>NZ_FOSQ01000044.1 GCF_900114315.1 Falsiroseomonas stagni DSM 19981
AAAGCGATTGTGTCAGAATCGTTTGGGGGATTAGCTCAGCTGGGAGAGCACCTGCTTTGCAAGCAGGGGGTCGTCGGTTCGATCCCGTCATCCTCCACCAAGACTTGTTGTGCAACACCAAAGCGGCTTCGCGAGAGGCTGTTTTGTTGTTGGATTCCCTTTGGGGATTCAATCGGCTGTTCTTTAACAATTCATAGAGTCGAAATCAGCGTTGTCAGGGGAAACTGCACATTCGTAAAGGTTTAGTGCAGACCGTGCCCTTGGCAACAATTTTGATTGCGTCAAAACGAACGAAAAAACTTTGTTTTATAACTTTGTTTGGAAGTTCAAGTAATGACGAATCGTTCTCAAGATAGAGATATCTGAAGAATCATTCACATTACGGCATAACGCGTCAGGTGAAAGACCTGACAAGACAGTCCTTGAAAATGGCTTTGTATCTTTTAGGAGATGTCAAAGTTATAGGGTCAAGTGACTAAGAGCATGTGGTGGATGCCTTGGCGATGATAGGCGAAGAAAGACGTGATAGCCTGCGAAAAGCCTGGGGGAGCTGGCAAATAAGCTTTGATCCCGGGATCTCTGAATGGGGAAACCCACCCGCGAGGGTATCCGTATCTGAATACATAGGATACGGAGGCGAACCGAGTGAACTGAAACATCTAAGTAGCTCGAGGAAAAGACATCAACCGAGATTGCGAAAGTAGTGGCGAGCGAAATCGCAGGAGCCTGGCAAAGATAGCATTCTTCTTAGCAAAACAGTCTGGAAAGGCTGGCCATAGCAGGTGATAGCCCTGTATGCGAAAAGAGGAGTGTGGTACTAAGTTGCGAACAAGTAGGGCGGGACACGTGAAATCCTGTCTGAACATGGGGGGACCATCCTCCAAGGCTAAATACTCATCATCGACCGATAGTGAACCAGTACCGTGAGGGAAAGGCGAAAAGAACCCCGGGAGGGGAGTGAAATAGATCCTGAAACCGCATGCTTACAAAAAGTAGGAGCCCTTTGGGGTGACTGCG
>NZ_FOSQ01000041.1 GCF_900114315.1 Falsiroseomonas stagni DSM 19981
TCTGGCCCGCGGCCACACCATCGACCGCCTCGACGACCTCCTGCCCTGGAACATCAAGCTCGCCGCGTCACCTGCCGGGACCAGCTGACGCTTACAGGAAGCCCGCGGATGTCGTGCACCACTCGGACCAGGGCAGCCAATATACGTCGGTGGCCTTCGGTTTGAGAGGCAAAGAGGCGGGTGTCCGTCCCTCCACCGGCTCGGTCGGCGACGCCTACGACAACGCCATGGCCGAGGCAATCTTCGCCACCCTCGAGTGCGAACTGCTGGACCGCCGCAGCTTCCGGTCCCAGGCCGAGGCCCGGATGGCCGTGTTCGCCTTCATCGAAGGTTTCTACAACCCGACCTGGCGCCGTTCCGCCCTGGGCTATCTCTCGCCCATCGAATCCGAAGCCAGAGCCATGGCCGAGAACAACTGATCCCTATCCACCAACCGTCCACGCCGGCTGGGCTGCGCGAACCATGTGGAGCGCGGAACCTGCACGAACCGCCGCGCGGTGGCGCGCGACACGGTCCTGATCAGGGTGCTGGTCGGCCTCAAGGAGCGGCTGCTCGCGCCGGAACTCGTCGAGGAATTCGTGACCACCTACGTGGCCGAGATTAACGCGGTCAATCGCGAGCGCGGCGCCCGCCAGGCCGGGCTGGAGGCGCAGGCAACCAAGCTCGACCGGCAGATCCGCAACCTGCTGGAACTGATCAAAGACGGCCATGGCAGTCCGGCCATGGCGAACGAACTGCGGGAGGTTGAGCGCTGCCGGGAGGCGCTGCAAGCCGAGATTGTCGCCGCAGGACTGCCGGAGCCCGTGCCGGTGCTGCACCCGAATCTGCCGGCGCTGTACCGCCGCAAGGTCGAGACGCTGGAGGAAGCCCTGGCCGATCCGGAGACCATGCTGGCCGCAACCGAAGCATTGCGGTCGCTGGTTGACGCCGTGCTGGTGCATCCAGGCGAGCGCCGCGGCGAGGTGTCCCTGAGCCTGCTCGGCGATGTGGCGGCGCTGCTGCACGCTGCCGGAGAACGACAGGTGGCAGACAGCAAAAAGGCCGCTCTGCGTGTGCAGAACGGCCGTTCTTGGGAAGTACTGGCAACGTGGGATGCGGGGACAGGATTTGAACCTGTGACCTTCAGGTTATGAGCCTGACGAGCTACCGGGCTGCTCCACCCCGCGGTGGTGTGTGTGTTTC
>NZ_FOSQ01000039.1 GCF_900114315.1 Falsiroseomonas stagni DSM 19981
TCCAGCGTGGCGTTGGGCGTCTTGAACACCATGGTGCCCATCTTCAGCCGCTGGTCGTTCCGCCAGGCCTGGACCATGTATTCCGGGATCATCGCCCCATCCCCGTCCAGGCTTTCTGATGCTTATTCTTAGATCGATTCAACTGCCTCGCCGCTTCCCGCGATCCTTTCGTACGGTTGCGTAGACTGGTGGGTCGTCCGCATGAGCATATCCCTGCTTAACTTGGGTGTGCCGTAATATAGTCCGAGGTGGATACCGAGAAGTATCTAGGAAGCAGGGAATGGAGGCTTTGCGATTATTGGTCTGTACGCCAAGCTTGTGAATGAGGACAGATCCAGGCAGCGCAGGGTTTCGCAACGCCAACGCAATTGGTAGCGTTAAAAGATGGCGCAGCAACATCGTCATTCGTCCACCAATCTCCGCGACTTCATCAACGAGAATTGCGAGTGCGCGCTGAAAATCACCGTCAATTTTTCGAAGAAGGTGAAAATCCATAATGTATTCGCCGATCTGAAATAGATCGTTGTAGCTATCGTCGGCGATATAGATGCGGCCATATTCTTCGTGGTACTCGGCAATGGCGTCTGTCGGACTTGAGGATGTGTAATGAAATGCGGCCTCATTTCTAATGAGTTCAATTATATTGCCGCTGCGACCAAAATATTTTTTTACTGCATCAAGATTTAGTTTGCCTTCTTCGTCCAGCGCGTTGTCGTAATTCTTGCTCATCTGTGTGCCAAAATATCTATACTTGAGAAGGTTCCAAGATTCGTAAATTTTACCTGCCATAAGGCGCAATAAGATCAAGTATTGGGTGTTTACGTAAGCGTCGTAAATTTCGCCTTGGCGCGTTTGGTTTTGGGCAACTTGAACAACCCGAATCATGGCTGCAAGTTCTGTGTGAGCGTGCGATGCGGTAACGAGGAAGTTTCGCTCATCGTCTGGCATAGCTCGAATTGCGTCAATCGGTATACGTAATTCCACGAGGCGCATTGGCGTAGCGCCACGCAATCTCTGCTTCTTCGCTCGTTCTGATGTCATCATTCAATGATGCAACGTTTGCGCCGAGTTGTCTGCCGGAAATCGGGGCAAGGTACGTCCGCGCTATGGCGCAGAAGGCGTCAGATTTGGGAACGTCCGGAGGAGAGCATCCTAAGGGCAATTCAGCACTAAGGCTTACGGCTTGTGGCGATCACGCTGCGGAACAGCGTACGGGCACCCTCTCGCAGTCGCGTTGCTGGCGCCGGGGCATAGCTTCCATTGGACTGCGATCACCGACGTGCCCCGGTTGGCAACCGTGCCCTTCAAAGGCCCTGCCTCCTAGCTCCCGTTCATCGAGAACACTCAGGGCAGGCACAGCGCTGAATGGCAGGCGCTGTCCACGCGCATCTACCGACGAAGCACATGGACCTCGTCGCGATGCTGAAGCGCGACGACGGCATTTGGCATTGCCACGCCAACGCCCTGGTGGGGCACAGGCTGGCGGCCGGGAAGCCCTCACCCCGGCGGCGTCGAACTCTCCCCCTCGAAGGGATTGGCCCAGGCCAGGATCACATTGTCCCCGTAGTTGAA
>NZ_FOSQ01000036.1 GCF_900114315.1 Falsiroseomonas stagni DSM 19981
CGCCATCCAGCAGGTTCGCGCCGACATTGCCGATCAGCGCATTCGCCAGCCCATTGCCCGTGCCGGTCACATCACCCGTGCCGCTCAGCAGCAGGCCCTCGAAATCGGCAAGAAGCGCATAGCTGAACGCCGTGCTGACGCGGTCGATGCCGCCATCCGCGGCCTCCACCACCACATCGCCGGCATCGTCCACCACATAGACATCGTTCCCGGCGCCGCCCACCATGCTGTCGGCGCCAAGCCCGCCATCCAGGATATCATTGCCCTCGCCGCCGACCAGCGTATCCGCACCCGCACCGCCGGCCAGCGTGTCATTGCCCCCGCCGCCGGAGAGGCTGTCCCCATCGGCACCGCCGAGAAGCTGGTCATTCCCCGCACCGCCATCGAGCGTATCGGCGCCAGCATTGCCCTGCAGCGTGTCATTGCCGTCGTCGCCCGCCAGGAGATCCCCGGCCTGGCCACCCCGCATCACGTCGGCGCCGCCGAGCCCCGCGGCGGAAGCGGCGGATGAACCGCCCGTGAAGGTGTGAGGACCCTCAGTCGGACTGCCGGCGCTCCAGCTCATGTCGTCTCTTTTCCCGAGGCAAGTCGCAGATCTGCATCGATCGCCGACGAGGCCCTATCTCAAATTCGCAAATCGTCCTGCCGAAAACCAGCAACCCATAGTTGCATTCATGAACAATCCCCTGTCGCCTGGCTATATGCAGGGGCAGAATTGGCGGAGTCGCGGCGCAACCGGGAGGGCCGTGATGCAGGCTGGCGCACCCGCCAGGTCCACCGGCCACCGACAGGGGCGGGGAAACCCCGGAGCGCGGCGCCGGCCCCGGCCACTCGCCTTCAAGGCGAGTAGCCCGCCACGGGGGGCCGGGCAGGGCAAGACGGCATGAAAAAAGGCGCGCCCGGCATCGCCGGACGCGCCCTCCAATCGGACACGCCTGTCAGGCCGAGGGGGGCTGCGACGCCCCCGGCGGCCTCACAGCCCGCGGCGGCGCTTCGCCTTCAGGCGCTTCACGGCCGCGGACAGGCGCTCCTTCAGGTCGGCGCCCTTGAGGTTGGCCAGGGCCTTGCGGCGCTTGCGGTTGACGACGCGGAGGAGCGGCATGGCGGAAGGCCCTTCTTGCTCGGTTGGAAGTTGGATGAGCCGCCATTAGCCCGGACGCCCCGCCGGGGCCAGCCGCCAAAGTGCCGCCACGCATCGCCGCGCGGCGCGCCACCCTTGACGCTCCCGCCCCTCCGGCCTAGGGCCGCGCCCGTCACACCAGGGTCACACGGAAAAAAATGGCTCTCGCCTTCACCTTTCCCGGCCAGGGCAGCCAGGCCCCCGGCATGGGCCGCGACCTCGCCGCCGCCTTCCCCGCCGCGCGGGAGGTGTTCCAGGAAGTGGACGACACCCTCAGCCAGAAGCTCTCCAAGCTGATGTTCGAGGGGCCGGCCGACGAACTGACCCTGACCGCCAACGCCCAGCCCGCGCTCATGGCCGTCTCCCTCGCCGTCGTGCGGGTATTGGAGAAGGAGGGCGGCTTCGCGCTGCGCGACCGCGTAGCCCTCGTCGCCGGCCATTCGCTCGGCGAATACGCCGCCCTCGCCGCCGCCGGCACCTTCAGCCTCTCCACCGCCGCGCGCCTGCTGCGCCTGCGCGGCGAGGCGATGCAGCAGGCGACGCCGCCCGGGACCGGCGCCATGGCCGCGCTGCTGGGCGCCGACTACGACCAGGCCCAGGCCATCTGCGCCGCCGCCGCGGCCGACCCGGAGACGGGGAAGCGGGAGGTCGTCGAGATCGCCAATGACAATGGCGGCGGGCAGATCGTCATCTCCGGCGCCACCGCCGCCGTCGATCGCGCGATCGAGGGTGCGAAGGCCGCCGGCGTGAAGCGCGCCATGAAGCTGCCGGTCTCCGCCCCCTTCCACTGCGCCCTGATGGCCCCGGCCGCCGATGCGATGGCGGAGGCCCTGGCCGCCGCCGCCATGGCCGCCCCCGTCATCCCCGTGGTCGCGAATGTCACCGCGGCCAAGGCGACCGACCCCGACACCATCCGGGACCTTCTGGTCCGCCAGGTCACCGGCACCGTCCGCTGGCGCGAATGCATCCTGGCCATGGGCACCATGGGCTGCGACCGCTTCGTGGAAGTGGGTTCCGGCAAGGTCCTGACCGGCCTGATGAAGCGCCTGGCGCCGGAAGCCAGCGCCAGCGCCATCGGCACCCCGGCCGACATCGAAGCCTTCCTCAAGGCGCTGTGACGGTCTCCCTCCACCTGACGGCCACGCCCGATCCGGCGGAGGAAGCGGCCGCGCGCGGCGCGCTGCGGGAAGCCAATGCGGAAGCCGGCTTCCCGCACGATTCGCGCCCCCTCTGCGTGCTGCTGCGCGACGGCCAGGGCCAGGTGGTGGGCGGGCTGGTCGGCCGCACCGGCTGGTCCTGGCTCTATGCCGAGAACCTGGCCGTGCCCCCCGCCCTGCGCGGCGCCGGCTGGGGCCAGCGGCTTCTGGCGGCCGCCGAGGCCGAGGCCCGCGCCCGCTTCTGCATCGGCGCCAGGCTCGATACCTATACCTTCCAGGCCCGCGGCTTTTATGAAAAGCAGGGCTACCGCGTCGTCGGGACGATCCCCGACTGCCCCCCGGGCCAGACGCGCTTCACCATGATCAAGCGCCTGGATGCAGGCGAGGAGACACGCTGATGTTCCGTCTCGACGGCAAGGTGGCGCTGGTGACCGGCGCCACGGGCGGCATCGGCGCCGCCATCGCCACCGCCCTGCACGCCCAGGGCGCGACGGTCGCCATCACCGGGCGGCGGGAGGCGGAGCTCGCGGCTCTGGCCGAAGCGCTCGGCGGCGAACGGGTGCTGATGGCGCCCGCCGACCTGGCCGACCCCGCCGCGCCGGCCGCGCTGGTGGAGAAGGTGGAGGGCGCGCATGGCGCGCTCGACATCCTGGTCAACAATGCCGGCTTCACGCGGGACATGCTGGCGCTGCGAATGGGCGATGCCGACTGGAACGCGGTGCTGGAGGTCGACCTCACCGCGCCCTTCCGCCTGGCCCGCGCCGCGCTGCGGGGCATGATGAAGCGCCGGTCGGGGCGGATCGTCTCCATCGCCTCCATCGTCGGCGTCACCGGCAATGCCGGCCAGGCCAACTACGCCGCCGCCAAGGCGGGGCTGATCGGCATGTCCAAATCCCTCGCCCAGGAAGTCGCGACCCGCGGCGTGACGGTGAATGTGGTCGCCCCCGGCTTCGTGAAGACGGCGATGACGGACGCCCTGCCGGAAGCCGCCCGCACCGCGCTGCTGTCCCGCATCCCGACCCAGCGGATGGGATCGCCGGAGGATATCGCCGGCGCCGTCGCCTACCTGGCCAGCCCGGAAGCCGCCTGGGTCACCGGCCAGACCATCCACGTTAATGGCGGGATGGCGATGATCTGAGGCTTTCGATTCGATGTGTCACCAGGAGGGCCGCCAGGGAGACCACCAGGGGGCCATCCGCCCGCCGGCGGCAAAAAAGGCAGGGCCTGTCCCTGCCTTTCCACCGGTTAGCGCCCCCGGGCGGCTTGCGCGCCGGCTCCGCCTAGGCCAGATGACGCATCCATGTTAAGCGGCGCCGCCCCGGAACCAACGGCCGGGCGCGCACCCTTCGCGTTCGCAGCACGGCACGTACCAGCAGGAGATATCGCGGGATGAGCGACACCGCCGACAAGGTGAAGAAGATCGTCGTGGAGCACCTCGGCGTCGAGGAATCCAAGGTGACGACGGAAGCGTCGTTCATCGACGACCTGGGCGCGGACAGCCTCGACACGGTCGAGCTGGTCATGGCCTTCGAGGAAGCCTTCGGGGTCGAGATCCCCGACGACGCCGCCGAGAAGATCACGACCGTCAAGGACGCGATCGACTACATCGAGAAGCAGAAGTCTGCCTGAACAGGGCGATCGGTCGGCAGGGTAGGGGATCCAGGGGTGTTCGTTCATCTCGAGGCGCCGCGGCGCGTCGTCGTCACGGGAATGGGTATCGCCTGCCCGCTCGGCCTCGGCGTCGAGAATGTCTGGAAGCGCATGCTGGCCGGCGAAAGCGGGCTGGCGGCGATCCAGTCCTTCGACGTCAGCAACCTGCCGGCAAAGATCGCCGGCCAGGTTCCGGTCGGCACCAAGGCGGAGGGGAAGCTCGACATCAACGAGTGGATCCCCGTCAAGGACCAGAAGAAGATGGACCGCTTCATCCAGCTCGCGCTCGTCGCGGCGCAGGAAGCGGTCGAGGACAGCGGCTGGATGCCTGGTCCCGACCAGGAGGAAGAGCGCTGCCGCACCGGCGTCATGATCGGGTCGGGCATCGGCGGCCTGCCCACGATCTATGAAGCCTCCCTGCTGATTGCCCAGGGGAAGCAGCGGCGCATCTCGCCCTTCTTCATCCCCTCCGCGCTGATCAACCTGGCCTCCGGCCACGTCTCCATCAAATACGGCTTCAAGGGCCCGAACCACGCCGTGGTCACGGCCTGCGCCACCGGCGTGCATGCGCTGGGCGATGCGGCGCGGCTCATCGCGCTGGGCGATGCCGATGTCATGGTGGCCGGCGGCGCCGAAGCCGCGGTGGCCGAAATCGGCATGGCCGGCTTCTGCGCCTCCCGCGCCCTCTCCACCGCCTTCAACGACGCCCCCACCAAGGGCAGCCGCCCCTGGGACAAGGACCGCGACGGCTTCGTCATGGGCGAAGGCGCGGGCGTGGTGGTGCTGGAGGAGCTGGAACACGCCAAGGCCCGCGGCGCCAAGATCTACGCCGAGGTCATCGGCTACGGCATGTCCGGCGACGCCTACCACATCACCGCACCGACCGAGGATGGCGACGGCGCCTTCCGCGCCATGCGCGCGGCACTGCGCAGCGCCGGCCTCAGCCCGGCGGAGATCCAGTACGTCAACGCGCACGGCACCTCCACGCCGATGGGCGACGACCTGGAACTGCAGGCGGTGGAACGGCTCTGGGGCGATGAGGCGAAGAACCTCGCCATGTCCTCCACCAAGTCGGCCATCGGCCACCTGCTGGGCGCCGCCGGCGCGGTGGAGGGCATCTTCTCCATCCTCGCCATCCGCGACAGCGTGGCCCCGCCGACGCTGAACCTGGAAAGCCCGTCCCGGGAAAGCCCGATCGACCGCGTGGCGCTGGAAGCCCAGCCGCGGAAGATCGACATCGCGCTGTCCAACAGCTTCGGCTTCGGCGGCACGAACGCCAGCATCATCTTCAAGAAGGCCGCCTGACTGCCCCCGGGAAGGCGGCCCCAGGCCGCCTTCCCGATGCAGCCGCGGACCCCGCGCGTAGTTTGACGCGCGGGCGCCTTGCCAGACCGGGAATGCGGCGCCACCACTAGACCATGCGCCGCCTCGTCGCCCTCCTCCTCATCCTGCTCGTCATCGCCGGCATCGCCGGGGGTTCCTGGTGGTGGGCGGACCGCGCCTGGACCGCCCCCGGCCCGCTGGCCGAACCGGCGCAGGTCGTCGTCCCCCGCGGCGGCACCACCATCATCGCCGAAGCCCTGGCGGAACGTGGCGTCATCGCCGACCCCCGCGCCTTCCTCGCCGCCATCTGGCTGACGCGCGGCCAGGGCGCCGTGCGTGCCGCCGAATTCGTCTTCCCCGCCCGCGCCAGCCTGCGCGATGTGCTGGAGATCCTGCGCAAGGCCCGCCCCGTGCAGCGCCGCGTGACCATCCCGGAGGGCCTGACCGCCCGCCAGATCGCCGCCCTGCTGGAACGGACCGAAGGGCTGACGGGCGAGATGCCCGAGATCGCGGAGGGCGAGATCCTGCCCGAGACCTACAGCTACCAGTTCGGCGACACCCGCGCCTCCCTCGTCCGCCGCGCCGAACAGGCCATGGACCAGGCACTCGCGGAAATCTGGGCCGCCCGCCAGCCCGGCCTGCCCATCACCACGGCGCGGGAGGCGCTGATCCTCGCCTCCATCGTGGAACGCGAGACCGGCCGCGCCGATGAACGCGCCCGCGTCGCCGGCGTCTTCATCAACCGGCTGCGCCGCGGGATGATGCTGCAATCGGACCCGACCGCCGCCTACGCCGCCGCCGATGGCGGGGTGCTGGAACGCCCGCTGACTCGCGCCGACCTCGACCGCGACCACCCCTTCAACACCTACCGCATCCGCGGCCTGCCCCCCGGCCCGATCGCCAGCCCGGGCCGCGACAGCCTGCGCGCCGTAACCCGGCCGGAGGCGACGGACTTCATCTTCTTCGTCGCCGACGGCACCGGCGGCCACGCCTTCGCCCGCACGCTGGAGGAGCACAACCGGAACGTGGCGCGGTGGCGGGAGATCGAGCGCGGGCGCGCCTCGGCCGCGCCGCGGTGAGGGGGGCGACTGGCCCGGGGGGAACGCTGTTCCCCCCGTACCCCCCATGCCAGGGTCCAGCGGGACCCTGGACCGCGGGGATATTGACGATGGTCCAGGGGGGTCTCCCCCATACGCGCTAAAATAGGTCTTGCCCCGACGCGGTTGGATCTGATTCTGGGGGCGGATGTCCGATCCGACCCCTGCCCTGCACGATCAGTTTCCGGAGTTGCTGGCGCGTCTCCCGCCGGGTCTCGACCTCGACGCGCTGGCGCTGGAGACGAAGGCGATCCAGCGGCGGCGCGAGGTGGTGGATGGCGCCGGCTTGCTGCGGATCGCGCTCGCCCGCGGCCCGGGCGGGCTGTCGTTGCGGCAGACGGCGGCGTGGGCGGCGCTGCGGGGGATCGCCGAGCTCAGCAATCCCGGCGTCAAGTACCGGCTGAACCAGGCGGCGGGCTTCCTCGCCGCGCTGGTGGCGCGGCT
>NZ_FOSQ01000034.1 GCF_900114315.1 Falsiroseomonas stagni DSM 19981
AGCAAGGCATCTCAGCCCTACCGCATCCAGCGATCCTTACCCGCCCAACTCATACACTGACCATAAACTTCCATCCGGCCACCCTTCCCCCCGTTCCACCACCACCCCGCACCGCTCTCGCGACACAAAGCAGAAGCAGCAGGAAGCCAAAAGGCAACCATACTATCTTCCCTCAACAGATACACAGCTTGAATGAACAACCGAGACAAACCCGAACCCGATCCCCTCTCAGGGCACCAGGTCCTGCCTGTCTCGAAACCGCCTCCGGGGCGGGCCAGAGAAGCTAGCGGAAGTTCCGCCGGTCTTCAAGGCCACCTCGTCGTTGGTGGGCGCTTTCTATCCGCCACACCCCAAACTGTCAAACTGGCCCTGGAACCCGCCCGGCCGGGCTGGAAACCCAGGGAAAACCTGGCCCGGATGAAGGAAGGGGGCGGGCCATGCCGGCCCGCCCCCCCTCATCGCCCGCGAATTATCCCCAGAAAAAGAGGATCGCGCCCGCTCAGCTATCCGCGCGGATGTTGTTGTCGCGGATCACCTGGCCCCAGCGCTCGATCTCATTGGCCACGAAGCGGCGGCAGGTCTCGGGGTCGCTGGCCTGGATGTCGCAGCCCTGCTCCTCGATCCGCGCCTTCACCTCCGGCTCCCGCAGCACCTGCGTCAGCGCGGCGTGCATCCGGTCCAGGATCGGCTGCGGCGTGCCCGCCCGTCCGAACATGGCCCACCAGGTCGGCGCCTCGAAATCGCCGAAGCCCTGCTGCGCGAAGCTCGGCGCCCCCGGCACGTGCCGGCTTTCCGTCCGCGTGGTGACGCCGAGCGGCCGCAGCGTGCCCGCCCGGATGTGCTGGGAGACGATGACCACGTTCGTCATGAACAGCGGCACCTCATTCGCCACCGCCGCCGTCACGGCCGGCCCGCCGCCGCGATAGGGCACATGGGTCAGCTTGAAGCCGTTCTGCTGCTGCAGCAGCGTCGTCGCGATATGCGCGAGCCCCCCGGCGCCGGAGGTCGCGTAATTGTACCGGTCCGGCTCCCGCTTCGCCGCTTCCACCACGTCCCTGAAGGTCCGGAAGGGGGTCGAGGCATGGCAGACCATGGCCAGCGGCCCCGTCGCCACCAGGCTGACCGGCGCGAAGGCGTCCAGCGTCCGGTAGGTCAGGCGCATGAGGGTCTGGTTCGGCCCCTCATTGTCGTACTGGAACATCCAGGTGGAGCCATCCGCCGGCGCCCGCGCCGCCTCCGCCGCCCCGATGGCACCGGAAGCCCCGCCCCGGTTCTCGATCACCACGGGCTGGCCGAGCACGGCGGCGAGCCGCGGCTGGAACAGGCGGGCGATCGTGTCGGTGGACCCGCCGGGCGCCCAGGGGACGATCAGGCGGATGGGCCGGTCCGGCCAGGTGGCCTGCGCCCGCAGGATGGACGGCGCGGCGATACCCGCGGCGGACCCCATGGCGGACAAGGCGATCAGAGTGCGGCGCTGGAACATGCGCAGGATTCCTCCCCGGAAATGGCGGGCAACGGCCCTTTCCCGCCACATGCCACCCCCCGCGGCCGCGCACAAGCGACCGCGTGGGCACGCGCGCGTCAGCTATCCGCGCGGATGTTGTTGTCCCGGATCACCGCGCCCCATTTGTCGATCTCGGCCCGGACGAAGGCCTCGGTCTGCTGCGGGCTGCTGGCGACGATCTCCGCACCCTGGTCGGCCATGCGGGCCTGGACGTTCGTGTCCTGCAGCGCCTGCGCCACCGCCTGCTGCATCCGGGCCGTGATCGGCGCCGGAATCCGCGCGGGCCCGACCAGCACCCAGTAGGTCAGGGCCTCGAAATCCGGAAAGCCCTGGTCGGCGAAGGGCACGACATCCGGCAGGAAGCGGCTGCGCGTCTTCTGCGTGATGCCGAGCGGCCGGAGCGACCCCTGCCGGATATGGGGCAGGATGATCACGATGTTGGACATGAACAGCGGCACATGGCCCGCCAGGCTGTCCTGCAGGGCCGGCCCGCCGCCGCGATAGGGCACGTGTTCCAGTTCGAAGCCGCCGCGCTGCTGCAGCAGCACGGTCGCGATATGCGCCCCGCTGCCGACGCCGGTGGTCGCGTAGTTCAGCGTCTTCGGTGCCCGTTTCGCCGCCGCGACCATCTGGCCGAAATTCTGGAAGGGCTGCTGCGGATGCGTCACCAGCGCGTAGGGGCAGGTGCCGACCACGGTGCAATAGGTGAAGCTCTCCCCCGCGCGGTAGGGCAGCTGCATCAGCGTGTCGTTGGTGGCCAGCGTGTCGTTCGCCAGGCACCAGGTGTAGCCATCCGGCGCCGCCCGCGCGGCCTCCCCATTGCCGACGGACCCCGAGGCACCGGCCCGGTTCTCCACCACGATCGGCCGGCCCAGGATCTCCTGCATCTTCGGCTGCAGGATGCGGGCCACCGTGTCATTCGACCCGCCCGGCGGGAAGGGGATGATGATGCGGATCGGCCGGTCCGGCCAGGCGCCCTGCGCGCCGGCGACATGCGGCACGGCCAAGCCCGCGCCCATGGATGCGACGGCCAGCAGGTTGCGACGCTTCATCATCTTGGTTCTCCCCGATCCCTTGGCCCCATTGCCGCATGGCGGGGCCGGTCGATCAAGATGCGAACTGATCCATCACGCCGCGATCGGCACGCCCGCCCGGCCGAATCCCTCCGCGATGTGGCGCGCCAGCGCATCCGCCGCCGGCACGCCCATCGCGGCTTCGTGACGCAGCAGCAGGATGCCCATCTCCGGCAGGGCCGGCAGACCCTCCCCCTCCCCCATCCAGGACAGCCCCTCCGGCAGCGTTGTCGGCGTGCTGACCGTCAGCGCCAGGCCGGCCAGCGCCACGGTGAAGCACCCGGTCTGGGTCGCGGAGTTGTAGGTCACGCGCGCCGCCCGTCCCGCCTTGCGCAGCGCGCCGAGCGCCGCATTCCGCCAGGGGCAGTCGGAGGCCGGCAAGGCCAGCGCCAGGGGCAGCGGTTCCCGCCGGTGCAGCCCATGCCGCGGGCTGCCCACCCAGCGCAACGGCCCGCGCCAGATGCGCTGCGCGGCGCTGTCCGGCGCCTCATGCCCCTCCGTCAGCAGGGTCATGTCGAGCCGCCCTTCCCGGAACCGCTCCGCCAGCACGTCCGAGTTCAGGCAGGTCACGTCCAGCTCCACCGCCGGATAGGTCTCCGCGAAGCGGGCGAGGATCTGCGGCAGCCAGTTCAGCGCGTAGTCGTCCGGCGTGCCGAGCCGCACGGTCCCCACCATCGGCGGCGCGCGGAAATTGCCGATGATCTCGTCGTTCAGCGCCAGCATCTCCCGCGCCCGGTCCAGCAGCCAGGCGCCCTGCGGCGTGGGCTGCACCCCCTTCGGCGTGCGCATCAGCAGGGGATGGCCGAGCATCTCCTCCAGCCGCCGGATCTGCATGGAGATCGCGCTCTGCGTCCGCCCGACGCGTTCCGCGGCGCGGGTGAAGGACCCTCCCTCCGCAATCAGCACGAAGCTGCGCAGCAGGTCGGGGTCGAGGCCAGGGGGTGGGGCTGCCATGGACCCATCATCAACAATCCTGATGCGTGACGTCAACAGAACTCGTTTTACTGATCCTTCCCGCTATCCGATCCTTCCGGTGCCACCACACGCCAGCCCCCGGCCCGGGGGCCGGCAGCAGAAGGAAATCAGACCATGTCCGGCTTCGTGATCTCTCCAGGCGCCCTGCGGCAGAGCGGCCGCGCCCTCCGCCGCAAGGCCGCCGGGGGCCACACCTGGCTGGACTGGCTCGGCCAGGCGCTGCGTGCCGTCACCACCCGCCGCTACCTCGCGGAGATGGATGACCACATGCTGAAGGATATCGGCCTGACGCGGATGGATGCGGCGCAGGAAGCCAACCGCGCGCCCTGGGATTTCGGTCCCCGTTCCATGTAGCGCGGTGATCGGCGCCCGCCGGCAGTTCCGGCGGGCGCCGATCTGCGCTACCCGGACGGCCCTGCCTCGCCGTTTCCGGAACTGGAAGCCATGTCGGTCCGCACCCGCTTCGCCCCCTCCCCCACGGGCTACCTCCATATCGGCGGTGCCCGCACGGCGCTGTTCAACTACCTCTTCGCGCGCCGCCATGGCGGCCAGTACCTCCTGCGCATCGAGGATACGGACAAGTCCCGCAGCACCCAGCAGGCCGTTGACCAGATCCTCGAAAGCCTGGCCTGGCTCGGCCTCTCCCCGGACGAGCCCCCGGTGATGCAATCGACCCGGGAAGCCCGGCACGCCGAGGTCGCGCGCGAGCTGCTCGCCAAGGGCCAGGCCTATCTCGCCTATGACACGCCGGAGGAACTCGCCGCCGCCCGGGCGGAAGCCGAGGCCCAGAAGCGCCCCTTCAAATATGATGGCAGCCGCTGGATCGGGATCGACCCGTCCCAGGCCCCCTCCATCGCCCCCGCCATCCGCATCAAGGCGCCCAAGGGTGGGGAGACGCTGGTCCCCGACCTGGTGCAGGGCGATGTCCGCGTGAACCACGCGGAGCTGGACGACATGATCATCCTGCGCTCCGACGGCACGCCCACCTACCTCCACGCCGTGGTGGTGGATGACCACGACATGGGCATCACCCATGTCATCCGCGGCGACGACCACCTCACCAACACGTTTCGTCAATGCATGGTCTATGATTCGATGGGCTGGCGCCGCCCGGCCTTTGCGCACATCCCCCTCATCCATGGCGCGGATGGCGCCAAGCTCTCCAAGCGCCACGGGGCGGTCGGTGCCCTTGAATTCCGGGACCAGGGGCTGCTGCCGGAAGCCGTCTGCAACTACCTGCTGCGCCTCGGCTGGGGGCACGGCGATGAGGAGATCGTGCCCCGCGACCGCGCGATCCAGCTCTTCGACCTCAAGGATGTCGGCCGCGCGGCGTCGCGCATGGACTACGCCAAGCTGTCCCATGTGAACGCCGTCTATCTCCGCGCCGCCGATGACGACCGCCTGCTGCATGAGGTCACCGCCCGGCTGACCAAGCGCGGCATCGATTTCGGCACCACCGCCGCCGCCCGCATCCGCGCCCTGATGCCGGACCTGAAGGAACGCGCCCGCACCATCGACGATTTGGCCACCGCCACGATCTTCGCGATCGGTGACGGCGCGCCGGAGCCCGATGCCAAGGCCGCCGCCCTCCTCACCCCCGAAGCCCGCGCCCGCCTGGCCGACCTGGCCCAGTTCCTGGCCGACGCCCCGTGGGAGAAGCAGGACCTGGAGCGCTGGCTGCGCGACTATGCGGAGGTGAAGGGCGTGAAGCTCGGCCAGGTCGCCCAGCCGCTGCGCGTCGCGCTGACCGGCAGCACCCAGTCGCCGCCGATCGACGCGGTGCTGGTGGCGCTCGGCCGCACCGAGTCACTCACCCGGATCGCCGCCGCCGCCAATCGCTGACGGCATCGCCGCCCCTCCTGCCGGGGGGGGCGGCGGGCTGGCGCATCCCGTCACACCCGGCGATTTTATCCAAATAATAAGATAATGCGCCCGATTAGGCATAATCGGTCGATTCCGCTTGACCTCCCCGCCCAGCGATATCTAAAAAATAACTTAAGAGGCGCGATTTGGTCCGTCTCTGCATCGGGAGAGTGTCATGCGCGGGCTGCCCAAGCTGGCTTTCTGGCTCCTCGGTCTCACCGGCGTCGCCCTCTGGACGGGCCTGATCATGGCCCTCGCCCACCTCCCCCTGCCCGTCGAACTGGCGCTCGGCGGCATGGGCCTCGTCACCTGCTTCTGGGGTCACGCCGTCCTCTTCCCGACCGAACGCGCCACCCTCGCCGCCGCCGCCCCGGGCCGGATCGCGCGGGAGGACATGCTCCTCGCCGTCGCCACCGCCCCCCTGCCCGTCGGCGCCGCCCGCACCCCCGTCAGCCGCCGCCCCCGCGATCCCGCCCTGGCGGGCCATGCCCAGCTGGGCCCCGACGTCCCCGCCGGGGACCTGCCGCCGCTGCTGCGCTCCCCCTTCGAGGAAGCGGCCCGCATGGAAGCCCGCCGCCTGGCGGAAGCCGTCACCGCAACCGGCATCTTCGGTCCCGTCACCGTCACGCTGGAAGCGGATGGCAGCGCCATCATCGCCCCCGTCCAGGCCGAGAAGGGCGTCCGCGTTCCGGCCAGCACCCTGCTGCGCTTCGCCACCCTCGCCACCCGGCCCGATGGCCTGGCCCCGGACGGAGAACGGCGGCAGGGCAGCATCGGCCCCGGCAACTGGCCGGGCGATGATCTCCGCGCCGCGCTCGAAGCCCATATCCTGGCCGCGACCGGCATCGCGGAGCCCGCTGCCGTCATCCCGGCGGCGTCACCGCCCGCGCTGCCCGCCCCGGCCTGGTCCTCCCCCGCCTGGTCTTCCCCCGTCGGTGCGCAGCCCCGGGACGCCTGATCCGCGCCGCCCGGCCCGCCACGCAGGCACTGCGTTGCGGAGCCGGGCCGATCCGGTCGATAGTGCCGTCGCTACGTGCTGCCCTGCTGCCAGGATTCCCCCATGCCCGTGATCGTCGGCGGTGACGGCGACGACGTCGCCACCCCCCTCTTCCAGTCCATCGACGTCACCGGCGGCGCCCCGGGCACCGGCGCCGATACGATGTTCGGCCTGCGCGGGCATGACACGCTGGACGCCGACGCCGGCGATGATCGCCTGCATGGCGATGAGGGTAATGACGTCCTGGTCGGCGGCGCGGGTGCCGACACCATCTTCGGGCTGGAGGATAATGACGCCCTCTATGGCGGCCCGGGGGCGGACAGCCTGTTCGGCGGCAACGGCGCCGATTCGATCCTCGGCGACTCCGATGCGGACACAATCTTCGGCGGGGAAGCCGCCGATACGCTGGATGGCGGCACCGGCGAGGATCGCCTGTTCGGGGACGAAGGCGCGGACAGCCTGAACGGCGCCGATGGACAGGATACGCTCTCCGGCGGCATCGCCGCCGACAGCCTCGATGGCGGCGCGGGCAACGACGAGGTCAATGGCGATGACGGCACGGACTGGCTGGCCGGCGGCGCGGGCGCCGATACGCTGAATGGCGGGTCGGATGGCGATACGCTGGAAGGCGGCGGCGATGCCGACCTGCTGAATGCCGAGGCCGGGACGGACAGCCTGCTGGGCGGCGACGGTGCCGACACGCTCAATGGCGGCGACGATGCCGATTCCCTGGATGGCGGAGCGGGCCAGGACCAGCTGAACGGCGAACAGGGGACGGACAGCCTGTCCGGCGGCGACGGCGCCGATACGCTATCCGGCGGGCTGGATGGCGATACGCTCGAAGGCGGCGCCGGCAACGATCTGCTCGATGGCGCGGAAAGCCAGGATGAGCTGCGCGGGGATGGCGGGGACGACACCCTCTCGGGCGGCGATGCGCCCGACACGCTGCTGGGCGGCGATGGGCATGATGTGCTGTCCGGCGATGCCAGCGCGGACAGCCTTGAAGGCGGCGCGGGGCAGGACACGCTGCGCGGCGGGCTTGATGTCGATACCCTCGATGGCGGCACGGGGAACGACAACCTCGATGGCGGGGAAAGCGCCGACAGCCTCTGGGGCGGCGAAGGCGATGACGTCCTGCTGGGCGGCGTGGATGCCGATACGCTGCGCGGCGCGGAGGGCAACGACACGCTGATCGGCGGCACGGGCTACGAGCTGATCGATGGCGGCGCCGGCGACGACTACATCGCCAATGGCGCCGGTGAGGATCAGATCGATGGCGGCGACGGCATCGACCGCATCGACTTCTCCGGCGTCACCCCGGCCTCCTCGGGCGCCGCCGCGGGCAGCGTCTTCACCGTCAACCTGGCCGGCTTCACCTTCGGGGAGGGGGCCTTCGCCACCGGCGGCCTCGCGAATTTCGAGAAGGTCACCGGCTCCGCCTATGCCGACCTCATCACCGGCACCGATGCGGCGAACGAATTCCAGGGCGGCGCGGGCATCGACACGCTGTCGGGCATGGGGGGCGATGACAGCCTCTTCGCCGGCGCCGATGGCGCCTCCCTCTCGGGTGGCGAGGGGCAGGACTACCTGGATGGCGGCACCGGCGCCTCGACGCTCCGCGGCGATGGCGGGCAGGACGTGCTGCAGGGCGGCACGGGCCATGACCTGCTGGATGGCGGCACGGGGAACGACACCGTCGCGGGCGGCGCGGGCGGCGATACGCTGGCGGGCGGCGACGGCACCGCCGACATCCTCTCCTACCTGGCCGCCGCCACCGGCACGGCCATCGACCTCGCCACCGGCATCGCGACGGATGGAACCGGCGGCACGGACAGCCTGGCCGGCGGATTCGAGGGCGTCTATGGCAGCGATGCCGCCGACACCATCACCGGCAGCGATGCCGGCGATTCCATCTGGGGCTTCGGGGGTGCCGACCGGATCGCCGCCGGCGACGGCGCCGACAGCGTCTTCAGCGGCGACGGCGCGGACCTCCTCCGCGGCGGCGGCGGCCATGACCTGCTGGAGGGCGGGGCGGAGGCCGATACCCTCCAGGGCGAGGGCGGGAACGACACGCTGCTCGGCATGGCGGGCGATGTGCTGGATGGCGGGGCGGGGAATGACATCCTCGGCGCCACCCTGCCCGGCGCCGTCAGCCTCTCCGGCGGCGCGGATGACGACACGCTGCTGGGCAGCGCGACGGCCACGCTCGATGGCGGCACGGGCAACGACTATCTCTCGGGCGGGCTTCTCCTCGACGGCGGGGATGGCCGGGACACGCTGATCGGCCTCGACGGCTCCGTGCTCTCCGGCGGCCGCGGCAACGACTTCCTGACCGGCGGCGCGACTCTCTCGGGCGGGAATGGCGACGACAGCCTCGCCACCACCATCACGGGCGCGGCCAGCCTGGATGGCGGCGCGGGGCATGACAGCATCACCGGCACGGCCGGCGCCGGCACGCTCTCCGGCGGCATCGGCAACGACACGCTGGTCGCCTACGGCACCAACCAGGCCCAGGGCGATGCCGGGCACGACCTGCTGCGGGACGACGGCATGATCGGCGCCACCCTTTCCGGCGGCGACGGGAGGGATACCCTCACGGGCGGCACCGGCGCGTCCCGCCTCTCCGGCGATGCCGACCACGATTCGCTGGCCGGTGGCAGCGGCGCCAGCACACTCTCCGGCGGGGTGGGGGAGGACACGCTGGAAGCGGGCGGCGCCAACCTGCTGCGCGGCGATGCCGGCCGGGACGTGCTGCGGGACATGGGCGCCGGCGGCGCCACGCTCGCCGGCGGCCTGGCCGCGGATACGATCACCGGCGGCACCGGCCCCTCCCTGCTGATGGGTGAGGGCGCGAATGACGTCATCCATGGCGGCACCGGGGCCGATACCCTCCTTGGCGGGGCGGGCGACGACACGCTGACGGCGCATGGCGCGCAGTATCTCAACGGCAATGGCGGCTTCGACCTGCTGCGGAACCTCGGCGGCAGCGGCGCCACGCTGTTCGGCGGCGGCGGCGATGACAGCCTGGTGGGTGGCCATGCCGAGGATCAGATCTTCGGTGGCTGGGGCAATGACACGCTCTCCACCGAAGCCGGCGCCGCGATGCTGGATGGGCGGGAGGGCGATGACAGCATCATCGCCGGCGGCCGCGTCATCGTGGTCCAGGGCGGCCTCGGCAACGACACCATCGCGGTGACCGGCAACCCCGACCGCGTCGATGGCGGGGAGGGCGACGACCTGATCGAGGTCACCGGCGTCGCCGGCGCGGTGTATGGCGGTGCCGGCGACGACACGATCCAGGGCGACGACAACGCCTCCCGCCTCTTCGGCGCGGAGGGGGATGACGAGCTGCTGGGCGGGATCGGCGCCGATACGCTCTACGGCGGCGCGGGCGCCGATACGATGGCGGGCGGCCTCGGCAATGACAGCTATGAGGTCGATGAGGCCGGCGATGTCGTGACCGAGCTTCCGGGCGGCGGCAGCGCCGACTGGGTCGTCAGCCGCATCGACCATGTGCTGGGCGCGGGGGTCGAGAATCTCCGCCTCTTCGGCGCCACCGGCACCGGCCATGACGGCGCGAACATCATCATCGGCGACACCGGCGCCAATGCCCTGAACGGCCTGGGCGGGGCCGATACGCTGGATGGCGGCAAGGGCGATGACACGCTGTCGGGTGGGCAGGGCGAGGACCTGCTGCGCGGCCAGTTCAACGCGGACCTGCTGGTGGGTGGCGCCGGGGCCGATACGCTGGATGGCGGGCTGGGCGGGGATACGCTGACCGGCGGCGACGGCGCCGATGAGTTCGTGCTGGACAGGGACAGCGCCGGACGGCCGGGCTGGTACGACGATCCCGACCTCGACCTCATCACCGATTTCAACCTGGTGGAGGACCGGCTGGTGATCGCCGGCCACGGCTTCGCCGATGTCGCCGCCGCCAAGGCCGCCATGGTGCAGTCCGGCGCCGATGTGCTGCTGACCCTCGGGGCGGACAGCGTCATCCTGCGCGGCGTGACGCTGGACCTGCTGGACGGGGACAATATCGAGGTCCGCTGACCGGCTTTTTCGCTGGCGCCGCCGCTGATGTTCCTGCTATGTTCTGAATACCAGCGCCACAGTTGCGCCCGGCCGGCACCGTCGCGCCGTGAATTTGTCCCAAATCGGCGCGCGAAAACGGTGCTAAATGCACCTAATCGGCATAATCGGCTTAAAGGGGTTATACCAACGCCCTCAACGGTTGACCTGTGCGTAGTCGCGGGTGGCGATGGAGGTGATGCGGCTTGGATCGTTGATGAGGGCGTTCCAGGCATCGCAGCACGCATCGACGATAGCGTCGTAGGTTTCGTAGACCCGGTTGCTGAGCTGGTTCTGGCGCAGGAACTGCCAGACGTTCTCGACCGGGTTCAACTCGGGCGAGTAGGGCGGCAATGGTAGCAGGCTGATGTTCTCCGGGACCTGGAGCTTGCCGCCGGTCTGGTGCCAGCCCGCGCCATCGAGAGTGATGACGGCATGGGCGCCTGGAGCGACATGACGGCTG
>NZ_FOSQ01000043.1 GCF_900114315.1 Falsiroseomonas stagni DSM 19981
GCGGCAACCAGGTTGCCCGTCAGGCCGATATCCTGGCGATAGCCGGTCGCGGAGGCGAGACCGCTGCCCGAGGTGTTGCCCGACACCGCACCCAGCGACTGCATGGCGCCCGTGCCGCCGTAGCCGTTGATTTCACCCAGGTTCTGCTCAACCGCACCGGCGGAGGTGGTGGCCAGAGCACCGGTGGTGGACAGGACGTTCGACAGCACGTTGGTGCGCTGCGTCGTCCCGGCCAGCGATGCATTGCCACCCAGGTAGCTCATGGCGAGCGCGCTGTTGGTCTGAAGGCCAGCGCCGGTATTCTGCAGCGCGAGTTCATAGGGCTGACCCGCCGAGGAGAAGGCCGGACCGCCACTACCCTGGATCACGATGCCGGTGGTGAAGCCGCCAGGTGCCGCGACGCCGGCGGCGAAGTTCAGCGTATTCGCCGTCTGGGTGAAGCCACCCGTGACATTGGCGCTGGAGCTCAGGGTATTCGCCGTCATCTGGTAGTTCTGGGCAAGCCCATCGATGCTGGCGCGGCCGGCCACCGTATCCGCCAGGGCGTTGTTGAGCGCGGCGAAACTGTAGGGCGTGGGCCCAGTGGCCGGCGTGATCCCGACCTGCAACACGCCGGAGATCACACCGATCTCGTTCGCAACCTGCGAGAAGCCCGTGCCGTTACCGCTGCCGCTGGCCGGCAGGGCGGTGATGGCCATGTTGCCCGCATCGACGCGGTTGTAGGCGGTCGCGATCGTCTGGCCGACATTGGACAGGCCGACATCAGCCGCGGCCGGTGCGCCATTCACGAAGTAGCGGGGCGCATCGAAGGCGAGAGTACCGCCGCCGATCACGCCGCCAGCGGCGGGCTGGGTCGCGGCCACGGCGGCGAGGGTCCCCGCCACCGTGGAGGCGACCATCTGGTTGGTGACAATGGGCACCACCGTGCCGAAGTTGCCGCTGAAGAAACTCCCGGCGCCATTGATGCTCTGCTGGCCGCTCAGCGTCACCGCGCCGCTGGCACCGCCCACCGGGGCGAGGGCCAGGGTGTTGATGTCCACGCCCGCGCCC
>NZ_FOSQ01000033.1 GCF_900114315.1 Falsiroseomonas stagni DSM 19981
GCACGGCATGGAATGCGCTGACCGACGATCCAGCCCGCATCACCTCAATCGCCACACGCGACTGGGCACAGGTCACTGTTTAGGGGCGCCGGTATCAGACCTGCGACCAGGAGACCCCCACGATGACCGACGAAACGATGGCCCAGCGAGGGCTGCTCGAGACATCCTCTGATGCAGAACCGCTGCAGGCGACCTGGCAGTGCTGACGCGTCCACTTCATGCGCAATGGGACGGCGCATCCCGGCAAGACGCAGCGCCGCCCGGTCTCCGCCTGGCTTGGCACCGCCGTAGCTGTCGTTGCCAAGGACGTTGTCCCTGTTGATGCGGCTGAGGGGAGGTTTTCCCTTCAGGGCGGAGTGTGGGCGGGCGGTGTTGTAGTCGTGCAGCCAGGGGCGCATGGCGCGGGTTCGCTCATCCGAGCTTCGGAAGGGCGTGGCATAGGCCCATTCGCGGATGCTGGTCTGTATGAAGCGTTCGGCCTTGCCGT
Source organism: Falsiroseomonas stagni DSM 19981 (assembly GCF_900114315.1). Taxonomy (GTDB): domain Bacteria; phylum Pseudomonadota; class Alphaproteobacteria; order Acetobacterales; family Acetobacteraceae; genus Falsiroseomonas; species Falsiroseomonas stagni. Next base: position 488 of record NZ_FOSQ01000033.1, read on the forward strand.
TGGTCCTCGGCGTGTAGGGTCGGGTGCGCTTGTGCTGCAGGCCATACGCCGCGATGGCCTTGGCGAAGGGTGTGCTCCGATAGGCTGACCCGTTGTCGGTCATGACGCGCTGGACGGTAACGCCATGCGCCTTGAACCAGGCCATGGCGGCATCGAGAAAGGCCACGGCGCTTTCCCTCTTTTCGTCGGGCATCATGGCGGTGAAGGCGAGGCGAGAGGCGTCGTCGATGGCGACGTGGAGGAATTCCCATCCGGTGCCGCGCTTGCCGCTCTGGCCGTGGCGATCGCCGGTGATGCGGTGGCCGATACCGTCGATGCGGCCAAGCTTCTTGATGTCGATATGGACCAGCTCGCCTGGATGCTCGCGCTCGTAGCGGATGATCTCGGGCTTCGGGTCCAGTGCCTTGAGGCGGTTGAGGCCGAGACGCCGCAGCACCAACCCGACGGTGGAGGTGGGGATGCCGAGCTGGCGGGCGATGGCAGGTCCGGTCCGGCGCTGACGGCGCAGAGCCTCGATCTGGGCGGTCCTCTCGGGAGGCAGGCGCCTTGGGCTGCAAAGCGGTCTGGCGGACCGGTCACGCAGACCGGGCAAGCCCTCGGCGGCAAAGCGGTCGCGCCATTTGCGGACCGTCTTGGCGCTCAGCCCCAGGGCCGCGGCGACAGCGCCAACCGGCTGCCCCGCCGCCAGCCGCTGCACAATCAGCATTCGACCATGCGGCGTGGTTCGGGCATTCTCATGGCTGTCCATCCGGGGCTCCGAGTTGCTGGGTGTTGGCCTCGCAACCACAGCCAACCAACTCAGCCCCGGAGGGACAACCTCCATAGCAACGACAGCTAGCCGACGCCGATGCACCCGCCGCCGACGCGCCGTGGCGCCGCGTCGCCGACCCACTTCGCCCGAAAGTGCCAAAGCTGGCCGAACTGATGGACGCCGCCGAGCATGACGTGCTGGCCTACGCGGAGTCACCGCGCGAGCACCGCGCCAAGATCTACAGCACCAACCGGATCAGGCGCCTCAGCGGCGAAATCAAGCGCACCACCGATGTCGTTGGCATCTGTCCGAATGAGGGCGCCATCACCCGCCTCATCGGCGCCGATCTCCTCGAACTGTCAGACGACTGGGCCAACCAGCGCGCCCGCTTCGTGACCCTGGCAACCATCGGCTCCATGAGTGACCATACCACCGTCAGCCCGCCCGCCGTGACCGCCTGACCAGCGACTGCCCCCGCCGAGAAGCACCGCTCCTACACCACGCCATGGGGCATGATCTACCGGCGCAGACCGCGAAGGCTGCGGGGCCGTCAGTCGACCAAGCGCAAACGCGCGGGTACGCCGGCACGCAACGACTCGTTGCTATTCGCAAACTCGACACGCACTTCAACGAGGCCGCTAGCAGGGTCAGCTACGGGGCCAACTAGCGTTACGGTTCCGAGAACTTCGACTTCCCCCGCTACATCGTCGACACTGACCAATACCGACGCCCCCAACCTAAATCGTGCAGCCACCCGTGCCTCAAACGCCCCGACAAACAGAAGGCGATCAACGACGACGAGCCGAATGATCGGCTCGTTGGCCAGAACACTCTCGCCGGGGAAACGCATAACGCGAGCGATACGGCCCGCGATCGGGGCGCGCAAAGAGCGCCGCTCGAGTACCTCTCCGGCGATCTCGTAGTCGACCAGTTCCATCTGCTTTTGCGCCCGCCTGACCTCGATCTCTGTTGCAACGACGATGGCGGCAAGCTCGCGTGCCTGGAGATCCTCTCGGCTGATGGCCACCCCGTTTGCATGCATCGATCGTGCCGCCCGCAGTTGGGCGAGGATAAGCGGCTGCCGCGCTAGTGCACCGGACAGTTCGGCCCGGCTCTCAAGGATCGCACGCCTCCGACGCACCTCCATCGCTTCGAGATTGCTATCAACAGCCAAGAGGCGCGCGGCGGGCTCTACGCGGTCACCCTCACGCACCAACAACTCCTCGATCCGCCCGGTAACGGGGAGCGATAGATTGAGGTCGAAGAGCGGCCGCGTGTATCCTGGAAGCCAAATGTCCTGAGCAAAAGAGGGATGGGCCGAAAGCAGCAGAAGAAGGCAAAGCATCTCCCGAAAACGTAACAACATCAGTCGCGCTCCAGCTCTTCAGCCAGTCTCCCGCTCGTGAACGCAATCGCGAACCGTGCCCGATATGCGGCGGCCTTGCGTGACAACAATTGCTCCTCGGCCTGGAGTAACTCCAGGCGCCGCCGCTGCAGTTCAACACCAGACATGCGTCCGCCCTCCGCTTGTACGTCGGCCGAACGCAACAGTTCACGCTGGCTCATGACAAGCGCGCGCTGGCTCTCCAACTGCCTCACAGCACCCTCTGCCGCTTCGCGGGTGCTCTCGACCTCATTAGCGATCCTCTGCCTTGCGGCAACAAGCGCGAGTTCCGACTGATCTCGACGCAGTCGCGCGGCGTCGTGATCAGCCCGCGCACGCTGATTTCCCTGCAGCGGTACTCGCAACTCGATACCAACGCCCCATACGCGATTGGGCCCACGCGCGGCCCGCCCCACGGAGGACTGGGCCGAATCCGAAAGGCCATCCAGGTCGTAGCGTGCCGTGATATCCAACTGCGGCAGGAGCTGGTTTTCCGCAGCAGATATTCGGATGCTATCCCTGGCCACACGAAGGGCGGCTATCCGGCTCTCCGAACGCCGTTCGAAGGCAGTATTCCGCATCGACTCGACGTCCGGTACCGTCAGCGCGCGATCTCCGATCCTCGGAACATTCCTGATCTGCACGGCGGCGGGCACGGGGCCATCTCGAAGCCTACCCTCAGTCGCCAGCAGCAGGCTACGCATTGAAGCTCGCGCCTCCACCATGTCCTGCCGCGCCTGTTCAAGTTGCAGTCGCCGGGTGTCCCTGAACACGACCGCTTCGATGACTGCTGAACCTGGCCGTGCGCCGAGTGCCGCCATGCGTTGCGCCGTTCGAACAAGCTGTTCCGCAACCTCCAGCGAGGAGCGAAGAAGTTCGACCCGCTCAGTCGCCTCTTGAAACTGGATATAGCTTCCCACCGCGTCTGCCAGCCGTTGCTGGACGGACAGGCGGAAGATCTCCTCGGCCAGGCGTTCCTCGTATTCTGCGATGTTGATCGGCGCTCTATTGAAGGTGCGTCCCGCGCCGCGCAGCAATGGCTGCGTCACCGATACGCCGACAACCGACCTGAATTCGCGCCCATAGAGGCTCTGAGGCTGAAGATTGTTCCGATAACGATCGATCCGGTAGGCAAACTCAACATCGCCACCCGATTCAGTACGCGAGGCGAGACCCACCTTGAAATCTGTGACTCTGCTATCGAAGGAATTCGACAAGCCTCTCTGAAGTCGCTCCTGCGCTGTGTTCTCGACGTTCGACCGGTCGCGCCGCCCATTGATGAACGCCGAAGGTTCGAATGCCCCGCGTGCCCCCCGAAGATCCGCACCCGCTATATCAATATCAAGTCGCCTGCCCGCCAAGGTATCGTCCGCGAGCAGTACGGCCTCGGCGAACGCCCGCAGTGACAACGTCGTCTCCGCGGAGGCCGGTTGCCATGCCGCCGCGGCGAGCGCGATCAATCCGCTCCACTTCAAAAACCCCAACACTGACAATGAATATCTCCCAATCCTGCCGCTCGTGCCATCTGCCGTCAGCGTCGAGACGTATCCAGTACACACGTGAGCGTCTCCACCCGACCGCGCACAACGGTCGGCGACATGATGACGCGATTGGCGAGCGTCACCTCCAGTGAATTAGCGGGAACCATCCAGCCCTTGTTCATGCCGAAAAGCAGGTTGACTTGGTCCGAACTGAACGCACCACTGGCAACATTGGCGCAAGTCGTCGTCATCCACGCAACAACGAGGCGGCTGCAAGCGGCAGTCGATGGCGCAGAAATGTCGCTCCGTCCCGGCACCGGTGTCGTCTCGGCGCCGCTCCTGCTGGCATCGTTCGTCATGCACACCCCGTCTCAGCGGATGTAGGTGGGGATCGCTCTTGCCAGCATCGCGAAAGGACGCTGGCACGCCGAGCTAGACGCGTCCCGCGTTGAGGACGCGCGTAAGGGTGTCCACGAGGCCGCGAGCCACACTCGTGGTTATGATGATCCGGTTCGACAGACCCACCTCAATTGGAGCGCCGGAAACGGCCCAGCCCTTGTTCATCCCGAACAGGAGCAGGATTTCATCCGTCGTTGCGGCAACGCTCGCTACATTCGCGTAGGTCGTCACCATGTCCTTGTCGTCGAAACGGATGGATACGGCCCTTGAGTTCGCCTCCGCCTCCGTAGCCGGGACCGGCAGTTCAGCGGCCGTCATGTCGGTATCACTCATCATCAAGCTCCATGCTCATGTGAAAAAATGCGGGCTAAATTCGCGTCACAAAGGACGGCTTCCCCGCCGCAGTGATCTTCGTCAGAAGCCCGGTGTAGGACACGTCGATATCGTCGGCCCCGGAATTACCGAGCCCAAGCGCAGACGAGAGATAAAGCGACGACGCGGAGATGTTCGCCATTTCGTCAGTCGTGCCATCGAGAATTGCTCCCGCACGACTGATCACGGAGACTGCACCGCCAGTCATCCGGCCGAGAGTGACGTTGTTCTGGGCGGAAATAGATATCGCCGCCTTACCGGCATTCAGGGTCGCCGCCGCCATAACAGCATCAGTCCCCGCAATCAGCGAAATTGCGCCAACCGCAGTGTTGCTGCCAGTCAGCCTCAGCGAACCAGTTGACGATACCGTCAGCGTACCGTTCGCCGCGAATGCGTCGATGGTGGTTGCGCCGGTGTTGGCCAACGATAGCGCTCCTGCGGAACCCGAAATAGCACCGGCAACCGCTGTATCGAGATCACCGGCGGCCGCGACACCCGCGTTGAGCTTGGCACTCAAGACCAGGGACGCTGCGGTCACATTTGCGCCTTCATCGGCACTGCCGTCGAGGATCGATCCAGTCGTACTAGTCAGGGTGACCGCCGAACCGCTGACCCGCGTCAAAGTGACATTCGAGACCCCACGCAGGCTGACATCACCAGTAGCAACGATACCGCTGCCAGCCAGCATCGTCAGCGCCCCGCCTGCCGCCATGGAAACCTTCGCCGCTGATGTGACACCACTGAGTGTCATCGCGCCCGTCGCAGACATGTCGAAGGAACCGACGGCTGTCAGCGTCCCGACATTGACTGCTCCAATACTGTTCAGCCACGCACTCCCGCCTACAGTGGCGGCAAGGGCACCGGTAGTCGTAAGGTCGAGCCTGTCGCTGATGGTGCCCAATCCACCCGACGCAAGGAGCGTCAGGGCGCCGGCCGTGATGTTCGCAGTTTCGACAGAGTTTCCATCAAGGATGGCCCCTGCGGCGCTCTCCAGTCGCACAGCCCCGCCGACGACCCGACTCAAGGTCATGTCACCGCCGGCTTTAAGCGTAACGGCGGCCGTGCCGCTCAGGATGGTCGCCGTATCGGCCATCCACAGTGTCGTACCTGCGGCAAGGGATACCACACCAGACAGCCCACCATTGACAGTGATGGAGGTGCCGGCAACTGCCGAGAGCGCACTGGTACCGGCCAGCGTACCGAGCGTCAGGCTTCCGACTGCCTGCAGATGAACAGACTTGGAAGAGCCGGACGTCAATCCACTGACAGCGAGATCCAAGTCGCCCGCTCCGGATATACCGGCCGCAACCGCTGCCTTGAGAGACAAACTCGATGCCGTGATGTTCGCGCCCTCTGCCGGGCTGCCATCGATGATGGAGCCGGATGTGCTGACCAGGGCGACCGCACCTCCGGCAATCGACGTCAACGTCAAGTCGCCTACCGACGTCATGTTAAGGGCACCAGAACCGCCATCGACAGTGGCTGATACGCCCATCGTGAGCGCAGCACCCGAGGAAATGGTAAGGCCGGCCGCGCTGGTTGCACCGAGCAGCGAGAGACTTCCGGTCGCCGACAAGGTCATAGCGCCCGTCGCCCTGAGCCCATTCACTATCGTCGCGCCAGTATTGGCCAGCCACACATTCCGCCCCGAGCCGCTGATCGCGCCGGACACTGCGACATCCAGGCCAGCGGCGCCGGCCCCTCCAATGTCGAGCCCGGCCTGGATCCTCAGCGTCGAGGCGGAAACATTCGCCGCCATCGTGCCAGTCGCGTCGACAATGGCGCCCGTAACACTCGTCAAGTTCACGTCGCTGCCACGCAAGCGGGTCAGCGTCGTTGTGCCAGTGGCGTAGACGGAAACTGACCCATTGGCACCGATGCTCGACATCCCCTGCATCATCACCGCGGCGCCCGAGTTGATGGAAAGCGATGTCGCCGTGACCTCACCCGTAAGCGTTATGGCGCCGACAGCTGCCAAGGACATGGCGTTCCCCGACGTCATCGTGCCGACCACAAGCCCTCCGGTCGCTTGGAGCGAGAGGAACCGCCCTGCGCGGGCAGACACCAAGGCCGTGGCGTCCAACTCGAGCGCGGACGAGCTCGTGCCGATGTCGCCGCTAGCCGTCATCACCAGTGTGTTCGCGGTCACGTTGGCTGCCTCCGCCGCCGTGCCGTCAAGAATAGACCCCGCGCTGGACGTGATTCTTACCGTGCCACCGGTGACCTTGCCCAGCGTGACGGTCCCCGTGGCGGCAAGGGTAACCGCGGTCGAACCGCCCTCAATGGCAGCACCATCCGCCATGGTCAGGGCGGTCCCGGCGGCCATGTCAACGCCTGCCGCACTAACGGTCCCATCCAGCTGAAGCGCACCGGTTGATGCAAGCGTAACCGTCCCGGAAGTGCTCCACGTGCCCAGGGTGGTCGCGCCAACATTGCTCAGCCAAAGGCCACGTGCACTCCCGGTTATCGCACCGGTAATCGCTGTATTGAGATTGCCTGCGCCGACTGCGCCAACGTCGAGCGCAGCCCGAAGATCGAGCGTCGATGCGATGACGTTGGCATTCTCATCGCTCCGTGTGTCCTGAATCGAACCCACGGAACTGGTAAGGTAGACTGAAGTGCCGGTCACTCGATTGAGGGAAACACTAGCACTCGCTGACAACCGGGCGATGCCAGCCACCGCCACGCTGCCTGCGCTTCCCATACTGAGAGAACCTGCGGAACTCAACAGGTCGGCCGATCCAGCGTTGACCAGTCCGAGCAACGATATCGACCCCGTTGACAAGGCACTCAACGCGCCGCCCACCGATACAGCACCCAGTGTCAAGGCGCCGGGAGTCGATAGAGCCAGGACCCCTCCGGCCGACGCCGATACCGCGCCGGTGACGCCGACATCGAGACCATCGAGAGTTGTACCAATGCTCCCCTTCTCAGCGATCAGCGAAAGGGTCGCGGCGGTTACATTTGTTGCCTCATCCGAACTCGCATCGACAATCGAACCAGTCGACGACTGCAGGGAGACGGCACCGCCCGTGACCTGAGTAACACTCACGTCGCCGTTGGCAGCAACGGTCACAATGCCGACCCCGGCGTTGAGCGCTGCACTGCCGGACATGGCGAGCCCGCCTGCGCCTGTCAGCGCCAGCCCCGTCCCGGAGACGACGCCCGACACGGCCACGCCCCCGCCGGACTTGAATGTCGCGCTCTTGCCCGACGCAAGAGCTCCGAGAGACATACCTCCAGAGGAAGTCAGCCACGTCTCCCCCCCCACCCTGCCCGATATCACGCCGGTAACGGCGACATTCAGGTCGGCAAGGCCGACCTGGCCGGCATCGCGGCCAGCGGTGAGATCCAGGGATGCCGCAGTGACGTTGTTTGCCTCCGCTGCTGTTCCATCGACGATCGAGCCAGCGGTGCTGATCAACGTAACCGCACCACCCGTGACGCTGGCCAACGTCATCTGCCCGGCGGCCGTAAGCCGGGCCGCGCCCGAACCGATGGCCGTCACGATGGCCGTTGAGGCCATCACAATAGACCCGAGATCTACCGCAACATCGACGCTCGCGGCCTGAATCGCGCTGAGGATCGACAGCGACATACTTGAGGCTATCGAGGCAGCGCCTGTGGCCGTCACAGTCCCGATGCTGATGGAATTCGACGACCCCCTGACAGTTGGATCCAGGAGGATCAAGGCGACGTTTCCAGCCCCCGCAGTGGCAGACGCGATGCTTGCCGAGTCAATATACAGCGGCGTCGCTGCCGTCCCGCCGATACCACCCTGCGGCGCCGAGAGAACAACCAAATTGGCTCTGACATTACGCGAGGGCCCGGCCTGATTATCGCTGATCGAGCCCGTGTCGGAATGCAGCACTGCCGTGTTGCCCATAATCTGAGACACAAGCAGGTTGCCGTAGGCCGACGCTGTCGCCGTGCCCATGCCAGCGTCCAGAAGACTGCCGGAGTTCATTACCAGGTCCCCGGACCTGGTACGGAGCGTGGCGTGCGTACCGCGCGCAGTGTCGGTCAACGTCAATGCCTGTCCTGCGTCCACAACCAATGAGAGACCTGCAGTTGCGTAGTCGACCTGCAGCGACCCGGCCGCGGTAATGGCGATGTATCCGTTGGCAGTTGCCGACTTGAGAACATTCGCATCCACCACGAGGCCGGAGCTATCGCTTGACACACCGATGCTGCCCTTCGCATCGAGGATCAGAATGGTGCCGTCCAGGTTGCTGAAAGAACCGACCTTATTGTCGACGATACTCCCATCTGCCGTGAGCGTTACCTCCGTCCCGCCCAACGAGGTGAGGTAGATGTCCGCCATCGCGGAAATGCCGACGGTTCCGGCGCTGATCAGTCTGGACCCGGTCCCCATGAGGAACGATCCGGCGCTATTTGCTGTCGAAAGCACAGTCAGATCCACCGAACCGGCATCGATAGACTGGGTAACCGTCAGACTGCCATGCGCAGTTGCAACCAGACTTCCTCCTACACTCAGGTCAACGATGTTCACCGCACCAAGCGTCTCGAGGTGAGCAGCACCGCCCGTCGAGCACCCGGCGAGATGGCGCACATCCAGGTCGAGGTCGGCCACATCCGGTGCGCCGGCGCTACCGGCGGCGTTGAGTGTCAACGTGCCGCCCGATGTCACGTTCGCAAATTCGGCTGCAGTCGTGTCTTCGACGTCCCCGGTTTGGCTCCAGATGGATACCGTCGGCGCCAAGACGGACGATACGCCGACGTCTCCGTTACCAGTGAGCGTGACGGACGTAGTGCCCTCAACGACCGACCCGTCCTGCAGTGTCAGCACGCCCCCGAACGCCGCAAGATAGACCTGCGATGCAAACACGTTGCCCGTGACGCTCAGGCTCGAGTCTGACTCTAGCTTTGCAACGCCCGCCGCCTGCATCGTTGTCAGTGTCGTTGCGCCCAACACATCGAGGTGAATCGAGCCCGCAACAGCGGAAACGTTGGAGATCAGCGGCGTAGTCACGGAGAGCAGACTGGATGAAGCACCAATGCTGCCGGTCGACGAAACGATCACCAGCGCCGTGTTCGCCGTAATGAGGGCAGGCGAGTCGACTTCAAGCACGCTGCCAACCGCGCTGATGCTAATCAACTCGCCCTTCACCAGGGATAGTCGCGCATCCTCCGATGTCGTGATCGATGCAGAACCGGTTCCTGCGTCGAGGAGTGCGCCAGCACCCATCGTGAAGCGTCCAGTCGCGCCGCCGCCCTGCGTCTCGAGGGTGACACCCTCGCCGGTCATGGCGGTATCCAACTGAACCGCCTTCAAGGCGACCAGATTGAGGGCTGCATCAGCGCCGATCGTGGCGATGGACAGCGTGCTCTCGGACACCAGGAAGATTGAACCAGCGGCTGTCAGAGAGCCGATCCGCGCCACCGCAATGGTAATGGGCGCCAGGGTAGAACTACCGATGGAGCCCAAAGCGACACCATCCAGCGTTGCGCCGGTGAAGTTCGTGTAGCCCGCGGACAGCGCCGACAAGACTGGTCCGTCAATATGCAGCGTGATGTCGTCGCCAGTCACCGTTGCGACAGTGAAGGCGCCACCGATCGTGGTCAGATCAACATCGCCATCCGTGCTGATGATCGCGGCGGACGTCATTGTCATCCCACCGCCCGTTGTAACCAGCGTAATCGAGTTGAGACCGCCGCCCGCACCGGCGGAAACTGTCCCCGTGATCGTAGCGGCCCCCGTGCTTTCAAGCTCGACAAGCCCGCCGGCAGTCACACTTCCGATGCTCGTCGAACCCGCCACGTCGATATAGGTAGAGCCCGCAGTCGCCCTACTACGTGCAATCGTCGTCGCCATGACGGCGAACGGCATGGCGGCACTGCCAATATCGATGCCGGCATGGAGATCGAGTGAATCTGCCTTAACCGCCAAGCCTGCTCCGCTGTTGCTGATCGATCCGGCGTTGGCCGTCACATCAACCGCTCCGCCAGTCACGCCGTGAAGCGAAACGCTGGCTGCCGCCTCGATGCTGACAGGGCCGTTACCCGCGCTCATCGTCGCGGTCGGCGAGACCATGATGTTACCGGCACTCGTGGAGACGTCGATCGAGGCCGCGGTCGTCGTGCCGGTAAAGGTGATGGCGCCGCTGCCCGCAATGGCCAGGTCGTCACCAACCGTCAGTCTTGTCACGGAGACCGCGCCGGCCGTCGTCACGTACATCGCGCCACCGACATCGGCGG
>NZ_FOSQ01000032.1 GCF_900114315.1 Falsiroseomonas stagni DSM 19981
CGAGGAGGACGTGCTCGCCTACATGCACTTCCCCGCCGCGCACCGCACGAAGCTGCATTCGACCAACCCGATCGAGCGCCTCAACGGCGAGATCAAGCGCCGCACCGACGTCGTCGGCATATTCCCCAACGAAGCCGCCGTCGTCCGCCTGGTCGGCGCCATCCTCCTCGAGCAGTCCGACGAATCGGCAACCCAGCGCGCCCGCTACATGACCCTGGAAGCCATCAGCACCGTCAGCGATAATGCCACCGTCAGGCTCTCGGCCGTGCCAGCCTGACCCGGCAGCCCAACCCGCCGAGAATCATCGCGCTCCTACACCACGCGATGGGACACGACCCCTCCCGATTTTGCAGGATCAGCGAATCACAGCTGAAGCCAATAACGGCATCACCCTTGAGGCATTCCTTCAGGGCGCCGGTATGAGGTCTCGACAACCCAACCCTACCAAGGATCACCGCGGCCGCCGCCCGGGGCGCTCCGCTACGCTCGTCCAGGAGCTTCGCTCCGCCCCCCAGGCCCCGTCGCTCCTAAACCACTATCCGGGGCGCGACCGCCGGACGCCGTTGATGATCGTGGCGTCCCGCTTCAAGGACCAGGACCGACTCGCCTGCGAGCAGGGATGGTTCGATTGGAATGCGCAGCGCGTAGCGGTCTTTGCTGGGGAGCTTTTTCACGCTCCGCGCAGCGCACGCAATACCGGACGGTGATTGCCACCCCGCCTCGCGCTCACGCTGGAGAGGCGACTGCTGGCCCGCGGCCGGGCGCCAGCGGTGCATCGCCTCGCCAGGGCGGATCGATCGTGATGCTGTTCCCGACCACGCGGGAGACGCAGGCGCACAGCCGGCGGTTCTCACCGTGCTGGCGGTCGGAGAAGAAGACGTCCCGGTGGTCGATCCGGCCCTCCACCGCCAGGACGTCCACGGCGCATAGGCCGCATTCGCCCCGCCGGCAGTCCGACAGGACGCCGATCCCGGCAGCCTCCAGCGCCTCCAGCATGCTGCCATCGGCGGGGACGTCGATGTCCCGGCCGAGCCGCGGGATGCGCACCGTGAAGGCGCGCGGGTCGGCATGGCCGGAGGAGCCGAAGGTCTCGAACACCAGTCCGGCAGATGGACGCCCCGCGGCAGACCAGGCGCGCCGCGCCGCCTCCAGCAGCCCGATCGGGCCGCAGACATAAGCCTCCGCGCCAGGCGCCAACTCGGCGAAGGCCTGCCGGAGGTCCGGACGTCCCGCCTCATCCTCGGCCCGGACCACAAGGGCATCGCCCAGCAAGGCGCCGAGTTCGGGCAGATAGGCCATGCTGCCGCGTGAGCGGCCTGCATACAGCAGCCGGAAGCGCGCACGCTGCCGCAGCAGGGCCTCCGCCATGCCGATCAGCGGCGTGATCCCGATGCCTCCTGCCAGCAACAGGATTTCCGGCGCGCCGGGGGCCAGGTCGAAGTGACTGCGGGGGCGGGAGATCGTCAGCCGGTCTCCGGGCTCCAGCGCCCACATCGCGCGCGACCCGCCGCGGCCGGCATCCTCGCGCTGAACGGCGATGCGCCAGGCGCTGTCTTGCGGCCTGGCGCCGACCAGCGAGTAATGCCGTATGGCCGGGCGGCCATTCACCTGGAGTTGGATGCGCAGATGCGCGCCGGGGGCGTAGGCGGCTGCTCCGGCATCCGGCGCCAGCGTGAATTCGCGGATCCCGGGGGTCAGCATCCGGGTCGCGCGCAGCGTCGCCGGGATCCAATCGTCATCGCGTTGCATGGCGTTCTTCCACCCTCAGGCCCAGCTGCGTCGCCGGATCAGCGCGCCGCCGGGCACGAGGCGCAGCGATTCCTGGTTTCGCATGACGAAATCGAGGTTTCGTCGCGCCAGGCGGGCATGTTCGCGCATCAGGGCTTCGGCGCGCGCGCCCTCCCGGTGCTCGATCGCCTCGACCACGCCCCGGTGATGTTCCTGCGCGGCGGTGAGAACGCGGTGCGCCTCGGGCAGCGCGGCCTGGGCGAGGACGAAGCCGGAGGGGGATGCGAAGGGCAGCGCGACCACCCGCCCGATCTGCCGCGCCACCACCGCGCTGCCGGCGGTCTCCACCAGCAATTCGTGGAAATGTGCGTTGAGGGCGACGTAGTCCGTGAAGTTGCCCTCCCGGATTGGGGGGCTGGTGGCTTCGTCCATACGTGCGATCAGCCGCTTCATCTCGGCCAGCGCCGCCGCGGGCGCGCCGCGTTCGGCGGCGAGCCGCGCAGCGTGGCCTTCCAGCGTGCCGCGCAATTCGATGGCGTCCTGGATCTCCTCCTCCGCGAAGGAGCGGACGGCGAAGCCGCCGGACGGGATCGGCTCCACCAGGCCTTCCTCCGCCAGCCGCGCCAGCGCCGCGCGGACCGGGGTGCGGGACGCGCCCAGGCGTTCCGCGACCGAGGGTTCGGACAGGCGCTCGCCGGGCGGCATCTCACCGCTGACGATCAGGTCGCGCAGGCGGAGCTGCACGGACAGGGTCTGTGACATCCTATTCGGCCGCCATCACCTGGGGTGGGCGTTCTGCGGCGATCATCGCCTGGATGATGCGGCGCGCCCACATCGACCCTGCGTCGATGTTGAGGTTGTAGAAGACGTGGTCTGGGTGTTCGTCCATGGCGCGCTGCTGCGCCTCCACGATCGCCTCGTCCTGCGCGAAGATGCGCGTCACGCCCTGCTTGATCTGCGTGGTGACCAACTGCTCGTGCAGCCGGTAGTCACGCGCATTCGCCCAGAAATAATGGCAGGTCCGGTCGGTGGCGGGGGTGATGGTGTTGATCACCACCATGCTGACGCCCTGGCTGCGATCGCCCTGGGGCGCGCCGGTGCCTGTGGCGGCGACGCCGACATCGATGGCGACGGTGCAGGGGGCTTCGAAGCGGATGATCTGCCACCGGTCGACTCGGCCGGGCCGCCCGAACTGGGCGCGCCAGAAGGGTGGCGGCTCAATGTCGATCATCCAGCGCGTGACGGTTGTGGTGCGTTCGCCATGGGTGACGTCGAAGGGCGCTTCGGCGACGTGGTCGTCGCCGATGCTGTCGGCGTGGATGAAGGTCTCGTGCGTCAGGTCCATCAAATTGTCCACGATCAGGCGGTAGTCGCACTGCGCGTGGATGAGGCTGCCATCGCCGGCCCAGGCTGGGTCGTTGTTCCAGCGGAGGTCGGGGATCAGCGCCGGGTCGGCCAAGGCGGGGTCGCCGGGCCAGATCCACACGAAGCGGTGCCGCTCCACCACCGGGAAGCTGCGGATCCGGGCGGCGGGGTTGATGGTTTCCTGGGATGGCATGTGGGTGCAGCGGCCGCGGGCGTCGAAGCGCAGGCCGTGATAGCCGCACTGGACCTCGTCGCCGCGCAGCCGGCCCATGGAGAGGGGCAGGAGCCGATGCCAGCAGGCGTCGAGGAGGGCGACGGCCTGGCCCTCCGTGGTGCGGTACAGGACGAGTTTGCGGCCGCAGATGGTGCGCGGGAGGAGGTCGCGCTTGACCTCGTGGTCCCAGGCGGCGGCGTACCAGGCGTTGAGGGGAAAGGTCTGGTCGGTAGGCATGATGCTTGCGTCCCGGCGGCGTGTCGGGGCTGTATACAGACTGTCCTTTTTGTCGGCAACCCGGATCGAAAACCGCCCTGGACGAGCGCCCGTCAGGGTGTCCGTGGCGTCGCCATCCCCGTTACACGGCCGGCTGTCGGGCTGAATCGTAATGTATGGACGAGACGTCACCTCTTCCTGCATACAGCCGCGCAATGGCGGACGCCGGACCAGCCCGGAGCCCGTTCACGCATTGCCGTTACGGAGGATCTTCAGGAAATGCCCATCACTCGCCGCCACGCCGCGCTGGCGATGCTCGCCGCGCCCCTCCTGCCGCGCCCGGCGCTCGCCCAGGCCGAAGCCTATCCGGCCCGCGCGCTGCGGTTCGTGGTGCCCGTCGCCGCGGGCGGTTCGGCGGATGCGCAGGCCCGCCTGGTGGCGCAGCGCCTGTCCGAACGCTGGTCGCAGCCCGTGGTGGTGGAGAACCGTCCCGGCGCCAATGGCATCGTCGCCGCCCAGGCCTTCCTCCAGGCCCCGCCCGATGGCCATACCGTCTTCGCCACGCCTTCCGGCCCCATCGCCATCAACCCGCATCTGTACCGGCGCCTGCCCTACGACCCGATGCGGGACTTCGCCTTCGCCTCCCTGATCAGCATCATCCCGCTGGTGCTGGTCGTGCATCCTTCGGTGCCGGCCAACACGCTGCAGGAATTCCTGGCGCTGTCGCGGCGACTCGGCGATGGGCTGACGCATGCCTCCGCCGGCATCGGCACGCCCTCCCACCTGACCATCGCGATGACCCGCTCTATGGGCCAGGGCGGCAACCCGACGCATGTGCCCTTCGGCGGGTCGGCGCCGGCGCTCACCTCGCTCGTCGGTGGCCAGACCATGGCGATGTGGGATGCCGCCTTCTCGGCCGCGCCCTTCGTCCGCGACAACCGGTTGAAGGCGATTGCGGTCGCGCATCCGGAACGCCTCGCGATGCTGCCCGGCGTGCCCACAACGGTGGAGCAGGGCGTGCCAGACCTGATCTCCTCCACCTGGATGAGCCTCTGCATGCCCGCCGCGACCCCCGCCGACCGCGTGCGCCGCTTCGCCGCGGAGGTCGACCAGATCCTGCGCGTGCCGGAGATGCGGGACAATCTCGCGGCGCAGGGCGCCATCGTGCGTGGCGGCACGCCCGAGGAGTTCGCGGCCTTCGCCCGCGCCGAGTCCGACAAGTGGGGCCGCCTGGTGCGAGAGACCGGCGCGACGATGGATTGATGTCCGGGGCGGCGCCGCCAACCGGGGGCGCCGCCTTCGTCACCCCGGCAAGCTCAACCCGGCACCGGCGCCATCTCCTGCTTCAGGCATTTCAGGGCGAAGCTGGTGCGGGTGTGCCGGATGCCGGCCAGGCGATACAGCCGTTCCCGCAGCAGCGTCTCGTAGCCCTGCGTGCCGCTGACGGCGACCTTGATCATGTAGTCGTATTCGCCCGTGATCAGGTGGCATTCCAGCACTTCGGGGATGGCGTTAACCGCCGCCTCAAAGCGGCGCAGGCTTTCCTCGTCATGGCGCTCCATCATCACCTCGATGAACACCGTGTCCGGCAGGCCAAGCGCCGCCTGGTCCAGCAGCGCGGCATAGCCGCGGATCACGCCCGCCTGTTCCAGCCGCTTCACCCGCGTCCAGCAGGGCGAGGGCGAGAGCCCCACCTCCTCGGCCAGTTCGGCGTTGGTCAACCTGCCCCGCCGGGCCAGGGCCCGAAGGATCTTCCTGTCGATGAGGTCCATGCGGCAGATCCTCCCGTTCTTTCGGCGCTGCACAACAGACTACGGCAGGACTCCCTGGTGCGGCCAGGGCATCCTCCCTATGGTCAGGGTCAAGATACGGGAGACGTCGCATGGGCAGCCTGAAGCGCCCCGAAGCGAGCCTCGATGACAAGTGGGACCTGGCCGGGGAGCCTGTGGTCCTCACCGGCATCCAGGCTCTGGTTCGCCTGCCCCTGCTGCGGCGGGAGCTCGATCGGGCCCTCGGGTGGAACACCGCGGGCTACATCAGCGGCTACCGCGGCTCGCCCATCGGCGGCTACGACAAGGAGCTGGAGAAGCAGGCCGCGCGGCTGGCCGCGGCGGACATCGTCTTCAATCCCGGGCTGAACGAGGATCTGGCGGCGACCGCGGTCTGGGGCACGCAGCAGGTCCCGCTTTCTGCCGGCGCGAGGCATGAAGGCGTCTTCGGCATCTGGTACGGCAAGGGCCCTGGGCTCGACCGCAGCGGGGACGCGCTGCGCCACGCCAATTCCGCCGGCACCTCGCCCAAGGGCGGTGTCCTGGCGCTGTCGGGCGACGACCCCTCGGCGAAATCCTCCACGGTGACCTCGGGCTGCGAGATCACCTTCCAGGACCTCGAGATTCCGCTGCTCGACCCCGCCGAGGTCGCGGAGGTGCTGGAATTCGGCGTGAAGGGCATCGCGCTGTCGCGCTTCGCCGGCACCTGGGCCGGGATGAAGTGCATCGCGGAGACGATGGACGCCTCCGCCACGCTGCGGGTCGATCCCGGTGCCTATGTGACCCATGCGCCGAACGGGGTGGAGATGCCGCCGGGCGGGCTGCATCTGCGCATCCCCGATCCCTCGGCGCTGGACCAGGAAAGCCGGCTGCGCCGGTTCAAGCTGCCGGCGGCCGTCGCCTTCGCGCGGGCCAATGGCTTCGACCGTCTGGTGATCGACCCACCTGCCGCGCGCTTCGGGATCGTCGTCCGCGGCAAGGCCTTCGCCGCGCTGCGCCAGGCCCTGGCCGATGCCGGAATCACGCCCGACATCGCGCGGCGCGGCGGGCTGCGCATCTGGAAGGTCGGCCTCGCCTGGCCGCTGGATGCGGAGGGTGCGCGCGCCTTCGCCGAGGGGCTGGAGGAGGTGCTGGTGGTGGAGGACCGCCGCGCCTTCCTGGAGCCGCAGCTGAAGAACGCCTTCTACGGCCTGGATCGCCGCCCGCGCATCGTCGGCAAGCAGGATGAGCGCGGCGCGCCGCTGCTGTCCGACCTGTCGGAACTCGACACCGCGCAGATCCTGCGCGCCCTGGCTGCCCGCCTGCCGGACGGGCTCCGCACCGAAGCGCTGGCGGCGCGCATCGCGGAACTGGATGCGCTGGCGCGTGCGGCGGCGGAGCCGCTGGTGGTGCGGGAACCCACCTTCTGCCCGGGCTGCCCGCACAATACCTCCACCCGCCTGCCCGAGGGCTCCCGCGCCATGGCGGGCATCGGCTGCCACTGGCTGACCACCAAGATGCCGGAGCGCAACAGCCAGCCCTTCACCCATATGGGCGGGGAGGGCGTCACCTGGCTCGGCATCGCCCCCTTCACGGAGGAGGCGCATGTCTTCGCCAATATCGGCGACGGCACCTTCACCCATTCCGGCAGCCTGGCGCTCCGCGCCGCCGTCGCGGCGAAGGCGAACATCACCTACAAGGTGCTGGTCAATTCCGCCGTCGCCATGACCGGCGGCCAGGCCGTGGAGGGCGCGCCCGGCGTGCCGCGCATCGCGGCGCTGGTGCGGGCGGAGGGCGTGCAGCGCATCGCCGTCGTCGCCGACGACCCCGATCGCCACAAGGACCATCCGGAGATGCCGTCCGGCATCACCTATCACCATCGCAGCGCGCTGGATGCCGTGCAGCGGGAATTGCGGGCTGTGAAGGGCGTCAGCGCCCTCATCTACGATCAGGAATGCGCCACCGAACGCCGCCGCAAGCGCAAGCGCGGCACGGCGGCCGTCGCGGAACGCCGCGCGGTGATCAACCCGCGGGTCTGCGAGGATTGCGGGGAATGTTCCCGCGTCTCCAACTGCATCGCGGTGGAGCCGCTGGAGACGCCCTGGGGCCGCAAGCGCAAGATCGAGCAATCCGGCTGCAACCAGGACCTGTCCTGCGTGCAGGCTTTCTGCCCGTCTTTCGTCACGCTGCTGGGCGCGGAACCGGCGCGGCCGGCATCGCCCGCGCGGCCCGACGGCGCGCTGCCGGACCCCGTGCTGCCGCTACCCGTCGATGGGCGCGCCTGGAATGTGATGGTGGCCGGTGTTGGCGGGCAGGGCGTCACGGCGCTGGGGGCGATCCTGGCCATGGCCGCGCATATGGATGGGCGGCCGAGCCGCAGCGTGGATACGCTGGGCTTCGCGCAGAAGGGCGGCGGCGTCTATGTGCAGCTGCGCATCGGCCAGCCCGGCACGGATGAAAGCACCATCCCGGCCCCGCGCATCGGGGCGGGCCAGGCGGATCTGCTGATCGCCTCCGACATGGTGGTGGCGCATGGGCGCAATGCGCGGCCGCTGCTCGGCGCCGATCGCACGGTCGCGCTGGTGAATGCGGACCTTGCCCCCACCGCGCAATTCGTGCGGGACACCAGCACCCGCTACGATGATGCGGGGATGATGGCGAGCCTTGCTGCGGTGACGCGCGAACTGCATGCCGTGAATGCCGCGAGCGAGGTGACGGAAGCCTTCGGCGATGCGATCTACCTGAACATCTGGCTGCTTGGCATGGCGTTCCAGCGCGGCCTGGTGCCCGTTTCCGCGCCCGCCATCGAACAGGCCATCCGGCTGAATGGCG
Organism: Falsiroseomonas stagni DSM 19981; assembly: GCF_900114315.1. Taxonomy (GTDB): domain Bacteria; phylum Pseudomonadota; class Alphaproteobacteria; order Acetobacterales; family Acetobacteraceae; genus Falsiroseomonas; species Falsiroseomonas stagni. Next base: position 8,104 of record NZ_FOSQ01000032.1, read on the forward strand.
CGCAGGTCGAACGCAACCTGGCCGCCTTCGCACTCGGCCGCCAGGCTGCCCTGGAAGGCCGGGACGCCGCGCCGCGCGGGCCGGAGGCGCTGGAGGCGCTGGTCGCCCGCCGCATCGCCGACCTGACGGACTACCAGGATGCGGGCTACGCCCGGCGCTATGCCGATGTCGTCGCGACAGTTCGCGGGGCGGAACAGGCCGCGCTGCCGGATGAGGAGCGGCTGTCCCGCGCCGTCGCCACCCAGCTCTATCGCCTGATGGCCTTCAAGGATGAGTATGAGGTCGCGCGGCTGCACAGCCTGCCGGAATGGCAGGCGCAGCTCGCCACGCAGTTCACCGGCACGCAGCGGATCGAGATGCACCTCTCCCCGCCGGCGATCTCGAAGCAGGACCCGAATACCGGCCTGCCGGCGAAGCGCGCCTTCGGGCCCTGGATGCTGCGCGCGATGGGGCTGCTGCGGCATGGCAAGCGGCTGCGCTTCACGCCGCTCGACCCCTTCGGTCACACGGAGGAACGCCGGATGGAACGCGCCCTGGTCGCCGAATACCGGGACACGATCCTGGCCTTCCTGCCGCACCTCTCCCCCGCCAGCCATGCCGCGATCTGCGACTGGGCGGAGGCCGCTTCGGGCATCAAGGGCTTCGGCCCTGTGAAGGCCCGCAACGTCGCGCGCACCCGCGCCCGCTGGGCGGAGATCGCAGGCGGGATCGCGGCATCCCGCCCGTCTTGAGGCGCACCCCGGAGGAGGGGTTGCGGGGGGCGGGGGCGGTCGCCGCTTCCGGCCGCGGCGTTCATCCTGCGTTCATCTGCCGCGCGTGCCGCGTTCATGCCCCCGACAGCCGGCTGCCATCACGGTAGGCCATCTTCCGGTCAGGGGCGCAGTGCCAGCGCCCGGAAGATGGAGATGTCAGCATGTCCCGTATCGCCCGCCGCGTTACCTTCGGCTTCGGCCTTGCCCTCGGCCTGTCCACGGTCGGCTTCGATGCCGCGGCGCAGACGTCGCTCCGCAACGACAACATCACGTTGGAGGAGGTCGTCGCCGCCCAGCGCGCCTGGGGCGAGGGCCTGGTGAGCATCGCGACAGCACATCGTGAAGGCGGGCCGGAGCGTGGCCGCGCGGTCGCGGCCCAGGTCCTGGATGGTGCCTATGGCTACGCCGCCGGCCCGGTGCTGTTCAAGCCCACGCTGACCCAGGGGGCGCAGACCTTCCGCGTCACGCGCGAAGGGGCGCTGGCCTACTTCGCCGGCGGCAACCCCGCCTTCCCGAATGACAGCGGCTTCGCCTTCAACAACTGGGCCCGGGTCGAGGTGGCGAACGCCGCCATCTTCATCGTCGGTCGCATGGCGATGACGCAGGGCAATGTCCGCCTGATCGATACGCAGGGTCGCGTGACGACGGTGGACAAGAGCTGGGGCTTCCATCGCGACGATGCCGGCGTGGTGCGGATTGTCCTGCACCATTCCTCGCTGCCGTACACGCGCTGAGGATGCGGCGGGCGGGTGCCACGGCGTCGGCGCCCGCTTTTCGCCTCAGCCCTTGGGTGGCGACGCATCCAGCCGGTAGCCGAGGCCGCGCACCGTCTCGATCATCGGCGTCGGGAAGGGGTCGTCGACCTTGGCGCGCAACCGCCGGATATAGACATCGACGACGTTGGTCAGCGGATCGGTGCTGGCGCCCCAGGCGGCGGCCAGGATGCGTTCGCGGCTGAACACGCGGCCGGGCGCGGAGATCAGCAGGTCGAGCACCGCGAGTTCCCGTGCCGTCAGCCGGATCTCCACGCCGGCCCGGCGCGCGACGCAGCGCCCGCGGTCCAGTTCCAGGTCACCCACGCGCAGGCAGTCCGGCCTCGCCGGCCTCGTCTCCCGCCCCCGCCGGCCGAGGGCCTCGATCCGTGCCAGCAACTCCTCGAAGGCGAAGGGCTTGGCGAGGTAGTCATCCGCCCCGCCGCGCAGCCCGGCGACGCGCGCCGCCGTGCCGTCATTGGCCGTCAGCACCAGGATGGGCAGGTCGTTGCGCTCCGCCCGCAGCGTCGCTAGCACCTCCATCCCCGACAGGCCTGGCAGGTTCATGTCGAGGATCATCATGGCGGGTTCGCCCGTGGCGGCACCCTCCCGCGCCAACTCCCGCGCGGCCTCCAGCCCATCCGGCCCTGTACGCGCCAGGCGGATGCGATAGCCTTCGGCGCGAAGGCCGCGTTCCAGGAAGCCGGCGACACGCGCGTCATCCTCGACGATCAGGACATTCATGCCGCTGCCTCGTGCCGGACCAGGGGAAGGCGCAGCCGCGCCACGGTGCCGCCGCCGTCGCGGACGGACAGGATGACATCGCCGCGCATGCGTTCGGTCAGGGCGCGAGCGATCGCCAGGCCGAGCCCGGTGCCATCGGCGCGGTGGTCGCGCGCCGCGGCGGATCGATAGCCGCGGGCGAAAAGCCTCGGCACCTCCTCCGGCGCGATCCCGATGCCGCGGTCCAGGACCTCGAGCAGCCACTCCCCCCGCACGGCGTCGATCGTCTCGCTCACCACCACCTCGCCACCGGGGTGGGAATAGCGCACGGCGTTGTCCACCAGGATGCCAACCACCTGCCGCAGCCGGCCGGCATCGGCCATCAGGATGGCGGTGCCGGCGGCAGGCGAATGGTGCATGACAACGCCGCGTTCCCCCGCCATGACCCGCCCGGCCTGGACCGCTGCCAGCATCTGCGCCGCGGCCGGAACCTCCGCCAGGTCGACCGCCAGCGCGGCAGCCTCCGCGCTGGCGAGAACGAGGACGTCCTCGATCAACACGCCGAGGTCGAGCGCCGTCGCGCGGATGCGCGCCAGAACGTCCCGGTATCCCTCGGCGTCCATCGCGCGCGCCCGCAGCGCCACCTCCGCCTCGCCCCGGATCACGGTGGCGGGTGTCCGCAATTCATGGCCGATATCGGCCAGCAATTGGCGGCGCTGCGGCTCGGCCTGCGCCACCTCGTCAAGCGCGCGCCTCAGGTCGCGGGTGCGGGCCGCGACTTCGTGCTCCAGCCCCTCCCGCAGCGCGCGTTCCGCCGCCTGGCTGCGCGCCAGGTCCGATGCCATCTGGTTCATGCAGGCCGCCAGTTCGCCGAATTCGTCCCGGCCCATGCCATCGATCCGGTGGCCGAGATCGCCGCGCGCCAGGGCGGCCGCGCCGGCGCTGAGCCGCTCCACCGGCCGCCGCAACGCCACGGTGAACAGCACGGCGAGGAGGATGGCGAGGCCGACCAGCGTGGCGGTGCCGGCCGTGACCACCTGGCGCACCCGCAGCAGCGACGCGTCCGCGGCTTGGCGTTCCTGCGCGACGGAGGCCGCTTCGGCCCGGATGCCGACGCGGAGGATCTGCCTCAGGTCGCCGGCATCGGCCGCGGCGAACAGGGCGTCGAGCCGCGCCCAGGCCGCGACGGGATCAGGGGGCGGTGGCTGGCCGGGCAGTCGTCCGACCTCGGCCCGGAGCGACTGGATCGCGGCTTGCAGCGCGGCAAGGGCGGCCTGCCGGGGTGCATGCTGCGACAGATCCTTGCCGCGCGTCCGGTCCAGCCGTTCCGCCATGTCGCTGGTCGCGCGCAGTGTCGCGATGCGATCCGTCATGGATGCCAGCAGGCCCTCACCGACCCCCGGATCGGGCCGCGCGCCCATGAGCGTTTCGAGCGACCAGGTCTGGAGGCGGAGCTTCTCCGCCGAGAGTTCGAGCAGCCCCGCCTGCAGATCGGCGGAAAGGCGCCCGCGGAGGATGCGATGCTCGGCTTCGCCCGCGACCCACCAGGCCATGCCGCCCAGCGCGACCGCCAGCGAGCCCATCAGGAGGAATGCGACGCGGAGCCGGCGGGAGAACATGCGTTCCGCATACGATCCGAGGGATCGGATGTCGAGGGCGTGGCTGCGGTGGGAGATGCTGGCGGAGGAGATGCGACCGGATACAGGCGGTCGCTGAACTGGTGTGAAAGCTGGACGCCTCCAAAAGCCCTCTGCTTACGCGGCGCGGGCTGATTCACGGATCCCCTGCTGAGCGGGGATGCGGCCATGATCGCCGCGCCGAAGCAGCGCAATAGCGAGGTGGAGTGGGCGGACATAAGGGCCAGGTTCCCGAAGGCTTGGCGGACAAACCCGCTTGGCTGCGCCACAAGGACCGCGATGTGCGCTGGTCGGTGATGTTCTCCCAGGCCAAGCCCCGCGAGGATGGGGCGCAGATCGATCTCGCGCTGGAGGCCCTTGGCTACAGGAACCACGTCTCGATCGACCGGCGACATGGACTGATCGGTGTCTGGACCGGCACGCATGCCGCGGCCCATGACGGCGCGCGGCTGGAGGAGGTGCTCGACGCCAGCAACACCGATGGCGGTGTCTGGGCGGACAACGCGTGCCACTCGGCGACGAACGATGAGATGTTGGGCGCGCGGGGCCTGGTGTCGCGCCTTGACCGCAAGAAGCCGAAGGGGCGGCCGATGTCGGGGCGAACGCGGCGGGCGAATGCTGCCAGGTCGGCGATACGCGCGACGGTGCAGCACGTGCTTGCGCATCAGAAGGGACTGATGAGTGTCGTCCTGCGCATGATCGACCTGTTCCGAGCGCGGGTGACGGTCGGGCTGGTCGACCTCGCCTGCGGCATGCGGCGCCTCGTCTGGCTCAGTTGCCGCGGTGAGCGCGCATCGCGGCCGTGCGGCTGACAGCGGGGCGCTGTGGCTCCTCGATCTGTCCTCAGTAGACCTGCCGTGCGTCGCGGTCGCACCGCGGCGCCACCACCGGCCATCTGTGCGACAAAAATCCACGCGAAGCAGCGTTGTTGGGGGTTTCCAAGCAAAGTAGGCGACGGTAGCAAAAGAGGCGCCCCACATGGCCACGGTGATCGCTACTGCGGGGAATGACACGCTTAGTGGCGGCATTCTCGCCGATACACTGAATGGCGGCGCGGGCAATGATACCCTAACGGGTGGTCTTGGTAGCGATCTGTTCGTCATCGGTGCCGGCACCGACAGGATCACCGACCTCGGCAATGGGGCGGATGTGCTGGTGGTCTCGGCCGGCGCCGCGG
>NZ_FOSQ01000030.1 GCF_900114315.1 Falsiroseomonas stagni DSM 19981
CTCCTTACGGTTCGACAGACCGGAAACGCCTTCGGCATTGTAGCGATGAACCCAGTCCCGCAGCGTCTGCCGATCCATCCCGCAGGTCTCTGCCGCAACCGCTCGCGGCACGCCCTCCAGCACCAGTGCCAGGGCCAGCATGCGGCGCGCCGCCGAGGCGTCACGGCTTCCCGCCGCCAGGCGTCGCAACTCCGACGCCGTATGGTCCTTCCGGTCTACCGACACCGCCATGATCCGCCCCTTCCGCCCTCAGGCGCAGCGAATCACACATCGACAGCGCACCAACATCACCATCGAGTCAGCCATTCAGGGCGCTGGTATTACTGGATACGCGCAACCGTGGCGCCACCTGAGAGGGTCATCACCTGCACCGCGCGTTGCGCCACGAGCCGCCCCGTGCCCGGGACTGCCTGGTTCTCCAAGCCCTGCCTCACCAATGTCGCGGTGTTCGTTAGCTCGGCGATCCCCGCCTGGTGCGTGGCGACGCCTCCGGCAGCCCCAACAACCGCCCAGAGGCGGCCTTTGTCACGAGGCTTCGACCAGACCGGTTGCCCGGCAAGGCCGCTCGTCAGCTACCAGGGTTTACCGACAACTCCCCAGATGGATCCTTCCTCCATTGGTGTACCGCGCCGTGGGGGCGCACTGAATGATCCGGGCTAGCACTGGGCACGAAGGCGAGCATTCGCAGCGCGCTGTGTGACGGGACTGGAGATCTGCGGGAGTGCAGCGCGCAGTTCGTTTAGCGTCGCACAGGCGTCGCGCCTGTTGGTCAGTCCGATCAACGCGTCGGCGGTTCCAACCATTGCCTCAGTGGCGCGTGAACCTCGCGGGCTGAGCGAGCGCGCATCGTCGTAAGCGATGGCCGCACCTTGGAAGTGGCCGCGCCCGAACAGTGCATCGCCCAGGAGTATATAACCGTCCACTTGGCTGGTGGTGTTGCGACTCGATATCACCTCCCGCGCTGCGGCCTCTGCGACTGAGAAGTCGCGCCGGGCGAGTGCGGCCTGACCATCGGAGAGTAAGCGCTGCACTGACGCCGAAAGGGAGTTACCAACAGGCGAGGCAGGTGATGGTGCGGGGCGCGTTGGAGACAGGATCGGTGCTAGACGCGGCACAGGCGCCGGAACGCTCAGGAACGGGTCGTTCAGAATGGGCGACTGCGACGACGCCGATGACACAAGCCACGGACAGCCCAGCACCACCCCCGCCAGCAGCAAAACAAACTTCACCACGTCCTCCTTGTCGGTGCGCGCCCCTCGACGCGCTCGCCCGTTTTGCACAATAGCCTGCGCATGCCTAAAATTGCCGTCGCGTCTTCCAGTCTTAAAGCCTGTTCTCACAGAGGGCATCCTCGCGAGATCGCTTCGTAAGCTTGGCCAAAGCCAGTCAGTGAGAATGTATGTACAATATTAGCTCGCGTTTCTGCGTTCGTACTGTGGACTTTTACTTCGGTAAATCCATGCAGAATTTGAAGCGTGCCGCCGTCGTGATTTGCAAAGAAGGCCGAATTTTGGACGGTTCCATATGACGCCGCGCTACGACTTCCCGCTGAGATCCGGATCTCGGAACCTTGAAGCAAGTTGTGGTCGAAGCTGATAGCGATCTGGTCGCGTCCCGAAGACCTGTGTGTGACCGTGAGGACCACGTCGTTGCGCCCAACCTCACCAAGCGGGTTGAGCGACCGGGTAAAGGCATAACATCCACTCGGCTCCCCTTCCCTCACTGTGGCCGCTATCCAAGCTCCAAATGTCCCCAATCTGCTTGGCGCACCGGCTGCCTAGGGCGTTGCCGGACGGACAGGCTGCGCCACAGATGGGGGCCTCGACGGTGCAGGTCGGGGCGACGGCGGCGGCACACTCAAGAACGGATCGTTCGATAACGGCGACTGAGCCGCCGCAGGCCAGCTCAAAAGCGCCAAGGGGATCAGGAGATGTCTCACTGTCCGACGCGCCGCAGCGCCTCCCGCGCCTGCGGATGGCCGGCCTGCGCCGCCAAGTCGTAATAGAAGCGCGCCCAACCAGGGCTGCGATTCAGCCCGATCCCGCGGTCCAGCATCGCACCGAGATTAAACGCCGCTGTGGCATCGCCGCGTGCCGCCGCCAGCCGCCAGAGTAGACTGCCACCCACTGGATCTGCTGCTACGCCCTGTCCGCGCACCAACAGCAGGCCTAGCTGGTTGAGCGCGCGTGCTTCATGCTCGCGTGCTGCAAGAGCGTACCAGTAGGACGCCTCGGCCGGATCTGGCGGGTTGGCACGCTCGGCCGCCCAGCCACGCTCGAACCGGGCCGCGGCACCGGAGGCGCTGGCGGCGGCTGTCCCCCTCGGCGAGATGGCACCGCGCTCGGTCAGGCGAAGGAACTCGCGCCGCGTCTGATCAAGCCGTTCGAGATTGGCGGTGTCGAACTCCGCATTGTCTGGCCGCAGCGATACCTGTGCGAAGCCCGCAATCGCGGTGCGGGAACGCGGACCGATGATGCCGTCAGAGCCTCCCGTATCGAAGCCAAGCGCAGTCAGCAACGCCTGCGCCTGGCCGATCTCGTCGCGCGTCAGGGCGCGCAGTGTGGTCGCGGCCGGCACGGGCAGAGCTGCCGGCTGCACGGGTGCCGGCGGTAGCGGGGACGGCTGCGCGCGCAGTTCCGCCAGCCGTGCGCGGGCCTGCGTGGCAAAGGCGCCGGCGGGGAATTCGGACAGGTAGCGTTCGATGTCGGCGGTGTTGCGGCTGGCCTGCACGCTCTCCCACAGGCTGCGGTCGCGCTGCGCGGCGATGCGGTTGCGCGCCAGCGGCGCGAAACGGCCCTGCGGGAAGGCGGTAAGGTAGGCATCGAAATCGGCTATGTTCTGACTGTTCTGGATGCTCTGCCAGAAGGCGAGGTCGAGCGCGTCGGCGGAGACGGGTGGCTGCCGCGGTACCGCCAGTGCCGCCTGCTGACCGGCCGGCGCAGGTGCGGACGCGGGAGGCGGGCGCGCGGCGGCCAAGAACAACTCATTTCCGCCGAGGCTGTTGTAGGCCCAGGGCTCCTGCGCTTGGCGCGTCGCCTGGATCACGTCGTCCCGCACGCGGCGGAACAGCAGGCCCACCTCGGTCCCGGGCTCGGCAAGCCGGCGCCGCAGCGCCAGCGCATAAGGACCGTTGCCGCCGGGTGGGCCATCCTGCGCCACCTGCCCATCACGTGCACTGAAGGCGATTAGGCGGTTGGGCGGCAATTCTCGCTCAGCGATCGGCTCCAGCCCACGCACCGCCACGTTGCGCGCGCCGCCCGCCGCCAAGCGTGGTGCGAAGGGGTTGTTGCGGCAGGCGTCGAGGATGAGGATCTGCAGGCCACGCGCGCCTTCCAGCGCCGAGGCGAAGCGCGTATGCGCAACCGCCTCATCCTCGATGTGCCGGGCGCTGGACAGGCGGGCATCCACCGGCAGCAGCCAGTTCCGCCCATCGGCGGCGATACCGTGCCCAGCGAAGTAGATGGTCGCCACATCCGCCCCTTCCGCGGCGCGGTCGAAGGCTTGCAGGGCTGCGCGCAGCGCGCGGTTGTCGAGGTTGCGGCGCAGCGTGACCTGGAAGCCAATCTCGCGCAGGCCCTCGGCTACCAGTTCAGCGTCACGGATTGCATTCGGCAGTACCGCTTCGCCGGTGTAGGCGCTGTTGCCGATGACCAACGCCACGCGCCTGTCCTGCGCCGCGGCCTCGGCCCAGAAAAGCAGCACCAGCAGCAGCCCGGCGATCCAGCATGATGGCGACGGGCATGGGCGGAGCATAGCAGTGGGTGTCCCCGACGGCGCTTGATCTGCAGGCAATCTGCCGCAAACCGCCATGGATGCAAGGCCAGAACGGCGGAGGCTGTTTCCGCCGTGCGGAAACTGTGACAGCGCCATCGCGCCCGAGCCGATTCATAGTTCGCCTTCGGCGACCAGGGAGGACTTCGCCCTTTCTGGACCCTCCAAAGAGGTAAAAAGGTAAGGATCCAGGATGAAGCCCGGCTCAGCCGGGCGTCCTTGCAACTCGGAAGCCGATGAAGTCGCCCCGGCTACCGGCAGAGTTCCTGCTGCGGTCCGCGGCGCGGAGGAGGCGTGGTGAGCTGGCCCAGGAACCGCCCCGGACGACACGAGCAGAGCAACCCCCGCTCTCCAACGCCTGGCTCGCATCTGCCGACGCGCCCGCGTACTGAGCAACGTAGCAGTCCTGAACCCACTCCCACACATTCCCATGCATGTCGTGCAGGCCGAACCGGTTGGCCGCAAAGCTGCCCACAGGAGCTGTATTCACGTAGCCATCGTCGCAGGGCGCGACTGGCCGACCTGGGTTAGAGAGCCTCGCCGTCTGGTCAGCGCCGTTTCCAAAGCGACAGATGTGGCTTTCGTTGTCGCCGAAGGTAAACCGCGTCGTCGTTCCCGCCCGCGCCGCATACTCCCACTCCGCCTCCGTCAGCAGACGATACCCACGCCCCGTCCGCGAACTCAGCCAGCGAACATACCCCTGCGCATCGTCCCAGCTAACGTTCATCACCGGCTGCCGACCGCGCCCCCAGCCATGATCGCTCGGCCGGTGGCCGCACCCGCCCGCGGCCACGCAGGCGTCCCATTCGGCGAAGGTCACCTCGAACTTGCCCACCGCCAGCGCACGCGACACCACCACCTCGCGCTGCGGCCCCTCGTGGCTATCCCGACCCGTCTCCGACGGCGGCGAGCCCATCGTGAACCTACCCGCGGGAATCACCACCATCTCCGGACAGTCCGCGCAGTCACGGAAGCTCTGGCCAACCGGCACCGGAAAACCACTCGGCGCTGGCGCTGGACGTGAAGGCTGCGGCGGTGGCGCCACCGGCCGCGGACGTACCGCAGGCGCAGGAACTGACTGGAACGGATCATTCGGGATCGGCGAAGCCGGCTGCGCCCAGACCTCCCCATGCCCCGACAGGAGCACGCCCAGCCCCAGCACCATGGATCGCAACGCCATCAGTCCCGCCTTCATCCCAGCCCCCTGAACCCGCCAGCCGCACCGCGACCAGCCATCCTTCGTCCCCCATCGTCGCCCAGCGCACGCAGGTGGCCCCCGGTGGACGGGCAGGCCGGTCCCACGGAGGCCATCCTGCCGTCCGGGCTACCATCAGCCGCATGGGCCCGTGCGGCGAGCGTATCATCGCCGTCCCTGGACGCCCCAGCGGCGCGCCGACGGAGTGCGTGCCTTCCTTGGGAAGACCGGTGTCGTCGATGATCCAAGCCTGGACCGGACCATGCTGCTAGGTGTTCAGTCCCGGCATCAGCCGGGCGTCCTGGCAACCCGGAAGCCGAAGTTGCTGATCCGGAAACCGGGGGTGAGCCCGACGCGATCCGCCGAGCGGAGGCCCTGAGGTGCGTCGTTCCAGGAACCGCCGCGCAGGACACGACCAGAACAGCCCCCGCGTTCTACCGCTTGGCTCGCCTCCGTCGGTGCGCCGTCATAGCTGCCCACGTAGCAGTCCTGCACCCACTCCCACACATTCCCATGCATGTCGTGCAGCCCCCACGCATTCGCCGGATAGCTCCCCACCGCCTGCGTTCGCCCAGGCCCACCAACCGAGTAGTTCGCCTGGCTCGGTCCGATCGAGAACCCGAAGGAATACGGCGTCGTCGTCCCCGCACGCGCCGCATACTCCCACTCCGCCTCCGTCAGCAGACGATATACACGCCCCGTCCGCGAACTCAGCCAGCGAACATACCCCTGCGCATCCTCCCAGGAGATGTTCATCACCGGCTGCCGACCGCGACCCCAACCTGCGTCGTTAGGGCGATTGCTGCACCCGCCCGCCGACACGCAGGCATCCCATTCGGCGAAGGTCACCTCGAACTTCCCCACCGCCAGGGAACGCGACACGCTCACCTCGCGCTGCGGCCCCTCATCGCTGTCCCGACCCGTCTCCGACGACGGCGAGCCCATCGTGAAACGACCCGCCGGAAGCACCACCATCTCCGGACACTCAGCGCAGTCCCGAAAACTCTGACCCACCGCCACCGGATATCCGCTCGGCGGCGTCGCTGGACGTGAGGGCTGCGGCGGTGGCGCCACCGGCCGCGGACGCACCACAGGCGCAGGAACTGACTGGAACGGATCATTCGGGATCGGCGAAGCCGGCTGAGCCCAGACCTCCCCATGCCACGACAGGAGCACGCCCAGCCCCAGCACCATGGATCGCAACGCCATCGGTTCCGCCTTCATCCCAGCCTCCTGAACCCGCCAGCCTCACCGCGACCAGCCATCCTTCGTCCCTAATCGTCGCCCAGCGCACGCAGGTGGCCCCCGGTGGACGGGCAGGCCGGTCCCACGGAGGCCACCCTGCCATCCGGGCTACCATCAGCCGTATGAGCCCGTGCGGCGAGCGCATCATCGCCGTCCCTGGACGCCTCAGCGGCGCGCCGACGGAGTGCGTGCCTTTCTTGGGAAGACCGGTGTCGTCGATGATCCAAGCCTGGACCGGATCATGCTGCTAGGTGTTCAGTCCCGGCATCAGCCGGGCGTCCTTGCAACTCGGAGGCCGAAGATGGCGTAGTTGCCCCGGTCCCCGGAAGAGAACCTCCTACGAAACGCCGAGCGGAGGTCCTGAGATTGGTTTTGCCAGGCGCCGCCGCGGACCATACGAGCAGAGCAGTCCCCTGTCTCAACAGCCTGACTCGCCTCGGTGGGCGCGCCAGCGTAGTCGTCACGCAAGCAGTCCTGCACCCATTCCCACACATTCCCGTGCATGTCGTGCAGCCCCCACCCGTTCGCGGGATAACTGCCTACACCCTGCGTTCGGTTTAGCCGGCTGTTATAGAAATTTGCCTGCGAAGGGCTGATCGTCGCTCCAAAGGAATAGGGCGTCGTCGTCCCCGCCCGCGCAGCATACTCCCACTCCGCCTCTGTCAGGAGGCGATACCGGCGCCCCGCCCGACCACTCAGCCACCGCACGTATTGCTGCGCATCGTTCCAGGTGACGTTCATCACCGGCTGCCGACCGCGCCCCCAACCCTGGTCGCTCGGCCGATGGCTGCATCCGCCCGCCGACACGCATGCATCCCATTCGGCAAAGGTGACCTCAAACTTGCCTACCGCCAGCGCACGCGACACCACCACCTCGCGCTGCGGACCTTCTGAAGGAAAGCGCCCCGGCTCGTCGGCGGGCGAGCCCATCACGAACCGCCCCGCCGGAATCACCACCATCTCCGGGCAGTCCGCGCAGTCACGGAAACTCTGTCCCACCGCCACCGGAAAACCACTCGACGCCGTCGCTGGACGTGAAGGCTGCGGCGGTGGCGCCACCGGCAGCGGACGTACCACAGGCGCAGGAGCTGACTGGAACGGATCATTCGGGATCGGCGAAGCCGGCTGCGCCAAGGCCGCGAGTTGCGCACACAGCAGCGCCATGACGGCCAACAGGATCCACCTCATCGGCGCGTTCCCCCGGCCTGCTTCACTCGGGTCAGCAGATCCAGCGCCGCGGCGGGATCGTGCCGATAGACTGCACCCATCAGCGGGTTGTCCCGCAGCAGCGCCACATCCGTCTCATCCGGCAGCTCAGCGCTGCGCAGCCCGGCCGGCGGCACGCCCAGGATTGCCGCAGCCTCTGCCACCAGCCGCCTGGCCGCCGCGGGATCACGCTGTCCAATGGCGGAGAGCGCCGGGTTCGCCGCGATCTGGACCGCCAGCGCATCCGCCATCTCCGCCCGAGCCAGGCACGGCGACAGAAGCAGCGCGGCCAGCGCGCCACGTCGAAAGAAGGTCATCGGCTGCGATCCTCGGGAGCAGGGTCGGGGTCAGGGGCGAGGTGTGCGGCTACCGTCAGCAGGTAGTTGCGATAGGCCCGCTCCAGTCGGCCGGTGGTGCGATACAGCGTCGCGTTGTGCGCGCCCGGCAGCTTCTCGAAGGCGCCGAGTTCGGCGAGCAGCGCGAGTGCGTCAAACACCTCCGATTTACCACAGAACTCCACAAGGAAGCGCGCAATCGCACTGCCGGAGAGCGCCATGGCGCCGTGGCGGACGAAGTTCAGCGCATCCTGGTCCAATGGCCCCGGCTCGGCATAGGCGCGGGCGATGCGATCGGCGCGGAGGCCCCAGCGCTTCAGGTAGTCCGGATCCTCCAGCAGGTTGTTGATCCGGTCGTTGTGCAGCTGGGCGAAGCTGCGGAAGGTCCCCTCGTCCGAAACGCCGGCTTCCTCCAGCATGAAAAACAGCCGCGCGATGGCGATGACTTCCGGGCTCGGGATGAAGCTTTCATAGGCGCGCCGATCCGTGGCCGGCCTGGCCGGAAGCTGCGCCTCCAGCTCCGCCGTCAGGCTCGCTTCGGCTTTGAGCAGTGCTTCGAGGACAGTCAGTGGGGCTGGCATCGGCCGTTTCTGCCGTGAGGACAGCAACGGCATATCATGCGCGTCTGGCGCCCGCGAGCGATCACCGGTTTCCGCGCCGCGGAAACAGCTTCCCCAACAACGGCAGTGACGAAGCCCCAACTTCCGGACACTCTGCATTTGCGAGGTGCCGCTGCGCCTCCGGTTTCGCGGAGATTGCCGATGATCACTCGCCCTATCGTTTCTCGTCGCCGTGTCGGATTTGCCGTCGCTGGTGTGCCACTCCTGGCGATGCTGGCGGCCTGCCAGGCTGCGCCGGCCGTGGTGGTCATGCCGCCTGCCATGTCGGGCGGGCTCGGCGCACAGCTGACCTCCACCCTTCCGTCGGCGGTGCCGCTGCAGACGGCCCTGGCGCTGACCTACAGCGCCGCCGTGCCCAGCTATGCCAGCCTCTACACCGTCGCCTCCTCCGGCCAGGTCATGCGCCTGTTCGAGAACAGGGCAGTGCGGCCGGGCGTGGCGGTCCAGTTCCCCGACCGGATGGAGCCGGTGATCCGTTTCGGGCCGCCCGCCGGTGCGGAGCAGTTCGTGCTGGTCGTCAGCACGCAACCCTTCCGGTGGCTCGCCCCGACCGACTACGCTGAGCAGACCCCCTTCGCGCGGCTCAACCTCGATCGCATCGGCTTCGAGTCCCGCCTTTCCGCTGCGCTGGCAGCGCTGCCGCCCGGCACCTGGCAGGTGCAGCGGCTGACCATCACCACGCAGTGACGCCCAAGGAGATCGCCGCCATGACACGTCCGCTTCGTACCCTGGCCCTGGCCGGCTGCGGCTGGCTCGCCTTGCTCGGCTTTGCCCACGCCCAAGGCGAGACGGAGGAAGCGCTGAGCCGCGACCTGACCATCAACCAGCGTCCGGTCTACCAGTTCGTCCAGCAGCAGCAGCAGGCCCAGGCGCAGCGCCCGCCGCAGCTGCGCGTGCCCGTCGCCGCCTGGACCGACCGGGTGGACGCCACCTTCCGCATCGGCGAGCCGGTCGCCATCAATGTCCGCCCGGAGCGGGAGGCGCATATCACCGTCCTGAACATCGGCAGCTCCGGCCGCGCCACCGTGCTCTTCCCCAACCAGTTCCAGCGCGACAGCCGCGTGCGTGCGGGGCAGGTGCTGACGCTCGGTGGGCCGGGTGCGGGCTACAACATCGTCCCGCAGGGTCCGGCCGGGGTGGAGATGGTGCATGTCGTGGCCAGCACCCGCCCACTGAGCGTGCCGGAGCTGACCCAGCTGGCCGCGCAGCCCGGCGCCTCGCCCTTCGTGTCGCTCGGCCGCAGCGCCGACGAGGTGACGCGCGACCTTGCCGTGCAGGCAACGGGCCCCACCGCCGTTGCGCAGCAGGCCTCCGGCGGGATGGCGACGCTGCTGATCCGCGTGCTTGCGCAGCCGACCGTCGCGGCACCGGCGCCGGCACCGGCCGCCACCGCGCAATCCGCGCAGCTTCTGGCGCTGCTCCAGCAGCTCGGCATCCCGGCCGCGGCACAGCCCGCCGCCCCGGTTGCCGCGCCGCCGGCGCTTGCGGCACCTGCCGCTGCGGTGGTCCTGCCGTCTGGCTTTGCGCCGCCACCGGTGGTGATCCGGACGGATCGCAGCGTCTACCGCGAGACCGACGCGGTGCAGATCACCGTCGCCGCGCTGGCCGACTGCCGGCTGACGCTGCTCAACATCGGCCCGACCGGCAACGTCGCGCAGCTCTTCCCGAACCCGGCTCAGCCCGAGGCGCTGCTACGCGCCGGTCAGGTGGTGATGGTGCCGCCGCCCAACAGCGGCGTCGTCATCCATCCGCGCGGTCCGAGTGGCATGGAAACCATCGTCGGCCTCTGCGCGCAGAGCGGGAGCGAGCCGGCATCCGCGCCGCTGATGCTCACCGCGCAGCGCGATCTGGGGGCCGTGTCGCAGGCCGTCGTGGCGCCGACCCCGGCCGTCCCGGCGATCGCCTCCGCCGCGACCGTCTACTTCGTGCGGCCGTGAGCGACGCGATGCGCTGTCCACGCCGCGCGCTGCTGCTGGCCCTGCCGGGGGTGCTCCTCGGCAGGGCAGCGGCAGGACAGCCGGCTGGCGATCGGATGGCCACGCGGTGCAACACGCTCGCCGAGCGGTTGCTGGCTGCCGAGGCCGGGCCCCGCGCTGGCGCGATGGTCTCTGGCTTGTCGCTGCTCGATGCGCTGGCGCCGCTCGGCCCCGGCGCCCGTAGTGAGGCGGCGACGGCCCTGGCGCGGTTGCTTGGCCCCCGCGGCGCGCAGGCGCTTGCGCTGCACCAAGCGCTTAGCACGGACGAGGCGCTGAAGCGCGCCGCCGCGGTCTGGCTGCCGCGCCGTCCACCGCCGCTGCCGGCCTACCGCGAGGCCGTTGCGCCGCTGGGAGCGCATGTGGAGGCGGTGGAGTTCGCGGTCGCCGAGACCCTCGGGCGGATCAATGGCTGGGTGGCGGAGCGCACCAACAATCTGATCCCAACGCTTCTCGACCGCCTGCCGCGTGATCCGGGAGTTGTTGTTACGGCGGCGCTGCACTTCGCGGCTCGTTGGGAGATACCCTTCGATCCGGCGCAGACACTGGCGGGCCCCTTCACCCGCGGCGACGGCCAGCGGATGGAGGCGCGCTTCATGCGGGCGATGCGCCTGGTGCCCTATGCGGAAAGCCGGTCGTGGCGCGCGGTGCGGCTGCCCTACACGCAGGGGCAGTACGAGGCGGTCCTGCTCGCGCCCGCGCCGGGCCGACCGGCCACGCAGGCTGCGCAGGCGCTCCGCGACCGCACCGCACTCGCAGTGCTGGCCGCACTCCGCTTCGATCAGGCCGAGGTCGAACTGAGCGTGCCCCGCCTCGCGCTTAACCAGACGATCGACCTACTGCCGCGGTTGCGCCAGGGCAACCTCGGCGCGGCGTTCGCGCCGGAGGCTGATTTCCGCGGCATCGACGGTACGCCAATCCGTCTGACAGCGATCCGCCAGCGCGTCGCGCTGCGGCTTGACGAGTCCGGAACGCAAGCCGCCGCGGCGACCGCCGTGCTCGGCGATCGCGCCATGGTCGAGCGCGCGCGCTTCGTCGCGGACCGGCCCTTCCTGCTGCTGGTCGTGCATCGTCCGACCGGCCTGCACATCGTCACCGCCCTCGTGAACGAGCCTGGAACGACCTGATGTCCGCGTCACTGGCCTCCGCACGATCCGACCTCTGCCGCCGTATCGCCAGCCGCTTCGCCATCGCGCTCCCCGTCGCGTTCTGCCTTGGCCTCACGAACGCAGCGTTCGCCCAAGACCAGCCGGCAGATGGCGAGAGCCTTCGCATCGTCGGCGGCGAGGCGGTGCAGGAAGGTCGTTGGACCGCCCTCGTGTCGGTGCAGGTCGCCCCTGGTGGGCCTGATCGCCACTTCTGCGGCGGCACTGTCATCGAACCAGGCTGGGTGCTGACCGCGGCGCACTGCGTGGTGCGGCGCGATGGATCGATCAGACGCTCCGACAGCCTTTTGGTCGTCGAAGGCACGAATGACCTTCGGCGCGGCGGGCGCCGGATCGCCGTGGTGAGGGTCATCCCCTATCCGAACTACCGCGCCGGGACACCGGGGCAGCCCGGCGATCTTGCGCTGCTCCAGTTGGCTGAGCGCGCACGCGTCGAACCCCAGGCGCTGGTTAGCCGCAGCGCGGCCGAACGCGTCGTGCAGCCCGCCGAGATCGCGACCGTCGCCGGCTTCGGCGATATCCAGCCCGATTTGGTGCCCGGCCTGGCCCAGCAGGTGCGGCCGACCGGCCCGCAGCGGCCTTCGGACCGGCTGCTGCAGGTGAACGTGCCCGTGGTCACTGTCGAACAGTGCCGTCGAACCTACGGCGATCGC
This sequence comes from Falsiroseomonas stagni DSM 19981, assembly GCF_900114315.1. Taxonomy (GTDB): domain Bacteria; phylum Pseudomonadota; class Alphaproteobacteria; order Acetobacterales; family Acetobacteraceae; genus Falsiroseomonas; species Falsiroseomonas stagni. Next base: position 12,165 of record NZ_FOSQ01000030.1, read on the forward strand.
ATCTCCAACGCGCATATCTGCGCCGGCTTCGAGCAGGGCGGCAGCGATTCCTGCCAGGGCGACAGCGGCGGGCCGCTGTTCATGCTCGCTCCCGGCGGACGCCCGGTGCAGGTCGGTGTGGTAAGCTGGGGATCGGGCTGCGCGCAGCCCGGCCGCTTCGGCGTCTATGCCGCGATCGGCACCTTCGAGGGCTTCGTCCGCCAGCACGTCCCCAACGCCCGCTTCATTGAGGCCGCGAGCCCGCACGTGCAGCGTCCGACCCCTGCACCGTCGCGCCCCAACCCTGCACACCCGGTCCTGCAGGCCGGCACGCCGTCGTCCGGCACGCCGCCCGGCCTCATCGGCTTGGTCAGCCTCGACATCCTGCCCGGCGAACGAATTCCGGTCGGGGATGCGATCACGCTGCGCGTCCAGAGCGGCGCGACCGGCACGCTGATGATCTTCAACATCGACGCAACTGGTCGCACCACCCAGCTTTTCCCGAACCGACGCAGCGCACCCACGCCCACCGCGTTCCGCGCCAATGCTCAGGTGCAGCCTGGCAGCATCGTCGCGGTCCCCGGTCCCGCCGACGGCTTCGTCCTGCGTGCCCGCCTGCCTGTCGGCGATAACAGTATCATCGCCGCCATCGCCCCGCCTGGCGCGCGCGTCGAGGACATCCTGGCCCGCCACGCCAACCTCTCCGCCATCCCCGACGCGGAGAGCTTCTTTGCCGAACTCGGCGCCATCCTCGAGGAAGCGCGGGCGCGCCTGCCGCTGCTGGACACGGCGCCGGAGGCGGAGGTGCGCCAGGGCCTGGCGCTGCGCCCGGTGCGTCCACCCATCCCCATCGCTGAGCGGCGCTTCACCATCATCGAGAGATCGCCATGACCCATCATCGCATCCTCGCCCTCTGTGCCATTGCGGCGCTGGCCATGCCAGCATCGGCGCAGGCCCGGTCCTGCTCGGACGCCATCGCCACGCTACGCGACGCGCTGACGTCGGCGCCGCTGGCCGAGGTGGTGCAGATCCAGCGTAACCAAGTGGAGCCCAGTTGCCTCGGGCCGCAGGCTGCCGCGGCAGCGCGTGCCGTCGCGCTTCGTCATGTTCAGGAAGCCACGCGACGCGCCAGCCCGCCGGAGCGCATGACGCTGCTGCGGGACGGTCTACGCTTCTCTGCCGAGCCCTGGCAGCTCCACGACGCGCTGGGCGACGCGCTGCAGGCTGTCGGCAACTTCGCCGGTGCGACCACGCACTACCAGTTGGCGATGAACGCCGCGCGCGACCTCGCGCCGGGCCTTGCCGAGCCGCAGCGAGTGGCGCTCCAGGCGCTGATCGGCAAGGCGCAGCAGGCTCGGCTGCTCTCACCCGTCGTCATCGCCCTGCCGCCGACGCGAGACGGCACGCCGGGCGGGCTCGGCCTGCGCAGCCTGCGCGGCGTGGAGGTGGAGGCGGTGGCGCAGCCCATCCATTTCCTGACCGATAGCGACGAGCCGACACCGGAAGGCCTCGCCGCGATCCGCCAGGTGCAGGAGTTGCTCCGCGCCGACGGGAACCCCGCCATCACACTGGTCGGCCACACCGACGAGCGCGGCAGCGATGCCCACAACGACGCGCTGTCGCTGCGACGTGCGCAGCGGGTCGCGGCGATCCTGATTGAGGGTGGCTATGCGCTGGGAGCCATTAGAGTGGACGGTCGCGGGAAGCGCGAGCCCTTCCGCGTAGTGCAGGTTCCAGGCGTGACCTATTCCCGAGAACAGCGCTTGCAGCTTGATCGGCGGGTCGAACTGTTGCGCTAGGCCCCGTTAGTGCGGCAGGCCGGGACGAGGAGGGGAAATATGCGAGCAGTACTGGTGCTCTTGACGCTGCTAGCCATAGTCGTGGTCGGCCGGGCTGCAGTTGCCCAGCAACCCGATCAGGATTGGGAGAACTGCGCACATCAGGATGCGGATCGCTCGCTGAGAGGCTGCACCGCGGTTCTGAACCGCGGTATTCGGGAAACTCCACAGGATCGGGCGATCGCCCTAACTTATCGTGGCATTGCGCACCGAGAGCGCGGAAATCTCGACGCCGCGATCGCCGACCACAACGAGGCCATCCGCCTCAACCCGAGATTAGTCGATGCCTTCATTATCCGCGGCAATACGCACCGTACTCGCGGCAACCTTGAAGCCGCGATCGCCGACTACAGCGAAGCCATCCGCATCAACCCGAGATTAGCTGATGCCTTCAGCATCCGTGGCGACGCCCATCAAAACCACGGTAACCTTGACGCAGCGATCGCCGACTACAACGAGGCGATCCGCCTCGACCCGAGATTGGTTGCCGCTTTTAACAACCGTGGTAATGCGCACCGAAGGCGCGGGAACCTCGACGCAGCGATCGCCGACTACAGTGAAGCCATCCGCATCAACCCGAGATTGGCCGATGCCTTCAGCAACCGTGGCATCGCGTACTACGTTCACGGGAATCTTGACGCCGCGATCGCCGACAATAGCGAGGCTATCCGCCTCAATCCGCGCTTCGCCGTCGCGCTACTTCGGCGTGGCCTTGCCCACCAAGTCGGCGGCAACCTTGACGCTGCGATCGCCGACTACAACGAGGCGATCCGGCTCGATCCGCGATTGGCTGACGCGTTTTTGGCTCGCGGCAACACTCACCAAGACCGCGGCAACCTCGATGCGGCGATGGCCGACTACAACGAGGCGATCCGGCTCGATCCGCGCCGAGCAGACACGTTTGTCGCCCGCGGCAACGCCCACCACGACCGCGGCAACCTCGATGCGGCGATGGCCGACTACAACGAGGCGATCCTGCTTGATCCGCGCCAAGTTGACGCGTTTGTCGCCCGCGGCGACGCCCACCACGACCGCGGCAACCTCGATGCGGCGATGGCCGACTACAACGAGGCGATCCGGCTCGATCCGCGCTTCGATCTGGCCTACTACAGCCGCGGGACTGCCCATCGCGCCCGCGGCAACCTTGACGCGGCGATGGCCGACTTCAACGAGGCAATCCGCCTCAATCCGCAGCAGTCGCGCTTTCTTAACTCACGCACCTATGTTCACTTGGCGCGCGGTGATCATAACGCGGCGCTGGCCGACATAAACGCAGCAATCGAGCTGGATTCGCTCAACGCGAATTTGTTCGATACCCGAGGTGACGTTTACCGTGCCAGGGGCGATTTTCAGTCAGCAATTACCGACTATACACAGTCTGTTCGGCTCAACCCTAGCTTCGCAGTCGCCTATAACAACCGTGGCCTTTCCCACCGCGATCGCGGCGACCTTGAGGCGGCACTGAGTGATCTCCGCAGGGCGGTCGAACTTGGGCGCGATGAGGCGCGGAACGACCTCGCCCAAGTGGAGGCCAGGCTCTCTGCTCATGCCGCACCGCAGTTTTCCGCGCAGTCGACCGCGACCCGCCCAGTGGCCCAGCAGGTCACAGCGCCCACGCAGCAGGAACGCCGCGTTGCCCTCGTCATCGGCAACGCTGCATATCGCGGCGCGGGTGTGGCGCCACTCCCCAACCCGCCGCGTGACGGCCGCGCTATGGCTGATCTTTTCCGCGATTTGGGCTTCCAACACGTCGTACTCCATCAAGATCTAGACCAGGCTGGCATGCTCCGTGCCCTCCGCGACTTCGAACGGGAGGCGGAGCACGCCGACTGGGCCGTGGTCTACTTCGCCGGCCACGGCATCGAGATCAACGGGGCGAACCATTTGGTGCCTGTGGACGCCCAGCTGCGCTCGGACCGCGACGTGCCGGATGAGGCGGTGCCGCTCAACCGGGTGCTGGCGCGCCTCGAGGGCGCGCGGAAGCTGCGCCTCGTCATCCTCGATGCCTGCCGCGACAATCCCTTCGTGGCGCGCATGCAGCGCGTTGCCACCCGCAGCGTTACCCGCGGTCTCGCGCCCATCGATGACGCGCAGATGCCGGCCGGCACCTTGGTCGCCTTCGCCGCGCGCGCCGGCCAGCTGGCTGAAGACGGCAGCGGCGAGAACAGCCCTTTCGTGCAGGCGCTCTCGCGCCGCATGCGCGAGCCCGGCATCGAGGTGAATCTTATGTTCCGCCGCGTACGCGACGACGTGCTCGCCGCCACCGGCCGCCGGCAGGAGCCCTTCACCTATGCCTCGCTCCCGGGCGAGGAGCTTTTCTTGAGGCCGCGGTAATGCACGGCCCGACCCGCCGCGCCCTGGCTGCCGCAGCGCTCGGTCTGCCGTCAATGCCGGCCCGCGCGCAGGCACTGCCGCGCCTGTTCGCGCTGCTCGTCGGCATCGACACGTACCCCTTTATCCGCGCGCTACGAGGCTGCGTGAACGATGCCCGTGCGATCGAGACGGCGGTACGGCCCATCGTAACGCGGATGACGGTGCTGCTCGACGCCGAGGCTACGCGCGGTACCTTCCTCCGCACCTGGGACGCCATGGCCGCCGAGGCCCGGCCGGGCGATACGCTGCTCATCACCTTCTCCGGCCACGGCGGGCAGGAACCGGAGCGGCGCCGTGGCAACGAGGCTGATGGCCGCGACGAGACGCTGATCTTCCACGCTTTCAGCCCCCGACGTCAGCCGAACAACGCCGAGCGCATTATCGACGACGAACTCGGCGAGCGTTTCGCCCGCAGCGGGGCACGTGGCGTCCGTAGCATCTTCCTCGCAGATTCCTGCCATGCCGGCACGCTGACCCGCAGCATGGATCGCCGCATCGAGGCGCTGGGCGACCGCTCCGCCGGCATGCAGCAGATCGAGAATGACATGCTAGCCGGGCTCGACATGCCCGCGGCCGAAGCCGCAGGCCAGCCGAACTTGCTGTTCATCGCGGCTGGTCAGGAAAACCAACTGGTGCCGGAGATGATGATCGATGGCAGACCCCATGGCGCGACCAGCTTCTCCTTCGCGCAGGCGATCACCCGCGCCGTCGCCGCTGGCGGATTTCCCACTAGCGATGCCTTCGCACGGGAAGTGGTGGCCGCTACGCGCGCCCGAGCTGATGGGCGGCACCATCCCTTGGCCGAGAACCGTCTGCCGCCCGACCAGCCACTCATCCGGCTATCAGGCCGCACAGCCCATGTAACGACGGTCCCGCCTTCGGCCGCGTTGCGCCTCTATGTGCTACCCGGTGGGGGTGCGCTGGCTGCGGCCGCCGCAGCGCTGCCTGGCGTTCAGATCACGGCGGATCGGGCGACAGCCGACGCGGTGCTAGATGCAGTGCGGGCGGAGCTTGTCTCGGGCCTCGGCGACGTGGTGGCAGCGCAGCTTGATCCTGGTGCGCTTGCCGGCGCGGTGGAGAAGCTGGCGGCACTGCGGTTGGTGCAGGCGCGCGGTTTGCCGGCGATGGAGATTGGCCTGGTGCCACGCGGCGTGCCGCTGGCGCCAGGCGGCGCGAATTCCCGTGACGAGCGGCACGCGCCCGGGGCCGAGTTCGACCTAGTGCTACGGCCTCCTCCCGGATGTGCGCTGGTGGTCGTCGCGCTGGCTGCGGAGGGCACGGTACGAGTCCTCTCCACGCCCAAGAGCTCGTCGGCGCCGCAACGGGAGTTCCGCCGCGGCGTGCGTGTGACGCCGCTGTCAGGTGTGGCGCACGCGGTCGGACTGGCGGTGGGCGGTTCAGCTGCGGAGGTGCAGGCTCTACTCAACACGTTGGATCGCAGCCGCGCGCCACTTCAGGTCGTCCGTGCGCTGCTCTCGACCAACCGGCCGCAGGCTTTTGCCCTGCTCGGCTTCCACGTAGCGTAGCGGGGGCTGGCGAGGCGCCGGCTCGATTGAGGTGGTCCCCATCCGTCCGGCAGTTTGACTGCCTGGTTAAGCTCGGCCCTGTTTGTCGTCAGGCCGCCAATCCCGTTGTCTCACCGGCCTCATACGCCGCGTCTGGGGTCTGCCCGCTGAGCTCGCTATGCGGCCGCCCTCGGCGCGTCTGCCCTGATCCCCAATGGCCACGTGCTAGCGCGCGTCGATCGCGTTCTCGCTCTCTCATGGCTGCGTGCCGAGGTGCGGCATCGCTATGCGACTGACGGCGCCGGGCGGCCGGGCATAGTTCCGATGAGCGCGAGCGCATCAAGGCGCTCGAGCGGGAGAACCGTGAACTGCGCCAAGCTAATGCGATCCTGCGCAAGGCAAGCGCTTACTTTGCTCAGGCGGAGCTCGACCGCCGGTTCAAGCCATGTTCGCCCATCATCGATGATCATCGCGAGGCGCACGGGGTCGAGCCGATCTGCAAGGTCCTACCGATCGCCCCGTCCACCTATCATACGCAGGCGGCCCAGCGCCGCGACCCGGCGAAGCTATCGGCCCGGGCTCGGCGCGATGCGGCGCTCATCTTTCCGTCCGAAGCCTCGATCATTCACCTCATCGGCGCTGTCCTGCTTGAAGCCAATGACGAATGGCAGATGCAGCACCGCTACATGGGCGTCGAGGCCATGGGCGAGATACTCAACCCGCCGCACGGCAACGAGACCCTGCAACTTTCACCCGAGGCTGCCTGAGCATTGGCCACTTCAGGTCCATCAACTTTTTCCATCACGCTGACGGACGTGACCCGCGCCTCCGAGGATCGAGGGCGAGGCCACAGCTATTGTCGGCGGAGGAAAATCTCCTCGCCGGGCAGGGATGCATAGATGAAGGGCTCCTGTCGGCGGGCGGTTGCCGTCAGAACGTCGTCACGAACCCGACGGAACATCAGGCTGATCTCGACATTGGGTTCGCGCATGCGGCGCGTCAGCGCATGGACAAAGGCGCTGTTCTCTCCGGTACCGTCCTCAGCCAATTGGCCGGCGCGTGCGGCGAAGGCCACCATCGTGCCGGCGACGAGTTGGGCATCGTCGCTGGGCGCGAGGCCGCGGCTGATGCTCCGCGTGGCCACGCGCTGCATGCGCAAGCGGAAAGGGTTGTCCCGGCAGGCATCCACCAGGACCAGCCGAAGGCGTCGTGCGCCCTCGATGCGCGCCAGAACCCGATTCAGCGGCACCGCCTCGTCCGGCACGTCGCGGTCGGAGCGGAGATGCGCGTCCACTGGGATGAGGTGGTTGGTGCCGTTGATCTCTACCCCGTGGCCCGCAAAATAAACCACGGCCCAGTCGGCGCGCTCAGCCTCACGCTCGAAGTCGCGGAGCGCTCGGAGCATCGCAGCCTGATCAAGGTCCTCCTGGACGACGACGTGCTGGAACCCAAGCTCGCGAAAGAGCGCGGCCATGGCGCGAGCGTCGCGTCGCGGGTTGGCCAATGGTGCGACGCCTGGAGCGCGATAGGCCGCGTTGCCGATCACCAATGCCACGCGGCGCTCTGTTTGTGCGGGGAGGGTCGCCTGCTCGCGTGGGGAAGCTACCGCCTGAGTTACGAAGGCGGACGGAGGGGCGCTTTGCGCAGCGGCAATTAGCCGCTCCACCTCCGCCAGGGCCTCCGTAGCGGCGGTGCGGCCCAGCTGTTGTGCGCGAAGCAGATCGCTGCGCGCCGCTTCGAGGCTGCCGCGGTCGCGGTGGACGAGGCCGCGGTCGTTGAAGGCTGGGCGTTGCTCGGATTGAGGCGGATGGCCTCGTTGAAGTCGGTGATCGCCGCGTCGAGGTTGCCGCGGCTGCGGTGGACAATGCCGCGGTCGTAGTGGACGAGGCCGCGGTTGCTGAAGGCCTGAGCATAGCCCGGATGGAGGCGGATGGCCTCGTTGTAGTCGGTGAACGCCGCGTCGAGGTTGCCGCGGTCGCGGTGGACATCGCCGCGGCTGGTGAATGCCTGGGCATTATTCGGATTGAGTCGGATGGCCTCATTGTAGTCGGCGAACGCCGAGTCGAGGCTGCCGCTGTTGCGGTGGACATTGCCCCGGTTGGTGAAGGCCGCGGCGCGGTTCTGCGCGGTTCTGCGCGGTCTCGCGTGTATCGCGATTCAGGACCGCCGTGCACCCACGAGTGGAGCGGTCTAGATCACGCTGCTGTGCGCAATCGGTCCAGTCCCGGTCCTGCTGCTGCGCCGTCGCACGCGTCGCCACCGGGAGTGCTCCCAGGAGCCCGACCAGAGCCAGAACGAACACAAACCGGTGAATTGAGATCATTCCCGCAGCCTTCTCCCCACCAAACCTGCCGCGTCAGCACGCGATGTTGCGACACCATCAGGACTGTCTCAGCCGGTGGTGCTGCGCGCCGTGAGGGACCGCGCAAGCAAGAGACGGGATCACGGCATTCTATCAACATCCTTAACGCGGCGTTCGGCCGGAGGGATAGGGGGGCGGACGGGGTGGAGGGCGCTGCCGACGCTGATGTCGCCGACGACGAGCAAACCCATCGTCGCCCAGCCTTCGGCCGTCGGGATTGGCGTGGTGATTGCCAGCGGCGCGCCCACCTGCGCGCCCTTCATGAACACGACGCGCCGGGCCGGATGCACCGCCGAGTGAACCGTCCCGGGTTTGTCGGAGGCTCCAACTCCTGAGAGGCTGGAGCGATGCCGAGCAAGACGACGAACAAGTTCTCACCTGAGGTTCGAGACCGCGCTGTGCGAATGGTGCTGGATCACGAGGCTCAGCATCCGTCCCGATGGGCGACGATCCTGTCGATTGCGGCCAAGATTGGCTGCACGGCGCAGACGCTGAACGAGTGGGTGAAAAAGGCAGAGCGTGACACGGGGCGCCGCCCTGGCCCGACGACAGAGATGGCCGCCAGGGTGAAGTCCCTGGAGCGGGAGAACCGGGAGCTGCGCCAGGCCAACGAGATCCTGCGCAAGGCAAGCGCATATTTTGCGCAGGCGGAGCTCGACCGCCGGTTCAAGCGATGATCGCCTTCATCGACGATCACCGAGGTGTTCATGGCGTCGAGCCGATCTGCGAGGTTTTGCCGATCGCGCCATCCACCTACCACACGCATGTCGCCCAGCGGATCGACCCGACGAGGTGCTCGGCAAGAGCCCGTCGAGATGCAGCCCTGATGCCGCTCATTGAACGGGTGTTCGACGAGAATTTCAGCGTCTACGGCGTGCGCAAAGTCTGGCGCCAGTTGCTGCGCGAGGGCCAGCAGGTGGCCCGCTGCACCGTGGCGCGGCTGATGAAAAGCCTGGGTTTACAGGGCGTGATCCGCGGTAAGCCGGTCCGCACCACCATCAGCGACAAGGCGGTCCCTTGCCCGCTGGACCACGTCAATCGGCGATTCATGGCGCCGCGGCCCAATGCGCTGTGGGTGTCGGACTTCACCTACGTCGCGACTTGGGCGGGGTTTGTCTACGTCGCCTTCGTGATCGACACCTATGCCCGACGCATCGTGGGCTGGCGGGTGTCGCGCACCGCGCATGCAGGCTTCGTGCTCGATGCGCTGGAACAGGCACTGCATGAGAGGCGGCCGCTGCATCAGGGCGGCCTGGTCCATCACAGCGATCGCGGGTCGCAATATGTCTCCATTCGCTACACCGAGCGGCTGGCGGAAGCAGGCATCGAGCCCTCGGTCGGCAGTGTGGGCGACAGCTATGACAACGCGCTCGCGGAGACCATCAACGGGCTCTACAAAGCCGAGGTCATCCATCGGCGCGGACCGTGGAGGAGCTTCGACGCCGTTGAGTTCGCGACCCTGGAATGGGTGGACTGGTTCAACCATCGGAGGATCCTGGAGCCGATCGGGAATATCCCGCCCGCCGAGGCCGAAGCCCGATACTATGCCGCGCTGGAACAGCCAGCATTGGCCGCGTGACTCAAACCAAACAGCCTCCGGCGAACCCGGGGCGGTTCA
>NZ_FOSQ01000028.1 GCF_900114315.1 Falsiroseomonas stagni DSM 19981
CATGATCCGCCCCTTCCGCCCTCAGGCGCAGCGAATCACACATCGACAGCGCACCAACATCACCATCGAGTCAGCCATTCAGGGCGCTGGTATAATCGGCTTAAACGGGTTAGTGGCTAAAAAGCCACAGCCCGGCCGGCGAGAATTCACTCCGCGCGGATGTTGAACCGCCGCACCACCTCGGCATAGCGGGCGGCATCGTCGCGGATGGCGGCGGCCAGCACCTCCGGCCCCTCATCGGTCGGCTCCACGCCGAGGCTCGCGAAGCGCTCGGCCACATCCGGCCGCTTCGCCGCCGCGCGGCTCGCGGCATTCAGGCGGGCGATGATGGCGGGGTCCGTCCCCGCCGGCGCGACCAGCCCGTGCCAGCCGACCGAGGTGATGGCGCCGAGGCCGAGTTCGCCGAGCGTCGGCACCTCCGGCAGCGCCGCCGTGCGGGCATCGGCGCTGACCACCAGGCCCCGCAGCCGCCCGCCGCGGACATGGTCGGTGACGGCGCCGATATTGATCATGACGCCCTGGAGCTGCCCCGCCATCAGGTCGTTCACCGCCAGCGCCCCGCCGCGATAGGGCACATGGGTCCAGGCACTATCCGCGGCGCGGGAGAGTTGTTCGAGCAGGAGATGCGCCAGGCTGCCATTGCCCGGCGTGCCCACCGCCGGCGGTTCCCGCCGCGATGCCGCGAACCATTCGGCAAAGTCCTTCGCCGGGTGGTCGGCCCGCACCACCAGGATCTGCGGCACCCGCACGGTGCGGTGCACCGCGGCGAAGCCGAGCGGATCATAGGCCAGCCGCGGCGTCAGCGCCCCGGTGATGGACAGCGTGTCCGACCCCGCCAGCAGGGTATAGCCATCGGCCGCGGCGCGCGCGGCGGCCGCATAGCCGATATTGGACCCGCCGCCCGGCAGGTTCTCCACGGTGATCGACTGGCCCAGCGCCTCCCCGATCGCGCGGGCGGACAGGCGGGCGACGATGTCCTGGCTGCCGCCGGGCGCCACCGGGACGATCAGCCGGATGGTCCGCTCCGGCCACCCTTGCGCCCGGGCGAGCCCCGGCGCGCAGAGCCCAGCGGCGGCGAGCCCGAGAAGGGAGCGGCGGCGAAGGGCGGGGGTCGCGGTCATGGGTCGGGGGTCCTCTGCCGGCACAAATCACGCGGGGCCCCGCAGATACATAGTCCGTTCGTGGAAATCAAGCGCGCCACAAATAACGACGTTGAATCGGGTTATTGTGCGCCCCCTTCAGGCCGCCTTCGCGGGTGCCAGCAGGGCCAGCCGGCCCGGCAGGGCATGGCCCCGGGTGAGCAGGGTGAGGAGCGCCTCCGCCGGTGGCGCCCCCACCACGGGCACGGCCAGCTCCCGGAACTTCGCGGCCAGGTCGGCATCCGTCAGCGGGGCATCGGGGTCGCCCTTCCGGGTCGGCTGGAAATGCTCCAGCACGCGGCCATCGGCCAGCGTCACCCGCAGCCGGGCCGCCCGCCGCCCGGGATAGGCACCGGCCAGTTCGGGATCGAGGCTGACGGTGACGCGCGGCATGATCGCCCGGATGCGCGGATCGGCCAGCCGTTCCGGCGTGAAGGCCGCGACGCGCACGCCGCCCAGCACCAGCAGGGCGGAGGCGCAGTATTGCAGGCTGAAGCGGGCCTGCTGCTCGGTGGAGACTTCCGGCCGGTCGCAGATGTCCTTGGTGGGGCCGTAGCCGCCGACATGGATGGCGGCGACGTCGTCCGGCCCGAAGCCATGAGCGGCCCGCAGCGCGTCGATCCCGTCCAGCGCGGCGAAGATGTGCCCGCAGCAGCCGTGGTTCTTGAAGGTGATGCCGGTGATGAGGGGAATGGAATCCCCCAGCCCGTCCAGCGCGCGGTCCCACTTGCCCGCATCCTCGCTGGTCGCGGCGGCGAAGCCGACCGGCCCGTGCAGCACATCCAGCGCGCCCGTCACGCCGCCGGATGCGGCCAGCGCCGCCAGCACACCAGCTTCCGCCGCGTGCCCGGGATGCATGGGCTTCGACATGCCCTCCCCCCGGAAGGCCTGTTGCAGCCCGCCCGCCATCGTCGCCGCCGTCGCGATCGCATGCGCCATCCGCGTGGCGTCGAGGCCGAGCACCACGCCGGTGGAGACGGCCGCGCAGATCGTGCCGACCGTGCCGGTGATGTGCCAGTTGCGGTAATGGCTGGGCTGGATCGCCAGTCCGATCCGGCCGCCGACCTCGTAGCCCGCCACCACGGCGCGCAGCAGCGTGTCCATGGAGGCGCCCCGCGCCTGCGCCGTCGCCAGCGCGGCGGCGATGGTGGGCCCGCCGGGATGCAGGCCGCTGTCGCGATGGATATCGTCGAACTCCACCACATGGCTCGCCACCGCATTCAGCAGCGCGGCGTGCCGGATGCCCGCGGCTTCGCCATCCACGTAACAGATCGCGCCGCCGGCGCCGCGCTCCGAAGCCAGGGCCGCGGCCAGCAGCGTTGCGGGCGGCTGGAGGCAGCCCGGCAGCATGGCGGCGAACCAGTCGACCAGCGCGCGCCGCGCGTGGTGTGCGACCTCCTCGGAGAGTGGCGCCAGGCGCCACGCCGCGGCGTAGTCGGCCAGGCGGATCAGGGGGTTTTCCATGGCGGTCTCCTCTGCGTCCAGGCTAGCCCGTCACGCCCCAGGCTGGAACAGCGCCGCCGTCTGCTACAGCCAGCCGTTCCGCCGGAACAGCCAATAGGGCAGCACGGCGGAGGCCACCATCAGCCCCAGCGCCATGGGATAGCCGAAGATCCATTTCAGCTCCGGCATCGCCTCGAAGTTCATCCCGTAGACGGTGCCGACCAGCGTCGGCGGCAGGAACAGGACGGAGGCGATGGTGAAGACGCGGATGATGCGGTTCTGCTCGGCATTCGTCAGGCCGAACAGCGCCTCCAGCACGAAGGAGAGTTCGTTGGACAGTTGCGCATCGAATTCCGCCAGCGCGCGCACATCGCCTTCCATGGAGGCGAGGCGCCGCAGCGCGGAGTCCGGCAGCGCCGTCGCGGCGTTCTGCCGGAAGAAGGCCAGCATGCGGCCCAGGCCCAGCAGGCTTTCCCGCAGCCGCGCCACCAGCGCGTTGATGCGGCCGATGCGCTTGACCAGGATGCGGGGATCGATGGCGCGCCGCCGGGCCTTCCGATCCGCATCGGCAAAGGCTTCCGCAGAGACCCGCTCGAGCTCCGCCTGCGCGCCATCCAGCAGCTCTGCCGCGCGGTCGATGATCGTCTCCACCAGCGCGAGGAACACCGTCTCCGGCATCTGCCGCACCGCGGGCTCCCGCCGGCATCTCTGCACGAAAGCGCGGAAGGGCAGTGGGTCCGCCTCCCGCACCGTCACCAGGAGGGAGGGCGTCAGCACGAAGGTGACATCCGCCGCGACCGGCCGCCGACCCTCCGACACGCCGGCCACCACTGCCGCCGTCATCACCAGCGCATTGTCCTCGACGTATAGCCGAGCGCTCTCCCCGATGGCGGCGGCTTCCGCCCGCGTCGGGATATCGAGCCCGACGAGGCGCTCCACCGCCGCTTCCTCCTGCGCGGAGGGGCTCTGCAGGTCGAGCCACAGCGCACCCAGGGGCAGGGACCCCGTGGGCGCATCTTCCTCCACATGCAGGTGGCCGTCGCGGACGGAGAAGGTGCGAAGCATCGGCCCAGCATAGCCACACCACGGGCCGGCGAAAGGTGGTTGACGCGGCGGCGAGACGGGGCCTAACGTTCCGTATCCCGCAACCATGGTTCCATTTTATGGAACTACTCCCGAAGGCGGCCCGGTGACGATCCTCGATGGCGCGGCGCAGGTGCTGCGCTGCTACGGCGCCGATTGCACGGAACTGACGGTGACCGACCTGGTCGGCCGCCTGGGCTGGCCCAAGAGCAACGCGTCGCGCCTGCTGCGAGCCATGCGCGACGCGGGGCTGCTGGAGACGGTCGGCGACAGCAAGCGCTACCGGCCCGGCCTGCTGCTGGTGGATGTGGCGCGGGCCTATCGGCGGTCATCCTCCCTGATCGACCGGGCTGATGCGGTGGTGGCGGAAGTCTCCGCGGCCTGCGGCCATACCGGCTATGTCACGCTGCGCGCGGGGCTGGAGGTGACGGCGGTGACCGACCACCAGGGCAGCAATGCGCTGCGCGTCTCCTCCACCATCGGCCGTCGCCTGCCCGCCTTCGCCAGCGCGACCGGTCGCAGCCTGCTGGCACGCCTGCCTGATGCGGAGGTTCGGCGCCTCTACGCCGCAGGCTTCGAACCGCCATCGCCCAACGCGCCGCAGGATATCGCGGATCTGCTGCGGCGCCTTGCGGAGGTGCGGCGCCGTGGCTATGCGACATCGCATGACGAGGCCAATCGCGGCGTCGGCGCCATCGCCGTGGCGGTGGCGGAACCGGAAACCGCCGAACTCGTCAGCCTCTGCATCTCCTACCCCGCCGCCACCACGGATACGACGGAACGCCGCACCATCGCCCGCGCCCTGCTGGAAGGCGCGGCGCGCATCGGCGCCATCACCGGCGATGCCGCGCATCGTCCCGTGAAGCGCAGCGCCTGAAGGAAGAATGAGCATGGACACCGCACGCTGGCGCATCGGCTTCGACATCGGCGGCACCTTCACCGACTTCGTGCTGGTGGATGCGCAGGACGGCCAGGTGACGCTGCACAAGCGCCTGACGACACCGCATGACCCCGCCGAGGCCGCGCTGCTGGGCCTGGAGGAACTGGTCGCGATGCGCGGCATCGCCCTGCCGGCGGTCAGCGAGATCGTCCATGGCACGACGCTGGTGACGAATGCGATCATCGAACGGCGCGGCGCGAAGCTCGGCCTCATCACGACGGACGGCTTCCGGGACATCCTGGAGATGGGCACGGAACAGCGCTACGACATCTACGATCTGTTCCTCCAGTTTCCGCAGCCCTTGGTGGCGCGGGACCTGCGGCTGGAAGTGCCGGAACGCATGGACGCGCAGGGCGGCGTCGTCACCCCGCTGGATGGCGCCGCGGTGGTGGCTGCGTCCGATGCGCTGGTGGCGGCGGGGTGCCAGGCGATCGCCGTCGCCTTCCTGCACGCCTATGCCAACCCGGCGCATGAGCGTGAGGCCGCGGCGCTGATCCGCGCGCGGCATCCCGGCATCGCGGTGTCGCTGTCCTCCGGCGTGGTGGCGGAGATGGGTGAGTACCAGCGCATCGTCACCACCTGCGCCAATGCCTATGTGCAGCCGCTGATGCAGGGCTACCTCGCACGGCTGCATGGCGCGCTGGTGGCCCGCGGCTATGACGGCCCGCTGCGGCTGATGCATTCGGCCGGCGGTCTCGTCTCGCTCGATACCGCAAGGGATGTTCCGATCCGGCTGCTGGAAAGCGGGCCGGCGGGTGGCGGCCTCGCAACGGCGCTGTTCGGCGCGCTCGCCGGCAAGCCTGATGTCATCAGCTTCGACATGGGCGGCACCACCGCCAAGGCCTGCATGATCGAGGACGGGCGCGCGGAAGTGGCACCGATGCTGGAAGCGGCCCGGTTGCAGCGCTTCACGCGCGGATCGGGCTTGCCCATCAAGGCACCCGCGATTGAGATGATCGAGATCGGTGCCGGCGGCGGCTCCATCGCCGCGATCGATGAGGTCGGCCTGCTGAAGGTCGGCCCGCATTCCGCGGGATCCGATCCGGGCCCAGCCTGCTACGGCATGGGGGGCACGAAGCCCACCGTGACGGATGCGAACCTGGTGCTCGGCTACTACGATCCCGGCTTCTTCCTCGGCGGCCGGATGAAACTGGACCTGGAGGCGGCGCGCCGCGCGGTGGCGACGGTGGCGACGCCGCTCGGCCTGTCCGTCGAGGAAGCGGCCTGGGGCATCCATAAGGTCGTGGTGGAAAGCATGGCCGCCGCGGCGCGCGTGCATCTGGTGGAGAAGGGCAAGGACCCGCGCCACTACGCCATGGTCGGCTTCGGCGGCGCCGGCCCGGCCCATGCCGCCGATGTCGCGCGCGCGATGGGCGTGACGGAGGTGATCATCCCCCCCGCCTCCGGCGCGGCCTCGGCGCTCGGTTTCCTCGCGGCGCCCCTGTCCTTCGACGGCGTGCGGAGCCTGCGCTGCGAGTTCCGCGACGGCTTCGACAGCAGCGCCATCAACGCCCTGCTTGCCGCGCTGGAGGATGAGGGCCGCGCGCGGCTGACCGAAGCCGGCATCGCGGCCGACGATGTGGTGGTGGAACGCAGCGCCGACATGCGCCTGGTCGGGCAGATGCACGACATCAGCGTGAAGCTGCCGAATGGCCGCATCGACGCATCATCGCTTCCTGCCATTCGCGACAGCTTCGCCCGTGCCTATTCCGCCCGCTACACCATGGTGCCCGATGGCGCGCGGATCGAGGCGGTGAATTTCCGCGTCCGCTCCGCGGGGCCGACCCCCGCGCTGCCGCTGGCGGGCGCGACCGGTGGCGCCGCGACCGCGCATCTCAAGGGCCGCCGGCGTGCCTGGTTCGCGGATGGCGCGACGGATGCCTCGGTGCATGACCGTTACGCGCTCCGCCCCGGCGATGTCGTGGAAGGCCCCGCCATCATCGAGGAGCGGGAAAGCACCACCATCATCGCGCCCGGCGATCGTGTGACGGTGGATAACAGCCTCAACCTCCGCATCGCCGTCGCGCAGCCCCGCGCCGCCGCCACCCTGGTGACGGCAACGATGGACCGGGCGGAGGCGGTGCGCCGCATCGCCGCCGATCCCATCGGGCTGGAGATCATGTGGTCCCGCCTGGTCAATGTGGTGGAGGAGATGTGGCTGACGGTCTGCCGCACCGCCTTCTCCCTCGTCATCTCCGAGAGCCAGGATTTCGCATGCGAATTGCTGGACCATCGAGGGGAGCCGCTGGCGCATAGCCCGCGCGCCATGCCGGTCTTCAACCTGACGCTGCCGCGCGCGGTGAAGGCGCTGCTGGAACGCTATCCCGCGGAGACGCTGAAGCCCGGCGACGTGCTGGTGACGAACGATCCCTGGCTTTGCGCCGGGCATCTGTTCGATATTGCGGTGGTGACGCCGGTGTTCCGCCAGGGCGTGCTGGTCGGCCTCATGGGGACGGTCGGCCATGTCTCCGACATCGGCGGTACCAAGGATTCGATGCGGGCGCGGGAGATCTACGAGGAAGGCTTCCAGATCCCGCCGATGAAGCTGGTCGAGCAGGGGCGCCAGAATGAGACCCTGTTCCGTCTGCTCGCCGAGAATGTCCGCAATGGCGACCAGGTCGTGGGCGATGTGAATTCCTTCATCACGGCGAATGCCATCGGCGCGGATCGCCTGCTGGCCTTCATGGATGATTACGGCATGGAGGAACTGGGCGCGCTGGCGGAAGTGGTGCAGGGCCTGTCGGAGAAGGCAATGCGCGATGCGATACGCGCGCTGCCCGATGGCATCTACCGTTCCACCATCTGCAACAATCCCTTCGGCAAGCTGGTCGAATACCCCGTCGCCATCACGGTGCGTGGCGATGAGATGGTGATCGATTTCGCCGGCGCGCCGCCGCAGATGCCGCAGGGCGGGCTGAACTGCACGATGAACTACACGGCCGCCCATGCGACCTATCCGCTGAAATGCATGCTGACGCCGGGCGTGCGCGGCAATGCCGGCTGCTACCGTCCCTTCACCGTGCTGGCGCCGGAGGGCTCCATCCTCAACTGCACCAGGCCGGCATCGGTGAATATCCGCACGCGCACGGGTTGGTACCTCGCACCCGTCATCTTCCGCGCGCTGGAGGATGCGGCGCCACGGCAGGTGCAAGCCTTCACCGGGCTGGCCGTTGCGGCGACGATCTACGGACAGGATGCGTCCGGCCGTTTCTATTCGGACATGCTGTTCTGCGGCGGCGGCCAGGGCGGATCGGACCGTGGCGACGGGCTGTCCACCATGCTGTGGCCGACATCCGCGTCCAACACCTCCATCGAACTGCTGGAATCCCGCGTGCCGGTGCTGGTGATGAGCAAGCGCTTCGACCGGGATAGCGGCGGTGCCGGTCGGCATCGCGGCGGTCTTGGCCAGAGCGTGCGGCTGCGCAAGCTGCTGGATGACGGAAGGCCGACCCTCGTCTCCGTCTATCCCGAGGGTGTCCGCAACCCGATCCCGGGCCTGGCTGGTGGTGCGCCGGGTGGCGGCGCGATGGGGCAGGTGCTGGACGCGGCGGGCCGCCAACTGCGCGATTGCGGGACCGGACAGCTGGTGGAGCTGACTCGCACGGATGAAATCGTCGAACTGACGCTTGCAGGCGGCGCCGGCTATGGCGACCCTGCGCAACGGGACCCTGCGTTGCTGGCGCGGGACGTGGCCATGGGCTTCGTCTCCGCGCAGGCGGCGCAACGGGATTATGGGCAGGCGATGGCGGCGGAAGCGGCCGCGTGAAGGAGATGGGCATGGTGAATCCGATTTCGGCCGCGCTGTCGCGGCGTGCCTTGCTGGCGACGGCCGCGGGGGGCCTGGGTGCCCTGGCGCTCCCGGATGGCGCCTTCGCGCAGCAGGGCAGCCGGCGCATCCTGGTGATCGCGTCGAACCAGGACATCCCCAACTTCGATCCGCATATCGCGACCGGCTATTCCGCCAGCATGCTGCTGCGGAACACCTATGACAGCCTGGTGCGGGTGGAGGGGAATCCGCCTCGGCCCGTGCCGCACCTGGCCGCGTCCTGGACCGTCTCCGCCGATGGCCTGACCTATGAGTTCAAGCTGGATCCCGCCGCGAAGTTCCAGGACGGCAGCGCGGTGACGGCGGAGGATGTGGTCTATTCCTTCCATCGTCTCATTCGCCTCAACCGCGGCAATGCCTGGATGATCCAGGGTGTGGTCACGCCGGACGGAGTCACCGCGGTCGATGCCGGCACGGTGCGCTTCACGCTGGCAAAGCCCTTCTCCGCCTTCCTTCAGGTGCTGCCCTGGGCCTGGATCGCGTCGAAGAGGCAGGTGGAGGCCAATCTCGGCAGTGATGACGGCCAGACCTTCCTGCGGTCCAACCTCGCCGCCTCCGGCCCCTTCCGCGTGCGCCGTGCGGAGGCGGGAAATCTGTATGAGCTGGAGCGCGTCGCGAATGCCTGGAAGCCCGGCGGCGGCAATCTGACCGGCGCCATCTGGCGCATCGTGCGGGAGACGGCGACACAGCGCCTTCAGCTGCAGCGCGGCGAGGTGCAGATCGCGGTCGACCTGACCAGCGAGGATATGGACGCGCTGCGCGACCGCCCCGGCATCGTCCGGGTGATCGAGCCGGAGTACCGCACCTTCTCCATCAAGCTGAACACGCGCCACGGCCCGCTGATGGACCTGGAACTGCGCAAGGCGATCAGCTACGCCACCAACTACCAGGCCATCGCCGATGCGGCCGGCTATGCCGACCTGATGATCGGCCCGCTGCCCAATGGCATCCTCGGCCACAATCCCGATCTTGTCGTCTACCGCACGGACATCGCGAAGGCACGGGAACACCTGGCGCGGTCGCGCAGCCCGAATGGCGGCATCAAGCTGACCATGGTGCATGTGGCGGGGCTGGACCAGCAGCGGCGCTGGGCGCTCATCATGCTCGACAGCCTGAAGCAGCTGAACATCGAGCTGGAGATCCGCCCGATGAACTGGCCGGACATGGTCGCGGCCTGCCGGTCGCCGGAGACCTTCCCGGACCTCTTCCCGGTCTACCAGACCGCGAATTACGGCGACCCGGACAACATCGCCTTCGCCGCCTACCATTCGTCGCGCAACGGCAATTGGCAGAACGCTGTCTACAACAGCCGGGAGGTCGATGCGCTGATCGAGGCCGGTCGGTCGGAGCCGGATGAGGCGAAGCGCATCGCCATCTATCGCCAGTTCCAGGAGAAGGTGGTGGCGGACGCGCCGGACATCTTCGGTGTGCTGGAACGGCGCAAGCTCGCGCTGCGCGACAACGTCCAGGGCTTCCGCTTCGTCCCCGTCGCGTCCAACGCGATCGAGGTTGCGGGGCTTTCCCTGCGATGAGGCGTGCGGCAGGGGGCATCGCATGATCCGCTTCCTGCTGCGGCGCCTGCTGCTGACGGTGCCGGTGCTGGTCGGGCTCACGGCACTCGTCTTCATCATCGGTCGGATGCTGCCGGGGGATCCGGTGGCGCTGGCCGCCGGGCCGAATGCCAGCGCGGCGGAGATCGCTGATGTCGCGCGCGAATTCGGCCTGGACCGGCCGCTGCTGACGCAATACGGCAGCTACCTGTCGGGCCTCATGCGCGGCGATTTCGGTGTCTCCATCTTCACGCGCCGGCCGGTGGCGGAGGACCTTGCAGCCTTCCTTCCGGCGACGCTGGAACTGGTCTTCGCCGCGATGTTCATCGCGGTCGCGATCGGCCTGCCGATGGGCCTGGCAACGGCGGTGTGGCGGGATCGCTGGCCGGATGCGGTGTCCCGCGTCGCGGCGCTGGGCGCCATCTCCATGCCGCGTTTCTTTCTGGGCCTGCTGCTGCAACTCGGTTTTGCCATGTGGCTCGGCTGGCTGCCGCTGTCCGGCCGCTTCCCGATCACGGAGGATCCGCCGCCCTGGGTGACGGGCTTCCTCACCATCGATGCACTGGTCGCCGGTGACGGCTACGCCTTCGGCGTCGCGTGCCAGCATCTGCTGCTGCCGGCGCTGGCCATGTCGCTCTCTCCGCTCGCGACCATCATGCGGATGATGCGGGCCTCGACGCTGGAGGTGCTGCAACAGGATTATGTGCTGACGGAACGAGCGCTCGGCCTCTCGCGATCGCTGATCCTGTTCAAATATGTCAGCCGCAACGCGGTGGCGGCGACGCTGACGGTGATCGGCCTGTATTTCGGCTGGCTGCTCGGCGGCACGGTGCTGGTGGAGACGGTCTTCGACTGGCCGGGGATCGGGCTCTATGCGACGAAGTCCGTGGTGTCGCAGGACTTCATGCCGGTGATCGGCGTCACGCTCGTCATCGGCACCATCTTCGTCTTCGCCAATCTGCTCGTCGATGTGATGCAGGGCCTGGTGAACCCGCGGGTGCGCGTGGAATGAGCGCGACCGTCGCGCCGCGCCAGGCCTTCCGCCGCGCGGCCTACCGCTTCACGCGCAGCTGGCTGTCCGTGCTCGGCCTGGTGATGGTGGCGGGGCTGCTGCTGCTGGCGGTCGCGGGGCCCTGGCTGGCGCCCTTTCCGGACCATGTCGCGGGCAGCGTCAACACCGCGGCGCGCTTCCGCCCGCCATCGCTGGCGCATCCCTTCGGCACCAATGAGGTCGGGCAGGATGTGCTCTCCCTCGTCATGGCCGGCGCGCGCGTTTCCATCGTCGCGGGGCTCGCGGTGGTCATGCTTGGCACGCTGGTCGGCACCGTCATTGGTGCCATCGCGGGCTATGCGGGGGGATGGGTGGATGAGGTGCTGATGCGCCTTGCCGACCTCAAGCTCACCATCCCCGGGCTGATGCTGGCGATGGCGGTGGCGGCGGCGCTGGGCGCGGGGATGGCCAACATGGTCTTCGCCATCGCGCTGTCCTGGTGGCCCGGCTATGCGCGCCTTGTCCGTGCCGAGGTGATGGCAAGGAAGGAGGAGATGTTCGTCACCGCCGCCCGTGCCATCGGCGCTTCCGGCGCGCGCATCCTGTTTCGCCACATCCTGCCGAATGTCGCGACACCGGTGATCGTGAAGATGTCGCTCGACATGGGCTTTGCCATCCTGACGGTCGCCTCGCTGGGCTTCATCGGCATCGGCGTGCGGCCGCCGACGCCGGAGTGGGGCGCCATGCTCTCCGTCGCGCGTGGCTACATGCCGGATTTCTGGTGGATGGCGCTGGCGCCGGGCATGGCGATCTTCGTGGCCGTCTTCGGCTTCAACCTGCTGGGCGATGGCTTGCGCGACCTGTTCGACCCCAAGGCGCGGCGATGACGGCGCTGCTGGAGATCGAGGGCCTTCACCTCGGCATGCAGAGCTTCGATGGGGAAGCGCATGTCCTCAACGGCATCGACCTGACGATCCGGCGCGGCGAGGTCTGGGGCGTGGTGGGGGAGACGGGTTGCGGCAAGTCGCTCACCGGCCTCTCCGTCTCCCGCCTCGTCCCCACGCCACCCGCGCGCTACCGGGCCGGCCGCATCCTGTTCGAGGGGCAGGATGTCCTGGCGATGCCGGAAGGTGAACTTCGCAAGCTGCGCGGCCGCCACATTGGCATGATCTTCCAGGACCCCACGACGAACCTGAACCCGAGCTTCCGCATCGGCGATCAGCTGGTCGATGTCGCGCTCGCCGCGGCGCGTCATTCCGAGCGGATCACGCGCGCCGCGGCACGGGACCTGGCGGCGCGGATGCTTGACAAGGTCGGCATCCCCAACGCGGCCTCGCGGCTCGACGACTATCCCCACCAGTTCTCCGGCGGCATGCGCCAGCGCGTGCTGATTGCGATGGCGCTGATCGGCCGGCCCTCGCTGCTGATCGCGGATGAACCGACCACGGCGCTCGATGTCTCTGTGCAGGCGCAGGTTCTGGCGCTGCTGAAGGGGATGGTGGCGGAGACCGGGATGGCGGTGATGCTCATCACCCATAATCTCGGCGTTGTGGCGCAGAGTTGCACGCATGTCGCGGTGATGTATGCGGGGAACATCGTCGAAAGCGGGCGTGTCGCGCAGGTGATCCGCGCGCCGCGCCACCCCTACACCCAGGCACTGCTGGCGGCGATCCCGACGCGCCATGTCGCGCGTGGCGCGCTTCAGGGCCTGGCTGGCAGCGTGCCGGACCTGCTGGCGCCACCACCCGGCTGCCGCTTCGCGCCGCGCTGCGCGCATGCGCGCGCCGCATGCGCGGTGCTGCCGGCCAGCGTCACGGTGGAGGAGGGACACCGCGTGGCCTGTGTGCTCGCCCATGCTTAAGATCGAGGGCCTGACCAAGACCTTCATCCGCGGCGGCCTGTTCCGCCGCACGCCGCCCGTCACGGCGCTGCGCGATGTCTCGCTTTCCGTCGCGAAGGGCGAGAGTTTCGGCCTGGTCGGCGAATCCGGTTCCGGCAAGTCGACGCTGGCGCGCTGCATCCTGCGGCTCGATCGACCCACCAGCGGCCGGATCCTGTTCGAGGGCGAGGACATGGCGCGCCTGACGCCCGCCGCCATGCGGCACCTCCGCGCCCGCATCCAGGTGGTGTGGCAGGATCCCTACGCCTCGCTCAATCCGCGCATGTCGGTGCATGACATCGTGACGGAGCCGCTGGTCGTGCATCGCGCTTCCATCGGCCTTGATTCGCGCGGGCGGACGGAACGGGCGGCGCGCATCCTGGCGCAGGTGGGCCTCGGCCCGCAGCACCTGCACCGCTACCCTCATGAGTTCAGCGGTGGCCAGCGCCAGCGGATCGGCATCGCGCGGGCCCTGGTGACGGAACCGTCGCTGCTGCTGCTGGATGAACCGACCAGTGCGCTGGATGTTTCCGTCCAGGCGCAGGTGCTGAACCTGCTGGTGGACCTCCAGGCCAGGCTCGGCCTGACCTACTTCTTCATCAGCCACGATCTTTCCGTCATCCGCTACATCTGCGACCGTGTCGCCCTGCTGCACCGGGGCGTGATCGTCGAACAGGGGCCGACCGCCGCCATCTTCGATGCCCCGCAACACGCAATCACGCGCACCCTGCTGGCGGCGATGCCGGAGGTGGTGGTGCCGGGCTGAAAGGGCCAGGGAATGAAGCTGCTGAGGTTCTCGACCGGGGGCGCTGCGCGCTACGGGCTGCTGGAAGGGGCGGAGGTCGTCGCCCTGCCGGCGGAGACGATGGCCGAAGCCATGGCCTGCACCGACGCCAACGGCCCGCGCTACCGGCTTTCCGCCATTACCCTGCTCAACCCTCTGCCCGCTGCGCGGCTGTTCTGCATCGGCCTCAACTACCCGAAGCCGCACCCGCTGGGGGGCGAGGTGAAGGGGCCGGCCAATATCTCCTACTTCCTGAAGCACCAGGCGGCCCTCGTCGGGCCCGGCCAGGCATTGCGGCTGCCTGGCGTGTCGGAGCAGTTCGACTATGAATGCGAACTGGCCGTGGTGATCGGCCGCGGCGGCCACCGCATCGCGGAAGCGGATGCGCTGGATCATGTCGGCGGCTACACCATCCTGAACGATGGCTCGGTGCGGGACTGGCAGGCGCACAGCGTCACCGCCGGCAAGAATTTTTTCGAGTCCGGCAGCATCGGGCCATGGGTCGTGACCGCTGATGAGGTCGGCGACTGGCGGGACCTCACGCTGTGCGCGCGCCTCAATGGCAAGGTGGTTCAGGACAGCAAGGCGGGCGCGATGTTCTTCGGCATCCCCGCGTTGATCGCCTACCTCTCCGCCATCACGCCGCTGCTGCCCGGTGACGTGATCGCGACCGGTTCGCCGGAGGGCACCGGCGCCACGCAGAAGCCGCCGCGTTTCCTCCGCAGCGGCGATGCCCTGGAATTCGAAGTCGATGCCATCGGCGTGCTGCGCAACGCGGTGGGGTAGGCGCTACTCCGCATCCGGCTGCCGGTCGGGCGCTGATTGCTGGAAAGCGGGCAGCGCCAGGCAGGCGGCTTCGATGCGAAGGATGGTGGGGTAGGGTGACAGTTCCGTGCCGAAGCGCCGCGCATTGCCGAGTTGCGGCACCAGGCACAGATCTGCCAGCCCGGGCGCATCGCCATGGCAGAAGAGGCCTGTTTCGGCTTCCGTCGCCAGGCGCTGTTCCAGCGCGGCCAGGCCGCCCGTGATCCAGTGGCGCGCGAAGGCGTCCACCGTCGGCCCTTCCTGCCCCAGTTCGCGCTTGAGATAGGCCAGCACGCGAAGGTTCTGGATGGGGTGGATGTCGCAGGCGATGATCTGCGCCAGCGATCGCACGCGGGCGCGGGCCCAGGGATCGGCGGGCAGCAGCGGCGCGCCCGGCTGCGTCTCCTCCAGCCATTCGATGATGGCCAGCGATTGCGTCAGCACGCCCTGTCCTGGCACTTCCAGGGCCGGTACCAGGCCCTGCGGATTCTTCGCCATGAAATCCGGCGCCCGCTGTTCACCGCGCCGCAGGTGCCGCGCCACCTGCGCGTAGCCGATCCCCTTCAGGTTGAGCGCGATGCGCACGCGCCAGGCCGCGGAGGAACGGAAGAAACCCTGCAGCAACAGCCCATCCATCCCGGCATCCCCCTTGTGTTTCCACAGCCTCCCACGGAATGCCGCGCCCCCGTCAAGAGGGGCGGGCGAGCATGAGGCGGATGTCGATGCCCTCCACCGGCGGGCGGTCCAGCCGCAGGCCGCGCTCGATGTCGCTCAGGTGCTTCTGCATCAGCGTCACGGCGGCGCGGTGACGCCGGGCGCGCATCAGCGCCACCAGCTCCCCATGGTCGTCATGCCAGCAGGCAAGGCCGGTGCGGTCCTCATACAGCGCCACCACCAGGCTGGTGCGCGCGACCAGCAGATGGACCTGTTCCTCCAGGATCGGGTTGCCGGACAGGCGGGCGAGCAGGGTGTGGAAGCCACCGGACAGGCGGATCGCCTCCCGCATTTCGCCGGCACGGCGCAGGCGGTGTTCCTCCGCCAAATTGTCCAGCAGCAGGGCGGCGTCGCCTGGGTCGCCGCGCCGGGCCACGGCCTCCACGCAGCCGCCCTCGATGGCGCGGCGGGCGGCGAAGATGGCGCGGGCTTCCTCCGCATCCGGGGCGGCGACGAAGACACCGCGGTTGGGGGGCGCCACCGCCAGGCGTTCCCAGACCAGGCGCTTCAGCGCGTCATTGATGGCGCGGCGGCCGATGTCGAAGGTCTCGACCAGCGATTGCTCGGTCAGCTTGGCGCCGGGTGGCAGGCGCTGGTCCACGATCGCCTCGAACAGATGGGCGTGGACGGCCTCCGCATCCTCCGCCTTCGGGCGGTTGGCGGCGTTGATGACGCCCACCAGGCGGTGCGGGTCGCCGGCCATCTGCCGCTCCTTCGCGCAGGGGATTGCGCACAATCCTGCGCGGGATCGGGTTCAGGGGCAATCCGGGGGCAATCGGGGGCTGGCATGGCGGTTGCAGAACGATCCTCGCCATCCCGAGGAGCATCCGCCATGACGACCCGCCGTTCCCTGCTGCTCGCCACCCCCGCCATCCTGGCCGCCGGCACCGTCCGCGCGCAGGCGCCGCTGGAGGTGAAGGTCTCCCTCGCCGCGCCCTTCGATGGGTCGAACGCCGCCTTCTTCCTGGCGGAGGAACGCGGCTGGTTCCGCGAGGCCGGGCTGCGCTGCAGCTTCGACAGCAGCGGCGGATCGGGTGAGGCGGTGACGCGGGTCGGCTCGGGCACCTATGAATTCGGCATCGGCGACATCAACGTGCTGCTGGAATTCAACGCCCGGAACCCGGCCTCCGCGGCGCGCTGCGTCTACATGGTCTATTACCGCAGCCCGCTTTCCGCCGCGTCCTTCCCCCGCGCCGGCATCAACGCGGCGCGGGACCTGGCGGGCAAGCGCATCGGCGCGGCGCTGACCGATGGCGCCTTCCGCATCTTCCCCGCCTTCGCGGCGACCGCGGGCATCGATGCGAGCACGGTGCGCTGGCAGTATGGCGACCTGCGGCTGCGGGAAGCCTTCCTGATGCGAGGTGACGTGGACGCCATCCTCGGCTTCGACAGCACCATGTATTTCGGCCTGGTCCGCGCGGGCGCGAGGCCGGAGGACATCCGCTTCCAGTACTTCGCCGATAGCGGCCTGCCGCTCTATGGCAACGGCATCCTGGCGTCGAAGCGGATGCTGGAGACGAACCCCGAGGCCGTGCGCCGCTTCACCGCCGCGGCCGCCCGCGGCTGGCAGGCCGCCGCCGCCGATCCTGTTGCCGCCATCGCCGCGCTGCGCCGGAGGGAGCCACTGACCGATGTGGCGCTGGAGACGGAGAAGCTGCGCTGGCTCATCACCAAGCAGATGACGACGGAGGAGAGCCGCGCCGATGGCATGGGCGGCGTGCGCGCGGATCGCTTCGCAACCTCCGTCGCCACCGTCTCCCGCGCCTTCGGCCTGACGACGCCGATCGCACCGGGCGATGTCTTCGATCCGTCCTTCCTGCCCTCGATGGACATCCGCCGCCTGCCGGCATAGCCAAGCGCATGACCCGCTTCGATACCGTGATCCGCGGTGGCACCGTTGCCACCGCGGCCGATGTCTTCCGCGCCGATATCGGCATCCTGGATGGCCGCATCGCCGCCATCGCGGAGCGCCTGGGCGATGCGGAGCGCAGCATCGATGCGACGGGGCGGCTGGTGCTGCCCGGTGGCATCGACGCGCATGTGCATATCGACCAGGTGCAGGCGCCGGGCCTGGCTTCCGCCGGCGCGCGCATGGCGGATGGGTTCCTGTCCGGCACGCGCAGCGCGGCCTTCGGAGGAACCACCTGCACGCTCTCCTTCGCCGTGCAGCATCGCGGCACGTCCCTGCGCGCGGCGGTGGAGGACTACCACCGCCGCGCGGCGGGCAACGCCTATCTCGACTACAGCTTCCACCTGGTGCTGGCGGATCCGAGGCCGGAGGTGCTGGGCCAGGAATTGCCCGCGCTGGTGGCGCGCGGGCACCGCAGCCTCAAGGTTTACATGACCTATGAGGCGATGCGGCTGTCCGATACGCAGATCCTGGATGTGCTGGAGGTCGCCCGCGAACAGCGCGCGGTGGTGCTGGTGCACGCGGAGAATCACGAGATCATCGGCTGGCTGGCGGATCGGTTGGAGCGGCGCGGCCAGACGGCGCCGCGCTTCCACGCCACCTCGCGCCCGCTGCCCGTCGAACGCGAAGCCACGCATCGCGCGCTGACACTGGGGGAGATCGCGGGCGTTCCCTTGGTGATCGTCCATGTGTCCGGCGCCGAGCCACTGGAGGAAATCCGGCGGGCGCGGGCGCGGGGCGTGACGGTGATCGCGGAGACCTGCCCCCAGTATCTAACGCTGACGGAACAGGACCTCGACCAGCCGGACATGCTGGGCGCCAAGGTCATGTGCAGCCCGCCGCCGCGCGATACCGCCTCCCAGGCCGCCTGCTGGCGGGGGATCGAGGATGGGACCTTCGAACTGTTCAACAGCGACCACGCCCCCTACCGCTTCGACGGGGAGGGCAAGCTTCGCGCGGGACCGGCCGCGCCCTTCCGCAAGGTCTCCAACGGCGTGCCGGGGCTCGCGACCCGCCTGCCGATCCTGTTCAGCGAGGGCGTGGTCACCGGCCGCATCAGCCTGCCGCGCTTCGTGGCGCTGACGGCGGCGAACAACGCCGCGATCTATGGCCTCGACCGCAAGGGGCGGATCGCGATCGGCGCCGATGCCGACATCGCCATCTGGGACCCGGAGCACCGCGTGACCATCACCAACGACCTGCTGCACCACGATGTCGACTATACGCCGTGGGAGGGCATGTCCGTGACGGGATGGCCCGAACGGGTGCTTTCCCGGGGGGAGATGATCGTGGAGCACGGCGAGTTGCGGGCGAAGCCGGGGCGCGGGCGCTTCATCGAACAATCGGTCTCCTCCGCCTTCGGTCCCCGGTCATGGACCTAGGCATCCGGGGGCGTCGGGCGCTGGTGCTCGGCGGCAATCGCGGCATGGGGCTGGCGATCGCGCAGGCCCTGGCGGCGGAGGGGGCGCGCATCGCCATCGCGGCGCGGGACCAGGCGACCACCGCGCAGGCCGTGGCGACGCTGGGGGAGGGCGCGGCAGGCTTCGCGCTGGATTTGATGGATACGGCGGGGCTCGATGCCTTCGCGGCGACGGTGAACGCGGAGTTCGGCGCGCCGGAGATCCTGGTGAACAATACCGGTGGCCCGGCCTATGGCGGCGCCGCGGGGCGCGATCCGAAGGACTGGACGGAAGCCTTCCAGGGCATGGCGCTGGCGGTCTATCGGCTGACGGATCTGTTCCTGCCCGCGATGCGCGACGCGGGCTGGGGGCGCGTGCTGACCGTGGTATCCACCGGCGCGGTGCAGCCGCTGCCGGTTCTCGGCATCTCCAACGCCATCCGCGCCGGCATCATCGCCTGGTCCAAGACGCTGTCGGCGGAGGTCGCCAGGCAGGGTGTCACGGTGAACATCCTGATGCCCGGTCGCGTCGGCACGGAACGGGTCCACCTGACCGATGCCGCCGCCGCGGCGCGGGAGGGGATCAGCCAGGATGAGGTCCGCGCCCGGTCCTGGGCGCAGATACCGATGGGCCGCTATGCGCGACCGGAGGAGGTCGCGGCCATGGCGGCCTTTGCTTGTTCCGCTCCCGCATCCTATGTCACGGGCACGGTGTTGCGCGTGGATGGGGGCTTCGTAAGACATGTCTGAATCCGGGCTGGCCTTTCGCCAGCTTGTGCGGGGGGGGTATCGCGGTCTCAGCGTGGGCCGCGCCCGTGGTCATGTTCAGGCCAACCTGGTGGTGCTGCCGGCGGATGCGGCGAAGGAATTCGTCCGCTTCTGCGAGGAGAATCCGGCCGCCTGCCCGCTGCTGGCCGTCAGCAGGAAGGGCGATCCGCGGCTGCCGGAACTGGGCCTGGACCTCGATGTGCGGACCGACCTGCCGGGCTACATGCTGTATCGCGACGGCGTGGCGACGCCGGTCGAGCACCTGATGGCGGCCTGGCGCAAGGACATGGTGGCGGTGGCCATCGGCTGCTGGTTTGGCGCGGAAGCCGCGCTGTCCCGCGCCGGCATCCGCATGCGGCATGTCGAGCTCGGCATCCAGGGGCCGCTGTTCCGCACCTGGATCCCGGCCGTGCCGGCGGGGCGCTTCGGCGGCAACCTCGTCGTCTCCATGCGGCCCTTTGCGCAGGAGGATGTGCGCCGCGTCTCCTTCATCACCGGCCGGCTGCCGCGCAGCCATGGCGCGCCGGTGCATCGCGGCCACGCCGCCCATCTCGGCATCCTCGACATCGAGAAGCCGGATTGGGGCGAGGTGCTGCTGCCCGAGCCCGGGGAGGAATGCCTGTTCTGGGCCTGCGGGCTGACGGCGCTGACGGCGCTCGAAGCCTCCGGCCTGCCCTATTACGCGACGCATGCGCCCGGCTGCATGCTGGTGACGGACCTTCTGGAAGGATAGATGTCATGGCGCTGACCCGCACCGCGACGAAGCTGACGCATGAAGCGGCGATCGCGCTGATCCGCGCCGCCGCCGACCACGCGACCGCGATGGGCCAGCCGCAATGCGTCGCGGTGGTGGATGAGGGCTGCAACCTGCTGTCCTTCATCCGCATGGATGGCGCCCGAATCCTGTCCATCGAATCCGCGCGGCGCAAGGCGGAGACCGCGGCCTCCACCGGGCGGGCCACCGGCGGCATGGGGCCGGAGCTCGAGATCAAGCTGGCCATCGCGACGGAGGGGCGGATGACGAACCTCAAGGGCGGCGTGCCGATCATCATCGATGGCGCGGTGGTGGGCGGCATCGGCGTCGGGTCCGGCACCGGCGACCAGGACCGCGAAGTCGCGGAAGCCGCCATCAAGGCCGTCTTCGCGTAGCCCTTGCCGCCGGCGCGCGGCTTCGCCAGGGTGCGGCGCCAACGCCAATCCCCGGGAGGAACCATGCTGTCGCGCCGCCGCCTGATCGCTGGAACGGGCCTTGCCGCCCTCGTTTCGCCTGCTGTCGCACAGGCCCCCTGGGTGCCGCCCCGGCCTGTGACGCTGGTGGTACCCTATCCCGCCGGCGGGCCGACGGACCTGATCGCCCGGATGATGGCGCTGGAATTCTCCGCCGATCTTGGCCAGCCCATGGTGGTGGAGAATGTGGGCGGCGGCGCCGGCGCCATCGGCACGAGGCGCGTGGCGCAGGGGGTGAAGGACGGCACGCAGCTGGTCTTCGGCACCAACCAGACCCATGCCACCAACATCTCCCTCATCCCGCAGGGCGGTGGCTACCACCCCATCAATGACTTCACGCCGATCGCCCTGCTGGTCGACCTGCAGCACATCCTGGTGGTGAAGAACGACCTGCCCGCGCGGACGATGCCGGAGTTTCTCGACCTGCTCCGCGCCCAGCCGGGGCGGCTGAACTGCGGATCGACGGGCCAGGGTTCGGCCGCCCATCTGACGCTGGAGCTGTTCCGCGCACGGACCGGGCTGCAGATGAACCACATCGCCTATCGCGGCTCCGCCCCGCTGATGCAGGACCTGCTCGGCGGCCACATCGATGCCAGCTTCGCCACGACGCCGACCGTCCTGGCCCAGGTGCAGGCGGGGCGCGTGCGGGCGCTGGCCGTCGCCTCCCCCAACCGGTCGCCGCACCTGCCGGAACTGCCGACGCTGGCGCAGGCCGGCGTGCCGGGCGTGGAGGCCGATGCCTGGCTCGCCTTCTTCGCCCCTGCCGGCGTGCCGGAAGCCGCCATCGCCCGCTACCGCGCCCTGGCTGCCCAGGCCATGCGGAAGGAGAGTGTGCGCGCGGAGTGCATCCGCCTCGGCATGGCGCCGAACCTGCGCGAAGGCGCGGCCTTCGCCGCCTTCCTGGCGGAGGATGTGCAGCGCTGGGCGGAGGTCGTGCGCAGCGCGAATGTCACCGCCGAATAGAAGCGTCCTCGTCACTGGCGGCGCCGGCTTCCTCGGCGGCTGCATCGCGCAGGCGCTGGAACGATCCGGCGCCACCGTGACGCGCTTCGACCGGGTCGCGGCGCCTGGCGTGATCGCCGGCGATATCGCGCATATCGCGCAAGCCTTCCCACCGGGCACGCGCTTCGACGCCGTGATCCACGCCGCCGCCATCACCACCCAGGCCAGCGAGGCCGATCCCGACGCCGCCTGGGCGATCAATGTGGAGGGCACGCGAGCCGCGCTGCGCTTCGCGGGGCCTGCGCGCTTCGTGCTGCTGTCCTCCATCGGCGTCTTCGGGGACGGGGAGGCCGAGCCGGACGAGGCCAGCCCGCCGCGCCCGGCCTCCACCTACGGCATGACCAAGACGGTGGCGGAGGCGCTGCTGGCCGATGCCACGCGGCGGGGCGATGCCGATGCGGTGGTGCTGCGGCTGCCGATCTGCGTCCTGCGCACGACGCGCAGCGGCCCGCCGGGTGCGGGCTTCATCAGTGACCTGGTGGCGCATGCCAGACGCGGCGCGCGCTTCACGGCGCCGCTGGCGCCGGACCATGCGCTGCCCATCGCGAGCGTGCGGGCCGCCGTGGCGCTGGCCTGCCGGGCGGCGCTGGCGGCCGAGTTGCCGGCGCGGCTGCTGCATGTGCCATCCCTGGCCGTGAGCGGCGCGGTGGCGATCGCGATGCTGGAGGCGGAGGGGGTGCCCGCCCGGCAGAAGGTGGATTTCGTCCCCGATCCGGCGGTGGAGCGCCTTGTCGCGGGATGGCCGCGACGGCTGGCGACGCGGTTCCCCGCCTTCTCAGCCGATCTGGCGGATGCGGATTTCGGCACCATCCTGCGGGGTGTGGCCTTTTAGCCACTAAGGGCTTTGAGAATTCTCCTAATTCTTGAGGGAATCCACGATATTCCCGCAAGTCATTGGAAATGATCGTTCTTCTGCGACCCGCCTAAAGCGCCTTTAGCCTTTTTATACCAGCGCCCTGAATGGCTGACTCGATGGTGATGTTGGTGCGCTGTCGATGTGTGATTCGCTGCGCCTGAGGGCGGAAGGGGCGGATCATGGCGGTGTCGGTAGACCGGAAGGACCATACGGCGTCGGAGTTGCGACGCCTGGCGGCGGGAAGCCGTGACGCCTCGGCGGCGCGCCGCATGCTGGCCCTGGCACTGGTGCTGGAGGGCGTGCCGCGAGCGGTTGCGGCAGAGACCTGCGGGATGGATCGGCAGACGCTGCGGGACTGGGTTCATCGCTACAATGCCGAAGGCGTTTCCGGTCTGTCGAACCGTAAGGAGGGCGTCGGCCGCAAGCCGCTGCTGACGG
>NZ_FOSQ01000027.1 GCF_900114315.1 Falsiroseomonas stagni DSM 19981
AGCCGCGCCACCAGCGCGGCGAGGAAGCCCGCCGCCTGGTTCAGCCGGTACTTGACGCCGGGATTGCTGAGCTCGGCGATCCCCCGCAGCGCCGCCCACGCCGCCGTCTGCCGCAACGACAGCCCGCCCGGGCCGCGGGCGAGCGCGATCCGCAGCAAGCCGGCGCCATCCACCACCTCGCGCCGCCGCTGGATCGCCTTCGTCTCCAGCGCCAGCGCGTCGAGGTCGAGACCCGGCGGGAGACGCGCCAGCAACTCCGGAAACTGATCGTGCAGGGCAGGGGTCGGATCGGACATCCGCCCCCAGAATCAGATCCAACCGCGTCGGGGCAAGACCTATTTTAGCGCGTATGGGGGAGACCCCCCTGGACCATCTTCGGTTACAGGCTCTGCCAGACGTCCTGCGCCACCTCGACGCAACGGGACAGCTTCGCCCACTGCTCCTCCACCGTCAGCGTGTTGCCCTCCTCGGTGGAGGCGAAGCCGCATTGCGGGCTGATGGCCAACTGGTCGAGCGGCGCATACTTCGCGGCCTCATCCAGCCGGCGCTTCAACAACTCCTTCGTCTCCAGGTCGCCGCGCTTGGAGGTGACGAGGCCGAGCACGACAGTCTTCCCCTTCGGCAGGAAGCGCAGCGGGGCGAAGCTGCCGGACCGCTCGTCGTCATATTCCATGAAATAGGCGTCGACATTGATGCCGTTGAACAGCACCTCCGCCACCGGGTCATAGCCGCCCGACGCGATGTGCATGGACCGGAAATTGCCGCGGCAGAGATGCATGGACACCACCATGTCCTTCGGCCGGGCATCGATGGCGCGGTTGATCAGCGTGGCATACTTGCCAAGCAAGCCCTCCGTCTCCTCGCCTCGCGCCTTGAGGCCCGCGATCTGCTCGGGATCGCAGAGATAGGCGATGTTCACCTCATCGAGCTGCAGGTAGCGGCAGCCCACGCCGGCGAAATCCGCGACGGCGGCGGCATAGGCATCGCCGAGATCGGCGAAGAAGCCGTCCATCTCCGGATAGGTGTGGCTGTCCACCGCGCGGCGGCCACCGCGGAAATGCAGGACCGACGGGGACGGGATCGTGATCTTCGGCACGGCGCCCTGCGCATTCCGCGCGAGGAAGGCGAAATCCTGCACGAAGGGATGCGGCTTGTAGCTGATGCGGTCCGTGACCTTGAGGCCATAGGCCTTGGTCTGGCCGCCCTTGAACTGGATTCCCTGGTCGCTTTCGTACATGTCCACGCCGCCGAGCCTGGCGAGGAAGTCGAAATGCCAGAAGGCGCGGCGGAATTCGCCATCCGTCACGGCCTTCAGGCCGATCGCCTTCTGCTGCGCGACGACATCGATGATGCAGCGATCCTCGATCGCCCGCAGCGCTTCCGCCGTCATCGTGCCGGCGGCGCGGGCAGCGCGGGCCTCGCGCAGCTCCATCGGGCGCAGCAGGCTGCCGACATGGTCGGCGCGGAAGGGGGGAACCTGGCCAGGCATGGCGTTTCCTTCGTTCAGGGGTGGAAAGGGGCCGGGGCGGTCATGGGCACTGCATGCCATTGCATGCAGCGGGCGACCGCGCGGGGATGGAGGCAGGCGGACATCGCGCGATCCCTCACGCGACCGGGTCCTTGAAGGCGATCAGGGCGGCCAGGCCCTCGGCCTCCCCGGAATCGAGGATCAGGCGCAAATTGCGCCGGGCGTTGTCGGCATGCTCCCGCGCCAGCGCCTCCGCCCGCATCCCCTGCCCGGCTTCCAGCGCCTCCACCAGCAGATGGTGCTGCTGGTGGGCGAAGGTCAGCAGGCGGTGGCGCTGCGGCGCGCTGCGCGGGCTGGGCACCAGAGCGGAGGCGCTGGCGAAGGGCAGCGCCTCCACCGCCGCGATCGCGCGCCGCAGCGGTTCGTTGCCGGCGGCCTCCGCGATGGCGGCGTGCAGCGCGGTGTTCATGCCGCTGTAGGCGTCGAGCGCTTCCTCATCCAGCACGCCGCGCGCCAGCGCCGCATCGCCCTGGTCCAGCGCCTCATGCAGCCGCCGCGCCAGGCCGCGGGAGACGCCGTGTTCCGCGACCAGCCGCGCGGCCATGCCCTCCAGCTGCCCGCGCAGCGCGACCGCGTCATCCACCTCCCGCACCGTGAAGGCGCGCACGGCGAAGCCGCCGCCCGGCGCGGGCACGGCGAGCCCCTCGGCCTGCAGGGCGGAGAGCGCGAGCCGGATGGGGGTGCGGGACATGCCGAGCGCCTCCGCCAGCGGGATCTCCGCCAGGCGGTCGCCGGCGCGCAGGCGGCCGGTGAAGATGCGGGCGCGCAATTCGATCAACGCGCGCGCGGCCTGGCCGGTGAGGGACATGCGGTTCGATCCTGGACGCGGATCGATTACACCTTGGTTATGCTGCATGCAATGGTGGGTCCAGCGCATGCAATTCCGGCCAAGGGCCGCGCGGGCTAGGCTGGGCGCAGGACGCCCAGGAGCCCGCCATGACCTTCACCGCACCCCCCCGCCGCCGCGGCGTGCTTGTCCGCCCGGATTGCCGCATCGCCTATGAGGTGACGGGCACCGGCCCCGCCTTGGTCTTCGCCCATGGCCTGGGCGGCGGGCTGATGTCCTGGTGGCAGCAGGTCGCGCATTTCGCGCCGCGCTATACCTGCGTGGCCTTCAGCCATCGCGGCTTCTTCCCCTCCTCCGCCCCCGAAGGCGGGCCGGACCCGAAGGATTACGCGGCGGATCTGGCGGCGCTGGTGGATGAACTCGGCCTCGGCGATATCCGCCTGGTCTGCCAGTCCATGGGCGGCTGGACCGGCGTGGAATACGCGCTGCTGCGCCCCGGCCGCGTGAAGGCGCTGGTGCTGGCGGCCACCACCGGCTCCCTCGATGCCCGGCAGGTGGATGAGGCGACGCGCGCGCGGCTGGAAGCCTGGAACGCGCAGCACGCGGATACCCGCGCCGGACTGGCATCGCGCAACATCCTGGCCGCCGGCGGCGCCGCCATGGCGGAACAGCGCCCGGCGCTGCACCACCTGTATTCGCAGATCGATGCGCTCAGCGTGGGGCTGGACAAGGAAGCCGTGCGGAAGCGGCTTTATGACCAGCGCCGGCGCCACCCCGCGGACCTCGCCGCCGCGGGTTGCCCCGTGCTGTTCCTGCCGGGCGGTGATGACGTGGTGCTGCCCCCCTTCGCCGGCGCGGCGATGGCGCCGTTGATCCCGGGCGCGCGGGTGGCGAGCATCCCGGTCGCGGGCCATTCCGCCTATTTCGAACACCCGGCCGCGTTCAACGCGCTGGTGGACGCCTTCCTGGCGGAGGTCGGCTGACCGCGGCGGTCAGGCGGCGTCTCGCCCCAGCAGCGCCAGCCCCTCCGCCACCGAGACGAATTCGCCGCCGGTGACGAGCTTTTCCGCCCCGAAGCGCGCGGCGAACAGGGCCCTCACCGCCGGCACCAGGGATGTGCCGCCGGTCAGGAAGACGCGGTCCACCGCACCGGCCTCGACCTTCGCATCGGTCAGCGCGGCATCGACGGCCGCGGCGATGCGGGCCAGCTCGGGCGCGATCCAGCCCTCGAAATCCGCGCGCCTGATGGGGGCGGCGATGGCGAGATCCTCGTGGCTGAAGCGCAGGACCACCTCCTCCGATGCCGAGAGCGCGGCCTTGGCGGCGGAGACGGCGCGATACAGCGCGTAGCCGGCCTCGTCCTTCACCAGGCGGACCAGGTTCTCCAGCTGCTCGGGATGCTCCGCGGTGCGCATCACCTCCGCGATGTCGCGCATCGTCTTCGGCGCGCGCATCAGGGACAGCAGGTGCCAGCGGGCGAAGCTGCTGAACCAGGCCGGCGGGATCGGCAGCGGCTTGCCCATGACGCGATAGGTGCCGCCCTTGCCGAGCAGCGGGGAGATCACGTTGTCGATGATGCGATAGTCGAAGGCATCGCCCGCCACGCCGACGCCCGCATGGCCCAGCGCGGTGACGCGCGCGGGCGGGCCGGGGTCGAAGCGCAGCAGGGAGAAGTCGCTGGTGCCGCCGCCGAAATCCGCGACCAGCACGGTGGCGGGATGGTCGAGCCCGGCGGCGAAGCGCTGGCCCGCCGCGGCCGGTTCCAGCGCCACTTGCACATCGGGCAGCCCCGCCGCGGCGAAGGCGGCGCGCAGCCGCGCCTCCCCCAGCGCGTCATCGGCACTGTCGCCCACGAAGCGAACGGGCCGGCCGACGACGATGCGCGCGCCGGCGAGGTCCGCCGCGAAAGGCTCCAGCAGGTCGCGCAGGAACAGCGCCACCAGCCCCTCCAGCCCATAGGCGCGGCCGAAGATGCGTGTCTCCTGGAAGCTCTTCTGCGCCAGGTAGCTCTTCATCGACATGATGAGGCGGCTGTCGAGCGGATCCTCGAGATAGGCCTCGATCCCCCTCGGCCCCGCCGCATGCCGCGTGACGCCGGCGCCATCCGCCCAGAAGCAGAGGACGGAGCGGAAGACGTCATCCGTCGCGTGGCGCAGCACCGTCGCGGTGCCATCCGGCCGGAGCGCGGTGACGACGCTGTTGGTGGTGCCGAAGTCGATACCGATGACGGGTTGCATGCTGCGCCGCAAAAATGGTCAGGGCGGGTTGAACAGCCTGGGGACGGCGGTGGCAAGGGCGGCGCGGTCAGTCCCGCTTCGGGAAGATCGACTCATCCTCCAGGATGATGCGGGCGGTGGCGGTGTAGTGCGCGGTCAGCAAGGCCACCGCCCCATCCGCATCCCGTGCCAGCACCGCGTCCTGGATGGCGCGGTGCTCGGCTTCCACATCCCGCATCGGGAAGGCGCGGATGGCGGCCAGCTTGCGGTAGCGCTGGTGGCGGTCCGTCAGCTGGTCGCAGAAGCCGATGAGCCAGCGCGATCCGCAATGCCCCACCAGCGTGCGGTGGAAGTCGCGGTGCCGCGCCTCCCAATTCGGGTCATCCGGCCCGCGGGGGGTGCGGGACAGGCGATGGCCGGCCAGCAGCACCGCTTCCTCCCAGGCCGGGGTGGCGGCCGCCATCGACTCGCGCAAGGCGCGCTCCTCCAGCCAGCAGCGCGTGCGCGTCAGCTCCATCAATTCGTCGACGCTGATGCCGGGGACGGTGAAGCCGCGCTGGTCCTCCGCGGAGACGAGGCCATCCGCGGCCAGGCGGTTCAGCGCCTCCCGCAGCGGGGTCTGGCCGATCTCGTAGCTCTCCATCATCGCCTTGATGGCGAGGCGCCGGCCCGGCAGCAGCCGCCCGCCGAGGATGTCGGCGCGGATGCGTTCATAGACGCTGGTGGCGTGGGTCACGCCGCGTGAGGCGCTCACCGCGGCCGCTCCTGCTGACATGACATACAAAGGGCTCCGTGTCGGCTAAATATATACATTGGGGTTTACTTCCGGCGCAATATGCACCAACCATCGGGCAACAAGGGTTGGAACCCGGTGCCCCAGGCGCCGGGCGGATGGAGCGGCCGATGAGCGGATTCCCGGTGACGGCGCTGCGCAGCGTGGATCTGCTGGTGCCGGACCTCGCGATGGCGGAGCGCTTCTACACCACCATCTGGGGCCTGAAGGTCGCGGCGCGGGGCGGCGGATCGGTGTGGCTGCACGCCACGGGCGATGACCATCACGTGCTGGCGCTGCATCCCGGCGCCCAGGCGGCGATCCGGTCCGTCACCTTCCGCGCGGCGGATGCGGGCGCGCTGCACCAGGTGTTCGGCATGGCGCTGGCGGAGGGGGCCTCCGTGCTGGCCGCGCCGGCCACGCTGGAGGAGCCGGGCGGCGGCATGGCCTGCACGCTGCGCGATCCGTCGGGCTTCGTCTTCCGCCTGGTCGCCGGCGATGAGCGTCGCGCGCCCGATGCGCCATCCCGCGACACGCCGGACCGGCTGGCGCATGTGAACCTGAACTGCCGCGACGTGGACGCGACCGCGCGCTTCTTCGAAGCCGGGCTCGGCTTCAGGCTCGCGGATCGGTCGAAGCTGATGGCCTTCGAACGCTGCAACAGCGACCACCATGCGGTGGTGCTGGCGGAGGCGCCGCTCGACGGCCTCAACCACGTCGCCTTCAACATGCCGGGCTGGGAATGCGTCATGCGCGGATCGGGGCGCATGATCGATGCGGGGTTCCCGCTGGCCTGGGGCGTCGGGCGCCACGGGCCGGGCGACAATGTCTTCGCCTATTTCATCGATCCCTTCGGCATCGTCATCGAATACACGGCGGAGGTGGAGCAGGTGGGGGACGACCATGTCGCGCGCGGCCCGTCCCACTGGACCTGGCCGCCCGGCCGCACGGACCAGTGGGGCATCGCGCCGCCCAAGCCGGAGGCGACGAAGAAGGCCCAGCTCGCCATCCGCTTCGCGTGACCACGCCCATGCATCACGATGTTGTCGTCATCGGCTTCGGCCCCTCCGGCGCCGTCGCCACCGCGCTGCTGGGCCAGCAGGGGTTCAGCACGCTGGCGATCGACCGTGCGACGGCGGTCTATGACAAGCCTCGCGCCATCGCGATCGACCATGAGATCATGCGGATGCTGGACAATCTCGGCGTGGCCGAGGCGGTCCTGCCGCACACCGCGCCCTTTCCGGCCAGCGAGCATTTCGGCGCGCAGGGCCAGCTGATCCGGCGCATCGACATGGTGCCCGCGCCCTATCCGCTTGGCTTCACGCCGACCATGGTCTTCACCCAGCCGCCGGTGGAGGCGCTGCTGCGGGCCCATGCCGCGGCGATGCCGGGCGTCACGGTCGAACTCGGCACGGCGCTCGTCGGCATCAGCCAGGATGCGGATCGCGTCACGCTGCGCCTGCGGGATGCGGCGGGCGAGCGCACCGTCACGGCGGACACCGTCATCGCCTGCGATGGCGCGTCCAGCTTCACCCGCAACGCGCTCGGCATCGGCTTCGAGGACCTGGTCTTCGACGAGCCCTGGCTGGTCGTGGACCTCCTCGTCGAGCAGAGCGGATTGCGGAAACTGCCGCAGAATGCCGCGCAGTTCTGCGACCCTGCGCGCCCCATCACCTACATCGTGGGACCGAACAACCATCGCCGCTTCGAGATCATGCTGAACCCGGGCGAGGACCCAAGGGCGATGCAGGAGCCGGACGCGGTCTGGGCGCTGCTGGCGCGCTGGCTCTCCCCCGGCGATGCCACGCTGTGGCGCGCGGCCAGCTACCGCTTCCACGCGCTGGTCGCGGCAGAGTGGCGGCAGGGGCGCGTCTTCCTCGCCGGCGACGCCGCGCACCAGCAGCCGCCCTTCATCGGCCAGGGCATGTGCCAGGGGCTGCGGGATGTCTCCAACCTCGTCTGGAAGCTCGCGGCGGTGCGGGATGGCGCGGCGCCCGCGCTGCTCGACAGCTACGCGACGGAACGCGCGCAGCATGTCCGCACGCTCACCGCGCGCATCAAGAAGATCGGCCAGCAGATCTGCCAACGCGATCCCGAAGCGGCCGCCCTGCGCGATGCGGGGCTGATCGCGCAGGGCGGCGGCAGGCCGCCCGTGGTGACGCGGCAGGAGATCGTGCCCCCGCTGGAGACCGGCTTCCTGGCCGATCCCCCGCACCCCGCCCAGGGCACGCTCTTCCCGCAGCCCTTCATCCGGCAGGGCGATGACTGGGTGCTGATGGACCGCGTCATCGGCCATGGCTGGCGCGTCGTCTCGATCGATGAATGGCCGGGCGCCACCCGCATCAAGGCATCCGGCGCGGAAGGCCCGGGGCTGGAGGAACGCGACGGCATCGTCGCCGCCTGGTTCGCGCGCCATGGCGTGCGCGCCGCGATCATCCGGCCCGACCACTACGTCCATGGCGTCGCCGCCGATGCGGCAACGCTCAACCATCTGCGCGCGGCGCTGTCGGCCGTTCTGCATCCCGTGAAGGAAATCGCATGAAGCTCGCCACCTTCCGCCATCAGGGCCGCACCAGCTGGGGCGTTGTCGGCGATGGCGTCATCCATGATGTCGGCGCGGTTCTGCCCCAGTTGCTGGATTTGAAGTCGGCGATCGCGGCTGGCGCGCTGGATGCCGCGCGCGATGCGGCCGCGGGGGCGCCGACCATCGCGCTGGACGCGATCGAATGGCTGCCCGTGATTCCCAATCCGGAGAAAATTCTCTGCATCGGGCTGAACTATGAGGAGCACCGGAAGGAGACGGGGCGCAGCGTCGTCGGCAACCCCACCATCTTCACGCGCTTCGCCAACAGCCAGGTCGGGCACCTCGCACCGCTGGTGCGGCCGAAGGTGTCCACCGATTTCGACTACGAAGGCGAGTTGGCCGTCATCATCGGCACCTCCTGCCGCCATGTGTCGAAGGACGACGCCTTCGCGCAGGTGGCCGGCTATGCCTGCTACAATGATGGCAGCGTGCGCGACTGGCAGCGCCACACCCACCAGTTCACGCCCGGCAAGAATTTTGTCGGCACCGGCCCCTTCGGCCCCTGGATGGTGACGCCCGACGAACTCGGCCCCATCGGCCCCCAGCGCCTGCAGACCCGCGTCAACGGCCAGGTGGTCCAGGACGCGAAGCTGGAGGAAATGCTGTTCGATATCCCGACGCAGATCGCCTACTGCTCCACCTTCACGCGGCTGGAGCCCGGCGACGTCATCGCCACCGGCACGCCGGGCGGCGTCGGCGCCAAGCGCACGCCGCCCCTCTGGATCAAGCCCGGCGACGTCGTCGATGTGGAGATCGAGGGCGTCGGCCTGCTGACCAATACCGTCGCCGACGAAACCTGAATCCAGTCCAGCAAGGGAGGACCATCCAATGACGCGAAACCGCGCAACCCTCACCCGCCGCACGATGCTGGCGGCCATGGCCACGCTGCCCGGCCTGCCGGCGCTGGCGCAGTCCGACTGGCCGCGCCGGCCGATGCGCATCATCGTGCCCCAGCCCCCCGGCGGGAACCTCGACATCCTGGTGCGCGCCATCGCGGAGGGGCTGCGCCAGGATCTCGGCCAGCCCGTGGTGGTGGAGAACCGCGCCGGCGGCAACAGCGTGATCGGGCTGGAAGCCTGCGCCCAGGCGGCGCCGGACGGCACCACCTTCTGCGCCGTGAACATCGAGGTGATGACGACGATGCCGCATGCGGAGCCGGAGCTGTTCGCCCGCTTCGCCTCCATCGTGCCGGTCACGCAGCTCGCCACCGCGCCCTCCGTCCTCGTCTCCTCCCCCGGCGTGCCGCCGGGCACGCTGAAGGACGCGGTGGCCTGGGCGCGCGGGCGGCGGGACGTGAACTACGGCTCCTCCGGCGTCGGCTCCGCGCAGCAGCTGCTCTATGAATGGCTGAAGGCGAAGGAGGGCATCGCGATGGAACACGTGCCCTTCCGCGGCATCGGCGACGCGATCCGGGAGACGGTCGCCGACCGCGTGCAGTTCAGCTACTCCGCCCTCGCGCTCGCCATGCCGCAGATCCGCGCGGGGCGGCTGCGGCCGCTGGCGATGCTGGGGGCGACGCGGCATCCGGAACTGCCGGACACGCCATCCATGCGCGAACTCGGCTACGACTACCCCTATGGCGGCGCCTGGTGGGGCCTGTCCGGGCCGCCGAACCTGCCCGCCGCGATCCAGGATGCGATGGCCCGCGCGGTGCGGGCCGTGGTGACCAACGAGGATTTCCGCGCCCGAATCCTGGCGCCGAACTTCTTCAACGGTGTCGGCAACACGCCAGCCGAATTCGCGGAGATCATCACCCGCGAACGCGCCGCGGGGGTGGAGCTGGTGCGGCTGTCGGGCATCGGCCCGGCCCGCTGAGGGCGCGACGGGGGGTGGCCCACCCCCCCGATTCGCGGTATTTGCGAACGAAGCGCGAACATGCTACTGGGTCTGCGAATCCGCAGGACAGAATCCCATGGCAGCCCGCAAGGCCCGCGCGCCGCGCCCGATCGACGCGGCCCTTCAACGCCTTCTCGCTTTGGCCGGCCGCGGCGTCGCGCCCGGCCGCATGGCGCGGGAGGTCGATGTGATCATCGCGGAATGGCGGCTGCTGGCGGAGGCGGATGAGAAGTTCGACCTCGCGGCCTCGCTGGAGACGCTGCGCGAACAGCTCGATGCCGGCGTCGGCGCGGCGGAGGAGCAGGTGGCCGATGTGGATGCCAGCGAGCCCGCCGCGGTGAAGCAGGCCAACGCCATGCTCTCCGCCCTCGTCGCGACGCGGGATGCGGCGCTGGCCGCCTGATTCTGGCCCTCAGTCGCCGGGCGCGCGCTTGGCTCGCCGCATAGGCGGCTGTCGCCGTTCGGCGCCTGGGACCGCCCCCGCCGCCCCCGCACACCCCGCACCCGGAAGCAAGACCGTGCAATCCGAGGCACTTCCGGTGTAGAGT
Organism: Falsiroseomonas stagni DSM 19981; assembly: GCF_900114315.1. GTDB lineage: Bacteria > Pseudomonadota > Alphaproteobacteria > Acetobacterales > Acetobacteraceae > Falsiroseomonas > Falsiroseomonas stagni. Next base: position 10,272 of record NZ_FOSQ01000027.1, read on the forward strand.
TGCGTCCTGGGTTCAGGACAAGACGTTGATGCCGCGCACCGCCACTCCTCCGGCCGTGGGCGACCGGATCGCCGCCGCCGGCCGCCGCTTCGCCTCCCCCGCCGTCAAGGCCCTCATCCGGCGGCGGCTGGCGGAGCTGCTCGGCCTGGTGCTGGTCATCACCGGGCTGGTGACGGGGCTGGCGCTCGGCACCTATGACCCGGCCGATCCCTCCTTCTCCACCGCCACCAGCCGCCCGGTGGGCAATCTGGTCGGCGCGCCCGGCGCGCATGTCGCGGACATCCTGCTGCAGGGCTTCGGCTATGCCGCCTTCCTGCCGGTGGCCTGCATGATGACCTGGGCCTGGCGCCTGGCGGTCCATAAGGGGCTGAACCCCTTCGCGCTGCGCCTCGCCTGCCTGCTGGCCGCCCTGCCGATGCTGGCCGCGACGCTGACCCTGCTGCCCCTGCCGGATGCCGCGCCCGTCCATGCGGGCCCCGGCGGCGCCGCGGGGCCGGTGGTCGCGGATGCCGTGCTCGGGCTGCTGGGTGACCTGCTCGGCCCGGTGGGTGCCGGCATCGCCCATCTCGTGCTGGCGGGCTTCACCGCGCTCTTCACCTTCGTGGCGCTGGCGCTGACGCTCGGCGAATGGCGCCGGGCGGGATCGGCGGCCGGCAGCGTCGCCGCCACCGCCGCGGCCGGCGCCGGCCAGGCCACGCTGGGCGCCGCCCGCACCGCCGCCGCCGGCGCGCGCAAGGTGGGCGAACAGGTGCCGCCCGGCCTCCTCGTTCGCACCCTCACCTGGCCCTTCCGCGCCATCGGCGGCGCCATCCGCCGGCGGCGGGAACGGGAGACGCCGCTGGCGGAAATGCTGCGCAACGCGGATGAGGCCGCGGAGCAGGGCGTCGCCCCCGGCACCACCATCCGCCGGCGCGAACCCGTGCTGGACACGCCGGCCCGGCCCCGCGCCTTCGAACCGCCACCCGCGCCGGAGGCGCATGCGCCCCCCGCCCCCGTGCCGCCGCCGGTGGAGCCGCCGCGCCCCAAGGCGATGGTGCCGAAGGTCGCCGAACGCGCCCCCGCGCCGAAGCCGGCGCCGAACGCCCGGCAGGGCAGCCTCGACCTGCCCGACGGCACCTGGCGCTTCCCGCCGCTGTCCCTGCTGACCGCCCCCCCCACCCGCCGCGCGACGGGGCCTTCGGAGGAAGCGCTGCAGGGCAATGCGCGGATGCTGGAGACGGTGCTGGAGGATTACGGCGTCCGCGGCCAGATCAACCAGATCCGCCCCGGCCCGGTCGTCACCCTCTACGAACTCGAACCCGCGCCCGGCACGAAATCGGCCCGCGTCATCGGCCTCGCCGACGATATCGCGCGGTCCATGTCCGTCACCGCCGTCCGCATCGCGACGGTGCCCGGCCGCAACGTCATCGGCATCGAGATGCCGAACGCCCGGCGGGAGACGGTGCTGCTGTCCGAATTGCTGGGCGCGGAGGATTGGGCGCGCAATAACGGCAAGCTCAACCTGGCGCTCGGCAAGGATATCGGCGGCGCGCCGGTGATCGCCGACCTCGCCCGCATGCCGCATCTGCTGATCGCGGGCACCACCGGGTCGGGCAAGTCGGTTGCCGTCAACACCATGATCCTGTCGCTGCTCTACCGGCACAGCCCGGATGAGTGCCGCTTCATCATGATCGACCCGAAGATGCTGGAACTGTCCGTCTATGACCGGATCCCGCATCTGCTGGCACCCGTCGTCACGGAGCCGCCCAAGGCGATCGGCGCGCTGAAGTGGACGGTCAGGGAGATGGAGCGCCGCTACCGCGCCATGTCGCAGCTCGGCGTGCGCAACATCGCCGGCTACAATGAGAAGGCGGTGGCGGCCCGGGCGCGGGGCGAGGTGCTGACGCGCCGCGTGCAGGTCGGCTTCGACCCGGAGACCAACAAGCCGCTCTTCGAGGACCAGCCCCTCGCCCTCGAACCGCTGCCCATGATCGTCGTCATCATCGACGAGGTCGCGGACCTGATGATGGTCGCGGGCAAGGATATCGAGGCCGCGGTGCAGCGCCTGGCGCAGATGGCGCGCGCCGCCGGCATCCATGTGATCATGGCGACGCAGCGCCCCTCGGTCGATGTCATCACCGGCACCATCAAGGCGAACTTCCCGACGCGCATCAGCTTCCAGGTCACGTCGAAGATCGACAGCCGGACGATCCTGGGGGAGATGGGCGCGGAGCAGCTGCTGGGCCAGGGCGACATGCTCTACATGGCCGGCGGCGGCCGCATCAGCCGCGTGCACGGCCCCTTCGTCTCCGACCAGGAGGTGGAGGATGTCGTTGCCTTCCTGCGCGACCAGGGGGAGCCGCACTACATCGAGGAAGTGACCGAGGTCGAGGAGGATGGCGATGGCGATGGCCCGCCGGGCCTGCTGGGCGGCAATACCGATGCGGAAGGCTCGCTGTATGACCAGGCCGTCGCGCTGGTGACGCGGGAGGGCAAGGCCAGCACCAGCTTCGTCCAGCGCCACCTCAACATCGGCTACAACCGCGCCGCCAAGCTGATCGAGCAGATGGAGAAGCAGGGCGTGGTGGGCGCCGCCAACCATGTCGGCAAGCGGGAAGTGCTGGCGCCGGGGCCCAGGGATTAGGGTCTTCCGGAACCGGCGCGCGCGGCCATGTCCGGGGCGCCATGACGCCCCGCCGCGCCCTTCCGTTCCTCCTCCTCGCCCTGCCCCTTCCCGCGGCGGCGGAGGAGGCGGCCTGGCAGGCGTTGCGGGAGGGCGGCATCGTCCTGTTCCGCCACGCCATCGCCCCCGGGGGCGGGGACCCGCCCGGCTTCCGCCTGGGTGATTGCGCGACGCAGCGCAACCTGGACGACACCGGCCGCGCGCAGGCGCGGCGCATCGGCAATGCGCTGCGCGGCGCCGGCATCGCCGTGGGGGCGGTGCTGGCCTCCGAATGGTGCCGCACCACGGAGACGGCCGAACTCGCCTTCCCCGGCCGCGTCCAGGCAGCGCCCGCCTTCAACTCCTTCTTCGCGGACCGCAGCACCGCCGCCCCGCAGACCGCCATGGCGCGGGCCATCCTGCTCGGCTGGCCGGGGCCCGGCGCGCTGTTCGTCAGCACGCACCAGGTCAACATCACCGCCCTGACCGGCATCGTGCCGGCCTCTGGCGAAGGGGTGGTGCTGCGGCGGCAGGGCGATGCGCTGGTGGTGGCCGGGCGCATCCGGCCGTGATGGGCCGGACCAGGCCTCATCCCTTCACATCGACGCGATCGGGATGCGGCCGGGCACGCCGCCCGCCGCCATTGGCAACTCCGTAAACCCTTCAGCGGCAGGAAGGGGTCATGACGCAGATTCATGGCCGCCCCTGGACCACCCTCGACGATGCCTCCCTCGCCGCCGTCGCCGGCGGCACCGGGGCCACCGTCGCCACCCCGCAGACCGCTGACGATGAGGAGACGGAGGTGCAGGCCGGCGCCCGCCTGTCCAGCCCGACGGTCGCCGCCGGCCGCGTCGCCGCCGGCGACCAGGTCTCCTCCAGCATCGTCGTGAACGGCGTGACGCTGCAGGCCGACGCGGGCTGGGGCGCGGCGGCGGGCTACCAGGTGACTCCGACCGGCGCCAGCGCCGGGGCCGGCGCCGGGGCCGGTGCCATTGCCAGCGGCAGCGTGACCGAAGGCAACGTCACCACCAGCGTGACGCTGGCGGCCGCCGCCGGGGCGCAGGTGACGGCGGAGGCCGGCGTGAACGGCATCGCCTCCGGCGCCATGGCCGGCATCGGCGGCACGGTGTCGGTGCGGGTCTCCACCGCGCATGATCTGGGCCACGGCACCACGGCCACGACCTCCACCACCACCGAGGTCGGCGTCAGGGCGATGGGCGAGGCGGCGGTGGCGATCGGGTCGCGCGGCGTCCAGACCAGCGCGGATGTCTCGGTCGGTGCCTATGCCTCCGTGACGGCGGCGGCGTCGATCGGCGGGCAGCAGGGTTCCGGCACCGTCAGCGCGGGCTATGTCGATCCGGGCTCGGCGGGTGTCGGCGCGCAGGCCGCGGCCGGCTACCAGGACGGCCAGGTGACGCTGGGCGTCAGCGGCGAAATCGCGCTCGGCATCGGCGGCGTCAATATCGGCGTCAGCGGGACCGTGGATGGCAATGCCGTGGCGGAGGCGGCCACGGAGGCGGCCGTCATCGCCCAGGCGCGCGCCCTGATCGCGGCGGAGAACGCGGTCGCGGCAGCGCGGGAGGGCGCCCAGGCGGCGGAGGCGGGCGTGCTGCAAGCGGGGGTCGCCGCGGAGGCGGCGGAGAGGCGCCTGGACACGCTGAAGGAGCAGGCGGACAGCATGACCCGGATGGCCGGCCCGATGGCCCGCGCCATGGGCGATATCATACGGGCCAGGATCGAGCGCAGCGAAGCCGCGGTCGAGCAGGCCTACGCCGCCATCGGCGCGGCGGCGGCGGCGGCCGAGAACACGCAGGCGACGCTGCGCGCGGCGGAAGCGGCCCATCGTGAACTGACCAGCGGTGCCAGCGAGGCGGTGATCCAGACGGCGCAGCGGATCGTCGCGGCGGAGCGTGCGGCAGAGCGCGCGGCGGCCGAGGCCGCCGCGGAAGCCGAACGCGTGGCGGCCGCGGCTGCGACGGAAGCGCAACGCGTGGCAGCCGCGGCGGCGGCGGAGGCGCAGCGCGTGGTGGCTGCGGCCGCCTCCACCGCGACCCAGGCGGCCAGCACCGTCACCAACGCCGCGAGCAGCGTCGCCAATACCGCGAGCAGCGTCGCGAACAGCGTCGGCAAGAGTATCGGACGGGCGTTCAGAATCTGACGCGGCCCGCTGCCCTCAGACGGCGGACGCCGCCCGATCCTGCGCGACGGTGGCCGCGATGCGCCGCGGGGCGACGAGGGAGAAGCTGCGCCGGACCAGGGCCGTGACCTCCGCCCAATCCACCGCGCCCGCCAGCCGCATGCCGACCCATCCCTTGTGGCCGAGATAGGGGGGGCGGAAGAAGCGGTCGGGGGCCGCTTCCAGCAGGATCTCCTGGCTGCCCTTCGGGGCCTTCAGCCAGACGGCATCGTCCTGCACCAGGGCGAAGATCTTGCCGCGGATGCGGAAGGTCGGCGTCTCCCAGGTCTCGATCTCCTCGGCGTCGGGAAGGGCCAGGCAGATGCGTCGCAGCCGCGTGATCGGGGATGGGGCCATGCGGGCGATGATATCGCCACGACACGGGGTGGTGAAACAGGCCGAAACGCGGCGCGCTTGACCCCCCGGGTGGCCGGGCCGACGGTGCCGCCCTGATCGGACCGGGAAACACCGCCATGCGCCGCCCGCTGCTCGCTGCCCTGCTCAGCCTCTGCGCCCTGCCGGCGCTGGCGCAGGATCGGCCCGCGCTTTACCCGACGCGCGATGTCGCCGTGACCTATCGCATCACGGGCTCGCAGGCGCGGCAGGCCGGGCCCATGCAATCCCTCACCATCGCCTGGCTGGCGGCGGCGCAGACCATGCGGATGGACATGGCGGGCATTGGCTACATGATCGCGGACCACCGCAACCAGCGCGGCTTCATGGTGGTGGAGCAGGCGCGGATGATCATGGATGTGCCGATGCAGCAGGCCCTGCAGCAATACGGCCCCACCGAGAGCGCCACCTATCGCCGCACCGGCACGGACACCGTGGCTGGCATCGCCTGCACCGTCTGGAGCTTCGAGGATCGCGGCAACAACGGCACGGCCTGCGTGACGAATGAGGGGGTGATGCTGCGCGCACAGGGTGGCAGCCAGGGCCAGTCCGGCGGGATGGAGGCGACGCAGGTGGCCTTCGGCGCGCAGGATCCCGCCCGCTTCGCGCGCCCGCAGGGCTACCAGAGCATGCAGGTCCCGGGCGGCGGCCAGATGCCGATGGGGCGTCCCCCGGCCGGCGCCGTGACGAAGTAGTCATGCGCGGGCTGGTCATCGTGGCGCTGCTCGCCGCCAACCCCGCTGCCGCGCAGCAGGCGCCGCTGCTGGTCCCGTCGCGCGATGTCGCCATCACCTATCGCGGCACGGGTGGTGCCGACCAGGTGACCATCACCATGGCCTGGCTCGCCGCGCGGAAGATGGTGCGGATGGAGATGCCGGGCGTGGGCTGGTCCGTCGCCAATCACGGTACCACGCCGCCCAGCGGCTTCATCGTGATGGAGGAGGCGCGGCGGGTGATGGACATGCCGGCGCAGGTGCTGAACCGGCAGGTGGGCGCGCCGCTCGATGCGCGTTTCGTGCGGGAGGGTTCGGACCGCGTGGCCGGCACGGCCTGCACGATCTGGCGCTACCAGTCCGGCGCGGATGAGGGCCGCCTCTGCATGACCGCCGATGGCATCATGCTGCGCAGCCAGGGCAGTTTCGCCGGCCAGTCCGGCGGCATGGAGGCCACCCAGGTGTCCTACGCCCCCCAGGACCCCTCCCGCTTCGAGGTTCCCCAGGGCTACCAGCGCGCCGCCCCGCGCCGGTAGAGGCGGGGTCCGGGGGGCGCCACGCCCCCCGGCGGAGCGCGAGGCAGCGCCTCGCACTTTTCATGCCCTCAATCGCCGGGCGCGGCCTCGGCCGGCTTTGCCGGCCGCAGGTGGCGTCCTGCGGCCGCTGGCGTCACACCTTGGCGCGCGGGTCGTGCTGCGCGAGGCGCCCCAGCAGGTATTCCACCTCCGCCACCGCCTTCGCCGAGAGCATCCCGCCCGGCTTGCGCTGTGCGTCGCTGGCGATGATGCCGCGGCGCTTCATCACGTATTTCCGCACCGCCAGGCCGAGGCCGAATTGCTGCTCATACCGGATCAGCGGCAGGTGGGCGTCGAACAGGTCATGCGCCGAGTCGCGCTGCCCGGCCTGGAGCTTGCCCACGACCTCCACCAGCATATCGGGGAAGGCGTAGCCCGTCATGGCGCCGTCCGCGCCGCGCTCGACCTCGAAGTCGATGAAGAGGCCGCCATTGCCGCAGAGGATGGAGATCGGCCGCAGCGATCCCTCCGCCTGCCAGGCGCGCAGCGTGGAGATCTTTTCCAGCCCCGGCCAATCCTCGGCCTTCAGCATGACGCAGGAGGGGTTGTCGGTGACGATCCGCTTGATGACACCCGGCGTCATCTGCACCTGGAACAGCAGCGGATAATCCTGCAGCACGAAGGGGACATCCGCGCCGATCGCCTCCACCGCCTGTCGGTAGTAGGTGACGATCTGGTCGTCGGTGCGCAGCGTGTTGGGCGGCGCGATCATCACGCCCGCGGCGCCGGCATCCATCGATCCGCGCGCCAGCGCGCGCATGGCGGCGAAGCCGGGGGCGGAGACGCCGACGACGATGGGGATGGAGGCGCGCTTGATCATGCGCGTCGCGATGGACAGCGCCTCCGCCTGGTCGAGCTTGGGTGCCTCCCCCATCACGCCGAGGACGGTGATGCCGGTGGCGCCGGCTTCCATGAAGAAGTCCGTCATCCGGTCCGTGCTGGCCTCATCCACGCGGCCGTCATCGTGGAAGGGGGTGGGGGCGATGACGTAGACGCCGCTGGCGGTGTGGTCGAGGGCCATGAGGTGGGGTCGCTCCGCGAAAGGTCAGGACAGGATGGTCAGCCTTGGGCTTGTGGCATCGCCACGCCCAGCTTGCCAGCCGGGCCTTCCAGCGCAGCCAGGATGCCGGGGGCCAGGCGCAGGCCCTGCGCCACCGCATCGCGGCGGTGAGCGAGGCCGGATTCGCCGGGAAGGCGGACCTTGGCGATGCCGGGGCGCGGCGTGGCGGCGCGGCAGGCGGCGGCGGTGTGGCCGGTCTGCCGCGTGAAGGCGTCGATGCCCGCGAAGGCGTTGGGGTCGATGAGTTGCAGCAGCACGCTGGCCGTCTGGCCCTTCGGTGCGTCGGCGCGGCCATAGCCGGACAGGCCCTGGGTCAGGGCCTCGTTCATCAGGGCCCAGGCGTAGCCCTTCTGCCCGTGGTCAAAGCCGCCGGCGGGCAGCAGGCTGCCGCCGGCGGACAGCACGGCGGGATCGTCGGAGGGATTTCCTTCAGTATCCTGGAGCCACGGCGCCGGGTAGCGCCTGCCCTGCCGGAGCAGCGTGTTGGCCATGTTGATGGTGGTGATGGAGGCGCTGACATCGAGCATCACGGGATCGCCGCCCGTGGGGAAACCGGCCGCCACCGGATCGGGAGAGAGCACCGCCTGCCGCGCGCCATGCGGCGCCACGGCCTTCGCCCCGGGCGCGGAGGAGTTCAGCACCAGCATGCACCCCGCATCGGTCGCGCGCGTCAGATAGGCGGCGAGGCAGCCGATATGGTGGCTGTCGCCGATGGCGATGGTGACGGTGCCGTAGGTGCCGACACGCTCCAGCGCCAAATCCAGCGCCCGGTGCACGAGCCAGGCCCCCGGCAGGCGCCGGCCGTTCCAGGTGACGCAGGCGCCGAGGTCCCGCACCACCTCCGGCCCGCCCTCCTTCCGCATGGTCCCGGCTTCGAGGTCATCGAGGTATTTCGGCAGCAGCGCCAGGCCATGCGTGACATGGCCGAGCAGGTCGGACTCGACCAGCGTGCGCGCGACGGCGCCGGCCTTGTCGGCGTCGAGGCCCGCGGCCTCGCAGAGCGCGGTCGCGAAGGCGATCAGGGCGGCCGGATCGTGGCGGGGCGTGTCGGGCATGGGCGCGAGTCCTGGGGTTGGTGGCGCGGGCGATTCAGGGAAAGGCGCCGCCTTTCCCTGACCCTATCCGCCAGGAGGCAGAGCCTCCTGGACCATCGTCAATTGCTCCCGGTCCAGGGTCCGGCTGGACCCTGGCGAGGGGGGTATCGGGGGGAGCAGCGCTCCCCCCGGGCCGATCAGAACCCGAACAGCCGCGCCGGATTCTCCACCAGGATCTTCTGCCGCGCCGCCCCGTCCGCCCAGTCGCCCAGCAGGTTGAACAGCTGCACGGAACCGACAAGATGCGCGAAGGACAGGTGCGGGTAGTCGCTGCCCCAGATGATGCGGTCGGGCACGGCTTCGACCAGCGCGCGCGCCATCGGCGCCGCGTCCGCGTAATCCGGCGGCGTCGCCATGCGGTAGGTGCCGGTGAACTTGGCGTAGCCCTGCACCTCGTCGCGCTTCAGCACGTCGATGAACGCGCGAAAGCCCGGCTGATCCGGGCCGTCGGAGGCGAGAAACATGCCCATATGCGCGACGCTGAAGGGCACCGTCAGGCTGGCCAGCACCGGCAGCAATTCCGCCGTCAGCCAGCCCGGGCCGAGGAAATCCAGGTGCCAGCCCAGCTCGCGGCAGCGCGCCTCCAGCCGCCGGATGCGCGGCAGCATCTGGCGGGAGAAGCCATCGATGCGCGGCTTCACGGGCGAATAGTTGATCCGCACGCCGCGCACGCCGATCGCGTCCATCTCGGCCAGCACGGAATCCGGCACATCCTCCTCCACATCGACGATGCCGCGGCAGCGCGCGATGCCCACTTCCTTCATCGCATCCAGCATGCAGGCATTGTCGCGGCCATAGGCGCTGGGCTGGACGAAGACGAAACGCTCCATGCCGAGATGCGCGGCGAGGTCGAGATAATCCGCCAGCGGCGCCTGCGGCGGCTTGTAGCGCAGCGGTTCCTCCGACGCGTAGGGGTACTGCCCCTCCGCGCCGAACACATGGAAATGCGCGTCGCAGGACAGCGGCGGCGCGCGGAAGGCAGGCGGGCCTTCCGCCTTGTGGTCGAGCGTCATGGGATTCCTATTCGGGCCTTACATTGGCGCGGGTGATGACGTCCTTCCACAGCGGCACCTCCCGCGCCAGATGCGCCTGCATCTGCTCGGGCGTGGAGTGGACGGGCGTGGCGCCGGCGGCGGCGAAGGCCTCCACCAGGCGCGGCTTGCGCAGCGCGGTCGCGATCTCCGCATTGAGGCGCGCGACGATTTCCGTCGGCGTCCCCTTCGGCGCCGCGATGCCCCACCAGTAGCTCATGTCGTAGCGCGGCACGCCGGCCTCGATGAAGGTCGGCACCTCCGGCAGCGCGGCCGCGCGACGTTCGCCACTGACACCGAGGCCGAGCAGCGTGCCCTGCCGCACATGCGCGACGCCGGAGGCGAGGCTCGCAATGGCCATGTCGACGCGCCCGCCGATCACCTCCGCGATCGCGGCGGCGACGCCGCGATAGGGCACGTGCAGCATCCGCGTGCCCGTCACGTTCAGCAGCAACTCCATCGCCAGATGCGCCGAGGACCCCTGGCCGCCGGAGCCGAAGGAGAGTTCGCCGGGCCGCGCCCGCGCCATGGCCACCACCTCCGCCACCGTCCTCGCGCCGAGGCTGGGCTTCACCAGCAGGATGGAGGGGCTGTCGGCGATCCGGCTGACCTGAACGAGGTCCACCAGCGGGTCATAGGGCAGCGCGGGATAGAGGCCAACCGACATGGCCAGCGAATTATCCGTCAGCAGCAAGGTCAGCCCATCCGGGGCGGAGCGTGCCGCGGCGGTGGCGCCCAGCGTCCCGCCCGCGCCGCCGCGGTTCTCCACCACCACCTGCTGGCCGAGTTGTTCCGTCAGCTCCTGCCCCACCAGGCGGGCGGAGGCATCGGTGAAGGACCCCGGCGCGAAGGGGACGATGATGCGGATCGGCCGGGCCGGCCAGCCGGATTGCGCCAGCGCCAGGCGGGGCAGGAAGGGCGCCGCCAGCAGCGGCAGCAGGGTGCGGCGGTTCATTCTTCTGTTCCTCCCGGTTGGCGGCCGATGGCCTGCCGCCAGCGTGCCAGCAGGCGCGCGCGGCGGGCAGGGTCCAGCAGTCGCGTAACATCATCATCCAGCGCGATGGGCGCGATCGGCCGCGGCGGCGGCTGCATCACGGGCCAGAAGCCGCCCTCCGCCAGCGCGGCCTGGCCTTCCGCGGACACCAGATGCGCCAGGAAGGCACTGGCGGCTTCGGGGTTGGCGGCCCGCTTCGGGATGAAGGCCAGCCGCGCCACCGCCGGCGCCGGCGCGGCGGAGGGCGCGATCACGGCCTGGCCGGCCGCTTCCGCCCGCAGCGCATAGGCGCCGAGCACATGGATCGCGAGCTGCCCGCCATGATTGACCAGGGACGGCGCGGAGCCCCCCAGCGCCGGGCGGCAGGCGGCCAGCGCATCCAGCCCGGCCTCGAAGCCGGGATCGTTCAGGCTGGCCTCCAGCAGGGCCAGGAAGCCCAGCCCATTCGCCTCGATATCCGGCATGGCGACCTGGCCGGCGAAGCGCGCGGGATCGGCACCGATCAGCGCCGCGATCTCCCCGAAGGTCCCCGCCGGGGCGGCCGGGCCGCGCAACAGGGAGAAAACGGGCTCCCGCGTCGTCGCCAGCGCCAGGCCGCGCCAGTCGCAGCCGGCCGGCAGGGCATGCGCCACGCCATGCGGCTCCGCATGGCCGTCCAGCACCAGGCCCATCAGCTGGTCCATGGCGCTGGACCAGTAAAGGTCCGGCATGACGCCGCCAGCGCCCCATTCGGCCAGATAGCGCTGGTGCAGCGCGGTGGAGATGCCGAAGACGAAATCGACCTCCACCGCCGGATGCCGGGCGGCGAAGCCCGCCAGCAGCGTGGCGCAATAGGGCCGTTCCGCCGCCGAGAGGATGGTCATCCGCCCCCTCACCATGCGGCGCACTCCGGCCCCTGCGCGGCCGCGCGCGTCCGCGCTATACGCTTCGCGAGAATGGTCGTTTTCTCCCCAAGATGGGCCGACGCTATCCACGCCCTTTCGGATTGTCCAGCATGACGGGATTTCCTTCGGAAGATGCGCGCAGCGCCAGCAGCCTCGAAAAGATGCTGGGGTTGCTCGACGTCTTCACCACCACCGCCCCCGCCTGGTCGACGGAGGCGTTGATCCGCCATTCCGGCACCTCGCGCTCCACCTGCTACCGCTACATCAAGGCGTTGCAGGCGGCGGGGCTGCTGACGCCGGTGGCAGGCGGGGCCTGGATGCTGGGGCCGCGGATCATCGAGTTGGACCGCACCATGCGGCATTGCGACCCGGTCACGGCGGGCGGGGCGCCGCCGATGCAGCGCCTGGCGGCGGAGACGGGGCATACCGGGCTGCTCTGCCTGCTGTTCAGCGACACGGTGATGTGCGTGGGCGATGCCCCCGCCCCCGGCGCGCCGGAGGGGCTGTTCAGCCGCGGCATGCGCCGGCCGCTCTTCGCCGGCGCCGCCAGCAAGGTGATCCTGGCGCATCTGCCGCCGCACCAGCTGCGCGCCCTGTTCGGCCGCCATCGCGCCGCCATCGCCGCCGCCGGGCTGGGCGCGGATTGGGAGAGCTTCCGCGCGACGCTGCGCGCGATCCGCGATGCCGGGCATTGCGTGACGCAGTCCGAATTCATGCCGGGCATCATCGGCATCGCCGCACCGCTGTTCAACGCGGATCGCGGCGTGCTGGGCAGCATCGGCATCGCCGCGCCCATCGCCAACGCCCCCGCCGCCACGCGCGGCCTGCTGGCGGAGCGCGTGATGCAGGCGGCGCGGGAAGCCTGCGACGCCATCGCGGAACAGCAGCCCGTCGCCGCGCTGCCGGCCCGCGCGGTGGGGTAGCCAGGGTCGGGACTCAATCAGGTCCATCAGGTGATGGCGGCGACGAGCGCGACGGCGGATGCGAAGTTGCGGGCGAGGCGATCGTAGCGGGTTGCGATGCGCCTGAAATCCTTCAGGCGAAAGAACATGCGCTCGATGGCGTTCCGGGCGCCGTAGCGGCTGGCGTCGAAGGGGGCTGGGTGCTTGCGTGTCGGCTGATTTGGGATGACGATGAGCGCGCCGCCGAGGGCGGCCTGTTCGCTTAGGGCGCGAGCGTCGTAGCCCTGGTCTCCCAGGAAGACACGGCACGGCGGGGCCAGGCGCAGCAGGTCCGGCGCGACAGTGATGTCGACGACGTTGCCGGGGCTGAGCAGGAATGCTCGGGGTCGTCCCTGACCGTCGGCTATGGCGTGGATCTTTGTCGTGCGGCCGCCGCGCGAGCGGCCGATTGCCTGGGCCGCAGCCCCCCCCCTTTCCCCCCGCCGAGGCGCGCTGCGCCTTTACGGCGGAACTGTCGATCATCGCCACGTCGGCGGGACGCGCGTCCGCCAGCGCGTTGGAGATGCGCATCCACAGCCCGAGCGCAGCACGTGCACGATCCCACTGATGACGCGGCGATCGTCCATACGCCGGGCGCCGGGCTGGTTCCTCGGCAACAAGGGCTCGATCGCTGCCCATGCGGCATCGTCGAGCCAAGACTCCGACGCCATCGTTCCCATCCAAGCTGCGCCGGTCCGCGTGAATCAGAAACCCAGCACCGATTCCTAGCCATGAATGGGTTTCGACCCTAACCCGCAACGCACCAGTCAAACCCTGCAACTTCCACCCAAGGCCATCTGAGCCGTGGCCAACTCAAGCCTAACGGCATTGTTCACTACGTTGACAGACGCTACCCGGCAAACCAGCACACACTTCGCTTGACCTTGCATGATCTGCAAAACTCTACCGCTCACCGCAACTCGAAGGCGGGACTCTGAGATACGCTGCCAGGCGCTACCAGGCGCTACGGGGTAGCGGGGGCCGGAAAGCGGCTGGGCGGCTCGAGGATCCTCGTCGTTTTGTGGCTTTCGGCTGCTCGCACGGGAAACGAAGCTTCCATGTCATCGTCACTGGTCACCTTAGCACCCGCTTCCAACAATCCATTTGCTAGCATCGATATCGGTTTTTACGCGGCGCCTGCCTTCACCGACCTGGATGGAGACGGTGACCTCGACCTTGTCGTCGGCGCCTACAACGGCACTCTGGCTGCGTACCGCAACCAGAATGGCAGTTTCGCCGCATTCACCGCAAATCCGTTCGCCGGGATCGATGTCGGCGCGTTCAGCAAGCCGGCCTTCGTCGACCTAGATGGCGATCTCGACCTCGACATGGTGGTCGGCACCGGCAGCCACACGATTGTGGCCTACCGCAACACTAACGGTGTCTTTGCTGCGCTTTCCGCGAATCCGTTTGCCGGGATCGACGCCGGATTTCGAGTGAATCCAACCTTCGTCGACCTGGACGGGGATGGTGACCTCGATCTCATCGCAGGAAATGTCCACGGGACTGTGCTGCCGTATCGAAATACAGGCGGGAGCTTTGCAGCCTTCGACGTCAATCCCTTCCCAATCCAGGCCAACGAATTCCACAGTCGTACTTCGCCGGCCTTCGTCGACCTCGACAGCGACGGGGACCTCGATCTGGTGGTCGGCAACATTCAAGGAACGCTCCTTACCTACGAGAACCGCCACGGGACGTTCACGGCCATGGCCGACAACCCGTTTGCCAGCATAGATGTCGGCAAGAACGCTGCCCCGACCTTCTTCGACCTCGACGGCGACGGTGATCTCGACATCGTCGTTGGCACCTACTACGGCACCGTGCTGACCTTCGCGCTGGTTGTGCCCCCCGACATCACTCCGCCGGATACGACGATTGTCACGGCAGCCTTCTCCGCGGACACGGCAGCGAACGGAGCGACCAACACCGACTTTGTGACGAAGACCGCAGCGCAGACGATCAGCGGCACTCTGTCAGCCGCGATCGTGGCGGGGGAGACCGTCCATGTCTC
>NZ_FOSQ01000025.1 GCF_900114315.1 Falsiroseomonas stagni DSM 19981
CTGTATCGGGCGGGGGTGGGTCGGGCGATGCGTGGTTCGGATCGGCAGACGGGGTCGATGTTCAGCTATGTGAGCCCGGAGGCGCTGGTGCCGCCGGATTACCCGCTGCGGGCAATTCGGGTGCTGGTGAATGCGGCGCTGGAGCGGCTGTCCGGGGATTTCGATGCGCTCTACGCCGCCGGCGGGCGGGACTCGATCGCGCCGGAGAAGCTGCTGCGAGCACTGCTGTTGCAGGCCTTCTACTCGGTGCGGTCCGAGCGCCGGCTGATGGAACAGGTGACCTACAACATGCTGTTTCGCTGGTTCATCGGGCTGTCGATGGACGCGCCGGTGTGGGACGTGACGGTGTTCACGAAGAACCGGGACCGGCTGCTGCGGGGCGAGGTGGCGGCCAAGTTCTTCGCGGCCGTGCTGGCCGACCCGCAGGTGAAGCCGCTGCTGTCGTCGGAGCATTTCTCCGTGGATGGCACGCTGATCGAGGCCTGGGCCTCGATGAAGAGCTTCCGGCCGAAGGATGGCTCCGGCGCGCCGCCCGGCCCTGGCCGCAACGGCGAGCGTGACTTCCACGGCGAGAAGCGCAGCAACGAGACCCACGCCTCGAAGACTGATCCCGATGCGCGGCTGGCGCGGAAGTCGAACGGGCAGGCATCGAAGCTCTGCTATGCCGGGCATGTGGTCATGGAGAACCGGCACGGCCTGGTGGTGGCGGCCACCACGACACGGGCGACCGGGACCGCCGAGCGGGATGCGGGCAAGACCATGATGGCGGGGCTGGATCGCGCGCCGCGCAGCACGCTGGGCGCGGACAAGAACTACGACACCAGGGATTTCGTGGCGGCCATGCGCGACCTTGGGGTGACGCCGCATGTGGCGCAGCACACCAACGGCCGGCGCTCGGCGATTGACGGGCGAACCACGCGCCACCCCGGCTACGCGGTCAGCCAGCGCATCCGCAAGCGGATCGAGGAGGTATTCGGCTGGGGCAAGGAGATCGGTGGCATGCGCCGGACGCTGCTACGAGGCCTTGAGCGGGTCGGATGGAGCTTCACGCTGAGGGTGGCGGCCTACAACCTGATCCGCCTGCCAAAGCTCCTGGCGGCACCTGCCTGACAGCCGCCGGACGAAGGCCGCATACCATAGTTTGCGGCAGATAGCCGCCACGAACCCAGCGTCGCGGCTCCGCTCGCGCTACCCAACCGCCACCACAACGACGACAACTCAGGCCCGTAGCGGCGAATTTCCGCAGCCTGCTAAGCTTGGGGCGTCTGCTTTGCCCGTAAGCCGGCATCGCAGGGGACCCAGCAAACAAGGGTTTCGACGAGCGGCAGCCGCGCGCTGATCGTTGCGGCGGGCCGATTGCCAGATGCCTCGTCCTTATCTCGTCACCGGCGCAGCGTCTCGACCCTAAGCTCCCGCCACAGCCAGCCGAAATCATAGCTGGCCATCGGGTTCCCAGGCTTCTGCCGCCCGGAATGGTTCTCCAGCATCTTGAGCCAGGCCACCACTGCCGCGCGTCCCTTTGCGGTCTTGGCCGCCGCTCGCGGAGTCTTGCCGCCGAGTGCTGGGACCGGTTCGTCCAGCACACGGCGATAATGGGCGTCGAGCCCCTGATGGACCACTTCGCGCTCCTGTTCCGGCGACAGGCCCGTGGGCGCGGGCGGAGGGCGCTCGGTCGCCAGCATCTGGTCCAGATCGGTGCGCTCGGTGAGCGGCGCCCGCACCAGGTCCGCCAGCACCGGCTCCAGCATGGCCCGGCCACGCTCGGCGCGCGCCGGCGAATTGACGGCAAGTGACAGGCGGCGGCCTTTGAACTCCACGGTGCCGAGCACGAGCGATCCATCATCCATGGTCGTGATGAATGTCTGCCCGGTCGCCCGACGCGGAACTGTCTGCGCCTTCGCCCCCGGCTCGGCCAGCCAGTTCCAGAAGCCAGCGTTTTCCTGCCGCAGGGCTGGGATGGTGGCCAGCGCCGCGCGCAGCCTCGGCGCGGTGACACCGGCGAGAAGAGGGAAGTGCAACGTCGTGAATTCCAGCGGATCGCCATCGGTGTTCAGCAATTCCGCCCGGTCCGTGCGCTCGGCCGACTTCAGTGTGGCGTCCAGCCAGAGGTTGGTCACCAGAAAGGCGCCTAGGCCCAACAACGTGTCAGGCGTGAGAATGCCGGCCAGCCGCTCCGCCTCCGCCTCAATGCCGAGCTCGCGCGCGACCACGGCCACGTCACGGGGCGCCTGGTTGCGGACGCGGCCCAGCGAGGCCAGCAGTGCCTCACTTGTGTCGCGGTCGAGGGCCAGGAGCGTGCCGCTGATCACGGCGCGGTCGCGTAGGGGGATGATGCGTGTGGCGATGCGGTCCCAGGGCCGCAGTCCCTGAGAGCCGCTCTTCTCCCAGACGCGGACCGGCTCGCCGCCGCGGACCAGGTCGCGCAGCAGCATGGATTCGCCTCGCACGAGCCCGCTCACCTCGTAAAGGCTGATGACCGAACGGCGCAGCCCAGCGATGTACTCGCGGGTTGAGACGCTTTCCTTCCACCCACGGCGACGGAGGTAGTCATCGACGATGTTCCGGCCATCGGGCAGGTCGGTCGCGAGCAGATCCTCGAAGGCCGCGCCGAAGAGGTTGGAGGCGGCATACTTGCCGAGCGTGTCGCCAATGTCCTCCGACGCAATGCCGGCGCCAGCGCAGGCCTTGGCGCTATGGCGCTCGATCAGCGTCGCGAGTGCACCGCGCCATTCCTCGCGCCGCGCCCAGGCGATCAGTCCAGAGATGTCATGCGGCGGGGGCAGGGTGCGGCCTTGTGCTTGGGATGACCGCTATGCTTCCCCGGCCCGCATCTTGTCGCAATACCGTGGGTGGAGAGCGCTGTTTTGCGGTCCCAGACTCGACCGGTAGCCGGTCGCGATGCGCAACCGGCCGGTGTGTCTCGGCGAAGATTTGCCTCGATTTCAGTGACTTGAAGCTTGTAGACTAAATCGCCCAAGTCCCGAGCTTCGGAGAGAGAATGGCCTCCGGAGCGACGCAAATGCCGGTCGTTGCGTTCTCCAACCCTCGAGCCGTCGCGGCAAAACCCCAGGAAACCTGCGGTTCACGGCGCTACCGGCGCATGAGAAATATGAGGTTGGAAAACCGACTGGAGCAGCAGTGGCAACCGGATTCCAACCTGCTCTGGTGTTCGTGAGACGCGTCTCACCGGCTGCGCCATCCGCCTATGCCGGAGCAGGGGCGCTGGCTCGGCCAGGTGGTGCGCGGATATCCCGCGTATCACGCGGTGCCCACCAACTCGCAGGCGATCACGTCGTTCGTGCACTACGTCACCTGGCACTGGAAGCGGGCGCTCGGGCGCCGCAGCCAAAAGGGCTACGTGACCTGGACACGGATGGCGCCGGTCGCCGCGCGGTGGCTGCCGCCCGCCGGGGGTCCAGCACCCGTATCCGCAGCAACGCTTCATCGTCAAACACCCGAGGTGGAAGCCGAGTGCGTTAGCAGCGCACGCTCGGATCTGTCCGGGGGGCGCCCGGTAACGGGCGTCCCTACCGGGATGGCCTGCATAGAGTCTGCATTCTGCGCGACGATAATGAGAGTATTACTGAGAATGCAATCGTGTATATGTTTTCGTGTATGTCCGAAAGTGAATTGCTTGACATTAGGTATTTCCGTAGCATATGATTATATTCACAAAAATCGCGATGCTCTGGACAGGAAGTCTCATGGCTGAGAAAAATGATTGTCCCCACTGCCACGCAGGGGATCTGTATTACAACATAGCTATGCGACGACGGCTTTTAGCTGCCGTGTCGGAGATTGGGAAGCCGCACAAGATTCTTTATAATTTGATATCGCCGCTTTTGAAGAACGCGACCAATATAAGAACTGTAAGAAAAGATTACACATGCTCTGCATGTAATGAAATGGCCTTCAAGTGCCCGCACTGTGACCGCTGGTCTGAGTTGAGCGCGGCGCCGAAGCAGGGTGAAACTATAACGTGCAGTCTATGTGGGATGCAATCAGTTTTTCGATTAGACTAAACACTATTTTATATTAGATATAATGTCCAATGTATTTATTTATTTTAATATAAGGTGTGATTTTATCTTGATTGTGCCGCCATCAAACTGTCGTACGCCAGGGTAATCCTGCGAAACCGCTCCTCTGCTTCGGCGCGCTGGCGACTATCCAGATGCCGGACCACATCCGGGTGGCATTCCTTAACCGCCTGCCGATAAGCACGCTTGACCTCGTCCAGTGTCGCGCTCGGGCGCAGCCCAAGTGTCGCAAAATGCGTCGAAACAACAAACACCTCGCGCAGGGCAAGTAGATCGGCTTCTGCTATCGAAAGCAAGCGGCCGAGGTGCTGAAGGAATTCATCTGCCTGTGATTTAATCGGACCCTGTGCCGCCGCCACCCTGTACAGCATACGGATTGCCTTTATTCGGTCATCACCCGTTAGCTCGTCTCCTATGTCGGTGGCGAGGCGGCCCGGGTCAAACCATGGCGAACCAAGGGGCGTGGATGCCGCACGCTTTAGGTTCCTACGCAAGACTTCCAGTCCGTACTTGTCCAACTGCCATGCTTCAGTCAGAGCCTCACGAGCAGCTTTCGCGTGGCTCTGTTCTATCGATCCTTCCATTTGGACCGCTGCAAAGGCCGCGTCGCTCATCGCAGCGAGCACATGACGACGATCGAATTTCGTCGCCTCCAGCTGAACACCCTCGAAAAGTGCGGGTCCGATCGCCTTGCCCTGATCCTTGACGGCCCCGACCTCAAGATCGACACACGCATCGGGGTCGGGAAAAGCAACAAATGGAATGTATGCGCGACCTACAACAGACTGCCCGTCCGCTCTGATTGGTCCGCCTGTGACGATATCGCCGTCTTTATCAGCGTAGTCGTCGTGCCTTGACTTGATATAGAGCCCACCTTGCTTCGGCCTAACCAGAATGATGCAGCCGTCCAGGGCGCGGGCGCCTGAGCCCTCCAACTCAATAAGTATGGTCAAGCCATGACCAGAGCTTCCAACTTCGAATTGTTGAAATTTCGCTCTTGGGAAGCTAACGGGATCGTCGCGTGTGAGATACTCGATCGCCTTCCCCGCGGCAAAAACTGCCACTGGTATCAGCAGCGGAAACAGTGCCATTCATGCCTCCGATCAATAAGCTTCTTGATGGACGGAGAATTTTCCTCTGGAGTTGAAGATCGGCGCAGCCATCACCTCCCCAGAGGGTATGCGGCGCAGGTTTCTTCGACAACCGGATTGATTGTGCCCCGACCATGTCGGCGCGGGACGACTGAGGTGCCCCGCTGCACCACCAAATCATGCCGAGGCCACCAGCGTGATGAGCTTCGATTGCAGTTGCGCATTCTTGCGGCCGATCAGCGCCGGCGTCCGGGAGTGGCGCGGGGGTCGTCAAACTTGCCCGCGTAGCGAGCGTCGCTCAGGTAGTCGAGGCGCCGGACGATGCGCGCGGCATGTCCGCGGCACGCTGCCAGCGCCTCGTCGTGCCCGAGCCCGGTGAGGCATTCTGCCGGAAGGCCAAGCAGTCCGGCGATGTCCTGCGCTGATCGCGCGTTGGAGGGCGGTAGGACACTGATGGTGCCAGCATTATCGAAGACTGTCCGGCCTGCCGTGCCGTAGCACGCCTCCATCTGATGGATGCTCTGGAAGATCGCGGTAACTCGGCACCCATACCCACGAGCCAGCGTGAACGCGGTCTCGATCTGGGGCACGGGTCCTATGGTCCCAGCCTCGTCGACCATGACCAGGGTGGTGCTGGAAGGCGGCCCCTTGCGCCGGAAGATTGCGTCAAGAAAAAGCGATAGAAATAGCCGGAGGGCCGGGCCGTGACTCTTGAGTGCCATCTGAGGCCAGGCAAGGTATACTGCTATGTTGTCGCCTGTTGTCAGCGAGGTGAGGTCGATATCGGCGCCAGACAATGCTTGGCGCAGCCCCAGGCCTGAAAGTAGCCGGAGCGGCGCCTGGGCACTGGCCAGGACACCACCTCGAGTAATTTCTGGCATTTGCAGGAAAGTCGCGAACCCCCGATGGGCTTCGGCGGGCATTGCTGGATCCGTATCCAGCATGCGCGCGATAGCGTAGACGACGTCGTCGCCCGTCAGGAGGTCCATTGCCTCCGAGAAGTTCCGCGGTCCGTCCCCCGGGCGGCCGCGTCTTGCAGCCGCATCGTGCAGGGCAGCGGCCAGCAGGCTGTTACCGGAGTTAGACCAGAACATATCACGACCAGGATCGGTGGGCGAAAAGCTCTCGGCGACGGATCGAGCGGCGGCTGCGGGGTCCTCCGATTCCGCAATAGGCTGCAACAGATCCAGACCCACGGGCTGGTGCTCGGGGAGCAATCGGAAGGGATCGATAAGTAAGACGCGCCTGCCGCTTCGCGCGGCATGGCGCTGCGTGGCGCGGAACAGCTCCCCCTTTACGTCGAGAATTACCATGGGGCCGCAATGATCCAGGATCCCCGGTATGACAATGGATCGGGTTTTCCCGGAGCCTGTCGGCCCGAATACAAGGTGATGGTCCGTCGCGTCCCCGTACACAGGCTCGGCACTCGGGCCGCCCGACAGGGCGGCCCTGAAGCCGATTTGGCGCTCCGCTCCATGTGGCCTTAGCCAGCCGAGAAGCGGACCATCGTGGGATGCGGGCGGAGACTTGCGAAACCTCATGGTCCGCCTCCCTCCTCGGCCGGGTTGGATGCCTCGTCCCCCCTCAACCGAGGTGCTCGAAGAAGTCACGGATGGCATCGCCCGCCGCGGCCCGTGCGCCGGCACGAAGTGCGGCCTCTACCGCGGCATCAGCATCCCGCGTGCGAACCCAGGCGCTGGCCGCGGCCATCGCCGCGCTGGTCGCGATGTGCAGCGCATGGGTCTTCAGATAGACCATGAGCGCGGTGGCCAGGGCCCCCGCGGCAATGGCGGGGGCGGCCAAAATGATCGGAAGCGGCATGGACAGGTCCTTTCCTCGCTGGGATGCGGTGGTTGCCGCAACCGAGGTGAGGATGGGCCCGGCCGAGAGAGACAAGCGCGTGCCACGGGAACGTCTTGCAGAGTCTTGCGCGGCTACTTGTTACACGCCCGCGCGCCAAGCTACGCTTTCTCGCAAGCTCGGGGGCTGACCGAATGTCTGAATTCAACCGCTTCCCGAATTTCGAATGGCTGATGGCGAATGCCGACAGCCGCTACCCGCGGCTACCCTCCTCGGACAAGCAGGTAGCGTCGATTCTAGGCTTCCACGCGGCCCAGGTTTCGCGGATGCGGCGAGGCGACCGCAGCTTGTCCACCAGGGAGGTTGAACGACTTATAAACGAATGCGGACTTATGGAGATGCATCCAGAGTTCCAGGCGACGTGGTTCGACTGGCCGCTGCATCAGTTCGTGACGCAGATGCAGGCGATCTCCTTCGGCAGATGGAAGGGCGACCAGCCACTCGACGGCCTCTCAGCTCTTCTTGCCGCCCTGCCAAACGCAAGGCTGGTTGAGGAACATGATCTCACACAGCTGACTAGCCGAGCACTACAGCGTGGCGACCTTGGCCCAGATATCGCGATGGACCTTGTATCCAAGGGATCGATTCCGACGGGTGCTAGGTTAGGGATCCAGTTGCGTGAACCCGGACCCGACATGGCGAGGCAGGTCGTCAATCGGACGACGACCTGCCTGCTGCTGTACCGGCCGGTCCGGGACCCCTTCTTCAAGGCCGCGCCGTGCGCACAACGCGGTTGTCTGCATCTGCTCGATCAGAGCTGGGAGCCGATAACGAACTATCCCGTCCCGCCGCGCATGTGGTCTCAGATGGTGATCATAGTTGCACCTGAGACCCGAGATGAACGACGACCGTACGGCTTCGCCGTGAGCAACGTGCCGGAACGGCTCGAGTTGCTCTTGGCGGTGTTTGGCCAAGCGATCCCACCGCTGCAGACTTGGTCCGAGCAGGGCGGGGAGGGGCTGCCCGAGCAGAGGGAAAGCCTTCGGAAGCATCTTGCGGAACCGATCACCAAGGAGCGGCCAAGAATTGCGGGCCGGATGTTGATCGACGTCGTTCCGCCGCTACAGCCAGCCCGCAAATGAGTAGCGACAGGCGCGTCCCCGGACTGCTGCATGCGCTCCGGGAAGCCTGGGCGGCGCTTGCAGGGCCGTCGCAAAACTGGAGCGAGCCCGACGTACGCCTTTTCCGGGCAGCCATGGACGCTTTGTTGCCGCTAAGCTTGGCAGCCACCGACCGACATGGGATCGTTGCGAGCGTCGAGGCTCTCTCCTATGGCTGTCGGTTCTGCCTGACAATCGGGGATGTGGAAGAAGGTGAGCGAGTCCTTGGCCTGCTCAAGATGCGCCTCGCCGACCTTGGTGACCGATCGGTCAGCACAGGCTACGGCTCAACCGTTTCCCAACTCGAATCGGAACTCGCAGCCCTGCGGGCGTCCGGCGTCGCGCTGACAGACTTCGTCGAGGTCTTCTTCGACACCGCCGGCCGGTTGCTCGGCGTCGTGGCCGATACGAGCCGAACGCCCGAGAGCGCGGCGGTCATGCTGCAGCGGGTCGCCGAATTGCCGGTGAATCAAGCTCAGGATGGTCTAACGACCCTGGTCAAACTGGCGAGCCGAATCGTGGATCATCGCTTCGGCGCCGGGGACCGCGGCGAGGTGTTGGAATGGCTCGACATCGTGGAGCCGTACATCCCGCGCTGCGACCCGGAACAAGCACTGCGTCTGGCCGGGGACTGGTCTACCCATTATCGCGTCACGGCGTTGGATGGCGGTGCTGAGCGGCTGGCCGACGAGGTTTGGCTACGCTTTGAGGCAATGATTGGCGCCATTCCCGCACCACTGGAAACAGACGCCTCTGCGTGGCCTGCCCACAAGGCGTCAGTTCGCCATAAACATGAACGCTATGCCGCTCTCGACCATGCGATTTATCGAGCGAGCAGCAAGGAGGAACTGAATTCACTCCTGGCTGGAACCGCGGCGCACGAAGTCCCTCCGGATATGCGACCTGTGTTGGAGCGCTTATTTGGAAGCAACAGCACGCAGCGTGACGGGTGGAGTGGCCCAACCAGTAGTGACCCGTACGCTAATGTATTCCACCTCAGGGAAGCCTACCGGCTGCTGGACGCCAGTCGCTGGAGCGAGGCCGGCGAGTTGCTTGCACGGCTGCTGAACGACGGTGTGGAGACCGACGGTGACCTTGCCTGGAGCGTGCCCTACCTCCTTGCCCGTTGTGTCATCGCGACCGCTCCTGACCGTCCCCGTGTGCGTCCCGTAGCGACCGCCTTGCTGAAGCACGCGATACGGGGGCTCGAGCGGCAAAAGCTGGAGGTTGCGGCCAAGGCTGCAGGCGCCCTCTCCCCCGTAGGCAGCGGACCTACGAACGACGCCTACGAAATGCTGCGCGACTTGTTGCTCGGTCAGAGCCGGGTCGGCGAGGCAATTCGCGTCGAAGCGCTACGCATCGAACAAGCCTGCCGACTTCCCAACGCTGCCAAAGACGCGTCGCTGCGCGCCCTCGCCGCGGAACGTCTTCCCGCCTTCCCTGCGGAGCGCGTCCATTGGGAGGAATGGCAGCGAAGCGCTGCGCAGCTCCGGCCGGGCGGAGGCAGCCGGTGGCTGGCGCTGATGGCGGCACAGCCGCCGGAAATCGACCTGGCGCACGAAGCCGGTTTCGGCGGGCAGAGTCCGGCAGCGGGAGAGCTTAGCCTCGGCTTCCTGGCGGCCGCAGATGAGATCCAGATCCTGGCCAGGGACCATCGCGGGATCGAGCATCTGCGGCGGGTCCGCATCCCCGCGATCGAATTCAATCGAGAACTCTTGGCGTTCCAGATGGTGGTCCGCAATGTACGTGACGACGAAGCAGTCGCGGCGTCAGCGGCAAGGCTGGGTGCGATCCTGTTCGATCCGCTTACCGACCTGCTCCGCCAGGAGGCGCCGCACCGCTTGTTGATCGAACCAACGGGGGCGATTAGCCACGTACCATTCGCAGCCCTGCGCGTGGATGGGGCTTGGCTCGCAGAACAATACGAGATCCTGCTGCCGGGTGGCTGGCCGACCCCCGCGAACGACGACGCGCGATCTAACAGCCTGGTCAGCGTCTGCGTTTCCCAGCGCGGCCGGCGGGACGTGCTGCAATGGGTGGAAAAGGATCGGAAGGAGATCGAGGCCTTCGCAACAGCCACCGGAATGGACCTACGCTCAATACCCGAACCAGAAGCGCGCCGCGATGCCGTGCTTGATCTGCTTTCGAGCCCTCCACGCATTTTGCATTTTTCTTGCCATTTTGATGCCAAGGTCGTCGATATGGCGAAGGCCGCGTTCCGGCTCGCCGACGGCGATCAACTGACGGTGGAAGACCTCAGTCGGTGCCCGCTGAGCGGCGTCGATTTGGCGTTGTTGCTCGGCTGCGAGACAGCGTCACGCCCACCCGCCGCGCTTGACTCGGCGATTGTCGGTGTCGACGCGGCGTTGCTCCGCCTGGGCGTCCGTTCCGTGGTCTCGACTCAATGGCCTGTGGATGATCAGGCGAGCCATCTCTTCCTCAAAGCGTTGCTGGCTGCACTTCGGGAAGCTGGGGTGAGCAAGGCAGCCGCGGTGCGGCAGGCGCAGCTCGCTGTGATTAGGTCCGACACAGGAATGTTCCGACACCCGATACATTGGGCCGCCTTTAGCCTGGTCGGTCAGGGCTAAAGCCGACCACGCTGCTCAGCCCCGCAAGACTCTGCAACTGCAGAGGCTAAGCGGCACGGCCCTCGGTCGCGCAGCATAGGTTCCGCACACAGCCGGTGGTCTTCCCGGCTTGTCCGGAACCGAGGCGCTGGTCGGCGCCAGTCTCCGGTTGAGTGCACCGACCCAAGGATATCGCGATCATGGGCCATGTGAGGGCTAACCCTGCGGCGGCGGCGGCCACGCCGCGACACGCCTCGGGTACCGGCGGGCCGCCGCTCCCCCAGACGGGCGTGCCGAGCGCCAAGGGGGCCGCACCGGCGTGGAAGCCCCTTCTCGACAACGCTGATCCTGGCTTTTCCAGCCGCTGGCTTTGGTTCTTGCTTCTCGCCACTGCCGGGGTGTTCATCGCCCGCGACGGGTGGACGATGTTCGAGACCGGCCAGCCCCGCGCGCTCGTCGAAATCGGTCTTGGGCGAATTGTCTCGGCGTCGCAAGAATGGCCCGTGCTTCGCCCGGCGGTCGCTATGGTCATCGGCATCGAGCACTTCCTCGCCGCAGCATGGCTGTTCTGGTTAAGCATTGTCATGCTCCGCCGCGTGCCCGTGCCCCGGCCCAGCGGTAGCGAGATGCTGGTGTGCGCCACAAGGCAGGTGCGGCACCTGCGCCTCGACAGGGCGATCGGTGGTTTGCTGCTCCTCGGCGCCGGCGCGATCCTCGCGGCGCATGCCGCCGAGTGGATCACGATGGCAAGCCGCCACGTCCCGGCACTCCAGAATCTGCCGCCCGGCGCCCTGATCGTCTTGGCGGGCGGGATCGAATTCCACGGTATCCAGAAGCTTCTGCGCGCCGCGGTGGTGTACTTCTGCCCCGCTGAGCGCTGCTTCCTCGTGGTCATCGCGGACCCGCACAATCACGGTATCAACAATCGGCTGATCATTGGCGACGGATCATTCGGTGGCGCTCGGCAAATCTGCTTGTACCATGAGCAGGTCTTCAGCGTACGTCATGACGTCTCGCACTTTAGAGGGCGTTTCCTCGGCATGGGCGACATCGTCCTAGAAGTGCAGGACGCGCCCAACGGCCCGAGACGGACCGTTATCGTCCAGGCACCTGCTTCGATTGCTAAGACGCAGAAGATTGTCGACACGCTGGCCGGTATTTGGCGCGTCGCGCTGCGGCGGGACCAAATCGGCATCCTCGGCCGGGGCGCGTGACCGAGGTGTCTTGAGACGAGCCCGGCTCGCCCTGCCCTCCGGACAGGGCAAGCGAGCCGGCCAAGGCAGGTGGATGTCCCCAGCCCTTCGAATGCGCCGGCCGAAGCGGCGCTTGCCATCATCGCGCGGGACCTTCGGCTCTCCCGGCCTCTGCAGAACGCCTCAACAAGGAGAACCCCGATGACCTTCTTCCGCAATTTCTTCGCCGACGAAGACGCGTGCAACGACGCCGTCCTTGCGGCGGCTGACGCGGCGGCCAAGCACCCCGAGGAATGGGGGCGGGCGGTGATCACCGTCGCGGGCTCGCCCCTCGGTTTCGGGGCCGTTGCTCGCGCGGAGGGCGGGCTGGAGGCCGCGCGTACCGTGAACGACTGGGTTGGCGGCGTCGCCGACATCCCCGACGTGAGTCGCGAGATCGGCGAGTGGGCCGGGCCGCCGCTGGCCGGCCTGGCGGCCTGGGGCGCTTGCCATGCGCAGAACGCTATCGATGGCTGGGGGGCGACGCCGCCGCCGTCTGGCCTCGAGCCCGTCGCCAACCCGGCCGGTGCGCACGACTGGGCTGTTTGGGGCACCATGACGGGTGACGGGTTCGGCGGCACCGATCGCTCGCAAGGCTCTGCCTTCGATCCGTCGTCGAGCACCTGGGCGGTCCCGTATCCCACGATGGAGCCCAGTTTCGTCGACATGGGGCCGCCCTCTAGCTCGGATAGGGGCCTTGCCTTCGACCCGGGCCAGGCGCCGGGCTGGAGCGCGCCGGCGACCGTAGCGGACTGGCAAAACTACTTGTCGGGACCGTCCAATGGTGGCGGCCATGTGGCGGTCGACAGCAGCAGCGGGGGATCCGGCAGCGGCGCGTCGAGCGCCGGCAGCGCCGCCCACGACAGCGGCAGCTCCGGCCAGGGCGGTTCCAGCGGGTCGGGCGGCATTTAGGCAGCGGAGGGGCCAGCAAGCTGGCCCCTCCAACACCAAGCCCTCATTTCACAGCCCAGTATCAAACCCCCAACATGCCATGAGGAGATGCAGCATGCAGCCTATGACCAAGTGGAAGCTCAAGATGGCCTTCTCCGTCATCATCGATGGTGTTGACCTTCTCTTCGGTCTCATCCCCGGTGTCGGCCATGCTGGCGAGTTCATCGGGATTTTCTTCGCCATGATCCTGTGGGGCTGGCGCGGCGGCATCTATGGCCTGGAGATGCTCGACGTCACGAATGTGGCGGACGGCTTCATCCCGACGGCGTCATTGATCGGCTGGTCGAAGAAGGCGGACTACGAGGCGCGGCAGTTGCAGTGGCACGCGCGCAACCGGCCAGCGTCTTCGAGCACCACCTTCACGCTGGCTGAATAGGCGGGCTGCTGCGTCGATGTGGCTGACGCGGTTGATGGCTGTCGGCCAGGGTGTCCGATACTGATGCCGTGTCCCCCATTTAGCCAGGGGCCGGGAGATCCTCGCGCAATCGCTGCTCTGCTTCCGTCATCGCCGCCGAGCCGATGTCGATCGTCGCAGGCACAATCGGTCGCGCAGGCCGACGGCGACGGGAGAACTGCGCCCAGACAGCACCCGAAATCGACCGTCTTTCGCTTCGAGAGTGACCATCGGGCGGTCAGGCGCGACGCGGTTGTCATCCGGGCGCCTTAACCATTGCAGGTGCAGGCGGATCACCGATAAGCTTGTTGCTCAATAGAAGGATCGGCTGGACATCCGGGGACCTCGGTCCACGCCAAAAAGAAGGTAAAAACCCTGGCTGATAGAAGTTGTCAAGCAGGCAATATATCGAAAGGATCAAGTCAATGAAATGTAAGATCTGCGGCAGCGAAAATGTGCGAGCAATGTCAAAAGACTACTTGACTACACGAGAGTCGCTAGAGCCCACAGTCGCAACTATGAATGTGAATAGGGCTGGCGGAGACCCATACACAAAGTTGGTCCACGCGGGATTCGCCATGGCCACTCTTTACGGAAAGATGGCGGCTCGAAAATCCTTCTCGCAAGCATATCATTGCTCTGACTGTGACAGAGGTTGGCGAGAGTGGAAAGACGTGCGCGACTGGATTTAAAGACGTTAAAAGTAAGAGCCAGAACCGGCGTCGTTAGAATTGTTGCTGTTTTGCATATTCTGTGAATTTCGTGACGGGTGAAAGATCTTCTCGGTGCGGCAGTCACTCTCGTCGGAAGGCGGCTTTTCCGTGCCGCCGATTTTTATATTTTAGACTGAAATACGATATTTTTTGACGTCATCGGTCAGATTTTCTTCAGTATTGGATTGGTTCTTTGAGTTCGGCCGGGCGCCGCATAGGGGGGGCGCCGTAAAGGCTATTTCACCTCTGCGTCACCTCAAGCCGTTTCGTATTTGTGCGAGCCTGCATTTTGGTGTTTGTCGGGAGATAGATGTTTGATCGTACTGACTCCACACCCCCACCCCGGTCTCCGCTACCACCAAGTATTTCACTGGAAAGGCGGGAGCAAGCTGACGACCAAGGGCTCCAACAAATTGAACGGCGCCGTCCGTTCGTCGGCGGTGATGCTGCTGGAGGGAAATAAGGCGGCCGCACAAGGGGGAGCGAAGACTGCTGCTGCGCACTTCAGTGTCAAAATCATCTCGAGCCTGCTGGCTCGTGTCGTACCCATCGTCGGTGCAGGCATCTGCGCCGGTGTAAACATCTGGTTTGTCAACGGGATGATCGATGCCGCGAAGCGGTATTACCGCTTCAAGAATTCGGTCTTGGAAGGATAAGCTCCCCTTGATGGGCAGCACTCCGGTGCAGCACCTTTGTGGTCGCGCGCCTGGATTGCGACCTGCCGATGGCCTGCGGTGAGCCTCACAAAAGAGGAGAGGCACCCACTTCGCCCAACCCTCATCGAATGGAGAACCTAATGCCTGCACCGGTCATTATGCTGACGCCGTTGGTGCTCCAAACCATCCGAGCATCGGTAGACTACATCACCGCCCGAAGCGAGATGGAGGCGCGCCGCCAGCAATTCGCGCTGGAGCTTCGGGCGATGGAGTTGGACCGCGAAGTTGAAAGGTTCAGGATCGAGAGCCAGCGCGAAGTGCTGATGGGCCTGCAGACCCTGGCGCGGCATGCCTTCGACCGCAACATGGACGGCCTGTTGCACGTCTTCGATCGAACGCACGAGGCGCTCGTCGAGTCCCGCCGGGCAGTCGACGAGCAGCTGAACTCGATCGCCGAAATGCGGTATCGCGGCAGCCCGAACGCGATGCAGATGGCCGAGATGGGCCATCGGGAGCGGGAACTGCAGCGGAACCGAGAGCAACTCGATGGGATGGTGAGAGGCATCGGGGATGAGTTTGGGCGCCTCATTGCACACTTGCGACTTCAAGGCCCAGCGAGCCAGATGGCGGCAGCAATCCAAGGCCGTATTCAGAATGACCGGTAAACTGTCACTCGCACCGGCAGTCCGAAGTGGCTTTGTTCTTATTTTTATTGTGCTAACACTTTTCGGCTGTGTGCCTCCGCCGCGACAACCCACCTCGGAGGAGGTTCAGGCAGCAATCGACAAATATCGTTCAGAAATACTCATTCAAATTAGTGACGATCCGCAGTGGTTCAAAAACTTAATGGAATTCAAGTGGCAAATTGAATACAATAGTCAGGTAACTGAGCAAATAAACGGAAGAATTGTTCAGAAGCCCATAATTAGTGTGTGGAAGATAAACCAAACCGCTATAGTTCCTATGGTTATTTTATCTGTAATTATTATGTTTGTGGGAATGAAGCAGGGATGCCTTGTGTTTTTTGTTGGCCCTGCCATCTTGAACATGGCAGTATTTGCTGTTGGTCTAGTTGCCGTAGGAGTACGCGCAATTTTTTCCTCAAGTGGCTTGGCTGTTTCGTGGGAGTTTGTTTGGTTTCTTGGGTTTGCGTCGATCATTATATTGGTTCCGTCGGCACTGTTGATCGCCGCTTCGGCCGGAAGCGTTGGCGCGGTCGTCGGGCGAGGCATATCGATAATGGGCCGGCTTCGTTCTAACATTGATGTTGCGGCACAGCGGCGAGCAGCAGTTGCTCGACAGCAGGCGGCCGAAGCTGCTCACAAGCAGGGGCAGTTGCGCGACATGGTTGCCAGCTTGGCTAGTTTCGCGGAGCTTTTGGGCCATTCTCCAGATGAAGACCGTCAGATTCTTGTGCGTATTTTAGAAATTCTTAATTCTATGCAGGAAGCCAAGCGCGAAGGTCCATTGTCCGAAGATTTGCGATCAGATGTACAGCTTGTTCTTGGCAAAATAGAGAGTTCCGGTCATAAGAATAGTATTGCTTATAACAAATTAAGTTTTCTTAGGGATGCCCTGTAGGAGATGATCGTTGCAGTATCGTCGTTTGGTTCGCGGTATTGACATTGGAGGGGTTCATCTCGCCGTGACATCAGACTGGATGCGTCGCCATGACTGAAATTGCGAACCACACGAGGCCCAAGCGCGTCCCCGGCCGGAAGCCTCGCACCGGGCAGCGCGAGGAGCTGCTCCGCATCTGGGGCCACGTCGACGACGACGGCCGCAAGATTCTGTTGTTCGTTGCGCGGCAGTTGGCGCGGGAGCAAGGTCCGGTGCCGGTCGACACGCCATTGATGATCACCGACTGCGTTTTCTGACCGCGCTCACGGCACGCGCCGCTTCGTCACCTGGACCGACAGACCCGCCGCGGCAAGATCTACGGTCGAGGCGCTGACGTTCCGCGCCGTCACGCGCACGCTGTTGTTCGACCACACATGGCAGTCCAGCACGAACGCGATGCTGCTGGTGTCGAGCGATGCATCGGCGAAGTCGCCGCGCCGCGCGCCAGGCACCGTGACGTCGATGTTCGCCGTCGCGCCTGCCGTAAGGCTCGGCAGGTCCCAGGTCGTCTCCAGGGCCAGGCTGCGCGTCCCGATCGGCACTGCGGGGCAGGCATAGAGCACGGCGGGTGCCGCCTCCGGCAGCGCGAATAGCCGCAGCGCCTCCACTTCTATTTGCCCATCAAATCCGACGATCCCGACCTGCGCAAAAGCTACCCCGGCGCCGACCCGAATCGTCTGGCGCCGGTTCAGCGAGGCGTCTGCCATCACCGCGCCGGCGTTCCACCCCTTCGCCGGTGCGTTCCACTGCATGGTGGTTCCAGACGCCAGCACGTCGCCGGCGACGTTCTCCCGCACATTCGCGGCGCCATCGAAGACCCGCACGAACAGCCGCCCACCATCGACGCCGCCGACCAGCCAATGTGCCAGCGCGAATTCCTTCGCCGAGGAGGTGTCCACAACGAAAGCCATGCCGCGATTGGCGTCCAACAGCAGCCCGCGCGACGTCGCCGCGATCCCGTCCAGCCCGTTGAAGCATAGCCCCGCCAGCGTGGTGGCCGCGGTGGTGGACGTCGCCAGCGTCGCCAGCTTCTCGACGCCGATCTCGGTGACGCTCTGGCGGAAAGCCGCGGCGCGGAGGTTCGGCACCGCCTCCAGCACCCGCAGCAGCCGCGAGGCGGGGGCGCGGTGGCGGTTGATCACCGCGTTGCCGGCGCGGTCGGCGGTCGCGGTGTAGTCGATCCGCACCGCATAGGTGTTCGCCCACGCCACCTCGTATTCACAGTCGGTGGCGCTGCCGGTGTGCCGCGCCACGATCGGCGAGCAGGCCTCCATGCGCAGCGCGCGGCCGATGATGGCGGTGCCGTCCGTCTCGTTGAGGAACGGGATGGCCACGTTCGGGTCGAGCTGCCGCAGCTCGAAGTTGGGCCCGTCGAAGACGTGCCGGTTGTGGTTGTTGTAGCCGCCCGCGCCGCGCGAGAAGCGGATGCCGTAGCGGTCGATCGTGGGATTGATCCCCGTGGCGCAGGCGAAGTGCCCGCCGTAGTAGCGCACGGAGGTGTTCCAGGCCGTTGCCGTCTCGGCTCGGATGTCGAGCCCGTAGCGGTTGTTCAGGATGCGGAGCAGATGGAAGGTGCTGTCCTCCACGCCGCGGCCATCGCCCAGCGTGCGCATGCCGATGGTGAAGCCCGAGATCAGGCGAAGCTCCACCACCGAGGCGTCGATGTTGCGCACCAGGATCCCGATATCGGCCTCGGAGGCCCAGTCGGACTGGATCTGCCGCACCACCTGCAGCCCGGCATAGAGCTTCTCGCCGTTGCGCGTGGTGCCGCCATCGCCCAGCGTCAGCACGGTGGCGGGCGCATTAGCCGCGCCGGTGTAGCGGATGACGCCGCGCATGATCAGCCCGCGGGCGCCACCGCCGAGCGTGACGCCGCTGCCCACGTTCCAGGTGCCGGGCGGGATGACGGCGAATTTCTGGTCCGCCGCCGCCCGGTCAAAGCAGGACTGGATCGCCGTGCGGTCGTTGGCGACGCCATCGCCCAGGCCGCCAAAATCGGTCGGCAGCACCGCCTCCCGATCGCGGAGGTACTTCGCGAAGTCGGTCTTGTTGAGATTGGCGTTGAGGACCATCAGGTCATCGATGCGTGCCGGCATGGCGGGCTTAATCCTCATTTGTGTGAAGCAAACCGCCATGCTGGTGCATTCGTTCGGGCCATCGCTCGATGCGAATCTGCCGTTGTCACATCGTCGTGGGCTGTGGGAGACTGTTGCATTCTCGTCAGGGCGGAGGAATCAGTGGCTGCCGACAGCAAAGATGAACATGAATGGGCTTGGGAGTTTCACAAACAGTGTGATGCACTTTTGCATAGTCGGCTTGCGGCCTATTTTACTGGGCAGAGTTTTTTGTTAACCTCATTCACACTAATCATTATAAATCCAGCGCACGGACCTAAAATTTTGTTATATCTAGTCGCGATCTTGGGTTTATTCACCGGAATTATTTGGTTGTTCGTGAACGTGGCAATGTTCGCGCGTCTTGAAGCGTTAAACGAAAAATACTTATTCAGGAAGAATGAAGATCGACTTCGCGTAAAATTCAAAGCCATAGAAAATGATAAAGCCGAAAAAATGCGCGATGTTTTCACATTCTATATTCGTGATTCTATACAAGAGACGAATTTGTGGTTTCCTCTGCCCTCTCCCTTGCGACTATATAAGTACTTTATCCCATATGCTACGCCCTTCTTGTTTGTATTCCTCTGGGCAGCTATTTTAATTTGCCTCTCGTTTTCACTGTTTTAGCAATCAATACGTTGCTGTGTTTCCACTGATATCTTCCTTTTGTGTAATTAATGGTAAAGTCACTACAGAGGGGCGGCGGTGACCGGGCCGGCGAAGGCGGAGACGTTGCCCTCGGCCGAGACGCTGCGGAGCCAGTACCAGCGGGTCTGGCCGGTGGTGAGGCCGGTGCGATCCCAAGGGAGAGCGGTCGGCTCCGCGACCAGCTTGGTGGCGGCGGCGAGGCTGGCGCTGCTGGCCTCGAAGACCTGCAGCCGGACAGCATCCGCGGGAAAGCCACCCGACAGGCGCACGCCGCCAGCAATACCGGTCGCGACCAGGCCGGAGGCGGCGGCCGGAACCAGCGCCTCCCGCCAGCCCGACACCGCCCCGCTGCGCGCCTGCGCCCGCACCCGGAAGGCGGTTGGCTCCGCGGTCGGGATGGCGACGGCGGTGGCGCCGAAGCCGCCGGCATAGCCCTGCCACACGGCGACCGAGGTCGGGCGGAACTCGATCTCGTAGCCAGCGAGATAGGCGGAGCCCACCGCCGACCAGGAGACGGCGATCGCCGTGAAGGTCGTGCCGAGCGGCGTCTCCACCAGGATGGCGGCGGGTGCTGCAATCACGCCTGGGTTCGGCAGCACCACCGACGGGTTCTGCCCCGTCGCGCGCTCATCCGTCGCCGGGTTCCAGGCCCAGACGGCCGGATCCTCCTCCGCCAGCTGCAGATTGACCCCGCCATCCGGTGCCAGCGACCATCCCGTCACCCGCGCCGGGAATGGTGTGAGCCGTTCCAGCGCAACCGTCACCCCATCCCAGGGCCGCAGCCGCAGCGCCGAGAGGTTGGCCTGCATCGCCACCTCGCGCTGGCGCCGGTTGCGCTCCAGCTCGATTTTCATCAGGCGCTGGACGGTGGCCGCCGAGGTGGTGAGCGGGAACTCCATGTCCCGGTAGATCGCCTCGCCGCCATCCTCGGTGACGTAGTTGCTGGCCAGCAAAGGCGGCGCATCGGTTGGCTGCCAGGCCGCGGCCGGCTCGACATAGACGGCGCGCACCCCGTTGAAGAGATCCCGCCGCGGGCGCGAGCCCACGATGGTGACATCGCCACGCAGGTCGTCGGAGGTGAGTATCGCCGCCGGGAGCGCAGGGGCGCCGGCGTGGATGTAAAACCGGCCGCCCGAGACCACCAGCGCGCCGGCCATGGCGGCGACCAGCTTGCGGGTGATGGCGATCTTGCCCTCGCCGAGGGTGACGGCGCCGTTGACGGTGTAGCGCCGCTCGGCGGTGCCATCACGACGGCCCATGATCTCGTCGCAGATGTTGGCGGCCGCCATGAGCGCCGGGAGATCGATATCCGCCCAGGCGGCACGCCAGCCAAAGGGCGAGGTCAGGTACCAGGCCAGGCAGAGCGCGGGATTGTCGGACCAGCCGGTGGCGCCGGTGCGCGGATCGAGGATGGTGTCCGCCCCCTCGACGATGGCGGAGAGGCTGGGCGCGCCGGAGGGGAAGGCCTCGGGCCGCAGCTTGAGGCGCACCGCGAGATAGGCGCGGCCCTGGCCGCGATGGGCGGCGGTCCACTGGCCGCCGGTGTCCGCGACCAGGTTTGCATTGGCGGCCTGGCCGGGATCGCCCAGCGCGCGGTCGATCCGCAGCAGCCCGGCGAACTTCGCGTCGGTGGAGGCGGTGCCGTTCAGGAACACCTCGCCGATAGCGCGGACGCGATGCGCGGCCAGCACCACGACGACATGCAGGAAGCCGTCGGCGCGGCCCTCGTCATCGGTGGCGGAGTGCAGGAACACCACGGGGCCCGATGTGCGACAGCGCCCGAAGACGATCTGGTGCTCGGTGATGGGTTGGCGGAAGGACTGGGTGCGGCCGGCGCCGGGCGTGCGTGGATCGAAGCCGGAGCCCGGCCCGGTGTCCGTCCCTGGCGTGACGTTGGCGCTGCGGGCGGCGGAGGGCGACTTGGGGCGGAAGACGGCGGCCCCGACGGCGGACA
The DNA here is from genome assembly GCF_900114315.1 of Falsiroseomonas stagni DSM 19981. Classification (GTDB taxonomy): domain Bacteria; phylum Pseudomonadota; class Alphaproteobacteria; order Acetobacterales; family Acetobacteraceae; genus Falsiroseomonas; species Falsiroseomonas stagni. The sequence goes on from NZ_FOSQ01000025.1 coordinate 20,944, forward strand.
CCACCAGGGCGGCGCCGGCGGCCGCCACGGCGCCCAGAACGTCGCCGCCAATGACGGCGGAGGCGGCGGCACCCGCCGCGGCGGCGATGAAGGGGATGGCGACGGGCATCAGCCAACCCTCCAGGCGATGGCGCAGGCGGTGATGGGGAGGCGGACCAGGCCCGAGGCACCGACGAAGGCGGCGCGGCCGGCGTCGAGCACGACGCCGAGGCGATCTGGGTTGGCGGCAAGCACCACGTCGCCCGCGCCGGCGAAGGGCACCGGCACGCGCGGATAGCCGGCGGTGTCGGCCATCTCCGCCAGCGTGGGGCAGTGCTGCCAGGAGGGCCGCTCGCCCGTGCAGGCCACCACCGTGGCCATGGCAAAGCGCCCGCAGTTCCAGCGCGCCGCGTCGAAGGGCCGACGCTCAGCCGCGGTGATCAGCGCCGCGAGCCGTTCCGGCCAGTCGGGCAGCCGGGTCACTGGATGGGCAGCCGGATCTCCGCCTCCTGGAGCGCGGGGACGTATTCGAAGAATCGATCGCCGGGGTATTCCGCCTGCTGATCGGCGTCGGTGTAGCGCCGCACCTCGGCCCGCTCGAGGTCCACCAGCCGGCTCTCGCAGGCCAGCGCCACGGAGGGTTCGGCGCCGTCCGTCACCTCCATCGTGTCCATCAGCCCCGCCCAGAGCGGGAACGGGTCCGCCACGAAGGCCCCCTGCGCATCCAGCAGCGCGCCCCACAGCGTGACCGGCCGGAGCCGGTAGCTGCGCTCTGCCAGCGCGATATCCACCACCTCCTGCGGCACCGGCGAGAGCGCGAGGGTCAGGCGGACGGCACGCAGCTCCACCGTCTCCTCCACATCCGAGATGGCGCCAATGCTACCGGCGCCCTCGAACACCTTCCCCGCCCAGTCGAGCGGGCCGAGCCCGGTCCAGACGCGAAAGGGGCCGGTGGCGAAGTCGAGCTCGACCAGCACGACCGGCGTGGCGATCGGCGCCGTGGCGGCGGACGCCGCCTGGTTGCTGAGGCGTGGGGTGCCGGACATCAGAGGGCCTCCTCCAAGCGGATGGTGACGGCCGCGAAGGGCCCGGGCCGCGTCGGGTTCGCCGCCTCGTCATCCGAGACCAGCCGCATTGGCACGCTTGGCACGGAGAGGGTCAGCGGCTCCCCAACCACGACCGCGGCGCGCAGCGGCGGCGCAATGGCGATGGTGGCGGTGCCGGCACCGGAGGCAGCGACCGCGGCCGTGGCGATATACAGCCGCCCGCCGAGGCCGATGTAGTCGCCCGCGCCGACCGCCACCGTGCTCGGCCACAAGCCCTGCGTCACGATCGACAGCGCGCCGCGGGGCGCACCGGCGGCCAGGGACGGATTGCCGGATCCCACCACCAGCCCGGTGCCGTCCGTGAAGATGGTCGCGTCCGAGAAGCTGTACGGCCCGGTCGGCACATCGCCCTGGCTGCGCGGATCGCCGGTCCGGTACTCCCGCCGCCAGTCCCAGATGCGCACCGTGTTGGCGGAGCCGGCGAGTGCGGCCAGCAGCCCGTCCATCACGCCGGCCTGCACCCGGCCCAGCGGCTCGAAGTTCGCCTCCGCCACCCAGCGCGCGCCCTCGCGCCGGAGCACCTGCGTGGCGCGGGTGACGGGCGAGACGAACCGCAGCGTGTTGTGCTGCAGATAGAAGCTGAGGCGCGACGGCCGCAGCACGCTGGGCCAGGCGTATTCCGTCATGCCTCTATCCCCGCACGATCGAGGTGGCGCTGCCGCCGCGGCGGATGGCGTCCAGCGTGGCGGCACTCGCCTGGCGCACGATCTGCGCCGACAGCACGCGCAGCCGTGCCTCGACGCCGGCATCGGCGCCGCGCGCATCGATGGTGATGCTCTGGTTGATCACGGGGCCGCCCGGCGCCATGCCGTTCGGCAGCACGGTGCCGCTCCGGTTCGGCACGAACCACTCTGGCCCACGCTCGCCGACGATGTAGGGCTGCCCACCCGCCACCGGCCCGCCCTCGGCGCGGAACAGCCCGCCCAGCGCCGAGCCGATCCCCGAAAAGATCGAGCCGAAGTCAAAGCCGGCCAGGCTGGAGGTGACCGCCGTGCCGAGCGGTTCGGTGATGGTGCGGCGGACGACGATGCGCGCGATATCCTGCAGGATGCCCTGCAGCACCTTCGAGAAACTCTCGCCCTTGATGATCGCGTCCTCGAAAGCCGACGAGAAGGTCAGGCCCAGCTCACGCGCCGTGTTGCTGGTGCGCTCGGTCGCCTGCTGCACGCGCTGCTGGCTGCGCTCCAACTCCTCCAGCGCGGCATTGGCCTCGCGCGAGACCGTCTCGTCCGGGATGGGCTGGCCGATGCGCTCGGAGCGCTCCACCAGCCGGCCGAGGGTTTCCAGGCGGCGGGTGTAGCGTTCCTGGGCGTTCTCGTTGTTCTGGATCAGCCGCTCGCGCTCGCGGATGATGTCGTTGATCTCGCGCTCGGCCTCGCGGTCGGGGCGCGGGATGGCAGCCACGCGGCGGGTGGTGCCCTCGATGCGGCGCAGCGCCTCGTCGCGTTCGCGGAGCGCCAGGGTCTCAAGGCGGGTGCGATCGGCGGCGGTGATGCCGCCCGCGGCCTCGGCCTCGCGCAGGCGGCGGACGCGGTCGTCGTATTCGCTGTTGATCCGGAAGCGATCGTCGAGCGCCTTGCGCAGTTCCTCGGCGTCGGCGGCCGTGCGACGCCGGCGAGCCTCGGCGGCCTGGCCAGCCGCAGCCTCCTGCTCCGTGCGCTGGCGCTCACCGGCGGCCGCCTCGCCGCGGGTGATCTCCTCCTGCAGTTCCTGGTACTGCCGGCGCAGTTCCTCCAGCCGCGCGGCGCGATCCACGCCGGCCTGCTGCTGCGCGGTTCCGACCAGGCCGCCGCGGATGCTGCCGCGGCGCGCCTGCGAGCGCAGGCTGTCGCGGCCGTCATTCTCCGCCTCGAGGCGGGCGATCTGGGCACGCAGCGCCTCGGCCTGGGCGCGGCGGTCGGCCTCCTGCTCGGAGGGCAGCAGCAGACCGGAACCGCGGCGCACGCCGTCCAGCACGCGGGCGGCACCAGAGAGCGCGCGGGCCAGGGCGTTGGACAGGCCGATGGCCTGGTCCAGTCGGGCGAGGAACTGGTCGGCGGCGGCCGTCAGCTGCCCGAAGGCGCGGCCGACCGAGAGCGGGGCGCGCTCGAATTCGCCATTGAGCCGCTCGACGGCGCGCAGCAGCGCGGGAAAGACCGTATCGGCGGTGAGCTTGCCCTCGGAGCCCAGCTTGCGCAGCTCGCCGATGGAGACGCCGAGCTCCCGCGCCAGCGCCTGCGCCAGCGTGGGCAGGCCTTCCAGGATGGAGCGCAGCTCATCGCCCTGCAGCGTGCCCGAGGCCAGCGCCTGGGCCAGCTGCTGGGTGGAGGAGGCGATCTCCTGCTGGCTGGCACCGGAGGCGATGGCAATGCGCTGCAGCCCGCCGACCAGGGTGGCGACCTGGTCGGAGGTGGCGCCGATCTCGCGCGCCGCAATCGAGAACCGGGCGAAGGCGTCGACGCTCTCGCGCACGGCGACGCCGGTCTGCAGGCTGTCGCGGTACAGCCGGTCGTAGATCTCGCCAGCGCGCTCGACCGAACCCAGCGCGGTGTTCAGCCGCCCCATGGACTGGGTGAGCGCGTCGCCGGCCACGACCACGGCACGCAAGCCGGCGGCGAGGCCGGCGATCTGCATGCCGCGCACGGCGACGTCGAGCAGGTCCAGCGCGCGGGAGGCACGATCGGCGCCGCCCTGGATGCGCTCCAGGGAGCGCTGGCCGGTCTCGCCGACCTCGCGCAGCTCCTGCTTGACCCGGGCGGCATCGTCCAGCGATAGCCGGACCGAGACGCGGCGCGTGCTATCCGCCATGCGTCACGCCTCCTGCGACAGTGTGGTGGTCAGGGCCCGGGGGGATCCGTGCGGCGCGCGGCGCTGCCGGCGGCGAGGCCCATGCGCATGGCGAGCAGCAGTTCGGCCACGGCCCAGCCGGTGGCGCCCATCTCGCGGGCAGTGGCGAGTGCGGCCGGCATGTCGAGGTCGAGCCCGGTCATCGTCGCCGCGGCACAGGTGGTGCCGGCGGCCCAGACGGCGGCACCCTCGACGCTGGCCGGCGCGTGGGCGGCGTAGGGGCAGGCGAGACCGCAGTCGCGATCGAGCGCCCCGCAGCCGCGGCAGTAGTCAGGGCCCTGGCCGAAGTGCCATTCGGCCCGGGCCCTCAGCCGTTTCCCTCCAGGGCCACGGCGGCGACGGGGCCGGTTGCGCGGTCCCAGAAGGCGGCGGCCATCTCGTCCATATCCATCAACCGCTCGACGGCCTCGGGGGAAAGCGGCAGCGGCTTACCGGCGGCGTCGCCAACGCCCTCCCAGGCGGTAACGGCGTGGCGCGCGAGTGCCTTCACCAGAAACGCGAAGGCCAGGCCGCGGGCCATGTCGGGGTCGAGGTCGGTCTCCGCGGATCGCAGCGCGCCGAGGCGGCGGGCTGAGCCGGCCTGGGCCGCGGCCATGACGGCGGTGGTGACGGGACGGATTTCCACGCGGACGCCGCGGGGGAGATCGAGCCAGTAGGGTTCTGCGGGAAGGTCGAGGGTGAGCATGGAGGGGTCTCCTGGAGGGTTGGCCTTGACCTACGACCCCGCGATGGCCAAGTTGGCCATAGGTGTCGAAGGAGGATGTGCGGTGCCCAATGTCAGCCTGACGCCGGAGCAACAGCAGTTTATCGAGGCGCGCGTGGCCTCAGGCCGCTTTGCCAGCGCGAGCGAGGTCATGCGCCACGCCGTGCGCCTCATGCAGGAGGCCGAGGAACGTCGTGAACGGTTCGTCGCGATGCTATGCGACGTCAGCGAGCGCGCGGACCGTGAGGGCACGCTCTCTGCTGAAGAGGTGGATGCTGACCTGAAGGCTGTGATCGCCGCGGCCAAGCAGCGCGCTTGAGTCCGGCCCGAAGGCCGGCCGCGGCCAGGTTCACGCGCGAGGCGCTGGCTGACCTCCGAGCGGCAGTTGGCTGGATTGTCCGGGAAGACCCTGCCGCAGCAGATCGGCTACGGATCACGGCGAACCAGGCGGCGAAGGCCATCGGCGAGCATCCGATGATTGGGCCCGTCCGCACTGAATTCGCGCCCGAGCGATTTCGCTTTTTCGTGCTGCGGCGCTTTCCGTATCTGCTCGTCTACGAGCCGGGCCAAAACCCACCGCGCATTCTGCGGGTCGTTCATGCATCGCAGGACCTCGCTGTGCTGCTGGCGGACCTGTCCGGTGAGAGCAGCTGATCACGCGTACTCCGTCCCAGCCTGCTGGTTCCGCAGCACCGCCGTCATCATCCGCGTCGCCGTCGCGTTGAACGCCGCCCGGAAATCGAAGCTCGCCTCAACGCCCGCCGGCCCTTCGATCGGGGTCTTGGCCAGCGCCAGATACACCTCGTGCAGCGTGATAGTCAGGCTGCGGTTCGCATCGATGGTGAAGGCCATGGCGAATTCCGCAGAGGTGCCCGCCTGCGCCTGTGCCAGCAGCGTGGTATTCTCGAAGCGCACGGTGATCTGGCCCGTGCAGCGCGCGATGCCGGGATCCACGCCCTCGACACGGCGATCGGCGCGAATGGTGCGCACTGCCTCCATGCCGTTGGCGTAGGTGAGCCGCGCGCCGGTGACCTGAGCCAGTGCCGAGCCGCTGCGCGTGATGGATCCCTGCGCCTTGTTGAAGGCCGTGTAGGACGCGCTGGTCGGCGTGCCGCCTGACGTCGCACCCGTGCGCACCGAGCCCTGGCCGAGCAGTCCGAAGGTCGCAGTCGCCGCGCCGGTCGGCGTGAAGTCCATCTCCAGCGTGTCGGCGCGCACGCCGGTGCAGACGTCGAAGGACGGCACGTCGGGATAACCGATCTCCATCGCGTTGCTCGGCAGTGCGGCCGCGCCCGAGGCGAAAGTGTGGATGAAGTTGGTCGTGCCGGTGGTGGTCGGCGTGCCGAGCCGCAGCCGCAACCAGTGGCCGATGTTGACCAGATCGACCGGCACCACCGCCTGGCCGGCGACCGTCACCGTGTCGAGGAAGGGTGCCGCGGGATCGCGGTTGCTACCGACCCCGATAACATCGGCATCGAGCAGCGGCTGCTCGGCGCCCAGATCACAGGACAGGAACGGCATGCGCCGCCAGTTGCTGCCGGGCGCGGTGCCGTAGGTGGTCTCGGGCAGCATGAGCAGGCGGCAGTTCGCGCCGATGGCACGGGGCATGGGCTTTCTCCGGGAAAGGGATCAGGCCAGCGGCGAGCCGGCGACGGTGAACCAAAGCGTGACGGGGATGGCGGCAGCGCGGGCCGCGGCGGCACCCTCGAACTCGACATCCTCGAACGCGGGGCTGCCGGGCTGCGCCCATTCGACGGCGCCGCCGAGCGTGCGGTTGGCGGTAATGGCTGCGGCGACGTCGACCAGCAGCGCATCGAGCAGCGTGTTGCGTGCGGCGGGTGTGGCGCCGGCGACGGTGATCTCGACTTCTGCGCGATGCTCAACCTGCCAGGCCAGCGGCGAGAGGATCGGGGTCTCCTCCACCGTCTCGCCGTCGCGGACGACCACCAGTCCACCGGCGGGAATGCGCTGCGGGACGGTCTCCCCGCGGAGCACGACCGGCGCGGGGTTCCGGAGGGCCAGCGACTCGACCAGCCGGCTGTGCAGCGCCGCGATGGCAGTCTCGCGCGCGCTCACGCGGCCCTGCCGCTCTCGCGCTCCCAGGCGGCGACGAAGCGCCCCGGCAGCCGGCGCAGCCCACGCTCAGCCGCACCCCGCACGTCCAGCCGCTTGGCGAGCTTCACCTGGGGCAGCAGCAGGAACATCGGCACCATCCCCTGTTCCAGCAGCCCGCGCGCCCAGGCCTCGCGGCCCTTGCGATTTGCGGTGCCGACTTCCGCCACGCCGCCTGCCACCAGCCGGGTGCGGCGTCGCCGCCCGGTCTGCTCGCCTTGCCGCAGCGGCAGACACCACACGAAGCCGCGGCCCGACTTGAACGGCCGGAGGAAGGCCTGGCCGGAGGCGACCATCTGCGCGGGCGTGACCCGCATGCCCTTCTCACCGCGGCCTCGCCGTCCCCTGGCCGCGTTGAAGCCGGTCGGGATCGCGAGGAACTTCCTGCCGCCCTTGGCGCGGATCAGCGCGCCGCGCTCGAAGGCGTCGATGACGTTCGGCACCTTGGTGAAGACCAGCCCGGCCGGCCGCAGCGACTGCCCGGTCCGCGGGAAGATCATCGACCGCCAGGCATTGGCAATGCCCCGCGCGTTGCCCGAGAAGGCGGTGGTCACCTGCCGGCGCAGCTCGGCCTTCACCTGCTCGGTCTCGGCCCGGATCGCGGTCATGGCCGCGCGCTCCCCCGCGCGCACCTCATCCGCCAGCACCTTGCGCAGATCGCCGACGATGGCGGCGCCGAGGCGCATGGATCAGCGCCCGCCAAATTTGCGGCTGAGGATCCGCAGCAGCAGGTCGTGCAGCGCGGCATAGCCCAGCGTGCCGGCCAGCCACGCCACGGCGAACAGCCACCAGCCGTCGAGCTCGAAGGCATGGGCGATCAGCCAGGCGCCGGTGCCGAGGCTGCCGCCGGCCAGTGCGTGCAGCAGATAGGCGCGGGTCAGCAGTGGCCGGTCGGTGGAGGAGAAGCGTGCCATCGCTCCGAGCGCACCCAGGGCGCCGGCGAGCAGCGCCTCGCCGACAATGCCGCCGATGCGTTCGGGGTCGATCATGGCGGTGCTCCTATCGGCGGCAGAAGACGCGCCAGGCGATGCCGGCCGCGTCGCGCTCGGCGTGCTGGACGGTCAGAGTGTCGGCGCCGAGCGTGAAAGTGTCGTCGGCCACGACCGCGGGCAGCACGGCGATTGCGACGGTCAGGACGTCCGAGGCCTGGATGACGCTGGTGCCGAAGGCGTCGCCAAGCCGGTCCGGCGCCGAGCGGACCACGCGAAGCAGGACCGGAGCTCCGGTCCCGCCCGCGCGATAGCTCGCATCCGTGCCGATGTTCGGATCCGCGGTCAGCGCGTCCATGGCCGCGGCGAAAGCGCTCACGCTGGCCGCCGCAGCCGCCAGGCGAGCACGCCCACCACCGCGGCGACGATGACCGCGATGGCGACGGCCGCCGCCAGCGTGCCGAGCGCCTGGATGGCGGGGGCGGCCTGCGCCACGGCGGTGGCGATGCCCGCGGCGCCCACCAGCACGGCACCGCGGCCGGTGCCCGTTGCAGCCGCGACCTCCCGCAGCGTCACCGGCGGCGCCGGTGGCACGCCGGCGAGCGTCAACGCCCGATCGATCACCGCGGCCTGATAGCTCAGCCCCGCGCATTCGTGGTGGATGATGGCCTCGACCAGCGGACGCAGATGCGCGTGGATGTGGAGATCGATCGCATCGTCCGGCCCGACGCCGATCCGCCGTGCCACCACCGCCACATAGGCAGCGGTGTCGTTCTCCACCTTGGGCGCCCAGCGCTCGATGATCGCGCGCGGGGTGCGGAGCTTGTGCCGGTCCTGGTGGGTGACCAGCAGCGCCGCCAGCGCGCGGATGCCGAACTCATGGCTGGTGAAGCGGCAGAAGCGCCCATCCGAGGGCGGATCGGCAAGCCCCTGCCACTTGTTGGCGGGGACGTGCTCGATGTTCCCCGGGTTCCGGTTTCGGTAGCCTCGCGTGGTCTTGGGATCCATTGCCTTGGGGTCCGGGCTCACGTGCCGATCGCCGGCACGCGGTTCAGCCACACCCGGACGGTGGTGTCCGCGGCGAGCGCGGCCAGGGTGGCGATGCCGACCTGGAAATTGCCGGTCGCGGTGGTGG
>NZ_FOSQ01000031.1 GCF_900114315.1 Falsiroseomonas stagni DSM 19981
CGGCGTCGTTCTGGCTAAGCCATGAAGACCTGCTGCCACAGCGCATCCTCCCCCTCGCGGGTCAAAGATGCACCACTACTCCCGGGGACTGAACAACTCAGAGCCCGTTTGAGAATTACCGGTGGGCGACGCGGCGGAGCAGCAGCGCGCCCATTGCGACGTGGATCATGGCCTCGGAAACGTCGAGGCGCTTCTCGTAGTCACGTACCAAGCGGCGCCAGCGGATCATCCAGCCGAATGTGCGTTCCACGACCCAGCGTCGCGGGACGACTTCGAAGCCCACCGATTTGTCGGAGCGGCGGACGATCTCGACCACGAAGTCGAGGAACGCGGCCTTGTCCATGAGCTTGGTGCGGTCGTAGCCCGCGTCGGCAACCAGGTGCTTCAGCCAAGGCCAGCGCTTGCGGATGGCATCGAGGATCGCCTGCGCACCCGCGCTGTCCGACACGTCGGCGGGAGTGAGATTTATCATCAGCAGCCGCCCGTCCGTGTCCACGGCGACGTGCCGCTTGCGTCCGACAATCTTCTTCCCGCCGTCGTAGCCGCGCACCTCCGCGTATGGCGCCTTCACCGTCTGGCTGTCGATCACGCCACCAGTCGGGCTGGCCTCGCGGCCCGCCGCCTCGCGGTCCAGCATGAGCGCCACGTCGTGGATGGTGCGGAACAGCAGGCGCCGGGCAAACCGGCGGAACCACCAGTAGACCGTCTGCCACGGGCCGAAATGCACCGGCAGCATCCGCCAGCCGCCCGCGCTGCGTGCCATGTAGCGCATCGCGTTCAGCACCTCGCGCAGATCCACGTCCGGCTTTCTGCCGCGCCGCGACGGCTTTGGCAGCAGCGGCTCGATCCGCGCCCATTCCTCGTCCGTCAGGTCAGAGGGGTAGCGCTTCGTCTTACGGCCAAGCTCGGCCATCCGGCCTCGGGTCTCTCGGGTCCACATCCCGAGCTTGAATCACCCCCGGCCGCGTCGGGCCAAGCCATTCTCAAACGGTCACTAAGCCACGCCCGGAGGGGTGACCGAGCGGCCGACATGTCGTTTTTTGTCGATCAAATTCCTTACCCGCGAGGCGAACCAACCAAATTCGCGCGTATTTGTTGATGAGACTGCAATACAGAGATCTTGTTTCGATTTATTTGTACTATTAAGTGCACAAATTCCATTATTGGTCGCGGTGGTTGGCGCTAACATTGAACTGCGCCATCGCGGGTGAACGCGCACGCCGATGTTTGGAGGGGGCAATGTTGGCATCGCGATCGCAAGCATCCTCGGCAGGCCGCGCCGTCAAGCTGGTTCCAGCGCCCCCGGCGTTGCCATTCTTGCTTTCGCTCCGGTCATGAAGCGCCACAGTTCATCGAAAAACACGAGTAACCGTGCTGGCCGGCGGCCACACGCGGTCGCGAAACGGCGCGACGCTGTCGCACCGCAGTCGACGCGTTCCGCGCGGCCGCGCGGCGCTTCGCTCCCACCGAGTGCTGATCCGCCGGTTGAGGCGAAGCGGGCGAGGGGTTGGGCGGGGCGGGGTTTCAGGAAGGTGGCGTTCGCCACCCTTGGTGCCGTCGGCGCTGCTACGCTGCTGACTATGGCCATCGCCGGCATGGCGCGGTCCCCGACGTCTGCCGTGGCCGCTGATGCCGCTCAGACAGGGTTCGGCTCGGCCCCGGCCATGCACGCCCTTGTTGCTCGTCTCGAAGGGCTGGAGGCTCGGCTGGCAGCACTAGACGCGGCGGTTCAGAATGTCGGACTTCGATCGACTGCAGCGGAGGCCGCGTCCGGCCGCATCGCCGCTATGGCTGAACGGGTGGAGCGGCTGGCGGCGGCACAGGAACGTCCGACCGAACGCTTCATGGCGGCGGCACTCCTGCTCCAGGCAAGCATCACCACCCCGCGTCCCTGGCTGCGCGAGTACCAGGCAATGGTGGACCTGGCACCGCCCGGCGCGCTGTCCCAGCCGGCGGCGGAGGTTCTGCTGAGCCATGCCGCGCGCGGCGTGCCATCGGAGGCCGAACTACGCGAACGGTTCGCGGTCCTGATGCCGCAACTCATCGCACGTGCCCCGCGCGGCGAGACCGCCCTCGGCAGCACCGTTGCCGCGGTCCGCGGCGGCCTGGCATCGGTCGGGCTGACGGCGCCGCCTGCGCCGACGGATCAGGAACAGGCCATCGCCGGCGTCGCCCAGCAACTACGTCGTGGCAACCTGGCGGCGGCTGTGTCCGACGCCGCCTCGTTGGATGCGGGGATGCAACCCCTGCTGAGCGGCTGGCTCGCGCAGGCGCGGGCGCGGCTCGCCGTAGAGCAGGCGGTGCAGGAAACGCTGCTCCGCCTTCTCTCTCCCGCAGCGCGCTCGTCGTGAAGGTCAAGACCGTAACGAATTCGGGAGACTCCAATGCGCCTTGATCTTGTCGCTCTTCTCTGCGGCGTCATCGCGCTTGGCTCCGGCCCGGCCGCGGCGCAGGGCGGCATGACGCTGCGCGACCGCCTCGTGGTCGTCAGTTCTGGCTCCTCCGCGACCTTGTCACGGCTGCTGTCCGACAGTTTCAAGGATCGCTACGGAGGCGTTGTCCCGCCGGTGTTGCAGCCAGTCGGTTCGACACGCGCGATGGAGCTGTTCTGTGCGGGGATTGGGCCACAGACGCCGGACATCGCCATCACCACGCGCCGAATGCCGCGATCGATCATCGAGAGCTGCACCGCCCAGGGCGTGACCGACATCATCGAACTGAAGATTGGCTACGGTGCCATCGTCATCGCCGCCCGGCGCGGCGACCCGACACCTGCGCTGACGTCGCGCCAGATCTGGTCGGCGCTGGCTGCAGAACAGCCTGTGAACCACGAATTCGTGCCGAACCGTCACAGGCTCTGGTCCGATATCGCGCCAACGCTGCCGCGCATGCCCATCAGCTTCATCCAGCCATCGCACGAATCCGGCACGCATGTGCTGTTCGACGATCTCGTCATGGAGGCAGGCTGTCGCTCGGTACCGGACATACGCCTGATCTTCGAAGCGGCATATCGCTTAACGAAGTGTCTGACGAACCGCACCGACGGCGTCCTGCGCACCGTGCCGGCCGCTGAAGTTCCGGCTGCTCTGATGGCGGCCCCTCCCGGTACCCTCGCTGCGATGTCCTATGATCAGTTGATCGCCAGCGGTGGCAACTTCGTCGCCCTGACCCTCGATGGCTCGACGCCGACGGCCGCCAGCATCGCCGCCGACCAATACGATCAGGCGAGGCCGTTCTATGTTTATGGGAAGAATCAGCATTCGCGCAGCCAGAATGGCGTCGGCGTGGTGCGCGGCATCCGCGAGTTCCTCAACGAGGTCACCAGCGAACATGCGGCAGGTCCCAGCGGCTATCTGGCGCAGGCCGGTCTCGTCCCCCTTCCGCCCGCGGATCGTGCCGCACAGCGCCGCATTGCACTGAACTCTATCCTTATGTCCCGCTGACCCGACCAAACCGACGGAACCCCAGACCATGAATGCCAAGGCCATTGCCTTTGCAGCCCTCCTCGCGCTGCCGGCTTCGGCTGGCGCCCAGGTCGCGGCGCCAGCCGGCCCCGCGGCCATCGCTTCGCCGCTGCAGGATCTGCAACCCGACAACAGTTTCAGTGATCGCGCGGCACGCCTGTGGTCGGGTGTCGTCGGCATGTTCGACTTCCAGCTGGGCAGCGGCGACTTCGTCCGCAGCAACAACGCAGCGCTGAGGCAACAGGCACGCGAGGACTTCACCTGGCTGATGGGCGTGGCCGGCTACAAGCTCAAGGAGATCGAGACGGCGGTCAGCATCGTGCCCAGCCTGAGCCTCACTTTCGGCCATGCGCGCGAACTGACCGAAGGTGACCGCGACCACTTGGATCGCATGCTGATTCGGCACGCACGGCAGTATCCGGGGCCGCTTGCCGCCATCCAGCGCACGATCGTCCGGGGCATCGTCGATGCGTCGGAGATCGGCGGCTTCACCGTGGACAAGGTGGAGGTGGACTTGTTCCCGCTGCCCAAGGTGAAGTTGGTGATGACGCCGACCGATGCGCCGCTGGGCGTCGAGGCGAGCCGCATTATGCGGGCGATCGAGAGGCTGAACCAGCGCGTCCAGACGATCGCGCCGCGGCCCCAGGGCCAGGGTTTCGAATTCAACGTGCCTCAGGGAGCGCCACTTCGGCCTGCCTCGATCGACTACTGACTGGTCAGCGGCCGGCACGGCGCCGGCCATACCAGGAAAGGCAAAATGAAATGACAGCCACCGAGATGAATGGTCGGTCCCGCTTCGCGGAACTTGTCAAACTGCAGACCCAGGGTCGTCGCTTTATCGACAGCGATCAGGAGCGGAAGATCCTGGAGGATGGCGTGGTGCGCTACGGCCTTACTCTGGATGAGGCGGTAGGCATGCTGCGGTCCGCGACTGACAACGGATCGATTGCCCTCGAAGGCGAGATCGGCGTCTCTGCCAGGCAGTTGTTGAAGACGCTTGCCGATCGTCGCAACCGCGTGGCGCGGGACGATTTCGACCGCGCTGTAGCCTTCTACAAGGCGCGCGCCTCCGGCGGCATCAGCGGTGCCGATGCACAGCGCCGCGTGAAGCGGATGATGGAAGAACTCGACCTTCAGCCGAAGGCGACGGGACGACTCATCCGCTCGCGTCGCTGGTACCGCATGATCGAAGCGTGACGTCGTCTCCCGCCACGGCATTGAACATGCCCAGACCATCCAGGAGTTTTCTTGATGATGCGTATCCTCCTACTGCTCGCCATGCTCGGTCTGGCGGTTCCTGCCGGCGCGCAGACCGCCGCACCCACGCGGTATGACGTGGGGTCAGGGGTTACAATCACGCTGCCGGCCGTGCCGCGCATCAGTGCGGGTCATGCTGCCGCGCTGACCACCGGCATGTTCGCCGGCGTGGTCGCCGGTACCGTGATGATCAATGGCGGTGCCGTTGCGGCGGTAGTCGGCGCCGTTGCCGGCGCAGTGCTGGGTAACTGGTACTGGACCGAGCATGTTGAGCCGCAGGACTGACGGATTTCGGCCGAGCAGCGGGTTGGCGCAACCAGGGCCAGCCTGACGGAGCGCCACCAATGGAATACCTGTCGCCCCACGGTGTTGCCGGCATGCCGGCATGGCTTGGGTTCGTCATCACGCTCGCTGTCCCGGTTCTCCTGGCACTGGGCTTAGGCCGGCTCCTGCACGCGCTGTTCACACCCGCAGAATTCGCCGCCAATGCCGCGGTCGGCGCTGTGAAGTATGGCTTCATCGTGGAGATATACGCCGTAGTCGCGGCGCTGACGCTCGTAGGGTCTTGGGACATCTACCAGACCGCCCGCGACACGCTGCAGAAGGAGGCGAGCGGCCTCTACATGCTCGCCTTGTCGGTCGACAGCTTCGTCGGGCCGGAGTTCGCCGACCAGCGGGCGGAGATGAGGGGTGCGTTGCGCGCCTATGCCTCCAGTGTCGTTTCCGGCGACTGGCCGGCCATGCAGGCAGGTGCTCCCGCGGCTGCTTCGGACATCACCTTCCAGCGCCTCACGCGCGCCTTTCTCGATGTCGATGGCCGGACGACGGGGCAGCAGGCGCTGGGGCAGAAACTCGGTGACTGGCTTGGCAGTGTCGCGGAAGCGCGCATTGCCCGCCTCTCAGTCGTGTCGCGATCGCTGGCGGGGCTGATCTGGCTTCTGGTCCTCACCGTCTCGGTGGCGGTCATCGCCTTCCAATGGTTCTTCGGTGGAGGGAACGCGGCCATGCACTACACGATGGGGGCGGTCATCTCAGTCATCGTGGGGCTGGTGCTGCTCGTTTCCCTCAAACTGGCATTTCCCTTCGTCGGTGATCCGGCGCTGCTGACGCCGCGGGCCTTCTTCGCGCTAATGGACGTATCCTGATGCCCGCCCGTCTGTCCGTGCCGATGTTCTGCGCCATTCTTGGGGCCGCGGGAGCGCCGACTGCGAGGGCTGAAGTGCTCGCTGTCATAACATCGGATGGGCGCTGCACGCTCCGCGAGGCCGCCGATGGCACACTCACCGCCACGGCCGCGGTACTCGGCGCCGATGCGCACGAACTGCACGCCTTCGCTAGGCGGCTGTTGGCCGACGCAGCGGCAATGCGAATGGCCGCCGCGCGGGAACGGGTGCCAGCCTTCGGTGACTGGGCCTATGGCTGGGTGCAGAGCTATGTCACTTCCTATCGAGTTCTGTCCCACGGTGCGATTGGTGCCGCGCAGTCCCTCGCAGGGCGAGGAGAATGGCCGCGGCTATCCACTATCGCCGACGAGATGGCGGCCCCGGTGCGGGAGGAGTTCCGCAGCCGCGTCCTCGCGCCCTCGTTGGAGGGTGGCGGTTTTGAGGCGGACTTGGGGCATGTGGGTCATGTGCTGGACGGCGCATGGCGCCGCAGATTGGACGGCGCTTCAGCGGTGCTCTCAGCCTTGCCTGGACCATCCGTTGCAACGGGCTCAGGTGGTACGCCTTCCACCATCCTGGTCGACTTTCGTGCCGCAGCCGCACAACTGACGCCGACGATCCTGGCCTCCACAACTGCTGATCCACTGTCATTGGTCGCGCAGGAAGGCGCCGACAGTGCCACTGTATTCATGCGCTCCATTCGCCCGATGGCTGCACGGCTTGGCGCTGTGGTGATGCGGATCGGCGAGGTTGGCTCCATAGTCACCGCTGGCGGAGCCTTCGGCTTTGCTCTCGGCGGTACGCCAGGCACCGCGATCGGCATCGCTGGAGGTGTCAGCGCCTCCTGGGCGATCGACTGGGTATTCAATCGCGTCGATGCCAGCATGAATCGCGTAGCATTCGAGGCCCAGGCTCTCGAAGCCATCACCCGAGCCGAGCTTCGCATGGCAGAGGCCGGTACCGCTGCGGCGGCGTCCGCCCTGGCAGCGCGGATGCTGGCCTTGGTACCCGGTGCAGGGGGCTGCCCGTGACAATCCCCAACTCGATCTCCGGTGCCGGCGCTGGACCTACCTCCGAACTCGCTCCCGACACAGCCCAAGTCCCGGTCGAGCCGCTGGTCCCACCGGCGCAGCGTACGCGCGCGAGATGGCTACCGCTCGGTCTCTCGGTCGCAGCCTGCATCACCTCCTGCGTCGCGCTTGCGGTTAGTCTGAATAGGAATGCGACTGCCGTTCCGCCGATCCTCGTCTCGATACCCACCGATGTCCCTGCGTCCCTCATTGGCGTCGAACTGCTCTTGCCCCACTTGCCACGCTCGCAACCGTTCCAGCGTCCCTTCGCCATCGCCAACCTGCTGGCCGCCGGTGATGCGGAGGTGCTGGCGCTGCTGGCACCACTGGGCGATGCGGCGCGAGAAGGTGCACCGAACCAGAGCCATCTCCTCGAAACCTTCCCTGCCGTGGCCGATGCCGCAGTGCTGATGGAGATGGGATTTGGCGCTGACGTCGGCTGGCTCGCACGCCGCGCTGCAGCGGCGATGCGGATCGGCGTGGCGCTCGGCAGCAATGGCTCACCAGTGCTGGCTGCGATGGATACCATCGGCGTAGCGCTGGCGCGCGGTGACCTGGCCGAGGCGCACCGTGTCCTGCAAGGACTGGATGGTGCGCTGCCCCCTGCTCTGGTCAGCTGGCGCGCAATGCTGGAACGGCGCGTGGCTGCGAACGTGGCAGCACAGCGTCTGGCGGCGCTGGCGCGAGATCGCGCGGAAGCGCTCACGCCGCTGCGGAATGCGCAGCGATGAATGCGCGGCACTTCGACGGGAAGGCAGTAGTGGCGCGCGGGTTGCTGAGCCTCGCTGCCGTCTTTGGCGTCTACAACCCCTCCGGCCGATCTTATCTCCACTGGGTCTTCAGTGGTTTCGACTGGATCTGGCTCAAGATAGCAGTCGGGGCGCTGCTCTACGCGATCCTCGCCATACTGTGGCAGACCACGCGAAGCGTGCTCGGTCGCGCGGGCGTCGTGCTGGTCATCATCTTCTGGCTTGCCGCCACCATGGCGGCGTCGCGCTTCCTCGGCCCAACCCGCTTCGACCTGACTGTGCTTAGCGTCTGGGGGCTCATCGCCGTCGCTGCCGTCTTCACTGCCGGGCTGTCCTACCCACACCTCCATCACCGTCTCGGCGGCATTGTCCATACGGAGGAAGTCCAGAAGTGACGCTCACCCTGACGATGCCGCAGGCCGACACCACGCCGCCTGGCAAGGCGGATGCGTTCGTCGTCAGCTGCATTGACCCACGCCTAACCGACGACGTTACTTTCCTGATGGCCTCCCTGGGCCGCACCGACCGGTACAGCGAGATGCGGATCGCCGGGGCCGCGCTTGCAGCGGTGGACGACCGCAAACCGACATGGGGCGAAGTCCTGTGGCAGAACCTCGCGGCGTCTCGCCAGTTGCACGGCGTCCGGAAGGTGGTCTTCGTCAACCACCGCGATTGCGGCGCGATGCATCTGTGGGCCGGGCGGCGGCTCAGCGACAATCCGGTAGATGAGCTGAGCCAGCACCAGGCCGTGCTGCAACGCGCCGCCAGCGCGGTGCGCGCGCGGCATCCCGACATGACCGTCGAGACCAGGCTGATGGAGCTGGACGGAAGCGCGAACATCCTGTCCTGCGCGGTGTGCGCTCCGCCCAGTCTTGTTGCACAAACGATGGCGCCGCCCACCGTCGATCCTAAGCGCGCCTTCGCCGACCTGGTTCGCCTGCGCGGCGCGCCTTCAGCGCCGACCGAGGCGGCGCAGCGGGACCTCATGGCCGAGGGTGTTACGCGCTTCGGCCTGGATGCGGCGGAGGCTCGCCTAACTGTCGCGGCGGAGGCGCGGCGCCGCGGCATGTCCACCACAGCCGAGCGCGATGTCGCGGCCTTCCTGCGCAGTGAGGCCGATGGGCAGGGGCGCGTCTCCCGTCGCAGCGCCGAACAGGCTGCCACGCTGTTGCGGACGATGCGGCCGATGCCGAAGGAAGAGGCATCACGCCGCGTCGCAGCGCTGCTGGAGGCGGATAGCCTCGCACCACGCCCGGATGGCATCCTGCGCCGATGCGGCTGGCTCAACCGCATGGCGGCAGGCTGATCGCCGATGCCACGGGTTACATCACGGGCGCTTCCATGAACGCCATCCTGGCGGAGTTGCAGGCTATGCCAAGCCTCGGCGTCTATGTCGTCTTTATGGCGAGCACAGCGCTGACTGCTGCACTCGGGTGCGTTCTGCTGGCTCCCCTCGTCAGACCGCCGCAGACAAAGGAGCATCTTGACGTCGCGATGCGCGCGACCGGCGCGGTGATGGCGGCGCTGACCCTTAGCCTAGCTTTCTGCGCGGTGCAGGCGCGTTCCCAGAGTGATGACGCTCGGCGCGCGATCTCGACCGAAGTGGCCGCCATCTCTACCCTGGCGCGGATCAGCCATCGCATGGGCGTGCCAGGTAGCGAGTTGCGGTCGGGCATCATCGCCTATGTCCACGCCATCATCGACCGGGAATTCCCGAACATGGCGGCGCAGGGCGCAGAGGCGGAGACAAGTCGTCTGGCCCTTGCGATCGAGGAAGCGGCCTACCTTGCGGCAGGTGCGCTACCGGAGGTGATGGCCACCGATATCCTCCAGGAGACAGAGGAGGTGGAAGCTGCGCGGGAACGCCGCCTGCACGCTGCGCGCAGTGGACTGCCGTTCGAGTTCTGGCTGCTGATCGCGCTGCTCTTCGCCCTGCTGGTGCTGACTGGGGCGTTCTATCCCCCCCGCCGACACATCGTTGGCATGCTGGCGCTGCAGGCCGCCGGCGGAGGCGCGCTGCTAGCCTTCGTCTTCCTCGTTGCACAACCTTTCCGCGACGGCACTGGACTGACGTCGGAGCCGTACCAGACGCTGCTGAATCGAATCGAGCATTAGCAGGCTGCGGAAATGCGAGCTGGCTGCTCGGCTTTGGAGGTGATTCGCTGCTGCGGCTGGGCTTCGGGGGCGGCGATGCGGGGCAAGGACGAGGTCAGGGGATCGCTGTTTAGCTATTTGGACCTGGAGCGCCGGGTTGGCCCGGACCATCCGCTGCGTGCGATCCGCGGCATCGTCAACGCGGCACTGAGCGAGATGTCGGGGGAGTTCGACACGCTCGACCCGCCGACGGGGCGGGATTCCATTCCGCCCGAACGCCTGCTGCGCGCCCTGCTGCTGCAAGCGTTTTTCTCGATCCGCTCGGAGCGACAGCTGGTCGAGCGGATCGACTTCGACCTGCTGTTTCGCTGGTTTGTCAGCCTCGGCGTGGACGATCCGGTCTGGGACGCCACGACCTTCACCAATAACCGCGACCGGTTGCTGGCGGGCGAGGTCGCCTCCCGCTTCCTGGCCAGTGTGCTGGCGTAGCCGAAGGTCCGGACGTTGCTCTCAACCGAGCACTTCTCGGTCGATGGCACGCTCCTGGAAGCCTGGGCCGGCACCAAGAGCTTCCGACCAAAGGACGGCTACGGGCCGCCACCCTCACCGGCGAGATCCGCTTCCATCGCGGCGACGAATCAGCCTTCACCGCCTACCGCTGGTAGCTTTTCAGTAGCCTGCTAATCGAGCGGGCCCGACACTGGATTGTAGAATAAAAAGAAATAGAAAATATTCAATAATAAACAAATAACAACTCATTTTTCGTTGAAGATTTCATTAAATTGTTATCGACGCAGGCAACGACGGGAAGTCTCTAACATGCTGCAGAACCTTATCCTTTCGGTGGCCTTTGCGGCGCTCTCCGCACGACTGTGCTGTGCTGGCGAGGACATGGCGCCCACCCAGCAATCTTGGACTCCGAGGCTCGGTCGCACGGTCCGCGCGCTGCAGCAGGCTTCGGCGGCGATCGGAGCCGCGCTGCTGCTGCTCACCGAGCCTGCCGTGGCGGAGCAAATGGGCGCATATCTCCAGCAGGCACCGGGCCTGCATGGCGCCACAGCGGCGCGCAGCTCGGAACGATTGCCTTGGGATCTCCGCTTGCTGCACGTCGTGGCTGAAAAGAGCGGGCTCGGCCTCACCCTTGGCGGTGTCACGCTGTCTGATCCGCTGCAGGCTCTGCGAGAGGGCCGCATTGCGTTCGCTCTGCCAGTGCCGGGCGCAACGGATAACCTGCCTATGCGCAGCATTCCCTACGGCGAGCGGCGCGACATCCTCATCATTCCTCGTGGGTACAGCATCCATCGTAATCCTACCGTAGCCCTGACCGCGGCCCGGGCCGACGGCATGCGCATCGCAGTCGCGCGTGCATCGCCCATGGCCACAAGGCTCTCGAATGCATCCGGCACCGTGGTCCTGCCATCAGACACGGCGGTGATCGCGGCGTTGCAAGCGGGTGTCGTTGAGCTAGCGATTGTCGAATCTATAGCCGCATTCGAGATGCTCGCGGTCGAGAGGAACCATAGGTTCCATGCGGTTACTGAGCCGATTTCGGTGTCTCCCGTCGTGATCGGCTTCGCCCCAGGCTCGATTGATGCGGAAAGCCTCGCGCGGATCGATACGACGATCGCGGCGCAGCGGCAGCAGGCTGCGCAATGGCAGCAAGCGGAATTGCGCCGCGCGCTGATGCGATCTGCGCTGGCGAGCGCGACCTGGTTCAGCTGGCTAGATTTAATTGGCCTGATGGCATTCTCCTTTTCGGGCGTTATCATCGCGCGCGCTCACGGCTGGTCGCTATTCGGCGGCGCAGTTCTTGCCGGCCTACCTGCGCTCGGCGGTGGCGTGATGTGCGACATGATCGCCGACCGACAGCCGCTCTCTGTTGTCGAAGCGCCCGAGACGATACTGACCGTGCTAGGGGTCGTGCTGGTGAGCTTCTCATTCCTCAAGGTGCTCGATTTCGCTCGCGGTCGCTGGCTGTGGCTGTTCGACGTGGTCAACTTCTACATCTTGCTGCGCGGACGCTTCCGGCCTTTGGCCGCGCTGGAGGTTACGGACGCGATCGGGATTGCGGCTAGCACGGTTTCCGGAGTGATGGTGGCGGTGATGTTCTCGGTCGAGCCACTCTGGCTCTGGGGGCCCATCATGGCGGCGCTGTCAGGTGCAGGCGGCAGCATCCTCCGTGACGTGGTGCGGTCCGATCCCTTGGTGCCGGCGATGCGCCGGTCCTTCTACGCTGAGGTTTGCCTGATCTGGGGCCTGTTTCTCTCTCTTGGCCTCACGTGGATCAGCGCCAATCAACAGGAAAGTCTCCTGACCGGCTTGGTCGTTACCACGGTGCTCGGTGCGTTCCTGACGCGCATTCTAGTATGGCATTGGAAGTGTGATGCGCCGAGCTTTGCCAGACGATAAGCGTCGCATGGCGCGACACGCCGACCTGGATGGCGCCGCACGCGAAGTTCGGCGCTGTTTATGGCCGCCCCTTCTGGCGCTCGGCTGGCCTGTCGGGCATGGCGCAGAGCGCAGTCGGCCCAATGGGCGAGATCCAAGTCGCGACAACCGCTTCGTGCGTGGCGGCGCTGTTCGGCTTTCTCGGCATCGACGCAGATCGGCGCCAGACTGCGGGAACGGCGCTGCTGACCCGCGCCTGCCTTGATCAACTCGTGCGGCTGTTCGGAGACGAGGCCGGACGCCCCGCGGCGACGCTGCTGATGGACTGGACTGCCGAGGTCTGCACCGCGACCGCGGACGACCGGCGCGGCGGTGCCCACCCCGTGCCGCAGCGCGGGCCGTCGGTGGACGGCGCCCGGTGGGATCGCCTGTCACTCGCAGGGAGCGAGACCAGCACGACCGATCCCGGCTACCTGGCGGGCGCGATGGATGCCGCCTCACGCGCCACCGCGGAGGTGTTGCAGCGGATCGCCGTGCCTGGCCGTGCGGCGTAGTGAGGGAGGCGAAGGCACGCCCTGGCATCACGGCACTCGCCGCTTCACCGCCCCCACCGACAGCGTCGCCGCGGCCAGATCGAACGTGGCCGTGGAGATGTTCCGCGCCATCACCCGCACCGTGTTGTTCGACCACACTGCCGCATCGAGTTCGATGAACCGCGTCGACGACACCAGAGATGCCGTTGCCAGGTCGCCCGCCCGTGCCCCGTTCACCGTGACATCGAGCAGCGATGTCGCCCCTGGCGCCAGGCTCGGCAGATCCCAGGACACCTCCACCGCGAACTCCCGCCGCCCGGAGCCAAACAGCGGCCCCGTCAGCAGCGGCGTGCCATTCAGTACGGCCGGTGCCGCCTCCGGCAGCCCAAAGATCCGCAGCGCCTCGAGCTCGATCTGCCCGTCGAAGCCGATCTCATGGCTTGATCGGGTGCCGAGCGAAAAAGCCATCTTCCAGTCGCACACTTCGCTTGGCTTTGCAGCGACATAGAGCGAGGTGTCCGTCACGCGGCGAGCGAGACGGAGGCGGCGATGACGAAGCAGGAAGCCAATCAGCAGCGCAGCCTTGATGCCTTCATGGCGAGGAAGGTCGAGTTTGACGCGCTGCTCGGCGAGCTGCAGCAGGCCAGTGCCGAGCACTTCGGCGGTAAGCGTTAGCCGAACCCGGCCTTGAGCTGAAGGGGTTGGTTAGCCGAAGTGGTCGCCATGACGGACGACGCGACGACGGCACCACTCATTGGCCCCTCTTACGACGGTCGTAGGAGCGGTTCCGGAGGTCGCGCGGGGCGCGGCGTCGAGGTTCGGGTGCGGGAGGTGCGGCGGCGGAACTGGTCGACGGAGGAGCGGCTGCGGATTGTGCGGGAGACGCTGGAGCCTGGGGTGATCGTCCAGGCGGTGGCGGATCGGCATGGCGTCAGCACGGGCCAGCTCTACACCTGGCGCAAGCAGATGCTGGCCACCGCGATGGCGGGGTTCGTGCCGGTGGAGGTGGTGCCGGAGGCGCCGCGACTGCCGCCCCCCATGCTGGCTGAGACGCCGACCAGCAGCGCCGCGCCCGGCATCATCGAGATCACGCTGCCCTCGGGTGCCAGCATCCGCATCTCCGGCGGCGCGGACGCGGCGACGCTGCGCCTGGTGCTGGCCGAGATGGGTGGGCGCTGATGCTGGGCCCGCCGCCCGGCACGCGGGTGTTCCTGGCCTGTGGCGTGACGGATATGCGCAAGGGCTTCGACGGCCTGGCTGCGCAGGTGCAGACGGTGCTGGCACAGGATCCCTACAGCGGCGCGATGTTCTGCTTTCGCGGCCGCCGCGGCGATCTGCTCAAGATCCTCGTCTGGGATGGCCAGGGCCTGATCCTCATCGCCAGACGGCTCGAGAAGGGCCGCTTCGTCTGGCCGCAGACGGCGAGTGGCGCGGTGTCGCTGACCGCGGCGCAGTTGTCGATGCTGGTCGAGGGCATCGACTGGCGCATGCCCGCCTGGACCGCGCGGCCGCAGGCGACGGTGTAGTCGATCGGCGATTGCGGCGCGGCCAGCGTTGCATAGAATCGCGATGTGCAGACCGCGTCCTTCGACACGCCCGATGCCGAGATCGCCGCGCTCCGCGCCCTGCTGGCGGAGCGGGACGCGGTGCTGGCGGAACGCGATGCCGAACTCCGCAACGCAGGCTTCGAGATCGAGAAGCTGAAGGTCCAACTCGCGGCGCTGCGGCGGGACAAATACGGCCACTCGTCGGAGAAGCTCGCCGCCGAGATCGGCCAGCTTGAGATGCTGATCGGCGATGCCGAGGAGGATGCCGCGCAGGCCGCCGCCAGGGCGGAGGCCAGGGCAAAGGGCCAGCCGCGCCGTCCCGCCATCCGCAAGCCGCTGCCGGAGCATCTGCCGCGCGAGACGATCCTGCATGAGCCGGTATTCGCCTGCCGCTGCGGCTGCACCGACCCGAAGCGCCTGACCAGGCTCGGCGAGGACGTCACCGAGGTGCTGGAGAAGATCCCGGCCCGGCTGAAGGTCATCCGCCACGTCCGCCCCCGTTACGCCTGCCGGGCCTGCGAGGCGGTGCTGCAGGCGCCGGCGCCCGACCTGCCCGTGGAGAAGGGGCGGCCCGGCCCCGGCCTGCTCGCCCATGTGCTGGTCTCGAAGTATCTCGACGGCCTGCCGCTCTATCGCCTCTCAGCCATCCTGGCGCGGGAGGGTGTCGAGATCGAGCGTCAGACGCTGGCCGACTGGGTTGGCCGTGGCGCTTGGTGGCTGAGCCGCCTCGCCGAGGCGATC
>NZ_FOSQ01000023.1 GCF_900114315.1 Falsiroseomonas stagni DSM 19981
TGTTCAGTCCCCGGGAGTAGTGGTGCATCTTTGACCCGCGAGGGGGAGGATGCGCTGTGGCAGCAGGTCTTCATGGCTTAGCCAGAACGACGCCGCGTGTTCGAGCCGAGTTCCAAGCGTCGCAAGCGAGCACCCGCGCCCTGGCCTCGCGCTACGGGCTGAACCCGAAGACCGTCGCCAAGTGGCGGAGCCGGACGGGTACGGCCGATGCCGCCATGGGCCCGCGCCAGCCGCGCAGTTCCGTCCTGACCGAAGCGGAGGAGGCGATCGTCGTCGAGTGCCGCCGGCGTACCCTGCTGCCGCTCGATGACATCCTGGGCTGCCTCCGCGAAACCATCCCAACGCTGTCCCGCAGCGCGCTACATCGCTGCCTGGTGCGGCACGGCATCTCTCGCCTGCCGCATAACGAGGAGAAGACCTCGAAGCGCCAGCGCTTCGCCGAGACTGCGATCGGCTACGTCCATATCGACGTCTGTGAGCTACGCCTCGCCGAGGGAAAGCTCTTCATGTTCTTGGCCATCGACCGAGTGTCCAAACTCACCCACGTCGCCTTCCTGAACGCCAACACCACGATGAACGGTGCCGCCTTCCTGCGCGAGGTCGTCGAGACCTTCCCCTATCGGATCCACACCGTGCTGACCGATAACGGCATGGCCTTCGCCGATCTGCCGAAGTACCGCGACGGGGCAACCGCGCGCTGGGTGGGCCATATCTTCGAGCGCGTCTGCGACGAGAACAGCATCGAGCACCGCCTGACCAACCCCTACCACCCCTGGACGAATGGCCAGGCGGAGCGGATGAACCGTACGGTCAAGGACGCCACGATCAAGGCCTTCCACGATCCCAGCCTCGACGCGCTCAAGGCCCACGTCCTTGCCTTCGTCCAAGCCTACAACTTCGCCACGCACCTCAAGGCGCTGAAGTGGCGAACCCCATTCCAAGCCATCTGCGACGCCTGGACCAAGGACCCGTCCATCTTCAAAATCAAACCGCACCACCTCATCCCGGGACCAAACACTTAGTACGCGCATCGTGCAGCCTGGACCTGCAGGGCATCACTCTGACGGCCTGGGTCAGTGCGGCTGGGACGGCCTCCGACCGGTTCCAGAGCGGGACGGCGGCGGCGATCGATCTGGGGAGCGCGACGCTGCGGGTTGCCGCCGGCGCGACGGCGAACATCGACGTGACGGTCCCCGCCGCGCGGCGGGGCGACTTCGCGGACGCCTCGCTCGACACCAGCAGCATCGCCCTCGTGCTCGACTGCCATGTCTGGTCGAACAAAAGCGTGCGCGTCACTGTGCGGAGTGTCAGCGCATGCACGGTGGATGTAGCGGCGGCACCTCTGTCATCGCAGATGGTGAAGCGGCGTATTCCGTAAGAAGTTGCACGCGCCGGAAAGGGCCCGGCGCCAAGGATCGCCGGGCCACGCTGTCCTTCCAGCCTGCCGTTCAGGCGTTCGCGCGGGTGCTCATCAGCGCGGCCACAGTCTCCGCCGTCGCGGCCGAAAGAGTCCAGCCGAGATGACCGTGCCCGGTGTTGTAGAACACCCGCGGGTTCCGGCCGCGTGCCACGCGCGGCATCATGTCCGGCATCATCGGGCGCAGGCCCGCCCAGGGCACGGCGTGGCGCGTGCTCATGCCCGGGAAGTGCGCGCGGCACCAGGCGACGAGCGGGGCGATGCGCTGGGCGCGGATGTCGCGGTTGTAGCCGTTGAACTCCGCCGTCCCCGCCACGCGGAACCGCCGCGCGCCGAGACGGCTGGTCACGATCTTGGACTTGTCATCGCGCAGGCTGACCCACGGCGCGGCCGCCTGGTCCGCCGGATCGTCGAGCTGCACCGTGATGGAGTAGCCCTTCACCGGATAAACGTTGATCCGATCGCCGAGTGTCTCGCCGAGCTGGCGCGACATGACGCCGCCGCAGACCACCACATTGTCGAAGCGTAGCGTCTCGCGCGGGTGCGGGGCGCCGTCCGTCTTCGGCTCCGTCGAGCGGCAGTCGAGCGTGACGCCGTCGGCGCCCGCATCGGTGGCGAGCACCTCCGTCGAGAAGCGCATCGCGACGCCGTGGCGCGCGCAGGCCAGCGCAAGACCGTTGGTGAACTTGTGGATGTCGCCGGTGAAATCCGACGGCGTATAGAAGCCGCCGTAGACATCTCCCCGCAGTGCCGGCTCGATGGAGCGGATCTCGGCGGGCGTCACCGCGCGTCGCTCCAGCCCGCCCTTCGCCAGCAACTCGGTGACGCGCGCGGCCGCGTCGAAGTCGCGCTTCGTCTCGTAGAAATGGAGGATGCCGCGGTCCTCGGCATCGAAGTCGATGCCCTCCTCCTCGGCCATGCGGCGGAGATGCGCGCGTGCCTCGAGGGCGAGGCGGGCGGTCGTGACCGTGTTCTCCTCGTAGCGCGGGATGGAGGCGACGAACTCCGCCAGCCAGGACAGCTTGTGCCAGGACGGCCGGGGGTTCACGAGCAGCGGGGCGCCGGGGGAGAGCATCCAC
This sequence comes from Falsiroseomonas stagni DSM 19981, assembly GCF_900114315.1. GTDB lineage: Bacteria > Pseudomonadota > Alphaproteobacteria > Acetobacterales > Acetobacteraceae > Falsiroseomonas > Falsiroseomonas stagni. The sequence continues at coordinate 2,497 of NZ_FOSQ01000023.1, forward strand.
TTCATCCCCTTCAGCACGGTGGCCCAGCTGTTCCAGACCTCGGCGTTGGACGCCGAGAGCTGGCCGCCATTGGCGAAGGAGGTCTCCATCGCGGCGTAGGGGTGGCGGTCGAAGACGGTGACCACGTGGCCGCGGCGCGCGAGGTTGTAGGCCGTGGTAATGCCGGTGATGCCGGCACCGATCACGGCGATGGTCCCGGATTCTGAACAGGACATGCGCATTCTCCGCCCGCGCGCATCGCGCGGGTTCGAATGCCCCCTCTGTCATTGGCCTGAGAGCATCGCCGCCGTCCCATCGCGGGCCAGGAGCTTACACCGTCGGCGGGAGCTGCTGCTCCACTTTTCAGAGTTCAAGAACGGTCGCGGTACGTGGGCCTGAGAGTTTCCGGGGCGGTTGCTCCTTCGGCGTCAACGTCGGCCTCGCGACCGACGCGGACTCTCCCGCGAGTGCTCAATGCCGAACAACGGAGCCGCGCGTCAAGCCGAATGCGCGGCACCGCGCGTCAGCTCACCGCGACGTTGTCGAGCAGGCGCACCCCGCCGAGCCGCGCGGCGGCGATGGTGGCGGCCGCACGGGTGAGCGCAGCGTGCAGCAGCGGTGCACGCGCACGCTCATCGGGGGCGAGGAATCGGCTGCGCGAGGACAGCGCCAACCCGGCCGCCTCCCGCACCGTCGGCACGGGCAGGATGCGGATCGGGATGTCGAGGTCGCGCGCCGCGCGGCGCACCACCTGCAACTGCTGCCAGTCCTTCTCGCCGAAGGCCGCGACTCGGCGCCGGTCTGCAGGAACAGCTTCGTGCAGACGGTGGCGACGCCGTGGAAATGGCCGGGCCCGGCCGCGCCCTCGAAGCCCTCGGAGACACCCAAAACCTCCACGGATGTCGCGCCGCCCGTGGGGTACATCGTATCCACCGTCGGCAGCAAGGCGAGGTCGCAGCCGGCCTCGCGCAGCTTCGCGAGGTCGCCCACCTCGTCGCGCGGCTAGCGCGACAGATCCTCGTTCGGCCCGAACTGCGTCGGGTTCACGAAGATCGAGGCGACCACCACATCTGCCACCGCCCGCGCCGCCGCGACCAGCGCCAGGTGGCCCTCGTGCAGCGCGCCCATGGTGGGCACCAGGGCGAGCCGGGCGCGCCATCCGCCGAGGGCGGCCCGCAGGCCCGGGATTTCGCGATGGATCAGCATGGGCGCGTCATTCCGGCTGGATGCCGGCCCGCCGGATGAAGACGCCCCAGCGCGCCGTCTCATCGGCCAGCAGCCGCGCGAGCGTTCCGGCATCGCCCGTCATCGGCTCCGCGCCGATCCGCGCCAGACGCTCGGCGACGGCCGGATCGGCCAGCAGCCGCGACAGCAGCGCCGAAAGCGGCGGCCGCGCCGCCGCCGGCAGGGCACGCGGCGCGAGCATGGCGAACCACGGGTCCACCGCGAAGCCCGGCACCCCGGCTTCCGCCATCGTCGGCAGGTCCGGGAAGGCCACGATCCGCTGCGCCGTGGTCACGACGAGCGGCACGAGGCGGCCGGAGGCGATGTGAGGACCGGCGGAGGTGACGCTGTCGAACATCATGTCCACGCGGCCCGCCACGAGGTCCGTCACCGCCGGCGCCGAGCCGCGATAGGACACATGCTCGATCGAGATCCCGGCGAGATCCGCGAACAACGCGCCGGCCAAGTGGATCGAGGTGCCGCTGCCGGCCGAGGCGTAGGTCAGCGCACCGGGCCGGCGACGCGCTTCCGCGACCAACTCCGCCACGCTGCGCCACGGCCGCACGGCGGGCGCGACGAGGCTGTTCGGCACCACCGCGACCGGCCCAACCGGCACGAAATCGGCCTCGGCATAGGGCAGGCGCGGATAGAGCGCGGGGTTCACCGCATGCGCGATCGAGACCATCAGCAACGTGTGCCCGTCGGTCGCCTGCGCCGCGGCGCCGGTGCCGGTTGTGCCCCCCGTGCCGGGCCGGTTCTCCACGACCACCGGCTGACGCAGCGCCTCCGCCATCGGGCCAGCCAGGATGCGCGCCATGGCGTCGATCGCCCCGCCCGGCGGGAAAGGCACGACGAGGCGCAGTGGGCGGTCTGGCCAGGGGCGCAATTGCGCGAGGGCGGGCAGCGCCAGGGGGACCAACGGAAGGCCGGCGGCGCAGGCCAGCAAGGATCGGCGGTGCATCACGCCACTCCGCTGCCGGTTGCGTCGGCGACCAGGTGCAGCATCGCTCGCAGCCCGACAAGCAGCCCGGCCTCGTCCACGGTGAAGCGCGGGGAGTGGTTCGGCGCGGCGCGCGCAGGGTCCTGGCCTGGCGGCGTCACGCCGACCCAGAAGAAAACGCCGGGCGCCTGCTGCGCGAGGAAGGCGAAATCCTCGCTCGCGGTATGCCGCGGGTTGATCCGCAGCCCATCGCGCCCGGTGACCCTCGCGAGGCTCGGCGCCATGCGATCGGCCAGCGCCGGATCGTTCACCAGCGCTGCATAGCCGCCCGGCTCCCATACCACCTCCGCCGCGCCGTCCATGCCCTGCGCAACGCTTTCCGCAAGCGTGGTGACGCGGCGCCGCATGAAGGCGCGGCGGCCTTCGTCATAGGTCCGCAGCGTGCCGCTCATCTCGACGCGGTCGGGCACGATGTTGTGCCGCGCGCCGCCATGGATCGTGCCGATGGTCAGCACCGAGGGATCGTTCACGTCCACCTGCCGGCTCTGGATGGTCTGCAGCGCCGTCACGATCTGCCCGGCGATGACCACCGGGTCCACCCCGTCCCAGGGCATGGCACCATGCGCCTGCCGACCGCGCACGACGATGCGGAAGGTGTCGGAACTGGCATGCGCCGGGCCGGGGCGATAGGCGATCTGGCCGGTCGTCATGCTCGTCAGCACATGCAGGCCGAACATCCATGTCGGGCTTCGGGGCATCGAAGGCGCCCTCGGCCAGCATGCGGCGCGCGCCGCCGATCTCGCCGCCGGGCAGGCCCTCCTCGGCGGGCTGGAACAGCAGCACGGCGGTGCCGCGGAGATCAGCGCGATGCTGCGCCAGGACCTCCGCCGCAGCCATCAGGATGGCGACGTGGCAGTCATGGCCGCAGGCATGCATCACCGGCACCTCAGCGCCGTCCCAAGTGGCGCGGCGGCGCGAGGCGAAGGGCAGGCCCTCCGGTTCCTGCACCGGTAGCGCATCCATGTCGGCGCGGAGCGCGACGGTAGGCCCCTCCCCGGCACCGCCCCGCAGCACAGCGACGACGCCAGTCGCCCCCACCCCCTCGCGCACCTCGAAGCCGAGGCGGCGGAGATGCGCAGCGACCAAGGCGGCGGTGCGGTGCTCCTGGTTGCCGAGTTCCGGGTTCGCGTGGATGTTGCGCCGCCAGCCGATCATCCGGCTCTCGATCGCCGAGGCCGCTGCGTCCAGCCGGCGGTGCAGGCCGGAGGCCGCGCCGGGCGTGACCTGCGCCGCGGCAAAGCGGGGAGCGAGCGCGCCGGCGGCGCAGCAGGCGCAAGCGGCCAGGAAGCCGCGCCGCGTGGTGGCTGGCGTGACCGCCTCCGCCAGCAACGATGTGCGGGACGCAGCGCCAAGGAGGGAGCGGAGCCGGCGCATCACGCGGCCCTCCGCATGGGTACGGGCGGCAGGCCAAGGATGCGCCGCGCGGTGGCTGCATCGGCCACCGGACGGCCGGCCTCGGCGGCGAGTTCCGCCGTGCGGCGCACCAGCGCGGCGTTGGACGGCGCCAGCGTGTGCCGGTCCATCCGGATGTTGTCCTCGAGCCCGGTGCGGACATGGCCACCGCGGGCCAGCGCCCAGCGGGCGACGGTGAACTGGTCGCGCCCGATTCCGGCCGCCGTCCAGGTCGCGCCCGGGATCAGCTTGCGCATCAGGGACAGCTCAAAGTCCAGGATGTCCTCGCGCGGCGGCAGAGCGTGCTTCACGCCGAAGACGAACTGAACATGCGGTGGCGGCAGGATCAGTCCCTCGACTACAAGGTCCGCGGTGTTGGTGAGCATCGCCAGGTCGAACACCTCGATCTCCGGCTTGATGCCGAGGTCGCGCATGGTGGTGGCCAGCGTGCGCACGAAATCCGGCGGATTCTCGTAGACGATGGTGGGGAAGTTCACGCTCCCGGTGGCCAGGCTCGCCATGCCGGGGCGCAGGTGCAGCATCGCGCCACGCGCTTCCAATGCGCGGCCGCGGCCACCGGTCGAGAACTGAACGATGATGTCGGGGCAGTGGCGGCGGATGCCGTCCTAGAAGGCGGCGAACTTCCCCGGGTCGCTGCTCGTCGTCTCGTCGTCGTTGCGGACATGCACGTGAACCAGGGTCGCACCGGCCTCGTAGGCGGCGTGGGTGCTCTCGATCTGCTCGGCCACCGTGACCGGAAGCGCCGGGTTGTCCTTCTTGCGCGGCACCGATCCGGTGATCGCGACAGCGATGATGACGGGGTCAGTCATGGTTGTCTCCGGACGCCGACATGGCGTGACTAGCGTCGGCAGTGCGAGCGCCGCATTCCGCATCGACCGATAGGAAACCAAGGATGGCTTCGGCGACGGCATTAGGACGCTCCAGCGTCGGGATGTGCGCCGCCCCCATAATCATCTTCAGCTCGGCGCCGGGGATCGCGTCGCGCAGCACCTCTGCACTGGTGCGCGGGGTGGCCTCGTCGTGCTCACCGACCAGCACCAAGGCCGGCATGCGCAGGCCACGCGTCGTCTCGGTCAGGTCAGCGGCGGCGATCGCCTCCGCGGCGCCGGCATAGCCCTCGGGCGCCGTGCGGAGCAGCATGGACAGCAGACCGCGAGCTTCCGGCGTCCGCGCGAAGCCGGGCGTCACCCAACGGGCCAGCACCGCGTCGGCGATCGCCGCCATGCCGTGGCCGCGCACCGTGGCGGCACGGCCGCGCCAGAGCTCCGGCGGGGGGATCGCCATGGCGGTGTCGCAGAGCACCAGCGACGCCACGCGGTCCGGCGCCTGCGCCGCCAGCACCTGCGCGACCATCCCGCCGATCGACAGGCCTGCGACATGGACGTGCGGGAGGTCAAGAGTATCGAGCAGCGCCAGCACGTCGCGCGCCATGCCGTCGATCGAGTAGGGGCCGGGTGGGACATCCGTCAGGCCATGGCCGCGCAGGTCCGGGCGGGCGACCCGGAAGCTGCGGGCGAGGATGTTCGCCTGCGGATCCCAGACGCGGAGGTCGGTGCCGAGCGAGTGCAGCAGCACCAGCGGCGGCGCGTCCGCCGGCCCGTCCAGCCGGACATGCATGGTCAGATCACGCAGATCGAGAAACATCGTCATCCTCCCAGCGCATGTCCGCTCACACACCCAGGCATCGGTGCATGAGTTCCTCATCAGCCCGTAGCGCCGCCGGCGCGCCGTCGAAGACGACGCCGCCCTTCACCAGCACGATGCTACGGTCCACGAGCGAGAGGATCGCCGCGACAGTCTTGTCCACCACCACCGTGGCGATGCCCGTCTCGCGGATCGCGGCGATGACGCGCCAGATGTCGTCGCGGATGAGCGGTGCGAGCCCCTCCGTTGCCTCGTCCAGGATGAGCAGGCGCGGGTTGGTCATCAGCGCGCGACCGATCGAGAGCATCTGCTGCTCGCCGCCCGAGAGCTGGTCGCCGCGGTTGCCGAGCCTTTCCTTCAGGCGCGGGAAGGTGTCCAGCACGCGCTCCTCGGTCCAGAGCCGCTGCCCATCCACGCCTGGCCGCGCGGCCAGGCGCAGGTTCTCGGGCACGGTGAGGCTCGCGAAGATCCCGCGGCCCTCCGGCACGACGGCGATGCCGCGGCGGACCCGGCGGAACGGCGCCTCGCGCGAGACATCCTCGCCGTCCATCAGGACCTGTCCGCCGCGCAGCGGCACCAGCCCCAGGATGGTTCGCAGCATCGTCGTCTTGCCCATGCCGTTGCGACCCATCAGGCCGACCGCCTGGCCAGGCGCCACGGCGAAGTCCACGCCGTGCAGCACCATCCCCGTGCCGTAGCCGGCCTGCACGCCCTTGGCCTCGATGATCGGCGTCATGCTGCATGCCCCAGATATGCGTCGCGGACGGCGGCGGAACCGCGGATGGCGGCCGGTGCGCCCTGTTCCAGGACCTGGCCGTCCACCATCACGGTGACGCGGTCCGCCACCGCGAAGACCACGTCCATATCGTGTTCGATCAGCATTACGGCATGGTCCGCCGCGAGCTCCTTCAGCAGGCCCGCGAGCCGCTCGCTCTCCTCCGGCCCCATGCCGGCCAGCGGCTCGTCGAGCAGCAGCACGGTCGGGCCGGCCGCGAGCGCCATCGCGATTTCGAGCTGGCGCAGCTGGCCGTGGCTCAAAGTGCCCGCGGTGCGGCCGGTGAGCGCGCCGAGGCCGACGCGCGTGAGCGCGGCCTCTGCCGCCTCGGTGGGCGCATGCTCTCCGGTCACGACCTGCAGGTAGCGCCGCAGCGGCGTGATGCGCGCCTGCGCGGCGAGGCGGACGTTCTCGCGCACCGTCATCGGCTTCAGCACGTTGGTCTGCTGGAAGGACCGTCCGACGCCGGCGCGCGCAAAGCGCCAGGACGGCCAGTCGCCGACCTCCGCCCCGTGCAGCAGCAGCCGGCCCGCGCTCGGGCGCAACTCGCCGGAGAGAAGGTTGGTGAGCGTGCTCTTGCCGGCGCCGTTCGGGCCGATCACGGCATGCAGCTCGCCGACATGCAGCGCGAGGTTCACGTCATTGACGGCGACAAGGCCGCCGAAGCGCCGGGTGAGGCCGATGGCCTCCATCGCGGGGGTGTTCATGGCGAGACCTCCTCCGCGCGGGTGGCTGGTTCGGCCTGCGGCATGGCACGCCGCAGCGAGGGCACCCTGATCCCGGCAAGGCCGTGGCGCAGGCCCAACACGACGGCTAGGATCACCAAGCCCTCGACCAGCCGCTGCCGCTCCGTGATGAGCTGCGCGATCTCACCCAGGCCGACCCAGGCGAAGGCGCCGAGGATCGGCCCGTGCAGCGCGCCGAGCCCGCCGAGCAGGATCATCAGCAGCGCCTCCGCGCTGCGATGCCAAGCGAGCAGCTCCGGGCTGACGAAAGCCTGCGTCATGCCCCACATGTGCCCCGCGACCCCGGCCAGCGCGCCGGCAAGGGTGAAGGCACCGAGTTGCAGCCAATAGGTATGGAAGCCCATGGAGCGCATGCGGTGCTCATTGGCGCGGATGCCGAGCAGCGCGCGCCCGAACATCGTCCGCAGCAGGCCAGCGAGCCCGAGATACATCGCCACCAGCACGCCGAGGTTGACAAACAGCATCACCGCCGGCCGGTCCTGGCGCGAGACAACCCATTCCAGGCCGAAGAGCGAGAAGGTGGGTCGCGTGACGAAGACGCCGTCCGCGCCGCCGCCGAGCGGCGTGTCGTGGAACACAAAGAACAGCATCTGCCCGAAGGCGAGCGTGGTCATGAGGAAGAAGAAGTTGCGCGTGCGCAGCGCCAGCGCGCCGACGGCCAAGGCCGCCAGCCCCGACATCAGCACCGCCGCGGGCAGCGTGATCAGCACGGAGATGCTCGGGCCATGCGCGCCCATCAGGTGGATGGCGTAGGCGCCGACGCCGAAGAAGGCGGCGTGGCCCAGGCTGACCAGCCCGGTGACGCCAACCAGCAGCTGCAGGCTGAGCGCGAACATCGCGAACACGACCGCCGTGGAGACAAGCTCCAGGTGGTAGGGAGAGGCAAAGAGGGGAAGCGAGGCCACAGCGAGGGCGGCGCAGCCCAGCACGATGGATCCGGTGCGGCCGGCGACGGTGAGCATGACGTCAGCTCCTTGCAAACAGGCCGGTCGGCCGCCAGAGCAGCACGACGGCCATCAGGACATAGACGGCAAGCCCGGACGCGAAGGGCAGGTAGGCCTTTGAGAGGGTGTCCACGATGCCGATCAGCAGCGCGCCCCAGAAGGCGCCGGCGATCGAGCCAACCCCGCCCACCACCACCACGACGAAGCAGATGATGAGGAAGCCGTGGCCCATGTTCGGGTAGACCGAGTGCAGCGGCGCCGCGAGCGCACCCGCCAGCATCGCGAGCGCGGTGCCAACGGCGAAGACGACCATGTGGATCCGCCGCGCATCGAGGCCGAGCAGGTCCACCATCTCGGGCTTCTCCGCCGCCGCGCGGATCGCGGAGCCGATGCGCGTGCGCTCGATCGCCAGGAACATCGCGCCGGCAATGGCGAGGCACGCCCCCAGGACCGCGAGCCGGTAGGCGGAGTAGGAGAAGTCCCCCACCATCGGCACCGCGACGTCGAGCGCCGCGGGCACCGGCACCGAGTGGAAGTCGTTCCCGAGCAGGACCGAGCGGCCTTCCTCGAACAGCAGGATCAGCGCGAAGGTCAGCAGCACCTGATCGAGATGCTCGCGGTGATAGAAGCGCCGGAACAGCCCGCGCTCGAGCACTGCGCCGAGGGCAAGGCCGCCGACCACCGCCGCGGGCAGAGCGAGCCAGAGCGAGCCGGTCCCGCCGGAAACCACGAAGGCGATGTAGGCGCCGATCATGAAGAGGCTGCCATGGGCGAGGTTGATCACGCCCATGACGCCGAAGATCAGGGTAAGGCCGCTGCTGATCAGGAACAGCAGCAGCCCGTATTGCAGCCCGTTGAGGAGCTGCGCGGCCACGCCCGACATTGGTTTTTCCTCCCTCTCGCGCCGCTTCTCAGGCCGTCGGCATGCGGCAGCCGGTGCCGGGATCGGCCAGCTGCGCTGCCGCGACGCCGACCACCACGTTTTGGCCGCCGCGCGCCTCGCGCAGGTAGATGTCCTGCACCGGGTTGTGCTGCGGCGAGAGGGTGAAGGTGCCGCGCGGGCTGTCGATGCGCGCGCTCCGCATAGCGGCGACCAGCGCGCGCTCCGCGGCAATGTCGCCTCGCGTCGCCTCGAGCCCCGCCGCGAGCAGCTGGCCCGCATCGTAGCCCTGCACCGCGTAAACGTCGGCCTCACGCCCGGTGCGCTCCCGGAACGCGCGGCGGAAGCCGATGTTGCGCTCGGTCTGGATACCGTCGCCGTAGTGGAGCGCCGTGCGCACGCCCTCGGCGGCCGCGCCCTGGGCGGTGAGCGTCCCCTCGGTGAGGAAGCCTGAGCCGACGAGCGGGATGCGGTCCTTGAGGCCGGCCGAGGCGTAGTCGCGCACGAACTGCACCGCGCCGCCGCCGGCGAAGAAGGCACCCACAGCCTCCACGTTCAGGCCGCTGATCTGGGCGAGGACCGGTTGGAAGTTGTTCTCCGGGAAGGGCAGCGTCAGCTCCCGTACAAGTTCCGCCCCGCCGGAGCGCAGGCCCTCGCGGAAGCCCTCGGTCGCCTCCTTGCCCGCCGCATAGTCCCAGGTGACCCAGGCCGCGCGGCGCACGCCACGGTCGGCCAGCGACTTGCCGATGGCGAAGGCCGGCTGCCAGTTGGTGAAGGAGGTGCGGAAGATGGTCGGCGCGCAGAGCTCGCGCGTCGCCGCGGCGTTGCCGGCGTTCGGGATGATCAGCGGAACGCCGCGCTCGCGGGAGGCCTGCACCATTGCCATCACCACGCCCGAGTGCACAGTGCCGACCATAGCGCCGACGCGCTCGCGGCCCACCAGGCGGTTGACGTTCTGCACCGACTTCGCCGGGTCGGATTCGTCGTCGAGCCGAACGATCTGGATCGCGCGGCCGCCAAGCCGGCCGCCCTTCTCCGCCAGATACATCTCGAAGGCGGCCGCGATGTTCTCGCCGAGCGAGGCGAAGGTGCCGGAGAAGGGCAGCATCAGCCCGATGCGGAGTGCCGCGCCCTGGGCGAGCGCCGGGCACGACAGCGCGCCGGCGGCAAGGCTGGCGGCAGCGCCGGCAAGCAGCGTGCGGCGCGAGACGTTGGATGTCGTGTTCGAGTTCATGGTCGTTTCCTCTCTCGTTGTTGCTTCTTGCGGGTGGTGGTCAGGTGGCGATCGCCGAGGGATGACGCGCCAGTGGCGTCACCGCGATGTCCATGAAGGGAAACAGCGGCAGCGTGCCGAGGATGGCGTGCAGCTCGTCGTGGTCGGCCACGTCGAAGACGCTGTAGTTCGCGTAGGCGCCGGCGATCCGCCACAGGTGGCGCCACTTGCCCTCGCGCTGCAGCGCCTCGGCGCGCGCCTTCTCGGCGACCCTCAGCTTGTCGAACTCTGCGGGGTCCATGTCGCGCGGAACATGGACGTCCATGCGGACGTGATAGAGCATCTCTGCCTCCCTCAGGCGCGCGCGTAGCGGCGCAGCTTGTCGCGATCGAGCGTCACGCCGATGCCGGGACCGGCCGGCAGGTGAACGCGGAAATCCTCGAAGCGCAGCGGTTCCTCGACCAGGTCGTCGGTCAGGATCTGCGGCCCGAAATGCTCGCAGCCCCAGGCGAGCTCGCGCAGGCCGGCGAAGGCCTGCAGATGCGCCGCAGCGCCGATGGAACTCTCGAGCAGGCAGCCGCCATAGAGGCCGATGCCGGCCGCCTCCGCGACCGCCGCCACCTTGTGCAGGTTCAGCAGCCCCGCATGCTTGACGAGCTTCAGCGATACGACATCGGCCGCCGCGGCCTGCGCCACGCCGAGCATGTCGTGCGTCGAGAAAACGCATTCGTCGGCCATCAGCGGCACCGCGGAGCGCGCCCGCACGCGCGCCATGCCGGCGACGTTCCAGGCCGGCAGAGGCTGTTCCACCAGCGTCACGCCGAGCTCGGCCAACATCGGCAGGCAGCGATTGGCCGTCGTCTCGTCCCACGCCTGGTTGGCATCCACGATGAAGCGCGCACGGCCAGCGAGTGCCGTGGTCAGGCGGCGCATCCGCGCCAGGTCCGCGTCGGGCGACAGCGCGCCGATCTTGACCTTGAAGGTATCGTGCAGACGGGCCGCAAGCTTCGCCTCGGCCTCCTCGATCTCCTGCGCGGGATCGCCGGAGGCAAGCGTCCAAAGCACCGGCAGGCTGTCGCGCACCAGACCGCCGAGCAGCTGGTGCGCGGGCACGCCGAGCGTCCTGCCGACCGCGTCGAACAGCGCCGTGTCAATCGCCGCCTTGGCGGCGTTGTTCCGCTTCGCGGCCGAATCCAGCAGCACGCCAGTCGCCTCGAAGCGATCGGCCTGGTGGCCGATCAGCGCGGGGGCCAGGTGCGCGTCGATATTGGCCTTGATGGCCTCGACGCTCTCCTCGCTCCAGCGCGGGCCGCCGAGCGTTGCTGCCTCGCCGATGCCCTCGGCGCCGTTCGCGAGCCGAACCTCGACGATGACGTAGCTCTGCGCCGTGACCGACAGCGACGAAAGCTTGTGCCGGCGCACCGTCGGCACATCGACGATGGTGCTGCGGATGGCCTGGATCGTCAGGTCGCGCCGCAGATCGGCCGGAATTGTGATCGGGCTGTCGGGCATTCGTGGCTCCACTCAGGACGCAGTCGGGGGAGACGGCGCGCGGGGCGCGCGCCGCCAGGTCTCACGCAGCGTGGAAAGGAAGGGCCCGGCCGTGACGACCGGCCGGGCCGCGCGCGGTCAGCCCGCCGGGGCGTGCGCGCGGTTCACGACGGTGGCGGGCGCCACATCGCTCTCGGCGTGCAGCACGAAGTCGAAGGTGATCTCGGCGTAGGGCGCATTCAGGCGCTTGGCCCGCACATTGTCGGCGTCGTCCACGCGGCGGACTTCCGGGATGAGGCCGTCGCGGGTGGCGAAGGCGAAGTCGTCGTGCAGGTACTCGTCGCCGTCGATGTTGATCTGCGTCGTCAGCTTCCGGTAGCCGGGCGCCAAGACGAAGAAGTGGATATGCGCCGGACGGTGGCCGTGACGGCCGAGATGGTTCAGCAGTTCCTGCGTGACGCCATCCGGCGGGCATGCATAGCCGGCGGGTAGGATGGAGCGGAAGCGGTAGCGGCCCTCGGCATCGGTCTCGATGCGGCGGCGGAGGTTGTACTTCGCCTGGCTCGGGTCGAAGAACGAGTACCCGCCGAGCGTGTTGGCGTGCCATACATCGATGATCGCGCCGGCCACCGGCTTGCCGTCCATGTCGCGCACCTGGCCATCCATGAACAGCACCTCGCCCTGCTCGGTGCCGTCATCGAGCCGCGCCTCGCCCTTCGACAGCGGCGCGCCTTCGATCCAGAGCGGGCCTTCGATGGTGCGCGGCGTGCCGCCCTCGAGGCCGGCCTTCTGCTCCGCCTGGTCGAGGCGCAGATCGAGGAAGGTCTCGAGCCCGAGGCCCGGTACCAGCAGGCCGGTCTCGTTCGCCTGGCCGAGCCGCGTCAGATACGCCATCGCGGACCAGAACTCGTCCGGCTGGACGTCGAAATCCTCGATCGTGCGGAACAGATCGGACACCACGCGGTGCACGATGCGCTTCAGGCGCACGTCGCCGGTGCCGTCGCCGAGGTTGCTGACCTTCATCAGCAGATCCTTGACTTCCTTGGTCTCCATCAGGCTGTCGGTCATCTCAGCGTCCTCCGTTGGGGGTGGGTAGTCAGGTTGATCAGCCGAGATCCCCGCCCGCGACGGGCAGGGTGACCCCGGTGATGTAGGAGGCCTCGTCAGAGGCCAGGAACAGGATCGCCGCCGCCTGTTCCTCGATCGTGCCGTAGCGATGCATGAGGCTAGAGGCCTTGGTCTGATCCACGACCTGCTGCATCCAGCGATCCTCATCCGCGCTGCGAGGCGCGGCGTTGCGCTGGACGCGCACACCGGCAGTACGCGGCACGCGGCGCGGCGGCGCGTCGGTGCCGCCGGGCGCGGTGGCGCAGACGCGGATGCCGTGCCCGGCATATTCCATTGCGAGGCTTGCGGTGATCGCGTTCACCCCGCCCTTCGCGGCGGAGTAGGGCACGCGGTTCACGCCACGCGTTGCGACCGAGGAGACGTTGACGATCACGCCGCCGCCGGCCGCCAGCATCGCCGGCAGCACCGCGCGGCAGCACCAGAGAGTGGGGAAGAGCGAGCGGCGGATCTCCGCCTCGATCTGCGCTTCCTCGTATTCGGCGAAGGGCTTCGCCCAGATCGTGCCGCCGACATTGTTGACCAGGATGTCGATCCGCCCGAAGGCGGCCCGTGCGCGCGTCACGGCTTCGGTCGCGCCGGCGAAGCCTTCGAGGTCAGCGGTGATGGCGACGGCATCGCCGCCTGCATCGCGCCGCACGTCCTCGACCAGTTCGGATCGGTCCACCATCGCGACGCTGGCCCCTTCGCGCGCCAGGCGCAGCGCGACCTCCCGGCCGATGCCCTGGGCGGCGCCGGTGACGAGTGCAGTCTTGCCGGCGAAGCGGCCCGTGAAGGTCCTCATCGCGGCCTCACGCCGCCTGCCGGTGGGTCTCGCCGGTGGCGGTGACCGCGCCACTCGGCGAGAACTTCTCGTAGTAGAAATTGGCCGGTGTCACGCCCTGCGCGGCAAGCCAGGCACGGACCGCGTCCACCATCGGTGGCGGGCCGCAGAGATAGACATCCACCTCGCCGCCATGCAGGTGGACAGGCTGCACATGCGCCGTGACGTAGCCCTTGCGCGGGTGCGCGCTGTCCTCGGCCGCGACGCAGGTGGAGAAGGTGAAGGCGGGGATGCGGGCCGCGAAGGCTTCAAGCTCCGCCACGCCCACCAGGTCGGCCTCGTTGGTCACGCCGTAGACCAGGTGGACCGGCTGCACTGCGCCCGTCTCGGCAAGCTTCCCGAGCATGGACAGGAACGGCGCCAGCCCCGTGCCGCCGGCCAGGAACAGCAGCGGGCGCTTCACGTCGCGCAGGTAGAAGCTGCCGGCAGGGCCTGTGAACTCCATCGGCATGCCCGGCTCCGCGCCCTCACGCAGCCAGGTGCTCATCCGGCCGCGCGGGATGTCGCGCACCAGAAAGGAGAGTGTCGGAGCGCCCGGTGCGGAACTGAAGGAATAGGAGCGCCGCTCATCGGTGCCCGGCACGCGCAGGTTGACGTACTGTCCGGGCAGGAAGGTGAGGCCTGCCGGCGCGTCGAGCGTGAAGGCGATGCTTGTCTCCGAAAGCCGCTCCACGCCACGCAGCACCGTCGCGAAGCTCTGCCCCGCCGTCTTGCAGAGCGCCGAGGACGCCGGGATCGCCAGCACCAGGTCGCTCTCGGGGCGCATCTGGCAGGCGAGCGCGAGGCCGGACGCGGCCTCCTCCTCCGTGAGCGCATCCTCGATATAGCTGCCGCCGTCGTAGCGGCCGGATTCGACACGGCACTTGCAGGTACCGCAGGCGCCGTCGCGGCAGTCGAGCGGGATGTTGATGCCGAGCCGATAGGACGCGTCGGCGACGGTCTCGTCGGCGCGCGCTTCGATGAAGCGCGTGACGCCGTCCTCGAAGTTGATCGCGATGCTGTAGGCCATGATCATCCGCCCCGCTCAGATGTGGTAAATGTCGATGACGTGGTGGATGTAGTCGTTCTTCAGGACGACCTTCTTGGTTCGGATCAGCGGCCGCTTGCCGGTGGTATCCAGCGTGTAGAAGGACGTGCCGAAATAGGTGTCCGTCGTCTTGTAGCGGAAGCTGAAGGTCACCCAGTTGAAGCGCAGCTTCGTCAGCACGCCCGCCTGCTCCAGGATCTCGACGTTGCTGATGTTGTGGGAGGTGCGCGGCTCCGGCAGGCTCGTCGCGCTGCTGCGCTCGGTCCTGATGCGGAAGACGCGGTCCTCCAGGCCGCCCCGGTGGCCGTACCAGATCAGCGAGATCTCGGTCTTCGGGTCAGTGGTCAGCTTGTCGTCGTCGTCCCAGGACGGCATCCAGAACTCGGCGTCGGGCGCGTAGTGGGCAAGCCAGGTGTCCCAATCCTTGTCGTCGAGCGCGCGGGCTTCGCGATACAGGAACTGCGTCGCGTCCTGGACGGTGAAGGCGTTGCGGGCGGGGGCTTCGATCGCGATGGACATGGCGTTCCTCCTCAGCCTTCGGTCTTGCGAGGCTCGGCGGAAAGCGCGCGCTGCATCGCCTCCTGCCAGTACTTGTGCTGCACGACGAAGAGCCCCTCGTCCTCGGTCTTCGCGCCACTCATCAGCGGCTTCAGGCCGATCGCCTCGGCCGCCGCGTCGGGGCCGGGGAGCCAGTGCTGCGCGCCGCGCGTCATGTCGTTCCAGCGCGCCGCACGCGCGCCCATCGACATCTGACAGGCGCGGAATTCCTCGAGGTCGTCCGGCGTCGCCATGCCGGACGCGTTGAAGAAATCCTCGTATTGGCGGATGCGGTGCGTGCGGGCTTCCGGCGCCTCGCCCTTCGGCGCGATGCAGTAGATCGTGACTTCCGTCTTATCGACCGAGATCGGGCGATAGGTGCGGATCTGCGAGGAGAACTGGTCCATCAGGTAGACATTCGGATAAAGGCAGAGGTTGCGGCTGCGGCCAATCATCCAGTCCGCGCGCGCCTGGCCGAATTGCGCGGCCAGTTCCTCGCGCCGTTCCCAGTTCGGGCGGTCCTCGGGATTCGCCCAGTTCGTCCAGAGCAGCAGGTGGCCGTGCTCGAAGGAGTAGAAGCCGCCGCCGCCCTTCGCCCAGCCGCCGGCGCTCATCGCGCGCGTGGTGTCCGCCTGTGCGGCTTCCTTGCGGCGGCTGGTGGTGGCTGCGTAGTTCCAGTGCACGGCGCTGACGTGATAGCCGTCCGCGCCATTCTCGGTCTGGAGCTTCCAGTTGCCGTCATAGACATAGGTGGAGGCGCCGCGCAGCACCTCGAGCCCATCCGGCGACTGGTCCACGATCAGGTCGATGATCTTCGTCGCCTCGCCGAGGTGTTCGGCCAACGGCTTCACGTCGGGGTTGAGGCTGCCGAACAGGAAGCCGCGATAGCTTTCGAAGCGCGCGACCTTCGTCAGGTCGTGGCTGCCCTCCTTGTTGAAGCTTTCGGGGTATCCCGCGTCATTGGGATCCTTCACCTTCAGCAGCTTGCCGCTGTTGTTGAAGGTCCAGCCGTGGAAGGGGCAGGTGTAGGTCGCCTTGTTGCCGCGCTTGTGGCGGCAGAGCATCGCGCCGCGGTGGCTGCAGGCGTTGACGAAGGCGTTCAGCTCGCCCTGGCGGTTGCGCGCGATGAAGATAGGCTGCCGGCCCATCGTGGTCGTGAAGTAGTCGTTGTTGTTCGGGATCTGGCTCTCATGCGCCAGGTAGATCCAGTTGCCTTCGAAGATGTGGCGCATCTCGAGCTCGAACAACTCGGGGTCGGTGAAAATGTCGCGCGCCACCCGGAAGACGCCCTTCGTGGCATCGTCCTCAAGCGCGGTGTCCACGGTGGCCTGCACGCTGTCGAGCATGGACGGTCTCCTATCGGGTCTGGGTGGCGTGGGGGGCGGGCGCCGCGGCGGACAGACCGCGCAGAGCGCCGAGGATGGCGGCGGTGCAGCGGCCACATTGGGCGCGGCATCCGCAGCGGGCGTAGACATCGCGAGGACGGCGGGCGCCTTCGCGCACGGCGTGCTCGACCTGCGCGTCGCTGATCGCGTTGCAGAGGCAGAGATACATGCCCGCCTCCTCAGCCGGGCGGCGCGCGGTGGTGCCGCGTGCGGCCATGGCCGGTCGCGTCAGGCAGCCGCGCAGGCGCTGCCGCGGGGGCTGTGGGCTTAGGTGTGTGGGACGACGCCTTGGGCATCTGTTTCCTCCGTCCCGGCCAGATGCCCCTTTTCAGTAACGCGTTTCCAAGACTAAATGGGTCACGACCATACCTGGGAGGTATCGTGGACTCGCGGCAGCTCCGCTATTTCGTCGCCGTCGCACGTGAGCGGAACTTCACCCGCGCCGCCGAGAAGCTGCACATTGCGCAGCCGCCCCTGAGCCGGGCGATCCAGCAGCTCGAGGACGAGTTCGGCATGGCCCTGCTCGACCGTGCGAGCAGGCCCCTTGCGCTCACCGATGCGGGGCGGCTTCTGTTCGAGCAGGCCGTGCAGGTGCTCGATCGCATGGACGAGATGAAGGCCATGGTCGCACGGTTGCGCGACGCGGAACTGACGCGCCTCGGCATCGGCTTCGTCGCATCGACGCTCTACGGGTACCTGCCGGAAGTCATCCGGCGATACCGCGCCGCGCGTCCGGAGGTCGAGCTCACCCTGCTGGAGATGACGACGATCGAGCAGGTCGCCGCGCTGAAGGAGGGCCGCATCGATGTCAGCTTTGGACGCATCACCTTCAATGACGCAGCGATCGAGCGCACGGTCCTGCGCAACGAGAAGCTCTGCGTGGCCTTGCCGCTGACGCACCGCCTGTCGTCACGCACGGGACTGCTGAAGCTGGAGGAACTCGCTGGCGACGCATTGGTGGTCTACCCGAAGGCGCCGCGTCCGAGCTACGCGGACCAGGTGCTGGCGCTGTTCCGGGAACGCGATCTCAAGCCGAAGCACGTGCACGAGGTACGCGAACTGCAGACTGCGCTCGGCCTGGTCGCGGCGGACACGGGTGTCTGCATCGTTCCCGCATCCGTCGAGCGGCTACGGCGCGACAACGTCGTCTATCGGCGGCTCGACGAGCCAGGCGCGGTCTCGCCGATCATCATGAGCACGCGCAAGGGCGACCGCTCGCCGGAGATCGGCCTGATCCTTCGCATCGTGAAAGAGATGTACAAAAAGGAGGGGATCACCTTCGGCGCCTAAGCCATGGCATAGTGAACGAGATCTCTGTGATCTCCCGCTGGGGTCGCCCGCTCGTTCGGAGCCGGCGCACCGCTTCGTGTTCGAATTCCTTTGTGACCCGTCGCTGCTGCTCCATGGCGGTCCTCTCGCATCATCGGGACCTCCCCAGTTTCCCGAAGCAAGTCCACGTCTCGGATGGGCTCCAGGAGTGACGAAACGGGCAGGCCCGGGGGCACCGTTCATTGCAGGCGCCGGATCTCGATCCGGCGCTGTTGCGCCGCGTCGGGGGGGTAGTCGCCCCGCATCTCCCGCGGACCAGCGCCACGCGGGACGATCCGGCTCTGGTCGATTCCGAATTCCGCCTGAATGAAGCGTCGCGCTGCATCGGCGCGTTGCAGCGACAGCGCTTCGTTCACGGCGGCGGGTCCGGTGACGTCGGTATGGCCCGAAATCTCAAGGCGCAGCGCCGGCGCGAGCTGCAGGGCGTGACCATAGGCGCGCAGCACCGGCATCAGGCCCGACGGCAGATCGGCCGAGCCGATCGCGAAATTCGTAGCGAAGCTGATGGCGGGCTGCGGGTTGGGGCGAGGCGCCGCCGCCTGGGGCTCTCGCCCCTGCGGTGTGGCGGGCTGCGGGTGCCTGTCGGTTGTCGGCGGCGGCAGCAGCACGATGCGGCGCGGCGTCTCTGACCGGCCGGCGCGGCGAAAGCCGTCCGCCGGCATTGCCTCCGGTGCGAGGATCTCGAGGATCTCGGCGGGGGTGGGCACGCCCTCGAATTCGAAGGTCTGCGCGGCGGCGTGCCCGCCCGCGAGCCCACCTGCGAAGATGACAGCCATCATGGAAATGCGGTTCATCGGGCTGCTCCGGACGCTGAGGTGGGGGGCGGCGGCGGGGCGGGGCGACCGGAGGCCAAGGGCGCACGCCCGCCCGGCCGGTCCGCCTCGGGCGGCCTGGGGCGCGGCGCGAGGTTCCCGTCCTCAGGCTGAGGCCCGGTTCGCACCCAGCGGCCGGCCGGTGTGGCACGCGTGGTCAGCACATGCCCGACGTCCGGCCCGCCGACGGTGCGGACCGCCTGCAGGATCTCCTCGAAGCTCCGAAGCGCGACGGGCTGGAACGACCCTGTGCGGAGCGCAGTTGGCAATCGCAGCAGCAGGGGGTCGGCGCTGTTAAAGCACAGGAACCCCACTTGCCCGAAGCCAGGCCCCAAAGTGGGCATGATGGCGTATTCGGCACGCCCCCGCGGGCTTGCCGGCAGGTGTAGCGGCTCATCGACGGTGATCGGGCTGTCGCCATTCACGTCATTCGGAAAGAGCTGCACGATCGTGCCCTGGTCGTCCCGATAGTAGCAGAGCACATGGCCCGCCGGCGCGACGGAGAGTTCGAGAGCTAGTCGAGCGGTGTCGACTCCCTCCCCGGTCACCTGGACCACGTCCACCGCGATGGTCCGCCGCTGCGGTCCCTGCCGGTCCGGCCGAACCGGCGCCGGCACTTCACCCGGCCGGAGGCTGACCGTCGCAAGGCGGTGAAACGTCTCAAAGTCCAGCGTGCCGTTCGGCGAGAGGCCTACGGCATTCTGGAAGTCCACCAGGAATGCCGAGAGGCTGGCGGGCGCCGGCGGCACATCGGTGAAGCCGACATCCGCGAGGCGACGGCGCACGAAGGCGTCCCGCTCGGTCGCGGACATCTCCTGGTACCAGGCAAGGGTCTGGCGGCGGACTTCCGGGTTGTCCCGTCCGATCGAGAGGCAATGGAAATAGGGTAGCTGCGCGTATTGGCCGAGGAGCTCAACAACGGCGATCTCGAGCAGGGTGCGAACGGCTTGGTGCGGCCCCTCGCGCCGGTCCACCGAGTATCCGAGGTTGATGCCGTAGCTGCCAATCCGGAACTCGGCATTCCAGCCAAAGTTGCGATTCTGCAGAACAAGCGCATTCGAGGTCGTTGCGAGCACCGCGCGATCATTGACGCGGACGAGCCTCAGGTCCACGCCAACGGTCGAAAGGTCGCCCGTCAGGCTGACCCCGAATATGCTGTCGCGCTGAGCAAGGCCGGCCTCCGCATTGCTCGCCTGCACCCCCCGGTCTGCCTGCGAGAGCGAGCCCACGATCTGCAGCCCGCCGATCGGTGTGTCGGGCAGCCCGATCGCGACCCCCGGCACGCCCCCCTGCGACATGTAGGACGGGGTGAACTGTGCGAGGTCGAGAACCTCGATCGCGATGAACCGCTGACTGGTCATGCTGGCGCGGTTCACCGCGGAGATCAGCATGTCCCGCAGTCCTGGGTTGAGGCGACCTGTCGCATCGGGGATAAGCCCGACGCTCACCTCCGCGCGGCGGAATTGACTTCCCTGTGTGCGCTGCACACCGAGGAGCGTGTCGAGGCAACGGAGAGAGTCGCTGAAGGGCGTCGCCGGCCGCACCGGCAACTGCCCGGGCTGGGATGCGACGAGGCCCGCACCGGCGGGTACTTCGAGGCATCCCGCCAGAGCCACCGTCGCCAGCGCCACGCATGCCAGCCGGATCGCACGAGACATGGGCCGCCGCCCCCTTTGTTTCCCTATCGCATGATATCGATTAAATATCAAAACGTAAGGGGAGGCTCGCCGTGATATGGAGGGAAGCTCATCTCAGCGGCCGCAGACCAGCGTGACGTTCCCGTTGATGCGCACGTTGGTGAAGGCACGCAGGTCCCCGTAGCGGCCAGTGGCCGGCAGGATCACGGAGCCGATCCCTGTGTCACAGGCGCTCCCGGACTGGGCGCCGCCGCCCCGGGCATCGTTGGTCGTGGTACCGTAGCGGGACGGCATCGCGAGGCGCGCCGCCCTCGCCGCCGCGATTTGCGCGCGCACCTCGGCGCGTTGGCTGAGCGGCTGGCCGAAGGGGGCCGGATCCCACGGCCCCGAGTCCCAGGCCAGGGCGGGGCTCATGAGGCCGGAGACGGCAACGCCGAGGGCGGCCAGGAAAAGGTTGCGCATGGAGTTCCTCGCTCAGGCTGTCGTGTGGACGGCGGGGGGCTGCGGCGCCGCCGGCGGGAAGGCCGTCGGCGCCGCGCCGGGTCTCACCGGCGGCCGGTGACCAGGACGCCGCCGACGACATTGGTGGCGGCGGAGCGGCTGCCGAGCGCCAGCGCGATCTGGTTGCGCGCCCGACCCTCGAATGACAGCGTGTTACGGCTGCCCATCTCGAAGTCGCTCCCCACCATCATGCCGCCGGTCACGTTATGCGCATGGGCGCGATTGCCGAGCGCCAGCGCGATCTGGTTCCGGACCTCACCGCGGGCAGTGATATTGTTGTTGTCGCCCATTCGCGACTGCGCGTGGGCGGGAGCGGCACCCGCGGCAAGGGCACCAGCGATCGCCAGGGCGGACAGGATCTTGCGCATAGTCTCTCTCCTTCTTGGGTTGCACGAGGCGTTGACCTCGTGAGCCCTTTATGGAGGAGGCGCGAAGGGGGGGGTGGGGCGCCCCGACAGAAAAACTTCCACTTCGTTATCACGCTTCCCGCGTGAAGAGGCCGGTGAGGCCGACGCGCCACGCACCGCCCTCAGCCGCGGCAGCCAGCGCCTCCACCGCGGCAAGCGGCGCGCGCGTGCCGTCGAGCCCGGCGAGCGCCGCGGCGGCATCCTGGAGCGGGCGCTCGGCAGCAAAGGCGATGACGTGGTCGGCCCCGAAGGGCGGCTTGACCTCGATGTCGTCCACGACCAGCCGGCCATCCGGCGGCGTCACCGGGCGTTCGCTGGCGTTTGGGTAGAGGGCCTGCACCGTGCCGTCGCCGGCGAGGTTGAACACCACGAGATTCGGCAGGCGCACACCTTCCAGCATCAGGCGCAGCGGCGTCCGGCGCGGATGCGCGGCGTTGTTGCGGCGCTGCGCGGCGCTGCGGGTCTGCGGGCCGGCGGGTGGGTCGCGCCGCTCGACACGGATCTCGATGGCGCCGGCTGTGACCCAGGCTTGCACCCGCCGCACCGCGCGCTGCCGTGCGACCGCAGCCGGCAGCAGCGGCGGTCCCGCCTCCGCGGAAAGCAAGTCGCCGAGCGGCCCGATAATCTCACGCGCGGCGGGGCGCCAGATCAACTCGGCCTCGGCGGGGTCGGTCGCCAGCACCGCACCTGGCGGCGGTGCGAACCCCGCCGGGGCGATGCCATCGATGTGCAGCCGCAGCGGGGGTTCGGCCGGTTCGCGCAGCGCCGGCGGCCCAGCCGGCGCCCGGCGCAACAGCACCACCGGCGCGCGCGGCCCAAGGACGAAATCCGGCGTCTGCTGTGCCTCCGCCAGCGCCCGTACCGTAGCCAGCGCATGCGCGGCCAGCGCCGGCACCGTGACCTCGCCAGACCGGTCGGCCTGCGCCGCGCCGGAGAGGCCGGTGGCCAGCGCCACGCTCAGCGCCCCGTGTGGACGGTCGCGGTAGATGATCTCCGGCACCTCCTCGGTCTCGAGCCCCGCGGCAAAGAAATGCACATGGGCGAGCGCGTCCTGCGGCGGCTCGGGCGGTGGCGGCGGTTCCGCGGCGAGCGAGTTCAGCAACTGGCTGACGGAATAGCTGCCGGTCAGCGTGCGCACGCGCCGCGACCGCTGCGCGGCGGGCCTGACGCTTCGCGTCAGCGTGCCCGCATGGCAGCAATCCGCGGCGAACACCACGGCAATTCCGCGCCGGCCAAGATCGGCCAACAGCACGTTGATCTCGTTGTCGATCAGCATCTCCCGCGGTGCCTCGCGCTCATGAAAGGGCGCGAACACCAGGAAGTCGTCCATACAGTCCTGCTCCGTGCAGGGCCCGCGCTCATCCATCCGGCTGCCATGGCCGGAGAAGCTGAACCACAGCGTATCGCCCGCGCGGCAGCGGCTGGTGACCTCCGCCCAGGCGCGGTCGAAACCCGCGCGCGTGGCCTGGCGATCAAGCAGCAGGGTCATGCTGGCGGCGAAGGGCCGCAACGCGGCCTCCAGCAGCCGCGCATCGTTGACACAGCCGAGCAGCGGGTCCTTGCGATAGGCGTTGATGCCGACCAGTAGCGCGTGCAGCGCGCCCGCCCGTGCCGGCTGCGCCATCGCGCGCCAGGGCAGGATTGTCGCCGCCCCAAGGGTGGCGATTGCGCCGCGACGGGTCGGCCCGGGTCCAGGCGCGGTCATGGGCGTTGCAGTTCCACCCGGCGCAGCATCTGATGGCGCTGCGCCTCGGTGTAGGCGTCACCGCCCTCGATCGACAGCGGATCGCGCTCGCCGCGTCCTTCGGTTGTGATGCGCTCGGCCGGGTAGCCGCGCTCCGCCAGGAATTCAGCGACCGCACGGGCACGGCATATCGAGAGGCGCAGGTTGTAGTCGTCCGGCCCGACCGGGTCGGTGTGGCCGATCAGCCGGATGGCCGGCATGCCCTCCTCCTTCAGCATCTCCCACATGTCCACCGCGGCGCGCATCCCGCCCGGCGTCATGCCGCAATTGTCGAAGACGAACTGGATGGGCATGGCGACCGCGACGACGACGAAGGAGCGGACGCGGCGTGCGGCGAGGCCGCCTGCCGCGCCGCTGCGCGTCCGCGGCGAGGCCATCGGTTGGTCGGCGAGGAGGCGCGTCTGTTCCGCGCGGCGGAAGATGGAGGCGATGAGCCGCACCGGCACCGGGTCGGCCGCCGGGTCGGAGGCAGCAATGCCGTTCAGTGCCGCCTGGTAATCGAGGCTCGCGGCAGCGTAGTCGATGCGGCCGCCCGGGCCGGGCACTCGCTGCCGGAGGTCGGCGCGCAGCGCCAGGCTCTGCCAGAGATCGGCCTGCGCGATCCCTTCGTTCAGCAGCCGCATTGCCGCCGCCCGGTCGCCCGCGGCGACCGCTGCCTCGGCCGCGGTGTGGAAGCGGGCGGCGGCCAGGCGCCCGGCCCAGTCGCGTTGGCGCGCGCCGCATGCCGTGCCCGCCGCGGTGATGCCCGCGGCCGCGGCCCGCACCTCATCGAGGCTGCGGGCCGCCTGCATGGGCCCGGTCGGGCAGGCAAGCGCTGGTGCGGGGCCGGCAGCCAGGAGGAACAGGGACAGGGCCAGCAGGGCGGACCGCATCATGGCGCGGACACGACCGTGAAGCGGCGGAAACCGATTGCAAGCCGGGTCGGCAGCGCTTCCGGCGCCAGGCTGCGGGCGGCCGAGGCCAGGACGGCAACCTCACGCAGGAAGCCGTCGGCATCCGGGATCGGCGCCAGGTCCAGGTGGCGCCGGGCCAGCCGATCGCTGGCTTCGGAGCGCGGCAGGACGGCCGCGATCACCACCGCCTCACCCAGCGGCGGGCGGACCACCGCGCGGAAGCCATCAGCGGGACCTGGCAGGATCACGATCTGGCCGGGCGCGATGACGGGGCTGGCCTGACCGGCCTGGAAACCCGCCATGCGGCGGTTCGGAAAGAGCTGGACAAGTTGGCCGGCCGGGTCACGGGCAAAGACGAACAGGACGCCGTCCACGCTGCTGACGACCCGGAAGCTGGCCGGCTTGCCGACCTGCAGCCGGTTGCCTTCCCGGATGTCGATGCTGACCTGGCCGACGAGGCCAGGAGGGATGCCTGACTCGGTCTGCCCTGCATTGCAGAATTCCCTCGGCAAGGCCGGGGAGTCCGCCATTGCCCCACCGCAGGGCTGAGGCGGGTGCCGCTGGTCCGGCACCTGGGCCGAAGCCCCCACGGTGGTGGTGAAGTCGGCATCCGGCACGCGCTCGCGGATCCACGCCGCCAGCGCAGCCACGGAGGTGTAGGTCCCGTAGCCCGCGACAGGCGCGCGGCAGGGTGGGCCGAGGCTCACGACACCGATCTGCGCCACGCGCCCTGCCGGTGCCTGCACGAACAGCGGCCCGCCCGAATCCCCCTCGCAGGAATCCGTGGTGCCGCCACGGAAGCCGGCGCAGAGCTGCGAGGGGCCGATCAGCCGCTCGATGTCCGGCACCAGGGCGCGGCGGTGCGCCCGGCATTGCTCGATCGGCACGACCGGGATGGAGCCGCGCAGCAGTGTCTCCGAAGCAGGGCCGCCATGGATGACCTGGCCGAAGCCGATCACCGTCGCGGCCCTGCCCGGGGCTTCGAGCGTGGCGCGGTCGCCGCCGCCGGCCAGCAACTGGCGCGGCCGGGCGCTCGGCTCGCGCAGTTGCAGCAGGGCGATGTCGTGGGGTGCCGCAATCAGGCTGGGGACGCCACTCGGCAGCCGGGCCATGACCGTGTCGTACCGCTCATGCACCAGGATGCGCTCGACCTCGATCAGCCGGACGAGGTCGGGGCGGAGCTGCCGGTGGTCCTCGCGCCCCTCGGCGACGACGAGCGCTGCGGCCGGGACGTCGGTACGGTGCCCGTTCTCGATATCGACGACGCAGTGCGCCGCGGTCAGCACCCAGTGCGGCGCGATCGTCGTCCCGCCGCAGAGATGGGCCCGAGTACTGCCCGCCGTTGCGCCGCGGCGCTGGACACTGATCATGCTCGGGAACTCGCCGCGACCGACCGCGGCACCACCCATGACGCGGAGCCGCTCGATCTCCGGCGTGCGTTCCACGTCGGCGCGAGCCTGCGGGGCGCCCAGCAGGCCGAGGGCGAGCAGGAGGGCTTCAGGCCAGCGTCTGCGACGCATCGCTCACCTGCCCGATGAAGAGCGGCAGCCAGCCGGCGGTCGGCCCTATGGCGAAGATGAAGGGCCGGTCGGCGAGGAATTCCTCCGTCTGCCGCATCCCGCGACTGGCCAGCGCCGCGGTGGCCGCGGCCGCCACGGTGCCTTCCTCGAAGACGCGGATTCGCGTGTGGTGCTGCACTTCCGAGAGCCGGACGGGCCGGCTGATCACGCCGCGCAACTCCCCGGCGAGGCTGCGGCCCGACTCGGCCGCTGCGATGGCCGGCAGGACATCCCCGCCGGCCCTCAGCGTGAAGCGCGGGAGCGTCACCTCCACCTCGACGGCGCGCAGGGCCTGCGCCTGGAGCCAGCGGCCGGGACCGGCGGCCGCCACTCGGGCCAGGAAGGCGGCGCTGTCCTCCACGCGCTCCGCCGCCGCGGCCCAGAAGGCCAGGCGGCCACCCGCATAGGGCAGCCGCAGGATGCGCGCCCCGTCGGCCGTGCCGTGATGGGCGCGCAGGCGCTGGCGCATCATGGGGACCCCGACCGTCGAGCCGTCCAGGCGATGGAACGGCGCCATCTCCGTCGCCTCCTCGCGGAAGGGCGTCTCCCAGCGGCCGGCGAAATGTACCGCGCCCGCCAGGACGAGGTCGGCATCGCGCGGCAGGCGGTCGACAAGCCGCGGGATCTCTCCCTGCGTGGCGCGGGCGCTCCAGGCATTGACCGTCTCCGCTGCCGAGGGAGAGGCGAAGTCGAGCCGCCCGAGCCGGGCGCCACCGGCGCGGCGCACCATGTCCCGCCAGGGCTGTTCGAAGCGACGCGTCTGACGGCACCAGGCGGAGTAGCCGATTGAGATCCTCGCCTCCGGCCCGTTCGCCGCCGTCGCCAGGCCGCGCAGCCGGGCGAGCGCGTCGGCACGCGCATCGATGCGCGCGGGATCGAGGCCGAGGCTGCGCGCGAGGGGCGCCGACTGCCGTGGCGGCGCTCCCAGCGCCAGCAGCGCGAGCGTGCCGTGCAGGTTGAAGGGCGACAGGGCGAAGGACGGCAGGCTGCGGCGCAGACCGAGTTCCGCCAGCAGCCAGTCCCCGAGCTCGGTCACCGCATTGGCCAGCGGTCGCGTCGCAGTGCCTGCCGCCGGCTGAGCGCCCGCTTCGCGCGGTACCGAGGGCAAAGCCGTCGCAAGGATCAACGGCAGCAGGGCGCGGCGGGGGATCGGGCGGGGCGCTGGATCGGTGCTCATGGCCCGATCCTAGTGAGTGCGAAGGGGAGGGGGACCTCACCCGAACTCATCCGGAATGAGACGCGCTGCTCGAGCCCGACCTCCCTCGCCAGGACGGGGACGCGGTTTCGGACGTGAAAGCCGACGGCAAGCTGGTCCACGATCCCTGCCGCGCCACTAGGCCGACGCGGATCCCCGCGCAGCGCTTCCTGGACGGCGACGCTGAAGGGGCTGTTGCGCCGGCCAGCGGCCTGGTCCGCCGCCTCCTGCTGCGCGCTCGCAGCGGCCAGGACGAAGCGGCCGGTCTCGTTCTGCAGCGTGGCGGCGAAGTCCATGTTGAACGCGCCGGCATGACAGGTGTCGAGCAGCAGGATGCTGTTGCGCGCCGGCACCGCCGACCAGAGCGCGACGAGCGTCTGGTCGTCGAGCGCGAAACGGCGTGCATCGTCCAGCGATGTGCCCTCCGGCAGATGCGGGATGAACAGGTAGCGATCGGCCTGGTTGAGGCCGTGGCCGGCGAGGAAGACCACCAGCGTGTCCTGCTCCCGCACCTCACTGCGCAGGCGCTCGAAGGCGCTCGCAATGGACTCGCGGCTTGCCTCCCGGTCGGAGAGAACGGTGGCCTGCACCCGGTCGTAGTCACTCGCGAAGCGTGTCCGGAACTCCGCGGCGACCGTGCGGGCGTCGTTCACCGCGTTGGCCAGGCTGCGGATGCCCTGCGCGGCGGTCGCGGAGTAGTCGTCGACGCCGATGGCAAGAACGTGCAGCACCGGGCGCGATGGCGGCGCGATCTCCGTCACTTGCACCTCGACGATGTCGCTCTGGCCAAAGGCGGCGTTCCCGGCATCGAAGGCGCGGAGGCGAAGCGTGTTCACGCCCGGTTCCAGCCGGACGCGGCGTTCGTAGTTGTGGCCCGGCACTGTCTGGGCCTGCTGGGTCGCCGAGGGGCGGCCGAGGCCACGGGCGGCGGCGGTGCGCCCGACGTTCCGCCCGTTCAGCAGCAGGTCCACCTGCCCGACGCCACCGCCGCGATCCTGGAGGTCGGCCCGCAGGACCACCTCCGTCACCCCGGGGGGCAGCCGCACGGCCGGGGCGGGCTGTGCGGCGACCGGCGTCGCGGCCGCCTGGGGCTGCGGCCGGCCAAGGCCGCGCGTCGTGGCGATCCCACGCGGTCGCTGGCATTCCTCGCCGCCGGCCGCGCTGTAGCAGAGCGCGACAAGCGCCACCTCAGGCGGCGCGACGCGATCCAGCAGGCGCCGGACATCGCCGATCGCCGCGACGCGGGCGGCGAGCGTGGTCTCGTCACCGAAGGAGAGGCGGGCGCGCACCAGGTCGCCAGCGTGGAAGATCCGATGCAACTGCGAGAAGTCCACCCAATCCGCGGCCTCTCCCTCCGTGCGGTTCAGGTGAAAGCCGGCCAGGTCCTGGCCGCCCTCGTCGGCATGGTCGAAGAACCCTTCCGGGGTCCACAGCAGCCAGCGGCGGCGGTCGCTATGGACGAACAGCGCCACGCGCGGCTCCAGCGGCCCGCGCGGGTTGAGGTCGTACCACCGCAGCGTGCCGTCCCCGAGCGCGGCGACGGCCTGCCTTCCGTCGCCGGTGACCGCCACGCCCCATACCGCGGCGGGTGTCACCACCATGGCGCGTGGCGTGCCGTCGGGAAGAAACCAGCGCAGCCCATGATCGGTGCCGAGCAGCAGGCCCGCATCGCCCGGCAGAAGAGCAGCGCTGCGCGCCCGCTCATCGGCTTCCAGAAGGAGGGGCCTGTCGCCGAGCCGGGGCGTGAGGCCATTCACCCAGTCCCGCAGCGGCAGGCTTTGGATCGGCGACGCCGGCGGCGGTTCTGTCGTTGCGATCCCCACCTGCCGGTCGAGCAGGGAGACGCGAAGCCGCGTCGTGCTGCCTGGCTCGGTCGGCAAATCCAGCACCAGGCCGTCGGACGAGACGCGCAGCCCGGCGCGCTCCGTCAAGACACCGAATTCCGTTCGGTCGGGCAGCACGCGCAGATTAGCCGTGCCGAGGCCGCGGAAATCGAGCCGCGCCGGCGCGACGCGCAGCATCTGCCGCCCATCGGCCTGCATCAGCCCCCAGGCCGCGTCACCCGTCGCATAGGCCAGCGCGTCGCTGCGCGGCATGGCGGCCAGGTGCAGGATCGCATCACTGCCCGGCAGCAGCACCGCCTGCGCCGGCTGCGCGGTGTTCGCCCAGCGCAACGCGACAGGCCTCCCGGCAGGGTCGAGCACATGGCCGGCGGCGAACAGCACCTGCCGCCCGGCGGGCCCGGTCCAGGCCACGCTCCGCAGGTGCTGCCGTTCGCGCCCGAGCGCCTGGCCGACCGGCGGCGTGCCGCGTGGCTGCAGGTTCACGGCGTCGAGGAGCCGGACCTCCGGCATGTTGGCGAGCCCCACGGCCAGCAGGCGCCCATCGGCGGAGAAGGCAACCTCACCGGGCAGGCCGCCCTGCGGGAGCCGATGCGACGCCACCTCCCGTAGCGCCGGGGAGAACAGCCGCACCATGCCATCGCCCGAAGCGACGGCGAGATGCCCATTGGGCGCGAAAGCGAGGCCGAGGACACCGCCGCGGATGCCGAGATCGGGATAACGGTCAAGGCTGCGTTGGCGCAGGTCCACCACCGCGATCCCGGCGTCCCGCGTGAAGCCGATCGCGATGCGCTGGCCGTCCGGCGAATGGGTCAGGGCCGTGATCGTCGCGCCCACGCCCGTCGGCAACCGCCGCATCCGCCCGGTCGCGATGTTGAACACATAGACCAGCGCCTGCTGCCCCCAGGCGGCGCCGGTACTGCCGCCGACCCAGGCCGTCTCGCCATCCGGCGCGACACTCGCAGCGAGGAGCACGCCCTCGTCGCCGCTGGCGATCGGGGGACGAAAGGTACGCAGCAGCGCACCATCGGCCGACCAGACCCGCGCGGTCTTGTCACGCGAGACGGTCAGGAGGCGCTGGCCGTCCGATAGCGGCAATGCCCGCAGCACGGGCGCGACATGCGCGCCAACCTCGACGCGCAGGAACGGCGCCTGCGGCGGCCCGGGCTGCTGCGGCGTCGCCGGCTGGGCAAGCGCCAGGCCCGGCGCCAGCAGGCACCAGGCGAGCGCCAGCAGGACGCGCCACATTCGTCGCGCCCTTAGAGATCGATGGCCATACGCCGCCCTTCCGCCTCGAGCGCGTTCGCGCTTTGCGCGAAGGAATCGCGCGCCGCGACGGCGGTCACCGTCGCCTGCAGGACGTCGCGCCCGGAACTGTCCACTTCGGCGGGTCGAAGCGCCGTTGCCCGCACGAAGTTCTTCTGCTGGCCTTGGTCCACCACCAGCCAGCCCGGCATGGCGCCGACCACGCGATAGGGGCTGCCGCCACCGACCCGGCCGACCTCGGCGGCGTCATCCTGTGCGGCGGTGCGGATGCTCTGCTCCGACGTGCCCCGGAATTCGCGACCCGCCGCTTCCCGCGCCACGGCGCTGGCGCGGACGAAGCCCGCGCGGCCATTCGGCAGCGTCACCCGCAGCCACTGCCCATCGCGCGCAACGACGCGCAGCGGCTGGCCCGGGCGCAACTCCGCCACGTCATTCGCCGTGTCGGACGCCGCGGACTTCACCTTGGTCTGCCAAGCGGCGATGCCGCCGAACGGACGGAAGGCGGTCTCCGCCTCAAGCCCCACGCCGTTGATATGGCGGCTCGAATCCGCAAGGGCCTTGGAGTCGCGTTCCAGTTCGCTGTCGAAGGCCCGGACGAGGCGCGCGTCATCCTCGAGCCAGCCGCGGATCTCCTGAAGGCGACGCTGCCCTTCCTCCCGCGGCAGGCGGCCGGCGCGAACATCGGCGCGCAAGGTCTGCGCCTGCTGCCGGCGGCATTCCGTCAGCCGTTCCACGGCAAGCTGCGCGCCGGTGACGCGGAAGCCGAAGCCGTTGACCGACACCGCCTGGCGCAGCAGCGCCTCGCGCCGCTGCTCCTCCTGCATCTGGCGGAAATTGGCCTGGATGAGGGTCGCCGCGATGCCGACTCCCGCCACGGTGGCGCCCGCGACGAGCCCCTGCCGCATGTTGCCGGTCACCAAGCCTACACCGACGCCTACCGCGACGCCGAGGCCGGCAGCCGCGAGGGCCTGGCCCGTCACCTGGTCGCTGTCCGGCGCCGAGGAGCGGAACGCTGCGCGATGCACCGAGCATCCATCATGCGGCGCGTCCGTGACCTGCACATCCGACCGCGGCGCGGTGACGCAGCCGCCAAGCAGCGGCAGGGCCAGGACCATGGCGAGCGCAGGGCGCAAGGGGCGGGTTGATGTCATCGGGGCCTGCCTCACCAGATCCGCATCGCATTTTGGCAATGAGAATCGTTAACGGAACGTTCCACTTTTAATGAGGCATTATCGCTGCGGCAAGCCGGAAATCTCCATCCCCTTCCATCAAGCCCCCCCCCTCCCGGGTCCTGTAAACCGGGCGCAGCAGCCGGACCCCCGGCTGGTAACCGGAAGAAAGGCTGATCGATGAACCTCATGCCAGGCGGGCCGTTGCGCGCTCTTGCGAAGGTCGTCCTGCTCGGCGGCGTAGCGCTCGGCGCCGCCTGCCTCGTGGTGCCGGGGCCGGTGACAGGCGCGCTCGCCGAACTGCGCGACCGGCTCGGCTGGTCGGAGGCGGCCTGCCAGGCCGCGCCCTCCGCCTGCCTGGCGGATCGCAGCGCTGCCCTGGCACGCCGCCAGGCCGAGTTGCGCGAAGCGCGCGTCATCATCGAGCAGGGGCTGAGCGCGATTGAGTCAGAGGAGGCCCGGCTGCGCAATCTGCTCGACGCCAATCTCGGCCAGCAGGCACTGCTGCGCCAGCGCATCGCGGAGGTGGCCCGGAGCGGCATCGAGCGGGTGTCTTTCGTGGGCCGCTGGCTCAGCATGGCGGATGTCGAGCAGCAGGCCGGCTCTCTGGTGGCCGAGCAGGCGCTGTTCGAGGAGACGCTGCTTCGCCAGTTGCCGCCGCGCCGGGAAGCGCTGAACCGCGCCCGGCAGGAGACGATGCTGACCGACAGCCGCATCGCCTCGACCCTTGCGACGCTGGAGGCGGAGCGCGCCCTGCTGGCTGCCGGCCGCCCGATCCAGCTGGCCGGCCCGCTACTGGCCTCCCTGTCCGGCGCCGAGCGCTGGGTGAACGGCGCGGTGGGTAACGTGCGCACCACACTCGAACTGGCGCGCGGCCAGCGCGCGTCCGGGCCCGGCCAGGGGGCCGCCCCGGCCTTCGACTTCCAGTCCTGGCGCAGCGCCGGGTTGAGCGGCAGTTGATGGGGGCGGCCTGATTGCGCATCCTTAACGAAGCGGTGGCGGCCGGCCTGGCCGCCGCGACGGCTGGAGAGGGGAGCCCATGGCGGAAGAGCGGAGCGAGCGGGACGAACGGGCACGGCGGGCCGACATCCGCCAGGCGCTCGAGGCAATGCGCGGCACGCCCGGCTTCACGCGGCTTGTCCAGGGGATCCGCTCGCGCCAGGCGGCCGCGCTGAATGCGGAACCCGATCTTGGCCTGGTGCTGGCGACACTCCACCTGTTGGGCGGCACGGCGGATGGCATGGTCTTCGCGACACGCGCCGAGGAACTGCGGGCGCGCTTCGGCCGGCCGTACGAAGCCTTCACCCAAGGCAGCGATACCGCCCAGCTGCGCGCCGCGCTCGGCCTTGACGAGGCAGCGCTGCGCGATCTGCTCGGCATGGCGCTGCAGGTGCTGAACCGCATCACGGAGGCGGCGGTGCTCGCCTCCGTCGCCGGCTTCCGCCCGCCCGACCCGACGACGCAGGAGGCGGCCGCGGCGGCACTTGGCGACCGCATGGACGCGCTGACGGTAAGGGAGACGGCGATCCTGCTGCATGCCCGCAGCGACGCCCGCCCCTATGTCAGGGACGACCGCACGGCGGAAGTCATGCGGCTGCTGCACCCCGATGCGGCCCGACGGCTGCTGCACCGGGACAAGCTCGCCGCGCTGCTCGGCCTCGACGCCCGCGGCTTCCTGGCGGAGGCGTCGCGCCTCTCCCTGCTCTGGCTTCAAATGATTACCGACATCCGGCGCGAGTTCCGCGCCACACCCTTCGGAGACGAAGACGATGAACACTGACGCCGAGGCAAAGGACGGGGCTGACCCGGACGAGGCCTTGCTCGAGCGACTGCTGATGCTGCAGGCGGACGATGCCCCGCAGGTGGCACCGATCGCGCCTGCCCGCATGGCCGCGATCGCCACGGCGCCCGGATCGATGACCGCGGAGGAGCGCGCGGTGCTCCTGCTCTCTCCCGCCTCACGCCACGCCTTCGTCGAGGCTGGCCGCGCCGCAGCAGGGCGGATGGCTTCGAACGACAATCTGTTCTTCCGTGCCGCCGGGCTCGCCGCATCGGATGGCGGAAGCACCGGGTTCGAAATCCGGGTGGAAGGCTGGGCGTCTCTGACCGTGCGGCCGGGCCCTGCTGCCGTCGCGTCATTCCTGCTGGCGCTGACGCTCGATCCGGCTGTGCCGGGCGGGCGGGCGGGACGGCACGTGGCGGTGAGGAGCGAGCAGACCGGCCTCGTCTGGCTCTCCGGCATCACGGACGCCGAGGGCTGCCTCCGCGCGCCCTGGAGCCACGGTGCAGGCACGCCGCCGAGGCTGGGCGGGGAGCAGGATTTGCGGTTGCAGTTGGACGATCGCATGCCGTGACCGACAGCATCCCGATCGGCATCCCTGTTGTCCCAGAGGCTGGGTCCGGCTCCGGCAGCCTGCGCCGCTACGTCTTCTGGCTGCTGCCGGAGGCCGATACCGCGCGGGTGCAGCCTTACGGGCTGGATGATGGCCAAGCGACGCCGATCCGGGAGTCGGGCACCCTGGTGATCGGGGCGCTGCCAGGAAAGCTGCCGGGGCTTTCGAGCCAGGCGGTCGGGGTCGCGCTGCAGGACCCCGGCGGCGGGGCCGTGCTCGGGGTGAGCGGCCGGAGCAGCATGCTGGCCGGCGCGCTCGGCTTCCTGGCCGCGCATCTGCTGCCGCCGGAACGATGGGCGACGTTGCCGCCGCTGATCGCGACCGGCCGGATCGAGCCGGTCCCGGCGCGCGCAGGATCGCCGCTCACGGGGCTCGCCGTGCGGGCTGTGGATGGTGTGCCGGGCAAGCTTGCCGCCATCCAGGCGGCAGCGCCGCCGCCGGGCCTCCTGCTGCTGCCGGCCGAGGATCATCCTGCGGACGCCGCGCGCGCCGCGGAAATTCACAGGTTGATCGGCGCCCTCACCCGCACCGGGCATGAGGTGCGGCGGGTGCGCAGCCTGGACGAGGCGCTGGTCGCATGGATGCCGGAACTGGCTGGCACATCGGGTCCCATCGCCGCCGGTGCCGGGATGGCCGGGCCGCCGCGGCGGCCCTGGCGCTGGGTCGCCGGCCTCGCCGCCGCCGCCGCTGGCGCCTTGTTCGTCCCGGCGGCGCTGCAGTCGTGGCGCAACGACGGCGCCTCTGTCGAGGCAGCCTTGCTGGCGCAGCGCATCGTGGCGGACCCCGAGGGCCTTTGCGCGTCCCTCCCTTCGCTGCAGCGCGCGGGCGGCGATGCGGCCTTGCGTGCGCAGGCGGTCTGCGCGGCGCTTGCGCGGTGTGACGCTGCCGCCGGCCATCGGCTCGACCCCGATCGCCGTGCCGCCGGGCTGACCGGTGGGATCAGTGGCCCCTTCCTGGCCGTGCCGGAGCGTGCGGCGGCCGCCCGTGACGCCTGCAAGGCCGCGGTGGAACTGGCGCCGCAGGCCGCCAAGGCGCGGTGGCACCTCTCTCGCGCACTGGAAGCGCAGCAGGACGAGACGGCTGCTCAGCGCGAGCGGGCCCTGGCCGCGGAGCGTGGTGAACCGATGTCCCGGCTGCGCCTCGCGCAGGAGGCACTGCTGGCGCGCGACAGCGCGCCGGCAGGGCGCGAGCAACTCGCCCTGCTCGTCCGCCGCCCCCAACCGCCGCCTGAGGCGGTGCAGTGGCTAGCTGTGGCCCGCCTCTGCGGCATCGGCGGCGCGTCGGACCCCGCCGGTGCCCTGTCGCTCACACCGCTGCTGCGCGAGATGGCCCGGCGCTTCGCGGAGGATGCCGAGTTCCCGAACGCCGCCCTCGGCCTTGCCGAGTTGCTGGAGCGCCCAGGCGCCATGACGGTCCCACCCGGCCTCTGCCCGATGACACCCGCTTGATCCCCCACGTCCTGAAGACGGAGAGCGATATGACCCGTCCCCTGCTCACCCGACGCAGCGTCGCCGGCATGGCGCTGGTCGCAGCGGGATCGCGCCTGGCATCGGCTCAACCCGTGGGCAGCCCCCGATCGCTCGGTGGCGTCGTCGGGGAGTTCGACCGCGCGACGCCACCACCGCTTTTCCTGACACGGAGCATGCGGCCCGAGGTGCTGGAACTGGTGCCGCCGCATGACCCGGGCCCTCAACCCTTCCCCGGCCAGGTTCATGCCTGGCTGGATCGGGCGGAGCGGCGCTATGCGCTCGGCGACCTTGCCCAGATCGGCGTCGAGACGACGGCCCCGGGCTATGTGCAGATCGTCGGCATCTCCGCCACGGGCCGCCCCGAGTGGCTGTTCCCGCCTGATTCGCTGCCTGGCGACCGCCGCGGCATGCCGCAGGATCCGGCGGAGGTTGCCGCAGGATCGCCGCTGATGTTTCCGCGGCCCGGCATCGACAACTTCACCCTCCGCCTGCGGGAACCGGCGGGCGAAGCGATGGTCTTCGTCATCGTCACCAGCCAGCCCTTCACCAGATCGCTCCGCGACCGTGTCGTGCAGCGGATCGGTGCGACGGCTAGCGCGACGGAGGCGAACCGCCTGCTTCCACAGGAACTCGCCACCATCGCGCGCGAGATGCCGGCGCTACGGCTGACCCACCACGGCGTTCCCTACGTTACTGAGGCGCGCGAGGTAGGGGTACGGGCCGTCGGCGCAGCACTCGACTGGGTCCGCCCGACCCCCGGGGCCGGGCGCATGCTGGCGGTGCTCGGCGATCGGCGGGTCTTCAGGGCGGGTGAACGACTGATGCTGCGCCTGCGCGCCGAGGAGCCCTGCCAGGTCACCGTGCTCGCACTCGGGCAGGGCGGCATGATCGACATGCTGCTGCCTAACCTGCGGCAGCCCGGCATGCTGGCAGCCGGGCAGGAACTCACGCTGCCGCCCGGCGGATCGGATCTGCGGCTTCGCCTCCGAGGCCCTCGTGCCGCCCCGTCGGAGGATGAGCGGATCCTTGCCATCAGCCAGCCGCTCGGGAGACCGCCGGTGCTGTCCGTGCCACCGGAGAGCGGGCAGGCGACGCGGACCATCGCCCCGGACAGCGCTGCGGCGCAGAATCTGGCGGCTGCGCTTCGTGGCGGCCAGGGGCGGCTCGTCGTGGCGGATTGGACCTATCAGGTCAGCACCTGAGGGGGCGGTGATGGTCGCGCCGTAGGATGATGATTGCCACGTTCACATGGCGGCTACACGGGACACGACCAACGGCAGCGTCAGCAGCATGCTGCGCTGCTCTGGCGACACGGTCAGGCGGTGTGGAAGAACCTGATCCATAGACGGATTGCGGCGAGGGTGGCGAAGCCAAGGAAGCTGTCGGGGGTCTGCTCGTAGCGGGTGGCGACGCGGCGGCTGTTGTTGAAGCGGATGATGCAGCACTCGATAGGGCAGCGGAGCGCGTAGAGCGGGCGGCTGGCGCGGTGTCGGATGTGCCCGCCTCGATTCTTAACATAGCGTTAATAATGCGATTACGTATTGAAATCCCGTCATCGCACGGTCTCAATCGATCGGTGAACGCGCGGCGGCCGTCGCCCGCGAAAAGAGCAGGCAGCGATGCCGATGCCACTGCCGCGTGCCATCGGCATCCCCGAAGGCCCGCCGCTTTCGCGGCGCCACCTCTTCAACCTCGCTGGCCTGCTGGCCGCGCCGCCCATCGCCTTCCCAGCCGCCGGCGCAGCGGCGCCGCAACCGGTCACGCGGTCGTCGCCGCTGCTGGTGTTCGGCGGGCTCTAGGCCGATCTGGCGCGGCGGCCCAGCCCCGAAGCCGCGCGCTGGTCGGGCGCTGTGCTCGACCTCTGCGCCGCGCTGCACGCCGCGGGAATCGCGCCGGCCGCCGCGCTCGATGTGGGCGACAGCCTCACCGGCACGGCGCCATCCTGGCAGGATGGCGGGCAGGTCGTCGCACAGGTCCTCGGGGCGCTCGCGCCGACCCTGCACGTGCCGCACCAGGACCTGCTGCGGAACGATGATGCGCTGGCCGTCTCCTGGCGTTTCTCGTCGCCCGACCTGGTCGCCGTGCCGCCCCCGCCAGGGATGAGGCCGGCGATCGGGGCGCTGAGCCTTGCCTCCCCGATCATCCTTGCGCTCCTGTCGAGGGGCGAGGCAGACGCCACCGCGCCCGCTGAAGCCCTGGCCGCCAGCATCAGCGCCGCCGGCCGGCAGTTGCGCGCGGAAGGCGCGTCGCTTCTGGCCCTCGTGCTGCGGCGCAACCTCCCGGAAGGGCTCACCATCGATCGGCTGGACGCTGACCTGATCGTCACGCCCTCCGCCAGCGTGCGCGATGCGACCGCGATCCGGCTCCCGCGTCAGCGGTGGTTGCTCCGGGTGCCGGCCGGCCGGCCCTTCGCGCTTCTCCTGCCGCTGGAAGCCGGTCGCCTGGCTTTCGGCGGGCCTCGGCCCATCGCGCTTCGCCAGGGCGGCGCGAGCCAGGCGATTGCGCCGCACCTGACGACATTGCTGGCGAGGGCCGCGGATTCCTGCTCGGCGGACGCGATGCTGGCACCAGCCTGCACGGCGCCGCTCACGGGGAGCGTGGCGGAGGAGGTCCTCCGCCGGACGGGCGCCGATGTGGCGCTGTGGCTGCCAACCAGGCCGCTGCCCGATGCACGGGATCATGCTGCGACGCTCTCGGACCTCCCTGGCGGACCCGCGACGCGGGTCACGGTGCAGACACTCATGGGCATCGACCTCGTGGCCGCAGCAGCCTCAGCGCCGGCGCTCTGCGCACCGTTCGACCATTTGCTGCCGGCCCCGGTGCAGCGGCTCGGCCTGGATCTGGATGCAGCAGGGGAGTGGTGCCTGACTAGGCGGGGAGAAGCCGTGCGGCCGACATCATCCTACCGACTGGCGCGCTGGGGCCTGCCCGGCGCGCCGCCCGGCGGATGCGAACTCGCCGCGCTGCTCGCCGGACTCGCGCCGGCGCTTGGCGCAGCCTGTCCGGAAGAGACGATCTTGGGGGATCGAGAGGCATGACGAATCAATCGGACGCGCCAGTGAACGCGCGAACGGGGCACACAGCGTGGCGGCACGGCGCGCACGCGGCGCTGGCTGGCCTTTGCCTCACGCTGCTCGGCGCCTGTGCGGGGCGGGAAGCATCGCCGGCCGACCTGAATGGTGCGCTCACCTACCTGCCCTCCCCCGGCGGAAGCGCCATCGCCGTCGTCCCGGGCATGCGGCTGCGCATGACAATGACCAGCCTGTCCGACGCGGGCAGGAACCCGCGGCCGCCCCAACTGGCCCGCATCGACTGGACCATCCCGGCCGCGGATGGCTGGACGGCGGCCGACATGCAGGTCGTCCTTGCGCTGCTCCAGCAGGCGGAACTGCGCGACGAGGTACCGGGCGTCCCGGTGCCGCAGGATTTCACGCGGTGGACCCATCAGCGCGGCGAGGCAGTGCGGGAGGAGCCATGCGGGGAGCAGGCGTGGCGCTGCGCCGCCACCTTCGAGCGGCGGCTCGGCGCCCAGGTCTTCGCCCCGATCGCCGCGACGATGAGCATCGTCCTCGCGCTG
Organism: Falsiroseomonas stagni DSM 19981; assembly: GCF_900114315.1. GTDB lineage: Bacteria > Pseudomonadota > Alphaproteobacteria > Acetobacterales > Acetobacteraceae > Falsiroseomonas > Falsiroseomonas stagni. The sequence continues at coordinate 40,495 of NZ_FOSQ01000023.1, forward strand.
ACGAACGAAGAGGAACTGCCGCCAACCGACCAGCGCGTGGAATGGATCCGGTCGGTAGCCTGCCGCCTGCTGCCGGGCCACGTCGCCGACATCGACGCAAATGCGCCCGCGCGCCGTCAACTCGAATTCATGGCTTGGGGAACGGCGGCATCAGGCCCACCGACGCTGCCTGTCCGGACCTTCGGCTGGACAGGCGCGATCGGAACCGATGACCTCGGCCTGGCGCAGCGCGTGCCCGGCGGGCGCAACGCCACGGCCGTGCCAACCGGCGCGCTGGAGGGGCGGGGCTGGATCGAGTTGCTGATCCCGGTCCGCGTCGCCGGAGAATCGCAGCCGCGCTTCGTCAGCCCGTGCACGACGCTGCGCGAGGTGGAGAGCGCGGTCGGCATGCCGATCGCCGCGATCCGCCGCGACAGCCAGTACCAGCCCACCGGCGGCGGTGGCCTGCTCTCGCCCCCGGACTCGGCCTACCGCGCCACGGACGGGGCCTTCGCCATCCTGCTGCAGCCCGCGGTGCCGCGGCTGGGCACCATGGCCGAATGGCCGGCGGACCAGCCCGTCGTCATGGCCGCGGACAGGGCCGACGCGGACGCGATCCTGCTCGCGCCGGGCGACCTGCTCGTGCCCGGGGTCGCGCCGCAGCCGGGCGGCGGGCGCCGCCTGACGGATCCCGCGCGCGTCCGCGGCTGGGACTGAGCCAGGCGGGGAAGGAAGCAGCGAATGGCCGACGCGGTGCATCTGCTGGGCCTCGACTGGCCCGTCCGCGGCGACGGGACGCTCAACCCGCCAACCGTCGCTGGCCTTTCGGTCCAGGTCACCGAGGCGCGGCTGACCGAAACCGCCGCGGGGCAACGCGCCACGGCCGCGCTGCGCATCGCCGCGCAGCTTTCCACCGCGCTGGCGGAGATAAGGATCGCCGGAACGCTCTCGCTGCGGCGCTCTGCCGGCAGCGATCTGTGGCAACTCGCGCCTAACAGGCTGAGGAAATTCGGCTGTTCAGAACGGCTGTGACCTGATTCGCTGTATCGGGCGGGGGTGGGTCGGGCGATGCGTGGTTCGGATCGGCAGACGGGGTCGATGTTCAGCTATGTGAGCCCGGAGGCGCTGGTGCCGCCGGATTACCCGCTGCGGGCAATTCGGGTGCTGGTGAATGCGGCGCTGGAGCGGCTGTCCGGGGATTTCGATGCGCTCTACGCCGCCGGCGGGCGGGACTCGATCGCGCCGGAGAAGCTGCTGCGAGCACTGCTGTTGCAGGCCTTCTACTCGGTGCGGTCCGAGCGCCGGCTGATGGAACAGGTGACCTACAACATGCTGTTTCGCTGGTTCATCGGGCTGTCGATGGACGCGCCGGTGTGGGACGTGACGGTGTTCACGAAGAACCGGGACCGGCTGCTGCGGGGCGAGGTGGCGGCCAAGTTCTTCGCGGCCGTGCTGGCCGACCCGCAGGTGAAGCCGCTGCTGTCGTCGGAGCATTTCTCCGTGGATGGCACGCTGATCGAGGCCTGGGCCTCGATGAAGAGCTTCCGGCCGAAGGATGGCTCCGGCGCGCCGCCCGGCCCTGGCCGCAACGGCGAGCGTGACTTCCACGGCGAGAAGCGCAGCAACGAGACCCACGCCTCGAAGACTGATCCCGATGCGCGGCTGGCGCGGAAGTCGAACGGGCAGGCATCGAAGCTCTGCTATGCCGGGCATGTGGTCATGGAGAACCGGCACGGCCTGGTGGTGGCGGCCACCACGACACGGGCGACCGGGACCGCCGAGCGGGATGCGGGCAAGACCATGATGGCGGGGCTGGATCGCGCGCCGCGCAGCACGCTGGGCGCGGACAAGAACTACGACACCAGGGATTTCGTGGCGGCCATGCGCGACCTTGGGGTGACGCCGCATGTGGCGCAGCACACCAACGGCCGGCGCTCGGCGATTGACGGGCGAACCACGCGCCACCCCGGCTACGCGGTCAGCCAGCGCATCCGCAAGCGGATCGAGGAGGTATTCGGCTGGGGCAAGGAGATCGGTGGCATGCGCCGGACGCTGCTACGAGGCCTTGAGCGGGTCGGATGGAGCTTCACGCTGAGGGTGGCGGCCTACAACCTGATCCGCCTGCCAAAGCTCCTGGCGGCACCTGCCTGACAGCCGCCGGACGAAGGCCGCATACCATAGTTTGCGGCAGATAGCCGCCACGAACCCAGCGTCGCGGCTCCGCTCGCGCTACCCAACCGCCACCACAACGACGACAACTCAGGCCCGTAGCGG
>NZ_FOSQ01000006.1 GCF_900114315.1 Falsiroseomonas stagni DSM 19981
CATGTCGCTACACCTCGAAGAAATCAGCCGTCATGTCGCTCCAGGCGCCCATGCCGTCATCACTCTCGATGGCGCGGGCTGGCACCAGACCGGCGGCAAGCTCCAGGTCCCGGAGAACATCAGCCTGCTACCATTGCCGCCCTACTCGCCCGAGTTGAACCCGGTCGAGAACGTCTGGCAGTTCCTGCGCCAGAACCAGCTCAGCAACCGGGTCTACGAAACCTACGACGCTATCGTCGATGCGTGCTGCGATGCCTGGAACGCCCTCATCAACGATCCAAGCCGCATCACCTCCATCGCCACCCGCGACTACGCACAGGTCAACCGTTGAGGGCGTTGGTATTATGCCGATTTAGGACGTTTAGCACCGTTTTCGCGCCCCCCCCGTCAGGCCGGCGGCAGGCGGGGCGTGAGGTCGGCGCGGAGGCCGCGGGCCTCCAGCGCCGCCAGGCGGGCGGGCAGTGCGGCCAGCAGGCGGCGTTGCGCGACCTCCGGCAGCAGGGACCAGGCGCCGATCTCCTCCCCCGTCCGGCCGCAGCCGATGCAATGGCCGGTCAGCCGGTCCAGCACGCAGACCTGGATGCAGGGACTTTGAAGGCGGGGGCTCGGCGCCGTCACGCGCCCGCCGCCGCGCGGCCGGCGAGGAAGCCGAGCACGAAGCTCTGCGCCAGGCCGTTGCCCGGGATGTAGCCCGCGGTGCCGGTGCCGCTGATTCCGCAGGCGACGCCGCCCGCGGCGAAGAGGCGCGGGATGGCGGTGCCATCGGGGCGCAGCACGCGGGCGGCCTGGTCCACCCGGGCGCCGCCCTGGGTATGGGCCAGGGCGCCGGTGATCTCCGCCGCATGGAAGGGCGCGGCGATCGGGGCCTTCCAGTTGCGGCGGCCGAAGGGGTCGGTCGCCTCCCCCTTCGCGCAGGCCACCGCGTGGGCGAGGGTTTCGGCCAGCACGGCCTCCGGCAGGCTGAAATGGGCGGCGATCGCGGCCACCGTCTCGAACCGACGCATCGCGCCGAGTTCGACGGCGCGACGGAAGGGGCCGCCGGCCTGCGCGGCCTGTTGCGCGTGTTCGTCCCAGATCTCCATGGCGCGGCCCCCGGGCTGGGAGAGCAGGACGCCGGTCATCTCCGACGGGCCCATATCCTCCGCGCAAAAGCGGCGACCTTCGCGGTTCACCATGACGGAGCCGAGCGCCGGGAGGGAGGCGCCGTAGCGGGGGCGGACCGTGCCGATCAGGTGGGGCGAGACGTGGGGCTGGCCCTGATAGGCGTCCATGCATTGCATCTCCGCGCCGAGCTCCGCCGCGACGCGCACGCCGAAGCCGGTGGAGCCGGCGCCGCCGGCATGGACGGCGTGGCGGGCGGGGGGAGCGAAGCGCGCCAGCAGGTCCGGCGCGCCGCCATAGCCGCCGGTGGCGAGGATGGTGGCGCCGGCCTCCGCATGGTGGGTGGCGCCGTCGCGCGTGAAGGTGGCGCCGGTGATGCCGGGGAGCAGGGCGGTGACTTCCGCGCCGTCCTCGAAGGTGATGGTGCTGAAGCGGGCGAGGGCGTCGCGGAGCAGGGTGTTGAATTCGGCGCCGCTCTCCCCGGCGGTGGCGTGCAGGCGCTTCACGGCGTGGCCGGGCCAGTTGGTGGTGGTGTGGAGGTGCAGCTTCACGCCGGCGGGGCCGTCGATGAACTCGGCCGTGGCGGCCGCGCCTTCGGCGACGGTGCGCAGCAGAAGGTCGGGGACGGTATCGCCGTTCTTGGCGCGGACGTCCTGGATGAAGAGGTCCGGCGAATCCTCGATGCCGGCTTCGCGTTGCCAGCGCGTGCCGGGGGCGGAGAAGAGGCCGCCGGAGGTGGCGAAGGTGGAGGGCTGGCCGGAATCGAGCAGGAGCACGCGGGCGCCGCGTTCGGCCGCGGCGAGGGCGGCGACGAGGCCGGCGGCGCCGGCGCCGGCGACGAGAACGTCGTGGGTTTTCATGGGTCGGACCATCGCGCGGGTTGCGGGTGCTGTGAAGGCGGGGTGGCTTGATTCGAGACGGTCCAGGGCCGGTTCGGCCCTGGCGGATGGGGTGTGGGGAAGGCAGCGCCTTCCCCACCGATCTGCTGGCGTTAAGTGACTGATCTTCTTTCTATTACCCCTGACGCCCCCCCTCACCCAACCCTCTCCCCCCGTTGGGGGGAGAGGGCTTGAGATGCTTGACAGCGGCGCCCGCAGACCGCGGAGTTGGCGCGCCAACCGGGGGTGCCTTGACCATGTTCCGACGCAGCCTGCTTGCCGCGACTCTTGCCCTGCCCGCGCTGAAGGGCGCCAGGGCGCAGGCGCCCTGGCCGGACCGCCCGGTGCGGCTGGTGAACCCCTTCACGGCGGGGTCGGCGACCGATGTGGTGGCCCGGCTGGTGACGACGGATCTGTCCGAACGGCTAGGCCAGCAATTCCTGGTCGACAACCGCACCGGCGCCTCCGGCAATATCGGCACGGAGTTCGTGGCCAGGTCGCGGCCGGATGGGCAGACGCTGCTGGTGGGCTCCCCCGGCACCATGGGCATCAATCCCTTCCTGTTCCGCACGTTGCCCTATGACGCCACGCGGGATTTCGTGGCGGTGTCGCATACCGTGTCCTTCCCGCAGGTGGTGGTGGTGAACCCGAACGGGCCTATCCGCAGCATCGCCGATCTGGTGGCGGCGGCGCGGGCCAGGCCGGGGGCGCTGAACTACGGGTCCTCCGGCGCCGGATCGACGGCGCATCTGGCGGTGGAGCTGCTGCGCGCGGCGACGGGCATCGACATGGTGCATGTCCCCTTCCGCGGCGGCACCCAGGCGGTGCAGGCGGTGATGCAGGATGAGGTGCAGGTGGCGGTGGAGGGCTTGCCCTCCCTCCCCGGCTTCCTCTCCGGCGGGCAGTTGCGGGCGATCGGCGTGACCTCCGCCCAGCGGTCGCCGAAGCTTCCGGACGTGCAGGCGGTGGCGGAGACGGTGCCGGGCTTCGATGCGGCGGCCTGGGTGATCTTCTTCGCGCCCACGGGCACGCCCACGCCCTTCATCGAGCGGCTGTCGGCGGAAATCCGGACGTCCCTCAATCGCCCGCAGGTGCGGGACCGGTTGCTGGACCTTGGCGCGACGGTGGTGGCGAGCGACCCGGCGACGACGACGGCCTTCCACCGGCGGGAGTTGGAGAAGTGGCGGCGCGCGGTGGAGCTTTCGGGCGCGCGGGTGGATTAGCTGAGCGCGCGGTCAGGATATCCTGGCCGGGGGGCATTGAATTCGCTGAACGGACGTTCAGTGTTTATCCCGGCAGGCGCGGCTGTGGCGCCTAGCCAATGGATAATGCCCCGGGCGGCTCGCGCGATCAAGGAAATAATGCCTACGCCCCCCCGATCCCTGACTGGTGGCGGAGGGTTCGGGACGGACGAGGAGCAGGCGCCCGCGGTGCTGGCACGCGGCGTTACCGGTGCCCGCTCCCGTAGCCACGGAGTTGCGCATAGAGCGCGCGCTGCTCCGGCCGGAGAGCATCCCGCATGGCGATGTGCGTGGTGAGGTGAACCTCACGGAGCCTCCCGCTGGGGGAGCCGAGCGAGGCGGTCAGGGCGGCCAGGCTTCCCGTATCCGCCGTCCCGCCCGCGAATAGCCGGTCCAGTTCCTGCTCCAGCGCGACGATGCGGGCACCAAGGGCTCGCGCCTCGTCCAGCATGCGGCTGCGCAGCCCCTCGGCCGCCGCCCGCTGGGCGCTGGGCGCTGGAGAGGCGGAGGGCGTCCGCGTGCGCCTGTCAGCGGCCAAGGAGGCGTGACGCGCCGCTGCGGATCGCGAGCAGCCGTTCCATCTCCATCGGGTGGCAGGCCCCGATCTGATTGACGATGGTCCGGCAGCACCCGCCCCGAGGCGCTGCCTTCAGGCGGCCTCCCCGGCGGCCTGGCCCTCCCGCACCGCGGACATCATCAGGCGGGGCGCGAGGGCATCGCCCACCACCCTGACCTTCACGCCCGCCGCCAGCAGGGGCGCCATCAGCGCGTCGCGGGGCGCACGCGGCGTGGCATGGGCGAAGAGGGCGACGCCGGGGATCTCCGTCTCCGCCCCCGTCAGCAGGTGGCGGAGCGTCAGGGCGCCACGGGCCAGGCGGATGGGTTCCTGGCAGGTCATGATCCAGACCTTGGCCGCGGCCAGGCGGCGATGGATGGCCTGCATGGTCAGGACGGGGCTGTCCCGCGCGATGACCTCCCGCGGCGTGACCAGCATGACGCGGTCGAAGTGCCGCGCGATCAGCAGCGTCGCATCATAGGCGCCGGGGGTCGCATCCATGTCGAAGACCACGGCCAGGCTGCCGCGACGTGCAGGATCGGCGAGCAGCGCCTGGCTGGCGGCACGGATGTCGAGCGCCGTGCCATCCTGGTCCGTGAAGCCCGGCGGCGGGACCATGGTGGCGCCGGTGGCCAGCACCACCGCATCGGGTCGCAGCCCCAGCACATCGGCGGCCGAGGCCGGCGCGCCGAGGCGGAATTCCACGCCGGCCAGCCGCGCGCGGCGCGCGGATTGCGCGATGGCGGATTGGATGTCCCCGCAGCCGGGCAGGCGGGCATGGAGGGAAGCCGCACCGCCCTGCCCCGTGCCGAGCAGCGTCACGGCGTGGCCGCGCTCCGCCGCCGCGGTCGCGGCCTGGAGGCCGGCCATGCCGGCGCCGACCACCACGATCCGCTTCGCCACGGGCGCACGGGGGACGGCGGGGGCGGCATCGCGCGGCGTGCCGATATGCGGGTTCACCGAACAGGCGATGGCGGCGCCGCGATGGATCTCCCCCCAGCAGGTGTTGCAGTGGATGCAGGGGGTGATGGCGTCGGCCTGGCCCGCTTCCGCCTTGGCAGGCCAGAAGGGATCGGCCAGCAGCGGACGGGCCAGCATGATGAGGTCGGCGGTGCCGCTGGCGAGCAGGTCCTCGGCCAAGGCGGGCGTCGGCACGCGGCCGATGAAGCCGATGGGGACAGGGCCGGCGGCGTCGCGCATCGCGGCGACCAGGTCGCGATAGGGGGCGACGGGTTCGTGCATGTCCGGCGCGTGGCGGTGCAGCGCCCAGCCATGGGCGTGGCTGCCCTGGCTGAAGGTCAGGGCATCGGGCGGCGCATCGGCGACGATGGCGGCGACCAGGCGCGCGGCCTCCGCCTGGTCGATGGAGCCGGGGACGAAATCATGCGCGGGCATCTTGAGGGCCGCGATGAAGCCGGCGCCGCAGCGGGCGCGGATGGCGCGGATGATCTCCCGCGTGAAGCGGGTGCGGCCCTGGATGTCGCCGCCCCAATCATCCGTGCGGCGGTTGGTGACGGGGGAGAGGAACTGCAACGGCAGGAAGCCATGGGCGGCGGAGACCTCCACCCCCGCGAAGCCGGCGCGGAGCAGGCGGTGCGCGGTCTCGGCGTAATCCTCGATGAGGCCTTCGATCTCGGTGGCCGTCAGGGTGCGGGGGACGGTCCAGGACATGCCATCCGCGACGGCGGAGGCGCCGACGGAATCGAGGCCCCGCGCGCCGTGATGGGCGCTGCCGCCATGCCAGAGCTGGCCGATCGGCAGCGCGCCGTGACGGGCGATGGCGGCGGCGAGTTTCTCCAGCCCCGGGCGCGTCGCGTCGTCATAGGCGGCGATGCGGACGGCGGTGGCGGCGGAGGGGGCGGCGCAGAGGGCCTCCGTGATCACCATCGCGGCGCCGCCGGCGGCGCGGGCGGCCAGGTGGTTCACCAGCGTGTCGGTGACGCGGCCGCCCGCGGGGAAGCGGGTGGACATGGCAGCGTAGGCGATGCGGTTACGCAGCACGCGACCGGCGAGGGTGATGGGGGTGAAGAGCGTGCTGGGCATCGTTGTTCTGTCCTGGACAGAGGGGACGATGCCGGGCGCGACGATGGGTGGCAATCCGGCGGCGGTGTGTTCAGCCGTGCAGGTGGCAGGCGACGCCGCCCTGGTTCTGCCCCTCCGCGCTGGTCCAGGCGGGCATGTCGCGGGAGCATTGTGGCATGGCGTGGATGCAGCGGGGGTGGAAGGGGCAGCCGGGCGGTGGGTTCGCCGCGCTCGGAATCTCCCCGATGATGCGCGGCAGCACGCCGCGGCGGGACGGATCCGGGATGGGGGAGGCGTCGCGCAGCATCTGGGCGTAGGGGTGCAGCGGGTTGGCCAGGACGCGCGCCGCCGGCCCTTCCTCCACGATGCGGCCCAGATACATCACCGCCACGCGGTCGCAGAACCAGCGGATGACGCTGAGGTCGTGGCTGACGAAGAGGAATGACAGGCCCCGGCGCTTGCGGAGTTCCTGCATGAGCAGGAGGACCTGCGCCTGGACGGAGACATCGAGGGCGGAGACGGGTTCGTCGGCGACGATGAGTTCCGGCTCCACCGTCAGCGCGCGGGCGATGCCGATGCGCTGGCGCTGGCCGCCGCTGAATTCATGCGGGAAGCGGTCGAGGGCGGCGGCGGGAAGGCCCACCTCCTCCAGCAGCGCACCGGCGCGGCGGCGCGCTTCCGCACCCTCCGCGATGCCGTGCACGGCCATGGGTTCGATCAGCGCGGAGCCGATGGATTGCCGGGGATCGAGCGAGGAATAGGGGTCCTGGAAGACGATCTGCATGCGACGGCGCAGCGCCTTCAGCGCAGGGCCGCGCGCGGCCAGCACATCCTCCCCCTTCCAGCGCACGCTGCCGCCATCGGGTTCGATCAGGCGCAGCAGCGCGCGGGCGGCGGTGGATTTGCCGCAGCCGGATTCGCCGACCAGGCCGAACGCCTCACCCTGGTTGATGGTGAAGGAGATGTCCTCCACCGCGCGGACCGTCACCGTCCTCGGCGTCGGGAAGCCCTTCTTCGAGACGAAGTGCTTGCGGAGGTTCGTGACCTCGAGGACCGGGCTCATTCGTTCCTCAGCTTCGGGTCGGTGGCGTCGCGCAGGCCGTCGCCGACCATGTTGAGGCCGAGGACGAGGAGCAGGATGGCGACGCCGGGAAACACCGCCAGCCAGGGGGCGTCGAGGATGTTCTCGAACCCGTCGCGCGTCATGCCGCCCCAGGTGGGGGTGGGGGGCTTCACGCCGAGGCCGATGAAGGACAGCGACGCCTCCACCCGGACGGCGGTGGCCAGCCAGAGCGTGCCCATCACCATGACCTCCGACAGGATGTTCGGCAGGATGTGGCGGAACAGGATGCGGGTGTGGCTGAAGCCGAGCGCGCGGCCGGCCTCCACGAAGGCGCGTTCCTTCAGCGCCATGGTGGGGGCGCGGGCGACGCGGGCGAAGGGGGCGATGGCGGTCAGCGCGATGGCGACCACCAGGTTCTCCAGCTCCGGCCCCAGCAGCGCCACGACGATGAGGCCGAGGATGAGCGAAGGGAAGGAGAGCAGCACATCCATCACCTGCATCACGAACAGGTCGAACTTCCCGCCGATATAGCCGGAGACCAGGCCGATGGCGCCGCCGATGACCATGGCGGCGGCGATGGCGCCGAGCGAGACGGTGAGCGAGATGCGCGCGCCCCACATGAGACGGGAGAGGATGTCGCGGCCGAACTGGTCGGTGCCGAGCCAGTATTCGGCGGAGGGCGGCTGGAGGCGGTTGATGATGTCCTGCTCCGCCGGGTCATAGGGGGCGAGCCAGGGGGAGAGCACCGCGGCCAGGAGGATCGCCAGGCAGATCAGCGCGCCGGCCAGGGTTGTCGGGTTGCTGCGCGCCTTGCCGAGTGCCCGCTTCCAGGCGGGGATGGCGGCGGGGGCGACAAGCTCACCCGTCGTGTCGGACGCGCTCATGCCTGCTTCACCCGGGGGTCGAGGATTCCGTAGAGCAGGTCGGTGACGAGGTTCACCACCACGATCAGGAAGCAGTAGATGACCATGAGGCCCTGGAGCATCGTGTAGTCCCGCTGGTTCAGCGCGCCGACGATGATCTTGCCGAGGCCGGGGCGGTTGAAGACGATCTCCGTCAGCACGGAATTGCCGAGCAGGATGCCGACATAGAGCCCGACCACGGTGACGATGGGGATGGAGGCGTTGCGCAGGCCATGCACCCAGACGACGCGGCGCCAGGGCACGCCCTTGGCGCGGGCGGTGCGGATGTAGTCTTCCCCCAGCGATTGCAGCATGGCGCTGCGCGTCACGCGGGTGATGTAGGCGGCCATGACGAGGCCGAGCGTGATCGCCGGCAGGATCAGCTTGTGCAGGCGGTCCCCGTAATCCTCCAGGTTCGCGCTGCCGATGACGGGGAAGATCCGCCAGTGCAGGGCGAAGGCCAACAGAAGAAAAATGCCGGAGACGAAGACGGGGAAGGACAGCCCGATCAGGGAGAGGATGCGCGCGCCGACATCGATGATGCCGTTGCGGTGCAGCGCGGCCCAGATGCCGACGGGTACGCCGACGATGATGCCGAAGATCATCGCCGCCACCGTCAGGTCGATAGTGTGGGGCAGCACGGCGGCGACCTCCGCCATGATGGGGCGGTTGGTCACCATGGAGTTGCCGAAATCGCCCATCAGCGCATTGGTGATGAAGCGGAAATACTGTTCCCACAGGGAGGCATCGAGGCCGAGGCGGGTGCGGAGCGCCGCGATCGCCTCCGGCGTTGCCTGGTCGCCGAGGATGACGAGGGCGGGATCGCCGGGGACGATGCGGACGATGACGAAGACCAGCGTCAGCACCGCGATCAGCGTCGGGATCGCGGCGAGAAGGCGGCGGAGGACGAAGCCGATCATGGGGTATGCGCGATCGGGTCTTGGTGTGCGCAACCCCCACCAATGTGCCGATGCCCCCCACCCCAACCAGCCTGCGGCGTCGCGGCAGTGCCGCGACCCCCCGCAAGCGCGGGGGAGGGAGCCGTGGCGTGGGCGATGAGGGTGCGGCCGATCACCGGATGCGGGTCGCTTCGGTGATGAGCGGGCCGAGGGACATGCTGCCCTTCAGCTCATAGCCGTAGTCGACATTGTCGCGGCGGGCGAAGACCAGCAGGGTTTCCAGCAGCGGCACGCCGCAGACATTCTCCAGCAGGATCTTCTGCGCTTCCGCCCAGAGGCGGTTCTGTTCCTCCGGGTTGGTGGAGACGCGGGCGGCATCGATCTGGCTGTCGGCCTGGTCGCAATGGGAGAAGTTCGTCACCGCCGTCGGCGTCTGCACGCGCGAACGGCCGTGGTAGAACTGCGTCAGGTAGATGTCCGCCACCGGGAAGCGCGCCGCGGAGTAGTAGACCAGCGGCGAAAGGTCCTGCCGGATCTGCTGGTGCCAGGTCGCGTGTTCCACCACCTGCAGATCGAGCGTGATGCCGGACCGGCGCAGCTGCTGCTGCAGCACCTGCATCATCGTCAGCATTTCCGGCAGCTGCGTGTGGATGACGCGGATGGTCAGGCCGTTGGGGTGGCCGGCCTCCGCCAGCAGGGCGCGGGCGCGGGCGCTGTCGAAGGGCAGCAGCGGCGTGGCGTTGGAGAAGCCGAGATAGCCGCGCGGCACCAGGCTCTGCCCTTCCCGCGTCACGTCCTGGCCGCGGAAGCGGACCAGTTCCTGGCGGTTCACGGCATGGGCGAGGGCACGGCGGATGCGGATGTCGTTGAAGGGGGGCTGGCGGGTGTTGAGGTTGAGGATTGCCAGCTCACCGGGTTCGAAGACATCGACCACGGTGTTGGGCAGCGCGCGCGTGCGGTTCAGCCAGGTCTGGTCCGCGCGGCCGTAATTCACGTCCAGCTCCCGGTTCTGGTAGGCCAGGTCGCGGGAGGCGTCGGAGGGGATGAAGCGGTAGGAGATGCGGCCGAGCTGGGGCGCGCCACGGAAATACTGCTGGTGCGCGACGAGTTCGGCGGATTGGTTCGGCGTGACGCGATCCAGCGCGAAGGGGCCGGTGCCGATCGGGTTGCGGGCGAAGGCGTCGCCGCGTTCCTGCACCGCGCGGCGGCTGACGATGTAGCCGCCGGAATAATTGGTCAGGATGCCGAGCATGCTCGGAACATTCTCCCGCAGCGTGATGCGGACGGTGTGGCTGTCCACCGCCTCCACATTCTGGAAGGCGCGATAATCCGCGGCGAAGGCGGAGGAGGCGGCCGTGCCGGATTTCCGCAGGCTGAAGACCACGTCTTCCGCCGTCAGTTCCCCGAAGCCGCCATGGAACTGCACGCCACGGCGGAGGAAGAAGGTCCAGGTCTTGCCATCCGCGCTGCTTTCCCAGCGCTCCGCCAGGTCGGGCTCGATCTCCGCGGGGTTGATGGAGCCGGGCTTGAAGCGGACCAGGCCGTTGAACATCCAGGCCACGACCACGCGGTCGATGGTGGAGACGGCGAAATGCGGGTCGAGCCGCCCGACATCCTGCGCGGCCATGCCGACGCGGAGCGTCTGGCCTTGCGCCTGGGCCTCGTTCGGCACCGCGCCGACGGCCGCCGCCAGCGCCATGACGCTGCCGAGCAGCGCCGCCTTGAATCCTCGCATTGCTTTCGCCTTCCCCGTCCCAGTCGATGGCCCCTTCGGGGCCGGTTCATTCAACCCGAGGCCCGATGACGGGCCGGGCTTTTTCAAGCAGCCGCATCCTGGACCCTGAAGCGCCCGATGTCGAAGGCGTCCAGCGGCACGTCGGTGCGGCCATCCATCACCAGTTCCGACAGCACGGCGCCGATGCCGGGCCCGGTCTGGAAACCTTCGCCGCAAAGGCCGAAGGCATGCAACAGGCCTGGTGTCGTGTGCGACGCGCCGATGACGGGAAATTTGTCGGGCATCTGGCCATCGGTGCCGGTCCAGGACCGGATGATCATCGCATCGCGCAGGCCGGGCAGCACGGCGATGGCGCGCTGCATGGCGCCGAAGCTCGCCTGCGGCGTGGGGCGGGTGCTGAGTGCATCCTCGTCGCCCTCCCCATGCCCGCCGCCGAAGATGACGTTGCCGCGTGGAATCTGGCGGAGGTAGAGATCGCCGCCGACGACGCCCAGGCTGTTGCGCAGGAAATAGGGCAGCGGCTCCGTCACCAGCATGTTGGGGTGCAGCGCCGCGATGGGCACGGCTTCCCCGAAGCTGGCGGCGACCTGGCCGCCCCAGAAGCCGGCGCAGTTCAGCAGCCAGGGGGCGCGGAAATCCTGGCCATTGGCGGTGACGTGAAACAGCGCGCCGTCATGCGCCATCGCCGTGACCGCGTGGTGTTCGCGGATGGAGGCACCGGCCGCCTTCGCCGCGCGCGCCAGGGCGGGGGCCAGCAGGCGGGGATTGGCGGTGCCATCCTCCTCCATCAGGCTGCCGGCGATGACCGTGTCGCTGAAATAGGGGTGCAGGTCGCGGATGGCGTTGCGGCCGATCATGCGGGGGCGCAGGCCGTATTCCGCGGCGGTGGCGTTCCAGTCCAGCAGGGACTGCTCCTCGGCCTCCGTCCGCGCCAGCTTCAGGTGGCCGCAGGGGTCGAATTCGGCGTCGGTGTCGGTCAGTTCGGGGAGCCGCGCCCAGATGGCGCGGGACTTGATGGCCAGCGGGATGCCGGCGGGGTGGCGGCCCTGCTGGCGGACGCCGCCGTAATTCGATCCCGTGGCCTGGCTGCCGACCAGGCCACGTTCCAGCAGGATGACGGAGACGCCGCGGAGCGCCAGGTGAAGGGCGGCGGAGGTCCCTGCCCCGCCGCCCCCGATGATGATGACCTCTGTTTCGACACAGCGTATCCGGTCGGCCTCGACCGCCGCGGCAGAGCGCGGCGCCTTCGGCCAAGCGGATACGCTGGGGGCGTCCTGCTGCATCCGACCTACTGAACGGGTATGGGTTTGACGGGCGGCTGGCCGCGCAGGCGGCCGACCTGATCGACCTTCACGCCCAGCGCATCGGCCAGGACCTCGGCAGCCGGCGGGCCGCAGAGGCGGCCCTGGCAGCGGCCCATGCCGACGCGGGAGAAGGCCTTGGCGCGGTTCATCTCCGGCGCATCCGCCGCGGCGGCGGCGCGGAGTTCGCCGGCGCTGATCACCTCGCACCGGCAGACCGACACCTCATCCGCCATCTTCGCCGCCAACTTGGCGGGATAGGGGAAGGCGCGGTCCAGCGCGGCGCGGAAGCGGGCTTCGGTGCGCAGCCGCGTGTCCAGGTGGACCGTCAGCGCGGCGTCGCTGGGCAGGTGGTTGTCGGCCAGCAAAGCGAGGGCCGCGCGGGCGCCGGCGAGTTCAGCGACCTCCGCGCCGCCGATCCCGGCGCCGTCACCGGCCAGGAAGAGGCCGGGCACGGCCGTGCGGCCGGCGGAATCGCGGCGGGGCACCCAGTTCTGCTGCTTCGTGTCGTAGTCGAAGGGCACGCCGGCCAGGTCGGCCAGCTGGCTTTCGGGCTTCAGGCCCCAGCCCAGCGCCACGGCATCGCAGGGGGTGACATGTTCCTTCCAGCCGGTGTCGCGCCAGCGCACGGCGGTGACGGCGCTGTCGCCCTCGATCGCGATGGGGGTCGCATCCTCGACGTATTGGACGCCGGACAGGCGCAGGCGGAAATCCATCATCACGCCGCGCAGGAAGGTGGGCGTGTTCCAGAGCAGGCCGGAGGTTTCCCAGAACTTCTGCAGGAAATGGGTGGTGTCCAGCACCAGGGCAGGCTTCGCGCCGGCCTTGATGTATTGCAGCGCGGTCAGGATCAGCAGCGGGCCGCTGCCGATGAGGACGGGCGACACGCCGATCCCCACGCCCTGGGATTTGAGGGCCACCTGCGCGCCGCCCAGCGTGGTGACGCCGGGCATGGTCCAGCCGGGAAAGGGCACCACGCGGTCCACCGCGCCGGTGCAGAGGATGAGGGCGTCGTAGCTGACCTCCCCCTGTTCGCTGCCGCCGGTCAGGGTCTGGAGGGTGCGGGTTTCCGGGCGGATGTTCCAGACCAGCGTGTCCGGGCGCCAATCCGTGCGCGGCTTCATCGCATCGAGCGTCGCGTGGAGGCGCTTCGCGCGGCCCGCATCCGCCCCGTAGAGGGCGGCGGCATCCCGCGTGAAGCCGGCGGGGGGCCGCTGGGTGACGCGGCCGCCGCCATCCGGCGCCTCGTCGATCCAGATCGGGCGGAGGCCCGACCGGACAAGCTGTTCAACCGCACGGATGCCAGCGGGGCCGGCACCAACCACCACCACAGTCTTCATCGACGGATCACCTTCATTCCAGGTTTCGCCAATGTGGTGCAGGCGCGGCGGATTCCAGAGCCCTCCACCAGAACCCAGCAATCCTGGCAGGCGCCCATCCAGCAGAAGCCGGCCCGGCCGCCATCCCCGAATTCGCTGGTCCGGACATAAGTGAGCCCGCCGGCGAGCATCGCTGTCAGCAGGGTATCCCCCTGTTTTCCAACGATTTCGAGCCCATCCACGGTGAAGGAAAGCGCGGGCCGGTCCTGGTCCACCAGGCGGGTGACGGTCATGCCAGCGCCTCGAAACGGCAATTAACCTTAATCTCCCCGACAGTTGCGGAGTTCGGCAGGCGCAGCACCGTCTCCACCAGCACGGCCACATCCTCCGGCCGGCTCATCGCTTCGCGGGGCCATTTGGCGCGGGCGGTCATGTCGGTGGCGACGAAGCCCGGGCAGATTGCGGTGGCGCGGATGCCGTGTTCCCAGCCGAGGCGCCGGACCTCCTGCGTCAGCGCCACCACGGCGAATTTGCTCATGGCGTAGCCGAGGTTCTCGTTGGCCACGCGCTTGCCGGAGAGGGAGGCGAGGTTGACCACCCTGCCCTGCCCGCCGGCCACCAGATGCGGCCAGGCGGCGCGGATCAGGCGCATGGGGCCCTTCACATTCACGCGCCATTGCTGGTCGATGGGGGTCTCATCCTCATCCAGCAGGCGGCCCATGGGGTTGATGCCGGCGGCGTTCACCACGGCGTCGATCCGGCCGAAGCGGGCCATGGTGGCGGCCACCCAGGCCTCCGAGGCGCCATCCTTCTCCGCATCCCAGGGGTGGAGCATCAGGTCGGGGCCGGCGGCGAGCTTCGAGGCGCTGCCGCGGATGCCGGCGGAGACGAGCCAGCCGGAGCCGTGCAGGCGGCGCAGGATCTCCCGCCCGATGCCGCGGGTGGCACCGGTGATCAGGACCACCCTCCCGACAGGATCAAGCACTGGCGAAGACCCTTCCTGTGGCGACGTGGCAGCGGGCGGCGTGGCCGGGCTCGGTCTCGGCCAGGACCTGTTCCTGCTCGCAGCCCGCGCGCTTCTGCGGGCAGCGGGCGGCGAAGCGGCAGCCGGCGGGCATGGAATCCAGCGGCGGCACGCGGCCGGGAATGGCGGACAGCGCCTGGCCGGCGGCATCGAGGCGCGGGATCGCCGAGAACAAGGCGCGGGTATAGGGGTGCTGGGGGTTGGCGAAGATGGCCTCGACCGGGCCCTGCTCCACGATCTCCCCGGCATACATGACGGCGACGCGGTCCGCGATCTGCGCGACGACGCCGAGGTTGTGGGTGATGAACACCACCGCCATGCCGTATCGCGCGCGAAGGTCCGCAAGCAGGCCGAGCACCTGGGCCTGGATCGTGACGTCCAGCGCCGTGGTCGGTTCATCCGCCAGCAGGACCGCGGGTTCGCAGGCCAGCGCGATGGCGATCATCACGCGCTGGCGCATGCCGCCGGAGAACTGGTGCGGGTATTCCGACAGGCGGGTGGCGGCGGAGGGGATCTTCACCTCCTCGAACAACTCCCGCGCCCGGGCGAGCGCCGCACGGCGATCCATGCCGCGATGCAGGCGAAGCGCCTCCGCCACCTGGTCGCCGACGGTCATGACCGGGTTCAGGCTGGTCATCGGTTCCTGGAAGATCATCGCCATGCGGTTGCCGCGCACGGATTCCAGCTGCTTTTCCGACAGGCCCGCGATGTCCTGGCCATCCAGCACGATGCGGCCGGCGGCGACGCGGCCATAGGGCGGCTGGACCAGGCCCATGACGGAGAGCGCCGTGACGGATTTGCCGCAGCCGCTTTCGCCGACCAGGGCCAGCGTCTCGTTCCTGTTCAGCGTCAGCGACAGGTCCCGCACGGCGGGGTGCCACTGGCCGCCGATGCGGAATTCGGTGCGGAGGCCGATCAGCTGCAAGGCGGGGAGTTCGAGGGCGGGCTTGTCCATCACGGCCACGTTGCGCCAGCGACGGGCCGGCTTCAAGCGGGGGCTACAGCGTGACGAAGCTTCCGTCCTTCGCACTGCGGAGAATGGCCTCGATCGTCCGCTGAGCGAAAAGGCCGGAGGCACCGCTGTTGCTGGGTGGACGTTTTTCCGCGATCGCCGCCAGGACCTCCGCGATCATGGAACGGTGGGGGCCGTGGTCGAAGGCCATGGGGTCCGCCCCGCCGCCGCCGGCCATGCCCCGGTCCAGGGTTTCGACGGGCTGGCCCTTGAGGTGGAGTTCCAGGCGCTCGGCGACCAGCACGGCGCTGCCGCTGGTGCCCGCGATCTCGATCCGTTCGGGGAAGCCGGGCTCCGCCACCGTCGTCGCGTCCAGCACGCCGATGGCGCCATTGGCGAAGTGGAGGGTGGCCGCCGCGATGTCCTCCGTATCGATGGACCGCAGCGGGCTGGTGACGGCGAGGGCCGCCAGGCGGTCCACGGGGCCGGCGAGGTGCAGCAGCAGATCGAGCGTGTGGATGGACTGCGTGAGCAGCACGCCGCCGCCATCGCGCGCCTTCATTCCCCTTCCGGGTTGGGCGAAATAGGCGGCGTCCCGCCACCAGCGGATGGAGGCGGAGCAGGAGAGAAGCTTCCCCAATGCGCCGGAATCGATCACCTGCTTCAGGCGCAGCGAGGCCGGGCGGAAGCGGTGCTGGAACACCACCGCGAGCGTGATGCCGCCGGCGGCATCCAGCATCCGCTGGGCGCGTTCCGCGGTGATCTCCAGCGGCTTTTCAACCAGCACATGCCGCCCCGCGGCCGCGGCGGCCTGGATCAGCGGCAGGTGGGTGCCGGGGGGTGTCAGCACCAGCAGCAGGTCGCTGGCGGCGATGACGCCATCCAGCGTGTCGAAGACCGGCACCGACCAGCGGGCGGCGAAGGCCGCGCGGCGATCGGCACTCGGGGAGAAGCCGCCGGCGATGCGGGCCTGGCCCGCCGCCTCCAGGTCCTTGAGCGCCAGCATGTGGGGCTGGGAGGCCATGCCGAGGCCGATGATGCCGATGCCGATCATGGGGCGGTCCCTTCACGCAATGCCGCGAGGCAGAGGACGTTGAGTTCGTTCTCATAGGCGAGGCCGGCGGTGAGCGGGGCCTCGAAGGATTGGCGCACCGCGGCCTTCACGGCCTGGGTGGCGACGGGGGGGAAGGACGCGATCCTTTCGCACAGCGCGCGGGCCGCGGCCGGCAGCGCATCCTCCGCGACGATCTGTTCGACCAGGCGCAGGCGCTGGGCTTCCTCCGCATCGATGGTGTCGCCGGTCAGCAGCAGGCGCAGGGCCTGGCCCTGGCCGATGAGGCGGGGGAGGAGCTGGCTCGCGCCGCCGCCGCCGACCCAGCCGCGCGTCACCTCCGGGAAGCCGATGCGGGTGGAGGGGGCGGCCAGGCGGATATCGGCGGCAAGTGCGAGTTCGAAGCCGCCGCCCAGCGCCCAGCCCTTCAGCGCGGCGATGACGGGCTTGCGGATGGAGCGCACGGCGCCGGGATAGTCCGGGCGGTGGCGGAAATCCCAGGCGGTCGGAAACGCCTCGATCGCCTTGAGGTCCATGCCGGCGCAGAAGGCGCGGGGGCCGGCACCTTCCAGCAGCACGGCGCGAATCGTGTCATCGGCGTTGATCGTGTGGGCATGGGCGGCCAACTGGTCGGCCATCGCGTTGGTGATGGCGTTGTGCTTGGCGGGGCGGTCGAGCGTCAGCAGCGCGACGGCGCCATCCCTGGCCAGCGTGACCTGCCCGTCCATGCGTTTCCATCCCCGTTGGTTGGGGGATAGGGTAGCCGCAAATGAACCGGAGGGAATGGGCGGGATGCGCAGGGTCTCGGCCGCGCAGGCGGCTTCGCTGGTGCGGGATGGCGACACGCTGCTGATCGGCGGGTCGGGCGGCGGCCATGCGGTGCCGGATGCGCTGCTGGCGGCACTCGGGCAGCGCTTCCGGGATGAGGCATCGCCGCGCGGGATCACGGCGCTGCATCCCGTGGGGGTGGGCGATGGCGGCCATCGGGGCATGGGGCATCTGGCGCAGAAGGGGCTGCTGCGGCGCAACATCGCGGGCAGCTTCGTCAACAGCCCGCCCGTGGGGCGCATGGCCCTGGACAACGAGATCGAGGCCTGGTCCCTGCCGCAGGGCGCACTCTCCCAGTTGATGCGGGAGATGGCGGCGGGGCGGATGGGGCTGTTCACGAAGACCGGGCTGCACACCTTCGTCGATCCGCGCCTGCAGGGCGGACGGCAGAGCGCCTGCGCCCGGGAAGACCTGGTGACGCTGGAGATCGTGCGGGGCGAGGAGATGCTGTTCTTCAAGCCCTATCACATCGACATCGCCTTCCTGCGCGGCACCACGGCGGATGAGGATGGCAACGTCTCCATGGAGCAGGAGGCGGTGACGCTGGAGATGCTGAGCGAGGCGCAGGCGACGAAGCGCTGCGGCGGTATCGTGGTGGTGCAGGTGAAGCGGATGGCGGCGCGGGGCACGCTGCACCCGAAGATGGTGAAGATCCCCGGCATCCTGGTGGATCTGGTGGTGGTGGAGCCCGCGCAGGAACAGACCTTCCTGGTGCCCTATTCCACCGCCTATTCGGGCGAACTCCGCATCCCGCTCGACGACATTCCCGTGCTGAAGCAGGACGCCCGGAAAGTGGTGGCCCGGCGCGGGGCGCTGGAATTGTTCCCCCGCGCCATCTGCAACCTCGGCTCCGGCATCTTCACCGGCATCGCCAATGTGGCGGCGGAGGAAGGGTGCCTGGACGCCATCTGCCTGACCAACGAGCAGGGCAATGTCGGCGGCGCGCCGGCGAGCGGGGGGGATGCCGGGGCGGCGATGAACCCGGATGCGCAGCTCGACCAGCCCTACCAGTTCGACTTCTACGATGGCGGGGGGCTCGATCTGGCCTTCCTGTCCTTCGCGGAATTCGACGCGGCGGGGAATGTCAACGTCTCCCGCTTCGGGGACAAGCTGATCGGGCCGGGCGGCTTCATCAACATCAGCCAGAACGCCAAGCGCGTGGTGTTCGGTGGCACGCTGACGGCCGGGGGGAAACCCAAGGCGGTGGCGCAGGTGGAACAGATCACCTTCTCCGGCGCCTATGCCCGCAGCCGGGGGCAGCCGGTGCTCTATGTGACGGAGGCGGCGGTGTTCCGGCTGGGCGATTCGGGGCCGGAACTGGTGGAGATCGCGCCGGGGCTGACCGTGGAGGCGGTGGCCGGGCGGATGGGCTTCCGGCCCGCGGTGGCGGCCGATCTGCGGGCGATGGATGCGCGGCTGTTCGACCCGGCGCGGATGGGGCTGGCGGCAGAGATCGCGGGCAAGGCCGGCAAGCCCGCCAATCCCCGGCTGGCGGCGCTGTGAAGCTCGGCATCGAGCCGGGGGCGGAGGAGCGTTTCAGCAAGACGGTGACGGAGCGCGACCTGCTGCTGACGGCGGAGATCACCGGGGACCATGACCCGCTGCATGTGGACGAGGCCTATGCCGCCCGCACCGCCTATGGACAGCGGATCGCCCATGGGGCGCTGGTGCTGGGGCTGCTGTCCTCCACCGCGTCCCGCATCGCGCAGCGCGCCATCGCGGCGGGGGCGGAGGGGGTGCCGGTCTCGATCGGCTATGACCGCGTGCGATTCCTGGCGCCGGTCTTCGTGGGCGATACGCTGACCGCGCATTACATCGTGGAGAGCACGGACAGCACCAGGGGGCGGAGCGAAGCGGCCTGCGAGGTCGTGAAGGCCGATGGAACACGCTGCCTGGTGGCGCGGCACATCCTCAAATGGGTGGCGGAATCCCGGTAACTAGGCGGTTCCCAAGCGGGGCGGGACCGCGCTAGCCTCTCCGCCGGAGCCGGGCGCATGACCCGGCCGCACCAATGGGGAGAAAGTTCATGGAACGTCGCGCCTTGCTCGGCGGCATCGCCGCTGCCTCCGGCCTGCTGGCCGCGCCCAACGTCGTCATCGCCCAGGCCCCGGTCACGCTGAACGGCGCCAGCCAGTTCAATGACGACCACGTCTTCAACCGCTGCATGACGCGGTTCGAGGAGCTGGTGAAGCAGTATTACGGGCGGCCGATCAACTTCGTCATGCACAAGAACAGCTCCCTGGGGCTGGAGAAGCAGTTCTTCGAATACATGTCGGCCGGCCGCGCGGTGGACTACGCCATCGTCAGCCCCGCGCACATGTCGACCTTCAGCCGCGCGGCGCCCTTCATCGACGCGCCCTTCCTGTTCCGCGACCTCGCGCATTGGAACACGGTGCTGGACCAGGATCTGTTCAAGCCGGTGGCGGATGAGGTGGCGCGGCGCGCGCGGGTGGAGCTGATCGGCTATGCCGGCGGCGGCATCCGCAACATCTTCTCCTCCCGCCCCGCGCGCAACATGGCGGAGCTGCGCGGGCTTCGCGTGCGCGTCCAGGGCGCGCCGATCTGGAGCCGCACCTTCCAGGCGATCGGCATGGCGCCTCAGGTCATCGCCTATAACGAGGTCTACAACGCCATCCAGAACAACGTCATCGAGGCCGGCGAGAACGAGGCCGCGGGTGTCGAGCAGATGCGGTTCTTCGAGGTGGGGCCGAACCTGCTGATGACGCAGCACGCCATCACCATCCGCCCGCTCTGCTTCTCCTCCCAGACGCTCGCGCGGCTGCCGCGGGAGTTGCAGGAGGCGATCCGGCGCGCGGGTCGCGAAGCCGGCGTCTTCGGCCGCCAGACCGAGAGCAGCGAGGATGAGCAGAAGGTGGCGGCGCTGGAAGCCGCCGGCCGGCTGCGGCGCATCCCCTTCACCGAGCGCGCGCAGATGAACGCGGCCGTGCTGCCGGTGATGGCCGCCTATGCGCGGGAAATCGATGCCGAGGGCATCCAGTCCCGTATCAACGCCATCACCTCGTGAGTTGAGGGGCGGGGTGGCGCGCGCCACCCCGCCCCCCGCCCTGCCCCGCCCGATTGCAAGGAATCATCGCATGGCGCCGCAATCCGGCGTTCGTGGCGCACTTCGCCGCTTCAACGAACTCTATGCCCGTTTCCTGGAATGGCTGCTGGTCTTCTCGGTCGCCAGCATCATCCCGCCTGTCACGCTGCAGATCTTCGCGCGCTTCACCGAACTGCTGCCGCGCTACATCTGGACGGAGGAAGCAAGCCGCTTCCTGCTGGTCTGGACCGTGATGATCGGCGCCATGGTCGCGATCCGGGAGGGCACGCATTTCAACGTGGACCTCTTCCCGAACCTGAAGGGCCGCGGCAAGGCGGCGGCGGATCTGGTGGCGGGCTTCTTCATCGTGGTCTTCGCCCTGGTCTTCGTCTGGTGGGGCTGGGAATTCGTGGACAGCGCCTGGTTCCGCATCAGCGAGTTGGCGGAACTCCCGCTCTGGACCATCTACATCGCCTGGCCCGTCGCGGGCCTCAGCTTCCTGATCTTCATGGCCGAGCGCATCTGGGATGACCTGGCGGTGCTGACCGGTGCCGAGGAACCGCGCGCATGATGGCCTCCACCCTCACGGCCGGGCAGGCCGCGGCGTTCCTGTTCGGCGGGTTCTTCGGACTGCTGTTCCTGCGCGTGCCCGTCGCCGTCGCACTCGGTCTTTCGTGCCTGCCGCTGCTGCTGCTGGAAGACCGCCTCTGGCCCATGATCCTAGTGCAGGAGACCTTCAACGGCTTCAACAGCTTCATCCTGATCGCGGTACCCTTCTTCCTGCTGGCCGCCAACCTGATGAACATCGGCGGGATCACGGACCGCCTGGTGCGATTCTCCCGCGCCATCGTCGGCCACATGCCGGGCAGCCTGGCGCAGATCAATGTCGTGCTCTCGATCTTCTTCGCGGGCATCTCCGGCAGTTCCACCGCCGACGCGGCCAGCCAGTCCAAGATCTTCATCGATGCGCAGCGGCGGGAGGGCTACGATGACAGCTTCTCCGTCGCCATCACCGCCGTCTCCGCAGTGCTCGCCGTCATCATCCCGCCGTCGATCCTGATGATCGTCTGGGGCGGGGTGCTGACGGTGTCGATCGGCGGGCTGTTCCTGGCGGGCGTGCTGCCGGGGCTGCTGATCGGCGTGGCGCAGATGGCAACCGTGCATGTCTACGCCAAGATCCGGAACTACCCGACCTATACGCGGGCGACGCTGCGCGAATTCTTCGCCGCCTTCATCGTGGCGGTGCCGGCACTGATGACGCCCTTCATCATCATCGGCGGCAAGATCTTCGGCTGGTTCACGGCGACGGAAGCCGCCTGCATCGCGGTGCTCTATGCCGGCGCGCTGTCCATCTTCGTCTACCGGGAGATGGACATGAAGGGCCTGCGGACGGCCTTCATGGATACGGGCAAGCTGTCGGGCATCACGCTGTTCTGCGTGGGCACCGCCTCCGCCTTCGGCTGGCTGCTGGCCTACTACAAGATTCCGGAAGCCATGCTGTCCGGCGTCATCGCCTGGGACATGGGGCCTGTGGCGACGGGCTTCTTCATCGCGGGCGTGTTCCTGATCGTGGGGTGCTTCCTGGATGCGATCCCGGCGATCATCATCGTCGGCACCATCCTGCAGCCCATGGCGGAACATGCGGGGCTGCACCCCATCCACTTCGCGATGATCTCCATCGTGTCGCTGGCCTTCGGGCTGGTGACACCGCCCTATGGGCTGTGCCTGATGATCGCCTGTTCGGTGGCGGGCATCCGGATCACGGATGCGCTGAAGGACACGATGATCATGCTGGTGCCGATGCTGGCGGTGCTGGCGACGCTGATCATGTGGCCGGACATGGCGCTGCTGCTGCCGCGGCTGATCGAGCCTGACTTCCTGAAGTAGATCTCCCCTCACCCAACCCTCTCCCCGCTGGGGAGAGGGCTTTTCGAGTGAAGGGGGAGGCGCCACCTTGGGGGGGTGAACCCGAATCCCACCCGCGCGCCGATCGCCTCGCTGCGCCTGCTGCTGCCGCAGCTTCGCCCGTACCTGCCGCGCGCCATCGGCGCCGGCGTCGCGCTGCTGCTGGCCGCGGCCATGACTCTGGCCATCGGCCAGGGGCTGAAGGGGCTGATCGACAACGGCTTCAGCGGGGGCGCTGAGGGGCTGAACGGCGCCGCGCTGGCCATGGGGGGCATCGTCGCCGTGCTCGCGGTGGCGACATCGGCCCGGTACTACCTGGTGTCATGGCTGGGGGAGCGGGTGGCGGCGGATCTGCGGCGCAGGGTCTTCGACCATGTGCTGTCCCTGTCCCCCGCCTTCTTCGAGACGGCGCGCACCGGCGACATCCTGTCCCGCATGACGGCGGATGTGGGGCTGCTGCAATCGCTGATCGGCTCCGCCATCTCCATGGGGTTGCGCAACGCGCTGACGGGGCTGGGGGCGCTGGCGATGCTGGTGGCGACCAGCGCGAAGCTCGCCGGCATCATGCTGGTGGTGCTGCCGCTGGTGGTGGCGCCGCTGGTGCTGTTCGGGCGGCGGGAACGCAGGCTGTCCAGGACCGCGCAGGAACGGGTGGCCGACCTGGCGGCGACGGCGGAGGAAGCGCTGAACGGGCTGCGGATCGTGCAGGCCTTCACGCATGAACCGCAGGACCGCAAGCGCTTCGGGGAGGAGGTGGAACGGTCCGTGGGCGCGGCGCTGCGCCGCATCGCGTCCCGCACCGCGCTGATCCTGGCGGTCATCCTGTTCGGCTTCGGCGCCATCACCTTCAGCCTCTGGGTCGGCGGGCAGGATGTGGTGGCGGGGCGGATGACCGGGGGCGAATTATCCGCCTTCGTCTTCTACGCGGTCCTGCTGGCCAGTTCGGGCGCGACGATGAGCGAGCTGTGGGGGGAGATCCAACGCGCGGCGGCGGCCGCGGACCGGCTGCTGGAAATCCTGGCGGCGAAGCCCGCCATCGCCGCGCCCGCCCATCCGGTGGCGCTGCCCGTGCCGGCGGCCGGGCGGCTGGCCTTCGAGGAGGTGGGCTTCCGCTACCCGACGCGGCCGGACACGGCGGCGCTGGACGGATTCTCGCTGATTGTGGAGCCGGGGGAGACGGTGGCGCTGGTGGGGCCATCGGGCGCCGGCAAGACGACGGTCTTTCAGTTGCTGCTGCGCTTCTATGACCCGCAGGCCGGGCGCGTGATGGTCGATGGCGTCGATGTCGCACAGGCCGATCCGGCGGCGCTGCGGGCGCGGATCGGAATCGTGCCGCAGGATCCGGCGATCTTCTCGGCCTCCGTCGCGGAGAATATCCGCTACGGGCGGCCCGACGCGACCGATGCCGAGGTGCGCGCGGCGGCGGAGGCGGCGGCGGCGGACGGGTTCATCGCAAGGCTGCCTCAGGGCTACGACACGCATCTCGGCGCGCGGGGCGTCACGCTGTCCGGCGGGCAGCGCCAGCGGATCGCGATCGCGCGCGCCATCCTGCGCGATGCGCCGATCCTGCTGCTGGATGAGGCGACGAGCGCGCTGGATGCGGAAAGCGAGCAGGCGGTGCAGCAGGCGCTGGAGGCGCTTTCCCGCGGCCGCACCACGCTGGTGGTGGCGCATCGCCTGGCCACCGTGCGCAACGCCGACCGCATCGTGGTGATGGAAGCCGGGCGCATCGTGGCGATGGGCACGCATGAGGCGCTGGTGCGGGAGGGCGGCCTCTATGCCCGGCTAGCCGCCTTGCAGTTCGGCGAGGGGTGAGCGCCCTCAGATTCCCTCGAACAGCCTGGTGCTGAGGTAGCGTTCCGCAAAGCTCGCGGCGACGCCGACGACCAGGCGCCCCTTCATCGCGGGGTTGCGCGCCACCTCCAGCGCCGCGTGCAGCACGGCGCCGGAGGAGATGCCGATGGGCAGCCCCTCCTCTCGCGCGCAGGCGCGGGCGGCGGCCAGGGCCTCGCGCTCCGACACGCGCATGACCGCGTCGAGCTTTTCCAGTTCGAGGACGGAGGGGCGGAAGCCGGCGCCGATGCCCTGGATGTCGTGCGGGCCCGGTTCCTCACCGGACAGGACCGCCGATTCGGCGGGTTCCACGCCGATGATGCGGAGTGTGGCGCGGCGCGGCTTCAGGGCGCGGGCGATGCCGGTCAGCGTGCCGCCGGTGCCGACGCCGGCGATGATGGCATCGACCTCTCCGCCGGTGTCGGCCCAGATCTCCTCGGCCGTCGTCGCCTCATGCACCGCGGGGTTGGCGGGGTTGTCAAACTGCTTCGGCATCCAGGCGCCGGGGGTGGCGGCGATGATCTGCTCCGCCCGCTGGATGGCGCCGGCCATGCCGCGGCGGGCCGGGGTGAGTTCCAGCTCCGCCCCCATCAGCTTCATCATCTTGCGGCGTTCGATGCTGGCGCCGTCGGGCATGACGACGATCAGGCGGTAGCCCTTGGCGGCGGCGACGAAGGCCAGCGCGATGCCGGTATTGCCGGAGGTCGGCTCCACCAGGGTGGAACGGCCGGGGGCGATCAGGCCCTCGCGCTCCGCCGCCTCCACCATCGCCAGGCCGATGCGGTCCTTGACCGAGCCAAGCGGGTTGAAGAATTCAAGCTTGAGGGCGAGCTGCGCGGCCAGCCCCTCCTTCGCCTCCAGCCGCGGCAGGCGGACGAGCGGGGTGTTGCCCACGATCTCCAGCACGCTGCCATAGACCCGGCCATGGCCGGGCGAAGCGACGGAACGGGGCGCGGGGGGGGATTTCCGGCTGGAACGGTCGGGCATGCGGGGAAGCCTTCGGCTGCGCGCGGCGTTGACGCGGCTGTTCTGGCCCGGCCCGCGGGTGCTGTCCATGCCGGGGCTGGTAAATCACGCGGCAAAGCCGTAGATAGCATCCTCTCCACCCCGCGGGATTCGAGAAAAATGCTGCTCCGCCAGGACCGTGTCATGACCGCCATCGCCGTAATGCTGGATGTGGGATTCCACGCCGGGCGCGGGGGAGAGGTAACGGGCGGCGCCGAGGTGGCGGAGCGCATGGGCGCGGCGCGCCGGGGCATCGAGCCCGTCTTCCAGGCGCTGTCGCGGACCGGGCTGCTGGACAGCGTGCGCGGGCCGCGCGGCGGCTACCGGCTGGGGCGGCGGCCGCGCGACATCAAGCTGATCGAGATCATCAGCGCAGTGACGGAGGAGCCGGAAGCGATGCCGGGCGACCTGACCGGCAAGCTGCAGGTGGCGGTGGTGGCCCCGTTGTGGCGGGAGATGGAGGACGGGCTGCGGGAACGCTTCGCCGGGCTGACGCTCGACGACCTGCTGAAGCGCGCCCAGGCCGCCGGGCTGAAGCGGCCGGCGACGGAGCCGCTGAACTTCGCGATCTGAGCGTCTCCGCTGCCGGCGCCCTGGGTCGACGCGCCCGCGCTTAAGCCGATGCTAGGGAAGTCACGGCATCTTCCGGCTGCTCAACCGGAGGAGACTCTCATGCGCTTGTCCCGTCGTGCCGCGTTCGGCGCCGCCACCATGCTCTTCGCTGTGCCCCGCGTGGCCCGGGCGCAGAGCCGGCGCTTCCGGCTTGGGCACAACAACTCCACCGATTCGGTGCTGCACGCCGCGGCCATGGGCTTCGATGCCGCGCTGAAGGCCGCGAGCGACGGGCGCTACGGGCTGGAGATCGTGCCCAATTCGGCGCTGGGCAGCGAGGCGGAGATGCTGAAGGCGGTGACGGAGGGGACGCTCGACATGACGATCGCGCCGGTCGGCACCACGGCGGCGCTGGTCAGGGAAGTCGGGCTGCTGGAGACACCCTACCTGTTCCGGGATGCGGCGCAGGCGCGCACCGCGCTGGATGGGGCGCTCGGCCAGCACTGTTCCGCGCTGCTGCGGGACAAGGGACTGGTCGTGGGCGCCTGGGGCGAGGTCGGCTTCCGCCACATCACCGCCAACCGACCGATCCGCGACCCGTCGGCCTTGCGGGGCCTGCGGATCCGCGTGCCGCTGTCGGAGGCGATCATGGAAAGCTTCCGCGCCATGGGGGCGGCGGCGGAGGCCCTGCCCTTCCCGCAATTGCCCGAGGCGCTGCGCACCGGGCGGTTCGAGGCGCAGGAGAATCCCGTCAACATCATCGTCGCGGCGCAGTTGCAGCGCTTCCAGTCGCACCTGTCGCTCACCGGCCATGTCTACACGCCTGCCGCCATGGCGGTGTCGAACGAGGTGCTGGAGGAGGTGCCCGCGGCAGACCGGGCGCTGATCCTGGCGGCGATGCCGGCCGGCGCGGTTGCGTCCCGCCAGCTGGCCGACCGGATGGAAAGCGCGGGGCTGGACCAGTTGCGGGCATCGGGCATGACGGTGGTGACGGATGTCGACGGCGCCGCGATGCGCGCGGCCACCGCCCCGGCGCGGGAGCGGCTGTCCGCCGTCTTCGGGGCCGATTCGGTGCGGCGGATGACCGGCCTGGTCTCCTGAGCGGCACGACGGGACCATGGCAATGCGCCTCGATCCCCGGTCCATCCGGTTCAAGCTGCTGGGCGGCTTCCTGGCCGTCGTCGCGGCTTTCGGCCTGGCGACGAGCCTCGCACTGGTGAAGGCGGAACGGCTGCGGGTGGCAAACGAAGGGCGCGACGCCGCCTTTGCCACGCTGGGCAGCACGGCGTCGGCGGCCCGGGCGGTGGCGGATGCGCGCCAGCGGCTGGCCGCCTACCAGGCCAGCGACGCGGCCGCCGAACGCGATGCGATGCTGGCGCAACTCGACGCCCTGGCGGGACATCTGGCGGCGATCCCGGGGACAGGCAGCCTCGGTTCGGTGCCGCAGGCGGGCCGCGCGTTGGCGGACGCGCAGGCGGAGCGTGCCGCCGCCGCGGGCGCCCTGGCCGGGGCGAGCGGCGCGCTCGGCAGCCCGGTCGCGACCCTGGCGGACATCGCGGGACGCAGCGGCGACGCCGGCATGGTCGGCCAGGCCATGCGGCTGCAGGCGAGCTACGCCGTCATCCTGGGGGCGACGGGCCGCTACGCCGGCGGCGAGGAACGGCGGGACGCGGCCCTTGCCTCGGAGGAGGCCGGGCGGCTGCGGGCCATCGCGCAGGAAATCGCCGGCAACAGCCTGCTGACGGCCCGCGCGCTGCGGATGACGCAATCCGTCATCACCGCGGGCGACGCCATCCTGCAGGCGCAGGCACGGCTGGAAGCCGCGATCACAGCGCGGCAGGCCCGCGCCGGGGCGCTGGAGGCTCTGCTGGGCCAGGCATCCGCCATGGTGAACGAAGCGGGCGGGACGGCGGAGCGCCGCTTCGCCGCCATGGCCGCCGATGCGGCGGCGGCGGCGCAGGCGCAGCGCGTGACGCTGTTGGTCGGCACGGCGGTGGCGACAGCGCTGGGGCTCGCGCTTGCCGTGCTGATCGGGCGGGCGACGACGCAGCCGATCCTGGCGCTTGGCCAGCGCATGGACGGCATGGCGGCTGGTGCGCTGGATGCCCCCGTGCCGGGCGGCGAACGGCACGACGAGATCGGCGCCATGGCACGCTCCGCCGAGACATTCCGCGCCGGCCTGCTGCGCGCCCGCGCGCTGGAGGCGGAGGCGGAGGAGGCGCGGCAGGCGGCCGAAGCCGTGCGGCTGGCGTCGCAGCGGGAGTTGGCGGAGCGCGTGGAGGCGCAGCTCGGCGCGGTGGTGAAGGGCCTCGGCCAGTCCGCGGGGGTGCTGGATGGGTCCATCGCCAGCCTGTCCGGCAACGCGGATGAGACGGCCAGCCGCGCGAACGCCGTTGCCCGTGGGGCGGAGGAGGCGACGGTCAATGTGCAGACCGTGGCGGCGGCGACCGAGGAACTGGCGGGCTCCGTGCAGGAGATCAGTCGGCAGGTGGCGCGCGCCGCGGAGGTCAGCCGCCAGGCCGTGATGGAAGCGGGCGCGGCGAATGGCCGGATGACGGGGCTGGCGGAGGCCGCCGGGCGGATCGGCGATGTGCTGAAGCTGATCGGCGACATCGCAGGCCAGACGAACCTGCTGGCGCTGAACGCGACCATCGAAGCCGCGCGCGCCGGCGATGCGGGCAAGGGCTTCGCCGTGGTGGCGTCCGAGGTGAAGGCCCTGGCCGGGCAGACCGCGCGGGCGACCGAGGAGATCGGCCAGCAGATCGCCGACATCCAGGGCGCGACGCGAGAGGCGGTGGAGGCTATTCGCGGCATCGCCGGCGTGATCGAGCAGGTAGACCAGATCGCCGCCACGATCGCCGCCGCCGTTGAACAGCAGGGCGCGGCAACGCGGGAGATCGCGCGCAACGTGGCGGAGACGGCGGTCGGGACGCAGGAGGTATCGTCCAACATCGCCCATGTCAGCGCCGGCGTGGATGCCAACAGCCAGGCGCTGCGCACGCTGCGCGACGCCACCGGCCAGGTGACGCGCCAGGGCGATGCGCTCCGCGAATCGCTGGACGGGCTGCTGAGAGGGCTGCGCGCGGCGGCCTGACGCGGCCGTGCGCTATAGCGCGACCCGGCGCGGCACCGCGGCCGCCCGGGGCGCGCCCAGGGCGAGGGAGGCAACCTCCCCGATCACGACCAGGGCCGGCGTCGGCAGGTTGGCCCGGCGGGCATCGAGGGTGCAGGTGCCGAGCGTGGTGTGCAGCACCTGCTGGTCCGGCGTCGTCGCCTGGGCGATGACGGCGACCGGCGTCGCGGGAGAGCGGCCACCGGCGAGCAGTTGCAGCGCGATCTCATCCAGCCGCGACAGCGCCATGAAGGCGGCGATGGTGCCGCCGAGCCGGGCGAGCACCTGCCAATCCACCGCGCCGGGCAGGTTGCCACCCTCATCATGGCCGGTGACGAAGGTGACGGCGCTGGCGACGCCGCGATGCGTGAGTGGGATGCCGGCGGCGGCGGGGGCGGCGGTGCCCGCGGTAACGCCGGGCACCACCTTCCAGGGAATGCCGGCCTCGTCCAGCGCCTGCGCCTCCTCCCCACCCCGCCCGAAGACGAAGGGATCGCCGCCCTTGAGGCGGATGACGCGGAGGCCCGCGCGCGCGCCGGCGACAAGGCGGGCATTGATCCGGGCCTGGCTGACGGGGGCCGCGCCCTTGCGCTTGCCGACCGCCACGATCTCCGCCCCCGGGCGGATGAGGCGGAGAACGGCGCGGCCCGGCAGGGCATCGTGCAACACCAGGTCGGCGCGCTTCAGCGCTTCCGCAGCACGGAGCGTGAGGAGCCCGGGATCGCCCGGACCAGCGCCGATCAGCCAGACCTCGCCCGGCAGGGGACCATGCGCAGGGCCGAGGGCTGAATGCTTATTCACGAAATACCATCGTGTGTTTTGCCGATCAGAGAAAACCACACTCCAGCACGATCAACAATAGGGTCTTTGGGGTAACGGTGCCGTCTATCACGCGACACGGAGAGCTTTTTTTTGCTTTTCCGCGATTTCTTACGGGTGAGTCGCATTGAACGCGCGGCGTCTGTGCGTTAATTGGGAAGTCCCAGGTCATCGCGGCGTGCGATCCACGCCGCCGGGAAGGAAGCAGCCATGTCCGCACCGGCGAAGATCCGCCCTGCCACCGCCCCGGTGGTGGTCACAGCCAACGATCTCCGCTCCGGACGCGTGGTTTGGCTGGCCGATGCGGGCTGGACCGGCGACGTCGCCGGCGCGCGCGTCTTCCCGGCCGCGGATGCCGCCGCGGCGCTCGCGCTCGGCCAGGCGGCGGAGAAGGCGCGGATCGTCGTCGCCGCCTACACCGTGGAGGTCACGGCGGGGCCGGTGCCGCTCAAATTCCGGGAAAGGCTGCGCGCGGCCGGACCCTCCATTGACGCCGAGCCGCGCGCGGCGCTGCGACAGGCTTCCTGACCGCCATGGACCAGATCACCCACGCCATCCCGCCCCATGCCCGCACCTATCGCTATGACGAGGTGGACCGGGACTTCCTGGCCGCGCGGATCGCTGAATTCCGCGACCAGGTGGCGCGGCGCCTGTCCGGGGAACTGACCGAGGACGAGTTCAAGCCGCTGCGGCTGATGAACGGCCTCTACCTGCAACTGCACGCCTACATGCTGCGCGTCGCCATCCCCTATGGCGTGATCGATGCCCGGCAGATGCGGCAGCTGGGCCAGATCGCGCGGCGCTGGGACCGCGGCTTCGGGCACTTCACCACGCGGCAGAACATCCAGTTCAACTGGACGAAGCTGGAGGAGGTGATCGACATCCTCCAGGCGCTGGCCGATGTGGACATGCACGCGATCCAGACCAGCGGGAACTGCGTGCGCAACGTCACCACCGACGAATTCGCGGGCGCCGCGAAGGATGAGCTGGTGGACCCGCGCGTCTATGCCGAGATCCTGCGGCAATGGTCCACGCTGCACCCCGAATTCACCTACCTGCCCCGCAAGTTCAAGATCGCCATCACCGGCGCGCCGCATGACCGCGCGGCGATCAAGGTGCATGACATCGGCGTGACGGCGAAGCGCGGCGCGGCCGGCGCGATCGGCTTCGAGATCTGGGTGGGTGGCGGGCTGGGGCGCACGCCGATCATCGGCACGAAGCTGTTCGACTTCGTGCCGGAAGCCGACTTCCTGAAGACGATGGAAGCGGTGCTGCGCGTCTACAACGCGCTCGGCCAGCGCGACAACATCTACAAGGCCCGCATCAAGATCCTGGTGCGCGACCTCGGCGACGAATTCCGGCGCCTGGTGGAGGAGGAGCTGGCGGCGATGCCCGCCGGCCACTACCGGCTGGACCCCGCGATCGTCGCCGCGATCCGCGCGCATTTCGCGCCGCCGCCCTTCGCGGACCTGCAGGACGATCCGCCGCGCTACCGCCGCGCGCTGGAAGCCGACGCGGCCTTCGCGACCTGGGCGCGCAATTCCACGCACCCGCATCGCGCGCCGGGCTACGCCTCCGTCGTCGTCTCCCTCAAGCCGATCGGCGGCATCCCGGGCGATGCCTCCGCCGACCAGATGGAGGCGATCGCGGAGCTGGCGGAGGCCTTCTCCTTCGGTGAGATCCGCGTCAGCCATGTGCAGAACCTGGTACTGCCCCATGTACGGCAGGAGGATCTGCACGCGCTGTGGCAGGGGCTGAAGCAGCACGGGCTCGCCACGCCGAATGTCGGGCTGATCAGCGACATCATCGCCTGCCCGGGCATGGATTACTGCGCGCTGGCCACAGCGCGCAGCATCCCCGTGGCGCAGCGCATCAGCGAACGCTTCGCGAGCCTCGACCGGCAACTGGACATCGGGACGCTGCACGTCAACATCTCCGGCTGCATCAACGCCTGCGGGCATCACCATGTCGGCCATATCGGGCTGCTCGGCGTGGATAAGCGGGGGGAGGAGGTGTACCAGATCACCCTCGGCGGATCGGCGACCAATGATGCGACGATCGGCGAGCTGATCGGCCCGGCCTTCAGCTACGACAGCGTGGTGGATGCGGTGGAAACCCTGATCCGCACCTATGTCGCGCATCGCAGCCCCGGCGAGCTGTTCAAGGACACCTACCGCCGCATCGGCCCGGCGCCCTTCAAGGAAGCCCTCTATGCCCCTGCTTGATGGCGACCGGCTGGTCGAGGACATCTTCGCCCGCGTGGCGGATGACGAGCCGCTGCCGGAAGGCGCGGCGCTGGTGTCGATCGACCGGCTGCAGCGCGAAGGCGATACGCTGGCCGGGCGCAACGCGCCCCTCGGCGTGGCCCTGCCGCCAGGCACCAACCCCGCCACGTTGAAGCCCTGGCTGCCCCGCCTGGCGCTGGTCGCGCTGACCCTGCCCAAGCACCGCGACGGCCGCGCCTTCACCCAGGCCCGGGCGCTGCGCGAATACCACGGCTACACCGGGGAGATCCGCGCCACCGGCCATGTGATCTCCGACCAGTACGCGGCCCTGCTGCGCTGCGGCGTCACCACCGTGGCTGTGCCGGAGGGCACCGACGCCACCACCTGGACCCGGATGCGGGACACCATCCCCCTCGCCTACCAACCCGCCATGACCGGCGACGGCGACACGAACCTGCTGCGCCGGCGCGTGAGCCTGGCGCGGCACGATGCGGGCGCCAACGGGGCGCCGGGCGGGGTGTAGCGGGGCGGGGTGACGCCGGTTGATCTGCAGTGGGACGCCGTCCCCCTGCACCCCCTGCGAAGGGGCAGCGGCCCCTTCGATCCCCCGTCAATCGATGGGTGATGGGAGGGGCGCGGAGCGCGTTCCTGTTCGACGCGCGCTCCATGCCCCTCCCATCACCCATCGATGAACAGCCTGGGGTCCAGGGGCCCGCTGGCCCCTGGCAAAGGGGGTGCGGGGGAAACGGCGTTTCCCCCGCGGACCACCAGCAAACCCCGCTCCGCTACACCCCGCCCGGCGCCGCGTAGGGCACGCCCACCGTGCGCACCAGCCAGGCCAGGCGGTGGCGTTGCGCGGCCTGGGCGTGGGCGCGGGCGGCGGCCTCGGCGGCTTCCCCGTTCCGGGCTTGCAGGGCGGCGAGGATGGCCTGGTGTTCGGCGTGGGCCTGGGCGGCGCGGCCGCCCACCGTCAGCAGGGTGGGCAGCAGGGCCATGGTGGCGCCGAGCTGTTCGAGGCTGCGCAGCAGGTAGCGGTTGTGGGCGGCCAGGTAGAGCAGGCCGTGCAGGCGCTGGTTGGTCTCCGCCAGGGCGCGGGCATCGTTGAAACAGGCGGGTTCGGAGGCGACGAGTTCCGCCATGGCGCCGATTTCCGTCGCGCTGGCGTGCTGCGCGGCCAGGCGTGCGGCCGCACCTTCGAGCACTTCGCGCATGACGTAGAGTTCGACCACCTGGGCGTGGTCCGGCCGCGTGACGGTCAGGCCGCGGCGGGCCTCGTGGGTGAGAAGCCCCTCCGACTCCAGCCGCGCGATGGCCTGGCGGACGGGGGTGCGGGAGACGCCGAAGCGCGCGGCGAGGTCCGTTTCCGTCAGTCTCAACCCGGGAGCGAGGGTGCCGTCCCGGATGGCGGCGCGAATGCGCGCATAGGCTTCCTGGCCCCGATCTCGGCTGGGTTCCCGGGTTGGCAGGTGCATGTCCATGGCCCCCGTCTAGCGCAGGGCGGGGCGGGATTGGAACGGCTATCTGGACATCGGTGGATACCGTTGGATACAAGGGCGCCCAGAAGCTGTCCGAGGGGCCGCCATGCCCGATTTCTCCCGAGTCTATGACGTGCTGGTCGTGGGCGGCGGCAATGCCGCGCTCTGCGCCGCCATCACCGCCGCGCGGGCGGGGGCGAGCGTGATCCTGTGCGAGGCGTCCCCTCCCCCGCTGCGCGGCGGCAATTCGCGGCACACGCGCAACCTGCGCACCATGCATCCCGGCCCGACCCAGGTGATGACGGACAGCTACCTGGAGGAGGAATACTGGGACGACCTCAAGCGCGTGACCGCGGGCAAGACGGATGAGCACCTGGCGCGGATGTGCATCCGGGCGAGCCAGCACGCGCCGGATTTCCTGGCGAGTTGCGGCGTGGTGTTCCAGCCGAGCTTGTCAGGCACGCTGTCGCTGTCACGGACCAACGCGTTCTTCCTCGGCGGCGGCAAGGCATTGGTGAATGCGCTGTACCGGGAATGCGCGCGGCTTGGCATCGTCACGCTGTTCGACACGGAAGTGCAGCACATCAAGGTGGAGGAAGGCTGGGCGACGGAGGCGGTGGTCAGCCATGCCGGCTTCCCCGAACGCATCCGCTTCAAGGCGCTGGTGGCGTCCAGCGGCGGCTTCCAGGCCAATCGCAACTGGCTGCGGGAATACTGGGGCGATGCGGCGGACAATTTCCAGATCCGCGGCACGCCCTATGCCCAGGGCGTCGTGCTGAAGGATCTGCTGGCGCAGGGCGTGCAGGAAGTGGGCGATCCCACGCAGTTCCACGCCGTGGCGAATGACGCGCGCGCACCCATGGAGGATGGCGGGCTCGCCATGCGGCTGGATTGCGTGCCCTTCGCCGTGGTGGTGAACCGCGATGTCGAGCGTTTCTACGATGAGGGCGAGGATGTCTGGCCGAAGCGCTATGCCATCTGGGGGCGCCTGATCGCGCAGCAGCCGGGCCAGGTGGCGCTGGCCGTCACGGACAGCAAGGCGGTGATGAATTTCCTGCCGTCCGTCTATCCGCCCTACAAGGCCGACAGCATCGCGGGCATCGCCGCACAGGCGGGGATGGACGCGGCGAAGCTGGAGAAGGTGATCGCCGACTACAACGCCGCCGTCGTGCCCGGCACCTTCACGCCGATGGTGCCCGATGATTGCCGCACGGAGGGGCTGATCCCACCGAAGAGCCATTGGGCGCGGCGCATCGACAAGCCGCCCTACTACGCCTATCCCCTGCGCCCCGGCATCACCTTCACCTTCCTCAGCGTGAAGGTGGACGACAAGGCCCGCGTGCTGATGGCGGATGGCAAGCCTTCCGGGAACATGTTCGCCAGCGGCGAGATCATGTCCGGCAACATCCTGGGCCAGGGCTACCTGGCGGGTTTCGGCATGACGCTGGGCACGGTGTTCGGCCGCCTGGCCGGAGAGGGAGCGGCGAAGCATGTCCGCAACTGAGATGAGCAAGCTGGACGCGCTGCTGCGCGAGGCGGAAGTGACGGAGAGCGGTGCCTACCAGGATGCGCGGCGCCAGATGGCGGTGTGCAATGCCTGCCGGTATTGCGAAGGCTATTGCGCCGTCTTCCCGGCGATGGCGGCGCGGCGGGAATTCGCGACGGCGGACCTCACGCACCTCGCCAATCTCTGCCATGGGTGCAAGGGCTGCTACCACGCCTGCCAGTACGCGCCGCCGCACGCCTTCGCCATCAACATCCCCGCCACCTTCGCGACCATCCGGCAGGAAAGCTACGCGCAATACGCCTGGCCGCCGGCGATGGGGCGCGCCTTCGAGAAGAACGGCACCGTCGTCGTCGCCGTCGCCACACTGTTCGTGACGCTGGCGCTGCTGCTGGCGGTGGCGCTGGTCGATCCGTCCCGGCTGTGGACCGCGCAGACGGGCACGGGGGCCTTCTTCCGCATCATCCCGCTCTGGCTGATCAACACGCTGGCGGGTGCAAGCTTCGGCTTCGCGATCCTGGCCATGGCGATGGGCGCGCTGCGCTACCTGAAGGGCACCGGGGGGCTGGGCGGGCCGATCGCGCCGGCGCCCGTGGCGGATGCCGCGGTGGATGTGCTGACGCTGCGGAACCTGGGCGGTGGCGGGCATGGCTGCAACGATGTGGATGACAGCTTCGCCCAGCAGCGGCGCTGGCTGCACCAGGCGATGTTCTACGGCTTCATGCTGTGCTTCGCGGCGACAACGACGGGCGCCATCTACCACCATGTCTTCGGCTGGAAGTCGCCCCACGCCTTCCTGAGCCTGCCCGTGCAGCTCGGCACCTGGGGCGGCGTGCTGCTGTGCATCGGCACGGCGGGGCTGATGCGCGTGAAGGTGATCACCGATCCCGTGCCGGTGGCGCGCAAGCTGCTGGGCGGCGAATTCGCGATGCTCGGCCTGCTGTTCCTGATCGGGTCGACGGGCCTGCTGCTGCTGGCGGTCCGGCATACCGGCGCCATGGGCTGCATGCTGGCCCTGCATTTCGGCCTGGTTCTCGCGCTGTTCGTCGTGCTGCCCTACAGCAAGATGGTGCATGGCGTGTATCGCGGCATCGCGCTGCTGCGGAATGCGCGGGAGCGGCGGGCGCGCGGCTAGGCGGTTTCCACCGCCGGCACGGGCGGGAAGAGGCATTCCGCGATGAAGGCATCGGCGAGGTCCACGCCGATGCAGCCGGCCAGCATGCGGCGCGTGCGGTCGTTGCGGCGCTGGCCCTCGATGTAGCGGGCCTGCGCCGCGGCCATGGTGGCGGCGTCGCATCGCGCAATGGGCGTGGCGGCGACAAGCTGCGCGAGGGTTTCGGCGCCGAGGGCAAGGCCGGCCTCGAAGGCCGCGGCATCGCCGGGCCGCACGGCGACAACGCGCGGGGAGAAGATGGCCGTCCATTCCGGCAGGATGCGGGAGGCGCCAAGCGCGCCGCGCCGCGGTTCCATCCCATCGGCCCAGGCCGCGATCAGCGGATCGGCCTCCTGCACCGTCGGCGACAGGTCGAGGAAGCAGCCGGTGGCGCGATCCTGGCCGGCGATGACATCGAAGCCGTAGATCGGCAGCGCCTGGTCGAGATGCGGGAAGGCGCAGGCATGCAGCACCGCGATCTCACCGGGGATGGCGAAGTATTCGACATGGAGGCGGCGCAGCGTGGCCGTGCGGACCACCGTGTTGCGCCAGGCGATGGGGCGGCGCAGCGTGCCTTCCGATACGGCGCGGGCCAGCCAATCCTCCATCGGCAGGCTGCGCGCGCCGGGCAGCGCGGCGGCGGTGGCGGCCAGCGCATCGGCCGCCGCTTCCAGGCGCTGCAGAAGGGACATGGATCAGGCGCCCGCAACCCAGCGATCCAGCCTGTCGAAGGCGTGCCGGGCCGCGGCGATGACGGCGTCCGGATCGAATTGCGCGGCTTCCGCCCCCTCATCCAGCGCCAGGCGGAAATCGCGCCAGAGCGTGCCGGTCTCCGCCCCATGCGGCACGACATGGGCGGCGCCGGCGGCGGGACCGATGCCGAGCGTGGCTTGCAGATGACGTGCGATGAGCTGGCCGCCCAGCGTCGAGCCTTCGAGCACGTAGAGCGCGCCAAGCGCCTGTTCCACGCTGCGGATGACGAACGCCTCGCAGCGCGGCAGGGCGGCGATGTCGTCTGGCGCGAAGCCGAGCGCGCTGAGATCCGCGGCAAGCGCCGCGCGGCGGTTCAGGCGGCGGTGCAGCGCCAGGCAGGCCGGCAGCCGATGCGCCATGCCCTCCAGCGCGGCTTCGAGAGGCGCGTAATGGCCATGCAGGCGCGCCACCAGTCGGCGGTATTCCGCCAGGGTCAGGTCGGGCGCCATGAGGCGCGCGAAGCGGGCATTCGCCTCGATCCTGTCGTGCAGGTCGCGGGTTTCCTGCCTCAGGCGGAGCGTCAGCGGCGGGGCCAGGGCCGGAAAGACCGGGGCTTCCGCCAGTGCCATGGACATCATGTCAGCGCCTTCTGCGTTTCGATCGTGGCGGTCAGCAGGCCCTCGCGGTTGCGCACCACGCCTTCGGCGGAGACGGTGAGCGTGTCGAGCGACCGGGTGAGCTGGACATAGGCCTCCCCCGTCTCGCTGATCGCGAGTTGCATGCGCGTGATCACATCGTTCACGCCGGCCATCATGGTCGCGGCCTCGACGGTCTGCTTGCAGCCATCGCCGATGCGGTCCGCGAGGGATTTCTGGCGGTTGAGGAGGTCCGTCAGCGTGGCGGTGGCGCCATGCACCGCACCGACGATGGCGCCGAAATCCGCCTGGACACCGCGAGTGGCGGCGACGAGGTCGCGCAACCGGGATTCGATGTTGGCACTGAGCGTCCCGGCCTCCCCCGCCAGCACCTTCACCTCCTGCGCGATGACGGCGAAGCCGGCGCCGTGCTGGCCGGCGCGCGTCGCCTCGATCCTCGCGTTCAGGGACAGCAGGTTGGTCTGGGCGGAGATCTTGTTGATGCCGCGGAGGAACTCCCCGATCGTGCCGAAGGTGGAAACCAGCGCGTCGATCGAGGTCGCACCGGCGGCGGCGCGGGTCTCCGCATCCTCCGCCTGGGCGCGGGCCGTATCGGTCAGGCTCGTCATATCCCGCGTCGACGCCAGCAGGGCCTCTCCCGCTGCCTGGGAGCGCTGCAGGAAGTCCGACGTCTCCGCCGCGCTGACGGAAAGCGAGCAGGCCTCCATCATCGTGCCTTCGAGCGTGTTGGAGAGCTTGGCCCCCGCATCCCGGATGACCGCGCATTCCGCCAGCACGCGGGAGGACAGGAAGTCGAGCCGGGAGAAATCCTTCTCCCCTTCGGGCCGGGGCTTGCCGCGGCGGTCATTCACCACCGCGGAACCCTCGGCACCGGCAACCATCGACATGCCGTCCATGATGGCCTCCGGCCGTTGCTACTGGATCTGCAGCACCTTGCCGAGATTGGCCTTGTGCATCAGGGACAGCACCGCCGGGTTGGCATTGACGATGCCGACGGACTTGTTCTTCGACTTCGCCGTGTGGCTGAGCATCATCAGCATGCCGGCGCTCGCGGCCTCCATGCTCTGGACACCCGCGAAGTCGAGGCGGATCTGCGT
The DNA here is from genome assembly GCF_900114315.1 of Falsiroseomonas stagni DSM 19981. Taxonomy (GTDB): domain Bacteria; phylum Pseudomonadota; class Alphaproteobacteria; order Acetobacterales; family Acetobacteraceae; genus Falsiroseomonas; species Falsiroseomonas stagni. Next base: position 37,945 of record NZ_FOSQ01000006.1, read on the forward strand.
GACCGCGCCGTTGGCGAGCACGGGTTCGAGCTGCTGCTTCAGCGTCGCCTGGCTCATGCTGTCGAGCACGCCGCGAAGCGTGACGGAGGCCTGCGAACCGCTGGCCTGGACGGAGACATTGATGGACATGGCGGGTCTCCTCAGGCCAGGGAATGCCAGCGGCTGCCGGGGGCGGCAGGCAGCGTGGCCGGCAGGGTGCCCGCGCCGCGCGGGGCGAAGAGATCGGCTTCCGAACGGACATCGACCACAACGGGATCGCCGGGCTGGTCGGAGGCGGGGGCGGAGACGCCCCGCGCCTGGCGCGACCAGATGTCGCCGATCGCGCTGGCGAATTGCGCGGCGAGGAGAATCTCCTGGTCCAGCCACGGACGCGACGCGCCGGCCAGCGGCGCGCGATGCGCGGCGAAATCGTCGCGGGGCCTGAACATCTTCTCGCTGTTCAACTCCGCCGCGCTCGGCGGGCGGCCGGCCCAGACGGCATCGACGATGCGTTCGCGACGGAACCACATGATCATGTCGCCGCGGTGGCCGATGGGGGCGGCGAGCAGGCCGCTGGCCACCGCGCGCAGTTCCGGGCCTGCCGGGGTGTAGTCGCCCAGCGCATCAGTGGCGAAGACGCGCCATTCAGAACTGTCGAAGCTGGGCAGGCGGGATCCGAAGAGGGAGGCGATGCCGCGCACCGTCAGCGCATCCGGCGTCGCGCCGACCAGATGGACATGCCCGGCAGGACCGGCGCGCAGCACGGCCGCGCCATCCGCATCCGCAAGGCGCAGCAGGTCGGAGGAGAAGCGGTCCTCCGCCCGCCCCGCCGCCGCGACCTCCACCCCGCTGATCGAGACATAGGTGGGCGCGAGCGCCGCGACATGGCGGGACACCGCATGCATCGCATGCAGTCTTGCGCTGGTCAGGTGGTCGCCGCGCATCGCCGCCGCGGCGGCGAGCATGGCCTGGCTGCCATCGACGGTCGCGATCATCTCGGCGCTCAGCCGCTGGCGATCCGCAATGCGGGCTTCCTGCGCCTCCAGCTCCACGAGGCGGGAGGCGAACATCATGGTGAGCTGTTCGATGACCGCGCGGCTGTCGTAGTTCAGGAACTTCTCGTCCTTGTTGTGGACGACGAAGAGGCCCCAGACATTGTTGTCGATGTTGACGGGGAAGATGATGTTGCTGCCGACGCCAAGGTTGCGGTTGTAGCCGTTGTCGCAGGGATGGATGCCGCGCAGCCAGCAATCCGTCATGTCGACGGCATCGCCGCTCGGCACCGGTTCGCCACCGCTTCCCATGGTCAGCAGGGGCACGGATCCGCGTTGCGTCGGCTTCTGGCGGGTCTTGCCGGTACGCAGGATCTCCTTCGCATTCTCCGGCACATCGGAGGCGGAGAAGTGATAGCCGAGGAAGGAATGCGGCAGCTTGCTGTCCGGCGCATGGAACTCCGCGGCGACAACGCCGTGCCCATGGGCGAGGAAGCGGTAGAGCTTCACGCGGTCATACCGCGTGACGAAGTGCATCATCTTCGCCGCGGCCTCGAACAGCCCCTGCACGGTGGTCTGGCGGGCGACGGCATCAAGGGCCGTCGCGACCATCGTCTGGTAGTCGTGCTCGGCCTCCACATAGGGCTCGATCTCGATGAAGAGGCGGCCTTCGCGGATGTGGCAGATGGCCTCGAACCGCCTGCCCTGCGCGACGAGTTGCGTCGGGTTGTCGAAGTAGCGGCGCCCAGGGCGCAGGATCTCCCCGATCCTGGCGAGGCTTTCGCCATCGCGGAAGGCGACGGCGGGCGAGTGGCCGAGCACCGCCTGCGGCGGGATGCCGAGGATGTCCTGCACATTGGCGCTGACATGCTCGACGATGCCGGTCTCCGGCACCACCACCATCATCACGCCATGCGGCTGGACGGAGCCGATGCGCGCGAGCGGCAGTGCATCATGCTCGCAGGGCGTGGGGCGCCCGTTCCAGATATGTGCTCGGATGCTCGCCATGCGTCGGCTTCCCTTCTCGGCCCTGCCACGTGGACATCCGTGGACGTCACACCAACGCCCGGCGGCATCGCCCGGCATCCCGTCAGCGACGGTGGCCGCCGCCATCATGGCGAGAGGAGACTTAAGGATCGGTTCCCAGTGGGGTACCGCGACGTCGCATCGCATGAATTCGCGGCAAAGTGCCTGCAAGACTGCCAGGATGGGAAGCGAACTGCCCTGTCCCGCATCTTCACGAAGGCGAAACCACTGCCCTGCTAGCCATGCTGCTAGGCCCGGCGATCAAGGCGGGCCGCAAGTGGCAGGAGGCCACGGCGCGCATGGAATTCGGCACGCGGAGCATCCGGTCCTCCGGGCAGGGCAGCGGCAGCGTGGAGGTCACGCTGCCCCCGGCGTTCCGCGGCCTGGCGGGCCTGGCCTGCCGCGTGGCGCTGCGTGACGGGTTGCGCCCCGAACTGGTGCTGCAGCCGGACCTGGCGGCGGCGCGCGCGGCGTTCGGGCGCCTCTGGACATTGCTCGCCGAAGCCATGGATTTCGAGGGTGGCGCCGTGCCGCTGGCGGAATGCGCGATCACCCTGTGGCCGACGGCGGAAGCGCCGGGCGCCATGCCCCGGCTGGCCTGGGCCGATGGGCTGGCGCTGGCGGGGCCGGCGCCGCACGCGGCTTCGGCCCTGGCGCGCAGCGTGGCGGCGCTGGCGCAGCTGGCGGCGCGTCGGCGCGGGATCGCACCGGGGCTGGCCACGGATTTCGGCGCGGCCAGCGGCCATGCGCTGGGCGGGATCGTCGTGCATCCCGCGCTGCAGTCGGCCTGCGACATCGGTACCGCCCTGCTGGCGGCCGGCGGCTTCGCGCCCGACGCGGCACTGTCGCTGGCGGCGGAGGATGCGGTGAGTGGTGGCTTCCGCGATGCAGCGCTGCCGCGCCTGGCATTGCTGGCGGAACAGCATCTGGACTGGACCGACGATCCCGCGCGCCACGCCGCCGTGGTGATGGCCTGGCGGCGCGGCGTCGCGCTTGAACTCAGCGGAGCATGAAGAGCATGGCGCGTCCCCAACCCGCAGCGGCGGCGGAATCGGAGGGGCTGCTGCAGTTGCAGCCGGGCCCCGACCATGTGCGCACGCCGGCGACGGAAAGGCTGGCGGCGCGCGCGCTCGCCTATCTGGATGCCGGGTTTCCCGTGCATTTCCGGGGACCGGCGGGCAGCGGCAAGACCAAGACGGCGCTCGACCTGGCGGACCGGCTCGGGCGCCCGGTGCTGCTGCTGGTGGGCGATGCCAGCTTCGACACGGCGGCGCTGGTCGGCCGTGAATCCGGCAGCCGCACGCGGCGCGTGGTCGACCGCTACATCACAAGCGTGATGAAGGTGGAGACGGAGACGGTGCCGGTCTGGCTGGATCGCGCGCTGACGGTCGCCTGCACCGAAGGCTGCACGCTGGTCTATGACGAATTCAACCGCGCGCCGCCGGCCGCCAACAATGTGCTGCTGACGGTGCTGGAGGAACGCGTGCTGGCGCTGCCCAAGGCGCGCGGCAGCGACACCGCGATCCGCGTGCATCCGAATTTCCGCGCCATCTTCACCTCCAACCCCGAGGACCATGCAGGGACGGAGGAGGCGCAGGATGCGCTGCTGGACCGGATGGTGACCATCGACCTCGATGGCTTCGACCGGGACACGGAAGTGGCGATCGCGGTGGCGCGGTCGGGGCTCGATCCCGACCAGGCCGGGCGGATCGTGGACCTGGTGCGCGATTTCCGCATCTCCCGCGAATGGACGCGCCGGCCGACCTTGCGCGCCTCCGTGATGATCGCGCGGCTGACGAAGGCGCAGGGGATCGACGCCTCGGCCGAGGAGGAGCGCTTCGTGGAGATCGTGCTGGATGTGCTGGGCAGCCGGGTGAAGCCATCGGTGGCCGGCGTGCCGGACCCCAAGCACCGGCAGATGCTGGTGCGGCTGGTGGAGCATTTCTGCGGGCCGCGTGTGGCCGGGCCGGTGGTGTGATGGCCCGCCCGCGCAGCAGCCTGGCCACCACGCGGCCGCGCCCGCGGCGGCAGGGCGTGGAGACGGCGCTGGAAGGCGCCGCCACGGAATTCGCGCTGCTGGCGCAGCGGCGGTCGCGCCTGTCTCGGCAGATGGAATTGCTGCGCCGGCAGCATGAGGCCGCGGCCCTGACGATGGGGCAGGTGATGGCGCGCATGGCCGCGCTGTCCACCCGCATCGGCGCGCTGGTGCCGGAGGAGGCAGCACCGCCCTCGCTGCCGGAGACCCCGACAATCCAGGCGGAAAAGCCGCCGCCCGTGGTGCGCCGCCGCGGCGTGCCGATGACCTATTGAGGAACGAGCCCCATGGAACTCACCGAGATCGTGGAGACGGCGAAGCGGCAGATGACGGTGATCACCGGCCTGCCGGCGGACACCGTCGCGCGGCTGGACCCGGCGGAGGATGGCTGGGCGGTGGCGATCGACATGCTGGAACATCGCGCCATCCCACGCACGCATGACCTGATCGCGGCCTTCGAGGTCACGCTGGACAATGGCGGGCGCATCCTGCGCTGGAAGCGCACGGGCCGCTTCCAGCGCGGCCAGGCGCGCGAGGAAGCCTGATCCCATGCAGCACGCGGTTGGCGGCTCCTCCCTCGCCGATATCCTGGAGCGGATCCTCGACAAGGGAATCGTGGTGGCGGGCGACATCTCCGTCAGCCTTGTCGGCGTGGAACTGCTGACCATCCGGGTGCGGCTGGTCGTCGCCTCCGTCGATCGCGCGCTGGAAATGGGCATCCGCTGGTGGGAAGCGGATGCGGCGCTGACCGGCCAGACCCAGAAGCTGACGCAGGAGAATGCGATGCTGGCGGAACGCGTGGCGCTGCTGGAGAAGCGGCTGGCGGGGGTCGGCGCATGAGCGGCGCGCGCGGGCCGCGGCGGCCGCTCTCCGTCGCGCGGGCGATGTCGGAACAGGCACGGGCAGACCGGCCGGCCATCGATCCCGTTGCCTCCATAGCGGGCATGATGGAGGGGCTGAAGGGGCTGGCGGAAGGGCTCGGGAAACTCGCGGACCAGGCCAAGACCGGCGACGGGGAGCGGAAGATCGCCTTCGGCTATTCGGTGCGGACGATGGAGGGCGCGGCGCAGGGCGGCTTCTCGCCGTCCGTCCAGCCGAGGAGGGAGGAGCCGGCGGCGCGGGAGCCGCTGGTGGATGTCTTCGAGGAAGCGGAGGCGATCCTCGTCGTCGCGGAACTGCCGGGGGTGGAGCCGGAAGGGCTCTCCCTGGCGGTGCGGGCGGGCGCGCTGGAGATCACCGGCCAGGGGCGCGCGCGCTACCACCGCCTGGTGACGCTGCCCTGCGCGGTGACGGCGACGGGGATGAGCCACGCGCTGCGCAACGGAATCCTGGAAGTACGGCTGATGCGGGCGGAGCCGGGCGCATGAGCGGCGGGTTGTGGCTCTATGGCATCGGGATGCAGGCGCCGGGCGGCGCGCCGCTGGGCGAGGGTGTCGCCGGCGCGGCGGTGGAGGCGATGGATGCGGCGGGCTTCGTGGCCCTGGTGTCGCAGGCGCCGGCGGAACGGCCGGCGCCGACGCGGCGCCACATGCTGACGCATACCGCCGTGCTGGAACGCGCGACGGCGGCGGCGGATGTGCTGCCGGTGCGCTTCGGCACGGTGGCGCCCTGCGCGGTGACGCTGGCCCGGTGCCTCGCGGTGAATGCGATCAGGCTGCGCGACGCCATGGCGGGGATCAGCGACTGCGTGGAACTCGGGCTGCGCGTCTCGTGGCGGGAGGGCGTGATCTTCGAGGAGATCCTGGCCGCGGAGCCTTCGCTGCGCGCCATGCGCGACCGGCTGGCGACGCGGCCGATGCAGGAAACCTACCAGGACCGGATCGCGCTCGGCCGGCGCGTGGAAGCCGCGCTGGCGTCACGGCGGGCGGCGGAGGCCGCGGCGCTGGATGCGGCGCTCGCGCCCCTGGCCGCGCAGGTGGTGACGCTGCGGGAGGTGGATGAGGCGATGTTCGCCAACCGCGCCTTCCTGGTGCGGCGGCAGGACGAACAGCGCTTCGACGCCGCGGTGGCGGCGCTGGAGGCGCAGCAGGGTGCCAGGCTGCTGTTCCGCTATGTCGGCCCGGTGCCGCCCTTCAACTTCGTCTCGCTGCGCGCCGAATGGTTCGGCGCGCCGGCACAGGCGGCGTGAGGCACCCATGGGCATCCTGCGCACGCTGCTGACCCTGCCGATCGCCGCCCCCATCGGCGGCATCGGCTGGGTGGCGAACCAGGTGGCGCAGGCGGTGGACCAGCAATGGCACGATCCGCGCCGGGTGGAGGCCGCGCTGCTGGCGCTGGAACGCAGGCTGGAAGCGGGCGAGATCACGGAGGAGCAGTTCGAGGCCGCGGAGGCCGAGCAGCTGGCGGAACTCGCCGCGATCCGGGCTGCGCGGGGATGAGCACGCTGTCGCTCGGCGTCATCGGCGCCACGATCGACGACGCCAATCGCGGCATCGCGCGGCTGGATCCGGCGGCGATGGCGGCGCTGGGCTGCCGGATCGGCGATGTACTGGCGATCGAGGGACGCCGCACCGCCCATGCGCGGGCGCTGCCGCTGCCGGTGGTGCAGCGCGGTGGCGGGCGCATCGCGCTGGATGGCGTGACGCGCGGCAATGCGGGTGCGGCGCTGGGGGAAACCGTGACGGTGCGCGCGGCGGGGGCCGTGCCGCGCGCGGGCCGCGTCACGCTGGCAGGCCCCGCGATCAAGCCGGGACTGATCGCCCTGGGACGCGCGCTGGAAGGCATGCCGCTGGCGGCGGGGGATACGATCCGCATCGCCCTGCCCGGCGGGCGGGAGGCGGAGCTGCGCGTGCAATCCGTGCAGCCCGGCGGCCCCGCGATGGTGGATGGCGCGACGGCGGTGGTGCTGGAAGGCGCGGCGGCACCTGAAGCCGCGGGCGCCGTCCGGTATGAGGACCTCGGCGGGCTGTCGCGGGTGGTGGAGCGGATCCGGGAGGTGGTGGAGCTGCCGCTGAGGCATCGCGATGCCTTCGCGCGGCTCGGCATCTCGCCCCCGCGCGGGGTGCTGCTGGTAGGGCCGCCGGGCACGGGCAAGACGCTGATCGCGCGCGCCGTCGCGACGGAAAGCCGCGCCGCTTTCATCGCCGTGAACGGGCCGGAGATCATGGACCGCTACTACGGCGCCAGCGAGGGCGCGCTGCGGGCGGTGTTCGAGCGTGCGCGCAAGGAAGCGCCCGCCATCATCTTCATCGATGAGCTGGATGCGATCGCGCCGCGCCGCGATGGGCTGTCCGGCGAGAAGCAGGTGGAAAAGCGCATTGTCGCGCAGCTGCTGACGCTGATGGATGGGTTGGGCGCGCGGGGCGATGTGGTGGTGCTGGCGGCGACCAACATGGCCGACAGCCTCGACCCCGCCTTGCGCCGGCCGGGGCGCTTCGACCGGGAGATCCGGGTCGATCCGCCGGATGAGGAAGGGCGGCGGGAGATCCTCGGCGTGCATACGCGGGCGATGCCGCTGGCCGGGGATGTCGACCTCGGCGTGCTGGCGGGGCTGACGGCGGGGTATGTGGGCGCGGACCTGGCGGCGCTGTGCCGGGAAGCGGCGATCGCGGCGCTGCGGCGGGCGGGGGCGCTGGAGGCGGCGGAAATCGCGCCCGGGCTGGCCGTGACGCAGGCGGATTTCGCGGAGGCGCTGGCCGGGATCGTGCCGAGCGCGCTGCGGGAATCGCATCTGGAGATGCCGCGCGGCGGCTGGGGCGACGTGGCGGGGATGGAGGCGCTGCGCGGCACGCTGGAACGGGCGGTGCTGTGGCCGCTGCGCCATCCCGGCGCCTTCGCGCGCATGGGACTGCGGCCGCCGCGGGGCGTGCTGCTGCATGGCGCGCCGGGCACGGGCAAGACGCTGCTGGCCCGCGCCTTGGCGGCGGAGGCCGGGATCGCCTTCATCGCGGTTCGGGGGGCGGAGCTGCTCTCCCCCTGGCAGGGCACGTCGGAGGCGGCGTTGAGACGGGTCTTCGACCGCGCGCGGCAGTCCCGGCCCTGCCTCGTGTTCTTCGACGAGATCGACTGCATCGCGGGCAGGCGCGGCGGCGGCGATGGCGCGACGGTGGAACGCATGGTCGCGACGCTGCTGGCGGAACTCGACGGGATATCGGACCCGCCCGGGATCGTGGTGCTGGGCGCGACCAACCGGGCGGAGGCGATGGACCCCGCGCTGCTGCGGCCCGGGCGCTTCGACCTGGTGGTGCGGATGGAAGCGCCGGGCACGGCGGCGCGTCGCGCCATCCTCGGCCTACACGCCGGGCGGATGCCGCTGGCGGCGGATGTGGATCTGGATGCGCTGGCGCAGGCCAGCGACGGGATGGTGGGCGCGGATCTGGCGGGGCTGTGCCGGCGCGCGGCACTGGCGGCGATGGAAGAGGCCGCGGACCCGATGGGCGCGGTGGTCTCCGCCGCGCATTTCGAGGCAGCACTGGCAACGACACGGGGGGATGCGCCATGACGGCGGAGTTGCGGATGCTCGGCATCGCGCCGGGCGGGGATGCGGGCGCGCTGCTGGCGCGGATGGAAGCACTGCCGGGGCCGCCCATGACACTGCTGCGCGCGGGCAGCATCGCCGCGCTGATGCAGCAGGCGGAGGCACCGGCGCAGGCGCTGCTGCTGGCGAAGGATCGCGCGGGGCTGCTGAAGAAGCTCGCCGCGCTGCAGCGGCGGCTGGAAGCGGGATGCATGGCGGGGCCCTTCCTGCCCGCCGATCCCGGCGCGGCGACCCTGCCCGCGGAGACCTGGCCCGCTTTGCTGGCGGCACAGGCGGAAGCCGCCGCGCGGGCGCTGGCGGATCACGGCGGCACGCATCAATGGGACGTGATCCTGCGCTGGTCGCCGGACAGCGTGCTGGGGCCGGCGCGGGACAGCCTCCGGGGCCTCGGCCGCGCGGCGATGGCGGCCACGGTGTCCGGCCTGCTGGCGGAAGTGCGCATGGCGCGGCTGGCGGCGCTGCGGGCGGCACTGACGGGGCGCGTGCTGGCGGTGGCGGAGGCCTCACCGGTCGCGGAGGATACGGGCGTGGGCCTGACGGTGCGCGTGCCGGCGGGGGGGGAGGCGGCGATCGAGGCGGCTCTCTTCGCCATGCCGGGCGAGCTGACGAAGGATGTGGCGGCGGATCTGCGGGGGCCGCTGCCGCCCCTGTCCTTCGCCGCGGCCCGCGTGGCGGCGGTGCCGGCGGATGCGATCGACCGGGCGTGGAGCCTGCTGGAATTGCCGGATGCGGTGGCGCCGGCCGAATTGCAGCGGCGCTGGCGCGGCATCGCCGGGCGGCTGCACCCCGACCACACCGGGCCGGAAGCCGATCCCGGCCGCTTCGCGGAAGCCGCCGAGGCCTATCGGCTGCTGCACAGCCTGGCGGGCGCGGGCGAGGTGCGGCGCGCCGCGCTGGTGGGGCGCGATGCCTGCCGGCTGCTGTTGCCGGAGGCCCGGTGATGGAGGCGCTCTACGCCTATGCGGTCGTGCCGCCGGAGACGGCGCTGCCGAGCGATGTCGAGGCGATCCTGCCGGGCGCGGGCTTCTTCCTGGTGCGGGCGGGCGGCTGTGCCGCGCTGGCGAGCCGGGTGGCGCGGGCACCCTTCGAGCCCGGGCCGGGCTGCCGCGGGAATGATCCCGCCTGGGTCGCCGAACGCGCGGCGGCGCATCACGCCGTCGTCGCCTCGCTGCCGGGGGCGGTGCTGCCGCTGGCCTTCGGGGCGCTGTTCTCCGGCGAGGAACCGCTGGCCGCCTGGCTGGCGGCGCGGGAGGAGGCGCTGCTGGCGGCACTGGCGCAGGTGGAGGGCTGCGCGGAATGTACCGCGAAGCTGGAGGAAGACCCGGCGCGCCACGCCGCCTGGCTGGACGCGCATGACGAGAACCTGCGCGACCTGGCGCGGCGCGCGCGGGACGCGGCGGCGGGCACGGCCTTCCTGCTGGCCCGGTCGCGCGACAAGCGGCTGGCGGAAGCGCGCGCGGCACGCGCGGCGATGATGGCGCGGGATGTCGCGGCCAGGCTCGGCCGGCATGCGCATCTGATGCCGGAGCCGATGACGGCGCTGGTGCGGCGCGCCGACATGCCCGCGCTGATGGAGGACCTGGCCGAGGCAGCGCGGGAGCTGGACGGTTCGGGGATTGCGCTGCGGCTGGTGGGGCCCTGGCCGCCCTACGCCTATGCGCGGGCGGCGCTGTCGCATGCGTGACGGGCTGAAGGCGCCGCTGCCGCCGCTGGGGGCGGAACCCCAGGCGCTGGTCGATGTGCTGGACCGGCTGCTGGACACCGGCGTGGTGGTGGACGGGCAGATCGTGCTGTCGCTGGCGGGCGTGGACCTCGTGCATGTCGGGCTGCGGGCGCTGCTCGCTTCCGTCGACCGCGCGGCCTGCCTGACCACGGCGCGGCCGGAGGGGATGCGATGATCGGATGGCAGGAACCGCCGCTGCGGGAGGCACCACCCCTGGTGCAGCCGCTGGAGCCCCTGGCGCGCATCGCGCTCGATCCCGCCACCATCGAACAGGACCTCGCCCGCCTGGTGCTGACGCTTGTCGAACTGGTGCGCCGGCTGATGGAAGGCCAGGCGCTGCGGCGGCTGGAGGCCGGCACGGTGACGGCGGAGGAGGCGGAGCGGCTCGGCCTTGGCCTGATGCAACTGCGCGGCGCGGTGGAGACGCTGTGCGACCGGCTGGGCATCCGGCCGGAGGAACTGAACCTTGATCTCGGCCCGCTGGGCCGTCTGCTCTGAGGGGCGATACCGATGCGGGTTCCCGGCGGGACGGATTTGGGGCGCTGGCTGGCGGGCGGGACGGCGCTGGCCAGCGCGGCGCTGCTGGGCTGGGCGGTGCTGCGGCCGCAGCCGGTGATGCCGGCGGGCGGGACCATGGCGGCGGCCGATCCGGCCGCGCTGGTGGCGGCGCTGACGGCGGGGGACCGCGGCGCGCTGGTGGATGACCTGCGCGGCGTGGCGGCGCTGCTGCAGGGCGCGGACCTGCCGCTGCCGGCGCGCGTCGCGCGCGCCAGGCTGGAAGCGGTGGCGGCGGCGGAGGACCGGCGGGCGCAGGAAGCGCCGCCCGCCCTGGTGCTGACATCGCTGGTGCAGCGGCTGGACGGCACCGTGGCGGCGCTGCGCGAACAGGGGCGATCCGGCCCCGTGGACCTGCGGCTGCTGCTGGCGGCGGGGCTGGCGCTGGCGGCGGCGCTGGCCGCGCTGGCCGGCGGCGCGGCGCGCGATGCGGCGCGAGGCCATGCGGCGGGCGACCAGGCGGCGATCGGCAACGCCCTGGCCAGCGCGCAGGATTCCGCACGGCAGATGGAGGCCCTGGCGCGGGGGACCGAAGCGCGGCTCGGCACCTCCGCCGCGCGCATCGACCGCGCGGGCGAGGGTCTGGAAGCGCTGCTCGCCCGGCTTCAGGCGGCAGGGGATGCCGCGCCGCCGGCGGAGGCGATGCGGGCGGCGGTCGCGGCCGTGGCCGCGACGCTGGCGGAGGAAGCCGCGCAGGCCCGCGCCGTGATGACGCGGATCGCCGAGGAGACGGAGGCCCGGGCGGAGGCGGCGGCGGCCCGGCTGGAAGCGCGCGTGGCCGCGGCGACGGAGACGGTGGCGGCGGAAGTGCTGCGCCAGGGGGAGGAAGCGGCCGCGCGGGTGGAAGACACCATCACGCCCCTCGCGGTGCGGCTGGAAGCGGTGCTGGCCAGCAGCCGCGTGGAGGGCGCCGGGCGCGCCGCCTGGCTGGAGGAAGCGCTGGCGGCGCTTCCCGCGCAGACCGGCGCGCAGGTCGCCGCGATGCTGGCACCGCGGCTGGAGGAAGGCCGCGTGACCCTGGCCGTGGCGGCGGAGCGCCTGGAAGGCGGCATGGTGGCCCTGCCCGGGTTGGTGGGGGAGCGTGTGGAGACGGCGCTGCTGGCCACCCTGCCCGCCCCGCTGGGCGACAAGGTCGCCGACATGCTGGCCCCCCGGCTGGAGGAAGGGCGCCTGGCCCTGGCCGTGGCGGCGGAACGCCTGGAAGCGGGCATGGTCGCGCTGCCAGGACAGGTGGGCGACCGGGTGGAGGCGGCGCTGCTGGGCGCTTCCGCCGCGCAGGGCGCGGAGGTCTCGGCCGCGGTGGCCGAAAGGCTGGCGGAGCGGGTCGGCGCCGGGCTCGCCGCGCTGCCGGGCGCGATCGCGGACCGGGTGAAGGCCGGCCTGGCAACGGCGACGGCGGCGCAGGGCGTCGCGGTGGCCGACGCTGTCTCGATCGTGGTGACGGAGCGGCTGGAGGCGGCCACGGCCACGCAGGCGGAGGCCGTGACGGCCGCCCTGACGGGTGTTGTCGAGGGCGCCCTGGCGGAGGCGCTGGCGGGCCTTCCCGGGGCCGTGGCGGCACGGATGGAGCCGGCCCTGGCGGCGGCTGGCGTGGCGCAGGCCGGGGCCGTTTCCGCGGCCCTGGCGGACCGGCTGGCGGCACTGCCGGCGGCCGTCGCCGAACGTCTGGAGGCAGGCGGCGCGGCGACTGGGGACCGGCTGGAGGCCGGGCTCTCCGCGCTGGAAGGGCTACCGGGGCGTATCGGGGACGCGCTGGACCAGCGGCTGGAGGACAGCCTCTCGGCCCAGGCATCGGCGCTGTCGGCCGCCGTGGCGGAACAGTTGGAGACGGGCCTGGGCGCGCTGCCGGCCCTGATGGCGGACGAGGTCGCGGGCCAGGTGGCGGCGGCGCTCGCGGCGCCGGCCGCGCGGCTGGAAGGGCTGGCGGAGGCGACGGCGGCGGCGGGCGCGACCGTCACGGCGGCGGCGACCGACCTCGCCGGGCGCCTGGCGCGGGAGGCGGAGGCGGAAGCCGCGTCCCGCACCCGGGCGACCGGGGAACTGGTGGCGCTGGCCACGCAGTTGACGCAGGCCGCCGGCACGGCGCGGGAGCGGATGGAGGAGAGCGCCGGCGCGGTGGAGGCCGCGGCAAGGCTGATGCAGGACGCCACCCGGCCGGGGCAGGAGGTGGTGGCGGAACTGGCTCGCCAGGTGGTGACGCTGCGCGACCTGGCGACTCCCCCGCCCCCGGCGGAGGGTGCGGCAGGGCGGCTGATGGCGGCCATGGCAGGCCAGGACGCGCCGCCGGCACTGCATCACGCGCTGGACCACCTGGGCGCGGTGGGGCGTTCGGCATCCGCCCTGCTGGCGGCGGCGGAGAGCCTGGCGGAGGCCAGCGCAGGGCCCGTGCCCCCTGCCCTGCCCGCGGCCTTCGGCGCGGAGACGCCGGCCCTGCTGGACAGCCTCGGCACCGTCATCGGGCAGCTTGAAGCGGTGGCGACGGCGCTGGCGCTGGCGAGCGATGCGGCCGGCGCCGCGCCGGCCGCGCCAGCCCGCGCGGCATGACCTTAACCGCCGCTTCACGGCGGCCGGTGTAGGCCCTGCGGATACTGCGACGCGTGCCGACAGGGTCGCGCCAGGCCCCGACAAGGGCGGGGCAACAGGAGGTTGGCAATGGTGTCAGTGGCGATCCTGGACCAGGCCGGCACCGCAGGGCCGCCCGCCCCGCGGGAAGCCGATACGGCCATACGGCCGGTGACGCTGCGGGTCAGCGGCGCGAAGCCGGTGCGGCTGCGCGGCAGGCTGCTGACCGGGGGCCATTCCCGCGCGACGGGCTGCATCGCCTGGCATGAGGTCGAGGTCTGGCAGATCGCGGGATCGCGGGAGGTCGCGGTGGCGCTGCGCACCCACCGTCCGGACGGGGACGCGGCCGATGTGCACCGCGCGGAGCTGTTCCCGGACCTGGCGGAGGCGCTGGACTGGCTGGAGGCCTTCGACCCGCTCGCTGACCTCAGCGTGGATTTCGATGCCTCCGACCGGCGGCTGTCCGGCGTGGAGGTGGCGCTGCGCGCGGCGGCGCTGCGCGGGCGGGCGGAGGTGGTGACGCGCGAATGGCGCGCGCTGCTGGGCGAGGTGCTGTTCGTGCTGGACGCGGATACCCCGGCATGACGGCGCCGGAGGCCGGGATGGCGGAGGAAGCCGCCGGCTTCGACTTCATCCTGCTGCCGCGCCACGGGCGCCGGCCACTCGGCTTCCAGGGACGGTTGCTGGCGCGGATGGAGGCGGCACCGCCGGACCTGCCGGTGGCGTCCTGCGTCACGCTGCATGAGGCAGCTTCCGGCGGCTTCGTCTGCGCCATCCGCCACCGGCTGCGGGATGCGGCGGGGGCGGAGGAGCGCTGCTACGCGCTGGCGGCGGGCGATGCGCCGACGCTGCTGCGCTTCCTGCACGGCCACGACCCGCTGCGGGACCTGCCGCCGGCGGCGCTGGTGCCGCAGGCCGCAGCGCCAGGCCCTTCCCGCGCCGCGCTGGCAGAAGCGGCAAGCGTGGCGCCCCGGCTGCGCGCCGTGTGGCGGGACCTGCTGGCGGCGAGCTTCGGCCCGCTGGCGGCACCGGCGGATCCCATGCCGGAGAACGACCCAGGCCGGACGGCATCCCGCCATCCCGCCCCCTGAGGAGAACCACGATGAACGTCATCAATGTGCATGAGCCCATCGGCGTCTACGAGGCGTATGGGGTCGATGAGAAGGTGAGCCTGCGGGACCCGGCGCCAGCCTTCGCGCGCGCCGGCCTGGCGCGCGCCGACCGGCCGGCGGCGGCAGGCAGCTTCACGCTGCGCCGCAGCGGCGCGCGGCCATTGAGCTTCACGGGCCGCCTGGTCAGCCACCACAGCGGTGAACGCGCGGGCGCGAACCAGTGGCATGAGCTGCGGCTGTACGAGACGGATGAAGGCGGCTTCGTCGCCGATATCCGCGTGCTGGGGGAGACGCATGGCAATGCCGGGCAGTTCCATGTCGCCACCTTCAACGAGCTGGAGGAGGCGCTGCGCTTCTTCGAGACGCATGACGCGCGGCGCGACGTGGTGAGCGACATCCCGATCGAGGATGCGGGGCTGTCCCCGGCGGAGCTGATGGTGCATGCGGCGACGCTGAAGGTGCGCTTGGCGGAAGCGGTGTCGGGCTACCGCGCCGTGCTGTCCGCCTTCCTGACGGCGATGCATCGGTCCTGACAGGACGGTGCCGGCCCATTCATGATGATCGCGTCTTTTTCGCTTGACGGCCTCCGCGTGAACCGTTCCGCAATGTGGCGCGATGACAATGCCGGGCGTCGCCACCGCGGAGCGGGCGGCGCGGCGCCATCCCGGATGTCGGGGCGGTGCGAAACCCAACACGGAGTCGCCCGATGACCATCAACAAGAGCCTCGCATCCTCCTCCCTGGCCGAGGTGATCGACCGCATCCTCGACAAGGGTGTCGTCGTCGACGCCTTCATCCGCGTGGCGCTGGTGGGCATCGAGCTCATCGCCATCGAGATCCGCGCGGTGGTGGCCTCCGTCGAGACCTACCTGAAGTATGCTGAGGCAGTGGGCCTGACGACCGACCCCGCCGCGGCCGCGGCCTGACGCGCGCCGCGCGCGCCGTGACGGTGGAACGGGAACAGGCGGCGCGCGGCCTGGGTGGCCGCGCGGCGCTGGAAGCCTACCGGGCCGCGCGCGTGGCCCAGCGCGGCGATCTGCGCGCCGCGCTGCGGGCGAACCGGGAGGCGCTGCGCGCCGCCCGGGTGCTGCCCGCCGGCGCGAAGACGCCCGACAGCGCCACGGATACCGTGGCCGACGCGCCCGCGCCGCCGGTCCTGGCGGCGCCGGCGGCACCGCGATCCGTCTTCGCCAGCCTGGTGGAGGCGGAGCGCGCCCTGGCGCCACCGGAACCGCTTCCACCGACGGTGGCGGAGGTCCCGCTGCCCGTCGAGGACCATGCGGCGCCGGCGGCGGAGCCGATGGTGACGGACATTCCAGCGGCCGAGGCGGCTGCGGCGGAGAGCCCCATCGCCGATGGTCCGCCGGACGGCGCGCTCATCGTCGCCAAGCCCGGCGTCATCGAGCCGAAAGTCGATGAGCCGGCTATCGATGAGCCGGTTGCCGATGAGCCCGTCATCGCGCAGCCCATCGCCGCTGAAGCCATCGGCGAGGATGCACCCACTGGCGACGACCCCATCGGCGTAGCGGCGATCGACGTATCGGCGGATGCACCGGCCGCGATCGACCTCGTTGCCGCGGCGGAGGTGCCACCGGACGCACCGCCTGAAGAGCCGATGGCGCGCGCGACCACTGACCTCTCGGCGATCCGCGAACTCGGCCCCGGCATGCGCCACCGGCTGGCGCAGATCGGCTATCACAATTGCGAAGACCTGGCGGCGGCGGACCCCGCGCGGCTGGCCCAGCAACTCGGCGAAGTCAGCCGGCTGCTGCGGCCGGAAAGCTGGATCGCCGCAGCGCGCGCCGCCATCGGCTGACCGCGCGCGACTTGCGCCTGCCAGCGGCATGGTGGCAGGGTCCCGCGACACGGTCGCGGGGCCAGCATGCTGCAGTTCTACGGATGGGCGACGCCGAATTCGCAGCGCGTCTCCATCATGCTGGAGGAATGCGGCCTCTCCTACGCCGTCACGGGCGTGAACATCCGTGCGCGTCAACAATTCGCGCCCGAGATCCTGGCGCTGAATCCCTATGGCAAGATCCCGATCCTGGTGGAGGACGGGCGCGCCATCATCGAAAGCGGCGCCATCCTGCTGCACCTGGCGGAACGCCACGGCGTGCTGTGGGGGGAGGACCGGGCGACGACGCTGTCCTGGCTGATGGTGGCGCTGACCTCGCTCGGCCCCTTCACCGGGCAGGCGCATCACTGGACCGAACTGGCGCCGGAGAAGCCGGAAGCCGCGCGGGCGCATACGACCGCGCTGGTGGATCGCGTCTACCGGCTGCTGGAGGGCCGGCTGGCCGCGGTGCGGTATCTTGCGGGCGTGGAATGCAGCATCGCGGATGTCGCGGCCTATCCCTGGGTGGCGAAGCATCACTGGGCGGAACGCGATCTGGCCGCGACACCGTATCTTGCCGCCTGGTTCGAACGAATGGGCCAAAGGCCCGCGGTGCAGCGCGGCATGCGCGTGCCGGAAGGCGCGCGGCTGGAATGACGATCGGGAGAGAGCACGCATGAAGAAGACCTGGCTGGCGGTCGCGCTGGCGCTGATGACGGCGGGGGCGGAGGCGCAGACGGTACCGCCGGACCGCGTGCTGCGGATGGTGCCGAATGCGGACCTCCAGACGCTCGATCCCATCAACACCACCGCCGGCGTCGTCTCCTCCCACGCCCAGATGATCTACGATCAGTTGTTCGGTCGGGATGCCGAGCAGCGGCCGCAGCCGCAGATGGTCGGCGCCTGGAGCGTCTCGGCCGACGCGCTGACCTGGCGCTTCACGCTGCGCGAGGGCCTGGCCTTCCATGACGGCGCGCCGGTGACGGCGGAGGATGTGGTGGTGTCCCTGCGGCGCTGGGGCGCGCGGGATCCGCATGGGCGGCAGATCATCGCCATCACCACGAGCCTGGCCGCCGATGCGGATGGCCGGACCATCGTGTGGCAGTTGCGCCGGCCCTATGCGCTGATGCTGGATGCGCTGTCGAAGCCTGCGGGCAACATGCCGGCCATCATGCCGGCGCGCATCGCGGCGGCCGACCCCTTCACCGCGATCCGTGACACCATCGGCAGCGGGCCCTTCATCTTCGTGCGTGAGGAATGGGTGCCGGGCAGCACCGTCGTCTACCGGCGCAACCCGGCCTATGTGCCGCGGCGGGAACCTGCTTCCGGCACGGCGGGCGGCAAGGTCGCGCATGTCGATCGCGTGGAATGGCTGAACATCGCCAATGCGCAGACCTCCGCGCTGGCGCTGATCCAGGGGGAACTCGACTACATCGAGAGCCCCGGCGTGGACTTTCTTCCGTTGCTGCAGCGGCGCGGGATGCGGATCATCCGGACCAACACGCTCGGCGCGCCGGGCATGATCCGCATGAACCACATCCACCCGCCCTTCAACGACCCGCGCGCCCGGCAGGCGCTGATGCAGCTGGTGAACCAGGAGGAATTCCTCCAGGCCATGTTCCCGGAGCCGTCGCTGTACCAGGTGTGCCACGCCTTCTTCGTCTGCGGGTCGCCGCAGGAGACGAATGCGGGCGTGCCGGCGGGGCTGGGTTCGCCGGCGGCGCGGGAGCGGGCGCGGCAATTGCTGCGGGAGAGCGGGTATGATGGCGCGCCGATCGTCATCATGGACCCCACCGACAACCCCTTCATGCATGCGGCGACGCTGGTGCTGGCGCAGCAGATGCAGTCGGTGGGGTTCCGGACGGATGTGCAGGCGACGGATTTCGCCTCCATGGCCGGACGGCGGGCGAATAGGCGGCCGCCGGCGGAGGGTGGCTGGCATATCGGCCTGACCTTCTGGAACGGCCTCGGCGCCAGTGATCCCGTGGGCAATGTGCCGATGGCGGCGAGTTGCGATGCGGCCTGGCCGGGCTGGCCCTGCGACGCGGCGCACCAGGCGCTGATCGACAGCTTCCCCTATGCCGCGACGGCGGAGGAGCGGAAGCGCATCCTGGATGAGTTGCATGCCAGCGCGTACCGGCTGGTGCCCTATGTGCCCTTCGGCCAGTGGTACCTGCCATCCGCCGTCACGCCACGGATCAGCGACGTGCTGGCGATGCCGGGCATCATCATCGCGTGGAACATCCGCAAGGCGGCGCGGTAGCGTCGCCTCAGGGCGCAGCGCGGGTGTGGACCATCAGGTCGTTCTCACCCCGCTGCACGACCTCATCCTTCTGGTTCAGCAGGTCGAAGCCCAGCGTGATGATGCCGCGGGCCGGGTTCTTCGTGGCGCGTTTCGACAGCACGGTGATGCGGGCGGCGATGCGGTCATTCACCAGGATCGGGCCTGCGAAACTCCATCGCCAGTTCAGCGACACGATGGCCGCGAATTTCACCGGCGCGCGGTTCTTGAGGCCATCGCACAGCGCGAGGCCGAGCAGGCCATGCGCGACACGGCCGGGGTAGCCGAGGGCGCGGGCGTAGTCGTCATCCATGTGGATGTCGAAGAAATCCCCGGTGAGGCCGGCGAAGGCGACGATATGCGCCTCCGTCACCACGATGCCGCCGGTCTCGAATTGCAGGCCGATGGCCGCGTCCTCGAATCGCAGCAGGGAAGCGTCGAGCTTCACAGCTTGTGCATGTGCAGGCCGCCATCGATGTGGAAGGCGTCGCCGGTGCTGAAGGGGATGGCGCCGCTGACCAGGCCGGCGATGGCGTTGCCGACATCCTCCGGCTGGCCCCAGCGGCGGATGGGGGACAGGCCATCGGCGATGCGCTGTTCGTATTTCGCCACAACGGGTGCCGTCATGTCGGTGCGGATGACGCCGGGGCGGATGTCGAAGACGGGGATGCCGTCCTCCGCCAGGCGGAAAGCGTAGCAGCGCGCCACCATGCTGACGGCGGTCTTGCTGGCGGTGTATTCGGTGCGGTCGGGGGACGCCATCAGGGCGTTGGCGGAGGAGACGAAGACGACAGCACGGTTGCCACGCTGCGGCGCGCCTTCCGCCACCATCCGCCGCGCCACCGCCTGGGTCACGAAGAAGGGCGCGCGGGCGTTGATGTCCATGCAGCGGTCCCAGCTTGCGTGCGTGACATCGAGGATGTCGCCCCGCTGCATGGCGCCGACACCGGCATTGTTCACCAGCGCCTCCAGCCCCTGCCCGGCCTCCCACGCCCAGGCGACCATGGCGGCGACGGCATCGAGATCCGCGACATCGCAAAGCGTCCAGTCGAAGCGCGTGCCGGCGGCTTCGACGGCCGCCGCGGTCTCGGCGAAGCCATCCTCGGCCAGGTCGCAGCCGAGGATGTCGTAGCCCTTGCGGGCCAGGGCCACGCAGGATGCGCGGCCGATGCCGCGGCGTGCGCCCGTCACCAGCGCGACAGGGCGGCTCATGCGGCGATTTCCAGGATCATGGCGTTTCCTCCGCGGCGAGGATGCCGGCCGTAGGGGTTCAGCGCCAGAGGGAGGGGCGGATACTGGCGGCGATGACGGCGCCATAGGCGGTGATGCCGAGGGCCACGCCGATGAAGTGGCCGGTCAGGCCGAGGCCCAGCCCGTGGGCCAGCACGAAGCCACCGCCGACCGCGAGCGCGAAGCGGGACAGCGCGGCGGCGAGCGGCCAGCGCATCCGCCCGGCACCCTGGGAGGCGAAGTACAGCGCCATGCCGAGGCCGAAGCCGCCATAGGCCGGCCCGATGATGCCCAGCGCCTGCGTCGCCACCGCCACCACCGCCGGATCGCCGCTGAACAGGCGGGCGAAGAAGGCCGGGAAGATCGCCACCACCACGCCGATGGAGAAGGCGACGCCGAAGGCCAGCGCGCCGCCGGTCCAGGCGATGCGCCGCGCCTCCGCCCAATCCCCCGCGCCCACGGCGCGGCCGACCAGTGCCGTCAGCGCCGATCCCACGGCGAAGACCAGCGGGATCATCAGGAATTCCAGCCGGGCGGAGATGCCATAGCCCGCCACCACGGCGGCGCCCTGCGGGGCAAGCTGCGCCGTCACCAGGATGGTTGTCATGTTGGCGATGGCGGCGATGACGCAGGCGACGAGGCCGACCGAGAGGATGCGCCAGAACATGGCGCCGGAGGGCCGCACGCGCAGCGTCGGCCGGAAGCCCGCGCCGCCCCGCCAGACCACCACCATCATCGCCAGGGACGCCAGCAGGAACACGCCGCCGAAGGCCGCGCCGAGGCCCGCGAGGCCCATGCCGAAAGGCTCCGCCAGCAGCCAGCCGATCGGCGGATAGGCCGCCCAGGCGATGACCAGCACCCGCGCCGCCAGCGCATGGCGACCGCCGCCGCGCAGGACGGAGGCGAGGGTATTCGCCATCCAGGACGGCACGGCGCCGAGGCCGAAGAGCCACATGGAATAGGCGGCCGCCGCCTCCGCCGCTGCCGGGCCGCCGACCAGGCCCAGCACCTCCCTCGGGAAGACCGCCAGCGGGATGGCGAAGGCGAGGCCCGCCAGCACGGCGATCAGCCCGGCATGCAGCACCAGCCCCGCCGCCTGGTCCGGCCGCCCGCTGCCGAGCGAGCGCGCGATGGCGGAGACGACGCCGCCGCCCATGGCGCCGCCCGACATCATCTGCATCAGCAGCGCGAAGGGCAGCACGACTGCCCAGCCCGCCAGCGCCGGCGTGCCCTGCCGCGCCGCCAGCCACATTTCCACCAGCTGCGCCCCGGCCTGGAGGATGGACCCGAGGGCCGTCGGCGCCGCGAGGCGCAGGATCGCCTGCAGCCGGGTCACTCCGGCTTCACGCCGGCCCGCTGCGCCACCTCCCGCCACCGCGCCAGCTCCGGGGCGAGGATGGCGCGGAATTCCTCGGGGGTGCTGATGATGGGGCGCATGCCTTGGCTGGCGATGCGGGCAGTGAAGGTGGCGTCGTCATAGATGCGGCGGATATCGGCCGCGATCTTCCGGGTGATCTCGGCCGGCGTGCCGGCGGGGACGACGAAGCCGAGCCAGCCGCTGGCCTCATAGCCCGCGAAGCCGAGTTCGGCGAAGGTCGCGACTTCCGGCAACAGGGGGTCCCGCGTGCGGCCGGTGGTGGCCAGCGCCCGGGCCTGGCCGTTGCGCACGGCGGCGACGATGGAATTCAGCGTCGTCATCGTCATGTCCACCTGGCCACCCAGCGTATCCGTCAGCGCCTGCGGGCTGCCGCGATAGGGGACATGGGTGATGTCGATGCCGGCGAGCTGCTTGAAGAACTCCCCCGCCATGTGGCCGGAAGTGCCGGTGCCCGGCGTGGCGTAGGTCAGCACGCCAGGCCGCGCGCGCGCCGCGGCGACCACATCGGCCACGGTCTGGAAGGGCGATTGCGCGCGCACCACCAGGGCGTTGTCGTTGGAGCCCACCAGCGCCACGGGATCGAAGCCGCCCACCGGGTCATAGGGCAGGGTCGGGTTGATGGCGGGACCGATGGCGAGGACCGAGGAATTGGCCATCAGGATCGTGTAGCCGTCGCGGGGCGCGCGGAAGGCGGCCTCCGTCCCGATGATGCCGGCGGCGCCGGCGCGGTTCTCCACCACCACCGGCTGGCCCCAGAGCTCCGACAGGCGCTGCGCATAGGCCCGCGCCAGCGTGTCCGTGCCCGCGCCAGCGGGGAAGGGGACGATGATCCGCACGGCGCGCGTCGGCCAGGGTTGCGCCTGGGCGAGTGCCAGCGACGGCGCGGCAACCATGGACAGCAGGACCAGGCGCCGGGCCAAGGGGGTGGGCTTGCTCGGCATGGGCGGTCACCTCGGCGATGTTTCACGCCCATGCTGCCAGGACGGCCGGGCGGCGCGAAGGCCCGGCCGCCCGGTTGCGATCAACTCGGCTGGACGCCGGCGGCGCGGACCACCGGGCCCCAGCGATCGGCTTCCGCGGCGACGAAGGCCGCGATCTCCGCCGGCGATGGGTTGCCAAGCGAGACGACGCCGATGCTCTCCAGCCTGTCCTTCACGCTGGGGTCGTTGAGGCCCTGTTGCAGCACCTCATTCACCCTGGCCGCGATGGCCGGGTCCATGCCGGCGGGGGCGGCCATGAGGAACCAGTTGGTCGCGACGGCGTCGGGGAAGCCGGCCTCCCCCACCGTCGGCACTTCCGGCATCGCGCTGATGCGCTGGGCGGAGGAGACGGCGATGCCGCGCAGCAGCCCGCCGCGGATCGCCCCCGCATTGGCGCCGGAGGTGTCCCACAGCGAGGTGG
The DNA here is from genome assembly GCF_900114315.1 of Falsiroseomonas stagni DSM 19981. Taxonomy (GTDB): domain Bacteria; phylum Pseudomonadota; class Alphaproteobacteria; order Acetobacterales; family Acetobacteraceae; genus Falsiroseomonas; species Falsiroseomonas stagni. The sequence continues at coordinate 60,529 of NZ_FOSQ01000006.1, forward strand.
TGTTGTTGCCGAGCACGCTCTGCTGCGCCTCCGCCGCACCGCGGAACGGCACGTGCAGCATCCGGACGCCGGCCTGCATGCCCCACATCACGCCGGTCAGGTGGCCGACGGAGCCGATGCCGGAGGAGCCGAAGGACACTTCCTCCGCCCTCCGCGCCGCCAGGGCGCGGTACTGCGCCAGGTCCCGGATCGGGCCATCGCCCTTCACCGCGCAGACGATGGGCGCGCCGCCAAGCATGCCGACCCAGGTGAAGGCACGCTTCGGGTCATAGGCCAGGTTGGTGAAGAGGAAGGGCGCCACGGCCAGCGGGCCGGTGTTGGAAACGAGCAGCGTGTGACCATCGGGCGCCGCGCGCGCGGCTTCCCCGGTTGCCAGCGCGCCGCCGGCGCCGGCCCTGTTCTCCACCACGAAGGGCCGGCCGAAGGCGCGTTCCAGCCGTTCCAGCAGCGGCCGGATGATGAGGTCGCTGGTGCCGCCGGGGGCGTAGGGGTTCAGGATCCGGACGGGCCGGTTGGGCCAGGCGGCCTGGGCATGGCCGAAGCGGGGGGCAGCGAGGGTGGCGGCGGCAGCAAGCAGCAGGCGGCGGCGGTTCGGGGTCATGCGGGCCTTCCGGTGTTGAAACGCGCTGGAAGGGGAGCAATCGCCGTGCCGTCAGCCCGCGTAGAGGCGGGCGAGCGGATCGCCGAAGCCGGTCAGCGCGCGCGGCCGGGGCGCGGCGGCGGCGTGCGGCGGCGCCAGGCCGACCAGCGCCTCCGCCAGGCGCACCGCGGCGACGGTGCCATCCACCAGGGGCACCGGGACCTGGGATGCGATGACCGGCGCGAGGCCGGCGAGCGGACCGCCGGCGAGGATCACGGCCTCCGCCCCATCCTGTTCCACCGATTGGCGGCAGAGATCGACCAGCAGCGCGGCGCGTTGCTCCGCCACCAGGCCGGGGTCGCCGGCGAAGGCGGGGCCCATGCGGAAGCCGGCGCAGCGGGACGCCAGGCCGTGATGGGCCAGCACATCCTCGAACATCGGGCGGAGTGCGGCGGTGAAGCTGACGATGCCGAAACGGCGGCCGAGCATGCAGGCGGCGTGGAAGGCGGCCTCGCTGATGCCGATGACGGGGACGCCGGCCAGTTCCTTGGCGGCATCGAGGCCCGGATCGCCGAAGCAGGCGATGATGGCGGCGTCATAGCTGCCGCGCCGGTCGGCGAGCGCCGCCAGCGTCGCCGGACCGGCCACCAGCCAATCCGCGCGGCTGACGATCAGCGGCAGGCCGAAGGGGGCGGAGACGGCCTCCACCACCGTGCCGGGGCGGGCGGCGCCGCGCGCGGCGGCGGCGATGCGGGCCGTGACGCTGTCCGTCGTGTTGCTGTTGATGACCAGAAGCCGCACGGCCCGAGCCCTTGCCTGTTCAGGCGCCTCTGTAGAGCGAAAAGCCCCAGGGCGTGAACTTGATGGGCAGGTGGTAGTGGAGCGTGGCGTCGAAGACGCGGAAGCGGAAGGGGACCACTTCCAGGAAGGGCGGCGGCGGGCGTTCGGCGGTCCTGGCGAAGAAGGCGCCGAGGTGGAACAGCACCTCATGCACCCCGGCTTCCACGCCCTCCCCCGTCTTCACGGGATGGTCCAGCGCGCCGTCGGCGCCGAGCACACCATCGGCGAGGACGCGGCGTTCGCCATCCGGCAGCAGGCGGTGGATCTCGACGCGCATGCCCGTGCCGGGGCGGCCATGCGCCACATCGACGGCATGGATGGAGATGCCGCCGGCGGTCATCGGACGAAAGCCACCCGGGCGTGCGGGTGCTTCGGGCCCGGGGGGGCCTGCCGCGCGACGTCGAAGGAGGGGTGGAGGATCATTGAACAAAACCCTAGCACCCGCCGTGGCGACTCCGCCAGCAATCACTATCGGAACCTTACACTTTCCGATGTCAGTGAATCATGACAGTTGATCATGGCCTCGGCATGAGGTTTGCGGGGTTCCAGCGCCATCCGGAGTCTTGCCCATGCGCCGTCGCCAATTGCCCTTTATTGCGGCACTTGCTGCCCCGTTGCTGCCCATGCCGACGCGGGCGCAGACCCCCGAATGGCCCAGCCGACCCATTCGAATCATTGTCACCTTTCCTCCCGGCGGGTCGTCCGACATTGTCGCGCGGGTGCTGGCGGATGTGCTGTCGCAGCGCCTGCCGCAGCGGGTCCTGGTGGACAACCGGCCGGGCGCGGGGGGCACGCTGGGCGCCGCCTATGTCGCGACGCAGCCGGCGGATGGCTACACGCTGATGCTGTCCAACACCGCGCCGATCGTGATGTCGCCGCCGATCTATCCGTCCGTGACCTATGATCCCGTCGGCGGCTTCACCCACATAGCCTATCTCGGCGCGACGCCGCTGGTGATCGTCGTGAACCCCCGCCTGGTGCCGGCCACCGACCTGGCGGGGCTGGTGGAATGGATCAAGGCGCAGCGCGTGCCGCCGGGCTTCGGGACATCCGGCGCCGGTTCCGTCGCCCACATCTTCGGGGAACAGTTCATGCAGCGCACCGGCGCGCAGCTGACGCATGTGCCCTATCGCGGCAGCGCGCCGATGCAGGCGGATCTCCTCGGCGGCGCCATCCCGCTGTCCTTCGACACGCTGCCGCAGAATGTGGAGAACATCCGAGCGGGAAGGCTGCGCGCCATCGCCATCACCGCCCCTGCCCGGCAGGACATGGCGCCAGAGGTGCCGACCACGGCGGAAGCCGGCTTCCCCGGCCTGCTGGCGGAGAATTGGCTTGGCCTGGCCGGGCCGCGCGGCCTGCCGCCCGCCATCACCCAGCGGCTTCACACGGAAACCATGGCCGCCCTGGCCAGCCCGCAGGTGCGGGCGCGGATCGACGAACACGGCATCGCCATGCGCGCGATGACCCCGCCCGAATTCACCGCCTTCGTGGCGGAGGAGGTCCGAACGGTGGGCGGCGCGGTCAGGGCACTCGGCTTGACGGCGAATTGAGGGCGCGGGACGTGTGGGCATGAGCACCCAGCCCCGCGTCACCGCCATCTTCTTCGGCCAACCCGGCGGCGGCGCGTTCAATGCCGCGGGGGTGGCCGGCCTTCGCCGCGCGGCGGCGCGCCTGCCCGTGACGGTGGCGGAAGCCTGGCAGCATGAACCCGCGCGGCGCGCGGAGACGGTGGAGGCCGCCGCGCGCAGCAGCGACTTGGTCATCGCCCATGGCGGGCAAGGCGAGGAGGCGGTGCAGCAGGTGGCGCCAGCCTTCCCCGGCGTGGCCTTCGCCGTGACACAGGGGCGCATAAGCGGGCCGAACATCGCGTGCTTCGAGGTGCTGCAGGAGCAATCCGCCTTCCTGGCCGGGGCGCTGGCGGGATGGTGGATGCCGAACGGCGTGGCGGCGCATCTGTCCGGCGAACCGGTGCCGCCGGGGCGGCGCGGCCGCGCCGGCTTCGCCGCAGGGCTTGCCCATGCACGGCCAGGTGCCCGGCTGCTGACGGGCTTCTGCGGCAACCAGCACGACCCCGCGCTGGCCAGGGCCTGGACCGCGGCGCAGGCCCGCGCGGGGGCGGCGGTGCAGTTCCAGATGCTGGATGCCGGCCGCCCCGGCGCCATCGATGCCTGCCGCGAAGCAGGCATCCGCGCCATCGGCAATGTGCATGACTGGACGCGGGAGGATGCGGTCTTCCTGGCCTCCGCGGTCGCGGATAACGGCGTGACGATGGACGCCGCGATCGGCGCCTTCCTGGCCGATCGCTGGGAGGACCGGCGCATCGGGCTGGAGGACCCGGCCGCGGTGCGCCTGGCCTATGCCGCCGATGTGGCGCCGGCGCTGGCGGCGCGGTGCGAGGCGCTGCGGATCGCGATCCTCGGCGGTGCCGTCGATGTGCCTGAACACTGGTCCGGCGAGGAATGGAAGCCCTGATCAGGGCTTCTTCCGCAACTCCTCCAGGATTTCCGCCAGCAGTTTCTCGGACGGCGTCGGGCCCTTCACGGCTTCCTCCCGCACGCGCAGCTTCGTCAGGATCTTCAGCAGCCAGAATATCGCCATCGCCACGATCAGGAACTTGATGATGGCGTTGATGAAGCGGCCGATGGCCAGCACGGCCGCACCACCTTCGCGCGTCGCCTCCAGGCTCGGCCGGCGTTCGCCCGTGAGGACGATGAAGAGGTTGGAGAAATCGATGCCGCCCACCAGCAAGCCGATGAGGGGATTGATCAGATCCTCCACCAGGCTGCCGACGATGGTGGTGAAGGCGGCGCCGATGACGATGCCGACGGCAAGGTCGATGACGTTGCCGCGCATGATGAAGGCCTTGAACTCGCGCAGCCAGGCGGGTTCGGCGATGGGCATGGGCGGCATCATCGGCGGTGTCTCCCCGGGTCTGCCGCCAGCATGCGCAAGCCGCGGCGCTCCGGGGAAGCGGAAAACCTCTCAGGCGGCGCCGCACCACCCCGCGATCAGCGCCGCCACCACCGCGACGCCACGGCGGTAATCCGCGACATCCACCCATTCGTCGCGACCGCCATTCTGCGTCAGGTCGCCGCAGAGCGGGCCGAGGCCGACGCAGGGAATGCCCGACTGCACCATCGGGTTGCGGATGTCGGAGGAGGTGTGCAGCGGGTTGATGTGCGGCGCTGTGCCGGTGCCGCGCAGCACGGCGGCCGAGGTCTCGACCCAGAGCGGGTGGTCGAGCGGCACTTCCGCGCCGGTGACGCCGGAGAGGAAGATGGCCTCGACATTCAGCTCCGGATCGGCGGCGCGGGCTTCGGCCAGCGCGGCCTCGACCTCCGCCTGCACATCGGCCAGCCTCTCCCCGGGCGGGAAGGCGAGCGCGCAGGAAAGCTGGACCGCCGGCGGCACGCGCGCGGCGCGGCCATCGCCCAGGGTCTTGAAGTCTCCGACAAGGAGGTTCGTGCTGCGGCCGATGGCGGCGTCCAGCGCGGGATGGTGCACGCGCGCGCCACGCTTCGCATCCAGCGCGGCCAGCGCCGCCAGGACCTGCTGCGCCTTCATGATCGGGTTGATCGCCGTGTGCGCAAAGGCGGCGTGGCCGGGTTCCTGCGTGTCGGGCAGGCGACCCTTCACGATGATGCGGATGATGAGCTGGCCCGAGGCCAGCGCCTTCACCTCCCGCATGCCGACGCCGGATTCCGCGGGATGCAGGTAGACCGCCGCATCGGCATGGACGCCCCCATGCAGCAGCGCATGGACGCCACGCGCATGGCGCTTGGACGGCGTGCTGGCCATGATGACATCGCCCTTCGGCTTAACGCCGGCGGCGAGGACCGCGCGCAGCGCCTCCACCATCGTCGCCACGCCGGCCAGATCATCCGCCACGCCCCAGCCGTACATGCGGCCCTTGTCGATCTCGCCGGCCAGCGGGTCATGCACCCAGCCATGCTGGGGCTGGAACGGCTCCCCATCGGGATGCGCGAAGAAGATCACGCTGCGGCCACCGCCGCTGCCGGGGAAGCGGGCGAGGACAGCCTCACGCTCCTCCGCCGCCATGGCGGCATCGGATGCGAATTCCTCCTTCAGCATGACGGAGGCCGGCTTGTAGCGACGCTTTTCCACGACGCAGCCGAGTTCCTCGCACGCCGTGGCGATGCGCGCCTGGACCGCTTCCTCCCCCTGCGCCTGCAGGCGGATCAGGTCGCGCAGGAAGCCAACCGCCGCTTCGCCATGGGCTTCCGCCGCCTGGTCAACCTTGGTCGCGATGCTGTCCATGGGGTCTCGTTGTCCTTGTGCCGGTCATCGCGATGGTTCAGCGCGGCGCGCGTCGCGTCAACATGGCGGGGTTGCGATGGATCGGGGCTTCCGTCCATCCTCGCGCGTCCCGACAGCGCGGCCTGGCATCGCCGGGCAGTCGGGGAATGCGCCATCCTGCCGCGCAGGCGCGTGGCCTCTCGGCATGATGACATCGGCGTGATGGAGGCCTGACGGCGTGAAGCTCATCATCGGCGGGAAATGGTCCTCCACCTGGACCATGCGCGGCTGGCTCGCCTGCAAGCTCTCCGGCCTGCCATTCGAGGCGGAGACGCTGTTCCTCTCGCGCGACGACAGCAAGGCGAAGCTGGCCGAGATCTCGCCCACCGGCCTCATCCCCATCCTGTTCGACGGCGACCTCGCCATCACGGATACCTGGGCCATCGCGGAATATCTCTGGGAGAAGGCCCCGGGCTGCGACATCTGGCCCGCCTCCCTGCCCGCCCGCACCGCGGCGCGATCCTCGGCCGGGGAGATGCACGCGCATTTCGCCGAACTCCGCGCCGCGATGCCGATGAACCTGGTGAAGCGCTGGCCGATCGCGAATGGCGTACCGTCCAACGCCAAGCTGCTCGGGCGGCCCGGCGTTGCCGGGCAGGTCGCGCGCGTGCAGGAATCCTGGCGGCAGACGCGCTCCAAATGGGGCGCCGGCGGGCCCTACCTGTTCGGCGACCGCTTCTGCTTCGCGGATGCGATGTGGGCACCGATGGCGTCGCGCTTCCGCACCTACTCCGTGCCGCTGGCCGCCGACGCGCAAGCCTACGCCGACGCCGTCCTCGCCCATCCCTTCGTGCAGGAATGGGTGGACGGCGCCCACGCCCAGGCCCGCGAGATCGGCTGGGAGGCCTGCGCGGCATTTCCGTGACGCGGGTGGAGTGAGGCGCGGGTTGCCCGGGGAATGGGCGCCGGCCCCTCTCCAGACCTCTCCCCGCCAGGGGCCAGCGGGCCCCTGGACCCCAGGCTTTGGATCGATGGGGGATGGGAGGGGCACGGAGCGCCTTCTTGTCCAGCGGTCCCGCCTTGCCCCTCCCATCCCCCATCGATTGAAGGGGGTTCAAAGGGGCCGCTGCCCCTTTGCGGGGTAGGGGTACGGGGAAGGGGCAGCGCCCATTCCCCGGGCAACCCGCGCCTCACTCCACCCGTGTCTGGAACGTCACCGCCGGTCCCAGGTTGAGTGCGCCGGTCAGGGTGTAGCCCAGGTTCACGTTCGCGCGGCGGACCCAGACCTGCTTGAGGTCGAAGAGGGGAACGCTGCAGCCCGCGTCGAGGATCTTGCGTTGGGCGGTGGCCCAGAGCGTCATCTGGCGGGCCTCATCCGGTTCGGCGCGGGCGGCGTCGATTTCCTCATCGGCCGCGGCGCAATGCGCGAAGTTGAGCGACATGGTGGGCAGGCCGGGCGCGCTGCGGGAGTGGTAGAACTGGCTCAGGTAGCTGTCTGCCACCGGGTAGCGCGCGGCACCGTAGAAGGTGAGCTGGGACAGGTTCTCCCGGATGCGGGCGTGGTAGGTCGGGTGTTCCACCACATCCATGTCGAGGCGGATGTTGGCGCGGCGGAGCTGGGCCTGCACGACTTCCATGATGGGAAGCTGGGAGTTGATGGAGGAGACGACGGCGCGGATGGTGATGCCGTCGCGGTGCCCGGCCTCCGCCAGCAGCGCGCGGGCGCGGGCGGGGTCGGGGGCGAAGCGGGGCACGTCCTGCGTGGCGCCGAGGTAGCCGGGCGGCACCGGGCTCGGCCAGGGCGTCGCGACATCGAGGCCGACGAAGCGCGCGATGCCGGGGACATCGAGCGCATGTTGCAGCGCGCGGCGCACGCGCGGGTCGTTCAGCGGCGGGCTGCGCGTGTTGATGAGCAGGGTGCGGAATTCGCCGGGGGAGAAGACGTCCACCACCGTGTTCGGCTGCGCCTTCATGCGTTCCACCCAGCGCTGTTCGCGCCGGCCGCTGATGAGATCGAGTTCACCGGCCGTGAAGGCGAGTTCGCGCGTGGCGTCGGAGTTGATGAAGCGGATGTCGATGGCGCGCAGCGCGGGGCGGCCGCGCCAATGGTCGTCGAAGGCCACCATGCGCGCCTGGGCGCCGCCATGGCTGGCCAGGCGGAAGGGGCCCGTGCCCTGCTGGTAGCCCGCGGCATCGGCGCGGCGGGAGACGATGAGCCCGCCATGGTAGTTGGCGAAAAGGCCCTGCGCGCCCGCCACGGCTTCGCGCAGCGTGACGCGAACGGTGCGGGAATCCACCACCTCCACCGCCGTCATCGCGGCGTAGTCACCCGCAAAACTGCTGCGCGCGGCATGGGCGGCGCGGCGGAGGGAGAAGGCGACGTCCTCGGCTTCCAGCGGGCTGCCGTCGTGGAAGCGGACATTGGCGCGGAGGTGGAAGGTGAAGGTGCGGCCATCGGCGGATCGTTCGAAGCGCTCCGCCAGATCGGGCTCGATCGCGGCGGGGTCGGCGCTGCCGGGGGGAAAGCGGAGAAGCCCGTCATGCGCCCAGGACATCGGCGCCTTGTCCTGGGATGCGGTGGCGCGGTGCGGGTCCGTGGTGCCCATGGTGTCGGCGATCATGCCGACGCGAAGTGCCTGCGCCGCGACCGGCGCTGTTGCCAGCAGCGGCAGTGTTGCCGCCAGCGCCAGCCATGTCCTTGATGTCACCGTGCTGTTCCCCACCCCTTGATGGCTTGCAGGATGGGGCCATGCGGGCCACGCTCGCAACCATGGAACGCTTCGACGTCGCGGTGATCGGTGGCGGCATGGTCGGCACGGCCATCGGCTATGGCTGTGCCGCGTTGGGCGCGCGCGTGGCGGTGCTGGATGAGGGTGATGTGGCGCTGCGGGCGGCGCGCGGGAATTTCGGCCTGGTCTGGGGCCAGTCCAAGGGTGATGGCATGCCCGCCTATGGCGACTGGACCAGGCAGAGCATCCGGTTGTGGCCGGACCTTGCGGCGCGGGTGTCGGGCCTGGCGGGGCGGGATGTGCATTACCGCGCGACGGGCGGCCTCGGCTTCTGCCTGGATGAGAAGGAGCTGGCGGCCAAGGCGGATTTTGTCCGCCGCCGCCACAATGATGGCCACGCGACGCTGCGGATGCTGGACCGGCGGGAATTGCTGGAATTGATGCCGGGCTGCCCGCTGGGGCCGGAGGTGCTGGGGGCGAGTTTCGATCCCTCCGACGGTCATGCCGATCCGCTGGTGCTGCTGCACGGGATGCAGGCGGGGCTGCTGCGGGCGGGCGGGCGGCATTTGCCGGGGGCGGCCGTCACGGGCATCGATGATGCCGCGGGGTTCTGGCGGATCACACGCGCCGATGGCAGCGCAATCGAGGCTTCGCGTGTGGTGATCGCTGCCGGGGTGGCGACGACGCCGATCGCGGCGATGGTCGGGATGGATGTGCCGGTGCGGCCCGTGCGCGGCCAGAACATCGTGACGGAGAGGCTGGACCCGATCCTGCCCTTGCCCGCCAGCGCGCTGCGCCAGACCGGCGACGGCACCATCCAGATCGGCGTGACCAACGAGGATGACGGCAGCTTCGAGATCGCGACGACGACGGCCGCGCTGGCGCGCATGGCCGCGCGGGCGATCCGCGTGCTGCCCGCCATCAAGGCCGCCCGCATGAACCGCGCCTGGGCGGCACTGCGGCCGATGACGCCGGATGGCTTTCCCGCCTATGCGGAAAGCGCCACACATCGCGGCTGCTTCGTAGCCACCTGCCACTCCGGCGTGACGCTCGCCGCTGTTCATGCGGGGCCGCTGGCGGCGGGGATCCTCGCCGGGCATCTGCCCGAATTCGCCATCGACCTGCATCCGGACCGCTTCCGGGGGATGACCCATGTTTCGTCGCACTGAACCCACGGATTGCACCATCAGCTGGGAGGGGCGGGACATTCCCGCCCGGGCCGGGGAGAGCCTGGCGGTGACGCTGCTGGCCGCGGGGGTGACGGCCTTCCGGCAGACACCGGTGACGGGGACGGAGCGCGGGCCTCTGTGCCTGATGGGCGCCTGCTTCGATTGCCTGGTGGAACTCGACGGGCAGCAGAACGTCCAGGCCTGCCTGGCGCCGGTGCGGCCGGGCATGGTGGCGGCGATGCAGCGCGGCGCGCGGCATTTTCATCAGTCGGAGGATGCGGCGTGAGCGAGGTGGATATCCTGGTCCTCGGCGCCGGGCCTGCCGGCATGGCGGCGGCGACGGAGGCGCGGGCGCGTGGCTTCTCCGTGCTGGTGCTGGACGAGAATGCGCGGCCCGGCGGGCAGGTGCATCGCGCGGTGGAAGCGCGGACAGTGAAGGATGGGCAGGACCGCGATGGCGCGAAACTCGCCGCGGCGTTCCGGGCTTCCGGCGCGGACTACCGGCCGGATGCGACACTCTGGGCGGTGGAGCCGGGGGGGAAGGTCTTCTGGTCCGAAGGGGGTGCGGCGCGAAGCATCTCGGCGAAGCGGCTGATCCTCTGCGCGGGGGCGACGGAGCGGCCGGTGCCGATCCCGGGCTGGACCCTGCCGGGGGTGATGACCGTGGGCGCGGCGCAGATCGCGCTGAAGACGGCGGGGATGGTGCCGGAAGGGAAGGCCTGGATTGCGGGCCAGGGGCCGCTGTTGTGGCTCTATGCCAACCAGGTGGTGGCGCGCGGCGGGACGGTGCAGGGGGTCATCGACCTCTCCCCGCCCGGTGGGCTGGCGCGGGCGGCGTGGCATCTGCCCAACGCGCTGCGGGCGCCGGAATACCTGGTGAAGGGGCTGGCCTGGCAGCAGCGCATCCGCAACGCCGGCATTCCGATCCGCCGCGCCACGCGGCTGGTGGCGGAAGGCGATGGCAGGCTGGAGCGGATCGTCATCGATGGATGGTCGCGACCGGCCGATCTGCTGCTGCTGCATGATGGCGTGGTGCCAAACACGCAGGTGACGCGCGCCATCCCGGGCTGCGCCCATGAATGGGATGCAGGACAGCGTTGCTGGCGGCCGACGCTGGACGAATGGGGCAACACGACCGTCGAGGGCGTGTTGGTCGCTGGCGATTCCGGCGGCATCGGTGGCGCCAAGGTCGCCGCGCTGGCGGGAAGGCTGGCGGCGATGGAGGCAGCACGGGCGCTCGGCCGGCTGACGGTGGACCAGCGCAATGCGGAGGCCGGGCGGACAAGGCTGGAATGGAAGCGGCAGCGGGCGCCGCGGCGGTTCCTCGATGCGCTGTTCCCGCCGCTGCCGGAAGCCGCGATCGAGGACAGCACCATCATCTGCCGCTGCGAGGAAGTGACGGCGGGCAGGCTGCGCGGCGCGGTGGCACTGGGCTGCCTCGGCGCCAACCAGACCAAGGCATTCACCCGCGCCGGCATGGGGCCGTGCCAGGGGAGGATCTGCGGGCCGGCGGTGCATGGGGTGATCGCGGCGGCGCGCGGCGTCGATCCGGCCGGCGTCGATCCCTTCCGCACGCGCTTTCCGACCAAGCCACTGACGCTGGGTGAACTCGCGGCGCTCGCATCGTGACGAGCCCGTCCGATGATGGGAGCGCCGCATGGCGCGGACATCTGAATCGGCCGGGCCGATGAAAAAGGCGGTCGTCATCGGCGGGGGCCTGCACGGGCTTTCCACCGCGCTGCACCTGCAACGCACGCCAGGCTGGCAGGTCACGGTGCTCGAACGCCGCCATGTCGGGCGGCATTCCTCCGGCGTGAATGCGGGCGGCGTCAGGCGGCTCGGGCGGGATTTGCGGGAGATCGCGCTCTCCGTCGTCTCGGCGGAGATGTGGGCGGGCATCGAGAAGATCGTCGGCGATGATTGCGGCTTTCGCGCCACCGGCCAGGTGAAGGTCGCCGAAAGCCCCGCCGACATGGCGAAGAACGAGGCGCGGGTCGCCGCCGTGAAGGCACTCGGCTGGAGCCATGAGGAAGTGGTGGACCAGGCGGAGGTGCGGCGCCTGCTGCCCGCCGTGGCGCCGCACGTGATTGGCGCGCTGGTGACGCGGGACGATGGCTCCGCCGACCCCATGCGCACCGTCATGGCCTTCCGGCGCGCTGCCGAACAGGCGGGGGTGCGGATCATCGAGGGGGTGGCCGTCACCGGGCTGCGGGCGACCGCGGATGGCACCATCATCGTCGAGACCGACCAGGGCGGGCATGAGGCCGAGCGCGTGGCGAATTGCGCGGGCGCCTGGGCGACGCGCGTCGCGCGGATGGTGGGGGAGGAAATTCCCTGCGGCGTGAAGGCCAGCATGATGATCGTGACGGAGAGGCTCCCGCCTTTCTGCGATCCGACCGTCGGCGCGACCTCCCGCTCCCTCTCCTTCAAGCAGGTGGCGAACGGGACGGTCGTGATCGGCGGCGGCCACCAGGGCGTGAACGACGTGGCGGCGGAGACCTCCACCGTGCTGTTCGGCAGCCTGGCCCATGCGGCGCGCATATCCTGCGAGCTGTTCCCGGTGATGAAGGGGGCGCGGATGGTCCGCAGCTGGGCGGGAATCGAGGCGCGGACGGCGGATGAGGTTCCGATCATCGGGGAGAGCCGGGCGATGCCGGGGCTGTTTCATTCCTTCGGCTTCTCGGGCCACGGCTTCCAGCTCTCACCGGCGGCGGGGGCGGCGGTGGCCGAATTGCTGGCGCGGGGGGCGACGAACCTGCCCATCGCGGCCTTCCACCAGGATCGGTTCACACGTGCCGCCTAGACTGTCACGGAATTATGTTGCAGCGCAGCAAATTGCACGGCAGAAGCCCTGGTGCTGGCGAACCGGCGGCCCGCTGGGCCCGTTGGGGCTGCAACCCGCCCGGGCATGACCGGACGCCAGACGGCAAGGAAGAACAAGGATGAGCACGTCAACGACCCGCCCGGGGAGCCCTGACCTCATGGCCAGGGGCGTGGAGACCATGGCCCGCTTCCTCGACCAGGCGCGGCAGATGGGGGACGTGGCGGCAAGGCAGATGGCGGCCCTCGCCCCCGTGATGCGGCCCACCTTCTCCGCGCCGAGTGAACGCCTGCCGACCGCGGCGCTGGCGGGCAAGTCGCCGGTGGCGCTGGCGCAGGACGCCATGGCCTATGCGGTGGACGCGACGCAGCGGTCGATCCTGTTCTGGGACACGATGCGCCAGGCCGGCAACGCCTTCGTGGCGCATGAAAAGGCGGGCTGCCCGCCCGTGCTGGTCTTCGACTGGGACATGGTGGTGGATGGCCGCGAATTGCCGCGCCGCTGCAACTACGCCCTGGTCCGCATCAAGCCGCCGGAGGGTTTCAAGCCCACCGACCCCACCATGCGCCCCTTCGTCATCATCGATCCGCGCGCGGGCCACGGGGCGGGCATCGGCGGCTTCAAGTCGGACAGCCAGGTGGGTGTCGCGCTGCGGCGGGGCCACCCGGTCTACTTCGTCATCTTCTTCCGGGACCCGGAGCCGGGGCAGACGATCCTCGACATCACCAGCGCGGAGGCCACCTTCCTCCGCACCATCCATGAACGCCACCCGCAGGCGCAGAAGCCCGTCGTCATCGGCAATTGCCAGGGCGGATGGGCGGTGATGATGCTGGGCGCGTCGGAGCCCGACCTGACCGGCCCCCTGGTGCTGAACGGCGCGCCGCTGTCCTACTGGGCCGGGGAGAAGGGGCGGAACCCGATGCGCTACACCGGCGGCCTGGCCGGTGGCTCCTGGCCCGCCGCGATGCTGGCGGACCTCGGCAACGGCACCTTCGACGGCGCCAACCTGGTCGCGAATTTCGAGAGCCTGTCGCCCGGCAACACCTGGTTCCGGAAGTACTACAACCTGTACGAGAAGGCGGATACGGAGGCCGAGCGCTTCCTGGAGTTCGAGCGCTGGTGGGGCGGCTACTTCCTGATGACGCGGGACGAGATCCGCTGGATCGTCGAGAACCTGTTCATCGGCGACCGCTTCGCCCGCGGCGAGATCAGCGCCGGCAAGGGTGCCAGCTTCAACATGCGGTCGGTGAAGTCGCCGATCGTGGTCTTCGCCTCCGCAGGCGACAACATCACGCCCCCCGGCCAGGCGCTGCGCTGGATCGCCGACGTCTATCGCGACGAGCAGGAGATCAAGACGCTCGGCCAGACCATCGTCTACCTCGTGCATGACGATATCGGCCATCTCGGCATCTTCGTCTCCGGCAAGATCGCCAACAAGGAGCATACCGAGATCGCCAACACCCTCGACCTGATCGAGAGCGTGGCGCCGGGCCTCTATGAGATGCGGATCACGGGGGCGGAGGGCTCGGGCCTCAATGCCGGCTACCAGGTGGAACTGGTGGAGCGCAGCGTGGCCGATATCCGCGCCGTGAGCGGCGAGGCGGCGAACGAGGCCTTCCCCGCGGTGGCGCGCATCTCGGCAATGAACCAGATGGCCTACGACACCTTCGCGTCCCCGGTGATCCGGCAATTCGCGACGGAGAAGACGGCCGAGGCGCGGCGGCAGATGAACCCGATGCGGGCGCGGCGCTACCTGGTCAGCGACCAGAACCCGGCGATGAAGCCGCTGGCCGGGCTGGCCGCCACGGTGAAGCAGAACCGCGCGCCGGTCGCCCCGGACAATCCCTTCGTCGCCATGGAACGCGCCTGGGCGGATGCGGTGGAGCAATCCATCGACCGCTGGCGGGACATGCGCGACGCCTGGCAGGAAAGCGCCTTCCACGCGGTGTATGGCAGCCTTGCGGCCTTCGGCGTCGCCTCCGCGCCCGTGGATGTGGTGCAGGATGGCGTGGTGGGGATGCTGGACGACACGCCCGATGTGCGCGCCGCCCTGTCCCGCATCGCGGAAGGCGGATACGCCGAGGCGGTGGTGCGCATGATGATCCTGCTGGCCAAGGCCCGCGGCGGCGTGCGGCGCAACCGGCTTGCCCGGTCCAACGCGCTGCTGACGGGGGAGGAACCCTTCGCCTCCCTCTCCGCCGCGGCGCGCCAGGCGCTGATCCGGGAACAGACGGTGGTGGTGGAGATGGCGCCGGAGGAGGCGCTGGCGACCCTGCCCGATTTGCTGCCGGAAGCCGCCGACCGCAGCCGCGCCCTGGCCACCGTCGCCGATGTGGCGGGGCCGGAGGAGGAGCTGGGCGACCGCGCGCTGGCGATGATGGCGCGGCTGCGCCAGGTGCTGGCGGCGCCCCCTGCCCTGCCGGCGCAGCCCGACAGCCCGGAAGCGGCGCCCGCGCCGCGCCGCAACGGCCGCGCGAAACGGTAAACCGCGGGCGGAACATTGTCGGGTTGCGTCGGCGATTCACGAAGGCGCAACCGAGACAGGCCAAGCTGTTGCCATAGGCCGCGAAAATCACGGCGAGACGGCAAGAGGGCCACCCATGACGCCGAAAAACCACGGCCAGGCGCGCGCGCCGGCACGCCGCGACCACCCTGCACCGGAACTCATCGCGGCATCGTTGCTGACATCCGACCAGGGGTCCGAAATCCATCTCATGTCCCGGGACGGCAGGCTCATGCGCCTGTCGGCGGATGAGGAAACCGCCCGATCCGCCATCATCGGGCTGTGGAAGGCACTCGACGGCCGACGATAGGCCCCCCGCCCGCGCGCGCAGCTGTGTCTGGACAGTAACCACCCGACCCCGACATGCGAGGACTCTCCGAAAGGGAGCATCGACATGGCGGACACGCGGAACTGGGGTCGGCGCGGATGGGGGCTGGCGGCGGCGGGGCTGTTGGCCGCGCCGCGCGCCGTGATGGCCCAAAGGCAGAACCCGGGGCGGGACCAGCGGGTTGTCGTCGCGTCGAAGATCGATACGGAAGGCGCGCTGCTCGGCAATCTGATCGTGCAGGCGCTGCGGGGCGCGGGGCTGACGGTGGAGCCCCGGCTGGCGCTGGGCCCCACGCGGATCGTGCGGGGCGCGCTGCTGGCCGGGGAGATCGACCTCTATCCCGAATACACCGGCAATGGCGCCTATTTCTTCGAGCGGCTGGAGGACGCGGCCTGGCGCGACGGCGACCAGGGCGCGGCGCTGGTGGCGCGGCTGGACCTGGCGGCGAACCGGCTGGTCTGGCTGGACCGCGCACGGGCCAACAACACCTGGGCCATCGCCGTGCGGCGGGATGTCGCGCAGCGCGAGGGGCTGGCGACGCTGGAGCAGTTCTTCGCGAAGGCGGGGCAATTGCGGCTCGCGGCCTCCGCCGAGTTCGTGGAAAGCCCGGTGGCGCTGCCGGCCTTCGAGCGTGCCTATGGCGCGACCTTCCCGCGCGACCGCATCACCATCCTGCCCGGTGGCGACACGGCGGTGACGATGCGCGCGGCGGCGCAGGGCCTGTCCGGCGTGAATGCCGCGATGGTCTATGGCACCGATGGCGCGATCCAGCCGCTCGGTCTTGTCGTCATGCAGGACAACAGGCAGGCGCAGATCGTCTATGAACCCGCGCCGGTGGTGCGCCAGGCCGTGCTGGAACGGTTTCCCGCCATCCGCACCGCGTTGGCGCCGGTCTTCGCGGGGCTGACGCAGGAGGTTCTGCAGCGCCTGAACGGGCAGGTGGCGGTGGAGGGGCGGACGCCGGAGGCGGTGGCACGGGCGCATCTCGGCCGGTGATCCTCGCCCTCATCGCCATCGCGGCATTGCTGCTGCCGCTGCCCTTCCTCGGCGTGGCGCCGAACCGGCTGCTGCCAGGGGAAGGCGTTTCCGCCCTGGATGCCGCGGGCTTCTGGGTGGCGGTGCCAGTGGTGTTGCTGGCGCTGGGCGCGTGGCGGCGGCTGCCGGGCTGGGCGGGTGCCGCGGCCGCGGCGCTGGGCGTGGTGGCGGTGCTGGGGCTGGCCGGCGCGGCGGCGAACGACCGCCTCGCCGACCTGGCGCCGGCCGCGCGGGCCAGCTTCGGCGCGGGATTCTGGGTGGCCATCGTCGCGGGGCTTTCGCTGGTGGCGATGCGTGGCGCGTGGATGGGGCTGGCGGTGGCCGTGGGGGCCGCGGTGCTCTGGGCGATGGGCGGGCTCGACCGGCTGTCGCTGGTGGTGGAGGCGACGGCGCGGGCCGATGCCTTGCAGTCGGCGATCTGGACGCATCTGGCGCTGGCCGGCGCGGCGCTCGCCCTGGCGCTGCTGGTGGCTGTGCCGCTGGCCTGGGCGGGGTTCCGGCGGCCCCGGCTGGGGGCGGTGATGGGGGCGGCGCTGTCGGGCGTACAGGTGGTGCCGGCCATTGCGCTCTTCGCCCTGCTGATCCCGCTGCTGGCGGCGCTGCTGCGGGCGGTGCCGGCATTGCGTGACCTGGGGCTCGGCGCGGTCGGGTGGCTGCCGGCGGTGCTGGCGACGGCGGCCTATCTGGCGCTGCCGCTGTGGCGGAGCCTCTCGGGTGGGTTGGCCTCCGCCGACCCCGCGGCGGTGCAGGCGGCGGAGGCGATGGGCATGACGGAAGGGCGCATCCTGGCGGAGGTCCGGCTGCCCCTCGCGCTGCCGGTTTTCGCCGGCGGGCTGCGGGTGGCGGTGGTGCAGGCCATCGGGTTGGTGACGCTGGGGGGGCTGGTCGGCGCCGGCGGCCTCGGCGCGGTGGTGTTCGAGGGGCTGAGCCAGTTCGCCACCGACCTGATGCTGCTGGGCGCCCTGCCCATCCTGCTATTGGCGCTGGCGGCGGATACGCTGGCCCGCGCGGCGGAGAACCGGCTGGCGAGGCCCGCATGATCGCGCAACCCGTCATCGCCATCGAGGGCGTGACCGTCCGCTTCGGCACCACCGACGCGCTGCGGGACGTGACGCTGCATGTGAAGGCCGGCGAGTTCTGCGCGCTGGTCGGGCCATCGGGGTCCGGCAAATCCACCCTGATGCGGCTGGTCAACCGGCTGGTGGTGCCGAGTGCCGGGCAGGTGCGCGTGCGCGGGCAGGATGTGGCGACGCTGCCCGCCCCGGCGCTGCGCCGGTCCATCGGCTACGCGATGCAATCCGTCGGGCTGTTCCCGCATCGGACGGTCGCAGAGAACATCGGCACGGTGCCGCGGCTGCTGGGCTGGGATGCGCCCCGCATCGCGCGGCGGGTCGAGGAATTGCTGGCGCTGCTGCGGCTCGATCCCGCCATGGGGGTGCGGCTGCCGCGGGCGCTGTCCGGCGGGCAGGCCCAGCGCGTCGGCATCGCCCGCGCGCTGGCGGCGGACCCGGACATCCTGCTGATGGACGAGCCCTTCGGTGCGGTCGATCCGATCACGCGGCGCGAATTGCGGGCGGAGACGCGGCGCATCCATGCGGAGACGGGCAAGACCATCCTGCTGGTGACGCATGATCCGGAGGAGGCGCTGGAACTCGCCAGCCATGTCGTCGTGCTGCGGGACGGGCGGATCGAGGCCGATGGCGCGCCGGCCGATCTGGTGGCGCCGGATGCCGCGCCCTTCGTGCGGGAATTGCTGGGCGGCGGGCAGCCGGGGCTGCGCTGGCTGTCGCTGCTGCCGGCGCGCGGCGCGCTGGACCCTCGGCCGGCGCCGGTGGGGGCGGCGATGCTGGCGCGGAATGCGAGCCTGGCGGATGCGCTGTCGGTCCTCGCGGAAAGCGGGGATGAGGCGCTGGGGATGGAGGGGGAGAAAGGCTCCGTCCGCGCCGAGGGCATATTGGGCGCGCGACGGTGAAGCGCTTCCGGCGCGGGGTGCCGGCGCTGCTGCTGGCGCTGGGGCTGGCGGTGCTGGCGATGCCGGAAGTAGCCGCCTGGCTGATGGGGGGCACGCAGGGGCCCTACCCCGCCGCGCGGCTGCTGGACCTGGCGCTGGACCATGCGGCGCTGTCGCTGGCGGGTGTGCTGCCGGCGGGGCTGCTGGGGCTTGTGCTGGGGGTAGTGGTGACGCGGCCGGGCGGGCGCGGCCTGCGGCCGGCGGCGGATGCGGCGGCCGCGGTGGCGCAGGCGGTGCCGCCCATCGTCGTGGTGGCGCTTGCGGTGCCGGCCTTCGGCTTCGGCTGGGCGCCGACGATCCTGGCGCTGATGCTCTACGGTATCATGCCGGTGCTGCGGGCGACGGTGGGCGCGCTGGAAGCCGTACCACCGGAGACCAGGCTGGCGGCGGAGGCGGTGGGCCTCTCCCCCCGCCAGGTCTTGCAGGAGGTCGAGTTGGCCCTGGCCTGGCCGCTGGTGCTGGATGGCTTGCGCGTGGCGCTGGTGCTGGCCGTCGCGACCACCGCCGTGGGGGCGCTGGCGGGGGCGGCGACGCTGGGGACGCCGATCGTGATCGGCCTGCAGAACCAGAACCAGGTGCTGGTGCTGCAAGGCGCGGCAGCCACGGCGGCGCTGGCCTTCCTCGCGGATGCGCTGTTGCTGATGGCCGTGCCGGCGCGCGACTGAGGTTGCGGCGCGCCTGCCGAGGGGTATCGTGGCGCCCAAGCTCTCGGGGGGTGCGGCTGCATGGCGCGGAGAATGGCAGTGGTGGGCGCGGGGCTGATCGGCCGCGCCTGGGCGATGGTCTTCGCCCGCGCGGGCTGGGAGGTCGCGCTGTACGACCCCGTCGCCGCGGCGCTGGAGGCGGCGCCGGCGCTCTGCGCCGAAGGGCTTGCGGAGCAGCACCGCCAGGGGCTGTGCGAGGACCCCGCGGGCGCCGCCGCGCGCATCCGCGTGGTGCCCGTGCTGGCGGATGCGCTGGCCGGCGCCGAATACGTGCAGGAGAACGGGCCGGAACGACTGCCCGAGAAGATCGCGATCTTCGCGGAACTGGACCGGCTGGCGGCGCCCGATTGCATCCTGGCTTCCTCCACCAGCGGCATCCCGTGCTCGGCGTTCACGGAGGCGCTGCCGGGCCGCGCGCGCTGCCTGGTGGCGCATCCCGTGAACCCGCCGCACCTCGTGCCCGTGGTGGAATTGTCGGGCGCGCCCTGGACCTCCGCGGAGACGATCGCCGCCGCGCGCGCCGTGCATGAAAGCGTGGACCAGGCGCCGATCACGGTGCTGAAGGAGATCGAGGGCTTCATCCTCAATCGCCTGCAGGGTGCACTGCTGGCGGAGGCGTTTCGCCTCGTGCAGGAAGGCTATGTCACGCCGCGGGACCTGGATGTGACGGTGGCGGAAGGGCTCGGCCTGCGCTGGTCCTTCCTCGGCCCCCTCGCGACGATCGAGCTGAATGCGCCGGGCGGCATGGCCGATTACTGCGCGCGCTACGCCGGGCTGTTCCAGAGGATGATTGAGAAGCCGCCCTCCCCCGCCGTGTTCGGCGTGGAGGGCTGCGCGACGGTGGTGAAGGCGTGGGGCGAGAGTCCATCCCGCGAGGAGATCGCGGCGCGGAGTGCGCGGCGGGACAAGCGACTGGCGGCACTGGCCGCGCATAAGCGGAAGCAGGAGAAGCAGGCATGAGCCGCAAAGTCATCATCACCTGCGCGGTGACGGGCGCGATCCACACGCCTTCCATGTCGCCCCACCTGCCGGTGACGGCGGAGGAGATCGCGGATGCCGCGATCGGCGCGGCGGAGGCGGGTGCCGCCATCGTGCATCTGCATGCGCGCGACCCCAAGGATGGCCGCCCGGACCAGACGCCGGAGGCCTTCGCGCCCTTCCTGAAGGTGATCAAGCAGCGCACCGACGCCGTGCTGAACCTGACGACGGGCGGCGCGCCGACCATGTCCATCCAGCAACGCGTCTCCCCGGCGGCGGCCTTCAAGCCGGAGGTCGCTTCGCTCAATATGGGGTCGATGAATTTCGGCCTGTTCGGGATGCTGAACCGCTTCAAGAGCTTCAAGCACCAGTGGGAGGCCGACTACCTCGCCAATAAGGATATCGTGTTCCGCAACAGCTTCGCGGATATCGAGTACATCCTGACCACCTGCGCGGAGAACGACACGCGCTTCGAGTTCGAGTGCTACGACACCGCGCACCTCTACAATCTGAAGTATTTTCTCGACCAGGGCCTGGTAAAGGCGCCGCTGTTCATCCAGACGGTCTTCGGCATCCAGGGCGGCATCGGCGCGCATCCCGAGGATGTGCTGCACATGAAGCGCACGGCCGATCGGCTGTTCGGCGACCAGTACAAGTGGAGCGTGCTCGGCGCGGGCGCGTCGCAGTTGCGCATCGCGGCGATGGCGGCGGCGATGGGCGGGAATGTGCGTGTCGGGCTGGAGGACAGCCTCTGGGCCGGGCCGGGCAGGCTCGCGGAAAGCAACGCGCAGCAGGTGCGACTCGCGCGGCAGATCATCGAGGGGCTGGGGATGGAGGTGGCGACGCCGGATGAGGCGCGGGAGATCCTGAGCCTCAAGGGCGGCGACAAGGTCGCGTTCTGAGGGAGCGCCGTGCCGATCGAGCCGGAGCCCTTTCCCTGGGCGTGGCGCGTGGCCTTCGCGGCAGTGCAGGTCGCGATCGCTGCGGTCGCGTTGCTGGCGTGGCGGAAGGGGCAGGCGCGTGACCCGCGGCAGGGGGCGGGGCGGCGGCTGATCCTCTGGCCTGTCGGGCTGCATGGCCTGGCCGTGCTCTGCCTGGTGGCGGGCTATGTCGTCGCACCTTCCAGCCCGGGCATCTGGCGGCTGCCGGTCTATCTCGGCGTCTGGACGCTGGTGGTCGCGTCCTTCCTGCCGCAGGTCGCGCTGATCGGGGATGAGGCCACACGGGTGCAGAGCTTTCGCAAGATCCTGCCGCTGCATCCCGTGGCGTGCGTGCTGCTGGCCGTGGCGGCGGTGGCGCTGTGATCGCGGAGGCGCTGCGCGGATTGCGGTCCGGCCGCGTATGGCTGGCGGCGCTGGCGGCATCGCTGCTGGCCTTCGGGCTGCTGATCCCGCTGGGTATGGTGACGCAGCGCGTGCTGCCGGCGTTCATGCCCGCGGCCATGCTGGAGTGGTGGCTCAACACGGCCTATCTGCTGGATGGCGCGCTGGTGGAGGGCTGCAAGCTGGCGGCGCTGTGGTGGCTGCTGCGGCGGGACACCGGGCGCTGGTTCGCGCTCGGCATCGCCTATGGCACGCTCGCCGCCTGCTGGGGCCTTTGGCAGTTGGTGGGGAATGCGATCCGCTTCCCGGGCTTCGTCACGCCCTCCATCGGCTGGGTCGTGCCCCTGGCGGCCAGCATTGTGCTGCACGGGACACTGGGGGTGCTGGCGCAGGGCCTGGCCCGCGGGCGGGTGTGGTGGGGCTGGGCGGGCGCCAGCGTGATGGCCTTCACGCTTGTGGCGTGGCGTTCGCTGCTGATGCAGGTCGTGCCCTTCCCGAGCGTGGAGTGGCTGGACGAGCGGCACCTCTCCTGGGCTGCCTTCGCCGTCGCGGCCTGGGCGGTGTATCGCCACGGTCCGCGGTACCTGGTGGTTCTGTGCCTCGGCGTGGTCTGCGCGCTGGCCGTGATCCTGGGCGTGCTGCACCAGGCAGGGCCGGCCGCGGGTGAGCAGCGCCCCGACCCCGCGGCGGTCGCGGTCGTCGTGCTGGGGATCGGTTTCCTTGGGGCGATGGTCGCCCAGCGAAGCGTCCTGCCCTGGATGCGCGGCACGCCTCAGGCGTGATGGCAGGCGACCAGCGTCCCATCCTCTCGCGCCGTCAGCGCGGGGCGTTCGGCACGGCACAGCGCCGTCGCCTTCGGGCAGCGCGGGTGGAAGGCGCAGCCGCTGGGCGGTGACAAGGGCGAGGGCAATTCGCCGGCGATGGGCTTGAAATCAGCGACATCGTCGATGGAAAGCCGCAGCTTCGGCACGCTGTCGAGCAGGCCCTGGGTGTAGGGGTGGCGCGGGCTCGCATAGACCTTGGCCGCGCTGCCGGCCTCCACGATGCGGCCAAGATACATGATGGCGACGCGGTCGCTGACATGGCGCACCACGGACAGATCGTGGGAGATGAACAGGCAGGTCAGGCCGAGGTCGCGCCGCAGATCGAGGAACAGATTCAGGATCTGCGCCTGGATCGACACGTCGAGCGAGGCGACGGGTTCGTCGCAGACCAGCACATCCGGCTGCATCGCGAGCGCGCGCGCGATGGCGACGCGCTGGCGCTGGCCACCGGAGAATTGGTGCGGGAAGCGCGCGGCGAAGGCGGGGTCGAGGCCGACGCGGGCGAGCCAATCCGCCACCATCCTCGGCGCATCGGCGCGGCTGGTCAGGCCATGGGTGACGGGACCTTCGGCAATGCTGTCGCCGATCCGCATGCGCGGGTTGAGCGAGGCGAAGGGGTCCTGGAACACCGTCTGGATGCGCGTCGTGGCCTTGTGGCGGCCGCGCATGGGCGCGGTGCCGCTGACCAGCACGCGGCCTTCCGTCGGCGGCATGATGCCGGCCAGCATGCGGCCGAGCGTGGACTTCCCGCAGCCGCTTTCACCGACCAGGCCGAGGGTCTCCCCCGCTGTCACGCTGAGGGACACATCGGTCACGGCATGGACGGCACGCTTGTCCACATGGGCGCCGAGCACGCCGGCGATGCGATCCCCGAGCGACAGGCTGGGGGAGAAGCGCTTGGTGACGCCCTCGGCCACCAGAATCTGGTTCATGCGGCCTCCAGCGGGTGGTGGCAGCGCACCAGGCGGGATGCGGTGACGACATCCGGCGGATCGGTCGCGCAGACCGCATCGGCACGCGGGCAGCGTGGCGCGAAGGGGCAGCCGGGTGGGAGGGACAACAGGGAGGGCGTGGTGCCGGGGATCTGGTTCAGCTTCTCGCCCGGCCGCGCCATGGCGGGCAGGCTGTCCAGCAGGCCGCGGGTGTAGGGGTGGCGGGGCGCGCGCAGCGTTTCGCCGACGGCGCCTGCCTCCACGATGCGGCCGGCATACATGACCAGCACGCGGTCCGCGAGCGAGGAGACGGTGGCGAGGTCATGACTGATCCAGACCAGGGCGGTGCCGGTTTCCTTCGCCAGGGACTTCATCTCCGCCAGTATCTGCGCCTGGATGGAGACGTCGAGCGCCGTCGTCGGTTCATCCGCGATGATGAGGTCGGGGCCGTGCAGCAGCGCGGTGGCGATGGCGACGCGCTGGCGCATGCCGCCGGAGAATTCATGCGGATAGGCATCGAGCCGCGCCGCGGCGTCGGGGATGCCGACGCGCGTCAAGGTGCGCGCGGCGAGGTCTCGCGCGGCGGCATCGCTGGCACGGCCATGCGCCTGCACCGCCAGCGTCATCTGCTGGCCGATGGATAGCACGGGGTTCAGCGTGGCGGCGGGGTCCTGGAAGACCATGGCGATGCGCTTGCCGCGCAGCGCGCGCATCTCCGCGGGCGGAAGGCCGACGAGCTCGCGGCCCTCGAACTTGATCGAGCCGGAAGCGATGCGCCCGGGGGGATCGACCAGGCCGATGAGGGAGAAGCCGGTGACGGATTTGCCGGACCCGCTTTCCCCGACCAGGCCCAATATTTCGCCCTTCTCGAGGGAGAAGGAGACGCCCTCCACCGCCTTCACCACGCCGGCGCGGGTGAAGAAATGGGTGCGGAGGTCGCGGACCTCGAGAAGTGGAGATGCGCTCATGCAGCTGGCTCCAACCGGCCGCACGGCGGCCGGCGCGCACAGGGGAACACGGCAACCCGCGCAACCGCGCGTAGGCGCGAAGCCAAGCGGCCGGAGGCCGCGCCCGGCGTCTGAGGGTTCAACGACGCAGCCTCGGGTTGAACTGGTCGCGTATCTGGTCGCCCACGATGTTGATGGCGACGATCAGGACGATCAGCGCGATGCCGGGATAGACGGAAATCCAGGTGCGGCCGCTCATCATGTACTGGAAGCCGTTGGCGATGAGCATGCCGAGCGAAGGCTCCGTCGGCGGCAGGCCGAGGCCGAGGAAGGACAGCGTCGCCTCCAGCGCGATGGCGTTGGCGACCTGCACGGTGCCGACGACGATCAGCGGCGGCAGGCAGTTCGGCAGGATGTGGCGCAGCACGATGCGCCAGCCCGGCAGCGGCGTGGCATGGGCCGCCTCCACATAATCCTTCTGGCGTTCCGCGGTGGCGGCGCCATAGGCGGTGCGGGCGAAATAGGCATATTGCGCGGCCACCAGCGCGATGACGAGTTGCGACTTCCCCTGCCCCAGCACCGCCACCAGCACCAGGGCGAGCAGGATGGCCGGGAAGGAGAGCTGGAGGTCCACCACCCGCATGATCGCGGCCTCCACCCAGCCGCCGGCATGGGCGGAGAGAATGCCGAGCGTCGCGCCGATGGTCATGGCGAAGAGCCCCGCGGCGATGCCCATCTGGAGCGAGATGCGCAGCCCGTGGATGATCGCGCTCAGCAAGTCCCGCCCCTGCGCATCGGTGCCGAGCCAGTGGACATAGCCCTCCGACCCCACGAAGCCGGGCGGCTTGCGCGCATCCATCAGGTCGAGCGAGGCCAGATCATAGGGGTTCTGCGGCGTGATCCAGGGCGCGAGCAGCGCCGCCAGGACGATGACCACCACCACCGCCAGCGCAACGACGGCGATCCAGTTCTCCCGGTATTCCCGCCAGAAAGCCCTCATGCCCCGCGACCACCACGGCGCAACCGCGGATCGAGCAGCGCGTAGGATAAATCCACCACCAGGTTGATCGTCACGAACAGGAACGCCACCAGCACCAGGTAGGCGACCATCACGGGGCGGTCGAGGGAGGTGATGCTCTCGATGATCAGCTTGCCGACGCCAGGCCAGGAGAAGATCGTCTCCGTCACCACGGCGAAGGCGAGCGTCGATCCGAATTCCAGCCCGAACACCGTCACCAGCGGGATGGAGATGAGGCGCAGCACGTGGCGGCGGAGGATCGTCATCTCCGACAGCCCGGCCGCGCGGGCGAATTTCACGGTGTCGGTCAGCATCACCTCCCGCGTGCCCGCCCGTGCCAGGCGGATCATCATCGCCAGCTTGAACAGGCTGAGGTTCAGGGCGGGGAGGATCAGGAAGGTCAGCCCCTCCTTCGTCAGGAAGGACCATTGCACGCCGAGGAACTCCGCCGTGGGGCCGCGGTTGCCGGCGGGCAGCCAGTCCAGATGGACGGCGAAGAACAGGATCAGAATCAGGCCGACCCAGAAGGTGGGGACCGAGAAGCCGAGGACGGAGACCGCCATGATCCCGCGCGCGATCGGGCTTTCCGGCTTGTAGCCGGCATAGATGCCGAGCGGGATGCCGATGAAGGCGCCGATCAGCACGGAGGCGAGCGCCAGTTCCAGCGTCGCCGGCAGGCGCGCCAGCACTAGGTCGATCACCGGCGTGCCGAAGACGAAGGATCGCCCGAAATCGCCGGAGAGCAGGCGCCCCAGGAAGGCCAGGTATTGCTGCCACAGTGGCAGGTCCAGCCCCATCGACTTGATGGCGGCCGCGCGGATGTCCTGCGTCGCGTCCGGGGAAATCAGGACGTCGATCGGGTTGCCGATGGCGTATACGCCGATGAAGACGAGCGCCGACATCGCCAGCATGACGAGGCCGGCCTGGAGCAGCCGCTGAATGATGAAGCCGAGCATCCTTCGCAGTATCGGGGCATGGACAGCGGACGCAAGCCGTTCCTAGCATGTGATTGAATGAAGCCCCCGGAGACACGTCGATGAGCCGCAGATTTGTCCACCTTGCCTTGTCCGCCACCATGGGCGCGATGCTCGTGGGCGCGGCGAACGCGCAGACCCTGACCATGGGCGTGCGCGCCGGGCCGGAATCGATCGACCCGCACTTCACCGCCACCGGCACGCATAGCGAGGCGCTGAAGCACATCTTCGACACGCTGACCCATTCCGGCCCGCAATTGCAGATCGAGCCGGGGCTGGCGGAATCCTGGCGCCCGATCGATGCGACGACCTGGGAATTCAAGCTGCGCCGCGGCGTGAAGTTCCATGACGGCAGCGACATGACGGCGGAGGATGTCGTCGCCTCCATCCGGCGGATGCAGACCCTGTCGGGGCCGAACCCGACGCGCATCTATGTGCGCCGCATCACCGATGTCCGCATCGTCGATCCGCACACGCTGCACATCATCACGGGCGGACCCTCCCCCACCCTGCCGAACGACTTCATCCGGCTGTTCGTCGTCTCCGCCCGCGCCACCGCGGGGCTGACGCCGGAGGCGAGCAACGAGGCCTTCAATTCGGGCCGCGCCGCGATCGGCACGGGGCCCTACCGCTTCGTGTCCTGGACGCCGCGGGAACAGTTCATCGTCGACCGGTTCGAAGGCCATTGGTCCGGCCGCCCGGCCTGGGCGCGGCATGTGCGTCGGGAGATCCCGAACGACGCGAACCGCGTGGCACAGCTTCGCACCGGGCAGGTGGACATGATCGTCCGCGTGCCGGCCGCCGATGTCGCGACGCTGGAGCGTGACCGGACGCTCTCCGTCGTGAAGGCCGACACCGTCTATGTCTTCAACTTCCAGTTCGACTTCCGGGAGAACACCCCGCAGGTGACGGCGCGGGATGGCTCCCGCCTGGCCGCCAACCCCTATCGCGACCCGCGGGTGCGGGAGGCCATCGACCTGGCGATCGACCGCCGCGCGCTGGCCGAGATCGCGATGGAGGGCATGGGCACGCCGCAGGGGCAGATGGTTACGCCGAACATCTTCGGCTTCAACCCGGCCCTGCCGATCCCGACGCCGAACCTGGCCCGCGCCCGGCAGCTGCTGACGGAAGCCGGCTTCCCGAACGGCTTCCGCATGGTGCTGAACTTCAGCAATGACCGCCTGCCGGGCGACCGCGGCGTCGGCACCGCCATGGCGCAGATGCTGGCGCGCATCGGGATCGAGGTGCAGGCCGCCGGCCAGCCCGCGGCGGTGATCTTCCCCGCCCGCGCGCGCGGCGAGTTGTCCAACATCATGGCGGGCTGGGGCACGCTGACGGGGGAGGCCAGCTACACCTATTCCTCCAACGCCCACACCAACAACCCGACGCTGCGGCTCGGCGCCTTCAACTGGCACGGCTATTCGAACCCGGAGATGGACCGCCTGATCCAGGCCTCGGAGTTCGAGCTGGACGACGCCAAGCGGCGGGAACTGCTGCAGCAGATCGGGGCGCTGTTCAACCGCGAACGCGTCTCCCTGCCGCTGGCCTCCGTCGGCTCCGCCTGGGCGATGCGGCGGGACCGCGTCTCCATGCCGTCGGGCCGGGCGGATGAGGAAACCTATGCGTGGGACGTGACGCCGGCGACACGATGAGGATCGCCGACTGCAACTGGATGGAGATCGAGGCGTATCTGCGCCTCGATGACCGCGTCGTGCTGCCCTTCGGCAGCACGGAACAGCATGCGCAGCTCTCGCTCTGCGTCGATGCGATCCTGGCGGAGCGGGTGGCGGTGGAAGCCGCGGCGCCGCTCGGCGTGCCGGTCTATCCGGCGATGCCCTTCGGGCTGGCGCCCTATTTCGCGGCGTTTCCGGGCAGCGTGAGCCTGCGGGTGGAGACGCTGCTGGCGGTGGCGCGCGACCTGATCGAGAGCGTGGCGCGCGTCGGCTTCAAGCGCATCCTGCTGGTCAACGGCCATGGGGGGAATGCGCCGGTGGGCGCGCTGGCGCAGGAGATGATGACGGAGCGGCCGGAGCTCTCCATCAAGTTCCACAACTGGTACAACGCGCCACGCACCTGGGCGGCGGCGATGGCGGCCGATCCCTCAGCCAGCCATGGCAATTGGTTCGAGAATTTTCCCTGGACGCGCCTGGCCCATGCGAAGGCGCCGGAAGGCGTGAAGCCCAGGCCGGATCTCGCGCTGATGAAGGCGAGCGGCCCCGCGAAGGTGCGGGAGATCCTGGGCGACGGAGCCTTCGGCGGGCCGTGGCAACTGCCGGATGACGTGACCCAGCGCATCTGGGACGAAGGCGTGGCCGAGACCCGCGAAGCGTTGGAGGGACCATGGCAGACCCGATAGTCATCTGGGGCGCGGGCGCCATCGGCGGGACGCTCGGCGCCTACTGGGCGCGGGCGGGGCATGAGGTGCTGCTGGTCGATACCGTGGCCGAGCATGTCGAGGCCTGCCGCACCACGGGGCTGCACATCTTCGGCCCGGTGGACGAATTCACGCAGGTCATCCCGGCGGTGACACCAGCCGAACTGACCGGCACCTATTCCCGCATCGTCCTTGCCGTGAAGGCGCAGGCGACGAAGGATGCGCTGCCGATGCTGGCGCCGCACGTCGCGCCTGGCGGCTACGTCTTCTCCGCCCAGAACGGGTTGAACGAGGTGGAGATCGCGGAAGCGGTCGGCGCCGAGCGCACCATGGGCTGCTTCGTCAACTTCTCCGCGGATTGGCACGGGCCGGGGGAGATCCTCTATGGCAGCCGCGGCTCGGTCGTTGTCGGTGAGATCGATGGCAGCGTGCGGGACCGCACGCGGGCGATGTTCGATCTGTGCCGCATCTTCGAGCCCGATGCGATCCTGACGGAGGACATCTGGGCCTATCTCTGGGGCAAGATGGGCTATGGCGCGATGCTGTTCGCCACCGCCCTGACCCATGACAGCATGACGGAGAATTTCGCCGACCCCGCCCGCATGAAGGCCTGGCTGGCGCTGGGGCGGGAAGTAGTCGCCGTGGCGCTGGCACGCGGCGTCACGCCGCGGGGCTTCGGCGGCTATGAACCGATGGCCTTCGCACCGAGGCGGCCCGATGCGGATGGCATCGCGGTGGTGGCCTGGCTGCGCGAATTCACCTCCCAATCCGCCAAGACCCATAGCGGCATCTGGCGCGACCTGGCGGTGCGCAAGCGCAAGACCGAAGCCGCGTCGCAACTGAACATCACGCCGCGCCTGGCCGCGGAACTCGGCATCCCGACCCCTGCCCTGTCGGCCGTTGGCCGGCTGATCGCGGATATCGAGGAAGGCCGCCGCGAACAGTCTCGGGATACCTTCCAGGCGCTGCTGGATTCGATCTGATGGGTGATGCGGTGCTGGCCCGGCTGCTGGCCGGGCAGGAAGCGTTCGTCGCGCGGCTGGCGGCGCTGGTGGCCTGCCAATCCGTCTCGACCGATCCCGCCTATGCGGCGGGGATGGCGGAGGCGCGCGCCTGGTGGATCGCGCGGCTGACGGCGATGGGGTTCGAGGGCGCGCGGGAATTGGGCGCGGGCGGCCACCCCGCCGTGACGGCGCGCTGGCATGGCGCGGGGGCCACGGCGCCGACGCTGCTTGTCTATGGGCATTACGACGTCCAGCCACCCGATCCGGTGGCGGCCTGGAGTTCCGCCGCCTTCGTGCTGGCGTCGCGCAACGGGCGGCTCTACGGGCGCGGGGTCTCCGACGACAAGGGGCCGTCGCTGCTGGCGATGGAGACGCTCGGCGCCTTCCTGGCGGAGGAAGGGCGGCTGCCCTTCAACGTCACGGTGCTGCTGGAGGGGGAGGAGGAATGCGGCTCCGCGTCCCTGGCGCGCATCCTCGATGAGAATCGCGATTGGCTGCGGGCGGATGCGGTGCTCTCCGCCGATGGCGCGCGCTGGCGGGCGGATTTGCCGACGATGACGGTGGCGACGCGCGGCAACATGGCGATGGAGATTTCGCTGCGCACGGCGGCGAAGGATCTGCATAGCGGCCGCTACGGCGGCGTCGCACCGAACGCGCTGCACGCGATGGCGCGGCTGGTCGCGACCTTGCACGACGAACAGGGCACGATCCTGGTCGAGGGCTTCGGTGACGGCGCGGCGCCGGTGACGGAGGGCGACCGCGCCGCGCTGTCCGCGATTCCGTACGATGTGGCGGCGCATGACGCCTCGATCGGCATCGCGCCAAGCGGGCGCGATGTCGCGGGGTTTCTCGAACGGCTCTGGCTGAAGCCGACGCTCGACGTGAACGGGATGTGGGGCGGCTATACCGGCGCCGGCGGCAAGACGGTGATCCCCGCGGAGGCATTCGCGAAACTCTCCATGCGGATCGTGCCCGGCCAGCAGCCGAAGCGCGTGGCGGCGGCCGTGGAGGCGCATCTGCGCCGGCACTGCCCGCCGGGCGCGACGCTGACCGTGACCTCCGCGCGCGACGGATCGCTGGCCACCGCCGTGCCGGGCGACCATCCTTTGCTGCTGGCGGCGGAGGCAGCGCTGGAGGCGACGACAGGACGCAGGCCGCTGCGCGTGCGCATGGGCGCCACGCTGCCACTGACGGATATCGTGCAGCGGGTGCTCGGCATCGACACCGTCATGTTCTCCTTCGCCACGGCGGATGAGGATTTCCACGCGCCCGACGAGAATTGGCGGGAGAGCGCGATGCCGGATGGCTTCGCCGCCTGGGTGGCGCTGGTGCGGAAGTTCGGCGCTCCGCGTTAACTCCGCGCCCGCACCACCGTCACGCTGCAAGGCGCCTCCGCCGCCAGCTCCGCGCTCACGCTGCCGAGCAGCTTGCGCTTCAGCGACACGGCGCGCGCGCCCATCACCAGATGGTCCACGCCATTCATGCGGACATAATCCAGCAGGGCGTGGGCGGGGTTCACGGCCTCCAGCACATGGAAGGTGATGCGCCCTTCCGGCAGGCCGAGCGGCGCGGCCCAGTGCTTCAACTCGACCAGGCGCTGCACATGCTTGTTGCGGCCGAAATCATCCAGCGTGCTGTCCAGCGCGATGCGGTTCTGCCGCAGCACGTTGAGGCAGGCGAGGCGCGCGCCCGGCATGGTGGCCAGCAGTTTCTCCAATGTGCCGCGCAGCGTCGCCGACAGTGCTTCATCCTGCTCTGTCACATCAACCGCGACGGCCAGGATCGGTGCATCCTCCACCATCACCGCAACGGCACGGTCGAAGCGCACGCGATGGTCGGGGTGGAAGCGTCGGCGCAGCGTGGCGGCCCAGCCATCCTGGCGCCGCTTCGTGGCCCGCGCGGTCAGCGCCACCTGATCGGGGTGCCGCAGGTCGAAGGCCAGTTGCGCGGCGGTGGGGTGGCGGCGCTCGGGGCGCACTTCCAGGCAGCGCAGGATGATCTCCTGCATCCATTCCGGGCATTCCGCGCGCCGGGCGCGGGGCGGCACCGGGTCCCGCCACAGCCGGCGCTGCAGGCCCTTCAAACGCTGCGGATCGCCGAAGGGGCGCGTGCCTGTCACCAGGAAATACAGCATGGCCCCCAGCGCAAACAGATCGCTGCGCGGGTCGGACCGGATGCCCATGACCTGTTCCGGCGCCATGTAGGGCGCGGTGCCATAGGGCAGGCGGAACTCCTCCTCCATCAGATCGGGCAGTTGCGCGTGGCGCGACAGGCCGAAATCGACCAGTACGGCCTCTCCGCTGTCGCGCATCAGGATGTTGGAGGGCTTCACGTCCAGGTGCACCACGTGCTGGCGATGCAGCGCGTCCAGCGCCTCCGCCACCCGTGCGCCGATATCGGCGACTTCCTCGATGGGGCGGGGCAAGTCGTCGATCAGCGGCAGCAGGCTGCGGCCGGGGATGCGTTCCATCACCAGATAGGGCTGGCGGTCGAAGCCGCCGCTGGCGATGAAGCGCGGCACATGCGGCCCGCCGAGGCGGGGCAGGATCATCTGCTCCATCTCGAAGCTGACGATGGCGGCGGGATCCTCCCCCTCCGCCAGGCGGGGCACCTTCATCAGCAGGTCGGAATCGTGGTCCGGGTGCGTCACCTGCCATAGCGCGGCCATGCCGCCGACATGCAGCAGGCGCCCGATGGTGAAGCCATCAAGCACCTCGCCTTCCACGAGGCGGATCATCTCAGCGTCCCCGCAGCAGGCGGGTGGCGAGGCTTTCCGGCAGGCCGGCCTGGCGCACCTTGTCGCTGGCCGTGGCAACGTCATAGGGCACGCGGTGCAGCGTGATCTCCCCGCTGATGACATCGAACAGATGCCAGGCGGCGGCGGGGTCGCCATCCCGCGGCTGGCCGACAGCGCCGCAGACCGCCAGCCAGCGACGCGGGCGGGGAAGCGGCACGGAGACGCCGGTGACAGGCTTGAAGGGGACGAGCTTCGCGGTCGCCGTCAGGCCATAGAGCGCCGGCGCATGGACATGACCGCAGAAGATGAGCCGCGCGGTGCAGGCTTCCAGGCTGCGGCGCGCATCATCGGCATCCCGCACATAGATCCAGCGATCGGGGGCGGAGGCATCGGCATGGACATAGAGGCGGTCATCCTCCTCCACCTCCATCGGCAGGGCGCCGAGGAAGGCCGCGTCCTCCGCGCTCACGGCGTGGCGGGTCCAGGCGATGGCGGCGGCGGCATCGGCCGTCATCCCGCCGCGCGCGAAGGCGGTGGCCTCGTCATGGTTGCCGCGGAGGATGACGGCGCCTTGCGACAGCAATGCGCGCGCCTTCGCCACCACCCAGGCGGGATCGGCGCCATAGCCGACAAGGTCCCCCAGCAGCACGAGGCGATCGACATCCCGGCGGGCGATGTCGTCGAGGCAGGCCTCGAAGGCCTCCCGGTTGGCGTGGATGTCGGCGAGCAGCGCGATACGCATGGGAAGTTCCTCCGGCCCCGGGGATCATTCCCGCGGCGGACGCCCTGGCAGCTTGCTTCCTCGGTGCCGATCAGACCACGGCTTCAGGCGCCGGGATAGGGGCCCAGTGAATCGGCGAAGCGGCGGGCGCAGGCCAGGCCGAAGGCCGTGGGGGCGAGGGCGGGCGTGCGCTCGATCACCTCCCCCAGCCCCATGCGCCAGGCGGTGACGCGCTTGCCGTAGCAGAGGAACATGGCGACCCCCTGCATGGCAAAGGCGATCAGCGGCAGGATGCGCTGGTACTCCCGCTCCGCCGCCGCCTCATTGCCAGAGACGAAATGGTTGTAGATGGCGGCCTGGATGTCGGCACATTCCGGGGCCGGGATCAGCCCCGCGCATCCCGCGCGAAGGCAATCCACCAGTTCCATGCCCGCGCGGCCGTTGAAGACCGTCAGGCCGCCGCCCGTCACCTCGATCAGCCGCTGGACATCGACGGCGCTGTCCTCCGCCTTGATGAGCGTGACGTTGACGTGGTTGCGCGCCAGCGTCGCGACGCCATTGGCCGAGAGACCCACGCCGATATAGGCGGCGGCATTCTGGATGCCGATCGGGATGGCGCTGCGGCGCGCGACCATCGCCGCGACCTCCCCGTACCAGGCGATGTATTCGGCTTCCGGCAGGCCGCGCACGGGGGGCGGCTGGAGGATGCACCAGGCGGCGCCCAGATCAGCGGCTTCCACCACGAAATCCGCGGCCTCCCGCGCCGTGGCTTCCGCGACCGTGACGGCGAGGGGCACGCGGCCGGCGATCTCCTCTGCCGACCAGCGGACCACGTCGCGCTTTTCCGCCGCGGAGAGTTTGTTGACCTCGGTCGCCAGGCCCAGCACCGCGATGCCATGCGCGCCGCCGGCCAGGCAGCAGCGCACCTGCTTGCGCATCGCGGCCTCGTCCAGCCGGCCATCCGCGGTGAAATAGGCGTAGAGGATGGGGTAGATGCCGTTCATGGCGTCGTGGCCTCTTGCAGGGCGTTGATGGCGGCGGTGGCGAGGGCGGCGGGCGTGGCGCCGACATCGAGGGTGATGGCGGCTTCGTCGGCCGCCGGCGGTTCCAGCGTGGCGAACTGGCTGGCGACCAGGCTTGCCGGCATGAAATGGCCCTGGCGTGCGGCCTGGCGGGCGGCGACGAGGGCGGCATCGCCGGTCAGGAAGACCAGCCGCAAGTCGGGCGCCGCCTGGCGCAGCGCATCGCGATAGACGCGCTTGAGGGCGGAACAGGTGACGACGCAGCCCCGGCCCCGATGCGCGGCCAGATGCGCGCCGATGGCGGCCAGCCAGGGCCAACGGTCGTCGTCGTTCAATGATTCGCCCCGGCTCATCTTCGCGATGTTGGCTTCGGGGTGGAAATCATCGGCATCGGCGAAGGGCAGTCCCAACGCATCGGCGATGGCCTGGCCGACCGTGGATTTCCCCGCGCCGGAGACGCCCATGAGGACGACCAGAGGGGTCATTTCGGCTCCAGGTGGCCGCCGAAGGCGTTGCGCATCGCCGACAGGGCTCGGTCCGCGAAGGGGCCGGACTGGCGGCTGCGGAACCGGGCATAGACCGCGGCGGAGAGCACCGGCGCGGGCACGGCGGAGTCGAGCGCGGCCTGCACCGCCCAGCGCCCTTCGCCACTGTCGCCGACGCGGCCGGAATAGGAGGACAGCGCCCCATCCGCCGCCAGGGCCTGCGCCGTCAAATCCAGCAGCCAGGAGGCGACGACGGAGCCGCGGCGCCAGGCTTCCGTGATTTCCGGCACGTCGAGGTCGAGGCGGTGTTCCGGCGGCAGCGTCTCGCTGCCCGCCTGTTCCAGCAGTTCCAGGCCCTCCGCCATGGCCTGCATCATCCCGTATTCGATGGCGTTGTGGACCATCTTCGTGAAGTGCCCCGCGCCGTTGGGGCCGGCATGGACATAGCCGTGCGGCGGGCGCGGGTCGGCGCCCGCAGCGCGGCCAGGGGTGGGGGAAGCGGCGGCCTCGCCGGGGGCCAACGCGGCGAAGATCGGGTCCAGGCGCCGGACGGGCGCCTCCGGCCCGCCGATCATCAGGCAGTAGCCTCGCGCCAGGCCCCAGACGCCGCCGGAGGTACCGATATCCAGCATGTCGATGCCCCGTTCCCGCAACAGGGCGGCGCGGCGGATGGCGTCCTTCCACATCCCGTTGCCGCCATCGATGGCGACATCGCCGGGGGAAAGCAGCGTGGCAAGCTGGGCAATGGCGTCCTCGGTCGCCGCGCCGGCGGGCAGCATCACCCAGACGGCGCGCGGGCCTTCCAGGCGCCGGACGAGGTCGGCAAGGTCGGTGGCCGCCTCCGCACCCTCGGCGGCCAGTGCGGCGACGGCGGTGGGGTCCCGGTCCCAGACGACCGAGGAAATGCCGGCGCGGGCGAGGCGGCGGACGAGGTTGGCGCCCATGCGGCCGAGGCCGACCATGCCGAGACGCATTCTGGGGAGTCCTCCCTGGGTGTGGCGGCGAAGGATGCGGGTGCGGTCCGCCCTCGGCAAGCCGCCCCTACCCCAGGCTGGCGCCCCGCTTCGCGGTCACGGGGATCTTCAGGTAGCGGACGCCATTCGCCTCCGCCGCCGGGAACCGCCCCGCACGGATGTTCACCTGGATGGAGGGCAGCAGCAGCGTTGGCGCGGCCAGCGTCGCGTCGCGGGCGGTGCGGAAGGCGATGAAATCCTCCTCGCTCATCCCGTCCTTCACATGCGGGTTGTTCGCGCGCTGGGCGGCGACGCTGGACTGCCAGGCGAAGGCGTCACGGCCCGGCGCCTTGTAGTCATGGCAGATCCAGAGCCGGGTTTCCGGCGGCAGGGCGAGGATGCGGCGGATGGAGCGGTAGAGCGTGCGGGCATCGCCCCCGGGGAAATCAGCCCGCGCCGTCCCGGCATCATGCATGAAGAGCGTGTCGCCCACGAAAACATCGGCGGGCTGGTTGGACCGGGCTTCCGGCGCGACGCCGATTTTGTAGGCGACGCAGGCGGGCGTATGGCCGGGCACGTGCAGCACCTCCACCTGGAGGTCGCCCAGCGCGAAACGGTCCCCATCCGTGAAGAGGTGGTCGAAATCGCCACCCTCCGGCAGGACATCCGACAGCGCGAAGACGGGGCGGAAGATGGTCTGCACCTGCTTCACGCCCGCGCCGATGCCGATGCGCGCGGCGGTGCGGGCCTTGATCCAGGGGGCGGCGGTGAGGTGGTCCGCATGGACATGGGTCTCCAGCACCCAGTCGATGGTCACGCCCTCCGTCTCGGCGGCGGCGAGTACGGCGGCGGCGGAGGCGGTATCGGCCTCCCCGCTCCGGTTGTCCCAGTCCAGCACGGGGTCCACCACGGCGCCGCGCTTCGTGGCGGGGTCCCAGACCAGGTAGGTGACGGTGTTGGTCGCCCCGTCGAAGAAGGGACGGATCGCGGCAGCGCTGTCCTCGGCCATGGCTTCCTCCCTGCTGTAGCGCAGGGAGCATAACCCTCTCCGCCCCCGCGTCCCTAGCCCTTCGCGCGGATCGCCATCAGCACCCGTTCGGGCGTGGCGGGCAGGTCGAGGCCCTCCACCCCGATCGCGTCCTTGATGGCGTTGGCGACGCTGATGGCCAGCAGCAGCGGCGGCTCGCCCACGGCCTTGGAGCGGAAGATGGTCTCGCTGCGCGCGGGCACCCCTTCCAGCAGGCGGACGCTGAAGGCGGGCGGGACGTCCCGGCTGCCGGGGATCTTGTAGGTGGAGGGGCCGACGGTGCGCAGCCGCCCGGCCTGGTCCCACCAGAGTTCCTCGCAGGTCAGCCAGCCCATGCCCTGGACGAAGGCGCCCTCGATCTGGCCGCGATCGACGGCGGGGTTCAGGCTGCGGCCGCAATCCTGGACGATGTCGGTCCGCAGGCACCGGTGTTCCCCCGTCAGCGTATCGACGATCACCTCGGACACCGCGGCGCCATAGGAGAAGTAGAAGAAGGGATTCCCCCGCATCGCCTTGGGGTCCCAGTGGATGTCAGGCGTGCGGTAGTAGCCGGTCGAGGACAGCGACACCCGTGCCAGGAAGCAGAGTTTTGCCAACTCCCCGAATTCGAGGAAGCGGTTCGATCCCGCACGCTCCGCCCAGACACGGTTGTCCGCGAAGACCACATCGGCGGGCGCGATGCCCCAGCGGGCGGCGGCGACATTCGCCATGCGGTCGCGGATGGTCATGGCGGCGTTATGCGCGGCCCAGCCATTCAGGTCGCTGCCCGTGCTGGCCGCCGTCGGCGCGGTGTTCGGCACCTCCGCCGTGCTGGTCGCGGTGATCGCGACGCGTTCGAGGTCCGTGCCGAAGACATCGGAGACCACCTGCGCGATCTTCACGAACAGCCCCTGCCCCATCTCTGTCCCGCCATGGTTCAGGCGGATGGAGCCATCGGTGTAGACATGCACCAGCGCGCCGGCCTGGTTGAGATGCATGATGCCGAAGGAGATGCCGAAGCTCAGCACCATGGAACCGAGGCCGCGGCGCAGCGTCGGGTGGCGCGCGTTGAAGGCCGCGATCTCACCGCGGCGGCGATCCCATTCGCTGTCCTGCTTCGCTTCCGCCCAGACGCGGGCGATCAGGTCGCCTTCCACCTTCTGGCCATAGGGCAGCTCGTCGGAATTGCCGTTGCTGCCGAGGAAGTTGCGCGCGCGGACCACATCCGGGGCCAGGCCGCAGGCGGCGGCGACGCGATGGACCACATCCTCCATCAGCAGCGCGCCCTGCGGGCCGCCGAAGCCGCGGAAGGCGGTGTGGGAGACGGTGTTGGTCTTCACCGCGCAGCCCGTGATCTCCACATCCGGCACGTCGCAGCAATTCACGGCATGGGTGATGGCGCGGAACACCACGCCGCCGGACATGTCGAGGCTCCAGCCCCCATCGGCCGCCAGCAGCGCCTGCAATCCGAGGATGCGGCCCGCGGCATCGAAGCCCGCGGTCCAGCGATACAGGAAGGGATGGCGCTTGCCCGTCGCGATCATGTCCGCGCGCCGCGCCAGGCGCAGCTTCACGGGCCGGCCGCTGACTCGCGCGCCGAGGGCGGCGGCGGCGGCGACCCAGCTCGCATTGCTCTCCTTGCCGCCGAAGCCGCCACCCATGCGCCGGCAGATCACGGTGACGCGGTTGTAGTCGCAGCCCAGCACGCGGGCGACGACATGCTGGCCTTCGGAGGGATGCTGGGTGGAGGAGATGACGGCGATGTCGCCATCCTCGCCCGGCGTCGCGATGGCGATCTGGCCTTCGAGGTAGAAATGCTCCTGCCCGCCGGCGCGGAACTCCGCCTCCATCCGGCGGGGTGCGGCGGCGATGGCGGCGGCGGCGTCGCCGCGCTTCATGGTCTGCGGCGCGATGACGTATTGCGCGCGGTCCAGCCCGGCCTCGATGGACAGCACGGGGTCCAGCGGCGCGATATCGGCGCGCACGGCCGCGGCGGCGCGCAGCGCCTGGTCGCGCGTGGTGGCGAGGACAAGGGCCAAAGGCTGGCCCGCGAATTCCACCAGCGGATCGGCGAAAAGCGGCTCGCCCGAGCCCACCGCCGCAATGTCGTTCTTCCCCGGGATATCCCGGGGGCCGATGATGGCGACGACACCCTCCATGGCGCGGGCGGCATCGAGGTGCAGCGCCGTGACATGGCCGTGCGGGACATCGGACAGCACCAGCGCGCCATGCAGCGTGCCGGGGGCTTCCGCCGCGTCATCGGCGAAGCGGGCCTCGCCCGTGGTGTGCTTCAGGGCGCTGTCATGGCGCAGCGCGGCGCCGGCGCCGCGGCGGGGGAGCGTGCCGTCCATCACACCACCTCCATGATGTCGGCGGGCAGGCCCGGCTGGGTGGCGCGGAGATGGAGGCGTCGCAGCACGCCCTGCGCGACCAGGCGGCGGTAATCGGCGGTGCCGCGCCAGTCGGACAGGGGGGCGATATCCTGCATCAGCGCCTCCGCGGCATCGTTGACGGCGGCTTCGTCGAAGGGGCGGCCGAGCAGCGCGGCCTCCGTCCGCGATGCGCGGGCGGCGATGGGGCCGACGCCGCCGAAGGCCAGGCGCGCTTCCACGACCAGCCCGGCATCGAGAAGCAGCAGCATCGCGGCGCCGACCGTCGCGATGTCCTGGTCATGGCGCTTGCTGATCTTCTCGCAGGCGAAGAGCGCGGCGGGGTCGGGACGCGGGAGCGTGACGGAGAGGATGACCTCCCCGGGCGCGAGCGCGTTCTTGCGATAGCCCAGCAGGAAGTCGGCCACGGGCAGCGTCCGCGTGCCGGCCTGCGACGCCAGCGTGACAGAGGCGCCGAGCGCCAGCAGCGGCGGCAGCGCATCGCCGATGGGCGACGCGGTGCCGAGATTGCCGCCGAGCGTGCCGAGGCCGCGGATCTGGCGCGATCCCAGCCGGGCGAGCAGCCCGGCATAGGGGCCGAAGCCGGCTTCGCGGCGGAACAGGGCCAGCAGCCGGGCATAGGGCACGGCGGCGCCGGCCTCGATGGCGTCGGGCGTCGCTTCCAGACGGTGCAGCTCCGGCACGTTCAGCAGGCAGATGATGGCGGGCGGCTGTTCACGGTGGTCGGAGACACGAAGGCCGAGATCGGTGCCGCCAGCCAGCAGCCAGGCCCGCGGATGGGCGGCGCGAAGGGCCAGCAATTCGGGCAGGGTGGCGGGCAGGTGGAAGACCTGGCCGGGGGCGTCGAAGCGCGCGGGGGCGGGTTCGGGCAGGGCCGGCGGGGCGGCGCCGTCATCGGCCAGGGTCGCGAAGACATCCAGGATCGGGCGGTAGCCGGTGCAACGGCAGAGGTTGCCGGCCAGGGCCTCATGCACCTCCCCGCCTTCGCGGGCATGCGCCCAGGCGGTCATGACGATGCCGGGGGTGCAGAAGCCGCATTGCGTGCCGTCGCTTTCGGCCATGGCGCGCTGGATGGGGTGGGCGCCGCCATCGGGGGCGCGCAGGCCCTCCACCGTGCGGATCGCGCGGCCCTGCATCTGGCCGAGCATGGCCAGGCAGGCATTGATGGGGGTGCGGGTGCCGTCCGCATCCTCCAGGACAATGGTGCAGGCGCCGCAATCGCCCTCCGCGCAGCCCTCCTTCGTGCCGGTCATGCCGCTGGCGCGCAGCCAGTCGAGCACGGAGGTGGTGGGGGAGGTGCCGGCCGGCAGCGCGACCGGCCGGCCATTGAGGATGAAGGCGAGTGAGGTCCCGATCATGGCTTGCAGTTAAGCAAACCCCGGGCCGGGCGTAAGGGTCAGGCGAAAATCAGGTCGTTCGCCCCCAGCACCGCGGTGACGCCCTGGAGGAACACCTCATCCCCCCCGGTGCCGAGGTCGATGGCCAGGCCGACCATCCCCCAGCGCGTCTCAACCGCCTGGGTCAGGTCGCCCGCCGCGTAGCCCTCCAGCCGCAGCCTGTCCGTGCCGCGGGCGAAATCCACCACCCAATCCTGCCCATCGCCCTTCGCGAAGACGAACAGATCCGCCCCCGCCCCGCCCGTCAGCCCATCATCGCCAAGCCCGCCCCGCAGCACGTCATTGCCGCCCAGCCCTTGCAAATCGTCCGACCCGGCGCCGCCCTGGAGGTAATCCGCCCCGGTGCCGCCCTTCAGCCAGTCATCCCCCGCCGTGCCCAGGACCGTCGCCGTCGTCGCCGGCAGCGCGGTGCTGCCCGCCGCGAAGCTGCCGGACAGGCCCAGTTGCTTCGCCGTCACGGCGCTGAGCCCCTCCAGGAACAGCGAGGTGCCGTCGGACAGCGTCAGTTGCAGGCCGGCGATGCCGGACACCACCGCGACCTTCGCCGTCACGTCCGCCGCCGTGATGCCGGATAGCACGACCTTGTCGGTGCCCAGCGTGAAGTCCGTCACGCGGTCCTGCCCATCGCCCTTCGCGATGTAGACGCGGTCCACGCCCAAGCCGGTGGTCAGGATGTCGCTGCCGGCGTGGCCGCGCAGCTGGTCGTCGCCATCGCCGCCCAGCAGCAGATCATTGCCATCATTGCCCAGCAGCACGTCATTCCCCGCACCACCGGCCAGCGTGTCGTGCCCGGCGAAGCCCTGGAGGTAGTCATGGCCCGCCCCGCCGGAGAGGCTGTCCGCCAGCGCACCACCCTTCAGCGTGTCATTCCCCGCCGTGCCGGCCAGCACCAGGCCCGCCGGCACCACCACCGGCACGTCCTTCAGCACCAGGTCACTGGCGCCCAGCGCGGTGACGCCCTGGAGGAACAGCTTCTCCCCGTTCGGCAGCAGGACATCGAGCCCCGCCATGCCCCAGTAGCTGGCCGCCTTGGTGAAAACCTGCGCGGCGGCGAAGCCGTGCAGTTCCAGCCTGTCCGTGCCGGGCGTGAAATCCACCACCCAATCGACACCATCGCCCTTGGTGAAGACGACGACATCCGCGCCGGCACCGAGCGTCAGGCCATCATCGCCCGCCCCGCCCGCCAGCCGGTCATCGCCGGCGCCGCCCTGGAGGTCGTCGCTGCCAGCGCCGCCGCCGATGGTGTCCGCGCCCGCGCCGCCCGCCAGCGCATCATCGCCCGCCGTGCCGGTGAGGGTGAGGTTGGTGACAGCGGGCGGGGGCGTCACTGTCGCGCCGATCCTCAGCCCCTCAGCGGCGACCCAGATCGGCATGCCCTGGTCGTCGTAGACCGCGTTGCCGCGGCCCGACCCATCCGCCCCCGCCAGGCGGCCATAGCCATAGCCGTAGAACAGCGTGCCGCCGGCGGGCACGGGGCCGGAGAAGGCGACCAGCAGCGTGTCCCCATCCACCAGCGTCGCCGCCTTGCCCCAGACCGTGCCGCCCGCGCCCTGCACGCACCAGCCCAGCCCCGTCGCCGCATCGGCATCCAGGGCCTGGAAGCCCGCGGCGTGATCATGTGCGACGTCGATGCGCAGTTGGTCAGCGGCGGTGAGGGTCGCGCGAACCACCTGCGGCCCCTTGTCGGCGATATCGCCACCGGATTGCGCGACGATGGAGCCCGCCTTCGCGTACTCCGCCAGGCTTTCGGCGATGCCGCGCGCCGCGCGCAGCACGGTCTGCGCGGCGTCGCCCGCGTCGATGTGGCCGCCACCATACTCGATGGTGTTCGGGTTGCTGTCCCAGTCATCCGTCGTCGCGTTGATGTCCTGCATGCGCGCCGCGATGCTGGCATTGAAGGACGCATCGGCGGCCAGCTGTTCCATGCCGCGCCGGATCGCCTGGTGGCCTTCCTCCGTGCCCCAGTACGGCATCGCGGAGACGAAGTTGTAGGGGACGGTGGCAGCTCCCTGCCCCAGCGCGGCCCGCACCAGCGCCGCGTCGTAGCGCAGGGCGGAGACCCATTGCTCCGTCGTCAGGGACGCATTCGCGCTGTCGTATTCGCTGTGCAGCCACAGCACCGCGGTCGGGTCGGCGCGCTGGGCGACGGACATGTCCGCGATCTCGTTCAGCAGGGCCTGTTCCTGCGACCCCAGTTGCCAGCCCGTGCCGGCCGGCTTCAGCCAATCCCCGATCAGCGCGGTGCCGCCGAAGGCGGTGCTGCTGTTGGCGTCGAACCG
The DNA here is from genome assembly GCF_900114315.1 of Falsiroseomonas stagni DSM 19981. Classification (GTDB taxonomy): domain Bacteria; phylum Pseudomonadota; class Alphaproteobacteria; order Acetobacterales; family Acetobacteraceae; genus Falsiroseomonas; species Falsiroseomonas stagni. The sequence goes on from NZ_FOSQ01000006.1 coordinate 102,869, forward strand.
GTCATAGACCAGCGACACCGTGTCCTTCACCCCATCGAAGCCCAGCAGTCGCTGGACTTCCCGGGTGATGGTCCCGGCACCGGACCAGCCATTGCTTTCCATCAGCAGGATCGCGTTGGACTGGCCGCGGACGAGCAGGTTGATGTTCATGGCGGGCTCCCGGCCTGGATGCAGGGACGCCGCGGGACGGGAGCGGCGCCAGCGCCTCACGGGAATGAGAGGCAGCGCGCTCACGTCTAAGTGTATACTTTAATCACGTCAAGGTGAGTTTTCCCGTCAGGGTTGCAAGCCTTCCGCCGCCGGCACCAGCCGGTCGAGAACCGCCGCCAACCCGAGCACCGGCACCGGCAGCCAGGCCGGGCGGTTCGCCAGTTCGTAGCCGACCTCATAGGCCGCCTTTTCCACCAGGAAGAGGTCGAGCAGCGTCGCGGCACCCGCCGTCGCCACCCCGGCCTCCCCCTCCCACGCCGCGCGGTAGGCGGCGAGGAAGGCGGCCTCCGCCGCGCCGCGCCAGCGCGTGATCAGCGCCGCCCGCCGGGTGGAGGACGCGGCGGTCGCCGTCCCGCTTTCCTCCGTCGCCGCCGCCACCGCCGCCGCATAGTCCAGGCTGCGCAGCAGGCCCGCCACGTCCCGCCAGGGGCTGGACTTGGCGCGCCGGGCGGCGAGGGGCCGTGCGGGCTCGCCCTCGAAATCCAGGATCACCGCATCGCCGGTCGCCACCAGCACCTGGCCCAGGTGGAAATCGCCATGGCAGCGCGTGGCCAGAAGCCCGGCCGGGTCGGGCACCAAGGCGCGGATGGCCTCCACCAGGCGGGCGCGATCCGCCACCAGCCGCCGCGCGGCATCGGCCGCCGGGCCGGGTGGCAGCAGGCCGGGACGGTCGAGCCGCCCGAGCGCGCGATCGAGCCCGCTGGCCGCTTCGGCTGCGATGCCGCGCGCCATCGCGGCATCCAGGGGCACGGGCGCGAAATCCGGATCCTCGCTGGGCCGGGCCAGCACCAGGTGAAGCTGGGCAAGCCGCCGGCCGATGGCCTCCGCCACTGGCAGGTAGCCCGCCAGCGGGTCTTCCGGCTCGGCTTCCGTCAGCGCGGCGTCGTCCACGCTGCGGGCCAGCCAATCCAGCGTCCAGGCCCAGGCATCGCCCTGGTTGCGGGCGAAGGCCTGCAGCAGCATCAGCGTATGCGGCGTGCCGTCCGGCGCCACCCGCACCACCTGGCCGAGCAAGGCGGGGGTGCCGGGATAGGCCGCTTCCGTCAGGTGCCGCGCCATTTCCGCTTCCGGATGCTGGCCCGGCTGGATGCGGCGCAGGAGCTTCAGCACCACCGCCTCCCCCAGGATCACCGTCGTGTTGGATTGCTCGACACCGAGGCGCCGGACCTCCGGCGTGTCCGGCAGCACCAGCTCGGCCAGGGCCGGGGTCGGCTGGAAGCGCAGCTCCCCTTCCGGCGTCGCCAGCACGCGGCCAGCCTGGCAGGCCGCCAGCACGGCGCGGGCGAAGCCATCGGTGGCGACGGCATCGGTCAGCAGCCCGATGCGCGATCCGTGCCGCAGGCGCGACAGGGCAAGCTGCCCCGCGGGCTTGGCCGCATCCTCCTCCCCGATCCGGGCCAGCGGCAGGGACCAGCGTTCCCCCGCAGCCTCCACCTCCGCCAGCAGCAGCGGTTCCGGGCCCGCCTGCATCGGCACCGCATAGGCGAAGCGGGCGGCCAGGCCGCCGGGCTGCGCATCCTTCGATCCGAACCAGCGGCGGCGCGGCAGCCAGGCGGGCAGGACCTCCCTCTCCAGCACCTGCCGGGCCTCGCCGGGTAGCCAGTCGCCGCCCGGGCGGCCGACCAGGGTGCGGAGTTCGGGCAGCGGCTCCGGCGGCGGGACGTGCCAGGCCGGCAGTGCGGCCCCCTCCGCCAGCAGGAACCAGTGGAAGGCATAGGGCGGCAGGGTCAGGACGTAGGGCAGCGGCCCGATCGGCGGGAAGGGCGTGCCGCCCAGCATCTCCACCGGCACGCGGCCGATGTGAGCGGCCAGGTCCAGTTCCACCGCCTGCGCGGCGCGGGAGAGGTTGAAGACGCAGAGCACCGCCTCCCCCTCCCACTCCCTGACATAGGCCAGCACCTTGCGGTTGCCGGGATAGAGCAGCCGCATCGCGCCGCGGCCGAAGGCACGGGTGCGGCGGCGCACCGCCAGCATCCGGCGTGTCCAGTTCAGCAGGCTATGCGCGTCCCGCGCCTGCGTCTCCACATTGACGGCCTGGTAGCCATAGGTGGCGTCCTGGATGACAGGCAGCACCAGCGCCGCCGGATCGGCGCGGGAGAAGCCGCCATTGCGGTCAGGCGACCATTGCATCGGCGTGCGCACGCCGTCGCGGTCCCGCAGATAGACGTTGTCGCCCATCCCGATCTCATCGCCATAGTAGATGACAGGCGTGCCGGGCATGGAGAGCAGGAGGCCGTTCATCAGTTCGATGCGCCTTCGGTCGCGCTCCATCAGCGGGGCGAGGCGACGGCGGATGCCGAGGTTGATGCGCGCGCGGCGATCCGCGGCATAGACGGACCAGAGCGTGTCGCGCTCCGCATCCGTCACCATCTCCAGCGTCAGTTCATCGTGGTTGCGCAGGAACACCGCCCATTGGCATCCCTCCGGGATGTCGGGCGTCTGGCGCAGGATGTCGGTGATGGGGAAGCGGTCTTCCTGCGCGACGCCCATGTACATCCGCGGCATCAGCGGGAAGTGGAAGCACATGTGGCATTCGTCGCCGGTGCCGAAATAGGCCTGCACATCCTCCGGCCACTGGTTCGCCTCCGCCAGCAGCATCCGGTTGGGGTAGTCGGCGTCGAGCGCCGCGCGGATGCGCTTCAGGATGTCATGCGTCTCGGGCAGGTTCTCATTGTTCGTGCCGTCGCGTTCCACCAGGTAGGGCACGGCATCGAGCCGCAGGCCATCAACGCCGAGGTCGAGCCAGAAGCGCATCACGCGCAGCACCGCCTCCAGCACCCGCGGGTTGTCGAAGTTCAGGTCGGGCTGGTGGCTGTAGAAGCGATGCCAGAAATAGGCCTTCGCGACCGGGTCCCAGGTCCAGTTCGACTTCTCCGTATCCAGGAAGATGATGCGCGTGCCGTCGTAGCGCCGGTCGTCATCGGACCAGACATAGAAGTCCCGCTGCCAGGACCCGGGCGGGGACCGCCGGGCGCGGCGGAACCAGGGATGCTCGTCGCTGGTGTGGTTGATGACGAGTTCGGTGATGACCTTGAGGCCGCGGGCATGGGCTTCCCGGATCAGCCGCTTGAAATCGGCGAGCGACCCGTAGTCCGGGTGGACCGCGCGGTAGTTGCTGATGTCGTAGCCGTCGTCCCTGCGGGGTGACGGATAGAAGGGCAGCAGCCAGATCGCATCCACGCCAAGGCCGGCGGCGTGGTCCAGCCGCGCGATCAGCCCCGCGAAATCGCCGACGCCGTCGTCATTCCCATCCATGAAGGACTTCGGGTGCAGCTGGTAGATGACGGCGTCGCGCCACCAGAGGGGCTCCCGCACCGCCTCCTCGCCCTGCTTCCTGCGTCGCCTCGGCATCCAGAACCCCCTTCGGTCGGGGGGGCCAACGCCGCTGGCGCCATGCCGTTCCGGCTGCGGGGGCGCCCGCGCCACCGGAAGGGGCGTTCATCATCACCAGGATTATCGCCGAAGTGTTGACCGGATTGTCGCCGCGCCCGGCGAATGTCGTCGCCGGGGCGGAACCAGGGGCCTGGCGGGGGATTTGTCGTCGCCGGGCCAGGGCGGGGCGCCATGCCGGGGGCTTTGTCGCCGCCTGTCCCGGCCACGCGCCCCCGATCAGCCGGTTATGTCGCGCCGTGTCGCCGCCGGCGCGACGCCGCACAACCCCACGGCGAGCATCAACTTATTGATATGCCGAAGAAAAATCAGGAATTCGGGAAGCCGATGAAGACGTAGCCGACCTGACGAATGGTGACGATGCAGCGTTCCCCCAGCTCCGGCGCCAGCTTCTGGCGGAGATGCAGGACCGCATTGTCCACCGCCCGGTCGCCGGGCCGCCAGGGACGGCGGAACACCAGTTGGGTCAGCGCCTCCCGCGTCTGCACCTCCCCGGGCTGGGATGCCATGACCGCCAGCAGGTCGAATTCCGCCGTCGTCAGGTCCAGCACGGTGCCGTCGGGGCGCAGCAGGCGGCGCTCCACGGGCTGCAGGCGCCAACGGTCCCGCCGCGGCGGGGCGGCGGCGGCGTTGCCGGGCCGGCGGATCCGCGCGCGCAGCCGCGCCACCAGTTCGCGGCCGGAGACCGGCTTCACCAGGAAATCGTCGGCGCCGAGTTCGAGCCCCAGCACACGATCCGTCTCCTCCCGGTTGCCGGTCACGATCAGGATCGGCGCATCGGTGCGCGCGCGCAATTCCGGCAGATGCGGCAGCGTGTCCACCGGGCCCAGCCGCTGGTCCAGGATGATCGCGTCCGGCCGGTGCGTGTCGAGGATGGCGAGCGCCGCCTGGAAGGAATTGGCGACCAGCGTGCGCAACCCGTAGCGCTGCAGATAGGCCGCCATTTCATCCGTGAGTTCGCGTTCGTCGTCGGCCAGCAGCACCAGCGGCGTCAGCGCGGAACCCGGCGCTTCCGTCATCGCGGGGGTCGCTTCCGCAAAGGCTGCCTGGCCTTCGGCGAAGCCCCGGCCCGGCACACCGCGCCCTGGGCCTCCTGCCCGCCCTCCAGTCTGCGACGTCATCCTTCGTCTCCCCAGACGCAGGATGTCTCCGCCGATGGAGACCCTCCTCGACATTGAGGTTTACCGGAAGACGGCGGCTGACGTCGAGAGACCGTCTCAATCAGTGGGCGATTAGTTAACACGAAAGGCGACAACACGACGACGCGGCGCTGTCTCATTCATCGGTCCGACACCACGGGACGGCGCCGGACCACCGGTACCCCGGCCCACCCGATGAAGAACGGAGCCGCACCATGACCATGCCGATGGGACCATCCAGCGCCCTTGGACAACAGGACTTCGCGCCTGGCGTCAGCCTCCGGTTCCACTTCCCCATGCCTGCCCGGGAAGCGCTGTCCGTGCTGGTGGTGGATGACGAGGCGGAGGTGCTGGAGGAGCTGACGGTGGCGCTTGGGCGGCGCGGCCTGTCGGTGCTGTCGGCGGGATCGGCGCGCATGGCGCTCTCCATCCTCGCCAGCCGGCCGGATGTGGGCGCGCTGGTCACCGATATCCGGATGCCGGGCATGGATGGCATCGCGCTGGCGGAGGCCGCCCTGGCCGGAAGGCGGGATGCGGAGGCGCTGGAGGTGCTGCTGGTGACGGGCTACGCATCGGTCGCCCAGGGCCTGGCCGCCACCCGGATCGGCGCCTTCGGGGTGCTGCGGAAGCCGATGCGGGGCGCCGATTTGGCGCAGCTGGTGTCGGAGGCGCTGGCCAGCGCCGCCCAGCGCCGCGGCGCCGACCAACCCCATCAGCCACCGCAGCCGCGCAGCCTGCCGGCCGCGCCCCTCACGGCGTCGATGACCGGCCTGCCGCTGGTCCACCTTTCCGCCCCGGAGCCCTTCCCCGCCCTGCCGCTGGCTGCAGCCCGTCCCTGCCACCCGTCGGAGCGCCGGGCCACGCCCCGCCCACCCGTGGACAGCCGGATGGATGACCGGCTGGCGGATGGGCTCGCCGAAGACCTGGCCGATGCGCGGGCCCTGGAGGATGGGCGGGAGGCCCCGCGGCGGGATCCGGTTTCCGCCCATGCCCTGATGGGGGCGGTGGCGGCGCAGCTTCGCAGCCTCGGCGCTACCTGCTCGCGCCGCATCACGCTGCAGCCCGATGCCGACCCGGCCTTCTACATCGACAGCGCCCGGCTGCTGCGCGTGATCGACCTGCTGGGCCGCCGCGCCCTCGGCAGCCAGCCGGGCACGGCGACGCTCTCCCTGGATGCCGGGGCCGGGCAGGCGAGGCTCGACCTCCTGCTCCGGCCCGACGCGGCGGAGCCGGAGCCGCGGCCCGAACGCGGCCTGCCCGTCGCCGTGGCGCGCCGCCTGGTTGCCGCACTCGGCGGCCGGCTGGATGCCTGGACCATCCCGACCGGCGGGCTGCGCGCGCGGCTGCTGCTCCACGCCGAATAGCCGGCAGCCCCGCCCGGGGCCGCCCCCCCCCACACCCGCATCGATGACGACGAGGGAGAACACCCATGTTCGCCGACGCCCTTTCCATGCCTGCCTCGCCCACTGCCCTGGCGACCGCCCCGCTGGCCCAGGCTGCGCCGTCCCCGCTGGCCGCCGACAGCGCGCCCCTGGCCCAGCCCGGCCTCCTGCCGCGCCAGGCGATGCACCCCGGTCGTCCGACCTATGGACGCCGCCGGTCCGACGGGCCTCGCCTCGGCTGGGCGGAACCGCCGCCCGGCGATCGCCGCGTGCAGCTGCCCATGCCCCGCGCGGGGTCGGAACCCGGCCTGCAGGCGATGATGCAGCGGCTGCGGGGCGAGATGGCGGCAGTGCTGGACGCGGCAGGGCGGGAGGAAGCCGCGCCGCTCACGATGACGGAATGGGACCATGAGGCCCCGCGCCCCAGCCTCTTCTCCCTGGTCGAGGGCCTGCTGAGCGCCGCCGTCGGCGCCGCGGCCGAAACGCCCCTGGCAGTGGTGCCGACCCTGCTCCGCGTCCTGGCCTGGGATGTGGTGGCCGGCCTTGCGGACCAGGGCATCCGCTGCGGGCTGCGCAACCTGGCGCCGGCGGAACAGACCTGCCTGGTCGATGCCACCCGCCTGCTGCGGGCGCTGGAGATGCTGGCCCTGCACGGCCAGGCGAACTGCGCCGGCCCCGCGCGGGCAGAACTCTGCGTCACCGCCGGCCGGGAGGAGACGGTGATGGACCTGGTCATCCAGCGCGTCTCGGTCGGCACGCTGCAACAGGGCCACCGGTCCCGCCTCATCCGCGAACTGCCGATGGCGATCGGCCGCCGCCTCATCCAGGCGCAGGGCCACCGGATCGACATCTGGGCCCCGCCCGGCACCGGGCTCCGCGCCCGCATCACCTTCCGCGTCGCCTGACGCGCCGCCCCACAGACGCATCCGACACACGCCATTCCGAGGATCGATGCCATGCTCAGCGAAGCCCTGACCCTGCCTGCCCAGGATGCCGCGCCCGCCGCGCCCCTCTCCCGCCTCACGCGCCGCCTGGTCCTGGCCGGCGCCACCGCCGCGCTGGTGCTGACGCCCGCCTGCGGCGCCGCGACCAGCGGGGGGGAGGAAGCCACGGGGCCGGACGACCCCGCGGCGCAGTACCGCGCCTTCCGCGACCGCTACGTGCTGAATGACGGGCGCGTGGTGGATACCGGCAACCAGGGCATCTCCCACAGCGAAGGCCAGGGCTACGCCATGCTCTTCGCCGAGGTCTTCGACGACCGCCCGACCTTCGACCGCGTCTACCAGTGGACGCGACGGACCCTGCGGCGGCCGGACGGGCTGCATTCCTGGCGCTTCCGCCCGGACCAGCGGGTGCGGGTGGATGACCCGAACAATGCGACGGATGGCGACCTCTACATCGCCTGGGCGCTGCTGCGCGCCGCCGATCGCTGGCGGGATGCGGAATACCGGCGCGACGGCATCGCGATCGGCCAGGCCGTGCTGTCCCGCCTGGTGGTGGAGGTGAATGGCCGGATGGTGCTGCTGCCGGCGATGCAGGGCTTCAACCACAATGACCGCGTGGTGGTGAACCCGTCCTACTACGCCTTCCCCGCCCTGTTCGCGCTGAGCCGCGCCGTGCCCGACCGGGCCTGGCAGCGGGTGATGGGCGATGGCGTGCAGATGCTGCGCGGCATGCGCTTCGGCCGCTGGGGCCTGCCGGCAGATTGGGTGGAGATCGCCCGCGGCGGTGGCGGCCAGGCCCGGCCGGCAGCGGGCTGGCCGACGCGCTTCAGCTACGACGCCGTCCGGGTTCCGCTCCACATGGCCTGGGCGGGCATGACGGACGAGCCCGCGGTGCGCGCGGCCAACAATTTCTGGAACGACCCTGCCTTCTCCCTGCGCCCTGCCTGGACCGACCTCCGCACCGGCCAGGTCGCGCCCTACTCCGCGCCCTCGGGCATCAATGCGGTGGCGGAGGTGACGACGGCGACGGGCTGGCACCGGGGCATCGCCCGGCCATTGCCGAGCGTGGCGCGCAGCCCGGACTACTATTCCGCCGCGCTCGCCATCCTGTCGCGCATCGCGCTGCGGGAGAATCCGCGCAACCTGATGGCCGGCGGCCCGCCCCCGGCGGCGCCCCCGCCGCGCAACACCGTCGCGGGCGGCATCCGGCGCCTATGGGCCGGGGCGTGAGGCGCCGCGCGGACCGGGCGCCGCGATGGTCGCCCGGATCCGCCCCTCAGTAGATGTCGGGCTCCGGCGTGGGCGCCCCGGCTTCGAGGAAGCGGAGGTCGCAGCCCTCATCCGCCTGCGTCACCTGGTCCAGGTACATGGATGTCCAGCCGCGTTCATAGCGACGCACCGGCGGCGTCCAGGCAGCCCGGCGGCGTTCCATCTCCGCCTCCTCCACCAGCAGGTCGAGCCGGCGGTTCGGGACATCGAGGCGAATGAGGTCGCCATCCCGGACCAGGGCCAGCGGGCCGCCGATATGCGATTCGGGGGAGACATGCAGCACGCAGGTCCCGTAGCTGGTGCCGGACATCCGCGCATCGGACAGCCGCACCATGTCCCGCACCCCCTGCTTCAGCAGCTTCTGCGGGATCGGCATCATGCCCCATTCCGGCATGCCCGGCCCGCCCTGCGGCCCCGACGACCGCAGCACCAGCACGCTGTCCGCCGTGACGTCGAGGTCCGGATCGTCCAGCCGCTTCTTGAGGTCGGCATAATTGTCGAAGACCACCGCCGGGCCGGTATGGGTCAGCAGCTTCGGGTCGGCGGCAGAGGTCTTGATGACCGCTCCCTTCGGCGCCAGCGTCCCCTTCACCACCGCGAGCCCGCCTTCCGCCTGGATCGGGCGATCCAGCGGGCGGATGACCTCCTCGTCGAAGACCTCGGCATCGGCGATGTCATCGCCGAGCGTACGGCCACTGACCGTCTTCGCTGCCAGGTCCAGATGCGGCGACAGGCGCTTGAGGAAGGCGCGGCTGCCGCCGGCATAGAAGAAATCCTCCATCAGCGCCTCCCCCGCATTCGGGCGGAGATTGGCGATCAGCGGCACGCGGCGGCTGATCGTGTCGAAGCGCTCCAGGTCCAGTTCCAGCCCGGCGCGGCGCGCCATGGCGATGATGTGGATGATGGCGTTGGTGGAGCCACCGAAGGCCATGGTCGCGGCCACCGCATTGTCCACGCTGCCCTGCGTCAGCATGGCGGCGGGCGTCAAATCCTCCCACACCATGTCGACGATCCGGCGGCCGGAATCGGTGGCCATGCGGGGGTGGTTGGCATCCGGGGCGGGGATGGAGGAAGCGCCCGGCAGCGTCAGGCCCATCGCCTCGCAGGCCAGCATCATGGTGGCCGCGGTGCCTGCCGTCATGCAGGTGCCGAAGGACCGGGCGATGCCGGTTTCCATGTCCTTCCACTGGGACTGGGTGATGTTCCCCGCGCGGAGTTCCGCATTGTACTTCCAGACGTCGGATCCCGATCCCAGCGTCTTGCCCCGCCAATTGCCGCGCAGCATCGGGCCGGCGGGAACGAAGATGAAGGGCAGGCCCATGGACAGCGCGCCCATCACCAGGCCCGGCGGCGTCTTGTCGCAGCCGCCCAGCAGCACCAGACCGTCGCAGGGCTGGCTGCGGACCAGTTCCTCCGTCTCCATCGCCAGCATGTTCCGGTAGAGCATGCTGGTGGGCTTCATGTACTGCTCGGTCACGGGATGCGCGGGCAGTTCCACCGGGAAGCCGCCGGCCTGCCAGACGCCGCGCTTCACCTCCTCCGCCCGCGTGCGGAAGTGGAAATGGCAGGGGCTGAGTTCCGACCAGGTGTTGATGATGCCGATCACGGGCTTGCCGCGGAAATCGGCCTCGGAAAACCCCATCTGCAGCATGCGCGACCGGTGGCCGAAGGCGCGGAGGTCATCCACCCCGTACCAGCGATGGCTGCGGAGTTCCTCCGGCCGCTTGCGAGTGCCCATGATGCTGCAATCCCCCCTTGGTCGAGCGGCGCGCAGCCTGCCATCCGTCGCCCGGCCCGACCAGCCCGCCAGGGCCTGGCGAGGTCTCGCCGGGGGGTTGCTCCCGGCGGGGTCCGGCGCTTGACCCGGGTCACACGCTACCCCACCGTCCCGCGACCGACACCGGAGCAATGATGGCCGCGCTACCCCTGAAACGCCCCCTCCGGGTGATGTTCATCCACCAGAATTTCCCCGGGCAATACGCCCACCTCGCCCCCGCCATGGCGCAGCGGGAGGGGGTGCAGGTCTGGTGCGTGGGGGAGAAGCCGGGCTACGAGGCGCCGGGCGTCACCTACATCCCCTACGGCCCGCCCAAGGGCGCCGGGGAGCAGACGCACCGCTACCTCCGCCCGTTCGAAGGCTCGCTCCGCCGCGGGCAGCACCTGGCCAATGCGCTGGTGAAGGCCCGGGATGCCGGCGTGCGCCCCGACATCATCGTCTGCCATCCCGGCTGGGGTGAGGGGCTGTTCCTGAAGGACGTCTTCCCGCAGGCGCGCACCCTGTTCTACTGGGAGTTCTTCTACAACGCGATCGGCCAGGACCTGGGCTTCGACCCTGCCCAGCCGGTGACGCTGGACGATGCGGCGCGGGTCCGGGTGCTGAACTCGGCGCAGCTCGTCTCCCTCCAGGTGGCCGACTGGGGCGTCTCCCCCACCCGCTGGCAATGGAGCCGCTACCCCGCCTGGGCGCGCCGGCGCATCACCGTGCTGCATGAAGGGGTCGATACCGATCGCTGCGCCCCGCGCGCCGGGGCGGTGTTCCGCACGCCGGAGGGGCGGGAGTTCCGCCGCGGCGATCCGGTGATTTCCTACGTGGCCCGCAACCTCGAACCCTATCGCGGCTTCCCGAGCTTCATGCGCGCCCTGCCGCGGATCCAGCGGGAAAGGCCGGACCTCCACACCGTCATCGTCGGCGGCAACGAGGTTTCCTACGGCAAGAAGCCGCCGGATGCGGAACACTGGAAGGCCAAGATGCTGGAGGAAGTGGGCGCCCAGCTCGACCTCAGCCGCATCCACTTCACCGGGCGCGTGGCGCATGACGCGCTGCACGACCTGTTCCGCGTGACGCGGGCGCATGTCTACCTGACATACCCCTTCGTCCTGTCCTGGTCGATGCTGGAGGCGATGGCCTGCGGCGCGCTCGTGGTGGGCAGCGACACCCCGCCGGTGAGCGAGGCGATCCGCCACGGCCATAACGGCCTTCTGGTGCCCTTCTTCGACCCGGACGCGCTGGCGCGCACCGTCCTGGCCGCGGTGGCGGACCCCGGCGCCCATGCGCCACTCGCCGAGGCCGGGCGGCGGAGCGTGATCGACCGCTACGACCTGAAGACGATCTGCCTGCCCCGGCAGATCGAGTTGCTGGAGACCATCGCCGCCGGGGGGGAACCGGCGCCGGAACCCGATGCCGGCCGCTGGTGACGGACGCCGGACGGCCCGCTTACGGAGTTGCAAGACTTTCTGTTCATTCCACCATCGGTCGGCCGCGGGCCGGCGGCCTTTCGCGGGGCTCTACCTTGGATTATGCAGGGGCCGGAGATTTCAGCCCCTGGGGGTGCCCCAGCGTGGTGACATCGGGATGAGGGCGGGATGACGGCGATGCTGGATGGGCTGCGCGCGCCGGCCACGGATATCCGCTGCGCCGGCAATGTCGAAGCGCAGGGCTTCGGCATCGCCGGCCCGCTGCTGCTCTCCGTCCGCCGCTTCGAGGATTCCCGCGGCGTCTTCATCGAGACCTACAACCGCCGAGACTTCACCGCGGTGGGGATCACGGAAGAATTCGTGCAGGACAACCAGTCCCTCTCCGTCCATCCCGGCACGGTGCGCGGCCTGCATTTCCAGGTACCGCCGGCGCCGCAGGCCAAGCTGGTGCGGGTGCTGCGGGGACGGATCATCGACATCGCGGTGGACCTCCGCGCCGGATCCCCCAGCTTCGGCCGGCATGTGGCGGCGGAACTGTCGGCCGAGAACGGGCTGATGTTCTACATCCCCGTCGGCTTCGCGCATGGCTTCGCGACGCAGGAGCCGAACACGGAGGTGGCCTACAAGGTCTCCGCCCTCTATGCCCCGGGCTGCGACAGGGGCATCGCCTGGGACGACCCCGCGCTCGGCATCGATTGGGGGATCGACCCCGCCACGGCCCGGCTTTCCGACAAGGACCGGGTGCTGCCGCGCCTGGCCGACCTCGGGCCCTGCTTCTGATGCGCCTGCTGGTCGCGGGGCGGGAGGGACAGGTGGCGCGGGCACTCGCCCTGCGCTTCGCGGGGCATGACGTCACCGCGCTGGAACCGCCGGCGCTCGACCTGACCGATCCGGCATCCATCCGGGCGGCCATGGATGCCGCCGCCCCCGACCTGGTGGTGAATGCCGCGGCCTATACGGCGGTGGACCGGGCGGAGGATGACGCGGCGCTCGCCTTCGCGGTCAACCGGGACGGCGCGGCGGCCCTTGCCGCGGCGGCGGCGGCGCGCGGCCTGCCCTTCATCCACTTCTCCACCGACTACGTCTTCGATGGCCGCAAGGGCGCGCCCTATAGCGAGGATGACGCCCCCTGCCCCCTCGGCGTCTATGGAAGCAGCAAGGAGGAAGGGGAAAGGGCGGTGCTGGCCGCCAATCCCCGCAGCGCCATCCTGCGCACGGCCTGGGTGTGCAGCGCGACCGGCGGCAATTTCCTGAAGACCATGCTGCGCCTGGCGAATGAACGGGAGGAGTTGCGCGTGGTGGCGGACCAGCACGGCGCGCCGACCTTCGCCGCCGACCTGGCCGATGCCGTCTTCGCCATGGCGCCGCGGCTGCTGGCCGCCCCCCCGGGTGACGACGCCTTCGGGCTGTTTCATCTGTCCGGCGCGCCGCACACCACCTGGTACGGCTTCACGGCGGAGATCCTCGCGCAGGCCGCGACCCGTGGCCATCGGCAGCCGCGCCTGACGCCGATCGCCACCAGCGACTATCCGACGAAGGCGGCGCGCCCGGCGGATGGGCGGCTCGATTGCGCGAAGATCACGCGCGTGCATGGCATCGCGCCCGCGGATTGGCGCGCCTCGCTGTCACGCTGCCTCGATGAACTCATCGGACCCCCGCAGGCGGGGCTGAAGGAAGAGACGCCATGAAGGGCATCGTCCTGGCCGGAGGATCCGGCACGCGGCTGCACCCCGCGACTCTCGCGGTCTCCAAGCAGCTGCTGCCGGTCTTCGACAAGCCGATGATCTACTACCCGCTGTCGGTCCTCATGCTCGCGGGCATCAGGGAGATCATGATCATCTCCACGCCGCATGACATGCCGCTGTTCCAGCGGCTGCTCGGCGATGGCGCGCGCTGGGGGCTGCGCTTCGGCTACACGGTGCAGGAGAAGCCGGATGGCATCGCCCGCGCCCTGACCCTGTCGGAGGATTTTCTCGAAGGCGCGCCCAGCACGCTGGTCCTCGGCGACAACCTGTTTCACGGGCACGATCTGGAACAGCGCCTGAAGGAAGCGCGGGAAGCGGCCAATCACGGCGCCGGCGTCTTCGCCTATCGCGTCGCCGATCCCGAACGCTACGGCGTGGTGGAATTCGACGCCGATGGCCGCGCGCTGAGCCTGGAGGAGAAGCCGAAGGCGCCGAAATCCAACTGGGCGGTCACGGGCCTCTATGTCTATGACGGCCGCGCGCCGGCCATCGCGCGCAGCCTCAAGCCCTCCGCGCGCGGGGAGCTGGAGATCACCGACCTCAACCGCGCCTATCTGGATGAGGGATCGCTGCGCGTCACGCGGCTCGGCCGCGGCTATGCCTGGCTGGATACGGGCACGCATGACAGCCTGCTGGAAGCGGGCGAGTTCGTGCGCGCGATCGAGAAGCGGACGGGGCAGAAGGTGGCCTCGCCGGAGGAGATCGCCTGGCGCATGGGCTTCATCGATGCGGAGCAGCTGCGCGAACTCGCCAGGCCGCTGCGCAACAGCGGCTACGGCACCTACCTCGAAGCCCTGCTGGCGCGCGAGGACCAGTGATGGACGGCGCGCCGGCTGAAGACGGGCTGGCGCCGGACCTGCAGGCGCTGGCGGATAGCGGCATCCTGGATGCCGACTGGTATGTCGCCAACAACGCCGATGTGGCCCATGCCGGCGAAGACCCCGCGCTGCATTTCCTGACGCGCGGCTGGCGGGAAGGGCGGCGGCCCAACTACTACCTCGACCCCGCCTGGTACCTGGCGCAGAACCCCGATGTGCGCGACGCCGGCTTCGACCCCGTGCTGCACTACGTCATGCATGGGGACCAGGAGAACCGCCAGCCCGGCCCGCATTTCGACCCGGGCTGGTACCGCGTGCGCAACGGGCTGGACCCCGCGGAGCCGGCGCTGGCGCATTACCTGCGCAGCCGCGCCTATGGCGCCGCGCCGATCCCGGAATTCGACGCCGAATTCTACCTGGCCACCTACCGCGACGTGGCCCGCGCCGGCGCCGATGCCTTCGAGCATTACGTCACCCTCGGCTGGCAGGAAGGACGCGAACCCTCGCCCGATTTCGAAAGCCGCTACTACGTCAAGCGCCACATGGGGGGCGCGGCGGAGATGCCGCCCCTGCTGCACTGGCTGGCGCACCGGCATGAGCCCGGCGTGCATCCACGGATGCCGCAGGAAACGCCCACCATCCCGCGCATGGTCAAGCGCAACACCCGCCCCGGCGAGGATTTCGAGGATTCGAAGCCGCTGCCCGATGGCGCGCGCCCACGGGCCAAGGTGCTGACCTACTACCTGCCGCAATTCCACGCGATCGCGGAGAATGATGCCTGGTGGGGCAAGGGCTTCACCGAATGGACCAACCTGCCACGCGCCCTGCCCCGCTTCGCCGGCCACTACCAGCCGCGCATCCCGCGGGACCTCGGCCCCTATGCGCTGACGGACATGAACGTCATGCGCCGCCAGATCGAGATGGCGAAGCGCGGCGGCGTGCATGGCTGGATCTTCTACTGGTACTGGTTCAACGGCCACCGCCTGCTGGAAAAGCCGGTCGACGCCTTCCTCGGCGACCGCAGCCTGGACATGCCCTTCGCCCTGATGTGGGCGAACGAGAACTGGACAAGGCGCTGGGACGGCGCCGAGAACGACGTGCTGATGAGCCAGGACTACCGGCCGGAGGAGGAGGCGGCGCTGATGGCGGAACTCGCCCGCCATTTCCGCGACCCCCGCTACATCCGCGTCCAGGGCCGCCCGCTGCTGATGATGTACCGCGCCGGGCTGATGCCGGAGCCGAAGGAGATCGTGGCGGGCTGGCGGCAGCGCTTCCGCGACGACCATGGGGAAGACCCGGTCTTCGTCATGGCGCAGAGCTTCGACGACATCGACCCGCGGGAGGTCGGCTTCGATGCCGCCATCGAATTCCCGCCCCACAAGGTGACGAAGCGCGCGATGCCGATCAGCGCGTCGCTCGACTACCTCGACCCCGACTTCACCGGCACCGTCTTCAGCTACGACGACATCGCCCGCGTTTCGCTGGAGGAGCCGGAGCCGCCCTTCCCGTTGATCAAATGCGCGGTGCCGGGCTGGGACAACGACCCGCGCAAGCAGGGCACCAACACCGTCATCATCCATGGGTCGACGCCCGCGAGCTACGAGGCATGGCTTGGCGAGCTGGTGGAGCGCGCGGCGGCGAAGCCGTTCATGGGCGCGGAGCCCTTCGTCTGCGTCAATGCCTGGAACGAATGGTGCGAGGGCGCCTATCTCGAGCCCGACCTGCATTACGGCCACGCCTTCCTGAACGCGACGGCGCGCGCGGTGGTCGGCCGCGCCTCGCAGGACGCGCCCGCCCTGCTGCTGGCGGCCGGCGATGCGGAGGAGCGGGAGGCGACGCGCCGCCTGATCGCCTCCCTCCAGGCCATCGCACGGCGCACGGGGCTGCGGATGGAGGTGCTGCTGCTGGCCGGCGGGCCGCTGGAGCCCGATTTCGCCCGACTCGGCACCGTGACGGTGGCGACGGCGGCGCCCGAGGCCGCGATCGAGCACTTCCGTGCCGCCGGCATCCGCCACGCCGCGATGGATGCCGCGGCCGCGTCGCGCCTGGCACGGGCCGCGACGCGCGCCGGCATCCGCACGACCCTGCTGCTGGAGGAGATGCCCGCCTCGCTGCGGGCGCGCGGCCTGACAGGCGGGCTGCGCACGGCGCTCGGCCAGGTCGATGCCTGCCTGGTGCCGGCGGCGGCGGTGCGGGATGCCCTGGCGGAGGAATGGCGCGGCGCCGGGACGCCGGACGTGCTGGAACCCGGCCTGCCGGAAGCCCCCGCCGCGGAACCAGCGGCTGGTCCCGCGGCGCGGGAGGCACTCGGCATCGCGCCCGGCGATCCGCTGCTGCTGGGCGCCGGGCCGGGCGACCTGCGCCACGGGATCGACCTGTTCATCCAGCTGTTCCGCCGGCTCCGCGCGGATCGTCCGCGGCTGGCAGCCGCCTGGGTGGGGCCACTCGATCCCGCCATCCGCGCCTGGATGGGGGGCGAGATCGCGGCCGCGGCGCGGGAGGGTTTCCACCTCGTGGAGCACCTGGCGCAGCCCGGCGCCCTGCTCTCCGCCGCCGACCTCCTTGCCCTGACGGCGCGGGAAGCCCCCTTCCCGCTGCTCGCGCAGGAGGCCGCCTGCGTCGGCCTGCCGATCCTGGCCTTCGAGGGTGCGGGCGGCGCGGCGGCGCTGGCGACCGAATTCGGCGGCGCGGCGGTGCCGCTCGGCGATGTGGAGGCGATGGCGCGGGCGGCGATGCGGCTGCTGGACTCCCCGGCGAGCGCGACGGCCCGCCAGGCGAGCCTGGCCGCAGCCCGATCGCGCTTCGACGAAGGGCGTCATGCCCGCGCGCTGCTGGCGCGGCTGGTCCCGGGCCTGCCATCGATCGCCGTAGTCGTGGCGGGCCAGGGGCGCGGCCGGATGCTCGCCAGCCGTCTGGACGCCGTCTTCCACCAGGACCAGCCGGTGGCGGAGGTGCTGGTAGTAGAGGATGGCACGGACCCGCAGGTGGCGGCCGGGGCGACGGAGGCGGGCCTGCGCTGGCACCGGCATTGGCGCCGGGTGGCGGCGCCCGTGCCATCCTGGTCCGCCCTGGCGGCGCGGGCGCTGGCGGAATCGGAGGCAGATTTGGTCTGGCCGGCCGATCCCGACCTGGCGCCGGGCAGCGCCTTCCTCCGCCGGGCGGCGGAGGCCCTGGAAGCCGCCCCGGCCGCGCCCTTCGCCGCGCTGCACGATGCAAGCGGCCAAGTCGTGGCCGGGGCCGTGCTGTGGCGGCGTGCGGCGCTGGCGGGGGCTCTCGACCCGGCGCCGCCCTCCGAAGCCGCGGCGGTGGAGGGCCGGCAGGGCGTGGCGGTGCCACAGGTCGCGCTGATCAGGCTGCCCCCCGCGCCACCACCCCAGCCGGCCGGGGCGGCACGGCGGCGGCGCGGCCGCGGGCGCTGACGGCGAACCGGCTTCGAATACTGTCGTTGTTCTCGGTTCTTCACGAATAATTGATGATGCGTTACTGTACCCGCGAAAAGTCCGACGCCGGCCTCCGACGCCGACCAGGGTCGGCCTCCGGAGCGGCGGGATGTCGGCGCGGGGGCGGGCGCATGGGGGCGGCAAGCCTGTCGGGGCCTTGGCTGAGCGGGATCAGGCCCCGATGAGGCGGGGGAGGCTGGCGCCTGGCATGGATGTTTTGTAATATTTTGTATTGACTGTCCAAAATTCTGTCAAACATTGAAGATCAACGCTGTGCGCACCGCGGGCCGCGTCTGGATTGATGCTGCAACATTCTGCTTTTCGTTGACTTTGCAGTCGTTTGGTTTCATTCCATTGGCGGTAGAAAACGTGCAGGCCGAGTCCGGTTGGGCACGTGGAGGTGTCGATGTCAGGTTTCGCGTCGGTCTATGGCGGCGGTAGCGACGGGATCGTTTCCGGGAGCGGCGACGACACGATCGCCTCTGGCGGTGGCGATGACACCATCAACACCGGCTCTGGCGACGACTTCGTCCTGGCGGGCTCGGGCAGCGACAACGTGCTGCTGCGCAGCGGTGACGACACCGCCTTCGGCGAGAATGGCGACGATACGATCAATGCCGGCTCCGGCGATGACTACCTGTCCGGCGGTCGGGGCGACGACCTGCTCGTCGGCGGCAGCGGCGACGACACCGCGCTGGGCGGCACCGGCGACGACGTCTTCGCCTTCGACGACGGCTTCGGCCACGACCTGATCATCGGCTTCGCCATCGGCACGGATACCCTGCAGATCGCCACCGGGATCAACGGCTCCGGCATCAGCGCGGCGGCCGACCTGGTGACGGGCGGCCATGTCACGGCGGACAGCTTCGGCAACGCGGTCATCACCCTCGGCGGGGATACCATCACGTTGCAGGGGATCTCCGTGACCGACCTCACCACCCACATCGACAGCATCGTCCAGGTGGTCTGACGCCTCCCCCAACGGGGCGGATGGCCGGCGCGGATGGATGGGGTGGCGGCGCGGCCGCGGGTAGCGCCGGGCATCGCAGCCCCACTGCCTTGGCCCTTGCGCATGATAACACCTGCGTCATTGATGGTCCGAGCATGAGGGCTGATCCGTGACCCCCACCCCGACCGACCCGCCCCTGCCCGCCCCTGGCGCCTGGTGGGTCTGCCTGGGGTCGGAAGCGGCCGTGGTCGTCCTGCCCGGCACCCCGGCCGATGCCCAGGCCGCCGAATTCTGCCTCGACGATGGTGCCCCGTTCCGCCCCCTGTCCCAGATACCCCTGCCCGACGGCGCCCCGGCGGGCACCATCCTGCTCCTGCGGACCCGGGGCGCGGCCGTGATCGGGCTTCGTATCGGCGGCGGCGCCTGGTCGAGCCTACCGCCCGCCCGACCGCTGGACGCGCTGAGGCCGTTGATCGACGCCGCGCCGCGGCTGCTCTCGCTCCTGGCCGGCAAGGCGGCGGGCCCGCTCCGCGCGGCCTCCGACGCCACGCTGGCGGGGGACCTGCTGGCGCTGGCGCAACCCCTGGTCATGCTGGCGCCGGATGGGGTCAGGCCGCTCGTGATGCTCGGCCAGGGGCGCAGCCTGTGGCGGATGGATGCCGGGGGCTGGCTGGTGACGGTGCAGGGCGTGGCCCGGGCGCCCGATCCGGAAGGCGGCCTCGCCCCCCTGCCCGCCGGCGCCGCCGGCGCGGTGCTGCTGCGGGCCGATGGCGTTGCGCTGCAACTGCCGGGCCAGTCCCCCGCCGCCCCCACGCTCGTCGAACTCGCCCGCCAGACCGGCGCTCCGCAGCGCGGACTGCTGCGCCAGGCCTTCATGGCCCTGCGGCGCCACGTGCATGAAGCCTGGTGCCGCGACGCGGTGCGCGATGCGCAGGTGCTGGCCATGGCGCCGCCCCGCGCGGCGGCGGAACCGGCCAATGCCGTCGGCGCCGCGGTGGACCGCGCCATTTCCGACCATGGCGGCGGTGTCTTCCTGCTGGGCTGGCTGCATGATCCCCTGCGCCTGACCCGCGGCATGGCGCTGCGCGGCCCCTTCGGCGCCATCCCCGTGCCGCCGGAGGCGATCTTCCGCGTCAGCCGCCCCGACGTGGTGAAGAAGTTCGAACAGGCGCCCTTCGGCGACTGCGACCCCCGCCGCGGCTTTGTCGTCCATGTACCCGATGCGGGCCCCGGCCCGGTGGCGCAGTGGCGGCTGGAAATCGCGCTAGGCTCCGGCGATGCCATCGAACTCGTGGCCGGCCCCGCCCTGATCCCCGCCGCGCAGGCGAGGGAGGTGGTGCTGCGCAGCGTCAACCCGCTGGATGTCGGCCCGGCCATGCTGGACCAGGTCCTGGCCCCCGCCGCCGCCCGCCTGCACGCCGCCGCCTCCGCCGATCCCGTGGGGCAGGAGGTGGTGCAGATCGGGGAGAGGCCTTCCGCCCCCACCGTCTCCTTCGTCATCCCGCTCTACCGGAACCTCCGCTTCATCCGCCACCAGGTCGCCGCCTTCGCGCGGGACCCGATGCTGCGGCAGGCGGAGATCATCTACGTGCTCGACAGCCCGGAGCAGCGGGGGGAGGCCGAGCATCTGCTGCGCGGCACCTGCGGCCTGGCGGGCCTCGGCGTGACGCTGGTGCTGCATGGCCGCAATGCCGGCTACGCCACCGCCTGCAACAGCGGCGCCGCCATCGCCACCGCGCCGCTGCTGCTGATGCTGAATTCGGATGTGGTGCCGGACCGGCCGGGCTGGCTGGCGCCGCTGGCCGCGCGGCTCGACGCCGATCCGCGCATCGCCTGCGTCGGGCCCAAGCTGATGTTCGACGATGGATCGCTGCAGCATGCGGGCCTCTATTTCGCCCGCGGGCCCGGGAATGACTGGTTCAACTGCCACTACTTCAAGGGATTCCCGCGCCACTACCCCGATGCCAACCGGCCGCGCGACGTGCCGGGCGTGACGGGCGCGGCCATGCTCATCCGCCGGCAGGCCTGGGACGAGGTCGGCGGCTTCCATGCCGGCTACATCGTCGGCGACTATGAGGACAGCGACCTCTGCCTGCGGCTCCGCCAGGCCGGCGGGACCATCTTCTACGAACCCGCCGCCGAGCTGTTCCACTTCGAACGCCAATCCATCGCCCAGCACGGCGGCTACGCCGGCACCGTCGCGGCCGCCTACAATCGAAGGTTGCATCATCGCCGCTGGGACTCGACCATCGAATCGCTGATGGACGGGTTTTCACGCCACGGCGAGACCTTTGCGGCCGCCTGACCCCAGGCGCGCGGCCTGGAACAACCCGGACGGGCGTCGATTGTCGTATCCCCCTTCCCGCGGACATGTTTTTGCGGCATCGGGGCGAAGAGGCCCGCCCCGTGATCCACTTAAGGTGCTAGCGTCCCCGAACCATGCGCCTTCTCGTCCTCTGTCATAACCATCCCGACCTGCAGCCCGGCGGCACCGAGGTGGTGGCGCGCGGCCTGTTCCGGGAATTGCGTGACCGGCATGGGGTGGAGGGGCTTTTCCTCGGCGCCGTCACCGGGCAGCACCGCGAACGCCGCCCCGGCACGCTGTTCCAGGCCGCCGGCCGCCAGGCGGATGAGATGCTGGTCTGGCTCAGCCATTTCGACCGCTTCCACCTGGCGCAGCTGGATACCTGGGGCCTCCAGGAACTCGGCCCCTTCGTCGCGGGCTTCCAGCCCGATGTGATCCACTTCCACCACCTGCTGTATTTCGGGCTGGAGACACTGGACCTGGTGCGGCGGGTCGCGCCGAAGGCCAGGATCGTGGTCACGCTGCACGACTTCTTCGCGATCTGCCCGCAGGAAGGCCAGTTGCTGACGGTGGATGGCAGGCTGTGCATGGGCCCTTCGCCGGATGGCTGCCGGCGTTGCTTCCCCGGCCGCGGCGGCACGGACCTCGTGCTGCGGGACCTCGGCGTGCGGGGCGCCTTCGCGGGGGTGGACCTGATCCTGTCGCCCTCCGACTTCCTGCGCGACCGCTTCATCGAGGCGGGCTGGGACCCCGCGCGGATCGAGGTGCTGCGCAACGGCATCGCGCTCGGCACCCCCGCCCCTCATCGCTTGGCTCCGGATGGGCGGCGGGACCGCTTCGGCTTCTTCGGCCACATCAACCGCTTCAAGGGCAGCATGGTGGCAATCGGCGCCTCGGCCCGGCTGACGAAGCAGGGCGTGACGCATGACCTGGCGCTGCATGGCGGCACGGCCTGGCAGCCCGACGAATTCCTGGCGGAGTTCAGGACGGCGCTGGAAGCGGCGCCGGATGCGCGGCACCACGGCCTCTACACCGCGCGGGACATGCCGGCGCGGATGGCTGCGGTGGATTGGGTGGTCATGCCCTCCATCTGGTGGGAGAACGCGCCGCTGGTGGTCATGGAGGCGTTCCGCCATGGCCGCCCGGTGATCTGCGGCAATGTGGGTGGCATGGCGGAGGCGGTGCGCGACGGTGTCGATGGCCTGCACTTCCCGATCGGTGATTCCACGGGCCTCGCCGCCGTGATGCGCCGGGCGGCGGAGGAGCCGGGGCTGTGGGACAAGCTGGCCGCCGGCATCAGGCCGCCGAGGTTGATCGACCAGGCGGCGGCGGAACACCTGGCGCTGTATCGCCGCCTGCTGGCACCGCCAGCGGCAGCCCAGCAGGAGGAAGCCGAGGCGCCCCGGCGCAAGGCGGGAGGCAAGGCGCTTGTCCGGGCCGGCTGAAACCCGCGCGGCGCCGGAAATCCGCGGCTTCATCGACGGCCTGAGCGGCAACCAGATCGATGGCTGGGCCTTCGAGCCCGCCCATCCGACGGAACGCGTCATCGTCGAATTGCGCCTCGACGGCCAGGCAGTGGCCACCACCGTCGCCGACCGGCACCGGACCGACCTGGTGCGCGCCGGCATCGGCGATGCCTTCCACGGCTTCCGCTTCCCCCTCAAGCCCGATTGGGCCGAGCGACGGTCAGACCTGGCGGTCGTGGCGCGCGGCGCCGCGGGGGGGGAGGCCCCGCTGCAGGTCTTCCGCCGCCCCGCCATGGCCGAGGCGCGCCCCCCCGCCCCTGCCGCCCCGCCACCCGCCAGCCCGCAGGTCATCAAGGCGATCGAGCAGCTGGTCGCCGGCCAGCGCGCGCTGGAACAACGCCTGCAGGACGTCGCCGCCCGCGCGCCGGCGGAATCCGCGGGCCCCATGCCGGAGGAGGCGGAGCAGCGCATCGCCGTGCTGGAAGCCTGGGTGGCGCGGCTGGATGAACGCCTGGCTGCCCTGCAGGCGGAAGCACCGCCGCCGCGGGCCGGGCGGGCCGGGCTGGATACCTGGCAGATCGTGCTGATGGCGCTGCTCGGCCTGACCAGCTTCGGCGCGCTGACGGCCTTCGCGCTGATCCTGGCGATCTGATGGCCGCCCGGCGCCTGCCAGCCCCGCAGGGCGCCACGCCAGGGAATGCCCGGGCGGGGGGTTCGCCGGCGACAGCGCAGGGCGTGATGGATATCGCGCGCGGGGAAGTGGGCGTCGCGGCGCGGTTCACGCTCTGGCTCGGCATCGTGCTGGCGCTGGCGGGCTTCGCGCTCACCGTCAGCAAGATGACGATCTGGCAGGTGGTGTTGCCCACGGGCGATCCCTGGACGCTGGCGGGCCTTTCGGTGCTGGTCGGCATCGCCATCGCCATGAACGTGGCGCTGGACCAGTTGCGGGAAATCGGCCTGCTGGCCCTGTCCCACCGCCTGGCGCGCCGGATGGCCGCGCCGCTCGTCATGGCGGCCGCGAAGCAGCAGGGCCGGTCCGACATCAGTGCCGGACAGGCGCTGCGGGATGTGGAGGAGCTGCGCCGCAACCTGGCGGGCCCGGTGCTGACCGGCGTCGTCGATGCGGTGATCGTGCCGCTGCTGATCCTGCTGCTGCTGTATTTCCACTGGGCCTTCGCCGTCTTCGCCCTGGCGCTCTGTCTGCTCGCCGCCGTCCTGTCCCTGGTCGGCGAACGCCTGACCCGCCGCGCGCTCGTCGCCTCCAACGACGCCCATGCGCAGACCAGCGGCCTGGTCGCGGATGCGATGCGCTGCGCGGAAGCGGTGGAGGCGATGGGCATGCGCCACAACCTGGCCGCCCGCTGGGAAGCGCGGATGGATGACAGCGCCACGGCGCTGCGCGGCGCGCAGAATGCCGGCCGCTGGATCAGCGCGGCGCTGAGCACGGTCTCGGGCATCGGCAGCGGCGGCGCGCTGGTGCTGGCCACCGTGCTGTCGGCGAACGGGGCCAATATCGGCATGGGCGCGCTCGTGGCGATGCTGCTGATGTGGCAGATCATCGGGCCCTTCACCCGGCTGGGCGGGGCGGCGGCGGACTGGGCTGGCGCGCTGGCGTCCTGGCGCCGGCTGCAGGCGCTGTCCCAGGCCGATCGCGGCCCGGATACCGGAATCGCCTTCCCCTGCCGCGACGCAAGGCTGGTCATGGAACGCGTCAGCTACGCCCATCGCGGCGCGCCGCGCGCCTTGCTGCGGGATGTGCAGCTGGTGGTGGAGCCGGGCCGCGCGGTGGCCATTTCCGGCAGCGCGGGGGCGGGCAAGACGACGCTGCTGCGCATCGCCGTCGGGATGGTGAAGCCCTCCGCCGGCGCCTGCTTCCTGGATGGCCAATCCACCAGCCAGTGGCAGCGGGAGGATTTCGCCCACCATGTCGGCTACCTGCCGCAGGACCCGCTGCTGACCGACGGTACGGTGGCGGAAGCCATTGCGCGCCTCGCCGCGCCCGACATGCAGGCGGTGATGGAAGCCGCGCGGCTGGCCGATGCGGCCTCGATGATCACGGCCCTGCCGCTGGGCTATGCCACCCCGATCCGGGCGGAGGGCCCGCTTTCCGCCGGGCAGCGGCAGCGGGTGGCGCTGGCCCGCGCGCTCTATGCCCGGCCGAAGCTGCTGGTGATGGACGAACCCGCCGCCTTCCTGGACGCGGAAGGGGAGCAACGGCTGGTCCGCCTGATCCGGCGCCTGTCGGCGGAGGGGATGGGCATCCTCTTCACCTCCCACCGCCCGGCGCTGCTGGCGGCCGCGGATCGCGTGCTGCTGCTACGCGGCGGCCAGCTGGCACCCGCGCCAGCCATCCCCGCCATCGCCGGGCCCACCACCACCGGTCCCAAAGCGGGCCGCCGCGCCGGTGAAGCCGCATGATCCGCGCCGGAACCATGGCCGGGGAGGTCGCGCAGGCGCTCAGCCGCGCGCCCGCCTTCAGCGGCGTGCTCGGCACCGCCTTTGGCCTGTCCGTCGCGCGCCAGGCCTGCCTGCTCGGCATGCCGCTGCTGACCATGCACGTCTTCGATGGCGTGATCGAGGGCGGCAACCTCGACACCCTGGCGGTGCTGGCGGTCTGCTTCTTCGTCGCCCTGGTGATGGCCGGCGTGATGCGGGCGGTGCGCGCCATGCTGATGGCGGCGCTGGCGGAAAGCCTGGCGCGGCGCCTGACGGTGGAGGCGCTGGAAGCCGCGGTGCGCAGCGCGCTGGCCGGCAGCCGGCGCCCGGGCCTGGCGGCGCTGCAGGATACGGCGGAGCTGCGCCGCTTCCTCGGCGGCGGCACCATCGCCGACCTTTTCGACATGACGGCGACGCCGATCGGCCTGCTGGTGCTGTGGATGATGCACCCCGTCTATGCCGTCATCGCGCTGGCGGCCTGCGTGACCATCGCGGCGCTTGGCGTGGTGCTGGACCATACGACGCGGGGCATGATGCGCAGCGCGTCCGACCGGCAGGTGAAGACCTCCGCCGAATTGCAGGGGCGGCTCCGGCAGGCGGACATGCTGGAGGGCCTAGGCATGCTGGGGGCCGTGGTGCGGCGGTGGGAACCGGCGCAGGCCGCTTCGCTGGCGGAAGGCGACCGCGCCCAGGCCCGTGCGCGCGCGGTGCGCGGCATCACCGAATACAGCTCCTACATCGCGCAGGGGACGATGGTGGTGGCGGGCGTGATCCTGGCGACCCATCACCAGGTCTCCCCGGGCAGCGTCATCGCGGCCAGCATGCTGGCGAATTCCGCCACCGCCCCCATCGCGCGCGTCGTGCTGTCCTGGCGCGACTGGGCGATGGCGGCGCTGGCCTGGCGGCGGATGCAGGAGCTGCTGGCAGACCATGCGGCGCCGGATGCCCTGCCGCCGGCCGCCGATGGCCATCCCGGGCTCTGGGTCCGCGACCTCACCTGGACACCGCCGGAGGGCGCGCGCCCCGTGCTGGACGGCACCACCGTCTATTGCCCGCCCGGCACCATCACCCTGGTGCTGGGGCCGAACGGCTCCGGCAAGTCCACGCTGCTGCGCCTCGCCCTCGGCCTGATGCAGCCGGATTCCGGCACCGCGGAGCTGGAGGGGCAGGATACGCGGCAGGTGGCGCGCGACGTGATCGGCCCGCGCATCGGCTACCTGCCGCAGGATGTGCAGCTGCTGGATGGCAGCGTGCTGCAGAACATCGGCCGCTTCGGGCCGGAGGAGGCGGAAGCCGTGGTCGCCGCCGCGCGCATGGCGGGCGCGCATGACATGATCGGCCGCCTGCCCCAGGGCTACGCGACCGAAGCCGGCCCCACCGCCGGCCTGTCGATGGGCCAGAAGCGCATGATCGGCCTGGCCCGCGCGCTCTACGGCGCCCCTTCCCTCCTGGTGCTGGATGAGCCGGAGGCCGGGCTTGACCGCGAAGGCCGGCAGGCGGCGCTGGCCGCGGTGCTGGCGGCCCGGGCGGCGGGCGCCGCCTGCCTCGTCGTCAGCCATGATCCCGGCCTGTGGCATGGGCAGGTGGACCAGTTGCTGCGCCTCGGCCCCCGTGGCAGCTGGCAGACGGAGGCGCCGGACAAGCCGGCGGCACGCGGCGCATGAGCACGGCACGCCTCACCGGCCCGAAATCCATCCCCCTCAGCTTCGCGGAAGCCGATGCGGCCGCGCGGATGCCGAGCGTGCGGCGCATCGGCCTGGCCGCGCTGCTGCTGCTCGTCGTGGGCTTCGGCGGGCTGCTGTTCTGGGCCGCCATCACGCCGATCGAGCGCGCCGTCGTCTCCCGCGGCTCCCTGGTCGCGGAAGGGCGGCGCAAATCCATCGTGCTCAGCGAGCCCGGCATCCTCCAGCAATTGCTGGTGCGGGAGGGGGAGCGCGTGCAGGCCGGCACGGTGCTGCTGCGCCTCGACCCCACCACGGCGGAAGCGGCCGCCGCCCAGGCCCGGGCCCAGGCCCGCGCGCTGGCCGTGCGGGTGGAGCGGCTGCGGGCGGAGCAGCAGGATGAACGCCGCTTCGTCGCCCCGCGGGAGATCCTGCGCGCGGCGGAACGCGACCCGGGCCTCGCCAATATCGTCGCGTCCGAACAGCGCCTCTTCACCGCGCGCTGGCAGGCCTATGACAGCAACATGGCGGTCTATGAACGGCGCGTGGCGGTGCAGCGCGAACAGTTGCAGGCCACCGCCGCGCAGCGCGCCTCCGTCGCCAGCCGCATCGGATCCATCCGCACGGACCTGGCCGGCCAGCGGCCGCTGGCGCAGCAGGGCTTCGCGCTGATGAGCCGCGTCCGGGAGCTGGAGCGGACGGAGGCCGAGCTGCTCGGCTCCGCCGGGGCGCTGGCCGCGCAGGAGGCGCAGTACCGCCAGGCCATCGCCCAGGCGGAGGCGGAGATGGCGACCTTCCGCCTGACCCGCGCCCAGGACATCGCCCGCGAATTGCAGGACAACCAGCAACTGCTTCTGGATGCCGAGCAGCGCGTGCTGGCGGCGGAGAATGTCCGCAGCCGGCGTGACCTGGTGGCGCCGGAAGCCGGCATCGTCACCGATATCCGCTTCGTCACGCCGGGCAGCAGCATCAGCGACGGCGTGCCGGTGCTGGACCTGCTGCCGCTGGATGACCGGCTGGTGATCGAGGCCAAGGTCCTGCCGGCCGATGTGGAGCAGCTGCATATCGGCAGCCGCGTGAATGTGCGCCTTTCCGCCTTCCGCCAGCGCACCACGCCGCTGCTGGCCGGGCACCTCACCTACGTCTCCGCCGACCAGCAGACGGATGCGCAGGGCAACCAGTTCTTCCTGGCCCGGGCGCAGATCGATGCCGGCGAACTGTCCGCCATCCCGGGCCTGCAATTGCAGGCGGGCATGCCGGTCGAGCTCTTCGTGCTGGGGGAGACGCGGAGCGCGCTGGCCTACATCATCTCGCCCATCCGCGACTCGCTGCGCCGCTCGTTGCGGGATTGAGGGCGCCGGGGCAGTCTGCGCCCCCATGAATGACCGCATCGCCCCGGACCGGGTTGCCATCGTGGGTGCCGGGCCGGTGGGCCTGGTGCTGGCCCTTCGCCTCGCGACGCTGGGCGTCCCTTCCATCGTGCTGGAGGCGGAGCCCGACATCAGCGAGGCGCTGCGCGCCAGCACCTTCCATCCGCCCTCGCTCGACATGCTGGATCAACTGGGCCTGGCGCAGCCGCTGATCGCGCAGGGCCTGGTGACGCCGACCTGGCAGATCAGGCGCCACGCCGATGGCGCGCGGGCGGTGTTCGACCTCGGCGTGCTCGCGGCCGACACCGCCCATCCTTACCGCCTGCAGGCCGAGCAGTGGAAACTCTCCCGCCTCATCCTGGCGAAGCTCGCCGCGGACCACCCCGGCACGGTCGAACTGCGCTTCGGCTGCAAGGTGGAGAGCGTGGCGCAGGACGGTGATGGCGTGACGCTCACCGGCACCGGCTTCGAGCCCCTGCGCGCCCCCTACGCGGTCGGCTGCGACGGCGCCCGCAGCGCCGTGCGCCAGGCCATGGGCATCGACTTCCCCGGCGACACCTATCCCGAGACCACCATCCTCGCCACCACCACCTTCCCCTTCCACGAGGCCTTCGAGGGGCTGTCGAACGTCAACTACATCTGGACCGAGCACCCGGCCTTCAGCGGCACCTTCAGCCTGCTGCGCGTGCCCGGGAAATGGCGCGCCAGCCTCTACCCCGCGCCGGGCGAGACGATCGAGCAGGCGCTGGAGCCCGCCGCCATCCAGCGCAAGCTGCAGGCCATCCACCCCAGGGGCGGCGAGTATGACGTGCCGGACCTCCGCCCCTATCGCATCCACCAGCGGATCGTGGAGACCTATCGGGTGGGCCGCCTGCTGCTGGCCGGGGACGCGGCGCATCTGAATAGCCCCTCCGGCGGCATGGGCATGAATGGGGGCATCCATGATGCCTTCGAACTCGCCGCCACCCTGCTGCCCGTGCTGCGCGGGGAAGCGCCCGAGTCGATGCTGGATCGATACACCCGCCGCCGCCAGCCCATCGCGAAGCGGGAGATCATCGCCCAGGCGGATCGAAACCGCGCCAGGATGAGAGAGACGGACCCGGCGAAGCGCGCCGCCCTGCTGGCGGAATTGCAGTCCGTGGCGGGCGATGCCGCCCGGGCCCGGGACCACCTGCTCAAATCCTCGATGATCGCGGGGTTGCGGGCAGCGGCGATGGTCGAGTAACGCTCGGAGCCCCTTCACCGGTCTGTCATATAACTGTAAAACAGTCGCAACGCGGGCCGGTTACGTGCCCGCCAGCAACGTTTCACGGGGAGAGTTAAGTCATGTTCCGTCGCACCATCATGGCGGGCGCCGTCGCGCTCGCGGCCGGCTTCGGGGCCCCGGCCCAGGCCCAGGCGCAGGCCACGGCCCCCACGGAAATCCAGTTCTGGCATGGCCTGACCCAGCCGCTGGGCGGGATGCTGGAGCAGATCGCCGCGGACTTCAACGCGAGCCAGAACCGCTACCGCATCCAGGCGACGTTCCGCGGTTCCTACCCCGAGACGATGGTGGCCGCGATCGCCGCCTTCCGCGCCGGCCAGGCGCCGGGCATCGTGCAGATGTTCGAAGTCGGCACGGGCACGATGATGGCCGCCGGCCGCGCCATCAAGCCGCTGCATGAACTGCTGGCGGAAACCAACACCCGCATCGACTTCCAGGACTACCTGCCCGGCGTGCGCGGCTACTACAGCCTGACCGACGGCCGCATGATGTCGATGCCGTTCAACAGCTCGACCTCCGTGGTGTTCTACAACAAGGACGCCTTCCGCCGCGCCAACCTGAACCCGGATGCCTTCCCGGAGACCTGGGAAGGGGTGGAAGCCGCCGCGCGCGCCCTGAAGGCCGCGGGCCATGCCTGCCCGATGACGACGGCCTGGCCGACCTGGCTGATGGTCGAGCAGTTCAGCGCCATCCACAACATCCCGCTGGCGACGCAGGCCAACGGCATGGGCGGGCTGAACGCGGAACTCCGCATCAACAACCCGCTGCTGGTGCGCCACTTCAACAACCTGGTCGCCTGGCAGCGCGAAGGCCTGTTCCGCTACGGCGGTCGTGACGGCGCGGCGGATGCGCTGTTCCCGAACGGCGAATGCGCGATGATCTTCGCCTCCTCCGGCCTGCGCGCGCGCATCATGCGGGAAGCGCAGTTCCCGTGGGGCGTGGGCATGCTGCCGGTCTACCAGGGCACCACGCCGATCAACTCCATCATCGGCGGCGCCAGCTTCTGGGTGATGAACCGCGGCCCGAATGCGGCGCGCTCGGCCGACGAACTGCAGGGCATCGCGCAGTTCTTCGCCTGGATCGCGCGGCCGGAAGTCGCCGCCAAGTGGCACACCGACACGGGCTTCCTGCCGGTGACGCGCACGGCCTTCGAACAGGTCCGCGCCACGGGCTTCTACAACCAGCCCGCCAATGCCGGCGCCGACGTCCCCATCCAGCAGATGCTGCGCGGCGGCGGCCAGATGACGGAGAACTCCATGGGCATCCGCCTCGGCGGCTTCGTGGAAATCCGCACCATCATCCAGGAGGAGCTGGAGCGCGCCTTCCAGGGCCAGCAGACCGGCGAACAGGCCCTGGCCAATGCGACGACGCGCGGCAACGTGGTGCTGCGCAACTTCGAACGCCAGAACGCCGCCCGCTGATCCAGGCTGCGTGATCGCGGGGGGCGGGCCACGCGCCCGCCCCCCGCTTTGTTTGTAGCGCTTTGTTTGTGACGTCCCATCGGGTGGCGGGAGGCTCGGTTTGCGCAAGAAGGTGATCTTCAAGGGCATCGCCCTGCCCTGGCTGCTGCTGCTGCCGCAGTTGGTCATCACCGGCGTCTTCTTCTTCTGGCCCGCCGGCCAGGCCATCTACGGGTCCTTCCTGCGGGAAGACGCCTTCGGCCTGTCCCGTGAATTCGTGGGGCTCGAGAATTTCCGCGACGTGCTGGCGGACCCCAACTACCTCGCGGCGGGCTGGAACACGGTCGTGTTCTCCTCCTCCGTCGCCATCGGCGCGCTCGGCGTCGCGCTGTTCCTGGCCGTGCAGGCGGACAAGGCGATCCGTGGCGCGGATGCCTACAAGACCATGCTGATCTGGCCCTATGCCGTGGCGCCCGCGGTGGCCGCCGTGCTGTGGCTGTTCATGTTCCACCCGCAGATCGGCCTGTTCGGCAAGGCGCTGAACGGCATCGGCATCCGCTGGGACTACAAGGTGAATGGCGACCAGGCGATGCTGCTGGTCATCATGGCGGCGGCCTGGAAGCAGGTCTCCTACAACTTCATCTTCTTCCTGGCGGGGCTGCAATCCATCCCCCGCGCCGTGCTGGAAGCCGCCGCCATCGATGGCGCGCGCCCGGTGCGCCGCTTCTGGACGATCATCTTCCCGCTGCTGGCGCCGACCAGCTTCTTCCTGCTCGTGGTCAACATCGTCTACGCCTTCTTCGACACCTTCGGCACGATCCATGCGCTGACGCAGGGCGGCCCGGGCCAGGCGACATCGACGCTGATCTACAAGGTCTATGTCGATGGCGTGCAGAACCTGAATTTCGGCGCCTCCGCGGCGCAAAGCGTGATCCTGATGGCCATCGTGGTGGCGCTGACCGCCGTGCAGTTCCGCTTCGTGGAGCGGAAGGTGCACTATTGATGAAGCCTTCAGTCGGCAGGCGCGGCCTCCGGCCGCTTGCCTTCGCGCAGGCCACTGTCCAGTCAGGCGGCACTGCTGGTTTGTGCGCGGGCCGCATTCGCGGCCTTGGCGCGCCTGACATGCGGCATGCCGCCAGTTTCGGGGGGACCCCGCCATGCTGACTGCCGCGGATGACGCCGCCCTGGTCCGCGCCACCGCGCGCCGCCAGGCGCGGTCGCGCTACGTCGCCCATGCCGTGCTCACCCTCGGCGTGCTGGTCTTCGCCTTCCCCATCTGGCTGACGCTGGTGGGGTCGAGCCACGATGCCAACACCATCGGCCGCGGCGACGTGCCGCTGTGGTTCGGCGCGCAGGCCATCACCAACTACATCAGCGCCTGGACCACGGGCGGCAGCGCTGTCCGCACCACGGGCCAGGTGCCGGCGTGGCTGATGCTGTGGAACAGCCTGAACATGGCGGTGATGATCGCGCTCGGTAAGATCGCGATCTCCCTCCTCTCGGCCTATGCCGTGGTGTTCTTCAGCTTCCCCGGCCGCATGGTCGCCTTCTGGCTGATCTTCATCACCCTGATGCTGCCGGTCGAGGTCCGCATCATCCCGACCTTCGAGGTGATGGTGAATCTCGGCCTCATCAACACCATGTCCGGGCTGGTGGTGCCGCTCATCGCCTCCGCCACCGCGACGCTGCTGTTCCGCCAGTTCTTCCTGACCATCCCGGATGAATACGTGGAAGCCGCGAAGATCGACGGCGCCGGGCCGCTCCGCTTCTTCAAGGACGTGGTGATGCCGCTGTCGGTCACGAACATCGCGGCGCTCTTCGTCATCCTCTTCATCTATGGCTGGAACCAGTATCTCTGGCCGCTGCTCATCGTCTCCGACAAGGACCTGGAGACGGTGGTGGTCGGCATGTCGAAGATGATCGGCACCTCGGACAGCCAGAACGAGTGGAACATCATCATGGCGACCGCGGTGCTGGCGATGCTGCCGCCCGTGGCCGTCGTGGTCTTCATGCAACGCTGGTTCGTCAAGGGCCTGACGGAGACGGAAAAGTAATGGCCACCCTCACCCTTTCCGCCGTCCGCAAGCAGTTCGGCAGCACCCAGGTCCTGCACGGCATCGACCTCGATGTCGCGGATGGCGAGATGATCGTCGTCGTCGGCGCCTCCGGCTGCGGCAAATCCACCCTGCTGCGCATCGTGGCGGGGCTGGAAACACCCTCCTCCGGCATCGTCCGCATCGATGGGCGGGACGTGACCGCGCTGGAACCCGCGGACCGCGACATCGCCATGGTGTTCCAGAACTACGCGCTCTATCCGCACATGTCGGTCTTCGAGAACATGGCCTATGGCCTGAAGATCCGAGGCCAGGCGATGCCGGAGATCAAGCGGCGCGTGGCCGAGGCCGCAGAGATGCTGGAGATCGGCCCGTTGCTGGACCGCAAGCCGCGCCAGCTGTCGGGCGGCCAGCGGCAGCGCGTCGCGATGGGCCGCGCGGTGGTGCGGGAGCCGAAGCTGTTCCTCTTCGACGAACCGCTCTCCAACCTCGACGCCAAGCTGCGCGTGCAGATGCGCGCGGAAATCCGCCGCCTGCAGAAGCGCCTCGGCGTCACCAGCCTCTTCGTCACGCATGACCAGGTGGAGGCGATGACCTTGGGCGACCGCCTGGTGGTGATGCATGCCGGCCGCGCCGCGCAGGTGGCCTCCCCCATGGAGGTCTGGGGCAGGCCCGCCGATACCTATGTCGCCGGCTTCATCGGATCGCCGGCGATGAATTTTCTCCAGGCCACGCTGGCCGGGGGTGGCACCGCCGCCACGCTGAAGGCGGGCCCGACCATCGCCTTCGCCGATGGCGCGCGCCCGGGCGCGGATGGCACGCCGCTCACCATCGGCATCCGGCCGGAGCATGTGACGGTGAGCCCGGACGGCCTGCCCCTGACCGTCGACCTGGTGGAGCCGCTGGGGTCGGAGACCGTCATTCATGGCCGCCTGCCGGGGAATGAGGTGCTGGTGGCGCGCCTGCCGATCGCGGCCAGCGACATCGGCGCGGTGCTGCCCCTCACCCTGCCCGCCAGCGCCTTCCATGTCTTCGACGCGGCCGGGGTGCGGATGGGTGGCTGATGCTTGCTTTTAGCAAGCATATCGCTAGCCTCGGGGCATGTCCGATGCCCCGAAGCCCGACCCGGTCGCCGCCATCCGCCGCTTCAGCCGCTTCTACACGCGGCGGATCGGCCTGCTGCATGAACGCTACCTCGGCACCGCGCTGACCCTGCCGGAGGGGCGGCTGGTGTGGGAACTGGCGGATCGCGGCACCGCCGCGCCGGGCAGGCTGGCGGCCGAGCTCGGGCTCGATGCCGGCTATCTCAGCCGGCTGGTGAAGGGGCTGGAGGAACGCGGCCTTCTCGCCCGCCGGCCCGATCCCGACGATGCCCGGTCCAGCCTGCTGTCGCTGACGGCTGCCGGCCAGGCCGCCTTCGCCACCATCGATGGCCAGTCGCGGGCGGAGGTGGCGGGCCTCGTCGCCGGGCTTCCGGCGGCGGAGCAGGATCGCCTGGTCGCGGCCCTCGGCACCGCGGAACAGCTGCTGGGCGGTGGCGCCCCGGCCTTCGTCCTCCGCCCGCCGCGGCCCGGCGATATCGGCCATGTCGTCAGCCGCCACGGCGCTCTCTACGCCGCCGAATTTGGCTGGGATGGCAGCTTCGAAGGGCTGGTGGCGGAAATCGCCGCCGGCTTCATCCGGGACTTCGACCCGGCGCGTGAGGCCTGCTGGATCGCGGAGCGCGGCGGCGCCATCGTCGGTTCCGCCTTCCTGGTGAAGCACGCGGCGGACACGGCCAAGATCCGCCTGGTCTATGTGGAGCCCTCGGCGCGCGGGCTCGGGATCGGGGCGGCGATGGTCGCGGCCTGCATCGCCTTTGCGCGGACCAAAGGCTATCGCCGCGTCACGCTCTGGACCCATTCGATCCTGCTCGCCGCCCGGCGGATCTATGAACGCGCGGGCTTCCGGCTGGTGGCCTCCGAACCCCATCGCAGCTTCGGGCATGACCTGGTGGCCGAAACCTGGGACCTCGTCATCGACGATCCCCCAGTGATGGCCGGTCAACCCATCGCGGGGTAGCATCGCCGCCGATGGACAGCCCGAAACCCACGCCTGAAGCGATCCGCGCCAAAGCCGATGCGATGCGCGACCAGCGCCGCTGGGCGGAGGCGGAGCATCTCTATCGCGCCTACCTCGCCGAACGGCCGCGGCACTGGGAGATCCTGGTCCAGCTCGGCCACTGTGTGAAGGAACGCGGGGATGTCGAGGGTGCGCTCGCGATCTACCGGCAGGCGGAGGCGCTGGAGCCGCGCGACTTCGACCCGCCGCTGCAGATCAGCCAGGCGCTCCGCATGCTCGGGCGGGGGCGCGAAGCCGCGGAGGCGATCGCCCGCGCCCTGGCCTGCGCGCCCTACAACACCGTGCTGCGGCGCGCCGATGCGCTGGTGCGGCACCGGCGGGACATCCCCGGCGACGGCCCGGTGCAGGCCCCGCCGCTTCGGCCCGGCGGCGCGCCATCCCAACTCGCCTTCGACGTCACGGACCTGCTGGCCTATCTGCGGGAGGCCCGCACCCCCACCGGCATCCAGCGCGTGCAGATGGGGATGCTTGGCGCCGTTCTGGCGACCTCCCGCGGCCCCGGTCGGCCGGACCTGCTGCTGATGGCCTATGAACCTTCCACCTGGCGCTGGTGGCATGTGGAGGAGCGCGCCTTCCGGCAGGTCCTCGGCCTGGCGCGCCTCGGCGCGCGGGCGGATGAACCCGCCTGGCGCGCTGCGACCGCGACGCTCTGCAACGCCGATGCCCGGCCCGATGCGCCGCTGAAGGCAGGGGCGACATTGACGACGCTCGGCAATGCCTGGGGGGTGGAGGATTACTTCCGCGGCCTCCGCATGCTCCGCGCGCAGGTGCCCTTCCGCTACGTCGCCTTCGTGCATGACTGCGTGCCGCTGGTGATGCCCGAGCACTGCCTCGGCCTCACCGTGCGGCTCTATGCGCGCTGGTTCGCCGCGCTGTCCCTGCACGCCGATGCGCTGCTGGCGAATTCGGAAAGCACGCTGCAGGACGTGCGGCAATTCGCCGCGGGCCTCGGCCCGGAACGGCCCGCGACGGTAGTGCGGCTGGCGGCGGAGGGGCTCGGCCCGCCGGCGGAGGCCGGCGCCGCCCGCGCGGCGGCGGAGGCCCTGCCCGCGCCCCTGCCCGGGGAGCGCTTCGTGCTGTTCGTCGCCACGCTGGAATCGCGCAAGAACCATCTGATGGTGTTCCAGGCCTGGCTGGCGCTGATCCGGCGGCTCGGCGCGGCCGCGGTGCCGCGGCTGGTCTGCGTCGGCAAGCCGGGCTGGCATGCGGAAGCGGCACTCGGCCTGCGGGAACGATCCCCGGCGCTGCGCCGCCAGGTCTCCGTGCTGCATGACGTGTCGGACCTGGCGCTGGCCGGGCTCTACGCGCGCTGCGACTTCACCATCTACAACTCCTTCCACGAAGGCTGGGGCCTGCCGGTCAGCGAGAGCCTGGCGGCGGGCAAGCTGGCGGTGGTGCCGGCGCAGTCCGGGCTGCTGGAATCGGGCGCACCCGGCGCCGTCTTCTTCCCGCCCCAGGACGAGCCGGCGCTGGTGGAGGTGCTGGAGCGCCTCGTCACGGACACCGCCCATCGCGCGGCCCTGGAAGCCGGGATCGATCGCAAGGCGGCGGGGCGAAGCTGGCACCAGGCGGCGGCGGAGGCGCTGGCCGCGCTGGCCCGGCCCGGCGAGGGCGACGCGGAGCCCGCCTTGCCGCTGGGGGAGCGGCTTCCGCTCGGCACCGGCGGCCCGCCGGCGGCCACCAGCGCGGTGGCCTGGGCGGAACGTGTGCGCCAGGGGCTGGGCTGGTGGTGGCAGGAAGCCTGGGGCTGCTGGACGCGGGACGGCGTCGCCACGCTCGGCCTGCCGGCCGCGGTGCCGGCCGGCACGGCGATGCGGGCGGTGCTGGAACTGCGCGGCCCGCCCGGCGGCGGCGCGATCCGGCTGCGCCTGCGGGGCGAGGGCGGGGAACCCTGGCGCCGCCTGGTACTCGGCCCGGACCAGCGCCTGGCCTGCGTGCTGCGGGCCAAGGCCGGGCCGGGCGGGCTGGTGGTGGACATCGATGCGGGCGATGGCGTGAAGCTCGGCGACCGGGGCAACCGGCTGGTGGGCGCGGGCGTGGTGGCGGTGATGGCCTGCCGGGAGGATGACCTCGCCGCCCGACTCGCGGCACTGGAACGCGCCGAAGGCGTATTGGAAGGCGCGGCCTGACCTTCCGGTTGTCTTGTCGTGATGCAGGAAAGCCACGCTCACATGGCCGCGAGCGTAACGTTCACGCGTTCCGACCGCCATGCGATGCCTCCCCGTGGCACCTGCCGTAAGTTTGTTTCCGAATCGGAAGCGCCTGCGTGCCGGCTGTGGCGCAGGGCGTGGCGGTCCATCAGGCTCGGGGGCTTCCCCCATCAAGAGGCAGCGTTCCCATCAAGCGCGAAAGGCAGCCCGCAACGACAGGTTCCCGGGGCTACGGCCTCGTGGCGGGCGTGGCCGTGGCCGGCCTCGCCCTCGGGTCGGCGTGGATGCATGCGGAGTCGCAGGCCGAGGCCCGGGCGGCGACCGCGATCGCCACCGCGGAACGCGCCGCGCGGGGCGCCCGGGCCCTCGTCGCCCAGCCGATCGAGGGGCTGGCGGAAGCGCTGGGCGCGGCCGAGCAGCGCCACCAGGCCGCGGCGCGCGGTGACCGCGCGGCACAGCAGGTGGCCGAAAGGCTGCTGGCGGAAGCGGCGCGGCGCGACGGGCTGCAATTCGCGGCGGTGACGGATGCGCAGGGGCGAATCGTCTGGACCACCCATGCGCCGCTGACCGGCACCTCCCTGGCGGATCGGGAGAGCTTCGGCCTGCACCGTGGCGGTCGGGCGGATGTACTGATGGCGCCGGCCCTGCTGGACCTGCCGGGCGGGCCGCGCAGCCTGCTGGCGACGCGGCCGCTGGCTGATTCGCGGGGCTTCACGGGCATCGCGGTGGCGGCGATCGATCCGCGGCGGCTCGACCGGGCGCTGGGCGATGCGGCGGTGCTGCCGGGGCTGCGACTGGCGCTGCTGCGCGCCGATGGCATGCCGCTCGCCACCGGCGGGACCCCGCTGCCGGCCCCCCTCTGGCCGCTTCCCACGCCCACCACCGCCGTGTCGCGGCGGGCGGCGGTGGATGGGCTGCCGCCCTTGACACTTGCCGCCGCGCCGGCCGGCGGCGACCTGCTGCTGGTCGCGGCGCTGGAGGAGGCGGCGGCGAACGGCGCCTGGTTCCCCTTCCTGCTGGCCGCGGTGATCGGCCTGGGCGCGATCGGGATGCCGCTGCTGCGGCGCCCGGCGCCGGCGGAGCCGCCGGATGCGGTGGATGATTCGCTGCCGGCCATCACCTACCGCGCCGTGATCGAGGTGGGCGGGGCCATGCGGCTGACGGAGATCGGCCCCGGCGTGGAACGGCTGACGGGCTGGACCGTGGAAGCGGCGCTGCGGCCGGGCTGGCGGCAGCGTGGCGTGGATGCGCAGACCCTGCCGCTCGGCCCGGACCTGCCGGACCGCCTGCGGCGCGAGACCCAGGCCACCGCCGAATACCGCTTCCGCCGGGCCGACGGCGCCTGGATGTGGCTGCGGGAGACCGCGCGCGTCACCGGCCGCGGCGCCGCGGGCATCGAGGCATCGGGCGTGCTGGAGGACATCACGGCGGAGCGCGAGCTGGCGCTGCAGGCCGCCACCGCCGCCAAATTCGCCACCCTCGGCGAGATGGCGGCCGGGCTGGCGCATGAACTCAACCAGCCCATCGCCATCATGTCGCTCGCCGCCGAGAACGCGGCGGAGGCGCTGGAGGCGGGCGAGGACGGGGTGGAGGAGGCGCTGACGCGACTCCGCCGGATCATGGCCCAGGCCGACCGGGCCAAGGCCATCGTCACCCAGCTTCGTGCCTTCTCCCGCGTCGATGTCTCCGCGCTGGAGGCGATCGACCTGGGCGGCGCGGTGCACGGGATGATGGTGCTGGCCGGCCAGGCGCTGCGGGATGCGGGGATCCAGGTCCAGCTGCGCCTGCCCGACGTGCTGCCCCCCGTGGTCGGCCAGGTGATCCTGGTGGAGCAGGTGCTGCTGAACCTGGTGCTGAATGCCCGCGACGCGCTGCTGGACCGCCCGCCGGAACGTCGGCGCCTGCGGATCGAGGCCGAGATCGGCCCGCTGGCGGATGAGGTGACGCTGCGGGTCCGCGACAGCGGCCCGGGCCTGGCGCCGGAGGTGCGGGACAAGCTGTTCGAGCCCTTCTACACCACCAAGCCGCCGGGCTTCGGCACCGGGCTCGGCCTGTCCATCTCCCGCACCATCATGCGCGGCATCGGCGGGCGCATCACGGCGGACAACGTGGCGGATGGCACGGAGGCCGGGGCCGAATTCACCCTGGTGTTCCGCCGCGCCGTGCTGGCGACACCCGATCCGGAGGAGGAGCGGGCGCCCGCCGCCGCCGGCTGGGCCCCGGCGCCCCGCTGGCCGGCGGCCACCTGACGCCCTCGATCCCGAAGCGGATCCATCCTTTTTAGGACTTTTAGCCGATTTAGCCGTTTTAGTGCATTTAGTCGCGATTCACGGGGTGCCTCGGACCGATGCGGGACCCGCGCTGCCCCGGCGCCGGACGCAATCCGGCCCCGTGACGCAATGAACATAACAGGAACATCGTCGATCCGGCAAGTCCCGCGGCGCCCGGAAATCGCGCGCGGAACTTGATCCTCCGCAAGGCGCCGACGCTGCCAGACGGGGAAGGATGGGTCATGGACGCACTCCCTCCCCCAGGC
Organism: Falsiroseomonas stagni DSM 19981; assembly: GCF_900114315.1. GTDB lineage: Bacteria > Pseudomonadota > Alphaproteobacteria > Acetobacterales > Acetobacteraceae > Falsiroseomonas > Falsiroseomonas stagni. The sequence goes on from NZ_FOSQ01000006.1 coordinate 142,113, forward strand.
CTCCGCCCCTCCCGCGCCATCCTGGCCCGCTACGCGCGCCAGAACCTGCCGCGCTACACCTCCTACCCCACCGCGCCGCATTTCGGGGCGCTGGAGGAAGCGCGCTACCGGGAATGGCTCGGCGCCGTGGCGCCGGGGGACCGGCTTTCGCTGTATCTCCACATCCCCTTCTGCAAGTCGCTCTGCTGGTATTGCGGCTGCCACACCAGCGTGACGCGATCCGTCGCGCGGACCAGCCGCTACGCGCAGGGGCTGGTGGCGGAGGCGGCGCTGCTTGCCGCCGCCTTGCCGGAGGCAGCGCCGGTGGAGGCGCTGCACCTCGGCGGCGGCACGCCGTCCGCCCTGGGGGCGGAGGCGCTGGAGGGCGTGATGGAGGGGCTTCGCCAGCGCTTCGCCTTCCTGCCCGATGCGGAGCTTTCCGTCGAACTCGACCCCCGGCTGCTGGATGATGCCATCGTGGCCGTCCTGGCGCGGCAGGGCTTCGGGCGCGCCAGCCTCGGCGTGCAGGACATGGCGGCGGAGGTGCAGACGCTGATCGGCCGCATCCAGCCGCCGGCGCTGGTGGCGGGGGCGGTCGCGAAGCTGCGCGCCGCCGGGATCAAGGGCATCAATTTCGACCTGATGTACGGCCTGCCCGGCCAGACCACCGCCCATGTCGAGGCCAGCGCCCGCTTCGCCGCCGAAGCCGGGGCGGACCGGGTCGCGGTGTTCGGCTATGCCCATGTGCCCTGGATGAAGCCGCACCAGAAGGCGATCCCGGAGGCGCTGCTGCCCGATGCCATGGCCCGGATGGACCAGGCGGAGGCGGCGGAGCGGGCGCTGCTGGCGGCGGGCTATGTCGCCATCGGGCTCGACCATTTCGCGCGGCCGGAGGACCCGATGGCGGTGGCGGCGAAGGCAGGCGCGCTGCGGCGCAACTTCCAGGGCTACACGACGGATCGCGCGCCGGTGCTGCTCGGCCTCGGTGCCTCCGCCATCGGGTCGCTGGCGGAGGGCTATGCGCAGAACCTGCCCGATGAGCGCGCCTGGCTGGCGGCGGTGGAGGCCGGGCGGCTGCCCATCGCCCGCGGCCTGGCCCTGACGAAGGAGGACCGGCTGCGGCGCGGCATCATCGAGGCGGTGATGTGCGACCTGTCGCTGGACCTGCGGCGCGTGCCGCTGAAGGTCTGGCGCGCGGCGGAGGCGCGGCTGGAACCGCTGGTGGCCGATGGGCTGGCGACGGTGGCGGATGGCAGGCTGGCCACGACCGAGGCCGGACGGCGCTTCGTGCGCCACATCGCGGCGGCCTTCGATGCCTATCTCGGCGGCGGTCCGGCGCGGCACAGCGCGGCGGTGTAGGATTGCCTGATCGCGCGGTCAGGTATTGTTCAAGCGCTGCCGACTGCCAGACGGGCGGAGGGGGGCGGGCGTCCTATCCCCGTCCGCGCAGCGTGCTCGCGGGCAGGCCGACCAAGCGCCAGCCGAGGCCCGGCGCTTCCGGCGCCTGCTGCACCAGTGACAGGGGTGGCCGGGGGCTGGCGGTCATCCAGTGCCCCTCGGCCCCGAACAGCACATTCCCCTCCCGCGACAGCAGCGCCACCTGCGCGCCCGGCGGGATGGGCGCGCCGGCGATGATCGCCGTCACCCAGCGCCAATCGACATGCGACCCCAGCACCCCCACCACCTGGCCGGCGGCATTGCGGACGGGCGTGGTGAAGTCGATCAGCCGCAGCGGTTCGTCGCGGGGGTCCCGCCGCAGCGCGGTGACCAGCAACGCCGCGCTGTGGACATCGCCCGCGAAATGGCGCTGCAGCCCGGCCTGGAACCAGGGCCGGGCGGAGACGTCGGCGCTTTCCAGCACGCCGGCGGAGGCGGCGATGACCTTGCCGTCGCGGGCACTGGCGACGCCGATCCAGACGGTATGCGGGGCCGCCTGCTGGGCGGCGTTCATCATGCGGCGGAGTTCCGGCACGGGCTGGGCGGCCTGGCCGCGCTCCACCTCCGCCGCCAGGGCGCGCAGCCTGGCCCATTGCCGGTCCAGCTCCCGCGCCAGGGAAGCCGCCGTCAGCCGCGCGGCGGCCTGCAGCGAATCATGCTCGGACGCGATGGCACTGCCGGCGATGGCCCATGGCAGCGCGCCGGCCAGGGCCAGCCGCCATGCCGCCCGCCGGGTCACGGGTTCCATCACCATGGTTGCCAGACGCGCCCCCCGCTTCGCATCGCGGGCGGGTCCGGCGCGCGCCACGCGATCGGACATCGGCAAGGCCGGGCCCGGATGATGCCAGGGCGGCGGGATACCCTGGGCCGGAAGGCGTGCGTCAGACCGGGGCGCAGATCCGCCCCAGCATCGCCGTCAACTCGCTCGGGTCATAGGGCTTGGCCAGCACCATGGCCTTCTGGTGCCCGGCCGGCAGGCCGGAGGCACCGTAGCCCGTGGCGATGACATAGGGGATGCCGCGCAACGCCAGCGCATCGGCAACGGGGGTGGAGGTCTCGCCCGCCAGGTTCAGGTCCAGCACCACGGCATCAGGCCGTTCGGCGGCCAGGAAGCCCATCGCTTCCTCCACCGTCGCGGCGGGACCGATGACGGAGAAGCCGGCGTCGAGCAGCGCATCCTCCACCAGCATGGCCACCAGCGCCTCATCCTCCACGACAAGGACCCGTCGCCCATCAGCCGGCATCGCCAGACCCTCCATCCCCATAACCACCGGTGCCAACGCGACTGCGACCTGACGGGTTCACCATGCACGGGAAGATGGCCGCGGCGCCAGCGCCGACGGCGTAGTAAAGGTCCTCACTATTTCGCGTGTTTCACCTGGACATCATGGAAGGGTTCGCCAGGGGCTGCCGGCTGCCGCCAGGGCGGGGTGGGCGATCCAGGCCAGGGCGGCCAGGCGGCCGCGCGACAGGCGGAGCCGGACCGGCCGCAGGCGATAGGCGGCCCCCTCATAGGCGTGCAGGCGACGGAGCGGCGCACCGGCCAGGGTGACGACCAGGCCGTGGACGGAATGGCAACGGGCGCGCAGCAGCGTCGGATAGGGCTGGCCGCGCAGCGCCACGCGCCGCCATCCCGGCAGGATGGCCGGCACCCCGCGCAGGCCATGGCGGCCGGCGCGGGCGGCGAGGACCCTGGGGTCCAGCAGCGTGCCGTACAGGAAGACCCGCACGGCAGCCGGCTCAGTGGCCGGCGTTCTCACCCGTGAAGTCCGGGGCGGCGAGGCCGGAGGCCTGGAGCTGCTTCGCGATGCCGGCCTTGAGGCGTTCGAGCCCGGCCTCGCTGGAAGCCTCCGCGCGCGCCACCAGAACGGCCTGGGTGTTGGAGGCGCGGAGCAGCCACCAGCCATCCTCCGTCAGCACGCGGACGCCATCGACGTCCTGCACCTTGGCGCCTTCCGCCGCGAGGCGGGCCTTCACTTCCGCCACCACGTCGAATTTGCGCGTGTCCGGGCAATCGAAGCGGAGTTCGGGGGTGTTGATGACCTGCGGCAGCGCGGCGCGGACTTCCGACAGCTTGCCCTCCATGCGCGCCACGATGCCGAGCAGGCGGATGGCGGAATAGGGGGCGTCGTCGAAGCCGTACCACTTGTCCGCGAAGAAGATGTGGCCCGACATCTCCCCGGCCAGGGGGCTGCCGGTCTCGGCCATCTTGGACTTGATGAGGCTGTGGCCGGTCTTCCACATCAGCGGCGTGCCGCCGGCCTTGGCGACTTCGTCGAACAGGACCTGGCTGGCCTTCACATCGGCGATGATGGTGCCGCCGGGCTTCGACTTCAGGACATCGCGCGCCAGGACGATCAGCAGCTGGTCGCCGAACAGGATGTGGCCTTCATTGTCCACCACGCCGATCCGGTCGGCGTCCCCATCGAAGGCGATGCCGAGGTCGGCGCCGTTCTTCGCGACTTCCGCGATGATCTGTTCCAGGTTCTTGGCGACCGTCGGGTCCGGATGGTGGGCCGGGAAGGTGCCGTCGATGGTGCCGTTGATGACGTAGTGCGTGCCCGGCAGCCGGGCCACCATGCGCTTGGTGATCTCGGCGCCCGATCCATTGCCCGGGTCCCACACGACCTTCAGCGCGCGGTCCCCGCCATCCCAGTCCTGCATCATGCGGGTGATGTAGTCCTCGGACACATCGACCTGGCGATCGGTGCCGACGGCGGCGGGGACGACATCCCCTTCGGCGGCCATGCGGCCGATCTGCTGGATCTGCGGGCCGAAGAAGGGCTTCTTCCCCAGCATCATCTTGAAGCCGTTGTAGTTGGGCGGGTTGTGGCTGCCCGTCACCATGATAGCGCCATCGGCCTTCAGCGCGTAGGAGGCGAAGTAGAGCATCGGCGTCGGCCCGCAGCCGATGCGCAGCACCTCCAGCCCGCAGGCGCGGAGCCCCGCGACGAGCTGCGCTTCCAGCTCCGGCGAAGACAGGCGGCCATCATAGCCCACCGCGACCTTGGTACCCCCCTTTTCCCCATTCTGGCCGCGGGAGACGATGGAGCCGAAGCAGCGCCCGATGGCGAAGGCATCCTCCGGCTTCAGGGTTTCGCCGACGATGCCGCGGATGTCGTATTCGCGGAGCGAGGTGGGGTCGAAGCGGTGGTTGAAGGCCGTCATGTCCTGCGTCGTCTCCACTTCTGCTCAGCTGTACTTCTTGATGATCGACTGCATCGCCGGCGCCATGTCCGGGCGCGACAGCGCGAAGGCGACCTGGGCTTCCAGGTAGCCGGCCTTGTCGCCGCAATCGAAGCGGCGGCCTTCATAGCGCACGCCGTGGAAGGGCTGGGTGCCGATCAGCATGGCCATGCTGTCGGTCAGCTGGATCTCCCCGCCCGCGCCCTTTTCCATCTTGGACAGGTGGGCGATCACCTCCGGCATCAGCACGTAGCGGCCGATGACGGTGAGGTTGCTCGGCGCTTCCTCCTGCTTCGGCTTCTCGACAAGGCCCTTCACCTCGACGAGGTTGCCCGTGGTCGCCCCCGGCGCGATGACGCCGTAGGAGGAGACGCGGACCATCGGCACTTCCTCGATCGCGACGACATTGCCGCCGGTCTCGTTGTAGGCATCCGCCAGCTGCTTCGTGCAGGACACGTCGCAGAGCATGAGGTCGTCCGGCAGCAGGATGGCGAAGGGCTCATCGGCGATGAAGGACCGCGCGCACCAGATGGCGTGGCCGAGGCCGAGTGCCGATTGCTGGCGCGTCGAGACGATGGACCCGGGCGGCAGCGCCTGGGCGCGGAGCATGTCGAGCTCCTTCGTCTTGTTGCGCTCGGTCAGGGTGCGTTCGAGTTCGTAGGCCACGTCGAACTGGTCCACCAGCATGGTCTTGCCGCGGCCGGTGACGAAGCAGAACTGCTCGATCCCCGCTGCGCGGGCTTCCTCCACCGCGTACTGGATCAGCGGCTTATCCACAACGGGCAGCATCTCCTTCGCCATCTGCTTCGTGGCGGGCAGGAAACGGGTGCCGAGACCGGCGACGGGAAGGACAGCCTTGCGGAGCGGCTTGCGCACGGGTGGTGGATCCCTTGGCGGTGATGCGCGAAGCCATGCCATGGACAGGTTAAGGCGTCCACCGCCTCACGCGCCGAGGAGGAGGTCCCGGGCCTCGTTCAACCGGGCGGCGAGCCAGTCGGAGCCGCCCTGGTCGGGATGGGCGCTTCGCATCAGCCGGCGATGGGCGGCCTTGATGGCCTCCGGCGTCGCGCCCTCCGCCAGGCCGAGGATGGCCAGCGCCTCGGCGCGGGTCAGGGGGCCGGCGGCGGTGGGGGGCGCGGCGTCGCGCCAGTCGGGATGGGCGCGGTCGAGCCAGGCTTCCAGCAGGGGCACGCCATCGGGGTCGATGGCGGCGAGGTCGGCCATCAGGGCGAGCAGCGCGGGGAGGTCGAGGTCGGCGAGGTCGGCGCCGGCATGGCGGCCGGCCTTCACCCGGCCGGTCATGCGGCCGCTGTCATGGTCGAGCGTCATGGCGAGGTGCGAGGTCTCGACATCCGAGGCCTGGCCCGGATTGGCGGCGCCGCCGCGGGCGAAGGTGGCCGCCGCTGCCCTGCCCTTCCACCAGCGCCAGATCGCGGGCCCGAACAGCGCCAGCGCCCAGAAGGCCTGGCCGCCGCGGCCGGTTGCGAGCATCAGGACAAACAGGCCGAGCCCGAGCGCGCCGCCGCCCCAGATGAGCGCGGCCTTCACCTGGCCGGGCTTCGCCGCCACGAAGAGCTGCAGCAGGCCGAGCGCGAAGACCAGCGCCAGGGCGCCGAGGGCAAGGGCGGCCATCAGAGGGGGGCGGCCATCAGGCGGGCGCGGGCAGCTGGCCTGCGATGCCGCGGGCGGCGGGGCTGGTGAGGCGCGCAAGCGCCCTTCGCCCGCCGGCGGCATAGACGGCGACCGCGCGCAGCAGGTCCCGCAGCGCGGTGGCGCTGGCGGCGTCGAAGGGGGCGAAGGCGCCGCCGGACAGCTTCGCCATCTGGCGGAAGGCATTGGCGGCGACGGGGTGCTGGCCTTCCAGGAAGCAGAACAGCGGCAGGCCGCGCAGGCCGCATTCGCCGGCCAGGTGGCAGGCCTCGTCCACCTCCTCCTCGAAGGCATCGCCGATGAGGATGAGGGCGTGGACGCGATCCGCCTTCGTCTGTGCCAAAGCGTGGCGCAGCGTCCGCACCACCTGGGTATGGCCGCCGAGGCAGGTGACGCCCGCCATGCGGCGCGCCAGTTCCTCGGCGGAGGTCAGGAAGGGGGTCGCGGCGAATTCACCATGGCCGCGGAAATAGGCGAGGCTGACGGCCAGCCCGCCGTTATCCCGCACGGCGTGGAACATCTCCGCCTGCAAATGGCAGGCGCGGTCCCAACTGGGCTGGCGGCTGGCGGTGGCGTCGATGGCGAAGAGCAGCCGGCCGGCGCGGCCGGGCGCCACCGCCACGGCGGGCAGGGACGCGACCTTGTCGAGGAAGGCGGCGACGGCGGTGTTCCCCGTCGCGGACGAACTGGGCTTGGCGGGCAGGTTCGGCATGACCGCAAGATGGGCGCGCGGCGCCTCAGCCGGAAGGGGTGAAGCGCGCGACGAGCGGCAGGTGGTCGGAAGCCCGGCGCGCGGCCGGCGTCGCATGCACGGCCACCCCCGTCACCAGCCCCTGCGGGTGGGAGAGGATGTGGTCCAGCGCCAGCAGGGGGCGAAACGCAGGAAAACTCGGCACCATGGCGGGGTGGCCGAAGGCGGGGGCGAGGACCGCCAGCGCGCTTCCGCCGGGGCGCCATTCATTCAGGTCGCCCATCAGCAGCACCGGCAGGCCGGGCTTGATGGCGGCCAGCAGCGCCGCCGCCTGGGCGCGGCGGCGGGCGGGCCCCAGGCTCAGATGGGCGCAGAGCAGGCGGAAGGGGCCAAAGCCCAGGTCGAGATCCGCCTGGATGCCGCCGCGCGGCTCCCACCCGCCCAGGCGCAGGCCGCGCGGGGCGGACAGCAACCGCGCATCGCGCCGCGCCAGCAGGACATTGCCGCGCCAACCCTGCTGGAGGGGATCGACGCGCAGCGGCACCAGGCCGGTCGCGGCCTCGATCGCCGCCAGGTCCAGCATGGCGTCATGGCGGCGGAGGTGGTGCTGCGCTTCCTGCAACGCCATCAAATCCGGCGCGATCTGCGCCACCACCGCGGCGATGCGGTCGGGCCGGAAGCGGCCGAAGGCGGCGCGGCCGCGATGGATGTTCCAGGTGGCGACGCGCATCACCTTCCGCCTCGCCACAGGACGGCACCGATTGCGGCGCCGAGGGTGGTGAGGATGATGTCGGAGATCGTGTCGGTCGTGCCGCCGATGATGCCGAGCAGGGCTTCCAATCCCTCCCACCCCAGGGCCAGGGCGATGCCGAAGACCAGGCCGAGGGCGGCCATGCGGGCGCGGCGGCGCGGCATGCCATCGGCCAGGACCAGCCCCGCGAAGACGGCGCCGGCGAGCAGGCCGGAGACCAGGTGCACCACCTCGTCATAGTTGTTGGCGCCGTGGAACCAGTTCAACCCATGGCCCGGCGTGCTGAGGATGGTCGCCAGCACCGGCGCGGCGTCGAGGCTCATCGGCAGGCGGCGGAGGCGCATCGGCAAATGGGGCATGCGTTCGCGGGGTGGGAGGATGACGGCGAGCAGCCCCAGCATGGCGAGGATGGTGGCCAGTGCGGCGCTGCGCTTGTCGAGCCACCAGAGCAACGGGGCCACGCCGGCCAGCGCGGCCAGGCAGGCCCAGGCGAAGCGGGATTGGTGGCGGAGGTCAGCGCGCGTCAGCAGGGCCATGCACCGTCAACGCCGCCGCTTCCGCCGGGCTTCATGCGCCGGTAGGAACGATGGCGTTGGCAGGGGTGCGGTGCGTGGCAGGCTGGGTGCGGGTGAGCGAGGCGGAGGCGGAGGCGCACCGGCTGTTCGGGCTGGGCGGCTGGCTGCGCGTCGTCTCCGCCCTGATGGTGCTGGCCGTGCCGGGGGGCGTGGTGGTGGCCTGGCAGCAATGGATGGATCCCGCACTCGGCGGGGCCGCGCTGGCATCGAACCTGCTGTCGCTGCTGGTGCTGGGGGTGCAGGTGGGCATGGCGGTGCTGTGGTTCCGGCGCTGGCCTGGCTTCCGGCTGGCCTATGCCGCCTTCGCCGTGCTGGGCACGGCGCTGCTGGCGCTGGCGGACCAGGCGATCGGGCCGCCGCCGGGGCCGCCCAGCACCGATCCCGTCGGCGAGCTGGTGCTGGAAGCGGCCTTCCACCTGACCTTCCTGGCCGCGATGCAGTTCAGCCGGCGCTTCCGTGTGACCTTCGAGCATCGGGTAAGGGCAGGAGACGTCTCATGCGCCTCGGCGTGATCGCGGACATCCATGGGAACGCGGTGGCGCTGGAGGCGGTGCTCGCGGCGCTGCGGCATCGGGGGGTGGCGGCGGTGGTGAACCTTGGTGACCTGGTGTCCGGGCCCTTGTGGCCGGCGGAGACGCTGGCGCTGCTGCGGGAGGCGGGCATCGCCTCGTTGCGCGGCAACCATGATCGCTGGGTGGCGGAGGGCGGCGGCGGGGCTTCCGACCGCTTCGCGTGGGACGCGCTGACGGCCGAGGAGCGGGCCGGGCTGGGCGCGCTGCCGGTGCATCTGCGCCCCCTGCCCGGCGTGCTGGCCTTCCATGCGCGGCCCGACAATGACGATGCCTATCTGCTGGAGGATGTGGCCGGCGGGCGGATGGTGCCGGCGCCGGTCGCCGAGGTGGCGGCGCGGCTCGGGCCGATGGCGGAGAGGCTGATCCTCTGCGCCCACAGCCACCAGGCGGCGATCCGGCAATTGCCGGATGGACGCGTGGTGGTGAACCCCGGCAGCGTCGGGATGCCCGCCTATGAGGACCCGACGCCGCCTGCGCATGTCAGCGAGACGGGCGCGCCGCATGCCCGCTTCGCGGTGCTGGAAATCGAGGAGGAGCGGCTGCTGTCCGCCGATCTGGTGGCGATCGCCTATGATCACCAGGTGGCGGTGGCCCGCGCGCTGGCGAATGGAAGCGCGAAATGGGCCAGGTGGCTGGCGACGGGGGAAGCGTGGGACAGGGCGCGTGATGGCGGAGGTCCCGGCAGCACGACGACAAACCCTCGTTGACAGACGTTCAGGCGGATCACTACCGTCCCTGCGATGCGTGACCTTCGCCGCCGCAACGCCAACCGACGCCGTCGCTGCTTCTCAGCGGCGGCTTCCACGGCTGCGTGCAGACAGGCCCCGGCAAGGTCCGGCCCCTAGCGGCCCACCACCGAGACGGCATCAGCCCGCATCTCCGAACCCCCGCAGCCCCTGGCTTCGGGGGTTTTTGTTTGTCCAGATCACAGGAGAACACCGTGCAGGACAGCGGCTCCGCCCACCCCGCTCCTTCAGCAAGACCCGGCGACGCAGGGCATGGATCGATGCGACGCGCCACCGACGCCGATGCGGCGGCCGTCCGCGCACTGACCCGCGCGGCCTACGCGAAGTGGGTGCCTCTCCTCGGGCGAGAGCCGCGGCCGATGACCGCCGATTACGATGTGGCAGTGCGCGACCACCTGGTGGACCTGTTGCACATGGATGGCGAAGCCGCCGCGCTGATCGAGATGGCGCCCACGGCTGACCATTTGCTGATCGTCAACGTCGCGGTCGCGCCCGCCCGGCAGGGCCGGGGCTACGGAAGCGCCCTGCTGGCGCATGCGGAGGAGGTCGCGCGCTCCCTCGGCCTTGGCGAAGTACGGCTCTACACCAACGGGCTCTTCGCCGAGAACCTGCGGCTCTACAGCCGGGTCGGCTACCGGGTGCAGCGGGAGGAAGAACACCCGCAGTTCGGGGCTGTCGTCCACATGAGCAAGCGCCTCGGCACCGCTGCCGACGCACACTCCGGCAGCGGGACAGCACCATGAGCATTCGCGTCGGCATTGTCGGGATCAGCGGCTTTGGCGGCGGCGAGGCGATGCGCCTGGTCGCGGGCCATCCGTCCTTCGAACTCGTCTACGCCGCGGGCGAGGGCAGCGCCGGCAGCCGCCTGGCAGACCGCTTCCCGGGTGTCCCGTCCCGCCTGGCCGGACTGGTGATCGAGAAATGGGACCCCGCGACGCTGCCGAAGCTCGATGTGCTGTTCGCGTCACTCCCCACGGGCACCTCGGCGGAGGCGCTGGCGCGGGTCCCCGCGGCGGTGAAGATCGTCGATATCGGCGGTGACCATCGCTACGTCGAGGGTTGGACCTATGGCCTGGCCGATGTCTGGCCGGGCGACATCATGGGCCAGACCCGCATCGCCAACCCCGGCTGCTTTCCCGCGGCGACGCTGACCGCGCTGGCGCCGCTGCTGGCCAATGGGCTGATCGATCCCGGGAACATCGTGATCGACGCCAAGACCGGCATCTCCGGCGCCGGTCGGGGCGGCGCCGACAGCCGGTTCGGCTACGCCGAGAGCAACGAGAACCTCGTGCCCTATGGCCTGCTCCAGCACACCCACATGCCCGAGATGGCCAGGACGATCGAGCGGCTGGGCGGCGGCAGCGCCACCGGGCTGGTGTTCACGCCCCATCTGGTGCCGATGACCCGCGGCATCCTCGCCACCATTTACTGCCGCGGCCGCGCCACCACGGATCAGTGCCTGGACGCGGCGCGGCGCTTCTATGCCGGGCGCGCCTTCATCCGCGTGACGGACAAGCCGCCGCAGACCAAATGGGCGACCGGCTCGAACCTCGCCTTCGTGAGCTATGCGGCCGATCCGGTTCGCAAGCTGGTGATCGCGATGGGCGTGGTCGACAACCTCGGCAAGGGAGCGGCCGGCCAGGCCGTGCAGAACGCGAACCTGATCTGCGGCCTGCCGGAAACCGCGGGGCTGGATGGCGCCCCTGTCTGGCCCTGACAGGCTTGCCGGCGCTGCGCCCGCACAGCGGCCATTCCGCTACCGGCGACAATGACCGGTGGCGGGATGCGGCCGGGACCTCTGCCGGCTACGCCGGTCGCAGGTCGATCATCGAGGCTGTCGGCATCAGCCCGCCACCAGCATCCCGTTCGCCTGCGCCGCCGCCAGCGCCGTCATGTTGACGATGCCGCGCGCTGTCACGCTCGGCACCAGCACATGGATGGGCTTGGCCATGCCGAGGAGCATGGGGCCGACCTGGAGCCCCTCTCCCGCCGCCTTCAGCAGGTTGAAGGCGATGTTGGCGGCGTCGAGGCTCGGCATCACCAGCAGGTTCGCGGCATCGGTCAGCGTGCTGTCCGCCACCGCGCGGTCCCGGATGGCGGGGACGAGGGCGGCGTCCGCGTGCATCTCCCCATCCACCTCGAAATCCGTGCCGCGGGCGCGCAGCAGGCGAAGCGCCTCCCGCATCTTGCGGGCGGATGGCGCGCCGGAGGCACCGAAGCTGGAATGGGACAGCAGCGCGGCCTTGGGCGCCAGGCCGAAGGCGCGGATCTGCTCCGCCGCCAGCAGCGTCATGTCCACGATCTGCTTCGCGGTCGGGTCCACCGTCAGATGGGTGTCCACGAAGAACAGGTGGCCATTGGGGACGATGAGGGCGGAGAGCGCATAGACGCGATCCACCTCCGCCCGCTTGCCGATCACGTCGAAGGCGTGGTGCCAGTGGCGGAACCAGTCGCCGGTGCCGCCGCAGAGGCAGGCATCGGCCAGGCCCGCTTCCAGCAGCAGCGCGGCGGCCACGGTCGGGCGGTTGCCGACGCGGCGGCCCGCGGCGTCAGGCGGAATGCCGCGGCGGCCCACCTTCTCCTGGTACAGCTTTATCAGTGGCGCGAAGGCGGCTTCGTCCGCCTGCGGGTCCATGATCCGGACAGATTCGGAAAAGTCCATGCGCAGGCCCATGGCGCGGGCCTTGGCGGCGATGACGTCGCGGCGGCCGATGACGATGGGCTCGGCGAGCCCTTCATCCAGCACGGTCTGCACGGCGCGGAGCGTGCGTTCGTCCTCGCCCTCGGCATAGACGACGCGGGAGAGGCGCTTGCGCGCGGCCTCGAAGACCGGGCGCATGAGGTTGCCGGAGCGGAAGACGAAGCGCTCCAGCTCATGCCGGTACTTCTGCATGTCGGCGATGGGGCGGCGGGCGACGCCGCTATCCATCGCAGCCCTGGCCACCGCGGGGGCGATTTCCAGGATCAGGCGGGGGTCGAAGGGCTTGGGGATGATGTAGTCCGGCCCGAAGGTGGGGGCGCTGCCGCCATAGGCCGCGGCCACCACCTCGCTCGCCTCCATCCGGGCGAGCGCCGCGATGGCGTCCGCCGCGGCGACCTTCATCGCCTCATTGATCGTCGTGGCGCCGGCATCGAGGGCACCGCGGAAGATGAAGGGGAAGCAGAGGACGTTGTTGACCTGGTTGGGATAGTCCGTCCGGCCGGTGGCGACGATCGCATCCGGGCGGGCGGCGCGGACGGCCTCCGGCAGGATCTCGGGCTCGGGATTGGCCAGCGCCAGGACCAGGGGCTTCGGCGCCAGCAGGGGCAGCCATTCCGCCTTCAGGATGCGGGGCGCGGAGAGGCCGAGGAAGACATCGGCGCCCGGCAGCGCGTCCTGCAAGGTGCGGGCGTTGGTGTCCTGCGCATAGGCGGCCTTGTAGGGGTCCGTATTCGGGCGGCCCTTCCAGACGACGCCGTCGATGTCGCAGATCGTCACGTTCTCCCGCTTCAGGCCCATGGCCACCAGCAGGTCGAGGCAGGCGATGGCGGCGGCGCCACCGCCGGTATTCACCACGCGCACGTCTTCCAGCCGCTTGCCCTGCAGCAGCAGGCCGTTGCGGACGGCGGCGGCGACGATGATGGCCGTGCCGTGCTGGTCGTCATGGAAGACGGGGATGTTCATCCGCTCCCGCAGCGTGCGCTCGATCTCGAAGCACTCGGGGGCCTTGATGTCCTCGAGGTTGATGGCCCCGAAGCTCGGCTCCAGCGCCGCGACCGCGTCGATGAATTTCTGGGGGTCGCGCTGCTCCACCTCCAGGTCGATGGAATCGATGCCGGCGAACTTCTTGAAGAGGACGGCCTTGCCTTCCATCACGGGCTTGGAGGCCAGCGCGCCGATGGCGCCGAGGCCCAGCACCGCGGTGCCGTTGGTGATGACGGCGACGAGGTTGCCGCGGGAGGTGTATTCGAAGGCGGCGTTCGGGTCCTTCGCGATCTCCTCGCAGGCCGCGGCGACGCCGGGCGAATAGGCGAGGCCCAGGTCGCGCTGGGTGGCCATGCGCTTGGTCGGCTCGACGCTCAGCTTCCCCGGCCTTGGCAGGCGGTGGTAGTCGAGCGCGGCCTTGCGGAAATCCTCGTCCATCAAATCACCTCCACCCTTACCTTAGTGGAGATACGCGCCGCGCGCGACCGGGGGTGTGGGGGGCAATCGGTTGCGCTTGGCAGGCGATGGGCGCGCGGGCGATACAGGGGCGGCGCGGAGAGAAGGAAATCCCATGCGGCTGTATCATTTCAGCGGATCCACGACGTGCCGGCCGGTGGAGATGTTCGCGGCCGAGGCCGGAATCGAGCTGGACCTCGTGCCGGTGGATCTGCTGACCGGGGAGCATGTGGCCCCCGGCTACACCGCCAAGAACCCGACCCAGCAGGTGCCGACGCTGGAGGATGGCGACTTCGTGCTGACGGAGAATGCGGCGATCCTCCGCTACCTCGCCAGCCTGGCCGGCAGCCCGGCCTATCCCACGGACCTCAAGGCCCGGGCGCGGGTGGATGAGCAGCTGGACTGGTTCAATACCGGCTTCTCCCGCGAATACTGCTACGGCGCGATGTATCCGCGGATCATGCCGCACATGGCCTTCGAGGATTCGGTGATCCAGGCCGCGGTGAACGCCCGCTGCACGGCGAAGGGGGAGCGCTTCATGCGCATCCTCGACGCCGACATGCTGAAGGACCCCGGGCCGTTCCTGGGCGGGGCGGAGCCCAACCTGGCGGACTACATGGGCGTGGCCTACGCGACACTCGGGGAAATGGCGCGGTTCGACTACACGCCCTACCCCCGCGTGCGGCGCTGGATCGCGGCGATGCGGGCCAGGCCCGGCTGGAAGGCGGGGCACGCGGCCTGGGAAGGCTGGCGGGACCATGTCCTGTCGCAGAGTGCCGCGTGATGGGCGCGATCCTGGGCTACCACCACATCGCCTATCGCTGCCGGGATTCCGAGGAGACCCGGCAATTCTACGAGGAGTTCCTCGGCCTGGAGCTGGCGGAGGCGATGCCGATCGGCACCACCGCCACGGGCCGCACCGCACAGGTGCTGCACACCTTCTACCGCCTGGCGGACAACAGCTACCTGGCCTTCTTCGAGGTGCCGGACAGCCCCTTCGACTTCCACAACCAGCACGATTTCGACCTGCACCTAGCGATGGAAGTCTCCATGGAGACGCTGGAGGCGATGCTGGCGAAGGGGCGCGCTTCGGGCATCGAGACGCGGGGGCCATCCGACCACGGGGTCATCAAGTCCATCTACTTCCGGGACCCCAACGGCTACGTGATCGAGCTGACGGCGAAGACGCCGGAGCACGACACGGCGATGGACCCGCGGACCAACGGCGCGCGGGCGAAGCTGGCGGCCTGGCAGGCGGCGAAGGCCCAGGGTTAACGCCCCGCCGAATGGCCGCCGGGCCGAAGCCCGGCGGCCCTGGGTTCAGCGCAGGGCGCGGATGGATTCGACCAGGCCCTGGAGGCGCGGCGTGCCCGCGAAGCGCGCATAGACCGGGTCCATGGCCGCGATCCAGGCCGCGCGGTCCGTGGGCTCGATCACCGTGATCCCGTTGGCGATGACGTGGTCGCGGGACGCGGCCTCCTGCCGGTCCATCAGGTCCCGCTGCAGGGTGGCGGATTCCACGGCGGCAGCGCGCAGCAGGGCGCGATCCGCTTCCGGCAGGCGGTTCCAGCGGGTGCGGGACACGGCCAGCACCTCCGGCACCGCGCTGTGCTGCGTCATGGTCATGAAGCGCGCGCCCTCGAAATGCCCGACGGTGTGGTAGGAGACCCAGTTGTTCTCCGCCGCGTCGATGGCATTGGACTGGAAGCGCTGGATCACGGCGCTGAGCGGCGCGGAGACGGCGGTAGCGCCGAGCGCGCGCATCGTCTCCAGCCACAGGTTCGAATTCTGCACGCGCACGCGAAGCCCCTGCATGTCCGACAGGCTGTGCACGGGGCGGACGCTGTAGAGGTTGCGCACCCCGCTGTCATACCAGGCAAGCGCGACCAGCCCGGCCTGTTCGAGATCGCGCGCCACTTCCTGCCCGGCGACGCCATCGATGGCGAGGCGGCTATGGGCATTGTCCCGGAACAGGAAGGGCAGCGCCACGACGCCCGCGGCGGGGGCGACGTTGGTGAAGGAATTCAGGTTGAAGCTGGCGAAGTCGATGGTGCCGAGGCGGATCTGCTGGATCGCCTCATCCTGCTGGCCGAGCTGGCCGTTGTGGAAGGTACGCAGGGCGAGCCGGCCCTCGGAGGTGCGGGCGACGGTGTCGGCGAAGTGATCCATGCCGCGGCCGTTCGGGTGTTCGGGCGTGTGGATGTTCCAGCCGCGCCAGCCCTGCGCGGCCGCACCGGAGGAGAGGGAGCCGGCGGCGAGCACGAAGGTGGCGGCGGCGGCCAGCGCCACGCGGCGGAAGGCAGGGGCGATCATCATGGGTGTTCCTCGTTCCTAGGCAGGGCGGGTGTGCCCGGTCAGGGCCTTTCTGGCCGGTCGGCTGGGGGTCAGGCGGCGCGCAGGGCGGCGAGGAAGCCGTCCACCTGCTGGCGCAGTCCGCCGGACTTGCCGGTAAGCTCCTGGGAGGCGGCCCGAAGGCTGCCGGCGGCCTCTCCCGTGCGGCGCGCATCGCGCGTCAGCCCCACGGAGTATTCGGAGACCGCCTGCGTCCCCGCGGCGGCCTCATGCACCGCGCGGCCGATCTCCTGCGTCGCGGCGGCCTGCTGTTCGGCGGCGGCGGCGACCTGGACGGCGATCTGGTCGACCGAGGCGATGGTGCCGGTGATGGCCGCGATGGTCGCGACGGCGTTCGTGACCTCCGCCTGCATGCGGGTGATCTGGTCGGCGATGCGCGTGGTGGCCGTGGCCGTCTGCCCGGCCAGGGACTTCACTTCCTGCGCCACCACCGCGAAGCCCTTGCCGGCCTCGCCCGCCCGCGCGGCCTCGATCGTGGCGTTGAGGGCGAGGAGGTTGGTCTGCCCGGCGATGGCGCGGATCAGGCCCATCACCTCATTGATCTCCGACGCGGCGTCGGTCAGCGAGGCGACGGTGGCCTGGGCGGCCTGCACCTGGGCGCTGGCCTCCCGCGCCGCGCGGGCGCTTTCCGCCACCTGGCGGGCCACCTCCGCGACGCTCGCCCCGAGTTCCTCGGTCGAGGCGGCGACGGTCTGGACGCCCCCGCTGGCTTCCTCGGCGGAGCCGGCGACGGAGACGGCGCGGGCAGCACCCTCACGCGCCGTTTCATCGAGGGCCGCCGCCGTCTCGTCCACCGAATGGACGGCCTGGCCGACGGAGCGGAGCGCCATGGTGACCTGGCCCTCGAACTCCCGCACCAGGGCATCGACCCGTTCCGCGCGGGCGACCCGCGCCGCCTGCTCCGCCTCGCGCTCCGCCGCCAGGGCATCGGCGGCGCGCAGCGCGTTGCGGCATTCGTCGAGGGCGCGGGCCATGCCGCCGACCTCATCGCCTCGGCGGGCATCGGGAAGGTCGAAGTCGTAGTCGCGTTCGGCAATGCGGCGGAGACGGACCGACAGGCGCCCGATGCCGCCTGCGACGTCGCGGTTGAGCAGGAGGGCGATGGCAATGCCGGCCAGGAGCGCCGCGACCGCCGCGATTCCGCTGGCGAGCAGTGCCTCCTCATGCGCGGCATCGGCCCGCTGGCCGGCGACTTCCGCGGCGGTGCGGTTGTAGGCGGTGAGTGCGTCGACCGCGTCCCGCAGGCGGGTAGCCGCGACGGACTGCTCCCCCTGGTACACCTGCATGGCGTTGGCGGGGTCGCCTTCCCGCTTGAAGGCGACGACCTTCGCGGTGCCCTGCTGGTAGGCGCCCCAGGCGGCGGCGGCGGCATCGGCCAGCGAACGCTCCCGCGTGCTGGCGACCAGGGGAAGGTAGCGCCGCCAGGCGGCCTCGACCTCTCCCGCAATGGCGCGGAGTTCGCGTTCCTGGGCCTCCGCCTCATCCGGCGGGGCGAGGATCTGGAGGCCTTCCAGGGCGCGGAAGCGCTGCATCTCGGTGCCGAAGACGCCGAGATGGAGGCTGGCCGGCAGCCGGACCTCCCGCAATTCACGCGCCGCCGTGTTGACCGCCTGGAGCTGCGCCGCGCCGAAGCCCGCGACCGCGATGCAGAGCGCCGTGAGGAGCCCGAAGCTGACCATCAGCTTCGCACGGATCGTCAGGCGGGCAAGCATCATGGGCGACCGTCTCCAGGCCATAGCGGCCCGGGGCGCCACCGCGCCAAACGGATAAAGCAGAGCTTATGTGAGCGGCATTATCATCTGCCAGGCCCGCAGGATGCGGGGTGGACCCCGCAGGGCCCTGGTGCGGTCGAGAAGATTCGAACTTCCACGGGGTTGCCCCCACCAGCACCTCAAGCTGGCGCGTCTACCATTCCGCCACGACCGCTTATCGGGTAGAGGCCGGGCGTATAACCGATGACAGCGCACCCGACAACGCCCCCCCCGCCCGGTTCCGCACTCGAATGGCGAATCACGCCGGGGCGGCTTCCCTATGCGGAGGCGCTGGCCGCCATGGAGGCCCGGGTGGCGGCCATCCGCGCGGGCGAGCAGCCGGAAGCGGTGTGGCTGGTGGAGCATGAGCCGACCTACACGGCCGGGACCTCCGCCAGGCCGGAGGACCTGCTGGAAACGCGGTTCCCGGCGGTCGCCGCGGGGCGCGGGGGGCAATGGACCTATCACGGGCCGGGACAGCGGACGGGCTATGTCATGCTCGACCTGAACCGGGACCACGGCACGGTGCGGGCGCGGGACGTGCGGGCCTTCGTCCAGGGGCTGGAGGAGTGGATGATCCGCGCCCTCGACCGCTTCGGCGTGAAGGGGGAACGGCGGGAGGGGCGGGTCGGCATCTGGGTGGTCGATCGCGCGCGGGGGACCGAGGACAAGATCGGCGCCATCGGCGTGCGCGTCACGCGCTGGGTGTCCTGGCACGGGGTGGCGCTGAACGTGGACCCGGAGTTGTCCCACTTCGGCGGCATCGTGCCCTGCGGGATCGCGGAGCAAGGGCTGGGCGTGACAAGCCTGCATCGGCTGGGGGTGCTGGCGACGATGGAAGAAGCGGACAGCGCGCTGATGGCGGCCTGGGGAGAGGTGTTCGGGTAACGGGGCGGCGGGTACTGTGGATTTAGGAGATTTAGCCGATTTAGTGCGGATTCAGCGGGGGTGTTTTGGACAAATTCCCCGCCGGGGGAGGGTCGGGGTGAGCGAGGGGCTGATGAGCGGGTTCAAAGAGCGATAGGATGATAGTCCTTTGACGGGGTGAAAGTCCAGGGGGGAAGGCTGGGGGCGCTGCCCCCAGGCCCCCGACCGGGGGGCGTGACGCCCCCCGGACCCCGTCATCAATGGAGGCGGTTGTTGAGCGTGCGCGAGGCTGGCATGGCCGGGGCATGTCGGGGCCGGAACAATGCTTCCTGTCGTATTCGCATGCGGACCACGCCGCCTTTGAGAGGCTGCGCGTGCATCTGGCAGCGCCCGCCCATCTGCTGAATCTGAGGCTGTGGCATGACCGCCGCATCCGGGCAGGCGACTACTGGAATCACAGGATCGAGACGGAAATCGAGCGGTCCCAGGTCTTTGTCCTGTTGGTGACGGCGGACTTCTTCGCCTCCGACTACATCCTGACGAGGGAATGGCCGGCCATCCAGGCGCGACACAGCGGCAGCGGAGCGCTGGTCCTGCCGGTGATCTATCGCAATTGCGGCTGGATGGGCTTCTTCGGCAGCTACATCCAGGTGGTGCCGACCACCCGCGATGGTCGCCTCAAGCCAGTCGCGGACTGGCCCAAGCCGGAGAACGGCTTCGCTGAAGCCGCGAAGGCGATCTCCGACGGCATCCAGGACTGGTTCAGCATCACGCCCCGTTCGCCCCTCGCGGCCAGCACGAGGCCGACGCCATGACGCGGCCAGAGCGAATCCAGGCGATGCGCGACCGCCTGGGCGAAATCGGGCGGGCGTCCCGGCGCTTCCGCGCCGCCCTGGCGCTGAGCAACGACCCGGCGCATCAGCGCTACTTCAAGGAATTGCTCGATCGGATCGACCTGATCATCGCGAATGAGGCGGTGGGCGCGACGAGGGAACTCGGCGGGGATCTCTCGAAAGCCCGCCAGGACCTGCGCCGCCTTCAACTGCCGGAGTTGGACCCGGACCTTGAGGCGCCAACACCCGCCCTGACGGCGCTGCGCGGCGAACGCGGCAACCTGGTCGAGGCGCTGGAGAACGGCGTGGATGCGGCACGGGCGCTCGGCCTCGAACCCCGGATGTCCGGGTTCGGCGAGTTGCAGGTGCCGCGTGCGGCGTTCGAATCCACCCTGGTCCGCATTGATGAAAGGCTTCGCAACGTCGAGGACAATGTGCGGGGATTGGCCGAGGCTACCGCCAAACCGACGACGCCGCAGACCAATATGGCCGTGGATCAGCGCGGGCTTTTCAACCTGCAAATCGCGTCACTGACTGTGCAGGTGGGGGCAGCGCGGCTGGAGACGCGCACGGGGCAGGATGCTGCGATTCCGCCGGAGAGCGACATCGCCGCCCTGGCGCG
Organism: Falsiroseomonas stagni DSM 19981; assembly: GCF_900114315.1. Classification (GTDB taxonomy): domain Bacteria; phylum Pseudomonadota; class Alphaproteobacteria; order Acetobacterales; family Acetobacteraceae; genus Falsiroseomonas; species Falsiroseomonas stagni. The sequence goes on from NZ_FOSQ01000006.1 coordinate 162,266, forward strand.
CACGACGGAAGCGATCCGTGACATTGCGCGCGATGTGAAGGCGACTGTGGAGGGCCTGACTGGCTGGCTCACACCCGTGGTGCGCTTCGTGGGCGGGTTGCTGGCGCGATCGGCCGAGCGGCCGGCCCGCAGTGTCCGCGTTCTTGTTCGCGCCATCCGGCGCCGGCTGCAAGCGACGGGGCCAATCGACATCGCGCCAGAACCGCCAGCAAAGGAGGGGCCGCCGCCCGATGATTTCGACCTTGATGAGGTGAAGCGACTTGTTCTGGCAAGTGAGGCGCCGCCGGCGGCGTGGGTGCCCTTCATTGTCGAGTTGGACTTGAGCGGAACCCAGATTGCCGATCTGTCGCCGCTCTCCGGCCTCTCCAGCCTGCAATCGCTCGACCTGATGGGCACGCAGGTCGCGGATGTGTCGCCGCTCTCCGGCCTCTCCAGCCTGCAATCGCTCACCCTGAAGAGCACGCAGGTCGCGGATGTGTCGCCGCTCTCCGGCCTCTCCAGCCTGCAATCGCTCGACCTGGAGGGCACAAAGGTCGCGGATGTCTCGCCGCTCTCCGGCCTCTCCAGCCTGCGAAAGCTCGACCTGGAGGGCACGCAGGTCGCTGACCTGACGCCGTTGAATGGCATCCGGGGCCTTGAGGTGAAGCAGCGCGGCAGGACGCTACAGCCACCCTTTGCCCCGCCCCGCGCCCGCACGCGGTGAGCCTCACGCAGGGGGAGGCGGGTTTGTGGGCCTTACGGCCCGTCTTCCTCGATCTCCCACCCTTGCGCCAGGTATCGCGCCAGGATGGCTTCGTGGCGGTCGTCCTTGTGGCTTTCGATCACCTCGTCTTCGCCGTCCAGCACTTCGGTCTGGCCGTTGGCGGTGACGATGACGAGGGTGGCGGTTTCGCCTTTCATCAGGACGGTTTCGCGCATGGAGGGGCCTCTGGTTGGTGTGTCAGGGCGGGCCGTACCCCCACCCTGCCCTCCCCGCAACCGCGGGGGAGGGTTCTCGGGCGCCTCGGTGGCACAGACACCCTGCCAGCCTTCGGCGTCCGGCGACATGCGCCGGACCCCACGCAAGCGCGGGGGAGGGTTCTCGGGCACCTCGGTGGCAAAGACACCCTGCCAGCCTTCAGCGTCCGGCGACATGCGCCGGACCCCACGCAAGCGCGGGGGAGGGTTCTGTGGTGAGTGGGGTCGTCGGTTGGTTCGCGTTCCCCGTCCTGGCGCGAAACTGATGACGGTCCAGGGCCGGTTCGGCCCTGGCGGATGGGGTTTGGGGAAGGCGGAGCCTTCCCCAAGGCGTTGATCTGAAAGGCTTATAAAGCCCCTTCCCCCCAGACACGGGGAGAGGGCTCAGCGTCAGCGCTTACGCAGGAACGCCGGCGCTGCGTCGCGGAAGTCGCCGTCGCGCCAGGCGCGGTCGCGGCTGGTTGCCGGGGTGGCGGCGGCGGCGGTGGGGCGGCGGACGGGGGCGTTGCCGCCGTCGCCGCGCGGCGCCGCGGGCTTCGCGTCAACGCGGGGGCGGTTGGCCTGCTGGGGGGCACGCTGGCCGCCGCCGCCGTTGCGGCCTCGGCCGCCGGGCTGGCCGCGGCCGCGACCGGCACCGGCTGCGGGCTTGATGGCGTCGGGGCGGCCGGGGGTGCGGTGCATGGGGACGGAGACGTCCTGGCGTTCGTCGGTCGCCGGGATGGGCATGCGGATCAGTTTTTCCACCTGCCACAGCTTCTCCCGCTCGTCCGGGGCGCACATGGCGACGGCGATGCCGGAGGCGCCGGCGCGGGCGGTGCGGCCGATGCGGTGGACATAGGCTTCGGGCGTGTCCGGCATGTCGTACTGGATGACATGGGTCACGCCGTCCACGTCGATGCCGCGGGCGGCGATGTCGGTGGCGACGAGGACGGGGGCGCGGCCGGATTTGAAGTCGGCGAGGGCGCGCTCGCGCTGGCCCTGGCTCTTGTTGCCGTGGATGGCGTTGGCGTTGATGCCGTCGGCTTCCAGGTTCTTCACGATGCGGTCGGCGCCGTGCTTGGTGCGGGAGAAGACCAGGGCGCGGCCCACGCCTTCGCCGCGCAGCAGCTCGGCCAGCTTGCCGCGCTTGCGGCCCTGTTCGATGACGACCAGGTGCTGGGTGACGCGCTCCGCGGTGGAGGAGACGGGGGCGACCTCGACGCGGATGGGGTCGCGCAGGATCTCGCCGGCCAGCTTGGCGACTTCCGTCGGCATGGTGGCGGAGAAGAACATGGTGTGCCGGGGCTGGGGCAGCTTCGGCAGGATGCGGCGGATGGCGGGCCAGAAGCCCTTGTCCAGCATCTGGTCGGCCTCATCGAGGACCAGCGCGTTCACCATGTCGAGGCGCGCGGCGCCTTCATCCATGTGGTCCTGCAGGCGGCCGGGCGTGGCGACGAGGATGTCGATGCCATGGGCGAGGGCGCGGCGCTGCGGGCCGTGGGGGACACCGCCGAAGATGACGGCGACGGACAGGCCCATGTGCCGGCCATAGGCCTTCAGGCTGTCGGCGATCTGGCTGGCCAGTTCGCGGGTGGGGGAGAGGATGAGCGCGCGGCAGCCGCCGCGGGGCGGGCGGCCCTTGGATTCGGCCAGCAGGTGCAGCAGCGGCAGGCCGAAGGCGGCGGTCTTGCCGGTGCCGGTCTGGGCGATGCCGAGGATGTCCCGGCCCTTCAGGGCGTGGGGGATGCTGTCGCGCTGGATCGGGGTGGGGGTGGTGTAGCCTTCTTCCTCGAGCGCCTGGAGGAGGCGGGGGGAGAGGCCGAGTTCGGCGAAGGTGGTCATGGAGAGTGATCAAATCCGGTCATCCCGCGCGGCGCGGTGCCGGGCGGGAGGGTGGCAGAAGGACCCACCCGCGTGCCGGGGCCGGTCCGATGTTGTCCACTGAGGCGCGGTTGCCGGGAGTTGTGTCTCCCTTCGGCGATCATCCGCGTGCTGCGCCCCGGTCCGGGCCTCCTTCAGCGCCGGCGTCCCGCTGGGTTCATCCAGGGGGGTCGCGGCGCCAGGCCCGCTCACGCGGCCGGGGCGCGGCGGGACTAGGCCCGCCGACGGGTCGCTCAATAGGACAGTATGGTTAACCGGACAAGAACTATCGACGTCTCGAAGGGTAACGCCGGGTCAGCCGGTCGGCAGGCGGTGGAAGCCGGGCTCGCCGGGGGGTTCGGCGAGGGATTCCTCGATGAGGTCCACGCGGGCCAGCATGGGGCCGCGGCGGCAGGCGGAAAGCAGCATGAGGACGGCCCCTTCCTCCCCGGCCACCAGGGCCTGGACGCTGCCATCGGGGCGGTTGCGGACCCAGCCCTGCAGGCCGAGGCGATTCGCCTGCTTCACCAGCCAGTCGCGGTAGCCGACGCCCTGGACCCGCCCCTCGATGCGGAGGAGCCGGGCCTTCATGCGCGGGACAGGGTGACGAGGCGCGCCGCGATGGCGACATCGGCCGCCGCGGATTCCCGGCGGGCGGTCGATTCGGGATCCGTACCCCAGATTTCCTCCTGGAACGCCTCATCCAGCGTGGCGAGGCGGTGGGCTTCCTCCGGGGACAGGTGGCCGGCGGCGATGGCGAGGCCGAGCACCAGGCTGCCGAGGGCGGGAACCGCGACGCCGAGGGCGGCCAGCACCAGAGGCGGGTGCTGTTCCACGGCGCAGGCCAGGGCGCGCAGCGCCTGGTCGGTCTGCGCCACGGGCATGATGCCGGTGGTGACGCGGAGCGGCGCATCGAGCGCCTGGGCGGACCAGGAGAGCCAGGGGTCCCAGCCCGCCGCCTGGCGCGCCGCCAGCTTCGATTCGGTGGCGCGATAGCAGAGGAGGTCGCTTTCGCCATAGCGGGCGATGGCGGCGACGGTGGCGGCGGGGTCGGGGGCGATCCGTTCCTCCGCCGTGCCGCAGAGGCGGGTGAGCGGCACCTGTTCGGGGCGCATCTCCCCCCCCTTGGCGCCGCCGGCCTGGCGCCATTCCTCGGCGATCGCCTCCGCCAGGGGTGCGGTGGCGACGCGGAGGCGGGCGCCGGAGGGCAGGCGCACGGGGCGGCCATCGAGGAGGATGGCAAATCCCCCCTCCGCCGCTTCCGCCCTGGCATCGTCCCAGAAGCGCTTCATCCCCGGCGTCGCCGTCAGCCCTGGCGGCTCAGCGGGACTGGGCGGCCGCGCGGGTGGTGGCCGCGGGGCGGTTGCGCGCGGGCGTGGCGCGTTCCGGGCAGGCGGGCGCGATCATCGGGTTCAGGATGTTGCGATCCGATGCCAGGGTGGCGAGGGAGTTGAGGTCGGACTGCGCGAGGGCGACCTGGAACAGCGCGACCGAGTTCGGGCAGAAGGCGGTTCCCTGGCGCAGGCCGTCCTGCGAATGGTCGTTGGCGAGCTGGGTGATGAAGCCGTCGCGCGCGCGGGCGAAATTGCCGGAGGCGGTGCGGCGGAAATGGCCCTCGATGGAGGAATAGGCCGTGCCGAGTTCGCGGCGGAACTTGTTCACGAAGGCGTTGTAGTCCTGGTCCCGGCTGCAGGTCAGGGCGGTGACCATGAGCTGGCTCTGCAGGGCGCGGACCTCGAAGGCTGAACGCTCGGCGGGCTGGACGCAGGCCTGGGCCAGGGCGGGGCCGGCGATGCCGGTGGCAAGGACGCCAGCGAGAAGACGATAGGCAAATGTAGCGCGACGCATGGCGCGGGAACTCCCCCTTGAGGATGCCATGCCTGCCGCATCGGCCCGGGCGACGCAACCATCGTTGCGCGACCCGAGCCCGCGTCGGGGCCGCCCGGCCCCCTCGGCATCCCCGGACTGCGGAATAGTCTAGCGCAATCCGGGGCCTGCTGCACGCGGTTGAAGCGCTATCCGAGGACGCCGAAGAGCCAGAGCAGGAGGATGATCGGAATGGGGATACCGATCAGCCATAACAGGATGCCGCGCATGCCGTGCCTCCATGGGGGTTGCAGCGCGGCAACGCGGGCTCAGGCGGCTCGTTTCGCGCCCGCCCCCGCTTTCGGCCGTTGCAATTTCGCGAGGCCCGCGAGGCGGCGGTCGAGGAAGGCCAGCGTCCGGGGGAAGCCTTCCTCATTGTCCTGGAGCCAGAAGGCCAGCGTGGCGCCATAGACGCCGGCCAGCGTCGCGCGGCGGGTGTACCAGGAGAAATCGGCGGAGGTATCGCCCGCCGCGGCCCACATGGCATCCGCGGTGCGCGCCACGGTCCGCATGGCGGAGGGCACGTTCCAGGGCAGCGCCTGGTGGCCGAGCGCCAGGCGGATCGCTTCCTTGTGCGCCGCCGCCTGTTCCAGGCGGATCACGATCACGCGGCGGATGCGGGCGGGGGTGCGGAGCGCGGAGAGGTCCTCGGCCGCCACGGCGGCCTCCATCTCCCGGTCCGCCAGGTCGCACCAGGCCTCGATCGCCTCCACCGGGCCGCGGGGGAAGAGCCAGTCCTGTTCCAGCGAATCGCGGCCGAGATCGGCCAGGCCCGCGGCCAGCGCCGCGCGGGTCCAGCCGAGGGTGGGCACATGGGCCAGGGTGGCGCGGAGCGCGCTGTCCCGTTCCTCGCTGCGTTCGATCATCGGGCGTCTCCCTGGGTGGCGGCATCGCGGGCCTGGGTGGCGGCGCGGGACAATTCCTCGGTGAAGCCGAGCAGCGCGAGGTCGGGCATGCGCATGGGGTAGAGGACGCCGTCGAGGTGGTCGGCCTCATGCTGCATCACGCGGGCGGCCAGGCCGGCGGCCTCGCCCTCCACGCGCTTGCCGTCGATGTCGAAGCCGCGGAAGCGGATGCGGGCGGCGCGGGGGACGCAGCCGCGCAGGCCGGGGATGGACAGGCAGCCTTCCCAGGCTTCCTCCGTCTCCTCCCCCACCGCTTCGAGTTCGGGGTTGATGAGGGCGAGGATGTTGCCGGCGCCGCCGCGCCAGACGAACAGGCGGAGCCCGACATGGACCTGGGGGGCGGCGAGGCCGAGTCCCTGGGCGTCCTCCATCGTCTCGGCCATGTCGGCGACCAGGCGGCGGATCTCGGGCGCGGTCGGGTCCTGCACCGGCAAGGCGGGTTTGATGAGGACGGGATGGCCCATGCGGGCGATCTTCAGGATGGCCATGGCGGCGCGGATTCCGGATGCTGCGGGCGCTGGTACTGCGCGTTCCCTAAGGTAATGCGTGCGGCGCGGTGCGGGAGGGTCTTTCGCTCACGCGCCAGCCCATGCTATGGCAGCGCCCTTCGCGTCGGCAGGTCCCGGCCAGTCCGGAACCGGTCGACGCGTATCCGCGTTTCTTGCCATCAACCCCCAGTGAACCAAGGAGGTTCCACCGCGTGCAGGTCGTCGTCCGCGACAATAACATCGACCAGGCCCTGAAGGCGCTGAAGAAGAAGCTCCAGCGTGAGGGCGTGTTCCGTGAAATGAAGCTCCGCCGCCATTACGAGAAGCCGTCCGAGCGCCGCGCCCGCGAGGCCGCGGAAGCCGTGCGCCGCGCCCGCAAGGTGGAGCGGAAGCGCCTGGAGCGGGAAGGCTTCTGAGCCTTTTCTCCGGCTGACCCGAATCCCGGCGCAGGCGCCGGGTTCCGGGTGGGTCGGGCATCCAGGAGCGCGAGGCAGACCCCTCGCGGTGACCCGTCCTCCCCGGCGGGTGGATCACAGGATCGTCGATCCCGGCCGTCACGGCCCCGATCAGCAACTGCGCTGAACAACCGCGGTGCGATGGCTCTTGCCCTCGCATGTCGCGGTTTTTTGGCGTTCGGGGCCCAGGGCCTGTGGACAGTTAGCCTGCGGGCGCGTTCGGCGGCGCTTTTCCACGCCTGCGGCGTCAGGCGGCTTGCCGATACCAAAGGGTATCGGCGGCGCCGCCGCGGCAGTGCCGCGGCCCTGGCAGGCACGAAAAATCCCTCGCCGCCCGCATCCCGGGGCTAACTGTCCACAGGCCCTAAGGATTCCGGGCGGGGGAACGCGAAAAGCCCGCCGTGACTCCAGGGGAGCCGGGCGGGCCGGAGGAGGGGGCGCGGCGCCCCTGGGATCAGGCGGTGGCGGCGGGGTAGAGGCCGGTCACGCCGGTCGGATTCGGGCCCTGCGGCACGCCGATGATGTGCTCGAACTGGGTCTTCAGCCGCTCCACCCGCGCCCGGTCCCGCATGAAGATGCGGAAGGCATGGGGTGCGGTGTTGTAGTCGCCGATCGGGCCGAAGCCCGGCGCCGCCGTCACGTCACGCCGCACGGTCCACTGCCCGGTGCGGGCCACCGTCACGTCCCGCGATGCCAACCAGCTCAGGAACAGCCGGGCGGCTTCCTTGTTGCGCGCCTCGGCGAAGATGGCGGCGGTCTGTGGCCAGGACAGGAAGGCCTCCCGCCGCGGCAGCTGGAAGCGCAGCGGATTGCCCGCCACCGGGTTCAGCGTGCCGGAAGCGGTGAAGGTCGCCACCTTCTCCCCCCGCTGCACGACGAGTCGCGCCGGCACGGTGCCGCGCACCCACTGGACATCCTGCGCCATCAGCCGGTCCAGATAGTCCCAGCCATGCAGGCCCACGATGCGGTCGAACTGGAACAGCACCGCGTCGTCATCATGGGGATAGGTCAGCACCAGCCGCCCCTTGAGGCCGGGGTCCAGGTAGTCCAGCGCATCGCGCGGCGCGCGGTCCGCCGGCAGCAGGGTGGTGTTGCAGTTGTTGCTGAAGGCGATGAAGCCGATGGCGTGGAAGGCGCCTTCCGGGTCCTTCGCATCCGGCACCAGCATGTCCCAGTCCAGCGGCTTGTAGGGCAGCAGCTTGCCCTCCGCCTTCCAGCGATCGAAATCGTGCAGGGTCTGGAGGATGGCGATGTCGGCCTCCAGCCGCCCGCGGGCGAGCTGATTGTCGATGCGGGCATCGTGATACTTGCTGAGGTCGGCGACGATGCGGATCTGCATGCCGGGGAAGCGCGCGCGGAACATCGCCTCCAGCCCCGCATAGGCGTTCGGGATGTCACCCCCGGCATAGACGACCAGGCGCCCGCCCTCCGCCATCGCGGCGCGATGCAGTTCATCGAGGCTGCGGCTCTCGACCGCCGGCGCGGGGCGGGCGGGGGTGGCATCGGCCTGGGCGGCGCGCGTCGCCAGCAGGGCGGGGGCGGTCGCCAGCAGGGCGGGGGCGGCGGCCAGCAGGGCGGCGATGCCGCGGCGGGTGGGGTCGGCGGTCATGGAACATGCTCCGGGGTTATCGGTGCGCGCTGTATCGGCGCTGCCATCCCTGCGGGACAATCTGTCGCTTCGTTTACAGATTAGCGCGCTAGTCGATACAATCCCACGGATGGAACACCTGGCCGGCACCACTGCCTTCATCCGCACCGTCGAACTCGGCAGCCAGGCGGCGGCGGCGGCGGCGCTGGGACTGTCCCGGATGGCTGTCGGCCGGCAGATCCAGGGGCTGGAACAGCGGCTTGGCGTCCGGCTGCTGCAACGGACCACCCGGCGGCAGGTGCTGACGGAAGCCGGCACCGCCTTCTTCGAACAGGCCCGCCAGGCGATGCAATTGCTGCAGCAGGCCGCGGAGGAGGCGAGCGAGTTCCAATCCAGCCTGCGCGGCACGCTGCGCATCAGCGCGCCGCTATCCTTCAGCCTGCGCAGCTTCTGCCCGGTGCTGGCGCGCTTCAGCGAAGCCTACCCGGCCTTGCAGGTGGATTTGATGCTGAGCGACCGGCAGGTGGACCTGGTGGAGGATGGCTTCGACCTGGCGCTGCGCATCGGGCAGCTCACGGATGGCAGCCTGGCATCCCGGCGCCTGGCGCGCTTCGCGGTGCTGGCCTGCGCGGCGCCGGCCTATCTGGCGCGGCATGCGGCGCCGCGCCTGCCGGAGGACCTGCTGGCGCATAACTGCCTGCGCTATTCGCGATCCGCCCAGATGAAGGGCTGGCAACTGCCGCGGCCGGACGGGACCACGGCGGTGGTGCCGGTGCGGGGCAATTTCGACTGCAACAATGGCGATGCGCTGCTCGGCGCCGCCATCGCCGGACAGGGCATCATCCTGCAACCCGCCTTCATCGTGGAGGATGCGCTGCGCGACGGGCGGCTGGTGCGCCTGCTGGCGGACCATCCGACCCGGTTCATCGAGTTGCACGCCGTCTTCCCCGCGACGCGGATGATGCCGGTGAAGCTGCGCCGGCTGCTGGATTTCCTGGTGGAGGCGTATCGGGCGGCGTAACGCGTGGGCTTGCCGCCCTGCCCGCCGCGCCCTCTACTTCCAAGGACCCGGCGGAGGCTGAGCGATGGATGCGATGGACCGAGAGGAGGCGCTGCGGTCACGGGCGCGCCGCGTGCTGCCCGGCGGGACCTTCGGCAATTTCCCCGGCGATGTGATCCTCAGCCATGGCCAGGGCGGCCGGGTGTGGGACGTGGCGGGGCGGGAATACGTCGATTTCCTGCTGGGCTCCGGTCCGATGTTCATCGGCCATGGCCATCCGGAGGTACTGGAGGCGGTGCGGGAGCAGCTCTCCCGCGGCACGACCTTCTTCGCGAACAACGAGGCGGGGATCGCCCTGGCCGAGGCGATCGTCGAGGCCGTGCCCTGCGCGGAGCAGCTGCGCTACGTCTCCTCAGGCTCCGAGGCGGACCTCTATGCCATGCGCCTGGCCCGCGCCTTCCGCGGCCGCGACCGGATCGTGAAGTTCGAGGGCGGCTACCACGGCATGAGCGACTACGGGCTGATGTCCCTGGCGCCGAAGCAGCTGGCGAATTTCCCGCAGGCGGTGCCGGACAGCGCCGGCATCCCCCGCGCCGTGCGGGATGAGGTACTGGTCAGCCCCTTCAACGACCTCGATGCCGTGACGCGGCTGGTGGAGGCGCGGCATGAGGAGATCGCGGGGATCATCGTGGAACCGCTGCAGCGGCTGATCCCGCCGGCGCCGGGTTTTCTCGAAGGGCTGCGGGCGCTGTGCACGCGCTTCGGGATCGTGCTGATCTTCGACGAGGTCGTGACGGGCTTCCGCTTCGCCTATGGCGGCGCGCAGGCTTACTACGGCGTGACCCCCGATCTCTGCACGCTGGGCAAGGTGATCGGCGGCGGCTTCCCGCTGGCGGCGGTGGTGGGCAGGGCCGACATCATGGCGCTGTTCGACCGCGCGGCGGTGGGCGAGGACCGCTTCCTGATGCAGGTGGGCACCCTGTCCGGCAATCCCGTGGCCGCCGTGGCGGGGCTGAAGACGCTGGAGGTGCTGCGCCGGCCCGGGACCTATGAGGCCGTCTTCGCCACCGGGCGGCGGCTGATGGCGGGGCTGGAGGCGGAGGTGGCCCGTGCCGGCATCCCGGCCCAGGTGGTGGGTGAGCCGCCGCTCTTCGACCTGGTCTTCACGGAGGGCACGGTGGGCGACTATCGCGCCACCTTGCGGGCGGACCGGGCGATGGCCGCCCATGTGAACCAGGTGATGCGCGCCGGCGGCATCCTCAAGGGCGACAGCAAATACTACATCAGCACGGCGCATGAGGGCCGCGACATCGACCAGGCGCTGGATGCCTTCCGCGGCGCCATGCGCAGCCTGCCGGGGCGCGCCGCCTGACGGGCGCCTCGGGCAATCCGCCATTCACAAACCGGGACGACACCAGCGCCGGGCGAATGGGGCCGGGACTGGAAGCATGGATTCGGGCGATCGGCGGCTGCACAGGGTGATCTATACGAGCCGCCTGCACGGGGAGGCCCTGGCCGCCGAGGAGGCGACCGTGGCGAGCATCATGGACTCCGCCCGCCGCAACAACCCGCGCCGCGGCGTGACGGGTGTGCTGGTGCATGGCAAGGGCTGCTTCGCCCAGGTGCTGGAAGGAAGGCCCCTGGTGGTGCGCGGCCTGCTGACCGTGATCCAGCGCGACCCCCGTCACACCGCCATGCGCATCGTGAAGGTCGATGTGGTGGAGGACCGCATCTTCCCGGCCTGGAGCATGGCGTTGCTGCGGGACCTCGATGAAGTGCCGGCGGAATTCGCGGACGGCAATGCCTCCCTGCTCATGCTCATGCGGATGCGGACGCTGCTGCATACGGGGGAGCTGGGGGCGTGAGTCCGGCGGTAACGCCTCGGAAGGGACGTCCCAGATAAGATACTCGCATCACCTCATGCGAGAATTCCCATGCAAGGCCGATCCGCTCCGCTGATGCGAATCATCTACACCAGCCGCCGTGCCGCCGGGACGATGCATCTGGAGGAGGAGGCGCTGGTGGAGCAGATCCTGGGTGTCTCCCGCACGAAGAACGCGATCTGGCGACTGTCGGGGCTTCTGGTATCCGGCAATGGGCGCTTCGCGCAGACGCTGGAGGGCCCACCCGACATGGTGACGGACATGTTCGACCTGATCCGGCAGGATGAACGGCATCACGATGTGCGGCTGCTGCACCAGGCGCCGAGCCCGGCACGCTGCTTCGCCACCTGGACGATGGCCTATCTGTCGGACCTCGACCTGATCCCGCCGGAGATGGGCAAGGGCCATGACGCGATGGCGCTGGTGCAGACGCTGCGCGGCGTGGTGCGGGGTGGGCCCGCCGCCTTCGCGGGGACGCCCTTCGGGGCGATGGCCCAGGCGGCGTGACACGAAAAAGGGGGACGCCTTCGCGCCCCCCTTCCCCACCCCGGTGCCTGGCGGCCCGGATTACTTCTGCAGGCTCTGCACGATCTGCTGCGTCACCTTCTTGGCGTCGCCGAACAGCATCATGGTGTTGGGGCGGAAGAACAGCTCGTTCTCCACTCCGGCGTAGCCGCTGGCCATGCCGCGCTTGACGAAGAACACGGTCTTCGCACGCTCCACGTCCAGGATCGGCATGCCGTAGATGGCGGAGGACTTGTCGGTCTTGGCGGCGGGGTTCGTCACGTCATTCGCGCCGATGACGTAGGCGACGTCGGCATCCGCGAATTCCGCGTTGATCTCCTCCAGCTCATGCACCTCGTCATAGGGGACGTTGGCTTCGGCCAGCAGCACGTTCATGTGGCCGGGCATGCGGCCCGCGACGGGGTGGATGGCGTAGGAGATTTCCGCGCCTTCCTTCTTCAGCAGGTCGGCCATTTCGCGGACGACCTGCTGCGCCTGGGCCACCGCCATGCCGTAGCCCGGCACGATGATGATCTTCTGCGCGTTCTTCATGATGTAGGCCGCGTCTTCCGGCGAACCGGCCTTCACGGGCGCACGGTCCGCCGTGCCCGCACCGGGGCCCGCCGCCGCGCCGCTGTCGCCACCGAAGCCGCCCAGCAGCACGTTGATGATGCTGCGGTTCATGCCCTTGCACATGATGTAGGACAGGATTGCGCCGGAGGCACCGACCAGCGCGCCGGTCACGATCAGCAGCAGATTGCCGATGGTGAAGCCGATGCCCGCCGCCGCCCAGCCGGAATAGCTGTTTAGCATGGAGACGACGACCGGCATGTCTGCGCCGCCGATCGGGATGATCAGCAGGAAGCCCAGCGCGAAGGACAGCAGCGCGATCAGCCAGAACAGCACCGGGCTGCCGGTGATGACGAAGGCGATGACCAGCACCAGCAGCAGCGCGCCCAGCGCCGCGTTGAGCATGTGCTGGCCCTTGAAGATGATGGGCGAGCCGGACATGCGGCCATCGAGCTTCGCGAAGGCGATCACGGAGCCGGAGAAGGTGATGGCGCCGATGGCGAGGCCGAGCGACATCTCAACCAGGGACGCGCCCTTGATGTTGCCGACCGTGCCGATGCCGAAGCTTTCCGGCGAATAGAAGGCCGCCGCCGCCACGAAGACCGCCGCCATGCCGACCAGGCTGTGGAAGGCCGCGACGAGCTGGGGCAGCGACGTCATCTGGATGCGCTGCGCCAGCACCGTGCCGATGGTGCCGCCGATGGCCAGGCCCGCGAGCACGATGACGATGCCGCCCGCGCCCATGCCGGGCTTCAGCAGGGTCGCGACGATGGCGATCGCCATGCCGACCATGCCGAACAGGTTGCCCTGGCGGCTGGTTTCCGGGTTGGACAGGCCGCGAAGGGCCAGGATGAAGAGGACCGACGCGACCAGGTAGGCGAGCGTCGAGAGCGTCTGTGCCATCGGCTCAGCTCCCCTTCTTCTTGAACATGGCGAGCATTCGGCGCGTGACCATGAAGCCGCCGAAGATGTTCACCGAAGCCAGCGTCACGGCGAGGAAGCCGAAGATCTTGGCGGCGATGCTGTCGGACAGGCCCGTGGCGAGCACCGCGCCCACGACGATGACGGAGGAGATGGCGTTGGTGACGCCCATCAGCGGCGAATGCAGCGCCGGCGTCACGTTCCACACCACATGGTAGCCGACGAAGCAGGCGAGGAGGAAGATCGTCAGCAGCAGCAGGAAGGGCTCGGCGGCGGCGGCCACGGGGGCCGCGGCCTCCGCCAGGCGGCGCGCCTGCTCGGCCAGGGTCAGCGCTTCATTCGCGCGGGCCGCGGCCTGGTTGGCGATATCAATCGGGTTCATGGAGACGCTCCTCAGGCCGAGGCCAGCGAGGGGTGGACCACGGCGCCGCCGCGGGTGAGCGTGACGCCCTTCACGATGTCATCATCCGCCGGCATCGCGGGCTTCTTCGCTTCCTTGTCCCAGAAGGTGGTCAGGAAGGTCAGGAGGTTGCGCGCATAGAGGGCGGAGGCCGCGGCGGGGATGCGGCCGGGCCAGTTGGTGAAGCCCAGCACCTTCACGCCGTTCGCGGTCAGCGTCTCCTGCCCCGGCTGGGTGACGGCGACGTTGCCGCCCGCATCCGCCGCGATGTCGACGATGACGCTGCCCGGCTTCATGGAGGCGACCATCGCTTCCGTCACCAGAATCGGCGCCTTGCGGCCCTGGACCAGCGCCGTGCAGATGACGATGTCCTGCTTGGCGATGTGGGCGGCGACGACCTTGGCCTGCTCGGCGTAGAAATTGGCGGAAAGCTGCTTGGCGTAGCCGCCCGCGGTCTGGGCCGCCTTGCTCTCCTCATCCTCATAGCCGACGAAGCTGGCGCCGAGGGACTTGATCTCCTCCTTCGCCGCCGGGCGGACATCGGTGGCGGAGACGCGGCCGCCGAGGCGCCGCGCGGTCGCGATGGCCTGGAGGCCCGCGACGCCGGCGCCCATGACGAAGACATTGGCGGCGCTGATCGTGCCGGCCGCCGTCATCAGCATCGGGAAGGCCTTGTCGAAGGCGCCCGCGGCCTCGACCACCGCGCGGTAGCCGGCGAGGTTGGCCTGGCTGGACAGCACGTCCATGGACTGGGCGCGGGTGATGCGGGGCGCCAGTTCCATGGCGCAGGCATCGATGCCGGCGGCGGCGTAGGCATCGGCCATCGCCTTGTCCGCCTGCAGCGTCCCGATCAGCACGGCGCCGCGCGGGATCAGGGCGAGTTCATCGACCTCCCCTTCTCCGGCGCCGAGCGGCGCGCGGACCTTCAGCACCAGGCCCGCACCGGCGAGCGCGGCGGCGGCATCGGCCGCGACCTCCGCGCCCGCTTCGGCGTACTGGGCGTCAGGGATGCCGGAGGAGAGGCCGGCGCCGGCCTCCACCGAGACCGTGCATCCCATGGCGATGATCTTCTTCACCGTCTCCGGCGTGGCGGCCACTCGTGTCTCCGCCGCGCGCCGTTCGCGCAAAACCGCAACGCGCATCAATCCGACCCCCGTGCTCAGCCAAAGCGGCGGGCCATATGAACGGCGGATCACCGTATGGCAAGCGCGCCGGGCTTGGCGGGCTGCCGGATTCCGCGCCATTCTGCAAACCTTTGCGAAAAAGGGGGCGTGGATGCTGTTCCGGGAAGCGGCGGATGGCAGCTGGCTGGCGGTGAGCCAGCCCATGCATGCCCTTGTTTCCGGCCAGATGCTGCGCGCCTGGGGGGCACCCGGCTTCGCCCTGCCGGCGCCCTTCGAGGATGTGGCGACGGCCGCCGCCCATCACGATGTCGGCTGGATGGGGTGGGAGGCGGCGCCGACCCTCGACCCCGCCACGGGCCGGCCGCATGTGTTCCGCGCGGTGGGCGCCCGATTCCATGCGCCGATGTGGGCGGAAGGCGTCGCCCGCGCGACGGCGGGCTGGGGGCCCTGGGTCGGGCTGCTGGTCAGCCGCCATGGCAGCCTGATCTATTCCCACTATGACGACCGTCACCAGGACCATCCGGAGGATGGCCCGGCGGCGCGCCTTTACCGGGAAAGCCAGGCCGCGGTGCAGGCGGAACTGATGGCCCGGATCGGCGCGACGGAGGCGGAGGTGGCCACCGCCTCCGCCCTCGTCGCCGTCACGGATGCGCTGAGCCTGGCGGTCTGCGGCGGGATCGCCACCATGGGCGGCGTGGGCCGGGCGCCGATGCCGGATGGCAGCCTGGTGCCGCTGGCTCTGGAGGAAGGCGATGGCGTGCTGGCCATCGCCCCCTGGCCGTTCCGGGTGAAGGAGGTGCGGATTTCCTGGCGCGGCCGACGCTTCGGCCGCGGCCAGGTCTGGATGACGGAAACGGCCATGCGCGCCAGCCTGGCCGCCGCGCCGGTGGAGGAAGTGACGGCGCGGCTGGTACCCGGCTGAGGGGTCAGGCCGCCCGCAGCGCGCCCAGCGCCTGGCCGATGCCGCCGCGCAGGTCCTGGCCCTGGCGGGCCACCTCCGTGCTGATGACCTGGAGGTCCCGCACGGCGCCGGAGGTGGCTTCCACCCCCTGGCGCAGATGCACCACGGCTTCGGAGACCCGGGTGGTGCCGCCGGCGCCGACGGTGGCGCTGCGGGCGATCTCCTGCGTTGCGGCGCCCTGTTCGGTCACGGCGGCGGCGATGGACTGGGCGATCGAATCGACCTCCCCCACCACCGTGCCGATGCCGCGGATGGCTTCCACCGCGCCGGCGGCGGCGCCGCGGATGGCCTCGATCTGGGCGGCGATCTCGTCGGTCGCCTTGGCGGTCTGGCCGGCCAAGGTCTTCACCTCCTCCGCCACCACGGCGAAGCCCTTGCCGGCTTCCCCGGCCCGCGCCGCCTCGATCGTCGCGTTCAGGGCCAGCAGGTTGGTCTGGCCGGCGATGCCGGAGATCAGGCGCACCACGTCGCCGATCTTCGCCGCGCTTTCCGTCAGGCCACCGACGGCGACATCGGCACGGCGCATCTCCTCCACCGCGCGACGGGCGACGGCGGCGGCATCGTCCACGCGGCGCGTGATCTCGTTCACCGACATGGAGAGTTCCTCGGCCGCGGCGGCCACGGTCTGGACGTTGCCGCTTGCCTCCTGCGCGCCGGCGGCGACTTCCTGCACCTGGGTGGAGGCGCTTTCCGCCGTGCCGCGCAGGACGGTGGTGGCGCCGGCCAGGTCGGTGGCGGAGCGGCCCAGCGCCTCGACGATGCCGCCGACCGCATGCTCGATCGAATCAGCGGCGCGGCGGGTGGTGGCGATGCGGTCGCGTTCCGCCTGTTCGCGCATCACCGCGGCCTCGGCCTCCAGCCGCCTGCCATCCAGCAGCTTGGCGTGCAGCACCGTGGCGGCGGCGGCGATGCGGCCGACCTCATCCACCCCGGCGGCGGGCAGCACCACCTGATCCAGCCTGCCCTGCGCCATGGTGTCGATGGCGGCGGTCAGGCGACGGAGCGGCTGCGCCACGGTGGCGCGGACGCGCCAGAGGATCAGCGCCAGCACCAGCACCACGCTGATGGCGGTGACGGCCAGCAGCAGCACGGCGGTGCGATGGCCGGCGGCGATGGCGGCGGCCGTTTCCCGTTCCAGTACGGCGGTCAGGGCTTCGTTCAACTGGTCCAGGCCGCGGTTGAAGGCTTCGCGCGCGCTGCGGTTCTGCTCGTTGTTGCCGAAGCGGTCGGCGGCCTCCCGCCCCTGTTCCACGCCGATGCGGGCGAGTTCCGTGCGGGCCTGGATGAAGGCGCGGACGGCGGGTTCGACGCCGGCGGCCATGGGCTGCAACTCGGCCGGCAGCACGCGACGCAGCGCCTGCCATTCGGTCTCCGTATCGCGCAGATGGGCGCGCAGGCCGTTGGCGAAGCGTTCCGCCTGGGCACGATCGGCGGCGAGGTAGAGGCCGCGGCTTTCCATGACGACCGCATAAATGGCTCCACGCATCCGTTCGATCATCGGCCGCGCGCTGGCCTGGGCGCGCAGGACCTCGGCGCTTTCGGCCTGCCGCCGGTCGGCCTCGAAGGCCACGAAGGCGCCACCCAGGGCCAGCAGGCCGAGGAGGGAGGCAAGGATGGCGAAGCGGGCGCCGATGGTCCTGAAGGCGGCAAGCGACATGGAACACTCCTGGGTCCGGACCAGGGTGGTAGAAAAATGTTGGCCAAGGCTTAACCGCCCTGCGCCGCGCCCCAAGGCGTATGCAATAGGCGGGATTTGCCAGTCCCGCCTTGCGCGTCAGCCCTTCGGCACGCCCGCCGCGGCCACCGCCGCCGCCTGCC
The DNA here is from genome assembly GCF_900114315.1 of Falsiroseomonas stagni DSM 19981. Lineage (GTDB taxonomy): Bacteria > Pseudomonadota > Alphaproteobacteria > Acetobacterales > Acetobacteraceae > Falsiroseomonas > Falsiroseomonas stagni. The sequence continues at coordinate 179,545 of NZ_FOSQ01000006.1, forward strand.
GTTCCGCGACGGCCTGCTCGGAGAAATCCTCGACCAGTTCCATGAACAGGCGGTGCCAGTTGGCCTGCGCCTTGAGCCGGAAGAAGACGGAGCCGAGGCCGATGGCCGCGCGGTCCATCAGCGGGAATTCGCGGGGGATCTTCACGCCGCCGGTGCGCTTCAGCCCCTCATGCACGGTCTGCGCGACCTTGCGGCCATAGCTCGGGTCGTCGGACGGGGTGATGGAGCGGACGCGATCCTCCACCAGCGGTTCGTAGAGGAAGCGCGCCCAGAGGTTCAGCACCTCCATCGTCTCCTTCGACAGGTTCTGGAAGCCCCAGATGCCGTAGGCATGGGCCGCCTTCTCGATATCGTGGTCGCGCACGGCCTCGTACAGCATCACCACGCCGGTGACGAAGCTGGCCGGGAAGATGCGGATGACGCCGAAATCGAACAGGTTCACGCCATGGCCGACTTCCGCATCGGGCCGCACCGCGTAGTTGCCGAGGTGCGGGTCCCCGTGGATGACGCCGTAGCGGTAGAAGGGCACGTACCATGCCTTGAACAGCGCGCGGGCATAGGCGTTGCGCTCCTCCTCCGGCGGGTCTTCCTCCAGCCGTCGCAGGATGGGGCGGCCCTGCAGCCAGGTCATGGTCAGCAGGCGCTTGGTGGTGAGGTCCGCGATCGCCTCCGGCACCGCGACGCCGGGCGTGCCGGCGAGCATGGCGCCGTAGAGGCGCATATGCGAGGCCTCCCGCTCGTAATCCAGTTCCTCCCGCAGGCGGGCGGCGAGTTCGTTGTAGGCTTCCTCATTGTCCAGCGTGTTGTCCATGCGCCGGTAGAGGCTCATCGCCATCTTGAGCTGGCGGAGATCGGCTTCCACGACGGAGGGCATGTCGGGGTATTGCAGCTTGCAGGCGACGTCGCGCCCATCGGGCAGCGTCGCGCGATGCACCTGGCCGAGGCTGGCGGCGGCGGCGGCTTCCTGGCCGAAGCTCTTGAAGCGGGACTGCCAGGCGGGGCCCAGCTCCCCCTGCATCCGCCGGCGCACGAAGGCCCAGCCCATGGGCGGCGCGTTGGATTGCAGCGTCGCCAGTTCCTGGGCGTATTCCTCCGGCAGGGCTTCCGGCACCGTCGAGAGGAACTGCGCCACCTTCATCAATGGACCCTTCAGCCCGCCCAGGATCTGCTTCAGATCCTCCGCATGCGCGGCCTTGTCGGTCTTGATGCCGAGGAAGCGTTCCCCGGCCACACGGGCGGCGATGCCGCCCACGGCGCCGGAGGTGCGGACCATGCGCCGCATTTCCCCGAACAGGGTCGAACCCTTCTGGTCCTCGGCCATCGCGATCACCCCGCCTGTTCGAGTTCGTCGATGAAACCGCTGATGACGTCGAGCCCCTTGCGCCAGAAGGCGGGGTCCGAGGCATCGAGGCCGAAGGGCGCGAGGAGTTCCTTGTGCCGCTTCGTGCCGCCAGCCTTCAGCATCTCCAGGTACTTCTCCTGGAACCGGGGATGGCCTTCGCGGAACACGCCGTAGAGCGCGTTCACCAGGCAATCCCCGAAGGCATAGGCGTAGACGTAGAAGGGCGTGTGCACGAAGTGCGGGATATAGGCCCAGTAGACGCTGTAGTCCGGCGTGAAGTCGAAGGCGGGGCCGAGGCTTTCGGTCTGCACCTGCATCCAGATCTCGCCGATCCGCTCATGCGCGACCTCGCCCTTGCGGCGTTCCTCGTGCAGCAGCGTCTCGAACCGGTAGAAGGCGATCTGGCGGACCACCGTGTTCAGCATGTCCTCCACCTTGCCGGCCAGCAGGGCGCGGCGCTTGCGCGGGTCGCGCTCCGCGTCCAGCACGGCGCGGAAGGTCAGCATCTCCCCGAACACGCTCGCCGTCTCCGCCAGCGTCAGCGGCGTGGACGACATCAGGTAGCCCTGCTGCGCGGCCAGCACCTGGTGGACGCCATGGCCGAGTTCATGGGCCAGCGTCATCACGTCCCGCGCCTTGCCGTGGTAGTTCAGCAGCAGGTAGGGGTGCGCGCTCGGCACCGTCGGGTGTGCGAAGGCGCCGGATGCCTTGCCGGGGCGGAGTGCGGCGTCGATCCAGGGCTTCTCGAAGAAGGGGGCGGCGATGCGCTCCAGCTCCGGGCTGAAGGCGCCATAGGCGGCGCGTACGCGGGCGACGGCCTCCGGCCACGAGATGGTGGTGTCCGCATCATCCGGCAGGGGCGCGTTGCGGTCCCAGTGCATCAGCTTCGGCAGGCCGAGCCACTTGGCCTTCATCCCGTAGTAGCGGTGGGACAGGCGGGGGAAGCTTTCCCGCACGGCGGCGACGAGGGCGTCCACCACCTCATCCTCCACCATGTTGGCGCGGTTGCGCGATGAGGTGGCGCGGGGATAGCGGCGCCAGCCATCGATGATCTCCTTGTCCTTGGCGAGGACATTGGTGATCAGGCTGAACAGGCGGACACGGTCCCCGAAGGCGGCGGAGACGCCCTTGGCGGCGGCGGCGCGCACCGCACGGTCATTGTCGGAGAGCTTGTTGAGGGCGGCGGAGACGGTCTGCTCCTCACCGCCCACATCGACGCGCATGGAGGCGACGGTTTCGTCGAACAGGCGGTTCCAGGCGGAGCGGCCCGTCACCTCCTTCTCATGCAGCAGCTTCTCCAGATCGTCGGAGAGCTGGTGGGCGCGGAAGACGCGAAGGTCGCGCAGCCAGGGGCGCCAGCGCGCCAGCGCGGCGGAGGAGAGCATCTTCTGCTCCAGGCTGGCATCCTCCAGCCGGTTCAGTTCGAGGGTGAGGAACAGCAGGTGGCTGCTGATCGTCGTCACCCGTTCCTGGATGGTCTGGTAGAAGCGGCCATTCTCCGCCGACTGGGCATCGCCGGAGAAGACGAGCTGGGCGAAGGACATGGCCCGGCCGAGGATCTCCTCGATCCCCTCATAGGTCGCGATGGCGGAGGCGAGGGCATCGCCCGACAGGCTGGCCAGGCGGCCGGCATGGGCAGCCTCGAAGGCGCGGGATTCGGCTTCCGCGCGGTCGAGGTCGGCGGTGAGGCGCGGATCATCCGGCGCGGCGTAGAGGTCGGACAGGTCCCAGGCCGGCAGGGCCTGCGTGGCGGCCGGCGGGGATGCCATGGAGGCGGCGGAATCGGGGGCGTCGGTGCGGGTCTGGGTCACGTCCTGCATATAGCCCGCCATGGCGCGAGGCCAACGGGTGCGGGCGCGATCCTTTCAGGCCCGCGGCGCAAAAGCAGGGCCGGCCCAAGGCGGGACAGGCCCAAGGCGGGCCAAACACCGACGAACCGCCCATCGCCGAAGCCGCCATCAACGAAGCGGCAAACTGTTTCGGCGATGGTCGTTTCGAATCCGTGGAAGATCAGCCCATGCGCATCCGGCTTCTGTTCATCATCGGCTTCTGCCTCGTCGCCATTCCGGGCCTGCTGGCCAGCCTCTGGGTGGCCGGGGAGGCGGTGCAGGACCAACGGCGGGTCGGCAGCGCCATGGCCCAGTTGCAGGCGGTGGCGGATTCGCAGCGCGCGGTCAGCGCCATCGCGGTGGAAGTGGGCGCCTTCGGCACGGTGCTGCGCCAGGCGGCCCCGGACCGGGCACAGCTGAACGGCGATGCGGAGGCGACGCGCCGGCTGATGCAGGCCGCCGCCGGCAGCGCGACGGCGGCGGGGCTGGATGGCGCGGCCATCGGCCGGCTGGCGGCGGAGATCGACGCCGTGCGCGGCAGCGTGCACCAGGCCCTGGACCAGCCGCTGGACCGGCGGGATGCGGGGCTGGCCGCCGCGGCGGTGGCGGCGCGGAACCGGGCCGTGGACGGCCTGCTGACGATCGCGACGCGGGGCGCGAAGGGCGTCGCGCAGGCGGAGCCGGAACTTGCGCTGCTGGTGGAGGTATCCTCCGCCGTCATGGACCTGCGGGACGTGGTCGGGCGCCGCAATGCACAGATCCTGGCCTGGCTGAGCGGCACGCCGGTGCAGATGGACGCCCTGCTGGGCGCCCAGGCCGCGACGGGCCGGGCGGAGCAGGCCTGGCTGGCGGCGCAGCGGCTGATCGAATCCGTGCCGGCCAATGCGGCGCTGTCCGAAGCGCTGGCCCGGCAGCGGCAGAGCTATGCCGGGCGGGATGAGGGCGAATGGCGGCGCTACATCGGCATCGCGCAGCGCCGCATGGCGGCGCCGGAGACGGAGTTCGGCATCACGGTGCAGACCTATCGCGACTGGTCGCGCGAGGCGCAGGCCTCCATCCTGGAACTCCGCGACGCCGCGCTGGCGGCGGCGCTGCGGGGCGGGGAGGCCGCTGGCGCAGCGGCGGCGCGGGCGCTGTGGCTGGCGCTCGGGCTGGCAGCGCTGTGCTTCGCCCTGGCGCTGGGCGGCGCGCTGCTGCTGCTGCGCCGCCTGGTGGGCCCGATCCGGGACCTGACCGTGACGGTCGGCCGGATCGCCGGCGGCGACCTGGCGGTGGCGGTGCCCGGCCAGGGGCGGACCGACGAACTGGGCGAGATGGCGGTGGCGGTGGAGACGCTGCGAGCCGGCAGCGCCGAACGGGTGGCGGAGGCCGAGGCGCGCGCGGCCGAGCAGGCGCAGCGCCTGGCACGGGCGGAACGCGTCGACGCGCTGCTGCGGCAGTTCGAGGAGAAGGCCGGCACCATGCTGGAAGGCGTCGCCGCCGCATCGACCGAGTTGAACGCGACGGCGGAAGGCATGGCCGGCATCGCCGCCGATGGCAGCCGCCACGCCGCCGCCGTGGCCTCCGCCGCCGACCAGGCGAATGGCGGGGTGCAGACGGTGGCCGCGGCGGCGGAGGAACTGGCGGCCTCCTTCGGTGAGGTGACGCGCCAGATCCGCCATGGCTCCGACCAGGCGCAGGCGGCGACCGGTGCGGCGGAACAGGCCGGCCATACCGTGCGCGGGCTGGCGGAGGCGGCGGAGCGGATCGGCGACGTGGTCCGCCTGATCAGCGACATCGCGGGGCAGACCAACCTCCTCGCCCTGAATGCCACGATCGAGGCCGCGCGGGCAGGAGAGGCCGGCAAGGGCTTCGCCGTGGTGGCGGGCGAAGTGAAGGCGCTGGCCGCCCAGACCGCCAAGGCGACGGAGGAGATCGGCAGCCAGATCGCCGCCATGCAGGCGGAGACGGGGCGCACAGTCTCCGCCATCGCCGAGATCTCCCGCATCATCGCGGTGGTGGGAGAGGCGACGAGCCAGGTGGCGACCACGGCCTCCGAACAGGCGGAAGCGACGCGGGAGATCACCAGGGCCGTGGCGGAAGCGGCGCGGGGCACGGCCGATGTCTCCGGCCACGCCACCGGGGTGAACGCGGATGCGGACCGCACCGGCCAGGCGGCGGCGGAGGTGCGGACGGCCTCCGCCGACCTGTCGCGCCAGGCGGAGAAGCTGCGGGCGGAGGTCGGGCGCTTCATGGTGGAATTGCGCGCGGCCTGACGCTTCGTTACGGCGGCGATCCCCCGCCCCCTTTTGCCAGGGCGGGATCGTCGCCATCTGCCGCGCCGCGGGGGCGCGTGGCATGGTGCCCCGGATAACGGGGGAGCGTCTTCAGGGCATGAGCAGCGCCAAGGCCGATGGCTGGACCAGCCTGCCGCAGATGATGCTGGACCTGTCGCGCGGCTGGCATGGGCGGCCGATGCTGCGGGCCTGGCAGGACAAGGGGTGGCGGCAGGTGACATGGGGGGAATTCGCCGCCCGCACCGCCGCCCTCGCCGCCTTCCTGCGGGCGGAAGGCGTGGCGCCGGGCGACCGCGTGCTGCTGGTCAGCGAAAACCGTCCCGAATTTCCCATCGCCGACACCGCCATCATGGCGATCGGCGGCGTGACCGTGCCGACCTACACGACCAACACCGTGGCCGACCACGCGCATATCCTGCGTGACAGCGGCGCGACGGCGGCCATCGTCTCCACCCGCAAGCTGGCGGCGGCGGTGGCGGCGGCCTCCGCCATCGCCGGGCGGCAGCTGGACCTGCTGCTGTGCATGGAGGGCGAGGCCGCGGGCGCCGCGCTGGTGAGCCATGCCTGGGCGCGGGCGGAGGCGACGCCTTCCGACCCCACATCGCTGCTGGCGGAGGCGGAGTTGATCCCGCCAGGGCGGCTGGCCTGCATCGTCTATACCAGCGGCACGGGCGGCCTGCCCAAGGGCGTGATGCTGCCCCACCGCGCCATGCTGTCCAACCGCGAAGGCGTGGCCAGCCTGGCGCGCAAGCTGCACCTGGATGGCACCCCCTACCTTTCGTTCCTGCCGCTGTCGCACAGCTACGAACACACGGTGGGTGGCTTCCTGCTGCCGTCACTGGGCGTGGAGGTGGTGTATTCCCGCGGCGCGGACCGGCTGGCGGCGGAGTTCCAGGAGATCCGCCCCAGCATCATCACCGCCGTGCCCCGGCTGTTCGAGGTGCTGCGCGGCCGGATCGAGGCGGGGGTGGAGAAGGAGGGCGGCTACAAGGCCGCGCTGTTCCGCCGCGCCTTGGCACTCGGCCTGCGCAAGCTGGATGGGCCGCCGCTGGGGTTGCTGGAACGCGTGCAGGATGTCGTGCTGGACCGGCTTGTGCGGGCCAAGGTGCGGGACCTCTTCGGGGGCAAATTGCAGGCCATGGTGTCGGGCGGCGCTCGGCTGGACCCCGACCTCTCCGGCTTCTTCCTCGCCATGGGGCTGCCGGTGATCCAGGGCTACGGCCAGACCGAGGCCGGGCCGGTCATCAGCGTGAACCCGCCCTGGGCCATCCGGCGCGAAACGGTGGGCCCGCCGCTGCCGGGGGTGGAGGCGCGAATCGCCGATGACGGCGAACTCTGCGTCCGCGGCGATCTGGTGATGGATGGCTACTGGAACGACCCGGAGGCCACCGCCCGCGCGCTGCGCGATGGCTGGCTGCACACCGGCGATGTGGGGGAGATCGGCACCGGCGGCTACATCCGCATCACCGACCGCAAGCGCGACTTCATCAAGACGCTGGGTGGCGACATGGTGAGCCCCGCCAAGCTGGAATCCCTGCTGATGGCGGAACCCGAGATCGCCCAGGCCGTGGTGGCGGGCGAAGGCCGGCCCGGCATCGTCGCGCTGCTGGTGCCGGCGGAGGGGATGGAGGAGAAGGCCAAGGCGGCGGTGGAGCGGGTGAACCGCAAGCTGTCCAGCATCGAGCGCATCCGCCACACGGCGGTGGTCCCGCCCTTCTCGGTCGAAAACGGGATGCTGACGCCGACGATGAAGGTGAAGCGCCGCGTGGTGCTGGAACAGCACGCGGCGGTGACGGAGGGGCTGTTCAGGCGGTGAGGCTCGCGCCTCACACGTGCCCCCTCTCAGACGTGCCCCCTCTCAGACGTGCCCCCTCTCAGACGTGCCCCCTCTCAGACGTGCCGGGTCAGCCCGCCATCGACGCGCAGCGACTGGCCGGTGACGTAGGAGGCGTCCTCGGACAGGAGGTAGGCGACGGCGGCCGCGATTTCCGGCGCATGGGCGTAGCGGCCCAGCGGGATGCGGGCGCGGCGCGCTTCCTTCTCCGGCAGGCTGTCCACGAAGCCCGGCAGCACGGCATTCACGCGGATGCCCTGCGGCGCCAGCGTATCGGCGGCAAGCTTGGTCCAGGCGCCGAGCGCGGCGCGCAGCGTGGTGGCGGGGAAATCGCCCTCCGGCTCCAGCGCCGCGTAGGAGGAGAGGTTGACCACGGCGCCCGACTTCCGCGCCTGGAAGGTCGGCAGCACGCAGCGCAGCGCGCGGATCGCACTCAGCATCACCATGTCGAAGCCGGCGTGCCACTGGGCGTCCGTCAAATCGAACAGGGGCGCCTTGGGCGGGTGGCCGGCATTGTTCACCAGCGCATCGATGCGGCCCCACTTCGCGAGCGTTGCCGCCACCAGGCGCTCGATATCCGCGGCCTCGGTCACCGATCCTGTGACGCCGAGCGCGTCGGGCAGGGTCGCCGCCAGTTTCTCGGCATTGCCGGAGGGGGACATGACGGCGACGCGCCAGCCATCCTTCGACAGGCGCTGCGCGACCGCGGCGCCGATGCCGCGCCCCGCCGCCGTGATGATGGCGACCTTGTCCATCGAGATCGCGACCTTGCCGTCCATGCTCAGTGGTCCCCGCCGCCGGGGCGATAGGCGCCGTTGTCGGTCGGGCGGAGGGCGGCAAACATCTCGGTGACTTGCGAATAATCGCGGTAGCCGCAGCGGGCGACAACCTCCGCCTTCACCGTGTCGAACAACCCGTCGGTGAGGAAATCCTCGTTGATGTGCACGCCGACGACCTGGCCGACGATCAGCCAGCCGCCGGTGCTGGTGCCGTCCACCGTGTGCAGTTCCATCGAATGCACGACCTTGCATTCCAGCGCGGCGGGGGACACCGCGACTCGCGGCGCGGCCACCTTGTGGCAGGCGGCCTTGGCGAGGCCCGCGGCCTCGAACTCATCGACACCCTGGCCGAGCGCGGCCGAGGTCGCGTTCATCGCGTCGAAGAGCGGGCGGGAGACGAGGTTGAAGACGAATTCGCCGGTGGCGATGGCATTCGCCGCGGTGTGCTTCAGCCCATCACTGCCGAACATGCAGAGCGGCGTGCGCGTCTGCACCATGTTGAAGAAGCTGTAGGGCGCCAGGTTCGGGCGCCCTTCGGCATCGAGCGTGGAGATCCAGCCGATCGGCCGTGGCGCGATGATGGCCTTGATGGGGTCATGCGGCAGGCCGTGGCCGCGGCTGGGCTCATAGAACATTGTCGTCGTCACATCCCCAGCATGGCTCGATGCAGGCCTGGCTGCCTGTCGCGGATAGATACGCTTCGCCGGAACGGGAAAACAACCCCAGCCCGGCGGGGCACCGCGCCACGCGCGCGGTCAGTGCATCGTCCTGCCCGCGGGGAAGGCGATGATCCGCCCGCTGGGGCGTAGGACGAGGCCCGCTTCCGCCATGGCGGCGGCGAAGCGCCAGGCGGCGTGCAGCGCCGCCGGGACCGCGTCCTCCGGCAGCCAGTCCCGCAGCACGGCAAGACCGGCGGGGCGATCGGCCGCCTGCAGCGCGGCGACCAGGCGCAGCATCGCTTCCTCATCCTCCCCCACCCCGCAGCAATTGCAGCACCGCATGTCGATCAGCCGGATGGCCTGCGAACCGATGATGGACATCAGCGCATCGAAGGCCATGACGCCCGGCGCGCCGACACCCGCCATGCCGAACAATTCGCGGCAATCCGGATGATCCTCCCCCGGGCGGATCAGGGGGGCGACCCAGCTTCGCAGGGTGGCGACGACGAAGAGCGCCGCCGCGTCGAGGTCGAGCGCCGCACGCGCCGGGCGCGCGCCCGCCGGGGGCAGCGGATCGGACATCGGGTCCAGCAGGAAGGGCGAGAGCGGCGGTTTCGGCATCAGGGTTCTCCAACGGGGTGGAAGCGTATTGCGAATGCGAGTCGTTCGCAAGTAAGCTTCGGCATCCCCGATGGAACCGATCATGCCCGACACCCTCCCTGCCCATCGCCCGGCGCTGGCCGCCCTGCTTGCCCGCGCCTCCGTGCCCGCGCGGCTGCTGCTCGATCCGGGGCCGGACGATGCGGCGATCGACCTTGCCGTGGCGGCCGCGTTGCGCGCGCCGGATCACGGGGGCCTGAGGCCCTGGCGCTTCGTGGTGATCCGCGGTGCGGCCCGTGCGGCGCTGGGCGAGGTGCTGGCCCAGTCCCTGTCTCGCCGGGCGCCGGATTCGTCACCGGACCGGCTGGCGATGGAACGGGCGAAGCCGCTGCGCGCGCCGGTCGTCATCGTGGCGGGGGCGGCGCTGCGCCCGGAGCATCCGGTGCCGGTCTGGGAACAGGAGGCCTGCGCCGCCGCGGGTGTCATGAACCTGATGAACGCGCTGGACGCGCAGGGCCTGGGCGCCATCTGGCTGTCTTCCGCCGCGCTGCGCGATGACGGCGCCAAGGCCGCGCTGGGCTTCGCGGCGACCGATGTCTTGCTGGGCTGGATCTATGCCGGCACGCCGGCGGCGGAACGCCCCCGCCCCGCACGGCCCGGCCCGGAAGCCTTCTGGCGGGAATGGCACGCGCGGGGGGGCCTGGCATGACGAATCCCGCGCGCTGCATTCCCATCCTCGCCTCCCTCGACCTGGCGGAGACGCTCGCCTTCTACGGCGATCACCTCGGCTTCCAGGGGGAGCGATGGGGGGACTACGCCATCGTCCGTCGCGATGCGATGGAGATGCACTTCTGGCTGGCGCGCGACCGCATCCATCCCGAACATACCGCCTGCTACATCCGTGGCGGGCAGGTTCCGGCGCTGCATGCGGAATTCGCCGCGCGCGGCGTTCCGGGGCTTTCGCCCTTCGAGGTGAAGCCGTGGGACATGAAGGAATTCCACCTTCACGATCCGCACGGCAACCTGCTGCGCTTCGGCTGCGCGCCACAGGAGACCGAGGACCCGGCGGCGGCTTGATGGTGGTCGCCGCGGCCGGCTGCTTTCGCATCATCGTGCCGCGGAGCATGGCCGCGCCGGCGCGCGGCCGAGGCAGAAGGCCCGGGCGCGCCTGCATGGCGGCGCGTCATCCCGGGCACGGCACTACATGCCGAGTGCGCGGCGATAGAGGTCGAGCAGCGTCTCCTGCTCCTCCACCTCGGCGGGTTCCTTCTTGCGGATGGAGATGATCTGCTTGATCACCTTCACCTCGAAGCCCGCGGACTTCGCTTCCGCGAAGATGTCCTTGATGTCCCCGGCCAGGGCCTTGCGTTCCTCCTCCAGGCGCTCGACGCGCTCGATGATGGAGCGCAGGCGATCGACGGCGATGCCGCCCACCTCGGGATCCGGGTCCTTCTCCTGGCGGTCACGGCTGGCGGCCGCTTCCTGCAGGTCTACGTCGCTCATCAAGGGTGCTCCGGGCAGTGCGGCCGCGCGCGCCCACGGGGGCGCGCGACGGGGCTAGGAAGGGGCGCGATATACCCGTGGGAGAGGGGGGGCGCAAACCACGCCCTGCCCCCCGGCGCCCTCAATGGCCCGGGTTGGAGGCGGCGAAGGCGGCCTTCTGCTCGGCCGTCGCTTCCTTCTGGTACTTCGCCTGCCATTCCTTGTAGGGCATGCCGTAGATGATCTCCCGCGCCTCGGGATCGGTCAGGGGCAGGCCCTTCTCCTCGGCCGCGGCGCGGTACCACTTGGACAGGCAGTTGCGGCAGAAGCCGGCCATGGTCATCAGGTCGATGTTCTGCACGTCGTTGCGGTCGCGCAGATGCTGCACCAGGCGGCGGAAGGCCGCGGCTTCCAACTCGGTCTGGGTCTGCTGGTCGATATCGGGCATGGCTGGTCCTCCGGTAGCCCGCGAATTTGGGCGCGGAGGACCAGCGGCGCCAGGGGCTGGCCCGGCGTCAGTCGGCGTATTCGCCGGCGGCCTGGATGATCGGCCGCCAGCGCGCGACCTCCTCGGCCAGGAAGCGCCGGTGATACTCGGGCGTCGCGCGATCCTCGCTGGCGGCGACCGTCACCAGATCGGCGAGGCGGGCGAGCAGCCGTTCCTCCTTCAGGGCGGCGCGCAACGCGGCCGAGAGGCGCTGCTGGATCGGCGCCGGCGTGGCGGCGGGGGCGTAGAGGCCATGCCAGGTGCTCATCGCGATGCTGGGCTGGCCGGCTTCCGCCGTGGTCGGCAGGTCGAGGCCCTGGACGCGGTTGGGCAGCGTCACGGCATAGGCCTTCACGCGGCCGTCGCGGATGAAGGGCGCGGTGTTGGTGGCCTGGTCGCAGAAGACATCGATGCGGCCGGCCATGAGTTCGGTGATGGCCGGCGCGCTGCCGCGGAAGACGACGCTGGTCATCGCCCGCCCCGCCGCGGCCTGCAGCAGCATGCCGCAGAGCTGGTTCGCGCCGCCAAGGCCGGAATGGGCCAGGTTCAGCCTGTCCCCCTGCTCCCGGATCGCGGCGATCAGGCCGGCCAGGTCATTGGCCGGGAAGTCCGGGCGGGCGATCAGCGTCATCGCCGCGTCCGTCGCGATGCCGAGCGGCGCGAAGCCCTCCGTCACGCTGTAGGGCAGGCGGCGGTAGAGCGTGGCGCTGGCGGCGTGGCCGATATGGTGCATCAGCAGCGCATGCCCGTCGGGCCTGGCCTGCGCGACCTTGGCGGCGGCGATGGTGCCGCCGGCGCCGGTCGTGTTCTCCACCACCACGGGCTGGCCGAGGTCCTTTGCCATCCCTTCGGCCACCAGGCGGCTGATGACGTCGGTCGGGCCGCCGGCGGCGAAGGGAACGGTGATGGTGATGGCGCGGCTGGGGAAGCCGGTCTGGGCCAAGGCGGGGGTGGCGAGGAGCGTGCCCAGGACAGCGCGGCGGGTGACGGTCATTGGCTTGTTTCCTCCGGGAGTGACAGCGAAGGCTCGGACCAGGGCGCGCTGCCCCCCCCCCCCCGCAAGCGCGGGGGAGGGAGCGGCAGGGTCAGAGATTCGCGCCCTTGATGGCGGCGATGACGGCTTCCGTGACCTCGGCCGTGGTGGCGGTGCCGCCGACGTCGCGGGTGCGGATGCCGGCCGCGCAGACGCGCTCCACCGCCTCCATCAGCAGGCGGCCGGCGACGGGCTCGCCCAGATGCTCCAGCATCATCGTCGCGGTCCAGAAGGTGGCGACGGGGTTCGCCACGCCCTTGCCGGCGATGTCGAAGGCCGATCCGTGGATGGGCTCGAACATCGAGGGGTAGCGGCGGGACGGGTCGAGATTGGCGGTCGGCGCCACGCCGAGGGAGCCCGCGACGGCACCGGCCAGGTCGGAGAGGATGTCGGCGTGCAGGTTGGTGGCGACGACGGTGTCGATGCTGCCCGGGCGCTGGATCATCCGCGCGGCCATGGCGTCCACCAGCTCCTTCTCCCAGGTGACGGTCGGATAGTCCCTGGCGACCTCGGCGGCGATCTCGTCCCAGAAGACCATGCCGTGCTTCTGGGCGTTGGACTTCGTCACCACCGTCAGCAGGCGCCGCGGGCGGGACTTCGCGATCTCGAAGGCCGTGCGCATGATCCGGGTGACGCCGGCGCGGGTGAAGATCGCGGTCTCGGTCGCGATCTCCTCGGGGTGGCCGCGATGGGCGCGGCCGCCATGGCCAGCGTATTCGCCCTCGCTGTTCTCACGCACGATCACCCAGTCGATGTCCCCGGGCTCCACGGCGCGGAGCGGGCTGGTGAGGCCGGGCAGGACGCGGGTCGGGCGGATATTGGCGTACTGGTCGAAGCCCTGGCAGATCTTCAGCCGCAGGCCCCACAGCGTGATGTCGTCCGGCAGGTCCTTGTCGCCGACCGCGCCGAAATAGATGGCGTCGAAGCGCTTCAGCGTCTCCAGCCCATCCTCCGGCATCATGCGGCCATTGGCGCGGTAGTAGTCGCTGCCCCAGTCGAAATGCTCGACATCCAGGGTGAAGTCGCCGCAGCGCTCCGCCAGGGCGCGCAGCACGGCGAGGCCGGCGGGGATGACTTCCTGGCCGATCCCGTCGGCGGGGATGGCGGCGATCTTGTGGGTGCGCATGGATGCGGAACCTTATGGGTTGGTGGTATGGGTGGTGGGATGGAACGCGTGTTGCGACAGGACCGGGTGACGCCTGGCGCCCCCTCCCCCACCCGGCCCAGCCTGGCGGAAGCCGCCTATGCGGCGCTGAAGGCCAGCATCCTGGAAGGGCTGCTGCCGCCGGGGCATGAGGCGGTGGAACAGGCGATCGCCGACCAACTCGGCATGTCCCGCACGCCGGTGCATGAAGCCGTGCTGCGGCTGCAGCATGAGGGGATGGTCCGCATCCTGCCGCGCCGCGGCGTGATGGTGCTGCCGATCGACCCCGAGGACCTCCGCCAGACCTACCAGGTGCTGATCGCGCTGGAGGGCGAGGCCGCCGCGCTGCTGGCGGCGCGCGGCGAGGCCGCCGCCGCGACGCGGGCGGCGATGCGGGAGGCGACCGACGTGATGGTAGCGGCGCTGCAAGCGGGCGACCGCGCGGCCTGGGCCGCAGCCGATGACCGCTTCCACCGCGCCCTGCTGGCGGGCTGCGGCAACCCGAAGCTGGCGCGCCTGGCCGAGAATGCGGCGGACCAGGCGCAGCGCGCCCGCGCCGCCACGGCAGCACGGCGGCCGGAGCCCGAAACCTCCGGCATCGAGCATGAGGCGATCATGGCCGCGCTGGCGGCGGGGAACCCGGAGGCCGCGCGGACGGCGCTGGCCCGCCACCGCGCCCGGGCGAGCGCGGACATCCTGCGGGCGCTGGGGCGCTGAGGCGGCCTGGACGGTCGGGAGCGGGCGCGTCATCTTGCATGCGTTCTTCCATACCACGAAGAATTCCACAAGCGCGCCGAGGGCCGCCGCGGTTGATCGCCGCCGCCGCGCCGTCATGATGCGCCCGCAGCCGGAGGGGTGATGCATGGCCTGGGATGACGCTTCCGCCCGCGCGGCGCTGGAACAGTTGTTTGCCGCCGCGGTGGCGAGTGCCGATCCGCGGGTGGTGCTGGCCCGCCACCTGCCGGAACCACCTGCCGATGGTCGCGTGGTGGTGGTGGGGGCGGGCAAGTCGGCCGCGGTGATGGCGGCGGCGGTGGAAGCCGCCTGGCCGGAAGTGCCGCTCTCCGGCGTTGTCGTCACCCGCTATGCCCATGGCTATCCGACAACGCGGATCGAGGTGCTGGAGGCGTCCCACCCCGTGCCGGATGCCGCCGGTGCGGCCGGCGCGCGGCGGGTGCTGGATGCGGTGGCCGGGCTGACATCGCGCGATTTGGTGCTGTTCCTGGTCTCCGGCGGCGGATCGTCGCTGACGACCCTGCCGGCCTCGGGCCTGACGCTCGATGACCTGATGGCGGTGAACCGGGCGCTGCTGGCGTCGGGGGCCACGATCAACGAGATGAACTGCATCCGCCGGCACCTGTCGGCCTTCTCCGGCGGGCGGCTGGCGGTGGCGGCGCATCCGGCGCGCGTCGTGACGCTCGCGATCAGCGACGTACCCGGCGACGATCCGACGGTGATCGCCAGCGGGCCGACGGTGCCGGATCCCTCGACCTTCGCGGAAGCCCGCGCGCTGGTGGCGCATTACGGGATGGCGCTGCCGGATGCCGTCGTGGCGCATCTGGCGCGCGGGGAGGAGGAGAGCCCGAAGCCGGGGGACCCGCGCCTCCGCGACGTCGACTACCGCTTCATCGCGACCCCGCGCATGGCGCTGGAGGCTGCGGCAGCGAAGGCGCGCGAGTTGGGCTTGGCGCCGCTGATCCTGGGCGACGCGCTGGAAGGCGAGGCGCGGGAACTCGGCAAGGCCATCGCGGGCATCGCGCTGTCCGCCCGCGCCCATGGCCACCCCCTGCCCGGCCCCTGCGTGCTGCTCTCCGGCGGGGAGACCACCGTGACGATCGGGAAGGAAGGCCACGGCCGCGGCGGGCGGAACGGGGAGGCGCTGCTGGGCTGCGCCGTGACCCTGGCCGGGGCGCCTTGCATCTGGGCGCTGATGGGCGACACCGACGGGATCGACGGGTCGGAGGGCAATGCGGGCGCGATCGCGACGCCCGACACCCTGGCCCGCGCCCGCGCGAAGGGCCTGGACCCGCGATCGGTTCTCGGGCGTCATGACAGCTATTCGCTGTTCAGCGCCCTCGGGGACCTGCTGGAACCCGGGCCGACGCTGACCAACGTCAACGATTTCCGGGCGGTGCTGGTGGCATGACCTTCGAGACGCGGGCGCTGCACCAGGCGCCGGACGTGCTGGCCCCCGATGGGGCGGAGGTGCGGCTGCTGGTCCGCGCGGCCGGCGGGACCATGGCGCATTTCAAGCTGAACCCGGGCGAGGTCTCCATGGCGGTGACCCATCGCACGGTGGAGGAGCTTTGGTATGTGGTCGCGGGGCGGGGCGAGATGTGGCGGCGCGACGCGACGCGGGAGGAAGTGACGCCCCTGGTGCCGGGCATCAGCATCAGCATCCCGCTGGGCACGGAATTCCAGTTCCGCGCGGCGGCGGACGAGGCCTTCGAGGCGGTGGCCATCACCATGCCGCCCTGGCCGGGGCCGGATGAGGCCGTGCATGTCGAGGGGCGCTGGACGGCGAAGCTGCGGGGATGACTGGCGGGACCCGCCGGAAGGCCCCCCCTCACCCAACCCTCTCCCCCGCCGGGGGAGAGGGCTTTTCGAGCCCGCCATCGGCGCGGTGAATGACGGCCATCGTACCGACAAATCGGTCGATTGATCCGCATCAAGCCCCTCACCCCTCCGCGGGCGCAAGGTCCCGCCATGCAAGGCGCGCCGGCCGACGGCGCGCCGCACTGGCCGAGGAGGCACTCATGGCTTTCCAGAAATCCGACTTCGACGTGACCGAGCCCGCCGTCGCCGTGCGGCTCATGGCAGGGCTCTTCTACCTGCCGCATGTCGCCTTCAAGCTGAACGGGCTGGAAGGCGCCGCAGGGCTGTTCGGGCGCATCGGCTTCCAGCCCCCGATGCTCTGGGTCTGGCTGGCGATCGCCGCGGAACTGGCCTGCGCGGTGGCGCTGACCCTCAACATCCAGGTCAAGTGGATGGGGCTCGTCTCCGCCTTCGTCATGGCCCTGGCCGGCTATGCGGTGGTGATGACCAAGGGCCCGGTGTGGCTGTGGAACTTCGGCGGCGTCGAATACATCGCCTTCTGGGGCGCCACCTCCCTCGCCTTGGCGGCGCAGGCCTGGAAGCGGGAATACGCGGCCTATGGCCGGGTCTTCTTCCTGTGGCCGAACCTGGAGCGTGGCGTGGTCAGGGCCTGACATGAAGACGGCCGGGGGATCGCTCCCCCGGCCGCCTTCGTTCAGCCCGTTGCGGGCGAGATCAGCGCAGCACGATCTCGACGCGGCGGTTCTGCGGCTCCCGCACCCCGTCGGCGGTCGCGACCAGCGGGCGGCTCTCGCCGAAGGCCTGGACGCTGATGTTGCCGCGGGCGACGCCCTGGCGCTCCAGCTCGCTCGCCACCGCCGCGGCGCGGCGTTCGGACAGGCGCTGGTTGTACTGCGGCGTGCCGGCGCGGTCGGCGTGGCCGGCCACCTCGATCCGCGTGGTCTGCACCCGGCCGGAATTCTGCGCGGCGTCCGCGATGATCTGGCGGGCACGGTCCGTCAAATCGGCGCGGTCGAAGTCGAAGAACACCAGGTAGGTGCGCGCGGGTGCCGGGGCGGCGACGACGGGCGCGGCCGGGGCCACGACCGGCGCCGGCGGCGGCGTCTGGCCGAAGGCGTAGCGGATGCCGAGCAGGATGGAGTGGTTGTAGTTCTCGCTGCGGGTATCGCCGCGGGAGACCGTGAAGGAACCACCGCCGCTGCTGGTATCGAGCTTGTGCTCCAGCGTGCCCATGAAGCGGTATTCCGCCGTGAAGGCGAGGCCCGGGGCCCAGGCGGTCAGCGGCACGGAGGCGCCGGCGATGGCCTGGTAGGCGAAGCGGCCATCGGTGCCGTCGGTGCGGACCTGGCCGCCGAGGACATTGGCGCGGACATTGTCGAATTCGCGCCAGACATAGCCGGCGCCGACGCCGACATAGGGCTGGAAGGAGAAGCCGCCGAAGTTCAGGCCGAGGTCGAAATCATACAGCGCATTCGCCATCACGCCGTAGCTGCGGGCCTTGCCGGTGGCGTTGGTGGTGCCGCCGAAGCCGGAGATGCTGTCGACCTCGTTCTCCCGGAAGCTGCCTTCGAGTTCCGCGCGGACGCCGTTGCCGAAGCCGTAGCCGAGGCTGACGACGCCGACATAGGCCATGTCGAAGGAGATATCGCCGCGGGTGCTGCGGCCGCCGGCGGCGAGGGACTGGCCGAGCTGGCCGGTCGCCGACAAATCGGCATCCATCAGCCAGTTCACGCCGGCGCCGGCGCCGATATAGAGGCCGTTGACCTGCTGCGCCTGCGCCGCCGTGATGGGCAGCGCCAGCAACGTGGTGGCGAGGAGGGTATTTCTGAGGCTCATGAGCGTGTCTCCGTGGGAAGGCCGGACGGGCTGCCCAGCGGCCGTGCTGGCCACCGTGTCCGTAGGTCCCAACGCGGTTCCCCGGAAAAGTCGCCAGGGCGAAAAATGATTCGGGGGGCATGTGGCGGATGGGCCACACCCCCTGGTGGCCGGTGTGTAACACCCAGGCCGCAGCGCGCCGATACTTACGTAAATTAAGCTACAATCCGAAACTGGCGTCGATGGCTTATTTGACCTAAGGTAAGCCCATGCGCGACCCAGCCCTTGAAGCCCTGCTGACCCAGCGGGGCGCCGTCACCCGTATCGCAACCGCCCTCGGCATCTCCACCGCCGCTGTTTCCCAATGGAAGCGCGTGCCGGACGACCGCGTTGCCGAAGTGGCGCGTGCCCTAGGCGTGCCGCCCACCACCGTCCGGTCCGACGTGCCGGAGGTGCTGCCCGAGACCCCACGCCGCGAAGGATTCCCGAGAATCATGGCCACACGAATCCCGCTGCGACGCCGGCGCCGGACGAAGATCATCGCGACCCTCGGCCCGGCATCCTCCTCGGCGGAGGTGATCGAGCGCCTGTTCCGCGCGGGCGCCGACGTGTTCCGGCTGAACTTCTCCCACGGCTCCCACGCCGACCATGCGGAGCGGATCGCCATCATCCGGGCGCTGGAGCAGAAGGTGGACCGGCCGATCGGCATCCTGGCGGATGTGCAGGGCCCGAAGCTGCGGGTCGGCAAGTTCCAGGGCGGGCGGGTGCAGTTGCAGACGGGGCAGAAATTCCGCCTCGACCTCAGCCCCAATCCCGGCGACGTCCGCCGCGTCCAGTTGCCGCACCCCGAGATCATCTCCGCCGCCGGCATCGGCACCACGCTGCTGCTGGATGACGGCAAGCTGCGGCTGCGCGTGCTGCACAAGCGGGAGGACCACCTGGAGACGGAGGTGCTGGTCGGCGGCGCGCTGTCCGACCGCAAGGGCGTGAACGTGCCCGATGTAGTGCTGCCGATCCCCGCGCTGACGGAAAAGGACCGCGCGGACCTGGCCTTCGTGCTGGAGCAGGGCGTCGAATACATCGGCCTCAGCTTCGTGCAGCGGCCGGAGGATGTGATCGAGGCCAAGCAGATCGCGGCCGGCCGGGCCTGGATCATGGTGAAGATGGAGAAGCCGCAGGCGGTCGAGAACCTCGACGCCATCGTGGCGCTGGCGGATTGCGTGATGGTGGCGCGCGGCGACCTCGGCGTGGAATGCCCGCCGGAGGAAGTGCCGCTGATCCAGAAGCGGATCGTCCGCACGGCGCGCGCCGCGGGCAAGCCCGTGGTGGTGGCGACGCAGATGCTGGAGAGCATGATCACCGCCCCCTCCCCGACCCGGGCCGAAGCCTCGGACGTCGCGACGGCGGTGTTCGACGGCGCGGATGCGGTGATGCTGTCGGCGGAAACCGCGGCGGGGCAGTTCCCCTTCGAGGCCGTGAACATCATGGACCGCATCATCGCCCGCGTCGAAGGCGATCCGGGCTGGCGGACGCTGACGGATGCGGAGCGGCCCTCCCCCGAGAAGACCTCCGCCGGCGCCATCGCCGCCGCGGCGCGCCAGGTGGCACAGACGATCGAGGCGGAGGTGATCGCGACCTTCACCTCCACCGGGTCCACCACGCTGCGCGTGGCGCGGGAACGGCCGAGCTGCCCGATCCTCGGCCTGACCGCCTCGCTCCAGACCTCCCGCCGCATGGCGGTGGTGTGGGGGGTGCATCCGCTGATGTCGGTGGAGCCGCATTCGATGACGGACATGGTCGCCAAGGCCATCCGCGCCGCCAGCCAGGAAGGCTTCGCGAAGCATGGGGACGAGGTGGTGGTGACGGCGGGCGTGCCCTTCGGCACGCCGGGCACGACCAATGCGCTGCGGGTCGCCATCGTCAAATAGGGCGACAGTTGACGAAGGCGGGCGCTGCGTCTTCCTTGCGTCCGCCTGCCAGGAGCCGCGACGATGACCGCCCGACGCCTTGCCCTTGCCCTGCCCCTGCTTGCCGCCCTGGCCTCCCCGGCGGCGGCGCAGCGGGAGGGGGTCTATGACGTGACGGGGATCAACCTGGATGGCTCGCCCTATACCGGCGTGGCGCAGATCCGGGCCGCGGGCCTGTCCTCCTTCTTCATTGCCTGGCGGATCTCGGGCCAGGTGGTGGAGGGGGTGGGCTTTGCCTCCGGGCGCACGATCTCCGTCGCCTATGGCCTGGCGTCCCGGCCGGGCATGGGGATCTACACGCTGAACCCCGATGGCAGCATGGATGGGGAGTGGACCATCGTCGGCGCGCCCGCGAATGCGCGCGAAAGGCTGGTGCCCCGCGCGGCCGCGCCCGTACCCCCGGCCGCGTCCGCTACGCCGCCGGCGCCTGCCGCCTCGGCTGCGCCCGCCGCGACGCCGGCGCCCGCCACGCCGCCCGCGGCGCGACCCACGCCCGCACCGAACTGACCTATCGCCCCTGACCTATCGCCCCTGACCTATCGCCCCTGACCTATCGCCCCCTGACCTATCGCCCCCTGGCGCGCCTTTCGCCCGCCAGCAACGCGGCCTTGCGCGGCACACCCCAGCGATAGCCCGTGAGGTCGCCGCTGGCGCCGATGACGCGGTGGCACGGCACGGCGAGGGCCACCGGGTTCTGCGCGCAGGCCCGCGCCACGGCGCGCGTCGCGGCGGGCTGGCCCATGGCCGCCGCCAGGCCGGAATAGGTGCGCGTCTCCCCCAGCGGGATCGCCACCAGCGCCTCCCACACCCGCCGCTGGAAGGCGGTGCCGCGAAGGTCGAGGGGCAGGGCGAGGGCGGCTGCCGGTTCCTCGATGAAGGACGTCACCTGGCGGATGGTCTCGGCCAGGGCTTCCGGCGCTTCCTCGATCCGGGCGCTCGGGAAGCGGGCGCGGAGGTCGCCTTCCAGCGCGGCGGGCGTCTCGTTGAAGCCGATGAAGCAGATGCCGGCCCCGGTCGCGCCCACCAGCAGCGGGCCCATGGCGCTGTCGGCGCGGGCGATGCGGATCACCTCCCCCTCCCCGCCGCGGCGGGCGGCGCCGGGGGTCATGCCGAGGTGGCGGGCGGTATCCTCATAGACCCGCGATTCGCTGCCGAAGCCGGCGCCCGCCACCGCATCCGCCACGCGGTCCCCGGCCGCGAGCGCGGCTTGCAGGCGGCGGGCGCGCACGCCTTCCGCATAGCTGCGCGGCGTGACGCCGGTGATGTCCCGGAACAACCGGAGAAAATGGTGGCGCGCATAGCCGGCCCGGGCGGCGAGCGTCTCCAGGCTCGGGATCGTTTCCGCCGCCTCGATCAGGGCGCAGGCGGCGGCGACGGCCTCGGCATGCAGGCGCGCGCGATCGCCCTTGGGGTCGCAGCGCTTGCAGGCGCGGAAGCCGGCGGCCTCGGCCTGCGGGGCATCGGCGTAGAAGCGGGTATTGCGGCGGAGCGGGGGGCGGGAGGGGCAGCCAGGCTTGCAGAAGACGCCCTGGGTGGTGACGGCATAGAGGAAGGGCGCGCCGGCGAGCGCGGGGTCCCGCGCCAGCACGGCCTGCCAGCGAAGCGCGTCGGGGTCGGGCATGGCGTCGGGCATGGTCGGGGCCTCCGGGGTTCGGTGGCGGGTTGTGACGCGATCCGGTGGGCGGGGACCATCCGCGGGTTGCGGCGGCGTGCCGCCCTCCGTCCTTAAGCCGATTTAGCCGTTTTAGCCGTTTTAGCCCGTTTAGACGCGATTCCAGCCGGGCTTGGCGCCGCCAGGACCGACAAGCCTCCCCCTCCCCCCGATGGGGGGAGAGGGGGCAGGGTAGGCCACTGGGAGGGAGAGGCCACCGCGCGCGGGGGAACGGGCGATGGTGAAACGGAACATAACAGGAACAGAGAGGCAGGCGCCAGCGTTTTCCTACAGCGCGTCGCCTTCCGCGCGCCGGGCCAGTTCACGGCGCCGCTCCGTCCCGCCCGGCATCCTGGGGTGCAGCGCCAGCGCGGCATCCAGGCTGCGCAGCGCGCCGGCCAGGTCGCCGGCTTCGTCCTGCAACTCGGACAATTGCAGCAGGGCACCGAAATGGCGGGGCTCCAGGCGCAGCGCCTCCCGCAAATCGCCCGCCGCCGCCACGCGGTCGCCGAGCCGCGCCTGGGCGCGGGCACGCAGCAGCCAGGCATCGGCCGCGGCGGGGTCGAGCACCAGGGCGGCGTCGAAATCCTCCAGCGCTTCCGCGGCCTCATTCCCCTGCAGGTTGCGCAGCCCGCGGCGCAGCAGCAGGCCGGTGGCCGGGGAGACCGACTGGCTCCAGAGGGCGCGGATGCGTGTTTCGACCAGTTGGCCGCCCTGGGTGTCGGGGGCGGCCTTCAGCGCCTCGAACAGCCGGTCCAGCTCCGCGCGGCGGGTCTCCGCCGGGTTGGGGCGCGCGGGCGGCGTGGCGGGCTGCGCCCAAACGGGCGTGGCCGGTGCGGCGAGGAGGAGGAGCGACAGCGCCAGGCGATGGACCATGAGGGAAGAATTCGGCATCCCCACCCCGGCGCGCAAGCCTTGGGTTGTCGGTTCGGGCCGCGCTGCGTAAAGGCGGTCAACCGGCGGAGGAAATCCCACATGACGACAAGACGAGGCATTCTCGGGGCGGCCCTGACGCTGCCCGCAACCGGCCTCGCACAGGCGCAGCCGGCCTGGCCGGAACGGCCGGTGCGCTTCGTCGTCGCCTTCGCCCCCGGCGGATTCGCCGACCTGATCGGGCGGATGCTGGGCGAATACCTGGCGGAGATCTGGCGCCACCCGGTGGTCGTGGAGAATCGCGGCGGCGCCGGCGGCAACGTCGCCGCGCAGCAGATCGCGCGCGCCACGGCGGATGGCTACACGGCGCTGGTCACCACCGGCGCCTTCGCGATCAACCCGAGCCTGTCCCGCGCGCCCGGCTACCGGCCGGAGGAATTCGCCGTGGCGGGCGTGGTGGCGGGAACGCCGAACCTGTTCGTCGTGCGCGCCGACAGCCCCGTGCGCACGATGCGGGACCTGGTGGAGCTGGGGCGGCGGCGGCCGATCAACTACGGCACCGCCGGCGTCGGCGTCGCGGCCCATCTCTCGGCGGAACTGCTCTTCAAGCGCGAAGGCGGCGTCGATGCGCAGCACATCCCCTTCACCGGCGCCGGCCCCGCCATGCTGGCACTGCTGGCGGGCACGGTGGACATGGTCGCGACCTCCCTCCCCTCCGCCGTGTCGCAGGTGCAGGGGCGGCAGGCGCGCGGCCTGGCGGTGACCAGCGCCACGCGCAATTCCACCATGCTGGACGTGCCGACGGTGGCGGAGGCGGGCTTCCCGCCCATCATCGATGTCGCCTGGGTCGCGGTGCTCTACCCCGCCGCGGTGCCGCCCGCCGTGCTGGCGAAGGTCAACGCCGACATCCAGCGCGTCATGGCCCTGCCCGCCTTCCAGCAGCGCCTGGCCGCCGCGGGCTTCGACCCGATCGGCGGCAACGTCCAGCAGGCCCAGGCCTACGTGGCGGAGGAAGTGCGCAGCTGGCGCGAGGTGGTGCGCACCATCAACATCCAGATCGACTGACGCCATGCTGATCCGGACGCCGGACGGCGTGACCCTCTCCGCCGACCTGCTGGGCGCGCCGGGCGCCCGGACGGTCTGCCTGGTCCACTCGCTGGGTGCCGACAGCGGCATGTGGGCCGAACAGGTGCCGGTGCTGCTGGCGGCCGGCCATCGCGTGCTGCGGATCGACCTGCGCGGCCATGGCGGCAGCGGCGCCACCGCCGGCGCCTACACCATGGCGATGCTCGGCGACGACCTGGCCTTCATGCTGCGGCGCCTCGACCTCGGCCCCGTGGACTATGTCGGGCTCTCGCTCGGCGGCATGAGCGGCCAGGCGCTGGCGCTGGACCATCCCGGGCTGCTGCGGAGCATCGTGATCTGCGACGCGCTGCCGGAATCCCTGCCGAACGCGGACGCCATCTGGGGGCCGCGCCTGGCCGCCGTCCGCGCCGCCGGATCGGTGCAGCCGGTGGCCCAGGGCACCATCGAGCGCTGGCTGACACCGGCCTTCCAGGCCGCGAACCCCGCCCGCTGGGCGGAGATCCTGGCCACCATCGAAGCCACCACCGCCGATGGCTATTGCGGCTGCGTCGAAGCCATCATGCGCTTCAGCCACGTGGCCCGCCTGCCCAGCCTGGCGATCCCAACCCTGGTGCTGTGCGGGGAGGACGACCACGCGGTGCCCCCCGCCGAAGGCCAGCGCATCGCAAGCCTGGTGCCGGACGGGCGCTTCATCAGCATCCCCGAGGCCCGCCACCTGCCGAACGTCGAGAAGCCCGGGGACTTCAACCGGGTGCTGCTGGAGTGGCTGGGACGGTGAGGGCCGTGTCGCGCGGGTGATGTCGCCAGGGGGCTTTGCCCCCCGGCACCCCCCACCAGGGTCCAGCGGGACCCTGGACCGCGAGGCTATTGGTCGATGGAGGGAGGGGCTCCTCGCGCGCTCCGAACCCGCGGTAGCGCCGTGCCCCTCCCTCCATCGACCAATCTCATGGGTTCCGAGGGGCCGCTGCCCCTCGGCGGGGAGCGCGAGGGGCAGCGCCCCTCGCGAATCGCTGGCGCAACAGCGCCCTCATCGCCCCAAGGCGATCCCCGCCACCCGGACGATGTCCCGGAACTTCGCGAGTTCGGCCGCCAGGAAGGCGCGGGCCTCGGCCGGGCTGTTGGGGGCTGCGGCATCGACGCCGGCATTGGCCATGCGTTCGCGCACCTGGGGTTCGGCGAGGGTGGCGTTGACGGCTTCGTTCAGGCGGGTGGTGAGGGCGGCCGGCAGGTTCTTCGGGCCGAGCAGCATGTTCCAGGTGGTGACGTCGAAATCCGCCAGGCCCGATTCGGCGAGGGTGGGAAGGTCCGGCATCAGCGGGTGGCGGGTGCGGCCGGAGATGGCCAGGCCGCGGGAGGTGCCGTCCCGCAGGTGCGGCGCCGCGGAGGCCAGGACCTCGCAGGACCAGTCCACTTCGCCCGCGGCCATGGCGGCCAGGACCTGGGCGCCGCCGCGGTAGGGAATGTGTTCGGAGCGCAGCGGCCCGGCGGGGCCGCCGGCGCGGGCCATGAAGTATTCGCCGGTGAGGTGCCCGATGCCGCCGGCGCCGGAGGTGGCGAAGGACAGCCGCCCGGGTTCCGCGCGCATGGCGGCGATCAGGTCCTGGATGCTGCGGAAGCGCGACCGGCCCGGCACCACGATGACCATCGGCCCTCCGCCGAGGATGGCAATCGAGGAGAAGTCCTCCAGCGCGTCGTAGGGGGTGGTCTGCGGCAGGGCGGCAGGGTTGGTGCCGTGGGAGGAGGCGGTCGCCACCAGCAGCGTGTAGCCATCCGGGTTGGCGCGCTTGACGACATCGGCCCCCAGCGACCCGCCGGCGCCGGCGCGGTTCTCGATCACCAGGCGGGCATTGGGGCCGAGCCGGGGCGCCAGGCGTTCGGCGATGATGCGGGCGGCGATGTCGGTGGAGCCGCCGGGGGTGAAGGGGACGACGAGGGAGACGGGGCGTTCCGGCCAGTTCGCCGGGACTGCGCTTCCCTGGGCCAGCGCCAGGCGGGGCGCGGCGATCAGCGGCAGGGCAGCGAGCAGGTGACGGCGGCGCATGGGCTTCCTCTCGGCGGGTTTTGCGCCGCAGGAAGCCGGGGGCCGCCGGGCTGTCAAGCTTCTCCGGGTAAGCGGGACTTCTTCAGCGCGGCGGTGACCGCGGGCGGTTCCGAACCACCGGCCATCCAGTCCAGCAACTCCACGGTGTGCACGGTGGGCATGGTCCCGCCGCTGAGCTGGGTCAGGCAGCCGATATTGCCGGCGGCGATCAGGTCCGCGCGGGTGCGGTCGAGGTTCGACAGCTTCCGGTCCCGGAGTTGCCCCGCGATTTCGGGCTGCAGAATGTTGTAGGTGCCGGCGCTGCCGCAGCAGAGGTGCCCCTCCGCCGGTTCCTTCACCGTGAAGCCGGCGCGCTTCAGCAGGTCCTTGGGCGCGGCGGTGATCTTCTGCCCGTGCTGGAGGGAACAGGCGGCGTGATAGGCGACCGTCAGGCCGGGGGCCGGCCGGGTCGGCGCGTAGCCGAATTTCAGCAGGGCCTCCGAGATATCCATGGCCAGCGCACTGACCCGCTCGGCCCTGGCGGGCCAGTCGCCGGGCTCCGCGCGGAACATGAAGCCGTAATCCTTCACCGTGGTCCCGCAGCCCGAGGCATTGATGATGATGCCGTCGAGGTCAGGCTCCGCGGTCCAGGCGGCGATATTGGCACGGGCCAGCGCCATGGCGGGGTCGTGGTGGCCCATATGGTGGTCGAGCGCGCCGCAGCAGCCCTGTTCGCGGGTCACCACCACTTCGATCCCCATGCGCGTCAGCAGGCGGATGGTGGCGTCGTTGATGGAGGGGGCGAGGACCTGCTGGGCGCAGCCCGTGAGCAGCGCGACCCGGCCGCGGCGTTCGCCCACCGCCTTGTGGATGCCGGGGCGGTCCAGCGCGCTGGGCGAGGGCACATTCACGGGCGCCAGCTTCAGCATGGCGCGGAGCCGCTGGGCGGTCATCGACGTGCCGGGGACGAAGCGCGCGAAGGGCCGGCCGAGGGAGGCGCCAATGAGGGCCAGGCGGAAGCGCGTGGGGTGGGGCAGCAGAAAGGACAGCAGGCGGCGCAGCGCGCGTTCGGCCTTCGGGCGCTGGTAGGTTTCCTCGATATGCCGGCGGGCGTGATCGACCAGGTGCATGTAGTTCACGCCCGAGGGGCAGGTGGTCATGCAGGAGAGGCAGGAGAGGCAGCGGTCCACATGCTTGACCACTTCCGCCGTCGCGGGGCGGTCATTCTCCAGCATGTCCTTGATGAGGTAGATGCGGCCGCGGGGACTATCCAGCTCGTCGCCCAGCAAGGCGAAGGTCGGGCAGGTGGCGGTGCAGAAGCCGCAATGCACGCAGGTGCGGAGGATGCGGTTGCTCTCCGCCATGTCGGGGTCGCGCAACTGCTCGGCGGTGAAACTGGTCTGCATCGTGGCTCGTCCCCTGCCCCGTCCCCCTGGGGGGAGGAAGATGGGGCCTGGGGCGCCGTCGGGGAAGCGGGCGGCACGCGGCTTGCGAAGATCACCCGCCCAGGACGGGCGACTTGCAACTTGCGACGCAGGATGCCGATTTCATGACACTTCTCCATCGACGGATTCAAACCGGCTCCCATATGCTCCGTGGATCGGAGGAACGCAGAATGCGGAACGACCAAGGCCGGCATCGCCCGGTGACGGACCAGTCCCTGACGGAGTCGCGCATCGCGTGGCTGGGGCCGGTCGAGGCTGCCCGCCAGCAGGCGCTGCTGCGGGTGAATGGCGGCGTGAAGGCGGACCGGCGCGACGGCGACCGACGCCGGGGCGACCGCCGGGAACAGGCCAGCCGCTGACCCGCTACGGCCAGGCGGCCCTGTCATCCAGCGGGAAGACGGGGCGCGGCAGGCCGGTGAAGGCGAAGCGCGACAGGACGGGGCTGACCAGGCCGGGGGCATCGACCTCCCAGGTGCGGTCCGGGCCTGCATAGATGTCGAAGCCCGCGCGGAAATGGCCGCGGGACTTCACGACGATGGTGCGGGCGGCGTCCACATCGACGCCCAGCATTTCCAGCATGGCCGGGTCCTGCAATTGCCGGCGGAGCGATCCGACGGCGAGCAGAAGACCGCTGCCCTCCAGTTCCAGCAGCGCCGAGGGGCCGAGGGTGAAGGCGCGGCCGGCCAGGCCACCGCGGCGGCCGACGCCATGGCCATCCGACAGGGCGCGCACGCGGGCGGTGGCGCGGAAGGTTTCCGCAAACGGGGACGGGGTGGCATTGGCCACGGCCTCGATCCGCGCGCCCTGCCCGGCGGCATGGGCCGCCGCGGCCAGGACCGGATCCACCAGCACGCCGAAGACGACCCCCTTCGCGCCGGATGCGTGGAGCGCCGCCAGCAGCGCGGTGGTGTTGCCGCCGCCGCCGCCGCCGGGGTTGTCCGCGACATCGGCCAGGATCAGGCGCGGCCGGGCGGGGTCCGCGCCGGTCGCGACCGCCTCCGCCACCGCGGCCTCGATGCTGGTCAGGGTGCGGGAGAGGGCGGCGCGGTTGGTCCAGATGGCGGTGGCGAGCGACTCGGCGGCGGCGCGGGCCTTGGCCCCCTGCCCTGCCCGCGCGGTCGCCCAGACGCAGAGGCCACATTTCGGGATGTCGGTATAGGCGAAGCCGCCGGTGACGGAGATGCCGAGCAGGTCGGGGTCCGATTCGCGCATCGCGACTCCCTGCCGGATGGCGTCGGCATAGGGGGATCGTTCGGCGGTCAGCAGCGTGACGGTCGGCGGCGTCAGCGGCAGGCGGATGAAGTGGCTCTCCGGCCGTTCGTGCGTCGCCAGCAGGTGGCGGATGGCGTCCGCGGCCTCCGCGGCCCTTTCGCGCATGTCCACATGGGGGTTGGTGCGGTAGCCGATGAGGAGGTCGGCGAGGGCCACCTGGCGGTCGCTGACATTGCAATGCAAATCGAGCGTGCCGACGATCGGCACATCCGGGCCGAGGCGTTCGCGCAGCAGGGCGAGGATGGCGCCGTCCGTGTCCGCTTCCTCGACCGACCGGCTGGCGCCGTGGCTGCCGACATAGACGGCGTCGATCGGGCCGGCGGCGTCGAGGTGCCTGGCCAGGCGGGCCATGAAATCGGGGAACAGCCCGGGCTCCATCATGCCGCCGGGCGGCGCGCTGATCATGATGAGGGGGATGGGCTGCCAGGGGCCGGTTTCGTCCATGCGGCGGTAGAAGCCGGGAACCTCGGCCGGTGTCGCGGAGACGGGGGCGCGGCCGGCTTCGGTGATGGCCTCACCTTCAACCCAGGACAGGGCTTCGAAGTCCTGGCGGGTGGTGAGGGGGGAGAAGGCGTTGACCTCCAGGTGGAGGCCGCAGATCGCGACCCGCAGGCCGGTCACGTCCCGGCCCTCATCCGCCCGGGGTTGAACAGGCCGGCCGGGTCCAGCGCGGCCTTCACGCGGGCGGCGATGGCGGCCAGCGCCGGGGCCTCGTCGGGGATGACGGCCACGGCGGCGCGCAGCGGTTCGGGAGCGCGGAACAGGGTGTGGCTGCCGCGCGCGGCCTGGGTGGCGGCGACCACCGCCTGATGCGCGGCTTCCGTGGCGGGGCCGGCGACCCAGACCAGGCCGCCGCCCCAATCCAGCAGGGTCCGCGCGCCGAAGGCCTGCGCCAGGGACGCGACCAGCGCGGGCGCGGCGGAGGGGCGGACGGACAGGCGCCAGATGGCATCGTCAGGCGCTGCGGCGAGCGGTTCGGCATCCCGGATTTGGCGCCAGAGGGCGCGGGATTCATCGCCCTCCACCAGCGTGACGCCGCCCAGTTTCTCGAGGTCGGCGCGCAGGCGGCCGGACCGGTAGGTGACGGATTCGGAAAAATCCTCGAGCCGCAGCAGGGCGGTCAGGCTGTCCGGCAGCAGGGCGGCGCCGGTGACGCCGTAGGGGCTGGTGAGGCCGGCACTCAGCGCGCGGATGCCGGCCGCCAAATCGGGGACCGAGACCTTGAGGGTGGCCGTCGCCTCGGTGGCCGGCAGGACCTTCATGGTGATCTCGGTCAGCACGCCCAGCGTGCCATGGCTGCCGGCCAGCAGCTTGCAGAGGTCGAGGCCCGTGACGTTCTTCAGCACACGGCCGCCGCTGCGCACCACCTCGCCCTTGCCATTAACGAAGCGAATGCCGAGCAGATGGTCCCGCACCGATCCCGCATTGATCCGCCGCGGACCGGAGAGGTTGGTGGCGACGGTGCCGCCGAGGGTCGCTGGCTGCGTGCCGCCGAAGATGGCGCGCACATCGATGGGCTCCGGCGCCAGCATCTGGCCACGTTCCGCCAGCACCGCCTCGATCTCCGGCAGCGTCGTGCCGGCGCGGGCGGAGAGGACCATCTCGGTCGGCTTGTAGAGGGTGATGCCGGAGAGGTTTCGGGTGGAGAGCGTCTCCGCCGCCTGGACGGGGCGGAGCAGGCCGCGCTTCGATCCATTGCCCTCGATCGCCAGCGGCACGCGGGCGGCCAGCACGGCCGCCACGATGCCGGCCTCGGTATCCGGCGCGTTCACTGGGGAAGGGCTTCCAGCGGGAAGACCTTGTGCGGGTTCAGCAGCCAGGCGGGGTCGAAGGCCGTCTTGATGGCGCGCTGCTGGGCCAGTTCATGGGGCTGGAACTGGACATGCATGAGGTCCCGCTTCTCGACGCCCACGCCATGCTCGCCGGTCAGGCAGCCGCCGACCTCGACGCAGAGCTTCAGGATGTCGGCGCCGAAATCCTCCGCGCGCCGGAAGCTGTCGGGATTGTTGGCATCGAACATGATCAGCGGATGGAGGTTGCCGTCGCCGGCGTGGAAGACGTTGGCGACCTGCAGGCCGTATTGCGTGCTCATCTCCCCGATCCGCTTCAGCACGAAGGGAAGCTCCCCGGTCGGGATGGTGCCGTCCATGCAGAGATAGTCGGGGGAGATGCGGCCGACCGCGCCGAAGGCCCCCTTGCGGCCCTTCCAGATCGCCATGGATTCCTCGACGCTCGTCGCGACCTTCAGGCTGATCGGGTCGAAGCGGGCGCAGATCTCCTTGATGCGGTTCAGGAGAAAATCCTGCTCGGCGACGCTGCCCTCGACCTCGATGATCAGCATCGCCTCGGCGTCCAGCGGGTAGCCGGCATGGGCGAAGGCCTCGCAGGCATGGATGCAGGGCTTGTCCATGAACTCCAGCGCCACGGGGATGATGCCGCTGCCGATAATGGCGTCCACCGCGGCGCCGGCGATCTCCGTGCCCTTGAAGGCGGCGAGCATCGCGCGCGCCCCTTCCGGGCCACGCAGGATGCGGACGGTGACTTCGGTGACGATGCCGAGCATGCCCTCGCTGCCCGTCATCAGGCCGAGCCAGTCATAGCCGGCGGTGTCCAGGTGATCGCCGCCGACCTCGACGATCTCGCCTTCCGGCGTCACCAGCTTCAGGCCGAGCAGGTTGTTGGCGGTGACGCCATACTTCAGGCAATGCGCGCCGCCGGAGTTCATGTTGACGTTGCCGCCGATCATGCAGGCCAGTTGGGAGGAGGGGTCGGGGGCGTAGAAGAAGCCCTCATGCTCCACGGCCTTGGTGATGCCGAGGTTGGTGACGCCGGCCTCCACCACCGCGAGCCGGTCGTCGAAATCGATCTCCAGGATGCGGTTCATGCGCATCAGGCCGATGACCACCGCATCCTCCAGCGGCAGCGCACCGCCGGATAGCGAGGTGCCAGCGCCGCGGGGGACCACGCGGATGCCCTGCTGGTGGCAGTACCGCATCACGGCCGCCACCTGCTCCGTCGTCGTCGGCAGCACCACCGCGAGCGGCGGCTGGCGATAGGCGGAGAGACCGTCGGTCTCATAGGGTTTCAGGCGGGTGGCGTCGCCGATCACGCCTTCCCCGGGGATGAAGCTGCGGAGCGCGGCGATGATCTCGTCGCGCCGGGCAAGGATACCGGGCTTCGGCGGCGGCAGCGCGATCATGGAGACCTCGTTTCCCGTGGACCAGCTTCTGGGGGGGGCGTTCTGGTTGCGAGGAAGATGGCGGCGCGGCGCGCTTGCGGCAAGCGGGCGACCATGCGGCCCTTGACCCTTGCGTAACCGGGCCGTGGCAGGACGGGGGCGCCAATGGAAGAAGGAGGCACCATGCTACGATTGATGTTGGCAGCCACGGCCCTGGCGCTGCCGATGCTGGCCAGCCCCGCCGCGGCGCAGCGCGCGGGCTTCTACGCGGTGGAAGGCGTGGGCGGGGATGGCACGCGCTACACCGGCGCGGTGCAGTTCACGCCCACGGGGCCGCAGACCTGGCGGCTGTCCTGGCGCGTGGGCGGGGAGACGATCAACGGCATCGGCGTGTCCAACGGCAAGGTGCTGGCCGTGGCCTACACGCAGGGCGGTACGCTGGGCGCCGTGCTGTACGACATCGGGCCGGATGGGACGATGCTCGGCAGTTGGACCGCGGGGCGCGAGGGCGGCGTGGGGACGGAGCGCCTGATCCCACGCTGAGGCGGGCCAGCGCGCACGACGGAAAACCGCGCCGGGTTGCCCCGGCGCGGCTTTCAGAACCCCACGAAAGCATCCCCGGGCTTGTAGCCCGGGGCGCGCAGCCTCAGCCCTGGCGGGCCTTCAGGCGCGGGTTCTTCTTGTTCAGCACGTAGACGCGGCCCTTGCGGCGAACCAGGAAGCAGTTCTTGTCGCGGGTCTTGGCGGTCTTGAGGCTGTTGCGGATCTTCATGGTCGTGGTCCTGGTGGGGTGCGGCGGGATAGGCGGCAAGGACGGGACTGTCAACCTTGGGCCGGTCCCGGGAGGCTCCCGGGCGCCCCCCGCGGCGGCCGCGAAGTGCCACGAAATGGTTTCGGACATCGAAAGCGATACCGCCCCCCCAGCGGTTGGATCAGCCACGCCGCCGGGGGGAATGGGCATGAACGAGGCGGCTTCAACCGGGCTGGATGGTGTGCTGCCGGGCGGTTTCAACGCCTCCCTGGAGACGCCGAAGGATGCCGCCGCGCTGGCCAAGCTGAAGGAGGCCTGCGGCAAGGCCTTCAAGGACCACAACGGCTCCTGCCCCCACGCCGTCAATGCCATCCTGCGGACGATGCTGCGGCTGTCGGGCACGCGATACGGGTGACGGCGTGATGGGGAAGGCGCTGCCTTCCCCATGCCCCATCCGCCAGGGGGCAGAGCCCCCTGGACCATCGTCAATGGGCCCCGGTGCAGGGGGGCGGTGCCCACTGGGCCGCCATCAATCCGCCGCCAGCTTGCCGGCCGACTGCTCCTGCGCGATCAGCTTCAGCCAGCCATCGCGCGTCTGCGGCAGCTTCCGCCCCAGGATCTGCTCCGCCACCTGGTTCCGCAGCACCTGCGCCGTGCCGCCGGCGATGGCGAACATGCGCGCATCCCGCAGGTAGCGCTCCATCGGGTTGTCCTTCGAATATCCGGCAGCGCCCCAGACTTGCAGCGCCGAGTTGGTGACGCGGATGGCCATTTCGCTGGCGAAAACCTTGGCCTGGGCGGCGGCGAGGCGGTCGGGGAAACCGGCCGGGCCGGCGCTGCGGGCGGCACGGTGGATCAGGGCGCGGGCGGCTTCCAACTCGATCGACATGTCGGCCAGCATCCAGCCGAGCCCCTGGAACTCCGCGATCGGCCGGCCGAATTGCCGGCGGTCTCCGGCCCGGGCCAGGGCATGGTCATGCGCGCCGGCGGCCAGGCCCAGCGCCACGGTCGCGGCGCCGACGCGCTGGCCGTTATAGGCATCGATCAGCCGGCCGAAGCCGCGCTGCCAGCCGCCCGGGGCGCGCAGCACCATGTCATCCGCCACGGCCAGGTCGTGGAATTCCAGCTCCGCCTCCGGCATCCCGCAGAGGCCGAGCGACGGGATGCGGCGCTTCACCACCAGGCCGGCCGGGTCCCCCTCCCCGTTCCGGACCACGATGAAGCCGCCGATTCCCTTGAACTCCCCATCCTCGACGACCCGCGCGAAGATGAGGTGGAGGCGGGAGACGCCGCCGCCG
The DNA here is from genome assembly GCF_900114315.1 of Falsiroseomonas stagni DSM 19981. Lineage (GTDB taxonomy): Bacteria > Pseudomonadota > Alphaproteobacteria > Acetobacterales > Acetobacteraceae > Falsiroseomonas > Falsiroseomonas stagni. The sequence continues at coordinate 212,922 of NZ_FOSQ01000006.1, forward strand.
GTGATCCAGGTCTTGGACCCGTTGATGATCCAGCGGTCGCCGCGCTTCACCGCGGTGGTGGCCATCTCGGTCGCGGCGGAGCCGGCCTCGGGCTCCGTGATGCAGATGGCGGGCTTGTCGCCGGAGAGCACGATGCCCGCCGCGAGCTTCCTCTGCGCTTCCGTCCCATAGGCCATGATGGCGCCGACGGCGCCCATATTGGCCTCCACGGCGATGCGGCCGCAGACGGCGCAGGCCTTGGAGAATTCCTCCACGACCAGGACGGCGTCCATCACCGACCCGCCCGGCCCGCCCCATTCGCGCGGGATGGTGAGGCCCATGAAGCCGGCCTCGGTCATCCTGCGGACCATGGGCCAGGGGTACTGGCCGGAACGGTCGGTCTCGGCCGCCTGGGCGGCGGCGTCCTTCGCCAATTCGCGGGCGCGGTCACGCAACGCGGCCTGTTCCTTCGTGAGACCGTCGGCAGCGCTCATCCCTGCAACCTTTCCTCGATGGCCGCGGCGGCGGCGCGGTCCAGCTTCATCGCCTTGGCCAGGCGGTCGAGCCATTCACGTTCGGGGGCCGTCACCTCCCCCATCGCGGCGACGGCGGCGGCGTAGAGGCGGGCACGGAGCATCGGGTCCGTCGCCTGCTTCGCCAGGGCCTCCGGCGTCATCGGCTTGTCGAAATCGGCCAGGACGAAGTCGCGTTCATCGGCCTCCAGCCCGGCGCCATCCAGCTGTTCGGCGATGGCCCGGCGCTCCGCCCCATCCACCGCACCATCCGCCTTGGCAGCGGCGATCATGGCGCGGATGAGGAGCAGGGATTCGGTATCCTCGGCGCCCAGCGGCTCGGGCTCCGGCGCCGGGGCTTCGGCCGGGCGGTTCCAGGGGGAGGCGCCGGTGGTCGGCATCCGGCGGGGCTCAGCCGGCGACGACCAGGGGCCGGATCGCCCATCCCGCGATTGCACGTCACGCACCGGCCGGGATGCCGGGCGGGCGGCTTCGCGGGGGGCGGGTTCGGGCGCGCGCTGGCTATTGCGGATCATCGCCTCGATCGCCGTCGCGGCGGCGGTGCCGAGGATGCGGCCAAGCTGGTTGGAGGAGCCACCACCGCCGAAGGGGGACGGCGCGGCGCGGCGGCGACGGCGCGGCGGCGCGGCGGCACCGCCCAGCAGGGCGCCAAGGACTCGGCCGAGGTCCATCGCGTTTGTCTCCCGTTTCAGCCTGGCTCCGATATCCCCCAGCCCAACCCCTCCCCGCAAGCGCGGGGGAGGGAGTTTTCGTCAACGGCCGAACAGGCCGCGCAGCAGGTCGGCGGGCTGGGGGATGCCGGGGCGGCGTTCCGGCGTGGGCTGCGGCGCCGCGGGCGCGGCTTCCACGGCGGGCGCCGGCCGCGCGGCGGGCACGGTACCTTCGCGGCCGCCGCGGGCCGCGGTCAGCGCCGGGCCGCAATCCGGCAGCGGCGCGGGGCGGGCGGCATTGCCACCGCGCGGGGCGAGCGCGCCCAGCACGGCGCCAAGGTCGCCCCCCACCTGCCCGGCGAGGTTGCCGAGCACCGCGGCCAGGTTCTCCGCCCGCACGCCGCGATAAGCGGGGCTGGCCAGCGTGCCGCCGAGGTCGGCGGAAACCCGCACCTCCGTCCCCGCGGCGCGGACATCGTGCAGCATGCGCAGCGCCAGGGCTTCGTCGGCCAGGTTGATGGTGCCGGTGCCGGCGACCTTGGCGGCGGGGCTGTCCAGCAGCAGGGTGGAAAGCCGCGCGACGCCGCCTTCCGCATCGGCACGGATGGCGATGCATTCGACGGGCAGGCGGTTGGGCAGCGGCGGCAGCACCGGCACCCTGTCGCGCAGCGCGGCCTGGGCGGGCTGGACCAGCGCGGGCTCCGCATGGCCGCCGAGCATGGCGATGCCGAGATGACCCGCAAGCGTGGCGGCGACCTGGCGCAGGCCGTTGCCCTGGCCGCGCAGATCCACATCCAGCTCCGCCCGGCCGGACAGGCGGTTGGGCTGTCCGGCCATGGCCTGCAGCGCCACGAGGTCGAGGCCCGGGGAGCGCGCGACGAGGCGCAGCGTCGGCGTTTCCGCCCGCGCATCGGCGGAGAGGTCGAGGCTGATGGGGCCGGCGGGGGTCTCGGCGGTCAGCGGCGCGATGCTGCCGCGCCCGGCATCGATCTTCACCGGCAGCACCACCTGCCGCCAGGCCTGGCCGTTCAGCGTCAGCGCCGCGATGTCGATGCGCAGATCGGCATCCATCACCCGCAGCGCCGCCATGGGCAGCGCGACGTCGGGGATGACGCGGCCCGCCGCGGCGGCGGGCGCCGGTGCGGGTGGGGCGGGCGCGCCGGCGGGGGCCGGCGCGGGCGCGGCGGCGCGCAGGGCATCGAGGTCGAGGCGCAGGAAGGCGAGGCGGCCGGTGATGCCGGGGCGTTCACCCACCACCAGCGTCAATTCGCCCGCGGCCGCCCCGGCGGAGGAGGCAATCGTCAGGCCGCGCAGATGCGCGCCGCCGGCGAAACCGGGGGTGCGTTCGGCGAGGCGGGTGCCGATCGTCAGGTCGCGGATCGCGGGCAGCGGCGTGCCCGCCAGGGGCGAGAGGGCGGCGAGGTCCGCGACCTCCGCCCCCAAAGCGAGGTCCACGCCCGCCAGCGCGCGCGGATCGGCGATGCGCCCCGCGAGGGTCGCGACGGCGCCGGTGGTCTCGACGCGCAGGTCGACAGGCAGCGGGCCCGGCGCCTGGCCGGCGAGTTGCGCGGGCGTGCCGAACCGGCCCGACAGGCGCAGCGGCCGGTCGGCGAGCCGCGCTTCCGCCTGGATCGCGATGGGCGCGTCCGGGCGTTCCGCCGCCAGCGTCGCGCTGGCCAGGCGGAGGCCGGGACGGATGAGGGAAAGGTCGGAATCGCCGATGCGCAGGCTGAGGTCGGCGAGGCTGGAGAGCGTGCCGCCCGTGCCGGTCGCGGCGCCGGCGGCCGCCACGTCGCGCAGCGGCGGCAGGGGCACATCCGGCATCAGGGGGGCGAGGCGCGTGAGGTCCGCGCTGCGGGCTTCCACCCGCGCGGTCCAGGCCTGGCCGGCAGCGAGGCTGCCGCGCAGCCGGGCCTCCGCGCCCGCCGCGCCGATTGTGGCATCGAGGGGCCAGGCCTCCGCCGCGCCGAAGGCGGAAAGCGCGCCGCCCTGGAAGGCGAGGGTCACGGCCTGGCCGCGCAGCGCAAGCTGGCCATCGGCGCGCAGCGGCCCGGCCAGGGGGGCGGCGGCCTCGATGGCCGGGATGCCGATGGTCTCCGTCCGGCCGGCAGGGCGGCCATCCCGCCAGGTGACGCTGCCGCGATCCACGCGCAGCGAATCGACGGCGAATTGCAGGGGCTGGCGCGGCGTGGGCGGTCCGGCGGGTGCGCCGGGGCTGGGGGCGGCAGCGCGTTCGAACTGCCAATTGGCGCGGCCATCGGCCCGGGTTTCGAGGAGGAGGTCCGGTTCCTCCACCACCACGCGGGCGATCTCCACCCGGCGGGAGAGCAGGGGGAGGAGCGCGGCCTGCACCTCCATCCGCTTCGCGGTCAGCATGGCGGGGCGGCTGAAGCCATCGCCATTCGCCAGCGTGATGTCACGCAGTTCGACGGTCGGGCGCAGCGAGAGGGCGAGGCGCATCGCGCCGACCTCGAACCGCCGTCCCGTCGCCTGTTCGACGGCGGCGACCAGGCGGGGGCGAAGCGCATCCGCATCCAGCAGCACATAGGCGGCGCCGGCGGCGGCGACGGGCAGCGCGACCACGACGGCCAGCACCACCCAGGGCCAATGGCGCTTGCGGGAGATCGTCGGGGATGGCGTGTCGGACACTGAAGAAAGCTCCCGGTTTGCCAGCTTCAACGCCCCGGTGGGAAATCGTTCAGGTGGTGCGGCGTGCCTTTGGCGTGCGCGGCACCTCGAACCCCAGGAAGGCGAAGCTTTCCTTCATATGGGGTGGCAGCGGGGCCGCCACTTCAAGCATCCCGCCCGCGGGATGGGGCAGGCGCAGCGCGCGGGCATGGAGGTGGAGCTGGTTCGGCAGCCCGTCCAGATGCGCGGCCGTGCCGCCATACTTGCCATCGCCGAGGATGGGGCAGCCCAGGGCCTCCGCGGCGTGCACGCGAAGCTGGTGGGTTCGGCCGGTATGGGGCTTCATCTCCAGCCAGGCGGCGCGGCGGCGCACCGCGTCCAGGATGCGGAAATCGGTGCTGGCGCGGGCGGCGTTGCGGTCCCCGGGTTCGGCCGGGACGGTGCGTTCGCCGCGCGGGCCGCCGGTACGGGTCAGCGCCATCTCGATCAGCCCGGCGGGGGGCGTGGGTTCGCCGATGACGATGGCCCAGTAGGTCTTCTCCACGTCGCGGCCGCGGAAGGCCGCGGCGAGCTTCGCCGCGCTGCCCACGGTGCGGGCCAGGACCATGACGCCGGAGGTGTCGCGGTCCAGCCGGTGGACCAGGCGGGGACGGTCCTCGGCCTCGAACTTCAGGGCATCCAGCATGCCGTCGAGGTGCCTGGTGATGTTGGGGCCGCCCTGCACGGGCAGGCCATGCGGCTTGTCGATCACCAGGACCTCATGGTCCTTGTAGATGACCATGCGCTCCAGCGCCTTGGCGTCCCGTTCATCCACCGGCTTCGGCGCGCGCGGCAGCTTGGCGAGCGGGTTTTCCGCGATGGGCGGGATGCGGACTTCCTGGCCGGCGAGGAGGCGGGTGTTGGCCTCCGCCCGCTTGCCCTCCACCCGGATCTGGCCGGTGCGCAGCATCTTCTGCAACGCGCCCTGCGTCAGCGCGGGCACGTGGCGCTTGAGCCAGCGGTCGAGGCGGGTGTCGTTCTCGTCGGTCGAGACGGTCTTGAGCTGAACGGTCATGATGGTGGGGTGTAGCACGAAGGGCCGGCACCGCACGCGTGGCGGCTACGCCGCCGTGCCACCCTGGTCTGTGCCGCCTTGGCCCGCAAAGGCCCGCGCGGCGGCGAGCAGCGCGGCGAGCCCCGCCTCCGGCAGCGCATCCGTCGCGCGGACCAGGTCCAGCAGCATCCGCGGGCGGGTCGGCAGCATGGGCCGGTAGGGGCCCGCGCGCTGTTCGGTGTGCAGGCCTTCGAAGAAGAAGGCCAGATCGACGCCGAGCGTGGCGGCGAGGGCGGGCAGGCGCGTGGCCGGCATCGCGTTGCGCCCTGCCTCGTATTTCCGCGCCTGGGGGGTGGAGACGCCGAGCCCGGCGGCGAGCTCGGCGAGCGAGAGGCCGCGCTGGATGCGGGCCTCCCGCAGTTTGCGGCCGACATGGAGGTCGGCGCCGGCGGCCTGGCCGGGGCCGGTGGCCCCGCCCTGCACCGGGCTGGCGCTGTCCCCCCTCGCCCAACCCTCTCCCCCCGCTGGGGGGAGAGGGCTTTCGGGCGCGGGGAAGCAGGCGCCGCGGGTCAGATCCACCACTGGCCGGTGGCTTCGTGATTGGCGGTGACATGGGCCGCTGCGGCGCCCCAATCGATCACGCCATCGACCATGAAGGCGGACCAGGGATCGTCGAGGTCCGCCGCCGGGGCGATGAAGGCCTCGGCCGGGGCGGCGACGGTATCGACCACTGCATCGACGACCGGGGCGGCCACGGATGCGACGACGGGCGCCACCACGGGCGCGGCTTGCGGCGCAGCGACCGGCGTGCTGGCGCCGTCGCCCTGGCCGGGGGTGTAGGCGGAGACGCGGACCCAATCGACCTCGATATTCACCTCGCTGGGCGTGGAGCCATCGGGGCCGCCGCCATACCACCATTCGCTGTCGGACAGGACATGGCCCTGGATGCCGAAGGACATGGGCTGGTCCGGCACGTCATTCGTCATGCGGCCGGCCTGCTGGCCATCGATGAAGAGCGTCAGCTCACCGGGCGTCCAGTCCAGGCGGTAGGTGTGCCAATCCGCGACATCGGTATCGATGTACTGGGTCTCCCACGGCGTGCCGTGATTGGTGAAGGCGAAGCCCTGTCGATCGCCGCGATGGCTTTCGACGATGTCGACCTCATCCGTCCAGGTGTTGTTCCTGGGCCAGAGGAGGATGACTCCGGCGGTGCCCTGCCCTTCCTCGATCCGCGCGCGGAATTCGTAGGAGCCGTAGGTCTGGCCGTCGGGGATGGTGGACAGGCCGCCGGCCACCCAGCCGCCGCCCTGGCGTTCGATGGAGACGTCGAGGATGCCGCCATGCACGCTGACCTGGCCAGGCGTCCAGGCGAAGGCGCCATTGCCATAGTCGCCCGAATAGAGCGTACGCCAGGTGCTGCGGTCAACGGAATTGCCGCTGAAATCATCAAAGAACACGGTGGAGAAGTCGGACATGCTGCTGGTCCCTTCCAACAAATGGGGACCCCCGGGGGTGGAAGGGTTCTACTCACCGGCGCGTGTGCAGGACAATGCCGCTTGTGCCTGGGTGGCGGTTCAAAGAACCGGGGTAGCGGTTTCTATTTTCAGTTGATCCATTACTTCTTCAGTACTGCGTAACAGATCGAAAACGCAGCGAGCCCGAGCCCGACCGAGGCCAGGACATACAACGCGCCCAGCCACCAGGCGCGTTCGAACAGGGCGCCGGTTTCCAGGCTGAAGGCGGAGAAGGTGGTGAAGCCGCCGAGCAGGCCGGTGACGAGGAGGAGGCGGGCCTCCCCCTGCAGGCCCAGCCCCGCCGCCACGCCGATGGCCGCGCTGCCGGCGATGTTCACGCCGAGCGTGCCCCAGGGGAAGGCCGTGCCGAGATGGGCGATGGCCAGCGTCGAGAGCCAGTACCGCAGGACGGAGCCCGTGGCGCCGCCGAGTGCGACGAGGAGCACGTCCAGCAGCCTCATCCGCGGCGCTTCCGGGCCCGCAGCCGCTGCCATTCGGCCATGCGGGCGGCGACGGCGGCCTCCGCCCCGCGATCGGTCGGACTGTAGAAGCGGGCGGGCTTCATGCCGGGCGGCCAGTAATCGGCGCCGGAGAAGCCATCCTCCGCATCATGGTCGTATTCGTAGCCGTCGCCGTAGCCGAGTTCCTTCATCAGCTTCGTCGGCGCGTTCAGGATGTTGGGCGGCGGCATCAGGCTTCCCGTCTCCTTCGCCGCGCGCATCGCATCCTTGAAGCCGGTGTAGAGCGCGTTGGATTTCGGCGCCGTCGCCAGGTGAACCACGACCTGGGCGAGGCTGAGTTCGCCCTCCGGACTGCCGAGGCGTTCATAGGCTTCCCAGCCCGCCATCGCGATCTGGATGGCGCGGGGATCGGCCATGCCGACATCCTCGCTGGCGAAGCGCAGCAGGCGGCGGGCGATGTAGCGGGGGTCCTCGCCGCCCGTCAGCATGCGGGCGAACCAGTAGAGGGCGGCGTCGGGGTCGGAACCGCGCATCGACTTATGGAGCGCGGAGATGAGGTTGTAGTGCTCCTCCCGATCCTTGTCGTAGAGCGCGGCGCGCTTCGCGAGCAGGGCGGCGAGCGCGGCGGGGTCGAGCGGATCGCCGCCGGGCGGCAGCGCGAGCAGTTGCTCCACCATGTTCAGCAGGTAGCGGCCATCGCCATCGGCCATGGCGGCGAGCGAGGCGCGGGCCTCCGCAGTAAGGGGCAGCGGGCGGTCCTCCTCCGCCTCCGCGCGGTCCATCAGCAGCATGAGCGCGCCATCGTCGAGGCGCTTGAGGACCAGGACCTGGCAGCGCGACAGCAGCGCGCCGTTCAGGGCGAAGGAGGGATTTTCCGTCGTCGCGCCCACCAGCGTCACGGTCCCGTCCTCGACGACTGGAAGAAAACCGTCCTGCTGGGCGCGGTTGAAGCGGTGGATCTCATCCACGAAGAGCAGCGTGCCGCGGCCGTTGGAGCGACGGGCACGGGCCTCGTCGAAGGCGCGCTTCAGGTCGGCGACGCCGGAGAAGACGGCGGAGAGGGCGACGAAGGACAGGCCGGCGCGCTGCGCCAGCAGGCGGGCGATGGTCGTCTTCCCCACCCCGGGCGGGCCCCAGAGGATGATCGACGACAGGCTGCCGCGCGCCAGCATGCCGGAGAGCGTGCCATCCGCGCCGACCAGATGGTCCTGGCCGACGACCTCGGGCAGTTCCTTCGGGCGCAGGCGGTCGGCCAGTGGGCGCGGGCCGGGCGGCGGGCCGGGGCGCGGCGTATCGGCGTCAGGGTCGGGAGAGCCGAAGAGGTCGGGGGGGCGGGCGGCCATGCGGGGAGCCTAGCGTCGCGGCGCCGTCCGGGCCACGGGGCGCGCGACACGGCTGCGTGGCTGGACGCGCGCGCCTTGCCGGCGGATCATCCCATCACGGGGCGGCTTCACGACCCCTGGCGGAGGAGACGGTGGCATGGGCGCAACCCTGTCGGCGCTGCGCGTGACGCGGCTGCATCCCCTGTTCGTGGCGGAGGTCGAGGGGATCGATCTGCGCCAGCCCCTGACGCCCGACGACGCACGGGCGATCGAGGCGGCGATGGATGAGCATGCGGTGCTGGTGTTCCGCGGCCAGGACATCGATGACGACCAGCAGATGCGCTTCATCGAGCATTTCGGCGCGATGGAGGAAAACACCGGCACCATCGACCTGCACAAGCAGCGCCTGAAGCATGCGCGGATGAACGACATCTCCAACCTGGACGAGCAGGGCCGGCTGCTGGCGGCGGATGACCGGCGGCGGATGTTCAACCTCGGCAACCGGCTGTGGCACAGCGACAGCAGCTTCAAGCCGACACCGGCCAAGTATTCGGCGCTGCATGCCCGGGTGATCCCGCCGGAGGGGGGCGACACGGAATTCGCCGATATGCGCGCAGCCTGGGATGCGCTGCCGGCGGCGCAGCAGGCGGAGCTGCGTGACCTGATCGCAGACCACAGCCTGATCTTCTCCCGCGGTACGCTCGGCTTCGACGCCTTCACGGAGGCGGAGCGGCACAACTTCGCGCCGGTGCCGCAGCGGCTGGTGCGGCGCCATCCGGGGTCGGGGCGGCTGTCGCTGTATCTCTCGGCACATATCGGGCGGCTGCATGGGTGGCCGGTGCCGGAGGCAATGTGCCTGGTGCGGGACCTGGCGGAGCACGCGACGCAGCGGGAATTCGTCTATCGCCATCGCTGGCAGCCGCATGACCTCGTGATGTGGGACAACCGCTGCACCATGCACCGCGCCCGCCCCTTCGCGGATACGCGCCACCCCCGGGACATGCGGCGCGTGACGGTGAGGGACGTTTCGCCGACGCTCGACCAGCCCCTGTGAAGGGCGATTGAGGGACGGTATCCTCCGCGCCAAATCGATGGAGGATGCCATGTCTGAACGCCTCGGGCGCCGCGCGGCGCTGGGTCTGCTCGCCGCGCCGCTGGTTGTCGGGCCGGCGCGCGCGCAATGGGCGCCGACGCGCAGCATCCGGCTGATCGCGCCCTATCCGCCGGGCGGCGGCGTCGACACCACGTCGCGGCTGCTCGGCGCGCCGATGGGGCAGTTCCTGGGCCAGCCCATCGTGGTGGAGAACCGGGCCGGGGCGGGCGGGTCGATCGGCGCGGCGGAAGTGGCGCGGAGCGCGCCGGATGGCCACACCATCATGATCGATGCCATGGCGCATACGGTGAACCCGGCGCTGCTGCGCGGCCTGACCTTCGACTACGCCACGGCCTTCACGCCGATCAGCCAGGTGGTGGTGCTGCCGCAGCTGCTGGTGGTGAATGCGTCGCTGCCGGTGCGGAACCTCCAGGAATTCGTGGCCTATGTGAAGGCGCGGCCGGGGCAGCTCTCCTACGGCTCCTCCGGCAATGCCACGGCGGCGCATCTGGCGGCGGCGCTGTTCGCGGCGCGGGCGGAGCTGGACATCCAGCATGTGCCGTATCGCGGCGGCACGCCGGCGCTGGCGGATTTGATGGGGGGCGCGATCGCCTTCGTCTTCGGGACGGTCTCGTCCTCCGTCCAATTGGCGCGGGAGGGGCGGGTCCGCGCCATCGCCGTCAGCACCGCGCAACGCATCTCCTCCCTGCCGGACGTACCGACCGTCGCGGAGCAGGGTTTCCCTGGCTATGAGCTGAACGAATGGAACGGGCTCTATGCGCCGGCCGGGCTGCCGGCGGCGGTGACGGAGCGGCTGCACGCCGCCGCCCTGCACGCGCTGGCCGATGGCGGCGTGAAGCAGCGGCTGGAGGCGCTGGGCGCCTTCCCGGTCGGGTCCTCACCGGGTGATTTCGCGCGCTACGTGGCGCAGCAGCGCGACGCGATGGCGCGGCTGGTGCGGGAGACGCGGATCGAGGTGGGGTGACGCTTGACCCGGGCGGCGCGCGGCCCGATCTCGCGCGCAACGAAAGCCCGGAGAACGCCGCCATGACCGTGTCCCGCCGTGCCCTGATGGGGGCTGCCGGCAGCCTCGCCTTCGCCTCCCCTGCCCTGTCGCAGACCGCCTGGCCCAGCCGGTCCATCCGGCTGATCGTGCCCTTCGCCGCCGGCGGCGCGGCGGACAGCGCGGCGCGCGTCATCACGCCGCGCATGGGCGAACGGCTCGGCCAGGGCTTCGTGGTGGAGAACCGGACCGGGGCGAGCGGGAGCCTCGGCGGCGGCGAGGTCGCGCGGAGCAATGACGGCCATACCTTCCTGTGGGATGCGTCGAGCCACATCGTGAACCCATCCCTTCTGCGGGGCCTGCCCTTCGACTATGCGACGGCCTTCGCGCCGATCTCGCTGGTGGTGTCCTTCCCCTCCGCCGTCGCGGTGAAGCACGACTTCCCGGCGCGGAACCTCGCGGAGTTCGTGGCGGCGGCGAAGGCGCGGCCGGGGGCGATCACGGTAGGCACCCAGGGGAATGCGACAGCGGGGCATCTCGGCCTGGTGGCCTTCGCCCGGCGGGCGGGGATCGAGGTGGTGCATGTGCCCTATCGCGGCGGGTCCGCGGCGGCGCAGGACCTGGCGAGTGGCGCGATCGATGCGGTGTTCACGACGCTGGTTTCGGCCGGGCCGGTGGTGGATGCGGGGCGGGCACGGTTCATGGCCGTCGGCACGCTGACGCGCGTCGAAAGCCGACCGGATGTGCCGACCATCCATGAAAGCGGCTATGCCGGCTTCGACAGCAATGAATGGGCGGGCTTCTTCGGCCCCGCCGCGACGCCGCCCGCCGTGGTGCGGCAACTGTCCGCGGCGCTGACGGAAGCGGTGGCGGAGCCCACGATCCGGCAGCGCCTGGTCCAGATCGGCTGCGTGCCGCTTGCGACCAGCCCCGAGGATTTCACCCGCTTCGTCCGCGAGGGGCGCGAGGCGATGGCGACCCTGGTGCGCGAGGCGAATATCCGCGCCGAGTAATGGCCGCACGCGACAACCTGGCCGGCATCGCACTGATGTCGGCCGCCGTGCTCGGCTTCTCGCTGAACGACGTGCTCGGCAAATGGCTGATGGCGACCTATTCCGTCAGCCAGGTGCTGGTGCTGCGTTCCATCGCGGCCCTGCTGATCCTGGCGCCGCTGCTGGTGCGGGAGGGGCCGGCACCGCTGATGCGGCCGAAGCGGCCGGGGCTGCAGGTGATGCGCGTGGTGTTCGGCACGGTGGAGGTCGCCTGCTTCTACTGGGCGGTCTCCATGATGCCGCTGGCGGACACCATGGCCTTCTGGATGGCAACGCCGATCTTCGTGGCCGTCGCCTCCGCCCTGTTCCTGGGCGAGCGCCTGGACCGCTGGCGCTTCGGCGCGGTGGTGCTGGGCTTCCTCGGCGTGATGCTGACGCTGGGGGCAGGGCTGGATGCGGGCTGGAAGCCGATGGCGATCGCGGTCTTCGGGGTGGTGGTCTATTCGGGCTACCTGATGTCCACCCGCGCGCTGCGCGGGACCTCCGCCCGCGTGCTGGCGACCTACCAGATGCTGGGCGCGCTGGTCTTCGGCCTGGTCATGGCGCCCTTCACCTGGGTGCCGGTGGTGTGGGTGGATGTGCTGCTCCTCATGGCGCTCGGCGTGGTGGGGGTCGCGGCGCATCTGGCCGTCACCCGGTCGCTCGCCCTGGCGCCGGCGCCGGTCGTCGTGCCCTGGCAATATGCGATGATTCTCTGGGGCATCCTGTTCGGCTGGATCTTCTTCAACGAGGTACCGGAGCCGCTGATGCTGATGGGCGCGACCGTCATCATCGCGGCCGGCTTCTGGCTGACCCGGATGGAGTTGCAAGACGCGCGGAAGGGGGCGTGATGGGCGATCGCTGGGCGCCGAAGCCCGTGCAGGGCATCCCGGACGGGACGGTGCTGTATGACGGGGTCTGCGTGATCTGCTCCGCCGCCTTCCGCTTCGTCGCCGCGAGCGACCCGGAGGCCCGCTTCAAATTCACGGCGGTGCAGGACCGGCTGGGGCAGCGCATGGCGAGGCTGCTCGGAATCGATGCGGTGATGCCGGAGAGCAATGCCGTGGTGATCGACGGCATCGCCTACATGAAGTCCGACGCCGCCATCCAGGTGCTGGCCCGCCTGCCCCGCTACGGCTGGGCGCGCCATTTGCGTCATGTGCCGCGGGGGCTGCGGAACTGGGTCTATGACCGGGTGGCACGCAACCGCTACCGGCTGTTCGGCAAGACGGAGACCTGCCTGGTGCCGGGGCCGGAACTGCGGCGGCACGTCGCGCGGGACGAGTGAGGCCGCTCTTCGCCCGGCTGCTGGGCGAGGACGCCTTCGCGCGGCTACCGCCGGCCGTGCGGCGACTTCATGAGGGCGGCGTCTTCGCCGGCGAGGCAGCGGTGGAGGGGCCGGAGGGAGTGCTGACGCGCCTCGCGGCCTGGCTCGTCGGCTTCCCCGCCAGCGCCGCCCGCGTGCCGGTCCGGGTGACCATCACGCGAGATGGCGAGGGCGAAACCTGGGAGCGCGACTTCGGCAGGCGGCGATTCCGGAGCCACATGGTGCCGGTCGCCACAGGGCTGGAGGAGCGGTTCGGCCCCCTCTCCTTCCGTGTGGCCGTGCCAGCGGACAACACCGGCCTGCGAGTCGTGGTGCAGGGCTGGCGCTGCCTCGGCGTGCCGCTGCCGCTGGCGCTCGCCCCGCTGGGTGATGCGCGCGAAAGCGAGGACGCTGAGGGTCGCTTCCGCTTCGACGTCACGGTGCGAATGCCGCTCGGCCTCGGGCGGGTGGTGAGATATCGCGGCTGGCTCGCACCGGCTTGAGCGCCCACGAAAAAGGGCGCCTTGCGGCGCCCTCCCCGTACTCCGTCGATGCGAAGCTGGCTTACGCCGCGTCCGCCTCGCTCTCCACCTTCTCCGCCACCGGGCCGCTGTCGAGGCCCTTGGCCGCAGGGTCGCGGTCGATCAGCTCGATGATCGCCATGTCGGCGGCATCGCCATAGCGCATGCCGGCCTTCAGGACGCGGGTATAGCCACCGGCGCGGCCCTTGTAGCGCTCCGCGATGGTGGTGAAGAGCTTGTCCACCACCTTCTCGTCCCGCACCTGGGCATAGGCCTGGCGGCGGGCATGCAGGTCGCCGCGCTTGCCGAGCGTGATGATGCGCTCGACATACGGGCGCAGCTCCTTTGCCTTCGGCAGCGTGGTGCTGATCTGTTCGTGCTTCAGCAGCGCGGTCGCCATGCTGCGGAGCATGGCGAGGCGGTGGCTGGTGGTAACGCCGAGCTTACGGCCGGCAACGCCGTGACGCATGGTCCTGTTTCCTTACTTCCCGGGGCGCCCTCAGAAGGGCTCCTCGAGCTTCTTCGCGAGGTCCTCGATGTTCTCGGGCGGCCAGCCCGGGACGGTGAGCCCCAGGCCGAGACCCATGGAGGCGAGGACCTCCTTGATCTCGTTCAACGACTTGCGGCCGAAATTCGGAGTCCGGAGCATTTCCTGCTCCGTCTTCTGCACCAGGTCGCCGATATAGACGATGTTGTCGTTCTTCAGGCAGTTCGCCGAACGGACCGACAGTTCCAACTCGTCCACCTTGCGCAGCAGGTTGCGGTTGAAGGGGAGATCGTCGCGGATCTCCTCCACCACGCGCTGGCGCGGCTCCTCGAAGTTGATGAAGAGCTGCAGCTGTTCCTGGAGGATGCGGGCGGCGATGCCGACCGCGTCTTCCGGGGAAACGGTGCCATCGGTTTCGACCGTCAGGACCAGCTTGTCGTAGTCGGTCTTCTGGCCGACGCGGGTGGGCTGGACCTGGTAGGCGACGCGCCGCACCGGAGAATAGATGGCATCGATCGGGATCAGGCCGATCGGGGCGTCCTCGGGCCGGTTCTCGCTGGCCGGGACGTAGCCCTTGCCGGTGTCCACGGTCAGTTCCATGGACAGGCGGGCACCGTCATCCAGCGAGCAGATGACGAGGTCGGGGTTCGAGATCTCGATGTCGCCGGTCGTCTGGATCTGGCCGGCGGTCACCTCGCCAGGGCCGGTCGCGGTCAGCTGCAGGCGCTTCGGGCCATCGCCCTGCATGCGCACGGCCAGCTGCTTCACGTTCAGGACGATGTCCGTCACGTCCTCACGCACGCCCTGGAGGCTGCTGAATTCATGCAGCGCGCCGTCGATGCGGATGGCCGTCACGGCCGCGCCCTGGAGGGACGACAGCAGGATGCGGCGCAGCGCGTTGCCAAGCGTCATGCCGAAGCCGCGCTCCAGCGGCTCCGCCACGATCGTCGCCACGCGGGTCGGATCGGACCCGAGCTCGACGTCCTTCTTGGTCTCGATCAGCGAACGCCAGTTCTTCTCGATCACGGTCTTTTCCCTTGCCCGGCCCGGAGGGGCGCGCCTGCAATCAGGCGCGCCGCGGCAGCTGCTGCGTCCTCAGACGCGGCGGCGCTTCCGGGGACGGCAGCCATTGTGCGGGATGGGCGTCACGTCCCGGATCGCGGTGACGTAGAAGCCCACGGCCTGCAGCGCGCGGAGCGCGGATTCACGGCCCGAGCCGGGGCCGGAGACCTGGATCTCCAGGGTCTCCATGCCATGCTCGCGGGCCTTCTTGCCGGCGTCTTCCGCGGCGACCTGGGCGGCGTAGGGCGTGCTCTTGCGGCTGCCCTTGAAGCCCTGGCTGCCGGAGGACGACCAGGCAATCGCATTGCCCTGCGCGTCGGTGATGGTCACGACGGTGTTGTTGAAGGACGCCAGAACATGGGCGACGCCGGAAGAGATGTTCTTCCGTTCCTTCTTGCGCGGCCGCTGGCCGGCGCCGGCGCGGGGTTCGCGAGCCATCTTACTTCGTCACCTTCTTCTTGCCGGCGATCGCAACCGCCTTGCCCTTGCGGGTGCGCGCATTGGTGTGAGTGCGCTGGCCGCGGACCGGAAGCCCCTTGCGATGGCGCAGGCCGCGGTAGCAGGCCATGTCCATCAGGCGCTTCTTGTTCATCGCCTCTTCACGCCGCAGGTCGCCCTCGACGCGGTATTCCCGGTCGATCAGCTCGCGGATGCGGAGGATCTCGTCATCCGTCAGCTGGTTCACCCGGCGATCCTCGGGGATGTTCAGCTGCGTGCAGATGACCTTGGCGTTGGAGGGACCAATGCCAAAGATGTAGCGAAGCGAGATGAGCACCCGCTTGTTGGTTGGGATGTTCACGCCGGCGATGCGCGCCACGGTGCCTCTCTCCTCATCGGGCCGATGGCCCGCTTCTCAAAACGCCGGGCGCGAGGCCCGTTGGAACCAAAATCCCCATCCTGCGATGGGGGACGATCACACCGGGCCGGCGGGCCCGAACAAACACTTCAAACCGGACCGCCGGGGCGGTGGACCACGCCAGCCTTGGCTGGCGCGACCGTCTTGGTCCAAGTTTGCAACGGCAAAGAGCGGCCGGGGTGAACCCCGGACCGCAGGCGCGGGGGGTTACACCAGCGCCGCCGGGGGAGTCAAGCGCGCCGCCTCAGCCAGCCCCCAGCACCGCGGCGATCTGCCGCGTCACCTCGTCCATCTCCGCCATGCCATCGACCTGGCGGAGCTTCCCCTGCGCCGCATAGTGCGGCAGCAGCGGCGAGGTCTGGCGGTGATAGGCATCGAGTCGCGCCGCTACCGTCTCCGCCTTGTCGTCCGCGCGGCGGGTGAATTCCGTGCCACCGCAGGAATCGCAGACGCCTGCCTGGGCCGGCTTCTTGAAGCTGTCGTGGTAGCCCTCGCCGCACTTCGCGCAGGTGAAGCGGCCCGCAATGCGCTCGACCAGCGCGGCGTCGTCCACCTTCAGCTCGATCACATGGTCCAGCGGCATGGCCTTCTCGGCCAGCATCCGGTCCAGCGCCTCGGCCTGCGGCACGGTCCGCGGGAAGCCGTCCAGGATGAACCCCTTGGCGCTGCCAGGGGCGGACACGCGGGCGGCCAGCATGGCGGTGATGATGGCGTCCGGGACCAAGTCGCCCCGTTCCATGATCGCCTTCGCCTCCAGCCCGATGGGCGACCCCGCCTTGACCTCCGCCCGCAGCATGTCGCCGGTGGAGATCTGGGAGATACCGTACCGCTCCTCGAGCCGCTTGGCCTGCGTCCCTTTGCCGGCGCCGGGAGGCCCCAGCAGGATAAGCCTCATCGTCCACGTCCCCCCGGTTGTGTGCCGCGGCCACCCAGCCGGGCCTTCTTGATCAGCCCCTCATACTGGTGCGCGAAGAGATGCGATTGCACCTGCGCCACCGTGTCCATGGTGACGGACACGATGATCAGCAGAGAGGTTCCGCCGAAGTAGAAGGGGACACCGTAATTCGCAATGAGAAGTTCGGGCAGGAGGCAGACGATCGACAGGTAGATCGCACCCACCGCCGTCAGCCGCGTCAGCACCCGGTCGAAATACTGCGCCGTGGGCTGGCCCGGGCGGATGCCCGGCACGAAGCCGCCATACTTGCGCAGATTGTCCGCCGTCTCCTGCGGATTGAAGACGACCGCCGTGTAGAAGAAGGCGAAGAAGACGATCAGGCCCAGATACATCGCCATGTAGAGCGGCTGGCCATGCGCCAGCAGGTTGGTGATGTCCGTCAGCCACGAGTCGCTCGCCCGATCCGTCTGGAAGGCCGCGAAGGTCGCGGGCAGCAGCAGAAGGGAGGAGGCGAAGATCGGCGGCATCACGCCGGCCGTGTTCAGCTTCAGCGGCAGGTGCGTGTTCTCGCCGCCGAACATGCGGTTGCCGACCTGGCGCTTCGGGTACTGCACGGGGATGCGGCGCTGCGCACGCTCCACGAACACCACGAAGGCAATGACGCCAAGCGCGACCAGCAGGAAGAAGATGATGAAGAAGGTGGAGAGCGCGCCCGTGCGGCCGAGTTCCAGGGTGCTGGCGAGGGCCGAGGGCAGGTTCGCCACGATGCCCGCGAAGATGATCAGGCTGATGCCGTTGCCGACGCCGCGCGCCGTGATCTGCTCGCCCAGCCACATCAGGAACATGGTGCCGCCGACAAGCGTGATGACGCAGGCCACGCGGAAGAACCAGCCGGGATCATGAACGGCAGCGCCGAAGCTGCCACGCAGCGACTCAAGGCCGACCGCGATGCCGTAGGCCTGGAAGATGGCGATCACCAGCGTCAGGTAGCGGGTGTACTGGTTGAGCTTCTTGCGGCCCGACTCGCCTTCCTTCTTCAGCGCCTCCCATGACGGGATCGCCGCCGTCATCAGCTGCACGATGATGGAGGCAGAGATGTAGGGCATGATGTTGAGGGCGAAGATCGTCATGCGCCCCAGCGAACCGCCGGTGAACATGTCGAACATGCCGAGGATGCCGCCACCCATCTGGGCAAGCAGTTCCCCCATCACGCCGGCATCGACGCCAGGCACCGGCACATAGGAGCCGATGCGGTAAACGATCAACGCGCCCAGAGTGAACCAGAGCCGACTCTTCAGCTCCGTCGCCTTGGCGAGCACGCCGAGGTTCAGATTGGCCGCAAGCTGTTCGGCGGCGGACGCCATACGCGATCCCTCCTCACGACAACGGCGCCACCGGGGCCTGCCCTGAGGCAGACCCGGGACGCCGTTGCGCAACCCCCATCAATGTGCGGCCCCACCCGTTCGGGTTCAAGGGCCGCATGACACCCGCCGCAACGCCGGACGGCGCGCGCCGGGCCATGTCAGGCTCAGCCTTCGGCCGCCGCCTCGGCGCCAAGGACAGTCACCTTGCCGCCTGCGGCCTCGATCGCCGCGAGCGCGGCGGCGGAGGCACCGGAGACGGTGATCGTCACGGCGCGGGTGATCTCACCGGTGCCGAGGAGGCGAACGCCGGCAAACTTCGGCGAGGAGCGAACCACGCCGGCAGCCTGCAGCATCGCCTCGTCGATCGCGCCCTCGGCCGGCAGGCGGCCATCGGCAATTGCCTTGTCCAGCGAGCCCAGGTTGAGCGGCGCATAGACCTTGCGGAAGATGTTGGTGAAGCCGCGCTTCGGAAGGCGGCGATAGATCGGGAGCTGACCGCCCTCGAACCCATTCAGCCGCACGCCGGTGCGCGCCTTCTGACCCTTGACGCCACGGCCAGAGGTCTTGCCCTTGCCGGAGCCGATGCCGCGGCCGACGCGCTTGAACTTCGGGCGAGCGCCCTCGTTGTCGCGGATCTCGTTCAGCTTCATCGGATCAGCCCTCCACCTTCACCAGGTGCGCGACCTTGCGGATCATCCCGCGAACCGCGGGGGTATCCTCAAGCTCGCTCGACCGACGGATCTTGTTCAGCCCGAGCCCGATCAGCGTCTCCCGCTGACCCGGCTTGCGACCGATCGGCGACCCGGTCTGGATCACCTTCACGGTCTTCTTCTCGTCAGACATTGGCACCCTCCGCCGCGGCGCCATCGGCCGCCGCGTCCTTGCGCGGGCCAAGCAGGTCGGAGACCTTCTTGCCACGCCGCGCCGCGACTGCCCGCGGGCTGGTGCACTTGCCCAGCGCCGCGAAAGTCGCCTTGACCATGTTATGCGGGTTCGTGGTGCCGGTGCACTTCGCGACAACGTCGCCCATGCCCAACGTCTCGAACACCGCGCGCATCGGACCGCCGGCGATGATGCCGGTACCGGCCGGCGCCGCCCGCAGGATCACGCGACCCGCGCCGAACTCACCGACCTGGTCGTGATGCAGGGTGCGGCCCTCGCGCATCGGCACGCGGATCATGCCACGCTTGGCACGCTCCGTCGCCTTGCGGATCGCCTCCGGCACCTCGCGCGCCTTGCCGGCGCCCCAACCGACGCGGCCCTTCTGGTCGCCAACCACAACCAGCGCGGCGAAGCTGAAGCGACGACCGCCCTTCACCACCTTGGCCACGCGGTTGATGGTGACCAGCTTGTCCTTCAGCTCGTCGCCGTCCTGCCGTTCCTGCCGGTTGTCGTTGTTGCGATCCCGACCCCGGCCACGACGGCGATCACCCTCGCCGCCACCTTCGCCGCCGCTCCGCGGTTCCCGTGCCATACCCGAACTCCTCAGAACGACAGGCCGCCCTCGCGGGCAGCCTCCGCGAGCGCCTTGACGCGGCCGTGGTAGATATAGGGCCCACGGTCGAACACCACCTCGGTCACGCCAGCGGCGAGCGCACGCTCCGCCACCAGCTTGCCGACCGCCGTCGCCGCATCCTTGTCGGCGCCGGTCTTCAGCCCTTCCCGCATCGGCTTCTCGATGGACGAAG
The DNA here is from genome assembly GCF_900114315.1 of Falsiroseomonas stagni DSM 19981. Lineage (GTDB taxonomy): Bacteria > Pseudomonadota > Alphaproteobacteria > Acetobacterales > Acetobacteraceae > Falsiroseomonas > Falsiroseomonas stagni. The sequence continues at coordinate 232,348 of NZ_FOSQ01000006.1, forward strand.
CGGCGGCCACGGTGCGGCCCTGCTTGTCGTCGATCACCTGGGCGTAGATGTGCTTGCCGGAGCGGAACACGGACAGCCGCGGACGGCCACCGGACTTCTGCTTGAGCTGGTAGCGCAGCCGCGAACGGCGGCGCTCCGTCAGTGCGAGCTTCTTGTCGGCCATTACTTCTTCTTACCCTCCTTCCGGAGGATCACCTCGTCCGTGTACCGCACGCCCTTGCCCTTATAGGGCTCGGGGCCACGATACGCGCGGATCTCCGCCGCAACCTGACCGACCTGGCGCTTGTCAGCGCCTTCCACCTTGATGGAAGTCGGCTTCTCGCAGGTGATCTTGATGCCCGTGGGGATCGCGTACTTGATCTCGTGGCTGTAGCCGAGCGCGAGGACCAGGTCCTTGCCCTGCACAGCGGCACGATAGCCAGTACCGGTGATCTCCATGTTCTTGGTGAAGCCGGTGGAGACGCCCGTCACCATGCTCTGGATCAGGCTGCGGGTCGTGCCCCACATGGTGCGGGCCCGACGGTCCCCACCACGCGGCGCCACCGCGACCGTGCCGGCATCGATGGACACATCCACCTCATCCGTCAGGTCGAGCTTCAGCTCGCCATTCTTGCCCTTGGCGACGACGGTACGGCCCTGCAGCGCCACCTGGACGCCAGCAGGAACGGGAACCGGGTATTTTCCGACGCGAGACATGCTTTCCCTCCCGTCAGAACACGCGGCAGAGGACTTCGCCGCCAACATTGGCGCTGCGAGCCTCATTGTCGCTCATCACGCCCTTCGGCGTGGACAGGATCGAGATGCCGAGGCCGGAGTAGAACTTCGGCAGCTCCGCGATCTTCGAATAGACGCGCCGGCCAGGCTTGGAGACGCGAGCGATCTCCTTGATGGCGGGCTCGCCCTCCGAGTACTTCAGCTCGATGCTGATCACCTTCACGCCGGCGCGGACCTGTTCGGTCGACCAGCTGCGAATGTAACCCTCGCGCTTCAGGACCTCGAGCACGTTCTCACGCAGCTTGGAGGCAGGCGCAACGCAGCGGCTCTGCCGCGCGCTCTGCGCATTGCGGATGCGGGTGAGCAGGTCACCCAGCGGATCGGACAGCGACATTCGCGGCCCTCCTTACCAGCTCGCCTTGACCAGGCCGGGGATCTGGCCGGTGTTGGCCATCTCCCGGAGCTGGTTCCGGCAAAGCTTGAATTTGCGGTAGTTGCCGCGGGGACGACCGGTCAGCTCGCAACGCAGGCGAACACGGTTCTTCGCACCGTTGCGGGGGAGCTGCGCGAGCTTCAGCGTCGCCTCGAAGCGGTCTTCCACCGGCAGCGTCCGGTCCATCACGATGCCCTTGAGGGCAGCGCGCTTCCCGGCGTGCAGCTTCGACAGCTTCTCACGACGCTTGTTCTTCTCGACAGACGAGGTCTTGGCCATGCCGTCTTAAACCCTCCGGAACCTGCTGGGCCACGCCCAGCGGTTTTCCAAAATCAGTTGGCGAAAGGAAGCTCGAAAGCCTTGAGCAGGGCCTTCGCTTCCTTATCGGTCTTCGCGGTCGTCACGAACTGGATGTCCATGCCGCGGACCGTGTCCACCTTGTCGTAGTTGATCTCGGGGAACACGATCTGCTCCTTCAGGCCCATGGCGAAGTTGCCACGGCCGTCGAAGCCCTTATTGCCCGGCAGGCCGCGGAAGTCACGCACGCGCGGCAGCGCGATCGTCACCAGGCGGTCCAGGAACTCGTACATCCGCGCCTTGCGCAGCGTGACCTTGCAGCCGATCGCCTGGCCTTCGCGGATCTTGAACCCCGCGATGGCCTTGCGGGCCTTGGTCTTCACCGGCTTCTGGCCGGCGATCGCCATCAGGTCGGATACGGCGGCATCAAGCTTCTTCTGGTCGCCGGCGGCTTCGCCGACGCCCATGTTGATGACGATCTTCTCCAGCTTCGGGACCTGCATCGCGTTCGCGTAGCCGAATTCGTCGGACAGGCGCTTGATCACCACCTCGTCGTAGAACTTCCGCAGGCGCGGCAGCTCAGCCGGGGAGGCAGCGGCAGGGCCGGCCTTCGCGACGGCCGCGGCCGCCGCGGGGGCAACCCGCTGCTCGCCCTTGGCCGCCGCGCCAGCGGCGGGCTTCTTCGCGGCGGGCTTGGAAGCCTTGCCGCCCTTCTTCGAGTCGCTCATCGGTCGATCACCTCGCCGGAGGGCTTGGCCACGCGAACCTTGCGGCCATCCTCAAGCACCTTGAACCCCACCCGCGCGGGCTTGTCGGAGCTCGGGTCGATCAGCGCCAGATTGGAAAGGTCGATCGGACCCTCCTTCTCGACGATGCCGCCCGGCTTGCCCATGCCCTGCGGCTTGGTGTGGCGCTTCACCATGTTCACGCCCTGCACAAAGGCGCGGTTTTCCTCGGGCACCACGCGGATGACGTCCCCGCGCTTGCCCTTGTCGCGACCGGCCAGAACCTGGACCCGGTCGCCCTTCTTGATCTTAGCGGCCATGGCCTTACAGGACCTCCGGCGCCAGCGAGATGATCTTCATGAACTTCTTGCCGCGCAATTCGCGCACGACCGGTCCGAAGATGCGGGTGCCGATCGGCTCGCCCTGCTTGTTGATCAGCACGGCGGCGTTGTTGTCGAAGCGGATCGCGGAACCGTCGATACGCCGCACGGGATAGGACGTGCGGACGATGACGGCGCGATGCACCTCACCCTTCTTCACCTTGGCGCGCGGGATCGCTTCCTTGATGGAAACGACGATCACGTCGCCGACGGACGCCGTCTTCCGCTTCGACCCGCCCAGCACCTTGATGCACTGGACGCGGCGCGCACCGGAATTGTCGGCGACGTCGAGGTTGGATTCGACCTGGATCATGTCCTGCTCCCGGCCTCAGACCGCTGCCGACTGCGTCGCCGGCGAGTCCGCGACGACGGGGGCGGAGAAGCCCTCCGGCCGTTCGACGGCAGCGCCGTTGCGCACGACAACCAGCCAGGTCTTGGTCTTGCTGATCGGGCGGCACTCCTCGATCGACACCACGTCGCCTTCCTTGCACAGGTTGGCTTCGTCATGCGCGGCATACTTCTTCGAGCGCCGGATGAACTTCTTGTAGAGCGGATGCATCACGCGACGCTCGACAAGGACGGTCACCGTCTTGTCGGTCTTGTCGCTGACCACCCGGCCCGTGAGGACGCGCCTCGGCATCGTCCGGCCCCCTTAAGCTTGTTTCGCCGCAGCGCGGGAGCGCTCGGCCATGATCGTCTTCACCCGCGCGATGTCACGCCGCACCTGCTTGATGCGGCCCGTCGCCTCGAGCTGGCCGGTCGCCCGCTGGAAGCGCAGGTTGAACTGCTCCTTCCGAAGGCCAACCAGCATATCCTGCAGCTCGTCCGGGGTCTTCGCCCGGACGTCCGCGATCTTGGTCTCAGCCATCTCAGGCCTCCGCCGGCGAAGCGCCGAGGCGCGTCACGATCTTCGTCTTGATCGGCAGCTTGGCGGCACCGAGAGCGAGAGCCTCGCGCGCGATGTCGTTGGAGACGCCGTCCAGCTCGAACATGATGCGGCCCGGCTTCACCCGTGCCACCCAATACTCAGGCGCGCCCTTGCCGGAGCCCATTCGGACTTCGGCCGGCTTCGTGGAGACGGGCACATCCGGGAAGATCCGGATCCACACGCGCCCCTGGCGCTTCATCGCGCGAGTGATCGCACGACGAGCCGCCTCGATCTGGCGCGCCGTCACCCGCTCGGGCTCCAGCGCCTTCAGGCCGAAACCGCCGAAGGTCAGCGTGAAGCCACCCTTGGCGACGCCCTTGATGCGGCCCTTATGGGCCTTTCGATAAGTAGTCCGCTTCGGCTGCAGCATGTCACATCATTCCTCAGCGCTGCGGGGCCTGTTCCGCGGCGCGCTTGTCCTGCGCCATCGGATCATGGGCCATCACCTCGCCCTTGAAGATCCACACCTTCACACCGCAGGTGCCATAGGTGGTCTTCGCCGTCGCGGTACCGAAATCGATATCGGCGCGGAGGGTATGCAGGGGCACGCGGCCCTCGCGGTACCATTCCATGCGCGCGATCTCCGCCCCGCCCAGACGGCCGGAGCAGTTGATGCGGATGCCGCCAGCGCCGAGGCGCATGGCAGACTGCACGGCGCGCTTCATCGCGCGGCGGAACGCCACGCGGCGCTCCAGCTGCTGCGCGATGCTTTCCGCCACCAGCGTGCTGTCGATTTCCGGCTTACGGATCTCGACGATGTTCAGGGACACCTCGGCCCCGGCCATCTTCGCCAGGTCCTTGCGCAGGTTCTCGATGTCCGCGCCCTTCTTGCCGATCACGACGCCCGGGCGGGCGGCATGGATCGTCACGCGGGGCTTCTTGGCCGGACGCTCAATTACCACGCGGGAAACGCCGGCGCCCTTCAGGCGGTCGCGCAGCGTCTTCCGGAGCTTCAGGTCCTCATGCAGCATCCGCGCATAGTCAGCGCTGGCGAACCAGCGGCTGTCCCAGGTGCGGTTGATGCCGAGCCGGAGCCCGATCGGATTGACTTTGTGACCCATGTTACGCGGCCTCCTGCTGTGCCGCCGGCGCCTGCACCGTCTGCTCGGCCACCACGATCTTGAGATGGCTGAACCACTTCTCGACGCGCGCCGAACGACCGCGACCGCGGGCGTGGAAGCGCTTCATCACCACGGCGCGCCCGACCTCGGCCTTGGTGACGACCAGGCGGTCGACATCCAGGCTGTGGTTGTTCTCGGCGTTCGCGATGGCGCTTTCCAGCGTCTTGCGGACGGTCTGCGCGATCCGGCGCTTGGAGAAGATCAGCGTCGCGACGGCGTCCTGCGCCGTGCGGCCGCGGATCAGCCCCGCCACCAGGTTCAGCTTGCGCGGGCTGACACGAATGTTCTTCGTGATCGCCTGCGCCTCGGTCTCCTCGAGACCGCGTTCGTGCTTCGGCTTGCTCATGTCAGCCCCGCTTGGCCTTCTTGTCGGCCGAATGGCCGGTGAAGGTCCGCGTCGGCGAGAATTCGCCGAACTTGTGGCCCACCATGTTCTCGTTCACCTGCACCGGGATGAACTTCTTCCCGTTGTAGACGCCGAAGGTCAGGCCGACGAACTGCGGCAGGATCGTGCTGCGGCGGGACCAGATCTTGATGATCTCGTTCCGCCCCGAACCACGGGCCGCCTCTGCCTTGTTGAGCAGGTAGCCGTCAACGAACGGCCCCTTCCAGACGCTGCGCGACATCGCCGATCAGCCCTTCGTCGCGTTACGGCGCCGGACGATGAGCCGGTCCGTGCGCTTGTTGTTGCGGGTCTTGGCACCCTTGGTGGGCTTGCCCCACGGGGTGACCGGGTGGCGACCGCCGGAGGTCCGGCCTTCACCACCACCATGCGGGTGGTCGACCGGGTTCATCACGACGCCGCGGACATGCGGGCGGAAGCCCATCCACCGCGTGCGGCCGGCCTTGCCGATCTGCTGGTTGCTGTTGTCCGGGTTGGACACCGCACCGATCGTCGCCATGCACTCGGAGCGCACCAGGCGGAGCTCCCCGGACATCAGCTTGACCTGCGCGTAGCCCGCATCCTTGCCGACCAGCTGGCAATAGGTGCCAGCGGAACGGCCGACCTTGGCACCGGCGCCCGGCTTCAGTTCCACGCAATGCACGATCGTGCCCACGGGGATGTTGGCCAACGGCATCGCGTTGCCCGGCTTGATGTCCGCCTTCTCGGCGGCAATCACCTGGTCGCCCGCCTTCAGGCGCTGCGGCGCGATGATGTAGGACAGCTCGCCATCCGCATACTTCAGCAGCGCGATCCAGGCCGACCGGTTGGGGTCGTATTCCAGGCGCTCGACCGTCGCGGGGACGTCGAACTTCCGGCGCTTGAAGTCCACGATGCGGTAGGACTGCTTGTGTCCACCGCCCCGGAACCGGACCGTCGTGCGGCCCAGGTTGTTGCGGCCGCCGGAGTGCGACTTGCCTTCGGTCAGGCCCTTGACCGGCTTGCCCTTCCACAGGTCGGAACGGTCCACCAGGACCGTGCCGCGCAGTGACGGAGTGACCGGGTTGAAATTCTTCAATGCCATGGCGTCACGCAAGCCCCGTCGTGAGGTCGATGGTCTGGCCCGCCTGGAGCGTCACCACCGCCTTCTTCCAATCGGAACGCTGGCCGGGACGGCCGCGGAACCGCTTGGTCTTGCCCTTCATGACCAGCGTGTTCACCGCCTCGACCTTGACGTTGAACAGCTTCTCGACCGCCGCCTTGATCTCGGGCTTGGTCGCATCCGTCGTCACCTTGAAGGTGACCTGGCTGGCCTCGTTCAGGCGCGTCGCCTTCTCCGTCACCACCGGCGACAGGATGACCTGGTAGACGCGCTCCGCCGACAGCTGGACGCCGCGCGGCTTGGTTGCGGTCTCGCTCATTCGGCGGACTCCTTGTCCGAGCCGTTCAGGCGCGCCGACAGGGCCTCCACGCCGGCGCGCGTCACCGCGAGCACGTCATGGTTCAGGATGTCGTACACATTGGCGCCGACCGTCGGCATCACCTGCACCTTCGGGATGTTGCGGGTGATGCGGGCGAAACCCTCATCCACCGTCGCATCCACCACCAGGGCGCTGGTCCAGCCAAGCTTCTTCAGCTGGGCGGCAAGCGCCGCGGTCTTCGCACCCTCACCGGCCGCGGCGGCGTCGAGCACCACCAGCTTGCCGGCCGCCTGCTTGGCGGAGAGCGCGCTGATCAGGCCGAGGCGACGGACCTTCTTGTTCAGGCTGTATTCGTGGCTGCGCACCACGGGGCCGTGCACGACACCACCCTTGCGGTACTGCGGCGCACGCAGAGAGCCCTGACGGGCATTGCCCGTGCCCTTCTGGCGGTAGGGCTTCTTGGTCGTGCCGGAGACCTCGCCCATGCCCTTGGCCTTGTGGGTGCCGGCGCGGCGCTTGGCCAGCTGCCAGTGGACCACACGGGCCATGATGTCGGCGCGCGGCGCGGCGCCGAACAGCGCCTCCGGCAGCTCGATCTCGCCCGCGGGGGCGTTGTCGAGCGTGATGACGGGAACCTGGATCGCCATGATCTTACCCCTGCGCCCCGGCTTCGGCCGCCAGACCAGCGGGGTACGGCGCGTCGGCGTGGCGGGCGCGCTTCACAGCGTCCTTCACCAGCACGTAGCTGCCCGTGGCACCCGGGATCGCGCCCTTGACCAGCAGCAGGCCGCGCTCCGCATCGTGGCCCGCGACCACCAGGTTCTGGGTGGTCACGCGCTCAACGCCGAGATGGCCGGCCATCTTCTTGTTCTTGAAGGTCTTGCCCGGATCCTGGCGGTTGCCGGTGGAGCCGTGCGAACGGTGGCTGATCGACACGCCGTGAGAGGCTTCGAGGCCCGAGAAGTTCCAGCGCTTCATGGCGCCGGCAAAACCCTTGCCCTTCGTCACGCCGGTGACGTCGACCTTCTGGCCCTTCACGAAATGCTCGACCGAGAGCTTCGCGCCAGGCGCCAGCACCGCGTCGTCAGCGACGCGGAACTCGACGGTCTTGCGCGGCGCCTCGACGCCAGCCTTCGCGAAATGGCCCTTCTGGGGCTTCGTCACGTTCTTCGGCTTCGCGCGGCCGATACCGACCTGGAGGGCGACGTAGCCATCCTTCTCGGCCGTGCGCTGCGCGATCACCCGCACCTCATCGAGGTGCAGGACAGTGACGGGGACGGTCGAGCCGTCCTCATTGAACAGCCGGGTCATCCCCAGCTTGCGGGCGATCAGCCCGGTGCGACCCACTTGGGCGGGCATGGTACTATCCTCTCCCGCCGCTCAGAGCTTGATCTCGACGTCCACGCCGGAGGCGAGGTCGAGCTTCATCAGCGCGTCCACGGTCTGCGGAGTGGGGTCGACGATGTCGAGCAGGCGACGGTGCGTGCGGATCTCGAACTGCTCGCGCGACTTCTTGTCGACGTGCGGCGAACGGTTGACGGTGAAACGCTCGATCTGCGTCGGCAGCGGGATGGGCCCGCGCACCCGCGCACCCGTCCGCTTGGCCGTGTTGACGATCTCCCGCGTGCTGCCATCGAGCACGCGGTGATCGAACGCCTTGAGGCGAATGCGGATGTTCTGGCTGTCCATGGCGCTCTGGCCCGTATCCCTTCGCGTCGCCGCTTACTTGACGATCTGGGCGACGACGCCGGCGCCGACGGTCCGGCCGCCTTCGCGGATCGCGAAGCGCAGGCCCTGGTCCATCGCGATCGGCGCGATCAGCTCCACATCCATCGTGATGTTGTCGCCCGGCATCACCATCTCGACGCCCTCCGGCAGCTTCACGATCCCGGTCACGTCCGTCGTCCGGAAGTAGAACTGCGGGCGGTAGTTCGTGAAGAACGGCGTGTGGCGGCCACCCTCTTCCTTCGTCAGGATGTACGCCTCGGCCTTGAAGCCGGTGTGCGGCGTGATCGAGCCGGGCTTCGCCAGCACCTGCCCGCGCTCCACATCCTCACGCTTCGTGCCGCGCAGCAGCGCGCCGATGTTGTCGCCCGCCTGCCCGCTGTCCAGCAGCTTGCGGAACATCTCCACGCCCGTCACCACCGTCTTCACGGTGTCCTTCAGGCCGATGATCTCCACTTCCTCGCCGACCTTGACGATCCCGCGCTCAACGCGGCCCGTCACCACCGTCCCGCGGCCGGAAATCGAGAACACGTCCTCGATCGGCATCAGGAACGGCAGGTCCACCGGACGCTCCGGCTGCGGGATGTAGCTGTCCACCGCCGCCATCAGCTCCAGGATCGCCTTCTCGCCGATCTCGGGCGTCTTGTCTTCCAGCGCCGCGACCGCCGAGCCCTTGATGATAGGGATGTCGTCGCCCGGGAACTTGTAGGAGGAGAGCAGCTCGCGCACCTCCATCTCCACCAGCTCCACCAGGTCCGGATCGGCCAGGTCCATCTTGTTCAGGAACACCACCAGCGCCGGAACGCCGACCTGGCGCGCCAGCAGGATGTGCTCACGCGTCTGCGGCATCGGGCCGTCGGCCGCCGACACCACCAGGATCGCGCCGTCCATCTGCGCCGCGCCCGTGATCATGTTCTTCACGTAGTCGGCGTGGCCGGGGCAGTCGACATGCGCGTAGTGCCGGTTCGTCGTCTCGTACTCGACATGCGCCGTCGAGATCGTGATCCCGCGCGCCTTCTCCTCCGGCGCCTTGTCGATCTGGTCATACGCCGTGAAGGTCGCACCACCCGTCTTCGCCAGAACCTTGGTGATCGCCGCCGTCAGCGACGTCTTGCCATGGTCCACATGCCCGATCGTGCCGATGTTGCAGTGCGGCTTGTTCCGCTCGAATTTCGCCTTGGCCATTGCTTCAGGTCCTCAGGATCGGGTCGTGTTTACCAGCGGTAGTGGCTGAAGGCCTTGTTGGCCTCTGCCATCCGGTGCGTGTCTTCGCGCTTCTTGACGGCAGACCCACGATTGTTGGCCGCGTCCATCAGCTCCGCCGAGAGGCGGTCTTCCATCGTGTGCTCGCCGCGCTTGCGCGCGCTGTCGATCAGCCACCGGATGGCCAGCGCCTGGCGCCGTTCCGGGCGCACTTCGACGGGCACCTGGTAGGTCGCGCCACCAACGCGGCGGCTGCGGACCTCGACGGCGGGCTTCACATTGTCCATCGCCTCATGGAACACGCGCAGCGGGTCGCTGTTCGGACCCCCGCGGCGCTTCAGCGTGTCCATGGCGGCATAGACAATGCCCTCTGCCGTGCTCTTCTTGCCGTCGTACATCAGCACGTTCATGAAACGGCTGAGGACGAGGTCACCAAACTTGGGGTCCGGGAGGACCTCACGCTTCGTAGCGCTATGGCGGCGCGACATATCTCAGATCCTCACTTCGGCCGCTTGGCGCCGTAGAGCGAGCGCCGCTTGCGCCGCTTCGGCAGGCCCTGCGTATCCAACACGCCGCGCAGGATGTGGTAGCGCACGCCGGGAAGGTCCTTCACGCGACCACCCCGGATCAGCACCACCGAGTGCTCCTGCAGGTTGTGCCCCTCGCCGGGGATGTAGCTCACGACCTCATGGCCGTTTGTCAGGCGCACCTTGGCGACCTTACGGAGAGCGGAGTTCGGCTTCTTCGGCGTCGTCGTATAGACGCGCGTGCAGACGCCCCGCTTCTGAGGGCTGCCCGCCAGGGCCGGAACCTTGTTCCGCTTCGCAATGGGCTCTCGCCCCGTGGCGATGAGCTGGTTGATCGTCGGCATGACGCCCCTTCGTGCCCGTCCCGTCTCGCCACAACGCTGCCAAGCACGTTGGCCCGCGTGAACGCGCAATTGCGCATCCTGCGGGCTACCGTCCTGCCACCGGCCTCAGCCTTCCCGGACTTCGGGACGGCGGCGCCGGCGACGCATCGCTGTGGACCAAAATTACAGCCTGGCCGTGCGATGCATGTGCACCGACCCCGACCAAGGACCGGCGATATATTCGCCGCATCCTGTTGAGTCAAGCGAAGTGGAACTTCCCCCCGGAAGCTTCCCGGGGATCGGCGCCGCCAACAGGGGCCGCGCCGACGTTCCACACCGCCGGCCCGGCCCATCCCCCAGGGGATGGGTCGGGATCGTGGCGTGAGAGGGCCGTGAAAGCCCCCTGAAGCCTATTCCGCGGCCCGCGCCGGCCCCGGCAGGGGTGCCGGGCTGGTCGGGATGCGGCCGCGGTCGCGCTGCGCCGCCACGGCGCGCAGCTTGTTCATGACGGAGCCCGTCCCCGCCGGGATCAGGCGCCCGACGATGACGTTTTCCTTCAGGCCCATCAGGTTGTCGACCTTGCCCGCCGTCGCGGCCTCCGTCAGCACCCGAGTCGTCTCCTGGAAGGAGGCCGCCGAGATGAAGGAGGTCGTCTGCAGCGAGGCCTTGGTGATGCCCTGCAGCACCGGCTCGGCGCGCGCGGGGCGTTCCTTGGCGGCGATGCGCTTCTCGTTCTCGATCTCGAACTCGATTCGCTCCACCGTCTCGCCGATCAGGTAGGTCGTGTCGCCCGGATCCAGGATCTCGACCTTCTGCAGCATCTGGCGAACGATGACCTCGATGTGCTTGTCGTTGATCTTCACGCCCTGCAGTCGATAGACGTCCTGGATCTCGTTCACCAGGTAGTTCGCCAGCGCCTCGACACCCAGCACGCGCAGGATGTCATGCGGCACGCGCGGGCCGTCCACCAGCGGGTCGCCGGCCTTCACATAGTCGCCTTCCTGGACGGAGACGTGCTTGCCCTTCGGCACCAGGTATTCGCGCGGCGTCACCGGCTCATCGCCCAGCTGTTCAGGCACCACCAGGATGCGGCGCTTGGCCTTGTAGTCCTTGCCGAACTCGACCCGGCCATCGACATCGGCGATGATCGCCGCGTCCTTCGGGCGCCGTGCCTCGAACAACTCCGCCACCCGCGGCAGACCGCCGGTGATGTCGCGCGTCTTCGACGATTCGCGCGGCATGCGCGCGATGACGTCGCCGATGCTGACTTCCTTGCCATTGTCGACCGAGAGGATCGAGCCCGGCGGCAGGACGGTGATCGCTTCCGCGCCATTGTCGCGCTTCACGACATTGCCCTGGCCATCGCGCAAGATGAGTCGCGGGCGGAGATCCGCACCACGGCCGACCGACTTGTATTCGACGACCTCCTTGAACGACAGGCCCGTCACTTCGTCCATGCGGTCCATGAGGGTGACGTTCTCGATCAGGTCGGCGAACTCCACCTTGCCGTTCTTCTCGGTGATGATCGGCAGGGTGAAGGGGTCCCACTCCGCCAGCTTCTGGCCACGGGCGACCACGGCGCCCTCCTCGACCAGCAGCTTGGCGCCATAGGGCACGCGGCTACGGCCGCGCTCGCGCCCATTGGCATCCATCAGCAGGGCTTCGCAGTTGCGGGCCATGACAATGGTCGCGTTGGCGCTGGTGGTCACGACCACGCGGTTCAGGAACTTCACCGTGCCGTCCGCGATCGCCTCCACCGCCGACTGTTCCGCGCCACGCTGCGCGGCACCGCCGATGTGGAAGGTACGCATGGTCAGCTGCGTACCGGGCTCACCGATCGACTGCGCGGCAATGACGCCGACAGCCTCACCGGTGTTGACCGGCGTGCCGCGGGCGAGGTCACGGCCATAGCAATGGCCGCAGACGCCGACGCGCGCATCGCAGGTCAGCACGGAGCGGATCTTCACCGCCTCCACGCCCGCCTTCTCGATGAGCTCGGCTTCCGGCTCCTCGATCAGGATGTTGTTCTTCACCAGGACCTTGCCGTCGGCCGGGTCGATGACGTCTTCCTGCGTGGTCCGGCCGAGGATCCGTTCGGAGAGCGAGGAGACGACCTCGCCGCCATCCATCACGGCGCGCACGGTGATGCCACGCTCGGTGCCGCAATCATCCTCGACGATGATGCAATCCTGCGCGACGTCCACCAGGCGGCGGGTCAGGTACCCGGAGTTCGCGGTCTTCAGCGCCGTATCCGCCAGGCCCTTCCGGGCGCCGTGGGTGGAGTTGAAGTACTCGAGAACCGTGAGGCCTTCCTTGAAGCAGTTGATGATCGGCTGCTCGATGATCTCGCCCGAGGGCTTGGCCATCAGGCCACGCATGCCGGCGAGCTGGCGCATCTGGGCGGGCGAGCCGCGCGCGCCGGAATGCGACATCATCCAGACGGAGTTGGCGGGCTTGCCGATCTCCTGCTTCTGGATCTCCTTCATCATGGCCTGCGCCACTTCTTCCGTGCAGCGCGACCAGGCGTCGACCACCTTGTTGTAGCGCTCGCCGGCGGTGATGAGGCCGTCGAGGTACTGCTGCTCGAACTCCTTCACCTGGTCCTTGGTGTTGCCGATCAACGTATACTTGTTGTCCGGCATGACCATGTCGTCCTTGCCGAAGCTGATGCCCGCCTTCGCCGCATGGCGGAAGCCGAGACCCATCAGCCGGTCGGCGAAGATCACGCTCTCCTTCTGGCCGCAATGACGATAGACGGCGTCGATGACGTCGGAGATCGTCTTCTTGGTCAGCTGGCGGTTCAGCAGCGAATAGGGCACCGCGGCGCTCAGCGGCAGCAGCGCGCCCATGAACATGCGGCCGGGCGTGGTCACCACCCGTTCCGTCACCACCTTGCCGTCCTTGTCCGCGGCCTTGCGGCGGGCACGGATCTTGGTGTGCAGGTTGATGTAGCCCGCGGCCAGCGCCTGCTCGATCTCGCCGATCGTGGCGAAGGCCGGGGCGGCCTTCTCATCGGCCGCGCGGTATTCCGGCGTCTCGAGGCTGAGGTAGTAGAGGCCGAGCACGATGTCCTGGCTCGGCACGATGATCGGCTTGCCGTTGGCGGGGCTGAGGATGTTGTTGGTGGACATCATCAGCACGCGCGCTTCGAGCTGCGCTTCCAGCGACAGCGGCACGTGAACCGCCATCTGGTCGCCGTCGAAGTCCGCGTTGAAGGCGGTGCAGACCAGCGGATGCAGCTGGATCGCCTTGCCCTCGACCAACGTCGGCTCGAAGGCCTGGATGCCCAGGCGGTGCAGCGTCGGCGCGCGGTTCAGCAGGACCGGGTGCTCGCGGATCACCTCCTCGAGGATGTCCCACACCTCCGGCCGCTCCTTCTCCACCATCCGCTTCGCGGCCTTGATGGTGGTGGCGTGGCCGTACTTCTCGAGCTTCGAGTAGATGAAGGGCTTGAACAGCTCCAGCGCCATCTTCTTCGGCAGGCCGCACTGGTGGAGCTTCAGCTCCGGGCCCACCACGATGACCGAACGGCCGGAATAGTCGACGCGCTTGCCGAGCAGGTTCTGGCGGAACCGCCCCTGCTTGCCCTTCAGCATGTCGGACAGCGACTTCAGCGGACGCTTGTTGGCGCCCGTGATCGCGCGGCCGCGGCGGCCATTGTCGAACAGCGCGTCGACGGCTTCCTGCAGCATGCGCTTCTCGTTGCGCACGATGATGTCAGGCGCGCGCAGCTCGATCAGCCGCTTCAGGCGGTTGTTGCGGTTGATGACGCGGCGATACAGGTCGTTGAGGTCGGAGGTCGCGAAGCGGCCGCCATCCAGCGGCACCAGCGGGCGCAGCTCCGGCGGGATCACCGGCACCACGTCCAGGATCATCCACTCCGGACGCGCGCCACCCTCGGCGAAGCTCTCCAGCATCTTGAGGCGCTTCACCAGCTTCTTGCGCTTGGCTTCGGAGGTCGTCTCCTTCAGCTCCGTGCGCAGCCGCGTCGCTTCCTTGTCGAGGTCGATGGCGGCGAGCATCTGCTTCACCGCCTCGGCACCGATGCCGACGCTGAAGGCGTCCTCGCCGAACTCGTCCTGCTTGTTCTGGTACTGGTCCTCGGTGAGAAGCTGGTGGAGCTTCAGATCGGTCAGGCCCGGCTCAAGAACCACATAGCTCTCGAAGTAGAGGACCTTCTCCAGCTCCTTCAGGCTCATATCGACCATCAGGCCAACGCGGCTCGGGAGCGACTTCATGAACCAGATATGCGCGACCGGCGACGCCAGTTCGATATGGCCCATGCGCTCGCGCCGGACCTTGGCGAGCGTGACTTCCACGCCGCACTTCTCGCAGATGATGCCGCGGAACTTCATCCGCTTGTACTTGCCGCAGAGGCACTCGTAGTCCTTGATCGGCCCGAAGATGCGGGCGCAGAACAGCCCGTCCCGCTCCGGCTTGAAGGTGCGGTAGTTGATCGTCTCCGGCTTCTTGATCTCGCCATAGGACCAGGAGCGGATCTGCTCCGGGGAGGCGATCGAGATGCGGATCTGATCGAAGGTCATGGCCTGGCCGGTCTGGCCGAGGATCTTCATCAGTTCATTCATGCGGTCCACTCCGTCCGGCGCGTCAGCCCTTGGGCCTGCGCGCCACGAAAAGGGAGAGAGAACCGCGCCGCCCTGGGGCGGCGCGGGCAGTAAAACGGCCCGGTCAGCTGGGGCGGTTCTCGAGGTCCACGTTGAGGCCCAGCGACTTCAGTTCCTTCACCAGCACGTTGAAGGATTCCGGAATGCCGGCCTCGAAGTTGTCCTGGTCGCGGACGATGGCCTCATAGACCTTGGTGCGGCCGGACACGTCGTCCGACTTCACCGTCAGCATCTCCTGGAGGGTATAGGCCGCCCCGTAAGCTTCGAGGGCCCAGACCTCCATTTCGCCGAAGCGCTGACCACCGAACTGCGCCTTGCCGCCCAGCGGCTGCTGGGTGACCAGCGAGTAGGGGCCGATGGAGCGCGCGTGGATCTTGTCATCCACCAGGTGGTGCAGCTTCAGCATGTAGATGTAGCCGACCGTCACCTTGCGCTCGAACTTCTCGCCCGAGCGGCCATCGTGCAGCCAGACCTGGCCGGATTTGTCGAGGCCGGCCTTGTCCAGCATGCCCTCGATGTCGGCCATGCGGGCACCGTCGAAGACCGGCGTCGCGATCGGCACGCCCTTCTTCAGGTTCTCGCAGAGCTCGATCAGCTGGTCGTCATCCATCGGGTCGATCTCCCGGGCGATGACGTCGTCCGGATAGGCCTCGCGCAGCTTGGTGATCAGTTCCTCGCGCATCGCACCGCCGCGGCGATACTCCTCGACCAGGTCGCTGATCTGGCGCCCGATATTCGCGCAAGCCCAGCCCAGATGGGTCTCCAGGATCTGCCCGACATTCATGCGCGACGGCACGCCCAGCGGGTTCAGCACGAGGTCCACCGGCTGCCCGCTTTCGAGGAACGGCATGTCCTCGATCGGCACGACGCGGGAGACGACACCCTTGTTGCCGTGGCGGCCGGCCATCTTGTCGCCGGGCTGCAGCTTGCGCTTCACCGCGACGAAGACCTTGACCATCTTCATCACGCCAGGCGGCAGCTCGTCGCCGCGCTGCAGCTTCTCGACCTTCGACTCGAAGCGCTTCTGCAGACGCTCGACAGCCGCGTCGAATTCCCGCTTCAGCGCCTCGATCTCCGCCATCGCGGCGTCATCCTGAACGCCGATCTGGCGCCAGGTCGCCTTGGCGAACTGGTCGAGCACGTCCTGCGTGATCTCGGTGCCGGCCTTCACGCCCTTGAAGCCGCCAGAGGCCTTGCGGCCGAGCAGGCGCTCCCGGAGGCGGGAGAAGAAGGACCGCTCCTGGATCGCCTTCTCGTCGTCGCGGTCCTTGGCCAGGCGGTCGATCTCGGCACGCTCGATCGCCATCGCGCGCTCATCCTTGTCGACGCCGCGGCGGCTGAAGACGCGGACATCGACGATGGTGCCGGCGACGCCGGGCGGCAGGCGCAGCGAGGTGTCGCGGACGTCGGACGCCTTCTCGCCGAAGATGGCGCGGAGGAGTTTCTCTTCAGGTGTCATCGGGCTTTCGCCCTTGGGTGTCACCTTGCCGACGAGAATGTCACCGGGCTGAACCTCGGCGCCGATATAGACGATGCCTGCCTCGTCCAGATTCCGAAGCGCCTCTTCGCCGACATTCGGGATATCCCGAGTAATTTCCTCCTGGCCCAGCTTGGTGTCGCGGGCCATCACCTCGAACTCGTCGATGTGGATGGAGGTGAAGACGTCGTCGCGCGCGATGCGCTCCGAGATCAGGATGCTGTCCTCGAAGTTGTAGCCGTTCCAGGGCATGAAGGCGACGAGGGCGTTGCGGCCCAGCGCCAGCTCACCGAACTCGGTGGACGGGCCGTCGGCGATGATGTCGCCGCCATTCACCTTGTCGCCCACCTTCACCAGCGGGCGCTGGTTGATGCAGGTGGACTGGTTGGAACGCATGAACTTGCGCAGGCGGTAGATGTCGACGCCCTTGGTGGTGCCGTCATCCGCCGTGGCGCGCACGACAATGCGCGCACCGTCGATGCTGTCGATGATGCCGTCCCGCTTGGCCACGATGGTCGCGCCGCTGTCGCGGGCCACCGCCGCTTCCATGCCGGTGCCGACCAGGGGGGCGTCCGCCTGGATCAGCGGCACCGCCTGGCGCATCATGTTGGAGCCCATCAGCGCGCGGTTGGCGTCGTCGTTCTCGAGGAACGGGATCAGCGCCGCGGCGACGGAAACCAGCTGCTTCGGGGAGACGTCGATCGCCGTCACTTCCTCCGGCTTCACCAGGCGGAAGTCGCCGCCATCGCGCACGCTCACCAGCTCCGCCTTGAAGGTGCCGTCGGCATCGACCTCGGCATCGGCCTGGGCGACCACCAGGCGCTCCTCCTCCATGGCGGAGAGGTAGCGCGGCGCGCCCGTGACCTTGCCGTCCTTCACCAGGCGGTACGGCGTCTCGATGAAGCCATACTTGTTCACCTTGGCGAAGGTCGCGAGGCTGTTGATCAGGCCGATATTCGGACCTTCCGGCGTCTCGATCGGGCAGATGCGGCCGTAATGCGTCGGGTGCACGTCGCGCACCTCGAAGCCCGCGCGCTCACGGGTCAGGCCTCCCGGGCCAAGCGCCGAGAGGCGGCGCTTGTGCGTCACCTCGGACAGCGGGTTGGTCTGGTCCATGAACTGGGACAGCTGCGAGGAGCCGAAGAACTCGCGCACCGCCGCCGCGGCCGGCTTCGCGTTGATCAGGTCATGCGGCATGACGGTGTCGATATCGACCGACCCCATGCGCTCCTTGATCGCGCGCTCCATGCGCAGCAGGCCGACGCGGTACTGGTTCTCCATCAGCTCGCCCACCGAACGCACCCGGCGGTTGCCGAGGTTGTCGATGTCGTCGATGGAGCCGTTGCCGTCCTTCAGCTGCAGCAGCACGCGCATCGTCTGCACGATGTCCTGCTTGCGGAGCGTCCGCTGGGTATCCGGCACATCCTCGGCCGAGAAGCCGAGGCGCATGTTCATCTTCACCCGGCCCACGGCCGAGAGGTCATAGCGTTCGCCGTCGAAGAACAGGCCGCGGAACAGCGTCTCCGCCGTGTCGGCGGTCGGCGGCTCACCCGGGCGCATCACCCGGTAGATGTCCATCAGCGCTTCTTCGCGGTTGGAATTCTTGTCCACCGCCAGCGTGTTGCGCATCCAGGGGCCGGCGGACTGGTCGATCGCGAGCGTCGGCAGGCGGTCGAGACCAGCCTCCTCGATCGCCATCAGCTTCGGCTCGGTCAGTTCCTCGCCGGCCTCGGCCCAGATCTCGCCGGTCTGCATGTTGACCATGTCCTCGGCCACGAAGCGGCCGAGCAGGTCCATGCGGCCGACGAGCACTTCCGTCGTGCCGCCTTCCGCGATCTTCCGCGCCGCGCGCGGCGTCAGCTTCACATCCTTTTCGGCGACGACCTCACCGGTCTTCGCATCGACCAGCGGCTCCTGCAGCTTGATGCCGCGGAAGGCGTCGGGGTCGAAGGGGCGGGACCAGCCCTTGGGACCGCGGGAGAAGGCGACCTGGCCGTAGAACGCGTTCAGGATCTCCTCGGCGTCCATGCCGCGGATCTCGCCGATCTCAAGCGCGGGCAGGCCGGCGGAAGCGCGTTCGCCGCGGTGCTTCTCCGTCCACTGGCTGTCGAGGGCATAGAGCAGCGTCGTCGCCGGCAGCTTCCGCTTCCGGTCGATGCGGACATAGCAGATGTCCTTGGCGTCGAATTCGAAGTCGAGCCAGGAACCGCGATAGGGGATGACGCGCGCGGCGAAGAGGTACTTGCCGCTGCTGTGCGTCTTGCCCTTGTCGTGGTCGAAGAACACGCCCGGGGAGCGGTGCATCTGGGAGACGATGACGCGCTCGGTCCCGTTGATGATGAAGGTGCCGTTGTCCGTCATCAGGGGCATGTCGCCCATGTAGACGTCCTGCTCCTTGATATCGCGGACGGAACGGCTGCCCGTGTCCTCATCCACGTCCCAGACGATGAGGCGCAGGCGCACCTTCAGCGGCGCGGCGAAGGTCAGCCCGCGCTGGATGCATTCCTCGACGTCGTATTTGGGTTCCTCGAGTTCGTACTGGACGAATTCCAGGCGGCCCCGGCCGCCGAAATCGTCGATCGGGAAGACCGACTTGAAGACCTCCTGAAGCCCCGTATGAGTGCGGCTGTCCGGGTCCACCCCCATCTGCAGGAACGCTTCATAGGAAGCGCGCTGCACATCGATGAGATTGGGCATTGGCGCCACTTCGGGCAACCGCCCGAAGGACCGCCGGATCCGCTTGCGCGCCGTGAACGACTTCGTGATAGCGTTCATGCCTGTCCCGCTTCCCGTGCCTGCCGGCCGCGAAACGCGCCCGGAGGATCTTCGCCAGAGTGCCCCGCCCGCCCGGCCCACATGGTCCGGCCCTGCGGCGCTTCATCGCCAATTCCGGTGGTGAAACCACCGTCAAACGCGGGCGCGGGCGGGATTCCCTTCCGGGAGTCCCGCCCGTTCCCGCCAGATAGTGCCCGGCGGACCCCCAAGGGGGTCCCCCGGATGCTTCCGCGGTGCCGGCCCCGTTGCCGGGGCCGGTTCCGCTGGATGCTCAGCTGATCTCGACCGTGGCGCCGTTCTCTTCCAGCACCTTCTTGATCTTCTGCGCTTCTTCCTTGTTCACGCCGTCCTTGACCAGCTTCGGCGCGCCCTCGACGAGGTCCTTCGCTTCCTTCAGGCCGAGACCGGTGATCGTACGGATCTCCTTGATCACGTTGATCTTCTTGTCGCCGCCCGCCTTCAGCGTCACGGTGAACTCGGTCTTCTCCTCGACCGGGGCGGCGGCGGCGGCGGCCGGCGCGGCAGCGGCAACGGCCACCGGCGCGGCGGCGGAAACGCCCCACTTCTCTTCGAGCATCTTGGAGAGCTCGGCGGCCTCCAGGACGGTGAGGGCGGAGAGCTCGTCAACGAGCTTAGCGAGGTCTGCCATGGTGTATGTCCTTCGATCTAATGGCTTGGCTTGGTATTTGCAACACCCGAGCGGGTCATCACCCGCCAGGGCGTCGTCGGTGTCTCAGGCTGTGCGAAACCGGCCTTCTCAGGCCGCTTCCGCCTCCGCCTCGTCCTTCTTGGCGTAGGCGCTGAAAACGCGCGCCAGCTGGCTGCCAGGGGCCTGCAGCACGCCCGCGATGCGGGTGGCCGGGGTCTGGATCATGCCGAGCAGCGACGCACGCAGCGCATCCAGCGACGGCAGTTCGGCCAGGGCCTTCACGCCATCGGCGTTCAGGGTCTGCTTGCCGAGTGCCCCGCCCAGGATCACGAACTTGTCGTTACCCTTGGCGAATTCCACGGCCGTCTTCGCCACGGCCACCGGATCCTTCGACCACGCAAGCGCGGTCGGACCCTTCAGCAGCGGGGAGATGCCCTGGAAGCTGGTACCAGTGAGGGCGAGGGCGGCCAGCCGGTTCTTCGCCACCTTGTAGGTCGCGCCGGCGCTGTTCATCTGGCGCCGCAGCTTCGTCGCATCCGCGACCGTCAAGCCCTTGTTCTGGCTGACGAGCACGAACGACGTCTCTGCGAACACCGCCTGAAGCGCCGCCACGAAGGCAGCCTTTTCCGAACGGTCCACGTCCCGTCTCCGTTACAGTTGCCACCCGGATTCACGCCCACCGCGCCACGGGCCAGGCCCGCCGCGCCGAAGGCGATCCGGATGGTGGCAAGGGCCTTTTGGAAGGGCCCCGGCCGGTTCAAGCGCGGGGTCCGTCGCGCCCCGAAGGGAACCGGACCCCGAATGGCCTGCTGGATCGGGACCGCCAAGCCAGGCCGCCGGGTTGCCCCGGCAGCGGAAAGCTTCTCGGCACCCCATCTATCCCCTGCGCGGCGTCCGCCGCATCAAGGCCCGCCGGCCGAAGCCGGGTTGGCCACAGGAGGTCTCCGACAGGTTCGGACAAGGGCCTTGCGGCCCCTGCCCTGCCCGGCGCCCTCATCGGGCGCCGAATTTCATCGGCCCGGCCTGCGCCGGGCCTGCAACACTCAGCCGCCGGAAGACAGGCTCGCCACATCCACCTTCAGGCCGGGGCCCATGGAGGAGGAGAGCGAGACCTTCTTCACATATGTGCCCTTGGCACCCGTCGGGCGGGCCTTCTGGATGGCGTCCACGAAGGCGCGGGCGTTGGCGACCAGCGCTTCGGCCTCGAAGCTCGCCTTGCCGATGCCGGCATGGACGATGCCGGCCTTCTCGGCGCGGAACTCCACCTGGCCGGCCTTGGCGGCCGTCACGGCGCCCTTCACGTCCATCGTCACGGTGCCGAGCTTCGGGTTCGGCATCAGGCCGCGCGGGCCGAGCACCTTACCGAGGCGGCCGACGAGGGCCATCATGTCCGGCGTCGCGATGCAGCGGTCGAACTCGATCTTGCCTTCCTGCACCAGGGCGGCCAGGTCGTCCGCGCCCACCACGTCGGCGCCGGCGGCCTTGGCTTCCTCGGCCTTCGGGCCGCGGGCGAAGACGCCCACGCGGACCGTCTTGCCGGTGCCGTTCGGCAGGCCGACCACGCCGCGGACCATCTGGTCGGCATGGCGCGGGTCGATGCCGAGGTTCATCGAGATCTCGATCGTCTCGTCGAACTTGGCCTTGGCGTTCGCCTTGGCGAGGCTGATCGCCTCATCCAGCGCGTAGGACTTCTCCTGGTCGAGACCAGCGACGATCGCCTTGAGGCGCTTGCCCTGCTTTGCCATGACTCAGCCCTCCACCACGGTCATGCCCATGGCGCGGGCGGAACCCGCCAGCATGCGCACGGCGCTGTCGATCTCGGTGCAGTTCATGTCCTTCATCTTCACCTTGGCGATCTCGACCAGCTGGGACTTGGTGACGCGGCCGACCGTCGGGCCCTTGCCCGGCGTCGTGCTGCCCTTCTCGATCTTCGCCGCCTTCAGCAGGAAGTAGGTGTTGGGCGGCGTCTTGGTGATGAAGGAGAAGGTGCGGTCGGAGAACGCGGTGATGACGACGGGCGTCGGCGTGCCCGGCTCCATCCCCTGCGTCGCCGCATTGAATTCCTTCACGAAGGCCATGATGTTCAGGCCGCGCTGGCCGAGCGCCGGGCCCACGGGCGGGGACGGGTTCGCCTTGCCGGCCGGGATCTGCAGCTTGATGTAGCCGACGATCTTCTTCGCCATGATCAGTCCTCTGTTGGTGGCAGAGGCCCGCGGTTCGAACGACCCGGTCGCCCGGCTCTCCCGCGTTCCAATGTCAAATTTCGCACAACGCCGAACGGCCCGGGAAACCCGGGCCGCTCTGCGGAGGCGGGCGTATAGCGGGGGGGCTGGGGTGAGTCCAGCCCCGTCGCGTCATCCCCGCCATCAGGTCAGGGGCCGACAGCCGCCGATGCCCGCTGGGTGCGGAGTTCCGAAAGCCTGGCTTCCGTCGCCGCCCGGTCGGCCGCGCGGCGGTTCTCGCAGCCGGTGTCGCCGGCCCCGCAGGCCGGGCGCGCGGCCAGCACCGCCTCGCCGAAGGCGGTCGCCTCGGCTTCCCGCGCATCGAAGAAGGCGTCGCGCGCGGCGGCATCGGCGAAGCGCTGCGGCGCCAGGCGCACGGTCACCGCATCGGGGTAGCGATACAGGTCGCCGCTGGCGCTGGCCGCCATGATGCCGACCAGCCCGCCGGTCAGCGCATAGGCCGCCACCATCGCGCCGTCCTGGCGGGAGGCGGCGTCGAGCCGCGCCGGCAGGTGGTTCGGCGCCTCGCAGGCAATCGCGATCGGGTTCGAGGATTTCGGCACGCTGGCCACGCCCGGCGTGGCCGCGACCTGCGCGAGCACGGCTTCGCCCTGCGTCACGCGGCAGGCGGCACCGACGGGCTCGCTCGATACGGCGATGTTCTGGCGGAAGCCGCTGCCACCACCGCAAGCCGCGAGAAGGGGGAGCAGCAGGAATGGCGCCACGCGGCGCCCGGCACTGAACGACATGTCAATTCCCGGCCTGGATCGGGGCTCTATCCACCCCGCGGGACAGATAGCATGTCGTTTCGACTATACAACGTATTCCAGCGTTCCGCTGGTGCGGAGGGCCTGGCCGCGCCCTCCGCGGGTCAGGTCAGAGCTTCTCGACCTGCCCGTATTCCAGCTCGACCGGCGTGGAGCGGCCGAAGATGGAGACGCTGACCTTCACGCGGCCGCGTTCCTCGTCCACTTCCTCGACCGTGCCGTTGAAGCTGGTGAAGGGGCCGTCGGCCACGCGGACCTGTTCGCCCACCTCGAAGACGATGGCGGGGCGCTTCGGCTTGTCGGCGCCGTCCTGCACCTGCTTCAGCATCCGCTGCGCTTCCGATTCGCGAATCGGGGTCGGGCGGTTCTTCTCGCCGAGGAAGCCGGTCACCTTCGGCGTATTCTTCACCAGGTGCCAGGCGTCGTCGGTCATTTCCATCTTCACCAGGACGTAGCCCGGGAAGAACTTGCGCTCCTGGTTCGTCTTGGTGCCGCGGCGGACCTCGACCACCTCCTCGGCGGGCACGAGAATCTCCTCGAACGCGTCGGCCAGGCCCTTCTGGGCGGCCTGCTCACGCAGCTGCTGGGAGATCTTCTTCTCAAACCCGGAATAGACGTGGACCACGTACCACTTCTTGTCGGCCATCACCCACCCACCCCGAACAGCATCCGCATCGCGTAGGCGATGATCTGGTCCACCACCAGGAAGAACACCGCCGCGGCGGCCGACAGGGCGAGCACGAGGCCGGTCGTGATCAGCGTCTCCTTGCGCGAAGGCCAGGTGACGCGGGCCACTTCCTGCCGCACCTCGCGGACGAACAGCGCGGGATCGAGCTTGGCCAAGACGGGCCCCTTCACGGTGTTGACGATGACACAACCCGAACACCGGGACGGTCACCCGGACCCCGGTGCCCGGGACTCCCGATAAAGTCCCGGCCTGCGCGTCCGCCGGCCCCCCGGGTTTCGGGGGGCCTGCGGCCGCGAAGACAGCGCGGCCGGCTGGCAGGGGCGGAGGGTCTCGAACCCCCAACCTCCGGTTTTGGAGACCGGCGCTCTAGCCAATTGAGCTACGCCCCTCTGGGGCCGCGCGAGGGCCGTGACTTATATCAGCGGCAACGGCCTGTCGAGAGCACCCGCGTCAATCAGCGCCTTGTCTTCACCACCAGCGTGCCGCCGATCTTGTCGTGCCAGGTCTGGCGGCGGGCATCCCACAGCATCCAGAAATAGCCGAGGCCGAGCGGGATGGCGGAGACGATGTAGCCGAGGTAGCGCAGCACCAGCCGGCCGATGGGCGGCGTCCCGCCGGTTTCGGCATCGATGATCCGGATGCCGAGCGCCAGCTTCCCCGGCGTGGCCCCGCGTTCCACCCAGAACAGCAGCACCACCAGGCCGGTGATGACGTTGCTCATCAACTCCCCGGCCGCGGAGATCGCGCCCCCGTTCACTGCCTCCGCCAGCACGCCCAGCAGGAGGGCGAGCGGCAGCAGCCAGATCAGGTCGATGATGTTGGCGAAGGCGCGGCGCCAGAAGCCCGCCAGTTCCTGCTGTTCCATACCGTCTCCGCCGCAGCGACCACGAAGCCCTACGACCGCGCCCCCTGCCTTGTCGAGGGACGCCTGCCCCGGGCCGAAACGAAAAAGGGCGGGCCGCCTGCGCGACCCGCCCCCAGCCCTCCCCGGCGGGAAGGACGCCTTACTTGACGATCTGGGCGACGACGCCGGCGCCGACGGTCCGGCCGCCTTCGCGGATCGCGAAGCGCAGGCCCTGGTCCATCGCGATCGGCGCGATCAGCTCCACATCCATCGTGATGTTGTCGCCCGGCATCACCATCTCGACGCCTTCCGGCAGCTTCACGATGCCCGTCACGTCCGTCGTCCGGAAGTAGAACTGCGGACGGTAGTTCGTGAAGAACGGCGTGTGGCGGCCACCCTCTTCCTTCGTCAGGATGTAAGCCTCGGCCTTGAAGCCGGTGTGCGGCGTGATCGAGCCGGGCTTCGCCAGCACCTGCCCGCGCTCCACATCCTCACGCTTCGTGCCGCGCAGCAGTGCGCCGATGTTGTCGCCCGCCTGCCCGCTGTCCAGCAGCTTGCGGAACATCTCCACGCCCGTCACCACCGTCTTCACGGTGTCCTTCAGGCCGATGATCTCCACTTCCTCGCCGACCTTGACGATCCCGCGCTCCACGCGGCCCGTCACCACCGTGCCGCGGCCGGAAATCGAGAACACGTCCTCGATCGGCATCAGGAACGGCAGGTCCACCGGACGCTCGGGCTGCGGGATGTAGCTGTCCACCGCCGCCATCAGCTCCAGGATCGCCTTCTCGCCGATCTCGGGCGTCTTGTCTTCCAGCGCCGCGACCGCCGAGCCCTTGATGATCGGGATGTCGTCGCCCGGGAACTTGTAGGAGGAGAGCAGCTCGCGCACCTCCATCTCCACCAGCTCCACCAGGTCCGGATCGGCCAGGTCCATCTTGTTCAGGAACACCACCAGCGCCGGAACGCCGACCTGGCGCGCCAGCAGGATGTGCTCACGCGTCTGCGGCATCGGGCCGTCGGCCGCCGACACCACCAGGATCGCGCCGTCCATCTGCGCGGCACCCGTGATCATGTTCTTCACGTAGTCCGCGTGGCCGGGGCAGTCGACATGCGCGTAGTGCCGGTTCGTCGTCTCGTACTCGACATGCGCCGTCGAGATCGTGATCCCGCGCGCCTTCTCCTCCGGCGCCTTGTCGATCTGGTCATACGCCGTGAAGGTCGCACCACCCGTCTTCGCCAGAACCTTGGTGATCGCCGCCGTCAGCGACGTCTTGCCATGGTCCACATGCCCGATCGTGCCGATGTTGCAGTGCGGCTTGTTCCGCTCGAATTTCGCCTTGGCCATCTGCCCTGTTCCCGCTCTCGCCCGGGGCTGTCCCGGAGATCTGTTGCTGTCCCGCGCGCAGACCGAGCCCCGCCAGCCCGCGTGGAGCGGGTGAGGGGAATCGAACCCCCGTAGCCAGCTTGGAAGGCTGGTGCTCTACCATTGAGCTACACCCGCGCCGCGACGCCGGAATGCGGCGCTGCGCCGCCCGGTGGTTCCGGGTTGCGCCTCATGCGCGGCGGGCCTGGGGAGATATGGAGGGGGTTGGATTCGAACCAACGTAGGCTGAGCCAGCGGATTTACAGTCCGCCCCCTTTAGCCACTCGGGCACCCCTCCGCAGTCCGTCCCGGACCTGCCAGCTTGAGCGGCCGGGGCTTTGCCCGGTCGCGGGCCCGCTGTCAACGGCGCCTTGGGCGATAACGGCCTGAAGTGCTGGACAGGGTGGCTCGGGCGCGCGACATGGGCGGCATGGCCCGTACCCCGTCCACCCCCCCGCGTTCGCCCCGTCGCCCTTCCCCGGATGGGGCGTCCCGAGGGGCCCCCAAGGGGCCTGGCAAGGGGGCTCCACGCGGCGCCCCCCGCCCGCCACGCGGCGAAGGCCGGCCCGATTCGGATGGCGCGGAACGCCCCGGCCGCTTCGGCCCCCGGCCCCTGGTCGGCAAGCCGCATCGCCAGAAGGGTGCTGAGCCAAGTCGGGATGAACGCCCGCGGCCGACGCGGGATGAGCGCCCTCGCCCGTCCCGCGACGAACGCCCCCGCCCAACCCGGGATGATGGCCCCCGCACCGCACGGGAGGATCGCCCGCGGCCGGCGCGCGACGAACGCCCGCGCACGAACCGCGACGAACGCCCGCGCACGAACCGCGACGAACGCCCGCGCACGAACCGCGACGACCGCGCCCGTCCGACGCGCGACGATCGCCCCCGCCCCGCCCATGCCGACCGGCAACGCGAGGATCGGCCCCGCGAGGATCGGCCCCGGCCGATGCGCGAGGTCACAGGCTTCCCCACCCCGCTCCGCGCACCGCGCGAGGAGGTCGAAGGCGCCCCCGCGCCGCGTGGCCGCGACCGGCGCGGCATGGGCGATGTGAAGCCCCGGCCGGTGGAGCCCGCCGTCCCGGTGAAGCTGCCCCGCCCCTCCCAGGCCGCGATCCAGCGGGATGCGGCGCCGGGCGGCACGATCTGGCTGCATGGCCTGCACGCCGTGGCCGCGGCGCTGTCCAACCCCCGCCGCCGCCCTCGCCGGCTGCTGCTGACGATCGAGGCCGAGGCCGCGCTGGAGGAAACCTTCCCGAAGCCCTGGCGCCTGACCGCCGAGCGGGTCGAGAAGAACCGCTTCCAGACCTTCCTGCCGGAGGATTCCGTCCACCAGGGCGCCGCCCTGCTGACCGAGCCCCTGCCCCCGCTGCCGCTGGAGGATTGCATCGCGACGCGCCCCGGCCCGGTGCTGGTGCTGGACCAGGTGACGGACCCCCGCAATGTCGGCGCCATCCTCCGCTCCGCCGCCGCCTTCGGCGCTGCCTGCGTCGTCATGCAGGACCGCCACGCGCCGCCGGAGACGGGGGCGCTGGCCCGCGCGGCCTCCGGCGCGCTCGAACTCGTGCCCATCGCGCGGGAGGTGAACCTCTCCCGCGCCATCGTGGGCCTGCAGCGCGCCGGCTTCTGGGTGCTGGGCCTGGCAGGGGAGGGCAAGCGCACGCTGGCGGAAGGCGTGGCGCGCGACCGCCGCATGGTGCTGGTGCTGGGCGCGGAGGATGCGGGCCTGCGGCGCCTGCAGCGGGAGACCTGCGACGAGCTGGTGCGCCTGCCGATGGCGCCCGGTGTCGAAAGCCTGAACGTCGCCGCGGCCGCCGCCGTGGCGTTGTACGAGATCGCGCGCGGCGCGCCGGAACCGGTGGCCGCGATTCAGCCGGACACGACCGGCGAGGAAGAGGACACCGAGGAATGACCAGCCCCGCCGCCGCTTCCATCCTGGCAGCCCGCCACGGGCGCCGCCTGCTCGTGCCGCTCGGCGATGCGGCGCCGGCCGATGCGGCGGCTGGCTATGCCGCGCAGCATGAGGTCGCCGCGGCAATGGGCGCGGTGCCGCCCGCCGGCTTCAAGATCGGCGCGACGACAAAGCAGATGCAGGCCTATCTTGGCCTCACGGGTCCCGCCGCCGGCTTCGTGCCCGCCGGCGGCCTGAACGCCACGCCGGCGCGGCTGCGCTTCGCCGATTTCGTCGCCCCGGGCGTGGAATGCGAGGTCGGGCTGCGGCTCGGCGCCGACATCCCCTTCGGCCCCTGCACGCGGGACCAGGCCGCGGCCGCGGTGGCGGAGGTGTTCCCGGCCATCGAAATCGTGGAGAAGCGCTATGGCGACCTGGCCGCACTCGGCACGCCGACGCTGATCGCGGACCAGGTCTTCCATGCCGGCGGCGTGCTCGGCGCGCCGCGCGCGGGCTGGCGGGACCTCGACCTCGGCGCCACGCGGGGCCGGATGGAGGTCGGCGGCAGCCTCTATGGCGAAGGCGTCGGCGCCGATCTGCTCGGCCATCCGATGGAGGCGCTGGCCTGGCTGGCGGGGTCCGGCGCGGCGCAGGTCTTCGGCGGGCTCAAGGCCGGCCAGGTGGTGTTCCTCGGCTCCGTCACGCCGCCCGCCTGGATCGAGGGCCCGACGACGGTGCTGGTGGATTTCGACACGCTCGGCCAGGTCTCGCTGGAATTCACGTGACGCGCGGGTGACGGGCGGCGCGCATTCATCATCGCGCAACCCGAATCGGGCATTCTGTCCCTGCCGCGACCACCCGGGCGGCGACTCGCCAGAAAGGCATCCTTTCACGGGAAAGCCATGCGAATCGCCAACTGGAACAACCTGCCCGAGGATCTGCAGCTCGTGCTCTCGCGCGAAGCGCTGCGCCGCGCGGCGGAGACCCTCGCGGAACACGCCGAGATGCTCGCCGAGGAGATGGAAAGCGGCACGCTGTCCGACCGCGGCGGGCCGGATGCGCTACGGCTCTTCGCCGCCGTGGTGCGGGCGACCAATGACGACGCCTTCGGGCAGGTCGGCCACGCCTGAACCCGAAGCGGGCGCGGCCTGGAACACCCAGGCCGCGAAGCCGCGGCGCGCATCACGCCAGGGCGACGCGGCCTCCCGCCAGGCGGGGTCGGCGCGAAGCGTTGCCAGCGCGGCTTCCGCCTGCCGCGCGCCATCCCTGTCCGTGATGCCAAGCAGCACCAGGCGGCGGTAGCGCGCCAGATCCGCGTTCAGCGGCGCGGACTGCAATCGGCGCAGCAGCAGCATCGGCTGGTCGGGCGGTGCCTCCCGCAGCGTAGCGACGACGATGCCGACGCCGTCATTGCCGCGCGGCACCAGCAGCAGGCTGTCCGGCCCCAGCGCCGGCGCCAGCGCCGCCAGGGCATCGCGATAGGCCTGGCGCGTCGCGGGGTGCAGCGCCATGCCGGCGATACCCGCCCCCTGCACCACCAGCAGCAGCCCGAGCCCGGCCATCGCCGCCCGCGGATGGCGCTGCGCCAGCGCCCCGGCGGCACCGGCCAGCAGCAGCGCCCCGAAAGGCGCGGCGAAGGCGAGGTAGCGGAGCTCCACCGGGGTGTTACCGGCCAGGGCGCCCAGCAGCAGCAGCCCCGCCGAGGGCGCCGCGAAGGCACCGAGCCAGAGCCACCGCGTCGGCCCGAGCCCCCGCCAGCGCCAGGCGACGGCGATCGCCCCGGCCAGCAGCAGCGCGGCCAGCGCGGCCCCCAGCACGACGCGGCCCGAGCCCTCCGCATACAGCGGCAGCCCGCCGAACAGGTTGGCGGCGTTGAACTGGCCAAGCAGCTTCAGGGCGGGCAGCAGGGCGAAGGGCTCGAACTGCTCCGGCCGGCTGCCACGTTGCGGCAGGAAGTAGCTCAGCGTGGCGAGTTGCATCGCCAGGAACGGCACCGCCGCAGCTGCCATGAGCTTCACCCGCGCCCAGCCAAGGCCGGGGGCGATCAGCAGCCACCCCAGCAGCGCTGCCGCCGGGAAGGCAGCCAGGTAGTTCGTGAAGGTGGCAAGCCCCGCCGCGAGCCCCGCCGCGCCGGCGCTGGCCAGGCCCATCCGGCCGCCGCCCCGCCGCCACGCCACCACCACCGCCAGCGCCGCCAGGCCCAGCAGCAGCTGTGCCAGCGCGAAACCCCGCGCCACACCGCCGGTATAGGCGAAGCCGTAGGACAGCGCCGTCAGCAGCCCCGCTGCCAGGGGCGGAAGGCCCGCCACCCGCGCCGCGGCCATGAAGGCCGCGACGGCGCCTACGGCACAGAGCACCGAGAAGGCCCGCAGCGCCCCGAGATCCGTGACGCCCGCCTGGCGCAGCAGCCCCGCCGCCCAGAAATAGAGGGGCGGGTGCACATCCGTCTCCCGCAGTTGGCGAGAGACCTCGGCCGGCGGGACCACCGCCTCCAGCAGCGGCGCGACGTCCCGCGGCGTGAAGGGGGCTTCCGGCCAGCCGGGGCGCGGGACGGGGGAGGTGACGAGGCTGGTATAGCCCTCGTCATATTCGGCGGAGCGCAGCAGGGCGCCCCCGCCGACGGCCAGCGTGGCGACCAGCAGGACGATCGCCAGGGCGGCGCGCGAGCCACCCTGGCGCAGAAGGACCGGAACCATGTGGCGAAATCCCCGCAATGCCGTCGCGGAAGACGCGGCAGCGGTGGCGGCGATGCCGGCACCCCGCACAAAACACCGTGACCGCGCGACCGATTCGCGGATGACGTGGCGGCGCCGAAGCGGTTGAGCGCGCGGCCCGGGCGCGCTAGTGCTGCGGCGGGGCCGGGTTAGCACAGCGGTAGTGCAGCGGTTTTGTAAACCGAAGGTCGGGGGTTCGATCCCCTCACCCGGCACCAGTCTTTCCGCCGGATTGCGGCGGTCAGCCGCGTCAGGCCCCTGCCCCCTACCCGCATTCGCCCGGACAGCGTGGCTACCCCAGCATCTCGATCGGCTCGGCATCGATGGCGGCCGGGCGGCCGGGGCGCGGGAAGCGCAGGCGCCACACCAGGCCCTCGCGCCGCATCTCACGCTCCGCCTGGCCGCGGAGGTCATGCGCCACACAGCGGTCGATCAGCTTCCCGCCGAAGCCGCGCCGCACGGCATGCGCCACGGGATGCTCCGCCGCCTCCGCCCATTCCAGCTCGATGAAGCCGTCCTCCGCCAGGCGCCACTGGATGGAGACGCCCCCCCCGGCGCCCGGCCGCAACGCGCCATGCTTGGCGGCATTCGTCGCCATCTCATGCAGCACCAGGGCCATGGCCAGGGTCTGCTTGGCCGGCAGGGGCACGGAGGGGCCCTGCCAGCGCACGATCTCCCCGAAGGGCGCCAGGGTGGCGGCGAGCAGGGCGGAGAGTTCCACCGCGCCATCGGCGGAATCGAACAGCGCGTCCTGCGCGCGGGCCAGATGGGTCAGGCGCCCGGAGAAGGCCTGCCGGAACTGGTCCAGGGTCTCGCTATGCGACAGGGTCTGCGCGGCCACGGCCTGCACCACGGCCAGTGCGTTCTTCACGCGATGGCGCAGTTCAGCCGTCAGCAGCGCCTGCTGGCGCTCGGCATGGCGCCGCGCGCCGATATCGAGGAAGGCGGCCACGGCCATCCTCTCCCCCCCTGCCGCGGCCACGGGGGCCGCACTGACCGAGAGCGTGGTCTCGCTGCCATCGGCGCGGCGCAGCGGCAGTTCCAGCCCCTCCGTCGCCAGGCCCTCCGCCACCGCGCGCCGCAGCGGTTCCGCCAGCGGTTCGGGATCGTCGCCATCCGCGGGCGGGGGCAGCAAGGCGCGGGCACGGGCGTTGCGATAGGTCTCCCGGCCGGAGGGAATCGCCGCCAGCACCACCGCGACCGGCATCTGGTCCAGCACGGCGCGCAGACGGGCTTCCTCCTGCCGCAGCAACTCCTCCCGCAGCGCCACGGCGTCCGCCATGGCGTTGAAGCCGGCGGCCAGGCGGCCGACTTCCCAGCCCTGCGTCGCCGCCGTCCGCGCGCCGCGATCGCCCGCCGTCCAGCGGCGCATGGCATCCAGCAGCCGGTCCACGGGATCGCGCAGCGCCAGGCGCCCGAAGACCCAGGCGGCAACCAGGGCCGAGACCAGCCCGGCCAGGATCATCAGCACCGCGCGTTGCGTCGCGCGGTCGATCTCCGCGAAGGCGGCCTCCGTGCCGTAGCCCGCGCTGAGATAGAGACCGGGCAGCGGCGGCGCATCGATCGGCAGATAGGCGAGCATCCGGTGCGTGCCGTCCTGGCTCATCGCCTGGATCACCCCCGATTCCGGTGCGTGGACCAGGTGCCGGAAGGCCTCGGGGATGCGCGTGCCGATGAAGCGCTCCGCCTGCGGGTAGCGGGCGACGATCACGCCATCCCGGTCCGCCACGGTGACGGACCCGGCGGGCGGCAGGGCGCCGGAGACGACGAGATTCGCGGAAAGCCAGGAGCCGTCGAAGCTCGCGATCGCCACGATGGCGGGCACGCCGGCTTCCATGATGGGCAGCGCGACAGGCAGGAAGGGCGGCCTGTCGCGACTGGTGACGAGTTCCCCGACCTGGAACTGGCCGGTGGCCAGGGCCGCCTGGAAATAGGCACGGTCGGCGATGTTGCGCGGCGGTCCTACACCGTTGGAACTGCAGATGATGTTGCCTTCCGCATCCGCGATGCCGATGGAGCCGTAGCGCTCCATCCGGCCATTCAGCGCCGCCAGGCCCTCCGAGCATCCGGGAAAGGTGCCGTTGCGCAGATGGGCTTCACCCACCGCGGCCAGCATCCCCCGCGCCCCTTCGAGCAGGCGCGCGACCTCCGACGCGGATTGCAGGGCGAAGCGCCGCGCTTCCTGTTCCACGCCCGCGATGCGGGACTCGCGCAGCGCGACCTCATGCCAGGCCTGGATGGCCAGCGCGGGCAGGACGGCGGCTGCACAAAGGCCAATGATGCGCGACGAAAGGCGCATGCGGCGCCGGCTCTCCCGTGGGGCACGAATCGATCGCGCACTGCGCGCAATGTCCCACGGCAAACCATCGCTGTTGCCTCACAAGCGCGTGGCCCCGGGCCTTGCGGGGCCCGGGGCCGGTCAATCCATCGCGCTCAGGGGCAGGAGCGCGGCTGCGTCAGGCGACGTCGCCGCGCCGGTCCCGGATCGGGTCATTGGCACCCGGCACGGTATCCGCCATGCGGACGCCGCTGGGGTGCACGACACCGGCGGTGCTGCCGGTGGTGGCGGCGCCGAGCATCGGGTCCGCGGGGACGCCGCCGGCCCAGCCTCCTTCGCGCCATTCGGATTCCCGGCGTTCCATGTCCACGGGGTTGTGGCCCTCCAGGATGCGCTCGGCCTCCGCCGCGCGGACATCGTCGGTGCGCACCACCACCAGGTGGCCGCCGCGGCGCAGGCCCTCGCTGTAGGTCGCGGCATGTTCCTCCGGCAGGCCGGAGGAGGTGAGCGCGCCGAGCAGCCCGCCCGCCGCGGCGCCGACCCCGGCGCCGGTCAGCGCGGCGATCAGCCAGCCCGCCGCGACGACAGGGCCGATGCCGGGGATGGCGATGGCGCCGAGGCCCGCGAGCAGCCCCGCGCCGCCACCGACCACGGTGCCGAGCGTGGCGCCCGTGCCCGCGCCGGAGTTGTCGGCATCGCTGCCCGAGACGGAATCGGCCCGCCCGCCGGCGATCGAGTCATTCGCCGCTGCCGCGTCCTGGTTGCCCATGTAGGTGACGTCGTCATGCGGGAAGCCGGCGGCCTCCAGGTCCCGCACCGCCGCATGGGCGGTGGCGGAGGTGTCGAACATGCGGGCGATGGTGCGTGAAGCCATGATGGTCTCTCCTTGGAAGGGGCGGGTCACTGCGTGGCGACGACGTTGCCCTGGTAGTCCAGGGCCACGCTGGTCTGCTGGCCGTTGCGCATGGCGCGGCCGCGCCAGATGCCCTGCTCGTCCAGGCGCAATTCCTGCACGTCGTTGAAGCCGGCATCACCGATCCGGGCGCGGGCCTGGCCCTCGGTGAAGGAATTCGCGCCGGCGACAGGGGCCGCGGCGGTGCGGGGTGCGGTGTGCTGGGTGGTGGTGGCCGGCGGGTTGGTGCTGGCGCCGCCGCCCTGCGTCGCCGGGCCGGGGGTGGTGGCGCCTGTGGCGGCGCCAGTACCCGGCGTCATCGGGTCGGCCGGGCGGGCCGGCGTGCTGCCGGGCGGGTCGCTCTGCGCGCGCATGGCGGGGGCGGCGCCCGGCGTCATGCCCGGCGCGGTGCCGCCCGGCACGGCGGTGCCCTGCGCCGTGACACCCGGGCGGGGCGCGGAGGGATCGGCCGGGGAGCTGCTTCCCGGCAGCGCGCCGGCGGCCTGGGACTGGACGGCGCGATCCACCTCCGTATTCGTGGCGCCCATGCCCGGCGCCTGGTTGGCCCGGCTGCCCGGGGGCATCGGGCTGGGGTTCACCTGCTGCGCGGTGGGGCGCTGGCCGGGGGTGGCGCTGTTCATGCCGGGCGCATCGCCCGCGCGGCTGCCCTGCGGCATGGAGGACGGATTGCCACGCTGGGGGGTATCGGGCGTGGCGGGCGTGACGGATTGGGCGAAGGCCCCGGCCGTGGTGAAGCCCAGGGTGGCGATGATCGCACCCGCGATGACGGTCTGCCTGCTGCGCATGGCCTTGTTCCTCCTGTGGCGCGCGATGCGCCTTCCAGGAGATCAACGGCAGCGCGCCGCTATTGTTCGTCTCGGCGGCGGCACGAGGGCGCACAGCACCGCGAGCGCAAGGACCCGCTCAGCCGGGCCGGCCCTGGCTGATGAGGGCGGCATTGGCATAGGCCGGGTCGCCCGTGACCTCCCGCCCCAGCCAGGGCGGCAGGGGCGGATCGGCGTCGGCGGCCTCCATCTCCACCTCCGCCAGCACCAGCCCGGCCAGGCTGGCGGGCGATTCGAAGACGTCGATGGTCCAGACATGCCCCTGATAGGGAACGGACCACCGCGCCTTGGCCAGCGGCGGCGTCGTGCAGAGGGCGAGCATCGCCTCCGCCTCCTCCGGCGGGATCGCGTATTCGAATTCGGCGCGGACCAGCCCGCCCGGCCCCTTCACGGTCAGGAAGGCGTCCGCGCCGGCCCGGCGGATTCGCACCGTGGCGCCTGTGGCGCCGGGGGCGGAGAGGTAGCCCTGGCGGATCGGCACGGGTAGGCCCGACGCCGCCGCGCGCCAGCCATCGCCCGCCACCAGGAACTTCCGCTCGATCTCGATGCCCATGCCGGTTCCCGGAGTGAAAGAGAAGGCTACCGGAAGGGCAGCCATGCGCCCACATTAGGGGCGCGATGAACGTCATGTCCCCCGTCCAGTTCTTCCCCGAGAAGCGCCCGGTGCCCGAATCGGGCATCCCGCTGAAGGTCGTCTCCCCCTATGAGCCCGCGGGCGACCAGCCCACGGCCATCGCGACGCTGGTGGAGGGCCTCCGCAAGGGGGAGCGTGACCAGGTGCTGCTCGGCGTCACCGGGTCCGGCAAGACCTTCACCATGGCCAAGGTGATCGAGCATGTGCAGCGCCCGACGCTGATCCTGGCGCCGAACAAGACCCTGGCGGCGCAGCTGTACGGGGAGATGAAGAGCTTCTTCCCCGACAACGCGGTGGAATACTTCGTCAGCTACTACGACTACTACCAGCCCGAAGCCTATGTGCCGCGCACCGACACCTACATAGAAAAAGACGCCCAGATCAACGAACAGATCGACCGCATGCGGCATTCCGCCACGCAGTCGCTGCTCGAACGGTCGGATGTCGTGATCGTCGCCTCCGTCTCCTGCATCTACGGCATCGGGTCGGTCGAGACCTATTCGCGCATGGTGGTGAAGCTGGAGCGTGGCGGCAGGATCGAGCGCGACCAGCTCATCAAGGGCCTGGTCGAGCAGCAATACCGCCGCAACGACAGCGCCTTCCAGCGCGGCACCTTCCGCATCCGGGGCGAGACGGTGGATATCTGGCCGTCCCACCTGGAGGACCGCGCCTGGCGCGTGAACCTGTTCGGCGACGAGATCGACGGCCTCAAGGAATTCGACCCGCTGACGGGGGAGATCACGGCGGAGATGGACCGCGTCTCCATCTACGCCAACAGCCACTACGTCACGCCGCGGCCGACGATGCAGCAGGCCATCATCAGCATCAAGGCGGAGCTGAAGGAACGGCTCGCGGAGCTGACGGCGCAGGGAAGGCTGCTGGAGGCCCAGCGCCTGGACCAGCGCACGACCTTCGACATCGAGATGCTGGAGACCACCGGCAGCTGCAAGGGGATCGAGAACTACAGCCGCTACCTCACGGGCCGCGCGCCGGGCGATCCGCCGCCGACGCTGTTCGAATACCTGCCGGGGAATGCGCTGCTGATCGTGGACGAAAGCCATGTGACCGTGCCGCAGATCGGCGGCATGTATCGCGGCGACTTCGCGCGCAAATCGATCCTCGACGAATTCGGCTTCCGCCTGCCGAGCTGCAAGGACAACCGCCCGCTGAAGTTCGAGGAGTGGGAGGCCTATCGCCCCGACACGCTCTTCGTCAGCGCGACGCCCGGGCCGTGGGAGATGGAGCGCACCGGCGGCACCTTCGCCGAGCAGGTGATCCGCCCGACCGGCCTGGTCGATCCCGTGACCGAGATCCGCCCCGTCGAAGGCCAGGTCGATGACCTGCTAGCGGAATGCAAGGAGGTCGCGAAGAAGGGCGGCCGCGTGCTGGTCACGACGCTGACCAAGCGGATGGCGGAAGACCTGACGGACTACATGACGGAAACCGGCATCCGCTGCCGCTACCTGCACAGCGATGTCGACACGCTGGAGCGGATCGAGATCATCCGCGACCTCCGCCGCGGCGTCTTCGACGTGCTGATCGGCATCAACCTGCTGCGGGAAGGGCTCGACATCCCGGAATGCGCGCTGGTGGCGATCCTGGACGCGGATAAGGAAGGGTTCCTCCGGTCCACCACCTCCCTCATCCAGACCATCGGGCGCGCCGCGCGCAACGCGGAAGGGCGCGTGGTGCTCTATGCCGATGTCATGACCAACAGCCTGAAGAACGCGCTGGGGGAGACGGCGCGGCGCCGCACGCGGCAGCAGGAATGGAACGCCGCCCACGGCATCACGCCGCAAAGCATCAA
Source organism: Falsiroseomonas stagni DSM 19981 (assembly GCF_900114315.1). GTDB lineage: Bacteria > Pseudomonadota > Alphaproteobacteria > Acetobacterales > Acetobacteraceae > Falsiroseomonas > Falsiroseomonas stagni. Next base: position 268,998 of record NZ_FOSQ01000006.1, read on the forward strand.
GCGCGACATCTCCGACGTACTGCAATCGGTCTATGAGCAGGACTACGTCACGGTGGAGGCAGTGGAGGGCGACAGCACCGCCGAATTCGTCGGCAAGGACCTCGGCGCTGCGATCCAGGAGTTGGAGAAGCGCATGCGCGCCGCCGCCGCCGACCTGGAATTCGAGGAAGCCGCCCGCATCCGCGACGAGATCAAGCGGCTGGAGGCGCTGGAACTCGGCCTGCAACCCAACCTGGCCGGGCGATCGCTGCAGGACAGCGCGCCCACCGGCGCGAACGGCTCCGCCAGCACGGGCAAGGGGGGGCGGGCGAAGCAGGATTGGAAGCCGAAGCCGCTCGGCCCCGGGGGCGGCGGCTACGACCCCGACAAGGGGCGCGGGGGCAAGGGCAAGGGGCGCGGCCGGCGCTGATCCGCGGCGGGCGTTCCGTTCCGGTCGCCGGACCGTGATCGCTCATGGCGGGGAAAAGGCAGGCTTCGCCGTATCCCCGCCGCAACCGCCCGCTGTATTGCGCGTGGCCCCGCAAACCACATGGGAGATTCCGCATGCCGTTCCTGTCGATCCGTTCGCTCTCGCGCCTGGCCCTGGCCCTGGCCCTGATCGCCCCCCTGGCCGCCTGCTCCGGCATGAACCGCACGCAGCAGCGGGCGCTGTCCGGCGGCGCGATCGGCGCGGCGGGCGGCGCGGCCATCGGCGCGCTGACCGGCGGCTCAGCCGTCACCGGCGCGCTGATCGGTGGCGCGGGCGGTGCCGCGGTGGGCGCCATCACGCGCTGACCGTCGCTTCCCGCGCATCACGGTGATGCGCGGATGGCCTCGGCTTGCGCCATCCGGCGGGATGGCTACCCTTGCGGGCACAGGAGGCCCTCGGGGGAACAACAGCGATGCGTCGCCGCCTTGTCCTGGCCGGGACCCTGGGGGTGGGCGCGTTGGGCGCGCCCCGCGTGCTCCGCGCGCAGACCTTTCCGCGGATCATCATCGGCATGTCCGGCTGGCCGGGCTTCGCACCGCTGACGCTCGCCGAACAGGCCGGGCTCTTCCTTGCCCAGGGGCTGGAGGTGGAGACCCGCTTCGTGCCGCAGCGTGACCGCGCGGCGGCGCTGGCATCCGGCAGCCTGCACGGCGTGGTCACCACGCTGGACACGCTGCTGGGCTGGGCGGCGACGATGCCGCTGCAGCAGGTGCTGGTCCTGGACCGGTCGCGCGGCAGCGACGGCATCGCTGCACGGCCCGGGGTGCAGGGCTGGGCCGATCTGCGCGGGAAGCGCGTGGCGGTGGACCGGCCCGGCAGCACGCCCTTCTTCGTCCTGGCCTGCATGCTGCGGGAGAACGGGCTGGGGCTGGACGCGCTGCGCCTGGAAACCCGCAACCCCCGCCTGGCCGCGCAGGCGCTGGCGGAGGGTGAGGTGGATGCCGCGGTGACGACGGAACCCTATCTCGGCCAGCTGCGCGAATTGGGGCCCGACCGGGCGCGGGTCCTGGCGACGACGCTGGACCACCCCTGCGTCGTCGATACCCTGGCCTTCCCCCCCGCCTTCACCGAACGCAATCCGGAAGCCGTGCAGCGCGTGGTCCGCGCCTGGTTCGCGGCGGTCGCGATGATCCGCCGCGAACCGGACCGGGCGCATGAAATCATGGGCCAGCGCACCCGCCAGACCGCGGCGGAATTCGCGCGCAGCGCCCGGCATTTCGACTGGCTGGACCCGCCCCGCAACCGCGCCTTCGTGGCGTCGGAGCTGCGCCCGCTGGCCGAGCGGTCGCTGGCCGTGCTCCGGGATACGGGCGTGCTGCGGGCGGATATCGACCTGGATGCGCTGCTGAACGACCGGTTCCTGCGGGGGGTGTAGCCCCTCGCGGTCGCGTTTCAGCGCAGGCCGACGCCACATTCCGACAGCAGCGCGGTGGGGTTGCCGCGCGCGGTATTGGCCACGCGGGCGACGCGGGCTGAATCCTCCCCGGGCAGGGTGCGAATCAGGCAGCTGCCCAGCGCCGTCATGTCCAGCGTCAGCCCGCATTGCCGCGCGGCACCGGCGACGCGGGTGCAGAAGGCGCGCTTCTGTTCCGGGGTCTGCTGGCCGAACACGCCCTGGAGGGCGGACATGGTGGACGGCGCATGACCGCCGCCGCCCTGTCCCTGTCCCTGTCCCTGTCCCTGCCCCTGGCCCTGGCCCAGCGCACCGCCAAGGGCGCCGCCGATCCCGCCCCCCTGGCCCCCACCCTGGCCTCCGCCGAGGTTCGGCAGGCTGAACCCCTGCGCCAGGGCCGGACCCGACAGGCCCGGCGCGATCATCGCCATGCCGGCCAGCACCACCAGAACCTTGCGCATCACGGCTTCCCCCCAAGCTAGCCCCAGCCTTCGGCGCCTTCCCGCGCCGGGTCAAGATTGGCCATCCGCCCCGGCGCGGGCTATCAGCGAGGTTCCATGCTCCTCTCCGACGTCATCCCGCGGTCGATCCCGCGCACCGCCTTCGTGACCGGGGGGGCGAAGCGGCTGGGCCAGGCGACGGCGCTGGCCCTGGCGGAAGCGGGCTTCGACATCGCCATCCACTACGCCAGCTCCGGCCCCGAAGCGGCGGAGACGGTGGCACGCATCCAGGCCATGGGCCGCCGCGCCATCGCGCTGCAGGCGGATCTCGCGCTGGAGGCCCAGGTGGTCGGGCTGATCCCGGCGGCGGAGGCCGCATTCGGCCCCATCGGCGTGCTGGTGAACAACGCCTCCACCTTCGAGCGCGACGAATGGGACGATGCGACGCGGGAAAGCTGGGATCGGCACCTGGAGCCCAACCTCCGCGCCCCCTTCGTGCTGGCCCAGGCCGTGGCGAAACGGCTGCCGGCGGGGGCGGAGGGCGTGGTGGTCAACCTCCTCGACCAGCGCGTCTGGTCGCTGACGCCGCATTTCATCTCCTACACCGTCTCCAAGGCCGCGCTCTGGACGCTGACGCAGACGCTGGCGCTCGCGCTCGCGCCGCGCATCCGGGTGAATGGCGTGGGGCCGGGCCCGGCCATGCCGTCACCACGGCAGAGCCAGGCACAGTTCGACCGGCAATGCGCCTCCGTGCCGCTGAAGCACGGGACGAGTGCCGGGGAAGTGGCGCGCGCGGTGCTCGCCATCCTCGCCTTGCCTTCCATGACGGGGCAGATGATCGCCCTGGATGGCGGGCAGCATCTGCAATGGGCGCCGGTGGCCGGCGCCGCGGAGATCGCTGAATGACCTATGCGCCGCAGGCGGAATCCGGCCGCCGGGTGGTCTTCGTCCGCGGCCTGGAACTGATGGCCCGCCTCGGCATCCATCCGCATGAGAAGGCGGGCCCGCAGCGCATCGTGCTGGGGGTGGAGCTGGTGGTGCAGGACGATGCCGCGCCGGCCGCCGTCGGCCCCGATGATTTCCGCCGGGTGGTCGACTACGCCCGCCTGGTGGAAACGGCGCGGGAGGTGGTGGCCGCCGGCCATGTGCTGCTGGTGGAAACCCTGGCGGAGCGCGTGGCCCTGGCGGCGCTGGCCGATCCGCGGGTGGAGCGGGCGCGGGTGACGGTGGAAAAGCCCGATGCCTTTCCCGATGTCGCCTCCGTCGGCGTGGTGGTGGAGCGCATCCGGGGCGGCTGAGGCGATGTTTGTCGCCCGCGCAAGGGTTTGGCGCATGACTTTTCCACCGGGCTCACGACCGCGCGAGTTTGGTTTTTCGTGTCAATGCCGAAGATGGGCTTGACGTCGCCGACAAGAATTGTGCAGTCCTTAAAGCATGATGAATCAAGGACTTAACAAAACAGCCCAAAAACTAGGCAATGCTATGTGACTGGCGGATGACGGCCATTTCCGCCCCTCCCGACACCACTCACCCACAGAGTTTTCCACAGCTTCGGTGGACAAGATGGTCGGGGCTTAAGCCGCGCTTCATCCGTCGCCGGGACACCAGCCAGACCCCACCTGACAGCCCATGAACGAGCCCGACAACCCGCCCCCGCCGCCCGAGGAAGCCGACGCCCCCGTCATGCCCCCCGTCATGCAGGGCGTGGAGGTGATCGAGGCGATGCTGCGCACCCTGCCGCTGGCGCCCGGCGTCTACCGGATGCTCGATGCCAAGGGCGATGCCCTCTATGTCGGCAAGGCGCGCAGCCTGAAGAAGCGGGTGGTGGCCTATACCCAGGTCGCCCGCCTGCCCGAACGCTTGCGCCGCATGGTGTTCGAGACCAGGCGCATGGAGGTCATCACCACCGCGAGCGAGGCCGAGGCCCTGCTGCTCGAGGCCAATCTCATCAAGAAGCTCCGCCCGCGATTCAACATCGTGCTGCGGGACGACAAATCCTACCCCTGGCTGGTGATGACGGAGGACCACCCCTATCCCCAGATCGCCAAGCACCGCGGCGAACGGCGGAAGGGCGCCAGCTACTGGGGGCCCTTCGCCAGCGTCTGGGCGGTGAACCAGACCCTCACGGCCCTGCAGCGCGTCTTCCTGCTGCGCTCCTGCCGGGACACGGTCTTCGACAGCCGCACCCGCCCCTGCCTGCTGCACCAGATCAAGCGCTGCTCCGCCCCCTGCGTGGAGCGCGTGAGCCGGGAGGATTACGGGGCGCTGGTGCGGGAGGCCAAGGAGTTCCTGTCCGGCGGCATCCCGACCATCCAGAAGCGCCTGGCGACCGAGATGGAGGAGGCCGCCGAACGGCTGGAGTTCGAGCGTGCGGCCTCCATCCGCGACCGCATCCGGGGCCTGACCCATGTGCAGGGCAAGGACCGCATCAACCTGGATGGGGTGAACGACGCCGATGTGGTGGCGCTGCACCAGATGGCGGGTCAGTCCTGCGTCCAGGTGTTTTTCTTCCGGGGCGGCCGCAACAACGGCAACCGCCCGTTCTTCCTGTCCCACGCCAAGTCGGAACAGCCGCCGGAGGAGGTGCTCGGCGCCTTCCTCGGCCAGCTCTATGACGACCTCCCCCCGCCGCCGCTGGTGCTGGTCAGCCACGACCCCGTGGATGCCGACCTGCTGACGGAGGCGCTGAGCCTCAAGGCCGGTCGCAAGGTGGAGATCCACCGCCCCCAGCGCGGCGAGAAGAAATCCGCCGTGGAGCACGCCGCCACCAATGCGCGGGAGGCGATCGAGCGACGGATGGCCGAAGGCGCCGCGCAGGCCGACCTGCTGGCCGGCGTCGCGCGGGTGTTCGACCTGCCGGACACGCCGGAGCGGATCGAGATCTACGACAACAGCCACACCATGGGCACCAACGCCTATGGCGTCATGGTCGCGGCCGGCCCCTCCGGCTTTCTCAAATCGGCCTACCGGAAATACGGCATCAAGGGGCCCTCGGGCGGCGCCCGCCCACCCACGGCCGGCGGCACCGCCGGCACCGCGCCGACGGGCGGCACCGCCAGTGCCGCGCCGACGGGCGGCGACGACTTCGCCATGATGCGGGAGGTCTTCGAACGCCGCTTCGGCCGCGCCCTGAAGGAGGATCCGGGGCGGGAGGGGGAGGGCTGGCCCGACCTGGTGCTGATCGATGGCGGCGTCGGCCAGCTTTCGGCCGCGCGGGACATCCTGAACGAGATGGGGCTGCACGACATCCCGCTGGTCGGCATCGCCAAGGGGCCGGACCGGGATGCGGGCCGCGAATGGTTCCACCAGACCGGCAAGGACCCCTTCCAGCTGCCGCCGCGCGATGCCGTCCTCTACTACCTGCAACGCCTGCGGGATGAGGCCCACCGCTTCGCCATCACCACCCACCGCGCCGGACGGTCCAAGGCGATGGTGCGGTCGGAACTGGATGACGTGCCGGGCGTGGGGGCCGCCATCAAGCGCCGCCTGCTGAACCACTTCGGATCGGCCCGCGGCGTGCGACAGGCCGGGCTGGAGGATCTGGAGAATTGCCCCGGAATCGGCCCCGCCGTGGCGCGGCGCATCCATGGGCATTTCCACCCGGGGGCCGGGACGGGTAGGATGGGGGACGCATGACCCTCTCCCCCGCCCCCCGCCCCACTCCCAGCGCCCCTTCCGGGACCGGATGATCGCGTGCCGACAGACCTGCCCAACCTGCTGACGCTGTCGCGCATCGCCGCCATCCCGCTGCTGGTGGTCTTCGCGGCCATCCGCGAACCCTGGGCGGACCTCGCGGCCTGCATCATCTTCTCGGTGGCCGCGATCACCGATTATTTCGACGGCAAGCTGGCCCGCAGCCGGAAGCAGATCAGCGATTTCGGCCGGATGCTGGACCCGATCGCGGACAAGCTGCTGGTGGGTGCGGCGCTGATGCTGCTGGCGGGGATGGGGCGGCTGACCGATTTCGGCCTGTTCCCCGCCATCGTCATCATGCTGCGGGAAATCCTGGTCAGCGGGCTGCGGGAATACCTGGCGGGGCTGTCGCTCGGCCTGCCGGTGACCAAGCTCGCGAAATGGAAGACAGGCTTCCAGATGGGCGCGCTCGGCACGCTGCTGGCGGGCGATTCGGCCGCGCCGCTGGTCGGGCTGGGCTGGCTGCCGGTGTCCCTCATCGGCGAACTGATGCTGTGGACGGCCGCGGTGCTGACCCTGCTGACGGGGTGGGACTATCTCCAGGCCGGGCTCCGCCACGTCACCGGCACCGCCACCCCGCCGCGGGACGTGCCGGGGGATCCCGGTGGCCAGCCCGCACAAACGCCGTTGCACTGATGGGGCCTACCCCTTGAGGCTCGCCATGGTGCAGCGCATCTTCGCCCCGAACACCGCGATCACGGGAGCCGTCATGGCCGCCGCCCCTTCGACAACCCTCCCCCCCGCCTCCCTGGCCGCCCCCTTGGCCGGCCCGCGTCGTGCGCGGCTGCCATCCCCGGTGCTGGGCCTGGCCCTGCTGGCCACCGCCTGCTCGGGCGACCTCTCCTCGGTCGGCTCCAGCATCTCCGCCGGCTTCGATAGCCTCTGGTCGCCCTTCATGGGCCCGACCAATGTGGTGGCTTCAGATAGCCTGACGGTACAGCGGGTGCGCGGCGCCGATCCGACGGTGGACCCGCTGGTGCCGGAGGCCGGCAATGTCTGGCCGGCGGCCGAAGCCCCGCGGCCGACGCTGCTCGGCGGGCCGGATGAGGCGATGCGCAACATCCCGGACTACCGCCCGAGCCTGATCGATGGCGCCCCTGCCGCCACCTCCCCGGTGCCGACGCCGGGCGACCGGCCGGCGCGGCGCAGCTCGTCAACGCCCCCGGCCAGCCCCGGCGCGCCCGGCGACTTCGCCCGCAGTCCCGCGACGCCGGCCTCACCGGGCGCCCTGTCCCCGCCCCCGCCCCGCGTCGAGGGCCGGGCGCTGACCAGCCCCTCCGGCCAGGCGGCGACGGGGACGGCCGGCACCAGCCGCGTCCAGGGATTCACCAGCCCGCAGGGCGGCGGCGCGGTGGTGCGCGACGGCAATGTGGAGACCTGGATCGGCCCCGATGGCCGCACCAGCACCCGCATCGTGCCCAACTGAGCATCCCTTACTGACAGGCAGGGTGGCGTATTGAAGGTCCTGTATTTCGCCTGGGTGCGGCAGCGGATCGGCGTGGCGGAGGAGGATGTCTCCCCGCCCGCGACGGTGCGCGACGTGGCCGGGCTGGTCGCCTGGCTGGCGACGCGCGGGCCGGGCTACGCGCAGGCCTTCGCCGATCCGCGCCAGGTTCGTGCGGCGGTGAACCAGGATTTCGCCACGCCCGACGCCCCCGTGGCACCGGGGGATGAGGTCGCCTTCTTCCCGCCCGTGACCGGCGGCTGACCATGGCGACCGTCACGCCACTTGTTTGCGTCCAGGAAGCGGGCTTCGACCTGGCGGCAGAGACGGCGCGCCTGTCGGAGGGCCGCATCGATGTCGGCGGCATCGCCAGTTTCGTGGGCGTCTGCCGGGGCGATGACGGCCTCTCCGCCCTGGTGCTGGAACACTACCCCGGCATGACGGAGCGCGCGCTCACGAAGATCGCCACCGAGGCCTGTGCCCGCTGGCCGCTGACCGGCTGCACCGTGATCCACCGTGTCGGCCGCATCCTGCCCGGGCAGGGAATCGTGCTGGTTCTCACCGCCTCCGCCCATCGGGCGGCGGCGCTCGAATCCGGCGCCTTCCTCATCGACTGGCTGAAGACCGGCGCACCCTTCTGGAAGCGGGAGGAATTCGCCGGCGGAGAATCCCGCTGGGTGGAGGCCAAGGCCAGCGACGACGCGGCCAGCGCCCGCTGGCAGACGGGGCGTTGATCCGCCGCCTGGCCGGCCCTGCCTGGCTGGTGCCGGGCGCCCTGCTGCTGGGTGCATTGGTCCTGGTCTGGCCCGCCTTCCTGAACGGCTATCCGCTGGTGTTCAGCGATACCGGCGCCTTCCTGCACCAGACCGCCCCGCCGCCATCGGGGCCGCTGGTCATCTGGGACAAGCCGCATGTCTATGGCCCGCTGCTGCACCTGTTCCATTGGCGCCTCTCGCTCTGGGGACCGCTGCTGGCGCAGGGGCTGATGCTGTCGCATCTGCTGTGGCTGGCGCAGCGCGCGCTGCGGGGCCAGGCCATGCCGGGCCTGCACCTGCTGGCCTGCGCGGCTACGGCGGCGCTGACCACCGCGCCCTTCACCATCGCCCTGCTGATGCCCGATGTCTTCGCCCCCGCCGTGCTGCTGGCACTGCTGCTGCTGGGCTTCGCGCGCGATCGGCTTTCGCGGGCGGAAGCGCTGTGGCTCGGCCTGGTCGCCGCCCTCGGCATCGCCGCGCACCTGTCCCACCTGCCGCTGGCGGGCGCGATCGCGGTGCTGGTGGCGCTGGTCGCCCGGCGGGTCGGGCCGGTGCTGCGGGTGGTGGCGCCGATGCTGGTGGCGGTGGCGATCCTCGCTGGCAGCAATGCCTGGCTGCATGGCCGCGCCGTGCTGTCCCCGCATGGCGCCACCTTCGCCCTGGCCCGCCTGCAGGCGGATGGTCCCGCCGCCACCGTCATCCGGGACCGCTGCCCGGCGGCGGGCTGGTATCTCTGCGCCTTCGCCGACCGCCTGCCGATGGACAGCGACGCCTTCCTCTGGGACGCGGACAGCCCCGTGAACCGCGCGCCCGATGGCACGCCCCGCTTCCTCGGCGGCGCATTGCTCTCCGCCGAGGCCGGCGTGATCGTGGGGGAGACGCTGCGCACCCGCCCCGTCGAGGTCGCGACGGCGATGATCGGCAACACGCTGCGGCAATTCAGCCTGGCGCTGGCCGGCGACACGCTGGTGGACAGCCACCTCGCCGCCGCCGTCCGGCCCCGCATCGCGGAGGCTTTCCCGCCGCAGGAACTCGCGGCCTATGACGGCGCGCTGCAATCCCGGGGGCTGTTGCCGGCCGCCGCGGCGCCCTTCCTGTTGCCGCATGCGCCGGTGCTGCTACTGGGCGCGGTGCTCGCGCTGCTGGCCTGGTGGCAGGCGGCGAAGGCGGGGGAGGTCCGGCGGCTCGGCCTGGTGGTCGGGGTGCTGGTCGGCGTCTCCGCCAATGCCTTCGCCACCGGCGCCCTGTCCAAGCCGCATCTGCGCTACGAGGCCCGGATCCTCTGGCTGATGCCCGTCATCGCCGGGCTGGCCCTGCTGCCGAGGCGGCCCGCCGCAGCCCCCGGGCCCCAGGGATGACCGCGCTGCTGGCGGTGCTGCTGGGCGCCCCGCTGCTCGTCTGGCCGGCGGTGCTGAACCATTACCCGCTGGTCTTCATCGACACCGTCTCCTACCTCCTGCACACCACGGCGTCGGAAGTGCCCTGGGACAAGACCCAGGCCTATGGCCCCTTCCTGCACCTGTTTCACTGGGAAAGGTCGCTCTGGGGTGCGCTGGCGGCGCAGGGGCTGATCGCATCCCACCTGGCCTGGCTGGCGCAGCGGGCGGTGCGCGGGCAGGCGGGGCTGGCCTGGCACCTGCTGGCCTGCGCGGGGCTGGCCGGGCTGACCTCGGCGCCCTGGTTCCTGGCAACCCTGATGCCGGATGCCTTCACCGCCCTGGTGCCGCTGGCGCTGTTCCTGCTGGCCTTCGGGGGGCTTTCGCCCCGCGAATCCGCGTGGGCGGGCGGGCTCGCGACGCTGTTCATCGCCGCCCACCTCTCGCACCTGCCGACGGTGGCGGCGGTGCTGGCCGTGATCGTGCTGCTAGCCTGGCGGCTAGCCCCGGTGCTGCGGGCGCTGGCGCCGGCGGTCCTGGCCGTGCTGCTGCTGTGCCTGGCGAACCTGGTCGCCTTCGAACGCTTCACGCCATCGCCGCATGGCGCCGCCTTCCTGCTCGCGCGCCTCCAGGCGGATGGGCCAGCCGCCACCGTCATCCGCGACCGCTGCCCGGCGGCGGGCTGGCACCTCTGCGCCTTCGCCGACCGCCTGCCGATCGACAGCGACGAATTCCTCTGGGACCCCGGCAGCCCGCTGAACATCGAAGCCGATGGCAGGCCCCGCCCGATGGGCGCGATGCAGGCGGCGCGGGAGGCGCAGTCCATCGTCGCGGAGACCATCGCCACCCACCCCGGGCAGGTCGCGCTGGCCGCGCTGCGCAACGCCGCGGCGCAGCTGGTGAAGACCGCGGTGGGCGACACGCTGGTGGATGACCACCTCGCCTTGTCGGCCCGCCGCCCCATCGCCGGCCATTTCCCGCCGGAGGAGCTGGCCGCCTTCGATGCCGGCGCGCAGATGCGCGGCACCCTGCCCGCTTTGGCGGAACCCTTCCTGCTGCCGCACATCCCGGTACTGCTGGCTGCCGCCCTGCTGGCGCCCTGGCTGCTGTGGCGGCGGGGGCTGCGCCGCGGCGTGCCCGGCAGCGCGCTGCTCGCCATCGCGCTGGTGGCACTGCTGGCCAATGCGGCCGCGACCGGCGCCCTGTCCAAGCCCCACCACCGCTACCAGGCGCGCATCGCCTGGCTGCTGCCGCTGGCGGTCGGGCTGGCGCTGATGCCCCGCGCGACGCCCCCCCGCGTCGCCGGTCGTCAGTAGAAGAAGCGTTCCTCCACCACCTTCCCATCCGCCACGGTGTAGAGGCCGATCTCCGTGGCGCGGATGCGCTGCCCGCTCTCCCGCGCCGTGATGTCCATGCTGAATCGGAGCGCGAACTGGTCGCCGTGGATGAAGGGCCCCTCGGTCGTGACCTCATGCACCGTGTGGTTGGCGTACCACCAGTCCGACTTGGCCTTCACGGCGGCGCGGCCCGTGATGACGGCCATCGGACCCTCCATGGCCTCCCGGCTCACCACGCTCTCCGCCCAGAAGCGTTCGCCCGCCTCCTCATGCCGTCCGTCCTTGCAAAGCTGTGCGAAGGCTTCGGCGATGTCGCGGATGGACATTAATGTTTCCTTTATGTTCCAACGCAGGCTAGCCGCTGGACGGCGCCGGGCGCAAGCATCCTTCAGCGCGCGGCCAGGACCAGCGCGGACAAATCGTCGAAATGCAGCCGCAGGAGGCGCACGGGGTGTCCCGCCACCTCCCCCGCTTCCGGCGCGCCCACCCGGCCACCGAGGCGGGTGTAGAAGCGGATCGCGCCATCATTCCCCTCGATCACCCGGAGCGACGCGCGCCGGGCGCCGGCGGCCACGGCCTCCCACATCGCCTCGGCCAGCAGCCGGCGGCCGAGGCCGCCACCCCGGCCGGATGGCGCGACATGCAGGCTGTCGAGATAGGCATCCTCCCCCCGCAGCCAGAGGGCGGCCATGCCGTGCAGAACGCCTGCCTCCTCCGCGACCCGGATGATGCCCGGCGGTGCGGCGAGCAGGGCCTGCCATTCCGGCAGCAGGCGGTCGCGCTTGCCGGCCAGCAGTGCCGGCGGCAGCAGCGCGGCATAGGCATCCCGCCAGGACGCGGCCAGCAATCCGGCGATCGCGGCCGCATCCGCCGGGCCCGCCGCCCGCATGATCATCGCGCGCAGGCGGTGATCAGGGTCGTGATGCTGGGCCAGTAGATCCGGCGGTCGATGACCGTCTGGCCGAAGGTCTGGCGCGATGTCGGCGGCTCCATCTCCGCGCCGAGCGAGAGATAAAAGCGTATCGCCCCCTGGTTGGCGGCGAAGACCCAGAGATCGGCGGTCACCGCACCCTGGTCCTGCAGGCGCTGCGCCGCGAAGCTCAGCAGGGCGCGACCGATGCCGGCATTCCGCATCCCCGGCCGCACATGCAGGTTGTCCACATGGCAGTTCACGCCCTCACGCCAGGCGGCCACGAAGCCCGCGAGGTGACGGCCCGCCATGGCGACGATGACGGCACCGGGACGACGCCGGCCACTCAGCGTTGCGCTCCAATGGGCAGTCAACTGGGTCTCGATCCCGCTCGCCAGGAATTCGGCGGGGAGGATATCCCTGTAGGCATCACGCCATGACGCGATGTGCAGGTCCGCGATCGCCGACGCATCACTGCCCCGCGCGCTCCGTAATCTCAGCGCCATGCCGGCCTGTTCCCCACCACTGCCGACGGCTCGCTTGCCGGGCACGCACCATTGCCGTACCGAAACGGCGACATCACAAATTCGTTAAGAACATTGCCGGAATTGGTCCGTATGTGAAGGCCCCTATGCATCGCCGCGCTTTCAGCCCCGCACGCCTGGCAACCCTGCCACGCAACCCGGGGGGGGGAAGCGCCGGTTGGGCGCGGTTGGCGGGGCCCGCGCGTCACGTCCCGCAGCATCGCTACTCCACGCGCCGCCCTTGTCCTATATCCTGCCGCGAACACCGCGCGACGGAATCGGGGGCCTGGCCATGCCGGGCCCGGTGCCCGGATGGCGCGGCCGAGGGGGACGCTGACCACCCATGCCGCTGGATCCCGAGATCGTCGCGCGCGCCTCACCCGAGGGAAACCAGGGCGGCGCCGCCCCCCCCGCGGGGCGCAACCTGCTGTTCCTGCGGGAGGAGGAGCTGCGCCTGGCGCAGGACCTGCTGTTCTTCGGCTACCGGGACTTCACCGCCGGCGCGGATGCCATCCTGGCGGGGCTCGACATGGGACGTGCCCATCACCGCGTGCTGCATTTCGTCGGCCGCCGCCCCGGCATCACGGTGGGCGATTTGCTCGGCATCCTCGGCATCACCAAGCAGTCGCTCGGCCGCGTGCTGACGCCGCTGGTGGAGGATGGCTTCGTCACGCAAAGCCCCGGCCGCAGCGACCGCCGCCAGCGCCTGCTGTCCCTGACGGAGAAGGGCGCGGCCCTGGAACGGCAGCTGTTCGAACGGCAGCGGGACACGGTCATGCGCGCCTACCGCGAAGCGGGGCCGCAGGCGGTGGAGGGATTCCGCCGCGTCATGCGCGGCCTGATGGGGCCGGATGCCCGGGCCTGCCTGGAACGATTGGAGTCCGAGCCCCCGCGATGAGTGCCACCACGGACGCCCCCCACCTCCTCGTCGTCGATGACGATGCCCGGCTGCGCGCCCTGTTGCAGCGCTTCCTTGCGGAGCAGGGCTTCCGCGTGACCGCCGCCGCGGATGCCGCCGCCGCGCGCCGGGCGCTGGCCGCCGTCAGCTTCGACCTGATGGTGCTGGACGTGATGATGCCCGGCGAAAGCGGCCTGGAACTGACGGAAAGCCTGCGGCGGGATGGGCCGGAAGTGCCGATCCTGATGCTGACCGCCCGTGGCGCGCCGGATGACCGGGTGGCGGGTTTCGAGATGGGGGTGGATGACTACCTGGCCAAACCCTTCGACCCGCGCGAGCTGGCGCTGCGCATCCGCACCATCCTCCGCCGTGCCGCACCCCCGCCGCCGCCCGCCGATACCAGCACCGGCCCGGTGCAGATCGGCACGCGATGGTTCGACCCGCAGCGCGCCGAACTGCGCGGGCCCGAGGGCGTGGTGCGGCTGACAGGGGGCGAGCAATCCCTGCTCCTCGCCCTCGCCCAGCGGCCGAACGAGGTGCTGAGCCGGGAGGAAATCGCCTCCGCGCTCGGCACGCCGGAAGCCGGCGAACGCGCCATCGACGTGCAGGTGACGCGACTGCGTCGCAAGATCGAGCCCGACCCGCGGGAGCCACGCTTCGTGCAGACGGTGCGCCACCGCGGCTACGTCCTGCGGCCGGGGGTCTGAGGGGATGCCGCTGGGCCGGCCGGACGCCATGCTCGGCCGCGCCTTCCGGGCGCTGGTGCCGCGCGGCCTGCTCGGCCGGTCGCTGCTCATCATCCTGCTGCCGCTGCTGATCCTGCAGGGCGTGGCCCTGCAGCTGTTCTATGGCGGGCACCTCGACGTCATCTCCCGCCGCCTCGCCAGCGGCGTGGCCGGCGAGATCGGGATGGTGATCGAGCAGATGCAGCGCCATCCCTCGCCCGAGGATCGCGCCTGGCTGTTCCGCGAAAGCGCCTGGCGGCTCGACCTCGGCATGGCGTTCGAGGCCGGGGCGAACCTAGGCCGCACGCCGGACCGCGCGGCCTCCCTCCCCCTGCTGCCGCTGGAGGAGGACCTGGCCCATGCGATGGCGGAGCGTGTCCGCCGGCCCTTCGACGCCGACTGGCAGTCCGACCGCCGCAGCGTGATCATCCGCGTGCAGCTTCCCGATGGCGTCCTGCATGTGGAGGCGCCGCGCAAGCGGCTCTTCACCGGCACGCTCTACCTGTTCTTCATCTGGCTGGTCGGCTCCTCCCTGCTGCTGTTCGGCGTGGCCGCGCTGTTCATGAAGAACCAGGTCCGCGCCATCCGGCGCCTGGCCGGCGCGGCGGAGGCCTTCGGGCTAGGCCGCGACATCGGCCCGATGAAGCCGGAAGGCGCCGCCGAGGTCCGCCAGGCCGCCGCCGCCTTCAACCGGATGCAGGAACGCATCCGCCGCTTCGTCGCCCAGCGCACGGACATGCTGGCGGGCATCAGCCACGACCTCCGCACGCCGCTGACCCGCATGCGCCTCGGCCTCGCCGTCCTGCCGCGGACGGAGGAGGAGGAGGAGGACATCGCCGCGCTGACCGAGGATGTGGAGGAGATGGAGCGCATGGTCGCCTCCTACCTCGCCTTCGCCCGCGGCGAGGGGCAGGAACAGGCCAGGCCCACGGACCTTGCCGGCATCGTGCGCGACGTCGCGCAGAAGGCGCGGCGGGACGGGGCGGAGGTGGCGGTGGAGGCGCCGGCGGAACTCGTCGTCTCCCTGCGGCCGGATGCGCTGCGCCGGTGCCTGGCGAACCTGCTGGACAATGCGCGCAAGCATGCGCGGCGGATCGCGGTGGGGGTGGCGGCGCTGCCGCGCGCCGAGGCCGGCGGCTGGGCGCAGGTCACGGTGGATGACGACGGCCCCGGCATCCCCGTGGCCCAGCGGGAGGAAGCCTTCAGGCCGTTCGCCACGCTGTCGGCGGGGGGCACGGGCTTGGGCCTGGCCATCGCGCGGGACATCGCCCGCGCGCATGGCGGGGACATCGTGCTGGAGGAAAGCCCGCTGGGCGGGTTGCGGGCACGGGTCAGGCTGCCGGTATAGCGGCAGCCGCAGGCGCGGGACCACCAGCCCGCCCCCACCCCGCAACGGCGGGGTAGAGATCAGGCGCGGATTACTTCCCCGCGCCCTTGGCGAGGATTACTTCCCCGCGCCCTTGGCGAGGATTACTTCCCCGCGCCCTTGGCGACGAGGCTCTTCACCTCGTCCATCGCCTCAGCGAAACGCTTGTTCAGCAGGCCGAGCGCCTCGGCATTGCTGTTCTGGATGAGGTCCGCGACCTCCTTCATGTTGGCGACCGCCTTCTCATAGGCGCCCTTCAGCATCTCGGCCTGCTTGGCGGCGCGGGCCTGGGGGCTCTCATTCGTCGCCATGGCGCGCATCGCGTCGGTCATCTCGGCCATCGAGGCCTGCATGATCTCCATGTGACGGCGGGCAACGGCCTGCGCGCCTTCAAGGGCAATCCGGTTGGCGGCGGACAGCGCCTCCAGGTTCCGGCGCTGGGCCTGGGCCAGGCCCTCCATGTCCGGCATCGCGGGCAGGCGGAATTCCGCCAGCATCTTCATCATCTCGTCGGGCTTCATGCCAAAGCGATCGGACATCGGGACGCGCTCCTCAGGATTGGTTCGATGAGCTGCTCTATAATCTACACTGGACAGGCATGACAGCGTTTTTTGTGCACTGCACAAAAATGGCAAAGGTCGCCATCACAGCGGCTCGGCCTCCGGCGGCGCGGCCAGGTCCCCGGCTTCCAGCTTCAGGCTTCGCGCGGTCTGCTCCGCCCGGTCCAGCGCCTTGTCCAGCGCCGCCATGGTGGCGGCCATGTCCTGCGTCTCGTCCTTCGACCAGGCGCGAATGGTGGCGAACCAGATGCCGGTAACGCCGGCGGCGCGCAGATTGCCCTGCACCCCCGTCGAATCGAGCTCCGCCGAATCCAGGAAGCGCTGCATCGTCCGGTGCAGGATGGGGCCCATGGCAACGGCCAGCACCGGGTCCCGCCACAAATCATCCGCCAGGCGCAGCATCCCGGCGCGGTGCGGCACCAGCGCATCGATGCCGCGCATCAGCACGTCGAACAGCCGGTCCCGCGGCGTGCCGCCCTGGCCCGGCACCGTGCCGGTCGCCACGCTGTCCGCGACCGATTCCGCATGCAGTCGCAGCAGGTCGAGGCGCGAGGGAAAGCGCCGCGCCAGCTCCCCGGCACGGATGCCGGACGCCGTGGCCAGGCGGCCGAGGGTGACGCCCCGCCAGCCGTGATCCGCGATCACGGCGAAGAGGCCATCGAGGAGGCGGGAATCAGGGGTGCCGGGCGTGTCCATGCCCCTGATGGTGGGGGCGCCGGGCGCGCTCGCCAATGGGAAACTAGCCAGCAAGTTCCCTGGAGCGTGCCGTGGCGGCCGCGATGGCGCGGGAGATGTGGTCCGGCCAGGCCTTCTCCTCCATCAGCACGGCCAGCGCGCGCTCCGTCGTCCCCTTGGGGCTGGTGACGTTCTTGCGGAGCTGCGCCGCATCCTCCGTGCTCGCCGCCAGCAGGGCGCCCGACCCCGCGACGGTGCTGCGGGCCATGCGGCGGGCGAGGTCCGCCGGGATGCCCTGCTCCACCGCCGCCCGTTCCAGCAGCTCCGCCAGCAGGAAGACATAGGCCGGGCCGCCGCCCGACACCGCCGTGACGGGGTCGAGGAGCCCTTCCTCCTCCACCCAGGCGATCTCCCCGGTCGCGCCCAGCAGCGTATCGGCCAGCGCCCGCTGCGCGGCGGAGACGCCGGGCGCGGCATAGGCGACGGTGAAGCCCTGGCGGACCGCAGCGGGCGTATTGGGCATGGCGCGGACCACGGCGGAACCGGCCCCGAGCAGCCCCTGCATGAAGGCCACCGTCTTGCCCGCCATGATGGAGACGAAGACGGCCGAGCCCGCGAAGCGCGCATGGATCGGCAGCGTGGCCGGCGCTTCCTGCGGCTTGGTGGCCAGGATCACGGCGGCGGGCGCGAAGCCGGCCGGGATCTCCGCCGCATCACGCAGCAGCGTCGCGCCCGGGAAGGGCCCGGTGGCGAAGGGATCGACGATGATCGTCTCCCCCAGCCCGCGTTCCCGCCATCCCGCGAGCATGGCGCCGCCCATCTTGCCGCAGCCGATCAGAAGAAGGGGGGGAAGGGTGTCGGTCATGGGGGATTTGTCCCCTGCCCCGCCCCCGCCGGCAAGGGTCCGGGGCTAGGCTTCCCCCACGCAGTCCAGCATCGCCGCCTGCAGCGCATCCGCCGGCGCCTTGCCGCCCCAGAGCACGAACTGGAAGGCCGGGAAGAAGCGCTCGCATTCCGTGATGGCGATGTCGACCATGTCCTCCAGGCTCTCGGCCGAGGCACCGGGCGCGCCGCGCAGCAGCACGGAATGGCGGAACACCGGCACGCCATCGTCGCTGTCGATGCCGAAATGGCCGATCCAGAGCTTCTCATTGGCCAGGGCCAGCAGCTCGAACAGCCTCTCCCGCTTCCCCGCCGGCACCTTCAGGTCGAAGGTGCAGGAGAAATGCATGGCGCTGATCTCATGCGACCAGGAGAAATAGAGCCCGTAGTCGCACCATTTGCCGGGGGCCTCCGCGGCCATCTCGCTGTCGGAGCGGCGGTCGAAGGCCCAGTCATTGGCCGCGACGATCTGCTCCAGCACATCGAGGGGGTTCGCGGACCGGTCGCGTTCCTCGTAACCGAGATAGGCGGACATCGCGGCACCTCCTTCGCCCGATCGGGAAACCCGACCCCAAGGTATAGGGGGTCTGGCACCCCGAATCGCCACAAGGGGTAGATTACGCAACCGCAAAACGCGGCTGCAAGCGTCGGTTCCGCGAAGCCTGCCAAAGAGTTGTGGACGAATCCGGCCATGGCGTCCCAGCCATGGCCCGGAAACGCCGCCTCAGTCGCCGCTGGGCGTGCCGACCGGGTCGCCTTCCGGCGGGTGGGTGCGGGCGATCCGGGCCTCCAGCGCCGCCAGGGAGGCTTCGAGCGCGACCACCCGCGCCTCCAGCGCCTCCGCCTGTTCCCGCGCCCGGCGGGCCACTTCCAGGGCCGCGTCCAGGTCGTCCCGCTTCACCAGGTCCAGGCGCTGCACCATGGCGTCCATCTGCGCGCGGCCCATCGCCTCCGCTTCCTGGCGCGCACCGGCCAGGACGCTGAAGGCGCCGCCGGCCATGCCGGCCAGGTCATCGAACAGCCCCCGCTTGTTGCCGCCAGACCCGCCGGCCGAACCCGTTCCGCTGCTCATCACGACACTCCCAACCCGTTAAGAAGCCACTGTCACGCCCGCCCCATCGCGGCCTATACGCACCCCGAAGCCGCGGCCTATACCCGCCGTCACGCGTGGGTCAAACCGCGCCCCGGCGCAAGGCCCAGGCCGCGTCCGGGCCCATGGATCAAGCCGCGAGGCGAGAGGACAACCGCCGATGTATCTGGTCACGGGCGGCGCCGGTTTCATCGGCTCCAACCTCGTCGCCGCCCTCTGTGACCGCGGGGAGGAGGTGATGGTGGTCGACCGCCTGCGCCAGGGGGAGCCGGGGCGGGAGAAGTGGCGCAACATCGCAAGGCACCCCATCGCCGGCATCCTGCCGCCGGAGGAGCTGGAGGATTTCTGGTCCGAGGACCCGGATGTGGAGGCCGTCCTCCACATGGGCGCCATCAGCGCCACCACCGCGACGGATGGCGACCTCGTGGCCGCCACCAACTTCACCCTGCCGCTCTGGCTCTGGGCCGTCTGCGCCGAACGCGGCATCCCGCTGATCTACGCCTCCTCCGCCGCCACCTATGGCGATGGCGCCCAGGGCTTCGCGGATGAGGAGGCGAAGGCCGCCCTCGCGGCGCTCCGGCCGCTCAACCTCTATGGCTGGTCGAAGCTCGCCTTCGATCGCCGGGTGGCGGACATGCTGGACCGCGGCGTGCCGGCGCCGCCGCAATGGGCGGGGCTGCGCTTCTTCAACGTCTATGGCCCCAATGAATACCACAAGGGCCGCATGGCCAGCGTCGTCTTCCACAAGTTCCACGAGGCCCGGTCCGGCGCGCCCGCCCGCTTGTTCCGGTCGGACCGCGAAGGCGTCGCCGATGGCGAGCAGATGCGCGACTTCGTCCATGTGGATGACTGCGTCGCCGCCATGCTCTGGCTGCTGGACAACCCGCAGGTCAGCGGCCTGTTCAACATCGGCTCCGGCCAGGCGCGCAGTTTCCTCGACCTGGTGCGCGCCATGTTCGCGGGCATGGGGGAGGCCGAGCGGATCGAGTTCATCGACATGCCGGCCGACCTCCGCGGCAAGTACCAGTATTTCACGGAGGCCCCGATGGCGAAGCTGCGCGCGGCGGGGTTCGACCGTCCCGCGACCTCGCTGGAGGACGGCGTCGGCCGCTACGTCCGCGATTTCCTCATGTCACCCGATCCGCATCGCTGAGAGCTTGTGCGTTAATGCCCGACAGCACCGAACATCGAGGATACGGCGCCATGCGACCCGCGGGCATTGACGCTCAAGCTCGATCCCTGATGAATCGTTGACCGGCTGATGCTGCTAGCCCTGCCCTTCCCGATGATCGACCCCGTGCTGGTCGAGATCGGTCCCTTCGCGCTCCGCTGGTATGCGCTGGCCTATATCGCCGGCATCGTGCTCGGCTGGATGCTGGCGCGGCGCATGGTGGCGCTCGCGCCGCGAATCGCCACCCAGGAACAGGTGGATGATTTCGTCACCTGGGCGACGCTCGGCGTCATCCTCGGCGGGCGGCTCGGCTACGTGCTGTTCTATCGCCCCGGCTACTACATCACCGCGCCGCATGAGGCGCTGTATGTCTGGCAGGGCGGCATGTCCTTCCATGGCGGGATGCTGGGCGTCATCGTCGCGGCCATCTGGTTCTGCCGCGGCCAGGGCCTGAACCCGCTGGCCTTCGGGGATCGCATCGCGCCGGTCGTGCCGATCGGCCTGTTCTTCGGCCGCGTCGCCAACTTCATCAATGGCGAGCTCTGGGGCCGCGCCACCGACGTGCCCTGGGCCATGGTCTTCCCGACCGGCGGCCCCGATCCGCGCCATCCGAGCCAGCTCTACCAGGCAGGGATGGAGGGCATCGCGCTCCTCATCCTGCTGCAGTTGATGGTCCGCCAGCCCGCACTCCGGGACCGTCCCGGATTGCTCACCGGCACCTTCCTGGCGGGCTATGGCGTAGCGCGCTTCATCGGCGAATTCTTCCGCCAGCCGGATGCGCATCTCGGCTTCCTCTTCGCCGGCGCCACCATGGGGCAGTTGCTGTCCCTGCCGATGATCGCCGTGGGGCTGTTCCTGATCCTGCGGTCGAAGCGCGCCGTGACGGCGTGACCGGCAGCGGCATGGCCGAAGGGATTGAACGCCTCGACCGCTTCATGGCCCGCGCGGTCGCGGCCTACTACGCCCGCCCCGCCTCCCCCTTCGGCCGGGGCGGCGACTTCACCACGGCGCCCGAGATCAGCCAGGCCTTCGGGGAGGTGCTGGGCGCCTGGGCCGCCGTGGTCTGGGACCGGATGGGCCGCCCCGATCCCGTGCTGCTGGTGGAATGCGGCCCGGGCCGCGGCACGCTGATGGCCGATGCGCTGCGCGCCGCCGGCGATGTGGCACCCGCCTTCCGGGCCGCGCTGCGGCTGCACCTGGTCGAAACCTCGCCAGCCCTCCGCGATGCGCAGCGCCGCGCGCTGGGCGATGCCGTGGCGGCCTGGCACGATGATCTCTCCGCCCTGCCCGCCGGCCCGCTGCTGCTGCTGGGCAATGAATTCCTCGATGCCTTGCCCATCCGGCAATTCGTCCGCCGCGGCGATGGCTGGGCGGAACGCCATGTCGCGGACGGCGCCTTTCACGAACTCCCCGCCGCCGACCCGCCCGCCTGGCCGGATGAGGCGCCGGAAGGCGCGGTGCGGGAGGTCTGCGAAGCGGCGGAGGCCATTATCCAGGCCCTGGCGCGGCGCCTGTCCACCCAGCGCGGCGCGGCGCTGTTCATCGACTACGGCCCCGCCGAATCCTGCCTGGGCGAGAGCCTGCAGGCGGTCTCCGGCCAGCAGGGCGGCATCGATCCCCTGGCCGGCCCCGGCACGGTGGACCTCACCGCCCATGTCGATTTCGAAGCCCTCGCCACCCGGGCCCGCGAAGCCGGCGCAGTCGCGCAGGGGCCATTGCCGCAGGGGCTGTTCCTCCAGCGCCTCGGCCTGATGACGCGCGCCGCCATGCTGGCCCAGTCCCGCCCGCGCCTGGCCGGCGACATCCTCTCCGGCGCCGAACGCCTGGTGGCGGCGGAAGGCATGGGCCGCCTGTTCAAGGCCCTGGCCGTCTGCGACCCTGCCCTCGCCCCCCTGCCTGGATTCGAGACCCCATGAACCCCGGCTACCTGACCGGCGCCCTGCCCCTGCCGCACGCCTTCTTCACGCGCCAGGGCGGCGTCTCCACCGGCGCCTTCGCCTCGCTGAACTGCTCCCTATCCTCCCCCGACGATCCGGAAGCCGTGCGCCGCAACCGCGCCGCTGCGGCCGGGGTGCTGGGCGCGGCACCCGGGGAGATGCTGGGCCTCTACCAGGTGCATGGCGTCGCGGTGGCGGATGGCCGCGCGCCTTGGGACGACGCCACCCGCCCCCGCGCCGATGCGGCGGTGACGGACCGGCCCGGCCAGGTTCTGTCCATCGTCACCGCGGATTGCGCGCCGGTGCTGTTCGCGGATGCGGAGGCCGGGGTGGTCGGCGCCGCCCATGCGGGCTGGCGCGGCGCCGTGGCGGGGGTGCTGGAGGCGACGATCGACGCCATGGAAGGCCTCGGCGCCCGCCGCGCGCGCATCGCCGCCCTGGTCGGCCCCTGCATCGGCCAGGCGAGCTACGAGGTCGGCGCCGATCTGCGCGACGAGGTCCTGGCCCGGGACGCCGCGGATGCCCGCTTCTTCGCCCCCGGCCGGCGGGAGGATCGCTGGCAATTCGACCTGGCGGGCTATTGCGTGGCCAGGCTGGCCGCCGCCGGGGCCGGGCAAGCCCGCGCCCTGATGATCGATACCCTGGCGGAGGAGGATCGCTTCTTCAGCCATCGCCGCCGGACGCTGGCTGGCGGCGGGCCGATCGGCCACCAACTCTCCGCCATCGCGATACCACGGTGAGGCCATGCCCTACGTCGTCATGTTCATGGTACTGATGATGCTGACCATGCTGGTTTCCTGTGTCATCGCGTAGCGCGCGGCGCGCCCTGCTGGCCGCGCTGGCGCCATTGGCGCTGGCCGCCTGCGGCGACCTTCCCCAGCCCTTCCGCGGCCGCCCCGGCCAGGTGGCGCGGCAGTTGCGCCGGCCGCCGGGCTACCGCCTGGCCATCCCGCCATCCCCCCAGGCGATGCTGACGGATGCCGATGCCGCATCCCTCGCCACCGCCATGGCGGAAGCCCTGGTGGCGCAGGAGATCCCGGCCGTGGCCGGCCCGGCCCTGCCGCTGGACTGGCAGCTGGTGGTGGGCGTGGAACGCGAAGGTGCCGTCGTCACCCCGCGCTTCGCCGTGACCAGCGGGGATGGCGTCGCGCTCGGCATGCTGGTCGGCCGCCCGGTGCCGGCGCGCGAATGGGCCGATGGCAATGCCCAGCTCTTCGCCCGCATCGCCGGGGAAGCCGCGCCACGGCTGGCGGACCTCCTCTCCCGCATCGAGGCGCAGGCCCGCACCGGCGATGAGCGCGCCGCCGGGTCCGGCGCGCCGGTGATGCGGCTGCTGCCCGTGCGCGGCGCGCCCGGCGATGGCAACCGCAGCCTGACCGCGAAGATGAAGGACAGCCTGGCCGCGCTGGGCTTCCAGGTGCAGGACCAGGCCGCAGGGGCCGATTTCGCCGTCTCCGGCGAGGTGACGATGGCCCCCGCCGGCCGCGGCATGCAGCGCGTGGAGATCGTCTGGACCGTCTCCCGCCGGGATGGCCAGGACCTGGGCCGCGTCGCGCAGTTGAACGAGGTGCCGGCCGGCACGCTGAACGGCCTGTGGGGCGACGTCGCCTTCGTGGTGGCGGAGGAAGCAGCCGGCGGCGTGCGGGACGTGGTGTTCAATGCCGGCGGCATCGGCGCCCGCCCGGCCGCGGCGCCCCCCCCGGCCAGCGCGCCGGCGGCGCCCCCGGCCGGATCGGCCCGCCCGCGGCGGTAGACCATACCTGCCGATGGCGGGAGGGCGGCCCCGGCGGTGGGGCCGCCATGCGTGGGCGTCATCCGCCCGCGATGGACACCCAACCGTCACGTTGCTACCAACCCGCCCGTCGCGACGGGCGGGTTTCCGGCGCGCCACCCTCCCTTGCCCCCGGGGTTCGTGTCGCATGAAGATCATCGCCTGCAACAGCAACCGCCCGCTTGCAGAGGCGGTGGCATCGGCGCTGGGCATCCCGCTCACCCAGGCCTCCGTCCGCCGCTTCGCGGACATGGAGATCTTCTGCGAGATCCATGAGAACGTCCGCGGCGAGGATGTCTTCGTGGTCCAGTCCACGAGCTACCCCGCGAACGACAACCTGATGGAACTGCTGATCATGCTGGACGCGCTGAAGCGCGGCAGCGCGCGGCGCATCACGGCGGTCATCCCCTATTTCGGCTATGCGCGGCAGGACCGGAAATCGGGCCCCCGCACGCCGATCTCCGCCAAGCTCGTGGCGAACCTCATCACCGCGGCCGGCGCCAACCGCGTGCTGACGATGGATCTGCACGCAGCCCAGATCCAGGGCTTCTTCGACATCCCCGTCGACAACCTCTTCGCCGCGCCGCTCTTCGCGCGCGACATCCAGGAGCGTTTCGCGGGCCGCGACCTGATGGTGGTCTCCCCCGATGTGGGCGGCGTGGTCCGCGCCCGCGCCATCGCGGCGCGCATCCACACCGACCTCGCGATCATCGACAAGCGCCGCCCCCGCGCCGGCGTTTCCGAAGTGATGAACGTGATCGGTGAGGTCGAGGGCCGGCACTGCATCCTGGTGGACGACATCGTCGATTCCGGCGGCACCCTCTGCAACGCGGCGGAGGCGCTGCTGAAGAACGGCGCCAAGTCGGCCAGCGTCTATGTCACGCACGGCGTCTTCTCCGGCGGCGCGGTGGCGCGCGTCGGCGCCGCGGCGATCGAGCACATGATCGTCACGGACAGCATCCTGGCGACCGAGGCCGTGCGCGTCAGCCGCAACATCAAGCAGCTGACCATCGCCCCCCTGCTGGCGGAGGCGATGAAGCGCATCAGCGAGGAAAGCTCCGTCTCCACGCTGTTCAACTGATGAAGCGCGCCTGCCTCCTCCTCGCGCTGCTGGCCTTGGCGGGCTGCACCACGGACCAGGTGGCGCGCAGCGCGGCTTCCGCCTGCCGGGCCAACCCGCAATCCTGCACCGATCATACGGCGCCGGAGGTCACGCGCCGCTGATCGGCGCGTGATGCAACCAGTCCACCCCTGACGACGTTGCGCTGCCTCTCTCGCGGAGGCAGGCATGATCTACTGGATGGTGGTGGGGCTGCTGGCCCTGGCCGAATGGTATCGCGCGGATGGGCACCACATCCGCAACCGCGCCATGGTGGCGACGCTGACGATGGCGGGCGGCCTGCTGCTGGGCGTGCCCCTGCTATTCGCCCTGGGCCTGGCCGCCGCGACCTGGTTCTGGGCGATGATCCCGCTGCAATGGCCGCGCGCCAGCGCCGCCGCGGGCATCGCGGCCGGCGCCGGCATCACGGGATGGGCGCTCGGCCTGTCGCTGTCCTGATCGCGGTCAGGCCAGGGTGAAACAGGGCACCGGCGCGCCGTTCCCCTCGCTGGCCTTGAACACCAGACGCACCTTCGCGCCGATCCGCACGGCCTCCAGATCGCAATCCACGATGTTGGTGAACAGGCGCGGGCCTTCCGCGAGTTCCACATAGGCTGCGCAGGTCGGCCCGCCGGCGCGCAGGATGGTGTAGCTGTAGACCGTGCCCGCGCCGCTCGCCTCCACCAGGTCCACGTTGGGCGACAGCGTGAACGGCGACACGCCACGCGGATACCAGAAGTGCCGGCCGGTATCCCGGCAGAGCCCGATCATCAGCCTGCCCTGCCGCGCGGCATCCCAGACGGCCTTGCTGGTGGGATCGGCCACGGGGGCGGCGAAGAGCTTCTCGCTCATGGGTGTCACTCCCGTTCCAGGATGAGGGTCGCGCTGCCATGCCGGTGGCCCAGCAGCCCGCCCGTGCCATGCGCCAGCGCGAGCGTGCAGCCGGGCACCTGCACCGCCGGATGGGCCTCGCCCCGCAATTGTCGCACCGCCTCGATCACCTTGGTCATGCCGCCGCGATTGGCGGGGTGGTTGTTGCAGAGCCCGCCGCCATCCGTGTTGAAGGGCAGCTTGCCCACGCCGCTGATGAGGTTGCCGTCGCTGACGAACCTTCCTCCGTCTCCCTTCGCGCAGAAGCCGAGGTCCTCCAGCTGCATCAGCACGGTGATGGTGAAGCTGTCATAGATGCTGGCGTAGTGGATGTCGGCGGGCGTCACGCCGGCCTCCCCGAAGGCGCGCGCGCCGGTCAGCGCCGCGCCGCTGCTCGTCAGGTCGCGGTAGCCGCCGAATTCGCCCTGCGCCGTCTCCCCGGTGCCGCGCACCGTGACCACGGGGCGCTTCAGGCTGCGCGCGATCTCCGGCCGCGCCACGATCAGCGCACCGCCACCATCGCTGATGACGCAGCAATCCAGGCGATGCAGGGGGTCCGACACCATCGGCGAATTCACCACATCCTCCACCGTCACCACCTTCTTCAGCATGGCGTGGGGGTTGTGCTGGGCGTGGTGGCTGGCGGCGACCTTGATCCAGGCCAGCTGTTCGCTGGTGGTGCCGTATTCATGCATGTGCCGCATGGCGCAGAGCGCGTAGCTGGTGCCCGTGGTCTTGGTGAAGGGCACCTCGAACTGGTCGTCCGGCACGTTCGGGTTCTGCGCCCGCGCGCCGGTGCCGACGGCCTGGCCCTCGCTGCGCGGCCGCCCCGCCAGCGTGATCAGCACGATGTTGGCGCGGCCGAGCTTGATGGCCGCCGCGGCATGCGCGACATGCGCGATATAGGAACAGCCGCCGAGATCGGTGCTGTCGGCGTAGCGCAGCCGATCAAGGCCCATGTAGTCGATCATCGACAGCGGCCCGAGCCCCGGCGCATCGCCCGCGCAGACATAGCCGTCGATGTCGTCCTTGCTCAGCCCCGCATCCTGCAGCGCGCCCCAGGCGACCTCCGCATGCAGTTGCGCGACGGATTTGTCTTCCGCCTTGCGGGTGGGGTGTTCGAAGGCGCCGACGATGCAGGCGCTGCCGCGAAGGCTCATGGCTGATATCCGGACGCTGTTGGGGCGCAGCGTGGCAAGGGATGGCGCCTGCGGCAAGACAGCCGGACTTCACGGGATGGCCGGGCTGTGCTGCCCTGGGCCGAACGGCTTGGGGAACGACCATGGCTCTCGACGATACGCATGACGCGGCACGGCAATCCTTCGTGGCCTCCGCCAATGGCCACGCGGATTTCCCCATCCAGAACCTGCCCTTCGGCGTCTTCTCGCCACCCGGCGGCGCGCCGCGCGCCGGCGTCGCGATCGGGGACATGATCCTGGACCTGGAAGCGGCGGCCGAGGCCCACCTCTTCTGCGGGGATGCCGATGTGGCGGCCCGCACCGCGAAGGGCGGCGCGCTGAACGCCATGCTGGCACTCGGCACCGGCCCGCGCCGCGCGCTCCGCACCCAGTTGGCCACTCTGCTGGAGGCCGGTTCGCGGTTCGAGGCGCAGGTCACGCCCCTGCTGCACGAAGCCACGGCCTGCACCATGCACCTGCCCGCGCGGATCGGCGACTACACGGATTTCTTCGCCGGCATCCAGCACGCCATGAATGCGGGGGCGATGTTCCGGCCCGACAATCCCCTGCTACCGAACTACAAATACGTCCCCATCGGCTATCACGGCCGCGCTTCCTCCATCGTGCCGTCCGGCCACCCCGTGCGGCGTCCCAACGGCCAGCGGAAGCCGGCGAACGAGACGGTGCCGAGCGTCGGCCCCTCCCGCAACCTAGACTACGAACTCGAACTCGGCATCTGGATCGGCCCGGGCAACAAGCTGGGGGAGGCGATCCCGATCAGGGAAGCGGCCGACCACATCGCCGGCTTCTGCCTGCTGAACGACTGGTCCGCGCGGGACATCCAGGGCTGGGAATACCAGCCGCTTGGCCCCTTCCTGGCCAAGAGCTTCTGTTCGACCATCAGCCCCTGGATCATCACGCCGGAGGCGATGGCGCCCTTCCGCGTGGCGCAGGCGAAGCGGCCGGAAGGCGATCCCGCGCCGCTGCCCTATCTCTGGGACCAGGCCGACCAGGCAGAGGGCGCAATGGCGCTGGAACTGGAGGTGCTGCTGATGACGCCAGGCCTGGCCGCGAAGGGGCTTCCGCCGCATCGCCTGGGCCTGTCGGACGCCCGCGCGCTCTACTGGACCCCCGCGCAACTGGTCGCGCACCACGCCAGCGGCGGCTGCAACCTCAACCCCGGCGATCTCTGCGGCACGGGCACGATCTCCACCACGGAGGTCTCGGGCTACGGATCGCTGCTGGAAATCACGAGGGGTGGGCGGGAGCCGCTGACGCTGGCCTCCGGGGAGACGCGGCGTTTCCTGGAGGATGGCGACGAGGTCACGCTGCTGGCCCGCGCCCGCCGCGACGGTTTCGTCAGCATCGGCTTCGGTGCCTGCACCGGCACCATCCACCCCGCGCCTTGAACCGCGCGCCCATCGGCGCGCCTTGAACCGCGCGCCCATCGGCGCGCCTTGAACCGCGCGCCCATCGGCGCGCCTTGAACCGCGCGCCCATCGGCGCGACGATACCGGCCAGTATCACGGAGGAAATGGCCATGGCAGACCGGCCGAAGCGCGTGGAATTCCGGGAGGAAGGGCCGCGCGAGGGCTTCCAGATCGAGAAGACGATCTTCCCGCTGGAACAACGCGTCCAACTGGTGGAGGCCCTGGCCGAAACGGGCCTCCACCACATCCAGGTCGCGAGCTTCGTCAGCCCGAAGCACGTCCCCCAGATGGCCGACAGCGAGGCCTTCTTCGCCGCCATCCGCAAGAAGCCCGGCGTGCACTACGCCGGCCTCTGGCTGAACGAACAGGGGTTCCACCGCGCCAAGGCCACGCCCGGCGTGGACCTCTCCGGCAAGATTTCCCTCTACGCCTCCAACGCTTTCGCGCAGAAGAACAATGGCTGCACGGCGCAGGAGATGGCGGAGCGGCAGCGGCGCTGGCTGGAACTGTATGACGAGGCCGGGGTGAAACCCGAATTCGCCATCATCATGGCCGCCTTCGGCTGCAACTACGAAGGCGAGATCCCGCCCGACCGCGTGGTGGCGATGGCGAAATTCGCGCAGGGCATCTGCGCGGAACGCGGCCACAAGCTGCCGGCCGTGTTCCTCGCGGATACGATGGGCTGGGGCAATCCGGACCAGACAAGGCGCCTGGTCGGCATGGTGCGGGATGCGCTGCCGGATGTGCGCATCGGGCTGCACCTCCACGACACGCGCGGCATCGGCACCGCCAATGTCATGGCCGCGCTCGACATGGGCGTCGATTTCTTCGACAGCAGCGTGGCGGGCCTTGGCGGCTGCCCCTTCGCCGCCCATGGCGATGCCGGCGCCGCCGGCAATGTCTGCACGGAAGACCTGGTGTTCATGTGCCACGAACTTGGCATCGAGACAGGCATCGACCTCGAAGCGCTGGTCGAATGCGCGAAGATGGCGGAGCGCATCATCGGCCGCCGCCTGAATGGCCGCGTGATGCATGCGGGGTCGCTGGCGAAATACCGCGCGCCGAAGCGGGAGGCCGCGTGATGATCGCCCGTCGTTCGCTGTTCGCGCTGCCGCTGCTGGCCGCCGCGCCCGCGCTGGCGCAGGAACGCTATCCCTCCCGCCCCATCCGCTTCATCGTCCCCTTCGCCGCCGGCGCCGCGACGGATTTGCGCGCGCGCATCTTCGCCGAACGCATGGCGCAGGATTGGGGCCAGCCCGTCGTGGTGGATAATCGCGGCGGCGCCAATGGCTTCATCGCGGCGGAGGCCGTCGCCCGCGCCCGCGGCGATGGCTACACGCTGCTCTTCACCTCCAACACCACGCATGGATCGAACCCCGCTTTGTTCCGGCGCCTGCCCTATGATCCCATCAAGGATTTCGAGCCGGTGGCGCTGCTCGGCGTCTCCACCATGCTCGTCGTGGTCAACAACAACCTTGGCATCCGCAGCATCGGCGACCTCATCGCCTATGGCCGCGCCAACCCCGGGAAACTCAGCTTCGGCAGCGGCAGCCAGTCCAGCCGCATGGCGGGGGAGATGTTCAAGTCGATGGCGGGGATCGACATGGAGAATGTCTCCTACCGCGCCAATCCGCAGGCCATCACCGATGTCATCTCCGGCACCCTGCCGCTGATGTTCTGCGACACCACCACCGCCATCCCCCAGGTGCGGGAAGGCCGCGTGCGGGCACTCGCCGTCACCGCGGGCGCCCGCATCTCCGCCATGCCGGACCTGCCGACGGTGGCGGAGGCCGGCAACCTGCCGGGCTACGAACTCGGCACCTGGACCGCGGTCTATGCCACGGCCGGCACGCCGCGGGAGATCGTGGACCAGTTGAACGCGAAGCTGCGGGAGATCCTGGCCCTGCCCGCCGTGACGGAACGGCTTCGCGCCGATGCGACGGAACCGCTGACCGGATCGTCCGACCATCTGCGTGACTTCACACTGGCGGAGATCGAGAAATGGACGCGCGTCGCGCGCCAGGCGGGGATCCAGCCGGAGTGAGCGCGCCCCTTCACGGCATCAAGGTCATCGAGATCGGCCAGGTCCTCTCCGGCCCCTTCGCCGGGGCGATCTTCGCGGATCTCGGCGCGGACGTGATCAAGGTGGAGAAGCCGGAAGGCGGCGACGATGCCCGCCAGATGGGCGTCGCCTTCCGCCACGGCGATGCCTTCAATTTTCACGAGTTCAACCGCGGCAAGCGGAGCATCGCGCTCGACCTCAAGTCGGAAGCGGGAATGGCGGCGCTGCATGCGCTGCTCGATGAAGCCGACATCCTCGTCCACAACATGCGCCCCGGCGTGCCGGAGGCACTCGGCCTCGATCCCTATGCGACGACCGAGCGCCACAAGCAGCTGATCTACTGCAACATGGGCGCCTTCGGTCACAAGGGACCGCTGAAGGACCGCCCGGGCTATGAACCGCTGTTGCAGGCCTTCGCCGGGCTGAACGCCATCACCGGCGAACCGGATGGCCCGCCTGTGCGCATGGGCGCTTCCGTCGTGGACCAGGGCACGGGCATGTGGACCGTGATCGGCGCGCTGTCCGCGCTGCAGCAGCGCGCCCGCACGGGCCGCGGCTGCGTGGTGAACACTTCGCTGTTCGAGACGGCGTTCCTCTGGGCCGGGCAGAAGGTCGGCGCCTATGTGAACCAGGGCAAGCTGCCGGAACGCCACGCCAGCGGCCATCCGGGCTTCGTGCCCTATGAGAGCTTCGACGCGTCCGACGGCCCGCTGCTGGTGTGCTGCGGCAATGACCGGCTGTTCCGGAAATTCGCCGCCGAGCTCGGCCATCCCGAATGGCCCCAGGACCCGCGCTTCGCCACCAATCGCCTGCGCCTGGCGAACAAGGCCGAATGCCTGGCGCTGGTGCGCGACGCCATGCGTCAGCGCCCCCGCGCGGAGTGGCTGGAAAGGCTGGTCGCTGCCGGCGTGCCCTGCGCGCCGATCAACACCATCCCGGAGATGCTGGAGGAACCGCAGGCCAAGGCCATCGGCATGCTGGTCACGCCACCGGGCGAAGACTTCACGGTGACCGCCCTGCCCGTGTCCTTCGACGGCGAGCGCCCAAAGCCCCGCGCGGGCGCACCGCGGCTGGACGGCCACAAGGGCGCGCGGTTCAGCCCGTAGCGCCCAGCGCCTTCGGCGCGCTCACCGCCGCGCGGGCACGGGCATAGTCCCGCAACAGCGCTGCGGTGGCGTCGTGGTGCGGCGTTCCGGGATCATGCTCCCCCTCGCGGATCGCCGCCGCCAGCGCGGCCAGATCCGGCATCGGCGGCGCCACCGCATCCCGTTCCCGCAGCGCCAGCGCGATCGCGGCCGCCACCATCCGCGCCGCCATCGCCTTCTCCGGCGGCAGGGCCGGCAGAATCTCGAGCAACACCACGTCCCGCGCCGTGGCCAGCAGGTCGGCACCGTCGGGTTCTTCCAGCATCACAGCGCCTCCACCATCGCCAGCACGTCCAGTTCCAGCTCCGGCACGATATGCCCGGTCAGCGCCAGTTCCAGGCTGCGTTCCTGGCCCGAGAGATGCCGCGCCGCTTGGTCGGCCGCGATAACGGCCCAGCGGATCGTCGCCATCAACTCCCACCACGGCATCCGCGCGCGGTCGATGCGCGTGCCGGACTCGCTTTCATAGCCCGCATAGAAGGCCTCCCGCGCGCCGATGCCGCCGGCCTCCCGCGCCACCGCGCCGAAGCGCCAGCACTTCGCGCAGAACCAGCCGAGATCGGCGTGCGGGTCCCCCCAGGCCGCGAATTCCCAGTCCAGCACGGCGGAAACGCGCGCGCCGTCCAGCATGATGTTGCCGGTGCGGAAATCATGGTGGCAGAGCACCGGCGGCACGGGTGCGGGCACCGCGCGTTCCAGCGCGCGCAGCCCCCATTCCAGCACCGGCCGCGGCGTCCCGGCCGCGTCCAGCCGTGCCCGCATGGCGTCGATCATCGCCCGCGCCGCATCGGCCGGCGGATCACCGAGGAAACCGAGGTCCCCGCGCGGCGGCACGATCCGATGGATGCGGGCCAACTCGCGGCCTAGCGCCGCGACGATGGCATCACCCTGCGCGCCCGCCTGCTTCACCACGCGATGCGCGGCAGCGGTGCCCTCCACGCGCCCCATCACGAAGAAGGGCCGCCCGGTCACGCCCGTGTCATCGCAGAGGAACAGCGGTGCCGCCACCGTCACCCCCGCATCCCGCGCCGCGCATAGCAGCGCGTATTCCGCCGCGCGCGGCAGCGACACGGCCAGCACCGCCGGCGCATCCGTCCGCAGCACCCAGCGCTTCGCGCCGTCGCGCATCGCCACGTCCAGCGCCCAGTTCTGCTGGATGGCGCCGCCCGACAGCCGCGTCAGCGCGGTGATGCGAAGCGTCTCGTCGCCCGTCTCGCGCGCCAGCCAGTCGCGCAGCCGCGCCTCATCCATGCGCGCCCCACTCGAAGAAGTCGCGGCCCTCGCGCCGGAGAAAGTTCGCCAGCACCATGCGATGCACCTCGCTCGCGCCATCCACCAGGCGGGCCTGGCGGGCGTAGCGGTACATCCACTCCACCACCGTGTCCTTGGAATAGCCCCGCGCGCCCAGCAGTTGCAGCGACGTATCCACGGCCTTGTGCAGCGCATCCGCCACGACGATCTTCGCCATGGAGACCTCCTTCCGCGCGAAGCCGCCCTGGTCCAGCACCCAGGCCGCCTTCATCGTCAGCAGGCGCCCGATCTCCAGTTCCATCGCCGCCTGGCCCACCAGGCCCTGCACGCTTTCGCGGTCGATCAGCTTCTGGCCGAAGCTTTCCCGGGTCGCGATCCGCTCCATCGCGATCTCCAGCGCCCGCCGCCCCATGCCGAGCCAGCGCATGCAGTGGGTCAACCGCGCCGGGCCGAGGCGGATCTGCGTCACCTTCAGCCCGTCGCCCACGCCCATCAGCAGGTTCTCGTCGGGAATCTCCAGCCCGTCGAAGCGAAGTTCGCAATGCCCGCCATGCTCCTCCGGCCCCATGATCGGGATGCGCCGCACGATCTCCCACCCCGGCTGGTCCGCATGGAACAGGAAGCAGGTAAGGCCACGACGCGCATCGTCCGAAGTGCGGGCAATGAGAAGAAAGTGCTTCGCCTCGCCGGCGCCGGTGATGTAGTGCTTGCGCCCCGTGATGCGCCAGCGGTCGTTGCCGACGCGCTCAGCCTTCGTATAGGTCAGGCCGGGGTCGCTGCCGCAGCCATCGGGTTCCGTCATCGCGAAGGCGGATTGCACGGCGCCATCGACGATGGGTTGCAGCCAGCGCGTCTTCTGCGCCTCCGTCGCCACCTTCTCCAGCACCTGCATGTTGCCGTCATCGGGCGCCGCGCTGTTGAAGACGACAGGGCCAAAGATGGATCGGTTCATCTCCTCATAGCACGCGGCCATCCCGACCTTGCCCAGCCCCCCGCCGCCGCGGTGCTTCGGCATCTGCAGCGCCCACAGAGCCGCTTCCTTGGCCTCAGCCCGCATCCGCTTCAGCACATCAGGATGGATGTTCTCATGCTCGTCGTAATTGGCGCGATCCGCCTCCAGCGGGATCAGCCTCTCATCCACGAAGGTCCGCACACGGCGCTGGACATCCACGATCTCGGGCGGCAGGCGAAAATCCATGCGGGGTGCTCCGGTCAGAGGGCGTTGACGGAATGGCCGCCATCGATTGTGACGACGCTGCCCGTCATATGGGCGCCGGCCTCGCTGGCCAGCAGCAGCAGCGGGCCCGTCAGGTCATCGACGCTGCCGAGCCGGCGCTGCGGAATGCGCTTCACCATGGCCTGGCCGGCCTCGCTGGCGAAGAAGTCGCGGTTGATCTCGGTGGCGATGTAGCCCGGCGCCAGCGCGTTCACGCGGATGCGGTGGCGGGCGAGTTCGACCGCCATCTGCCGCGTCAGATGCACCAGCGCGGCCTTGGCGGCGGAATAGCCGGCGACGCCGGGGATCACGCGCTCCGCCAGGATGGAGGCGATGTTGACGATGCTGCCGCCCTTGCCGGCCGCCACCATGCGCTTCGCCACCGCCTGCCCCACGGCGAAGGCACCGCGGAGATCGACCGCCATCACCTGGTCCCAATCCTCCGCCGTGTGGTCCAGGAAAGGGCGTGTGGTGGCGATGCCGGCATTGTTGACCAGGATGTCCACCGGCCCGAAGGCGCGTTCCGTGACGGCCAGGGCATCGGCGATGGAGGCATCCTCCGTCACGTCCAGCGCCACGGCACGCGCGCCCTCCCCCAGTTCCTCCGCCAGGCCGCGCAGCGCGGCCGGCTTGCGCGCCCCCATCGCCACGCAGGCGCCCGCGCCATGCAGCACGCGGGCGAAGTGGCGGCCGAGCACGCCGGAGGCGCCCGTGACCAGCGCGACGCGCCCGGCCAGGGAGAATGCCGCGAAGGGCGACCCAGCCCCGCTATCCGCCATGCCCAGCCTCCCCGGTTCTTCCGCTGCTGGCTTCGCACCGGCGGGCGGCCCCGGTCAACCGGGCAGCAGCCGCCGCAATTCCGCGAGGACCGCATCCATGTCGAGCGGCTTGGAAAACAGGCTCACCGGCGCCTCCCCGTCGCGCCGGAACGCCTCCTGCCCGCCGGCGGGCGCATAGCCCGTCATCACCACCACCGGCAGGTCCGGCCGGGTGGCGCGCAGCGCGCGGATCAGCCCCGCGCCATCCAGCCGCGGCATGCGGAGGTCCGTCAGCAGCAGGTCCGGCGGCTGGCGCGCCGCGGCTTCCATCGCCGCCTGGCCATCCGGGGCCAGCACCACCTCATACCCCTGGGCGAGGAGTTCATCCTCGATCGCCATGGCGGCCAGCCCCTCATCCTCCGCCACGAGGATCCGGCGTGCGATGGAGGCCATCAGCAGGCGACCGGCAGGGGCGCCAGCCCATCGGCGGTAGGTTCGGCGATCGCCAGGGTCATGGTGAAGCAGGCGCCCCCCTCGGGCAGGTTCGCGGCCGCGATGCCACCGCCCATCCCGCGCGCCACCGCGGCGGCCAGCGACAGGCCGAGCCCGCTGCCATGGCCCGGTTCCTTGGTGGTGAAGAAGGGATCGAAGATCGACTGGCGCAGCGCCTCCGGCACGCCCGGGCCGTTGTCCCGCACCTCGATCACCGCTTGCCGCCCGGCCTGGCGCAGGGAGACGGCGATGCGGGCCGGCGCCGCGGCCCCGGCCGCGCGGGCTTCCAGCACGGCGTCGCGGGCATTGGACAGCAGGTGCAGCACCGCCTGTTCCAGCCCGGCGGGCGTGCCCGTCACGGCCAGGGCGGCCGACGGGGCGGAGAAGGACAGCGCGATGCCATCCGGCGCGTATTGCCCATCCGCGGTCCGCACCGCGGCACCGACCACGGCCGTGGCATCGAAGGTCTCCGCAGCCCCGGCATGCGCCGCCGCCAGGCCGCGGATGCGGCCGACCAGGTCGCCGGCCCGGCGCAGCTGGCCTTCCACCACGCCGATCGCCGCCATCAGCCGCGCGCCCTGTTCGGTCATCACCCCCGTCGCGGCATGGCGGGCATGGCGCAGCCACAGCAGGGCGGCGTTGAGCGGCTGGCTCGTTTCATGCGCCAGGCCCGCGCACATGGTGCCGATGGTCGCAAGCCGCGCCGATTCCACCAGCCCCGCCTGCAGGCGCCGCGTCTCCGTGATGTCGCGCGCGCTGCCGAGCAGCCGCTCCACCTCGCCTTCCGCATTGCGCATCGGCACCAGCACGGTCTGCCAGACGCGGTGGCCGCCTGGCGTCTCGGCCTCCATCTCGTAGTGCTGTACCGCCCCGGTTTCCACCGCGTGGCGCCAATGCGGCAGCACGCGTTCGGTGATGCCCGGGATGAAGCCGGCTTGCGCATCCCTTCCGACCACCTGCGCCGCCGGCAGGCCGAACAACCGTTCATAGGCGGGGTTGACGGTTTCCGTCACGAAAGCCGCGCCCTGCCGCTCCACCCGCAGCACGAACAGCGCTTCCGCCAGGTTGGTGATGAAGGCCGCGGTCCGGGCCTCGCTGTCCAGCGCCCTCGCCTCGGCCGCGCGGCGCTCCTCGACCTCCCGCGCCAGGGCCGCCGGGCTCGGCAGCGCCAGCAGGCGGGGCAGCAGCGGCCAGAGCGTGATGGCGGTCGCGATGGAGACGGCCGCGCAGAAGGCCTTGATCAGCCCTTCCGCCAGCGGGTTCGGGTGGAACATCGTCCAGGCATGGGCCAGATGCGTGGTGCCGCAGGCGATGATGAACAGCGCGAACAGCCCGAAGATCCAGGGATAGGCCAGGTCCCGCCGCCGCAGCGCGAAGACGACCAGCGCCGCGGGGATGGAGAGATAGGCCAGCCCCGTCCCCACATCGGACAGCAGGTGCAGCCAGGCCAGGTCAGGGTCCACCAGCATGCAGACGCCTGGCGGGGCGAGGTTCGGCGCGAAGCTGGGCAAGGGGCCGGATTCTCGTGCAGGAGGGGGAGAGTGGCGTGGTCGGCTTCCACCCCCTCCTTACCAGCAGCCCGCCGCCGACGCCCTCCGCCAAGGGGGCATCGCAACGCATCATCACGCGCGATTGAACGAATCGCGGCGACGTCAGCCCGGCATCAGCGACACATGCGCGGAAACGACGCGCCAGCCCTCCGGCATCCGCACCCAGGTCTGGCTCTGCCGGCCGATCCGGCCATTGCGGGAGAAGGTCGTGTTGGCCGTCGCGAAATCGCGGCCATGGGTGGTGATGACGGTCCGCACCAGCTCACGCTCCAGCCCGACCGAGGGGCGGGAGGCGCGGAAGGCCATGATCTCCTCATAGCCGTGCAGGATCTCCCCGGCGCCGTAGCGGATGGTGCGCGGGTCGTTCCAGAACAGCTCGTCCAGCACCGCGACGTCATTCGTCACCAGCGCGACCTCGTAGCGCTGGAAGGCGGCGGTGACCTCGGCCACCACCTCGGGGATATCGATGTCCATCAGGCTTGGTCCTTTTTCACGAGGGGGGCGGGGTCGGGCAGCCGGCCAGGCCGGCATCGGCCAGGGCGGCGGCGGCGCGGAACAGCAGATCCTCCCGCCAGGGCGGGGCGACGAGTTGCAGCCCGACCGGCAGCGTGGCGCCGGCGCGGGCGGGGTCCGCCAGCGGCACGGCCATCGCCGGCAGGCCGATGGCGGAGAAGGGCTGGGTATAGACGCCGAGATGCGGCCGCGCCGCCACCGTCGCCCCATCCACCTCCATCACCGCCGTGCCGATCGGCGGCGCGACGCAGGGCAGCAGCGGCGCCACCAGCACGTCGCACATGTCGAAGATGCGTGACGCCGCCCGTGCCCAGGCGGCGCGCACGCGCTGGGCCTGGGTGATCCAATGCGCGGGCAGCAGGGCGCCCGCCAGGAAACGGTCGCGCGTCAGCGGATCGAAGTCATCGGCGCGACGACGCAGCGACGGCAGGTGCAGGTTCGCCCCCTCCGCCAGGGTGATCAGCATCGCCGCGGCCCGCCCCTCCGCCACCAGATCGGGCGCGATGCGGGTGGTGGCGCCGAGCACCGCCGCCGCCAGCCCGACGGGCGCCAGGGCCTCGGCGTGGCCACCCCGCTCGAAATAGCCGGCGGCGATGCCGAAGCGGATGCCCCCCAGCCCCCGCAGGCCGCTCACCGGCTCGATCGCCCTCGGCGCCTGGGCGGGGTCCGCGGGGTCCTCCCCCTGCATGGCGTCATGGACCAGCGCCAGGTCATCGAGGCTGCGCGCGAAGGGGCCGACATGGTCGAAGCTGCCGGCGAACAGATGGGCGCCGCGGCGCGACAGCCGCCCATAGGTCGGCTTCAGCCCCCAGATGCCGCAGAGCCCCGCCGGCACGCGGATGGACCCGTTGGTGTCGCTGCCGATGCCGATCGGTGTGAGCCCCGCCGCGACCGCCGCCGCCGACCCGCCGGAGGACCCGCCGGCGATGCGCGCGGGATCATGCGGGTTGCGCGTGGGCCCCGCATGGGCGTTTTCCGTGGAGAAGCCGAAGGCGAATTCATCCATGTTGGTGGCGCCGATCACCACCGCCCCGGCCGCGCGCAGACGCTGCACGGCGAAGGCATCCTGCATTGCCGGCGCCGCATCGCGCCGGATCTTCGATCCCGCGAGCGTCGGCAGTCCTTCCAGGTCGAACAGGTTCTTCACGGCCAGCGGCACGCCGGCCAGCGGGCCGGGATCGCGGCCCGCCGCGATGGCGGCATCCACCGCCGCGGCCTCCGCCCGCGCACGGTCGGCGGTGACGGCGGTGAAGCAGGTCAGCGCGCCATCCCGCGCGGCGATATCGGCCAGCGTGGCCTCCACCACCGCCACCGCCGTCGTCGTGCCGGCGCGGATGGCCGCGGCGGTGCGGGCGGCGTTCATGCCCGGAACACCGGGGCGGCCTCCTCCGCCTCGGTCAGGGGCACACGCTCGATCAGCGCCGCCGCCGCGACCGCGACCTTCAGCCCTGCGATCACGCCCGGCATCTGGTGCGGCGCGATGGGCAGGCCAAGGAGGGCGGCGGTGGCACGGGCGTGGGCCTCAAGGTCTTCGTCGGTCATGGGCGCCTTCCAGGCAAGGTCCGTGCCGCCATCAAGGCGGCGTGATGCTTGATGCCGATCAAGGCCCGAAGACGCGCCGGCGCGCAACCTGCCCCGCCAATGGGCAAGGAGCCGCGACATGGCCTTCAAGGACCTGCTGGTGCATCTGGACGGCACCGATCACGCCATGGCGCGGCTCGACTACGCCGCGGGGCTGGCGGCGCGGCACGGGGCGCATCTGGTCGGGCTGCATGCGGTGGAGGGCGGGCTGCCCCTCGGCCTGACCTCCGACATGGGCGGCGCTTCGCTCGGCCTGCTGCTGGCGCAGTTGCGGAAGACGGCGGAGGCCGACGCCGCGCGCATGCGCGCCGCCTTCGAGGACCGCATCCGCCGCGACGGGTTGCAGGGCGAATGGCGCGAGGCGATGGACATGCCACCGGAGGCCGTGGCGCTGCACACGCGCTACGCGGACCTCGCCGTGCTCGGCCAGCCGGAGCCCGGCAACGCCCAGGCCACGATCAATGAGATGATCCTGGAAGCCGTGCTGTTCACCGCGGGCCGGCCCGTGCTGATGCTGCCCTATGCGGGGTCGTTCACACCCACGCCGCAGACCGTGCTGGTGGCCTGGAATGCCAGCAAGGAAGCCGCCCGCGCGGTGCATGATGCCCTGCCCCTGCTGCAGGCCGCCGACCAGGTGCGCGTGCTGGCGGTGAATCCCCGCCAGGGCATCGGTGGCCATGGCGATGTGCCCGCCGCCGACATCGCCCTGCACCTGGCCCGCCATGGCGTCGCCGCCACGGCGCAGCACACGGTCGCGAACGAGATCCGCGAATCCGACGTGCTGCTGAACAGCGCCACCGATCTGGGGGCAGGGTTGCTGGTGATGGGCGCCTATGGCCATTCCCGGCTGCGGGAAATGGTGCTGGGCGGCGTCACACGCGGCATCCTCGCCCGCATGACGCTGCCTGTCCTACTCGCGCATTAATCGATGCCGAACAGCGCGGCGGGGTTGGTGGAGGTCATCCGCCGCAGCTCCGCATCGCTGAATCCCTCGCTCTGCACGAGGAGAAGGTATTCGCGAAACGCCTCGACCGGCGGCGGCAGCAGGAAGACGCCGGCGTCGGAGGAGAGGATGCAGCGATCGCCCGCGGCGCGGATGCGTGGCGTGAAATCCTGGATGGTGCTGGCGGAGGAGATCTTGTGCTTCTCCTCATCCACATGGGTCAGGCCGACCTGCGTCGCATGGGTCAGGATGAAGAAGCTGAGCTCCACATAGCCGCCCAGCGCCACGATGGCGGCGATCTGGTCCGTGCTGTAGCGCGACCCGTGGGTGCGGATCCGCGTCACGCCGCGCTTCTTCGCCTCCTCCGCCAGCGCCACGGCTTCTCGGCCGGAGACATGGCCGCAATCGAACACCACGTCGCGCTCGGCGCAGAGATCCATGATGGCGCAGACGACATCGGGAACGACGTTGTTCTCCGGCACCTGGAAGGTGGTCTCCAGGAAGGCCGGGCCGCGGCCCTCGCGTTCCGCGATGTAGCGGGTGTGGTGCGTGGGCAGGGACACGAAGCGCGCCCCCGTGCCCGGGCCGTAGCCGTAGCCGATGGCAGCCTTGGCCACTTCCAGCGTCACGCCGCCCGCCGTCGGCTGCATGATCACGCCGCCGAAGGCGTGACAGCCGAGATGCCCGAGTTCGTCATTCGCCAGCGCCGCGAAGCCCGAGGTGTTCTGGAAGTTGCACATGATGCCGATGGCCTTCATGCCGGCGGCGGCGGCCTGGCGGACGGCCTCGAACACATTGACGCTGCGGCCGTTGAGGTGCGGCGCGCAATGCACATGGCAGTCGATGGCGCCCTTCAGCAGGTGCGAGCCGGGCGGGAGGTAGGGCATCAGGGTGTTCCTTGTCGGGCCCCGGGGTGGGGCGGGGCGCGCTTCAGTGCCGCAGGATCTTCGCGGTGAATTCCTTCAGGCGCGGGCTTTGTGGCGCGTCGAAGATCTGCGCGGGTGGCCCCACTTCGACGACACGGCCCTGGTCCATGAAGACGACGGTGGTCGCGACTTCGCGGATGAAGGCCATCTCATGGCTGACGATCAGCATCGTCATCCCCTCGGCATGCAGGGCGCGGATCGTATCCAGCACCTCATTCACCAGTTCGGGGTCGAGCGCGCTGGTGACCTCGTCCAGCAGCAGGATGTCGGGATGCAGCGCCAGCGCCCGCGCGATGGCGACGCGCTGCTGCTGCCCGCCCGACAATTCGTCCGGATAGGCGTTGAACTTCGCGCCGAGCCCCACCTTCGTCAGCAGCGCGCGCGCCTCCTCCTCCACCTGCGCGGAGGGGCGCTTCTTCACCAGGGTCGGCGCGATGGCGACGTTGCGCAGCGCCGTCATGTTCTGGAACAGATTGTACTGCTGGAAGACGATGGCGAAGCGGTCCCGCGCCGCGCGCAGGCTGGCGCGGCTGGCGTAGTCCACCACCTCATCCCCGATGGTCACGCGACCCGCGCGCGGCTTCAGCAGCCCGACCAGGGCGCGCAGCAGGGATGACTTCCCCGACCCGGATGGCCCGATCAGCCCCACCACCTCGCCCTTCGCGAAGCGGAGCGTGACGTCATTCAGCACATCCGCCTTGCCGCCATAGCTGGCGGTCAGCCCATCAAGCGCGAGGAAGGCCAAGCCCGATCCCCCTTCCCGGTTCCATCGCGGGGAGTGTCCTTGCGCGATCCCATCGCCGTCAAGCGCGCCAGGGGGGGGGCGAGGGGGGCATGGACGCGATCGCAGGTCGCGATATGCTCACAAGCGTGGCAGATGATCTTCGCATCGCGGGCATGACGCGCCCCGCACCCGTCGCCTTCACCTTCGATGGCGTGGAACTGCGCGCGCCGGAGGGCGAAAGCCTCGCCGCCGCCTTGATCGCATCCGGTATACGCAGACTTGGCGAGGGCCTGGACCCCGCGCGTCCCCGCGCCGCGCTCTGCATGATGGGCGTGTGCCAGCAATGCCTGGTGCGCGTGGATGGGCGCCTCGCGCAATCCTGCCTCGTGCCCGTGCGCGCGGGCATGTTGGTCGCGCCGGCATGATCGATATCGCAGTGCTGGGCGCCGGGCCGGCGGGCATGGCCGCGGCGACGCAGGCCGCACAGCGCGGCGCCAGCGTCGTGCTGTTCGACGAAAGCCCCGCGCCCGGCGGCCAGGTCTATCGCGCCGCCCCCGCCGGCTACGCCATGCCGCGCGACGCGGATCGCGCGGAGGGCGATGCGCTCCGCGCCGCCCTCGCCGCCAGCAATGCCGTGGTCAGGACGGGCCATCGCGTCTGGGGCGTCGGCGGCGGGCCGCTGGTGCCGCTGGGGGAGGCCGCCGCCCCCTTCCGCCTGGATGCGCTGGCGCCCGATGGCAGCAACACCATCACGGAAGCGCGCGCCCTGGTGCTGGCGACCGGCACGCATGAACGCATCATCCCCTTCCCCGGCTGGACGCTGCCCGGCGTGCTGGGCCTGGCGGCGGCGACGATCCTGCTGAAGGCGAATGGCGTGCTGCCCGGGCGGCGCGTGGTGGTGGCCGGGGCGGGGCCGCTACTCTATGCCGTGGCGGCGAAACTCGCGAAGGCGGGCGCGACGGTCGCCGCGGTGGTGGACCTTGCCGCCACCAGCGAATGGATCGCCGCACTGCCCGCGCTGATGGCGCGGCCGGATCTGCTGGCCCGCGGCGCCGCCTGGCGCGCGAGCCTGACGCTGAAGGGTGTTCCCGTACTGGCCGCGCACCGCATCGTCGCCGCGGAGGGCGTGGGCGTGCTCCAGCGGGTTCGCGTGGCGCCGCTCGCCGGCGGCGATTACCGCGTCTTCGACTGCGATGCGCTGACCATCGGCCATGGCCTGGTGCCCGCCACGGAGGCCACGCGCGCCTTCCGCGCCGCGCATCGCTACGTCGCGGAATCCGGTGGCTGGGTGCCCGTGCTGGACGAGGATCGCCGCACCTCCATCCCGCTGCTCTACGCCTGCGGCGATGGATCGGGCGTCCGTGGCGCGGCAGCCGCCCCGGCTTCCGGCCGCGTGGCCGCGCTGGCGGCGCTGCGGGACCTCGGCCTGATCGACGCGGCCAGCCACGCCACGTCGCGCGCCAGCCCCGCCGCGGATTTCGCCCGCGCCTCCCGCGCCGGTGGCGCGATGGCGCGGATGATGGCGCTGCGCCCGGCGCTGGTCGCCGCCATCCCGCCGGAGACGATCATCTGTCGGTGCGAGGGCGTGACCCGCGCCCAGATCGAAGCCGCGGTGGAGGACGGCGCCACCGCGATGAACCAGGTCAAGCAGTTCACGCGCTGCGGCATGGGGCCCTGCCAGGGGCGGCTATGCGGGGAAGCCGCGGCGGAACTCGTCGCCGCCAGGGTCGGCGGGCGGGAGAAGGCCGGCTTCGCCACCGGCCGCGTGCCGCTGCGCCCCGTCGCGATGGACGCGCTGCTCGGCGATTTCGACTATGCCGACATCCCCGTGCCGAGGCCCGCCCCGATATGAGCGCGCCCTTCGATGTCGCCG
The DNA here is from genome assembly GCF_900114315.1 of Falsiroseomonas stagni DSM 19981. GTDB lineage: Bacteria > Pseudomonadota > Alphaproteobacteria > Acetobacterales > Acetobacteraceae > Falsiroseomonas > Falsiroseomonas stagni. The sequence goes on from NZ_FOSQ01000006.1 coordinate 312,025, forward strand.
TGATCGGCGCTGGCGTGATGGGCTGCAGCACCGCGCTGCACCTGGCGCGCGCCGGCATGAAGACCGTGCTGCTGGACCGCGGCGCCATCTGCCGCGAAGCCTCCGGCGTCAATGCCGGCACGCTCACCATGCAGATGACGCGCGCCGCGCTCGTCCCCTACGCCTTGCGCGCGCATGAGATGTGGATGCGCATGGCGGAATGGTGCGATGGGGGGCATGTGCAGGCCGTCGATTGCCCCGGCCTCTCCGTCGCCTTCACCGAGCATGAGATCGCCATGCTGGAGGAACGCGCGCATTTCCGCCGCCAGGCCGGCGCGCCGATCGAGATCGTCAGCACCGCCCGGGCGCGAGAGATCGAGCCCGGCCTCTCCGACAAGGCGCTGCTGGCCGGCCATTGCCCCATCGACGGATTCACCAGCGCCTATCTGACAGGCCGCGCCTTCCGCCCCGCGCTGCTGAACGCCGGCGTCGAGTTGCGGGAGGACACGGCGGTGCGCGGCATCCAGCCCGGCTTCTCCATCGACACGGAAGCGGGCGAGTTGCGCGCCACGCGCGTGGTGCTCGCGGGTGGCGTCTGGCTGCAGGACATGGCGGCCTGGCTCGGCATCACGCTGCCGATCAAGGTGCTGATCAACCAACTCGTCGTGACGGAACGCCTGCCGCCCGTGATGCGCACCGTGCTCGGCGTCGCCTCCGGCCTGCTCAGCCTGAAGCAATACGCCAATGGCACGGTGCTGATCGGTGGCGGCTGGCAGGGGATCGGGGATCGCGAACGCGGCGGCCTGGCGGTGAAGCCGGACAGCTTCCTCGGCAATGTGCGCCTCGCCGCCCACACCATCCCCGCCTTGCGCGATGCGCGCGTGGTGCGGTCCTGGCTGGGGCTGGAGGCCGAGACGGCGGATGCCCTGCCTGCCATCGGCCCGATCCCCGGCGTGCCGGATGCCTGGATCATCGGCAGCGTCCATTCCGGCTACACCAGCGGCCCCTATATGGGGAAACTCCTGGCCCAGGCCATCTGCGGCCAGGCGCCGGAGTTGCCGCTGTTTCCCATCGACCGCCTGCTGGCGAAGGACCAGGCCGCATGATCCCCGAAGGTTCTTCCCGGTTCCACGGCATCTATCCCTCCACCGTCCTGCCGATGCGGGCTGACTTCTCGCCAGACTGGGACGCCTATGCCCGCCACACCGCGCATTGCACGCTGCGCGATGGCATCGCCGGCGTGCTGATGAACGGCCATGCCGGCGAGAACTTCGTGATGAGGCGCGCCGAGAAGAAGCGCGCCGTGGAGGTCACGGTCGCGACCGTCGGCGCCACCCGCATCGTCGTCGCCGGCGTGAATGCCGAGAGCAGCCTGGAAGCGGCGGCCGAGGCGCGGGAGGCACGCGACGCCGGCGCCGACGCCATCATGGTCTTCCTCCCCAACAGCTTCGCCCTCGCCCACTCCACCGCGCAGTCGGTCCTCCATCACCGCACCATCCGCGATGCCGTGCCAGGGATGCCCATCTGGCTGTTCCAGGCCCACCACGCCGCCGGCCGCATGGGTTTTCCGCCGGCCACGCTCGACGCGCTGCTGGAAATCCCGGAAGTCGTCGGCATCAAGGAGGGTGGCTGGGAGGTCGATGGCTATGACGCGCTGCGCCGCCAGGTGCGCGCGAAGCGCCCCGATGTCGCGGTCTGCGCTTCCGGCGACGAACACCTGTTTGCCTGCTACGTCCATGGCTCCGACGGATCGCTGGTCTCGCTCGCCGATCTGATGCCGGATGAGATCGTGGCGCTGGACGCTGCCGTCCGCGCCAACGACCTCCCCGCTGCCCGCGCCCTGCACGAACAGCTGGAACCGCTGGCGGAGGCGATCTACGGCGCGCCTCCCGGTGGCCGCGCCACCGCGCGGCTGAAATTCTGCCTGGTCGAGATGGGCATCATCCCCTGCCCCGCCATCCGCCCGCCCCAGCCGCCCGTGGAAGGCGAGGAAACCGCTATGCTGCGGGCAGCGATGAAGGCTTCCGGCTTGTGAGGCGCCTCTCCGCGTAGCGGCCGAGATTGGCCAGCACGAAGCTCACGCAGAAATACAGCACCAGCGCCGTGCCATAGGTCAGCAGCGCGGAGAAACCGCGCTGCGTCAGCATCTTCGCGGCGAAGGTGACCTCGATGAAGCCGATCTGGCTGACCAGCGACGTCTCCTTCACCATCGACAGCACATGCACGATGGAGGGCGGCAGGATCACCCGCCAGCTCTGCGGCAGGATGATCCGCCACATCGTCGTCAGCGCGCCGATATTCATCGTCAGCGCCGCCTCCCACTGCGTGCGCTTCACCGTCTCGAACCCCGCGCGGATATTCTCCGCGGCCAGCGCCGACATGCGCAGCGCCACCGCGGTGACGGCGATGACCCAGAGCGGCGCCTCGACCTTGGCGAACTGGCTGAGGAAGAAGACCAGCAGCAGCAGCACCAGGAAGGGGATGCGGCGGAACACCTCCACCCAGAGAATGGACGCCGCCCGCACCGGCGCCACCGGCATCACCTGGGGCAGCCGCAGCACCGCCATCACGAAGCCGATCGCGTAGCCGATCCCGCATCCCGCGACGGAGGCGAGCAGCGTGTTGCCCAGCGCCTCCAGCAGGAACTTCATGTTCCACCAGGTGAAGAACCTGGGGGCCTCCATCAGGATGATGTCCCAGGCCGACATCAGAACACCTTCGCCTTCACCCGGAACAGCCAGCGCCCCACCAGCCACAGCAGGGCGGAGGCGATGACGGTCAGCGCGATGTAGATGACGGCGACGATGGAAAAGATCTCGACGGACCGGAAGCTGATCGCATTCGCGTTCAGCGCGCGTCCGGTCAGCTCCTCCACCCCGAAGATCGCGGCCATGGAAGTGCCGAGCGTCATGATGATGTAGTGGCTGGACAAGGCGGGATAGAGTGCCCGGACGACATGCGGCGCGATCACGTACCAGACCGTCTGCGCGCGGCTGAAGCCCAGCGTCTCCGCGGCATCAAGCTCCGCGCGCGGCACGCTCTCGAACCCCGCGCGCTCGATCTCCGTGAGGTAGGCGCCGGCATTCAGTGTCATGCCGATCAGTACCGCCGCGACGGGGGAGAGGATGATGCCCATCTCCGGCAGCGCAAAGAACAGGAAGAAGATCTGCACGAGCTGCGGCGTATAGGTGAAGAAGCGCACATAGGCGATCACCGGGATGCGCGCCGCGCGCGGCCCGAAGCTCAGCACCGCCGCACCGACCAGCCCGATCAGCAGCCCGCCCGCGAAGGCGACGGCCGCGATCCACAGCGCGGTCAGCGCGCCTAGCAGGAAATCGGGCAGGTACTGCCATACCTGGCCGTATTGGAGGGTCACGCTGTCATACGCTTTCGCCGCTGGGCGCGACCCCCACCCTGACCCTCTCCCGCGACAGCGGGGGAGGGAGCAGGCGGAGGCGCGATGATCAGAACATCGGGTTGAAGGGGATCGGCGTCGTCATCGGCACGCCGAAATACTTCTCCCACGTCGTGTTCACGAAGCCGGTGCGATGCAGCTCGAACAGGATCACGTTCAGCACATCGCGCAGCGCGTAATTGCCCTTCTGCACGCCGATGCCGACCCAGAAGCTGGCCAGCACCTGGTCCAGGATCTTCCACTGCACCGGGAAGTTGCGCATCGGGATGACGATGGATTCCGCCACATCCACCATCGCATCGGCACGCCCCTGCGCCAGCGCGCGGAAGCAGTCGGGGTAGTTGTCCAGCAGCGTGACCTGCGCCTGCGCCGCATTGGCCTGGATCCAGGGCACGCCCACGGTGCCCCGCACCTGCACCAGCCGCACCGCGCGGTTGTTGAGGTCGGCCGGCGTGTTGATCGGCACCGCCGTCCCGGTCTGCTTCGTCAGCACCACCATGGACTGGGTGTGCAGCGGCACGGTGTAGTCGATGACCAGCGCGCGCTCCACGGTGCGGGTGATGGAGCCCAGCACGATGTCGATGCGGTCCGACTGCAGGAAGGGAATGCGGTCGGGGCTGCCGACCTGCACGATCTCCAGCTCCACATTCATCCGTCGCGCGATCTCCCGCGCGATGTCGGCGTCGAAGCCGTCGATCTGGTTGCGCTCGTTGAACAGGCCCATCGGCGGTAGCGTCGGGTTGATGCCGGCGCGCAGCCGCCTGGTGGACAGGATCTGGTCCAGCGGCCGCGCCTGCGCGGCGGAACCCAGCATGGGCAGTGCGGCGGCGCCGGCGGCAAGGCCGAAGATGTGGCGGCGATTCATGGATGCTCCCTTCGTCGATGATGGGCGCAGCCGTGACGGCCGCGAGCCACGCACGCTATGCGTTGCCCGCGCGCGCGAAAAGGCCCGCGCGGCGTATACTCAGCGTGTCAGCGCACGCCCTGCCAGCGCGGCGAGCAACCCTGCCGCCAGCAGGGGCAATGCCGCCAGCGGCCAGGCGATCGTGGCCAGCGCGCCGATCGCCGGCGGCGCCAACAACTGCGCCAGGTTGTTCCCCTGCATCACCAGCCCGACCGCCGGCGCCACCAGCGCGGGCGCCGGCACCGCGCGCGGCAGGATGGCGAAGCAGGAAGCCGGCACCAGCCCGCCGACTCCGCAGGCCAGCACCGCCAGCGCCGTCGCCGCGATGGCGGAGGGCACAAGGTAGACGCCGGCCGCCGTGACGGACATCGCCACCGCGCCGGCCACCACCAGCCTTTCCGCCGCCACGCCGCGCGCCATCAGCACGCCCGACGCCAGATTGCCCCCCGCATTGGCCAGCGCCGCCACCGCCGCCGCCACGCCCGCCATGCCCGTCCCGGCGCCCAGGCTTTCCAGCCGCGCCGGCAGGAAGGCCGCGATGCCGAGATACATGATGTTGTAGGTGGCGAAGGCGGAGGCGACCTGCAGCGGCCGCCGCGCCGCCACCAGCGCCCGCACCTGCTGCCCCATCGGCTGAAACGCACCGGTCGGTGCCACGGGGGCCCGGGGCACCATCCGCCAGCAGGCGATCCCCGCCAGCGCCAGCAACGCGGCCAGCGCCCCCCAGGCCACCCGCCAGCCGAAGGCCGCGACCAGCGGCGCGCTCGCCAAGCCGAGTGCGACGCCGAGCGGCATATAGGCCCCCCAGATCGCCATGGCCGTCGCCCGGTCCCTCGCCGTGGCGAGCCCCGCGATCAGCCCCGGCGCCGCGACGGTCAGCAGGAGAAAGCCCGCGCCCTCCGCGACGCGCGCGGCCAGCAATGCCGCCGGCCCCGGCGCCAGCGCCGCCGCGCCCGCGGCCATCGTGCCGATGCCAAGCCCCGCCAGCAGCGCCCGGTTCGGCCCGATCCGCGCCGCCGCCAGGCCGATGGCCAGCCCGCCGAGTGCCGCCATCAGCGCGAACAGGGAGACAAGCAGCGCCGCCCCCGCCAGGCCCAGGCCGAATTCCGCGCCGATGGTCGTCATCGCCGCCGGCACCTTGCCGATCTGCGCGGCGCCCAGGATGCCGCCGGCCAGGATCGCCAGGATCGGTGGCCAGCGCGTGGTCATCGCGGGCGGGGGGTCACCCCTTCCGCTCGATCAGTTCCACCTGCACGCCATCCGGCGCGGCGAAGAAGGCGATGCGCACGCCCGGCCGCGCTTCCCGCGGCCCGTCCAGCAGCGCCACGCCCTTGGCGGCCAGGTCGGCCACCGCGGCGTCCATGTCCTGCACCGTCAGGCCGATATGCTCGATGCCGAGGAAGGGCGGCTTGGGCGGCGCATGGGTGCCCGCCGGCACTTCCTCGATGAAGACCGGCACGCCATGCAGGTCCATCACGACCCGCACCCGGCCGCCCGGCGTCATGCGGGCCTTGATCGAAGCGCCGAAGGCCGAGACATAGAAGGCGGCGGCGGCCTCCGGGTCCGGGCTGCGGAGGTGGAGGTGGTCGAAGCTGTAGGGGCTGTTCATGCCCGGCAGTCTCACCCGTTCGGTGGACCCTGAAAAGACGGAAGCGGGAGGCTGGTAATTTTATGACTGATGAATTACGTTATTCGTCATGAATACCATCGACCAACCCACCCGCCGCGGCGCTAGCGCGGAGGAAACCCGCCGCCGCATCGCGGACACGGCCGAGGCGCTGTTCCGGTCCATGGGCTACCAGAAGACCGCGGTGGCCGACATCGCCCGCGAACTCGGCATGTCGCCCGCCAACATCTACCGCTTCTACGCGTCCAAATCCGCGATCAACGAGGCCATCGCCTCGCGTATGATGGGCAGCGTGGAGGCCGAGACCTGGACCATCGCCCGCGGCCCCGGCACGCCGTCCGAGCGTCTGCGCCTGCTGCTGCGGACCATGCACCAGCGCCACATCGCCCTGTTCTTCAGCGAAAGGCGGCTGCATGACATGGTGACGGCCGCCATGGCGGAGCATTGGGACGCGGTGGAACGCTTCATCCACAGCGTCCAGACCGCCATCCGCCACGTGCTGATGGATGGCCTCGCCAGCGGCGAATTCGGCGGCTTCGACGCCGAGAAGACCGCCGAATCCATCAAGCAGGCCACGCTCGCCTTCACCCACCCCGGCCTGATCGCGGAATGCATGGCCAATATCAAGTCGGACACCGAACTCGCCCAGGATCTGGAGGCGATGGTGGACCTCCTCCTCCGCGCCCTCCGCCCCTGACGGATACCGACTGACGATTATTGACTTTCGTCACTCCATATCCATACTGGGACCACCCCGATCGGGAGAGGTCCCATGCCCGCACTGTCCTTGCCCCTGGCCCGCCGTTCAGCCGCCCTGCTGTTCCTTCTCCCGCTCGCGGCCTGCAAGGGGGAGGCCTCCGCCGACGACTCGGCCCCGCCACAGCCCCGCCCCGTCCAGGTCGCCGAAGTCCGTCTTTCCGGCGCGGAGGCCGTCACCGCCCATACCGGCGTGGTCCGCGCGCGCCGGGAAGTGGATGTCGGCTTCCGCACAGGCGGCCGGATCGCGACGCGGCTGGTGGAGGTCGGGCAGCTGGTCGAGGCCGGACAGGTGCTCGCGACGCTCGACCCCGCCGACCTCGCGCTGAGCCTGCGGGCGGCGGAAGCCGACCTCGCCTCGGCGGAGGCGCAGTCCCGCCAGGCGGCCAATGACGCGGCGCGCGGCCGTTCCCTGCTGGCCGCAGGCCATGTCTCCCAGGCCGTGGATGACCAGCGCCAGGCGGCCGCCCGCGCGGCGGCGGAACGCGTGATCTCCGCCCGCGCCCAGCTCGACCTCGCCCGCAACCGCCTGTCCTACACCACGCTCCGCGCCCCCTCCCCGGGCTTCGTCACGGCGCTGCTGGCGGAAGCCGGCCAGGTGGTGCCGGAAGGCCAGGCGGTGCTGCGGTTGGCGGACCCGGCGGAGCGCGAATTGCTGGTGCGCGTGCCCGAATCCGCCCTCCCCGGCCTGGCGCAGTCCCGCGCGGAAGCCCGCTTCTGGGCGCGCCCCGACGTGGCCCTGCCCGCCACCATCCGGGAAATCGCCCCCCAGGCCGATGCGACGCTGCGCACCTACGCCGTCCGCTTCGCGCTGCCGGAGGCGCCGGACTGGGTCGCCCTCGGCATGACGGGCACAGTGCGCCTGGCCGTGGCGCGCGATGCCGCCGCCACCCTGCCCCTCACCGCGCTGCATGACCGCGGCCAGGGGCCCATGGTCTGGCGCGTGCTGGATGCCGGGCGGATCGAGGCCGTGCCCGTCACAATCCGCGCGATGTCCGAAACCACCGTCGAACTCGCAGGCCCGCTGGCGCCGGGCGACAAGGTCGTCGCCATGGGCCCGCAGGTGCTGGACCCCGGCCAGCGGGTCCGCATCGTCCAGTCCCGCCTCGCCGCCACCCTGCGCTGAGGGCCCACGCCATGGACCGCTTCAACCTCTCCGCCTGGGGCGTGCGCAACGGCGCGCTGACCCTCTTCGCCATCCTGCTGCTCGCGCTCGCCGGTGCCGGCGCCTATATGCGCCTCGGCCGGGCGGAGGACCCATCCTTCACCCTCAAGCTGATGATCGTCAGCGCCGCCTGGCCCGGCGCGACGGCGGAGGAGATGCAGGCGCAGGTCGCGGACCGCATCGAGAGCCGGTTGCAGGACCTGCCCCATCTCGACCGCGTGGAGACCTTCACCCGCCCCGGCTCCTCCGTCACCACCGTGATCCTGCGGGATACGACCCCGCCGCGGGAGGTCGCGGGCCTCTGGTACCAGGTGCGCAAGAAGGTCGGCGACATCGCGAACACGCTGCCCGCCGGCGTGCGCGGCCCCTTCTTCAACGATGAATACTCCGACGTCTATTCGGCCGTCCTGGCGCTCACCGGCGCCGACAATGCGGAGATGGTCCGCCAGGCCGAGCAGATCCGCCTCCGCCTGCTGCGCATCCCCGGCGTCGAGAAGGTCGCGATCCAGGGCGAGATCGAGAGCCGCATCCATGTCGAGGCCAGCCATGCGCGCCTCGCCACGCTCGGCATCCAGCCCTCCGCCATCCTCGATGCGCTGGCACGGCAGAACCCCGTGGCCCCGGCCGGCGTGGTGGAGACGGGCAACCTCCGCGTCCATCTCCGCGTCGGCGGCGGGCTCGATGGGCTGGAGGCGATCCGCGCGGTGCCGGTCAGCGCCGGCGACAACCGCACCATCCGCCTCGGCGACATCGCGACCGTCACGCGCGGCCTGGCGGACCCGCCTTCCAGCGCGGTGTTCCATGATGGCGCGCCGGCGGTGCTGATCGCGGTCGCCAAGCAGCGCGGCTTCAACGTGCTGGCGCTGGGCGACAGCCTGCGCATGGAACTCGCCGCCATCCGGCAGGATCTCTCGGCCGGGCTCGACCTGCAGCTGATTTCCAACCAGCCGCAGATCGTGCAGGAAAGCGTGGCGGAGTTCCTGACCAAGTTCGTCGTGGCGCTGGGCGTCGTGCTGCTGGTGTCCTTCCTCTCGCTCGGCTTCCGCGCGGGCATCATCGTGGCGCTGTCCGTGCCCCTCACCCTGGCCGCCGTCTTCATCCTGATGGCCTATTGGGGGACGGAGCTGGAACGCATCTCGCTCGGCGCGCTGATCCTGGCCCTCGGCCTGCTGGTGGATGACGCGATCATCGCGATCGAGGCGATGGTGGTGAAGCTGGAGGAAGGCTGGGACCGCGCGAAGGCCGCCGCCTTCGCCTGGGGCAGCACGGCGGGGCCGATGCTGTCGGGCACGCTGGTGACGATGGCGGGATTCATCCCGGTGGGTTTCGCGGCCTCCACCTCCGGCGAATATGCCGGCGGCATCTTCTGGGTGGTGGGCGGCGCGCTGCTGGCAAGCTGGCTGGTCGCGGTGTGGTTCACCCCCTGGCTCGGCGTGAAGCTGCTGCCGGTGCCGAAGCACCATGTGGCGCATGACCATCAGTATGAAGGCCGCTTCTACACCCTGCTGCGGCGCCTCGTCGGCTGGTGCGTGGACCACCGCCATGTCGTCATGCTCGCCACCGTCGCGATGCTCGGCGCGGGCTTCGTCGGGATGGGCATGACGAAGAAGCAGTTCTTCCCCACCTCCGCCCGGCTGGAACTGCTCGTGGACGTGAACCTCCGCCAGGGCGCGGGGTATGAGGCGACGCGCCAGGCCGTGATGCGCGTGGCCGCGCAGGTGGCGGATGATCCCGATGCGGTGATGCACACCGAATATGTCGGTGCCGGCGCGCCCCGCTTCTTCCTGGCGCTGAACCCCGACCTGCCGAACGAGGCCTTCGGCAAGCTGATCGTCCAGGCGCGCGACGTGCCCGCCCGCGAACGCCTCCGCGACAAGCTGATCGCCTATGTGGACAGCGGCGCGGTGCCGGAAGCGCGGGTGCGTGTCTCCCGCCTCGATTTCGGACCGCCTGTCGGCTTCCCCGTGCAGTTCCGCGTCATGGGAGGCACACCCGTGCAGCTGCGCGAACAGGCGGAGCGCGTGATGGAAACGCTGCGCCAGGTGCCCGGCACGCGGGACGTGCAGCTCGCCTGGGGCGAACGCGCACCCTCCCTCCGCCTGGTGCTGGATGAGGATCGCGTGGTGCAGCTCGGCCTCTCCCCCCAGGCGGTCGCGCAATCCATGCAGTCGCTGCTCTCCGGCGTCACCGCGACGCAGTTGCGCGAGGGCGCGCGCCTCGTCGACGTGGTGCTGCGGGCACCGGCGGCGGAGCGCGGGTCGCTCGACAATCTCGGCGACCTCACCCTCGTCACCGCCGCCGGCCCCGTGCCGCTGTCCCAGGTCGCGCGGCTGGAGCCCGTGATGGAGGAGCCGATCCTCTGGCGCCGCAACCGGGAGGGGTTCCTGACGGTCCGCGCCGACATCGCCCCGGGCCTGCAGGCGCCGGACGTGACGGCGGCCGCGCTGCCCGCCATGGACGCGCTCTCCGCCACCCTGCCCGTCGGCATGCGGATCGAGGCTGGCGGCGCGGCGGAGGAATCGGGCAAGGCGAATGCGAGCCTCTTCGCCCTCTTCCCCTTCATGGTCGGCACGATGCTGCTGATCCTCATGGTGCAGCTGCGGCATTTCGGCCGCGTGGCGCTGGTGGTGGCGACCGCGCCGCTCGGCATCCCTGGCGCCGCCGCGGCGCTGCTGCTGATGGACCAGCCCTTCGGCTTCGTGGCGCTGCTCGGCGTCATCGCGCTGGCGGGCATGGTGATGCGGAACACGCTGATCCTGGTGGACCAGGTGCAGCAGGACCTCGCCGCCGGGATGGATCTGCGCCGCGCCATCATCGAAAGCAGCGTCCACCGCGCGCGGCCGGTGGTGCTGACGGCGCTGGCCGCCGTGCTGGCCTTCGTGCCGCTCACGCTCTCCGTCTTCTGGGGGCCGATGGCGGTGGCGATGATCGGCGGGCTGACGCTGGCCACGCTGGCCACGCTGCTGGTGGTGCCGGCGATGAACGGGCTGTCCCTTCCCCGGCGCCAGGTCACGAAGCCTGCGCCGGTCCCGCCCGGGCTGGTGCCGGCGGAGTAGCAACCCGCTATCATCGCGCCCTGTGACACCACGGGGCGCGATGCAGAGGCACCTGATGCTGGTCGGCGGCGGCCACGCGCATGTGGAGGTGCTGCACCAATTCGCCGCCTCCCCGCTGCCGGGATGGCGCATCACGCTGCTGACGCGGGAGGCGATGTCCCCCTATTCCGGCATGCTCCCCGGCGTCATCGCCGGCCTGTACCGCGAAGACCAGGCGCTGATCGATGTGCGCGCCCTGGCCGCGCGGGCGGGGGCGGAGGCGTTGATCGACCGCGCCACCGGCATCGACCTGGCGGCGAAGCGGGTCCACCGCGCGGGCGGGGAGGCCCGGCCCTTCGACCTGCTGTCGCTGGACACCGGCGCCACGCCCGACACCGCCCGCATCCCCGGCGCCGCCGCCCATGCCCTGCCGCTCAAGCCCATCGACGCGCTGCTGCCGCGCCTGCGCGCCCTGCTGGCAGCCCCCCCTGCCCGCATCGGCGTGGTCGGCGCCGGCGCGGCGGGGGTGGAGGTCGCGCTCGCCCTTCGCGCGCGCCTGCCGGCCGCCACCGTCGTTCTCGTGGCCGGCACCGCCGGCGTGCTGCCGGGCTTCCCCGAGACATTGCGCAGCCGCGTCACCGCCGCGCTGGCCGGGCGCCACGTCGATTGCCACCAGGGCGATGATGTGGCGGAGGTCTTCGCCGAGGGGCTGGGCTTCGCCCGCTCCCCGCCCCTGCCGCTCGATGCCGTTCTCTGGGCCACCGGCGCCGCCGCCCCGGCCTGGCTGGCCGAGACCGGTCTGGCGCGCGACCGCGCCGGATTCCTCCGCGTGGATGACTGCCTGCGCGCCATCGGCCGCGACGATGTCTTCGCCGTGGGGGATTGCGCCAGCTTCGACCCGCTTCCCCTGCCCAAGGCCGGCGTGGTCGCCGTCCGGCAAGGCCCGATCCTGGCCCGCAACCTGCGCGCCGTGGCGGAAGGCCGCGCGCCCGGCCCCTATCGCCCGCAAAAGGACTGGCTGGTGCTGCTCTCGCTCGGCGATGGCCGGGCGCTGGGCACGCGCAACGGCCTCGTCGCCGGCGGCCGCGCCGCCTGGTGGCTGAAGGACCGGATCGACCGCCGCTTCATGGCGAAGTACCAGGGGGCATGATGCGATCGAGGAAACTCTGGATGGGCGTGGCCGTGGTCGCGGCGCTCGTGGCGCTGCGCTTCACCGGCCTCGGCGAGTTGCTGTCGCTGGACACGCTGGCCCGCCACCGCGCCGCGCTGACGGGCTTCGTCGCCGCGAACTGGCTGCTGGCCGCCGGCGGCTTCGTGCTGGCCTATGCGGCCGCGGTCGCGCTTTCCGTCCCCGGCGCGGTGATCCTGACGCTGTCGGGCGGGTTCCTCTTCGGCGCCCTCGCGGGCACGGCGCTGACGGTGGTGGCGGCGACGATCGGCGCCGCGCTGGTCTTCCTGCTGGCGCGGCGGATCGTCGGCGCCGATGCGCTGGATCGCCTCGGCCCCGTCGCGCAGAAGCTGGCGGCGGGGCTGCGGCGGGATGCCGGGCCCTATCTGCTGGTGCTGCGCCTGGTGCCGCTGTTCCCCTTCTTCCTGGTGAACCTCGTGCCCGCCTTCGCGGGGGTTCGCATGCCCGTCTTCGTGGTGACGACGCTGGTCGGAATCCTGCCCGCCACGGCGGTGTTCAGCCTGGCCGGCGCCGGGCTCGGTTCCGTGCTGGATGCCGGCGGCACGCTGGAGATCCGCGGCATCCTGACGCCGCAGATCATCGGCGCGCTCTGCGGCCTGGCGGCGCTGTCGCTGGCCGCCATCCCGCTGAAGCGCCGCTTCGCGAAGGATTAGGACAGCCGCTTCGCCAGCGCGTCCGACAGCCCCACCGTCTCCACCGGCGTGTGCGCCGTGCCCACGCCGATGGGCGCATGGCCCATGGCCGCGAATGCCGCGCGGATGCCCGTCTCCACCGAGCACAGCACCGGCACCGGCACCAGCGGCGCCAACCGCGCCGCGAGGCCCGCCAGCCCCGCGCCGCCCAGCACCACCGCCTCCGCCCCATCCAGCGTCACGCAATCCCGGCAGGTTTTCATCAGCGACGCCACCGCGCCATCGGGATCGCGCGCGATGTCGCCGCCCGTGGGCACGATGCTCCGCACCCCCGAAAGGCGCTCCCCATAGCCGCGCCGCTGGTGAAACTCCTCCAGCATCGGCTTCCACGCCGCGCCGCCGCTGACCACGCCGAAGCGCCGCGCGATCCGGCAGGCTTCCTGCGCGGTGGCATCCGCGAGGCCGAGCACCGGAACCGAGGACAATTCGCGCAGCGCATCCAGCGCCGGGTCGCCATAGCAGGCGATCAGCACCGCATCGGCATCCCCGCCCTGCTGCGCGAAGGCATCGAGCGTCGCGTGTTCGGCCACCGCCGCCGCCGCGCGGCTGGCGATGTAGCGCGCGCCGAAGCGCCCCGTGGCACCGGCCACGGTCATACCAGGCGGCGCCAGGCCCTGCGCGATGGCGACCAGGCGATCGGTGATGGCCTCGGTCGTGTTGGCGTTGATGAGGAGCAGCTTCATGGGGGCATTCCATCCCCCATCCCGCTGCCAAAATCTAGGTCGGGTCCCCGCTGGCGCGGTACCAGTCCATGATCTCCCGGCCCTGCATGAAGCAGACGCCCGGCATGGCCATCAGATCGTCCAGCATCGCCTCCAGCGCGCCGATGCGGTGGGGCACGCCGGTGATGTAGGGGTGGATGGCGAAGCACATCACCTTCGGCCCCTTCTCCGCCAGCAGCCGCGCCGCCGCCAGCCTTGCGCGGCGGGGCAGTTCCTGCTCGTCATGGTGCTGGATCATGGCGATGGGGATGTCGTTCAACTCCACGCTGTAGGGCATGGTCAGCACCTCCCGGGCCGCGGTCTTCAGCCGTGCCGGCAGGTCATCCACCACGAAATCGGCGATGTAGCGGATGCCGGCCTCCGCCAGCAGGTCCGGCGTTTCCAGCGTCTCCGTCAGCCCCGGCCCGAGCCAGCCGACCGGCGGCGCCCCCGTGAATCGCGTGATGGCCTCGACGGTGCGGGCGATCATCGCGCGCTGATCGGGCTCCCGGTGCGTCGGCACCTGCACGAAGCCATGGCCCATGAATTCCCAGCCGGCATCGTGGGCGGCCTGGGCCACGCGAGGATATTCGTTGCAGACATTGCCGTTGATCGACAGCGTCGGGCGGATGCCGCGCCTTGCGAAGGCGTCGAGGAACCGCCAGAAGCCGACGCGCATCCCGTATTCATGCCACGCCCAGTTGGCGACATCCGGCAGCAGCGCGGCCCCGGTCGGCGGGCTCAGCACCTGGCGGGGCATGGGGTTGTCGATCAGCCAATGCTCGACATTCACCACCGGCCAGATCGCGAGTTCCGCCCCGCCCGGCAGCGCGGTCGGCGGGCGGTCCTGGGGTGCCGCGTAGCGCAGGCGTTGTTCGGGACGCATGGTCAGGACTCCACGATCACGGCGACGGGCCCGCCGCCATCGGGGCCCTGATGCTCCGCGCCGCCGGAAATGAACAGGTCGGTCCGCCCCGTCGCCGCCGCGGCCACGCCGCCGACCAGCGCCCGGGCATGCCGCGTGGCGTTGATGTCGCTGTCATCGTTCATGATGTGGCGGTTGCCGCGGATGCGCCCGGTGGAGGAGGGTTCCGCCTTCGCCAGCAGCGCCGCCAGCCGCCCGCGCTGGTCTTCCGTCAACTGCCCCGGCGCCGCCAGCCCCGCCGCCGACAGCGCGCGCTGGATGGCCGGAAAATCGATCCCGTCCTGCATCACATCATGCGCGATGCGCAGCCCACCGGCCCAGGCGGCACTGTTGCCCAGCACGACGATCTCGTTCCGCGTCAATTCGACACCCGCCGAGGCACTCGCCACGCCCGACCACAGGCGAAAATCCTCACCGATCACGGCGTCGGAGAGCGTCTCCGCCGCCACCTCCCCCAGCGCCAGCGCGACGCCGAGCGCGGAGGCCCCGCGCGACAGGCCCATGGAGCGATAGGTGTCATGCGTGGCCACCGTCGCGCCCCGCACCTCGGCTTCCGCGATGCGTTCGCTGGTCAGCAGCGGGCATTTCACCTGGACGTAGTGGACATCGGCGACTGACGAAATTCCCGCATCCGCCATGGCGGCGCGAACCGCGGCCGCGGTCGCCTCCACCTGCGCCATCCGGCCCAGTTCCTCCGGCCGGAATTCCGGCGTGAAGGCGGTGCCGATGGCCAGCGCGCCGGTCGGCGCCGCATCCGTCTCCGTCACGGCAAACAGAATAAAATGCGGCGCGAGCCCACCCTCCGTTCCCCCCGACATCACCATCGCCACGCGTTCCGCCACCACCGCCGGCGTGGTGCCGAGATGCGCCGCCAGCATCGTCGCCAGCGCGGAGACGGCGTAGGCTCTCGTAAAATCGTTGACGCAGCCATTGCCCTCGGTCTTGCCGAGGATCGCGACAATATGGGCGGGGTCCACCGCGCGCGCCGCGAACAGCGCCTCGATCCCCGCCATGTCGGCGGGATGGCGCATCGGGACCCGATGCACCGATGCCAGTCGGGTCATGCCGCCTTCTTCGCGTGATGGCTGTGCAGCCGCGCACCGAGTTCGCGCCGCACCTCGTTGAATTCCGGGGAGGAGACGTCGCGCGGCCGCGGCAATTCGATCCGGTGCTCGCTGGCGATCCGCCCCGGCCCCGGCTCCATCACCACGACCCGGTCGGCGAGGAAGATCGCCTCCTCGATCGAATGGGTCACGAACAGCACCGTCAGCCCCGTGCGCTGCCACAGCTCCAACAATTCGTCCTGCAGCCGCTCCCGCGTCATCGCATCCAGCGCGCCGAAGGGCTCGTCCATCAGCACCACCTCCGCGTCATTCGCCAGCACGCGGGCGATCGCCACGCGCTGCTTCATGCCGCCGGAGAGCTGGTGCGGATGCGCATCCGCGAAGCGCGTGAGGCCGATCAGGTTGACGAAACGCTCGACCGTCTCGGCCACTTCGGATTTCGGCCGTCCCCGTGACTTCGGCCCGAAGCCGATGTTTTCCCGCACCGTCAACCACGGGAACAGGCCGTAATCCTGGAACACCATGCCGCGATCGGGTGCCGGTCCCTGGATGGGCTTGTCCCACATCAGCGCATCGCCGGTCGTCGGCTGCTCGAACCCCGCCACGATGCGCAGCAGCGTGGACTTGCCGCAGCCGGAGGCGCCGATCAGGCAGACGAACTCGCCCTTCTTCACGGTGAGGTTCGCGTCGCGCAGCGCCTCGATGCGCGTATCGCCCAGCGTGTAGGTCTTGCCGACATGCTTGATGTCGAGGATGGGGATCTCAGCCACGATGCATGGGGCTCCAGCGCAGGGCGCGGTTCATCAGCATGACCACGACGCGGTCGCTGACGAAGCCGGCGATGCCGATGACGATCATGCCGCAGATCACAAGCTCCGTGCGGCTCAGCGTGCGCCCATCCATGATGACGGCGCCAAGACCCTGCGGAACGCCCGTCATCTCCCCCACCACGATCACGAACCAGGCCAGGCCGAGGCCTAGCCGCAGCCCCGTGAAGATGGAAGGCAGCGCGGCGGGCAGCACCACGCGAAAGAACTGCGCATTGCCGCGGCAGCCGAGCATGGAGGCCGCTTCGAACAGCCGCGGCTCCACATTCTTCACGCCGAAGATGGTGTTCAGCAGGATGGGGTAGAAGGCGCCGAGGAAGACCAGGAAGAAGGCCGATTTCGGCCCCAGCCCGAACAGGATCATGGATAGCGGCAGCCAGGCCGTGACGGGGATCGGCCGCATCAACTGCAGGAACGGATCGAGCAACTGCCTCACAAGGTCGATCCTGCCGATGAGGAGCCCCAGCGGCACCGCCACCGCGGCCGCCAGCAGGAAGCCGCCATAGACGCGCGACGCGCTGGCCAGCAGGTGCAGATGGAGCGTGGCGGAGAAGGCATCATCCCAGATGCCCCCCACCGCGAAATCCACCATATATTCGGCAACATCGGCGGGTGACGGGATCAACCGCGTCATCCCCGCCTTCACCGCGAGGTGCCAGCCCAGCAGCAGCAGCAGCGGCACCACCAGCGACAGCGCGATGGGGCCGAGGCGTTTCGCCAGGCGCCGCCCCGCGCTGCGCGTGGGCACGGCGGCGGGCGCCGTCGCGATCAATGCCTCGGCCATCGCACCGCTTCCTTACGACGTCGCGACTTCGTTGGAGAAGCGCGGGTTGAGGAAGGTGTTGAAGTTCGGCAGCTGGCGGATCTGCCGCATCTCCAGCATCTGCTGCGCATAGGCGCGCGCCTGGCCCAGCACGGTGTCGTCCAGCTTCCAGATGTATTCGACGTTGTTCGCCGCCAGCGCGTGTTCCACGGCGGCGCGGGGCGCGCCCAGGATGCGGACGGTCGCGTCCGCGACTTCCCGCGGATTCGCCATCATGTATTCGCTGGCGCGGCGATGGATGCCGAGCATGGTGCGCACCAGCGCGGGGTCCTGCGCGATTTGCTGTTCGCTGGTCGCGAAGATCATGTTCAGCCCGCCCATCGCGGTGCCGTAGGGGTATTCCACCAGCTGGCCGACGCCGGAGGAAATCGACAGCCCCGGCCCCGGCTCCGCGCCCACATAGGCGTCGATGTCACCACGGGCCAGCATGGCGTGCATCTCGCCGAAGGGCACGCGGACGCTGGTGATGTCGCGCACCGTCATGCCGGTCTGGCGCAGGCGTTCCAGGATGAAGACCTCCTGCGTCGAACCCGGCCAGATGCCGACGCGACGGCCGCGCAAATCCGCGATGGTGCGGATCGGCGTGCCGGCCTTGGCGACCACGCCCATGCCCTTGTTGCAGAAGGCGCCGACGACGACGACAGGTTCGCCCGCCGCGCCGCCCAGCAGCGCCGCCGCGATGCCGAAGCCGCCGAAATTCACGGAGTTCGTCACGACCGCGTTCTTGCCATCCGTTGGGCTGTCGAAGGTCGTGATCTCGATCCGGAGGTTCGCCGGCGCGAAACGCTCATAGAAATGCGGCGTCATGGAATGGATGAGGCGCAGCGACCCCATCCGGACCGTGCGCTGCGCCTGCGCATTGGCGATGTGGGGCGCGGCGACCAGCGCGGTGGCCCCGGCGAGGATATGGCGGCGACGGATCATTGTTCGGTTCTCCCTGTTCAGGCGGTTGCGAGGCTGGCGATGAAGGCGCGCCATCCCCCGAATTCGGAAATCTCGGTGGCCCCGGCCAGCCCCTCGGGCTCCACCAGGAAGCCCTTGGGCGTGGTGCCATCGGCCAGGCGCAGCGTGCCGATGCAAAGCGGCGCGGGAATGCCGGCCACGAAGCGGCCGAAGCCGGCCTCGGGCAGAGCCCAGACTTCCGTCGCGATGGCGTGGCCCTGGGCCACGCGCAGCAGCCCCGGCCGCTTCGGCGGCCCGCCGGCCAGCGCGAAAAGCCGGTAGCAGGGCTCGGTCAGCACGGCGCGGCGCAGTTCCGCACCCTCCCGCACCAGTTCCGGGTTCAGCACCATGCCGGACAGATGCGCGCCGACGACAGCGATCTCGATCATGCCGCGAAGCCCTCCATCAAGGCGCTGCCGGTGGCGGCCAGCGCGGCGTCGCTGGCCCGCGGCCCGATCAGCGTGACGCCGAAGGGCAGGCCGTCCGGCCGCAGCGGCGCCGGCACGGCGAGTGCCGCCAGATCCAGCAGGTTCACGAAATTGGTGTAGGTGCCGAGCCGCGCATTGGGCCCGATCGGGTCCGCCTCCAGTTCCGCCAGCGTCGGGAAATTCGGCGCGGTCGGCACCAGCAGCGCGTCGATCCCCGCCCAGGCCGGCAGGGTCGCCAGGCGAAGTTCCGCCAGGCGGTGCAGGCCGCGGAAGGCGTCCGTCGCGGTGAAGCGCGCCGCGCCGGCGATGATCCGCCGCGTCACGGGGTGCATCGCCTCGGGCGGCACCAGCGCGCCGAAGGCGGCGTCCCGCTCCGCCACGAAGGCGCCCTCATACAGAAGGCGGGCCACTTCGAGGAAGGGCGTGAGGTCGCGCTCCACCAGCGTCACCCCGGCGGGCAGCCGGGCCAGCGCCGCATCCCAGGCCGCGCGCTGCGCCGACCCATCAAGGTGCAGATCCGCCGCGCGCGGAATGCCGAGGCGGGTCAGCGCCGCGCCCGGCGTGCCGAGCTCGATCGGCCGCGACCAGGGATCGCGGTCATCCGCCCCCGCCATCACGGCATAGCAGGCCCAGGCATCATCGACGCTGCGCGCGAAGACGGAAATGCAGTCGAGGCTCGGGCAGGCCGGCACCACGCCGCGGGACGGGATCGCGCCCACGCTCGGCTTCAGCCCCACCAGCCCGTTCAGCGCCGCCGGCACGCGGCCGGAACCGGCGGTGTCCGTCCCCAGCGACAGCAGCGCCAGCCCCTGCGCGACCGCGACGGCGGAGCCGCTGGAGGACCCGCCCGGCACACGGTCCGGCGCGCAGGCATTGCGCGGGATGGGATGCGGTGTGCGCACGCCGACCAGCCCCGTCGCGAACTGGTCCAGATTCGTCTTGCCCGTGATGATCGCCCCCGCCGCCACCAGCCGCGCCACCGCCGGCGCCGATTCCGCGGGGCTGTAGGCATGGGCCGGGCAGGCCGCCGTGGTCGGCATGCCCGCGACATCGATATTGTCCTTCACCGCCACCGGCACGCCCCAGAGCGGGTAGCGCGCGGGATCGAAGGGCGGCAGGGCGGCCAGGGCGGCGGCGATCGCCGCCGTTGAGGGCCGGGACAGGTAGATGCCGGGGTCGCCCAGCGCGGCGTGCCGCGCCTCCAGCCCCGCCATGACGGCGGCGGGCGCCAGGCCACCGGCATAGGCGGCGTGCAGGGCTGCGATGCTGGCGGGCAGCGCGGTCATCGGGGGGAAGGAAGGACGAGGGTCATCGAGCCCCCATCAGCAAACCGCGTGCCGCGCGGCCTTTCCCTTGCCGATCAAGGCGATGGCGGCGCCGGCACCGGCCACCGTGTATGCAACGCGCGGCGAAGAGGCCCATTGCGCCTGAAAAACGGGCAGATCAGGTGACCGGACCCATCACCCCGTGCATGCAAGCCCAGCCCGCCCGCCTATTCGTCAGGCAGCATCCGGCCGCCGCGACCCCGCCATCGCGATCCAGGTCCGCTCCGTCACGCCGATATGCGCCCGCAGCGCCGCCGCCGCCCCGGCCGCATCCCCCCGCTGGATCGCGGTCACGATCGCCACATGCTCCTCATGCGACTTCCGCATCCGGTCCGGCGCCTCCAGCTGCGCCGCCCGGAACGGCGCCAGGCGCCGGCGCGTCGCGGTGGCGATCTCCGTCAGGTAGCCGTTATGGGCGCCGGCATAGATCAGGTGATGGAAGGCGACATTGGCGGCGCGATAGGCCGAGACATCGCCCGCCCGCACCATCCCCGCCATGGACGCGATCTGCCGCTCCAGCCCGCGGCGCTCATGCGGGGTCATCGCCATGGCGCAATGGGCGGCGGCCATCGCCTCCAGCTCCGCCATCACCACGAACATCTCCGCCAGCTGCGCGGCATCCGGCACCGCCACCACGCAGCCCCGCCGCGGCACCGCCTGCACCAGCCCCGTGGGCGCCAACTGCCGCAGCGCCTCCCGCACCGGGGTGCGGCTGACGGAGAACTGGGCCGCCAGCGATGCCTCATCCAGCGCCGCGCCGGGCTTCAGGCGCCCGGCGACGATGTCATCCGCCAGTTGCGCGGCGATCGCCTCCGCCCGGGTCGGGCGGGGCTTCGGGCTTTCGGGGGGCGGGGCGGCGGCCATGGCGCTATCTGGCGCGACGGCCCCGGCCCCGTCCAGCCGGATCAGCGGAAGGGATAGGGGTAGAGCAGCCCGCCACGGCGCCACAGATCCGATAGCCCGCGATCCAGCCCGATGGCGGACCCCTCGCCCAGGTTGCGGTCGAAGATCTCGCCGTAATTGCCGACCTGGCGGATCGCCTCCAGCGCCCAGGTATCCGCCAGCCCCAGCGCCTGGCCCAGCCCGGGATCGAGGCCGAGCAGGAAGCGCGTTTCCGTGTTGTCGGACTGGATCGCGGTGTCGAGGTTGCCGCTCGTCACTTCCAGCTCCTCCGCCGCCACCAGCGCGTGCAGCGTCCAGGTGACGATCTGGCGCCAGCGATTGTCGTTGCCCGGCACGAAGGGGGTCAGCGGTTCCCGGCTCAGCCGTTCCGGCAGCACCACGGCGCTGGCGGGGTTCGGCAGGTCGGTGGCGCGCAGCGTGGCCAGTGCGGCCGCATCGGCGGAGACCGCATCGCAATCGCCCGCGCGGAAGGCCGCGATCAGCGCCGGCCCGCCCTGCGCCACCGGCACGGGGGTTATGGCGATGCCGGCCCGCGTGGCGGCGTTGTGCAGGATCGCCAGGCTGCCATCCACGGCCGGGGCGGCGACGCAGATGCGCTTGCCTTCCAGCTGCCGGAAGGCCGCGATATCCGCATCGGCGCGCACCATCACGCCCTGCCCGTCATGCAGCAGCACGCCGACGGGCACCAGGTTCCGCCCGGCATCGCGCAGCGCCGTCGCGGTCAGGTTGCTCGACAGGATGTCGACCGCGCCCGTCTCCACCGATTCGAGGCTCGCGGCCAGGCTCGGCGCCGTCACGAAGCGGACCTTGCCGGCATCCCCCAGCGCGGCGGCGGCCACGGCGCGGCAGAAATCCGCATCCAGCCCACGCATCACGCCCTGGGCATCGGGGGCGGAGAAGCCGGGCAGCAGCCCGAAGACGCCGCAGCGGACCTCGCCGCGCTGCCGCACGCCATCGAGGATCGGGGTCTGGGCCTGGCTTGGCGCGGTGATGCCGATGCCGGCCAGCGCGAGGAATCCGAGAAGGGCGCGGCGCATGGCGTGGCTCCGGAAAAGGGGGACGGGGCGCATGGGTCAGCAGCCCGAGATGGCGATGCGGCAGCTGATGCTGGAACTGGCGGCTTCCGCCAGGCGGCAGGTGTTCAGCGCCTGCGCTTCCGCCTGTTCGCGCGTCTGGCCGACGCCGCTGGCCAGGCGACGGACCTGCACCGGCGGCGTCGTCAGCGCCTGCACCAGCGCGCCGCAGGCATTGGGGAAATCGAGGGCCACGCGGCACTGGTTGCGTCCCGCCACGGCTTCGCAGGCGCGGATCGCGTCCATGTTCGCCGCCAGCCGGTCCGTCTTGCCGGAGGAGAAGCCGAAGGCGGTGGAGGGCGGTTCCGCCGTGTAGATGAAGCCGAAGCGCCCGCGCACCGCCGCGGCCGTGGCGCCGACCGGCGCCGAGGCCTGGATGGTGCTGCCGCTGGCGCAGCGCGCCAGGCAGGCATTCTGCAGGCTCTGCGGCTGGCTGTCGCAGGCGGTGCGGCAGGACGCCGGGGGCGCGGCGGCCGCCGCCGCCAGCCCGGGCGCGTTGTTGGCCAGGCCGCGGAAGCAGGGCCCGGCCGCCGGGCCGGCACCCTGGCCGCAGGCATTCAGCGTGGGCGTCGCCCAGCGTTCCGCGGGGATGGCGATGCGCCAGGGGCCGCCATCCCGGCAGGACAGGTCCCAATAGGCGGTGCGCCGCGGGTCGAGTCCCGCCTGGAACAGCACCGTCACCTCCGCGCAGGCGTAGCGGTTCTGCGTCAGCAGGCTGCGGAAGGCCTCCCTCCGCCCGGCCTCGTTGCGGGCCAGCAGCGCGTCATTGGTGGGGTTGCCGGTCTGCGCCCGGGCCTCCGGCACGCCGACCGCCAGCAGGACGCCGAGCGCCAGCATCGCCGTTCGAATGAGCCCCATGGCTCCCACCCCCAGACCGTTCCGCCAGCATCCTAATGGGCGCGCCCGGCCCGGCAAGGTGCCCATCGCGGAGCGTTCCACGATGCGGGACGCGGAGCGTCCCAAGATGCCGACGCAGAGCGTCCCAGGATGCCGACACGGAGCGTCCCAAGGCGCTTTACGCGGCGCGCCCCGCGCTTTAGGCCAGGGACGGGTCGGATGACTGGCCCGCGGATGGACGGAGCAGCACTGCGATGAAGACGCGCGCGGCGGTGGCCTTTGCGGCCGGCAAACCCCTGCAGGTGATGGATGTCGAGATCGGCGGCCCAAGGGCCGGTGAGGTGCTGGTGGAGGTGAAGGCCACCGGCCTGTGCCACACCGACCTCTACACCCTCTCGGGCGCGGATCCCGAGGGGCTGTTCCCCGCCATCCTGGGCCATGAGGGTGCCGGCATCGTGCGGGAGGTCGGCGCGGGCGTCACCAGCGTGAAGCCGGGCGACCATGTGATCCCGCTCTACACGCCGGAATGCCGGCAGTGCAAAACCTGCCTCAGCCAGCGCAGCAACCTCTGCACCGCCATCCGCGGCACGCAGGGCAAGGGCGTGATGCCGGACGGCAGCAGCCGCTTCAGCTGCGACGGCGCCCCCGTGATGCACTACATGGGCTGCAGCACCTTCGCCAACTTCACGATCCTGCCCGAGATCGCGCTCGCGAAAGTCCGCGAAGACGCGCCATTCGAGAAGATCTGCTACATCGGCTGCGGCGTGACGACGGGCATCGGCGCCGTCATCAACACCGCCAAGGTCTGGGCCGGCGCCAATGTCGCGGTCTTCGGGCTCGGTGGCATCGGCCTCAACGTGATCCAGGGCGCCCGCATGGTGGGGGCCGACAAGATCATCGGCGTGGACCTGAACCCGGCGCGGCAGGAAATGGCCCGCAAATTCGGCATGACGGACTTCATCAATCCGAACGAGGTCGGCCACGACAAGGTCGTGCAGGCGATCGTGGATCTGACCGGCGGCGGCGCCGATTTCAGCTTCGAATGCATCGGCAACACGAAGGTCATGCGCCAGGCGCTGGAATGCACCCATCGCGGCTGGGGCGAGAGCATCATCATCGGCGTGGCCGGCGCGGGTCAGGAAATCTCCACCCGCCCCTTCCAGCTGGTCACGGGCCGTTCCTGGCGCGGCACGGCCTTCGGCGGCGCCCGCGGCCGCACCGACGTGCCGAAGATCGTGGACTGGTACATGCAGGGCAAGATCGACATCGACAGCCTGATCACCCATGTCATGCCGCTCGATGACATCAACCATGGCTTCGAGTTGATGGAGAAGGGCGAGTCAATCCGTTCCGTGGTCGTCTACTGACGGCAGCGCCCGCCCCGCCACCGCGGGGCGGGCCCAAGGGGGCGGGCGCCCCCCCGTGACAGTGGCGCCGGGAGGCCCGGATCGGCTAAAGCCCACCTCGCCCCGCCGGCAGGACGAGGGGCGACGAAAGCCCGTGAGACCATGCTGCGCCTGACCGAGTTGAAACTCCCGCTGGACCACGCCGAGGGCGCGATCGAGGCGGCGCTGCGCGACAGGCTCGGCCTGAAGCCCGGCGACCTGCGCGCCGTCTCCGTCGCCCGCCGCGCCTGGGACGCCCGCCGGCGCTCCGCCATCGAACTCGTCTATTCCGTGGATTTCGAGGTCGCGGACGAAGCCGCCCTGCTGCGCCGCTTCGCCAGCCACCCGGTCTATGGCCGCACCCTGACGCCCACGCCCGATACCAGCTACCGCCCGGTGGCCCGCGCGCCCGCCACCCTGCCGAAGCGCCCCGTCGTCATCGGCACCGGCCCCTGCGGCATCTTCGCGGCCCTGATCCTGGCGGAGATGGGTTTCCGGCCGATCATCCTCGACCGCGGCAAGGTGGTGCGCGAACGCACCAAGGATACCTGGGGCCTCTGGCGCCGCGGCGTCCTGGAGCCGGAAAGCAATGTCCAGTTCGGGGAGGGCGGCGCCGGCACCTTCTCCGACGGCAAGCTCTGGTCCGGCATCAAGGACCCGCAGCATCTCGGCCGGAAGGTCCTGACCGAATTCGTCGCCGCCGGCGCACCAGAAGAGATCCTCTTCGTCGCGAAGCCCCATATCGGCACCTTCCGCCTGGTGACGATGGTGGAGAGCATGCGCGCGAAGATCGAGGCGCTGGGCGGCGAATACCGCTTCGGCACCAAGGTCGTCGACTTCATCGTGGAAACCGGCCGCGACGGCCAGCGCCGCATGCGCGGCGTGGTGACGGAAGCCGGCGAGACGATCGAGACCGACCACGTCGTCCTCGCCATCGGCCACTCCGCCCGCGACACATTTTCTCGAATTCACGCCGCAGGGATTTTCGTCGAGGCCAAGCCGTTTTCCATCGGCGTGCGGATCGAGCACCCGCAATCCATCATCGACCGCGCGCGCTTCGGCACCTTCGCAGGCAACCCCATCCTGGGTGCCGCCGATTACAAGCTGGTGCATCACTGCGCCGCCCTCGCGCTCAAGGGCCGCAGCGTCTATTCCTTCTGCATGTGCCCCGGCGGCACCGTCGTCGCCGCCGCCAGCGAACCCGGCCGCCTGGTGACCAACGGCATGAGCCAGTATTCCCGCGCGGAGCGGAACGCCAATGCCGGCATCGTCGTCGGCATCACGCCGGAAGTGGACTACCCCGGCCATCCCCTCGCCGGCATCGACTACCAGCGGCATTGGGAGGAACGCGCCTTCGTCGCCGGCGGTGGCACCTATGCCGCGCCCGGCCAGCGCGTCGGCGATTTCCTCGCGGGCCGCGCTTCCACCTCGCTGGGCGACGTGGTGCCGAGCTACAAGCCGGGCGTCACGCCGACCGACCTGTCCCTCTGCCTGCCCGATTTCGTGGTAGCGGCCATTCGCGAAGCCCTTCCCGCCTTCGGGCGCACCATCAAGGGATTCGACCTGGCCGATGCGGTGATGACGGGGGTGGAAACGCGCACCTCCTCCCCCATCCGCATCCGCCGGGATGCCACGATGCGCAGCATCAACACCCTCGGCCTCTATCCCGCCGGCGAAGGCGCGGGCTATGCGGGCGGCATCTTCTCGGCCGGCGTGGACGGCATCCGCGTGGCGGAAGCCGTGGGCCGGGACATGGCAGGATTGGCGGCAGCAGCTTGAAGAACAATTTCGATGTGGTGGTGCTGGGCGCCGGTGCCGCGGGCCTCTTCGCCGCCATGCGCGCGGGCCAGCGCGGGCGCCGCGTGCTGCTGCTGGACCATGCGGAGGAGCCGGGGAAGAAGATCCTCATCTCCGGCGGCGGCCGCTGCAACTTCACCAACCGGGACTGCCTGCCGGACCGCTTCCTGTCGCAGAACCGGCACTTCGCGCGCTCGGCCCTCGCCCGCTACACCCAGCACGATTTTCTCGAGTTGGTGCAGAAGCACCGGATCGCGTGGCACGAAAAGACTCTCGGGCAATTGTTCTGCGACGGCTCCGCCCGCCAGATCGTCGCCATGCTGGTCGCGGAATGTGAGGCCGCCTCGGTCGACCTCCGCTGCCACACCCGCATCACCGGCGTGACGAAGGACACCCATTTCCGCATCGCCACCACCGCCGGCGCCTTCACGGCGGAAAGCCTGGTGCTCGCCACCGGCAGCCTCTCCATCCCCAAGATGGGCGCCACCGGCTTCGCCCATGACCTGGCCATGCAGTTCGGCCTGCCGCTGACGGAAATCCGCCCGGCCCTGGTGCCCCTGACCTTCGGCGACACCATGCTGGAATTGATGCGCCCCCTCTCCGGCCTCGCCCTCGAAAGCGTCGCCAAGGCCGGCAAGGCGGCGTTCAGGGAGGCGTTGCTCTTCACCCATCGCGGCCTCTCCGGCCCCGCCATCCTCCAGGCATCCTCCTACTGGCGGGAGGGCGAGATGCTGACGCTCGATCTGGTCCCGGACCGGGACGCCACCGCCGTGCTGCTGGCCGGCAAGCGCGCCCGCCCGAAGGCGGAAGCCAAGACCATCCTGGGCGATCTCCTCCCCGCCCGCCTCGCCGCCGCCATGGCCGCGCAACACCTGCCGCCCCGCACCATCGGGGAGATCGGCGATGGCGATTTGCGGAAACTCGGCGCGATGCTGAAGGCCTGGGCGCTGAAGCCCAGCGGGACGGAAGGCTACGCCAAGGCCGAGGTCACGCTCGGCGGCGTGGATACCGAAGCCCTGTCCTCCCAGACCATGGTGGCCAAGGAAGTCCCCGGCCTGTTCTTCATCGGCGAAGCGGTGGACGTCACGGGCTGGCTCGGCGGCTACAACTTCCAATGGGCCTGGTCGTCCGGCTGGGCGGCGGGTGAGGCCGCGTGAGCCGCTTGGCATAGCCTCCGAACCGCCCCAAGCTTCCCCCAACACGCATTCGGGGAACGCCTCCAATGGCCAAGCGCGGCATGCAGTTCGGGATCTTCCTCGCCCCCTTCCACCGCCTGGGGGACAACCCCACCCTCGCCATCTCCCGCGACATCGAATTGCTCGAATGGCTCGACCGCCTCGGCTTCGACGAGGCCTGGATCGGCGAACACCACTCCGCGGGGTGGGAGACCATCGCCTCCCCCGAACTCATCATCGCCGCCGCCGCCGAACGCACGAAGACCATCCGCCTGGGCTCCGGCGTCACCTCCCTGCCCTACCACCACCCCTTCCTCGTCGCGCAGCGCTTCGTGCAACTGGACCACATGACCAGGGGCCGGGCGATGCTGGGCTGTGGGCCAGGTGCGCTGGTCTCCGACGCCTACATGCTGGGCATCGATGCCACCACCCAGCGCCGGCGGATGGATGAGGCGCTGGAAGCCATCATGGCCCTGCTGGCCTGCGACGGCCCCGTGACGCGCAAGACCGACTGGTTCGAGATGCAGGAGGCGCGCCTCCACCTCCGCCCCTACTCCGACCCGCATTTCCCCATCGCGGTGGCCAGCACCCTGACCCCCGCCGGCCCCGCCACCGCGGGCAAGCACGGCGTGGGCATCCTCTCCCTCGGCGCCGGGATGCCCGGCGGTCCCGCCGCCCTGCCCGGCCAGTGGAAGATCGCGGAGGAAGCGGCGGCGGCGGCCGGCAAGACCATCAGCCGCCGCGACTGGCGCCTGGTGATGAACGTCCATGTGGCGGAGACCGATGAACAGGCGCTGGCCGATGTGCGCGTCGGCGAACGCCTGGAAACCGCCACCTATTTCGAGGATGCGCTGGGCCGCCCGCCCGGAAGGTCGCAGGACCCGCTGACGGACGGCGTGAAGGCCGGCACGACCCTGGTCGGCTCCCCCGAAACCGTGGCGCGCGGCATCGAGAAACTGGTCGAGGCCAGCGATGGCGGCTTCGGCGGCTTCATGTTCCGCGCCAATGACTGGGCGAACCGGGAACAGACCTGGCGGAGCTACGAACTCTTCGCCCGCTGGGTCATGCCGCGCTTCCAGCAATCGCTGGACACCGTCCGCGGCTCCTACGAATGGGCGGTCGCCAACCGCAAGACGATCTTCAGCCCGAATGTGGAGGCGCTGCGGAAGGCCTTCACCGACCATGGCAGCGCGGTGCCGGAAAGCTTCGATGCGCGGGCTTCCGGCGCGCGGGACCTCAAGGGCTGAAAAGGCTGGCGTGACGGCGGTGTTCGGTCTATGTTCTTCGCCGCCACCACCCCTCTTGCGCCCGGAACCGCCCGCAAGGGGGCGTGAAAACGGTGCTAATACCAGCGCCCTGAATGGCTGACTCGATGGTGATGTTGGTGCGCTGTCGATGTGTGATTCGCTGCGCCTGAGGGCGGAAGGGGCGGATCATGGCGGTGTCGGTAGACCGGAAGGACCATACGGCGTCGGAGTTGCGACGCCTGGCGGCGGGAAGCCGTGACGCCTCGGCGGCGCGCCGCATGCTGGCCCTGGCACTGGTGCTGGAGGGCGTGCCGCGAGCGGTTGCGGCAGAGACCTGCGGGATGGATCGGCAGACGCTGCGGGACTGGGTTCATCGCTACAATGCCGAAGGCGTTTCCGGTCTGTCGAACCGTAAGGAGGGC
>NZ_FOSQ01000020.1:0-49643 GCF_900114315.1 Falsiroseomonas stagni DSM 19981
CGGCCAGACCCTGACCGGCAGCGGCACGCTCAAGGTCAAGGTCAGCGACGCCGCCGGCAACGACGGCACCGTCTTCAGCCAAGCCTACGTGTTCGACAACAGCGCACCGCCTATCGTCGGCATCACGAGTGCCTCGCCAGCCGGTGCGCGCACCGCGACCTTCACGGTCACCTTCGCCGAGGCGGTGACCGGCGTCGACGCTGCCGACTTCACGCTGGCGATGACCCAGGGTGTGGCCGGCACCATCAGCGGCGTAAACGGCTCCGGCAGTACCTACAACGTTACGGTGGCCAGTATCGTGGGCATCGGAACCATGCGGCTGGACCTCAGCGGGTCCGGTACGGGCATCGCGGACCTCGCCGGCAATACCATGGCCGGTGACTATACGGCCGGTACGACCCGCAATGTGCTGGTCACCGGGCCTCGCCAGGTGGTCAGCGGCATCGACATCTCCTCCGACACCGGACGAAGCACCGCCGACTTCGTCACGTCTGCGCCGCGCCAGACGATCACCGCAACGATCAGTGGGAAACTCAATGCCGGTGAACGTCTCCTCGGCAGCCTCGATGCTGGCGCCAACTGGACGGACGTGACCGGCAAGGTCAGCGGCCAGAGCCTCAACTGGGTCGGCGCGGTGCTGCTTGAAGGTGATGCCCGGTCCATTCAACTCAAGGTCGTCGATACGTCTCGATATAGTGGCGCCCTAAACGTCTTCGATACGTTCCGATACAGTGGCGCCGTGAGTGGCGCCGTGGCGGAGCAGTCTTACACCCTCGTCCGCACCGGCCCTGGCGTCCTCGTGCAGGGCATCGACATCTCAGACGACACGGGCACGAGTGCGTCCGACTTCGTGACCGCCATCGCCAGCCAGACCATCACGGCAAGGCTCAGTGGTGCTCTGGGCGCCAATTGGTTACAGGGTTCCACGGATAGTGGCCGGACATGGCGCGATATCAGCGACAAGGTGGGCGGCACCGACGGAACCGAGCTATCCTGGGACGGCGCCTTGCTGCATCTCGGCCAGAATACTGTCCAATTCCGCGCCGTCGATGTCGCGGGCAATGCCGGCCTAGTATCGTACCAGCCCGTGCTGGTTGATACCGCGGTCTCGATCACAGCCCTTGACGCAGACAAGCTTGAGGGGACTGGGGTCGAGTGGACCGATTTCAGCTTCAGTGTGATGCTCGCCAGCCCCACGGACTGGGCAGCGACGGTCACCTGGCAGGTTACGGGCGCCAGGACCTATCAGGCGACCGCAAGTGACTTCTGGGACGGAACGACCGAAGGGAGGCCGAGCGGCAGCCTGACCTTTGCACCGGGCGAGGTTCAGAAGACATTGCTTATACGGGTCCGCGCCGACAGCATCTTCGCGCAGGATGTCACCTTCAGCGTGGCGATCGCTGCCGGTACAGCGGGGCTCAGCGTCCCCGTTGCAAGCGCCATCGGCGTGATTAGGAACGACGATGATCTGATCGGCGGAGCGTCTGACAATCGGCTGCTGGGCTCCAACTCCGCCGAAGCGATCCTGGGGCTGTCAGGCAACGACACGTTGATCGGGCAGGATGGCAACGATACGCTTGTCGGTGGCGCCGGGGGCGACCGCCTCAGCGGCGGCGCGGGCGCAGACTTCTTCCGTTATGACAGCGTCGACGAAAGCACGTCACGAGCACGGGACACGATCGTAGACTTTCAGCTGGGGGACCGGATCGACCTCTCGCGGATCGACGCCATTAGCCTTCTTGGCGGCGACCAGGCCTTCGTCTTCATCGGTAGCGCAGACTTCACCGCAGCCGGCCAAGTCAGGTTCGCGAACGGGATCGTCGAGGCCAATGTCGACGCCAACCTACACGCAACCTTCCGACTTGCCGTTATGGGCATCCATCCAGTCACCGCGGCTGACTTCATCCTGTAGGGGCTGAGCAGAAGGAGCGCGGCGCCGATTGCCGCACTTTGGACTAGATGTGCAGTCCCGGAGTGTGGTGGTGCGTTCCCCCGTGACCAGGAGGACGCCCTATGGCAGCAGGTCTTCACGGCTCAGCCCGAACGCCGCCGCGAGTTCGAGCCGAACTCCAAGCGGCGCAAGCGTCGACCCGCGCCCTCGCCGCCCAGTAGGGCTTGAACCCCAGAACAGTAGCCAAGTGGCGCGCCCGGCGGATCACCGCCGATGCACCGATGGGGCCACGCCAGCCCCGCAGCACCACCCTGACCGAGGCCGAGGAGGCGATCATCGTCGAGTTCCGGCGCCTTACCCTCCTGCTGCCGCTCGATGACGTCATGGGCTGCCTGCGGGATACGATCACGAAGCTCAGCCGCAGCGCGCTCCACCGCTGCCTGGAGCGTCACGGCATATCCCGTTTGCCCCAAAACGAAGAGGCGACCTCAAAGCGTAAGCGCTTCGCCGAAACCACCATCGGCTACGCCCATATCGACATCTGCGAGCTGCGCCTGGCCGAGGGTAAGCTCTTCATGTTCCTCGCCATCGACCGGGCGTCCAAGTTCACCCACGTCGCTTTCCTGCCGGCCGCAACCAAGCTGAACGGTGCCGCCTTTCTCCGCGAGGTCGTGGCCACCTTCCCCTATGCCATCCACACCGTGCTGACCGACAACGGCATGGCCTTCGCCGACCTGCCAAGATACCGCGATGGCCCCACCGCCCAGTGGATGGGCCACATCTTCGACCGTGTCTGCGGCGAGCACGGCATCAAGCACAAGCTCACCAAGCCCTATCATCCCTGGACCAACGGCCGGGCCGAACGGATGATCCGCACCGTCAAGGAGGCCACCATCAAGGCCTGCCACTATCCCGACCTTGAGGCCCTAAAGGCCCCCGTCCTGGCCTTCGTCCAAGCCTATGATTTCGGCAAGCATCTCAAGGCACTGCGATGGCGAACACCCTTCCAGGCCATCTGCGAGGCCTGGACCAACGATCCATTAAGCTTCAAAATCAACCCCCACCATCTCATCCCGGGACCACACACCTACGCGACCACCACCGGCGCCGTGATCACCAGGAACACCAGATTGCCCAGGCCCGTATTGTGCAGCGCATGGGGCACGGTCGGCGGGATGAAGACGTAGCTGTTCTTCCGCACGATAACCTTGCGATCGCCGATGGTCAGCAGGCCCTCGCCCTCGATGAAATGGTAGATCTGTTCCTTGGCATCATGGGCATGCAGCGCGACATGCGCGCGCGGCTCGTAGGAGGAGATGCGGTAGTCGATCACCCGCGACCCGCCCTCCCCCGCCGCCACCAGGATTTTTGACAGCGCCCCGCCATGGTGGCCGGGGCTTTCCTCCCACAGCACCTCGGCCAGTTCGCGCAGCACGGCATCCGTCGCGACACTCATTCCGCCACCTCGAAGCGCACATGCCGGGCGAGGTCCGCCCAGCGGTTCAACTCGCCCTCCAGATAGGCGCGCATCTGGTCCGGCGTGCCGCCCTGCGCCTCCACCCCGATGCCGCGGAAGCGTTCCGCGATGCCGGGATCGCGCAGCGCGCGGGCGACGGCCTGCTGGATCTGGCTGGTGATCGCGGGCGGCATCCCCGCCGGACCCATCAGGCCAAGCCATTCATACAGCGCGAAGCCGGGGATCGCGGCTTCCGCGATGGTCGGTACCTGCGGCAGCGCGCCGCTGCGCGTCGCACCCGTGACGCCAAGCGCCCGCAACTGCCCCGCGGTGATGAAGGGATGCGCAGTCGGCAACACGGCGAAGACGTAGGAAAGCCGCCCCGCGACGAGGTCCGTCATCACCTGCCCGCCCCCGCGATAGGGGACGTGCACGGCCTGGATTCCCGCGGCGTGGTTGAACATCTCCGACGACAGGTGATTGCCGCTGCCATTGCCGGCGGAGCCGTAGTTCATCTGCCCCTGCTGGGCGCGGGCCAGGCTGATGAAGTCGGACACGCTGCGCGCCGGCGATGACGGGTGCACCACCAGCACCGTCGGCACCAGCCCCACCAGGCTGACCGGCGTGAAATCCGTGCGCGCGTCATAGGGGATGGTGCGGAACAGCACCGGGTTGGCCGCCAGCGCCGTGGTGCCCAGCACCAGCGTGTGGCCATCCGGCGCGCTGCGGGCGGCGAAGCCGAAGCCGATCATCGCGGCGCCGCCCGGCCGGTTGTCCACCACCACCTGCTGGCCGAGTTCGTCCCCCAGCTTCGGCGCCAGGATGCGCGCCGCGATATCGGTGATGCCGCCGGGGCCATAGGGCACGACCAGCCGGATCGGCCGATCCGGAAAGGCTGCCGCCGGCAGGGACAACCCCATCGCCAGCAACGCGCCAAGAACGAGACGCCGCATCCTTCGCTTCCTCCGTCCGGATATTGCCGGTTGGCGATGATTGGTCCCACGATGCGGGAGAAAATCAAGGGGGAAGCCGATGATCGACGAGCTGCGCATCTACACGCTGCGGCCGGGCGCCATGCCGCGCTACCTGGACCTCGCGGCCCGAATCGCCGTCCCCATCCGCGGCGACCGCCACGGCAGGCTGCTCGGCTTCTGGTCCAACGAGGTCGGCGCCGCCAACAGCGTGGTGAATCTCTGGCGCCACGACAGCCTGGAAAGCCGCCAGGCCGTGCGGCGCACGCTGGAGGCGCTGCCGGCCTGGCGGGAACAATACCTGGCCGGCGTGCGCCCGCTGATGCTGCGCCAGGTCGTGCGCTTCATGGAGGCGGTGCTGCCGCTGGCCGCGCCCGCGACCCCCGGCCCCCACCTGTACGAGCAACGCCTGTTCCGCGCCCGCGCCGGAGAAGCAGGACGGCTGGCGGAGGCGCTGGCACGGGACGAGGAGCCAGGCCAGATCGCGGTCTGGACCAGCTTCGCGGGGCCGATCAACGAAGCCGTGCAACTGCTGGCGCACCCCGACCCCGCCGCGCGATTCGCGCGCAGCCTCTGCGGGGAGGACGGCGCGATGGTCCGCCACGCCGCCATGATCGAGGAGGTGGAGACGAGCCTGATGCTGGCGGCGGTGCATTCGCCGCTGCGGTAGCGATGGGGAAGGCGCCGCCTTCCCCAAACCCCATCCGCCAGGGGCGAACCGCCCCTGGACCGTCCGCAGATGGGTCAGCCCATCACGCGCTGCGCATCCCAGGCGGTGGCCTGGATGGAGGACAGCGCCGGCTTGGCGAAGCGCGCCGCCAGGCCGCCCAGCACGGCATGGGTCGGCAACTGGGAACAGCCGATGAAAAGGGCGTCGCAATCCTCCCCCATCGTCGCCTCCGCCAGCCCGCGCACCTCCTCCGCCGTGATGCGGCCGAGCGCGTTCACATCCGGTGCGCGGAACGTCGCCAGCCGCTCCACCGCGATCCCGCCATCGGCGAGGAAATCCGTGAGCTGCTCGTTCACCGCATCCTGGTAGGGCGTCACGACGGCGATGCGCCTGGCCCCCGCGGCCTGCAACGCCACCACCATGGCGCGTGCCGTCGTCACCACCGGCAGGCCGGTGACGCGGGAGAGTTCCGCCTGCAATTCGGCATCGCCCTTCGGCCCGCTGATGAAGCCCGCGGCCGTGCAGCCATAGGCAAGGATATCATGCGTGGCACTGCAGAAATGCTGCGCGGCCAGCGCCACCGCGGCATCGCGATAGGCGGGCATCGTCCCCCGCGTCAGCAGCCCGGCGCCGCGCGGGATGCCCACGCGCGTGACGGAGGAGCCCGGCGGCAGCCAGGCCGCGAGCTCCCCTTCCATCGTCGTGTTGTTGATCGGCACCATCAGGCCGACACGAAGGGCACGCATCACAGCGCACCCAGCGGATCGGGCGTGTTGTCCGGCAGCGGCGGCCGCGCCGTGTTCAGCACCATCGCCAGCATCGTGTAGTAGCCACACAGCGCCAGCAGATCGAGCACGCCGGCCCGGCCGAAGCGCGCCACCGCCTGGTCGTAGAGCGCATCCGGCGGCGTGCCGTCCCTGTGCACGGCCACGGCGAAATCATGCACCAGCGCCTGGTCGTCATTCATGTCGGACGGCCGCTGGCCCGCCGCGATGGCGGCGATGATCGGCTCCGGCAGGCCCTCCGCGCGGGCGATGCGGGCATGGGCGAACCATTCGTACTGGCAGGTCCACTTCCGCGCCGTCACCAGGATCAGCAGTTCCACGAGTGACTGCGTGATGCCCGTGCCGAAGCGCAGATGCTCCCCCAGCGCCTGCACGCGCATGGCAAGCTGGGGGTTGTGCAGCAGCGCCAGGAAGGGCCCGCGCACGCTGCCGCGCGGCCCGCCGGCGATGGCGGAGGCGACCTCCTTCTGCGCGTCGTTCATCTGATCCGCCGGGATGGCGGGGAACCGGACCTCGTTCATGCCGCGTGCTTCCTCGCCATGGGGTGGTTGAGTTCCGCCGCGGTCTGCACCGGGCGGGTGATGGAATGGGGTTGCTGCCGGATGTCATCGGGCAGGCTGCGCCACAGCAGGGCGCGGAGTTCGCCGAAGACATGCGGCAGGCGGGTCCAGTTCTCCCCGCCATCCGTGCTGCGGAAGACTTCCCCCAGATTGGTGCAGCACAGCAGGAACATCGGGTCCGCGGGATCGGCGGCGATGCACCAGACCGTGCTGTTCACGCCGCCCGGCAGCCCCGCATCCTCCCAGGTCCGGCCATGGTCGCGCGAGCGCAGGAGAAACCCGTCATTCCCCGGCGGGCCATTGCCGCTGCCCAGGAACACCACGCCCGACCCATCCGCGCGCGGCGTCACGCCGCGGGTATAGGGCCAGGGCGTCGGCAAATCCTGGATCACCCAGTTCGCGCCATCATCCTCGCTGCGATGCAGCCCGCGATTGGTGGTGGCCAGCATCGCCTTGCCGCCCCCGGGCAATGGCACCACGGCCAGCCCATGCACATCGCCGGAAACAAGCCCGTTGCCCCGCTCAGACCAGGTCAGCCCCCGGTCGCGGCTGACGAAAATGCTGCCGATCTCGACCGAGGCCCAGACCGTGCCATCATCCACCGGGTCGAACAGGATCTGCGTGACCCGCGTCGGCCCCATGTTCTGCGTCGAGAAATCCGCGATGCCGGGCGCGGGCATCCGCGCCCAGCTCTGCCCCGCATCGGTGGACCGCCAGAACCCCGCCGGCCTGGTGCCCGCGATCAGCACATCCGGGTCCTTCGGATCGATGGCGATGGCCCAGACATCCTCCATCGGCGCCCCGTCTTCAGGGATCGGCAGCCTGGTGAAGCGCGCCTTCGGCTCGTCCCAGCGATAGACGCCCATGTCGGTGGCGGCGAACATGCGCCCAGGCGTCGCGGGATGGGCGGCGAAGCCCCAGACGCGGGCTTCCAGATACATCCCGGAATGGCTGTTCGGATGGACCCAGCTCTGGCCGAGATCCTCGCTGAACCACGCCGAATGGCCGGCCGTGCCGGCATAGAGGTATTTGGCGGCCAAGCGTTCCTCCGCACGGGTCGTGCTTGACCCCTGGGGCGAATCAATCCCACCATACGAAAAACAATGTCAAGGCGGCGACGCCGCGCCCGGAGGAATACGTCATGAGGATCACCCGACGCGCCGTGCTCGGCGCGAGCGCGCTGCCGCTGCTGGCCGCCCCCCTGCGCGCGCAGGGCGGTTTCCCCCAGCGCCCCATCCGCATCGTGATCGGCTTCCCGCCGGGCGGCGGGATCGACATCCTGGCCCGGCTGATGGCGCCGCACATGACCGCGCGCCTCGGCCAGCCCGTGGTGGTGGAAAACCGCCCCGGCGCCAATGGCCTGGTGGCGACCCAGGCCGTGCTGGGGGCGGAGGCCGATGGCCATACGATCTTCTTCGGCACCACCGGCAACCTGGCGGTGAATGCGGGCCTCTACCCCAATGCCGGCTTCGACCTGCTGCGGGACATGGCGCCGCTGTCCCTGGTGGCCTCCCTGCCCTTCGTCATGGTGGTGAATCCCGGCGTCGCGGCGCAGACCGTCGGCGAGTTCATCGCGCTGGCCAAGGCGCGGCCCGGGACGCTCAACTACGCCTCCTCCGGCAATGGCGGGCTGCCGCATCTGTCGGGCGAATTGCTGAACGCCCAGGCGGGGATCAGCACCATCCACGTGCCCTATCGCGGCAGCGCGCCCGCCTTCACGGATGTGATCGCCGGGCAGTGCCAGTTCATGTTCGACGCGCTCGCCATCGCGCAGCCGCACATCGCCTCCGGCCGCGTCCGCGCGCTGGGCGTCACCGGGCCGGCGGCGATGGCATCCCTGCCGGGCGTGCCGCCGGTGGCGGCGACGGTGCCGGGGTATGAGGTGGTGAACTGGTACGGCATGACGCTCCGCGCCGGCACGCCCGCGCCGATCGTGACGCGGCTCCAGGCGGAGATCGCCGCCGCGCTCCGGGTGCCGGAGGTGGCGGAGCGCTCCGCCGTGCTCGGCCTCGACCTCATCGGCACGTCACCCGACGAATTCGCCACCTTCCAGCGCGCCGAGATCGCGAAATGGGGTGAGGTCGTGCGCCGCGGCAACATCAAGCCGGATTGAGGCCGCGCGCCGCGCTGCGTAGCCTGCCCGCGCAGCCCGGAAGGATCATGCCGTGACCGCCATCCCCGTCCCGCAGGCCGGCTTCCGCTTCATGCCCGGCGTCTTCCAGTATTCCGGCGGCGTCGCCGCGCTGCCGGGCTTCCGGCTGGAACGCGCCCGCTTCGCGGAGCCGGTGCCGATGGCGGAAGGCTGGCGCCGCATCGCGGCCCACCTGGCCGCGCTGGGCCGGCCGCTGAACGCCTTCTGCGCCTGCGAGCTCCGCTCCCCCGCCCCCTTCACGGAAGACGGATTCGTCACCTTCAACCGCGCCTATGCCGCGGTGCTGGGCGAATGGGGCGTGCTGGTGGACGGCCGCAACCCCGTGGCGCGCAGCAATGTCTGCCCCGAGATCGCGCCCCCCGCGGAGCCCGGCTTCCACGCCTTCAGCTACACCATCCCCGATGCCGGCGCCGCGCCCAGCTTCGTCGTCGCCGGCAGCGGGGAAGCCCCCGAAGGCCACGCCAACTACCGCGACCACATCATCGCCCTCGACGACACCTCCGCTGGCGGGATGCGCCGCAAGGCCGATTGGGTGCTGGGGGAAATGGAACGCCGCATGGGTGCGCTCGACGGCAGCTGGGCCATGACCACCGGCGTGCAGGCCTATACCGTGCACGACATCCACCCCTTCCTGGCGGCGGCGCTGGTGGCGCGCGGCGCGGCGCGCCACGGCGTCACATGGCAGTTCTGCCGGCCGCCGGTGGTGGGGCTGGACTACGAGATGGATTGCCGCGCGGTCGCCGTCGAACGGGTGCTGTAGCTCAGTCGAGGCGCGCACCGGTCTGGCGTACCGCCTCGCCCCAGACGCGCATCTCCTGGTCCAGGAAACGGGCGAAATCGGCGGGCATGCCGCCGATCGCCTCCGCCCCCAGCTCCGCCAGCCGCGCCCGCAGATCCGGCGCCTGCATCGCCAGGCCCATCTCCGCCCCCAGCCGCGCGACGATCGCGGGGTCCGTGCCCGCCGGGAACAACGCACCCTGCCACACCGTCACATCGAAGCCCGGCAGGCCGCTTTCGGCGATGGTCGGCACCTGCGGCAGCGCCGGCGCCCGCCGCGCGCCACTCACCGCCAGGCCCCGCAACTGCCCCGCCGCGATGCCGGGGGCGGAGGACAAGACATTGTCGAAGGCCACCGCGATGCGCCCACCCATGATGTCCGTCAGCACGGCCGGACTGCCGCGATAGGGCACATGCACCATGTCGATGCCCGCCTGCGTCTTGATCATCTCCATCGCCAGGTGCCCCGCCGTGCCATTGCCGGCAGAGCCATAGGACAACGCCCCCGGCCTCGCTTTCGCCGCCGCGATCAGGTCGCCGAGGCTCCGCAGCGGCAGCGCCGGATCGGCGATCAGCACATAGGGCGCGGAGGTGAGCAGGGAGACCGGCGCGAAGCCCCGGATCGGGTCGAAGGGCAGGCTGCGGAAAAGATGCGCGTTGTTCACATGGCTCGGCCCGGTGATCAGCAGGGTGTAGCCGTCCGGCGCCGCCTTGGCCGCCGCATCCGTGCCGATATTGCCTGCCCCACCCGGCCGGTTGTCGATGACGAATTGCCGCCCGAGCCGCTCCTGCAGCTTGGCCGAGACCGCCCGCGCCACCAGATCCGCGCCGCCGCCCGCGGCAAACGGCACGATCACGCGCACCGGTCGGCTCGGCCAGGCCTCCTGCGCCCCCGCCTGCCGGATCACGGCCGGTGCCGAGAGGCCCACCGCCAGCATCGCCCGCCTCGTCACCATCGCCCGCACCCCTTGTATCCCAGCGCAGCCTAGGCACCGCCGGCCCGCGGTTGCAATCGCCGCCCCGCGCGGCAATGGTCCCCGCATCCAGGGGAGCACGCATGGCCTTCGACGTCCTACCGGGTCTCGGTTCGCCGATGCGGCGGCTGGAGGATCCCCGCCTGCTGACCGGCGGCGGCCGCTACATGGCCGATGCGGCGGCGCCCCACGCGCTGCAGGCGGTGTTCCTGCGCTCCCCGCACGCCCATGCGCGGATCGTCGCCATCGATGCCGCGGAAGCCCGCGCCATGCCGGGTGTCGCCACCATCATCACGGCGGCGGATACCGCCACGCTCGGCCACAACCCCGCGGTGACGGAGATCAAGGACCCGGCTGGCCGCCGGCACATCGAACCGCCCCGCCTGCCCATCGCCCGCGACCGCGTCCGCCATGTCGGGGAGATCGTGGCCATGGTGGCGGCGGAAACGCTCGCCCAGGCGCGCGACGCGGCGGAAGCCATCATGGTGGAGTACGATCCCCTCCCGGCCGTGGTGCGCGGCGACGATGCCCTGCGTCCCGATGCGCCGCTTGTGCATGACGAAGCCCCCGGCAATTTGGTCTGCGACTGGCACAAGGGCGATGCACGCGCGGTGGACGCCGCCTTTGCCGCCGCCGCGCATGTGGCGCGCGTCGCCTTCCGATCCCCCCGAATCCTGGCCGGCTATATCGAGCCGCGCGGGGCCCTCGCGCAGTGGCAGGCGGGGTGCGTCACGCTCACCACGCCATCCCAGGGCGTGCACCTGCTGCATCGCATCCTCTGCGACCACATCCTGAAGATCCCGCGCGAAGCCTTGCGCGTGGTGACGGAGGATGTCGGCGGCGGCTTCGGCCCCAAGCTGCCGCCCTATCCCGAACAGGCGCTTTCCGTCTTCGCCGCGATGCGGCTGGAACGCGATGTCCGCTGGGTGCAGGACCGCACGGAGCATCACCTGGCCGATACCCATGCGCGGGACCTCGTCGCCGAAGCTGCGCTCGCGCTGGATGCCGATGGCCGCTTCACCGCGATCCGCGTGGAGGGGGTGGCGAATTTCGGTGCCTATGTCTCCACGGTGAACCCCACCATCCCGACCGGCGGCATGGCCAAGGTCATCACCGGCCTCTACGCCATCCCGGCCGCGCATCTCCACCTCCGCTGCGCCTTCACCCACACCGCCCCCGTCGATGCCGTGCGCGGCGCGGGGAAGCCGGAGGCGCTGGTGCTGCTGGAACGCCTGGTGGACCAGGCGGCGCGGGAGACGGGCCGCGACCCCGTCGCGCTGCGGCGCCTCAACCTGATCCCGCGCGCTGCCTTCCCCTACGCCACCGCGCTCGGCTACCGCTACGACAGCGGCGACTACGCCGCGCTGATGGACGCGGTGCTGACACGCACCGATGCGGCCGGCTACGCCGCCCGCCGCGACGCCTCCCGCGCGAAGGGCCTCCGCCGCGGCCGCGGCTTCGCCTGTCACCTGCACGGCTCCGGCGGCTGGGGCACGGAGACCTCCGGCGTCACCATCCTGCCCGATGGCACGGTGGAAGCCCGCACCGGCACGCAGAGCCAGGGCCAGGGCCATGCCACCGCCTATGCGCAGATCCTCGCCGCGCGGCTCGGCCTCGACCCCGCGCTGATCCGCATCGTGCAGGGCGACAGCGATCGCATCCCGCGCGGCGGCGGCACCGGCGGCTCCTCCTCGACCATCATCTCCGGCGCCACCATGACCCGCGCCGCCGACACGCTGATCGAGCAGGGGCGCGATGCGGCGGCGGAGGCGCTGGAAGCCGCGCCGATCGACATCGCCTTCGAAGCCGGCGCCTACATCATCGCCGGCACCGATCGCCGCATCACGCTGCCGGACCTCGCGCGCCGCCTCGGCGGCATGAAGGCCAGCGCGGATTTCGCCGACACGGTCGAGACCTGGCCCACCGGCATCGCCATCGCGGAGGTGGAGGTGGACCCCGAGACCGGCGCCGTGACGCTGGACCGCTTCGCCGCCGCCATCGATGCGGGGCTGGTGGTCAACCCGCTGCTGCTCGGCGGCCAGCTGCATGGCGGCTATGCCGCCGGCATCGGCCAGGCGCTGATGGAGGATGCGCGCTATGACGAGGACGGCCAGATGCAGGCCGCGACCCTGATGGACTACGCCATGCCGCGCGCCGGGGATTTTCCCGACCTGGACTGGATCTCCGTCCCCACCCCCAGCCCCAACAACATCCTCGGCATCAAGGGCGTCGGCGAATTGCCGACCAATGGCGCCCCCGCCGCCATCGCCAATGCGGTGATCGACGCGCTGGCGGCGGATGGCGTGACGCATATCGAGCTGCCCATGACCCCGGCCCGGGTCTGGGCAGCCCTGGCGGCGCGGCGCTAGCCAACGGCGCGAGGAGCGACCTGCGGCCGACGAAGTCGGCCGAGCGCCCGAACGGGCGCCGCCGCTTATGCGGCGAGCCAAGGCCCCGGAGGGGCCGCCCGGCGCTTGAGGGCAGGAAAAAATTAACGCTTCAGGCGCGCCGCGACCGCTGCACCCGCCGCGGCCGTGCCGAGCTTGCCGCCGATGTCGCGCGTGCATTCGCCGGCGGCGATCGCATCCGCCATCGCCTGCTCGATCGCCGTGCCGGCCTCCACATAGCGCGGCTCCCCCTTGCGGCGGCCGTGCCAGGACAGCAGCAGCGCGGCGGAGAGAATGAGGGAGGCGGGGTTGGCGATGCCCTGCCCCGCGATGTCCGGCGCCGATCCATGCGCGGCCTGCGCCATCGCCGTCTCCGCCCCCGCATTCAGCGACCCGCCCAGGCCGAGGCTGCCCGACATCTCCGCCGTGAGGTCGGAGAGGATGTCGCCGAACATGTTGGTGGTGACGATGACGTCGAAGCGCGCGGGATTGCGCACGACATGCGCCATCATCGCGTCCACGATGATTTCCTCGAGTTCGATCTCCGGAAAATCCTTCTGGACCTCCCGGCAGCACGCCAGAAACATGCCATCCCCGACGCTGAGCACATTGGCCTTGTGCACCGCCGTCACCTTGTTGCGGCGACGCCCCGCGAGTTCGAAGGCGCTGCGCGCGATGCGCAGGCAGGCCGGGCGCGTGATCTTGCGGAGCGAGACGACGACGTCGGGCGTGACGAGGATCTCCGCGTTGCCCGCTTCCATGTTGCGGTCGGCATAGAAGCCTTCCGTATTCTCCCGCACCACCACCAGGTCGAACTGGCCGAGCCGCGCGGGCATGCCCGCATAGGTCCGCGCCGGACGGATATTGGCAAAGAGGTCGAGCCCCTTGCGGAAGAACGCCGAGGGCCCGACCTGCTTCGCATCGCCCTTCTTGTAGTCGAGCGTCGAGGTCGGCCCCATCACGAAGCCGTCGGCCGCCTTCACGCGGTCCAGCAGTTCCGGCTTCACCGTGGTGCCGTGCAGGCGGAAGCTCTCCAGCCCCACCACATCATGCTCCATCTCGATGCCAAGCTGGAAGGCCTCGGAGGCTGCGCGGAGCACGCCGGTGGTGGCTTCCGTGATCTCGGGGCCGATGCCGTCGCCGGGCAGCACGATGATTTTCATGGGGGCCTTCCTTCTTGCCTGGCCCCGGGTCCATCACGGGTGGTCATTCAGGTCAAGGGTGGGCGGGCGCGGGCGGCGCGCTATACTGGCGGGTAGCAACAC
Organism: Falsiroseomonas stagni DSM 19981; assembly: GCF_900114315.1. Taxonomy (GTDB): domain Bacteria; phylum Pseudomonadota; class Alphaproteobacteria; order Acetobacterales; family Acetobacteraceae; genus Falsiroseomonas; species Falsiroseomonas stagni. Next base: position 13,889 of record NZ_FOSQ01000020.1, read on the forward strand.
GCCCGGGGCCATCGCATGACCAGTGACGCCATCCTTGCCGATCTCAGCGTGGTGGAGGTCTCGGCCTTCGTCGCGGCACCGATGGGCGGCATGACGCTGGCGCAGATGGGGGCGGAGGTCATCCGCATCGACCCGATCGGCGGCAATATCGACCATGGCCGCTGGCCGCTCGCGCCCAATGGCAACAGCCTCTACTGGGCCAGCCTGAACAAGGGCAAGCGCTCCGTCTGCCTGGCGCTGAACACGCCGGAGGGGCGGGAGATCGCCACCGCCCTCATCACCCGCCCCGGCGAGGGCAACGGCATCCTGCTGACCAACCTGCCCGCCAGCGGCTGGATGAGCCATGCGGCGCTGTCGGCGAAGCGCGCCGACCTCATCATGCTGAAGCTGACCGGCAACCATGATGGGTCGGGCGCGGTGGACTACACCGTGAATTGCGCCAGCGGCTTCCCCATGGCCACGGGCACCGGCGGCGATCCCGTGAACCATGTGCTGCCGGCCTGGGATGTCGCGGCCGGGCTCTACCTCTCGACCGGCCTGCTGGCGGCCGAACGCGCGCGCCGGCGCGATGGCCAGGGGCGGGAAGTGACGCTGGCGCTGTCGGATGTGATGCTCGCGACGGTCGCCAACCTCGGCTATGTCGCGGATGTCCAGGTGAATGGCGCCGTGCGGCCGCCGCTCGGCAATGATCTCTACGGCGCCTATGGCAAGGATTTCCCGACCCGCGACGGGCGACGCATCATGATCGCCGCCATCTCCGGCCGGCAATGGAAGGCGATCGGGAAGGCGACGGGCCTCAGCGAGAAGATCGCGATGATCGGCCCCATGCTCGATGTGGACCTGGATGACGAAGGCGGGCGGTTCGAGGCGCGGCACGCCATCTCCGCCGTGCTGGCGCCCTGGTTCGCCAAGCGCACACTCGCCGAGATCACCACGGCCTTCGAGGGCAGCGGCATCCTCTGGGGGCCCTACCAGGATTTCGGGCAGTTGGTGCGGGAGGATGCGCGATGCTCCACCGCCAATCCGATGTTCGCGGACATCGACCAGCCCGGCATCGGCCGCCTGCTGGCGCCGGCCATCCCGCTGAGCTTCGGCGGCCCCGCGGTGCGGCTGCCGCCCGTGCCGGCGCCACGGCTTGGCGAGCATACCGACATGGTTCTGGCGGAACGCCTCGGCCTCACCATGTCGGCGATCGGGAAACTGCATGATGCCGGCATCGTCGCCGGCGCCAAGGATCACTGACATGGACGCGATGGTACGGATCGAGGCGCGGGACCTGCTGGCACAGGCCGGCGCCGGGCTGGTGGCGGCGGAACGCCTGGCCGATGTGGCGCGGCGCCAGGTGGCCGCGCTGGTGGCGCCGGGCGGCCGCGTGGATGCGGCGGCGCTTGAGCGCCACCAATTCGCGGCGCACGGCCTCGCCTGGGTCGCGACCTATGTGGAGGCGCTGCGGGAGACGCTGCGCTGGGCCGAACGGTTGCAGGAAGCCGGCCGCTTCACCCCGGTGGAGCAGGGCATCCTGCATCTCGGCTTCGCCGAGTACCTCGCACAGCTCGCCGGCGGCATTCCGATGAGCCAGGTGGAGATGGTGCGCCCGCAGGACCTTGGCGTTCCCGCCGAGGATGTGGCGCGCTTCCTGGCGGAACCTGCGCTCGCCGCGCTGTCCGATCCCCGCGCGCTGGAAGCCGTGCGGCATGATCTCGCGCTGTCGGCCGCGGAGGGGCTGTATGGCGCGCCGCATCTCCAGGATGAGCTGCTGGAAGCGACCTGGGACCAGTTCGTGAAGTTCGCGGCCGCCGAGGTCACGCCCTTCGCCCAGGGCTGGCATCAGCGCAACGAGCTGATCCCGCTCGACCTGGTCGCGAAACTGTCGGAGATGGGCGTCTTCGGGTTGACCGTGCCGGAGGAATTCGGTGGCCTCGGCCTCGGCAAGGTCGCGATGTGCCTGGTCTCGGAGGCGCTGAGCGCGGGCTATATCGGCGTGGGTTCGCTCGGCACGCGCTCCGAGATCGCGGCGGAGCTGATCCGCCTGGCCGGCACGCCCGAGCAGCAGCAGAAGTTCCTGCCGGGCATTGCGTCGGGCGAAATCCTGCCGACGGCGGTGTTCACGGAGCCCGATACGGGATCGGACCTCGGCAGCCTGCGCACCCGCGCGGTGCGCGATGGCGACATCTATCGCGTCTATGGCGCCAAGACCTGGATCACCCATGGGTCACGATCCGATGTGATGACCCTGCTGGTCCGCACCGATCCCGGATCGACGGGCTACCAGGGCCTGTCCATGTTCCTCGCGGAAAAGCCCCGCGGCACTGACGAAAATCTGTTCCCGGCGAAGGGCATGGCGGGGACGGAGATCCATGTCCTCGGCTATCGCGGCATGCGCGAATACGAGATCACCTTCGACGGGTTCGAGGTTCCCGCCTCCGCGCTCCTCGGCGGCGTCGAGGGCCGCGGCTTCAAGCAGCTGATGGAAACCTTCGAAAGCGCCCGCATCCAGACCGCCGCGCGGGCGCTCGGCGTCGGGCAGAACGCGCTGGAACTCGCGGTGTCCTATGCCCGGGACCGCAAGCAGTTCGGCAAGGCCACGCTCCATTTCCCCCGCGTCCACGGCAAGATCGCCTGGATGATGGCGGAGACGATGATGGCGCGGCAGCTCACCTACTTCTCCGGCCGCCAGAAGGATGCCGGAAGGCGCTGCGATATCGAGGCCGGCATGGCCAAGCTGCTCGCCGCGCGCGTCGCCTGGTCCAATGCCGACAACGCGCTGCAGGTGCATGGCGGCAATGGCTACGCCATCGAATACCCGATCAGCCGCGTGCTCTGCGACAGCCGCATCCTTAACATCTTCGAGGGTGCGGCCGAGATCCAGGCGCAGGTCATCGTCCGGGGGCTGCTCGGCCGGATCAACTGATCGCGGCGATTGACCCGCGCGCGGCACGGGCGAACACTCGCCCGTGCAAGGACAGGAGCGCGCGCGCATGGCACCGGAACGGCATCCCCTCGGCGGCACGGGGCTCTCCATCGCGCCGCTGATGTTCGGCGGCAATGTCTTCGGCTGGACGGCGGATGAGGCGATGTCCTTCCGCCTGCTCGATGCCTTCGTCGATGCCGGCTTCAACGCCATCGACACGGCGGATGTCTATTCCCGCTGGGTGCCGGGCCATGTCGGCGGGGAGTCCGAGACGATCATCGGCGCCTGGATGAAGGCCCGCGGCACGCGCCACCGCGTGATGATCGCGACCAAGGTCGGCATGGAACTCGCGCCGGACCGCACGGGCCTGTCGCCGCGCTGGATCGCGCAATCGGTCGAGGATTCGCTCAAGCGCCTGGGCACCGATCACATCGACCTCTACCAGGCCCACCGCCCCGATCCCGCCGTGCCCATCGCGGAAACCCTCGGCGCCTTCCAGCTTCTGATCGAACAGGGGAAGGTGCGCGCCATCGGTGCCTCCAACTACGACGCCGCGCAGTTGGCGGAGGCGCTGGATGTGGCGGAGGCCCAGGGTCTGCCCCGCTACGCGACCCTGCAGCCCAAATACAATCTGATGGACCGGGCGGAGTTCGAGGACGCGCTGCAACCCCTCTGCGTCGCGCGCAACGTCGCCGTCATCCCCTTCTACGGCGTCGCCGCCGGCTTCCTGACGGGCAAGTACCGCAGTACAGCGGATATCGAGGGAAGGCCGCGCGCCAAGGCCCTGGCGGCCTATGCGAATGACCGCGGCTGGCGCGTGGTCGCGGCGCTGGATGCCGTCGCGGCACGGCTGGGCGCGGCACCGGTGGAGGTCGCCATTGCCTGGCTGCGCACGCGCCCGGCGCTGGCCGCGCCCATCGCCTCCGCCACATCGCCGGAGCAGTTGGCGGCGCTGCTGCGCGGCGCGACGCTGGCGCTGGATGCGGCGGCGATCGCCACGCTGGATGCCGCCAGCACCGCATGAACCGGCTGCCGGTCTCGATCCTCACGGGCTTCCTCGGCAGCGGCAAGACGACGCTGCTCGCCCGCGCCCTGCGCGACCCCGCGCTGGCGGGCACGCTGGTGCTGGTGAACGAAGCCGGCGAGATCGCGCTGGACCATCTGCTGCTGGAAGCGGTGGAGGAGCGCGTCGTGGCGCTGCCCAGTGGCTGCCTCTGCTGCGTGGTGCGGGACGACATGGCGCGCGCGCTGGACCGCATCGCGACGCGGCGGCGCGCCGGCGATCTGCCGGATGTCACGCGGCTGGTGGTGGAAACCAGCGGCCTCGCCGATCCTGCGCCGCTGCTCTACACCCTGGCTGCCCTGCCGGCGCTGGAACGCGACTTCCGCGTGGATACGGTGGTGACGCTGGTGGATGCGGTGCATGGCGCGCGCGCGCTGGACCGGCACGCGGAATCCGCGCGGCAGGTGGCCATCGCGGACCGCATCCTGCTGACCAAATGCGATGTGGCCGAACCCGCGGACGCGCTGCTGGCGCAGCTGCGCGGACTGAATGCGGCGGCGGAACTGCTGCGTTCCGACGCCTGCGACGACCTGCCCGCGCTGCTGTTCCGCGACGCCTGGCATGGCGATGGCCGCCGCGGCGGCTGGCTGCGCTGCGAGGATGTGACCCCCACCCATGGCGCGGGGATCGCCACCCATTCGCTCGTATTGACGCAGCCCCCCACGCGCCTTTCCTTCGCGCGCATGCTGGGCCGCCTGGCGGCGGAGCGCGGCGAGGATCTGCTGCGCCTCAAGGGCCTGGTGGAATTCGCCGACCAGCCCGGCGCCCCCGTGCTGATCAACGCCGTGCAGCACACGCTCTACACGCCCGAACGCCTGGCGGCCTGGCCGGATGAGGACCACCGATCGCGCCTCGTCATCATCGCCCAGGACATGCCGCGCGACGAATTGCTGGACCGCTTCGCCGAAGCCGGTGCCGCTTGAGACAGGAGTGCCCGCGATGTTCGACACGCTGATCACCGGCGGCACCGCCGTCCTGCCGCAGGGTTGCATGCCCGCCGATATCGGCATCACCGGCGAACGCATCACCCAGATCGGGGAGGCCGGTTCGCTCGCCGCCATCGGCGCGCAGCGCGTCATCGATGCGCAGGGACAATTCGTGATCCCCGGCGGCATCGACCCGCATGTGCATTGCGCCTGGCCGCTGATGCTGCCGGGCGAGACGACAATGCGCTACAGCGCGCCGCCCGCGCAGGTCAGCCGCGCCGCGCTGTTCGGCGGCACGACGACGATGCTCGATTTCTGCGTGGTCCATCCCGGCGACACCATCCCGGACGCCATCGCGCGCCGCGACCGGGACTGGATCGGCGCCTGCCACGCCGACTACGCCTACCACGTGATGCTGCAGGGCAACGTCGCGCCGCAGACGCTCCTCGAACTCGGCGATGCCATCCGCGCCGGCCACAGCACGGTGAAGATCTTCACCACCGACATCACCCCCTCACGCCGCGGCCGCATGATCCCGCATGGCTCGATCTGGGAGATCATGAAGGTCACGGCAAAGGAAGGCGGCCTCGCCGTCATCCATGCGGAGGACAACGACCTCGTCATGCATATGTATGAGAAGCTGATGCGGGAGGACCGCATGGGCTTCGAGCATATGGCGGAGGTGCATTCCTCGCTGTCGGAGGACCTGTCCTTCAACCGCGTGATCCGCCTGGCGGAGAATGTCGAACACGCCGCGATCTACATGATGCACATCTCCGCCAGGACGGGGATCGAGGCCGTGGAGCGGTCCCGCGCCAAGGGCTTCCCGGTGTATGGGGAGACGTTGCAGCTCTATCTTCTGGCCACGCAGGACGACTACAGGCAGCCTGACGGCCAGATGTACCACACCTATCCCTCGCTGAAGGCGCCGGAGGACCAGGCCTCGCTCTGGACCGCGACGCGCACGGGCGGCGTCTCCTGCATCGGTACGGATGGCATCTGCTGCCCGAAGGACCAGAAGACCCGCGGCGTGCGCGTGGATGACGTGACCGGCGGCAATGTGACGATCGAGCCGCGCCTCGGCCTGATGTACACCCACATGGTCACGAAGCGCGGCTATTCGATGGAGGAGTTCGTGGCGCTGACATCGACGAATGCGGCGCGCATCATGGGCCTCTATCCGCGCAAGGGCGTGCTGGCGGTGGGATCGGACGCCGACATCGTGCTGCTGGACCCGACGCCGCGCATCCTCTCCGCCGCCACGCTGCACGAAAGCGACTACACGCCGTGGGAGGGGTGGGAAGTCACGGCCTGGCCGAGCCTCACCATGCTGCGCGGCAAGGTGGTGGTGGAAGGCGATCGCTTCCTGGGCGATGTCACCGATGGGCGCTGGCTGCCGCGCCGCATCGCCGCGGATATGCTGCGGTGCCCCGCGCTTTGACCCTCGCCGCCATCATCGCGCTGGTCGTCCTGCTGCTCGGCGGTGGCTGGCTCTACACGCCGGACAGGCCGCGCGCGGAGCTGGAGGCGCAATATGCCCGCCCCGCGGATTTCCAGCCCGTGGCAGGGCTGCGCCTGCATGTGCGGGACACCGGGCCGCGCGCCGCACCGCCCGTGATCTTCCTGCACGGCTTCGCTTCCTCCCTCCACACCTGGGAGGATTGGGCGAGGACACTGGAGAGCGAGTTCCGCGTCATCCGCTTCGATCTTCCGGGCTTCGGCCTGACGGGGCCGGACCCGACCGGCGACTACAGCGATGCGCGCAGCCTCGCCGTGATCCTGGCGCTGATGGACCATCTGGCGCTGCCGCGTGCCAGCATCGTCGCCAGTTCCATGGGCGGGCGCATCGCCTGGACCTTCGCGGCCACGCACCCCGCGCGCGTCGATCGCCTGGTGCTGATGGCGCCCGATGGCTTCGCGAGTCCCGGCCGCGGCTATGGCACCACGCCATCGGTGCCGCTGATCGCGCGCGTGCTGCCCTACACCCTGCCGGACATGATGCTGCGGCCGAGCCTGGCGCCCGCCTATGGCAATCCCGCCGTGCTGACCGATGCGGTGCTGGCGCGCTATCGCGACATGCTGCTGGCGCCCGGCATCCGCCAGGCGATCCTGGACCGCATGGCACAGGGCGTGCTGGTGGACCCCGTGCCACTGTTGCGGCGGATCGAGGCGCCAACCCTGCTGTTCTGGGGCCAGGCCGATGCGATGGTGCCCGTCGCCAACGCCGCCGACTACACCGCCGTGCTGCGCGACAGCCGCGTGGTGACCTTCCCCGGCATCGGCCATGTGCCGATGGAGGAAGCGCCGGCGGAAACCGTCATCCCGTTGCGGGATTTCCTGCGCCGCTGATACGCTCCCGCAACCCTCACCGGAGCCGCCCATGACCACCACGCTGATCATCGAGCCGCGCTGGATCTGGGATGCGGCCGGCGGCTTGCGCGGCGATCACTACGTGGTGGTGCAGGGCAACCGCATCGCCGATGTCACGCGCGACCGCCCGACGATGGAGGCGGAGCGCATCACGCTGCCGGACGGCCTGCTGATCCCGGGCTTCGTGAACCTCCACAACCACGCCTTCTCCGCGCCGCTGTTCCGGGGCCTGGCCGACGACATCGGCGATGGCGACCTGCCCGGCGACATCGTCTATTCCCTGTTGATGCCGATGGGCGACATCGCGGCGGAGACGCTGTCACCGGAGGAGATCGGTGATGTCGCGGAGATGGCGCTGCTGGAGACGCTGAAGGGCGGCTCCACGACGATCATGGATGTCTGGCGCCTGCAACAGGCGCCCTTCATCGAGCGCGGCAGGCGCCTCGGCCTGCGCACCTATTCCTGCCCCTACCTCTTCTCCACGCCGAAGATGGACATGACGCCGGACGGCAAGCCCATCACGGCCCCGCCCGCCGCCGATACCGGCTTCGACACGGTGCTGTCGCTGTTTCATCGATACGACGAAGGCCCGATGGGCCGGACGCGCGTGGGCTATGGGCCGCACGGCTTGGACACCTGCACGCCGGAGCTCCTCCAGCAGATCGGGCGCACGGCGGAGGAGATCGGCTGCCCCCTCACCATCCATGCGGCGCAGAGCCAGGTGGAGCTCGACATCGTGCGCGAGCGCTACGGCAAGTCGCCGATCGAGCATCTCCGCGACCTCCGCCTGCTCAGGCCCGGCACCGTGCTGGCGCATTGCGTGATGGCGACGGATGACGAACTCGCGATCATCAGGGAATACGGCGCCGCCGTCGCCTCCTGCCCCTATGCCTTCGCGCGCAGCGGATTCGGCGTTCCCTTCGCGCGGTTCCTGGACAGCGGCATCCGCCTCGGCGTCGGCACGGATGGCGTGGGGCTGGATATGGTGGCGGAGCTGCGCGCGGCGCAGATGCTGGCGAAGGTGCAGGCGGGCCGGGCGGGCATCGCCTCCGCCGAACGGATGCTGCGCGCCGCCACGGCCGATGGCGCGGCGGCGATCGGGCGGCACGACCTCGGCACGCTGGCGCCGGGCGCCACGGCGGACCTGCTGCTGTTCGACCTGGCGGGCGCACGCTACCAGCCCGTCTGGAACCCCTTGCAGGCGCTGCTGACCAATGGCGTGGCCGCCGATCTGCACAGCCTGCTGGTGGATGGCGTGGCCCTGCTGCGCGACCATCGCGTGGTGGTGGCGGATGAAGCCGCGGTGGTGAAGCGCGGCGCCGCGGCCATCCGGCGGGTCTGGGATACGGCCCGCAGCATGGGCCGCATCCCCAAGGGTGTCGCCGAGCGGGGCGCTATATGATCTTCCGATCCGCCGGCAGGAACCGATCCGTATAAGTGAAATCCATCGGCGGGCGGATCGGGATCTGGAAGGCCTCCGCCACCTGCGCGGCGGAGGCTTCGAAGCGCGCACGATCGACGGTGGAGACGCCATTGGCACGCACATTCGCGGTCAGCAGCGCGACCTCGTTGATCAACTCGTTGCGGCTGATCTCGATGGCCTCGTCGATCAGCGCCTCCCGCCGCTTCAGCGACGCCATGGCGGCGACGGGATCGGCCAGCATGGCGCGAAGCCCGCGGATGGTGGCGGCGATGAAGGCGGAAACGGCCTCTGGGTTGCGCTCCGCGTAGTCCTTCCGGACCACGAGGCCGGAGGAATACAGCGCCACGCCCCAGCTGTTGTATTGCAGCCAGCCGATATCGCCGCGCGGCACGCCGGCGCCCACCATGTTCAGCGCCGTCGTCGTCAGGAAGCCCAGCGTCGCATCGGCGCGGCGCTGCACCACCATCGTGTCCCGCAGTTGTGCCGTCACCGACAGCAGCTCGATCTTCGACATGTCGAGCTGGTTGGCGCGGGCGAAGATGGGGAAGAGGAGGCGCGTGCCCTCCCCGTCCGTCACGCTGATCTTCCGGCCCTCCAGGTCCTTCGGCTTCGTGATGCCGGAGGATTTCAGGAAGATCGCCGCATTCGGCGAGGCATCGTAGAGGATGAAGACGGAGGTGAGTTGCGCCGTCGGGTTCTCATGGTTGAACTTCAGCAGCAGGTTGGTGTCGGCGAAGCCGATATCGTAGGTGCCGGCGGCCACCTTCGTCATGGTGTCGCCGGATCCGAAGCCGCGGTCGATCTGCACGTCGATCCCGGCTTCGCTGAAAAAGCCGCGATCGGCCGCCAGCGTCCAGGCGGAATGCGCGGACTGCCAGGTCCAGTCCAGGCAGAAGCGGACCCGGCGCCGCGCCGCCTGGGCGCGCACGCCTGGTGCGGCAAGGATGCCGGCCGCCAGGCCGGTGGAGAGCACGCTACGCCGTGTCGGTGCACGCATCATGGGCATCCTCCTGCTGTATACGCCGAAGCCGCGACCGTGCGGCAGACAAGCCTGCCGTTTCGATCGCGTTCGGAGCAAGAGACTTGCAAGGCGTGTGCCGGGAATCAGTCGGCCGTCGCGCCGGTGGCGCGCACGACCTCGCCCCACACCCGTACCTCCTCCTCGATGAAGGCGGCGTACTGGGCGGGCGTCATGTCCGGCGCATCGGCGGTGAGTTCGTTGTAGCGCTGCCGCACCGCGGGCAATTGCAGGATGGCGCGGATCTCGGTGTTCAGCCGCTCCACCACCGCCGGCGCCATGCCCTTCGGCCCCGACACGCCGAACCAGGAATAGGAGGTCATGCCCGGCAGCCCGGCCTCCGCCAGGGTCGGGATGTTCGGCAGGTGCCGGTTGCGCTGCGCATCCGCCACCGCGATGGCCCGCAGCGTGCCGTCGCGGAGATGGCCGATGGAGGACGGCAACCCATCGACGAACAGCCCGACCGTCCCGGCGATGACATCGATCAGCGCGGGGCCCGCACCGCGATAGAGGATGGGGTTCATCCTGATGCCCGTCGCCAGCCCGATCCGCATGCCGAGCAGATGCGTCGTCGTGCCATGGCCGGAAATCGCGAAATCCAGGCCGTCCGGCCGCATGCGGCCGATGCGGATCAGATCCGCCATCGACTGCGCCTCATACCGCGGATTGACCACGATGGCGGTGGAGGTGGTGGCGGCCAGCGCGATATGCGTGAAATCCGCCATGGAATCGTAGCGCACATTGCGGAACAGCGTCGGCGAGATGCCGTGCGACGCGCTGTTGGAAACGACCAGCGTGTAGCCATCCGGCGCCGCCTGCGCGACCTGCGCGGAGGCCAGCGTGGCCCCGGCGCCGGGCCGGTTCTCCGACACCACGGGCTGGCCGAGCCGTTCCTGGAGGTTGGCCGCCAGGATGCGCGCGACGATATCCGTGGTGCCGCCGGGCGCGAAGGGAACGACCAGCCGGATGGGGCGTGCCGGCCAGGCGGCCTGGGCCAGCGCGGGCAGGGGCAACATCGTGGCACCCGCCAGCAGGGTGCGGCGCTTGATCACCGTCATGGTTCGTCTCCTCGTTGTGGGAAGGATTGTGCATCCAGGAACCGCGTGAAGATCGCGGCGGTCGTGGCGATGTCCGCGCTGCCGGGCGTTTCCACCATCGTCGCGTCCGGCAGCAGCGCGGCCGCGCGATGGCGCTGGGGGAAGACGTTGTCGGTGCGCGCGAAGGCCAGCAGCGCGGGGCTGCGCAGCAGCGGCAGGCGATCCTCCATCCGGTAGCGCAGCGCGGCGTGGTAGGCGCGCGGATAGGTCGTGCCGTTCCGCAGCACCTCCAGCAGCTTCGCATGGATGGCGGCGGCGGAAGGCGGCGGGCCGGCGCGGCGATGCGCGGCGTCCCTTTCGAACCAGGGGAAGTAGCGGAAATAGGCGCGGCACATGCCGAAGGCCGCATGCAGGTAGTCGCCCTCCGCATCCGGCACGATGGCGGGCGCGACCTGCGCCAGCATGGCCTGGCGCGCGGCCTCCTCATAGAAGCCGACGCCATCCAGGATCACGCGGCGCGCCCGCGCGGGGTGGCGCAGCGCCGCCTCCACCGCGATGCGCGCGCCGAGATGCGCGCCGTGGATGTCCACCTGCGGCAGGCCCAGCGCATCCAGCAGCGCCACCAGCGCATCGGCCAGGTCGTCGATCTCCGGTTGCGGCATCGGCAGCGCGTCGCTCTCCCCGCAGCCCGGCAGGTCCGGCACCAGCACCAGGCGCGTGGTCGCGATCAGCCCGGCCGCGGGCAGCAGCGACGCGCCATTGGCGGCGCCACCATGCAGCATCACCAGCGGCACGCCGCCATCCCCGCCGATGCGGTAATGCACCTGCCCCCAGGCCAGGTCGGCGAAGCGGCGCTTCATGCGGCGGCGTGCCGCGCGGCGAGCCATCCGAAGGTGAGGCCCCGCATCAGCGACACGCCGGCCTGGTAGCCTGCGCCGGATTCCGTCGGCGCCGCCGCATTGCCGCAGGCATAGAGACCCTGGATCGGCCGCCCCCGCACATGCTGCACGCGCGCATCGGGGTCCGTCAGCAGCCCCGCGGCGGAGATGCCGCCGAGCCGGATGCGCACCGCGCAAAAGGGCGCCTGCGCCAGCGTGCCGAGATTGGGATGCGCCGCGTTCGGATCGCCGGCGGTGGATCGCGCGAAGGCGGAGGAGCCGCGGCCATGGTCGCTGTCCTCGCCCCGCGCCGCGCCCTCATTGAAGCGCGCGACGGTGGCTTCCAGCGCGGCGCCATCCAGCCCGATCTTCGCGGCCAGTTCACGCAGCGTCGGCGCCTGAATCACCCATTCCGGAATCGGCGCGCCCGGTGGCCGTCTCGCAAAGCTGTATCTCGAAAAATACTGGGCATCGAAGAGCATCCAGGCCGGCAGGTTGGGGTGCCGATGCTGGCCCAGGTCGAAGCGCGTCAGCCCCGCCACCACATGCTGGAACTGGCTTTCATCGCAGAAGCGCTGCGCGCGGTCGTTCACCACGATGCTGTGGGGATAGGACAGGCCGCGCAGCCCGGCACTGAAGAAGACCTCGCCCTCCATCGGCGCGGGCGCGGGGATGGCATAGCCCACCAGCATCGCCAGGTTGTTCGGCACGCGCCAGGTGGCGGCGCCGATCTCGCTGCCCATCACCAGGCCATCGCCTTCGATGCTGCGCGGGAAGATGTTCATCCAGTCGGGCAGGCCCTCGAAGCGATTCACCAAATCGTCATTGCCCTCATAGCCGCCGGTGGCGAGGACCACGCCGCGCCGCGCGGTGATGCGCGTGCCCGTACCCTCCACGCCGCAAACGCGCCCGCCTTCCACCAGCAGGCGCTCGGCGCGAAAGCCGGCCAGGATCGGCACATCAGCCGCCATCAGGCACTGCAGAAACTGCCCCACCAGCGCGGGGCCAGCGGCCAGCAGGCGGCCGGCGCGGCGTGCTTCCAGCTCCGCCTCCGGCCAGGTGTTGCGCGCGCCGAGCCCACCCCAGGCGATGGCGTCGCCCCAGCTGACGCCGGCCTCGTTGTAGACGCCTTCCTCCAGCCGGTTGCCCCAGGGGCCCAGCGCGTCGCGCATGATCGGCGCGGCTTCCACCATGCGGCCGTCGCGGGACGATCCCGCCGCACTCGGGAAATAATGGTCCGGCAAGCCGCGCAGCAGCCGCATTGCCACGCCGGCATCGGCGAATTCGCGCAGCGCGATGCGGGAGGCTTGCAGATAGGCCTCCGTCATCGGCGGCAGCGCATAGCCGCCGGAGAGGAAGCCCATGTAGCGCCGCGCATCGTCCAGCGTATCGGAGAGGCCGGCCTCGGCCATCAGGTGATTATCCGGCACCCACAGCCCGCCCAGCGACGATGCCGTGGCGCCACCGATGCGTTCTGATTTCTCGATGACCGCCACGCGCATCCCGCGCATCACGCCCGCCAGCGCGGCGGCGACGCCGGCGGCACCGGTGCCCGCGACAACCCAATCGACGTCGAGTTCCGTCACCACCACCGTTCCTGTCTCCCCGCCGCAGTCTTGACGCGCCGCCCCGCGCTGGCAAGGCTCGGCGCAACCAGGAAAGCACCGCGCCATGAACGCCACGCCCTACCCGACGCTGTTCAGCCCCATGCGGCTCGGCCCCAAGGTGGCGCGGAACCGCACCTGGATGAGCGCGCATGCGACGCTGCTGGTGAAGGACCACGTCTTCACCGATGAACACGTGGCCTATTACGCCGAACGCGCGAAGCACGGCGTGGCCGTCATCACCATGGAATGCATGGCGGTGCACGAAACCTCCCTGCCCTATCGCGGCAAGGCGCTGTCCTATGACCCGCGCATGGTGCCTCAGTACCGCAAGATCGCCGATGCGGTGCACGAACACGGCGCGCTGCTGCTGGCGCAGCCCTGGCACCGGGGGCGGGAGACGAATTCGGTGGCCTCCGGCCATCCGGTCTGGGCGCCCTCCGCCGTGCCCTGCGCGGTGTACCGGGAGATGCCGCATGTCATGACCGTGCAGGACATCGACGCGATCCGCGAAGGCTATCGCCTGTCGGCGCGCCATGCGCGCGAAGGCGGCCTTGATGGCGTCGAGGTCCATTCGATGGCGCATGGCTACCTGCTGAACCAGTTCCTCTCCCCCGCCACCAACCATCGCGACGATGCCTTCGGCGGCAGCCTGGAGAATCGCCTGCGCCTGGTGATGGAGATCATCCAGGCGACGCGGGAGGAGTGTGGCGCGGACATGATCGTCGGCGTGCGCATCAACAGTGATGACGGGCATGAGGGCGGGCTGCGGCCGGATGACTGGGCGGAGATCGCCGCGCGCATGACGGCGTCCGGCCTGGTCGACTACGTGTCCTGCAGCCACGGCACCTATCTCAACCGGATGCTGATCTACCCGACCTCACCCGAAAGCCACGGCTTCCAGATGGCGGCGACGCGGAAGGTGAAGCAGGCGGTGGACAAGCCGGTTGTCGGCGTGGGCCGCATCGTGACCCCCGCGGAGGCGGAGAAGCATCTTGCCGCCGGTGACTGCGATTTCGTCGCCATGGCGCGCGCGCTGATCGCGGACCCCGAATGGGTCGCCAAGGCGCAGCGGGCGGAGGCGGAGGACATCCGCCCCTGCGTCGGTGCGAATTGGTGCATGTCCTCCATCTTCGCGCAGGCGCCCATCGCCTGCATCCACAACCCCGCCGCGGGGCAGGAACGCGAACTCGGCGCGGGCACCTTGAAGCGCGCGGAGCGGCCGAGGAAGGTCGCCGTGGTCGGCGGCGGCCCGGGCGGCATGCGCGCGGCGCTGACGGCGCGGCAGCGCGGACATGAGGTGACGCTGTTCGAACGCGGCCATGAACTGGGCGGGCAGGTTCGCCTCTGGTCCCGCGCGCCGTCGCGCACGGAACTCGCCGGCGTCGCGGATTGGCTGGAGGGCCAGATCGTGAAGGCGGGCGTGCAGATCCGCACCCAGACGATCGCAACGGAAGACATGCTGCTGGCGGATGGCTACGACTCCATCGTTATCGCCACGGGATCGAAGGGCCTCCGCCATGGCTGGACGCCGCTGCGGCCGGAGAAGTGGAATGGCGCGCCGGTGCCCGGCACGGACCAGCCCCATGTCCTCTCCTACATGGAGGCGCTGCGCGACCGCATCGCGCCGGGCCAGCGGGCACTCATCTATGATGGCCTCGGCGGGCGGCAGGCGGTGGTGACGGCGGAATACCTGGCCAGCCAGGGCGCGCAGGTGGAATTCGTCACCTGGCTCGGCCAGCCCGCGCCGGACCTCGCCGCCAGCCGCGACTGGGGCAAGACCTATGGGATGCTGAAGCGCATGGGCATGCGCTTCGCGACCGATCTGGAACTGGTCGCGATCGAGGGACCGACCGTGCGCCTGCGCGATGTCTATACGAAGGAAGACGTGGTGCGGGAGGGGATCGACACGGTGGTGCTGGCGCTGGGGGCGGAGGCGCAGGACGGCCTGTTCCACGCCCTCGCCCCGCGCCGCGCCCAGGGCCTGGACCTGCGCCTCATCGGCGATGCGCTGGCGCCCCGCCGGGCCGACAGCGCGATCAAGGAAGGCGAGGCCGCGGGGCGGGCGATCTGAACATGAAGGATCGGCAATAATTGGCCCGGTTCTTGCTGGCGGAGGGCGGCACAATCCCGGAAGGAACCGCCCCATGCCCTTCACCCGCCGCGCCCTGCTGGCCGCAGCCCCCCTGGCGACGCTGGCCGCCCCGGCTTCCGCCCAGGCGCTGACGCCGCTGCGCTTCACGCTGGATTGGCGCTTCCAGGGCGTCCATTCCTGGTACTATCTGGCGCGGGACCGCGGCTGGTTCCGGGAAGCCGGGCTGGACGTGACCATCGACCAGGGCGACGGGTCCGCCAACACCATCACCCGCATCATGTCGAATGCCTACGAAGCAGGCTTCGGTGACATGAATGCGATCATTCAGCAGGCAGCCAACCGGCCCGGAGAGGCGCCGGTGATGGTATACCAGATTTACAACAAGGCCCCCTTCGCCCTGCTGGTGAAGAATTCCTCGGGCATCCGGACCATCCAGGACCTCCAGGGCCGCCGCATCGGCGGCTCCGCCGGTTCGCCGGCGCTGCGCCTCATCCCCATCTTCGCGCGGCTGAACAACCTCGACATGGCGCGGAACGAGGTGATGAACATCGCCCCCGCGATGCAGGAGCCGATGCTCCTGCGCGACCAGTTCGACATCGGCGCCGTCTTCACCGTGACCGCCTACATCAACCTGCTGGCGCTGGGCCAGAACCCGGACCGGGACTATCGCTTCTTCCTTTTCGCCGACCACGGCATCGACATCTATTCGAACGGCGTCATGGCATCCCAGCGCATGATCCGGGACCGGCCGCAGCAGGTGCGCGGCATGGTGCATGCCATCAACCGCGCGATGCTGGAGACGGTGCGCAACCCCGCTGTCGGCGTCCAGGCCATGCAGCGCGTCGACCCCACCTTCAACCAGGAGATGGAGCGCCAGCGCATCGACTTCGCCTGGCGCACCATCATCGCGACGGAGGAAGCGGCCCGCGTCGGTGCCGGGGACCTCGACGATGCGCGGCTGGGTCGCGCCATCGCGCAGGTGGTGGAGGTGTTCGAACTGCCGCGCACGCCGCGGCCGGATGAGGTCTTCAACCGGACCTTCCTGCCGCCCGCGGCGGATCGCGTCGTGGTGCCGGTCCGCGCCTGACACGGCGCGTGGCTTGCAGGGCCTTCTGGCCTGACGGACAGGAGGCCCCCATGCCCATCGCGCCCGCGCTGCTGATCCGGGGTGCCCGCGCCTTCACCCCGGGCTGCGACCCGCATCGCCCGGCGGTGCGGGACGTACTGGTGGTGGGCGACCGCATCGCCGCCATCAGCGACCCCGATGGCCCGCCCCTGGTGCCGCCACCGGGCGCCGAGATCATCGATGCGCGCGACAGGCTCCTCATGCCCGGCCTCGTCAGTGCGCATTACCATTCCTACGACGCGCTGCTGAAGGGCCGCTTCGAGGACATGCCCTTCGATGTCTGGGCGCTGCATTCGCAGCCCGCCTATTGGGGCAGGCGTTCGAAGGCGGAGATCCGCGCGCGCACGCTGCTCGGCGCGATGGAATGCCTGCGCAACGGCATCACCACCATCCAGGACATGAACAGCCTGGTGCCGCAGGATGAGGAGACGCTGGATACCATCCTCTCCGCCTATGCGGAGATCGGCATCCGCGTGGTCTTCTCCATCGCACTGCGGGATCTGCCGGACCTCGACATCGCGCCCTTCATGGCGCCGGATTTGTCGGTGGAGGCCGCGGCGATCATCGGCGGCAAGCCTGGCGACCCGGCCGCGGACCTCGCCTTCGTGGAAGCGCAGCTGAAGCGGCTGCGGCCGCTGCCGGCGCGGCTGCATTGGGCGCTGAGCCCGTCGGGACCGCAGCGATCCTCCACCGCCTTGCTGGAGGGCATCGCGGATCTCTCCGAACGCTACGGCTTGCCGGTCTTCACGCATGTCTATGAAACCCGCGCGCAGCTCGCCAAGGCGCGGCGCATCTACGGCGCGGATGGCGGATCGATGGTGCGGCACATGGCGCGCATCGGCCTGCTGACGCCGCGCACCACGCTGGCCCATGCCGTCCACATCACGGAGGAGGAGATCGCGCTGGTCGCAGAATCCGGTGCGGGCGTCGTCCACAATCCGCTGGCCAACCTGAAATTGAAGAACGGCGTGGCGCCCGTGGCGGCGATGAAGCGCGCGGGGGTGCGCGTCGCGTTGGGCTGCGACAACAATTCCTGCAGCGACTGCCAGAACCTGTTCCAGGCCATGAAGATGATGAGCCTGCTGGCCGCGGGCAGCGATGCCGAACCCGCCGGCGTGCTGGCCTGCGACGCCGTGGAAGCGGCGACCACAGGCGGCGCCAGGGCCGTGGGGCTGGACGCCGAGATCGGCACCATCGCCCCCGGCATGAAGGCGGATTTGCTGCTGCTGGATCTGCGCGACCCCGCCTGGCTCCCCTTCACCAGCGCCACGCGCCAGCTCGTGTTTTCCGAGACGGGCCGCGGCGTGGATACCGTGCTGGTCGATGGCCGCGTGGTCGTCCGCCATGGCCGCCTGACCCTGCTGGACGAGGCCACCTACCGCGGCGAATTGGCGGAGGTGATGGAGCAGGTGGAGGCCGATTTCGCCCGGCTGCTGCCCCGCCAGGCCCCCGCCATCGCGCCCCTGCTGGACGCCAATGCCAGGCTGGCGGCACAGGACCTTGGGCTGGACCGCCTGGCCGGCGGCGGATTGCGCGGGCGGCGCTGAGCCACCATTCTCCGGCCCACCAAACGGGCAGGAAGCAACAGATGAACTACCGCAAGCTGGGCCGCAGCGGCCTCAAGGTCTCGCCCCTCTGCCTCGGCGCCATGATGTTCGGCGATGCGACGACGGAGGCCGACAGCCACGCCATCATCGCCCGCGCCAAGGAGCAGGGCGTGAACTTCATCGACACCGCCGACACCTACAATGGCGGGAAGTCGGAGGAAGTGGTCGGCCGCGCCATCGCCAAGGATCGCGGCTGGTGGGTGCTGGCGACGAAGATGGCGAACCCGATGGAACCCGGCCCCAACGGCCGCGGCCTGTCCCGCTACCACGCCATGCGCGCGGTGGACGCCAGCCTCAGGCGCCTGAACACCGACGTCATCGACATCCTCTATCTGCACAAGGAGGATCACGACACGCCACTGGCGGAGGTGGTGCACGCGCTGGCCGACATGATCCGCGCCGGCAAGATCCGCTATTTCGGCGTTTCCAACCACCGCGCCTGGCGCGTGGCCGAAATCTGCCGCCTCTGCGACGAAGCCGGCATCGACCGCCCCGTGGTCAGCCAGCCCCTCTACAACGCGCTGAACCGGATGGTGGAGGTGGAACACCTACCGGCCTGCGCGCATCTCGGCCTCGGCGTGTTTCCCTATTCGCCGCTGGCGCGGGGCGTGCTGACGGGCAAGTACCGCGCGAATGTCGCACCGCCGGAAGGCACCCGCGCCGCCCGCCGCGACAAGCGCATGATGGAGACGGAATGGCGGCCCGAAAGCCTGAACATCGCCGCCGACATCGCCGCCCATGCGGCGACGCGGGGCGTCTCCGCGGCGCAATTCGCCCTGGCCTGGGTGCTGAACAACAAACTCATCACCGGCGTCATCGGCGGCCCCCGCACGATGGAACAGTGGGAGGAATATGTCGGCGCGCTGGAATACCGCTTCACCGCGGAAGATGAGGCGCTGGTGGATGGGCTGGTGACGCCGGGGCATCCCTCGACGCCTGGCTACAACGACCCGGCCTACCCGCTGGAAGGGCGCATCGCGCGATAAGGGAAAACAGGGGGAGCGCTGCTCCCCCTGACCCCCCTCGCCAGGGTCCAACCGGACCCTGGACCGGGAGGTTTCAGGTGGCGCCGGCCAGGGCAGCGTGTAGCACGCCGCCAGCGCGCATCCACGCCACTTCGCGCAGCGTGTCGACGCGGCAAAGCAATGTCGCCTCCACAACCTCGCCATGGCGTCGCGTCACACGCAGCGTCACCACCAGGCCGGGGCGCAGCCCGTCTGCCAGGCCGACCAAGTCGAAACGCTCGGTGCCATCCAGCCCCAGCGTCAGCCGCGTCACGCCCGCCGCGAATTGCAGCGGCAGCACACCCATGCCGACCAGGTTGGACCGGTGGATGCGCTCGAATCCCTCCGCGACGATGGCGCGGATGCCGAGCAGGCTGGTGCCCTTCGCCGCCCAGTCCCTCGATGATCCCGTGCCGTAATCCTGGCCCGCGACGACGATCATCGGCGTTGCCTCCTCGCGGTAGCGCCGCGCCGTCTCGAACACCGTCGCGACATCGCCGCTGGGCTCATGCCGCGCGAAGCCGCCTTCCTGCTCCACCATCTCATTCCGGATGCGCGGATTGGCGAAGTGACCACGCAGCATCACCTCATGGTTCACCCGCCGCGCGACGAAACTCGAGAAATCCTTGTCGGGGACGCCGATGCCGCGAAGGTAGTCCGCCACCTCCCCTCGGCGCGGGATGGTCCCGCCCGGGGAGATGTGGTCGGTGGTGATGCCGTCGCCCAGCAGCAGCAGCGCGCGGGCGCCGAGGATATCGCCGCTCACAGGCGCGGCGCCGTCGAAGAAGGGCGGCTTCAGGATGTAGGTGCTGGCGGGGTCCCAGGCGAAGGTGGGGCCGCTGCCGCCGGTGATGGCGCGCCAGGCGGGATCGCCCGCGGTATCGGCATAGCCGCGGCGGAAGGCATCGGCGGTGATGAAGCGCGCCAGGGTTGCCGCCAGCTCGGCGGGATCGGGCCAGAGGTCGCGCAGGAATACCGGCGCGCCGTCTTCGTCCTCCCCCAACGGATCACTCTCCACATCGCGCAGGACCGACCCCGCGATGGCACTGGCCACGACCAGGGCGGGCGATCCGATATAGGTGGCGCGCACCTGCGGATGGATGCGGCCTTCGAAATTGCGGTTGGAGGACAGCACCGCGGCCGCCACCAGACCGTCACGCTCGATCGCCACGGCGGCCTGGTCCAGCAGCGGGCCGGAGAACCCCGCGCAGGTCATGCAGCCGAAGCCCGTGAGGTGAAAGCCCAGCGCATCGAGGCTGTCCTGCAACCCCGCGTCGCGCAGGTATTCGGCGACCACGCGCGACCCGGGGGATAGCGAGGTCTTCACCCAGGGCTTCGCCCGCAGCCCCCGCCGCACCGCGTTCCGCGCCAGCAGCGCCGCGCCGATCATGGCAGCTGGGTTGGAGGTGTTGGTGCAACTCGTGATCGCCGCGATCACGACATCGCCGTGCTGCAAGGGACGGTTGGCGCCAAGGCCTGGCACGGGCGTCTCCGCGATTTGCGGAAAACCCTGGCGCAGGCTGGAAGGAACGTCCCGCAGCGCGCGGCGGTCCTGCGGGCGCTTCGGGCCGGCCAGGGCGGGCTCGATGGCGGCAAGGTCGATCTCGACCTTGTCGCTGAAGACCACGCCTTCCCGCTCGCTCCCCCACATCCCCTGCGCCTTCGCATAGGCCTCGGCCAGCGCGATGTCGGCCTCGTCCCGCCCTGTCAGGCGCAGGAAGCGGATGGTCTCCGCGTCGATCGCGAAGAAGCCCATGGTGGCGCCGTATTCCGGCGCCATGTTGGCGATGGTCGCGCGGTCCGGCAGCGGCAGCGCGGCCACGCCGGGGCCGTGGAACTCCACCAGCTTGCCGACCACGCCCTGGGCGCGCAGGCGCTGCACCACGGCCAGGACGAGGTCCGTCGCCGTCACGCCCGGGCGCAGCGCGCCCACCAGGCAGCAGCCCACGACGTCGGGCACCGGCATGAAGATCGGCTCGCCGAGCATCGCCGCCCCGGCCTCGATGCCCCCCACGCCCCAGCCCAGCACGCCGAGCGCATTGACCATCGGCGTGTGGCTGTCCATGCCGACCAGCGTGTCGGGGAAGGCGTGCCATTCGCCATCCCGCTCCATGCTCCAGACCGGCCGGGCCAGGTGTTCCAGATTCACCTGGTGGACGATCCCCGTGCCCGGCGGCAGCACCCGGAAATTGTCGTAGGCCTGCTGCGCCCAGCGGATCAGCGCATAGCGTTCGGCGTTGCGTTCGTATTCCAGGGCGAGGTTGCGCGCGAAGGCGTGGGGCGATCCGCTCTCATCGGTGGCCACCGAATGATCAATGACGAGGTCCACCGGGATGCGCGGGTTGATCCGCTCGGGCGGCACGCCGCGCGCCACCATCGCGTCGCGCATCGCCGCCAGATCCGCCAGCAGCGGCACGCCGGAACTGTCGGGCATCAGCACGCGCACGGGGTGGTAGGCGATCTCCCCCGCGCCGCTGTCGGGCCAGGCGGACAGCGCGGCGATATCGGCCGCCGTCACGCTCTCTCCATCCTGGTGCCGCAGCAGGTTTTCCAGCAGAACCTTGATGGAGACGGGCAGCCTGGTCAGGCCAGGGTCCAGCGCCTGGATCGCATAGGCGCGATCCCCCACCACCAGGACAGCCATGCCGCGCTTCCCCCATCGATTGGGGAAAACCTAGGCGCGGCCTGCGCGTCACGCCAGCAGGCGGCGAGCATCCTCCCACAACGCACGCGCCAGTTCGGCGGCGGGCTCAGCGCGGGCCAGCATGGCGGATTGTCCCGCCCAGGCCTGCATGCGGTCGATATCGCCCTCCCTCGTGCCGGCATCGCGCATCGGCTGGGTCAGCCCGCGCTGCACGGGGTAGGGCGCGGGGGGCGGCGCATCCGGCGCGGCGGCGGCCTTCACATAGGCGGTGGCGATGCCCCGGCCGGCGCGGCCGCTGAAGGCGCGGGTGACCGCCGTGCCCTCAGGCGGCGTCGTCGCCAGCGCATCGGCCCAGGGGGCGGGGATGCGCGCTTCCGGGCAGCGCAGGAACCCCGTGCCGATCTGCGCGGCGGAAGCGCCGAGTGCCAGCGCCGCCGCCACGCCGCGCGCATCCGCGATGCCGCCGGTGGCCACCACCGGCACGCGGACGGCGTCCACCACCGCGGGCAGCAGGGCGAACAGGCCGACCATCGCGGCCTCGGCGCGCGCGGCCTCGAAGGCACCGCGATGGCCGCCGGCCTCCATGCCCTGCGCCACGATCACATCGGCGCCGGCGGCCTCGGCCTCCCGCGCCTCCGCCACCGTGCTGACGGTGGCCCACCAGGCGATGCCGCGTTCCTTCAGCCGGGCGACGAAGGGCGCGGGGTAGACGCCCATGATCGAACTGACCACGGCGGGGGCCGCCTGCAGCAACGCCTCGCACTGCGCCTCGAAATCGGGCGGCGTCGCATCGGCGGCTTCCGGCGGCACGGCGGGGCCCCAACCGCCCAGGAACTGCCGCAGCGCTTCTTCCCGCACCGGGTCGCGGGCCGGTGGTGGATCGGGGATCCAGAGGTTCATCTGGAAGGCGCCGTTGGTGGCGCCGCGCACGCTGCGTGCCCAGTCCAGTATGGCATCCGGCCCCATCAGCAGCGCGCCGCAGGCGCCCATGCCGCCGGCCTGGGCGACGGCGATGGAAAGCCCGGGCGGGCAGGTGCCGGCCATGGGGGCCAGCAGGATCGGGATGCGCAGGCCGAAGCGGGCGCAGAAGGCCTCCGCGCGGGATACGGGGCTCATCATCGCGTCACGCGCTCCACACCCATCGGCAGGGCGTCCAGGCGCCGCATCGCCGGCGTCTCGAACAGGTTGGGATCGGCCAGGTAGGCTTCCGCCATCGGCATGGCATCGGCGCCCCAGAACAGCTCATCCCCCACCGCCAGCGTCGGCACGCCAAAGACGCCGCGGCCGATCGCCTCCGCCGTCGTCTCCCGCAGCCTTTCCTTGGCGCCGCTGCCCGCCACCAGCGCGGCCGCATCCGCCACGCCGAACTGCGCGGCGAAGGCCGTCGCCTCCACCACCGGGTCGCGGCCTTCCGCCCAGATGAAGTCGAAGGCGGCGGTCACCACCGCGGGCGTCGCGCCCAGCGCCGTCACCAGGCGCAGCGCCTCCAGCGACCGGAAGGGATGGGCGGGGGGGAAGCGCAGCGCGCGGCCGCCCAGGAACTGCACCTGCCGGTAGGTCTGCCGCCGCTTCGGCGCGATCTCCGCCGGGCCGAGCTGCCCCCAATGCGCCAGCACCGCCCCCAGCACGATCGGCTTCAGCGTCACGGGCTGACCCAGGGCCAGCACGCGCGGCAGCGCCAGGTGGGCGAAGGGGGAGACGAGGTCGAAATACCAGTCGAGTTCCGGGCGGGCGAGCGTCATGCGGCATCCATCGGCGGGGGCCCATCCGGCCCATCCAGCAGGGACAGCACCTTGGCCACCAGCGCCGTCGCTGAATAGGGCTTGCCGAGCAGCTGCACCCCCTCATCCAGGCGGCCGTGGTGGATGATGGCGTTGCGGGTGTAGCCGGTGGTGAACAGCACGGGCAGGCCGGGGCGGCGTTCCAGCACGGCATTGGCCAGCTGCCTTCCGTTCATCGGCCCCGTCAGCACGACGTCGGAGAACATCAGGCAGATGCGCGGATGGTCATCCAGCACCGCCAGCGCGGCGGGGCCGTCCGCCGCGGCCACCACGCGGAAGCCGCCTTCCTCCAGCGCCGTGACGGCGAAGTCCCGCACCATCGGGTCATCCTCCACCACCAGCACGGTGCGGCCGGCGCCGTCCTGCGCCATCGCCGGCAGCGCCACCACGGTCGGCGCATCGGCCGCCACCTCCCCATCCCGCAGCCGGGGCAGGTAGAGCTTCACCGTCGTGCCATGGCCGGGTTCGCTGTAGATCGCCGCATGGCCGCCGGACTGCTTGGCGAAGCCGTAGACCTGGCTGAGCCCGAGGCCCGTGCCCTTGCCCACGGGCTTGGTGGTGAAGAAGGGCTCGAAGGCGCGGCCGGCCACGTCGGGCGGCATGCCGGCGCCGGTGTCGGAGACGCAGATCGCGACATACTGGCCGGGCTTCACCTCCTCCCGCCCCGCCGCATAGGCGTCGTCGAGATGGGCGTTGGCGGTCTCGATCGTCAGCTTGCCGCCGCCCGGCATGGCGTCCCGCGCATTCACCGCCAGGTTCAGCAGCGAGGATTCGAGCTGATTGGGGTCCGCCAGCGCGCGCCAGAGGCCGCCGGCCAGCACCGTCTCCACCGCCACATCCTCCCCCAGCGTCCGGCGCAGCAGGTCGGACATGCCGGCCACCAGGCGGTTCGCATCCACCGATTCCGGCGCCAGGGGCTGCTGGCGGGAGAAGGCGAGCAGCCGCGCCGTGAGGGAGGCGGCGCGCTGCGCGCCCTCCATCGCGCCATCGATGCCGCGGCGGATGCGCATATCCCCATCCGCATCCAGCCGGCGCTTCACCAGCGCCAGGTTGCCCAGCACCACGGTCAGCAGGTTGTTGAAGTCATGCGCCACGCCGCCGGTCAGGCGGCCCACGGCTTCCATCTTCTGCGCCTGGCGCAGCTGTTCCTCCGCCCGTTCGCGCCCGGTGGCGGCGGCGATCAGCCGGGCATTGGTCTCCGCCAGGTCGCGCGTGCGCTCCATCACCCGCATCTCCAGCGCCTCGTTCAGGCGCATCAGCTCCTCCTCCCGCGCATGCAGGGCGGCGGAGGCGGTGGCCAGCGCGTCGCCGATCTGCGCGACTTCGCGGATGCCGCTTGCGACCGGGGGCACCACCGCGCCGTCGCCAATGGCGCGCGCGCTGGCGGCCACGTCCTGCAAGGGGCCGGCGATGCGGCGGGCGAAGGCCAGCGCCAGCAGCAGGGACACCAGCGCCAGCAGCGCGCCGGTCGCGACCAGCAGCAGCAGGGACCGGCGCAGCGGTTCCGCCAGCGCATGGTCCGGCACGCCGACCGCGATGCGCCAATCCGCCAGCGAGGTCCGCACATAGGTGCCGAGCACCGCACGGCCATCGGCGGTGGTGCCGCGCCAGGTGCCCTGCTGCCCCCTTGTGTTGTCGCGCAGATCCTGCGTGGCCTGGCGGCCGACGAAGTCCTCGTGCCGGCTGTTGCGGGCCAGGATCGTGCCCCCGTCATCCACCACCGCCACGGTCCAGCCCTCCTGCAGGCGTTCGGTGGTCAGCACGTCGCGGATGCGCGTCGCGGGCAGGCTGAGGCTGAGGAAGGCCGGCCCCGCCGCGGGCTCCAGCGGGGGGATCTGGATTTCCATGGCGAAGAGCGCTTCCGCCGCCACCGCGCCCTGGAACAGGCCGGAGATCATGGTCTGCCGCGGCCGCGCCGCATCGGCCAGCGGCGCGGGCAGCGTCGTCATGAGTTGCGGGGCCCCGAAGGGCACCCGCGCATTCACCAGCCGCCGCCCGGCGGCATCCCGCAGCACGGCCGTGACTCCGAGCCGTTCCTGCAACTCCACCACCTGCGCGTGGAAGGCCGGCAGGTCCCCCGCCCGCAGCGGCTGGGACAGGCTGAGCAGGTTGAGCATGGCGGACAGCCCCGCCAGTTCCCGGTCCACCGCCACGGCGGCGCTGCGGGCGGCGGCCAGCGCCTCCCCTTCCAGCCGCGCGCGCTCGGCATTGCCGACGCGCCAGAGCAGGCCGGCGACGAAGACCAGGATGGGCAGCGCCAGCACCGCGGCGAACAGCGCCAGGTGCCATTGCACCGGCCTGCCGGGCGGAAGCGCCCGGCTGTTCACCCCCCCGAGCGGAAGCGCCCGGCTCTTCGCCCCCCCGGGCGGAAGCGCCCGGCTCTTCGCCCCCCCGGGCGGAAGCGCCCGGTTCTTTGCCCCGCCCGGCGTTTCCGCCGGCGGCGTCGGGCGCGTGGGCAGCGATCTCGTCACGGCCAGCCCCCGGCAAGGATTGGGTTCGCGCTCACCGCAACCTCCATGCCCCGCCACCCCGGCGGGGGCAAGCGTGGCGGGGCGCGCCCCGCAACGAAACCCGCCCCCTCACCGGGCCGTGATGCGGGGGCCTATCCCTGGAAGAAGGGCAGGATCTCCGCCAGCACCTCCTCCGGCGCGTGCTCCGCCAGGTAGTGCCCGCTGCGCACCGCGCGGCCGGAGAGCGGGCCCGTGACATAGTCGGCCCAGACCGGCAGCACATTGTCGAACACCGCCTGGGTATGGGACAGCCTGCCCCACAGCACATGCACCGGGCAGGCCAGGCGCTTCCCGGCCTCGTAGTCGGCATTGTCCATGGCGAGGTCGAGCGTCGCGCAGGCGCGGTAGTCGGCGCAGGACGCACGGATGGTCTTGGGCGTGAAGCAGCGGACGTATTCGGCGACGGCGCGCGGGTCGAAGATCGACATGCCCATGCCCTTCTTGCCGATCTTGCGGGCCATGAACCAGTCCGCGGGGACCGATTCCATCATCCGTTCCGGCAGCCCTTCCTCCTGCGGCATGAAGACCCAGTGCCAGGACTTCATCGCCCAGTCCTTGGTGATGTTCGCATAGACATGGCGCTGCGGCAGGATGTCCATGATGGCGGCGCGGATCACCGCCTCCGGATGGTCCAGCCCCATCCGGTGCGTCACCCGCCCGCCACGGTCATGCCCGCAGACGTTGAAGCGCGTGTGGCCGAAATGGGCCATGACGGCGACGGCATCCTGCGCCATGGCGCGGAAGGTGTAGTCGGCGGGGTCGTAATACGGCAGGGACAGGTCGCCCGGCCCGGTGCTGTCCCCGTAGCCGCGCAGGTCGATCGCCACGCAGTCGAAATGTTTCGTCAGTTCCGGCGCCATGCGGTGCCAGATGACGTGGCTTTGCGGGTTGCCGTGCATCAGCAGCAGGGGCGGGCCGGAGCCCCCGCGGCGGGCGCGGATGCGCGCGCCGCCGGGTGTCTCGATGATGTGGTCGGACCAGCCGGGCAGAAGATCGTCGCTCATGGTGTTTCCCCCTCCCGCGCTTTCCGCAGGATGGTGGGGATCATGCCACCGCCACGGATCAGCGCCACGTCCCTGGCCGTATCCAGCAGCGCCGTGGCGATGCCCGGCTCCACCCGGCCATCCCCGCGATGGATCGAGACGGTAACGGGCGCGCGCGGCGCCAGCGCATCGGCATCCAGCGCCACCGCGATGGTGTCGCCGGGCCGCAGGCCCATCGTCGCCGGCCGCCAGCCCTCCGGCAGGCGCAGCGGCAGCACGCCCATGCCGATGAGGTTGGCGAGGTGGATGCGTTCGAAGCTGTTCGCCAGCACCGCCCGCGCGCCCAGCAGCTGCGCCCCCTTGGCCGCCCAGTCGCGCGACGACCCCGTGCCGTAGCGCTCCCCCGCCACGATCACGACGGGCACGCCATCCGCGGCATAGCGCGCGGCGGCGCGCCAGGCGGGCAGCGCCTCCCCGCTCGGCGCATGGATCGTGTGGCCGGGCGGCAGGCCGGGGGCGAGATGGTTCACCACGGTGCGGTTGGTGAACAGGCCGCGCAGCATCACCTCCCAATTCCCGCGCCGGGCCGCATAGACGTTGAGGTCGCGCGGATCCTCGCCGCGCTCCACCAGCCAGGCGGCGGCATCGCTGCGCGCCGGGATCGCGCCGGCGGGGGAGATGTGGTCGGTGGTGATGTCATCGCCGAGCACCAGCAGCGGATGCGCGGTGAAGGCCCCGGCTTCGGGCGGCGCCAGCGTGACGAAGGGCGGCGGGCGGAGATAGGTGCTGGCGGCGTCCCAGGGGAAGCGCGCGGTGGCGGGCGCCGCGAGCGCCGCCCAGGGACTCGCCGCCTCGGCCTCCGCCGCCGCTGCCTCCACATCGCCCGGGTCCATCGCGGTGGCGAGCAGCGCCTCCACCGCCGCGGCGCCGGGCCAGAGATCGGCCAGCGTCACGGCACGGCCATCCCCGCGATGGCCCAGCGGATCGCGCACGATGTCGATGCCGGCGCGTCCCGCGATGGCATGCGCGACGACCAGCGGCGGGGAGGCGAGCAGCGCGGCATCGATCTGCGCATGGACGCGCCCCGGAAAATTGCGGTTGCCCGACAGCACGGCGACGGGCTTCAGCCCCTCCGCCTCCACCGCCCGCGCCACATCCGCCAGCAGCGGCCCGGCATTGCCGATGCAGGTGGCGCAGCCATGGCCGACGATGGCGAAGCCCAGCGCCTCCAGGTCTTCGAGCACGCCCGCGCGCCGCAGCCGCCGCTCGGCCGCCGGCGATCCGGGCGTCAGGGACGCCTTCACCCAGGGCTGCGTCGACAGCCCCAGCGCGCGGGCGTTGCGCGCCAGCAGCCCCGCCGCGATCAGCAGCCCCGTATCGCTGGTATTGGTGCAGGAGGTGATGGCCGCGATGGCGACGGCATCGGCCGGGATCGCGCCCGCGGCCGCGCCCCGCATCGGCGCCAGCGCGGCCCGCACCGCCGCCGTGTCCAGCCGGTCCTGCGGCCGCCTGGGACCGGACAGGGAAAGCCGCAAGGCCGAGAGATCGATCTCGACCAGCGCCGTCACGCGCGGATCCGCGGCGGGATCGGCCCAGAGGCCATTGGCCCGCGCATAACCCTCCACCAGCGCCACCTGCGCCTCGCCCCGCCCCGTGGCGCGGAGGAAATCGAGCGTCGCGCCATCGATCGCGAAGCAGCCCGTGCTGGCCCCGTATTCCGGCGCCATGTTGGCGACGACGGCGCGCTGCATCGCCGTCAGCGTCGCCGCACCCGGGCCGAAGAACTCCACGAATTCGCCGGAGACACCGGCCCGGCGCAGGCGCTCCGTCACCACCAGCGCCAGGTCCGTCGCCAGCACAGCCTCCGGCAGCGCGCCCGTCAGCCGCACGCCGACCACATCGGGGATGCGCAGCGCGACAGGCACGCCGAACATCACGCCCTCCGCCTCGATCCCGCCGACGCCCCAACCCAGCACGCCGATGGCATTCACCATGGGCGTGTGGCTGTCCGTGCCCACCAGCGTGTCCGGCACCGCCCAGGATTCGCCACCGCGCGTCTCCGTCGTGACGACGGTGGCCAGGCGCTCCAGGTTGATGGTGTGCATGATACCCGTGCCCGGCGGGAACACCCGGAACCCGTTCACCGCCTGCGACGCCCATTTCATGAAGCGGTAGCGCTCCGCGTTCCGCGCCATCTCCCGCGCCATGTTGTGGGCCAGGCCCTCCCGCGTGCCCGCCAGATCCACCGCGACGGAATGATCGACGGAGGTCGCGACCGGCACCGCCGGGTTGAGCCGCGCGGGATCGCCGCCCGCCTGCGCCAGCACATCCCGCATCGCCGCGATATCCACCAACGCCGGGCCGCAGGTGGTGTCGTGCATCAGGATGCGGCCGGGGGCGAAGGGGATTTCGGCGGTGCTGCGGCCGGTGGCGAGCCAGGCGATCAGCGCGGCCTGGCCGGCCTTCGCGGTCTCGGCATCCGCGGTGCGGAGCAGATTCTCCAGCAGCACGCGATGAGACCAGGGCATGCGGGGGAGATGCGCGCCAGCGGCGGCAGGGAGGTCGATGATGCGGTGGGGGCCGAGGCGACGGGGCATGAGGTCCTGCGCGTGATGCGGGGGGAACTCTGTTCCCCCCGCGCCCCCCTTGCCAGGGGGCAACCGCCCCCTGGACCAGGGGGTTTTCACCGAAGACGGTCCAGGGGCGGTTCGGCCCCATTGGTCCCTTGGGCGGATGGGGTGTGGGGAAGGCAGCGCCTTCCCCACGGCAGGTCAGCGCAGCAGCGACGTCCCGGTCATCGCCGCCGGCTGCGGCAGCCCCAGCAGCGCCAGCAGCGTCGGGGCCAGGTCGGCCAGCCTCCCCTCCGCCAGCGTCGCGCCAGCGGGCGCGCCCATCAGCAGCACCGGCACCACATTCGTCGTATGCGCGGTATGCGGGCCGCCCGTGACGGGGTCGCGCATCATCTCCGCATTGCCATGGTCCGCCGTCACCAGCAGGCAGCCGCCCGCCTCCCGCACCGCGCCGGCGATGCGGGCGAGGCCCGCATCCACCGCCTCGCAGGCCTTGATCGCGGCCTCCAGGCTGCCGGTATGACCCACCATGTCGGCATTGGCGAAGTTCAGCACGATCAGGTCATAGGCCCCGGATTCGATGGCCGTCACCGCCTTCTCCGCCAGCTCCGGCGCCGACATCTGCGGCTGCAAATCATAGGTCGCGACCTTGGGGGAGGCGACCATCACGCGATCCTCCCCGGGATAGGCCGCTTCCTCCCCGCCATTCAGGAAGTAGGTGACATGCGGATACTTCTCCGTCTCCGCCATGTGCAGCTGCTTCAGCCCGGCCTTGCTGACGACGGCGGCCAGGATGTCCGCCATCGACTGCGGCGGGAACAGCGCGGCCATGAAGGGCGCCAGCGCGTTGCTGTATTCCGTCAGCCCCGCCGCGCCCACGAAGCGCACCGTGGGATCGGGCACGAAGCCGGTGAAGGACGGGTCGAGCAGCGCCGTCATGATCTCCCGCACCCGGTCGGCGCGGAAGTTGAAGCAGAGCAGGCCATCCCCGTGCCGCATCCCGTCCCGGTCGCCATCCGCGCGCAGCCCGTAATCGCCGATGGCGGTGGCGGGGATGAACTCATCCGTCTTGCCCGCCGCATGGGCCGCGGCGATGGCGGCCTGCGCCGTCGGGTGGCGCGCGCCCTTGCCCGTGACCATCACGTCATAGGCCTGGGAGACGCGTTCCCAGCGATTGTCGCGATCCATCGCGAAATAGCGGCCGCAGACCGTCGCGATGCGGGCACCCGCCGGCAGCGCGGCCTCGAAGTCCCGCACGAAGCCCGCTGCGCTGTCGGGCGCCGTGTCGCGGCCATCGGTCCAGGCATGGACCAGCACCGGGATGCCCTGCGCCGTCGCCGCCTTCGCCAGCGCGATGGCATGGTCCTGGTGGCTGTGCACGCCACCCTTCGACAGCAGCCCCATCAGATGCAGCCGCCCGCCGCTGGCCTTCAGCTTCGCCAGCAGCGCGACCAGCGCCGGCAAGGTCGCGATCGACCCATCCGCGCAGGCGGCATCGATGCGCACCAGATCCTGCATCACCACGCGGCCGGCCCCGATGTTGAGGTGCCCGACCTCCGAATTGCCCATCTGCCCCGCCGGCAGCCCGACATCGAGGCCCGATGTGTGCAGGAAGTTCCTCGGCCCCGCCTGCCACAGCGCGTCGAAGCAGGGGGTGGCGGCCTGGCGCACGGCATTGTCCGCCACCTCCTCCCTCCAGCCCCAGCCATCGAGGATGGCGAGCATCACGGGGCGGCGGGCGGGTGCGGGCATGGGGTGTCTCCGGCGGGGGTGCCCCGCTTTAACCCGCCGGGGCGCGGGCGCAAAACCCGCCCCGGCGGCGACGATGGCTTCCCGCTTTCATCACGGTGTGTTTACGTTCCGCACCCGACGCCAAGGAACGTCCCCATGGATGCCACAGTCTATTTCGCCACCAACCGCAACGCCACCGGCAATCCGGCGGAGCCCTTCGGCACGAGCTACAACCCGGACGGGCCCTTCTGCGTCCGCTACGGCTATGCCGAGGTGGCGGTGAAGGGGAAGAAGCCGCACGACCCGAAATCCTACAGCGTGCAGAAGGTGGAGGTGATCCCGGACATCGTGGAGCCCGGCGACCCCGCCAAGAAGCTCGCGCCGACCTACGGGTCCGACAAAGCCCTGCCGGCGCTGCGGGCCCGGATGCGGGAGAACAAGGCGGACCTGCTGATCTTCATCCACGGCTTCAACTGCAGCTTCAAGGAAGCGCTGGAGAATGCGGCGCAGCTCCGCCAGGTCTATTCAACGGCCAAGCGGCCGCTGGAGGTGGCGGTGTTTTCCTGGCCCTCCGACGGGCGCACCGTGACGCCGGATCTGAGCGCCGATTCCTCCAAGCTGCGCCTCGCCTATTTCAACGACCGGACGGATGCCGAGGCCTCCGCCAGCGCCATGGCGCGGGCGCTGAAGAAGCTGGTGGATTTCGTGAAGGACATGTCGAGGGAGGAGAATTGCGGCCAGCGCATCCACCTGCTGGCGCATTCCATGGGCAATTTCGCGCTGCGCCACGCCATCCGGGCCTTCGGCCAGGATATCAAGCCGGGCTGCATGCCCCGCCTGTTCGACAACATCTTCCTGATGGCGGCGGATGAGGACAACGACGCCTTCGAGATGCCGCACAAGTTCCAACGCCTGCCTGAACTCGCGACCGCGGTGCATGTCTACTACGCCGCCAATGACCGGGTGCTGCAGGTCAGCGATACGACGAAATCCAACCCGGACCGGCTGGGCGGCGCAGGTCCGCGGACCCTCAGCGACCTGCCGCGCAAGGTCACGCTGGTGGATTGCGCGCTGGTATCGGGGGTGGGCGCCCTGGCCCCCCGCCACAGCTACTACCGGGAGATGCCGCCGGTGACGGCGGATGTGCAGGCGGTGCTGGCCGGCATCCCCGGCGATGCGATGGACTGGCGCCAATACGTCCCCGCGGAGCGCGGCTTCAGGATCACTCCCTGACCGCCGCCGCCCGCAGCGCCGCCACTTCCGCGCGGAGCGCCCGCATCTCCTGCAGCAGCAGCTGCGTGTCCAGATGCGCCTCGCTCCGCGCCGCCTCGGCCGCCACCTCCGCCGCGCGGGCATCCACGCCGTCGCGCTGCTCGCGCAGCGTCTGGATGCTCTCCACGATCACGCCGATGAAGAGGTTCAGGACCACGAAGGTGGCCAGGATGGTGAAGGGGAAGAAGAACAGCCAGGCCAGCGGCACATGCTCCATCGCCTGGCGCACGACATTGCCGAAATCATCCATCGCCATCAGCTGGAACAGCGTGAACAGCGCGGTGCCGAGGTCGCCGAACTGCTCCGGCATCACGTCGCCGAACAGCTTGGTCGCCATCACGCCGAAGACGTAGAAGATCAGCGCCATCAGCAGCACGATGCTGCCCATGCCGGGCAGCGCGGCCAGCATCGCCTCCACCACATTGCGCAGCGACGGCACCACGCTGACCAGCCGCAGCACCCGCAGCACGCGCAGCGCGCGCAGCACGGAAAGCGGCCCGCTGGCCGGCGCCCAGGCGATGCCCACCACGATCAGGTCGAAGATGCCCCAGGGGTCGCGGAAGAAGCGGCCGCGGAAGGCGTAGATGCGCAAGGCGAGTTCCGCCGTGAAGATCCACAGCAGCACCTGGTCCACCGCCACCAGCGGCCCGCCCCAGGCGGCCATGACGCTGTCGGACGTCTCCAGCCCCAGCGTCACGGCATTCAGCAGGATCAGCGCCGTGACGCTGTGCTGGAAACCCCTGGAGAGGATGAGGCGCGCCAGGCGCGCGCGCGGCGAAGCGTCGGCATCCGCCGCCGTCAGGACTTCCTGCATCGAATCGATACCCCCGGTTGCCGCAGGGAATGCCGGCACCGCGGGGCGATTTCAAGGCGTCGTGATCACCCCCCGATGATCAGCGCCGGCACGCCGAAGATGCCGCGGTGGAAATGCAGCAGCGCCGCCCAGATCAGCAGCCCCACCAGCGGCGGCATCAGCCCGATCTCCTTCAGCGCCAGGCGGTTCCGCCCCTGCGCGATGGCGGCGAAGGGCAGGATGGAGGTCTGCCGCGCGAAGGCCGGCCAGGCCTCGGGATGCCGCGCCGCCAGCTTGGCGTCGATCGAGGGCATGCCGAGGAAGGCCGTCACCGCGAAGGCGCCGAAGAAGACCAGCGCCGCCGTATCCCCGTTGCCGATCATGTGGATCGTGGCCCAGCCGCCGAAGGCCCACAGCATGGGATGGCGGGTGATGCGCTGGATGCCGCGCGCTTCCTCCCCCAGGCCCTTGTTGCCGAAGGCGGTCGGGTTCCGCTTGTGGCTGGCCACGAACAGGATGAAGACCGGCAGCATCAGGAAGGCCAGCACCCAGCGCAGTCCCGGGGCCGCGGCCCAGAGGATGGTCGTCTCCGCCCGCCGCCAGGCCAGGACCATGGCGAAGACCAGCACGAAGGACAGGATGGAATAGACCAGCAGGAACCGCTTCTCCCCCAGCGCCGCCACCAGGCGGCCCCGCAGCGCGGTGCCGGAGACGCCGACATGGACGCCGACCCAGGCGATGGCGAGGAGGAACAACAGGGCGAACATGCGGGGATACTCCGGCGCGGTGTGGCCCCCAGGGTAGCCGAAGCGCGGCGCCAGGGGCAGGTTCATGCGCCCCCTCAGGACCCGCCGCCATGGATGATGAACAGATGCGCCCCTTCGCCTTCGTGCTGGCGGTGAAGGATCTGGATGCCAGCGCCGCCTATGCCCGGGATGCGCTGGGCTTCACCCTGGGATGGGCGGAGATGACGGGCTGGCGCCTGCTGACGCGCGGCGCCGTGCGCCTGATGATGGGCCATTGCCCCGATGCCCTGCCGGCGGCCGAGACCGGCGACCACAGCTGGTTCGGCTATCTCGAGGTCGATGACATCGACGCGCTGCACGCGGAATTCGCCGCCCGCGGCGCCCTGATCCTCAACCCGCCCAGCGACCGCCCGCACGGGATGCGGGAGATGGTGGTGGCCTTCCCGGAAGGCCACCGCCTGATGCTGGCCCAGGCGCTGGACTGATCCCTCACGGCCGCCAGGCCCGGTGGTAAGGGTGATTGGTCCGGATCGCCTGCGCCCGGAACAGCTGCTCCGCCAGCAGGCCGCGGACCAGGAAATGCGGCCAGGTCAGGGGGCCGAGCGACAGGCGATGATCCGCCCGCGCCAGCACGGCGGGGTCCAGCCCCTCCGCCCCGCCGATCACGAAGGTGATGGGCCGCGCCAGGCCCTCCCACTTCTCGACCAGCGCGGCCAGCGCCTCGCTGGTCGGCGCCTGGCCGCCGAGGTCCATCGCCACCGCGAAGGCCTGGGGCGGCAGGGCGGCCAGGATCGCCTGGCCCTCCCGCCGCCGGATCTCGGCCGCATTCGCCCCCTGCCCTTCCGGCAGTTCCGTCACGGCCAGCGCGGGGCGCAGCCGCGCAGCGTGCTGGTCGAACAGCGCCTTCTCCGGCCCGGGCTTGATGCGCCCGATCGCGACAAGGCCAAGGCCGCGCATTATTGGGCGGCTCCGCCGCGGGTCACGCCTCGTCGTCGTCCTCGATACCGGGTTCCGGCACGCTGCCGTCATCGGGCAGCGGCGTCTGGTCCATGGCGGAGGCGCCGGGGCTGTCCGGCCCCCACATCCGTTCCAGCGCGTAGAGCTGGCGGGCCTCCGGCTTGAACAGGTGGATCACCAGGTCGCCGGCATCGATGAGCACCCAATCCGGGGAGGCCTGGGTGGCGTCGCGGCGGAGCTTGAGCCCCTCCTTCTCGAAGGCGTCCTCCAGATGGCTGGCCATCGCCTGGATCTGGCGGTCGGACAGGCCGGTCGCGATCACCAGGCGGTCGGCGTAGTCGGCGCGGCCGGTGACGTCGAGGATGGTGATCTCCTCGGCCTTGTCCTCGTCCAGCGACTTCCGCGCGGCTTCGACCAGGCGGTCGAGCAGCGCGAGGGGCACCTTCTCCCGCTTCTCGGCCTTGGCGCGGGCCGGGCGGGGGGAGCGCGCCTTGGGGGCGGGTTCCGGCGCGGCTTCGGCGGCCGGGGCCTCGGGTGCGGGCGCCGCGGCCTTGCGCTTCGGTGCGGCCCGCTTCGCGGCGGGCTTGGGCGCAGGCTCAGGCGCCGGTGCCGGGGGGGCCTCGGGAATCGGCTCCGGCGCAGCAGCCTTCGCCGGTGCCTTGGCGGCCGTCGCCTTCGGCTTCGCGGCGGCCTTCGCCGGTGCCTT
>NZ_FOSQ01000020.1:50133-74056 GCF_900114315.1 Falsiroseomonas stagni DSM 19981
GCCTTCGCCGGCGCCTTGGCGGCAGCGGCCTTCGGCTTCGTCGCGCGCTTCGGCTTCACTTCTTCCCCGGCGGAGTCCGCGGGGGTCTTTGGCGTGCGGGCGATGGCCGCCTCCTCTCCAGAACGATCGTCAACGATGAACCTAGCACATCGGCAGCCGTCACGCCGCGCGCATCGCCGCCCGGATCGCGGTGGCGGAGGCGGCATGCTCGGTGGCCGGCACGAAGGACCAGGGGGCATGCGCCGGGCCCGCCCCCGACAACAACGCGCCTGACAGCAACGCAGGGGGGCGGCGCCGGTGGCGCGCCATCCGGTGCGCCGCCTTGCCCGCCAGCGCCCGTCTTGTCCAGCCCGGCCGCGGCAGCACCGCCAGCGGGTTGCGCGCCGCAAGCCGCGTCCAGCCCTGCCAGCGCGGCAATTGCACCAGGTTGTCCGCCCCGATGACGAAGACGAAGCGGCTGCGCGGAAAGCGCCGCCGCAGCGCCGCCAGCGTCGCGATGCTGTAGCGCGTGCCGAGCCGCGCCTCGATGTCGGAGGCGATGATCCGCCGCCCATCCGCGATCCGCCGCGCACTCTCCAGCCGCTGTGCGAAGGGCGCCATCCCCGCCCTTGGCTTCAGCGGATTGCCCGGGGAGACCATCAGCCAGACCTCGTCCAGCCGCAGCGCGCGGCGCACCACCCGCGCCACATGCAGATGCCCCTCATGAGCCGGGTTGAAGCTGCCGCCCAGCAGCCCGATCCGCCGGCGGCGACGGTCGCCCCAAGGATTGATGCTCAACGGATCCGTACCGTCACGCTCACGGGTTCCGCCGCCAGCCCCGCATAGGTGGCGGTGTAGCTGCGCCCCGCCTGCACCGGCAGCGCCGGGGAGAAGCCGCCGAGCGACACCACATCCCCCGCCCGCAGCCGCCGCCCCTGCTCCCGCAGATCCCGCACCAGCCAGGCCAACGCGTTCAGCGGGTGGCCCAGCAGCGCGCTGCCCGGCGCGCGGGACAATTCGCGCGTGTCATCCGCCAGCGTCACGGTCATGGAGGCCAGCGCCGCGGCGAATTCGGGCGTGGCCTGGGCGGTGATCTCCTCCCCCACCACCCCGAAGCGGGCGCCGACATTGATGGAGACCAGCAGCGGCCCGGACCAGGGCGCGTTGCCGCCATGCACCAGATCCGGCAATTCGATGAAGGGGATCACGGCATCGATGTGCCGCAGCAGCGCCACCGGATCATCCCCCGCCTCGTTCAGCCCCTCATCCCGCACCCGCACCAGCAGGTCGCTCTCCACCGCGGGCACGATGCCGAAATTGGCCGGGAATTCGGCGCCGGAGCGCGCGCGGAGCGTGCCGTGGAAGATCGCCCCGGCCACGGGATGCGGCACGCCGAAGCGCGCCTGCGCGGCGGGGTTGGTCAGCCCCACCTTCCACCCCACCTGGTCCCCCCAGGGCTGCGCCAGCACCGCCACCAGCCGGTCCCGCGCGCAGATCGCATCCACCATGCTGAGCGGGCCCTCCGGCAGCGGCGCCGGGCGCCGGTCCAGGATGGCGGAGGCCAGCCGCGCCACGGATGGCACATCCGGACAGGCGGCCAGCGCCACGCCCGGCAGCAGGGCAAGGGCCAGGGCCGCCAGGCTGCGGTACGCAGCGTTGCTGCGGAACATCGCGTCTCTCCCCGTCAGGACGGTTCTGGCCATCCTATCCCGCAATCGCCCGGCTTGT
Source organism: Falsiroseomonas stagni DSM 19981 (assembly GCF_900114315.1). Classification (GTDB taxonomy): domain Bacteria; phylum Pseudomonadota; class Alphaproteobacteria; order Acetobacterales; family Acetobacteraceae; genus Falsiroseomonas; species Falsiroseomonas stagni. Next base: position 51,841 of record NZ_FOSQ01000020.1, read on the forward strand.
GGAGCGCGCGTTACGGTCGCGTCTGCCCCGTGCCGATCACCTGGTAGCGCCAGGTGCAGAGCTGTTCCGGCCCGACCGGCCCGCGCGCATGAAGCCGCCCCGTCGCGATGCCGATCTCCGCGCCGAAGCCGAATTCGCCCCCGTCGCAGAACTGCGTGGACGCATTCCACATGCCGACGGCGGAAGCCAGGTTGTTCAGGAAATGCGTGGCCACCGCTTCATCCTGGGTGACGATCGCCTCCGTATGCTCGCTGCCGAAGCGGCGGATATGGTCCAGCGCCTGCCCGACGCCATCCACCACCTTCACCGACAGGATCGCATCCAGCCATTCCGTGCGGAAATCCTCCTCCGTCGCCGGGGCGAGGTCCGCGACGATCGCGCGCGCGCGGTCATCGGCGCGGAAATCGCAGCCCAGCGCACGAAGATCCTCGACCAGCAGCGGCAACAGAGACGGCGCGATGGCGCTGTCGATCAGCAGCGTCTCCGTCGCGCCGCAGACGCCGGTGCGGCGCATCTTCGCATTCGCCAGGATCGTCCGCGCCATGGCGGGATCGGCGCCTTCGTGGATGTAGGTGTGGCAGAGCCCCTCGGCATGCGCCAGCACCGGCACGCGCGCTTCCTGCTGCACGCGCGTCACCAGCCCCTTGCCGCCGCGCGGGATGATGAGGTCGATGAGACCCGCCGCGCGCAGCATCGCGGCCACGAAGGCGCGGTCCGCCGTCGGCGCGATCTGCACCGCGGCCTCCGGCAGCCCCGCGGCGCGCAGCCCTTCCACCATGCAGCCATGGATGGCCGCCGCGCTGCGCGTGCTTTCGCTGCCGCCGCGCAGGATCACGGCGCTGCCGGCCTTGAGGCAAAGGGCGGCCGCATCCGCGCCGACATTCGGCCTGCTTTCATAGATCATGCCGATGACGCCGAGCGGCTGCGTCACGCGCCTGATCAGCAGCCCGTTCGGCCGCGTCCATTCCGCCAGCACGCGGCCCACGGGATCGGGCAGCGCCGCCACCTCCTCCACCGCGCGCGCCATCGCCTCGACGCGTGCGGGATTCAGCAGCAGGCGATCGCGGAACGCCGCCGAAAGCCCCGGCGCGCCTTCGACATCGGCGGCATTCGCGGCGATCACCAGATCCGCCCGCGCCCGCAGCGCCGCGGCGGCCGCCATCAGCGCCGCATCCCGCTGCGGTCGCGGCGCGGTCGCCAGCACGGCCGAAGCCTCGCGCGCGGCGCAGGCAGCGGTATCGAGCAGCTGGGCAACATCGTCGGCGATCGCGTTCATGCGGGCAGGTCCTCCGCGCGCATGGATAGCGCCTCCACCCCCTGCAAGGGAAGCTCACGGGCCTGTGCCATCAGCCGCGCGAATGTCCGCGATGCGGTCGCGCGATTGGCGTGAACAAGCCGGCGGAACCATCTTGGGCTCAACAACGAAGCACTGGATGACGGACCCAACGATCCGCCCCGCTTCGATTGCAGAGAGTAAGGAACAGTATCATGAGCACCATCAACCGCATCGCCGCCGCCGTCTTCGCCACCGGCCTCCTCGCCGCCGCCCCCGTGCTGGCGCAGGATGTGTCCTATCCGCGCAGCGTCGGCACGGGGGAGAACTCCTCGGTCGAATACGGCCCCGCGGGCAGCAGCAACATCCTCGGCGGCGGCCGCGTCACGACGCAGTACAACAGCCGTGGCGAGGCGACCGTGACCTACCTCGACCAGAACCTGACGCAGGCCCCGCGCCCCGGCCAGGTGCCGGTGCAGGTCGGCACGGGCGAGAACTCGGACACGGTGTGGGTGCCGGCGACGGGCAACGCCTACACGACGCGGCTGCAGGCCTTCGGCGCGCGTGGCTGAGGTTGCGCCGTGGAGAGGGGCGCTGCCCCTCTCCACACCTCACCCCGCCAGGGTCCAACCGGACCCTGGACCGGGAGGTTTTGGACGATGAGGGAAGGGGCATCGCGGTCGCGCCCGACATGAGCGCCTTCGGTGCCCCTTCCCTCACCGTCCAATCACAGGGGTTCCAAGGGCCCGCTGGCCCTTGGCAGGTGATGGGGTCTGGGGAAGAGGACAGCGTCCTCTTCCCCAGCGCGCGCGCTACCGCGGCAGACGCAGCCCCGCCAGCCGGATGATCCCGTCCGGGCTCGGCTCAAACCCTTCCACACCGGCGCGCATCGCCCAGAACCAGCGATAGTGGAACAGCATCATGTGCGGCCGTTCCGCCATCCAGATTCCCGCGGCCTCGCGGTACAGCGCCTGGCGCCGCGCCGTGTCCGTCACCGCGCGCGCTTCCGCGAACAGCGTATCGAGGCGCGGGTTGGCGTATTTGCCCCAGTTGAGGAAACCGTCGGAGGCCAGCCAGAAGCTGATGTTGCCATCGGGATCGGGGCGGCCGGACCAGATCGCCATCGCGGCCTCGTAGTCGCCGCGCACGGTGGAGGCGACCATGGTGCTCGCTTCCAGCGTCTCGATCTTCACGTCGAAGCCGCCTTCCGCGGCCATGGACTGGATGATGGTCGCGATCTGCGTTTCCATCGGCTGGTTCGCGACCTTCAGCGTGAAGGCCACGCGGTCATGCCCCGCCGCGCGCAGCAGCGCGCGCGCGCGCGCCGGGTCGCGCGCCGGCGCGGCGAGGTCCGCGAAGTGGTAGGGCGTGCCCGGTGCTTCCGGCTGGTTGTTCGGCGTGAAGCGCCCTTCCATCGCGACCTGGTTGATGATGGCGCGATCGATCGAAAGCTCGAAGGCTTCCCGCACGCGCCGGTCGGCACCAATCGGCCGCTGCGCAAGCGGGCCGCCGGCGATGTTGAAGCTGATGGTCTGGTAGGCGATGGAGGGCCCCGCCACCACGCGGATGCGCCGGTCGCGCTCGGCGGCCGGAAGATCGGACGGCGCCACGCGCTCGATCAGGTCGAGCTGCCCGCCGCGCAGATTCAGCAGGCGGACATTGTTGTCGGGGATCGGCAGGAAGACCAGCCGGTCCGCATGCATGTTCGCGGCGTTCCAGTGCCCCGCATGCTTCTCCATCTCGATCCGGTCCTGCGCCACGCGGCGCGTCAGCCGATAGGGGCCGGAACAGACGGGATTTTCGCCGATGCGTTCCGCCATCGGCAGCACGGCGGGGGACAGCATCATGCCCGCGCGGTCCGACAGCACGGAGAGCAGCGGCGCGAAAGGCTCGCTCAGCACCAGGCGCACGGTGCGCGCATCCACCACCTGCACCTCGCTCACCTGGCGCAGTTCCGAGCGCCGGCGGCTTTCCCGCGCGGTGCGGTAGCGATCGAGGTTCGCCTTCACCGCCGCGGCATCGATCACGCTGCCGTCATGGAATCGCGCGCCGTCCCGCAGCGTCAGCGTCAGCGCCAGGCCATCCGGCGCCCAGGCCCAGGCGGTGGCGAGTTCCGCGCGGAACTGCAGATCCGGCCCCACATCCACCAGCTTGTCGCAGAGCGCGGAGAAGACCACGCGCTCCACGAAGCTGCCGCTTTGCGCGGGATCCAGCACATTCGGATCGGCGCCGATGCCGATGCGCAGCGTGGTCTGGGCCAGGGCCGGCGCGGCCAGTAGCGACAGCGCGGCGGCCAGGTGAAAGGCGCGCATCGGTGATCTCCCGTTCAGTCGCGGGATGGTCGCGCCGCCAGCCGCGCCGCGCAACCGGATGACCTACTCCACGCGTATGTTGCCGGACCGGATCACGGGTTCCCACTTCACGCGTTCCGCCTGCCAGGCGGTGGCGAATTGAGCGGGGGTGGTCGCCATCGGCTCCAGCCCGTTGCGGTTCAGCGTCGCGATCACCTCCGCATCTCCCAGCGCCTGGCGCATGGCGTCGGACAGGCGGTTGACGATGGCATCGGGCGTGCCCCGCGGCGCGGTGATGGCGTACCAGGACGCGACATCGAAGCCCGGCACGCCGCCTTCCGCCACCGTCGGCACATTCGGCAGCAGGCGGGACCGCTGCGCCGTCGGCACGGCCAGCGCGCGCAGTCGCCCCGTCTCCACGTATTGCATCACGGAAGGCGCCGTCGCGAAGGAATAGTCGATGCGGCCGGCCAGCAGGTCCGTCGCCACCTGCGCGCCGCCGCGATAGGACACGCCGATGGTCTCGATCCCCGCGAGGCGATCCAGCATCAGCCCGGACAGATGCGGCGATGCGCCGATGCCGCTATGGCCCCAGGACAGCGTGCCGGGCGCCGCCTTTGCCGCGGCCACCAGATCCGCCACGCTCCGCCACGGCCGGTCCATCGGCACGACGAGGATGTTGAACAGGTCGACCGCGATGGAGACCGGCAGCAGGTCCCGCAGCGGATCGACCGGCATGCGCATCACCATCGGGTTGATCACCAGCGTGCCGATGGTGCCCAGCAGCAGCGTGTGCCCATCCGCCGGCGCGCGCGCCACCGCCTCCATCGCGATGTTGCCGCCGGCGCCGGGCCGGTTCTCCACCACGATGGCCTGGCCCAGGATCTCCCCCATCCGCGGCCCGAAGGCGCGCACCGCGATGTCGGTCGCGCCACCCGGCGTGAAGCCGACGACGATGCGGATGGAGCGGTTCGGGAACCCCTCCTGCGCCAGGGCTGGCCCAAGGGCAGGAACAGCCAGGGGCAGGGCTGCGGTGGCGATCAGGGCACGGCGCGTCAGGCGCGGCATCGGCGTTCACTCCCGTTGTTTCCGTCCCTTCTAGGCGACGGAACCAGCGGGATGAAGCCGCCCCGATTCAGGCCACCGTCAGGCCGACATCCACATTGCCGCGCGTGGCGTTGGAATAGGGGCAGACCTGATGCGCCCTGGCGACCAGCGCCTCGGCCTCCGCCTTCTCCCAGCCCGGCAGGCTGATGGCCAGCGCGGCGGTGATGCCGAAGCCGCCTTCGCTGCGCGGGCCGATGCCGACCGTCGCCGTCACGGTCGCCTCATCCGGCACCTTCCGGCGGTCCTGCGCGGCGACGAACTTCATCGCGCCCAGGAAGCAGGCGGCATAGCCGGCGGCGAACAACTGCTCCGGGTTGTTGCCCGGACCACCCGCGCCGCCGAGTTCCTTCGGCGTGGAGAGCGTGACATCGAGCGCGCCATCCGCGGTGCGGGAACGGCCATCGCGGCCGCCATTCGCGGTCGCCTGGGTGCTGTATTTCACATCGACGGGCATGGGCCCCTCCTCTGCTGATGGCGAACCAGTAGTACACTATTTAATCGCGCACAATAGAATTGGACGCCGCCATATGTCGGTGATAGAGGCTTCGTGATGACCGATCCCACGCGCTGCCGGCGGCTGGAGGAGAATCTCTGCTTCGCCGTCTACCAGGCCAACCACGCCTTCACCGCGGCCTATCGCCCGCTGCTGGAGCCGCTCGGCCTCACCTACCCGCAATACCTGGTCATGCTGCTGCTGTGGGAAGGCGATGGCCTGGCGGTGAAGGAGATCGGCGGCCGCCTCGGCCTCGATTCCGGCACGCTGACGCCGCTGCTGAAGCGGATGGAGGCCGCGGGCCTGCTGAAGCGCGCGCGGGATGCGGCGGATGAACGCCAGGTGCGGATCGCGCTGACGCCGCGCGGCCGCGCGATGGAGGGCGAGGCGGCGGCGATCTTCCCGGCGCTGGCCTGCCATGCCGGGGAGGATGCGGCGGCGCTGCGGGATGCGCTGGCGGCGCTGGCGGCACGGCTGCGGGGCGCGCTCAGCCCGGGATGACACTCCAGTCGATGCCGGGGTTGGCGACGTAGCCATTGCCGGCGATCCCCGTGCCCTGCATCGCCCAGTACCAGGACAGGCCGTTGGCGTTGCGGAAGACGATGTCGGCCAGACCGTCGCCGGTGATGTCGGACACCGCGGCGATGCTCCAGGCCGCGCCGGGATTGCCGATCGGCGCGTTGCGCGCGGCGACCGGCCCGTCCATCAGCCAGGCCCAGACCATGCCATCGGCGTTCTGCCAGACCACATCCGCCCGCGCATCGCCATCCAGGTCACCGAGGCCCCGCACCTGCCAGGACGGGCCGGGGCTCGGCTGGCCGCCATTCCCGGCGATGGCCGTGCCATCCATCAGCCAGGTCCAGAACACGCCGCTGGCATGGCGCCAGATGATGTCGCCGCGCCCGTCCCCATCCGCATCGGCGATGCCCTGGATGGTCCATCCCGTGCCCGGCGTATCCAGCCATTGGTGGCGGGACACGCCGCCGGTGCCGTCCATCAGCCAGATGTAGCTCTGCCCGCTGGCATTGCCCCAGACGATGTCGGCGCGCGTGTCGCCATCCAGGTCCCCGGTGGCCTGCACCGTCCAGTTGGCGCCGGGGTCGAACAGCGTCGGCGCGCTGGCGCTGCCGATCGTGCCGAAGCGCAGCCCCGCCCCGCCCGGCAGCCGCCACAGCAACTCCGCCACGCCATCGCCGGAGACATCGGCCGTGGCCAGCAGCTGCGCCCCCGCGACCGGGATGGCGACGCTGCCCGCCACCGCGCCCCCCGCCCCGAAGACGAAGGCGCCGAGCGTGCCGTCGCTGCCGCGCCGCATGATGAGGTCGCCGCGCGCATCGCCATCGAGGTCCCGCCCCAGCGGCTGCACCAGGCCGATGCGGCGATCGGTGAAGTGCAGCGCCTCCGCCCCATGCAGCAGGTCCACCCCCTCCGCCTCCACGGTGACGGAGCCATCGGTGTTGCGCCGCCAGGCGGCCCCGGTGGATGGCGTGGCATAGGCCACGGCATCGCGCCCGAAGCCGGCCAGGATGAAGTCGTCACCGCCATCGCCGCGCAGCGTGTCATGGCCGAAGCCGCCATCCAGCACGTCGTTGCCGTCCTGCCCGCGCAGCGAATCCTGCCCAGCCCCGGCATGGATCCGGTTGTCCGCCGCATTGCCCTCCACCGTATCGTGGCCATTGCCGGTGATGGCGATCTCGATCCAGCTGTCGTAGGCGATGGCATAGGGCACGCCGCTCCCCCGCACCGTCCCGGGTTCCAGGCTGACGGACAGGCTGGCGCCGCTGGCGGAGAAGTCGAAGGTATCGGTGCCGCCGGCGTCCCAGATCGTGCGGATCCCGCCCCCGAAGGCGGTCGGCACGTAGCGGTCATCGCCGGTCGCCGTGCCCATGTTCCGGCCGTAGATCACCTGCAGCGCCAGCAGGTCCAGCGGCAGGAAGGTCGCGGCCTCGATCCCGCCGGGAGGGGCGCTATAGGACATGACCGTGACGCCGCGATTGTCGAGCGCGGCGGGCAGCCGGACCGGCGCCTCGAAGGAATGCTTCAGGCCGAGCGCGTGCCCGATCTCATGCACCAGGATCAGGTAGTTGTAGCTGCCAGGCGTGACGCCGGTGGTCTCGCTGGCACGGTTGGCGACCCAGACATCGCCACCGGCCTCGTTGGCGTTGGGGTAGTAGGCATAGGCCGCCGAGCCCGCTTCGATGTAGCCGGTCAGGCCGAAGCGCATCTCCCCCGCGCCGTATCCGGCATCCGCCACCTCCGTGAAGTCGATGCCGACGACGCGCGACAGGTCGGCGAGGATCGCGCGAGTCGCCGCCTGCATCGGCGTGGTGAAGACGCCGGCGCCGTAAAAGGGTGCGGCGTTCGGGTAGAGCGTGTTGCCGTAGGTCGTGTCGAACAGGCTGGAGGAGGTGATGAAGCTGTAGGTCAGGCTGACGCCGCTGCCGGCGCCGCCGCCCCATTTGCTGCCGACGATCAGGGCATTGACCAGCGCATTGTCCGTCAGCGGAACCGCCGAAACGGGGGTGCTGCTGGACAGGATCGTCATCGGGCCCTCCCCGCCGGAAGTGCCCGCAGGATGCCCGAGCCCCACCGTTGCGGACAGACAACCAGCAGGTGCTGACGGAATCGTGAGGCCGGAGCCAGGGCCCTGCCGCGCGCGGCGCATGCCGACGGCACGATGGAATGGCCTGCGGCCGGCCGAGGCGCCGAAGGGCGCCCGCCGCAACTGCGTCACGCCGAAGGCGCGCCGCTGGCACAACGAAGCCAAGCCCGCCGAGCGGGCGCCGGCGATTGAGGCACGAAACAAGGAATACCAACGGGCCGCTGCAAGCGGCCGTTGGCATCAGTCCCGCGCGGCGCCCGCGGGCTGGTGCACCACCAGATCGTCGCGGTGGATGATCTCGTCGCGCCCGCGCCAGCCGAGGATCGCTTCCAGCTCCTCGCTGCGATGGCCGGCGATCAGCCGCGCCGCATCGGCGTCATAGGCCGACAGGCCGCGGGCCAGTTCATGCCCGCCTTCGTCGCGGACGGAGACGGCATCGCCGCGCCCGAAGTTTCCCTCCACCGCCCGCACCCCGGCCGGCAGCAGCGACGATCCGCGCGCGAGCGCGCGGGCCGCGCCCGCATCCACCACCAGCACGCCGAGTGGCGCCAGGCTGCCGGCGATCCAGCGCTTGCGGGCGGACCGCCCCTCCCCTTCCGGCAGGAACCAGGTGCAGCGCGCCCCCTGTTCCATGGCGGCCAGCGGCCGGTCCTGCTTGCCGAGCGCGATGGCCATGGCGCAGCCCGCGCCGGTCGCGATCTTCGCGGCCATCAGCTTGGTGCGCATGCCGCCGGAGGAATAGCCGGGCGGCGGCTCCCCCCCCATGGCCATGATCTCCTCGGTCAGGTGGGGCACCACGGGCAGGTGGGCGGCGTCCGGGTTGCTGCGCGGATCGGCGGTGTAGAGGCCGTCGATGTCGGACAGCAGCACCAGCGCATCGGCCTCCACCATCTCCGCCACCCGGGCGGCCAGGCGGTCATTGTCGCCGAAGCGGATCTCGGCCGTCGCCACCGTGTCATTCTCGTTGATCACGGGGATGCAGCCCAGCGCCAGCAGCGTGCCGAGCGTGGCGCGGGCATTGAGGTAGCGGCGCCGATCCTCGCTATCCTCCAGCGTGAGGAGGAGCTGCGCGGCGTTGAGGCCGACGGCGGACAGCGCCTCCGCCCAGGCGCCCGCCAGGCGGATCTGCCCGACCGCGGCCGCGGCCTGCTTCTCCTCCAGCCGCAGCTTCTTCCGCGTCAGGCCCAGCGCGCGGCGCGCCAGGGCGATGGCGCCGGAGGAGACGAGGATGACCTCCACGCCCCGCGCGCGCATCGCCGCGACATCCTGCGCCACGCCGGCCAGCCAGGCGGCGCGCGGCGTGGCGGTGCGATCATCGACGACAAGGGCGGAGCCGATCTTCACGACCACGCGGCGCGCGGTACGGAGATCGGGATGGAGGGGAGCGGTCTGCATGGTGCCAGGGGCGTAGCATGGGGGCGCCGGGACGGGACAGGCCCGCCCCGCCCGACTGTCAGCGCTGCGCCACCCGGGTGTTCCCGACCGGCCGGATCTCCACCGGCACCACGCCGGTCTGGAAGCCGATCTCCCGCGCCGCCCGCGGCGACAGGTCGATGATCCGGCCGCGCGTATGCGGCCCGCGATCGGTGATGGTCACGGTCGTGGTCGCCCCCGTCCGCAGATTCGTGACCTGGGCGCGGGTGCCGAGAGGCAGGTGCAGATGCGCGGCCGTGGGGGCCTGGGTATCGAATCGGGCGCCATTGGCCATGGGACGGCCCTGGAAGCGCGTTGAATAAACCGCCGCGTCCCCACGCTGAGGCTCGAAGGCCTGGGCGTTGAGGGGGACGAGACATGCGAGGGCCAGGGCAGCCGGCAGGAGCCGGAACCCGAGGATCGATGTCGTCATGCCCCACCAAAGACTCGGATCGGCGCGCTTGGCAACCCCGGCAATGGCCAGGGGGGGCCGCCGCCCCGCCCCTGCCGGCGGCCCCGCAAGGCCCCCGGCACGGGTTTTCAGCGACTTCCGGCACCGGGCTGGCGCCTCACGCGAAGACGATATCCGTGCCTGTCAGCACCGCGGTGACGCCCTGGAGGAACACCTCATCCCCCCCGGTGCCGAGGTCGATGGCCAGCCCCGCCATCCCCCAGCGCGTCTCCACCGCCTGGGCCAGGTCGCCCATGGCGTAGCCTTCCAGGCGCAGCCGGTCCGTGCCGCGGGCGAAATCGACGACCCAATCCTGCCCATCCCCCTTCGCGAAGACGAACAGATCCGCCCCCGCCCCGCCCGTCAGCCCGTCATCGCCAAGCCCGCCGCGCAGCACGTCATTGCCCCCCAGCCCCTGGAGGTCGTCCGACCCGGCGCCGCCCTGCAGATCATCCGCCCCCGTGCCGCCCTTCAGCCAGTCATCCCCCGCCGTGCCCAGGACCGTCGCCGTCGTCGCCGGCAGCGCGGTGCCGCCCGCCGCGAAGCTGCCGGACAGGCCAAGCTGCTTCGCCGTCACGGCGCTGAGCCCCTCCAGGAACAGCGAGGTGCCGTCCGTCAGCGTCAGTTGCAGGCCGGCGATGCCGGACACCACCGCGACCTTCGCCGTCACGTCCGCCGCCGTGATGCCGGATAGCACGACCTTGTCGGTGCCCAGCGTGAAGTCCGTCACGCGGTCCTGCCCATCGCCCTTCGCGATGTAGACGCGGTCTACGCCCAAGCCGCTGGTCAGGATGTCGCTGCCGGCGTGGCCGCGCAGCTGGTCGTCGCCATCGCCGCCCAGCAGCAGATCATGGCCATCATTGCCCAGCAGCACGTCATTCCCCGCACCACCGGCCAGCGTGTCGTGCCCGGCGAAGCCCTGGAGGTAGTCATGGCCCGCCCCGCCGGAGAGGCTGTCCGCCAGCGCACCACCCTTCAGCGTGTCATTCCCCGCCGTGCCGGCCAGCACTAGGCCCGACGGTGCCGCCACCGGCACGTCCTTCAGCACCAGGTCGCTGGCGCCCAGCGCGGTGACGCCCTGGAGGAACAGCTTCTCCCCGTTCGGCAGCAGGACATCGAGCCCCGCCATGCCCCAGTAGCTGGCCGCCTTGGTGAAAACCTGCGCGGCGGCGAAGCCGTGCAGTTCCAGCCTGTCCGTGCCGGGCGTGAAATCCACCACCCAATCGACACCATCGCCCTTGGTGAAGACGACGACATCCGCGCCGGCACCGAGCGTCAGGCCATCATCGCCCGCCCCGCCCGCCAGCCGGTCATCGCCGGCGCCGCCCTGGAGGTCGTCGCTGCCAGCGCCGCCGCCGATGGTGTCCGCCCCTGCACCACCCGCCAGCGCATCATCGCCCGCGGTGCCGGTGAGGGTGAGGTTCGTGACAACGGGCGCCGGCGTGACCGGCGGGGGAGTCACACTCCCCGTGAATTGCGACACCCGGACCCAATCGACGCTGATGTCCAGGCTGTTGACGCCCGACGCGTTGGGCGACCCGTACCAGCCATCCGTCGCCGTGCCGACATGGCCCTGCAGCCCGACCGACATCCGCTCATGCGGGATGTTCTGCGTCGTCGTGTAGACCGCCTTGCCATCGACATAGAGCGTCATGCGATCCGGGAACCAGTCCAGCGTGTAGGTGTGCCACTGGCTGTGATCGAGCGGGAATTCGTAGCTGGCATACCAGTCGTCGTTGTTGCCGGCGGGCCCCTGCCAGTGGTTGGTGAACATGCCGTTGCCGCTGGCCGGCGTCTCCAGGATGTCCACCTCCGGCGGCCAATGGTCATTGGAGGTCGGCCAGAGCAGGAAGCAGGGCCCGGCACCCGTGACCTCCACGCTCGCCTTGGCGCGGATCTCGACGCGGCCATAGAGGAATCCGTTGCCCTGGCCATCCGGCGCGCCGGCATAGGGCGCGCTGCTCAGCCCGCCGACGGACCAGATCCCGTTCGCCTGCTTGTCCATCCCGATGGTGAGTTCGCCGTTGCCGACCGTGACCTGGCTGCCATCCCAGTAGAAGGCACCGTTCCAGTACATCGACCCGCCATAGGTGATCGGCCATTTCTGCCAATCGAGCTGGGAGCCGTTGAAGCCATCGAAGAAGACAGTGTTCCAACCCGTCATGTCGAGCGGCGTCGGATTGATGTCGGTGGTCGTGCCCATCGGGGTCCGGTCCTCGTCCTATCACGGCGCCGTGATGCGCTCGCGGGTCTGTGAGGCCACAACTCACGGTAGCGCGTCCAGTATAAAAGTATTCAATATGCGTTTGTGCGATAATCCAATAGATTGCGAGGCCCCGTTAAGGCATCAAACCGGCCCTGTTGCATCAAAACGGCAGCGCAAGCGGCGCAGGGCTGCGCCACCGCGGCCTTCCGGAAGGGGTTGTCGCCACGCCGCGCCGGGGGGGTCGGCGCCTGGCGGTCAGCGCTGGCGGTTCGCCAGGATCTCCGCGTAGAGCGCCTTCAGCACCGCGGCCACGCCATCCCCGGTAGCGCCGGAGACGAGCAGCGCCGGCTTCCCCGCGGCGCGGGACAGCGCCTTGAGGCGCGAGGTGGTGGCCTGCGCCGTCATCGCATCCGACTTGTTCAGCGCCACGATTTCCGGCTTCTCCGCCAGGCCGCCGCCATAGCCCGCCAGTTCCTCGCGGATGATGCGGTAGGCCTTGGCGGGATCGGCCGCCGTCCCGTCCACGAGGTGCAGGAGCACCGCGCAGCGCTCCACATGGCCGAGGAACCGGTCCCCCAGCCCCGCGCCCTCATGCGCGCCCTCGATCAGCCCCGGGATGTCCGCCAGCACGAATTCCAGCGACCCGTCCGGCGTCGGCCGCCCATCCGGCTGCAGCCGCACGACGCCGAGCTGCGGGTGCAGGGTGGTGAAGGGGTAGTCCGCGATCTTCGGCCTGGCGGCGGAGACGACGGAGAGGAAGGTGGATTTTCCGGCGTTCGGCAGCCCCACCAGGCCGGAATCGGCGATGAGCTTGAGGCGCAGCCAGATCGACCGCTCCTCCCCCGGCCAGCCCTTGTCGGCCCGCCGCGGCGCGCGGTTGGTGGAGGTCTTGAACATGGCATTGCCATGCCCGCCATCGCCGCCGCGGGCGATGACCACCCGCTGGCCGACCTCGGTCAGGTCCGCCAGCAGCGTCTCCTTGTCCTCGTCCAGGATCTGGGTGCCGACAGGGACCTTCATGATGACGTCGTCGGACCCCGCGCCGGTGCGGTCGCTGCCCGCGCCGTTGCCGCCCTTGCGCGCCTTGAAATGCTGGGCGTAGCGATAGTCGATCAGGGTGTTGAGGCCGTCCACCGCCTCGATGATCACGTCCCCGCCCTTGCCCCCATTGCCACCATCGGGGCCGCCGAACTCGATGTATTTCTCGCGCCGGAAGGCGATGACGCCATCGCCGCCGTCACCGGCCTTCACATGGACCTTGGCTTCGTCGAGGAACTTCATGGCGGTTCTTCCCGGCCCGGGCGTATCGCCGGCACCGTGCGGCCGCCATCCCCTGGAAATGCGAACGGGGGCCCTGGGGCCCCCGTCCTCGACCTCGCCGGGATGGCGGGGGTTATTACTCGGCGGCGACCGCGAGCGGCGTGACGGAGATCTGCACGCGGCCTTCGGCCTTGCGCTCGAACTTCACGTGGCCGTCGACGATCGAGTGCAGCGAATGCGTGCGGCCGACGATGACGTTGCGGCCCGCCAGCATCTTCGTGCCGCGCTGCGTCACCAGGATGTTGCCGGCCTGGACCAGCTGGCCGTCGCCGCGCTTCACGCCGAGGCGCTTGCCCGCGGAGTCGCGACCGTTGCGGGACGAACCGCCTGCCTTCTTGTGTGCCATGAGGGTGCTTCCTGTTTCTTGCTCAGGCGGCCGCGATCGCGGAGATGCGGAGCACGGTCTGCATCTGGCGGTGGCCGTTCTTCCGCCGGCTGTTCTTCCGGCGGCGCTTCTTGAAGATGATCACCTTGTCGCCGCGCGTCTGGGCCTCGACCACCGCGGTCACGGTGGCGCCCGGCACGGTCGGCGCGCCGACGGTCAGGCCGGCATCCGTGCCGAGGGCCAGGACGTCGTGGAAGGTGATGGTGGCGCCCGGCTCGGCCTCGAGCTTCTCGACGGTCAGGACGGCGTCAGGGGTGACGCGGTACTGCTTGCCGCCGGTGCGGATCACTGCATAGGTCATGTTCGCGCTCGGGCTTTCGGGGTCCGGTGCTTCTGGGCGGTACCGCCCGGAGGTATGGTGACGTTGCGGCCATGTCTGACCGCCGGCGGTCCTGGGGTGTAAACCCGGTACGCCGGAGGGCGCAGCGTATAGCGGCGCCCCTTGGCATGAGTCAACGGGAAGCGGCGGCGGGAGGTTGCGCCGCGCCGCGCCCGTGACTATACGGCGCCACCGCCTGCGGAGAGGTGGCGGAGTGGTCGATCGCGTCGGTCTCGAAAACCGAAGTAGGTGCAAGCCTACCGTGGGTTCGAATCCCACCCTCTCCGCCAGCGCCCCCATATAGTTCAATACTTTACGGGCGCTTCCCTAGACCATTCCCACGCTGGTTCCCACACCCGTTCGAGGATGGTCATAGACGGTAGTGGATTGGCACGCCGCGCGCCGGTAGCGCGGGTCCTTCCACCGTGCGCCACCGGCAGGGGTTCAAACGGCATCGTCGCGGCAGAGGCATGGCCGTCGAGGCGTAGCATCACGTTCCCCGATTGGTGGGGAGGAACCCCTAGGCGGCGGCGGAACCTGGCGCGGTGGCGCCGGCCGAACCGCTGCGCCACACTTACGGTGGGGAGGACCCGCCGGGGGGATACCCGATCCTTCCCAGATCATCCGACAGGAACCGCGCCCCCTGCCCGGTTCCGATAAACCGCGAGGTTTCGGCCCAGCCTAGCCGGGGGGGGACCCATTTCTTTGAGACCGCCAGCGGCCAGGACCGCATCCGATGCCACGCGCAGATTTTTTCCCCTCTGTTGAAAATCCGTTTTGATTTCCCGCCCCGTGCAGGTCCCTCCCGCCGCGTCCCTCGCCCCATTCGCGCAGAACCGTGAAGCTCCGGCCTCGCCTAGCCATGGGGGGGCGCAACCTCTACGGACTACCGGCGCCGAAACCGCTTCCGCCCGTGTCCGCATCCATCCGCAATTCAGGTGTTGAGGCACGTCGCCCCTCCCTCCCGCGCCCAGATCGGCGGCAGGCACTACCCGGCACCGTGGCGCGCATCTCCGGTCGGAAGCGCGCGGTGGTGTCGGGAGAGGTCGGGATTGTCGGGATAACCGCTGTAGCCCGCCGCTTTCCGCGTATTCCGCCCGTGTCGGGATCGGTCGGAATGTCGGGATTGGCGGCGGGCTTCGCGCTACGCCTCGGCCGCTCCCGCCGCCAGGATGCCGGGCGTTACGGCATAGACCCTCACCTTGCCTTCACCCTGGATGACCTTGGACACGGTGAGGTTCCGCCCGTCGCCGCGCTGGATGGCGCCGGCATCGGCCAGGGCGCGCGCCGCCGCCGTGGGATCGGCGTCCGCGAATACTTCCGAGCGCCACGCCTCCCGCGTGATGAAGTAACGCCACCCGCCTTCCCTCCGCTCCCGCCAGCCGGCGCGGTTTATGGTGCGCTGGTCAACTGGCACCGGCTCCCCGGTGGCGAAGCTCGCTTCCAGCGTCTCAAACCGGCTTGCCCCATGCGCTGCGATGAAGGCGCGCAGCCTCACCAGCGCTGCCCCATCCTCGCCCGCATCTGCACCGCCGCGCCGGTCCATCCATGTCGCCATGACGGCCAGCGCAGCGCGCGATGCCTCGCCCGCCGGCCAGGGCAGCACCCCCCACCGCGTCGCCATCTCGCCGGCCGTCGCCGCCAGCGCGAAGGCGCGCGCGACATGCCGCACTTGCACATCAGCGCCGGCCGGCAGCGCCGCCGCGAAGCGGTCCCGCATCCCGGCAAGCATCGCCAGCAAGCCAGCCATATCCTCCCGCCGCGCCTCCGCCAGATGCGCCAGAAAAGCCCGCGCCGCCGTCCCGTGGTGCTTCCGCAAAGCGCCATGGAGCGCCGCCAGCATCGCGCCCCGATCCGCGTAGCCATGCCGGTTAGGCCATGCGTCGGCGTCCGGGATCGGTAGGGACGGCAACCGCACCGCCGCACCCTCCGGCATCTTGCGGCCCGTGCGCTCCACCACGGTCGGCACGTCCACCTCACCCGTGGAAAGGATGAAGGTCCGCCAGGTGCTGCGCCGCCGCGCCGTGAGGTCGCGCGCCATCCGGCCTTTCCCGGCACCGTTCGCCATTGCGTAAATGGCGCCGGCAACCTCGCGCGGATCGGCCTGATGTATTTCATCGAGGGCTAGCAGCCCGTCGCCCGACTCCGCGCAAGCGGCTTCAAGCCCGTTCGCCGTCGCCCGCCAATCGCGCAGCGCGCCGGCCTTGGTCGGCGGCCCCCAGGCGGAAACCGCCATCTGCGCCGCGCTGGTTTTTCCGGCCTTGGATTTGCCGAATAGGTGGAAGCCGCCGCCATCCTCCCCGGCCACGTCGAGCAACGGCCCCGCGAAGGCAGCGGCTAGACAGAAGGCCGGCAGGTCATTCCCTACCGCCAGCGCGGCAACTTCCGCCTTCCACCCGTCGAGGTCGCCCGCCATCGCGACAGCGGCGGCGCCGGCCTCGCTTTGGCGTTCCATCACCAGCGGTTCCGGCGGCTTCCCGATGACGGCACCATCGGCCAGCGCGAAGGCGTCTCCATGCCAACCAGCGCGGGCTACCAGCGTGACGCGACCACCCGCGCGAACGCCGCTCAGGAATGATCGAAGCCGCATCCGGGCGGTAGGGTCCGCATCCACGCGCAGCCCGCGCCGAACCATCTCCGCTTCCAATACGCCGGGCGCTTCCATCGTCATGCGGGCCGGCATTGCCCAAAGGTGCGGCCGGCCGTCGCCATCCCGCCAGCGCAGCCACAAGGCCCAATCCTCGCCGGCCGTATTCCTCGCCTCGCCCAACACTTCAAAGGCGTCGCAGAGGCGCAGCGGCGGCGCATCGTCGCCGCCGTCGCAGAACAGGCCATCCGGCCGCATGATGTAACCGAACGGCCAATGCGTCTCACCATCGCCCGGCGGGCCGGCGGCGCGCATCGCTTCCTCCGCAATCGCCCGTCGCCGCGCCGCCTCCCGCTTCAATTCGGCCGACAGCGCCCGCAAGGTAAGCCCCGGCACGCTGGCGACGGCGCCGCGCATCTCTACCTCCCGCGCCAGAGGCGCCAGGTCGGCCAGGCGCGCGACCAGCGCCGTAAGGGCGTCGGGATCGGCGCCCATGGAAGGCCCGGCCTCCGGTTCCGGCTCGGCCGCGTCGGCGCCTTCCCGCGCCTCCGCGTCGCGCTGGCGCAGCACATCGCGGCGCAGCCCGTCGAGGTCCGCCGCCGCCACGCCAAGCCGCCTCGCCTCCGCCTTACGCGCCGCCAGCCATTCAGCGTTGTCCATATCGGCAGCCCGCGCCGCCGCCGCCCGCAATGCCGCCGCCGGGTCGGTGGTGTCGTCCGCGCTGGTCGCGCTGGTCGCGGCGTCGGGCGCCGCCGTGTCGCGCATCGCGTCCATCACTCTGCCCCTCCCGTGCGATGCGCCACCGCCCATACGGCAATCGCAGCGCCCTCCCCGGCCGGCTTTCCCGCCATCTGCAAAGCGCCGTCGAGGGCGCGCGCCACGTCCGCTTCCGCCAGCAGCCCGCGTGCCACCAATCGAGCTAGACCCCATGCCTCCGCTAAAGCGGTCGGATGCCGCGCGCCCTCGCTAGCCCGCGCCACCGCCGCCGCAGCCCTTGCGAGGGCGGTAGAGGCATAGCGGGCGGTTCCGGCACCGGATGACGCAGGCGTGGGGCGGAAGGGCATCAGCGGCCTTGCCAGAGGCGCCAGGGCGGCAGCCGATGGCGCAGTTACCACCGTCGCACCGGGCAGCGTCACCAGCCGGGAAGGCAGCGGGTCCGACATGCCGATGAAGGCCGGCGCCGCCGTGTAGATCGGCTGAACCGCACCGAACACGCTCCGGTCAACCGGCGCATCATGAAGCCACCGCTTGCACTCAAAACCAGACAGCGCGCGGGACAGCAGAAACCAGAGGCGCAGCCGTGCGCCGGGTTTGAAGCCGTGCGATGCGGTCGCCCATACGATGCAGGCGACATCGTGGAAGGCAGTAGGCAACGCGGCGCGCGCTATGGCACCGCAGCCTGCCAAGTCGCGCGGATCGGCACCGGATGGCAGCGGTAGCCCGTCGAGGTCCAACGCCAGCCATGCGCGTGCACACTCGCCCATGGTCGGCGCGTCGCCGGTTTTCGGGTCGCGATGCAACAAGCGCCGCTGCCCGCGCGCGTGATTATTGGCGAGGATCGCGCCCCGCAAAACGCATGTATCCCGCCGCTCGGCCAGGTGGTGCAGAAGCGCGGCCAGGGCGTCGAGGTCGGGCGCAATCGCGGTGTCGAGGTCCAGCACCCGCGCCAGGTCGTAATCGGTCGCGGTTCCGTCAGCGTGGCGGGTTTTGCAGAGGCGCCGGCCACGGGAGGTAGCGAGCGTGATGGCGTGCGGGTCGGTGGTGTCAGCGGCCAGCATTAGCGGCCTCCATTTCTTGAAGGGCGGCAAGCGCCGCCGGCATTGACGGGAAGGCCAGCGGCAGGCGCCGGCCCGGAATTGCAAGGCAGGCGCGCGGCAGCCCGTCCGCGTCGGCCAAGTCATGCCGCAGCACGATCCGCGCGCCCGTTGGCGTGCGGCGCGGCGGTGGCGCTACCCAATCGAAAAGGGGGAACGTGGCGGGCACCTTGGCGCGGCGCGGGCGATGGCGCCGGCCGCAGGTAGCGCAGCGCGAAGGGCGCGCATCGTCGCCGCTCCGGCCTTCAACGTGATGTTGCATTGCGCGGTCCTATCGAGGGACCGGGCGCAGCTAGGGCGTGGCACGGAAAGCGCGGCGTGGTATTCTGCGGGCGTCACCACCGCGTAACCACAAGCCTTCCGCCGCCGGGTCGCCCTCGCGCCCGGCGGTTTTCATTACAGGGCGGGAAACGCCAGCAGCCGCAGCGCAGCCGCCAGCAACAGAAGCGCGACCAGCGCCGCCAATGGCGTCACCAGCGCCAGCAGGGCAGCGCGCATCATGCCGCCCTCGGCGCACGCGGCGCCGCCTCCACCACCGCCCGCAATTCCGACAAGCGCCAGCGCGGACAGCGCGGCGTGACGTAATACGGGGCGGGTAGGGTTCCGCGTTTTACGTCCCGCCAAAACGTCGAGATAGCGCGGCCGGACTCGGCGGCGGCTTCCTCGGCACTCAGCAGCGGATCGGGGGCGGTGGCGCGTAGCTCGGCACGGCGCGCGCGGCGTGCGGCCTTGCGGTCGGTGGGAACCGGCGCGGTCATTACGCCACCCCCGCCACCGTCTCCGGCTTGCGTCGTGCTGCGGTTTCACGGGCAGCGGCCCATGCCTCCGCCTCCGCCAGCCGATACACCACCCGGCGCGGGGAAAGCCGCAAGGCCGGCGGTCCCTCGCCCATGGCATGAAGTCGGCTCAGGGTGCGCGCCGCAATGCGATAGCGGGCGCAGAAGTCCACGGTTGATAGATATGCGTTATCGTTCACGGATGCCCCTATGGGGCGCCCAAATGCCTTCGCGTCACGTTGTCGGGTTCCGGCTAGCGGTCGCGCCGGGGGATGGCGTAAAGTGCGCGTCGGCGGCTCAGGTCGCCCTTGATGTTTCCGATCAAGCCCGGCCCCTCCACGGGTTCCAGCCGTGGGGGGGCTATCTTTGAGCGCCGCAGCGCATCGCAGATGCCCCCCGAGAGGGGGTTTTTGGCGCCTCATGCCTTAATGGCTTGATTTGCCCCGAACCTACCGATGCCTTCCGGTGTCAGCGCCAGTGCACCAAGCCCCCGAAGCCGCCAGTAGCCGCAATATACCGGGCCGGAATCGCTTGTTGAAGGCGCGGTTTTCCGGAGATTCCGCCCGTTCCCCGGAACGAAGGCGCGCAACGCGGGCCGCTGCACCTATTTGCATCCCCAATCCCGACATACCGACACCACCCGACATGGCGCCAGCAGCCGGAAAGCCGCAGAAAACGGCCATTATCCCGACAATCCCGACACCGCCCGACATGCTTTCAAGAAACCGGGTGGGAAACACGCATGGCGCCGCCCGCGTGTTCCGTCTCTCAGCCCGCCGCCTTCGCCTTCCGCCCGCGCTTCGCCCGCTCCACGTCGAGGTTCTGCACCACCGCCGCGCCAGCCGGCCGGAGACACCACGCTGCCCAGGCATCCATAAGAGGGCGGCGCTTTTCCAGCAGATCGGAACGCGCATAAGCCGCTTCCACCTTGTCGCGAACAGCATGGGCAAGCGCCCGCTCCACAACCTGACTTCCTTCGGGCCGCGTCTCCCCGGCCCAATCGCGGAACGTGCTGCGGAAACCGTGCGGCACCACCGCGCGGCCTTCATGGTCGCGCCAGCGCGGCAGCGCATCGGCTTCGTCGCCCTCGACCGGCTCATTCATGCGGCGCACCACCGCCGAAACCGTCATGTCGCTAATCGGATCGCCGTTGGTGTTCGGGAATACGAGTGCATCGCCGCGCGGCTTGCTCGGCCGCACCGCCCGCAACACGTCGAGGGCGGCAGCCGATAGCGGGACGCGATGCAGCCGCCGGCCCTTCATGCGGGCGCCGGGCACGCTCCATAGACCGCCCTCCATATCCAATTCCCGCCACGTCATGCCGCGAACCTCGCCCGTGCGGGCAGCGGTGAGAATGGCGAAGCGGAGGGCAGCGGCGCCCATGCCTTGAACCTCCGCTAGCGCCGTCCAAAAGGCGGGAACCTGTTGCCAGGGAAGCGCCGGGCGATGCTCCACCCGCTTAACCCGGCGCGGCGGTGGCAATTCCTCGGACAGCAGCCCGCGCCACCGGGCAGGGTTTTCACCAGCGCGCCAGCCCCGAACGCGGGCGAGGTCCAGCACGGCTTCAATCCGTTGGCGCAGCCGCGAAGCCGTCTCCGGCACCAACGGCCAGATCGGGCGAAGCACACTCAGCACCGCCGCAAGGTCAATCTCCGCGACGGCGGTATTCCCGATCTTCGGAAAGGCGTGTTGTTCCAGGGTCGCCAGCCATTGCGCGGCGTGTTTCGGGTTGCTCCATCCGTCCCGCTTCGCCGCCACCGTCGCCGTTGCGGCGTCTCGGAACGTGACGGCTTTCGCCTCCGCCTCCGCCGCCGCCCGTGCTTGCTCGGCCTTGGCGGCTTCACGGGCGGCTAGTGGATCAACACCAGCGCGCAGCAACTTTCGGGCATCCTCGGCAGCGTCGCGGGCTTCGGCCAGCCCTACCGCCGGATAGGCGCCCAGGCCCATGTCGCGGCGCTTGTCGCCATAGGTGTAGCGAAGCACCCACACCCCGCCGCCGGCCTGGTTCGCCTTCACCAGCAGATGCAGCCCCCCGCCATCGCCAATCCGAACCGGCGCCGCAGCCGGAGACTTTGCCAGCGCGGCCAGCTTTGCCTTCAAGCCGGTCGTGGTGAGGTCGCCCATGCTCGCATCTCCACCGGGATCGCCGCTCCCCGCTAACCACCCCGGAGGCTTCGCCGGAGTTTCGGGGGCGGCGTGGGAACGCCTCGGATCGTTCCCACGCCTATTCCCACACTAGAGCATGGATGGAGGTAGGCAAGCGTAGATGCCGGGAGACATGAGAACGCGGAAACATTGGGAGAATATGGCTTTTCTCTTGGTGTTCGTGGAGCGCCATAGACGGTGGTAGATTTACGCTTGGCAGACACCCTCTCCGCCAATTTCGCTCTGGTTCGCACCGCTGCGCTGCTTTTCGCTCTGGCTCGCGCAGCCTCGCGTCGAAGCCGAGCACGAACCTACGCAAAGCCATCCAACGGAGCGCCCCTCCTTCGCTCATCAGGGCCACAGTGGCTAGTTTCCTCATGACGAATACCCTTGGCAGCCCCAACCGGCAGTGATCGGGTTTGGGCTGTCTACCGTGGCCCTTGTGCGGCAAGCGTTGGGGGAGGCTATAGCATTTGCACAGATGTAGAGTTCTTATTTTGTTCTTGAATATTTTCCTATATTAATGCAGGATGCGTCTTCGAACACGGAGACCTCTCATGGGCGGGCTGTCATCTGTCGCAATTCCAGACCGCGCGGCAGCTATCCAAAGCTCCCCAGCGCTCGCCAGAAGACCGCTTCTCGGTACCGACCCACCCTCACGCAGCGTGTCGACACCTCCTGGCATCGGGAGCGAGGCCGGCATTGGGTCGTGTCCCGGGTGGTGGTGTAGGAGGTCCAGAGCCCGGGGCGCGTAGCGAAGCCCCATGGCTGAGCGGAGCGGAGCGCCCCGGGCGGCCACCGCGGTGATCTTCGGTAGGGTTGGGTTGTCGAGACCTGCAACCCCTGACCTTGGAGCGACCGCGATGACCGATGACAAGATTGCCCTTCGGCAGATGCTCGAGAAGGGCTCCGACGCGACCTTCCTGCGCGAGATGATTGGCTTCGCCGCGCAGCGCCTGATGGAGCTGGAGGTGGGCGAGGTGACCGGCGCCGCGCATGGCGAGCGCAGCCCCGACCGCCTGGTGCAGCGCAAC
>NZ_FOSQ01000040.1 GCF_900114315.1 Falsiroseomonas stagni DSM 19981
GCCGGATCGATCAGCAACAGCGGAGCAGGCTTGGCGATCAGCGCCACGAGCCTGACACTGGATGCCGGTATGGCGGTGGGGGCCGCTGGCAATGCGCTGCGAATCTCGGCGGCGACGGTCACGGCGGTCGATGCCAATGGCGCGGTACGGCTTGATGTGGCGGGTGCGACGACGATTTGCCGCCTTACGGCGGGTGGCGTCGTCGATGTGGACGGTACGGGCACGGTCTCCACGTCCGGTGCTCTGAGTGGTTCTGGCGTCTCGATCACCAGCAGTGGCGGCGCTGTCTTGATGGGGCAGAACTCCACCATCGAAGCGGGTAACGGCGACGTCACGCTCGACGCCAGCAGTGACGTGACCGTTGCGTATGTCGCGGGCGACGACGTCGTCCTGAACAGTGCAGGCGGATCGCTGCTGAGCAGCAAGTCGGGGGTGAATGTCGAGGCGACTACTCTGAGCGGCGTCATCGGCGGGGCGGTGGGTGCGGGCGCCCATGCGCCGATCGTTCTCGCTGTCGACACGATCGGCTCCCTCACAGCGGGCGGTTTGCTGGCTGTGGAGTCAACTACGGCCATGTCGATCGGAACACTGTCGGGCGTCGGTGCTGTGAGCCTTGAGGCGGGCGCGGCCGTGACCCTGACCGGAAGCATCTCCGGTGAGGGGCTGGCCATCACGACGACAGGCGCGGGCTCCGCGGGTGATTTCACGATGACGAGCGGCGCGTTGCTCGATGCCGGGAACAGCCAGGTGGCGATCGCCATCAGCGGGAACGCAACGATTGCGCAACTGTCGACCACCGCGGACGCCACAGTGCATGTCGAGGGTGATATCAGCGCGGTCGGTGGCAACTCGCTCATCTCAGCAAGCGTGCTCTACATGACGGCGGGTGGAAGCCTTGGTTCCTCGGCGAAGGCGGTCGCCATCGAGGCTCCCGTCATCTCTGCGTTCAGCGCGGGATCCGACATCGACGCGACCTTCACCGGGGCGACGACTCTTCAGGGCGGCGATGCGGGCGGTAGCATCGATATCAGCGCCGATGCGGCACTGGCGATCACCGACATGTTGCAGTCGACCGGTGCGCAGAACATCTCGGCCGCTAGCGTGGCCTTCGTTGTTGGCGCCACGACTGGCAGCCTTCAGCTCAACGGGGCGGCGGACGTCAGTGTTACGGCGACCGCGGGCGACGTCACGATGGATGACGGGGCAACCCTGATCTCGACATCCGGCAACATCGGGGTCGACGCCTCCGGCAGC
>NZ_FOSQ01000035.1 GCF_900114315.1 Falsiroseomonas stagni DSM 19981
GGCAATGGCACTGGCGTCAGCCTGACCGGCTCGGCCAATGCCGACACGCTGGTCGGTGGCACTGGCGCCGATAGCCTCAATGGCGGTCTTCGCAACGATGCGCTTGATGGCGGCGCGGGCGAAGATACGCTGACCGGCGGTGAGGGCAATGATACGCTCACCGGTGGTGACGGCAATGATACGCTGGCCGGTGGTGGGGGCGATGATACGCTGACCGGCGGTGCAGACGATGATGCGCTCGAGGGTGGTGTCGGCAATGACGTATACATCGTCGATGCCGGCACTGACAGCATCAATAGCCGAGATATTGCTGGTTCCGGCCTTCGCGGAGCGGATGTGCTGGTGGTCTCGGCCGGCGCCACGGCCAATGCGACGCTGGGTGAGGCTTGGACTGCCACCGCCAGCAGCAGCAATGCCGGCACCGCAAACCTCGTTGCCGCCGGCTACGCGGCGAACCTGGCCGCCGCGACCGGCAGCAGTGGCTGGTCGGTCAGCAACGCTGGCAATGGCACTGGCGTCAGCCTGACTGGCTCGGCCAATGCCGACACGCTGATCGGTGGGACTGGCGCCGATAGCCTCAATGGCGGCGCAGGCAATGATGCGCTGGCTGGCGGCGCGGGGGGCGATACCTTTATCGTTGGTGCCGGCAACGACAGCATCACCGATCTCGGCAATGGCGCGGATGTGCTGTTGGTTTCGGCCGGCGCCGCGGTCAGCGCCACGCTGGCTGCGGCCTGGACTGCAACGGCCGGCAGCAGCAATGCCGGCATGGCCAGCCTCACCGCCGCCGGCTACGCGGTGAACCTTGCTGCCGCGACCGGCGCCAATGGCTGGTCGGTCAGTAACGCCGGCAATGCAACTGCGGTGAGCCTCACCGGTTCGGCCAAGGGCGATACCCTCATCGGTGGCACTGGCGCCGATAGCCTCAATGGCGGATTGGGCAATGATGCGCTCGATGGAGGGTTGGGCGCGGACAGCTTCACGATCAGTGCCGGCACTGACAGCATCACTGATCTCGGCAACGGGGCGGATGTGCTGGTGGTTTCGGCCGGCGCCACGGCCAATGCCACGCTGGCTGCGGCCTGGACTGCCACCGCCGGCAGCAGCAATGCCGGCACGGCCAGCCTCACCGCTGCTGGCTACGCGGTGAACCTTGCTGCCGCGACCGGCGCCAATGGATGGTCGGTCAGCAATGCGGGCAATGGCACTGGCGTCAGCTTGGCTGGCTCGGCCAATGCCGACACGCTGATCGGTGGCACTGGCGCCGATAGCCTCAATGGCGGAGCGGGCAATGATGGCCTGGCTGGCGGCGCGGGGGCGGACAGCTTCACCATTGGTGCCGGCACCGACAGTATCGCCGACCTCGGCAATGGCGCGGATGTGCTGGTCGTCTCGGCCGGCGCCGCGGTCAGCGCCACGCTGGCTGCGGCCTGGACTGCGACCGCCAGCAGCAGCAATGCCGGCACGCCAAGCCTCACCGCCGCGGGTTTCGCGGTGGACCTTGGCGCCGCGACCGGCGCCAATGGCTGGTCGGTCAGCAATGCGGGCAACGGCACTGGCGTCAGCCTGACCGGCTCGGCCAATGCCGACACGCTGATCGGAGGCACTGGCGCCGATAGCCTCAGTGGCGGCCCAGGCAATGATGCGCTGGATGGCGGCGCGGGGGGCGATACCTTCACCATCGGTTCCGGCACCGACAGCATCACCGACCTCGGGAATGGGGCGGATGTGCTGGTGGTCTCGGCCGGCGCCGCGGCCAATGCCACGTTGGGTGAGGCCTGGACTGCCACCGCCGGCACCAGCAATGCCGGCACGGCCAGCCTCACCGCCGCGGGTTTCGGGGTGGACCTTGGCGCCGCGACCGGCGCCGATGGCTGGTCGGTCAGCAATGCGGGCAATGGCACTGGCGTCAGCCTGGCTGGCTCGGCCAGTGCCGACACGCTGATCGGTGGCACTGGCGCCGATAGCCTCAATGGCGGATTGGGCAATGATGCGCTCGATGGAGGGTTGGGCGCGGACAGCTTCACGATCAGTGCCGGCACTGACAGCATCACTGATCTCGGCAACGGGGCGGATGTGCTGGTGGTTTCGGCCGGCGCCACGGCCAATGCCACGCTGGCTGCGGCCTGGACTGCAACCGCCGGCAGCAGCAATGCCGGCATGACTAGCCTCACCGCCGCGGGTTTCGCGATGGACCTTGGCGCCGCGACCGGCGCCAATGGCTGGTCGGTCAGTAACGCCGGCAATGCCAGCGGCGTCAGCCTGGCTGGCTCGGCCAATGCCGACACGCTGATCGGTGGCACTGGCGCCGATAGCCTCGATGGCGGCCTTGGCAATGATGCGCTGGATGGCGGTCTGGGCAATGATGTGCTGACCGGCGGCGCGGGGGGCGATACCTTCACCGTCAGTGCCGGCACTGACAGCATCAATAGCTCAGATATTGCTGGTTCCGGCCTTAGTGGGGCGGATGTGCTGGTCGTCTTGGCCGGCGCCACGGCCAATGCCACGCTGGGTGAGGCCTGGACCGCCACCGCCGGCAGCAGCAATGCCGGTATCGTAAATCTCGTCGCTGCCGGCTACGCGGCGGACTTGGCCGCCGCGACCGGCAGCAGTGGCTGGTCGGTTAGCAATGCCGGCAATGCAACTTCGGTGAGCCTGACTGGCTCGGCCAATGCCGATACGCTCATCGGCGGCACAGGCGCGGATACGCTGACCGGCGGCAGCGGCGCGGATACGCTGGATGGCGGCGCGGGCAATGATACGCTGGATGGCGGTGCGGACAATGATACGCTGACCGGCGGTGCTGGCGACAACGTATACATCGTCGGTGCCGGCACTGACAGTATCAACAGCCCAGGTCCTGGTGGTGTCGGCCTTAGCGCTGCGGATGTGCTGGTCGTCTCGGCCGGCGCCACGGCCGTTGCGACGACTGGTGGGGACTGGACTGCCACAGCCAGTACCAGCAACGCCGGCACGGTTATCCTGAGAGATTTTGCGTATCAATACTCCGTAGAGGTGAACCTCGCGGCCGCCACGGGCGGGGGACTATGGGAGGTTACATCTAGCAGTGTGGCCTCTTTCAATTTCGTCGGTTCGGCCTCCAGCGATAGCTTTTCGGGTTACAAGGGCGCCGATACTACGCGAAACCACGATGATACGGTCGATGGCGGTGCGGGCAATGATACGCTCGACGGCGGTGTGGGCAACGATAAGCTCGATGGCGGTCTGGGCAATGATGTGCTGACCGGCGGCGCGGGTGTCGATACCTTCACCATCGGTGCCGGTACTGACAGCATCACCGATCTCGGCAATGGTGCGGATATGCTGGTGGTCTCGGCCGGCGCCACGGCCAATGCCACGCTGGGTGGGGCCTGGACTGCAACGGCCAGCAGCAGCAACGCCGGCATGGCCAGCCTCGTCGCTGCTGGCTACGCGGTGAACCTTGCTGCCGCGACCGGCGCCAATGGCTGGTCGGTCAGCAATGCGGGCAATGGCACTGGCGTCAGCCTGACCGGCTCGGCCAATGCCGACACGCTGATCGGAGGCACTGGCGCCGATAGCCTCAATGGCGGCCTTGGCAATGATGCGCTGGATGGCGGCGCGGGGGCAGACCGCTTCACCATTGTTGCCGGCACCGACAGCATCGCCGACCTCGGCAATGGGGCGGATGTGCTGGTGGTCTCGGCCGGCACCACGGGCAATGCCACGCTGGCTGCGGCCTGGGCTGCAACGGCCAGCAGCAGCAATGCCGGCACGGCCAACCTCGTCGCCGCCGGCTACGCGGTGAACCTTGCTGCCGCGACCGGCGCCAATGGCTGGTCGGTCAGCAACGCGGGCAATGCCACCGGCGTCAGCCTGACCGGTTCGGCCAATGCCGATACACTGATCGGTGGCGCTGGCGCCGATACCCTCGACGGTGGTGCCGGCCTGGATACCGCCAGCTACGGCAGTTCAACTGCGGGCGTCACTGTCAGCCTGGCGCTGACCACCGCGCAGAACACCGTTGGCGCCGGAACCGACGTGCTCAGCAACTTTGAAAACCTCCTCGGCGGCAGCGGCGCTGACAGCCTGACTGGATCGAGCGGGGATAACTCGATATCGGGCGGCGCGGGCAATGATAGGCTCGATGGCGGTGCGGGCGCTGATACGCTGACCGGCGCCGCGGGTGTCGATACCTTCACCATCAGTGCCGGCACTGACAGCATCACCGATCTTGGCAACGGGGCGGATTTGCTGGTGGTCTCGGCCGGCGCCGCGGCCAATGCCACGCTGGGTGCGGCCTGGACTGCCACCGCCAGCAGCAGCAACGCCGGCATGGCCAGCCTCAGCGCTGCGGGTTTCGCGGTGGACCTTGGCGCCGCGGCCGGCGCCAATGGCTGGTCGGTCACCAATGCGGGCAATGGCACTAGCGTCAGCCTAGCTGGCTCAGCTAATGCCGATACCCTCATCGGCGGCACAGGCGCGGATACGCTGACCGGTGGTAACGGCAATGATAGGCTCGACGGCGGTTTGGGCAACGACGTGTACATTGTTGGTGCCGGCACGGACAGCATCAACAGCCCAGGTCCTGGTGGTGCCGGCCTTAGCGCGGCGGATGTGCTGGTCGTCTCGGCCGGCGCCACGGTCTTTGCGACGACTGGTGGGGACTGGACTGCCACAGCCAGTACCAGCAATGCCGGCACGGTTATCCTGAGAGATTTTGCGTATCAATACTCCGTAGGGGTGAACCTCGCAGCCGCCACGGGCGGGGGATTATGGGAGGTGACATCTAGCAGTGTGGCCTCTTTCAATTTCGTCGGTTCGGCCTCCAGCGATAGCTTTTCGGGTTATGGGGGCGCTGATACTACGCGCAATCACGATGATACGGTCGATGGCGGCGCAGGCAATGATACGCTCGATGGCGGTGCGGGCAATGATGAGCTCGATGGCGGTCTGGGCAATGATGTGCTGACCGGCGGCGCTGGTGTCGATACCTTCACCATCGGTGCCGGCACTGACAGCATCACCGATTTCAGCAATGGCGCAGATGTGCTGGTCGTCTCGGCCGGCGCCACGGCCGTTGCTACGAATGGTGGCGACTGGACTGCCACAGCCAGCACCAGCAATGCCGGCACGGTTATCCTGAGAGATTTCGCGTATCAATACTCTGTAGAGGTGAATCTCGCGGCCGCCACGGGCGGGGGATTATGGGAGGTGATATCTAGCAGTATCGCCTCTTTCAATTTCGTGGGTTCGGCCTCCAGCGATAGCTTTTCGGGTTATGGGGGTGCTGATACTACGGGCAACCACGATGATACGGTCGATGGCGGCGCAGGCAATGATGTGCTCGATGGCGGCGCGGGCGCTGATCAGATCAAGGGTGGAACGGGTGCCGACATCTTCCGCTTTGCCCAATCTGCCGATACTTCGGTCACTGCCAGCGACCAGATCCTTGATTTTTCTCGCTCCGACGGGGACCGCATCGATGTCAGCCTGATTGATGCGAATGTAGCGATCGCCAACGACCAGGCCTTCGTTCTGGCCGCAGGGGCTTTCAGCCAGGTGGCGGGACAGATCTCGATCAGCACTGCCGGTACCACGCACACGGTCGGCTTCGATGTGAACGGCGACGGCACGGCGGATTTCCGAATTTTGGTGACGAGCACGACCGCTCTCGCCGCGGTGGATTTCATCCTGTAGCCCGGGCGCGGGGCGAGATGGGTGTCGGCGGGCGGGGCCAGCGGCGCCCCCTTGCTGCTGCCTGGTTGAAGCCACGCCGGAGGCGTTGGCAGTCATCTCAGCGATGACGTCGAACAACGCTGCGCTGGACGAAGGGGCGCGCTGTCGGCCAGGGCGAAGTTCAGTGATTTTTCGCCATATCGCCCGCGGCGCGATCGCGGCGTGCTCACCAGGGTGCGAACGCCCTTGGTGCATGGCCTCGCAACCACAGCCAACCAACTCAGCCCCGGAGGGACAACCTCCATAGCAACGACACCCAGGTGTTCAGTCCCCGGGAGTAGTGGTGCATCTTTGACCCGCGAGGGGGAGGATGCGCTGTGGCAGCAGGTCTTCATGGCTTAGCCAGAACGACGCCGCGTGTTCGAGCCGAGTTCCAAGCGTCGCAAGCGAGCACCCGCGCCCTGGCCTCGCGCTACGGGCTGAACCCGAAGACCGTCGCCAAGTGGCGGAGCCGGACGGGTACGGCCGATGCCGCCATGGGCCCGCGCCAGCCGCGCAGTTCCGTCCTGACCGAAGCGGAGGAGGCGATCGTCGTCGAGTGCCGCCGGCGTACCCTGCTGCCGCTCGATGACATCCTGGGCTGCCTCCGCGAAACCATCCCAACGCTGTCCCGCAGCGCGCTACATCGCTGCCTGGTGCGGCACGGCATCTCTCGCCTGCCGCATAACGAGGAGAAGACCTCGAAGCGCCAGCGCTTCGCCGAGACTGCGATCGGCTACGTCCATATCGACGTCTGTGAGCTACGCCTCGCCGAGGGAAAGCTCTTCATGTTCTTGGCCATCGACCGAGTGTCCAAACTCACCCACGTCGCCTTCCTGAACGCCAACACCACGATGAACGGTGCCGCCTTCCTGCGCGAGGTCGTCGAGACCTTCCCCTATCGGATCCACACCGTGCTGACCGATAACGGCATGGCCTTCGCCGATCTGCCGAAGTACCGCGACGGGGCAACCGCGCGCTGGGTGGGCCATATCTTCGAGCGCGTCTGCGACGAGAACAGCATCGAGCACCGCCTGACCAACCCCTACCACCCCTGGACGAATGGCCAGGCGGAGCGGATGAACCGTACGGTCAAGGACGCCACGATCAAGGCCTTCCACGATCCCAGCCTCGACGCGCTCAAGGCCCACGTCCTTGCCTTCGTCCAAGCCTACAACTTCGCCACGCACCTCAAGGCGCTGAAGTGGCGAACCCCATTCCAAGCCATCTGCGACGCCTGGACCAAGGACCCGTCCATCTTCAA
>NZ_FOSQ01000008.1 GCF_900114315.1 Falsiroseomonas stagni DSM 19981
CTCGCCTTCAAGCGATTGAAATCCCTGCTGCACATCGACCGATTGCCCACCCGCACCGAGCGTGGATCGCAGAGTTGGCTCTACGCCCACCTCGTCCTGGCCCTGCTCTGCGACGACCTCAGCCAGGATGTCCTGGAATCTTCCCCCTGAGGCGTTGCTCGACGACGCCTACACGCCCTCGCTCTGGGCCGTGCAGAAGATCGCGCTGATCGTCCTGCTCGGCACCGTCATCGGCACCGTCACCATCGCCGACATCCTGCATGCCAGCCCCAAGGCCCATCGCAGCCTCGCCAATGCGCCACGACGCCGAAAACCACACGTCAGCTACCCAGTCAGAAACCTATTTTAGCGCGTATGGGGGTCTCCCCCCCAGATCTTCCAGAGGGGGCGGATGGGGTATGGGGAAGGCAGCGCCTTCCCCATGACACCCCTCACCGGCCCCGCCCTGTGGTGGCGCCTCCTCGTCATCGGCGGCCTCTGGGGTTCCTCCTTCCCCCTGCTCCGCCTCGTAGCCATGGAGATGTCGCCCTTCGCCCTCGCCGCCTGCCGCGGCGGTTTCGCCGCACTCGGCGTGCTCGCCTTCCTGGCCGTGACGGGGCAGTTGCGCGGCGGCGGCTGGGGCGTCTGGCGCGCGGCGCTCGTCCTCGGCACCTGCAATGGCTGGGTGCCCAATCTGCTGACGGCGCTGGCGCTGGACAGCATCGAGGCCGCGCCCGCCGCCCTCATCCATGCCGCGACGCCCTTGCAGGTGGCGCTGATGGCGGCCGTGCTGCTGCCGGGGGACCGGCCGGGCTGGCGCGGCCTCGCGGGGCTGCTGGTCGGCTTCGTCGGCATCGCCGTCCTCCTCGGCCCGGCGGCGATCAACGGCAATGCCTCCTTCACCGGGGGGCTGCTGATCCTGCTCTCCGGCGCCTCCTATGCTGCCGGCACGCTCTATGCCCGCATGGCCCGGCCCGGCGCCTCCGGCCAGTTGGTCCTGGGGCAGCAGGTGGTGTCGGGGCTGGTGGCGGCGCTGCTCTCCATCCCCTTCAGCGGCACCGGCGCCTATGACCAGCCGGCCTGGGTCTTCGGCGTGCTGGCCGTGCTCGGCATCCTCGCCTCCGCCATCCCGCTGACCATGTTCCTCCGGTTGCTGACGAAGGCCCGCGTCACGGATGCCGCCATGGTCGGCTACATCCAGCCGCCCTTCGCGGCCGGGGTCGGCGCCCTGCTGCTCGGCGAATGGCCGGCGCTGGGCGTGGTGGCGGGCGGCCTCATCGTCCTGGCCGGCGTCTGGCTCGCCACCTCCCGCCCCGCCGCCAGGGCCCCCGCCTGACGCTTTACGCGCCCACCCTCGCCATGCGCTGATGCCTCCAACCAACCAGGGGAGGCGCGGCATGCCCATCGGCGGGATCGAGCACATCAACATCTGGGCCGTCGACCTCGACGCCACCATCGCCTTCTACCGGAACGTGCTGGGGCTGGAGCAGGGCGACCGCCCGCCCTTCGATTTCCCAGGCGCCTGGCTCTATGCCGGCGGCGTGCCAGTCATCCACCTTGTCGGCCCCCGCGCCGCCGACGCCAACCGCCCGCCCCGCCGCGCCCAGCCCACCGGCCAGATCGACCACGTGGCCTTGGCCGCCACCGGCCTGCCCGACATGCGCGCGCGCCTGAAGGCCCATGGCCTGGCCTTCCGCGAACAGGTGGTGCCGCGCGATGGCGTAACGCAGCTGTTCGTCACGGACCCCAACGGCGTGGTGCTGGAACTGAATTTTCCGGCCAGCGAGACGGGGGGCTGAGCGTCCCCTACCCCTCCCGCGGCTTCGCCGGCACCACCGACATCATCGCGTTCCGCCACGAAGGCGGCAGCGCCCCCACCACCCGCGCCACCGCATACAAGCGCCGCGGATAGGCCACCCGCACCCGCCCCGCCGCGATCCCCGCCAGCGTCCGCGCCGCCGCCCGTTCGGGCGTCATCAGCAGCGGCATCGGGAAGGGGTTCCGCGCCGTCATCGCCGTGCGGATATAGCCCGGGCAGACCGCATGCAGCCGGATCCCCCGCGCCTTCTCGCTGGCATCCAGCGCCTCCGCCCATCGCTGCACCGCCGATTTGCTGGCGCAATAGGCCGGCGCCCCCGGCGCCGCGACGAAGGCGGCGATGGAGGCGATGACGGCGATCCGCCCCCGCACGCCGCCCTCTCCCGGCGCCTGGGCGGCCATCAGCTCCATCGCCGGCAGCGCCGTATTCAGCACGCCGCCGAGGTTGGTGGCGAAGATCCGCTGCACCTGGTCCGCCGGCTCCGTCTGCCCGCCCGTGCCGCCCGAAACCCCCGCATTGGCGACCACCAGATCGAGCCTACCCGCCCCCGCCACCCAATCCGCCATGCCCGCCTGGTCCGTCACATCCAGCACCGCCGGGCTGACGGCGGCGCCCCGCGCCACGCAGGCCGCCGCCACCTGGTCCAGCCGCGCCGCGTCCCGCCCGGACAGATGCAGGGTCACCCCCGGCGCCGCGCAGGCCTCCGCCAGCGCCCTGCCGAGGCCGCCGGTCGCGCCGGTGATCATCACGTCACGCCACGGATATGCCGCCACCTTGCCCTCCTCCGCCGCACGGGGGAAAAACCCCCATGAGCAAGCTCGCTTCGATGACCGGCTTCGCCCGAGAGGGCGGCACCCTGCCGGACGGCACCTCCTTCGTCTGGGAACTCCGCAGCGTCAACGGCCGGGGGCTGGACCTTCGGCTGCGCCTGCCGAACGGCCTGGATGCGCTGGAACCCGCGCTGCGGGAGGCGCTTTCCAAGCGCCTGAAGCGCGGCAATGTCTCCGCGACGCTCACCGTGAAGCGGGAGGAACGCGCCCCCCGCCTGACCCCCGACCCCGCCGCCCTCGAGCAGGCCATCGCCCTGGTGCTGTCCGTCGCCGCCCGCATCCCCGGCGCCGCGGCGCCGAGCCCCGAAGCCGTGCTCACCCTGCCCGGCGTGCTGCGCGCCGAGATCGTGGAGCCCGACGAGGCCGCCGAGGAAACCCGCCGCGCCGCGCTGGCCACCGCCTTCGCGACGACGCTCGATGGCCTCGTCGCCTCCCGCGCCCGCGAAGGCGCGCAACTCGCCACCATCCTGGCGACGCTGCTCGATGAGATCGCGTCGCTGCGCGAAGCCGCCGCCATCGAGGCCGCCGGCCAGCCCGCCGCCCAGCGCGCCCGCCTGATGGAGAATCTCGCCAACCTCCTCGGGGATGGCGACCTCCGCGCGCGCGTGCCGGAGGAACGGCTCGCCCAGGAAGTGGCGATGCTGGCGCAGCGATCCGATGTGCGGGAGGAGCTTGATCGCCTCTCCGCCCATATCAACGAGGCGCGGAGCCTGCTGAAATCCGGCGACGCCGTCGGCCGCAAGCTGGAATTCCTGACGCAGGAATTCGTGCGGGAGGCCAATACGCTGTGCAGCAAATCCGCCAGCACCGGCCTGACGCGCATCGGCCTCGACCTCAAGGCCGCGATCGAGCGGCTGCGCGAACAGGCGGCCAACGTCGAATGAACCCTGGTCCTTGCGGATCGAAGCCGATCCGCCCTCAGACGCCGGCGCTTCGCTTGGCTTCGCCGGACTGCCGGCGGCGGCCATTCGGCCGCTCGCCCGCCTGCGGCGGGCGCAGGTCGCCCTGAATGGAATCGGTCATGACCCTCCCCGCCCGCCGCGGCATCTGCCTGGTCCTCGCCGCCGCCCCGGGAGGCGGCAAGACCAGCGTGTCGCGAAAAATCCTGGAGACGGAGCCCGACCTCTCCCTCTCCGTCAGCGCCACCACCCGCGCCCCCCGCCCGGCCGAGACCGACGGCGTCCACTACTTCTTCAAGACGCCCGAGGCATTTGAAGAAATGGTCCAGCGCGATGAGCTGCTGGAACATGCCGGCTTCCTCGGCCGCCGCTACGGCACGCCGCGCGGCCCGGTGGAGGCCGCGCTGGCGCAGGGCCGCGACGTGCTCTTCGACATCGAATGGCAGGGCCACCGCCAGCTGAAATCGAAGCTGCCGGAGGACGTGGTGGGCATCTTCCTGCTGCCTCCCTCCATGGAGGAACTGGAACGCCGCCTCCGCGGCCGGCAGCAGGAGAACGAGGCCGAGATCGTCAAGCGCCTGGCCATCGCGCGGGAGGAGATGACCCACTGGTCCGATTTCGACCATGTGCTGGTCAATCGCGATTTCGATGCCTGCGTCGCGGAAGTCCGCGCCATCCTCCATGCCGCGCGCACCACCCGCGTCCGCCAGCCCTGGCTTCCCGGCTTCGTCGACACGCTGCTGGGCCGGTAGCGCCGCATGGGAGGCGTTGTCGAAGTCGTCCTCCCGGTCTTCGCCCTCATCGGCCTCGGCTTCATCGCCGGCCGCCGCGCCCTGCTGCCGCGCGCGGCCTTCGATGGCATGTCCGCCTTCGTCTTCGGCCTGGCCGCGCCCTCGCTCATCTTCCTCGGCGGCACCAGGCCGCATGACAGCGCCGGCGGCGCCGCGGCCGCGCTGCTGGCGGGCGGCGTGCTGGTCTTCTTCGCCGCCACCTGGGCGGGGCGGCGATTCTTCCGCATGGGGCTGTCGGAAGCCGCCCTCTTCGCGCTGGCCTGCGTCTTCGGCAATTCGCTGATGATGGGCGTGCCGATCATCGTCGCCGCCTATGGCCAGGCGGGCGTGCCGCCCATGCTCGGCATCCTCGCCTTCCAGACCATGGTGCTGCTCGGCCTTGCCACCATCGTCACGGAGATGGGGCTGAACGAACAAGCCCCCTGGCGCCGCGTGCTGGTCACGACGGCACGCGGCGTGGCGCGCAACCCCGTGGTGATGGCGGTGGTCGCCGCGCTGGCCTGGACCATGCTCGGGCTCACCATGCCGGGGCCGATGCAGCGCACGCTGGAATTGCTGGGCGCGTCCACCCCCGCCGTCGCGCTGTTCTGCCTGGGCGGCGGGCTTTCCGCCATCAGCGGCCGCGCCATGTGGCAGGAAACGCTGACCATCATCACGGTGAAGCTCGTGGCGCTGCCGGGCCTGGTCTGGCTGATCGCCATCGCCATGGGCATCACGCCGATCGAGACCGCGGTCGCGGTCACCATGTCCGCGCTGCCCACCGGCGCCAACGCCTTCATCTTCGCCCGCCGCTACACGATCGGCATGGACCGCTCCGGCGCCGCCGTCGTCATCACCACCGCGCTGTCGGTGCTGACGCTGTCCGCCCTCATCGGCCATTTCAGGGGAGTGCTCCCGTGACCCTCATCATCGAGCCCGGCTGGGTCTGGGATGCCGACAATGGCCTGCGCACCGGCCATCACGTTGTCGTGCAGGGCGGCGCCATCGCCGATGTCACGCCGCACGCGCCGACCATGGACGCCGAACGCATCACCGCCCCCGATTCCCTGCTGATGCCGGGCCTCATCAACCTGCACAACCACGCCATGTCAGGCCCACTCTTCCGCGGCCTGGCCGATGAACTCGCCCCGGGCGACCTGCCCGGCCACATCGTCTTCTCCCTGCTCATGCCGCTCGGTGATGTCGCGGCCGCGCTGATGACGGAGGAGGATATCGGCGATGCGGTGGAGATGGCGCTGCTGGAGGGGCTGCGCAGCGGCACCACCGGGCTGCTCGATGTCTATCGCGTGCAGCAATGGCCCTTCATCGAACGCGCGAAGCGGATCGGGCTGCGAAGCTGGTCCTGCCCCTATCTGTTCAGCGAGACGGTCGGCATGGGCGCGGATGGCAGGCCCATCTACACGCCGACCGACAATACGGGGTTCGAGGCCACGCTGAAGCTCTTCGAACGCTTCGACGAGGGCAGGCATGGCGTGACGCGCGTGGGCTTCGGCCCGCATGGCCCGGACAGCAACACGCCCGATCTGCTGAAGCGCGTCGATGCCAAGGCGCGGGAGCTCGACACCATCGTCTCCATCCACGCCGCGCAGAACCTGATCGAGATCGAACGCGTGAAGGCGGCCCATGGCGTGGGCTCCATCGAACACCTCAAGCGCCTCAACCTGCTCCGCCCCGGCGTGGTGCTCGCGCATGGCATGTTCGCGACCGATGAGGAGATGGCGATGATCGCGCGCGAAGGCGCGGCGCTGGCCTCCTGCCCCCTCGCCTTCGCGCGCTCCGGCCGGTTCGTGCCGCTGGCGCGGATGGAGGCTTCGGGCCTTCGCCTCGGCATCGGCACGGATGGCGTGACGCTCGACATGCTGCACGAACTCCGCAGCGCCGCCGTCTTCGCCAAGGTGCAGTCCGGCACGCCGCACGCCCTCTCCGCGCCCCGCATCCTGCGTGCCGCAACGCGCGATGCGGCGCTGGCGCTGGGGCGGGACGATCTCGGCCTGGTGGCGAAGGGGGCGCGGGCGGACCTCGTGATGTTCGACCTCGGCTCATCCCGCTACCAGCCGGTCTGGGACCCGCTGAAATCGCTCCTCACCAATGGCAGCGCGTCCGACCTGACGCTGGCGATGGTGGAGGGCCGCGTCCTGCTGCGCGACGGCCGCCCCACCACGGTGGACGCCGCATCCGTCACGAAGCGCGGCCGCGCCGCGATCGAGCGCGTGTGGCGGGAGGCCGCGCGACGCGGTGCGATTCCGGCATCGATCGCCGCGCGGGCCGCGATACCGTTGCAGGGGTAGCGCCGATATCCCTACCCTCCCCGCCACAACGGGAGACACCGCGATGACGCCTCGCCTGACGCGCCGGCTGCTGCTGGCCGCCACCACGCTGGCCGTGCCGGCCATCGCACACGCCCAGGCGCGCCGCCCGCTGCGCATCGTCATCCCCTTCCCGCCCGGCGGCGCGGTGGATGGGCTGGGCCGCGTGCTGGCGGACCGGCTGGCGCCGGTGCTGGAGCAATCGGTGGTGGTGGACAACCGCAGCGGCGGCGGCGGGCTGATCGGCGCGGACGCCGTCGCCAAGGCGCCGCCGGACGGCACCACCATCGGCGTGATCGGCGCCGCCACGCTCTGCGCCGCACCCTTCCTGCAGCAGACCATGCCCTTCGACGTGGCGCGCGACTTCCGCGCCATCAGCCAGATCAGCGACAGCGCCGTGCTGCTGGCCGTGAACAGCGAGGCCGCCACGCGGCGCGGCTGGACGGATTTGGGCAGCCTGCTGGCCTGGTGCCGCGCCAATCCCGGGCTCTTCAAGGTGGCCCATGCCGGCGCCGCCACCGTCAGCCACCTGACGCTGGCCGCGCTCTCCGCCCAATCCCGCGCGGAGTTCAACCAGATCCCCTATCGCGGCGGCGCGCAGATGACGGCCGATCTGCTGAACGGCACCATCGAGGGCAGCGCGGACCTGCCGACCGCCCTGGTGCCCCAGTTGGAATCGGGACGCATCCGCATCCTCGGCACATCCTCGGGCCAGCGCCTCGGCATGCTGCCGGCCATCCCCGCCTTCAGCGAGACGCCGGGCCTCCAGGGCTTCGACATCCGATCCTGGAACATGATCGTCACGGCGAGCGCGACGCCCGCGGCGGAAGTCGAGCGCATCGCCGCCGCCATCCGCCAGGTCGGCACGACGCAGTCCTTCAAGGACGC
Organism: Falsiroseomonas stagni DSM 19981; assembly: GCF_900114315.1. Taxonomy (GTDB): domain Bacteria; phylum Pseudomonadota; class Alphaproteobacteria; order Acetobacterales; family Acetobacteraceae; genus Falsiroseomonas; species Falsiroseomonas stagni. The sequence goes on from NZ_FOSQ01000008.1 coordinate 7,513, forward strand.
GCTGCGCCCGCTGGGCTACGACGCGGTGGTGAGCGAGAGCACCGCCGCCGCGGCCGCGCTGATCGCGTCGGAGACGCCGAAATGGCAGCGGCTGGTGGAGGTTTCGGGCGCACGGGTGAACTGAAGGGCTTCTCCCCTCACCCAACCCTCTCCCCGCTGGGGAGAGGGCTTTTCGAGTCCAAGATCAATCCGCTGTCGCCCCCACCGCCTGGATCACCGTCCGCCACCTCGCGCTCTCGGCGGCCATGAACTCGGCAAACTCCACCCGCCCCATACGCCGCGGCACCGATCCGCCCGCCATGATCCGGTCCCGCAGGCCCTGGTCCTCCATCGCCGCCAGCAATTCCGTCTCCAGCCTGGCCAGGATCGGCTCCGGCACACCCGTCGGCGTGCACAGCCCGAACCAGCCGGTGGAGACGATGTCCACGCCCTGCTGCTGCATCGTCGGCAGGTCCGGGAAGGCCGCGACGCGGTCCGCGCCACTCACGGCAATGGCCCGCATCCGGCCCGTCTGCGCCATCTGCGTCACGGCGGAGATGGACTGGAACAGCATGTCGATCCGGCCCTCGATCAGGTCCGTGTTCATCTGCCCGCTGTTCGTATAGGGCAGGTGCTGCATCGCCAGGCCCGTGATCACCTGGAACTGGCTGCCCGCCAGGTGCTGCGACGACCCCGCGCCCACCGATCCGAAATTGATCGGCCGGTTCTGCGCCCGCGCCCAGGCGATGAATTGCTGGAGGTTCTGCGCCGGCACCGAAGGCGGGATCACCACGATGTTCGGCACCAGCGCGATCATGCCGACCGCGGCGAAATCCTTCTCCGGGTCGAACTGCATGTTGCGATAGAGCCACTTGTTCGCGGCATTCGCGGCGATGGAGGCCAGCCCCACCGTGTAGCCATCCGGCGCGGCACGGGCGACCGCCGTCATGCCGATATTGGTCCCCGCGCCCGGCCGGTTGTCCACGACCACCGGCTGCCCGAGTCTCGCCTGCATGCGGTCCCCGACGAGCCTGGACAGCACATCCCCCGCGCCGCCCGCCGGGCCGGGGTTGATCCAGCGGATGGGGCGGTTCGGCCAATCGGCCTGCGCGCGCGCCACCCCCGGCAGCAGGGCCGCGCTACCGGCGGCCAACAGGGCGCCACGCCGCGTCAGCATGGGCTGGGACATCGTCTCTGTGCTCCTGGAACCTTGCCGCGGAGGGTGGGGTTGTATCCCACCCCTGTGCAAGACCGCCAGGACGGTAAATCATCACGCCGCCGGCCGGCCCCTGCCACGCACCGTGGCAGGCTGCCCGCCGGGTTAGCGGAATGGAGAGCCTCCGATGGGTGACGTGCTGGGCTGGCGCTGCAAGTTCGGGGTGATGGGCCCCTCCACCAATACGGTGGTGCAGCCGGATTACGACATGATGCGCCCCGCGGGCGTCACCAACCACTACAGCCGCATCTACACCCCCAATGCCGATGCCATCTCCAACGAGACCTTCCTCGCCGGCGCGCGCCTGATCGGCAACAACACGCTGGATGCCGTGAAATCCGTCATGACCTGCAAGCCGGACCATCTGGTCATGGGCATGTCGGCGGTCACCTTCTTCGACGGCGCCAAGGGCGCGGATGCCTTCGTGAAGCAGGTGGAGGATGTCTCCGGCCTGAAGATCAGCGTCGGCAGCCATTCCTGCACCGCCGCGATGAACGCCTATGGCGGCGTGAAGAACATCTCCATCATGTCTCCCTACTGGCCGGCCATGAACGAACAGGTGGCGCGCTACTTCACCGACATGGGCTTCACGGTGAAGAAGGACATCGCGATGCACTGCCCGTCCTGGACCGGCATCGCGGAAGTCACGCCGAAGCAGTGCGTGGACGCCATCAAGGCCATCGATGGCGATGATGTGGACGCCATCGTCCAGGTCGGCACCAACCTGTCGATGGTGAAGCTGGCCGTGATGGCGGAGATGTGGCTCGGCAAGCCCGTCATCGCCATCAACACCGCCACCTACTGGCACGCGCTCCGCACCATGGGCATCCAGGACAAGGTCGCGGGCTGCGGCCCGCTGCTCGAACGCTTCTGAAACCACCCGCCGCGCGCGGCGTTTCGTCCATGCATCCTTCCAGGAAGCGTGAGAGGTGGAACGCCGCCGCTTTCTCCTCGCCGGCCTCGCCGGCACCCTGGCTCGCCCCGCCGATGCCGCGCGCAGCACGCCCCCGCCGGAGATGACCCGGCCGGAGGAACTCCTGCTGGGCGATGTCGAGGCGACGGTGGAGGATATCCAGTACGGCCCGCCCGGCCGCGGGCGGGGTCGCCGCCACCGCTGCCGGATCGAGACCCGCCGCGTGCCCTTCCGGGACCGCCGGGGCCGCCTGCGCTACCGCATCCTGGAACGCGAGGTCTGCCGGTAGGCCCTACAGGTTCCGCCGCGCCGCCCGCAGCGTCGGCAGCCCGATGCCGGTGGATTGGAACCCGCCATCCACCGCCAGCACCTGGCCGGTGATATAGGACGCCTTGTCGCTCGCCAGGAAGAAGATGGCCTCCGCCAATTCCTCCTCCAGCCCGTAGCGGTTCAGCGGGATCGCATCATGGTAGTCGCGCCGGATTTCCGGCGTGTGCACCGCCTTGGCCATGGCGGTATCCACCGGCCCCGGCGCCACCGCATTCACCCGGATGCCGAGGCTGGCCAGTTCCGCCGCCTGCTGCTTCGTCAGATGCGCCAGCGCCGCCTTGCTGGTCCCATAGGCGACCCGCAGCGTGGAGGCCCGCAGGCCGGAGATGGAGGTGATGTTCACCACCGCGCCGCCGCCCCCTTCCGCCATGATCGGCGCCGCCGCCTGCACCATCAGGAACGGCCCCGTCAGGTTCACCGCGAGCACGCGGTTCCATTCCTCCAGCGTGGTGTCGAGGATCGGCTTGAACACCGCCGTGCCGGCATTGTTCACCAGCGCGTCGATGCGCCCGAAATGCCGCGCCGCGCCCTGCACGGAAGCCGTGACCGCCACGGGATCCGCGACATCACAGACCAGCGCCAGCGTGTCGTCCGGCGCGGCCAGCGCCGCCATGGCGGTATCCAGCAGCGCGGCATCGACATCGAGCAGCGCGACGCGCCAGCCCTCCGCCAGGAAGCGCTTCGCGGTGGCAAGGCCGATGCCCCGCCCCGCGCCCGTCACCAGCGCGACCGGTGATGCCATGGCGATGTTTCCTCCGTGTCCCCGCGCCATCGAACCATGGCGCGGGGGCGGCCGGAAGCCTTACAGGGCCAGCGCCGCCGCCACCCGCTTCGCGAAGCCCACGGGGTCCCGCGGCACGTCGCCATCCTGCAGCCGCGCCAGATCCAGCAGCAGCCCGGCTTCCTCCTTGAGGTCCGCCTCCCCCGCCGCCTTCTCCGCCAGCTTGCGGATCAGGGGATGGCGCGGGTTGATCTCCAGGATCGGCGCCCCCGCCCCCGCCGCGCGGCCCGCGCGCTTCAGCAGGCGCTGCATCTGCAGATCGGGCCCGTATTCCGGCGCGGCCAGCACCACGGCGCTGTCCACCAGGCGGTCGGTCGCGCGCACCTCGCTCACATCCTCGCCCAGTGCGTCCTTCACCAGCGGCAGCAGGCGGGACATATCCGCGGCCTCCGCCAGCTCCGCCGCATCCCCCGCCACCTTGGACAGGTCGATACTGCCCTGGGTGATGCTGCGCAGCTTCTTGTCCTCGAAGCTGTCGAGGCGTTCCGGCCAGAAGGCGTCGATATTCTCCGCCATCAGCAGCACCTCCACGCCCTTGGCGCGGAAGCCTTCCAACTGCGGGGAATTGGCGAGAGCGGCGGCGTCGTCACCCGCGAGGTAGTAGATCGCCTCCTGCCCCTCCTTCATCCGCGCGACGTAATCCGCCAGCGTGGTCCAGCCTTCCACGGCGGATGACTTGAAGCGCAGCAGCCCCGCGAGGTCCTTGCGGTGCTCCGCATCCTCCCAGACGCCTTCCTTCAGGACCGGGCCGAAATTCTCGTAGAACTTCGTGTATTCCCCGGCATCCTTGGCCCGCGTCTTGAGTTCCGAGATCACGCGGTTCGTCACCGCGCGGCGGATGCGCGCCAGGACCGGCGTCGCCTGCAGCATCTCCCGCGACACGTTCAGCGGCAGGTCTTCCGTGTCCACCACGCCATGCACGAAGCGCAGCCAGGGCGGCAGCAGCTCGGCCTCGTCCGTGATGAACATGCGGCGGACATGCAGCCGAACCTTGCTGTCGCGTTCCCCCTCCACGGCCTGGAAGGGCTTCATCCCGGGGATGAAGAGCAGCGCGGTGAAGTCGATCTGCCCTTCCGCCCGCCAATGCAGCGTCGCCCAGGGTTCGTCGAAGACATGGCCGAGGTGGCGGTAGAATTCCGTGTAGCGTTCCGGCGTGATTTCCGACTTCGGCTTGCGCCACAGCGCCGTGCCCTCGTTGGCCGGCTCATCCGTGCCGTCGCGGGCGACGGTGATGGGGATGGTGATGTGGTCGGCCCATTTGCGGATGATCGACTGCAGCCGGAAGGGCTCCAGGAACTCCGTCGCGTCTTCCTTCATGTGCAGCACGATGTCGGTGCCGGCTTCCGCGCGCTCCGCCGGCGCCAGCGTGTATTCGCCGCGGCCATCGGAAGCCCAGAGCCAGGCTTCCTCGCTGCCCGCGCGGCGCGACGTCACCTCCACCCGGTCCGCCACCATGAAGGCGGAATAGAAGCCGACGCCGAACTGGCCGATCAGGCTCGGCTTGTCCGCTGCCTGGCTTTCCGACAGCGACTTCGCGAAGGCCAGCGTGCCGGACCTGGCGATGGTACCGAGGTGCTGGGCCAGGTCCGCCTTGGACATGCCGATGCCGGTGTCGCTGATGGTCAGCCGCCGGCCTTCCTTGTCCGGCACCACGCGCAGGCTGGCATCGCCCGGCAGCATGAGGCTGGCATCCGACAGCGCCTCGAACCGCCGGCGGTCCACCGCATCGGCGGCATTGGCAACGAGTTCGCGGAGGAAGATCTCGCGCTCGGAATAGAGGGCATGGACGACGAGATCGAGAAGGCGCCCGACCTCGGCGCCGAATTCATGCCGTTCCACGGTCTCGCTCATGGTGATGTCCCCTGTGGTGAGAATTCTGGGCGGGCGGCGATATGCGGGGCCGCGGGCCTGGTTTCAACCGTGGGGGAACGCCGTTCCCCCACACCCCCATGCCAAGGGGCAGCGGCCCCTTGGAACCCTCCAATTGACGATGGTCCAGGAGGCTCTGCCTCCTGGCGGATGGGGTCCGGGGAAGGCAGCGCCTTCCCCGGAATCACCCCGCCACCAGCCTCAGCAACGCCGCCGATGCCAACCGGCTGTTCGCATCATCGCTCCGGCTCGTCAGCGCCATCGGCACCCGCAGCCCCAGCACGATCCCCGCACTCGCCGCGCCGCCGAGCAGGGCCAGCTGCTTCGCCAGCATGTTCCCCGATTCGATATCCGGGCAGACCAGCACATCCGCCCGCCCCGCCACCGCGCTGACGATCCCCTTCGCCTTCGCCGCGGCGACGGACACCGCATTGTCGAAGGCCAGCGGCCCATCCAGCAACGCGCCCGTGATCTGACCGCGATCCGCCATCTTGCAGAGCGCGGCGGCATGCAGCGTGGAGACCATCTTCGCCGTCACCGTCTCCACCGCCGAAAGAAGTGCCACGCGCGGCAACTCCACCCCCATCGCGGCGGCCAGCGCGATCGCGTTGCGGATGATGTCCGCCTTGGCGTCCAGGTCGGGATCGATGTTGATCGCGGCATCGGTGATGATCAGCGGCCGCGGATAGAGCGGCGCATCCATGACGAAGCAGTGGGAAACGCGGCGTTCGGTCCGCAGCCCGGCCTCCCGCGCCAGCGCCGCGCCCATCAATTCGTCGGTGTGCAGGCTGCCCTTCATCAGCGCGGCCGCCCGCCCCTCGCTCACCAGGCGCACCGCGACCTCCGCGCTCGCATGGCTGTGGGGCGTGGCGACGATCTCGAAGGCCGAGAGGTCCATCCCCTCCGCCGCCGCCCGGATGCGCGCCTCCGGCCCCACCAGGATCGGCGTGATCAGCCCGTGGCTCGCCGCCAGCAGCGCGCCACGCAGGCTTTCGGCGTCGCAGGGATGCGCGACCGCGGTCGGCACCGGCGGCCGCCCCGCGCAACGCGCCAGCAGCGCCGCCAGCATCCGGCGGGGCTGCGTGCCGAAGGGGCCAGTAAGGTCGCCGCGCCGCTCCGTGGGTTCCGACAGTTCCGCGAAGCCCGTCAGGATGGGCGATCCATCGGCATGGCGCACGGCGCAGTACAGATGGACGACGCCCGGATTGGACGGCGCCTCCACCTCCGCGGTGATCACCACCTCATCCCCTTCGGCCAGGGTGCCGGTGAAGGAAAAATCCTCTCGCAGCAGGCGGCAGCCCGGCCCTGGCAGGCGGGTCAGCAGCAGGCGCGTCATCAGCGTGGCGGCGGCGCGCACCGCCAGCGCCGGGTCGTCGGACCCGATCAGCGCCGCGACGGGCGCGAGTTCGGACGCCAGCACAAGGTGGGTGACGCTGTCGCGCGTGCCGGCGGGGAACAGGGTGGCGGTCATTCGTCTCTCCGGGGCCGGGCCAGCAGCCGCCCCATCGCTTCCGCCACCGTCAGCTTCCCCGCGAGAAGGTCCGCCACCGCCGCGCCGATCGGCAGTTCCACCCCCGCCGCCGCGGCGCGCGCGACCAGGGCTGGCGCCGTCGCCACCCCCTCCGCCACGCCCACCCGCGTCGCCAGCGCTGCCTCCAGCCCCACGCCGCGCCCGAGTTCCATGCCGAGGGAGGTGTTCCGGCTGCCCGGCCCCGTCGTCGTCAGCAGCAGATCGCCGAGGCCCGACAGCCCCGCCGCCGTCTCCGCCCGCCCGCCCAGTGCCACCGCCAGGCGCGACAATTCCGCGAGGCCCCGCGTGACCAGCGCCGCCCGCGCATTCTCCCCGAGCCCCGCGCCGATCACCGCGCCGGCGGCGATGGCGATCACGTTCTTGGCCGCGCCGCCGACCTGCACGCCCATCGGGTCATCCCCACCATACAGGCGGAAACCGGCGGTGCCGAGCCGCTCCGCCGCCAACGCCCGCAGCCCCACATCCCGGCTGGCGATGACGGCGGCGGCGGGCAGGCCCTTGGCGACCTCATGCGCGAAATTCGGCCCCGACAGCACGGCGGTGGTGGCGGCTGGGCGGAGCTTTTCCAGGATCTCCAGCGGCAGCAGCAGCGTCCCCCGCTCCACCCCCTTGGCGCAGACGACCAGCTTGGCGCCGGTATCCGGCAGGGCTTCAAGCGTCGCGCGCAGATGCTGCGCCGGCACCACGAGCAGCCACAGATCGGCCCCCGCCAGCGCCGCGGGATCGGCCGTCACCTGGATGGCGGGGTGCAGCGCCAGCCCCGGCAGGTAGCGCGCATTCTCCCGCCCCGCCTGGATCGCCGCCGCCCGCGCCGCATCCCGCGCCCAGAGCGTGACGTCATTCCCCGCCCGCGCCGCCTGCTGCGCCAGCGCCGTCCCCCAGGCGCCCGCGCCGAGCACCGCGATCCGGCCTGAGCCCTGCATGAAATCCCCTATTCCGGCGTCACGCGGGTGATCCCCGCACCGGCCCCATCCTCGCCGCGGGAAAGCCGGGGCAGCAAGCCGCGCAATATGACAGCGGCCTGCTCCTCGAAGCCGAAGGGTGCGTTGGCCACCAGAAGCCCGCAGCCATTGAGGCGCGTGGGGTCCAGCGGCTCCCGGATCACGATCTCGGCCGCGATGCAATCCGGCACGGCGGCGTCCTGAAGGGCGTGGTGGAAGGCGCGCACCGGCGCGCGGTGCTTCACCGGATACCAGGCGGCGATGATGCCCGCGCGGAAGCGGTGGCGCAGCCGGGCGATGGCGGCGGCCAGGCGGTCGAACTCGCCCTCCTGCTCGAAGGGCGGGTCGATCAGCACCAGGCCGCGGCGTTCCGGGAAGGGCGTCAGCGCCTCGATCGCCTCCCAGGCGTCGCGCCGGTGCACCGCCACCTGGGCGTCGCCCCGGTAGCGGGCGCGCAGCGTCGCGTGGTCCTCCGGGTGCAGTTCACACAGCACCAGCCGGTCCTCCGGCCGCAGCAGCGCCCGCGTGATGGCCGGCGATCCGGGATATCCGCCCGGATAGCCCAGCGCCTCGATCAACTGGAGATAATCGGCCAGCGCCGGGTCATCCGCCCCGGAGACCCGCCCGATCCCCTCCCGCCATTCCCCCGTGCGCTGCGGCTCCGGCGCGGAGAGGTCGTAGCTGCCGATCCCCGCATGGGTATCCAGCACGCGGAAGGGCTTGGGCTTGGCCAGCAGCCCGCGCAGCAGCGCCACCAGCAGCGCGTGCTTGGCGACGTCGCAGAAATTCCCGGCGTGGAAGGCGTGGCGGTAATTCACGCCGCGGGGCTAGCGCCGGGCCCAAGGGGGCGCAAGGCAGGGCGGCGCAACCCGCTGGACCCTTGCCGGCCGGCACCGTATCCGGATATGTTTCCGGAAATAAAGGAGGCCCTGTTCCATGGCGCCTGGCGCTCACCTGGCCGCCCACCGTCGCCGCCAGCGCAGCCGCGGCCTGCAGCGGCTGGAAGTGCAGGTCCGCGTCGAGGATGCCGCCCTGGTCCGGGCCATCGTCGCGGCGCTGGCCGATCCCGCCCAGGCCGAGGCGGTACGCGCCTCCCTGCACGATCGCTTCGCGCCCCGCCCCGGCCTCAAGGCGCTGCTCGAGGCCGCGCCGCTTGACGGCATCGACCTCGACCGCCCGCGCGACACGGGGCGGGAGACGGTGTTCTGACCTGGCTGGTCGACACCAACGTCATTTCCGAGATCCGCAAGGGCGCGCGCGGCCATCCCGGCGTCGCCGCCTGGTGGCAGGGCGTGCGGGAGGAAGACCTCTTCCTGAGCGTGCTGACACTCGGGGAAATCCGGCGCGGCATCGAGGGCGTGCGCCCGCGGGATCCCGCCAAGGCGGAGGCGCTGCAGCGCTGGCTGGCCGCCGTCACGGGCGGTTTCGCGGCGCGCATTCTGCCGGTGGATGCGCGCGTGGCGGATGAATGGGGCCGGATCAACGCCGGCCGCAGCGTGCCTGTCATCGACGGGTGGATCGCCGCCACGGCGATCGTCCACGGCCTGGTGCTGGTGACGCGAAATGTGGGGGATGTGGAGGGGCTGGGCGTCAGGACGCTCAACCCCTTCACCGCCGGGCGCTGAGACCAACGGCCCGATGGACTGACATGCGGCCGGCGCAGCCGGCCAAAGCCGCGAATGCGGCCCGCCGCCAGTGCGGCGAGCCAAGGCCGCGGAGCGGCCGCCCGGCGCTTGAGGGCACTAAAAAGATACCAACGAGTCGCTGCAAGCGGCCGTTGGTATGACTACCGCGCCGTCACGGCCCCGCCCACCGCGCCGAGCCCGCCGCCCACCAGGGCGCCCGTGCCCGCATTGCCGGACAGCGACCCCACCGCCGCGCCCGCGCCGGCGCCCAGCAGGCCGCCGCTCACCGCCCGGCTCCCGGGCGAGGATCCGCAGGCCGCGACGGCAAGCACCAGCGCGACAGCCATCATGAACCGGGGTGCGAAACGCATCGGCGTATCCTCCATACCTGTGCGGTGGTGGAACGCACGGCGCGCGATAAGGCTCCCTGGGCTCACACGGCGGTGACGGAAAGCTCCGCAAGCGGCCAGCGCGGCCGCGGCGCCTGGTCCAGTTCGTCGGTCAGGCCGAGGCGCAGCCGCTCGATCCCCGCCCAGGCGATCATCACGGCGTTGTCGGTGCAAAGCCGGATCGGCGGCGCCACCAGCGGCAGGCCGGCCTTCGCCGCCACCGCCGCCAGCGCGCTCCGGATGCCCTTGTTGGCCGCGACACCCCCCGCCACCACCAGCGCCGTCGCATCCGGCGCCATGGCCAGCGCATGCGCCGCCCGGTCCGCCAGCGTGGCGGCGACGGCGGCCTGGAACCCCGCCGCCACATCCGCCCGCCCCCGCTCGTCCAGCCCTTTCGCGACGATATTCGCCACCGCCGTCTTCAGCCCGCTGAAGGAGAAGTCGCAGCCCGGCCGTCCCATCAGCGGCCGCGGCAGCGCGAAGCGCGCGGGGTCACCCGAGGCCGCCAGCCGTTCCAGATGCGGCCCGCCCGGCCAGGGCAGCCCCAGCAGCTTGGCGGATTTGTCGAAGGCCTCGCCCACCGCGTCATCCAGCGTGGTGCCGAGCCTCACATGCCGGCCCACCCCCTCCACCCTGACGCATTGGCAATGCCCGCCCGACAGCAGCATCAGCAGGTAGGGGAATTCCAGCCCACCCGCATGCACCCCCGCCTTGAAGACACCGGGAAGGCGCGGCGTCAGCGCATGCCCCTCCAGGTGGTTGATGCCGAGGAAGGGCACCCCCGCCGCCAGCGCCATCCCCTTGCCGAGCGTGGCGCCCACGATCAGCCCGCCGATCAGCCCCGGCCCGGCCGTCGCCGCCACCGCCGCCAACCCGTCCGGCCCAATGCCCGCCTCCGCCATCACCCGCCGCACCAGCCCCGGCAGATGCGCCAGATGGGCGCGCGCCGCGATCTCCGGCACCACCCCGCCATAGGGGGTGTGGTCCTCCAGCTGGGAGAGCACGGCCTCCGCCAGGATCGTCCCATCCGCCCGCAGCAGCGCCGCCGCCGTCTCGTCGCAGGAGGATTCGAGGCCCAGCACCACGTCACTGTCCCGCAACGTCCGCATGGGTTTCGTCGCCTGCACCACTTCCGCCTTCCCCATACCGGGCCTATGTCCCGCCGCCATGTCGGTAGCCCATCCCTCGGCCGCATCCCAGCCCGGCCCGCCCCACCATGCCGCGGTCAAGCCGCATATGCGCTCGCTCCCGCTGCGCGTCGGCACGCGGGGCTCCCCGCTCGCGCTTTGGCAGACCCGCCACTTCCTCGACCTCATCACCCGCTTCTGCCCGGTGCTGCGGGATGCCAAGGCGTTCGAGGAACACGCCATCACCACCTCCGGCGACCGGATCCAGGACAAGCGCCTGGCCGATATCGGCGGCAAGGGCCTCTTCGCCAAGGAAATCCATGAGGCCCTGTCCGACGGAAGGATCGACTTCGCCGTCCACAGCCTGAAGGATCTGGAGACGGAGATGCCGCCCGGCATCGTCCTCGCCTGCACCCTGAAGCGGGAGGATGCGCGCGATGCCCTGATCCTCGGCCCGTCCTGCAATCCGCCCGATCCCTCCGACCCCTTCGCCTGCCTGCCCGCCGGCGCCGTCATCGGCACCGCCTCCGTCCGCCGCCAGTCCCAGATCCTGCATGCCCGCCCGGATTTGCGGGTGGAGATGATCCGCGGCAACGTCCAGACGCGCCTCGCCAAGGTCCGCGACCCCGGTGGCCCCACCGCCTCCCTCCTGGCGCTGGCCGGCCTCCGCCGCCTCGGCCTGGAAGTCGAGGCCGGCGTGGTGATCGACCCGGACGCCATGGTCCCCGCCGCCGGCCAGGGCATCGTCGGCGTCACCGTCCGTGCCGATGACGTCGAACTGCACGAACTCCTATCCGGCATCGAGGACCGGGAAGCGAAGGCCGTCTCCTCCGCCGAACGCGCCCTGCTCGCGGCGCTCGACGGGTCCTGCCGCACCCCCATCGGCGGCCATGCCCGCCTGCTGCCGGATGGCCGCCTGCACCTGACGGGCCTGGTCGCCCGCGCCGATGGGTCCTTCCTGCTGAAGCGCAGCCTGCACGGCGCGGCGGCCGATGCGGCGCGGATCGGGCGCGAACTGGGCGACAGCCTCCGCCGCGACAGCCCGGCCGACATCTTCGGGTGAACCCCGTGGCGCCGCGCCAGGTGCTGGTGACGCGGCCGGAGCCGGGGGGCGAGGAGACCGCCGCCCGCCTCCGCGCCCTCGGCCTCACGCCGGTGCTGGCCCCGGCGCTGGTGCTGCAGCCCCGCCCCTTCGCGGCCCCGCGCGCCCAGGCCATCCTCATCACCAGCCGCGCCGCCGCCCGGGCCCTGCGGCCCATGCCGCTTCCCCTTCTCGCCGTCGGCGAAGCCTCCGCCGCCGCCGCGCGGGATGCCGGTTTCGCGGATGTGACCGCCGCCGCCGGCACGGCCGCCGATCTCGCCCGGCTCGCGGCCGAACGCCTGCGCCCGCAGGCCGGCCCCCTGCTGCTCGCGGTCGGCGAAGGCTACGCCCTTGATCTGGCGGCGGACCTCCGCGCGCGCGGCTTCCGCATCCTCCGCCGCATCGCCTATCGCGCCGTGCCGGCCCTGACACTGCCGGAAGCCTGTCACGAAACCCTGTCCCGCGGAAAACCGGGGAAAATCCTGTTCCACTCGCCTCGCTCCGCCGCCTGTGCCATCACCCTGCTCCAAGCCGCCGGCCATGCGGCAACCCTGGCGGGGATGGAGGCGTTCGCGATCAGCCAGCGGGTGGCGGATGCCGCCGCGGCCGCGATCGCCCCCCTCACCTTCCGGGCGGTCCATGTCGCCGGCCGGCCCAGTGAAGACGCCTTGCTGGCGCTGCTGTCAGGCGGCGCCGCGGAACCAGCCCCGCCAGGAGCATCATGAGCGCCCCTCCCCCGCCCGCCTCCCTCCAGGACCGTCTTCGCCGCCTTCGGCTGGACCCCGCCGCCCTGCCCATCGCCGTGGCTGGCGTGGTGCTGGTCGGCGCCGTGGCCTGGCTGATCGCCCGCCCGCTGCCGGCCCCCACGCCCCCCGCCAACCCCCTGGCGGCGGAGGTCGCGGAACTCCGCGCCCAGTTGCAGCAGGTCGCCGGCCTCGACCGGCGCCTGGCGGCGCTGGAAGGCACCACCGCCCGCATCGCCGGCCTCGAGGCCCTGCCGCCGCGCATCGCCGCCCTGGAAGGCCTGACCCAGCGCGTCACGGGCCTCGAAGCCCGCCCGCCCGTCGATCTCGCGCCGCTGCGCGACCAGGCCGCGGAAGCCGAACGCCGCGCCGCCGCGCTGGAGGAGAAGCTGGCCGGCGTGGAACGCATCGCCCGCGACACCGCCGCCCGCCCCGCCATCGATCCCACCCAGCTCGCCGCCCGCGGCGCGGTGGAAGCGCTGAGCCAGCGCCTCGATCGCCTCTCCGACCGCACCGAAACCTCCATCCGCCAGGATGAGGCCCGCGCCGCCGCCGCCGCCACGCGGATCGAGGCGCTGGCGCGCGAAGCCGCAGCCCGCGACACCGCGCTGGAACAGGCCCAGGCCCAGGCCAGCCAGCGCATCGGCGCGACGGAAGCCGCGCTCGCCGGCCGCATCGCCGCGCTGGACCCGCGCCTCGCTGCCCTCGAACAGACCATCGCGACCCGCACCGCCACGCTGGAACAGGCGATCGCCGCCCGTGCCGCCGCCGCGGAAGCCCAGGCCGCCCGGCTCGTCGCTTTGGAAGGCGCGGCGCAGCGCCTTGCCGCCCTGGAAGGCCGGGCCGGCCGGATGGCCACCATCGATGCGCTGCGCGCCACGCTCGAAGCCGGCCGCCCCCTCGGCGGGGCGCTCGCCGGCCTGCGCGACGCGCCGGAGGCCCTGACCCGCTTCGCCACCGCGGCGCCACCCACCGAATCCGCGCTCCGCCTGGCCTTCGAGGACGCCGCCCGCGCCGGCCGCGCCGCCAGCGAACCGGCCCGCGAAGGGGCCGGCGTGCTGGACAGCGCCGTCAGCCGCCTCTCCGGCCTCGTCACCGTCCGCCGGGGGGAGGACGTCCTCTGGGGCGATGCCGCCGCGGCGGAGATCGAGCGCGCCCGCCGCGCGCTGGAGGCCGGCGACCTCGAAGGCACCATCCAGCGCCTCGCCCGCCTCTCCGCCCCGGCGAAGGAGGCGATGCGCGGCTGGATCAGCCAGGCCGAGGCGCTGGTCGCGGCGCGCGCCGCGCTCCGCACCCTGGCCGCCGGCTGAGGACGCCGCGATGCGCAGCGCCCTCCTCTACCTGGTCCTGCTCGCCGGCGGCACGGCCGGCATCCTCTGGCTCGCCCGTCTGGGTGGTGCGGTCGAAATCCGCGTGGCGGATGCGGAAATCCTGGTCAGCCTGCCGGTGGCGCTTCTGCTGCTGGCGGTGCTGTTCGCGGTCCTGCATTTGCTGCTGTCCCTCATCTCCTGGCTCCGCCGCCTGCCCGGCCGCCTCCGCGCCAACCGCGCGGCCAAGCACCGGGTGGATGGCGATGCCGCCCTGACCCGCGCCCTGATCGCACTCGCCGCCGGCACGCCCGACGTCGCGCGCATCGAGGTGAAGCGCGCCCGCAAGGGCCTGGGCGACACGCCCCAGACCCTGCTGCTGGCCGCCGAGGCCGAGCGCCTGGCAGGGCGGGAGGATGCGGCCGCCGAGGTCTTCCAGGCCCTCGCCGCCCGCCCCGATGCCCGCTTCCTGGGGCTTCGCGGCCTGCTCCGCCAGGCCATCCAGCGGGAGGATTGGCCGACCGCCCAGCGCCTGGCGCGCGAAGCGGAAGCCGCCCAGCCCGGCGCCGCCTGGCTGCGCCAGGAACGGGAGACGCTGGCGCTGCGCACCCGGGACTGGCGTGAAGCCCTGTCCCTGGCCGCGCCGGGGCCGACCCAGGCCGGGCTCGCGCTGGCCGCCGCCCAGCAGGAACCCGACCCCGCCCGCGCGATCGAGCTGGAACGCCAGGCCTTCCAGGCGGACCCCGCCTTCGCCCCGGCCGCGCTGGCCTTCGCCGCCCGGCTGCGCGCCGCCGGCAGCCCGCGCCGCGCGCGCGCCACGCTGGAACAGGCATGGGCCGCCCGGCCGCACCCCGACCTGGCGCGCGACTACCTGCTGGAGGAGACGGACCCGCTGCACCACGTTAAGGCGGTGGAGGTGCTGATCCACAACAACACCAAGCACCCCGAAAGCCACCTGCTGATGGGCCGCGCCGCGCTGGCCGCCGGGCTGACCGGCCGCGCGCGGACGGAACTCGACGCCCTCGTCGCCTCCGGCCGGGCCGACCGGCGCGCCTACCTGGCGCTGTGCGACCTGGAGGAGGTGGAGAAGGGCGAGCTGCCGGAAGGCCGCGCCGCCCAGGCGCGCTGGCTGCGGGCGGCCGCGACGGCGGCGCCGGAGCCGCGCTGGCGGTGCTCCTCCTGCGGGACGGACCATGCGGATTGGGCGCCGGCCTGCCCGGCGTGCAATTCGGTGGGCACGATCGGGTGGACGAGCCCGCAGCAGTTGCCGGTCTGAGTGGCCCGCAGGGGGGCGCCGCCCCCCTGCACCCCCCGCCAGGGTCCAGCCGGACCCTGGACGGGGGGCAATTGATGATGGTCCAGGGGGGTCTCCCCCCTGGCGGATGGGGTATGGGGAAGGCAGCGCCTTCCCCATCAAGCCCCCAGGACCATCCCATCCATGGATTTCCCCCAGCCCCTCGACGGCGCCATCACCCCGCGCTTCGCCGGCCCCGTCACCTTCATGCGCCTGCCGCAGATCGAGGACGCCACCCAGGTCGATATCGGCCTTCTCGGCGTGCCCTTCGACCTCGGCACCACCAACCGTTCGGGCCCCCGCCATGGCCCGCGGGAAATCCGCAACGTCTCCTCCATCATCCGCCGCGCCCATCCCGTGACGCGGGTGGAGCCCTGCCGCCTGGCCCGCGTGGCCGATGTCGGCGACACGCCGACCAACCCGGCGGACCTGATGCAGTCCCTGCGGATGATCGAGGATCGCGTGGCGGAAATCCGCGCGACCGGCGCCTGGACCCTGGCGCTGGGCGGCGACCACCTGATCTCCCTGCCCATCCTGCGCGGCATCCATCGCGCCAGGCCCGATCTCGGCCCCATCGGCATGGTGCATTTCGATGCCCATTCCGACACCAACGACACCTATTTCGGCGGCGCCCGCTTCACCCATGGCACGCCCTTCCGCCGCGCGATCGAGGAAGGGCTGCTCGACCCCGCCCGCATCGTGCAGATCGGCATCCGCGGTTCGCTGTTCGATGCGACGGACATGCACTGGGCGCGCGACCAGGGCGTGCGCATCATCACCATCGAGGAATTCCAGGACCTCGGCATCGATGCGACGATGGCGGAGGCGCGGCGCGTGGTCGGCGACCGGCCCTGCTACCTGACCTTCGACGTCGATTGCCTGGACCCCGCCTTCGCGCCGGGCACCGGCACGCCGGAGATCGGCGGGCTGATGCCGCGGGAGGCGCAGCGCATGATCCGTGCCCTGCGCGGCCTGCCCATCATCGGCGCCGATGTGGTGGAAGTGGCCCCCCCCTTCGATGTCGGCAACGCCACCGCGCTGATCGCGGCGACGATGATGTTCGAGATCCTGTGCCTGATGGCGGAAGCACGGGTCACGGAACCGTAGCACCGGCGCGCAAATTGCTAGGCTAGACGGGCAATCCCCTGAGGATATCCCCGCGTGCGATCCCTGCTTGCCGGCCTGCTGCTGTCCGTGTTCGCCATCGGAAGCGCGCAGGCGCAATCCCCCATCACCATCGTGGTGAATTTCGGCGCCGGCGGCAGCGCGGACCGCATGGCGCGCCTGGTCGCGCCGGGCATGGCGGATATCCTCGGCGCGCAGGTGGTGGTGAAGAACAGCGCCGGCGCGGCGGGCGCCATCGGCGCGCAGGAAGTGGCGCGCGCCAGGCCCGATGGCACGACGCTGCTGCTGAGCACGAGCGGCCCCATGGTCATCCAGCCGCATTTCCGGGCAGACCTGCCCTATCGCCTCGCGGATTTCGCGCCGATCTGCCTGCTGGGCGACGCGCCGGTGATGATGATGGCCGCCCCCGTCAGCGGCCTGCGCAGCGCGGCCGATGTGGTGGCCCGCGCCCGGGCTGCGAATGGCGGCTTCAACTACGGCTCCGCCGGCCCCGGTTCCATCCCGCACATCGTCATGGCCGCGATGGCGCAGCGCGCCGGCGTGCCGATGACGCACATCCCCTTCCGCGGCAGCGCGGAGGCGATCATCGCCCTGCTGCGCGACGATGTCTCCATCTACGCCGACCTGCCGGGCGGGCTTCGCGCCAACAACCTGGTCGGCATCGGCGTGATGGCGGAACAGCGGACGGCCGAATTCCCGGACCTGCCGACGCTCCGCGAACAGGGCTTCGACCTGGTCTATTCGATCTGGGCCGGGCTCTACGCCCCCGCCGCGACGCCGCCGGCCTTCCTGGCCCGCGCGGAGGCCGCCTGCCAGCAGGCGCTCCGCAGCCCCGCCGCCATCGAGGGCTTCGCCCGCCTCTCCACCCCCATCACCTTCCGCGGCCAGCGCGATTTCGCCGCCTTCCAGCAGGCGGAATCCGAGAAGTTCCGTGCCGTGGTGCAGGCCGCGGGCATCCGCCCGGGCGATTGATGCGTCGCGGCAAAACGTAACAGGCATGGTTCGCACGCAGTTAATGGTTCCCAGTGAGGTTCCGGATACCGCCCATCATTCCGGAAACCCCGATGCGCCTGCGTCTCGCAGCCCTGCTTCCCACCCTGGTCGGCCTCGTGGCCCTGCTCGCCCTCGGCTCCACCGGCTTCGGTGCGCTGTCGCTGCGCCAGGCCTCCGAGTCGCTGGACCGCGTCTCGCATGAGGCGCTGGAGCCGATGGTGCATCTGAAGGCGCTGTCGGACGCCTATGCCGTCAGCGTCGTCGATGCCTCCCACAAGGTGCGCAATGGCGGCTTCACCTGGGAGGAAGGCGCGCAGGCGCTGGCGGATGCGACCGGCATCATCGACCGCGCCTGGCGCGCCGTCTCCACCATGGAACTCTCCCCGGCCAGCGCGGGGCCGATGGCCGATGCCCGCACGCGAATCGCCGCCGCGCAGCGCCTGCTGGCGGATGTCACGATCATCGTGCGGGACCGGGACGCGGCGCGGCTCGATTCGCTGGTGCGCGAACGCCTCTACCCCGCCATCGACCCGCTGACCGAATCGATCGGCCTGCTGCTGGATGCGCAGATCGCCAGCAGCGGCACGCTGGTCACCGCCGCGCTGGCGGAAGCGCGGGATGATGTGTGGGTCGCGGTCGCGCTGCTGGCGGCGATGCTGGCGCTGCTGGTCGGCGTGGCCACCATCATCGTGCTGCGCGTGACGCGCCCCATCACCCAGGTCACCAACGCCACCCGCATGCTGGCCGCCGGCCGCCTGGACGCCACCATCCCGCATGGCGCGCGGGCGGACGAGGTCGGCGAACTCGCCCGCGCCGTCATCGTCTTCCAGGGCGGGCTGCAGGAAGCCGAGGCCGCCCGCACCGCGCAGGCCGAAGCCCGCACCCGCGCGGAAGCGGACCGCGCCGCGGCGCTGCAGGACATGGCGGAGAAGGTGGAGGCCGAGACCGGCCAGGCCGTCGACCTCGTCGCCACCCAGATGGCCGCCATCGCCCGCGACACCCTGGCCATGGCGGATACCGCCAACCTCGTCTCCACCGAAAGCGGCGCCGTCCGCCAGGCGGCCGGGGAGGCGCAGGCGAATGTCCAGACCGTCGCCGCCGCCACCGAGGAACTCGGCGCCTCCATCCGGGAGATCGTCGTCCAGGTCACCAACACCGCCAACGCCACCCGCAAGGCCGCCACCCGCGGCCAGGAAGGCCGCGCGAGCATCGAGGCCCTGTCGCGGGAGGTGGAGCGAATCGGCGGCGTCGCGCGCCTGATCGCCGACATCGCCGGCCAGACCAACCTCCTCGCCCTGAATGCCACCATCGAGGCCGCGCGCGCCGGCGATGCCGGCAAGGGCTTCGCGGTGGTGGCCAATGAGGTGAAGACGCTCGCCGCCCAGACCGCCAAGGCGACGGAGGACATCGCCCGCCAGGTGGAGGAAGTGACCCGCGCCACGGAGAGCACCGTCAGCGTCGTGACGGAGATGGCCGATGCGGTGGCGGAGGTGAACGGCGCCGCCGGCGCCATCGCCGCGGCGATGGAGGAACAGGGCGCCGCGACGCAGGAAATCGCCCGCGCCATCGGCCTCGCCTCCCAGGCCGCGGGCAGCGTCAATGACGGCATCGCCCGCGTCGCCGGCCAGGTGGCGGATACGGGCATCCGCGCCGTGCAGCTGCGCGAAGGCGCCGCCGCCGCCAGCGATGCGGTGGGCGGGCTGCGCGGCAAGCTGGTGAAGGTGGTGCGCCAATCGGCGCCGGAGGTCGACCGGCGTTCCGCGCCGCGCTTCCCCGCCGACATGCCCGCGCAGCTGCGCCTGCCGAACGGCGCCATCCGCACCGTGACGGTGATCGACCTGTCCCTGACCGGCTGCGCGCTGGATGCCGGCGCGACCCTGCCGCCCGTCGGCTCCACCGTCGCCCTGCAGCTGGCTCAGCCCGGAACAGGCTTCAGCGGGCAGGCCCTCGTCGTCGGCGCCGAGGGAAGGCTGCGGCTCTGCTTCATGTCGCTGGATGAGGCGCAGCGCGCGGCGCTGGCCCGCATCATCGCCATCGTCGCCGCGAAGCAGGCGGCGTGAGGCGAAGGCGGCGGGCTGTCCGGCCCGCCGCCTTCCGCCATCAACCCTTCGCGACCGCGACCTGCGCCTTCGCCGCCGTCAGCATCAGGCCGCTGTCGTTCATGATGGTCGCCAGGTTGAACCCGCGCTCGAACATCTCCTTCGAGTACTGGCCCGTCATGGTGTGGATGCCGACCTTCACGCCCGCCGCCTGCGCGGTGGTGCGGATCCTGTCCAGCACCGCCAGGAATTCGGGCTCCCGCCGGTCCTGCAGCGGCGCCATGCCGAGCGAGAGGCTGAGGTCGGACGGGCCGATATAGATCGCATCCACGCCGGGCACCCGCACGATGGCTTCGAGGTTATCGAGCGCCGTCTTCGTCTCGATCATCGGGATCACCAGCACGTCGTCATTCGCCGCGTCGGTGTCGGCCGCGGCGCCGTAGATGCCGGACCGGATCGGGCCGAAGCTGCGCGTGCCCTTCGGCGGATAGCGGCAGAAGGACACCAGGTCCCGCGCCTCCTTCTCCGTGTTCACCATCGGGCAGATTACGCCCTTGGCGCCGCCATCCAGCACCTTGCCGATGATCCCCGGCTCGTTCCACGGCACCCGCACCATCGGCGTCACGCCGTGCGGCTGCATGCCCTGGAAGCAGGCGACCATGGACATGTAGTCCTGCACGCCGTGCTGGATATCGACCGTCAGGCTGTCCCAGCCCGCCTGAGCCATCACCTCGGCCGTGAAGCCGCTCGGGATGGCGAGCCACCCGTTGACCACCGGCTTCCCCGCCGCCCAGGCCGCCTTGACGCCATTTGCCATTGGATTTCCGTCCCCCCTTTGGGTTGTATGATGACAGGACAAGTGGGGACGCTAGGCCCGTGCCGGGGGCAGCGTCAACGCAGCCTCCACGCCTTTGCCGAGCCGCCTTGCGCATGGCAGGGTGGCACCCTGGGCAGGCCGGGTTGGCCCGTCCCCCCGGAGCTTCCGATGAACACCATCTCCCCCCGCCCCGTGGATGCCGTCATCGCCGCCGCCAGCGCCTTCCTCGGCGACCGCATGACCACCAATGGCGCCATCCGCGAACAGCACAGCCATGGGGAGGACAGTTCAACGCCGACGCTGCCGGACGCCGTCGCCTTCGTCGAGACCACGGAGGAAGTCAGCCGCCTCCTCGCCCTCTGCCACCAGCACGGCGTGCCCGTGGTGCCCTTCGGCGCCGGCACCAGCCTGGAAGGGCATGTGAACCCCGTCCGCGCCGGCATCTCGCTCGACCTCTCCCGCATGACCGCGGTGCTGGAGGTGAACGACCAGGACATGGATTGCCTGATCGAGCCGGGCGTCACCCGCCAGCAGCTCAATGAATTCCTGCGCGACAAGGGCCTGTTCTTCCCCGTCGATCCCGGCAGCCACTGCACCATCGGCGGCATGGTCGCGACGCGCGCTTCCGGCACCAATGCCGTGCGCTACGGCACGATGCGGGAGAATGTGCTGGGGCTGGAGGTCGTCCTCGCCGATGGCCGCGTGATCCAGACCGGCGGCCGCACCCGCAAGGCCGCCAACGGCTACGACCTCACGCGCCTTTTCATCGGCAGCGAGGGCACGCTCGGCGTCGTCACCAAGGTGCGGCTGCGCCTGCATGGCATCCCGGAGGCGATGAGCAGCGCCGTCGTCCAGTTCCCGACTCTGGCCGGCGCCGTGGAGAGCACGATCCAGGTCATGCAGATGGGCATCCCCGTCGCGCGGATCGAACTGCTCGACGACGACATGATGGCCGCCGCCATCGCCTTCTCGAAGCTGGAAGGTTTTCTGCCGTCCACCACTCTCTTCCTCGAATTCCACGGCACGGAAGCCGGCGTGAAGGAACAGGCGGAACTGGTGGAGGCGATCACCACCGAACACGGCGGCAGCGACTTCCGCTGGGCGACGGATCCCGCCGAGCGCGCCAAGCTGTGGAAGGCCCGCCACGACAGCTACTGGGCCGGCGTCGCCTGGATTCCCGGCCGCCGCGCGCTGACCACCGATGTCTGCGTCCCCATCTCCCGCCTCACCGAAGCGCTCGTCGGCGCGAAGGAGGAAGCGAAGGCGCTCGGCCACACCACCTGCATCGTCGGCCATGTCGGCGACGGCAATTTCCACCAGATGGTGCTCTACGATCCGAATGATCCAAAGGGCCTCGAAGGCGCCTGGGACATGGACCGGCGCATCGTCGCGCGCGGCATGGCGCTGGGCGGCACCTGCTCCGGCGAACACGGTATCGGCCTCGGCAAGCGCGAATTCCTCGAAGCCGAGCATGGGATCGAGGCGCTGGCGGTGATGCGCAGCCTGAAGGCGACGCTCGACCCCAAGGGCATCATGAATCCCGGGAAGATGTTCCGGAACTGAACGGCATTTCCGCCTCCCCCCGCGGGGGAGGCGGCACGAACGAAGAAACCAGGAAACGCCATGCCCGCCACGCCCGTCGCGCTGGCCATCCTGCTGCTCTGCACCGGCCACATCTTCTCCAACGCCGCGCGCACGCTGCCGGCCGTCGCGGTGGATGTGCTGACGCGCGACCTCGGCATCACCGCCACCGAACTCGCCCAGATCACCGGCATCTTCCCCGCCGCCTTCGCCGCCGTGATGATCCCGGTCGGCATCGCGCTGGATCGCTACGGCGTGAAACGCACCAACCTCTTTCTCCTCACCGTCGCGGGCTGCGGCGCCGTCATGGCGGCGCTGGCCACCGGCCCCTGGTCCATGGCCCTCGCCCAGGCCGTGCTCGGCGCCGGCTGCTCCGGCATGCTGATGTGCCCCATCACCTTCGCCGCCCGCGCCCTCACCGCCCCGCGCTTCGCCGTCTGGTCCGGCATCATCCAGGCCACCGGCAATACCGGCATGCTGCTTTCCGCCAGCCCGCTCGCTTTGCTGATCGAGGCCGTGGACTGGCGCGCCGGCTTCTGGGCCTGCGGGGCCATCGCCGCCCTCGCCATCGCCCTCGTCGCCCTCCTCGTCCCCTCCGACCGTCCTGCCCCCACGCCGCGCCGCGGCCTGGCGCATGATCTGCGGGAGGTCGGGCGCGTGGCCCTCACCCCCGGGCTGCGCGGCGTCATGGTCTTCACCTTCGCCAGCTTCGCCGCCGTGCTCGGCGTGCGCGGCCTCTGGGGCGGGCCCTGGCTGATGGAGGTGAAGGGCCTGGACCGCATCACCGCCGGCAATGTCCTGCTGGCCTGCACGGTCGCGCTGACCATCGGCCCGGCCCTCGCCGGCCTCCTCCTCAAGCGCATCGGCCATGCGCCGGCGCTGATGACCATCAGCCACCTGACCTGCGCCGGCCTCATCGCGCTGATCGTGGCCGGCGGCCCCATCGCGGGCTTCCTCGGCCTGCCCGCCATGCCGGTCGCCTGGGACCTGGTGCTGCTGGTGCTGTTCGGCGCCATCATCTCCTTCCAGGTCCTCGCCTTCTCCCTCGTGCGCGGCGCGGTGCCGCCGGAACAGACCGGGCGCGCGCTGTCCTGCGCCAACCTCAGCTTCTTCTTCGGCGCTGCGGTGCTGCAGGGCCTCTCCGGCCTGGTCGCGGGCTGGGGCGGCAATGGCGCGGCACTGCTGACCTTCGCGGTGGCGCTGGTGATCTGTTCGCTGGGCTTCTGGGTGCTGCGCCCGGGCCGCTGATCCCATTGTGGCAAGTGGCGCGGCCGCCCTGCGCCCCGCTAGCCTGCGGCCGCAAGGGACGGAGGCGGCGATGGGAAAACTCGCAAAAACCCTTATCCTGGCGGCCATCCTGGCGGTGGCGATCATCGGAGGCCACCAGGGCCTAGTCGTCGCCGCGCGGGGCACGGCCGGCGACAGCCTCGCCACCCCTGCCCGCGCCACCTGCGGCGCCTGCCACGCGCGCTGAGCCCCCCCGTGTCGCCGCGCCCCGTTCCGCGTTACGCTGGGCTGGAGGGAGACACACCATGCTGCGCAGCATCCTGGTCGCGCTGGACGATACGCCCGGCGCCCAATCCGCCCGCGACGCCGCCTTCGCGCTGGCCCGCCGCACCGGCGCCGCGCTGACGGCCGCCGTGGTGCTGGACAATCCGCACACCCGCAGCGACCACGAATTCGTCCCCCTGGGCGGCGCCGCCTTCAAGGCACGCCGGGACGAGGCGCTCGCCGCCCGCGCGGAAGCCGATGCCGCCGCCGCCCTCGCCGCCTGCGCCGCCGCCGCCGGCGAGACGCCCTACACCGAACTCCGCCTGACGGACGCCCCCGAACCCGCGCTGCTGCGCGCCGGCGCCACGCATGACCTGGTGGTGATCGGCCGGGACAGCACGCTCGGCCGCGAACAGGTGGAGGACAACGTCGCCCCCGTCATCGAGCACCTGCTGATGGACGGCGCCCGCCCCCTGCTGGTGGTGCCGCCCGGCGCCACGTTCGGCACGGAAGGCCCCGTGCTGGTCGGCTATGACGCCTCCCTGCCCGCCATGGCCGCCTTGCAGCTCTTCGCCCTGCTCGGCCTGGCGGAGGGCTCGCTTGTCCGTGTGGCTTCCGCCGCCGCGGACCGGGACAGCGCCGTCGCCATGGCCGAGGAAGCCTGCACCTTCCTGCGCCGCCACGGGATCGATGCCACGCCCCTGCCGCTGGTCGGCGGCCGCCCGGCGGACCTGCTGCTGGCGGAGGCCGAGGGGCTGGGCGCGCGGCTGATGGTGCTGGGCGCCTTCGAGGAAAGCGGGCTGCGGCGGCTGGTGACCGGCAGCGCGACGCATGTGCTGCTGCGCGACGCGCGCTGCCCGGTGTTCATCCACCATTGAGGGGGTGGCGATGGCGGGAGGCGGCCACCGAATCACCCTCCCGGGATGAGCCCGGACGCCGAGCGCCAACCGGCGGCGCCGAAAGCTACCGCCAGAAGCGCTGGGGGATGCCCTCGGGCGCGGACTCGCCCCAGGGCAGAGGGTCGGCACCGACGATGGACGCGCGCATGGAGGGCGGCAGGCGCGCGTCGAAGTCCACATAGCGTTCCGCGTACCGAAGCAGGTCGAAGTCCCACGTGACGGAGGGCTGGTCGCCTGGCCCGGGCAAGGCGCCGAGCTGGAAGCGGAACTCCGACCGGCGATAGAACCCCGCGGCCCACCGCTCTCGAATGTCAGCCAGCAGGTCGTAGTCCTCAGCGTCGATCTCGCACGACCAGACGGCCCTGCGGTCGGCGCCGTAGGGCAGCCATGTGCAGGGCCCGCCGCGCCAGAAGATGTACAGGGCAGTGGCACGGTCGCAATCCGGCTGCTGGATGATCCAGCGGAGCATCGGCTGCGCGACGTCCCAATTGGCGTCGAGGGCGAAGCGGTGCCAATCCGCCGGCCCGGACGCGCCCGACAGCAGCCAGGCGGCGAACCGGGCCTCGGCGGAGTCCGACCGTTCACGATCATGGGCAAAGGCACGCAGTTCGGCCGCGGCGTCCCGCGGCCAGGGCGCCATCGGCCGATCGGCGAGCCACGCCTGTTCCTGGCGAAGGTCCAGATCGCGGCCGGGCCACGCCTGCGTCTCGCGCCACAGCGTTTCGGGGATCCCCCAGTCGGTCGGCCCGACCTCGGCGGCGCGGCCGGGCACGGCGATGCGGAACTCGGGCGGGATCGCCTGCTCGACCGCCCCGCGGCCATGGGTTCGCTCCAGGCCGCGAAAGTCCGTCCTGTTCACCCAGAACGAGGGATTTTCGGCCAGCCCGTGCCGCGCGAAGCCGCGGCCCCGAAAGCGTTCGAGGATATCCGCGCGCACCTCGCGCCGGTACCGCACCACGGGATGGTCGTGCGGCCAGCCGCTGGGATGGCGGTCGCCCGGCGCCGGGGTCTTCGCCTGCGCCCTCCAGAACTGCCACCACGGACGCCCCGGTGGCATGTCGGCAAGGCCCATCTCGGGGGATGCGTGCCAGAACAGCGCGACCGCCGTCGCCCAATCGCATGCGGGGTGCCGGGCGATCCAGCGCGCCACCGGCCAGAGCATGCGCGGAGCGACGCCGTGGGCGAGCACGTGCAGATCGTCCGCACTCGCCTTGCCGGAAAGGAGCCAGGCGGCAACGGCGCGCCGGATGCGCTCGGCGCCGTACTTTCCCGGCAGGTCCAGCCAGGGGGAGATCAGCGCGTCGGGATCGGACGGGTGCGGGGCTGCCATGCAGGCGGATCTAGCAATCCCGCCGCCTCCCGTCAGTAAAGGCCGCGGAACCCACCATCAACGCGCACCACCGCACGAGGCACGGCGCTGTCGGTGACGCAGTGGAGCGCGTGTCCGAAGGCTGCGACAGCGTGGCGCGAATGCCTTGATTCGGTCGGCACCAGCCACCCGCCTCCCCTCATACCCAAGCCCTGCGCGCCCCGCCCCTCATCGCAGTCCCCGCAGCACCCCCGCCAGCACCGCCACACCCCGCTCGATCGCCGCCACCTCCACCCCCGCATACCCCATCACCAGCCCGACGCGCCCCGGCACCCCTTCGGCGTGCAGCGGCGTCACCGGATGCACCCCCACCCCCGCCGCCCGCGCCGCCTTCACCAGCACCGCCTCCTGTTCCGGCCGCACATCCAGCAGCCACACCACCACATGCAGCCCGGCCGCCGCGCCCTCCACCACCGCCGCATCGCCGAGATGCGTCGCCAGCGCCGCCAGCAGTGCCGAGCGCCTCTCCCCGTTCAGGCGCCGCGCCCGGCGGATATGGCGCTCATGGGCCCCGCTCTCGATCAGCGTCGCCAGCGCCTCCTGCTCCAGCCCCGGCGCATGCCGGTCTGCCAGTTGCTTCGCCCGCACGAAGGTCTCCGCCAGCGCCGGCGGCACCACCAGCCACCCCAGGCGCAGCGTCGGCGACAGGGTCTTGGACACGGTGCCGAGGTAGAGCACACGCCCCTCTTCATCCATCACCTGCAAGGGCGGCACCGGGGCGATGTCGTAGCGGTATTCGCTGTCGTAATCGTCCTCGATCACATGCGCGCCGCACCGTCCCGCCCAGGCCAGCAACTCCCGCCGCCGCGCGGCGGACAGCACGCCGCCCAGCGGGTATTGGTGCGATGGCGTGGCATAGGCCAGCCGCGCTTGCGGCAGGTCAGTGGTCCGCAGCCCCTCCGCATCCACCGGCACCGGGATCACGCGGGCGCCCAGCGCCTCGAACACCTGGCGCGCCAGGGCATAGCCGGGTTCCTCCATCGCGACCCCGTCGGCGGGGTCCGCCAGCAGCCGCGCGCAGAGGTCGATCCCCTGCTGCGACCCGTTCACGATGATGATCTGCGATGGCGTGCAGCGCAGCCCGCGGGCGCGCCACAGATAGCCCTGCAAGGCCTGGCGCAGCCGGGGCGAACCCGCGGGGTCGCCATAGCGCAGGATGGCGGGCGGCCGCAGCAGCGCCGCCGTCACCGCCTTGCGCCAGGCCCGAAGGGGAAAATCCCGCGCCGAGAGTTCGCCGTAGCGGAAATCCGCCACCAGCCCGTCCATCCCCGGCGCGGGCGCCGGCGGCAGCGCGGCCAGGCGCCGGCCGAAGGCGGAAAGCCGTCCCTTCGCATCCCGCGTCGCCTCCGGCACCGCGCCCGCCGTGCCACGCCCCAGCCCCGCCGCGACCCGCGCCCGCGTCCCCTGCCGGACCTCCAGGTAGCCTTCCGCGATCAATTGCTCATAGGCGGCGGTGACGGTGGTGCGGGACACCCCCCATTCCGCCGCCAGCGCGCGGGTGGAAGGCAGCCGCGCCCCCGGCCCGTCCAGCCCGGACTCGATCCGCTGCCGGATGGAGGCCACGATCCGCTGCCCGATACCCGCCGCCTCGCCCATCCAACTGGCCCACCCGAATCGTCGAAAACTGGCCATTCCTTCTGGACCATTCGCGCCGCATAGACCACGGCGAAGGAGCATTCGATGTACACGCCCCCCGCCTTCCGGATGGACGACCTGCCCGGCCTGCACGGCACCATGCGCGATGCCGGCCTGGCGAACCTGCTCACCGCCACGCCAGCGGGCCTGGTCGCCACCCCCCTGCCCCTGTTCCTGGACCCCGATGACGGCCCCTTCGGCACGCTGCACGGCCATCTGGCCCGCGCCAACCCGCAATGGCGGACGCCGGCCCAGGGCGATGCGATGGCCCTGTTCATGGGGCCGGACGCCTATGTCAGCCCCTCCTGGTACCCGTCCAAGCAGGAACACCACCGCGTCGTCCCCACCTGGAACTACGTCGCCGTCCACGCCTATGGCCCGGTCGAGTTCTACGAGGATCCGGACCGCCTGCTGGCGCTGGTGACGACGCTGACGCGGCGGCATGAGGAGCCCCGCGCCACGCGCGGCGCCGTCCCCTGGGCGGTGTCGGACGCGCCGGCCGATTTCATCCAGGGCCAGTTGAAGGGCATCGTCGGGCTGCGCCTGCCGATCACGCGGCTGGAGGGCAAGCGCAAGCTCAGCCAGAACCGCAACGCCGCGGACCGCGCGGGGGTGCGGGACGCGCTGGCCGCCAGCGACCGCCCGGCGGATCGCGCCGTGGCCGCGGTGATGCCGGAATGATGGAAGCGCTGCCCCTCTTCCTCGCCGCCGCGCTGCTGCTGGCGGTCACGCCCGGGCCGGGGCTGTTCTACGTCGCGGCGCGGACGCTGGCGGGCGGGCGGGCGGAGGGCATCGCCAGCAGCCTCGGCACCGGCATCGGCGGCATGGCGCATGTCCTGGCCGGCAGCCTCGGCGTCTCCGCCCTGGTCCTGGCGAGTGCGGAGCTGTTCACGGCGCTGAAGCTTGTGGGTGCGCTGTACCTCGTCTGGCTGGGCTGGCGCGCCATCCGCACCGCCCGCGCCGAGGCCCTGCCCGGCACGCCCCCCATCGGCCCCCGCCGCGCCTTGCGGGAGGGGGTGGTGGTGGAGGCGCTGAACCCCAAGACGGCGGCCTTCTTCCTCGCCTTCATCCCGCAATTCGTGGACCCCGCGGCGGGCCATGCCGGCGTCCAGTTCGTGGTGCTGGGCACGGTGTCGGTGCTGCTGAACACGCTGGCGGATGTCGCGGTGGCGCTGGCAGCCGGAAGGCTGCGGGACGGCGCGGCGGCCAGGCCCACCCTGGTGCGTCGGCTGCGGGAGGCCTCGGGCGCGGCGATGATCGCGCTCGGCCTGGGGCTGGCGGTGGCGAAGCGGCCAGGCTGAGAAAAGGGTGGCGCCAGGGTTTTGTTCCCTTTATGTTCGATCACGGCACCGCCACGGATGCGTCCGCTGTCCCGCCCCCCCCCCGCGAAAACGGTGCTAAACGCGCATAAGCGGCATAATCGGCTTAAACGGGTTAGCGACTAAAAAGTCACACCCCGCCCGTGATCACACCCGCCGCCCGCAGCGCGGCGATCTCCGCCTCCGAATACCCCAGCTCCGCCGCGATCGCCGCGCCATCCGCCCCCGGCGGCCGCAGATCCCCCGCGCCGCCGGGGCGGGCGCCATCGATGGACACCGGCAGCGCCGGCAGCTTGATGGGCCTGCCATCCGGCAAGGTCATCGGCACCAGCCCGCCCGATCCGTTGAGGTGCGGGTCGTCGAACAGTTCCGCCGGCCGCCCGATCGGCGCGAAGGGCAGGCCGAGCGCCTCGCACTTCGCCATCAACTCGGCCTTGGTGTAGGCGGCCAGTGCCGCGGCGATGCGGGGAATGGTCCGCGCCCGCGCCTCCACCCGCTGGTTCTTGGTGGCGAGCGTGGGGTCGGTGGCCATGTCCTCCAGCCCGAAGGCGTTGCAGAAGATGGGCCAGGAGGTGTCGGTGACGACGCCCACGAAGACCTGGCCGCCATCGGCCGTGTCGAAGATGTCGTAGACCGGCCAGGCCGGCAGGCGGGTCGACATGGGCGGCGGCTCGACGCCCGTCATATGCGCCTGCGCCATGTGCTGGGACATCAGCAGCGCCACCGATTCGAACAGCCCCGCCTGTACATGCCCGCCGCGGCCGGTGCTCTCCCGCTCCCGCAGCGCGGACAGGATCGCGACGGTCACGGACAGCCCGCCCATGATGTCGATCACGCTGCTGCCCGCGCGCAGCGGCCGCCCGGTGGGCCCGGTCATGTAGGCCAGGCCGCCCATCATCTGCACCACCTCGTCGAGTGCCGTCCGGTGCTCATAGGGGCCGGGCAGGAACCCCTTGCAGGAGGCATAGACAAGCCCCGGATTGACCTTGGCCAGGTCCTCATACCCCAGGCCGAGCTTCGCCATGGCGCCGGGCCGGAAATTCTCCACCAGCACATCCGCCCGCGCCGCCAGCCGCTGGACCAGCGCCAGCCCCTCCGGCGCCTTCATGTCGACGCAGAGGCTGCGCCGCCCGCGCCCGAAGGCCGCGTAGAAGCCGGTGCCGGACCCCGTCAGGCGGCGCGTCGAATCGCCCGCCGGCGCGGGCTCCACCTTGATGACCTCCGCCCCCAGATCGGCCAGCGCCATGCCGGCGGAGGGGCCCATGATCATGTGGGTGAATTCCAGCACGCGCAGGCCGGCCAGCGGGGTGGGGGAGGTCATCGGTCGTTCCTTCTCGTCCCGATTATCGGCCCTCAGGCGATCCGGTCATAGACCAGGTGCAGTGCGTCTGCGGGGCGCCACGACGCGCCAGTGGAAGAAGGCGGGCATGGGATGACCCCGCATCGGGCATGACAGGCCGACAGGCGCCGCTCTACGCTCCCGCCAAAATCGGAGGAACCGCCATGGCCACGCGCCGCAGCCTGCTCGCCCTTCTGTTACTGCCGGCGCCGGCCCTGGCGCAGCGGCCTGCGGGCTACCCGAACCGGCCCATCCGCCTGGTGGTGCCCTTCGCCCCCGGCGGCGCGATCGGCGCGGCACAGGTGGTGCAGGCCCCGGCGGATGGCCACACGCTGCTGTTCGACAGCGCCAGCTTCGTCGTCGCGCAATTCATTCACCGCAACCTGTCCTTCGACTACGAACGAGACTTCGCCCCGGTCGGCACCGTGGCCGACGTGCCCTACCTGCTCGGCGTCGCGCGGGGGCGGGGGATCACCGACATCGCCTCCTTCCTCGCCGCGGCGCGGGCGGCGCCGGGCGGGCTGTCCTACGGCTCCCCGGGCGTCGGCAGCGTCGGGCACCTCGCCGGCGTCATGCTGGCGCACCGGTCGGGCGTGCGGCTGGAACACGTGCCCTATCGCGGCGGCGCGGAGGCCGCGCGGGACCTCGCGGCGGGGACGCTCGATGCCGCCATCATCTCCGGCAATTCGCTCAACCCGCTGGCGGAGGGCGGCCGCGCCGTCATCATCGGCACCACGAATG
Organism: Falsiroseomonas stagni DSM 19981; assembly: GCF_900114315.1. Taxonomy (GTDB): domain Bacteria; phylum Pseudomonadota; class Alphaproteobacteria; order Acetobacterales; family Acetobacteraceae; genus Falsiroseomonas; species Falsiroseomonas stagni. The sequence goes on from NZ_FOSQ01000008.1 coordinate 37,987, forward strand.
CGGCGGGGATCGGCACCCACCCCTCCATCGCCGCCCAGGGCTTTCCCGGCTTCGATCTCACCAGTTGGAACGCCCTGTTCTGCCGTGCCGGCACGCCGGAACCCATCCGCCGCGCGCTGGAGGAGGCGGTGAACCACGCGACCTCCGACGCCGAGTTGCGCGCCCGCTACGCCGCCGCGGGGGCCGATGCGACAGCGGCCGAGGCCGATGCGCTCGGCGCCCGCCTGGTCCGCGAACGCGCCCTGATCCGCGACCTGATCCGGGAGACCGGGATCAGCCTGGGCTAGGCGTCTGATCCGCGGAGGCGTCAGCCGCAGCGGTGAATCAGCCGCCCGGCACCGGGATCTCCGCCGCCAGCAGGCTGCCCGACTGGCTTTCCGTGATCACCAGCGTCCGCCCATCCGGCGCGAAGGTGCAGTTCGTCGGCATGCGCCCGAAGCCCGTGCAGTCGATCCGATGGGTGCAGAGGCCATGCGCATCCACCACCCAGACCTGGCCATGGCCGGGATTGGCGACGAACAGCCGGTCATGCGCATCGACGGCCAGGCCATCGGGGCCCGAGGTGCCGGCCGGGATGCGGAAGAACAGGTTCGCCTTCGCCACCACCGCATCCGGCCGCAGCACGAAGCGCCAGATCTCGCAGGACCGCGTCATCGCCACCATCAGATGCGTGCCGGCGCGGTTCATCACCAGGCCATTCGGGCTCGGCCCATTGGTGATGAGCTTGTCCATCCGCCCATCGGGATGCAGTCGCCAGACGCGCCCTGACGGGTCCTGCAGCCCGGTCTGCCCCTGGTCCGTGAACACCACGCCGCCATCCGGCAGCAGGACCAGGTCGTTGATCCCGCGGAACCCCTCGCTGAGGATCGTCTCCAGCAGCGGCGCCATGGCCCCCGCCACGGGATCGAGCGTCAGAAGCCCGTGGCGGTAATCCGCCACCAGCAGGTCATCGCCGCGCGCCGCCAGCCCGTTCGGCCAGCCCTCGTATTCCGCCACCACCTCCCAGTGCGAACCGGAGACCCGGAAGACCCGGCCATGCGGGATGTCGGTGCAATAGAGGTTCCCCGCCGCATCGAAGCATGGCCCTTCGAGGAAACTGTCCACCGCCTGCCCGGCGCGGTTGGCATCCGCCCAGGCGGTCGGCCGCAGCCGGCGCAGCGCGTCCGGCAGGCGGGAGAGGAGGGAGGGCTGGATCAGCTTGGGCGGGTCGGTCCACATGCGCGGCACCCTGCCCCGCCCCCCTCTTGCCGTCCAGCGGGGCCGGGGCCAAGGTCCGCCCATGGGAAGAACGCTGTTTCAGAAGATCTGGGATGCCCATGTCGTGCATGCGCGCGATGACGGGCTCGTGCTGCTCTACATCGACCGGCACTATTTCCACGAAGGCAGCTTCCACGCCTTCAACATGCTGCGCGCCCGCGGCATCCCGGTGCGGCGACCGGACCTCAGCTTCGGCTTCGGGGACCACTATGTCCCCACCAATGCCCGCCGCACGGATGCGGTGCAGGACCCCGAGATCCGCGGCATCATCGAGACCTTCGAGCAGAATGCCCGCGCGCATCGCATCCGCGCCTTCGACCTGGCCGATCCCGACCAGGGCATCGTCCATGTCGCCGGCCCCGAGCAGGGCCTGACCCTGCCGGGCATGACGGTGGTGTGCGGCGACAGCCACACCTCGACGCATGGCGCCCTCGGCGCGCTGGCCTTCGGCATCGGCGCGAGCGAGGTCGCGCATGTGCTGGCGACACAGACCATCTGGCAGACCCAGCCCCGCCAGATCCGCGCGAACTTCGAGGGTCGGCTGCCCGCGGGCAGCACCGCGAAGGACATGGCCCTCGCGCTGATCGCCAGGATCGGCACCGGCGGCGGCCTCGGCGGCGCCATCGAATTCGCGGGCAGCGCCGTTCGGGCCTTGTCCGTGGAGGGCCGCCTGACGCTCTGCAACATGGCGATCGAGGCCGGCGCCCGAACCGGCATGGTGGCCCCCGATGCCATCACCGCCGCCTGGCTGAAGGGCCGCCCCCATGCGCCGGCGGCGCCCGATCCCGCCTGGGCCGCGCTGGCCACCGATGCCGATGCCGCCTTCGACCGGGAGGTGACGCTCGACGCCGCCACCATCACGCCCATGGCCACCTGGGGCACCAGCCCGGAGGAAGCCGTGGCACTCTCCGCCCGCGTGCCCCGGCTGGAGGAGGCGCCGGACGAGGCGCGCGCGCGGGCCTGGAAGCGGAGCCTCGACTACATGGGCCTCCAGGGCGGGGAGGCGATGGCCGATGTGCGCGTCGATCGCGTCTTCCTGGGATCCTGCACCAATTCGCGGCTGGAGGACCTTCGCGCCGCCGCCGATGTCCTGAAGGGGCGGAAGATCGCCGTGCCGATGCTGGTCTCCCCGGGTTCCTCGGCGACCAAGCGGCAGGCGGAGGCCGAGGGGCTGGACCGCATCTTCCTCGAGGCCGGCGCGCGGTGGGAGGAGAGCGGCTGCTCGCTCTGCGTCTCCATGAACGGGGAGAGCGTGGGGGAAGGCGAACGCTGCGCCTCCACCTCCAACCGCAACTTCGCCGGGCGCCAGGGCCGGGGCGCCCGGACGCATCTGGTGTCGCCCGCTTCCGCCGCGGCTTCCGCCCTGGCCGGTCGCCTGATGCAGGCAGGGAACTGAGCAATGCCCGAGCCTTTCACGACGCTGACCGCCATCGCCGCGCCGCTCGACATGCCGAATGTCGATACGGACCAGATCATGCCCGCCCGCTTCATGCGCCGGCCGCGGGATGAACGCTACGTCGCCTACGGCTTCCACGACCTCCGCTTCACGCCGGAGGGCGCGACACGGCCCGACTTCATTCTCAACCAGCCGCCCTTCCACCAGGCCGGCATCCTCGTGGCCAGCCGTAATTTCGGCGTAGGGTCATCGCGGGAAGCGGCGGTCTATGCGCTGCTGGCGATGGGCTACCGCGCCGTGGTGGCGGAGAGCTTCGGTGACATCTTCTTCAGCAACGCGCTGAAGAACGGCCTGCTGCCGGTGAAGCTGCCGGAGTCGACAGTTAACGCGCTGCGCGATGCCGTCGCGGCTGCGCCCGGTGCAACGATCCGTGTCGATCTGCAACGCCAAATCCTGACAGGCCCCGACGGCACGGAGCACGGCTTCACCGTGCCGCCCTTCGCGCGGGACTGCCTGCTGCGCGGCCTGGACGAGATCGGGCTGACGCTGACGCTGGCCGACCGGATCACGGCCTTCGAGACTTCAAGGGCGCCACTCGCCGCTGGGTAGTAACATTCACGAAACTTGACGCGCGGACGGCGAGGCGCCCAGAACCGATCCAATTGTCGGATGGTGCCCATGCGTCTTGCCCGCCTCGCCGCGCCCAGCGCGGCCCTCCTCCTCCTCCTGTCGGGCGCGCCATCGCTCGCGCAGCCCGGGCCCGGCGGGCCGCCCGCCGTGGGCGTGGTCACCGTCGAACGGCGACCGGTGACGGAAAGCACCGAATTCGTCGGCCGGGTGGAGGCGCCGGAGCGCGTGGAACTCCGCGCCCGCGTCACCGGCTTCCTGCAGGAACGCCTGTTCCGGGAAGGGCAGGAGGTGAAGGCGGGGGACGTGCTGTTCCGCCTGGAACGCGCGCCCTTCGAGGCCGAGGTCGCCCGCGCCCAGGCGACCGTCGCCTCCGCCGAGGCCGAGTTGCAGAACGCCAACATCTCCCTCGCCCGCGCGCGCGAACTGGTCCGCACCTCCGCCGGCACGCAGGTGCGGGTCGATGACGCGACGGCGGCGCAGCGTTCGGCCCAGGCCTCGCTGCTCGGCGCGCAGGCGCAGCTGCGGGTGGCGCAGATCAACCTGGGCTACACGGAGATCTCGGCACCGGTAGACGGCAAGATCGGGCGCTCGACCTTCTCCGTCGGCTCCGTCGTCGGGCCGAGCAGCGACCCGCTGGCCACCATCGTGAGCCAGGACCCGATGCGCATCGCCTTCCCGGTCAACCTGCGCACCGGCACCGAATTGCGCGACCGCTACGCCAGCCGCGGCGGCGCCGACGCCACGCGGGTGCGCATCCGCCTGGTGACGGGCGCCATCTACGGCCAGGTCGGCCGGATCGACTTCATCGACACGCAGGTGGACCGCAACACCGACACGATCCTGGTGCGGGCGCTGATCCCGAACCCGCCGAGGCCCGGCCCCGGCACCGGCACGGAAGGTGGCGTCGACCGCGAATTGATCGACGGCATGTTCGTGAACGTCTTCGTGGAGGGTGCCGAGCCCGTCTCCACCGTCGTCATCCCGCGCAGCGCCGTGCTGCAGGACCAGCAGGGCAACTACGTCTTCGCCCTGGACGCGGAGAACAAGGCCGCCCGCCGGCCCGTGACCCTCGGCCGCAGCATCGCCGACCAGGTGGTGATCGAGCGTGGGCTGGAGGGCGGGGAACGCGTGGTGGTGGAAGGCGTGCAGCGCGTGCGCCCGGGCCAGCCCGTGCAGCCCGGACCGGCCACCGCGCCGCTGCGCGCCCCCGGCCGGGGCTGATCCACCATGATCTCCTCCGTCTTCGTCGACCGGCCGCGGCTGGCCATCGTCATCTCCATCGTGATGACGCTGGCCGGCGCGCTGGCCATGCTGCGCATTCCCGTCGCGCAGTTCCCGGACATCGTGCCGCCGCAGGTGCAGGTCAGCACCTCATACCCCGGCGCCTCCGCCTCCGTCGTCGAATCGACGGTCGCGCAGGTGATCGAAAGCGCCGTGAATGGCGTGGAGGGCATGATCTACATGTCCTCCAACAGCGCCAATGACGGCACCTATGCGCTCAACGTCTCCTTCGCGCTCGGCACCAATGCCGACATCGCGACGGTGAACGTGAACAACCGCGTGCAATCCGCGCTGGCGCGATTGCCTCAGGAAGTGCAGCGCCAGGGCGTCACGGTGCGCAAGCAGTCATCGGCCGTGTTGCAGTTCCTGACGGTGACGTCGTCCAACCCGGCGCATGATCCGCTGTATCTGTCCAACTACGTCACCATCAACATGCTGGACCGGCTGGCGCGCGTGCCGGGCATCGGCTCCGTCTCCATGTTCGGGGCCATGGATTATTCCATGCGCATCTGGTTCGAGGTGGACAAGTTGATCAGCCTGAACCTGACGCCGTCCGACGTGGTGGCGGCGGTGCAGGCGCAGAATGTGCAGGCGGCCGTGGGCCGCATCGGCGCCAGGCCGATCAGCGACGACCAGCAGTTCCAGTTCAACCTGCAGACCCAGGGAAGGCTTTCGACGCCGGAGGAATTCGGCAACATCGTCATCCGCGCCAACGCGCAGGGCAGCCTGCTGCGGCTGCGGGACGTGGCGCGCGTCGAACTCGGCGCGGCGCGGATGGACACGGAAAGCCGGCTGAACGGCCAGCCCGCCATCACGCTCGGCGCCTACCTCGCCCCCGGCGCCAATGCCGTGGCCGCCGCCAGCGCGCTGACCCGCACCTTGCAGGAGATGAATGCGCGCTTCCCCGAGGGGATGCGCACGGAAGTGTTCTACGACACCTCCACCTTCGTCACCGACACGATCCATGAGGTCATCAAGACCCTGTTGGAGGCCTTCGTGCTGGTGGTGCTGGTGGTGCTGCTGTTCCTCGGCAGCTTCCGCGCCACCATCATCCCCGTCATCGCCGTGCCGGTCAGCCTGATCGCGACCTTCGCGGTGCTGCTGGTGGTGGGCTTCTCCGCCAACACCGTGTCGCTGCTCGCCATGGTTCTCGCCATCGGCATCGTCGTCGATGACGCCATCGTGGTGGTGGAGAATGTCGAGCGCGTGATGGAGGAGGAGCCGGAGCTTTCGCCGGCCGAGGCCACCAAGAAGGCGATGGCGCAGATCACCGCGCCGATCATCGCCATCACGCTCGTGCTGCTCTCCGTATTCGTGCCCGTGGGCTTCATCCCCGGGCTGTCGGGCGCGCTGTTCGCCCAGTTCGCCGTCACCGTATCCGTCGCCATGGTGATTTCCGCCATCAATGCGCTGACCCTGTCGCCCGCGCTCTGCGCCGTCTTCCTGCGGCCGCATCACGGCCCGCGGAAGGGCGTGCTGGCGGCGGTGATGCGGGGCATCGACTGGGTGCGGGACGGCTACGGCAACATCGTCGCCAGGCTGGTGCGGCTGTCGATCCTGTCCCTGGTGCTGACGGCGGTGTTCATGGGCGGCGTCGCCTACCTCGCGGGCAAGACACCCGCGGGCTTCCTGCCGGAGGAAGACCAGGGCGCCTTCTTCGTGCAGATGCAGCTGCCCCAGGGCGCATCGCTGTCGCGCACCCGCGCGGCGGTGGAGCAGGTGGAGGCGATCATCAAGCCCGTGCCGGGGGTGGAGCGCGTGCTGGCGATCGTCGGCTTCAGCCTGATCGATGGCGGCGCGCAGTCCAACGCCGCCTTCATCGTCGTCCGCATGAAGCCCTTCGCGGACCGCACCACGGCGCAGGAAAGCGTGTTCAGCGCCATCCGCACCGTCTTCGGCGCGACGCAGCAGGTGCGGGCGGCGAATACCTTCGCCTTCAACATCCCGCCCATCATCGGATTGGGCACCGGTGCCGGCTTCCAGTACCAGTTGCAGAACCTGGAAGGCCGCCCGCCGGAGGAGATGGCCAGCGCCATGCTCGGCGTCGTCGTCGCCGCCAACCAGGACCCACGCCTCCAGGCCGTCTTCTCCACCTTCGCCGCCAACAACCCGTCCCTGTTCCTGGATGTGGACCGGGACAAGGCGCAGGCGCTGGGCGTGCGGATCAGCGACATCTTCGCCGCGCTGCAGACCACGCTCGGCGGCTTCTACGTCAACGACTTCAACTATTTCGGCCGGTCCTGGCAGGTGAACATCCAGGCCGAGGCGACGGACCGGGACGACATTCCCGACATCTGGCGCATCCATGTCCGCAACGCGGCCGGGGAGATGGTGCCGCTGCGTTCCGTCGCCGATATCCGCGTGGTGCTCGGCCCGCAGACCATCAGCCGCTACAACAACGTCCGCAGCGTCTCCATCAACGGCGCGCCGCGGCCGGGCATCTCCTCCGGCGATGCGCTGACGGCGATGGAGCAGTTGTCGGACCGCGTGCTGCCGCAGGGCTATGGCTATGAATGGACCGGCACGGCGTTCCAGGAGAGGCTGGCGAGCGGCCAGACGGGGACGATCCTCGCCCTCGCGCTGCTCTTCGCCTACCTGTTCCTGGTGGCGCTGTATGAGAGCTGGGTGATCCCGATCCCGGTGCTGACCTCCATCGCGGTCGGCGTTCTGGGGTCCTTCGCGGCCATCGGGATCGCGGGCCTGTCGCTCGATGTCTATGCGCAGATCGGGCTGGTGGTGCTGATCGCGCTGGCCGCCAAGAACGGCATCCTCATCATCGAATTCGCGAAGGAGAAGCGCGAGGCCGGGATGTCGATCCAGGAGGCCGCGGTGATGGGCGCCAGGCTCCGCTTCCGCGCGGTGATGATGACCTCGATCGCCTTCGTGCTCGGCCTGGTGCCGCTGGTGATCGCGACGGGGGCAGCGAGTGCATCCCGCCGCGCGGTGGGCATGCCAGTCTTCGGCGGGATGCTCGCGGCTTCCATCATCGGCATCTTCATGATCCCGATGCTCTACGTGGTGTTCCAGACGATGCGGGAATGGGTGAAGGCGCGCTTCGCGGGCACGCCGAAGACGCATGCCTGAACACGGCTGGATCGTGCCCTGGGGCTACCGCCGGTAGCCCCAGATCGCGAAGATGCGGTGCGGCACCACCAGCGGGTCGGGCCCGAAGCGCTGGTCGAGCAGCGTGGCGAGTTCGGCATCGAAGCGCGCCACCGCATCGCCCCCCAGCGCACCACCCACCCCGGCGGAGGCGCGGACCCGACCGCGCCAATCCTCCCGGCTGTACAGCGCTTCATGGTCGAAGCCGGCAAAGCCGATGTCGCGGAACCCAGCGAGCGACAGGTCGCCCGCCCAGGCGGGGTAGAAGCCCGTGCCGTTTCCCATCCGCCAGCGCGGGTTGTGGGCCTCGATCAGCCATTCGGTCGCATGCGCGACGCTGCCGGGCAGCGGCAGCCAGTCATAGTGGCAGATCACCACCGCGCCGCCGGGCTTCAGCACACGGCCCGCTTCCGCCGCCGCCAGGCCGCGGTCGAACCAGTGCCAGCACTGGCCGGCGATCACGAGGTCGAAGCCCTCGCCGGGCTGGCCCGTGCGTTCCGCCAGGCCTTCCACGAAGCGGGCGCGATCGGCCAGGCCCTCCTCCGCCGCCAGGCGCCGCGCGGCGGCGATCTGGCCGGGGGCGGGATCGAGACCCAGCACCGCCGCGCCCCGCGCCGCCAGGCCGCGCGCCAGCGTGCCGGTGCCGGTGCCGAGGTCCAGCACCGTCGCCCCATCGCGGAGCAGCCCCTCGCGCGCCAGCAGGTCGAAGAAGCGCGGCGGGAAGCCCTGGCGGTGGCGGGCGTAATCGGCGCTGGTCAGGCTCCAATCGGGATTCGTCATCGGCGGGCTTTCGTCAGGGCGGCCAGGTCGGCGGCGGTATCGACATCCCGCAGGGTGCGGAGCGTCGCAACCCGGCGGCCTTTGCAATTGGCGATGGTGTCGGCCAGCGCGTGGCGGGTGGACCAGCGCACGGCGACGAAGGGGGTGGCGGGACGGCGGGGGCCGAGGCCGACCAGCCAGTAGCCGCCATCCCGCGCCGGGCCGAAGACGGCATCCGCCCGGCCGAGCGCCCGGAACCCCGCCGCGATGTCGCTGGCCGCGATGCCCGGGATGTCGCTGCCCACCAGCACGCAGCGGCGATACGGGCGCATGGCGCGCGCCATCCGCTGGCCGAGGTCGCCCCGCCCCTGCCTCACGCGGGGCACCGGCACCGGCCAGCGGGCGGGCGCATGGTCCGGCGTGGCGGCGATCACCGTCCGCCAGCGCCGGTCCCGCGCCGTGGCGCGCAGCACGGCGGTGAGCTGGCCGACATAGAAGCGCAGCGCCGCCCGGTCGCCGATGCCGCGCGCCAGGCGCCGCTTCACCGCACCGAGTCGCGGCGCGCGCGCGAAGATCACCAGCGTGTCGCCCCTCATCCCCGTCCCCGATAGATGCGCTGGATGGTGGCGGGGCTGACGCCGACGAACCAGAGGGCGAGGCAGGTCAGGTTGCGGGCGGAGCGGCGCAGATAGCCATCCCGGCGGAATCGCGCGGCACTCGTCATCGCCGCCACGTCCATCGCGCCGATCCGCGCGCGGCCGAGGCGGCGCACCAGGTCCACATCCTCCATCAGCGGCAGCGGGCGCATGCCGCCGGCGGCGCGCAGCAGGTCCCGGTGGATCAGCAGCCCCTGGTCGCCATAGGGCAGGCCGAGCACCCGGCAGCGCCAGGCAACGGCGCGTTCCAGGCGGCGGGCGGCGGGCGACTCGTCATCGAGGGCAAAGCGGAAGTGCCAGGCGCGAACGGGGTCGCGCATTGCGATCCGGACAGCGTCCTGCCAGCCGGGCGCGAGCCGCGTATCGGCATGCAGCAGCAGCAGCCAGGGGCCCGTCGCGGCCTCGATTCCCGCGGCAATCTGGCTGCCGCGGCCGCGCGGCGCCTGGACCACGCGGGCGCCGGCGGCTGCCGCCACCGCCGCCGTCCCGTCGGTGCTGCCGGCATCGGCGACGGTGATGTCCTGCCCGGCCAGCACCGCCAGCGTGCCGGGCAGCGTGGCGGCGGCATGCAGCGCGGGGATGACAATGGACAGCCCCTCAATTCGCATTTTGTTCTTGACGCACTGCCCGGGGATACCCCACCTTCCGCGAGAACAAACCAGGAAATCGAAGGATCCGACGATGCCTGATGGGGGAGCCTCCGCAATGCCCTCCCTGGCCCGCAAGGGCCGGGGCGCCGTCACCAATCCCGGCGTGCGCTATGAAAGCACGCGGACGGAGGCCTGGGATGATGGCTGGGGCACGCTGGCCGCGGAATTCGCGGACATGCCGCCGTTGCCGACCACGCTGACGAAGGACCACGCGAAATCCGCGCTGTCCTGGAACGACAGCCCGGATATCGGCTTCGACCGCTCGCTGAACCCCTATCGCGGCTGCGAGCATGGCTGCGTCTACTGCTATGCGCGCCCCGCCCATGCCTATGTCGGCATGTCCCCCGGCCTCGATTTCGAGACCCGGCTGATGTTCAAGCCGGAGTTGCCGGCGCTGCTGGAGAAGGAGCTTTCCAAGCCGGGCTACGAGGCAAAGCCGGTGGCGCTGGGGGCGAACACCGACCCCTACCAGCCCGTTGAGCGGACATTGGGGATCACGCGCCGCACGCTGGAGATCCTGGAAAAATTCGGCCACCCCGTGACCATCGTGACCAAGGGCGCGGGGGTTGTGCGGGACATCGACATCCTCCAGCGGCTCGCGGCGCGGAACCTGGTGCATGTCTGCCTCTCCGTCACCACGCTGGACATGAAGCTGGCGCGGGTGATGGAGCCGCGGGCGGCATCGCCGCTGAAGCGCCTTGGCGCCATCACCGAACTGGCCAAGGCCGGCATCCCCGTGGGCGTGCTGGCGGCGCCGATGATCCCGGGGCTGAACGACGCGGAGATGGAGCGCATCCTGGAAGCCAGCGCGCGCGCCGGCGCAACCCGGGCCGGCTATGTGCTGCTGCGCCTGCCGCTCGAGATCAAGGCGATGTTCGAGGCTTGGCTGGCCGAGCACCACCCCGAACGCGCCGCCCGCGTGCTGGCTTTGGTGCGGGAGACGCGGGGCGGGCGGCTCTATGATGCCCGCTTCGGCGCGCGGCAGACCGGCACCGGCCCCTATGCCGATCTGCTGGCGCAGCGCTTCAAGCTGGCGTTGCGCCGCTTCGGCCTGGATGGCCGCGGCTATACCGGCCGGGCCGTCCAGAACAGCTTCAGCGCGTCGCTGGACTGCACGCAGTTCAAGGTGCCGGGCGCCATGGCGGCGAGGCAGCTGGAGCTGCTGTAGCGTCTACCCCTTCCGGCGCCGGAAGGCCGTGACCTGTAGGGCGGAGGCATGGACATGCACCACCGCCGGCACGGTCCGCGGCGCCAGCGCGGCGTCGAGAACCGGGCCGATATCGTCTTCGGTGCGGATGGTGAACCCCTCCGCCCCGAAGGCGCGGCCCCAGGCGGCGAAATCGGGATTCACGAGGTCCGCGGCATTGGCGAAGGGCCGGCCAGGGTAGCGGTTCTCGTGATGCATGCCGATGGAGCCATAGGTCCGGTTGTCCGGGATCAGCAGCACCGGCGAGGCGCCGTGGCGCATGGCGGTGGCGATCTCATTCCCCGTCATCAGCGCGCCGCCATCGCCCGCCACGGCGATCACCTGGCGGCCGGGGTGGCGGATGCTGGCGGCGACGGCCATCGGCATCCCCGCCCCCATGCCGCCGACGGCGGAACCGAGGAAGATCTGCCCCGGCCGGAAGGGGATGTGCCGGTGGACGAAGCTCGTGAAATTGCCGGCATCCGTGGTCAGCACGGCATCGGCCGCCATGCGTTCGGCGACGCCGACGCAGACGGCGGCAAAGTTCACCCCATCCGGCGCGGCTTCCCAGCTCGGCACCGTCAGCTCCCGGTGGATGGCGTGCAGCCGGGCGATCCAGGCGCAGCGGCCCGAGGGATACGCCGGCTTGCGTTCCAGCAGCGCCGCCACCACCGCGGCCGGATCGGCGCAGATGGCGAGGTCCGCGCGCCAGACGCGGTTCAGCTCTGAGGGGTCCGGCCAGACATGCACGAAGGGCATCTGCGGGTCGGGCGCCGTCGGCCAGGTCCAGGACTGGCTGACCACATCGGTCATGCGTTCGCCGAGTGCGACCAGCAGATCGGCCTCCCGCATCTCCGCCATCAGCCGCGGCTGCACGCGGTTGCCGACATAGCCGGCGTAGTTCGCGTGGTGGCTGTCGAACAGATGCGGCCGGCGATGGGTCGGGGAGACGGGGAGGCTCCAGGCCTCCGCGAAGCGCCGGAGCGAATCCAGCGTCTCCGGCGGCCCATCCATCGCGCCGCCCACCAGCACCAGCGGGCGCTGCGCCGCGGCCAGGCGCTGCGCCAGATCGTCCATCTGCGCGGGTGAAGGCCCGGGCGTGGCGCGGGGGCGCGGCCTGGCCAGGGGCAGGTCGTCCGCGGCCTCGTCCAGCACATCCTCGGGGAAGACCACGGCGACGGGGCCAGGGGTGCCGGATTCGGCCAAATGGAAGGCGCGGGCCATCGCCTCGCTGGCCTGGCTCGGCAGATCGACGTTGATCACCGCCTTGGTGATGTCGGCCAGCAGCTTGCCGTAGTCATGTTCCTGGAGCGCGTTGCGCCCGCGTTCACGGCGCTCCACCTGGCCGATCAGCAGCACCATAGGCACCGCATCGTGATGCGCCGTGTGCAGCCCGATCATGGCGTTGGAGACGCCGGGCCCGCGGGAGACGAGGCAGACCCCCGCCTTGCCCGCGCGCATCCGCCCATCCGCCACCGCCATATAGGCGGCGCCACCCTCATGCCGGCAGACCACCAGCTTCAGCTGCGGCACATCGACCAGCGCATCCGTCAGGCCGAGGAAACTCTCCCCCGGAACGCAATACATCAGGTCCACGCCCTGTGCGGCGAGGCTTTCCGCGACCAGGCGACCGACGCTGCGCCCCATCACTCCGCCGCCTGCCGCGCGGTTTCGGCGCCATAAATCGGCGTGAGCCAATGCCGGTACTTCTCGACCTTGCCGCGCACCACGTCGAAGTAGATCTGCTGAAGCTGCCGCGTGATGGCGCCGGGCTTGCCGCCACCGATGTCGTAATGGTCGATGGAGGCGATGGGCAGGACCTCCGCCCCGCTGCCGCAGAAGAAGGCTTCCTCGCAGACGTACAATTCCGACCGATCGATGTCGCGCTCCACCACCGTCAGGCCGAGTTCGCGCTCCGCCAGTTCCATCACCGTCTCCCGCGTGATGCTCTCCAGGATGTCGGCGGTGACGGGCGGCGTGATGAGCTTGCCGCGGCGGACGATCATGATGCAGGCGCCAGGGCCTTCCGCGACCTTGCCGGCGGCGTTGAGCATGACCGGCGGGCCGAAGCCGTTCAGCCGTGCCTCGACATAGGCGAGCCGCGAATTGTGGTAGTTGCTGCCGGCCTTGATGCGGGAAGGCGAGGCCATGTCGCTGTTGCGCCGCCAGGTGCTGACGCAGGATTTCACGCCGGTCTCGATGGTGGGCTTGGAGGGCATCGGGAAGGCGAGGATGAAGAAGCCCGTGCGGATCTCGCTCGGCAGGTAATGCGTGAGTTCGCCCTCGGCGAAGTAGACGACGGGGCGGTAGTGGATGTTCTCCCGGTAGCCGCAGGCGCGGATGAGGTCGAGGGACGCGGCCTCAATCTGCTCATCGCTGTAGGGCACGGCCATCCGCATGATGTGTGCGCCCTGGCGGAGCCGCGCGATGTGGTCGGCGTGGCGGAAGGCGTAGAGCTGGCCTTCATCGGGGTTCCAATAGGCGCGGATGCCCTCGAACACATTCTCACCGCGCAGTACGGCTTCGGTGGAGATGTGGATCGTCGCGTCGCTCCACGGCACCAGCTTGCCATCGAGCCATGCATGGCTGGCGGATTTGGTCATGGGGCGTTTCCCTGGATGTCGATGAGGATGTTGCCGTGGCTGTCGGCCATGAAGGTCGCGTCGGGGCCGATGACGATGGTGGATTCGCGTTCCTCCACCACCGCGGGGCCCGCATGGCGTTCGCCGGGGCGCAGGCGGTAGCGGTCATGCACCCGGCAGGGCGCCATGCCGGTCTCGGGAAACCAGACCGGGCGCTCGCCCTTCAGCGAAGCGCCGTCACCGCTGGCGCTGGCCTCCGGCACGGAGGGGCGGGAGGCGGTGGCGTTGAGGCGCCAGGACAGCACCTCCATCGGCACCCCCGTGATGCGCCGGTCGAAGAGGCGCTGGTAGGTGTCGAGGAAGGCGGCCTCGACGCTGGCGGCATCGATGGCATCGGGCAGCGGCACGGCGATGTCGAAGCCCTGGCCGGCGTAGCGCATGTCCACGCTGCGGCGGAAGGTGACGTCACCGGGCGCGGCGCCCGCATCCTCCAGCATGGCGCGGGCCTCGGCCTCCATCGCCGCGAAGCGCTCCGCGATGGCGGTCCAGTCCACGGCGTTGAGGCGCTGCACGCCGGATCGCACGAGATCGATGGCCGGCGCGGCGACGAGGAAGCCGAGCGCGGAGGCGACGCCAGCGCCCTGCGGCACGATCACCCGTGACAGCTTCAGCAGTTTTGCCAATCCATAGGCGTGCACCGGGCCCGCACCGCCGAAGGCGAGCATGGCGTAGCGGCGGGGGTCCCTGCCCTTCTCCGCCACATACATGCGCGTCGCCGCCGCCATGTTCTCGTTCACGATGGCATGGATGCCGGCCGCGGCTTCGAGCACGGAGATGCCGAGCGGGCGCGCCAGGTGCTCCTCCATCGCGCGTTCCACCGCGCCGCGATCCAGCGCCATCTCCCCGCCGAGGAAGTATTCGGGGGAGAGGTAGCCCAGCAGCAGGTCGGCATCCGTGACCGTGGGATGCGTGCCGCCGCGGGCGTAGCAGACGGGGCCGGGGACAGAGCCCGCGCTTTCAGGACCGACCGTCAGCAGCCCCATGGCGCTGACCTGCGCGATGGAGCCGCCGCCGGCGCCGATCTCGATCAGGTCGATCACCGGCACCTTCAGCGGCAGGCCCGATCCCTTGCGGAAGCGGCGGACGCGCGCGGCCTCGAAGGTCGAGGAATGCTCGGCCTCCCCCTTCTCCACCAGGCACATCTTGGCCGTGGTGCCGCCCATGTCGAAGGAGATCATGTCGGCGACGCCGGCGATGCGACCGTGATGCATCGCCGCCGTGGCACCGGCCGCGGGGCCGCTTTCGATCAGCTGCACCGGGTTGGCGCGGGCATAGCCGACGGTCGCGATCCCGCCGGCCGACAGCATGAGATGCAGCGGCCCGCCGAGGCCCTTCGCCTTCAGCGCGGCTTCCAGCACCGCGAGGTAGCGGTCCATCAGCGGCGTGACATAGGCGTTCACGCAGGCGGTGTTCGCCCGCTCATATTCGCGGATCTCCGGCGCCACGTCGGAGGAGAGCGTGACGGGCACGCCGTGCAGTTCTTCCGCCAGGATCGCGCCGGCGCGGCGTTCATGGCTGGCATCAAGGTAGCTGTGCAGGAAGCAGACCGCGACGGCCTCCACGCCCTGCGCCTTCAGCGCGCGGGCGGCATCGCGCACCTCATCCTCCGCCAGCGCCAGGCGTTCGGTGCCATGCGCGTCATGGCGCTGCGTCACCGCGATCCGGCGCGGGCGCGGGACCAAGGGCTCCGGCTTGTCGAGGAAGAGGTCGTAGAGGTCGTAGCGCATCTCCCGCCCCATCTCGAGGCTGTCGCGGAAGCCGCGCGTGGTGACCAGGCCGATGCGCGCGCCCTTGCGCTCGATCACGATGTTGGTGACCAGCGTGGTGCCGTGGACGATCTGGCGCACATCGCCGAAGCCGACGCCCGCTTCCGCCAGCAGCCGGTCCAGCCCTTCCAGAATGGCGCGGCCGGGATCGTCCGGGGTGGTCAGGCGCTTGCCGGTCAGGACGCGTGCACGCGCCTCATCGACCAGCACGAAATCGGTGAAGGTGCCGCCGACATCGACACCGACGCGGATAGGAGGAACGGTCATTCAGGCTTGATCCCCGCAGCCTGCACGACTTCGCCCCAGCGGCGCGTCTCCGAAGCCAGCAGCGCGCGGAACTCGGCGGGGCCGAGCGCCAGGCGATTGAGGCCGAGCGCGGGCAGGCGCGCTGTCATGGCCTCGCTGGCCATGGAGGCCTCGATGGCCGTGACCAGCTGCGCCAGCACGGGATCGGGGATGCCGAGCGGGCCGAGCACGCCCCACCAGAAGCCGGAGACGAGATCGACGCCCTGCTCCTTCAGCGTCGGCACGTCGGGCATGGCGGCGATGCGCTGTTCGGACGCCACCCCGATGACACGGATCTGGCCGGACTGGACGAGGGGCGCGGCCGTGGCGAGCGCCATGATCGTCGCCTGCACCGTCCCCGCCAGCACGTCCTGCACCGCCGGCGCCGCGCCGCGATAGGGCACATGCGTGACGCGCACGCCGGCCCTCATCTGCAGCAGTTCCAGGATCAGGTGCGTGGAGCTGGCGACGCCCGCGGAGGCGAAGTCGATCGCCGCCGGATTGGCGCGCGCGGCGGCGAGCAATTCGCCCAAGGTTCTGAAACGCGACTGCCCGCCAACCACCACCAGGGCGGGCGCAATGGCGAGGGCCGCGACTGGGGAAAAATCCCGCGCGGCATCGAAGGGCGCGGGGCGGCCACCGGCGACCTGCACGGCGGGGATGGTCGCCAAGGGTGTGTCGCCCAGCAGCAGCGTCGTGCCGTCCGGCGCGCTGCGCATCACCGCCTCCGCCCCGATCTGGCTGCCGGCGCCGGCGCGGTTCTCCACCACCACGGGCTGGCCGAGCCGTTCCGTTAGTGGCACGGAGAGCAGCCGCGCCAGCGTGTCGGAGCCCCCGCCAGCGGCGAAGGGCACGATCAACCGCACGGGCCGCGTGATCTGCGCCCGCGCCACGGCAGGCGCGAACAGCGCGCTGGCCACCAAGGCACGGCGCGTGATGGTCATCATGGCGTCACCCCGTAATCCCGTTGCGCCCCTTCGGGCGAGACATAGCCATCCGCCAGGTCGCGCTTCACCGCCGCCGGATCGCGCGCGCGCGGGTCGCCATAGCCGCCGCCACCGCCGAGATGCATCAGCAGCCGGTCGCCCGGTTGCAGCGTGCTGCGGGACTTCGGATGCGGCTTGCGGCCATCCTGCAATTGCACCAGCGCCGGCGCGCCGGCCTCCCCACCATCCAGCCCGCCCGCGGGGTGCTTCATGCGGTCGGCGATGAGGGAGAGGCGCACGCTCTCCTGCGTCATCACCTCCAGCTCGATCTCCTGGCCGAGGCCGCCGCGGAACTGGCCGGGGCCGCCGCTGTCGGGCATCAGATCCTTCTTCCACACCAGGATCGGCGCCGATGCCTCGAAGGCCTCGATGGAGCCGGAGCCGGAATTGGTGGGGAAGGCGGTGGTGTTGAGGCCATCGCGATGCGCCGCAGCCCCCATGCCGCCGCTGCCGAACAGCACCTGGCTGAAGCGGTCGCCGTTGTTGTCCCGCCCCGTATAGACCGGGCGCGGCGCGGGGCTGGCGCTGTCCGCCACCACCATCCCCGGCACGATCTGCGCCAGGCACTGATACAGCGCGCCGGACAGGAACAGCCCCGTCAGGTGCCGCGCATTCACCGCCGCGGGCCAGCGCGGGTTGAGGATGCTGCCCTCCGGCGCTGCCACGCTGACGGCGCGGTAGCTGCCCTCGTTCCGCGGCGTCAGCGGGTCCAGCGCGCATTTCAGCGGATAGACGGTGTAGGCGTAGGTGTAGTTCATCACGCTGTTGAGGCCGCGCGCGATCTGGGGCGAGGTGCCAGCGTAGTCGACGGAAAGCTGGTCGCCCGCGATGGTCAGCGCGCATTGGATGCGCGTCTCCTGGTCTTCGTACCCGTCGGCGTAGACGGTGCCGTGCCAGGTGCCGTCCGGCAGCGCGGCGATCGCCTTGCGCATGGCCGCATCCGCGCGGGCTTGCAGCGTGGCGGAGAGCGCGACCAGATCCTCCAGCCCCGTATCGTCCAGGAATTCCAGCACGCGCCGCGCGCAGACGCTGGTGGCCGTCACCTGCGCCTGGATGTCGCCCATCACCTGGTCCGGCACGCGGACATTGCCGCGGATGATGCGGGCGAGTTCGCGATTCTCCTTGCCCTCGATCAGGAATTTGGAGGGCGGGATGCGCAGCCCTTCCTCGAACACCTCCGTGCAATCCGCCGACCACAAGGTGCCACCGATATCGGGCATGTGGGACGTGGCACCGGCAAACCCCACCAGCTTGTCCCCGCGAAAGATCGGCTGGGCCATGGTGATGTCGAGGAGATGGCCCGTGCCCATCCAGGGGTCGTTGGTGATCAGGCAGTCGCCCGGCCGCAACTCCGCCAGCGGGATTTCCGCCAGCATGTGGCGCAGCGTCTTCGGCAGTAGGCCGACGAAGCTCGGGATGCCGATGCTGTTCTCCGCCAGGCTGTTGCCCTCCGCGTCCATGAGCACCGTCGCGAAATCATTGGATTCGCGGACGATGGTGGAGAAGGAGGTGCGGAGCAGCGCGGCCGCGGCCTCATCCGCCATGGAGATCAGCCGGCTCCAGAGGATCTGGAGCGTGACAGGATCGAAGGCGGGGCCTTGGGCGGTCATGCGGCGTCCTTGGTGGTTGGCGCGCAGTCTGGGGCGGGGCTGGCGGGGGGGAAAGGCGCGGGATAGGCTCGTCAGCCATGAGTTCAGCTCAAGGCATGGCCGGGTTGCCGTTGCAGGCACTCAGGGCCTTCGATGCGGCGGCGCGGCACCTCAACATGGCCCGCGCGGCGGCGGAGCTTGGCGTGACGCAGGGCGCCATCAGCCGGCAGGTCAAGGCGCTGGAGGAAAGGCTGGCGGAGCCACTCTTCACCCGGGGCCCGCGCGGGTTGCGGCTGACCGAGGCAGGCGACGTCCTGGCGGATTACGCCAGGCGGGGGCTGGAGACGCTGGAGAGCGGGCTGTTCCGCATCGGCCAGCCGCGCAGCCGCACGACGCTGGTCGTCAACGCCGCGCGCAGCTTCGCCATGCGGGTGCTGGCGCCGCGCATCGGCGATTTCGCCCGCGCCCATCCCTGGATCGACCTGCGGCTGGAAACGCATCGCTACTTCGCGCAGCTGCACGGCGCGGATGTCGATGTCGCGATCCGCACGGGGAACGGGGACTGGCCGGACTACGTCGTGCGGCGCCTGACGCGGGAGCAGATGCTGCCGGTCTGCACGCCGGCGCTGCGTACCACCCTGCCGGATGACGCCACCGCCGCCCTGCCGCGCGCGACGCTGCTGCATTACGCGGAACGCCCGTATTGGCGAAGCTGGGCGGAAGCCGCGGGGATCGACGCTGGCCTCGTCGCCGCCGGCCCGCGCTTCGATGAGACGGCGATGGCGCTGGCCGCCGCCGAGGCCGGCCAGGGAATCGGCATCGGCTGGGGCGTGCTGGTGCGGGACGCCATCGCGGAGGGCCGCCTGGTGCGGGCCTTCGACGGCGTGATGGAGGATGGCACGGGCTACCATTTGGTGATGACGGAAATGGCGGCGCGACGATCCACCGTGCAGGCGTTTTCGGAATGGCTGGCGCGGAGCCTGGGCACGGATTAGCGCAGCGCGGTATTGGCCGGCGCGTCGGAGGGCCAGAGATGCCGGCGCCAATGCAGCGCGATCGCCCCCGTGCAGATCAGCCCGAGCCCGGCATACATCGTGATGGTGCGCGTGAAGCCCATCCATTCGATAAGCGGCCCCGCCACCACCAGCCCGAGCGGCAGCCCATAGACCGCCAGGATCCGCAGCCCCATCACGCGGCCCCGGAAGCGTTCCTCCGCGCAGCGCAGCAGGATCACGGACATGGGCACGAGAGCAAAACTCTGCACGAAGCCGGCCAGGCCCATCAGCACCAGGCCCGTGCGGGGATCGGTGACGGTGGCGAAGGCGATCAGCAGGGGGAACCAGATGGCGCAGGCCACCAGCATCACGCGTCCCGGATAGGCCACGCCGCCGCGCCCGATCATCACGATCGACCCCAGCAACCCGCCGCCCGCGAAGCAGGCGATGAGGTAGCCGAGCACGGTGCGGTCCACGCCATAGACCTCCCGCGCCACATAGGGCAGCAGCCCGCCAGAGACGGGATAGGCGAGCAGATTCACCAGGAAGGCCAGCAGGATCGCCGCCATCAGCGGCGGGGTTTCCCGCAGATGGCCGAAGCCGTCGCGCAATTCCCGCAAGGGGGAGGCCGGTGCCGACGTGATGCGCCGTGGCGCCGGCACCGCCAGCGTCAGGCCAAGGCTCGTCAGGTACAGCCCCACGACGACGCAATAGGTCGCACCGATGCCGAGCATCGCCACAAGCCCCGCCCCCGCCAGCGCGCCCATCACGCGCGCCGTGTCCGCGGTGGTGCGGGAAATGCCCATCGCGGCCGGCATCTGCACCGCGGGCACGCTGGCCGCGATCAGCGCGTTGCGCATGCCCATGTCGGAAGGCCGCACCAGCCCCGCCACCGCGGCCACCGCCATCACCGCCACCGGCGTCATCGCCCCCGTCAGTGCCATCACGCCGATGACGGAAGCCAGCACCGCATAGAGCCCGCGCATGACGCACAGCACGCCGCGATGGCCCAGCCGGTCGCCCATCACGCCGAACATGGGCGACACCAGCGTGCCGAGATACTGCACGGAGGCGAAGGCGGTCAGCCACACGACCGATCCCGTGCTGACCAGGATGTACCAGCCCAGCACCAGGGTCTCGATCTCGAAGCCCCAGGATGTGGCGATATCGGCGGGGAATTGCCGCCGGAATCCCTTCTGGCGGAAGGGCGCCAGGCCGGGCAGGCGCATCATGCGCGCGCACCGGCGCCTGCGCGCCCTGCCCGTGTCGTTTCCTCCGTCATTCCGCGCAGTATGCGGGAATGGCGGCGCGCGCCTACCCCCCGAGGAAGTCGCGGATCGCCGCGTCGTAATGCGCCTCGCGCTGCAACCGCTTCATGGTCGCGCCATCGGCGATGCCCGGCAGGTCCTTGGGCGCGGTGCCATCGCGCAACGCCTGCAGCGTGTCCCGCATGGCCTTCACCGCGGCGGGGAAGGTGTGGTGGCCCTGCAGCGCCACGCGCGCGCCATGCGCCGCCAGCACGGCCGCGCCGCCGATCCCCGCCTTGGCGCTGCCGACCAGCAGCGGCAGGCCCGTCGCATCCCGCAGCGCATCCAACTGCGCCAGATCGGACAGCCCCGTGACGAAGATGCCGTCGGCACCGGCCCCTGCATAGGCGCGGGCACGGGCAATCGCGTCCTCCGTGGAGGTGACACCCAGCGCGCCAGTCCGCGCCACGATGACGAGCGAAGGATCGCTCCGCGCCGCCAGCGCCGCGCGGATCTTGCCCAGTCCTTCCTCCAGCGGCAGCAGCGCCGTGGCGTCGGGGCCGAAGGGGCGGGGCAGCAGCGTGTCCTCGATGGTCAGCGCCGCGACGCCGGCGGCTTCCAGTTCCTCCACCGTGCGCATCACGTTCAGCGCATTGCCGAAGCCGTGGTCCGCATCCACCAGCAGCGGCGGCGCGCCGCCGCGCGTGATGCGCCGCACCAAATCGGCCAGTTCCGTCAGCGTCAGGATGATGTGGTCCGGCGCGCCGAGCACGGCCTGCGAGGCGACGGAGCCGCCCAGGATCGCTGTCTCGAACCCGATCTCGGCGGCGATGCGGCCGGAGATGGCATCGAAGACGGAGGCGGGGTGCACGCAGGAATCCCCCGCCAGGATGGCGCGGAAGGCCTGGCGGCGTGCTGTGGCGTTCATGGAAATTCCCTGCCTGGATGATCCGGCCAGGGTAGCCACGGGAGGGGCGGGGCCGGAACCCCGCCCCCCTTCGTCAGCCCGCGTTCAGCGGCAGGGCGATGAAGGCTCGCCCGCCATCCCGCACCACCTGAAGCGCGATGGCCGGGCGGCCGGCGCTGCGGGCGGCGGCGACGGCCTCCGTCACATCCTGTGGGCGGCGCACCTCACGCTCCCCGGCGCGCAGGATCACGTCACCCGCCTGCATCCCGCGCGTGGCGGCGATGCTGCCGGGCTCCACCGCGGCCACCGTCACGCCATCGCCCGCCTTGCCGGTGGACAGGCGCAGGCCGAGCGAGGCCTGGCGCGGCGCCTCCGCCCCGCCGGCGCGGGCTTCCTGCCGCGGCGCCTCCCGCTGGCCGAGCGTCACCGCCTGGTCCACCCGCTGGCCGTCGCGCAGCAGGGTCAGGGTCGCGGTGCTGCGGGGGGAGGCCTCGGCCACCGCGATCGCCAGGTCCCGCGCCGCGGCAACCGGGCGGCCACCGATGCCCACCACCACGTCGCCGGGCTTAACGCCGGCCTGGGCCGCGGGGCTGCCGGGCTCCACCCCCGCCACCAGCACGCCGCGCGTATCCGGCAGGCGCAGCGCGCTGGCCAGTTCCGCGTTCAGCGGCTGCATGGAAACACCGAGCCAGCCGCGGGCCACGCGGCCATCCTGCTGGAGGTCCGTGATGACGTGCCGCGCCATCCGCGCCGGCACCGCGAAGCCGATGCCGACATTGCCGCCCGCCGGCGCGTAGATGGCGGTGTTGATGCCCACGACCTCCCCATTCGCATTGAACAGTGGGCCGCCGGAATTGCCGGGATTGATCGGCGCATCGGTCTGGATGAAGTCGTCATAGGGGCCCGCGCCGATCTGGCGGCCGCGGGCGGAGACGATGCCCGCCGTCACGCTGCCGCCCAGGCCGAAGGGATTGCCCATGGCCACCACCCAGTCGCCGACGCGAAGCTGGTCGCTGTCGCCCCAGGTCACGGCGGGCAACGGGCCACCGGCCTCCACCTTCAGCAGCGCGAGGTCCGTCTGCGGGTCCGTGCCGATCACGCGCGCCGGCAATTCGCGGCCATCGGTCAGCTCCACCTTCACGGAGGAAGCGTCGCCGACCACGTGGTTGTTGGTGACGATGTAGCCCGCGGCATCGATGATGAAGCCGCTGCCCTGGCCGACGCTCCGGCGCTGCTCCCCGCGCTGTTCCCCCCTGGGGGCGCGCTGCCCGCGCTCGAACTGCCGGAAGAATTGTTCCAGTGGCGTGCCGCGAAGCTCCGGCGGGATCTCGACCGAGGCCGGCGTCGCCTCCACCTGGCCCGTCACGGTCACGCGCACGACGGAGGGCGCGACGCGGGCGGCGAGATCGGCAAAGCCCTGCGGGCCGCGCTGGTGCGGCAGGACGATGGCGGGGGTGGTGGGCGCGGCGGGCTGGGCGCGCAGCGGCAGCGTCGTGAGCGCCGTGGTGCCGAGGGCCAGGGCCAGGAAACCGGCGGCCCAGAGGCGGCGTGTCTTACGGGCGGGCTGGGTCTTGTCACTCATGGTAGATCCCTCTGCGAAGCGTCCATCCCCGTGTGGGGTGGCGTGCCCTGGAGGTAGCGGGTCGCCCTCACGGGCTGTTCGCGGCAGGCATACGGATTGGTAAGGAGGCGCGGGGGTTGCGGATCCTGCTGGTGGAGGATGATGCGGCCACGGCCGCCGACATCGCCCGCGCGCTGGGCGGCGCGGGGCACCTGGTCAGCCATGTCGCCGATGGCAGGCAGGGGCTGATGGAGGCGATCGGCGGGGGGTTCGAGGTGCTGGTGGTGGACCGGATGCTGCCGGGCCTCGATGGGTTGGGCCTGATCCGCGCGCTGCGGGCCGCCGGCATCGCCACCCCCGCCCTGATGCTGACCGCGCGCGGGTCGCTGAATGACCGCGTGGAGGGGCTGGATGCCGGCGCCGATGACTATCTCCCGAAGCCCTTCGCACTGCCGGAGCTGCTGGCGCGGGTCCATGCGCTGGGTCGCCGCCCCGCGGTGATGGCGCCGGAGGCGACGGTGCTGCGCGTCGCCGAGCTGGAGATGGACCTGCTGCGCCGCACCGTGACGCGGGCGGGGCAGCGGATCGAGTTGCAGCCTCGGGAATGGCGATTGCTGGAATACCTGATGCGCCATGCCGGCCGCGTCGTCACACGCTCCATGCTGCTGGAAGGCGTGTGGGACATCCATTTCGATCCGCGCACCAGCGTCGTGGAGACCCATGTCAGCCGGCTGCGCGCCAAGCTCGGCGAACCGGATCTGATCCAGACGCTGCGCGGCGCGGGCTATACGATCCGGCCGCCTGACGCATGAACGCGCTGCGCCGCTGGGCCGGCACCACGGGCTTTCGCGTGACCCTGCTGCACCTGGCGCTGACGCTGCTCGGCACGGCGCTGCTGGCGGGCATCGGCTACTGGGCGACGTCGCGCTTCGCCGTGCGGCAGATCGCGGCCGAGATCGAGCGCGATGTCGGCGTGCTGCTGAACGCGGCGCGGATCGGCGGCGTGCCGTCGCTGGCCCTGTCGATCGAGGCGCGGATCGCGGCCGATCGCAGCGGGACGCAGTTCTTCCTGCTGGCCGGCGCCGATGGCGGGCGCATCGCCGGCAACCTGGCCAGCGCGCCGCACCAGGCGGGCTGGGCGAGCATCGAGGTCGATACCGCGCGGGAGGACAGCGTGATGCTGGCCTTCGGCACCGCCTTGCCCGCCAACCACTTCCTGCTGGTGGGGCGGGATCTGGCGCCGGTGCGGGCGCTGGAGGCGCAACTGCTGGGCGCGGCGGGCTGGGTCGGTGGCGCGGCCATCCTGCTGGCGCTGGGCGGGGGCCTGCTGGTCGGGCGCGGCGTCGCCCGCCGCGCCGCCAGCATGGAACGCGCCCTGGCGCTGGTGGAGGAAGGGCGGATGGAGACGCGCCTCACCGCCCGCCCCGGCGGCGACGAATTCGACCGCCTGGCGCGGCGCGTGAACGCCACGCTGGACCGGCTGCAACTGACCATGGCGGCGCTCCGCCAGGTCAGCGACGACATCGCCCATGACCTCCGCACACCCCTCACGCGTCTCCGCCGCCGGCTGGAATCGATGGAGGGGGCGGAGGAAGCCGTCGCGGAATGCGACCGCATCCTCGACATCTTCGCCGCCCTGCTGCGCATCGCGGAGGTGGAGAGCGGCGCCCGCCGCGCCGCTTTCGCGCCCGTGGCGCTGGACGAGGTCTGCGCGACCGTCGCCGAACTCTACGCCCCCGCGGCGATGGAGCGCGGGCAGATCCTGGTGGCGCAGATCGACCATGGGCAGACCATCCAGGGCGACCGCGAATTGCTGACGCAGATGCTGGCGAATCTGGTGGAGAACGCGATCCGCCACGGCCGCGCGGATGGCACGGTGCGCCTGGCGCTGGAGGATCGCGCGATCACCGTCGCGGATGATGGGCCGGGCATCCCCGCGGAAGCGCGCGACCTGGTCTTCCGGCGCTTCCACCGGCTCGATGCCTCCCGCACCACGCCGGGCACGGGGCTCGGGCTGGCCCTGGTGGCGGCGGTGGCGGCGTTGCACGGGCTCCGCATCACGCTGGAGGATGCGGGCCCTGGGCTCAGGGTGCGTCTGGCGTGGTGAGGGGCGGCGGGTCCTGCTGCGCCTGCGCCAGCCGGACCAGGGTGCGGTTCTCCGCCGGCACCGCCAGGAAGTCGAACACGCCGGGCAGGCGATCCGCGCGCAGGAAGCGGTCCTTCACGCGCAGCGGATTGCCGATGATGTCGAACAGCACGTAGCGACGCGCCTCGAACCAGTCGAAGACCGCGGCGGGATCGACGCCGTAGACGCCATAGGCGCGGCGGCCGAATTCGAAGCTGATGGCGGGACGGTGGCGTTCCAGAAGCCCTTCCGCCCCCCGCAGCGCATCGAATTCCCCCCCTTCGATGTCGAGCTTGATGTAGGCGAGGCTGGGCAGATGCGGCAGCAGCCAGTCGAGGCGCACGGTATGCACGCCGATGCGCCGCGTGGTGACATCGGGCTGGTCGTAGTCCCGCTGGCGCAGGCCGCTATAGCCCGGCGCTTCCACCGCGATGATGAATTCGGCGATGCCGTTCTCCGCCGCCGCCGCGCATTCATGCAGCATCACGAAGGACAGCGCCGGATCGGCGGCGATGCGATCCCGCAGCGCGGCCGCCATCTCCGGATTGGGCTCGATCGCATGCAGCGCGGCGCCGGGGCCGGCGATGGCGGCGGCGATCGGGATGGTGTGCTTGCCCTTGAAGGCGCCGACATCGACCGCCGTGTCGCCCGGCTTGAGGAAGCCGGTGTAGAAGCGGCGGAGCAGCGCCTCGAAATCCGGCGGATCGCCGGCCTGGCGGCGATCCCGCAGCGCGCGATACTGCTCGGCCAGCGACGCCATCAGGGGAAGACCACGTTCACCAGTTGGCAGGTGTCGACGGCGCGGCGTTCCTCCGGCCTTCCATCCATCCAGACGATGCGGATGTCGTTCACGCAATCGCCCTGCGGCAGTTGCACCGGCAGGTGCTGGCCGATGGGCAGGGTATTCTGGCCCAGCCGGTCCGGCCCCCAGTCATTGTCGCGGGAGGAGGAGACATAGATCTCCCGGATCTGCGCGCGGCCGCGATTGACCAGGTTGAAGGACGGGTTCCCGCCCTGGGCCGGTGCCGGCACCGGCCCGGCATTGGGCGCGCGCGGCGCGGCGGTGCCGAAGACCATTTCCGTGATGGCGCAGGTATCCTGGTTCCGCCGTTCCTCCGGCCGGCCATCCGCATAGACCACGCGGATATCCTGCCGGCAGCCCGCCGCGGGGGCGATGCGCACCGGGAAGGTGGCGCCATTGGCCAGGGTGGATTGGCCCAGCAGGTCGCGGCCCCAATTCGGCTCCCGCGTCGCGGAGACATAGATCTCATTGATCACCTGGCCGCTGCGATTCACCAGGTTGAAGGAGGGATCGCCCGACTGGGCGCGGGACGGGGCCAGCGGCAGGGCGGCGGCCAGCAGGCCGAGCACCAGCGGGATCAGGGCGGTCAGGCGGCGCGGCAGGATCATGGTCGGCATCCGGCAGGGGTCGGGGCGGTTCGCATGAACGGCCCCCGCCGAAAGCTAGCCCGCCCGGCGGTCGTACCGCCAGGGTGCGGGCGGCCTGCTAGACCGCCACCGGCCGGGCCAGCAGGCCGGGCTGGGCGGGGCCGGACCAGCCGGCCATCTCCTCCAGCGCCTCACGGTCCAGGATTTCGAGCCGCCCCTTGTTGAGCGTCGCGATCCCGTCCTTCCGCATGGCGGCCAGCGCCCGGTTGGCGTGTTCCACCGACAGCCCCAGCGCATCCGCCAGATGCGCCTGCTTCAGCGGCACCGCCGCCCCCCGCGCATCCGCGCCGCCGCGGCGCATCAGGCGGCCATGCAGTTCCAGCAGCAGATGCGCCACCCGCCCCGCCGCATCGCGCCGGCCGAGGCTGGTCAGGCGTTCGCGCATCCGGGCGCGGTCGCGGGTCAGGCCCTCGGCATAGGACATGGCAAGGCCCGGATCGCGCCCCATGAATTCGCAGAGGCGATCGCGGGACAGGACGCAGAAGGAGGCATCGGTCAGCGCCTCCACCTCCGCCCCATCCTCGGTGCGCTCCACCAGGTCGCCGGGCAGGTGGAAATCCAGCACCTGGCGGCGGCCATCCGGCGTCGCGGTCCAGGAGAAGGCCCATCCGGCATAGAGGGTGAAGACGCTGTCATGGATCGCTTCCGCGGCCCGGACCAGGCGCACGCCCGACCGGACCTTCGCGATCTCGCCAACCCGGGCCTGCGGCACCACCCGGAACAGGGCGAAGGGCCGGACGGCACAGGCAGCGCAGGAGCCAGGCAAGGGCGTCAGGCTCGCATTACGGCTCATTGTTTCCCCGTCGATCAGGCACCCCGCCGGCGCCATCCAACACTTGAAGGGTAGCCGCGCCGGATCGCGATTGGAATGGTGTTTTCCGTCATGCGAAACGCTCCCGGAATGGGAAAGTCGTTGCAATGCCTCAGGCTTGCGCTAGTCACGCAGTGGCGCCATGCCACGGCTGCAGCAAGGGCGGAGGAAGCGACATGTCCGGATTCGCATCGGCGAATGACCTCTCAGACAAGATAATTTCCTTCGATGAGCTCGGTCCGGGCCTGTTTGCCTACACGGCGGAGGGCGATCCCAATTCCGGCGTGATCGTCGGGCCGGACGGCGTGGTGGTGGTGGATGCCCAGGCGACGCCGGCGATGGCACAAGATGTGATGGCGCGGATCGCCACCGTCACGCCGCGCCATGTCGGCCAGGTGGTGCTGACACATTACCATGCGGTCAGGGTCCTCGGCGCCAGCGGCTACGGGAACCCCACCATCATCGCCAGCGAGACGACTCGCGACCTGATCGTGGAACGCGGCCAGCAGGACATGGACAGCGAGATCGGCCGCTTCCCACGCCTGTTCCGCGGCAAGGAAAGCATCCCCGGCCTCACCTGGCCGACCCATTCCTTCAAGGACCGCATGACGATCTGGCTGGGGGACCGGGAGGCGCAGATCATCCATGTCGGCCGCAGCCACACGGCGGGCGACACGGTGGTCTGGCTGCCGAAGGAGAAGGTGCTCTTCGCCGGGGACACGGTGGAGTTCGGCGCCACCCCCTATTGCGGCGACGCCCATTTCGCCGATTGGTCGCGCACGCTGGACGCCGTGGCGGCGCTGGGGGCGGAGAAGATGGTCCCCGGCCGCGGCCGCGCGCTGATGACAAAGGATGATTGCCGCGAGGCGATCGAGGGCACGCGATCCTTCACCACGGACCTCTTCACCCGCGTCCGCGAAGGCGTCGCCAAGGGCTGGGGCCTGAAGGACATCTACGACGACACGATGGGCTTCATGCGGCCGAAATACGGGTCCTGGGTGATCTTCGAGCACTGCATGCCCTTCAACGTGACGCGCGCCTTCGACGAGGCCGGCGGCCTGGACCACCCGCGCATCTGGACGGCGGAGCGGGATGTGGAGATGTGGAAGGCGCTGGAGCATGGGACGGCGATGAAGTCGGCCGAAGTGCATTCCTGATCCGTCGTGGCGATGGCAAGCTTTGCCAAAATCCTTGACCAGACTTGCCGGCCCCCCATAGGGTCCTCGCCATGGCCACGATGAATGTCTCCCTGCCCGATCCGATGAAGGCATGGGTCGAGCGCCAGGCCGAGAGCGGCCGCTACGGCAATGCCAGCGACTACATCCGCGACCTGATCCGCTGCGACCAGGAGCGTCGGGAGGCGCTGGCCAGCTTGCAGGCAGCCATCACCGAGGGGATGGAAAGCGGCGCGCCGCAACCCCTCGACGTGGCCGGCTTCAAGCGCCGGATGCGGGAGGCGCATGGCCCAGGCTGAGGCGGGGGTATACCGGCTGACGCCGCGCGCCCTTTCTGACCTGGAGGAGATCTGGCGGTATTCCGCGGAGAACTGGCCCATCGCCCAGGCGGATCTTCATGTGGATGGGCTGGCGCAGGTCTTCGCCATGATCGCCGCCATGCCGGGCCTGGCGCGGGAACGCCCGGAATTCATCCCGCCGGTGCGTATCCATGCGCATGAGGGGCAGTTGGTGATCTACCGGCTGGCCGAGGGGCAGGTGGTGATCCTCCGCCTGCTCGGCGCGCGGCAGGATTGGCGCGCGATCCTGGCGGCGGCGGAGTCCTGAAGGGCGAAGGCCCTTTGCGGGAGCGACGATGCGCCGCTTGCTCCCCGGCCACAGGGCGCGATACGCCCCTCGCATGCCCACCTACGCCAACCCCCGCTACGCCGCGCCGCCGCCCCCCCCGGGCGATGAATCGCGCCGCGTCGTCGTCGTCGGCGCCGGTCTTGTCGGCCTGACCCTCGCGCTCGACCTCGCGCGCCAGGGCATCGCGGTGACGGTGCTGGATGATGACGACACCGTCTCCACCGGCTCGCGCGCCATCTGCTTCGCCAAGCGCACGCTGGAGATCTATGGCCGGCTCGGCCTCGGCGACAGGCTGCGGGCCAAGGGCGTGACCTGGAAGACCGGCCGCGTCTTCCACCGGGACCAGGAGGCCTATGCCTTCGACCTGCTGCCGGAAGAAGGCCATGAATACCCGGCCTTCGTGAACCTCCAGCAATACTACGTCGAGGAATGGCTGGTGGAGGCCTGCGTGGCGGCCGGCGTCGACCTCCGCTGGAAGCACCGCGTCACGGGCATCACGCCCGGCGCGGATGCCGTCGCGCTGGCGGTGGAATCGCCCGGCGGCGCCTATACGCTGCGCGCGGATTGGCTGCTGGCCTGCGATGGCGCGCGATCCCCGGTGCGGGAGGCGCTGGGCCTGCCCTTCACCGGCCAAATCTTCCGCGACCGCTTCCTGATCGCGGACGTCGTCATCAAGGGTGATGTCAGTTTCCCGACCGAGCGCTGGTTCTGGTTCGACCCGCCCTTCCACCCCGGGCAATCCGTGCTGCTGCACAAGCAGCCCGACGATGTCTGGCGGATCGACTTCCAGCTGGGCTGGGATGCGGATCCGGAGGCCGAGAAGCAGCCGGACCGCGTCATCCCCCGCGTCCGCGCCATGCTGGGGCCCGAGGTGCCCTTCGAGCTGGAATGGGTCAGCGTCTACACCTTCCGCTGCCGGCGGCTCGAGAAATTCCGCCATGGCCGGGTGATCTTCGCCGGCGACAGCGCGCATCAGGTCAGCCCCTTCGGTGCCCGCGGCGGCAATGGCGGCGTGCAGGATGCGGACAACCTCGCCTGGAAACTCGCCGCCGTGCTGCGCGGCGATGCGCCGGAAGCGCTGCTCGACAGCTACGATGCCGAACGCGTGCCCGCGACGGATGAGAACATCCTCAACTCCACCCGCAGCACCGACTTCATCACGCCGAAATCGGACGCCGCGCGCGCCTGGCGGGATGCGGTGCTGGAACTGGCGCAGCACCATGAATTCGCCCGCCCGCTGGTGAATTCAGGCCGCCTGTCCCGCCCCGCCACGCTGGCCGGCAGCCCGCTGAACAGCGCGGATTCGGGCCACTGGCCCGCAGGCGCCCTGCCCGGCGCCCCCGCGCCCGATGCGCCCGTGATGCGGGACGGCGCGGCGGATTGGCTGCTCCGCCACCTCGGCGGCGATTTCTGCCTGCTCGTCTTCGACGCGGTCTGGTCGCCGACCCTGCCGGGGCTGCGCCTGGTCTTCGTGACGGCGGAGGAGACGCCGGGCGCGCTCTGGGACCACAGCGGCCTGGCCGCCGCGCGCTATGGCGCGCCGCCCGGCGGGGCCGTGCTGGTCCGGCCGGACCAGCACATCGCGGCCCGCTTCGCGGCGCTGGACGAGGCATCGGTCAGCGCGGCGATCGACCGCGCGATGGGGAGGTCACCGTGACGCTCGATACCTCACCCCGGCTGCAGGACCCCGACGGCTTCCTCGCCCTCATCATGGAAGCCCATCGCGGCCTGGATGCCGAGGCGGCGCGGCGCTTCGATGCGCGCCTCGCCCTCATCCTCGCCAACCATATCGGCGACATGGCCGTGCTGCGGCAGGCGATCAGCCTGGCTCGGGAACCCGGCCGGGGCTGAACCGCCCATGCGGTCCAGCCAGGCGGGCCAGAGCGGCGGCATGGTCATCGCCGCCATGGTCAGCGCATCGCGCTCAGGCGGAGTGCCGGTCCGGGCCCGACCGCCGGCGCCGCCTGGTCCAGCCGCACGCCGGTGACCTGCCAGCGGGGGGCCAGCCCCTCCTGCTTCAACTCCAGCTGGAGCGTCATGGGGGAGGCCGCGCCATGCAGCGGCATCTCGAACCGCGTCAGCCCCACCGGCATGGCACGGCGCACGCCCTCCGTCGTGGCACCGGGGCGCACGCCGCGGGCGCGCGCGACCTCCGCCAGCGCGGCCGGGGTGGCCCAGCCGGCGGCGATATCGTCGGCCATCGCGGCCAGGAAGGCATTGGCCTGCTCGCCTTCCGCCACCGCGGGGTTCAGCGCGGCGCGAACGGCGCCCTGCAGGGCGGCGGGGTTCACATGGCGGGCCAGCGTCTCATGGTCCCGGCCTTCCAGCGCGGTGGCCAGGTGCCACGCCGTGGCATAGGGGGCGCCGATCCAGGCCAGCGCCGCCAGCGGCAGCAGGG
Organism: Falsiroseomonas stagni DSM 19981; assembly: GCF_900114315.1. Taxonomy (GTDB): domain Bacteria; phylum Pseudomonadota; class Alphaproteobacteria; order Acetobacterales; family Acetobacteraceae; genus Falsiroseomonas; species Falsiroseomonas stagni. Next base: position 69,467 of record NZ_FOSQ01000008.1, read on the forward strand.
CCCAGGCCATCATGCGGCCCAGCCGAGGCGGGATGACGGGGCGGGCCGATGTCGGGGCGGCGGGCTCGGCGAAGGAGGGGCGCGCGGGCCGGGCGGCCGGCAGCGGCGCCGCCGCCGGTTGGCGCGCGTCGTAGTCGCTCCAGACCTCGTCCCACTCGCTGTCCGACATCATGGCCCGTTGCCGCGTTTTCATCGCCAGACCTGCACGTTAAAGTTGTGCTAACGGCGATCAAGGCCATTAACGCAACTTTTTGGTGTATCTCCTGGCGCGACACAGCCCTTGCCATCCAATCGGGTGGATGGTGCGGGAGGCCGTCTTGGCTGCGTCAGGAACGAGACAGCAGGGGACCCTGTGTCTGAACCTGAGATTGCACGGCAATTCCTGGGAAAACCGTTAACGCCAGATGGGCGTCAGTCGCAAAATAGAGAACACGCCCATTTCGCGCATTTTTGTCTCACGACGCTCCGGGCGGGCGCCCCGCCCCTGCCAGCATCACGGTTGCGTGATTTCTCAGCGCGGCAGGACCAGCCGCGCCTCCAGCTCGGCAAAGGCGCCGCCCAGCGCGGCTTCCAGGGCCTGAGCCTGCTGCGGCGCCGTGGCGTTGGCGGGTAGCGGTGCGGTGCCGGTGGCCTCCAGCGTGCCGAGGATGCGGGAGGAGAGCCGTTCCTCCCGCATCAGCACCGCGGCGATGGCGGCGCGAGCCTCGGCCGGCTGGCTGCCCCGGGGGGGCACCGTCTCCAGCACCGTGAGCTGGGATTCGAGCACGAAATCCGCATCCGCCCGCGTCCCCGCCTGCACCACCGCGGCGAAGCGGCCGCTGGCCTGGAGCCAGGCGCGGAGCGCGGCATCGGCCAGGTCGGCGGGCGGCGCGATCCATTCCTCATAAGGCAGGAATTCATAGGCGCCATCGGGCCGGGCGCGCCGCAGGCCGAGGTCCTGCAACCCCGGCACCGCCCGCATCCGCCGCTGCAGCAGCACCGGCGCGCCCCGCGGGGCCGCCTGGGTGGTGGGCCGGCGCGGGTCGAGCGCGTAGCGCCGCACCGGCACGTTGGGCCGGTCCGGCAGGATGCTGCACCCCGCCAGCAGGACGGGCGCGGCGAGGATGAAGGCGCGCCTGTTCATCGCCGGCGCAGCGGCGTGGGCGGTCATCGCCGGCGCAGCGGCGTGGCGGCTCATCGCCGGCGATCCGGCGTCGGCGGCGCGCCGAACAGCGCCTGGGAGGGGGCGGCCCTGAGCTGGTCCGCCATGGCCCGCAGGCTGGCCGTGGTGGCCCGAAGGTCGATCAGGATCGGCAGCAATTCGGCCTGCACATCCACCGTGGTCTCCCGCGCCGCGCGCATCGTCCGCTCCATTCCTTCCACCGCGCCGGGCAGGCGCTGGGCCGTGCGCCGCAGCTCCGCCGCCGCGGCGCCCGCATTCGCCACCGCGCCGCGCATCTCCGGCCCCGCCAGCAGGTTGCGCGCATCCGTCGCCGCGGCGCGAAGCTCGGCCAGCGCGCCGGCGAGGTCGCTATCCTCCACCGCGGCGCGCACCAGCGTCATGGTGCGGGCGACTTCGCGCAGCGCCACGGCGGCATCGCCATCCCCGGTCTGGCGCTTGAGGTTGGCCAGCAGGGCGGAGAGGTCGGCCGCCATCTGTTCGATCGGCACGCCCTGCAGGCGCTGCACCATGACCTCCGCCGCGCTCGTCACCTGCGCGACGGTGGAGGGGATGGCCGGCAGCACCGGGTTGCGCGGCTGCCAGGGCAGGTCCGGCACCGGGAAGCGCTGCGGATTGGCGAAATCCAGTTCCACGTAGTTCACGCCGGTGATGCCCTGCGCCCGGATGCGCGCCCGCAGGCCGAGTTGCACGGCATCCGCCAGTGACGGCGTCTCCCCCACCAGGCCCGGATCGATGCCGAAGCGGACGAAGACCAGCTGGAAGCCGGCGTTGAAATCGGCGCCCTGCGGCCGGCGGTATTCGGCGGCCACCAGGCCGATCTGCGTCACCCGGCCGACCGGCACGCCGCGGTAGCGCACCGGCGCGCCGACATCGAGGCCCTGGACCGATTCCTCGATATAGGTCTCGAACACCTCGGTCGCCTGCAGGCCGCGGCCGCCGGCCAGGAAGACCACGAAGCCGACGGCCAGCACGATGCCGGCGATGGCCAGCACGCCGACCCGCAGATAGAGCCCCCGCGCGGCCATCAGGCGGCTTCCCGCCGGAAGAAGGCGCGCACGGTGGGGTGCGTGCTGTGGTCCCGCAGGTCGCGCGGGTCGCCCTCCGCGATCATTCCCTTGGCCTCCCGGTCCAGCATGATGCAGCGGTCTCCGATGGCGAGGATCGAGGCGAGCTCATGCGTCACCACCACGAAGGTGGTGCCGAGCGAGCGCGAGAGGTCCCGGATCAGCTCATCGAGCCCCGCCGAGGTGATGGGATCGAGCCCGGCGGAGGGCTCGTCCAGGAACAGGATGGCTGGGTCCAGCGCCAGTGCCCGCGCGATCCCCGCGCGCTTCAGCATGCCGCCCGAAACCTCCGACGGCAGGCGGGAGGCAGCTTCCGACAGCCCGACCAGGCCGAGCTTGGCGCGCGCCACCTCCTCCCGCGCCGCGGGGGGCAGGGTGGTGTGCTCGGCCAGCGGCATGATGACGTTCTCCAGCAGGGTCTGGGACCCGAACAGCGCGCCCTGCTGCCACATCACGCCGATGCGCTTCAGCAGGCCGAGCCGCGCCTCGCCCTCCGTCGACCAGACATCGGTGCCGAGGATGGAGACCGTGCCCTCCGCCGGCGGCACCAGGCCGATCATCAGCTTGAGCAGCGTCGACTTGCCGCAGCCGGAGCCGCCGAGGATGACGAAGACCTCGCCCCGCTTCACCGCGAAGCTGACGTCGCGGAACAGGGTGTTGGTGCCGAAGCGCGCCGTCAGGTGCTCCGCCACGATCACCGCGGGGCCGAAGGCGGGCGCTTCCGGCTTCGCGGCCTCCCCGGGCCGGCGCAGCAGCGCGGGGGCATCCCCGGTCACAGGCCGAGCCTTTCGTAGAGCACGGCGAAGCCGCCATCGAGCAGCACGATGGCGACGATGCCGCCCACCACCGCCGCCGTCGCGGCATCGCCCACCGCGCGCGGCCCGCGCCCGGCGCCGAGCCCCGCGCGGCAGCCGATGGCGGCGATGGCCAGGCCGAAGAACAGCGACTTGAACAGGCCGCCCAGCAGGTCGCCCAGCGTGATCGTCGCCGCCAGCTGCTGCGTCACCGTCGTCAGCGGGAAGCCCAGCATCCCCATGATCATCGCCATGCCGATCAGGCCGGCCAAGGTCAGCAGCAGGGACAGCACCGGCATCACCAGCATCCCCGCCAGCACGCGGGGCAGCACCAGCAGCGCCATGGGATCGATGCCCATGATGCGCAGCGCGGCCACTTCCTCATTCACCGTCATGGTGCCGAGTTCGGCGGCATAGGCCGACCCCGTCCGCCCCGCCAGCACGACGCCCGCCATCAGCGGGCCGAGTTCGCGCAGCAGGGAGATGCCGACCAGGTTCGGCACGAAGATCTCCGCCCCGAAGCGGCGGAGCGGGATGGCCGACTGGAAGGCCAGGATGACGCCGAGCAGCGAGCCCAGCAGCACCGCGAGCCCGAAGGCGCGCGTGCCGGCCTCATCCAGATGGCGCAGCAATTCGCGGAAGCGCAGGCGGTGCGGGCGGATCAGGGTCGCCAGCACCACCACCAGCAATTCGCCGAGGAAACCCACCGCATCCAGCGCGTTGCGGCCGGCCTCCACCACCCGCCGGCCGATGCCGGTGATGGGGGCGAAGCGGTAGGGCACGGGCTTCGGCCGCGGCGCGGCGAGCGCGGCCCGCACCCGGTCCAGCACGGCCAGGACCGGCGGGCTCGCGCCCTCGATCCGCGCTCCGGCGGTGGCTTCGGCGGTCAGCACCAGCGTCGCGCCGGTGGTGTCCACCGCCTCCACCTTCGAGAGGTCGAGCACCAGGCCCTTCGCCGCCCGGGCCTCCGCCATGAGCGGTTCCCAGAGTCGCGCGGCGGCTTCGGTATCGACGCGGCCGGACAGCAGGGCGGCACGGCCGGCGCCATCCCCCCGCATCTCCAGCCCCGTCAATGCCTGCGCCTGCTTCGCCATCAACCCGCCAATGCCGCCATCGCGCTTCGCATCGCCCCCGCCCCGGACCGCCAGGCGCCGCCGACGGTGCCGGCCATACCCACATCCGTGGCCTCCCCCGCCAGGCAGAGCCGGCCGCCCGCCAGGGGTTCGGCCAGGATGGCGCGCGCGCCGGCGCAACCTGTTCGTGCATAGCTGTACACGCCACGCGACCACCGGTCCCGTCCCCATTCCGAGACGATGGGACCCGCCCGCAGCACCCTGAGGGCCTCGGCGCCGAAGCGGGTGGCGATCTCCGCCCGCATGAAGGCTTCCACCGCCGAATCGCCCCCGGCCTCCAGCGCCTGCGCGGCATCGCCGCCGACATGGCAGGAGATGACGGGCCGGCCGAAGGGAAAGAGGCTCATCGCCACCAGGGGCTCGCCCGGCGCGACCTGGCGGTCCACGGAACTGAAGGGCGGCAGGCCGAAGCGTTCCTCCCCCTCCACCCGGAAGCCGAGCTTCACCACCTGGCCGAGCGGCAGGTCATGCGCGGCCTGCAGCGTGGCCGCGGGCAAGGGCGGGTCGAAGCGGATGGCTGCCGCTTCCAGCAGGCTGGTCGGGATGGTGACGACCACGGCTCGGGCGCGGATGGTGCCGAAGGGGCCTTCCGCCACCGCCTCCCGCCCGCCCCAGGCCAGGCGCGTGACGGGGGCGCCGAGCCGGATGGGCAGGCCCTCGGCCAGCCGGGCGACCAGCGCGCCGAAGCCGCCTTCCGGCAGGCGGTTGCCGCCATCCAGGGCATTGGAGTGGAAATCCTGCAGGCTGACGCGGCCGGCGGGGGCGGCGGAGATGATATCGCCCTGCCAGCCCTCGATCGTCGCGGCCCAGGGGCCTTCCGCCGCCATGCCCGCCGCCAGGCTGCGGTCGGGGCCGCCATCGGTGGCGGCGGCGGCGATCCGCGCCTCGGCCGCCGCCCAGGCGGCGCTGTAGGCGGCGTCCTCCACTGGCGTCACGGGCCGGGCGCCGATCTGGCTGCGCTCCCGCCGCAGCGCGTCCGAATCATGCAGCGTAACGCCGATCCCCGCCGCCAGCGGCACCAGCGGGTTGGTCGCGGCCTGGTGCAGCCAGGTGGCGCCGAGGTCGTAGGGCAGGCCGAGCCGCGCCGTATCCGTCACCGCCCTGCCGCCGATGCGGTCGCGCGCTTCCAGAACCAGGACGCTGCGGCCGGCCTCCATCGCGGTGCGGGCGGCGGCGATGCCGGCGGCACCGGCACCGATGACGAGGAGATCAGGGCTATCGGGAAGGCTGGGCATTCGGCGTCCATGTGGGGGCCGGGGCGGCCCGGGAAGCGCCCCGATACGCAGGCGTGATCGTCAAGCCCACCCTGGCGGCCGGAACAAGGCATCGGGATGTGACATTTAGGTCGCTTAGCCGTTTAAGCCGTTTATGCCGATTTAGGACGTTTAGCACCGTTTTCGCGGCGGGATCGGGGCCGCCGGACATGGTTTGGCCAGCGACGCGATGAACATAGCAGGAACGCAAGGCGGATTGCCAGTGTCCCGCATCAGTCGAGGCGCGCGCCGCTGATCTCCACCAGGCGGCGCCATTGCGGGCGTTCCCGCTCCACCAGCTCCGTCAGCGCGGCCGGGGTGGGGCTGGTGACGGTGCCGTAGCCCAGCGGCCGCAGCCGGTCCCGGAAGGCGGCATCGGCGGCCACCGCCTGGATCGCCTGGTGCAGCCGGGCCACCACCGGGGCGGGGGTGCCACCCGCCGCCATGATGGCGTTCCAGTTGACCAGATTGTGCTCGCCCAGGCCGAGATCCGCGAAATCGCCCATCCCCGGCACCTCCGGCAGGATCCCGAGGCGCGCCTTGCTGCTGACCGCCAGCGCGAGGAACTTGCCGCTTTCCACATGCGGCATCAAAGCGGGCATGACATCGAACATCATGTCGATGGTGCCGGACAGCAGATCGTTGATGGCCGGGCCGCCGCCGCGATAGGGCACATGCAGGATCTTCGCGTTGGCGAAGCGGTTGATGGCCTCGATGTTCAGATGGCTGTTCGTGCCGGGGCCGGAGGAGCCCATCTTCACCTGCTCGGGATGCGCGCGGCTCCATTCCACCAGCTTGCGGAAGTCGGTCCAGCCGTTCCGGCGGGCGGTGTCGGCATTGACCACGCAGAGCAGCGCGCCGTCCGTGATCTGGCTGACGGGCGCCAGGTCCCGCGCCGGGTCGAAGGGCATGCGCGCCGTCATGTACTGCACGGCGCAGAGGGTGGTGACGCTGATGACGCCGAGCACGGTGCCATCCCGGTCCCCCTTCGCCACCGCATCGGCGCCGAGCAAGCCGCCCGCGCCGCCGCGGTTGTCCACCACCACCGCCTGGCCGAGCGCGGGGGCGAGGCGTTCGGCGAGGAGGCGCGCCAGGATGTCCACCGCGCCCCCCGGCGGGAAGGGCACGATGAGGCGCACGGTCCGGCCGCCCGCCACGGGCTGGGCCAGGGCGGGCGCGGCGAGCAGCGCGCCAGTGGCCCCGAGGATGCTACGCCGCTTCATCATGGTCCTGCCCCTGCCCTTCCCGATTGGGGAAAGGGTGCGCCGATCCGGCCCGGCGGGGCAAGTCACGCGGCGCAACGGGGAGACCATCGCCGCCGCCGACGATTTTCATTGCTCTATTGAAAGATTAATCGCTAGGCTTCGGTGATTGCGGAGCAAGATCGATGCGTGGCGCGACCATCCTTCCGCTTGCCCTGATGTTCCTGTCAGGTTGCGCGAATCTCAACTCGATCTACCGCGCCGAAGACATGGGCGGGCGTGACGGCACAGTGGCCAGGACGACGCTGATCGATACGGAACAGCGCGCGATCAATACCATCCTCCGCCGGGAATTCGTGACCCGGCCGGATGGCAATCTTCATCTGGACCGCAACAACCAACCGGTCCGGGAAGCCTATGCGACGATCTGCGCGGAAAAGAGCCCGGACACCTTCTCCGCGCAAAGCGGCAGTCTCAGCGGGGGGCTGGAATTGCCGCGCGCTACCGGGACCATCGCCGCGGCCTTCGCGGAATCCGCTGCGAGCATCGCCTTGCGTACTCAACTGACCCAGGCGCAGGCCGAGCTGCTCTATCGCATCTGCGAAGCCTATGCGAACCGCGCCATCAGCGGCTTCGAGGTGCACCGGCAATTGCGTCGGTTCCAGAACACGATGGTCGCGCTGCTGGCGATCGAGCAACTGACCGGCGCCGTGCAGGTGCAGAATGTCGCGCTGACGACGGCAGCCAGCGCCACGACCGACCGGGCCGTGATCGCCGCGCAACGCAACCTGGACGCGGCAAGGGCGGCGACGCAGCGGGCGGAGGAGGCCGTCACGAAGGCTGCGGAGGATCAGGCGGGGGCAGCGACGGCGGCCGACCAGGCGGCAGCGGCCGTCGCGGCGGCGGAGCAGGCCGGATCGACCAACAGGACCGCGCTGGAACGGACGCGCGATACGACGGCGCAGGAGAAGGCGCGGATGGATGCGCGGCTTCAGCAGGCGACGGCGAGCCGGGATGCCGCGCGCGTCGCGCAACAGCGGGCGCAGGAGGCGCTCGCCAATGCCGAATCGGGGTCGGCGAACGCGTCTGGCGGCGCAGTGCCTCTAGGGGCGGTGCCCAACCGCCAGTTGCGCGCCGAGGAGGCTGTTTCGATCGCGGATGCGGTGCAGAACATCGTCAACACCGTCATTCGTGATCAGCAAACAACGCTCGAGTTGTGTCACGACGTCATCGCAGGCGAAGTCGCAGAGATCCGGGCAGATCAACCGAGTGGTTCGCAAGGCCAGCGTGGAACTCCGACAAACTCCGCCAGGGATGCGGCACGCGATAGAGCGGTTACTGAATGCTGGTCGTATCTGAGGACGCGGAACCAGAACGCCCACGAGATCGACCGGATCAACGCGGGGGGACGCCAGCCCGAAACCCAACGCTCGGCGAGTCCGACCGCGCGTGTCGCTCCGCAGCGCGTTGCGCCGCAACTGGCGCGCTGACGCTACCCCCCAGCGGGCATCCCCATCGCGTGGATCAGCACCGCCGCCGCGACCGAGACGTTCAGGCTCTGCACATGGCCGCTGCCCGGCAGGGTCACGCGGTGGGCGCAGGCGGCGATGGTGAGGCCGGGGAGGCCCCGTTCCTCATTGCCCAGCACCAGCACGAAAGGTTTCGTTCGTGGCAGTTCGGATGGGGCCATGCCACCGGCGGCGACCGCGGCCACCGTCGTGAACTTGGGCGCCAGCGCCCGCAGCGCGATGGCGGGATTCGCCAGCTTCATCAGCGTCAGGTGCTCCAGCCCCCCCTCCGCCGTGCGGAAGGCCGCGTCCGACAGGCCCGCCTGGCGCGGATCGCCTGACAGCAGCAGGCCCGTGCAGCCGAAGAAGGCGGCGGACCGGGCGATGGCGCCGAGGTTGTGGGGGTTGCCGATGCCGTCCAGCAGCGGCAGCACCGGCGCGCCCAGCAGCGCCTGTGGGAAGGGTCCGGCGCCGAGTTCGGGCACCTCCCGCGGCACGGCGATGGCGCAGATGCCGCCATGGTGTTCCGTGCCGGCGATGCGGATCATCTCCTCCGGCGAGACCTCCCGGTAGGGGCGGCGGTTCTTCGCCATGATGGCGCAGACCGGCCCGGCCTCCCGCTTCCGGGTCTCCGTGTAGAACAGGCGCAGCACGGCATCGGGTCGCACGGCAAAGGCTGCCGTGACGGCGGCGGGGCCGCAGAGGCGGTCGAGGTCGCTGTCGCGCCACCCCCCCTCCGGCGGGCCGCCGGGGTTGGGGCGCGGGCGGGGCGTCAGGCCGCCGGCCGGGCCGGCGGGGCCGTAGCCGCGGCCGCTGGCATGGCTGCCCTCCGGCGGCAGCCGGCGTTCGGCCCAGCCTTCGGGGCCGCGCTCGTCACGGTCGAAATTGCCCCTCACGCCACCGGAGAAGGAGCCCCGGCCGCCTCGCCCAGGGGGGGACCCGGGCGGGCCGCGTCGTTCGTCACCAGGAATTTTGCACCCTCCTCGCGGATCGCCGCGGCCTCGTCATCATACAGGAAAGGCAGGAAGGCGTATCGCCGCCCGGCCGTCACGGGACGGGCCTCATGCAGCAGGGAGCAGGAAAACACCACAGCCCCGCCGGCCGGGGCCACATAGGTCCTGGGGCCGAATTCGGGGAAGGACAGTTCGCCGCCCTCATAATCCCCGGTATTCAGGTTGATGGTGACGGCGAAGCGGCGATGGGCCGTCGCCTTCGTGGTGTTGTCGCGATGGGCGCGGAAGAAGCCTTTGTCCGCGCTGTCGTAGCAGGCGACGATATAGCGTTCGAGGCGCGTGACCCTGTACTGGAAGGCGCGCTGGATTTCCGGCACGAGGCGGGCGGTGAGGCGCGCGCGGATGGCGGTTTTCAGGGCCTCATCCTCGATGATCGCGTCCTTGCGGCGCTTGTGGCCGGGGTCGAGGATGCCGACCGTCTTGCCGCCCTGGTCGCGCATGAAGCCGCTCTCGCCCCCGCCCTGGCTCTCATAGAGGTCGATCAGGCGGCGGCAGAAGGCGGGTTCGAACAGGCGCGGCACGATCAGGACCGGGGCGTGGACCGGCACGCCGGCATGGTCGGCGGGGTCCGGCAGGGCGGCGAGCGTCGCCATCGCCTCCGCCCCCTTCTCCAGCGGCCAGATGGCGAAGACGCGGAGCATGGGGTCCAGCAGCACCCAGCCCGTGCGCAGCCGGCCATCGGGCTCCGTCGCGCGGAAGGCGCGCCGCGCCGCGCCGTCATCATCCCACAGCACGCGATGGCCCTTGCCATCCTTGAGGCGACCCTGGCGCTCATCCTCCGGATCCGTGCCGATGACGAGCATGTAGGCCCGGACCGTGTCGAGCAGCGCGGCATGTGGGGCGACCATGGCGGCCAGGCGGTCGGCCAGGCCGGGCTCCCCCATCGATCCGGGGATCAGCACCATCAGCCAGCGCCCCGCCGTGGTGTCGAAGGCGTAGCGGGGATTGGTGCTGGACCGCGCATGGAAGGCGGGGATGGGCTCGCCCGGCGTATAGGCGGGGATCGGCATGGCGCGTCCTCGTTTCGTCAGGCGACGGATGCCCCATCCGTGGCCTGGCCGGCAAGGCCTTGCAGCGTGGCCAGCAGCGGGGCCGGGACCTCGATCCCCTCATCCGCCGCGCGGGTGGAAAGCGCGTTCCGGCGGCTGCCGGGCAGGCGGACGCCGGGATCGGCCTGCATGGCGGCCAGCAGGAACTCCACCCGGTCCAGGAAGGCCGCCTGCCCCGCCAGCGCGCCCGGATCGATGGCGATCAGGGACTGGCCGAGGCGGGGGCGGTTGCCCTCATCCTGGAAGAAGCCATCGGCCTCGAACCCGAAGGCGCTGCCGGTCAGCGCGCAGCAGAGGAGTTCGACGACCAGCGCCAGCAGCGCGCCCTTGGTGCCGCCCATGGCCAGCATGGCGCCGCCGAGCGCGGCCTTGGCATCGGTGGTCGGGTTGCCATCGGCGTCCAGCGCCCAGCCCAGGGGAATGGGCTTGCCGGCCTTGGCGGCCACCATGATCTTGCCGCGCGCGACTTCCGACAGCGCCATGTCGATGACCAGCGGCGCGGCATCGCGGCGGGGGAAGGCGGCGGCCACGGGGTTGGTGCCCATCAGCGGGCGGCGGCCGCCGGGCACGGGCATGGCGGCCGGGGAATTGGTGAAGGCCAGCGCCACCAGCCCCTGCCGGGCCAGTGCCGCGACCGGCAGGCCCATGGCGCCGGCATGATGGCTGTTGGTGATGCCGGCGAAGGCGATGCCGTGCGACCGCGCCCGCGCTTGCGCCTGTTCGACCGCGAGCGCGACCGCGGGATAGGCCAGGCCGTGGCGCGCATCGATCAGCACGGCGCCGCCGCGTTCGGCCACCACCGCGGGCACCGCCGCGCCATCCGCCCGGCCATTGGCCAGGAAGGCGGCGTATTGCGGCACGCGGGACAGGCCGTGGCCCGCCTGGCCCTCGGCCTCCCCGGCTACAAGCGCCTCGGCCGTCAGCCGCGCCATGGCCGGGTTGGCGCCGGCGCGGGTAAGGGCCGCTTCGGCCAGGGTGCGGGCTTCGTCGAGGCTCAAGCGGGGCATGGGGGGCCTTCAGGCGGTTTCAGGCATCGGGCCTGATCTGCGCCTCCGTCACAAGACTGGCCCAGCGATCCGTCTCCTCGGCCACGAAACGGGTGGACCGGTTGCTGTCCCAGCCCAGCACCTGGAAGCCCGCTTCCTCCGCCCGGCGGACCATGTCGGGGTCGCGCATCGCGGCCAGCACGTCCTGTTCCAGCCGCGCCTTGAGGGGGGCGGGCACGGCGGCCTGGGTCAGCACCGCGGTCCAGTTGGTGATCTCCAACTGCGGCAGGCCGAGTTCACGCACCGTGGGCACTTCCGGCACCAGCTTGTGACGCTCCGCGCTGGTGATGGCCAGCGCGCGGAGACGCCCGCCCCGGATCTGCGCGAGGCACTCGGGCAGATTGGAGACCATGACATCCAGCGTGCCGCCGGCGAGGTCGGTGACGGAGGGTGCGCCGCCGCGATAGGGCACATGGGTCAGCCGGTCCCCCGCATTGGTCACGCGGCGCAGCAATTCCAGGCCGAGATGCGGGGGCGAGCCGTTGCCGGAGGAACCGCCACTCATCGGCGTGCTGCGCATCTGCGCGACGAGGCCGGCGAGGTCGCGGGCCGGCGATTTCTCGGCATTCACCACCACGACGAGGGGCAGCGAGCCGAGCAGGGAGATGACGTGGAAGTCGCGCCGGAAGTCGTAGGGCGCGTTGGGGAACAGCGTCGCGTTGACCGCATGGGTCAGGGTGATGGCGAGCAGGGTGTGGCCATCGGGCGGGGCCTTGGCGGCGATGTCGGCGCCGATCAGCGCGTTGCCGCCGGCGCGGTTGTCGATCAGGACGGCCTTGCCCCAGGCCTCCGACAGCTTCTGCGCCAGGAAGCGGGCCATGATGTCGGTGAGGCCGCCGGGCGGGAAGGGAACGATGTAGCGGGGGTTGCGATCGGGAAAGGGCGCCGCGCCCTGCGCCGCGGCAAGGCCCGGCAGGGCCAGGGTTGTCGCGAAGCCGAGGGCCGCGCGGCGGCCGAGCCTGTGGCGGTGCATGGAGCCTCCCCTGTGTTCTGTTGGGGAAACTCTGGCCCCTTCGCGGGCGCGGCGTCCAGCGAAGGATGCCGGGCGGGGTCGATCAGGCGGGACGCGCCTCGATCGCGGCGTGGCAGATGCGGTCATCCATCGGCGCGCGGCCCAGCCGGACGGGCGCGCGGCCGGGCGGCTGGGGCCAGAGGCCGCGGCCGGTGACGGTGGCGGCGAAGCCGGCCTGCCCGAAGGCACCGAGGATCTGCGACAGGCCGAGGCGATTGCAGTAGAGGCCGGATCGCGCGACGGCCGCGCCTTCCCAGAAGTCATCGGGGAAGGCCAGGTGGCGCAGCCTGCCGCCGAGATGGTCGTGGAAATCCACGACATGCATGGCCAGCCCGTCGGGGGCGGAGACGCGGCGCAGCGCGCGCAGCAGCGGCAGCATCGCATCCCGCCGGACATGTTCCAGCACCACCTCCGACACCGTCAGGTCCACCGACCCGGCGGCGATGGCGTCCAGCCGCTCCGGCCCGCCGATCAGCGCCCGCGCGCCGCAGGCGGCAAGGACATCGGCGGCGGTGGCGCAGCCGGACAGGTCGGGCGGCGTCAGCCCCGCCTGGCGCGCCGCCTCCGCCGCCTGGCGATAGGGGGCTAGGTCGCGCGGCGCGTCATCCTCCACATCCAGGTACCAGATGGGGCCGAGGCCGAGGGCGGCGGCGATGGGTGCGCGCAGCACCATGGCCCCCGGGCCGATCTCCAGCATCGTCCGCGCCGGCCGGCCGGCCAGGGTGGCGAAGCGGCCGGCGCGGGTGGCGACGGGCTCCACCAGCCGGTCCGGGTGCAGGGCGCGGAAGGAATGGCGGCGCAGGCCCATCGCACGCCAGGCGCGCGCCGGCACGGGCAGGCTGCCCACCACCAGCTTCACGCCGAGCTTGACCCACCAGGGCAGCGGCGCGCCGGCGGCGTAGCCCGGGCCCGCCATCCAATCCCCGGGCCTGTGGCCTTCCGAGAGGGCATCGACCCGATCGTGGGGTGCTTGCAGGTCGGGCAGGCTGTCCGGCACCGCGATCCCCATGGCTGCCAGGCCGCCCGGCGCGGCCTTCCACCCGGCTATAGCCCATCCGCATGGGGTCGGAGAACCCGACCAGTGCGCGCGCGTTCCGGTCGGGCAGGCCGCGCCGAGGACCACCCAGACCCGATGCCAGACTTCCCGAGTTCCTCCCGCCGCCGCATCCCCGCGGCCGGCCTGCCGCAGGATGGCGCGACGATCGCGCAGGCGGCGCTGGTCGTCGTCGCCGTGCTCTACTTCGCGCGCGACCTGCTGGTGCCGCTGGCGCTGGCCATCCTGCTGTCCTTCATCCTGGCGCCGATCGCCCGCGCGCTGCGCCGCTGGGGCCTGCCGCGGGTGCCGGGGGTGATCCTGTCCGTGCTGGCGGCGGTGCTGGTGCTGGCGTCGCTCGGCCTGGTGATGGGGCGGCAGCTGGCGGAACTCGCCGCCGAACTGCCGGCCTACCAGGCGGAGGTGACGCGCAAGCTCGCCTCCATCAATGCCAGCGGGGGGCTGGTGGAACGGGCGCAGGCGATGCTGCGCGGGCTGTCGAACGGCGTGGAGCGGGAGCCGCGCGCGCCCCTGCCACGCGGGCTTCACGCGGAGGCGGTGCAGCCCATCCCGGTCGAGATCCGCCAGCCCGACCCGGCGGCGCTGGAGACGCTGCAGAACGTGCTGGCGCCACTGGTCACGCCGCTCGCCACCGCTGGCATCGTCATCGTGCTGGTGATCTTCGTGCTGCTGTACCGGGAGGATCTGCGCGACCGCGTGATCCGCCTGGTGGGCGCGCGGGACCTGCATCGCACGGTGGCCGCGATGGATGACGCGGCCTACCGGCTTTCGCGCTTCTTCCTGGCGCAGACGGCGCTCAACGCCGCCTTCGGCGCCTTCATGGGCATGGCGCTCTTCGCCATCGGCGTGCCGCAGCCCATCCTGTGGGGCATCCTGGCCGGGCTGATGCGCTTCGTGCCCTTCGTCGGCACCTTCGTGGCCGTCGCCTTCCCGCTGCTGCTGGCGCTGGCCACCGATCCCGGCTGGACCATGCCCATCATGGTCCTGATCCTCTTCGCGATCGGAGAGGGCGCCATGGGGCAGGTGGTGGAGCCGATGGTCTTCGGCCATTCCACGGGGCTGTCGCCCATCGCCATCATCGCCGCCGCCACCTTCTGGACCTGGCTCTGGGGCCCTGTCGGCCTGCTGGTGGCGGTGCCGCTGACGGTCTGCCTGGTGGTGCTCGGCAAGCATGTGGACCGGCTGGAGTTCCTCGAAGTGGCACTGGGGGACCGGCCGCCGCTCGACCCGCCGGAGACCTTCTACCAGCGCGCCCTGATGGGCGATGCGGATGGGCTGGAGGAGCAGGCGGAGATGGTGCTGCGCGATGCCGCGCTGTCCGCCTACTACGACACCGTGGCGCTGCCGGCGCTGGCGCTGGCGCAGGGCGATGCGCTGCGCGGCGGCGTGGCGGAGGAACGCATCCTGGCCGTCCATGCCCGCGTCGCCGCGCTGCTGGAGGATCTGGAGGAGGAGGAGGAAGGACCGCCGGAGAAGCCGCTGACGGACCCCGCCTCCGACCTGCCGCCGCCCATAATGGCCCAGGCGCCGGCCAGCCTGGTGGGCCCGGGCAGCGTGCTGTGCCTGCCCGGCCGCGGGCCCTTCGACGATGCGGCGGCGATGATGCTGGCGCAGGTGCTGCGCAAGCGCGGCATCGGCGCGGTGGTGGCGCCGCCGGAATTGCTGCGCGGGGAGGTGACGGGCTTCGACCTCCGCCTGGTGCGGCAGGCCTGGCTCTGCGCGGTGGAGGGCGGTTCCTCCTCCGCCGCCGCGCGCTATCTGCTGCGGCGGCTGCGCCGGCGGATGCCGGAGGCGCAGATCTGCGCCATGGTGGCCTGCGCGGGGCCCGAAGCGCGGCTGCCGGCGGCGCTGCGGGCGGAGGCGGCGGTGGCGGTGGAGCCCGGGATCGCGGCGGCGGTGAAGGCGGCGATGCGGATCGGCTAGCCTTCAAGCCGGCGCAGCGTCGCCTCGATGTTGCGGCGCGCGCGCTTCTCCCGGTCCAGGTAGAAGCGGTCGGTGCGGTAGATGCGGTCCCGCCACAGCAGCATGCGCAGCGCGGCGATGCGGCCGAATTCGAAGCGGTCATCGGGCAGGTGGGCGAATTCGCGGCGGATCGCGGCCTCATACGCATCGTAGCGGGCGGGCGGTTCGCCCAGGATCGCGTTGTCCATGTCGAGCAGCAGGCAGGCATCGCCGCGCAGCGAGGGATCGTCGGTCTCCGGCAGTTCCTGGCGCGTGACGGCGTGGATCAGCGCCTCCGCCCGGCCGAGCATATGCGGCGGCATGAGGGGCGTGAGGTGGCGGCGCATGAGCGCGATGGAGGCTTCCGCCTGGCCGGGCACGGCGCGGTCGAAGACGGCGCTGTGGAACATGGTGGCGATGATGAAGGCGGGCCTGTCGGCGATGGCGGCGGCGATGTCCTCTGCCATGGCGAGGATGCCGGCCACGCGGTTCCAGTCATGCCAGGCGCGGTGCGGCTCCGCATGGCGGTGCCGGAGATCGGCGAGGATGGCGGGGGTCATGGCGATTGTATAGCGCGGCGGCGGGCGGGCGGCACGCGGGTGATACGGGGAAGGCGCTGCCTTCCCCACGCCCCATCCGCCCAGGGGGAAGACGGGGGCCGTGACGGCCCTGGACCGTCATCAGTGAAAAAACCTGGCGGTCCAGGGTCGCCTTCGACCCTGGCGTGGGGGTGAAGGGGGAGTGGAACTCCCCCTTCAATCCGCCAGAAACCCCCGATGTGTGATTGCCCTAGCCCCGATGGAGGGAGAGGGCTCAACCATCAGGCGCTTTCGTAGATGCGGGTCAGGCTGAATTCGCGGTGGCCGAGGATCTCGGCGGCCGTGAGTTCGCCATCGGCGGTGCGCAGCATGCAGTCCAGCAGCGCCTCACCGGCATCGTCCATGTTCATCCGCTTCTGCAGCAGGCCCGTGACATCCACGTCGATGTGTTCGGACATGGTGCGCTGGGTGCGCGGGTTGGCGGTGATCTTGATGACGGGGACGATCGGGTTGCCGATCACGTTGCCCTGGCCCGTCGGGAAGAAATGCACCGCGTAGCCGGAAGCGGCGCAGAGCGTCACCATCTCCGCGGCCGCGGAGCTGCTGTCCATGAACCAGAGGCCGGAATGGGTCGGCGCCTCCGCCTTGTCCAGCACGCCATCGACCAGGCACTTCTTGCCGATCTTCTGGATGTTGCCGAGGGCCTTCTCCTCGATGGTGGTCAGGCCACCCTCGATGTTGCCCTTGGTGGGCTGGCTGTCGGAAAGATCGCTGGTCTTGTTCTTCTCGACGATCGCCTGGTAGCGGTCGAACATCGCCTGGAACTGCGTGCGAATCTCCGGCGTGCGGCAGCGCGCGGCGACCAGGTGCTCGCCACCCGTCAGCTCCGTCGTCTCGCCGAACACCAGCGTATTGCCGTTCTCCCAGAGCTTGTCGAAGGCATTGCCGTTGGTGGGGCAGGAGGCGAGGCCGGAGGTGGTGTCGCTCTCCCCGCACTTCGTCGAGACCCAGAGATCGACCACGGGCGCCTTGGTCTTCTTCAGCTTCGACGCGTGCTTCACCATGCGGTAGGCCGCGCGCGACGCGCGGGCGATGGTGTTGATGTCGCCATGCTGCTCGATGCCGAAGAACTCGACCGGCTTGCCGGTGGCGGCGATGCCTTCCGCGATCTTGCCCGCCCAGCCCGGCTCGATGCCGATCACGACGACGCCGGCGACATTCGGGTTGGAGCCCGTGCCGATCAATGTACGAAAGTGCAGTTCAAGGTCGTAGCCGAATTGCAGGCGGCCATAGGCGTGCGGGATCGCCATGCAGCCCTTGATGTTGTTGGCCACGGCCTCGCACGCCGCGTTGGACAGATCGTCCACGGGGAGGAGGAGGACGTGGTTGCGCACGCCCATGCGGCCATTCTCGCGCCGCCAGCCTTCGAAGCTGGCGTTCTTCAGGTCGATGCCCATGATGCCGCCCCCCTTACCAGCGCTTCGTCTTGACGTTGTGGACATGGGCGTGTTCGCCCGCGCCGATATCGGCGACGGCACGGCCGATATCGATGCCGTACTTGATGATGGTGTCGCCCTTGGCGATCGACCGGATCGCCAGCTTGTGACCGATGGGGATGTCGTTCCGGGCCTGGAACTCGATCATCTTGTCCTGGTCCATGATCCAGCCCGTCAGCGGCGTGCCGGCCGTCAGGCCTTCCACGACCACGACGCCCACGCTGTCACCTTCGTCATGGACGACGAAATGTATCGTCATCGCGCTCCCCCCGAGAAATTCGTGCTGCCGCGCAGCCTAGGCGGGAGCCAGCCCCCCTTCAACCCGCCCCCTTCTACGAACCCCCGGGGATGTGCCATGCAGGGGGCAGGAAACACCAGCACAAGGGATCGGACGCCATGGCGGGCGTATACTGGTACGGCGGCATCTGGTTCACCGAGGAGCCGAAGATCCTCGGCCCGATGGACCACGCCTTCTGGCTGGGCTCCGTGATCTTCGATGGCGGGCGGTCCTTCGGCGGCGTGGCGCCGGACCTCGACCTGCATTCGGCCCGCGCGGTGCAATCCGCGCGCAACATGCTGATGAAGCCCACCATGACGGCCGCGCAGATCGAGGAATTGTGCCGCGAGGGCATCCGCCGCATGGGGCCGGAGGCGGAACTCTACATCCGCCCCATGTTCTTCGTGCGCAAGGGGCTCGGCGCCGCGCGGCCCGATCCGGACAGCACGGATTTCATCCTGGCGATCTATGACAGCCCGCTGCCGCCCTACAAGGGCTTCAGCGCCTGCATGGCGCCCCAGCGCCGCCCCGCGCCCGACCAGGCGCCGACGGATGCCAAGGCGGCCGCGCTCTATCCCAACGGGTCCCGCGCCGCGCTCTTCGCGCAGCAGAAGGGGTTCGACAATGCGGTGGTCTGCGACCCCATCGGCAATGTCGCGGAATTCGCCAGCGCGAACCTGATGCTGGCCAAGGGCGGCCGCGTCATCACCCCCGCGCCGAACGGCACCTTCCTGGCCGGCATCACCCGCGCCCGCGTCATCGCCCTGCTGCGCGACGCCGGCGTGGTGGTGGAGGAACGCGCGGTGAAGCCGGAGGAATTGCTGGAGGCGGACGAGATCTTCTCCACCGGCAACTACGGCAAGGTGCTGCCCTGCACCAACTACGAAGGCCGCGCCATGCAGCCAGGGCCGCTCGCCCAGAAGGCAAGGACGCTCTACTTCGACTGGGCGGAGCAGCACTGGCGCGTGCTGCCGAAGGTCGGCTGAACCGGCCAGCCGGTAACGCCAGGGTGAACGCTTCGCCCCGGCGTTAAGATGACAGTTACGGGCGTCCCCGATCTCTGCCAGGGGACGCCAGCATGGCCGCGCCATGCCCGAGGCGTCCCCGACCCAACCCCGCGCGCCATCCGTCGGCGCACGGGATTGCCAGGGACCGCCATGCCCAGCGAATTCGCCCGATTGACGATCCTCGTCGTGGATGACGACCCGACCATGCGGTCCGTCATCACCAGCGCGCTGCGCGCGGCCGGCTGCAACCAGGTGCGCCAGGCCTCCAATGGCGAACAGGCGCTGAACATCGTCCGCCAATCCCAGATCGACCTCATCACCTGCGACTGCCAGATGGCGCCGGTGGATGGGCTCACCTTCGTGCGGCGCCTGCGCGAATTGCCGGAGGGCGCCAGCAAGCCCGTGGTGATGCTGACGGCGAACAACCGGCCGGAGGATGCCTGGGCGGGGCGGGAGCTCAAGGTCTCCGCCTGGCTGGTCAAGCCGATCACGCCGCAGGCCGTCATCAAGCGCGTCGCCGGCGTGCTGGGGCTGAACATCGGCACGGCCGATGTGCCGGAGGATGTGCTGACCGCCCTGGCCGATGCCTATGAGAAGCGGCTGCCGAACGAGATCCAGACGCTGGAAGGCATCGCCGCGCGCCTGCCCGCGCGGCCCGAGCATTTCAACATGACCATCCAGGACCTGGTGCGGCGCCTGCATGTGGTGAAGGGCCAGGCGGGCACGCTGGGCTACGCGCTGCTGGGGTCGGTCGCCGGGGAGGTACATGACGTGCTGCAGGAGGCCGAGCGCATCCTGGACGATGGCGACACCTTCCGGCCCGAGCTGATCCGGCTGGTGGAAAGCGGCTTCAAGGTGATGCGGCTGATCGTGGACCGCAATGTGCGCGGCACGGCGGGCGCGGTCGGCGCCAAGGTGCTGTCGGACATCGCCGCCTTCGCGCGGCCGCTGCACGCCCGCATCGTGGCCGCGGCCGAGGCGGCGGAAGCGGCCGAGCGCCAGCGGCGCGACCACCATTCGGACGTGCTGCTGGCCTCCGAACAGCACCGGCTGATCGTGGAACGGCGCATCCGGCTGACGCAGGCGGAATTCGCCGAGAAGGACCGGTAGGGGCATGAACGCCATCTCCTCAGCACGCCAGCGCGCCAGCGCCCCGCCACCACGGCGCGCCGGCGTCGTCGCCCTGCTGCGGCCCTGGCTGGCCCTGCCGCTGCTGCTGGCCCTGCTGTGGGTCGGCATCGGCCTGCAGGTGAGGGAGATGGCGCGGCAGACGGAAGCCGCGGCGGAGCGCGACACCGCGAACCTGGCGCGCAGCGTCGAACAGCACATGATCCGCAGCATCGACCAGCTGGACCAGGCACTGCGCTTCATGCAGTCCGCCTACCGGCACGACCCCGCGGGCTTCAACCTGCTGGAATGGACCGACGCCTATTTCGCCGGCGGCGGGCCCACGGTGCAGATCGCGATGATCGGGCCGGATGGGCGGCTGATGGCGTCCGGCCTCAACGGCGCCACGGTGACGACGCCGGTGGACCTGTCGGATCGCGAGCATTTCCGCGTCCATCTCGGCGCCACGGAGGACAGGCTGTTCATCAGCCGGCCGGTGCTGGGGCGCGTCAGCCAGCGGCAGACCATCCAGTTCACCCGCGCGCTGCGCAGCCGCGACGGCGCCTTCGGTGGCGTCATCGTCATCTCGCTCGACCCGGAGCTGCTGTCCGCGCCCTATGACCTGCTGGAACTCGGCGCGGGCGGGCTGCTGCTGGCGGGGACGGATGGCGTGATCCGCGCCTGGGCGCCGCGCGGGACGCAGCCGCAGAGCCAGTTGATCGGCCAGACCCTGCCCGCGCCGATGGCCCGCGCCTTCGCGGCATCGGCCCAGGGCAGCATCCTGGATGACGGGCAGCTGGATGGCGTGAAGCGGCTGCTGAGCTTCCGGCAGGTGGACGATCATCCGCTGGTGGTGGCGGTGGGCGTCGATTTCGGCTCCGCCTTCGCCGATTTCCGCGGCCTGCGCGACCGCTTCGTGATCGCGGGGCTGGTGCTGAGTCTGGCGGTGCTGCTGGTGGGGCCCTTCCTGCTGATGCAGCGGGCGCGGCGCATCCGGTCCGAACACGCGCTGCGGGACACGCTGCGCGGCATGGACCAGGGCGTGGTGATGGCCGGGCTCGATGGCCGCGTGCTGGTGGCCAATCTGCGGGCGGCGGAGCTGCTGGACCTCGACCCGCGGCTGCTGGACCGGGGGCGGCGCATCAAGCCGATCCTGCGGCTGCTGGGCCAGGCGGATATCAGCCACCGCCGCGGCCACCGGCAGCGCGTCTACCTCCGCACCCGCAGCGATGGCAGCCGGGTGGAGACCAAGGCGATCCGCACCGAACAGGGAAGCCTGCTGCTGACCTGCACGGATGTGACGGAACAGCAGGCGGCGATCGCCGCCCAGGCCGCGGCGCGCGCGGCGGCGGAGGCGGCGAGCCGGACCAAATCCGAGTTCCTGGCCAATATGAGCCACGAGATCCGCACGCCGATGAACGGCGTGATCGGCATGATCCAGGTGCTGCGCCATTCCGGCCTGAACCAGCACCAGCGCGACATGTGCGAGGTGATCACGCGGTCCGCGTCATCGCTGCTGACCGTGCTGAACGACATCCTGGACTATTCCAAGCTGGAAGCCGGGCGGCTGGAGCTGGAGCCGAAGCCGGCGCGGCTGGAGGTGCTGGCGCGCGACGTGGCGGAGCTGATGCGCCATGCGGCGGAGGCGAAGTCCATCGGCCTGTGGTTCCAGAACTGGTCCGCCCTGCCGCCGGTGATGATCGACCCGACGCGCATGCGCCAGATCATGTCCAACCTGCTCTCCAACGCCATCAAGTTCAGCGACAAGGGCGAGATCGCCGTGACGCTGGAGGCGGAGCCCGATCCCGCGGCGCCCGACACCCGCGTGCTGGTGCGGCTCTGCGTGGAGGACCAGGGCATCGGCATGTCGGAGGAGGAGGTCTCCCGCCTGTTTGTCCGCTTCACGCAGGTGGACAGTTCATCGACGCGGCGCTTCGGCGGCACGGGCCTCGGCCTCGCCATCACGCGGGACCTGGTGAAGATGATGGGCGGCCACATCGAGGTGAGCAGCCGCCCGGGGCTGGGCAGCGAATTCGTCGTGCACCTGTCCCTGCCCGTCAGCCCGGAGGAGCCGCGGCCGGAGCGCGAGGTGGTGGAGGAGACGGCGCCGGAAGGCCCCGTGCATCACCTCAACATCCTGGTGGCGGAGGATGACGAGGTGAACCGCGTGGTCATCCGGTCGCTCCTGGCGCCGGGCGCGCATGAGGTGACCTTCGCGGAGAACGGGTCGAAGGCCGTGCATGCGGCGCAGGGGGAGCCCTTCGACCTGATCCTGATGGACGTGATGATGCCGGAGATGGACGGGCCCACGGCCACGCGCTGGATCCGGGAGAATCCGGGCCCGAACCGGGAGACGCCGATCATCGCGCTGACCGCCAATGCGATGTCGGGGGACCGGGAACGCTACCTCGGCCTTGGCATGACGGCCTATGTCAGCAAGCCGATCTCGCGGCGGGAATTGTACGCGACGATCGAGACGACGCTGGGCTTCCGGGCTTTCCCGCGCAATGACGCGCCGGTGGAGCGGGCGGAGCCGGAGGCGGAAGTGGCGGATGACCTGGGCAACGCCTTCGACGACCTGCTGGCGGAGCTGAAGGCGTAGGCCCGCTTCATACCGGTTGTTCCAGAAGCAGCTGTTCCAGCATCGCGCGGTCGGGCGTCGCGCCATCCCGCGCGCGCAGGCCGCCGGCGGCGGAGGCGAAGCGCATGGCGCGGTCCACGGGCTGGCCCTCCGCCACCGCCAGCGCATAGGCGCCGTGGAAGACATCGCCGGCGCCGGTGGTGTTGGTGGCCTGGACGCGGAAGGCGGGCGTCACGCGCGGGGTCGGGTCCTCGGCCGTCATCCACAGCGTCCCCTTCTCCCCCCGCGTCACGGCGGCGACCTTGCAGCCATCGGCGATGGCCTTGCGCAGCGCATCCACGGGCTTCAGGCCCGGCGCGTAGTTGCCGAGGCCGGGCTGGGAGAAGACCGCATGGTCCACGCGGGGGATGAGGTCGAGGAGGATGCGCGTCTCGCTCTTCTCCCCGTCGATCACCGTGGGGATCCCCCGCGCGCGGGCGTAGTCCAGCGCGGCGGCGCTGCCTTCGGGCCAGCGCGGGTCGCAGAGGAAGGCCCGGGCCGTGTCCAGCAGATGCAGCGGCAGCCAGGCGGGATCGGTGCCGAGGTTGTCGCCGCGATAGGCGAAGATGCTGCGCTCCCCCACCGGATCCACCAGCACGGCGGAGACCGGGGTGCGGGCATGGGGCGCGCGGCGGCAATGGGCGACGTTGACGCCCTGCGCGGCCAGGGCTTCCAGCAGCGGCGTGCCGTTCAGGTCATCGCCGACGCGGCCCCAGAAGATGCAGTCGCCGCCGAGGCGGCTGACCGCGATGGAGGCATTGGCCGCCAGGCCCCCGGCGCCGAGGGCATAGGAGGTGGCCCGATTCTTCGATGGCGGCTGAACGACCTCCTGGACATGGAAGGTGTGGTCCATCACGACGGAGCCGAGGCAGACCACGATGGGTCGGAGTGCGGGGAGGGTCATGGCGCCCAGGGTTCCATCGCGGGGGGGTTCACGCCAAGCGGCAATTGCGCCGCCCGACTGGTTGCGCGCGCGCATCCTGCATCTGGGGCCGGAGGTGATGGTGCTGGACAAGCCCGCGGGCCTGCCGGTCTCGGCACGGGGCGGGGAGAGCCTGGAGGCGTGGCTGCCGGCGCTGCGCCTCGGCAAGAAGCGGGACCCGCAGCCCGCGCACCGGCTGGACCAGGACACGGCGGGCTGCCTGGTGCTGGGACGCACGGCGCCGATGCTGGCGCGGATCAACGGCCTGTTTGCCGACCGGCGCGTGGCCAAGACCTACTGGGCGGTGGTGCGCGGCGGGCCTGCCGCCGAAGCCGGCGTGATCGATGCGCCCCTGCTGAAGGTGAGCAGCGCGGCGAAGGGCTGGCGGATGGTGGTGGACGCGAAGGGCGATCCCGCGCGCACCGCCTGGCGGGTGCTCGGGCGCGGTGACGGGATCACGCTGCTGGAGATGGCGCCGGAGACGGGACGCACCCACCAGCTGCGCGTGCATTGCGCGCATCTCGGCTGCCCGATCCTGGGGGATGCGATGTATGGCGGCGGCGCCGGGCAGCTGCATCTGCTGGCCCGCGCCATCGCCCTGCCGCTGGAGCCAGCATTGCGGGTGGAGGCGCCGGTGCCCGGGCATATGCGCGCGGCGGTGGCGCGCTGCGGGATGTGACGGGCGGCTACCGCACGCGCAATTCCGACCGGGCGGAGACGCCATCCGCGTCCAGCACGGTGATGCGGTAGAAGCCGGGGCCGGGCGGGGTCCAGGCGGCCTCCCGCCGCGCGCGCTCCGCCGCCAGCGGCGCGCCATCCACCAGGAAGGTCAGGGGGCGGCGGCCGCCGGTGGCGCGGATGGTGACGGGGCCGCCCTCCGCCAGCACGGCGCCTTGCATGGGGAACAGAAGGCGCAGCCGGTCCGCGGCCTCCGCGAAGGGTTGCGCGGCGGGGCGGATATGCAGGGGGTCCCTCGGCGCGGCGGGGAGCAACGCGAAGCTGCGGGCCAGCACCGGCAGGGCGGCGGCGCGGCCCGTCAGGCCGGGGATGGGCGTGCCGTCGGGGCGACCCACCCAGATTCCGGCGACATGGCGCCGGTCGAGCCCCAGCGCCCAGGCATCCCGCCCGCCCCAGCTCGTGCCGGTCTTCCAGGCGATGCCCGGCGGGCCGCCGCCGGGGAAGGGTTGCACGAGGATGCCGGCGACGGCGGCGGCGGCGTGGGGCACGATCACATCGGTGCGGGGCGGTGGCGGGCCGGGGATGGCGGTCAGTGGCGCCGCGCGCCCGCCATCGCCCAGCAGCCCGTGCAGCGCCACCAATTCCCGCAGCGTCGTGCCGGCGCCGCCCAAGGCCAGCGGCAGGCTGGGCTCCGCGCCCGGTGGCAGCCGGGGCGGGCTGCCGGCGGCTTTCAGCGCGGCGGCGTAGCGCAGCGCGCCGACCTCCTGCAGCAGGGCCACCGCGGGCAGGTTGAGCGACTGGCGCAGCGCATCGGCGGCCGTCACGCGCCCCGTGAATTCGCGGGAGAAATTCTCCGGCGCATAGCTGCCGAAGCGGAGTGCGATGTCGCTGACGATGGTGTCGGGCCGCGCCACGCCCCCCTCGAAGGCCAAGGCGTAGAGGAAGGGCTTCTGGGCGGAGCCGGGGGAGCGGATGGCGCGCGTCAAATCCAGCATCCCCGCCCGCGACTCCACGCCGAAGCTGCCGCCGACCAGGGCGCGGATCGCGCGCGTCTCGACCTCCGCCACCACCAGGGCGATGGCGGCGCGGTCCGGCAGGCCGCGCAGCGCCTCCTCCGCCAAACGTTCCACCGCGCGTTGCAGGTCGCGGTCCAGCGTCGTCGCGATGCGGGCGCCGGGCGGCGCACCCCGGGAAACCTCTCGCGCCAGATGCGGCGCCAGGCGGGGCATGGGCAGGCGGCTTGCGGGGACGGGCTCAGCCAGCGCCACGGCACGTTCATCGGCGTTGACGGCGCCGGCGCCGGCGGCGCGGGCCAGCAGCACGGCATCCCGCGCGCGGCGGGCGGCATCGGCATGGCGGTCGGGGCGCAAGGCTTCGGGACGGCGTGCCAGGGCCACCAGAAGCGCGGCTTCCGCCGCATCCAGCTGCGCGGGCGGGCGGCCGAACCAGGCGAGCGACCCGGCGCGCAGCCCTTCGAGGTTGCCGCCCTGCGGTGCGAGGGTCAGCCAGACTCCCAAAATTTCGTCCTTGGTGAAACGGGCTTCGAGCTGGAAGGCGCGGGCGATCTCGATGAGCTTGGACCGCAGCGTGCGCGGCCGGGGTTCCAGCAGGCGGGCGGCCTGCATGGTCAGGGTCGATCCGCCGGAGACCACCTGCCCCGCTTGCACCCATTGCAGGGCGGCGCGGGCCAGGGCGATGGGGTCCACGCCGGGATGCCAGTGGAAGCGCCGGTCCTCCGCCGCCAGCAGCATGGCGGTCAGGTGGGGCGGCACATCGGCCACATTGGTCGGCAGGCGCCACACGCCGCCCGGGGCGGGCAGGACGGAAAGGGTCCTCCCCTGCCCGTCCAGCACCTCCACCCCCGCGGTGAGGCGGGAGAGGTCGGGCGGCAGCGCCCGGTCCGCGGCGATGACCGCCGCGGCGCAGGCGATCAGCGCGAGGCCAAGCCGTTTCATCAATCCGCCGGCAGCACCACGATCCGCGCCGCGTTCTGCCGGGCGAAGACACCGGGGCGGTACATGTCCTGCGCCTCCAGCCCCGGCAGTTCGAAGCGCCCCGCCGTCACGGCCCGCAGCCGCACGGCGAGGCGCGCCAGCGGCTGCTCCGGCGTCAGTTCCACGGCCGCCGCGAAGCGGTCATCCCGCGCGGGCTGCGATTCCGGCGCGGTCAGCGTGCCGAGGAAGGGCATGCCCGGCACGTCGCCCGGGCCGAGGCGGCCCGCGATCTCCCACCCCGCGGGCAGGCCCTGGGTCACCATGGCCTGCATGCGCTCATTGGTGGTGTTGCGGGCTTCCAGCAGCAGGATGATGGAGGCCCCGGCCCGCAGCGTATCCAGGTTCACGGGCTGCCCGGCCAGGTCATAGAAGCGCCGCGCCACCCGCATGCCCTGCGAAGCCGCCGGCAGCGGTGACGTGGTCACGCCCGTGATGGAGACGGCCTGCGCCACCGGCGCATCGCCGCGGTTGCGGGCGGTGGTGGCCGCCGTCAGCGCCTGGGTCACGATGGGCTGCACGGGCAGGTCGCGGTCGCCGACCGCGATCCGCACCGGGCGGCCATCCCGCCCCAGCACGAAGGCGGCGGCGACGGCCCAGGCCTGTTCCTGGGTGTTGGTGGTGGCGGGGGTCAGGTCGGCGCCCGGCAGCCGCGCCATCAGCGCGGGCAGGCGGTCCTGCGCCACCCCCGATTCCCGCAGCAGCAGGGCGGTGGCCAGGGCATCGCGCGTCGCGCTGCCATAGTCGCCATACCAGACCTGGCGGCCGGGATTGGCCAGCGCCGCGGCGAAGATCGCCTCCGCCCTTCCCCGATCGCCCGCACGCGCGAAGGCGGCGGCGAGCTGCGCGCGGGCCAGCGGCGTCGGCAGTTGGTCCAGCTGCTCCGCCAGCCGCCGCGCGGCGCCCAGTCGGTTGCGCCCGGCCAGCGAAAGGATGTGCACCCGGTAGGCCTGGGCGGCGCGTTCCTCCGCATTGTCCGGCGTCATCTCCAAATCTTCCTCCGCCGCCCGCAGCGCGGCGGCCAGGGCGGCTTCCGGCACGGGGGCATTGGCGGCGCGGGCGCGGAGCAGCGCCTCCGTCGCGTAGAGGCTGGCCCAGGGATGAATGTTGCCCTCGGCGGACCAGAAGCCGAAGCGGCCGTCGAAGCGCTGGCGGTCGAGCACCGAGGCGATGGCCCGGCCGAGCAGGGCCTGGTCCTCCTGCGCCGTATCGGCATTGGCCGGCGCGTAGGACAGCGCCAGGACGCGGGAGGAGGCCTGTTCCAGGCAATCCAGCGGGAAGCCGCGCAGGGCGCGCAGCAGCGCCTGCGGGTCGTAGCGCACCGGCGCGCCCCAGCTGGCGGTGGCGCGCCAGGTGCCGGGGATGAAGCGGTCCGATGGCAGGGCGACCGGCGCGGATTCGTTCGGCGCCAGGCTCCGCACCGCAACCTCCGTCACGGCGGGGCGGGAGGAGCGGATGGTGATCGTGCTCTCCCGCGTCACGGCGAAGCCGCCGGGGCCGGTGATGGCGAGGCGCAGCGTGCCCTCCCCCGCCATGGTGCCGCGCAGCGTGGTGAAGGGCGCGGCGCGGGCGCCGGTGGCGAGCGACTGGTCCAGCCGCGCGGGACCGGCGAGCTCGATGGCGCCCGTCGCCGTCAGCGTCGCGGTGAAGGTGCCGGCGGGGAGTTCGATGTTGTGCAGCAGCAGCGGCAGCCGCGCCTCATCGCCCGGGGCCAGGAAGCGGGGCAGCATCGCCTCCGCCACCGCCTGGTCCCGCACCGCCATGGGGCGGGCTGCATTGCCGATGCGGTTGCCGTCCCAGGCCACGACCATCAGGCGGAGTTCGCCCGCGAAATCGGGCAGGTCGAGCGGGATGGTCGCGGTGCCGTCCGGGTTCACCGTGACGATGCCGCTGAACAGCGCGACCAGGCGCTGCGGGATGTTCTGCATCGCCGCCGCATCCATGCCATCGCCACCCTGGCGCAGCACCGCGGCATCGCCCTCCGCCGGCGCGATCAGCCGGCCGTAATCGTCGCGGATGTCGAGGCCGAGGCGACGCCGCGCGAGGAAATGCGCGACGGGATCGGGTGACGGGAAACTGGTGATGCGGAGGATACCCTCATCCACCGCGGCCAGCGTGACCATCGCCGTGCTGCCCGCGCCCGTCAGGCGCAGCGGCACCTCGATGCGCGTGCGCGGGCGGGCGAGCGGGGGCGTCTCGATCGCCACCTCCATCCGCCGCGCGGCGGGGTCGAGGCCGATCCAGGCCAGGCCGAGCGCGCGGCCGGGGCGACCGGCAGGGGCATTGCCGGGCCGGAAGACCGTGACGGCGACATGCGCGCCAGGGCCCCAGGCGGCATCGACGGGGATGGCGATTTCCGCGCCGGCTTCCGGCACCTCGATCTCCTGCGTCGAGAGCAGGCGGTCCGTCAGCACGGCGACGCTGGCGCGGCCGGCGAAGGGGGGCGTGATGCGCAGCCGTGCGGTGTCGCCGGCCGCATAGGCGCGGCGATCGGCGGCGACATCGACGCGGTCGGGCACCTCCGCCGCCTCCGCCTGCGCCCAGCCCGCGCGGAAGCGATAGCTGGCAATGGCGAGGCCGCTGGGCTCCGTCACCTCGATCCGGTAGCGACCGAAGCCGAGGTTGCGGGCGAAGCGGCCGGGCTGGCCGGGGGCGACGCGGAGTTCCGTGCTGTCCACGGCTTCGTCGCGCCACACCGTCTCGTAGCGGGCCAGGCGTTCGCGGACGACGATCCGCCAATCCGGGCGTTCGCGCACCAGCCGGACGCGCAGCGTCGCGGGGATGGCGGCGCCGTCGGGGTTCACCGCGGCGATGTCGAAGGCGGCTTCCGCGCCGTCATTCACCGCGCCGCCCTCGAAGGCCGGGCGGATCGCCAGCAGCGTGCCGGCGGCGCGGACGGGGAGTGACAGGCGCGCGCCGCTGGTGCGGCCGCCGGGATCGGCCATCAACACGGTGATGTCGGCCTTGACGGGGCGCGTGGTGTCCGGCGCGGCGGGCAGCAGCAGGGCGACGCGGGCGCGGCCTTCCGCATCCGTCTCCGGGATGTCGGCGGTGATGAGGTCCGGGGCGAAGCTCTCCTCCATCAGGCCGAAGCGCCAGCCGC
Source organism: Falsiroseomonas stagni DSM 19981 (assembly GCF_900114315.1). GTDB lineage: Bacteria > Pseudomonadota > Alphaproteobacteria > Acetobacterales > Acetobacteraceae > Falsiroseomonas > Falsiroseomonas stagni. Next base: position 98,438 of record NZ_FOSQ01000008.1, read on the forward strand.
GCCAGGCCTCGAAGGGTTCGGGGTCGGTGGAGAGGCGGAGTTCCGCGCTGCCGGTCAGGCCCGATCCGGGCGCGCCATAGAGGAAGCGGGCGAGCACGGGCAGGTCCAGCGCCCGGCCGGGGACGAGCTGGCCGGTGACGGGGCCGGCGGTGACCTCCAGCCGTTCCGGCACGAAGGCATCGACGCGGAAGCTGGCCGTGCCGATGGGGGGCGCGTCCGGGTCGGCCAGGACCTCCACCGTCCAGGCGCCGACGGGGGCGGTGGCGGAGAGGGTCACGGGGGCGACGAAGGCGGCGCCGGCGACGCGGGCGGGCACGCTTTCGAAGAAGACCTGGCCGTTGGGGCGCTTGATGCGCAGCCGCGCGGGCAGGTCCACGGGCTGGCCGCCGCCATCGCGCAGCAGGGCGCCGATACTCACGACCTCACCCGGGCGATAGATGCCGCGATCCAGCCAGACGAAGGCATCGAGCGGCCCGGGATGCGGCGCGCCGGCCGCGCCGCGATCCGACAGGTCGAAGGAGGCGCTCTCCAGGTCCAGCGCGGCGAAATCATCGGCGCCGAAGGCATGGATGGCGACGGGGGCGAGGTTGCCCTGGCCGCGCAGCGCGGCCGCGTTGAAGCGCGCGATGCCATCGGCGGCGGTGGTCGCCTCGGCCAGGATGTCGTTGTTGCGCGCCATCAGCGCCAGGCGGATATCGGCGCGGGGCGCGGCATCGGTGAAGCCGCGCACCTGCACGGCGATGCCCTGCGGGCCGCGCCAGGCGGTCAGGCCGAGGTCGGTCGCCAGGATCGGCAGCGCCGAGGCCGCGCCGCGGGACTGGCCATCGCCCGGGCGCGCGACCAGGACATAGAGGCCAGGGCCGGCGCTGCGCAGGGCATCGGGCAGCGGCAGGGCGTTGCGGCTGGTGCGGTTCAGCACCGTGGCGGGCAGGTCTGCGCGGCCTTCCCAGACCACGCGGCCCATATCCTCCGCCAGGTTCTCCGCCGTCCACTCCTCCATCTGCTGGCCCGGGCGCCAGTCCCGCGTCAGCGGCACCAGATTGCGTTCCGTGACGCGGATGAGGCGCAGCGACAGGGCGGTGACGTTGACGGTGGCGACCGTCACGCGCGGCTCCTGCCCGCGGGGCAGCAGGAAGGCGCGGTTGTCGAAGGCGATGCGGGCGGTGCGGTTGGGCATCGCGACGTTGATCGGCACGTCCCGCAGCACGCGCAGCCCGTCCTCCCCCGGCAATCCGGCGCGCAATGTCAGCCGCGTGGTGGCGCCCCAGGGCAGGCCGGCGACGCAAAGCGCGTCACCCTCCCGCACCACCGCCATGCCCGGGATCGCCGGTTCGGCCCGCACCCAATCCTGCGGCTGCCAGTCGTTGCGGCGCGCGGGGGCGACGGTGAAGTCCAGGCAGGCGCGGGCGGGCTCGGCATCCGGTTCCGTGCGGAAGCGGCTGACCAGCAGGCCGGCGGCGCGGCGGGCGGTGGCGAGCGCATCGCGGTGCTTCGCATCCTCCGGCGCGCGTTCCACCACCGCCTCCAGCGCCTGCAATTGCAGGGCCGGCTGGTCCAGGCGGCGCAGCGCCTCCGCCATCACGACCAGGGAGGGGATTTCCGGCGCGCCGCCGGGGACCAGCATGAAGGCCTGCCAGCCGGCCTGGAGGGCGCGCGTCGCCTCCGGCGGGTTGCGGCGGAGCTGGGCGTTGGCGAGTGACATCCAATGGTCCGCGCTCGCCTGGCCGGCGCCGATCCGCTCCTCCCACGCCGTGGCGGCGGCGGCCCAGTCATTGCGGGCCTCCGCGGCGCGGGCGCGGGTCTCGGCCTGGGATCGCTGCTGGGGCGTGCCGCCGGCGGGGAAGCGGCGGGTCAGGGAGGCTTCGTAGCGCTGCGCGTCGCCGGACAGGCCGGGCAGTTCGAAGGCCATGGACGCGGCGGGCAGCAGCCACCCCAGCATGAGCAGCAGGGCGAGCAGGCGACGAAACGTCATGGACGGCTCCGTGAGGCGGCGTTCTTGGCGGGGAGCATGGCACGGGCCCGGCCAGCGGGGCAGCGACGAAAGGGTTACGCGCGTTTCGCGCTGCCCTGGTGCCCGGAGACGCGCGCCCCGGCATCGGCCGGCAGGCGCATGACGCCGAGGAAGGAGACCAGCATCAGCGCGCCGGCGATGACGAAGCCGAGTTGGAATTCCCAGAGCTGCGGCGTGGCCTGGCCGCTGATCCACATGCCCGCTTCCAGCGACAGCGACCCCAGCACGACGCCCAGCGCCACGGAGAATTGCTGGATGGTGCCGGACATGGCGGTGGCCGCGGCCAGCTTCTCCTGCGGCACATCGGCGAAGGAGAGCGTCGCCATGGAGGTGAATTGCAGGGAGCGGGAGAGGCCGCCCAGCGCCAGCACGGCGAAGATCGCGGCCATCGGCCAGGAAGGCGTGAAGGCCGCGCAGACCGCGACGCCGGCGGCGGCGAGGACGACGTTCACCATCAGGATGCGCCGGAAGCCGAAGCGGCGCAGCAGCGGGCGGATCATCGGCTTCATCAGGATGGCGCCGAGCGCGGTCGCGAAGGTGACCAGCCCGCTGCCCCCGGCCGACAGCCCGAAGACGAGTTGCAGCGACAGCGGCAGCAGGAAGGGCACGGCGCCCGCGCCTGCGCGGAACAGCGTGCCGCTGACCATCGGCACGCCGAAGCTGCGGATCGACAGCAGGGAGAGATCGACGGCAGGGCGGACGGAAGCGCGGGAATGCAGCACGGCGGCGATGCTCGCCATCAGCCCCGCCACCACCGCGCCCGCCGTCACGAAGCCCGGCACCACGCCACGGCCGATCGTCTCCAGCCCCGTGACCAGCAGCGCCAGCGCCAGGCCCCAGAGCGTGAGGCCCTTGATGTCGAGCGGCCCGGGGTCCTGGCGCTCCACCTCCGGGATGAAGCGCCAGACCAGCAGCAGGCCGAGCGCGCCGACCGGCAGGTTGATCCAGAAGACCGCGCGCCAGGACACCGCATCGGTGAGCAACCCGCCCAGCGGCGGGCCGCAGACCGGGCCGAGCAGGGCCGGCATGGTCAGCCAGGTCATCGCCGTCAGCAGCTCCTCCTTCCGCACCCGGCGGAGCAGGAGCAGGCGGCCGACGGGGACCATCATGGCGCCGCCGATGCCCTGCAGGATGCGCGCGGCCACCAGCGCCCCCATGCCCTGGGACAGGCCGACCAGGGCGGAGGCGACGGTGAAGACGATGATCGCCGCCATGAAGACGCGCCGCGGCCCGAAGCGGTCCGCCACCCAGCCGGAGACGGGGATGAAGACGCAGAGCGCGACGAGGTAGGAGGTGATGGCGACGGAGAGATGCACCGCATCGACGCCGAGGTCCCGCGCCATGGCGGGCAGCGCGGTGGCGACCACCGAACTGTCGAGGTTCTGCATGAACAGCGCGGAGGCGACGATGGCCGCGACCGTGCGGGGGTCGCGGGTGGTGGCGGGTGGGCTCACCCGGCCGCCATCCGGCGCAGCTCGGCACGCTGGATCTTCACGCCATTCGGGCCATCCGTGACGGGGAAGGCGTCGAGCGTCACGATCCGGTCGGGCTGCTTGAAGCGCGCCAGGCTGGCCTGGCAGGCGGCCATGACGCTGGCCTCGTCATAGCCGTCGCCCGGAATGACGAAGGCGACCGGCCTGCCGCCATGCTCCACCACCTGCGCCGCCGCGACGCCGGGCTGGGCCTGGAGAAAACCCTCGATCTCCTCCGGGGAGACAAGGAAGCCGCCGAGGCGGAGCGCATCGCCGCGGCGCGTGATGAAGGCGAAGCCGCCCTCCGGCTGCGCGGTGGCGAGGTCACCGGTGTGGAACCAGCCCTGCGCCGTGCGGGCCTTCGCCGTCGCGGCCTCGTCACCGAGGTAGCGGTCGAAGAGGGACGGGCCGCGCAGCAGCAACTCCCCATCCTCGGCCACCGCGAAACCGGCCTCGGCACCGGCGGGGACACCGCCGCCCACCGCGGCATGGGGGCCAGCCTGGTCCTGGAGGGCGAAGAGGGCCTGGGCCTCCGAACTGCCATAGACGCCGCGGACGGCGAGGTTGAGGGCGGCGGAGGCCTCCATCACACGCGCCGCCTGGCCGTGGAAGCTGGCGAAGCCGGTGAAGGTGAAGGGGGCATAGGGGCGGCCATTCGCGGCCTCCGCCAGCTTCAGCAGCAATTCATCGCCGCCGACCATGTGGGTGATCCATTGGGCGCGGATCAGCGCATCGGCCTCCGCCGCGTCGAAGCGTTCCATGCAGGCGATCAGCGCGCCCCCGGCCATCGCCGCCATGGCGGAAGCCAGCCCGAAGGTGCCGCAGAGGGGCACGGCGGCCAGCAGCGCGGCGCCCGGCTGCCCCGTGCCGATCCGCGCCGCCACATCCGCCGCATGGCCCGCGATGGAGGCCTGGCGATGCAGCACCAGCTTCGGCCCGGCCGTGGTGCCGGAGGTGGTGAAGGTCAGGCATTCGGCATCCGGCGTCGCGAGGTCGGGCGCCTCGGCCGCCGAGAGCAGCGTCGCGCGGCGCTTCACCGGCAGGTCCAGGATGCGGTCCATGCCGCGGGCATCCATCACCAGCACCTGGCGGAGCGAGGCGCGCTGCGCGGGGGGCACCGTTTCCAGCAGGGCTTCCGCATTCACCGCCGGGAAGTCGCGGGCGATGGCGATGGCCGTGGGCGCCGCGCGTTCCAGCAGGTTGCCGATCTCCGCCGCACGGAAGCGGGTGTTCAGCAGGATCGCCGTCGCCCCCCGCCGGGCGAGGGCCAGGAGCAGCAGGAGAAAATCCGGGCGGTTGGGAAGGAAGATGGCAACCCGGTCGCCGGGGCCTATCCCCGCCTCGGCCAGGCCGCCCGCCAGGCGGCGGACGGTGCCGGCGACCTCCGCCCAGGTCAGGCCGCCAAGCGCCAGGGCATCCGGGCTGCGGCGGGCGGTGGTCTCGAGGAGCTGGGTCAGGGTGGCGGGGCGCGACATCGCGCCCATCTTGCGGCGGCCTCAGCGGCGCCGCCAGACCTCCACCCGGCCGTCGCCGTCCTCGACCTGCGCGATGCGGTCATAGCGGACCAGCGCGGCCTCGATCATCGCCCGCGCCGCCGGCCGCACCAGCCACCAGCGGGCGGGGGCGATGACGATGAGGCGCGGCGGCAAGGCCAGCACGCGGGCGAGTTCCGCATCCTGGTCGAGGCCCGTCAGCCCCGCATGAAGGCCGGCCAGGTGGCTGGGGAAGGCGAAACGGGTCGGCGGGTCCAACCCCGCCAGGGCATAGACCACGGGGTGCCAGTTGACGATGAAAACGGAATCCCCTGGCCCGACCTCCACCCGGGCGATGGCGGCGACCTGGGCGGGGGGGTCCGCCCCGCGCCAGCCGAAGCCATGGCCGAGGCGCGGCAGCAGCATGGCGGAGACGGGCAGCGCCGCAATGGCGGCGGCCAGCACCACCACCGCCCCCGCCCGCGCGCCGCGCCGCGCCGCCCGCAGCGCCGCCGCCTGCAACCCCAGCGCCGCCAGGGCGCAGAGCGGCGGCAGCAGCATCAGGAAGTAGTGGTCGAAATACTTGCCGGGCGCGACCGCCTGCACCAGGGCGGCGCCGAGCCAGGGCAGCAGCAGCGCGCCGCGCCGGATCGCGGGGCGCGGCCCCAGCCCCAGCAGCGCCGCCGCCGCCAGCAGCCACAGGAGAAAACCCACCGCCGCCGCCAGGCCACGCCGGAGGCCGGGCGACCCATCCTCCACCGCCGCGTAGTGCATCAGCACGGTGACGTTGCTGTGCCACCACTCCCCGAAAGCACCCATGGCGGCATAGGCGGCGGCGGTGACGGCGGTGGGCAGCGCGCAGCCCAGCGCGAAGACCAGCGCCAGCACCAGCACCCGCGCGATGCCGGCCCGCTTCTCGGCCAGCGCGACGCAGGCCAGGGTGAGCCACAGCGCCGAAGCCTCCAGCCCCGCCACCTGCTTGACCCAGAGCGCGCAGCCGAACCAGAGGCCGCCGAGGAAGACCATGCCTGGCCGCGGCGGGCAGGCCGCGAGGCCCGGCCGCGGCGCGCCGGCCGCGAGGGTTTCCGCCAGGATCAGCGTGGCACCCGCCACCATGAAGGGCGCGAAGAGGATTTCCGTGTTGGTGGCGAGGCCCCCCAGCACCAGCGTGTGGCAGGCATAGAGCAGCCCGGCCGCGAAACCGGCGGCGCGGCCGGCGCCAAGCCGCATCACCAGGCGCATCAGCAGCAGCGACGTCACCGCCACGGCGACCATCCCCGCCAGGCGCAGCGCGACCAGGGGGCTCGGCGCCAGCGCCACGGCGACGGTCAGCAGGGCGGGGGCGCCGACCGGGTGCATGTCCCACACCGCGAGGTAGGGCCAGCCCCCCTTCAGCCAGGCAATCGCCTGGACGAGGTAGAGACCCTCATCCGGATCGAGGACGCTGGCCGGCAGCGCGACGGCGCGCAGCAGGAAGGGGAGGAGCAGGAGCAGCAGGGGCGCCACGATAGGGGGCCATCCGGCCACGGCCGGTCGCCGGCTGGCCCGGGCAACGGTGGTCATGCGCGTGACGAACATCGGGTCCCCATGCCCTTCCGCCCGGCGAAGCGCGCCAATTCCCCAAGGGTTCGGAAGCGAGACGATCACGTGCGCGCGCGCCGGCATCGCCCCCGGACCGGCTTGACGACGGGCAGTGGCGGCGGGACCGTCCGCGTCCATGAACGCACCCCCGACCGAAACGCCCGATCCCGTCACCCTCGCGGTGCTGGAAAACCGCTTCCGCGCGGTTGTGGAGGAGATGGGGGAGGCGCTGCTGCGCACCGCGACCTCCCAGATCCTCAACTCCTCCCGCGACTTCTCCATCGCGCTCTGCGATGACCAGGCGCGGCTGGTGGCGCAGGCGGACCACATCCCGGTCCATGTCGGCGCCATGCCGCTGGCGGCGAAGGCGGTGCTGGATGCCTTCGGCGGGCGGATCGCCCCGGGCGACTGCTACCTGCTGAACGACCCCTGGCATGGGGGTTCGCATTTGCCGGACCTGACCATCATCCAGCCGGTCTTCGGGGACGGGTCGCTGCGGTTCCTGGCCGTGGTGCGGGCGCACCAATCCGATATCGGCGGCGCGACGCATGGCGGCTACAACCCGGCGGCGCATGAGATCTGGCAGGAGGGCATCCGCATCCCGCCGATCCGCCTCGGCGAGGGTGACGTGCTGCGCGACGACCTCGTGCGGATGCTGGCGCTGAACACGCGCATCCCGCGCGACTTCACCGGCGACCTGATGGCGATGTGGGGCGCGGCGCGGCTCGGCGCGAAGCGGATGGATGCGCTGCTGGCGAGCCATGGCGGCGCGACGCTGGCGGCGGCGGTGGAGGCGATCCTCGACCTGTCCGAAGCCCATGCGCGCCGCATCATCGGCGAATGGGCGGATGGCGACTACGCGGGTGAGGCCGTGCTGGATGATGACGGGCACGGCGTGGAGGACATCACCATCCGCGCCAAGGTGCGCAAGCGCGGTGGGCAGGTCTCCGTCGATCTCTCGGGCTCCGACGACCAGGTGCGCGGCTTCGTCAATTCCTCCTGGCCCAACACGCTTTCCGCCGCGCGGATGGCGCTGGCCTATCTGCTGGACCCCGAGGTCGCGAAGAATGACGGCGCCTTCCGCGCGCTGGACCTGGTGGCGCGGGAGGGGTCGGTGGTGAATGCGCGGCCCGGCGCGGCGGTCACGCTCTGCACCAGCCACTGCTCCAACGAGATCGTGGAGGCGATCGTGAAAGCCCTGGCGCCGGCCTGCCCGCAGCGCGCCATGGGCGGCTGGGGGCGGCGTTTCCGCGTGGCGATCCAGGGCACGGACCCCCGCCGCGCGGGGCGGCGCTTCGTGTGGCACCTGTTCCATGCCCGGCCCGGCGGCGGCGGCCATGCGACGGGGGATGGCTGGTCCTCCGCCGGGGAATGGCATTCCGCCGGCGGGCTGAAATTCGGCAGCGTGGAGATGGCGGAGGCCCGCTTCCCGCTGTTCTTCGCCCATCACGAGCTGCGCCCGGGATCGGGGGGCGAGGGGCAGTATCGCGGTGGCCTTGGCGCGGAACTCGACCTCCGCATCGAGACGGAGGGCGAGGCGCGCGCGAATACCGCCGGCGATGGCGTGCGCCACGGCGCGGCCGGGATGCTGGGGGGCGAGGATGGCGCGCCGCACCACTACACGCTGCGCCATGCCGATGGATCGGAGCGCGACCTGAAGACCAAGGAGGCCGGCGTGGTGCTGAAGCCCGGGGACCGGCTGATCGTGCGATCCGGTGGCGGCGGCGGCTGGGGCGACAGGGCGGCGCGCGATCCCGCGGCGATCGAGGCCGACAAGCGCGAAGGGCTGGTCTGAGCCATGATGGGTCCCTATCGCATCGGCGTCGATGTCGGCGGCACCTTCACCGATGTCGTCTGCGTGGGCGCGGATGGCGCGACGCTGCTGGCCAAGGCCGCGACCACGCCGGATGACCAGTCCCGCGGCGTGCTGGATGGGCTCGGCGTGCTGGCTTCCATGCTGCACATCACCGTGGCGGAGATGCTGGAGGTGACGGAACGCCTGGTGCACGGCACGACCGTCGCCACCAACGCGCTGCTGGAACGCCGCACGGCGCGCATCGGCATGATCACCACCGAGGGCCATCGCGACATCATCGAGATGCGGGAGGGGCTGAAGCCCGAACGCTACGACCTTCGCCTGCCCGTGCCGGCACCGCTGGTGCCGCGCCGCCTGCGCCTGCCGCTGCGGGAGCGCATCCGCCCCGACGGCACGGTGGAGACGGCGCTGGACCAGGCATCCCTGGATGCCGCCATCGAGACCTTGAAGGCCGAGGGCGTGGCGGGCGTGGCGGTGTGCCTGCTGCATGCCTGGCGCGACCCGGCGCATGAGCAGGCCGCGGGTGCCGCGGTGAGCGCCGCCATGCCGGGCGTCTATGTGACCCTGTCGTCGGACGTGCTGCCGCAGATCAAGGAGTTCGAGCGCTTCTCCACCACCGTGGTGAACGCCGCCGTCGGGCCGATCGTGGCGGGGTATCTCGCGCGGCTGGAGACCAGGCTGACGGAGGCCGGCTTCCACGGGCCGCTCTTCGTCATCCTCTCCCATGGCGGCGTGGCACCGGTGGCGGAAGCCGCGCGGCTGGCGGCGGGCACGGCGCTGTCCGGCCCCGCGGGCGGCGTCGCGGCGGGGCTGGCGCTGGCGCGGGCGGGGCTCGGGGACAACCTCGTCACCTTCGATGTGGGTGGGACCTCCACCGATGTGGCGCTGATCGAGGGGGCGGAGGCCGCGCTCGGGCGTGGCCGCGTGGTGGGAGGGGAGCGCATCGCGCTGGAGAGCCTCGACATCGTGACGCTCGGCGCGGGCGGCGGGTCCATCGCGCATGTGGGCGCGGGGGGCATGATGCGGGTCGGGCCGCGCAGCGCGGGGGCGGTGCCGGGGCCGGCCTGCTATGGCGGCGGCGGGCAGGAACCCGCCGTGACGGATGCGAATCTGGTGCTGGGCTACCTGGACCCCGACCGCTTCCTCGGCGGCGCGCGCAGCCTGGACCGGGCGGCGGCGGAGGCGGCGGTGGACCGGCTGGCGGGGCGGCTCGGGCTGGATCGCATGGCCTGCGCGGCGGGCATCCATGCGTTGGCGAATGTCGCGATGGCGGATGGCATCCGGGTGGCGACCGTCCGCCGGGGCGTCGATCCGCGGGGCTTCACGCTGCTGTCCTTCGGCGGCGCGGCCGGGCTGCATGCCAGTGCGGTGGCGCGGGACCTCGGCATGGGGCGGGTTGCGGTGCCGCTGCTGGCGGCGGGGCTTTCCGCCTGGGGGATGCTGCAGACGGACCTGCGCTACGAGGTGTCCCGGAGTCTGGTCGGCGCAGCGGGGCTGCCGGACGAGCCCTCGATCCGCGCCCTGTTCGCGGCGCTGGAGGCGGCGGCGCGCGCGCGCATGGCGCAATGGATGGCGGGCGATCCGGCCATCCGCCGCAGCGCCGACATGCGCTATGGCGAACAGGTTTTCGAAGTTGGCGTGCCGCTGGATGCGGTCGATTGGCCCGCCGCCGGCCTGCCCGCCGCGCTGGCCGAGGCTTTCCACGCGCGGCATGAGGCGCTGTTCACCTATGCGCTGCGGAGTGAGGAGGTGGTGCTGGTGACGGCGCGCGTGGCGGCGGTGGGCCGCCTGCCCCCCCTGCCCGCGCCGCTGCTGCCGGATGGGCCGCCCGCCGCGCCGGTCACCACGCGCCGCGCCTTCGTGGAGGGCGCGATGGTTGATCTGCCGGTCTTCGCCTTCACCGCGCTCGCCCCCGGCCAGCCCGTGCCCGGCCCCGCGATCGTGGAGAGCGATACGACGACGGTGCTGCTGCTGCCGGGCGATGTCGCCCGTCTGGATGCCCGCGGCTGGCTTGAGGTGATGGTCAACTGAGGACGGTCCAGGGGGGTCTCCCCCCTGGCGGTAGGGGTCCGGGGAAGGTGGCGCCTTCCCCGGGACTCACCCCTTGGCGTAGTGCAGCACCGTCTCCCCCGGCGCGGCGGTCGCGACCACCGCCGCCATCGCCGGGTCGGCGCCGGGCTGTTCGGCCATCCAGCCGCTCCAGAGTCCTTCAAGCACCGCGCCGATCCAGGTGCCTTCCGCATCCGCGCCGGTGCCGATGGACGGGGCCGCCAGGTGGGTGATGACCAGGCGGCGGGCGCCGGTATCGACCGCCAGGCGGCAGAAGCCCCATTCGGCGCCGGCCAGGACCTCATTCACCTGGGCTTCCAGGCCGGACAGCGTGTCGCAATGGCGCAGCGGCAGGGATTCGGCCATGCGCCGGCCGATGATGTGCATCAGGGAGGCGCGTCCGGCCTCATCCAGATGCGCGTCCAGCGTTTCCACCAGGGCGCGCAGGAAGGCGCGCCACTGGGCGGAGACGCCGCGCCGGGCCAGGTAGGCGGCGGTCATGGGGTCCGCCGGGGTGTTCTCACTCATGCCGCCTTGGTCCTGTCCCACGTCCCGGTCAGCGGTCGAAGCGGTAGCGGGCATAGACCAGGCCGCGCGTCTCGCTCCAATCCGCCGCCTGGTCGAAGCGCAGCGCGCCGCCGATGCGCAGCTGCGGCGTCAGCATGTATTCGATGTCGCCGCGCAGGCCGCCTGTCAGGCCGGTCTTGGTCTGGCCGGCATAGAAGGCGTTGATGGAGCTGTCGGCGGCCGCGGCCGATGCCAGCGCGCCCTGGCGGGCGGCATCGTTCGGGAAGACCGCGGTGCGGTCCTCCGTGAAGGTGGTCAGGCCGACTGTCGCGCCGACGCGGTAGGACAGGTCCCCCGACCGGCCGCGATAATCCAGCGGGACGTTGGCGGACATGAAGCTCTGCGGGCTGAAGTAGCCGCCATGGCCCAGCGTGAAGAAGCGCAGGTTCTTGTCATAGGCGAAGTAGACGAGGTCGAGGCCGGTGACGAGTTCCTCGTTGGCGGAGCGCCAGATCGGCGTCTGGAAGCCGGCGCCGGCTTCCATGCGGCTGTTTTCCGCCACGCCGTCGCCGGCGAAGGTGAAGTAGCCGCCGGCGATGTAGAAATTCGTCTCGCCGCTGCTGAATTCGATCTGCGCGCGGCCGCCGGTGCGGACCACGCCGCCCCAGATGGTGCTGGTGACGGGGTCGCGCCGCCCGCCCCAGGACAGCAGCGTGTCCGTCATGGCGCGGCGCTCCGCGGTCAGGCGCAGGCGGACACCGTCGCCGATCTCGGGCGCGATCTCGATCCCGCCGACATAGTTCTCCTGCAGGAAGCCGAGCGGCGTGGTGCCGAGGTCGACTGTGAAGCCCGGCCGCGCATAGGCGACGCCCAGCGCCACGCCGGACTGGCTGGACCCCGTATTGCCGGCCTGCGCCGCCTGCTGGGAGGAGAGCGTGCCGCTCGGCGCCGGCAGGGTGGAGGCGAAGCCGCCATAGCGGCGCATGGAGCCGAGCTGCGGCGACAGGTCCCCGGCATCGAGGCTGACGGCGCTGACGCGGGCCGTCAGCCGCCCGCCAACGCCCGGCATGGCGATGCTGCCTTCCGCGCCGGCATGGCTTTCGTTCAGCTTGTCGATGCCGCCATCGCCGGACCGCACGCGCATGCCGAGGGCCGGGTTGATGCGGGGTGCCGCTTCCTCCCGCACCTCGGCCAGCTGGCGCGTGATCTCGTTCAGCAGCGGGTCGGGCGGCTGGGCGGTCTGGTTCGGCAGCTGCGCCTGGGCGAATTGCAGGCCCGGCATGCCCGGTGACCGTGTGGCCGGCGCCAGGCCCTGGCTCGCCTGCATCATCTGCAACTGGGCGGGCGAGAGGTCCTGGCCGGCCAGGGGGGTGCGGCGGAAGGGGTTCTCATAGCCCGGCACGGCGCGCTGCTGGGGCAGCGTCGCCTGCGGCAGGACGCCGCCGGTGATGATGCTGGGCGGCTGGACGTCCATGCCGATCTGCTGCCGGCGGAGCTGGGCGGCCTGCTGCAAGGCGGTCTGCGCGCGGCGCTGGTCGCCCCAGGCACGGGCGAGGCGTGCTTCCAGCAGCGGGATGCGCGCATCGTTCGGCATCAGCGCGCGGCCTTCGCTGATCAGCGCTTCCGCCTTCCCCCAGTCCCGCGCCGCGATGGCGGCATCGAGGGAGGCGGTGCGGGCATCCGTGTCCCGCGGGTTGCGGGACAGCACGGCATCGGCGATGCGCCCGGCCTGCTCATGGTCCCGCGCGCCCTGGTACAGGCGCGCCAGCGCCAGGTTCGCGGCGGGGTTGGCGGGATCGTTCTGGAGGGTGGGCACCAGCACGTCGAAGGCCGAGGCGCGGTCGCCGCGGGCGGCCAGCTGGTCCGAGGCGCGAATGGAAAGGCCGGAGGCGAGGCCGCTTGCGACGCGGCGCTGTTCGGCGGTCAGCCGGTTGGGGTCGATCTGGGTGGCGCGCTGCGCCGCTTCCTGGTCGAGCCCCGCTTCCATCAGCGCGCCGGCGGCGGCGAGCTGGGTGGCAGGCTGCTGCGCGCGCGCGTTCACGGCATAGAGCCGCGCGGCTTCCTGGGCGCCGCGCGGGTCGTTCATGGCGTTCAGCGCGCGCACCACGGCGGGGCCGACCTCGCCGCTCGGGTCCGGGCGGGACGCCATGGCGAGGAGCTGCTGGCGGGCTTCCTGGCGGCGGCCCTGCGTCGCCAGCGCGGCGGCCGCGGCCACCTGCGCCTGCACCCGCATGGAACCCAGCATCCGCGTCTGGTCCTGGCTGCGGACATTGGCCGGGATGCGTTCCAGCAGCCGCACCGCTTCCGCCGGGCGCGACTGTTCGCTGGCGAAGATGGCGGCGGCGTGGATCGTGTCCGGCGTCGCGCGGCTGGCGACGCTGCCATCGATCAGCGCGCGGGCATCGCCCCCCTGCCCGCTCCGGGCCAGAAGGCGGGCGAGGTCGAGGCGGGGCCAGGGGTTGGACGGGTCGTTCTGCACGGCCGCGCGCAGCAGGGCGGCGGCGGCGGCGGGGTCGTCCGTCCGCTGCGCCTCGGCCCGCAGCGCATCGGCGCGGACCTGCGGCGCCTGGGTGCCGCCGATGCGGCGGAAGACTTCCTCGGCCTCGTTGAACTTGCCCTGGGCCTGCAGCGCATTGGCCAGGCCCGACATGGCCGCGCCGAAATTGCCGCGCCGGGCGAGCGCCGCGCGGTAGCGCTGCTCCGCCAGGCCGGCATTGCCCTGGCGCAGCGCGATGTCGCCCAGCAGTGCCTCGGCATCCGGACGGTCGCCGCCATTGCGCGCGGTGATGCGCGCCAGCAGGGTCTCGGCCTGGGAGAAGTTGCCGGCATCGACCAGGTTGCGCGCGGCCTGGATATCCGGCCCCGGCGCGCCGCCGCCCCCACCCTGCCCGCCCGGGCCGCCGCGCTGGGAGGCGCCCTGGAGCGCCCGTTCCCAGGACGAACGGCGGGAGGGATCGGCCTCCATCGCCGCCATCAGCAGCCGCCGCGCATCGGCCTGGCGGCCCTGGCGCAGGCGGATCAGGCCGAGGCCGCCGAGCCCGTCGGCATCGTTCGGGTCGAGCGCGAGGACGGCGTTGAAATTCTCCTCCGCGTCGCGGAGGCGGTTGCCGTTGAAGTTCCGCCAGCCGGCCACGCGGTTCAGGCCGATATCGTCGGCGGCCACCGGCGGCGGGTTGCGCGCCAGTTCCAGCCGGCGCTGGATCTCGGCATCGTCCGGGAATTGCTGGAGGTAGCCTTCCAGCGGCCGAACCGCCTCCGGCCCCTCGCCCAGCCAGGTCAGGGCCTGGCGCCAGGCGGCGGAGGCGCTCTGCTGGTTGTCGCCCTGGCCGGAGAGGCGGCGGAGCTGCTCGATCCCCTGGGCGCGCGTCTCCTCCCGATAGGTCAGGATCTGCGCATTGGCGAGCTGGATGGCGACGTTGCTGGGGGCGCGCCGGGCCAGCGCGCCGATGCCGTCGCGCGCCTCACGCCAGCCGGCCTCGGTGCCCGCCAGCGTCTGGTAGTATTCGAGGGCGAAGGTATCGGGGATGGGGGCGCCGGCGAAGATCTGGCGGTAGCGTTCCACCGCTTCGGCGTTGCGGCCGGCCTGCGCCAACTGCCGCGCCTGCGCGAGCGCCGCGGCATCGACGGTGGAGGTGCGGACGGCGGCATCGGCCTGCATGGTGCGCGGATCCGCCGGCGCGGCGGCGCGCAGGCGGGCGAGCGCATCCTGCGCCTGGGCGGTGTTGCCGAGCTGGGCCTGCGCCTCCGCGATGCCGGACAGGGCATCGGCGTTGCGCGCATCCACCTGCAGCACGCGTTCCAGGGTGCGGATCACCTGGTCCGGGCGGTTCTGCAGCTTCCAGTAATTCGCCTGGTCCAGCAGCGCGGCCACGCCGCGTTCCTGGGCCAGCGCGGGGCTGAAGGCCGGCGGCGCCACCAGCGACGCGGCGACGAGCGCGGTGCCGAGCAGGCCGGCGCGCAGGCTGCGGGGAGACGGGGGTCGCAGGGACATCATGTCGTGCGGGTCCGGAGGCGGATGGCGGCGCGGCGACGCAGCGCCCAGTAGGCGGGGATGGCGACGATGGCACAGGAGGCGACCAGCAGCAGCAGCAGCAGGTCGGGCCTGGTGGACATGAAATACTGCGGCCAGACATGCGGCGGCAGGGTGCCGACGGTGTAGTGGCCGCCCAGGGAGAAGCTGCTGATCCGGCCGCCGCTGAGGATGGCGAGGTCGCCCTGGATGCGGGGCGATTGCTCCGGGTCGCGCAGCGCGGCCAGCATCATCTCCAGCCCCTGCGGCGTGGTGCCGGTCAGCGCCACCACGGAACGGCCGGAACGCAGCGGGCTTTCGAAGCCCATCATGATGCCGAGGCCATCGCCGGTCGAGGTCAGCAGCGCGGAAGCCTGTTCGCGCGCGATCCGCGGCTCATCGCCCAGGAACAGGTTGCGGAAGCTCTCCATCGTGTCGGGCAGCGCGACGGACAGGCGGTTGCCGTCCAGCTTCACCGGCCCGTCGTCCCGCAGCAGCGTGTTCAGCGCGGGCTGGCGGCCGAGCGTGCCGATCACCAGCAGGTCCCGCGCCGCGACGGCTTCCATGCCGCCGGGGCGGACGACCTCCATCCCCGTGGTGGCGTGGCCGACATGGGAGGCGAGGCGCCCGACCAGGGTCAGGAAGGAGGACAGTTCCACCGTGTTCGGCCGTTCCGGCAGCACCGCGGCGGTTTCGCTGAAATTGGCCATGCGCGTGAAGGGGAAGCCGGAGCCCGCGAAGAAGGCGAGGTTCGGCAGGGTGGTGAAGCGGTAGGCGTCGGTCAGGTCGATCGTGCTGTCGGGATCGATGGAGGCGCGCACATCCGCCGGCACCGCCACACAGTCGCCGCGATGCATCGGCCGCATGTCGAAGCGCAGCTGCAATTCGTTCATGCCGAAGATCAGGTAGGCGGGCAGGCCGAAGCGGGAGCTCTGCCGGTCTGCCTGGCCGATCTGGCGGCTCAGCAGATTGATGGGCCAGGGCGCTTCCGGCGGGCTGAGCGGCAGGCTGCGCAGGTAGATATCGTTCAGCGCGACATCGAGGCGCGATACCGCGACATCCATGATCGGGCCGGGCGGGCTGCGGTAGTGCAGGTCCACCGGCAGCGGACGGCCGCGCCAGGTGTAGAGGTCGGGCGCCGTGCGGAAGGGCAGCGCGATCGGGCCCGGCGCGTAGCCATAGGCCTGCAATTCGCTGGGATCGACCAGTTCGCCGAAGCGCACAGGCCGGTCGCTGCGGATCCAGCGCGGCGCGTCATAGGGCTGGCGCGGCGGCAGCGTGATGGGCTGCACCACCGCGACCTCACCCGCCAGGGCTTCCTTGCTGCCGGCCAGTACCGTGGCGGCCTGCGCGGCTTCAGCCCCGGTGCGGCCACCCACGATCAGCAGCAGGCTGAAGGGGTCGGCGGGATGCGGCACCAGGGCGAGCGTCGGCCCGTCGAAGCGCGGCAGGTTCATCCCCGCGATCTGTTCATTCCCCGCGGCGATCACCACCGTGTTGCCACGCGGCGGCAGCTGGAAGGAGACGGGGAAGCTCGCGCCGCGATAATCCGCCTGCACCGCGAACCAGGAGGCGACGGAGGCCGCCGCCTTCAGCGAATCATTGCCCGCGCCTTCGGAGACGACGACCGGCAGGATCAGCGGCTCCCGCAGCAGGCGGGGATCGAAGAAGGGCTCGGGCAGGCGCGCCAGGTCACGCTGCAGGGGCAGGCGTTCCAGCGTCACCTGGAGGGTCGAGAGGTCGGAGACATTGGCCCAGAGCAGGCCGGAGAGCGGGTCGTTGCACTCCACCGTGTAGCGGCCGGTGAAGCGGAAGTTCAGGCGGTTGAGATCGGCGAAGAAGACCGGGTTGATCGGGAATTCCAGTGGGCCGAAGGCCGGGCGGTTGCGGTCGGGGTTGATGACACCGACGAACTGCTCGTTCAGCGACATCGCGATCTGGCTGTATTCCGGGATCAGCGCCGGGCTGGTCGCGCCCTGGAGGACGAGGCGCGCGGCCGTCACCACCTCATCGCCCCGCACGCCGAACAGCACGCCCTGGAGGTCCGAGGTGCCGCGCATCTGCATCGGCGCGCGCAGGCCGAGCTGGCGGAGCGTCCGCGTCTCGGTGCGGGAGGAGCCGTCGCCAGTGGGGGAGCCGAAGCTGCCCACCATCGGCACGCCGCCGAGGAAGCCGGGCTGCGCCGCGGGCAGCGGCCCGCCGGAGAGCGGCGCGGCGGCCTGGCCGGCGCCCTGGCCCTGCGGGGTGGAGAGCAGGCCGCCACCGAGCGCGGGCGGCGGCGCGGCAAAGCCACCCGAGGTCGGCGCCGGCCCCGCAGCCGGGGCCGCGAAGGGCGAGCCCGCGCCGGGCATCAGAGGCTGCGCGCCGCCCTGGGCCGACGGCGCGCCGAAGGTGCCGACCCCGGGGGATTGCGGCGGCAGGTTGAGCGGCAGGCCCTGCGGCCCGGGCTGCAAGGCGGCGGGCGGCGGCGGGGCGCCGCGCAGGTTGACCTGCGCGGCGGCGATGCCGGGCGCGCCCAGCGCCAGCATCAGCGCGATGGCGGCGGCGCGGCGGATGCTGGATTCGCCGCGTGGGCGGCGCGTGGGGGCGGGCGGTGTCGCATCCTCTCCGGCCACCACCGTGTCGGCGCCTTCCGAACCCGGCGGCGGCACGATGCGCACCGTGGGCTTGGCCCGCTTGCCGCGGCGCACGAAGAAGGAGAACTGGCTGTCGCCACGGAACAGGCCGCCGATCGAGCGGGCAACCTCCGCCAGGCTGCGGAGAGGCTTGTCTTCTCGCACGTCGTCCCAATCCACCCAGGCATCCGCGCGGCCAAGGACGGCGCGGACGATATTGCCTTCGTCATGCAGCGTCTGCGCCGCGAAGCGCACCTGCAGGCGACCTTCGTTCCAGCGGAGGATCTCCGCCGGGATGGCCACCCATTCCGATCCAACATCGAGTTCGAGCGTCACCGCCGCGTCATCCGCGACGCCCTCCGGCCGATCGACCGTCACCGCCGCGCCGCCGAGGGAGAGGTCCATCGTCTCCCCTTCCAGCACGCGGCCATCGGCCAGCACCACATTCGCCGCGACCACGGCGCCGACGCGCGCGCGTTCGCGCACCTGGCGCCTTTCGCGGCCGACGGCGAGGCCGGCGAGCACGACGACGAAGGACAGCAATGCCCAGATGAAGTTCAGCGCGAAGGCCTGGAAATCCAGGCTCTCCACCGGGTTGGTCGTCAGGCCGTAGATGCCGGACAGCAGCCCCGCGATCAGCGCCAGCGTCAGCACCATGTTGGGGCCGACCGCGCGCAGGTCGAAGAAGCCTTCCTGCAGCGTGCCGCCCTTGTCGGTCACGTTGAACTTGCCCTTCTTCGGGTCGAGCAGCGTCGCGAGCATGACGGGGATCAGGTAGAGCGCCAGCACCGTCTCATAGATCTCGGACCAGAAGCTGTGGCGCACATGGCCGGACAGGCGGCTGGTCGCACCGACCGAATGCAGGATGTGCGGGCCGGCATAGGCCAGGATGGCCAGCGGGCTGGCCGCGATGATGCTTTCGCCGAACAGCAGGAAGGCGAGCGGCGCCGTCAGGAAGACGAAGCGCGGCAGCGGGAACAGGAAGTGGAACTGCGACATGAAGTAGCAGCAGCGCTGGGCGAAGCGGAGCCCCTCCGCCGTCATCGGATTCTCGATCCGCAGGATCTGGATCATGCCCCGGCCCCAGCGCATGCGCTGGCCGATATGCAGCATGAGGCGTTCGGTCGCGAGGCCGGCGGCCAGCGGGATGCGGAGATAGGCCGTGCGCCAGCCGCGCCGCTGCATCTTGAGGGAGCAGTGGCAGTCTTCCGTCACCGTCACGGTCGGCACCCCGCCCACTTCCTCCAGCGCCTCGCGCCGGATGACGGCGCAGGAGCCGCAGAAGAAGGCGGCGTTCCAGAGGTCATTCCCCTGCTGCACCAGGCCGTAGAAGAGCAGCCCTTCATTGGGGACGCGCTGGCCGGAGGCCAGGTTCCGCTCGAACGGGTCGGGCGAGTAGAAATGGTGCGGGGTCTGCACCATGGCGAGGTCGCGGTCCCGCAGCAGCCAGCCGACGGTGAGTTGGAGGAAGGCGCGGGTGGCGACGTGGTCGCAATCGAAGATCGCGATGTATTCGCCGGTGGTGTTCTTCAGCGCGGCGTTGATGTTGCCGGCCTTGGCGCCCTTGTTGTCGGCGCGGATGACGTAGTTGCAGCCCACCTGTTCGCAGAAGCGCCGGAATTCGTCGCGCCGCCCGTCATCCAGCAGGAAGACGTTCATCTTGTGGCGCGGCCAGTCCATGGCCAGCGCGCCGTAGATGGCGGGCTTCACCACCTCCAGCGGTTCGTTGTAGCTCGGGATGAAGACGTCGATGGTCGGCCATTCCTCCGGGTCGTCCGGCATCGGGACCGGCTTGCGGTCCAGCGGCCAGATCACCTGGAGATAGGCGAGCAGCATGGTGGAGATGGCATAGACTTCCGCCAGCAGCAGCCCGGTGCCGAGGAAGGTCTGGGAGAAGCTGGTGAATTCCAGCGTGTCCACCAGCCGCCAATGGATGTAGCGGAGCGAGACGAGGACGGAGACGAGGACGATGAAGATCGTCATCCCCCGCCCGGGGATGCGGTCCGCCACTAGGTACAGCAGGAAGCCGGCGACGGCGAGCCAGGCCTGCTGCTCCGCATCCAGCGGCGCGACGATGAACGTCGTTCCGATCAGGGCCGCGAGGACCATGATGGGCAGCGAGATCCACGGGCGGCCCCAGATGCCGCCCCTGAAGGCACGGCCGTGGCGTAGCGCCTGGCCAAAGCTCATCGCGCGCCCCAGCCGAGGCCGAAGCTCTCGGGCGCGTTGGGCAGCGCGGCCTCGATCGCGCGGGCGATGCCGCGGATGTCTTCGGCAGCGCGCGAGTCGGGCGCGATCTCCTGCACCAGCTTCTGCATGGCCAGGGCCTCGGCCAGCGTCTCATCCCGGCTGACGGCGCCGAGCAGGCGCGGGCCGAGGTGGCGGGCCACCGCATCCGCCGCGGCGCGGGAGAGGCGGGAATTCAGGTCGACCTCGTTCAGCACCACGCGCAGTCGCCCGGCGAAGAGCGCCGCCATGGTGCCCGATCCGAGGAAGCGGCCGCTGTCGATATCCGGGATCAGCGCGGCGCTGATCGCTTCCGCCTGCAGCACCGCCACCACCATCGACGCCATGGGCACCAGCACCGCCAGCGCATGGGACGGGCCCGGGGAGGTATCGGCGATCACGGTCAGGCCGGGATCGGCCAGGATGGCGCGCATCGGCGCGGCCAGCAGGTCCGGGTCACGCTCCAGCGCCGCGGCCAGGCCGAGCGCGCCGCGCAGTTCCATCGCGCCATGCGGCAGGACCATCACGCCCGACGGCGTTTCCCGCACGCAGGAACGCCAGTCCGGCCGTCGCGGCAGGTCCGCGGTGAAGCCGCCCATGTCGGTCAGCGGCACGCCGAAATGCAGGCGCAGCGTGTTCTGCGGGTCGAAATCCATCACCAGCACGCGCCTGCCGTCGCGCTGAAGCGCGTCGGCGAGGTTGGCGGCCAGGGTGGTCTTGCCGACGCCGCCCTTGGGAGACGCAAAGCAGATCAGGGGCATGGGCGAAGAAAGCCTCCGGTCAAGTCGTTCGCCGGTCTGCGCGCACGGGGCGGCGCATAGCGGAATAGGCATCAGCGGCGCCGGCGGATCCGGCCGCCAGCAGGCGAAGCAGGTCAGGCAGCGCCATCTCGACCTCCGCCGCCGGCACCAGGGCCGGCTGGGCGCGAAGGGCGGGGATGGCGTAGGGCGGCGGCACGGCGGTGGCGGCATCGCGCCGAGGCGGCATCCCACCCGGCATCCCGCCGGGCATCCCACCGGGCAGGTCCAGCGCCTCGATCAGCGGGAACAGGCTGCGCGGCGAGTCGGCCGGCGCGCCGCCGCCGGTGGACAGGGCCGCGAGCGTGGTCAGCCCGGTGCGAGGCGGCGGCGGCAGCGGCGCCACCATGTCGGCCGCGCGCAGCAGCGTCATGGCCTCCACCCCCGGCCGGCCGGCGGGGACCGGGGCGGGGGGCGCGAAGGTGGGAGCCGCCATGGGGGACGGGATCGGGGACGGCACGGGCGCTTGCACGAGGGCCGGCGCCGCGACGACGGGCGGCGGCGCTTCGGGCGCGGCGGGCGTCCAGCCCGGCGCGGCAGCGGGGGCGATGGGCGAAGCCGTGCCCGGAAGCGGTGCCGCGGGCAGCGGCGGCAGGGCCTGCAAGGGCGGCAGGGGCGGCAATTCGGCGGCCGGCGCCGAAGCGGGGACCGGTGCCGGCGGCGGAGTCCAGGCATGCTCCGCGGGCAGAGGCGGCAGGGGCGGCAGGGCGGGAGCCGCCCAGGAGGGCGGCTGCGGCTCGGCGCGGGCGGGCTGTTCCTGCACCATCTCCTGCGGCGAGTCGGGCCAGCCGGGCGCGGCCGGGGGCGGCCAGGACGGGACGGGCGGCGCGGACCAGGCGGGAGCCGCGGGTTCCGGCCAGGACGGGAGCGGCGGCGCTTCGGCCCAGGCGGCGGGCGCGGGTTCGGCGGGCGGGGGCTGCCAGGCCTCGGCAGGCGGAAGTGCTTGTTCCTGCGGCGTTTCCGCCGCCTGCGTCATCGCGCTGAGCAGCGAATACCCATCCGGCTCAGGCGCGGGTGGCGGCGTCCTGACCGGTTCGTTACCGAAACTACGATATCGGATGGCCGGGGCGCGCAACGCGGCGGCCACCCGTGCCACATCCGTATCCTGCGCCATATGCAATGAACCCCCGATTGCAATGCAACATGCCGTGCCAAGGCCGTTAAGGGAATAGCCAATCCCCGTCTCCAAAGCATCGCCAACTTTTACTCTTTCACGAATCTCTCCAAGCGAGACGCGCGAGGAGGGTCAACACGGCTGAATAATAGTCCCGGGCTTCGTCCACCGTCGGCAGGATCGGAAAAGGCGTCGCCATCGAACCCTGGCGCGCGGTGGCCACCAGCACGATCGCCCGGATGCCCGGGGAGGCCGCGTAGGGGGAGACGCTGTCGGAGGTCAGGTCCGCCCAGGCCGGCAGGCGCGGATGCTGCGGGTCGAGCCAGAAGCGCACCGCGCTGGCCACCGCCGGTTCCCGCCCCAGCCCCGCCCAGGCGAGGTAGAGGGGCACCCGCACCGCATCATAGGAGAAGCGCGCCGGCCAGCCCGGCGCCGGGACAGGCCGCCCGCCCGCGCGCGGCAGCGCCACCCAGTCCGGCGGCAGGCCCCAGCGGCCGAAGCGCGCGCGACGGAGCATGGAGAGCCCATCCGCCGCCAGCCGTAGCCAGAGCGGGTCCGGCACCACCTGCGCCAGCGCCCGCATGGCGGGGAAGGCGTAGTAGGAAGGGTTGAGCACGACATGGTCCCGCTGCTCGAAGCCGGCGGCGCCGGGCAGCAGCACCGTCTCCTCCCCCACCTGGCGCACCAGCAGGCGCAGGATGTCGCGGGCGATCGCCACGCCCTGCGCGCCATAATCGCCATCCGGCCAGCGCTGCGCGGCGCGCAGCAGCGCCCAGGCGATCATCAGGTCGCCATCGGTGGCGTTGTTCGGATCATCCACGAGGCCGCCCGAGCCTTCCGGCCGCCAGCGCCAGGAGGACAGCGCATCGCCGCGCCGCGCCAGCGTCCGCCGCGTCCAGCCCCACATCCGGTCGAAGGCGTCCCGGTCATGCGCCCGCTCGGCGCAGAGCAGGCCCCAGCCCTGCCCTTCGCTATGGGAGATGCCGCCATTGCCGCCATCCACCACCCGTCCGTCCGGCTCCAGGAAGCGCGTGCAGAAGGCCTGCCATTCGGCGGCCTCCAGCGCGCGCAATCCGGCGGCGGCTCCCCCCAGGGCGGGGGCGGCGAGGGTGAGGAGCAGGGTCCGGCGACGGAAAGGGGGGCTTGGCATGGGCTCCAGGGTCGCAGCGGCAGGTGAAGCGGAAGTTGACCGCCTCACTCAACAACTGTTTTCACCGCAACGCCACAAAATACCCGCATAAGTTGTACTTCAAACGATGGCGGCTCGTTCCGCCCCGTCACGCCAGCGGGGCGCA
The DNA here is from genome assembly GCF_900114315.1 of Falsiroseomonas stagni DSM 19981. Lineage (GTDB taxonomy): Bacteria > Pseudomonadota > Alphaproteobacteria > Acetobacterales > Acetobacteraceae > Falsiroseomonas > Falsiroseomonas stagni. The sequence continues at coordinate 121,402 of NZ_FOSQ01000008.1, forward strand.
GGCCGCCGCGAGCCAGGCCCGGTCGCCATCGTCCAGCAGCGGGCCGATCTCCGCCAGGACCCGGGCGTGATAGGCATCGACCTGCGCGCGCTCCGCCGGCGCCAGCAGCGGCAGGGCCACCAGGCGCCGGTCATAGGGGGCGAGGGTCAGCGTCTCGAACCGCAGGAAGGGCTTGACCTGGCCGGTCAGGGACGGCGCGGGCTGGACGAGGAGCAGGTTCTCGATCCGGATGCCGTAGGCGCCGGGCAGGTAGAAGCCCGGTTCGTTGGACAGCACCATGCCGGGCGCCAGCGGCACCGGCTTCGCGGCGCGGCTGATGCCGGCCGGGCCCTCATGCACCGCCAGGAAACTGCCGACGCCATGGCCGGTGCCATGGTCGTAGTCGAGGCCCGCGAGCCAGAGAGGCCGGCGCGCCAGCGCATCCAGGTGCGGGCCGGCGATGCCTTCGGGGAAGCGCAGCGCGGAGAGCGCCAGATGGCCCTGCAGCACCCTTGTATAGCGTTCGCACAGCTCCGCCGGCGGATCGCCCGGGCCGGTCCAGAGGGTGCGGGTGACGTCCGTGGTGCCGTCCCGGTACTGCGCGCCGCTGTCGATCAGATAGGCCTCGTCGGGCCGGATCGCGCGGTCGGTCGCGGGGGTGGCGCGGTAATGGATGATGGCACCGTGCTCCCCGGCGCCGCTGATGGCGGGGAAGCTTTCCGCCACGAAATGCGCGCCCTCCGCCCGCAGGGCCAGCAGGCGGGCGGCGGCGGACATCTCCGTCAGCCCGCCGCCCGGCGCGGCCTGCGCGAACCAGGCCAGGAAGCGGGCCAGCGCCACGGCATCCCGGCGATGGGCGGCCCGCGCGCCATCCTGTTCCACCGCGTTCTTCCGGGCGCGCGGCAGGCGGCAGGGGTCCTCCCCCGCTTCCGGCGTGGCGCCGGCTTCGCGCAGCGCCTGGCCGAACCAGGCGGGGGTCACGTCCGGGTCCAGACGGACCCTGCGGCCGGCCAGCCCGGCCAGATGGTCCCGCAGGCTGCCGGGCGGGTGCAGCGCCACGGCGTTGCCGAGATGGTCGCGCAGCGACGCATCGGCGCGGGCGGGATCGAGGAAGAGGTCCACCGCCCCCGTCGCATCCAGGATCGCGACGGCGAGCGCCAGCGGCGTATGGGCCAGGTCGCTGCCCCGGATGTTCAGCAGCCAGGCGACCGAATGGGCATCGGCCAGCACCGCGGCGCCCTGCCCCGCCGCGCCGAGGCTGGCGGCGGCTTGCGCCCGCTTCGCCGCGGCCTCCTCCCCCGCGAAGGCGATGGGGTGGGGGATGGCAGGGGCGGCGGGCGGGGCGGGCCGGTCGGTCCAGATGGCATCCAGCGGATTGGCCGCCAGCGGGACGAGGGTGACACCGGCCTGGGCGAGGCGATCCAGCGCCGATTCCGGGTGCAGCCAGGGATCGTAGCCGATGCGCGCCGCCGGTGCCTCCGCCTTCAGGACGCTGGCGGGGGGCTGGTCGATCAGATGGCGGAATTCCCAGAGGCCGGCATCGACCTCCTGCCGCGCCTGGGTGGTGTAGCGGCCATCGATGAACAGGAAGGCGCGGTCCTTCAGGACCAGGGCGAGGCCGGCGGAGCCGGTGAATCCCGTCAGCCAGGCCAGGCGCTCCGCCGAGGCGGGGACGTATTCGCCGAGGAAGGCATCGGCGCGCGGGACCAGCAGGCCATCGACGCCGATTGCGTCGAACCGGGCGCGGAGGGCGGCGAGGCGGGTGTGGGGGGCGGGTTGCGTCACGGGATGTGTTACCGAAGCTCTAACGTTGAAACATGTGTCCACAGATTCTCATGCGCTTGGCGCATGGCTCGGCTGTTGCCTCACCGCATCACCTGTGGCGCGCAAACACCTATGTTGCACCTGCGAAGCGCGGCCGGGGACAGAACCTTCCCGGCCACGCACCACAACAGAGGTCATCATGAACGCCCGCATCCCCGAGGAACAGGTTGGCCTGTTCCCCCACGCCGCCACCACCCGCATGACGCGCGAGACCGAGCTCGAAGCCATCCGCTTCGCCGCCATGCGCGCGCGGGACGAGGCCATCGCCGCCGGCGTGCGGAAGCTTTTCTCCGCCATCGGCCACGGCCTGATTTCCGCCGCCGAGGCCGTCCGCGCCTGGCCGGAACGTCGCCGGACCTATGAGAACCTGCGCGCCCTGACGGACCGCGAGCTGGCCGATATCGGCCTGACCCGCAGCGATATCACCCGCGTCTTCGAGCCCGGCTTCAGCGCAAGCCAGCCGCGCCCGGCGAACGGCCTGGCGCCGCGCCCTGCCAACGGCAACGTCGCCCTGGCCGGCAAGGCGATCGCCGCCTGAGTTACCCACCGGGGACCCCGGCGGGTCCCCGGGCGGAAGCACGGGGCCGGTTTCCGCAAGGAAGCCGGCCTCGCTGCATGATTCAGCGCCGGCGCAGCACCAGCGTCGTCCAGGCGCCCTGCGGCAGCATCCGTTCCAGCACCATGCCGCGCCGCCGATGCGCCGCCAGCACCATCCGCGCCTGGGTGCCGAGCAGCCCCGCCAGGATGGCCGTGCCCCCCGGCGCCAGGCCGACCGACATGGCGCAGGCCATGGAACAGAGCGGCCGCGCCAGGATGTTGGCGAAGACCACATCGTAACGCCGCCCGGCCTTCACATGCCGGTCCCGCCAGCCATCGGCCAGGCGTGCGCGAACCAGACGACCAACGCCATTCATCCGGGCATTGTCATGCGCCACCCGGACCGACCAGGGTTCGATATCGGTCGCCAGCACGGGCCGCTTCAGCCGCTTCGCCGCCGCCATGGCCAGGATGCCCGACCCGGTGCCGAGGTCGAGCAGCCGCCGCTTCGGCCGCCGGTCCCGCGCCACCTTCTCGAAGGCGATCAGGCAGCCGCGGGTCGAATTGTGCTCGCCCGAGCCGAAGGCGATGCCGGCATCCAAGGTCAGCACGGTGCGGCCATAGAGGCGCCGCGGCGCCACATGGGTCGGCCGCACCAGCACATCGCCGCCGATCGGCATTTCCTCGAACGAGGACAGCGTGCGGGCGAGCCAGCCCTCGGCCTCCACGGGCGCCACCTGCAGCGCGGGCTGCTCGATCCCGGCCATCAGGGCGGCCAGCGCCAGGGCGCCGGCGAATTCGCCATCCGGCGAGCCCTGCGGGCGCACGCCCTCCACCCGCCAGGTATCGGTGGGGTCGTCCTTGAACAGGGCGACGGAGCGGCAATGCGTCAGGAAGGCCGATTCGAAGGCCGGCACCGCATCCTCCGGCAGGCCGTCCATCCAGATGGATTCCAGCGGATCGGCGCGCCGGTCCCGCTGCATCGAATAGGTATCACGCACCATCAGACGTCGCCTGCCTTCTGCACGAACCGGTCCAGCACACGCTTTTCCCCGGCATGGTCGAATTCGATGTCGAGGCGATCATCCTGCACCGCGACGACGGTGCCGTAGCCGAATTTCTGGTGGAACACCCGCTCCCCCTTCGCGATTCCCGATGCGGGGGCAGGGCGTTCCTTCACCTCCCAGGGACCGGCCTCGATCACGCGCGGGCGGCGGGCCATAAGGCCCTGCTGGCCCATGAATACCGATGGCGTGTCCGCCATCCGGTGCTGGCGCATCTGGGAAGCGCCCTCGCGCTGGATGGCGTCGGCCGGCAATTCATCGAGGAAGCGCGACGGCAGCGACGACGTCCAGTTGCCGTAGATGCGGCGATTGGCGGCGTGGCTGATGACGGCGGTCTTCCGGGCGCGGGTGATGCCGACATAGGCCAGGCGCCGTTCCTCCTCCAGCGACTTCTCGCCCCCCTCATCCATGCTGCGCTGGGAGGGAAACAGCCCTTCCTCCCAGCCCGGCAGGAAGACGGTGTCGAATTCCAACCCCTTGGCGGCGTGCAGCGTCATCAGCTGGATGCGCTCCTGCTCCGCGTTCTCATCCGTCTCCATGACCAGCGCGACATGGTCGAGGAAGCCGGCGAGCGACGGGTAGTCCCCCATCGCGCGGATCAGTTCCTTGAGGTTGTCGAGCCGTCCCGGCGCTTCCGGGCTGCGGTCGAGCTTCCACATTTCGGTGTAGCCGCTTTCGTCCAGCACCGTCGCGGCGGCCACGACATGGCCTTCCTTCTCATTCACCGCGCGCCAGCGGGCGAAGCCGCGCATGAGTTCGCGCAAAGCCGTGCGGGGCTTGGGCTTCAGCGCATCCGTCTCCGCGATGCGTTCCGCCGCCACGGAGAGCGGGATGGCCTGCGCGCGGGCCAATTCATGGATGGCGCGCAGCCCGCTATCGCCAAGCCCGCGCTTGGGCGTGTTCACGATGCGCTCGAAGGCCAGGTCGTCCGCGGGCTGCTGGACGATGCGGAGATAGGCCATGGCGTCGCGGATCTCCGCGCGCTCGTAGAATTTCAGCCCGCCGACGACGCGGTAGGGCAGGCCGAGGGTGATGAGGCGTTCCTCGAAGCTGCGCGTCTGGAAGCCGGCGCGCACCAGGATGGCGATTTCCGAGAGCGGGTGGCCGGACCGGCGCGCGGCCTCGATCCGGTCGCCGACCATGCGCGCCTCATCCTCGCTGTCCCAGAGCGACACCACGCGCACCTTGTCGCCGGAGGCATCGTTGCGGCCGGATCGCAGCGTCTTGCCGAGGCGCCCTGTGTTGCGCGCGATCAGCCCCGCGGCGGCCGCCAGGATGGGCTTGGTGGAGCGGTAGTTGGATTCCAGCCGCACGATGCGGGCGCCGGGAAAATCCTTCTCAAACCGAAGAATATTCTCGATCTCCGCGCCGCGCCAGGAATAGATCGACTGGTCATCGTCGCCGACGCAGCAGATGTTCCGGCGGTTGGGGTCCTCATGCTGGGCGAGGAGGCGGAGCCAGAGATACTGGACCAGGTTGGTGTCCTGGTATTCGTCCACCAGGATGTAGCGGAAGCTGCGATGGTAATCCGCCAGCACGTCGGGGCGCGTGCGCAGGATTTCCGTGACATGCAGCAGCAGGTCGCCGAAATCGGCGGCGTTCAGTTCCAGCAGGCGCCGCTGGTAGGCCGCATAGATCTCGCTGGCGCGATTGTTGGCGAAATCGCTGTCCTCGGCGGCCGTGATGCGCGAAGGCGTCAGGCCGCGATCCTTCCAGCGCTGGATCACCGCCATCATCCCCGGCGCGGGCCAGCGCTTGCTGTCGATATTGGCCGCCGCCATCACCTGCTTCAGCAGGCGCATCTGGTCATCGGCATCGAGGATGGTGAAGTTGGTGCGCAGCCCGATGAGTTCGGCATGCCGCCGCAGCATCCGGGCGCAGAGCGCGTGGAAGGTGCCAAGCCAAAGGCCCTCCACCGGGCGGCCGATGATGGCGGCGACCCTCTCCCGCATCTCCTTCGCGGCCTTGTTGGTGAAGGTGACGGACAGCACCTCCCACGGCCTGGCCTTGCCGGTCATCAGCAGATGGGCGAAGCGCGTGGTCAGCACGCGGGTCTTGCCCGTGCCCGCGCCGGCCAGCACCAGCAGGGGCCCGTCCAGGGCTTCCACCGCCTCCCGCTGCTCCGGGTTCAGGCGGGTGATGTAGTCGGGCGCGGTTACTGACATGTGCCGACGCTCCCCGCCGCGCAGAGGCGCTGGCCATCCGTCCATCGCGCGCCATCCAGGATGGCGCCGGAGAAATCGGCGCCGGTCAAATCGGCACCCGTGAGGTCCGCACCCGTGAGATCCGCGCGGAACAGGCGGGCGCGGCGGAGGTCGGCGCGCACCAGCACCGCGCCGCGCATGATGGCGCGGGTGAAATCGGCCTCTCGCAGCACCGCTTCCGTCAAATCGGCGCCGGTCAGGTCCGCCGACAGGAAGCGCCCATCGGTGGCGTCCACCCCGACCATCTTCGCCTGCGCCAGCTTCGCCCGCTGCAGCGAGGAATCGCGGAGATGCCCGCGGCTGAGATCGACGCCGGTCAGGTCCCGCCCATCCAGCAGGCAGCGCCGCCACACGACCTCCGGCGCGGCCGGGGAGGTGCAGGCCGCGAAGGCCGGGACCGCGAACAGCAACGCGGCGGTGACGAGGACGGGGAGATGACGGGATCGCACGCCTTGGATATAGAACACGGAGCGAACAACTCCAACCGCCAGGCCTTGCGCAACCTTCTCGCCCCCTTCGAATGGTCGGCCCGGCATGGCGGTGCGCTGCTGGGCTTCGGCGTCTTCGCCGGCGTGATCTTCCCGCCGCTGGCCAGCGCGACGCGCGACCTCGTCTCCCCCGGCGTCTTCTGCCTGATGACGCTGGTGCTGCTGCGCGTCGATTTCGTGCAGGTGCTGGGCTACCTTCGCCGGCCGCTGATGGTGGCCGGGCTGCTGGTGTGGCTGCTGCTGGCCTGCCCGCTGATCGTCTTCGCCATCACCCGGCTGATCGGGCTGGACGGGCCGCTGGGTGCCGCGGTCGTGATCATGGCGACGGGCTGTGCTGCCACCTCCTCCCCCGCCTTCGCGCGCCTGGTGGGGCTGGATGGGGAGATCGCGCTGGTGGTGTCGGTGCTGTCCACCCTGCTGGTGCCCTTCATCGCGCCGCCCCTGGCACTCGGGCTGCTGGGGATCGACCTGGCCATCTCGCTCTCCGCCCTGATGACCCGGCTGGCGCTGGTGGTGGGGCTGCCGCTGGTGCTGTCCATGATCATCCGGCGGCTGGCGGGGCCGGCGCGGCTGGAACGCACGGGACGCGCGGTGGATGGCGCGGTGGTGCTGCTTGTCGTGCTCTACGGCTTCGGCGTGATGGACGGCATGCAGGCGAAGATCCTGGCGGAACCGCTCTGGGTCGCGGGCGGCATCGCGCTGGCCTTCGCGGGGAATTTCGGGCTGAACATCCTGACGGCACTCGCCATGCGGCCGGTGGCGGGGACGCGCATCGCGCTGTCGGCCGGGCTGCTGTCGGGCAACCGGAACATGGCGCTCTACATCGCCGTGCTGCCGGCGGCGACGGATCCGCGCATCCTGCTGTTCTTCGCGCTCTGCCAGTTTCCCCTGTTCCTGAGCCCCTTCCTGCTGCGCCCGGTCTATGAGGCGCTGCGGGCGCGCGGGGTGCGCTGAGGGCGGTTCCCAGGCGCGGCCGGGCGGGTCTAGGCTTCCCCCAATACCGAGGAAGCAAGCAGCGCATGACCTGGCCGAACCCCGCCCGCCCCGGCGAACCCGCCGACGCCAACCGGCCCTGGCACTGGGTCGCCCGCACCGACGATGCCGGCCGCGCGCCGCTGCCCATCGGCTGGAACGGGGCGATGCGGGCCTGGATGGTCTGGGACGGCAGCAGCGTTTCCGCCGCCGAGGCCGCGCAACGCTTCACCTATCTCGGCCCCTGCCTGACACCCGAGGAGACGGCGGCCGCCATGGCGGCGAAGGCGCAGGCGTCCGAACCCCGGGGGCTGGCGGCGCTGGCCGCTTCCGCGGAGCCGACCCCGCCGCCGGCGATGATCTACAAGAAGGACGCGGTGCGGGTGCACCTGCTGATCTTCGCGGGGACGCTGATCGCGACGCTGTTCCTGGCGGAGAAGGTGGTTCGCTGGTGAGTCGCGGGGAAGGCGCTGCCTTCCCCCGACCCCATCCGCCAGGGCCGAGACGGCCCTGGACCGTCTTCAGCTACCCTGCATTCTGGGGCTGGACGCCAGCCGCCCGCGCCGCAGCGCCCCACTTCTCCAGCTCGGCCTGCACGAAGGTCCGGGTATCGTCGGGGTTGGAGACCACGACCTCCGCACCCAGCGTGCGATGCCGCGCCACCACATCGGGACGCTGCACGGCGGCGGTGATCTCCCGGTGCAGGCGATCCAGCACCGGCGGGGGCAGGTTGGCCGGGCCCATCACCATGCCCCAGGTCGAAGCCTCGAACCCCGCCACGCTCTCCCCCAAGGTCGGCACATCGGACAGCTGCGGCGCGCGGGTCGCGCCGGTGGTGGCCAGCGCCTTCAGCGTGCCCGCCTGGATATGCGGCAGCGCGGCCGGGACCGTGTCGAACATGATGTCGACGCGCCCGGCGATCAGGTCCGGATGCGCCTGGGTCGATCCGCGATAGGGCACATAGGTCATCTCGATGCCCGTGCGCTGGCCGAACAGCACCGGGGCCAGGCGCACCACGCCGCCCGTGCCGGCGAAGGTCACATGCCCGGCCGGGTTGCGCTTGGCATGCGCCACCAGCTCCGCCGGCGTGGAGGCCACGAAATTCCGGGCGGCGCAGAGCACCAGCGGCGTCCGCGTGGTCAGGGTGATGAAGGTGAAGTCCCGCATCGTGTCATAGGGCAGCCGGTAGAAGGCCGCGTTCACGGGATGGCCCACGGAAACCAGCGCCAGGGTGTGCCCATCGGCGGGCGACCGCGCCACGGCCTCCGTCCCGATCACGCCATCGGCGCCGGCCCGGTTCTCCACCGGCACCGCCACGCCCATGGCAGCGGACATGGGGTCCGCGATCAGCCGGGCCGTGATGTCGGAGACGCCGCCCGGCGTATAGGGCACGACGATGCGGACGGGGCGGGACGGAAAGGCCTGGGCGCGCGCGGCGCGGCTGCCGAGGGCCAGGATGGGGACAGCCAGGGCGGGCGCGGCCAGCAAAGCCGCGCGGCGGGTGATCAGGGTCATGGGCGCTTCCTCCTCCGGTCTCACGCCGGTCCAGCCATGCTGGACCCGGCGGGAAACCAGGGGAAGGCCGTTCGGCCCCGGCGGGGTTCAGGCCGCCTTGGGGCGCGCCCCCAGCAGATGCGCGATGGCATAGGTCAGGTCGGCGCGGTTCAAGGTGTAGAAGTGGAACTCGTCCACCCCGTTCGCCTGCAGCAGCCGAACCTGTTCCGCCGCGATGGCCGCGGAGACCATCCGGCGCGTCTCCGCATCCTCGTCCAGGCCCTCGAACAGCTTGCCCATCCAGGCGGGGACGGAGGCGCCGCACATGGCGCTGAACTTCTTCACCTGGGAGAAATTAGACACGGGCAGGATGCCCGGGACGATGGGCACGGTGATGCCCGCCGCCGCGCAACGGTCGATGAAGCGGAGGTAGATGTCCGTGTCGAAGAAGTACTGCGTGATCGCCCTGGTCGCGCCGGCGTCGATCTTGCGCTTCAGGAAATCGAGGTCCGCATCGGCCGAGGTCGCGGCGGGATGAGTTTCCGGATAGGCACCGACGCTGATGTCGAAATCGCCGATTCGGCGAAGGCCCCGCACCAGATCCTCGGCCTGCGCATAGCCGCCGGGATGCGGCGTGTACTGGCTGGCGCCGGCCGGCGGGTCGCCGCGCAGCGCCACGATGTGGCGGACGCCGGCCTCCAGGTAGCCGCGCGCGACCTCATCGACCTCCGCCTGGGTGGCGCCGACGCAGGTCAGGTGCGCGGCGGGGGTCAGGCTGGTTTCCTTCGCCAGGCGCGCCACCGTCTCATGCGTCCGGGTCCGGGTGGTGCCGCCGGCGCCGTAGGTGACGGAGACGAAGCGCGGGCCCAGCGGCTCCAGCCGCCGGATCGCGGCCCAGAGGGATTGCTCGAGGGCCTCGTTCTTGGGTGGGAAGAACTCGAAGGACAGCTTCGGTGGCGGCATCTCGCTCGGCACGGGAAGCCCGGCCACGCGGGGGCCGGTGAGCCAGCGCTGCAAGGTGCCGGGATAGGCCTGGTCCATCGGTCCGTTCTCTCGCCTGCCGCAGAAGGGCCGCCCCGCCACCCGGCGGGAACCCGCGGTTGATATGACTGTTCGTAACTTCGGCGGCACCGTTGTTCCGTTGGCCGCCCGCGCCGCATATAAGGAAGACCCTGCGGGCCGGGAAGGGCTGGCGCGCACGGTCAGGTTGTGCCCCACCCCTTCCGCCCTTCGGAGGTCCATCGTTGAGCCGCATGACGCCCCCCCGCCAGAGCCTGATGGCGAAGCGCCTTGCCGTGCCGGTGCTGGCACTCGGTCTGGCCCTCGGCCTTTCCGCCTGCGCCACGCGCCCGGACCCCGCGGATGCTGAAGCCGTCGCCGAATTCAACGCCAACAACGACCCGCTGGAGCCGCTGAACCGCGGCGCCTACTTCGTGCATGACGGCATCGATACCCTGGTGCTGCGCCCGGCGGCGGAGATCTACCGCGTCTTCCTGCCGCCGGAACTGCGCACCGCCATCCGCAACGTGCTGGCGAATCTCCGCACCCCCGTCATCCTGGTGAACGACCTGCTGCAGGGCGACACGCAGCGTGCCGCCACCACGATGGGGCGGTTCCTGGTGAACACCACGGTCGGCATCGGCGGCGTCTTCGACCGCGCGACGGAGTTCGGCCTGCTCGGCCACACCGAGGATTTCGGCCAGACCCTGGCCGTCTGGGGCGCGCCGGAAGGCCCCTACCTCTTCATCCCCGTGCTCGGCCCGTCCAACCCGCGGGACCTGGTGGGAACCGGAGTCGATACCGCCTTCCACCCCCTGACCTGGGCCGGCAACAGCGGGGAGACGCTGGAAGCCATCACCATCACCCGCACCGCCCTCACCGCCCTCGACACGCGGGAGAGCCTGATCGAGACGGTGGAGCAGGTGAGGACGGGATCACTCGATCCTTACGCCACGATCCGCAGCGCCTATCGCCAGCGGCGCGTTGTGGAGATCCGCAACCAGGGTGGCGCCCCCGCGGCGGCGCGCGGGACCGGCTTCGGGGCCGGCACCGGCGTGCCGCAACAGGGCCGCCCGGGCGCGCCGACGCCGCAGCGCTGATCGCTGCCCGCGCGCCCCTACAGATGGACCGCATGATGCAAACGCTTGACCGACGCAGCCTGCTGATCGCCGCCGCCGGCCTGGCCCTGATGGGCCGGGCAGCCCATGCGCAGCAGATCGATCCCGCCCGCGCCACCGCCTTCATCCAGCAGACCGGTGAGGAACTGGTGGCCGCCATCAACGCCGTCGGCGCCCCGGTGGCGCAGCGGCGGGAAAGGGTGGCCGCCGTGCTGCGGCGCGCGGTGGATGTGGAAGGCGTCGGCCGCTTCATCCTCGGCCGTTTCTGGCGCACCGCCTCCGCCGAGCAGCAGGCCGAATACCTGAAGCTGTTCGAGGAGATCCTGATCCGCAACCTCTCCGCCCGCTTCGGCGAATACCAGGGGGTGCGCTTCTCCCTCGGCCGCAGCCAGGCGCGAACGGAGGAGGACGTGCTGGTCAACACCGTCGTCGAACGCCCCGGCACCGCGGCCTTCGGCCTCGACTGGCGCGTGGCGGAGGTGGGCGGCGTGCCGCGCGTGGTCGACGTGATCGCGGAAGGCACCAGCCTGCGCCTGACCACGCGCAGCGAATACAGCAGCGTCATCAGCCGCAATGGCGGCAATGTCGGCAGCCTGCTGACGGCGATGCGCCAGCAGATCCAGCAGCTGGCGGCCCGCGAAGGGGGCTGAAGCCCCCTTCCCTCACCCGGCCGGCGGAAACGCCTCGAAGACCAGCATCTCCCGCCCCCGGTAGTGGAAGCGGTCGCACTCCGCCATGCCGAGGTCGGTCAGCACCGCCCGGCTGGCGTGGTTGCCTTCCCAGGCGACGGCGACGATCCGCTTCAGCCCCCGCCGGAACCCGAAGGCGAGCGCGGCGCGGGCGGCCTCCCGCGCGTAGCCCTTGCCGCGGCAGGACGGCCACAGCGCGAAGCGCACCGCGACTCCGCGGCCATCCGGGCGTTCCATCAGCCCTGCGATGCCCAGGAAATCGCCGGTGCCGCGTTCGAAGACGGCCCAGGTGCCGTAGCCCCGGACCAGCCAGAACTCCATGTCGTCCTCAAGCTCCTCCCGCGCCCGGTCGGGCGTGCGGGTGCCATGGAGCATGAGGCCGAAGGCGGCCTCGTCGGCCTTCAGGCGGATCAAATCGGGCAGGTTCTCCGGCGCCACGGGACGGAGCGAAAGCCGCTCCGTCGTGATTCCGTTGCCTTCCGCCAGCCTGGCGGGGACCAAGGTCCTACCGGACCAGCGGCCGGTACTTGATGCGGTGCGGCTGGTCCGCCGCGGCGCCCAGTCGACGTCGCTTATCCGCTTCGTAGGCCTCGAAGTTACCCTCGAACCACTCGACGTGGCTGTCGCCCTCGAAGGCCAGGATGTGGGTGGCCAGGCGGTCGAGGAACCAGCGGTCGTGGCTGATCACCACGGCGCAGCCCGCGAATTCCTCCAGCGCATCTTCCAGCGCGCGCAGCGTGTCGATGTCGAGGTCGTTGGTCGGTTCGTCCAGCAGCAGGACGTTGTGTTCCCGCTTCAACATCTTGGCCAGGTGCACCCGGTTCCGCTCACCGCCCGAGAGCACGCCGACTCGCTTCTGCTGGTCCGCACCCTTGAAGTTGAAGGCGGCGACATAGGCGCGGGAGGGGACGGTCCGCTTGCCGATGGTGATCTGGTCCATGCCGTCCGAGATCTCCTGCCAGACGGTCTTGTCGTCCGCCAGGCTGTCGCGGGACTGGTCGACATAGCCGAGCTTCACCGTCTCACCCACCACCAGGCTGCCGCCATCCGGCGTCTCCAGCCCCGTGATCATCTTGAACAGGGTGGATTTGCCGGCGCCGTTCGGGCCGATGATGCCGACGATGCCGCCCGGCGGCAGCTTGAAGCTGAGGTTGTCGATCAGCAGGCGGTTGCCGTAGCCCTTGCGCAGGTCTTCCGCGGTGATGACGGTATTGCCGAGGCGCGGCGCGGGGGGGATGACGATCTCGGCCTCGCCGCCGGCCCGCTCATTCTGCTTGGCCAGCATCTCCTCATAGGCCGCGATGCGGGCCTTGGACTTGGCCTGGCGCGCCGCGGGGCTGCGGCCCATCCATTCCTGTTCCTTGGCGAGCTGCCGCTGGCGGGCGCTTTCCTCCCGCTCCTCCTGCTGCAGGCGCTTGCGCTTCTGGTCGAGATAGGCGGAGTAGTTGCCCTGGTAGGGGAAGCCCCGGCCGCGATCGACTTCCAGGATCCAGTTGGTGACGTTGTCGAGGAAGTAGCGGTCGTGCGTCACGATCAGCACGGCGCCCTTGTAGTCCTTCAGCGTCTGTTCGAGCCAGGAGACGCTTTCCGCGTCCAGGTGGTTCGTCGGCTCGTCCAGCAGCAGCAGGTCGGGCTTTTCCAGCAGCAGCTTGCACAGCGCCACGCGCCGCTTCTCACCGCCCGACAGGTGCCCCACGGGGCTGTCGAAGGGCGGGCAGCGCAGCGCATCGAGCGCGATCTCGATCCGCCGGTCGAGCTCCCAGCCCTCCGCGGCCTCGATCTTCTCCTGCAGCTCGGCCTGTTCGGCGAGGAGGGTGTTCATCTCCTCCTCCTCCATCGGCTCGGCGAACTTGTCGGAGATCTCGTTGAAGCGGCGCAGCTGCGCGGAGAGCTCCGCGAAGGCTTCCATCACGTTCTCGCCCACCGTCTTGGTGGGGTCGAGATGCGGTTCCTGGGAGAGGTAGCCGACGCGGGCACCCTCCGCCGCCCAGGCCTCGCCGCCGAATTCCTTGTCCTGCCCCGCCATGATGCGCATCAGCGTGGATTTGCCGGCGCCGTTCGGGCCGAGCACGCCGATCTTCACGTCGGGGAGGAAGGAAAGGGTGATTCCCTTGAAGACCTCTCGCCCGCCCGGATAGGACTTGGTGAGGTCTTTCATCACGTAGACGTACTGCCAGGCGGGCATTGGTTCGGCTTCCGGAGGACGGGCGGGAGGCGGGGGTTTTACCGCGCCGTACTGGCGGCTGCAAACAGGCCCGCAGGGGGACGCCGTCCCCCTGCACCCCCTGCCAAGGGCCAGCGGGCCCTTGGAACCCTTGTATTGACGATGGTCCAGGGGGCTCTGCCCCCCAAATCTTCCAGAGGGGGCGAATGGGGTGTGGGGAAGGCAGCGCCTTCCCCACCGGGACTCACCGCCCCTTGAACTGCGGCGGCCGCTTCTCGAGGAACGCCTTCCGGCCCTCGTTGTAGTCATCGCTCGCGAAGCACGCCTTCACCATGGCGTCGCAGGCGGCCTCGTTCGCCGCGCCGCGGTCCTTCAGCGCCTCGCCCACGATGAACTTCACGCTGCCGACCGTCAGCGGCGCGTTGCCCGCGATGGTCTTCGCGTAGTCCAGGACGAAGTCTTCCAGCTTGTCGTTCGGCACCACGCGGTTCACGAGGCCCATGATCCGCGCATCCTCCGCGCCCCACTTCTTCGCGGTGAAGAAGATCTCCTTGGCGAAGGACGGCCCGACCAGGTCCACCAGGCGGCGGATGCCGGACAGCGGGTAGCCGAGGCCGAGCTTGGCCGCGGGCACGCCGAAGCTCGCCGTCTCACCACAGATGCGCATGTCGCAGCAGACGGCGAGTGCGGTGCCGCCGCCGATGCAATGGCCCTGGATCATCGCGATGGTGGGCTTCGGGCATTCGGCCAGCGCGTCATAGACCTTGGCGGTCTGCGCCTGGTAGGCGGCGACGGCCGCTTCGCCGCTGCGCTCGCTCTCGAACTTGGAGATGTCGGCGCCGCTGACGAAGGCCTTGCCGCCCGCGCCGGTCACGACGATGACGCGGACCGCATCATCGGCCTTGAAGTCGGCCAGGATACGCTCGGCGGCCTGCCACATCTCCATGGAGACGGCGTTGTGGCGTTCCGGGTTGTTGAAGGTCATCCAGCCGATGCCATCGGCCTTGCGGGCCAGCATCTTCTCGCTGCCCGTCACCATCATGCCGTCCATTTTCTGTTCCTCAAACGCCGGCGCGGCCTGCTGCCGCTTGGCTTCGCGCCTACGCGCTGTGGCGCTGGTTGCGATGTCGGTCTGTGCGCGGGCCGCCTTTCGGCGGCCAACGCCATTCCTGGTGTGTCAGATCACCTGGCGGGCGCGCAGGTCGTCGATGGTGGCCTTGTCCAGGCCAAGCTCGGCCAGCACCTCATCCGTGTGCTCGCCCAGCTCCGGCGGGTGCGTCACGATGCTGCTCGGCGTGCGGGACAGGTGGATGGGCTGGCCGACATAGGCGACCTCCCCCTTGTTGCCGCCATTGAGCTTCCCGTTGAGCCTCTGGGCGATGCCGAGGTGCTGGACCTGCGGGTCGGCGAACATCTCATCCACCTTGTAGATGGGGCCGCAGGGCACGCCGGCATCGTTCAGCGCCGCCACCCAATGCGCGGTGGTATTGGTCAGCGTCGTCTTCTGGATTTCCGCGTTCAGCTCATCGCGATGCTCGCTGCGGCCGGCGGCGGTCTTGTAGCGGCCATCGGCCAGCAAATCGTCGCGGCCGAGCGCCTTGGCGCAGCGTTCCCAGATCTTGTTGCCGCTGGCGGCGATGTTCATGTAGCCGTCGCTGGTGGTGAAGACGCCGGTCGGGATGCTGGTCGGGTGGTTGTTGCCGGCCTGCTTCGGCACCTGGCCTTCCATCAGCCAGCGGCTGGCCTGGAAGTCCAGCATGAAGATCTGCGCCTGCAGCAGCGACGATTGCACCCACTGCCCCTTGCCGGACACTTCCCGCTCCAGCAGCGCGATCATGATGCCCTGCGCGGCGAAGAGCCCGGCGCAGAGGTCCGCGATCGGGATGCCGACGCGCACCGGCCCCTGGCCCGGCAGGCCGGTGATGGACATCAGGCCGCCCATGCCCTGCGCGATCTGGTCGAAGCCCGGCCGCGTGGCATAGGGGCCGTCCTGCCCGAAGCCGCTGATGGAGGCATAGACAAGCTTCGGGTTCACCGCCGACAGCGCCTCGTAATCGATGCCGAGCCGCTTCTTCACATCCGGCCGAAAGTTCTCGACGACGACGTCGGCCTTCTCCACCAGCTTCTTCAGCAGCGCGACGCCGTCGGGCGACTTCAGGTTCAGCGTCATCGCCCGCTTGTTGCGGTGCAGGTTCTGGAAGTCCGACCCCGCGCGCGGGCCGCCCATCGGGTCGCCCTCATCGAGGGCGGGTGGCAGCTCGATCTTGATGACATTGGCGCCCCAATCGGCCAGCTGGCGCACGCAGGTGGGGCCGGAGCGCACGCGGGTGAGGTCGAGCACCGTGAAGCGCGACAGGGCAGAGGAAGCCTGGGGGGCCTGGGTCATCGGTGGTTTCTCCTGGACCGCGACTGTCTAGCACCGCCCCCCGCCGGCGCAAATCCGCCTCCGCCAACTGTTGACAGATGGCAGTCCGCATCGGCACCCTCCGCGCCATGGAGGACATGTCCCAAGCCGAGCGTGGTACCGCGCCCAGCGCGCTGGAGATCGTGCGCACGCGCTCGCTCGCCTCCCTCGTCGCCCAGGAAATCGAACGCATGATCCTCTCCGGCGCCCTGCCGGCGGGGGAACGCCTGAACGAACAGCAGCTGGCCGCGCAGCTTCGCGTCTCCCGCGGTCCGGTGCGGGAAGCGGTGCGGGGGCTGGAGCGTTCGGGCCTGGTCGTCGCGGTGCGCAACCAGGGCAGCTATGTCCGCACCGTCAGCGCGCAGGAAGCGCTGGAGATCTACGACCTGCGCGCCGCCATCACGGGCCTGGCCTGCGCGCGGCTCGCGGAATCCGCTTCACCCGCCCAGATGGCCGCGCTGCGGGCGCTGGTGAAGCGGATGGACACGGCGCGCCGCGCCGACGACCCACCCAGCTACTACGCCGCCAACCTCGAATTCCATGCCGCCCTGCTGGGTTTCGGCGGCGGCCCGCGATCCCAGCGCCTGTATGAGGACCTCGGCAACGAGCTCCACCTGTTCCGCCGCCGCGCTTTGGTGCAGCCGGAGAACATGCGGGAGAGCAATGCCGAACACGCCGCCATCCTGAAGGCGATCGCCGCCGGGGATGCACCCGCCGCGCGCGCCGCCGGCGAAGCCCATATCGCCGGCGGCAAGCGCCGCTTCCGCGCGACCGATACCACGACAACGCCCGGCAAAGGGCGCAAGGGAGAAAACGACGATGACCAGGACGATCCATCGCCGCCACCTGCTGATGGCCGGCGCGGCGGCCGCACTCGCCGCGCCGACTAGCCTCCGCGCGCAGGAACGCTTCCCCTCCCGCACGATCGAGGTCGTGACCCATGCCGGCGTCGGCGGCGGCACGGACATCACGGCGCGGATGATGATGGTGCAGGCGCCTGGCGAATTCGGGCAGGAATTCACCGTGGTGAACCGCACGGCCGGCAGCGGCGCGCAGGCGCTGCAATACCTGGCCAGCAAGCCCGCCGATGGCCACACCATCATCCTGGTGACGCAGACGCATCTGCTGACGCAGATCCGCAACCCCAGCCTGCCGCAATTCGGGGACCTCATCCCCCTGGCCCGCGCCACGGCCGATCCGCAGCTGGTGCTGGTGCGGCGCGACAGCCCCTTCCGCACGCCGGCGGACCTGATCGCGGCCGGCAAGGCGCGGTCGCTGCGCTTCGGCGGCACGCATGTCGGCGGCGTCGACCATGTGACGATCCACACCTTCGGCCGCGCCGCCGGCCTCCAGCGGCCCACCCTGGTGCCGTTCCGCGGCGGCGGGGAGATCGTGATCAACCTGGTCGGCGGCAACATCGACACCGCCGTGGTGAATCCCGGTGAGGCCGAGGCCCAGCTCCGCGCCGGCGAACTCCGCCCGCTGATGTCGCTGGCGGACAGCCGCATCGCCGCCTTCGGCGAATTGCCGACGGCGAAGGAACTCGGCATCGACGCCACGGGCTACACGCTGCGCGGCTTCTGCGTGCTGAAGGGCACGCCGGAGGATCGGGTCACGCGCCTCGAACAGGGCCTGATCCGCGCCATGTCCGGGCCGATCTACACGACCTATCTGCAGAACACCGGCCAGGCGCCGGACAGCGTGACGGGGCGGGAAGCCTGGGGCGCGCAGCTGGCGGCCTTCAACAATGACGGGCGGGAGGCCCTGACCGCGCTCGGCCTGCTGCGCGGATGATCAGGCGCTTCGGGTCGAGCCAGGTCTCGGCGCTTCTCGTCGGGCTGGTCGCTGTGGCGGCCTTTGCCGCGACCTATGGCTTCGATCCGGTGCCGGATGGCCTGCCGGGGCTGGGCGCGGTGGAATTCCCGCGCCTGGTCTGCCTGCTGCTGGCGGGCATGGCGGTGCTGCTGTTCCTGCAGGAATCACCCCCACATGATCCGGAAACGGCGCCGCCCATCGGCCGCGACGCCTGGATGATCTTCGCCGCCTGCCTGGCCGCCGTGCCGCTGATGGCGACCATCGGCATGCTCGGCACCATCGCCGTCTTTCTGGTGGTCGCGGGGCGGCTGTGGGGGGAGACGCGCTGGCCGCTGCTGGTCGGCGTCTCGCTGGGGATGACGGCGGTGATCTGGCTGGTTTTCGTGAAGATCTTCAGGCTGACCCTGCCGGGCGGCTGGCTGTTCGGGGGCTAGGGTCTTGGAAGCGTTCCTCGGCGGCCTCGCCATCCTGCTCGACCCCTATGTCATGCTGATGGTGCTGCTCGGCACTGTGCTCGGGATCTTCGTCGGCGCGCTACCCGGCATCAGCGGGTCCACCACCATCGCGCTGCTGCTGCCGATGACGATCAGCATGGGCCCCGTGCCGGCCATCTGCTTCCTCGGCGCCATCTACTGCGCGGCGAATTTCGGCGGATCGATCACCGCCATCATGGTGAATGCCCCGGGCGATCCCTCCGCCAGCGCAACCGCACTGGAGGGCTTCAAGATGGCGGAGAAGGGGCAGGCGGGGCTCGCCCTCGGCATGTCCGCGATCAGCAGCGCCATCGGCGGCATCGTCAGCATCGTCGTGCTGATCTTCGCCGCGCCACTGCTGGCGCGCGCCGCCTATTCCTTCGGCCCGCCGGAATACTTCGCCCTCGCGCTGTTCGGGCTTTCGATGTGCGCGGCCATCGGCGGCGACAGTGCGCTGAAGAACCTGATGGCCGCGGCGCTCGGCCTGCTGATCGCCACCGTCGGCATGGACCTGACCACGGGCGTGGAGCGCTATGCCTTCGGCGTCATGGAATTGTCGGACGGCATCGGCTTCGTCCCCGTCCTCATCGGGCTTTTCGCGGTGGGGGAGATGCTGGACCAGGCGACGCGCCGGTTCGGGAAACCCGCGATCATCGCGCTCGATGCCGCGCGGGTGCCGGGGATGGCGGAGATGCGGAAATGCTGGCGGTCCATCTGGATCGGCAGTGGCATCGGCACCTTCATCGGCGCGCTGCCGGCACTCGGCGCCACGACGGCAGCACTGATCGGCTACAACGAGACGAAGCGCTGGTCGAAGCACCAGCATGAATTCGGCCATGGCAGCATCGAGGGCGTGGCCGGGCCGGAAGCCGCGAACAACGCGGCCGTCGGCGGTTCCATGGTGCCGACGCTGGCGCTCGGCATCCCCGGCAGCGCCACCACCGCCATCATCCTGGCAGGGCTGATCGTGCAGGGCGTGCGGCCGGGGCCGCACCTGTTCACGGAACAGCCGACGCTGCTCTATGCCGTCTTCGCCTCGATGCTCGCGGCCAACATCTTCTACCTGGTGATGGGGCTGACCATGGCGAAGTTCTTCGCCCGCATCAGCCTGATCCCGCCCGCCTTCCTGTGGCCTTCCGTCTTCGCGCTATCGCTGATCGGCGCCTATGGGCCGAACCAGTCCATGGGCGATGTCTGGGTGATGCTGGCGGCCGGCGTCGTCGGCCTGCTGTTCCGCCGCGCCGGCTTCTCCCCTGCCCCGCTCATCATGGGCCTGGTGCTGGGCGGCATGGTGGAGGAGACGCTGAAGCAATCCCTGCTGATCTTCGGGGACGACCTGACCGGCTTCCTGCACCGCCCCATCGCGATGACGCTGATCGTGGTGACGCTGGCGGGCCTGTCCTGGCCGCTGGTGGCGCGGCTGCTGCGGGGGGTGCGCGGCGCGCGCGCCTGACCGCACGGATGCGTGAGGGGGCGCCACTCCCGCAACCCGGGCGGGGGTGGCGGTTTGACATTCCCCTGATGGAACGCTTCGCTCGCATGACCGGCCGTGCCGGACCGGGAAGGGCCGGATGCCGGCCGCCCCGGCCCGCACCGGCCGGAGCCCCTGGATCCTGCCCATGCCCGCCGCGCCCGCCCCATGCCCCCTGCGCCGCCTATGACCGATGCCGGATAGGCGCCTGCGCTTCCTGGCGGAGGGAGGTGCCCTGGGTGCCCTCATGCGGGATCATGACTGGGCCTCGACGCCAATCGGCGCGCCGGAGGACTGGCCCCAGGCGCTGAAGACCGTGGTCGGCATCATGCTCGGCTCCCGCCAGCCCATGTTCGTGGCCTGGGGTCCCGAACGGACCATGCTCTACAACGACGGCTACGCGGTGCTCTGCGGCGCCCGCCATCCCGCCGCGCTCGGCCGCCCCTTCCGGGCGGTATGGTTCGACATCATGGATGAGGTCGGCCCCATCCTGGAACGCGCCTTCGCGGGGGAGGCGACGCATATGGATGAGCTCGCCCTCCTCATGACCCGCCACGGCTACCCGGAGGAGGCGCATTTCTCCTTCTCCTACACCCCCGTGCGGGATGAGGAGGGGCGCGTCGCCGGCATGTTCTGCGCCTGCGCGGAAATCACCGCCCGCGTCCAGGCCGAACGCCGGCAGGCCTTCAGCCTGGCGCTCGACCAGGCGCTGCGGGAGATCGCCGAACCACCGGCGCTGGCGGAGGCCGCGGTCCGCCTGCTCGGCCAGCATCTGCACGCCGGCCGCTGCGGCTATGCGGAGGCGGTGGAAGGCGGCATGGCCGCCGTCGCGGAATGGGGCGATGGCAGCCTGCCCCTGCTGCCGCCCGGCGCGCCCCTGCCGGCGGATCCCGCCCCCGGCCTCGCCGTGCCGCTGCCCGGGCAGGGCGGGACGGCGGGGCTGCTGCACCTCCACCAGGCCACGCCCCGCCGCTGGCTGCCGGCAGAGGAGATCCTGCTGCGGGAGATGGCGGCGCGCATCGCCGCGGCCCTTGCCCGCGCGCGGGCCGAGGCCGCGCTGCGCGCGAGCGAGGCGCGGTGGCGCGGCCTGTTCGCGGCCATGCATGAGGGCTTCGCGCTGTGCGAGATGGTGCGGGACGAGGAAGGCCGCGACATCGACCTGCGCTACATCGAGGTGAACGATGCCTGGGAACGCCTGACCGGCATCAGCCGCGAAGCCGCGGAGGGGCAGCTGGTCACGCGCCTCATCCCCGGGATCGAGCCCTTCTGGATCGAGACCTATGGCCGCGTGGTGCGGACCGGGGAGCCCGCGCATGTCGAATACCGCGTCGGGACGCTGGGCGCGTGGTTCGAGGTCTTCGCCTATCGCACGGAGCCCGGCCGCTTCGCCGCGCTGTTCCTGAACGTGACGGAACGCAAGGCGTCGGAGGAACGCCAGGCCCTGCTGGCGCGGGAGGTCGACCACCGCGCCAAGAATGCGCTGGCGGTGGTGATGGCGGCACTCCGGCTGACGCGGGCGGAGACGCTGCCGGCCTATCGCACCGCGGTGGAAGGGCGCGTCGCGGCGCTGGCGCGGGCGCAGACGCTGCTGGCGACCGAAAGCTGGTCGGGGGCGGAATTGCAGCGCCTGCTGGAAGGCGAATTGCGCCCCTTCGTGGCGGAGGGCCAGACCCTGCGCCTGGAAGGCCCGGCGGTCCATCTGCAGGGCCGCGCGGTGCAGCCGGTGGCGATGGCGATCCACGAGCTCGCGACGAATGCCACCAAGCATGGCGCGCTGTCCGTCGCCGGCGGCGGCATCACGGTGCGCTGGTCCGTGGATGCGGCCGCGACCCTGCTGCACCTGCATTGGCAGGAGGAAGGCGGCCCGCCCGCCGTCGCGCCGCAGCGCCAGGGCTTCGGCACCCGCGTGCTGGAAGCGACCATCCGCGGGCAACTCGGTGGCAGCATCACCGTGGCCTGGTCGCCCGGCGGGCTGGCCTGCTCGATGACGCTGCCGCTGGCGGGACCGGTGGCGGAGGCGCCGGCGATCCCGGAGTGACGGGAGTCTACGCCTCCGCCGCCAGCACCGCCGGCGTGATGGTCCAGGCGCCCTCGCCGGGCTTCGGCGGGTCCATCAGCAGGGGCAGGGCGTTGGGGGTGCGGACATTCGCCTCCAGCCCCGCTTCCATGCGCAGCGCGCGGAACAGCGCGCCATGCGCCACCACCAGCACCGGGCCGGGATGGGCCAGGGCATTGTTGATGCCGCGCACGGTGCGGGCGCGGAGTTCGGCGAAGGTCTCGGCGCCTTTCGGCGTGTAGGTGCCGGCGATCCAGTCATCGTACCAGTCGCCCATCGGCAGGCCCTCCTGCTCCCCGAAATTCACCTCCTGGAGGTCGGGGTCGAGGCTCAGCGGCAGGCCGAGCGCCTCCGCCGCGATTTCCGCCGTGCGGCGCGCGCGCAGCAAGGGGGAGGCGACGATGGTGCGGATGGGCAAATCCGCCAGGGTGCGCGCCGCGCGCCGCGCCTGCGCAAAGCCGACCTGGTTCAGCGGAATGTCGGTGCGCCCCTGGGACAGGCCCTGGGCGTTCCAGTCGGTCTCCCCGTGGCGGAGGAACCAGAAGGTGGTGGGGGTCAATCCGGGCATGGCTATCCTTGCGCTGCTTCGCGGGCTTTCGCGGCCGCCACGCCCGGCATGGCAGCGACCTGTTCGGCCAGCGCCAGCAAAGCGGGAAGATCGGCGATGTCGATCCTGAGGAAACCCGCGAAGGTGGTGAGCGCGGCGAGGAAGATGTCGGCGCCCGTGGGCTGTTCCGTGCCGCAGAGCGTGCCGCCGCCTTGCTTCACCGCCGCTTCGGCGAAGGCCAGCGCGTCCTTCGCGCGGAGCAGGGCCGCGGCGCGCACGGCCTCGGCCGCACCCTCATGCCCGCCGGCGAAGCGCAGCGGGCCGAAGGCCGGGTTGAAGTGCCGCCCCATGGTCCAGTGGCACCAGGCCAGCCATTCCATGCCCTTGGCGCGACCGGAGGGGCCCGACGGCAGCAGCCCGCTTTCCGGCGCCGCTTCCGCCAGCCAGAAGATCACCGCGGGGATTTCCGTGATGACGGTGCCGTCCGGCAGTTGCAGCGCCGGCACCTCCCCCTTCGGGTTGATGGCGAGGTAGTCGGGCTTCTTCGTGTCCCCGCCGCGCAGCGAGATGAAGCGCAGGTCGATCGACAGCCCCGACACCATCGCCGCCTGGTGGGCGATGGAGCCGGAGGTGTTGGTGGAGGTCCAGAGGACGGGGTTGCTCATGGCGTCAGAGCGCCAGGCCTTCCTGCGTCAGCGCCCGCTGCACCGCGGGCCGCGCCAGCATGGCGGCAAGGTGCGCGGCCAGGTGCGGCGGCAGCGTCAGGCCGGACCGGCGCGTCGCCCAGTATTCCACGAAGAACAGCGCCGCATCGGCGACGGAGTAGCCCGATGGCAGCAGGTAGGTGCCGCCGGCCCAGCCCTTCTCCAGCGTCGCGAAATACTTGTCGGCATTCGCCTTGCCGAGTTCGACCGACTTCGGGAAGTCCTCCTCCCGCAGCGTGTAGTTGCCGGGGCGGAACTGGCGGGTGAAGGCCTGCGGGTGGATGGTGCCGCAGACATAGTCCAGCAGCTCCAGGCAGCGAGCCTCCCCTTCCAGGTCGGCCGGGATCAGCGCGGCGGCGGGGTTGGCCTTCGCCAGCCACCAGGCGATGACGGGGAATTCGGTCAGCACCTTGCCGTCGCCGCGATCCAGCGCGGGGACCTTGGACTTCGGGTTCACCGCCAGGAAGTCCGGCTTGTGCTGCGCGCCATCCTTCAGCGCGACCAGCGACAGCTCATAGGGCTTGCCCAGTTCCTCGAGGATGATGTGGATGCCCATCGAGCAGGCGCCGGGCGAGTAGTAGAGCTTCATGGCCGAAATCTCCTCCGAGGCGGCGCAAGTTGTAGGGGTCGCATGCCGGCGCGTCACCCCCCGGGCCGCGACCCCTCTTGGCCAGCCCCTTGGCCCATGCCATGGGAATATCCCGCCAAGGAGGAAACAATCATGACCACGCGCAGGACGCTGATGGCGACGCTGGGCGCCACCTTGTCGATGCCGGGCCTGGCCCGCGCGCAGGACACCGCCTTCCCGACGCGCACCGTCACCATCGTGGTCCCCTTCCCGCCCGGCGGCGGCACGGATGTGCTGGCCCGCATCCTCGGCCAGCATTTCCAGGAGTCCTGGCGGCAGAGCGTGGTCGTCGAGAATCGCGGCGGCGGCGCAGGGCGGATCGGCCTGCAGATGGTGCAGCGGGCGCAGCCGGACGGGCACACGCTGATGGTGACCTCGACCGGCGGCATCATGGGCCTGGCGGGGCCGGGCGGGGACAAGGTCTTCGCGGTGCGGGACGAGCTGACGCCGATCACGCTGATCGCCGCGCCCGCCTATGTCATTGCCATGCATCCCGGCGTCGGCGCGCGCAATGTGGGGGAGCTGATCGCCCTCGCGAAGGCACGGCCCGGCCACTTCACCTTCGGCAGCAGCGGCACCGGCGCGGCGAGCCACCTGGCCGCGGAACTCTTCGCCTCCATGGCGGGGATCGAGATGCTGCACGTGCCCTATCGCGGCACCGGCCCGGCGCTGACGGATCTGGTCGCGGGGCGCATCCACCTGATGTTCGCGCCGCCGCAGACCGTCGCCGCCGCCGTTGCCGCCAACCAGGTGGTGAACCTGGCGGTCACGTCGGAACGCCCGACGGCGCTGCTGCCCGGCGTGCCGGCGGCCAGCACCACGGGGCTGCCGGGCTATGCGGCGGTCGGCTGGTTCGGCCTCTTCGCGCCGAAGGGCGTGCCCTCGCCGATCACGCAGCGCATCGCGCAGGAAGCCTCCCGCGCCCTGTCCCTGCAATCCACGAAGGACCGCCTGGCGACGCTGGGCGCGGAGCCGGAGCCGATGACGCCGGACGCCTTCACGACCTTCATCGACCAGGACATCGCGAAGTGGCAGCGCGTGGTCCGCGAACGCAACATCACCCTGGAATAGGTTTTCTCGAATGATCCGACTGGCGACTTTCCTCTCCCGCGGCGATGTGCGGCCGCGGCTCGGCGCGGTGCGCGGCGAGTCGATGCTGGACCTGACCGCTTCGCTCGGGGGCGACTGGGACATGCTGCGCGCCCTGGCGCTGCCGGTGGCGGAACTGCGGGGCATCATCGATCGCGCGAAGGTCGCGCTGCCGCTGGCCTCCTGCCACGTCCTGCCGCCCATCCCGAACCCGGGGAAAATCTTCTGCGTCGGCAAGAACAGCAAGGTCCATCGCGCGGAACTCGCCGCGAAGGGAATGCTGCTGGAAGATCCGAAGGAGCCGACGAGCTTCGTCAAGCTGACGGAGACGCTGGTCGGCGACGGCGCGCGTGTGGTGCGGCCCGATGGCATCACCACCTTCGACTACGAACCCGAACTCGCCTTCATCATCAGCAAGCGCGCCTTCCAGGTGCCGCGGGAGAAGGCGCGCGACTACGTGGGCGCCGTCACCGTGCTGAACGACCTCACGGCGCGGGAGATCCAGAAGCAGGAAGTCCAGCTCGGCACCAAGTTCTGGGTCTCCAAGAACATGCCGGGCTTCACGCCGGTCGGCCCCTATGCCGTGCCGCTGGCGGAGATCGCGGACCCCTACGACCTCTGGCTGACCTGCGTGGTGAACGGCCAGCAGCGGCTGCGCGTGAACACCGACGAATACATCCACCGGATCGAGGGCATCATCGCGCATTTCTCCCGCTTCATGCCCTTCGAGGCCGGGGACGTGATCGCGACGGGGGCGCCGCGCGGCACCGCGATCGGCCAGCCCAACGCGGCGGAACTCTACCTGAAGCCCGGCGATGTCTGCGTCGCGGGGCTGGAGGGGGTGATGGAGATCACCACCCATATCGTGGCGCCCGGGGAAGCCTGAGGAGGCCCGCCACGACACCACCCGAACCCGCCACCGCCGCGGAGGCCCGGGCCCTCCAGCCCGACCTCGCGGCGCGTGTGGTGACGGTGGATGCGATCGGCCCCGTCCGCGTGCTGGGCGGCGCCGATGCGTCCAGCCTCCGCTTCGACGCGACGCGGACGGTGCACGCGGCGATGGTGGCGCTGGATGCGGCGACGCTGGCGCCGATCGGCAGCGCGGGCGCCAGCCGGTCGGGCGGCCTGCCCTACATCCCGGGGCTGCTCGGCTTCCGGGAAGTGCCGGTGCTGGCCCGCGCCTTCGCGCAGTTGCCGGTGAAGCCGGACCTGATCCTCGTGGATGGGCACGGGATGGCGCATCCGAAGGGGCTCGGCGTCGCCAGCCATCTCGGCGTGGTGCTGGATGTGCCGACCATTGGTGTCGCGAAGTCCGTGCTCTGCGGCGCGGTGGAGGGCGATTTCCCCGACACGCCTGGGACGCGGGCGCCGCTGGTCTGGAAGGGCGCCGTGATCGGCATGGCGCTGCGCACGCGGCGCGGGGCGAACCCGCTCTACGTCTCGGTCGGGCATCGCGTGTCGCTGGGGACGGCGCTGGCCTGGGTGGAGCGCACGCTGCGCGGGCGGCGGCTGCCGGAGCCGACGCGGCTGGCGCATGAGGCGGCGGCGCGGGTGCGGCTGGCGGCGATGGCGGCCGCGGGGTAATCCCCGCCCATGGCACGGATCTGGATGGTGTTCGGGGCGCTTTCGGGGCTGATCGCGGTGGCGATGGCGGCCTATGCCTCGCATGGCCTGGCGCCGGATAAGGCCGCGCTGGCCACGACGGGCGCCTCGCTCCAGGCCTGGCACGCGCTGGCGCTGCTGGGCGCGGGGCTGCTGGCGGAACGCCGGCGCGGGAAGCTGGTGCATGCCGCGGCGGGATGCTTCGCGGCGGGGACCATCGCCTTCTGCGGCGGCGTCTATCTGCGGGCGCTGACGGACACCTCGCTCGGCCTGGTCACGCCACTCGGCGGCACGGTGCTGCTGGTGGGCTGGGGCATCCTGGCCGCGGCCGCGGCGCTGGCGCCGCAGAAGTGACCATCGCCAGCGCCTATCTGGCCGCCGAGGGGTTCGAGGCGGAGTTGGCGGAGGAACTGCGCCGCGCCCGACGCCGCGTGGCGGCGTGGCATGGACGGCTCGCGCTGTCCCCCGACCCGCCCGGCCCCGCCGCCTGGGCGCTGGAATGCTGGACCGCGCCGGTCGAGATCGCCGTGCCCTCGGTGAAGGCGGGCGCCGATGCGCTGCGCGCCATCCAGCGCAACTGGGCGGGCTATGCGGCGGAACACCACCGCCGCAGCGCGCTGATCACGGAACGCCTGCCGCCGGTGAAGGCGCGGCCCCTGGTGTTCCCCGAACCCGCGCCCACCGGGCATCTCGGTGCCTGGACACTGCTGGCGCCGGACCGGATGCTGGCCTCCCCCACCAAGACCAGCCCCTTCGTGAATGGCGAGGTCGCCTTCGTGGAGGACAGGGAAGGCCCGCCGTCGCGCGCCTACCTCAAGCTGTGGGAGGCGCTGACGCGGCTCGGCCGGTATCCGGGGCCGGGCGACCGGTGCCTCGACCTCGGCGCGGCGCCGGGGGGGTGGACCTGGGTGCTGGCGAAGCTCGGTGCGGAGGTCGCCGCCGTGGACAAGGCGGCGATGGACCCGGCCGTGGCGGCGATGCGCGGCGTGACGGTACGGGCGGAAAGCGCCTTCGGGCTCGACCCGCGCGCGGAGCCCAAGGTGGATTGGCTGTTCAGCGACGTCATCTGCTACCCTGCCCGGCTGCTGGCGCTGGTGCGCCGCTGGATCGAGGCGGACGCCGCGCGCAACCTGGTCTGCACCATCAAGTTCCAGGGCGAGACGGACCACGAGGCCGCGGAAGCCTTCGCCGCCATCCCCGGCGCAGTGGTCTTCCACAGCGCCCACAACAAGCACGAGCTGACCTTCGCGAGGCTGGGGTAGGGGGGCACGCCCGCGTCACCAGCAACAACGGCGCGGAACGCGCCGAGGCCGCGAATGCGGCCCGCGCCCAGACCGGCATCGCGAATGGCGCAGGTTGTGCACGGCGCGAAGGCAAGCGGCCGGAGGCCGCGCCCGCCGTCTGAGGGCATGAGAATACTGCGGGCGGCGGGGATCGAACCCGCATGGCCAAGGGCCGAGGGTTTTTAAGACCCTTCCGTCTACCGTTCCGGCACGCCCGCGCGGGGTTGATTATGGCGGGGCCTCGACCGGCCCGCCAGGGCGGGTGCTACGGCGCCGCCACCTGGAGGGGTGCGGGAAGCGGCGCGGCGGCGATCAGCGCCGGCACGTCAAGGGGCACATCCGCCGCGACGGGCGCCGCCACCGGCCGCGCCACGCCCCACCATTCGCAGGCTTCCTCCCGCCCGCGGGCGCTGCACCAGATGTGGCCGAGCCCAAGCCGCCCCATGCCCAGCCCCTGCAGCACGGCGCGCGATGCGACATTGTCGCACTGCACCGCGGCGCGGATTTCCGCCACGCCCAGCCGGTCGAAGATCGCCGCCAGCGCGGCCGGGGCGGCTTCGCGCATATAGCCCTGGCCGTGATGGTCGCAGCCCAGCCAGTAGGTCAGGATGGCGCGGCTGGGATCCTGTTCCGCCCGCGTGGCGCCGATCCAGCCGATCAGCACCTTGTCCGCGCGGCGTTCGATCACCAACGGCAGGGCCCGGCCATCCATCGCCGCGCCGCGTGCTTCCGTCAGCCGCTGCGCCGCGATCTCCGGCGCCAGGCTGGCGGGCCAGGAGGCAAGCCTGGCGCTGACCGCCGGCGCCATCAGCGCCGCCAGCGCCGGCGCGTCATCGGGCTGGGGAAGACGCAAACGCAGCCTTTGCGTGTGGATGGGCGCGTCAGGCTCGCCGGATACGATCATGGGCGGAAGCTGCCAGCGTTAACGCTTCCTTACCAGCCTCTCGATCAACCGCGGAGCGAAATTTTTTCTCGGCAAGTCGAAGATACGGGAAAGACTCCATTTCCCATGCACGACCCGCGCGCGAATCGTCGAAAATGCGACAAATCCCGCTAATCCTTTATACCGCCCAGATCCGGAATGACCCGTGCCGCCGAAGCCGAGCGCCGGGAAGGCCGCGTATTCAACCGCACGGTCCTGCACGAGGGCGCCGCATCGGACCGAATGGGCAACCTGCTCGGCTTCCGCCGGCGCGGCGCCGAACAGATAGACCGCCAGCGGGGACGGCCGGGCGGTGACCCAGGCGATGGCAGCGGGCAGGTCCGGCAGGGCCAGGACCGGCAGGATGGGGCCGAAGATTTCTTCCTGAAGCAGTGCGTGGCCGGGATCGGGGAAGGCCAGCGCGAGGGCGCGATGGCGGCCGGCGCCATCCGGCGCCAGGCGTTCCAGCCGTGCGCCCTCTGCCAGCCGGTCCAGCCGCGCGGCCTGGGCGTCATTCGCCAGCGCCGTCTCCGGCAGGCCGATGCCGGTGGCGCGGCAGGAGGCGGCGAAGGCTTCCGGCGTGTGGCCCAGCAGCAGGACCGTATCGGGCGCCACGCAGGTCTGCCCGGCATTCACCGCCTTGCCCACCAGGATGTCCCGCGCCGCCCGGGCGAGGTCCGCCCCGGGCAGCACCAGCGCCGGGCATTTGCCGCCCAGTTCCAGCGTGACGGGCACCAGGTTGCGTGCCGCGGCCTCCGCCACCTTCCGGCCCGTCGTCGTGCCGCCGGTGAAGACCAGGTGGTCCCAGGGCTGCGCGGCGAAATCGGCGGCGACGTCCGGCCCGCCCTGCACCGTGGCGGCGATGTCGGGACCCAGCGCCTCGGCCAGTACCTGCGCGATCAGCGCCGCGCAGCGGGGCGTGCCCTCGCTGGGTTTCACCGCCACGCGGTTGCCGGCGGCGATCGCATCCACCACCGGCACCAGGGCCAGCTGCACCGGGTAGTTCCAGGGCGCCATGATGCCGATGATGCCCTTGGGCACCGGCTCCTCATGCGCCCGCGTCGGCCAGAAGGGATAGGGCACGGCCACGCGCCGCGGCTTCGCCCAGGACCGCACATGCCGGCGGGCGTAGCGCGCGGCATCGACGGCGCAGAGCACGTCGGCCAGCAGCGTCTCCAGCCGGGAGCGCCCGCCGTAATCCGCATCCAGCGCGGCGGCGATCGCCTCCGCATGGGTCAGCAGCGCATCGGCCAGGCGGAGCAGCAGCAAGCGCCGCTGCTCGACCACGATGCGCCCGTCCCGCGCCTCCGCCGCGCGCAGCGTCGCGAGGGCCTCCGCCGG
Organism: Falsiroseomonas stagni DSM 19981; assembly: GCF_900114315.1. GTDB lineage: Bacteria > Pseudomonadota > Alphaproteobacteria > Acetobacterales > Acetobacteraceae > Falsiroseomonas > Falsiroseomonas stagni. The sequence continues at coordinate 151,269 of NZ_FOSQ01000008.1, forward strand.
CGTCATGCGCGCGGCCCCGGATGCAGCAGGGCGAGGGCCGCGGCCTCCCCGGATTGCACCGCGGCATCGATGGTCGCGGGCAGGGCGGGGAAGGTCCAGTCGCCGGCCAGGGCGAGGTTCGCCAGCGGCCGGCGCGGCGGCGCGGGGCGCGGGCCGACAGCGTGGCGGGGGGTCGCGCGCTTCTCCCGCACCGCGCGGGCGGCGGGGGCGCGGATCGGCCATTCGCCGGGCAGGCGGAAGGCCATGGCGGCGGCCAGCACCTCCGGCCAGATGCGCTCCGCGGCCTCGGCATCCGAGAGGCTAACGGCGTCGTCCGCCGCGCTGACGGTGACGGAAACCCCGGAAGGCCGCACCAGCACCCACTGACCGAGCCCGCCCAGCAGGCCGATGAAGCGCACATCGCCCTCCTCCGCCCGCGCGAAATGCACGTTGAGGATGGGCGCATGGGTCGTGGGCGCGGGGATGTCCGGCAGCAGGCGCAGCGCCTCCCACGGCGGCAGGGCAAGCACCACCTGGTCATCCGCCGCCAGGCGCTGCGCCGTCTCCCCGAAATCGAGCGCCGCCACGCGGCCATCGGCGCGCACCAGGCCGCGCAGGCGGGACCCGAAGCGCATCGCACCGCCATGCGCGCCGATCGTCGCCAGCGCCGGCGCCACCAGATCGGGCCCGAGGCCGCGCCGCGCCACCAGCAGCCGCGCCGCGCCGGGCGCGCCGAGCCGCCGCAGCACCAGGCCCAGCAGGCTGGCCGAGGCCTCGGCCACCGGGGTGTTCAGCGCGGCCACGGTCAGCGGCTCCACCAGCGCGCGCAGCAGCACGGGGTGGCGGGCGAAGGCCTGTTCCACGCTGCGGTCCCGCCCCGGCAGGGCCAGGCGCATCAGCGCGAGGAAGCCGCCCGCATCCATCCCGGCCGGCCGCATCGCGGGCCGCAGCCAGCCCAGCGGCGCGAGCGCCACGCGCCGCGCCGCATGGTTCGCCAGGTCCAGCACCGGCAGCCCCGCCGGCTCCGGCTCCACCCAGCCCTCCAGCGCGCCGATGTCGCGCAGGAAGGCGAGCGCCGCCCGGTTGGCGCCGAGCAGCGCATGGGTACCGTTATCCGTCCCGTCCGGCAGCGCGCGCGCGCGACCGCCCGCGCCGGGCGATGCCTCATGCACCACCACCCGCCGCCCGGACCTGGCAAGGGTGAGCGCCGCCGCCAGGCCGGCGACGCCGGCGCCGATGACGTGAACGGTCATCAGGGCTTCATCGCCAGCAGCGCCATTCGCAGCTTCTCGCCCCGCGTCAGGCGGGGCCGCGTGCGGGGATGGCCGAAGCCCTGCGCCTGCATGCGGTCGAAGATCTGGCGATAGCCCCACATCATCACCCGGGCGGGCTTCAGCGCCGCCGGGTCGTGTTCGCGCAATTCCTGGTCGGCCCGGGCGAAGCCGGCGGCGGCGCGGTGGGCCAGTTCCTCGCAGCAGCGCGCGAAGCCGGGATGGGCGACGATCTCGGCCACCGCCGTCGCCGTCACGCCATGGCGCGCCAGCAAGTCGGCCGGCACATAGACGCGGTCGATCGCCGCATCCTCATCCACATCGCGCAGGATGTTCACCAGCTGGAAGGTCCGGCCGAGGGCGAGGCCGAAACCCTGCGCGCCCGGCGCGCCGAAGATGCGCACCGCCATGGCGCCGACGCTGCCGGCCACACGACGGCAGTATTCGTCGAGCGCCGTTTCCGTCCGCAGCCGCAGCGCGGGCGTCGCATCCGTCTCCATGCCCGCGATCATCGCCTCGCACTCCGCCAGCGGCAGGGAGAATTCGCGCCTGGCCCAGGCGAGTTCGGCGGAGAGCGCGCAATCCGGCTGGTCGAGCTTGCTGCGCCAGGCCGCCAGGAAGCGCCGCTTCTCCGCCTCCGGCATCGCGCCATCGGCGATGTCGTCGACCGCCCGGCAGAAGCCATAGACGGCGAAAAGCGCGCGGCGGCGCTCCCCCTTCAGCACCGCCATGCCCCGCGCGAAGGATGATTTTGCGCGAGCCACCCGCGCGCGGACCACCGCGGCGTCGGAGGGCGGCGGCAGCGCCAGCCGCGCGAAGGCTTTTCCAAAGTCTGCCTTGCCAAGTGCCACGCGCCCCGCCACCGGGTCATCCGCGCGCAGCTTCGCCAGCAGCCGCCAGCCGAGGTCGAGCGTCACCGCGGCCTGGAAGCGCAGCCGCGACCGCAGCAGGCGCGGCAGCGGCGCCGCCTGTTCCAGCAGCGCCTCCACCCGGTCGAGCGCCGCATCCAGCACGGCGCGGCGGGCCGGGTTCTCCCGCGCGAAGAACGCATCCTCGCCCCCCGCCAGCGCCATCCAGGGCACGGGCAGGTAGATGCGGTCCATCGCATCGCGGTCCGGCACCAGATCCTGGAGGTGGTTCAGGATCTGCAGCGCGGTGCAGAGCCCGTCGGAGGCATGGCGCGCCTGTGCATCATCCTCCCCATGCAGGCGCAGCAGCATCCGGCCGACGGGGTCGGCGGATCGGGCGCAGTAATCCTCCAGCGCCGCCCAGTCGGGGTAGCGGGCACGCACCGCATCCTGCCGGAAGGCGGAGAGCAGCAGGCGCGCTTCCTCGGTGCCGACCTCCGCCAGCGGCCCGCCGGGATCGTCCAGCAGCGCCTCCATCGCCTCCAGCCGCGCCAGCTTCTCCGTGCTGTTCAGCGTGGCGTGGTCGGCGATGTCGTCGGCGGTGCGGACGAAGCGGTAGAAGGCCAGCACCTTCGGGCGCAGCGCGGCCGGGATCAGCCGCGAGGCGACGGGGAAATTCTCGGAATTCTCGTCCCGTGTCGGCGGGCCGGCGGCAACCGCTGTCCCGTCCACAATCAGCCCGTGCCCTGGTAGGCGCGGCCCTTCCAGCCCGCCGGCTTGCCCATCAGCCCGCGCACCAGCGCGGTCCACTGGATGGCCAGCGCCACCGCCACCGTCAGCGGATGCAGCGGAATGGTCCACCAGGGCTCCCGCACCCGGAGCGTGACCGCCGCGCGCAGCGCGAAGCCGAGCGCCAGCGCGATGATGGCCGCGGTGGAGGGCAGGAAGACGAAGGGCCAGAGATGGGCGCCGGCCAGCATGGCGGTCCAGACCGGCAGGCCGACCGGCGTCGCCATCCCTTCCCGCGCATTCTTGCTGAAGCCCGCCCAGCAATCCGCGAAATTCGTGTACATCCGGCAGGTCGCGAGGCCCGCACCCTCCACGATCTCCGTCGCATGCCCGGCATCGCGCATCAGCCGGGCCAGCGCCAGCCCGTCATGCAGCACGCCCTTCACCGCCTCATGGCCGCCGGTGTGGTCATAGGCGCCGCGTTCCACCAGCAGCAGCTGCCCGCAGGCCGCCGCCATGCCGGACCGCTTCGTGAAGGCCCGGCCACCGCCCGGCAGGTAGCAGATCAGGAGGAAGTTGATCATGGGCACGGTCGCGGCCTCACCCAGCGACCCGATGATCTGGCGGGGCACGCCCGTGACCATCCCGGCCCCCGTCCGCGCCGCATGGCCCGCCATGGTGGCGGCGGCGTCGGGGGCCAGCCGGACATCGGCATCGATGAACAGCAGATGCGTACCCCGCGCCGCATCCGCCAGGCGCTGGCAGGCATGGACCTTGCCGGTCCAGCCCGAAGGCAGCGGCGGCGCCTGTTCCAGCCGCACCCGCGCATCCCGCGCCGCGTAGCCCCGCACGATCTCCGCCGTGCGGTCGGTGGAGCCGTCATCCATCACGACGACCTCGATCGCCACGCCGCGGGATGCCAGCACCGCATCGAGGCAGGCAGCGATGTGCGTTTCCTCGTTCCGCGCCGGAATCAGCACGGAGACCAGGGAGCCATCCTTCGGCCGGCCCTCCGGCGGGCGGACCAGGAACAGGTTCACCACCCCCATCGTCGCCGGGAAGGTCGCCAGTGCCAGGGCAATCCACGCCCAGGTGAAATCCGCAACCATGGTCTAGCCGGCCTCCCGCCCAGGATCATGCCTGGGATCGTGTCTGGGGTCGAAGCGTTCGCCGCGCATGGTGCTGCGCAGGCGGCGCCAGAACTGCCACACGCCTCCCATGCCTTCCGGCCCGCGCAGCAGCGTCTTGAACCTTGCCGGATCACGGGCGATGGCGTCCAGCGCCAGGCGATCCATCGTGGCGGCCAGCGCGGTGGAAAGCGCCGGGCCGCGATCATCGCGCGGCAGGGCGGCCAGGTCAGCGGCCTCGATCGGCTCGCCGAAGGCGCAGAGCATCTCCGCCTTGCGCTCCGTCCAGAAGGGGTAGTCGAGCGCCAGCGGCACGAACACCGCGTCCGGCGCCATTTCCGGCAGGCGGGACATGCCGGGCGCGATCGGCACCGGGCGTTCCCGCACATCGCTGAACCGCCCCGGCGCGTTCATCCACAGCATCCGGTCGGACGCCCCCAGCACGATCTTCGCGGTACGGAGGAAGGCGACGGCACCGCGGGCGGTCCCACCCTCGATCCCGAAGACGCCGATGCGCTTCATGAAGCCGTAGCGGGACAGCGCCGCCGCATCCATCGGGATGAACATGGTGCGGCCCGGGAACAGCCGCTGCGACAGCAGCATGAAGGCGACGCCATCCCACCAGCCCGGATGGTTGGCGAAGACCACCAGCGGGCGGTTGCCGTAGTCCCGCGGCATCCCCCAGTTCGCCACCCGCGCCGCCCGCATGTGCTTGGCGAAGAAGCGGGCGAACATGAAATGGAAGAAGGCCATGCGCCGCGGGTCGAAGAGGGGGACGGGGTTGTCCCCCTCCGGCTTCGGCGCCGCAGCCATGGCCGTGGTTATTCCGCGGCCGCGGCGATTTCGGCTTCGCGCCGGCCGGCTTCGCGTGCCGCGTCGCTCATGCCCCTGCCGCCCCGGTCGCGGTCCAGCGCATCGGCGGCGATCCAGCCGGACATCATCACCATCGGCATGCCCGGGCCCGGATGCGCGGCACCGCCGCAGAGATACAGCCCCTTCACCGCCTTGCTCCGGTTGCCCGGCTTGAAGGCGCCGGTGAAGCTGCCATGGCTCGCCAGCCCGTAGATCGCGCCATCCAGCACCTTGTAGCGGTTGTGGATGTCGACGGGCGTGAGCTGGCTTTCGACCACGATCCGCTCCTCGATATCCTCCAGCCCCGCCGTGCGCTTCAGCTTGTCGAGGATGGTCTGGCGGTACTTCGGGAACATCTTCGACCAGTCATGATGCGGGCGGAGATGCGGCGTGTGGACCAGCACATAAAGCGCCTCCCCCCCCGCCGGCGCCGTGGTGTCGTCGCTGCAGGAGGTCGCGGCCAGGTAGGCCGTGGGATCGGGCGCGGGCTCGCCCTTCTTGTAGATCGCGTCGAACTCCTCCTCCGCATCCCGGGAGAAGACGAAGCAGTGATGCGCCAGGTGGTCGTAGCGCTTCTTCAGGCCGAGATAGAGCACGACGCCGCTGCAGGCGGGCTCGAACCCCTTCTTCTCATACTTCCGGCCGACATCGCCGCCGACCAGTTCCTTGTAGGTGCGGATGGCATCCATGTTGGAGATGACGGCATCGCAGGCGATCCGCTCCGACCCCACCCGCACGCCCTTGATGGCGCCGTTCTCGATATCGAAGCCCGTGACTTCGGAATTGGGGCGCAGATCGGCGCCGAGGTCGGCCGCCAGCTTGGCCAGCCCCTCCGCCACCGCGCGCGTGCCGCCGACGGGGTACCAGACCCCCTCGCTCGCCTGCATGTCGCCGATCGAGCACACCACCGCCGGCGCCAGGTAGGGGGAGGAGCCGATATACTGGCAGTAATGGTCGAGCATCTGCGCCAGGCGCTCATCCGGCACATGGCCCCGGATCACCTTGGCGGCGGTCTGGCCCATCTTCAGGCTCAGCACGTCCCGGATGGTGGAGGGGCTGAGGTTGGCCTTCATGTCGATGGTGTCGGTCACACCCTCCACCGGCCGCCAGAAGAAGAATTTTTCCGAGACCCCATGCAGGTGGCGGGATTCCGCCTGGAACTTCCGATAGCCCTCGCCCAACCCGCGGCCGGGGGCGAATTTCTCGATCTCGGCCTGCATGGTCGCGACATCGGCCATCAGGTCGATCTGCGTCCCATCCTCGAAGAAGCAGCGCCATTGCGGGTCCAGCCGGATCAGCGGCAATTCGCGCGCCTGGTCGAGCCCGGCCTCCGCATAGATCCGGCGCAGCACGCGCGGCACGGTCAGGATGGTGGGGCCCATGTCGAAGCGGAAATCGGCGCTGCCATCCGGCGCGGACAGGTTCAACACCGCCGCCTTGCCACCCAGCCAAGGGTTCTTGTCGAGCAGCGTGACCTTGTGCCCCCGCGCCGCCGCCACCGCCGCGGCCGCAAGCCCACCCAGGCCACCACCCACCACCACCACCCGATCAGCCATGCGAACGCACCTCCGTGCCTGGAACTGTAGCGTGTTGCTCGGGGGATTCGCAGGGGGACGCTGTCCCCCTGCACCCCCTGCCAGGAGGCAGCGGCCTCCTGGACCTCATGTATTGAACGTTGGTGAGGGAGGGGGGCACTTCGGCCCCCCTCCCTCACCAACGTTCAGTGCTGGCGGGGCCCGGGGGGCGCCACGCCCCCCGGCGGGGGTCCAGGGGGCAGCGCCCCATGGAGTGCTCCCCAGCCTCGCCTACCGTTCCGGCCCGTAGGCCGCGGCCGGCGTGGCCGAGGCGAAGTCGCCGCCGGCGGTGGGCCGGCTGGGCGCGCTGGCCAGGCCGAGGTCCTGGGCCATGAGTCCCGTGGTGATCCGCGCGCCTTCGTAGATGACGGGCAGCCCGCTGCCGGGGTGCGTGCCGCCGCCGACGAGGTAGACACCTTCCACGTCCCGGAACCGGTTGCCCGGCCGGAACAGCAGCATCTGCGGCAGTTCGTGGGAGAGGTTGAAGGTCGCGCCATAGCCCACGGCGAAGTCGCTCTCCCAATCCTGCGGCGCGACGATGCGCTCGTACCGGATATGGGGACGCAGGTCGGGCAGGCCGAGGGCCTTGAGGCGGTCGAGCGCGATCTCCCGGTAGCGTGCCGCCTGGGCGGGCCAGTCCGGCTGCTTGATGAGGTTCGGCACGGGGATCAGGACGTAGAGGGCGGAGTGGCCCTTCGGCGCCATGGTCGGGTCCGTCGCCCCGGCGTGCTGGACGTAGAGCGACGGCACTTCGGGAATCTCGCCCCGTTCGATCTGGGCGATGTTCTCCTGGTAGCCCTCGGAGAGCAGGACATTGTGGTGCGCCAGTTCCGGCAGTTCCCGGTCCAGGCCCAGGTAGAGCATGAAGGTGGAGCAGGAGTATTTCGCCTGCCCGATCTTCTTGTCCTTCCAGCCGCGGCGGAGGTGGTCCGGGATCAGCTTCGGGATGGCATGGGCGAAGTCGGCGTTGACGACGACGGCGTCCGCGTCATGCCGCACGCCGCCGATCTCGACGCCCTTGGCGCGGCGGCCTTCGAAGCCGATGCGGTCCACGGGCGCGTTCAGGCGGATTTCCGCGCCGAGGCGTTCCGCCACCTTCGCCATGGCGACGGAGACCGCGCCGCAGCCGCCGATGGGGTGGAAGATGCCGTGCTCGTATTCCAGGAAGGACAGGATGGTGAAGAGCGACGGGCACTTGAACGGGCTCATGCCCAGGTATTTGGTCTGGAATGAGAAGGCGAGGCGCACGCGCGGGTCGCTGAAATGCCGCGCCAGGTCGCGGTCCACCGTGGACCAGGGCTTCATCAGGGGCAGCGCCTTGATCATGTCCGGGCGGATCATGTCGGCGGCGGTGGAGAAGGCGCGTTCCAGCACGGGGCGGAAGGCCGCGAGCTTGGCGCGGTTCTCCTCCATGAAGGGCCGCAGGCCCTTGGCGTCCTTCGGCGAGAGTTGGGCGATCGCCGCTTCCATCCGCGCCATGTCGGCGCTGGCCTCGATATGGGTGGCGCTGCCGCCCTTCTCGAAGGTCAGGCGGTATTGCGGCTCCAGGCGCCGCATATCGACTTCCTGCTCGAGATCCGCGCCGCAGCGGCTGAAGATCTCCTTCAGGATGCGGGGATAGAGGAAGAAGGTCGGTCCCAGGTCGAATTTGTAGCCCTCATCGGTTGTGAGGGTGCGCGTACGCCCCCCCACCACGCCGTCCTTCTCGAAGACGGTGACGCGGGCGCCCGAGGCAGCGAGCATCATGGCGGCCGCGAGGCCGCCTGGCCCCGCGCCGATGATGGCCACCTTGGGCCGGGGACGGTGAAGGGCGGGGGAGGAGAGGGGGGCGGTCATGTCGGTGGGCAGCAGATGCGTGCGACGCCTGGGGCTGCAAGAGGCATGAATGAAGGGTTACAGCAGGGAAGGGATGGGGACCAGCGCCCCATGCTCGATTTCCAGGCACCGGGCCTCCGCCCGCGGCAGCAACCGGGCCAGGTAGAAGCCGGCCAGCGCGGCCCGGTCCGGCGCCGCCGCGGCGGCGCGCACCAGCATCCAGCCCCCGAGCACCCAGCCACAGGCGTCCAGATAGGCCGTGGCCAGGCCCTGGGCCGCGTCGGGGTCCCTCGCCTGGGCTTCCAGCATCAGCGTGGTCGCGGTGCCGAGGCGCGCGGCGGCGGCTGCCAGGCAGGGATCGGCGGCGGCGACCTCCGCAAGCAGCCCGCGCACGGCAGCGCCGCCATCCTTCGCCACTTTCCGGACCAGCAGGTCGATCGCCTGGATGCCGTTCGTGCCTTCGTAGATCGGCGTGATTCGGACATCGCGCAGCACCTGGGCGGCGCCGGCATCCTCCACGAAGCCCATGCCGCCATGCACCTGGATGCCGAGGCTGGCATTCTCCACGCCCCGATCCGTGCACCAGGCCTTCACGATGGGGGTCAGCAGCGCCAGGCGCGTCTGCCCGGCCTCATCCCCCAGCAGATGGTGCCGGTCCAGCGCCGCGGCGGCTTCCAGCGTCAGCAGCCGGGCGGCGAGGGTGGTGGCGCGCATCTCCGCCAGCATGCGGGCGACATCGGCATGGCGCGCGATGGGGCGGCCTGACTGGGTGCGGTCCGCGGCGTATTTCTCGGCGAGTTCCAGCGCCCGGGCGCCGGCGGCCACGCCCTGCACGCCGACGGCGAGCCGCGCGGCATTCATCATGGCGAACATGGCATTGAGGCCCCTGCCCGGCTCGCCGACCAGTTCCGCCTCCGCACCCTCGAACAGCATGATGCAGGTGGGGGAGGCATGGATGCCCATCTTCCGCTCGATGCCCCCGCAGCGCAGCGCGTTGCGGGTGCCGTCGGGCAGCACCTTGGGCGCGGCGAACAGGGAGATGCCGCGGCTGCCCTCCGCCGCGCCAGGCAGGCGGGCCAGGACGAGGTGGAGGATGTTCTCCGTCGTGTCGTGCTCGCCCCAGGTGATGTAGATCTTCTGGCCATGCAGGGCATAGCGGCCGTCGCCCAGCGGTTCCGCACGGGTGCGCAGCGCGGCCAGGTCGCTGCCCGCCTGCGGCTCCGTCAGGCACATGGTGCCGTTCCATTCGCCGGTGACGAGCTTCGGCAGGAAGCGGTCCTGCTGGTCCTGCGTGCCATGGCCCAGCAGCAGGTCGATGGCGCCGGCGGTCAGCACGGGGCCGAGGAAGAAGGCCATGTCGGCGGCGGAGGCCAGTTCCGTCACCGCGATCCAGACGGCATGCGGCAGCCCCTGCCCGCCGATCGATTCCGGCGCGGCGACGCCCTGCCAGCCGCTCTCGATCCAGGCTTTCATGAGTGCCTTGTAGTGCGGCGGCGTGGTGACGGTGCCGTTGGCGTAGTGCGCGCCGTGGCGGTCGGCCTCCTGCCAGCCGGGCGCCATCTGTTCGCGGGTGAAGCGGGCGGCTTCGCCGACCAGCGCGGCGATATCGTCGGCGCCCAGAGGTGCGCCGGCGGCGGCGGTCAGGCTGGGCAAATCCACCACATGCGTCAGGCCCATGATCAGATCATCGGCGGCGGAGGGCAGCGTCATGCGGTGGTTTCCTGCTTGATATCCGCGAACAAACCGTCCGGTGGCGGCGCTTCCCCGGCTGCCCAGCCGGATATGGCGGCGCCCAGGCTTTCGTCACCCGCCGCCCGCGCCAGCGCCAGGCCCAGCAGCGCGCCGAACTTGAATCCGTGGCCAGAGAAGCCGGACATCACGAAACCGCGATCACCCAGCCGCTCCACCACGAAACGCTCCTGCGGCTCCACGTCGTAGTAGCAGGCAGCGGCGGAGAGCACCCGGTAATCCGCGAGGCCCCGGATACGATGCCGCGCATAGGCCAGGATCTCCTCGGCCTCCGCGGCCGTGGCGTCGCGCGGGTCCTCGGGGTCGCCATGGGGGGCGAAGCGGTGGTCGCCGATCTTGAGCGGCGTGCCCGCCACGGGCGGCACGGCGTAGAAGCCGCCATCCTCCGCCAGGTCGAGCAGCATGGGCGCGCGCGTCCAGGCCTCCGCCTGGGCGGACGGCGCGGCCAGGCGGACGATGATCTGGCGCGTGGGTCTCACGCGGGGCGCGAGGGAGGGCAGCAGGCGCGGTCCCCAGGGGCCGGCGGCCACCACCAGGAGGTCGGCCGAGATATGCGTGCCATCCGCCAGGGTCAGCGCGCCGCGGGCGGGGTCCACCGAGACGGCCTGGCCGCGCTGGATGGGAACGCCTCGCTTCGCCAGCAACCCCGCCAGCACTTCCACGATCCGCCGCGCCAGCAGCACGCCGCCGGTCGGCAGGTGAAAGGCGTCGGCGATGCCGTCGCCGGAGAGGTAGGGGTAGCGGGCGGCGACCTCCTCCCCCGTCAGGTCCGCCACGGCATGGCCATCGCCGAGCAGCGCGCTTCGGCTCTCGGCCAGCCAGCCGCCGCGGGAATGCGCCAGGGCCAGCACGCCGGTGGGCACATAGGGGCGTTCCCCGGCTTCGGCGAACAGCAGGTCCCAGGCCGCGAAGGCCGGGTCGATCATCCGCATGTAGCCGGCCGCGGCGCCATAGGCGTGGCGGATCAGCCGGTGGTCATCCACCGAGGAGCCGCGCAGATTCGGCACGGCATCCTGTTCCACCACCCGGACGGACCAGCCCGCCCGGGCCAGGGCCCAGGCGGTGGACAGGCCCATGATGCCGGCCCCGAGGATGATGGCGCTTCCCATGGGCGCAGTCTCGCCCGCCCCGCGCCGCTTGGGGAGGGGGGGGCTCCATCAGGGCAGGGTTTGGCATGCCGCCGGGGGGAGGTCCCCCCGGCGGCTGGGCTCAGGCGCGGCTGGCGCTGCTGCGCCCGCCCTTGGCGGCAGCACCGCGGGGGGGAGCCGCCTTCGCGGGGCGCTTCGGCGCCGCCTTGGGCGGGCCGGCCTTGGCCTTCGCGGCCTTGGGGGCGGGCTTGGCGGCGCTGGCGCGGCGCGTGGTTGCCGCCGCCTTGGCGCGGGCCGCGCCGCCCTTGGCGCCATTCGCCCGGGCCGCCGCAGCCTTCTTCGGCGTGCGCGCGCTGCCGGCCTTGGACGCGGCCTCCGACCGGCTCATCGTCGCCTTGGCTGCCGGCTTGCGGGTGGCAGACGACGCTGCCTTGCGTGTGGTGGCCGGGGCCGCGGCCTTGCGCGTGGTGGTGGTGCGTCCGCCCTTGGCCGCGGCCGCCGTGCGGCCCGCCGCGCCACGGGCAGCGGCCGCCTTCACCGCGCGCTTGGCCGGCGCCGCGGCCTTGCGCGTGCCGGTGGACGGCGCCTTGCGGGTGCTGGTGGAAGCGGCCTTGCGGGTGGTGGCCGCCTTCCGCGTGCCGGTCGAAGCCGCGGCCTTGCGGGTGGTGCTGGTGCGCCCGCCCTTGGCCGCTGCCGCGGTGCGGCCTGCGGCACCGCGCTTGGCCGGCGCCTTCGCCGCGCCGTCGGCCGAAGCCTTGCGCGTTGCGGTGCTGCGGCCCGGCGCTGCCTTCGCAACCCGCTTGGCCGGAGCCTTGGCCGTACCGTCGGACGCCGCCTTGCGGGGCGAGGCTGCGCGACGACGCTTCGGCGCCTCCTCCACCGGCGCGGCCATCGGCTCCGCCGGCATGTCCTGCTCGTCCTGTGCCTGGTTCATCTCGTCGCTCATGCGTCGATCCTCCTTGAGGGGGTCGTGGCCCCAGTTCATCAGGCTGTGGCGCCAGCGCGTGTCGCTGACGTCGCCTTCCGGCCGCTGCGCGAGGTGGCGATGGATGAAGCCCACCACCCGGCGCCTGTGCGCCGCGTCCTCCCCTTCCGGGTCAGGCGCGACGCCTTCGAGCAGGCCCAGGCTCCAGCGGCCGGATTGATGGCCGACGGAGTCCGCCTCGCCCTCCCGCGTCCAGCCAGCGGCCCGGCTTTCCGCGGTGCCGAGCCATGCGCGGAACTCGGCGGCGGAGAGGTTCACCAGGCGACGGAATTCGCGCGCGATCTCCTCTTCGTCCGTCACCACGAAGTGCCCCTTCGGACCGACGCCGGCTGCCGCGCGGACCGATGGCCCGCGACGCCGCCCTTCACCTTGTCCCGGAGGACGGACTGCGTCCGTCGCGCGGTGCTCGCCATCGAAGTCCGCTCCCTCCGCGATGCACGAAGCATGCGGTTGCGAAGGCGAACGTCACGAGGCGGCGATTGTTCCCGCGCAAGGAGACGCCGATGCACGAAATCCGTGCATCAGGCGCTCAGCAGCGATGAATCATCAGTGAGGCGTCGAGCGAGGCGCCCGGCGCCAGCACGCGCATCGCGCCATGGGCGGCATTGGCGGGGCGGTTCACCGCATCCGGCGCGTGGCTCACCGGCTCCACGCAGAGCACATCGCCGCCGCGCGGCGCGAAGACCTGGAGGTTGGACGCCCATTCCCCCTGCGCCCGCAGCGCGATGCCCGCGCCATCCGGCCAGGTGATGGCGGCCAGGCCATCCCAGCCCGCGAAATGCGTGTCGAGGCCCAGCAGCACGGCGTCGTCACCGTTCAGGCCGGCACTCGGCCGCGCGCCCGTGGCGATGCTGCGATGGTCGCGGCCGAAGATGGTGGTGGCGCGAACGCGCAGCCGCGTGCCGGCGGGCCGCGCGAACCAGGGGTGCCAGCCCATGCCCATCGGCGTCGCCGCATCGCCGGTATTGCGCAGCGACAGCGCGAAGGACATCCCCGCGGCGGACAGCGCCACCACCAGCCGCGCGGTGCAGCGGAAGGGCGCGTGGTCCAGCGCGCAGGACAGTACCGCGCGCTCCGCGCCCTGTTCCTCCACCACCCAGGCCAGGTCGCGCAGGAAGCCGTGCAGCGCGTTGCCTTCCGCCGGGCGGTTGATGGGCATGAAGTGGTCCACGCCGCCGACGCGGATGCGCCCATCCTCCAGCCGGTTGGTCCAGGGCGCCATGATGAAGGCACCGTGGAAGCCGTTGTTCGGATCGGCGCCGTCCGGGATGCGCCGCAGCACATCCCGCCCCGCCAGGGTCAGCGACCGGAAGGCGACGCCCCTCTCCGGCAGCAGTTCCGCCCGCCAATCCCCCGCCGCCAGGATCATCAGTCGAGGTCGAACTGGTCGCGCGGGGAGAAGCCGCCCTTCCGCGTGTAGCCGTCGGAGGTGTAGCTGCCGCCCTGGTAGCGTTCCTCCACCGGGTCGTCGGAGACGATGTGCCCGACCTCCGCGCGGAAATCCTCGGCGCTGTCCTGCGGCGCCCAGCCGATGCGGTCGCGGTGATCCTTGCCCCAATAGGTCTCGGGGTTGCGCGACGCGCCCCAGATCACGGCATGGCCCACGCGCTCCGCCGCGATGATCGCCTTCATCATGCGCGCGAGGTCCGCGTAGCTGAGCCAGGTGGAGAGCATCCGCCGGTTGACCGGCTTCGGGAAGCAGGAGCCGATGCGGACATTGACGTTCTCCACGCCATGCTTGTCCCAGTACATCCGCCCCATCAGTTCCCCATAGGCCTTGGACAGGCCATAGAAGCCGTCCGGCCGGAAGGCGCAGTCGAGGTCGAGGCGTTCCGCATTGCCGCTGGGCCGGTTGTGGAAGCCGATGGAGTGGTTGGAGGAGGCGAACATGACGCGCGCGCCTTCCCGCCGCGCGGCCTCATAGATGTGGTACAGGCCGCGCAGATTCGGGCCGAGCACCACCTCATAGGGCTGTTCGTTGGCGATGCCGCCGTAATGCAGGATGGTGCCGCAGCCCTCCGCCACCTGGAGGATGCGCATCCCCTCATTCAGGTCGATGCGGGTGAAGGTGCAGTTGGCGGGCAGCGGGTCCGGGAAGGGCGCGATGTCGGTCAGGCGCAGCGTGTGCCCGGCATCGGAGAGTTCCTTCGCCAGCATGCGGCCAAGGTTGCCGGAAGCGCCGGTCAGCAGGATGGGCTTGGTCATCTGATCTGATTCCTCAGTCCGCGAAGTCGGTCACGGGCGCACCTTGATCCAGGCCGTCCCCCCGGAACAGCCCACCCAGCGTCGGATGCGCGGCAATAGTCGCCTCATCCTTCCCCCTGCTCAGGCTGGTGACGAAGACGGTGCGCAGATCGGGCCCGGTAAAGCAGGGCATGGTGGGCGCCGGCACGGGGAAGGGCATGTGACGCAGGATGCGCCCCTCGGCCGAGATCACGTTGATCCGCCCGGCGGAGACGCCGGCGGACCAGTAGTGCCCGTCCGCGTCCATCGCGGCGCCATCCGGCCGGCCGGTCGCCTCATCGAGGGTCATCACCCGCCGCCATCCGCCGATGGCGCCCGTGGCGGCGTCGAAATCCGCGATGTCCAGCACCGCGCGGCGGCTGTCGGAATGCCAGATGCGGGTGCCGTCCGGGCTCCAGGCGAGGCCGTTGGAGACCACCAGCCCGTCCCGCCGCCGCTCCACCACGCCATCCGGGCGGACACGCCAGAGGATGCCTGTCGCCTCCTTCTCCGGCCGGTCATCCATGCTGCCGACCCAGAAGCAGCCATCGGGGCCGACCTTGCCGTCATTCAGCCGGTTATGCGCGGGCTCCCCGGCCATGGTCGCGAAGGGCGTGATGGCGCCGCTGTCGGGGTCGAGCCGGATCACGCTGGCGCGCTGCGCCACCAGCAGCGTGCCGGACCGGCAGAGTGCGAGGCTGCCGCAGACCTCCGGCACCGGGATGCGGCGCGTGGCGCCATCCCGGGGGTCGAAGCGGATGACCGCCCGGGCGGTGATGTCCACCATCCAGATCACGCCGCGGCGGGCGTCCCAGACGGGGCTTTCGCCGACCTCCGCGCGGAGGTCGGCGGCGAGCGTGAAGGCCATGGGCTAGCCTTCGTAGCCCAGCAGCAGCCGCGGCAGCGTCAGCGACACGGCGGGCCAATAGGTGGTCAACATCAGCGCGGCGAGGATGGCGCCGTAGAAGGGCCAGATCGTCTTCATCACCGCCTCGATCGGGATCTTCCCGATGGCGCAGCCCACGAACAGCACGGCGCCCACCGGCGGCGTGGTCAGGCCGAGGCCGAGATTCATCATCATGATCATGCCGAACTGGACCGGATCGATGCCGATCGCCACCACCACCGGCAGGAAGATCGGCGTCGTGATCAGGATCAGCGCCGCCATGTCCATCACGCAGCCCAGCAGCAGCAGGCAGACGTTGATCATCAGCATGATGACGATGGGGTTGCTGCTGATCGCCAGCATCCCCTCCGTCAGGATATCCGGCAGGCGGTACAGGGCGAGCAGGTAGGCGAAGGCCGTCGCCGTGCCGACCAGCAGGAACACGACGGCGGAGGTGCGGACGGAGGCCGCCACCGCGACCTTGAAGTTTTCCCAGGTCAGGTTGCGATAGACGACGATGGTGACCAGCAGCGCCCAGATGGTGCCGAAGGCGGCACTCTCCGTCACCGTGAAGACGCCGGACAGCACGCCGCCCAGGATGATGAAGGCGGTGAAGAGGCCGGGCAGCGCATCGATGAACTTCAGGGCCAGGTGCTTGAAGCCCGCCCAGGGTTCCGCCGGATAGCCGCGCCGCACCGCCATCACATAGGCGGCGATGGCGAGGAAGCTGCACATCATGAGGCCCGGCACGATGCCCGCGATGAACAGCGCGGTGACGGAAATGCCGCCCCCCGCCGCCAGGCTGTAGAGGATCATGTTGTGGCTGGGCGGGATCAGGATGCCGGCGATCGACGACGTCACGGTCAGCGACACCGCATAATCCACCCCATAGCCCTTGGCCTTCATGGCCGGGATCAGGATGACGCCGGTGGCCGAGGTATCCGCGACCGCGGAGCCCGAGATGCCGCCGAAGAGCATGGAGGTGGAGACATCGACCATGCCGAGCCCGCCCCGCATCCACCCCACGGCCGCCGAGGCGAGCGCCACCAGGCGCCGCGCGATGCCGCCATGCAGCATCAATTCGCCGGCGAAGACGAAGAAGGGAATGGCCAGCAGGGCGAAGATGCTCATCCCGCTGGCCATCTGCTGGAAGGCGACGGCAGGGTTGATGCCCTCATAGATGAAGCCGACCAGGGCCGCGATGCCGAGGACGAAGGCCACCGGGACGCCGGCGATGACGCCGACGACGAAGACCGCGAAGATCAGGAACAGGCCGAATTCCACGCGCCGCTACTCCAGGAAAGCCGCGGCCACGCCGCGCTGTTCGGGACCATCCTTGCTGAGGATGTCGAGCAGCACCTGCTCGATGGCGAAAAGGGTGATGAGCGCGCCGCAGACCTGCAGCGGCACATAGGTCCAGCCCTGGCTGATGCCGAGCAGCGGAATCTTGAAGTTCCAGACCATGTCGACGAGTTCCTGGGAATACCAGGCCATCGCGAAGCCGAAGACGCCGACCAGCGCATCGC
Source organism: Falsiroseomonas stagni DSM 19981 (assembly GCF_900114315.1). GTDB lineage: Bacteria > Pseudomonadota > Alphaproteobacteria > Acetobacterales > Acetobacteraceae > Falsiroseomonas > Falsiroseomonas stagni. Next base: position 167,921 of record NZ_FOSQ01000008.1, read on the forward strand.
AGGCGATGGCGATCACGCGCTGCGCGCCCATCGGCAGCGCTTCCCGGAACCCCAGCACCGACAGGTGGAAGCGTTCCCGCACGCCGACCGCCGCCACGGGCAGCGCGATGCAGAGGATGGCGAGCGTCGCGCCACGCTCGATCCAGGTCGGGGTATCGTTCAGCACGTAGCGGCCGAAAACCAGCCACCCCATCATCGCCACCAGGCCCACCAGCGCGATGCCGGCCACCACGAGGACGATGTGAGAGAAGAGATCGAGGGCGCGGGTGAACATCGCCATGGGCGCATCTCCGGGCTGGGGGAGGGCAGCAAGAGAGGGGGCGCCCGAAGGCGCCCCCGGCAGGCGATCAGCGAAGCTCGCGGATCTGGCGCACCATATTGGACAGGCGGGGGTTGCTGCCCGTGTACTTCTCGTAGACCGGGGCCATCAGCGCCGACCACGGGGAACGGTCCGTGATCTCGATCACCGTCGCGCCGGCGGCCACCACGCGCTGGCGGGACTGCACCTCCCGCTCCGCCCAGAGTTGGCGCTGCAGGGTCGCGGCCTCCCGCGCCGCGTCGCGCAGGATGTTGCGCTCCGCCTCGTTCAGCCGCTGCCAGCGCTGGCGGGACACGGCCAGCACCTCCGGCACGTTGCTGTGCTCGGTCGTGGAATAGAAGCGCGCGACCTCGAAGTGGCGGGTGCTCTCATAGGACGGCCAGTTGTTCTCCGCCCCGTCGATGACGCCGGATTGCAGGCTGGTGAAGACCTCCCCGAACGGAAGCGGCGTCGGGTTCGCGCCCAGCGCGCGCATCAGGTCGATCCAGAGATCGGAGGTCTGCACGCGGATCTTCATGCCGCGCAGGTCGGCGGGCGTGCGCACCGGGCGCGTGGTGTAGATGCTGCGCGCCCCCGCATCGAACCAGGACAGCGCGATGATGCCGATCGCCTCCAGGTCGCGGGCGATCTCCTGCCCCGCCACCCCGTCGATCGCGGCATGGCTGTGCGCCACGTCGCGGAACAGGAAGGGCAGCGTGACGACGTTGGTGGAGGGGGCGAGGTTGTTGAAGGGGCTCAGGTTGAAATTGGCGAAGTCGATGGAGCCCAGCCGCATCTGCTGGATCGCCTCATCCTGCTGGCCGAGCTGCGCGCTGTGGTAGGTGCGCATGCGGATGCGGTTGTTGGTCCGCTGGCCCACCAGCTCCCCGAACCGGTCCAGGCCACGGCCGTTGGGGTAATCGGCGGCGTGGATGTTCCAGCCGCGCCATTCCTGGGCGCTGCCCGTGCTGGGGGCGAAGGGCAACAGCACGGCGGCCGCCACGGCCACAGCGCGCAACGCAGTCTTGAGGATCATCTCGTCCCGTCTCCTTCCCGTACCCGGCGGATGCTCCACCGGCTTATATGACATCATACAACCAGCCGGCGGCGCCTTGTCAAATGGGTGAACCGCGGAGTGGCCGGGGAACGGAACCCGCCGCCGCGCGCTGTCATGCCGTGGGCGGAGAAGCACGGCATGGACCGGGAAGACGAGATCGAGGATGCGGAGGAGACCGAGGTGCCGCTGGTACCCGCCGCCGCCGTGGGCTTTCTCCTGTACCCCTGGGCTGTCCAGCTCATCCTGGCCGTCCCGCCGGCGAATGACCAGGGCGAGGCCAAGCCGCCCCGCTGAAGCCGGCAAGGGTTGCGCTGGGCCCCCGTCCTGCGCAGCATCCCGCGTCACTTCCGCGGGATTTCGCCAGCATGCCCTTCCCCACCATCGCCGAGGCCGCCGCATCCCTCGCCGCCGGGCGGACCACCGCCCGGGCCCTGGTGGAGGAAGCACTGGCCCGAATCGCGGAGCCGCAGGGCGAGGGATCCCGCGCCTTCATGGTGGTCCAGGCCGACCAGGCCCGGGCGAATGCCGATGCCATGGATGCGCTGCGCCAGGCCGGCCGCGCCCCCAGCCCCTTCGCCGGCATCCCGATCAGCATCAAGGATCTGTATGACGAGGCCGGGCAGGTCACGCGCGGCGGTTCCGTCGCGCTGGACGGTGCCGCGCCCGCCCGCGCCACCGCCCCTTCCGTCGCCAGGTTGCAGCGCGCGGGCTTCGTGGTGCTGGGCCGTACCACCATGGTGGAGTTCGCCTTCTCCGGCCTCGGCGTGAACCCGCATTACGGCACGCCGCGCAGCCCCTGGGACCGCGCGACGGGGCGGCTGCCGGGCGGATCCTCCTCCGGCGCCGCCGTCGCGACCGCCGATGGCATGGGCTTCGCGGGGCTGGGGTCCGACACGGGCGGGTCCTGCCGCATCCCGGCCGCGATGTGCGGCATCGTCGGCTGGAAGCCCACGGCGAAGCGCGTGACGCTGGAGGGGACGCTGCCCCTCTCCTTCTCCCTCGACAGCCTGGGCCCCATCGCGCGCAGCGTCGAATGCTGCGCCATCGTCGATGCCTTCATGGCGGGTGCGGAGGCCGCCCTGCCGGTGGCGCCGATGGGCATGGCGGGGCTGCGACTCGGCGTGTTGCAGGGCTATGTCACCGGGGATTGGGATGCGGGGGTGACGACGGCCTTCGAGCGTGCGCTCACCACCCTGTCGGCCGCCGGCGCGCATGTCACCCCGCTCGATGTCCCGGAACTCGCCGACATCCCGAAGGCCAATGCCCGCGGCACCTTCGCGGCCAGCGAGGCCTTTGCCTGGCATCGCGACCTGATCGAGCGGGAGGGCCATCGCTACGACCCGCGCATCCTCGGCCGCATCAAGGGTGGCGCGAAGATGACGGCGGCGGACTACATCCTGCTGATGCAGGAACGCGCGCGCATCATCGCGGCCTTCGCGCGGGCGACCGCCGGCTTCGATGCGGTGGTGATGCCGACCTGCCCGTTGATCCCCCCGGCCATCGCGGCGGTGGAGGACGAGGCCGAGTATGGCCGCATCAACATGCTGCTGCTGCGCAACACCACGGTCGGCAACTTCCTCGACCGCTGCGGCATTTCCATCCCCTGCCACCGGGCCGGAGAGGCACCGGTGGGCTTCATGCTGATGGGAGAACACATGGGCGATGCGCAGCTGTTCAGCGTGGCGAAGGCGGTGGAATCGGCGCTGGCGGCGTGAACCCGAATCCTCGTTTCGGCGCGCTCGGCGCCGGTGCCACGGCGCGTGAGGGTGGCGAGGCCGTCGCCATCCTGCTGGCGGAGAAGGGCGTGACGGTGGAGCGCATCGCCAGCCGCCGCGCCGCCAGCCCCGCCGGCTTCTGGTATGACCAGCCCGCGACGGAGTTCGTGCTGCTGGTGGCGGGCGAGGCCGGGCTGGGCTTCGACGATGGCAGCGAGCGCAGGATGGTGGCCGGCGACTGGGCCGTGCTTCCCGCCCATTGCCGCCACCGCGTCGCCTGGACCAGCGAGGCCGCGCTGTGGCTGGCCGTGCATCTGCCTGGCTGATCGATGATGGTCCAGGAGGCTCTGCCTCCTGGCGGTAGGGGTCTGGGGAAGGCAGCGCCTTCCCCAGTTCTACTTGAGTAGCGTCGGTGTCTCGCCTTCCAGCACCGCCGGCTGTTCATCCTTCAGCCCCACCCCGGTCAGCCCCAGCCGCCGGGCCGCCGCCACCAGCCACAGCAGCTTCGCCGCCGCATCGGCCGGGGAGATGCCGCCGGGCCGGATGTTGCTGATGCAGTTGCGCTCCGCGTCGTTGCGGCCGGTGCGCGGGGCGTGGGTAAGGTAGATGCCCATGCTGTCCAGCGATGACAGGCCGGGCCGTTCCCCGATCAGCACCGCGACCATCGCCGCGCCCAGCGCCTGGCCGATATCGTCCCCGATGGCGACCCGCGCCTGGGTCGCGATGACGGGCGGTGCCACATCCCAGCCTGCGCGTTCCAGCCCGGGGATCAGCGCCGCCAGCAGCGGCGCCGCCTGCGCCTGCACGCCGCTGGCGCAGAGGCCGTCGGCGATGACGATGGCGAAGCAGCCGGGCCGTGGCGCCAGTTGGGTGCCCTCCGCCAGCCGCCGTCCGAGATCAGGGCGCAGGAGGTAGCTGCGCCGGTCCGGCGCGGCCGAGGCAACGATCTGCGCGCCTGGCAGCGCGGCGGCCAGCGACGCGGTGTCGAGCGCGGACCACACTGCGTCCCGCGCCTGCGCATGCGCTTCCTGGAAATCGAGATGCGCCGCCGTCGGCAGCGCGTGGCCGACGCGCCCCAGCCCGACCCGTGCGCTGGTGAAGCGCCGCAGGTCCCGCCACAGCGTCGGCGCCGTCACAGCAGCCCCGCCACGGTCATCGGTGCGGGCAGCGCCTCCGGTGTCCGCTCCGCCAGGCCCATCCGTTCCAGCCAGGCCGCGAATTCGGGCGCGGGCTTCTTGCCCAGCGCGGCGCGGGCATAGAGCCCGTCATGGAAGGAAGTGGATTGGTAGGCCAGCATCGTGTCGTCCGCGCCGGGCACGCCCATGACATAGGTCACGCCCGCCACGCCCAGCAGCGTCAGCAGCGCATCCATGTCGTCCTGGTCGGCCTCCGCATGGTTGGTGTAGCAGACATCGACCCCCATCGGCAGGCCGAGGAGTTTTCCGGCGCAGTGATCCTCCAGCCCGGCGCGGATGATCTGCTTGCCGTCATAGAGGTATTCGGGGCCAATGAACCCCACCACGGAGTTCACCAGCAGCGGCCGGAATTCCCGCGCCACCGCATAGGCCCGCACTTCCAGCGTCTGCTGGTCCACGCCGTGATGGGCATTGGCCGACAGCGCGCTGCCCTGCCCGGTCTCGAAATACATGACGTTGTCCCCGACCGTGCCCCGCTTCAGCGCCAGCGCCGCCTCATGCGCTTCCCGGAGCACGCTCAGCGACACGCCGAAGGAGGTGTTGAGCCCCTGCGTGCCGCCGATCGACTGGAACACGAGGTCCACCGGCGCGCCGCGCTCCATCGCCAGCATCGTCGTCGTCACATGCGCCAGCACGCAGGATTGCGTCGGGATGGCGTAGCGGTCCCGCACCGCATCCAGCAGGCCCAGCACGCGGCAGAGATTGTCGACGTTGTCGGTGGCGGGGTTCACGCCGATCACGGCATCGCCGGCGCCGAGCAGCAGCCCGTCCAGCACCTGCGCGGCGATGCCCTTGGGGTCATCCACGGGATCATTCGGCTGCAACCGGATCGACAGCGTCCCCGGCAGCCCGAGCGTGTTCCGGAACCGCGTGGTGACGCGGCACTTGGCCGCGATGGCCACCAGATCCTGCAACCGGCAGATTTTCGTCAGCCCCGCCACCATCTCCGGCGTCAGCCCCGGGGCGAGCGCGCTGATCGCGGCGCCATCGGCCTCCGCCAGCAGCCAGTCCCGGAAGCCGCCGACGGTCAGGTGCGCGACCGGCGCGAAGGCCGCCGCGTCGTGCCGGTCCAGGATCAGCCGCGTGACCTCGTCATCCTCGTAAGGCACAACGGCCTCATGCAGGAAATGCGACAAGGGGAGATCCGCCAGCGCCCGCTGCGCCGCCACCCGCTGCGCCGCTGACTCGGCGGCGACGCCCGCCAGCGCGTCACCGGACCGGAAGGGGGTGGCGCAGGCCAGCAGCGCCCGCAGATCGGGAAACACATGGCGCGTACCGCCGACGATCTGCGCGAAACCCATGCCACCCCCTGCGCCCTGAAACCGCGGCGATCACATGGCATCGGCCGCCCCCGCTTGCCAACACCATTCCCGCACCCGATCCTGCCGCCACGACGGAGGAAGCAGATGGATCGCGACGCGCTGGAAATGCGCCCCGATGCGGCGGCCGATTGGCCTGACCGCATCTACGCCGTGCTCAAGGCCCAGAACATCACCCAGGTCGCCCTGGTGCCGGATGCCGGCCACTCACGCCTCATCAAGCGCTGCCTGGCCGACAACGCGATCACGGTCGTCACCCTGACGACGGAGGAGGAAGGCATCGCGCTCCTCTCCGGCGCCTGGATGGGCGGCGTGAAGGGCGTGCTGCTGATGCAATCATCCGGCGTCGGCAACTGCATCAACATGCTGTCCCTGCCCATCCTGCACCGCACGCCGATGCCGATGATCGTGACCATGCGGGGCGACTATGGGGAGTTCAACCCGGCCCAGATCCCCATGGGCAACGCGACCCAGACCGTGCTGGAAGCCATGGGCACGCTGGTCCGCCGCGCCGACGTACCCGAAGACGTGGAAGCCTGCGTGGACGCCACCATACGCATGGCCTTCAACACCTACCGCCCGACCGCCACACTGCTCGGCCAGCGCCTGATCGGCGCCAAGACCTTCGGGAAGGACTGAGGCCCATGCTCGCAGCTTCCGGCAAGCTCGACCGCCGCGCCGTCGTCAACGCCCTGCTGGCGGATCGCGGCGACCTCCTCGTCATCGCCGGCCTCGGGGCGCCGGCTTGGGACATCACCGCCGCCGGCGATTGCCCGACCAACCTCCCCCTCTGGGGCGGGATGGGCGGCGCGGCGGTCATGGGCCTCGGCCTCGCCCTCGCCCAGCCCACCCGCCGCGTGCTGGTCATCACAGGGGATGGGGAGGCGCTGATGGGCCTCGGCGCGCTGGCCACCATCGCGACGAAACAGCCGCCCAACCTCTCCATCGTCGTGCTCGACAACGAACATTACGGCGAGACTGGCGGGCAGGAGACGGCGACGAAACACGGCGTGGACCTGGCCGCCATCGCCCGCGGCGCGGGAATCGCCGATGCGCGCACCATCACGACGCCGGACGGCATCGCACCACTGCGGGAGGCGATCCACACCGCCGCAGGGCCAACGCTTGCGGTCATCAAGATCGATGCGGCGAACCTGCCGCTGAAACTTCCACCGCGGGAAGGCGCCTACCTCGCGGCCAGGTTCAGGGAAGCGATCCTGGGGCCGCAGGCCCATCATCAACTGTAAGCGTCGACCCCCTCACCCACCGTTGGGCGCAGTGCGCCCAACCCCCCTTCCGGCGGAGGGGGCTTTTCAAATGAGACCTGTCAATGCCGCACGTCATCTGCGTACGACCCATCCATGAAGCGGCCATCGAGAAGATGCGCAGCACGGAAGGCGTCACCGTCGAGATCCTGATGGACATCTCGCCGGAAAGCCTGGCCCGCAACCTGCCCCGCGCCGACGCGCTGATCGTCCGCACCATCCGCATCGACCGGCCCTTCCTGGCCCACTGCACCAACCTCCGCCTCCTCGCCCGCCACGGCGTCGGCTACGACGCGGTGGATGTGCCCGCCCTCACGGAACGCGGCATCCCGCTGACCATCACGCCGGAAGCCAACGCGGTCTCCGTCGCCGAACACGCGCTGATGCTCATGCTCGCCTGCGCGCGGCAGCTTTCGGGCTACGATTCGAACCTGCGGCAGGCCAAGCCCGTCTGGGGCGGGCAGGCCAACCTCCCGACCTTCGACCTGGCCGGCAAGACCGTGCTGGTCGTGGGCTTCGGGCGGATCGGCACGCGCGTGGCCAAGCTCTGCGCCGCCTTCGGGATGAAGGTCCTGGTGCGCGATCCCAACATCGGCAAGGGCAGCATCCGCGGCCTGGGCTTCACGCCCGTGGACGATGTGATGGAAGCGGCGGCGGAAGCCGACATCGTCACCATCCACTGCCCCTCCGACGCCTCCACCCGCCACATGGTGAACGCGCCCTTCCTGGCGCGCATGAAGAAGGGCGCGGTCTTCATCAACACCGCCCGCGGCACGCTGGTGGACGAAGCCGCGCTGGATGCCGCGCTGCGCGCCGGGCACCTCGGCGCCGCGGGCATCGACGTCTTCCACGACGAACCCGTGGAGACCGCGATCCCCCTGCTGACCGCCCCCAACCTGATCTTCACCCCCCATGTCGCCGCCAGCACGGCGGAAGGCCTGGCTCGGATGGCGATGGATGCGGCGGAAGCCTGCCTCGCCTGCTTCGACGGCACGCTCGACCCCGATATCGTGGTGAACAAGGAAGTGCTCGCCGGAAGGAACTGACGCCATGCGCCGCCTGCTCGCTTTGCTGCTGCTGGCGGCGTCCCCCGCCGCGGCCGAACCGGCGCGCGCCCCGCGCCAGATGGTCGCCACTGCCAGCCCGCAGGCGACGGCAGCGGCGCTCTCCATCCTCCGCGACGGCGGCACCGCGGTGGATGCCGCCATCGCCGCCCAGGCCGCGCTCTCCGTCGTGGAGCCGCACGCCAGCGGGTTGCTCGGCGGCGCCTTCGTCCTCGTCTGGGACGAAGGCCAGCGCCGGCTGCGCTACTACGAGGGCATCGCCAGCGCCCCCGCCGCCAGCGCCGATCGCCTGACCGCAGGCGGCGTCGGCCCCGCCACCGTCGCGCGTTCCGGCCGCGCCGTCGCCGTGCCTGGCGCCATCGCCGCCCTCGCCTTGGCGCGGGAAGCGCATGGCCGCCTGCACTGGGCCGAACTCATCGGCCCTGCCATCGCGCTGGCCGAGCAGGGCTTCCCGCTGCCGCCTTACCTGGCGCAGGTCATCCGCGCCCGCGCGGCCGAACTCCGCCGCGTGCCCACGCTCCGCGCCCTCTATTTCGATGCCGCCGGCGAACCCCTCGTCGCCGGCACCCCCTTCCGCAACCCGGACCAGGCGGAGGCGCTGCGCCTGCTGGCCGTGCAGGGCTCCGCCGCCATCCATGGCGGCCCCATCGGCCAGGCGCTGGTGGAGGCGACGCAGGCCCATGCCGTTCCCGGCTGGATCACCCTCGACGATCTGCGCGCCTATCGCGCGGTGGAGCGTGATCCCGTCTGCATGGTGGCCTTCGCGCACCAGGTCTGCACCGCCGCGCCGCCTTCCTCCGGCGGCGTCGCCGTACTGCAGACGCTTGGCATCGCGGAGCGCCTCGGCATCGCACGCCAGGCGCGGGACAGTGCGGAGGCCGCGCATCTGTTCCTGGAGGCAAGCCGCCTGGCCACGGCGGATCGCCGCCGCTGGATCGGCGATCCCGATCGCGTCGCGGTGCCGCTACGCGGCCTGGTCGATGCCCGCTACCTCGATGACCGCGCGGCGCTGGCCAGCGCCGATCGCGCCATGGCGAATGTCGCGCCCGGCACGCCGCCCGACCAGCGCGGCGCCCTGCCCGCGGAGAGCGATCCCTGGGCGGAGGCCGCGACGACGCAAATCGTCATCGTCGATGCGCGGGGCAACGCCGTCTCCCTCACCACCACCAACAATCTGAACTTCGGGGCCGAACTCACGGCGATGGGCGTCACGCTGAACAACGGCATGACGAATTTCGCGACCAGCCCGGGCACGGCGGAGGCGCCGGCGCAGAACCGGCTGGAGCCGGGCAAGCGTCCCGTCACGACGATGGCGCCGACCATGGTGATGGGTGCGGATGGCAGGCCGGTGATCGTGCTCGGTGCCGGGGGCGGCGCGCGGATCCCCGATGCGGTTGCCGCCGCACTGGTGGAGATGCTCGCCTTCGGCGCCGATGCCGAACGCGCCACCGCCCGCCCGCGCATCGGCGCGCAGAACGGGGTGGAGGAGCTGGAGCGCGGCACGCCGGCCGAGGCCCTGGCGCCCGCGCTGACCGCGCTCGGCCACGCCCCGCGTGCGGTGGTGATGAATACCGGCCTGCAGATCATCCGCCGCCTGCCGGATGGCACGCTGGAGGGCGCTGCCGACCCCCGCCGCGACGGCATCGCCGCCGGCGACTGACGACGGTCCAGGGCCGGTTCGGCCCTGGCGGATGGGGTTTTGGGAAGGCGGCGCCTTCCCCAACGAACCCGCGATGCGTCTACTCGAACCTGATGTTGGCCTGCCGGATCAGCTGCGCGTATTTCGCCGCGTCCCGTCGCAGCAGCGCCGCCGCATCGGCGCTCGTCCCCCCGCCCGGGATGAACCCGGCATCCATCACCCGCTGCCGCAGCGCGGGGTCGGACAGAGCCTTGTTCACCGCCGCCACCCAGCGTTGCGCGATCGCCTCCGGCAGGTTGGGCGGCCCCATGACCATGTACCAGACGGCGGAATCGAAGCCGGGAAAGCCGTGTTCCGCCACCGTCGGCACATCCGGCAGGGTCGGCACGCGGTCCGGCAGCGTGGTCGCGAGCGCGCGGACGCGGCCGGCGCGGATATGCGGCAGGTAGGTGGGCAGCGTGTCGATGGCGATGTCGATGCGCCCGGCCAGTATCTCATTCACCGCCTGGCCCGTGCCGCGGAACGGGATGTGCTGCATGGACAGCCCGGCGGCGTAGCTCAGCAATTCGCTGGCCAGGTGCTGCTGCGTCGCGATGCCGGAGGAGGCGTAGTTGAGCTTCCCCGGATTGGCCTTCGCATGGTCCAGGAACTGCCGGAAATTCTGTGCGGGCGAGGTCAGCGGCACCACCGCCACCAGCGGCACGGTGCCCGCCAGCACCACCGCCGTCTGGTCGGTGATGATGTCGAAGGGCGGCGGGTTCATGGTGGGCGGCACCACGGCGCTGGCGCTGACCGTCGTCATCAGCATCTGGTAGCCATCGGGCCGCCCACGGGCGTTCTGCGTCGCCGCGATGGTGCCCGACCCGCCCGCCCGGTTCTCGATCGCGATGGGCTGGCCGAATTCCTCGCTGAGGGCGGGTTGCAGCAGGCGGGCGATGATGTCCGTGCCGCCGCCGGGCGCGAAGCCCACCAGCATGGAAACGGGGCGCGCGGGATAGGGGGCCTGCGCCCAGGCCTTGAGTGAAAGCCCGGGCAGCGGCAGCGCGGACGCGGCGGCCGCGCCCATGACCATACGTCTGGTGAGCATCGCTTCCTCCAACTTTTGTTGGAGGAAGCATGCCGCCCGCCTAGTTGCCCGTCCAGTTGGGCGCGCGCTTGTTGAGGAAGGCGTCCATCCCCTCCCGGAAATCCTGGCTGCCGAAGCAGAGTTCCACCAGATCATCCCCCTGGATCGTCCCCGCCGCCAGGCGCAGCCGCTTGAGGGCGAATTTCGTGGCCGTCAGCGTGCGCGGCGCCATGCCCGCCACCGTTTCCGCCAGCGCCATGGCGCGGTCCACCACCGCCTCATGTGTCGGCAGGATCTCGCTGATCAGCCCCGCCGCCAGCGCCTCCGGCGCCTCCATCAACCGCGCCGTGAAGATCAGTTCCTTCAGCTTCGCCGGGCCGATGAGGGTCGCGAAGCGGGAGACGTTCGAGGTGGACAGGCAATTCCCCAGCGTCCGCGCCACCGGCACGCCGAACTTGGCATTGGCGGAGGCGATGCGCAGGTCGCACACCGCCGCGATGCCGAGGCCCCCGCCCGTGCAGGCGCCCGCTATGGCCGCGATCACCGGCTTCGGGCAATCCTCGACGGCGGAGAGGACGCGGTCGATCCGCTTCTCATACTCCAGCCCGTCCTGGCCCGACTTGAACGCCTTGAACTGGCTGATGTCCGTGCCGGCCGCGAAGGCCTTGCCGCCGGCGCCGGTGATGACCCAGGCGCGGATCGCGGGGTCCTTGGTCACGACCTCCGCCTGTTCGACCAGGCCCTCATACATCGCAAAGGTCATGGCGTTGCGCTGGTCGGGCCGGTTCAGCGTGGTCCAGGCGATGCGGCCGCGGGTCTCGTGCAGGATGTCGGGCATGGTGTTTCCTTCCTCTCCCCCTCTTGTGCCGCCAAGCGGGGCGGGGCGACAAGGTGGCGACAAGGTCACAGGAACAGCCAGCAGATGCGCATCGTCAGCGTGAAGCAGGGCACGGCGCCGATCGCGAGCGCCATCGCCAATGCCTATATCGACTTCTCCAAGATGACCGCCTCCATCGTCGCCGTGACGGTGGAAGGCGAGGGCGGGAAGCAGGCCACCGGCTACGGCTTCAATTCCAACGGCCGCTACGCCCAGCCTGGCCTGCTGGCGGAACGCTTCATCCCCCGGCTGGTCGAGGCGACGGAAGCGCAGATCACCCGCCCCGATGGCAAGCTCTCCCCCGCCGGCGCCTGGAACGCCGTGATGAAGAACGAGAAGCCGGGCGGGCATGGCGAACGCAGCGTGGCGGTCGGCGTGCTGGACATGGCGCTGTGGGATGCGGCGGCAAAGCTGGATGGCGTGCCGCTGTGGAAGCTGCTGGCGGACCGCTTCAACAACGGCGCCGCGGACCCGGCGGCCTGGGTCTATGCCGCGGGCGGCTACTACTACCCCGGCAAGGGCGTGGACCAGCTGGTCGAGGAGATGAAGCGCTACCTCGGCATGGGCTATTCCACCGTGAAGATGAAGATCGGCGGCGCGCCGGGCACGCCGCTGAAGGAGGCCCTGGCCGAGGACATGGCCCGGATCGAGGCGGTGGTGAAGCTGCTGGGCGGCGATGGATCGAAGCTCGCCGTGGACGTCAATGGCCGCTTCGGCCTGCACGCCGCGCTGACCTATGCCGCGGCGCTCGCCCCCATGGGCCTGCGCTGGTACGAGGAACCGCTGGACCCGCTGGACTATTCCACCCACGCGACGCTGGCGGAACACTACGCCCCGCCCATCGCGACGGGCGAAAACCTGTTCTCCATGCAGGATGCCCGCAACCTGATCCGCCATGGCGGGCTGCGGCCGGACCGGGACATTCTCCAGTTCGACCCGGCGCTGTCCTACGGCCTGGTCGAATACCTCCGCACGCTGGACATGCTGGCCCTGCACGGCTGGTCCCGCCGCCGCTGCGTGCCCCATGGCGGGCACCAATTCGCGCTGAACATCGCGGTCGGCCTCGGCCTCGGCGGCAATGAAAGCTACCCGGAGGTCTTTCACCCGTTTGGCGGCTTCGCGGATGACGTGCCGGTGCGCGACAGCAAGGTCGCGATGCCGACCATCCCGGGCATCGGGTTCGAGGCGAAGAACGAGCTGTTTGCTGTGTTCAAGACGCTGGGGTGAACCGGTGCCTCCCTCCCCCGCGCTTGCGGGGGAGGGTTGGGGTGGGGGTATGATCGCGTCATGTCGCACCCCTGAGGAGCCCCGTCTTGGCCGCCGCCGAAAAGCGCACCGTCAGCGTGCCCCCAGACCAGATCCTCTACTCGGGCGAGCTGGTCGCGACCGGAGGCTATGCCTCGGCCAGCCAGGTCGTCCGCGCCGGCCTGCGGGAGCGTGACGCTGCGGTCAACCGCTGGCTGCGTGACGAAGTGGCGCCCGTGCAGGACGCCATGCAGGCCGATCCCGGCAAGGCGGTTGATGCCGATGCGGTCGGCGCCGCGCTCCGGGCGCATCATGCAGCCCGGCTGAAGCCCGGACGCCTTGGCGCATAGCGTCGTTTTCAGGCCGGGAGCGCAATATCGCCTCAGAGCCTGTGAAAGAATCGAGCTTGAGCATTAATGCCCCTTGAAATCATTGGGATTTTTCCTCGGATTCCGGCGCTTGCGGGCATTAATTCACAAGCTCTCAGCCCCGGCGATCTGGTCACCGACGCGTCTGGCCGACCGTCGAGGACGTTATGCACGACTCGCTACCGCCTTTGAAGCCAAAGCGCGTCCTGTGGCGGGCGCTGGTCGCCTACGCCTTGCTGATGACCGCTGCTGCGCTGCCGCCGATACGGCAGGGCTGGGACGAGATTTTCGGGCCGAACGACGCGCAGCTTGTCATCATTTCCGCTGTGCCCCTTCGCAACGTCATCGTGACCTATGATGGCCAGGTCATCGATCCGCGGCCCGGCTGGCCGACGCGTGATCTGCAGCGCTACACGACATTCCCGGCCATGCGGACTCGCGCATTCGAGCCCGTCCTCGAGGTTTCCTGGGATGGCCCGAGCGGACCGGCGACTGTGTCGCGCATCATGCGCCAGAACGATTCCGGCCGCCTGTGCCTCTACGTCTTGGACGTGGACGCGACGGGCACCGCGGCGGGTCCGGAACCGCCTGACGCTCTCTCGCCATTCTGGTGGAGCTGCCATTCGCGTTGAGCGGGGCATGCGGAGCCCCTGTCAGGGTGCTCACCCGGCCTCACCGCGGCAGCACGCTGGCAAGCCTCACCGCGCCAGCCACCCCGGCGCCCGCGCCTCCGCATCCGATGGCAAGGGCCCGCGCGGGTCCTCGATGAAGGCCAGGATGTCCCGCACCACCTCCTCCCGGTTCCCGCCCGCCAGCAGCAGGTGGTAGCCGCCGGCATAGACGCCGATGCGCAGCCCGGTCTGCGCCGGCACGCTGGCGACCGCCGCGCGCGTCATGCGCGGCGGCACGATCATGTCGCGCTCCCCATACAGCAGCAGTGCCGGTGCGCCGCCGCAGCAGCGCGGCAGCGCCGCCACCGCCTTGTCCATCAGATCCATCAGGCCGAGCGCCGAATCCACCCGCGTCACGCGGATCACGAGGGGATCGCGCCCCAGCCTGCGCAGCGCGGCCTCATTGTCACTCGCCACCACGCCGCCGACGCCGCCCTGGACGGGCAGCGCCGGGATGGTGCGCTCCGCCAGCCAGATGCCGCCGCGCATCAGGGGATTCATGAGTTCCCGGTTCCACAGCGCCGGCGCCAGCAGGACATAGCCGCGCACCGGCGGCGCGGGGTCCATGCCCGCGGCCAGGATGGAAACCGCGGCCCCCATGCTCTCCCCCATCATGAACAGCGGCAGGCCGGGATGGCGTTCGGCCAGCAGGCGGGCGGCGGCGGCGGCGTCCGCAGCCATCGTCTCCGCCCCCGCCCAGTAGCCGCGGTTGGGCGCGCGGCCGAAGCCCCGCTGGTCATAGGCATAGACCAGCATGCCGGCCTGCATCAGGACCTCCAGGCTATCGGTCAGGAAATTGCCGCTGTGGTCGTTGAAGCCGTGCAGGGCCAGGATCACGGCGCGGGGCGCGCCCTCCGGCGGGAAGACCCGCATCGGCAGGCGGGCGCCATCGGCGGCGATCACCGCCTCCGGTTCCAGCCGCGGCAGCGCCACCGGCGGCCCCGCCGGCATCACCACCGGCGTGCAGGCCGCCGTCAGCAGCAGCGCGCAGGCGGCCAGCAGGGCCCGGATCACGCGGGCGCCTGTTCCCGGGTCAGCCGCAGGAAGGTCGCGTTCAGATCGGCCTCCTTCGTGGACAGATCCTGGATGGCGAGCCCGGCGCCGCGCACCGCGTCCAGGATATCCTCCACCCTTGTCTCCCGCGCGCGGTAGCGGATTTCCAACCGCCTCGGCCCGTCCAGCCGCGCCTCGAATCCCTCCAGGCCCGGCGGCACCGCGCCCAGATCCGCCGCCACCGTCACCGTGATGGTCTTGTCGTCCAGCCGGGCGATCAATTCCCGCGTCGGCTCATTCGCGATCAGCCTTCCCTGCCCGATGATGGCGATGCGGTCGCAGAGGCTCTCGGCTTCTTCCAGGTAATGGGTGGTCAGCACGATGGTGGTGCCGGCCCGGTTCAACCCCTGCACCATGCGCCAGAGCTGTTCCCGCAACTCGATATCCACCCCCGCAGTCGGCTCATCCAGCACCAGCACGGGCGGCGCATGGACCATGGCCTTGGCCACCAGCAGCCGCCGCCGCATGCCGCCCGACAGGCTGCGCGCATAGGCATCCGCCTTGTCGGCCAGGCCCACGGCATCCAGGATTTCCATGGTGCGGCGCCGCGCCCGGGGCACGCCGTAGAGCCCGGCCTGCATCTCCATCGCCTCCCGCGGCGTGAAGAAGGGGTCGAGGTTCAATTCCTGCGGCACCACCCCGATCCGCTGGCGGAGCCCGATCGGGTCCCGGTCCAGATCGATCCCCCAGACGGAGGCCGTTCCGCCGGTCTTCTGCACCAGCCCGGCCAGGATGCCGATCAGCGTTGATTTCCCCGCCCCATTCGGTCCCAGCAGTCCGAAGAAGGACCCGCGGGGGACCACCAGATCCACGCCCTTCAGCGCCTCCTTCCCCGGCGCGCCCTTGCTGCCGGCATAGGTCTTGCGGAGGCCCGCGATCTCGATGGCGTGGGGAAGCTGCATGGCCGCAGCGGTAGCCCAGCATGGGGAGGGGGTCCATCCGGGCTGGCCGATCCGCCCCCCAGCCCCTATCTTCCGGCCCTCAGCTATGGGGACCGCCATGCGCGACCAGCGAATGACCGGCTATGCGCCGGTCGCCCTGCCGGGGGTGACGCCGGAGGATACCATCATCGTCCAGAGCCGCGTCGTCGGCTGCGATGGCGGCGGCGGCGCGCTTGGCCATCCGCTGGTCTATCTCCGGATCGAGGACAAGCAGGTCACCTGCCCCTACTGCTCCCGCACCCATGTCCTGGCCGAGGGCGCCGGCGACGACCACGGGCACTGACAGGCCCGTGTCAGGGGGGGAAACAACACCGGCAGCCGACCCGGTCGCGCCCGTCGCGCCCGGCCAGAAGCGGCTGATCCTGGTCGATGGCTCGGGCTACATCTTCCGCGCCTACCACGCCCTGCCGCCGATGACGCGGCCGGACGGCATCCATGTGAATGCCGTCTTCGGGTTCACGCAGATGCTGTCCCAGTTCCTCGCCCGCAATTCGGCAACGCATATCGCGGTCGTCTTCGACACCGCGCGCACGACCTTCCGCAACGATTTCTACCCCGACTACAAGGCGCACCGCCCCGAACCCCCGCCCGAGCTGGTTCCCCAATTCGCCCTGATCCGCGAAGCCACCGAAGCGCTGGGCGTCTGCCAGGCGGAGCTTTCGGGCTTCGAGGCCGATGACCTGATCGCCGCCTATGCCAAGGCCTTCGTGGCGGAGGGGGGCACGGTCGCCATCGTCTCCTCCGACAAGGACCTGATGCAGCTGGTCCGGCCGGGCGTGGAGATGCTGGACCCGATCAAGCAGAAGCCGATCCGGGAACCCGAGGTCTTCGAGAAGTTCGGCGTCACGCCGGACAAGGTCGTGGAAGTCCAGGCACTCGCCGGCGACAGCACGGACAATGTCCCTGGTGTCCCCGGCATCGGCATCAAGACCGCGGCCCAGCTCATCAACGAATATGGCGACCTGGAAAACCTCCTCGCCAACACGGCCAAGATCAAGCAGCCCAAGCGGCGAGAGGCGCTGGAGCAGAATGCGGAGAAGGCGCGCATCAGCCGCCGCCTGGTGATGCTGGACGCCGATGCGCCGCTGCCCTGCCCCATCCAGAAGATGGAAGTGCGCCCCCCCTCCCCGGCGGTGCTCGAGAAATTCCTGCGCGAAAACGGCTTCCGCAGCCTGCTGGCGCGGCTCGGCCTTGGCGATGCCAGCGCCGTCGTGCGCAACACGCCCCGGCCCGCGCCGGCCGACGCGCCGGAACCCACGCCCCCGCCCGGCGCCGCCGCCTTCGGCCCCTATGAAACCGTCACCACGATCGACGCCCTGCGATCCTGGATCGCGGAAGCGCGCAGCGCGGGGGTGATCGGCTTCGATACCGAGACCGACAGCCTCGATGCGCTGAAGGCCCAGCTTGTCGGCCTGTCCATGGCGGTCGCCCCCGGCCGCGCCTGCTACGTGCCGCTGCGGCATGAGGGCAGCGGCGATCTGATGGGGTCGGGCACGCCCGAGCAGATCGACCACGACCAGGCGATGGCCGAACTCAAGCCCCTGCTGGAGGACCCCTCCGTCCTCAAGGTGCTGCACAACGCCAAATACGACCTGGAAGTGCTGTCGCGCGCCGGCAATGGCGGCATCGCCGTCGCGCCGATCGACGACACCATGCTGATGTCCTACGCGCTGCGCGCCGGCGCGCATGGCCACGGCATGGACGAGCTGGCGCTCAAGCATCTCGGCCACACACCCATCACCTTCGACAGCGTGACGGGCACCGGCCGCAACCGCATCAGCTTCGCCAGGGTCGCCCTCGACAAGGCCACCGCCTATGCGGCGGAGGATGCGGACGTCACGCTGCGGCTCTGGCATGTCTTCAAGCCCGAACTCCGCACCGCCCGCGCGCTGACGCTCTACGAACAGGTGGAACGCCGCATGGTCGCGGTGCTGCGGGACATGGAGATCGCGGGCATCCGCATCGATGCCGGCGAACTCGCCCGCATCGGGGAGGATTTCACCGGCAAGCTGGCGCTCTACGAGAAGCAGATCCACGAACTCGCCGGCCGCCCCTTCAATGTCGGCTCCCCCAAGCAGCTCGGCGAAATCCTGTTCGACGAGATGAAGCTGCCCGGCGGCAAGCGCAGCAAGCTGACCGGCGCCTGGGGCACCGATGCGAGCGTGCTGGAGGAGTTGGCCCAGCAGCAGATCCCGCTGGCGCGGCGCGTGCTGGACTGGCGGCAGATCCAGAAGCTGAAATCCACCTATGTGGATGCGCTCGCCCAGCGGCTCGACGGCAACAGCCGCGTCCATACGGACTTCGCGATGGCCGTCACCTCGACCGGCCGCCTCTCCTCCACCGAGCCCAACCTGCAGAACATCCCGGTCCGGACCGAGGAAGGGCAACGCATCCGCCGCGCCTTCGTGGCCGATCCCGGCCATGTGCTGATGGCCGCCGACTACAGCCAGATCGAGCTTCGCATCCTGGCCCATGTCGCCGATGTGCCGGCACTGAAGGAAGCCTTCGCCACGGGGCAGGACATCCATTCGCGCACGGCCTCCGACATCTTCCGCATCCCGCCGGACAAGGTGGACAAGGAAGCCCGCCGCCGCGCCAAGACCATCAATTTCGGCATCATCTACGGCATGTCCGCCTTCGGCCTGGCCGCACGCCTCGGCATCGGGCCCGGGGAGGCCCGCGGCATCATCGATGCCTATTTCGCCCAATACCCCGGCATCCGGAACTGCATGGAGAAGCTGAAGGAGGATGCGCGCACCACCGGCTACGTGCTGACGCCCTTCGGCCGCAAGCTCTGGATCGCCGACATCGCCTCCAAGGATCCCGTCCGCCGCGGCGGCGCCGAGCGCGCCGCGATCAACGCCCCCTTCCAGGGCGGTGCCGCGGAGGTCATCAAGCGCGCGATGGTCCGCCTGCCCCGGGCGCTGCGGGACGCAAACCTCTCCGCCCGCATGCTCCTCCAGGTGCATGACGAACTGGTGTTCGAGGTACCGGAAGCCGAGGTGGAGGCCACCGCCGCCCTGGTCCGCCAGATCATGGAGAATGTCGCCGCGCTCTCCGTGCCGCTGGCCGTCGAGGTCGGGCACGGCGCCTCCTGGGCGGAAGCCCATTGATGAGCACGACCGCCGACGCCGTTCCCGCCACCGCCTGGACCCCCACCGAACGCCGCACGCTGCTGGCCATCGGCATCGCCCATGCTGTCAGCCACCTGCACATCATGGTCTTCCCGCCCCTCTTCCCGCTGCTGCGGGAACGGCTCGACGTCACCTTCGTCGAACTCGGCCTGGCGATGACCATCTTCAGCCTGGTCTCCGCCTTCACCCAGGCGCCCGTGGGCTTCATGGTGGATCGCCTCGGCCCGCGCCGCGTGCTGACGGCCGGGCTGGTGCTGGGCGGCCTTGCCTTCAGCCTCTTCGGCCTGACCGGCAGCTACGCCTTCATGCTGGTGGCGGCCGCCATGGCGGGCCTCGCCAACGCCGTCTACCACCCCGCGGACTACGCGATCCTCAATGGCGGCATCGGCGGCGCGCGCATGGGGCGCGCCTTCTCGCTGCATACCTTCGCCGGCTACCTCGGCGGCGCCGTCGCGCCGACGCTGATGATCGGCCTGGCGGCGGCCTTCGGTGTGCAGGGCGCGGTGGCGGCCGCGGGCATCATCGCCATCGGCGTCGCGCTCTTCGTCTGGACGGCCTGCCCGGTGGACCAGCCCGCCCGCCGCGTGAAACCCGAAGCCGGGCAGCCGACGCGCGTGCTGAGCCCCGCCGTCATCGGGCTGACGGGCTTCTTCATCCTCATCGCGCTGTCCATCGGCGGCGTGAACGGCTTCGTCGTCGCCGCGCTTGTCACGGGCAACGGCCTGTCCCTGACACTGGCCAGCACGGCGCTGACCTTCTTCCTCGTGGGCTCGGCACTCGGCGTGCTGCTGGGCGGCTGGATCGCGGACCGGTCGAAGCGCCATGGCCTGGTTGCCGCGGCGGGCTTCGGCGCCGGCGCCGTCATCACCGCGACCCTCGGCCTTGTCTCCGTCCCGGCCCTGCTGATCCCCGTGCTGATGGGCGCGTCGGGCATCCTGACGGGCCTCTGCATGCCGTCGCGGGACATGATGGTCCGCGCCGCCGCACCGCCCGGCCAGGCCGGCGCCGTCTTCGGCGTCGTCTCCACCGGCTTCAACATCGGCGGCGTCGTCGCGCCCATCCTGTTCGCCTGGCTGATGGATAGCGGCCATCCCCAGGCCGTCTTCCTGCTGGGCGCCGCCTTCATGGCGGCAACCGCGACCGCCGCGGCGGTGCAGGGGTTGCGGCGCTGACGTTCGCTGGGGAATGGGCTCCGCCCCTTCCCCAGACCCCTACCCCGCGAAGGGGCAGCGGCCCCTTCGATCCCCCTTCAATCGATGGGTGATGGGAGGGGCACGGCGCCCGTTCCTGCCCCGCGGTCGCTCCCTGCCCCTCCCATCACCCATCGATGCAACGCCTGGGGTCCAGGGGCCCGCTGGCCCCTGGCGGGGTGAGGTCTGGAGAGGGGCCGGCGGCCCCTCTCCAGGAACCACCCGCGCTACACCCCATGCTCCAGCAGGTGCTCACGGCGGATGACGCTGAGGGCGGCTTCGTGGGTGGCTTCGAGCAGGACGGGTGGCGCCTGGCCGGCCAGGCGGGCTTCTTCCCAGCGGCTGGCGCAGAGGCACCAGCAGTCGCCGGGTTGCAGGCCGGCAAAGCCGTATTCGGGGCGGGGGGTGGAGAGGTCGTTGCCGCGGGATTGGCTGAAGGCGAGGAATTCCTCGGTGACCTCCGCGCAGACCACATGCAGGCCCAGATCCTGCGGCCCGGTATTGCAGCAGCCGTCGCGGAGGAAGCCGGTCAGCGGCGCGACGGAGCAAGGCAGCAGCGTGCCGCCCAGCACGTTGCGCGCGGGTTCGGGGCGCTGGGGTTGCCGGCGGGGTGTCGTCTCGTCGAGGGGCATGGTCGGGGTCCGGACATGAAAAAGGGCGCGCCCCGTAGGTGGGGACGCGCCCTGCATGGTCCAGGCGGTAAGGCTTACGCCGCGGCCTTGATCGCCGCCGCCTTCACGTCATCCCCGACCGCGCCGGCGAAGGTCTCGAAGTTCTTCTCGAACAGCCCGACCAGGTGCTTCGCCTGCTTGTCATAGGCGGCCTTGTCGGCCCAGCTGTCGCGGGGGTTCAGCACATTGTCGGGGATGCCCGGCACCGCCTTCGGGATCATCAGGCCGAAGAAGGGGTCACGCACGAACTCGACCTTGGCCAGCGACCCATCCAGCGCCGCGCGCAGCAGGGCGCGGGTGTGCTGGATGCTCATCCGCTTGCCCGTGCCATAGGCGCCGCCGGTCCAGCCGGTGTTGACCAGCCACACATCGGCGCCGTCCTTGGCGATGCGCTCGGCCAGCATGCGGCCGTACACCTCAGGGTGGCGCGGCAGGAAGGGGGCGCCGAAGCAGGTGGAGAAGGTCGCCTGCGGTTCCTTGCCCAGGCCCTTTTCCGTGCCGGCGACGCGCGCGGTGTAGCCGGACATGAAGTGGTACATCGCCTGCGCGGCGGAGAGCTTGGCGATCGGCGGCAGCACGCCGAAGGCATCCGCCGTCAGCATCACCACATTCTTCGGCTTGCCCGCCTGGCCGCCCGTCACGATGTTCGGGATGAACTCGATCGGGTAGCAGGACCGCGTGTTCTCGGTGTAGCGGTTGTCGTCCAGGTCGAGGACGCCGTGCTCATCGCCGTGGACGTTCTCCAGCACCGCGCCGAAGCGGTGGGACGCGTCCCAGATCTGCGGCTCGGCTTCCTTCGACAGCTTGATGACCTTGGCGTAGCAGCCGCCTTCGAAGTTGAAGACGCCGGTGTCCGACCAGCCATGCTCGTCATCGCCGATCAGGCTGCGCTCGGGGTCGGAGGACAGCGTCGTCTTGCCCGTGCCGGACAGGCCGAAGAACAGCGCGGTGTCGCCGCCCTTGCCGAGGTTGGCGGAGCAGTGCATCGGCAGCACGCCACGCTCCGGCAGCAGCCAGTTCATGACGGTGAAGATCGACTTCTTGATCTCGCCGGCATAGCTCGTGCCCGCGATGCAGATGGTGCGCTTGGCGAAGGACAGCGCGATCAAGGTCGAGGTGCGGCAGCCATCCTCGGCCGGGCTCGCCTCATACTCAGGCGCGTGGAGGATGAAGAAGTCGGGCTCGAAGGTCTTCAGCTCCTCCGCCGTCGGGCGGATGAACATGTTGCGGGCGAAGAGCGCGTGCCAGGCATTGGTGGTCACCAGCCGCACCTTGATGCGGTGGCCGGTATCGGCACCGGCAAACAGGTCCTGCGTGAAGAGTTCGCCGCGGGCGCCGAGCCAGCTGCGCACCTTGGCGGAGAAGCCCTCGAACTTCGCGACGGGCAGGGGCTGGTTGATCTTGCCCCACCAGATCGCGTCATGCACCTCCGGGTCGTCGACGACGAACTTGTCCTGCACGGAACGGCCGGTGTGCTGGCCGGTGATGGCCATGAAGGCGCCATCCGCCGAAAGCCGCCCCTCGCCCCGGCGCAGCGCATGGGCGTAGAGCCCGGCCGCGGTCAGATTGGCGTGAACGGTGGCCGAGCCGGCTACGCCGGTCCCGGCCAAAGCGGAACCAGGCCGGGCGGTTGCGGTGGACGTCATCAGGAACCTCCAGAGGGGCGGCCGCCGGAGTGGCGCGGCCATCGTCGCGGGCGCCTTTTTCGGCGCTGAGCGCGGCAAGATTAGGGCGGGTAAGCTGCCATAATCAAGATAACCATCCGGTTACTTGTTGCGCCTTCTGTTTACAAGTCTCGCGCAGGTTGAGACGCCGCCGCCCGCCCCGATCGCGCAGCCTTGATCAGCCCCGCCCGGACGCCATCCGCATCCGCCACCGGCGCCGCCCAGGGGTGGCGCAGCACCGTGTCCCCGCAGGCCAGGTCGCAGCCATCCAGGTCCACCGCCACCAGGCGCCAATCCTGGCCCGGCGCCTGGCCGTGCAGCCCCTCCGCCATCGCCGCCAGGGCATCGGCGTGGTCGGCGTTCACATGGCCGATGATCTCCGATTCGGCCGCCGCAAGCGCCTCGACCGCCGCCGGGTCCGGCAACAGGTCGGCCCGCTTCAACCGCGTCGCGCGCGCGAAGCCGCCCACCAGCAGCGCCGCCTGCGGCCGCAGCCGCCACAGGGAAAAGTCCCCGAAATCCGCGTAGAGCGCGGCATAGGGGTGGCGCGCCAGCCAGCGCGCCTTCAGTGCGGGCACCTCCGCCTCCGGCACCGGCTCCGCCATCCCGGTCAGGGTGACCCGCGGCGCGGTCTGCGGGTTCACGCTTTCCGGCGCGCCCGTGTAGAGCAGCGCGCAGCGCCCTTCCTGCCGCAGATGCCGCGTATGCTCCGACAGCGACGAGAGCAGCATGAGGATGGAGAGGTCGGGCGCCGCCGCCGGCGTGGCCAGCGCCGCAAAGGGCTGGCCCTCCGTCACCGTGCTCAGGGTGGCGGACGCCGCCGCCCGCACCAGTTTCCGTGCCTCGAATCCGAAGCTGTCCGTCCCCATCGAAGCCTGACCCGCCTTTGCCACAATTGGCCGCCACAATCCCCCCATCGCGCAACTGCCGCGCCCGAGGAGCCTGACCCGTGCCGCACACCATCGCCCTGGTGGACGACGACCGCAACATCCTGACCAGCGTCTCCATGACGCTGGAGCAGGAGGGTTTCACCGTCCGCACCTATACGGATGGCGAAAGCGCCCTGCAGGGCCTGATGGCCCGTCCCGTCGATCTCGCGGTGCTCGACATCAAGATGCCGCGCATGGATGGGATGGAGCTGTTGCAGCGCCTCCGCCAGCGCAGCGCCATGCCGGTCATCTTCCTGACCAGCAAGGATGACGAGCTGGATGAGCTGATGGGCCTCAGGCTCGGCGCCGACGACTACATCACCAAGCCCTTCAGCCAGCGCCTGCTGCTGGAACGCATCCGCGCGCTGCTGCGCCGGAACGAGGCCGGGCGCGCGGAAGGCAGCGGCACGCCGGCCGGCGGCATCATCGCCCGCGGCGACCTGGTGCTGGACGAAACCAAGCACACCTGCCTCTGGAAGGGCGGCCAGGTGCAGCTGACGGTCACGGAATTCCTGCTGGTCAAGGCGCTGGCCGTCCGCCCCGGCATGGTGAAGAATCGCGACCAGTTGATCGATGGCGCCTATGGCGAGAATATCTATGTCGACGACCGCACCATCGACAGCCACGTCAAGCGCGTCCGCAAGAAGTTCCGCGCCGTGGACCCCGACTTCTCGATGATCGAGACCCTCTACGGCCTCGGCTACCGCTACAAGGAAGCGTGACTGAAAACCTCGCGGTCCAGGGTCCCGCTGGACCCTGGCGAGGGGGTGCAGGGGGAGCGGCGCTCCCCCTGCGGCCAACCCGGCGCTACCGCAGCGGCAGCGCGTAAACGAGCCCGCCATTGGTCCAGAGGTTGTTCGGCCCCCTCGGCAGGTTCACCGGCGTCTGCGGGCCGAAATGGCGGTCATACAGCTCCCCGTAATTCCCGATCGCGCGCACGACGTTATAGGCCCAGGCGGGATCGATCTTCAGGGATTGGCCGAGTTCCGGCGTCACGCCCAGCAGGCGGCGCGTATTCGGGTTCACGCTGGTGCGGCGCTGCTCCTCCGCATTCGCGCGGGTGATGCCCTGCTCCTCCGCCTCGATCACGGCGTAGGTGTACCAGCGCACCAGGTCGAACCATTCCTCGTCGCCGCGGCGCAGATAGGCGCCATAGGGTTCCTTGCTGAAACGTTCCGTCAGGATGGTCCAGTCCGCCGGCCGCGGCATGGAGGACCGCACGCCCGCGAGCTGCGAGGCATCCGTGCCGAAGGCGTCGCAACGGCCCGCCTGCAAGGCTTCCGAGGCCTGGTCGGTGCGTTCGAACACCACCGGGCGGAAGGGCACGTTGATGCTGCGGAAATAGTCCGCCGTCACCTGTTCGTTCGTCGTGCCCTGGATCAGGCAGATCGTCGCGCCGTTCAACTCCGCGACGCGCGACACGCCGAGCGTGTTGCGCACCATGAAGCCGTGCCCGTCATAGAAATACGTCACGGCATGGCGCAGGCCGAGCGTGGTGTCCCGCAGCATGGTCTGGGTGGAGGTGCGGAACAGCACATCGATCTCGCCCGACCCCAGCGCCGTGAAGCGCGTGGAGGAGGACAGCCCGACGAAGCGCACCTTGCTGGCGTCGTTGAAGATCGCCACCGCCAGGCCGCGGCAGAGATCCGCATCCATGCCCTGCCAGACGCCGCGGCTGTCCGGCAGCGCGAAGCCGGCAACGCCGGTATGGATGCCGCAGACCAGCGTCCCCCGCGCACGGACGGCATCAAGCGTCGGCCCCGCCACGGCGGGCGTGATGATGGCAGCGTATGCGGCAACCGCCGCGGCCGCGAGGCCCCGGAACCATGACATGATTGATTCTCCCTGTTGGACAACGGGGGGATCGTCCCGCCGCCGGATACAGGGAGTCAATGATCTATCGTGAGGGCGGGCGCCCCGCGAAGGCATCGCCCAGCAGGGCGCGGATGCCCGCCTGCGTCAGCGGCCGCGGGTTCGGATAGGGGCTCGCGACCGCGATCGCCGCCGCGCGGTCCAGGTCGGACTCGTGTAACCCCAGCGCGGCCAGGCTCATGGGCGCGCCGATGCGCGATGCCAGGTCCCACAGGCCCTGCGCCGCATCCGCCGCCCCGATCGCCTGCGCCACCCGCGCCATCGCATCGGGCGCCGCCGGCGCATTGAAGCCCGTGGCATGCGGCAGCATCACCGAATGGGTCTCCGCATGGGGCAGGCCGAAGCTGCCGCCCAGCACATGGCAGATCTTGTGGTGCAGCGCGATGGACACGGCACCCAGGCACACCCCCGCCAGGAAGGCGCCCTGCAACGCATCGCTCCGCGCCGCGGCATCGCCGGCCACGCAGCGCGGCAGCGCGCGCGCCAGCAGCCGCAGCGATTCCTCCGCCATCAGCGACGTCACGGGATTGGCGTCGACGGCATAAAGCGCCTCCACCGCATGGGCCATCGCGTTCAGCCCCGATGTCGCCGTCAGCGCCGGCGGCATGGAAAGCGTGAGGTCGACGTCGTAGACGACGACCTCCGGCAGCACCTTCGCGCTGCGCACCGTGTGCTTCTCGCCCCTCTCCGTCTGGCCGAGCAGCATCGTCATCTCCGACCCCGCATAGGTCGTCGGCACGGCGATCTGCGGCAGGTCCGTGCGCAGCGCCAGCGCCTTGCCGAGGCCGATGGCGGACCCGCCGCCCATCGCCACCAGGCAATCGCCCTCCATCGCGCGCAGTTCCGCCAGCGCGGCCTCCGTCACCTCGACGGGCGTGTGCATCGCCGCCGTGGCGATGACCCCCGCGCAGCGATCGCCGAGCGAAGCCAGGATCGCCGCGCCACGCCGCGCCTGGGTCGGCGTCACCAGCACCACCGCCCGCCGCGCGCCGATCCGCGCCACCTCCTCCGCCAGGCCGCCCAGCGATCCGGCGCCGAAGACCACGCGGCCGGGCGCGGCGTTCCAGACGAATTGCTGCATCTCAGGCTGCCTTTTCCTTGCCGGCATCGACGATGCGGCCATCCTCCATGGACACGATCCGGTCCGCGATGTCGAGGATGCGGGGATCATGCGTCACCAGCAGGATCGGCACGCCGCGGGACTTCGCGAGGTTGCGCAGCAGCTT
Source organism: Falsiroseomonas stagni DSM 19981 (assembly GCF_900114315.1). Lineage (GTDB taxonomy): Bacteria > Pseudomonadota > Alphaproteobacteria > Acetobacterales > Acetobacteraceae > Falsiroseomonas > Falsiroseomonas stagni. The sequence goes on from NZ_FOSQ01000008.1 coordinate 194,381, forward strand.
CACCACCTCCTGCCCGCTGGCCTTGTCGAGCGCCGCGGTGGGTTCATCCGCCAGCACCAGGCCGGGATCGGCCGCCAGCGCGCGGGCGACGGAAACGCGCTGCCGCTGCCCGCCGGAAAGCTGCGACGGCAGCTTGTCCACATGGTCCGCCAGCCCGACCGCAGCCAGCAATTCCGCCGCGCGCTTCAGCCGCGCCCCCTCCGCCAGCGCGCCATCCTGCTCCAGCGCCATCGCCACGTTCTGCCGCGCCGTCAGGAAGCCCAGCAGGTTGTGGTTCTGGAAGATGAAGCCGATGCGGCGGCGCAGCTTCACGCGCGTGCCCTCGCTCGCGCCGCGCAACTCCTCCCCCAGCACCTGCGCGCTGCCCTCCTGCATGGCGCGCAGCGCGCCGATCAGCGTCAGCAGCGTGGTCTTGCCGCTGCCCGAAGGCCCCGTCAGCAGCACGATCTCCCCGGGCTGAACCGCGAGCGTCACGTCCCGCAGCACGAGCCGCTTCAACTCGCCCTCGCCATAGGCGTAGTTCAGCCCGCGCAGATCCACGGGGATGGGCGAACGCAGCATCTCCATCAGAACATGTCCGCGGGGTTGGCATCCCGCAGCTTGCGCATCGCCAGCAGCCCCGCCACCGCGCACATGGTGAAGATCATCAGGAACACCGATGTCGCGCGCGACACATCCATCGCCAGCGGCAGGAAGGTCGCGGCCCCCACCACGTCATACAGGAAGGCGGAGAGGAGAAAGCCCGGGATGAAGCCGCCGATCGCCAGGATCAGCGACGCCCCCAGGACCACACGGCCGAGGTAGAAATTCGAATACCCCATCGCCTTCAGCGTCGCATATTCCTTGAGGTGACCGGCGATGTCGCTGAACAGGATCTGGTAGACGATCACCATCCCGACGACCAATCCCATCAGGCTGCCGAAGGCGAAGATGAAGCCGATCGGCGTCGCCTCCTCCCAGTATTTCCGCTCATGCGCGTTCAACTCGGCCTGCGTCATCACCATCGCATCCGCCGGCAGGATGTCCCTCAATTGCCGCTGCACGGCGAGCACATCGGAATCGGGCCGCAGCTTGATGGCGACAAGGTCGATGGCCGCGACCTGGCGTTCCTTCACGACCCGTCGAAAGTTCACGTCGGACAGCACGAGGTTGCCATCCGCGCCGAAGCTCGGCCCGATCTCGATCAGCCCCACGACATCCACCTGCCGGTTGCCGACCTCCACCGCGAAGGGCCCGCGTTCCGCCAGCAGCCGCGGCACGGCGCCGAATTCGGGGCGGGACCGGCTGTCGAAGGCCACGGTGTCGGCGCGCTTCAGCTGCTCCACCAGCGGCGCCAGGCCGGGGAAGTCCAGCACCCCCGCATCGGTATCCACGCCGATCAGCTGGATCGCGCGGCGCGTGCCGTTCTCCGGGTTCCGCCAGGTCGCCTGCGCCAGGTAGACCGGCACCGCGCGCTCCACCTCCGGCAGGGCCAGCACCTGGTAGGCCCGGCCCCGCGGCAGCGGTTCCGGCTTGAAGCTTGCCGTCGTCAGCGGGTGGATCAGGAACAGGTCGCCCCGCATGGCGCCGATCAGCGCGGTGGCGCTGTCGAACAGCGCGGCGCGGAAGCCCAGCTGCATGAAGACCAGCACGCAGGCGAACATCACGCCCGCGATGGCGGAGGCGAAGCGCGCCTTCTCGCTCCGCAACTGCCGCCAGGCGAGGCGCAGCGCCAGCAGCGTGGCGGCCGCGAAACCCGGCGCCCGGCGCGGCGCGGCAGCAGGCGGCGCGCCCGTGGGCGTCGCGAGCTCCGGCGCCCAGGGCAGCAGGGGGGGCAGCTGGTCGTTCACGGCCGTATCGCCACCTGCACCTGCATGTTGGACCGCCGCGCCAGCGCCGCCACGCCATCGGCGCCCAGCGCGAGGCGCACCTCCACCGTGCGCGCATCCACCGCCGCGACGGGGTCCGTGCCCGCCTGCGTCGTGCGCCGCACCTGCCAGCCGATCTCCCGCACCACCGCCGCGAAGCGCCGGCTCTCGCCCGGCACGATGATCTCGGCCGGGGCGCCGGGGCGAAGCCGCGCGAGGTCCGTCTCGAACACATCGGCGACCACGTCGATCGCGGAAAGGTCCGCCATCTCCAGCACCCCATCCGTCGGCACGCGTTCGCCGGCGCGGGCAATCACGCGCAGCACCGTGCCGCCTATGGGCGCGCGCAGCCGTGCCATGGCGGCTTCCGCCCGGGCGCGCGTCACGGCCGCCTCGGCCGCCGCGAATTCCGCCTCCGCCAGCGCCAGATCCTCGGGCCGGGGGCTCAGCAGCGTCTCCAGCGCGGCCTGCGCCTCCGCGCGCTCGGCCCGGCTGCGGTTGGCGGCGAAGCGCGCGCGTTCCGCCGTCGCTTCCGCCCCCGCGCCCGTACGCTCCAGCCGCTCCGCGCGTTCCGCATCCCGCCGGGCGGAGGCCTCGGCGCTGGTCAGCGCCTCGATCCGCGCGCGCTGCGCCGCGATCTCGGAGGGCCGGCCCGCGGCGCGGGTGCGGTCCAGCTTCGCCCGCGCCTGGGCGAGTTGCGCCTCCGCCTGCGCCAGCGCCGCATCCTTCAGCCCGGCATCATGGAATTCGGCCACGACCTGCCCGGCAACCACCACATCACCTTCCGCGACCAGAAGGCGATCGATGCGGGCGCCTTCCTGGCTGTTCCCGGGCGCGAGCCGTCGGATGCGCGATGCGGGCTCCACCCGCCCCAGCGCGCCGACACCCGCGGGGCCGGAGGCGGCGGCCGGCGCCACCACGGGGCTTGGCGCCGCGCCGGGCTGCATCGCCTGGAACCCGGCCGCCGCCGCGGCCACCACCACCACGCCGCCCAGCAGCAGCTTCGTGCGGCGGGTCATGGCGCGGCCTCCAGCAGCCGCTCCAGCGCCGCGCGCAGTGTCCGCAGTTCCGCGGCATCCAGCTCGTACATCCCGAAGACCCGTGACATGAACAATCCGTCGGTGGCGCACATGATGGCCTGCCCCGCCCCGGGGGCCAGGCCATCGGCGGCGATCGCCGCGCGCATGCGTTCGAACACCGCGCGAACCGGGTCGAGCAGCGCAGGGTCGTGGTGGAAGGCCGCCAGGAAGACCGCAGCCGCGCGGTCCTGGTGCTCGCAGGCCATGTCCTCGAAGGCCCAGGCGAGCATGGTGCGCGCGACGCGGCCCGGCCCCTCGGGCTGCGCCGCCAACGTCGAATCGAAATCACGGGAGATGGTCTCGGCCAGCCGTCCCAGCATGCCGGCCAGCAGCGCCTCCTTGGAGGCGAAGTGATACAGCAACCCGCCCTTGGAAACCCCGGCGTCCCGCGCCACGGCTTCCAGCGTCATCGCCGGCACGCCGCGCGTCTGCACGATGGCCTCCGCGGCGTCGAGGACGCGGGTGCGCGCATCCGGCGGCGGGTTGGTCACGGGGGCTGCATCATTCATGCCCCCTAGCTATACCGGCCGGACGGTCTGTCAAGATCCGACCGTCCAGCCGGTACAGTCGATCAGGCCACGAGGCGATCCGCCCGCGCCGGCAGGTAGGCGTCGGTGTAGAGTTCCGACCCCGCCGGCCGGCGGGGGAAGCGATAGACCTTCTCCAGGATGCCGAGCCCGGCCTCCAGCCGCGCCGGGACCACGGCCGACAGGCCGTTCGCCTTCACATGGTCGGTCATGATCATCTCATCCACCACGATCCGCGTGCGCGCGGTCTCCAGCGGCAGGTCCACCAGCGGCTCGGCGTCCTTCACCGTCGCCGCCGCGGCGGCGGGGCCGCGCACCATCAGCTGCACGCCGCGGCTGATGCCGCGCACGATGCCGCGGACGATGTCCGGGTTGGCTTCGGCGTAGCGCCGCGTGGTGATGACGCCGTTGGAATAGAGCGGCACGCCGTAGTCGCGGTAGCGCATGATGTTCTGCTGCGCCCGCGCCACGCCGAGCCCTTCCAGGCTGATGACGGCGGAGCTGACGAAGCCCGTGATCGCATCCGCCTGGCCGCGCACCAGCATCGGCTCCCGCAATTCCGGGGAGACGCTGATCCAGTTGACCTTCGCGGCGTCGAAGCCCGCGGCCTCCGCAAAGACCGGGAAGATCTGCCGCCCCGCATCGCCCTCCGGCGCCGCCAGGCGCTTGCCCTCCAGGTCCTTCGGTTCGCGGATGGAACCGCCGGCGCGGGAGACGCAGACAAGCGGCAGCCCATCGAAGGTCATCATCACGCAGATGAGGCCGATGGCCGGGTTCTCCGCCGCGAAGCGCGCCATGGAGGAGAAGTCGCCGAAGCCGATGTCATACGCGCCACCGGCGATATCCACCGGCACGCGGCCCGACCCGAAGCCGCGCGACACGCGGGCATCGATGCCCTCGTCACGGAAATAGCCGAGGCGGTGCGCGGCGATGGCGAAGGCGGAGGCGCCGGAGAAGGCCCAGTCCAGCGTGAAGCGCGTGCTGCGCATCTGCGCGCGCGCATGCAGCGCGGGCAGGGAAAGGCCGGCGCCGAGGGAGGCCACCAGCGTGGAACGGCGCGTGATCATGCTGGTCATCTCCTTCAGGCGGCCTTGGAGGGAACGGCGGCGGCGGCGGGGTCGCTGTAGCGTTCGACGATCTCGCGCAGCTTCTTGCGCGCCATGTTGTTCGCCTTGTCCGCGGGCATGCCGGCTTCCGGCGTCTCCCACGGCATGATCGGGACATCGGCGCGCGTGGATTCCAGGATGAAACGGTCTTCCGAGGTCACCTTGCGGTCATGCGCGATGGCGGCGGCGGCGGGCACCTGTTCCTCGGTGTCGTTCCTGATGCAGAACTGCGTGAAGATGATCTTCTTGTCGGCCAGCGGCGTGCCGGCGGTGAAGATGATGTGCTGCACCCCGTTCGGGAACCTGATGTGCAGCTTGCGCGTGCAGGGCGCCCACCAGGTCGCGGTGCGGTCGCGCACCGTCGTCGTCTCCTTGATGCCCGTGTAGTCCTGCCCGACCTGGCGGTTGGCCACCGGCACGATGGATCGGCTGATGATGCCGAACTCCGTCTCCTCCACATCCTCGGCCGGCGGGACGGGGTTCTTGATGTCGCCCTGCGTCTCCCGGTGCACGAAGGCGACATGGGCGAGGTCGAAGAAATTGTCGGCGAGGCGGAACAGCGACATGTCCCATTCCTCGTGGAAGCAGTCGATGAAGCGGAACCCCGCCGCGCCGAATTCCGGCAGATGGGGGATGTCCATCAGCGGCTCCTCCACCGCGACCCACACATAGTCGTAGCGGACCTGCACGCGGTACTTCTTCACGAAGGCCCGCGCCGCGATCTCCGGCGTCAGGCCCGGGCGCTGCGGGATGCTGGTGCAGTGCCCGTCCGCGCCGAAGGCCCAGCCGTGATAGGGGCAGCGGATCGAATCGCCGATGATCTCGCCCAGCGAGAGCTTGGCCGCGCGGTGGCAGCATTCGTCGCGGAGCGCGGAGACGGTGCCATCCGCCGCCTGCCAGATCACCATGTCCTCGCCGAACAGGCTGAAGGGCTGCGGCCCCGCCTTCAGCTTCGCGACCGGCATCGCGACGTACCAGAATTTCCGGAATACCGGGGCGTCCCCGACTTTCATGCGATCTCTCCGTCCTTCAGGCGGGACGGTGGGATGCAAGCGGCGCGCCAGGGCCCGGGGCCCGAATCGAGGCCCCGTTGCCGCCGGAAGCGGCAATCAGGCGGGGATCGGCACCCGCTGCGCCAGCGGGTCGAGCAGGCTCTCGATCTCCGCCGATTCCTCCCATTGCAGCGTCACCGTCACCACGGTCACGCGGCTGCGGAACTGCGCGGGGATGCGCACGAAATCCTTCTTCGTCGTCACCAGCAGGGCGCGCGCGGCGTCGGCCTGCGCCAGCAGGTCCTGGATCTCCCCGGCATCGTACTGGTAGTGGTCGCCGAAGGCCTCCCGCCCCGCGAGGACCGCGCCGGATTCCTGCAGCGTCGCGAAGAACTTGCGGGGGTTGGCGATGCCGCAGAAGGCGAAGACGGGCTGGCCGCGCAGCATCGCCGCCTCCGGCCCCGCCGCCAGCTTCGCGCGCAGGACGCGCATGCCCGGCGGCAGCTGCGCCAGCGCGCCGGTCTCATCCTCCCCGATCAGCACGGCGGCCTGGCAGCGCGCGGCGGCCGCGGCCACGGGTTCGCGCAGCGGGCCGGCCGGGATGATCTGCCCGTTGCCGAAGCCGAAGCCGCCATCGATGATCAGCAGCGAGAGGTCCTTGGCGAGGCCCGGATTCTGCAGCCCGTCATCCATCACGATGGCGCGGGCATTGCCCTCGATCGCGGCCTTCGCGCCCGCCGCCCGGTCGGCGGAAACCCAGGTCGGCCGCACATCGGCCAGCAGCAGCGCCTCATCCCCCACCAGGGTGCTGTCATGGGTGGCGGGGTCGACGCGCAGCGGCCCCTTGGTGGTGCCGCCATAGCCCCGCAGCAGGAAATGCGCGGCCACGCCGCGATCCGCCAGCCTTCGGCCGATATCGAGCGCGACCGTCGTCTTGCCCGCGCCGCCCGCCGTGGCATTGCCGCAGCAGATCACCGGCACCGGCGCCTGCCAGCCCGGCCGCGCCATGCGCCGCGCCGTCGCCTGCGCGTACAGGGCCGAAAATGGGGCGAGCAGCAGGGGCATCACGCCACCGCCGCCCGCCCAGAAGGCGGGTGCTCGCATCGTGCCTAACCGTTCCTCGACCCTTGTTGGTGCCCTTGCGGGCGATACGCGACGGGGGGCCTGGGGGGACAGAGACCCACCCGGGCCATTCAGCACTCGACCGGCCGGCCCGGCCCCGTGGCGGCCTGAAGGTCAGGCCGGGGGCAGCAGATCGACCAGCGCCTCCGCCACCCGGCCCGGCAGCCCGGCATGCGCATCGGCAACCCCGGAGGCGGCGGTTATCAGCGCCTGCGCCCGGGACCCATCGGATAGCACGCCGGCGACTGCCTCCGCCAGCGCCCCGCCCCCGGGCGCCGCCAGCGCCACGCGGATGGCGCCCCCGGCGGCCAGCAGACGGTCCACCGATTCCTCGAAATTCTGGGTATGGGGCCCGAACAGGATGGGGCAGCCGAGGCGCGCGGCCTCCAGCGGGTTCTGCCCGCCATGCGGCACCAGGCTGCCGCCAATCAGCGCGACCCGCGCCACGCGGTAGAACAGCCCGAGTTCGCCCAGCGTGTCCGCGACATAGACGGAAACCCCCGGCCCCGGCGCCCCGCCGCCGGTCCGCCGCGCCACCGCCCCCGGCAGCAGGCCCTCCGCCTGCCCGGCCACCGCTTCACCCCGCTCAGGGTGCCGCGGCACCAGCACGGTCAGCAGGTCCGGAAATCGCGGCAGCAGCGCCTGGTGCGCCGCCACCACCATCGCCTCCTCCCCCGGATGGGTAGAGGCCGCGAGGAACACGGGCCGCGCGCCCAGCAGCGCCCGCAGCCGCGCCAGCGCCGCCGCATCCGCCGGGAGCGGCGCCGCCGCGGCCTTGAGGTCCCCCCAGCACAGCGCCCCCGACGCCCCCAGCGCCGCCAGCCGCGCCCGATCCCCCTCCGACCGCGCCAGCACCAGGCGGAAGCCGCCCAGCGCCTCCGCCGCCAGGGACGGCGCGCGCTGCCAGCGGGCGAAGGAACGTCCGCTCATCCGCCCATTCACCAGGACCATGGGCAGGCCGCGCACCCGCGCGGCCGCCAGCAGGTTCGGCCAAAGCTCGCTTTCCACGAAGGCCGCCGCATCCGGCCGCCAGCCGTCGAGGAACCGCGCCACCCAGCCCGGCACGTCGAGCGGCATGAAGCGATGCTCCACACGCGCCGCCAGTTCCGGCGCCAGGCGCCGGCCCAGCATCTCCGCCCCGGTCACCGTGCCGGTCGTGACCAGGAAGCGCAGCCCGGCATCGCGCGCGGCCATCGCCTCCAGCACCGGCAGGGCGGAGATCGTCTCCCCCACGCTGGCGGCGTGCAGCCAGAACAGGCGGCCCTCGCGCCGCGCCGCGCCGCCGCCCCGCCTCTCGTCGAGCCGGCCGGGAATCTCCTTGCCGATGCGCAGCCGCCGGCGGAAATGCAGGGCGAGGAAGGGCGCGATCATCCGCGCCCCCACCGCCCAGGCGCGCCCAGCGAGACTCATCGCCACGCCTCCGGCATGAGACTCATCGCGCCTTCTCGGCCGGGATGCCGCAGGCCGCATCCGCCGCCGCGCAGGCCGCATCCAGCGCGGCCTCGATCATCGGCAGCGCCGCCGCCGCGCCATCCCGCGGCACCTCGATCAACGGCCCGCAGGCCAGCACGCCGCGGCCGAAGGGCAGCGGGAACATCATCCGGTCCCAGGAGCCGAACCGCCGATGGGCGGAGGATGCCGCGCCCACCGGCACAACCGCGGCCCCCGACAGCGCCGCCAGCTGCGCCACCCCCGGCGCCGCGCGGCGCCGCGGTCCCCGCGGCCCGTCCGGCGTGATGAGGATGGGGTCGCCCCCCTTCAGCGTCCGCAACAACCCGGCCAGCGCCATGGCCCCGCCGCGGCGGGAGGACCCGTAGACCATCTCCACCCCGAAGCGCCGCACGGCATCCCCGATGAAGCGGCCATCGCGGTGCTGGCTGACCAGCACGCGCGGCGTGACGCGCAGCGCCGCGGGCTCCAGCTGCCCGGCCAAGACGCGAAGCGGCGGGATCATCGGCAGCCTCTCATGCCAGAAGGCGATCACCAGCGGCTCCCCGGCCGCGATCCGCGCCAGCGCCGGCCCGGCGCCGACCAGTTCCCAGCGGGAGGTCCTGACCACCAGCACCAGATACAGCCCCACCAGCCGCGCCAGCACCGCCTGGGTGGCGGGATGCCGGATCAGCCTGCGCACAGGGATCGGGGGCGAAAGGGCGTCATCATGGCAGCGGTAGCATGAAGCGAACCGGCACGAAATCGCCCCCCCTGGCGGGCCATCATGCCGCTGGCACGCCCATTGCTCCGCCCTGGCAACGACCATCATCCGCGAAGTAACAAGGAGGTTCTGATGGTGGACGCTGCCGCATCCCCGCGCCTGGCTGCCTATGCCATCGCCACGGCGCTCAACCTCGCCATCACTGTGCTGCCGATCTTCCAGCGCAGCTTCCTGCTGAGCATCAGGGCGCTCGAGGCCGACACGGAGGCATCGCGGGAAGCCTTGCTGAAGCGTCCGCGCTTCGGCCGCAGCATCGGCTTCCTGGAACGGCAGATCTACCTCTATGCCCTGTCGGCCAAGGGCCTCGACCTCATCACCGCCGTCGTCGTCTTCAAGGCCTTCGCGGAATGGATCAAGCCGGACGTGCAGCCAGGGAAGACCGCGGCAACCGATGACAGCCAGAAGATGCTGCTGGCCCGGTTCTACGCCTACACCATCGGCAACCTGCTTTCGATCCTGTGGGCCATTGCCATCCATGAGGCCAGCGGACCCTTGGCGACGCTCCTTCCCGTGCTGTCGCTGGGCACCGCGCTGGCGCTGGCGGCCATCCTTGGCCTGGCCATGACCGTCGCGGCCACTGCGCATGGCGCGAAACCCGCGACGAAGGCCGCCCCGCCCGCATCCGCGCCGCCAGGCACCGACGGTACTGCCTGACACCGCGGCCGTCAGGCGTGGTCCTGCACCTTCGGCACCAGGCTGTCGCGGAACCGCTGCGCGCAGGCATCCCAGGAAAACCCCGCCGCATGGGCCCGGCACGCGCCGCGATCCGCCCCCAGCGCCCGCAGGCAGGCGGCGCGCAGATCCTGATCCAGCGCACCCACGGGCTCGTCCCCGATCACATCCAGCGGCCCCGTGACCGGATAGGCCGCGACCGGCGTGCCGCTCGCCAGCGCCTCCAGCAGCACCAGGCCGAAGGTGTCGGTGCGGGAGGGGAAGACGAAGACATCCGCCGCCGCGTAGGACCGCGCCAGGCGCCCATTCTCCCGCCACCCCGCGAAATGCGCGTCGGGGAAGCGCCGCATCAGCGCCGCGCGCTGCGGCCCATCCCCCACCACCACCTTGCTGCCCGGCAGGTCGAGACCGAGGAACGCCTCCAGGTTCTTCTCCACCGCCACGCGCCCCGCGACCAGGAAGATCGGCCGCGGCAGGCCCTCCCACGGCTCGGGCTCGCCCCGCGCATCGGGGTTGAACCTGTCGAGGTCCACGCCCCGCGACCACGGCACGACAGGGGCAAAGCCCCGGCCCCGCAACTCCGCCGCCAGCGACGGCGTGGCGCAGAGGACGCCCGATGACGGCCGATGGAAATGGCGCATCAGCGCCCAGGACCACGCCTTCGGGATCCGCGTGCGCGCATGGAGGTAGTCCGGGAACTTGGTGTGGAAGGAGGAGGTGAAGCGCCATCCCCGCTTGCGGCAGATCGCCCGCATCGCCCAGCCCAGCGGCCCCTCGGTCGCGATGTGCAGCGCGTCCGGCCGGAATTCATCGACCAGCCGCGCCAAGCGCCGCCGTGGCGCGATGGCCAGGCGGATCTCGGCATAGCCCGGCATCGGCACGGTGACGAACCGGTCCGGCCCGATCACCGCGACCTCGTCGCCGCAGGCGCGCAGCACCGCGACCACCGCCTGCAGCGTGCGCACCACGCCATTCACCTGCGGCAGCCAGGCGTCGGAGACGATGAGGATGCGCCGCTTCCCCACGGCGAGCCCCGGCGTGCCCGGCATCGCGAAGGCCCCCATGCCCCAGACCCGGTCCGTGTCCAATGCCGTCAGGCGGGCTGCGGCACGGGCGTGGCCTCGCCACGGAAGAAGCTCAGCCGGTTCTCCCGCGCCCAGTCCACCAGTTCGAACCTGCCATCGGCGTGTTCCACCAGCGCGGTGCAGCTCTCCACCCAGTCGCCATCGTTCATGTAGAGGATGCCCTGCACCTCCCGCATCTCCGCATGGTGGATGTGGCCGCAGACCACGCCATCCAGCCCGCGCCGCCGCGCTTCCTGCGCCAGCGCCACCTCGAAGCGATCGATCGCCGCCACCGCGCCCTTCACCTGGCGCTTCAGCCATTGCGACAGCGACCAGTAGGGATAGCCGAAGCGCCGGCGCGCCGCGTTGAACCAGCGATTCGCGGCCAGCGCCGCGTCATAGGCCCAGTCGCCGAGATGGGCGATGAACTTGGCGTAGCGCACCACGCTGTCGAATTCATCGCCATGGATCACCAGCAGGCGCCGCCCATCCGCCGTGCGGTGCACCGCTTCCTGCGCCAGGCGGATACCCGCGAATTCCAGGCCGATCCAGGCACGGAACATCTCGTCATGGTTGCCGGGGATGTAGGTCACTTCCGTCCCCGATCGCGCCATGCGCAGCACCAGGCGGATCACCTCGTCATGCTCGGCGTCCCAGTACCAGGATTTGCGCAGCCGCCAGCCATCGACGATGTCGCCGACAAGGTAGAGCCTCTCGCACTCCACGGACCGCAGGAACTGCGCCACGAAATCCGCGCGGCAGCCGCGGGTGCCGAGATGCAGGTCCGAGAGGAACACCGTCCGGTAGCGCCGCTTCGTCTCGGTTCCATTCATGCGTCAGCGCCTCGCGATCTTGCAGTTCGTGCCGGCCCGGCAAGGCCAGCGCCACGCGCAACGCGCCGATCGGCCTGCCGTTGCGCGACCGCGCTGTATCGCGCCCGCACCGCGCGCGACGTGAATCTTGCATGAAGGCCGAGGCAGGACGCGCCATGGCACGATGCGCCGCGCGCATGTCACGCCTCCGTCAACACACCGACCGCGAATCGTCACGGCCACGCGCGACAAGACCGCATGCTCGTCATCTTCAACCCGGCCGCGGGCGCCGGCCGCCGGCGGCGCCTGTCGCGCGCCATCGACTGGCTGTGCCGCGAAGGCCTGCCGCCGGACATCGCGGAAACGCGCGCCCCTGGCGATGCGCGGCGGATCGCGGCGGATGCCGCCGCGGGCGGCCGGCGCATCATCGTCGCCGCTGGCGGCGATGGCACCATCGCGGAGGTCGCGGCCGGCATCGCTGGCAGCGCGGCCACGCTGGGCATCCTGCCGCTCGGCACCGCCAATGTGCTGGCCTGGGAACTCGGCCTGCCATCGGCGCCGGAGGAAGCGGCCGCCGTACTGGCCGGCGGCCAGCGCCGCCTGGTCTGGCCCGGCATCATCACCGATGAGGCCGGTGGCCAGCGGCTTTTCGTGCAGATGGCCGGTGCCGGCTTCGATGCGGCCGTGGTGCGGGATCTCGACCTCGGCCTGAAGCGGCGGCTCGGCCGCACCGCCTATGTGATCCAGGCGATGCGGGAAGTGGCGCGCCATCCCTTCACCCCGATCGAGGCCGTGATCGACGGCGCGCCGCATCGCGCCACCAGCGTCATCGTCACGAAGGGGCGGCTCTATGCCGGGCGCCACCTGCTGGCCCCGGCCGCCCGGCCCCGGTCGCCGGGCTTCCAGGTGGCGCTCTTCGCCGGCACCGGCCCGGCCTCGATCGTGCTGGCGGGGCTGGCGCTGCCGCTCGGCCTGCTGCCGCGGCTGCCGGGGCTGTCCATCCGGCCGGCCAGCCGGATCAGCCTGGCCGGCGCCGGCGTGGCCTTGCAGGCCGATGGCGATCCCGCCGGCACCCTGCCCGTCCGGATCGAGGACGCGCCCGTCGCGCTGCCGGTGCTGATGCCCGCCCGCAGCCCGGCCCGTTGATCGGCGGGCCGCCGGCCGGGGGCATTCAGCCTTCCTTCAGCGGGAAGGCCCTAGGGATGGCAGTCCATCGCCGCCGGGAACCGCGCCACGCCATGCCGAAGGAGGTCCGCCACATCCTCTTCACGCCGGAGGAGTTGCTCCGCGCGGTCATGGAGCAGGCGATGAAGGGCCGCCCCACCCCGGCCCAGACGACGGACAGCTTCCACCTGGAACTCGCCGCCGACCCGCGTGGCGATGTCGTGGCGCGGATCGTCCGCCGCCGCGCCGGCGGCCGGTCCACCATGTCCTGGGAGGTGTCGCGCCAGGAACTGCACCAGGTGCTGCTGACGCTGTGCCGGGGCGCGCGAATCCCGCTGCCCGTGCGCGGCGACAAGCGCCTCGGCCTGTCCGGCGCCAATCTCTGCCTGACCGTCGTGACGGGCGCCCATCCAGGCCCGCCGCTGGTGGGCGACGGCAGCATCCGCTACGCGGACCCTGAACTGGAGCCCTTCATGCCGGTGCCGGTGTAGCCCTTCAGGCCACGCCCTCGCGGGAGAGGGCGATCATCGCGGCGCCGAGCCCCGCACCCAGCGACACCAGCCCGAACCCCGCCGCGGTGGCGATGCCCGCGACGCCAAACCCCATGGCCGGCACCAGCGCCAGCGCCACGGTGGACATGCCGGCCAGGGCGGTGAAACCGGCCAGGAGGCAGAGGGCGATCAGCATGGCGGCACCTCCTCGGTGACAGGGGCTCAATGCCAGGCGGCCCGGGGTAGGGCGAAACATGGCGACAGATTGTCGTATACGCCTTTTTTCCGCCATGTTCCAACCACGAAAATGGGAGGCACCCTGGGGCACCTCCCTGTCCTGGAACCTCCGCCAGGCCGCCCCGAAGGCCGACGACCGTCAGCCCGCTGCGACCCCCAGGTCGTCAGCCCGCTGCGACCCCCAGGTCGTCAGCACGCTGCGACCCCCAGGTCGTCAGCCCGCCGCGGCGGGGAAGCGCAGTTGGTCGGCCGGCGGCAGGAATTGCGGCATGTAGAAATCCTCCGCCGCCAGCGTCGCGCTGATGTTGAAGGCGGTACGGATCGTCTCGATGGAGGCCTGGACGCGCGGCATCGGCAGGTTGCCGAAGCCGCCGGACAGCACTTCCGGCGTGCGCACGAATTCGAAATTGGCCGCCAGGCGTTCCTTCTCCAGCGCCACCGGCGCCGTCGCGTCGCGCCGCACCAGGGCCGCGATGGCCGCATCCGGGTCGCGCAGCGCATCCAGGTGGCCGCGGATGATGGCGCGGATCATGCCGGTCACGATGCGCGGATTGGCGTCCGCGTAGCTCTTCCGCACCTGCAGGCCGGTGGACAGCAGCGACACGCCGAAGCTGGAATAGCGCATCACCACGATATCCGCGCGCGGCACGCCGAGTGCCAGCAGGCTGAACACGCCCGACGTCTCGAACCCCGTGATGGCATCGGCATCGCCCCGCGCCAGCATCGGCTCCCGCAGCTGCGGCGTGACGGTGATCCAGGTGATCCGCGCGGTGTCGATGGAGGTGGCGCGCGCGAAGGCCGGGAAGAACTGGCGGCCGCCATCGGTTTCCGGCGCCGCGACGCGCTTGCCTTCGAGGTCCTTCGGATTGCGGATGCCGGTGCGCCGCAGCGTGATGGCCGATAGCGGGCTGCCTTGTGCCAGCACGAAGGGGCAGATCACGTCGGTGCCGGGCTGGGTCAGCCGCAGGCGGATGGTGGCGGAGATGTCGCCCACGCCGAATTCATAGGCGCCGGAGGCGATCTTCACCGGCACGTCGCCCGCGCCGAAGCCGCGGTCGATGGTGACGGCGAGCCCTTCGTCCCGGTAGTAGCCCCGTTCCAGCGCCAGCAGGTAGGGCGCCTGCGGCCCCTGGAAGGCCCAGTCCAGCGAGAAGCGGATGGGGGTCAGCGCGCCCTGTGCGCCCGCGATCCGGGGGGTGGCGAGCAGGCCGCCGGCGGCGGCCAGCAGCGTGCGTCGGGTGGTGGTCATGATCCGCCTCTCCTGCGCGGCCGTTTGCCGGCCGTTGGTTTCGGGGATGGCGAAGCAATGGGCGTGCCGGTCTGGCAGGGGGGGCGCTGCTCCCCCTGCCAGGGTCCAGCGGGCCCCTGGACCGCGGCGTTCTTGCTGATGGTCCAGGGGGGTCTCCCCCCTGGCGGATGGGGTGTGGGGAAGGCAGCGCCTTCCCCACCAACCGCCCCATCCCGCGCCATCCGGCCCAGTCTTTATGCAGAATCTCCGCTGATATGCGCCCTCTGCCTCCATCCCAGGCTGGCACACCCATTGCCTCGCCCCCCGCATGGTCCCGACCCGTCAAAAGCTGCTCCGCCGCTTCTGGTATCCCGTGATGCCGGACGCTTCCCTCCCCACCGGCAAGCCCGTGCCCTTCACCCTGCTGGGGCAGGAGATCGTGCTGTGGCGCGCCCAGGCCGGCGCCCCCGCCGCCATCGCGGATCGCTGCCCGCATCGCGGCGCGAAACTCTCGCTGGGCTTCATCGACGCGCAAGCGCCGGAGGGGCCGGCGTTGGGCTGCCCCTATCACGGCTGGGCCTTCGGCGCGGATGGCCGCTGCGTGAAGGTGCCGCAGGCGCATGACCCGACGCGCGGCCTGAAATCCGGCGCCAAGGGCCACCACGCGGCCTCCCGCTACGGCTGGATCTGGGTGGCGCTGGAAGACCCGCTCTACCCCATCCCTGAAATCCAGGAAGCCGCCGACCCCGCCTTCCGCCAGATCGACGAGTTCCATGAGGAATGGGCCGTCTCCGGCCTGCGCCTGATGGAGAACAGCTTCGACATGGCGCATATCAGCTACGTCCATGCCGAGACCTTCGGCATCCTGGAGGACCCCCGCCCCGCCCCCGTCGCGATCGAGCATACCGACTGGGGCTTCATCATGCGCGGCGAGGCGCCGGTGGCGAACCGCGGCATCTCCAAGGACCTCATCAAGGGCGCCGGCGACCGCACGGTCCGCATCATCGAAGGCCGCTGGTTCATGCCCTTCATGCGCGCCAGCCGCATCGACTACCCCACCGGGCTGACCCATGTGCTGGTTACCGCCGCGACGCCCATCGACGACCGCCGCAGCCAGATCTGCCAATGGGTCTATCGCAACGACACCGAAGCCGAATCACCCGCCGCGAAGGTCATCGCCTTCGACCGCGCCGTGACGATCGAGGACAAGCACGTGCTGGAAAGTACGACCTGGGACGTGCCGCTGACCATGTCGGAGGAACTGCACATGCCCTCCGACAAGCCGGGCATCGAGATGCGGCGGCGGCTGCTGGCGCTGCTGGAAGAGCATGGGGAAGCCGAGGCGCGGATGCCCGTCGACGCGTGACAAACACAGGGAAGGCGCTGCCTTCCGCCCACCCCATCCGCCAGGGGCGTGACGCCCCTGGACCGTCCTCAGTTCAATCCAGCGTGCCTGGGAAGTGGCACGCTACGCGATGGTCCGTGCCGACCAGGGCGGGCACCTGCGCCGCGCAGTGCGCGACGGCCCGCGGGCAGCGCGTGCGGAAACGGCAGCCACTCGGCGGATCGGCCGGGCTCGGCACCTCCCCCTTCAGCACGATCCGCGTCCGCCGCGCCTGGCCAGGCTCCGCCACCGCCGACAACAGCGCCTGGGTATAGGGATGCTGGGGCGCGCCGAAGATCGACTCCCGCGGCGCTTCCTCGACGACCTGGCCGAGATACATCACCGCCACACGCGGGGCCATGTGACGCACCGCGGCCAGATTGTGGCTGACGAACAGGCAGGCCAGGCCCAGCCTCTCCTGCAACTCCCGCAGCAGGTTCAGCACCTGCGCCTGGATCGAGACATCCAGCGCACTGGTCGGCTCGTCGCAGACCAGAAAGGCCGGCTCCGTCGCCAGGGCACGGGCAATCGCGATCCGCTGCCGCTGCCCGCCGCTGAACTCATGCGGATACCGCGCGGCGTGCTCCGGCAGCAGCCCCACCAGCTCCAGCAGGGCCGAGACGCGCGCGGCGCGCGATGCGCCATCGCCGATGCCATGCACGACCAGCGGCTCCGCCAGCAGCTGCGCGACACTCATCCGCGGATTGAGACTGCCGAAAGGATCCTGGAACACCACCCCCATGTCCCGCCGCAACGCGCGCATGGCACGCTCCGGCAGATGCGTGATGTCATCGCCCCGGAAGGCGAGCGTCCCGCCATCCGGCTCGATCAGCCGCAACACCAGCCGCGCCAGCGTCGATTTCCCGCAGCCGCTCTCCCCCACGAGGCCCAGCGTCTCCCCGGCCCCGATCGCGAGATCGACGCCATCCACCGCCCGCACCCCACCAGCGAAGGTCTTTCTCAGGTCCCGCGCCACCAGCAGCGTCATGCGGCGTGCTCCGCGCGGATGCAGGCGGCCTGCGTGCCACCCGCAAGCGCCCGCAAGACCGGCGCTGCCGCCTCGCAAGCCGGGATCGCATGCGGACAGCGCGGCGCGAAGCGGCAGCCCGGCGGGAAATCCGCCGGCGAGGGCACGACGCCCGCAATCGCCGGCAGCGTGCCGATCGGACCCTCCAGCCGCGGAATCGCCGCCAGCAGCGCCTGGGTATAGGGATGCCCGGGCTCGGCGAAGATCGCGCCTGCATCGCCGGTCTCCGCCACGCGGCCGGCATACATCACCACCACCCGCTCACAGATATCGGCCACCACGCCGAGGTCATGGGTGATGAGCAGCACCGCCATCCCGAATTCCTGCCGCAGCCCCCGCAGCAGGTCGAGGATGCCTGCCTGCACCGTCGCATCCAGCGCCGTCGTCGGCTCATCCGCCACCAGCAGCCGGGGCCGGCAGGCCAGGGCGATCGCGATCATCGCGCGCTGACGCATGCCGCCCGAGAGCTGATGCGGATACTCATCCACCCGCCGCTCGGCCGCCGCGACCTCCACGAGCTTCAGCAGCGAAACCGCTTCGTTATGGGCGCTGCGGCGATCCATCCCGCGGTGGTGGCGCAGCACCTCCGCGATCTGCTCCCCCACCGTTAGCACGGGGTTCAGCGACGCCATCGGTTCCTGGAAGATCATCGCCATCCGCGCGCCCCGCATCTTCGCGAGTTCGCGCTCCGGCAAGCGGCTCACCTCCACATCCTCGAAGACGATCCGGCCGGAGGCGATCCGCCCGCCCGGCGGCAGCAGCCCCATCATCGCCAGCGCGGTCATCGACTTGCCGCTGCCGCTTTCGCCGACGATGCCCAGCACCTCGCCGGGCGCGATGTCGAAGCTCACGCCATCCAGCACCTCGGTCTTCCCGAAGGCGACGGACAGCGCCTCGACCCTCAGCAGCGCGCTCACCGGATCGCGGTCCGCAGCCGCGGGTCCAGCGCATCCCGCAACCCGTCGCCCATCAGGTTCAGCCCCAGCACCGTCATGGCGATCGCCACGCCCGGCACCAGGGAGATCCAGGGCGCTTCCTGGATGTAGTCGCGCCCATCCGCGATGATGCCGCCGAGCGTCGGCGTCGGCGGCGGAGGCCCGACACCGAGGAAGCTCAGCACCGCCTCCGCCAGGATCGCGAGGGCGAAGACATAGGTCTGCTGCACCACCAGCGGCGCCATGGCGTTCGGCAATATGTGCCGCAGCAGCACCCGCGCCGGGGAGGCACCGATGGCGCGGGCACCCTCCACGAAGGGGAATTCCCGCACCACCATCACCCCCGCCCGCATCACCCGCGCCGTGCGCGGCGCATAGGCGATGGACAGCGCCAGGATGGCATTGACCTCCGACGGTCCCAGCGCCGCCGCCAGCGCAATGGCCAGCAGCACGGCGGGGAAGGCCATCAGCGCGTCCATGAAGCGCATCAGCGGCCCGTCCAGCCGCTTCACGAAGCCCGCCAGTGCGCCGATCGTGCCCCCCACCAGCGCGGTCAGCGCCGCGACACCCAGGCCGATGCGGAGCGAAACCTTCGCCCCGTGCAAGGTGCGCGACAGGATGTCCCGCCCGAAGCGGTCCGTGCCGAGCCAGAAGGTCTCGTCCGGTGCGCGGAAGCGCGTGCGGAAATTGTTGCGGAAGGGATCATGCGGTGCCAGCCACCAGGCGAAGACCGCGCAGAGCACGATGATCCCGAACAGCAGCGCCCCCCAGCGGAAGGAGGGATGCGCGATCAGCCGGGAAAGCGCGCCGGGTGCCTTACCGGCCATGCCTGATCCTCGGGTCCAACCACGCGTAGAGAAGATCAACGGCAAGGTTCACACAGACAAAAATCGTTGCCGTCAGCAGCAGCCCGCCCTGGATCACGGGATAGTCCCGCCGCTGGATGGCGCCGACGATCAGCCGGCCGACGCCCGGCAGGCTGAACACGCTCTCGATCACCACCGTGCCGCCCAGCAGCACGCCGCAGGCGATACCCGCCACCGTCACCACGGGGATCAGCGCGTTGCGCAGTGCGTGCTTGCCGATCACCACCCAGCCCGGCATGCCCTTGGCCCGCGCCGTTCGCACATAATCCTGGCGCAGCACCTCCAGCATCGCCGCCCGCGTCATCCGCGCGAAGAGCCCGATCTGCGCCAGCGCCAGCGTCGCCGCCGGCAGCACCATGCCGCGCGCCCAACCGATCGGGTCCTGCCCGAACGGCACGTAGCCCCCCGTCGGCAACCAGGCGAGTTGCACGGCAAACACATAGACGAAGACCAGCCCGAGCCAGAAATCCGGCACGGAGAAGCCGACCAGCGCCGCCCCCATCGCCGCGCGATCAGCCCCCTTGCCCGCCCGCACCGCCGCCACCACGCCGAGCGCCGTGCCCGCCACCAGCGCGATGCCGAGTGCCAGGAAGGTCAGCGACAGCGTCACCGGCAGCCTTTCCAGGATGGCCGCCCCCACGCCCTGCCGCAGCAGAATGCTCTCCCCGAGGTCGCCCTGCGCCAGCGCCCAGTACCAGCCGACAAGCTGCTCATGCCAGGGCCGGTTCAGGCCGAGCCGTTCACGCAGCCGCGCCAGTTCCTCCGCCGTCGCCGTCGGCCCCGCCATTTCCGCCGCGACATCGCCCGGCACGATCCAGACGATGGCGAAGGACATCAGCGAGACCAGCAGCAGGACCGGCAGCGCCGCCAGGATGCGCCGCAGCGCGTAGCGCAGCACCGCCTAGGCCAGGGAGATCCCCCACATGCGGGGGATGCGATAGGGCTTGTAGTCCCGCACACTGGCCCGCGTGGCCTGCACGATGCCGACATCGCCGCATTTGATGGCGATGGCCTGGTCATACATCCGCGCCTGGAAGTCGCTGACCGCCTTCTTCCGCTCCTCCGCCGAAAGCGAGGTCGTCAGCCGCCGCTGGCAATCCTCGATCACCTCGTCCCGCGCATGCTGCACCGGGGCGTGGCCGCTGAAGAAGCCGACCACGCCATAGGGTCCCTCATAGGGCTCGATCCCCAGCATCAGCGCCCAGAGGTGCCATCCCGTGCGCTGCGTGCGCTGGCTGAAGGCCGTCGGCCAATCCGTGATCACCACCTTCACATTGATGCCCACGGCCCGCAGCTGCTCCGCCGCCGTCACGATCGTCGCCTGGTGGTTGGAGAAGCTGCTGTCGCCGAGCAGGATGATCTCCTCGTTCCGATACCCGGCCTCCCGCAGCAGCGCCCGCGCGCGGTCCTTGCTGTTGATGTTGTAGAGCGGGCGGCCGACATCGCCGGCGAAGAACTCCGTCCCCGGATGCTGCCAGCCATGCGTCATGCGATACAGGCCATCGGTGGAGATCGCCATGATCTCCTCCAGGTCCAGGGCCGCCTGCAGCGCGCGGCGGAACACCGGATTGTCCATCGGCGGCATGACGTGGTTCAGCATGAGGGTCTGGAAGGACCAGGGCATCATCTCATGCATCGCGAGATTCCGGTCGTTCCGCAGCCGCTGCGCCGCCGGCACCGCGATGGCTTCCAGGATCTGGATCTCGCCCGCCTGCAACCCCGCCGTCCGCGCGCCCCCTTCCGGCACGAAGCGGATCATCAGGTTCTCGACATTCGCGACCTTGCGCCCGGCAAACCCGTCCATCCCCTGGTAGACGGTGTTCTGGACATAGTCGGAAAAGCGGGTCAGCCGCACATGGCTGTCAGGCCGGAACTCCACGAAGCGGAAGGGCCCCGTGCCGATCACCTCGATGCGCGACGCATCCTTCCCCGCCTCCTCCTCCGGGATGATGGCGCAGGGCGCGCGGGGGGAGGATATGCCGGCGATGAAGCCCGGGCTCGGTTCCTTCAGCCTGACGACGACGGTCTTCGCATCCGGCGTGTCGATCGCCTCCACCGGCTGCATGATGAAGGCCGACCCGCCTACGCGCCCGTAGCGCAGCAGTGATGCCTTCACATCCGCGCTCGTCAGCCGCTTGCCGTTGTGGAAGCGCGCATCGCGCAGCGAGAAGCGATAGGTCAGCCCATCGGCGGAAATGTCGACGCCCTCCGCCAGGTCCGGCTTCGGGTTGCCCGCCTCGTCGCGGGCGAAGAGCGTCTCATAGACATGCAGGTTGATGTTGCGGCTGGCCTGCGCCGTCGTCACCTGGGCATCGAGGGAGGGCGGCTGCGCCTGCTGCGCCATCACGACGGTGCCGCGAGCGCCTTGTGCGATCGCTGGCTTCGCGAGAGGAGAACCGGCCGCCGCGGCGGTTGCGGCAAGACCCAGTTGGCGACGTGTCAGCATGGACCGACCCCCCTCTCCCACATTGTCGCGACGATGCTAGCCTTCGCTTGCGGCGGGGTTCAATCCGCCACGTCGAGGAGCGCGGAAGAAATGTCGGCCCAGTCCTCCCTTGCCGGGAGCCCCGTCGTCGCCGAGGTCGATTTCGCCGCGAAGGGCCGCCAGGCCGGCCATCTGCGCGTGCCGCAATCCCGCGACGACAGCGGCTGGGGCACCATCCCGGTGCCCATCGTCGTCGTCGCGAATGGCAGCGGCCCCACCATGCTGCTGACCGCCGGCAACCATGGCGACGAATACGAGGGCCAGGTCGCGCTGCTCGACCTCGCCCGCACGCTGAAGCCCGAGCAGGTGCAGGGCCGCGTCATCATCATCCCCGCCATGCACTACCCCGCCTGCGCGGCGGGCAAGCGGCTCAGCCCGCTCGATGGCCGCGACTTCAACCGCTGCTTCCCCGGCGATCCCTTCGGCGGCTTCGCCCTCTCGCTCGCGCATTACATCGACAGCGTGCTGCTGCCGCTCTGCGACTACCAGCAGGATCTGCACTCCGGCGGCACCGGCATGGACATCGTCGCCAGCACGGCGGGCCACGTCCTCGATGATGCAGGCCTGCAAGCGAAGACCCTGGCGATGGCCGATGCCTTCAACGCCCCCGTCACCATGCTGCTGCGGGAGGTGAATGCCGGCCCCACCCTGCTCGCCCAGGCGGAAGCCCGCGGCGTCGTGGCACTCTCCTCCGAACTCGGCGGCGGCGGGCGCCTCAACCCCGCCAACCTCGCCATCACCAGGCGCGGCGTGGCGAACCTGCTGCGCCATGCCGGCATCCTGGACGGCAAGCCGGAGATCACGACGCCATCCCGCCGCATGACGGTGCCCGACCTCGCGCACTATGTCTTCGCCCCCTGCGACGGCATCTGGGAAGCCGCGGACATCCTCGGCAGCAGCGTCGAAGCCGGTGCGCCCGCCGGATTGCTGCACCGCATCGAGGATCCCACTGGCCCCGCCATCCCCCTCTCCTACGCCGCCACCGGCCTGCTCTGGTGCGTGCGCCATGCGGGGCGGGTGAAGGTCGGGGACCCCGTGGCCGTCATCGCCCGCGACCTGTAGGCTTCACCCGAACCCGGAGGAGGGCTCGATCATGTCCGCCATCATCGAACGCCTGAGCGACAGCGCGGCCGAGGCCGCCGAATGGGAACTGCGCTGCGACATGGCCGCCGTCTTCCGCGTCGCGGCGCGGGAAGGCTGGAACGAGCAGATCGGCAACCACAACTCCCTGATGCTGCCGGGGGACGGCCCGCCGCGCTTCCTCATCAATCCCCGCGGCTATCTCTTCCAGGAGTTGAAGGCGTCCGACCTGATCGTCTGCGACCTGGACGGCAAGGTGCTGCAAGGGACGGGCGAGCTGCGGAAGGTCGCCTTCCACATCCATGCGCGCATCCACCTGCTGAACCCGCGCGCGGCCTGCGTGGTGCATGTGCATCCCCGCTGGCTGACGGCGCTGTCCCTGCTGCGGGACACCGAATTGCAGCTGTCCCACCACAACAACCTGCTGCTGAACGACCGCATCGTCTACGACCAGGAAGGCGACGAACCCGTCCACCACAATGAGGAAGGCGACCGCATCGCGCGCTGCCTCGGCGATAAATCCGTCATGGTCATGCGCGGCCATGGCGTGACGGTGGTCGGCCCCACGGTCCATGACGCCTTCGACGAATGCTTCATCGCGGAACGCACCGCGATGTACCAGATGACGGCGATGTCCACCGGGCGCGCGATGCACACGCTGCCCGAGAGGCTCCGCCGCAACCACCTCGGCCCCTGGGGCGAGAAGATCGACGCGCGCCTGCACCTGAACGCCTGGCGTCGGGTGCTGGATCGCGAGGAACCCGATTATCGTCAGTGAAGGCCCCGACCATGCATAACGCCACACGCCGCGCCCTGCTTCTCGGCGCGGCGCTCGCCGTGCCGTCACTCGTTCGCGCACAGTCCGCCTGGGCCCCCACGCGCCCCGTCCGCCTGGTGCTGCCTTTCGCGCCGGGCGGGCTGACGGATATCCTGGCCCGCGCGGCGGCCGACCAGCTTTCCGCCCGCTGGGGCCAGCCCGTGGTGGTGGAGAACCGCGCCGGCGCCGGTGGCAACCTGGCCGCGGAGGCCGTCGCCCGCGCCACGCCGGATGGCCACACCCTCCTGGTCGCGACGCAGGGCATCATCGCCATCAACAAGGTGCTGTTCGAACGGCTGAGCTACGACCCCGACACGGATTTTCTCCCGATTGCCATGCTGGCGGAACAGCCGAACCTGCTCGTCGTCTCGCCCCGCGCGCTGCCGGATGTGACGGATGTGGCATCGCTGGTGGCCAGGCTGCGCGCCACGCCGGATGGCCTGCCCTATGGATCGAATGGCGTCGGCAGCTTCACGCATCTCTCGATGGAATTGCTGCGCGCGACGCTCGGCGTGGCGATGACGCATGTGCCCTATCGCGGCAGCGCGCCGCTGCTGACGGACATGGTCGCCGGCACCATCCCCGTGGCGCTGGATGGCCTCGCCACCTCCAAGCCGCAGGTCAGCGCGGGCGGCGCGCTGCGCGCCATCGGCGTGACCAGTGCGCGCCGCTTCCGCGCCATGCCGGACGTGCCAGCCATCGCGGAGACCGTATCCGGCTTCGATGCCAGCCCCTGGTATGGCGTCTTCGCCCAGGGCACCACGCCGGAGCCGATCCAGGCCGGGCTGGAAGCCGCCTTCCGCGCGGTTCTCGAAGGCCCCGCCTGGGCCGCGGTGCTGGCGCAGCGGGAGGCCGATGCCATGCCCCAGGGCCGCGCCACCCTCGCCACCCTGATGGATCGGGAGCGCCGCATCTGGCGCGACGCCGTCCGCCGCTCCGGCGCCCGCGCCGAGTGATACCGGACGCACGAGGTTCCGACCTGCGGCCCGAAGGGCCGAGCGGCCGAATGGCCGCCGCGGCAAGTGCCGCGAAGCCAAGGGCCGCGGATGCGGCCCGCCCGGCGTTTGAGGGGCACGAAGGTGAAACCTTCGGGCGCCTGGTATGACTTTTTCGAGTGTCATCGCCTGGGCGGCGGCCGGTCCGCCGCCCGGCAGCGCGGCCGCCGCCAAGGCGCGGCTGCTGCTGCTGGACAGCCTGGGCTGCGCGCTGGCGGGGCTGCGGCATCCCCGCGTGGCCGCCTACGCGACGGCCATGCAGCACGCCTTCCCCGGCGATGTGGCGCTGGCTGGCGCCCGCCTGGCGCCGGCTGCGGCCGCCGCCGTGCTCGCCGCCGCCACCTGCTGGGACGAGGCGAATGAAGGTCTCGCCAGCGCCCATGGCCGCCCGGCGCTGCCCGTCGCGCCGCTCGCCCTGGTCGCCCGCGCGCGCGGCGCCGATACCCCTGCGGCGCTCGCCGCCTTCGCGCTGGGGTATGAGGTCGCGGCCCGGGCCGGGCAGGCCTGGCGCATCCGGCCCGGGATGCATGTGGACGGGTCCTGGCACAGCCTCGGCGCCGCCGCCTGCGCCGCCGCGCTGGCCGGGCTGGATCCGGGGGGCATCGGCCGCGCCGTGCGCCTCGCCGCCTGCCAGATCCCCTTCTCCCTCTACGCCCCCATCGCCGCCGGGATGGATGGCCGCAACAGCTACGCCAGCCACGCCGCCCTGCTTGGCAGCCTGGCCGCCGCCGGCGCCTGCGCGGGAATGGATGCGCCGGATTCCGGCTTCGCCGAGGGCCGCCGCATCGCGCTGGGGCACGAGGCGCCAGCGCAGGTCGCGCCGCCCGGCGAATGGCTGCTGGAAGCGGCCTATCTGAAGCCCTTCGCGGGGGTTCGGCACGCGCATTACGGGGCGGCGGCGGCGATTGAGCTGCGCCGGACGCTGGCGCAAGGCTCCGCCCCCTCACCCAACCCTCTCCCGCCGCCGGGGGGAGAGGGCTTTTCGAGAATCACCCTCTCCACCTATGCCGAGGCGCTGCGCTACGCCGGCAACCGCGCGCCCCAAGCCGCCATCGCCGCGCAGTTCAGCCTGACCTGGGCCGTCGCCGCCGCGCTGGTCCAGGGCGATCTCGGTCCCGCCGCCTATACCGACGAAGCCCTGGCCGATCCGGCACTCCGCGCCCTCGAAGCCTCGATCGAATTGCGGGAAGACCCCGCCCTCACCGCCGCCGGGCTGCGCGGCGCCACGCTCACCATCGGCGAGCACAGCGCCACCATCACCGGCGTCACCGGCGACCCCGACCGCCCGATGTCGGAAGCCGAGGCCTTGGCAAAATTCCGCCGCTTCGCCACCCCGACCCTGGGCGAGGCCGGCGCCACCGCCGCCATCGCCGCCCTGTTGCATGACCAGCCGGCCAAGGACCTTTTCGGGTGACCACCCACGACACCGATATCCTGATCGCGGGCGCCGGCCCGGTCGGCCTGACCCTGGCGCTTGCGCTGCACCAGCGCGGCATCGCCGTGCGGGTGCTGGAGAAGCGCGACGGGCTCTCCACCGCGTCGCGCGCCTCCACCTTCCACCCACCCACCCTCGATGCGCTGGACAGCCTCGGCGTCCTGAAGCCGCTGCTGCCGGGCGGCGTGCGCATCGACCGCATCCTCTGGCGACGCGTCGATGACGGCAGCGCCGCCAGTATCGACCTCGGCATCCTGGCGGATGACACCGGCTTCCCCCATCGCTGGCACCGGGAACAGCAGGACGTCACCCCCGCTCTGCTCGCCGCCCTGCCGCCGGACACCGTCCGCTTCAATGCCGGCGCCCAGGCCCTGGCCCAGGACGATACCGGCGTGGAGGTCACTGCCGCCGACGGCACCACCCACCGCGCCCGCTACGCCATCGGCTGCGACGGCGCCGGCGGGGCCATCCGGGCGCTGGCGGGAATCGCGGCCGATACCAATGACTACGCCCATCGCGTGCTGCGCCTGCTGACGCCGCTGGACCTGCGGGATCACATCCCGGGCCTCGACGGCCTCGGCTATCTCTATGACCAGGCCGGCTCCTGCTCCCTGCTCCGCATGCCGAAGGTCTGGCGCCTGATCTTCCGCGTCGGCCCCGACATGAGCGACGAGGCCGCACTCGAGGAAGACCATGCCCGCGCCCGCATCGCCCGCTTCCTGCCGGCGCTGCGGGACCTGCCGATCGAGGGCCGGGACGTCTATGGCGTGAAGCGCGCCATGGCGCTGTCCTACCAGGCCGGCCGCGTGCTGCTGGCCGGGGATGCCGCGCATCTGACGAACACCCGCGGCGGCATGAACATGAATGCCGGCATCCATGATGCGATGACGCTCGCCGCCACCCTCGCCGCCGTCCTGCACGGCGCGCCCGATGCCCTGCTGCAATCCTGGGCCGAGGCGCGGCTGCGCGTCGTCCGCGACGCGCTGCTGCCCCGCACCGATGCCCGCGTCGCCGCAACCCCCGCGGATGAGGTCGCCCGCATGGCCGCCCTGACGCCCCGGGAAACCCTGACCTGGGCGCGGGAGGCCAGCATGCTCGACATTTCCCGTGTTGGATCGCCCGCATGACCCACCCGCCCCGCGCCTGGCATCCGACGCACCGGATCGCGCTGGTCACCCCCTCCGCCAACCCCGCGGTGGAGCATGAGACGCGCCACCTGCTGGCCCCCCAGGCCGCGCTGCACGTCACCCGCATGCCCGTCATGCCCGGCACCACCCTGGAACAGCGCAACGCCGCCTATCTAGAAGCGCTGGACCGGTCGCTCGATGGCTTCGGGGCGCTGGCGATGGATGCCGCCATCTACGGCATCACCGGCCCCAGCTACGCCGTGACGCCGGAGCAGGACGCCGCCACGCAGGACCGCGTCTCCGCCGCGCTGGGCCGCCCGATAGTGCTCGCCGCCCGCGGCCTGGCGGAAGCGCTGGCCGCCCTCGGCCGACCGAAGCTGTTGCTGTTCTCCCCCTATCCCGGCTGGCTGACGGAGCGTGCGGAACGCTACTGGCGCCTGGCCGGGCTGGAACTGGCGGACAGCTTCAAGGTCAGCGAGACCTTCCGCGCCTATGAGCTGACGCCGGAGGAAGTGGCCGATGGCCTGGCGAAGCTGAACCCGCCCGCCGATTGCGCCGTGCTGCTGTCCGGCACCGGGATGCCGACGCTGGATGCCATGGAATGGATGCGGGAGAGGCTGGGCGTGCCGCTGCTCTCCTCCAACCTCGCCAGTGCCTGGGCCGTCTCGAAGCGCCTCGGCCTGCCCGCCGGCCCGGCGCTGGCGGCCTGCAACCCGGAGCTGGCGGCGATGCTGGGACACTGAAACCCAAGACGCCCGGTGGCCCACAAAACGGCGGGCCATAGAACAGAACGCCCGGCGGGCGCAGGGCCAGCCGGGCGTTCCGTCGTCTTCCGCCGCAGCGGGAAGCCTTACTTCGTGCGCGCCTTGCGGGCGGCGTAGCGGGCGTCGCGCTTGGCCTTCTGCTCGGCCGCGACGGCCAGGGCGCGGGCCTTCTTCTCGGCATCCAGGATGGAGGCGCGGTTCATCGCGTCGATCTCGGCGGCGCGGGCGCGCATCGCTTCCTCGGCGGCGCGGCGCTCCTCCTCCTTCCGGGCGGCGGCGGCGGCGGCTTCGGCGGCGGCCTTCTCGGCGGCGATCCGGGCGGCTTCCGCGGCCTTGGCGGCGGCGCGTTCGGCCTGGCGCTGGGCGCGCGCCTCGGCGATCGCCTTCTGCTCCGCCATCTTCTGCTGGACGGCCGGATCGTCGAGGCGGCTCTTCAGCGCCTGGAACTTCTCGGCTGCCTTCTTACGGGCCTCTTCCGCCGCGGTGCGACGGTCATTGAAATCAAACAGCTTGCGTGCCTGCATGATGGCTATCTACTCCGGTCGCGACCCATGGCCAAGGGGTAAGGCCGTGCGTGGGATGCAACCCTCGCCTGCTTTTGTGCGGGTCATGCCCCTGCCAACGAAAAACGCCGGGGGTTGCCCCCCGGCGTCCCTCACTCACCCCGAAGGCGGGGGGTGTCAGCCGATCCGCTCGCCATGCAGCGTCACGTCCAGGCCCTCGCGCTCCTCCTCCTCGCTGACGCGGAGGCCGACGATGGCGTCCACGATCTTGAGCAGGATGTAGGTCGCGACCGCCGTGAAGACGAAGACCGCCGCCACCGCGTAGATCTGGATCAGGAACTGCGACAGCGACGCGCCGTAGCCTTCCGGCGTGGACGCCGAGGCCGAGAGCGGGCCGTAGGCGAAGAGGCCCGTCAGCAGCGCGCCGGTGATGCCGCAGATGCCGTGCACGCCGAAGGCGTCCAGGCTGTCGTCATAGCCGCACCAGTGCTTGAGGGCGGTCGCCCCCCAGAACCCGGCCAGCCCGGCCACGATGCCGATCACCAGCGCGGAGCCCGGCAGCACGAAGCCCGCCGCCGGGGTGATGGCGACGAGGCCCGCCACCGCGCCGGAAATCGCACCCAGGACCGAAGGCTTGCCCTTGGTGGCCCATTCCGCGATCAGCCAAGCCAGCACCGCGCCAGCGGCCGCGATCTGCGTCACCAGCATCGCCATGCCCGCACGCGCGCCGGCGCCGACGGCGGAGCCCGCGTTGAAGCCGAACCAGCCCACCCACAGCAGGCTCGCGCCGATCACGGCAAAGGTCAGGTTGTAGGGGGACATGTTGTCCGTCCCGTAGCCGACCCGCTTGCCGAGCACGATCGCCGCCACCAGACCGGCTACGCCGGCATTGATGTGCACCACCGTGCCGCCGGCGAAGTCCAGCGCGCCGAGGGCGAAGATCCAGCCATTCGGGTGCCAGACCCAGTGCGCGACGGGCGAATAGACCAGCAGCGTCCACAGCGCGACGAAGATCATCAGCGCGGAGAACTTCATCCGGTCCGCCACCGCGCCCGTGATCAGGGCGGCGGTGATGATCGCGAAGGTCATCTGGAACATCGCGAAGACGCTCTCGGGGATCGTCGTCGCCACCGCGGCGTCGCCGCTGCCCAGCGTGAAGGGCTTGTCCCAGTTCTCGGCCATGCCGCCCATCAGCAGGCGGGACACGTCGCCGATATAGGCATTGCCCTCGCCGAAGGCGAGGCTGTAGCCGGCCACCATCCACAGCACCGCGACCAGCGCGGTGATGGCGAAGGACTGCATCATCGTCGCCAGCACGTTCTTCTTGCGGACCATGCCCGCATAGAACAGCGCCAGGCCGGGCACGGTCATCATCAGCACGATCGCCGTGCTGGTCAGCATCCACGCCGTGTCGCCCGTGTCGATCTTCGCGTCCTCCGCGAAGGCCGGCGCAGCCGCGAGCATCGCCGGCAGCGCCATGGCCGCGGCGCGCGCAAGCATCCTCATTCCCCCATTCCCCGTCATCGGTGTTGAATCCCGGCCCTGCATGGTCACAGCGCCTGGTCGTCGGTCTCGCCCGTGCGGATGCGCAGCGCGCGTTCCACATCCAGGACGAAGATCTTGCCGTCGCCGATCTTGCCGGTGCGCGCGGCACCCGCGATCGCCTCGACCACCGCATCCACCATCTCGGCGGGCACGGCCACTTCGATCTTGAGCTTCGGCAGGAAGCTCACATGGTACTCGGCACCGCGGTAGATCTCGGTCTGGCCCTTCTGCCGGCCGAAACCCTTCACCTCGGTTACCGTCAGCCCCTGCACGCCGAGCGGGGTGAGCGCATCGCGCACCTCGTCCAGCTTGAAGGGCTTGATGATCGCCATCACCAGCTTCATCGCGCCGTAGATCCCCTTCCAAGGCTTGTGGCCGGAGTCCAATCCAAGGACCGTGCCACCCGCGCGCAACACCGTTGCGCCAGGGACTCACTCGCCTGTTGGTTGCCATGCCGCATCGCAGCATTCGAACACAGCACAAAATTTGGGCAATTGCCTGTTTCCTGACAGACCCTTGCCGAACCGCGATTCCAGGCCGACTCTCACCCCCATGAGCCCAACGACCCACCTCGACGTCTCGGTCGCCATCGTCGGCGCCGGCCCCGTCGGCGCCACCCTCGCCGCCACCCTGGGCGCCGCCGGAATCCCCACCGCCATCCTGGACCAGGCGCCCCTGCCGCCCATGGAACTCCCGGATTTCGACGGCCGCGCCTATGCCATCGCCCTCACCAGCCAGCGCCTGCTGGCCGCCGCCGGCATCTGGGACCGCCTGCCCGGCACCCCCCAGCCCATCCGCCACATCCGCGTCGCCGATGGCCGCCCCGGCCACCGCCCCTCCTCCCTCAAGCTCGATTTCAACGCGGCGGAGGTCTCGGAACCGGGCGCCGACACCCCCTTCGGCTGGATGGTCGAGGCCCGGGCGCTGCGCGTCGCGCTGAACGCCCGCCTGCCCCATCTGCCCAACCTCCACGTCTTCACCCCCGCGGAAGCCAGCGTCACCCGCAGCGCCGAGGGCGCCACCCTCCGCCTGACGAAAGGCCCCCACGCCGGCACCACCATCCAGGCCCGCCTGGTCGTGGCGGCGGAGGGTCGGAACTCCCCGCTGCGCCAGCAGGCCGGCATCACCGTCGCGCGGCATGACTACGGCCAGACCGGCATGGTCGGCGCCTTCGCGCATGAGAAGCCGCACAACGGCACGGCGCTGGAGATGTTTCTGCCGAACGGCCCCTTCGCCCAGTTGCCCCTCGCCGGCCCCGGGAATTTCGGCACGTCGGAATTCCCCCATGCCAGCGCCTTCGTCTGGGCGGATCGCCGCGACCTCTCCACCCGCTTCCTGGCGATGGATGACGCTGCCTTCGGCCGCGAACTGGCGCGCCGCCTCGGCGACCATCTCGGCCGCATCAGGCCGATCGGCCGCCGCTGGTCCTATCCGCTAACCGCGCTCTGGGCGTCCCGCCAGGTGGATACCCGGCTCGCGCTGGTGGGGGATGCCGCCCATGGCATCCATCCCGTCGCCGGCCAGGGCCTCAACCTCGGCTTCCGGGACGTCGCCGCCCTCGCCGAGGCGATCATCGAAGCGGTCGCCGCCAACGAGGACCCGGGCAGCGCCGCCGTCCTGGCCCGCTACGACCGCCGCGCCCGCCCCGATGCCGGGCTGATGCTCGCCGCCTGCCATGGCCTCGAAAAGCTGTTCGGCAATGATTTCGGCCCTGTTCGCCTGGCGCGCCGCATCGGCATCGCCGCGGTGGACCGCATGCCGCGGCTGAAGCGCGCCTTCGC
Organism: Falsiroseomonas stagni DSM 19981; assembly: GCF_900114315.1. Classification (GTDB taxonomy): domain Bacteria; phylum Pseudomonadota; class Alphaproteobacteria; order Acetobacterales; family Acetobacteraceae; genus Falsiroseomonas; species Falsiroseomonas stagni. The sequence continues at coordinate 225,678 of NZ_FOSQ01000008.1, forward strand.
GGAACGGGCGATGGGCATGGGGCCGGGGGTGACAGGGCTGCTCGGCGGGCAGGGGTTGCTGACGCGGGGCTGACGGCCCCCAGGGCAGTTGCCCCGGATCAGCCCGGGGACATGCCGGCCGGCGCCAGCGCGGGCAGCGTGACCCGAACCACCGCCCCGCCATCCTCGTTGCCCAGCGCGATGCTGCCGCCACAGGCCGTGATGGCCGTGTAGGCCAGGGCGAGGCCAAGCCCGACCCCCTTGCCCACATCCTTCGTCGTGAAGAACGGCTCCAGCCCATGCCGCAGCGCGCTGGCGGACAAGCCGCCGCCATTGTCGGCCACGGTCAGCACGACCTGCCCTTCCATCGCCTCGACCGCCAGCCGGATCGCCCCATCGGGCCGCCTCGTTGCCACGACCGCATCACGCGCGTTCAGCAGCAGGCTCATGATCGCCTGTTCCAGCGGGTTCGGCCGGCCCATCACCCCGGGAATCGCCGGGGGAAGGGACAGGGTCAGCGCGATGCCGGACGCCCGGATGGACGCCGCCGTGAGGAGGAGCGCGCGCCGCGCGACCTCCCCGAGGTCCAGCATCTCCAACACCGCGTCCCCGTCATCCTGCCCCCCGAAGCTTCGAAGATGGTCGATGATCTCGCGGACGCGCAGCGCGGTCGTGGCGATGCTGTCGAGCCGCGCCAGGGCTTCCGGAATGGCGTCGGCGCCGGATCGCTGCAGCGTCAGCATCGCCGCATCCGCGGCCAGGACCATGATGGCCAGGGGCTGGTTCAATTCATGCGCCAGTCCCGTCGCCATCTGGCCGAGCGAGACCATCCGCGTGGACTGGATCAGCTGCGCCTCCGTCCGCTTGCGCTCCTCGATTTCCCGGGCGAGCCGCGCCGCGAGGTCCTCCGCGCGCATGCGCGCCTCGCCGGCACTGCGCCGCAGGCGGACGAGGTCCGTCACATTGACGTGGGTGCCGATCAGGCGGCCATCATGCGTGCGATGTTCCCGCACCCGCACCCAGCGGTCGCCCGGCAGGGGCAGTTCGAAGGGTGCGCCCGGGACGAGTGAATTCTTGGACCAGCAGTGCCTGGCTGCCTCATTCTCCGCCGGCACGGTGCAGGCCACATCGAGGATGTCGGGGAAGCTACGCCCGATGGCATCGGCGGGCGATGCCAGCCCGTAGGTCTCCGCGAAGCGGCGATTGGCGCGCAGGATGCGGCCCTCTGCATCCCGCACCACCAGCCCGTCCGCGAGCCGGTCGATGATCTCGCCATCGACCTGCCCACCGGAACCCACCATGCTCGCCGCCAGCGTGTCACCATCCCGCCGTGGGGCGACGAGGTGCCAGAAGCGCAGGCTGCCGATGCCGGGCAGGCGCAGCACATTCGCGCGGATCCAGCGGCCATGATACAGGAACTCGTAAGGCGCATCCTGCCAGCGGTGGCGTTGCATCGCCTCGGCGATGTAGCGATCGATATGCGGCAGTTCTGTCGCATCGAGCTTGCCCCGGAAGAGGCGGCGAAGGCCCTCGGCATAGGGCTCGCCGACCTTGATGTGTCCGGCATGCTCCGGGAAGAGGCCCAGCAGCTCCGGGCTCCACCGCAGCATCCGGTCCTCCTCGTCGAGTGCGAGGGCCGGCACGCCGAGGCTATCGAGGGCGTCCAGCCCGCCGGAGACCGCCTGCAGGACGCGGTGGCACAGCATCGCTCGCTACAGGCCGATCGGTTCGGGACCCGGCGTTCGGGCCTGAAGCAGTTGTGACCGTATCGGCTCCAGCATCGCGGCATCCCCGTGTAACCATGACGGTTGCATCTGGCGGGGACCCTGTCACGGGACCGGAACCGCTCACTTGGAAAAAAGACAAATTTTATTATTAGATCGTTAATCTTCCGGCGGCGCGGTGCCCCGCGCACCCACGCCCAGCCACCTGTTAGCATCGCGCGCCAGCCCCATTCCCGGGGCGGCTGCCAAAGGCCTCACCGCAGGCCGGCATCAGCCGCCAGCACGGCATGGCCGGCGCCTGCGCGCCGGAGAGGCCGCACCACGGCACGTCGCCGGGGACGTTCCTGCCCACTGGCCGGCCCGGGCCATCCCGGCCGCGCGCCTGTCCCGCGTGCCAGCGCCTCCGCCGGGGTGGATCGCCGCGCCGCCATCGCAGGGCTCTCCTCACATTGACGCGGATGACGCCGGCCCGGCGGAACCTTCGGCGAGCCCGCGGCATTCCGCCCCCCGCCACACCGGGGTGTCCTTGTGAACGAACCGCTGCCGACGCCGCCCCTCAACCCGATCGACGCGGCCGGCCTCTCCCTCATCCAATCCCTGTCCGGCCGGTCGGAGGTCTTCGACTGGGCGCTGCGCTTCCTCCTGACCGTGGACCTCGCCAAGCTCGGCGTCCCGGTGCTCTGCGCCGCCTATGCCTGGCTGGCCCGCGCACCGGGGGAGGCACCGGCCGCACGATCGCGTCGCGTCCTCGGCAGCCTCGCCGGCGTCATCCTCACCATCGCCTTCGGCCGCTTCATCCAGGATTCGATGCCGCCGCGGGACCGCCCGCGCCTCACCCTGCCGCCCGATCTCTTCCCGCAATCCGCCGCCCTGCCGACGCTGGGGGAGTGGTCCTCCTTCCCCTCGGACCACGCGGTCCTGGCCGCGGCGCTGGCCACCGCCGCCTGGGCCTTCTCCCGTCGCCTCGGCCTGGTCGCCGCCCTCTGGGCCGCGCTCGTCGTCTGCTTCCCGCGCCTCTATTTCGGCTTCCATTACCTGACGGATTTGCTGGCCGGCGCGGCGATCGGCGTGGCGCTCACGCGCCTCATCATGGCCCTGCCCTGGCCGGAGGCACCGCTGCGGGGCTTCGCCCGGCTGCAACGCCACGCCCCCGCCTGGCTGTCCCTCGCGGTCGTCCTGATCGCCTATGAGTTCATCACCCTCTTCGCCACCACCCGCCGCGTGCTGGGCGCGGTGAAGGATGTGGTGCACGCGCTCGGCTGACCCACGGGCTTGAACCGCCCCACCTTGAACCGCCCCCGGGCCAAGGCCATCTCCGCGCCATCGATCCGGGCCCCTCTGGCGCGCCCTGCCCGCCGCAAGCGGGACAGGCCGCGCGATGTCGGATCACCACCTCGTGCCGCCCGGCAGACACCGGCGCCACGACATGGGGGCCTCGACCATGACCAGCACCAGCCAACCCTCCGCGCCCAACCCCCGCCTGGCCGGGGTGCTGCGCGCCGCGGGCCTCGTCCTCCTCGTCATCGGCGCCGCCGGCTACCTGCTGCCCAGCGGCACGGTGCACTGGACAGCCCTGATCCCCGCCATCCTCGGCGCCATCGCGCTCGGCGCGTCCTTCCTCCGCAACCCCTGGGCCGCGGCCGGGCTCGGCGCCTTCGTCTGCGCCATCGCGCTGATGGGCGGCGGCACCGCCCTGCCCCAGCTTCCGGCCTTGCTGGCGGGGGAAGCCGGGCCCGCCACCGCATCCCGCGCCACCACCGCCATCGTGGCGATCCTGGCCCTCGCCGGCCTCGCCCACGCCCTGATCCGCGGCCGCCGCCAGGACCTGGGGAACGCCTGAGATGATCGAGGCCCTCTTCGCCTGGTTCATCGCCACCTTCCTGATGGGGCCGCTCCAATCCGGCCTGGCGACGGCCATGGAAGCCGGCCGGGCGCCGGCCGCCGTGGTCGAACAGGTGACGCGCTGCGCCACGGACGCCACGCCACGGCTGGTGGACCGCGCCATGGACGATCCCTGGTGGGCCATCTCCACCGCCATCGGAGCCACCATCGGCAGCACCACGCCCGAAGCGGTGCTGCGGGACGCGGCGCCAGGGTGCGCGGCAGCGCTGGCGGCGGCACGGCCGTTCCTCGGCCGGGGATGACGGCAGCAGGGAGGGCGCTGCCCTCCCCGCGGCGCATGACGCCGGACGACTTCATCGCCGAATGGCAGGCCAACACGCGCGGCGAACGCGCGGCCTAGGTCGAATAATTCAACGACCTCTGCCGCCTGCTCGGCGAACCCACCGCCAACGAAGCCAACCCCGAAGGCGGCCACTTCGCCATGGAATACAAGGGGCACGGCGCGGACCTCCGCCCGGCCTTCAACCAGCTCCAGCGCTACACCCTCAGCCTGGACAGCCCACCCCTGATCGCCGCCTGCGACTTCGACAAGATCGCCATCCGCACCGCCTGGACCAACGCCGTCAGCCAGATCCACGAGATCCCGCTGGACGCGATGCGGGACCCGCGCGAACTCCGCAAACTCAAATGGCTCCTCTCGGACCCCGAACGCCTCCACCCCGGCCAGATGCGCGAAGCCCCCACGGCCGCAGCCGCGACCGATTTCGCGGACCTCGCCCGGCGGCTGCGCGCCCGCGGGCATGACGCCTTCGCGGTCGCCCACTTCATCAACCGCATCGTCTTCTGCCTCTTCGCCGACAAGGCCGGGCTGCTGCCTCATCGCGAAAATGCTCGCCACCTCCCACCGCTTCCCCGACCGCTTCCCGAAACTGGCCGGCCAGCTCTTCGTCGCCATGCGCACGGGGGGCGAGGTCGGCATGGAAGCCATCGAATGGTTCAATGGCGGCCTCTTCGACAGCAACGCCGCCCTGCAGAAGGCCGCGGAACGAGCCTGGGCGGATATCGAACCCTCGATCCTCGGCACCCTCTTCGAACGCGGCCTGGACCCGGAGAAGGAAAAGTAGATCGGCGCCCACCACACCGAGGCCACCAGGATCGCCCGCATCATCGAACCCTGCATCCAACGCCCCCTCCGCGCGGAGTGGGACGCCGCGCCGATACCGGGAGGGTTCCGGGCGGCGCCGACCTCGTCTGCTACTGGTTCGAGAAATCGCGCGAATCGGTCGAGGATGGCTGGGCCAGTTGCGCCGGGCTGGCCAGCACCAACAGCATCCGGGGCCGCCACCTACGCCGCCGCCGCCCCGCGCCATCGTCATCACGGCGGCCGCGAAAGCCCTGGTCGAGGCCCGGGACGCCTGGCTCAATCCGCCGGAATGGGGGAGCGTGTGTCGGAAGTGGTCCCCGGCTACCCGGACCGCCTCATCCCCCGCCTCGGCCATGAACGGGACCTCCGCGCCCGCACCCTGACGAACCTCTACAACCCGCGCGGCACGGCGGAGGGTGCCTGGCTGGATAGCCTCCATGCCCGCCTCGATGCCGCCGTCGCCGCCGCCTATGGCTGGCCCGCTGACATCGCGGAGGAAGACGCCCTCGCCCGCCTCCTCGCCCTCCACCAGGCCCCTGCCCCCCGTTGAGCCCCGCCCCACGAACCCGAACACCGATTCCGCTGGCGTCCGGCCTTATGTTCACGGTATGTTCCGGGTACGCCCGGTGCCCCCGGGCGGCTCCTTGAAACCGCCCCATCCGAACCCCCACCCGCCCCGCCCGGGGCCGGGTATTTGTCCAAAGCCACCGCTGAATCGGTGCTAAACGTCCTAAAAGCCCTAAATCGGCAGTATTCTCGGGGATGCGCGCCGCGCGGGACCGGCCGACGCCGCCATCACCCCGGACCGGCGCCGGAAGCCCCGGCGCCCCGCCTGGCCGGCGGATCGCGGGACAGCCCCTTGGCGGCCAGCGCCTGTTCATAGGCCGCCCAGCGCGCCTCCTGCTCCTCCACCAGTTGGCGGAGGAAGTCCCAGCTGTAGATGCCGGTGTCGTGCAGGTCGTCGAAGACCAGCCGAACGCCGTAATGGCCGACCGGCTCCACCCGCATGATGCCGACATGCCGGCGCCCGGGCACGATCACCCGCTGCCCCGGTCCATGCCCCTGCACCTCGGCCGAGGGACTTTCGACGCGCAGATATTCCGCCGCCAGGGCCGCCCTTGTGCCGTCCTCCCAGGCCAGCTCCAGCCGCTTCTCGGCCCGGTTCAGCCGGATTTCCGTGAGCTTCGCCATCAGCGCCTACTCCGGGACGGGCCTGTCAGCCCAGCTTGCGCGCTTCGTCCGGCAGCATGATGGGGATGCCGTCCCGCACGGGATAGGCCAGGCCCGCCTTCTCGCTCACCAATTCGCCGGCTTCGCGGTCATAGCGCAGCGGCCCCTTGGTGACCGGGCAGACCAGGATCTCCAGCAGCCGCGGGTCCACCGCGCCGGCGCTCGTCTCGCTCATCGTCAGGCTCCGTCAGACAGGGCCGGTTTAGCTTGGCCGCCCCTCGGGCGCCATGCCATGGCCATGGGCATCCATCTGCATCAGCGCCACCAGCATGGATGCGCGCTCCTCCGGCCCGCGGGCCTCCAGCAGGGCCTGCTTCTCCCGCGCATCAAAGGGGCAGACCATGCAGAGCGTCGTCACCAGCATGGCGTCGCCGGTGTTCTCGACTGCATCCCAGTTCGCCTCGATCCCCCGCGCCTTGAAATAGGGGCGCAGCGCGCCGACCAGTGCCTCCCGGTCGATCCGGGGCTTCTGCCCCACCATCAGGTCCGGCGCGTAGTCGCCATATTCGACCAGCGCGCGCCGGTAGCCGCGGCGCAGGCCCACCTCCTCCATCACCCGGAAGCGGATGACGCCGGTCAGCGTGATCAGGTAGCGCCCGTCATCCGTCTCCGCGAAGGAGGACAGCCGGCCGAGGCACCCCACCCGGTAGACCTGGCTGCCGACTTCCGTCCGCAGCAGGGCGGGGTCGGGCATCACCATGCCGAACATCCGCCCGGCGGCCAGGCTGTCCTCCACCATCGCAAGGTAGCGCGGCTCGAAGATGTTGAGCGGCAGCCGGCCTTCCGGCAGCAGCAGCGCGCCGGAGAGCGGGAAGATCGGGATCTCCGCGGGCAGCTCGTCGAAGGCGGGATGGAAGGGGGGCATCGGTTCCGTTTCCGCCGCCGGGCCAATTCGCCCGGCGGTCACTATGGCGCCGCGTGTCACCCCGCGCCCCGGGCTGGGGCGGCGATGATCAGCGGAACAGTAGGGTGGAGAGCTTCCGCCGTCCCGCAAGGGTCGCCGGGTCCGTGAAGCCCCAGGCCTCGAAGAACTTGAGCAACTGCCTGCGCGCCGCTTCCTCGTTCCACGCCTTGTCGCGCTTGATGGCCTCGATCAGCGCATCGGTCGCCTCGGCCCGCTTGTCCATGGCGTTCAGCGCGACGGCCAGGTCGATCCGCGCGGCGTGATCATCCGGGTCCGCCGCCAGGCGCCGCTCGAACTCGCCGAGCTTCTCCCGCGCCCTGCGGCCCTCGGCGGCCAGTTCAAGCGCCGATCGGATGGAGGCGATCTCGGCATGGTCGCGGATCTTGGCCGGGACCTGGTCGATCACCTCCTGCGCCTGCTCCTCCTCCCCCAGCGCCACCAGGCAGCGGGCCATGCCGGCCAGGGCCTCGGCGTTCTCGGGCTCCTGCTCCGCCAGCGCCGCGAACAGCTCCACCGCCCCGGCATGGTCACCGGCCTCGACCGCCGCCTTGGCTTCCGCCAGCAGGTCGGCCGCCGGGCTCTGGCTGCCCCCCATCTTGAGGAGGTTCTCGATGAACTTCTTCACCTCCCCTTCCGGCAGCGCGCCCTGGAACAGGTCGGCGATCTGGCCCTGCACGAAGCCGACCACCGTCGGCACCGACTGCAGCGGCAGCCCCATCTGCGCCAGCTGCTGGACCAGCTGGCGGTTCTTGTCGATGTCGATCTTGACCAGCTTGACCCGGCCCTGCGCGGCGCGGACCACCTTCTCCAGCGTCGGCGTCAGCGTCTTGCAGGGGCCGCACCAGGTCGCCCAGAAATCGACGAGGACCGGCGTTTCCTTGCTGGCCTCCACCACGTCGGCCATGAAGGTCCGCTGGTCACCGTCCTTGATGACGTCGCCGCCGCCCGGGGAACCGCCGGGCGCCGTCTGGCGGGTCGGGTCGAAGATCACGTCCATGGCAGCTTTTCCTCGGTCCGGCCGCGCCCGATGGGCACGGCGAGGGGGGGTTCTTGGTGCATAGATGCGCCACGCGGGCCGCGAAGCAAGCGGGGGGTGGCGTTCAGCCCGCCTCCGGCACCGCCAGCAGGGCGGGTTCATGGCCGAGCCCCCGCAGGAAGCGCAGCATGTCCGCGGGCCGGATCGCCGTGGTCATGGTGTTGGTCAGCGGATGGAAATTCACCCACTCGAACCCCTCCATCAACCCCTGGTCGAACACCACCCGGACCGCGCCGGGCCGGGCATTCACCATGCCGAAGGGCGTGACCGAGCCCGGTTCCACGCCGAGCTGCGCGCGCAGGTGCTCCGCCTCCGCGAAGGCGCTGCGCGGCGCGCCGGCGGCACGCACCAGCGCGTTGACGGAGGCGCGGCGTTCCTCCTCCAGCACCAGCAGCAGGAAGGGCCCTTCCCCCTTGGCAGGTCGGAGGAACAGGTTCTTGGAGTGCCCCCCTGGCAGGTCCGGCCGCAGCGCCTGGCTTTCCGCCACCGTGAAGACCGGCGGGTGGCGCACGGTCCGCGCCTCGATCCCGAGCGCATCAAGCCGGGCGAGCAGGCCTTCGGGTGTTTCCATGGGCGATCGGGTCCTGGGGATGGCGTTGCCATGCAGCGGACGCATCCTGCCCCTGCGCGCCGCGTTGTCCATGGTCGAGAGGGGGTGCTTGCAATCCACCGCCGGCATGGTAGTTACCCGCCACGCCGAACGGAGCGCGGGCGTAGCTCAGGGGTAGAGCACAACCTTGCCAAGGTTGGGGTCGAGGGTTCGAATCCCTTCGCCCGCTCCAGTCGGTTTCCCAACCTCACATTTCCCCGTCCTGAGTAGCGCTGTGAACCGCAGGCTTCATGGGGTTTTTCCGCGCCGGCTTGAGGGTTGGAGAACGCCACGAACCCGGAGTTCTCTCTCCGGAGGCCCCAAAGTCTCCGAAGCTCGGGGGTGGGGTGATTTACCCTACAAGCTTCAAGCGACTGAAATCATTCATATTTTGTGACGGCGAGGTTGGGGCGTTTCCGTATTCCGACCGCCTGCCGGCTGAGCCTGGACGCGCAACTCCCGAGCTTATCTGGCCCCTTCGCCACCTTCCTCGCCACGCCGAAGCCGTTCCTACAGTGCCCCCGGCCCCAGCAGCACAGACAACAGGCCGGCCTGAATCGCCTCCGAGTTCAGCGCCTGCCGGCTCATGCGTAAGCGCAGCGACCAGGCCCGCCTTTAGACGCGGCGGGAGGTCGCCGCCTTGCCGGAACTTACCGCCTCAACACGCGAGGCGGCGTAGCGCCTCGGCGTCAGTGACACCGCCTTGCGCAAGGCCGGACAGACCAACCGCCTGGCCCGTGAGCCTGACGGGAGTTGGGACATCGACAAGACCCGACGCCATCTGGTGGAGACCTCGGACGAACCGCGCGGAACGTATCCGGGCGACGCGGAGCCTCAGCTTGCGCTTGACCGATCCGACCGACCCTGCGGCATGGCCGCCCAGATGGACGCCTTTGTGCCGTGGCCGCCATCCGCGACGACTGCCGCGCCTTGATCCTGCTGCCGGCGGGGCACGCCTCAGTGGAAGGATCGTCCCCCGTCGGCAGCCAGCGTCGCGCCGGTCACGTAGGAGGACTCCGCGCTGGTCAGGAACAGGATGGCGCGGGCGATCTCCAGCGGATCTGCCAGACGGCGCAGGGCGTAATTGCCGACATTGGCCCGGTAGCCATCTGCCATCGGGGTATCGACCATGCCCGGGCAGATGCAGTTCACGCGGATCGCAGGCGCCAACTCCGCTGCAAGCGCGCGTGAGAGGTTCACCACCCCGCCCTTGGAGGCCGCATACGCCGTGAACCCGGGCGCATTGGGCAACAACCCCTGGGCCGAGCCGATGGTCACGATGGTGCTGCCGGGGCCTTGGGTCAGCCAGGACAGGCAGGCTCGGACGACGATGTAGGTCCCGGTCAAGTTGACCTCGAGGATCTGGCGCCAGCGGGCAGCATCGACCTCCGCCACCATGCCGCGGATCATGATGCCGGCGGCGTTCACCACGCCATCGATCCCCCCGAGCGCCGCCGCGCCATCCGCGATGGCGGCGGCCACGCTCGGCTCGTCCGTGACATCGACGGCGCATGCATGTGCGCCCAGTTCGGCGGCCACCGGGGCGAGGCTGTCGCCCGCGCGGTCCAACAGGATCAGCCGCGCCCCTTCTGAGGCGAAGAGCCGCGCCGTGCAGAGGCCGATGCCGGATGCCGCGCCCGTGACGACGATGCGGCGGCCGGCCAGCCTTCCCGCCGGCAAGGGCGCGCCAGCGCCGGTGGCAGCGGAGTCCCGATCCTCGTTCATGGCCGTTTCCTGATTCCTCTTCCGGAAATGACGGCCGGGCGCCTCCCGAGGAAAACCCCGTCGCGGCGGCAGGCTAGGTGTGGGCAGGGGCGCCCGGAAGACCGCGCGCGAGGCTGCCATAACATCGGGTTATCGCTGGCGGCGGGCTCTCGGCGCACCGATACCCTAAAGCTACCCGGCATGGTTGCGGGGCGGGTGGCCATAGGTCACCAGTTATAGCGGCGCGCCACAAAGACGGCGGGCCATCGACGCAAGGTCGCAACGAACAAGCATAGTCACGCAGGGTTGCCGGCCTTTGACCGGGCAGGCCATGCCGTGGCGCCGGGGAGGAAGTGGCGATGGATCCGCGCAAGCTCATTCATCTTGTGGCCGTCATTGAGGAAGGCAGCTTCAAGAAGGCTTCGACGAAGGTCGGCGTGTCGCAGCCCGCCCTTTCCACCTCCATCGCGCGGCTTGAGCACAGCCTCGGCGCGCGGCTGCTTGAGCGCACCTCCCAGGGGGCGACGCCGACGCCACTCGGCGAACTCATCTACGCCCATGCAAGGCTGATCCGCGACGAGGTGCAGCGCGCGAAGCACCGACTAAGCGACCAGCGCCAGCGCGATGACGGCACGATCGCGATGGGCACGCTGCCGAGCCTGACGCCGGTGATCATGCCGAAGGCGATCTGCCAGTGGCGCCAGCGACACCCCGATCCGGTCCTGCGCATCACGGAGCGGATCCAGGTGGAGGCACTGCTGAGCCTGATCCGCGGCGAACTCGACTTCATCATCGCGCAGACGGAATGGTATGGCTACATCGAGGGGCTGAGGCAGCGCGTGCTGTTCCGCGACCGGCTGCACGTGATCGCCCGGCCGGGCCACCCCGCCTTCGCGCTGCCGCAGGTCACATGGTCGGCGCTGGCGCAGTATCCCTGGGTCATCCAGATGGTGGGCCGGCATCGCACGCTGCTGGAAAAGGCGCTGGCGTCGGATGGCGCGACCATGCCGAGGCAACTCACCGAATGCGGCTCTGTCCCTTGCCTGAAGGCGCTTGTGGCCGGCAGCGACAGCCTCGCGATGCTGCCCGCTTCCGCGATCGATGCCGAGGTGAGCGAGGGGCGCATCAGGCCGCTGCCGATCGGCGGCCCGCTGCTGAACCGCGACATCGCCGTGATCTTCCGGGAGCAGTTTCCGCTCACCCCCGCGAGCCGCGAACTGGTCGAGGCGATCGCGGCGGTGGGGTTGGCCGTGGGCGAGGGCCCCGACCCGTTGTCTGACGCCGGCAAGGCATCGCCGCCGCACCCATGCGAGCAGGTTCCGGCGAGGTTGGTGCCGCCCATGCCCCCGCGACGCGCGCGGGCAGGATCGCATAACGCGGCGTTATAGCGCAGCCGCCCGCCTGCGCCGCGCTGCGATGCCGCCGACGCTTTCCGTGCCAAGGTCGCGCCGTGCAAGGGGAACGCCTGATGCCGCGCCACAGAGGCCCGTGCCGCCACCGACCACCACCGCGCGCCACCATTGCCGCGCCCCGCACCACCCACAAAGCCCGAACCAACGGATCATCCGCATGAACCACCTCACCTCCGTCTTCGCGCCGCAGGATTCGGGCGTGCCCCGGGATGCGCGCGACTTCAGCGTCAGCGATCGCGTGGTGATCGTCACCGGCGCCGGGCAGGGCATCGGGCGGGAATTCGCGCGGCAATACGCGGCCGCCGGCGCCATCCCGATCATCGCCGATCTCGACATCGCCAATGCCAGGCGCGTGGAGCAGGAGATTGCGCTGGCCGGGGGGCGCGGCCTCGCCCTCCAGGTCGATGTCGGCGACCGCGCCTCACTCGATGCGATGGTCGCGCAGGTGCTCGAGCGCTTCGGCAGGATCGACGTGCTGGTCAACAACGCGGCGATCTTCTCCGCGCTGAACAAGATGCCCTTCGACCAGATTCCGCTGGAGGAGTGGAACCGGGTGCTGCACGTCAACATCACCGGCACCTATCTAAGCATCTGCGCCGTGCTGCCCGCCATGCGCCAGGCGGGATGGGGCCGCATCATCACCATCTCCTCCAACGCCGTGCGCAAGGGCGTGACGAACTACCTGCACTACGTCGCCTCCAAATCGGCGATCATCGGCATGACGAATTCCATCGCGCGCGAGGTCGGCGTGCATGGCATCACGGTGAATTGCATCCGCCCAGGGGCCGTCGCCACCGAGGTCGAGCGCGCGGTGAACACCACGCCCGAACGCCGGGCCGCGCAGATGCAGGAACAATGCCTGCCGCGCGGGATGGTGCCGCCAGATCTGGTAGGCTTGGCGCTGTTCCTCTCCGCCCCGGCATCTGGCTTCATCACCGGCCAGACCATCGCCTGCGACGGCGGGATGACGCATGGCTGGTAGCGACCGACAGCGCAACGACAGCCGGTATAACGCGCTTCTATACCCGCGCGCTGCGCGCCGATGGTGGCGGCAAATCGGCACTCCTACGATGCATCGGGCGCTCCGGAAGAAAGCGTTGACCTGAGGGAGGCGAAGCAATGCTCACGCGTAGACATCTGGCTTTCGGTTCGGCCGCCCTGGCTGCGGCCGGCGCCCTCGGCGCGGCGCCGGCCCGTGCCCAGCAGGCATTTCCCACAAGGCCGGTGAGGATCATCGTCGCGAACCCGCCGGGCGGCGATGACGACACGCTCACCCGCTTCATCGCGCAGGCGATGGCGCCCGAGTTCGGGCAGCCGATCGTCGTGGACAATCGCGGCGGCGCCTCGACCACGATCGGCGGCCTCGCCGCCGCGCAGGCGGAACCCGATGGCTACACGCTGCTGTGCATGCACATGGCGAGCATCATCCAGACCGTGCTGCGTCCGCGGCTGGGCTACACCACGGCGAGCTTCGCTCCGATCATCGGTATCGGCGGCTATCCGATGGCGCTGGTGGTGTCCGCGAAATCGGAGATCCGGAGCCTGGCTGACCTCAGGGCCGCGGCCAGCCGGGGCGATGGCGTCACCTTCGCCAGCGGCGGGCCCGGCACGCTCGGCCATCTCACCGGCGTGCGATTCCTCACCGCCATCGGCGGGCGCGGCGTGCATGTGCCGTATGGCAACAACCCGCAGGGGCTGCAGGCGCTGGCCGGCGGCTTCACCGAGATGATGTTCCCCTCGGCGCGCGAGGCGGCCGCGCTGAGCAGCCAGGGGCATATCCGGGTGCTGGCCGTGACCTCGAAGGAGCGCGCCAACAACCTGCCCGACACGCCGACGACCGCCGAGCTGGGCATTCCGCAGATCGATTCGCGGCTGTGGTACAGCTTTGTCGCGCCGGCCGGCACGCCGGCCGCCATCGTCGCCAAGCTCGGTGACGGCATGGAGAAGGTTGTCCGCTCGCCCGCCTTCGTCGAGCGCTTCACGCCGCTCGCCTTCCAGGCCGATGTGATCCGGGGTGAGCCGCTGGCGCAGTTCATCGCCGCACAGGCCGCGTTGTTCCGCACCCTGATCACCGAGAACAACATCCGCCTGACGGAGTGAACCGGGCGCCCGCGCCCGTGCGGTGGGCATGGCTCATCGCATTTTCGGTCCTGCTGGGGGCCTCGCTGGCTTGGCTGCGCGTGCCCGCGGCCTTGCTGCTTGGACCGCTGGTCGTTGCTGCCGTGATGGCGATCTGCGGCGCGGCCTGCGTGGTGCCCGCGCGCCTGTTCAAGGCGACCCATGCGGTGGTCGGCCTGCTGATCGCGCGGTCGCTTTCCGCTGGTACACTGGTTGAACTGCTGAAGGACTGGCCGCTCTTCCTGGCGGGCGTGCTGTTCGTCGTGGCGGCGAGCAGCGGAATCGGCTGGCTGCTCGCGCGCTGGGCCGTGCTGCCGGGCACCACCGCCGTCTGGGGCGCGGCGCCGGGCGCGGCGACGGCGATGATCATCATGGCGGGCAGCCAGGGCGCGGATGTGCGGCTCGTCGCCTTCATGCAGTATCTGCGCCTGGTGATGGCTGTGGTGGTGGCGACCATCGTCGCGGGGTGGTGGACGGGCCTTGGCGTGCCGGCGGCGAACCCGGCCAGCTGGCTCGTCCTGCCGGATCTCACCGCCTTCGCCGCCACGCTCCTGGTCGCGGCGGTCGGCCTGTTCATCGCCGCCCGGGTCAGCCTGCCCATGGGCTCGCTGCTGATCCCGATGATGCTCGGCGCCGTGATGGGCAATAGCGGGCTGGTGACCATCGAGCTGCCGCCCTGGCTGCTGGCGCCCACCTATGCCGTGGTGGGCTGGCAGGTGGGATCGCGCTTCGACCGGCCCATCGTGCTGCACGCAATGCGCGCGCTGCCGGGGCTGCTGGCGGGCACCGTGGCGCTGGTCGCGCTCTGCGCCGGCTTCGCGGCGCTGCTGGTGGTCTTCGCGGGGATCGATCCGCTGACGGCCTACCTCGCCACCAGCCCGGGCGGAATCGATTCCGTGGCGATCATCGGCATGGCGGGCGGGGCCGACATGGCCTTCGTCATGGCGATGCAGACCGCGCGCTTCCTCTTCGTGATGGCGACGGGCCCCTGGATCGCCCGCGCCGTCGCCAACAGCATCGCGCGGCGATAGTCGAGGCCGCGCGCTCTTTTCCCTCGAACAGCGTGCGGCGTCAGTCGCTGGCGGTCAGGTTGTTCTCCCGCACCACCTTGCCCCAGGCATGGGCTTCCTCGCGCAGGAAGGCGGCAAGTTGCTCGGGGTTACGGATCTCGGTGGTGAAGCTCAGCTCCCGCAGCTTCGCCTGCACCGTCGGATCGGCCAGCGCGGCGGTGAAGCCGGCGCTCAGCCGCGACAGGACCGGCTGTGGCGTGCGGGCCGGCGCCATGAAGGCATACCAGGTGCTCGGCTCGAAATCTGCGAAGCCCAGCTCGCGCATCGTAGGCGTCTCCGGCAGCGAAGGCTCGCGCGCCGCCGCGGTGACGCCAAGGGCGCGCAGATGCCCCGCGGCGACGAGCGGCGGCACCTCCGCCACCGAGGCGAACATGATCTGCACATGGCCGCCCGCCATGGCCTGCAGCACCTCGGCATTGCCGCGGAAGGGCACATGGGTGCCGCGCCCGCCCAGCTCGCCCAGCAGCCGCGCGCCGGAGATGTGACCGATGGTCCCCGCGCCGCCGGAGCCGTAGGAGATCCCGTCGCCGCTGCGCGCCGCACGGCGCAGGTCGTCGAGGGTGCGGATAGTGCTGGATGCGGCGGCGACCAGCACCAGCGGGATGGAGCCGATGCCGAGCACCGGCGCGAAGTCGCGGGTCAGGTCGTAGGGCAGGCGGGCGCGCAGCACTGTCTGCACCAGGCCGGAGCTCGGCAGGCTGAGCAGCGTGTAGCCATCCGGCTCGGCGCGGGCGACCGCGGTGGTGCCGATGGTCGTTGCCGCGCCCGGCCGGTTGTCCACCACCACCTGCCCGCCGAGCTCGACGCCCAGGCGATCGCCGATGATGCGGGTGATCGTGTCGCCGCTGCCGCCGGCCGGGTTGGGCACGATGAGGCGGATGGCCCGTGTCGGGAAGCTTGCCTGCGCGGCGGCGGGATAGGCCAGCAGGGCCATGGCGGAAGCCAGCGCGCCGCGCCGTCCGATGTTGATAACAGTCATTCCTGTCGTCTCCCCGTTTTGTGTCGTGGGCGCCCTTCAGCCGAGGCTGGCGAGCACTTCGTCTTCCGCGATGCGCGCGCCGCGGGCCCGCGCACCCCAGGTGGCCGCGCCGATATGCGGCGTGATGACAAGGTTGGGCTGTTCGGCGAGGCGCTGCGGCACGGCCGGCTCGCCCTCCAGCACGTCGAGCCCGGCGCCGAAGATCTCGCCCGCTTCCAGCGCGGCGATCAGTGCGTCCGTGTCCACCAGATCGCCGCGGCCGACATTCACCAGCCGCCCCGTCGGGCCCAGCGCGCGCAGCTCCTCCCGCCCCACGACATGGCGTAGCGCCTTCTGGCCGGGCAGGACGAGGACGAGCACGTCGCTCGCCGCCGCCAGCGCGCGCATGTCGTCGAAGAGCGGCACGCCGAGGCCCGCATTCGAGGGGCGGCGCAACCCGGCGATCTTCATGGCGGAGGCCTCCGCCCGGCGGGCGATGGCCTGGCCGATGCGGCCGCTCAGCCCCGCTATGCCCATGGTGGCGCCGACCAGGCTGTGCCCGACCTCGAAGCGCCCGCTGCGCCAGGCGCCGCCGCGCGCGAAGGCATCGGCGCGCACCAGGCGGCGCGAGCACATCTGCGCCAGCGCCATGGCGAGATCCGCCACATCCTCGGTCAGTGCCTCGCCGACGCTGCGCACCCGCACGCCGCGTGCGGCCAGCGCCGCGAGGTCGAGCCGGTCCTGCCCCGCGCCCTGGGAGATGACGAGGCGCAGCGCGGGCAGCGCCGCCGCCACGCCGGCGCTGCAACCGCGCGTGGCGCTGGTCATCAGCACGCGCACACCATCCCGCAGCGCCTGCGGCAAAGCGAGGAGCTCGGCCTCGTCCTTGATGCGCCGCACCAGGTTGTCCGCGTCCAGCCGCGGATAGGACATGCCCTCGAGCATCGGGTAGCTCAGGACGGGGGGCGTCTCGGGCATGGGCGCTATTCCTGGGCCGGGCGCGGCACGATGGCGGTGCCGGCGATGCGATCAATCACGAGCGCCGCCGCATTGGCCGGCGCTTCGGCACCGACTTCCGCGATGCAGAGCTGGTAGAATTCGCGCACGAGATTGCCGAGCAGCAGCGGCACTTCGGAGGCGAGGCCGAGCTGGGTGGCCAGGCGCACATCCTTGTGCAGAAGCTTCAGGCTGAACCCGCCATCGAGCGCGCCGGTCAGGATGCGCGGCACCATCGCGTGTTCGAGGAAGAAGTTGCGCGACGACCCCTTCAGCATGATCTCGACCATCCGGCGCGGCTCCACCCCGTTCTTGGCCGCCAGCGCCACCGCCTCCAGTGTCATCAGCCGCGTCGCGGTGAAGAGCAGGTTGTTGGCGAGCTTGGCGACGTAGCCGCAGCCAAATTCGCCAGCATGCACGACATTGGGGCTGATGCCGCGCAGCACGGCGGCGGCGCGCTCGAACTGCGCCGCGGTGCCGCCGACCAGGATGGCGATGGTGCCAGCCACCGCGCCTTCGGGCCCGCCGCTGACAGGGGCATCGACGAAGTCGATCCCGCGCGCCTGCAACGCATCGCGCAGCGCGCGGCTTGCCACCGGGTCGCCCGAGGTCTGGTCAATGACCAGCGTGCCCGGCCGCGCCGCCTCGGCGATGCCGCCCGCGCCGAGAAGGACCTCGCGGACATGATCCGTGGTGGGCAGGCAGAGCAGGATCACGTCGCAGCGCTGGGCGAGATCCGCGAGGCGCTGATGCGGCGTGGCGCCGAGCCTGCGCAGATCCTCCATCGCCGCCGCGCTGAGGTCGTGCACCGCGATCGGCCGCGCGGCTTGCAGCCGGCGCGCCAGGGGGCCGCCCATATTGCCCAGGCCAACATAGCCGATGCAGCGATCAGGCTCGCCGGCGGCCTGCACCGGCCTCAATCCGTCGCGCGCAGATTATTCGCGCGCACGACTTCGCCCCAGCGTGCCGTCTCCGCGCGCATCAGCGCGGCCGTCTCCTCCGGGCCCTGGATCTCGATCGTGAAGCCGCGGCTGGTCAGGCGGCCGCGCGTGTCGGGCTCCTGCAGCGCGCGGGCATAGGCGTCGTGCAGCCGCGCCACGATGGGCTGCGGCGTGCCGGCCGGGGCGACGAAGCCGTACCAGAGTCGCGGATTGAAATCGGTGAAGCCGAGTTCCTTCGTGGTCGGTACATCGGGCAGATCCGCGATGCGCTCCTCCGAGGTGACGGCGAGCAGCCGCGCATGGCCGGAGGCGACGACGGGCCGCACATCGGGCACGCCGGGGAACATCATCTGCACATGGCCGCCCGCCAGCGCCTGGAGGGCAGGCGCGGTGCCGCGGAAGGGCACGTGCACGCCGGTGCCGCCGATCTCGTTCAGCAGGCGCACGCAGGCGAGATGCGACATCGTGCCGGCGCCGCCCGAGGCGTAGGAGATGCCGTTGGCGGTTCGCGCGGCGGCGACAAGCTGTTCGCGCGTGCGGATGCCGGAGGCCGTGGACACGGCCAGGGCCAGCGGCACGGAACCGACGCCGATGATCGGCGCGAAATCGCGTTCCAGGCTGTAGGGGAGCCCTTCCTGGATCACGCCCTGCACGATCCCCGCGGTGGTGATGGTGAGCAGGGTGTGGCCGTCGGGGGCGGCACGCGCGACGAAGGTGGCGCCGATGGTCGTGGCACCACCGGCGCGGTTCTCCACGATCACCTGGACGCCCAGCAGGGCCGCGACACGCTCGCCCAGGGTGCGGGAGACGAAGTCGCTGCCGCCGCCGGGCGGGTTCGGGTCGATGGACCTGATGGGGCGCGTCGGGAAGGGCGCCTGTGCTCGCGCCGCGCCAAGGGGGCCGATGGCCGCGAGACCACCGAACAGGGTTCTCCGCGAGATCCGCGTCATTGTCGCTTCCTTTTCCCGGCTTTCGTTGCGCGGCGCCGATGGGCGCCGCGATGCGCGATCCCCGCGCCTGCGGGGCAAGTGTTCCTCCCGGCCGGCAGCGGCTTCAGAACTTCGGCAGGACCATGCGGAGCAGCGTGGCGTCCTCGCTCGCAGTCATCGCGATCGGGCCTTCCTTGGCCTTGAACTCGAAGGCGCTGCGCGGACCATAGGTGTCGCCATTCAGCGTGACGCTGCCCTCGGCGAGGAACATCACTTCCAGCGAGTCCTCCGTGCCCGCGCCGAAGGTCGCGCCGGCATCGATCCGCACGAAGCCGATCTTCGCCAGCCGCTCACCGAAGATCCCCATCCACTTGGTCGCCACGCCCGGCGCGGCATCGGGCACCCAGGCGTAGTTTTCCGGGTGCATCAGGACGATGTCCTCGTAGCGCGGCTTCGGATACTCCAGCTTGCGGCCCATGACTTCCTCGAAGCAGGCCTCGAAGCCGTCCTGGTTGTGCTTCTGGCCCTTGTCGTCGAACCAGGTGTAGATGCCGTCCTTGAAGCTGCCGCGCTGCGAAAGCCGCGCATTCGCGGCCTCACGCTCATGGACGCTGATGTAGCCCTGGCCGCTGGCGCCGCCGAACTGGCACACCATCATCTCAAGACCTTCGGGCCGGTCCTGCGGGCCATAGGGCACGCCCTCGGGGTAGTAGCCGACGGTGCCTTCCGTCATCACCTTGCCCTTGGCGTAGGGATAGGTGCCCTTCAACACGTAGCGGACCTGATCGAAATTGTGCTTGTGGCGCGGCGTGGTCCAGCCGCCGCTGCCGGTGCGGCCGACATTGATCGAATAGTTGTTGGGCGAGCCTTCCTCACCAAGCAGCAGGAACTTCTGCGACAGCACGCCGTCGCGCATGGAGCCGACATTGCCGGCCTGGACTTTTTCCGCTTCGGAAACACGCATTGGATCCGTTCCTCCCTCATGGCACCGGTCATGCCGGCTTCGCCAACCGTCACGCGTGCCTCCAGTTGGGGGCAGGCCCATGGGTGCCACAATAGGTTGGCCGAGACGGGCGATAACCAGCCATTATCGCGGAACGCGACCGTGCCGCGCGGTATTCCTATAACCGTCGGCTATCGCGCAGGGATGGCGCGATTGCACCCTCGCCATGTGGCCATGACATCGCGTGCGGCAGGTGCGACATCTGTGGGACAAAAGCGTCGTGCTGATCGCGCTGCATCCGCCGATGCCGAACCCGGGAAGGAACAGACATGACCTCGTCGCCCCGCGACTATGTGCGCAACACGGTGAAGGAGAAGCTGGCGCGCGACGAGGTGGTCCTGTCGATGATTGTCCGCCTCACGCGCGGCATCGAGATCGCGAGCATCGCCCAGACCGCCGGCTTCGACTCGCTCTATGTGGACATGGAGCACAACAGCTTCTCGCTCGACGCCACGGGCCAGATCTGCATGGCGGCGCAGGCGCTCGGCGTGACGCCGATGGTGCGCGTGCAGAGCCTGTCGGCCGAGGTGATCGCGCGCACGCTCGATGCGGGCGCACTCGGCATCATCGCACCGCACGTGCCCTCGGCGCATGAGGCGGCGGCGGTGGTGCAGGCGGCCAAGTTCGCGCCGATCGGTGAGCGCTCGCTGCCCGGCCCGATGCCGCAACTGCGCTTCCGCAGCTTCCCCGCCGCCGAGACCATGGCCGCGATGAACGACGCGACGGCGGTGGTGATGATGATGGAATCGCGTGAGGCGCTGGAGGATGTGGAAGCGATCGCCGCGGTGGAGGGTGTGGACCTGCTGCTGGTCGGCACCAACGACCTGTGTCGTTCCTTGGGTATTGCCGGGCAGTACGACCATCCGTTGGTGAAGGAGGCCTATGCCCGCACCATCGCGGCCTGCCGGCGCCACGGCAAGCATGCGGGAATCGGGGGCCTTGGCTCGCGGCCCGACCTGATGCAGGCGATCGTGGCGATGGGTGCCCGCTACGTCTCGCTCGGCAACGATCTGACCTTCCTGCTCAGCGGCGGCACCGCGGCCGTGAAGGCGCTGCGCGCCACCGCGCCGGGCTGACCGCCGCGGCCCGCGCCGCGCCTGATCCGATACAGCCATCGCCAGAGGAAACCAATGCCCGATACAGGCCTGACGCCGCCGACGCGCTTCGCTGTCGGCCAAGCCGTCCCGCGGCTCGAGGATCCGACGCTGCTGCGCGGCGAGGGGATCTACACCGATGACCTGGAACTGCCCGGGCAGGTCTGTTGCGCCATGGTGCGCAGCCCCTATGCGCATGGCCGGATCATCGGCATCGGGACCGAGGCCGCCGCAGCCATGCCGGGGGTGCTCGGCGTGTTCACCGGCGCCGATATGGCCGGCTATGGGCGGCTCGGCTGCACGCTTGCGCTGATCAATCGCGACGGCTCACCGCTCCGCAACGTGCCGCGGCCAGTGCTGCCGACCGACAGGGTGCGCTTCGTCGGCGACCCCGTGGCCTTCGTAGTGGCCGAAACGCCGCACGCCGCGCGCGATGCGGCAGAGGCCGTGGAACTGGACATCGACTTCCTGGACGCCGTGACGGATTGCGCCTCCGCCGCCGCGCCCGCCGCACCGCAGCTCTATGACGAAGCGCCGGGCAACCTGGTGCTCGACCATCACTTCGGCGATGCCGCGGCGGTTGCGCGCGCCTTCGCCGCGGCCGCCCATGTCGTGCGCTGCCGCCTGACCAGCAACCGCATCGCGGTCTGTTCCATGGAGCCGCGCGGCGCGATCGGGACCTGGGACGCCAGCGCGGAACGCTACGTGCTGCGTCTCGGCTGCCAGGGCACCTTCGGCATGCGGGCGGGAATAGCCGCCCTGATGCGCGTGCCGCTGGGCCAGGTGCGCGTGCTGACGGAACGCGTGGGCGGCTCCTTCGGCATGAAGTCCAGCCCCTTCCCCGAATACGCCTGCGTGCTGCACGCCGCGCGCCTGCTGGGTCGGCCGGTGAAGTGGATGAATGACCGCAGCGCCTCCTTCCTGTCGG
The DNA here is from genome assembly GCF_900114315.1 of Falsiroseomonas stagni DSM 19981. Classification (GTDB taxonomy): domain Bacteria; phylum Pseudomonadota; class Alphaproteobacteria; order Acetobacterales; family Acetobacteraceae; genus Falsiroseomonas; species Falsiroseomonas stagni. The sequence continues at coordinate 247,279 of NZ_FOSQ01000008.1, forward strand.
ACGCGCAGGGGCGCGACCATGAGGTTGAGGCAGAGCTCGCGCTGGACGCGCACGGGCATTTCCTGGCGGCGCGGCTTTCGGCGGAGGCGAATCTCGGCGCCTATCTCACACCTTTCGGCCCGCACATGGCGCCGAACAACTTCGTGCGCAATTTCCCCTCGAACTACCGGACGCCGCTCATCGAGGTCTCATCACGCGGCTATGTCACCAACACCGCGCCGATCGCACCGTATCGTGGAGCAGGGCGGCCGGAGGCGAACTACTTCATGGAGCGCCTGGTCGAGGCGGCGGCGATCGAGACAGGCATCGATGCGGCGGAACTGCGCCGGCGCAACCATGTGCGCGCGGCCGAACTGCCCTTCCGCAGCGCCGCGGGGTCGCTCTACGACAGCGGCGACTTTACCGCGATCCTCGACAGCGCCATGGCCATGGCCGATCGCGACGGCTTCCCGCAGCGCCGAGCCGAGAGCGCTGCGCGCGGCCTGCTGCGCGGCATCGGCATCGGCAACTACCTGGAATGCACCGGCGTGCCGGCGAAGGAGATGGGCGGCATCCGCTTCGACGCTGATGGCGGGGTCACCCTCATCACCGGCACGATGGACTATGGGCAGGGGCACCGCACGCCCTTCGCGCAGCTTCTGCAGGACCGCCTCGGCATCCCGATGGAGCGCGTGCGCCTGCTGCAGGGCGATTCGGATGCGCTCATCGCCGGCGGGGGCAGCGGCGGATCCCGCTCGCTGATGGCCTCGGGCTCGGCAATCCTGGAGGCGGCGGACCAGGTGATCGAGAAGGGGCGCGTTGCGGCGGCGCATGTGCTGGAAGCGGCGGCGATGGATATCGAGTTCGCGGCCGGCCGCTTCATCGTCGCCGGCACGGATCACGCGATCACGCTGCTGCGTCTCGCGGCGGAACTGCGCACGGCGCCGACACTGCCCGAAGGCGTCCCCGACAGCCTCGATGTCTCTCACATCTTCGCAGAGGCGCCGATGGCCTATCCCAATGGCTGCCACGTCGCGGAGGTGGAGATCGACCCCGAGACGGGAATCGTTACGCTGCTGCGCTACGTCGCGGTCAATGATTTCGGCGTGCTCGTGAACCCGCTGATGGTGGAGGGCCAGGTGCATGGGGGCGTGGCGCAGGGCGTCGGCCAGGTCCTGATGGAACGCGTCGCCTATGCGCAGGATGGCCAGCTCCTGACGGGATCATACATGGATTATGCACTGCCGCGCGCATCGGACATGCCGCCGATCGAGTTCCACAGCCTGCCCTCGCCCGCGACGACCAACAGGCTCGGCGCGAAAGGCTGTGGGGAGGCGGGCTGCGCCGGCTCGCTGCCGGCGGTCACCAATGCGATCCTGGATGCGCTGCGCCCGCTCGGCGTGACGCATATCGACATGCCCGCGCGGCCGGAGACGGTCTGGGCGGCCATCCGGGCCGCGCGGTAGAGGCCCCCTTTGGGGGTGGCGGGTCAGAGCCTTGCCATCTCCGCGCCCACGGCTTCGATATGCGCGACCAGCGCATTGCCTGCCGTCGCCATCGGGCTGGTCACGCGCGTGATCAGGGCGATATCGCGGTTCAGTTTGCCATCGAAGATCGGCAGCGCGGCCAGGGCACCGCCGGAGCGCGCGGAGGTACCGATGTAGCGGGGCAGCATGCCCAGATGATCGCTCTCCGAAACGAGGGAGATGGTGAAGTCGATGGAGGTGCATTCGGTCACCTGTTCCGGCATCGCCAGTCCCCTGGCGTTGAGGATGCCCTGCAGCAGGTTGCGCTGGTGGCCAACCATGGTGCAGACCCAGGGGAAGCGCGTCGCCTCCGGCCAGTCTGTCTCGGGCTGCGCGAAGAGCGGATGCTGCCGACGCGCGAAGACATGCAACTGGTCGCGGAACAGCACGCGCTGGCGGAAGCCGTCCACCAGGTCGTAGTACTCCGTGCGGCCGACGATGAAATCCACCTGGCCGCGCAGCAGGTCGAGCAGCAATTCGATCTGCACCTTCTCCACCACCTTCAGCGTTGTCTTCGCGTCGTCGCGTCGCCAGCGGCTGACCGCGCGCGGCACCACGGAGGCGGCGAGTGTAGGCAGGGTGCCGAGGGTGATGCTGCGCGTCTCGGCCTTGCGGCGCACGGCGTTGCTGACGGTGTAGTGGGCACGCTCGATGTCGTCGCGGATCAGCCGCGCATGGGAGTAGAGCACCTCCCCGACGCCGGTAGGGGAGATGCCGCGCGAGTTCCGGTCGAGAATGCGGACATTGAGCGCCGTCTCAAGCCGCTCGATGGATTTCGACAGGGCTGGCTGGGAGATGCCGAGGCGCTCGGCCGCCTTGCGGAAGCTGCCCTGTTCGATGATCACGGAGAGGTAGTAGAGCTTCTGGGCATCCATGGTGCGGCCTCCGGCAACCCCTCAGCCTCGCCCGTGCCGATGCCGTGCTCTGCGCGTGCCGTGGCGGGCTTGCAGATGTACACCATTTGCCGCGTCCGGAGAGCACTGGCAGCGCCCATCTGCGCTCACGCGACCCGGCCGCGCCGCCGCGGATCGACCCGCGATTCCTGCAGATGCCCAATGACCCAAAGGTGGTTGATCGCCGGCGCATGTCTGGCCTCGCCGGGCTGCGGTTGGCCGCGAGGGTAGGCTGAGCAAGGACGAGACGCTGGGGCTTCCCGCGCTACGCCATCTCTTGGACGATGGTTTCCAAAAGGGGTCGCGTGACGAAAGCGGGGCGGGTGGAGGCGACGAAGGACGAACTGTGTGACGTCATCCGGACGATCGCGGGCACCGAGGTCGCCGGAATCGATCGGAAGCTTTTGGCGATCCTCGGCCGATTCCGTCGTCATGGCCTGGTGCGGGTTGGCGTCCGCGATGCGGCGAATCGGGCGACGCCAATCGAAGTCCTCCCCAACGCTCGGCTGATCATCTCGGGCGCCTTCACGCGGCACGTCGTCACCTGGGCGGGTCGGGTCGGCTCGCCGGAAAATAGACGGTCCGACTGATGGGCCCATGCCAGGGGCATCGGCTCCAGCAGTGCCGGAAGCGCGACACGATCCGCCGCCCGCCCATCCAGAACCTGCTCGACCAAGTCGGGCGCCAGCAGCGTCAGGCGCAGCAGCATGCCGAGATAGCCTCGCTCGATCTTCTCCGCTGCCGCCATCTCGGTGATCGATGCGTAACGACCCTGATCGAGCATCCGCTGGTACCGGAATGCCCTGGCCAGCGCCTTCACTAGCGCTGGATCGGCGCGCGTCGTGACCGGCGCCACGCCATCAATCATGGGCGTCACGACGGTCTTCCTGCCCGGCCGGTGCCGGATGGCCAGCGGCACCCGGACCGTGATGCTTGTGGCGGCCGTCATGCTGCCGACCTCAGCGCGTCGGGCGCGATAGCCCCGAGGTCGCGGACGAGGCCACCGAGCCCATCCAGCCGCAGCCGAATGTCCGCGCCGGCGGGGCCGACCACCACACGCTCCACAAGCGACCGCACAATCCGCGCCTGCTCCGCCGGAAACAGATGCTCCCACAGCGGGTCAAGCCGATGCAGCGCATCCTGGGTCTCGCCCTCGGTCAGGTCCGGCGCCTCCCTGCGCGCTGCCCGCCAGGTGCCGACCACGATCTCCGGCTGCCGCAGCAGCGCCCGCACCTGGTCCACCACCGCCGCCTCGATCTCGGCCGCCGAGACCCGGCGAACGATGCTGTCGTCGCCGGCAGCGTCGCCCTTCAGGACCCGCTGGGCAACGTAGTAGCGGTACAGCCGGCCGTTCTTCCGCGCATGCGTCGGCGAGAGCGCCCGGCCATCCACACCAAAGATCAGACCCTTCAACAGCGCCGGCGTCTGCGCACGGTTTTGGTTGGCGCGGACGCGCGGGCTGATCTGCAGCACGGCATGCGCCCGGTCCCACAGCTCCCGCGGCACGATGCCCTGGTGCTCGCCGGGATAGATGTTTCCCTTGTGCGCAGCCTCGCCGACATAGGTGCGGTTGTTCAGCAGCTTGTAGACGTCGCCCTTGTCCAGCGGCCGACCCGCCTTGCTGGTGGCGCCCTCCGCCCGGAGGCGCTTCACCGTCTCGATGCCCGATCCCGTCTCCGCGAAGATCTCGAAGACCCTGCGCACCCGCGGTGCCTCCTCCTCATTCACCACCAGCTTCCGTGCCACGACGTCGTAGCCGAGCGGCACCTTGCCCCCCATCCACATGCCGCGAGCGCGCGAGGCTGCGAATTTGTCGCGGATCCGCTCGCCGATCAATTCACGCTCATACTGTGCAAAGCTGAGCAGCATGTTGAGCGTCAGCCGGCCCATCGACGTCGTTGTCGAAAAGGACTGAGTCACACTCACAAAGGTGACGCCGTGTGCCTCCATCGTCTCCACGAGCTTCGCGAAGTCCATCAGCGATCGGCTGAGCCTGTCGACCTTATAGACAAGGATATTGTCAATCCGCCCCTGCTCGATGTCGGCCAGCAATCGCTTCAACGCTGGGCGGTCGAGGGTACCGCCGCTGAACCCGCCATCATCATATCGATCGCGGACCAGCACCCAGCCCTCAGCCCGCTGGCTGTTGATATACGCCTCACACGCATCGCGCTGTGCGTCGAGCGAGTTAAACTCCTTCTCCAGCCCCTCATCCGTGGATTTGCGCGTGTAGACCGCGCAGCGGAGCTTCTTCGTGGTGGCCGGCATTGCCGGCTCGATGCGGACGCGGCGGCTCATGCGTCACCTCGCGCGCGCAGTCCGAAGAACGTCCAGCCGTTCCAGCGCGTGCCGGTGATATGGCGCGCAATGGCCGACAGCGACTGATAGGGCCGCCCCTCGAATTCGAAGTCGTCCTGGCGCACGGTGACCACATGCTGCACGCCCTGCCATTCCCTGATCAGGCGCGTACCAGCTAGTGGGCGGCTGTCGGCGCGGATGCGGCGCAGGACAACGTTGCCGCCGTCCAACTGCTCGCCCAGCGCCACCAGCCGGTCAACGGTCTCGGGCTTCAGACCGCCATAGGCCAACTCCTGCACCCTGTATGACAAACGGCTCACCAGATAAGGGCGGTTGAAGGGTGGCGGCTCCTTGCCGAATAATTCGCGCCCTTGCTGCTTGAGGTCAGCGGTGGGTGCGGTCTGCAACGCGGCCAGGCGCGCCAACACCTGCGTCGGCGGGATCTGCGGGATGGTGGGCGCCGCCGCGGGTGCGGCAGATGATCGTCTGGTCATGCGAGTCCCTTTCTGTTGGGGCTCGCATCCAGGCGCTGCCTGGCGGTGGAGTGGAGGCGAATGTCTCCCGGCCCCCGAGCCTTTCGGCGGGCGCGGCTGCTGAGCCGCAGCTTTACCCGCGACATTCCCAGCGCTGGGAATATCGCACGGCGCATCGATCGACTTCCCGCCGCAGGGCATTCGATCCGCAGGCTCCAGCGCATCGCCGTGCCGAGACAGCGCGCCTGCTTCCCACGGCTGGGAATCAGGTGAGCGCGATGCGGCACCGGCGTGGGACAGATCGCCCTTTGCTTCGAATCCCATCACGCCACCCCCAATGCTGCTGTTGAATCATTGTCCGCGCCTTCAGCGCCGCCCGGCGCATGCAGCACCCGTGCCAGCGTCGCCGCGATGCGCGCCTTTGCATGCTGCCGCGCGGTGCGCTCCTCCGCGGCCCGGCGCGCGAACCGCTCCCGCACCAGCGGGTTCACCTCCCAGGCCGTCGGCGGCCGCGCCGGGTTCTCCTGCGGCTCGGCCTTCAGCCAGCCCATGGTCTCCAGCGACTGCATCACGCTGAGCAGTTCGTGGCGCTGCTCCGGTGCCTTCAGCGGGCCATAGGCGCGCACCACGTCGCGCAGCGCGATGCGTCCGTCCTCGCGCGACAGGATGAACCCCGCGATCCAGCGCGCGTGACCCGACTGCACGCTGGAGAACATCACCGCCTCCGCCCGCAACAGATGCGGCAGCAGCACATCGCGCAGATAGGCCGCGCTGCGCCGCGCCACCGGCTCGGGCACCACCATGACCTCCGGCGGCTCGACGCCCAGATGCAGCGCGTCCGCGTGGTCGATCAGCTGGAACAGCAGCGTCATCCGCGCGAACAGCCCCGGCCATTTGCCGAGTGCCGATTTCAAGCGGCTGGAGGTGTCCGGCATGGCGGCGACCGCCTCGGCCAGATCCAGGATCGCCGCGCGATGGGCCTGCGCATCCGGATGGAGCACCACAACCCGCGGCTCGGCCCCCGGGAATGCCCCGGGCGGCAGCAACCCCGCCATCGCCTTCACCAGCCCGTGGTAGCGCTCGGTCGAGGCGTGATCGGGCTTGCGGTCGATGCCGCGATCCTGCCGCGCCGGCACGGCGTAGCAGAAGCGTTGCAGCAGGCCGTCATCAGCTGCCTCGCGCGCGATGCGCTGGATCGGCTCCGGCTGGATGCCGCCGATGATGCAGGCGGACCAGCTCGAGATCGACAAGGTGCCGCGGCCGACGCGGTCCACCACGAAGCGCGTGCCGTTGTACAGGCGGAGATAGGCGCCGCGATCACTGCCGCCGCGGCCTCCGGCGCGATAGCGGTCCATATTGGCCAGCCATTCGCTCATCTCGTCCTGCCGGATCAGCACCTTGCCCATCGGCACCCGCTGCTTGGCCTCGGGGTCGTCGCGCAGCACCTCGGTCAGCGCCTCCACCGTGCTGTTCTCGACCAGGTAGCGGTCGAGTCTTGGCGCTGGCGGCCCGCTGCCCGGCGGCGCGTTATCTGCTTTCAGCGCGGCCATCTCGGCGCGGTGCTCGGCCATCGCCAGCTCGTGGCGACCGCGGGCCAGGATGTCGATATTGTCGATTGGCCGTGTCGCGGCCTGGATCACCGGCGTCTTGAGGATGCTGGGGTCGCCGACGATCGCCCCCCAGATGCGCGCACCTTCGCGCCAGGTATCGTCGATCTGCTTGGGCTGCAGCCGCCAGGTCTCGTGCGCCACGCTGGAGAGCGTGACCAGGGCGGCCAGCGCCACGGTCGCCGGATCGACGCCCATGCGTGCCGCGGTGTCCGCCACGAAGGGCGCGATGGCGGGCGGCAGATGCTCGGGGCGCAGTTCGGGGGCGCCGGTCATCTCGGCAGCAGCCAGGAAGTCGATGGGCTCGGGCCAGGCGCTGTCAGTCGAGCCTTCGGGTGCATCGGCGCCGTCAGGCGTGGTGACGCCATCGCCGAGCTTGCGGCAGGCGGTGGTGACGGCGCGCGGCGTGTCGTCGTAACGGGCCTGCCAGCGCCCCGGCACGGTGCTGCCGTCCTTGATGTCGCGCTGCGCCTCCGGCACGGCGAGGAGCAGGCCGCGCAGGGTCAGGACCACCTGGGCAGGCGCCATGCCGCCCTTGAGATAGCGCATCGCCAGTGCCACCAGCGGTGCATGGTAGTCGGCAGCGGTGAGGATCTGCTGGATCAGGACCGAGGTGTCGCGGGCCTCGCCGATCTCTGAAGGCGCCGCGGCACCGGGCGCGGGGATTGCCGTGCCGGTTGGCTCTGCCGACGGCGACGCATCGGCCAGTATCTCCAGCGCGTCGCCAAGCTCCAGCTCCGCATCGCTTTCCGTGACGATCACGGCGAGCCTGGGGCTGGCCTTGCGGTGCCAGCTGCCGGGCCAGCGGATGGGATGGACCGGCGGCGCGTTGCTGCGATCGCCGCCGACCAGCGCGGCTGCCAGGGACCGGGCCTGCTTGAGCGCGGCATGGGCGGCGGCATCCCGCGTCGGCTCGGTCAGACGCCAATGCAGGTGCAGCTTGTCCTGGACCTCGCCGGTCTCATCGTCGATCCAGCACCCGCCGCTGCGCACCACCAGCGTGGCCGGACCAAGCAGCCCCTCCAGCCGCGCGCGGGCATCGTTCGGCGCCGTGTCGCATTCGACCGACAGCGCCAGGCCATTGGCGAGGTCCTGCTCACGGGCCTGCGGCCCCTCGGTAAAGGTGGCGACGGGCGGGCAGAACACCACCGGCCGCGGATGCTGCGCGCAGCGTGTGGCCTGCGACGTGGCAGCGGCAACCAACGCCTCCAGTCCGTCGCCGATGCGGCAGGTGCCCATCTCATGGACCGAGGAGGCGTCGTCGAAGAAGGAGCGCAGCGCCACGACGCTGTCCGGATCCGCATAGCGGAACAGCGCGTGCACGAATCGCGCGATCTGCGCGGTGTCCGCTTGGAGGATCGCTGGGGCCGCGTCGGTCATTCGCCGACTTGCCGTTCAAGGAAGGTCAGCGCGTCCTCAACCTGACCTTTGCGCAGCAAGTCGCGGACGTGGCGAAGACTGCGAAGCAGTGTCGTGCCCGCCTCAACGTCGCCCATGCCGTAGAAGGCGGCGAAGGCGGCCAAGTCACCGCCGCAGACGCGCTCCGACAGATCGGTCGGGCGAATGTCCTGCCAGCGCTTGATCCCCAGGAAGAGCAACGGCACCGGCCTCATGCCATGTCGCTCCCCGCCTGCGGCCCGGGCCCAACCCGGCGCGCCTGGAGACGGCTACGCGCCCAATCCAGGGCGCCCCCCCAGCGATACAGCGCCCGGCCGGCGAACAGTCCGTAGGGCGGGCCACCGCCGCGCGTCGCCTTGCCGCTCAGCGTCTTGGCGGAGATGGGATAGCCCGCCGCGGTGAGCGCAGCGGCCGTCGCGTCGCGGGTCAGCAGGGCATCCGGGTCGTCGGGGATCGGGGTCGGCATCGCGTCACCATCGGTCGGCACGCTGTGGCGTGCGGTTGCAATGGCACACCATTCACATCAGTTTTTGCGCCTGAAAAAGCTGCCTGAAATGGGTCAACGCTTTCTATTTCGGGCGCTATTTCGGGCGCGATTGCAGGCCCCGCCGATGTGCCGTCCCAATGTTGTTTGCAATGGTCTTGGCCGTCGCTTTGGGCCAGTCCGGATGCGTCGTGGCCAGCCAGGCGGACAGATATTCGGCCTCGTGCGTGATCTTCTCCTTGGCCTCGCCTGAGGCCAGACGGCGCGTATGTTCGACCTCAATCAACTGCTGGGAGGTCGGGCGACCGACGAAGCCTGATCGCCCGGAGATCACAGAAGTATTGTCTGCCGGTGCCGGTGCCGGTGCCGCTGGCATTTCGGGCATCACCGCTGGCGCCTCCGCTGGTGAGGCAACCCGTGGACTCGCCGCGAATACCCGCACGCCACGGAGCGTGATCCCGCCCGGCAGGGTCACCGAGCCAGGCGCCGGTGGAGGGGAGATGTGGCTGCTGTAGGGCTTGCTGCCTCGACGCACGGTCGCCTCCTCCCAGCCCAGCGCGATCTCGGCCGCACCCCAGGCCAGGGCCGGGATATCCACCGGCTGCAGCGGGTTTCGCGGCGAGATGCCGCGCGCCTTGAACGCGCCACCGGCGAGCCGCGCCGCCAGCGATCCAGGCAGGGCTGCGCGCTGCTCGGCGCGCCGCACCAGGGCGGCGGCGATTCGCTGCGCCGTCTCGGCCTCATAGGCGCGGCAGGCCGCCACCACGGTCTCCAGCCCGGCCGGGATCGCGCCGCGCGCCAGCACCGCCGCCGCGACCGTGTCGATGATGTCGACCGGCACCTGAGACCACGGCGACGGCGCAGGCTGTATGCCGGGCACGGCACGCGCCGCGGTGACGTCGTCGGGAAACCATGCCGCGGACCAGGCGCCGGGAAACAGCGCCGCCGCCGCCTCGGGCAGCGTCCAGCCCTCGGGAGGCGGTTCGGGGGTGGCTGTCACGGACGACTCCAGCGAGGATTCGATTCGGGGTGGCGCGCCGAGGCTAATCGGCCAGCGCGTGCTCGCCCACCGCCTGGAGCCGAGCCTCGCCCCTGAATGTCGATTTTGTCGCTTGCGCGCGTGTGAGAAGGAAAAGCCAAAACGGCCCCTCTTTCACACTTCTGATGTCCCCATCGCCCCCTGTCTGCTCGCGCGCGCGTAAGCGACATTTGCGACATCTGGCCGGAGCGCCGCAAGCGCGGGCAGGCCACCTTCCGCGCGGCCACCGCCGCACCGCATTGCACGCGAGGTCGAGGTGATCGTCGCCGAATGGCTGCGCGCGCCCGATGCCGATCCCGTCGAGGCAAAGGGCTGGCTCGACGAATTGCGCGAGCAGATCGTCGTGGGCGTGGCCGACGCTGAGGAGCGGCTCTCTGACATCGACAGCAGCGAGCCAGCGGCGGTGAAGCAGGCGCAAGCCACGCTGGCCGCGCTGGTCGCCACGCGGGATGCCGCTGAGCGCGCGCGGGCTGCCGTGACGGCGACGTGACGCGGTGTGCGATGTCGGAGCCGCCCCCCGGTGAGCGGAAGGGAGCGGCTCCTGTTAGCCTACGGGCCTGAACTCAGCCTCACCCGGGGCATCGGTCGGGTCTCGACCAGTGCCGCGGATACTGCGGGCCGCTGAAGCCAGGTCGTCCGTCATCGATCCGCTGCAACAGGTCGCGGATCTCCGAGGTAATGACCGCAATCCCGCGCGGGCTCCGCGTCCCTCCATGGCCCGCCAGGTCGTCGATATCCACGATCTTGGCGTTCGGGGCATGCATTGCGACGGTCATCACCCCGCTCTCGCCGGGCGGCAGCAGCTGGTCGTAGCAGTTCGGAATGAGCAGAAGGCGCGCGCGGATGGAGCGCGCGGCCGCGCGCAGGTCCCCGTTGAACGGCGGAGCAGCGGCTATGTCGTGGCTCTCGATAGCCCATGTGCGATAGATCCAGTCGCGCGCCTGCGTCGTATTGCCGATCTGCTCGACCTGCTGGGCGTAGTTGCGGTGCACCTGATCGCGTGACGCGAAGAGCCCCTCGAAGCCGCCGGCCGAGATGCCGAAGGCGTTCTGGATGATCATGCCAACGCCGGTGCCGCGCCGCGGCGGGTCGTCGTTCGGGTAACTCCCGTCGCGCCACTTCGGATCGAGCATGATGGCCTGGCGAGCCGACTCCCAGATGAAGTTCACCTGCCTGTTCGCGTGCGCCTGCGGCACCAAGGGGATTACGGCGGCCATGAAGTCCGGATAGCTCACCGCCCACTGCATCGAGGCGATGCCGCCCATCGAGGTGCCGGTTACCGCAACCAGGCGTCGGATGTTCAGGCACTCCGTCACCAGCCGGTACTCCGCATTCACCATGTCGCGCATGGTGAAGCGTGGGAAGTTCATGTTCATGCCAGACCGCGTCGGAGAGGTCGTCGCATTCGGGTCCAGGGACGCGACGCTGAGCGTGTCCGGCTGGATGACGAAGTAGCGGCCTGTGTCGAGGGCAAGGCCCGGGCCGGCCCAAGCGGTCTGCGTGCTACGATCGCCACGCAGGCCGTGAATGGACAGGATCGCATTGCTGCGATCCGCATTCAGCGTGCCATGGGTGATGTAGGTCATCCGGAAGTCGGGAATGACGGCGCCACTCTCGAGCCTCAGCTCGCCAAGCTGACAGGTCTGCACCTCAGGCCGCTGCGCCGCGGTCTGGGGGGTTTGCGCTGCGGCCGGTAAGGACAGCAGAACCGCACTCAGGGCGCAGGACAGGAAGGTCGCGGCGTAGCGGCCGGGCGCCCGATGGCGCGTTCGGGATTGTCGGTGCACTGGCTTTTCCTCCATGGCGGGCGCTCTTTGGCGCCACACTCAGGAGCGTCGCGCGCTCGCGGCGAGCCTGTCCAGCCCGCCTTCCGAGCGGGAGTCCCGCGATCTGCAGATCTGTTACAATTCACCTGGTAGCGGCGCGCAAATCGCGCTGGTTATAGTGGGGACACGTCGAGAAGGTACGTCGAGCACCGCGGCTCCCGAGCCACTCGCCAGCTGATAAGCCACTGTGGCTTTCGAGCCGCAGGGTCCTTCCTGGCCCCGCTGTATGCGGGGGGCCATCGCGCGCGAGGTCGCTAGCGGTAGGCGATAAACGAGGTTGCCAATCCGTGAGGATCGTCGCGTAAGCGATTCGCCGGACTCAATTTTGATCCGATGCCAGATGCAAACTGATTGCCAGGCCGCAGCCATGACAGGAGATGACGTTGCAAGAGCGCATCACCTCCGCACGCGACGTCGCCCGCCGCCTCGGGCTTTCGCACACCGCGATCCAGAAGGCTGAGCAGGTCGGGCGGATCCGCCGTGAGACGGACGGGTCCTGGGACCTCGAGCGTGTTCGCCGCGACATGATAGCATCGGCTGTGCCGGGCCGCTCGCCCCTGGCGACGCCAGGTGATGACACGCCACTGGGCAGACTGACGCTCGCTCGGCTTGCGCTCGGTGTCGAGGCACAACGCTTGGCAATCGACGAGACCAAGGGCCGCCTGATGGATATCACCGCCGCAAACCACCGCATCGACGAAGTCGCCGCTGGCATGCGCGATGCGGTGCTGAACTGGCCGGCGCGAGTGTCGGGCCAGATCGCCGCCGAGATCGGCCGCGACCCGCATCTGGTGCAGACCATCCTTCAGGAGCAGATGAACGCGCTGCTGCTGGAGGTCGCCGATCGGCTGGATCCACCTGCTTCAATTCAGAGAGACCCGCGCGCGTGATGCGCGGGCCGCATCGACTTCCCAGCGGCGGGAGTTCGATCGGTGGGCGCCGGACCGAAGATGGTTAGCGGCGCGCGGCCCGCCGGCGCCGAGACGTTCGCCGGCATGGGCGGCTCCATCCGTTCAACGAAGCGGGATCCGCACGACGGAAGGGCTATGGCGCCTCGGGTTCCTGCATCCAGGCCGGGATTTCGCGCTGCGCATGCAGCACCCGCCAGACGTCGAGGTGGTCCTCCCGCTCGACGTAGAACACCAGATACGGGTATCGCCGCAACGGCCAGGCGCGGAGCCCTTCCAGCAGCAACTCGAAGGCGTAGCGTGGCGAGCCCACGGCCGGATGCTGCGCGATCCGCCGGAACGCCCGCTCCAGCGCGTCAATGAAGGCCAGCGCGACCGGCTCGCCGGCTTCCGCCGCGTAATGGGCGATGGCCTGGTCGATGTCCCGCTGTGCCGCCTGTCGCGGAATCACCGGCTTGGCGGTCACGCCTGCCGTTGGCGAACGCGGCGGCGGAGCGTGTCGAAATAGCCGTCATCCACTGGCGCCGTCGGAGCAGATGCCGCGCCGTCCAGCAGCAGCCCGCGCAGGCGCTCGCGTTCCTGGTCCTTGCGGATCAGCTCGCGGACATACTCGCTGCTGGTGGAGTAGCCACGCGCGGCGACCTGCTCGTCCACGAAGGATTTCAGCCCATCCGGCAGGGAGACGTTCATGGTGCCCATTGGCCAGACGATACCCGTGTTTGGCAAAAATTGGCAAGAATGATGTGCGCCGGGAGGCACTCCAGGCCGGCGTCCGGCATGATCATGATGTGATCCAGACCGCCGGAACATAGCAATTCCGCGCCGCTGTATCTTGCTTGGCTTGTGCGCGTCACAGCGCGAATGGTCCGTCACGCGCAGGGGATGCCCTGCCGCAACAAACGGAGACCAGCATGACGGACCGCACCGCCCGCGCCGCCCGCAACCAGGAAAACAGCCTGGCCGCCTTTCTCGCGAAGAAGGCCGAATTCGACGCCCTCCTCGCCGAACTCACCCAGGCCAGCGCGGACCATTTCGGCGCAGACCCCGAGATGGTGCTTTGGGGCGAAGCAGCCTGGCTTTCGAATGCCACCGCGAAGCTGAAAGACATCGCGGACCAGCATTTCCGCCGCGGCGAATACGCAGCCTGACGCGGGCCACTCCCACACCGCCCCGACCGGCAGCGCCGGCGGGGCTCCCGGCAGTAGGGGCCGATGACCGGCACCCGGAACCGGAGACCACCATGATGACCAAGCTTTCCGACAGCCAGCGCGTGATCCTGAGCGCCGCCGCGCAGCACGAGATGGGACTGGCCCGCGCGCCGAAGACTCTGCCGGCCGCCGCCCACAACGCGGTCTTCCGCAGCCTGATCAAGAACAACCTGCTCACCGAGATCAACGCCCCGCGGGACTTCGTCGGGCTCGGCTGGCGCCAGGATAAGGACGGGACCTGGATCGTGGCGCGCATCACCGACGAGGGGCTGCGCGCCATCGGCATCGCCCCGATTGAGGGCGACGCGGCGGCCGGCGAGCCCGACTGCTCGGGCATCGAGGGCAGCGTGCCCGACACGGCGCTCACGGGCGCGGACGACACCGCCGAAGGGGATGCCTCCGCGGAGGAAGCCGAACCCGCCCAGGGCGCGCCCACACCCGCCCCGCGCGCCAGCCTGCGCGACGCCGCCGCTGCGGTGCTGGCCGCCTGGGATGCCAGCCCGGCGCAGGACGCGACCGACAACCCGATCAGCCGCGCCATCGAGGCCCTCCGCGCCGCCCTCGCCGGCAAGCCGCGCCGTGCCGCGAGCGAGCCCGGCGCCCCGCGCAAGCCGCGCGAGGGCGCCAAGCAGGAGCAGGTGCTGGCCATGCTGCGCCGCCCCGAGGGCGCCACGGTCGCGCAAATCGCGGAAGCCACCGGCTGGGCGCAGCACACGGTCCGCGGCTTCTTCGCGGGGCTGAAGAAGCGCCAAGGGATCGAGGTGCTGGTGCTGGAGCGGGTCCGCCAGGTCGGCCCGAACAAGGAGGGCGCCCGCGGCTCTTACACGGTCTACCACCTGCCGGCCTGACCACGGAGCCGGACACGTCGAGGGCCCGCCGCCGGACGGTAGCGGGCCCTTGCTCGTGATGACCATCACGTGCGGCGGGAGGTCGCCGCCATGCCCGAGCTGACCGCCTCCACGCGCGAGGCCGCCCGCCGCCTCGGCGTCAGTGACACCGCCATCCACAAAGCCGAACGCGCGGGCCGCATCGCCCGTGAACCGGACGGCCAGTGGGACATCGACAAGACCCGCCGCCGCCTGACCGAAACCGCCGATCCCGCCCGCTCGCCCCTGGCCAGCGGTGCTGGCGCAGACGGCACGCCGTTCGCCCGGCTGAAGGTCGCGCAGCTTGCCCTGAAGGTGGAGGCGCAGCGCCTCTCGCTGGACGAGACCAAGCGCCGCCTGCTGGACGTTGCCGAGGCCAATGCCGCGCTCGACGAGATCGGCAGCACGATGCGCGACGCGCTGTTGAACTGGCCGGCCCGCGTCTCGGGCCTGATCGCCGCCGAGATCAGCGTCGACCCGCATCTGCTGCAGACCATCCTGCAGAGCCACATCAACGACCTGCTGACGGAGGCGGCCGATCGCTTCGATCCAGCAGGTCTCGGAGGGGATCGGTCTCCACAGCCGTGAGCATGTCCGCCGGCGTGTCGGCGCCATGCTGCGCCCGCCGCCGCAGCTCACCGTCTCAGAATGGGCCGAGCGGCACCGCATACTTGGCAGCCGGGCCTCCGCCGAGCCAGGCCCCTGGCGCACCAGCCGCACGCCGTACCTGAAGGACGTGATGGACGCGCTCTCTGAACCGCCCCGGGTTCGCCGGAGGCTGTTTGGTTTGAGTCACGCGGCCAATGCTGGCTGTTCCAGCGCGGCATAGTATCGGGCTTCGGCCTCGGCGGGCGGGATATTCCCGATCGGCTCCAGGATCCTCCGATGGTTGAACCAGTCCACCCATTCCAGGGTCGCGAACTCAACGGCGTCGAAGCTCCTCCACGGTCCGCGCCGATGGATGACCTCGGCTTTGTAGAGCCCGTTGATGGTCTCCGCGAGCGCGTTGTCATAGCTGTCGCCCACACTGCCGACCGAGGGCTCGATGCCTGCTTCCGCCAGCCGCTCGGTGTAGCGAATGGAGACATATTGCGACCCGCGATCGCTGTGATGGACCAGGCCGCCCTGATGCAGCGGCCGCCTCTCATGCAGTGCCTGTTCCAGCGCATCGAGCACGAAGCCTGCATGCGCGGTGCGCGACACCCGCCAGCCCACGATGCGTCGGGCATAGGTGTCGATCACGAAGGCGACGTAGACAAACCCCGCCCAAGTCGCGACGTAGGTGAAGTCCGACACCCACAGCGCATTGGGCCGCGGCGCCATGAATCGCCGATTGACGTGGTCCAGCGGGCAAGGGACCGCCTTGTCGCTGATGGTGGTGCGGACCGGCTTACCGCGGATCACGCCCTGTAAACCCAGGCTTTTCATCAGCCGCGCCACGGTGCAGCGGGCCACCTGCTGGCCCTCGCGCAGCAACTGGCGCCAGACTTTGCGCACGCCGTAGACGCTGAAATTCTCGTCGAACACCCGTTCAATGAGCGGCATCAGGGCTGCATCTCGACGGGCTCTTGCCGAGCACCTCGTCGGGTCGATCCGCTGGGCGACATGCGTGTGGTAGGTGGATGGCGCGATCGGCAAAACCTCGCAGATCGGCTCGACGCCATGAACACCTCGGTGATCGTCGATGAAGGCGATCATCGCTTGAACCGGCGGTCGAGCTCCGCCTGCGCAAAATATGCGCTTGCCTTGCGCAGGATCTCGTTGGCCTGGCGCAGCTCCCGGTTCTCCCGCTCCAGGGACTTCACCCTGGCGGCCATCTCTGTCGTCGGGCCAGGGCGGCGCCCCGTGTCACGCTCTGCCTTTTTCACCCACTCGTTCAGCGTCTGCGCCGTGCAGCCAATCTTGGCCGCAATCGACAGGATCGTCGCCCATCGGGACGGATGCTGAGCCTCGTGATCCAGCACCATTCGCACAGCGCGGTCTCGAACCTCAGGTGAGAACTTGTTCGTCGTCTTGCTCGGCATCGCTCCAGCCTCTCAGGAGTTGGAGCCTCCGACAAACCCGGGACGGTTCA
>NZ_FOSQ01000018.1 GCF_900114315.1 Falsiroseomonas stagni DSM 19981
GCTGAAGATGGGCACCATGGTGTTCAAGACGCCCAACGCCACGCTGGACCGGCTGCCGATCGGGCCGACGCCGGTCTGCATCGCCTTCAAGCACCTGACCGGCTTCGCCCATATGAACGTCATCTGGCCGAGCGAGCCCGGGAAGGTCTGGTGCATGGAGCCCTACTGGCCCTTCCCCGGCGTCAACGGCAAGCGGACCGGGCGCTTCGTGGAGCGGGAGATCAACGACCACTTCAACTACGGGGACAATGTGATCCTGGCCTGGGCCAATCCCTTCGAGGGGGAGAGTTCGACGCCGCCGGGGTGAGGGCTTCCCGGCCGCCAGCATGTGCGCCGCCAGGGCATTGGCGTGGCCTGGTGCCCGCAGGGGCGGGACGCGCAGTTCGGGACATTGTCAGGTCTCCCTGCCCGCTCGCGCCCGCGCTGACCGACTGTCTGCAAAGTGGCTGACGTGTGGTCAGGCGACGCGGCGGAGCATGCCGCGGTCGCGTCCCCGGCAGAGGGACGGGACGCCTACCCGCCCTCCAGCGCCTTGCGCACGCCGTCCAGCACTGCCTCATGCGTCGCCAGGATCCGTCGCAGCGTGGGTTTTCCCTTGTCGCTCGCCTCGGCGATGCCTTCGTGCATTTCCTCGATGCCGGTCGTCAGTTGTTCGGCCAGGCCGGAGAGGCGGTCCTGCAGTTGCTCGGCGTCGTCCTTGAGTTCGGCGGTCCAGATGGCCAGGACGCGCGCCAGCTCGTTGGCGGCGCGGGTGGGCGGGACGCCTGCTTGCAGGAGCTTGATGAGGGGCGCCAGGTCGGCGGCAGGGGAGCGGGGCATGGGTCGGACCCTAGGCAGGCGGGCAGCCGATGGCCAGGCGAAAGCCAAAATCCCGCGGTCCAGGGTCCCGCCGGACCCTGGCCGGGGGTGCAGGGGGGCGGTGCCCCCCTGCTGAGCCGGTTGGTGCAGGGGGGCGGCGCCCCAACTGGCCCAGTTGATTCGGGCGGGCGGCACAAGCCTGCTGGTCCAGTTGCCGCGGGGCGATGGCGCCCCCTGCTGGCCGGTTCAGCCCCGCCCGAACCCTTCCGGCCGCACGCGGTGGCGCTTGCGCGCGCGGTGCCGGGCCAGGGCCTCGACGATCGCGGGCAGCGCCAGAAGCGGCACCGTCGCCAGGGCCAGCAGCCCGAAGGCCGCGCCCCAGATACGCCCGCCCAGCACGAAGGCGAGCCCGGCCAGCGTCCAGGTCACGGCATTGGCGCCGAGGCCGATGGCGAAAAGCCAGCGCAGGCGGGCCAGGCGGGCGGCCGCGGCCGCGGGGTCGCCTTCCGTCCAGGCGGTGCCGCGCGGGGTGACGTCGTAGAGGCGGTCCTGGTCGACCCTGAAGGGTGGTCCGCTCAGCGGCGGACCACCACGAAGCGCACGGGCACGCCCTGGCGACGCAGGCGGCGGATGCGCCACCACAGGGACGCGGCGCCGATGGCGCCGGCCACGATCAGCACGGGCAGCACCAGGCCGACGAAGAGGATCGCGAGGGAGGCCAGCAGAAGGCCGCCGGCGGCGAGGGCCACCAGCAGCGCCACGCCGCCCACCTTGCCGAGGATGCGGTCCAGCGCGGTCGCCGGGCGGATGCCGGGCGGCGGCGCGCCAGGGGACGCGCCAGGGGACGCCCCCGGGTTCGCGCCGGGCGTGTCGCGGAACTGGCCGTCCGGCGTCATGTCGAGGACAGGCGGGGTGCGATGCTGGTCCATGCCGAGGATGTTGCCTGCCTGTGTGCGGGGTTCAAGGGTGGGGTTGTTACGGAAGGTCACGCGGGTCCTGGCCATCGGGGCCGAAGAGCACCGGCAGCACGTGGTCGGCGGTGGTGCCGATATGCTCGCGCAGGGCGGCCATGGCGGTGGCCTCGTCCCGAGCCAGGGCCAGGGTGGCCAGGTTCTCATGCACGGGGGTGGCGCGGTTCCAGTCCACCAGCACGGTCTTCATCACGCGGCGATAGCGCGTCATCTGCACATAGAGTTCATCGCAGAAGCCGGTGAGGGACCGCAGCGGGCAGGCGGCGACCAGGGCGCGGTGGAAGCGGTGGTGCTTCGCCTCGTAGCTGTCCTGCCAGGCGGGGTTGGCGGGGTCGCGGCGCTCGATCTCCCGCTTCAGCAGGGACAGGCTGGCGACGATCCCGTCCTCCCACGCCGCATCGCCGGCCTGCATCGCCAGGCGAAGCGCCTCGGGTTCCAGCATCTGCCGGGTGCGGGTGATGTCGAGGAGATGGGCGCGGGTGACAGGGGGGACGGAGAAACCCTTCTGGCCTTCCCCGTTCACGAAGCCTTCCGCCACCAGGCGGGAGAGCGCCTCCCGCAGCGGGGTGGTGCCGATGCCGTAGCGCTCCACCAGGTCCCGCAGGCGGAGCTTCGCGGCCGGGGCGAGGTCACCCGCCACGATGTCCTGGCGCAGGCGATGGGCGACGGCCTCGGCCGCCGTGGCGGCGTGGTCGCCGTCAGTCATCGATTTTCGCCGAAATATATATTTCTACTTGCATGATCGATGATTCCTCGCATGATCGACATAACACGGAGGAAGCGATCATTTCCATGCCCCATGGCCTGCCAGCGCTCGACGAGACCCACGACCCCGCCCGGCGGAGCTGGGTGGCTTCCGCGAATGCGCCGGGGACGGATTTCCCGATCCAGAACCTGCCGCTCGGCGTGTTCAGCCGGGCGGGGGGAGAGAAGCGGGGCGGCATCGCGATCGGCGACCAGGTGCTGGATCTGGCGGCGGGGCTGGCGGCCGGGCTGTTCGAGGGCGCGGCGCGGGAAGCCGCGGGGGCCGCTTCGGGGCCGGTGCTGAATCCGCTGCTGGCGCTGGGGCGCGGCGCGTCGCGGGCGCTACGGCGGCGGGTCTCCGCCATCCTGGCGGCGGGCAGCGCGGACCAGGCGAAGGCCGCGGAGTGCCTGGTGCCGATGGACCAGGTGGCGCTGCACCTGCCGGTGACGGTCGGGAACTTCACGGATTTCATGGCGTCCCGCTTCCACACCGCGCGGATGGGGGCGAAGCGGGACCCCGCGAACCCGCTGCCGCCGGCCTTCCTGCACCTGCCCATCGCCTACCATTCCCGCGCGACGACGGTGCGCGTGGGGGGAGAGGCCGTGGCGCGGCCGCATGGGCAGGCGCTGGGGCCGGATGGCACGCCGCGCTTCGGGCCGTGCCAGGCGCTGGATTTCGAACTGGAATTCGGCGCGGTGATCGGGCGCGCGAACCGGATGGGGGAGCCGATCCCGGTGGCGCGAGCAGGGGAGGCGATCTTCGGCTACTGCCTGCTGAACGACTGGTCGGCGCGCGACGTGCAGCGGTTCGAGATGATGCCGCTGGGCCCCTTCCTGTCGAAGAGCCTGTCCACCAGCGTCTCCCCCTGGATCGTCACGGCGGAAGCCCTGGCCCCCTTCGCCGCGCCGGCCTTCGCGCGGTTCGAGTCCGACCCGGAGCCCCTGCCCTATCTGATGGCGGCGGGCGACCAGGCGGCGGGGGGGCTGGATGTGGCGCTCGACTGCTGGATGACGACGCCGCGGATGCGGGCGGAGGGGGCAGCACCGGCGCGGATCGTGGCGACCAGCCTGCGCCACCTGCACTGGACCTTCGCGCAGATGGTGGCGCACCACACCAGCAATGGCTGCGACCTGCGGACCGGCGATGTGCTGGGCAGCGGCACCGTATCCGGCCCCGAGCCCGAGGGGCGCGCCTGCCTGGCGGAGGTGGTGATGGAGGAAGGCGGGTTGACCCTGCCGAACGGGGAACGCCGGAGCTTCCTGGAGGATGGCGACGAGGTCTGGTTCACGGGCCGGGCGGAACGCGCGGGATATGTGCCGATCGGCTTCGGCGAATGCCGGGCGAGGATCGATCCGGCGAAATCCTGGCCGATGGGTTGACGCGGGGCGACCCCCACCCCGACCCTCCCCCGCAAGCGCGGGGGAGGGAGAGCAGCCGCCCCCAGTTCCAGCGGAGGAAACACACAAGACAATGGCACGACGAATCCTGGACATCTCGTCCGCGCTGAAGGCCGGCATCGCGAGCGACCCGCCGCACATGCTGCCGAAGATCGACTATGTCGATCACAAGATGAGCGGCCCCGCCATGGCGGAATACATGGGCGTGCCGCTCGATGCCCTGCCGGAAGGCGAATACGCGGCGGTGGAGCGGGTGCAGATCAGCACCCATAACGGCACGCATCTCGACGCGCCCTACCACTTCTTCTCCCGCATGAACGAACGGACGGTGCCGGGGGGAGAGCCCTCCATGCGCATCGACGAGGTGCCGCTGGACTGGTGCTTCCAGCCCGGCGTGAAGCTGGATTTTCGCGGGTTCGAGGATGGCTACATCGTACAGCCCGCCGATGTGGAGGCGGAGCTGAAGCGGATCGGGCATGAGTTGAAGCCGCTCGAGATCGTCGTGGTGAACACGCGGGCGGGCGAACGCTACGGGCAGGACGACTACATCGACAGCGGCTGCGGCATGGGCAAGGCGGCGACGCTGTGGCTGCTGGAACGCGGCGTGCGGGTGACGGGCACCGATGGCTGGTCCTGGGACGCGCCCTTCAGCCACACGAAAAGGCGGGTGCAGGAAACCGGCGACGCATCGCTGATCTGGGAAGGCCACCGCGCGGGGCGGGAGATCGGCTACTGCCACATGGAGAAGCTGAACGGGCTGGAGAAGCTGCCCGCCACCGGCTTCATGATCGCCTGCTTCCCCGTGAAGGTGCATCGGGGTTCCGCGGGCTGGACCCGCGCTGTCGCGATCTTCGAGGAGTGAGAGCCATGCGCAGGATTCTTCTGGCGGCAGCGGCCGCGCTGATCGGCTTCGTCCCCGCCGTGCGGGCGGAATTCCCGGAACGGCCGGTGACGATGATCATGCCCTACGCCCCCGGCGCGGCGGATGCGCTGATGCGCGCGGTGGGCGAGCATTTCCAGCGCGCCACGGGCCAGCCCCTGGTGCTGCAGACGCGCGATGGGGCATCGGGGGTGGTGGGCATGCGCGTCGTCGCGGGGGCGGCGGCGGATGGCTACACGCTGGGGCACACGCCCGTCACCGCCATCGCCGTGCAGCCCCATCTGCTGCGCAATGCCGGCATCGGGCCCGCGAGCTTCGAGGGCGTCTGCGGGACGAATGAGAATGTCATCACCGTCGCCGTGCGCGCGGACAGCCCGATGCGGGATCTGCCCGGCCTGGTGGCGGAAGCGCGGCGCCGGCCGCTGTCCTTCGGCAGCCCGGGGCCGAATTCGCTGCCGCAGCTCGCGATCTGGAAGGTGCAGCAGGCCACGGGGATCGAGCTGAACCACATCCCCTACCGAGGCGAGCCGCCGCATATCAACGACACGCTGGCCGGGCGGCTCGACTTTTCCGCCGCCATCGTGAGTTCGGCGGCGGAGCTGGTGATGGCGGGACGGATGCGGCTGCTGGCCGTGTTCTCCGCCAACCGGCACCCGGATTTCCCGGATGTGCCGACGGCGCGGGAACAGGGGATCGACGCGCAGTTGTTCTCCCAGGTCGGCATCTATGCGCCGCGAGGCACCCCGGCGCCGGTGCTGGACCGGCTGGAGAGTGCCTGCCAGGCCGCGTTGCAGGATGCGACGGTGCTGCGGGTGCTGGCCAACAGCCGGTCCCCCGTGCGCTTCGTGGGGCGCGCGGCGCTGACGGAATGGGTGCGGGGCGAATACGAGAATTACGGCCGCATCCTGCGCGAACTCGGCGTGCAGCCGGAGTAGGCGCGTCAGACCGGCGCGGCATCCACGACGTGGAAGCCGAGCGTCACGTTGTCGTTCCAGGATTCCGCGCGGAGATGCCCCGCCAGGTGCATGGTGCCGCCGCCGAGCAGGGCGGCGGCCAGCGGGCCATCCTTCGCGCGGAAGCACACGGCCTTGAGGCGCGGTCCCCCGCCCTCCCCTTCCAGGAAGGCGCGGATGGTGGCGCCTTCCTTGCCGACGCGGTCGGCGCGGACCACGCGGGCGCGGTTGAGGACGAAGACCGGTTCGTCATTGCCGGCGCCGAAGGGGGCCAGGCGCGCGACCTGGGTCGCGACCTCCATCGTGGCGCCCTGGACGGTCAGGGAGCCTTCCACGGGAAGGTCGGCGGCGCCCGGAAGGTCCGCCGCATGGGCGAGGCGTTCGTCGAGGAAGGCATGGAATTCGCCCTCCTTCGCCGCGTGGAAGGAGAAGCCCGCGGCCATGGCGTGGCCGCCGCCGGTGTGCAGCAGCCCCATCTGGCGCGCGGCGATGATGGCGGCGCCGAGATCGACGCCGGGCAGTGACCGGCCGGAACCCTTCGCCAGGCCGTCCGACAGGCCGGCGACGCAGGCGGGGCGGTTGAACTTCTCCTTCATCCGCCCGGCGACGATGCCGACCACGCCGGGGTGCCAGCCTTCGCCGACCACGAGCAGCACGGGGTGGCCGTGCTCCACCTGGCGGGCGGCTTCCGTCATGGCGGCGGTGAGGACATCGGCCTCCACCTCCTGCCGCCGGCGGTTCACCTGGTCCAGCTTCTCGGCCATGGCGCGGGCCTCGATCGGGTCGTCCTCCAGCAGCAGGCGGAGGCCCATATCGGCCTCGTCGATGCGGCCGGAGGCGTTGATGCGCGGGCCAAGAAGGTAGCCGAGGGTGTGGGCGCTGGGGCTGTCCTTCGCCAGGGCCACGTCCAGCAGGGCGGAAATGCCGGCGCGGCCGCGGCGGGCCATGACCTTCAGGCCCTGCGTCACCAGCGCGCGGTTCAGCCCCGTCAGCGGCATCACGTCGCAGACGGTGGCCAGCGCCACCAGATCCAGCAGGTCGAGCATCTTCGGCTCGGGCCGGTTCGCGAAATGGCCGCGGCGGCGGAGTTCGCGGAGTGTGGCGACGCCGGCCAGGAAGGCGACGCCGGCGGCGCAGAGATGGCCGAGGCCGCTGGTGCAGTCCGGGCGGTTCGGGTTTACCGCGGCGCGGACGCGCGGCACCGGGCCTTCCGCCTTGTGGTGGTCGAGGATGACGATGTCGGCGCGGTTATGCGCCACGGCGAGCGCGGCTTCGGCGGCGATGCCGCAATCCACCGTCACGATCAGCGTGGCGCCGCGGTCGCAGAGGGAGGAGATGGCGCCCGCATTGGGTCCATAGCCCTCCCGGATCCGGTCGGGGACGTAGTGGGTGACGGCGCAGCCGAGTTCGCGCAGCAGCCGCGTGGTCAGCGCGCCGGAGCACGCCCCGTCCACATCGTAGTCGCCGAAGACGGCGACATGTTCGCCGCGCTGCGCCGCATCCGCCAGCCGCGCCGCCGCCACATCCATGTCCCGCAGGCAGGAGGGATCCGGCAGCAGGGCGCGGAGGGTCGGTTCGAGGAAATCCGCGGCGCCGTCGATGCCGACGCCGCGGGCCGCCAGCAGGCGGCCGACCAGTTCGGGCAGCGCCAGGCGCTGGGCGATGGCGGCGCCGGTCCGCGCATCCCCCTGCCGCCAGATCCAGCGGCGGCCGGTCGCGGAATGCGCGACGCCGAGCGCGACCGCCGGCTCCGCCATGGCCCGCGCCGCCCCCTCGATGACCGCCCCGGGCATCACCCCTGGAACGCGGCGGGCTTCAGCGCGAAGTTGTGGTGCCCTTCCACGTAGCGGACGGTGCCGGACTTGCTGCGCATCACGATGGAATGGGTGATGGCGCCGCCGGGGACGGTGCGGACGCCGCGCAGCATCGGGCCGGTGGTGACGCCGGTGGCGGCGAACATCACGTCGCCCTTCGCCATGTCTTCCAGCCCGTAGACGCGGTTGGGGTCGATGATGCCCATCTCCCGCGCGCGGGCCACCTGCTCGTCATTCTCGAACAGCAGCTTGCCCTGCATCTGGCCGCCGATGCAGCGCAGCGCGGCCGCCGCAAGCACGCCTTCCGGCGCGCCGCCGCTGCCCATGTAGATGTCGACACCCGTATCGGCCTGGGACACGGCGACGACGCCGGAGACGTCGCCATCCGGGATCATCATGATGCGGGCGCCGGCGGCGCGGGCGCGCTTGACGATGTCCTTGTGCCGGTCGCGGTCGAGCAGGCAGACCACCAGGTCGGTGATCTCGCACTTCTTGGCGCGGGCGAGGTTCTTCAGGTTCTCCTCCACCGAGGCGTCGATATGCACGACGCCATCGGGCAGGCCCGGGCCGACCGCGATCTTTTCCATGTAGACGTCGGGCGCGTGCAGGAAGCCGCCGCGCTGCGCCAGCGCCACGCAGGCCATGGCGTTGGGGCCGCCCTTGGCGGTGATCGTCGTGCCTTCCAGCGGATCGACGGCGATGTCCACTTCCGGCCCGCCACCGGCCTTGGCGTAGAGGCCGACCTTCTCGCCGATGTAGAGCATCGGCGCCTCGTCCATCTCCCCTTCCCCGATCACGACGGTGCCGGAGATGGCAACGGTGTCGAAGGCGCGGCGCATGGCTTCCACCGCCGCGCCATCGGCCGCGTTCTTGTCGCCGCGCCCCATCCAGCGGGAGGCGGCGAGGCCCGCGGCCTCCGTCACCCGGACGAGTTCCAGGGCGAGGTTGCGGTCCACATGAACCTGGCGGTCGAGTTCAGCCACGGGCAGTTCCTCCGGATCGGGCGTGCAGGGTAACGCGCCAGGGGGCGGCGCGGGACCCGTCAATTCGCTGGTGGCTTGTTGCCCCGAACCGGGGCGGACGTGAAGAGGAGGTTTGCGCTACCGGGTAGAGACGACCGCCCCGCAGGCCGCCGGCAGGTTGCGCGGGGGCGCGCGGCGGGCGGCGAACAGCGTGCAGCCCGGGCCGATGACATGGCCGAACAGCGTCCCGTCCTCGTCCAGCTCCGCATCCAGGTCCACCGTGACGTAGTTGGGGGGATGCAGCAGCCAGCGCCCCGCCGTGATGGTGGCGGCATCGCCATCGGGCGTCGCGGCAACCTCGTAGCAGCCCTCCGCCGCCTGCGGGTTGCTGGCGAGGGGGAAGAAATGGAAGACGCCGGACAGGCGCCCATCCCCCTGGGGGCGCAGCCGCAGGTTCATGCCCGTGGTGCCCTGGGTGCAGACATAGGTGCCGGACCAGTCGCCGGCGAAGCGACTGTCCCGAGCGCCGGAGGCGCCGGGGTCTTCAGCCCGCGCCGGCATGGCCAGCGCGAGCAGCAGGAGAAGGGCGGCCGAGGCCCTCACAGCGCCTCGATTCGGATCATGGCGGGCTTCTCCACCACGGCTTCCAGCGCCTCGATCCGCGCGATGGCGGCGCGCATCTGGCTTTCCTCGCAATCATGCGTCGTGACGACGACCGGCACGGCCTCCCCGGGCGCGCGGCCGCGCTGGAGCATGGATTCGAGGCTGATGGCATTGTCGCGCAGCGCCGCGGTGACATCGGCGATGACGCCGGGGCGGTCCACCACCATCAGGCGCAGGTAGTAGGCGCCGACGCGCTGGGACATGGGCAGGGAGGGCGCGTGCGACAGCGCGGCGGAGGCAACGCCCCAGACCGGCGTGGTGCGCCCGCGCGCGATGTCGATGAGGTCGGCCACGACGGCGGAGGCGGTGGGGCCGGCCCCGGCGCCACGGCCTTCCAGCACCACGCGGCCGACGAAATCGCCTTCCGCCACCACCGCGTTGAAGACGCCATCGACCCGGGCGATGGGGTGGCTGACCGGCACCATGCAGGGGTGCATCCGCGTCTCGATCCCCGCCTCCGTCCGGCGCGCGATGCCGAGCAGCTTGATGCGGTAGCCCAGCTCCTCCGCCAGCTTGATGTCGAGTGCGCTGATGCTGCGGATGCCTTCCACATGCACGCCGGCGAAATCGACGGGGCGGCCGAAGGCCAGCGCCGCCAGGATCGCCAGCTTGTGGGCGGCGTCGATGCCATCGACATCGAAGCTGGGATCGGCTTCCGCGTAGCCGAGCTTCTGCGCCTCGCTCAGCGCCTGGGCGAATTCGATCCCCCGCTCCCGCATCTGGGTCAGGATGTAGTTGCAGGTGCCGTTCAGGATGCCCATCACGCGGGTCAGGTCGTTGGCGGCCAGGCCCTCCCGCACCGCCTTGATGGCGGGGATGCCGCCGGCGACGGCCGCCTCAAAACACAGCGCGACGCCCTTGGCTTCCGCCGTCGCGGCAAGTTCGGCGCCATGGATCGCCAGCAGCGCCTTGTTGGCGGTGACGACGGGCTTGCCGGCGGCCAGCGCCGCGCGGACCAGGTCGGCGGCCGGGCCTTCCGTGCCGCCGATCGTCTCCACCACCACATCCACGCCGGGATCGTTGGCCAGCGCCGCGGCATCGTCATACCAGCGCAGCCCGGCGATGGAGACGCCGCGGTCCCGCATCCGATCGCGGGCGGAGACGGCGGTGACGGCGATGGGGCGGCCGGCGCGGGCGGCGACCGTCGCGGCATTGTCCCGCAGCAGGGTGAGGACGCCGGCACCGACGGTGCCGAGGCCGGCGACGCCGACGGAAAGGGGCTTGGTCATGGGATCTATTCCAGGAAGGCGGGGCGGGCTTGGCATTCGTCCCGCGGAGCCCCCCTCACCCGGCCCCCACAGAGGGTTTCCGGGCGAGAGGGTTCGGATGGTTCAGGCGGCGTCGACGTCGATGCCATCCACGGGGCCGGCATTGTCGGCGGCGAGGAAGGTCTTGATGCCGCGCAGCGCCTGGCGGATGCGGTGGTTGTTTTCCACCAGCGCGATGCGGACATGGTCGTCGCCGTGTTCGCCGAAGCCGAGGCCCGGGGCGACGGCGACCTTCGCCTTCTCCAGCAGCAGCTTGGAGAAGCCGACGGAGCCGAGGTGCTTGAAGCGGTCGGGGATCGGCGCCCAGAGGAACATGGAGCCATCGGGGCTCGGCACGTTCCAGCCGGCGGCGTGCAGGCCCTTGACCAGCACGTCCCGGCGTTCGCGGTAGAGCTCCCGCATATCCGCCACGCAATCCTGCGGGCCGTTCAGCGCAGCGACGGCGGCGACCTGGATGGGCGTGAAGGCGCCGTAGTCCAGATACGACTTCACCCGCGTCAGCGCCGAGATCAGGCGCTGGTTGCCGGCGGCGAAGCCCATGCGCCAGCCCGGCATGTTGTAGGTCTTGGACATGGAGGTGAATTCCACCGTCACCTCCTTCGCGCCGGGGATCTCCAGCACGGAGGGGGGCGGGTTCGCCTCGTCGAAATAGAGCTCCGCATAGGCGAGGTCGGAGAGGATGAAGAGTTCATGCTTCCGCGCCAGCGCCACCAGGTCCTTGTAGAATTCCCGGCTGGCGAGCAGGGCGGTGGGGTTTGAGGGGAAGTTGACGATGACGGCCGTCGGCTTCGGCACGGAATGCCGCACCGCGCGGTCGATCGCCGCCAGCATGTTGTCATCGGGCGTGTAGGGGATCGATCGCGCGGAGGCGCCGGCGATGATGAAGCCGAACTGGTGGATGGGGTAGGATGGGTTGGGCACCAGGATGGTGTCGCCCGGGCTGCTGATGGCCTGGGCCAGGTTCGCCAGGCCCTCCTTGGAGCCGAGCGTGGCGACGACTTCCGTCTCCGGATCGAGCTTCACGCCGAAGCGGCGGGCGTAGTAGCCGGCGAGTGCGCGGCGGAGGCCCGGGATGCCCTTCGACATGGAATAGCGATGGGTGCGCGGGTCCTGCACCGCCTCGATCAGCTTGGCGACGATGTGGGGCGGCGTCGGCGTATCCGGGTTGCCCATGCCGAGATCGACGATGTCCTCCGCATGGGCGCGGGCCTTGGCCTTGGCCGCATTCACCTCGGCGAAGACGTAGGGCGGCAGGCGCCGGATGCGGTGGAACTCCTCGGTCATTCTCGTCGTCCGCTTGGTAAGGGAGGGGGCGATATACAGCAGGCCGTCACGGGGTGCGAGGCGCCAGCAGGTCCTGCGTGGGCGCGGGCGGCAGGCCGAGCATGTCGGGCAGGGCCGCGGCGGGCGGCGTGCCACGGGGCGGGATGTTTTCGCCGGGCGCGGCGGTGCCGGCGGCACCCGGGACAGCCGCCGGCGCGGCGGCGCCCCGGGCGGCCGCTGCGGCGGTGGGGCGGGGCGCGTCGAAACGGATGGCGGGTGCCGCGGCCAGGCGCGGCGGCGGCGGGGGGCCGGCGCCGTCGGGCAGCGCCGGCGGCAGGCCCGGCGGGGTGGCCGGGCGCGCGGCGGGCTCGGTGCGGGCGAATTCGCGGTCGCTCGCCAGGGCGGCCGTCAGCGCCGCGCGCGTCGCGGCATCCGGCGGCACGGGCCGCGCCGGCACGGTGGCCAGGTTCGGATAGGGCGCGTTCATGCCCGGCGGCGGCTGGCGTTCATCCAGGTAGGCGCCGCTGATGTTGCGCCACCAGTAGCTCGGCTGGATGTCGCGCGGGACCTCCGCGCAGGCGGCGGCCAGCAGCGGCAGCAGCAGCGCGGCCCCGCGGAGCGCGGGGGCCGTCAGAGCGGGGCGATCGACGCGCGGGTGCATGGCTTCCCATCCTTCGCGACCCGAGGGTGCGGCCAGAGGGTTACCCCGAACCAACCTGGCGCGAAAGCGTCACCGTGGCCGCCTCAAGCCCCGGATGGCGGGATGACGGGCGGCGGCGCATAATCAGGGCAGCACGAGGCGCCGGGACCATCCCGGCAAAGAGGGGGCGCATGGCTCAGGGCGGGGCGCAGAATGACGGCGCGGATCGGGGTGTCGACAAGGGCGCCTTCAGGCTGCCGGACCCGGCCCTGGTATCGCGTACCATGGCGGATGTGGCGGAACGCGGGCAGCGGATCGTCACGGATTTCCTGAAGCGCCAGGCGGAAGGCACGCAGACGGGGCCGGACCCCGCGCATATCGGCTCCGCCTTCCTCGACATGACGACGCGGCTGATGACCAATCCGGCGCGGCTGATGCAGGCGCAGATCGGCTTCTGGCAGGACTACCTGACCCTCTGGCAGAACACCGCCCGGCGCATGATGGGCGACCCGGTCGCGCCGGTGATCGAGGAGCCGAAGGGCGACCGCCGCTTCAAGGACGAGGCGTGGCGGGAGAACGAGGTCTTCGACTTCATCCGCCAATCCTACCTGCTCAGCGCCCGCTTCTTCACCAATGTGGTGCAGGGCGCGGAAGGGCTGGACCACAAGACCGCGCAGAAGGTCGATTTCTACACGCGGCAATTCGTCGATGCGATGAGCCCGTCCAACTTCCTGATGACGAACCCGGAAGTGCTGCGCCGCACGGCGGAAACGGGCGGCGAGAACCTGCTGAAGGGCCTGTCCAACCTGCTGTCCGACCTGGAGCGCGGCAAGGGCAACCTCCGCATCCGGATGACGGACGACACCAAGTTCAAGGTGGGGGAGAACATCGCCGTCACGCCCGGCAAGGTCATCTACCGCAACGACCTGATGGAGCTGATCCAGTACGCGCCCACGACGGAGACGGTGCTGAAGCGGCCGCTGCTGATCCTGCCGCCCTGGATCAACAAGTTCTACATCCTCGACCTCCGCCCGAAGAACAGTTTCATCCGATGGGCGACGGAGCAGGGGCACACGGTCTTCGTGGCGTCCTGGGTCAATCCCGACGAGCATCTGAGCGAGAAGGGGTTCGAGGACTACATGCGGGAAGGCCCCTACGCCGCGCTCGATGCGATCGAGCAGGCGACGGGGGAGAAAGCCGTCAATGCCATCGGCTACTGCCTGGGCGGCACGCTGCTGGCCTGCACCCTGGCGCATATGGCCGCGCGCAAGGACACGCGGATCAAGAGCGCGACCTACTTCGTCACCATGACGGATTTCGAGGAGGCGGGCGAACTCGGCGTCTTCATCGACGAGGAACAGCTCCAGGGCCTCGAGGAGAAGATGCAGAAGAAGGGGTTCCTGGAGGGGCGGGAGATGGCGACCACCTTCAACATGCTCCGCGCCAATGACCTGATCTGGTCCTTCGTCGTGAACAACTACCTGATGGGGCAGGAGCCGTTCCCCTTCGACCTGCTCTACTGGAACGACGACAGCACCCGCATGCCGGCGAAGATGCACAGCTTCTACCTGCGGCGGATGTACCAGCAGAACGATCTGGTGAAGCCGGGGGGGATCGAGTTGGACGGCGTGGCGCTCGATCTCCGGAAGATCAAGGTGCCGACCTACATGATCTCGACGCGGGAGGACCACATCGCGCCGTGGAAATCCACCTATCGCGGCACGCAGATCTATGGCGGCAAGGTGCGCTTCGTCCTCGCGGCCTCCGGCCACATCGCCGGCGTGGTGAACCCGCCTGATTCGGGAAAGTACAGCCACTGGGTGAATGAGAGCCTGCCCGCGGACCCGGATGAATGGTTCAAGGGCGCGACGGAGCTGTCGGGTTCCTGGTGGCCGGACTGGCAGCGCTGGGTAACGGCGCAGGACCGCACCATGGTGCCGGCGCGCGTGCCGGGGGATGGGGCGCTGCGGCCGCTGGGGGAGGCGCCGGGCACCTATGTCACGGTGATGGCCAAGGATTGATCGCCCGCGGGCCGGCATGCCGCGCCCCCGCCGCCGTTCCGGGCAGGCGGCCCTGCCTGCCGGCTTGCCGTGATGCGCGGCGCCGGGACCGGGAAGCCCGGCGGGCGCGGCGGGGCGCATAGGGTCGACGAAACTCGCCGCATGGTAGCATTTATCTCATTGACGCCAGAGTTACCGCTACCAAAGCGCGATTCGATCGTCTAACAACTACCAGGGCGCGAGCAATTTTTTGGCAATTGCGCTGTTACTCAATCTTTACTTTCCGGTATTGTGACAGCCGCGCGGTCAACAGGATCGCGGACCGAGCCACCTCAAGGCAGCGAAAGACAGTTTGCCCGGGGCTCCGAGTGGGTCTGATTCCATGAGTGACGAGGTGCGTGCGACGTTGGCCCGGGCCCTGGAGGCGGCGCTTCGGGACGCGTTGCGCGACCAGCCTGACCCGATGGCCTATCTCGACAGCATCCGCGAGGATGTGCTGCCGACCCTGCTCGGCGGGCAGCGCCCGGATGGCACGCTGCTGCGGGACCCCGCCAACGCCGCGGTGGTGGCGAGCATCTTCTGCGAGGTGGTGATGCGGCTGCGCCAGGAGTGGCGGCGTTAGCCGATCGGCTAACGCGGGCCGATCGGCTAGATGTCGTTGAATCTAGAGCAAGAAATGCGTTCAGATGATTCCATCTGAACGCATATTTCTCTAGCGCGGCCCGATCGACATCCCGCGGCCCGGCAGCGGGTCCAGCCAGCCGCTATCGGGGTCCAGCGCACCGGACAGGCCCCAGACATTGCTGCGGGCCAGGCGGCTGGCCTCGTCACGGGCGAGGGCGGTGGCGATCCGGGACTGCGACAGCGGGCCGGGCCGGGTCAGGAACGCCAGCGTCCCCTCCCCGCCCGGTTCGAAGATCGCGGGGTCCAGCGCGCGGATCGCCGCGGCACGGTCGCCCCGGACCAGGGCCACATGGGCAGCGGACAGCGCCCGGGCCACGGCATCCGGCGATGCCCCGGCGCGGATGCCGAGCGCGGCGCGGAGTTCCGTGCGGGCGGCCCGCATCTCGAACCCCACGCTGGGCGACAGGGGGGCCCAGCGCGCATCGCGGGCGAATTCGGCGCCGATCACCTCCACCCGCGCGGCCGCGCGGGCCATGCGGGCGGGGTCATTGGCCAGGGACCGGCCGGCATCCTCGAAATCCGTGGCGGCCTGGTTGACCAGGTCGAGCACCGGATCGGCGCTGCCGGCGGCCAGCACGGCGGGGATGCGGGCGACGGGGGCGGGCGTGCGCATCTCCGCGCAGGCGGGCAGGCCCGCGGCGATGGCCAGCAACAACAGGGCATTCCGGCCGCGGCGCACTGGGCTTATCCCCTTCCCGACTGCCCCGGTGTAGCCGATGGGCGAGGCGTCGCGGAAGGGCGCTACTCGTTCAAGCCCTCATCGCGGCCAAGGCGGATGAGTTCGGCGTAGGCCATGGCGGTGGCGGCGTTGGCGTCCCCGGATTGGGGCAGGTGGTCGAGCCGGGCGAGCAGCGCGCCGGGTTGTCCTGCTGCGACGGGTGCCAGGGCGGCGGCGCCCGCCTGGGGGTTGCCGGCATCGATCGCGGCCGCGGCCCCGATCATCGCGCGGGCCACGGCATCGGCGGGCAGGGCGAGCGGGATGCCGATGCTGCCGCGCACCTCGTCCCGCCCCTGGCGCAGCATGGCCGCGGCCATGGGGGAAGCGGCGGTCCAATAGGGATCGGCCGGCAATTCGGCCGCCAGCCATTCCAGCCGCGCCACGGCGCGCGCGGCCTCCGCCGGCTGGCCGTCCAGGCGGCGCGTATCGGCGAAGGCATAGGCGGCGCTGGTGACGGCGGCGCGCATCGGATCGCCCGCACCCGTCATCGGCGGCAGCGGCACGGTCTCCCGGCTTGCGATCGGGCGCGGCGCCGCGCAGGCGGCCAGCGACAGCGCCAGCGCGGCACCCAGGATCAGCCGGGTGCGGTCAGAAAATCGGGCGGCCATGGCGCTCTCCCCGGTCACGCCGGACCAGCGCGGCGCGGGCGCGCGTGGTTCCGGCGATCGCCTGCGGCAGGATAGGCAGGGCGGCCAGGCGCGACAGCGCGGCACCGTCCGGCGCCAGCGGCAGCAGCGACGCCGCCGCCGCAGCGGAGTCGCGGACGCGGATCGCGGCGGCCGCGCCGTAGAGGGCATCGACCGCCGCCTGGGCGCTGGCATCGGGGCGGAAGCCGAAGGCGCTGCGGGCCTCCGCCCGGCCCTGCCGGAGCATCGGCACCACCAGCGGATCCATGTCCCGCCAGGCGCCGCCATCCAGCGCGACGGCAAGGAATTCGAGCTGCGCGAGCGCCGTCGCCACCGCCGCCGGATCGCCGGCGAGGCTCGCCGGGCTGGCGAAGGCGGAGGAAGCGGCGAGGATGGCGCCGCGCGTCGGATCGCCCGCGCCCTCGACGGCGGCGGTGGCGGGCAGTTGCACCGCCTCCGGCGGCGGCATCGGCGCGCAGGCGGCGAGGAGCGGGAGAAGCATCAGGGATCGGCGGCGCATCGGAGCCTCCTTGGCTGACCGGCGCCGTTGATCTTGGACCTGGCCGGCGCGGCGGCAAGCGCCGCGCCTTCGGTGTCAGCCCTTCGTCAGGCTGGCCCGGTGGCGCTTGGCCAGCGCCACATAGGCCGGCGCGGTGCGGTCGAAGCGGGCGCGTTCCTCCGCATCCATCACGCGGACCAGCTTGGCGGGGCTGCCCATCCAGAGCTCGTTCGGGCCGATCCGCTTGCCCGGCGGCAGCATGCCGCCGGCGCCGAGCATGCCGCCTTCCTCGATCACCGCGCGGTCCAGCACGGTGGCGCCCATGCCGACGAAGGCGCGGTTGTGCAGCGTGCAGGCGTGGATGATGCAGGCATGGCCGATGGTGACGTCATCGCCGATGATCAGCGGCTCCGCCCCCGCATTCAGGTGCAGGATGCTGCCATCCTGGATGTTGGTGCGGGCGCCGATGCGCATGATGTTGGTGTCGCCGCGCAGGACGCAGTGATACCAGACGCTGCTCTCCTCCCCGATCTCCACATCGCCGATGACCACCGCCGTGGGCGCGACCCAGGCGGTGGGGTGGAGTTTCGGCTGCTTGTCCTCGAAGGGGAGGAGCGCGCCAGGGACTTGGGCTTCGGACATGATCGTTTCCTATTCGGCGGCCTGGGCCAGCGGCAGGGCGCCCGCGACGTCGACGCCCAGCATCAGGCCGATATTCTGCACGGCGGCGCCGGACGCCCCCTTGCCGAGATTGTCGAGCTTCGCCACCAGCACGGCCTGGCCGCGATCGGCATTGCCGAAGACGCGCAGTTCCAGCCAGTTGGTGCCGTTCACGTCTTCCGGCGCCAGCCGCGCCTTGCCGTCCGCGGCCTCCACCCGCACCCAGCCGGACCCGGCATAGGCGCTCCGGAGGCAGGCTTCGAGGTCGGCGGGCTTCGGGCTGCCATTCAGCAGGTCGAGGTGCAGCGGCACGCTGACCAGCATCCCCTGGGCGAAATCGCCGACCGAGGGGACGAAGAGCGGGCGCCGCGCCAGGCCGCTGTAGCGCTGCATCTCCGCCACATGCTTGTGCTCCAGCGTCAGGCCATAGAGGAAGAAGGGGGCCGCGGTGCGGGCGGGCTCGAACTCCGCGATCATCGCCTTGCCGCCGCCGGTATAGCCGGAGACGGCGTTGACGGTGACGGGATAGTCCTTCGGCAGGATGCCGGCATCGACCAGCGGGCGCAGCAGCGCGATGCCGCCGGTGGGGTAGCAGCCGGGGTTGGACACGCGGGCGGCCGCGGCGATGGCGGCGGCATGGCCGGGCAGTTCGGCGAAGCCGTAGACCCAGTCGGGATCGACGCGATGCGCGGTGGAGGCATCGATCAGCTTCGGCGCCTGCGCGCCGAGGCCGGCGGCCATGGCGGCGCTGTCCTTCGCGGCGGCATCGGGCAGGCAGAGGACGACGAGGTCCACTTCCGCCATCAGCGCGCGCTTGGCGTCCGGGTTCTTCCGGTCGGCGTCGGCGATGCTGCGCAGCGCGATGCCGGGGAAGCGTTCCAGGCGTTCGCGGATCTGCAGGCCGGTGGTGCCGGCCTCGCCATCGATGAAGACGCTGGGAATGGGTCCCTTGGGCATGGTGCTGATCCTGTCACGCGACGGGGATGGGGATGGAAACAGGCGGAAAAAGCAAGAGGGGCAGGCCCTTGCGGACCTGCCCCCCTGATGAACCAGCCATGAGGCCGGGCGTGGCGCCCGGTCCGCCGGGCGTCAGCGCTTGGAGAACTGGAAGGAACGTCGGGCCTTGGCCTTGCCGTACTTCTTGCGTTCGACCACGCGCGAGTCGCGCGTCAGGAAGCCCGCCTTCTTCAGGATGCTCCGCAGGCCCGGCTCGTAATAGGTCAGGGCGCGGGAGATGCCGTGGCGCAGCGCGCCGGCCTGGCCGGACAGGCCGCCGCCGACGACGGTCGCGAAGACGTCGAACTGCTGGTACCGGTCGGCCACCAGGAAGGGCTGGCTGATCAGCATCCGCAGCACGGGGCGCGCGAAGTACTTGGAGGAGGGCTTGCCGTTGATCTGGATCGTGCCCTTGCCGGGCTTCACCCAGACGCGCGCGATGGCGTTCTTGCGGCGGCCCGTGGCGTAGGAACGGCCCAGCGCGTCGCGCTTCGGCTCGACCGGCGCGGCGGTGCCGACGGCGGCGGGGCCACCGGCCGCGTTCACCAGGTCCTTGAGTTCGGCCAGCGAGCCGCCGGTGCGGGGAGAATCACTCATCTCAGGCAACCTTCTTCGCCGGGCCACCGGCCAGGTTCTTGCGGTTCAGGGCACCGACATCGAGGGCGGTCGGGGTGTTGCCGGCATGGGGATGCTCCGGCCCCGCATAGACATGCAGGTTGCGCATCTGGGCGCGGCCGAGCGGGCCGCGCGTGATCATGCGCTCAACCGCCTTTTCCAGCACCCGTTCCGGGTGCGGGCTGGCCAGGCGTTCCGCGACCGTGCGGCCCTTGATGCCGCCGGCGTAGCCGGTGTGCCAGTAGAAGACGGACTGCTCGGCCTTCTGGCCGGTCACCTTGATCTTCTTGGCGTTGATGACGACCACATGGTCACCGCAATCGACATGCGGCGTGAAGGTCGGCTTGTGCTTGCCGCGGAGGCGGTTGGCGATGAGAGCCGCGACGCGGCCGAGCACGAGGCCCTCCGCATCGATCAGGACCCAGCCCTTGGAGACCTCCGCAGGCTTGATCGAGGTTGTCTGGCGCGTGAGCATGGATGTGTTCGGTGATCCGGTGTGAACTGGGCGCGGCTTATCGGGGGTGGGGGCCGGAAAGTCAAGCCGGAAGGCCGGTTTGCGCGTGGCGGTATCCCGTTACCGCCAAACTCCGCAAGCCCCGTCAAGCCGGGCCGTGGCAGGGTGAAGCCCCGACCGGAAGGAGGCCTCCATGCTCAGCCACGTCACCCTTTGCACCAACGACCTGCCTGCCGCCCTGGCCCTCTACGACCGGCTGCTGGCCCCACTGGCGATCACGCGGCACGAGACCAGCCTGGACCCCGGCATGGCCGGCTATGCCCTGGCGGCGGAGGGCACGCCCCAGTTCTGGCTGATGCGGCCCATCGATGGACGCCCCGCGACGGTCGGCAATGGCGTGACCGTGGTGTTCGAGGCCGCGGACCGCGCCACGGTGGATGCCGTCCATGCCGCCGGGATTGCCGCGGGCGGGCGGGACGAGGGTAGCCCCGGGCTGCGGCCGCATTATCATGCCGACTTGTAGCCCGGGCTTCCCGCCAGGGCGGGCGCCCTCGCTTGGTCTCGGCGGCGCCTGGCACTCCCCGGTGCTCGCCAAGACTAC
Organism: Falsiroseomonas stagni DSM 19981; assembly: GCF_900114315.1. GTDB lineage: Bacteria > Pseudomonadota > Alphaproteobacteria > Acetobacterales > Acetobacteraceae > Falsiroseomonas > Falsiroseomonas stagni. The sequence continues at coordinate 20,208 of NZ_FOSQ01000018.1, forward strand.
CAGTCTTGGCTGCGCGCCGTTGAATGCCAGGCACCACCGATCCCGGCGCGATCATCGCCCGCCCTGGCGGGAAGTCCGGGCCGGGGCGTATCTGCGCGACCCCGACGGCAACAAGATTGGCTGCGCCTGCCACCGGCCCGGATAGGGGCGCGGCGGCCCGCGGCGAACGGGGGATGACGGGTATGAGCGAGAAGAAGGCATTCGGGCTGGGGCGCAATGCCTCCAACTACGGCGATCCGGCCTTCGCCCTCTATCTCCGCCGGTCCTTCGCCAAGTCGATGGGCTATTCCCAGGCGATGCTGGACAAGCCCGTGGTCGGCATCGCGGACACGGCCAGCGACTACAACAACTGCCACCGGACCATCCCGGAGCTGATCGAGGCGGTGAAGCGCGGCGTGCTGGCGGCCGGGGGGCTGCCTCTCTCCTTCCCGACGATCAGCATCTGCGAACCCTCGCTCAGCCCCTGTTCCATGCACTACCGGAACCTCATGGCGCTCGACACCGAAGCCATGCTGGCGAACCAGCCCATGGATGCCGCGGTGCTGGTGGGGGGCTGCGACAAGACCGTGCCGGCACAGTTGATGGCGGCGATCAGCGCCGGCACGCCCTCCGTCATGCTCGTCGTCGGCCCGATGCTGGCCCAGGCGTTTGAGGGCGAGCGGCTGTCCGCCTGCACCGACTGCCGCCGCTACTGGGCCCGCTACCGCGCGGGCGAGGTGACGGACGAGAAGATCAACCTGCTGGAAGGTAAGCTCGCCACCACCGCCGGCACCTGCGGCGTGATGGGCACGGCGAGCACCATGGCCTGCCTGGCGGCGGTGCTGGGCTTCATGCCGCTGGATGCCGCTTCCGCCCCCGCCGTCCATGCCGACCGGCTGCGGATCGCGGAGGAGGCGGGCGCGCAGGCGGTGCGGCTGATCCGCAACCCCGTGGCGCCGCTGTCGCTGATGACGCAGGGGAACCTCGACAACGCGGCGCGGGTGCTGCTGGCGCTGGGCGGGTCCACCAATGCGATCGTGCACCTGGCCGCCATCGCGGGGCGGGCGGGGCTGAACCTCGACCTCAAGCGGCTGGATGCGCTGAGCGAGACGACGCCGGTGCTGGTGGACCTCAAGCCCACCGGCGATGGCTACATGGAGGATTTCCACGCCGCCGGCGGGATGCAGGCGCTGCTGTGGGAGCTGCGGGACCTGCTGGACCTGACGACGAAGGACCTGGATGGCGTGTCGCTGGCCGACCGGATCGGGGATGGCAGCCACTTCGTGGACCGGCGGATCATCCGGGAACGGGGCAAGCCCGTGTCGCCGGTGGGGGGCCTGATCGCGCTGTTCGGATCGCTGGCGCCGGATGGCGCGATCCTCAAGCGCAGCGCGGCGACGCCGTCGCTGTTCGAGACGGAGGCGCGCTGCCTGGTGTTCGACGGGCTGGCCGATCTCTCCGCGCGGATCGACGACCCGGACCTCGACGTGACGGCGCAGGACATCCTGGTGCTGAAGAATGTGGGCCCGCGCAGCCCGGCGGGGATGCCGGAGGCCGGCTACCTGCCCATCCCGAAGAAGCTGGCGCGGGCCGGCGTGAAGGACATGGTGCGGATGAGCGATTGCCGCATGTCCGGCACCGCCTTCGGCACCATCGTGCTGCACATCTCGCCCGAGGCCGCCGTGGGCGGGCCGCTGGCGCTGGTGGAGACGGGCGACCGCATCAGGCTGTCCGTGAAGGACCGCAGGCTGGAGTTGCTGGTGGATGAGGCCACGATGGCGGCCAGGCGCGCCGCCTGGCAGCCGGCGCCGGCGCCGAAGCGCGGCTGGGACCGCCTGGTGCATGAACAGGTGACGCAGGCGCCGGAGGGGGCCGATCTGCGGTTCCTGCAGGCCGCGCCTTGATCGCGGTCATCGGCGCCTCCGGCCGCAGCGGCGCGGCCTTGTGCCGCGCGCTGAAGGCCGCCGGGCGCCCCTTCATCCCGGTGGTGCGCAATGCCGCGCATTGGATCGCCACGGGGATCTCGGCGGAGGCGGTGTTTGCCGATCTGGAGGATGCGCGGGCGCTGCGCGTGGCACTGGCCGGTGCCACGGTGGTGGTGAACACCGCCCATGCGCGCCACGCCCCGGCCGTGCTGGCGGCGGCGCCGGAGGGGGCGCGCTTCGTGTTCCTCGGCTCCACGCGGCGATTCTCGCAATGGGCCGATGCGCATGGGGATGGGGTCCGGGCGGGGGAAGCGGCCTTCGTCGCCTCCGGCCGGGCCGGCGTGATGCTGCACCCCACCATGATCTATGGCGCGACGGGGGAGGATAATGTCCAGCGGCTGGCGGCGCTTTTGCGTCGCCTGCCGGTGGCGCCGCTGCCGGGCGGCGGGCGGGCCCTGGTGCAGCCGATCCACCAGGAGGACCTGTCCCGCTGCATCCTGGCGGCGATCAACATCGAATGGACAAGGCCGGAGGTGATGGTGGTCGCGGGGCCGGAGCCCCTGCCCTATCGCGATTTTCTCGCCGCCGTCGCGCGGGCTTCGGGGCTGAAGCCGCCGCCTGTCATCGACCTGCCCGTGGCGCTGCTGGAGGCGGTGGCGCCGCTGACGCGCTGGGTGCCGCGGGTGCCGACAATCGGCGCGGAGGAGGTGCGGCGCCTGGTGGAGGACAAGGCCTTCCCGGTGGCGGAGATGCGGGATCGCCTCGGCGTGGTCGGGCGGCCGCTGGCGGAGGGGCTGGCGGCCACCTTCCGCCAAGGTTGACCGGTGTGGGGGGCAGGCCCATCAAAGGGCCAGCTTTCGTGAAGGGCCGCCCCAATGCCGATCGTCAACCGGATCGCCGAATTCCACCCCGAGATGACCGAATGGCGCCGGGATTTTCATCAGTTCCCCGAACTCGGCTTCGAGGAAGTCCGCACCAGCGGCATCGTGGCCGCCAAGCTGCGGGAGTTCGGGGTGGATGAGGTCATCACCGGCATCGCCAAGACCGGCGTGGTCGGCGTCATCCGCGGCAATGGTTCCTCCAACCGCGCCATCGGTTTCCGCGCCGACATGGACGCGCTGCCGATCGAGGAAGCGACCGGCAAGCCCTGGGCCTCCCAGAAGCCCGGCCTGATGCACGCCTGCGGCCATGACGGCCACACGACCATGCTGCTGGGCGCGGCGAAGTACCTCGCGGAAACCCGCAACTTCGACGGCACCGTCTACCTGATCTTCCAGCCGGCCGAGGAGAACCTGGCCGGTGGCGAGGTGATGGTGAAGGAAGGGCTGTTCGACCGCTTCCCGATGGACCGCGTCTTCGGCATGCACAACTGGCCGGGCGCGCCGGAAGGCGTCTTCCTGCACGCGCCGGGGCCCGTCATGGCAGCCGTCGCGAACCTGGAAGCCACGATCACCGGCCGCGGCGCGCATGGCGCCATGCCGCATAACGGCATCGACCCGATCCTGATCGCGTCCCACGTCGTCACCGCGCTGCAATCCGTGGTGGCGCGCAACGTGAACCCGCTGGAATCCGGCGTCATCACCATCGCCCATATCGAGGGCGGCTTCACCTTCAACGTCATCCCGGAAAGCGTGAAGATGCGCGGCACGGCGCGCTGGTTCCTGCCGGAAGTCGGCGATCTGCTGGAGGCGAAGTTCAAGGACATCGTCACCGGCGTGGCCGCCGCCTTCGGCGCCAAGGCCGAATGCAGCTTCACCCGCGCCTATCCCGCCACGGTGAACGAGCCCGAGAGCACCGAGATCGCGGCGCGCGTCGCGGCGATGGTGGTGGGCGAAGCACGCTCCCGCAAACTGCCGCAGCCGACGATGGGGGGCGAGGATTTCAGCTTCATGCTGAACGAACGGCCCGGCGCCTACCTGTTCCTCGGCGGCGGGAAGGGCGAGGGGGACGCGATGGTCCACCACCCGAAATACGACTTCAACGACGACATCCTGCCGATCGGGGCGAGCTGGTTCGCAACGCTGGCGGAGCAGGTGATGCCGCGCGGCTGAGGCGGGCGTCCTCGGGGATGGCTCCGCCCTCCCCGAACCCCACCCGCCAGGGGCGAGACGCCCCTGGACCGTCTTCAGTGTAGTCGCGGCAAGGGAGGGGGCTTTGGCCCCCTCCCTTGCCGCGACTGTCATTTGATGGCGGGGTCCGGGGGCCGCCACGGCCCCCGGCGGGGTGGGTACGGGAGGGGCGGCCCCCCTCCCGGGACGCGTCGCCTCAGCTGCCGACCTTCAGCGTGCTCGTCAGTCCGCGCAGGCAGGCCAGGATCGACAACGGCGTGATCTTGCCGGTGCGGGGGTTCTCCTCGCTCGGCACGTTCTCGATCGTCATGGTCAGGCGCGCGCTGGCGGCTTCGACGCGGATGGTGTGGGTGTTGCGCGTCACATGCGGATCGGCCCAGATCTCGATGGTCGTGCGCTGCGGGCCGATGCCGGCCAGCGCCAGCGCGGCGGCGACGTTGACGTTCGCGGGAAAACCCTGGGCGGCGTCGAAGGCGTTGCCCTTGAAGATCAGCTTCTTCTCGTCCTTCACGGCCAGCACATCGATGCCGTGCTGTTCGAGGTAGGGCGCGCCGACCAGGCCGCGGGGGGGCTTGCGCGTCTCGATGGTGACGGAGGAGACCTCCCCTTCCGCCGCGGCGCGCACGGCATCGAGGCCGAGCAGCGCGCCGGTGGGCACGATGATGCGGGCGCCGGTTTCGCGGGCGCGCTCCACCAGCTGCATGCGCGGCAGCAGGGCGCCGACGCTGCTGGGGACGAAGATGCGCCCGGCCTCGATGGCGGCGGTCGCGACTTCCTCGAACACCGAGGCGGGGGCTGCTTCGACGACGATGTCGGCGGCGGCGAGTTCGGCGAGGGAGACGATGGGCGGCTGGGTCTTGAAGCCGGCCAGATTGGCGCGCGCCTTGGCGTGGTCCCGGGCGGAGACGGCGTGGAGCTTCAGGCCCTCCACCCCCGCATCCAGCGCGCGGGCGAGATGCAGGCCGATGGCGCCGAGGCCGGCGATTCCGACGGTGAGTTCACGAGCCATGGCGGGTCCTCCTGGTGATGGGCGCCCGCTAGCACGGACCGATCAGCGCCGGAACCAGCGCAGGACATCCAGCAGCGTGACGAGCGCCGCGGCGACGTAGGTGAAGGCGGCGGCGCGCAGCACGCGGCGGGCCTCCGGCATGTCCTCCGCCCGCAGGTAACCGCCTTGTTCCAGCACCGGCAGCGCCTTGCCGAAGCTGGCGTCGAGTTCGACCGGCAGCGTCACCGCATGGATCGCGACGCGCAGCGACAGCAGCGCGACGATGGCCGCGAGCTGGAGGGCGATGAAGGCCGGCGAGTGGATGACGATCGCCAGCAGCGGGATGGTCGCCATGACGATCTGGGCGATGCGGAAGACCGGTGCCACCACCTGCACCAGCGCCTGGCGGCGGCGGAAGCCGGGCTCGCCCCGGTCATGCTGCACGGCATGCGCGACCTCATGCGTCGCCACCGCCACGGCGGCGATGGAGCGGCCGGCGTAGTGGGGCGGCGTGAGGCGCACGATTCGCGCCTCCGGGTCGTAATGGTCGCCGTCGGGGGTTTCCTCGACGCGGACGGATCGCAGCCCGGCCTCGTCCAGCAGATGCCGGGCGAGGTCGGCGCCGGTGCCGGGCAGGTCCGGCCGATCCGCCTGGGCGCGGGACAGCACGTGGCGGATCCAGAGCTGCGGGCCGAAGATGAGGGCGAGCAGCAGAACGCCGCCCAGGATGACGAGGATCACCATCCCGGGCGGGTGCCTGGTTCAGACGACGGGGCTGCGGCCGCCATCGACATTGATGGCCGTGCCGGTGATGTAGCCGGCATTCTCGCTGGCGAGGAAGGTTGCCAGCGCGGCGAATTCCTCGGCCTTGCCGATGCGGCCGAGCGGCACGCCGCGGCCCTGTTCGGCCTTCCAGTCCTCCCAGGAAATGCCGCGCGGGTCGGCCGCGTGGCGGCGGACCCATTGGTCGCTTTCGATGATGCCGACGAGCATGCCATTGACGAGGATGTTGTGGGGCGCGCCTTCCCCCGCAAGCACCTTGGTCAGCGCCATCCCCGCGGCGCGGGAGACGGCGGTGGGTGCGCCCTGGGCGGCGGGCGCCTTGGCGCCGGTGTTCAGCACGTTGATGATCCGCCCCCAGCGGCGTTCCTGCATGCTGGGCCAGACCGCGCGAGTCAGCCGGATGGCGGCGAAGAGCTTGAGGTCGAGGTCCGCCTGCCAGAGCGCGTCATCCACGCTCATGAAGGCGCCGCGCTGGCTGGTGCCGGCGTTGTTCACCAGGATGTCGATGGGGCCGAGCTCGGCGGCGGCGGTGGCGGCGGCGCGGGCGCAGCCTTCCGCCGTGCCGACATCGGCCGCGATGGCGGCCACGCGCGCGCCCTGGAACTTTGCCTGGATTCCGGCCTTGGCCTTGGCCAGCGCATCCTCCCCCCGCGCGACCAGCGCGACGGACGCGCCCGATTCGACGAAGTGCGTGGCGATCGCGAGGCCGAGGCCCTTCGAGCCGCCGGTGATGAGCGCCACGCGCCCATCGAGCCTGATCTGCATGTCTGGTGTCCCCCCGGGATTGTCCGGCGGGGAAGGTATCCCCCCGAGGGAGGAAGGGCGAGTGGGGCGATCGACGGGGCTCGAACCCGCGACATCCAAGACCACAACCTGGCGCTCTACCAGCTGAGCTACGACCGCCACACGCCTTGCCCGGACCAGGGCCCCGGACTTTGGGGCCCGGACTTTGGGGCCCGGGCGGCGGGTGATAAGGCCGAGGGGGGCTTTGCGTCAACAGGGGGTTGTCCGGCCCCCTGCCCCCTGGGCTTCAGCCAGCGGCGGCGCGGACGCCCCCGGCGCGGCTGGCGATCCAGGCCTCCATGCGGGCCAGCGCCGCGTCGATCACCGCATCGCCCTTGCAGAAGGCGAAGCGGGCGTAGTGGTTGGGGGCGTCGGCGCTGGCGTAGAAGGCCGTCACGGGGATGGCCGTGACCTTGGCCTCGATCGTCAGCGCCCGGCAGAAGGCCACGTCGTCGCCGTTGAAGCCCAGGGGCCGGAAATCGGTCGTGATGAAGTAGCTGCCCTGGGTCGGCAGCACGCCGAAGCCGAGGCGCGCGAGCCCCGCCGCCAGGCGGTCCCGCTTGGCCTGGAGGGAGGAGGACAGGCTCTCGAAATAGGCATCGTCCTTGGCCAGGCCGACGGCGACACCGCGCTGGAGGTTGGGCGGCGTGGTGAAGGTCAGGTTCTGGTGCGCCTTGGTGACGTTGGGCGCTAGCGAACGGTCGCAGGTGACGTAGCCGATCTTCCAGCCCGTCAGGCTGAAGGTCTTGCCCGCCGATCCCACGCGCATGCAGCGTTCGCGCATGCCCGGCAGCGTCATCAGCGGGATGTGCTTCCAGCCATCGAAGGTCAGGTGTTCATAGACCTCGTCGCACACCGCGTAGCAATCGTGGCGCTGAACCAGATCAGCGATGAAGGCGAGTTCGGCACTCGTGAAAACCTTCGAGGTGGGGTTCATCGGCGTGTTGAGCAGGATGGCCTTGGTCTTCGGGCCGAAGGCGGCGGCCAGTTCAGCCCGGGGAAGTTCCCATTTCGGCGGCGTCAGGCGCACCAGCTTCGGGATGGCGCCCAGCAGCTTCACCACCGGCAGGTAGGTGTCGTAGAGCGGCTCGATCAGCACGCATTCATCGCCGGGGTTCAGCACGGCCATGAGGCAGGCGGTGATCGCCTCCGTCGCGCCGGAGGTGACGACGACCTCCGCATTGGGGTCGACCTCGATCCCGTAGAAGCGCTTGTTGGCGGCTGCGACGGCCTGGCGGAGCTCGGGAGCGCCGGACATCGGGGGATACTGGTTGCGGCCGTCCAGCAGGGCCGCGGCGGCGGCGTGGATGACATCCGCGGGGCCGTCATAATCCGGGAAGCCCTGACCGAGGTTAATGGCACCGTGTTCGTTGGCCAGCGCGGACATCACCGTGAAGATCGTGGTGCCGGTGGCGGAGAGCAGGTCGTTCTGGGGCTTCACGTCGGGGCCTCGGTATAGGGCGGGGTGGGTTCCGCATAGCACGGGTTGCGGGTTCGGCGAGGGATGATGGGAGGGGTGGGCCAGGGGCGCAATGTCGCGACAGTCGAAAGCCCGTTTTTTGTGCTAATTGCACAACACAAGGGCGATTTTTCTCCTACCCCCCCCAGAATCCGCCTCTGGCGGCGTTGCCGGGGTGGCACGGGCCATGCAAAACGACGCGCAGCAGGAGCGCCTGCAAAGGCCCGGCGGCAACGCCGGGACAGGCCAGCGGGCCGGACCCGCCGGTGTGGCGGGCGCCGGGGGGAATGAGCGCACGCAACTCAGACGCGTGCGGAGCGACGGAGCCGATGAAGAAGATCGAGGCCATCATCAAGCCCTTCAAACTCGACGAGGTGAAGGACGCGCTGCACGAGATCGGCCTGCAGGGGCTGACGGTCGTGGAGGCCAAGGGATTCGGCCGGCAGAAGGGCCATACCGAACTGTACCGCGGCGCCGAATACGTCGTGGACTTCCTGCCCAAGGTGAAGATCGAGGTCGTCTGCCCGGATGAGCTGCTGGACCGCGCGATCGAGGCGATCACGCAGGCCGCGCGCACGGGCCGGATCGGCGACGGCAAGATCTTCATCAGCGACGTGCAGGAAGTGATCCGCATCCGCACCGGCGAACGGGGCGAGGACGCGGTCTGAGACCAGCGTCCGGGCCGTCCTTGGCGGCCCGGGCCAGGCGATGCCATCCGGCCCGCAAAAGCGGGCCGGGGGGAGACGGGCCGGACCGGCAGCAATGCCGGGGAAGGCTGGCCGGATGGCCGGGAGCCCCCGACTGGGGGGCCGGCACGATCCGGGCGCGCGGTGGGGACCGGTAACGCCGCGCGGCACAGGGACCGGGGTTGAGCACGGAAACAGGACCACACACGATGGCGAAGAAGCCGGCAGCCGGGGGCGCCAATGCCGCCGTCTCCAAGGTCATGGACATGATCAAGGAGCACAGCGTCGAATACGTCGACTTCCGCTTCACCGATCCGCGCGGCAAGTGGCAGCACACCGCGCAGCACGTCTCCACGATCGATGAGGACGTGTTCACCGACGGCATCATGTTCGATGGCTCCTCCATCGCCGGGTGGAAGGCGATCAACGAGTCCGACATGATCCTCATGCCGGATGCCTCCACCGCCGTGATGGATCCCTTCGCGGCCAAGCCGCAGATGATCCTGTTCTGCGACATCGTGGAGCCCTCCACCGGCCAGATGTACTCCCGCGACCCGCGCTCCACCGCGAAGCGCGCCGAGGCGTACCTGAAGTCCACCGGGATCGGCGACACCGCCTTCTTCGGCCCGGAAGCCGAGTTCTTCGTGTTCGACAGCGTGAAGTTCGGCACGGGCGGCAATTTCGGCCACTACATGCTGGAGTCCATCGAGGGCCCCGGCGCCAACATGAAGGACTACCCGGAAGGCAACATGGGCCATCGCCCTGTCGTCAAGGGTGGCTACTTCCCCGTCCCGCCGGTGGACAGCGAGACCGACCTGCGCGCCGAAATGCTCTCCACGATGGGCGAGATGGGCCTGCCGATCGAGAAGCATCACCATGAGGTGGCGCAGTCGCAGCACGAGCTCGGCACCAAGTTCGGCCCGCTGGTCGAACAGGCCGACTTCATGCAGATCTACAAGTACTGCGTCCACAACGTCGCCCACAGCTACGGCAAGACGGCAACCTTCATGCCGAAGCCGATCTACGGCGACAACGGCAGCGGCATGCACGTCCACCAGTCCATCTGGAAGAACGGCAAGCCGGTCTTCGCGGGCAACGGCTATGCCGACCTGTCCGAGACGGCGCTGTACTACATCGGCGGCATCATCAAGCACGCGAAGGCGCTGAACGCCTTCACGAACCCGCTGACCAACTCCTACAAGCGCCTGATCCCGGGCTTCGAGGCCCCCGTGCTGCTGGCCTATTCGGCCCGCAACCGCTCCGCCTCCTGCCGCATCCCCTACGCGACGAGCCCGAAGGCGAAGCGCGTCGAGGTCCGCTTCCCGGATCCGGGTGCGAACCCCTACCTCGCCTTCGCCGCCATGCTGATGGCCGGCCTCGATGGCATCAAGAACAAGATCCATCCGGGCGAGGCGATGGACAAGGACCTGTACGACCTGCCGCCGGAAGAGCTGAAGGGCATCCCGACGGTGTGCGGTTCGCTGCGCGAGGCGCTGGGCGCGCTGGCCGCCGACCACGAGTTCCTGCTGGCCGGCGACGTGTTCAGCAAGGACCAGATCGAGAGCTACATCGAGCTGAAGTGGACGGACGTGTACAAGTTCGAGCACACGCCGCACCCCGTCGAGTTCGAGATGTACTACTCGGTCTGACAAGGCCTTCCTTGTTGGACCAAACACCCAGGGGGATCTGCCGTCAGCGGTGAGACGCTGCGGCAGGTGCCTCCGGGTGCCTGACATTGCCGGGCCGGACCGCGATACATCCATCGCGATCCGGCCTTTTTTCTGTCGCGCGCCAGGGCAGAACGGCCAGCCGCCTGGTCGCCGCTGCCCAGGTCGGGCCTGTGCCCGCCGGATGGCCGCCGCGCGGGGAAAGGGGCGGCGGGGCGCGGCTGCCGGAGCCCGCCGCCTGACCAGCGCGTGACGCGGGCCACCCGCCAGGAACGCGACACGCTTCGCGCTCTCGCGGTCCTCCTCCCGGCGCTGGCGCGGCACGCGGGGCATCGTGCTCCGACCGTCCGCTGCGCGACCCCCATCCACGCCACGATGCTCCGCAAGGCCATCTGACAGGCCGGCTTCACCGTTCATGAGCACCGCCTGGCCAGGCACTGCGGGGCGGCGATCGCTTCCGCACGAGTCCCTCCCCTTGCCGCCTCGATCGCCGTTCTGCTGCGGCGTCTCGCCCATCCCGGGCGGGTCCAGACCGGGACACTCAAAGCTTCAAAAGTGCACCGAGTGACTGGTGGGTTGTGCGGTATGCCCCCCTGGCCGCCTGGGCGAAACACGGCCGCGCGAAGTCAGCGGGCGCTGTCCTGAACGGGCGTCGGTTCTTGCGCCGGCACGAGGCTCAGCGGCGCCAGGCCGCCGTTCCTACCCGACCGCGCAAACGGCTTCGCACGATCCGTTTGCCGGTCTCGCTCGCCAGTCATCCATCCCGATACGTGAGTGGGAGAATTCTACCGTGCATGTCGGGTCGCACATTCGCCCAGCCGTGAACGAGGCGAATGAATCGAGTTCCTCGAAGCAGCCCGTCTTCCTCATCATCGACCCATCGCTGAAGGATTTTGTCGGCCACCACTTCTCCTATGTCGAAGCGGTGGCACGCGGGGCGACGGAGGCCGGTTACCGCGCGGTGACCCTGGCGAACCGTGATGCAACCGACGCGATCGCGGACAGGCTGGCGATGCAGCGCTGCCTCCGCCGGGACATGTGGAGCAGCCACCCGATGGCGAGCCATGTGCCGGCCAGGTTCCGCACGGCGTTCGATACAGCCATGACGAACCGGGAATTCCTGATCGACTTGCGAGCCGGGCTCAGCCGCGTCGCCGCGCCAGCCGGATCGGTCATGTTCGCGCCGATGATCTTTCGCAACCAGCTGAACGCGTTCGCGGATTTCGTCGCCAGCCAGGAGGCGGACGCGACGTGGGAAGTGGTACTGCTGCTTCGCTACCAGCCCGCCTGGTATGACAACGCGCTTTCCGCTCGTGCCTTCCGCAAACTCGAACATGCCGCAGCCACGGGCCGTCGCGTCAGGCTTGCTTCGGACAGCGCCCGCCTGGCTGCCGAACTCGGTGCGCTCACCACCCTGCCCATCGAGGTGCTGCCTATTCCCCATACGGTCGGGGAGCATGAAACCCGTCCATCGCGCCCATCGGACGCGCCACTCCGCCTCGTGAGCCTCGGCAATGCCCGGGACGAGAAGGGCTTCTGCGACATCCTTTCAGCCATCCGCCTGCTCGACGCCGCAGGCGAGATGGACGGCATGGAATTCCGGCTGCAGGCCCATGACGCGGCGCCGGACGTTCAGGCGGCCATCGACGGTTTCGTTCCCGTTTGCCCGCCGCAGGTGACGCTGCTGCGTAGTGCGCTGTCGCCCGAGGACTACACCAGGACGCTGCTGGACGCCGATGTGGTCCTGGTGCCGTACTGGCGCGGCATATATCGCGCCCGCACTCCCGGGGTTTGTCTCGAGAGCATGGCGGCTGGCAAGATCGTCGTTGCGACCTCCGGCACATGGATGAGCGAGGAGTTATCGCAATACGGTGGCGGCGTGCTGATCGACGACCACAGCCCCGTCGCGATCGTGGAAGCGATCCGTCGCATCCGGCGGGACCACGCGCTGCTGGCAACGAAGGCCGAGGCCGGACGCCGCTGTGTGATCGCACGGCACAATCCAGCGTCGCTCATCGCCCAGATCCAGAACGGCCCGGATCATGCGGGCGGGTCGGAACGCGCAGCGCGCCGCGTCGCCGTGTTCTATCCCTGGGGCAATTTTCTGGAACGCCAGTCCGGCGCCTCCCTTCGTTGCAACCTGCTGGTGGAGAAACTGGCAGAGCGCGCGGTGGTTCGCGTCGTGCAGGATGGAAGCTGGGGGTCGCAGCGCCCCGGTCTTTCCCAGCTGTGCAGGATGGCGGCGGCGATGCCCTTCGTCATGCTTCGCCGGCTGCTGGGCTCGGCAGGCGCTTCCCGGCCGGGCCCGCACTCGCACGCCCAGCTGCCGTCGCCGCTGCGACGCCCACGGGTCAGCGTGGAAGCTGTGAGACCAAGAATGCGCCAACACCTGGCGCGCCGGTTGTTGCGCCTCGTCACGCCGCGAACCGGTGGCCAGGAAAGCATGCTCTGGTTCTTCATCGATCGCAGGCTCGATCCGTATTTCAAGGCCCATGCTGCGGATGTGGTTCGGTGGGCGGATGTTGTCATCGTGGAGTATCCTTTCTGGGCATCCATCATCGCTCCGATATGCCGTGCAGAGGGCAAGTGCCTCATCGTCTCGAGCCATGACGTGCTTTCGCAGCAGGCCAGCGGCAGCCAGATCCTGGACAGGCTGACTGCGCGGCTAGAGGTCGAGGGCATGCGCGGCGGCGATGTTGCCGTCACGGTCTCCGACTCCGACCGCGCCTGGTATGCCGCGCGTGGCGTCCCGAGCATCGTTGTTCCGAATCCCATCGATCATGATCGGCTTTCCGAAAGCTTCGGACCCGATCCTCGCACGCTGCTGAGGGACCTCTACGCCCTTGAGCTTCCGCCGGGGCCGTTCTGCCTGTTTGTCGGAAGCCGCTACCAGCCGAACACCGTCGCGGTAGAGCGTCTGCGCGGCATTGCCAATGACTGCCCGGATACGGGTTTCGTGGTGGTGGGTGACTGCGCCCCGGTCAGTCGACACGGCAACTTCACTGCATTGGGGCGAGTGGACGAAGCCGTGCTGGCAGTGCTCTACCAGGCAGCGGCCCTGGTGGTGATTCCGCTGGCCACCGGCACCGGGAGTTCCATCAAGACGGTCGAAGCCATGAGCGCCGGCAGGATGGTGCTGGGTACCGCCGTGGCGTTCCGCGGCTTGGACCCGTCGCCAGTCTCCTGCATCGTGCAGGAGGATGACCTCGCCCGCTGGCCTGCGCTGATCGCCGGACTTCTGGCCGATCCGGAACGGCGGCTGTCAGGTGAGAAAGCGGCGCGGCAGGCTGCGCGCCACTACGATTACCGCCGGATTTTTGAGCCGTACGTCGCGCTGCTCGGCTTGCAACACACACCGGCGCAGTCCGACATCCGCAGGGAGCGGCATTCCATGCTGCGCGAATTGCTCGCGGTGGCGTTTCGGCGTGGCCGTCACGACATTGCCGCGACACTGCTGGAGAACGGCGTTGAGTCCGTTGCCGATCTCGTGGAAGGCTTGGCCCCTGTGGCGCTCAATGCGGCGCTGGATGCCGTCCCCTTGGGTCAGGCGCTGACCTTGGCCGATGCGTTGTTCGCCGCTGGAGACCAGCCTGACGAGAGCACGCTCGCCAGGCTGGTGTTGCGCGCGCATGAGTCGGGCCAGCGGGACCTGGCGGAGGCCCTTCTCGTGCGTCTGGAGGCGCTGGCCAGCGAAAGCCGGGAACAGGCCCGGCGCAGCGCGCTTGAGGCTGCGCTGCAGCATCGCAACTACGACACGGCGCGCGAATTGCTGCGCGCGTGAGCCGGCAGATCTCGGGGAGCCTGGCCCCGAGGATCGGCGCCGCCCTGGAGGTGCGTGCGCCCCCCTGTGACGGATGCGACTCCGGTACGCCCCTGGCGGGCGACGTAGACTGACACGCCTTCCGCCCCCGCCGGATTGGTTGTCACTGTCAACGATCACGGCTAGCCTTCCCGGAAGGCCGCCGCCACGCGCGGCATCAAGGGGGAACGGGTCCGTGCAGGGCTATGACTACATCGTCATCGGCGGCGGCTCCGCCGGCTGCGTCATCACCCAGCGCCTGGTGGCCGCCGGCAAGGGCGTGCTGCTGCTGGAGGCGGGGAAGCCCGACAACCACCCCTTCATCCACATCCCCGGCACCTTCGTCCGCGTCATCGGTTCCCCCCGCACCTGGATGTACCGGTCGGAGGACGAGCCGGGGCTGAAGGGCCGCCCGATGCATGTGCCGCAGGGGCGCACGCTGGGCGGCGGATCCTCCGTCAACGCCATGATCTACATCCGCGGCCAGCACGCGGATTACGACCACTGGGCCGAACAGGGCGCGGAGGGCTGGGGGTGGGAGGATGTGCTGCCCGTCTTCCGGCGCGCGGAGGCGAACCAGCGCCTGGCCGGCCCCTGGCATGGGACGGAGGGGATGCTGCGCGTCTCCGACACCAGGCATCGCCATCCCCTCAGCTACGCCTTCATCCGCGCGGCCCAGGAAGCCGGCGTGCCCTATACCGACGACTTCAACGGGGCCAGGCAGGAAGGGGCCGGCTTCTTCCAGACGACGACGATGGAGGGGCGGCGCGGCAGCACGGCGGCCACCTACCTCGCCAGCGTGCGCGGCCGGCCGAACCTGACGATCCGCACGGAAGCGACGATCGAGGCGATCACGGTGGAGAACGGTGCGGCCACCGGCGTGCGCTTCCGCACCCCCGATGGCGGCACGCACCAGGCGGCGGCGCGGGAGGAGGTGATCCTCTGCGCCGGGGGCATCGGCTCGCCCAAGGTGCTGCAACTCTCGGGCATCGGGCCGGCGGCGCATCTGGCGGGACATGGCATCGATCTGCGGCGGGACCTGCCGGGGGTGGGGGAGAACTACCAGGA
Source organism: Falsiroseomonas stagni DSM 19981 (assembly GCF_900114315.1). GTDB lineage: Bacteria > Pseudomonadota > Alphaproteobacteria > Acetobacterales > Acetobacteraceae > Falsiroseomonas > Falsiroseomonas stagni. Next base: position 35,414 of record NZ_FOSQ01000018.1, read on the forward strand.
CCACATCTCCGCCCCCGTCTATGGCCAGACGCGAGAAGCGGTGAGCCTGCTGGGCCATGACCGCGGCTGGCGGTCGATCCGCCACGGGCTCGAATACATCCTGACGCGGTCCGGCCTGCTCTCCTCCAACATCGTGGAGGCCGGGGCCTTCGTGGATACCGGCGGCGCCGGGCGGCCCGATGTGCAGATCCACCTGACGCCGACGCTGGTGGGGGATGTGCATCGCGCCGCACCGCCGGGCCATGGCATCACCATCAACCCCTGCATCCTGCGGCCGACCTCGCGCGGCAGCGTGCGGCTGCGAAGCCCACGGGTGGAGGACCCCGTGGTGCTGCGGACGAATGCGCTGGGGACCGAGGAGGACATCGCCACGCTGGTGCGCGGCGTGAAGCTGTCGCGGCGCATCCTGCGGGCGCCATCGCTCGCCAGGATCATCGAGCGGGAGATCCTGCCCTCCGCCGCCGACGAGGTCGCGGATGAGGTGCTGGCGGACCATGCGCGGACGGTGGCGAAGACCGTCTTCCACCCCGTCGGCACCTGCCGCATGGGGCGCGACGGCATGGCGGTGGTGGACCCGCAGCTGCGGGTCCATGGCGTGCCGCGGCTGCGGGTGGCCGATGCTTCCGTGATGCCGACGCTGGTAAGTGGCAACACCAACGCCGCCGCGGTGATGATCGGCGAGCGCTGCGCCGATTTCCTGCTGCGGACAGGGAGCTGAAAACGGAGAACTGAAAACGGGGGGCTGGACGCCCCCCGCCTCGCGCTACTCCGCGACCAGGCCCAGCCGGTTGACCAGCTCCCGCTCCTTCTGCGCTTCCGCGCGGATGAAGGCGGTGTAGTCGGCGGTGTTCATGTAGCCCATGGGCAGGTCGTAGCGGCGCATGATCTCCAGATGCGCCGGGTCCATCAGCGCCTTGTGGAAGGCGTCGTGCAACACGCGGACGATGCCGGGGTCCATGCCCTTGGGGCCGGAGACGCCGAAGGGCGCGGTGAAGGCCATGTTCATGCCGAGCTCCTTCAGCGTCGGCGCCTGCGGGAAGCGCGGGGACCGCTCCTCCGTCCAGACATTGAGCAGGCGGAAATCGCCGCTCTCCACGCCCGGCGCCCAGCCGGAGCCATCGCCGACGCAATCGATCTGCCCGCTATGCAGCGCCACCAGGGCATCGGCGATGCCACGGAAGGGCACGTGCTGCATCTTCAGCCCGGCCTGTTCGAAGACGATGTGGGAGAAGACATGGCCGTCGGAGCCGACGCCGGAACTGCCATGCGTGACGCGGTCCGGGTTGGCGCGGGCATGGGCGACGAAGCTGGCCCAGTCCGTCCAGGGGCTGCTGGACTTCACCACCATGCCGAACATGTAGCCGGACAGGCGGATGATGTAGGTGATGTCGTTGACGGGATCATAGGACAGGCTGCGCCGCATGAAGGGCTGGCGGATCGTGCCCATGTGGGATTGCGACAGCGTGTAGCCATCCGGCCTGGCCTGGGTGGAGGCCAGGAACTGCGCGCCCAGCACGCCGCCCGCGCCGCCGCGATTCTCCACCACCACATTCTGGCCGAGTTCGCGCGTTGCCGCGGTGGCGAGGACGCGGAACACGACATCCGTCGTGCCGCCCGGCGCCCAGGGGACGATCAGGCGGATGGTGCGGTTGGGGAAGCCGGCCTGGGCCAGGGCCGGGCTCGCCAGGGGCGTGGCGAGGGCCGCGCCGGCGCCCAGCAGGGCAAGGCGGCGCGTGATGGCGCCGGGTGGTGTCTCGTTCATGCACGTTTCCTCCGGGCTCATCGGCCCTTTCCGGTGATGGTCGGGCTGATTGGTTGAGGATGTCAACTGTTGCGACGCGCCCCGCCCGCAACGCTTCGTTGCCAAAGGAATCTGGCGCCGGCCGGGCGGGCGGGCGACACCAGGGGCGATGCCGATCCTCCCCGCCGAAGCCTCGCATGCCCCCAGCCGCAAAGACGCGTATCGTGGGGGCGAGATGACAGCCCCCCTGCCGCCCACCAGCCGCCGCCTCGCCCTGGCCTCCCTGGCCCTCGCCGCCGGCTGCGCGCCGCGGATCGAGCCCGCTTCCTCCGGCCTCCGCCTGCCCGCGCTGTTCAGCCGGGGCGCGCCGGCGGAAGCGGGGCCGGTGGCGATGCAATGGCCGGATGCGGATTGGTGGCGGGCCTTCGGGGCGCCGCCGCTGGATGCGCTGATGCGCACCGCCATGGCCGGCAACCTCGACCTCGCGGCCGCGAATGCCAGGGTGCGGCAGGCGGATGCGCAGGTGCGGATCAGCGGCGCTTCCCTGCTGCCGGCGCTGGACGGGGATCTGTCCGGCGGGCGGTCCCGGTCCGGCAGCCGCAACCCCGGCACCCCCGGCCGTGGCGCCAACAGCTTCGGCGCCACCCTCTCCGCCAGCTACGAGGTCGATTTCTGGGGCCGCAACCAGGCGGCGCTGGACGCCGCGCGATCCAGCGCCCAGGCGGCGCGCTACGCCGTCGGCGTCACGGCCCTGTCCACCCAATCGGCCGTCGCCACGGCGCTGTTCAGCGTGGTCGGCGCGCGGGAACAGCTGGAGATCCAGCGCGGGAACCTGGAGGTCGCGACCCGCAACCTCGGCATCCTGCGCAGCCGCGTGACGGCCGGGACGGCGACGGGCCTCGACGTCGCGCAGCAGGAGACGGTGGTGGCGCAGCAGCGCGCCGCCATCCCGCCGCTCCAGCAATCCGCGGAACAGAACGCGCTGGCGCTGGGCACGCTGACCGGGACCATTCCCGGGGAGATGGTGGTGGATGCGCTGCGCATCGGCGCCATCCGCGTGCCTTCGGTGCCGGCGGGCCTGCCCTCCGAAGTCCTGGCCCGCCGCCCCGATGTGCAGCTGGCGGAGGCCAATTTGGCGACCGCCAACGCCAACATGGCCGCGGCGCGGGCGGCGCTGTTCCCGACCATCGCGCTGACGGGCCGCGGCGGCGTCAGCGCCACGGCGCTGGACCTGCTGCTGCGGCCGGGATCGACCCTGTATAGCCTCGCTGCCGGGCTGACCGCGCCCATCTTCGATGGCGGCGCGCTGCGCGCCCAGGTGGACCAGTTCCGCGCGAGGCGGGAGGAGCTGCTGGCGGATTACCAGCGCGCCATCCTGGCGGCGCTGGAGGATACGGAGGCCAGCCTCTCGGCATTGCGCTGGACAACGGAGCTTGTCGAATTGCAACGAATCCGCGTCGATGCCGCGCAGCGCGCCTATGACATCGCGGAGGCGCAGCTGCGCGCCGGCACGGTGGACCTGCTGACGGTGCTGAACGTGCAGACCAGCCTCTTCTCCGCCCGCACGGCCCTGGCCCAGGCGCAGACCAACCGCCTGCTGGCCGCCAGCGCCTTGTTCACCGCCCTCGGCGGCGGATGGCGTGTCGACGAAACCTCCACCGGAGGCAGCCCGAGCCCATGAACGACGTCCCCAAGGCCGCGCCGCTTCCCGCGGAGACGAAGCTGGCCACGCCCGTCGCAACCCGGCGGCGGCGCTGGCCCTGGCTGCTGGCAGGGCTGGTCGCGATCGGCGGCGGCGGCGCCATCTACGCCTGGCAGGCGGGGCTGCCCCCCTTCGCGCCCGCGGTGCAGGCGCCGCCCCCGCCCGGCCAACCCGGCGTCAGGCGCGGCGGCGGGCAGGCGCCGGCCATCCCCGTGACGGCCGCCGCCGCCAGCGTAGAGGACCTGCCGATCCTGCTCGACGCGCTCGGCACCGTGCAGGCGTCCAACACCATCACCGTCGTCCCCCAGGTCTCCGGCCGCATCACGGAAATTGCCTTCCGGGAGGGGCAGGAGGTGAAGGCCGGCGATGTGCTGGTGCGGATCGATCCGCGCAGCCTCCAGGCCTCGCTGGACCAGGCCGTCGCCACCAAGGCGCAGCGGGAGGCGCAACTGGCCAATGCGCGGCTTGATTTGAACCGCTACCAGCAGCTGCTCCGCAGCAACGGCACCTCCCAGCAGATCGTCGATACGCAGCGCGCCCAGGTGGCACAGCTGGAAGCGCAGGTGCAGTTCGACCAGGCGACCATCGACAGCGCCCGGACGCAGCTGGATTTCGCCACGATCCGGTCGCCGATCGAAGGCCGCGTCGGCCTGCGGCAGGTGGACCTCGGCAACCTCGTCTCCAGCAGCACCACGACGGGGATCGTGGTGGTGACGCAGCTTCGGCCCATCACGGTGAATTTCACCCTGCCGCAGCAGACCCTGCCGCAGGTGATGCAGGCGCTGGCTGCCGGGCCGGTGCCGGTGGAAGCGCGGCTGGCGGAGAATGCGCCGCCGCGCCTCGATGGCACGGCCCAGCCGCCGAACCCCATCGGGCAGCTGGTCACCATCGACAACCAGGTGGACCAGGCGACGGGCACGATCCGGCTGAAGGCCACCTTCCCGAATGAGGACCAGCGCCTCTGGCCCGGCGCCTTCGCCAACACGCGCATCCAGGTGGCGGTGCTGCGGGGCGTCACGGTGCTGCCGCTGGTCGCCGTGCAGCGCGGGCCGCAAGGGCCCTACGCCTTCGTGGTGCGGGACGACAACACGGTGGAGCAGCGGAACATCACGCTTGGCACCATCGCGGGCAGCCAGGCGGTGGTGCTGGCGGGGATGCGCGTCGGCGAACGCGCGGTGACATCCGGCGCGCTGCGGCTGGTGAATGGCAGCCTGGTGCAGGTGGCGGAACCGGTGCGGCCGCCGCCTTCCGTGCCGCAAGCGCGCCGCCGGCCGCCGCCGCCCGCCGCGCCCGCTCCCGCGACGCCCCCCGCCGAGGCCCCCGCCCGGCCCGCGCGGCCCTGAGCGGGGGCGGGCATGAGCATCTCCTCCCCCTTCATCGCGCGGCCCATCGCGACCTTCCTGCTGGCCGTCGCGGTGCTGCTCGCGGGGCTCTACGGCTATCTGCGCCTGCCGGTATCCTCCCTGCCGGAGGTCGATTTCCCGACCATCCAGGTGACGACGCAGCTGCCCGGTGCCTCCCCCGATACCGTGGCCGTGCTGGTGACGGCGTCGCTGGAACGGCAATTGGCGCAGATCGCGGGGCTGGCGGAGATGGTGTCCGTCAGCGGGCCCTCCGTGTCCCGCATCACCTTGCAGTTCAACCTGGGGCGCGACATCGACGATGCCGCGCAGGATGTGCAATCCGCCATCAACGCGGCGCGCGGTACCCTGCCCTCCAACCTTCCCTATCCGCCGACCTACCAGAAGGTGAACCCGGCCGATCCGCCGATCATGACGCTGGCGCTGACGTCGGCCACCTTGCCGACGGCCCGGCTGTCCGACGTGGTGGACACGCTGCTGGCGCAGCGGCTGTCGCAGGTGACGGGCGTGGGGCGCGTGGCGGTGCAGGGCAACATGCGGCCGGCGGTGCGGCTGCAGGTCGATCCGCAGCGGCTGGCGGCCTATGGCATCGGCATGTCCACGGTGCGCACCGCCGTCGCGGCCGCGAATGTCGCGGGGCCGAAGGGATCGATCGACGGGCCGCAGCAGGCCTCCGCCATCATGGCGAATGACCAGATCTCGACGCCCGCCGCCTTCAACGACCTCATCATCGCCTGGCGGGACGAGGCGCCGGTGCGGCTGCGCGACGTGGGCGCGGCGGTGGAGGATCTGGAGAACACGCTGACCGCCGCCTGGTACAATGGCCAGCCCGCCGTGCTGATCGACGTGCAGCGCCAGCCCGGTGCCAATATCGTCCGTACCGTCGAACTGGTTCGCGCGCAGCTGGCCAATCTGGAACGCGCGCTGCCCGCCGGCGTGCAGCTTTCCATCGTCTCCGACCGGACGGAGACCATCCGTGCCTCCGTGGAGGAGGTGCAGTTCACCCTGGTGCTGTCGGTGGTGCTGGTGGTCGCGGTGATCTACCTGTTCCTGCGCAGCGGCCGGGCGACGCTGGTGCCGGGCGTGGCGCTGCCGCTGTCCATCATCGGCACCTTCGGCGTGATGGCGCTGTGTGGCTATTCGCTCGACAACCTCTCCCTCATGGCGCTGACCATCGCGACGGGCTTCGTCGTGGATGATGCGATCGTCATGATCGAGAATATCGTCCGCCTGATCGAGGGCGGCAAGAAACCCCTGGATGCGGCCTTCGAGGGGGCGAAGCAGATCGGCTTCACCATCGTCTCCCTCACCGTGTCGCTGGTGGCGGTGTTCATCCCGCTGCTGTTTATGGATGGGGTGGTGGGGCGGCTGTTCCGCGAATTTGCCATCGTGCTGACCATCTCCGTCATCGTCTCCATGATCGTGTCGCTGACGCTGACGCCGATGATGTGCGGCCTGCTGCTGCGGCCGCAGGCGGAGGAGAAGCCCGGCATCGTCAACCGCGCCTTCGAGGCTGGCTTCGAATGGCTCCGCCGCCTCTATGCCCGAACGCTCGACTGGGCCCTGGCGCGGGAGGGGCTGATGCTGGCCGTCGCGGTGGCGACGCTGGGCGGCACGGTGTGGCTGTATGTCGTGATGCCGAAGGGCTTCCTGCCGCTGCAGGATACCGGGATCATCGCCATCACGACGGAGGCGCCGCAGGACGTCTCCTTCGCCCGCATGTCCGACCTGCAGCGCCAGGTGGCGGAGGTGGTGGCGCGGGATGCGGAGGTCGTCTCCGTCGCCTCCGTCGCCGGCGCCGGCACGGTGAATGCGGCGCAGAATACCGGCCGCGTCGTGGCCGTGCTGCGGCCGCGGTCGGAACGCAGCGACGATGTCTCCGCCGTGATGGCGCGGCTGTCGCCTCAGATCGCGGCGATTCCCGGCGTGGTGGCCTATCTCCAGCCCGTGCAGGACATCCAGATCGGCACGCGGCCTTCCAGCACGCAATACCAGTACACGCTGACCGACACCGCGGCGGATGAGCTGCGCGCCTGGGCGCCGCGGCTGCTGGAGGGGCTGCGCGGCCTGCCGCAGCTGAGGGATGTGGCGAGCGACCAGCGGGAGGATGGGCTGCGCATCCAGGTGCAGGTGGACCGTGCCCGCGCCGCGCGGCTTGGCGTCACGATGCAGGCGGTGGATGACGCGCTGTATGACGCGCTCGGCCAGCGGCAGATCTCCACAATCTACGGCCAGGCGAACCAGTATCGCGTGGTGCTGGAAGCCGATCCGCGCCAGATGAACGACCCCGCCGCCATCGGGATGCTGCGCGTGCCCGGGACGGTGACGAACGGCATCGCGGCGCAGATTCCGCTGGCGGAGATCGCGACCATCACCCGCCGCAGCGGGCCGCTGACCATCACGCGGCAGGACCAGTTCCCCGCCGTGACCTTCAGCTTCAACCTGGCCCACGACGCCTCGCTCGGCCAGGCCGTCACCGCCATCCGCGCGATGCAGGCGCGGCTCGGCATGCCGGACACCATGCAGGGCAGCTTCGGCGGCGATGCGGCGGAATTCGACCGGTCGCTCGCCGGGCAGGGTTGGCTGATCCTGGCCGCCGTCATCGTCATCTACATCGTGCTGGGCGTGCTCTACGAAAGCGTCGTCCACCCCATCACCATCCTCTCCACTCTGCCCTCCGCCGGCATCGGCGCGCTGCTGGGGCTGATGATGTTCGGGCTGGACCTCTCGGTGCTCGGGCTGATCGGCATCGTGCTGCTGATGGGCATCGTGAAGAAGAACGCGATCATGATGATCGACTTCGCGCTGGAGGCGCAGCGGGACCACGGCATGTCGCCGCGCGACGCGATCCGGGAGGCCTGCCTGCTGCGCTTCCGGCCCATCATGATGACGACCATGGCCGCCCTGCTGGGCGCCGTGCCGCTGGTGCTGGGGCATGGCGCGGGGTCGGAGCTTCGGCTGCCGCTCGGCGTCTCCGTCATCGGCGGGCTGCTGCTGAGCCAGGTCATCACGCTCTACACCACCCCCGTCATCTACCTGGCGCTGGAGGATCTGCGCGCCTGGGTCGGGCGACGCTTCCGGGGCGCGGCGCCGGCGGCGGCGGAATAGCGCGTGTCGATCTCCGCCCCCTTCATCGCGCGGCCCATCGGCACGACGCTGATGGCCATCGGCCTCGCGCTCGCGGGGCTCGTCGCCTATTTCAACCTGCCCGTCGCGCCGCTGCCGCGCGTGGATTTCCCGACCATCGCCGTCAGCGCCAGCCAGCCCGGCGCCGATCCCGCCATCATGGCGTCCTCCGTCGCCGCGCCGCTGGAACGCAGGCTGGGCGAGATCCCCGGCGTGACGGAGTTGACCTCCACCTCCAGCCTCGGCAGCGCGACCGTCATCGTGCAGTTCGACCTCAGCCGGCCCATCGCCTCCGCCGCGCGGGACGTGCAGGCGGCGATCAATGCGGCGATGTCGGACCTGCCATCCGGCCTGACCAACACGCCCACCTTCCGCAAGCTGAACCCGGGCGACGCGCCGGTGCTGATCCTGGCCCTGACATCCAGCACGCTGACCCCGGGTCAGCTGTATGACGCGGCGGACAGCGTGGTGGTGCCGCGGCTGTCGCAGGTGGATGGCACGGCGCAGGTGAACATCGCGGGCGCCGAACAGCCGGCGATCCGCGTCGCGGTGGATCCCGCGGCCGCGACGGCGGCGGGCGTCTCGCTCGACCAGATCCGCACCGCGATCACGGCGGCGAATGTCACCCAGGCCACGGGCATGCTGGAAGGGCCCTACCAATCCGCCGCCATCAGCGTGAATGACCGCTTGCAGGAAGCCGCGGAATTCGGCGCCATCATCGTGCGCCAGGCGAATGGCGCGATGGTGCGGCTGGATTCCATCGCGCGCGTCGAGCAGGGCGCGCGGGACCGCCGGCAATCCGGTTCCTTCAACGGCCAGCCCGCGGTGATCCTGACCATCTTCAAGCAGGCCGATGCCAATGTGCTGGAGGTGGTGGACGGCATCCGCGCGCTGCTGCCCGACCTGAAGCGCTGGATGCCCGCCGGCGTCGACGTGACGATCATGCGCGACCGGTCGGAGACCATCCGCGCGAGCGTCGCGGAAGTGCAGCACACGCTGATCATCAGCATCGTCCTGGTGGTGCTGGTGGTGGCGGTGTTCCTGCGCAAGCCCTCCGCCCTGTTCGCCGCCGGCATCGCGGTGCCGCTGTCGCTGCTCGGCACGCTCGGCGTGATGTGGATGGTGGGGTATTCGCTGAACAACCTCTCCCTCATGGCGCTCACCATCTCGGTCGGCTTCGTCGTGGACGATGCCATCGTGATGATCGAGAACATGGCGCGGATGCAGGAACGCGGCATGCGGCCGATGAAGGCGGCGCTCGAAGGCGCGCGGCAGATCGGCTTCACCGTGGTGTCGATGAGCCTGTCGCTGATCGCGGTCTTCATCCCGCTGCTGTTCATGGGCGGGATCGTGGGCCGCATGTTCCGCGAATTCGCCGCGACGCTGTCCATCGCCGTCGCCATCTCCGCCATCGTGTCGCTGACCGTCACGCCGATGATGGCCGCCCACCTGGCGCGTGCGGAGCCGAAGCCGGAGGGGCGGATCGGCCGAGCCATCGAGGCGACGCTGGACTGGATCATCCGCGGCTACATGCGGAGCCTCGTGGTCGTGCTGCGCTTCCGGGTGCTGACCTGGCTGTTCAACATCGGCCTGGTCGTGCTGACGGTGTGGCTCTACACCGTCGTGCCCAAGGGCTTCATCCCGACGCAGGATTCGAACCTGCTGCAGGGATCGGCGCAGGCGCAGCCCGATACCTCCTTCCAGCAGATGGTGGTCTACCAGCAACGGCTGATGGAAGTGCTGCGCGCCGATCCGGCGGTGGAGAGCGCATCCGCTTCCGTCGGCGGCGGCGGCTTCTTCGGCAGTTCCAGCAACATCCGCATCCAGGTCGCGCTGAAGCCGAAGGAGGACCGCGGCGGGCTGAATGCGGATGGCGTGATCGCGCGGCTGCGCGCGCCGCTGGCCCGAATCGTCGGGCTGCAGACCTTCATGCGCCCCGTGCAGGACATCAACATCGGCGGGCGATCGACCAGCGGCTCCTACCAGTATGTGCTGCTGACGCCGGACCTCGAGGAACTGGGCATCTGGAGCGAACGGCTGGTGCAGCAATTGCGCACCATTCCGCAGGTCGCGGATGTCTCCTCCGACCAGCAGCGCACCGGCCTCGTCTCCCGCCTCGTCATCGATCGCGATGCGGCGGCGCGGCTCGGCGTCTCCGTCTCCGCGCTGGGTGGGGCGCTGAACAACGCCTTCGCGCAGCGCCAGGTCTCCACCATCTACCGCGCGCGCAACCAGTATCGCGTCATCCTGGAAGTCGATCCGGTGCTGACGGAAAGCCCGGACAGCCTGGCCCGCATCTTCGTGCCGGGCAGCGCGGGGCCGGTGCCGCTGGGGTCGCTGGTGCGGCTGGAACGCACCGTCGCGCCACGCTCCATCACCCATCAGGGGCTGTTCCCCGCCGCCACCATCAGCTTCAACCTCGGCGAGGGCGCGACACTCGGCCAGGCGGCGGCGCTGGTGGAGCGCGCGGTGCTGGACATCCAGATGCCGGGCAGCATCCGCGGCGAATTCGCCGGCAATGCCCGCGCCTTCCAGAACTTCCAGAGCGGCCTGCCCCTGCTGATCCTGGCCGCGCTGGTCGCGATCTACATCGTGCTCGGCGTGCTCTACGAAAGCCTGATCCACCCGCTGACCATCATCTCCACCCTGCCGACCGCGGGCGTCGGCGCGCTGCTGGCCCTGCTGGCGACGAACACCCCCTTCACCATCATCGCGCTGATCGGCGTGATCCTGCTGATGGGCATCGTGAAGAAGAACGCCATCATGATGGTGGATTTCGCGCTGGAGCATGAACGGGACGGCGGCGAGGGCGGCATGGTCGCCATCCTGGAAGCCTGCCGCGAACGCTTCCGCCCCATCCTGATGACGACGCTCGCCGCGCTGTTCGGCGCGTTGCCGCTGGCGCTGGCCACCGGCCCGGGGGCGGAGCTTCGCCAGCCGCTCGGCATCACCATCATCGGCGGGCTGATCGTCTCCCAGCTGCTGACGCTCTACACCACGCCGGCCGTCTATCTCGGCCTGGAGCGCCTGGCCGGCGCCAGGCGCACGAAACTCCCGGCGCTGACGGCGCGGGCCTGACCGCTACTCCGCCGCCGCCACATAGCGGTGGCGGAGGTGGATGCGCCGCGCCTCCGGATCCGGCCGCGGCACGGCGGAGAGCAGCGCCTTGGTGTAGGCGTGCGTCGGGTTGTCGCAGACCTGCGTCGCCTCCCCGGTCTCCACCACCTTGCCGCGATGCATCACCGCCACGCGGTCGCACATGTAGCGGATGACGCTGATGTCGTGGCTGATGAAGACATAGGCGAGGTTGAGTTCATCCTGCAGGTCCAGCAGCAGGTCCAGCATCCGCGCGCGGAGCGAGACATCGAGCGCCGCCGTCGCCTCATCCGCCACGATCACGCGCGGCTTGAGGGCCAGCGCACGGGCGATGCAGATGCGCTGGCGCTGGCCGCCGGAGAAAGCGTGCGGGTAGCGCTCCGCCCAGCCGGGCTCGATGCCGACGCGCTCCAGCAAGGCGGAGACGCGGTCGCGCAACTCGGCCCCGCGGGCCAGGCCGTTGACCAGCAGCGGTTCGCCGACGATCTGCGCGACCGTCATGCGGGGGTTGAGGCTGGCGAAGGGGTCCTGGAAGACCATGCGGATCTCGCGCCGCGCGGCGCGCAGCGCCTCGCCCTCGGCCTTCGCCAAGTCGATCTCCGTCCCGTCCTCACGCCGGTAGTGGATGGCGCCGCCCGTGGGGTCCGTGACGCGCAGGATGCAGCGGCCGAGGGAGGTCTTGCCGGACCCGCTTTCGCCGACGATGCCGAGCGTTTCGCCCGGGCGGACTTCGAGGGTCACGCCATCGACGGCGCGGACCTCCCCGACCTTCCTGCGCATGATCCCCTTCACGATGGGGAAGACCATCGACAGGTTCTCGATCCGCAAGATCGGCGGCGGGGGCACCGGGGGTTCCACGCGCTTCAGCCGGATGTCGGAGGGGCGTTCCAGCTTCGTGACGTTGCCCAGCAGCATGCGCGTATAGGCATCGCGCGGCGAGGCGAAGAGGCTGCGCACAGGCCCGCTTTCCCGCACCTTGCCGCGTTCCATGACGACGACGTCGTGCGCGATTTCCGCCACCACGCCCATGTCATGCGTGATGAACATCACCGTCATGCCGCGCTGCTGCTGCAGCCGGCCGATGAGGTCCAGGATCTCCGCCTGCGTGGTCACGTCCAGCGCCGTGGTGGGCTCGTCCGCGATCAGCACGGCGGGATCGCAGGCCAGCGCCATGGCGATCATCACGCGCTGGCGCATGCCGCCGGAGAATTCGAAGGTGTAGCGGTCCACCGCGCGATGGGGGTCGGGGATTTCCACCGACGCCAGCAAGTCGATCGCACGCTCTCGCGCCTGCCGGCGGGACAGGCCGAGATGCAGGCGAACCGCCTCCCCCACCTGGTCGCCCACCTTGTGGACTGGGGAGAGGGAGGACATGGGCTCCTGGAAGATCATCGCGATCTCGTCGCCGCGCAGGTCGCGGATCGCGCGGCCGCGCGGATCCATGGCGGCGAGGTCGAGGGTCGATCCATCCTTCCGATGGAACAGGATCTGCCCGCCGGTGATGCGGCCAGGGGTATCGACGATCTGGAGGATGGAGCGCGCGGTGACGGATTTGCCGGAGCCGCTTTCGCCGACGACGCAGGTGGTGAGGCCCCGCGCCAGGGAGAAGGAGACGCCATCCACGGCGCGCACCACGCCGGTACGCGTGGGGAAGGAGACGTGGAGGTCGCGGACCTCCAGCACGGGGGCGGTGTCGGTCATTTCTGGTAGGGGTCCGCCGCGTCGCGCAGTCCATCGCCGAGGAAGTTCAGCGCCAGCACCGCGACCACCACCGCGCCGCCCGGTGCGAACAACCACGGTGCCGTGGCGATGGAGCGGATGTTCTGCGCTTCCCGCAGCAGCACGCCCCAGGAAATCACCGGCGGCTGCAAGCCGAGGCCGAGGAAGGAGAGCGCCGTCTCCGCCAGGATCATCGCGGGAATGGCCAGCGTGATGGAGGCGATGATGTGCGAGGCGAAAGAGGGCAGCATGTGGCGGAAGATGATCCGCTTCTCCGACGCGCCATCCAGCCGCGCGGCGGTGACGAAATCCTCCGTCCGCAGCGACAGGAAGCGCCCGCGCACCACCCGCGCCAGCTGCGCCCAGCCCACCAGCGACAGGATGATGGTGATGCAGAGGTAGATGCGTTCCGGCGGCCAGCCCTGCGGCAGCGCGGCGCCCAGCGCCAGCCAGATCGGGATGGTCGGCAGGGACAGGACGAACTCGATCACCCGCTGGATCACGAAATCCGTGCGCCCGCCGTAATAGCCGGAGATGCCGCCGAGGATCAGCCCGATGACGAGGGAGAGGAAGACGCCGATGAGGCCGATGAACAGCGAGGTCTGCGCCGCCTTCATCATGCGGCTGTAGACATCGCGTCCCAGGCGATCAGCGCCGAACAGGAAGACGCTCTCGCGCGGGTTCTCCGGCCCGAACAGGTGGATGCTGGTGGTGAACAGGCCGAGCAGTTCGTATTCGTAGCCCTCGACGAAGAAGCCCAGATAGATCTTGCGGCTGGGATCGGGCGTGAAGGTCGGGGCCAGCGTCACGCGGTCGCGCGTCAGGCGCATCGCCTGGACATGCGGGCGGATGCGCCAGCCATCCTCCGTCGTCTCGATCAGCCGGATCATCTGGGGCGGGTGGAAGACGGCGCGGGCGTTCTGCTTGCCCGGATCGGTGGTCGCCAGGAAATCCGGCACCAGCGCCACGACATAGAGCAGCAGCACGATGATGCCGCCCGCCATGGCCAGCTTGTGCCGGCGGAAATTCCACCACATCAGCCGCCACTGGGACGCGGCCGCGGTGCGGTCGATGGCATGCGGCTCGGTGGGCGCTGCGGCGCCGGGCTGGATCGCGTTCATCTCAATCGTACCGGATGCGCGGATCGACCAGCGCCAGCAGGATGTCCGACAGCAGCATGCCCACCAGGGTCAGCGTGCACATCAGCAGCAGGAAGGCGCCGGCCAGGTACATGTCCTGGCTCAGCAGCGCCTGCAGCAGCAGCGGCCCCGCGATCGGCAGCGACATGACCACGGCCACGATGGTGGCGCCGGAGATGAGCTGCGGCAGCATCCAGCCGATGGTCGAGATCAGCGGATTGATCGCCAGCCGCACGGGATACTTGATGAGCAGCCGGATCTCCGACAGGCCCTTGGCCCGCGCCGTCGTGACATAGGGGCGGTGCAGCTCATCCAGCATGTTGGCGCGCATCACGCGCACCAGCCCCGCCGTGCCGTTCACCGCCAGGATCACGACCGGCACCCAGAGATGGGCGAGAAGATCGACGAACTTGTCAAAGGACCAGGGCGCGGTCTGGTATTCCTCGCTGAACAGCCCGCCGACATCCTGCCCGAAATGCACGACGGCGACGTACATCAGGACCAGCGCCAGCAGGAAGCCGGGGATCGCCAGGCCGAGGAAGGCGATGAAGGTGAAAAAATAGTCCACCACGCTGTATTGCCGCACGGCGGAGAGCACGCCGATGGGCAGCGCGATCGCCCAGGTCATCGCGAGCGTCGAGGACGTGAGCAGCAGCGTCAGCCCCATGCGTTCCCAGATGAGGCCAGAGACAGGCTGCTGCCATTCGAAGGACAGGCCGAAATCGCCGCGCAGCAGGATGCCGGTGATCCACTTCCAGTACTGCACGATGAAGGGCTGCTCCAGCCCGAAGCGTTCGCGCAACTCCTGCGCCGTGCGCTGGTCCACGATCTCGTTGGAGGCCGCGAGCGTCGCGACATAGGTCGTGACGTAGTCGCCCGGCGGCAACTGGATCAGGAAGAACGCCAGGAAGCTGACCGCCACGAGCGACGGCACCATCCAGACCAGGCGGCGGAAGATATAGGCCAGCATGCGGATGATGCGGGGCCGGCTGCGCGCCGGCCCCGCTCCCTTCCCTTACGAGGTGAAGAAGAATTGCTGCGGCAGGGACGGCCCGGGATGCGGCCAGGACCAGCTGTAGGGCATGCTGGCCGGCACGCCACGCAGCCGGTTCTGCGCCACGCCGAACAGGTTGGGCGCCAGGTTCACGCCGATGCATTCGAACTGCTCGGCGCAGATGTCGAAGACGCGCTTCATCAACTCGCCCTGCCGCCGCGTATCCGCGGTGGAACGCGCCTGGTCATACAGCCGCATGCGTTCCTTCTGGTGCTCCGGCGGTTCCTGCCCGTCCCGCCCGCCGCTGGCGTACCACATCGCCCAGGGGACGGCGTAGCGCGTGCCCTGCGTGTGCATGGCGAAGAAGTCCCGCGGGTCCAGCATCGGCTCCAGCCCACCCGGCCCCGGCCAGACGGCGATGTCGTGGTCGTTGTTGTCACCGCGGGTGTAGTAGAGGGAGCGGTCGATCGTGTTGATCTTCACGTCGATCCCGATTTCCGTCCAATGGCGCTTGATGAGTTCCAGCGCGTCATTGTTGTCGGGGTAGAGCGCGGTGATGACGTCGATCGCGAAGAAGACCCGCTGGCCATCCGGCCGCAGGCGGAAGCGCTGGCTGTCACGGCGGTTGTAGCCGAGGCGGTCCAGGATGCGGTTCGCCTCCCGCACATTATGCTCGGTGAATTGCCGCGACAGCTTCTCATGGTACCAGGGATGCGTGGGCCGCGGACCGATCTGCCAGGGCTCCGACTGGCCGAGATAGACGATGTCCACGATCTCCGCGCGGTTGATGCCCAGCGAGAGCGCCTGGCGGAAATCCTTGTTGCCCAGCATCTCCCGGATCTTCGGATCCTTGTGGGTGATGTTGGGATAGATCGTCATGCTGGTGGAGCCGGCATTGATCGTGTCGAACATGCGGTAGTTGCCGCGCTGCATGTTCTGCGCGACCACCGGCTTGTTCGCCAGCACGTCGATATGGCGTTCCTGGAGATCGAGCCGCCCGCCGATCACGTCCAGCATCAGGCTTTCCACGTCCTGGTAGACCTGGAAGTTCAGCCGGTCGATGTAGGGAAGCTGGCGGCCGCTGGTGTCCACCTGCCAGAAGAAGGGATTGCGCCGCATCGTCACGCGCGTGGCACCGCCCTGGTAGGGTTCCTCCACCACCCAGGGATCGAGCGTCGGCTTTTCCGCATTGCCCCAGCGGGAGGGAATCTCGATGTCGCCGCAGCGCTGGCGGAACAGCTGCGCCCAGTCCGACACATTCGCCTGCCGCAGCGTGGCGGCGAGGTCCGCATTGTATTTCGGGTGGAAGCGGCCGCAGTAGTGTTTCGCGAACAGCGTGGGATGCTGGCCGAGCGGCGTCGCCATCTGCTGCAGGAACAGGCCATAGGGGCCGGCGAAGGTGAACTTCACCGCGGTGTCGCTCAGCTTCTCGCACTTCACGGGCTGGCCATCGATCACCCACATCGTGGGCGGGGACCGGTAGAGTTCCGTGTTCAGGATGCAGTCGTTGATGGCGAAGAGGATGTCATCCGCCGTGAAGGGCGCGCCATCCGACCAGCGCATGCCGGGCCGGAGATGGAAGATGAATTCCTTCGAATCGGCCGAGACTTCCCAGCGCTGGGCGACGCAGGGCAGGACGTCCGTGAATTCCATGTTCCAGCGCGTCAGCCCCTGGTTGCCGATCAGGCGCAGGATGCCGTTGTGGTCGGACCCGCCGCGCAGGCCGCGGCGCAGCGTGCCGCCGTAGCGGCCATTGGGCTCATTGGGCGTGACCACCATGGGCGCGCTGCCGACACGCTGTTCCAGCGGCGGCAGGCGGCCCTGCTGGACGGCCGCCGCGACATCCGGCGCTTCCCTTGCCGCCGCCTGGGCCAGCGCCGCACCGGCGGGCAGCGCAACGGCCATGCCGGCCGCCCCTTGCAACAGGGCGCGACGCCCCACCCCTTGATCCTTCATGGCCGCAGCCTCCTCCGCCCGGTGTTGCCCCGGATGCGGCAAGGCTTGCATGCGCCAGGAAGAGCGGCAAGCACGATCGATGGCGGCGAGGTTGCGTCTTCGCAACCCTGCTAGGGGTAGCCCCAGGACCCGTCCGGCTTGCGCGGCATCTTCCGTTCCCACCGCACATAGCGGTCCGTCGCGAGATACGCCTCATCCATCTCCACCCCCCAGCCCGGGCGATCCGGACGAGGCATCAGATGGCCATCCACCGGCAGGTAGGGATCGAGCACATAGCTGCCCGTTTCGCCATCCTTCCGCACGGTATCGACGCCGGGCGGCAGGCGGTATTCAAGAATCTTGAAGTTGGGCGCGACAAGGCAGAGGTGCAGGTTCACCGCCGTCGCCAGCGGCCCCATCGGGTTGTGCGGCGCGAGCGTGACGTAATGCGCCTCCGCCAGCGTCCAGATGCGCCGCATTTCCCCCACGCCACCGACGACGCAGACATCGGGCTGGATGATGTCCACGCCCCGCGCATGAAGCAGCGCCAGGAATTCATAGCGGCTGTAGAGGGATTCACCCGTGGCCAGCGGGCAGTTGAGGCGGGACTTCAATTCGCCCCAGGCGGGGAAATGTTCCGGGCGGATCGGTTCCTCGAAGAACAGGGGATCGTAGGGGGCCAGCGCATTGCCGAGTTGCACGGCCTGCCAGGGTTCGAAGATCTTGGCATGGGCGTCGAAGGCGAAGTCGAAATGGCCCGGCGCGACCTCCCGCAGCCGGCGGAAATAGTCGCCGGCCTCCCGCACCACCTCTCCCCAACGCATCGCGTGCAGGTCGACGCGATAGGGGCTGAGCTTGAAGGCCGTAAGGCCGAAGCGGTCGTTCAGTTCCTGCACGCGGTCGCGCGCGATGGCGGGATCGGGCGCGGTGTAGATGCCCTGGTAGACCCGCACGCGATCGCGCATGGCGCCGCCGAGAATCTGGTAGACCGGCACGCCGAGCGCCTTCGCGGCGATGTCCCACAGGCACTGGTCGATGGCGGCGATCGCGGCCAGGCCCAGCGCACCAGGCGGGAAGCGCGCCTGCTGCACCAGCTTGAGCGTGAGGTATTCGACCCGGCGCGGATCCTCGCCGAGGATCATGTCCGTGAGGTAGTCGAGCAGCGGCGGCAAGGCGCGGTCCGGACCGTGGTTGTAGCATTCGCCCCAGCCGGTGATCCCGCATTCCGTGTCGAGGGCCACGATCACCCGCGGCCTGTCGCCGTCGCGGCTCATGAAGCTGCGCAGTCGCGCGATCCGCATGGCGCGGTTCCTCCCTGTCCCGCGCGCAGTCTAGGCATCGGGCGTCGCGCCTGGCGAGGGGGTGCCGTTGCCGGATGGGCAACACGCCGTCGCCCATCCGGCGCTTGACCGCGCCGCGCCGCGCATGAAAGCCTTCCCGCCGAGGAAAGGGAAAGCGGACGCCCCCCGGGGCAGAACCGCCACCCATCACGCCAGCCACGCCGAACGCAACGACTGGATGGCCCGCCATGCGCGGGCTTGAGGAGGCGATGCTTGGCGAGACTGCAGGATACGCCGCCGCGCGGTGGCATCGATATCCGCGACCTCTCAATGACCTATCGCCGCGGGCGGGAGGTGACGCAGGCCCTCTCCGCCTGTTCGCTGACCATCCCGGAAGGTGGCTGGGCCTCGTTGATCGGTGCCTCCGGCTGCGGGAAATCCACGCTGCTCCGCATCCTGGCCGACATCGTGCAGCCCAGCGGCGGCAGCGCGATGCTCAGCGGCATGACGCCGGCCGAGGCGCGGGCCACGCGCGGCTTTGCCCTCGTCTCCCAGCAATCCGTCCTGCTGCCCTGGCGGCGGATGCTGGAGAATGTCGAACTCGGCCTAGAAGTCGCGCGCGCCGACAAGGCGGAACGCCGCAAGCGCGCCGAGGAGGCGATCGAGCTGGTGGGGCTGCGCGGCTTCGAGCGCGCCTATCCGCATGAACTTTCCGGCGGCATGCGCCAGCGCGCCGCCATCGCCCGCGCCCTGACGCTCCGCCCGCGCTTCCTGCTGATGGACGAACCCTTCGGCGCGCTGGATGAGCTGACGCGCGCCAGCCTGAATTTCGAGCTGCTGCGCATCCTGGAGGAGACCTCCGCGACGCTGCTGCTGGTGACGCATTCCATCGCGGAAGCGATCATCCTGTCCGACGTCGTCGCCGTGATGTCGCCGCGGCCCGGTCGGATCGTGCACCAGCTGGAGATCGGGTTCGGCCATCACCGCACCGATGCGATGCGCGATGATCCTGCTTTCGCCGCCTATGAAGCCGAACTGCGCCACGCCTTGCATGGCGATCCCGGCGTAACGCGCCAGCCCATTCGCCAACCCGCCTTCGCCTGAGGAGCCGCACGCGATGATCCACTTCACGCCCACGCGCCGCCTGCTGCTGGCGGGGTCCGCGACATTGGCGCTGCCATCCTTCCGCATCGCTTCCGCACAGAGCCCGTCGCGGCTGACCGTGGCGCTGGGCTATGCGCCGAATGTGGAGATGTTCGGCGCGCTCTACGCCGTCCGCGCCGGGTTCTTCGCGGCGGAGGGGCTGACGGTGAATGCGGTGCCGGCCAGCACCGGCGTGGACCAGGTGCAGATGGTGGCCGCGGGTCGGGCGGATATCGGCATCGTCGGGCCGGAACAGATCATCGCCGGCGCCGGACGCGGCGAGAAGTTCAAGATCTTCGCCGCGCAATACCAGCGCAGCCCCGTCTGCATGACGGCTCGCCGCGACAGCGGCATCACCAACCCGTCCCAGCTGCCGGGCCGGCCCATCGCCGTGAAGATCCCCGCCCAGACCTTCTTTGAACTCTTCATGCGCAAGAACGGGCTGCGGCCGGACCAGGTGACGGTGACGCCGATCGGGCGGACGGATGTGGCGACCATCATCTCCGGCCGCGTCCACGCCATGATCACCACCTTCGCCTTCAACGAACCCCGCAGCATCGAGATGGCGGGCGTGCCGGTGAACCTGATGCCGCTGGCGCAATACGGGATGAACGCGCAGACCAATTCCTACTTCACGCAGGAACGCGTCTTCGCCGATCCGGCGAAGCGCGATGTCCTGGTCCGCTACCTCCGCGCCGAGGCCAAGGCCTGGCAGGAATACTTCAAGGACCCCGCCGCGGCGGCGAAGTGGATCATCGACCAGAAATTCATCGATGGCCTCGACCTCGACCAGCAGGTCTTCCTGGCGCGCGGCCAGGCGGACCACATGCGCAGCGCCCTGACGGCGGAGCGCGGCCTGATGTGGGTGGACCCCGCCATCTACCGGGAGACGGCGACGAACCTCCAGCTTTCCGGCGTGACCAGCACGGTGATCGACACCGATGCCATGCTCTCGACCGAGATCCTGGAACGCGCCGGCATGCCGAGGATCTGATGTCCCTCAGCATGGCTGATGGCGGCGCCATGGCGTGGCGCGGGGTTGAACGGGTCGTGCCGCCGGCGCTCGGTCTGGCGGCGCTGTTGCTGGCCTGGGGCGTGCTGACGGAAACGGGCGTGATCGCCGCCTACCTTCTGCCAAAGCCCGCCGCCGTGCTGACGGAAATCCTGACGAACAACGAACCGCTATGGCGCCACGGCAAGCTGACCGCGACGGAAGCCCTGCTGGGCTTCGCCATCGGCAACAGCGTCGGCGTGGTGGTGGCGGTGCTGATGGGCTGGTTTCCCGCCTTCAAGCGCTGCGTCATGCCGCTGGCGCTGGTGACGCGGGGGATGCCGATGGTGGCGATCACGCCGATCCTGGTGCTGATGCTGGATCGCGGCCTGGTGCCCATCGTCACCGTCGTCTCCATCGCCGTCTATTTCCCGACCCTCATCACCATGGTGCGCGGGCTGGAATCGGCCGATGTCGAATACCATGAGCTGCTGCACTCGCTCTCCGCAGATCGTCTGCAGCGGCTGCTGATCGTGGAACTGCCGGCGGCGCTGCCCTACCTCTTCACCTCGCTCAAGATCGGCGCCTCCATCGCCTTCATCGTTGCGATCACGGGCGAATGGGTGGGGGCGAGTGCGGGGCTCGGCTACCTCATCGTCATCTCCGGCGAATACTTCAAGCTGGCGATGATGTGGTCCGCCATCATCGTCGCCTCCGGCCTCACGCTCGCGACGCTGGGCTGCGTGATGCTGGCGGAACGGCTGCTGGGCCGCTGGACCGCGCGTGGGGAGGGCATGGCCTGATGCCATCGGATCTTTCCGTCCGCGCGCCCGCGCTCCCGGTGTTGCGCCTGCCCGGGCTCGATGCGCTGGCGCGGCTGCTTCGGCAGGTCGGCCCCGCGGCGCTGCTGTTCCTGACGATCCTGGTGGTGTGGGAGGGCGTGACACGAGCCGGCTTCGTCTCGCCCCTCATCCTGCCGGCGCCGAGCGACGTGGCGGCGACCTTCGTGGCCGCCGCGCCGCGGCTGTTCACGCATCTCGGCTGGACATCGATGGCCGCCCTCGGCGGCTTCGTGCTGGGCAATACGATGGGCTTCGCGCTGGCCGTCGTCTTCGTGCATCTCCGCCTCGGGCGCCTCACGGCGCTGCCGCTGGCGATGATGGCGCAGGCGGTGCCGATCGTGGCCGTCGCGCCGGCGCTGCTGCTGTGGCTCGGCAACGGGGTGGAGCCGAAGCTCTTCATCGCCTCCTTCCTCGTCTTCTTCCCGATGCTGGTGAATGCCATGCGCGGCCTGTCCAGCGCGGATGACCAGGTGGCGGAGCTGCTGCACACGCTGTCTGCCGACTGGAAGCAGCGGCTGCTGATGGTGCGGCTGCCGGCCGCCCTGCCCTTCGTCTTCAATGCGCTGCGCCTTTCCGCCTGCGGCTGCTTCGTCGCCTCCGTCGTCGCGGAATGGGTCGCCTCCACCACCGGGCTTGGCTACGTCATCGTCTTCGCCAGTTCCCAGTACCGGATGACGGAGGTGTGGTGCGCCGTGCTGCTCTGCACCGCGGCCAGCCTCTGCGTCTATGGCCTGGTCTGCCTCGCGGAACGGCTTGCCATGCCGTGGCGACGCGAACGCCCGGCTACCGCCTGAAACCGCCAGAACACGGGGACCATACGCCATGCTGAAGAGCAACGCGCTCGGCATCATGAACCAGATGTGGGCGGCGCACGCGACCAGCGACGCGGAAGCCGTCGCCATCGCGATCGAGGAGACGCTGCTGGCCGAGGAACTCGGCTTCGACAGCGTCTGGATCGGGGAACACCACAATGTCCGGCCCGGCGCGCGCTTCTACGGCCGCATCCCGGCCTCCGAGATGTTCCTCGCCCATCTTGCGGCGAAGACCACGCGCATCGCGCTCGGCACCGGCGTGCGCATCCTCTCCACCACCCCGCCGCAGCGGACGGCGGAGGAGATGAGCCTGCTGGACCTGCTGAGCGGCGGGCGCGCGGAATTCGGCGTTGGCCTCGGCTCCACCCCCGATGTGAAGCCCGGCGATCCGGCGCGGGAGGCGAAGGCGGCGCTGTTCCGCGGCCTGCTGACGGAAATCGTCGCGCATCTCAGCGGCACGGCGGGGGGCGCGCCGATCTCCCCGGCCCCGGCCCCGGACCTCGCCGCGCGCATCTGGGCCGCGGCGCGGGACCAGGCGACGCTGGCCCATATCGCCAATGCCGGGATCAACCTGGTGGTCGGCCAGGCGGAACTGCCGCCGATCCAGGCCGCCATCGTCCAGGCCTATCGCGCCGCTGGCGGCACCGGGCTCGTCCGCGGCGTCCGCCTGGTCTTCGTCGCCGAGAGCCATGCGGTGGCAATGCGCGACGCGGATGAGGCGCTGGCGCTCTACCTCGGCCAGATGGGCGGCAAGGGCTATCATTCGGAGGCCATCGCCAAGGGCCTGCTGGCCGCCGATCCGCGCACGCTGGAGGAGCGCGCGCTCGGCGTGAACTTCATCATCGGGTCGCCGGAGGAAGTGGCGGGGCTGCTGAACGATTATGTCGCGGCGACGGGGGTGGATCGGCTCGACCTCATGGTGCAGGTGCCGGGGCTGCGGACGGATGCGGTGCGGCGTTCCATGGCGCTGATCCAGCATGCGGTGAAGCCGCTGCTGAAACGCGCGGCGCAGCCGGCCATCGCGTGATCCGGGTCGCCATCGCCCCTTTCCTGTCCTAGGCTCGTCCATCCAGCGTGGGGGCGAGCGTGTCGAGCTTCATGCATGTCCATCTCAGCGCCCTCCGCTACTTCCGGGAGACGGTGCGCTGCGGGTCGATGCGCCAGGCGGCGGAATCGCTGCGCGTCGCGCCTTCCGCCATCAATCGCCAGATCCTGAAGCTGGAGGACCAGCTTCAATGCAGGCTGTTCGAACGCATGGCCGATGGCGTGCGCCTGACCGGCGCGGGGGAGGTTCTGTACCGCCATGCGCGGGAGATCGACCAGCTGCTGGACCGCGCGCTGTCCGAACTGGATGATTTGCGCGGCCTGCGGCGCGGGCGGGTCGGGCTGGCAAGCGAGGATGGCATCATCCGGGACGTGCTGCCGCCGCTGCTGGCGGCCTTCCACCAGGAATTCCCCCGCGTCAGCTTCGGGATCGACGTGATGACCGGCCCCGCTGTGGTGCAGGCGGTGGCGGAGGGGCAGTGCGACCTCGGCCTGGCCATGCATCCGCAGCGCCATCCCGACGTTACCGTCCTGGGCGAAGCCGCGGTGCCGATCGGCGCGGTGATGCGCCCCGAACACCCGCTGGCGACGCGCGCGGCGCTCCGCCTCAGTGACCTGGCGACGGAGCCGGTGGTGATGCTGAAGCACGGCATCGGCGCGCAGCCGGACGCGCATGGGCTGGTGCGGCGCTGGGCGCAGCGGACGGAGGTGGCGGAGACGAACTCGCCCGGCGCCGTCGCGGCGCTGGTCCGGGCAGGGCTGGCGCTGGCGATGCGGTCGCCCATCGGCATCCGCGCGGAACTCGCGACGGGGGAACTGGTCTTCGTGCCGCTGGTCGATCCGCAGGTGAAGGCGGGGCGGCTGGCGTTGCTGGCGCGGCGGGAACGTGCGCTACCCGTCGCGGCCGCGGTGCTGGCGGAACGCGTCAAGGCGCTGCTGGCGGAGACCGACCGGGAGACGCGGGCGGCGATGGATGCCAGGATGCGGCCCTGACTCCAGGGGGAACCGCCATGACCATCGCCCGCGTGGAAAGCCGCGTGCATCGCAGCGCCTTCACCTATGGCGCCGGCGCGGCCAGCCAGGGCGGCAACCTGAAGCTCCGCAGCATGGACACGCTGCTGGTGCGGGTCGAGACCACCGACGGGCTGGCGGGGTTCGGGGAGGGTTTCGGCTTCACCCTGGTCGACACCACGCGCGATGCGCTGGACCGTGTGGTCGCACCCGCCTGCATCGGCCAGGAGTCCCGCGACATCCCCGCGCTGACGCGCCTGCTTGAACGCCGCTTCCACAATTTCGGCCGCAACGGGCCCGTGAGCTTCGCGATCTCCGCCATCGACATCGCGCTGTGGGACATCGCGGCCCAGCGCGCCGGCAAGCCCCTGCACGCGCTGCTGGGCGATGCGAACCGCCCGCGCGTCGCCGCCTATGCCAGCCTGCTGCGCTACGATGATCCCGACGCCGTCGCGCGCAACGTCACGGAAGCGGTGCGGCGCGGCTACCGCGCCATCAAGCTGCATGAGGTGGCGCTGGACGGCATCCGCGCGGCGCGCGCGGCGGCGCCCGATCACATCCCCCTGATGCTCGACATCAACTGCGCCTGGGACACGCTGGATCAGGCGCGCGCCTTCTGTCGCGCGGTGGCGGGGATGAATGTGCGCTGGGTGGAGGAGCCGACCTGGCCACCGGAAGATTTCCGCGCGATGGCAATCCTGCGCGCTGAGGGGCACCCCATCTCGGCCGGGGAGAACCTGGCGAACCCGCATGATTTCCGGCGCCTGATCGCGGCCGGCGCCGTCGATGTCGCGCAGCCCAGCGTCACCAAGCATGGGGGCGTCTCAGCGCTGCGCGACGTGGTGACGATGGCGCGGGATGCCGGCATCTCGGTGGTGCCGCATTCCCCCTATTTCGGCCCCGGGCTGCTCGCCACGCTGCACCTGCTGGCGGCGGTGCGCGAAGCGGAGCCGATCGAGGTCTATTTCGCGGACCTCGCCGCGCCGCCCTATGGCGAGGCGCTCGAAATCCGCGACGGGTTCATCAGCGTGCCGGCGGGGCCGGGGCTGGGACTGAGACCGGTCTGGTAGGGCGCGCAGACCCCCACCCCGACCCTCCCCCGCAAGCGCGGGGGAGGGAGAGGCCTAGGCGACACCGGGCAGCCGGTAGAACTTCGTCGCGCTGCGCCAGAACAGGTCGGCCTTCTCTGCCGTGCTGGCGCCGGCGGCCAGGCGCTTGAAGGCGTTCCAGCCCTCGCCATAGCCGTAGCTGCCCTTGTCGACGGGGAAGTTGCTCTCGAACATGCAGCGGCCGGTGCCGAACAGCTCGATCACCGGCTCCATCCAGGGCTTCCAGGCGCTAGCGAGCGTCGCGCTGTCCGGCGGCCTCGACCCATCCTCGAAGCCGAAGCCGGGCAGGCGCATGCCAAGGCCGCCGAGCTTCACCATCACATTCGGACAGGTGGCGAGGTCCCGCATATGGCCGAGCCATTCGGCATGCACAGCATCGCGCCGGCCCTCATAGCGCCCGATGCCGAGGATGCCGCCGCAATGGTCCAGCACGATCGGCACCTGCGGAAACGCCCGTGCCAGGGCCGCAAGGCGCGGAATCTGATGAAAGTAGATCCAGGTATCGAAGCTGAGGCCCAGCGCCGCCAATTGCGCGAAGCCTGCGCGGAAGGCGTCCGACGCCATCATGTCCTCCGCCGGCGTATAGGCGGGGTTGAGCAAGGCGGGGTCGGGGTCCCAGGTGGCGATGTGGCGGATGCCGCGGAAGCGGCCGCCGCCGGCCACGATGTGCGCATCCAGCACCGGCCGCACGGCATCGCCCAGCGTGAGGTCCGCGAACCCCACGATGCCGGCGCACACGCGCACATCGCCATAGATCCCGCTGGCGCACATGGCGGCGACGCCGTTGGCGAATTCGGTCTCGCCCACGGGCTTCATCGCCTCCGGCCCCTCGGCGCGATGCATGGCGCGGGCCTGCACCATCACGGTGGCGCGCACATCATGCCCGCTTCGGATATCGGCCAGGATGTCATCCAGCAGGTAGCGCCAGCCCGGACGGTCCCAGAGGTGGTGGTGCGGATCGACGATGGGCTGCGCGGGGTCCAGCGCCTCCTCCCGCGCCCCCGCCAGCCAATCGGCGCGCACGGGGATGTAGTGCTGGGTGTTGCGGCTCATGCGCTTCCTCGGGGATTTCTTGGCGGCGAAGGGTAGAGCGCGCGGCGCTTCTGGCAAGCGGTTGCCGGGGGGGCCGAAGCGCCGTAACCCTGGGCGCCAGAAGAAGCAGGAGGAAGCGCATGGCAGGGATCACCCGCCGGCAGGGCATGGGGCTGGTCGCGGGGCTGATGGCCACGCCATCGCTGGCGCAGGGCGCCTGGCCGACCAGGCCCGTGACGCTGCTGGTGCCCTTCGCGCCGGGCGGCGCCTCCGACATCGCCGCGCGGGCGATCAACACCAGGCTGTCGGAGCGTCGCGGCCAGCCGGTGGTGGTTGAGAACCGGCCTGGCGCCAATGGGCAACTCGCGGCGCGGCTGCTGATGCGCGCGGCGCCGGACGGGCACACGCTGATGGTGGGCTCCATCGGTGCCTTCGCGCTGAATGCCGTGCTGTACCGCAATCCCGGCTATGATCCGCTGGTGGATTTCGCGCCCGTCACGCTGGCGGTGACGACGCCGAATGTGCTGGTGGTGAACCCCTCGGTCGCGCCGGTGCGCAACCTGCCGGAACTCATCGCCTGGATGAAGGCGCGGCCCGGCCAGGTGTTCCATGCCACCAGCGGCATCGGATCCTCCCCTCACCTGACGATGGAATTGTTCACGCAGCTGACGGGGACGGAAGCGACGCATGTTCCCTCCCGCGGCGGCGCCACGGCGGTGATGGACCAGCTGGCGGGGACGGTGCAGGTCAGTTTCCAGGGGCTCGGCAGCATCATCGGCCCGGTGCGGGAGGGCAGGCTGCGCGCGCTGCTCGTCACCGCCGCCGAACGCAGCCCCCTGCTGCCGGAGGTGCCGACGGCGGCGGAGGCCGGGCTGCCCGACTTCAACGTCTCCTCCTGGCAGGCGGTCATGGGGCCGGCCGGCATTCCGGCGGCGCTGCTGGAGACGATCAGCGCGGAGATCGCCGCCGTGCTCAAGGAGCCTTCCAACGCGGCCACGCTGGAAGCGGGCGGCTACACCGTGGTGGCGAATTCACCCGCGGCCTATGGCGCCTTCCAGCGGGCCGAGATCGCGCGCTGGCGGCGCGTGGCGCAGGCCGCGAACATCGTGCTCGATTGAGGAATGAACGGATGACTCAGCGTTTTGCCGGCAAGGTCGTGCTCGTGACCGGCGCGGGATCGGTGGGGCCAGGCTGGGGCAATGGCCGCGCCATCGCGGTGGGCTTCGCGCGGGAGGGTGCGACCGTCATCGGCGTGGACCGCAACGCTGCGGCAATGGAGGAGACGGCGGCGAAGGCGGCGGAAGCGGGCGGCCGCTTCATTCCCGTGACCGGCAACGTGACGGAGAGCGACAGCGTCGCCGCCATCATCCGCGACATCGTGGCGGAACACAAAAGGATCGACGTGCTGGTCAACAATGTCGGCGGATCGGCCGCCGGCGGGCCGGTGGAGATGGCGGAGGAAGTCTGGGACGCGCAGATCGACCACAACCTGAAAAGCGTGTTCCTGGGCTGCAAGCATGTGCTGCCGGTGATGGTGGACCAGGGCGGCGGCGCCATCGTCAACCTGGCCTCCACCAGCGGCATCCGCTGGACCGGCGCGGCGCAGGTGGCCTACGCGGCCTCCAAGGCCGGCGTCATCCAGATGTCAAAGGTCGTCGCCATCCAGTACGCGACCAAGGGCATCCGCGTGAACACCGTGGTGCCGGGGCAGATGCATACACCCATGGTGGAAACGCGCCTGGCCGGCCAGCGCGCGGGCGGCGATGTGGAGGCGCTGATCAAATCCCGCATCGCGCGCATCCCGATGGGCTTCGCCGGCGATGGGCGTGACACCGCGAATGCCGTGCTGTTCCTCGCCTCCGACGAGGCGCGCTTCATCACGGGCACGGAGTTGGTGGTGGATGGCGGCATGTCGGTGCGCTGCGGTTGAGGGGCCGCACGCCTCATTATCGTGACTGACGCATATTCGAGAGATGACGTCCCAGTTCCTGATTAATGCGTCGCGATCGCCGTCGTCGATACTGGTGGGAACCCTGTTTATACTGGACCTGACGCCAATCATGAGACAGATAGAGCCCGCTTTGTCACCACCGCGATGACCAGGGACTGGATGCCCATGCCGCGCAGTGTCGTGCCTGCCGAAGCCGTCCGCCTGATGCGAGATGAGGGCGCGGTCCTCGTCGATGTCCGTGAATCGGATGAACATGCGCTTCGCCGCATCCCGGGGGCGCGCAACCTGCCCCTGTCACGGCTGGAACAGGTGGCGCTGGCGGTGACGCCGGGCACCACGGTGCTGTTCCACTGCCGGACCGGCGCGCGCACCGAAGCCAATGGGCCGCGGCTGCTGGCCCGCGTGCCGGGCTGCCATGTCTGCGTCATCGAAGGCGGGCTGGATGCCTGGCATGCCGCCGGGCTGCCGGTGGTGGAGGAGGAGGGACGGCCGATCGACCTGGCGCGCCAGGGGCAGATCGCCGTCGGCAGCCTGCTGATCCTCGGCGAGGTGCTGGGCCTCCTCGTCTCCCCATGGTTCCACCTGATCGTCGTGATGGTCGGGGCCTTCCTGGTCTTCGGGGGCGTCACGGGCCAGGTCGGCGTGGTCCAGGTCCTGCGCCAGATGCCCTGGAACCGGCGCTTCCTCTCCGTGCTCTCCGCCCGGGCCTGAGGGGCGCGCCGCTCATTCCGGGCGGATTCCGGCTTCGCGCAGCACTCGCGCCCAGCGGGTGAATTCCTCCTCCATCAGCGCGGCGAAGGCGGCGGGGCCGGCTTCCCGCAGGCCGAATCCGGCGGCGGCCAGGCGGGCCCGCAGCGCCGGGTCGGCGAAGGCGGTGGCCAGGTCGCCATGCAGCCTTGCCACCAGGCCAGGCGCCATCCCGGGCGGCCCCTGGATGCCGAACCAGCTGCCGGCCTCGAAGCCCGGATAGCCCTGTTCGGCGATGGTCGGCACATCGGCCATCTCCGGCCAGCGCGCGGCCCCCGTGGTGCCCAACGCGCGTTCCCGGCCCGATTCGACGGCGGGCTTGGCCAGCAGCATGGATTGGAAGGCGCCATTCACCTCCCCGTTCAGCACCGCGGCCTGGCCGAGCGCGGCGCCGGTGTATTGCACCACCGTGAACTCCACCCCCGCCATCTGCGCCAGCAGCAGCGCCGCCAGATGCGGCGTGTTGCCGATGCCGGAGGAGGCGAGCGTCACCTCCCCGGGCCGCGTCCGGGCCAGGGCGATGAAGTCGGCCAGGCTGCGCACCGGCAGGGCGGGATGCACGACCAGCGCCACCGGGTAGCCCGCCATCAGCAGCAGCGGCGTGAAGTCCCGCAGCGGGTGGTAGGGCAGGCGGGAGAACAGCCCCGCCGACTGCACCTGCGCGGAGGTGCCGAGCAGCAGCACATGCCCGTCCGGCGCGGCGCGGGCGACGTATTCGGCGGCGATGTTGCCGCCGGCGCCGGGCCGGTTCTCCACCACCACGGATTGCCGCCACAGCCCCGTCAGCCGGTCCGCCATGCTGCGCGCCAGCACATCGGTGGCCCCGCCCGGCGCGAAACCGGAGACCAGCCGGACGGGCCGGCCCGGAAAGGCCGGCTGGGCCTGCGCCGCAGGGCCTTGCAGCGCGGGGATCATCAGCGGGGGTGTGGCGGCCAGCACTTGGCGTCGCGTCAGGCGTGGCATCGGCTTGTCCCGTGCTGGATGAAAGACCCCGTCATGCTGCGCGGAACGGCGCGCGAAACGCAATGCGGCGGTCGCGCAAACCCGCCTTCATGCTGGCCTTCAACCTGTATGGGCTATACAGGTGACATCGAGACTCGACTGCACGAAGGCCGTTCCTCCCCCTCATGTCGCCATCCAGCCCCGCGCCCGCCATGGGCATCAGGGATGAGGTCGCCGCGCTGAAGCGTGAGCGTATCCTCACCGCCGCCGTCGAACTCTTCTACGAACGTGGCTACGAGAACACGACACTGGACGCCGTGGCGGAACGGCTGGGTGTCACGAAGCCCTTCATCTACGCGCATTTCAGCGCGAAGAGCGAATTGCTCGCCGAGATCTGCTCCCGCGGCGTCGCCGCGGCCCTGCAGGCCATGGAAGGCGCCCTGGCCATGGCCGACGCCACGCCGACGGAGAAGCTGGACGCCCTCGGCCGGCGCTTCGTGACGGCGGTGCTGCAGAGCCAGAAATACATCGCCATCTTCACGCGGGAGGAGAAGAACCTGCTGCCGCGGGACTATGAGCGCATCAGCCAGATGCGCCGCGATTTCGACCGCAAGCTGGCCGGGCTGCTGACGGAAGGCACCGCGACGGGGGAGTTCCGGATCGCCGATCCGCGGCTCGCGGCACTCGCCATCGGCGGCATGGTGGGCTGGGCCTATGTCTGGTACCGGCCGCAGGGGCGGCTTTCCGTCGAGGCCCTGGCGGAGGAGATGGCGGCGCTGGTGCTCGCGATGGCGCAGGCCAGGCCTGGCTCCCCGCCCCCGGGCAAGGCCGCCGGCAAGGTCGCGCGCCAGGCCGCCGCCCGCCCCCCGCGGGCCGGCAGCCCGCGCGGGGGACGCCGCTGAGGCCCCTCCCCTGGCCTTCGCCCCCGCCGAGCGACATGGTGTGCGGGACAATGGACGAGACCCCGACGGCATGAGCTTCGACCCCGCGACGGAAGGCTGGGAACAGACCGAGGCCTGGGGCCTGCCCGAATTCCTCCGCCCCATGTGGCTGCGGACGGACGCCACCGGCTTCTCGCTGGGCTTCCAGCCCAACGCGGCGCTGAACAACGGCCGCGGCGTGATCCATGGCGGCATCCTGGCGACCTACATGGACCATTCGCTGGGCCGC
Organism: Falsiroseomonas stagni DSM 19981; assembly: GCF_900114315.1. Classification (GTDB taxonomy): domain Bacteria; phylum Pseudomonadota; class Alphaproteobacteria; order Acetobacterales; family Acetobacteraceae; genus Falsiroseomonas; species Falsiroseomonas stagni. Next base: position 66,301 of record NZ_FOSQ01000018.1, read on the forward strand.
ACGGTGCGCGAAGCCGTGGGGCGCGTGCCGATCGCGACCATCCAGCTCGACCTGCATTACCTGGCGCCGGGCGACATGAACCTGTTCGTGGAGGTGCGCGGCGACATCACCCGGCAGACCCGCAGCGTGGTCTTCATCCGCGGCATGCTGACCCAGGGCGGCAAGCCCGTGCTGGCGGCGAGCGGGATATGGAAGGTGCTGTCGCCCAAGGGCTGACCCCGGGCTGCGCCATGGGCAGTAGTGACCGGGCTGCGCCATGGACATTAGTGACCGGGCTGCGCCCGGGGCGCGCCTTTGCTAGACAGGCGTCATACGCTTCGGGAGAAGACAGATGAAGGTCACCTGGTTCGGCCATTCGGCCTATCGGCTTGAATTCGGCAACGCCGTCGTGATGATTGACCCCTTCCTGACCGGCAACCCGGTCTTCAAGGGCGACCCCGTCGCGGCCGCCGCCGGCGCCACGCATGTGCTGATCACCCATGGCCATAGCGACCATGTCGGCGACGCGCTGGCGATCCATGAACGCACCGGCGCCAAAATCGTCGCCAATTTCGAAATCTGCATGTTCCTCGCCCGCAAGGGGCTGAAGGCCATGGACCCGATGAACACCGGCGGCACGACCGACCAGGGCGAGTTCACGACCACCATGACCATCGCCTTTCACTCCTCCGCCGTCATGGACGAGAACGGCATCACGCAGGACCTCGGCCTGCCGGGTGGCCTGGTGGTGACGCCGAAGATCGCGGGCGAGCCCACGATCTACCACATGGGCGACACGGACGTGTTCTCCGACATGGCGCTGATCGATGAGCTGCATAAGCCCTCCGTCGCCTTCGTGCCGGTCGGCGACCGCTTCACCATGGACGGCAAGCGCGGCGCCCTCGCCGTGAACCGCTTCCTGCCGAGCGTGACGACGGCCATCCCCTGCCACTTCGGCACCTTCGGGATGCTGGCGGCGACGCCAGACGCCTTCGTCAGCGCCATGGCAGGGGCGAAGGCGAAGGTGCTGGTGCCGGAGATCGGCGTGCCCTTCACGGTGTAAGGGATCTCCCCTCACCCAACCCTCTCCCCGCTGGGGAGAGGGCTTTTCGAGTCTAGCCGAACGCCAGCAGGACCTCGTCAGCCAGGGCCATCGAGGCCGTCAGGCCGGGGCTCTCGATGCCGAACATGTTGACCAGGCCAGGGACGCCGTGGACGGCGGGGCCCTGGACCACGAAATCCTGGCCGGGCGCGCCCTTCGGCACCGTCTTCGGGCGGATGCCGCAATAGCCCGGCGCCAGCACGCCATCCGGCAATTCCGGCCACCACCGGCGGATCGACTCGTAGAAGCTGTCGCCGCGCCGCGGATCGACGCTGTACTCGATGCTGTCGATCCACTCGACATCCGGCCCGAACCGCGCCTGGCCGCCGAGGTCGATGGTCAGATGCGTGCCCAACCCCCCCGGCACGGGCACGGGATAGATCAGGCGGCTGAAAGGGGACTTCATCGCCAGCGTGAAGTAGTTGCCCTTGGCGTAATAGGCCGTCGGCACATGCTCGGGCGGCAGGCCCGCGATCTTCCGGCCCAGCGCCGGTGCATGCAGGCCCGCCGCATTCACCAGCATCCGCGTGTGCAACTGCATCGGCTCCGCGCCGCCCACCTGGAGCGCGAAGCCTGAATTGGTGACGGTCACACCCTCCACCGGCGCGTGGAAGACGAACATGCCGCCGGCATGCTCCACATCCCCCTGCATCGCCAGCATGAAGGCGTGGCTGTCCACGATGCCGGTGGTGTGGGAGACGAGGGCCGCCGTGCAGGTCAGCATCGGCTCGATCGCCCGCGCCTCCGCGCCCGAGATGAGGCGAAGGTCGTCCACGCCATTCACCGCGGCGCGCTGGCGGATGCCCTCCAGCTGTTCGGCCTCCGCCTGGCTGGTCGCGACGATGAGCTTGCCGCAATTGCTGTGGGGCACGCCGCGTTCGGCGCAATAGGCATAGAGCTTCTTCTTGCCGGCCACGCAGGTCTTCGCCATCAGGCTGCCGGCCTTGTAGTAGATGCCGGCGTGGATGACCTCACTGTTGCGGGAGGAGGTCTCCGTGCCGATGCCCTCGGCCGCGTCCAGCACCAGGACTTCCCGCCCCGCCAGCGCCAGGGCGCGCGCGACGGCGATGCCGACCACGCCCGCGCCCACCACCACGCACTCGACCTCTTCCATCGTCGTTCCCGGCCTGTTGGTTTCCCCGATGGGTAGGGCAGAAGGGCGGTCCTTGGGAAGGTCCGGCCGCGTCACGAGGGTGGGCGCGTTTGCCGTTGGCACGGCGCGGCCGGCGGGTGCAGCATGCCGGCAAGAGACGGAGGAACCCCCATGTCCATCTTCAGGAAGCGCGCCACGACGACCCTGCGGGCCGAGGCCGTGACGCCGAGCCGCCGGCAATTGCTGGCGATGGGCTGCGCCTGCTGCGTCGCCTCCGGCCTGCCGATCAGCGAGGCCGTGGCCCAATCCGCCGGCGTGCAGCGGCACCTGGAGGCAGCGCGCCAGGCGGCGGGGGACGACCTGCGGCACCTGCTGCGCCTGGGCGAGGAAGCGGCCCCCACCCCGGGGCTGCGCCTGCCCTCCCCCAATGACCTGCGCGCCATGCCGACGCCCCCGCCGGCCCGGGCCTTCGAAAACCTCGTCTTCCTGGGCAACCACTGGGTCAGCGCCTGGGCGCTGCTGACCAGCGACGGCATCATCCTGATCGATGGCATGGACAATGACGCCATGGTCGAGCGGGACGTGGAGGGGGGGCTGCGTCGCCTCGGCCTGGACCCCGCCCAGGTGAAGCTGGTGATCGTGACGCATGGCCATGCCGACCATTACGGCGGCTGCGGCCATTTCAGCCGCCGCTACGGCACCCGCGTGGTGGCGAGCGAGGTGGACTGGCAGATGATGGAATCCGGCCAGCTGGAGTTCGACCGGCCGGAGCTCGGCCGCCCGCCCCGGCGCGACATCTCCGTCAGTGACGGCAGCCAGGTGAGGCTGGGGGATACGGTGGTCGACATCCTGTCCACCCCGGGCCATACGCGGGGCACCATCAGCCTGATCTTCGACCTGAAGCAGGGCGCGGCCACGCACCGGGCGATGCTGTGGGGCGGGACCTCCTTCAATTTCGGCCGGCAGCCGGACCGCATCCCCCGGCTGCAAAGCTACATCGACGGCACCGCACGGGCGCGGGACGTGGCGGGGCAGCGGAACATCGACGTGTTCCTGTCCAACCACAGCCATTTCGACCAGGCGATCATCAAGCTGGATCGGATGCGGGGCGGGGGGGAGAACCTCTTCGTCAACGGCACGGCGACGACGCAGCGGGCGCTGACCGTGATGCATGAATGCGCCCGGGCGACGATGGTGGCCTGGACGGCGTGAGGGCGGCCCGAATGCCGCTGAATTCCCGGGCCGGTTCAGAGACCGTTTGGGAATGCCGGCGGCTCAGGGTCCGCAGGGGATTTTCTGACCCTGCCAGGCGCCGGGTGCCGCCGGTGCTGGTTGCATCGGCAAGTCTGGTCGTGCCGGAGGGGCGGAAAAGGCCCGGATGGAACACCACGGGCGGGGCGCGACATGGACGATCCGCGCTTCCTGCTTCACAGGCCGCGTATCATCCCACCTGCGCGGCATCCCGGCGGTACATCAGGCAGTCGATCTCGACCAGTAGCGGGAAATGCCCGGCGTTGTTCGGCACGAGCGCGCTGAGCTCGAAGCCACGGGCCTCGTAGCCGGCGATGGTCTCGGCGTAGCCGGCGGCACCCTCATACAGCCGGCGAATGGCCAGTTCGCTCTGCAGCCCGACGAAAGACTGCAAGGCGTCTTCGGCACCCTCCACCACGGCCAGGTCGTTCCCCTGCGTATCCATCTTCAGGAACGGTCGCCTGAAGTGCAGCCGGTCCTGCCACCTGGCGAACTCCCGAGCCAGTGTCGTCCGCAGCACCGGGACCTGCCGGCGCACCAGGTTGTCGGCGCGAAAGATCCCGGGCTGGTCCTGGGAAGGCTGGCGCAGGCTGCTGAACTGCGAATCCGCCATCACGTTGAACAAGGCCGGCCCGGCCTCCCGATCAAGCGCCAGCGCCTCTACGTGCCAGCCTGGATCCCCGGCAGCGCGCCGCTGCAACTGGGCAGCCAGCTCGGGGATCGGCTCATAGGAGATGATCGGGCCGCGAAAGCCGACCGCCTCTCGCAACATCTCGGCATACTGTCCGGCGTTGGCGCCGATATCGAAGACGCAGTCGACTCCAAAATGCTTGAAGAACCGGCGCAGGTGCATCCGCTCCGGACCCAGATGCACCTCGTGCGGCGGAATGACCAAGGCACCCGATACCTGTTCAATCGCGTTGGCGATCCGGCGCTTCCAGCTTGTCACGACTACGTCCATCCAACTCGGCGAACCACCGATACGCTGCAACTCTGCCGCAGGGATGGGAATTAACCCCCAATCGGGATGCCCGCAAACTTCCCCTCTGGACCGCTCACCGCGCCTGAAAGCCTTGGCAACCAGGTTGAGCCTCGTCGCTCACGCCCTCGGGCGATCATCGAGCAGGGGCGGATGCGGGACCCTGTTCGTCAACGGCTCGGCGACGACGCAGCGGGCGCTGACCATGAGGCATGAAGGCGCGCGGGCGACGATGGTGGCCTGGACGGCGTGAGGGCGCCGCCGCCCATTGCGTTGCTTTATCGAACCATCCTATCACCCCCCACCAGACGGAAATGCGGAACCACGCGCGGCGCCGCGGTCGGTACTGCTCGGTTTCCATGATCGTGACGAGGGGTTGGGGACTGCCGGATTGGATGGTTCGAATGCCGAGCTCGACCAGGAGCGCTATGCGGCCTTCCTGATGGCAAGCCTTCCTGCCCTTGCCGCCGCGCCAGTGGCGCGCGGGCGCTACGGGTGTCTTGACGCCGCACTGGCCGCGGCACCGCGAGAAGGCTTCGGCGTGGAACTCGGGGTGTGGCGTGGCCGCAGCCTTCGCCGCTCGGCACGGCAGCAACCATGGCGGCACTTCCACGGCTTCGACAGCCTGGTCGGCTTCCCCCAGGATGGCCGCCCGGACTGGCAGCAGGATTTCGCCATCCCCGCGGCACCGCGCCTGCCCCGCAACTGCACGTTCCATGAAGGCTTCTTCGACCAGACGGTCCGGCGCTTCGCCGCCACGGCGACAGCACCCGTCGCCCTGCTGAACCTGGATTGCGATATCTACATCTCCGCCCACCAGGGCCTGGTCGGGCTGGCGCCGTTGATCGCCCCCGGCACGGCGATCCACCTGGATGAGGCGGTGAACTACGATACCTGGCTGTTCAACGAGATGCTGGCCCTGTTCCGCTTCCTGGAACAGACAGGGCTGGACATCCGCTGGATCGCGCGATCCGGCCGGGTGCGGGACCTGCCGGAGACGCTGCGCTTCCTGGAAGCCTGCCGCTATCCGCGGTGGGCGGACGACGTGGCGGCGGGGTTCGGCCGGCCGGCGGCGGGCGTCCTGGTGCCGCGTGGCGCGGACTGGCCGGCGGTGCCACCCGGCCTGGGTGCCCGCCTGGCCGCACGCACAGCCGCCCATCACACGCGCAGCCAGAGCCGTGCCGATTGCGATCCCGAGGACCCGATCGCCCCGCCATTGCCAGCCTGGCGGCGCTGGCTGGCCCGGCTGCGGTGAGGCTTCCTCAGTTCTGCTGCACCCCCGCCGCCTTCACCACCGGCGCCCAGATCCGCGCGAAATCCGCGACCACCGCCTGGAATTCCGCCGCCGTCAGGGCGCGGGCCGGCGGGTAGAGCCCGGCGGCTTCCAGGCGCTGCACCGTGTCGGGCTCTGCCACGATGCGCGCCATGGCGGCGTTGACCCGGGCGACGAAGGCCGGGTCCATGCCTCGGGGGCCGGAGACGCCCGTCCAGGACGTGGCGGACAGCGCCGGGAAGCCGAGGGAGGCGTAGGTCGGCACCCCCGGCAGGGGCGCGAAGGCGTCGGTGGAGGAGACGGCCAGCGCGCGGGCCTGGCCGCCGGTGATGGCGCCGGTGGTGCCGGCGAGGGGCGTGAGCAGGCTGTCCACCGTGCCGCCGATCAGGTCCTGGAGCGCGGGGCCGGTGCCGCGATAGGGCACATGGACCAGGCGGGCGCCGGTCAGGCTGCCCAGCATCTCCCCTTGCAGGTGCTGGAGCGATCCGACGCCGGTGGAGGCGAAGCTCAGGCCCTGGCTGCGTGTCTTCGCCGCCGCCAGGAAATCCGCGAGGGTCCGGTAGGGGCTGGCGGCGGGCACCAGCAGCACGGTCGGCGTCTCCGCCACCATCGCCATGTGGGTGAAATCGCGGTCGCTGTCGTAGGGCGGGTTGGCGGCGGCGAGGGGCACGATCCCGTGGGGGGAGGTGTTGGAGATGCCGATGGTGTTGCCGTCGGGCGCCGCACGGGCCATCGCTTCCGCCCCCAGCATCCCGCCGGCGCCGGGGCGGTTTTCCACCACGATGGTCCGGCCGAGCGCGGCGGAGAGTGGGGGCGCCACGATCCGCGCCGTGACGTCGCTGGCGCCGCCGGGCGCGAAGGGGACGATCATGCGGATGGCGGGCCCGGATTGGGCAAGGGCCAGGCCGGGGATGACCAGGAACAGGGCAAGCAGCGCGCGCATCGGTCGGTTTCCGCTCGTTTCGCGCCTGGTCCAGCAATGCGCGTGCCGTGCTGTTTTGTGTTTGGATTCAATCTGATGACAGTCCAGGGCCGGTTCGGCCCTGGCAGGTGGGGTCTGGGGAGGGCAGCGCCCTCCCCTGAATCACCCGCGCCTCCCCTCGCCCGCCGGCCCCCGCCGCACTAGGTTGCGGCCCATGCGCTACATCTCCACCCGCGGCGATGCGCCGCCCCGCGATTTCGAAGGCGTGCTCCTGGCCGGCCTGGCCGAGGATGGCGGGCTTTTCGTCCCCGAAACCTGGCCGGTGCTGACCAGCGCCGAGTGGCGCAAGCTGCGTGGCCTGCCCTATCCGCAATTGGCGGCCCGCATCCTGTCGCTGTTCACGGGTGGCCAGCCGGATGAGGCGACGCTGCGGCCGATGCTGGAGCGGGCCTATGCCAGCTTCTCCACCCCCGCCGTCGCGCCGCTGGTGCAGATCGACCACCGGACCTTTGCGCTGGAACTGTTCCACGGCCCGACGCTCGCCTTCAAGGACATGGCGATGCAGGCCCTCGGCCCGCTGTTCGACCATGTGCTGACGAGGCGGGGGGAGCGTGTGACGATCGTCGGCGCGACCTCCGGCGATACCGGGTCGGCCGCCATCGAGGCTTGCCGCGATCGCAGCGCCATCGACATCGTCATCCTGCACCCCGAGGGGCGGACAAGCGCGGTGCAGCGCCGGCAGATGACGACGGTGATGGCCGACAATGTCGCCAACATCGCCGTGGACGGGTCCTTCGACGATTGCCAGGACCTGGTGAAGGCGATGTTCGCCGATGCGGAGTTCCGCGGCGAGGTCCGGCTTTCCGCGGTGAATTCCATCAACTGGGCGCGGATCGCGTTGCAGATCCCGTACTACGTCGCCTCCGCCCTGGCCCTGGGGGCGCCGGACCGGGAAGTGGCCTTCGCGGTGCCGACGGGCAATTTCGGCAATGTGCTCGCGGCCTGGGCGGCGCGGCGCATGGGGCTGCCGATCTCCCAGCTCATCGTCGGGTCCAACCGCAACGACATCCTGGTGCGCTGGATCACGGGCAACGACATGTCGGCCCGCGCGGTGGAGCCGTCTCACTCCCCGTCCATGGACATCCAGGTCAGCTCCAATTTCGAGCGCCTGCTGTTCGAGATGCTGGGCCGCGACGCGAAGGCGACGGCGGAGGCGATGCGCCGCTTCCGGGCGGAGGGGAAGATGCCGATCCCGGATGCCGCCTGGAAAAGCGCCTGCCAGGTCTTCCGCGGCTTCGCGCTGGACGATCCCGGGACACTCGAGGAAATCACGAGGCTGCATGGCCAGGGCTACCTGGCCGATCCGCACACCGCGATCGGCATCGCCGCGGCGATGCATGTGCCGCCCGCCGACCCCGCCATCCCGGTGATCGTCGCCGCCACCGCGCATCCCGCGAAATTCCCGGATGCGGTGCGCCAGGCCACGGGGCTGGAGGCGCCGCTGCCGCCGCGGCTGGCGGACCTCTATGACCGGCCGGAGCGTTTCACGCGCCTGCCGAATGATCTCGGCCAGGTGGAATCCTTCGTGCGGGCCCATATCCGGCGCAACACCGCCTGAAGGCGGCCCCGAACCAACGCCTCTCGGCGCCCCCGGGGGCACAAGGACAACAAGACCCATGCCCGAATCCCAGAACGACGCCATCCGCCTGACCCGCCTGCCGAACGGCCTGACCGTGGTGTCGGAGAGGATGCCGCGCGTGGAGACCGTCTCCATCGGCGCCTATGTGAATGCCGGCACGCGGCACGAGGCGGCGGCGGAGAACGGTGTCTCCCACTTCCTGGAGCACATGGCCTTCAAGGGCACGGAACGGCGGGATGCGGCCACCATCGCGCGGGACATGGAGAATGTCGGCGGGCATCTGAACGCCTACACGTCACGGGAGAACACCGCCTACTACGCCAAGGTGCTGAAGGAGGATGTGGGCCTGGCCGCCGACATCATCGGCGACATCCTCAGCCATTCCTCCTTCGTGCCGGAGGAGCTGGAGCGCGAGCGCGGCGTGATCCTGCAGGAGATCGGCCAGGCGAACGACACGCCGGACGACATCGTCTTCGATCATTTCCAGTCCACCGCCTATGCCGAGCAGGCGATGGGGCGGCCGGTGCTGGGGTCGGAGGAGACGGTCTCCGCCATGACGCGGGAAGCCCTGACCGGCTACATGCGCCGCCACTACGGGCCGAGCCGCATGGTGGTCGCGGCCGCCGGCGCGCTGGAGCATGAGGCGCTGCTCGACCTCGTGCAGATGCATTTCAGCGACCTGCCGACGGCCGCCGAGGCGGCGATGGAGCCTTCCCGCTACACGGGCGGCGAGTTCCGGGAGGAACGGGACCTCGACCAGGTGCACCTGGTGCTGGGATTTCCGTCGGTTTCCGCGACGGACAAGCTGCATACGGCGACGCAGCTTCTCTCGACGTTGCTGGGCGGCGGCATGTCGTCGCGGCTGTTCCAGGAGATCCGGGAGAAACGGGGCCTCGTCTACTCCATCTACTCCTTCGCCTCCCCCTTCCAGGATCATGGGCTGTTCGCGGTCTATGCGGGCACGGGCGAGGACCAGGCGGAGGAGCTGGTGCCGGTGACGCTGTCGGAGCTGCTGAAGGTGCAGACCGACGTGACGGAGGATGAGCTGAACCGCGCCAAGGCGCAGCTTCGCGCCTCGCTCCTCATGTCGCTGGAGAGCACGGGCAGCCGCTGCGAACAGCTGGCGCGGCAGCTGCAGGTGCATGGCCGCATCATCCCGGTGGAGGAGACGAAGGCGCGCATCGCCGGCGTCACCGTCGCGCAGGTGCAGGAAGCGGCCGCGCGCATGTTCCGCGCGCCGCCGACGCTGACGGCGCTGGGCCCGGCGAGCAAGGTGCCGGGGCTGGCGGAGATCGCGCAGAGGCTGGCGGCATGAACAATCTTGAGGTGCTTGCGGACCTCGTTGCCGCAGCGAAGCGCGCTGGTGCGGACAGCGCGGATGCGCTGCACGTACAGAACGCCTCGCTTTCCGTGTCTCGCCGTCTCGGCAAGATCGAACAGCTGGAACGGTCGGAGGGCTTCGACCTCGGGCTGCGGGTCTTCGTCGGCAAGCGGCAGGCGATCGTCTCCACCACCGTCGCGGACCCGAAGGGCTTCGCGGCGCTGGCGGAACGGGCCGTCGCGATGGCGCGGGTGGTGCCGGAGGATCCCTTTGGCGGGCTGGCCGACCATTTCGACGCACCGCGGGATGCCGGGCCGCTCGACCTGGACGACCTGAGCGAGCCGAGCGCGGAGGAACTGATCGCCCGCGCGGCGGCGGCGGAGGAGACGGCGCTGGCCGTCCCCGGCGTGACGAACAGCGAGGGGGCGGATGCCTCCTGGGGCCGGGTGCGGGTGGCACTCGCCACCAGCGCGGGTTTCGCGGCGGCCTATTCGCGAACCTCCCACGGCATCTCCTGCACCGCGCTGGCGGGCAGCGGGACGGGGATGGAGCGGGACTACGATTTCTCCTCGGTCGTCCACCTGGAGGATCTCGACGACCCCGTCGCGATCGGGCGAAGGGCGGCGGAGCGGGCGCTGGCGCGGCTGAACCCGGTGCGGGCGAAGACGGCGCGCATCCCGGTGGTGTTCGACCCGCGCGTGTCGTCCTCCATCCTCGGGCACCTGCTGGGGGCCATCAACGGGGCCTCGGTCGCGCGTGGGACGAGCTTCCTCGCGGGGCGCGTCGGCACCCAGGTGCTGGCCAAGGGGCTGACGGTGAAGGACGACCCGCTGCGGCGGCGCGGGCTGCGGTCCCGTCCCTTCGACGGGGAAGGCATGGCGGGGACGCCGCGCGCGATCGTCGAGGATGGGGTGCTGACGACCTTCATCCTGGACTGGCGCAGCGCGCGGCAGCTGGGGCTCGCCTCCACCGGCCATGCCAGCCGCGGCACCAGCGGGCCGCCGGGGCCGGCGGCTTCCAATCTGTGGCTGGAAGCGGGGACGCTGACGCCCCAGGCGCTGATGGCCGATATCAGGGAGGGGCTCTACGTCACCGACCTGATCGGCATGGGCGTGAACGGCGTGACGGGCGACTACAGCCGCGGCGCCGCGGGCTTCATGATCCGCGACGGCGCGCTGGCGGAAGCGGTGAGCGAGATCACCATCGCGGGCAATCTGAAGGACATCTTCCTCAACCTGACCGCGGCGAATGACCTGGTGTTCCGGCGGGGCACGGATGCGCCCACCTTGCGGATCGAGGGGCTGACGCTGGCCGGGGCGTAGTCACGCCTGCGCGACATCGCGCATCCGTTCGGGTGCGTGGCCGTTGCGGGGCCATGCGACGATGGCCCCTGGTGTTACTGGCACTGCTGCCGGCCTGCGAGGCCGCGCATGGCATCGATGCGCGGCTGCGGCGAATCGACCTGCTGGACCGGGTGTTCGAGCCGGAGCGGTTCCGGCCCGCGCCGGCGCCAGGCCCTGAACCGGCACCCCTGGCCATCCCGGTGCAAGACCCCGGCCCGCCGGCGCCCTGGTTCCCGGAAGCGGAGCCCGCCCGGGCGCCCGATCCCGCGCTGCGGACGCAGGCGCTGCTGCGGCAGCAGCCCTGGGTCACGCGCTTCTGGTCCGAACTGATACCAGCGCCCTGAATGGCTGACTCGATGGTGATGTTGGTGCGCTGTCGATGTGTGATTCGCTGCGCCTGAGGGCGGAAGGGGCGGATCAT
>NZ_FOSQ01000010.1 GCF_900114315.1 Falsiroseomonas stagni DSM 19981
TGGTCGTTGATCTCCCGCTCCACGAAGCGCCCGGTCCGCTTGCCGTTGACGCCGGGGAAGGGCCAGTAGGGCTCCATGCACCAGACCTTCCCGGGCTCACTCGGCCAGATGACGTTCATATGGGCGAAGCCGGTCAGGTGCTTGAAGGCGATGCAGACCGGCGTCGGCCCGATCGGCAGCCGGTCCAGCGTGGCGTTGGGCGTCTTGAACACCATGGTGCCCATCTTCAGCCGCTGGTCGTTCCGCCAGGCCTGGACCATGTATTCCGGGATCATCGCGCCATCCCCGTCCAGGCTGCGGTGGTAGATCTCCATGATCTTCGCCTGGCTCCAGGAAGGCCGCCCGCCCGCCACCGCCTTCAGCCACCAGGCGAGGCACGCCGCCCAGCAGGAATTGCCATGCGCCTGCCCGATGCTCGGGATGGTTCGGTAGGACATGATGCGGCTCCTCGCGGCCCAGGGACCCTGCGGCGAGGGGGGCGGCAGGGTCAATGCCGCGGCGGGCCGGGTGAAACAGCGCGGCACAGGCCGCGCAACACGGCGAAACGCCCGGCTTGACAGATAGGAAAAATTGCCGCATCATCCGCGGTCAGCCAAGGCCCCAGCCACGCCCGGAACGCTCCATCCACGCCCGGATGCCGCCCGCCGCCGATGCGTGGAATGCGACTAAACGTCCTAAATCGGCATAATCGGCTTAAACGGGTTAGCGACTAAAATGTCACGTCACGCCGCCTTCGCGATCCCCGGCGCATTCGCCTCCGCCAGCAGTCGATAGGAAGTCCGCCGCGCCTCCGCATCGTGGCAGGGGGTCAGCACCGCCACCTCCTCCACCCCATGCGCCGCGGCCAGCGCCCGCAGCCGCGCCAGCACCTGGTCCGGCGCGCCGATGATCGCCCGCGCGCGCATCCGCTCGATCCGCGCCAGATCGTCCGGCGTGTAGGGGTAGGCTTCCGCCTCCTCCACCGTGGGCAGCGGCGGGAAGACCCCCTTGTCCCGGAACAGCCGCCACAGGGCGCGGGACTTGAACAGGCGATGCGCCTCGGCCTCCGTCGCCGCCGCCAGCGCGAAGACCGCGACGGCGCCCTGCGGCGCGGCCAGGCGCCCCGGCGTGGCGGGGTGGGGGCGGAAGCCCTCCCGGTACAGCGCCATCGCTTCCTCGCTGCCCCGGCCATCGGTGATGAAATGCGCGAAGCAGTAGGGCAGGCCGAAATAGGCCGCGAGCTGCGCCCCGAAATCGGAGGAGCCGAGGATCCACACCGCCGGCCTTGTCGGCACCACGGGGTTGGCGGCGACCATCCGGAAGGGATGGCTCTCCGGCAGCCCGTCGCCGAGCCAGCCCATCAGATCCTGCACCTGCTGCGGGAAGCGGTCCGCCGCCTGCGCCGCATCCGGGTTCAGCGCATAGGCCGTGCGTCCGTCGCTGCCCGGCGCGCGCCCGACGCCGAGGTCGATGCGCCCGGGCGCGATCGCCTCCAGCACCCGGAACTGCTCCGCCACCTTCAGGGCGGAGTAGTGCGGCAGCATGATGCCGGCGGTCCCGATGCGGATGCGGCTGGTGGTGGCGGCGATGGCGGCGCAGAGGATCTCGGGCGCCGTGCCCGCATGGGACTGGCTGTTGTGGTGTTCCGCCATCCAGTAGCGGTGGTAGCCCCATTGGTCCGCCAGCCGCGCCAGCGCCAGCGTCTCCCGGATCGCCTCATCGGCGCCGCGGCCGGATGCGATGGTGGATTGGTCGAGGATCGACAGTGTAAGCGTCATGCGAAGGATGGTGGCGCTTCCGCGCTGGAACGTCGAGGGTTGGAGTGTGCCGATGACCGATGCCGACTTCATGCGCCAGGCGATCGAGGTCAGCCGCCGCGGCATGGCCTCCGGCGCCGGCGGGCCCTTCGGCGCGGTGGTGGTGATGGAGGGACGGGTGGTGGCGGAGGGCTGGAACCAGGTCACCTCCACCAACGACCCCACCGCGCATGCGGAGGTCGTCGCCATCCGCCGCGCCTGCGCCGCACTCGGCCGCTTCGACCTGCGCGGCGCGACGGTCTACACGAGTTGCGAGCCCTGCCCGATGTGCCTGGCCGCGCTCTACTGGGCCCGCGTCGATGCCGTGGCCTATGCGAATGACCGTTTCCAGGCCGCCGCCATCGGCTTCGACGATGAGCTTCTCTACACGGAACTGCCCAAGCCCATCGAGGCCCGCAGCCTGCCGATGCGCCGCCTGCTGGCGGCCGAGGCGCTGGAGGTCTTCGAGGCCTGGGCCAACAAGCCCGACAAGGTCGCCTACTGAGGGCGCCGGTCCGGCCTCTTCACCACACCGCGTCGCGCAGCGCCACATTGTCCAGCAGCCCGCCATAGCTGTCATTGCCGGAGGCGTCCTCGACGAAGGCCAGGATGTCCATGCCCTTGCGGCCCTCGACGATGAATTCGTAGCTGGTCCATTCCTTGGTCGTGGGCTGGATGAAGGCCAGCTTCTCCTCGTTCCACGCCACGACGAAGCCCTCGGTCGCCGGCTTGTCGGTGCGGGCGCGGGCATCGAAGGTCAGCACGTACTTCTCGCCGGCCTCGACATCGATCTCCTGGCTGATGCGGTCCACGGCGCGGTCGTAGTCGATCTCGATGTGCTGGCGGCCGTCGCTGGCCTTCATGCCGCCATAGCCGGCCCAGACCTCGATCGCGCCACCATTGTTGCTCCAGCCCTCCACATCCTTCACCGGGGACCAGGCGCCGTCCTTGATGGCGGGCTCCTCGAAGCTGCCATTCACCAGCAAATTGGCGCCCTTCTCCCGCGCCCCCTCGATGGTGACGGTCACTTCCTGGCTGGTGCCGCCATCGGCGGAGACCACCACCAGCGTCTCCACCAGCGCCTCGCCCTTCGCGATCTCGCGCAGCTTGTCGGCCGGCATGTCGAGCACATAGGTCCAGTCGCCGGATTTGGCGTCGAAGTCGAAATGGCCGTAGCGGCCCTCCAGGCCCTTGGCGTCGCCGAACACGGCCTCACCGGCATCGAGGTCCGTGATGGAAAGGCGCCCGCCCACCTTCTCCGCCGCCCCGGCGCGGATCGTGCCCTCGGTCTCGCCGCCGATCGTCGCCGCGTCGTTGGCGCCGAGGATGGTGATGGTCGCGACCGCCATGCCCGTGTCGCCATCGGCATCCGTCACGCGATAGCTGAAGGTGGCCTCGGCGCTCTGCCCGGCGCGCAGCGCCTGGAAGGCATCGCCGCCCGTCCAGCTGAAGGCGCCATCCGCGCCCAGCACCAGGCTGCCGCCGCTGGCCGCCGTCACCAGCCGCACCGCCGCCACCAGGTCGGCCACGCTATCATTGGCCGTGACGTTGCCGGCGACGCTGGCCGCATCCTCGGAGACGGTGAAGCGGTCCGCCACCGCCACCACCGAATCATCCGCCGCCGTCAGCGCCACGCCATCCACCGTCACCGCCGCGGCTTCGAAGCTGCGGACCGTGAGGGACTGCGTGGCGAAGCGGAAATCCGCCCAGGGGGTGCTTGCGGAATGCGAGAGGAAGCGCGCCAGGTCGCCCTGGAAACTCGCCCCCATCCAGTCCGCCCGGGTCAGGGAGAAGACCAGCGTGTCGACCCCCGAGCCGCCGTCATAGACATCGCCGCGGGCGCCCGCGACATCCATCACCACGCGGTCATTGCCGCCATCGGCGAAGACCTGGTCGGCGCCCGTGCCGGCGGCAATCAGGTCGTCGCCCTCTCCGCCATACACCGTGTCGTTGCCCGCGCCGGCCAGGATGGTGTCGGCGCCCATGTCGCCGCTGGCCAGGTCGTTCCCGGCATCGAGGTCCACATGATCGTTGCCGCCATTGGCCCAGACCACGTCGTTGCCGGCGCCGGCCAGCACGGTGTCGTTGCCGTCATCGGCCCCGATCGTGTCGTTGCCCGTGCCGCTGGTGATGCTGTCGGCGCCCTGGCCGGCCCAGACGGTGTTGTGGCCATGGCCGGCCGCCACCGTGTCATTCCCGGCATCGCCGACGATGCTGTCATCGCCCGCGCCGGCGGTGATGCGGTCATGGCCCTCGCCGCCCACCACCGTGTTGCGGCCCTCGCCGGCCAGGATGGTGTCGTCCCCGGCATCGCCATACAGGGCATCGTCCCCCGCGCCGCCATCGACGCTGTCATTGCCCTGGCCGCCCCAGACGCTGTCATTGCCGCCGCCGGTCACGAAGCGGTCCGCGCCATCCTCGCCCCAGGCCGTGTCGTTGCCCTCGCCGAGGTTCATCGTGTCGTCCCCGGCGCCGCCCCACATCAGGTCGTTGCCCGCGCCGCCATCCAGGCTGTCCGCGCCCGCGCCGGCCCAGAGCTGGTCGTTGCCCGCATCGCCCGTCAGCGTGTCGGCGCCGGCCTCGCCCCAGAGCAGGTCGTTGCCGTCCCCGCCGCGGATCAGGTCGGCGAAGGCACTGCCGAAGACGCCGTCATCCCCGGCGCCGGTCAGCACCTCGATCGCGTCGCTCGCATTCTGCAGATGGAGCCAGTCGGCCTGGTTGGTGGCGGTGCGGATGATCGTGCGGGGCATCGGGGGCGCTTCCTGGTGTCTCGGCTCGCAGGGTGCAGTTGCGTTTTGCAACCGGACTGCGTCTTGCCGGGATCAGTGCAGCCCCCATGCCAGGCGGGGTGCCAGGCGTGTTGCGGCTACCCCGCCACCCGCCCGAACACCGCCGTCAGCAGCGCATAGAGCGCGCCCCCCACCAGGAACCCCACCAGCGTGCCGTTGATGCGGACATATTGCAGGTCCTTGCCGACCCGCAGCTCGATCTTCTCCGTCACCGTGGCCGTGTCCCAGTTCCGCACCACGCCGGCGATGAAGTCCGATAGCTGGGTCCGCGCCGCCGGCAGCAGGGCGATCAGCACGCGCTCCGCCCCCTTGTTGAGGCGCGCCCGCGCGCCCTCATCCTCCGCCAGCATGGTGCCGACATTGGCCAGCGCGCCGGCCAGCACCTGCACGGTGCGGCCCTGCGGGTTCGCCGCATCGGCCTCCAGCGCCGTGCGCAGCCTCTCCCAGATGTCGCCGAGCCAGGTGGCCACGGCGGGGTGGCGCAGCGCCTCCCGCAGCGCGCGGCCCAGCGCGGCGGCGCGTTCCGGGTCGTTCTCCAGCCGCGCGACCTCGGCCTTCACCCAGCCCTCGAAGGCCAGGCGCAGGTCGCTGTCGCCGGGCTCCACCTTGTCCAGTTCGGCATTGAGGGCGGAGAGCACGCGCCGCGCGATGGTGGCGCCGGCCAGCCAGCCCATCAGCGCACCGCCCTCCGCCCGGACCCGGGCGGCGATGGCCGCCTGCAGCTGGTCCTCCTTCGCCGCCAGCAGGGCCTTGAGCTGGCCGACGGCCAGGTTGAACACCTCCTGGTGGCGCCCGCCCTCGATCAGCGCGGTCAGGGCGCGCGCCACGACGCGGGCGGCGCCGGGCCCGCCGGCGATGCGCGGCAGCAGGCGGGAGAACAGGCGCCGCGCGCGGCCATCCTCCAGGCTGGCCAGGATGCGGGGCATGGCGCGGGCCAGCGCGGCCGCCGCGGGCTCGACCGAGGCCGGATCGTTGAACCAGCCGCGCAGGATGCCGGCCAGGTCGAGCCGCGCCAGGACGCGCGCGACCTCGGCTTCCGTGAACACATGGTTCGCCACGAAGCGGCCGAGCCCCGCGCCCAGCCTCTCCTTCTGCCGGGGGATGATGGCGGTGTGCGGGATGGGCAGGCCGAGGGGATGGCGGAACAGGGCCGTCACCGCGAACCAGTCGGCGATGCCGCCCACCAGCCCGGCCTTCGCGGAAGCCTGCAGCAGGTCCGTGCCATAGCCCGGTGGCAGCCAGTAGCTGCCCACCAGCAGCCCCCCCATGCCGGCCAGCAGCAGCGATGCCGCCCGCCGGTGTTTCGTCAGCGCGCGCCGCAGCTCGATATCGGGGTCTTCGGGGGGCGGGGGAGGGAGGGGCTGCATCACACCCCCGCAGTTAGGCCCCCGCCATGCGTTTTCCCAGCCATGCGCGGAGCGGGGCTTTGAATGTCACCCCGGCGGCGCTACATCGGGCGTGACGTTATAAGGTAACCATGCGCCCCCCGTTCCCCGACCCCCTGGCCCTGTCTTCCGGTGCCGGCGCCCGCCTGGCGCTGGCGGGGCTGGTGCTGGCCGGGCTCTGGGGGGCCGTGGCCTGGGCGATGGCGCTGTGACCGCGCGCGGGCCGGCCGTCGAGATCCGGGACCTGACGGCGACGCATCAGCGCCACCCGGCGGTCCACCATGTCTCCGCCCGGTTCGAACCGGGCAGCCTGACGGCCATCGTCGGCCCGAATGGCGCGGGCAAGACCACCCTGCTGCGCAGCATCGCCGGCCTGCACCGGATTGATTCCGGCCGCGTCGCCATCACCGGCATCCCCTCTGGCGCCAGCCCCCGCCTGGCCCTGCTGCCGCAGCAATCCGGCATGGACCGCGCCTTTCCGATCCTCTGCCTCGATGTCGTGATGCAGGGCATGTGGTCGAAGCTCGGCGCCTTCGGGGCGGCCTCCGCCGCCGACCGCGACCGCGCCCAGGCGGCGCTGGAGGCCGTGGGCCTGGGCGGATTCGCCCGCCGCCCGGTCGGCGCCATGTCCGCCGGCCAGTTCCAGCGCCTGCTCTTCGCCCGCCTGCTGGTGCAGGACGCAGATTTGATCCTGCTGGATGAGCCCTTCAACGCCGTCGATGCCCGCACCGCGGCCGATCTGCTGGCCGTGGTCCGCCGCTGGCACGGGGAAGGGCGCACCGTCATGGCCGTGCTGCACGACATGGATCTGGTGCGGGACGAATTCCCGCATTGCCTGTTGCTGGCCCGCGAATGCGTCGCCAGCGGCCCGACGGCGGAAGTGCTGTCCGCCGCCAACCGCCTGCGCGCCCGCCGGATGGCCGAGGCCTGGGACGAAACCGCCCCCGCCTGCGCGGCCTGATCCCTTGGAAGCGCTGTTCGGCCCCTTCGTCGAATTCGGCTTCATGCGCCGGGCGCTGGTGGGCTGCCTGGCGCTGTCCGTCGCGGCGCCCCTGCTCGGCATCTTCCTCATGCTGCGGCGGACCAGCCTGACGGCGGAGGTCCTGGCCCATGGCGTCACGCCGGGCATCGCGGCCGGCTTCCTCATCGCCGGGCTGTCCGTGCCCGCCATGTCGATCGGCGGGCTGGTGGCGGGGCTGGTCGTGGCGGTCGGCGCCGGGGCGCTGTCCCGCGCCACGGGGGGGCGGGAGGATGCGGCGCTGACGGCGCTCTATCTTATTGCCCTCGCGCTCGGCGTCACGCTGGTGTCGCTGCGGGGCGATACGGGGGATCTGACCCACCTGCTGTTCGGCCAGGTGCTGGGGGTGGATGACCCCGCCTTGCTGCTGATGGCCGGCGTCGCGACGCTGACCCTGCCGGTGCTGGCGCTGGGCTGGCGGCCCCTCGCGCTGGAATGCTTCGACCCCGGCTTCGCCCAGGCCGAGGGCGTGGGCGGCGGTGCCTGGCACCTGGCCTTCCTCGGCCTGGTGGTGTTGAACGTGCTGGCCGCCTTCCAGGCCATGGGCACCCTGATGGCCGTCGGGTTGATGATGCTGCCCGCCGTCGCGGCGCGGCACTGGTCACGGGAACTGGCGGGGCTCGCCTATGCCGCCGTGGGACTCGCCGCCGCCGCCAGCCTGGGCGGGCTGCTGGCCAGCTATCACCTGGACCTGCCCTCCGGCCCCGCCATCGTGCTGGCGGCGGGTGGGCTCTGGGTGGTGTCGGTGGTCGCCGGGCCGGTGGACGGGCTGCTCGCCCGCTGGCTGCGCAGGCCGCACCTGGCCGGGTAGCCGCTGGCGGCTACAGCTTGCCGGCCTTCTTGCTGGCGGCGGTGATGCGATCCACCAGCCCCAGGACCAGCGCGCCCAGCAGGAACATGCCATGGATGGCCAGGCCCCAGGTCACGGCGCGGTCGTCGTAATTGCCGATCTCCATGAAGATCTGCAGCAGGTGGATGGAGGAGATGGCGATCAGCGCGGTCGCCAGCTTCAGCTTCAGGTTCCCGGGATCCACCGCCGCCAGCCAGGCCACATCCTTCTCGCCCTCCTTGGCCCCCAGCGGATTGACCAGGCTGTCGTAGGAGGACACCGCCACCATCACGACGAGCGAGGCGACCAGCGCGGCATCCAGCAGGTGCAGCAGATCCAGCAATTGCTGGTTGTCCGCCCCATTGGCGGCGTTGGTCGCGAATTTCCACAGCTTCTTGAGGAAGCCCACGGCGTAGATCGCGAGGGCCACCACCAGCCCGCCGAAGAACACCACCAGCAGGTAGCGGCTGGCGATCATGGCCTTGTCGAGGATGGACTGCATGTCAGGCTCCCGGTTATCCGCGATGTGGCATTCGCCGGCGCGGTTTGGAAGCTTGCCACGCCGCCTTCATGACGGGAGACGAACCATGACCATTCGCCGGATCGCGGAGGAGCAGCGCCTGTCGGGCGCCGTGATGGGGGGCGGCATCATCTGGCTGGCCGGCCAGGTGGCGGATGACCCGACGCTGGACGCGGAAGGGCAGACGGCTGACATCCTGGCCCAGATCGACGCCCTGCTGGCGGAAGCGGGCACGGACAAGCGCGCGCTGATGTCGGTGACGATCGTGCTGGCCGATATCCGCGACGCCCCGGCCATGAACCGCGCCTGGGATGCCTGGCTCGACGCTGGCGCCAAGCCCGCCCGCATGACGATCGAGGCCGCGCTGGTCGATCCGCGCTGGAAGGTCGAGATCACCGGCGTGGCGCTGGCGCCGTGAACCCGCTTCCGCCGCGCCGGCTGCTGCATGCCTGGGCCCGATCCGTCGTCTTCACCGTCGCGCTGTCCCTGCTGGTGGCGCTGGGGGTGGGGGATGAGGGGCTGGCGCTTCCGGCCGTGGTGCTGGGCGTGGCGGGTCTCGGGCTTGGCCTGCTGTATCGCCTGTTCCCGCGCGGGCTGCACTTCGCCTTCGGCACGGCGACGGGCCTGGCACTCTATGCCACGCTCTTCGTCGTGCTGGGGCGGGCGCAATTCCCGCAGGCCGCGGAATGGTCCCGCCCCATCGCCTTCCTGCTGCCGGTGCTGGCCTTCCTGGGCACCGTCTTCTGGCGCCGGCACGAATTGGCGGAGATCGCGGAGAAGCAGGAGGCCGAGAGCCTGGACCTGCTGCCCTATGCCGCGCGCTGGCTGGCCGGCGTCTCCGCCGTGGGCATCATCTGCTTCGCCCTGCCGGTGAACCGCCTGGCGCCGGAATGGCAGGCGCTGACGCTGATGGCGGCGATGGCCGTGATCGGCGGCGTGGTCGCCTACTCGGTCCGGGACGTGGTGCGACTGCTGGTCGATGTGGCGCTGATCATGGAGGAGTTGGGCAGCCGCGCCCGCCACCTGGCGGTGCCGATCGTGGCCTTCCTGCTGATGTATGCGCTGCTCGTCATCGGCTTCGGCGCCGCCTACCGCATCGCCGACGGGCTCAGCCACCAGGCCTTGTTCCATGGGCCGGAGGGGCCGATCCGGCTGAGCTATTCGGATGCGCTGCACTTCTCCATCGCGACGCTTTCCACCGTCGGCTACGGCGATATCCGCCCCGCCGACGACGGCGCGCGGGTACTGGCGAGCCTGGAGGTGCTGGCGGGCCAGCTTCTCCTGTTGTTCGGCTTTGCCGAGATCATGCGCAGCCGCCGGGTGCGGACGGAAGGCCCGGCCGGCCGGGCGCGGGCGGCGGCGGACGCCCATGTAGACCCTGGCGGGGCCGCCGGGCATTCTCCGCCGCCGCGCGGCCATGGCGGGCACTGAGGCACCGCAGTGCCGACACGCCCGGGCCGCGGGGCTGCCTTAATTCAGGATCATTCCTGACGCCGACCGAGGAGTGGACATGCGTATCCTGCTGACGGGTGGCCTGGGGTTCATCGGTTCCGCCGTGATCCGCCGCCTGATCGCCACCACCGATCATGTGGTGGTGAATGTGGACAAGGAGACCTATGCGGCGAGCCATGAGGCGCTGGACGCCGCCCGCGGCCACGCCCGGCATGTCCACCTGAAGGCCGATATCTGCGACGCGGCCGCCATGGCGGCGGCGTTCCAGGAATGGCAGCCGGAGGTGGTGATGCACCTGGCGGCGGAAAGCCATGTGGACCGGTCCATCGACGGCCCGGCCGAGTTCATCCGCACCAATGTGGTGGGCACCCAGGTTCTGCTGGAAGCGGCCCGCGCCTATTGGTCGGGCCTCGACGCGCCCTGCAAGGCCGCCTTCCGCTTCCACCATATCTCCACGGATGAGGTCTTCGGGTCGCTGGAGTCGAGTGAGGAAAAACCCTTCGACGAACACACGCCCTATGACCCGCGCAGCCCCTACAGCGCATCCAAGGCGGCGTCGGACCATCTGGTGCGGGCCTGGCACCACACCTACGGATTCCCCGCCTTCGTCTCCAACACCACGAACAACTACGGCCCCTGGCAATTCCCGGAGAAGCTGATCCCGCTGGTCAGCCTCAATGCGCTGGATGGCAAGCCGCTGCCGGTCTATGGCGATGGTTCCAACATCCGCGACTGGATCCATGTGGAGGACCATGCGGAGGCGCTGGTGCTGGCGGCGCTCCATGCCGGCAAGCCCGGCGGCACCTATTGCATCGGCCCGCGGCAGGAACGCAGCAACCTCCAGGTCGTGCACGCGATCTGCGCCGTGCTGGACAGGCTGCGGCCGGACCCCGCGGGGCCCCGGGCGCGGCTGATCACCTTCGTGAAGGACCGGCCCGGCCATGATTTCCGCTACGCCATGGACCCGACCTCGGCCGAAATCGTGCTGGGCTGGCGGGCGAAATACGATTTTGAGAGTGGGCTGGAGCACACCTTGCGCTGGTACCTCGACCATGAGGATTGGTGGGGCCCGATCCGCGCGCGGCGCTATGCGGGGCAGAGGCTGGGCGGCGCCAACACGGCAGGTTGATGCCTGTGGGGGCGGAACGACGACGGAAGGAAACGGTTTCGGTGGCCATGGATAGCTGGCGCGGCAAGCGGGTTCTGGTGACGGGCGGGGCGGGGTTCCTGGGCAGCGGCATCTGCCACGCCCTGGCCGCGCAGGGCGCACGGGTGGTGGCGCTGGACGCCATGGTGCCGGATGGCGGCGCCAATCCGCTGAACCTGGAAGGCAGCAACGTGATGCTGGTGCGCGGCGACATCCGCGATGCGGAGATGCACAGCCTGTGTCAGGGCATCGACGTGCTGTTCAACATGGCCGCCCAGACCAGCCATATGGGCGGGCAGAAGGACCCGGTCTCCGACATCGCCATCAATGCCGTGGCGCAGGTGCGGCTGATCGGCATCATGCGGGAAGCGGCGCCGAAGGCGGTGGTGGTGCATGCCTCCACGAGGCAGTTCTATGGCCGCCCGCAATACATGCCGGTGGATGAGAAGCACACGGTGAACCCGCCGGATTCCAACGGCGTCTCCAAATGGGCCGGGGAGCAGTACTGGCTGCTGGAGAACCGGGTGCATGGCCGCCCCGTCGTCTCGCTTCGCCTCACCAACTGCTATGGCCCGCGGCTGCGCATCAAGGATGCGCGGCAGACCTTCCTCGGCATCTGGATCCGCCGGGTGCTGGAGGGCGAGCCCTTCGAGGTCTGGGGCGGCGAGCAGCTGCGCGACCTCACCTACCTCGACGACGTCACCGATGCCTTTCTCCGCGCGGCCAGCCACGCGACGGAGCCGCAGGTGAATGGCCATGTCTTCAACATCGGCGGCCCGCCCCCACTCTCCCTGAAGGATTTGGCGGATCGCCTGGTCGCGGCGAATGGCGGCCAGGGCAGCTATGTCATGAAGGAATTCCCGGCCGACCGCGCGCAGATCGACATCGGCAGCTACGCCGCCGATGACCGCGCCTTCCGCGCCGCCACCGGCTGGTGGCCGCGGGTGGATGTGGATGAAGGCTTGCGCCGGTCGCTCGAATGGTACCGTCCGCGTCTTGAAGAATATGTGGCCTGAGGGGGCCCACGAGCATGAACGCCACCACCATCACCGTCCCGCAGGCCGATCCCGGCGCCGGCTACCGCGCGCATAAGGAGGAGATCGACGCCGCGGCGCTGCGCGCGCTCGGCTCCGGCTGGTACATCCTGGGCAAGGAAGGCGAGGCCTTCGAGAAGGAATACGCGGCCTGGCAGGGCCAGAAGCGCGCCGTCGGCTGCGCCAATGGCACGGATGCGCTGGCGCTGACCTTGCGCGGCATGGGCATCGGCCCGGGCTGCACCGTCGTCACCGTCTCCCACACCGCCGTGGCCACGGTGGCGGCGATCGAGATGACGGGCGCCACGCCGCTGCTGGTCGACATCGACCCCGACACCTTCACCATGGATGCCGATGAGCTGGTGGCGGTGCTGGAGGACCCGCCGCCGGGCCTGCCGCCGATCCGCGCCATCATCCCCGTGCACCTGTATGGCCAGGCCTGCGACCTCGACCCCATGCTGGCGGCCTGCAAGGCCCATGGCGTGATGCTGATCGAGGATTGCAGCCAGGCGCATGGCGCCACGCTGACCGGTCGCAAGGTCGGCACCATGGGGGACGCCGCCTGCTTCTCCCTGTACCCGACCAAGAACCTCGGCGCGCTGGGCGATGGCGGCGTGCTGACCACGGATGACGAGGCCCTGGCCGACCGCATCGGTGCCATCCGGCAATACGGGTGGAAGGAGCGCTACATCAGCGACGGCGTCGGCGTGAACAGCCGGCTCGACGAGATCCAGGCCGCGATCCTCCGCGTGAAGCTCAACTACCTCGATGCCGGGAACGCCCGCCGCCAGGCGATCGCGGCCGCCTATGACGAGGCGCTGGCCGGCACCCGCTACGCCGCGCCGATCCGGCGGGAGGGATCGGGCCATGTCTTCCACCAGTATGTCCTGAGGGTGCCGGAACGCGCGGCACTGATGGCCCGGCTGCGGGCGGAAGGCGTGGCCACCGCCATCCACTACCCGTCCCCCGTCCACCTGCAGCCCGCCTATCGCGGCCGCACGGCCCTCGGCCCGGCCGGCTGCGCGGAGACGGCGCGGGCGGCGGCGGAGGTGATGAGCCTGCCGATGTTCCCGGAACTCACCGATGCCCAGGTCGGGCATGTTTGCACGGTGCTCCGGGGGTTGTAGCAAGCGGGATCACCATAACCGGGGGATCCCAGGACCATGACGACGAAGAAGACCGCCCTCATCACCGGCGCCGGCCGCAACATCGGCCGAGCCATCGCCCTCGGCCTGGCGGAGGATGGGTTCAACGTCGTCGTCAACGGCTCCTCCGACCGCGCGGCGGCGGAAGCGGTGGCGGCCGATGCCCGGGAGAAGGGCGTCGGCGCGCTGGTCGCCATGGGAGATGTCGGCAGCCCCGAGGATTGCCAGCGAATCGCCCGGGAAGCGATTGCCGCCTTCGGCGCGGTTGATGTGCTGGTGAACAACGCCGCGCTGCGCCCCCAGCACAGGTTTCTCGAACTGACGCCGGCGGAGTTCCGCCGGGTGATGGCGGTGGACCTGGAAGGCGCCATCTGGCTGTCCCAGGCCTGCATCCCCGGGATGCTGGAGCGCGGCTGGGGCCGGATCGTGAACTTCACCGGCATGAACGCGATCCATGGCTATGCTGGCCGCGCGCCCGTGTCCGTCGCGAAGCACGGCCTCTGGGGCCTGACGAAGTCGCTCGGCAAGGAATTCGGGCCGAAGGGCATCACGGTGAACGCCATCTCCCCTGGTCCGATCGAGGCCGATGACGACCAGCCCGGCGTGCAGACCCACCGCCACGGCTATGTCGCCAAGGTGCCGGTCGGCCGGATGGGCAAGCCCGCGGAGGTCGCGACGGTGGTGCGGATGCTGGTCAGCCCGGGGGGCGCCTATGTGAACGGCCAGATGCTGGCGGTGAATGGCGGCGCGGAGACCTGACGCCCCCTTTTCATCCTTTGGCGTTTCGTCAAGATTTTGGACACAGCCTCGCGCGAATATGACGCTAGGGTGAGGGTGCCGAGGGCCTGAAGGCAGGCTTGCGGCCGCCCTGCCCCTGGACCTGCCGGCCCGGGGGCCGGGCGGGCCTTGGCATTGGGGATGATGGAAGCGGAGCAGCAAGGCCCGGTGCGCGCGACGGAACCGGAGGCCTTCCGCTTCCGGCTGCTGCGCGCCTGGGCATCAAGGCCGGGGCGGGCCAGGGCGCTGGGCGTGCTGGCCGGCGTCATGCTGGCCATCTGCTTCCTGTCCCTCTTCGCCCTGCTGGGGCAGCGCGAACAGCGGGCCGCGTCGGATGAAGCGCGCCGCGACGTGATCGGCGTGCTCGCCAGCGTGGTGGACCAGCTGACGCGCGCGCTGGAAACCACCGATATCCTGCTGATCGAGATGGTGCGCGGCATCGAGCAGCGCGGCCAGCCCTGGGAGATCGACCGCGTCGGCATGCGCCTGGCGCAGTTGCCGCATCTCCGCGCCGCGGCGGTGGTGAATGCGGAAGGCCGGATCGTCTTCTCGACGGAGGAGGCGCTTGTCGGCCTCTCGCTGGCCGACCGGCGGTGGCTGGAGGTCTCGCCCAGCGGGGCCTCCCAGCTCGCGATCGGCAGCCCGGAACCCGGGCGCTTCTTCGGCCGGCCCGGCCAGACCATCCAGCAGGCGGGGCGCTGGAGCATCCCGCTGTTGCGGCCCATCCTGGACCCGAACGGCCTGCCGGGCGGCTTCGTCATCGCGCTGATGAACCCGGACTACCTGACCGCCATCGGACAGCGCGCGGCGGATGCCTTCAACGTCTCCGTGCGCTTCCACCGGCTGGATGCCGTGCTGCTGGCGCGTTCCGATGGACGGACGGAGGGTGTCGGCGTCGCCAACCCCGCCGCCTGGCTGTTCCGGGACTACCTGCCGCGCCTCGATGCCGGCATCCAGCAGGTGGAGGATAGCAGCGGCACGCCCGCCACCGCCGCCTTCGGCGTGACGGCCACCGGCATGATGGTGGTGGAAGTGTCGCGGACGCTGGATGTGATCCTGGCGCCGGTCCATCGCCACCGCCTCGAACTCGGCGCCGGCATCGGCGTGCTGGCCATCGTCACCCTCCTCTGCCTGGCGGTGATGATCCGCTTCAGCCGCCTGGTGCAGGCCCAGCAGGATGCCGCCAGCGCGGCGGAGGAACGCCACCAGATGGCGGCGCGGGAGACGGCGCTGCTGCGGTCCAGCCGGGCGGAGACGACCCGCCTGCTGGATGGCGTGCCGACGCTGATGTTCCAGGTGGAAGTCGCCCCCGGCGTGCCGCCCCGCTACCGCCGGATCGGCGGCAATGTGGAGGCGGTGACGGGCTGGCCGGCCGAGGTGATCGAGGCGCCGGGCGGCTGGGCGGCGCTGCGCGCGCCCGAGCCCGACGCCTTCGAGGAATTCATGCAGACGGTGGGCCGGGAAGGTCGGGCCGAGCGTGAGTTCCGCCTGCGCCAGCCCGATGGCGGCGGCCGCTGGCTGCGCACCGTGGCCGCGGTGACCCAGCGCCGGGACAATGGCGTGGTGGAGATCGTCGGCTACACCGCCGATGTCAGCGCGGAGCGGGAGCGCGCCGGCCAGTTGGCGGCGGCCGGGCGCCTGGCCTCGCTGGGGGAGATGGCGACGGGCCTCGCCCATGAACTCCGCCAGCCCCTGACCATCATGTCCCTGGCCGCGCAGAACCTGCAGAAGGCGCTGGATTCCGGCCGGCTTTCCGCGGCGCGGCAGCGGATCGAGCGCATCGTCGAGCAATCAGCCCGCGCCGGGAACATCATCGAACACCTCCGCCGCTTCGCCCGCGGGTCGGATGAGGCGGCGCCCCCCGAACCGCTGGCGCTGGAGGCGGCGGTGGAAGGGGCGATGACGCTGGTCGGCGGGTCGCTGCGCGACGCCGATG
The DNA here is from genome assembly GCF_900114315.1 of Falsiroseomonas stagni DSM 19981. GTDB lineage: Bacteria > Pseudomonadota > Alphaproteobacteria > Acetobacterales > Acetobacteraceae > Falsiroseomonas > Falsiroseomonas stagni. The sequence goes on from NZ_FOSQ01000010.1 coordinate 15,808, forward strand.
TCGCCGTCACCGTCGATTTCGGCGAGGCCTCGCCGATGGTCCTGGGGCATCTGGTGGGGCTGGAGCAGGTCCTGGTGAACCTGCTGATGAATGCCTGCCATGCGATGGAGACGCTGCCCCCGGGGCAGCCGCGGCGCATCACCATCGAACTGGGCGCCGCGCCGCCGGAAGGCCGCGTGGAACTGCTGCTGCGCGATACTGGCGGCGGCATCGCGCCCAGGGTGCTGGCCCGCATCTTCGAACCCTTCGTCACCACCAAGGGCGTGGACAAGGGCACCGGCCTTGGCCTGTCCATCTGCCATGGCCTGGTGAAGGCCATGGGCGGCACCATCGCCGCGCGGAACCAGGACGGGGGCGCGGTCTTCACCATCACCCTCCTCCAGTCGGAGGTGGTCGTTCAGTCGCCGCGGAGCGAGGCGCCGCCGGCCTTCCAGTCCATGGCCGGGTCCAGGGGGTAGATCGGGCGCGGCACTTCCCGCCAGGGCACCCGCGTCAGCACCACGGTGGTCAGGCCGGGGACATCCACCTCGATGATCCGGTCGGGGGTCCAGATGTCGTCGAAGCCGGCGCGGAAATGGCCGCGCGACTTCACCACCAGCGATCGCACGGCGCGCAGATCGACGCCGAGCGATTCCACCATGCGGGGTTCCGCCAATTGCCGGCGGTTGGTCACGACGGCGACGCGCACGCCGCCGATGCGCAGCAGGGCGGTCGGCCCGGTGGAGACGCTGCGGCCGCGATAGATGCCGCGGCGGCCCACGACCTCCCCATCGGTCAATGCCTCCACCACCGCCTCGGCCTCGAAGGGCTTCGAGAAGATGTTGGTCTCGTCCCGGTTGAAGCGCGCGGTGAAGCGGGCGCCGAGGCCGAGCGCATGGGCCTCCGCCGCCAAGGCGGGGTCGTTGTGGATGCCGAAGACCGCGCCCTCCACGCCCGCCTTCACGAAGGATTCGAGGATGAAGGCGGTGTTGCCGCGCCCGCCGCCGCCGGGATTGTCGGCGACATCGGCGAAGAGAAGGGATGGCGCCGCGGCGTCGCGCCCGGCGGCCAGCGCCATCGCCGTCGCGTCCTCCAGGCTCGTCAAATTGGTGATCCACTTGTCGCGGGTGGACCAGATCCAGTCCGCGATCTCCTCCGCCACCTGTCGCGCCCGCGCGCCATCGGTGCGGGTGGTGACGATGACGGAAAGCCCGTTCTTCGGCGTGTCGCCCAGCGAGAAGCCGGAGGAGATGGAGACGTTCAGCACCTCATGGTCCAGGTAGCGCTGGCCGAAGGCGATGGCGTCCGCATAGGGGCCGGCGGCGGTGTTCTGGCTGGTGGCGGGCGGGATGAAGGGCAGCTTCACGAAGGCGCTGCGCGGCCGCATGCCGCCCAGCATGGCGCGCATCACGGCCGCGCATTCCGCGCCGCGCTCCGCCTGGTCCACATGCGGGTTGGTGATGTAGGACGCCAGCATGTCGGCGGCCTCCACCATCGCCCAGGACACGTTGGTGTGCAGGTCGAGCGTGCCGAGGATGGGCACGTCCGGGCCGACAGTGGCGCGGACGCGCTTCAGGAGCGTGCCATCGGGGTCCCTGTCCACCGTCGCGGTGGCGGCGCCATGCAAGGCGAGGAAGACGCCATCGAGTGGCATCGCCGCGCGCAGCCCTGCTTCCAGCCGCGCCACGACATCGTCGAAGACATCCTGGTCCATGGGGCCGGAGGCACCGGCGGTGGCGGCGATGGTGAAGACCGGCTGCCAGGGCCGCCCCGCATCCATGGCGCGCATGAAGCCCGAAAGCCCCGCCGGCGCGCGCGGCGCGGGCTTCGCCAGGTCCGCCGCCAGCGCATCGCCTTCCAGCCAGCAGGCGGCCTCGAACTCCGCCCGCGTCGCGACCGGCGCGTGGCCGTTGCTTTCCAGCATGAAGCCGCCGAGTGCGATGCGTGGTCCGGCCATGGCGCGTTTCCCCCTGAAGCGCGGAAAGCCTATGGCCGTGGCGCTGGCGCGTCCATGCGCGGCCGGGCAGGATGGGGGCGGGGCGACGGGAGGCCCGCACCATGAAGAAGACCATCATCGCCGCGGCGATGCTCGCTTTCGGCGCGAATGCCGTGACCGCGCAGAACCTGACCATCGCGACCAGCCTGTCGCTGAACACGATGGACCCGCATTTCTTCAACGGCTTCCCCGCGGGATCCGCGCATCCGCAGATCTGGGACGCGCTGACGGAGATCGACGAGAATTTGCAGGTGAAGCCGGGCCTCGCCACCGCCTGGCGGCTGATCGACGCCAATACCTGGGAGTTCGACCTCCGCCCCGGCGTGCGCTTCCATGACGGCACGCCCTTCACGGCGGCCGACATCACCGCGACCTTCGCGCGCGTGCCCAATGTGCAGAACAGCCCCGCGCTGTTCACCAGCTTCATCCGGGCGGTGAGGGAGGTGACGGTGGTGAACGACACCACCATCCGCATCACCACCTCCACCCCGACCGCGACGCTGCCGGGCGACCTGGCCCGCGTGCTGCTGGTGGCGGCGCGGGATGCCGGGCAGACGACCAGCGAGTTCAACGCCGGCCGCGTGAATGGCACCGGCCCCTATCGCTTCGCGGGCTATGTGAACAGCGAAAGCCTGGCGCTGACGCGCAACGACGCGCATTGGGGCCCGCGCGCGGCCTGGGGCAACGTCACGATCCGCACCATCGCGCGGGACCCGTCCCGCGTCGCGGCGCTGCTGGCCGGCGATGTCGATGCGATCGACCAGGTGCCGACGGGCGACAAGGCGCGCATCGCCGCCGATCCGCGCTTCCGGCTGTTCAGCGGCCCCGCCGCCGTCGTGCACTACATCGCGCTGGACAGTGCCCGGCCGGAAAGCCCCTTCGTGACGGGGCGGGATGGCACGCCGGTGCGCAACCCGCTGATGGATGTCCGCGTCCGCCAGGCGCTGTCCATGGCGATCGACCGGAACGCCATCGTGACCCGCCTGATGGAAGGCAGCGCGACGCCGGCCAGCCAGTTCCTGCCCAACACCATCGATGGCACCAGCCCCAACCTCCGCCCCACCCCGCATGACCCCGCCCGCGCCCGCGCCCTGCTGGCGGAGGCCGGCTTTCCCCAGGGCTTCCGCCTGACGCTGCACGCCACGACGGACCGCTACCCGAAGGATGAGCAGGTGGCCCAGGCCATCGCGCAGATGTGGAACCGCGCCGGCATCCAGGCCTCCGTCGCCGGCGTCGCGGGCCAGGTCTTCTTCACGGAGGCGACGCGCCAGGCCTATTCCGCCTTCATCGCTCAATACGGCACCAACGAAGCCGGGGAGGGCCCCCGCGCCGTGGTGCACAGCTTCGAGGCCGGGCGCGGCTACGGCAACGCCAACCGCACGCGCTACTCCAACCCCCGCGTGGATGCGCTGATCCAGGACGCGATGGCCGAGATCGACCCGGGCCGCCGGCGCGCGAAGCTGCACACCGCGATCGATGCGGCCTTCGAGGATGTGGCCCTGATCCCGGTCTTCCATCCCTCCTGGGACTTTGCCGCCAAGCGGGGCATCACCATCACCAGCCGGCCGGAGCGCCGCTTCAACGCGCTGATGATGCGGCCGGATTAGGCGCCGCCTGCCCGATCCGGCGGCGGATTCGTTCCGGGGCTGCGTCGCCGCGCGATTCCGTGCTGGCGCCGCCCCGCTTCGCAGGTGCAGCATCGGGCCATGCCCGACGTCCAAGCCCCCGCGCCTGATCCCGTCGCCGAAACCCTGGCCGACCTCCTGGCGCGCCTGAAGGAGGCGCGGGAGGCCGCCGCCACCGACCCCTTCGGCGACCCCGTGCTGCTGATGGCCCTCGCCATCAGCCGACGCCTGGATGATGGCAGGCTGGACGCGCCCGCCATCGCCGCGCTGATCGGCCGGATCGCTGATGATGCCGCGGCGGAACGCGCGCAGCGCCTGGCGAATTACGTCGGCATCGGCCGCGCCGGCGGGCTGGATGCGCTGGCGGCGCGGCTGGTGCGGCCCGATCCCGATGACAGCCCCGTGCCCTTCGCCGCCTATCGGGAGGCGGTGGAGCGGCCGCGCTTCGCGGCCGTGTTCACGGCGCACCCCACCTTCTCCCTGCCCCCCGGCACCAATGCCGCGGTGGCCGCGGCGGCATCGGGCGGCACCATGCCGCGCGGCCTGGCGCATCGCCCGGCGGCGCCGACACTCACGGAGGAATTCGTCCAGGCCGCCGCCGCCATCGCCCGCGGGCGGGATGCGCTGGATGAACTGGCTGCCGCGCTGCTGTTGGCGGCGCAGGGGGTCTGGGGCGATCGCTGGCAGCAGCTGCGGCCCTCGCCCGTGCTGCTCTCGACCTGGGTCGGCTACGACACGGATGGCCGTACCGATATCGGCTGGTGGGACACGATCGGGCTGCGGCTGACGATGAAGCGGCTGCAGTTGCAGCGCCTGGCCGCGCAGCTTTCGCCGCTGGGTGACGGCGTCGCTGCCCTGGCGGCCCGCGTGCTGCTGGCCGAACAGGCGGTGGCGGCGCAGCTGGAAGCCCTGCCGAGCGGCCCGAAGCCCGATGAGGTCCAGGCCTTCGCCGCCGTGCTGGTCGGGCGGCGCGACGATGCGCTGGTCGATCCCGCGCCGCTGCTGGCGCTGTTCCCCGCCGCCATGGCGGCCGCGCCGGATGATGCCACGCGCCTGAAGCTCGCCGTCGCGCGCGCGGGTCTGGCCGCGCATGGGCTGGCGCTGGCGCATACCCACACGCGCCTCAACGCCAGCCAGATCCACAACGCGCTGCGCCAGCGCCTCGGCCTCACCGCCGCGCCGGATGACATGGCCAGCCGCCGCGGCCTGCTCACGCAGATCAACCAGGCGCTGGCGGAGGTCGAGGCCCAGCCTGTCGATTTCGGCGCGCTGCTGGCGGAACAGGCCTCCGCCGCCAAGCTGATGATGACGGTGGCGCAGATCACCAAGCATGTGGATGCCTCCCAGCCCGTGCGCTTCCTGATCGCGGAGACGGAGACGGGCTACACGCTGCTCGGCGCGCTGTGGCTGGCGAAGCGCCTCGGCATCGCGGAGCGGATCGAGATCTCGCCCTTGTTCGAGACGGCGGAGGCGCTGGAGCGCGGCGACCGGGTGGTGGAGGAAGCACTCCGCAGCCCGCATTTCCGCGACTACCTGCGCGCCCATGGCAGGCTCTGCCTGCAATTCGGCTATTCCGATTCCGGCCGCTATGTCGGCCAGCTTCCCGCGAGCTACCTGGCGGAACGGCTCAAGCTGCGGCTGGCGGACCAGTTGCGGCGGCATGGGCTGGCGGATCTCGAACTCGTGCTGTTCGACACGCATGGGGAGAGCATCGGCCGCGGCGGGCATCCGGACAGCCTGGCGGATCGCCTCGACTACCTCTCGCCGCCCCAGGCGCGGGCGGCGCTGACCAAGGTGGGCCTCAAGCTGCGGGAGGAGAGCAGCTTCCAGGGCGGCGATGGCTACCTGCTGTTCGGCACGCCCCAACTCGCCGCCGCCACCATCGCCCGCATCGCGGAACATGCCTTCGCGGAGCCCGAGGGCGAGCCCGACCCGATCTATGCCGAGAGCGATTGGGCCGCGGATTTCTTCGCCACCATCCGGCGGGAGATGCAGGAGCTGGTCGAGGACCCCGGCTATGCCGCGCTGCTCGGCGCCTTCGGACCGGGGCTGCTGGACCGCACGGGTTCACGCCCCGCCGCGCGGCAATCGGACATGGGCGGCCCTTCGCGCATCAGCCATCCGAGCCAGCTTCGCGCCATCCCGAACAACGCCATCCTCCAGCAGATGGGCTGGCTGGCGAATACGCTGCACGGGCTGGGCGCGGCGGCGGCGGCCAACCCCGATGCCTTCGCGGACCTCCGCGCGCGCAGCCCCCGCTTTGCCCGCGCGCTCGCCATGGCCGCGCGGGCGGCGGCGAGTTCCGACATCGGCGTGCTGCGCGCGGCGGTGGATACGCTGGACCCCGGCCCCTGGCTGGACCGCGCCGGCGCCACCCAGCGCCCGGGGCGGCGGGAGGAGTTGATGGCGGTGGCGGAGGCGCTGGAGAAGCTCGACCTCTCCGCCGTCGTCGTCCGCATGTTCCGGCGGCTGCAGGCGGACCACCTGGCGCTGCGCGCCGCCTGGCCGGACCTGCCGCGGATGCCGGACCGCCTGGTGCTGCTGCATGCGCTGCGCCTGGCGCTGATCCACCGCATCTGGCTGCTGGCCGTCGCGCTGCCGGAATTCAGCCCGCGGCATGGCGCGACGCGCGACAGCCTGGTGGCGGGCATCCTGCAACTCGACGTCGAGCGCGCGCTGAAACTGCTGGCGGAGGTCTTCCCGGCCAATCCCGACCCGTCATCCGGCCTCGATTTCCATGAGCCGGCGCCGGAACGCACGAGCAATTCCTACGCGGCGGAACACGCGACGCTGTTCCACCCGATGGGGCAGCTCTTCGCCCTGGTCCGCGAATGCAGCGCGGCCATCGTGCATGAGGTCGGCGCCTTTGGCTGATCAGAAGCCGAGGCACACTGACTGGGTCGTGACCATCACGCTCTCCTGCCGGAACCGCTCCCGGTAGGTGGCGATGACGGGGGCAAGGCGCCGCTGCGCCTCCGCCGCATCGCCGTTCGGCAGCGCCACGACCAGGACCTTGCTGCGCTGGCGGCTGATGGTGCCGCTGCGCCCGCGCCACTGGCCGGCGCCGTCCAGCACGGTCAGGCCATCGGGGAAGGCGGGTGTCACGGCGTCATCCATGAAGCGGGCCCAGGCGGCGTCGGTGACGATCTCCTCGCCGCCCGAGGTCCGGCCGAAATAGGCGCTGGCGAGCGTGGCCGGCCCGAGCCCGGGCGGACATGGTGGGTGCGCCGCGCATCCGGCGAGGAACAGCAGGGGAAGGATGGCGTGGCGCATGGCGCGCAGCCTACAACCCCCGCGCGGCGCGGCGAAGCATCAGGAAGCCGCCGAAGCAGATCGCGGCGATGATGGGCAGCGCGACATCGGCGCCCGTGTTCAGCAGCAGCGGCGCGAACATCACCGGCGCCACCGCCATGGCGAAGGTGACGGGCGCCATCACCTTGCCCGCCACCGTCGCATAGCCATCGGTGCCATGCAGTTCGATCAGCGTGGCCGGGCGCATCACGCTCATCACGCCCGAGGCCAGCCCGTAGCACAGCACGAAGACCGGCACGGTGACCGCGGCGCCGAGCCCCGGCGCCAGCACATGCCCGATCAGCGGCAGCAGGATGGAAGCCGGCATGGCCAGCAGCGCGATGGAGGCCAGCGTCATGGCCCGCAGCCGCGCCCCGCCCACGAAGTCGAACAGCCGGGCCGCCACCTGGGCCGGGCCGGCGAGGGAGGCCCAGAAGATGGCGCTGCCGCGATCCATGCCCAGCGCCTCCACCACCGCCACCATGTTCGCCAGCAGCGAAGAGCCCACCAGCACCTGCACCGTGAGCGCGGCGGACAGCCATCGCAGCCGGGGCGACAGGCGGGGGGCGGGGCCGCGCGGCGCCCTCTCCCGGCTGCCGCGGGGCACCAGCGTGGCATGCAGCGGCAGCGCCACCAGCAGGTGCGATGCCGCCGCGCCCAGCACCGCCACGCGCCAGCCCCAATGCGCTTCCGCCCAGGCAAGGGCGGGCCAGGCGACGGCGGCGGCGAGGCCGGAGATGGCGGCCAGCGCCGCGATCCGCTTGCGCGCGCCATCGGCACCGAGCGTCGCCAGCGCGGCGTTGCTGGCCTCCGACAGCGTCATGGCGGCGGCGATGCCCAGCACGAGGCAGGCCAGCAGCGCCATCACGGCGCCGGGCGAAGCCGCGAGCATCGCCAGCCCGGCGGCGTAGAAGAGCGATCCCGCCACCATCACCGCGCGCGGCCCGCGCCGGTCGATCAGCCGCCCGACCCGCGGCGCCAGCAATCCCGCCAGGCCGAGCTGGATGGCGACGATGAGGAAGCTGGCGCCGGCGGGCAGGCCGAGGTCGCGTTCCATCGCCACGCCCAGCACGCCCGGCAGGAAGTAGCCGGTCCCCCAGCCCAGGATGAGGGATACGCCAAGCGCGGTGACGACAGCCCAGCCCGGGGCGGCCGGCTTCACGCAGTCGTGGCGAGCAGCAACACGCCCGCGGAGATCAGCCCGATCGCTGCCAGCTTCTGCGCGCCGAGGCTTTCCCCGAACACCGCCCAGCCGATGATGGCGATGACGACATAGCTCGCCGCCGTGCAGGGCAGCGCCACGCTCATCGGGATCTTCCGCAGCGCGATGATGTAGAGCAGCGCGGCACCGCCATAGGCGCCAAGCCCGATGATGGTCTGCCAGCGGAAGAGCTGGTCGAAGAAGCCTGTCTCCGCCGCGACGGAGCCGGAGGCGCCGGCCTTGAGCAGCACCTGGCCGACCAGCGAGGTGGTGATCGCGGCGGCGAGCGTGATCCAGGCGCTCAGCATGGGGGCAGCCCCTCCCGCTCCGCCGTCACGAGACCACGCGCACCCGGTTCGCCTCCGCGGCCGGGGCAGCCTCGGACTCCGCCTCCGCGGCCGGCATCACCTCCCTCACCACGCCCTGCGGCTTGCCATTGGCCGAGAGGAAGGCGCGGCCGACATATTCGCCGAGCACGCCGAGGATCAGGAACTGCACGCCGGAGACCAGCAGCACCACCGTCATCATCGAGGCCCAGCCGGACGGCGTCTCCCCGCTCAGCCCCTCGAAGATCACCACGGCGGCGGCGACCAGGCCGAGCACGCCCATGGCGGCGCCGGCCAGGATCGCGAGCCGCAGCGGCAGGACGGAGAAGTTGGTGGCGAGGTTCAGCCACAGCAGCACGAGGCGCTTCAGCGTGTAGTTGGAACGGCCTTCCGCCCGCGGCAGGTGCTTCACCTCGATGCTGTCGAGGCGTTGCGTCACCTGCATCAGCAGCCCGTCCACATAGGGGTAGGGGCCGCTGTATTTCGCGACTTCGCGCACCGCCAGCGCCGACATGCAGCGGAAGGAGGAGAGGTAGAGGCCCTTCGGCTTGTCCAGCAGCAGGTCCGCCACGCCATTGGCGAAGCGGCTGCCGAGGTTGCGCCAGCCCTCATGTTCCTTCTTCGCGTAGCGCGTGTAGACCACGTCCCAGCCGCCGAGGCGGGCGTGGTCGTACAGGCGGATCACCTCCTCCGGCGGGTTCTGGAGGTCGTCATCCATGGTGATGACATAGGCGCCGCGGGCATGGCGCAGCCCGGTCATCACCGCGTTGTGCTCGCCGAAGTTGCGGGCGTGCTCGATGTAGGTGAGCGGCACGGTCGCGGTGCGCTGGAGCTTGCGGCAGACCTCCCCCGAATTGTCGGGGCTGCCGTCATTGACCAGGACGATCTCGATGCCGCCGGCGGGGCGCAGCGCGGACAGCGCTTCCACCAGCGCGCCGACGGTGGTGGCGCCGCGATAGACGGGCACCACGATCGAAAGGCCGACCGGGCGGCCGGTCACGTCAGTCATCTCTTCGGTCTCCATCACGGGCGCGTCGCGATCACGAGGACGGAACCGCCTGCCGGCATGGGGATGCCGGCCAGGCCGATCCGCCGCTCCGTCTCCGCGACGGCGTGCAGGGTTCGGTCGATCCAGGGGGGGAAGTGGGTCACGTCACTCGGGGCATCGGGCTTGCGGTGCAGCACCTTGCGTTGCAGCGCCATGAGCGGCAGCAGCAGGCCGTTCCAGTACCGCGATGCAATCGCGGTGAAGCCCGCCTGTTCCATCATCGCCGTGGCGCCCGCGGCGGTGTAGCGGCGGGCGGTGTGCACGCGCGCGTCATGCGCGCTGCGCAGCCATTCGAAGGCGGGCAGGTTCAGCACCACGGTGCCGCCCGGCCGAAGCACGCGGTGCAGTTCCGCCAGGCCGCGCGCGGGATCGACGCCGGCGTGGCAGATCACGTCGATGCTGACCGCGGCGCCGAAGCTGGCATCCCGGAAGGGCAGCGCATTCGCATCCCCCGCCGCGACCGGCCAGCCGGATTTCTGCTGCGCGCGGTGGGCGGCATCGGGCATGTATTCCAGGCCCATCGCGGCGCGGCCCGGCATCTCATCCCGCATCCGGCGCAGGAAGCCGCCTGTCCCGCAGCCTGCATCCAGCACCGGGCCATCCGGTCCCGGGCGGGCGCGCAGCGCGTCCAGCACGCGGGCATGGGCGGCCTTGAACCACCACATGCCATCCTCGGCGGCGTCCATCAGGGCGTATTCGGCGGGTTCCACGAAACCGTTGTGGCGGTGGAGCGCGGCGAGGGCAAGGCGGGACCGCGACCGACGCAGGGCAGATCCGCCGCATCGGCGCCGCAATGCGGTTGCGCCTTGACCCTTGCGGGCCGAGGATGCGGCCGCCGATGACCCCGCCGACCAGCCCACCGCACCACGCCGTCCAGGCCAGGGGTGCCCATCCCCTGCCGGCCTCCGCCGCGCCCGACCGCGCCACGGCGGCGGAAGTGGCCCAGCCGCAGGGGCAACCGATCGCCGTCCAGCCGGAAACCCGCGCCCGGGTGCTGCGTGCCCTGGCGCTGGCACCGACCCTGGCCTTCCTGCTGATGGTGCTGGCGCCGCCGCTCAATCACGATGTCGCGGCCATCCTGAATTTCGCCGAGCGCTGGGTGGGTGGGGAGCGGCTCTACCGCGACCTGATCGACGTCAACCCGCCGCTGATCTTCGCGCTGACCGCGATCCCGGCGCTGATCGACCGCTTCACGCCGCTGGATTCCGTGCAGGCGCTGCAGGCCTGCGTGCTGGGCTGCTGCGCCCTGGCCTGGCGGTTCTGCGTGGCGCTGCGGCGGGACCAGCGGGAGGGGCCGGTCGAAGCCGCCGTGCTGGATGCGCTGGTGCCGCTCACCTGCCTGCTGGCGGCCTATGATGTCGGCCAGCGCGAACATCTGATGGGGCTTTTCGCGCTGCCCTATGCGCTTCTGGCCGCACGGCGGATGGAGGGGCAGGGGACACCGACGGGGCTCGCGCTCGGCATTACGCTGACGGCTGCGCTGGCCTTCGCGCTGAAGCCGCATTTCCTGGCCGTGCCCCTGCTGGTGGAGGCGCTGGTGCTGTGGCGACGCGGCCCGGCGCTGGCGCTGCGGGACCCGCTGCCCTGGCTGATGGCCGTGGTCTGGCTGCTTTACCTGGCGACGCTGCCGCTGCTGTTCCCGGACTATCTCGGCCACGTCGTGCCGCTGGTGATGGATTTCTACCTCGGCACCGGGGGGCTCAACGTCTTCGCCGTGCTGCTGACGGACAAGATGGGCTCCGCGGTGGTGGCGGTGCTGCTGGTGCTGCCGATGCTGGCCTGGCGCGGGGCGGGGCCAGGGGCGCGGGCGCTGGGCTGCGTGGCGCTGGGGGGAATGCTCTCCGCCATCGTGCAGCACAAGGGCTGGTCGTACCATGTCGTGCCCATGGCCATGGCGACGGCGCTGGCCGGCGGCTGGGTGGCGGCCCGCTGGTTCGACCGCGCCCTGCCATCCGGCCGTGCGCTGGCCGCCGCGCCGATGCTGGCCATCGCCTGCACCTTCGCTATCGCCGCCGTTCATATCCGGGGCGAGAGCCCCTGGCGGCAGATCTGGTACACCACGCTGTCCGACGGCCAACTGGCGGCCGAGTTGAAGCGGGAAGTGGCGGGGGAGAGGCTGCTGGTCCTCTCGCCCGACATCTACCCCGTCTATCCCGCGCTGAACTACGCCCGCGCCCGGTCCACGCTGCGCACCATGAACCTGTGGCTGCTGGTCGGTGCCTATCCCGACTGCCCGGAAGGCGCCGCCCGCTACCGGGAGCCCTGGGAGATGTCCCGCCCCGAATTCCTGGTCTATCGCACGGTGGCGGAGGACTTCGCCCGCGCGCCGCCCGGCGCGGTGCTGGTGGCGAAGCGGTCCGGCATCCCCCGCTGCGGGGCGGAGGAGTTCGACCCCATCGCCTATTTCTCCCGCCACCCGGCCTTCGAGGAGACCTGGCGGCGCTACACCCGCATCGTCCATTTGGACAATTACCTGCTCTATCTGCGCGAGGAATGATGGCCTACGACGACTACGTCGGGAAAACCGACATCCGGGAGGACACGCTGGATGCCCGCCTGGTCCGCGGCCTGGCCGCGACTCTGGGCCGGCCCGTGCCGGCGGCGCTGCCGCCGCTGTGGCACTGGATGCTGTTCCAGGACTGGGTGATGCCCGACGGCATCGGCCCGGACGGCCACCCGAAGCGGGGCGGCTTCCTGCCGCCGGTGCATGACCTGCCGCGCCGCATGTGGGCGGGCGGGCGCGTGGCCTTCCCCGGTGCGGTGCTGCGGATCGGCGATGCCGTGCGGCGCACCAGCACCATCCTGAAGGTGGCGGAGAAATCGGGCGGCGCCGGGCGCCTCGTCTTCGTCACCGTCCAGCATCGCGTCGAGGGGCCCGCGGGCCTCGCGGTGGAGGAGGAGCAGGACATCGTCTATCGCGGCGCCGATGGCGCGGCGGTGAAGGCGGCGGACCCGGCGCCCGCCTGGCCCGACGCGGTTTCGACCGTGGTGGTGCCGGACAGCGTCATGCTGTTCCGCTACTCCGCTCTGACGGGCAACGGCCACCGCATCCACTACGACCACCCCTATGTGACGGGGGAGGAAGGCTATCCCGGCCTGGTCGTGCATGGCCCGCTGCAGGCCACCTTCATGGCCCATCACGCGCTGGATCACGCCGCCCCCGGCGCCCGCCTGGCGTGCTTCGCCTATCGCGGCCGCCGCCCCTGCTTCGATGGCCGCGCGCTGACGGTGCTGCGGCGGGAGGAGGGCGCCCAGGTGCTGCTGGAGACGCGCGACGATACCGGCGCCACCTGCATGCAGGCGGAAGCGGTGCTTGAAGGGCAGCCCATTGGCTGATCGAACACAGGGCGCGACGGCGGCTTCCGCGCCGCCGTCGCGCCCCCGCCTGCCGCTGACGCAGGACACGATCAAGGGCATCGCCGTCGTCGCGCTGGGCTATGGCATCATCTCCGGCGCGGATGCCGCGGTGAAATGGGCGCTGCCGGAAGTGGGCGTCGCCGTCGCCATGATCTGGCGTGGCGTCTTCGGCATGATCGCCATCGCCATCCTGTCGCGCGGCCAGGGCCTGGTGCCGGTGCGTCGGCCGCTGCTGGCCTTGCGGTCCATCCTGCACTGCGCCGTGACTGTTTCCTTCTACCTCGCCTGGTTCCGCGGCTTTCCGCTGGGCGGGTCCTATGCCGTGAACGCCGCCGCGCCGCTGATGATGACTGTGCTGGCCATTCCCCTGCTGGGGGAGAAGGTAGGCTGGCGGCGCTGGACCAGCACCTGCGTCGGCTTCGCGGGCGTGATGGTCATCCTCCAGCCCGGCGGCGAGTTGTGGCGGTGGGAGGCCGGGATGCTGCTGGCCGCCGCGGCGCTGCTGGCGCTGACCCGCATCTGGACCCGGGTGCTGGCGCGCACCGATACGCCCCAGGCCATCGCCTTTGCGCTGTTGGCCGCGCATGTGCCGACCGGTTTTCTCCTGTTGCCGGTCTTCCCGCCGCTCGGGCCGCTGATCCCGGCCTGGGACGTGACGCTGTGCCTGGCCTTCCTGGGCCTGGCGAATGGCTGCGCGCATTTCCTCTTCGCCCGCGCCTTCGCCATCGCCCCGGTCTCGGCGCTGGCGCCCTACGAATACACGACGCTGCTCTGGGGCGGCATCCTGGGCTTCCTGCTGTGGGCGGAGGTGCCGGCGCTGAACACGCTGGTGGGCGCGCTGATCGTCATGGCGGCCGGCCTCTACAATCTGCACCGCGAACATGTGCGGAAGCGTGAGGCCGAGGCGACGGCACGCGATGCGGCCCAAGGGCCGAGGCCATAAATGCCGCTGCGCCACGACCTTCGCCGCGGCATCATCTTCATGCTGTCGGCCTGCGCGCTCTTCGCCTTCATGTCGGTGCTGGTGAAGTCGCTGGCGGGCCGCGTGCCCTTCCAGGAGCAGATGTTCTTCCGCAGCGCCTTCGCCCTGCCGGTGGTGGCGCTGATCGTGCTGCGGCGCACGGGCTTCGGCACCGGCTTCACCACGGTGCTGAAGACGAAGCGCTTCGGCGGCCATCTGGTGCGCGCGGCCAGCGGCGTCTGCGCCACCGCCTGTTCCTTCTATGCGCTCGGCGTGCTGCCGCTGGCGGAACACCAGGCCCTGACCAACGCCACGCCGCTGTTCGTCACCATCCTGTCCATCCCCTTCCTGGGGGAGAAGGTGGGGCTGCATCGCGCCGGCGCGGTGCTGGCGGGGTTCCTGGGGATTCTCATTATCGCCTTCGGGCAGGGCGCCTTCACCGGGGATTACGGTGGCGCGGCGCGGATGGGCATCATCGCGGCGACCACGCATGGCATCTTCTCCGCCATTACCACGCTGATGGTCCGCAGCCTGTCGGCGACCGAGGCCTCCACCACCATCGTCCTGTGGCAATCCCTGCTGATGACGGCGATCATCGGCCTGGCGCTGCCCTTCGTCTGGGTCACGCCGAGCTGGCAGGACATGCTGATTCTGATGGCGATCGGCACGCTCGGCGGGGTGGCGCAGACGCTGCTGACGGAGGCCTGGGCCAGCGCGCAGGTCTCGGCGCTCGCGCCCTATTCCTATTCCTCGCTGCTCTGGGCGATCCTGTTCGGCATGGTGTTCTTCGGCGATGTGCCGAGCCTCTGGACCATGGCCGGTGCCTCGGCGATCGTCGCCGCCAGCCTCTACATCATGCACCGCGAATTGCTGCGCGGGAGGAAGAAGTCATGAGCATCCCGTTCCTGCGCGATGACAGTGCCGAGGTCGGCGTGGTGCAGCAGGTTGCACCGGGGGTGCGGCGCATCCTCTGCGGCAATCCCGGCCCCTTCACCTGGCGCGGCACCAACAGCTGGATCATCGGCCGTGGCCGCGTGGCGGTGCTGGACCCTGGCCCCGCCGATGCCGCGCAATGCGCGGCGATCCTGCGCGCGACGGCCGGGGAGGCGATCACCCACATCCTGGTCAGCCACACCCATCGCGACCATTCCCCCGGCGTTGCCGCGCTGGCGGCCGCGACCGGCGCGCCGACCTTCGGCTTCGGCCCGCATGTCACGCCGCCGGACCAGGGCGGGGAGGGCGGCGATCATGATTTCCACCCGGACATCACGCTGCCCGACGGCACCGCGCTGGAAGGCGATGACTGGCGCCTGACGGCGCTGCACACGCCCGGCCATTGCGCGAACCATCTGTGCTTCGCGCTGGAGGACGAGGCCGGCACTGGCACGCTGTTCAGCGCCGACCATGTGATGAGCTGGTCCACCACCGTGGTCAGCCCGCCCGATGGCGACATGGCGGCCTACATGACGTCCCTCGCCAGGCTGGCGGCGCGCGACCACGACCTGTACCTGCCAGGCCACGGCCCGCCCTTGCCCGACCCCGCGCCCTTCGTGGCCGCCCTGGCCGCGCATCGGCTGGAGCGGGAGGCGAAGGTGCTGGACGCGCTGCGGGCGGCGCGGCGCGCCACGCCGCTGGACCTGGTGCCCGCCGCCTACGGGCCGACGCTCGACCCGCGCCTGGTGCCGGCCGCCGCGCGCAGCCTGCTGGCGCACCTCATCAAGCTGGCGGCGGAAGGCGCCGCGGCGCGGGACGGTGAGAGCTTCGAGGCGCGGTAGCGCCTATTCGTCGCTCATCCGGTTGTCATTGCCGCGATAGACGATCTTCGGCAGCGCCGCGCGCGACGCGGGCGCGGTCGCGTGCCATTCCCGAAACTCCACGAGAATGCGTTCCGTGATGTTGGCCAGCTTCGCGCCGAGCGCCCGCGACAGCGGATACCAGTCGAGCCCTTCCAACTCGCCCGATCCCGCAATCTCCCCCCGCACGGCGCTGGCGGGGGCGATCAGGAAGCGCGCATTGAAGCGCATGGAACGGGATGTCGGCGTGACGGCGCGGCAGAGATAGTCGAGGGCGGAGAGATCGGCCATCAGCCGCTTGCCCTTCATCTCCCCCATCAGCAGGCCGGTTTCCTCATACAATTCGCGCACCGCCGCCACGCCCAGCGCCCGGGCCAGCGAGGGCGGGGCGCGGTGCGCGAGCAGGGCCAGCGTTTCCGGCTTGAGTTTGGACAGCACCTTCACGCCGTGGTCGGCGCGGTCCACGCGGCCGCCGGGGAAGACCAGCACGCTCGGCATGAATTTGTGCTTGGCGTGGCGCATGCCCATCAGGATCTCGGGCTCGGCCTGGCCATCGCGCCAGACGATGAGGCTGGCGGCGTGGCGGGGCTTCACCGCGTGCTTCCTGACGGGCTTCGCGGCAACAAGATCCGCGCCGCCGGGATTGTCGGCCGTCGGGTCCTTCGGCTTGGTGTCAGTCAAGGTTCAGACCCCTCGAGGCAAGCCAGGCGCGGAAATTCGCGCGCTCCGGCACCGATAGCTGGCGGGCGGCATTCTCGCTCCAGGTGCAGCCCTCGGGCTTCGGGCCGTGGACCTCCGGGTAGCGCGGCTTGCCCGGCGGGCGCAGCGCATCATAGGCCGGCAGGGCGGGCAGCAGGCCGCTGTCGTCATAGCGTTCGCGATGCACGACCACATAAGGCGGCAGGCGGGGCGAGGTCGCGTTGCGCGCGGCGGGAAAGCCGAGTGTCAGCCCTGCCACCGGGAAGACGCCTTCCGGCAGCCCGAACAGCGACGCCACCAGATCGAGGTTGTTCCGCACATAAGAGATCGGGCAGGTGCCGAGCCCCGCGTGATGCGCCGCCATGACGCAGAACCCCATGGCCAGCGCGGCATCGGCGCTGGCATTCAGGAAGGTATCGACGCTGTCATTGGCATGCGCGCGGCCGTGATGCGCGCAGACCTGCCGCCCGCGGCGGATGTCGCCGCAGAAGATCAGCAGGACCGGCGCTTCCTTGATCCAGGGCATGGTGCCGATGGCATCCGCGATGGCCGCAATCTTGGTGGGATCGCGCGTCACCAGGATGGAATACTGCTGGAGGTCGGACTTCGCCGGCGCGGATTGTGCGCCCGCCAGCACCGTATCCAGCAGCGCCTCCGATACGGGTTCGGCGCTGTAGCGCCGTGTCACGCTGCGGCCGAGCATCGCGGCCAGGGCATCCGGGACATCGACCGGGGCGAAGGGCAGGGCGCCGTAGCGCGCGCGGATCAGGTCTTCGGCATTCATGGCCTGCAGCGTGGCACCGGGCGCGGGCGCCGTCACGCCCGGACCACCCAGGCATCGGCAACCGTCACGCCCTCACCGGGTCGGCCGACGATCAGCGGGTTGATCTCCGCCTCCGCCACCGCCGGCACGGCCGCGAGTGCCGAGACGGCGACGATCGCCTGCGCGAGCGCATCCAGGTCGCCCTTGGGCAGGTTGCGCCAGCCGGTCAGCGGCTTCATGGCGCGGACCTCCCCGATCATCGCATGGGCTTCGTCGAGGCTGACGGGGGCAAGCCGCAGCGCGATGTCGCGATGGAGTTCGGACAGCACGCCCCCGGCGCCGAGCAGCACCACCGGGCCCACTTCCGGATCGCGCCGGAAACCGAGGATCGCCTCCGCCAACCCCTTCGCCATGGGCTGCACCAGCATCCCCGTGATGCGCGCATCCGGCGCTGCCGCAGAGACGCGCGCCCGCATGGCGGCGGCGGCATCGCGCAGCGCGACCGCATCGGCGATGTGCAGCGCCACGCCGCCGACTTCCGTCTTGTGCGCCAGATCGGGCGACAGGATCTTCAGCGCGACTGGATAGCGGAGGCCAGCCGGCGGTTCGTCCTGCATCACCTGGCTGTCCGAGGCGAGGCCAAGCGCCGCGAAGAGGGTGCGC
Organism: Falsiroseomonas stagni DSM 19981; assembly: GCF_900114315.1. GTDB lineage: Bacteria > Pseudomonadota > Alphaproteobacteria > Acetobacterales > Acetobacteraceae > Falsiroseomonas > Falsiroseomonas stagni. The sequence goes on from NZ_FOSQ01000010.1 coordinate 33,510, forward strand.
GCATCCGCCTCATCCGGTTCCGCGGCCAGGGTGACGGCCGGCGCGCTGATCGCGGGCGCGGCCACGGGGGCGCGCCAGTCGCAGAAGGCGCGGATGGCATCCGCGGCCCCTTCCGGCGTGCGGAAGGCGGCGATGCCCGCTTCCGCCAGCATGCGGAGCGAGGCTTCGGCCTGCGGCGCCAGGAAGGCGGCGATGGGTTTACCAGGGATCTTCGCCGCTTCCACCACGCCGCCGACGGCATCCTTCGGCCGGAACTGGGCGGAGGAGCCGACGACGACGAGCGCCAGATCCGTATCCCCCGCGCTGCGCAGCGCATCGAGCCCCGCCATCACGCGATCCGGCCGCGTGCCGGCCAGCGTCATGTCCAGCAGGCGCGCGTGATGCGGCAGCTTGGCCGCTTCCAGCTTCGCGCTGGCCACGGCATCGGGCTTCTTCGCCTCGATCCCCAGCACCCCCAGCGCGTCCACCGCCAGCGCGCCGCCGCCGCCCGTCGTGGTCATGACGCCGACGCCGCGATGCGTGCGTGCCGCCGGCCGCCGTCCCGCCACCAGCAGCGGCAATTCCAGCAGCGCCTCCAGCATCGTCACGCGCAGGATGCCGTTCGCGCGGAAGAAGGCATCCGCCGCGGCATCGCTGCCGGCCAGCGCGCCCGTGTGGCTGTTGGCGAGTTCCGCGCCGAAAGGGCTGCGGCCGAGTTTCAAGGCGACGATGGGCTTGCCGAGGCGATGCGACTTCGCCGCTGCAGCCGCCATCTGATCCGGCGCGCGGATCGCTTCCAGGAACAGGCAGACCACATCCACATCGGGATCGTCGAGCGCGAGCGAGGCGATCTCCCCCGCCGTCAGATCGGCCTCGTTCCCCGTGCCGATGAGGTGGGAGAAGCCGAGCCCCCGCGCCGCGCCGCGCGACAGCAGCGCGCCCATCATGGAGCCGGATTGGGAGATCAGCGCGACGCGGCCGGCGGGCAGCGTTTCGGCTTCCAGCGCCGCATTGGTCGTCAGCGCCGTGCGGGCATTGGCGTTCACCACGCCCATGGAATTGGGGCCGAGCAGCCGCATCCCGCCCGACTTCGCCGCGGCCAGCACGCGCGCCTGCAGGGCCGCACCTTCCGGCCCCGCTTCGGCAAATCCATCGGCAAGCACGCAGGCCAGCGGGATGCCGCGCGCGGCGCAGGCGGCGACCTGGGCTTCGACATTGTCGGTGCCCAGCAGGATGTAGGCGAAATCGATGTCGCCGGGGATGTCGTCGATCGACGCATAGGCGCGCTCGCCCAGCACCTCCGCCGCGCGTGGATTCACCGGAAGCAGGTCGCCCGTGTAGCCATGCCGGCGCAGGTAGCGCTGCGGCCGCGCCGTCAGCCTGCCCTCATCGGCGGAGGCACCGATGAGGGCGATGCGGCGCGGATTGAGCAGCGCCTGCGCCAGCGGGGTCACTTGGCCGGCCCCCTCACTTTGAAGGCCTCTGGGAGAAGCTGCGGCCGAAGATGCCTTCCGCGATGCGGTTCTTCATCATCTCCAGGCTGCCGCCTGCGATCATCCAGCCCCGCGTCTTGCGCACGCAGTATTCGATCAGCAGGTCCTGGCTGTAGCCCGTGCCGCCCATGATCTGCATGGATTCGTTGGAGGCCATCCAGCCAGCCTGGTTGCAGGCATACTTCGCCAGCGCGATCTGCTGGGCGTCCGGCAGACCGTCACCAGCGCCGACGGCGGCGCGATACAGCAGCAGTTGCGCGCTATCCAGCGCCACGCGCATTTCGGCAAACTTCCATTGCAGGCCCTGGAATTCCATCAGCGCCTTGCCGAACTGCTTCCGCTGCTCGGCATGCGTCTTGGCCTGGCGGAAGCAGTATTCGCCCAACGCCAGCGCGCGCGTCGTGTTGCCGCAGCGCTCCACATTGAAGCCCGCGATCTGCTTGCGGAACCCGCCTTCGCCCAGCAGCACGTTCTCGGCGGGGATGAAGACGTTGTCGAAGTAGAGCGCGCACCAGGTCTCGCCATTCATGTAGCGGCTGGGCTGGCCGAGGCGGAAACCCTCCATCCCGCGTTCCACGATGACGCTGCCGATGCCGTTCACGCCCGGTCCGAAGCGGCAATAGACGACGAAGACGCCGGCATCCTCGGTGTTGGAGGTGAAGACCTTGCCGCCATTCAGCCGGTAGCCGTTCCCGTCCTTGGTGCAGGTGGTCTTCAAATCCGTCAGCGCGGACCCCGCATCGGGCTCCGTCATCCCCACGGCCGCGATCGTCTCGCCCTTCAGCAGAGGGGTGAAGTACTTCTCCTTCTGGCCGGGCGTCGCGTATTCGGCGAACGTACGAAAAGCGCCGAAATTGCCGGCCTGGAGGACATCCGCGCTGCGGGGGCAGACATAGGCGATCTGCTCCATTGCCAGCACGGCGTCGAACAGCGTACCGCCCTGGCCGCCATCTGCCTCCGGCAGCATGATGCCGAACAGCCCGTTCTCCGCCATCAGCTTCGCGACATCCCAGGGGAAGCGCTCATCATGCGCCCGCGCCACGGCGTCCTTGGCCAGGTGCTGCTCCGCGAAGCGGCGCACGCTGTCCTGGAAGGCGATCTGTTCCTCGGTCAGGCCGAAATGCATCAGACGGGATCCCACGAGAAGACGTCGCCGCTGCGGTCGAGCGGCAGGAAATGAGACTTCAGCGCCGGCAGCGCGGTTTCCGCGATGGCCTCCGGCGTCCAGCCCTCACCGCGATGCGTGCTGCGGATGGGGCGCGGCTGGCTGAACAGGAACAACTCATTGTGCCGTGCGGCGAAGATCTGGCCGGTGACGTCCTTGGCGGCGTCGGAGGCGAGGAACACCGCCAGCGGCGCATTCTTGTCCGGCGTCATCTGCTGCAGCCGCGCCACGCGCGCGCGCTCCGCCTCGGTGCTCGCGGGGATGGAGCTTGTCATGCGGGACCAGGCGAAGGGCGCGATGCAGTTGGACCGCACGCCGAAGCGCTGCATGTCGAGCGCGATCGATTTCGACATCGCGGCGATGCCGAGTTTCGCGGCGGAATAGTTCGCCTGACCGAAATTGCCGATCAGGCCGGATGTTGACGTCATATGCACGAAGGCGCCGGAGCCCGACTTCCGAAAGTGTTCGGCGGCGGCGCGGCTGACGAAGAAGGTGCCGTTGAGGTGGACGTTGATGACGGCCAGCCATTCCTCAGGCGACATCTTGTGGAAGATCTGGTCCCGCAGGATGCCGGCATTGTTCACGACGATGTCGATCCGGCCGAAGGAATCCAGCGCCGTCTGCACGATTCGCTGGGCATTGGCCCATTCCGCCACGCTGTCGGTATTGGCCACTGCCCGCCCGCCGCGCTGCTGGATGATGGCGACGGTCTGCTCCCCCGGCGTCGCGCTGGTCGGACCCTCGCCCGTCAGGCTCGCGCCGATATCGTTGACCACCACGGCCGCGCCGGCGAGTGCCATGGCGAGCGCGATCTCCCGCCCGATTCCGCCGCCCGCGCCGGTCACCACCGCGACCTTGCCTTCAAGCATCATGCCGGCTGCCTCCCTTGTGCGCAGGGGCGTTCTAGTCCCGGTCGATCGGGGCGTGAAGCCGGGTTGCCCCCATCGTTGCCCGCACTATTGTGCTGCGCATAGCGGGGTCAGGGAAACAGCATGGCGTTGGTGACCCTTGAGGGGGTTGGAAAGACCTTTCGCGGCCGGACCGGCGCGTGGGAGGCCGTGCGCGACTTCTCCCTCGAACTGGCGGAAGGCGAGTTCTTCTGCCTGCTCGGTACTTCGGGCTGCGGCAAGACCACCGTGCTCAACATGCTGGCGGGGTTCGAGGCGCCGACCGCGGGCCGCATCCTGCTGGATGGCAAGCCCGTGCGTGGCCCCGGCGCCGATCGCGGCGTCGTCTTCCAGGGCCATGACAGCCTGTATGACTGGCTGACGGCGCGGGACAATATCGCCTTCGGGTTGCGCCTGCGCGGCATGGCGAAAGCCGAACGCCGCGCGGTGGCGGATCGCTTCCTGACCATGGTCGGGCTGACGGGGCAGGGGGCCAAGCACCCGTCAGAGCTTTCCGGCGGCATGAAGCAGCGCATCCAGATCGCCCGCGCCCTGGCCAATGATCCGCGCATCCTGCTGATGGACGAACCCTTCGGCGCGCTGGATGCCATGACGCGCGCGGTGCTGCAGAACGAATTGTCCGACATCTGGGCGAAATCCGGCAAGACCGTGCTCTTCATCACCCATGACATCGAGGAAGCGGTGGCGCTTTCCACCCGCGTCGGCGTGATGAAGCGGGGCCCGGGCGGCACGCTGAAGGCCGTGGTGCCGGTCGATCTTCCCTTTCCCCGCGAACGCACATCGGACGGATTCATGCAGACCTTCCGCCAGGTGCATGCGCTGATCCATGAGGAGATCCACCCTCATGAATAGCCGCGCGGCCACCATCGGCGGTTACATCGCCGGCTTCGCCCTGCTGTTCCTGATCTGGCACTTGGCCGCGCTGTATCTGGTGCGCTCGGTGCTGTTTCCCTCGCCCTTTCCGGTCTTCGAACGGGCCGTGGTGCTGATCGAGGATGGGTTGCTGCAGGAGGCCGTCATCGCCTCCATGCGCCGCATCCTGCAGGGCTTCCTGCTCGGCAGCGCGCTCGGCATCCCGATCGGCCTGGCACTCGGCAGCTTCAGGCCCGTTCGGCTGCTGCTGGAACCCTGGACGGAGTTCTTCCGCTTCATCCCCGCCGTCGCGATGATCACGGTCGCCGTGATCTGGTTCGGCATCGGGGAGGAGAGCAAGATCTTCCTGATCGCGTATACCACCGTCTTCGTCGTCATCATCGCGACGGCGGCCGGCGTCGGCGCCGTGGGCAGGGACAAGATCCGCGCGGCGCAATGCCTGGGTGCCAGCAAGTTCCAGCTCTTCGCCCTCGTCGCCCTGCCGGCGACGGTGCCCTACATCCTGACGGGCATGCGGCTGGCCATGGCCAACGCCTTCGTCACCATCGTCGCGGCGGAACTCGTCGCCTCCAATGACGGGCTCGGCAAGATGCTGTGGGACGCCCGCCTGTTCATGCAGGTGGAGGACATTTTCGTCGCCCTCATCGCGCTCGGCCTGCTGGGCTTCGCCACCGACCGCGCCTTCCGCCTGCTGATCCGCGCCTTCGCGGGCCGCTTCAACCCGACCATGTGAATACGAACAGGGAGAGAGAACCATGATCAACCGCCGTAGCCTGCTTGCCGCGGGCACTGCCGCCGCCCTGCCCATCCCCGCCTTCGCGCAGGGCGCGCCCATCAGGATGACGATCGCGACGGGCGTGGACCCGTCCTTCGCCCCCTACTACGTCGCCCGCGAGGGTGGCTTCTTCCAGCGCAATGGCCTGGACGTGACGGTCAACACCGGCCCCTCCGGCTCCGCCATGATCGCCTTCCTCGTCGGCAACCAGATCAACTCCGCCTATGGCGCCGAACAGGCCGGCGTCTCCGCGCACCTGGTCGATCCCAATGTGGTCGCGGTGGCGGAAGGCACGGCGCTGCTGCGCTGGATCAGCATCCTCGGCCGCAATGTCGAGAACATGGAAGCGCTGAAGGGCAAGCGCGTCGGCGTCGCCCGCGGCACGGGCAGCGAGACCTTCTGGCTCTCCGTCGTCGCCAAGCTCAACCTGAACCCGGCCGACTACACCATCGTGAATGTCGAGGCGCCGGAGATGGTGGCCGCGCTGGAACGCGGCAACATCGACGCCTTCGCTGTGTGGGAGCCCTGGCCGACCCGCGCCATGCGCGCCATCCCCAACACCAAGATCCTGCTGTCGAACGACCAGATCCAGATCGTCCGCAACTTCATCTACATGAACAAGGGCTGGGCCGAGTCCAACCAGGAGGCGACCCAGCGCTTCATGCGGTCCATGATCCAGGCGCAGGAATTCATCGCCAGCAACCCGACGGAAGCCGCCGCGCAGGTCGCCCGCTTCCTTCGCCAGGACCGCGCCTTCATCGCGGAGCTGATGACCAAGGTGGAGTTCAAGGTGAACCTGACGCCTGACAGCGTCGGCAACATCCAGCTCGCCATCGATCAGCTGCGCGGCATGAACCGGCTTGCCCGCCCGGTCACGCCGGATCAGGTGATCTGGAAGGCGCCGCTCGCCGCCGCCGCCGCCGGCCGCGTGACGATCTGAGGCTCAATCCGCTTCCGCCAGGGCACGCAGCCCTGGCGGATCGGTGATCCTGAGGCCCGCGCGGGCCGGTTCCACCAGCCTGCCCGCGCGCCATTCCACCAGCAGCACATTCACCTTGGGGCGCGTCGCCGCCACCAGGGCGGCCAGCTGCCCCTGCGGCAGCCGCACCAGTCCGGCGGGATCGGCCGCCGCCAGCTTCAGCAGCGCCGTCGCCAGGCGCTGCGGCAGGGGGCGCAGCGCCACCGCCTCCGTCTGCTCCGTCGTGCGCCGAAGCCGCGCGGCCAGGGTCCGCAGCAGGGCCAGGGCGGTCGCATGATCCTCCGCCAGCACCGCGGCGGCATCGGCATGGCGAACCAGCAGGCCCGATACCGGCGTCAGCGCCGTGCAATCCGCGCTGCGCGGCCCGCCATCGATCAGCGCGACCTCGCCCACAGGCTCCCCGGCTCCCGCCAGGCCCAGCGTGAGTTCCCGCCCGGCGTGGGTGGCCAGGTGGAGGCGCACCACGCCGTCCAGTACCAGCAGCATGCCATCCGTGCCGGGATCGCCGCGGCGGAACACGACCTCCCCCTCCCGGTACCGCACGGGCCGCGCGGCGGCGGCCAGGCGGGCGCGGGCGGCTTCCGGCACGCCGGCCAGCAGGGGCAGGCGGTCGATGGCGCGGCGGGCCTCGATGGACATCGCCGCGCCCGTTGCTGCTACTTCTCGGCCGCGGCGATGATGCCGCCGGACAGGCTGGCGGGGATGCGGTTGGTCCAGCGGCCGGCATCCACCTGGGTGACGAAGTCCAGCACCGCGCGGTTGAAGGCGTCCGGGTCTTCCAGGTTCATGGTGTGGCCGCATTTCGGCATGACCAGCAGCGCGCTGCTCTTGATGGTGCGCTTCAGGTAGATGCTGGCCTCCAGCGTCGGGTCATCCTCGTCGCCCGCGATCACCAGCGTCGGCACTTCCATGGCGGCGAAGCCGTCCTTCAGGTCGAACAGGCTGGGGCGGCGGCGCTGCACGCCGTTCATGGTCAGGGCGGAGCCTTCGGTGCTGTGTTCCCGCAACTGGTCCTGGAATTCCTTGTAGCCGCGGGGGTCCTTCTCCTCGAACACCAGGCGGGTCGGGCCGCGGCTGTAGGTCAGGCCGAAGGTTTCCATCCCCTCGGAGCGGATGCGGGCGATGGCGGCGTCCGTCTCCTTGTGGAATTGCGGCATCTTGTCGGGGGATGCGCCATAGCCGACGCCGGCCGCCACCAGGCTGCGGCAGATATCCGCGTGCCGCAGGCCCATATGGAGCGTCGCGAAGCCGCCCATGGACAGGCCGACGACATGCGTCTTGCCGAGGCCGAGACCCTTGATCACGGCGGCGATGTCATCCGTCGCGCGGTCCTGGCTGTACTTCGCGGGGTCGGACGGGACCTCGGACGGCGTGTAGCCCCGGGCGGCGTAGGTGACGCAGCGATAGCGGCGGGAGAAGAAGCGCATCTGCGCCTCCCAGCTCCGGTGGTCGCCGGCATATTCATGCACGAAGACCATGGGCGTGCCGGAGCCCGCTTCCTCATAATACAGGCTCACCCCGTCATCGGCGCGGATCGTAGGCATCGTCTCTCCAGTCTGGTCGCAGGCCCTGGTCTCAGGCGGGGCGGATCGTGGCGCCAAGGCATGGAGTCGGCAAGCCGCGCAGGGCCACCTTGACTCCGACGGGGGGCGAGCGCATCTGCCAAACCGGACCCCAAGGGTCCCCTTTGACAAAGCGGGAGCGACGCCGCGTGCTGCGGGTTTCCAAATTCACCGATTATGCCGTGGTGGTGCTGAGCCGCCTGGAGGCCGAGGGGGGCGTTCAGACCGCCCCCGGGCTTGCCAGCGGCACCGGGATTGCGGAGCCCACGGTCGCCAAGGTCCTGAAGATGCTGGCCCAGTCCGGGCTGGTGGAGGGGCTTCGTGGCGCCCGCGGCGGCTACCGCCTGCTGCGGCCGCTGTCATCCCTGCCGCTGTCGGATGTGATCGTCGCCATCGATGGCCCGATCGCGCTGACGGCCTGCGTCGACGGCGGGTTCGGTCTTTGCGAGGCCGAGAATACCTGCCCCGTGCGTGGCCGCTGGGACCCCGTGAATGCCGCCATCCGCGGCGCGCTCTCCGCCATCATGGTGAGTGAGATCGCCGCCCCCGGTGGGCCCCGCGTGCCGATGCCCGCGTCGCGCGTCGTCGAAACCCCCGTGCCTGCCCTTCTGGCCGAGTAGGACAAGTTCCATGCCCGCCGTCACCGAGACGCTCGAAACCGTCCAGTCCGTCACCGAGGGCGGCTACAAATGGGGGTTCGAGACCGACATCGAGATGGAGTTCGCGCCCAAGGGCCTGAACGAGGACATCGTCCGCTTCATCTCCGCGAAGAAGAACGAGCCCGCCTGGCTGCTGGAATGGCGGCTGAAGGCCTTCGCGATGTGGAAGAAGATGGAGGAGCCCAGCTGGGCCGCCGTCTCCTACCCCAAGATCGACTACCAGGACGCCTACTACTACGCGGCGCCGACGCAGAAGGTGAAGCCGAAGTCGCTGGATGAGGTCGATCCGGAACTGCTGAAGACCTATGCCAAGCTAGGCATCCCGCTGAAGGAACAGGCGATCCTGGCGGGTGTCGAAGGCGCGGGCGATACGCCGGCGGATGGCGGGCGCATGCCCATCGCCGTGGACGCGGTGTTCGACAGTGTCTCCGTCGCGACCTCCTACAAGGAGCGCCTGGCGAAGGACGGCATCATCTTCTGCGCGATCAGCGAGGCGGTGCAGGAGCACCCGGAGCTGGTGCGCCAGTACCTCGGCACCGTCGTGCCGCAGGCCGACAACTACTTCGCCGCGCTGAACAGCGCCGTCTTCACCGATGGCAGCTTCGTCTACATCCCGAAGGGCGTTCGCTGCCCGATGGAGCTGTCCACCTATTTCCGCATCAATGCCAAGAGCACGGGGCAGTTCGAGCGTACGCTCATCATCGCGGATGAGGGCAGCACGGTCAGCTACCTCGAAGGCTGCACGGCGCCGCAGCGGGACGAGAACCAGCTGCATGCCGCGGTGGTGGAACTGGTCGCGCTGGATGATGCGACGATCAAGTACAGCACGGTGCAGAACTGGTACCCCGGGGATGCCGAGGGTCGTGGCGGTATCTACAACTTCGTCACCAAGCGGGCGGATTGCCGCGGCGCGCGGAGCAAGGTGAGCTGGACGCAGGTCGAGACCGGGTCCGCCATCACCTGGAAGTATCCGTCCTGCATCCTGCGTGGCGATGACAGCGTCGGCGAATTCTACTCCGTTGCCATCACCAACAATCGCCAGCAGGCCGATACCGGGACGAAGATGTTCCATATCGGGAAGAACACGCGCAGTACCATCGTCAGCAAGGGTATCAGCGCGGGCCGCGGGCAGAACACCTATCGCGGCCTGGTGAAGATCAGCCCGAAGGCCGCCGGCGCCCGCAACTTCACGCAATGCGACAGCCTGCTGATCGGCGATGAATGCGGCGCGCATACCGTGCCCTACATCGAGAATCGCTGCATGTCCGCCAAGGTGGAGCATGAGGCGACGACGTCCCGCATTGCCGAGGACCAGCTCTTCTACTGCCGCCAGCGCGGCCTGAGCGAGGAAGATGCCGTGGGCCTTATCGTCAACGGGTTCTGCCGGGAGGTCCTGAAGGAACTGCCGATGGAATTCGCCGTGGAAGCGCAGAAGCTGCTGCAGATCAGCCTCGAAGGCTCGGTCGGTTAAGGGATCGCCTGATATCATGCTGAAGATCGAGAACCTGCACGCCACGGTCGATGGCAAGCAGATCCTGAAGGGCCTGACGCTGGAGATCGCGCCAGGCGAGATCCACGCCATTATGGGCCCGAACGGCTCCGGCAAATCCACCCTCAGCTACGTGCTGGCGGGGCGGGAGGGCTATGAGGTCACGGAAGGCTCCGTCACCTACAAGGGCCAGGACCTGCTGGCGATGGAGCCGGAGGAGCGGGCGGTGGCCGGCGTGTTCCTGGCCTTCCAGGCGCCCGTCGAACTGCCCGGCGTCGGCAACGCCAACTTCCTCCGCACGGCGCTGAATGCGGTGCGCCGCGCGAAGGGGGAGAGCGAGGTGGACGCGATCCAGTTCCTCAAGCTCGCCCGCGCGCGCATGAAGGTGCTGAACATGCCGGACGACATGCTGAAGCGCCCGGTCAATGTCGGCTTCTCCGGCGGCGAGAAGAAGCGGAACGAGATGCTGCAGATGGCGATGCTGTCGCCGACGCTGGCGCTGCTGGATGAGACCGACAGCGGGCTCGACATCGATGCGCTGAAGATGGTGGCGGATACGGTGAACAGCCTGCGCGGCCCGACCTTCAGCGCGCTGGTCATCACGCATTACCAGCGCCTGCTGAACCACATCGTGCCGGACCATGTGCACGTCCTCTCGGCCGGGCGCATCATCCGCAGCGGCGGCCCGGAACTGGCGCAGGAGCTCGAGGCGACGGGCTACGCCGCCTCGGTGGCCGCGGCATGACGGCGGTCAACACAACCGGCGCCGGCGCCTTCCTGGCGCGGCATGAGGGGCTGCGCGCGCGCCTGCCGGGCGCGGGGCTGCCCTGGGTCGTGGCGATGCGCGAAGCCGCCGCGGCCGCCTTCCGCGCGCAGGGCTTCCCGACGCGCCGCGTCGAGGCCTGGCGCTACACCGACCTCGCCGCCGTCAACGGCACTGTGTTCGGCGAAGCGCTGACGGGCGTGGATGATGCGCTGGCGCTGCCCGCCACCGGCAATTCCCGTGCGGTCTTCGTCGATGGCCGCTTCCGCGCGGACCTCTCGACCCTGGATGGCCTGGGCTACACGGTCGAAAGCCTGGCCGTGGCGCTGCCCTCGCTGGAAGGGCGGCTCGGCGCCGTCGCGCGCCCGGCGGAGCAGGCGCTGGCGGCGCTGAACGGCATGCTGTTCGAGGATGGGCTGGTCGTGACCGTGCCCGCCGGCGTTGCCGGTGGCGTGCTGGAACTGCTGTCCTTCGCCACGCTGTCGGACCGCGCGCCGGCCTACCACCCGCGCCACCTGGTGCGGCTGGCGGAGGGCGCATCGCTGACGCTGATCGAGACCGCCGCCGGCCCCGCCGCCGCGCGCTACCTGCACAACCCGGTCTTCGAGATCGAGGTCGCGGCCCGCGCGCGCTTCAATCATGGCCGCCTGCAGCAGGAAGGCCTCGATGCCTTCTTCCTCTCCACCGTCTATGCGGCGGTGGCGGAGGGCGGGACCTATGACAATTTCACGCTCAACGCCGGCGCCCGCCTGGCGCGGAACGAGATCCACGTCGCGCTGGCCGGCCCCAAGGCCGAATGCCACATGAACGGCGTGCAGCTGGTGGCTGATGGCCAGCATGCGGATACGACGACGGCGCTGGATCACGCGGCACCGGACTGCGCATCCCGACAGACCTACAAGACCGTGCTGGCCGGCCGGTCGCGCGGCGTGTTCCAGGGCAAGATCCTGGTGCGCAAGGTCGCGCAGAAGACCGATGGCTACCAGATGAACCAGGCCTTGCTGCTGAGCCCGGATGCCGAGATCGACAGCAAGCCGCAGCTGGAAATCTACGCCGATGACGTGAAGTGCAGCCATGGCGCGACCGTCGGTGAACTGGATGCCGACAACCTCTTCTTCCTGCGCAGCCGCGGCATCCCGCTGGAACAGGCCAAGGCGATCCTCGTCGAGGCCTTCCTGACGGAAGCGGTGGAAGCCGTGGCGGATGAGGCGATCCGGGCGGCGCTGTCCGGCGCCGTTTCGGGCTGGTGGCAGCGCCAGGGTGTGGCCGGCGGGATCGAGGTCGCGTGATGGACGGGCACATGGCGCCGAGGATGGACCTCGCGGCGATCCGGGCGGATTTCCCCATCCTGTCGGAGACGGTGCGCGGCAAGCGCTTCACCTTCCTCGATAGCGGCGCCTCCGCCCAGAAGCCGCGCCAGGTGATCGGTGCCATGGTGCGGATGATGGAGAAGGCCTACGCCAACGTCCATCGCGGCGCCTACCACATGAGCGAGCAGGCGACCGAGGCCTATGAGGCCTCCCGCCGCGCCGTGCAGCGCTTCCTGAACGCGGCCGATGAGCGTGAGATCATCTTCACGGGCAGCAGCACCAACGCCATCAACCTGGTGGCGCATAGCTACGGCCGTGGCGTGATGAAGCCCGGCCAGGCGGTGGTGATCTCGGAGATGGAGCACCACGCGAACCTGGTGCCCTGGCAGATGCTGCGCGACGCGCATGGGATCGAGCTTCGTGTCGCCCGAATCACCGATGCCGGGGAGCTTGACCTCGAAGACCTCGCGGCGAAGCTCGCGGATGGCAAGGTTGGCCTCGTCGCCGTCACGCATATGTCCAACGTGCTCGGCACCGTCACGCCGGCGGCGTTGATCGCGCGGATGGCGCATGAGGCCGGGGCAAAGGTGCTGTTCGACGGCAGCCAGGCGGCGGTGCATCGCCGCGTGGACATGCAGGCGCTGGATGCGGACTTCTATGTGTTCACCGGCCACAAGCTCTACGGCCCGACCGGCATCGGCGTGCTCTACGCCAAGGCCGCGCTGCTGGAAGCGATGCCGCCCTTCCTCGGCGGTGGGGACATGATTGCCGAAGTCACCTTCGAGAAGTCGATCTGGGCGCCGATTCCGGGAAAATTCGAGGCCGGGACGCCGCCGATCATCGAGGCGATCGGCCTGCACGCCGCCATCGACTATGTCGAGGCCATCGGCATGCCGGCGATCGAGGCGCATGAACGCGCCCTCGTCGATCGCGCCATGGCCCGCCTGCCGCATATCGAGGGCGTCACGCTGCTCGGCCGCGCGCAGGATCGCGGCGGCGTCTTCGCCTTCGCCCTCGACACGGCCCATGCGCATGACGTCGCGACGCTGCTGGACCGCGCGGGCATCGCGGTGCGCTCCGGCCGCCATTGCGCCGAACCGCTGCATGCGCGCTTCAATGTCGAGAGCACCTGCCGCGCCTCCTTCGGCCTCTACACCACGCCGGAGGAAGTCGATCTCCTCGCCGATGCGTTGGGGCAGGCGAGGGAGTTCTTTCGATGAGTGGCGGTCTCTTTGACGACCTCCGCGACCTCTACCAGGAAGTCATCCTGGACCATGGCCGCAAGCCGCGGAACTTCCGCCGGCTTGATGATGCCGACTGCACCGCGCGCGGGGACAACCCGATGTGCGGCGACCGGATGGAATTGTTCCTGAAGATGGCGCCGGACGGCACCATCGCGGACGCCGCCTTCCAGGGCCGCGGCTGCGCCATTTCCATGGCCTCGGCCTCCCTCATGACCGACACGGTCAAGGGCAAGTCGCCGGCGCAGGCGCATGAGATGAGCGACAAGTTCCGGACGCTGGCCATGACGGGCACCTGCCCCGAATGCGGCGGCGACATCGTGGAAGACATGGAACGCCTGGCGCCGCTGTCCGGCGTGCATGACTTCCCGAGCCGCGTGAAATGCGCGACGCTGGCCTGGCACACCTTGAACGCCGCCCTCGATGGCCAGGCGAAGGAGGCGAGCAGTGAGTGAGACGCCAACCCTGCCGAACCACGGCGCCTGGACCCCCGATGGCCCCACGGAGCCGCCGGTGAAGGTGCATGAGGATGCGGTGATCGCCGTCCTCAAGACCGTCTTCGATCCCGAGATCCCCGTCGACATCTACGAACTCGGCCTGATCTACGCGGTCGAGATCGGTGACGACGGCCATGTGAAGGTCGAGATGACGCTCACCACCCCTTCCTGCCCCTCGGCCCAGGAATTGCCGAACCAGGCGGAGGAAGCGGTGCGCGCCGTGCCGGGCGTGACGGATGTGACGGTCGAGGTCGTCTGGGATCCGCCCTGGGACCAGAGCCGGATGAGCGAGGATGCGCGCCTCGCGCTCAACATGTACTGACGGCGGCCGCAGCATCGGCCGCCCCAAGCGTTAGGGTGACACCATGAGCATCTCCACCGACGCGCCCGCCCGTCCCAAGCGGGCCCTGCCGCCGCTGATGACGCTGTCCGATGGCGCCGCGGAACGGTTGCGCGGGCTGTATGAGAAGGGTGAGGCCGGCAAGCTGCTGCGCATCGCCGTCAAGACCAAGGGCTGTTCCGGCATGTCCTACGACCTCTCCTGGGTCGATGGCGCGGGTCCGGGGGATGAGGTCGTGACCGACAAGGGCATCACCGTCCTGGTCGACCGCAAGGCGACGCTGTTCCTGATCGGCACGGTGATGGATTACGAGGTGAAAGCCATGTCCGCCGGCTTCACCTTCACCAATCCGAATGAGAAGGGCCGCTGCGGCTGCGGGGAAAGCTTCCACGTCTGACGGATTGTTACGCCGCCTTGGCGCGCGCGACCGCGCGCGCCACATCGGGGCTTCCCCTGTTGGAAGCCCGCCCTTGCCGCCAGCCGTCATCACCCGCCGCAAGCTCGCCGCCCTTCTGGCCGCGGTGCCCATCCTCGGCGCCTGCGTCGGCACCCGACAGGGCAGCGACTACTATGCCGGCCCGGTCTCGGACCATTTCGACGGCAGCCGTTTCTTCAACCCGGAGGGGGAGGCCCCGCGCAGCTTCACGCAGTTGCTGCGCTGGCAGTTGACGGAAACCCGCACGCCCTGGCCGGAGAGCTTCCCGAGCCCCTTCCCGCAGGATGCGCCGCCCGCGCGCGTCCCGGGCCGTGCGCCCCGCATCTCCTTCGTCGGGCACTCGACCTTCCTGATCCAGGGCGCCGGGCTCAACATCCTCACCGATCCCGTCTGGTCGGACCGCGCCAGCCCCTTCAGCTTCACCGGCCCGAAGCGCGTCAACGCCCCCGGCATCGATTTCGCGGCCCTGCCGCGGATCGATGTCGTGCTGGTCTCGCACGGCCATTACGACCACATGGATGTGGATACGCTCCGCCGCCTCTGGGAACGCGACCGCCCGCGCATCCTTGCACCGCTCGGCAATGACGTGATCCTGCGGGGCCACCACCCCGCCATGGTGGTGGAGACGATGGACTGGCATGACCAGCGGGACCTCGGTGCCGGCGTGACGGCGACGCTGGAGGCGGTTCACCACTGGTCCGCCCGCGGGATCTTCGACCGCAACCACGCGCTGTGGGGCGGCTTCGTCCTGAAGGGCATCGGCGATGGCATCTTCTTTGCCGGCGACACGGGTTTCGACCAGGGGCGCCCCTTCCGGCGCGTCGCGCAGCGCCATCCCGGCCTCGGCCTCGCCCTGTTGCCGATCGGCGCCTATGAGCCGCGCTGGTTCATGCAGGCGCAGCACATGAATCCGGATGATGCGGTGCAGGGGTTCCAGCTGCTCGGCGCGCGGCAGGCGATCGGCTACCATTGGGGCACCTTCAACCTGACGAATGAAGGCGTGGACAGCCCGCCGGCGGACCTGGCCACCGCGCTGGCCGCGAAGGGCGTGGATCCCGCCCGCTTCGTCGCGGCGCGGCCCGGCCTGGTCTGGACCGACGCGGCCGCCTGATCCTCAGGCGATCACCAAGAAGGAACTCGCCGTCGGCGCCGCGCCCGCCAGCTCCGCCAGCACGGTGACGCCGCCGGCGCCCGTGCCGTTGCTGTCCCAGCTCAGCAAATGCGTATCCGTCGCGAAGAGCAGCTGCGCCAGCGTGCCGACCGGCGTTCCCGCCGCGTTGATCTGCAGGCGGTTCATGGCCGAGAGGTCCATGCCCGCCACCAGCCCGCCACGGAAGCCGGCGGCCGAGATCTGCACTACATCCTCTCCGATCGTGAAGTCGGTGATGACGTCTCCGCCCTCCGTCACCAGCGCGAAGCGGAAGGCATCCGCGCCAGCGCCGCCGGTCAGCATGTCCGCGCCGAGGCCCCCGCGCAGCGTATCCGCGCCCCCGCCGCCCGCCAGCGTGTCGTTCCCGGCCATGCCGGAGACGATGTTGTCGCCGGCATTCCCGGCGATGCTGTTCGCGACCGCATTGCCGGTGCCGTTCAGGGCAGCTGATCCCGCCAGTTCCAGCGCTTCCAGGTTGGTGGCCAGCACGACGGAGACGCTGGCCAGGATCGTGTCGGTGCCGCCGCTTGCAGTCTCCACCACCTTGTCCGTCGTGCTGTCGACGACGTAGCGGTCATTGCCCGCGCCCCCGGTCATGGCGTCGTTGCCCGCGCCGCCATCCAGCGTGTCATTGCCGAGCCCGCCATTCAGCGTGTCGGCCCCCTCCAGGCCGCGCAGCCAGTTGTCGCCCGCATTCCCGGTGATGAGGTTGCCCAGCGCATTGCCGGTGCCGGAAAGGCCCGTGCCGCCGCTCAGCGTCAGTCGCTCCACCTCGGCGTCCAGCGTCCAGTCCACGCTGCTCAGCACCAGGTCGATGCCGCCCAGCGCGTCCTCCACCACCAAATCGCCGCCATCGTCGACCACATGGATATCATTGCCGAGGCCGCCGACCTGGCGGTCAGCGCCCGTGCCGCCATCCAGCGTATCCGCCCCCGCGCCGCCCATCAGCGTGTCCGCGCCTTCCAGGCCCAGCAGGCGGTTGGCGCCGCCATTGCCGGTGATGGCGTTGGCGCCGGCATTGCCGGTGCCGGCGATGCCGGCGGTGCCGGCCAGGACGAGATTCTCGACCGCGGCAGAGAGTGTCCAGGCGACGGAGGAGACGATCGTATCCGCGCCCGCGCCGTCCTCCTCGGTCACGACCTGGCTGATGGCGTAGACGTAGAACAGGTCATCGCCCGTGCCGCCCGTCAGGGTATCGGCGCCGAGCCCCGCATTCAGCACATCCGCCCCGCCCATGCCCTGGATCAGGTCATTGCCCGCGCCGCCCGACAGGCGGTTGGCGCCGGCATTGCCGACCAGCGTGTTCGCCAGCGTGTTGCCCGTCCCGTCGATGTCGGCGGTGCCCGTCAGCGTCAGTGATTCCAGATTCGCGCCCAGGGTCCAGGTGACGGCGGCGCGGACCAGATCGTTGCCCTGGCCGGCCGTCTCCATCACCAGGCAGGCAGCATCGGCCACGACGTAGCAATCATCACCGAGTCCGCCGAGGAGGCTGTCCGCGCCCGTGCCGCCGTCCAGCATATCGCCGCCGGCGCCACCCAGCAGCGTGTCATTGCCGGCATTGCCGCGCAGCCAGTTCGCGGCCTCGTTGCCCGTCATCCGGTCATTGCCCGCGCCGCCGATCGCATCCTCGATCAGCGACCGCGCATCGCCCTGGTATTGCATCGCGTTGAAGATGTTGCCGCGTGCCACCTTGCCGGTGCCCAGCAGGGCCAGTTGCGCCGTGCTGGCGACGGACCAGCCCCCGGGCGACAGGTCGATGGCGACGCCGCCGGCATAGTTCGAGAGGTCATAGGTATCGCGCCCGCCGCCATCCCAGATCGTGAGGAAGATGCGGTTGCCGCCCGGCGTGCCCTGGCCGGCGCCGTTGATCGACATCTGGCCGGTGGCGGGGTTCCAGCTGTAGGTCGTATCCCAGGACTGCATGGTGAAGTCAGCGCCGTACATCACCTGCAGCGCCGCGATGTCCAGCATCATGTAGGATTGCGGCGCGGACCATTGTTCGTAGGTGTAGCCGCCGGCCGGCCCGCCGATATAGCTGCGGTAGCTCATCACCGTGAATTCGAGGCCATCGCGATCCGCCGGTACCGCCGCGCCGCCCGGCCCGCCCGCCTCCTGCGAATGCTTGAGGCCCATGGCGTGGCCGATCTCATGCAGCGTGGTGTGGTAGGCGTAGTTGCCGAGCGTCGGGTTGCGGTAGTTATAGGCGGTGCCGAACCAGATATCGCCGCCCGATCCGCCGGCGGGATAGCGGGCATAGGCCGTCGCCGGCAGGCTGGACTGGGCGAGGCGCAGATCGGCGCCGTCGAAGCCCGCATCGCTGATGGCCAGCAGCGTGAAGTCGGCGATGCCCGCGCCGCGCAGCACCGCCTTGCCGCCGATGGCGGCGCTGGTGCCGGCCAGCGCGTGGCGCGCCACCTGCATCGTCGCCAGCGACACCTGCGCGAAGCCGCTGCCGGGTTCGTTGTTGCCATAGGGCGACTCGTAGTCGCCGGCCGCGTCGGGAAAGCTGAAGGTGAGCGGCCCGTTCCAGGCGGTGCCGGACAGTACGCCGTCGATGTATCTGTTGCCGGTCGCGGCAATCGCGCGTGTCGTCGCCATGGCCGCCGTCCTTGTCGTGCGGGCGGGGAACAATCGGCCCCGCGCCCATGCAGCCTTGTCGAGCCTCCTTAACCGGATGTTGCGCAGGCGTGCCGTGCCGCGCCGTATTGACCCGGACGGGCCATCGCGGGAGGAAGGGGCCATGGCCCGTTTCCAGCTTCTCGTCACCCACACCCATCTCGACCAGCCCGGCCTCGGGATGCTGGAGGAGGCGGGATGCCGGGTGGATTTCCTCACCGCCGATGCGACCGGCGCGCTGACGGCGCAGGGTGCGCGGGCGGAGCTGGAACGCAGGCTCGCCACCACGGCCTATGACGGCATCATCTCCCGCATCGTGCCGATCGGCGGCGATGCGATGCGCAGCTGCCCCACGCTGCGCGTCATCAGCCGTGCGGCGGTGGGCTACGACAATCTCGACATGGCGGCCGCGACGGCGCAGGGCATCGCGGTACTGACGGCCGTCGGTGCCAATGCGCAATCCGTCGCCGAATACACGATGGGCCTGCTGCTGACGGTCGCCCGCAACATCGCGCGCCATAACACGGCGATCCAGGCTGGCGGCTGGGAACGGGCGCGCCTCGGGCTCGAACTGCGCGGCCGGCGTCTCGGCCTGGTAGGCTACGGCCGCATCGCGCAGAAGGTGGCGGCGCTGGCGCAGGCCTTCGGCATGGCGGTCTTCGCCTGGAGCCCCAACCTCCACAAGGCCGGCGACATCGCGCCGGTGACGCGCGCCGCGACGCTGCACGACCTGATCCGCGGCTGCGACGTGCTGTCCCTGCACATCCCGCTGACCGAGTCCTCCCGCAACCTGATCGGCGCCGCCGAACTGGCGCTGATGGGGAAGGAGGCGATCCTGGTGAATACCGGCCGCGGCGGCCTGGTGGATGAGGCCGCGCTGGCTGACGTGCTGCGGGAAGGCCGCATCTGGGGTGCGGGCATCGATGTGCTGACGCAGGAACCCCCGCCGCGCGACAACCCGCTGCTCGGCCTGCCCAACGCCATCCTGAGCCCGCATGTCGGCGCCGCCACCACCGTCGCCCGCAGCGCGACGGCGGAGACGGCGGCGCGCCACCTGCTCGACATCCTGCTCGGCCGCACGCCGCCAAGCGATGCCGTGGTGAACCCGGAAGTCCTGAGGTCGTCCGGGCGCTCCGGCGGCTGAGGATTCGCGAGGGATTTCTTGTCCCCGCAAGGCACCGGGCGCCGCCGATGCTGGTTGCATCGGCCAGCCTGGCAAAGACGAAGGGGCGAGAAAGACCCGCGAAGCCGACCCGCCGGGGTGCCTGGACGACCTTCTACCAGGTCAGCTCCGCCAGCGTGATCCGGTTCTCCGCCGCCGGCCAGGCGCGGGAGACGACGCGTTCCTCGTTGAAGATGCCTACCACCGGGCGCCCGAGTTCCGCCGCCGGGATCTGCCGCGTGGCGAGCGCCGAGATCGCGACACCAGGCCGCAATTCCGGCGGCACGCGGCCATCCAGCAGGATCGCGTCGCGCGGGATGCCGAAATAGCCGCGGGTGCGCTGGAACAGCACCACGCCGCCGCCGCCATCGCGCTCCGCCTGGGTCGGCGCGCGGGCGGGCCGCAGGTTCACCACCGTGGAGCCCCGCGGGAAGGGGCCGCGATAGATGTGGGTGATGGGGTGGCGCGGCGCGGCGACGACGAATTCCAGCGTCCAATCCGGCCCGACGGGCACGCCGCCCCAGCGCCCATCTTCCTCGGTCACGCGGCGATGGATGGCGTCCCCCATGCGTTCCCCGGTCTCGGGCGAGACGCGATAGAGCTCGACCGTCGCGCCGGCCACGGGCCGGTTGGTGACGCCGCCGGCGGTGTTCGTCACGCGCCCGTCCAGCACCGGCCGTGCCTCCGGTTCCACCGAGATCCGCGCGGGCGGGCGGCCGGTCACGAACGAAAAAATCTCGGCGAAGGCGCGATGGTGGTAGGCGACCTCCCGATGGTCCAGCGCACCCAGCACCAGGTTGGTGGCGCCACGCAGTTCTGGCCCGTCCACATCGGTGCCGGTGGGGCGATCGGGTGTCGTGGACCAGATGGCGCGGGGCTGGGCGAAGACGTCGTTCCAGGCGCTGCGGATGGTCAGGAAGGCGGTGCCGGGGACCACATCGGTCGCGCCGCCATTCAGCCGCCGCAGGAAGTCGGACTGGCTGTTGAATTCGCGGTTCCGGATCTCCGGCCAGTCATAGACGCCGCGATTGGGCGTGCCGCAGAGCACGGCGTGGGAGACAGCGTCGCTGCCGCCCTGGTGCACCACGAAGTCGCGGATGGGGTAGCCGCCGCGGGAATTGCCGACGAGCGCGATGCGCGCGCCGCCATGGCGGGCGCGGAATTCGGCGACGAAGGCGGCCAGGCGCGCCGTCTGCTCCGCGCTGCCGCTGCGGCCGGGCTGGGGCACCGCGTCATCGTCCCGCGCCAGGGGGTCCGGCATGTCCACCGCCAGCAGCCGGTCCGGCGGGCAGCCGTTCGACTCGAAGCGCCACAGCGTGCTGAGCCACAGCGCCGCATGGTCGCCATTGCCGTGCACGAAGAGGATCGGCGGCGGCAGGGCCGTGCCCTGGGCGCGGGCGATGAAGGGCACCGCCAGCGGCATCGCGCCGGCTGCGAGGAGGAGGCTGCGTCGGTACGTTTCCATTGGGCGGAAGATTAGCGGGACGGGCGACGGCATGGAACAGCCATCGCCCGCCCCGCCTGGTCACGTCACGCGCTGGCCGGCACAAGGCGATAGCTGCTGCCCGCGCGCTCCACCCGGCCTGTGGCGGGCATGGGGAAGTGGTAGCCCACCACCGGCACGCGGTCCGTCGCCGCCTGGTCCAGCAGGCGCCGGCGGGTCTGCACCGCCATGGCGGCATCCATGTCGAAGACCGGGTGCCATTCCGGATTGGCCATAAAGAAGGCTGGCGCGTTCACCGCATCGCCGATGACCAGAAGCTGGTCCCGCCCATCGGCGATCATGAAGGAGGCATGGCCCGGCGAATGCCCGTTGGTCGCGATGGCGGTGATGCCCGGCGCCACCTGTGCGCCGGGTGCGAAGGTCTGCACGCGATCACGGTAGGGGGCGAATTTCTGCCGCACATTGGCGAAGCCGGGGCGGCGGCCTTCCGGCGCGCGGGACTCCTCCCCCGCATCGGTCCAGTAGGCCCATTCCCGTTCCGGCACGAGCACCGGCACGCCCGGGAACAGCGCCTGGCCCTGCGCATCCGTCAGCCCGCCGATGTGGTCGCCGTGGAAATGCGTGTGTACCACCAGGATGACCTGCGCGGGGTCGAGCCCGGCCGCGCGCATATTGGCCAGCATCGTGCTGCCCGGCGCGCCGCGCCCGACATCCAGCATCACAAGACCACGCGGCGTCCTGACCACCGTGACGTTGAAGGGATTGTCGAGGGCCGTCCCCTGCATGCCCGCGGCCTGCATGGCGGCGGACACCTGCGCCGGCGTGGCGTTCAGCACGAAGCCCTGGGTGGCGTCCGCCCGCACCACGGACCCGTCCGTGACGATGAAGGCTTCAAGCCCGCCCACCGCCACGCGGTGGGAGGTCGGCGCCTGTGCCTGGGCAAGGGAGGGCGCCAGGGCGAGGCCCACGCCCGCGGCCAGCAGGCCGCGACGATCGATCATCATGGCCGTGCTCTCCTCAGCCCGCCGCCGCCCAGTCGGACGGCACGAAGCGGTAGCCATTGCCGTCCTTCGCCATGAAACCCGTGGAGGGGAAGGGGAAGTGGTAGCCGGTGACCCGGATGCGGTCCGTGGACACCATGTCGAAGACCCGCCGGCGCGTCGCCTCCGCCGCCTGCGCGTCGAAGTCGAAGACCAGGTGGAAATCGGGGCGGCGGGCGAAGACCTCCGGCCGGTTGGTGATGTCCGCCAGGAAGACCAGCTGCTCGTTCCCGCTGGAGACCCGGTAGATCGTGTGGCCCGGCGTATGGCCATGCGCGGCGATGCTGGTGATGCCGGGCATCACCTCCGCCCCCGGCGCCACCTGCCGGACCTTGCCCTGGTAGGGCGCGAAGCGGCGAGCGGTGTTGGCGAAGGTGGCGCGCTGGAATTCGGGGCTGCGGCTCTCATTCCCCGCATCGGTCCACCAGGCCCATTCCGGCGCCGGCACGACGAGTTCCGCATTCGGGAAGGCGGCGGTGCCGTCGGCGTTCAGGAGGCCGCTGATGTGGTCGCCATGGAAGTGGCTGAACACCACCGTCGTGACCCGGGCCGGGTCGAGGCCCGCGGCGCGCATGTTCTGCACCAGCAGCCCGACCGGGGCGTTGGGGCCGGAGGGGCCGTTGCCGGTATCGAACAGCACCAGCCCGTTCGGTGTCTCCACGCAGGTCAGTGTGAAGGGGATGCGGAAGGTGTCGGTGGGCAGGAAGCTTTCCGCCAGCACGCGCTGCACGTCTTCCAGCGAGGCATTGCGCACGAAGCCCGCATTCAGCGGGATGGCGCGGCTGCCATCATGCAGCATGGTCACTGTCAGCGACCCCAGACGGAAGCGGAAGAAGCCCGGCGCCTGGGCAAGCGGCGCGGGCGCGGCAGCCTGGGCGAAAGCGGGGCCGGCCCGCAGCAGCGCGGGCGCAGCAAGGGCAGCGGCCGCCCCCATGAACAAGGACCTGCGGATCATGCTTCTTCCCTCCGGGACGGTTGGCTCGCCGCGACGTTGGGCGGCAGGCGCGGGATGCAACCCCCAAGGGTGCCCCCAACGCAAGCTTCTTTCACCGGACGGGACGCTTTTCAGCGCGCGAAGGCGACAACCGATTCGAGATGGGGGGACCACGGGAACTGGTCGACCGGCACCGCCGACACCGCCTTGAACCCCGCCTTGCCCAGCACCGCCGCATCCCGCGCCAGCGCGACCGGGTTGCAGGAGACATAGATGGCGTGCCGGACCTTGCTGCGCGCGATCTGCGCCACCTGCTCCACCGCGCCGCTATAGGGCGGGTCCAGCACTACCGCGCCGAAGGCATCGAGCTCCGCTGGCAGCAGCGGGCGATAGGCCAGGTCCCGCTTGATGGCCTCCACCCGCCCGCCCGCCTTGCGCGCGGCGGCGTCCAGCGCGGCCACCGCGCCGGCCTCACCCTCATAGGCCGCGACGCGATGCGTGGTGCCGAGCGGGAAGGACAGCGTGCCGATGCCCGCATAAAGGTCCGCAATCCGCGCCCGTGGCGCCAGTTTGCGCGGCAGCGCGGCGCGCACCGCGGCGACGATCGCGGCCTCGCCCTCCGGCGCCGCCTGCAGGAAGGCACCCGGCGGCGGCGCCACGGCGACACCCGCCAGCACCAGCTTCACGGGGGCGGATTGCGCCGCCGTCTCCAGCACGCCATCGCCCAGCGCCCAGGCGATGCGCGGAATGCCATGCGCGATGCCGAAGGCCGCCAGGATGGCGCGCTGCGCGGAATCCAGCGGCCCGTCCGTCCGCAGCAGCAGATCGGGCCCGCTATCCAGCAGGTTCAGCACGGCGGAGCCTTCGCGCTTCAGCGCGCCGAGCCTCTTCAGCACCTCCCGCAGCGGCCGGAACAGCGACACCAGGCGCGGGTCCAGCACATGGCAGGTCGAGAGGTCCGCGATGGCGGCGGAGCCGCGCTGGTGGAAGCCCAGCGCCACGCCATGCGGCACGCGCTTCAGCGCCAGGTCGGCCCGGCGGCGCGTGCCGGGCGGCGCCGCGACCAAAGGCGCGACCTCCACCGCCATGCCCGCGCGCTGCATCGCCTCCACCAGTCGCCCGCGCTTCCAGGCGTGGTAGGCGGGCATGGCCATGTGCTGCAGGGCGCAGGCGCCGCATTCCACCAGGAAATGCGGGCAGGGGGGCGTGGCACGGTCGGGGCTTGGCGTCTCGACGCCGGCCAGGGCCGCGGCGATGCCTTCGCCACGGCGGCCGGTGATGTCGGCCAGCACGGTTTCGCCGGGCAGGGTGCCCGCGATGAAGACGGGCCCCTGCGGCGTGTCCGCCAC
Organism: Falsiroseomonas stagni DSM 19981; assembly: GCF_900114315.1. GTDB lineage: Bacteria > Pseudomonadota > Alphaproteobacteria > Acetobacterales > Acetobacteraceae > Falsiroseomonas > Falsiroseomonas stagni. The sequence goes on from NZ_FOSQ01000010.1 coordinate 57,674, forward strand.
GCCATCGCCCCCGGAGCCGAGGCGGGCGATGGTCAGGCGCTGGGTGACTGAAGCGGCGTCGGGCACTGGGTCATCCTAGCCCCGACGCCGGGGCGCTTGCTCAGCCGCCGAAGGCGTTGAGGCCGGTCTGGGCGCGGCCGAGGATCAGCGCATGGACGTCATGCGTGCCCTCATAGGTGTTCACCGTCTCCAGGTTCACCATGTGGCGGATCACGTGATACTCGTCGACGATGCCGTTGCCGCCATGCATGTCACGCGCGACGCGGGCGATATCGAGCGCCTTGCCGCAATTGTTGCGCTTCACCAGGCTGATCATCTCCGGCGCCGCCTTGTGTTCGTCGAACAGGCGGCCGACGCGCAGCACGGCATGCAGGCCGAGCGTGATCTCCGTCTGCATGTCCGCCAGCTTCTTCTGCACCAGTTGGGTCTGCGCCAGCGGGCGGCCGAACATCTTGCGGCCCATCGTGTAGTCGCGCGCGGCGTGCCAGCAGAACTCGGCGGCCCCCATGGAGCCCCAGGCGATGCCGTAGCGCGCGCGGTTGAGGCAGGAGAAGGGCGCGGCGAGGGACTTCACGCCGGGCAGGCGGTTCTCCTCCGGCACGAACACCTCATCCATCATGATCATGCCGGTGACGGAGGCGCGGAGCGAGAACTTGCCCTCGATCTTCGGGAAGGTCAGGCCCTTCATGCCGCGTTCCAGCAGGAAGCCGCGCAGGATCCCCTCATCATCCTTCGCCCAGACCACCGCGACATCGGCGATGGGGGAGTTGGTGATCCAGGTCTTGGAGCCGGAGACGAGGTAGCCCCCATCCACCTTCTTCGCGCGGGTGCGCATGGAGGAAGGGTCGGACCCCGCATCGGGCTCCGTCAGGCCGAAGCAGCCGACCCATTCGCCGGTGCGCAGCTTCGGCAGGAACTTCTGCTTCTGCTCCTCCGACCCATAGGCGTGGATCGGGAACATCACGAGGGAGGACTGGACGGAGAAGGCGCTGCGATAGCCGCTATCCACGCGCTCCACCTCCCGGGCCATGAGGCCATAGGCGACGTAGGAGACGCCGGCGCAGCCATAGCCATCGAGGGTCGCGCCCAGGAAGCCCATCTCGCCGAACTCGTTCATGATCTCCCGGTCGAAGCTCTCGTTCCGGAAGGCCATCAGGACGCGGGGCTGCAGCTTCTCCTGGCAGAACTGGCGGGCCGCGTCGCGGATCATCCGCTCATCCTCGGTCAGCACCTCATCCAGCAGCAGCGGGTCGTCCCAGGTGAAGGGGGCGGTGCTGGACTTCTTCACGGGGGTGACGACGTTCATGGCTTTCTCCTGGCGCCTGCGGGTGGGCGGGCCTCGGCTGGTATTCGCTCTACGCTGGGCCGCAATCTGGCGCGCGTATCGCCATCCGGCAACCAGCGCAGCGCTGCAAAAAACCGGTGCGGAAAGGCGGAAGCGGCAAGGGGGCGCCTGGGCGCCCCCTTCGAGGGATCAGGCCGCTTCCGCGTCCTGGCTCGGATCAGTCTCCGGCCCGCTATCCCGCTTCGGACGGGGCAGGGGGAGCAGCATGAAGGCGGGCACGGCATCGCCGAAACCGCGGGGGGAGGGGCCGGCTTCCCGGTCCTCCTTCCGCTCGCGGCGGAATTCCTCGCGCCGCGCGGCGTAGCTCTGCATCTCCTCCCGCGGCGGCAGGTCGCGGGATGGGCGGCCATCGCGGCGCGGGCCGCGATCGTCGCGGCGGCCACCCTCCCGCGGGGCCCGGTCGCGCGACGCCACGTCGCGCGACGGCAGGTCGCGGGGCGCCTCGTCCCGCGGCGCCTCGTCACGCCGCGGGCCGCGCGGCGGGCGGGCCTCGCGCAGCGGCACGTCATCCGCCGCCGTCTCGATGGTCTCGACCGGCGGGCGGCGCCCGCGATCGTGATCGCGGCCACCCCGATCCCGGCCACGGTCACGGCCACCATCGCGGCCGGGCCGCGCGCCGTCACGCCCGCCATCACGCCCGCCGCGGCCGCCATCGCGGCCACCGGCCATCGGGCGGCCGCCACGGCCGCGCTTGGCCTTGGCGCCTTCCGCGATCTCCTCGGCGGAGACGGGGTCGAGCCCGTCGATCTCCATGCGGGGGATCGGCTTGCCCGTCAGCTTCTCGATCGCGGCGACGGAGCGTGCATCCTCGGGCGCCGCCAGCGAATAGGCATGGCCCTGGCGCCCGGCGCGGCCGGTGCGGCCGATGCGGTGGACATAGTCCTCCGCATGGAAGGGCACGTCGAAGTTGAAGACGTGGCTGAGCCCGCCGATGTCGAGCCCGCGCGCCGCCACATCGCTGCACACCAGCAACTGCAGTTCATTCGCCTTGAACTTGTTCAGCGTGGCGAAGCGGACCGACTGTTCCAGGTCGCCATGTAGCGCGCCGACGGAGAAGCCGTGGCGCTTCAGCGACTTGTAGAGGATGTCCACGTCGATCTTGCGGTTGCAGAAGATCAGCGCGTTCTGCACGGCTTCCCGGCGCAGCAGGCGGCGCAGCGCTTCCCGCTTGTCCATGTCGCGCACCCAGACCAGGCCGGTCGTGATGGTGGTCGCGACGGTCGCGGGGGCGCTGACCGAGATCTCCTTCGGATTCTGCAGGAAGGCATCGGCCAGGCGGCGGATCTCGGGGGCCATGGTGGCGCTGAAGAACAGCGTCTGGCGCATCCGCGGGAGGAGGGAGACGATCCGCTCCACATCCGGGATGAAGCCCATGTCCAGCATGCGGTCGGCCTCGTCGATGACGAGGACCTTGCAATCCGCCAGCAGGATGCGGCCGCGATCGAACAGGTCCAGCAGCCGGCCCGGCGTCGCTATCAGCACGTCCACGCCCTTGTCGAGCACGTCGCGCTGTTCGTTCATGCTCTCGCCGCCGATGAGCAGCGCGTGCGTGAGGTTCAGGTGCTTGCCGTACTTGACGAAGTTCTCGGCGACCTGGAGCGCCAGTTCGCGCGTCGGCTCCAGGATCAGGCTGCGCGGCATGCGCGCCTTGGCCCGGGACCCCGCCAGGATGTCGAGCATCGGCAGCGTGAAGCCGGCGGTCTTGCCCGTGCCGGTCTGCGCGCAGCCCAGCACGTCGCGGCCCATCAGCACGATGGGGATGGCGAATTCCTGGATCGGCGTGGGGTGCAGGTAGCCGGTTTCCGTCACCGCGCGGAGGATGGGCTCCGACAGGCCGAGATCGGCGAAGGTGGTCCGGGCGGGCTCGTCCGGCTCCTGCTCGTCATAGGCGCGCTCGGCATCGCTGCGCGTGTCGTCGCCGTCGCGGTCATCATCGTCCCGGTCATCATCGTCCCGGTCGTCTTCGTCATCGCGATCGTCGTCGTCGCGGTCGTCGTCGTCGCGATCGTCCTCGTCCCGGTCGTCGTCGCGGCTGTCGTCGTCGCCGACAGCCTCGGCCTCGCTGACCGCGGCCTCGGCGGTCACCGGCCCCGGCTCAGCCGGGGCCGCCGCCGGTTCGGCGGGCGCCTGGGGCTCCGCCAACAGCGTTGCCGCCGGCATCGCCGGGGCGTCGTTCTTGTGCTCGGGATCGGCCGCGCCCGTTACGGTCGCGTCGCTGTGATCGCTCAACGTGATTGGTTCTCTGTCTGCCTCGGGCCTGCCCGACACCTTGGCGCGCCGCGGTTGGAAACCGAGGCGCCTCTTCGGGTGGGGATGCCCCGCTGGCGCCAAAGGGCGCGGAAGGCGGGACCGGGCGGGACCGACGCCATATGCGCCGGAAACGCGCGGAAATCAAGGCAAGACGGCTTGCCCGCGCGGGGCGGCCGCCATAGAGCCCGCGGCATGACCGACAGGCCCACCCTCCTGCTCCTGCCCGGGCTGCTCTGCGACACCCGGCTGTGGCGCGACCAGGTCGCCGCCTTCGCCCCCGCATGGCGCTGCGTCGTGGCCGATCTGACGCATGACGACACCCTGCCCGCCATGGCGGGCCGTGCCCTGGCCGCCGTCGGGGAGACGACCGGCCTGGCCATCGCCGGGCTGTCGATGGGCGGCTACGTGGCGCTGGAGATCATGCGCCAGGCGCCGGGCCGCGTGGCGCGCCTGGCGCTGATGGACACCTCCGCCCGGCCGGACACGCAGGAGCAATCCCGCCGCCGGCGCGCCCTCCTGGCCCTGTCGGAATCCGGCATGTTCCGCGGCGTGACGCCCCGCCTGCTGCCGACCCTGCTGGCGCCCCGCAACCTGGCTACGCCGCTCGGCGCCGAGGTGACCGCGATGGCGGAACGTGTCGGCCGCTCGGCCTTCCACCGGCAGCAGCGCGCCATCCTCAAGCGGCCCGACAGCCGGCCCGACCTGGCCCGCATTGCCGTGCCCACCCTGGTCGTGGTGGGCGAGCACGACGCGCTGACACCGCCCCACCTGGCCGAGGAGATCGCCGCCGGCATCCCGGGCGCCACCCTCGCCCGCATCCCCGAAGCCGGCCACCTGCCGACGATGGAGGAACCGGAGGCCGTCATCGCCGCCATGCGGGACTGGCTGCGAGCCTGACGCGCCCCTAGATTCGCCGCCACAACGGAGAGTCCCATGGCCGAGACCGACATCCTCGTCACGCGCGAAACCAAGCGGTCCTACGGCCTGGTCCGCGGCAGCATCGCCATCCTCTGCCTGGGCCTGCCCTTCCTGGGCCGCCAGCGCATCCAGGTGACGACCGAACGCGTCATCATCGAAAGCGGGTTCCTGACCAAGGTGCGCGACGACGTCGAGGTCTTCCGCATCCGCGACGTGGTCACCACCCAACCCCTCTGGCACCGCCTGCTCGGCATCGGCGACGTCATCATCAAGGCGACCGAAGGCCGCACCGAGGAACGACACACCCTGCGCGGCGTGCCCGACCCCATCGCCGTGGCCGAAGCCATCCGCCAGGCCTGGAACCAGGCCGCCCGCCCCCGCTCGGCGACGAACATCGACGGGTAGCGCGGGTTTGTCCCGGAGAGGGGCTGCGCGCCCCTCTCCGGACCTCTCCCGCGCCAGGGGGCAACGGCCCCCTGGACCGCGAGGTTATCGGGGGATGGAGGGAGGGGCATGGCACGCGCGCCGAACAAGCGGTGGCGCCGTGCCCCTCCCTCCATCCCCCGATCTCATGGGTTCCCAAGGGCCCGCTGGCCCTTGGCAGGGTAGGGGTATCGGGGAAGGGACTGCGTCCCTTCCCCGGGCCACCCGCGCTACCGCCCGATGAGCGCCAGCCGGGCCGGGGTCCGGCTGGCGATGGGGACCGGCATGCCGCGGTAGGCGTCGAGGCTGCGGCCGGGGCTGCCGGTGTTGGCGATGGTCGTGGCGCGGTCGGCGTTGTTGGAGAGGAAGGCGCCGCCGCCGCCGGGTTGGGCGACGGTTGCCGCGGTGGTGGCGGGGGCGGCGACGGGCGGGTGGGGGTTGCCCTGTTCGGTCGCCCAGGCGGCGAGGACGCGGGCGCGGTAGGGTTCGGCGAATTCCGGGGTCTGGCTGTGGTAGGCGGCGGCGGCGCGCTGCCAGTCGCCCCCGCGCGCGGCTTGCAGTTCCGTCAGGAAGCGGGCGGCGTAGTTCGCGTTGGCGGTGGGGTCGAAGGCTTCGTCCAGGCTGGCGAAGGCGTTGGGGTGGTGGCGCAGGTTCACCTGCATGCAGCCGACATCGATGGAGCGCACGCCCCGGGCCTGGAGTGCCTGCACCTCGGCAATCGCTGCCGCCTTGGTGGTGAAGAATTGCCCGCGGCCCTCGGCGTTGATGGTCCAGGGCCAGGGGTGGAAGGCGCCGGTTTCGGGGTCTCGCCGGCCGGATTCGACGCGCCCGATGGCGCTGAGCAGATGGGCCGGGATGCCGGAAGCCCGTTCCGCCGCCTGGATCGCGCCGCGGCAGAGGCGGCCGGGCTCGGCCGTGGCTGGTGTGGGTAGGGCGAGGAGCAGGAGGGAGAGGAGGAGGCGCTTCATGCCCGGCACGGCGCAAGGCGCGTGCCAGAAGGGACAACCCGGGCGGGGGCTACAGGATGGGTTCGGCCGGCGGGCGTGGAGCCTCGGCGGCCGGTGGTTCGGGCGCCGGTGGTTCGGGCGCCGGGGCTTGGGCGGCGGGTGGGGCCTCCGCCTGGGCGGGCGGGTTGGCCGGCGGGGGCGTTGGCGCGGCGGTGTAGTCGGGCACGATGCGGGCCTGGTTGCCACCGATCATCAGCACGCGCTGGCCGATCGCCAGTGGGGTTGGGTCCCGCTGCGTGACGGTGAAGAGGTCGCCATTGTCCTTGCGGGCGATGTATTCGAAGGCGGTGGTGTCCCCCGCCACCCGTTCCGTGGCGGCGCCGAGCAGCCCGCCGACCAGCGCGCCGCCGACCGCGCCGATGGCGCTGGCCATGTTCCCGCCCGGGGCCTGGGATCCGAGGATGCCGCCCGCCGCGCCGCCGGTCGCGGCGCCGGTGCTGCCCTCGGCCGTCACGGTCACGCGGCGCACCCCGATGATGACGGCCTGTTCGACGCGGTTCATCTGCTGCACCGCGCGCGTGGCGTAGTCATCCGCCGAATAGCTCGGCCGGCACGCGGCGAGCGCGAGCGGGGCGAGCAGGAGGAGGAGGTGTCTGGGTCCCGGCATGGCGGTGTTCCTGTAGGCGAGGGCGGGCGGCCCTGTCACCACGCTTCCTGCGCGGGGCGCCCATGGGTGCTTTGACGGCCGCGCGTGGCGCGAATGTGTCGCCCCTGTGTCCGCCTGTGACGGGGCGCCTCAATCGTAGCCGAAGGCCTGCATGTCCTCGCGAAAGTGATCGGCCAGGAAGGCGGCATCGGCCGCGGTGATGTCGGCGGACCGCATCAGGATGCGGTGGCTGCGGTTGGCGTGGGGGAGGACGAAGGCCGGGTCCACCAGGTCCTGCAGGATGGTGCTGCCGGCCATGTCCTCGATCCGCAGCGGTTCCGCCGCCAGGGTTGCCGTCCGGGTCTTGGCGGCCTGGGACCGGAAGGCGGCGTCGTAGTGCAGGTGCCGGTTGCGGATGAAGCCGCCGAAATCGTCGCTTTCGATGAAGGCGCGGGAGGCCGGCCAGCGCAACTGCCCGTGCTGAGCGGAGAGCGTCGCCCAGTCGGCGCGGATCGCGGGCAGGGTCATGCCGTGCTTCTCCGCCCAGCCCAGCACGATGCCGCCCACGAAATTGTAGAGGCTGGCGATGCGCGCCCTGGGGTGGCGGACGAAGGCCAGGATGCGCATGCCCTCCAGCGCGTCCGCCCCCACGGCCGCCTCGATCTCATCGAGCCCGGAATGCTTGTAGAGGCCGAAGCGGCGCTGGAAGTAGGTGCTCGCCTGCTCCCCATGCGGCGTGGAGCCGAGGATCAGGTCGTCCCAGCGGGCGAAGGGCTCATAGCCCTGTTCGAAGCTGGTGCCGCCGGTCTTGTGAAGGTGAATGAAGACGAAGCGGCGGGAGCGGGCGAAAATCATGCGGTCTCCAGCCTCGGCATGCCCTGCGCCACGGCGAAGCGCGCAAGGGGCGAGGCGCCGCTTGTGGCATCGAGCGGGTTGTCCAGCGCCATCATCGTCGCCACCGCGTCCCGCTGCGTCAGCCGCAGCGAGAGCCAGCCGCGGCGGGAGGCATCGGCGTAGGTGATGTGCGGATCGTTGGGGAAGGGCAGGGCATAGCGGGCGTTGTTCTGGCTGGTGATGGAGGTGGCGACGAATTCGACGGCGCAGGCCGGTGTCTCCGGCCGGTCGAAATCCGGGCGGAGCTCGGCCGCCAGGAAGGCGTGGATGTCGCCGCCGAGGACCAGCGGCGTGCCCTGGTCCCGCCGCCGCGCGGCCAGTTGCGACAGCAGGCGGGCGCGGGCGGGCTGGTAGCCGTCCCACCCATCGGTCCAGTAGACCGGCGGCGCCTGGCGGCCGCCGAGGCGGGCCATGCGGGTCTGCTGCGCGATCAGCGTCCAGCGGACGGATTCCCGCGCCAGGCCATCGGTGAGCCAGGCTTCCTGCTCCGCGCCCAGGATGCTGCGGGCGGGGTCGGCCAGTTCGGCGCATTGGTCGAAGGTGACGCGGGTGGCGCCGCCGCGGTCGGGCGGCTGGCAGGCCTGGGGGTGGCGGTATTGCCGGTCATCCAGCAGATGGATCTGCGCCAGCGATCCCAGGCCGATGCGGCGGTGGATGCGGGCGCTGGCGCCGGCGGGCCTGGCGGAGCGCGGCAGCGGCATGTGTTCCCAGAAGGCCTGGTAGGCGGCGGCGCGGCGGGCGAGGAAGGGCGCGCCGCGCTCGCGCTCCCCGATCTCGCCCCCATAGTCGTTGGAGACCTCATGGTCGTCCCAAGTGACGACCCAGGGGCAGGCGGCGTGCGCGGCCTGCAAATCGGGGTCGCTGCGATAGAGCGCGTAGCGGGCGCGATAATCCTCCAGCGTCCGCGCCGTGGGGCTGGCATGGCTGCGGACCAGGTTCCGGCCCCAGGAGGCCTCGTAGATGTAGTCGCCGAGGAAGGCGACGAGGTCCGGGTTGCTGGCGGCGATGTGGCGGTGGGCGGCGTAGAAGCCGTGTTCGTATTGCTGGCAATTGGCGACGGCGATGTGGAGCGGGTCCTCCGCGCCCGGTGCGGGGGCGGTGCGGGCGCGGCCGGTGGGGCTAGCCTCGCCGAGGGCGGTGAAGCGGTAGTGGTACCAGGCGCCAGGGCGCAGGCCCGTGACCTCGACATGGATCGAATGGGCCTCATCGGGCCGGGCCATGGCCTGGCCGCGCGCCGCGGGGCGGCGGAAGGCCTCGTCCTCCGCCACCACCCAGTCGACCGGCACGGGCTGGTCGGGCAGGGCGCCGCCGGGGGCGGGCATCAACCGCGTCCAGATCACGAAGCCCGTGGGGCCGGGATCGCCGGAGGCGACACCAAGGGCGAAGGGCGTGGCCGCGGCGGCGCGCGCGGGCAGGGAGAGGGCGAGCGCGGGGGCGGCGAGGAGGAGGGTGCGGCGGCGCATGGGGCAGTCTCCCCCGGATCGGGGGCGGGCGCCAAGGCGGGGCTTGGGTCAGTACGATGACTTTAGCCGATTATGCCGATTATGCGCGTTTAGCACCGTTTTCGCGGGGTCGGTGGAACCAGCAGAGGTCGAGGAAGGTGGGTTCATGGTCCAGCGCCTCCCATTCCTGGCGGATGCGCCGTAGCACCGCGTCGCGGTCACCGTCGCACCAAGGCTCACCCGGGGGATCGGCGTAGGGGCTGGAAACGGCGATGAAGCCCTGGTCGAGCATGAGACCGACGAAATGGAGCATGCGCTCGGTGTCGTCCTGGCCAGGAGGCGTCTCCGTGAGCTCCCGCAACGCGTCCAGCACGCTGGGAAAGGTCACGTCGTCGATCGTGGCGTATTCCCAGAAGCCAGAAACCTCTTCCTTCATGGTGGGCATGTTGGCGGCCTCAAAAATGGAATTTTCGGACGGCGGTGAAGCCGGGGATGTTGATGTCGATCGATGGGCTGCCGCTGGACGTCAATGGTCGATACCCAACGACTGTACCGTCATCGAGGCGGTACATTCGACCGGGATGGCCTCGCGGCCTTAGGTCGATCGCGCCGCTACCACTAGAGAAGGCGATGAAATGTCGGTCGAGCATCACGGCGACGACCGGCGCGAGGTGTCGTCCGGCAGGAGCGGAACCCGGGCGCGTATCGGGAGTGGGCGCGAGGGGGCCGCTTGCGACGCGAAGTTGACGTTCGTCTCCGTAGCGTAATCTTGCTCGTCCGCCTCGGGTTGTGGCTCTATCTCACCATGCTCCCGGACGGCGGTTTCTTCGCGGCGATAGAGAAGGTCCTCTCGCAGGTTAGTGCGCTGGTCTGCGGCGCCGTTGCCCTGGCCATCTACCTTGTCCTCGATAGCATGCCGGCGGACTGGCGCTGGTTAGCGCGTGCCCTGATGCTAGGCTTTGCGTTCGTTGGCGCCGCTAAGCTGCTGGACGGCTCGGTGCGCGAGGTCCGTGCATATTTGAGGCGAAGGGGGGCCGAGGAGCGTCTGAAGCGTCGGAAGGCCGAAGCCATGGCTGAAGCCAAGGCTGCGGAGGAGCGGCGCAAGAAGGCCGAGCATCAACAAGCTGAGCAGGAGCGCGAGAAGGAAGCAGAGCGCAGGCGCATCGCGCTGGAGCGCCTCGACCACCTGTCCCCAGAGGAAATTGGCTTCATCTGGCGGGCGCTAGAGAGACGCTCCCAGACCATTTTTGGCTGGGTGCATTCCCATCCTGGCCGCAGCCTGCAGATGAAAGGGCTCGTGCAGTCGGAGGGGTCGACAGGCCATGAAGATCACTGGCCATGGGTCTTTCCGGACTTCGTCTGGAAGGTGCTGCTCGAGCGGCGCGAAGAATTTATGCAGAAGCACGGCGACAACGAGCGGGAGAAGCAGCGCCGCAGCCGGACTCGGTAGCCGCTCATGCCGCGACGCCGCAAGCACTCGCATAAATTGAAGGTCTGGTTCCCGCCCTTCTCAGATTTCCCAAAGCGTTCGAACGCTGTGTCGTTGCGCCTCACATTGCCTAGGCCTTCGCCCAATCCGGAGCGCATTCAGGATGGCGTGTCTCCCACGGCCCTATCCATGGCGGCACTTGAGCGCCTCGTGACAATAGACGAATGGCAACGAGACAGGTGCTCGAGACCGATCGGGTCGCGGCACCTTGGGACTCGTGCGGGTCAGTCCTGAACCCCGGCTCCCCGCGGTGGCCGGGATGCGCACCAGCAGCTACCAAGCCACCGATCGCACGAAACGGCCCGGATTGCAAGGAAATATTCCTAACAAACCTCCTCCGCGATTAGCTCCCCGCCCCCACCCGTGGCCCCCCGCCGCGCCCTGTGGGACAGTCACCTGCACCAACGCATCGGGAGGGCGCCGCGCATGGCCCGGATTGGATTCATCGGCCTCGGCAACATGGGCGGGCCCATGGCGCGCAACCTGGTGAAGGCGGGGCATGCGGTCGCGTGCTTCGACCTCTCCGCCGCCGCCATGGCGGCCGTCCCCGGCGCTAGGGCGGCGGGCAGCGCGGCGGAGGCCGCGGCCGGCGCCGACTTCGTCATCACCATGCTGCCCGCCGGCCAGCATGTGCGGGATGCCGTGCTGGGGGCGGGGGGGATCGCCGCTTCCTCCCCGCCAAACGCCGTGCTGGTGGATTGCTCCACCATCGATGTCGCGACCGCGCGGGCGGTGGCGGAGGGGTGCGGGCGCGCCTTCCTCGATGCGCCGGTCTCCGGCGGGGTGATGGGGGCGGAGGGGGCGACGCTGACCTTCATGGTGGGGGGCGCGGATGCCGCCTTCGCCCAGGCCGAGCCGATCCTGAAGCAGATGGGGCGCGCCGTGATCCATTGCGGGGGCGCGGGCGCCGGCCAGGCGGCCAAGGCCTGCAACAACATGATGCTGGCGGCCACCATGATCGTGACGGCGGAGGCCTTCGTGCTGGCGGAAAGCCTCGGCCTGTCGCACCAGGCGCTGTTCGACGTGGCGTCGAAATCCTCCGGCCAGTCCTGGAGCCTGACGACCTATTGCCCCGTGCCCGGCCCGGTGCCGGGCAGCCCGGCCAATCGCGGCTACCAGCCGGGCTTCTCGGCCGGGTTGATGCTGAAGGACCTCGGCCTCGCGGTGGGGGCGGCGGAGGCGGGAGGGGTCGCCACGCCGGTGGGCGCGCGGGCGCTGGAACTCTACCGCGCCTTCGTGGAGGCGGGGGGGGCCGGGCGCGACTTCTCCGGCATCATCGAACATCTGCGCGACGGCGGCGCGGTCAGGGGGTGAGGGCGGCCTTCACGGTCCAGCCGCGCTCCAGGCGCTTGCACAGCGTGGCGTAGGCGATGCCGGCCTCCGCCGCCGCGTCGCGCAGCGTCAACCGCCGGCCGCGCACGGTGATGAGGCGGCGGGGCACGCCGGCGCGGGGCGGGTTCTTCACCCAGCGGCAATTGGCGGGGGCGAAGGGGCGGGACGGGTCCAGCCGCACCAGCCGATGGGCGCGCGTCGGCCGGCGGCCCAGATCGGCCAGGAACTGCCGAAAGCCCTTGCCATCCGGGGCGCGCCAGCGGGCGCAGACCGGGGCATCCTGGCTGCGATGCAGCATGGTCTGCCAGGCCTGGTATTCCGGCCGCCGCCGGTCGTCCTTCCGCGCGCCATGCCGCGTGGCGCGGTCCCGCACCACATCGTCCCGCCAGCAGCCGCAACTGGTGGTGTGGCCGGACAGCAGGCTGTCCTCCCGCACCACGGCGCTGCCGCCGCAATCGCAGTCGCAGGTCCAGCGGCGGCGGGAGAAGCGGCCGCGCCACAGATAGGGCTCGGCTTCCTCCCTCACCATGAGTCGGCCGAAGCGGTTGCCGGGATCGACGGCGATGGGGCTGGCGGGGGAGGGGGCGCGGTGAGAAACGGCTCTGATCACGGAAGCTGGAACAGGCTGGGGCCTGTCGAGTTGCGAGGCCAGCGCGGCCCGCTGGCGCCCCGATTTTCTCAGCACCGATTGGCATCGCGGCATCACAGGCGCGCGAGGATGGCGCCGGAGGGGGCGCGGAATATCGAGGTTGTTGTGCATCGCCGTAGCCGGGGCCGCCCTTGGGCCGCCCCGGTTGCGGCACGCATCAATCCCGCCGCGGCTTCCCGCCCGGCAGCAGCCCGCGCCCACTGCCGATGGCATCCGCGCCGAAGCGGGCGCGCAGCTTCTCCACCGCCGCCCAGCGGGCGGTGCGGCGGGCGGCGTCGGGGTCGGCCAGGTCCGGCAAATCCGCCTGGTCCCCGGGGGCCAGGGGCTGGGCGCCGATGCCGATCAGGCGGAAGGCGCTTCCCGTCGCCTCCTTCGCCAGCAGGGGTTGCGCGGCGGCGAAGAGGGTTTCCGGCAGCTTCGTCGGCCGGGGCAGGCGGACATTGCGGGTGCGGGTCTGGAACTGCGCGGTCTTGAGCTTGAGGACCACGCCCGCCGCCGCCAGCCCCTTCTCCGACAGGCGCCGGCCGAGCTTTTCGCAGAGCCGCCAGAGCGGCGCCTCCAGCGCCGGCAGGTCGCGCAGGTCGGTGTCGAAGGTCGTCTCGGCGGAGATGCTCTTCGCCTCCCGCGCCGGGTCGATGCGGCGGTTATCCTCCCCGCGCGCGCGGGCGGCGAGGCCGGGGCCATCCTCCCCGAAGCGCTTCGCGGCGTCGCGGGGGTCGAGCAGCGCCAACTGGCCCAGTCGGGTGAAGCCGGAAGCCTCCAATCGCCGGGCCAGTGCGGGGCCGACACCGGGCAGCAGGGTCACGGGCTGGGTGGCGAGCCAGTCGCGCGCTTCCTCCTGCCCCAGCACCGCGAAGCCGCGGGGCTTGTCCCGTTCGGCGGCGAGTTTGGACAGCAGGCGGTTGGGGGCGAGGCCGATGGAGACGGTGATGCCGACCTGGCGCTCCACCTCCCGGGCGAAGCGGGCCAGGGTGGCGGCGGGGGGCGCGCGGTGCAGGGCCTCGGTCCCCGAGAGGTCCAGCACCGCCTCATCGATCGACAGCGGCTGGACCAGGGGGGTGAGGCTTTCCATGAGGTCGCGCACCTGGCGGGCGGCGGCCACGTATTTCGCCATGTCGGGCTTGATGACGACGGCATCCGGGCAGGCGGCCAGCGCCTTGAACATCGGCATGGCGCTGCGCACGCCGCGGGTCCGGGCGACGTAGCAGGCGGCGGAGACCACGCCGCGCCGGCCGCCGCCGATGATGACGGGACGGGTGGCGAGGTCGGGGCGGTCCCGCTTCTCCACGCTGGCATAGAAGGCGTCGCAATCGACATGCGCGACGGAGAGGGTGAAGAGCGCGGGATGCGCGACCAGGCGGCGCGACCCGCAGGCGGGGCAGGGTGGCGGGCGGGTGGCATCCGCCATCCAGAAGCAGTCGCGGCAGAGGGAGGGCATCTCAGCCGCGGCCCCGCAGCGCGGGCATCAGGGCGAGGGCGGCGAGGAGGAGGAGGTAGATCCAGCCCTCCGGCGTCTCCAGCCGTTCCAGCCAGAAGCCGATCCCGCGGCCACGCAGCAGGGCGGCGAGGAGCGTTTCCGCCAGCATGGTCAGCACCAGGCCGGTGACGCCCATGGCCAGCAGGGGGCGCCATGCGGCCGGCACGTCGAACAGCCGGGCGACCCAGGGGGCGAGGGCGATCATGGCGGCCAGCATGGGCACGGCCTCCACCGCCACGGCGCCGGCGGGGCCGAGGCGGGGTTCGAGGAAGAGGACCCGGATCGGGCCGAGCAGGAAGCCGAGGGCGAAGATGACCGCGAACCAGAAACAGCCGGCGGCGACCGCCATCTCAGAGCCTGTGAAAGAATCGAGCTTGAGCATTAATGCCCGTTGAAATCATTGGGATTTTTCCTCGGATTCCGGCGCTTTCGGGCATTAATTCACAAGCTCTCAGTTCCACAGCCTGGCGGCGCCGAGCACGCCGGAACTGTCGCCATGGCGGGCGGGTTCGATCGCCGTGGTGCAGAGGTCGGAGAAGACGTGGCGGGGGATCAGGCGGGGCAGGTCGTCATAGAGATGCGCCATGTTGGACAGGCCGCCGCCGAGGACGATCACCTCCGGGTCCAGCAGGTTGATGACGGCGGCCAGCGCCCGGGCCAGGCGGTCCGCGTGGCGGTCCAGCGCGGCGCGGGCCGCGGCATCGCCGGCGGCGGCGCGGGCGGGCAGCGGACTGGCGTCCCGCGCGCCGGGGCCATCGGCATCGGCGGCGAGTGCCGGGCCGCAGAGGAAGCTTTCGATGCAGCCGCGCTGGCCGCACCAGCAGGCGGGGCCGGGGTGTTCCGCGGCCGTCATCCAGGGCAGGGGGTTGTGGCCCCATTCGCCGGCCACGCGGTTGCGGCCCTGCACGAGGCGCCCTTCCACCACCAGGCCGCCGCCGACGCCGGTGCCGAGGATGACGGCGAAGCCCGATCCGGGGCGGTCGTGGAACTCGCTCATCGCCAGGCAATTGGCGTCATTCGCCAGTCGGACGGGGCGGCCGATGGCGGTGGCGAGGTCCCGGCCGAGCGGCTGGCCATTCAGGCAGGTGGAATTGGCGCCGCGGATCAGGCCCGTGACCGGGTTCTCGCTGCCGGGGATGCCGATGCCGATGGTGGCGGTCTGGCCGATCTCGGCCTCCGCGGCGGCGACCATGGCAGCGATCTGGGCCACGGTGGCCTGGTAGCCCGCTGGGGTGGGGGCGCGGCGGCGCAGGCGGATGGCGCCGCCGGGGTCAAGCGCCGCGATCTCCGTCTTGGTGCCGCCGAGGTCGATGCCGATGCGCCAGGTCATGCCACCCAGGGTGGCGGTGACGTGGCGACGAATCAAGAACGGGTCGCTTGCCCTGGCGGGGCGCAGGTGGTGGAATCACGGGATGAGCGAGACATTGCTGGATGTGCAGGGGCTGACCTGCCCGCTGCCCGTGCTGAAGGCCAACAAGGCCCTGCGATCCCTGGGCCCCGGGGCGCGGCTGACCGTGCTGGCGACGGACCCCGCGAGCGTGAAGGATTTCCGAGCCTATGCGGCTGAGACGGGGCACGCGCTGGTCGGATTCTCCGAGGACAAGGGCGTCTACCGCTTCACCTTGCGCAAGCGCGAAGACGCCTGACGACTCCGGGGCGGGATGACGTTTCGCCGCTCCGCGGCGGGGGGAAGGCAACGAGAATGAGCGTGCTGCTGTTCAGCCATCGGGCCTGCCTGCACCACGACCCCGGGCCGCACCATCCCGAATGCCCGGACCGCCTGCGGGCGGTGCTGAAAGCGCTCGATTCGGAGGAATTCTCCGACCTGATCCGGGACGAGGCGCCGCAGGCGACGGTGGAGCAACTGACCCGCGTGCATCCGCCGGGCTATGTGGACGCCATAATCGGCATCCGGCCGGAACCGGATGACAGCGTGGCGCTGGATGGCGACACGGTGATGAGCTGGGGCAGCGCGGAAGCGGCGCTGCGGGCGGCGGGCGCCGGCGTGGCCGGGGTGGACGCGGTCTGCCGGGGAGAGGTACGGCGCGTCTTCTGCGCCGTGCGCCCGCCCGGCCACCATGCCGAGCCCAACCGCCCCATGGGCTTTTGCCTGTTCGCCAATGCGGCGGTGGCCGCGCGCCATGCGCAGGCGGTCCACGGTGTCGAACGCGTGGGCGTGGTGGATTTCGACGTGCATCACGGCAACGGCACCCAGGCCTGCTTCGAAACTGACGAAACCCTTTTCTACGCGAGCAGCCACCAATCGCCCTGCTACCCCGGGACGGGGGAGGCGCATGAGACCGGCGTGGGCAACATCGTCAACGCGCCCCTGCCGCCCGGGGCCGATGGTGCCGCCTTCCGGGCGGCCTGGGCGGAGACGCTGCTGCCGGCGCTGGAAGCCTTCCGGCCGGGGATCATCATCATCTCCGCCGGCTTCGATGCCCATGCGCGGGACCCGCTGGCGCAGCTGCGGGTGCGGGAGGCGGATTTCGCCTGGCTGACGGCGGAGCTCTGCCGGATGGCGGACCGGCTCTGCGGGGGGAAGGTGGTCAGCCTGCTGGAAGGCGGCTACGACCTGGAGGCGCTGGCGGCCTCCACCGCCGCCCATGTCCGGACCCTGATGCAGGCGTGAGGGCCGATTCCGGTGGAGTGACAGGCTGGGTTGACACTTCCGGATTCCTTCCCATTGCGGAAGGGTTGATGGGGGGATATCCCGGCAAACCGCTGAAAAATGGCCCCAGCCCCGTCCGGTCGACCCGGGGCTTCATGTTTCTTCTTCCCAGGATGCCCGATATGACGTCAACTAAACCTGACACGGCAAAGCCGGTCGCCTCCCTGTCCTTCGAGGAGGCGCTGCAGGAGCTGGAGGGGATCGTGAAGGACCTCGAAGGCGGCAAGGGGAAGCTGGAGGAAGCGGTGGCGGCGTATCAGCGGGGGGCCGAGTTGCGCCGGCATTGCGAGGCGAAGCTGTCGGACGCCGAGGCCAAGGTGCAGAAGATCGTGGAAGCGGGCGCGGGCGAAGCCGCCGGCCTGCGTGATATGGCCTGATGGCTGGTTCCGTGCAGGACGCCGCGCTGAAGGACGCCCTGGCCCAGGCCGCGGCGGAGATCGACCACACGCTGGACCACATCATGCCGCCGGCCGAAGGCCCGGAAGCGCCGCTGCTGGCCGCCATGCGCTACGCCGTGATCGGCGGCGGCAAGCGGATGCGGGGCTTCCTGGTGCTGGAAGGCGCCCGCCAGTTCAACGCTTCCCGCCAGGCGGCGCTGCGCGTGGCCGCGGCGATCGAGATGCTGCACGCCTATTCGCTGGTGCATGACGACCTGCCCGCGATGGACGATGACGACCTCCGCCGCGGCAAGCCCACCGTGCACAAGGCCTTCGACGAGGCGACCGCCATCATCGCCGGGGATGCGCTGCAGACGCTGGCCTTCGGCACGCTGGCGGATGAGGACACGCATCCGGACCCCGCGGTGCGCGTCGAACTGGTGCGCTGCCTGGCCCGCGCGGCCGGGGCGCGGGGCATGTGCGGCGGGCAGATGCTGGACATGCTGGCCGAACAGGCCGGGGAACCGCTGGACGAGGCCGCCGTTGGTCGGCTGCAACTGCTCAAGACCGGACGGCTGATCGAATTCTCGGCGGAAGCGGGCGCGATCCTCGGCAAGGCGCCCATGTCCCAGCGCCTGTCGCTGGCGGCCTATGGCCGGGATGTCGGCGCGGCCTTCCAGATCGCGGATGACCTGCTGGACGCCACCGCGTCCGCGGAAGAAACCGGCAAGCGGACCGGCAAGGATGCGGAGGCCGGAAAGGCCACGCTGGTCGGCCTGCTCGGCATCGAGCGGGCCCGGTTGCAGGCGGAACGACTCGTCGCGCAGGCGGGGCAACACCTCGACAGTTTCGGGGAGCGTGCCGATCTGTTGCGCGACCTTGCCGCCTACACCATCGAGAGGAAGAGCTGAAAACCATGGCGCCACCCGCCACCCCCCTGCTGGACCGCGTCCGATTCCCGTCGGACATGAAGAACCTGTCCGGGGAGCAGCTGAAGCAGCTGGCCGAGGAATTGCGGGCGGAGACGGTGCACGCCGTCTCCCAGACCGGCGGGCATCTCGGCGCCTCCCTCGGTGTGGTGGAACTGACGGTCGCGATCCACGCGATCTTCGACACGCCGCAGGACCGGCTGATCTGGGACGTCGGCCACCAGGCCTACCCCCACAAGATCCTGACCGGGCGGCGCGACCGAATCCGCACGCTGCGGACGGAAGGCGGGCTGTCCGGCTTCACCCGGCGGAGCGAGAGCGAATACGACCCCTTCGGAGCGGCGCATTCCTCCACCTCCATCTCCGCCGGCCTCGGCATGGCGATGGCGCGCGACCTGAAGGGCGATGACCGGCAGGTGATCGCCGTGATCGGCGATGGCTCCATGTCCGCCGGCATGGCCTATGAGGCGATGAACAATGCGGGCGCGGAGCGCGCGCGCCTCATCGTCATCCTGAACGACAACGACATGTCGATCGCGCCGCCCGTCGGCGCCATGTCGGCCTATCTGTCGCGGCTCATCTCCTCCCGCCCCTTCCTGTCGCTGCGGGACGTGATGGGGCGCCTCGCCAAGCGCTTCCCGCGCCCGATCGAGCGCACCGCGCGCCGCGCGGAGGAATTCGCGCGCGGGCTGCTGACCGGCGGCACGCTGTTCGAGGAGCTGGGCTTCTACTATGTCGGCCCGATCGACGGCCACGACCTCGACCACCTGCTGCCCGTGCTGCGCAACCTGCGCGATGCGGAGGAAGGCCAACCCATCCTGCTGCATGTCGTGACGCAGAAGGGCAAGGGCTACGCGCCGGCCGAAGCGTCCGCCGACAAGTATCACGGTGTCGCCAAGTTCAACGTCATCACCGGCGAACAGGCCAAGGCACCCCCCGGGCCGCCCAGCTACACCAAGGTCTTCGCCAATGCGCTGATCGCGGAAGCGGAAGCGGATGAGCGGATCGTCTCCGTCAACGCGGCGATGCCGGCGGGGACGGGGCTGGATGCCTTCGCCAAGCGCTTCCCCAAGCGCTGCTTCGATGTCGGCATCGCCGAACAGCACGCCGTGACCTTCGCGGCGGGCATGGCGACCGAGGGCCTGAAGCCCTTCGTCGCGATCTATTCCACCTTCCTCCAGCGCGCCTATGACCAGGTGGTGCATGACGTGGCGCTGCAATCGCTGCCCGTGCGCTTCGCCATGGACCGGGCAGGATTGGTCGGGGCAGACGGCGCCACTCATGCCGGCAGCTTCGACGTCGCCTATCTCGGCTGCCTGCCGAACATGGTGCTGATGGCCGCCGCCGACGAAGCGGAACTGGCCCATATGGTCGCCACCGCCGCGGTGATCGACGACCGGCCCTGCGGCTTCCGCTACCCCCGCGGAGAGGGCACCGGCGTTGCCGTGCCGGCGCGCGGCACGCCGCTGGAGATCGGGCGCGGGCGCATCCTGCGGGAAGGCAACGCGGTGGCGCTGCTGTCCTACGGCACGCGCCTGGCCGAATGCCTGAAGGCGGCGGATGAACTCGGCGCGCAGGGCTTCACCTGCACCGTCGCCGATGCCCGCTTCGCCAAGCCGCTCGACACCCAACTCGTCGAACGCCTGGCGCGGGAACACGCCGTCCTGATCACCATCGAGGAAGGCTCCATCGGTGGCTTCGGCACCCAGGTGGCGCACCACCTGCTGGGCAAGGGCATGCTGGACGGACAGACGCGCTTCCGGCCGATGGTGCTGCCCGACACCTTCATCGACCACGCGGCGCCCAAGGTCCAATACGACCAGGCCGGCCTCAACGCCCGCCACATCACGGCCACGGCGCTCTCCGCCCTGGGCGTCGCGGAAGCCAAGGCCCTGCCGGCGCGCGCCTGATGGCGGTGGGTCTGTCTGCGAGGGGCTCTGCCCCTCGCGCTCCCCGCAAAGGGGCAGCGGCCCCTTTGAACCCCCTTCATGGGATCGGGGATGAGGGGCCGGCGGGACCGCGTGGTCGGCGCGCGTGCCGGCCCCTCATCCCCGATCCCATCATGACGCGGTCCAGGGTCCCGCTGGACCCTGGTGGGGGGTGCGGGGGGCAAAGCCCCCTGCGGTCACCCCACTGACCGCCAAGCAGCGCGCCGACCAGGCCCTGGTTGACCGGGGGCTGGTCGAGAGTCGGACGCGGGCGCAGGCGTTGATCCTGGCGGGGAAGGTGTATTCGGGTGAGGCGCGGGTCACCAAGGCGGGTGACCAGATCCGGGAGGGTCAGGCGCTGGAGGTCCGGGGGCAGGATCATCCCTGGGTGTCGCGGGGTGGCGTGAAGCTAGCCCATGCGATCGAGCATTTCGGCCTGGTGGCGAAGGGCCTGGTGGCGGTGGATGTGGGGTCCTCCACGGGCGGCTTCACCGATGTGCTGCTGCATCATGGCGCGGCGAAGGTGTTTGCCGTGGATGTGGGGCATGGGCAGTTGGCGTGGAAGCTGCGGAATGACCCGCGGGTGGTGGTGATGGAGCGGGTGAATGCCCGCTACCTGGATGCGACCACGATTCCGGAGGCGCCGGGCGCGGTGGTCTGCGATGCCAGCTTCATCGGGTTGCGGACGGTGCTGCCGCCGGCGCTCGACCTGGCGGCGAAGGGGGCCTGGGCGGTGGCGCTGATCAAGCCGCAATTCGAGGTCGGGCCGAATGTCGCCAAGGGTGGCGTGGTGCGGGATGCGCAGGTCCATGCGACGGTTTGCGGCACGATCCGCAACTGGTGGGCGGGGCTGCCGGGCTGGACGGTGCTGGGGGTGGAGCCGAGTCCGCTGCTCGGCCCCGAGGGCAACCGGGAATTCCTGATCGCCGCCCGGAAGGGGTAGGGCGACAGGGGTAGGCGTTAACCCTTTGGTCAGGCCGCCGCGGTACCGAATGAGGCCGGGCTGATCCGCGCCTTGGCGCTGAGTTCAGCCAGCAGCGCCCAGACGCGGTGCGCGTCCATGCGGATCTCCGGGTCGTTCAACAGGCGGTCGAGTTCCGCCAGCTTGCTCTCGAACTCGCGCTCGGTCATCGGGCGTTCCTGCTGTGGGAGTCCCCGGTGCAGCGGCGCCGGGACTCTGCCCCGGCGGGATGCTGCACCGCGATATCACAGCACGAACGTGGCCAATCGGTGGCGGTTGCGTTGTGTCGTATTGCTCACGATGTCGCGATCAAGCCTGGTCGCGATCAGGGGGAGGAGACGACCGCCGGGGCGAGTGCCGGGTGCTTGCCGGCGGGGTGGCCGGGGTTGCGGAAGCGGAGTTCGCCGTCCGGCGCGCCATCGGGCGGCGCCACGCCAAACAGCTCCATCCGGCTGGCGCAGGTGACGGCGACGACATGGCGGGCGGCGGGATCCGTCATCCAGCGGCGGGCGGCGCCTTCCAGTTCCAGGCGTTCGCGGAGCGCCCGCCATTCCGCGCGGTCCACATCCTCCACCAGCATGGCCAGGATGCCGGGCTGGGTGCCGCTCAGGCGGCTGGGGGCGACGATGCCGCAGCGGCGGGCAACGGCGGCGGCGATGCTGTTCTCCTGCCCCGCGCGGGCGGCCATGACGAAGACGGAGCCGCCGCCTGGCATGGCGGTGACGGCGAGGTGCGCTTCCTCCCCGAACTGGGCGCGGAGCTGGGCGGGCAGGCCCTGGCCGGCGGCCTGCGCGCCGGCGAGCACCAGGGGATCGAGCTTCAGGATGGCGTCGGCGCTGGAATCCTGGCGGCGTTCGGCCTGGAGGAGGCCCGCAATCTTGCGGTGGAGTTCGGAGACCTGTTCATCGGTCGCCATGCCGCCGGGCAGCGTCATCTTGAGGAGGTAGCGGCCGGGATGGGCGGCGAGCCAGGTCTGGAGGTCCGGGTTCACCCGGTCCACCAGCTGGCACCAGTCGCCGCGGTGGACGGGGCGGCCTTCCTCGGCGGAGACGGTTTCGCAGACCACTTCCGCGCTGACGCCCTGGCGGGTGATGAGGAGGTCGTGCGGGGTTTCGTCCGTCAGGCCCGTATAGGCCACGGTGAAGCCGCGGGACCGGGCGAGGGCGGCGGTGTGCAGCAGGTGGAACAGGGGGACCAGGGTGGATTCGCCGGTCAGCCCGGCTTCGAGCTGTTCGCGCAGGCGGTTGCGGCGGGGGGAGGGCAGGGTCTCCGCCAGGGCCACCGCTTCGCGGGCGAAGCCGATCAGGCGGCGTTCGGCCTGGTTGGCGCGGGCCATGGCCTTGGGATCAGACAGGCGGGACAGCGCAAGTTCCAGGGCGTGGCGCTGCTGCGCGGCGCGGCCGGTCTGGCTGGACTGGGTGGCGCGCTGCGTGATCTCATCCATGCGTTTCGCCCAGAGGCGCGCGCCGCAGAGCGACCGGAAGCGATCCAGGACGGCCGGCGAGGGCCGCTGATCGGCAAATGGCATGACGCGCCCCGTGAACGATTTGAGATGATCCCTAACGCTGCCTGGGGGGGCAGCGTCAAGCTTACAATCGGCAACAGGTTGACCGGCGCGGTCGGGTTTCCGCGGGAATCAGCGGTTCGGGGGGCCAGGGGCCGGTTCAGCTTTCTCCGTTGTAATAAAGCGTCACGGTATGCGTCGCTTCCGCGAACATCAGCCAGCGTTCGGCGAGCATGGCGGCGAGGGCCACCAGGGCGGCCAGGACCATCACCACCGCGCCGATCGGGCCGCCCGCCAGCATGGCGAGGATGGCGAGCGGGATGGTGGCGACGAAGCCCGCCATGACGAGGGAGCGCAGCCTGTCGCGGTGCTTGCGGCCCAGCCGGAAGGCCATTTCCCGCAGCAGCCAGTTCTGTTCGGTATGTGGCGGATCGAGCGGCCTTGTGCGGCCGATGGCGCCGAGGCCGGTGGCGGATTCGATGGTGGGCGCCGTGGCGGGGCGGGGCGCGTCGATCATCTGCCAATAGGCGCGCTTGGCGGAGAGGGCGCCGATGGCGAGCAGGACGGAGAGCATGGCCGGCACCACCGGCCGGCCCGCCAGCGCGCCGAGCACCGCCAGCAACATGGCCCCGGTGAAGCCGGCATGCAGCAGGTAGCCCGGCGCGACGCTGGGCAGGTGCCACTGCCGGATGGGCTTGAGGGAGGCGTAGATCATGCCCGTGCACCACACCGTGATGGCGGCGCCGATCGCGGCCGCCATGCTGGCGACGGTGGCGAGGCCCGGGCGGTCCGTCAGCAGGGCCAGGCCGAAGATCACGGCCGGGATGTAGGTGGCGATGGCGGCGACGCCTTCGCGGGACAGCCAGGAGGACCGCCATTGCGACAGCGCCCGCCAGGCGCGTTCCGGCCGGCCGAGGTGGAGGAGGGAAGAGGCCAGCCCGATGGTGATGAGCAGCAGCGAGAGGACCAGCGCGACGAGCGCGAAGCTGGGGCTGGCCGGCAGCAGCCGCAGCGGCCGCAGCACGCCGAGCCAGAACAGCAGCCCGTAGCCGGCGCCGGAGGCGGTGGTGAAGAGGATGATGGAGGGGGCGGGGTTCATGCGGCGGTCCGGCGTGGGGCGGGCGGGGCGCTATCGGTGGCGAAGGCCATCACCGGCTCAGCGCCCGGTCCAGCCAGCGCATCAGCGGGTGCTTGATGTCGAGCGTGGTGGGCTCGGCCTCCGCCGGCGGGTTGGGGTTAGGCGCCATGGGGCGGCGGGGCGGCAGGTATTTGTTGGTGGGCGCGTAGCCCATCTCCGGCATCAGGTCGAAGCCGCCGCGGGAGGCGACGAGCTGGGAGACCGCGCTCTCGGGATCGCCGAGGTCGCCGAAATGGCGGGCGCCGACGGGGCAGGTGATGACGCAGGCGGGCTGGCGCTGCGCTTCCGGAATGGTCTCGTTGTAGATGCGGTCGACGCAGAGGGTGCATTTCTTCATCACCCCCTCGTCTTCATCGAGTTCCCGCGCGCCATAGGGGCAGGCCCAGGCGCAGAGGCCGCAGCCGATGCAGGTATCGGTGTTCACCAGGACGATGCCGTCCTCCGCGCGCTTGTAGGACGCGCCGGTGGGGCAGACGGTGACGCAGGCCGGCGTCTCGCAATGCAGGCAGGAGCGCGGGAAGTGGACCGTGCGGCCCTCCGCGCCTTCGCCCGCTTCGTAGGAATGGACGCGGTTGAACCAGACGCCCTCCGCGCCGGCGGAATAGGGCTTCATGTCGGGCAGGGGGGCCAGGTGCCCGCCGGCGTTCCACTGCTTGCAGTTGGTGGCGCAGGCCTGGCAGCCGACGCAGGTATCGAGGTCGATAACCAGGCCGAGCTTTTTCGCGGAGGCGGGGGGAAGTTCGGTCATCGTGCGGACTCGCGCGTGGGAGAAAGTCCGGGCTCCCGGATGATGAGGGGGACCGCCGGCATGTTGGGCGGGGCCTTCAGCGTGGAGGGATGGGGCAGGGTTTCGCCTGCTTCCTCGGGCGCGCATTTGGTGACGGAGACGCGGAGGTCGTACCACGCCGCCTGGCCCGTGACGGGGTCCGCATTTGCCGATTTGAAGCCCTCCTGCGCCGGCAGCCATTCGCTGATGACGTGGTTCAGGAGAAAGCCCTTGCTGGATTCCGGGCTGTCGGCGGAAAGCTGCCAGGCGCCGCTGCGCTTGCCGATGGCGTTCCAGGTCCAGACGGTGTCGGTGTTCACGCCTTCCATCAGCGTCACCTGACCCTTCACGCGGCCGTTGCGGCTTTCGACCCAGACCCAGTCATCCTGCGCGATGCCCTGCTTCGTGGCCGTGCTGCGCGCCATGTAGAGGCGGTTGGAGCCGTGGATCTGGCGCAGCCAGGCGTTCATCGAGCCCCAGGAATGGTACATCGCCATCGGCCGCTGCGTGACCGCGGAGAGCGGGTAGGGCGTGGTGTCATGCGCCGCCTGTTCCAGCGGCGCGTACCACATCGGCAGCGGGTCGCAGTAGGTTTCCACGCGCTTGCGCAGGCGGTCCGGCGGCTGCTTCGCGCCATGGCCCTGCGCGGCCAGGCGGAATTTCTGCAATGGCTCCGACCAGATCTGCATGACGATCTGGTTGGCGGCGCCCATCAGGCCCATGGCCTTGGCTTCGTCCAGATAGGCGCGGTTGGCGTGCTTGAAGTAGCTCTGCTCCGCCGTCAGGTGGTGCTTCCAGAAGCAGCCATTGTCGATGTAGCGCTGCAACTGGTCCTTGTTCGGCTCGCCGACGCCCTTCTTGGTGCCGTCCTCGCCCCGCCATCCCGCCAGCGGGCCGATGCCGGGCATGCGCTGGTGGTTCACGATGTAGTCCGGGTAGTCCTTGAACTTCGCGCTGCCATCCTCCTTCGTGAAGGCGGGCAGGCCGAGGCGGGAGCCGAGATCGATCAGCACGTCCTGGAAGGGGCGCACATCGCGGTCCGGCTTGATGACGGGCTGGCGGATGGCGTCGCCGGGGCCATGCGCGTTGCCGATGGGGCGGTCGAGCAGGCTGATCGCGTCCCAGCGTTCGAGGTAGGTGGTGTCGGGCAGGATCAGGTCCGCGTAGGGCACGGTCTCGCTGAAATAGGCGTCGGCGTAGATGACGTGGGGGATGCGGTATTCGCCGTCCGCCTTCTGCTCCGTCAGGATGCGGATGATCTCGAGCGGATTCATGGCGCTGTTCCAGGCCATGTTGGCCATGAACATGAACAGCGTGTCGATGCTGTACGGGTCCTCCGCCCCGGCATTGCCGATGACGGTGTGCATCATGCCGTGCAGGCCGAGCGGCGCCTCCCAGGAGAAGGCCTTGTCGATGCGCAGCGGCGTGCCGGCGTCATCCACCAGCAGGTCATCAGGGCCATGCGGGAAGGCGAGGAGGTTGCCCGCGATCGGCGTATTCGGCGCGGTAGTCTTGCCCGCGGGGCCGGGGCCCGGCGGGATGGGCCGCGGGAAGGGCGATTTGTAGCGCCAGGAGCCGGGGGTATCGACGGCGCCGAGCAGCATCTGCAGCAGATGCAGCGCGCGGCAGGTATGGAACCCGTTGGAATGCGCGCTGATGCCGCGCATGGCGTGGAAGGCGATGGGGCGGCCGACCATGGTCTCATGCCGCCGGCCGAGCGCATCGGTCCAGGGCACGTCGAGGGTGATGGTTTCCTTGAAGGCGATATCAGCGATTTCGGTCGCAAGCCGCCGGATGCGGGCGGCGTCGATGCCGCAGCGCTCCGCCACCGCATCGGGGGCGTATTCGGCGCCGAGGTAGCGTTCGGCCATCAACTGGAAGACGGGCACCGCCTTGCGGCCATCGGGCAACGTGTAGTCGCCCACGATGGCGGGCTGCATCTCCGCCGTCGCGGCATCCACCGGCGCGCCGGCGATGCGGTCCCAGGCGAGGGGCTTGCCATCGGCGTCGCGGGCGAAGAGCCCGTCATCGGCGCCGCCGGGGTTGCGGATCACCAGCCAGGCGGCGTTGGTGTAGCGGACGAGGAACTGGAGATCGACGCGGTCCGTCCGCAGCAGCTCATGCATCAGGGCCATGATGAACAGGCCGTCGGTGCCGGGGCGGATGCCGACCCATTCATCGGCGATGGCGGAATAGCCCGTCCGCACCGGGTTCACGGAGACGAATTTCGCCCCCCGCGCCTTCATCTTGCCGAGCCCGATCTTGATCGGGTTGCTGTCATGGTCCTCCGCCACGCCGAACATGACGAAGTATTTTGCGAGTTCCCAATCGGGCTCGCCGAATTCCCAGAACGAACCGCCGATGGTGTAGAGGCCGCCGGCGGCCATGTTGACGGAGCAGAAGCCGCCATGGGCGGCGAAGTTGGGCGTGCCGAATTGCGCGGCCCAGAAGCCCGTGAGCGACTGGGACTGGTCGCGGCCGGTGAAGAAGGCGAGGCGCTTGGGGTCCGTGCGGCGGACATGGCCGAGCCAGCCGGTCGCGATCTCCATCGCCTCCTCCCAGCTGATCTCCGCGAATTCGCCGGAGCCGCGGGGGCCGACGCGCTTCAGCGGCGCGCGGAGCCGGGCGGGGGAGTACTGCGTCATGATCCCGGCGCTGCCCTTGCCGCAGAGCACGCCGCGATTCACGGGGTGGTCGGGATTGCCCTCGATGTAGCGGATTCGGCCGTCCTTCAGATGGACTTTGATGCCGCAGCGGCAGGCGCACATGTAGCAGGTGGTGGTCTTCACCGTGTCGCCGATCGGCGCCTGGGTGTCGATGACCTCGCCATGGCCGGTCATCCGGCTGGGCAGGTTGGTATCCGGCATGACGGGCCTTGCCTGATTCTTCGGTTGCCGGATTAGCGCATGGTGGGGCCTGCCCGCAAAGCCCCGGGGCGGGAGAAGGTTTTTCTCGGGCCCCGCCCCGGGCGCGGCTTCACATTCCCTGGCGATGCACCACCCGCCCGCCGACCAGGGTCATCAGCGCCCGCGTCTCCCGGATCCGCTCCGGCTCCACCGCCAGCAGGTCCTGGGACAGCACCACCAGGTCGGCGCGCTTGCCGGGCTCGATGGAGCCGAGTTCGGCCTCCGCCCCCAGCAGCACGGCGTTGTTGATGGTGTATAGGCTCAGCGCCTCCCGCGGCGTGATCGCGTGCTCCGGGCCCAGGCGATAGCCCGCCAGCGTGCCGCGGGTGGTCATCCACCACATGGACTGGAAGGGATCGCCCGGCACCACGGGGGCGTCGGTGCCCCCGCCGACATGCACGCCGGCATCGATGATGCGGCGGATCGGGATCGAATACGCCGCGCGTTCATCCCCCCACCAGCGCCGCTGGTTGTGGCCCAGCAGCACGGGGTGGTTCTGCGCGGTGGCCATGATGCCAAGCCGCGCCATCTCCGCCAGCGCGGGCGGCGTCGGCAGGAAGATGTGCATCACCGTCCAGCGCAGCGGGCGCACCGGGCCGAGTTCGCGGTCCACCTGGCCGTAGAGGCGGGTGATGAGGTCGATGGTGTAGTCGCCCACCGCATGGGTCTGGATCTGCAGCCCGGCGCGATGGATGGCGCGCAAGCCCTCCAGCAATTCGGGCTCGCCGCCGGCGGGCAGCAGCAGGATGCCGCGGTAGTCGGGGTTGGTCTGCTCCCCGGGCACGATGCGGTAGGGGTCGTTCATGCGGCCGCCCTCCACGCCGCCATCCAGCAGCCATTTGATCCCGCCGGTGCGGAGCATGGGGTGCTGCGGCCAGCCGGCCTGGGCGGCGATGCCGCGGCGGATCTGTTCGCCGGTGGCGGCGCGCCAGAGCAGCCAGGTGCGGACCGTCATCTGCCCCTGGTCGCGGAGTTCGCGGTAGATGCCGGCGATCTCGTCCGTGATGCCGGGCTCGACGACGGTGGTGACGCCGAGCGCGTTCAACTCCCGCATCGCCGCCACCACCAGGCGGGTCTGGTCGGGGACGGGCGGCGGGGGCGGCAGGACGCGGCGGACCAGGGCGGTGGCGCCGGCGATCAACAGCACGCCCGTGGGCTCCCCATCCTCCCGCTTCACGATGACGCCGCCGGCGGGCTGGGGCGTGTCCCGCGTCACGCCGGCGCGGGCGAGGGCCTGGCTGTTCACCGCCACCACATGGCCGCCACGGGGGATGAAGACGGGGTTGTTCGGCGCGACGCTGTCGAGTTCCCAGCGCGTCGGCAGGCGGCCCTCCGCCAGGATGCTCTCATGCCAGAGGGAGGAGGCGATGACCCAGTCGCCGGGCGGCGTGGCGCGGGCGCGTTCGCCGATGCGGGCCAGGATGTCGGCGATGGATCGGGCATCGAGCAGCTGCACCGCGGGCAGGTTCATGCCCCATTGGTGCTGGTGGACATGGCTGTCGATCAGGCCGGGGATGGCGGTGCGGCCGCCGAGGTCGATGACCGTCGTGGCCGGGCCGGCCAGGGCCTCCGCCGCCGCGCCGGTGGCGACGAAGCGGCCATCCCGGATGGCGACTGCGGTGGTGGTGCTTTCCGTCGCATCCTGGGTGTGGATGCGGCCGTTGCGGAGGAGGGTCTCCGCGGGTTGCGCCAGGGCTGGCGGGGCGAGTGCCAGCAGCGCGAGGAGGAGGCTGCGCATGGTCAGGCGCTGGCCAGGCCGGCGTCGCGCAGCACCAGGCGGTCCGGCAGGCCGGTGGGGGCGCGGGCGGAATCGCTGAGGTCCAGCACGCCGGTCAGGGTGACGCGGGTGTAGGGGTCCGCGATGTGGGGCAGGCCGGGGGCGTGGACGGCGACGACGCCAATCGGCCAGTCATGCGCGCCGCCGCAGAGCTGGCAGGGGACGAGGGCGGCTTCCCCCAGCGCGAGCCAGCCTGGCGTGGCGGTGGGGACGGGGGCGACGAGGCCGGTGAGGGTGACGCGGCTGCCCTCCAGGCGCTTCGCGAGGGGGGAGGGCGCGGTGCCGGCCTCATCGTACAGGTCCCGCAGCGGCGTTGCGGGGGCCGCGCGGGCGGGGGTGGCGGCGGCGATGGCGGTGCAGGCGAGCCCTGTGCCGGCGGCGATGATGGCGCGGCGGCCGAGGATGCGCGGATGGCTCATGGAACATCTCCCCTCGCGCCGTTCGGGCGCTGTGCGGGGAGGCTATCGCGCGGATTGGCGGGGCGGGAAGGGTGCTGGTCGTCTGGCCAGTTGCGGCGACCCCCACCCCGACCAGCCTTTGGCGTTGGTGCAGTGCCCCAACCCCCCGCGCTTGCGGGGGAGGGGTGGGGTGAGCGCCGCCCTCAGTTCCGCGGCAGCCGCGCCCGGGCCGGCGCGTCCGGGTTCTGCGCGCGGTGGCGCAGCAGGTGGTCGGCGAGGACCAGGGCCAGCATCGCCTCCCCCACCGGGACGGCGCGAATGCCGACGCAGGGGTCGTGGCGGCCCTTGGTCAGCACCTCGACGTCCTGGCCGAAGCGGTCGACGCTGGCCCGCGGCGTCAGGATGGAACTCGTCGGCTTCACGGCGAAGCGGGCGACCACGGGCTGGCCGGTGGAGATGCCGCCGAGGATGCCGCCGGCGTGGTTGGAGCTGAACTCCACCTCGCCGTCCGGGCCCATGCGCATCTCATCGGCATTACCCTCCCCGGACAGGGACGCGGCGGAGAAGCCGTCCCCGATCTCGACCGCCTTCACGGCGTTGATGGACATCAGCGCGGCGGCGATGTCGGCATCCAGCTTGCCATAGATCGGCGCGCCGAGGCCGGGGGGCACGCCTTCCGCCACCACTTCGACGATGGCGCCGACGGAGGAGCCGGATTTGCGGATGGCGGTCAGCTTCTCCTCCCACCGCGCGGCGGCGACGGGGTCGGGGCAGAAGAAGGGGTTGTTGTCCACCTCGGCCCAGTCGAAGCGGGACCGGTCGATCCAGTCCCCGCCCATGCAGACCAGGGCGCCGCGGATGGTGACGCCTTCGAGCACCTTGCGGGCGATGGCGCCGGCGGCGACGCGCATCGCCGTCTCCCGCGCGGAGGACCTTCCGCCGCCGCGATAGTCGCGGATGCCGTATTTGAGTTCATAGGTCAGGTCCGCATGGCCGGGGCGGAAGCGGTCCTTGATCTCCCCGTAATCCTTGCTGCGCTGGTCGGTGTTCTCGATGTGCAGCGCGATGGGGGTGCCCGTCGTCGCACCCTCGAAGGTGCCGGACAGGATCTTCACCTGGTCGGCTTCCTGGCGCTGCGTCACGAATTTGGATTGGCCGGGGCGACGGCGGTCCAGATAGGGCTGGATGTCGGCCTCGGTCAGGCCGATGCGCGGCGGGCAGCCATCGACGACGCAGCCGATGGCGATGCCATGGGACTCGCCCCAGGTGGTGAAACGGAACAGCGTGCCGAAGGTGTTGTGGCTCATGGTGCCGGCGGGATTACAGCAAGCCGGCGCGGGCGGCGAGGGGGTGCCCCGCCGGCCCGCTGAAGGCCGCGCTCAGACCGTCGCGATATCCGGCGCGTCCGGGTTCTTCATGCCGACGATGTGGTAGCCGCAATCGACGTGATGGACTTCGCCCGTCACGCCGGAGGACAGGTCGGACAGCAGATAGAGGCCGGAGCCGCCGACATCCTCGATGGTCACGTTGCGCTCCAGCGGCGCGTTGTACTGGTTCCACTTCAGGATGTAGCGGAAATCGCCGATGCCGCTGGCGGCCAGCGTCTTGATCGGGCCGGCGCTGATCCCGTTGACGCGGATGCCCGCCTTGCCGAGGTCGGCCGCCATGTAGCGCACGCTGGCTTCCAGCGCCGCCTTCGCCACGCCCATGACGTTGTAGTGCGGCGTCACACGCTCCGCGCCCAGGTAGGACATGGTCAGCAGCGATCCGCCCTGCTTCATCAGCGGCACGGCGCGCTGGGCGACGGCCACGAAGGAATAGACCGAGATGTCCATCGCCTGCAGGAAGGCGCCCTTCGGCGTGTCCATGTAGCGGCCGCGCAGGAACTGCTTGTCCGCGAAGCCGATGGCATGCACCACGAAATCGATGCCGCCCCATTCCGCCTTGATGGCGTCGAAGGCCGCATCGATGCTGGCATCGTCGGAGACGTCGCAGGGCAGGACGAGCTTGCTGCCGATGCCCTCCGCCAGCGGGCGCACGCGCTTCTCCAGCGCCTCCCCCTGGTAGGTGAAGGCGATCTCGCCACCCTGGGCGGCCACGGCCTGGGCGATGCCCCAGGCGATGGAGCGGTCATTGGCGACGCCCATGACGACGCCGCGCTTGCCCGCCATGAGCGTGCCGCGGGGCACGCCAGTCGCGGCGGAATCGGGCGTCTCGGCGTCGGGCATGAGAATGGGACCGGCAGTGGTTGCGGAGGCAGGGGGGTGGTGGCACATGGCCCTGCCCCCGGCAAGGGGGACGCGCCCGACCCGGGCAAGGCTCCCCTTCCGAAATGGCGGGATGCCGCCATCTGGACGGCCCGACCAGGAGAATGCCCCGTGGACACGCCCCCCCGCATCCCCGCCACCGACGACCCGATCGCAGGCTTCGAGGCCTGGATGGCCGAGGCCGCGAAATCCGAGCCGAATGACCCCAACGCCGTCTGCCTGGCGACCTGCACGCCGGAGGGCCGGCCCAGCGCCCGGATGGTGCTGTTGAAGGGCGTCGATGCGCGTGGCTTCGTGTTCTACACCAACCTCGAAAGCCGGAAGGGGGGCGAGCTGGCGGCCAACCCCTTCGCGGCGCTGTGCTTCCACTGGAAGACGCTGCAGCGTTCGGTGCGGGTGGAAGGGGCGGTGGAGGCCGTGAGCGCGGAGGAGGCGGATGCCTACTACGCCTCCCGCGCCCGGGGGTCGCGGATCGGCGCCTGGGCCAGCAGGCAGTCCCGCCCGCTGGAAAGCCGTTTCGCGCTGGAAAAGGCGGTGGCGGAGTACACGCTGAAATTCGGCGTCTCGGAGATTCCCCGCCCGGCCTTCTGGTCCGGCTTCCGCCTGGTGCCGGACCGGATGGAGCTGTGGCGGGACATGCCCTTCCGCCTGCATGAACGCCGGGTCTTCCACCGCGTGGCGGGCGGGTGGGAGATGGAGATGCTGTACCCGTGACCATCCCGGCGGGGCAGGCGCCGGTGGCGGAGCTGCTCCGCCGGTTGTCGGGCGCCGAGCCGATCGAGACGCATATCTCGGCCGTCTTCGTGGGCGCCGATACCGCCTGGAAGCTGAAGAAGGCGGTGACGCTCGGCTTCCTCGACTTCGCGCCGCTGGCGGCGCGGGAGGGTTTCGCGCGGCGGGAACTGGCGCTGAACCAGCCGCTGGCGCCCGCGCTCTACCGGGATGTGGTGCCGGTCACGCGCGGGGCGGATGGGGCGCTTGCCTTGGGTGGCCGCGGGGAGGTGGTGGATTGGGTGCTGCGCATGGCGCCGCTGCCCGCCGCCGATTTCCTGGATGCGGTGGCGGACCGGGGCGGGCTGACGGGGACGCTGCTGGACGCCATGGCGGATGCGGTGCTGGCCAGCCACGCGGCGGCCAGGCCGGTGGCGCCCAGCTTCGATGCACCCAGCTTCGATGCACCGGGGCGCGCGGGGCTGGTGCTGGCGGGCAATGTGCGGGACTGCCTGGCCACCGGGCTGCCGGAGGCGCGGGTGATGGCGCTGGGGGCGGCCATGCGCGCGCGGCTGGAGGCGCTTGCGCCGCTGCTGGCCGCGCGGGCGGCGGCGGGGCGGGTCCGGCGCTGCCATGGGGATTTGCACCTCGGCAACCTGGTGCTGCTCGACGGCCGGCCGACCCCCTTCGATGCGCTGGAATTCGACGAGGCGCTCGCCACCACGGATACGGGCTACGATCTGGCGTTCCTGTTGATGGACCTGTTGCGGCGCGGGGCGGGGGGGGCGGCGAACCGGGTGATGAACCGGTATCTGGCGCGGGACCCCGATATCGGGCTGCTGCCCGCGCTGCCCTTCTGGATGGCGCTGCGGGCCATGGTGCGGGCGCATGTGGAGGCCCGGCGCGGCGGCCCCGGCGAGGGCCTGTCCTACCTGGCGCTGGCGGAGGCGCTGCTGCGCCCGGTGCCGCCGCGGCTGGTGGCCGTGGGCGGGTTGCAGGGCACGGGCAAGACCTGGCTGGCGCGGGAATTGGCACCGGACCTCGGCGTGGCGCCCGGGGCGCTGCATCTGCGGACGGATGAGATCAGGAAGCGGCGCGCGGGCGTGGCGCCGGAAGACCGGCTGCCGGCCGATGCCTATGGCGAGGCGGTGAGCCGGGCCGTGCATGCCGAGATGTTCGCCCTGGCGCGGCAGGCGCTGGTGGCCGGGCATTCGGTGGTGCTGGACGCGGTGTTCCTCAACCCCGCGCGGCGGGCGGAGGCCGAGGCAGCGGCCGCGCCCCACCCCTTCACGGGCTTCTGGCTGGAAGCGCCGATGGCGGTGCTGCGGGAAAGGGTCGAGAACCGGGTGGGCGATGCGTCGGATGCCACCGTCGCGGTGCTGGAAAGCGCCGCCGGCGCCGATCCCGGCGTGATCGCCTGGCAACGCCTGGACGCGACTGCGCCGCGTGATGCCGCCCGGGCAGCCCTGGCCTTGTCTGGCGGAATCGGCGCATAAACTGATCCGGGAAGGCTTTGCATGGAGAGGAGAGGCGCGATGGCTTATCGCCGCCTGCTGCTGCCGTTGACCGGGACCGCTGCCGGAGAGGCCGCGATGACGACCGCGCTGATGATCGCGCGGATCTGGAACGCGCATTTGCACTGCCTGCATGTGCGCGTGGATGCCCGCGATGTCGCGCCCCTGGCGGGCGAAGGCCTGTCGGGCGCGATGATCGAGGAGATGATGGCCGCGACCGAGCGCGAGAGCGGGGAGCGCGCGGGCCGCGTGCGGTCGCTGTTCGAGAAGTTCGCCGCGATCCATGGCGACCTGACGCTCGCCTCCGACCCCAACACCGCGCTGAAGGTGCCGGGTGTCACCATCTCCTTCGAGGCGATCGCGGGGCGGGAGGAGGATGTGGTGGCGCAGCAATCGCGCCTCTATGACATGGCGGTGGTGCCGCATCCCGAGGCGGATGAGGATGTCAGCAGCAGCGATGCGCTGCATGCCGTGCTGTTCGACAGCGGGCGGCCCGTGCTGATCGCGCCGCGGCAGGCGCCTTCGGTGATCGGGTCCCGCGTCTGCATCGCCTGGAATGGCAGCGCGGAGAGTGCGGCGGCCGTCGCCGCGGCACTGCCCTGGCTGCACCGGGCGCAGGCGGTGCGGATCCTGTGCTCCGACGACTACCAGCGCCGCGGGCCGCTGGCGGAGGGCATCCGCGCCTATCTCCGCTGGCACGAGATCGAGGCCGAGGTGGTGCCCTTCAAGCCGGCGACGCGGGAAGTGGGGGCGGGCTTGCTCGGCGCGGCGCGGGATTTCGGCGCGGATTTGATGGTGCAGGGCGCCTACAGCCATTCGCGCCTGCGCCAGCTGATCCTGGGCGGCGTGA
The DNA here is from genome assembly GCF_900114315.1 of Falsiroseomonas stagni DSM 19981. Classification (GTDB taxonomy): domain Bacteria; phylum Pseudomonadota; class Alphaproteobacteria; order Acetobacterales; family Acetobacteraceae; genus Falsiroseomonas; species Falsiroseomonas stagni. The sequence continues at coordinate 92,183 of NZ_FOSQ01000010.1, forward strand.
CGCGGCATGTGCTGGAGAACAGCGAGATCCCGATCCTGATGTGCCGCTGAGGGGCTGAGGCTGATCGCCCGGCGCTGGCCCTGGGGCTGGCGCCGGGTTTTTTTGGTTGCAAATGTTCGTCGTTTGTTCTGGGAAAATCCTCCGATGTTGTGGAGGATGGCACGGCATGACGGTTCCGGTGACGGAGCAGGACCTGCGGGAAGCGATGCGGGATCGCCGCTATTGGCAGCCCGGCCATCCGGAGCGGCAGGCCTGGTCGGATTGGGTGACGACGGGGTGGCAGGGCCTCTATCCCGCGGATGCGGCGGCCCGGCCCCTGGTTTGGGTGCGGCCCTATCGCCGGGATGGGCATCCCGTGGAAGGCCATTGGCGTGGCGCGCCGATGCGGGAAGGCGGGCGCGGTGCGGCTGATGGGCCGGTGCGGCAGGTCGGCTGGCTGTCCACGATCCTGCGCAACCGGGCGATGCGCGGCCCGGCGGATGGGCGCGGCAGCGGAGGTCCGCGCACGGGTGGGCGGCAGCCGATCCGCGACCGGAGCCAGCGGCATCCAGGCCCGGATGGGCGGGACAGGGTGCAGGAGTTGCGGGGGGATCCGGAGACGCGGTTCGATCGCATCCTAAGGAAGGATGTAGATCATTGGTACCGGCCCGGCGGCGAGGCGGGCCGTGCCCGGGATTTGGAGCGGCTACGGCCACGAGGTCGCCCCGAAGAGGTCGAGCCTGGAGTATTTCGTTATTCCCTCGAAGACGGCCGTATTGCCATGGTGCGGCCAAGTACGTCGCGCGGTAGCGAGGGGGCGCCGACCCTGGAGGTCAGCAGGCCGATGGCAGATGGTCGCTTCTCTGCGACCGACAAATTCCGTTATCCGTGACAGTCATGGGGGTTCGCATGCCAGCCATTCCCACCGCCGACCCGCGTCCCGGCTGCTTCCTGCAGCCGCTTGGCCCGATGCCTCGCGCCGGGACGCCGGCCCAGCAGATCGCGCTACAGGACCGGGCATGGACGATGCTCGAACTCTACGAGACGCCTTCCGGGCGACCGGGTACGCGCCTCTCAAACGCATGGCTCGGTGCGCAGGGGTGGCGCGTTCAGATGGTGGATCATTTTTCCCTGTGGAAGGAGGAATTCGTGGCGCCACTGAATGCCGCGGCCCGTCGGCGCGGCCACGAATTCCTGCTCGGCACCGTGGTGCAGCCGGGCGTTCTGCGTGTCTCCGCCGTGTGGCATGTGGCGACCGATCCAGACCCGACTTCCCGCTTCTTCGAGGCGCACGAGGCCGGCTTCCACATGCTGTTCCCGGAGGATTTGTCCTTCGCGATCCACGCCAATGATGGCGATTACGCCGTCTATGCCGGCCCGGAAGAGTTCATCCGCGCGGCGCTGCCGCCGGAGGCGATCGGCGCGGCGGCGACGGCGGATGTGGTGGAGGGGATCGAGGAGGAGCATGGGGAGGGCGCGATCGACGGCATCCTCGCGCACTACGCGCCCTTCATGCTGGATCGCTGAGACGCTCCACCGCCACCAGCAGGCAGCCCGGCCGCGCGGTGTGGATGTTCACATGCGCGGTGCGCGGATCGGTCAGGGCGCGGGCGAGTGGCGCCGCCACCGCCGCGCCTTCCACCACCTGGCCGAGGTCGTAGAGGCAGAGATCGTCGCTGTCATAGGCTCGGACGGAAACGAGGCCATTCGCCAGCACCGTTGGCGCGATGCTGTCCTGTTCCTCGAAGCGCGGGCAGTCGGCTGCATCGGCATGGAGGAAGATCGGGCTCGGCGTCCAGTAGACGCCAAGCGGGCGCGGCAGGTCGTAGCTGCCCAGCAGCATCGCCTGGCCGGGCTGGCCGAGGCGCAGGCAGTGGCGGCAGGGGAAGCCGGGGCCATCGACCAGGCGGCGGATCAGCGCATTGCCGCGGTCGTCGCGGCCGGTCTCCCGCCAGCGTGTCGCGGTCTCGGCGGGGATGGGGGTGCAGCGGAATTCGGTCATGGCGGGCTCCTGCGATGCCGCCATGCTGGCCGCGCAAGGCGGGGCTTCGCCATCCGCGCGTTGCGGCGGCATGCGCGCGGGGCAGGCTTGCCGCCATGGTGGAACTCCGCATCCCCGATGCCGATCTGCTGCCGGATTACGAATCCGCGCTGAATCGCGGCTGGTCGCCGACGCCGGTCGCCCCGGAAGTCACGCGGCAGCGGCACCTCGCCGCCATCGCGCAGGACCGCGCCGCCTTCCTCGCCTCGCTCGATGACCGGGCGGCGAGGGGCGCGCCGGTCATCCTGCCCGATGGCAGCACCGTGCCACGGCTGCCCGGCTTCTCCCGCTGGGTGTGGCATGGCGGCTTCTGCGGCGTGGTGAATATGCGCTGGCAGCCCGGCACGGCGGACCTGCCCGCCCATGTGCTGGGCCATGTCGGCTACGGCATCGTCCCCTGGCGGCGGCGGGAGGGGATCGCGACAAGCGCGCTTGGCCTGCTGCTGGCGGCGATCGCGCCGATCGGCCTGCCCTTCGTGGAACTGACCACGGATCCGGCCAATGACGCCTCCATCCGTGTGATCACCGCCAATGGCGGGGTGCTGGTGGAGCGCTTCACCAAGGTCGCGGCCCATGGCGGAGGCGAGGCTCTGCGCTGGCGCATCACGCTTTAGGGGGGCGTTTACCGCCGGCGTCTAACTCCTGAGACAATCCTGTCGAGAGATTGTCGCCTTGTCCGTCACGCCCCTGCTGCCCCCGCTGCCCGAAGGCGCGGAGGAGGTCGCCGCCCCCCTCTGGCCCATCCTGCCCGCCCTGGCCCCGGCCGAAAGCGCCACCCTGGCCGAGGCGGCCGCGCCCGCGCTGCCGGAGGCGGCGGGGCTGATCGTGCAATTCGCGCCCGAGGCGACGCCCGCCACCATCCAGGCGGCACTGGAGGCGCTGGGCGGGCAGGTCACGCAATGGCTGCGCCCGGCCGAGCCCGGCGCCGGACCGCTGGCCGCCATCGACGCCGCGCCGGGCCTGCCGGCGGAGGCGGCGCTGGACCTGCTCGCGCCACTGGCAGGGATCAGCTTCGCGGAGGTGGATGGGCAACTCTCCATCGCGGCCGTCAGCAACGACCCGCGCTACGCCAATGGCGGACTCTGGGGCATGCTGGGCGATACGGGCAGCCTGCGAAACGCCTTCGGCAGCCAGGCGAATGAGGCCTGGGCGGCGGGGCAGGTGGGATCGACCAAGGCCGTGGTCGGCGTGGTCGATACCGGCATCGACTACCGCCACCAGGACCTCTACCTGAATGTCTGGCTGAACCAGAACGAGATCCCGGCGCTGCTGCGGTCGCAGCTGACGGATGCGGACCGCGACGGGCTGATCACCTTCCGCGACCTGAACCAGGCCGCCAATGCGCGCTTCGTCAGCGACATCAACCGCAACGGCCGCATCGATGCGGGCGACCTGCTGACCGACACGCGATGGGAGAACGGGATCGACGAGGATCGCAACGGCTATCGCGACGACCTGGTCGGCTGGGATTTCGCCAACAACGACAATGACCCCTTCGACGACAACGGCCATGGCACGCATGTCGCCGGCACCATCGGCGCGAGTGGCGGCAATGCCGTGGGCGTCGCGGGTGTCGCGTGGAACGTGCAGATGGTGGCGCTGAAGTTCCTGGCCGCGAACGGGTCGGGCAGCACATCGGCCGCCGTGCGCGCGCTGGACTATTTCACCGGCGCGGCGGCCGCGGCCACGAAGGGCGAGAACTTCGTCGCGACGAACAATTCCTGGGGCGGTGGAGCCTATTCCCAGGCGGTGGCGGATGCGGTGGCGCGGGGCGCGCGGCAGGACATCCTGTTCATCGCCGCCGCCGGCAATGGCGGCGCGGATGGCGTGGGCGACAACAACGATGCGGTCGCCAACTGGCCGTCAAACTACAACACATCGGCGCTGGCGGGGTATGATGCCGTCATCGCGGTGGCGGCGCTGACCAGCACCGGCGCGCGGGCCGGCTTCTCCAATTTCGGCGCCACCACCGTGGATATCGCGGCGCCGGGCCAGGGCATCCTCTCCACCCTGCCGGGCGATGCCTATGGCAGCTACAGCGGCACCTCCATGGCCGCGCCGCATGTGACGGGGGCGGCGGTGCTCTATGCCGCGGCCAACCCCACCGCGACGGCGGCGGAGATCAGGGCGGCGCTGCTGGGCAGCACGGCGGCCACGGCTTCCATGCAGGGGGCGGATGCCACGGGCGGGCGGCTCGACATCGGCGCGCTGATGAACACGACGCCAGTCGCCACGCCGCCGGCGCCGGCGGTGCCCGCCGCGATCCTCGGCACCAACGGCAATGACGTGCTGGCCGGCACGGCGGCGGGGGAGGTGATCTGCGGCATCCCCGCCGGCGCCGGCGCGCTGGGCCGTGGCAGCATCGACCGGCTGACGGGCCGCGCGGGCAATGACACCTTCGTGCTCGGCGATGCCCGGGGCGTCTTCTACGATGATGGCGCGGCGGCGAATGCGGGCCGCGGCGACTACGCGCAGATCATGGATTTCACGCGCGGCGACCGCATCCAGCTCTCCGACGATGTGGCGACCTATTTCCTGGCCTCCATGACGCTCGGCGGTGTCGCGGGCATCGGCATCCTGGCCGACCTGAACGGCAACAGGCGCTACGATTCGGCGGATGAACTGGTCGGGCATGTCGCCAATGTCAGCGGCCTGGTCGGGTCCGACTTCATCTTCGCCTGAGTCCTCGTCACCCACGCCGGCGCCGATCATTCATGCGGTGAATGGGGGTGATGCGGACCCGCCGACTGTGGAAAGCGGCCGGGCCGTCCTATCTCTCCGCCCGACAAACCGGCCAGGGACGATCCCCGGCCCCAGGAACGGGAGATATCCCATGATCGACGTCCGACCCTTCGCCAGCCTCGGCGGTGCCAACCATGGCTGGCTCAAGGCGAAGCACCACTTCTCCTTCGCCAACTACCACGACCCCAAGCGCATGAACTGGGGCCGGCTGCGCGTGTGGAATGATGACGAGATCGCGGCCGGCACGGGCTTCGACGCGCATCCCCACCGCGACATGGAAATCATCACCTATGTCCGCGAAGGCGCCATCACGCACCGCGACAACATGGGCAATGAAGGCCGGACCGGCGCGGGCGACGTGCAGATCATGTCGGCCGGCACGGGCGTGGTGCATGCCGAATACAACCTCGAGCCCGAGACGACGAAGATCTTCCAGATCTGGATCATGCCCGACCAGCGCGGCGCCAAGCCGAATTGGGGCGCCAAGAGCTTCCCCAAGGCGGGGCGGGAAGCGGCGTTCGAGGTCCTGGCCTCCGGCCGTCCTGGCGATGCGGGGACGGGCGCGCTGCCGATCAACGTGAATGGCGCGGTGATGGCGGCGACCATCGCCCGCGGCCAGACGCTGACGCAGCCCCTCGCCGCCGGGCGTGCCGCCTATCTGGTGCTGGCGAAGGGGGCCGCGACGGTGAATGGCGCGGCGCTGAATGAGCGCGATGGCGTCGGCATCGCGCGGGAGGAGGCGGTGACGATCACGGCGACCGAGGATGCGGAAGTCGTGATGGTGGAAGTCGCCGAGGAATAGGCCGGGCCGGGGGGCGATGCGCCCCCCGTTCCATCCGCCTGTTTCGCGCCTGGGTTGCAGAGGGCGCCGGATTTCACAAGCGGTGTTCGTGACGCACTCTTCCCCCGGGCCAGCCCGCCAAGGCCCGGTTCGGGAGGATCGTGATGTCGTTGCTGGTTGATGTGGCGTTCCTGCAGCGCCGCGTGTCGCCTGATGCCACGCAGTTGCAGGTGGTGTGGCTGTTCACCACGGGGCCGGAACTGGCCACCCGCATCACCGCGCTGAACTGGGGCGATGGCGCCGGCGGCGAAGCGGTGCCGGCCGCGCCATCGGCGGCCTTCACCTACGAATACTTCTACCTCGGCGCGTCGGGTGCACCGTCGCAGCCGCTGTTCGGCACCGCGACCTTCGCGGCGGAGGTGTTCGGCGCACCGGGCTATGCGGCGCTCACGAATGTGCGCCTGGCGCTGGACCCGGACAACACGCTCGGCCTGCTGGTGAATGGCAGCTTCGGCGGCAACCGCTGGCTGATGGTGACCGGGACGGGGGATGATTCCCTGACCGGCAGCACGAACCGCGACACCATCCATGCCGGCGGCGGCGCGGATTCCGTCTCCGGCGGGCGCGGGCGCGACGTGCTGTACGGGGCGGCCGGAAACGACACCGTGGCCGGCGACCAGGATGATGACGACCTGCAGGGCAATGCCGGGAATGACTGGCTGCTGGGCGGTTCGGGGGGCGACCGGCTCGATGGCGGCGTCGGCGCCGATACGCTGGATGGCGGTTCGGGGAACGACCTCATCCTCGGCGGCGCGGGCGACGATCTGGCGCGCGGCGGCGCCGGCGATGACGTGATCCAGGGCGAGGGCGGCTTCGACGTGCTGCGTGGCGATGCCGGGCTGGATGTCCTGCAGGGCGGGGATGGCGGGGACACGCTGCTGGGCGGGGATGGCGCGGATGTCCTGCAAGGCGAGGCGGGAGATGACCGCCTTCGCGGCGATGCCGGCGATGACGTGATGGCTGGTGGCGAGGGCAATGACCGCGCGGAGGGCGGCGATGGGGCGGACAGCCTGGTGGGGGGGGGGCGGCGACGATTCCCTGTTCGGCGGCGCCGGCATCGACACCCTGTGGGGCGATGACGGCAATGACCGCCTTCTGGGCGGGGCCGGGAACGACCTGCTCTATGGCGAAGCCGGGCATGACCGGCTGGAGGGCGGCGACGGCGCCGACTTCATGATGGGCAATGTGGGCCGCGATACGCTGACGGGCGGCGCGGGCGCGGATACCTTCTTCGGCAGCGTCGATGCCGATGTGCTGGTCACCACCGCCGACGGGGCGCGGGACCTGTTCATGTACATCAACCCCACGGCGGAGAATGACCGTATCCTCGGCTTCGTGTCGGGGGAGGATGTGATCCAGCTGTTCTTCGGCCCGCCCGGCCCGCTGATCCAGGGCGCGGCGCCGGTGGCGGGGGATGGGCCGGCCGTGCTGTTCGATACGCGGAACGGCCGGCTGAGCTACGATTCCGACGGGGCGGGCGGGGAGGATGCCGTGCTGATCGCGACGCTCGTCGGCGTGACCAGCCTGGCGGCGGGCGACGTCATCATCTGAGGATTGGCAGGCGGGCGAGTTCCGCCCGCAGCACGCCGATGGGGTCCCGCCCGGGGCCCGACGCGACCAGGGCGCGGTGCCCGCCTTGCAGCACAAGCTGGCGGGCGCCGGGCAGCAGGGCGGAGGCGACGGGCACCAGGCCGTCATTCGGCCCCGCGCCCTGCGCTTCCAGCCATCGCGCCAGCGGCGCGTGGGCCCATCTCGCCAGCGGCGCATGGGCGCGGTCCTGTGGCTGGGGCGTGGGGCCGATGGCGGTGGCGAGCGTCGCCACCGGCACGGCGTCGACCAGGGATGCGATGGCGGCCGCGTGGTCCCGCATCCAGGCCTGGCGCACCGGCGTGGTCAAATCCTTCACGCCCCGCCCGGTGCCGAGGCCGAACAGCCTTGCGGCGTGGTGCGCCGCCAGGTGGAAGGCGCGGATGCCGCAGACGCGGTCCGCGACGGGTGAACCCCGGAAGGGCGATTGCAGGGCGATGAAGCCGCGGCAGCGTGCCGCCATGCCCGGCCGCAGCAGGGCCGCCAGGGCTTCCAGCCCGCCCTTGGAATGGCCGACCAGGATGAAGGGGCCGTCCTCCGCCAGGGCCGCTTCCTCGATCCGCCCGGCATTGACGCCGACCGGCGCCACCGTCGGCAGCCGCAGCACGGAAGCCGCGACGCCGATGCCCGTCAGCCAGTCGATCTGCCCCGCCATGTAGTCGAGGCCGAGGGGGCGCAGCCCGGCCATCACCTCCCCCAGCAGGCCGTAGCAGAGCAGGACCCGCGTGCCGGCGAGGTGGGTGGCGAGGGCCTGGTCGTCCATCAATCGAGGGCGACGACCTGCTTGCCGAAGTTCCGCCCCTCCAGCATGCCGATGAAGGCGGCGGGGGCGTTGGCGAGGCCCTTCGCCACATCCTCCCGCCACTGCATCCGGCCGGCGGCCATGTGGCCCAGCATCTCTGCCCGGAAGCGGCCGTAGCGCTGCCAGCCCGTGTCGTTGACGATGAAGCCCTGGATGCGGAGGCGCTTGCGCACGACGGGGCCGAGGTTGGGGCCGGGCGGCGCGCCGGTGGCGGCGGCGCCGGTCGCGGTGTTGTACTGCGCGATCATGCCGCACATCACCATGCGGCCGAAATCGCGGAAGCGCGGGAAGACGGCGGCCTGCACGGCGCCGCCGACATTCTCCCAATAGACATCGACGCCGTCGGGGCAGGCGGCATCGAGGGCGGGGTCGAGCGGCGCGCGGTGGTCGATGGCGGCGTCGAAGCCGAGCGTGTCCTTCACGAAGGCGCATTTCGCGGGGCCGCCGGCGATGCCGATGGCGCGGGCGCCCCGGATCCTCGCCAATTGCCCGACCACCTGGCCGACGGCGCCGGAGGCGGCGGAGACGACCACCGTCTCCCCTTCCTTCGGCTGGCCGATATCCTCCAGCCCGACCCAGGCGGTGAGGCCCGGCATGCCGAGCACGCCGAGCGCCGTGGAGGGGGGCGCCTCCTTCGGGTCGATGGCGATCAGGGCCTTGGCGGGGCGGACGGAGTAGGTCTGCCAGCCATAGCCGCCCAGCACCCAGTCGCCTTCCTTGAAGCGCCCGTCACGGCTGGCGGCGACCTGGCCGACCGCGCTGCATTCCATCACGGCGCCCAGCGCCACGGGCCTGGCGTAGGATTTCGCGTCATCCATCCGCCCGCGCTGGTAGGGGTCCAGCGAGAGGAAGCGGTGGCGGACCAGTACCTCGCCTTCCCCGGGTTCGGGGATGGCGGTTTCCGTCAGTTGGAAGTCCTCGGGGACCGGGGCGCCCTGGGGGCGGCGGGCGAGGAGGATCTGCGTGTTGCTGGGCATGGGGCGGTGTTTCCCTGGTGGTCGCTCTTGGCGTCGAGTGTAGCCCAAACCCCCACCCCGGCCCTCCCCCGCGAGCGCGGGGGAGGGAGAGGGCTATTGCCGCTTCGCCCGCTCCGCTTCCCGCAACCAATCCTCGGTCGTCTTGGTCGTCGGCCGTTCCGGTCCCGCATAGGGGTCCACCTGGCCGTCGGTCGCGGCGAAGGCGCGGCAATCCTCGCAGAGGCGCAGCAGGGCCAGTTGCTTGCCGTCCTTGAACATCCAGTGGCCGCTGGCGGCGAGCTTGGCGGAGACGCGGTCGATCTGGCTTTTCACGCCGAAGGGCTTGGCGCAGCGCTCGCAGCAGAAGGGCTCTTCCTCCTTCACCACCGTGACCTGGGCGCTGGCGGCGGAGAGGTTGAGGCGCGGTTCCAGCGTGATGACCTTCTCCGGGCAGGTGGTGGCGCAGAGGCCGCACTGGACGCAGGCGTCCTCCAGGAAGCGGAGCTGCGGCTTTTCCGGATTGGCGGAGAGGGCGCCGGTCGGGCAGACGGTGGTGCAGGCGACGCAGAGGGTGCAGCCGCTGGTATCCACCCGCGCGATGCCGAAGGGGGCGAGGGCCGGCATGGGGATGACGGCCTCGCGGCGCTCCGCGCCTTCCGCCAAAGCGCGGCCGGCCTGGCGCAGGATCTCCCGCGGCGCGCCGATGGCGGCGAAGGTGGCGGGCGGGAAGGGCAGGCCGCGGCGGGGCAGGGCGCGCAGCGCCTCCCCCATCGTGAAGGGGTCGTCGGTCTCGATCGCCGCGGCGCGGGGGGCGCCGTGATCCGGCACGTTCAGGCCCGCGAGGATCGTGGTGGCGTAGTCGATGTTGCGGAAGACGCCTTCGACGCCATGCGCGCGCCTGCCCTTCATCAGCACGCGGATCTGCGCGGCGCCCCAGGCGAAGGCGGAGAGGAAGAAGCTGAGGTCGAGTTGCGAGACTTCGTTGATGCGGATCGGCAGCACGCGGGCGGGCAGGCCATCGCCGTGGCGGGCGAGCGCGTCGATCAGCGGCTCCCCATGCTCGGCATCGTGGACCAGCAGCGCGGGGGCTTCGCCGCCGGCCTCGCGGTAGGTCAGCAGAAGGGTGCGCACACGCCGCAGCAGCGCGTCGGAGGACGGCATGGCGTATTGCGCCGCGCCGGTCGGGCAGACGGCCGCACAGGCACCGCAGCCCGCGCAGATCTCCGCGCTGATCTGGACGCTGTCCTTGCCCGGCGTGATGGCGCCGGTGGGGCAGAGGTCCAGGCACCGCGTGCAGGCGGTGCGGCGGTTGCGGGAATGGGCGCAGAGGCTGGCGTCGAAGGTGACGAAGCGGGGCTTGTCGAATTCGCCGACCAGGTCGCGGGCGCGGGCGACCAGGCGCTCCACCGAGGCCGCATCGGAGGTATCGGCGCGGAGGTAGCCCTGGCGCACTTCATGGGTGGGGAAGAGGGGCGTGCCGCCGGTGAGGTCCACCAGCACGTCGCAGCGGCTGGTCGCGCCGTCCCGCGCCGGGCCCCATTCATAGGCGCTGCGGGAGGAGGGGCGGGGCATGGCGTAGCCATCCACCGTCACCTCGAAGGCGCCGAGCCAGCCGGTGGCGGCGCGGGCGCGGCCGCGGGCCACGGGGAAGTCGGCGGCGCGCAGCGGCGCGACCTTCTGCGCGCCGGTCAGCAGGACGGTGACATCGAGGCTTTCCGCCAGGCGGGCGGCGATGGCCAGCGCGGCCTCATCCCGGCCCAGCACCAGGGTCACGCCCTCGCTCTTCATCGGCACCAAGGCGGTGGCGGGCATGGGCACGGCGGCGGCGGCGATCAGCGCGGCCATCTTGGGGCCGGCGGCCTTCGCATCTTCCGACCAGCCGGCGGTCTCCCGGATGTTCACGAAGCCCAGGTCGCGGGTGAAGCCGGCGGCTTCCGCTTCCTGCTGGAACAGCGGCGCCTGGGCGGTGCAGGCGACGGTGATGGGCCGGTCCTCCGCCAGCGCGGCCAGGAAGCGGTCGAGCTGCGCCTGGCAGAGCTGTTCGGCCTGGCGGGGGGCGGTGGCGCAGCCGCGGGCGATGGCGCGGCCATCGAGCGGCATCGTGTCCTCGCAGGAACAGACGAAGGTGGTGCGCCCGTTGGTGGCGGCGGAGGTGGTCATCGGCGTCCCGGGCATCCCTGTTGTCCCCGGGTCTAGGCCCGGGCGCGGCCCGCCCATATATGCGCGTCCTCTCGCCGTTGCGAGGGATGCCGGAGGAAGCGAGCGAGCCGTGGCGAAAGACCTGCCCCTTGGTCTACCCGAACTGCCGAGTGTCTTCGAACCCGTGGTCGCGCTGCGGGAAGGGGGCGATGCCATGGCGCGCGCCATCGCGCTGGCGCCGCAGCATGGGGCGGGGACTCTCGCCTGGGTGCGATCGGCCTCCCGGATCGAGGCCGCGGTGGTGCTGGAGCCCGAATTGCCGCTGGCTGCCGCGCGCGCCGCGGTCTTCGCCGGCGCCAGCGCGCTGGCCGATGCGCTGGCCGCCTATGGCCCGCCGGAAGTGCCGCTGACCTTCCACTGGCCCGGGATCGTGCTGGTGAATGATGGCCAGGTGGGGCGCATCCGCCTGGCTTGGCCGGAGGCGGCTTCCGAACGGGCCGAGCCCGCCTGGCTGGTGCTGGGCATGGAGGCCCGACTGTCCTTTCCCCGGGGCTGGGAGCCCGGCCACGGCCTGCACCAGACGTCGGTGTTCGAGGAAGGCTGGGCGGAGGAGGAGGTATCCTGCGCCGAACTGACCGCGGCCTGGGCGCGGCACCTGATGGCGAATTTGGCGGAATGGCAGCGCAGCGGGCCGACCAGCGGCTTTCCGCGGCTGTCGGAACGCTACCTCGTCCGGCTGGCGCGCCAGGCCTGGATGGGGGAGGCGCGGCGAGGGATCGACCCGGCGACGGGCGACCTGGTGCTGGAGGAGGGGGGCGCACGGACGCGCTACCCCCTGCTGGACGCGCTGGCGGTGCCGGCATGACCGGCTTCCTGCCGCGGACGCTGCGGCTCGACCCCTCCGACACCGTGATCTTCGACCGCGCGGCCGAGCCCGGGGAATGGGCGGTGCCGGGGGCCTTCGAATTCTGGGAAGAGGACCCGGCGGCGATGGCGGGCAAGCGCCGCCAGGCCTTCCGGGGCGGGTTCCTCGGCCTGTCATCCTTCGGCTGGTCCACGCTGGTCGAAGTGGCGGCGGCGTCGGCGCTGGAGCGGGAGGTGGCGGTGAGCGCGCTGGCGCGACACATCCGCACCCGCCACGGCGCGCCGGACGATGCCGCCGCGCGGGCGGCGGCGCTGGAGGAAATCGGCTTCGCGGAGAGCCTGTGCGACGGCCATGCCGCCGGCACCGTCCTGGCCCTGTCGCGCAGCCTGGAGGAGGGGGAGGTGCGGGAAAGGTTCCGCACGCTCCATCTGCGGGACACGCCGCATACCAGCTTCAATGCCCTGCCGGTCTTCGGGATGGTGACCGTGGAGGGCGAGGATGAACCCGTGGAACGGCCTGACCTGATGAACCTCGGAGACCGCGCGTGAGCGGCAATACGCCACCCGGCCTCCTGCCGGGCGATTTCTGGGTCGCCTCCGGCCACCACCTCTGCGACCGGGACGAGGAGGGGCGCATCCATGGCACGCCCGACCTCTGGCGCGCCTTCTGCGCCCGGCCGGAACTGGTGCCGCCGGAGGAAGCCTGCGACGCGGAGCGCGCGCTGCACGCCGCCCTGATGGCGGACCCGCTGCGCGTGGTGGCGGAGGCCGAGGTCGCGGCTCTCGCCGACGCCGACGCGCAGGATAATTTCCGCGTGTTCCTGCAGTTCCGGGATCGCGTCGTGGCGGAGCCCTGCCTGGAAGCGGCCTGGCTCTCGCTGTACCGGAAGGGGGTGGCGGGCATCCCGCCTATCTTCCTGCAGATGCTGACGCACCTCGTCGTCCGGTCCGCGCTGGAGGGAGTGGGCGATCCCTTCACGCTGCGCGCCGCCGAATTGCTGTTCCGCATCCAGCGCGTCGCGATCCACCAGGGCGCGCTGCTGGTGGCGGATGAGGAGATCCTGGACCACAAGGGCGGGGATGGCGGCTACGGCGCACTCGGCCAATTGCTGATGGAAGCCGGCGCCCAGCCGCGCGAGATCGAGATCGACGTGCTGTCGGAGGAGAACGGGCACCTCTATGCCGGGCGGTCGGACGCGCACGACTTCGCCCTCGACATCGCGGAGGGGCGCCCTGGGCAGCACGGCCTGGCCCGCGCGCTGGAACGCTTCATCGGCCATGTGATGGGGGAGCAGGTGACGATCCGCCCCGTGCCCGTCATCGAGGACCACAACTGGACCTGGCATGTCGGGCTGGACGCGGAAGCGACGGCCATCGCCAATGACCTGTGGCAGGGCAAGAAGGTGAAGCAGGCGCGGCTGGCGCGGATCATCTGGCTCGGCGTGCTTGAATTCGCCGAGGCATCGCGCGTGCTGCCCAGGGTGGCGGGCAAGCCGGTCTACCTGGCGATCGCGATGGATGCCGCGCAGAAGCTGCGCCTGAAGCCGCAGAACCTGGTGGCGGGCCTGCCGCTGCGGGCCCGGGAGGATGCGGCATGAGCGTCCCGCGCCACCCCGATTCGGTGGCGGTGCAGGTCGCCGTCATCGCGGAACGCCGGCCGGGCGTGACCAAATGGGTCGACCATGTCTGGCAGGCGGTGGAGGTGCTGGAGGATGCGCCCCCCGTCCCCGCCTGGACGAAGCTGCGGGAGGAAGCGGGCCGTGCCCTGTTCTTCGCGGGCACCGCGGAGGTGGTCATGCACCCGACCGACACCGACAACTACAAGCACAACCTTGAATCCGCGCAGCCCCTGGTCTGGGTGCTGCTGCGCCCGACCGAGGCCGAGCCGGGCATGGCGCTGCAATCCGTGATGGTCGATCCCGGGGAGGCGCATCTGCACGCCGATGTCGGGCAGGACCTGATGGAGGCGCTGCCGATGCCGCCCGGGCTGCACGCCATCGCGACCGAGTTCGTCGCCCGCCACCACAAGGAACGCGGCTTCTACAAGCGCAAGCGAGACCAGGCGAACCCTGAGGCGCTCGCGCGCCGGATGCCGGAGGAGGGTGCGTGAGCGGGGAGGGGGAGCCGGGCTTCCTGGGCCGCTGGTCCCGCCGCAAGCGCGGCGTGGAGGCGGAGGCCCCGCCGGCGGTGGCGCCGGAGGCCGAGGCGCCGGTCGCGGTGCCGGTCGAACCCGCCGGCCTGCCGAAATCCGGCACCTGCCCGATCCCGGGCATGGAACCGATCGACCTGTCGACGCTGCCGCCGATCGAGGAATTGTCGGTCACCAGCGACCTGGCGCCCTTCCTCCGCCCCGGCATCCCCGCCGCGCTGCGGTCGGCGGCGCTGCGGCGCATGTGGAGCCTGGACCCGGCGATCCGCGACTACATCGGCCCGGTCGAATACCAGTGGGACTTCAACACGCCCGGCGGGCTGCCGAACGGCTTCGCCTCCGAACTGATCGGGGATGTGCAGAAGCTGCTGGCCCAGGCGATCGGGGCGGTGGAGGAGAAGCCGCCCGCCGCGCCGGGCGACGCAGCCGCGACCGAATCGGTCCCGCTGCCCGGGCCCGAGACGCTGCCGGCGCCGGGGCCGGCCATGGTGGTGGAGGTGCCCGCCATGGTCCCCCCGAGCGCAACGCTGACCACGCCGCTGGCGCCGCCCCCGATGGCGGCGTTGCCCGCAGCCGAGGAGGATAGCATCGAACCCCAGCCGCGACGCCGCCGCCATGGGGGTGCGCTTCCGGCGTAGCTGCCATTTCTGTAATGTTTCATGAGGGCTGAAGGACAAGCGGCGCGCGGGTTTCGGCTTCTCGCGCGCTGGATTGTTGTATATTATATTCAATCAGACCTAGGAATTTCGCATTCCGATGCCTGGGGTTGGATTACGCCGGAAAACTTGATAGGATTTGGCAGGTCGAGGCGGAATTGGCGTAATTTCCGTATCTTGGGATTTTTGGCGGCTTAATGACGGAAACGCAATCTTCAGCAGCGCTGGATGCCGTGGATGCGGAACGGGCTCGGCTGTTCGCCTTGCTTGGCCGCCTGCTGAGCCATGCGCCGGACGCTGCGCTGCTGGCGCGTCTGAAGCTGCTGCCCCATGGGCCGGGCGACCTGGGCGATGCCTATGCGGCCCTGTCCGCCGCCGCCGCCGCCGCAACGCCCGATACCGCCGAACGCGAATTCTTCGACCTGTTCATCGGTGTCGGCCGCGGCGAATTGCTGCCCTATGCCTCCTACTACCTGACCGGGTTCCTGCATGAGCGGCCGCTGGCCGACCTGCGCGGGGAGTTGATGCGCCTTGGCGTCGAGAAGGCGGAAGGCATCGCGGAGCCCGAGGACCATATCGCCTTCGTGTGCGAGGTCCTGGCCGGGCTGATCGCGGGCGCCTTCGCGGCGGAGCTTGAGCAGGCGAACGATTTCTTCACCCGTCACATGCGCCCCTGGGCGGGGCGTTTCTTCGCCGACCTCGAGCGCGCGGAGATGGCGGTCTTCTACAGGGCGGTCGGCCGGCTGGGCCGCACCGCGATCGAGATCGAGGCCACGGCAGCCGACCTGCCGGCCTGATGGTTTGAACGGGGAGTCATGACCATGAGCGAACAAGGGACGGAAAAGTCCATCCGCCGGGGTTTCCTGAAGGCGCTGGGCCTGGGCACGGCGGCAGCCGCCGCCGCGGCGCCGGCGCTGGCCCAGCGCGCGGACAATGTGCCTTCGCGCGATGCGCGTAAGGAGAATGAGCAGCAGCGCCTGGCCGCCCGCTACAAGGGCGATTCGGCGCATGTGCGGGCCTTCTACCGCACCAATGGCTACGAATAAGTCGATCGGGGGAACGCACGCATGCTGATCAAGCGCTCCGAAGGCAAGGCCGCGCGCCAGCGCCTGGCCGCCGCCTACCAGGGCCTCTCCTCCGGCGGTCTCGATCGCCGCAGCTTCCTCCGCCAGGCGGGCTTCGGCGCTGCGGGGCTCGCGGCGCTGGGCGCCATGGGCCCGGGCCGTGCGCAGGCGAGTGGCGCCGCGACCGGCGTCGCGGACCTGTCCAAGCCCATCCAGCGCGTGAAGAACATCTGCACCCATTGCTCGGTCGGCTGCACCGTCACGGCGGAAGTGCAGAACGGCGTGTGGGTGGGGCAGGAGCCGGCCTGGGAAAGCCCGATCAACCGCGGCACGCATTGCGCCAAGGGCGCCAGCGTCCGTGAACTGGTGCATGGCGACCGCCGCCTGAAGTATCCGATGAAGCTCGTCGGCGGGCAGTGGCAGCGCATCAGCTGGGATGTCGCGCTGAACGAGATCGCCGACCGGATGATGAAGATCCGGGCCGAAAGCGGGCCGGACAGCGTCTTCCTGCTGGGCAGCGCCAAGTTCTCCAACGAGGGCGCCTACCTGTTCCGCAAGTTCGCGGCCTTCTGGGGCACCAACTCCGTCGACCACCAGGCGCGCATCTGCCACTCCACCACCGTGGCGGGCGTGGCGAACACCTGGGGCTACGGCGCCCAGACGAACAGCTACAACGACATCCGCAATTCCAAGACCATGATCATCATGGGGGGCAACCCTGCGGAAGCGCACCCCGTGTCGCTGCAGCACGTGCTGAGCGGCAAGGAGCGGAACCGCGCCAAGCTGATCGTGATCGACCCGCGCTTCACCCGCACGGCGGCGCATGCGACGGACTATGTCCGCATCCGCCCGGGCACGGACATCCCGGTGATGTGGGGCATGCTGCACCACATCTTCGCCAATGGCTGGGAAGACAAGCAGTTCATCGCGCAGCGCGTCTTCGGCATGGACGAGATCCGGGCGGAATGCGCGAAGTGGACGCCGGCCGAGGTCGAGCGCGTCTCCGGCGTGCCGGGCGAGCAGCTGAAGCAGGTCGCGCGCGCCTTCGCGACGGAAAAGCCCTCGACCCTGATCTGGTGCATGGGCGCCACGCAGAAGACGGTCGGCACGGCCAATGTCCGCGCCTTCTCCATCCTGCTGCTGGCCACCGGCAATGTCGGGCTGGAAGGCACCGGCGCGAACATCTTCCGCGGCCACTGCAACGTGCAGGGCGCGACCGACTTCGGCCTCGATGTGGGCACGCTGCCGGCCTATTACGGGCTGGACGAGGGCGCCTGGCGGCATTGGAGCCGGGTGTGGAATGTCCGCTACGAGGACATGGTGGCGCGCTTCGACAGCCCGGCCATGATGACCACGCCGGGCATCCCGACGACGCGCTACTTCGACGCCATCACCCTGCCGAAGGACCAGATCCAGCAGCGTGACCGCGTGAAGGGCATGCTGGTGGTGGGCCATGGCGGCAACACCGTCACGCGCATGCCGGAAGCGGTGAAGGGGCTTGAGGCGCTGGACCTGCTGGTCGTCGCCGACCCGCATCCCACCACCTTCGCGGTGCTCGGCAACCGGCGGGAAAACACCTACCTGCTGCCGATCTCGACGCAGTTCGAATGCGACGGCAGCCGCACGGCGTCCAACCGGTCCGTCCAGTGGGGCACGAAGGTCGTCAACCCGATCTTCGAATCGAAGAACGACTACGAGATGATGTATCGCCTGTGCGGTGCGCTGGACCGCGCCGCGCAGCGGAGCAACCAGGCGGTCCGCTTCCAGGCCGAGATCTTCAAGACCTTCGAGGTCAAGGACAACGCGCCGACGGCGGAGAGCATCCTGCGGGAGATCAACCGCGGCGCGCTGTCCACCGGCTATACCGGCCAGTCCCCGGAACGCCTGAAGCTGCACATGGAGCACCAGGACAAGTTCGACCTGGTGACGCTGCGCGGCCGCGCCGGCACGCCGGTGGAGAACGAGTTCTACGGCATGCCCTGGCCGTGCTGGGGCAAGGCGGAGTGGAAGCACCCCGGCAGCCACATCCTCTACAACACGCAGCTGCACGTGAAGGATGGCGGCGGCACCTTCCGCCCGCGCTTCGGCGTGGAGCGCAACGGCGTGACGCTGCTGGCGGAGGGGTCCTGGTCCAAGGGCTCCGAGATCCAGGACGGCTACCCCGAATTCACCACGGCGGTGCTCCGCCGCCTCGGCTGGTATGACGACCTGACCGCGGAGGAGAAGGGCTGGATCGAGTCCAACGGGGGCAACTTCTCCTGGGCCACGGACCTGTCCATGGGCATCATCCGCGTCGCGATGGAACATGGCTGCGTGCCCTACGGCAACGGCAAGGCCCGCGCCGTGGCCTGGAACCTGCCCGACCCCGTGCCGGTGCACCGTGAGCCGATCTACACGCCGCGCACCGACCTGATCGCGCAGTATCCGACCCTGCCGGACCGCCGCGGCTTCCGCATGCCGCATCTCGGCGTGACGGTGCAGAACCGCAGCCACCAGGTGGCGCGCGACTTCCCGATCATCCTCTCCTCCGGCCGCCTGGTCGAATACGAGGGTGGTGGCGAGGAGACGCGGTCCAACAAGTGGCTCGCCGAGCTGCAGCAGGACATGTTCGTCGAGATCAACCCGGCCGATGCCGCGGCGCGGAACATCCGCGATGGCGGCTGGGTCTGGGTGACGGGCCCGGAGAACCAGTCCAAGGCCCGCATGAAGGCCATGGTGACGGAGCGTGTGGGCCGGGGCGTCGCCTGGATGCCCTTCCACTTCGCCGGCCATTTCATGGGCGAGGACCAGCGGCGGCGCTACCCGCAGGGCACGGACCCGATCGTGCTCGGCGAAAGCGTCAACGCCATCACGACCTACGGCTACGACCCGGTGACCTTCATGCAGGAAACGAAGGTCACTCTCTGCCAGATCCGCGCGGCCTAAAGGGGGGACAGAACCAATGGCTCGGATGAAGTTCCTCTGCGACAGCGATCGTTGCATCGAGTGCAACGCCTGCGTCACCGCCTGCAAGAACGAGCATGAGGTGCCCTGGGGCATCAACCGCCGCCGCGTCGTCACGATCAATGACGGCCGGCCGGGCGAACGCTCGATCTCCATGGCCTGCATGCACTGCACGGACGCGCCCTGCGCCGCCGTGTGTCCGGTGTCCTGCTTCTACACGACGGCGGATGCCATCGTGCTGCACGACAAGGATCTGTGCATCGGCTGCGGCTACTGCTTCTACGCCTGCCCCTTCGGCGCGCCGCAGTATCCGCGCGTCGGCAATTTCGGTGGCCGCGGGAAGATGGACAAGTGCACCTACTGCGCCGGCGGGCCGCAGCAGGATGGCACCCTGGTGGAATACACGCAGTACGGCGCCAACCGCATCGCGGAAGGCAAGCTGCCGCTCTGCGCCGAGATGTGCTCCACCAAAGCGCTGCTGGCCGGCGATGGCCAGATGATCGCGACCATCTACCGGGAGCGTGTGGCCAAGCGCGGCTACGGCGCTGGCGCCTGGGGCTGGCGCACGGCGTATCGCGAGACTGTCGGCGCGTAATCCCGGGGAAATGACGATGAACAGGATCACCCGGTTCCTGGCGGCGGCAGCACTCGCGCTGTCGCTGGCCACGCCCGCGATGGCGCAACTCGGCGGGCCCGTGACGGGCACGCCGACCAACCCCATCACCACCCCCGGCTCGGCGGATGAGCTGGAACTGATGAAGGCGCTGAATGGCGGCCGTATCGCCGGCCGCGGCAGCATCCCCGATGTGCAGTCCCAGGTGCTGATCCAGCCGGAAGGCCGGGAATGGCGCGACTTCCACAACAAGACGCTGACCTGGGTCGGCGGCATCGCCGTGCTCGGCATGCTGGCCATCCTCGTCATCTTCTACATGTCGAAGGGCCGCATCGCGATCGAGGCCGGGCCCGCGGGGCGCACCATCAAGCGCTTCAACGGGTTCGAGCGCGCGGCCCATTGGATGACGGCGTCGTCCTTCGTGGTGCTGGGCCTGTCGGGCCTCAACCTGACCTTCGGCCGCTTCCTGCTGCTGCCGATCATCGGGCCGGAGGCGTTCACCGCCGTCAGCCTCTGGGGCAAGATCGCCCACAACTACCTGGCCTTCCCCTTCACGCTCGGCATCGTCCTGCTGTTCCTGGTGTGGGTGAAGGACAACATCCCGAATGCGCGCGACATCGCCTGGTTCAAGGCGGGTGGCGGCTTGCTGGGCCATGGGCATCCGGAAGCCGCGCGCTTCAACGGCGGCCAGAAGATGGTGTTCTGGATCACGGTGCTGGGCGGCGCGCTGGTGTCGATCTCCGGCTACATCCTGATCTTCCCCTTCGTCATGACCGACATCGCGGGGATGCAGCTGGCGCACATCGTGCACGGCGTGCTGTCCGTGCTGATGGTCGCCGCTATGATCGCCCACATCTACATCGGCTCCGTCGGCATGGAAGGCGCCTTCGATGCGATGGGATCGGGCGAGGTCGACCTGAACTGGGCGAAGGAGCACCACTCGCTCTGGGTCGAGCAGGAGATGGCGAAGGCGCGGGACACCATTGGCGGTCCTGCCGGCGCCAAGGCCGCTGGCGCGGACTGACGCCCCGCCCTACCAACCAGGCCGGCCGGGTTCCCCCCGCGCCGGCCTTTTTCATGTCTGGAACATGCCCATGACGCGCTTGATCGGACTGGCGGGCTGGAGCGGCGCCGGCAAGACCACGCTGATGACGCGGCTGATCCCGGCCATGGCGGCGCGGGGGCTCGGTGTGTCCACGCTGAAGCATGCGCACCATGCCTTCGACATCGATCGGCCGGGCAAGGACAGCTACGAACATCGCGCGGCCGGCGCGCGGCAGGTGCTGGTGGCCTCGGCCCATCGCTGGGCGCTGATGACGGAGCATCGCGGGGCCGCGGAGCCGCCGCTGAAGGAATTGCTGGCGCAGCTGGCGCCGGTGGACCTGGTGATCGTGGAGGGCTTCAAGCGCGACCACCACCCGAAGATCGAGGTGCATCGCGGCGCCAACGCCAAGCCCTGGCTGCATCCGGGGGACCCGCACATCGCCGCCATCGCGTCCGACGTGCCGCCGCCCGGTGGCGATCTTCCATGGGCGCATCTGGACGAGATCGACGCGATCACCGATCTGGTGCTGGCCCATGCGATGGCGCTGGGGGAGTTTCTCGGGCGGTAGGGGGCCATGGCGCAACTCAGCGACGACTGCTTCGCCTTTGGCGGGCCGCTCATGTCCGTGGAGGAGGCGCAGGCGCTGATCGAGGCGCGCATCCCGCCGGCGGAGGGGGCGGAGCGCGTGACGCTGCGCGCCGCCATCGGGCGCGTGCTGGCCGACGACCTTCGCGCCGTCACGCCGCTGCCGCCCTTCTTCAACTCCGCCGTCGATGGCTATGCCTTCCGCCATGCCGACCTGGCGGCGGGTGAGACGCGCCTGCCCATCGCCGCGCGGCTGCAGGCCGGCCAGGCCGCCGCGCCCATCGCCCCCGGCACCGCCATCCGCATCTTTACCGGCGCCCCCATGCCCGATGGCGCGGATACCGTGATGATGCAGGAGGATGCGCGGGAGGATGGCGACGCGGTGCTGCTGGTGCCCGGCCTGAAGCGCGGTGCGAATTGCCGACCGGCGGGGGAGGATGTCCCCACGGGCCGGATCGCGCTGGAGGCCGGCCGGCGCCTTGGCCCGGCGGAGATCGGGCTGGCGGCGGCGCTGGGCTTTTCCGACATCCCGGTGCGGAAGCTCGTGCGGGTCGGCGTCTTCTCGACCGGGGATGAGTTGGCGGAGCCGGGCAAACCGCTCGGCCCTGCGCAGACCTATGACAGCAACCGCTTCACCCTGCTGGCCCTGCTGGCGGGGCTGCCGGTGGAGGCGGTGGACCTCGGCATCCTGCCCGACGAGCCCGCGGCGACGGCCGAGGCGCTGGCGCGCGCGGCGGCGGGGCATGACCTGCTGCTGACCTCGGGCGGCGTTTCGACCGGGGAGGCCGACCATGTGAAGGCGGCGATCGGCCAGGGCGGGCGGCTGGTGTTCTGGCGGCTGGCCATCAAGCCGGGGCGGCCGGCGGCGATGGGCGTCCTGCCGAAGGCAGGCGGGAATATTGCCTCGGGAGGGACGCCGGTGGTGGGGCTGCCGGGCAACCCCGTGGCGGCCGTCGTCACCTTCCTGCACCTGGCGCGGCCGCTGGTGCTGCGCCTGGCGGGGGCGGCGCCGGATCGCCTGCCGCGCTTCAGCGCCCGGGCCGACTTCGCCTATCGCAAGAAGGCCGGACGGCGCGAATATGTCCGCGTCCGGCTGGATTTCGGGGAGGGCCTGCCCGTGGCCCGCAAATATGCGCGGGAGGGGGCGGGGCTTCTGACCTCCCTGACGGAATCTGACGCCTTCGCGGAACTGCCGGAGCATGTCACGGCGGTGGCGCCCGGCGACGAGTTGCGCGTGCTGCCCTTCCGGGCGGCCTTCTGACGAAGGCGATCAGGCGGCGAGGGGATCGTCCTGCCGCGCCGGGTCGTTCGCGCCGGCGGCGAGGTGGAGAAGGGCGGTCACCGGCCTCTCCCCGGCGAAGCCGGCGACGGAGAGGCGGCCGGAGGCCGGGCGCATCACCGCGGCCAGCCTTGTGCCGCGGTTCAGGATGGGCGGGCGCAGCCAGCCCAGGCCCTCCGGCGGGCCGGTCTCCACCAGATCCGCCATCATCGCCTGCCGGGCGCCGCTTTCCATCCAGCGCGCCGCGCCGGGCAGGCCGAGCCCGTCCCAGTGGTTCGCCACCGCGATCCGCGGCGCCTGGCGCTGCGCGTGGCCATCCGGGCTGCGCTCGATGCAGGCGGCCTCCCCCGGGCTTGTGCCGGCCAGGGTGAAGGCGACGGGGGCGGCGATGGGCGTGTCCCGCAGCATGGCCAGCGCCGTGGCGAAATCGGGCGCGGTGTCGCAGACGATCCGCAGGAGATGCGCGGGCGGCAGGGCGCGGCTGCGCCAGAGGCCAGGGCGGGAGCCCAGCCAATCCGCCGCCAGGCCCATGAGGCCGAGGCCGCGTGCCCGTGCCGCGGCGCCGAGGCGGCTGAGCGGCAAGGGCGGCTGGTTGATGGCGACCGCGAAGCGGCCGGGCGCCATGGCGGTGATGGTGCCGGCCAGGCCGGGCCAGCCGACATGCCACCACTCCCCCGCCGGCCCGGCCTGCCGGATGACGCAGAGCGCCTCGCCCAGCCCCTCCATCGGCCAGTCCAGCACGCGCAGCATCACGGGCTCCGCCGTCGCCTCCACGCCGCAGGTGCAGGCCCATTCGTAGGAGAGGTTCAGGAGATGGGCGCCGGGCCGGCCGATCTGCCGGGCGACGGCGGCGATCTCCGCGCCGAGGGGGGATGCGTTGCGCGCCAGCCAGCGGCGGGACACGGCATCGCCCAGGCGAAGCCCCGCCGCGGTGTGGCGGCGTTCCGCGATCGCCAGGATGGCGCGGACATCGTCGCTGCGCGCGGCGGCCGTGGCCGCGGCCGGGTAGGGTTCCGCGCGCGCATCCAGCAGCGGGATGCGGCGTGGCGCCATGGCCCCTGCCTCAGCCGGGGGTCAGAGGCGCACGCCTTCGGTGGTGAAGCGCTGGTCCGCCGTGCGCTGGAAGTTCTGGTCGAGCACGACATAGGCGCCGACGGCGATGACGATCGCCGCGAGGGCGCCGGTCAGGACGGATTTCATGCGGGCGTTCTCCCCAGATACGCGAGACAGCTACTCTATCGGTGCAACATTGCCGGCTTGCAAGTGGGACGCGATGCGTTCGGCTTCCGCCAGGTCTTCCGGCGCATTGGCATTGAAGAAGGGGTCGTAGGGATCGGCCGGCCAATCGGCATGGGCGCAGCCATGGCGGGCGGTCCAGCGATCGATCTTGCGTTCGCCGGCCAGCAGCGCGGCGCGCAATTCGCCGCGGAGGGAGACGGGCCAGAGGCCGATGGGCGGGTGGGTCCGGCCGGCGGAGCGGGCGCAGGCCAGCTTCACGCCGGCCGCCTGCCGCGCCGCGTGCAGGCGGGCCACCAGGTCGCCGGGGATGAAGGGCGCGTCGCCGGTGACGGAGACGACCCAGGGCATGTCAGGATGGGCAGCGGCCGCATGGTCCAGCGCGGCCAAGATGCCGGCCAGCGGGCCGGGATGGTCCGGCAGTGTGTCCGCCACCACGGGCAGGCCATGGGGCGCGAATCGGGCGGGATCGCCATTCGCGTTCAGCACCATGGCGGGCACCTGCGGCCGCAGCCGGTCCAGCAGATGGTCCAGCAGCGGGCGGCCGGCGACCACGCGCAGCGGCTTGTCGCCGCCCCCCATCCGGCGCGCCAGGCCGCCGGCGAGGATGACGGCCAGGGTGTCAGCCCTCATCGGTCGCCATCCGCTCCAGGCTGTTCTTGCGCCAGTGCTTCGCGCTCTCCTCCGGCACATAGGCGGGGTCGGCGTCGAAGACGATCCGGCTCTCCCCGGCCAGCGCCACGAAGCGCTTGCCCTTGCAGCGGCCGATCAGCGTCAGGTTCGCCTCCCGCGCCAGTTCCACGCCCCAGGCGGTGAAGCCGGACCGGGAGACCAGGATGGGGATGCCCATGCGGACGGTCTTGATGACCATCTCGGACGTCAGGCGGCCGGTGGTGTAGAAGATCTTGTCCTCCGGGCCCTCATTGTTCCGGAACATCCAGCCCGCGATCTTGTCCACGGCGTTGTGGCGGCCGACGTCCTCCATGTAGACGATCGGCTCGTTCTGGCGGGCGAGCGCGCAGCCATGGATGGCGCCGGCTTCGAGGTAGAGGCTCGGCAGCGTGTTGATCCGGTGCAGCAGGCGGTAGAGCCAGGACGTCCGAAGTTCGGCTGACACCGGCAGCCGGACACTCGCAAAATCCTCCATCAGGTCGCCGAAGGCGGTGCCCTGGGCGCAGCCGGAGGTGAGGGTCTTCTTCTTCAGCTTCTCCTCGAAGTTGGTCCGCGCATCGGTGCGGACGACGACGACCTGGAGATCCTCATCATAATCAACGGCGGCAATCCGGTCTTGCCGTTTCAGCATACCCTGGTTGAGCAGGTAGCCGATGGCGAGGTCCTCCGGCCGGTCGAGGATGGTCATCATCGTCACGATCTCCTGCCCGTTGAGGTAGAGGGTCAGGGGGCGTTCGACGGTGACGCTGGTCTCGATGGGCTGGCCGAGGTGATCCATGCCCGTGACACGGCGTGTCAGGCGGGGATCGGCGGGGTCGGGCTGCACGCGAAGCGCGGTATCGGTCATGCCCTGCAGGGTGGGGTGGGGGCGGCGTGGCTGCAAGCGGGGCTGCCCGCTGGCAGGATCCGGCATCCCCCGCGCGCATGGCGGAACATTCGTTCCACTCCTGCGCGCTTTTGGGGCTGTAACAGGTATTCCGCATAGTGCTATTCTTGCTTTGTGATCATCCGACCTGAGTTGCCTGATCCGGATGCCTTCGCGCTGCAGCTGTATGCCGCCGTCCTGGACGGCCGCAGCATCGCCAGCGCCGTGATGCCCCTGGCACGCCGCCTGGGCACCAGCACCCATGCGGTGCATCTGATGCGCTTCGCCCATGGCGCCCCGCGGGACAGCCGGTCCGAAGGCAGCCCGAACACCGCGCCGGAGGTGATGGCGGAATATGGCCGCTTCTGGATCCGCCATGACCCCTGGGCGCAGGCGGCCGCGCAGGCGCCGGATGGCGTGCTCAACATGGCCCGGGTGGTGGCGCCGGACCTGTTCCGGCTGACGCCGATCTGGAATGAATGGGCGTCGCCGCGGGACGGCGCCTTCCATTGCATGGCGGCGCTGGTGCATGCGCCGGGCGGCATCGTCGGTGGCCTCGCCTTCCACCGGTCGGTGCGCGCCGACCCCTTCGCCCGTACCGAGGAGGAGATGCTGCGCCCCTACTACGCCGCCATGCGGCGCGCGCTGGTGGCGGAGGCACGGCTGGCCGCGGCGGGCTGGGAACAGGTGCGGGCGCTGCGGGCGGGCTTCGCCGCGCTGCGCCAGGGCGTGATGCTGCTGGACCGCCACCGCCGCATGATCGTCACCAACCCTGCGCTGGAGATGATGGTGGCGGAGGATGACGGCCTGACCTTCGTGCCCGATGGCGGGCTGAGCTCCTTCGACCCGCAGGCGCGCCAGGCATTCGCGCGCGGGGTGGGGACGGCGATCCTGGCGCTGGACGGCAAGGTGAAGATGATGCCGGACGCCGCCGGCCTGACGCTGCCGCGGCGGTCCGGCGGCGCGCCCTGGCTGGTGCAGGTGCTGCCGCTGCGGGGGCTGGAGGCACTCGGCATGCCGGAGGGGTTCACCGGTGTGATGGTGCTGGTCACGGATGACGAACAGCGCCCCCGTCCGCGGGCGCCCCTGCTGCGCCAGGCCTTCGGTCTGACGGCGGCGGAAGGGGCACTGGCCGCGGCGCTGGCGGCGGGCAAGACGGTGGCGGAACACGCGCAGGCACGACGGATCGCGGCGGCGACGGCGCGCAGCCAGCTGGCCGCCATTCGCCGCAAGACCGGCTGCCGCCACCAGGCGGAACTCACCGCCCTGCTCGCCCGCCTGACCGGCTGAACACGGCGTGCGCCGCTGCGTGCGCGCGTGCCGGCAGTGGAAGGGGGGGGGGTCAGTCGCCCCGCAGGACGAAGGGCCGCAGCAGCATGGCGGTGCCCCAGCCCCAGGCGCCATTCAGCAGCACGGCGCGCCAGATGGTGATGGAATTGCCCCCACCCCACATCGGCAGGCCCTTCATCTGCGCGACCACGGTGAAGCCGACCAGCGTCGCCAGCAGGCCGATGACGAAGCCGCCCATCAGGTCCGGGATCCGGACCCAGCGGATCAGCGCCGCCAGCAGGATGCCCCAGAGCCCGCCCCAGAAGGCCAGCGATACCACCTGCGGCACGCCGAGCGGCGGCACGGGCCGCAGGCTGAAGCCCTGGGTCGCCGGCCGGAAAGCGTCCGCCGCGCCCGTCACCGCCTTGATCAGCGGGAATTGGTGGTGAAGCACCCAGACCGTCCCCTGGTGGAAGACGATCACCGCGAGAGCCCCGCAGATGAAGCCGAAGAGCAGGACCTTCTTCACGCAGCGACTCCGTGCCGGGGAAGGGCGAGTCTAGTGCGGCGCCTCATGGCCGGCTACCGGTGGCGGCGCGCAGCATCAGGTCCTGCGGCCGCGCCAGCGCCTGCGTCCCGGTGACGGTGTTGTTCATGTAGAATTCGTCGCGCGGGAAGACGTCCGTCAGGGAAGCCCCGGCCCGCGGCGTGGTGGGATTCCAGGCCAGCGGCGTGCGGTTGAACAGCGCGGCGTAGTCGGAGAAGGCGGTGTTGCCGCGCGCCAGATGGGCCTGCACCGCGGGTTCGGCGAAGCGGCGCGCCAGGGCCTGCGCATCGAAGGGGATCGGCCGGTCCGACCCGATGATGACGGAGGACGGCATCAGCAGCAGCGTATGGGGGAAGACGCTGCTGAAGGTCTCCACCACCCGTTGCGTGGGCGCCCACTGGACATAGAGGCCGCCGGGCGCGAGGCGGCGGCGGACCTGCTGGAGGAATTCCTCGGAATAGAGGAGCCCGGAATGGGAGCCCTCCGGCAGGATCGCGTCGGCCTGGATCACGTCGTAAAGCTGTTCGCCCTTGGACAGCGCGCGGCGGCCATCGCCGTATTCCAGCTGCCAGCGGGGGTTGCGGAACATCTCGGCGATCGGACCCTGGGGGTAGCGGTTGCCGATCTGCTCCAGCGCCGTCAGCACCGGGCCCACCAGTTCGATCGCGCGCACCTGCTGCGTGGCGGCGGAGACGCCGGCCGCCCAGGGCGTGCCGCCGGAGCCGATGCCGATGCAGAGCACCATCTTCGGATCGGGATGCACCAGCGGCCCGACCGCGCCCAGGAACTGGTGGATGGGCAGGAAGGGAATACGGCCCTGGGAGAAGCCCTGGATGAAGAAGGGGCCGTGCGGGCCGTCCTGCCCCGCCGCATTGTCGTCGCGGAAGAAGGCGACACCGGAACGGTCCTCCGCCCAGGCGACCAGGTGGTTGGGTTGTTCGGCATGCAGGCGCGACCACAGCGTGGCGTTGCCCGGCAGCGCCACCAGCGCCAGCGCGCAGGCGGCGGCCAGCGCCATTTCCGGCTTGCGGCCGCGACCTTCCTTCCACAGCCACCCCGCCAGCAGCAGCACCGACAGCCCCGCCAGCAGCTTCAGCGTGCCCGCCGTGCCCAGCAGGTGGAAGGTGACGATGCCCGTGCCGATGGACCCCGCGGCATTGCCGAGGATGTTGGCCAGCTGCACCCAGCCGACCCGTGCGCCCACCGAGGCAAGGTCCTGCTGCACCGCCCGCTGCACGAAGGGGAAGGTCATGCCGATGAGGAAGGAGGGCGGGCCCACCACGATCAGCGTCAGGATGATGGTGGTCGCCAGCCCGCCACCGCGCAGCCGCTGCACATCGGCCGAGAGGAACTGGTTGATCGGCCAGTAGGGCAGGGCGATGAACAGCGCCAGGATCAGCACGGCGGCCAGGGCGAAGCCGCCGGCCTGGGTGATGAAGAAGGCCGGGCGCGGGTCCTTCATGCGGCGCACCATCCTCGCTGCCACCGCCATGCCAAGCCCGTCCGCCAGCAGGAAGATGCCGAGCACGGTCGGGAACAGGTAGGCATGGTACTGGCCGACCTGGCCCAGCAGCCGCACCCAAACGATCTCCAGCGCCACGATCACGTAGCCCGACAGGAAGACCAGCAGGCACCAGAGCTTCA
Source organism: Falsiroseomonas stagni DSM 19981 (assembly GCF_900114315.1). Lineage (GTDB taxonomy): Bacteria > Pseudomonadota > Alphaproteobacteria > Acetobacterales > Acetobacteraceae > Falsiroseomonas > Falsiroseomonas stagni. Next base: position 120,701 of record NZ_FOSQ01000010.1, read on the forward strand.
GGCTGCCGAAGGGCTCCGCGCTGGAGGCAGCGGCGGCGACGGCGGCACGGGCAGGGGGTGGCGGTGTCTCGCGGCTCAGCGCCGGCAGCAGCGTCAGCGCCAGGATGACGGCGATCACATCGAGGCCCGCGGCCATCACCAGGGCGCCCACGAAGCCGAGATTGCCGACGATCACCCAGCCGCCCAGCAGCGCACCGAGCCCGGCGCCGAGGGTGTTGAGGCCGTAGAGGCTGCTGATCCGCTCCGCCACGGTGTCCAGGTTGGTGGCGATGGCGCGCGCCAGCAGGGGAAGGGAGGCGCCCATCAGCGTGGTGGGCAGCACCAGGCCGGCGAAGCACAGGGCGAAGATGGCGATGGGGGAATCGACCACCCCGGCCAGATCCATGGCCAGGAAATCATAGAGGAAGAACTTCGACACCAGGGCGAAGAGGGCGACGCCGCCCTCCGCCAGGGCGAAGCCGATCATGGCGTTCCGGGGGGACAGCCGGTCCGCGATCTTCGCGCCGATGATGGACCCGAGCCCGAGCCCGGCCAGGAAGGCGCCGACGACCAGCGCGGCGGAAACGGTGTCCGACCCCGCGAAGATGCCGAGCATGCGCTGCCAGACGATCTGGCAGAGCAGTGCGCCGAAGCCCGAGCAGAAGAATGCGATGGCCAAGCGTGGCATCGGCGCCCCCAGAACAGATGATCCAGCCCGCCAGCCCCCCTGGTGCGGGTCCCGGATCATTCGGCGGAAACTGCGTCAGTATTACGGCGCTGTCACCCCTGCGCCGCGCCGGGCACATGCGCCGGGGGTCCCCTTGCGGCCCGCGCCCGGCCCGCGCACCCTCCGCAGCCATTGCATGTGGGAGCCCAAGGGTGAACGGAGCCGAAAGCCTGGTGCACACGCTGCTGGGGGCGGGGGTCGATACCTGTTTCGCCAACCCGGGCACCAGTGAGATGCATTTCGTCGCGGCGCTGGACCGCATCCCGGGCATGCGCTGCGTGCTTGGGCTCCAGGAGAATGTCGTCACCGGCATGGCGGATGGCTATTTCCGCATGGCGGGCAAGCCGGCGGCGACCCTGCTGCATTGCGGCCCGGGCCTCGCGAACGGGCTCGCCAACCTGCACAATGCCCGCCGGGCGCGTTCCGCGATCGTGAACTGCGTCGGCGACCAGGCGACCTACCACCGCCCGCTGGATGCGCAGCTGACCGCGGATACCGAGGGTTTCGCGCGCGCCGTCTCCGGCTGGACGCGCACCGTGGCGCGGGCGGATGAGGTGGGGCGCGATGCCGCCACCGCCGTGCAGGCGGCCATGACCTCCCCGGGCCAGATCGCGACCTTGATCCTGCCCTCCGACACCTGCTGGGACGAGGCGCCGGGTGGCCCGGCCGCGGCGCTGCCCGTGCCGGCGCGGCCGCAGGCGGACCCGCATGCCGTGCGCCATGCCGCGAAGGTGCTGCGCGAACGGTCCAACGTGCTGATCCTGCTGGGCGGCCTGGCGCTGACCGAGGAAGCGCAGGCGCTGGCCTGGCGGATCGGGCATGCGACCGGCGCGTCGATCCTGGCGGAGATGTCGAACGCCAAGGTGGCGCGCGGCCGCGGGCGGATGCAGCTGGAACGCGTGCCCTACCCGGCCGACCTGGCGATCGAGGCGCTGAAGCCCTTCACCACCATCATCCTGGTGAACAGCAAGGCCCCCGTCGGCTTCTTCGCCTATCCCAACAAGCCGTCCCGCCACCACCGGGAGGACGCGGACATCGTCCTGCTGACGCGCTACGAGGCCGACCCGATCCAGGCGCTGACGGCGCTGGCGGACGAACTCGGCGCCGGCCCGGCCGCCATCCCGGACCCTGGGCCGCGCCCCGATCCCGCGCGCGGCAAGCCGACGCCCGAGGGCCTGGCGCAGACGCTGGCCGCGCTGATGCCGGAGAACACGGTCATCGCCGATGAAAGCGTGTCCTTCGGCCGCGGCTTCTACAAATTCACCCACAATGCGCCGGCGCATGACTGGGTGCACATCACCGGCGGCGCCATCGGCTGCGGTATTCCCCTGGCCACGGGGGCTGCCATCGGCGCGCCCGGGCGGCGGGTGATCAACCTGCAGGCCGACGGGTCGGGCATGTACACGCTGCAGGCGCTGTGGACCCAGGCGCGGGAGAGGCTGCCGATCACGACGATCGTCATCTCCAACCGCAAGTACCAGATCCTGCTGGGCGAGTATCAGGGCGTCGGCGCCAATCCCGGCCGCACGGCGCTGGACATGATGGACCTCGGCAATCCCAACCTGGATTGGGTGAAGCTGGCGAACGGCATGGGTGTGGAAGCGGCGCGGACGGGGACGCTGGAGGGGGTCGCGGACCTCATGCAGCAGAGCTTCGCTTCCGAGACGCCGTTCCTGATCGAGATGGAAGTCTGAGCATGGCTATGGATATGGGCGTTGCCGGCAAGCGGGTGCTGATCACCGGCGGATCGAAGGGTATCGGCCTGGCCTGCGCGGAAGGCTTCGCGCGGGAAGGGGCGGATGTGGTGCTGGTGGGGCGCGACCCCGCCGCGCTGGCCGCCGCGGCCGACAAGGTGCGGGGCAGCGCGCAGGTGCGGGTGGAGACGCTGGCCGCCGACCTGTCGAAGCCCGAGGAGCGGGAGCGCGTCCACGCCGCGCAGCCCGGCATCGACATCCTGGTGAACAATGCGGGCGCCATCCCGTCGGGCCGCCTGCAGGACATCCCGATCGCGCGCTGGCAGCAGGCCTGGGACCTCAAGGTCATGGGCTACATCCATATGTGCCAGCTGTATCTGCCGGGGATGGAGGAGCGGCGCGCGGGCGTCATCTGCAACATCATCGGCATGGCCGGACGCGCGCCGCGCATGGGCTATATCTGCGGCGGCACGGGGAATGCGGCGCTGATCGCCTTCACCTCCGCGCTCGGCGGCGCGACCCAGGCGATGGGCGTGCGCGTCTTCGGCATCAACCCTGCGGCGACGCGGACGGACCGGATGGAGACGCAGGCGCGCGTCAACGCGAAGCTGAAGTTCGGTGACGAGGAACGCTGGGCGGAGACGCTGACCGGCCTGCCCTTCGGCCGGCCGATCGAAGCGGTCGAGATCGCGGACCTGACCGTGTTCCTGTCCGGGCCTCGCGGCGCTTATGTGAACGGCACCGTCGTCGATGTGGATGGCGGCGGGATGTTCCGGGGCTAGAGCACGGCCCTATTCCGCCGGGTTGGCCACCCCCGCCGGTCGGCGGGGGGCTTCCCCGGGCGGGCGCGTGACCCATTCGCCGAAGCGGCGCGCCCAGTGGATGCCGGCGGCATCGACGATGGCCGAATAGGGCGCGGCCACGAGCAGGACCACGGCGATGTACAGGACCAGGTTGAGCAGGAGCGTGAGGTCGTTCGGCGGCAGGGCCAGGTACATCGCCGCCGACAGCGAGCACAGCACCAGCATGTGGAACATGTAGGCGCTGTAGGAGAGGTCGCCGAGCCACTGCAGCGGCCGCGCCGCCAGCCAGCGCCCGGCGAAGCCCCGCGCCACCGCCGCCGTCAGGCAGATGGCGCCGACCATGTTGTAGAGCGGCACGTTGAAGAAGACCTGGTCCGGCGCGGTGAAGGGCGCCGGCAGCCAGGAAAAGGGCGCGTGGCCCGGCAGGTAGGAGCCCAGGAACAGCCCCGCCGCGGCAAGCCACGGCACCGCGCGATCCGGGATGCGCACCGCATTCACCAGCGCCCCGCCCAGCATGACCAGCACGAAGATCGCGAAAGGGCCGAGCAGCAGGACGGCGAGTACCGCGAAGCAGATCACCGGCACCGCGCGCACGCCATGCGGCATGGCGATGCACAGCAGCAGGATCATGATCGCGCCGAGGAATTCGTGGCGGAGCGTCCAGAAGGCGGTATTGAAATGGGACTCGCCCGTTATCAGAACATTCCAGGCCATGTCGCGCAACGCATTGGCCAGCGTCATCTCTGCCGCCGGCATCTGCGCGCCGAAGGTGATGGATCCCGTTGCCGCCGCCACATCCTGTGTCGCGTAGAGCCCGCCCTGGGACAGCAGCCAGGAAAACAGCACGATCGGCGCCATGGCGACCGTCAGGCGGATGTAGCGCCCCCACAGCCGTTCGGGCCTGCCCGTATAGTAGGGCAGCGTGAAGACGTAGCCGGACAACGCGAAGAAGGTCATCACCGCGAAATTGCCGCCGGTCAGCAGCGACACGCCCGGCACCGTCAGCCATGACGCGAGCCAGTGCGGGTTCGCGGTCGGCGGGAACATCGCCGGGCTGAAGGGCGTCAGCGCATCCGGCACATAGGCCATGATGAAGTGCACGATCATGATCTGGATGCAGAGCACGCCGCGCAGACCATTCAGCCCGGCGTGGCGCCCACCGGCGCCATGCTCCACTGCAGCGCCGACCAGCGCCATGCGTCACCCTTCCTCCACGCCTCGTCCCGCGCGGACCGCATCACGCCGCGCCGCTGCCGTTCAGCGGGCGTCAGACCCGCTCGATCTCCGCGCCCACCGCGCCCAGCTTCCGCTCGATCGATTCATACCCGCGGTCGAGGTGATAGACCCTGTTCACGATCGTCTCCCCCTGCGCCGCCAGGCCCGCCAGCACCAGGCTGACGGAGGCGCGGAGGTCGGTGGCCATCACCGGCGCGCCGGACAGCTTCGGCACGCCGCGGACGATGGCGCTCTGGCCGTGATACTTGATGCGCGCACCCATGCGGGTCAGCTCCGGCACATGCATGAAGCGGTTCTCGAAGATGGTCTCCGTGATCATGGAGGCCCCTTCGGCGACGCACATCAGCGCCATGAACTGCGCCTGCATGTCGGTGGCGAAGCCGGGGAAGGGCTCCGTCATCACATCGGCGCCGCGCAGGCCGTTGGACCGCGTGACGCGCAACCCGCCATGCTCCTCCGCCACATCCACGCCGGCCTCCCGCATCACGCGGACCACGGCGCCGAGATCGACCATCCGCGCGCCCTCGAGGAACACGGAACCGCCGGTGATGGCGGCGGCGCAGGCATAGGTGCCGGCCTCGATCCGGTCGGGGATGATGGGATGGGTCGCCGCACCCAGGGTCTTCACCCCCTCCACCACCAGGCGGTCGGTGCCGATGCCCTCGATCCGCGCGCCCATGCGCATCAGGCACATGGCGAGGTCGCCGATCTCCGGCTCCCGCGCCGCATTCACCAACTCCGTCACGCCATCCGCCAGGCAGGCGGCCATCAGCAAATTCTCGGTCGCCCCGACACTGACCTGCGGGAAGATGATCCGCGCGCCCTTCAACCCCTGCGGCGCCTTCGCATGCATGTACCCGCCTTCGAGGTCGAAGACGGCGCCCATCTGCTCCAGCCCCTTGATGTGGAGGTCGACCGGCCGGGTGCCGATGGCACAACCGCCCGGCAGGCTGACCCGCGCCTCCCCGAACCGCGCCACCAGCGGACCCATCACCAGCACGGAAGCGCGCATCTTGCGCACCAGGTCGTAGGGCGCTTCCAGATTGGTCGCGGCGCCCGACAGGGTCAGCGTCCGCGCCGCCTTGTCATGCACCACCGTCAGCCCATGCTGCGCCAGCAGATGCCGCATGGTGGCGATATCCGCGAGGTCCGGCGCATTCTCCAGCACCAGCGGCCCATCGCTGAGCAACCCCGCCGCCATCAAGGGCAGCGTGGCATTCTTGGCCCCCCCGATCGGAATGGACCCGTTGAGCGGCCTGCCCCCGCGAATGCGAATACGGTCCATGGCGCGTGGCCTCCGACTCTAGAATGTGGCGCGGTTCATGCGAGGGGCGCTGCCCCTCGCGCTCCCCGCCGAGGGGCAGCGACCCCTCGGAACCCCCTTCATGGGGTCAGGGGAGAGGGGCCGTAGCGTCCGCGTGTCCGGCGGTGCCGCCGGCCCCTCTCCCCTGACCCCATCATGCCGCGGTCCAGGGTCCCGCTGGACCCTGGTGGGGGGTGCCGGGGGGCAAAGCCCCTTGGCAATGACCCGCGCCCCCCTCAGAGTCGTGGCAGCGACACGCCGCGTTGGCGCATGTACTTGCCCTTGCGGTCGGCGTAGCTGGTTTCGGGGGCGCTGGCGCCTTGCAGGAACAGGAACTGGCAGATGCCTTCATTCGCGTAGATGCGGGCGGGCAGTGGGGTGGTGTTGCTGATTTCGATCGTGACCTGGCCTTCCCATTCCGGTTCCAGGGGGGTGACGTTCACGATCAGGCCGCAGCGCGCATAGGTGGATTTGCCGAGGCAGATGACCAGCACGTCGCGCGGGATGCGGAAGTATTCGATGGTGTGGCACAGCACGAAGCTGTTGGGCGGGATGATGCAGGTATCGCCCCGGCGCGTGACGAAGCCCTGGTCCGAGAACACCTTCGGGTCGACGATGGCGTTGTCGACATTGGTGAAGATCTTGAATTCGTCGGCCAGGCGCGCGTCGTAGCCGAAGGAGGAGAGGCCGTAGCTGATCACCCCTTCCCGTCGCTGGCTTTCGACGAAGGGTTCGATCATGGCCTTGTCCTGGGCCATCTGGCGGATCCAGGTGTCGGGCATGATGGACATGGGGGTGGCGGGCCTCTCGGTCGTCGGGGCCGAGGGGTTACCCCAGGCGGGCCGGGTGGGCTAGTCCTTCCTGGCGTCGCCGGGGGGCGGCGTGGGCGGGGTGTCCTCCGCCCGGGCGCGGGCCTGGGCTTTCCGCTTGCGGAGATTCTCCCGCAGCGCGGCTGCCAGGCGGGCTTCCCGTTCGGCCTTGCTGCCGGGGGCGGGGGGTGGCGCTTTCTCGGCCATCAATCCGCGCGGATATTGGCAGCGCGGACCACGGCGGCCCAGCGCGTGACTTCGGATGCGATGAAGGCGGTGTATTCGGGGGCGGACATGCGGCGCGGCGTGGCGCCGGTCTCGACCAGGCGGGGGGCGATTTCCGGCGTCGCGAGGCCGGTCAGCACTTCGGCGTTCAGGCGCGTGACGATCGCCTCCGGCGTGCCGGCGGGGGCGGAGAGGCCGAACCAGGTGGAGGCGACGAGGTCGGGGTGGCCGAGTTCCTTGAAGGTCGGCAGGTCCGGCCAGCCTTCCACCCGGCTGTCGGCGGTGACGGCCAGCAGGCGGAAGCGGTCGTTGCGCCCGGCCTCGACCAGGGTGGTGATCATGCCGTCCACCGCATTCGACATCAGGTCGTTCATCATGGGCCCGCTGCCGCGGTAGGGGACGTGGGTCGTCTCGATCCCGGCGGAGCGTTGCAGGATGGCCTGCTTGGCGTGGGAGGAGGTGCCATTGCCCGGGGAGCCGATGGTCATCCCGGGCCGCGCCTTCGCGGCCGCCACGAACTGCTCGAAGGTCCGGATCGGGCTGCTGGCGCTGACGGCGAGAACGGAGGGGATTTCCGCCATCACCGCGATATGGGCGAAGTCCCGGACGGAATCGTAGGGCATGGAGCGGTAGACGCTCGGCCCCACGCCGAAGCTCGCGATGTTGGAGACGACGAGGGTGTGGCCGTCCGGCGCGCTTTTCGCGACGAAGTCGGAGCCCACGGTGCCGCCGGCGCCGGCGCGGTTCTCGATCACGAAGGGCTGGCCGAGCACGCTGGCCAGGCGCTGGCTGACCAGGCGGGCGATGAAATCGGTGGTGCCGCCGGGCGGGAAGGGGACGACGACGCGGACGGGGCGGCTGGGGTAGCCGGTTTGCGCGCGGGCCAGGCCCGGCAGGGCGAGGGAGGTGGCAGGCAGCAGGGCCAGCAGGTCGCGACGGCGCATGAAGGGGGTCCCGTTCCCGATTCCGGTCATGCCCCTATAGCATGGTCGCCGCGTGTCGGAGGGGGGCGGATGGCACCGGTCTTGATCGTGGGTGGCGGGCCGGTTGGGCTCTGCCTCGGCATCGCGCTGGCCCGGGCGGGTGTCGCCGCCGTGCTGGTGGAGGAGAGGGAGGGTCCGGCCCCGCATCCCAAGGCCACGCTGCTCGGCGCGCGGTCCATGGAGCATTTCCGCGCCTGGGACCGGCTGGACCTGAAGGTGGCAGACGCCGCGATGCAGCAGGAGGAGGACTACTTCATCCTCTTCTGCGACCGCCTGGCGGGGCATGAATTGCATCGCTTCCGATCGCCGGGGCTGGAGGCGGTGCGGCGGCGGGCGCCGGCGGCGGTGGCGCGGTTCCGCGAACTCGCCTGGTCCCCCTGGGGCAAGACGCAGATCGGCCAGCAGGCGCTGGAGCCGGTGCTGCTGGCGGAGGCGCGGCGCCAGCCTTTGCTGGAGTTACGGCATGGCTGGCGGCAGGTGGATTTCGCGCAGGTCTCGGGCGGCGTCATCGGCCACATCGAGCATGTCGCGACCGGGCGGCGGGAGAGCATCGCCGCGCGCTGGATGGTCGCCTGCGATGGCGGGGCCAGCGCAGTGCGAAGGCGGCTCGGCATCCGCATGGGGGGGCGCGGGCGGATGAGGAGCAATGTCAGCTACCTGTTCCGCGCGCCCGACTTCCTGGCCGCGCATGGCAAGGGGCTGGCGAACCTCTATTTCTGCCTGGCGCCGGATGCCTTCGGCGTCTTCACCGCCATCGACGGGCACAGCACCTGGAACTACCAGCACTATTGGGCCGACCCGGCGCGCGACGCGGCGCAGGATGATCCGGCGGTGGTGCTGCACCGCGCGATGGGCAAGGCGTTCGCGTTCGACCTGCTGGCGACGACGCATTGGCACCACCACCAATCCGTCGCGCATCGCTGGCGGGATGGCCGCGTGTTCCTGGCGGGGGATGCGGCGCACCTGTTCGTGCCGACGGGCGGCGTCGGCATGAACACGGGCATCGGGGATGCGGTGGACCTCGCCTGGAAACTGGCCGCGGTGGAGCAGGGCTGGGGCGGGGATGGGCTGCTCGACAGCTATGAGGCCGAGCGCAAGCCGGTGGCCTGGCGCAACAGCGTCATCAGCGCCAACAACTCCGACCGCATCGACATGGTGATGGGGGAGGTCGCGCCGGATATCGCGACGTCGGAGCCCGCGCGGGATGCGCTGCGCCAGCGCATCCTGTGGATGGCGAAGCAGTTCAACAGCGCGGGGACGCATCTGGGCTACCGCTACGCCGACAGCCCGATCGTGGTGCCGGATGGCACGCCGGAGCCGCCGGATGATCCGGGACAGGTGGTGCCCAGCACCTGGCCCGGCAGCCGCTTCCCGCATGGCTGGCTGGCGGATGGGTCGAGCACGCTGGACCTGGTGGACAGGGGCGGCTTCACGCTGCTGGCGGCTTCCGGGGCCTCGGCACCCGGCCTGGCCGCGGCGCTTCGCGCGCAGGGCGTGAAGCTGGCGGAGCGCGCGGTGGCGGACCCCGTCGCGGTGGATCTGATGCAGCGCCCCCTGGTGCTGCTGCGCCCGGACGGGCATGTGGCATGGCGGGGCGCGGCGGACCCGGCCGAGGCCGAGGCCATCGCGCGCCGCATCCGGGGAGGGGAAGCAGCATGACGGTGGAATACGCGCCACGCGGCCTGGTCGGCGTGCTGACGCCGCAGGCGAACACGACGGTGGAGCCGGAATTCGCCATGCTCTGGCCCGCCGGCATCGCCATGCTGAATGCGCGCCTGACCAGCCCGAAGGACACCATCATCGCCCGCCTGCTGGACTATCTGCGGGACCTGCCCGGCGCGGCCGCGTCATTCGCCAATGCGCCGATCGACGCCATCGCCTTCGCCTGCACCGGCGCCAGCTATTATGCCGGTGTCGCTGAGGAGGATGCGCTGGTGGCGCGGATGGAGGATCGCCTCGGCATCCCCGTCATCACCGCCGCGACCGCGGTGCGCGATGCCTTCCACGCGGTGGGGGCGGAGCGCATCGGGTTGGTCTCGCCCTATCCCGATGACCTGACGGATGCCGCGACCGGCTATTGGCGCGCGCGGGGATTTGACGTGGTGGATGTGTCGCGGGGGGCGATGGCTGATGGCAGCTTCCACCCGATCTACGCCATGAACGCCGAGGGCGCCGCCGCTGCCCTCGCCGCGTTGCCGGCGGGGCGTGCGCAGGCGGTGGCGATGCTGGGCACCGGGATGCCGACCCTCGGCGCCATATTGGGGAAACCTTTCGTGGGGGAGGCGCCGGTGACCTCCTGCATGCATGCGCTCGCCTGGCGCTGCGTGCGCGCCATGACGAAGCAACCCGCCGATGCCGCCAGCCTGCTGGACTGGGTACGCGGGGAGGATTGGGGCAAGCGGTACCGGGAGCGCCTGGGCGCGTGACGCGCCCGGGAGCGCATGGGCGCGTGACGCGCCCGGGAGGCAGGGGCGCGTGAAGCGCCGCGCTGTCCTGCTCGCGCTGCCGGCCCTGCTGGCGCGGCCGGTGCGGGCGCAGGCGGATCGCGTCGTGATGCTGGCGGATGCCGCGACGCGCGCGCAGCTGACCCGCGGGCGGGGGGGCGATGTCGCCGGGCTGGGCATCGCCTGGACGATCTCCGACACGCCCTACGACCGCGTGGTGCGCGATGCGGGGCTGGCCACGGGCAGCTACGACCTGGGGCTGCTGCCGCATCACCTGGTCACGCCGCGCGCCGCGGCGCTGTTCCTGCCGCTGGATGACGCGCCAGCGGATATCCCCCCCGCGCTGCGCCGGGCCTTCACGATCGAGGGCCGGCTATACGCCCTGCCCTTCGCGCAGGTGACGCAGGCGCTGTTCCGCAACACCGCCATCACGCGGGATGCGCCGCCGCCCGCGACGGCCGCCGCGCTGCTGGCCGCCTGTCGTGACGCGACGGCCGGGCCTGTCGCCGGGCTGGTGGCGGATGGAACGGACCTGGCCTTCGACCTGGCGCGGCTGTGGGATGGCGATGTGCTCGGCCCCGACCTGGCGCTGCGGGTGACGGAACCCGGCATGATCCGGGGGCTGGAGGCCCTGGCCGCCCTGTTCGCCGAAGGGGTGCTGCCCCGCACCCTGCCACGCTTCACGCCGGCGGAGGCGCTGCGGGAGATGCAGCTGGGCCGCGGCGCCTGGGCGCTGGCCCCCTTCGCCCGGCATGAATGGCTGAACCGCGCGGGCGCGAGCCGGGATGCGGGACGGATCGAGGCATCCGCCATCCCCGGTGCGGCGGGGGGCGCGGCGCCGGTGACGATGGCGCTGCGGGCGCTGGTCGTGCCCCGCAATGCGCCCAACCCGGATGCCGCGATGCGCGCGCTGCGCCGGCTCGGCGGGGCGGAGGAAGCGGTGAGGCTGGGGCTGAACGGCCTCGGCCCCGCGCGGCTGTCCGCGCTGTCGGACCCGCGCTACGCCGCCGCCACGCCCTGGGCGACGGCGGAAGCCGCGGCGCTGCGGGTCGCGAGGCCAACGCTGCCCCCCTTCGCGCAGGCCGCGCGGGCGGATGCGATCATCCGCGCGGAGCTGGAGGCGATGCTGGTCCGCCCCAGGGCGCCGAGGGAAACGGCGGAGCGGATCGCCTTCCGGCTGAGGCCCCTGCTGACCTGAGCCGGGCAAACCGCCAGAGGCCGCCCCGTCATCGTGACCGGAGAAAATCCAGCACCATCGCGTTGAACAGGGCGGGCGCTTCCCAGTTGATGGCATGGCCGGCATCCGGGATCACCCGGAACTCATGCCGCGGCAGGTTCGACGCCCAGAGCCGCATCAGCGCCGGCGGCGCGTAGAGATCCGCACCCCCCGCGATGACCAGCGCCGGGCATCCGATGGTCGCGACTTTCGAGAAACTGTTGGGCGTGCGCAGCGGCTGCGGCGTGCCGTCGGCGCGCATGGCGTTGCGGTCGATCTCGATCCAGCGCGCCAGCCCCGCGGGTTCGAAGCCGCGATAGGTGGGGCCGAGTTCGCGCATCTCGCTCGGTAGCGCCTTGAAGGCGGGGGTGGCGATGCGGCTGTAGGGCTCCGTGATGGCGGGGTCGATGAACTGGCCATAGCTGGCGCCGACGATCAGCGATAGCAGCCGGTCGCCGCGCCAGGCCGCGTAATCCAGCGCCGCGAAGCCGCCGCCCGCGACGCCGAGCAGGTGGAAGCGCGGCAACGACAAATGTGTTGCGAGCGCGTCGAGGTCTTCCGCGATGCTGCCGGGCTGCGGTCCCGTATCGGGCCTCGGCACGCTTCGCGCCCAGCCGCGCCGGTCGAAGGCGATGACGCGGAAACCCGCCTCCGCGAAGGGCGCCGTCTGCATCTCCCAGCTATCGGCGTTGCCGGTGTTCGCGTGCATCAGCACCAGGGGCACGCCATCCCCGCCGCTGTCGAGGTAGTACAGGTCAACGCCCGGCAGGGAGGCGATCATGCCAGCCATTCCCGGAACAGCGCGTTCACCTGGTCCGCTGCCTCATAGGCCACCCAATGCCCGGCGCCGGGCACCAGCGCGATGCGCGCATCCGGCCGGGCGCGGCGCAGCGCATCGGTGCGCAGCGTGATGTCCGGCATCGCGACATGGTCGCGATCCCCCCAGATGGCGTTGACGGGCACGCCCTTCGCACGCGCCAGGGCATCGGACAGCATGGTGGCGGTGGCGAAGGGGCGGCTGCGCAGACGCGAATTGATGAAGGCGCGTTCCTGGATGGCCAAAGCGAGGTCATCGATCCTCGCGGTATCGGCGATCATCATGGAGCCGAGGTTGTGGCGATGCGCCGCGACCCGCGCTTCCCCTTCCTTGTCCCGCACTTTCATCAGTGGCACGGGATTGCGGGGCGTGCCCATGGAACCGGCGCCGAGGATGGTCACGCTGCGCAGCCGGGGCGCCAGCAGCGCCGCGACATGGCCCGCGATGTTGGCGCCGAAGGAGAAGCCGGCGAGGTCGACATTCTCCGTCGCCGGCACCAGCTGCCGAAGCCCGGCGGTGACGGCGGCCGCGACATTGCCCGGTGAATGCTCCCCCGGCGGATTGGCGCTGTCGCCGAGGCCCGGCAGGTCCGGCACCAGCACGGCGCGCTGCGCGGCGAAGGGCTCGATCTGCCGCGTCCAGTGCAGCCAGGACCCGCTGCCGCCATGCAGCAGCACCAGCGGGCGGCCCGCGCCCTCGTTCCAGCAGCGCCAGACCATCGTGCCATCGCCGCAGGGCGTCTCCCGCCGCGTCGCGCTGGCATCGAGGCGATCCAGGAACTCCATCAGTAACTCCTCGGCAGTCCGAGCACACGCTCGGCGATGTAGCACAGCACCAGCTGCGGGCTGACCGGCGCGATGCGCGGGATGAAGCTTTCGCGCAGCAGGCGTTCCAGATGGTATTCCTGGGCGTAGCCATAGCCGCCCAAGGTCATCACCGCCTGCTGGCAGGCGTTGAATCCTGCCTCGCCCGCCAGGTATTTCGCGGCATTGGCCTCCGCCCCGCATGGCATGCCCTGGTCGTAGCGCCAGGCCGCCTGCATCACCATCAGCCGCGCCGCTTCCAACTGCATCCAGCAGGCGGCGAGGGGATGCTGGATCGCCTGGTTCTGGCCGATGGGGCGGCCGAAGACCACGCGTTCCTTCGCATAGCGGCTGGCGCGCGCGATGGCGGCGAAGCCGATGCCCACCGCTTCGGCGGCGACCAGGATGCGTTCGGGATTGAGGCCGTGCAGGATGTAGTCGAAGCCCTTGCCCTCCTCCCCGATCCGGTCCTCCTCCGGCACTTCCAGCCCGTCGATGAAGAGCTGGTTCGAATCGACGGCGTGGCGGCCCATCTTGGGAATCTCCCGCACCTCGACACGGGATCGGTCCAGCTTCGTGTAGAACAGCGACAGGCCCTCGCTCCGCTTCCTCACCTGGTCCAGCGGCGTGGTGCGGGCCAGGATCAGCATGCGGTCGGCGACCTGCGCGGTGCTGATCCAGACCTTCTGGCCGGTGACGATGTAGCGGTCGTTCCGCTTCTCCGCCGTCGTGCGAAGCTGCGTGGTGTCGAGGCCCGTATTGGGTTCCGTCACCGCGAAGCAGGCGCGTTCCCGCCCCGCGATCAGCGGCGGCAGCATGCGGGCCTTCTGTTCATCCGTGCCATGCACCACCACCGGCATGGGGCCGAAGATGTTCATGTGCACGGCGGAGGCACCGGACATCGCCGCACCGCTCTGCGCGATCTCCTGCATCATCACGGCCGCTTCCGTCACGCCGAGTCCCGCGCCGCCGACCGCTTCCGGCATGCAGATGCCAAGCCACCCATCGGCCGCCAGCGCCTGGTGGAATTCATGCGGGAAGCTGTGGGCGCGATCCTTCGCCAGCCAGTAATCGTCGCCGAAGCGGGCGCAGATGCGGCCGATGGCCTCCCGCAGCGCCTCCTGCTCGGCCGAGAGCTGAAAATCCATGCCGGTCTGTCTCCTCCGCGCGGAGCGTGCCAGCATGGCCGCCGAGCGCAACCCCGAGGGCCCGCCAGTGCCGCTGTTCGACCCCGCCGCCTTCCGTATTCCGCGCGGCGTGATCCATGCCTGCGCGGCCGGGGAGACGCCGGTGCTGCACGCGCAGGCCGCGGCGCTGGACCGCCATGCCGTGGACAAATCCGAAGGCCCCGCCGGCCGCGCGCGGCTGGATGCGGAGGTGGAGCGGCTGCGCGCGCGGCTCGGCGCCTGGTGGAAGGTGGAGGCGGCGGGGATCGGACTCGTCTCCTCCGTCGCCGAGGGCATGTCCATGCTGGTGGAGAGCCTGGACTGGCAGCAGGGCGACGTGGTGCTGGTGGATCGCAACGAATACGCCAGCGTGGTGGTGCCGCTGGCGATGCGGTGTGGCGTGGAACTGCGCTTCGTGCCCATGGCCGATCCCGATGCGGTGGCCGCGGCGGCGACGGGGCGGGTGCGGATGATCGCGGTCTCCGCCGTCTCCTACCTCGATGCGCGATCGCATGACCTGGCGGCGCTGCGCCAGGTGGCGGACCGGGCGGGCGCGATGCTCGTCGTGGATTTCACCCAGGCCAATGGCTGGATGCCGATCGAGGCTTCGGTCGCGGATTTCGCCTTCTCCGCCTGCTACAAATGGATGCTGGGGCTGACGGGGCTGGCGGTGGCGTATTGGAACCGCGCGCGCCAGCCGGATTGGGCGCCGGCGACGGCGGGATGGTATTCGATCGTCACGGGGCCGCGGCCCGACTATGCCGCGCCCATCGCGCTGCGGCCGGATGGCGGGCGCTTCACCCGCGGCAATCCGGCGCATGCGCCGGCCTATGCGCTGCACGCCGCGCTCGATTTCCTGGAAGCCGTGCCCCAGGGCGTGGTGCAGCGGCATGTGCAACGCCTCACGGTCGGGCTGCTCAAGCGGCTCGATGCCGCCGGCATTCCCTCCATCACACCGCCCGATCCGCGGCAGCACGGCGCCAGCGTCTGCATCGCCCATGACCGCGCAAGCGCGATCGTGGAGGCGATGGCCGGGCGTGGCGTGCTGGCCTGGAACGGGCGCGGGCGCATCCGCATCAGCTTCCACGGCTACAACGACGAACGCGAACTCGACCCCATCATGGCCGCGCTGACCGCCGCCATGGCTTCCTGACGGATAGGACCGACCATGCTCCAGCACCCCCCCGCCGAGCCCGGCATGCGCGAAGAGGATATCGACACCCCCGCGCTGGTGCTCGACCTCGACGCCTTCGAACACAACCTCGACACCATGGCGGCGTTGCTGGCGCCCACGGGCACGAAGCTGCGCGCCCATGCCAAGACGCATAAATCGCCCATCGTCGCGTTGCAGCAGATGCGGCGCGGCGCGGTCGGGCAATGCGTGCAGAAGGTGGCGGAGGCCGAGGCGCTGGCCTGGGGCGGCGTGCCCGACATCCTGGTGAGCAACGAGGTCATCGCGCCGCGCAAGCTGGCGCGCCTCGCGGCGCTGTCCGGCATCGCCAGGGTCGCCGTCTGTGCCGATGACCTGGCGGGCATCTCGGCCATCGAGGCCGCGGCGGAACACGCCGGCATCCGCATGACGGTGCTGGTCGAGATCGATTGCGGCGCCGGCCGATGCGGCGTGGAGCCCGGCCCGCAGGCGGTGGCGCTGGCGGAACGCATCGCGGCCAGCCCGCACCTGATCTTCGGCGGGCTGCAATCCTACCACGGCAACGCCCAGCATCGCCGCACGCCCGAACAGCGCCGGGACGCCATCGCCCATGCCGCGGAAGGCACGCGCCGCACGGTCGAGCAACTGCGCCAGCGCGGCCTGGAATGCGCCATCGTGGGCGGCGCCGGCACCGGCACCTTCCAGCACGAAGCCGCATCCGGCATCTGGAACGAGATCCAGGCGGGCTCCTACGCCTTCATGGATGCCGATTACGGCCGGAACGAGGACCCGCCCCCCTTCCGCCACAGCCTGTTCGTGCTGGCGGAGGTGATGAGCGCGCCGCGGCCGGGCTTCGCCGTGCTGGATGCCGGGCACAAGGCGGTCGCGGTCGATTCAGGGCTGCCGCTGGTGCATGGGCGGCCGGGGCTCGCCTATACCGGCGCCTCCGACGAACACGGGAATATCAAGGCGGAGGACCCGGCGCTGGCGCCGAGGCTGGGGGAGAAGCTGCGCCTCATCCCCGGCCATTGCGACCCGACGGTTGATCGCTACGACTGGTATGTCGGCGTCCGCAAGGGCCGGGTCGAATGCCTCTGGCCCATCGCGGCGCGGGGCGGCATGGCGTAGCCGCCCATTGGGGCAGCCCATCGGGCATGAGCCGGGGCGCGCGGCCTCAGCGCGCTTCGGCCGTGCGGATCCGAGGCGCGGCCTGGGGTGGCGTATTCGGGATGGGGACGCTGCGGTTGGTGGTGGTCCGCGTCGGCTGCGCCGCCGCCGGGCGCGGCGGCTGGCGTGTGGCGGTGGCCGGGGCCTGGCGGGTGGGCGTCGCCGTGCGGGCGGGGGTCGCCTGGCGAGGGCGGGGCGCGGCCTGGGCGCTCGCGGTCGTCCGCGCCACGGGCTGCTGGCGGGATGCCGCCGGCGTGGCCGATGGCGGGCGGGATGCCGTCTGCGCCGCCGCGGGACGGGGGCGCGGGGCGGGCGCGGCATCGGCGTTCCGCACCACGCCGGTGGTGGCCCGCGCCATCGCCGGGCGGGGGGTGACGCCCATGCTGCTGAAGGACTGGTCGAGCAGCGCGGCCATGTGCTGGTCCCGCTCCACCCAGGAATTGCCGCCGAAGACGGCGCCCACCACGCGCTGGCCGCCGCGGCTCGCGCTGGTGACGATGTTGAAGCCGCTGTCGCGGATGTAGCCGGTCTTGATGCCGTCCACGCCCTCATACTCGCCGAGCATGCGGTTGTGGTTGCGCAGGCGCAGGCCGCGGAACTGGGCGTGCTGCATGCCGAAATAGTGGTAGCGGTCGGGGAAATCCTGGATCAGCCGGCGCCCGAGCGTCGCCATGTCCCGCGCCGTCGTCACCTGGTCGGGGTCCGGCAGGCCGGAGGCGTTGCGGAAGGTGGTGCGCGTCATGCCGAGCGAGCGGGCCCGCATCGTCATCATCTGGGCGAAGCGTTCCTCCGAGCCCCCGAGACGTTCGCCGACGGCCGCCGCCACGTCATTCGCCGATTTGGTGACCAGCGCCATGATGGCCTGCTCCACCGTCAGGCTCTGGCCCGGCGGGAAGCCGAGCTTGGAGGGGGGGCGGGAGGCCGCTTCCGCGGAGATGGGCACGGCGGAGGTCAGGGTGAGGCGCCCTTCGCGCAGCGCCTCGAACACCATGTAGAGGGTCATCATCTTGGTGAGGGAGGCGGGGTGCCGCGTCTCATCCGGGCTGGCGCCGACCAGCATGGCGCCGGTGCGGTTGTCGACCACGATGGCGGAATAACGGTCGCTGCCGATCTGTGCCTGGGCGGCCGGGGCAGGGCCCAGGACGGACAGGGCAAGGCCGACGAGTCCCGCACAGGTCCCGAGCCGGAAACGCATGGATAGTCCCCCTGGCGGCACACCCCCCGTGCACCGCCACCCAAGGCAACCTAGGGAAGAAAGACCCCCTCTGTCCATGGGGGCGTTTGCGGAACAAGGCGTAACAGCAAGGGCTTAACGCCTTGCCTTGCAGCGGCTTGGCATCCGGTGGCGCGGTTGTGCGGCCCGGCCGGGCGGCGGACGAATGCGATTTCATTCACCGAAATTGCTGCACTGCAAAATTGTGCTTGCATCGGAATGCGAGCGCGGGCACATAGGATCACGTGCTGCATCGCAGCAAAACCCCTGGGGCCGGGTCGCTGGCTCCCGCCGCGCCGGGCGCCGGCGAACCAAGCTTGAGGAAGACCCCCATGGCCAGTGAGCCGAAGACCGAATCCAAGCGCAACATCGCGCTGGTCGAGAACGCCGCGACGCAGGGCGCCGCGGCGACCAAGAAGATCATCGACAACGGCGCCACGACGGCGCGTGCCGCAATGGAGAAGGGCATGGAACAGGCGACGAAGACGGCCGAGGGTTTCTTCAAGGCCGCCGAGGAGGCCGCTGAGTTCGGCCGCGGCAACATCGAGGCCTTCACCAAGGCCACGCAGACCCTGACGGTCGGCTTCCAGGACCTCGGCAAGCAGTATTTCGCCGTGTCCCAGGCCCTGACGGACCATGCGCTGGAAAGCGCGAAGGCCCTGGCCGCGGTGAAGTCCCTGAAGGAAGCCGCCGACATCCAGGCCGCCTTCGCCAAGGCGTCGCTGGAGCGCACGATGAGCGAGGCGACGAAGCTGCAGGAAGCCGCCTATCGCCTGGCCGAGCAGGCCTCCGCGCCGCTCGCCGCCCGCATGACGCTGGCGGTCGAGAAGATGGCCAAGCCGCTCGCGGCCTGACGCCCGGGGGCGGGGGTGGACATGTCCCCCCTGCCTCGCGCCTACCGGCCCGCCCGGTGCCCGCGCCCTGCCCCTTTCCGGGGTGGGACGGGCACCGAGGCGGGCCTTTTGCGTTTCGGTCCGGCGGAATCCGGCCTAGGATCATGTGATGATGTCCCCCGGGCGGGGAAATCCGGCCTGGGCTAACGGGCGGTAAACCCCGGCGGGGTTCTTCTGCGGGAGAATTTCGTCAAGCCCTTCACTCCCGGCCCCTCGCTCCGATATCCTATGCAGGACGACGACCGGGCGTTCACTCCCCGGCAGGCAACCAAGGCAGGCATGAGCGACAGCGACAAGCGCCCAGGACAGGGCAATGGGGCGGACGGGCCGACCACCGGCGTGGTGGTCAAGGCGCGGCCGCGCACCCGCAAGCCCTCCATGTACAAGGTGCTGATGCTGAACGACGACTACACGCCGATGGAATTCGTCGTGCATGTCCTCGAACGCTTCTTCCAGAAAAGCCGGGAGGAGGCGACGCGCATCATGCTGCACGTCCACCGCCGCGGCGTCGGCGTCTGCGGCGTCTATACCTATGAGGTGGCCGAGACCAAGGTCACCCAGGTGATGGACCTCGCGCGACAGAATCAGCACCCGCTCCAGTGCACGATCGAAAAAGAATGATCGTGGCGCCGCCATCTCCCGGGCGGCGGATGGAAGGAAGGCCGGGCAAACCGGCCTGCGGGGGACTGTCCGAAGCAGGAGGGAGCGACCACATTGAGGGCAACCCGCGCCGCAGCGTTCCGTTGAACGCCCAGGCCACCCGTTAGGGAGCGTCAGACCATGCTGTCCCGCAACCTCGAGCAGACGCTCCACCGAGCCCTCGGCCTCGCCAATGACCGCCGGCACGAATACGCGACTCTCGAACATCTCCTCCTCGCCCTCGCCGACGATACGGACGCCGCCACCGTGCTGCGCGCCTGTGGGGTCGACAATGACAAGCTGAAGCGCGACCTCGCGGAGTTCCTGGACAAGGACCTCGCCGGCCTCGTCTCCGACCGCGCCGGCGATGCGAAGCCGACCGCCGGCTTCCAGCGCGTCGTCCAGCGCGCCGCCATCCATGTGCAATCCTCCGGACGGGATGAGGTGACGGGGGCCAATGTCCTCGTCGCCCTGTTCTCCGAACGGGAGAGCCATGCGGTCTACTTCCTGCAGCTGCAGGACATGACGCGGCTGGATGCGGTGAACTTCATCAGCCACGGCATCGCCAAGGCCCCCGGCCGCAGCGCCAGCCGCCCCGTGCAGGGCACCCCCCAGACCCCGGAGGAAACCCCGGAGAAGGAGGAGAAGCCCCAGCGCGGCAATGCGCCGCGTGGCCAGGACGCGCTGACCAACTACTGCGTGAACCTGAACAAGAAGGCGCAGGCCGGGAAGATCGACCCGCTGATCGGCCGCGACTCCGAGATCGAGCGCACGATCCAGATCCTCTGCCGCCGCACCAAGAACAATCCCCTGTATGTGGGCGATCCCGGCGTCGGGAAGACCGCCATTGCCGAGGGGCTTGCCAAGCGGATCATCGAGGGCGACGTGCCCGAGGTGCTCGCGAAATCCACCATCTTCGCGCTGGACATGGGGTCCCTGCTGGCCGGCACCCGCTACCGCGGCGATTTCGAGGAACGGCTGAAGGCCGTGGTCAACGAACTCGAACAGCAGCCCGGCAGCATCCTGTTCATCGACGAGATCCACACGGTGATCGGCGCGGGTGCGACCAGCGGCGGCGCGATGGATGCCTCCAACCTGCTGAAGCCCGCTTTGGCCCAGGGCACGCTGCGCTGCATCGGCAGCACCACCTACAAGGAATACCGCCAGCACTTCGAGAAGGACCGCGCCTTGGTGCGGCGCTTCCAGAAGATCGACGTGAACGAGCCGACTCTGGAGGACGCGAT
Organism: Falsiroseomonas stagni DSM 19981; assembly: GCF_900114315.1. Taxonomy (GTDB): domain Bacteria; phylum Pseudomonadota; class Alphaproteobacteria; order Acetobacterales; family Acetobacteraceae; genus Falsiroseomonas; species Falsiroseomonas stagni. The sequence goes on from NZ_FOSQ01000010.1 coordinate 141,212, forward strand.
CAAGATCCTCCAGGGCCTCAAGACCAACTACGAGAAGCACCACAAGGTCCGCTACACGCCGGAAGCCATCCGCGCCGCCGTGGAGTTGTCCGCCAAGTACATCCACGACCGGAAGCTGCCGGACAAGGCGATCGACGTGATCGACGAAGTCGGTGCCTCCCGCATGCTGCTGCCGGAGAACAAGCGCCGGAAGACGGTCACGCTGAAGGATGTGGAGGAGATCGTCGCCAAGATCGCCCGCATCCCTCCCAAGACCGTCTCCAACGACGACAAGGAGACGCTCCGCACGCTGGAGCGCGATTTGAAGTCGATGGTCTTCGGCCAGGACAAGGCGATCGATGCGCTCTCCGCCGCCATCAAGCTGTCCCGCGCCGGGCTGCGGGATGCGGAGAAGCCGATCGGCAACTACCTGTTCAGCGGCCCGACCGGCGTCGGCAAGACCGAAGTGGCGAAGCAGCTGTCCAAGACGCTGGGCATCGAGCTGATCCGCTTCGACATGTCAGAATACATGGAGCGCCACAGCGTCTCCCGCCTCATCGGCGCGCCGCCAGGCTATGTCGGCTTCGACCAGGGCGGCCTGCTGACCGATGGCATCGACCAGCACCCGCATTGCGTGCTGCTGCTCGATGAGATCGAGAAGGCGCACCAGGACCTCTTCAACATCCTGCTGCAGGTGATGGACCACGGGAAGCTGACGGACCACAACGGCAAGACCGTCGATTTCCGCAACGTCATCCTCATCATGACCACCAATGCCGGCGCCGCCGACATGGCCAAGCCCACCATCGGGTTCGAGCGCACGGTGCGCCTCGGCGAGGATGAGGACGCCATCAAGCGGATGTTCACGCCGGAATTCCGCAACCGGCTCGACGCCGTCATCCCCTTCGCGGGGCTGTCGCCGGAGATCGTGGGCCGGGTGGTGGACAAGTTCGTCATGCAGCTGGAGGCGCAGCTCGCCGACCGCAACGTGACGATCGAACTCTCCAGCGCGGCCCGCGAATGGCTGGCGGAGCGGGGCTACGAGCCGCTCTACGGCGCGCGGCCGCTGGCCCGCGTGATCCAGGAAGTGGTGAAGAAGCCGCTGGCGGAGGAACTGCTCTTCGGCCGCCTGGTGAAGGGCGGCTCCGTGAAGGTCGGCCTGAAGGACGGCGTGCTGGTCTTCGATTATGTCGAGGCCGCGCCGCCCGCTTTGCCCAAGCCCGAGGATAGCGGCGACGGCGAGGCCGAGAAGGAACCCGAAACCGCCGAGTAGCTTTCCTCAGGCTGCCGCGGTCTATGATGCGAAGGCGTCTCCGGTTGACCGGAGGCGCCTTTTGCCTGTCTGGGAGAGAGAGCCATGACCACCGATACCCGCGTGACCGATTGGGACGAATACAGCGGCGCGCTGCGCGAACGCGGCAAGGAGTTGGGGCAGATCCATCCCGAACTGATGAAAGGGTTCGGCGCGCTGAGCCGCGGGGCCTCCTCCACCAAGCATATCGATGCCAAGACGCGGGAGTTCATCGCCCTCGCCGTCGCCGTCACCACGCGCTGCCAGGGCTGCATCGACGCCCATGTCCGCAAGGCCAAGGCGCTGGGCGCGACGAAGGAGGAGATTGCGGAGGCGCTGGGCGTCGCCGTGGCGCTGAACGCCGGCGCCGCGCTGACCTATTCGCTGCATGTGCTGGATGCGATGGACGGCGCCGGGCAGGGCTGACCGCCGATGTGATAGGGTGGCCCCGCCATGCCGACCATCCAGGACATCGACCGGGCGGAGGCCGCCCACCTCGCCGCCGCCCGCACGCCGCTGATCGCGGCGCTGACGGCGGCGGCGCAGGGGAAGCCCTGGCACTACATCCTGTTCGGCTCGCTGGCCCGCGGTACAGCGCGGCGGGGGAGTGACGCGGACATCGCCATCGTGGGCGCCGGGCGGGACTGGGCGGAGGCCGAGAGCGCCGCCTGCGACGCCTGCCGGGCGCTGCGGCTGCGGGGGGATGTGATGCTGTGGGAGGATCTGGCCGACTTCATCCAGGAGGAGGCGCAGCGTGACGGAATCCCCTGTGGCGCCTGACCCGCGTTGGACACCGATCCAGCGCCTCCGCGATGCGGCTATCGACGATCTGAGCCTCGCCATCTCGCTCTGGGACGAGCATTCGGCGGCGGCCCCGGGGCGTGGCCGGCGCATCGAGGAGAAGGCGATCCAGAAATGCCTCCAGGACGCCTATGCCAGCATGGAGCAGGTCATGCTGCGCATGCTGGCCTATGCGGGCGATCCGAAACCGGTAGGCAGTAACTGGCATGAGGACCTCCTGGTGATGGCGATCAACCCGTCCCGCGGGCGCCCCGCCTTTGCGCGTCATCTCCATGCCGAGTTGGATGAATTGAGGCGGTTCCGGCACGTGGCGGTGCATGGCTATATCGGCTTCAAGTTGATCCGCGCCGCCCCGGCCGTGGAGGCCGCGCGCCGCCTGCTGGCCGAACTCCCCGCGGCCTTCGATGCCTTCGGCCGAGACTTCGGCCTGCTGCCGCCCTCAACCTGACGGCTGAAGAAACCCCACCACCGTCTCGAACACCGGCGCCTTCGCAAGGCCCAGCGCGCGCACCGGCGCCGCCATGGCGGACAGCACGCCCACATGCTCCACGCCCGGGTAGACGAGCAGCGTCACCGGCCGCCCGGCAGCGCGCAGGTCGCGCGCCAGGTCCACCGCGTGGAACGGCCCCACCACCCGGTCATCCGCCCCATGCAGCAGCAGCATCGGCGGCGCGCCGGCCAGGTCCTCCGGCCGCGACACCGCCGCGATCCGGCCGCCGGGGGCATGGGCAAAGATGCTGATCGTGGGTTCCTCATCCGGCTGCCAGGCGATGGGGGCGGCCAGCAGCACGCCGCCGGCCAGCGCGTCCCGCGTTGCCCCCGCGGCATCCAACCAGCGCGGGTCCAGCGCGAGCGCAGCCGCGATGAAGCCGCCGGCGGAGTGGCCCATGACGAAGATCGGCCGGTCCGGCATCTCGCCACGCAGCCAGGCGACGGCGCGCGCGCCATCCTCCACGAAATGCGGCCAGCGCCCGGCGGGCCACAGCCGGTAATCCGGCACCGCCACCGCGATACCCTGGGCCGCCAAGGTCCGGGCGAGAAAACCGTAGTCACCCCGCCCGCCACTGGTCCAGCCGCCGCCATGGAAGAAGACCACCAGCGGGGTCCGCGCCGTCACCGTCGCGGGCAGCACCAGGTCCAGCCGTTGGCGGGGCAGGGGGCCATAGGCCAGGCCCTCCCGCGTCACCGCACCGCCGCGCGGCGTCAGCGCCCCCGCGATCCGCGCCGGCGAACAGGCGGCGGCCAGCAGCGGCAGGGCGAGCAGCGCGCGCCTCAGGGGCCGAGGTCCTCTCGCGCCTGGGCCAGGGCGGCGCGCTGCGCGTCGCTCACCACGGGGTAGTGCAGGCCGAGCCCCTCCATCGCCCGCCCGATGGCGGCGACGACGACCAGGCGTGTGAACCACTTCCGGTCCGCCGGCACCACGTACCACGGCGCCTCCTTCGTCGCGGTGGCGCGGATCGCCTGCTGGTAGGCGTCCTGGTAGGCGTCCCAGTGCTGGCGTTCCTGGACGTCGGCGGCGCTGAACTTCCAGTTCTTCTCCGGCTCCTCGATGCGGGACAGGAAGCGGCGCTTCTGCTCCTCCGGGCTCACATGCAGGAAGAACTTCAGCACCACCGTGCCCTGCCGGCCGAGGTACCGCTCATAGGCCGCGATATCCTCCAGCCGCTGGTCCCAGATCTTCTTGCCGACCAGGCGGGGCGGCAGCTTCTGGTGCTCCAGGATCGTGGGGTGGACCCGCGCCACCAGCACTTCCTCGTACCAGCTGCGGTTATGGATGCCGATCTGGCCGCGGGACGGCAGGGCGATGGAATGGCGCCACAGGAAATCATGGTCCAGCTCCGTCGAGGTCGGCGCCTTGAAGGACACGACATGGCATCCCTGCGGGTTCACGCCGGAAAAGACGTGCTTGATCGCGCCATCCTTCCCCGCCGCATCCATCGCCTGGAAGATGCACAGCACGGACCAGCGATCCTGCGCGTAGAGCATGTCCTGGTGGGCGGAGAGGGCATCCACCCCCTCCTTCAGCAGCGCGGAGGCTTCCTCCTTCTTCAGGTCGAGGCCGCCGGTATCGGCGGGGTCGAAATCCTTCAGGCGGAACTTGCCGCCTTCGACCCGGTAGCGGGACAGCAGCTTCTCGATCCGCTTTTCCAATCGCGTGTCTCCCGTCTCAGCCGCGTCGCCCGGGCGTCAGCATCCACAGCATCGTCAGCACCTGCAGCGCCACCGTCATGCCGAGTGCCCAGCCGTAACCGGCGGGGTCCCAGCCGCCGGTCGCAACGCGCGGCCAGAGGTCCAGGATCCATCCGATGGCATTCTGCAACAGGAAGACCAGGCCGAGCATCGACGCATTGATGGCGGTGGCGACCCGCCCCGCCAGTTCCGGCCCGAAGCGCTGCCCGATGGCGGCATAGCCGGAAGGCCCGGCGGAGGCCGCGAGCGCGAAGGTGAACCACAGCACGCCCAGCGTCACGGGGTCGCGCCAGGGCAGGAAGATCAGCAGCAGCTGCACCACGGCGATGATGCCCATGGCCACCAGCGGCACCAGCATCGGCCCCGCGCCGCGCCGTTGCAGGAAGGACGCCGCCTGGCCGGTGCCGGCGCTGCCCACCATCAGCCCCGCCGAATAGGCCAGCAGCAGCAGCGCCCGCGCAGCGTCATCCATCAGCGCCACGTCCCGGAGCCATGGCCCCGCCCAGAGGCCCTGATAGGTGAAGTTCAGCGCCGACAGCAGCGCGATGGCGGGGGCGAAGCGCAGGAAGGCGGGGTGGGCGAAGATCTTGCCGAATTCCGCGATCTCCCGCCCGAAGGACCGGCGCGGCGGCGGCGCGGCGCCCGGCGCGTGATCGGGCCCCCCGTCTGGCACGCTGGTCCAGATCCAGCCCGCGACGCAGACCGTCAGCAGCGACAGCACCACGAAGACGCCGCGCCAGCCGATCTCCGGCACCAGCAGCGCGACCGGGACGGTGGCGGCGACGCTGCCGCAGGAGCCGACGAAGATGCCGAGCCCGGTCATCCCCGCCACCCGGTCCTTCGGGTACCATTGCGTGTTGATCTTCAGCATGGCGATCAGCCCGGCCGAGACGCCAAGCCCCGTCACTGCCCGCCCCACCGCCAGCCAGGCCGGGCCCGGCGCCACCGCGCAGATCACGAAGCCCAGCGCCGCGATGATGCCCAGCACCGTCTGAACGCGCCGCGATCCCCAGAGGTCGATCGCCAGCCCCACCGGCAATTGCGCCAGCCCGTATCCCGCGAAGAACACCGCGGCCAGCAGGCCGAGTTCACTGGCGCTCAGGCCGAATTCCAGCGCCAGCAGCGGCCCGACCACCGCGATCATGGTCCGCGAGGCCTGGTTGACGAAGTTGAGCCCGGCGAGCGGGAGGGTAAGCCGGGCAAACTGGCGCATGCGGCGATGGTGGCACGGCTTGCGCCGCTACGGCAGCCGCATCCGGATGGAGACGGGACAATGATCGGACAGGCGATCGCGGTAGCTGCGATCGCGCTCGGCATAGGTCAGGACCGACAGGCTGCGCGGCACCGCCCATTCCCGGGCGGGGCCGCCCAGCAGCAGGTGGCTGATGAAGGGGCGCCCGCCCCTCGAATCCGCCCAGCAGGGGGATGACAGGCCCTCGGTCGGCCGCGCCACCGGCGCCGCTTCCTCGATGATGCGGAGGAAGTCGTCGCCCGCGCCCATGCGCCGGTTGAAGTCGCCGAGGATGGCGAAGGCCATGCCCTCCCGCCGCCGTGCCTCCGCCCATTGGGCGATGATCTCGGCCTGGCGCTGCAGCCCCTGGCAATCGCGGGAGGCCCCGGCGCCGAAGGGATCCTCCCGGCATCCGGCATCGAGATGGACCGACAGCAGCCGCAGGCGCGCGCCGTTCGGCGCCTCCACGATGATGTCCGCGCCGCGCCGCAGGCTGCGCCGCAGGCTGCGCCGCGCCCCGGCGCGAAGGTCGAGCGCCGCCAGGTCGCGCTGCGGGATCATGCGCAGCGTGCGGCGCACCGCGAAGCCCGGGCGCTGGACGTCATCCTCATCCGTCAGATGGATGGCGTAGGTGGCGGGGTCGAAGACCCGCGCGGCGGCCTGTTCGCCATCGATCTCCTGCAACGCGATCACATCGGCTGCCAGGCGCTGGGCGTAGCCGCGCAGCAGGGTCCAGTCGCCCGGCTCCCGCGCGCGGATGTCGCGCGGCAGGTCGGGGTGGCCGGCGGGCTTCAGCGTCAGCCAGGCGATGTTCCAGGTGGCGAGCTTGATCTCCGTCTGCGCCGCGGCGGGGGGGGCGAGGAAGAGGAGCAGGGTCAGCAGGATGCGCATGGCGCGCGCTATAGCAGCAGGACGGGGGCTTCGTCCTGCACGGGCGCGGGGGCGGCCAGCGGTCGGGCGCCGCAGGCTTCGAGGAAAGCGGCGATGCCATCGTAGGTCGCGGCATCGCGGGTGGGGTCGTGGAAGGGCGTGGCGGCCACGCTGCCGCGGGGTACCCAGATCACCGTCTCGTACCGCGCGCGGGTCAGCAGCACGCGGTAGGTGTTGCGGACGAAGTCGAATTCCTTGAGGTCCCGCTGCCAGGCCGCGCCGATGAAGCGCCTTGCCTGCCAGCCGGCCTCGCCACGGATGAAGTCACCACCCCAGGCGAGGCCCGCCACATCCAGCTCCAGCCCCTGGCAGTCATACTCCGTGGCGATCGTCTCCAGCGCGTCGGAGGCGCGGATGTCCGGCCAGCGGCGCAGGAACCAATCCGCCACATCCTCCACCTGCACGCCAAGGCCCTCCGCCCGCAGCCGCTTGGCACCCGCGGCGGCGAGAAGCCCCGCACGGCGCTGCCCGCGCGCCAGGCGGCGCAGTTCGCCCCGCATCGCATCCAGGTCCCGCGTGATGAGGAAGGGCAGGGCGGCGCAGCCCGCGGCGATGTCCCGCGCCTCCGCCACCGCATTGCGAAGCACGGCGTCCACCCAGGCGGCGCCGGCGCTTTCCCGCACGCTGCGGATCGGCGTCGCGAGGTCGAGCGCCGGGTCGATGCGCAGCCAGGGCGCGCCGGGGTCGGCCAGGCGCTGGGCGGGTTCCGCCGCCTGCACGGCGCGCGGCGCGGCAACGGCGCGCCAGCGCGGATCGGCGGCGATCACGCGGCCCCATTCGGACAGCCCGGCCTCCCCGGTGTTGATCTCCTGCCCATTGCCGATCAGCGCGACGATCACCGCCCAGCCGGCATGGCGGCCCATGATGTCGAGGGTGTGGGCGGGCTCGCTCATCGTGAGCGTCGAGGGCTTGTTGCGCGTGCCCAGCACGGCCTTGGCCTCATCCCAGGCGCGCTGCGCTTCGTCGAAGACGATCAGGCGTTCGGGCGGCGGCGCCATCAGGCCGGGCCTGGCATTGTCCTCCAGGAAGCGATGTACGTTCTGCAGCGCGGCCTTCACGCGGCGCTCGGCTTCCGGCCGCTTGCAGTCGCCACGCGCCACCGCATCCCGCGCCAGGGCGGCGCGCAGCACCGTGACCAGCGGCGCATTGCCGGTCAGGAAGGCGGCGCCATCCATCCGCGCCTCGCCGAAGATGGCGTTGAGGCCGCACAGCGTCTTGCCCGCGCCGGGGCTGCCGGTGACGAAGACGACGATCTTCGCGGCATCCCGCTGCGCCAGCGCCACCGCGTCGCGGATCGCCTGCGCGGTGCGCGTCAGGTTGGCGGCGTCCGCCCGCGCCGTCGCGATCTCCCGCACCCCATTGCGGGCATAGAGCAGCGTCGCCGCCTCCACGATGGTCGGCACGGGGCGGTAGGGGGCGTCGAGCCAGGCCGCGCCATCCAGGGGCGTGGCGGGTTCCGGTGCAGTGGACTGCACCCAGCGCAAGGCGGCGCCGAGGCCACCGCTGCCGCAGGCGATGGGCTGCGTCACGCCATGCCAGATCAGCGGTGGCTGGACGGGCGGGGCGAAGCCGCCGGTGCCCGCCACCAGCACCGGCAGGATGGGATGGCTGCGGCTGCCGGCGTGGAAGTCGCGCAGATCCAGCGCGTAATCCTCGGCCTCTGCCAGGGTCGCACTGGACGCGGCGGCGGTCTTGAACTCCATCGCGATGATCGCGCGGTCCGTCAGCACCACGGCGTCGATGCGCTTTTCCAGGCGCAGCAGGTCGTATTCCAGCGCGATGGTCCAGGCTTGGCCGCCCGCCTCCGCGATCGCCACGGCCAGGGCATGGAGCTGCTGCTGCCAGGCGTAGTCCTGGTCCACGCTGCCGGCGTAGCCGCGGGATTGCTGGGCGGCGGCCAGGCGCCCGATCGTGTCGCGCGGGTCCCGCGCCAGAAGCTCCGCCCCCGTGCAGGCGAACCAAGCCCTCAAGCTACGTGCTCAAGCACGCCGCGTTCAGCATCCCGACCGCGATGGCCACCGCCGCCTTCAGCACGGATCCGGCACGCCCCCCCTTTTCCATCGACTCGCGCCAGCCGCTGCCCAGCAGCCGGGCGGCGACGAAGAAGGCCAGCGTCTGTACCACCAGCGCCACCACCGCCCAGACCGCGGCATCCAGGATGTTCACGCTATGCGCGAAGGCGCTGGCGATGGGGAGGGCGAAGCCGATCATGGCGCCAGCGAAGCCGATGGCCGCGCCCTCATTCCCCGCGCGGATCAGCGCCAGTTCGGCATGGGGCGTCACGCGCAGATAGACCGCCATCGCCCCCGACAGCAGCGCGATGCCGACGATGAAGTAGATCAGGAAGCCGGGCAGGGTGGCGAGGCTGGTCACGATGGGGTCACTCCCTCGAAGAGGTGCGGCACGAAGCGGCTGCTGTCCCGCGTGATGGGCGTCGCATCCTCCCGGATGCCGATCCCGCAGGCGCGCCCCGCGATGATCCAGGACCCGATCACGGGGTAGCGGCCATCGAAGCAGGGCAGTTCGGCATATTCCTGCCAGAGGCGCGGCTGCGCGGCATAGGGGCCCGGCGTCTCGATCCCCGGCGCGGTGATGTTCGCACCCTCCCGCCCCCAGAGCGGCTTGGACAGTTCCGGCCCGCCGGTCTTCCCGGGTTCGAGAAAGGCCGGCAGCAGGTTGGGGTGGTCCGGGAACAGGTACCAGAGCAGGGAGAGAAACGCCTTGGAGGCGGGGATGAGGCGCCAGCAGGGCTCGATCCAGCGAGTCGGCGCGGTGGCGATGTTGGCGGCGAAGGGCTCCGCCAGCAGCCAGTCCCAGGGGTAGAGCTTGAAGATCGCGGCGATCTCCCGCTCCTCCATGTCCCGGAAGCGGCCGCGGCCCCAGCCGATCTCGTCCATGAACAGGAAGGGCGCCTCGATCCCCGCCTGGATGGCGGTGTCGCGGAGGTAGTCGATAGTGCCGCGATCCTCCGCGTGGTTCCGCACGCAGGCGAAATGCACGCGCGCCGGCAGGTCCATGGTCGGCCAGGCGGCGATCAGCGCCTCATGGATCGAATTGAACTGGTCAGCGGGGCGGGGCTCGCCCTCGCTCAGGCATTGCAGCCATTCCCACTGGATGACGCTGGCCTCGAACAGCGCGGTCGGCGTGTCGGCGTTGTATTCCAGCAGCTTCGGCGCCCCGGTGCCGTCCCAGCGCAGGTCGAGCCGCCCGTAGAGAGAGGGTTCCCGCTTCTCCCAGGATTTCTCCACCAGCGGCCAGGCGCCGGCGGGAATGCCGAGCGGGCCGTGCATGCCGTGTCGCACGGCATAATCCACCGCCTCCCGGCACCGCGCCTCGATCTCCACCGTCGCATCGTCCAGCGTGTCGATCGCGGCGCTTGTGAAGCGGTAGCAGGCGGTCTCGTCCCAATAGGGCTCGCCGGCGATTTCCGCGAAGGCGAAGCCGAGCCGCGCGGCGCGTTCCCGCAGGTCCGGCCGCGGGGCCATCGAGACGCGCTGCACGCTCAGCCGCCGCCCGAGGAGGAGGAGCCCCCGAAGCCGCTGCGGGCGGAGGAACCGCCATGGCTGACGCTATCGGTGGCGGAGGAGGTCCGGCCGCTGAACCAGGAGCGGGAGAAGGAGGAGGAGGAACGCGACGTGCTGCGCTGGCAGATCTGCTCCGCGTTGGGGCGCAGTTCCGCCCGCGCCCGCGCGCATTCCTGGGCGCGGGCATCATCGTCGCCGCAGGCTGCGAGCAGGGTGGTCACACCGCCCCCGAGGAGCACCAGGCGCAGGGCTTTGGTTCGTCTCACGCGGGGAGCGTAACAGCGCCCCGCGCCGCTGGCGAAGCCTTTCCGCTACCGCCGCGACGGCCTCCGGGCAGGCCAGGTCGCCAGCAGCATGCTGCCCGTCAACAGAACAAAACCCGCGGCATGGGTGGCGGTGAAGGCCTCTCCCAGGAAGAAGATGGCGACGAGGGCGGAGGTCGCGGGCAGGAAGGCCGTGAAGACGCCGGCGATGCCCGCCGGTGCGCGTCTGATGCCCTGGTACCAGAGCAGGAGGCACAGGACAGAAGCCGTCAGAGAATGGAAGACCAGCAGCCCCGCCGTCGCGGGTTCCGTCAGCGCCACCACGGCGCCCGCCACCGGGATGCAGAAGGGCAGCAGCATCAGCGCGGAGAACACCTGCATCCAGAGGCTGGCGGTGACGACCGGCGCATGGCCCGCCAGGCGCTTGGCGAGCAGCACATAGAGCGCTTCCCCGCACACGCCGCCGAAGACGAGGAGATTGCCGATCACGCTGCCATGCGCGCCATCGCTGCCGAGCCGCGCCAGCGTGATCGCCGCCATGCCGAAGGCGGCCAGCGCCACCGCCGCCCATTGCCGCGGCGGCAGCCTTTCCCGCAGCCACAAGGCGCTGCCGATGGCGACGACGGCGGGCAGCGTCGCCAGCACGAGCCCCGCTTCCAGCGCCGTGGTCAGCCGGAGGCCGGCCAGCAGCCCCGCATTGTAGATGACCGTGCCGAAGAAGGCCTGGAGTGCCAGGTTCCACAGGCCGCGCCGCTGGATGCGCGGCAGGCCCTCCATGGCTTTCGCCAGCGGCCACAGCACCAGCACGGCCAGCGCGCAGCGCAGGCCCGCGATCATGGGGATGGGCAGGTCCGCCGCCAGCAGCTTCGCCACGCCCACATTGGCGCCGACGAACGCCATGGACAGCGCCAGCTGGAAATAGGCGAGGAGCACGGGGCGGAGCCTACACCCGTTCGAGGGGTTCCTAGAAGCCGCCGCTCAGCCTTCGCCATCCCTCTTGAAGGGCGACATTTCCGCGAGTGCCCCGATCTCCCGCATCATCGCGGGGCGTTCCTGGGCCAGGAAATCATCCACCGCGCGGCGCAACCCGCGATGTTCGATCCAATGCGCGGAATAGGTCGGCACGGGCAGGTAGCCGCGCTGGATCTTGTGCTCGCCCTGGGCGCCGGCCTCCACGCGGGGCAGCTTGTGCTCGATGGCGAAATCGATGGCGCGGTAGTAGCAGAGCTCGAAATGCAGGAAGGGGGCGTCCACCAGGCAGCCCCAGTTGCGGCCATACAGCGCATCCTGCCCCAGCAGGTTCAGCGCGCCGGCGACGGGTTCCCCATCCTGCTCCGCCACCATCAGCACGACCCTGTCGCCGAGCCTTTCGCCCAGCAGCGGCCAGAAGGATTTTTTCAAGTACGCGCTGCGGCCCCATTTCTTGTCGGAGGTGGAGACGTAGAAACGATGAAACGCCTCCCAGTGCCGGGGCGTGATCTCATGCCCGCGCAGGGTCTTGCAGACGAAGCCGGAGGCTTCGGCATCGCGCCGCTCCCGCTTGATCTGCTTCCGCTTGCGGGATGCCAGCGCGGCCAGGAAGTCGTCGAAGGTCCCGTAGCCCGCATTGGTCCAGTGGAACTGCGTGCCGATGCGTTGCAGCCAGCCCGCCTGGCCCAGCGCCTCCCACTCCCGCGCCTCGCAGAAGGTGACGTGGATGGAGGAGAGGTCGAGCTGCCCGCAGGCCTGCACCAGCCCCTGGGCCAGCGCCTCCACCCCGATCCCCGCGCCTTCGCGAACCAGCAGCCGCGGGCCGGGCACCGGGCTGAAGGGGGCGGCCACCTGGAGCTTCGGATAGTAGCGGCCGCCCGCACGCTCGAAGGCATCCGCCCAGCCATGGTCGAAGACGTACTCGCCCTGGCTGTGCGTCTTCGCATACATCGGCGCGCAGGCCAGCAGCCGCCCGCCATCGTCGCGCAGCGCCGCATGCTGCGGCAGCCACCCCGTCCGCGGCCCCACGCTGCCCGATTCCTCCAGCGCGAGGAGGAAGGCGTGGCTGACGAAGGGATTCCCCGGCCCCGCGCAGGCATCCCAGTCCGGCGCGGGGATGTCCGCGATGGAGGGATGGAGCGAAAGGCTCAGGGATGGCGCCGTGTCGGGCATGCGACTCCAGTTTGGGGCGGGGTGGCGATGCTCAAGACGGCCTCAGGCGATCTCGAACATCCCTTCCACTTCCACCGCGGCATCGGCGGGCAGGGACGGCACGCCGATGGTGGTGCGCGCATGGCGCCCGGCTTCCCCGAACACGGCGACCGCCAGGTCGGAAGCGCCGTTCATCACCACCGCGTGCTGCGTGAAGTCCGGCCCCGCCGCGATGAAGCCGCCGAGGCGCACCACGCGCTTCACGCGATCCAGGTCCCCGCCGCAGGCGGCCTTCACCTGCGCCACCAGGTTGATGAAGCAGACCCGCGCCGCTTCCTGCCCCTGTTCGATGGAAACGCCAGCGCCGACCTTGCCGGTGAAGGCGACCTTGCCATCCACGAAGGGGATCTGGCCGGAGACGACCAGCAGATTCCCCACGATGTTGTAGGCGATGTAGTTCGCCACCGGCGCGGCCGGCACCGGCAGCGTGATGCCGAGCTTCGCGAGGTTGCCTTCGATCGTTCCAGCCATGGCGCGGTCTCCGTTCTTGCCGGGCGGGAGACTGCGTCGGCTGGGCGGAAAACGCTACCCGACCAGCTTGAACTGCCGGCGGCGCGTGCGCGGCGCCGGGGAGGCCGGCAGGTCCATCGGAAGCAGCGGCGCCTGTTCGGCGGCATGCCCCGTGGCATCGGGCGCGCAATCCTCTTCCGAGGGATCGGCCAGGTCGCGCCGGCCGAGATAGTCCAGCGCCAGCCGCCGGAAGGCCCAGTCGAGCACCGAGGTCGCGCGGCGGATCGCCGGGTCGCCCTCCACCGCGCCGGCGGGGCCGAAGCGGGTATAGGCGTGGGCCTCCACGTAATGGTCCAGCGCCACGCCGTACTGCAGCCCGATGGAGACGGAATGCAGCATCGCATCCATCAGGCTGCGATAGGCCGCACCTTCCTTGGTCAGCGCGATCGAGACCTCGGACAGCTTGCCGGCGCCGTCCTCCGTGGTGCGGAGCACGACCTTGTGGCCGCCGACCGAGACGCGCCAAACGCTGCCGCCCGGCCGCGTCGGCAGCCCGGTGGCGCGGGCGGGCAGGGGCGCGGGGGCGCTGGCCGGCGCGGCGCTGGCGAGCGGCATCGGCGGCGCGACATGCAGGAAGGGCGCGATGGCCTGCGCCATGGCGATCCAGGTCGAATCGGGGGCGGGGGCGAGGAGGCGCTCGGCCTCCGCCCGGCCGAGGCGGAGCGCGGCGCGGGTCGGCACCTCCGCCACCCAGCCCTCGCGGTCCAGCGACAGGCGCGTCGGCCCACTGGCCGGGGCCAGGCCGCCGATCTCCGCGCCCAGCAGGCGTTCCACCGCATCCGGGGCGGCGAGGGCGACCAGCGCCTGGTGCCGCAGGCCGAGGCTGCCGGCCGCTTCATCGAGCGCGGCGCGGGCGGCGGCGGCCAGGCCCGGCACGACGGTCGCTTCGGGCGGGGAGGGGGCGATCAGCGCCACCGGCTCCCGCGCGCCAAGGCGCTCCGCGATCCGGCCCGACTCGGCCTCTGCCGCGCCGCGGGTCAGGGCGGCGATGGCGGCGCCGACGGCGCGGGCCTCCGCGGAATCATAGGAAAGGCCCAGGCCCGCCAGCAGGCCGGCGAGGTCGGCGAAGCCGATCGACAGGCGGGGCGACTTCGCGCCCGTCCAGATGTCCAGCATCCGGACGCCGACCGCGACGGCGGCGGCATAGGCGCCGGCATCGAAGCCGCCTTCCGCATCCAGGAAGGCCGGCAGGTTCAGCACGAAGCGGCTGGCGGAGCGGGCATCGCCGCGCCAGATGGCGAGCCCCGGCGCCGCCGCGCGCGCCAGAAGCAGGCCGCGCAGCGCATGGGCCATGCGATCCCCTTCCGCCGCATCGGCCAGGATGCCGAGCTGGCGGCCGCGGGTGACGAGGGGCGCGATCCAGCCCTCCGCCAGGCGGGGCAGGGCGACCGGGGCGTGGCCCGGGGCGATGGCGGCAATGGCCTCCGCCGCTTCCTCATCCCAGGAGACGGGGAGGGCGACGGCGCGGGGCTTCGAATCCGGGTCCGGCGCGGCGCGGGTGCGCCACAGAGCCATTCCGTCCCAGATCGTCCCGGCCAAGCTTGTCATACCGCCACCTTAGGGGCCCTCGGGCCGGGACGGAAGCCGTATGTGGTGGTGTTGCGGCGCCGGAACCGCAACATCCTGTGGACAGAATCGGTGACACGCATCGGCTCCGCGGATTTTGCGCGGCGGGCCCCATTGTGCGAAACTGCCGACGTCCGCACATGGCGGGCCGGCCTCCCCCAGGCCGTCCCCCCTTGGGCCGCTGCGAGGATCTCCGATGTCGGTGCTGCTGCGCCTCACCTCCGCCCTGTCCGGCCGCAAGATCGGCACGGACCGCTTCGGCAACGCCTATTACGAGTCCAAGGCCGATTACCGTGCCTATGGCCGCAAGCGCCGCTGGGTGCTGTTCGCCGGTGCGGCGGAAGCCACCAAGGTGCCGCCGGAATGGCATGGCTGGCTGCATCACACCGCGCCGGCGCCGCTGCCGGAGACGAAGCGCCATGCCTGGATGCTGGACCACCAGCCCAACCAGACCGGCACGGCCAATGCCTATCGCCCCGCCGGGCACGACTATGCCGGTGGCCGCCGCGCCGTGACGACCGGCGACTACGAGGCATGGACCCCCGGCACCTGATGCGGGACCGCAGGCAGGACCCCTCCGCATGAAGGGCCGTTCGATCGCCGAGGTCATGGCCGGCGCCGTGGTGCTGCTGGTGGCCGCCGGCTTCCTTCTCTTCGCCGTCACCAATAGCGGCCGGACGACCATGTCCGGGCCGGCGCTGACGCTGACCGCCAAGTTCGACCGGATCGACGGGCTGGCCCCCGGGGCGGATGTGCGCATCGCCGGCGTGAAGGTGGGCTCCATCACCGGCCAACGGATCGATCCGCAGAGCTTCCTGGCCGTGCTGACCATGCGCATCGATGGCAGCCTGCGCATCCCCTCCGACAGCTCCGCGGAGATCGCGAGCGAGGGGCTGCTGGGCGGGCGCTTCGTCTCCCTGGTGCCGGGCGGGTCGGAGCGGATGCTGCGGGACGGGGGGGAGATCACCATCACCCAATCCGCGATCAGCCTGGAAAGCCTGCTGGGACGATTCATCTTCTCCATGACCCAGGGGTCCTCCTCCTCCCCGGGCGCCCAGTCCCCTGGGGCACAGGCACCGGAAGGCGCCGCCACGCCCCGGCCATGACCACGCCACTCGACCCGCCCGCCGCCTGGCCGGGCGCCGATGGCGCGCCGCTGTCGTGCCGGGAGAAGCTGAAGGTGCTGGCGGAGAACCACCGGGAGGCCGCGCAGGTGCTGCGCGATGCCTTCGAGGATGCGGTACTGATGGGCGTGGACGAGGCCGCCATGCGGCGCATCCTGGCCGAGATGGTCGCCGCCCTGCCGAGCCCGAAGCGCGCCGCATGATCCGGACCGCCATCGTCGCCGCGATGCTGGCCTGCGGGCTGGCGATGCCCGCCGCCGCGCAGGAATGGCGGCCGCAGCGCATCGCGGTCCTCCAGGCGCTGGACAAGGTAACGGCGCGCGTCATCACGCTGCGCGCCACGCTGAACCAGCCGGAGCGCTTCGGCAGCCTGACCATCACCGTCCGGTCCTGCAACGCCCGCGCGCCGGATGAGGTGCCGGACGCCGCCGCCTGGCTGGAGATCACGGACAGCCGGGCGCCCGCCAATGGCGCGGCGGTCTTCCGCGGCTGGATGTTCGCGGAAGCCCCCGGCGTGAACATGCTGGAACATCCGGTCTACGACATCCGCATCATGGAATGCCGCGCCAATTGAGGCGCCCCCCGGCCAGGATGGAGCGCGCATGAACTTCCCCGATGCCGTCGCCAGCGCGCTGCGCAACTACGCGACCTTCGCCGGCCGGGCGCGGCGATCGGAGTTCTGGTTCTTCCAACTCTTCAGCATGCTGGCGCAGGTCATTGCCGGCATCATCGACGATGCGGCGACGGGCGGCGTGCTGGGCGCCGTCCTGGCGGTGGCGCTGCTGATCCCCTCCATCTCCGTCGGCGCGCGGCGGCTGCATGATGATGGGCGCAGCGGCTGGTGGCAGTTGCTGATCCTCGTGCCGCTGATCGGCTGGATCATCCTGCTGATCTGGTACTGCCAGCATGGCGAGACCGGCCCGAACCGCTTCGGCCCCGACCCGCGCGCCGGCACCCTGCCGCCGGGCCAGCGCCCCTGGCCGGTCAACCGGTAGCTATTCGCCGCGGCTGGCGTCCCGGAGGCGGCGTACCTCGGCCTCCACCGCCGCCGGGTCCGGTTCGTCGTCCCAGCGCGCCTGTTCCTCCACCGCCTCCGACAACAGGTGCTTATAGGCCTGGCGGGGGATCTCCGTGCAGCCGAACTGGGCCAGGTGGGTCGTCTGGAACTGGCTGTCGAGCAGCGTGAAGCCAAAGAGGCGGAGGCGGGCCACCAGGTGGACGAGGGCGACCTTGGAGGCGTCCCGCGCCGTGCTGAACATGCTCTCCCCGAAGAAGGCGCCGCCAAGCGCCACGCCGTAGAGGCCGCCCACCAGCTTCGGCCCGCCCTCCGCCGGGGCCCAGGCCTCCACCGAATGGGCGTGGCCCATGCGATGCAGGGTGCTGAACAGGCGCTCGATCTCCGGGTTGATCCAGGTGTCCTCCCGCCCCGCCGCCGGCGCCGCGCAGCCCGCGATGACGCCGGCGAAGTCGCGGTTGGTGGTGATGAGGTAGTCGCCCGCCAGCACCGTCCGCGCCAGGCGCCGGGACAGATGGAAACGGTCCAGCGGCAGCACGCCGCGCATCTCGGGGTCCAGCCAATAGAGCCGGTCGCCCCGGCGGGTTTCCGCCATGGGGAACAGCCCCGCGCGATAGGCGCGGAGCATGAGTTCCGGGGTGATGTCGAACTGTCTTCGGCTCACCAGGCCATCCTACCCGCCCTGGCTGTCCAGGGCGAGGAATGTCTCATACCAACGGCCGCTTGCAGCGACTCGTTGGTATTCCTTTTTCGTGCCTCAATCGCCGGCGCCCGCTCCGCGGGCTTGGCGTCACGGCAGTGCCGTGACCGTGCCTCTGGCACGCCTTCGGCGTGACGCACTGGCCGCGGGCCGCATTCGCGGCCTCGGCCGACTTCGTCGGCCGCAGGTCACTCCATCGGGCCGTTGGTATCAGTGACCCCGGCTGACGAACTTCTCCAGCCAGTGGATGGTGTAGTCGCCGGCCTGGAATTCCGGGTCCGCCACGATGCGCTGGTGCAGCGGCAGGGTGGTCTTGATGCCGCTGACCACCATCTCGTCCAGCGACCGCTTGAGGCGCGCGATTGCCTCCGCCCGCGTCTGCCCATGCACGACCAGCTTGGCGACCAGGCTGTCGTAATGCGGCGGCACGGTGTAGCCGGAATAGAGCGCGCTATCGACGCGAACGCCGAGCCCGCCCGGCGCGTGGTACATGTCCACCCGGCCGGGGTTGGGGGCGAAGGTCTCGGGATCCTCCGCCGTGATGCGGCATTCGATGGCGTGGCCGGAGAAGCGGATATCCGCCTGGGTGTAGCCCAGCGGTTCGCCGGCGGCGACGCGCAGCTGTTCCTTCACCAGGTCGACGTTGCAGACCATCTCCGTCACGGGATGTTCGACCTGCAGCCGGGTGTTCATCTCGATGAAGGCGAACTGGCCATCCTGCCACAGGAATTCCAGCGTGCCGGCATTGCGGTAGCCGAGCTGCTTCAGGCCCTTCGTCACCTGCGCGCCCAGCGCATCGCGCTCGGCCGCCGTCAGCACGGGGCTTCCGGCTTCCTCGACCAGCTTCTGGTGGCGGCGCTGGAGGGAGCAGTCACGCTCCCCGAAATGCACGACATTGCCGTGCATGTCCGCCATCACCTGCAGCTCGATATGCCGCGGGCGGTCCAGGTACTTCTCCATGTAGACGCTGTCATCGCCGAAGGCGGCCTTGGATTCGGTGCGCGCGACCCGCCAGGCTTCCTCCAGCTCATCCTCGCTGCGCGCCACCTTCATGCCGCGCCCACCACCGCCGGCGGCGGCCTTGATGAGGACGGGGTACTTGATCTCATCCGCCACCGCGCGGGCTTCCTCGAAGCTCTCCAGCGCGCCGAGGCTGCCGGGGACGAGGGGGACGCCGAGGGAGCGCATCGCGTCCTTGGCCGCGATCTTGTCGCCCATCATGCGGATATGCGCGGCCGTCGGGCCGATGAAGGCCAGGCCGTGGGCCTCCACCATCTCCGCGAAATTCGCGTTCTCCGACAGGAAGCCGTAGCCCGGGTGGATGGCGTCGGCGCCGGTGATGGCGGCGGCCGACAGGATGGCCGCCATGTTCAGGTAGCTGTCGCGGGCCGAGGGCGGGCCGATGCAGACGCTTTCATCCGCGAGCCGCACATGCATGGCGGTGCTGTCGGCCGTCGAATGCACGGCGACGGTGCGGATGCCCATCTCCTGGCAGGCGCGATGGACGCGGAGCGCGATCTCGCCCCGGTTCGCGATCAGGACCTTGCCGAACATGATGCTGTCCCGATCACTCGATGATGAGCATGGGTTCGCCGTATTCGACCGGCGACCCGCTCTCGATCAGGATCCGCGTCACGACGCCGGCGCGGGGCGCGCGAATCTGGTTGAAGGTCTTCATCGCCTCGATCAGCAGCACCGTCTGGCCCTGCGCCACGCGGCCACCGACCGTGATGAAGGGCGCGGCCCCCGGTTCCGGCGCCAGGTAGGCGACGCCGACCATGGGGGAGGTGACGGCGCCGGGATGGGCGGCATCGCTGACGGGGGCGGGCGGCGCGGCGACCGGGGCGGCCGCGGCGGCGGCCGGTGCCGCGGCGGGGCCGGCGGCGACGGTCGCGACCTGCTGCACGGTGATCTGGCGCGCGACCCGGATGCGGCTGTCCTTCTCGACCAGCTCGATCTCGGTCAGGTCGGTCTCCCGCAGGATCTTCGCGAGTTCGCGGATCGCCGCGGGGTCGAATTGGACGCCCGACATTCAGGGCTCTCCTTCTGCGGCGACGATATCCGCCATGGCGCGCAGCGCCAGCGCATAGCCCCGGATGCCGAGGCCCGCGATGACGCCCGTGGCCACCTTGGACACGTAGCTCAGGTGCCGGAATTCCTCCCGGCGGTGGATGTTGGAGATGTGGACCTCCACGATCGGGAGGTCCACGGCCTTCAGCGCGTCCATCAGGGCGATGGAGGTGTGGCTGTAGGCGGCGGGGTTGATGATGATGCCGGCGGCGCGGCCGCGGCATTCCTGCACCCAGGTCACCAGTTCGCCCTCGCCATTCGTCTGGCGAAAATCGATCGCGAGGCCGAGCTGCTCGGCCGTTTCGGCGCAGAGCGCCTCCACGTCGTCCAGCGTCTCGGCGCCATAGATCTCCGGCTGGCGGGTGCCGAGCAGGTTGAGGTTCGGACCGTTCAGCACGGCGATCATCGCCGGTCTCAGGGAAGTCGGCGTCAAGAAGGGATGTCCCGTTTCTCGCGACTGGCTCGCAGGGAAGGGTGCGCCTAGCACGGTGCCTCCGCGCCGGGCAAGCACGCGCCCGGGTTGTGGGCGGCCTGCCCGGCCCTGGGATATGCCAGACCCGCGCCCGCCGCGCCCCCCGATCTCTTGTCCCGGCCGCCGCCGCCCGCCATGTTCCGGGCATGACGGGGACGATATCCATCGAGGTGAACGGCGAAGCGCGCCAGGTGCCGGAAGGCGCCTCCGTGCATGACCTGTTGCACCTCATCGGGCTTGCGGCGCCGAAGGTGGCGGTGGAGCGGAACCTGGAGATCGTGCCGCGTTCCGCCTGGGCTGCCACGCGACTCGGCGCCGGGGACCGGCTTGAGATCGTGCATTTCATCGGAGGTGGCTGAGATGGACGGGATCGCCCCCCTGGCTGACACCGACGAAGGCTGGACCGTCGCCGGCCGCCGCTTCCGCTCCCGCCTGGTCGTGGGCACGGGGCGCTACAAGAGCCTCGAGGAGACCGCGGCCTCCATCGAGGCCAGCGGCGCGGAGATGGTGACGGTCGCGGTGCGGCGCGTGAACCTCTCCGACGCCTCCCAGCCCATGCTGCAGGATTTCGTGCCGCCGGATCGCTACACCTACCTGCCGAACACCGCCGGTTGCTTCACCGCGCAGGATGCGGTCCGCACGCTGCGTCTGGCGCGGGAGGCCGGGGGCTGGAACCTGGTGAAGCTGGAAGTGCTGGGCCCGCCGCCCTTCCTCTACCCCGACATGCGCGCGACCTTCGAAGCCGCCGAGGCCCTGATCAAGGACGGGTTCGAGGTGATGGTCTATTGCGCCGACGACCCCGTGGCCGCGAAGCGGCTGGAGGAGATGGGCTGCGTCGCCATCATGCCGCTCGGCGCGCCGATCGGGTCGGGGCTTGGCGTCGCGAACCCCTTCATGATCCGGGCGATCATCGCGCAATCCAAGGTGCCGGTACTGGTCGATGCCGGCATTGGCACGGCGAGTGACGCGGCGCTGGCCATGGAACTCGGCTGCGACGCGGTGCTGCTGAATTCCGCCATCGCCCATGCCCGCGACCCCGTCCGCATGGCGCGCGCCATGAAGGCAGCGGTGGAGGCGGGGCGGGACGCCTTCCTTGCGGGGCGCATGCCGCGGTCGCCGGCGGCGGACCCGTCTTCCCCGACCACCGGGTTGATCGCCTGAATCAGGCTCGCCCCCGGCTTGTGTGACGGTTTCGTCACGACCTAGATTCGTCCCGTTGGGTGGGAAAGTCCTCGGGAGACAGACAATGATCCGTCGTGGCGCATTGGGCGTGCTGGCTGGCGCGGCCCTGATGCTGGGGGCCTGCACGCCCCAGCAGCCCCAGCAGGTGGTGGTGGTGCAGCAGCCGGTGTCGCAGGCCTGCGACACCAGCTTCGTCGTGGTGAACAACTCCGGCGCGACGGTGGAGCGGCTGTATTTCAGCCATTCCAGCCTGGGCGGCTGGGGCAATGACCAGCTGGGGCAGAGCGTGCTGCCGCCGGGCCGGCAGGTGTCCTACCGCGCCGCCAATACCGGCAATTACGATTTCCGCGTCGTCTGGACCAATGGCCGGGCGGCCGAGATCCGCGGCGTGAATGTCTGCCGGGCCAGCCGCATCACGGTGACGAATGGCGGGCTGCTGGCGAGCTGAAGCGGCGCTGTGGCCTTTGAGCCACTAAGCCGTTTAAGCCGTTTATGCCGATTTAGGGCGTTTAGTCGCACATCGCGGGGTGGTCCCGGCGCCCGCCGCCGGCCTTCGGGCCGGTGGGCGGGCGCGCCTGTCCCGGCGGCGCTGGGAACATAACAGAAACATCGTGGGTAACGCCAGGAAATTCGCGGGCGCTGGCGGCGGCAAACCCAGTCTTTTCCTGGGGTGCGACTCGCGGTTCCGGCTGAATCGCGCGGGAAGTCAGGGGTTTCCAGGAGCCATCCCGGCGCCCCCGGGGGGCCGACAGGCGGTGTTTCCGGCGCCTTAACCGACCCCGCGGAAAAAAAACGGCCAGGGGCGAAAAAGGCGCTTTCCAGCCGGGGGCGTCGCGCCTATATGCCGCCCCAGACGCAGTACGCACGTGCCGAAGGCCCCAGGCCCACGGAACCAAGGACGACGATGCGGCCGAAGCCCCCAAAGGGTGACGGGCGCTGTCGCACATCCATGGTCACCGCGGCGCAAGGTTAACGCAACGACGTCAAGCGTTCTGGCAACCCCGGCGGCTCACCCCGCCGGTTCAACTTGGTCGCTGGTTCGTTCGACCGTTTCGTCAATCTGGGGCCGCCCCGCAGGGCCGCCCCCGCCGTTTGGGGAGTTTGGGCGCGATGAACCCAAAGATCGCCGCGTATCTGCGCGACCACGCGCCGGCCACGCCCTGCCTCGTGCTGGATGTGGACCGCGTCGAGCAGAATTACCGCCGCCTGATGGCCGCGATGCCGCTCGCCCGCGTCTATTACGCGGTGAAGGCGAACCCGGCCGCCCCGATCCTCGATCGGTTGACCGCGCTCGGCTCATCCTTCGACGCGGCCTCCTGGGAAGAGATCGAGGCCTGCCTGGCCGCCGGTGCGCGCCCGGCCGACATCTCCTTCGGCAACACCGTCAAGAAGGTCAGCGCCATCAAGGCCGCGCATGCGGCCGGCGTCACCATGTACGCCTTCGACAGCGAGCCGGAGTTGAAGAAGCTCGCCCAGCACGCGCCGGGCGCGCGCGTCTATTGCCGCATCCTGGTCGAGAACAAGGGCGCGGAATGGCCGCTTTCCCGCAAGTTCGGCTGCGAGATGGGGATGGCGAAGGCGCTGATGGTGAAGGCGGCCGAATGGGGTCTCGACCCCTATGGCATCTCCTTCCATGTCGGCTCCCAGCAGACGCAGACCGGCGCCTACCAGGCGGCGATCGCCCGCGTGGCCATGCTGTTCACCGACCTGCGCCAGGCCGGCGTGAACCTCCGCATGGTCAATCTCGGCGGCGGCTACCCCGTGCGCTACCGCGCCGAGGTGCCGGAGATCGACGCTTTCGGCGATGCCATCATGGGCGCCATGGCCGAGCATTTCGGCAATGCGCTGCCGGAGATGGTCATCGAGCCCGGCCGCTTCATGGTGGGCGATGCCGGCGTGGTATCCTCCGAGGTCGTGCTCGTCTCCCGCAAGGGGGAGGATGATCCGGTGCGCTGGGTCTACCTCGACATCGGGCGCTTCGGCGGGCTGGCGGAGACGGAGGGCGAGGCCATCCGCTACGCCTTCCGCACGCCCCATGACGGCGGCGCGGAAGGCCCCGTGACCATCGCGGGCCCGACCTGCGACAGCACGGACACGCTGTATGAGAAGTCCAACTACCGGCTGCCGCTGGCGCTGGATTGCGGCGACCGCGTGGAACTGATCGCCACGGGCGCCTATGTCACCACCTATGCCAGCCAGGCCTTCAACGGCTTCAAGCCGCTGGCCGAGCATTACATCTAGCCCTCAGGCGCCGGGCGCCGGCTCCGCCGGCTTGGCTCGCCGGACTACCGGCGGGCCGCATTCGCGGCCTCGGCCGCCCTTGGCGGCCGCCTGCTGCGCATCGGAACGGAACGGCGGCCGAAAGGCCGCCGTTTCTTTTTTGCGGGCGTCCGCGCTAACCTGCCGCCATGGATGAGATCGATCGCAACCTGGTCGTCGCGCTGCAGGAGAACGGCGCGGCGGGGCTGGCTGAACTGTCCAAGGCCGCCGGCCTGTCCGTCTCCGCCACCGCGGAGCGCGTGAAGCGGCTGGAGGAGCGGGGCGTGATCCGCGGCTGGCGGATCGACCTGGACCCCGTGGCCGCCGGCTGCCCGCTGCTGGCCTTCGTCTTCGTCGCCATGCGGCCGGGGAAGGACGACGCCACCTTCCTGCGCGCCATGAAGCGGCATGAGGCGGTGCTGGAATGCCACACCGTCACCGGCGCCTGGTGCTACCTGGTGAAGCTGCGCCTGGCCGACATCGCCGCGCTGGAAGCCTTCGTGTCGGACGAAGTGCGCGGCCAGCCGGGCGTGGAGCGGACGGAAACGATCCTGGCCCTGGCCAGCCCGAAGGAGACGGCGATCCTGCCGGTGGCGGCGGCGCAGGAGGAATAGGCGGGGCGGCCGCGAGCCCCCCCCGCCACCTCACCTCAGTTGGATGGCCGGGCGCCCATCGCGACGGTCCGCTCATCCATGCGCGGCTCGTAGGTGATGCCGCGGCGCGTCGCCCAGAAGTTGACCAGCTGGAAGAGCGGGATCATCGCCGTCTCCCGGTCCACCATCGCGACCGCTTCCTGCAACAGCCGCTCCCGCGCCGCATCGTCCAGCGTCGCGGTGGCGCGGGCCGTCAGCGCATCCAGCTCCGGGTTGGAGTAGCGGGAGTTGTTGGAGGCGCCGGTGCGCTTCTCCCGGTCGAAGGTGCCGAAGATGTTGACCAGCATGTAGCTGGCCTCCCCGGTCACGCTGCCCCAGCCGGCCAGGCGGGCATTGTGTTCCTGCCGCGCGGTGCGGGCGGCATAGGCTGCCCAGGGGAGGGATTCGACCTGGGTGCGCACGCCGATGCGCGTCCACATCTGCGCCACCGCCTGGGCGGTACGGGCGTCATTGGGGTAGCGGTCGTTCGGGGTATGCAGCGTCAGGCGGAAGCCCTGCGGGAAGCCCGCTTCCGCCAGCAGGCGGCGGGCGGCTTCCGGGTCCGGGCGCGGGGCGGTGACGGCGGGGTTGTAGGAATAGGACCCCGGCGGCAGCCACTGGCCGGTGGGGCGCGCCGTGCCTTCCATCACGCGGTCCGACAGCGCTTCCCGGTCGATGGCGACGGAGAGCGCGCGGCGGACACGCGCATCCAGCATCGGGTTGCGGGGCAGGGGGCGGCCTTCATTGTCCGAGACATGGACGGGCGGGCCATCGGTGCGGGAGAAATCGGTCATCAGGTAGATCAGGCGCAGGCCCTGGATCTCCGAGATCGAGACGCGCGGGTTCTGTCGCAGCCGCGCGATGTCGGAACTCGGCACCTGGTCGATCACATCGAGGTCGCCGGCCAGGATGCCGGCGGTGCGCGCCGCGTCATTGGCGATGAAGCGGTAGGAGACGCGGGCCCAGGGCTCCGCGCCCCGCCAGTAATCGGGGTTGCGGGTGAATTCGGTGCGATCGCCGGGGCGGTAGGTGCCGATGCGGTAGGGACCGGTGCCGATGGCGGCGCGGCCGCTGTTGTAGTCCTCCGTCGCGGCCCCTTCGCCGACATGACGGGAGATGATCTGGATGGAGGCCAGTTCCGTCGGCAGCAGGGGATGCGGGGCGGCGGTGTGGAAGCGGATGGTCAGCGGGTCCATCACCTCCGCCCGCGTGATGGCTCGCACGAAGCCGCCGAAGCCGCCGGGGCTGTTCGGCACGTTGGGGGCGCGGCCGATGGTGAAGACGACGTCGTCGGCCGTGAAGGGGCGGCCGTCATGCCACTTCACGCCAGGGCGCAGCTTGAATTCCCAGACCGTGTCGGAAATCGCCCGCCAGCTTTCGGCCAAAGCGGGCTGGATGCGGGCCTGTGCATCCTGTTCCACTAGGCGGTCGAACAGATGCATGGTCAGGCTGATATTGGGGGAGGCGTTGTAGAAATGCGGGTCGAGCGAGGTCGGCGACCCGCCGATGCCGATGGTGAGGTTCTGGGCGAGGGCCGGGGGAGCGAGAAGCAGGGCGAGTGCCGCGAGGCCGGCGGGGCGGGGGAGGCGGTGTCTCATGGCAGGTTTTTTCTCCCGGATTCAGGTTCCGGGCTTCAACCTAGCCTCACCTGTGGCACGCTGCTACACGGAACGGGTAGTCTGGGGACCGGGGAGAATGGCGATGCGATACAGCATCCGGACAGCCGCGTTGGCTGGTGTTTCGGCAATCGCGTTCGGGGCGGCGGGCGCGGCCGCGCAGAACCTGACGATCGGCGTCGGATCGCCGGTCACCTCGCTAGACCCGCATTACCACCAGCTGTCGCCGAACAATGCCGTCAGCGACATGATCTTCGAGAAGCTGATCGACACCGACGCCGCCGCGCGGAACATCCCGGGGCTGGCGACGGAATGGCGCGCGGTCGGCCCGACCGTCTGGGAATTCAAGTTGCGGCCGGGTGTTCGCTTCCACAACGGCAATCCCTTCACGGCCGAGGACGTGGCCTTCACGATCCAGCGCCTGCCGAATGTGCCGAACAGCCCGTCCTCCTATGCCGCCTACGCAAGGCCGATCGTGCGGATGGAGATCGTCGATCCGCTGACCATCCGCTTCCACACCGCGGCGCCCTATCCGCTGCTGCCGCTCGACATGACGAATGTCCGCATCCTGGATGCGGAGACGCATGCGACGGCGACGACGGAGCAGTTCAACGCCGGCACCATGGCGATCGGCACCGGCCCCTTCCGCGTGCAGTCCCACCGCAGCGGCGATCGCATCGAGTTCGAGCGCAACGCCGCCTACTGGGGCACCGCGCCGGCCTTCCAGCGCGTCTCCTACCGCATGATCACGAACGATGCGTCGCGCACCGCGTCGCTGCTGTCGGGGGACCTCGACTTCATCGACCAGGTGCCGACGACGGACCTGGCGCGGCTGCGCGCCGACCAGCGCCTGGCGCTGTCGGAGACGGTGGGGCTGCGGCTGATCTTCCTCGGCCTCGATCACCTGCGCGCGGCCGGGGAGAATTCGCCCCACATCACGGATAATGACGGGCGGCCGCTGGGCCGGAACCCGCTGAAGGACGTGCGGGTGCGGCGCGCGCTGTCCATGGCGATCGACCGCGGCGCGATCACCAGCCGCATCATGGAAGGGGCGGCGACGCCGTCCGGGCAGTTCCTGCCGCCGGGCACCTTCAGCCATGTGGCGGATGTGCCGGCGCCGGCCTTCGATCCCGATGGCGCGCGGCGCCTGCTGGCGGAAGCGGGCTACCCCAACGGCTTCCGCATCCAGCTGAACAGCCCGAACGACCGCTACATCAACGATGCCCGCATCGCCCAGGCGATCGGCGCGATGTGGACGCGCATCGGCGTGCGCACCACGGTGGAAGCGCAGACCTGGTCCATCTTCGTCAACCGCGCCGCGCGGGCCGAATACTCCGCGCATCTCATCGGCTGGGGCTCCAACCCCGATGGCAGCCACCCGCTGCGCAACATCATGGCCACCGTCAGCAGCGAACGCGGCTGGGGCGCGTCCAACCGCGGCCGCTATTCCAATACCGAGGTGGATGAACTGCTGAGCCAGGCGCTGGTGGAACTGGACGAGCCGCGGCGGGAGCAGATCCTGATCCGCGCCCAGCGGATGGCGCATGAGGACGTGGCCGTCATCCCGCTGCATATCCAGACCAACATCTGGGCCATGCGCCGCGGGCTGACCCACACGCCGCGCGTCGATGAACTCACGCGGGCGCAGGATGTGCGCCCGGCTGCCGCACGGTGAGGCCGCCCAGCGCGGGACGACCTGAAAGGAACCCGGCATGAGCGTCTATCTCCTCCGCCGGCTGATCCAGGCCGTCGGCGTCGTGCTGGCCATGTCGCTGATCGTCTTCGTCGGCGTCTTCGCCATCGGCGATCCGGTCGAGATCCTGATCAGCCCCGATGCGGACCAGATGGAGCGGGAGCGCGCCATCAAGGCGCTCGGCCTCGACCTGCCGCTGTGGCAGCAATACGGGATCTTCCTGGGCAAGGCGCTGCAGGGCGACCTCGGCCGGTCCTTCGTCTTCAACGAACCCGCGCTGACGCTGATCATGCAGCGCATGCCGGCGACGCTGGAACTCGCGCTGGCCGCCACCTTCGGTGCCATCCTGATCGGCCTGCCGCTCGGCCTCTATGCCGGGCTGCGCCCGAACAGCGTGGGGTCGAAGGCGATCATGGCGGGATCGATCCTCGGCTTCTCCCTGCCGACCTTCTGGGTCGGGCTGATGCTCATCATGGTCTTCGCGGTGCAACTCGGCTGGCTGCCCTCCACCGGGCGGGGGGAGACGGTGACGATCCTCGGCACCCGCTGGTCCTTCTTCACCATGGATGGGCTGGCCCACATGGTGATGCCGGCGCTGAACCTCGCCCTGTTCAAGATCAGCCTCGTCATCCGCCTGACCCGCGCGGGGGTGCGGGAGACGATGCTGATGGACTACGTGAAGTTCGCCCGCGCCAAGGGGCTTTCCCCCTTCCGCGTCACCTTCGTGCATGTCTTCAAGAACATCCTGATCCCCGTCGTCACCGTCACGGGGCTGGAGTTCGGCAGCACCATCGCCTTCTCCGTCGTCACGGAATCGATCTTCGCCTGGCCCGGCATGGGCAAGCTGATCATCGACAGCATCAACGTGCTCGACCGGCCCGTGATCGTCGCCTACCTGATGATCATCGTGCTGATGTTCATCACCATCAACCTGATCGTGGACCTCACCTATTCGGTGCTCGATCCGCGCGTCCGGCTGGAGGGCAAGTGAGATGAGTGCGGCTGTCGAGACACCCCCCGTCATCCCCGCCAAGGACAAGGTGGAGACGCCGTTCCAGCGCTTCGTCTCCGAATTCGCGGAGTCGAAGCTGGCGCTGTTCGGCCTTGTCGTCTTCACCATCATCGCGGTGGTGGCGATCCTGGCGCCCTTCATCTCCCCCCAGAACCCCTATGATTTGGCGGTGCTGGACATCATGGATGGGCGGCTGGAGCCGGGGTCGAAGTCCGGCGACGGCGAGACGACCTTCTACCTGGGCACGGATGACCAGGGGCGGGACATGCTGTCCGGCATCATGTACGGGCTGCGCATCTCGCTGACCGTCGGCGCCGGTTCCGCCTTCATCGCCTGCATGGTCGGCGCCTCGCTGGGCCTGCTGGCGGCCTATGCCGGCGGCAAGACGGACAGCGCCATCATGCGCGTCGTCGACCTGCAGCTGTCCTTCCCCTCCATCCTCGTCGCGCTGATGATCCTGGCCTTCCTTGGCAAGTCGATCACCAACGTCGTCATCGCCATCGTCGTGGTGGAATGGGCCTATTACGCCCGCACGGTGCGCGGCACCGCGCTGGTGGAGCGAAGGCGCGAATACATCGAGGCCGCGGAATGCCTGGCGCTGCCGAAGCGCCGCATCCTGTTCGGCCATCTGCTGCCGAACTGCCTGCCGCCGCTGATCGTCATCGGCACCATGCAGGTGGCGCGCGCCATCGCGCTGGAAGCGACGCTGTCCTTCCTCGGCCTCGGTGTGCCGATCACGGAACCCTCGCTCGGCCTGCTGATCGCCAATGGCTACGAATACATGCTCAGCGGCAAATACTGGATCAGCTTCTATCCCGGCATCGCGCTGCTCGTGACCATCGTCTCCATCAACCTGGTCGGCGACCAGTTGCGGGACGTGCTGAACCCGAGGCTGAAGAAATGACGGCGCCCACGCTCGAGGTCCGGAACCTCTGCACCCACTTCTTCACCCGCGCGGGCGTGGTGCGCGCGGTCGACGACGTCTCCTTCACCGTGCGGCGGGGGCAGGTGCTGGGGCTGGTGGGTGAATCCGGGTCGGGGAAGACCGTGACCGGCTTCTCCATCATGGGGCTGGTGGATGCGCCCGGGCGCATCGTATCGGGCAGCATCCTGTTCCAGGGGAAGGATCTGGCGAGCCTGTCGGAGGAGGAGATGCGCCACCTCCGCGGCAATCGCATCGCCATGATCTTCCAGGACCCGATGATGACGCTGAACCCGGTCCTGCGGATCGACACGCAGATGATCGAGACGGTGCAGGCGCATGAGAAGGTCAGCGACGACGAAGCCCGCGCCCGCGCGCGCGATGCGCTCGGCATGGTGGGCATCCCGTCCCCGGATGAGCGGCTGAAATCCTACCCGCATCAGTTCTCCGGCGGCATGCGCCAGCGCGTCGCCATCGCCATCGCGCTGCTGCACCGGCCGGACCTGATCGTGGCGGATGAACCCACCACCGCGCTCGACGTCACGATCCAGGGGCAGATCCTGGCGGAGGTGCAGAAGCTCTGCGCCAATACCGGCACGGCGATGATCTGGATCACGCATGACCTGTCCGTCGTCGCCGGCCTCGCCGACGACATCGCGGTGATGTACGCGGGCAAGGTCGTGGAATACGGCGATGTGGGAGAGGTGCTGGACACGCCGCTGCATCCCTACACCCATGGCCTGATCGGCAGCGTGCCGTCGCGCAACAAGCGGGGCGAACCGCTGCGGCAGATTCCCGGCATGACGCCCTCGCTGCTCAACCTGCCGGAGGGCTGTGCCTTCCGCGCCCGCTGCCCGCGCGCGCAGACGGATTGCGTGCAGCGGCCCGAATTGCGGGAATGGCTGCCCGCCCGCTTCGCCCGCTGCCACCACCCGCATCGCGAAGAGGCCGCCGCGGCATGAGCGCGACTGACGAGCAGATCTACGCGACCCGGACCTTCACCGACACCGAAGTGCCGATGATCGAGTTGAAGGGCGTCTCTCGCCGCTTCTCCAAGAAGCTCGACATCGCGGCGAAGCTCGCCCGCAAGCTCGGCGCCGATGTGCGGGAGGAGATCGTGCACGCCGTGGACGGCGTCGACCTCCGTGTCCGCAAGGGGGAGGTCGTCGGCCTGGTCGGTGAATCCGGCTGCGGCAAGTCCACGCTGGGGCGGATCGTGGCGGGCATCCTGCCGCAATCCGATGGCCAGGTCTTCTGGAAGGGCCAGGACGTCGCCGGCCTGCATGGCGATGCCGAACGCACGGCCAAGCTGCGCCGGCAGATGATCTTCCAGGACCCCTATGCCAGCCTCAATCCCCGCATGAAGGTGGCGGATATCGTGGGGGAGGCGCCGCAGGTCCATGGCCTGATCAAGCGCGGCGGCTTCGACGAGTATGTGGATGAGCAGATGCGCCGGGCGGGGCTCGATCCCGCCTTCAAGCGCCGCTACCCACACCAGTTCTCCGGCGGCCAGCGCCAGCGCATCGGCATCGCGCGTGCACTCGCCGTGCAGCCGGAATTCATCGTCTGCGACGAAGCGGTGGCCGCGCTCGACGTCTCGATCCAGGCGCAGATCCTGAACCTGTTCATGCGGCTGCGGCGGGAACTGGACCTCACCTACCTGTTCATCAGCCATGACCTCGGCGTGGTGGAACACCTCAGCGACCGCGTCGTGATCATGTATCTCGGCCGGGTGGTCGAGGAAGCGCCGACCGAGCGTGTCTTCAGCGCGGCAAACCACCCCTATACCCGCAGCCTGCTGGACAGCGTGCCGCGCATCGGCAACCGCAAGCGCGCCTTCGCGACGGTGAAGGGGGAGATCCCGTCGCCGCTCAACCCGCCCTCCGGCTGCCACTTCCACCCGCGCTGCCCGCTCGCCTTCGACCGCTGCAAGGTGGAGGTGCCGAAGCTGAAGACGGTGGGCGCCCTGCATCGCAGCGCCTGCCACCTGAACGACGCTGGCTGAGCCGGGCGCCTCCGCGCGGGGCGCTTGCGCGGAGGGGGGCGGTTGGAGGATCAAGGGTGCATGAGCACCCCTGCCGACATCCTCCCCCCCACCGGCGATCCCGTGGTCGATCCCTTGGGCGACGTCCCGATCGACTATGTCGTGGTGAGCTTCCTCGGCGACCTGCCGCTGCTGCGCCTGCAGGCCCGCAGCTTCGCCCGCTACCACGTGGCCGACGACATCGGCCGCATCATCGTCGTCAACAACGACAATGACAGCACCGCCTTCGACCAGCGCTTCGAGGCCGAGATCCTACCCCTCTACGGCGCGCTGGCGGAGAAGGTCCAGGCGGTGCGGGCGGATGACCTGCTGCCGGGCATCACGAAATCCCGCCGCGGCTGGCGGCGCCAGCAGGCGCTGAAGCTGGCGGCCTGCCGCCTGGTGCGGTCGCCCCTGGCCGTCTGCATCGACAGCAAGAACCACCTGATCCGCCCCGCGGGCAAGGCGGTGTACCGGACGCCGGAAGGCCGGCTGATCGTGCCGGCGCGGCGACGCTGGTCGGTGCCCGAGGCCTGCCTGCGCTATTTCGGGGTGGCGGAGGAAGCCTGGCCCGCCGATGCCGCCAATGTCACCACCCCCTATCCGCTGGTGACGGCGCAGGTCCTCTCGCTGCTGGAGGAACTGGACCGGCGCGGCGAGAACCTGGCCACGCTGTTCGAGACACGGGGGGAGTTCTTCGAATTCGCCCTCTACCACGCCTGGCTGGTCGCGCAGGGGCTGGACGGGCTCTATGACCTGCATGCGCCGATCATCGCCACCGGCCTCTGGCCGCATAAATTCGACGATCCCGATCGCCCGCTGCGGCGCCTGGTGGCGCAGACCGGCCTGCCGCATGTCCATTGGATGGCGATCCACCGCAAGACGCGGGATGTGACGCCGGCGCTCAAGGATGTCGTGACGGGCCTATGGCAGGGGTTCGGCCTGACCGAAACGACGGAGGAAGGCATCGCCATCCTCTCCGCCGGCACCATGGCGCCCGGCGTGGAGGAAACCCCGGACCGGGAGGAAGGCGCGGATGAGGCGGAGGGCGAGGCGGCGGCCGCTTCCCCCCGGCCGGCACCCGCCGCCCCGGCGGTGCCGATGGTCGATCCCGTCGATGCCCTGCTGCTGCCGGGCTTCCGCACGGGGCGGGAGACGCTGGACGTCCTGAAGGTCTTCGCCGGGCTGGCGGGGCCGCGGGTGCTCGACCTCGGCTGCTATCGCGGCGGGTCGACCCTGGTGATGGCGCTGCTGGGCAAGCATGTGGAGGCGCTGATCGATGGCCGCTTCTGGCCCGACCGCCTGGCGCCGATCCTGGAGCCGCGCGGCATGCGCGCGCTGAACCTGCCCTATGAGCAGTATGAACCGGCGGCGCCGCTGGACGGCATCTGGGCGTCGCATGTGCTGCAGAATGCGCGCAATCCCGGGCTGTTCCTGGATCGCTGCCGCCGCCACCTCAGGGATGATGGCTGGCTGGCGGTGGTGGTGCCGCCGCTGCGATCCCGCATCACGGCGGGGAAGGTCAATCCGGGCTGGAACCTGGGCGCGCTGATGTACGCGCTGCTGGCGGCGGGCTTCGACCTGACCCGCGGCCACTTCCTGACGCATGGCTTCAACGTGGTGGCCTTCGTGCCCAAGGCGGCGCGGGTGCTGGAACGCCCGGCCGACGCCTTCGCCGACCCGTCGCTGTGGCCCTTCAAGCTGGATGCGAAGCGCGGATTCGAAGGCGACATCCCATTCTGCAACTGGCCGCAGGAATTCCGCGACCGGATGGCGACGGGGCTGTCCGAACTGGCGCTGGAGGGACCGGAGGCCGCGCTGGCGGAGGCACGGCGCCTGGCGATGATCTGGGTCTGATACCGGGCGCACGAAGGTTTCAACTTCGTGCCCCGCGCCGCAGGGCGACATGTCATGCGTTCGGCGTGACGGGCCCCGGCCCCGGCGGGGCCGGGCCGGTTGTCACGTCCGCTTCTGAAGCGGCTCCCTTGTCGTTCCCCGGCCGCGGCCGGGCGGGTCCGACGGGTCGCTGTCCGACACGCCGGAGGCCGGCGGCCGACTACCGCCCCGGCCACGCCCGGGTGGGTCGTTCGGGTCGGTATCGGTAGGCCCGCTGGCGCCCTTCTGGCCGGGGCGATTCCCCCCGCCGCGTCCGCCATTGACGGCATCGGAGGGGTCGCTGTCCGTCACGCCGGTGCGGGGCTGGCGGCCGCCATTGGGCGGGTCGTTCGGGTCGGCGTCCGTGACCCCGGTGCTGCCCTGGCGGTTGCCGCCACGGCCCTGGCCGGGCGGGTCGCTGGGGTCGCTGTCGGAGGTGCCGGCATTGGGCCGGCTGCCGCCGCGGCCCTGGCCGGGCGGGTCGCTGGGGTCGCTGTCGGAGGCGCCGGTATTGGGCCGGCTGCCGGTGCGGCCATTGCCGGGTTCGTCGCCGGGGTCGCTATCCGTCAGGCCGCTGCGGGCGGGCGGGGGGCTGGCGCCGCCGCCCTTGCCGCTGCCGCCGGGGCTGCCACCGGGATTGGGGTTGCCGCCGCCGCCGGATTTGGCGCCCTGCGCCATCGCAACGCCTGGCAAGGCCGCCGCGCCACCCAGGCTGGCCAGGCGCAGGACCAGCAGGCGGCGGAACAGGGGGGACCCAGGGGGTACGGACATCAGGCGCTCCTTCCTCCCGGCCATGTTCCGGTGCCGGCGACGCCAGGACAAGAGCTTTCCCGGATGGCGGTTCCGGGGTGCCCGCATGGCGGTGGCGGGGCCGCGGTCCAGGCAGGGCGCATGCCGCCCGCTACCCGATGGCGAGGCGCGGACACAACCGCGTAACGATCCCACCGCAGGATTCCGCGGCGACGCCGGATGCAAGGGTGGATCGGTCCGCCTGCCAGGCATGGGATTCGGCGCGACTCGCAGGGTGGGTCGATGATGGCGCGCGACAGGGATGCCGGCCCGGTCCTGCGAGAACCCGTGGCGGGGCTGGCGACGGTGGGGGAACAGAACACCAACACCGGGCTTGCGGTTATGTTCCCTTTATGTTCACATACTCGCATGAGCACCATCGCCCTAGACCCCCGCCTGTCGGCCGGCGCTGTCCCGGCCGATCTTCGCATCCCCCTGCCGCCGCGCGGCCGCCGCCTGGCGCGCCCCGCGGTGCGGGAACCCGCCTGGCGGGAGGCGATGCGCTGGTCGCTGATCGGCCTGACCGCCAGCATGGCGGCGGGCGAGGTCGCGCTGAGGTTGTTCGGTCCCTGAAGCGGCTCAGACCGGCAGGGTCGCCAGCGCCTGCAACCCGCCCCGCTGGCGGTTCTTGAGCACGACATCGCCGCCATGTGCCCGCAGGATGTTGCGCGCGATGGGCAGGCCGAGGCCGGTGCCGCCGGTCTCCCGGTTCCGGCTGGTCTCCAGGCGCCGGAAGGGCTGGAAGACGTTCTCCAACTCCGATTCGGGCACGCCCGGCCCCTCATCCTCCACCAGGATCCGCACCATGCCGGTGGCCGGTGGCACCAGGGTCAGCCGCGCCGCGCCGCCATAGGCCACGGCATTGCCGACCAGATTCGCCAGCGCCCGCTTCAGCGCGCCGGGCCGGGCCATGACGGTCAGGTGTTCAGGGCCTTCATAGGTGATGGCATCGGCGAAATCGGGCCGCGCATCCGCCGTCTCGTCCAGCACGGTGCGGCAGAGGGAGGCGAGGTCCACGGGGACCGAGGGCTCGCCGGTCGATTCGTCCCGCGCGAAGGCCAGGGTGGCGGCGATCATCGCCTCCATCTCATCGAGGTCCGCCAGCATCTTCCGGCGCTGCTCGTCATCATCCAGGAATTCGGCGCGGAGCTTGAGGCGCGTGATCGGCGTCTTCAGGTCATGGCCGATGGCGGCCAGCATCTGGGTGCGGTCGCCGACATAGCGGCGGATGCGTTCCGCCATGGTGTTGAAGGCGCGCGCGGCGGTCGCGACCTCGGAGGGCCCGTCCTCCGGCAGGGGGGGCGCGTTCACGTCCCGGCCGAGGCGATTCGCGGCCTCGGCGAGCGACCGGACCGGCCGCGTCAGCCGCCGCACGGCCCAGAGCGTCAGCAGCCCCGCCGCCAGCGTCATCAGCACGAAGGCGAAGAGGAAGTGCTCCGAATGCCAGGGGCGGGGCGGGGGGAATTCGAGCTTCAGGTTCAGCCAGCCATAATCCGGGAAGCGGAAGCTGACGGTCAGCACGTCCGGCCGCGGGTCGAAGGAGGCGATGACCTCCCTCGGCCGGAAGCGCGGCGGCGCGCCCATCATCGAATCCAGCCGGAACAGTCGGATCAGCGGCGGGGGCGGGGGCGGGAAGCCGTGACGGGCGGCGGGTTCGTAATCATAGGAGGCCCGAAGCCCCGGCGGCAGTTCGAGATCCGCCAGCATCCCGGCGCGGCGTTCGGGCGGCAATTGCAGCAGGCTGCGCCAGACGCTGAAGACGCGCTGCGATACCTCCCGCCCCTGTTGCAGGCGCTGCAGGTCCACGCGGTCCAGCGCATGGATGGTCAGGCCCGCCACCTGGACCACCACCAGGCCGAAGAGCAGCACGGCCGCCGTGCGCCCCGCCAGGCTGCAGGGCCACAACCAGCGCAGCCAGCGGAACACTGTCAGCCACGCTCCACGGTCGAGGCCAGGACATAGCCCCCGCCGCGGACGGTCTTGATGACCTGCGGGTTGCGCCCGTCATCCTCCAGCTTGCGGCGGAGGCGGGAGACGGCGACATCGATCGCCCGGTCGAAGGGCCCCGCCTGCCGACCGCGCAGCAGGTCCATCAGCATGTCGCGCGTCAGCACGCGGTTCGGGCGTTCCACCAGCACCATCAGCAATTCGTATTCGCCGCCGGTCAGCGGCACCTCCACCCCCTGAGGGTTCAGCAGGCGGCGGCGGGCGGGTTCCAGCACCCAGCCGGAGAAGCGGATGACCTTGGCGGGCGGTTCCTGGGACGGGCCCGTGCTGCTGTCCGCCGTCGCGCGGCGCAGCACGGCGCGGATGCGGGCCAGCAATTCGCGCGGGTTGAAGGGCTTCGCGACATAGTCGTCCGCGCCGAGTTCGAGGCCGACGATGCGGTCCGTCTCCTCCCCCATCGCGGTCAGCATCACGATCGGCACTTCCGACTGGGTGCGCAGCCAGCGTGCCAGGTCGAGGCCCGATTCCCCCGGCATCATCAGGTCCAGCACCACCAGGTGGTAGCGGCCTAGCGGCCATAGTTTCCGCGCTTCCCGCGCATCGCGCGCGGCGGTGACGCGGAGCGACTGCTTCTCCAGGAACTTCGTCAGAAGCTCCCGGATCTCGCGGTCATCATCGACGATCAGGATATGCGGTGCGGTGGCGTCCATGGCTGTAACATAGCGCGCGCGCGCCCAGGCCGAAGCGCCATCCGCGCGCGGATGTTGCGGCATGTGACGGGGGCGGCGCGCGCAACGAAGCGTTGCACTTCCTGACCTTTGGCCCCCTCGGCCCGTAACCTTCGTGTGGTCATATGCGAAGCATCAGGCGCCACCCCCGCCGCGGAACCCCGGCTTCCCCCCGCGGCGGCGACCCCCCTCGCTCCCCGGGGTGGCGTCGTGTAGTGGCGGCGGGGATGGCACCCTCCCTCCCATCCCCGCCGCCCTTCTTCCCCCATCCGCCGGATTGGGCGCGGGACGGGCTTGCCGCCCTGGCGGTGATCGACCCGGACATGGCGCGGATCGAGCAGACGGCCGGGCCGCTGCCCTGGCGGTCCCGCCCGGCGGGTTTCGCGGGCCTGCTGCGGACCATCTGCGGGCAGCAGATCTCCAACCAGGCGGCGGGGGCCATCTGGGGGCGGCTTTCCGCCATCCCCGGCGCGCTGGACCCCGCGGGGCTGCTGGCGCTGGATGATGCGACGCTCTGCGGCGTGGCCGGCCTGTCCCGGCCCAAGGCGGCACATGCGCGGTCCCTCGCCACGGCCATCCGGGACGGCACGCTGCGGATCGATGAACTGGGCGGGATGGGGGATGAGGAGGCGGTCGCGCACCTCTCCGCCATCCGCGGCCTGGGACGCTGGACGGCGGAGGTGCATCTGCTGTTCGCCCATGACCGGCGCGACATCTTTCCCAGTGGCGACATCGCGCTGGCGGCCAGCGTGGTGCATCTGAAGGGGCTGGCGGAACGGCCGAAACCCAAGGCGCTGGCGGCCTACGCGCTGCGCTGGCAGCCCTGGCGGGGGCTCGCCGCGCGGCTGCTGTGGCACCATTGGCGCCAGGTGACGGGGCGGCCGTTGATCGAGGATGGCTTGCCGCTTGCCCCGCCCGGCGCCACCGTCCCCGCATGAGCCTTTCCGCCCGCATCCGCGCGACCGCCGCCCCCCCGATTCCCGCCGCCCGCGCCTGGGCCGCGCGCTATGCCGGACAGGCCGGGCCGGCGCTGGACCTGACGCAGGCGGTGCCGGGCTACCCGCCGCCGCCCGAACTGCTGGCGAAGCTCGGCGAGGCCGCGGGCAGCGCGGCCTGCGCGGGCTACGGCCCCATCGCCGGCGACACGGCGCTGCGCGAGGCGCTGGCCGAGGATATGGCCCGCTTCTACGGCGCGCCGATCACGGGGGCGGATGTCGCCATCACCGCCGGCTGCAACCTGGCCTTCGCCATGACCATGGCCGTGCTGGCGGCGGAGGGGGAGGGCGTGCTGATTCCCACCCCCTGGTATTTCAACCATGAGATGGCGCTGACCATGCAGGGCGTGCGCGCCGTGCCGCTGCCCACGCGGGCGGAGGACGGCTTCGTGCCCAGCGTCGCGATGGCCGACCTCATCATGAAGGCCGCCACCATCAAGGCGGTGGTGCTGGTCAGCCCCAACAACCCGACCGGCGCCGTCTATCCGCCGGAGGTCATCCGGGCCTTCGCCGATCTCTGCCGCCGCCGTGGCGCGATGCTGGTGCTGGACGAGACCTACCGGGATTTCCTCCGCCCGGACCAGTCGCCGCCCCACGCGCTGTTCCAGGACCCGGACTGGGGCGATGTGCTGGTCCACCTCTACAGCTTCTCCAAATCCTACTGCATCCCGGGGCACCGGCTGGGCGCCATCGCCTGCGGGCCGGCCTTCCGGGCGGAACTCGACAAGGCACTCGACACCTTCCAGATCTGCCCGCCGCGGCCGGCGCAGACGGCGCTGAGCTGGGCCATCCCCGCGCTGCGCGACTGGCGGGACGGCAACCGCGCGCTGATGGCGGACCGGGCGCGCGCCTTCCGCGATGGCGTGTCGCAGCTGCCGGGCTGGCGGCTGGATGCCATCGGCACCTATTTCGCCTATCTCCGCCTGCCCGAGGGCGCGCCCGATGCGCTGGCCTCCGCCGAGAAACTGGCGGCGGAGCAGGGGCTGATGGGCCTGCCCGGCCCCTTCTTCGGACCGGGGCAGGATCGCCATATCCGCCTTGCCTTCGCCAATGCGGGGCTGGAGGTGCTGGCCCAGGTGCCAGGCCGCCTCGCCAACCTGTAGGAACCCGCCGCCATGACCGAGCAAGCCCCCGAGGTCTGCACCCCCGATGGCTGCGGCCCCGCCGCTGCCACCGACGCGCCTGTCGCCCTGGCCCCCGCGCCGTCCGGGACCATTGACGTCATCTCCGACGCCATCTGCCCCTGGTGCTGGATCGGCAAGCGCAACATGGAAGCCGCGCTGGCCGAACTCGGCGAGCAGGGCCTGCATTTCGCGGTCCGCTGGCGCCCCTATCAGCTCAACCCCGACATGCCTGTGGAGGGGGTGGAGCGCGCGGCCTATCGCACGGCCAAGTTCGGATCGCTGGAGCGCAGCCGCCAGATGGATGCGCGGCTGGTGGAGGCGGGGAAGGTCGTGGGCCTCGATTTCCGCTTCGACCGCATGATCCGCACCCCCAATACCGTCGCCGCGCATCGGGTGATCCGCTTCGCCGAGCAGGCCGACCGGCAGGATGCGGTGGTGGAGGCGCTGTTCCGCGCCTATTTCAACGAAGGCCGCGACATCGGCGACCATGCCGTGCTGGCGGCGGTCGCGGCGGAAGCGGGCCTCGATGGCGTGGCCGCCATGCTGGCTTCCGACGAGGGCGCGCAGGAGGTCCTGGCGGAGGACATGGCGGCGCGGCGCGCGGGCCTCGATGGCGTGCCCTCCTTCCTCATGGAGCGGCACCTGCTGTTCAGCGGCGCGATGCCGGGCCCGAACATGGCGGACGCCTTCCGCCGGGCGCATGCGATCCTCTCAGCCCGCGCCGCGTGAAACGCGGTCCGGTCCCGCGCCGCGTGAAACGCGGTCCGGTCCCGCGCCGCGTGAAGCACGGCGACACGAAGTCACGCCCC
The DNA here is from genome assembly GCF_900114315.1 of Falsiroseomonas stagni DSM 19981. Classification (GTDB taxonomy): domain Bacteria; phylum Pseudomonadota; class Alphaproteobacteria; order Acetobacterales; family Acetobacteraceae; genus Falsiroseomonas; species Falsiroseomonas stagni. The sequence goes on from NZ_FOSQ01000010.1 coordinate 180,665, forward strand.
GCGTGAATTCCTTGTCAAACCGTCGCGCGCTAGGCTCCCGCAACTCAGGGGAGCCTCGCGATGGAATGGGTGATTCTCGGGATCGTCGTCCTGCTGCTGCTGTGGCTGGTCGTCGTCTACAACCGCCTGGTGGCGCTGCGTCAGTCCACCGGCCAGGCCTGGGCGGATATCGAGGTCCAGCTCAAGCAGCGGCATGACCTGATCCCCAATCTGGTGGAGACGGTGAAGGGCTATGCGGCGCATGAACGCGGCACGCTCGACGCCGTGGTGCAGGCGCGCAATGCCGCCGTTTCCGCCAACGGCCCCGAAGCGGCCTCTGCCGCGGAGGGCCAGCTTTCCGGTGCGCTGGGGCGGCTGTTTGCGCTGTCGGAAGCCTATCCCGACCTCAAGGCCAATACGAACTTCCTGTCCCTGCAGGGGGAGTTGTCGGCGGTGGAGGGCAAGATCGCCGCCGCGCGGCGCTTCTTCAACAGCGCGGTGGCGGAATTCAACAGCGCCATCCAGTCCATCCCGGCCGTGTTCTTCGCGGGCAGCCTGGGCTTCACGCCCCGCGGCTTCTTCGAACTGGCGGAGAATGAACGCGCGGCCGTCAACACCGCGCCCACGGTGAAGTTCTAGCCCCGATGCAGGCCACCGGCCTTCGCACCCATGGATGGAACACCGCGCTGCGGTCCATCCTGCTGCTGGCCGGCTTCCCCTTCCTGCTGGTCGCCATGGGCTATGCCATCGCGCTGTTCCTGGTGGCCTGGGACGCGCCGACCGTCGCCAAGGGCTTCGCCCAGGCCTGGCGGCTGCTGCCGACCATCATCCCATTGGCCCTGGTCGTCGCCGCGATCTGGTTCGCCATCGCCTGGAAGGCCAACCTCCGCATCCTGGAAATCGCCAGCGGCGCGAAGCGGGTGGCCGACCCGCGCGACGAACCACGCCTGTGGCGCCTGGCGGAGGAACTCTGCATCGCCCGCGGCATGACGCTGCCGCGGCTTTCCGTCATCGAAAGCCCCGCCCGCAACGCCTTCGCCGCGGGGCTGACGCCCGACCGATCCATGGTCGCCGTCACGCGCGGACTGATGGACGCGCTGGACGACCGGGAGCTTTCCGCCGTGCTCGCCCATGAACTCGCGCATATCCGCAACGGCGATGCGCGGATCGGCGTCATCGCAACCGTCTTCTGCGGCGTCATCACCCTTGTCACCGATGGCGTCTGGAACATCCTGAAGGCGATGCGGCATGTGCGGCTGGGCGGCGGCGGGCGGTCATCCTCCTCCTCCTCCTCCAGCCGCAGCGGCAACAGCGGCGGCGCGGGTGTCGTCGTCGTCCTCATCCTCGTCGCCATCGTCATCGCGGTGATGGCGCATGTGCTGGCGATCGTGCTGCGCATGGCGCTGTCGCGGAACCGCGAATACCTGGCCGATACCGGGGCGGTGGAGATGACGCAGGACGCGGATGCGATGATCAGCGCGCTCCGCAAGGTCGCGCAGCGGCCGCAATTGCCGGAGGTCGCCGAACAGGTCCGCGCGCTGTTCCTGCATGACCGGGCGCTGAGCCGCAATGTCGGCTGGTTCGCCACCCACCCGCCCATCGAACGGCGGATCGAGGCGCTGGTCCGCTACGCCGGCGGGCACGATCCGGGGCCGCTGCCGGAGATCGCGGACGATCCCCCTCCGGCGGAAGACGCCACGGACCCCGACGCCACCCTCGCCCCCTGGAAGCCGGAACACGCGCCCGCCTTTGCCGGCGGCGGCGAAGCCTCCCCCTGGGCGCCCGGCACCGCAGAGCAGACCGCGCCGCTGGCGCCGCGGTCCGAGCAGCAGGAAAGGCTGGACGCCATGGCCGCCTTCGCCCGCACCCTTGATGCCGGGATCATGCAGAACCAGGCGAAGCGGGAGGAAGCGCGGCGCGAAGGCCGCAACCCGGACGAGGCCGCGCCACCGCCGCCCCACCGCCCACGCTGAAACCGATCAGGCCGTCTCCAGCATCGCCTGGCGCAGCTTGCGCACGGCACTGCCCGGCGTCGTCACCACGGGCCGGCCCGTCGCCTCCGCCACCAGATCAGCCGCGCGCGCCAGGCTGAACTGGCCGAGCAGCACCACGTCGCAATCCTTGAGCGCGCGGGACGCCTCCGCCGCCAGGCGGTCATGCGTCGCCAGGTCGCCCGCATCCAGCGCCGCCAGCGCCCCGGGCGCCAGGCAGGGCACCAGATCCACCCCCGGCGGGAACTCCGGCGGCATGGAAGCCAGGGTGCCCGGGAAGGTTGCCAGCAGACCGATGCGGCGGCCGATCCCCACCGCCTCCTCGATCGCGGCCTCGTTCGGCTTCAGCACGGGCAGCGGCGCGACATCCGCGGCCACGGCATCGATGCACGGCCCGAAGGCGGAACAGGAGAACAGGATGCCCTGCGCGCCCGTGCCGACGGCATAGCGGCCGAGCGTGCGGAACCGCTCCGTCATCGCGGGCGTCAGCACGCCATCCCGCGCCAGATCGGCCGAGAGGCTGTCATCCAGCAGGTTCATCAGCGTCGCTTCCGGCCATAACTCCCGGAAGGCTGCCTCGATCGGCGGCGGCGAATGCCGCAGCGCATGGATCAGCGCGATGCGCATGCCCCTCAATTCCCCACGCAACGCAGTAGGGGAGAGGGGAACTCGGCGCAATTCGGGAACACGATCTCATTCGGCCCGCGCCGCTCCACCCGCAGGCTGTTGGGCCCGCCCGGGCAGCCGAAGCCGATATCCGTGGGCAGGCGCGCCCCCAGCGGCCCCGACTGCGCCGGCACCGGCACCAGGCGGAACTCCAGCGCATCCGGCCCGGTCGCCACCGTCTCGATCAACCGCTGGCGATAGGGGACATCGAAGACCGAGGCGCGCATCACGACATCACGCGTGAAGATGACACTGGGCTGGCCCGTGCAGCGCGGACCGCTCGTCTCCCCCGGCGGGAAGACACCGCCGGTCCAGGACCCGAACACCCAGGCATGCGGCGGATCACCCTGCTGGGCATCCGCACTGCCACCCAGGGCCAAGGCCACACCCACCACCAGCATCCAGCGTCGCATGCCCCGCTCCCCGCTCCCCGCTCGTCCGGCCCATGATAACCCGCCGCGCTGGCAGGGCACACCCCCGGGGGCGGTGACGGGGCGGCGCGTTGGTGGACGCAGAGAGGGGCGCTGCCCCTCTCCGCACCTCACCCCGCCAGGGGGCAGCGGCCCCCTGGACCGCGAGGTTTCATCGGAAGTCAGGAGAGGGGCACCGCGGTCGCGCTGGACATGAGCGCGCTCCGGGCCCCTCTCCTGCCTTCCGATCAATTCATGGGTTCCCAAGGGCCCGCTGGCCCTTGGCAGGGTTGGGGTATCGGGGAAGGGACGGCGTCCCTTCCCCGGGCAACCGGCGCAGCCCTCCGGTCACGCCGCCGCAGGTTTCGCCACGGCCTGCGGCGCCGGGTCTTTCACCGGCAGGTGGATCAGGGCCGCGAAGGCGGAGGCGGCGACGCCGGCCCACCACATGGCGTCGTAGTTGCCGGTGCGGTCCAGCACCACGCCGCCCAGCCAGGCGCCGGTGAAGCCGCCGATCTGGTGGCCGAGGAACACCAGCCCGAAGATGGTGGCGAGCCAGCGCGTGCCGAAGTTGCGGGCGACGAGCGCGATGGTGGGGGGCACGGTCGAGAGGTAGAGGATGCCCATGAAGGCGGAGAAGATCAGGACGGTGGTCGTGGTCTTTTCCACCATCATGAAGGTCGCCATCAGCACGCCGCGCAGGGCGTAGATCGTCACCAGCAATTCGCGCCGCTTCCAGCGTTGCGTGAGTTCACCGGCGCCGAGCGATCCCACGATGTTGAACAGCCCGATCAGGCTGATGGCCCCGGCGCCGACCGCGACCGGCAGACCGCAGGTGTGGACGAAGCCGGGCAGGTGGGTGGTGAGGAAGGAGATGTGCAGCCCGCAGACGAAGAAGCCGAAGAAGAGGAACCAGAAGCTCGGCGTGCGGAAGGCGCGCTTGAGGGCGTCGGTGGCGCTTTCCTCGCTGGCGGCGACGACCTTGGTGCGCGGCGGCTCCGCCAGGACGAAGGAGAGCGGGATCATCAGCAGCGCGACCGCGGCCATGCCGATCATCGTCGCCTGCCAGCCGATGGTGGCGATGCCGAGGCCCGCCATCGGCACGACCAGGAACTGGCCGAAGGAGGATCCGGCGGTGCCGAGGCCGGCGGCGCGGCCGCGCTGGTTTTCCGGCAGCAGGCGGGTGAGGGTGGAGATGATGACGGGCATGCCGGCGGCGGAGACCGCGACGCCCATGATGACGCCCGCGAAGACCGTGAAGACGCCGAGATGGGTGGCGAGCGCCATGCCGAGGATGCCGCCAGCATAGAGCAGCGCGCCGCCGATCACCACCGCGCGGCCGCCGAAACGGTCGGCGAGCTGGCCGCAGAGGGGCTGGCTGATGCCGTTCATCAGCACCTGCAGCGCGATGGCGAAGGAGAAGCCGGAGGCGGTCCAGAGGTTCTGTTCCGTCATCGGCGCCAGGAACAGGCCGAAGGAGTTGCGCAGCCCCATGGCGAGGGCGGCCGCGAGGACCGCGCAGGTCATCAGCAGTCCGGCGGAGATGACGGGCCGCGAGGTCATCGGGGTGGTGTCCTGACGTTTCTCCGCCAGTCTTTCATCCCCGGCCGGGCTTCTCAATCACGGAAGCCCGCGCCAGGCACAACCCTGCCGCATTGCGGTATGCGTCAGGCGCGGGACGCGCCTGTGGCGTCACGCCCCCTTGCGGATGGCGATGCCGAAGGAGGTGATGATGTAGCGGTCCACATAGAGCTTGATGTGGGGCAGGCCGTGCGGCGGCAGATCCACCACCTCATCCATCGCGTCGTAGCCGGTGTGCAGGTTCAGCGGCAGCACCTGGTGGCCGAGGGAGGCGAGGTGGGCGCACAGCGCCTCCACGTCGCGTCGCCGCGGCAGCACATGGACCCCGTTGTCCAGCGTGTCGCCGTTGGAACTGAGGTTGAAATCCATCGTGTGCACCGCGAAGCCGCCGGGCTTCACCGTGCGCAGGCTGGCTTCGACGAAGGCCATGCCCTTCTCGATGCTGCCGAGGTGGTGGAGCGCGGACATGGACCAGCAGCAGTCGAACTGCCCGTCCAGGCTGGCGGGGATGTCGTTCATGTCCACCGCGCCGAATTCCACCAGCCGTTCGAAATCGTCGAGGTGGACGATCTGGGCATGGAACAGGTCGCCGAGCCCGCTGGCGTATTGGTTGGCGCCGCGCCAGCGCGCCTGGCCGACGCTGTCGCTGGCCGGCTCGTCCGTCGCCAGCACCTCCACCCCTCGGGAGGCGAGGAGGGAGGGGATGCGTTCGCGCCCGCAGCCGAAGCCGATCGCCCGCCGCCCGAGGCCGATCAGCCCATGGGAGGCGAGGACGGAGGTGATGTAGGCCATCTCCCAGGTCCGCCGGTGCGGGTGGGCGTGCACGGAGAGTGCTTCCGCGATCTCGGCGTAGACGGGTTCCTTGAACTGGCTGCCGGTGCAGACCTGGCTCACCGGCTCATCCAGCGTGGGCTGTTCGTGTTTCCAGGCGATGTCGGTGCGGGGCGGGCGGAGCAGGAAGGGCGGCACGCCGAAGCGGCGGCGGCCGCCATCGACGCTGTCCATGAACTGCCGGAATTCCCAGGTCTCCGCGAAGGCGCGGCGCATCCCATCCAGCGTCTGGTGGCTGCTGTGGAGGGTGATCTCCTCCTCATCCGCCGGTTCGCGCCCGCAGAACAGGCGAAGGGCCCAGGCCGCGGCTTCCCGCGCCGTGTCGTTGCCCGCGCGGAAGTCGCGCATCGCCTCGCGATTCCCGCCCTCGTCCCGCTCCGACGTCCCTGCCATTACAATCCCTTCGCGGCTTCCATGACCTGCGCGGCATGCGCTTCCGGCTTCACCTTGCGCCACACCTTGGCGACCTTGCCATCGGCGCCGACCAGGAAGCTCGACCGCTCCATGCCCATATAGGTCTTGCCATACATCGACTTCTCGACCCAGACCCCGAAGGCTTCCGCGACCTTGTGGTCCTCATCCGAGGCCAGCGGGAAGGTCAGGTTGTACTTGGCGGCGAATTTCTCGATGGGCTTCATCGGGTCGGGGGAGACGCCGATGACGGTCAGGCCGATCTTGCCGAGCTGGGGCAGGGCTTCCTGGATGCCGCAGGCCTGCTTGGTGCAGCCGGGCGTGTCGGCCTTCGGGTAGAAATAGAGGAGGTAGGGCTTGCCCGCGAGGTCAGCGCTGCTGACGGTGCGGCCGCTGGAGGCCGCCATGGTGAAGGCGGGGGCGGCGGCGCCCTCGGCGGGGCCTGCGGCGGTGTCGGGCATGGCGGGGTCTCTCTCAGGCGGGGGGGATGGTCGGGTCGCCGACATGCCGGATGAAGCTTTCGCGCACCCGGGCGGCGGCGTCCCGCATCTGTGCGCGGAGTGCCTCCTGGTCAACCGGCGGGTGGGGCAGGGCGGTGGCGAGGGCGCGGAGCAGCGCGGCGGCCACGGGCTCGGGCAGCGCTTCGTCCCGCCACTGGCCGACGGTCAGGCGCAGATGGGCGGTGATGGCGCGCCACAGGCGATCCGCCGCCACCAGCCCTTCCGCCTCCGCCGCCGGCAGGATGCGGGCCTTGGCCAATGCCGACAGCGCCAGGCGCGTGGTGGGGGAGAGGATGGCCGGCAGCCGCGCGGCGTGGGCGACCTGCAGGGCCTGGGCGATGAACTCCACCTCGATCAGCCCGCCCGGGCGGTGCTTCACGTCCCACGGCCCTTCGCCCGGCAGGTCCCGCAGCAGGCGCGCGCGCATGGCGGTGGCGTCGGCCAGGACCTGGGCGGCATCGGCGGGGCGGGTCTGGGCGTGGCGGATCGCGGCTTCCACCTTCCGGCGCAGCCCCGGCGCGCCGGCGACGAAGCGCGCCCGAGTCAGCGCCATGCGTTCCCAGGTCCAGGCGCTTTCCGCGTGGTAGCGTTCGAAGGCGGGCAGCGACACCGCGACCGGGCCCTTCGAGCCTGACGGGCGGAGCCGCATATCGACCTCGTAGAGCCGCCCTTCCGCCCCCGGCGCGGTCAGCGCGCCGACCACCTGGTTGGCGAGCCGCCCGAAATACTGGCTGGCGGCCAGGATCTTCTGCCCGCCCGTGCTCTCCGTCGCTTCCTCCGCATGGTCATAGACCAGGATCAGGTCGAGGTCGGAGCCCGGCAGCATGTCCCGGCCGCCGAGCTTGCCCAGCGCCACAACGCCGAGATTGCCGCCCGACACCTTGCCGTGGCGCTTCGCGAAATCCTGCGCGATGCGCGGCAGCAGCCCGGCGATCGCGGCATCGGCCAGGGCGCTGCGGGCGATGCCGGCCTCATCCACGTCGACCCTGCCTTCCAGGGCCGCGACATCCACCTCGAACTTCCGTTCCGTCACCAGGCGGCGGGCGGCTTCCAGCGCCTCCTCCAGGAAGCGGGCATCCTTCACCAAAGCGGGCAGGGCGGCGGTCGGGTCCGTGCCGGCCATGTTGAAGGCGCCGCCCGCGCCGGCCAGCAACCCGTCCAGCGCGGCCGCGTTGCGACTGAAATGATCCGCCAGTTGGGGCGCCGCCCCCAGAACGAAGGCCAGCCGGTCCAGAAGCGCGGGGTTCCGCGCCAGCAGGCTCAGCACCTGCACGCCGGCGGGCAGGCGGCCGAGTGCCGTGTCCAGCCGCAGCAGCGCCGCATCCGGCTGGGGCTGGCGGCCGAAGGCGGCCAGCAGCGCGGGCATCAGCGCCGTCAGCAATTCCCGCGCGCGTTCGCTGCGCGTGGCGCGGGTGCGGCCATGGTGCCAGCCGCGCACCACGCCCGCGATGGCGGAGGGGTTCTGGAAGCCGAGGCCGCGCAGCGTCTCCAGCGTGCCGGGGTCATCCTCCACCCCGGTGAAGACCAGGTCGCCTTCCGCCCCGTCGCCGGCCGAGAGGTCGGGCGCTTCCTCGAACAGCCCGGCATAGCGGCGCTCGACCTTGGTGAGGTGCCCGACCAGGGCGGCGGCGAAGGCGGCGGCGCTGTCATGCCCCATGAAGGAGGCGATGAGGGCGAGCCCTGCCTCATCCTCCGGCAGCCTGTGCGTCTGGCGGTCCGCCACCATCTGGAGGCGGTGCTCCACCGTGCGGAGGAACCCGTAGGCATCGGCCAGGTCCGCCGCGGCGCGGCGGTCGATCTTGCCGGCCGCCGCCAGCGCCGCCAGGGCGCCCAGCGTCGTCGGGTCCCGCAGCCCGGGGTCGCGCCCGCCCCAGATCAGCTGCAGCACCTGGGTGGTGAACTCGATCTCCCGGATGCCGCCGCGGCCGAGCTTCACGTCATGGCCGGCCACCTGCACGCTGGCATGGGCGCCCTTGTGGCCCTTGTGGGCGTGGATCTGGCGCTTGATGGAATGGATGTCGGCGACGGCCGCGAAATCCAGGTGCCGGCGCCAGACGAAGGGCCGGATCTCGCGCAGGAAATGCTCGCCCAGCGCCCGGTCCCCGGCCACCGGCCGCGCCTTGATCATGGCGGCGCGTTCCCAGTTCTGGCCCATGCTCTCGTAGTAGACGATGGCCGCCGGCAGGCTGACGGCGAGTGGCGTCGCGGCCGGGTCGGGGCGCAGGCGCAGGTCGGTGCGGAAGACGTAGCCATCCTCCGTCCGCTCCTCCATCAGCCGCACCAGGTCCCGCGCCAGGCGCACATAGATGGCGCCGGCCCGGTCGGCATCGTAGGCTGCGGCCTCCGGGTCGTAGAGCACCATGAGGTCGATATCCGAGGAGTAGTTCAACTCGCGGCCGCCGAGCTTGCCCATCCCCAGCACGACGAGGCCGGACCCCTTGCCTGTCGCGCGCGGGTCATGCCGTGCCGCCCCGCCCGCGAGCTTCAGGTCACCCCGCGCCTGTGCCTCCCGCAGCAGATGCGCGCAGGCGTAGTCGGTGCAGGCATCGGCCAGGTCGCTCAGCGCGCCCGTCACGCGATCCAGCGGCCAGAGGCCGAGCAGGTCCGCCACCGCCGCGATCAGCGCCGCCTGCCGCTTGGCCTGCCGCAGCAGGGAGGCGACGCCGGGGCGCGTCGCTGCCGGGTCCGCCCGGCTGAGCGGATCGAGGGCGAGGGCGAAGGTCGCATCCGGCCCGCGTTCCACCAGCCGCAGCAGGGTCGCGGATTCCCGCAGCGCCAAGTCGGCCAGGTAGGGGCTGTGCCCGCCGAGCGCGGCCAGCAGCGCCGCCCCCTGCGCCGTGGCGCCGAAGGCGCGCTCCGCATTCCCCTTCTCCGCGAAGCGCCCGGCCAGCATCGCCGCGCCTTCCGCGTCATGCGGCCGGAGCGTGGCGGCGACGGCGCCCGGGGACCAGGTGGCGGCTTCGGGGGCGAGGGGGCTCGCCGGCGGTCTGGGTTTCGGCATGCCCGGGGAAGGAAGCGATGAGGGCGGCCGCGGGTCAAGTGGCGCGGGAGGCGCATCGCTGGCTGCACCGCCTCTGCGCCCTCGGCGTGCTGCTGCTGGTCCTGGCCGGGCTTGCCGCCTGGCGGCTGGCCGCCGGGCCGGTCGAGCTGCCTTTCCTGGCCCATCTGATCGAGGAGCAGGCAAGTGGCGAGGGTGCCGAGGCGCGGCTGGAGGTCGGCCGCGCGGAGATCGGCTGGGAGGGGTGGCGGGACGGCAATCTGATGCCCGCGCGGCTGCGCCTGGCCGGGGTGCGCCTGCGCGGCGCCGATGGCACGGTGCGGGCGGAACTGCCCGACGCCGCCATGACCCTGTCGCTGCCCTGGCTGCTGCGGGGCGAATTGGCGCCGCATACGCTGGAACTGCAACGCCCCGCGCTGCGGCTGCGCCGATCGGCGGAGGGCGAGGTCGCGGTGCTGGTCGGCACCCAGGCGCCGGAGGCGCCGGCCGCGACCGGCACCGCCTCCCGCCTCGATGAGATCCTGGCCGCGATGATGCGCCCGCCGACGGAGGAGACGCCACTTGGCGCCCTGTCGCGCCTGCGCATCGCCGATGGCCGCATCGTGGTGGAGGATGAGGCGCTGGGCGCCACCTGGGTGCTGGGCCACGCGACGGTCGAGCTTCGCCGCCTGCCCAGCGGCGGCATCGCCGGCCAGGGCGCCGCGACGCTGCTGCTGGGGGAGGCCCGGGTGGCCCTGGCCGTGACGGCGGAGGCCGCCGGCAGCCCCGCCGAGCTCAGCTTCCGCCTCTCCATCCCGGAGGTGCAGCCCGCCCTGCTCGCCGCCGCCGCCCGGCCGCTGGCGCCGCTCGCCGGGCTGGATGCCGCGACGCGGATCGAGGTCGCCGGGCGGCTCGATGCCCGGGGTGCGATCCGCCACATGCAGGCGACGCTGGGCGCGGGGGCGGGGCGGCTCGACCTCGGCGGGGGGCGGGTGCTGCCGCTCGCCGGGCTCGACCTGTCGCTGGAAGGCACGCCCACCGCGCTGTCCATCCCGCAGGCGACGCTGCGCCTGGCGGGCGGCGCCGGGGCGCCGACCCTGAGGGCCACGGCGGAGGCGGCGCGCAGCGGCGAGGGCTGGCGCGGCGCCGCCACGCTGGCGCTGGACCAGGTCTCGGTCGCGGAACTGCCGCGCTACTGGCCGCGCGGCCTGGGCGTGGGCAGCGAGCGGGACTGGATCCTGGAGAATGTGACCGCCGGCATCGCCCGCAACGGCCAGTGGCGGGCGGAGGTCGAGGCCTCCGCCGACCTGGCCCGGCTGCGCGTGACCGGCCTGGCCGGCACGCTCGATGTGGCCGACGCCACCGTCCACTGGCTGCGCCCCATCGCCCCCGCGACGGGCGCCACCGGCACCGTGACCTTCGGGCTGGAGGAGATCTCGCTGAAGGTCACGGCCGGCCGCCAGACGCCGGCCGCCCCATCCGGCGCCTCATCCGGCGGCGCCGCCGGGGCGCAGGCCGTCACGGTGAAGGAGGGCCTGGTCCGCTTCCTCTTCCCGCCGGAGGGCCAGGACCGGACGGAGATGAGCTTCGAACTGGCCGGCCCGATCCCGCAGGCGGTCGCGGTCATCCAGCACCCGCGACTCAAGCTCTTCGACCGCCGGCCCTTCCCGGTGAAGGACCCGACGGGCAGCTTCGAGGGGCGGCTGACGGTCGCCTTCCCCCTGCTGGCCGACCTGCCGGTGGAGGCGCTGCGCATCGGCGCGCGCGTCCGGCTGCGGGATGTGCGGATCCAGGACGTGCTGTTCGGCCGCCCGCTGGAACGCGGCCAGGCGGAGCTGACGGTCGATACCGACGGCTTGCGCGTCGCCGGCACCGGCACGCTGGGCGGCATCACCGCCCGGCTCGGCGTGGAGATGGATTTCCGCGCCGGCCCGCCGACGCAGGTGGTGATGCGGGAGACGGTCAGCGCCCGCACCGATGCCGCCACCATCGCCGCACTCGGCCTGCCCGCCGATGAACTCGCCACCGGCCCGATCGGGCTGGAGGTGCGGACGGAACGCCGCCGCAGCGGCCAGGGCCGCGCCACCATCCGCGCCGACCTCCGCGATACGCGGATGGAGATCACGCCCCTGTCCTGGACCAAGGCGCCGGGCCAGCCCGCGACGGCGGAGGGGGTGCTGCGGCTCAATGGCGACAACCTCGAAGCCGTGGAGACCTTCCGCCTTGAAGCCCCCGCGCTGCTGATGCGCGGCAATGCCGCCTTTGCCCGCGGCGCGCGGCTGGAACGGGTGACGATCAACGAGGCGGCGGTGGAACAGAGCCGCTTCGCCGGCGAAGCCCGCCCCCCGGCGCGGGAGGGCGCGCCCTGGTCCCTGTTGCTGCGAGGCCCGGTGCTGGATCTGCGCCGCACCATGGCGGAGGACAGCCCCGCCGGACCGGCCGCGCCCGCTGCGCAGGGGCCGCCCAACGCCCCACCGGGCACGATCTGGGCCGTCGATGCCCGCTTCGACCGCACGCTGCTCGGCCCGGGCCGCGAACTCGGCGCGGTGGAGGCGCGCGTGGTGGTCGATGGCCTTGGCGTGGTGCGGGAAGGCCGCGTCGCCGGCCGCGCCGGGCCGCGCGGGCCCTTCGAGGTCTCGATCACCGCCGCCGGCGCCGGCCGCGCCATGCGCGTGACGGCGGAGGATGCCGGCGCGCTGCTCGGCAGCTTCGACGTGCTGCGGCACCTCGAGGGCGGGCGGCTCACGGTCAACGCCACCTACGCCCATAACCGCCCCGGCGCGCCGCTATCCGGCACCGCGGAGATGAGCGACTTCGCCGTCCGCAACGCGCCCGGCTTCGCCAAGCTGCTGCAGGCGCTGACCTTCTACGGGCTGGTGGAGGCGCTGTCGGGGCCGGGGCTTTCCTTCTCCCGCCTCGTCGCGCCCTTCACCCTGACGCCGGAGGAGCTGACCCTGGCGGAGGCGCGGGCTTTCTCGGCCTCCCTCGGCCTGACGGCGAAGGGGACGCTGCACCGCCGCCAGCAGCGCCTGGCGATGGAGGGCACGATCGTGCCGGCCTACATCTTCAATTCGCTGCTGGGGAATATTCCCCTGCTGGGGCGGCTGTTCTCCCCGGAAACCGGCGGCGGGCTGTTCGCCGCGACCTTCCGGGTGGTGGGGCCGGTGGATGATCCGCAGGTCAGCGTGAACCCGCTGGCGGCGCTGACGCCGGGCTTCCTGCGCGGGCTGTTCGGGATCGGCCAGGGAACGCCGTAGAGGGGGGTGGTCCAGCCGTCACCAGCGGTCCCACTCCGCCTCCGGCACCGGGGCGGCGGCCTGCACCGCGACCAGCGGCCGTTGCCAGCCTGGTGAATGCCAGCCCGGGGCCAGCACCCACAGCCCATCCGCCTTGATGAGGAGGTCGCGCGCCGGGTCCATCCCGCGGCGCGCCGCCGCCAGCGCGGCCTCATCGCCCAGCACATAGAGGCTGCCGGGTTCATGGCGGCCATAGGCCAGCCGGGCCTTGGTGCTGGCGTTCAGCGCATCGACCCGCGCGGGGTCGAGCCGGGCGAGGTAGACGGCATCGGTGGGCAGGCCGCGCGTGGCGGCCAGTACGGCGACTTCCTCCCAATGCCGGGCCTGCATGCCGGTGGGTGCCAGGCGGATGCGTTCGTAGCGCGCCGTCGCCTTCTGCCAGAAGGGATCGGCCAGTCGCAGCGCCGCGGTGGCGGGGGCGGGGCCGAAGAAGCCGTGCAGCCGCGTCACGCCGGGGCGGAGGTCCACCAGCTGCACCGCCAGCAACCCCGCCAGCACCAGCCCCGCCCGCCGCCCGCCAAGCGCGTGGACCAGGGCCGCGATGGCGCCGATCATCGCGGCATAGGCGACCGGCCAGAAGAAGCGGACTGAAGCGCGCAGCGCGTCGGCCATGCTCACCAGGCTGTCCGGCAGGGCCACCACCTCCACCACCCACCCGCCGATGGAGACCCGGTGGGTGAGGGCGAGGGCCAGGAACACACCGAGCCCCGCCAGCAGCGGCCAGCCCGGGCGCAGCCCCGGACGGGCGACGAAGGCCAGGAGCCCCGCCGCCAGCAGCAGCAGCACGCCGAGGCCAAGATAGGAATCCTGCGCCTCCAGATGGTCCCCATGGGGCATGTCCGGCAGGAAGCGGCCCCAGACGCTGGGGTCGAAGGGCGCGAGCAGGTCCAGCTGCATCTGGCCGAAGCCGCCCCAGGTGCCGCCCAATCCATCGCCCAGCACGAAGAACCCCGCCAGCCACAGCCCCGCCAGGCCGAGCCCGGGGACCAGCAGGGCCTCCGCCGCCAGCCAGGCCGGGCGGCGGTCGGCGCGCAGCGCGCGGGCCAGGGCATCGGTGGCCCAGAGACCGGCCACCATGGGCAGCAGATAGGCGTGGATGAGGGAGGAAGCGCCGACCAGCGCCGCCCAGGCGGCGACGCGCCGTGCCGTGCTGGCCTGCGTCAGGCAGAGATACAGCGCGATCAACAGCAGGAACTGGCCGCCCAGGGCGAAATGCCCGCCCAGCCGGTTCAGCAGCAGGGGCTGCACCAGGAAAAGCGCCGCACCAGCCAGCCGCGCCAGCGGATCGGCCGTGAAGAGGCCCAGGATCCGCCAGGCCATGAAGGCCTGCAGCGCCCCGCAGGCATAGATCCAGAGGCCCCAGTACTGCGACACCTCCACCAGCGGCCGCAGCGCCTTGAAGGCGAAGGCCAGCAGGGGGATCGAATCCGAGTAGAAGATGGAGGATCCGATCTCCATCCCCCAATCCGGGTTGAGGCCCGGCGGCCAGGACCAGGGCGCACGGCTGAAATAGGTCCAGCCGAGCCAGTACTGGACCGGGTCGGGACCGATCCTGCCTTCCAGCATCCAGCCCGTGCGCCAGGGCGCCAGGATGCCCGGGCGATAGATCGCCGCGATGACGACGAGCCCCATGGCCACCGCCGCCAGGCCGCCCCACCAGCGGGGCAGCATGACGGCGCGGGGCAGGCTGGCGGGCAGCGGCAGCCCGGGCAGGGCGGCGCGAGACATGCGACTTGGCTCTCCTCGCGGCTGGTGCGGGCGCGGTCCGTTTGCACAACGGCAAACCGCCGCCTGGTTCCCCGGCGGGCCTCTAGCTGGGTTGTTTGTGACGAAAAATTAAGGTCGTGCCGCGGCGAAATCGTGATGGCAATGAGGCACGCAACAGGACCAGGGTCCTGTGCCTGGTCACGCGATAGCGCGCTTCGGGGCGGCAGCGCCATTCCGGGTGGCGCGCGAGAGCCAAAGCTGGATCGGCTCAAGGCGCCCTGGAACGCCCTGATGCCGTTGCGGGGCGGATCGGGGCGTTGAGGAAGCGGGCCTCTCAACGCCCTCGATGCGCGTCAGCCCGGCCGCACCAGCAGGTGCTTCTTGCGGCCGAGGGAGAGCTTGGCCGCGCCGTCCCGCAGATCGGCCACCGTCACGATCGCCGCGACGTCGGACACCGGCGCATCGTTCAGCCGAACGCCGCCCTGCGCCATCAGGCGCCGCGCCTCCCCCTTGCTGGCGACCAGCTTCGCCTCCGCCAGCAGGTCGATGATCCCGGCGGGCAGGGTGGCCACCAGGCTCGGCAGCGTCTCCGCGGCCTCACCCTGCTCGAAGGCGCGGCGGGCGGTCTCGGCGGCGGCGTCCGCGGCGGCGCGGCCATGCAGGATGGCGGTTGCCTCGGTGGCCAGGATCTTCTTCGCCTCGTTGATCTCGGCGCCGGCCAGCGCGCCGAGCCGCCTGACCTCCTCCATGGGCAGTTCGGTGAAGAGCGCGAGGAAGCGGCCGACATCCGCATCCTCCGTGTTCCGCCAGTACTGCCAGTAGTCGTAGGGGGAGAGGCGGTCGGGGTTCAGCCAGACGGCGCCGGAGGCCGTCTTGCCCATCTTGGCGCCCGACGCGGTGGTGAGCAGTGGCGTGGTCAGCACATGGGCGTGGCCGCCGGCGACGCGGCGGATCAGCTCCGCCCCCATGATGATGTTCCCCCACTGGTCGGACCCGCCCATCTGGAGGACCGCCCCGTGTCGCCGGTGCAATTCGAGAAAATCGTAGGACTGGAGCAGCATGTAGTTGAACTCGAGGAAGCTGAGCGGCTGTTCGCGTTCGAGGCGCAGCCGCACGCTGTCCATGGTCAACATGCGGTTGACGCTGAAGTGGCGGCCGATGTCGCGCAGGAAGGGGATGTAGCGCAGCCCGTCCAGCCATTCGGCATTATCCAGCATCAGGGCGCCGGCGTTGAAATCCAGCAGCGCCTCGAAGGTCCGGCGGATGCCGACCTTGTTGGTCTCGATGACCTCATCGGTCAGCAACTGCCGGGCATCATCCTTGCCGGAGGGGTCGCCCACCTTGGTCGTGCCGCCGCCGATCAGTGCGATGGGCTTGCCGCCGGTCTTCTGGAGCAGCCGCAGCAACATCGTTGGCATGAGGTGGCCGACATGCAGGCTGTCCGCCGTGCAGTCATAGCCGATATAGGCCGTCAGCCCCCCCTTGTTCAGCGCGGCATCCAGCTCCGCCTCGTCCGAGGTCTGGTGGATGTAGCCGCGTTCCTTGGCGATGCGCAGGAAGTCGCTGGTGATGGTCATGGGGGTCCGTCATCGGCTGCCCGGGTCTTTCCCGGCGGCGCGCGGCGTAGCACGTTGGGGGGATGCTGCGAACCATAGGGCTGATGAGCGGGACCTCCCTCGACGGGGTGGATGCCGCCTGGGTGGAGACGGATGGGGAGGCGATCGGGCGATTGGGCCCGGTGCTGACGCTGCCCTATGACCCCGCGCTGCGGCGCGATTTGCGCCAGCTGCTGGACCGGGCGCCGGCGATGTCCCCCGAGGACCCCTTCCTGCTGGATTGCGTCGCCCGGCTGACGGACCGGCATGTGGAGGCGGTGCGCGCCATCGGCTGGCCCGCGGATGTGATCGGCTTCCATGGCCAGACCATCCTGCACCGCCCCGCCCGCCCCGGCATGAACGCCGCCGGCTTCACCTGGCAGGTGGGCGACGCCCAGCGCCTGGCGCGGGAGACGGGGATGACCGTCGCCTATGATTTCCGCAGCGCCGATGTGGCGGCGGGTGGGCAGGGGGCGCCGCTGGTGCCGGTGGTCCATGCCGCCATGGCGCGGGACCTGCCGAAGCCGCTGGCGGTGCTGAACCTCGGCGGAGTCGCCAATGTCACCTGGATCGGCGCGGATGGCTCGCTGGTGGCCTTCGACACCGGCCCGGCGAACGGGCCGCTGGATGATTGGCTGCGGCTCCATACCGGGGAGGCCTTCGACCGCGACGGCAAGCTGGCACTTGCCGGGCAGGTGGATGGGGGGGTGATGGCCCATATGCTGGACCATCCCTGGCTGCTGGCGCCGCCGCCGAAATCGCTGGACCGGCTGGATTTCCATCGAGCGTTGCGCGACGCCGGGGCGGGAGCGCTCTCCCCGGCCGATGGGGCGGCGACCCTCGTCGCCTTCGCCGCCGTCTGCGTGGCGGCCGCGGCGCGGCACTTCCCGGAGTCGCCGGTGCAATGGCTGGTGGCCGGCGGCGGGCGGCGCAACCCGGCCATGATGCGCGCCCTCAACGCCGCGCTGGCGGAACCGGTCCGCGCCGTGGAGGTGGCGGGCTGGAATGGTGATGCGCTGGAGGCGCAGGCCTTCGGCGTGCTGGCGGCGCGCACCTGGCGCGGCCTGCCGCTGACCTTCCCGGGCACGACCGGGTGCCCGCAGCCGCTGCCCGGCGGGCGGCTGGTGGGTTCGCTGCTCTAGGGACATCGTCGGCGGCAAGGGATTCGCTGATCGCGGCGCTTTGGGCGAGAATTTTCTCTCGTTTGCGCTCTGCGGCGGGGCATGGAGAATTCCATGCCATGACCTGCCCGATCCCCCGCCGCGCGCTGCTGCTCGCGCCCTTCCTCGCCACCCCCGCCCGGGCCCAGGACCGGCCCGTGCGGCTGCTGATCGGCATGCCCGCCGGCGCGGCACCGGACCTGCTGACCCGCCTGCTGGCGGAGCGCCTGGCGGCGGGACTCGGCCAGGCGGTGGTGGTGGAGAACCGGCCCGGCGCCGCCGGCAACCTGGCCGCGACGGCGCTGGCCCGCGCGGCCCCTGATGGCGGGACCATCGGCACGCTGCTCGGCGCGACGCTCGCCATCAACCGGCACCTCTACCCGGAGATGCCCTTCGACCCCGCCCGGGACTTCGCGCCCCTGCTGCGCTTCGCCCGTTTCCCGGGCGTGGTGCTGGTGCCGCGGGAGGCGCCGGTGGCGGGGCTGGCGGAACTTGGGCCCTGGCTGCGCGGGCTGGGGCGGCCCGCCCTGGTGGCGACGCCGGGCGCCGGCACCATCCCGCATCTGGCGGCGGAGATGCTGCTGCGGGCGATCGGCGTGCCGGGGGAGATGGTGCATTACCGCGGCGACCCCGATGCGCTGCGGGACCTGGCGGCCGGACGCGTGCAGGTCATGGTCGCGCCCCTTCCGGCCGCGCTGCCGCAGATCGAGGCCGGGCGGGCGCGCGGCCTGGCGGTGACCGCCGCCGCCCGCACGCCGCTGGCGCCCGGCCTGCCGGCGGTGGCGGAGACCCTGCCCGGCTTCGTCGCGGAATCCTGGCTGGCGCTGGGGGCGCCGGCGGGGCTGCCGGGGGCGCAGGCGGAACGGCTGGTGGCGCTGGCCCAGGCCGCGCTGGCCGACCCCACCCTGGCGTCCCGCTTCGCGGCGCTGGGGGCGGAGATCCCGGGCGAGACGGGGCCGGCGCTGGCCGCCGTCATCGCGGCGGAGGATGCGCGCTGGGGCGGTGTGATCCGCGACGCCGGGGTGCGGCTTGAATAGGCCGCCGGAACGCGAAACGGCGCGCGGGGGTGCCGCGCGCCGTGCCGGGGGTATCAGCGGTGCCGGCGGATCAGTCGGCCGCGAGCGCCATGCGGCCGCGGTTCAGCACGCCCATCACATGGTCTTCCGCCGCATCGGCCACCTGTTCGGCCTGGGGCGGCGTGAAGATGTGGCCGGCGCCCGGCATCACGCGGTAGTCGATGCGGATGCCCTTCTGGGTATTCAGCTTGTCCACAAGCTTGCGCACGCTGGTTTCCGGAACCAGCTCGTCATCCGCGCCGTGCAGCATCAGGCCGTTGCAGGGGCAGGGGGCGAGGAAGCCGAAATCATAATGGCTGGCGGGGGCGGAGACGCTGACGAAGCCGCCCATTTCCGGCCGGCGCATCAGCAGCTGCATGCCGACATAGGAGCCGAAGGAATAGCCCGCGACCCAGAGGGAGGAGGCATTCGGGTTCACGGCCTGGAGGAAGTCGAGCGCCGCCGCGGCGTCCGAGATCTCCCCGATCCCGCCATCGTAGCGGCCCTGGCTGCGGCCCACGCCACGGAAGTTGAAGCGGAGGGTCGAGAACCCCATCGCCTGGAAACGCTGGTACAGCGCATGAACGATCCGGTTGTTCATGGTCCCGCCATGCAGCGGGTGCGGGTGCAGGATCAGCGCGACCGGCGCATGGGCCTGCTTCGCATGGTGATAACGACCCTCAAGCCGGCCGTCGGGGCCGGCGAACATGACTTCGGGCATCGTTCCTTCGATCCAGTCCGTGTTGGGTGCACGACAGGCAGGGCCTCAGCCCAACCCCGCCATCGCGCACCATGACCGGGGGCGGGGCTGCGCAGGGCAGCCGCCACCTGGCCGTTTGGGGAACCACCCGCGCCGCCGCCGCGACGCGCCTCGGGCACGAACCAGGGCCAGACCTGATCGTTCGGCATTCCCGCCCCTGAGGGGACCCCTTCTGGGCCCAGCGCCGTTTGTTGACGGCGCTGGTCGGGAACAATAGCCTCGTGATGGCGACGGGTCGTCGCGGTCACTCGGCTCCGGTCTTGGCTCTGGTGGACGCGGCAGGCCCGCGCCCGAGGGCACCCCGGGGCGGGCTCCCGAGCCCCAGGGTGGCCGCAATATAGGTGAGGCGCGGGCAGGTTTCATATCGGATTCATGGCATGGCCCGCATCTTCCTGCTGCTGAGGCGGCCTTGTAAGGCTCACGTTCCGGACAGTGGACATACCCACTCGCCCCGCGGGGGATTTGCGAGTCCGGGGCACACGCCGGGCGGGAGTGCCCCATGAGACTCTCCACCCGGGGCCGCTACGCGGTCATGGCGATGGTCGAACTCGCGGCCCGCGACGACTCGGCGACCGGCGAGGGGAAGGGGTCGCGCGGGCAGGTCAGCCTGGCGGAGATCGCCAGCGCCCAGCATCTGTCGCTGGCCTATCTGGAGCAGTTGTTCGGCCCGCTGCGGCGCGCCGGCCTTGTCGTCTCCACCCGCGGTCCGGGGGGTGGGTACCGCCTGGCGCGGGGGGCGGGGGCGATCTCCATCGCCGATATCGTGGAGGCGGTGGACGAGCCCATCCATGCCACCCGCTGCGACGATGGCGGGCCGGGATGCCTGGCGGGCCAGCGCTGCCTGACGCATGACCTCTGGGCGGAGCTTGGCGACCAGATCCGGCTGTTCCTGGAGGCGGTGACACTCGCGGATGTGATCGGGGGCAAGGTGCTGGGCCGGGCCATCGCGCCGCCCCTGACGGATTCGGTGACGCCGGATGCGGTCACGACGGATGCGGTCGCGACGGATCATGGCCCTCTATCTTGACGCCAATGCGACGGAACCGCTGAGGCCCGAGGCCCGGGCAGCGGTGATCCGCGCGCTGGACCTGGTGGGCAACCCATCCTCCGTCCATGGCGCGGGGCGGGCGGCGCGGCGGGTGCTGGAGACGGCGCGGGACCAGGTGGCGGCGCGCTTCGGCGCCAGCCCGGCGGAGGTCGTCTTCACCAGCGGGGGCACGGAGGCGAATGCGATCGCCATCGCGGCGCTGTCGCGTGGCCGCCGCGTGCTGGCGGGCGCCACGGAACACCCGGCCGTGCTGGCCGCGGCACCCGGCGCCACGCTGCTGCCGGTGCTGGCGGACGGGACGCTGGATCTGGCGGCGCTGGATGCGGCCCTGGCCGGCGGGCCTGCCGCGCTGGTCTGCCTGATGGCCGCGAACAACGAAACCGGCGTGCTGCACCCGCTGGCGGAAGCCGCCTCGCTCTGCCGGGCGCATGGCGCGCTGCTGCATGTCGATGGCGTGCAGGCGGCGGGGCGGGTGGCGCTGGCGATCGGGCAGGCGGACAGCCTCGCGATCTCCGGCCACAAGCTGGGCGGGCCGAAGGGGGCGGGGGCGCTGCTGCTGCGGCCGGGAATCGACCTGCCCGCGCTGATCGCCGGCGGTGGGCAGGAACGGGGACGGCGCGGGGGGACGGAGGCGCTGCCGGCCATTGCGGGCCTTGGCGCGGCGGCGGAGGCCGCCGACCCCGCCGCCGCCGCGCGCCTGGCGCCGCTGCGGGACGCGATCGAGGCGGGCGCCGAGGCGGCCGTGGCGGGCGCCGGCGCGCCGCGCCTGCCCAATACGACCAGCCTGGTGCTTCCGGGGGTGGCGGCGGAGACGCAGGTCATCGCGCTCGACCTCGCGGGCGTGCAGGTCTCCGCGGGGTCCGCCTGTTCCTCGGGCAAGGTGCGCGCCAGCCATGTGCTGGCGGCGATGGGGCTGGGGGCGGCGGCGGGGTCGGCCATCCGCGTCTCCCTGCCCTGGGATGCGCCGCCCGATACGGCGGAGCGTTTCCTGGCGGCGTGGTCCGCCATGCGCGCAAGGCTCTCGCGCAAGGCCATGGCAGGCGCCACATAGGGGGCGCCATGACCCGCCCCAACCGGCCCATCTACCTCGACAACCACGCCACCACGCCGGTCGACCCGCGCGTGCTGGCCGCCATGCGGCCGTGGTGGGAGGAGAATTTCGCCAATCCCGGTTCCATCGAGCACGCCATGGGCCGGGCGGCGGAGGCGGCGGTGGAAGAGGCCCGCGGCCATGTCGCCGCGCTGATCGGGGCGGAGGCCACGGAAATCCTGTTCACCTCCGGCGCGACGGAGGCGAACAACCTGGCGATCAAGGGCGCGGCGCGCTTCGCCAAGGGGCAGGGCACGGAGAGGCTGCGCATCGTGACCGTGGTGACGGAGCACAAATGCGTGCTGGAGAGCGTGAAGGACCTGGCGGCGGAGGGGTTCGAGCCGGTGATCCTGCCGGTCGGGCCGGATGGTCTGCTCGACCCTGATCTGCTGGACCGCACGCTGGCGGCGGCGCCGGCGCTGCTGGTCTCCGTCATGGCGGTGAACAACGAGATCGGCGTGGCGCAGGACCTGGCCGGGATCGGGGCGGTGGCGAAGCGCCATGGCGCGCTGTTCCACACCGATGCGGCGCAGGCGGCGGGGCGGGTCGCGATCGATGTGCAGGCGATCCGCGCGGACCTGGTCAGCCTGTCCGGCCATAAGGTCTATGGCCCGAAGGGCATCGGCGCGCTCTATGTCCGGCGCCGCCCGCGGGTGCGGTTGGCGCCGCTGTTCTCCGGCGGTGGGCAGGAGAGGGGGCTGCGGTCCGGCACCCTGCCGGCGCCACTGATTGTGGGCCTGGGCGAGGCCTGCCGGATCGCTTCGCTGGAGGGGGCGCTGGATTCCGGGCGCATCGCCGGGCAGCGGGACCGCTTCCTGGCCGCGCTGTCGGCCGCCGTGCCGGGGGTGGCGGTGAACGGGACGATGGACCGGCGGGTGGCGGGGAACCTTTCCGTCTCCTTCCCCGGTGGCGTCACCGCCCAGGCCATCATGGCGGCGGCGCCGGATGTGTGCGTCTCCACCGGCTCCGCCTGTTCCTCGGCGGAGGTCGAGACCTCCTATGTGTTGAAAGCGCTGGGGTTGGAGGAGGCGCGGGCGCGTTCCACCTTGCGCATCGGCATCGGCCGCTTTACGTCGCCCGCGGATGTGGACCTTGCGGCAAGGGCGCTGGCCGGCGCCTGGCAACGGGCCATGCAATCTGTCGAATCAACCGAATCACCGGACAAGCTGGCGGCCGCGCGGAACCCCCGCCCGGCGAGCGCGGCGGAATAAGGGCCTGACATGCCGAAGATGACCTTCATCGAGCGCGACGGGAACAGCAAGGAGGTGGAAGCCCCCCTCGGCCTGTCGGTGCTGGAGATCGCGCACAAGCACGGCGTGGATATCGAGGGCGCCTGCGAGGGCAGCCTCGCCTGCTCCACCTGCCACGTGATCGTGGACGGGTCCTGGTACGGCAAGCTGGCCGAGGCCACGGAGGATGAGGAGGACATGCTCGACCTCGCCTTCGACCTGCAGGAGACGAGCCGCCTGGGCTGCCAGATCATCATGACCGATGCGCTGGACGGGCTGGTGGTGAAGCTGCCCGCCGGCACGCGCAACGCCGGCGGCTGAGGGCGGGGCAGGTCATGGGCACCCCGGCGTGGATCCCCGCTGGGGAGAATGACTTCGGCGCGGAGAGCGGGCTGTACCGGCGCCTCCGCGACGGCTGCGCGCAGGAATGGGTTGCCTACACCTGGCACCCCTTCGTGCAGGGGCTGTCGGACGGCACGCTGCCGCTCGCGGCCTTCCGCACCTACCTGATCCAGGACTACCTGTTCCTGATCCACTTCGCGCGCGCCAAGGCGCTGGCCGTCTTCAAGGCGGAGAGCATCGAGGCGATGCGGGAGAAGACTGCCTCCATCGGCGCCATCCTGGCCGAGACGTCGCTGCACCTGACCTACTGCGCGGAATGGGGCATCCCGGAGCCGGTAGTGCGCGGGACGCCGGAGAGTGCGGAGACCGTCAGCTACACCCGCTACGTGATCGATCGCGGCCTGGCCGGCGACATCCTGGACCTGGAAGTGGCGCTGGCGCCTTGCACCGTGGGCTATGCGGAGGTCGCCTTGCGCATCCTGGCCGATCCGAAGCGCCGGGTGGAGGGCAACCCCTACCAGTCCTGGATCGACAGCTACGGGTCGGCTTCCTACCAGGCCATGGCGCGGGCGGCGGCGGCGCGGATCGATACGCTCGGCGAAAGCCATGGCGGTGCGGCGCGGTTCCGCAGCCTGTCGGGAACCTTCGCCGAGGCGGCGCGGCTGGAAGCGCGCTTCTGGCAGCAGGGGCTGGACGCGGCCTGATGCGCATCCTCGTCGCCATGTCCGGGGGCGTGGACAGCAGCGTCGTCGCCGCGCTGATGAAGGAGGCGGGGCACGAGGTCATCGGCGCCACGCTCCAGCTCTATGACCATGGCGCGGCGGTGCAGAAGAAGGGCGCCTGCTGCGCGGGGCAGGACATCCATGATGCCCGCCGCGTGGCCGATGCCCTCGATATCCCGCACTACGTGCTGGACCGGGAGGCGCGGTTCCGCGCTGCCGTCATCGACGATTTCGCGGCGACCTATGCGCGGGGGGAGACCCCGATCCCCTGCGTGCGCTGCAACCAGACCGTGAAGTTCCAGGACCTGGTGGAGATGGCCCTCGACCTCGGCTGCGAGGCGATGGCCACCGGCCATTACGCCCGCCGCGTGGAAGGCCCGGATGGGGCGGAACTGCACCGTGCCGTCGATCCGGCCCGGGACCAGTCCTACTTCCTGTTCGCGACCACGCGGGACCAGCTGGATTTCGCCCGCTTTCCCCTCGGCGACATGCCGGACAAGGCGGCGGTGCGGGCGGTGGCGGAGCGGCTCGGCCTGGCGGTGGCGCAGAAGCCGGACAGCCAGGACATCTGCTTCGTGCCGGAGGGGCGCTACGACCGCCTGGTGGCGAAGCTGCGGCCGGAGACGGCGGAGGCGGGGGAGATCGTCGACCTCTCCGGCCAGGTGCTGGGGCGGCATGAGGGCATCGGGCGCTTCACGGTCGGCCAGGGGCGCGGCATCGGCGTCGGCGGCACGCAGGAACGGCTTTTCGTCGCTGCCATCGATGCGCCGCGCCGGCGCGTGGTCGTGGGGCCCCGTGCGGCCCTGCCGCAGGCGGAGGTGGTGGCGGGCGAGGTGAACTGGCTCAGCACGCCGCCGGAGGGCCCCGTGGCCGTGCAGGTGAAGCTGCGGGGGCGGGAACAGCCGCGGGCCGCGGTGATGCGCTGGGACGCCGCCGCAACCCTTCTGCGTGTCACGCTGGAGGAGCCGAACATCGCCGCCCCCGGCCAGGCCTGCGTGGTCTATGACGGTGATCGCGTGCTGGCTGGCGGGTTCCTCCGTGCGGCGTCTTCGGCCATGGGCGCGATTGACAGGGACGGGGCGGCGGCGTAACTCGCGCGCCGATGGCGGGGGCCGACGCGGCACCCGCGACGCTTGGGGCGGCGTAGCTCAGCTGGTTAGAGCACGGCACTCATAATGCCGGGGTCAGCGGTTCAAGTCCGCTCGCCGCTACCAACGATGTTTCAGCTGTCTTGCCGTGCCCCGGTGCGGCTTCCCCCGGACGAGTCACCCCGCGGTCGCTGTGACGGCGATCCCTGCCAGGAAGGCCCGCACTGCCGCGCGCGCTTCGCCCTCGGCGCCGAACAGGGTACCAGCGTGCCGACGCCGGTCGTGCAACCGCGCCGACCCGGTGGTCGTGTCCAATCGCGTGGTGTAGGAGCGCGATGATTCTCGGCGGGTTGGGCTGCCGGGTCAGGCTGGCACGGCCGAGAGCCTGACGGTGGCATTATCGCTGACGGTGCTGATGGCTTCCAGGGTCATGTAGCGGGCGCGCTGGGTTGCCGATTCGTCGGACTGCTCGAGGAGGATGGCGCCGACCAGGCGGACGACGGCGGCTTCGTTGGGGAATATGCCGACGACGTCGGTGCGGCGCTTGATCTCGCCGTTGAGGCGCTCGATCGGGTTGGTCGAATGCAGCTTCG
>NZ_FOSQ01000001.1:0-472686 GCF_900114315.1 Falsiroseomonas stagni DSM 19981
CGTCAGCGCGCCGATCTGGGTGGTGGTGAGCGCACCGAGCTGGGTGGAGCGCAGGCCGGCGAACTGGGTGGTGGTGAGGACGCCGAGATCAGTGGTCTCCAGCGCCGCGGCCTGGACGCTGCTGAGGGCACCGAGCTGGGTGGAGGTCAGGCCGCCGACCTGGGTGGTGGTGAGGGCGGCGAGGTCAGTGGTCTCCATGCCGCGGATCTGGGCGGTGGAGAGGGCACCGATCTGCGTCGTGTTCAGGGCGCCGACCTGGGTGGTGGAGAGGGCGGCGACCTGGCCGGAGGTGAGGCCGGCGATCTGGGTCGTCCCGAAGCCCTCGACCTGGGTGGTGGTGAGCGCGGCGACCTGGGTGGTGGTGAGGCCGCTGACCTGGGTGGAGGTGAGGCCACCCAACTGCGTGGTCGTCAGGGCGCCGAGCTGGGTGGTGGTGAGCCCGACGAGCTGCGTCGATCCGAAGCCCCGCAACTGGGTCGTGGTCAGCACGCCGAGGTCGGTGGTCTCCAGCGCCGCCATCTGCGTGCTGGTCAGGGCCGCGAGCTGCGTGCTGCTGAGCACCGCAACCTGGGTCGTCGTCAGCGCGGCAAGCTGGGTGGAGACCAGCGCGCGCATGTCGGTCGTGGAGAGGACACCGATGGTCGTGGTGGTGAGACCCTGAATCTGGGTCGTCGTGAAGCCAGCAAGGATCGACATCGGCCCGCTCCAATTCGGAGGATCGCAATCGCGAAGCCAGCACCGTCCGTCCCTGAAGGGCGGATCACAGGCGCCGACGCGGGGGGGACATCTTGTCTTCCCGGCTCGCCGCGACCGTAGCTGCCGATGGGTTTCCGCTTCGTGAAAGCCGATGCGATCCCGATCCGGAAAATTGCTAACCGCTTGTTCAGCCCTGGCGGCGTAGCGGAGGACCTCCAGCGCTGCGCCAGGAACGGAGCATGCATCAGGCCAGGATCGCCGACCTCATCGCCGCCACGCAGTCCATGCCGGCGGCCGATGCCATCATGGCCTATCGGGGCTGGATCGCCGCGCAGGGCGGGGATCCGCTGCTCTACGCCGCCGCCTTCAACCTGGCGGTGCTGCTGGAACGGGAAGGCCGGCATGACGAGGCGGCGGAAGCCCATCGCCTCGCCGCGCAGCGCAACCCGGGCTTCCTGCCACCCTTCATCAGCATCGGCCTTGCCCATGAACGGCGGGGGGAGGTGGTGCAGGCGCTGGAGCATTGGCAATACGTGGCCAATGCCCTGCAGGCAGTGACGCGCGACGGCATCGCCAACCGCGGCAGTGCGATGAAGCAGATGGCCCGGCTGCAGGAGGACCTGAGCGCCTTCGAGGCGGCGGAGGAGGGGCTGCGCCAGGTGCTGGAGTTCGATCCCGCGCAGCGCGACGTGCTGCAGCGCTGGCTCAGCCTGCGCCAGCGCCGCTGTGCCTGGCCGTTGCTGGAACCGCCGGCCGGCATGGCGAAGGCCGCGCTGCTGCGGGACGCGGCGCCGCTGACGCTGGCGAACATGACCGACGACGCGATGCTGCTGCTGGCGCACGCCGCCGCCTGCACCCGTCGCGAAGCGCCGGTGCCGGCGGACTTCCAGGTGACGGCCGATTTCGCCGCGCAGTTCCAGCGACGCGGCCGGCGACGGATCGGCTACCTGTCCTCCGACCTCCGGGATCATGCCGTCGGGCACCTGACGGCCGACCTGTTCCGCCACCATGACCGCCAGTCCTTCGAGGTCTTCGTCTATGATTGCGGCATCGCGCGGGAGGATGCGACGAAGGCGCGCATCCGCGCTTCCGTCGAGCATTGGCGGGACATCATCGCGCTGGACGACGACACGGCGCTACGGCTGATGCGCGACGATGGGATCGACATCCTGGTCGATCTCAACGGCCATACGCGCGGTGGCAGGCTGGGGCTGCTGGCGCGGCGGCCGGCGCCGGTGATCGTCAACTGGCTGGGCTTCGCCGGCACCATGGGCAGCCCCTTCCACCACTACATCATCGCCGATGAGGCGATCATCCCGCCGGAGCGGGAGCATTTCTACAGCGAGGCGGTGCGGCGCCTGCCCTGCTACCAGCCGAATGACCGCCACCGCCTGGTGAGCGCGACGCCGCCGCGCAGCGTGCTCGGCCTGCCGGAGGCGGGCTTCGTGTTCTGCTGCTTCAACGGGATGCAGAAGATCACGCGCTTCGTCTTCGATCGCTGGATGACGATCCTGCGCGCCACGCCGGGCAGCGTGCTGTGGCTGATCCAGGGCGGCGCGGCGGCGGAGGCGGCGTTGCGTGGCCACGCGGCCGCGGCGGGAATCGACCCCGCGCGGCTGATCTTCGCGCCGCCGCTTCGCAACGCCGACCACGTGGCGCGCTATGCCGCGGCCGACCTGTTCCTGGATACCTGGCCCTATGGCGCGCACACCACGGCATCGGACTGCCTGTGGATGGGCACGCCGATCCTGACCGTGCCGGGGCAGAGCTTCGCGTCACGCGTCTGCGGCAGCCTGGTGAGGGCGGCGGGGATGGGCGACTTCCTCTGCCAGGACTGGGACGAGTATGTGCGGCGCGCGATCGCGCTCGCCACGGATCCCGCGCCCCTGGCCGAGGCGCGGGCGCGCCTGCTGGCGGGGCGGATGACCTCGGTGCTGTTCGACACGGAAGCGCTCGTGCGCGCGCTGGAAGGGCTGTTTCGCGGCATGTGGCGGGATGTGACTGGCGGCCGGCTGCCGCGGCCGGACCTGACGAACCTGGCCGAGTACCTCGAGATCGGGTCCGACTTCGCGCTGGATGGCGCGGCGCCGGCGGATGGCGCGGCGCTGGCGGCGCGGTGGCGGGATGCGCTGGCGCGGCGGGACGCCTTCAGCCCCCTGGCGGCGGATCGACGGTTCTGGCCCGGCGCGGCCACCCAGGCGGAGGCGGCGTGAGGCCATGCTCGACAGCATCCATCCCACCTGGCTCGATGAGTTCTTTGCCGGCGCCGGCGCAACCCTTGACGATCCACGCTTCGCCGGGCTCGGCCTGGAAGCGGTGCTGCCGCGGGCGGAGGCGGCGGTGGCGCGGGGGCGGCGGGACATCGCCATCGCGGGCTATCGCGCCTGGATCGGGGCCAATGCGGGGGCGCCGCAGGGCTTCGCCGCCTGGTTCAACCTCGGCGTCGAATTCGCGCAGGCGGGCGACCATGGCAATGCCATCACCGCCTATCGCAACGCGCTGCTGCTGAAGCCCGACCTGCACCAGGCGGCCGTCAATCTGGGCCTGGCGCTGGAAGCCACCGGCCAGGCGGACGCCGCGCTGGCGGCGTGGCAGCAGGCGCTGCAGCCGGATGATGCGCGGATCACGCTGCTGAACCATCGCGGCCGGCTGCTGGAGTTGCGCGGCGCGCTGGAGGAAGCGGTGGCGGCGCTGCGGTCCAGCCTGCTGATCGATCCGCACCAGCCCGATGTGCTGCAGCACTTCACGCATCTCCGCCAGCGCATCTGCGCCTGGCCGATCCTGGAGCCCGACATCCCCGGCCTGGGGCTTGAGGAA
This sequence comes from Falsiroseomonas stagni DSM 19981, assembly GCF_900114315.1. GTDB lineage: Bacteria > Pseudomonadota > Alphaproteobacteria > Acetobacterales > Acetobacteraceae > Falsiroseomonas > Falsiroseomonas stagni. Next base: position 3,514 of record NZ_FOSQ01000001.1, read on the forward strand.
CTGTGCCTGAATGCCGGGCCGCTCGGCGCGCTGGCGCTGTTCGACGACGTGGCCTTGCAGAACCGCATCGCCGCCGGATGGGTGGCGCGCAAGGTGCCGGCGGCGGCGGAGCGCCTGGCGCCGGAGGGCGGCTACCGGCACGATCGGATCCGGCTGGGCTACCTCTCCTCCGATTTCTGCCGCCATGCCATGAGCTTCCTGATCGCGGAAGTGCTGGAACGGCATGACCGCGCGCAGTTCGAGGTCTTCGGCTACTGCTCCTCCCCCGAGGATGGCAGCGACATCCGCGCGCGCGTGATCGCCGCGCTGGACCACCACATCCCCGTCGGCGCGCTGTCGGAGGAGGATGTGGCGCGGCGCATCCGGGCGGATGAGATCGACATCCTGATCGACCTCAATGGCCTCACGCGCGGCGCCAGGCTCGGCGCGCTGCGCTGGAAGCCGGCGCCGGTGATGGCGACCTGGCTCGGCTATATCGGGCCGGTGCCGGTGCCGGAGCTGGATTGGCTGATCTGCGACGGGCGGACCATCCCCGCGGAGACGGCGGGCCTCTATGCGCCCGCGCCGCTGCCGCTGCCGGGCCTCTACCAGGCGAATGACGCGCAGCCGATCGCGCTGCCCGAGGTCTCCCGCGCCGAGGAAGGGCTGCCGGCGGATGCCTTCGTCTTCTGCAACTTCTCGCACTACTACAAGATCACGGAGGAGATGTGGGGCGCCTGGATGGAGGTCCTGCGCCAGGTGCCGCGCAGCGTGCTGTGGCTGGTGGACGACAATCCGCCGGGCAGGCGCAACCTGCTGGCGCGCGCGGCGGAAGCAGGGATCGGGGCTGAGCGGCTGGTCTTCGCGGCGCGCGTCGATCCCGCGCGGTATCGCGCGAGGCTGGCGCTGGGTGATCTGTTCCTCGACACCACGCCCTACAATGCCGGCACGGTGGCGTCCGATGCGCTGCGCATGGGGCTGCCGATCCTGACGCTGTCGGGCCAGGCCTTCGCATCGCGCATGGCGGGCAGCCTGCTGGCGGCGATCGGGTTGCCGGAGGGGATCGTGACCAGCCGCGCGGACTACATCGCGCGGGCAGTGGCGCTGGCGACGCAGCCGGCGATGCAGGCGCGGGCGAAGGCGGCGCTGGCGGGGGATGCGTGGATGCGGACGCTGGGGGATACGGCGACCTTCACGACGCGGCTGGAGGCGAGCCTGCGCGGGGTGATGCTGCGCGGGTGATTCCGGGAAAGGCGCCGCCTTTCCCGGACCCTATCCGCCAAGGGGGAGACCCCCCTGGACCATCGTCAATGGCCTGGGTTTCAAGGGCCCGCTGGCCCTTGGCGAGGGGGTGAAGGGGGAGCAGCGCTCCCCCTTCAAGCCGCCCGCGCGAGTGTCGCCAGCCGCGCCTCCAGCGCCGCATCCAGCGCCACGCGCCGGTCGCACAGCGACCGGTACCAGTCGATCCGCCGCCGCATCTGATAGGCCGCCATCCGTTCATCCCTGACCCAGCCATGCGCCGCTTCCGCCATGGCGCGCGCGGCATCGGGGTTGGCGATGAAGCCGCGCAGCGCGGCCAGCAGCGCGGCGGGGTCGGGCAGGATCACGCCGGTCTCCCCATCCCGGATGCTGTCCTCATAGACCGTCGGGCTGGCCAGGCAGCAGAGGCGATGCGACGCGGCCTCCACCGCCTTGATGTCAGACTTCATGCTGTTGAAGCGCGTCCGGGCCAGCGGCAGGAAGGCCAGTTCGCACCCCGCCATGATGCCGCGATAGGTCGCGTAGTCGCAGGATGGCGTGAAGCGCTTGTGCGGCGTGGCCAGCGCGTCGAAGCTGGCGCGGTCGTGCACCACCTCGATCCGCAGGCGGCCATCGGCCTCCGCCATCGCCTGGTCCAGCACGGGCAGGAAGGGCGCGATATCCGCTTCGCGGTTGAGCGCGCCGAAAAAGATCGTGAGCTGCCCGGGATCCCGGAAATTGCGCGGGATGGGCAGCGTCTCCACGCTGTTGGGGAAGACCTCCACCTCCGCGTTCCATTGCCGCAGCAGGCGCGCCAGGCGCGGTGTCGAGGTCTGGACGGCGTGGACGGCGCGGAAGGTCATGTCATTCGCCGCGGCGATGTCCGGCCAGCGTTCGGGATCATCGTCGAATTCCTGCACGATGACGGCGCCGCTGCCGCGCAGGCCCTGGATGTAGCCGAGGGATTCCGCGCCCGGCCGCAGGAACAGCCGTTGCAGCACCATCACGCGGTCGATCTCCGCGCCGCCCGGCGGCATGGGCAGGTCGGCGGAGGCGATGGTGCCGATGCCGGGCGCGGTCGCGATGTCACGCATCGGTTGAAGCACACGGACCTCCGCCATCGCGGCGACGGGATCGGCCAGGGTGCGGGCGCCCACGATCATGGTGCGGGGCGCGCGGCGCGTGGCGCGCCAGACATATTGCAGCGGCCTGCTGCGATCGAGCCACCCCGCCTGGTCGATGCCGAGCGTGCGCAGCGCCGGCGCCAGGGCGGCGGCGAAGGCTTCTGCCTGTTCGGGCAGGAAGATGCGGGGCGCGACCTCGATCGGCACCAGCCCGGCATCCGACAGCGCCTGCTGCATCATGCGTGGCGTGAACCAGCGGAGATGCGTGCGGTCATAGAGGCCGTGATCCTCGTAGTTCCAGGCGCCGGCCAGCAGCCGCGCCGCGAAGGACCAGTGTTCCAGATTGGGGATGCAGACCAGCAGCACACCCTGGTCCGACAGCAGCGATGCGTCGCGCTTCAGCACCGCCCAGGGATCGCGGAGATGTTCCAGCACGTCGCCGAAGATCATCGCGTCCAGCGAACCGTCCTCCAGCGGCGGGCGGGTCGCCTCGATGTCCAGGGACAGCACTTCCGCCAGGTGGGTCCGCGCGCGCGCCGCCAGGGCGGGATCGGGTTCGATGCCGATCACGCGCGTCTTCGGGTTGATGCGGCGGAAGGCGGCGCCCAGCGCCCCGGCGCCGCAGCCGACATCGAGGATCGTCGCGGCATCGCGGGGGATGCGGGACAGCAGGTCCGGATTGGCGTCCGACCCGTAGACGAAGCCATCATCGTGGGACACGGCAGAGTCTCCGTTCTGGAGGAAGGGGGGTCACGGTTCCCGGATGCTTTCCCGGAAGCCGCGCAGGAGCGGTTCGATGAAGAAGGCGATGACGCGGCGCGCGCCGACCTGGATTTCCGCCGTGACGGTCATGCCGGGGATGAGGCGCGAGCCCGGGGGCGCATCGGGCAGGCTGGGCGTGTCGAAGGTGATGCGGGCGCGGTGGACGGGCGGGCCCGGTGCCTCGCCTTCGCGGGGCTGGGAATCGGGGGCCAGGCTTTGCAGCCGGCCCTGCAGCACGCCGTTGCGCTGGAAGGGGAAGGCGTCCACCTTCACCACCGTCGGATCCTCCCCGCGCAGCCGGCCGATATCGCTGGAGCGCAGCGTGATCTCCGCCACCAGCGGCGCGTTGATCGGCACCAGCGTGACCAGCGCCTCGGCCTCCCTCAGCACGGAACCGGCGGAGCGGCGGGCGATGTCCAGCACCACGCCATCCTCCGGCGCGACGAGGACACTCATCGCCGCCAGGCGCTCCGCCTTCGCCAGCTGGTCCTCCGTGCGCTGCAATTCGCCGCGCAGGCGCACCAGTTCCTCCAGCAGTTGGCGGCGCCAATCGTCACGGAAGGCGTCGCGTTCGGCCTTCTTGGCGGCGAGCACGCCTGTCAGTTCCTCCGCCCGGTGGCGCGCCTGGCGCTGGTCCTGCTCCGCACGCAGCCGGTCCGACCGGGCGGCGAGGGCGTTGAGGCGGGAGCCGACCTGGCTGGCCAGCAGCCGGCCGCGCATGGATTCGACCTCCGCCGCGATGGCGGTCTGTTCGGCGCGGATGGCATCGCCATCGCGCAGCGCCGCGATGGAGGATTCGAGCGCGCGGATATCCGCGGCGTAGCCGGCCATGCGCGCGGCGTAGAGCGAGGCGCGCTGCGCCAGCAGCAGGGATTGCAGCGTGCCATCCGCGGTCAGCGGCATGGGCGTGGGCTGGCCCGCAAGTTCTGCTTCCACCCGTTCCATCTGTGCGGCCAGGCTGCGGCGCTGCGCGACCAGCGAAAGGCGATCGGCTTCCGCGAAGGTCGGGTCCATCAACGCCAGGATCTGGCCCTGCACCACCACCTGGCCGGGACGGACGCGGATTTCCTGGATGACGGCGCGTTCCATCGGCTGCACCACCAGCGGCGGCGCATCCGCGGCCAGCCGCCCGCTGCCGGTGACCACCACATCCACCTCCGCCACGCTGGCCAGCGTGACGAGACCGCCGAGCAGCGCCGCCAGCACCCAGGGCCAGAAGCGGAGCGAGGGGGGTGGCGGTTCCTCGATCAGCCGGTCCAGGTCGTCCTGGAACTCGATCGCTTCCGGCGCCAGCCGCGGCGGTTTTCCCCGCACGCGCCTGCTGCTGCCGATGCGCGCGAGGGCGACCGGTGCCGCCGCCGGGGGCGCTGCCGGCGCTAGTGCAGGTGCTGTGTCTGCTGCTGCCATAGGTGCCTGTAGATGTCGCAGCGTTCGAGCAGCACGGCGTGCGGTGCGCAGTCGATGAGCTTGCCCTGGTCCAGCACCAGGATCGCATCCGCCTGCACCAGCGATGACAGGCGGTGGGAGACGATGATCATGGTGCGGCCGCGCCCGATCTCCGCCAGGTTCCGCTGGATGATCGCCTCGCTATCCGGATCGAGGGCGCTGGTCGCCTCATCGAAGATCAGCAGGCGCGGGCGGGTCAGCAGGGCGCGGGCGATGGCGATGCGCTGGCGCTGGCCGCCGGAGAAGTTGGTCGCGCCTTCCTCCACCATCGTGTCGTAGGACAGCGGCAGGCGCCGGATGAATTCCTCCGCCCCCGCCAGGCGCGCGACCTCGATGATCTCATCGAGCGTGGCGTCGGGGCGGGCGGCGGCGATGTTGTCCCGGATCGTGCCGTGGAACAGCAAATTGTCCTGCAGCACGATGCCGACGGAGCGGCGGAGATGGTCGAGGTCGATGTGCCGGATGTCGACGCCGTCGAACTGGATGAGGCCGTCCTGCGGCGCGTGGATGGCCTGGATCAGCCGCGTGACGGTGGTCTTGCCGGAGCCCGACCGCCCGACGACGCCGATGGCCTGGCCTTCGCCGACGGCGAAGGTCACGCGGTCCAGCGCCGGGGTGGCGGCGCCGGGGTAGCGGAAGACCACATTCTCGAACCGCAGGGCGCCGGTGATGGTGGGGCGCGCGGTCCGGTCATGCGCGCCGCGCTCGGGCGGCGTATTCATCACCGTGCCGAGCATGGAGATGGACAGCGCGGCTTCCTGGTATTCGTTGATCAGGGCGACCATCTGCACCAGCGGCCCGGTGACGCGGTTGGACAGCATGGTGAAGGCGACCAGCGCGCCGATGGTGAGCGACCCGTCGAAGACCAGCAGCGCGCCGATGGCGAGCACGCCGATCTGCATCAGCTTCTCCAGCGTGGAGGTGATGACGTTGCCGGCGGCGGAGATGCGGCCGACCGCGGCGTGCTGGCGCGCGGCGCCGGCGATGCGGTCGTCCCAAACCTTCTGGCGCGCGGGTTCCAGCACGAGCGACTTCACCGCGCGCATGTTGTGCAGCGTTTCCACCAGGTAGGCCTGGCGTGCGCCTTCCTGCTGATACAGGGCATCGAGGCGCCGGCGGAAGGACGGCACCATGGCCCCGATGACGGCGGCGATGGCCAGGGAAAAGCCGAGCACCACGGCCGTCAGCACCCCGCTGTAGAGCGCCAGGAACACCAGCAGCACCGGCAGCAGCAGCGCATCCAGCATCACCTGGAAGAGACGGCCCGTGAGGAAGTGGCGCGTCTTCTCGGTCTGCTGCATGTGCCGCACCAGGACCCCCGCGGGGTGCGATTCGAAGAAATGCAGCGGCAGGCCCATCAGGTGGCGGAAGGTGCGGGAATTGAGCTTCGCGTCGATCTTGTTGCTGGCCAGCAGCATCAATTGCTGGCGGAGGTAGCTGAAGGCGCTGTCGAAGACGGTCAGCAGCAGGAACACCGCCACCACGGCGACCAGGGTCTGGTAGGCCTGGTGGGTGATGACCTTGTCGATCAGCACCTGCATCAGCAGCGGCGTGGCGAAGCTGATGAGGTTGGCGACGATGGCGGCGACGGCGACACCGGCGAAGAGGCGCCGGTGGCGGATGATCTCCGGCAGGAACCAGCGGAAGCCGAAGGGCTGGTCATCCTCCGTCAGCCGATGCACGCGCTTCACCAGCAGCAGCGTGCCGCCCCATTCCGCCATGAAGCGGTCGGGGGCGATGAGCTGGACGCCCAGATGTTCGGCGGCGGGGTCGAGCACGGCGGCCATGCCCGTGCCCTCCGGCCCCGGCACCATCTGCACGAGGACGGACCAGGACCCGTCGCGCTTCAGCAGCAGGGCGGGATAGGCGGTGCCGAGGGAGGCGGCCTTGTCCCAGCCGCAGCCCCGCAGCGCGCGCGTCTTCAGCCCGGCGTCGCGCAGCGCGCGCAGCACGGGGGCGAGCATGTCGCCCTCCGCCATGGCCGGCAGCTGGTCCGGCCGCAGGCGCAGCCCGTGATGGAGGGCGACGAGGAAGACGCAGCGGATCGCCGTGAGGGCGGGAGGCATGATGCGCGCGCGCGTTCAGCCTGCGGGCCGGGCCGTTCGATCCTGCGGGTCGGCGTAGGTCATGGGCTTCTCCCCCTCAACCGGCGTATTACCGGCCCTGGGGGATAGCGCGGGGAGGCTTGACGGGGGGTTAGCGCCCTTCAGGCGCCAAGCGGTCCCACGGTGATGGTCAGGGTCCCGCGGCCCGCGAATTCGCCATGCAGCACGCCGCCCGCCGCGGGGACTGGCAGCATGCCGGTGAGGCTGCCCAGCGTGACGACCTCGCCTGCCGTCGGTGCATGGCCGATGACGAGGCAGCGGTCGCGCCAGGCCTCGATCAAGGCGGCGATCGGCATGGCGCGATGCGTGCCTTCGTGCTTCGCGACCTCGATGCCATCGACAGTCAGGCGCATGGCCGCATTCTCCACATCCGGCCAGGTCCAGCGGCCCACGGAGGGGCCGACGACGCAGCAGCCATTGGAGACGACGTCGGCGATCTTCTCGAGGTCCGAGGGCTTCGCCCCCGGCGCGTAGCGGCTTTCCACCAGTTCGAAGAGCATCACCATCTCCGCCATGTCCGGCATGGCGGCGGGGGTGAGGGTGGCGAGGTCGGCGGCGGACAGCGCGCGGGTGAGGCGGAGCGCCACTTCCAGCTCCATCCCGCTGTGCAGCGGCAGGCGGAGCGGCTTGTCGGAGACGGGGGCGAGGGCGGCATCGGGCAGGGGGGCGGCGAAGACATGCGCATTGGCGCGGCCCACCTTCCACCCCGCGATGGACCAGCCCAGCGCGGCGTAGGTCGCGATCTGCACGGCTTCCGCTTCCGCCTGGTCGAGCGGGCAGAGCACCGCGGGCAGGCCTTCCGGCTTGTCGCGCCGGCCGCGGCGGATATCCGCCAGCAGGGCGGCGGCGCCGGCGATGCGCGCGTCGCGCGTCTGCGGGGCATCGAACATGAAGGCGTCTCCCTGAGTCCCGCAGGTCGCGGGCCGGGGACGCTAGGGGCGTTGCGCGCGTCGCGTCAAACCGGCAGGCGTCAGACGGGGGCGCCGTTCCACACCGGGAAGCTGCCGGAGGCGACGGGCAGGCCGGGGCGGCGCCAGACGGCGCGCCAGGAGACCTGGTCGAACACCATCCCCATGTGGAAGAACTGGCCGCCGGCGGTCAGCTCGATCTCCGCGACCTGGCCGCGCAGGCCGGGGGCCAGCTGCTCCATCGCATGGGCCACCAGCTCGTGGCGCGGCACGCCATGGATGGTGCCGGCATCGATCGGCATCAGGGTGTTGGCGGCGAAGGAGGCGGGGGCGAAATCGAAGGGCATGGGAAGCTCCGTGACCGGGATCGTGGTAGGGGATCCCGCTCCTCGGGTGGTGCCGGCCTTTCTGGCCCCCGGGCGTTCTGGCCCGGTTCGCGTGGGGGCAATAAAGCGCACCGAGGGTTGACGACGGGTAAATCCCGCGGGGACTTTCCGCAGGACCGCGGATGGGCCATCTGCCAGCCATGCAACGACGCACCCTGATCGCCGCCGCCCTGATCCTCGCCCCGCCGGCGCTGGCGCAGCAATCCCGGCCCACCGCGCCACCGCCGCCGCCCGCCGCGGCGGCCATCGACCGCGCGGCGGTGGCGCGGGTGGAGGCCTATCTCAACGGGCTGCGGACGCTGAAGGCGCGCTTCCTGCAGGTGGCGCAGAACGGCGCCTCGGCGGAGGGCACGGCGCTGATCAGCCGGCCCGGCCGCATGCGCTTCGACTACAACCCGCCGGAGCCGATGCTGCTCGTGGCCTCCGGTGGGCAGGTGATGATGTATGACCGGGAACTGCGGCAACCCAGCACCGTGCCCGCTTCCTCCACCCCGCTCGGCCTGCTGCTGCGGCAGGAGATCCGGCTCTCCGGCGACATCACGGTGACCGGGACGGAGCGGACGGGCGGCTTCCTCCGCATCGGCCTGCACCGCACCGGCGCACCGCAGGAGGGGCGGCTGACGCTGGCCTTCCAGGAACAGCCGATGGAGCTGCGGCAATGGACGGTGCTGGACGCGCAGGGGCGGGAGACGCGGGTGACGCTCTATGAGGTCGAGACGGGGGTGCGCCTCGACAACAAGCTGTTCGACTTCAACGATCCGACCTTCATGGAGCAGGAAGGGCTGAGGCGGGGGGGGTGATCGCCGACGCGGGGGGGCGCATCAGTCGCCATCCTCCTCCAGCAATCCCAGCCGGGTGAGGCGGTGGCAAAAGGCGAGGGCGCCGTCGCCCAGCGCATCGGGCGTGGTGCCTTCCGCCAGCGCGCCGATCCATCCGGCCTCCGCCGGCGTCAGTGCCAGCGGGTCCCCGGCCCAGCGCAGCCAGGCGCCGCCGGTTTCCTCATCGGGGATGAGGGCGTGCAACAGCCCGCCCGCCAGGCGCAGCCGCGTGGTGCCGCCCGGCATCCGGGGGAACAGGCCGCGGCCGAGCATGGGCGCGCGGTCCATCGCCAGGCGGTCCAGCAGCGCGAGGGCGGTGCGTTCCAGGGACGCAGGCTGCGCCAGCATGGCCGCCAGCGGCTGGGCGAGGGGCGCCAGCGCGCCCGGGCCATCCGCCAGGCGCCAGGTGGGAAAGGCGGCACGGAGCGCGGGTTCCGCCTCCTCCAGCAGGTCCACCGCCATGCGCAGCACGCTGGCGAAGGAGGGTTCCATGAAGCCCACCGTGACATGCAGCGACGGCGCCGCGCCATCCTGCGCAGCGGCATCGTGCAGCACGCCACGGGGGACATAGAGGGCATCGCCCGGGCGCATGGTGATCTCCACCGCCTCCGCCAGCGGTTCCACGCCGCCGACCCAGGGGGTGCGGCGGGTGGGGGCCGGGAAGGGCTGGCCCGGCCAGATGCGCCAGTGCTTCTCCCCCTGCACCTGCAGGACCAGCACGTCATGCGTGTCGTAATGCATGCGGAAGCCCTGGGCGCCGGGGGGCGTCAGGTAGATGTTCGCCTGCACCGCATGCAGGAAGACCTGTTCCAGCCCCCGGCAGAAGCGCCCCAGCGCCGGGTGCAGTTCATGAAACTGGGAGATGACGAGCGTCGCCCCGCGGTCGAAGGCGTGGAACAGGCGGGGCAGGTCGGCCGCGCCATCGGCCGTGGCATACTCATCCTCCGGCACCCCCGCGCCGCCCTGGCGGTTGCCATCGGCCATGGAGATGCGGGGCCGCCGCGCGGCATCCGTCGCCAGGAAGGCATCGAGGTCCGCGATGGAGAGCAGGGGCGCGTAGCGGGCGGGGTCACTGGCGGGAAAGTGGCGCCAATCCGTGCTCTCCCGCAGTGCGAAACCATCCTCGACCGACATATCGCCGAAGCCCAGCGCCCAGGCTTCCTCCGCCATCCCAGCCATGCCCGTCATTCCCCCCGCCGATCGATGGTGCATCATCGGCGGGGAGCGTGATCCAGGGAAGGGGGCGCTACTTCGCCTCCTGCAGCGCCGTTTCCATCGCGGCGAAATTGGGCATGAGGCCGGAGGGGATGGTCTTGCGGCCGACCTCGATCGCGACCTGCGGCGCGTTGCCATGCAGATGCGCGACCAGCACGGCGCGGATCACCTCCAGGAACCGCGCATCCTCCTCCACCACGCCCTTCAGGCGGACGGCGATGGGGCCGACCAGGCCATAGGCGAGCAGCACGCCGAGGAAGGTGCCAACCAGCGCCGATCCGATCATCGCGCCCAGCACCGCCGGCGGCTTGTCGATGGAGCCCATGGTCTTGATGACGCCGAGCACGGCGGCGACGATGCCGAGCGCGGGCAGCGCATCCGCCATGTTCTGCAGGGCATGCGCGGCGTGCAGCTCCTCGTTCCGCACCTTCTTCAGCTCGCTCGCCATGATGTCCTCGATCTGGTGCGGATCGTCGGCGTTCATGCCGACCATGCGCAGGTAGTCGCAGATCAGGTAGGTCGCGTGATGATCCGCCATGATGCGGGGGTAGGCCAGGAAGATCGGGCTTTCCGTCGGCTTCTCGATATGCGGCTCCAGCCCCGCGGCACCCTTGGACTGCGCGACCTTCAGCAGCTTGTGCAGCAGCACGCCGAGGTCGAGGTAGTCCTGCGTCTTGTACCGGCTGCCCTTGATGGCCTTCCCGATGCCGCCCATCGTGTGCTTCACGTCGGACATCGAGTTGGACATGAGGAAGCTGCCGACGGCGGCGCCGCCGATGATCAGCATCTCGAAGGGCAGGGCGTGGAGGATCGGCCCCATCTGGCCGCCCGCGACCATGTAGCCGCCGAAGACGCAGGCCAGAAGGATGGCGAGGCCAGCGATCAGGATCATGGCGCAGTCACTCCTTGGGCGGGCAGCAGCATCAGCACCGCGACCCGTCGGTTCGCGGCATCAAGCGGATTGGCGGGGACAAGCAGTTCGCGTTCGGCGCGGCCGGTCACGCTGCGCATGCGGCGGTCCGTGATGCCGGCATCGACCAGCAGGCGGCGCGTGGCATTGGCGCGTTCGGCGGAAAGGTCCCAGTTCGATCGTTCGCCGCCGCTGCGGAAGGGTGCGGCATCGGTGTGGCCCGTGACCTCGATGGGATGGGGCAGGCGGGCCAGCACCTGCGCCACGCGCAGCAGCAGCGCGCGGCCGCGTTCATTGGGCGCGGCGCGGCCGGTTTCGAAGACCGGCTGGCCTTCGGCATCCACCAGCTGGATGCGCAGGCCCTCCGGCACTTCCTCCACGATCAATTGCCGGCCGAGTGAGGCCAAGGCGGGGTCGTTGCGGACGGCCTGGCGGATCTCCTCCGCCGCGCGGGTCAGCAATTCCTGGCGCGCGGCTTCGGCGGCGCGGCGGAGCGCCTCGTTGTCCACGGAGCCGCGACGGGCGGCATTGTCCGATCCGCGCAGCGCGGCTTCCAGCTCTCCCGCGCGGCGGGCGGCATCCGCCATGGCATCGCCTTCCGGCACGGCCTGGGCGGGCGGCGTCTGCTGGCGGGCGGAGGGGCGGGGCAGGCGGATCTCCGGGCCTTCCTCCTCCTCCTCCGAATCCAGGCCGGGCTGGGCGGTGCGCATCATCGGCACCAGCGGCGCGTCGGCGATGAGGGGACCATCGCTGTAGAGGCTTCGGCCGCCGAAGGGCTGGCCCGAGCCGCTGGGCCCGCGCGCCAGGTCGTTGGGCTGCGCGAAATAGTCGGCGATGCCGCGGCGCTGCGCTTCCGTCGTCGCGTTCACCAGCCACATCAGCAGGAAGAAGGCCATCATCGCCGTGACGAAGTCGGCATAGGCGATCTTCCACGCGCCGCCGTGATGGGCGTGCTCGCCTTCCTCGATCCGCTTGATCACGATCGGGGCGATGTTGCCCTTGCCACCGGGCTTCGGCATCGGGGTTTCTCCTGCCCTTGCCGCGGTCAGGCGCCGGCCAGGCCGAAGCCGGCGGCGGGCACCAGATGGGCGCGGCGCATGCGGGGCTGGCCGGCGGCGAAACGGTCCCGCGCGGCAGCGACGGCGGCCGGGCCGGGGTCTTCCGCCACATAGCCCAGGCCCCAGACGGTGCGGACGATCTCCGCCGCGCCGGCCGCCGCCAGCTTGCGCCGCAGCTTGCAGACGAAGACGTCGATGATGCGCTGGTCGGGGCCTTCCTCATCGCCGTAGAGGCGGCTCATGAAACGCTCCTTGCTCAGCAGCGCGGAGCGGCGGAGCAGCAGCGTCTCCAGCACCTCGAACTCCCGGCCCGTGATGGTGACGGGGCGGCCATCGACGGTGACGGATTGGCGGTCCCGGTCCAGCGCGACATTGCCGCAGAGGAGGAGGGAGGGCGCATGCGCTGCGGTGCGCCGCACCATCGCCTGCACGCGCGCGACGACGACGGGGCTGGCCACTGGGCGCGCCACCAGGTCATCGGCGCCATGGTTCAGCGCGGTCGCTTCCTCCGCCGGCGTCATCGGGCCGGCGATGACCAGGATGGGCGCCTGGACGCCGTGGCGGCGGATGTCCCGCAGCACCGGCAGCGCTTCCCGCGACAGATCCGCCACGCTGAGGACGACGGCATCGAAGGGACCGCTTTCCGCCGTCGTGGCGCCGATGCCGTCGAGATCATCCGCCTGTTCGACGAAGCGCCCGGAACCCGCCAGAGCCCGGCGCAGCGGCGCGTGATCGTCAGCCGTGACGCCGAGCAGGATTCTCATCGGTCTTTGCCTCGCGTTTTTCGCAGGGTGTGTGGGCGGCGCCGGGACGACGCTGAAGAAGGACATGTCCACCGCGCCTTACGCGTGGCCGCTGGTGATGAGGTCGGGGGGCAGCCGCTTGGCGATCTCGATGCGCAGGCGAAGCGCCACGGGGGCGCAGACGCGTCGCGCCTCGGCACCCTCCGCCGCCAGCGCTTCGGCTTCCGCCGCGGCGGCTTCCAGCACCTCCATCGCGGGCGGTTCTTCGGCCAGCAGGCGGCGCTGCATGTCGCGCAGCAGCGCCAGGCCCTGCGTCGCCGCATCCTGGGGGGAAGGGCGCCGGCGGCGTGGCGGCGGATCGTCATGCCCCTGGATCGCCAGCAGCCCGGTGGCGCATTGCGGACCCGTGCTGGCCATGACGCCGCCATCGGCTTCGCCGCCGTTGAATCCATGGGCGCCGAGCAACGCGCCGAAATCGCCGCGCATCGCGCGCAGCCGCGATGCCGCGATCGGCGGCGGCGGGGCGGCGGTGGTGGCGACGCGCAACATGGGCAGGGCTACCCCTTCTGGATTTCTCGATTGCCCGTTTGCGCGCCGTCGATTTCTGCGGTGTGAACAGTACGGTCGGCGCCGTCCCGGCCTTCAGCCACGCCGGTCTTCGTGACCGCGCGCCTCGGGATGATCGCAGCTGTTCAGAGGTGGTAGCGGTGCTGGCATGGGCGTTGCGACGCATCGCGCATGATCCGCATCCTGGCTTCCCTGCTGCTGCTGTCCCTGGTCCTGGCTGGCGCGCCTGCGCGCGCGCAGGTCGCGCTGTGCCGCGCCGCGATCACGGCGGCGGAGGCCGAGTTCGCCATTCCCGACCGCCTGCTGCTTGGCATCGGGCGCGTGGAAAGCGGGCGGCGCGATCCGCAGACCGGCAGCTTCGACCCCTGGCCCTGGGTGATCAATGCGGAGGGGCGCGGCAGTTTCTTCCCATCGCGGGAGGCGGCGATGGAGGCGGTGCGCGCGCTGCAGGCTTCCGGCATGCGGTCCATCGATGTGGGCTGCATGCAGATCAACCTGCGCCACCACCCGAATGCCTTTGCCAGCCTCGAGGAAGCCTTCGACCCGCAGGCGAATGCGCGCTACGCCGCGCGCTTCCTGACGACGCTGCAGCAGCGCGCGGGGGACTGGACGGTGGCGGCGGGGCATTACCATTCGCAGACGCCCGAATTCGCGGAACGCTACCGTGCGCGCCTGGCGGCGGTGATGGCGAATGAGCGTCGTTCGCCGACGCCGGAGCCGGCCGCCGTGCCCCGCCTGGCGGCCGCGCCCGTGGCACCCGTGGCGCCCGGCGGCGTGGGGATCCAGGCCGCCGCGCCGCCCGCGCGCGGGGCGCTGGATGCCTATCGCGCTGCGCCGATCCCGGTGGCGGGACGTGGGCAGAATCTACCGGCCCCGGCGGCCAACCCGGCATCGGGTGCCGCGCCGGTGCAGGTGGCCGCCACGCGGGCGCCGCATGTGGTGGCGGAGGTCGGGCTGGGCGGGATCGGGAACCGGCGGCTGTTCTGAGCGACGGTGGTTGAGCGCAGGGGGACGCCGTCCCCCTGCAACCCCCTGCGAAGGGGCAGCGGCCCCTTCGATCCCCGTTCATTCAGGCCTGGGGTACAGGGGCCCGCTGGCCCCTGGCGGATGGGGTTTGGGGAAGGCAGCGCCTTCCCCAACTCTCCAGTCCAGACAACGAAAAACCGCGCCACCCCCTGCGGGACGGCGCGGCTTCCCCAGCCCGGCGATGGCGCCCGGGATCAGCCCAGGAACTTGGTCAACGACAGGTTGGACAGCATGGCCAGCGACCGGTAGCTGGCCTCCAGCTGCGTCTGGGTGGCCTGGGCGCGGCTGATGGCCTCCGCCAGGTCCACGCCCTCGACCTCGGAGAGCTGGCCTTCCAGCTGCGTCGCGAGGTCGCTGTGGCGGACACGGGAATCCGACAGCCGCTGCTCCGCGGTGCCGAGGCCCGCGGCCTCGTCGCTCACGCCCGAGAGGCCGGCGCGCAGCGCGCCGAGCGCCCCGGTGACCACCTGCTGGTAGTCCGCGCCGCCGGTGGTGCCGAGCTGGTCGAGATTGGCGATGACGGAGAGGCTGTAGATCAGGTCCCGCGCCCAGGATCCGGTGCTGTCGGCATCCCTGGACGGCATCGCGCCGGCGTTGCGGTTGGGGTAGAGGCCGATCTCCACGGCGCCGCCTTCGCTGACCGGGACAGAGGCCAGGCTGTCCTCCACCTCGCCATTCGCGGCGGCGGTGGCATAGGCGGAGAAGGGCGTGATGGCCGGGTCGTTGCTGGCGCCCAGGTCGCGCATCGTGGCGCGCAGCGCGCCGCCGCCGCCGCTCGCCATGCCCTTCATGGCATCGCGGATGGCGGCGAACAGGTTGCCGTCCTCCACCCGGCCGGGGATGGGCGTGCCATCCAGGTCGGCGCCGCCGAACAGGCTCTCCCCCTGGTAGCGTTCGTTGATCATGCCGGTCACCTCCCGCAGCGCGGACCGCGCGCCGATGGCGGCGGCGCTGACCTGCGTGGCGCCGCCACTCAGCAGCGCGGTGGCGGTGGCGACCATGTCGGTGGTGATGGTGGAAAGGCGCGACAGCGCGGATTGCGTGACGGCGGCGCGTGCCTCCCCCCGTTCCGCGGCGCGGGCGAGGGATTCGTGGCGCGCGACTTCGGAGCGGAGGTCGATCGCGCGGCGCGCATCGCCGCCGAGGCCCGCATAGGTGGCGGCGCGCTGGCCGCCCGAGGTCTGCCGCGTCTGGTCCGCGAGCCGCGCACGCAGCTGGCTGGCGGCTTCGGAGGCGCGATCGATGGCCGCGAAGCCGGAAATGGTCATGGCCATGACTCCCTCAGCGCACCATGCCCATGAGCGCGTCCCACATCGACTGGATGGCGGAGATCACGCGCGCATTGGCGGTATAGGCATTCTGCAGCGTCACCATCGACGCCATCTCAGCATCCACGTCGACACCTTCCCGCTTCTGCACCAGCGCATTGATCTGGGTGGCGAGGGTGGCGGTGGTGGTTTCCTCCGCGGTCGCCTCGCCGGCTTCCGTCGCATGGGCGGAGGTGAGGGCCGCGGCGTAGTCCAGCAGCGCGCGGGGGGGCGAGAAGGAGGAGGCGAGCGTGCCGCCGGGGCCGAGGCCGGTGCCCGGGATCGGGGTATGCGGCACCCCCGCGGCGCGCTGGTTGCCGAAGGCGAAGTCCAGCACGCGGTCGAGTAGCTTCGTGTAGCCGGCCTGCCCGTTCGGGTTGGGCGGGAAGGCGGGCACGTCGCTGGTGCCGTCGCGCAGCAGCGCGGGCGCTGCCTTCACGTCGGGGTTCACCATCATGCGCTGCGCGAAGCCGACGGATTGCGCGCTGCCGGAAGCGGGCGGCGCGGCGCCGTTGCTGTCGGTGAAGAGCGTCAGGCCCTGTTCGCGCAGCCGCCCGGCCATGGTGGCGGCCAGCGTGTCGAGTTCCGCCGTCATGCGCGGCAGCGTCTCGTCCCGCAATTCCAGGCCGGCGCCGATGCGGCCGCCGCGCGGCACGTCGGACAGCGGCACGCCGTTCAGCGTCAGCCCCGGTAGGGTGCCGTCGGGGGCGCCGTGATAGGAACCGGGGGCGACGACGGTATCGGCGATGCCGAGGGGGCTCCCCTTCTCATCCAGCGGCAGCACGGCGCCGCCCTGCAGGATCAGCGTCAGCGTCCCGTCCTGGCCTTCCGCCGGCGTCACGCCGATGAGGTCGGAAAGCTGGCCGATCGCGGCGTCGCGGCGATCCAGCAGGCCGCTGTCATCCAGGCCGGCGCTGCGCATCCCGCGCGCCTGCTGGTCCAGCGCGGCGACGTTGCGCAGCAGGCTGTTGGCGGTATCGACATCGGCGCGGATGCCGTCCTGCACCGATTGCCGCGCACGGGTCACCGCGGCCGAGAGGTCGTTCAGCTGCGTCGCGACATCCTCCGCGACGCCCAGCGCCTCACCCTGCGCGGCGGTGTCGTTCGGGTTCGCGCGCAGTTCCGTCAGCCGGTCACGCAGCGCCCCGATGCGGCCGCCGATGCTGGCGCCGTCGGCGGGCGCGCCTTCGAGTTCCGCGAGCGGGCCGAGCACGCCGGCGCGCAGCGCCGCGGCCGCGGCTTCACCGCGCGCGCCACGGGCTTCGCTGCGCAGCGCGCGGTCCACGTCGCGCTGGGGCGTGGAGCTGCGGACGCCGGCATCCGATTGTTCGCCGCGCACGGTCTTGCGGGTGTAGCCCTCCACCCCCGCATTCGCGACGTTCTGGGATGTGGCCTCCATCTGGCGGGAGGTGACGCGGATGCCGGCCGTGGCCCGCAGCAGCGCGGATTCCAGGCTCATGACGGCGATCCCTCTGCCTTGCAGGCTTCCATCCCGGCCACCGCTTCATCCTCCGCCAGGATGTTCCCGGCCTGTCTGGGTCTTCCAAGCCGGAAGGCCGCCAGGGCGGCACTCCGACCGAGGGAGGAGACGCCCGGGATGTGACCCCTGGATTAACCGTTGCCGCCTTCGGCGGCAGGGGAGGAGGCGGGAAGGTCGGCGGGCGCCGCCGCTGGCGCGTCTGGCAGGTGGATGGTGAAGATGGCGCCGTCCGGCCCGTTCTCCGCCGCGATGCGCCCGCCCATCGCCACCACCAGGCCATGGCAGATGGACAGGCCGAGCCCGGTACCGCGATCGGGGCCCTTGGTCGTGACGAAGGGTTCGAACATCCGGTCCAGCACCAGGCCGGGCAGGCCGCCGCCGCTGTCGGCTACGCGCAATTCGGTGAAGCCATCGGCCGCCGGCTTCGCGGCAAGGCTGATCCAGCGCGGGGCTTCCGGCGGCAGGGCGGCCAGCACGTCCCCGGCATTGGCGAGGAGGTTGGCCAGCACCTGTTCCAGCGCGACCAGGTGGCCCATGACGACGGGCGATGGGTCGCCGAGCGTGCAGCGGACCTCGATCCCCGCTTCGCGCAGCGTGCCGCCGGTCAGCGCCATGGCGCCTTCCACCGCTTCGGCCAGCGGCACGGGCTGGGGTGGCGCATGCTCGTCCACGCCGCGGGCGAAGCGGCGCAGATGCTCGATCAGCGCGGCGGCGCGCTGGGTGTAGCCGGCGATGCGGTCCAGCCGCTGTTCCGCGACATCCACGCGGTCGCGCCGCATGGCGGTGCGGGCATTGTTGGCGGCCAGCGCGATGGCCTGCAGCGGCTGCTTCAGTTCATGCGCCAGGCCGGCCGACATCTCCCCCAGCGAAGCCAGGCGCGCGGCGGCGATGGCGCGGGCATCGGCGGCGCGTTCGGCGGTGACATCGGCGATGTAGCCGACGGCATCCGCGCTGCCATCGGGCAGGCGCGCGATGACGGTCAGCGTCACCTTCACCGCCAGCAGCCGGCCATCGGCGCAGCGTATCCGCAGATCCTTCGACCATTCATCGGCGCCGGCGAACAGCGTGCGGTCCCCGGTATAGCCGGCCTGCGGCGGATCGAAGATCGCGCGCAGCCCGCCGGGGGCGTTGATCCGGTCGTAGGGCCAGCCGGTCAAGCGTTCGATGGAGCGGCTGACATAGGTCTTGGTCCCGCGGCCATTGGGCGCGATGGTCACGCGGAAGACCACGATGGGCGCCGCTTCCAGCGTGCGGTCCAACTCCCGCCGCGCGGCTTCCACCTGTGCCGCTGCCTCCCGCTCCGCCGTCACGTCCCGGCTGTAGCCCACGACCTCTCCCCCGCCATCGGCGCGGATCGACAGGCGATGGAGGCTGGTGGCCAGGGTGGGGCGGGGCGCGAAGGCGGATGGCGCCACCCATTCGAAGCCGGCCGTGCCCGTGGCCAGCGCCTCCAGCAGCGCGGCACGCAGCGCGTCCTCCGGGGGGTCCTGCGCGCCGCCGGCGCGGTAGAGCAGGCGGGCCGTGCCATCTGCCGTGACATCGAGGAGGAAGAGGCCGACGGGCAGCCCGGCATGCAGCCGTTCCACCTGTTCGCGCCCCTGGCGCAGCACCGCGGCCATGTCGGCCAGCGCCATGTTGCGCCGCGCGACGCGACCGAAGAGCAGCGCCAGCAGCACGCCGGCCGAGAGGGCGAGGACCGCGGCGCGCGCCGCGCCCCGCAGCATCGGCATCGCCTCCATCTCCGCTTCCGCATCCACGGCGGCGAAGGCGATCAGGTTGGTGTCGTCCACCGCCTGCACGGCCATGAACTGGTCGCGGCCGCTGACCTGATTGGCCTGCCGGAAGGTGAAGCTCCCGCCGCGCCGCAGCGAGGCGACCGCCTCGGCCGGCAACGGGATGATGAGGCCGAGGAGCGAGGCGACATCATGGCTCCGCGCCAGCAATTCGCCTTCCTGCCGCAGGATGGCGACGACGTCGTTCGACCGCGGCGTCATCTGCGCGAGGCGGGCGGAGACGTCGCGCGGGCTGATGGAGGCGATCACGATACCGGCGAAGCGCCCGGCCTCATCCTCCAGCCGCGCGACGGCGGCGAAAAGCGGCTGGGTGGTGGCGCGGCCGGCGAAGGGCGCGCTGACGGGCAGGCCCTGCTGGCCGGAAGCGGCCTCCATGAAATAGGGGCGGTCGGCGACGGAGAAGGGGCGGATCTCCGGATCCGAATGCCACACCGTCTCCCCGGCCGGGCCGGCGATGATGATGTTGGCGAGTGTGGTGCGACCCGCCGCGGCTTCGCTGATGATGGCGCGCATCATCTGCTCCGTCTCCCGCCGCGCGCTGTCGTCGCCGCTGAGGCGGTGCGCCATCCAGCGGCGCGCCAGCACGGCGGCGAAACTGGCATCGTCCACGACATGGGAGGCGACGTGCCCGACCGCGGCGGCGGCGGCACCGGCGCGGAGATAGGCGTCCTGCGCGCTGAGCTTCTCCGCCCGGTCGATCACCGCCTCCGCCACCAGCCAGGCGGGCAAGGCGACGAGCAGGACGAGGACGACGAGCACGGTACGCGTCGCGCCGTTGCCGCTTCTGCTGTCCTTGCCGAGGAGACCGGCGCGAAGTCCCATGATTGCCCATAGCCCCATCCGGGCCGGCGTGGAAACGTTCTTCCGCCCGATCAGGCGGCGCCTTCGGCCGGCACCCAGCCGGCTGCGGCATCACGCCCCGCTTCCATGGACGCCATGCGCGCCAGCATGATCAGGGCCGCGGCGTAATAGTCCGTCGCCGTGGCGACGGGCGGGAATGCCGGCCGGACGATGCCGCCGGCCTGGCGCGCGGCCAGGGTCAGCGCGGCCACGGCGCGCACCCCCTCATGCCCGGGATAGGGGGACAGCGCGCCGGTGTGCAGATCGGTCCAGGCCGGCAGCGTGTCCGGCCGCGCGGCTTCCCAGAAGGTCGCCGCGGCGCGCACCGCCTCCGCCTCATGCAGCCCGGCCCAGGCCAGGTAGAGCGGCACGCGGATGGCATCCCAGGAGAAGCGGGGCGGCCAGCCCGTGGCGGGTGTCATGCGCCCGGTCGCGGCATCGATGTGCAGCCAGTCCGGCGGCAGGCGCCAGGCGCCGAAGCGGCCGGCGGCCAGGATGTGGCGGCCATCGGCTTCCAGCCGGCGGATCTCCGTCCCCGGCACCAGGGCGGCGAGGGAGCGGATGGCGGGCAGGTTGTAGTAGGACGGATTGACCACGCAGGCATTGGGGCGCGTGAAGCCATAGGCGCCCGGCAGCAGCACGGTGCGGCCGGCGATGTCGCGCGTGCAGAGCTTCACGATGTCCTGCGTGATGGCGGCGGCCAGGTCTTCCCAGGCCGGCACGGACCAGCGCTCGGCGGCGCGCTGCAGCGCCCAGGCGATGGCGATGTCGCCGTCGGTGGCATTGTTGTTGTCGGGTACGGCAATCGCCTGGTGCGGCCGCCATGACCAGGCGAAGAGATTGTCGCGGGGCCGGGCGAGATTGGTGCGCGTCCAACCGAGGATGCGTTCGAAGCTGACGCGGTCGCCGCACCATTCGGCGAGCAGCATCGCGAAGCCCTGGCCTTCGGAATGGGAGACGCCGCCATTGCCGCTGTCGATCACGCGGCCATCGCGGGTCACAAAGCGGTCGCGGAATTCGCGCCATTCCGCGATGTCGCGGCTGTCGGCGCTGGAGGCGAGCGGGGGCGCGGGGGGGAGGTGCAGGATGCCGGGATTCGCCGCCGGGGCGGCGACGGTGCGCGGGCGGAGCGTCAGGCTTGCCGCGGCGCCGAGGCCGAGGGTCAGCAGGGCACGCCGCCCGGGCAGCACGGCACCAGGCCGCGCGGGTTGCGCGGGCGCTGGCGGCGTGCAGGACGCTTCAGTGATGGCCACGGTACTCCTCCGCACCGTCCAGGGCTCCCCTCCTGGGGCATGACGGGCTTGGCACATCGTTGCCGCATTGCGTCGTGAAATGCGCGTCGGGTTCGGTCGTGAAGGTTCAGAGACGGGCCGCAAGCATCGGAAAACGCCGGGGAAAATTCAGCGTGTTTCGTGCGGCGCCCGGAACGGCAAAACCCGCCCGGAGAAGCCATCCGGGTGGGTCCTGGTCTGGATTGTTAAGGGTTGCCGGGGGCTTCGGCCCCCGCCGCCGTCAGGCGGCCTCTGCCCACGCCTTGGCCGGGCTGGTCAGGCGGTTCGGGCGGCGCAGATGGCCATCGGCGAAGCGCGACCGGGCGGCGGCGATGGCGGACAGCGGCGGTTCCTCCGCCATGTAGCCGCGGCCCCAGGCGGTGCGGATGAATTCCGCGGCGCCGGCCGCGGCCAGCTTGCGGCGCACCTTGCAGATGAAGACATCGAGGGTGCGGCTGTCCGGGCCTTCATCCGACCCGTAGAGGCGCTGCAGGAAGTCGGCCTTCGTCACCAGGCTGCCGCGGCGCAGGAACAGCATCTCCAGCACGTCGAATTCGCGGCGGGTGATGCGGACATCGCGGCCATCGACGGTGAGGGCGAGTTTCGCCTGGTCCAGCGTGGTGTTGCCGATGGTGATCCAGGCGGAGAGGTGGCCGAGCATGCGGCGCTGCAGGGCGCGCAGGCGGACGACGAGGGTGGTGATCGCCATCGGCGCCATCAGCACATCGTCGGCGCCGGCATCCAGGGCCTCCGACTCGCTCTCCGGCGTCGCGGACGCCACCAGCACCACGACGGGAACGCCGAGCCGCTGCCGCGCCACCGCGCGGATGCCGGCGATGACGGCGTGGCTGAGGCCGGCGGCCTCGATCAGGATGGCGTCGTAGGGCCCGGTCTGGGCGGCGACGGCGCCGGGATCATCATCCAGCGCGACGGTATCCACCATCAGGCCTTCGTGCCCCAGGGCAACCTTCAGCCTGTGTCCCGCCGGCAGGGTGGAAGCGACAACCAGAATGCGCATGTCGGTATCCCTCGCGATCTTCGCCCGGCAGCGAACGATGTTCGTCCGCCCTCGATCCGTAACGACATCACTGTCGCCGCAGGGGGTCTCAGGATCGAGTCGGCTTTCTTAAGGGTTGGTCACCGCCGCGGACTCTCGTTCATGTGTTTGGTCGACTCTGTCAGGAAATGTCCGGTACCGCGGCCCGAACTGTCAGCCCTGTGTCCGTGGCCATGCCGGTCGCGGCGTGGGGAAGGCGCTGCCGGGGAGATGCCCCAGGCCGAGTTGCATCAGGCCAATCTGCGCCAGGCTGGCGTGCGTCAGGCCTGTCGTGCCGGGTCGTCGACTTTCGAGGCGACCGTGCCGGCGATGGGGAAGGTCAGCGTCATCACCGCGCCGTCGGGCCCATTGGTGGCGGAGATGGAACCGCCGAAGGCCTTCATGGCGGCATGGACCAGCGGCAGGCCGAGCCCGGTGCCCTTGCCCGGGGCCTTGGTGGTGAAGAAGGGCTCGAACAGCCGGTCCAGGTGGCTGGCGGGGATGCCGCCGCCGCTGTCGGCGATGGTCATGGTGACCACTGGCCCTTCGACCGCGGCGGCGATCCTGATCCAGCCTTGGGCCTCCCGATCGGGACGGTGTTCCTCGATCGCGTCCCGGGCGTTCATCAGCAGGTTCACGATGGCCTGTTCCAGCGGCACCAGCCGCGCCATCACCGGCGGCAGGTCGGCCGGCAGGTCGATCGCGAGATCGATGCCGGCGGCATGCAGCGCGCCATTGGTGAGGACCGAGGCGCCTTCCACGGCCCGGGCCAGGGGAAGCGGCCCCGGTTCCCCTTCATCCGACCGGCCGAAGACGCGCAGGTGGTCCACGATGTCGCGGGCGCGCTGCGCCTGCTGGCCGATGCGTGACAACCGTTCCTGGATGTCCGGCAGCGCGGCGCCGCCGCGGCGCTGCAGGGCGCGGGAGGCATTGTCGGCGGCCAGCGACATCACGGCGAGGGGCTGGTTCAGTTCATGCGCCAGGCCGGTCGCCATCTCGCCCAGCGTTGTCAGGCGGCCGGCATTCTGCAGCTTCGCCTGGATGGCGCGTTCATCGGAGATATCGGCGATGTAGCCCACCATCTCGACCGATCCGTCGGCGCGGCGGTCGACGACGCGGGCCGAATCCCGCGCCCAGATCCACTGGCCATCGGCGCGGCGGATGCGGAATTCGCGCTGGCCTTCCCCGTGCAGGGCCACGCCGGCGTAGAAATCCGCCTGGCGCGCGGCATCGTCCGGTTCCATCAGGTCATGCGGATCAGGCATGTCGAGAAGGTGGGACGCGGTCCAGCCGATGACGCGTTCGGCGCTTTCGCTGGCATGGGTCAGGGTGAAGCTGCCATCGGGGCGGATGTCCCCACCATAGATGAGGCCCGGCAGGCCGGCGATCCGGCGCGCATAGGTCATGCTGGCGGCCTGGGCCAGGGACCGTTCGATATCCGCCGTCTCCGCTGCCCGCCGGGCCACGGCGCGGGCGCGCAGCGACAGGCCGACCCAGACCATCATCAGGGTCATGGCACCACCGGCCCCGGCGGTCAGGCGGACCAGCAGGGCCAGGTTGGCGACGCCGGCCTGGCTGGCGGCATAGTCCTGGATGTAGGCGACCGTCAGCGGCGTGCCCGCGACCCGGCGCCAGGCGGTGATGCTGGCCTGCCCTTCCGGTGTGTTGCGGAGGGTGGATCCCGTCATCTGGTCCGGCTGGGCGCGCCGCAGCGGGTCATCCGCCGACAGTTCCGTGCCGATGGCGGTGCCGGGCAGGCGGCTATGGGCGGCGCGCAGCGTGCCGCGCAGGATCATCGCGCTGTCCTGCGGCCGGAACTGGATGTCCGCCAGCGCATCGGACAGGTCGTGCAGGTCCATCGAGACGACGGCGACGCCGGAGAAGCCGCCGTCGGAGGCCAGCAGCGGGCGGGTCAGCTGCACCGTCCAGCGCTGGCTGACGCGGCCTACCAGGGGGATGCTGACGAACAGGCTGCGCAGGCCGCGGGCATGGACCTGGAAATGTTCCCGGTCACCGAGATGGACGGGCGCGCCGGAGCCGGGGATGGAGGACCACAGCATCCAGCCGTCGCCGCCGATGATGGCGACCTGGACGAAGCCGAACTGGCCGGCATTCACGGTGCTGGCCAGTTCGGTCTCGATCGCCGAACGGCCCTGGTCGTTGCCGGATTCGCGCAGCACCAGCCATGACTGGGTCAGGCGGTGCAGCACCTCCACCGCTTCCAGGCGGCGGAGCAGCACCTGGTGCACGACATCGGCGGCGGCCTCCGCTTCCACCCGCGCGCTTTCCGTCGCGTCCCGGGACAGGCGGGCGATCAGCGCTTCCCCGGCGAACAGCAGGGCGGCGGCGATGCACAGCGCGGCGGTCCAGGCCAGCCAGCGCCGTGGCGCGCCCCGCGCGGATGCGACGCGGACGTTCATGAGACGGGTCGCGAGGGGCATGGGGGGAATGCGGTAGGGCCTGGTGGGGTGCAGCCGGCGGCACCTTGGCGGGCTTGTGTTGCCGAAGTGTGGCGGCCGGCGCGCGCGCCGGCGCATGGGGGCGCGCAGCCGGCGTGCGCGGACGCCGGGCTGGCGCGGGGGCTCCGCAGGGAAGCCGGGCTGCCTCCCTTATTCACCGGCGCTAACCCCTCGGGAAACCTGTGAAGACGTAGCCCTGGCTGCGGATGGCGGTGATGGCGCGGTCGCCGCCGGGGCCGAGCTTGCGGCGGAGATGCATGACGAGATTGTCGAGCGCGCGGTCATCCGGCCGCCAGGGACGGCGCAGCACGCGCTTGGTCAGCGTCTCCCGGTCCACCGGGTGGCCCGGGGCTTCGGCGAGGACGGCCAGCAGGTCGAACTCCGCGCCGGTGAGCGGCACGACGGAGCCATCGCCGCGGCGCAACTCCCGCTCCACCGTCAGCAGGGTCCAGGTGCCGGCCTGGGACTGGGCCTGGGCCTGATCCGGCTCCTTCTCCCGCTCCTTCTCCGGCGGGCGGGTCTGCTGGACGCGGCGGAGATGGGCGCGGATGCGGGCGACCAGTTCGCGGCCGGAGATGGGCTTCAGCAGGAAGTCGTCGGCGCCGATCTCCAGCGCCACGATCCGGTCCGTCTCCACCCGGTTGCCGGTCAGGATCAGGACGGGCGCGTCGGTCAGGCTGCGGAGCATGCCGATCCGCGGCAGGGTATCCACGCGGCCCAGCCGCTGGTCGAGCACCACGAGGTCGGGTGGCGCCGCCTCCACCGCCGCGATGGCGGCTTCCCAGGTTGCAGCCGTGGTGGGTCGCATCCCGTAGTCGGAGAGGGTGAGCGCCATTTCCTCGGCCAGCGCCTCGTCGTCCTCGACGATCAGGACGTTGGGCGCCGGGCCCGCCTCCTCGGCGCCTAGTTCCGTGCCTGACGACATTGACAACACCAAAGCTCCCGATCCGTAGCCCGCGTCGCGACAATGATGCCCCGAATCCATCGCGTCTGGGTATCTTCGGGACAACAGGACAGAAAATCCGACACTTCCCGACAAACTCAAAGCCCTCTCTTCCGCCAATATCCGGCCGCCATGAAGGCGGGCGGCGTGAACAGCGTCGCGGGGTGTCCCGCACCACGGATCCGCTCCCCTTCGGCATAGGACCCGCAGGGGGTTCAGCGAGACCAGGCAATGGACATTGGGGCCGTGTCATCCACCGATTGCACCATGGTGGTGGTGGTTGACGACGAACCGGACATCGCCCGGGAGATCGCCGAAGGCCTCGCCGCCGATGGGTTCCAGACCATGGTGGCCGCGTCCGCCGAGCAGGTGCTTGCGCTGCTGGACCGGGATGGCGGTCGCATTGCCGTCGTGGTGACCGACCTGCGGATGCCGGGCATGGATGGGCTCGGCCTGATCCGCCTGCTGCGAGACCCCGCGCACGGCCTTGCCGCACCGGAAATCGTCATGATGAGCGGCCATGCCTCCGACGCCGAGAAGCGGGCGGCCCGGATGGCCGGCGCGCTGGCGGTGCTGAACAAGCCCTTCGCCTGGGATGACCTGGCGCGGGCGGTGGACCAGGGCCTC
Source organism: Falsiroseomonas stagni DSM 19981 (assembly GCF_900114315.1). GTDB lineage: Bacteria > Pseudomonadota > Alphaproteobacteria > Acetobacterales > Acetobacteraceae > Falsiroseomonas > Falsiroseomonas stagni. The sequence continues at coordinate 29,556 of NZ_FOSQ01000001.1, forward strand.
GACCTCGCGCGTGCGCGACGGGCGGCGCTGTCGGTGCGGGATGCGTCCCGCGATCCAGCGCCGGGTTGATCGAGGGCCGCAGCACGGCCCTCGCGCGTATACCGGCATCGTCGACCAAAATCGACACGGAGCGTTGTGGTCCCTCCACCCTTGTCCCGGTGGCGGCTGCTTCAGCAGTTGCTAATATGAAGCTGCTTTATGTGGCGCCGACCCGCAGCGGCGCCCCAGCGATGGTTGCGGCTGCCGAAGCCAGATTGCCAAGGATAACAAGGCATGTTCGCCAACGAGACCCAGCCCGCGCCCGGGGATGGGACGCCGAACGAGGAGGCCAAGCTGGTCGTCCTCGTGGTGGATGACGAGGTCTGGATCGCGGAGGAGCTGGCACTCGGCCTCGAGGAAGCGGGGATGGCGGTGAAGATCGCCACCTCCGCCGTCACGGCCCAGGCCGCGCTGGCGGAAACCAACGATATCGGCGTGGTTGTCACCGACATCCGGATGCCCGGGGAGGATGGCCTGTCGCTCGTCCGGCGCCTGGTGATGAACCGGCCGGAGACGGAGGCGATCGAGACGGTGGTCATGACCGGCCATGCGACGATCGAGGATGCGGTGGCCGCGGTGCGCGCGGGCGCCTTCGACTTCGTCCGCAAGCCCTTCACGCTGGACGAGATGATCGCCGTGGTGGCTGCCGCGCGCGCGCGCGCCGCGACGAAGCGGCAGGAAGCGCGCAACCGCGCGCAGGAAAGCCGCCGCCTGGCCGCGGCGGAGGCGGAACGGGAGGAAGCGCGGGCGCGGGACCCCCTGACGGGCCTGCCCAACCGCGCGGCGTTCAGCGCCCGCCTGGCCGAGATGACGGTGAATGCGGCGCGCGACGGCAGCGGGATGGCGGTCATCGCGCTCGACCTGGATGGCTTCGCCGCACTGAACGAGGCCGGCGGCAGCGCGGTCGGCGATGTCATCCTCCAGACCATCGGCGCGCGGCTGCGACAGGCGACGGGGCCTGAATGGATCGTCGCCCGCATCGGCAGCGACGAATTCGCCGTCGCCTCCGCCGCCTGCGCCAGCCAGGCGGATGCGCTGGCGGTGGCGGAGCGGATCCGCGCCGCCATCGAGGAGCCGGTGCCCCAGCCCACCGGGGCGCTCCGCCTGACCGCCAGCATCGGCGTGGCCCACCGCGCCACGGCGGATCGCGTGGCGCTCGACGATGCCGCGCTGGTGGCGGGCAGCGTGGCGCGGCGCGAAGGCGGCAGCCGCTGCGTGCTGTTCACGCCCGCCATGCAGGAAGCCGCCGAACGCCGCCTGACCGTGGTGCGCGACCTGCCCCATGCCGTCGCGCGGCAGGAAACCGCCATATACTACCAGCCCATCTTCAACATCGCCGATCGCCGCCTGCTGGGGTTCGAGGCGCTGATGCGCTGGCGGCACCCGACGCTCGGCTTCATCTCGCCTGGCGAGTTCATCGCCATCGCGGAGGAGGGGCGCGTCATCCTCGACCTCGGGGCCTGGGCGCTGCGCGTGGCCGCGGCGCAGGCGTCCCAATGGGGCGCGGGGACCACGCGGGACCTCTACATCACCGTCAACCTTTCCGGCCGCCAGATCGCGGAGGTTGATGTCGCCGGCATGTTCAAGGCGGCGCTGGAGGCCGAGAACCTGCCGGCCAAGGCCCTGGTGGCGGAGGTGACGGAGACCGTGGCCCTCGGCCCCAAGGCCGGGGAGGTGGTGGAGGCGATCCGTGCCCTCGGCGTCCGCGTCGCGCTGGATGATTTCGGCGCAGGCTATTCCTCCCTCGGCGTGCTCGGGGGCCTGTCGGTCGATACCGTCAAGCTCGACCGCGCGCTGGTGATGCGTGTCGTGACGGATACGCGCGAACGCCGGCTGCTGACCGGCCTGGTCGCCACCATCCATGCGCTGGGCCTGAAGGTGGTGGCGGAGGGGATCGAGACGGACGGTCAGCTTCAGGTTGTGCGCCAGGCCGGCTGCGAGGCCGCGCAAGGCTACCTGCTCGGCCGCCCGCTGACGGCGGCGGCCGCCACGGCGCTGGTGCTGGCGGAGGGCTGAAAAGCCCCCCTCGCACCCTGGCGGCCCGCGCCGCCGGATCGGTCCCCCGCCGACGAGAATTCATGACGAAGCCCGACAGGCGCCGCGACATTCATGGCGCTAGAGAATGATCACTCGCCCGTGAGTTGAGCGGTGCGGGTGGCAGGAACGGGGCAGGGTCATGCAGGTTCTCATCATTGCCGACGCAGCGCACGGGTCGAACCGCCTCGCCGAAAAGCTGGCGGCGGCGCATGTCGAGACGCGCGTGACCACGCCCGGCGGCATCGCGGAGGCCGAGCAGGCGCTGGATGACGGCATCGATGGCGTCGTGATCGATACCGGCGACCTGGCCGGCATGGCCTTCCCGCTGCTGCGCCGCTTCCGCGATGCCGGCCACAAGCTGCCGCTGCTGCTGCTGGCCGCCGCATCGCCGCGCACGGAGGCCGAGGCCTTCAACCTCGGCGCCGACGCCGTGATGCCCCGCACCGCGCCCGCCGCCACGCTGATGGCGCGGATCGAGGCGATCCGCCGCCGCGCCCCCACCCGCAAGGTCGCCGGCATCCGCTGCGGCAATGTCAGCATCGATCGCGACAGCGGCCTGCTGAGCGTGGCGGGCCACCCCGTGGAGGTGACGCCCTGCGAGCTTCGCGTGCTCGACATGCTGATGGGCGCGCGCGGCGGCGTGCTGGGCAAGGAACGCATCTGCGACGCGCTGCGGGAGGGGGAAGGCGATGCCGCCCCCGGCGTGCTGCGCGTCTTCGTCTGCCGCCTGCGCCGCAAGCTGGCCGAGGCCGGCGCGGATGACATCATCCGCACCGTCTGGGGCGTGGGCTACCGCGTGGAGGCGCCGTCCAGCGGCGCCCGCCCCGGCATCGGCAACCCCGTGAACGCCTTCGGCGCCGCGATCTGACCGCGGACGTCTTCAGGAAGATTGCCACCATGCAGGTCCAGACCATCGAGGAACGTCCGGCGAGCAGCCGGGCCGCCGACACATCGGACGCCCGGCTTGGCGTCCGCGTCCGCCAGCTGCGTCGGCTGCGCGGCCTCTCCCAGGCCGATGTCGCCCAGGCGCTCGGCGTGACCTACCAGCAGGTGCAGAAATACGAGACGGGCAAGACGCGCCTGCCGGCCCGCATGCTGCCCACGCTGGCGCGGATGCTGGGCGTGGACACCGAATTGCTGCTGGCCGGCGTCCAGGGGCAGGATGCCCCCGCCATGCCGCCCCAGTCGGGGCCGGATGAGCGCGAGACGGCGGAGCTCGTTTCCGCCTTCGTCGCCATGCGCCACCCGCACTCGCGGCACCGGCTGCTGTCGATCGTGAAGGCCTTCGCGGCGGAGGCCGGCGCGGCGGAGATGTGATGCCTGTTGGCGACGGCCGCGTTGCGGCCCTCGCCTCCGATTGACACGGCCACCCGCATCCGGTCGTCTTCCCCGGCCCATGGCGCGCTGATCGCGCTGCAGGCCAGGGAGGACGTCCATGCCCCTTTCCCCGCTGCGCTTCATGGCGCCCCTGGTCGCGCTGCTGGCGGGATTCGTCGCGCCGCGACCCGCCGCGGCGCAGGATTATCCCGTCAGGCCGATCCAGCTGATCGTGCCGACCTCCCCGGGTGGAACGCTCGACCTGTCGTCGCGCATGCTGGCACCGCTCTGGAGCGAATTCCTCGGCCAGCCCGTGGTGATCCAGAACCGTGCGGGCGGCGCTTCCGCCATCGGCACGCGCGCCGTCGCGCAGGCGGCGCCGGATGGCTACACGCTGCTGGTGGCCAGCGATTCCTCCTTCGTCACGGTGCCGCTGACGCGCAACGACACGGGCTACACGCTCGACAGCTTCACCATGCTGTTCTCCTACGGTGTCGGATCGCTCTTCGTCGCGGTACATGCGGCCTCGCCCTACCAGTCGCTGGCCGATGTGGCGGAGGCCGCGCGGCGGGAGCCGGGGAAGCTGACCTATGCCAGCTACGGCATCGCGAGCCTGGCGCATTTCGGCGGCACCATGCTGTGGCGGGCACTCGGCGTCGATGTCGGCCACATTCCCTATCGCTCCACGGCGGAGGCGAATGTCGCGCTGCTGGGCCGGCAGGTGGATATCGGCATCACCGGGTCGCTCGGCGGCAGCAGCGATGCCAGCCGTGTGCGTGTGCTGGCGACCTCCGCGCCGCAACGGCTCGCCTATGCGCCGCAGGTGCCCACGATGCGGGAGCTGGGGCATGATGTGGAACTCGGCTTCACCAATACCGTGGCGGGGCCGCGCGGGTTGCCGCCGGCCGTGACCGCGCGGCTGCTGGCCGCGCATCGGGCGGTGATGGAGAAATACGGCACGACGCTGCGCGACCGGCTGCTGGCCGCCGAACTCACGCCTGTCGACCTTGATGGCGCCACGGCGCTGGCGGGGATGCGGGAGAGGGAGGCGCGCTTCCGCGCCGTGCTCGGCGCCATGAGCCTGCAGGAATGAGGATGATACCGTGATCGACGCCGCCACCCTCCCGCTGGGCCGCATCAAGGTCCTCGACCTGACGCTGGCGCGATCCGGCCCCACCTGCGTCCGCCACCTCGGCGACTGGGGCGCCGATGTGCTGCGGATCGAGCCGCCGGGATCCGCGGCGGGTGAGATCACCGGCAAGCAGGATGGCTTCGACCACCAGAACCTGCACCGCAACAAGCGCTGCATGACGCTCGACCTGAAGACGGAGGAAGGCCAGGCGATCTTCCGCCGCCTGGCCGCCGATGCCGATGTGGTGGTCGAGAACATGCGCGCGCCGGTCAAGTATAAGCTGAAGGTGGATTACGAGACGCTGAGCGCGCTGAACCCGCGCATCGTCTATGGCTCCATCTCCGGCTTCGGGCAGGACGGGCCATATGCCCATCGCGCGGGGCTCGACCAGATCGTGCAGGGGATGGGCGGGCTGATGTCCATCACCGGCCTGCCGGGGCAGGGGCCGGTGCGGGTCGGTATCCCCATCGCGGACCTCACCGCGGGCAATCTCCTCGCCCTCGGCATCATGATGGCGCTGTATGAGCGGGAGGCGACGGGCCGCGGCAAGTGGGTGCAGACCAGCCTGCTGGAAGCGATGATCTTCATGCTCGACTTCCAGGCCTCCCGCTGGCTGATGGCGGGGGAGGTGCCGGGGCAGGCGGGGAACGACCATCCCACGGGCATCCCGACCGGCGTGTTCCCGACGGTGGATCGGCCCATCACCATCGCCGCCTCCTCCGCCCGCCATTGGACGCGGTTCTGCGAGGTGGTGGGCCGGCCGGAATGGCTGCAGCACCCGGAATGGCAGACCATGACGGGACGGTCGAAGGACCGCGCGGCGATCAATGAGGCGATCTCCTCCGTCACCGCCACGCAGCCTTCCGCGCATTGGATATCGCTGCTGGAGGAAGCGGGGATTCCCTGCGGGCCGATCAACACCGTGGACCAGGTCTTCGCCGATCCACAGGTGCAACATCTGAGGATGGCGCAGCCCGTCACGCATCCGCGGCTTGGCGAGCAGCATATCGTGGGCACGGCCATCAACATGGCGGGCGTCGAGGAAGGCATCCGCCTGCCGACGCCGAGCCATGGGCAGCATACGGCGGAGGTTCTCGCGTCACTCGGCTATGACGATGCCGCCATCGCCGGCCTGCGCGAGAAGGGCGTGGTGTGACGGACCTCACCCTGCCCACCGACCTGGTGCTGGCGCGGAAGGCCGACGGCATCGGCTGGATCACGCTGAACAACGCCGCCAAGCGGAACGCCATCACGCTGGCGATGTGGGACGCGATGGCGGCCGCCGTCACGGACTTCATGGCCGACGATGCCGTGCGCCTGGTGGTGATGAGCGGCGCCGGCGAAAAATCCTTCGCGGCTGGCGCCGATATCGGGGAGATGGAACGCATGCGCGCGGAAGGTCGGGCGGCGGAATACACCGCCCGCGCCACCGCCGCGCGTGCCGTGCTCGACACACTGGAAAAACCGCTGATCGCGATGATCCAGGGGCACTGTATTGGCGGCGGGCTTGCCCTGGCACTCCGCGCCGACCTGCGCGTGGCCTCCGACGACAGCGTCTTCGGCGTGCCCGCCGCGAAGCTCGGCATCGCCTACGCGACCTGGAGCCTGGAACGGCTGACGGCGCTCGTCGGGCCGGGCTTCGCGAAGGAGATGCTGTTCACCGGCACCAACTACCCCGCCGACATCGCCTTCGCCCGCGGGCTGCTGAACCGGGTGGTGCCGGCAGCCGACCTTGAAGCCACGGTGCTGGACTACGCGCGGATCATCGCCCGCAACGCGCCACTCTCCATGCGGGCCGCGAAAATCACCATCGACCAGGTCAGCGGCGACCCGGCACTGCGCGATGCCACACGCATCGCGGCGCTGGGGCGGGCATGCGCCGAGAGCGAGGATTTGAAGGAAGGACAGGCGGCGTTCAGGGAGAAGCGGCGCCCTGTGTTCCAGGGACGATAGCGCCGTGCCGAAGCGCCGCAGCCTGATCTCCCTGCTGGCCGGTGCCGCGGCGTTCCCCACGGGCGCCCGCGGTCAGCCTGCCTGGACGCCGACCCGCCCCGTGCGTCTGCTGGTGGGCTTCCCGCCCGGCGGCGCGGCGGACCTGTTGGCGCGGCGCCTGGCCGATGGCCTTGCCCATGGCCTCGGCCAACCCGTGGTGGTGGAAAACCGGCCCGGCGCCAATGCTCACCTGGCCCTGGATGCGGTGGCCAAGGCGGTGCCGGACGGCCACGTCATCGCGCTGTCCCCCATGGGCCCGCTGGCGGTGAACCCGGCCTTGATGCCGGCCCGCATGCCCTTCGATGCCGGGCGGGACTTCACCGCGCTGGTGCATGTCTGGGACCAGCCCAATGTGATTGTCGCAGGCCTCGACGTGCCCGCCGCCTGGCCCGACTTCCTGGTCTGGCTCCGGTCGCGGCCGGATGAACACTACGCCTCCGTCGGTCCCGGATCCTCCCAGCATCTGACAGGCGCACTTCTGTCCCGGACGCTGGGGCTGCGGATGGAGCACGTCGCGTATCGCGGGTCCCCCGCCGCGTTGACGGCGATCATGGCGGGGGAGATCAGGCTCTACATGGACAGCCTGGCGGGGACGATCCCGCTGGCCCGCGCCGGGCGGGTGCGCGCCATCGCCGTCACGACCGAGGCGCGTTCGGCCGCCCTGCCGGATGTGCCTTCCCTGGCGGAGCTTGGCCTGACCGAGGTCACCATCTCCTCCTGGCAGGTGGTGGTGGGCCCGGCGCGCATGCCGCCGGCCGTCGTCGCGCGCCTGAACGCGGAATTGAACCGCGTCATCCACACGCCGGAGCTTGTGGCCTGGATGCGTGACCTCGGTGCCGAGCCTGTCGGCGGCAGCGCGGAGGCCGCGGCGGCGATGCTGGCCCGCGAACGCGATCGCTGGCAGCGCGTGATGCCGGCGCTGGGCGTGACCGTCGATTAGCCAGCAAGCGGCATCCGCGTGACGTCCTGGCCGGTAAGGGCGGCATGGGCATTCGCAACGGCGGCGCCCACGCCGGGGACGCCGGCCTCGCCCAGGCCGACGGGATGCTCGGCACTGTCGATCAGCGCGACCTCGATCGCCGGCGCATCCGCCAGGCGCAGCAGCGGATAGGCGTCGAAATTCGTCTCCACCACGGCACCCCCACGCACCGTGATCACCTCCCGCAGCGCGTTCGACAGGCCGAAGATGATCGCCCCCTCCATCTGCGCCCGCGCATGATCGGGATGGATGATGCGGCCGCAATCCACCGCGGCCCAGACGCGATGCACGACCACCCCCTGCGCACCGCGCGAGACCTCCGCCACCTGCGCGACATGCGCCCCGTCGCATTCATGCACGGCGACACCGCGCGCCCGGCCCTCCGGCACGGCGCCGCCCCAGCCGCTCATCGCCACCACGCGATCCAGCACCGCCAGCAGCCGAGGCTGGTCGCGCAGCAGATGGCGGCGATAGGCGACGGGATCGCGGCCCGCGCGCGCCGAGAGACGGTCGATGAACAATTCGACCGCCGCGACATTGTTCTGGTAGCTGACAGCCCGCATGAAGCCGACGGGGCGCGGCGCCTCCGCCAGCACGAACTCCACGCGGAGATTCGGGATGGCATAGGCGATCTCCTTCAGCCCGTAGGTGGAGGTGCCGTCCTTGCCGTTATGGAAGAATTGCGGGAAGGCCCGCTGCAACAGGGATGCGGTGCAGGTGCGCGCGAGCAGCGACACCGGATAGCCCTGCGCATCGAGCGTCGCGGAAAGCCGCGTGGCGGCGGCGGGCCGGTAGTAGCCCTGGGCGAAATCCTCCTCCCGCGACCACAGCACCTGCACGGGCCGGCCCAGCGCCTTGGCCAGCGTCACGGCCTGCACGATCTCATCACGCTCATACCGCCGCCCGAAGCCACCGCCGGCCAGCATGGTGTGGATGGTGACCTTGTCCTCCGGCAGGCCCGCGACCTCCGCCGCCAGCGCCTGCGCATAGGTCTTTTCCTGCGTGCCGATCCAGACCTCGCACTGGCCATCGACGATGCGCGCGGTGCAGTTCGGCACCTCCATGCAGGCGTGGTGCAGCAGGGGGGCGTAGAAATCGGCGGTGACGGTGGCGCCCGCATGTGCGCTGGCATCGCCCTGGCTGCGCATCTCCACGCCTGGCCGGTCGAGCCCCGCGCGCAGCTGTGCCTCCAGCCCCGCATCGTCGAAGATCGCGCCGCCTTCCCAGACGATGTCGAGCGCGGTGAGCGCGCGCTTCGCCACCCAGTGCCGGTCCGCCACCACCGCGACGCCGTTCGGGATGGGGAGGATGGCGTGCACGCCGGGCGGCAACGCCCCGGCTGGCAGCACGGCGCGGCCGCCATGCGCGGGGCAGCGCTTCACCGCGGCGCAGAGCATCCCGGGCAGGCGGAGATCCATGCCGTAGGTCGCGCTGCCATTCACCTTGATCGCGGCATCCAGGCTGCGCACTGATCGCCCGATCAGCCGGAAACTGGCGGAATCCTTCAGCGGCGGATCGGCTGGCGGGGTGAGGCGCCCGGCTTCCGCTGCCAGCGCGCCATAGGCCAGGCGGCGACCGCTGGCGGCGTGGATCACCGCACCGGGCTCCGTCGTGCAATCTGTCGGTGGCACGCCCCAGCGCGTGGCGGCGGCGCGCATCAGCATGTCCCTTGCCGCGGCACCGGCCTGGCGCATTGGCAGGAAGCGTTCTGTGATGGACAGCGCCGCGCCCGTCATCTGCCGCTTGCCGCCGGGGCGCTTGAAGGCCTCCCCGGCCGGGGCCAGGGCGAAGCGGACCTGCTGCCACTCGGCATCCAGCTCCTCCGCCACCAGCATCGGCAGCGAGGTCGCCACGCCCTGCCCCATCTCCAGGTGGGGGACCTGCACGGTCACGACGCCCGCGGCGTCGATGCGGAGGAAGGCGTTCAACGTGCCGCCGGATGCCGTGTCAGCCTGGGCTGATGCTGGGATGGCGAAGCGCAGCGTCAGCAGGCCCGCGCCCGCCACGGCCCGCATCGCCACCCGCCTGCCGAATCCCGCTGCCATGGCCTGTCCCCGCCTTTTGCGGAGAAGCGTAGGGCGCCGGGCTTCGGTGCGGAAGCGAAAGCGGATGGTGCCCCGCCGCGGGGCGGGGCACCGGTTGGGCTACACGGCCTCCGCCCGCAGCCGGCGTGCCGCGGCCACCAGGTTCTCCATGGCCGGCTTCACCTCCGCCCAGCCGCGGGTCTTGCAGCCGCAATCCGGGTTGAGCCAGAGCCGGCCGCGCGGGATGCGCTGGGCCGCGCGCTGGGCCAGCCGCACCATCTCCTCCGCCCCCGGCACGCGCGGTGCGTGGATGTCCCAGACCCCCGGGCCGATGGCGTTCGGGTAGTCGAAGGCGGCGAAGGCTTCCAGCAGGTCCATGTCGCTGCGCGCGGTCTCGATCGAGATCACGTCGGCATCCATCGCGGCGATGCTGTCGATGATGTCGTTGAACTCGCTGTAGCACATGTGGGTGTGGATCTGCGTCTCGTCCCGCACCGCGCTGGCGGAGAGGCGGAAGCAGGCCACGGCCCAGCGCAGGTAGTCGGCGCGGTCCGCCTGGCGCAACGGCAGGCCCTCGCGGAAGGCGGGCTCGTCGATCTGGATGATGGGGATCCCGGCGGCTTCGAGATCCGCGACCTCCTCCCGGATCGCCAGGGCGATCTGGCGGCAAACCACGTCCCGCGCGATGTCTGTACGGGGGAAGGACCATTGGAGCATGGTGACGGGCCCCGTCAGCATCCCCTTCATCGGCCTGGCGGTCAGCGATTGCGCGAAGGCGGACCAGCGGACCGTCATGGGCGCGGGGCGTGACACATCGGCCCAGATGATCGGCGGCGCGACGCAGCGGCTGCCATAGCTCTGCACCCAGCCATGCTTCGTGAAGGCATAGCCGGCGAGCTGTTCGGCGAAGTGCTTCACCATGTCGTTGCGTTCGAACTCGCCATGGACGGGGACGTCCACGCCGACCTCATCCTGCCAGCGGACGGAATCCGCGATCAGCGCCCGCATCGCCTCGTCATGCGCGGCCTGGCCGATCTCGCCACGGGCGAGGCGGGCGCGCAGGGTCCGGACCTCCGCCGTCTGCGGCCAGGACCCGATGGCGGTCACGGGCAGGTCGGGCAGGTTCAGGCGTGACTGCTGCGTCACCGCGCGCTGGGCGTAGGGGCTGGCGCGGCGTTCCATGGCGGGCGTCACGCCGGCCAGGTGTGCCGCGACGGCGGGATCATGCAGTCGCGCATCGGCGCGCGCCTCGGCCAGCGCGCGGTCGCTGTCGGCGAAGGCACTCGCGACGGCCTTCTCCCCCTCATCCGCCGCGCGGGCGAGCGCCGCGACTTCCTTCAGCTTCTCATTCGCGAAGGCGAGGCGACGGGCCAGGGCCGGGTCCAGCGCCGTTTCCATCGCCAGGCTGTGCGGAACGTGGAGCAGGGAGCAGGAGGGCGCGACCATCAGCCGCCGCGCGAAGCCCGCCTGCTGCGCCTGCTGCACCTGGCCGAGTGCCTGGCGGAGATCCGTGCGCCAGACATTCCGCCCATCCACGAGGCCGAGCGAGAGCCACCGGTCCCGCTTCCATGCCTCCAGCACCGCCGCCAGCTGCCCCGGCGCCCGGACCAGATCCACATGCAGCCCGGCAACGGGGAGGGATGTGGCGAGGGGAAGATTGTCGCGCAGCCCCTCGAAATAGGTCGCCAGCATCAGGTCGAGGCCGGGCGCGGCATCGGCCAAAGCGCGGAAGGCGGTGCGGTAGGCCTCCGCCGCGCCGGCGGGCAGGTCCGTCACCAGGCAGGGCTCATCGATCTGCACCCAGGTGGCGCCGGCCTCGGCCAGGAAGCGCAGCGCATCGGCATAGGCGGGCAGCAGCGCCGGCAGCAGGTCCAGCGGCCGCGTGCCGTCCTCCGCCTTGGAGAGCAGCAGCAGGGAGACGGGGCCGAGCAGCACGGGCCGGGTGCGGACGCCGTGCTGCATCCCCTCCCGCAGCGCGCGGGCCCATCGGTTGTCCACCAGGCGGGGCCGCGTGGCGGCGGACAGGCGGGGGACCATGTAGTGGTAGTTGGTGTCGAACCACTTGGTCATCTCCAGCGGCACGGCATCGCCGGGGATGCCGGCGGCGCGTGCGGCCTCGCTGCCTCGCGCGCCCCGGGCGAGCGCGAAGAGGGTGGCGAGCGACGCCGGTCCCTCGCCCCCCCAGCCATAGCCGCGCGGGATCAGGCCGAAGGCGCAGGCGGTTTCCAGGACGTGGTCATAGAGCGCGAAATCGGCCGAGGGCACATGGCTGATCCCGCTGCCCTGCTGCAGCGCGCGGGCGCCGGCGCGCAGCGCGGCGGCGGTGGATTGCAGATCGGCTTCCCCGGTCCTGCCGGCCCAGAAGGCTTCAAGGGCCGTCTTGAGTTCACGGCGGGGGCCGATACGCGGGTAGCCGAGATTGGCGGCGATGGTCATCGCAGTCGTCTCCGTCGCCCGGTGCACCCAGCCCGGCCGTGGGGGTGGCGCGCCCCCGTATCTCCGGGGTGCACGGCGCGGGCAGGTCTCCTGGCTCGCGGGTGCCGGGCTTGCGCCCCTCGCCACCGGCCCTGCCTTCCCGCTTGCGCAGTGGCGTCCCCCCTTTCGGGGGAAATCGGGCCGGCGGCTTCCCGCCGACAGTTGCTGGGGCAGCGTCCGACTTGGGGGGTTTCCCCGCCCGCACGGACTTCCCTTTTCACCCGCTCGCGCGGGACCAACGCAATATCAACATATCTTTATGCGATGTCGCACTCAAGGGGGCTGCCGCACCGCCATCGCCACCCCCGCGCCCCGGTGTTACAGCCCGGGGACATGTCCCCGACAAAGACCCTTCCATGACCGGCGTCGAAGTGAAATTTGAGATCTTCCTGGCGGCCCCACCGGGGCTGGAGGAGACGCTGGCCGCCGAGATCTCGAGAAAGGGGTTCCGGCAGCCGAAGGTCGTGCCAGGCGGTGTCGCGACCATGGGTGGCTGGCCGGCTGTGTGGCGGGCCAATCTCTGGCTGCGCGGGGCGAGCAAGGTGCTGGCGCGGATCGACCAGTTCCGGGCGGTCCATTTCGCGCAGTTGGATGACCGGGCGCGCGCGGTGGACTGGAAGGGCCTTCTCCGGCCGGACGTGGCCTTCCGGGTGGAGGCGTCCTGCGCCGCCTCGAAGCTCTGGCATTCCGGGGCGGTGGCGCAGCGTGTCGCGACGGCGATCCGGGAGAGCGTCGGCGTGAAGGAGGCCGATGACGCGCCGGTGGTGATCCGGGCGCGGATGGAAAAGGACCTCTGCACGATCAGCGTCGATACCTCCGGCGACCTGCTGCACAAGCGGGGCTTCAAGCAGGCGGTGAACCCCGCCCCGATGCGGGAGACGATGGCGGCGCTGTTCCTCATGCAGTGCGGGTATGAGGGCACGGAGACGCTGCTCGACCCGATGTGCGGCGCGGGCACCTTCGTCATCGAGGCGGCCGAGATGGCCGCGCGCCTCAATCCCGGCCGTGCCCGCGACTTCGCGTTCGAGAATTTGAAGAACTTCGATGCGGAGGCCTGGGCGCGGATGCGCACCGTGGCGCGGGCGGGGGTGGAGGGGGTGACCTGCCTCGGCTTCGATCGCGATGCGGGGGCGGTCGCGATGAGCATCGCCAATGCCGAACGCGCGGGCGTGGCGGCGGGGACGCGCTTCGCGCAGGGAACGATCAGCGATTTGCAGCGGCCCGATGGCGCGCCGGGCCTTGTCATCGTCAATCCGCCCTATGGCAGCCGGATCGGGGACCGGAAATCACTCGGCCCGTTGTATCGCGCGCTGGGCCAGGTGCTGATGAGCCGCTTCGCCGGCTGGCGCGTCGGCCTGGTGGCGGCAGAGCCGGCGCTGGCGCGGGAGACGCGCCTGCCCTTCCTGCCGCCGGGCCCGCCCGTGCCCCATGGCGGGATGCGGGTGACGCTGTTCCGCACGGCGCCGCTGGGGTAGCGGCCCAGTGGGGGTAAGGCTTTCGGGGGGCGTCCGGCTCTTCCTGCTGTTCGCGGCGCATTGCGTCGGCACCATCAACATCATGGGCGTGATGGCCTTCGCCCCGGCCATCCAGCGGGACCTCGGCCTGGATACCGCGACCTTCGGGCTGCTGGTCGCGGCCTATTACGGCGCGCAGCCGCTGGTGGCGCTGCCGGGCGGGTGGCTGGTGGACCGGATCGGGGTCCGCGCCGCGCTCGCCCTCTCCATGGCCGGGGTGAGCATCAGCGCGGGGTTCTTCGCGGTCTCCGCCGGGGGCGCCATGGCGGCGTCGCTGCTGATCCTGGCGGGCATCGCCTATTCCCTGGTGAACCCGGCGACGAGCGTCGGCGTCGTCACCTGGTTTCCGCCGGATTGGCGGTCCACGATGATGAGTGTGAAGCAGGCCGGCGTGCCGGCGGGCGGGCTGATCGCGGCCATCATCGCGGGGCTGGCGGGGCCGGATGCCTGGCGGGTCTCCGCAGGCGCCGTCGCGGTGGCGGCGGCGCTGGTGGCGGTGCTGGCGGTGGTGACGCCGGGGGGCGGGGCGCCTGCCGTGGCGCGGGGGCCGGTGGTGGCGGGGCTGCTGACGGTGCTGCGGAACCGGGCGCTGATGCGGGTCTGCCTGACGACCTTCCTGCTGAACACCGCGCAGGGGGCCTTCTACGCCTATCTGGTGCTGTACATGGTGGGGCCGGCGGGGCTGTCGCCGGCGGTGGCGGCGCTGATCTTCGGCGCGACGCATGTCGTCTCCGCCATCGCGCGCATCCTGTGGGGGCTGCTGGCGGACCGGGTCTGGCGGGGGGATGGGCCGCGGGTGCTGCGCATCATCGCCTTCGCCTCCTGCCTCGGCTTCGTCGGGCTGGCGCTGGCGGCGGGGCTGGGGGCGCCGGCGGCCGCGGCAGCGGCGCTCGCCCTCGGCATGACCATCGCGGGCTTCGCGGGCGTGGCGCAGGGGGCGGCGGCCACCGCGGCGCCGCGGGCGCAGATCGGCGCGGCAATGGGCGTCTTCATGGTGCTGACGCCGCTGGGGTCGGTCTTCGGGCCTTCCCTCTTCGGGGGGCTCATCGGCCTGACGGGGGGCTACCTGGTGCCCTACCTGGTGCTGGCGGGGGTGACGCTGGTGGTGGGGCTGTTCGTGCTGCGGCGGTAGCTACCCGCCGGCGGTGCGTTCGTAGTGCCGGTAGTATTTGTCGGTGATGAGGTCCGTCTTCACCACGATGCAGACATCGGTGGTGTTGAACTGGTGGTCGATCACCGCGCCATCGCCGACGAAGCCGCCGAGCCGGAGGTAACCCTTCACCAGCGGCGGCAGCGCCACCATGGCGGCGCGCATGTCGAGGTCGCCCGGCGGGATGCGGTCCATCGCCACATGGCGGTCCGGCACGGCACGCGGCCGCAGCGCCGGCGGTGCCAGGTGGTTGGCATGGAGGTAGGAGAGTTGCGCGGCCAGGGCATCGAGGTCCGTCCCCGGCAGGGAGGCGCAGCCGAACATCAGGTCGATCTTGTGCCGGAAGACGAAGGCGGCGATGCCGCGCCACAGCAATTGCAGCGTGCCCCGCGTGCGATAGGGGGCGGCGACGCAGGACCGGCCGAGTTCCAGCACCTCACCCGGGAAGGCCAGCAGCGGGCCGATGTCGTATTCGCCGGCGGAGTAGAAGCGGCCGAGGCGATCGGCGGCGGCGCGGCGGATCAGGCGGTAGGTGCCGATGACCGCTTCCGGGCCGTTGCCGAGGTCATGGTCCAGCACCAGCAGGTGGTCCGCCACCGCGTCGAATTCGTCGCCGTCGCGCTTCGCGGCCAGCGTCGCGGCATCGGCATTGGCGCCCATCTCCTCATAGAAGACCTTGAAGCGCAGCGCCTGGGCGGCATCGATCTCCGCCGCGCTTTCCGCGATGCGCAGGCCGAGATTGCCGGCGCGCAGCTCCTCGAACCCCTCGGCGCGCGGCGCCGCGCGGGGCGGGTCGGCCGGGAGGGGGGCATCCTCGGGCAGGGGCCCATCGACGCTCATCGGGCAACGCTCATGTCGGGTCAGGCCTTGGGCTTGGTGCGGCCACGGGGGGCGGGCGCCGGCGCGCCCTTGCGACCGAAGAGTTCCAGGCGCTGGCCGACCAGGCTGAAGCCGAGGCGTTCGGCGATGGCGCGGGCCACCTTCTCGAACTCCGCATCCTCGAACTCGATGACGCGGCCTGTGTCCACGTCGATCAGGTGATGGTGATGGCCGCGATCGGTCGGGTCGTAGCGGGCGCGGCCGCCGCCGAAGTCGCGGCGTTCCAGGATGCCCTTCTCCTCCAGCAGCCGGACGGTGCGGTAGACCGTCGCGACCGAGATGCGGTCATCGAGGGCGGCGGCGCGGCGGTAGAGTTCCTCGACATCCGGATGGTCCTCCGCCTCGCTCAGCACGCGGGCGATGAGGCGGCGCTGGCCGGTCATCTTCAGGCCGCGCTCCACGCAGAGACGTTCGATCCGGGACGGATCGGGGCGGGCTGTCTCGGCGTGGCGGTCGTGGCTGTGCATGCGGCGGGCGGGATGTCCTGCGGTCGGCCGGGTTCAGCCCGGCCGGGGCGAGCGCATCAATAGCGCCTGTGGCGGCACGCCACCACCCAGGGCCTTCGCCCCGCGGATGGCCTTCAGGCGTCCCGGCCCGGCGCTGCCGCGCGGCCACGCCCGGGGGTGCGGCCGCGGGGCTTGGTGCCGAGGCCGATGCGCTTGGCGAGGGAGGAGCGGTGCTTGGTGTAGTTGGGCGCCACCATCGGATAGTCGGAGGGCAGGTTCCACCGTTCGCGATACTGGTCGGGCGTCAGGTTGAACGAGGTCTTGAGATGCCGCTTCAGCATCTTGAGCTTCTTCCCGTCCTCCAGGCAGATCAGGTATTCGGGGGTGATCGACTTCTTCACGGGCACGGCGGGCTGTGGGCGTTCGGGCGTTTCCGCTGCCGGCAGGCCGATGGAGGCGAGGGTGCGGTAGACGTCCTGGATGAGGCTCGGCAGGTCCGCGACGGCGACGGAGTTGTTGGAGACATGGGCCGAGACGATTTCCGCCGTCAGGCCAAGCAGATCGGGATTCCCCCCGGGGTATGCCGTGGTATCGGCCATGCGTCTTGTCCTGGCTTCTTGTCCTGTCCGCGTCGTCGGGCCGCTGATGCCCGCTCATTTCTCCGGCGGACGGGCGCCATGCCCGGTGCCGCGACGCGCCGTTGCCACCATATTGCCGTGAATCGCCGTTTCGCAATGACGTTTGGTGATCAGAAGGGCCGTTTCGTGATGAATCACCCCGTGCTGCAAGAACAGAGTCACGATGTGGCCCTGGATATCACTGCGGAGACTTGCCCGATGACCTTCGTGCGCACGCGCCTCGCGCTGGACCGGATGCAGCCGGGCCAGGTGCTGCTGGTGCGGATGAAGGGGGACGAGCCGCGGAAGAACGTGCCGCGGACGGCGGCGGAGCAGGGGCATGGGGTGCTGGGGGTAAGGGAGGCGGGGGAGGGGGTGCTCGAGGTGTGGGTGAGGCGGAAGTGAGGGGGCTCAGGCGCGCGAGCCCGGCTCCAGCCCCCTTCTCAACACCAGCGCATCCGCCCCATCCCCGTAGTACCGGCGCCTTCGCCCCACTTCTTCGAATCCCGCTGCCCCATACAGTGCCCGCGCCGGCGTGTTCCGGTCGCTGACTTCCAGGAACATCGCCCCCGCCCCGCGCGCCACCGCGCCGGCCATCGCCGCCGCCAGCAGGGTGCCCCCGGTCCCCTGCCGGCGCGCCGACGGCGCCACGGCGAGGGTCAGGATCTCCGCCTCATCCGCCGCGACGCGGGCCAGGACGAAGCCGGCGCCGGGCCGCAGCACGCCGAAGGTGCCGGGCATCTCCAGCATCAGGCGGATGGCGTCGGTGCCCCAGGCTTCGGCCGCTGGAAAGGCCAGGGCGTGCAGGCGGGCGGCCTCGGCGATGTCGAAGCCGCTCATCCCGCGGCGGGCAGGCGGACGGCGGGGGGTTCGACATAGAGGGGCGTCGCGTCCCGCCAGGGGATGTCGCCGGCCAGGCGCCGCAGCGCGACAAGGCCGGCGGCGGCGGCATCGGGCAGGCGGCTGTCGGTCAGCGTCGCATCGAAGCCGCGCGCCAGCAGCCGGGCGGCGGCCAGGGGGGCGGCGTCGCCAACCAGGACGACGGGGCCGGAGGGGGCGGGGATGTCGCGCTCCGCCATCGGCTCGGGCGGCGTCGCGGCGTGCCAGGCGCCCGGCGTCAGGCGTTCCAGCAGGAAGCGGCCGCGCTTCGTGTCGATGGCGGCCCAGACGGCGCGTGTGTCGCGCACCCCCTCGGGCAGGGCAGCGGCCAGGGCCTCCCCGGTCGTGACGCCGACCAGGCGTGCGCCGGTGGCCAGCGCGATCCCCTCCGCCAGCGCGATGGCGGTGCGCAGCCCCGTGAAGCCGCCGGGGCCGACGACGACGGCCACGGCATCGGGGCGGGCGCCCGCCAGCACCTGCTCGGCTAGGGGCGGCAGCGCGGTGGGCTGGCCGCGGGCGCCGGCGTGGAAGGCATGGGCGACCAGCGCGCCATCCTGCAGCAGGGCGGCGGAGCAGCGGGCCAGCGAACCATCAAGGACGAGCAGGCGCATGCCATTGCTGTAAGGCGCGCGTCTTGTTCCGTCCATCGGTTGACCTTGCAGCGCAATCGGCGGCTTGCTTTGGTGGCCGCGCAGAAGGATCGTCGCCCCATGAACGAGATCAGCGTACCGCGTCCGAACAACCTCGACGCGTTCTGGATGCCATATACCGACAACAAGTCCTTCAAGGACAAGCCGCGCATGTTGGCGCGGGCGGAAGGCATGTCCTACTTCACGCCGGAGGGGCGGGAGATCCTGGACGGCACCGCCGGCCTCTGGTGCTGCAACGCCGGCCATGGGCGGCGGGAGATCGTGGAAGCGATCCAGAAGCAGGCCGCGATCATGGATTTCGCGCCGACCTTCCAGATGGGCCACCCCATCGCCTTCGAAGCCGCCGCCCGCGTGGCGGAGATGACGCCGGAGGGGATGGACCGCGTTTTCTTCGTGAATTCGGGGTCGGAGGCCGCGGATACCGCGCTGAAGATCGCGCTGGCCTGGCACAAGGCGCGGGGCGACAGCCAGCGGGTGCGCCTCGTCGGGCGCGAACGCGGCTATCACGGCGTGGGCTTCGGCGGCATGTCGGTGGGCGGCATCGGCGGCAACCGCAAGCAGTTCGGCGCGCAGCTTCCCTATGTCGACCACCTGCCGCACACCCATGGCGTGCCGGGCAATCTTTTCGCCAAGGGCCAGCCGGAGAACGGGGCGAACCTGGCGGAGGTGCTCGAAAACCTGGTGGCGCTGCATGGCGACACCATCGCGGCGGTGATGGTGGAGCCGCTGGCGGGGTCCACCGGCGTGCTGGTGCCGCCGAAGGGCTACCTGCAGAAGCTGCGGGAGATCTGCACGAAGCACGGCATCCTGCTGATCTTCGATGAGGTCATCACCGGCTTCGGCCGCATCGGGGCGAATTTCGGCGCCGAACGCCTGGGCGTCACGCCCGATATCATGACCATGGCGAAGGGGCTGACCAACGCCGCGGTGCCGATGGGCGCGGTCGCCACCAGCAACCAGGTCTATGACACCATCGTCAACGGCGTGCCGGCAGGGATCGAGCTGTTCCACGGCTACACCTATTCTGGCCATCCCCTGGCCGCCGCCGCCGCGATCGCGACGCTGGAACTGCACCGGGCGGAGGACCTGCCCGGCCGGGCCCGCGCCATGGAGCCCTATTTCGAGGATGCGGCGCATTCGATGCGCGATGTCCCCGGCGTGATCGATGTGCGCAACATGGGCCTGGTGGCGGGGATCGAGCTGGCGCCGCGGGCGGGCAAGCCGACGGCGCGGGCCATGGATGTCTTCAAGACCTGCTTCGACAAGGGCGTGCTGACGCGGGTGACGGGCGATATCGTGGCACTCTCGCCGCCGCTGATCGTGGAAAAGCCGCATATCGACCGGCTGTTCGGCACGCTGGCCGACGCCATCCGGGCCGTGCCAGCCTGACACGCCCCCGCCGACTGGCGCCGCTGCTGCTCGTCATCCTGGCGCTGGCCGGAGTGCTGGGGGCGGCGGTGCTGTCCCATCTGCCGGCGGAGCGCGCGCAGTGGCCTCTGCTGACGCTCGTCATCATCCTGGCGGGCGTCGCGCTGGTCGCGGCGGTGCTGTGGCGGGGCGAGGTGGCGCGGGCGGAGACGGAGGCCGCTTCCCGCGCCGCGGTCGCGAAGGCGGAGACGGAACAGCACGCCGCCAAGCTGCACGCCGACATGCTGGCGACGGCCGCGCATGAGATCCGGACGCCGCTGGGCGGAGTGCTCGGCCTGCTGGACCTGGTGCTGGGGGGCACGGGCCTGTCCCGCGCCGCGCGGGCGGATGCCATGGCGGCCCGGCAGGCGGCATCCGACCTGATGCTGCTGCTGCGCGACCTGATCGAGGTGCCGGGGGAGGTGAAGGCGCCGCTGGCCAGCGATCCCTTCCGGATCGATGAGACGATGGACCAGGTGGTGGCGCTGCTCCGCGCCCGGGCGGCGGCGCATGGCAACCGCCTGGCCGTCGCCATCGCCACGGGCACGCACCCGGCCTGGCGGGGCGACGCGGCGCGCATCCGGCAGATCCTGACCAATTTGGCCGCCAACGCCATCCGCTTCACCGAGGGCGGGGAGGTGCGGATCGAGGCGCGGGAGACGGCGGCGGGGCTGCTGCAACTCTCGGTCAGCGATACCGGGGCGGGCATCGCCACCGACCGGATGGCGACCCTGTTCGACCGTTTCCAGCGCAGCGAACAGGGCACGGGGCTCGGCCTTTCCATCTGCCGGGACCTGGCGGCGCGGATGGGGGGCGGCATCGCCGTCACCAGCGCGCCCGGGCGTGGCAGCCTGTTCACCGTGACCCTGCCGCTGCTGCGGGTGGCGGATGAGGAGGTGGTGCCGCCCGAACACGCCGCCCCCGTGCCCACCCTGCCGAGCCCGGCCCGCAGGCCGGGACCGCCTGTGCTGGTGGTGGATGACGTGCCGGTGAACCGCCGGCTGCTCGGCCATGTGCTGGACCGCGCGGGCTGGGGGCATGAGGAAGCCGGGGATGCGGCGACCGCGCTGACCCTGGTGCAGTCCCGCCCCTATGCCGCGGTGCTGATGGACCTGCAGATGCCGGAGGTCGATGGGCTGGAGGCGACGCGCCGGCTGCGCGCCCTGTCCGGCCCCGCCGGCCGCCTGCCCGTCATCGCCGTGACGGCGCAGGGGGGGGAGGATGTGCGCGCCCAGGCCGAGGCCGCGGGGATGGACGCCTTCCTGGTGAAGCCCGTCTCGGCCGCGGACCTGACCGCCGTCATCACCCGCGCCCTGGCCAACCGGGCGAAGCAGGCGGGCGGGACGCCGCTTTAGCGTCTGTGGACCCAGGGCCTGGAATCAGCCCCGCATCCCCATATAAGCGCCTGAACGCTGTCCGACTGCCCCGAGAGGCCCCCGATCCATGAGCGCGACCGATACCGTTGCCCCCGTTCCCGTGACCGTGCTGACCGGCTACCTCGGCGCCGGCAAGACCACGCTGCTGAACCGCATCCTGAGCGAGAACCACGGCAAGAAGTACGCGGTGGTGATCAACGAGTTCGGGGAGCTCGGCGTGGACAACGACCTCGTCGTCGATGCGGACGAGGAAGTGTTCGAGATGAACAATGGCTGCATCTGCTGCACGGTGCGCGGCGACCTGATCCGCATCATCGGGGGGCTGATGAAGCGCCGCGGCAAGTTCGACGGCATCATCGTGGAGACGACGGGCCTCGCCGACCCCGCCCCCGTGGCGCAGACCTTCTTCGCGGATGAGGATGTGAAGCGGGCCACGAAGCTCGACGCCATCGTCACCGTGGTGGACGCCAAGCACCTGCCCGCCCGGCTGAAGGACAGCGCGGAGGCGCAGGAGCAGATCGCCTTCGCCGACATCATCGTGCTGAACAAGATGGACCTGGTGAATGAGGACGAGGCGGCGGAGGTCGAGCGCCTGATCCGCGGCATCAACCCCTATGCCGAGATCCGCCGCAGCACCAAGTCCGACGTGCCGATCGAGAGCGTAGTGGGGCGGGACGCCTTCAACCTGGCGCGGATCCTGGAGCGGGAGCCGGAATTCCTCTCCGGCGAGGACCACCATGAGCATGACAGCGAGGTGAACTCGATGTCCTTCCAGGTGTCGCGCCCGATCGACGCCGAGAAGTTCAACGTCTGGATCGGGGAATTGCTGCAGTCCAAGGGCCAGGACCTGCTGCGGACCAAGGGCATCCTCTACTATGCCAATGACGATCGCCGCTTCGCCTTCCAGGCCGTGCACATGATCGCCGATGGCGACTACATCGGCCCGGTGAAGGATGGTGACGAGCGAAAGTCCAAGATCGTCTTCATCGGCCGCAACCTGAACCGCCCGCAGCTGCGCCGCGGCTTCGAGGCCTGCCAGGTCCCGGCCTGAGCCGGGCCTGGGTTGACAGGCGCCGCCCGCGCGACGAAGGCGGGCGGCATGATGGGCGGGACGACGACATGGCCGAAGTGACGGAAGCCGATTTCCTGCTGGCGAGCCGGGGCGTGGCGCGCGACCTCGGCGCCTGGGCCGTGGCGGCCGTGTTCGGGCGGGAGGGGCGGAGCCTGTCCTTCGCGCTGGCCGATGGCACCGTCCATATCATGCCGGTCGGCGCCCCGGCGGCGGATTGGCAGCGGGTGGAGGCGCATGACGGCGCCGTGCTCTCTGCCGTCGCGGATTGCCGCGCCGGCGTGCTCTCCGGCGGCGATGACGGGCGGCTGGTGCAGGTGACGCCGGATGGCGTGGTCGCCGAGGTCGCGCGCTTCGGGTCGAAATGGGTCGATCACGTGGCGGCGCATGAGGGCGGCGTGCGCGCGGCCTCGGTCGGCAAGGTGGTGCATGTGCTGGATGGCGCGGGGCAGATCCTGAAGGCGCTGCCGCATCCGACGACGGTCGGCGGCATCGCCATCGACGCCAAGGGCAAGCGGATCGCGGCCAGCCATTACGGCGGCGCGTCGCTGTGGTTCGTGGGGTCCAAGGAAGACAAGCCCAAGGTCCTGGAATGGAAGGGCAGCCATCACGCCATCCTGTTCAGCCCGGACGGCACGCATGTGGTCACCGCCATGCAGGAACCGGCGCTGCATGGCTGGCGGCTGGCGGATGGGCAGCACATGCGCATGTCCGGCTATCCCGGGAAGACGCGCAGCATCCACTTCTCCTCCCGCGGCCGCTGGCTGGCGACGAGCGGGGCGGAGAGCGTGGTGCTCTGGCCCTTCTTCGGCGGCGGGCCGATGGGCAAGGCGCCGACGGAACTGGCCGGCGGCGACGAGGTGCTTTGCAGCGCCGTCGCCTGCCATCCGCAGCATGAGGTGGTGGCCGCCGGCTTCGGGGATGGGCTGGTGCTGATGGCGGAAGTGGCCAGCGGCAAGGTGGTGCCGGTGGCGCCGCCGAAGGGCAGCGCGGTGTCCACCCTGGCCTGGAATGCCGCGGGGACGCATCTCGCCTTCGGGACGGAAGCCGGGCTCTGCGGCGTCGTCGATCTGTCGAAGCGGTAGAGGGAAGCGAGCCCATGGAAATCCTGGAGACGGCGCATCTGCGGATGCCGCGCCTCGGCCTCGGTACCTGGCCGATGAAGGGGGAGGAGTGCACGGCGGCCGTGCTCTCCGCCCTCGGCATGGGCTACCGCCACATCGACACGGCGGAGATGTACGGCAATGAGGAAGCGGTCGGCGCCGGCATCGCGCGGTCCGGCGTGGCGCGGGGCGAGATCTTCCTGACCACCAAGGTCTGGAACGACAAGCCGAAGGGCGATGCCATCCGCCGCGCCTTCGATGCCAGCCTGGCGCGGCTCGCGACGCCCCATGTGGACCTGTTCCTGATCCATTGGCCCTCGCCGGAGCTCGACCTGCCGGATGCGCTGCGCGCGCTCGCGGCGATCCGGGCGGAGGGACGGGCCAAGGCGATCGGCGTCTCTAACTTCCCGCCGAAGCTCCTGCAGCGCGCGATCGACCAGGGGGTCGGCCTCGCCTGCCTGCAGGTGGAACACCATGCGCTGCTGGACCAGTCGGCGCTTCGCGCGATCTGCGCGGCGAACGGGATGGTGCTGACCAGCTATTCGCCCCTGGGCAAGGGGAATGCACCCTCCGACCCCGTGCTGCAGGGCATCGGGCGGAAGCATGGCGTGACGGCGGCGCAGGTGGCGTTGGCCTGGCTGATGACCATGCCCGGCGTCTCCGCCGTGCCGAAGGCGGCGAGCCCGGCGCGGCAGGCGGAGAACCTGGCGGCGCTGGATGTGCGGCTGGATGCGGAAGACCTGGCGGCGATCGAGGCGCTGCCGAAGGACAGGCGATACGTGAACCCCGGCATGGCGCCGGATTGGGTGAACGGGTAGCGGCCGGTCAGGTCTGGCGAAGCGGCCGCTTGCGGTTCCCGGGCTCCGCCAGGCAGGTCAGCATGGCGCGGCGGAAGGGTGGCGGGTCCTCCGCCATCACCTCGCGAGGGGTCCCGCCCGCCGGGTGCAGCAGGAACGGGGCGGCGCAGCCGAAGCCGGGGCCACGCATCTGCGCGATCTCCGGCAAGCCATCCGCGGCCGCGGGCAGGGCCAGCAACGCGACCAGGGCAAGCATCGGCCAGGCGCGCATGGCTGGATCTTCCTGTGATGCGCGGCTCAACGCGGCGATGCCGGCCAGCGTTGCCACGCGATTTTTTTGTCCCCCGTCTGGAACTGTGACGCCCCGCTGCTTTGTAATGGGCGCGCAGGCAGGAGGGGGGATTCCCATGGCGGCAGCATCCGACGACGAGATCGACCTGGGCATCAGCCTGGAGACCGTCGCGACCATCGTGGACCAGGCCCGTGCCGTGCAGGGCGATGAGGAGGCGGAGCTTGGTGCCGCGGCCGATGATGGCGGCGACGACACCGACGTGGCGGGCCCCGACGACATCACGGAGGACAGCCTGCGCGCCTACATCACCGAGTTGAACGAGGATGAGCAGGCCGCGCTGATCGCGCTGTGCTGGGTGGGCCGTGGCGATTATGAGGCCGGCGAGTGGGACGAGGCCGTGGGCCTGGCCGCGGAGCGCAATGACGGCCGCGATGCCGCCGATTATCTGCTTGGCATCGACAATCTCGGCGATTTGCTGAGCGAGGGCGTCGCCGCCTTCGGCCTGTCGCTGGAAGAAATCGAACGCTGACTCGAGACGGTTCAGGGCCGGTTCGGCCCTGGTGGATGGGGTGTGGGGAAGGCAAAGCCTTCCCCACGGTCAGGCGTAGTTGATTGTCGGTCCTGGCAACCCCGCGATCTCCCGGATCAGCTTCCGCCGCACCGCGTTTCCGAAGGCCTCGAAATCCTCGGCCGCGATCATGAAGGCGCCCTGCCCGCCGATGACGCTGTCGCGGTAGTAGATGTCGAGCGGCACGGGCGGCGCGCGGCCGAAGGTCGGGCGGTCGTTCAGGATGGGCAGGCCGTTGATGGTGATGCCGTCCGCCACCGCGCGGTCCCGCGCCATTTCGGCCGGTGGGCCGGAATTGTTCACGCCGTCGCCGGAGACGTCGATGACCTTGCGCGTCGCCTCATGCGGGCATTCGCCCATGGCGCGGCGCGATGCCTCGATGGCGCCGGAGATGGAGGTCCAGGAGAGGGAGGCGCGGGGTGCCTGGGCGAGGGTGGCGGCCCAGCCATCCGCATCCCCCTGTGTCGCGATGCGTGTCCAGGGGATGACGGTGCGCTGGTACTCGATGCCGGCCCATTCGATGTAGCAGAGGGAGACGGAGCCGAGCATGCCGCCGCGGATGGCTTCCACCACCTTCGGGTCGGTGATGGCGCTGCGGTAGCCTTCGCGTTGCAGCCTTGCCTCATCCTCGTCGATGGAACGGCTGACATCGACGGCGAGGACGAGGGCGACGTCGACCGGCTCATCGGCCCTTGCCGGCGCGATGCGGCCGAAGCCGGCCGCGCCCGCGGCGGCAATCAGGGACCTGCGGCGCATCGGCGGCCTCCGCGTCTGTGGGTCCCGTCATGCAACAGCAAGCGATGCCGCCGGTTCAAGCCTCAATAAAGATTTTCACGCGGGCAAGGTTCAGACGGCGCCGGCCACCGCCGCCACCACGCGCGCGACCTCCGCCTCCGTCAGATAGGGGTGCATGGGCAGGGACATGATGCGGCGGCAGAGCATCTCCGCTACCGGCAGTTCGGGCGCGTTGCTGATGCCCTCCGCATGGGCGGCCGCGTAGGCGGGCTGCCGGTGCAGCGACTTCGGGTAGTAGATGGCGGTCGGCACGCCGGCGGCCTTGCAGGCTTCCTGCACCCGGGCACGGGCGGCCTCATCCTCGACCAGGATGGAATAGAGGCCCCAGGCGTGCTCGGCGCCCTCCGTCGTGACGGGGGTCTGGACCTTGCCGGCCAGGCCCTGGTTGTAGGCCGCCGCGATGCGGGTCCGGGCGGCGAGCTCGTCCCCCAGCAGCCCGAGCTTCGGCAGCAGGATCGCGGCCTGCATGGTGTCGAGCCGCCCGTTCATGCCGGTGCGCTCCACCTCGTAGCGGGTCTTGCCCTCGCCATGGGTGCGGAGGCTGCGCCAGAGCTCCGCGCGATCCGCGTCATCGGTCAGCAGCGCGCCGCCATCGCCGTAGCAGCCCAGCGTCTTGGTGGGATAGAAGCTGAGCGCCGTCGCATGGCCCCAGCGGCCGAGCCGCTTGCCATGCAGCGCCGCGCCGAAGGCCTGGGCGGCATCGTCCAGCGCGAACATGCCCTTCTCCGCGCAGATCGCCTCGATCGCGGGCCAGTCGGCGGGCAGGCCGAAGAGATCGACGCCGACGATGGCGGCGGGGCGGAGCCGCCCCTCGCTTTCCACCAGCGCGATGCGGCGCTTCAGGTCATCGATGTCGATGTTGTAGGTGCCGGGATGGACGTCCACGAAGATGGGCGTCGCGCCGAGCACGAGGGGAACTTCCGCCGTCGCGGTGTAGGTGAAGGCGGGCAGGAAGACGGCGTCGCCGCGGCCGATGCCGGCCCCCATCATGGCGATCTGCAGCGCATCGGTGCCGGAGGAGACGCCGACGGCATGGGCGCAGCCCGCGAATTCGGCCAGCTTCTGCTCCAGCTCCTGCACCTCCGGCCCGTTGATGAAGCGGCCGCTGTCGAGCACCGAGGCGAGGCGGCGGTCGATCTCCGCCCGGATCAGGGCCTGCTGGGCCTTCATGTCGAACAGGGCGATGGGGGGGAGGGTGGTCATGGTCATCCGTTATCCGGTCTGCCGGGCACCCATAGCGCCGCGGTGCCGCGTCGGCCAAATCACCGGGGGTTTCGGGGCGTTGCCGGGGAAGGGTGGGATGGCGTCCGGGATGCAAGCAGGGCGCAGGATTGGCGCCCTGCCGGGGCGGGTGGGCCGGTTCTTCGGCGCCACGGTGGTTCGGGCTTGAAGCGCCATGAAACTGCTCCCGCCAACCCGGGCCCGCCCTGCATCAGGGGGTCGTATACGTTCGTGCTTTCTCCTAGGCTTTGTGGCCATCGCTGCTCGCGAGCATCGGTGGCTCCGCGCTCGCCGTGGCGGGGGAGTTGGTGATCCTGACGCCGGACGCATCCTCGCTGGTGGAACTGGCGTTGCAGTCCATGGCGCTACGCGATGCTTCCGGCCCGCGGGCGCTGACGACCGCCGGCTGGATCGACGGCACGCTGGTCACTGCGGAGGCCGTTGCACCGGCGATGGATATGGGCGGTCGCATGGCCGCCCAGGCGGCGGCGATGGAGCGTGTGGCGGAAGGGCTGCGCGGGCGAGTTGACCACTTCCTGGGCGCCATCCGCGCGGCTTGAGGACCGGCGCCGGTTAAGGAGGCAGCAAGGCGCTGCCGCATATCCTCCGGGCACATTGGCCTGTCCGGGACTCGCATGCGCATCCAATCCCGCTTCCTTCTCGGGTTCATCGCGATTGCCGCACCCGGGCTGGCGCTATCGGCCTGGTTCGCCAGCGCGGCGTGGCGGGATTCTGCCCGGGCCGAGCGGGCCATCCAGGCGACGCAGGTGTTCAGCGACATCGGTCGCGCGCAATCCAGCTTCGCGGTTCAGACCGGCAACCTGACCGTCGCCCTGCGCGCGGCGACGCCGGATCTCGCGGGGATGCGCCAGACGCATGAGGCCGCGATGCAGGGGCTGGCGGCCGCGGCCCGCAGCATGGCGACCGCGGGCAGCGATGCCGCGGTGGTGCGGGAGGCCTCCGCGACGCTGGAGGACCTGATGCGCCGCGTGACGGCAGCCTCTGCGCAGCCGGTTCCGGCGCGCGATCCCGCGCTACTGGCGGAGGTGCTGGCGAAGCGGGCCGATCTCAGCACGCGGATGAGCGCCGTCGGCGGGGATGCGGCGCGTGTCATCACCACCACCGCGCCATCGGTGGCGCCCTTCATCGAGGTGGCGCTGCACGCCATGACGCTGCGGGAAGTGGCGGGACGGCGGGCGCTGGGCGTCTCGCCCTGGATCGGTGGCGCACCCATCCAGGCGGAAGCGCTGGAGGGTCTGGTGGAGCTGAGCGGCCGCCTGACCGATGCCATGGCGAATATCGAGCGGCTGGTGGAAGCCTCCGGGGCGCCGCGCCTGGTGCGCGCGCAGGCGGAGCTGAAGCGCCTGTTCGCGCAGGAGGCCGACCCCTACTGGCGCAGCTTCCTGCGGGTGGCACGCGCCCGGCTGCAGCCGGCCACGGCGGAAACGCCCTGGCCGCAGGATACGGCGACCTATTCCCGCTACACCATCCAGACCCTGGCGCGGCTGCTCGACATGCGCGACGCGGCGCTGGACGAGGCGCTGGAACGCGCGTCGGCGGATGATGCCGCTGCGCGGCTGCAGCTGGCGGTCTCCATCGCGGGGATGACGGTGACGGGTGCGGTGATGGCGGCGGCGCTGATCCTGCTGCTGCGTGGCATGGTGGCGCCGCTTGGCCAGCTGACGGGCACGGTCCGCCGCATCGGGGCGGGGGAGCTGACGCTGGCCGTGCCGGCGCGGGACCGGCCGGATGAGCTGGGCGAGATGGCGCGCGCCGTCGACCAGCTGCGGCTGGCGTCGCTGGAGCGGGAGGCGCTGGAGGCCGCGCAGAAGGCCGAAGCGGCAGCGCAGCTGGAACGCGCCCAGCGCATCGACGCGCTGCTGGAGGAATTCGAGGCCGAGACGGCCGATGTGCTGCGGACCGTGGCCTCCGCGGCGACGGAGCTGGATGCGACAGCCACCAGCATGGCGACGACGGCGGCAGATGGCACGCAGCGCGCCAGCGCGGTGGCGCGATCCTCGGCGGAGGCGTCGGGCAGCGTGGGCAGCGTGGCGGCGGCGACGGAAGAGCTTTCGGCCTCGATCAGCGAGGTGATGCGCCAGGTGCAGATCAGCGCCGCGACGGCGCAGGAGGCGACGGAGGCGGCGGAGCGGACCGACACGACGGTGCGCGGGCTGTCGGAAGCGGCGGCGCGGATCGGCGATGTGGTGAAGCTGATCGGCGACATCGCGGGCCAGACGAATTTGCTGGCGCTGAATGCGACGATCGAGGCGGCGCGGGCAGGCGATGCCGGCAAGGGCTTCGCGGTGGTGGCGCAGGAGGTGAAGGCACTGGCGGCACAGACGGCGAAGGCGACGGAGGAGATCGGCGCGCAGATCGCGGCGATGCAGACCGAGACCGGGCGGACGGTGGAGGTGGTGCGCGCGATCGCCGGCACGATCGAGGCGCTGAACCGCAACACGGCGCAGGTGGCGGAAGCGGCATCGCAGCAGGCGGAGGCGACGCAGGAGATCGGCCGCGCGGCGGCGGCCGCGGCGCAGGGCACGCAGGAGGCGTCGCGCCATGCGACGGGCGTGAGCCAGGACGCGGAGCAGACCGGGCAATCGGCGGCGGAGGTGCGCGCCGCATCGGCGGAGCTGGCGCGCCAGGCTGAAGGGCTGCGCGGGCGCGTGGACCAGTTCCTGGGCGCCATCCGCGCGGCGTGACGTGCCTGACCCCTGGTACCAAGGCGGCCCGCTGCTGGGCCTGGACAAGGACTGAGCAGGATGCGCGTTCGACAGTTGCTGCTGCTGTGCTTCACCCTGGTTGCACTCCCGGGCCTGGTCGCCCTGGCCTGGCAGGCTAATGAAGCCTGGCGGGAGGTGCGGCAGACCGAACGGGTGGTGATCTCCACGCGCCTGATCAGCGACGTCCTGCGGGGCCAGACCGCCTTCGCGCTGCAATCCGCGCGCATCAGCACGGCGATGGTAGTGGCGCAGCCGGACCTGGCCGATCTGCGCGCGGGGCAGGAGGAGATGCAGCGGCTGCTGTCCGCGGCGGAGGCGAATGCGCGCGCGGTGGGGCTGGACCCCGCGCCGGCACGCGACGCGCTGCGGGCGATGACGGCGCTGACCGAACGCACGCTGGCCGCGGCATCGCAGCCGCCGGCGGCCCGGGATGCCGGCGTGGTGCGGGACCTGGCCCAGGTGCGCAACGACCATGGCAACCGGCTGAGCGGCATGGCGCGGCAAGGGGCGCGCGAATTGTCCCGCCTGGCGCCGGCGCTGGCGCCGCTGCTGGAAACCGCGATGCAGGGCGGACAGCTGCGGGACATCGCGGGCCGGCGCGGCCTGCTGCTGAATGGCTGGGTCGGCGGCGGCACCATCACGCCGGAGGCGCTGGCCACCGCGCAGCAGTTGACCGGCCGGGTGGAGGAGATCCTGGCGACGCTGGAGCGGCTGGTGGAGGCGAGCGGTTCCGCCACCCTGGCGCGGGCGCATGAAAGCTCCATCCGCCAGGGCTACCTGGTGACCGGGGAGCCCGGCTTCCGCAACCTGGTCCGCATCGGCGGCCTGCGGCAGGCCGGCGGCACGGAAGCCTGGCCGAACGACCCCACGGCGCATCGCCGCTTTTCGACCGGCGCGCTGACGCAGCTGGTCGGCGTGCGCGACGCGGCGCTGGAGGAAGCGATCGCGCAGGGCGAGGCCATGGTCGCGCAGGGCTGGCAGGATCTGGCGATCATCGGCGCCATGGCACTCGCCACGCTGCTGGTGATGGGCGCCGCGCTGGTGCTGCTGCTGCGGCGCCTGGTCTCCCCGCTCGGCGACCTGGCGCGCGTGGTGCGGCGGATCGGCGGCGGGGAGCTGACGCTGGTCGTGCCCGGCAGCGCCAGGGCGGATGAGCTGGGGGAGGTGGCGCTGGCGGTGGACCAGCTGCGCGCGGCCTCCGCCGAGCGGAACGCGCTGGAGGCGGCGCAGGCGGCGGAGCGGGAGGCGCAGGCCGCGCGGGCGAAGCGCGTCGACGCGCTGCTGGCGGAGTTCGGGGAGGAGACGGCCGGCGTGCTGCGCGCCGTCGCCTCCGCCGCGACGGAACTCGACGCGACGGCGACCGGCATGGCGGCGACGGCGAAGGACGGTTCCGCCCGCGCCGCGGCGGTGGCGGACAGCACCGCCATGGCCAGCGCCAATGTCGGCAGCGTGGCGGCGGCGACGGAGGAACTCTCGGCCTCCATCGCCGAGGTCGTGCGCCAGATCGAGCAGAGCGCGGGCGCGGCGCGGGAGGCGACGGCGGCGGCGGAGCGCACGGATGCGACGGTGCGCGGCCTGTCGGAGGCCGCATCGCGGATCGGCGACGTGGTGCGGCTGATCGGCGATATCGCGGGCCAGACCAACCTGCTGGCGCTGAACGCGACGATCGAGGCCGCCCGGGCCGGGGAGGCCGGCAAGGGCTTCGCGGTGGTGGCGTCCGAGGTGAAGACCCTGGCCGCGCAGACCGCGAAGGCCACGGAGGAGATCGGCGCCCAGATCGCGGCGATGCAGACGGAGACGGGGCGGACGGTGGAGGTGGTGCAGGCCATCGCGCGCACGATCGAGACGCTGAACGCCGCCACCGCGCAGGTGGCCGAAACCGCCGCGCAGCAGGCACAGGCGACGCAGGAGATCGGCGTGGCGGTGGCGCAGGCGGCATCCGGCACGCGCCAGGCCTCCGACCACGCCGCCGGCGTCAGCGCCGATGCGCAGCGCACGGGCAGCGCGGCGGCGGATGTGCGCAGCGCCTCCGCCGAACTGGCGCAGCAGGCGGAAGGGCTGCGCGGAAAGGTGGACGGGTTCCTGGTGGCGATCCGCGCGGCGTGAACTGCCCGGGGCCGCCCCGCGGCCCCGGCCTTCCCTACGGCGCCTGGCCGTTCAGCTCATGCTCGAATTCCGGCACCAGGGCGTTCAGCCGGGCCAGTGCGCCCTTGCGGTCCCCGGCCGCCGCCAGCGCGGCGACGCCATCGATGGCGCGGCCCATCTCCCCGGCATCCGTCGTGCGCGGCACGGCGACGAGGAGGCCTGGGAAATTGGTGGGGCTCGGGGGTTCCTGGCCGTGGAACAACTCCTCGAACAGCTTCTCCCCGGGGCGGAGGCCGGTGAAGCGGATTTCCACGTCTTCCTCCGGGCGCAGCCCCGCCAGGCGGATCATGCGGCGGGCGAGGTCCACGATCTTCACGGGATCGCCCATGTCGAGGACGAAGATGCCGCCCTCCCGCAGTTCCGGCGGCTGGTCCTGCCGATCCGTGGCACCGACGACGCTCGCCTGGAGGACGAGGCCCACCGCTTCGCGCACCGTCATGAAATAGCGGCGCATGTCGGGGTGGGTCACGGTCAGCGGGCCGCCCCGTTCCAGCTGCCGGCGGAACAGCGGCACCACGCTGCCGGTGGAGCCCAGCACATTGCCGAAGCGCACCGTCACCAGCCGCATGCCGGTGCCGCTGGTGCGCGCGCCGCGGTCCAGCGCCTGGCAGTACATCTCCGCCAGGCGCTTCGAGGCACCCATGACGCTGGTCGGGTTCACCGCCTTGTCGGTGGAGATGAAGACCATCAGTGAACAGCCCGCCGCGCGCGCCGCGTCCGCCACGATGCGGGTGCCGAGCGCGTTGGTGAGCAGCCCCTCCAGCGGGTCGTTCTCCACCATCGGCACGTGCTTCAGGGCGGCGGCGTGGAAGACGAGCTCGGGCCTGATCTCCGCCATCAGCCGGCCCATGCGGGCGCTGTCGCGCACATCGGCCAGCACCGCGCGGCGGGGCACGCCGGGGTGGCGTTCGCGCAGTTCCAGGTCGATCTCGTAGAGGACGTATTCGCCGTGATCCAGCAGCGTCAGGCTGGCGGGGCCCAGTGCGGCGACCTGGCGGGCGAGTTCGCCGCCGATGGTGCCGCCCGCGCCCGTCACCAGCACGCGCTTGCCCTGCACCAGGCGGGCCATGCCTTCGCGGTCCAGCGGGACCTGGGGGCGGTCCAGAAGATCCTCGATCTCCACGCGCCTTAGCGTGACGCGGGGCTCGGCTTCCGCGCGTTCGCCGGGGCGGCGGCTGGCGGGGCCGAGCGCCGTGGGGGTGGGGGCGCGCTTCACCGGCAGGCCGTGGCGGTCCGCGGCATCCAGCAGGCGTTGCAGTTCCAGGCCCTGCAGCTGGGGGGTGGCGAGGATGATCTGCGCGGGCAGGCGCCCTTCCTCCCTCAGCTGGTCGAGGATGGCGGCGGCATCCTCCGCCGTGCCGAGGATGGGCAGGCCATGGATGCGGCGGCCGAGCTGGCGGGAGCGGAGGGAGAGGATGCCGGTGACGCGGTAGGCGGGGCTGCGTTCCTGCCCGATGGCGCGGATGAAGAGGTCCGCGCCATCCCCGGCGCCGACCAGCAGGACGGGGGCGGCCGGCGTGTCGGAAAGCGGGCCGGCGCGGCCGGCATGGCGCAGGCGCGCCGCGATGCGGGGCGCCGCCAGCAGCGCGGCCAGGACCAAAGCATGGATGGCGGGGAAGCCCGGATTGGGGGGCGCCCATGCGCCCGACCAGTGCAGGCCGATGGCGGTGATCAGCGCCGCGCCGGCCGCGGCGGCGGTGGTGGACAGCGCCTCCGGCAGGGAGGCGAAGCGCCAGTATTGCTGCGGCAGGCGCAGCGGCACGCCGACCAGCATCAGGGCCGCGATGGCGCCGGGAATGGTGGCCGCCCACCAGAGGGCGGGTGGCCAGGCGCCGGGCGCGGCCAGCCAGACCGCGGCGGGCAACGCGAGGGCGGCCACCAGCGAATCCAGGGCGAGGTTGAGGAGGATGCGGTCCCGAGCCGAAGCAGCCATTCTCGTTTGCTACTCCTGCGCGTGCGCGCTCGCTAGTGGCAGGGGGCTCTGCCCCCCGCACCAACGGTTCCCCGCAAGGGGGCTCCGCCCCCCTGCACCCCCGGCCAGGGTCCAACGGGACCCTGGACCGCGAGGTTTCTGACTGACGATGGTCCAGGAGGCTCTGCCTCCCGAATCTTCAAGAGGGGGCGGATGGGGTATGGGGAAGGCAGCGCCTTCCCCATCGGCGAAGGGCGATACCCCCCCCTCGGGACAGCCGCCCCCGACCGTGCCATGAATCGCGAAACGGATCAGGGGAACGCGGCCATGGCCGAAGGCAGGCTGGTGATCGGGACCAAGCGCTACTCCTCCTGGAGCATGCGCGGCTGGCTGATGGTGCAGCTGGCGGGGCTGGATGTGGAGGAGGTGGTGGTGCCGCTGGCCGGTGGCGGCGGGACCACGGCCATCAAGGCGATCTCCCCCAACGGGATGGTGCCCTACCTGGAACATCGCGGCGCGCGGATGTGGGAGAGCATCGCGATCGCCGAGTATTGCGCTGAATTCAAGGCGGACCTCTGGCCGCGCAAGCGCGCCGCGCGCGCCCATGCCCGCAGCATCGCGGCCGAGATGCATGCGGGCTTCCGGGCCCTGCGCATGGCGATGCCGATGAATCTCGGCCGGGAATTCCCGGGCCACGGGCGCAACCCCGACAGCCTGGCGGATATCGCGCGGGTCGAGGCGATCTGGGCCGAGGCGATCGGGGAGTATGGCGGGCCGTTCCTGACCGGCGTGGACTTCACCCTGGCGGACGCGATGTATGCGCCGGTGGTGGCGCGGTTCCTCACCTGGCAGCCGGAGCTCAACGGAACCTCCCGCGCCTATGTCGCGGCGGTGCGGGCGCATCCGCTGGTGGATCGCTGGTACCGGGAGGCAGCGGCCGAGCCCGCGGATTGGCTGCTGGAGAAGTATGAGAACCCGGCCCTGTGATGAGCAGCGCCACGGTCCTCGACCATCTCGGCCTCTGCGCGCGGGACCCCGGGCCGCTCTGGGCGGCGTGGGAAAGGATGGGCTTCGTGCTCTCCCCCTTCGCGCAGCAATCGGGGCGGCGGACGCCGGAAGGCCCGGTGGAGCCCTTCGGTTCCGCCAACCGCTGCGCCTTCCTGAAGCATGGCTATGTGGAGCTGCTGGGCATCCATGACCCCGCCCTGTTCTCCAACGGGCTGGACGGATTCCTGGCACGCTACGCGGGCACCCATATCTGCGCCTTCGGGATGGACGATGCGGAGGGGAACCTGGCACGGCTGCGGGCGGGGGGGATGGCGATCCCCGGCATCGCCTGGCTGCAGCGCCCGGTGGAAGCAGGCGGGCCGATCGCGCGCTTCGCCCGGCTGCCCTTCCCCGATGCGCCGGAGGGCCGGGTGCAGCTGGTGCAGCACATGACGCCGGAACTGGTCTGGGACCCCCGCTGGATGGGCCACACCAATGGGGCGGAGGCGCTGACGGTGGCCATCCTGGCCGCCGCCGACCCGGCCGAGACCACCGCGCGCCTGTCGCGGCTCACGGGCCGGCCGGCGGAGCCCGATCCGGTGGCGGGCTTTCGTCTGAGGCTGCCGGGCGCAGTGGGCGCCGCGGGCCCCTTCTCCCCAGCCATGGAAACCGTCGTGCGGGTCCTGCCGCCGGATGCTCTGGGGCGGGTGCTGCCGGGGGTTGTTCCACCTTCGCTGCCCTTCATGGCCGGGATGGTCATCCGGACCAGCGACCAGGGCCGCGCCGCGCGCGACGTGCTGGCGGGCCTGCCGCTGCGGGAGGCGCCGGACGGGCTGATGGTGCCGCCGGAAGCCACCGGCGGCGCGGCGGTGGTGTTCCAGTGACCTCGGTCGCTGCGGTCCGCGCTTCCATCCGGACCTATCTGCGGGCGCCCGGGCGGGCGGCGGCGCTGGATGAATTCCAGGCGCGGTTCCTGGGGCCGGGGGATCTCGGCTTCGACGTGGGTTCCCATGTGGGCGACCGGGCGGCGAGTTTCCGCCGGATCGGCGCCCGGGCTGTGGCGGTGGAGCCGCAGCCCCTGCTGGCGCGCTTCCTGCGCCGCGCCTTCCGCGGGGATGCCGGCTTCGTGCTGGTGGAATCCCTGGTGGGCGAGGCGGTGGGCGAGGCGGTGCTGCGGGTGAATTCCGCCAACCCGACCGTCGCCACGGCCAGCGCCGATTTCGTCGCGGCCGCCGATGGCGCGGCGGGGTGGGAAGGCCAGGTCTGGGACCGCGAACTCCACCTGCCCGTTACCACGCTGGATGCGCTGGCGGCGGCGCATGGCATGCCCGACTTCGTGAAGATCGACGTGGAGGGGTATGAGGCGGTGGCACTGGCGGGCCTGACGCGCGCGCCGCGCAGCCTGTCCTTCGAATTCACCACCATCCAGCGCGGCGTCGCCGCCGAATGCCTGGAAAGGCTCTCGGCGCTAGGGTTCCGCCAGTTCAACGCCTGCCTGGGGGAAGGCATGCGCTTCGCCCATGCCGGCCCGATCGGGGCCGCGGCCATGGCGGCGTGGATCGCAGCCCTGCCGCATGAGGCGAATTCGGGCGATGTCTATGCCAGCCTGGAGTCGGGGCGGCTGAGCGGGTAGGGCCGCGCAGCCCTCGACCGATGCGTGTCGGGGTGCGATTGTTCCGGTGCCGCTTCGGAACGTGGGTGGCATCGGAGACATCCAGGATGCTGTTCCCCCTGAAGTTCGTCCCCCTCGAAAGCTACCATGAATCGCCGCGCCGCTTTGGTGCGTCCCGCGCCAAGGGCACGCGGCTGCATGCGGGTTGCGATCTCTATGCGCCGATCGGTACGCCGGTCTTCGCCGTCGCGGCGGGAGAGGTGCTGGCGGTCTATGAATTCTATCTCTCCAGCTGGGCGGTGGAGGTGGATCATGGCGACTTCATTGTGCGCTACGGCGAGGTGAAGAAGGATGTCGGCCCCGGCATCGCCAAGGGGGCGCAGGTGCTGCCCGGCGCGCAGATCGGCCAGGTCGGCGCGCTGAAGGGGCTGAAGCTCTCGATGCTGCATTTCGAGATGTATGCGGGCACGGCCAAGGGGGCGCTGACGGACCGTTCCAACCCGCCCTACCAGCGGCGCAGCGACCTGCTCGACCCCACAGCCTGGCTGGATGACGCGCTGGTGAATTCGGGCCGCTTCGATGGCGGCCGGCGGCCGCTGAAGTCGATCATGGGCGGGGATTTCATGGCCTGGGCGTGACGGCCGGCGCGCGCGGGAACGGCTTGCCGCATCCGCCGCCCGCGTGCTTGACCGGCCCGGCATGACGATCCCCGCCTTCCTGGAACACCTGGCCTTCGCGGGCGCGCTGGCCGTGTTCTCCGCCCTGGCCGCGCGGCTGATGATCGCCTTCCCGATCCTCGACCACCCGAATGCCCGCAGCGCCCATGCGCGGCCGACGCCGCGGGGCGGTGGCGTCGGCGTGGTGCTGGCCTTCATGGCGGGGATGCTGGTGCTCTATCAGGTCGCGACCTTCGCCCGGGTGGCGGATGGGCAGTTCATCGGCGTCATCCTGGCGGCCGGGGCGATCGCCGGCGTGGCGCTGGTGGATGATGTGCGGGACCTCTCCGCCCGGCTGCGCCTGGCCGCGCAATGCCTGGCGGCGCTGGTGGCGGTGGCCAGCGGGCTCGTGGTCCAGAAGCTGGCGCTGCCCTGGATCGGCGTTGTGGAACTCGGCTGGGTCGGCGTGGCGCTGACGCTGGTCTGGATCGTCGGCTGCACCAATGCCGTGAACTTCATGGATGGGCTGGACGGGCTGGTGGGCGGCACCCTGCTGCTGGCGAGTGCCGCGCTGGCGCTGGTGGCGGCGCTGCAGGGGGGGTGGTTCGTCTATGCCGCCGCGCTGTTCCTGGCCGCCGGCTTCGCGGGTTTCCTGCCGTTCAACCTGCATCCCGCCCGGATCTTCATGGGGGATGTGGGCAGCCAGTTCGCGGGGTTCATGCTGGCGGTGCTGGCGGTCGCGGCATCCCGCTTCGATGGGCTGCAGGTCTCCTTCCTCATCGTGCCGCTGCTGATCTTCTCCCTGCTCTTCGACGCGGCCTTCACGCTCGGCCGGCGGGCGATCATGCGCGAACGCCTGGCGGAGGGGCACCGGACGCATCTGTACCAGCTGGCGCAGCGATCGGGCGTGCCGGTGAGGGTGGTGGCCGGGGTGCATTGGGGCTTCACCCTGTTCCACGCGGGCCTGGCGCTGGCCTTCCTGCACCTGTCGCCGGCGCTGAAGCCGCTGGTGGTGGTGCCGGCGCTGGCGGGGCAGATCCTGTGGCTGGCCTTCGTGGTGCGGCGGATGCGGGTGGCGGGGCTCGGCTGGCGCTGAGCCTCAGCGCATTTCCATCGTCACGGCCGGCGCCTCGTTCCCCACCCATTGCTCGCTGCGCAGCACGGCGCCGGTTTCGGGATCGGCCCAGAAGCGGTTGACGAAGGCGCCGGCGGGGCTGGTGCATTCCTCCCGCACCAGGATCTCCCCGAAGCGGCGGGAGGCGGTGAGGCGGCATTCGATGACCAGGCCGAAACGCATGGTCGCGGGCTCCCGGCTCGCGCCCGCCAGGTCCACCGTGCGGCGGGTGCTGGCGGGGTTGCTCAGCAGGGCCAGGACATCGTCCAGCGGTTCCGGCCCCTCCTGCCGCGTCGCCGTCAGCATCTGGCCGAGGCCCGCGGTCGCGATGATGCGCGGACCATCCGTCGCCACGGCGATGCCGCCCTCGGCACGCCAGATGCGCCGGTTGCCGGTCTGCTGCGCCAGTGTGAAGACGATGGATTGCCGCGGCCCGGTCAGGAGCAGGCCGGGGCCGCCAGGGGAAGGCGGGGCGGGTGCCTCCGCGGAGGGCAGCACGCCGCGGAGTGCCTCCGCCACCGGCGTGTCGCCGCAGGCCGCGAGCAGCAGCGCCAGGACCGGGCCCAGGGCCGAGGCAAGGCGCCTGGCCATCAGGCGGGGTGGGCCCGGGGTGCGCGCATCTGCAACAGCGTCAGCCCCGCCGCCAGGCCAAGGCCGATCCAGTGCGGGAAGGGCACCACCCCCGGTGCCAGCGCATCGAGCGAGGCGGGGAAGATCATCAGCACCCCCGCCACGGCCAGCGCCGTCCGTTCCCAGCCCGTCATGGCGCGCACGAGAAAACCCTGGCAGGCGGCGGCCAGCGCCGCGAGCCCGGCCGTTGCCAGGATGATCTGCCAGGCCACGTCCACCCACGTCATCGTCGCGGTGAAGCGCAGCAGCAGGCCCACGCCTTCCGGGTCGGTCACGAAGACGAAGGGCAGGACGAAGGCGGGCAGGGTGTATTTCCAGGCCTGGAGGGTGGTGCGGTAGGGGCCGGCGCCGGTGATCGCACTCGCCGCGAAGGGGCTGAGCGCGGTCGGCGGCGAGACCTCCGACAGCACAGCATAGTAGAAGACGAACATATGCGCGGCGTAGTCGGGCACGCCAAGCTTCATCAGCGCCGGCGCGGCGACGACCGCGCAGATGATGTAGCTGGCGGTCACCGGCACCGCGAGACCGACGACCCAGACGATCAGCGCGGTGTAGATCGCGGTGATCACCAGCGACCCGCCTGCCGCCTGGATGGCGATGTCGGAGAATTTCAGGCCGAGGCCCGTCAGCGTGATGACGCCGACGATGATGCCCGCGCAGGCGCAGGTGGCCGCGATGCCGACCGACTGCACCGCGCCGCTGGCCAGCGCGTCGATCAGCTTGCGGGGCGTGATCGCCGTCTCCCGCTTGATCCAGGACAGCACCACGGCGACGACGGTGGCGTAGAGCACGCTGAGCGTCGCGGAATAGCCGACCGCCATGAAGGCGACGATGGCGATGAGCGTCGAGAAGTGGAAGCCATATTCCCGCAACAGCTTGCCGACGGGATCGACCTTCATCGGCACAGGCGGCACCGCATTGGGGTCGGCCGCCCGCCGCGCCGCGATGCGCCGCTGGTCGAGTTCCACCATGAACAGCAGGGAGGCGTAGTAGAGGCAGGTCGGCACGATCGCCATGACGATGACGTCGAGATAGCCGATCTTGAGATATTCTGAGATCAGGAACGCCGCCGCGCCCATGACGGGCGGCGACAGGATGGCCCCCAGCCCGCCAGCCGCCAGCAGCCCGCCCGCATCATCCGCGCGGTAGCCGACTTGGCGCATCATCGGCCAGGCGACGGTGCCGAGCGTGACGGTCGTGGCGACCCCCGACCCCGAAGGCCCACCCAGCAGGAAGGACGAAAGCACCACCGTGCGCCCGGCGGAGGACGGCTTGCCGCCCGTCAGGCTGAAGGAGAAATCGACGAAGAACTTGCCCGCGCCCGTGGCCTGCAGGATGGCGCCATAGATGGTGAACAGCACGATCAGCGTGGCGGAGACATCGATCGCGGTGCCGAAGATCCCTTCCAGCGTGATGGTCACATGGGGGATCAGGCGTTCCATGTCGTAGCCCTGGTGCCGCCAGGGCGGGGACAGGTAGTTGCCGAAGAAGCCGTAGAGCAGGAAGGCGATCGCCACCGCCGGCATGATCCAGCCGGTGGCGCGGCGCGTCACCTCCAGCACCAGGGCGATCAGCATCCAGCCGACGACGATGTCCATCGGCTCCGGGAACACATACCGGTCCTGGAGGTCGTCGCCGCCGGTGATGAGATACCAGATGCAGTAGATGCCGGCCGCGATCAGCGCCCAGTCCCAGGGCATGATCCGGTGCCGGAAGCGCCGGCCCACCGGGAACAGCGCGAAGCCCAGCACCATGGCGAAGCCGACATGCACGTAGCGCAGCGTCGTCGTCGGCACGATGTCCCAGGCCGCCCAGAGATGGAACAGCGACATCCCCAGCGCCACCGCGACAGCGGCATGGCCGAGCAGCCCGGGCAGGCGATTCTGCGCCCCCTCCTCCTGCTCGATCAGCGCCTCCACCTTCGCGGCAGTGGCATCATCCAACGCGCCCTTCGGCACCTCGGGCGGTAGGACGCTGGAACTCATTGGCGGGACCTGCTGGGCGAGAGGGTGTGGGCGCGGGTGGCCTGCGAGGGGCGCCGCCCCTCGCAGGCCACCCGCAAAGGGGCAGCGGCCCCTTTGAACCCATGATTGTCTGGGCGGGAGGGAGGAGGGGCGCCGCGCGACCGCTTATCCAGCGGTGCCGCCATGCCCCTCCTCCCTCCCGCCCAATGAACGGGTTTCCAAAGGGCCGCTGCCCTTTGGCCGGGGGTGCAGGGGGGCAGAGCCCCCCTGCTGGCGCCAACAGCGCCGGCAACCTCACGCCAGCGTCGCGCCGGCGGAGCGCCAGAAGGCTTCCGCCGCGGGGTGCCAGGGGATGCCGGCGGCGGCGGTCTTCTGGGCGGCGAGGGTGAAGTTGCGCGCTTCCGCATGGACGCGGGCCCAGTCTTCCCGGTTCTCCCAGGTCACGCGCAGGATGTTGGTGACCATCTCGGCCGGCATGTCGTCGCGCACCGCGAGGATGTTGGCCACCGAGAGTTGCTGGTTGTCCGTGCGCTGGCCGGGGTAGGTGCCGGCGGGGATGACTTCCGGGAAGTAGACCGGCCCGTTCTCCTGCACGATGCGGGCGTGCAGGTCGGCGTGGTCCACCAGGTGGATCTGCGTGCCGGGTGTGGCGCCGAGGTCGGTGATGGCGGAGGTCGGCACGCCCGAGACGAAGAAATAGGCGTCGAGCTTGCCGTCGCGGATGGCGTTGG
Source organism: Falsiroseomonas stagni DSM 19981 (assembly GCF_900114315.1). GTDB lineage: Bacteria > Pseudomonadota > Alphaproteobacteria > Acetobacterales > Acetobacteraceae > Falsiroseomonas > Falsiroseomonas stagni. Next base: position 70,791 of record NZ_FOSQ01000001.1, read on the forward strand.
TGGATTCCGCCGGGCTCAGGCGTTCGCGGGCGCGGAAATCCCGTTCGCGGTCCAGGCCGGCGGCGGCGATGACGCGGAAGGCGAAGAGTTCGGTGGCGGAGCCGGGCGCGCCGGTGGAGACGCGCTTGCCGCGGAGATCGGTGATGGAGCGGATGCCGGTGGCGGCCGTGGTCACGACCTGCATGCGGTTGGTGTAGAGCACGGCGATGGCGCGGGCCGGCACGGCGCGGCCGCGGAAGGGCCCGGCGCCGCGCAGGCCATCGATCGCGGCGTCCACCTGGCCGAACAGCATGCCGACGCGCCCGGCGCCCAGCAGCTGGAAGTTGGCGACGGAGCCGCCGGTGACCTCGACGGTAGCGGACATGCCGGGGATGCCGCGGGAGAGGTAGTTCGCGAGCGCGCCGCCGAGTGGGTAGTAGACGCCGCCGGTGGTGCCCGTGGCGATCGCCATCTGCGTCGCCTGGGCGCGGGCGACGGTCGGTGCCGCGATGGCGGCGGCGCCGAGTGCCGCGAGGCTGCGGCGGCCGATCATGCCGGAGCCAATCCTGTTGGTCGTCATCTGGACCCTCCCGTTTGCTTGTCTCCCAGGAATACAGGGGCTTCGCGCGGGGCGGAAGCCCGGCCGCCGGGGGGTGTCGCGCTTCGCGATTGACCTGCGTCAAGGCGGGGTGGCAGGGCGGGGCCTAGGCTCCCCCCATGCTGGAACCAACCGTTGGAGGGATTGTGCCATGACCAGTCTTCGCGCCCGTGACCTGATGACGGCTGATGTGGTGACCGTGCCGCCGGCCACGCCGGTGCTGGCGATCGCGCGGCTGCTGGCGGAGCGGGGGATCTCCGCCGTGCCGGTGGTGGATGCCGATGGCGCCGTGGCTGGCATCGTGACGGAGGCGGACCTCATCCGCCGCCTGGCGGGGGAGGATGACAAGCCGGCGGGCTGGCTGGCGTCCATGTTCGCCAATCCCGCGCGGGATGCGGAACGCTACGCGCGCACGCATGGCATCACGGCGAAGGATGTGATGACGGAGGGCGTCGTCTCCGTCGATCCGGACACGCTCGCCTCCGTGATCGCGCATCTGATGGAGGAGAAGGGCATCCGCCGCGTGCTCGTGACGCAGGATGGAAGGCTGAAGGGCCTTGTCTCCCGCGCCGATCTGCTGCGGGCGCTGGTGGCACCGGCGCCGGAGGCGGGCGACCTGTCCGATGACCGCATCCGCCGCGCGGTGCTGGCGGCGATGAAGAAGGAGCCCTGGGCGGACACCTTCTACGCGCTGGTGGATGTGAAGGATGCGGTGGTGGAGTTCCACGGCTTCAGCCGCAGCGCGGCGGTGCAGCGCGGGCTTCGCGTGCTGGCGGAGAATGTGCCGGGCGTGAAGGGCGTGGTGGACAACACCCAGCCCATGCCGACCTATCTGTTCGCGGCCGCCTGACGGCGGCTGGGGCCGGGTGCCTCCCTCCCCCGCGCTGGCGGGGGAGGGTTCGGGCGGGGGCCTCCGCGCTCTCTCAGTACCCGCGGCGACCGCGGCCGGGGCCGTCGGAGGGGTCGCTGTCGGTCAGGTTGGTGCGGTAGCCGCCGCCGCGATAGCCCCCGCGGCCGTTGCCCGGGCCATCGGACGGGTCGCTGTCTGTGATGCCGGTGCGACGGACGGGCGCGCCGCGATAGCCGCCGCGGCCATTGCCGGGGCCGTCGGAGGGGTCGCTGTCCGTGATCCCCGTCGTGCGGCGCACGCCACCGCGGCCGCCGCCCGGCGGGTCGTTCGGGTCGCTGTCGCTGACGCCGGTGCGGCGGGCATAGCCGCCGCGACCGAAGCCGGGGCTGTCATTCGGATCGCTGTCCGTCACGCCGCTGCCGCGGTGGCCGCCGCGCCCATTGCCGGGGGCGTCGGTGGGATCGCTGTCGCTGATCCCGGTGCCGCGGCGCACCACCGGCTGCTGGTAGACGGGCTGCTGCACATAGACGGGCTGCTGGGGCACGCAGGCCGCCAGCGCCGGGGCCGCGCCGCCGAGCGCGGCCAGGCGCAGCACGAAAAGCCGGCGGCGCAGCGGAGGCTTTTCCTCGGGTTGGTCGGTCATCCGGCGCTTTCCTCGGTCCTGGCTAGTGGGCCTTCATCGGCCTTTGGCTTGGGTGATCCGCGAAGCGCGGGATCGGGTCGTTGCGACTGGTTCGATCCTGGATTGTGGTGATACAGGACTGTGGTCGGCCGCGTCACAAAACATATCCTTGCGCATATCCTGCGAAGGTTACAGGCCGAGCGTAACAGATGGCTTAAATTTCAAGATTGCGGCGTGTTTCGCCGCCCCCCGCCGGGGCAGGGCGCCTTCAAGGCAGGCTGGGCAGCACCACGATCGTCACGGCCCGGGCTTCCGGTTCGCTCTGCCGGCCACTGTAGGCGCCGACACGCGCTTCCGCGCGGATGCGGTCACGCTCGATGCCCTGCTGCGACAGGGCCAGCGCCACGGCCCGGGCGCGCTGGGCGGCGATCTGCGTGCTGGTGCCAGCGCCGGCGCTGCGGTCCGCATGGCCAAAGACGCAGATGTTGCGGTCACGGTCGCCTTCCGCCAGCTGCGCGGCGGCGGCGATCGCGCTGCGCCCGGTGTCGCGCAGCGTGGTGCTGCCGCGGGTGAAGGGCACGGCGAAGACATCATCCTCCAGCGCTTCCGCACCGACGCAGGAGAAGCTGCGCGGCTGCGCCGTGGCCGGACCGATGAGCAGCGGCAGGAGAAGAAGCGGCAGGACTCGCATCACGCCGCCCGCGCCAGCAGGCCCGCGGCCTCCAGCCGTGCCAGCAGGGCGGCCGCATCGATGCCGGGGGCTTGGGCGCTGAGTTCGGCTTGCGTAACCTCCGGCCTCGCCAGCAGCCAGGCGGTGGCCTCGGCCTCCGGCGGGCTGACGGTGACAGCGCCTTGCGCGCCCTTGACCACCCAATCGGCGCCGCGGCGCACGGGCTTCGCGCCGGGCGCCAGGATGCGCCAGCCGGGCGCGTCGCCCGCCGTGGCAGCGGCGGTGGTGGCGAGCCCCCGCGCCGCCAGGATGTCGTACCCCCCGCGGCTGAAGCGGTAATTCGCCACGAACTGCGCCAGCACCTGCATCACCTTGGGATCCCTGCACAGTTCCTGCAGGCGCTGGCCGAGCAGCCCCGCGCGCTGCGTCAACGCGAACTGTGCCGCCGCGCTGCCATCCTGGCGGGGGAGGGGCTTCCTGAATTCCGCGTCATAGAGGACGCGCTCCGCCAGCATGTTCATCAGGTCCATGCCTAGCGGCGCATGCACCCCATAGGCGACATGGACGGAGGAAGGCGCCTCCGCCAGCGCATCGTGGTACCAGCCGCGGGGCAGGTAGAGCAGGTCGCCGGGCTTCATATGGACCGTGCCGCGCAGCTTCCCGCGTGCCTGGTCGTGGTGGGATTGCGGCTGGCCCCGGAAGGCGGGGTGCGGGATGGGGTATTCCGCGCGGCCTTCCCAGATGTTCCAGGACTTCTCGCCCTCCACCTGCACGGCCCAGACATCATGCGTGTCGTAGTGGGTGTGGAAGGCCTTGTGGCTCTGCCAGCTGATGTAGACATTGGCCTGCGCCTTGCCGAGCCCGGCACCCTCCAGCGCGGCGGAGATGCCCGCCAGGCCCGGCGTCAGGCTGTCCACGTCGTTCATCACGACGCTCGCCCCCTTGGCGATCCAGCCCTGCACCAGCTTCGCATCGGGCTGCATGACGGCGGCGTTGTCGCGGCTGGTGGCGCGGGAGCAGAACTGCTCGGCCGAGATCGCCTGGCTGTCCAGCACCAGCTTCAGGCTGGTGGAGGTCCAGATATGGGACATGTCCAGCAGGCGGTTGATCTGCCGCCAGGACAGCACCTGGGCGAATTTTCCCGGGTTGCCGCGGACATGCAGCGGCGCCTTGTCATGATGCTCCGCGAAGAATTTTTCCGGCGTGACCGGGGCGAGGAGCGCGGCGAGGTCTTCGATCATGGCGGGAGACTACCGCACATGGCCGTGATCCGTCATCGGGGCATCCGGAGGCCTTGGCCCTTGCGGCGGACGGTGCCGGAACGCCACCTTCCAGCGACCGCCCTGCACCCGGCCCGGTGACAGCAGCGGCAGGAGGAAGGCGCGATGAACGACGCGGCACGGAAGGAAGCCCCCGGGGCGGACGGCGTGCGGCCGCAGGTGCTGGCGGAGGCGGTGGCCGCGCTGGGCCGCCTGGCGCCCGGGCTGCCGCCGATGGCGGCGGGGCTGCTCGCGCGCCTCCTCGCCGCGGTGCCGACGGCGGAACTGGCGGCGACCCCGCCGGAGGCGCTGGCCGAGGCGGCGGCGAGCCTCTTCGGCTTCGCCCAGGAACGCCGGCCGCGCCAGACCAAGGTGCGGCTGCTGCCACCGGGCCCCGGCCGCGCCCTGGCGGTGGCGGAGATCGTGACCGACGACATGCCCTTCCTGGTGGACAGCGTGCTGGCGGCACTCGCCGTGCAGGGGCGGGTGGTGCGGCAGTTGCTGCACCCCGTCCTGCGCGTCGCGCGGGATGCGAGGGGCGCGCTGCTGGCCCTCGATGGCGGCACGGCGGAGAGCATGATGCGCATCGCCCTCGCCCCGGGCGCCACGCTGCCGCTGGCGGGGGGCGGGGGGGTCGCGGGGGATTGGACGGGCGTGGAGGCCGCGCTGGCGCGGGCCATGTCGGATGTGCGGCTCGCCGTCGATGATTTTCCGGCGATGCTCGCCAGGCTGGGCGACGCGGCGGGGGAATTGCCGCCCGCCGAGGAGGAAGCGCGGGAATTCCTGCGCTGGATGGGGGAGGATAATTTCGTCCTGCTCGGCCATCGCCGCCTGGCGCTGTCCGAAGGCGGGCTGTCCGTGGCGGCGGAGGAGGATCTCGGCCTGCTGCGCGACGCCACCGTCCCGGTCTTCGACGCGCTGCGCGACCTGGCCGCGCTGCCCGGCGCCGTGCGCGCGAACCTGCAGCGGCTGGAAGCGGTGACCGTCGCCAAGGCCAATATGCGCGCGACGGTCCACCGGCCGCAGCATGCCGATGTGGTGATGACGCGCATCACGGACGATTCCGGGCGGGTCGCGGGGGTGCGGCTGTTCCTCGGGCTGTTCGCCGCCGGCGCCTACAACCGCAACCCGCGATCCATCCCGCTGCTGCGCGCCAAGGTGCTGCGCATCCTGGCGGCGGCGGGCCTCGATCCCGAAAGCCATGACGGGCGCGCGCTGCGCAACATCCTCGACACCTGGCCGCGCGACGAATTGTTCCAGGCGCCGGAGGACGCGATCCTGGCGGGGTGCCGGCGGGCACTTGACCTGCAGATACGGCCGCGCGCGGCGCTGGTGGTGCGGCGCGATCCGTTCGAGCGCTTCGTCTCCGTCATCGCCTGGCTGCCGCGGGATACCTTCGACACGCAGATGCGGGAGAAGGTGGGAAGCCTGCTCGCGGACAGCTTCGCGGGCCGGCGTTCCGCCTTCTACACGCTGCTGGGCGATGCGCCGCTGGCGCGCGTCCACTACGTGATCGGCACCACGCCGGGCGCCGTGCCGGCCGTGGAGGAGGCGGCGCTGGAAGCGGCAGTCACGCAGGTGACGCGCGGCTTCCGCGACCGGCTGGAGGAGGCGCTGCTGCACGATGCCGGTGCTGAGTACGGCGCGGGCCTGCTGGCGCGCTGGCGGGATGCCTTTCCCGCCGCCTATCGCCAGGCGGAGACGGCGGCAACCGCGATCGGCGACCTGGCGTTGGCGAATGAACTGACCCATGGCGGGCGGCCGCGCGGCATCCTCTCCCGCCCGCCGGGCGCGGGGCCGCGCAGCCTGATGCTCCGCCTGGCGAGCCCGGGCGGGCCGCTGGCGCTGGCCGATGCGCTGCCGCTGTTCGAAAGCCTCGACCTGCGCGCGATCGAGGAGGTGCCCTATCGCCTCGACCCGCGCGGCGGGCCGGTGGTGGTGCTGCATGTCTACCGCCTGGAAGCGCGGGCGGATGTGGAGGAGGACCGGTTGCATGACGTGACCGGCGCCCTGCACGCCCTGCTGCGCGGCGATGCCGAGGCCGATGGCTTCAATCGCCTGGTGCTGCGCGCGGGCCTGTCCTGGAAGGATTGCTGGCTGCTGCGGGCGATGTATCGCTGGCTGAAGCAGGTGGGCTTCCCCTTCGCGCAGGACAGCGTGGAAGCGGCGCTGGCCGCGCATCCCGATGCCGCGCGCATCCTGGTCGATCTGTTTCATCAACGCTTCGCAACGGATGTCGTCGATCGCGACGAGAGCAAGTTCGACGATGCCTGGCGCACGCTGCTGGATGGCGTGGCGAACCCGGATGAGGACCGCATCCTGTCCCGCCTGCGCACCGTGCTGGATTCGATGCTGCGGACCAATTTCTTCCAGGCGAAGGACTACCTCTCGTTCAAGATCGACAGCGCCAGGGCGGGCGACATGCCGGCGCCGCGGCCCTGGCGGGAGATCTTCGTGCATTCGCCGCGGATGGAGGGTTGCCATCTGCGCGCGGGCCCCGTCGCGCGCGGCGGCATCCGCTGGTCCGACCGGCGGGAGGATTTCCGGACGGAGGTCCTCGGGCTGATGAAGGCGCAGCGGCTGAAGAACGTCGTCATCGTGCCGACGGGCGCCAAGGGCGGCTTCATCCTGAAGCACCCGCCGCCGGCGAGCGACCGGGAGGCCTTCATGGCGGAGGGCGTCGCCTGCTACCGCACGCTGGTGCGCGGCATGCTGGACCTGACCGACAACTACGCCGCGGATGGCAGCGTCGTGACGCCGGATGCCGTGGTGCCGCGCGACGGCGCCGACCCCTACATCGTGGCGGCGGCCGACAAGGGCACGGCCACCTTCAGCGACATCGCCAACGCGCTTTCCGCCGACTACGATTTCTGGCTGGGCGATGCCTTCGCCAGCGGTGGCAGCGCGGGCTATGACCACAAGGGCATGGGCATCACCGCGCGCGGCGCCTGGGTGATGATCGACCGCCATTTTTTCGAGTCGCGCGGCGCGGGTGTGCAGGAGGCCGAGTTCACCTGTGCCGGCGTGGGCGACATGTCTGGCGACGTGTTCGGGAACGGGCTGCTGGTCTCGGCGAAGACGAAGCTCGTCGCGGCCTTCGATCACCGGCATATCTTCATCGACCCTGATCCCGATCCGGCGGTCTCCTTCGCCGAACGGCAGCGGCTGTTCGCGCTGCCGCGCTCCTCCTGGGCCGATTACGAGGTGCGGCTGCTGTCGAAGGGTGGCGCGATCCTGCCGCGCAACGCCAAGACCCTGCCGCTGTCGCCGGAAGCGCGCGCGCTGCTGGGCATCGAGGCGGAACGCGCGGAGCCCGCCGCCATCCTGCGCGCGATCCTGACGCTGCCCGTCGATCTCCTCTATTTCGGCGGCATCGGCACCTATGTGAAATCCAGCGGGGAGACGCAGGCGGAAGCGGGCGACCGCGCCAATGATTCGATCCGCGTCGATGGGCGCGACCTGCGCGCGAGGATCGTGGGCGAGGGTGCCAATCTCGGCGTCACGCAGGCCGGGCGGATCGAGGCTTCGCGCGCGGGCGTGCGCATCAACACCGATGCGCTCGACAATTCCGCGGGGGTCAGCACCTCCGACCATGAGGTCAACATCAAGATCCTGCTGACGGAGGCGGAGCGCGAGGGTTCGTTGACGCGCCGCCAGCGCGACGAATTGCTGGCGGGGATGACGGAGGAGGTCGGGCACCTCGTCCTCGCCGACAATCACGCGCAATCCATCGCGCTGAGCCTGGAGGCGATGACGGCGGTGGAGGATCTGTCCGCCCATGCCGCGCTGATGGCGCGGCTGGAAGCGGCGGGCTTCCTCGATCGTGCCGTCTCCGTCCTGCCGGATGCGGCGGCGATCCGTGCCCGCGCGGCGGCGGGGGAGGGGCTGACGCGGCCGGAACTCGCGGCGCTGCTGCCGGCGGCGAAGCTCTGGCTGGCGGAGGCGATCGAGGCGAGCGGCCTGGCGGAGGAGGCGGCGCTGGCGCCGCTGCTGGTGGCGTATTTCCCCACCGCGCTGCGGGAGCGTTTCGGGGCCCTGATCCCCCGCCACCGGCTGCGGCGGGAATTGCTGGCGACGGCGCTGTGCAACCAGGTGGTGAACCGGCTGGGCGTGGCGGCGCTGGGGCGGCTGGCGGGGGTTGCGGGGTCTGGCGCGGCGGTGGCGCGCGCGGCCTGGCTGGCGGGGGCGCTGTTCGGGCTGGAAGAGGCGTACGTGGCCATCGACGGCGCGCCAGCCCCGGCGGCGACGCGGCTTGCCGCCCTGCTGGCGCTGCGGCGCTTGCAGGAAGGCGCGGCGCGGGACCTGCTGGCCGGCGCGGCCGCATCGCTGGAGGCGGCGCTGGCGGCGTTGCGCCCCGGTGTCGCGGCGCTGGTGGCGGCGGAGGTCGCCGCGCCTGGGGCGGAGGCCGCGCTGCTGCGCGATGCCGGAATCCCTGGCGAGGCCGCCGCGCTGGCGGGCGCCGCGCCCCGGCTGGCGGCGGCGCCCGCGGTGGTGCGCCTGGCAGCGGAGACGGGCGCCGCCCCGGCCGATGCCGCTGCCGCCTGGCGGGCGGTCGGCGATGGCTTCGCGCTGGAGGCGCTGCGCGCGGCGGCGGAGGCGGCGCGCGTCACCGGCCCCTTCGCGGCGCGGGCGAAGGCGGAGGTGCTGGCGGACCTTGCCGGCGTGCAGGCGCGCCTGGCCCTGGCCCGGCTGGCGGGCCGCCATGGCGGCGATGGTGCAGCGGAGGCAGCGCGCCTGGCGAGGGAGGCTGCCGGCGTTGGCGACCTGGTCGCGATCGGCGTGGCGGCGCGCGCCCTTGCCGCTGTATCCCATTGATGATGGTCCAGGAGGCTCTGCCTCCCGAATCTTCAAGAGCGGGCGGATGGGGTATGGGGAAGGCGGCGCCTTCCCCATCGATCGGAGTGATCTGTGGCGGATGTGCTGCCCGATGTGTTGGCCTGGGGTCTCCGCCTCGTCTTCTGCGGCACCGCTGCCGGCCCTGAATCCGCGCGGATCGGCGCCTATTACGCCGGCCCGCGCAATGCCTTCTGGCCGGTGCTGGCCGAAGCCCGGTTCACGCCCGCGCTGCTGCGCCCGGCGGAGTATGCGCAACTGAGGCAATACCGAATCGGCTTGACGGACCTGTCCAAGACCGGGCGCGGTATGGATCGCGATTTGTCGCCGGGGGATTTCGACATCGATCGTTTCTGGGCCTCCGTGCGCCATTGGGCCCCGCGCGCCATCGCCTTCACGAGCCAGGAGGCCGGCGCGCTCGCCCTGGGGCGGCGCAAGCGGGACATCGCCTTCGGCGCGCAGCCCGTGGCGCCGGGGCAGCCCGCCGTCTTCGTGCTGCCCAGCCCTTCCGCCGCCAACGGCCATTGGCCGAAGCTGCGGCACCACTGGCGGGATTGCGCACGCGCCACGGGGTTCGCGTGACGAACGCCCCGACCGGCCATCGCGGGGAGACAAGGCGCATCTGGGCCTGGGCCTTCTACGACTGGGCGAACAGCGCCTTCCCCACCGTCGTCTCCACCTTCGTCATCGCCGCCTATTTCGCCCAGGGCATCGCGCCCGATCCGGCGACGGGCCAGGCGCAATGGGGCTGGATGCAATCGGCCGCGGGCTTCGGCGTGGCGCTGCTGTCGCCGCTGCTCGGCGCGGTGGCGGATGCGGGGGGGCGGCGGCGGCTGATGCTCGGCGTCTTCACGCTGCTGCTCTCGGCCAGCACGGCGATGATCTGGTTCGCGAAGCCCGACCCCGCCTACATGGTCTATGCGCTGGTCTGCGTCGGCCTCGCCACCATCGCCTTCGAACTCGGCACGGTGTTCTACAATTCGATGCTGCCGAGTGTCGCTGGTCCGGCGCAGATCGGCCGCGTCTCCGGCCTCGGCTGGGGTCTCGGCTATGCCGGCGGGCTGGTCTGCCTGGCCATCTGCCTGGTGCTGCTGATCCAGCCCAACCCCTCGCCCCTCGGGCTCGACCGCGGGCAGGCGGAGCATGTGCGCGCCACCGCGTTGCTGGTGGCGGCGTGGCTGCTGGTCTTCGGCTGGCCGGTGCTGCTGGCGGTGCCGGATGCGCCCGGGCCGAAGCCGGGATGGGGTGAGGCCGCGCGGCGCGGCGTGGGAGAGGTGGTGGCGCTGGTCCGCACCCTGCCCCGCAACCCGGCCTTGGCGCGCTTCATCCTCGCGCGGCTGTTCTACACGGATGGGCTGAACACGCTGTTCGCCTTCGGTGCCATCTATGCGGCGGGCGTCTTCGGCATGGGGATCGACCGCATCCTGCTGTTCGGCATCGCCATGAATGTCACGGCGGGGCTGGGGGCGGCAGGCTTCGCGCTGGTGGAGGACCGGATCGGGTCCCGCCAGATGGTGCTGCTGGCGCTGGCGGCGATGCTGGTCTTCGGCACCGGGCTGCTGCTGGCGACGACGGAGACGGGCTTCTGGGTGCTGGCGCTCTCGCTCGGCCTGTTCTTCGGTCCGGCCCAGGCGGCCAGCCGCACCTTCATGGCAAGGCTGGCGCCGCCGGAGGAGATGGCCGCGCATTTCGGATTGTTCGCGCTGTCCGGCCGCATCACGGGCTTCCTCGGCCCCGCGGCGCTGGCGGCGGTGACGACGGCGACGGGCAGCCAGCGGCTGGGGATGGCGACGGTGCTGGTGTTTCTCGGCATCGGCGCCGCGATCCTGCTGACGGTGCGCGACCCGGTCAGGCGGTAGCGGGGCGGGCGCCGCCGTCGTAGGCTTCCGGCCAAGAAAGCTGGAGGAACGCCATGCGCATCACCCGCCGTGCCCTGATGGGTGCCGCCGCCACGCTGCTGCCGCTGCCGGGGCTGGCGCAGGCGCAGGCGAATTGGCCCAGCAAGCCCGTGCGCTTCATCATCCCCTTCGCGCCCGGCGGCCCGGTGGAGATTCCCGCGCGCTTCATCGCGGAACATCTCCAGCGTCGCCTCGGCCAGCCCTTCATCGTGGAGACGCGGCCGGGCGCGGGCGGGCTGCTCGGCACGCGCGCGGTGATGGCGACGCCGGATGCGCACAATTTCCTGTTCACGACATCGGCCATCACCATCCTGCCCGCGGTGATGCGCGACCCCGGCTACGATCCCATCGCGGATTTCATGCCGGTCTCCATCGTGTTGGACGCGCCGATGGGCGTGCTGGTGCGGCCCGACAGCCCGATCCGGGACCTGGCCGACTTGGTCGCGCGCGCCAAGGCACGCCCTGGCAGCATCTCCTTCGCCACCGCCGGCAATGGCGCCACCACGCATATGGGCGGGGAGTTGTTCAAGGCGCGCGCGGGCATCGACCTGCTGCATGTCCCCTATCGCGGTGCGGGGCAGAGCGTCACCGCGCTCTATGCCGGGGACACGGACCTGCTGATCGTGGGGCTGCTGGAGACGATGTCGCATGTGCGGGAGGGAAGGCTGCGCGCCATCGCCGTGACGTCCCCGCAGCGGAGCCCCGTGCTGCCCGACGTGCCCTCACTCGCGGAAGCCGCGCCCGGCTATGGCGTGACCATCTGGTACGCGATGTTCGCGCCGAAGGGCACGCCGCAAGCCGTGGTGGACACGCTGGCGGCGGAGATGGCGCCGCTGGCGCAGGGTTCGTCCCTGGCGCAGCGGCTGGAAGCGGCCGGCGCGCAACTCGTCCTCTCCGGCCCCGGGCCGCTCGGCGAACGGATGCGCGCCGAGGTGCCGATGTGGAAGGCGATCGCGGAGAGCGCGAATATCCGGCTGGATTGAGGGCGCGCGCCTCAATCCAGCAGGGGCAGCACCAGGCGGCTCGGCCTTCCGCCATCGACGAAGACGGTGTTGGTCGCGATGCGCAGGCCGCGCGCCATGCCCTCCGCCTCCCCCGTATTCGGGTTCACGTCGAAGCGCGGGAAGTTGGAGGAGGCGATGTCGAGCCGGATGCGATGGCCCGGCAGGAAGAGATTGGCGATCGGCAGCGACAGGCGGATGCGCCGCACCTGCCCGGGTTCCGCCAGGCGCGGGCGCGACGGATCCTCGGCGTAGCGCAGCCGCAGGATGGTATCGCCCAGCAGCATGGCATAGCCGCGGGGATAATCCGCGGAAGCCGGGTGGACATCGACGAGCTTGACGGTGAAGTCGGTATCCGGCGCGTCGGTGGCGACGAAGAGATCGACCTCCACCGGCCCCACCACCTGCACGGCATGACGCAGCGGCGCGGTCTGGAAGACCAGCACATCCGGGCGGGAGGCCAGCGGCAGGAAGGGGGGCGTGCAGCCGTAGAAGCCCGGCCCCTCCGTCTGGTCCTGGCTGCCCGGCAGCGCGAGGGGTTCGAGGGAGGAGAAGGCGCCGCCGATGGTGGGCACGGGATGGGCGGGGTCGAAGCGGAAGCTCACCGGCGTGGCGCCGGCGGCCGGCGCCTCCGGGCGCAGCGCGCCATCGCCATGCAGGTGGAAGGTGGCCGGCGCGGCATCCGGCAGAGGCCAGTCCGTGGCGGTGATCCAGCGCCCGCCATGGTCCAGGTGCCCCTCCGGCGTGCGGCGCCCGCTGCCCCCGCCCATGACGAAGATGCGCACCGGCGGCTCCCCATCCGCGATGCCGCGCACGGCGTGGTCGAGGAAGCGGACGCGCTGCCGGTTCCAGTCCCCGGCCCAGGAATCGATCGGTGCCTCGGCGCCGAAATCCACATCGCCGAAGACGCGCTGGCTGCGCTCCCCATGCGTCCAGGGGCCGAGGATGAGGCGCTGCTGCCCGCGCCCGGCGCGCTTCAGGCCGCTGTAGTTGGCCGTCACGGTCCCGGGATAGGGGTCGAACCAGGACGACATGTGCAACACGGTGGCGCGGCTGTAGCGGTCGTGGAATCCCTCCGCCCAGAGGCCGACGCGCTGCCAGGTGGCGTCGAAGGCGCCAGCCCGCCACTGGTCCAGCAGCACGCGTTCATAGTCGGGGTGGTGGCGAAGCGGCGAATGGCCGGCGCGCCAGGGCATGCGGGTGAACCAGGCGCCCAGGTCCTCCGCCTCCAGCGCCGCGCGCAGCACGGGGTCGCGCGCGGCTTCGGGGGAACGGCGTGCCTCGTTGAAGGCCCAGCTCGCCTGCTTGAGTTCGAAGGCGCCGTTGTGGCGGACGGCATTGCGCCAGGCATTGTCGAAGCCGCCGGAATCCAGCACCTGCGCCACCAGACCCGGCGGGTCCAGGCAGCCCAGCGCCGCGGCGGAATGGGCGCCATAGGACATGCCGATGGTGGCGATGCGGCCATCGCACCAGGGTTGGCCGAGGATCCAGGCGCAGCTGTCGAAGCCGTCCGCGCCCTCGTTCAGGTATTTCTCGAACACGCCGTCGGAATCGCCGCGGCCGCGGCTGTCCTGCAGCAGCACGGCGTAGCCCGCGCGGGTGAAATGCGCGGCCAGGCGCGGGCCATCCATCGGCACCGGGTCGGCTGCCGTGACCTCGATGCGCCGGGGCGCATCGCGGCCATAGGGCGTGCGTTCCAGTACCACCGGGAAGGGCCCGGCACCTTCCGGCCGATACAGCGTGGCGGCGAGCGAGGCGCCATCCCGCATCGGCACGCGCAGCGTGGTGCTCACCTGATGATACTCCGATGCGTGCTCATCGCAGGAAACTCAAGTGCGTGCTCATCGCACGACCCGCGCGAAGCGGACGGAGGTCTCGTCGAGCATGTTGGCGGCGTGCTCGATATCCCCGCGCGATGCCCAGAAGGATTTCTGCCACAGCAGCGGGATGATGCCCTGGTCCGCCATGGCGATGCGCGTGGCATCGACCAGCAGGCGGTTGCGCTCCTCCTCATCGAAGGCAGCCAGGGCGCGGGCGAGGGCGGCGTCGAATTCCGCGTTGGAATAGCGGCCGCGATTGGTGCCGCCGAGGCCGCGCGAGAGGTCCCGCGTGGCCAGCAGCCCGCGAAGCCCGTCGGCGGAATGGGGGGAGGCACTGTTATAGGCAAAGAGGAAGGCGGAGAAGCGCTGGTCCGTCGCCTGGCCGATATAGACGTTGAACGGCATGGTGGTGACGCCGTTCACCCGGATGCCGCCACGCGCCAGCATCTGCCCCAGCGCCTGCGCCATGGCCGCATCCTGCGGGAAGCGGTTGTTGGAGGAATGGATGGTCAGGCCGAAGCCGTTGGGCCAGCCCGCTTCCGCCAGCAGCGCCCGGGCGCGCGCGACATCGAAGGGCATGGGGGCGAGCGCGGGATCGTAGCCGCCCTGGCCCACCGGCACGATCTGCCCGGCCGGCACGCCGCCGCCGGACAGCAGCGTGTTCACCAGCGCTTCCCGGTTGATCATCATCGACATGGCCTGCCGCACGCGCGGGTCGCGCAGCGGGTTGCGCGCCATCGGGCGTCCCTCGGCATCGGTCACGAAGGGGCTTTCATCCCGCGCGCTGTCGAGTGCCATGTAGGCCATGCGCGGCGTGACGATGGAGGTCACGCGGATGCCGCGTTCGCGTTCCAGCCGCGCCACGTCGCCGGGCGGCACGCCATCGATGATGTCGACGCCGCCCGAGAGCAGGGAGGAAAGCCGCGCCGCGGGGTTGGTGATGAAGCGCACGGTCACGCGCTCGAACTCGCTGGGGCCCCGCCAATGGCCATCGAATCGCGTGAGCCGCATCTGGTCGCCCGGCGTCCAGGAGACGAAGCGCATCGGCCCGGTGCCGATCGCGGCCCGGCCGCTGTTGAAATCCGCCGTCGTCGCGCCCTGCGCCGCGCGGCGGGATGCGATGTAGACCTGGCCGATCTGTTCCAGCAGCAGCGGCGTCGGCACGGCGGAGGTGATGCGGATGGTCAGCGGATCGACGACCGTCATGGTCGCGATGTCGCCGACATTGCGCGCCCAGCTCGACGGGCTGTTCGGCACGTCCTTCGCGCGGGTCAGGGAAAAGACGACATCCTCCGCCGTGAAGGGCGATCCGTCATGGAAGCGCACGCCTTCCCTCAGCCGGATCTCCCAGGTCAGCGGATCCAGCACGCGCCAGGAGGCGGCGAGGGAGGGGCCGATCGCCTGGTTGACGTCGAAGTTCAGCAGGCTGTCGTAGATGTTGCGCATCGTCGATGCGTCATTGCCCGCATTGTTGAAATGCGGGTCGATGGCGGCGTGCTCTGCCACCCGGCCCATGGTGATGTCACGCGCGGCCGCGGGGGGCGCCGCGAGGGTGGCGACGAGCCCTGCCATCGTGGCGGCAGCGAGAAGAACCGAGGTCGGGCGCGGCCTGGGCGGTGTCATGCTGGAGTTTCCCCGGGTTTCTTGCGTCGGGGCCTCCGCCGTGCCGGCTGGTACGCCGAGATCCCATTATCCGGGACAAGTTTCCGCATCCCTGCACCAGCGTCAACCACCGGCTTGGTATGGCGGTGGAAGGGGCCGGGCGATGATTCCCGACGCGGGCGGCCGCCATCCTGGCGACCGCGTGGCCGGGGCAGCGCCGCGGCATCCTGCCGCGGGATGGGGGGTGGCCGTCCTGGTCACCCCCGCAAGGCAGGCCGCATCAGCGCTTCAGGTTCACCGTTTCCTGCAGCAGCTCATCGGCCGTCGTCACCAGCTTGGTGTTGGCGGAATAGGCGCGCTGGGCGACGATCAGCTTGGAGAATTCGGCGGCGATGTCGACATTCGCCCCCTCCACCGCACCGGCCTGGAGCGTGCCGGTGCCATTGGCGCCGATGGCGGAGACCTGCTGGCGGCCGGCCTCCTGCGTCGCGGCGAAGGCCTGGCCGTCCAGCCGTTCCAGCGCGTCCGGGTCGGCGAAGCTCACCACCGGCACCTGCGCGACGGTGCGGCTTTCGCCATTGTCGTAGTTCACCACGACCTTCCCATCGGCCTGGGTGCTGACGGAGGCGACGGCGCCGGCCGGGCCGCCATCGCGGGACACGCTGCGCAGCTCATAGGCCGCGCCGCCATATTGCGTGACGCCCTGGGTGGAACCGAAGCGGCCGAGGTCGATGTCGATGGCCTGGTCGGTGCCGCCGAAATTGCCGGTGACGTTCAGCAGGGCATTGGCGGGGTTCGCGGGATCGAAGCGGCCGACCGTGTTGCCGGCACCGTCCAGCACTTCCCCGATCGTGCCGGCGGGGGCGCCGTTGGTGCCGAAATTCACCGTGAAGGTGCCGAGTTCCGCCGCCTGGCCGCCGCCCGGCGCCGGCCGCGTCACCGCCAGCGTCCAGCTGTTGTCATCCGCGCCGCGCGCCCAGCCGAGATCGAGGGGATGAAGGTTGCCCAGCTGGTCATAGACCTGCGCCTGGGTCGATCCCCTGGTGCCGGTGGCGGCGCCGGCCGGCAGGTTGGCGGACAGCGTCACGGCCTCGGTCGGCGCCGGCGGCAGGCTGGCGCGGTCGATCCGGATGGGGGACAGGCGCGTCGCGTCCGGCCTGCCGGTGGCGGGGTCCACGGACCAGCCCCGCAGCACGTCGCCGCTGCCATTCTGCAGGTAGCCCTCGCTGTTCATGCGGAAATCGCCGGCGCGGGTGAACATGGCGCGGCTGTCGAAATCGGTTTCGCCCGACGCGCTGGCGATCGGGCGCGCCACGCTGAAGAAGCCGCGGCCGCTGATCGCCATCGCCAGGGGGTTGTCCACCTGGCTGATCGTGCCCTGCACGTCATTGGTGGCGACGGTGTTGGCAACCACGCCGCCGGTGAAGCGGCCGGTGCCGGCGTTGACGACCATGTCCTCGAAATTGGTGTCGAGGCGCTTGTACCCCGTGGTCTGGCTGTTCGCGACGTTGTCCGAGATGTTCGCGATGGCCCGGCCCTGGGCATTCATGCCGGAGACGGCGGTGGCGAGGGAATTGAAGAGGGACATGCGGCTGACCTTGGTTCCTGTGGGTTCGCCCGAGGGGTGATCGCCGGTCCTGTCGCCCGGGAAGGCGAGGGGTGGCGGTGCCAGGGACAGAGCAAGGCCCGTGCCAATACCTGAGGCAAGGTTTAAGGCCGGGTTTACGAGGCCAGGCGACGTTAACCGCCCGGCAATAGATGCCGGCCCGGCATCCTTGGCCGGGCCGGAATCGCCCCAAGGGGCGACCGAGGCGCGAGGGAATCCTTGGCAGGGCGTGAAGGGGCGGGTGGCCCGTTCATTGCTGTTCACAGCTTCGGCACCTTTGCCCCGGATCACCACCGATCATGCTGTCCCCCGTCCCGACCCCGGCTTCCCCCTCCGCTGCTGCCTCCCGCTCCTCCGATGCCGCGGCGACGCCGGCGCGCGGTGCCGGGCGCGGTGGCTTCGCGGCTGCGCTCGACGCGGCGGAGGCACCGGCGGCCCGGAACCAGGCAGCCGGGGACCAGACGGGCGAGGCATCCCCGCAGGCCCAGGCGGAGCCGGTGCAACCCCCGCCCGCCACCGATGGAGACCCCGCGCCCCGCCTGGCCGCCATGGCCGAAGAGACGCCGCTTGAGGTCGAGGGCACCGGCAAGCCTGGGGCGGAGGGAACGGCCGAGGCGGGTGTGACCGCGGAGCGCGCCGCCCTGCCCGAAGCGGCCCTGGCCGACGCCGCCCTCCCCGGTGCCGTGATGCCGGGCGCCCCGCCCGCGCAACCCGTGGCGGCTGGCGATGCGGCGGCGGGCAAGGCGATGGCGGCCACGCTGGCGCCCACGATCCCCTCATCCGCGCAGCCCGGTGGCGCCGCTGCGGCATCCTCCCGCGCCGAGCCGTCCGCGGGCTTGGCCGACCAGCCCGGCGCCGCGGAGGCCGCGCAGCCCCCGGGGCCCGCGACCGGCGACACGACCCGCACCCAGCCTGACATCGCCACCAGGGCCGCCATGGCCGACACCCCGCCCGAGCCCGGCCTGGCGGACCTCCAGCCGGGGCCCCAGCAGGATGCCGCGCCCGTGCCCGCCGCCAGCCCCCACCAGGCGCTGGCGGCCGCCCCGCCGCCGGAAGCCCCTGCCGCCGCCCAGCGCCCCTACGCCCGTGCCGCCGCGGTGCCCGCGCAGCAGCTGGCGCCGGTGATCCTGGCGCAGGTCGCCAAGGGCGGCGACGCCTCCCGCCTCATCGTCCAGCTGCGCCCGGCCGAACTAGGCGGCGTGGAGGTGGCGGTGGAAGCCAGCCGGGACGGCGCCACGCAGGTGCGCATCCTGGTGGAGCGGCCGGAGACGCTGATGCTGCTGGCGCGCGACCGAGGCGCGATCGAGCAGGCCCTGCAGGCCGCCGGGATCGATACCAAAGCCGACACGCTCAGCATGAGCCTGGGGGAGCCGGGACAGCGCGGCGGCCAGGGGCAGGGCAGTGGCCGGCAGGGCGCCGAGGATGGGCCCGGCCCGGCCCAGCCCTGGGTTCAGCGCGGCGCCGCCGGCGCCGACATGGTTGCTATCGCACCCCAGCGCCTGGTCGCGCGCGGGCTGCTCGACGTTGCTCTCTGAAGGGAGGATCCCGATGACCACCGCAACCACCGCCGCCGCCGCCACCGCGACGCGCAGCACCACCGGTGCCGCCACGGCCACCAGCACCGCCACCGCCAATGCGGCGACAAGTTCCGCCGCCGCCAATGCGGCGCGGTCGCTCGGCGGCGACATGACGACCTTCCTGAAGCTGCTGACCACCCAGCTGCGGCACCAGGACCCGACCCAGCCCATGGACCCCAACCAGCTGACGCAGCAGTTGGCGCAATTCGCGGGGGTGGAGCAGCAGATCGCCACCAACCAGCACATGGAAGCGCTGCTCGGCCTGCAACGCACCTCCGCCCTCGTGGCGGCGACGCCGATGATGGGGCGGGAGGTGGAGGTCTCCGCCGACCATCTGCAACTCTCCAACGGCACGGCGCAGGAAGTGCGGATGCCGCCAGCCTCCGGCAACGTCACGCGCGCCCGCGTGGCGCTGACGGACAGCACCGGCGCGGTGATCCGGGATGCGGTGGTGCCGCTCGGCGCGGCCGCGACCGGCTGGAGCTGGGATGGCAGGAACGCGCAGGGCCGCGGGCTGGCCGATGGCCGCTACGGGCTGCGCGTGACGGGCGTGGATGCCACCGGCGGCACCACCGGCGCGCTGTCCGCCGTGGTGGCGGGCACCGTGACCGGGATCTCGCAGGACCAGGATGGCGTGCAGCTGGCCGTCGGCGCGATGACAACCGGTTTCGATTCGTTGCGCCGCGTGCGGTGATGACGGGCCCGTTGGTGGCGCACCCGGCAGGGATTGCCGGTGCCACGCCCCCGGAATCAATGGCTTGCAGTGCGTTGTTTCCCGTTGAAATGACTCAGTAAGTGATGCCACCGGAACGAGCCGCGGTTAACAGGAGGTAAAGGCGCCCGGCAGAAGATGCCCACCGCGCGGCAGGACGCCGCCCGGGAGATCGCATGGTGCGCAAGCTGGCAACGGGCATGAAGGCGGGGCGGTAATGGGTGGCCTCGGCAACCTTCTGGTGGTTCTCCGTGGCCTCGGCCCCGCGCGGTTGATCGCGCTGGGCTCCGTTGCTCTCGCGACGCTCGGTATCATCGGCTTCCTGGCGCTGCGCAGCGCCGATGTGCCGATGGCGCTGCTCTACGGCGATCTCGACCAGCGCGATGCCGCGCAGGTTGTGCAGGCGCTGGAACGCGCCCGCGTGCCCCACCGCATCAGCCAGAATGGCGCGGAGGTGATGGTGCCGACCGAACAGGTCGCGCGGCTGCGCCTGCAACTCGCCCGCGACGGCATCCCCGCCGGCGGTTCCGTCGGCTACGAGATCTTCGACCGCCAGGGCGGCCTGACCGCCACGCCCTTCAAGCAGGACCTGAACCGCGTGCGTGCCCTGGAAGGGGAGATCGCGCGTTCCATCCGCACGCTCCACGGCGTCTCCGCCGCCCGCGTGCACCTGGTGATGCCGCGGCGGGAGCCCTTCTCCCGCGAGCGTGGCGAGGCGCAGGCGAGCGTCGTCCTGCAGATGCGCGGCAGCCAGCGGCTGGATCGCGAAGGCGTGCAGGCGGTGCTGCACCTGGTCTCCGCCGCCGTGCCGGGCCTGAAGCCGCAGAACGTCTCCATCGTCGATGGCCGCGCCGAATTGCTGGCCCGCGGCGGCCAGGCGCTGCCGGGTTCCGAACAGGGCATGGCGCTGAGCGCCGAGGAGATGCGCCGCGGGCAGGAGATGCGGATTGCCCGCGGGGTGGAGGAGATGCTGGAGCGCACCCTCGGCACCGGCCGGGTGCGCGTGGAGGCGACGGTCGAGCTGGATACCGACCGCGTGCAGATCACCGAGCAGCGCTTCGACCCGGACAACCAAGTGCCGCGCAGCACCTCCTCCTCCACCGAATCCAACCGCAGCGGTGAACCGCAGAACGTCTCCGTCGCCAACCAGCTGCCGGGCGCGCCAACGACGCAGTCGAGCGGGCCCCAATCCTCCGAGAACAAGCAGGAGGAAACGACGAACTTCGAGATCGGCCAGACCAGCCGCACCGTGGTCCGTCAGGCGCCCGTGCTGAAGCGGCTGTCCGTCGCGGTCCTGGTGGATGGCGTGATGGATCCGGGCGATGGCACCGCAGCACCGCGCTTCCGCGAACGGAACCGGGAGGAGCTGGACCGCATCGCCGCCCTGGTGCGTGGCGCCATCGGCTTCGACGAACGCCGTGGCGACCGGCTGGAGGTCGCGAGCCTGCGCTTCGCGGAGCCGATGGGCGGCCCGGCGGCGGAGGATGTGCCAAGCCTGCTGGCCACGCTGCTGACGCCGGCGGTGGTGACGCGGCTGACGGAAAGCGCGCTGCTGGCGCTGGTGGCCCTGATGGCGCTGCTGCTGCTGGGCCGGCCCGTGGTGTCGCGCATCACCGCCTCCATGCAGCCGCAGGCGGCGCTTGCCGCGGGCGGTGGCGCGATGCTGGCGGCCGATGGCGGTGCCATCGACAACGCCGCGGTCGGCGCGCTTCCCGGTCCCGCCAACGCGAATGAGGTGCCGGCCGCCGAGGAATATGTCGATGTCGCGATGGTGCAGGGCCAGCTCCGCGCCTCCTCGCTGAGCCGCGTCTCGGGCCTGGTCGACAAGCATCCGGATGAGGCGCTGGCCCTGATCCGCCGCTGGCTGTCCCCGGAGGATCGCAGGTGAGCATGACCTATTCTTCCGCGGCTGCCGTGTCGCTCTCCGGGCCGCACAAGGCGGCCGTGCTGATGCTGGCGCTGGGCGAGGAGCGGGCGGCGATGCTGCTGGGCCGCATGCATGACGACGAGGTGCGCGACGTCTCCGCCGCCATGGCCTCGCTCGGTCCCGTCTCCGCCCCCGTTGTCGAACAGCTCTGCAACGAGTTCAGCGACGCGCTGGGCGATGCCGGGTCGCTGATGGGCGGCTGGGAGGCGACGGAGCGCCTGCTGCTGCGGTCGCTGCCGAAGGATCGCGTCGCGCTCATCATGGATGAGCTGCGCGGCCCGGCCGGCCGGACCATGTGGGACAAGCTCGGCAACGTGAATGAGAACGTGCTGGCGAACTACCTGAAGAACGAATACCCGCAGACCGTCGCCGTGGTGCTGTCGCGCATCCGCCCGGACCACGCGGCGCGCGTGCTGTCGCTGCTGCCCGAGGCCTTCTCCATGGAAGTCGTCATGCGCATGCTGCGCATGGAAAGCCCGCAGGCGGAGGCGCTGGAAGGCGTGGAGCGTACGCTGAAGGCCGAGTTCATGTCGAACCTGGCCCGCGCCACGCGCCGCGATCCGCATGAGCTGATGGCGGAGATCTTCAATAATCTCGATCGTTCCACCGAGAACCGCATGATGGCGGCGCTGGAAGGCGTGTCGGATGACAGCGCGTCCCGCATCCGCCAGCTGATGTTCACCTTCGAGGATCTGAAGCGCCTCGACACCAACGGCATCCCGGTGCTGCTGCGCGCGGTGGAGAAGGACAAGCTCGCGATCGCGCTGAAGGGCGCATCGGAAGCGCTGCGGGAGCTGTTCCTGCGTGGCATGTCCGAACGCGCCGGCCGGATGCTGCGCGACGACATCGCCGCCCTCGGCCCCGTGCGGCTGAAGGATGTGGAGGAAGCGCAGGCGATCATCGTCGCGCTGGCCAAGGACCTCGCCCAGCAGGGCGCGCTGCGTATGACCGATGGCGCGCAGGAGATGATGGTCGAATGAGCATGCCTGACGAAGGCGGCGCCGGCTGGTTCGCCGCACTGCCGCGCCCGCTTTCCCGCACCTCCGCCTTGGCCGGCACGCCCTACGCCTTCTCGCTCGACGATTTCAGCGAACAGGAGCCGGATGTGGCGGCACCGGACCCCGAGCCGACGCCGGAGCCCGAGCCCGATCCGCTGCCCGCGCTGCTGGAAGCGGCGCGCGCCGAGGGCTTCGCCGCCGGCCGTGACGCTGGGCGGGAGGAGGCGATGCGCAGCATCGAGGCCGCGGCCGCCGCGACGCTGCGCGATGCGGCCTCCGCCCTCTCGCTCGGCGTGGCGGAAGCGCGGGAGGTCGCGGAGGCGACGGCCGATGCGGTGGCGCGCGCGGCGCTGGCCGCCGTGCTGGCCGCGCTGCCGACCCTGGCGGCGCGATGCGGGGAGGCGGAGGTGATCCGCTTCGCCGAGGGGCTGCTGCCCTGCCTGGCCGGCGAATCCACCGTGGCGCTGCGTGTGGCGCCCGACCTGGTGGCCCCCGTCGCCGCCCGCTTCGCGGACCAGCCGCGGCTGGAGGTGCTGGCGGATGCGTCACTGGCGCGGGGCGATGCCCGCGCGTCCTGGCGTGGCGGCGAAGCGGCGCGGCATGCGGAAGCGGCGCGCCGCGTGGTGATGGATGCGTTCGCCGGCTTCGGCCTCGCGTGAGGTCGGATGAAACGATGCCCACCCTCGACCCCCGAAGTAGGCAGTGCAGCTCGTCAAGCGGGCATCACGTCATCCGACCGGTTTCTTGAAGACATTGAGGAGAGACCCATGAGCGACATTCGCAATCCCCTGGTGCTGGACGAGCTGAAGGACGCCGATCCGGCGCTGCGCCGCGCGGCACAGGGCGGCGGCGACCTCGGTGCCATCTACGACATCCCCGTGCAGGTCAGCGCCGTGCTCGGCCGCGCGACGATGCAGGTCAGCCAGCTGCTGAAGCTCGGCCGTGGCGCGATGATCGAGCTGGACCGCAAGCTGGGGGAGGCGGTGGATATCTACGTCAACAACCGCCTTGTCGCCCGCGGCGAAGTGGTGATGGTGGGAGATAATCGCCTCGGCATCACCATGACCGAGATCGTCAAGACCGACAGGGCGGCGTGATCGGATGTCCCGCCTGCTGATCCTCGGCGCTCTGTCCGGTCCGCTCGGCGTTGCCGCGCGCATGGCGCAGTCCCGCGGTGCGGCCATCGCGCAGGCGGACCATCTGGGTACGGCGCTGGCGCATCTGCGCGGGCCCGGCGCGGACCTGGTGCTGTGCCATGTCGGCCATGACGTCGCCGGCCTGCTGCGCGGCCTGGCGGCGGAACGCATCGCCTGCCCCGTGATCGCCTGCGGGCCGGAGGAATCGGCGGCCGAGGCGATCGCCGCCGTCCGTGCCGGCGCGAGGGATTTTCTTCCGCTGCCCCCGGATGCGGATTTGATCGCGGCGATGCTCGAAGCCGCCGCCGGGCATGGGGAAGGCACGCAGGCGCCGGTGGCGCGCGACCCCGCCATGCTGGCAGTGCTGGCGCGCGCCAACCAGGTGGCGCGCGCGGATGCCAGTGTGCTGATCACCGGCGAAAGCGGTACCGGCAAGGAAGTCCTGGCGCGCCACATCCACGCCGCCAGCCGTCGCGCCCGCGGCCCCTTCGTGGCGCTGAACTGCGCCGCGCTGCCGGAGGCGCTGCTGGAATCCGAGCTGTTCGGCCATGAGAAGGGCGCCTTCAGCGGTGCCGTCGCCGCCCGCCGCGGCAAGTTCGAACAGGCCGATGGCGGCACGCTGCTGCTGGACGAGATCGGGGAGATGGACCCACGCCTGCAGGCGAAGCTGCTGCGCGCGATCCAGGAGCGGGAAGTGGACCGCCTCGGCGGCACCCGCCCCGTGCGCGTCGATGTGCGCATCCTGGCCGCGACCAACCGCGACCTGGCTGCCGAGGTTCGCGCCGGGCGCTTCCGTGATGACCTGTATTTCCGCCTCGACGTCGTGCGCCTCAAGCTGCCGCCGCTACGCGAACGGCCGTCCGATATCCTGCCGCTGGCCGAGCATTTCGCGCGCCGCTACGCCGATGCGAACGGCCTCGACCGCCGCCTCTTCTCGATGGCCGCGCGCGCCGCGCTGCTGCGCCATCCCTGGCCCGGCAATGTGCGTGAACTGGAGAACGCGGTGCACCGCGCGGTGCTGCTGGCGGAAGGCGCCGATATCGGGCCGGAGGCGATCGAGCTGGCGCCCTGCGCGCCACTGCCGGCTGCCTCCCCCGCGCCCGCCGGCGTCGAGGGCCTGGTGGGACGCAAGGTGGAGGAGGTTGAGCGGGACCTCATCATCGGCACGCTGTCCCACTGCCTCGGCAACCGCACCCGGGCGGCGGAGATCCTCGGCATCTCCATCCGCGCGCTGCGCAACAAGATCCATGACTATCGGGCCTCCGGCCTCTCCGTGCCTGCGGCCCCCGGCTATGCGGTGGATTGATCGATGAGCGCCACGACAACGCGGCTTGCCGTTCCCCGGTGGGTCTCCAACGCGACGCCTGGCGGCGACATCGCGCTCGCCCTCGGCGTGATCTCGCTGATCGCTGTCATGCTGGTGCCGCTGCCGACGGTGCTGCTGGATTTCGGCCTGGCCATCTCCATCACATCCTCCGTCCTCGTGCTGATGGTGGCGCTGTTCCTGCAGCGCCCGCTGGAGTTCACCAGCTTTCCGACCGTGCTGCTGCTGACCACGCTGCTGCGTCTCGGCCTCAATGTCGCGACCACCCGCGCCATCCTGACGCATGGGCATGAAGGCCCGGCGGGGGCGGGGCAGGTGGTATCCGCCTTCGGCGCCTTCCTGATGGGCGGCGACGTGCTGGTGGGCCTGGTGATCTTCGCCATCCTGCTGGTCGTCAACTTCATGGTCGTCACCAAGGGCTCCGGCCGCATCGCGGAAGTCGCCGCGCGGTTCAGCCTGGACGCCATGCCCGGCAAGCAGATGGCGATCGATGCCGACCTGTCCGCCGGCATCATCGAAGAGGCTGAATCACGCCGCCGGCGCCGGGAGCTGGAGCAGGAGAGCAGCTTCTACGGTGCCATGGACGGTGCCGCGAAATTCGTGCGCGGCGATGCCATCGCGGGCATCCTCGTGACCTTCGTGAACCTGCTCGGCGGGCTTGCCATCGGCCTTGGCCGCCACGGCATGCCGCTGGGCGATGCGGTGCAGTCCTATTCCCTGCTCACGGTCGGCGACGGCCTTGTCAGCCAGATCCCGTCCCTGCTCGTCTCCGTCGCCGCCGGCATCGTGGTGACGAAGGCGGGCGCGGAAGGGCGTGCGGACCGGCTGCTGGCCACGCAGCTGGGTTCCGCGCCGAAGCCGCTGGCGATTGCGGCCGGTGGCGCGGTGCTGATGGCGCTGATGCCCGGCATGCCCATGCTGCCCTTCCTGGCCCTGGCCGGCGCTGCCGGCGGTGCCGCCTGGATCGGCCGTGCGCATGGCAAGGAGAAGCCGGCGGAAGCCGCCACCGCGGCCGCCGCGCCCGGCAGCCCGGCGGCGGAGGAAGCCCAGGCACAGGAAGCGCTGCGCGTGGACGGCGTGCGGGTGGAACTCGGCTACGGCCTGCTGTCCCTGGCCGCGGGCGATGCACCGCGGATGACGGACCAGATCCGCGCGCTGCGCCGCACGCTGGCGGGCGAGATGGGCTTCATGCTGCCCTCGATCCGCGTGCAGGACAATCTGACGCTGGAGCCCGACCAGTACCTCATCCGCATCAAGGAAGTGGAGGCGGGCCGCGGCACGCTGCGCGCTTCGCTACTGCTCGCCATCGACCCGTCCGGCGGGGAGCCCACCTTGCGCGGCGAACGCTGCCACGAACCCGCCTTCGGCCTGCCGGCCGTGTGGATCGAGGAGCAGCAGCGGGAGGAAGCGCTCGCGCGCGGCTGCACCGTGGTGGATGCCGCCGGCGTCCTGGCCACGCACCTGACCGAGATCATGCGCGAGAACATGGCGGAGCTTCTGTCCCATGCGGACACGCGCAAGCTGCTGGACGGCCTGCCGGACGAACAGCGCCGCATCGTGCAGGAGATGATCCCCGCCCAGGCCAGCATGGGCACGGTGCAGCGGGTGCTGCAGACCCTGCTGGCGGAGCGCGTGTCGATCCGCGACCTGCCGACCATCCTGGAAGGCGTGCAGGAAGCCTGTTCCGCCGGCGCCCGCGCGGTGCCCTCCATCGTCGCCACGGTCCGGCTGCGCCTGGCGCGGCAGCTGACCGATGCCGCGCGCGCCCCGGCCGGGCATGTGCCGCTGGTCTCGCTGAGCGCCGAATGGGAAGCCGCCTTCGGCGAGGCCCTGGTCGGCCCGGCCGAGGATCGGCAACTCGCCATGGCGCCCTCCCGCCTCACGGAATTCGTCCGCCGGCTGCGCGACGTGCTGGACCAGGCGGCGGCGCAGGGGGAGACGCCGGTGGTTGTCTGTTCCGGCGCCATCCGGGCGCATGTCCGCGCCGTGGTGGAACGCTTCCGCCCCATGACCACCGTGATGGCGCAGGGCGAGATCCACTCGCGCGCCCGCATCCGCACCGTCGGACAGGTCTGATACCATGCGCATCCGGGTGTTGAAGGCGGCCTCCATGCCGGAGGCCATGGCGCGGCTGCGCGAGGAGCTGGGGCCGGATGCGGCGCTGCTGTCGAGCCGCCCCGTGAATGGCGGTGTCGAGGTGACGGGCGGCCTCGACCTGGACGATGAGGATGAGGAACTGCCGGTCCTGATCGGTGCGCGTCCCCGCGCGCCGCTGCCGGCGGCCTGCCATTCGCTGCGCCAGGATGACGATGCGGCGCTCGCCCTCGATTTCCATCGCGTCCCGGATGCGCTGGCGCGGCGGCTTTGTGCCGCGCCGCTGGAGGCATCGCTGGAAGCCAGCCTGCGCTTCGCGCGGCTGCCGGATGGCGTCGCGCGGCCGCTGCTGCTGGCCGGCCCGCCCGGCGCCGGCAAGACGCTGACCTGCGCGAAGCTGGCGGCGCGGCGGGTGCTGGAAGGCGAGGAACCGCCGCTGGTGATCAGCGCCGATGGCGAACGCCCCGCCGCCGCCGAACAGCTGGCGGCCTTCACGCAGCTGCTGGGCGCGACGCTGGCGGTGGCGCTGACGCCGGCCGCGGTGGCGCTGGCCATGGAACAGCGCAGCCCCGGCCAGCCCGTGCTGATCGACACCGCGGGCTGCGATCCCTTCGACCCCGCCCAGGCGCGCATGATCGCATCCCTGGTCGCGGTGACGGGCGCTTCGGTCGCGCTGGTGCTGCCGGGCAGCATGGACGCGGCGGAAGCCGCGGATGTGGCGCGGGCCTTCGGCGCGCTGGGCGCCACGCATCTGGTGGCGACGCGGCTCGATGCCTCCCGTCGCATCGGCGCGGTGCTGGCGGCGGCGGCGACGGCGGGGCTTGCGCTGGCGGAAGCCGGCACCGGATCGCAGGCCGCGGATGGGCTCACGGTGATGGAGCCGGCGTGGCTGGCCGCGCGCCTGCGGCGGCGTTCGCATATCGAAGTCTCCGCCTGGGAGGGAGTGGGATCATGAGTGCTGGAAACGGCCGCCTCATCGCCGTGGCTTCCGGCAAGGGGGGCGTGGGCAAGACCTGGCTTTCCATCACGCTGGCGCAGGCACTGGCGCAGCGCGGCCTGCGCGTACTGCTGGCAGATGGCGATTTCGGCCTCGCCAATGTCGATGTGCAGCTCGGCCTGCAACCATCGCTCGACCTGATGAACGTGCTGTCCGGCCGCGCCAGCTTCCGCGGCGCCGTGCTGCATCATGCGGAGGGCGGGTTCGACGTGCTGCCCGGCCGTTCCGGTGGCACCGCCATGGCCAACCTGCCGACGGAGGCGATCGAGCATGTCGGCCTGCTGATGCGCAGCGCCGCCAATGCGTGGGACGTGGTGGTGCTGGATCTCGGCGCCGGGCTGGCGGCGGGCAACCGTCACCTGGCCGCCGTCGCGGACACGCTGCTGGTGGTGACGACGGATGAGCCGACGAGCCTGACGGATGCCTATGCCGTGCTGAAGCTGCATGGCCGCGACCGGCCGGATGGCGATGCGCGGCTGGTGGTGAACCAGGCGCGGGACGAGGCCGCGGGCCGGCGCACCGCCGCGGCCCTGCAGCACGCCTGCCGCACCTTCCTGCGCCGCAACCTGCCCGTGGCGGGCATCCTGCGGCGCGATGAACGGGTGCCGGACGCGATCCGCAAGCAGGCGCCGCTGCTGCTGCGCTATCCGAATTCCATGGCGGCAATGGACGCGACCGCGCTGGCCCGCGCCCTGTAGGGGCGCGGCCACTGGCACCGGCAGGGTGGCCCCCTGGGCCGCATGCGAAAAGGGCCCGGTGCGATGCACCGGGCCCTTCGCGTCACCACCATGTGGATGCGATCAGATACTGAAGCCGAAAT
This sequence comes from Falsiroseomonas stagni DSM 19981, assembly GCF_900114315.1. GTDB lineage: Bacteria > Pseudomonadota > Alphaproteobacteria > Acetobacterales > Acetobacteraceae > Falsiroseomonas > Falsiroseomonas stagni. The sequence continues at coordinate 99,114 of NZ_FOSQ01000001.1, forward strand.
TCGGCGCCTGGACGGAGGATTTGTCCTCCGCGATGGTGAGATAGCGCTGGATGAGCTTCTCCTTCTTCGCGGCGTCGGTCAGGTCATCCAGCTTGAAGCCGCGCTGAAGCGTCCGCGCCTGGGCCTCGATCTCCTGCAGCGCGAGTTCCTTGGGCAGGCCGGCGATGGTGCTGGCGATGCGGCGCAGGACCTTGTCGCCCAGCACGTCATAGACGCCGGTCCTGGTCGTGGTGGACATGGTCCTGAGGTAGAGCGCGTCGGAGACCGCCTGGCTCTTCTCCTCGATCGCGGTCAGGCGCTTGTAGTTCACCAGCCCGTCCAGGATGGATTGGCGGGTGGAGGGCAGGCGCAGCGTGGAAAGGCCGGTGCTGGCGAAGCCAAGCTTCTCCGCCGCTGCCTTCCAGCGCTTGTCCGGCATGGTGGCGGCCAGCGACTTCTTGTCCGAGGGATCGGACATCAGCACGCGCCTCGCCAGGCCCACATTCTGTGCGTTGTCGGCAAGGCCGAGGCCCTGCAGGATGACGCGCGTGGCTTCCGTATCCTTGAACAGATCCGCCGGCGTCTTCGCCTTGGCCAGCACGCGGTCGAGCCGCGCCATGTCCCGCATGATGGCGGGATCCTTCTTCAGCCGCGCCGTCTCCTTCTCCGCCGAGGAGAGGCTGGTCTTGTAGAAGGTGAAGCGTTCGGGGGCGGAGAGCGTGACCGTCTGGCTATTGGCCCCGAACAGCGTGGAAAGCTGCGACCCCGAGAGCATGGCGCCTACTCCTGCGGGGGCGCCGAGAGCATCGCGTCGTCATGCGGGAACAATTCCCGGACGCGGCGCATCGCCTCCCAGCACTTGCCTTCCTCCAGCTCCTCCGTCGCACGTTCGATCAGGCGCTTGACGGTGGGGGAGGTGCTGGCCTCCGCGTAATCCGCGGCCAGGCCGCGGGCCAGTTCCAGGAACTGCGGACGCTCCGCATCGTCGCAGATATAGGCGGCCTGGATGGCGAAGTAGAGCCGGCGCGCGGGGGTGTTCGCATCGTTTGGAGCCAGGATCTGCTTGCCGAACAGGAACCGCACGCGGTTCGACAGGACGACGGAAGCGCGCGTCTGGAACTGCAGCGCGGCGCCGTTGACCAGCATCTTGTCGCCCGCGCGGAATTCGAGCACCAGGCGGCTATTGCGGCCTGGGGTATTCATCGCGGCGCTCATCGGTCGGTCCTCAGGCGGGCGCCGAGCCCCGCGGCGAAATCCTCGGCAATCGCCGCCAGGAAGTCGAGATCGGGCTTGTCCGAGTTCGCTTCCTTCACGGCACGCCGGGCAACGCTCGCGATGTTCAGGCGCAGGTCGCGCGGCAGGGTGGAGACGGGGTCGAGCACGATCGATTCGACCGTGACGAAGACGCGGTGCGCGTCGGCGGCGGCGCGGATCGTCGCCATGGGCGCCGGGTCGCGGATCGCGGCGCGCAGTCGGGCGGCCAGGATCGCGAAGACCTCCGCCTCCTGTTCGCGCTGGGACCGGCCGGATTTGGCGACCCCATAGGCACGGAAGGCCAGGGCGGCGTGGGTACGCGGCACATCTTGGGCCTCGGACAGCATGGCCGGTGTCTTCCTCGGCGAGGGCGCGCGGGGCGCCTGGAAGGGAGAAGGAAGGATGGGTGGTCATGGGCCGGGGTTTCCCCCGGCCCATATCCGTCTAGGCTTACTGGAAGAGCTTCATCAGGGCCTGCGGCGCCTGGTTCGCCGTGCTGAGCGACTGGGTGCCCAGCTGCTGACGGATCTGCAGGGACTGCATGCGGGCGCTTTCCTTGGCCAGGTCCGCATCGATCAGGGCGCCGAGGCCACCGCTGAGCGCGTCGAGCTTGTCCTTGTTGTAGGCGATCTGGCTGTCGATCGCACGGCTGTCGTTACCGTACGTCGCCATCGCCAGGTTCGTCTGCGCCTCGATGCCGCCGAAGTCACCAGCGCCGGTGCCGGCGAGAGCGGTCTTCCAGAGCGCGGCGGCCGCCGCGGCATCCGTCGGGTTCGCATCCACGTCGTCAGCCAGCGTCAGGTCGAACGCGCCGGATGCCTGACCGCTGAAGCTGTAGGTGTCGCCCTTCTCGTTGCGCACGACGTTGAAGTCGGTGCCGGCACCGACGGTGGCGCCGTCCGCATTCGCCGAGGTGCCCAGCAGGGTCTTGCCGTTGTACGTCGCGTCGTTGACATACTGGCCGATCTGCTTGGCGAGCTGGTCGTACTGCTTCATGTAGTTCAGGCGATCGTCGCCGGTGACGTTGTCGTCAGCCAGCTTGATCATGACGCTCTTCACGTCCTTGAGCGCGGAGCCGATCTGCGTCAGACCCGCCAGCGTCGTGTCGAGCAGGCCCTTGGCATTGCCAAGCTGCTCGTTCGCGCTGGTCACGCCCGCCACGTCGCCACGCACCTTCTGCGCCACGGCGAAAGCGGCACCATCATCCTTCGCGTCGGCGACGCGCAGGCCGGTGGAGACGCGCTTCTGCGTCGTGGCCATTTCGTCGGCTGTCCGGTTGAGGGACTGCAGCGCGACCATCGCGCCGTAGTTCGTCATGACGGAGTTGGCAGCCATGGTTGTCATCCTCTTGCGACATCGCCCCCGGCTCTTCCGGGGGCGTGGTGCCAGCGGCCCACTCTGGGGCATGGCACCTTGGGGAAAGACGGTCGCCTACGGGATCATCCCCGGCACCATCCGGTCCGCTCGTTCATGGAGCGGCGGTGAGGGGAAACTGATGCACACCTATTGCCCAGGTGTTGACGAAACGCGCCGTTCCTGTCGCCGGTCCGCCGCCGGTCGGAACGGGGCCTGATTAACACCGCAGCACCAAATGCCTGCGATCCAGGCGCTGCCATAATTGTCTGGATGTGCGATGGAAGACCTGCTCGCCGAGTTTCTCGCAGAGACAAGCGAAGCTCTCGCGGATCTCGATACCGCCCTGGTCGCCTTGGAGCGCCAGGGCGGGGACAAGGAGACGCTTGCCCAGATCTTCCGCACCGTTCACAGCGTGAAGGGTGCAGCAGGCTTTCTCGGCCTGCATCGCCTGGGTGCCGTGGCCCATGCGGCGGAGAATCTGCTCGGCCTTTATCGTGATGGCGCGGCCTCCGTCAGCCCCGCCGGCGTCACCGCCGTCCTCGGCGCGGTGGATGCCATCCGCACGATCCTGTCCGGCCTGGCCGAGACGGGCGCCGAGCCCGCGGGCGACGATGCGGCGCTGGTGGCGGCACTCGAAGCCGCCCAGACCGGGGAGGCGCCGCCCGTGTCCCTTCCCGTGGTGGCGGAGAAGCCGGAACCCGTCTTGGAAGCGGTGGCGCCGGTCGCCAGCGCGCCCGAACCGCCTGTCGCCGCGGCGGTGGAAGCCGTCGCAGCGCCCGCGGCAGCCCTGCCCACGCAGAGCATCCGCGTCTCCCTCGGCGTGCTGGATGAATTGATGACGCTGGCCTCGGAACTGGTGCTGGTCCGCAACCAGTTGCTGCAGATCGCGCGCGGGGCGGAAGCCTCCCCCTTCGCCGCGCCGCTCTCCCGCCTGTCGCGCATCACCTCTGACATGCAGGAGGGGGTGATGAAGACCCGCATGCAGCCGGTTTCCGCCGCCTGGGGGCCGCTGCCGCGTATCGTGCGCGACCTCGGTACCGAACTCGGCAAGCGGATCGACCTGGTGATGTCCGGTGGCGATACGGAACTCGATCGCCAGGTCCTGGAACTGATCCGCGATCCGCTGACCCATATTGTGCGCAACAGCTGCGATCACGGCCTGGAAGGGCCGGAAGCGCGCCGCGCCGCTGGCAAGCCGGAGACGGGGCGCATCGCGCTGACCGCCCGGCAGGAGGGCGGACGGATCGTCATCGAGATCGCGGATGACGGCCGCGGCCTCGACCTCGTGCGCGTCCGCGCCCGTGCCTTGCAGCGCGGCCTCGCGACGGAGGCGGAACTGGCGGCGATGCGGGACGAGGATGTCGCCCGCTTCGTCTTCCACGCCGGTTTCTCGACCGCCGAGGCGATCACGGCGGTGTCGGGCCGGGGCGTCGGCATGGATGTCGTGCGCAGCAACATCGAACGCATCGGCGGCACGGTGGACCTGCAGACCTTCTCGGGCCGCGGCACGACGCTGACCATCCGCATCCCGCTGACCCTTGCCATCGTCTCGGCCCTCGTCGTGCAGGCCGCGGGCGAACGCTTCGCGGTGCCGCAGGCGACGGTGGTGGAGCTGGTGGGCCTCGGCGGTGGCGGTGCCACGGTGGAATGGCTGGATGCGGCGCCGGTGCTGCGGCTGCGGGGCCAGCTGCTGCCCCTGGTGGCGCTGGGCCCGCTGCTCGGCCTGGAAGCGGCGCGGGATGGCGGTGCGCCGGTTGGCGGCTTCGTCGCCGTCCTGCAGGGCGATGCCGGCCGCTACGGCCTGCTGGTCGATACCGTCTTCGATACGGAGGAGATCGTGGTGAAGCCCGTCGCGCCGATCCTGCGTGACCTTGCCGGCTTCTCCGGCAACACCATCCTCGGCGACGGCAGCGTGATCATGATCCTCGATCCCGCCGGCATCGCCCGGATGGCCGGCGTCGGTGCCGGCAGCGCCGTGGTGGATGACAGCCTGGTGGAGGAGGTGGACCTGACGCAGGTGCTGGTGTTCCGCGCCGGCGGATCGCCGACGCCCATCGCGGTGCCGCTCGGCGTCATCGCGCGCCTCGAATCGCTGCCGGGCAAGAGCATCGAGATCGCGGGCGGCAAGCATGCCGCGCAGTATCGCGGCCAGCTGATGCCGCTGGTGCCGATCGGCCATTGGATGCCCCCGGCGCCGGATGCGATGCAGCCCGTGCTGGTCTTCCAGGATGGCACGCGGCAGCTCGGCCTCGTGGTGGATGAGATCGTGGACGTCGTCGAGGAATCGCTGGCGCTGCGCCCTTCCGCGGAACAGGCGGGCTTCCTCGGCTCCGCCATCGTCTGCGGCCGCGTCACCGATGTGCTGGACTGCGCCTACTGGCTGCGCCAGGGCGATCCCAGCTGGTTCGGCAAGCCGGATGCGACGGTGCCGCGCCTGCTGCTCGTGGAAGACAGCGGCTTCTTCCGGCAGATCGTCGTGCCCGCGCTGACCTCCGCCGGCTACGACGTGACCGCCAAGGCGGATGCCGTGCAGGCGCTGCAGCTGCGGGCGGAAGGTGCCATGTTCGACGCCGTGCTGACCGACATCGAGATGCCGGGCATGGACGGCTTCGAATTGCTGGCGGAGGTGCGCCGCGACGGTCCCTGGAAGCGCACGCCGATGGTGGCGCTGACCGGCCGCGCGGGCCCCACCGAGGTGGCCCGGGGCCGTGCCGCCGGCTTCCATGACTTCGTCGCGAAATTCGACCGTGACCGCGTGCTGAGCGCGCTGTCCGCGGCCATTGGGCAGGAAAACCGGGCATGACCGCCACCGCTTCGCATGGGACCGAACTGCTGCTCACGCTGCAGGTCGGCGGCCGGCTCTGCGGCCTTCCCGTCTCCCGCATCCGTGACGTGATCCGCTGCGAGAGGATCGCCCGGGTGCCGCTGGCGCCGCCTGGCGTGGCGGGGCTGCTGAACCTGCGCGGCCGCATCGTGACGGCGGTCGACCTGCGCGACCGCCTCGGCCTGCCGCCCGCCGCGCCCGACGCCGCCCGCATGAACGTGGTGGTGGAGGAACGCGGCGAACTCTACAGCCTGCTCGCCGATGGTGTCGGGGAGGTACTGTCGGTGAATCCCGAATCGCGCGACGACGTGCCGCATACGCTGCGCGGCCCCTGGCGCGAACACGCCGTGGCCGTCCACCGGCTGGATGGCGGCCTGCTGATCGAACTGGATGCCGATCGCATCCTTGCCTTCGGCGCGCGCAGCGGTGGCGACATGCGGCGATGAGCATCGAGCCGCTGCGCGTCCTGGTCTGTGACGACAGCGCCGTGGCACGCGCCGCCGTGGTGCGCATCCTGGACGGGGAGGCCGGCATCCGCGTCGTCTCCCGCGCCCGCAACGGGCGGGAGGCGGTGGAGGCCGTGCGGGCGGGCGGGATCGATGTCGCGCTGCTCGACCTCGAGATGCCGGTGATGGACGGCCTCACGGCGCTGCCGCTGCTGCTGCAGGCCGATCCCGGGCTGCGCGTGCTGGTCGTCTCCTCGCTCAGCGCGCAGGGTGCGGGAGTCGCGATGAAGGCGATGCGGCTGGGCGCGGTCGATTGCCTCGGCAAGCCCGCGCCGGGCCAGGATGCGACCTTTGCGGAGGAACTGATCGCCCGCATCAAGGGCAATGGCGCGCTGCGCCGTCGCGGCGTGCCGCCGCAGCCCGCGCCTGCGCCGGCCGCGCCGGTGCGGCGCGCGCCGATCGCGCCGGGGTGCGGGCCGGCCGTGCTGGCCATCGGCGCCTCCACGGGCGGTCCGGAAGCACTGGCCACCATCTTCCGCGCCTTTCGCGTCAGGCCGCGGATCCCGATCCTGCTGACGCAGCACATGCCCGATGCCTTCATCCCGATGCTGGCGGAGCATCTCTCCCGCCTCGGCCCCGTGCCGGTGACCGTGGCGCGGGACCATGCGGGGCTGGAGCCCGGCACGGCGATCCTGGCGCCGGGCGGTTCGCATCTGCTGGTGGCGGCGGGGCCGGAAGTTACGCTGGCGACCACGCCGCCGGAGCATTACTGCCGCCCGGCGGTGGACCCGATGCTGCGCAGCGTCGCCGCCATCTTTGGCGCCCGCGCCGCGGCGGTGGTGCTCACGGGCATGGGCTCCGATGGCGGGGCCGGCGCCGTGGCAGTGAATGGCGCGGGTGGCCTCGTGCTCGCGCAGGACCAGGCGAGCAGCGTGGTCTGGGGCATGCCGGGCGCGGTGGTCGAACGCGGGGCGGCGCGGGAAGTGCTGCCCATCCAGGAACTCGCCCGGCGCGTTGCCGAAATCGCAGGTGCCGCATGACCGATGCCGGATTCACGGAGATCGCGCGGGCCATCCGCGCCGTCTCCGGCCTCGCCCTCTCCGCCGACAAGGGCTACCTGCTGAAGGCGCGCCTCGCGCCGATGATGAAGCAGCGCGGCCTGTCCTCCCTGACGGACCTGGCGAACCGCCTGCCGACGGCGGACGGGCCTGCCCTGTTGCGGGAGATGGCGGAAGCCACGACGACCAACGAGACGAGCTTCTTCCGCGACGTGCTGCCGATCCGCCAGATCGCGGATTCGGTGCTGCCGGAGCTGGATGCGGCGCGCCCCGCCGGCGCGCCGATCCGCATCTGGTCCGCGGCCTGCTCCTCCGGCCAGGAAGCCTATTCCGTCGCCATGGCGGCGGAGGAAGCGGGCTTCCGCCGGCGCCTCGACATCTTCGGCACGGACCTCTCGGCCGCGATGGTCGACCGGGCGCGGGCAGGGCTCTACACCTCCTTCGAGATGGAGCGCGGGCTGTCGGCGGTGCAGCGCACACGCTGGTTCCGGCAGGAACCCGATGGCTGGCGGATCGCGGAGTCGCTGCGCCGCGCTTGCCGGTTCGAGGTGCTGAACCTGCTGGGCGATCTGCGCAGTTTGGGCACCTTCGACGTGGTGCTGCTGCGCAATGTCCTGATCTACTTCGATCCGCCGACGAAGGAACGCGTGGTCGCCGCCTGCGCCGCGCATCTGGCGCCGGATGGTGTGATCTGCCTGGGCGCCACGGAAACGCTGCTCGGCCTTCAGGCGCCGCTCGTGGCGGTGCCCGGGCTTCGGGGCGTGTGGCGGCGCGCATGAGCATCGCGCTATCCGCCCGCCGCGCCGCCGATGCGCTGCGGGTCGTCGGATCGGGCGAGCGGATCGCGGGCGCGGTCGCTTCCATCGATGCGCTGTCGGTCGAGGTGACGGGGCTGAGCGGCTTCGTCGCCGTCGGGTCGCGCCTGTCCCTCGCCTCGCCCGATGGCGAGGTGCCGGCGGAGGTCGTGGCGATTTCCGCGCGGGGCGCGCGGGCGGTGGCCTTCGCGCCGCTGGACGGCATCCGGCTCGGCGCGCCGGTGGCCCTCGCGGGCACGGCGACCCTCTCCCCGGGGCCCGGCTGGCTCGGCCGCGTGGTGGATCCGCTGGGGCGCCCGGTGGATGGCAAGGGGCCCCTGCCGAAGGGGCCCGTGGCGCTGCCGGTGCGGGTGAAGGCGCCGGAGGCGGCGCTGCGCGCGCGGCTCGGCCCGCGGCTCGACCTCGGCGTGCGGGCGCTGGACGGGTTCTGCACCATGCGGCGCGGACAGCGCCTTGGCCTTTTCGCCGCCTCGGGCGTCGGCAAGTCCACGCTGATGTCGATGCTGGCGCGCGGCGCGGATTGCGACGCGGCGGTGATCTGCCTGGTCGGCGAACGCGGGCGCGAGCTGCGCGAATTCATCGAGGATGATCTGGGCCCGGAAGGCCTGGCGCGCAGCGTCGTGGTCTGCGCGACCTCCGACGCGCCGGCGCCGATGCGGCGGGAAGCCGCCTTCGCGGCCATGACCATCGCGGAATCCCTGGCCCGCGAAGGCAAGCATGTGTTGCTGATGATGGACAGCGTCACGCGCTTCGCGCTGGCCTGCCGCGAGATCGGCCTTGCGGCCGGGGAGGTTCCGGCCACGCGCGGCTACACGCCGGGCGTCTTCGCGGAGCTGCCGCGGCTGCTGGAACGCGCGGGGCCGTGCCTGGAACACCAGGGTGGGCACATCACCGGCCTTTTCACCGTGCTGGTGGAGGGCGACGATCATGACGAACCGGTGGCCGATGCCGTCCGCGGCATCCTCGACGGGCATGTGGTGCTGGACCGCAAAATCGGCGAGCGCGGCCGCTGGCCCGCCATCGACGTGCTGCGCAGCCTGTCCCGTACCGTGCCGGGCTGCCTGACGGAAGCGGAGCGTCCCGTCGTGCTGCGCGCGCGCGCCATCCTGTCCATCGCGGCGGAGATGGCGGACCTCGTGCGGCTGGGCGCCTATCGCGCCGGCACCGACCCCGCGGTGGATGAGGCGCTGCGCCTGGCGCCGCGCATCGAGGGTTTCCTGGCGCAGCGGAAGGATGAGGCGCGGATCGGCGTCGATGACGCCTTCACCCGCCTGGCGGAGACGATGCGCTGATGGCGCGGCGCGATCCGCTTTCCGCCCTGCTGAAGCTGCGCGGGCTGGAAGTGGCCACGGCGCGGCGTGACCTGGTGGCCCGCCAGGCCGGCGCCGCCGCGGCGGCGGAGCGTGAGGCCGCGGCACGAAGCGCGCTGGACCTGGAACTGGCCGCCGGTGCCGGGGAATTCGCCGACAGCCTGGCCGCCTGGCTGCCCATGGCCCACGCCGCGCGCGAAAGGGCGGCGGGCGAGGCCGCGCTGGCGGCCCAGGCCGTGGAGGCCGCGCGCGCCGCCCTGGCCCAGCAGCGTGCACGGGAACGCGCCGTGGAATGGCTGCTGGACCGCCGCGCCCAGGATGCGCGGGACAAGGCGATGCGGGCGGAGCAGAACGCGCTGGATGAGGCCGCGCAGCGCCGCGGCCTGCGGGCACTGTAGCCGCCTATTGGCGCGGCTGCTTCAGGCGCCACACCAGGGCGATGATCTCCGCCACCGCCCGGAAATGCTCCTCCGGGATCTGCGCATCCTCCGGCAGCTTGTAGAGCGCGCGCGCCAGCGGCGGGCTCGGGATGATCGGCACGCCGTGCTTGTCCGCCGCCGCGCGCATCTTGGCCGCCAGCTCATCCACGCCGCGGGCGATGATGCGGGGCGCGGCGTCCTTGCCACGCTCATAGGCCAGCGCCACGGCGTAGTGCGTGGGGTTCGTGACCAGCACGGTGGCGTTCGCCACCTCCGCCACCTGGCGCCGGCGGCCGCGGCTGCGCATCTTGGCCATGCGGTGGGCGCGGAAATGCGGGTCGCCCTCGCTTTCCTTGAATTCGTCCTTCATCTCCTCCCGCGTCATGCGATTCTTGCGGCCGTGGCGGATGCGGACCCAGAGGAGATCCACCGCGGCGATGCCGCAGAGGGAGACGAGGGTGGCCGACAACAGGCTGCCGAGGCGGGTGGAGATGACGCCCGTCAGCGCGCCCGGCCCCTCCGCCAGCGCGGCGACGAGCGATCCGATATCCTCGACCTGCCAGTAGAGCGCGACGCCGACGGCGCCGAGCTTCACCAGCGTGCGGGCGAATTCCTCCAGCGCATGCATCCCCAGCATGCGCTTCGCCCCGGCGATCGAGTTGATGCGGGAGAACTGGGGCATCATGCTCTTGCCGGAGACCAGGAACTGCGTCTGCAGCAGCGTCGCGGCGACGGCGCCGATGGCGGCCAGGCCGCCGACGCCCAGCATGGCGGGCGCCGCCGCGAGAAGCAGGTCGATCGCCGCCTCCCGCGCCTGCAACTGGTGCGCATTGGCGAAAAGGGCGCTGGCGGATTCCATCATCGCGCGCCCGGATTCCGGCCCCATCATCGCGAGGCCGAGGGCCGCACCGCCGAGGGAGGCGGCGTGGACGGTTTCGCGGGACAGGGGGACATCGCCTTCGCGCCGCGCCTTTTCCAGCCTCTGCGGTGTGGCTTCCTCGGTCTTGTCGTCGGCGTCCTTGTCGTCCCCGGACATGGCTCAGCCGAGACCCGGGAGGAGCGACCAGGCGGCACGGACGCTATCCGTCCACTGCGCGAAGATCGCCGGCAGCAGCAGCGCGAAGAGGGCGAGGCCCGCCAGCACCTGCGCCGGCGCGGCAAGGACGAAGACCTGCGCCTGCGGGGCGACGCGGGCCAGCAGGCCGGTCGCCGCCTGGGCGATGACGGCCAGCAGCAGCAGGGGCGCCGCGAGACGCATGGCGAGCGCGAGGCAGGCCGCGCTGGTCTCCACCATCGCATGGGCCGCGAAGCCGCCATCCAGCACGGCGCCGGCCGGCAGCACGGCATAGCTTTCCGCCAGCGCCCGCAGCGGCAGCGCATAGAGGCCGGTGCACAGCACGAGTGCCGCCGCGGCCAGGCCCATGAAGCGGGACAGCGCGGTGCTGCCCGCGCCCATGGTGGGGTCGGGCGCGAAGATGCTGGACAGGCCGATGAAGCTGCCGGCGAGCTGCCCCGCCATGACCAGCGCCAGCGCCACCAGCCGCGCCAGCATGCCGATCCAGAGGCCGATCGCGACCTCGCCCCCCATCAGCAGCGCATAGGCGCCGATATCGTCCGGGGCGCGCGGCAGTCCGGGCATCAGGCCGGGCAGCAGCAGCGGCACCAGGGCCAGCACCAGCGCCAGGCGGAAGGGGGCGGGGATGTCCATCTCCCCCAGCCCCGGCAGCAGCAACCCGCAGGCGCCGAGGCGCGCGACGAGCAGCATGGCGGCGAAAGCGATCTCCGCCAGTTCGGGCGTGCCGGTCATGCCACGCGGAGGAGGTGGATGGTCACCCCGCGCCGCCCACCGCGACGATGCGGTCGAACAGCGTGGTGGTGAAGCCGCGCATGATGCCCGCGGCGGCGGAACCGCCCAGCAGCAGCGCGATGCCGAGAGCGAGCATCTTCGGCACGAAGGCCAGCGCCGCTTCCTGGATCTGCGTCAGCGCCTGCACCACCGCGATGGCCATGCCGATGACGAGCAGCAGGACCAGCAATGGCCCGCCCAGCAGCAGCGCCGTCCACAGCGCCTGCTGGCCGGCAAGCGCGATGGTATCGCCATCACCCATGGTGCAACCGCCTCCTGCGGTTCAGTTCGGATCGCTTGGCGGGGTTACACCGCCATGCGCATCACATCCTGGTAGGCCGTGACCATGCGGTCGCGCACCGCCACCGCGGTCTGCAGGGCCAGTTCGGCGCGGCCGACGGCCATCACGACTTCCGTGGTGCCCATCTGGCCGGTCAGCCCCGCCTGCGTGGCCTGGTCCGCCGCGCGGGCCTTGCCCACGGCCTGCTGCATCACCTGGCCGAGCACCGCTTCGAAGCCTTCGCCGATGCCGGCGCCACCGGGCGCCTCCGGGCCGCCAAGGCCGGCCGTGGCGCGATAGGCGGCAACCGCCGGCGTGTTGTTCGGGGAGATTATCATCCGCGGAGGGCCTCGATCGTGCGCATCAGCATGCCGCGCGTGGTTTCGATGACGGAGAGGTTGGCGCCGTAGCTGCGCTGGGCTTCGCGCATGTCCATCACCTCCATGAGGCTGTTGACGTTCGGCGTCTTGACGTAGCCGCGCTCATCCGCCGCGGGGTGCTGCGGTTCGTAGCGTTCGGGGAAGGCCCCGGGCTCCGTGCCGATGCGGGATGCGCGCAGGGTCGGCGCGCCGAGTGCCCGGTCCATGTTGTTGGTGAAGGTGACGGTGCGGCGGCGATAGGGATCGGCGCCGGGCGTCTGCCCCGTGCTGTCGCGGTTCGCCAGATTCTCCGCCACCACGCGCAGCCGCGTGGATTGCGCGGCCATGCCGGCGGCGGAGATGGAGAGGGCGCGGTCAAGATCCATGCGGTCCCGTTCCTTCAGCTGCCGCGGCCGAGCGCGGTGCGGTACATGCCGGCCCAGCGGCGATGGAGCGCCAGCGCCATCGCATGGGCCTGGTCGGTCTCGGCGACCTTCAGCGCTTCCCGGTCGAGGGAGACGCCGTTGCCATCCGGGCTGGTCTCCACCGCGCGCCGGTCCGGGCGCGCGCGGCCATCGCCATTCGGCCCCGTCAGATGGCGCGGCGATGTCTGCGCCAGCGCCTGCTGTGCCGTGTTCACGGCCTGGGCGAAGGGCGTCAGGTCCCGCGGGCGGAAGCCCGGCGTGTCGGCATTGGCGATGTTGTGCGCCAGCACCCGCTGGCGCTGTTCCAGCCAGTGCAGGCGCCGTTCTGCCAGCGCCATGGGCGATGTGCGGTTGCTGTCCATGCCGTGACCTTCGCGCTTGGGTGATTCAGCGTTGTTAACCAGGCGGCGTATCAGCGCCGCCGGGCGGCGCATCAGCGGAGGGCGCGGGCCTGGTTCTGCAGCGCGCGGGCGCCGGCAATCTCCTCCCGCAGTCGCGGCAGGTTCAGCGCGCCGGTGCTGCGTGTTGCCAGCGCGGCGAAGGCTTCCGTGAAGGCGCCGGCGGGCAGCCGCGGGGCGTAGCGGTCGCGCAGCGCATCAAGGCCCGTCTGGTCACCCGCCAGGGCCAGGAAGGCGGCCATGCGCAGCAGGTAGCGGCGCGCGGCATCGTCCAGCGGGCCTTCTGCCGGCATGGAGCGTTCCATGTGGCTGGCCAGGGCGGTGGCGGCGCCGGTCCAGTCCTGCGCCTCCGCCAGCAACTCCGACAGCGGCGCGGCGCCATCGGGGCCGAGGACCCGCAGCACGCCGATCGCGCCGGCGCGGTCGCCGGTCTGGCGGCGGGCATTGGCTTCGGCAAGGGCGCGGCGTAGGCCGATCTCACCGGGCAGCGCGGCACCGCCGCTGTTCCGCAGCGCCTCCAGCGCCGCCGTCGCATCGCCCTCTGCCAGCCGTGCCTCCGCCAGGCGCACGGAAAGCCCGCCGGGATCGGTGCTGGTCGGCACGGCTTCCCGCAGCAGCGTCGCCGCCTGGGCGGGAAGCTCCATCGCCATCAGCCGTTCGGCGATGCGCGCAACCGCGGCATCCAGCGCGGGATCGGGGACGAGGTTGGCGCGCTGTTCCGCCAGCAGGCGGGTTGCGTCCAGCGGCGCGGTGTTCGCATCCGCCAGCGCGGCCACCGTGGCGCCACGCATGGCGGCGCGCAGGCTGTCCGCCGCTTCCGGGAAGGCGCCCGCGGTATCCTGCATCAGCGCCAGCGCCTGGGCGTGCTGCCCGGCGCGGCTGCGCAACTCGGCCGCCCGCTGGCGGCGCTGCAATTCCCGCCGGTCGCCGCGCCAGGCCGGGATGGAGGCTTCCAGCGCCTCCGCCGCCGCGCCCGCATCGATCCGCCCGGTTGCCAGGCGTAGCTCCGCCAGCCGGCCGAGGGCACGCGCGCGCGCATCGCGGTCCCGGCTGTCCGCCAGCATGGAATAGGCGAGCAGCGCGGGCTCCACCTCGTTCCGCGCTTCCAGGACGCGGGCCCAGGCGAATCGCGCCAGGGGATGGTTCGACGCCTCCCCGCCCGCTTCCACCAGCGCGGCCGCGTCACGCATGGCACCCCCTTCGGCCAGCGCGGCGGCAATGGGCGGCAGGAGGCGGTTGCGCAGCGCGCCGGGATAGGCGGTCAGCAGCGGCAGCGCCGCGCGGAAGGCAGGATCGGCGACGCCCCCATCCTCCTGGATCCCGGCGATGCCGCGCCATAGCGCAACCTCCCCGTCCGTGGGCAGGCCGGGATTCGCCAGCGCCTCCCGCGCTTCCTCCAGCCGGCCGGCGATCAGCGATGCGGCGGCGGAGAGCAGCAGCGCCTGGGGCTGCTGCACGCGGCGCGGATCATCCCCGGTGGCGAGCTTCAGGGCGGCCTGCGCTTCCGGCGCCAGGCCGAGGGCGAGCAGCGTCTCCGCCAACTCGCCGCGCAGCGAATCCCGTATCGCGGCCGGGGCGGCGGCGATGCGCGCCAGCAGGTCCTGCCGCCGGGCCAGCAGCCTGGAGTCGGATTCGTCGCGCAGATGGAGCAGGCGCGGGATGTTGGCGTGCGCCGCCATCGGGTGCCGCGCATCCGGCAGCAGCGACAGCGCATTGCCGAGCCGCGTGGGATCGATCGGCGTGCCGCGCGGGGACGGGCCGGTGGCGGGCGTGATCAGCCAGCCCTGGGCATCGCGACTGATGCCGGATGCCGCGGGCAGGCGCAGCGCGGTGCCGCCAGGCATCTCCACGATCTCCGCCCCGGCCAGCAGGGGGCTGATGCGGCGCAGCCTGGCGATGTCAGGCGCAGTCGCATCCTCGAACACCAGCAGCACGCTGTCGCCGCGCATGACGGCAGCGGTGGCGCCGGTGAAGGGCAGGCGGATGGGCGCGGGGCCGGTTTCCGTGCCCGGCGGCGCGGCCACGATGGGCGGTGGCGGCATGGGGGTGGCGCTGGCGACCGGGGGAGGCGATGGAGGCGGCGCGGCGATGGGCGGCGGCGCCGGGGCCGCTGTGGCGGCGGTGGGTTGCGGCGCCTTGCCCGGCGGCGGCGCAGGGGTGGGCGCCAAGGCTTGCGGCACGGCGGCCGGCGGGCGCGGCTGCCCTGGCGCCTGGGCGGGCGTCGCCTGGGGGGGCACTGCCTGCGGCGCCTGCACCTGCTGCGGGCGCGGCGCTGGCGGCTGCGGCTGGCGGCGCGGCTCCGCCGCGACGGGCGCGACCGGGTCCATCAGGTCCACCACGACGGAGGTCCCGACCGTGAGGTGGCGCACCCGCACGCCCGGGCGCAGCGCGAAGACCATGCCCTCCGCTGAGTGCTCCGCCCCCGCCAAATTGCGCAACGGGCGGCCGAGCGCGGTCGTGTCCAGCCGCGCGGCGCGGCCGAAATGCAGCTCCGCCGTTTCCCCGTTCTGCACGACGCTGTAGGGAACGTTCTCCGGCCAGTCAAAGACGATGCGCGTGAAGGTGGGGTGGATGCCGGTGCGGACGCGGACCGAAGGGGCGGATCCGCTCCGCACGTCCTGCCCGGCCACGGGTCCACCCAGGGCGAGAAGGCCGGCGCAGAGCCAGGCGGCGACACGGGTGCGGGACATCAGGCGAAACCTCGGCTTGGGCGAGCCCCGGCGATGGGGCAGGAAGGGGCACAGGGCCGCGGGCGGCGCTGCGCCCGTGCCCTCAGTCGAACAACGCGTCGATGGCGGATTGGCTGATGCCGTTGCCCGGCAGCTGCGGGCCGTTCAGCAGCGTGGCCGCCGCGGCGATCGCGGGGATGCGGTCGGGAATCCCCTGCCGCGCCCGTGCGATCCGCCGTTCCACCGCCTGCAGCGCCGCCACGACCTTGGCGATGCGCTGGCCGGTGATGTCCTGGAAGGAACACGCCTCGTAGATCCGCGTGATCGCGTGCTGGAGGACATCGGCATCCACGTCGCCGACGCGGGCGGCTACCGTTTCCAGCGCCTCGCAGCTGTCCAGGATCTCATGTGTCGCCTGGGCGGTGTGGGAGACGATGGCCGCCAGCTCATCCGTCGCGCCGGGTATGTCGGCGACATCCGAATCATCGGCCCGCAGCGCGGCGACTTCCTGCCGTGCATCGGCGATGATGCGGCTCAGCGCATCCAGCTCCGACATCAAGGACTGGACGGTCGTGTCCAGGTCGCCCCGGATCGCGACGGGTGGCGCCTGGTCAGGCATGGACCAGCACCTTCTCGATCTTGTCGCGCAGCGTCTCCGCATTGAAGGGCTTCACGATGTAGTTGGACACGCCGGCCTGCTTGGCCGCGACCACGTTCTCGGTCTTGCTTTCCGCCGTCACCATGATGAAGGGCAGGTGCTTCAGCCGCGCATCGGCGCGCACTTCCTTCAGCAGGTCGAGGCCCGTCATCGGCTGCATGTTCCAGTCGCTGATCACCAGGCCGAAATTGCCGGCGCGCAGCTTGGCCAGCGCCTCATGCCCGTCGGACGCCTCATCGGTCTCGTTGAACTCGATCTGCTTCAGCAGGTTGCGGATGATGCGCGTCATCGTCTTGTAGTCGTCGACGACGAGAACCTTCATGTTGCGGTCGATGGTCATGGCAGTCCTGTCCCTTCTGTTCAGGCGGCGTTTTCAGGCCGTATGAGTCACGCGACCGCGGTCAGGCGGGGGGGCGTGCGGCGCGGAGGCGGGCGAGTTCGACGGTGAGCTGCCGGACACGGTCCGGCAGCATGGCGCCGAGAACGGGGGCGGCCTTGCGGTCGTTCATCCGTTCGACGACCTGCACCAGGACGGGCAGGTCGAGCTCGTTGAAGACGGCGGCGGCTTCGCGCGGCCGCATCGTCTCGTACAGCTTGGCCATGGTTCGCCAGTGCGATTCCTCGCGTTCCCGCGCATCGACATCGGCCTGTTCCAGGCGCCCCTGCAGGGCCGTCAGCTCCGCAAGCCGCGCGGCCAGGCGCTGCTCGGCCACCGCCAGCAGCGCTTCCCGCGTGGCGATCGCGCGCTCCCGGTCCTCCAGCGCCTCGCGCCGGGCGCGCAGGCCCGCGGCCATCGCATCGGTCGCGCTAGGCGCGGCGGCGGCGGGCGCGGGTGCCAGGGTGGGCGCCGCGGCGGCCGGCGGATCGGCCGCCATGGCGGGGGCGGAGAAGCCCGTCAGGGCCCCCGTCATGCCCGGGAAATCGCGGACCAGCGCCATGCCCTTCAGCCCAAGCAGGAAGCCCGCGATGACGAGGAGGACGCGCACGGCATTGGCGGCGTTCATGCGCTGCGGCTCCGGCTGATGGCGCGCAGCAGCTCCTGCTCGGCGCGCGCGCGGGGGATGGCGGTGGTGCCGGCGGGCTCCTGCGCCGGGCCGCGGTTCCCGCCGCGCAGGCTGGTATCCAGGCGGTCCGCCGCCACGCCCGCGCGTTCCGTCAGGAAGCGGAGGTCATCGCGCAGCGCCGTCGCGGCCTGCACCTGTTCCGCCACGCTGCGCGATGCGCTGTCGGCCGTCGCACGAAGGCGCACGATGGAGGATTCCGCCTGCTTCGTCGCTTCCGCGAAGCCGCGCACGCTGTCCATGACGACGGATTTGTCCTTGCTGAGGCCGCTCAGCGCGCGTTCCAGCCGGAGCGCCGCCGGCAGGGCGGCGACGATGCCCACCACCAGCGCAGCTTCCAGCAGCCACTCCATCATCGCCATGTTCATGCCGTTTCCTCCGCCGCCCGGCCGGCGTCTTCGCGCGCCAGCACATTCTCGATCCGCACCGCCAGCCGGTCGTTGCGGCGCCCGACCAGCCCCTCGAACAGCGACGTCTCCCCGCAGCGCAGCCGCACGGGCGCGCCGGGGCCGACGCTGAGCAGGATCTGGTCGCCAACCTGCAGGCGCAGCACATCGGAAAGGGCCATGCTCTGCTCATCCAGCACGACGTCGAGTGCGACGCCCGTCTGCCTCAACTCCTCGGCCAGATGTGTTTCCCAGATGCTGTCGCGGCCGAACTTCTCGCCCATGAACTGCTGCAGCAGCAGGTCGCGCACCGGCTCCAGCGTCGCATAGGGCAGCATCAGCTGCAGCTCACCGCCCCGGCTGTCCATGTCGATGCGCAGGCGCACGAGCACGGCGGCGTTGGAGGAGCGGGAGATCATGGCGAAGCGGGGGTTCACTTCCAGCCGCTCGAACTTGAAGCGCACGGGGGAGAGCGGCGCGAAGGCCTCCGACAGGTCGTTCATCACGACATTGACCAGTCGCTCCACCAGCGTGCGCTCGATGGTGGTGTAGGGGCGGCCCTCGATCCGCATGGCCGAGGTTCCGCGCCGTCCGCCGAGCAGCACGTCCACCACCGAATAGATCAGCGCTGAATCGACGACGACCAGGCCGTAATTGTCCCATTCCTCCGCCTTGAAGACGGACAGCATGGCGGGCAGGGGGATGGAGTTGAGGTAGTCCCCGAAGCGCAGCGACTGGATCTCGTCGATCGAGACCTCGACCGTGTCAGAGGTGAAGTTGCGCAGCGTGGTGGACAGGATGCGCACCAGCCGGTCGAAGACGATCTCCAGCATCGGCAGGCGTTCGTAGGAAACGAGGCCGCGCGCGATGACGCGCTCCATCCCGCTGCCGCCGCCATCGTCGCCGCCATTGCCGCTGCCGAAGCCGAGCAGGCTGTCGATCTCGGCCTGGTTGAGCACCCGCGTCGGCTCCGCCGCGGCGGGCAGGGGGGGTGCTTCCAGCAGGATGCGCTCCGCCGCTGCCTGGGCGGCCAGGTCATCCTCCCCGGCCTCGGCCAGGGCGGCGCCCCAATCATCCTCCGCGGGTTCCTCGGCGGCGGGAAGGGTCGGCTCGTCGCTCATTGCACGATCAGTTCGACGAAGAGGACATCCGTGACGGTGCCGGCGCGCGTCGCCAGATTGGCGCGGGCCAGCAGCTCCTCGCGCAGCCGCTGCGTGCCGATGCTGCCGCGGAGTTCCTCCGGCCGCATCTCCCGCAGATAGGTGGTGAAGAGGTCCTGCAGGCGCGGCATGGCCGCGGTCGCGATCGCCACATCCTCCCGCCGCGCGACCTCGAGCCGTGCCTTGAGGCGCACGAAGGATTGCCGGCGCGCGCCGGCATTCAGGTTGGCGACGATGTCGGGAATCTCGACAAAGACCGGCGGCGCCGCCTGGGTCGCGCCGGCTTCCTCATGCGGGGCGCCACCACCGGCGAAGGGGCCGAGCTTCAGGAAGAAGGCGGCACCCGCCCCGCCGCTGGCCAGCAGGACCACGGCAGCGCCGATGATGAGGAGGCGCGCCTTTCCCTTCTTCGCCGGTGCGTCCTTCGCTGCTGCTGCGCCGTCGGTCATGGGGCCCCCGTCCTGGAATGCAGGATCGATCTATGCCCCGGCTGTTAACGTGTCCTTGCCCGGCGGAACGCCCCTTCAGACCCCGGCAACAACTGAACCGTAGATCGAGAGCCGAGGCGGAAGAGCTGCCGTGGACCCTTGCTGGCCGGAAGGCCGACGAGGCGGTCGCGAAGATCCCGACCGCCTGCCCCATCGCGCATCGCCCGGCTTCGGGGGATGCGACCAGGAAGGACCGCGGCGCATGGACACGCCTGGCTACATCGTCCTGTCACGCCTGGCGGCGCAATCGCGCGCCACGGATGTGCTGGCGGCGAACATCACCAATGCCGGCACGCCGGGCTTCAAGGCCAGCCAGACCATCTTCGCCCAGCAACTGTCCCGCCAGTCCGGTGCGGAGACGCCGACGGGCGGCGACCAGCTGGCCTTCACGCAGGACCGTGCCACCTGGCGCGACATGTCGGCCGGCAGCCTGCGGCAGACCGGCAATCCGCTGGACCTGGCGCTGGGCAGCGACGGCTTCTTCGCGGTGGAGACGCCGCGGGGCGAACGCTTCACCCGCGCCGGCCACTTCACCCTGTCTCCCGACAGCCGCGTGGTGGACGCGGAGGGCAACGCCGTCCTGGGCGAGGGTGGCCAGCCGCTGACCCTGCCGCCCGGCGATGTGCGGATCGAGGTGAAGGGCGATGGCACGCTGCAAAGCGAGAGCGGGCCCATCGGCAGGCTGCGCGTGGTGCGCTTCGAGGATGCGCAGCGCCTGCAGGCCGAAGGCAGCCGCCTGTTCAACGCGCCGCAGGGCGTGGATGCGCTGCCCGTCGAGGCACCCGGCGTGGTGCAGGGCGCCGTGGAGGAATCCAACGTCAGCCCGGTGGCGGAGCTGACGCGGCTGACCGCGGGGCTGCGTGAATTCCAGTTCGCCGCGCAATTCATCGAAAAGGAAAGCGAGCGGCTCGGCACCGCCGTCGACCGCATCCTCCGTCGCCGTTGAACGAACAGGAACCGAAAACGCCATGCGCGCACTCGATATCGCCGCGACCGGCCTGCAGGCCCAGCAGACCAACGTCGAGGTCATCTCCAACAACATCGCGAATATGAGCACGACGGGCTACAAGCGCCGCCGCGCCGAATTCCAGGACCTGATCTACCAGAACCTGCGCCGCGCGGGCTCGCAGAGCTCCGACCAGGGCACGGTGCTGCCCTCCGGCGCGCAGCTCGGCCTCGGCGTGCGCACGGCGGCGATCTACCGCATCTCCGAACAGGGCAGCCTGACGCAGACGGAAAACCGCTTCGACCTGGCGGTGCGCGGCAATGGCTACTTCCCCATCACGCTGCCGTCCGGCGAGACCGCCTATA
Organism: Falsiroseomonas stagni DSM 19981; assembly: GCF_900114315.1. Lineage (GTDB taxonomy): Bacteria > Pseudomonadota > Alphaproteobacteria > Acetobacterales > Acetobacteraceae > Falsiroseomonas > Falsiroseomonas stagni. Next base: position 119,616 of record NZ_FOSQ01000001.1, read on the forward strand.
CCCGCGCCGGCAGCTTCGGCCTGGCGCCGGATGGCACGATCGTCACGGCCGATGGCTTCCCCGTCGCCGGCGGCATCGTCGTGCCGGCCGCGGCGCGCGACGTGACGATCAACGCGGCGGGCGAGGTGCTGGTCAAGCTCGATGGCCAGGTGCAGCCGCAGAATGTCGGCCAGATCCAGGTCGCGATCTTCCCGAATGAGGGCGGGCTGGAAGCGACGGGGGACAACCTCTTCCTCGCCACCCCCGCCTCCGGTCAGGCGCAGCCGGGCGTGCCCGGCGCGGTCGGCTACGGCCAGATCCAGCAGGGTTTTCTCGAGTCGAGCAACGTGAACGTGGTGCAGGAGATCACGAACCTCATCACCGCGCAGCGCGCCTATGAGATGAACAGCAAGGTCATCACCGCGGGTGACGAGATGCTGTCCACCCTCACGCGGATGCGCTGATGCGCGCGTTGTCGTCCATCCTCGCGCTGTCGCTGCTTGCCTTGCCGGCGCTGGCCCAGGGCCCAGCGCCGCGCGCGCAGGCGGTGGTGGAAGCCTCGGTCGTGACGCTGGGCGACATCTTCGAGAATGCGGGCCCGCGCGCCGATGCGACGCTCGGCCCCGCCCCCGCGCCGGGCCGGCGCTTCGTGGTGGAGGCACCGCAACTCGCCGCCATCGCGCGCGACTTCGGCCTGGCCTGGCGCCCGATGGTGGGCGATGAGCGTGTGGTCGTGGAACGCCCCGGACGCGCCATGCGGCGGGAGGAAGTGCTGGAACCGCTGCGGCTGGAACTGGTGGCGCTGGGCGCCGATCCGGAGCTGGAGCTGGACATCCCCGGCTTCCAGCCCCCCAACCTGCCCGCGGGCGCGCCGGATGCCCGCATCGCCGTCGATGGCGCGTTGTGGGATGGCGCCACGCGTCGCTTCTCCGCCACGCTGGTCGTGGTGGCGGAGGGCATGCCCACCTTCAACCAGCGTGTCAGCGGCCGCGCCGTCGCCATGCGCGATGTCGTCGTCGCCGCCCGGGCCTTGCGGGCCGGGGAGATGGTGATGCCGGCGGACGTCAGCGTCACGCGCCAGGCGGTGGACCGCGCCGCCACGAATGCGGCGGAGGATGCGGATCTGGTCGTGGGCCAGCGCCTTCGCCGCGCCTTCGCCGCTGGCCAGGCGCTGGCCGTCGCCGATGTCGTGGCCGTGCCGGTCATCGCGCGCGATTCCATCGTGCAGCTCACGCATCAGGCGCCCGGCCTGACGCTCATCGCGCAGGCCCGCGCGCTGGAGGACGGGCTCCGCGGGCGGACCGTCCTTGTCCTCAACCTCGGCACCGGCAGCGTCGTGCAGGCGGAGGTGCTGGGCCCGGGCCGCGCCCGCGCCATCGGCACCGCGCCCGCCACCAGCCTGCCCCCCGCCATCGCCGCCCGCGTCAACCGCAGGGAACAAGCCTCAAGATGAAGCCCGCCCTCCCCCTTATCCTGGTCCTGTCGCTGGCGGGCTGTTCGGAACGGCTGTCGGAACTGGGCCGCGCGCCTTCGATGGCGCCGATCGAGAACCCGGGCTCGCGCCCGGTCAGCATGCCGATGCCAGCCGCGCAGACCGCGCCGGCGGAGGCCAATTCGCTGTGGCGCCAGGGCAGCCGCACCTTCCTGCGCGACCAGCGCGCGGCCCAAGTCGGCGACCTCGTCACCGTCCTTGTCGCCATCGAGGATCGCGCGCAATTGCAGAACACCACGGAACGGTCGCGCGCCAACACCGAATCACTGGGCCTGCCGCGCATCCTCGGCATCGAGTCCAGCTATGCGCGCCTGCTGCCGGGGGGGATCGACCCGTCGCGCCTCGTCTCCGGCGCCTCCGACAGTTCCTCCGCCGGCTCCGGCCAGATCCAGCGGACGGAAACCGTCACGCTGCGCGTCGCCGCCACGGTCACGCAGGCCCTGCCGAACGGCAACCTCGTCGTCGCGGGGCGCCAGCAGGTGCGGGTCAATCATGAACTGCGGGACCTCCAGGTCTCCGGCATCATCCGGCCGCAGGACATCGCCAGCGACAACACGGTGAAGCATGACCGCCTGGCGGAAGCGCGGATCGCCTATGGCGGACGCGGCACGATGAGCGATGTGCAGCAGCCCCGCTACGGGCAGCAGCTGCTCGACATCATCCTGCCGTTCTGACCATGCGCAGCCTCATCTTCCTGCTCGGTCTGCTCGTCTCCCTGCCCGCGCTGGGCCAGGGTGGCGTGCGCATCAAGGACATCGCGGATGTCGAAGGCATGCGCGACAACCAGCTGGTGGGCTACGGCCTGGTCGTCGGTCTCAACGGCACGGGTGACCGCCTGCGCAACGCGGTGTTCACGCGCCAGTCGCTGATCGGCATGCTGGAACGCCTCGGCGTCAATACGCGCGACCAGGAACGCCAGCTGGAGACGCGCAACGTCGCGGCCGTGATGGTGACGGCGAACCTGCCGGGCTTCGCCCGCACCGGCAGCCGCATCGACGTCTCCGTCTCCGCGCTGGGCGATGCCACGAACCTGACCGGCGGGACGCTGGTGGTGACGCCGCTGCTGGGCGCGGATGGCGAAGTCTATGCCGTGGCGCAGGGCGCCGTCGCCACCGGCGCCATCGCGGCGCGCGGCGCGGCCAGTTCCGTCACGCGCGGCGTGCCGACGGCGGCGCGCATCACCAATGGCGCGATCGTGGAGCGGGAAGTGCCCTTCGCCTTCGCCTCCCGCCCCGTCGTCCGCCTGGCGCTGCGCAACCCGGACCTGACCACGGCGCGGCGCATTGCCGCCGCAGTGAACCGCTTCGCCCCCGGCAACCCGGCCAGCGCGACCGATCCGCGCAGCGTCACCATCACCCTCGCGGGCCGCGACGCCATCGGCCTCATCGCGGAGATCGAGCAGTTGCGCGTGGAGCCCGACAACGTCGCGCGCGTGGTAATCGAGGAAGCCTCCGGCACCATCGTCATGGGCGCGAATGTCCGCATCTCCACCGTGGCCATCGCGCAGGGCAACCTCACCATCCGCGTGACGGAAACGCCGCAGGTGAGCCAGCCCGGGCCCCTGTCCAACGGTCAGACCGTGGTGGTGCCCCGGACCAATATCGAAGTGGACGACCAGAACGAAAGGCGGCTCGGCATCCTTCGTGGGGGGACCACGCTGCAGGACCTCGTGCAGGGGCTGAACCAGCTGGGCGTCGGGCCGCGCGACATGATCTCGATCCTGCAGACCATCAAGGCGGCCGGCGCCCTGCAAGCCGAACTGGAAGTGAGGTAGCGGCCATGGAAATCGCATCGCGACCGCCCGGCGGCACCATGCCCGCCATCAACGCGCCCCGTCCGCCCACGGCGGGGACGACCACCGCCGCGCAGCGCACCGCGGCGCAGAACTTCGAAGGCCAGGTGCTGGGTGCGCTGCTCCAGCCAATGTTTGCCGGCCTCGACAGCAAGGGCCTGTTCTCCGGCGGGCCGGGGGAGGCGCAGTGGCGCCCCATGCTGGTGCAGGAAATGGGCAATGCCGTCGCACGCCAGGGCGGACTGGGCCTGGCCGAGTCAGTGCTGCGTGAGATGCAAAGGAACAGCCGATGAGCATGACCCTGATCGAGGCCGCCGAGGTCCTGGAAGCCCTGCTGCGGGAGGAGACGGCCGCGCTGAAGGCCCGCGACCTGCGCGCCGCCGCGGCGTTGCAGCCCGCCAAGACCATCGCGGTGGAGGATTTCGTGAAGGCCCGCGCAAGCCTCGATACAGCCGGCCCGCTGGATCACCGCGTCGCGATGCTGGTGGACGGGCTGCGCGACAGCGCCGCCGCCAACCGCGCGGCGCTGGAGGATGCGCTGGCGCTGCAGGCCCGCGTTGTGAAGGCCATCGCGCGCGTCGCCACGAGGCCGGAAGGCAATGGCATGCCCGGCTATGCGCGCCCCGCGCGTCCGGGTGCCGGCGCGGTCGCCTTCTCCGTCCGCGCCTGATCCGCGTGGTTAACAGCGAATAAACGGCCAGGGTTCTCCTTCAGGTCCATCGACTGGCACGGCAGGAGGCCGGCTTCATGGACCCCCAATCGATCGGGACGGCACTGGCTGCGCTGGCTGGCGTCCTGATCCTCATCATGCTGCTCGCGCGCGGCCTGCGACGCCTCGGCTGGGCGCCGGCGGCCGCCGGCAGCGGCACGCGCCGCCTGGCAGTCGAGGGATCGTTGCCGATCGACGGCCGGCGCCGCCTGCTGCTGCTGCGCTGCGACAACCGCCCGATGCTGCTGCTGACCGGCGGCCCGCAGGACGTGCTCATGCCCCTTCCAACAACGTCGCAGGCGGGGGAGGGCTGATGCGCCGCATCCTGATCCTCCTGGCCTGCATGCTCCTGCTGGTGCCGAGCCTGGCGCTGGCGCAGAGCGTGAACATCGACATGGGCCAGCAGGGCGGCGCTGGCGCCACCGCGCGGCTGGTGCAGCTGACGGCCCTGATCGGCCTGTTGTCGCTGGCACCGTCCCTGCTGGTGATGGCGACGGCCTTCGGGCGCATCATCATCGTGCTGTCGCTTCTGCGCAGCGCGATCGGTGCGCAGGGCGTACCACCGAACCCTGTCCTGATCGGCCTGGCACTGTTCCTGACCTGGTTCGTCATGCAGCCCGTGCTGGAGCAGTCCTGGGCCCTCGGCCTGCAGCCGATGTCGCAGGGAACGCTGGATGAGATTGCGGGGCTGAAGGCGGCTGCGGAACCGTTCCGCGCCTTCATGGTGACCCATGCGCGCGACGCCGACCTGGCGCTGTTCCTCGACCTCGCGAACCTGCGCGTGCCGGCGGCTGGCGAGGAAGTGCCCTGGCGCGCCCTGGTCCCCGCCTTCATGGTTGGCGAGTTGCGCCGCGCCTTCGAGATCGGCTTCCTCCTTTTCCTGCCCTTCCTTATCATCGACATCGTCGTGGCCAGCGTGCTGATGGGCCTCGGCATGATGATGCTGCCGCCGCCGGCGATCTCCCTGCCCTTCAAGCTCGTCTTCTTCGTGCTGGTCGATGGCTGGCAGCTGATCGCGGGCAGCCTCGTGCAGGGCTTCGGCGTCGGTAACGGTTGAGAAATGTCGCGCCAGACGGGAATCAACAAAGGCTAAACACTTGTCTCGCAGGCTGGGTCGCCACCCCACCAGCGGACATGTCCCGTGCCCCCCTATGACCCGCCCAACCCGCCGGAACCAACGCCGGCCGCCCGATCGGGTGCGGCGGAGGCCCTCCTGGCGCAATGGGTCGAACTCGGTGAGATCGAGCGCCGCGCCTTCATCGCGATGACGGAGGAGGTGACCGCTTCCTCCCGCCTCATCGAGGACAGCACTGTCATGCTGAGCGCCCGGTTCAGGCAGTTGGCGGAAGCGGCGGAAGCGCAGACGGCGCGGGTCGAGCGCGTGGCCTCCATAGCGCGCATGATTGAGGTGGAGGGGCGCCCTATGCCGCTGGCGGAGGCGACGGCCTTCGTCGAGGCCATGCTGGGGCGGGCCGTCAGCGGCCTGCTCGATGCCGCCGCACAGGCCGCGCGCATGATGAAGGCGCTGGACGAGGTGACGCGCGAGGTGCGCGGTGTCGAGCAATGCGTCACGAGGATCGAGGCGATCAATCGCCAGGCGCAGTTCGTCGCGATCAATGCCACGATCGAGGCGCATCGCGCCGAAGGCGCCGGCGGGACCTTCAAGGTCATCGCGCATGAGCTGAAGGAACTGGCCAAGGAAACCAACGCGACGTCGCGCCTGGTGCATGAACGCATCACCGCCGCCGGCCGCGGCGTCAGCGCCGCCCGGCTGGACCTGGCGCGCATCGCAGGCGGCGAGAATGCGGAAGTCGGCAATGGCCAGGCGAGGCTCGCCGCGGTGATGGCCGGCATGGTGGAACAGAACCGGGCCCTGTCGGAGACGCTGTCGGAGGCGCGCGACGCCGCGGCCGGCATCGATTCGATCGTCGACAGCCTCGTGACCGGCACGCAGTTCCAGGATCGCACGACCCAGCACCTGACCCATGTGGTCGAGGCCATGGGCGCGATCGGGGAGGCGGCGGGGGCCTTGCAGGCGGACACGATGCGCGCCCTGCCGGGCCTCGCGCCGCATGTCCGGGCCGATGGTCCGCTGCTGCGGCGGATGCTGGACCAGCAATCCCTGAGCAGCGTCCGGCAGCGTTTCCTCAATCGCCTGCTGCATGACGAGGGCGGGCCCCTGGTCGACGAGGCCGAGGGCGCGGGGGACATCGAGCTTTTTTGACCCGCCCTGTGGCGGATTGTTTTCACGTGCCGTGCGGCACGCGGCGCCGGCACAGGCCGACGGGATGGAATGAATGACTGACGCGGACATCACGACGCCCCCGAGCCACGAAGCCTATCGCCTGCCGCCGGAACTGGACCTGGCGGCGGCGGAGTCCCTGGCGGCGGCGCTGCGTGCCCTGCTGCCCGACGGGCCGATCCGCGTCGATGGCGGCGCGGTGGAACGCGCGATGACGCCATGCCTGCAGGTGCTGGCCGCCGCGGCCGCCACGGCGCGGGCGCGCGGCATCGTCTTCCGGCTGGAACATCCATCGGCCGCGATGGTCGATGCGATCGAGGATCTTGGATTGGGAAAGGCCCTTGAAGGGGACAGGTGACATGGCGAAGCGTGTGATGACCGTCGATGATTCGCGGACGATGCGGGAGATGGTCTCCTTCACCCTGCGCAAGGCAGGGTTCGAGGTGAGCGAGGCGGAGGACGGCCAGAAGGCACTGTCGGCGTTGCAGTCAAGGCCGGTGGATGTGGTGATCACCGACCTCAACATGCCCGTGATGGACGGCGTGGCGCTGATCCGCGCGCTGCGGGCCGACCCGAAATGCCGGTCGCTGCCGATCCTGATGCTGACGACGGAATCCGATTCCGGGAAGAAGATGGAGGGTAAGAACGCCGGGGCCACCGGCTGGCTCGTGAAGCCCTTCGATCCCGACAAGCTGGTCGATGTCGTCAAGCGCGTCGCGGGCTGAGCCATGAGCTTTGATCACCTCCGCGCCACCTACTTCGAGGAAAGCGCCGAACTGCTGGAAAGCGCCTATGCGCAGCTGTCGGCCCTTGCCGAGGACCGCGCGGATGGTGACACGATGCATGCCCTGTTCCGGGCCATCCATTCCATCAAGGGCGGCGGTGGCGCCTTCGGCTTCACCCGCCTTGTCGGCCTGGCGCATGTCATGGAGACGCTGCTGGATCATCTGCGCGATGGCAGCCTGGCCAGCACGCCTGATCGCATGGCGCTTCTGCTGAAGGCGACGGATGCGCTGGCGGACCTGCTGGGGGCCGAGCAGCGTGACGAGGCGATGCCCGAGGGCTTCGAGAAAGGTCTGATCGCCGCGCTCGCCGCGGTGGTGGAATCGCCAGGCCGCGCCATGAAGACCGGCCTGCCGGCCACCGCGCTTACGCCCGCCGCGACGGACGGCGCGGGCTGGCGGATCATCTTCCGGCCGCATGCCGCGCTGTTCCGCCATGCCAATGAACCGCTGCTGCTGATCCGTGCGCTTCGGGCACTGGGCCCGGTCTCCGTCTCCGTCGATCTGGGCCGACTGCCGGGGCTGGAAGTGCTGGAGCCCGAGGACGCCTGCCTCGCCTGGACGCTCGACCTGGCCGCGCCGGTGCCCCGTGCCGAGGTCGAGGAGATTTTCGAGTTCGTCGTTGATGAATGCGATCTGACCATCGAGCCCCTGGGCCGGACGGTCACGGAGGCCGTCGATGCGCCGTCCGACGCGCCGCCCATGGCGGCGGCCCCGACCGCTGTACCGCGGACGGAGCAGGCCGCGGCTGTCCAGTCGGTGCGCGTGGATGTCGCCAAGGTCGACCGGCTGGTGAACCTGGTGGGGGAGCTGGTCATCAACCAGGCGATGCTCGTCCAAATCGGTAACGCCGTGCCGCCGGAAGCCTGCCCCGGCCTGGTCGCGGGGCTGGAGACGCTATCCCAGCACCTGCGGGAGCTGCAGGAGGGCGTCATGGCCATCCGCACCCAGCCCGTGAAATCCGTCTTCTCCCGCATGCCGCGCCTCGTCCGCGAATTGTCGGCGCAACTCGGCAAGGATGTCCGCCTTGTCGTGACCGGGGAGGCGACGGAAATCGACAAGACGGTGGTGGAGCAACTGGCCGATCCGCTCACGCATCTGCTGCGCAACGCCCTGGACCACGGGGTGGAGACACCGGAGGTGCGGGAGGCTGCCGGCAAGCCGCGCCAGGGCACGGTGCATCTGTCCGCCGAACAGCGGGGCGGTCGCATCCTGATCGAACTCAGCGACGATGGCCGCGGCATCGACCGCGCCCGCGTCCTTGCGCGGGCGAAGGAACGGGGGATCGTCGCGCCCGACGCCGTGCTGACGGATAACGAGGTCGATGAGCTGATCTTCATGCCGGGCTTCTCCACTGCCGCCGTCGTCTCCGCCGTCTCGGGTCGTGGCGTCGGCATGGATGTCGTCCGGCGCAACATCCAGTCTCTGGGTGGCCGCATCGCGGTGGAGTCACGCTTCGGGCAGGGATCGCGCTTCGTGCTCTCTTTGCCGCTGACCCTCGCGGTGCTGGATGGCCTCGTCGTCTCGGTGGGGCGGGAAGCCTATATCCTGCCCATCGCCTCCATCGTCGAAAGCCTGCGTCCCCGGCCGCAGGACATCCATGATGTCGTGGGGCGTGGCCAGGTGCTCTCCATCCGCGGTGCCTACATCCCGCTTCTCGCCCTTCATCGCGCCTTCGGTGTCGCCGATGCGGTCCTCGATCCGTCGCGCGGTATCGTGGTGATCGCGGAGACCGATCATGCCGGGCGCGTCGGTCTGCTGGTCGACGACCTCGTCGGTCAGCACCAGGTCGTGGTGAAGAGCATGGAAGGCAATTACGGCCGCATCCCGGGCATCGGCGGCGCCACGATCCTCGGCAATGGGCGCGTGGCGCTGATCCTCGATGTCGCCGGGCTCGCGGAGACGACGGACCGCGGCGCCGCCACCCGCCATGCCCCGCCGGCCGCCGCGGTGCTGCATTGAGCGTCCTCGCCACACGGCCGGACAGCGGGCCTTCGGCGACGGCTGAAGCGCAGTACGTCACCTGCACGTTGGGCGATGCGGAGTACGGGATCGACATCCTGTCGGTGCGGGAGATCAAGGGCTGGTCGGAGACGACCGCCCTGCCGCATGCGCCGGACTGGGTGCGGGGCGTGATCAACCTGCGCGGGACCATCGTGCCGATCCTGGACCTGCGGGCGCGCTTCGGCCTGGGGCTGACGGCCACGACCGCGATGCATGTGGTGGTGATCATCCAGACCGCGACGCGCATGGCCGGGCTGCTGGTGGACGGCGTGTCGGACATCATCGCCGTCGCCGCGGAGGAAGTGCGCGCCGTGCCGGAGATCGGCACCAGCGTGCCGGAACGGCTGCTCGCCGGCCTGATCCCGCGCGAGGGCGGCATGGTCTCCCTCGTCTCGCTCGACAACCTTCTCAACCTGCCGGACGCCGAAACGACGCCGGCCCAATAACACGTGACTGAGGAAGAAAAGCGATGTTCATGGGACGCGCCGCCAGGGCCTTGCTGCCTGTCGGCTTCACGGATCGCCGGTCAGGCCGGGATCGCCGCGCGGAGATGCGAAGGCTGGTGGCTGCCCAGGCAGCGATCCAGCGGGCCGAGGCCTGCCTGACCCTGTCGGCCGACGGCCTGGTGCTGGAGGCCAATGACCGCTTCGCCGCGCTGCTGGGCCTTGCGCCGGCGGCTGTCGCCGATCGCCCCCATGCCGCGCTGCTGACACTGGCAGAGCGGGATGGCGCTACCTATCGACGCTTCCTCGACCAGTTGGCGCAGGGTCGGGACACGGTGGCCCGGCTATGGCACCAGGGCGCGGGCGGCGCCGGCGTGCTGCTTGAACTCTCCGCAGCCGTGATGGCGGCGGATGAGGGTGCGGCACGAACCATCGCCGTCCTCGCCCGGGACCTGACGGCCGCGGCGGCGACCGAGGCACGCGGCCTTGTCGATCGCGCCGCCATCGCCCAGTCGGCCCTGCCGATGATGCTCGTGGATGACGATGTCGTCGTCCGCCATGCGAATGAGGCCGCCCATGCGATGCTGCGCGACCATGCGGCCGCCTTCCGCACCCGGTGGCCGGAGGCCGATCCCGCTACGCTGGAAGGTACGCAGCTGGATGGCCTGCCGCGCGAACTGTTGTCCCGTCGCCGTGGTGGCCATCGCGCGGAGGTCGATATCGGCGACGCCCGCTTCAGCGTCGCGGTGATGCCGCTGGAGGGCACGTCGCAGCGCCTGGTCGAATGGCGCGACATCACGCGCCAGACGGATCTGTCACGCCGGATGACGGCGCTGGATCGCGCCATGGCGTCGGTCGAATTCGCGCTCGATGGACGCGTGGTGGATGCCAACGCCAATTTCCTCACCCTGGTCGGCTACACGCTGGCGGAGATCCGTGGCCAGCATCATTCGATCTTCGTCGATGCCGCCGATCGCGAGGCGCCCGCCTACCGCGCCTTCTGGGAGAAGCTGGCGCGCGGGGAGCATGATGCGGGGCGCTATCGGCGCCTGACCAAGGACGGGCGCGAGGTCTGGCTACAGGCCAGCTACAACCCCGTCCTGGATGCGGAAGGCAAGCCCGTTCGCGTGGTGAAGTATGCGACGGACGTGACGGCTGTATGCGAGCGGGAAGCCGAGGCCGCCGGCCGGCTGACCGCCATCAGCAAGGTCATGGCGGTCATCGAGTTCACGCTCGACGGCCGCGTCATCGACGCCAACGAGAACTTCCTCGCGACGCTGGGCTATACGATGGAGGAGATCCGCGGCCAGCATCACTCGATGTTCGTCGATGCGGTCGATCGGCAGGGGCCGGCCTATCGCGCCTTCTGGGACAAGCTGGCACTGGGCGAGTACGACGCCGGGCGCTATCGCCGCATCGGCAAGGGCGGGCGCGAGGTCTGGATCCAGGCCAGCTACAATCCGATCCTGAACGCCAATGGCAAGCCCATCAAGGTGGTGAAATACGCCACCGATGTCACCGCCGCGGCGTTGCAGGAAGCCGATCTGCGGGGACAGATCGCGGCGATCGACAAGGCGCAGGCCGTCATCGAATTCAGCCTCGATGGCCGCATCCTGACCGCCAACGCGAATTTCCTCGCGACCCTCGGCTACACCCTCGACCAGGTCCGCGGCCAGCACCATTCGATGTTCGTCGATCCGGCGGAGCGGCATACGCCGGCCTATCGTGCCTTCTGGGAGAAGCTGGGCGCCGGCGAGTATGATGCCGGCCGGTACCGGCGCATCGGCCAGGGCGGGCGGGAGATCTGGATCCAGGCGAGCTACAATCCGATCCTCGACCTGAATGGCCGGCCCTTCAAGGTGGTGAAGTACGCCAGCGACGTGACGGCCGAGGTGCTGGCCGAGCGGGCCCTGGCCGTGACGGTCGGCAAGGCGGAGGAAGCGGTCAGCGCGGCGCTGGCCAATGACTTCACCCGCCGTGTTCCGGCCGAGGGCGTCGAAGGACCGATCGCGCGCCTTGCAGATGGTCTCAACCGCATCGTGGACGGCATGGCGGCGCAGTTCCGCTTCGGCGAGACGCTGCGCCTCGCCGTCAGCGAGACGCAGGAGGTTGTTGCCGCGGCGCAGGCGAATGACCTGACGCGCCGTGTGCCGCTCGACGGCAAGGCGGGTGAGATCCGTGCGCTGTGCGGCGGCGTCAACGGGCTGCTGGAGACGATGACCAGCGTGCTGACCGCGATGACCGAGAGCTGCGGCACGATCACCACCGCATCGCGGGAGATCGCCACGGGCAACGCGGATCTTGCCCAGCGGACGGAGGAACAGGCCTCGAGCCTGGAGGAGACCTCCGCGAGCCTGGAGGAACTGACCAGCACGGTGAAGCAGAATGCCGAGAGTGCCGTGCAGGCCAACAAGCTCGCCGCCTCGGCCAGCGAGATCGCGACGCGTGGCGGAGTGGTGGTGACGGAGGTGGTGCGGACGATGGACGGCATCACGCAGTCCAGCCGCAAGATCAGCGACATCATCGGGGTGATCGACGAGATCGCCTTCCAGACCAACATCCTGGCCTTGAACGCGGCGGTGGAAGCGGCACGTGCCGGCGACCAGGGCCGCGGCTTCGCGGTAGTGGCGGCGGAGGTGCGCAGCCTGGCGCAGCGCAGCGCCAACGCGGCAAAGGAGATCAAGGCGCTGATCTCCGACAGCGTCCAGAAGGTGGACAGCGGCTCCAAGCTCGTCGGCGCGGCCGGCCAGACGATGGAGGAGATCGTGACCTCCGTGAAGCGTGTGACGGACATCATGGCGGAGATCTCGGCCGCGTCGCAGGAACAATCGGCGGGGATCGAGCAGGTTAACGTCGCAGTCGCACAAATGGATAAGATCACACAACAGAACTCCGCGCTGGTCGAGGAGGCGGCGGCCGCGGCGAAGTCGATGGAGCAGCAGGCGGATACGCTGATGCAGATGGTGTCTGCCTTCAGCATCGCGGAAGGACAGGCAGCAAAGCCTGCTCCGAAGCGGCCGGTACCGGCAGAGGCGCCACCACCGGCGGCGCGGCGACCCGCCCGGGTCGCGGCACGGGATGGTGATGCCGATTGGCGGGCATTCTGACGCCCCCGCGGGGACGTTGTCGATCGCGCAGGAACCGGGTGCGGTGGCGGGACATCCGGCACCGGCCCAAGGCGGGAAGACTGTGATGCAGATTTCGGTGCAGCCCCGGATGGCCGGGATCGATGCGCAGGCACGCGGCCTGGCGATGGCGGCAGGCGCCGGCGCTGGCGGTATGGTGGCGCAATACGTCACCTGCACGCTGGGCGATGCTGAATACGGGATCGACATCCTGTCGGTGCGGGAGATCAAGGGCTGGTCGGAGACGACGGCGCTGCCGCACGCGCCGGCCTGGGTGCGGGGCGTGATCAACCTGCGCGGCACCATCGTGCCGATCCTCGACCTGCGGTCGCGCTTCGGGCTGGGACAGACGGCGGTGACGGCGATGCATGTGGTGGTGATCATCCAGACGGCGACGCGGATGGCGGGGCTGCTGGTGGACAGCGTGTCCGACATCATCACCGTCGGCGCGGAGGAAGTCCGGCCCGTGCCGGAAGTCGGCATGAGCGTGCCGGAACGGCTGCTGTCGGGCCTCATCCCGCGTGAGGGCGCCATGGTCTCCCTCGTCTCGCTCGACAACCTTCTCAATCTGCCGGACGCCGATTTGGCGCCGGGCATGCCCGCAACCCTGTCCTGACGACGTCAGCGAAGGAACGACCATGTTCATGAGCCGGACGGTACGGGCCCTGCTGCCCGCGAGCTTCACGGATCGTCGCTCCGGTGGCGATCGCCGCGCCTCCGCGCGCGACATGGCGGCCATGATGGCGGCGATCGACATGGCGCAGCCGATGATGCTGCTGGGCGCCGACGGCGTGGTGCAGGACGCGAATGCCCCGCTGGCCGCGCTGCTTGGCGTGTCGGCGGATGCGCTGGCGGGGCGGCCGCATGCCGCGCTGCTCGCGGAGGCGGAGCGTGACAGCGCGGCCTTTCGCCGGTTCCGCGATGCCGTCGCCGCGGGCCAGGCCGGCCATGCGCGGCTGCGCCATGCCGGTGCCGGCGGGAACACCGTCACGCTCGACCTGATGATGCAGCCTCTCGCGGCCGAACCGGGCCGCCCGGCCCGCCTGGCGGTCCTGGTGCGCGACGTCACCGCCCAGGCGATGGAGGAGGCGAAGAGCCATCACATCGGCCAGTCGCTGGAAAAGGTCTCGGCGGCGATGATGATGGTGGACCGCGACTTCGTCGTCACCCACGTCAACAGCACGACCGTCGATCTCCTGAAGCGCTACGAGCCGGAGTTCCGCAAGGTCTGGCCGAACTTCGTGCCGGAACGGATCGTCGGCATGTGCATCGACACCTTCCATCGTGATCCCCGGCATCAGCGCCGGATGCTGGCGGACGAATCCCGCCTGCCCCACCGCACCGACATCAGCGTGGGCGAGGTGAAGTTCGCCCTCACGGTCAATGCGAGCCACGCGCCCGACGGCACCTATGACGGCAACATCCTGGAATGGCAGGAGGTGACGACGCTCCGCACCCAGCAGGGGCAGCTCGCGGCCATCGACAAGGCCATGGCGGTGATCGAATTCACCCTGGATGGCCGCGTCGTCCATGCGAACGAGAATTTCCTCGCCGTTCTCGGCTACACGCTGGATGAGGTGCGCGGCCAGCACCACTCCCTGTTCGTCGATCCCCCCTATCGCCAGAGCCCGGAATACAAGGCGTTCTGGGACAAGCTCGGCCGCGGCGAATACGATGCGGGGCAGTACAAGCGAGTCGCCAAGGGTGGCCGGGAAGTCTGGATCCAGGCCACCTACAACCCGATCCTCGATGCCAATGGCAAGGCGTTCAAGGTGGTGAAATACGCCACCGACGTGACGGAAGCGAAGCTTCAGGACGCCGATTTCCGCGGCCAGATCGCGGCGATCGACAAGGTGATGGCGGTGATCGAATTCGGCCTGGATGGTCGGGTTCTCGGCGCCAACGCGAATTTCCTCCATACCCTCGGCTATTCGCTGGAAGAGGTGCGCGGCCAGCATCATTCCATGTTTGTCGAGGCCGCCTATCGGCAGAGCCCGGAATACCGCGTATTCTGGGACAAGCTCGCGCGGGGCGAGAACGATGCGGGCCAGTACAAGCGCATCGGCAAGGGCGGCCGAACGGTCTGGATCCAGGCGAGCTACAACCCCATCCTCGACATGAACGGCAGGCCCTTCAAGGTGGTGAAGTACGCCACCGACATCACCGCCCAGGTGGATGCGGCGGAAGCCCTGAAGCTGGCCGTGGCACAGACCCAGGCCGTGGTGGCATCCGCCCAGGCCAATGACCTCAGCCATCGCGTGCCGCTGGACGGCAAGGCGGGGGAGATCGGCGCGCTCTGCGGCGGCATCAACGGGCTGCTGGACACCATGTCGTCGGTCGTCGCCGGCATCACGGAAAGCTGCGGCACCATCGCCACCGCGTCGCGGGAAATCGCGATGGGCAACACGGACCTCTCGCAGCGGACGGAGGAGCAGGCCTCGAGCCTGGAGGAGACCTCCGCGAGCCTCGAGGAGCTGACCAGCACGGTGAAGCAGAACGCCGAGAGCGCGCTGCAGGCCAACAAGCTCGCGGCCTCGGCGAGCGAGATCGCGACGCGCGGTGGCATGGTGGTGACGGAGGTGG
This sequence comes from Falsiroseomonas stagni DSM 19981, assembly GCF_900114315.1. Classification (GTDB taxonomy): domain Bacteria; phylum Pseudomonadota; class Alphaproteobacteria; order Acetobacterales; family Acetobacteraceae; genus Falsiroseomonas; species Falsiroseomonas stagni. The sequence goes on from NZ_FOSQ01000001.1 coordinate 134,767, forward strand.
TGCGGACGATGGACGGCATCACGCAGTCCAGCCGCAAGATCAGCGACATCATCGGCGTGATCGACGAGATCGCCTTCCAGACCAACATCCTGGCGCTGAACGCGGCGGTTGAAGCGGCCCGCGCCGGGGACCAGGGCCGCGGCTTCGCGGTGGTGGCGGCGGAAGTGCGCAGCCTGGCGCAGCGCAGCGCCAATGCGGCGAAGGAGATCAAGGCACTGATCTCCGACAGCGTGCAGAAGGTGGACAGTGGCTCCAAGCTTGTCGGTGCGGCCGGCCAGACGATGGATGAGATCGTCGGATCGGTGAAGCGCGTGACGGACATCATGGCGGAGATCTCGGCCGCGTCGCAGGAACAATCGGCGGGGATCGAGCAGGTCAACGTCGCCGTCGCGCAGATGGACAAGATCACGCAGCAGAACTCCGCGCTGGTCGAGGAAGCGGCGGCCGCGGCGAAATCCATGGAGGAGCAGACGGAGGCGCTGTCCGGCATGGTCTCCGCCTTCGTGCTGAACGCCGACCAGGCGCCGCCCGCACCCAAGGGCCGCGGTGCCCCGCGTGCCGCCGCGCGGCCCGCCTCACGCCCCGCGCAGCCCAGCCAGGCCAAGGCCACGGCATCGGATGACGAGTGGAAGGAGTTCTGATCCATGTCCGCCGCGGCAACCCTGCCCGGACCCTCGGTCACTGCGCTCATGCAGGAAGTGCTCCTGCTTGACGAGGATTTCGTCGCCATCGCCGCCATGGTGCGGGAGGCTTCGGGCATCGTCCTCGGCCAGAACAAGAGGGACCTGGTGCATGGGCGGCTGCGGCGGCGCCTGCGGGCGCTCCGCCTCCTCAGCTTCAGCGACTACCGCGCCATGCTGGAAGGCCCGGACGGCGCGGAAGAACGGGTGCGGATGATCAATGCGATCACCACGAACCTCACCGGCTTCTTCCGCGAACCCCATCACTTCGAGGCGCTGGGTGACCGCGTGCTGCCCGCCTTGTCGCGGGACCAGCGGCGGCTGCGGATCTGGTCCGCCGGCTGTTCCTCGGGCGAGGAACCCTACACCATCGCCATGACGCTGCATCGCGCCATGCCGGACCTCGATACCTGGGACGCGAAGGTGCTGGCGACCGACATCGACACCGACATGGTCGCGCATGGCGCCGCCGGACTCTATGGCATGGAACGCGTCGCGGCCATCCCGGCGGAGTTGCGGCGTGCCCATGTGCGGCGTGTCGATGCCTCCACCGTCGCCATGGGCGATGAGCTGAAGGACCTCATCGCCTTCCGGTCGCTCAACCTGCTCGGCCCCTGGCCGATGCGCGGGCCCTTCGATGCGATCTTCTGCCGGAATGTCGTCATCTATTTCGACAAGCCGACGCAGCGCGTGCTGTTCGACCGCTTCGCGGATATGCTGAAGCCCGGCGGCATCCTGTTCGTCGGCCATTCCGAAAGCCTCTACCGCGTGAGCGAACGCTTCACGCATCTCGGCCGGACCATATACCGCAGGGTCAAATGAGCCCCGCCCTGGCGGTGTCGGCCCCGGCCACCGCCGGCGCCGCGCTGCAATCGCGCCTGCTGCTGTCCGGCGATCCGCTGGCCGGGCGGCGGGCGGTGAAGGTGGGCCCTGGCGAATACCATGTCTCGGCGGAGGAGGAGGCAGTGATCGTCACCGTGCTCGGCTCCTGTATCTCCGCCTGCATCCGCGACCCCGTCGCGCGGGTTGGCGGCCTTAATCACTTCATGCTGCCGACGAGCGTCGATGGCGGATGGGGCAAGGCGGCGGCCAGCCTGCGCTACGGCAATTTCGCGATGGAGCGCCTGGTCAACGACCTGCTGGCGCGCGGTGCGCACCGCGGGCGGATGGAGGTCAAGCTGTTCGGCGGCGCGCGGCTCGGCGCCAGCACGGACAGCGTCGGCAGCCGCAACATCGAATTCATCGATGCCTATCTGAAGGCGGAACGGATGCAGGCGGTGGCGCGGCACCTCGGCGGTGCGCGCGCCCGCAGTGTCGTCTACCAGCCCGTGCTCGGCCGCGCCTTCATGCGATTGCTGCCCGAGGCGCAGGAGATCGTCTGCGCCGAGGAGGGCAAGCTGCGCCGTCACCTCGCCAATCGTCCGGTCGGCGGCAGCATCGAGATGTTCGAATGACAGGAAGGGTGAGCGGCATGCCGATCCGGGTGCTCGTGGTGGATGACAGTGCCCTGATCCGGCAATTGCTGACGGAACTCCTTTCCGCCGATCCGGGGATCGAGGTCGTGGGCACGGCGGGCGATCCGCTGGTGGCGCGGGAGAAGATCAAGGCGCTGTCGCCGGATGTGCTCACGCTCGACATCGAGATGCCGAAGATGGATGGCCTCAGCTTCCTGGAGAAGCTGATGGCGCTGCGGCCGATGCCGGTGGTGGTCGTCTCCACCCTGACGCAGAAGGGCACGGATGCGGCGCTGCGGGCGCTGGAACTGGGCGCCATCGACTATGTCGCGAAGCCGTTGATCGATATCCGCAGCGGCATGACGGCGCTGGGCGAGGAGCTGGTCGCGAAGGTCCGCGCGGCCGCCGCGGCCAGGCCGCGCGCCCGCGCCATGCGTGCGGTGGCGAGCGTGCCGCTGCAGGTGGATGCCCGCCTTTCCACCGCCGGGCGCATCGTCGCGGTCGGTGCCTCCACCGGGGGGGTGGAGACGCTGCAGCAATTGCTGCTGCAGATGCCGGCGACGGCGCCGGCCATCGTGATCACCCAGCACATGCCGGCGGGCTTCACGACCAGCTTCGCCAGGCGGCTCGACCAGCAATGCGCCATGACGGTGGTGGAGGCGACGGATGGTCGGCGCATCCTGCCGGGCCAGATCTATATCGCCCCCGGCGCGCGCCACCTGGAGGTGACGCGCACCGGCGCGCATTACGCCTGCCGCCTGCATGATGGCCCGGCGGTATCCGGCCACCGTCCCTCGGTCGATGTGCTGTTCCAATCCGTCGCGACGGCAGCGGGCGCGAATGCGATGGGCATCATCCTGACCGGCATGGGCAAGGATGGCGCGAACGGCCTTCTGGCCATGCGGCGCGCCGGGGCACGGACGCTCGGCCAGACGGAGGCGAGCTGCGTCGTCTACGGCATGCCCAAGGCCGCCATGCAGATCGGTGCCGTGGAGCAGGAGCTGACGGTGGACCAGCTGGCGCGGGAGATCGTGCGCGCGCGGGAGGCCGAGCCCGCGCGCCGCACGGCGTAGTCAGCGCGCCTTCGCCCAGGCCGCGAAGCGCGTCGCGGCATCGGCGTTCACCGCGCCATCCGGCATCTCGCCCCGCGCCAGCATCCCCACCTGGCGGACGGTATCCATCGCCTGGTGCTCCGCGGCTTCCGGCGTCAGCCCGCCGACATGCGGCGTGGCCACCACATCCGCGCGCGCGGCCAGGCGGGGCGCCGGCCGCTGGTCCGGCGCGCTGCCGACATCCATCGCCGCGCCGCGCAGCTGGCCGCTTTCCAGCGCCGCCTCCAGCGCGTCCTCATCCACCAGCTCCCCCCGGCTGAGATTCACCAGGAAGGCGCCGCGCTTCATGCGCGCGAAGGCGTCCGCATTCATCAGGTGCCGCGTCTCCGGCGTGGAGACGGCGAGGGGCATCACCACGTCGCTCTCGGCCAGCAGCGCGTCGCGTCCCAGGGCCTCGGCGCCTTCCACCGCCGCGTAAGGGTCATGCACCACGACGCGCATGCCCATCGCCGTGGCGATGGGCGCGATGCGCCGGGCGATGCGTCCCCAGCCGATCAGGCCGAGTGTCTTGCCCTCCAGCTGCACGCCCATCCGCACCTCCGGCAGCGTGCCGTTGTGGTAGGCGGTGCTGCTGGCGGAGACGCCGCGCGCCAGATCCACCATCATCCCGATGGCGAGTTCCGCCACGCTGGCGGTGAAGCCCGGCGTCGCCTGCGTCACCAGCACGCCGGCCGCGCTGGCCGCTGGCACGTCGATGGTGGAGATGTCGACCGCCACGCGCAGGAAGGCCAGCAGATCAGGCGCCGCGGCGAAGGTGGCGGGCAGGCCGGGGGTCGACCGGTCCGCGACGATGCAGTGGCAGCCGGCGGCGGCGCCTGCCAGCGCCTCGCCCGCCAGCGGCCGGTCGCCGGTGTGGAGCACGACCTCCGCCACCGCCCGCAGCGCGGCCTCCGCCCGGGGCGGGTAGTAGCCGGCCCGCATCTCGGGCGTATGGGTCAGGAACACGCGCAGCATGGACGTCTCGCCCTTTGGTTCTTCTGCGCCTAGCCTAGGCGGCATGAGCACGACGCACGAGATCCCCTTCACCGCGGGCACGGCCCCGCCCCGCCTGCCGGTGCCGCCGGGCGCGGTGGATTGCCATCACCACGTCTATGACGCGGCGTCGCCGGTGGCGCCGGGCGGGCGGCCCCATGCGGATGCCAGCCTGGCGGACCATGCGCGCGTGCTGGCGCGGCTCGGCGTCGATCGGCATGTGCTGGTGCAGCCCTCCACCTACGGGCTCGACAACACGCTGCACCTGGCGGCGCTGCGCCAGGCCGGGCGCGGGCGCGCGCGGATGGTGGCGGTGGTCGCGCCAGACACGCCGCGCGCCGGACTCCGCGCCATGGCGGCGGAGGGCGTGGTCGGCGCGCGGGCCAACCTCGTTCAGGGCATCCCGCTGAGCGTCGATGATGTCGCGCCGCTGGGCCGGACCATGGCGGAACTCGGCTGGCACCTGCAGCTCTATGCGACGCCGGCCATCATCGCGGGGCTCGCGCCCGTGTTGCGCGCGCTGCCCTGCCCGGTGGTCTTCGACCATTTCGCGCAGCTGCCGCTTTCGGACTGGGGAGCAAGCCCGGCCTGGGCCGTGGTGATGGACCTGATGCAGGCGGGGCGCGGCTGGATGAAGCTGTCCTCCCCCTATGCGCTGGACCAGGCGCGGCCTGAGGCGGTGGGCGAGCTGGCGCGGGCGCTGGTGGCGGCGGTGCCGGAACGGCTGGTCTGGGGCACCAACTGGCCGCATCCCAACGCCACGACCATCCCGGACGATGCGGCGCTGCTGGACCGGCTGGCGGAATGGGCGCCGGCGGCGGCGACGCGCCAGGCGATCCTGGTCGACAACCCGGCGCGGCTCTACGGCTTCGATTGATCCTCAGCGGGCGTCTTCCCGGCCCAGCTTGCCAGGGGAAAGCGCAGCTCCGCCTGCAACCCGGCTGGCGTCCAGTCCAGAAGCTGCGTGCCGCCGAGGCGACGGATCTGCGACTGGATCACCGCCATGCCGGTGCCCTTGCGCGATGGCGGCGCGGTGACAGGGGCGCCGCCCTGTTCCGTCCAGCGCAGCACCACCTCCGCCCCCTCGCCCCTTGCCTCGATCCGCACCTCTCCGCTGGGAAGGGCGAGCGCCCCGTGCTTCGCGGCATTGGTGGCCATCTCGTAGAGGATCATCGCCACCGGCTGCACCGCATTGGCCACCAGGTCCGGCACGTCATCGGCCTCCAGCGTCAGGTGGTCGCGATAGGCGGCGAGTTCGGAGGCGATCAGCAGGGCGAAGGCGGCCGGATGCTGCGCTGCCTGGTCCAACAGCGTCTGGGTGCGGGCGAGCGAGAGGATCCGCCCCTCCAGCCGCCGCTTGTAGTCCGGCACATCCGCCGCCTGGGTCAGCCGCAGCAGCGCCTGCACGACGGACAGCGTGTTGTTGGCGCGGTGGTTCACCTCCCGCACCAGCAGGTTGCGGCGCGCCTCGGCCTCCGCCTCATCGGTCACGTCACGCAGCATGCCGACGATGTGGGTGCGCGCGCCGGGCGGCCCGAACATGCGGCCGAGGAATTCGACATGGCGGATGGCGCGGTCGGTCTGGCGGATGATGCGGACGCGCTCGCAGTAGATGTCGCGGTTGCGTTCGCCGCGCAGGTCGGCGGCGAAGGTGGCGCGGGCGGCCTCCACATCCTCGGGGTGGTAGCATTCCCAGAACCCCGTGCGGTCCACCGGCATGCGGGGCGGCACGGGCAGGCCGAACATGGCGAAGGCGTTGGGGCTCAGCACGACCAGTCCGGTGGCGACGTCCGATTCAAAGAAGGCGATGCCGAAATTCTCCATCGCCAGCCGCGCTCGTTCCCGGCCGGCTTCCGAGCCCAGGTCGAAGCCGATCATCCAGGCGACACGTCGTGCAGGCGTCCGCTCCCTCGGTTTGTCCTTCCAGCGAGTGGTGTATCAGCCCGTCCAGAGCCGGGCCAGCAGCAGCGTAACGAGTCCAGCCGCCATGGCCGGGAGCAGGCGGTGGCGCCACAGGCCGTAGGCCAGGCCGCCGGCGGCAAGGCCGGCCAGTCGCGCCGGCCATGGCACGGTGGCCAGCAGCCCGGCGGGGGCGGCGATCGCCAGGGTGACGAAGGCGGCGAGGGTGGCCACGGACACGGCCGAGGCCCAGGCGATGGCCGGGTGATCCGGCCGCAGCGCGCCGCCCAGCAGCAGGCCGCAGCCCCGCAGCGCCAGGCCGATGCCCACGGTCAGCGCCAGCGCCCAATCCGCGCTGCTCAATGCCGGCGGCCCCAGAGGAAGGCGAGGGTGCCACCCAGCAGCCCCGCCAGCGGCAGCCCCCAGGCGCCGCCCACGGCAAGGGCGAGGGGCGCGGCGAGCACACCGGCGGCCAGTGCCGGCGCGACGCCCGGCCTGGCCGCATCGGCCGCCAGCAGCAGGGCGAAGTAGAGCGGGTTGGCGAAGAGCAGCGCGGCGCGGAGTTCGGCCGGCAGGTTCGGCGCGGCGAGGTGCCCGGCGGCGGTGGCGGCCATGGCGGCGCACCAGGAGGCGATGGCGAAGCCGAGGAACCAGGGCCGCCGCGCTGGCTCCGGCAGCCCCGGCAGCACGCGCATGCCGGCGGCCCAGGGCGTGATGGCGATGAACGGAAGGGCGAGGTATCGCCCCCGGCCCCGGCCGAGCAGCGGTGCGATGGCGACGGCCATGGGCAGGAAGCGCGCATTGGCCGCCGTCGCTGCCACCACCGCCGGCAGCGCCGCCCCGCCCCCTGCCGCCACCTGCAGCAGCACGAGCTGGCCTGCCATGCCATAGACCGCGCCGGTGCAGAGCAGTGCCCAGGGCAGCGACAGCCCGGCTTCCGCCACCGCGGCCCCGAAGGCGAGGAAGGTGGCCCCCATGGCGAAGGCCGGGGCGCCGAGGGCCTCTCGAATTCCGGTGTGGAGCGACGGATGCATGGGGAGAGGATGCCGGTGGGCGGGGTAACCGTCACGCCCCGTTGCCCCGACACCGAATCCCGCGGTCCAGGGTCCCGCCGCACCCTGGCCGGGGGTTGCAGGAGGGCGGCGCCCCCCTGCGGGGCGGTGCTGGTTGCGGGGGGCGGCGCTACTCCGCCGCCGCCGGCCCTGCCGCCACCCGCCGCCGGGGCAGGACCGCGATCGGCGCCAGGCACAGCACCACCAGGAAGGCCACCAGCGCCTCCGCGCTTTCCGGCAGGCCGATCGCCACCAGTGCCGCCGGCAGGTCGACCGGGGTGAAGCTCACGAATGCCTGTTCCTGCATCTCCTGCACCGCCGCCGCGGTGAAGCGCGCCGCCATCACCAGCAGGAACAGGCTGGTGCCCAGGAACAGCGGCCGCAGCGGCAGGCGGCGCGTGCCACGGCGGATCGCCAGCCAGAAGCCGAACAGCAGCACCGCCGCCACGGCCGCGCCGGTGAGGACAGGCAGCGGCTGTGCCTCCGCCCCCAGCGCCGCCAGGAACAGCACTGTCTCCGCCCCTTCGCGGAACACGGCGAGGAAGCCGATCGCGGCGACGGCCAGCGCCACGCGCCGGCTTTCCAGCGCGCGGCCCGCCTGCTGCTTCAGGGCGTCCGACCAGGCACGGGGATCGGCATGGCGTGCCAGCCAGCCGCCGGTCCACAGCATCAGCCCCGCGGCCAGCAGGCAGGTCGCGGCCTCGATCCGGTCATCATGCTCGCCGCCGAGGAAGATGGCGTAGAGCACGGCGACCACCAGGCTGGCGCCGAGCCCGGCGGCCGCGCCCCACCCCAGCGCGCCGGCGCGTTCGGGTGCGGCGCGGCCGACGAAGGCGGCAAGGGCGGCGAGGACGAGGACGGCTTCGAGGCCCTCCCGCAGCAGGATCAGGCCGGCATCGAGCATGAGGGACATGGGGGCAGGGCTTTCTGCAATTGCGAGTCGTTCGCAATTTAAGCCCTGGCGCGGAGGATTTCACGTGAAACAACGGCAAGCCGCGGCCCCGGGATCAGCCCGGGGACGCGGCGGCCGGTCGGGCCATGCAGGTCAGGCGATGACGGAGACGCCGTCCACCGCGCGGGTCTGCACGACGGCCTGGAATTCCCAGAAATCGGCCAGGGCCGCGGCCAGGTCGGTGGTGGTGGCGCCGTTGGCGAACAGGCCGTTCCATTCCGCCAGCTCCGCCGCGTCCGGCGCGCGGCCGAGTGCGCCCTGGTGCAGCAGCGTCGCCACGCCGGCCTCGTCCAGCCCGGTCATGCGGGACTGGTATTCATCCGTCGCCGTCAGCGCCCGCGCCACATCGGCCGGGGACCAGCCGCCATCGAGTTGCGCGTCCAGGGCACGAAGCTCCGCCAGCGTGGCGTCGCGGCCATAGGCCATCCGCACCAGGCCGGCCCCGAAGCTCATGCCCCAATCCGCGACGAAGGTACCGCTGGGGGGTGCGGGCTGGGCAGCAATGACGTAGGCCTCGGTCGCGACCATGACCAGGAAATCGGCGCGGTTGCCGGCCTCCAGCCGTTCCAGCAGCAAGGCGACGCCGCCCTCGGTGGGCGGCGCGCCGGCGGCGTTGGTCCAGGCCGCGGTGACGAAGGCGCGATCATCCCCGATGGCGCCGATGCCGCCCTGGGCGAGGAATCCGTCTGCCAGGTCCCGCGCCTGGATGCGCCCCGCATCCAGCGCATCCGCCGCCCAGCCGGTGCCGAGCAGCGAGGAATCGCGCCCGAGGACGATGTCGTGCAGCCGGTCCACCAGCGCCGCGTTGCCGCCATTGCCGATCACCTCCCGCCCATCGGCGAAGCGGATCTCGCTGCCGCCGACGGTCGTGCTGCGGCCATCCGCGGTGGTCACCAGCGCGAGGTCGGGGGCCAGCAGCGTGACGGTGGCCTGGTCGCGCAGGAGGGTGGTGGTGTCGATCGCCGCGGGGGTGCCGGGCTGCGGGGCGGGTGCCGGGATCGGTTCCGGCGCGGGCGCGGGCTCGGCCACCACCGGTGGCGCGGGTTCTGCCACCACCGGTGGCGCGGGTTCTGCCACCACCGGTGGCGCGGGTTCTGCCACCACCGGTGGCGCGGGTTCTGCCACCACCGGTGGCGCGGGTTCTGCCACCACCGGTGGCGCGGGTTCTGCCACCACCGGTGGCGCGGGCGCCGGGGCGGGGGAGGGCGCCGCCACGGGGGGCGGGGCCGCGTTGCCGATCACCACGCCGGCCGCCGCCGTCCACACCGGCAGGCCCGCGCTATCCGCTACCGAATGGCCCTGGCCGGTGCCATTCGCGCCCCAGAGCTTGCCGATGCCCCAGGCATAGTCGAGCACCGCGCCCACCGGCAGCGCCTGGCCGAAACTGACCACCAGGCTGTCCGCATCGAGGATCGCCGCGCCGGTCGCCGGCACCCGCGTGCCATTCGGCAGCAGCGCGGACCAGCCGACGCCGGCCGCCGCATCCGCATCCAGCGCCGCGAAGCCCGCCACCCCGTCATGCCGCACATCCACCTGCAGGCGCGTCGGCTCCAGCCGCGTCGCCGCCACCACCTGCGGCCCGTCGGAGGCGATGTTTCCGCCCGCCAGCGCGACGGGCGATCCCGGCTTCGCATAGGCCGCGAATTCCTCCGCCGCCACGCGCGCGATGCGCGTCGCGACGATCAGCGCGTCGGAGGCCGAGATATGCGCGCCCCCATATTCCCGCGTCGCCTCATTGCCATCGTAGTTGTCGAGATCGACGTTGAGGTCCGGCGCCCGTGCCGCAATCCGGGCGTTGAAGCCGGGGTCCGCGGCCAGCGTCTCCATCGCCTGGCGGATGGCCTGGTGCCCGCTATCCGTGCCGTCGCCATAGGGATGCGCGGCGACGTAGAGGTAGGGGATGTCCCGCCCCAGCACCTGGCGCACCAGCCCCGCATCGACCCGCATGGCCTGGGCGAGCGAGGAGGCGGAAAGATCGGCATCCCGGCTGTCATATTCGCTGTGCAGCCAGACCAGCGCGGTGGCGTCGCCCGGCCCGTCGGCCAGATATTGCCGCATGCGGCTCAGGAAAAGCTGCTCCAGCTCCCCGGCCTGCCAGCCACCCCCCGGCGCTGGGTCCATCCATTCATCGAGGAAGGCGGTGGCGGGATAGGCGGTGTCGCCGCCCTGGGCATCCCGGTCATAGACCAGCGTGACGCGATCATTCACGCCATCGAAGCCGAGCAGCCGCTCCACCTCCGTCACCAGCCTTCCCGCACCAGCGAAGCCGTCGAGTTCGGCGAGATAGGCGGCGTTGGACTGGCCGCGAAGGATGAGATCGAGCTGCAAGGTCGGTGGCCCCCGGTTGTTGTTCGGGGGGGCAATGCCGTGGGCCCGTCATGGTTCGGCGCACTGACGGGCTAGTGAGAATCAGCGCGCGGGGCCGCGTAACGTTGCGGGAAATTCTCTTTCCGGCTGGTCACGACGGCGTGCGATGGCGCCCCGCGCGGTGCCGCTGCCGCATTCAGGCCATGAAGCGGGCGTCGCGCGTGGCGGCGATTGCCTCATAGGCGGTCTTCACGGCATCCGTCCCATGCAGCCTTTCCAGGCGCCGCACGGTGAAATGCCCCTGGGCCACGCCCCGGAAATGTTCGAGGAAGGCGATGTTGATCGCCGCCCCGCCGGCCGCGCCGATCAGCGGCGCCGCCTGGGCGGAGATCTTCAGCGCCACGGGCCCGCCGAAGCGCGCGGCGATGGGGCCGAGGAAGCCCGGCAGCAGCATCCCCGCCACACCCTTGCCGATCGCGCCCTTCAGCGCCTCCGCCAGCGCGACGCGGACGGCGAAATAGCCGGATTCGGCGGCGTCATCCCGCGCATCCCGCCCGCCGAGCGCGAAGACCTTCAGGCATTCCGCCGCCACCAGCGGGTCCGCCAGGTCCTCCCCATGCTCCGCGGCGATGGCGGCGATCTGGCGCAGCAGCAGCGTGGTGGAGACGGGCAACTCCACCAGCGTGCCCGGCAGGCCGAGCGCCCCGCCCGCCGCACCGGTCGCCGCCGCCAGGCCGCGATGGAACCAGGCGGTGGGGAAGGGGGTCGGGTTGGCGCTGGGTGAGGCCTTGAGCGCCGCCTGCATGGCCGATGCCAACGCCTTCCGCACCGCGCCATCCAGCATGGACTGCACGCCCGCCGGCAGGCGCGACCGCAGCGCCTCCACGGGGGCGCCGACCATGCCGGCGATGCGCGCGGCAAGCGACACGGTCTCCAGCTGCAAGACGGCGCGGGCGAGTTCCTCCCGCGCGTCGTCGGTCAGGATGCCAGAGGGGCGAGGCGCGATGGTGAGGGACATGCGACACCATACGGGGGTTCGTGCGTCATGACGCACGGGGCGCCGTATGGTCCCGCAGCCAGGTCGCGAATTCGTCTTCGGACAGGTCGCCGGCGGCGAGGTCGAGCATTGCCACCGTGGCCATCGCCGGAGGCGCCACCAGGTCCAGCCCGTTCGCCATCAGGAAGACGCCCGCCGCAACGAAGGCCGCGCGCTTGTTGCCATCCACGAAGGGATGGTTTCGCACGATGCCATGGGCATAGGCCGCCGCCAGGCGGCACATATCCGTCTCAGCCTCATAGGCATGACGGTTGAGAGGGGGGGCGAGGGCGCTGTCCAGCAGCCCCTCATCCCGGAGCCCATCGGCGCCGCCGAATTGCCGCAGGCTTTCGCGATGGAGGTAGAGCAAAGCCCGCTTGTCGAGCCAGCGGGGGGTGCTCACGCCGCCCCCGCTACTTCGCCAGTGCCGCGAAGGTCTCCCGGTACTTGCGCATCATCTCGCGCCCGAGGTCGAGCTGCGCCTCGGTTTCCTGCGGCACGACGGTCAGCAGCAACCCGTCCTGGCTTTCCACGACCTGGAGGCTGTCGCCTTCCGCCAGGTTGAGGCGGGCGAGCAGTTCCTTCGGCAGCACCACACCCACCGAATTGCCAACCGCGCGCAGCTTCAGGGTCGCCACGGCTCATGCCTCCGTCATGGCATCGCCAGGGATGCCGTGTCAACGAAAGTTATAACTTACCATCTTGCGGTAAGTCGATACCAAAAGTATCGCCACACGACCCTGTGCCCTGGTCGGTCCTACAGGATGAACCGCGACAGGTCCGCGCTGCCCGCCAGCGGGGCCACGCGGGTCTTCACCAGCGCGCCATCCACCGTGATCGTCTCCCCGCCCCGGTCGGAGGCGGTGAAGCTGATCTCGTCCAGCAGACGTTCCATCACCGTCGCCAGCCGCCGTGCGCCGATGTTTTCCACCGTCGCATTGATCTCGGCCGCCAGTTCGGCGATCGCATCCGTCGCGTCGCTGGTGATGTCGAGCGTGACACCCTCCGTCCCCAGCAGCGCGATGTACTGCTTCACCAGCGAATGCTCGGGCTCCGTCAGGATGCGCCGGAAGTCGTCGCGCGTCAGGGCGGACAACTCCACGCGGATCGGCAGGCGGCCCTGCAGTTCCGGCAGCAGGTCGGACGGCTTCGCCTGGTGGAAGGCGCCGGAGGTGATGAAGAGGATGTGGTCCGTCTTCACCGGGCCGTGCTTGGTGGTGACGGTCGTACCCTCGATCAGCGGCAGCAGGTCCCGCTGCACGCCTTCGCGGGAGACGTCGCCGCCCCGCGTGCCGCCTTCGCTGGTGCGGGCGCAGACCTTGTCGATCTCGTCGATGAAGACGATGCCGTTGTTCTCGGCATTGGCCACGGCCTCGCGCGTCAGCGCCTCCTGGTCCAGCAGCTTGTCGGCCTCATCCTTCAGCAGGACTTGCCGCGCCTCCGCCACCGTCATCTTGCGGGGCTTCTGCCGGCCGCCGAACATCTTGCCCAGCATCTCCTGCATGTTCTGCATCTGCAGGCCCTGGGCGCCGGGCATGTCCATCATGCCGATCGGCATGCCGCCGGTCGTGTCGGCCACCTGGACCTCCACCTCCCGCGTCTCAAGCTGGCCCTCCCGCAGCATGCGGCGGAATTTCATGCGGGTCTCGCCGGAGGCCCCTTCGCCGACCAGCGCGGAGATCAGCCTTTCTTCAGCTGCCAGCTCCGCCTTCGCCTGCACGGATTTGCGCGAGTTTTCCCGCGTCTGCGTGATGCTGACTTCGATCAGGTCGCGAATGATGCTGTCCACATCGCGGCCGACATAGCCGACCTCGGTGAACTTCGTCGCCTCCACCTTCAGGAAGGGCGCATTGGCGAGTCGCGCGAGGCGGCGCGCGATCTCCGTCTTGCCGCAGCCCGTCGGCCCGATCATCAGGATGTTCTTCGGCACCACCTCCTCGCGCAGCCCGGGCGCGAGTTGCTGGCGCCGCCAGCGGTTGCGCAGCGCGATGGCCACGGCGCGCTTGGCGTCGTTCTGGCCGACGATGTGGCGATCAAGCTCGCTGACGATTTCCCGCGGCGAGAGGTTTACCGTCTCTGTCACGATTCAATCATTTCAAGAACGATGTTGCCGTTGGTGTAGACGCAGATGCCGGCGGCGATGGCCATGGAGCGCTTTGCGATCTCCTCGGCCGAAAGCCCCTCCACCGGCAGCAGCGCGCGCGCCGCCGCCAGCGCGTAGTTGCCGCCGGAGCCGATGCCGATCACGGCGTCCTCCGGTTCCAGCACGTCGCCCTGGCCGGTCAGCAGCAGGGACCGCTTGCCGTCCGCCACCGCGAGCAGCGCCTCCAGCCGCCGCAGGTAGCGATCCGTCCGCCAATCCTTGGCGAGTTCGACGCAGGCGCGTTCCAGCTGGTCCGGGAAGCGTTCCAGCTTCGCCTCCAGCCGTTCCAGCAGGGTGAAGGCGTCGGCCGTGGCCCCGGCGAAGCCGGCCAGGACGCGGCCCTGGGCGATGCGCCGCACCTTGCGGGCATTGCCCTTCACGACGGTCTGGCCCAACGAGACCTGGCCATCCCCCGCCATCGCCACGCGCCCATCCTTGCGGACGCAGAGGATGGTGGTGCCGTGCCAGCCGAGGGGATCATGCGGGGAGGGGGAGGTGTCCATGGCCCGCGCATGTGGCATCGGCTCGGTGTCAGTGCAATGCGGGGCGGCAGCAACGATGATGCAGAACAAATATGCAACAACGGCAGCCGTCACCCCGATTGTTGCACCCCCGCCATCACCCGGGCGTGGACCCCGCCCGCCCTATCCGCTAGTGCAGCGCCCATGACGCGCACCGCCAGCATCGCCCGCGCCACCTCCGAAACCGATATCCGCCTGACCCTTGCCCTGGACGGCACCGGCCAGGTCGAGGTCGCGACCGGGGTCGGGTTCTTCGACCACATGCTGACCGCGCTCGCCCGCCATTCGCTGATGGACCTCACCGTCGCGGCCAGGGGCGACCTGCATATCGACGACCACCACACGGTGGAGGATGTCGGCATCGTGCTCGGCCAGGCGCTGCGCCAGGCGCTGGGCGACAAGCGCGGCATCCGCCGCTTCGGGCAATGCCTGCTGCCGATGGACGAGGCGCTGGCCGAGGCCGCGATCGACATCTCCGGCCGTCCCTTCCTCGCCTGGTCGGTGCCCTTCCAGCGCCCCAAGATCGGCAGCTTCGACACCGAGCTGGTCGAGGAATTTTTTCGGGCGTTTGCCTTCAACGCGGGCATTACGCTGCATGTGACCTTGAAGGCGGGCACCAACGCCCACCATGTGGCCGAGGCCTGCTTCAAGGCGGTGGCCCGCGCGCTGCGCATGGCGGTGGAAGCCGATCCGCGGATGGCCGGCGAAATTCCCTCCACCAAGGGCTCGCTGGAGGGCTGATCGTGAAGCTCTACACCGTCCACGCGGCCCCGCCCCCACCCCCCGGTCCGGAGGGCTGGCCGGAGCCGAAGACCCGCGCCCCGGTCCTGGTGCCGGAGGGCTTCTCCCTCGCCGCCACCATCCTCGGCCCCTTCTGGTTCGCCTGGAACCGGCTCTGGTGGGAAGCGGCCGGCCTGCTCCTGCTCACCGTCGCCGCCGCCTTCCTGCTGCCGGAGCCGATCCTGAGCGCCACCACCGTCGCGCTGCACGTCCTGGCGGGGTTCGAGGCGCGGGACCGTCTTCGCGCCCGCCTGGCGCGCCTCGGCCTGCCGGAACAGGGCGTGGTGGTGGCGGACAGCCTCGATACTGCCTGGTTCCGCCTCGGCCAGCAGCGGCCCGATCTGGTGCGCGTGCTGCCATGAAAATTGCAGTCGTCGATCCCGGCTCGGGCAACCTCGCCTCCGTCACCCGGGCGCTGGAACGCGTCATCCGTGAGTCCGGCATCGCGGCGGAGGTCGCGGTGACGACGGATGCCGCCGATGTCCGCGCCGCCGACCGCGTGGTGCTGCCCGGCCAGGGCGCCTTCGCCGCCTGCCGCCGGGGCCTCGATGCCCTGCCGGGCATGGTCGATGCCCTCACCGACACTGTGATGACCCGCAAAAGGCCCTTCCTCGGCATCTGCGTCGGCATGCAGTTGATGGCGGAGCGCGGGCTGGAACATGGCGTGACCCCCGGCCTCGGCTGGATCGGCGGCGAGATCGCGCCGATGGACCCGCGCGACGATGCCGGCGCGGCACTGCCCCTGCCGCAGATGGGCTGGAACGCCCTGGTGCTGGACCAGCCGGCGCATCCGCTGCTGGCGGGCATCGCCCCCGGCGCGCACGCCTATTTCGTGCATTCCTACGCGCTGTCCGGCGGCCGGCCGGGCGAATTGCTGGCGAGCGCCACCTATGGCGGCAAGGTCGCCGCCATCGTCGGGCGCGACAACATCGCCGGCACGCAATTCCATGTGGAGAAGAGCAGCCTGGTGGGCCTCCGCATCCTCGCCAATTTCCTGCGATGGACCCCATGAGCCCCACCATCCAGCGTGCCGGCCAGCACAAGATGGCGGTGGAGATCGCCACCGAGCTCTCGCCCCATGACCTCGACGAACTCTGCGAGGCGACGAACGCCGCGATCATCGAAGGCGGCGGCTTCGGCTGGGTGCAGAGCCAGGACCGCGCCGCGCTGGCCCGCCACTTCAAGGGCGTGCTGCTGGTGCCGGACCGCACGCTCTTCGTCGCGCGCCTCGATGGCACGGTGGTCGGCAGCGCGCAGCTGGTCCGCCCGCCGCGCAACAACGAGGCGCAGGCCTTCGCCGCCCAGCTGACCCACGCCTATATCGCCCCCTATGCCCGCGGCCATGGCCTGGCCCGGCAGCTGGTCGAGCGCGTGGAGGAATACGCCGCCGGCACCGGCATCCGCGTCCTGAACCTCGATGTGCGGGAGACGCAGGCAAGCGCCATCGCGCTGTTCGAGGGCCTCGGCTACACGCGCTGGGGCACCCATCCCGCCTATGCGCGGGTGGATGGCCGCACCGTCGCGGGCCATTTCTACCACAAGCTGCTGGAACCCGGCCGCGGGCGCAGCACGGAAAGCCTGATCGGGGGCGGGTGATACCCATGGGTTTCGTTCTCTATCCCGCCATCGACCTCAAGGGCGGCCAGGTCGTGCGCCTCAAGCGCGGGGACATGGCGCAGGCAACCGTCTATGCCGATGATCCCGGCGCCCAGGCCGCCTCCTTCGCCGGCCAGGGCTTCGCCTGGGTGCATGTCGTGGACCTCGACGGCGCCTTTGCCGGCAAGCCCGCCAATGTGGCGGCGGTGCAGCGCATCATCGCTGCCGTCCCCGGGCTTTCCGTGCAATTGGGCGGCGGCATCCGGGACATGGCGACGGCGGAAGCCTGGCTCGCCGCCGGCGTCACCCGCATCATCCTCGGCTCCGCCGCCGTGAAGGACCCCGACTTCGCCCGCGCCGCCTGCCGCGCCTTCCCGGGGCGCGTGGCACTCGGCATCGATGCGCGGGACGGCTTCGTCGCCACCGAAGGCTGGGCGGAGACGAGCAGCACCACGGCGGTCGATCTCGCGAACGCCTTCGAGGGTTCGGGCGCCGCCGCCATCATCTACACCGACATCGCCCGCGACGGCATGCTGAGCGGCGTGAACGTCACCGCCACCGCCGCGCTGGCCCGCGCGGTCACCATGCCCGTCATCGCCTCCGGCGGCGTCGCCTCCACCGACGATATCGTGGCGCTGAAGGCCGAAGGCGTCGTGGCGGGCGCCATCCTGGGCCGCGCGCTGTATGACGGGCGCGTGGAACCCGCCGCCGCCCTGGCACTCGCCGCCGCCTGAACCGCGCATGGCCGCCCCGCTGCAACTGGCGGAGACGGCCTGCTTCATCCTCGCGGCCTGGCTGGCCGTGCGGGCGCTGGCACGGGCGGTGAAGGGCCAGCCCTTCCGCCGCCGGGATGCCGGCGCGGCGCTGGTCCTGGTCCTCGCCGGGCTGCTGCTGGGCTGGGCCCGCCAGATCATCGCTTGACCGGCGGCGCCAACGGTCGCAATCAACCCGGGCCTTCGCCACCCGGCGCGGCCCCTGACAAACCCGGACTTGCCTGTCCCCCAGCGGAGCGCCCCCGGTGCTGGCCCTGCGCGTGATCCCCTGCCTCGACGTCAAGGACGGCCGCGTCGTCAAGGGCGTGAATTTCCTCGAGCTCCGCGACGCCGGCGACCCCGTCGAGCAGGCGCGGATCTATGACCGCGAAGGCGCGGACGAGATCACCTTCCTTGACATCACCGCGAGCCATGAGGGGCGGGACACGATGCTCGACGTCGTCTCCCGCACCGCGGCCCAGGTCTTCATCCCGCTGACCGTCGGCGGCGGCGTCCGCGCGGTGGAGGATATGCGCCGCCTGCTGCTGGCCGGCGCCGACAAGGTGTCCGTCAACTCCGCCTTCGTCACCGACCCCGCCTTGGTGACCCGTGGCGCGGAGGCCTTCGGCAGCCAGGCCATCGTCGTGGCCATCGATGCCCGGTCCTCCGGCGACGGGAAGTGGGAGGTCTTCACCCATGGCGGCCGCCGCGGCACCGGAATCGACGCCATCGAATGGGTGCGGGAGGCCGAGCGCCGCGGCGCCGGGGAGATCCTGCTGACCTCGATGGACCGGGACGGCACCCGCCAGGGCTTCGACCTTGGCCTGCTGCGCGCGGCGCGCGCGGCGGTGCGGCTGCCGATCGTCGCCAGCGGCGGCGTGGGTGAGGTCGGGCATTTCGTCGAAGGCGCCAGGGCCGGGGCCACCGGCCTGCTGGCCGCCAGCGTCTTCCATTACGGCCAGATGCGCATCGCGGAGGCCAAGGCGGCGCTGGAGACGGCAGGACTGCCGACCAGGCCCATGGCGGAGGCTGCGTGATGGGCAAGGCCGCGATCCCCAAGGCGAAGCCGGTGAAGGCGCCCAAGGCGAAGGCGCCCAAGGCCAAGCCGGCCAAGGCGAAGCCCGTGAAGGCCAAGCTGGTGAAGGCGAAGCTGCCCAAGGCCAAGCTGGCCAAGCCCAAGCTGCCCAAGGCGAAGAAGAAGGCGCTGAAGGTCGCGGCCAGCCTGCCGCTGCCGCCCGGCATCCCGGTGGCGCAGCAACTCGCCATGCCGAAGGCCGCGTCCGCCGCCGGCGCCGGCGCGCTCGGCCCCTTCAGGGTGGAGGGCGCGGAGGCCGCGATCCTCGACACGCTGTGGCGCACCATC
Source organism: Falsiroseomonas stagni DSM 19981 (assembly GCF_900114315.1). Taxonomy (GTDB): domain Bacteria; phylum Pseudomonadota; class Alphaproteobacteria; order Acetobacterales; family Acetobacteraceae; genus Falsiroseomonas; species Falsiroseomonas stagni. Next base: position 153,386 of record NZ_FOSQ01000001.1, read on the forward strand.
GAGGCCCGCCGCGCCGCCGGCGACATCGAGCATTCGCACTCCGCCCGCCTGCTGGCCCGCGGCACCGCCAAGGTCGCCCAGAAGCTGGGGGAGGAGGCGGTGGAATGCGTGATCGAGGCGACGATGGGCAACCGCGCCGCGACGGTGCTGGAAAGCGCCGACCTGCTCTATCACCTGCTGGTGCTCTGGGTGGATGCCGGCATCGCGCCGGCGGAGGTCTGGGCGGAGCTTGCCCGCCGCCAGGGCATTTCCGGCATTGCGGAGAAGGCGTCCCGCCCGAAGGGCCTGGTCCGCGCCGCGAATACCACCAAGCTGCCCTGACGCCCGGCGCCGCTTGCGCGGCCCGGCCGGCAACACCAGAACAGGCGCCCAGACCACGCCTGCGGAGCTTCGACGATGACGCGCATCACCGGCCTGCCGCCCTATGACCCGCAGAACATCTTCGCGCGCATCCTGCGGGGCGAGATCCCCTGCAAGCGGGTGCATGAGGATGAATTCGCGCTGGCCTTCCACGACATCAACCCGCAGACGCCGGTGCATGTGCTGGTGATCCCGAAGGGGGCCTATGTCTCCCACGCCGATTTCAGCGCGCATGCCTCCGATGCCGAGGTTGCGGGCTTCTGGCGTGCCGTCGGCCGGGTGGCGCGCGACCTCGGGCTGGAATCCGCAGGCTATCGCATCCTGTCCAACATGGGCGAGGATGGCGGGCAGGAGGTGCCCCATTTCCACGTCCATATCTTCGGCGGCCGCCGCGTCGGCCGGATGGTCCCGGCGCCCCAGGGCTGAGCCATGAGCAATCCGCTGCAGGATGCGCGGTCGGCGCTGGCCGCGCTCGGCACCTTGCCGGATTCCGAGATCGATATCGGCCTGGCCGCGCTGCAACTCGCGCGCGTCGATGCGCTGGATGCCGATTGGCGCGCGGGGGCGGAACACCTGACCGCGCTGGCCCGTGCCGCCGTCAACGCCGCCGCCGGGGACAAGGAAGCCGATGCCGGTGACGTCGCCCGCCGCCGCGCCGTCCTCGCCCAGGTCATCCATGGCCAGTTCGGCTACGCCGGGGATGAGGAGAATTACGAGGACCTGGCCAATGCCAATCTGCTGCGCGTCATGGAACGCCGGCGGGGCCTGCCGGTCGCGCTCGGCATCCTCTGGCTGCATGCCGCGGAGGCCGCGGGGTGGGAGGCGCATGGCATCGATTTCCCCGGCCATTTCCTGATCGCACTGGCCGGTCGCGGCCAGGTGGTGGTGGATGTCTTCGCCGGCGGCCGTGCGATGGAGGCGCGTGACCTTCGCGCCACCCTGAAGCGTTTCGCGGGGGACCAGGCGGAGTTGGGCCCGGCGTCGCTCGCGCGGATGGAAAAGCGCGCCGTGCTGCTGCGCCTCCAGAACAACATCAAGGTGCGCCGCCTGCGGGATGGCGATCTGGCCGGCGCCGTGGCCTGCACGGAGGACATGCTGCGCATCGCCCCCGATGCCGCGCCCTTGTGGCGGGAAGCCGGCCTGATGCATCAGCGCCTTGACCAGATCGGCGCCGCCATCGCCGCGCTGGAGAGTTTTCTCAAGCTGGTGCCGGAGGGTCCGCAGGCCATGCGTGTCCGCGGCCTGCTGGAAGAATTACGCCAGCGCCTGAACTGACGACGGTCCAGGGCCGGTTCGGCCCTGGCGAAGGGGGTATCGGGGGAAACAGCGTTTCCCCCGGGCGTCCTACGCCACCTGTTGCCCCGCCGCCTTCAGATCCTCCACGAATCGCGCAAATTCCCGCGCCTGCCCTTCCTCGTCCGGTATCCGCAGCAGGTAGCTCGGATGCACTGTCGCGAAGATCTGGTGCCCGTCGAGCCCCGTGATCACCGTGCCGCGCGACTTCATCACCGGCAGTTTCTTCCCCGTCAGCGCCTGCAACGCCGTCGCCCCCAGCGCGACGACGAGCTTCGGCGCCACCAGCCCGATCTCCCGCAGCAGGAAGGGCCGGTAGTAGGTGATGTCGCCGGCATCCGGTGATTGGTGCAGGCGCCGCTTGCCGGTCGGGGTGAATTTGAAGTGCTTCACCGCATTGGTGACATAGGCCGCATCGCGCGGCAGGCCCGCGGCGTCCATCGCCCGGTTGAACAGCCGCCCCGCCGGGCCGACGAAGGGCCTTCCCTGGATGTCCTCCTCATCGCCCGGCTGTTCGCCGACGAAGAGCAGCGGCGCGCCGACCGGCCCCTCTCCGAGGACGGGTTGCGTGGCGCGGCTTGCCCAGTCCGGCCAGTCACCCCGGCCGAGCAGTTCCTGGCGGAGGTCGGCCAGCGCCAGGGACGGGTCGCGGGCGGTGTCGAGCAGGTCCATGGCCCCCTCAACGCGCGGGGCGGCGATGGGCTGCCCCATCGGCGCCTGGGGGGGCACATGGATGGCGCGCTGCGGCTGCGGGTTGGGCGCGGCGCCGCCGCGGGCCACCATCTCCCTCACGCGTTGCGGCGCTTCCGCCAGCAGGCGGGGAATCTCGAAGGTCTCCGGCATGTTGCGCCAGTATTTGCGGGGCATCTCCGCCCGCATGGCGTTGGGCTTCACCCGGGCGGGGTTGAAGATGGCGCCGTAATAGGCGCGCCAGAGGGGCTCCACCGCGTCATCCGGCGGCACGTCGGCGCGGTTGCCGCCCGGGCCGAGGGACAGGCTCTCCCCGTCCCAGCCCACCGTCCGGCGGGGCGTCACGATGGTCCAGCGCAGGCTTGCGAAGCGGCGGACGAAGAAATCGGCCTCCGCCTCCTCGATGTGATGCTCGGGCTCGAACCAGGCGACGTGGCGGGTGCCGGCCTCCGTCTCCACCTGCCGGAAGCGGAGGAAGGCGTGCATCTTGTGCGCATCCCGCCGCACGGCCTTGGCCATCGCCTCCGCCCGCGCCACGGCGGGGTCCGTCGCCACCTGCATCAGCGCTGCCTCCCCGTTCTGCAGACGCCACAGCAGGCCATAGAGCAGGGCGAAGCGTTCGGGATCGCTGTGCCGGATCGCGACTTCCGCCAGGCTCATGAAGGCGCGGGGCACGGTGAAGCGGCCGGGGTGTTCGGGCGCGGCGGGGGGCGGCGCATCCCCGAACAGGCCGGGCGCATCGCCAGCCACGCGCCATTCCACCTGCGCCGGCGCCAGCCCCGCCGCCACCAGGCCGCGCGCCGCCTGCCGCCATCCCGCGAAATCCGCCGGGCCCGCCAGGATCGCCGCGACCGCCATGCCATGCTCCTTCGAGGCTGATGGAACAAATATAGAACATATTGCCCGGCCTCAAGCGAGTCGTCGGGGCTTGGACGGGCGGCCCGCATCGGTGATGTTCACCCCATGCGGGGAAACGGATGATGGCGATGCGGATGCTGGTGCTGGGTGCGGGGGCGCTCGGCGGCTATTTCGGCGGCAGGGCGATGCAGCGGGGGCTGGAAGTCGCCTTCCTGGTCCGCCCCGCCCGGGCCGCCGCCCTGGCGCGGGACGGGCTGCGCATCCGGAGCATCCATGGCGATCTCGACACCCCCATCGCCACCCTGGTGGAAGCCACCCCCGGCTTCGACGTCGTGCTGCTGTCCTGCAAGGCCTATGACCTGGATGCGGCGATCGGGGCGATCCGCCCGGCGGTGGAGGCCGGCGCCTGCGTCCTGCCCGTGCTGAACGGCCTGTCGCATATCGACCGCCTGAACGCCGCCTTCGGTGCGGATCGCGTCTGGGGGGGCCTTGCCAAATGCGCGGCGACGCTGCGGCCCGACGGCACGGTGCAGCACCTGAATGACTGGCACTGGCTGACCTTCGGCCAGCAGGACGGCGCCATGGATGGCCGCGCTTCCGCCTTCGCCGCGGCGCTGGGCCAGGCGCCGGGGCTGGTGGCGGAAGCGGTGCCCGATATCCGCCGCCGGATGTGGGAGAAGCTGGTCCACCTCGGCACCGTCGCCGCCGGCACGGTGCTGATGCGCGCCAGCGTGGGCGAGATCGTGCGCGCCGGCGGCCGCGGCTTTCTCCTCGCCCTGCTGGAACGCAACGCCGCCATCGCCGCGGCCAACGGCTTCCCCATGTCGCCCGGTTTCATGGACAGCTACCGCGCCATGTTCTCCGACGCCGCCAGCGCCTACACAGCCTCCATGCTGCGGGACCTGGAGGCGGGCGGGCGGACGGAGGCGGAGCACATCCTCGGCTTCCTCACCGACGCCGCCCGCGCGGCGGGGGTGCCGGAGGATCTGCACGCGGCTGCCCTGCTGCACGCCCGTGCGCATGACCAGCGGCAGGAGGCGAAGCGACTGCCATGACCACCGGGACGGATCGCGTCAGCCTGGCGACGCCGAAGCTGCGCGCGGAGGTGAAGGCGGATGGCGCCGAACTCACCAGCCTGAGGGATGCGGAGGGACGCGAACTGCTCTGGCAGGCCGGGGAAGCCTGGCCACGCCATTCGCCCGTGCTCTTCCCCATCGTCGGCCGCGTGAAGGACGATACCTTCCGCCTGGGCGATGCACGCTTCCCCATGGGCCAGCACGGCTTCGCCCGCGACAGCCGCTTCACGCTGGTGGAACAGGACGCCACCGGCTGCCGCTTCCTGCTGACGGATTCGGAAGCGACGCGCGCCATCTACCCCTTCGCCTTCCGGTTCGAGGTCGCCTACGCCCTGCATGGCGCGACACTCGGCGTGACCTATGCCGTCACCAATGCGGGGGAGGGCACGCTGCCCTTCTCGGTCGGGGCGCACCCCGCCTTCCGCTGGCCGCTGCCCGGCGGCGCCGGCAAGCTGGCCCACCGCATCGAGTTCGAGCAGGAGGAAGCCGGCCCCTTCTTCCGCCTCAATGACCGCGGCCTGATCGACCAGACGCCGCACCCCCTGCCAACGCATGGCAGGATTCTCGGACTGCGGGAGGATCTGTTCCGCCCCAGCGCGATGATCCTGCTGAACCCCGCCAGCCGCCGCCTGCGCTATGCGGCCGCGGGCGCGCCGGGGCTGGAGATCGCCTGGCAGGGCTTCGGACAGCTCGGCCTCTGGATGAAGCCGGGCGCCGATTTCCTCTGCATCGAACCCTGGGCCGGCCATGCCGACATCGACGGCTATGACGTCGATGTCTGGTCCAAGCCGGGGATGGAGATGCTGAATGCGGGGGAAACGCGGCGCTTCACCTGGCGTGTTTCCATCACGGAATGAACCGCGTTAGCGATTACTGAAGGGTAGCCATGCCAGTGGACCGTCGCGGCCGTGCAGCCGCGACAAAGGGCGACCATCGCCCGGTCCTGGCGGGAGAATCCGATGCGGCGTTGGTTCAACAACCTGTCTCTGCTCTGGAAGACGATGCTGCCGGTGGCACTGCTCGTCACCGTGGCCGCCGGCAGCGCCACCTACGCGCTGCGCCTGGCGAACGAGGTGGACCATACCTACTCCGCCCTGGTGGAGGGTGAAGCCAGCGCCGCCACCGCCTCGGCGCGCATCAACCCCGTGCTGCTCGACATGGCGCAGCTGGTATGGCGCAGCCTGGCCATCGGCGAACCCGCCGCGATCGCCGAGGCGCAGCGAGATGTGGAGCAGGCGGGCGCCCTGATGACGACGCGCATCCGCGACCTGCGAGAGGCGGTCGCCGGGACGCCGCTGGTGGCGCAGGTGGACGCCATCGAGCAGCGCTTCCAGGTGCTGCGCTCAACGGCGCTCAGCGCCCTCCGGCTGATGGCGGAAGGCCAGCAGCGCGTGGCGGAGGCGCAGCTTCGCCGCGAATTCGTGAGCCAGGTGAATGAATTGCGCATCGCCACCCGCAGCCTGACGGATGCGCTGGTGGAACGCGCTGACCGCCGCAGCGCCGTCGTCTCCGATGAAGTGGACGCCTCGGTCCTGATCGCCGCGACCGTCCTCGCCGGCGCCCTCCTGCTCTCCGTGATTGTGGCGGTGGCGATGGCCCTCGGTGCCGTGGTGCGCCCGCTGAAGCGCCTGAACGATGCGACGACCAGCGTCGCCGCCGGCAAGCTCGATACCGTGGTTCCCGAGACCGGCCGCGATGATGAGGTCGGCACCATGGCGCGCGCCCTGTCCACCTTCGCCGAGGGCCTGCGCGAAGCCGCCACGCTGCGGGCGGCGCAGGAGGAACAGAAGCGCGCGCTGGAGATCACCCGCAAGCAGGACCTGGAGCGCGTCGCGCAGCAGCTGGAAACGCGCGTCGGCGGGGTGGTGGAGGGCATCGCCTCCGCCTCCACCGAACTCAACGCCGCCGCCACCTCCCTCGTCGGCATCGCCGAACAGGGCGCGGTGCGCGCCAATACCGTCAGCGACGTGACCGGCACGACCAGCGAGAATGTCGCCACCGTCGCCGCCGCGACGGAGGAACTGGCCAGCTCGGTCGCCGAGATCGCGCGCCAGGTCAATGAAAGCTCCGCCGTCGCCCGCGCGGCGGTGGAACAGGCGGAACGCACCAACAGCACCGTCGCCAACCTCAACGACGCATCCCAGCGGATCGAGGAAGTGCTGAAGCTGATCGGCAGCATCGCCGGCCAGACCAACCTGCTGGCGCTGAACGCGACGATCGAGGCCGCGCGCGCCGGCGATGCCGGCAAGGGCTTCGCGGTGGTGGCGAGCGAGGTGAAGTCCCTTGCCGGCCAGACGACGCGGGCGACGGAAGGCATCGCGCAGCAGATCCAGGCGATGCAGGACGCGACGCGCGGCGCCGCCACGGAGATCGCTGCCATCCGCGACACCATCGTGAAGATCAGCGACATCGCCGTCGCCATCGCCGCCGCGGTGGAACAGCAGGGCGCCGCGACGCAGGACATCGCCCGCAGCGTCCAGGCCGCCGCGAGCGGCACGCGCGACGTCGCCACCCGGATCGAGGAAGTGCGCCAGGCAGCCGGGGAGACCGGCGGCGCGGCCACCCAGGTGAACGCCACCGCCAGCGAATTGTCCCAGCAGGCGGAAGCACTGCGCCGCCAGGTCCAGGACGTTCTGGCCACGCTCCGCGCGGCATGACCCTCCACCGCATTGTGGCGATGAGCGTGGGGCAACCCGGCGTGGCGGCGGATGCCGCCGCCGTGGCCGCGCTGGCGGCGCGGCTGCGCGCCGGCCTGCTGGCGCGCGGCGTGACCGGCTGCCTGTCGCTGCGCGGCCACTGCATCGGCCAGGTGCTGGAAGGCCCGCCGCGTGCCGTGCGCAACGCCTTCGCGCGGCTGAAGCGGGACTGGCGCTACCGCGATGTCGTGGTGCTGGAGGATCGCGCGGTGGCCGCGCGGGAGTTCAGCGATTGGGGTGTGCGGCCACCATCTCCCTGAGCCGCGCGACCTCCACCTTGCCGAGTGCCGTGCGCGGAAGCGCGGGCAGGGCGACGACGGCACGAGGCTGCTTGAAGCGCGCGATCTGGCCCTCGAAATGCGCCAGCACGCGCGCGGGGTCGAAACCTTCGCCGGGCACGACGACGGCGATCGGCACCTCCCCCCAGCGCGGGTCGTCGCGGCCGACCACGGCGCCCTCCGCGACGCCGGGCGCGCTGCGCAGCAGGCGCTCGACCTCCGCGGGATAGATGTTCTCACCGCCCGAGATGATCACGTGCTTCAGGCGGTCGGTGAACCACCAGCGGCCCTGGTTGTCGACAAGGCCGACATCGCCGGTCGGGAACCAGCCATCCGCCGTCAGCGCATCGTCGCGCTTCCAGTAGCCGCGCAGCACGGCGGGGCCGCGCACCTGGATCTCGCCGTCCGTGCCAGGCGCGCAAGGGGCGCCGCTGGCGTCGACGAGCCTGCATTCCGCGTGCAGCGCCGGCCGGCCGATGGAGCCGGGGGCGGCCAGGGCTTCGTCGCGGGTCTGCACGATGGCGATGGGGCAGGTCTCCGTCGCGCCATAGACCTGCTGCACGGGGATGCCGCGCTGGTGAAAAGCCTCGATCAGCGGCAGCGGCACGTCGGAGGATCCGGCGCCGATGGCGCGCAGCGACGAAAGGTCGGCGCCTTCCCATCGGGGGTGTGAGACCAACGCCTGCATCACGGCCGGCACGAGCAGCGTCAGCGTCGGGCGGTCGCGTTCCACCGTGTCGAAGAAGGCGTCCGCGTCGAAGCGCGGATGCAGGATCACCTCCGCCCCCGCCATCAGCGCCGGCGTGGTCTGGATGTTGAGGCCCCCGACATGGAACAGCGGCAGTACCGTCAGCACGCGGTCATCGGCGGAGAGGTCGAAGGTGGCGGCGGCGTTCAGCGCGTTGAAGCGCAGCGCCCGCTGGTCCAGCACCGCGCCCTTGGGCCGGCCGGTGGTGCCGCTGGTATAGACAAGCAGCAGGGGGTCATCATCGGTACCCAGGGCTGCCGGCGTTGCATCGCCGTGCAGCGTCGCGGCATCCACCACGACGCAGCCTGCCGGTGCGGCGTCCGCCGCCGCCTGGAGAAAATCAGGCGTCGCCAGCAGAAGCGAGGCACCGGCGTCTTCCAGGATGAAGCGCCATTCCGGCGCGGCGAGGCGCCAGTTCAGCGGCACCTGCATGGCGCCGATCCGCGCGCAGGCCAGCAGCGCCACGATCTGCGCGGGGTGGTTGTGGCCGAGGAAGCCGATGCGATCCCCCCGCCCGATGCCGCGCACCGCCAGCGCGCCGGCCATGGCGCCCACTGCCGCATCCAGAGCGGCATAGGTCAGCGCCGCATCCCCGAAGCGCAGCGCCACGCGATCGGGCGGGTGGGACGCCGCCCAGCCATGGACCATCGCGGTCAATCGACCTCGCCCTTCTCATACAGCGTGTCGCGGCCGAGGCGGTCGAGGCAGAGTTCCGCCGTCCAGGGCAGCATCAGCGCGCCGCAGCGGCTGTCGCGGTACAGCCGTTCCAGCGGCAGCGACTTCAGCATGGACTGCCCGCCGCAGGTGCGGATGGCGAGCGCGCAGAGCGCGTTCGCATTCTCCATCACCGTGTACTGCGCGGTCAGCGCGCGCATCATCTGGTCCTTGCTGGGATCGGGCCTGGCATCGGTGATGGCCTGGAACCACAGCGCCTTGGTCTGTTCCAGCATGACGCGCATCTGCGCCACCGCGATCTGCTTGGTCGGATACATCCGGCGCTTCACCGGCGGCGTGCCCGGCACCTCGCCGCGGAGGTATTTCACGGTGAAGTCATAGGCCGCCTGGCAGATGCCCATATAGGTCGGCGACAGCGTCATGAACATGTGCGGCCAGCGCGTGGCGGCCTGGAAATACAGCCCCGGCGGCATCAGCGCCGCGTCGTCCGGCACGAAGACATCCTTGAACAGCAGGTTGCGCGACACGGTGCCCCGCATGCCGAGCGGGTCCCACTCGCCCTCCACCGTCACGCCCGGCGCCGTCGCCGGCACGCCGAGATAGAGCGTATCCCGTCGCGACAGCTTCTCCCCGTCATGCACCTCCGTGCAGAGGATGCCGTAGTAGTTCGCGTGCCCCGCGAGACTGGCGAAAATCTTCTTGCCGTTGATGAGGTAGCCGCCCTCGACCCGCTTCGCCGTGGTGCCGAAGGCCGCCGCGCCCGCCGCCGCCGCGCCGCCTTCGGAGAAGGGCTGCGAATAGATCGCGCCATCGGCCAGGATGCGGTCGTAGTGGATCTGCCGGCGGCGGCGATGTTCCGCGCGGGCCTCGGCGGGGATGTCGAGATCCTCGGTCAGCGCGCCGGTCCAGAGCGTGGAGCAGACATGCATGTTCCAGGTCAGCGCGGTGGCGCCGCAATAGCGGCCAAGCTCCGCCGCCGTCATGCAATAGGCCCGGAAATCCGCGCCGAGCCCGCCTTCATCCTTCGGGATGCAGATGCCGAGCAGCCCTTCGCGATGCATGTCGCGGTAGTTGTCGGTGGGGAAGGTGGCTTCCCGGTCCCAGCGCGATGCGCGGGGCGCCAGCACGGCGGCGCCGAAGCGGCGCGCCTTGCTGGTCAGCTCGGCCTCGAACGGGGTCAGGCGGAAGGCCGCGGCGTCGAAGATCGGCGCGTCTTCCAGCGTGGTGGCGGGCAGGGCGTCCATGCTCAGCTCTCCAATGCGTCGCGCAGCGCCGCGCGAAACGCCGCCGGCTTCTCCAGATGGATCAGATGCCCCGCTTCCGGGATCACGATGATCCGCGCGCCGGGGATGGTCTCCGCCATGCGCTGCATGGTCTTGAGCGGCGCGGCCTGGTCGCGGTCGCCCGCGATCAGCACCGTCGGCACGCCGATCCTCGCCATGTCCGCGCGGCGGTCGAAGGTGGTCAGGCAGCGCAGCGTGTCGCGATAGACGTCGTCCGGCACCGCCTGCATCGCTTCCAGCGCGCGGGCGAAGGCATCCGGCGCGGCATCGGGGCCGAACATCCCCTCCAGCATCGCCGCCGCCGCGTCCCGCATCGTGCTGCCTTCCAGCGGGCCGAGGCGCGCGCGCAGGAAGGCTTCCGCGAAGCTCGGGTCCCGCCCGCCGAAGGCCGGCGTGGTGCCGTACAGCACCAGCTTCGCGACGCGCCCGGGATGGGCCGCGACAAAATCCTGCGCGACCATCCCGCCCATGGAATGGCCGACCAGCGTCGCCTTGGCGATGCCCTTCGCATCCATCGTATCCAGCAGCGCCGCCGTCAGCGCGGGAAAGGTCATGGCGGGGAGGGGCGCCGTGCCGCAGAATCCCGGGAAGGGCCAGTCGAGGGCAATTCGAGAAAAATCACCCCAGGAGGGTCCGCCGATGCCGTGCAGCAGGATGGTGGTCATGGAACGAGCCTCCCCTCGATGACGACAGGCTCGCCATCCAGCGCGATGGTGCAGCCGAAGACGGGGATGTCGAAATGCCCCTCCGTGAAGCGGCCCGCGAATTCATTGGCGCCTGTCGAGAACAGGAAATTCCCCGCCGCCGCGCGCAGCTCCGTCCCGTTGGTGTCGCGCGCGCCATAGGCCAGCAGCGCTTCCCGCCGCGCGCGGGGGTTCATCCCCCAGCCGACATGGCTGACCGCATAGGCCGCGCGATCACCCCAGGCGGCGAGGTACTCGCGCATCGCGATGGCATCGACGCCCGCGCCCTCGATCGCCGTGACATGGTCATCCACCAGCGTCAGGCGGACGGGGCTTTCGATGTAGCGCTTGAAGGTCAGGTTCGCGTCGCCCGGCGCCAGCACCAGCGTGCCGTTCACCGTGCCGGCGCGCGGGAAGCTGACCACCACACCGCCCGGCCAATGCGCGATGGTGCCGGGCCGGTCGGTCCAGCCCCAGACCCCCGCGGTGATGGCGCCGGCCATGTCCACGGTCAGGTCGGTGCCCGCCGCGCTCGTCACCGTCATGCGCTGCGCGGCCCGTGCCCGCTTCACCGCGGCCTTCACCGGCGCTTCATCCGCCGGCAGCGGCACCAGGCGTTCCAGCGCCTCCGGATGCTCGTTGGACACCATCAGGATGCGCGCACCCGCCGCCAGGATTTCCTTCAGCTCCGGCGCGTGCAGCAGCCCCTCCAGCGTCAGGTCCAGCACCAGGGAGGACGCCTTCAGCGCCGCCAGCGCCCCCGGATGCCCCTGCAAGGCCCGCGACGCGCCCGTGGATCGCACCGGCACCGGCGCGGATTGCCGCGGCGTCGGCACCACCAGCCGGAAGGGCCGGCATCCCAGGCGATGTGCCGCCAGCTCCGCCAGGTCGATGTTCAGCGGCCGCGACTGGCTCTCCGCCAGCAGGCAGACGACCTCCCCGTGCTGCGCCTTGCACAGGCGCAGCACGGCCTCGAAGGCCTCGATCCATTGCGGCTCGATCCGGTCGTCGCGCAATCCCGGTCACTCCCTGACGTTGGAACGACGATAACGCTGGTCCGCGACATATGAAAAGTCATATATTGGCCGTCATGCGCGAATCCCCCCGCTTCGTGGATGGCTATCTGCTGGCGCTTCTGGCGCGGGCGAGCCACGCGGCCTCCGCCGGCTTCCACGCCCGGCTCAAGGCGCGCGGCGTCGCGGTGCCGGTCTGGCGTGTGCTGGCGACGCTGCAGGGTGCGCCGCAGGGTGTGACGGTGGGCGAGTTGGCCGGAATTTGCCTGATGCAGCAGCCCACCATGTCCAAGCTGCTGGATCGGATGGAGGCCGATGGCCTGGTGGTGCGGCAGCGCCAGGGCCGCTCGATGCGCATCCTGCTGACGGCGCCTGGCGCCGCCCTGGCCGCCGAGTTGGTGGCGGAGGCCCGCGCGCATGAGGCTGTGCTGCTCGCCCGCCATGCGGGGGCCGCCCCCGCCTTGAAGGCGCTTCTGCGTGATCTCGCCGGCTGATCGCGGTCCAGGGTCCCGCTGGACCCTGGCGAGGGGGTGCGGGGGAGCAGCGCTCCCCCGCCCTTGGACGCCGATGCCGCCGTGACCATGTGCGCGGCCATGCCCTCGCCCGACAAGCTCGGCCGCATCGTCCTGGTGCTGGTCGTCATCTCCGCCCTCGTGCAGATCGCGCGCCTCGTCTTGTCTTGAGCCCCGCGCCCGGTAAGGGTGCGCGCGACACGCAGGGGGATCGGGCGATGAAGGTGGCGGTGATCGGCCTCGGGGCCATGGGCATGGGCGCGGCGCTGTCCTGCCTCCGCGCGGGGCTTGCGACCACGGGCTGCGACATGCGCGACACCGCGCGCGCCGATTTTGCCGCCGCTGGCGGCATCACCGCCGCCAGCGCCGGGGAGATCGCGGACGGCACCGACGCCGTCCTGCTGCTGGTTGTCAACGCCGCGCAGACGGAAGCGGCGCTCTTCGGGCCTGGCGGCTGCGCGCTGCGCCTCGCGCCCGGCGCCGTCATCATCGCCTCCGCCACCATGGGCCCGGCGGATGCGAAGCGCCTGGCGGAAAAGGCGCAGGAAGCGGGCTTCCTCTACCTCGATGCCCCGGTATCGGGGGGCGCCGCCAAGGCCGCGAGTGGCGAGATGACGGTCATGGCTTCCGGCGCCGCTTCCGCCTTCGCCAAGGCCCGGCCGGTGCTGGATGCGGTGGCGTCCAAGGTCTGGGAACTCGGTGACGCGCCCGGCATCGGCGCCACCGTGAAGGTCGTGCACCAGCTGCTGGCCGGCGTGCACATCGCCGTGGCGGCGGAGGCGATGGCACTCGGCATCCGTGCCGGCGCCGATCCGCAACAGCTCTATGACGTGGTGACGAGTGCCGCCGGCAATTCCTGGATGTTCGAGAACCGGATGGCCCGCGTCCTGACCGGGGACGACGCCCCCCGCAGCGCGGTGGACATCTTCGTCAAGGACCTCGGCCTGGTGGCGGAGATGGCGCGCGGCCTGAACCACCCCGTGCCGCTCGCGTCCCAGGCGCAGCAGCTTTTCACCGCGGCCAGCGCCATGGGCCATGGCCGCGCCGATGATGGCTTCGTCATCCGGGTGTGGGAGGCACTGACGGGGATCACCCTGCCGCCGAAGCAGTAGGCCGCCGGCGCGCTGCCTTTGCGCGCATTTTCGCCAGGCTGCGCCGCGCCCAGATGAACAGCCCCGTGCCCAGCAGCCCGACCAGCGCGATCGAGGTCACGAGGTTCACGACGCTGCCCCACACGCCACCCCAGCCGCCCTCATGCAGCAGCCGCGGCCAGTTGCTGGGCTGGCGCACCAGCCCCTCCGGCCCCGCGCGATAGGCGATGGCGGTGCCGCTGGAATCCAGCACCCGCACCAGCCGCCCGCCGCCGATCGGCCGGATGAAGTCGAGCCCATCGAGGTCATGCACCGCCGCCACCTGGCGGATCGTCTCCATCAGCGGGGGCGTGGCGCCCGGCGGCGGCGGCACGGGCGTGGTGAAGGTGATCCCGAAGGCCAGCGCCAGCCCCGTCAGCGGGCTTCCCACCAGCAGCGGCAGCAGCGCCCAGCCGGTCACGCGATGCCAGCCGCCCACCGTGTTGCGCAGCCTCGGCCAGCCCAGCAGCAACCCGATGAGGCCCAGCAGCACCAGCGCGATGGTGCTGGCCACCACCAGCCAGCCGAGGTCCAGCAGCAGCCTCTCATGCAGCCCCCGCATGGTGCGGAACAGCCCCGGCAGGAAGGTCGGCTGCACCGCCACCCCGCTGGCCAGGTCATAGGTGGTGGACGCCCCGCGCCCGCCGAGGCTCGCCGTCCCCGCATAGCCCTGGATCGCCAGCGCCCCGCCCCGCCCGGCCGGCCCCGCGGCCGCGACGATGCGCTCCAGCCGTTCCAGCGTGACGGTGCCATCCGGCGTCGTCGCCTTCAGCGCCGGCTCGAAGGACAGCACGAGGCCGGAGAGGATGATGGCGATCAGCGGCAGGGCGGAGGCCAGCGCCACCCAGCGATGCAGCTTGAGGAACAGGGCCTTGGTCATGGAGGGCATCCGTCAGGTCACGGATGCTGTCCTACAGGCCGGTCCATCACCCGTGGGTGATGAAGTGTCACGCTTCGTGACGGCGCTCAGCTGATGGCGGCAACCACCGCGGCGATGACCAGCAGCAGGACCGCGAGAGCGGCGGTGGCGCGGCCGAGTTCCGCGGCCTTCTCCCGCGTCATCAGCGGCTCGGCGGGCGGGCGGACCTGCGCCTCACCGGGCGTTGCTTCCGCATAGGGGTCGCGCAACCCCAGGAATTCCGATTTTGGCTTGTTGGCCTGCGACATTGCCGCCCCTGTCTGACCGCCCTGATGTCATAGCCGGGTCGATTCTGCCCGGAAACCGATCAAGGGTTGCGAAAGATCATTTACGACATGCTCCAAAAATAGGCTTGTTCTCGTTATCGCGACGTCCACTCAACCCTGCCGCGGATAGGTCTCCGCCCTCACCTCATCGAGGAACGGCGCGCGGATTCCGGTGGGGGAGACAAGCTCGACCTCCACATGGTCCGCATGCAGGCGGTGCCGCAGGAAGCCGGCCAGCCTCTCCCCCGGGATGCCGGGCTGGATCTCCGGCTCGCAGATGAAGGAGGCCGGCGGCGCCCAGGCATGGGTGACGTCGCCCCGACGCAGCAGCCGGTGCAGGTGCAGGTGGCCGGAGGCGACGAGCCGCAGTGCCGGGTGGGACAGCAGCGGCACCAGCGTGGCGCGCGCCGCGGGCGGCACCGACCAGTAGTCGAAGCCATCCTCCATGCCCTGCAGATAGGGCGGCTTGTGCAGGAACAGCGCGATGCGCCGGCGGCCAAGCGCTTCCAGCGCCGCGCCGACGAAGGCGGCCTGCTCCGCCTCCCGCGCCAGGCCCGTGCCCATGATTTCCGTGTTCAGCCCGACCAGTCGCCAGGATTCGCCGCCGGGCCCATCCAGATCCTGCACGAAGCGGTCGGCGCCCAGCATCTGGTCCCAGCGGGCCAGCCGCGCCTCATCCACCGTCTGGGTCGGCATCGTCTCCCGCGTGCTGCCGACATCGTGGTTGCCCGGTATCGCCAGCAGCGCCGCCCGCCCGGCGGCGCGGCGGAAGGCGGTGGCGGCGAAGGACAGGTCCGCATCGCGATCCGCCCCGTCCAGCGACAGGTCGCCGCTGGCCACCAGCGCCGCCGGCGGGTCGGCATGCAGCACGGCCTCGATCCGGGCCATGTTGGCCTGGAAGACGGTGGTGCGCGGGCCGAGATGCGCGTCCGAGACCTGCGCGACGATGATGGGCATCAGGACTCCTGCTTCGCCGCGCGGGTGGAGGCGCGGATGATGAGTTCGGGTGTCAGGCGCGTGTCGCGCCGCGGCGTGGCGGGTTCCGCGATTTCCGCGAGCAGCGCTTCCGCCGCCTCCCGCCCCATGGCCGCGTGCTGGATGCGGATGGTGGTCAGCGGCGGGTCGATGAGGTCCACGAAGGGCATGTCGTTGAACCCCGTGACGGAAAGGTCGGCGCCGGCCAGCAGGCCGCACCCCTGCAGCACGTCATAGACGCCGAGGCATAACATATCGTTGGCGACCACCACCGCGGTGAAGGCCGGCATGGTGAGGCTGGGTCCCGCCAGCAGCGCCTGCATCGCCACCTGCCCCGCGGCGCGCGTATAGCCCGACGCATCCACCACCGCCGCGGGTTCCAGCCCCGCCGCGCGCAGGGCCTCGAAAAAACCCTCCCGCCGGTCGATGGCGGTGGAGACGCCGGGCGGGCCCGCCAGATGCGCGATCCGGCGATGGCCGAGCGCGACCAGGTGCCCGACCGCCAGCCCGATCCCGTGCCGGTCGTCATTCGTCACCGCCGATGTCGCAACCCCCGGCAGGCGCCGGTTGATCAGCACCGCCGGGATGGACCAGCGCGCGCACAGCTCGATCGCGCGCGTGCCCTCCGCCGCGGAGGCCAGCATCAGCCCATCCACCAGGTGCTCCGCCATGCGGGAGATCAGCATCTCCTCCCGCGCCGGATCATTGTCGGTGTTGGCCACCAGCGTCGCATAGCCCTGCGCCGCCAGCAGCGTTTCCGCCGCGCGGACGATGGGCGGAAAGATCGGGTTCACGAGGTCCGGCACCAGGATGCCGATGGTGCGGGATTTCCGCGTGCGCAGCCCGGCCGCGAGCGCCGAGGGCCGCCAGCCCAGCCGCTCCGCCG
This sequence comes from Falsiroseomonas stagni DSM 19981, assembly GCF_900114315.1. GTDB lineage: Bacteria > Pseudomonadota > Alphaproteobacteria > Acetobacterales > Acetobacteraceae > Falsiroseomonas > Falsiroseomonas stagni. The sequence goes on from NZ_FOSQ01000001.1 coordinate 169,727, forward strand.
CCTGCGCCACCCGCAACGCCACCGCTTCCGTCACCATCCCCCGCGTGGCGGGGTTGAGGGCGCGGGAGACCGTGGAGGCATGGACCCCCGCCGCGCGGGCGACATCGGCGATGGTGGCCCGGCCGGGTGGGGGTAGGGGCGGGGCGGGGTCCCCGGGAAGGCGGCTGTCGGGCATGCCGCACCATCCTAGCGCGGCTTGGCGGGAATGAGGCAATGCAATCGATTGCAGAAAATGCTTGACCCCTTTCGCGCCGGTGCTTACGAAGCCCCCAACGCCCGCTTGAGGAACCGTCCACCGATGAATGACGCGCCGCTCGCCCTGGCCCCCCTCGTTCCAGGGCCCGGCGCCAGCCTGCCCAGCCATGCCCCGGCCCTGCGCTTCCAGCGCCATGGCGGGCCGGAAGTGCTGGCCTTGGAACAGATGCCGGTCGCTGCCCCCGCGGCGGGGGAGGCGCTGGTCGCAATCCATGCCGCCTCCATCAACCCGTCCGACGTGAAGAACGTGCTCGGCCGGATGAAGCAGACCGTGCCGCCCCGTACGCCGGGCCGCGATTTCGCGGGCGTCGTCGTGGCCGGCCCCGCCGAATGGCTGGGCGCGGAGGTCTGGGGCACCGGCGGCGATATCGGCTTCACGCGGGATGGCACGCACGCCGCCTACCTCACGGTTCCCGTCGCCGCGCTCTCCCGCAAGCCCGCCAACCTGACCTTCGAGCAGGCCGGCGCGGTTGGCGTGAACTACATCAGCGCCTGGATCGGCCTCGACTACGCGCAGATCAGGGAAGGGGAGACGCTGCTGGTCATCGGCGCGAGCGGCGGTGTCGGCGGCGCGGCCTGCGGCATCGCCCGCGGCAAGGGGGCGTCGGTCATCGCGGCCTGTCGCGGCCAGGCCGATCCCGCATCGCCGGCGCGCCATGCCACCGACAATTTCATCGACCTGAACGATCCCGATTTCGCGGCCTCCATCGCCAAGGCCAATGGCGGCAAGGCGATCGACATCGTCTTCGATTGCGTCGGCCGGCCGGACCTGGTGGAGGCGGCACTCGCCGCGCTCGGCTTCGGGGGCCGCGCCATCCTCATCTCGGGCAGCCCCGGTGAAAGCATGAAGGTGGAGATGATCCCCTTCTATCGCCGCGAATGCCGCCTGATCGGCGTGGACAGCCTGAAGCGCAAGGCGGCCGAATGCGCGCCCATGATGGATGCGCTGCGCCCCGGCTTCGAATCCGGCGCCTACCCCGCCCCCGCCATCGCCGAACGCCACGCGCTGGCGGATGGCGCTGCCGGCTACGCCTCCGTCGCCCGCGGCACCCGCGGGCGCGTCGTGCTGACGATGCGATAAGCACCCCGCCTGGCGGGAAGGAGAACCACCATGGCCGACGGCCACATCACCTACACCAGCGAGAACCTGACCGAGGCGGTGCTGGATCGCATCCGCCCCGACGCCGATCCGCGTATCCAGAAGGTCATGACCGCGCTGATCCGCCACGTGCATGAGTTCGTGAAGGAAGTCGAACTCACGCCGGAGGAATGGGAACAGGGCGTCGGCTTCATCACCGAACTCGGCCGCTGGTGCGACGACAAGCGGCAGGAGGTGATCCTGCTGTCGGACATCCTCGGCGTCTCCATGCTGGTCGACGCCATCGCCCACCGCACCCATGCCAGCGTCAGCGAAACCACGGTCCTCGGCCCCTTCCACCGCGAGAATCCGCCGGTGATGAAGAATGGGGAAAACATGTCCCCGGGCGTGGAGGGCGAGCCCCTGGAGGTCGAGATCCGCATCCTCGATGCTGACGGAAATCCGCTGGAGGGCGCGCAGGTCGATACCTGGCACACCTCCCCGGAAGGCTTCTACGACAGCCAACTCGGTGATGAGCACAACATGCGCGGCCGCTTCGTCACCGGCCCCGATGGCGTGGTCGCCTTCCCGACCGTCGTGCCCGCCGCCTATCCCGTGCCGCATGACGGCCCGGTGGGCCGCGTGCTGGCGGCGATGGGCCGCGGGCCGATGCGCCCCGCCCATGTCCATTTCTGGATCAAGAAGCCGGGCTACCGGGACCTGATCACCCACATCTTCAAGGACGGTGATCCCTACCTGCATGACGACGCGGTCTTCGGCGTGAAGGCCTCCCTCGTCACGGATTGGGAAGCCTCCAAGGCCGAAGGCAAGCCCGCGCGGCTGACCTACGAATTCCGCATCCCGAAGGCGGATGCACCCCTGAACGCTGCCAAGGACTGAAGAAAATGCGTCGCAAGGTCATCCTCACCTGCGCGGTGACGGGCAACATCACCACCCCCGAGCAGACGCCCTACCTGCCCATCACGCCGGAGCAGATCGCCAATGCCGCGATCGATGCCGCCAAGGCCGGCGCCGCCGTCGCCCATATCCATGTGCGCGACCCGGAGACGGGCAAGCCGTCCATGTCCCTCGACCTCTACAAGGAAGTCGTGGACCGCATCCGCTCCTCCGGCACCGATGTCGTCATCAACCTGACGACCGGCCCTGGCGGCCGCTTCGACCCGTCCCGCGACAATCCCCGCGTGGCCGGCCCGAACAGCACGCTGCTGCCGCCGGAAAAGCGCGTGGAGCACATCGTCGCGCTGAAGCCGGAAATCGCGACGCTCGACCTGAACACCATGTGGTCGGGCAATGCCGTCGTCATCAACGCGCCCTGGTCCGTCACCAAGATGGCGGAGCTGATCTACAGCGTCGGCACCATCCCGGAACTCGAAGTCTTCGATTCCGGTGACATCGGCCTGGCGAAGAATTTGATGGAACAGGGCGTGCTGAAGGGCCCCTGCCTGTTCCAGGTCTGCATGGGCATCCGCTGGGGCTTCGACTGGGACCCGCAGACGCTGAACTACGCCAAATCCATCCTGCCCGCCGGCAGCCCCTGGGCCGCCTTCGCCATCGGCCGGATGGAATTCCCCATGCTGATGCAGGCCTGGCTGCTGGGCGGCCATGTGCGCGTCGGGCTGGAGGACAACATCTATCTCAACAAGGGCGAACTCGCGACCAGCAACACCGTGCTGGTGGAACGCGCCGTGCGCCTGCTGCGCGAATTCGGCGTGGAGCCGATGACCGCCGCCGAAGCCCGCGCCGAATTGTCGCAAGTCGGCGGCTGGTCGCGATGACGCGCGGCGTATTGGTGGTGACGGGCGGCGGCCGAGGGATCGGCGCCGCCACCTGCAAGGCGGCTGCGGCGGATGGCTGGACCGTCGTGGTGAACTACGCCCGCGATGCCGACAGCGCCGCCGCCGTCGTGGCCGATATCGAAGCCGCCGGCGGCAAGGCGCATGCCGTGCAGGCCGATGTGCAGTCCGAAGCTGGCATCACCGCCCTCTTCGAAGCGGCCGATGCCATCGGCCCGGTGAAGGGCCTGGTGAACAATGCCGGCGGCAGCGCCGATGCGAAGATCGCCGACCTCACCACGGCCGATTACGACCGGATGATGGACAGCAACCTCCGCACCACCGTCTTCTGCGCGCGCGAAGCCGTGCGCCGCATGGCGACGGACCGGGGCGGGGAGGGCGGCGTCATCGTCAATGTCGGCTCCCGCGCCAGCGTCCTCGGCGGCCAGCCCGGCCGCGTGATGTACGCCGCCGCCAAGGGCGCCGTGGATGGTTTTACCGCCGGCCTCGCCAACGAAGTCGGTAAGCTCGGCATTCGCGTCTGCACCGTGCGGCCGGGTGTGATCCGCACCGCCACCCACGAAGCCAAGGCGGGTGCCGAACGCCTCAAGACCATGACCGCCGCCATCGCGCTCGGTCGGCCCGGGGAGCCGGAGGAGGTGGCGCAGCTCATCACCTTCCTGCTCTCCCCGGCCGCCTCCTACATGACGGGAACGCTGGTGGATATCGGCGGCGGACGCTGACAAGATCACTGAACAATAACGGAGGACAACGAACCATGATGATGAGGACGACGCGCCGCCTGCTGGCGGCCGCCGCGCTGGCCCTGCCCATGATCGGCGGCAGCGCAAGCGCGCAGACCTGGCCGGAGCGCGCGATCACCATGGTGATCCCCTTCGCGCCCGGCGGCCCGACCGATGTGGTCGGCCGCATGATCGCGGAAGCCATGGGGCGGGAGCTGAACCAGAACGTCGTGGTGCAGAATGTCGGCGGCGCCGGCGGCACCACCGGCACGGCGCGCGTCGCGGCGGCGGCACCCGATGGCTACACCATCCTGCTGCACAACATCGGCATCGCCACCGCCCCGACCCTCTATCGCCGCCTGCCCTATGACCCCGTGACGGCCTTCGAGACGATCGGCCTGGTGACGGCGACGCCGATGATCTGGCTGGCCCGCCCCGGCCTGCCGGTGACGAATTTCGCGGAGATGATCCGCCATGTCCGCGAACGCGGTGAGGCCGTGAACCTCGCCAATGCCGGCCTCGGCTCCGCCAGCCAGCTCTGCGGCACGCTGTTCCAGGCGAGCCTCGGCGTGCGCTTCACCACCGTCTCCTACACCGGCTCCGGCCCGATCTATCCGGAACTGATGGCGGATCGCCTCGACATCTATTGCGACCAGACCACCTCCGCCTCCTCCTTCGTCACCAGCGGGCGCGTGCGCGGCCTGGCGGTGACGACGGCGGAGCCGATGGCCCAACTGCCGGGCATCCCGACCGCCGGCCAGGCCGGGCTGCCGGGCTTCGAGATCGGCATCTGGCACGGCATCTACGCGCCGAAGGGCACGCCCACGCCGGTCGTGATGCGCCTCAACCAGGCGATGCGCGCGGCGCTGGCCGATCCCCGCGTGGTGACGCGGATGAACGAACTCGGCAGCCCGCCGGAGCCGGTGGAGCGCCAGAACCCCGACGTGCACCGCGCGCATCTCGTGTCGGAAATCGCGCGCTGGCGCCCGATCCTGCAGGCTGCGGGCCAGTTCGCGGATTGATGGGCTTCGCCTGACGACTGCCACGGGCAGGGATGCACCCGCATCCCTGCCTTTTTTCTTGGGGTGACCATGCAGACCTTGAACGTCGTCGCCTTCGCCGGCGCCTCCAACCTCGCCCTCTGGGCCGGGCAGAAGCATGGCGTCTTCGCGCGCCATGGGCTGGAGATCGCGCTCTCCCTCACGCCCAATTCCAAGGCGATGGCGAGTGACCTCTACGCCGGCCGCTTCGACCTGGCGCTGACGGCGGTGGACAACATCGTCGCCTATGACGAGGGGCAGGGGGAGGTCGAACTCCCCGGCCCCGCCGATTTCGTCGCCTGGCTCGGCGTCGATGACGGCATGCTGAACGTCATGGCCGCGCCGGATGTGGCGGACATCGCCGCGCTGCGTGGCCGCACCGTCGCTGTCGATGCCATGACCACCGGCTTCGCCTTCGTGCTGCGCGAGATCCTGGGCCGCGCCGGCATCGCGGATGCCGTCGAATGGGTCGCCGTCGGCGGCGGCGCGCAACGCCTGGCTGCGCTGGTCGAAGGCGCGCAGGCCGCGACCCTGCTGAACACGCCGCTCGACCTGGCGGCGGAGGCGAAGGGTTTTCGCCGCCTGGCCCGCGCGCAGGATGTCGTCGGCCCCTACCAGGGCATCGTCGCGGCATCGCGCGCCGGTGTGCTGGCGGAACGGCGCGCGGCGCTGGTCGCCTTTGCCCGCGCCTTCCGCGAAACCCTCGCGCTGCTCGATGCCGATCACGCGGAGGCCGCCGCCATCCTCGCCGACCATGCGAAGATGCCGCCGCCCGTCGCGGCCCGCGCGGTCGCGGCGCTGCTCGACCCCCTGCGCGGCATCATCCGCGACCAGGCGATCAGCGATGACGGCCTGCGCACCGTGCTGCGGCTGCGTAGCCATTTCACCGGCAAGCAGCTCGACGACCCGTCCCGCTACCTCGACCCCTCCATCCGCGCCGAGGCCTTCGGATGAGCGACGCCTTCCGCGCGGGGCTGGAGGAAGCGCGGGCGAAGCGCGGCTACCTGCTGCCCCATCACGGCCTGTTCCGCCTGCTCTCCCCCGATTTCGCCGAAGCCTATGAGGCCGCCTATGGCCGCCTCGCCCTGCAACCCGTCGCGCTGCCGGCGGAGGAGAAGGAGTTTCTCTGGTTGGTCATCACGGCCGTGGTCGGCAGCGCCACCGCTCGCCACCATGTCCGCCGCTACCGGGAAGCGGGCGGGGGGATCGAGGGTGTCGAGGCGGCGCTGCGCCTTGCCGGCTTCGCCGCCGCCCGGTCCCGCTTCGACTTCGCCGCGGAAGCCTGGGCCGGGCAATTGCCGGGCTGGGACGCGCCGGCCGCGGAGGCCGCGGCCCTCGAAGCCCTGACCCCCGCGCTGCCGCCGTCGCGCCGCGCCCTCGCGCTGCTGGCCGCCTGCACGGCGCGGCGCGATTCCGCGGGCGTCACCCGCTACCTCCGCGCGGGCTACGCGGCGGGGGTGGAGGAAGCCTGGATGGCGGAGGCGATGTGCCTGACGGTGCAGCCGGCGGGGCTGCCCAACGTGGTCCACGCCGCGGGGCTGTGGCGCGGGCTGATCGCGTCGGGCGATGTGCAGGCCTCCGACGCCTTCAGGGCCTGGGTCGAGATGCCGGCGGAAGGGGATGCCTGATCGTGGGGAAGGCGCTGCCTTCCCCACACCCCATCCGCCAGGGGGGAGACCCCCCTGGACCGTCTTCAATTGACGATGGTCCAGGGGGAGCAGCGCTCCCCCTGCGGCGCTCCCTACGGCTCACACCGCAGCATCACCGTCGCCCGATGCGCGATGTCGCCCACATCCGCCGCGCTCTTGTCCGCCCCCCGGCTCTCCGCCGTCCTGAACTCCTGGTTCAACCGCCGCAGGAAACCCTGCGCCGTCTCCCCCTTCACCGCGAAGTTCACATTGTCCACGTTCTGCACGCGGCGGCTGTCGAGCTTCGCGACCACCACGCCCACCACATTCCCCTGCATGTCCAGCAGCGGCCCGCCGGAATTGCCGGGCTGTACCTCCGCGCTGATCTGGAAGCGCGTCTGGTCGTTGGCGACGCCGCCGAAGGCATTGATCTCGCCCCGCGTCAGCTTGGGGTCCGATGACAACAGGCCGGAGAGCGGGAAGCCATAGGCCACCACGCCCTCACCCCGCCGCACCGCCGGCGTGGTCCGGAAGGCCAGCGTCGGCCCGGGATTCCCCGGCACCGCCAGCAGCGCCAGGTCCAGCCGCGCATCCGCCTGCCCCTGCACCGTCGCCGCCAGCCAGCGCCCGTCCGCGGTCCGCGCCAGGATCCGGCCGCAGCCATCGATCACGTGATGGTTCGTCAGCACCCGGTCCGGCGCGATCACGAAGCCGGTCCCCGAACTCACGCGCCGCGCATTCTGGTTGGGGCGCGCCTGCGCCACCGGCGGCAGCGGCGCGGCCGCGGTCGCGATCTCGATCCGCGTCTCCGCGCAGATGTCGCGGTCCCGCAGCAGCCCCTCCCGCCCATCGGCCAGCACCATGCGGATGTCGAAGCGGCAGCCCGCATCCTGGTTCACCCGCAGCGCGAAGGCGGCATTGGCGGGCAGCGGCCCGCGGTTCAGCAGGTTGCTGCCCCAATCCGGCCTGCCGCTGCGCACGGCATGAAGCGCCGTCGCCTCCTGCCCCGTGCGGTTGACGATCCGCACCGGCTCCGCCTGGGCGGGTGCGGGCGTGGGCGGGGGGGCCTGGGCGCCCGCGGGCGCGGCCAGGGTCAGGGACAGCAGGATCGCGAGGGAAATGTTGCGCATGGCGCGCCGCATGTCGGCCCGCGCCCGGCCCCCGTCAACAACACCGCCCGGAATCCGATGCGAAACCTGCGATGGATCAAGGCGCCCGCCTTCCAGCCCGGTCAATCTCCGCAAAATCGAGGCGATGGTGGTTGACCCTCCCATGGTGGGAGGCCCCATCTCCGCCCCATGGAACCCAAGCCCCCGATGCCCGAGGCCCCCCTCGTGCCGTCCTACACCGTCTCCCTCCCCGTGGAGGGCATGACCTGCGCGAGCTGCGCCGGCCGGGTGGAGCGTGCGCTGGGCAAGGTGCCGGGCGTGCTTTCCGCCAGCGTCAACCTCGCCTCCGAAACCGCCACCGTCTCCGGCACCGCGCGCCCCGCCGATCTGGCGGCCGCGATCCGCGCCGCCGGCTACCAGGTGCCGGAACAGCTTCGCACCCTGGGCATCGAGGGCATGACCTGCGCGAGCTGCGCCGGCCGCGTCGAACGCGCGCTGGCGAAGGTGCCGGGTGTGCTCTCCGTCGCCGTGAACCTGGCCTCGGACCAGGCGACGGTCCGGATGCTGGCGGGGGTGGAGGATGCGGCGCTGGCCGCGGCGCTGTCCCGCGCCGGCTATGCCCTGGCCACCGCGCCCGACGGCTCTGCGGCGGCGGAGGAGGAAGCGGCCGCGAAGCTCGCGCGCCAGCGGCGGGACCTGGTCCTGGCCGGGCTGCTCGCCGCGCCCTTCCTCATCGGCATGGCCGGCATGCCCTTCGGCCAGGACTGGCTGCCGAATGGCTGGCTGCAGCTGGCGCTTGCCATCCCCGTGCAGTTCTGGTTCGGCGCGCGCTTCTTCCGCGCGGGCTGGGCGGCCTTGCGCAACCGCACCGGCAACATGGATCTGCTGGTCTCCATCGGCACGCTCTCGGCCTTCTCGATGAGCGTCTGGCTGCTCATCCGCCACGGCGGCGGCCATGCCCATGCGCTGTATTTCGAAGCCGCCGTCGTCGTCATCTTCTTCGTGATGCTGGGGAAATACCTGGAAGCCCGCGCCAAGCGCGGCACGGGGGCCGCGATCCGCGCGCTGCTCGACCTCCGCCCCCGCACCGCCCGGCGCCTCGACGCCGAAGGGCGGGAACATGAGATCCCCGCCGCCGCCCTGGCACTCGGCGACCGCGTCGTGGTGCGGCCGGGCGAACGCATCCCCGTCGATGCGGTCATCGAGGATGGCGAGGCCGGGATCGACGAAAGCGCCCTGACCGGCGAAAGCCGGCCGGTGGAAAAGCGCCCCGGCGACCGCGCCGCGACCGGCACGGTGGTGCTGGATGGCAGGCTGGTGCTGCGCGCCACGGCGATCGGCGCCGACACCACCCTGGCCCGCGTCGCCGCCATGGTCGCCGCCGCCCAGGCCAGCCGCGCGCCGGTGCAGAAGCTGGTGGACCGCGTCAGCACCATCTTCGTCCCCGTCGTCATCGCCATCGCCGCCGCCACGCTCATCGGCTGGCTGCTGGCCGGGGCGGGGTTCGAGGCCGCGCTGCTCAACGCCGTCGCCGTGCTGGTCATCGCCTGCCCCTGCGCGCTCGGCCTCGCGACGCCGGCCGCCATCATGGCCGGCACCGGCGCCGCCGCCCGCGCCGGCATCCTGATCCGCGATGCGGAGGCGATCGAGCGCGCCCAGGGCATCTCCCTCGTTGCCTTCGACAAGACCGGCACGCTGACGGAGGGCAAGCCCCGCCTCGCCTCGCTGCACCCGGCCGAGGGCATCGACCCGGGCGAGGCCCTGTCCCAGGCCGCTGCCCTGCAATCCGGCAGCGAACACCCGCTGGCCCGCGCCGTGCTCACCGCCTTCGGCGCCACCCCCGAACCCGCGCAGGCCTTCCGCGCCTTGCCGGGACGGGGGGTGGAGGGCCTGGTCGCCGGCCGCCGCCTGGCCCTTGGCAGCCCCCGCCTGCTGGCGGAATCCGGCGCCGATCCCGGCGTGCTTGCCACCACCGCGCAGGCCGAGGCCGCGCAGGGCCGCAGCATCGCCTGGCTGATTGACCCCGCCGCCCCCCGTGTCCTCGCGCTGCTGTCCTTCGAGGATGCGCCGAGGCCAGGCGCCACCGCCGCCATCGCCGCGCTGAAGCGGCTGGGGGTCGGGGTGGCGATGCTGTCCGGCGACAACCGCGCCGCGGCGGTGGAGGCCGCCTCCCGCATCGGCATCGACCGGGTCGAGGCCGAGGTCCTGCCCCAGGACAAGGCCGGCCATGTCGCGGCCTGGCGGCGGGAAGGCCAGCGCGTCGCCATGGTTGGCGATGGCGTGAATGACGCGCCGGCGCTGGCGGCGGCCGATCTCGGCATCGCCATGGGCACCGGCACCGATGTCGCCATGGCGGCGGCGGGCGTGACCCTCATGCGGGGCGATCCGGGGCTGGTCCCGGCCACGCTCGACATCACCCGCAGAACCTATCGCAAGCTCAAGGAAAACCTGTCATGGGCCTTCGGGTACAACCTGCTCGGCATTCCTCTGGCGGCGGCGGGCTGGCTCTCTCCCCCGGTGGCGGGGGCGGCCATGGCGCTGTCCTCCGTCTCGGTGGTGGCGAACGCGCTGCTGCTGGCGCGCTGGAAACCAGAAGCGCAGCCCCCCCGTCCATCCGGCCCCGCGGCATGAATATCGGCGAAGCCGCGTCCCGCTCGGGCGTCTCCGCCAAGATGATCCGGCACTACGAATCCATCGGCCTGATCAGCGCCACGCGGCGGGCCAATGGCTACCGCAGCTATGGCCCGAAGGATGTCGCCGTGCTGCGCTTCATCCGCCATGCAAGGGACCTGGCCTTCCCGCTGGAGGATATCCGCAAGCTGCTCGCGCTGTGGCAGGACCGGTCCCGCGCCAGCGGCGATGTGAAGCGCCTGGCGCTGGACCATGTTGCGGCGCTGGAGGCGAAGGCCACATCCCTCCAGGCCGTGGCGGACAGCCTTCGTCACCTCGCCAACCATTGCCAGGGCGATGACCGCCCGGACTGCCCCATCATCGACGAGTTGGAAGGCAAGATCGCATGACCGTTGAACTCCGCGTCGCCGGCATGACCTGCGGCCATTGCGTGAAGGCGGTAACCGGCGCGATCCAGGCGCTGGACCCCGCCGCCCGCGTCGCCGTGGCGCTCGATACCGGCACCATCACGGCGGAGACGGTGCTGACTCCCGCCCAGGTCGCCGCCGCGGTGGCGGAGGAAGGCTACAAGCCGGCCTGACCGCGCGTTCAGGATATCTTCCACGTTTCCCGGCGCGCCCGCCGAGGTTTCCCGGCGCGCCCGCCGAGGGCAACGCGCCGCCGCTGCCGGCGTTCGCGCCCGATACGGGCAGGGTGGGCGGCATGGCGATCGGCGGGGCCACCTGGCCCGACATCCTCAAATGGGGCGCGACGGCGCTGACCATCGCGGGGGCGGGCACCACCGCCGCCGATCTCGGAAGGCGCGCCACGGGCTGGGGCTTCGCGCTGCTGGCGGGTGGATCGGCCTGCTGGCTGGCTGCCGCGCAGCTGGAGCAGGAGAGCCAGCTCGGCCTCACCAACCTGGTGCTGCTGGCGCTGAACCTGTTCGGGGTGTGGCGCTGGCTGGTGCGAAGGGGGAGCGCTGCTCCCCCTTGACCTCCTCGCCAGGGTCCGGCCGGACCCTGGACAGGGAGATCATTGATGATGGTCCAGGGGGCTCTGCCCCCTGGCGGTAGGGGTCCGGGGAAGGCGGCGCCTTCCCCGAAAGTCACCCGCGCCGCACCCGGTCCGGCGAGACATCCACCGGCCCCCCGCGCAGCTGCGCCTGTTCCATCATCTCCCCCGGCTGCGTCTCCCCGGGATGGATCGGATCATCCACCTGGCCGGCGGCCCGGTTGTCGTCCGCGTCGTCGCCCGTCTCCCCGGGCCGCACCCGCTCGCCCCCCGGCAGGGTCGGCCGCAGCGCGTCCTCGGACCCGCGGGCCTCGTCGTTCCTGTCCTTGTCGTCCATGGAAGTCCTCCTGGCTGAGGGCCGGGAACGCCAGGCGAGGCGTGGGGGTTGCGCGGAACCCGCGGCGCTGTCGCGCCTTGCAGTCCCGGAACGACGGAGGGCGTGGCATGGCGGGCTGGTGGCGGGGCGCGGTGATCTACCAAATCTATCCGCGGTCCTTCCGGGATTCGGATGGCGACGGGGTGGGTGACCTGAAGGGCATCCTCCGGGGGCTCGACCATATCGCGGCGCTGGGCGTGGACGCGGTCTGGCTCGCCCCCGTCTATGCCTCACCCCAGGCGGATTTCGGCTATGACGTCGCCGACCACTGCGCCGTGGACCCGCCATACGGCACGCTCGCGGACCTTGATGCCGTGATCGCCGGCGCCCATGCGCGCGGCCTCAAGGTCATGCTGGACCTCGTCACCGGCCATACCAGCACCGCCCATGCCTGGTTCCGGGAAAGCCGCGCGCGGCGGGACGGGCCGCTGGCCCGCCGCTATGTCTGGGCGGAGGCGAAGCCCGATGGGTCGCCGCCCAACAACTGGCTTTCCGTCTTCGGCGGCCCGGCCTGGCGGTGGGAGCCGCGGCGCCGCCAGTACTACCTGCACCATTTCCTGCCCGACCAGCCGGCGCTGAACCTGGAGGACCCGGCCACGCTCGATGCCGTGGCGGGCGTGATGCGCTTCTGGCTGTCCCGCGGCGTGGATGGCTTCCGCCTGGATGCGCTGGATTTCCTCGCCCATGACGCCGCGCTGCGGGACAACCCGGCCGCGCCGCCGCGCCCCGATCCGCCCGCCAAGCTGTTCGGGATGCAACGCCACCAGCACGACATGATGGGGCAGGGGACGGACGCCATCCTGCGGCGCTTCCGGGCGGAGGCCGACGAGGCCGGCGCCGTGCTGCTGGGGGAGTTGTCGTCCCAGCCCGGCGCCCATGCGCGCGTCGCCCGCGCCACGGCGCCCGGCCTGCTGCACATGGCCTATACCCTGGCGCCGCTCCGCGCCGGCTTCGACCACGCCGTGGCCCGAGGGCTGGTGGAAGCCGCCGCGATTCCCGAGGGCTGGCCCTGCTGGAATTTCAGCAACCACGACGTGGTCCGCGCCGCCACGCGCTGGTCCCCCGGCGGCGTGCCGGAGGCCCGCGTGACGCGCCTGCTGCTGGCCCTGCTGCTGACCTTGCGCGGCAGCGCCTGCCTCTACCAGGGGGAGGAGTTGGGCCTGCCCGAGGCCGATCTGCCGTTCGAGGCGCTGCGCGATCCCTTCGGGATCAGCTTCTGGCCGGATTTCGCGGGCCGCGACGGATCCCGCACGCCGATGCCCTGGGACGCGGCCCTGCCCCATGCCGGCTTCACCAGCGGCACGCCCTGGCTGCCGGTGCCCGACACCCATCGGGCGCTTGCGGTTTCCGCCCAGCAGGGGCCGGGCAGCGTGCTGTCCTTCACCCGCGCCCTGCTGGCGGCGCGGCGCGCCAGCCCGGCGCTGGTGGCGGGCAGCCTCCGCCCCCTCGACCTGCCCGCGCCGCTGCTGGGGTTCGATCGGGCGGAGGGCATGGATCGCGTCCGCTGCCTGTTCAACCTGTCGCCCGATCCCGTCCCCCTGCCCGCCGGCCTGGCGGGCGGCATGGCCCTTGCCGGCAGCCCCCTCCCTGGCCCCGCAGTGCCGCCGCCGGATGGCGTGCTGCATGGCTGGGGGGTGTCGCTCGCGCGGGTGTGACCCTGGACGGCGGCGCCCTGCTGGGCTTCAAGCGCGCCACCATACTGCCATGGCAGCCGGAGCCACGCCGATGAACCCCGCCACGCGCGACGCCCTGATGGGCGTCACCACCGCCACCCTGACCACCGTGCTGCTGAAGAAGGGCGTGCGCTTCTGCTACATCGCCGGCAGCCGCCCGATCGTGCAGGGCCCGACGAAGCGCATCGTCGGCCCGGCCTTCACGCTCCGCTTCACGCCGACGCGGGAAGACCTGGCGACGGTCGAGAGCTGGTCCTCCCCCCGTTCCACCCGCGCGGCGATCGAGGACATGCCGGAGGGCTGCGTCGCCGTGGCGGATGCCATGGGCAACACGGCCGCCGGCATCTTCGGCGACATCCTCTGCGCCCGCATGGCGAAGAAGGGCGTGGCGGGGCTGGTGACGGATGGCATGGTGCGGGACGGCGCCGGGGTGATCGGCACCGGCCTGCCGGTCTTCTGCCAGGGCTATGTCGCCCCGGCTTCCGTCGCCGCGCTGAACTTCGTGGGCTGGCAGGAAGTGATCGGCTGCGGCGGCGTCACCGTGGTGCCGGGCGACATCATCGTGGCGGACCAGGACGGCGCCGTGGTGATCCCGGCCGCGCTGCTGGATGCCGTGACGGAAGCGGCGGTGGAGCAGGAGCGCCTGGAAGGCTGGATCATGCAGGAGGTCGAGAAGGGCCTGCCGCTGCCCGGCCTCTATCCCCCCAATGCCGAGACCAAGGCCCGCTACGAGGCCGACCGCGCCAAGGGCTGAAGGCGGGCGGGTGAAGGCCGGGACCATGGGCAGCGGCGCAGCGCTGGTGGATCGCGCCGGGGTGCATCGGCTGCGCAACCTCGGCCCCCGCAGCGCCGCCATGCTGGCGGATGCGGGGATCGAGACGGTGGGCGACCTTCGCGCGCTGGGTGCGGCGGGGGCCTTCCGCCGGCTGCGGTTCATGGGCGCGAAGCCGTCGCGCAACCTGCTCTGGGCCATGGCGGCCGGGCTGCAGGGGCGGGACTGGCGGACGCTGGACGAGGCGGAGAAGGCGGCGCTGGGGGCCGCCCTGTTGGATTGAGCGCGAAACCGCTGGCGGCGGCGCTGTGTTCCTGTTATGTTCAAGCCACCAAGCGGCCCCATCACGCCCGCCGGCTGGCCCTTGGGCCCTCCGCGCCTGTGGCGCCGCCGCCACGCGCAAGCGCTGACCGCGGCGGCCGGCCGGCCGGCCGCCGCGGGGATGGCCCCGAAAACGGTGCTAAACGTCCTAAATCGGCTAAAGGGGCTTTAGATTTTAGTGGCGCCCCGGCCACAGGCCGACCCGGAACGACGGGGCCCGGAAAGCGCGGGCCAAAAAAAACCCCGACGCCTCGCAGCGCCGGGGAAGTGTTGGTCCGCACACCATGTGCGAGACCGCCGGGAGAAAACGTCGAGGCAATGCCTTGACCGTCCATCCTCTGCGCCTTCCGGCCTGACGCCGGCGTGACCGGCAGGTGAAGCCTTGGTCAGCCACGCTGCGCTGCAATCGATGCCGGCGCTGATCCTTCCGCGGGCCGGCGCAGGAAGGCGCCCTGCGCGACCAGCGCCGCCTGGATGGCCGCCACCGGCACCGCCCGCGGCGCCACGCCCCGCGCGGCCGCCAGCGCGGCGCCCACCCCCGCCGCCTGGCCGGTCAGCCAGCATTGCGGGATCTCCCGCAGGAAGGAATGGCTGGTGGCATCGCAGGACAGGTGCCGGCCCGGCGCCAGCAGCCCGTCCAGCGCCACCGGCACCATCGCCCCAAAGGGCACCGAGACCGGCGCGAAGGAAGGCGCCAGGCTGGGGGAGACGCCGATCTCCTCCGCCGAGATACGCCCATCCCACCACGCCCGCGTCACCGGCGTGACGCCGGCCAGCCGCCGCGCGTGACGGACGCCGAGCTGCGGCGCGGAAAGCATCGGGAAGGCGCGCTCGAAGCCCGGGCATTCCGCGCGATAGCGGTCGAGGTGGCGGAACATCAGGCGGTGGGAGATCACCTCCACCGCCGCCAGGTCATCGACCATCACGGCGGAATAGCCCGCCAGGCGCGGGCCCATGAACAGCGCCACATCGTCCCGCCAACTGGCGAAGGCCTTGTCGAAGAAGCCGACCGCTTCCTTGCCGCGGCGCATGAACTCGCTGAATTCGTCCGGCTTTTCCGCCCGCCAGGCCAGGTAGCGCGGCATGTCCACGCCGCCCCAGGTCCAGGACGTATTCATGCAGTGGTGGATATCGCGCTCGTCCACATCCTCGGCGAAGGCGGCGCCGGCGCGGGCATAGAGGTCGCCATCCCCCGTGCCATCCACCGTCACCTTCGCCAGCACGGCGCGGCGGCCCTGCTTGCTCTCGAAGATCGCGCCGGCGACGGCACCATCGCGCAGGATGGGCGCCGCGCCCCATGCATGGAACAGCATCTCCACCCCCGCTTCCGCGCATAGCTCCAGGCTCGCGGCCTTCAGATGCTCCGGGCAGACGGTGGGGGAATGGGTGACGGTGCCGTGGAAGGCGGCGGTGCGCAGCGCCCACCAGGCGGCGGTGGCGGCATCGCGGGATCCCCAGGCTTCCCGCGGCGGGCCGGCGACGACCTCCGCCGGCAGGCGGCCGAGCAGCTCCTCCGCGAAGCCGCGGATCAGCAGGCTGCCGTCCCAGCCCGTCATCCGGTCGATCCACACCACCAGCCCGCCGGTGGACAGGCCGCCCAGGTGGTTGTGGCGCTCCAGCAGGATGGTGCGCGCGCCGAGCCTGGCGGCCGCCACCGCGGCGGCGGTTCCGGCGGGGCCGCCGCCCACCACCAGCACGTCGCACTCGGCATGGACGGGGATGTCCCGCGCTTCCTCCCGCACCGTCAGGCCGGTATCGGCCCGCCGGGCGCGGGCCCGCGGGGTGAAGACCTCGGATCGGAAGAACAGGCGGCCGCCATCATTCGTGCCCATGCGCGGCAGGATAGGGCGATCGGACCCGGCGTCCCAGCCTTCGCGGCGCCTCAGCCTTCACGGAGCCCCGGCGGGCGCTGTATCCTGCGCGGCCCCACCCGATGGCGAAGGCTCCCCGGCCCTTCATGCGCAACCTGCTGCACGCAACCGACCGCGATCGCCTGGCCGCCTGGTTCCGCGGTCCCATCGACCGTGTCGTCACGCTGGGCGGCCGTCCCGTGGGGGCGCTGGCGGAAGGCGCGGCGGGGGGCAGCTACTGCGTCGCCCCGGCCAATGCACGGGCGGCGGAACTGCTGGCCATGCCCGACATCCATGATGCCGCGCCCGGCCTCGTGGAAACCGCCATCGACTTCGCCATGGCGATGGAGGATGCGCCCGCGCCCTCCCGCTGCCTCGGCAACCACGGGCTGGTGGTGCAGCGGGATGATCCGCGGGACCTGGTGGTGCTGACGCCCTTCCACGTCTTCACCGGCGACCTCTCCGCCGGGCTGCTGCACCAGCGCCCGCGCGGCCCCCTGGCCGGCCTGGTCGCCGTGACCCACAGCGGCAACCTGGTGGAGTTCCAGCTCGGCCGTCGTCGCCATTGCGAGGATGTGGAGAACGCCATCACCGATTCCGGCCTGCGCCAGGACGGGGACGAGATCGTCCTGTGGCATGAAAGCCGCGTGATGGGCCGGGCTGGCTGGCTGCGGCCCCGCCCGGTGGAAGCCGGGCGACTGCGCTACGAATACGCCATCTCCGCCAGCTCCCCCCTCCTGCGCGTCACCGTCACCTTCACGGCCACCGCGGCGCTGCGGCGGCTGCGCGTGACGACGGCGGCCGATGGCCTGTCCGACAGCGGCTTCGCCGACGTCTCGGTCCACGCCGCCGGGGCCTGGACCGCCTTCGCGCCCCCCGCCGCGGCGGGCACCGCCGCCGTGTCGCCGACCGGGCCGGTCACCCATCTGGGGGTGGCGACCGATGGCTGGTGGCCGGATGGTCCCTCGCTGCATCTGCGTCCCGCCGATCCCGCCCGGGTGATGCACGCCAGCGCCACGGCCCTGAAGGCGGGCCAGCTGCACTGGCTGCTGCTCCGTCACGGTCCGATCGACCTGCCGCCCGGCGGGTCTCTGACGGTGCGGGAGGACCGGCTCCTCTCCATCGGCCTGACAGGGCCGGAGGCCGCGCGGGCAATGCTGCCGGGCGCGGGGATGGAGGGGCTGGACCGGCACCCCCTGCCGCCCCAGGGCGCCACGCTGAACGCCATCGGCACCCATCTGCTGTTCGCCGCCGCCGAGGCCTATCGCACCCCCGTGCCGGCGGAACGCCGGGCCGCGCTGGCTGCCTGGTTCGACGCCCAGCTGGCCCGGCTGCAGGCCGGCGATCCGGGGCTGGAGGACCTGGCCCAGGCGGCGCTGGGCGTGGAGGCGCGACTGCGCACGGAAGGCCGGCCCGGTCATGCCGCGGCACTCGGCGACCTGGCCGGGCGACTGCTGGCCCTGCAGGGGGAGGATGGCGCCTTCCGCGAACGTGATGGCGGTATCGCCAGCCCGGCCGCGCATGCCCAGGCGCTGCTGGCCCTGGCCCGCGCCTTGCCGCAGCTGGACCCCGCGCGCCTGGCCCCCGCCATCCACGCCGCGGTCGCCGCGGTCTGGCCCGCGACGGTGGAACTCGTGGCCGGGCCGCGCCTGGTGGCGGCGGAGGGGCTGCGGGTGGGCGATGCCATCCGGCAATCGGAGCTTCGCTACGCCGAAGGGGTCTCGCTGATGGCCCGGGCCGCCGGCGCGGTGGTGCTGGCCGCCACCGCCAGCCCCGGCGTGCTGGCGGAGGCCACGATCGGCCAGGCGGAGGAACTGCACCACCAGGCCATCGCGCTGCTCCGCCCCCTGGTGCGGCTGCAGGGCGGGGTGCTGGAGGTCATGCCCTCCCCCTTCGGCGGCGATCCCGAGCCCACGACCCAGGCGGCCGCGATCCTCGGCCTGATGGCGCCGGATGCCGTGATCCTGGGCCTCGCCGCGTCAGCGGCGTGAAGGGGCACCGCGTCAGCGGCGTGAGGCGGTTGGGCGGGCTGGCGGCGTTGCTGGTGCTGGCCGGCTGCGCCACGCCGCCACCGGCACCCGCGCCGCCGCTGTCCTATCCCCCCGCCGCGGCCGACCGCGTGGTGCGCATCGCCCTGGCGGAGTGGCGGGATTGGGGAGAGGTCGCGCGCGACGCCTGGACGGACGCCGCGGAAGCCCCGGCGCGGGAAGCCGATCCCGTCAATTTTCCGCGCGTCATGGCCTATTGGCAGGCGGTGCCGGAGGATCACGGCGCCATCCCGCTGAACCGCCGGCGCTACGCCGCGGCCCTCGCCCGTCAGCCCGATGGCGCGGCGCTCTGGGCCACCCCCTACTGGTCCGCGGCCTTCATCTCCTGGGTCTTCCGCGCGGCGGGGGTGGATGTGGCGGAGTTCCCGCCCAGCGCCACCCACGCCTTCTACCTGGACGGGCTGATCGAGACCGCCCGGCGCTTCCCGGCCGAGGCCCCCTTCATCCCCCATGCGCCGGAGGATCGCGCCCCCGCCCCCGGGGACCTGCTGTGCTTCGACCGCGGCGCCGCGCCGCTGCGCCACTGGACGGATCGCCTGGCGGAGGCCGGGCGCGCGCGGGCCATGCATTGCGACATCGTGGTGGCGACGCCGCCTGGGCAGGTCCAGGCGGTGGGGGGCAATGTCCTCGATGCCGTGACGATGACGCGCTATCCCGCCAGCCCCGATGGCCGCCTGCTGCCGGCGCCGCCGGGCCGCCGGCCGCTGCTGCTGCTGGTGGAAAGCCGGCTCGGGCGGCTGCCGCCATGGCGGCCCGTGGCCGATTGACCGCTGGCGTCCCGGCTGTATGCCAGGGGCAAGCCGCCCGCATCCCGGGCCCCGGAGCATGACCGCCATGGCCGAACTCTTCGCGCCCCTCACGATTCGCACCGTCACCCTGCCGAACCGCATCGGCATCTCCCCCATGTGCCAGTACTGCGCGGGGCCGGATGGCAGGCCGACGGATTGGCACCTGGCCCACCTGTTGCAGCGCGCCATCGGCGGCGCGGGCATGGTGATGGCGGAAGCCACCGCCGTGACGGCGGATGGGCGCATCACCCCCGGCGACCTCGGCCTGTGGGAGGATGCGCAGATCCCCGCCCATGCGCGGCTCGCCGCCGCCATCGCCCATGCCGGCGCGGTGCCGGCGATCCAGATCGGCCATGCCGGCCGCAAGGCCAGCCGCGCGCCCGCCTGGGACGATGCGCCGGCCGATCCGGGCTGGGAGATCAAGGCCCCCTCCGCCATCCCCATGGGCCACTTCACCACGCCGACCATGATGACGGCGGAGGAGATCGAGGCGCTGCCGGCGCTGTTCGCCGCCTGCGCGAAGCGGGCCGTGGCCGCGGGCTACCGGCTGGTCGAACTGCACGCCGCCCATGGCTATTTGCTGCACCAGTTCCTCTCGCCCATCAGCAACACGCGCAATGACCGCTGGGGCGGGGATTTCGAGGGCCGGGCGCGCCTGCCGCTGGCCATCGCCCGGGCCGTGCGGGAAGCGGTGGGCGAGGATTTGCCTCTGTTCGTCCGCGTGTCGCACACCGACTGGATCGAGGGCGGGTGGACGACCGAAGAAACCATCGAATTGTCGAAGCGCCTGCAGGCCGCTGGGATCGATGGCATGGACGTGTCCTCGGGCGGCATCGATCCCCGGCAGAAGATCGTGCTCGGCCCGGGCTACCAGGTACCGGGGGCAGAGGCGGTGAAGCAGGGTGCCGGGATGGTGGTGGCCGCCGTCGGCCTGATCACGGAGCCGGAGCAGGCCCAGGCGATCATCACGGAAGGCCGCGCCGATCTGGTGCTGCTGGCCCGCGCCACGCTGCGCGATCCGTACTGGCCGATGCGCGCCGCGGTGGCGCTCGGCCGTGTCGATGCGGCGCGGACGCCGCCGCAATACGACCGCGCCTGGGGCAGTATCGCCCGCATGGGCATGCGGCGTGAGACCGGGACCCCGATGCCGGCGCTGGGCGAGTAAGGGGCCCTACGGCCCGGCGATGGTGGTGAGCGCCGCCGCGACCTCCGCCGGGCCGAAGGGTTTTTCGAGCACGGGCGGCGGCTTGTCCGGGTCCAGCGAGGCCACCGCGGAAGGCCCTGCCACCGTATCGCCGGTGACGAAGCAGAAGCGGCCGCGCAGCCCGGGATGGGCGGCGATGGCGCGGCGATAGAAGGCGCCGCCGCCGCCGCCGGGCATGCGAAGGTCGCAGAAGACGCCATCCAGCCCGCCCTGCGCCAGGCGCGCCAGCGCCGCCGGGATGTCGGTCACCACCTCCGCCGCCACGCCCTGCACGGCCAGCAGGTCGGCCAGCGCCTCCCCCACCTCCGGCTCGTCATCCACCACCAGCAGGCGGCGGCGCGGGGCGGCGCGGGGGGCTTCGGGCAGCGCGGCGGCGGTGCCACCACCACCCGGCGGCAGCCGCACCACGAAGCGGGCGCCGCCCAGCAACCCGTCCTCCAGCGTGATCGTGCCGCCATGGGCGCCGAGGATGTTGCGGCAGACCGCGAGGCCAAGGCCGGTACCCGCGCCCAGCGGCTTGGTGGTCACATAGGCCTCGAAGATCCGCTCCCGCATCGCGGGGACGACGCCGGGGCCGGTATCCTCCACCGCGAAGCCGGCGCCGCCATCGGGGGTGGCGAAGGTCTCGATGCGCAGGCGGCGTGGTTCCGGCTGGTCCGCCAGCGCGGCCTGGGCATTGACCAGCAGATTCACCGCCACCTGGCCGAGCTGGTCGGGGTCCGCCTCCACG
Source organism: Falsiroseomonas stagni DSM 19981 (assembly GCF_900114315.1). Taxonomy (GTDB): domain Bacteria; phylum Pseudomonadota; class Alphaproteobacteria; order Acetobacterales; family Acetobacteraceae; genus Falsiroseomonas; species Falsiroseomonas stagni. The sequence continues at coordinate 190,759 of NZ_FOSQ01000001.1, forward strand.
CTCGGGAGCCCCGGCGACAGCGCGTGTTCCACCGCGATGCCGGCGCTGCGCAGCGCATAGGCAACCAGCTCCTGCGCGCCGCGGAGCATGCCGTTGAGGTCGACGGCGCTGCGGCTGGGCGGCTGCTGGCGCACCATCGCCAGGAAGGTCTTCACGATCCGCCCGCAGCGCGCGGCCGCGGCATGGATGCGCGCGGCGCGGTCGCGCACCGCCGGATCCTCCGCCACCGCTTCCAGCATGGTCGTCTGCGCGACCACGACGGCCAGCGGGTTGTTCAGCTCATGCGCCACGCCGGCCAGCAGGCTGCCGAGCGCCGACATCTTCTCCGTCTGGTGCAGGCGTTCGCGCTGGCGGGCGAGTTCGGCCTCCGCATCCCGCATCGGCGTCAGGTCGCGCAGCCAGGCCGTGAAGAAGGTGCGGCCGGCGGCCTTCACCTCATGGATCGACATCTCGCAGGGGAAGACGCTGCCATCGGCGCGCATGGCCTCCATCTCCAGCCGCTGGCCGAGCACATGGGGGCAGCCGGTGGCGTGGTAGCGGGCGAGCCCGGCCTCATGCCCCGCGCGGTGATGCGGGGGCACGATGGTGTCGCCGATCGGGCGGCCCATGATCTCGTCCCGCCGGTGGCCGAAGATGCGTTCCGCCGCGGCGTTCCAGCCGATGACGCGGCAATCCCGGTCCGCGGTGATGACGGCATCCAGCGCGGCATCGATCACGCCCTGCTTCAGCGCCTCCGCTTCCGTCAGCCGGGCGAGCAGGGCGGGTTCGTCATGCGCCATCGGGGGTGCCATCGGGGGTGAAGACATAGCCCTGGCCGCGCAGGGTGCGGATCAGGCGCGGGTTGGCGGGATCGGCTTCGATCTTGCGGCGCAGCCGGGTGATGCGGACATCGATGGAACGGTCGAGCGGATCGGCATCCTTGCCACGCGCCAGCACCAGCAGCCTCTCGCGCGACAGGACCTGGCCCGGATGGGTGGCGAGGATGAGGAGGAGGTCCACCTCCATCGTCGTCAACGGCACCTCCCGCTGCGTCGGATCGAGCAGGCGGCGGCTGTCCTGGCAGAGGGTGAAGCCGGCGAAGCGGAGGTGCGTCGCGCGGGCGGCAGGTGCCGGCGGGGTGGTGCTGCGCGGCCCGACAGGCGCTTCCGGCGGCGCCGCGACCGGGGAAGGCGCCACGGGGACGGCGACGCGGCGACGCAACACGCTGCGCAGCCGCGCCAGCATCTCCCGCAATTCGAAGGGCTTGCCGATATAGTCGTCGGCGCCGACCTCCAGCCCGACGACGCGGTCCACCGTCTCGCCCAGCGCCGTGACCATGATGATGCCGGGCGGGCGGGGCAGGGCGCGCAGGCGGCGGGCGATGGAAAGCCCACCCTCCCGCGGCAGGTTCAGGTCCAGCAGCACGACATCGACATCGCCGCCCGCGAGGACGGCATCCAGCGCCGTGCTGTCGGCGCAGGCGAAGACAGCGAAACCCTGCAGCCGAAGGTAGTCGACGACCACCTCGCGCAGATCGGCTTCATCCTCGACCACCGCGATGCGGCTCGGCGACGCCATGATTTCCCTTTGCTCCGGAGCAACAGGGGCAATCTACCGAGTGGAACCGGGCCATGTCACCGCGCCGGACCGGCGCGGTGAAACCGTTGCAACGATGCAAACAGTGTTTCAGCGGCCGGTCATGATCCGCTCGACCAGCTGCTTCGCCGTCGGCACGAAGCCGTTGGAGTAGAAGGGGTCGGTGCCGAAGCGGTAGGCGTTGTGGCCGGAGAACATGAGGTTCCGCTCCAGCCTGCCGCCATGGGCGATGTCCTGCAGGGTCTTCTGGATGCAGAAGCTGCGCGGATCGGCCTTCTTGCCGGTGCTGTAGTCGGGCCCGTTCTGCGTCCAGTTGGAGAAGCGGCAATGGGACAGGCAGCCCATGCAATCCGTCTGGTCGTTCAGGATCTCCCGCGCCGCGGCCGGGGTCTCGAATACCAGCGTGTCGTCGGGCGTGCGCAGTGCTTCCGTGAAGCCGGCCGCGATGTAGCCTTCAGCGCGGGGCAGGTCGTCCGGCTTCAGATAGACCAGGCGCTTGCGCGGGCCGATGCCGAGCGGCGCCGTGTGTGCCTCATTCGGCTCGGTCGTGAAGGGCACCTGGCGTTCGCTGCGCGCTTCCAGCTCGTTCAGGAAGTCGGTGCGCACGGCGGAGGAGTAGAAGCCCGTCGGGCTGAAGGGCTGCAGCAGCACGTCGCCCTCCTTCAGCTGGAGGAGGCGGGTCTTCCATTCCTCGCTGATCGGGCTTTCCTGCGTCAGCAGGGGACGGGTGCCGAACTGGAAGGCGACGGGGCCAAGCTCCTCGCTGTCGATCCAGTGCTCCCATTCCTCCAGCCACCAGACGCCGCCGGCCATGATGATCGGCACGTCGTGCAGGCCGAATTCGCGCATCTGCTGGCGCAGCTTCAGGACGCGGGGATAGGGATCCTCCGGCCGCTTCGGGTCTTCGCTGTTGGACAGGCCGTTATGGCCGCCGGCCAGCCAGGGGTCTTCATAGACCACGCCGCCCAGCAATTCGCGCTGCTTGTTGTAGGACCGCTTCCACAGCGCGGCGAAGGCGCGGGCGGAGGAGATGATGGGGTAGTAGTGGACGTTGTATTCGCGGGCGAGATCCGCCAGGCGATAGGGCATGCCGGCGCCGCAGGTGACGCCATGGACCAGGCCCTTGGCGCCTTCGAGGATGCCGCGCGCCACGCGTTCGGCGCCGCCCATCTCCCACAGGATGTTCATGTGGATGCGGCCCTGGCCGCCGGCGCGTTCATGCGCCTCCCGCGCCTGGGCGATGCCGCCGGCGATGCCGTAGGCCACCAGCTCCTCATGCCGCTCGCGCCGCGTGCGGCCGGTGTAGGTCTGCCGGATGACGTTGCCATCGGCATCGTAGCTGTCGGCGTTGACGGCGGAAAAGGTGCCGACGCCGCCGCCGGAGGCCCAGCCGCCGCAGGTGGCGCCGTTGGACACCGCCACGCCCTTGCCGCCTTCGACAAGCGGCAGGACTTCGACGCCGCCCATGCGGATCGGGTTGATCGCCTTCAAGGCTCTAGGCTCCGGTGACTGTCTCAGACGAGGGGTGGCTCATGCGAATGACGGGACGTCCCGGAAGACGTCCCGTCCTGCGTGAATATGGCGTGTCCGGTGCCCGAGCGGGAGGGGGGGACCCGGGATTACCCGAGTCCTGCCCTCAACGCCGGCCGGGACAGGGCGGAAACTCTCCGCCCCTTGTCGCTCACCCGCCGCTTGCGCGGCGCGGGTGGCTTATTCGCCGCCTTCGCGGCGGGGGCGGAAGCCACGCTCACCGCCGCGGTCGCGGCGCGGGCCGCGGTCACCGCCGCGATCGCCACGGTCACCGCCGCCGCCTTCGCCATCCTCGCGCGGGCGGCGGGCGCCGACCTGTTCGGTGATGTCGGCGCCGGTGGCCTGGTCGACCACGCGCATGGAGAGCTTCACCTTGCCGCGGTCGTCGAAGCCGATGACCTTCACCTTGACCGCATCGCCATCCTTGACGACGTCGCTGGTCTTCTGGACCCGCTCATTCGCCAGTTCGGAGATGTGGACCAGGCCGTCCTTGGCGCCGAGGAAGTTCACGAAGGCGCCGAATTCGGCCGTCTTCACGACCTTGCCGTTGTAGATCTTGCCGATCTCCGGCTCCGCCACGATGCCCTGGATCCAGTCGATGGCCTTCTGCGCGGCCTCGATGCTGACGGCGGCGACCTTGATGGTGCCGTCATCCTCGATGTCGATCTTGCAGCCCGTCTGCTCCGTGATCTCGCGGATCACCTTGCCGCCGCTGCCGATGACGTCGCGGATCTTGTCCTTGTTGATGTTGATCACGGTGATGCGGGGCGCGGTGGCCGCCACGTCGCCGCGGGCGCCGGACAGGCCCTTCGCCATCTCGCCCAGGATGTGCAGGCGGCCGTCCTTGGCCTGGCCGAGCGCGATCTTCATGATGTCGAAGGTGATGGACGTGATCTTGATGTCCATCTGCAGCGCGGTGATGCCGTTCTCCGACCCCGCCACCTTGAAGTCCATGTCGCCCAGGTGGTCTTCGTCACCCAGGATGTCGGACAGCACGGCGAAGGCGCGGTCTTCCTTGATCAGGCCCATGGCGATGCCGGCGCAGGGGCGCTTCAGCGGCGTGCCGGCGTCCATCAGCGCGAGGCTGGTGCCGCAGACGGTGGCCATGGAGGAGGAGCCGTTGGACTCCGTGATCTCCGACACCACGCGCATGGTGTAGGGGAACTTCTCCTTCTCCGGCAGCAGCGGGTGGATGGCGCGCCAGGCCAGCTTCCCATGCCCGATTTCACGGCGCCCGGGCGAACCCATGCGGCCGGTCTCGTTCACGGAATACGGGGGAAAATTGTAGTGCAGCATGAAGTTCTCGCGGTATTCGCCCGCGAGGGCGTCGATGATCTGCTCATCCTGCCCGGTGCCCAGCGTGGCCACGCAGAGCGCCTGCGTCTCACCGCGCGTGAACAGGGCGGAGCCGTGCGAGCGCGGCAGGATGCCGACCTCGGCCACGATCGGGCGGACCGTCTTGGTATCGCGGCCGTCGATGCGAAGGCCGGTGTCCAGGATGGCGTTGCGGACGACGTCGGCTTCCAGCTCCTTCAGCAGACCCTTGGCGGCGCCGGCATCCAGGCCCTCGGCCTCCAGCGCGGCGACGACGGCCTTCTTGGCGGCGCCGACGGCGTTCTGGCGGGTCAGCTTCTCGACGATCTTGTAGGCTTCGGCCATCGGCGTGCGGCCGAGTTCGGCGATGCGGGCCTTGAGCGTCCGGGTGGCCTCGCTCTCCTCCGGCAGGGCCCAGGCGTCCTTGGCGGCCACTTCGGCCAGCTCGATGATGCCCTGAATGACCGGCTGGAACGACTTGTGGCCGAACTCCACGGCGCCAAGCATCACGTCCTCGGACAGTTCCTTCGCCTCGGACTCCACCATCAGCACGCCTTCGGCGGTGCCGGCGACGACGAGGTCGAGGTCGCTCTGCGCCAGCTGGGCGGCGGTGGGGTTCAGGACGTACTGGCCATCGATGTAGGCGACGCGCGCGCCGCCGACCGGGCCGAAGAAGGGGATGCCCGACAGCGTCAGCGCGGCGGAGCAGCCGACGAGGGCGACGATGTCCGGATTGTTCTCGAGGTCATGCGACAGCACGGTCGCGACCACCTGGACCTCGTTGCGGAATCCGTCCGGGAAGAGCGGGCGCAGCGGGCGGTCGATGAGGCGGGAGACCAGGGTCTCGTTCTCGGAGGGGCGACCCTCGCGCTTGAAGAAGCCGCCGGGGATCTTGCCCGCGGCGAAGGCCTTCTCCTGGTAGTTCACGGTCAGCGGGAAGAAGTCCTGGCCGGGCTTCACGCTCCGGGCGCCGACCACGGTGCAGAGCACGATGGTGTCGCCGAGCCGCGCCATCACGGCGCCATCCGCCTGGCGGGCAATCTTCCCGGTCTCCAGCGTCAGCAGCTGGCCGCCCCAGGAGATGTCCTTGCGGAAGTATTTGTCGAACATGCGTCGTCCTTCTCGGACCCGCCGGATGCGGGGCCACGTCATGACACCGCCCGCGCGGGTTTCCCGCGGACGGCTGAATGCGAGGAAGACGGATGCGCGCGATGTCGTTCCTGTCCGATCGGACAGGGATGGTCGGCGACTCGGGCGGCATGGGGAGGCGGAGGGCCCACCGCGTTGTCTGCGCAGTGGGAAGGCCGCCCATGTGGCCGGAGGCGCCGTCATCCTCCCATCCGGGAACGGCCCATCCTCGAAGCATCCGCTGCCATCGCAGCGAAGGCCGGGGCCCCGTCGGGGGACCGGCCCGGGCGGGGCTATGGCATGGAAGGGGGCGAAAGGCCAGCGGAAAGGCCGCGCGCGGGGTCAGCGCCCCCCCGGCCCACTGCCGGGGCCGCCACCCGGCCCCCCACCCGGCCCCCCACCCGGCCCCCCACCGGGGCCGCCACCCGGCCCCCCACCGGGGCCACTACCGGGGCCGCCTCCCGGGCCGCCGCCTGGCCCGCTACCTCCCCCGCCCCCCGGCTGCCCCGCGCCCGATGGCCCCACCCCGGGGGGCGCGGCGCCCGGCGGGCCGCCCAGGCCGCCAGCCCCGCCCGGGGGCCCGTTCCCGTCGGACATCGCCGGCGGGGGCATCGCGGCAATGGCCAGGAAGCGGCCATCGGCCTGGCGCGTCACTTCCACGACCAGGCGGGCTGCCGCCGCCTGCGCCAGGGTGTCCTGCGCCGGGAATGCGGGGGCGGCGACTGGCACGACCGGCCCGCCGGGACCCAGCCGCAGCCCATCCGTGCCGCCGCCGACGAAGGCTTCCACCAGCAGGCGCCTTGTGTCCGGCCCGAAACGCCGCGACGGGTCGGCCAGCGTCAGGTCCGACGCCACGGCATCAAGCACCAGCAGGCCATCGCGCCAGATCCCCGTGGCGACCACGGGCTGGCCGAGTGCCAGGCCGCCGACGCCCCCCAGCGCCAGGCGCGCGGCGCCGAGCCGGAGCCCGGCGTCATCCCGTTCCACCATGCCGCGCAGCAGGACCGGGCCAGGCGTGGCGGGGTCGATGCGGGTGGTCTCGATCACCCCATCCGGCCGCGCGAGGCCGCTGACGGCGACCCAGGTGCCGGGCGCCCAGCCCTTGCCGCCGCGGAGCGCCGGGGCGAAGCCGATGGGCTGGCCCGCGACGACAAGCCCGTCGGGCCGCGTCCCGGTGACGGGCCCCACCACCGCATGCCGCACCGCGACAGTGTCGGCGCGCAGTACCGCGCCCTCGCCCAGGGCGCGGATGACGACGACCTGCCCGGCCCGCAGCGGGGCGCCGGGGCCGATGCCGCCATCGGGCGGCACCGCGGCCTGGCCGGTGCCATGTTCCACCGCCACGCCATTGACGCAGATGCTGGCGAAGCCGGTGACCACGCCGATCACGCCCGTCCCGCCGATGCCGCGGTCCCCGCCCGCCATGACGCCTGTGGCCACGGGCCCGCCGGTGCCGCCGATGCCGCGATCCCCGCTGCCGAGCACGGGACCGTCATCCGGGCCGATCCGGCAGGCCGGGTGGGCCGGCGGCGCCGCGGGCGCGCAGGCCGCCATCGCCAGCAGCAGAAGCAGGGCAGCGCATCCCCTCATGCCCGCGGCTCCGCCCGGGCAGCCGGTCGGGCCGCGGGGACCTCCGGTTCGGCATAGAGATAGATGCCGAGGTTGACCCGGCGGGTCGGCGTGCCCGGCGGCGGGTCGGGCTGGTTGTCCAGCAGCTGCAGGACCTCCCGGTTCACCTCCACCAGCAGGCGTTCCACTGCGGCCCGGCTCAGCGCCTCCATCCGATCCGCGACCGGCTCCGGCAGGCCGTCATAGTGCACGGCGCGTTCCAGGAAGGCGGGCGAGGCGCCCGCGACATTCGCGGTGGCGGCGGCCAGGTGGTCGTGTAGATTACGGGCAAAGTAGTGCAGCTGCGCCTCCGTCCCCGGCCGCGGCACGAAGGCCGAGGCCTGGAGGATGGCGCGATCCTCCCCGTCCAGGCGCACCAGGCCCTGGGCCAGCCAATCATCCAGCACGGCGCGGGGCCGGATGTCGCGCGTCACGGCGCTCACCAGCGCCTCGAAGGAGGGTTCGCCGGGCGGCGCCGTGCGGGGCAGGGGCAGGGGCCGCCCCTCGGCATCCGTGAAGGCGGGCAGGCCGAGCCAGCGGGCGACGAGCTGGCTGCCGCGCGTCACCACCGCCGGCACCGCGGGCGCATCCGGGGGCTGTTCGCGCAGGCGCCGGATCTCCTTCCGGTGCACGCCCGTCATCAGGCTGAGGCGGCTGTCGGTGCGGGCGGCCGCGGTCGCGATCTCCTCCGCCGCCACCTGGACATAGAGGGCGCGGACCAGCTCCGCGAAGACGGGCCAGGTGAGGCCGGCGCGGATCATCAGCCGCAGTAGCGGGCGCAGCAGCCGGGCGAGCGGCCGCATGAGGGCCGGCGCCAGGGGCGGGCCCTGGGGGGGGGTGCCCTGGGGGGTCGTGGGCGGGTCGGACAAGGGACGGACACTTCCGGGTGTGCGCCAGCGTAACACGTCGTGACGTGGGAAATCAGCCCACATCGTTGACGTGGGAAAATTTCCCACTCTATGGTGCGGCCAGACCACAAGGCGGACCCCGTGATGACCTCCTCCAAGCCCCTTGCTTCCCATCGGCCCGTTGCCCGCATCGCCGCCGCGCTGCTGGGGGAGTTGCGCCGGCACCCCGCGCTGCGCGCCGGCCTTCGCGGCCTGGCCCGTCCCGCGCTGCCGCTGCTGCGTCCCTGCCTGCGCGCCCTGCCGACGCCCGATGCGCTGGGCTACCAGCGTTGGATCGAGGCGCATGACACGCTGACGGAGGCCGAGGCGCAGGCGATGCGGCGGGAGGCGATGGAGCGGCGCAACCCGCCGCTGCTGTCCATCGCCATGCCGGTTCATGAGACGCCGCCGGCGCTGCTGCGCCAGGCGATCGAATCCCTGAAGGCGCAGACCTACCCCCATTGGGAACTCTGCGCGGTGGACGATGCCTCGCCATCCGGCCATGTGGAGGCGCTGCTGGCGGAGATGGCGGCGGTGGATCCGCGCATCCGCTGGCGCCGGCGCACGCGCAACGGCCACATCGCCCGCGCCACCAACGATGCCATCGGCATGGCCCGCGGCGATTTCGTGCTGCTGATGGACCATGACGACCTGCTGCCGGCCCGCGCGCTGCATGACGTGGCGGCGCTGGTGCGCCAGCACCCCGACCTCGACATCGCCTATTCGGACGAGGACAAGATCGATGCGCAGGGGCGGCGCTTCGCGCCCTATTTCAAGCCGGATTTCGACCCTGACCTGCTGCTGGCGCAGAACCTGGTCAGCCATCTCGGCGTCTATTCCAAGCGGCTGCTGCGGCGGATCGGCGGGCTGCGGCCGGGCTTCAATGGCAGCCAGGACCATGACCTGGCGCTGCGCGCGGCGGCGGCGACGACACCGGCGCGCATCCATCACATCCCGCGCATCCTCTATCACTGGCGGCAGCCGGCCCAGGGCAGCTACTCGAAGCGGGAGGCCGCGCGCTGCGTCCGTGCCTCCCGCGCCGCGGTGATGGAAAGCCTGGCCGCCGCGGGCGAGGTGGGGGTGGTGCTGCAGCCGGCGCCGCTGGCGCCGAGCTGGCACCGCGTGGTGCATCCGGTGCGCATGCCGCGGCCGCTGGTCAGCGTGCTGGTGGCGATGCCGCGGGGCGGCCGGCTGCCGGAATGCGCCGATGGCGTGCTGCGCAGGACCCAATGGGCGGAGCTGGAGATGATCGTCGCCGCGCCCATGCAGGAGCGCGGCGGCGATCCGGCCAGTCCGCCGGCGGGCGCCTTCCGCCCGCTCGATGCGCGGGTCCGCTTCCTGGACGTGCCGCCGGGCACCAGCCGCGCGGGCGCGCTGAACCTGGCGGCGGCGGAGGCGCGGGGTTCACTGCTGCTGCTGCTGGACCCCGCGATGGATGTCCTGTCCCCCTACTGGATCGGGGAACTGGCCGGCCAGGCGCTGCGCCAGCCCGTGGGCGCCGTGGGGGCGAAGCTGATGGGCCATGACGGGCGCCTGCTGCATGCGGGCTATGCGCTGGACCCGGCGGCGGTGGTGCGGCCCGTGGCGCCGGATGCCATGGCCGGGGAGGTCGGCCCGGGCGGCATGCTGGCGCTGGCGCGGCAGGTTTCCGCCGTGTCCGGTGCCGTCATGATGCTGCGCCGCGCGGTGTTCGAATCCGCCGGTGGGCTGGATGAGGAGGCGCTGCCGCATGCGATGCATGACGTGGATTTGTGCCTGCGGCTTCGCTGGCGCGGGATGCGCGTGCTGCACACGCCCTTCGCCATGCTGATGCATCGTGGCGTGCTGGACGCCCTGCCGGGGCCGCTGCCGGAAGGCTTGGCGGCCATGGAGGCGGCACGCGCGGTGATGCGCCAGCGCTGGGCGGAGACCCTGGCCGCCGATCCCTTCCACAACCCGAACCTGCCGCAGCTGGCGGCCTGCACGGCCGACAGCACCTTCTCCCGCTTCGGCTGGCCGCGGGAGGGCGCGGCATGATCGCCGCCGGCATCGTGCTGTTCCACCCCGCGCCGGCGCTGCTGGAGGAGTCGCTGGCGGCGCTCGAGGCCTCCGTGACGCGGGTCTACCTGTTCCTCAACGCGCCACTGGATGCGGCGGCGCGCGCGGTGCTGGACCGCCCGGGCCGGCGGGCGCCGGTGCTGCTCGGGGATGGCAGCAACCAGGGCCTTGGCGTCGCCTACAACCGCATGGCGGCGGTGGCGCGGGCGGAGGGGTTCGAGGCGCTGCTGCTGCTGGACCAGGACAGTTCCCCCCCATCAGCGATGGTGGCGGCACTGCGGGGCGCGCGGGCGCGGCTGATCGCGGCTGGCGAATGCCCGGCGGTGGTGGGCCCCATGCCCGTGGCGGCGCGGGGCTGCGGCTGCAAGGCGCCGCGGGCCTTCCGCCGGGGCGCGGCGGCGCCGGTCGCGGGCGCCGTGCCGCTCGAATTCGTCATCTCCTCCGGCTCGCTCATCGACCTCGCGGCCTTCGAGGCGGTGGGCTGGTTCCGCGAGGATTTCTTCATCGATGCCGTGGACATCGAATGGTGCCTGCGCGCCTGGGCGGGGCATTTCTCCTGCTGGATGCTGGCGACCATGCCCATGCCGCACCGGCTGGGCAGCGGGGTGCTGCGCGTGCCGTTGCTCGGGCTGCGGCTGGCGCGGCAGCCGCCGCGGCGGCTGTACACCCATGCGCGCAACCAGGTGGCGATGCTGCGCCTGGCCTCCGTGCCGGTGGCGTGGAAATGCCGCGCGGCGCTGACCATCGCGGCGCAATCCGTGCTGTACGCCGCGGCCGGGCGAAGCTGGCAGGCGCTGCGGGCCTTCTTCCTGGGCGTAACCGATGGGATGCGCGACCGGCTCGGGCCGGTCGCGCGGGATTTCGGCCGGGACAGCAGGGCTTGACGGTCGCTGCCCGGCCCGGCGGCTATTCCGCGGCCTGCGCCAGCCCGCGCGGCGCTTCCGGCGCGCGCGCCCAGAGTTCCGGCGCCAGCTCCTCCCGCCGGTCGGGGAAGGCCAGGGCGCAGAGGAAGGTGACGCCGCCGAAGGCCGACAGCACCAGCAACACGCTGCCAAGCCCGCCCGCCGTGCCGTGCAGCCAGGCGATGACGGGGCTGGCCGCGGCGGCGCCGAGGAAGCCTACGAAGAAGCGGATGGAATAGAGCCGCGTGCGCAGGGCGGGGCCGACATAGCGCGCCGTCATCGTCTCATTCACCGTGACCTGGCCGAAGATGGCCGCCGCCAGCAGGCCCGCGACGGGCAGTACCGCCCAGCCATCCAGGAAGGACAGCAGCGCGAGCCCGGGCAGCGGCACGCAGGCCAGCGGCAGGAAGACGCGCTTCAGCGTGTTGCGGTCGATCAGACGCCCGACCGTGAGTTGCGTGATGCCGCCGCAGATGATGGCGAGGAAGGCGAGCACGCCGACCACTGGCAGCAGCTCCGGCGAATTGGCCAGCCGCTCCTCCATCAGCTTCGGCAGCAGGATGGTGAAGGCGTTGAAGATGAAGCCGGAGACGGCGGCCAGGCTCATCAGCACCACCACGGCGCGGCGGACGATGGCGGGCGGGATCTCCGGGAAGGGCTTGGAGCCCGCCTTGGCCTTGGCGCTGTCCTCCGGGCCTTCGCGCAGGTAGAGCAGGCCGACGGCGAGGCAGAGCAGGCCCGGGATGATGAAGGCCCAGCGCCAGCCGATGGCGGCGGCCAGGAAGGCCGTGACGGCCGGGGCCAGCGCCACGCCGGCATTGCCGAAGACGCCGTTGATGCCCATGGCGCGGCCCACCTTCTCCCCGGCCGCATCCACCAGCATGGCGGTGCCGATGGGGTGGTAGATGGCGCTGAAGGCGCCCATGAAACCGAGTGCGAGGGCCAGCGTGACAGGCCCCGTCGCGAAGCCCGCCGCCACCATCGCGGCCCCGGTGCCGAGGAAGAAGGCCGCCATCAGCGCCGGCCGGCCGAAGCGGTCCGCCAGATTGCCCATGGGCAGCGACCCGATGCCGTAGACCACGAACATGCCCGTGCCGAGCGCGACGATCGGGCCGTAGCCGGTGCCGAAGACCTCCGGTTCCTGCAGCAGGATGCCGAGCACGGCGGTGGCCAGGATCAGCAGCCCGTAATGGGTGAAGATATGCGCCGCGTTGATGAACCAGATCGTCCGCCGGGCCGCGTCCATGAGTGCCGTTTCCAACTATCCTGACTGGGACCATGCTAGGCTGGCGCATCGGAGACGTCCCGACAGTCCATGTCGCCAAACCGCCAAACCGACCGTGCGCCTGCCCCGCGGCGCGACCTGCCGCAGGACGGGGTGGACCGGCCGCTCGCCGCCTTCGCGCGGGACTACGCGGATGGGGAGGGTGTTCCCCGCCACGCGCATGACCGCGCGCAACTCCTCTGGGCCACGCGGGGCACCATGCGCATCGCCACCGACGCGGCGGGTTTCGTGGTGCCGCCGGGCCATGCGCTGTGGATGCCGGCGCGGGAGCCGCATCGCGTGGAGACGGAAGGCGGCGTCGCGATGCGGGCGCTGTTCCTGCGCGCCGATGCCGCGGCGGCGGGGCCGGGGGAGGCGACGGTGCTCGCCGTCTCGCCCCTGTTGCGCGAACTCATCCTGGCTGCCTGCGCGGAGCCGCTGGAATGGGACCCCGCGGGACGCGGCGGGCACCTGGCGGCGTTGATCCTCGATGAGATCGCCCGCGCGCCGGCGCTGCCCTTCCGCGTGCCGGAACCCCGCGACGCCCGGCTGAAGCGCCTGGCGGCGGCGCTGCGGCAGGATCCCGCCAGCCCGCGCCGGCTGGAGGATTGGGCCGAACAGGCCGGCGCAAGCCCGCGGACGCTGGAACGGCTCTTCCTGGCGGAGACCGGCATGGGCTTCGCGCGCTGGCGGCAGACTCTGCGGCTGGCGGAGGCGGCATCGCGGCTGGCCAGCGGGGAAACGCCGGCGCGGGCGGCGGCGGCGGTGGGCTATGCCAGCGCGCCGGCCTTCGGCGCGGCCTTCCGCGCGGCCTTCGGCATCACGCCGGGGGCGGCGCGCCGGTGATGGGCGGTGGCGTCTCCTCGGCCGGCGCGGCGGCGCGACCGGCGCCGTAGCGCGGGCGAGGGGGGCGGGGCGGCCAGGCGGCGGCCTCGACCTGGTCCGCCACGGCGGCGATCCTCGCGGCCACCACCGGATGGCCGCCATCCAGCGCCCCGATCGCCAGGCGGCGCAGCTCCGCCAGGATGGTCTCCAGCGACGGCGCCGCCGGGGACGGGGTGTTCACCGGCGGTATGCAATCCGTGTCCGAGCGCTTCATCGGCGTAACATTGCGCACCGGCTTTCATCCGCCCAGGGGCGACGAGGGGACCGCCCGCCCCCCCGGTCATCACAAGAAAGCGATCCGGTTGCGGGAACTTCCGCGCTGCCGCGTTGGTGCCCCAATCGGGACGGGAGGAGACGCATGCGCAGCGCATCGGCTGAACATCTGCCTGAGGCAGCCGGCCTGGCCGCGACCATGATGGCAGGCCCGTCGCCGCTGAAGGCGGTGATCGTGATCCTGCTGGTCTGGGCGGTCGCCACCACGGTCTTCGTCGGCGGGCTGGGCGCCTGGGTGGCGATGTGGCGGCGCTGGCGGATCCGGTAGCGGGCGGCAGCCCTTGCGCCCCGGCGACTTGAACATAACATGAACGAAAACCTGCTGGATTCCGTCCCCCATGGAGCTGCGCGAGAAGCTCGAAATCCTGGCCGATGCCGCGAAGTATGACGCATCCTGCGCTTCCTCCGGCACCACGCAGCGCAACAGCCTGAAGGGCGGCCTCGGCAGCACGGAGGGGTCGGGCATCTGCCATGCCTATGCGCCGGACGGCCGCTGCATCTCCCTCCTCAAGATCCTGCTGACCAATGCCTGCGTCTTCGACTGCGCCTATTGCGTGAACCGAGCATCCTCCAACGTCCGCCGCGCCCGGTTCTCGGTGCGGGAGGTGGTGGACCTGACGCTGGCCTTCTATCGCCGCAACACGATCGAGGGGCTGTTCCTGTCCTCCGGCATCATCCGGTCCCCGGACTACACGATGGAACAACTGGTGCTGGTGGCGCGGACGCTGCGGGAGGAGCATGGATTTCGCGGCTACATCCACCTGAAGACCATCCCCGATGCCGCGCCGGAACTGCTGGCGGAGGCGGGGCGCCACGCCGACCGCCTGTCCATCAACGTGGAACTGCCGAAGGCGGAGAGCCTGACGGCGCTGGCGCCGGAGAAGGATTTCCGCCGCATCCGGGTGGCGATGGCGGGGCTGCGCGGGCGGATCGAGGAATCGCAGGACGCCGTGAAGACCGCCCGCCGCGCGCAGCCCAAGCGCTTCGCGCCCGCGGGGCAATCCACCCAGATGATCGTGGGCGCGGACGGGGCGGATGACGGCGTGATCCTCGGCACCGCGACGGACCTCTATGCGGGGTACCGGATGCGCCGCGTCTACTACTCCGCCTATTCGCCCATCCCCGATGCATCCCGCCTGCTGCCGCCGATCGCGCCGCCGCTGGTGCGCGAACACCGCCTCTACCAGGCCGACTGGCTGCTGCGCTTCTACGGCTTTTCGCGTGAGGAGATCATGGCGGGCGGGGAGGGCGGCATGCTGGACCTGGAACTGGACCCCAAGACCGCCTGGGCGCTGAAGCACCGGGAACACTTCCCCGTCGATGTGAACACCGCGCCGCGGGAGGCGCTGCTGCGCGTGCCGGGGCTGGGGGCCAGGACCGTGGACCGGATCATCGCCGCGCGCCGGCACATGCTGGTGCGGGCGGAGGATTTGGCGCGGCTGCGCGTGTCGCTCCCCAAGGTGCTGCCCTTCGTGCTCCTGCCAGGGCATCGCGCGCGGGGGCTGGAGCGGCCGGGGCTGCGCGGGCTGCTGGTGCCGGAAACCGCCTTCGCCCGCGCGGCGAGGCCGGTACAGATGTCGCTGTTCTGACATCCCTGCCGAACGGGGCGAGGCCGGGATCGCTGCCCCGGCCCGCCTTGCGGCCTGCCGGTTTGCGGCAGCGCCCTGTCCCCGCAGGGCGGCGGCGGCGCGATCCCGCATCGCGGGCGTTCGCCGCCGCCGCCTCATGGCCGGCCGGGGTGGGAGGGGTGGCCGGCCATGGTGGGCTCCACCACCGCGTCACGCCGCAGGCGTGCCGCGGTGGAACCGCATCACCGCATCGCGGCGATATCGATCACCTCGGCCGGGGGCAGGCCGGCCACGGCGCCGGTCGCGGTCAGGCGGCCATTCGCCATGTCGATGGTGTGCAGCGTGCCGCTGGCCAGCACGAAGCCCGTATTGCCGCCCTGCGCATCGGTCAGGATGTCGAAGGCCGTGCTGGCGGGCAGCGTCATGCCGACCATGCCGCGGGGCTGCTGCACGCCGTCATTCGGCGGCGCCTGCAGGTTGAAGCTGCCGAGCAGGGTATCGAGCGTGTAGAGCGCCGTCGTCGGCGCGCCCGGCTGCCCGGCTGCCGGCGCATTGGCGGGCGGCGCGACGCTGTTGCTGTAGGCGCCGGCGGTGATGCGCGGCGTGGTGTTGGCGTTGGCGCCTTCGCCATACTTCAGCGTGCCGTCGCGCACGACTTCCCCGGTATCGACGTTCACGCGGAAATTCGTGCCGTTCATGCCCATCAGGCGCAGCCGGTTGGCGACCGGGTTGAAATCCACCACGGCGCGGCCGCCGCCATCGAAGGGCATGGCGAGGCGGGAGACCTGCGTGGCACGACCCGTCGCGGGATCGATGGCGACGATCTGGCTGCGATCCGTCACGCCATAGAGGCGGCCATCCTGCGGCCGCTGGTCGATGCCGATGACGCGGCCCTCGGCACCGGTGATGCGGACCGGCGCGCTCGCGCGGCGGGTTTCGCCATCGATGCGGACCAGGCTGTTCTCGGCCGTCAGGCCGATCAGCGTCGTGGCGCTGGCGGGGGCGGCGGCGATGAGGGCGGCGGCGAACAGGCTGTAGCGCAGGGTCGGGGACATCGCGTTTCTCCGTTGTCGGGCACGGGGCCGATCGGGCCTCGCTGGCGGCGTTACGGAGGGCGGGTGCGGCTGGACGCAGCCGCTACGAAATAATCGCGATCACGAACCCGTGGCCGGCGCCAGGCGGCCGATGAACTGGATCGGGCCGGTCGGGCGGCCGATCGGCGACCCCCCCGGCGGTTCGAGCGTGATCTCGATCAGCATCCCCGGGCTGGGGCGGATCGTGGCCGGCCGGACGGTGATGCGGCCATCCGCCGGGATCAGGCCGAGCGAGGTCGGCGCCGTCGCGCCCTGCGGCAGCGCCCACAATTCCAGCACCCGGTCCGGCGGTGCCGGCCGCGTGTTGAGGGAGGCGAGGCGGATGCCGGCGCGATCGGCCTCCACCAGCCAGGCCGGCTGTTCGCGATCGGTCAGCAGCACGGTCATCAGCCGCGGCTCCGGCGCCGGGCGCAGGACCATGAACGCGGCCAGGCCGGCGGCGACGGCGGTGGCGCCGATGGCCCCCGCGCGCCAGGGGTCGAGCAGCTTCCGCCACCAGGGCGCGGCGGGGAGGGCCGGCGCGGGGTCCAGAGCGGCCTCGATCCGGCGCCACAGATCGGGCGGCGGGGCTTCCGGCGTGGCGAGGGTGGCAAGGGGGGCGAGCTTCGCCTCCCACGCCGCGACCGCTTCCGCCAGCGCGGCATCGAGGGGTAGCGCGGCGGCGACGGCGGCGGCCTCCCGCGCTTCCAGCGTGCCGAGGACGTATTCGGCGGCCAGCGCCTCCCTCTCCTCTGGTGTCATGCCCAGGGGGGTCATGCCAGGCACTCCCGCAGCCGCAGCAACCCGCGGCGGATCCACGCCTTCACGGTGCCGAGCGGCAGGTCGAGCCGCGCCGCGATCTGGGCATGGGACAGGCCATGCACGAAGGCCAGCACGATCCCGCGGCGGTTCCGCTCCTCCAGCCCCGAAAGGCATTCGCGCAGCCGCGCGCCCTCGGCCTCCGCCGCGATGCGGTCCAGCGCGTCGGATTCCACGGGGGTGTCGCCGAGGGTGGGGTCGTCGGTCGGGATCTCCCGCCCCCTGGCGCGGGCCAGGTCGAGGGCGGCGTAGCGGACGATGGCGGCCAGCCAGGCTTCCGCGCTGCCGCGGCTGGGGTCGAACTGGTCCGCCCGGCGGGCGATCTTCAGGAAGGCGTCCTGCAGCGCATCCGCCGCGGCGTCCCGGTCCCGCAGGATGGCATTGGCCACGCCGAACAGTCGCGTCGACTGGCGTTCATAGACCGCCCGCAAGGCGTGCCGGTCGCCCCCGGCGACGGCTGACAGCAGCGGGGAAAGGTCGGTCGCGGCGTCCATGCGGGCGGAGAATGCCCACGGCGCCCACCAGGGTGCAACGGGGGCATCCGGTGCCTGCGGATCGGGCAGGACTGCCGAAAGCGCGGCCAGCGCCGGGGGGCAACGGCGGCGAAAGGCCATCCGCGGGGCTGGCACGGGCCTTGCGAGACCGCGGCCCATGCCACCCTGGCCGCCCCTTCCCGCCCGTCCCGCCGCCGGCCGCCCCAGGCGCCCTGGCCGGCCGGCGCGCGCCCATGGGCTGGCCCGGGCGCGCGGCCGGTGGCGACCAACGGCCTGATCCCGTGGCCGTCGCGTCCCGCACCGGGACGCGCGGTGGGTGTCCCACACCCTGATCATCCCCGAACCGGAACCCTGGCGGAGTTGCCATGACCTGCCCGCAAGGCCTGCCCGCGCTGGAGCGCCTGGTGGCGCGCGAACTTGCCCAGACTGCCTTCCCGACCGCCCCCTGGGTGGCGCCCCTGGTCGCGCCCGATGGGGCGGAGGCGCTGGACTGCGCCATCATCGGTGGTGGCCAATACGGCCTGGCATTGGCCGGGCTGCTGAAACGCGAATGCGTGACGCGCATCGCCGTCTTCGATGCGGCGCGGGCGGGGATGGAAGGCCCCTGGATGAGTTTCGCGCGCATGACGATGCTGCGCACGCCGAAGGACCTGGCCGGCCCGGAATGCGGCCTGCCATCCCTGACCTTCCGCGCCTGGTGGGAAGCCCAGCATGGGCAGGCGTCGTGGGAAGCGATGTATCGCATCCCCCGCACCGCCTGGGCCACCTACCTCACCTGGTTCCGCCGCGTCCTGGACCTGCCGGTGCGCAATGGCTGGCGGCTGCGGGAGATGCAGCCGACGGCCGATGGCACGATGATCGGGCTGCTGTTCGAAACGCCGGACGGCCCGCTGCTGCGCCACGCCCGCAGCGTGGTGATGGCGACCGGCACCGGCGGCGCCGGCGGCCATGCGATTCCCGCCCCGATCGCCCGCGCCCTGCCACCCGGCCGCGTGCTGCATGCGAATGACATCCTGGACCTCGGCGCCTTCGCCGGTGAACGGGTGGGCGTGCTGGGGGCGGGGGCGACCGCCTTCGATGTCGCGATCGCGGCGCTGCAGGCCGGTGCGACGCGCGCGGAGGTCTGCGTGCGGCGGCCCGAATTGCCGCGCGACAATCCGCGGCGCTGGATGGAAAGCGCCGGGCACCTGGCCCATTACGTGGACCTGCCGGATGCCGCGAAATGGGCCTATGCGACCCGGCTGCGCCAGATCGGCCAGCCGCCGCCGCAGCCCACCTTCGATGCCGCGATGGCCGAGCCCGGCTTCCGGCTGCGCACCGGCATGCCCTGGGACCAGGTGCGCTGGACGGGCGGCGAGATCATCGTCGAAGGCAATGGCAAGCGCCTGGTCTTCGACCGGCTGGTGATCGCCACCGGCTTCACCGCCGACATGGCGATGAGGTCCGAATACGCCGCGCTGTTGCCGCATGCCGCGCTGTGGCGGGACCGCTTCACGCCGCCGGCCGAACAGGCGGATGCCAGGCTCGGCCGGCAGCCCTACCTCGACCGCTTCGGCGGCTTCACCGAAAGGCTGCCGGGGGCGGCGCCGTGGCTCGGACGGATCTTCACCATCACCAACAACGCCTCGCTCAGCCTGGGGCCCGTCGCGGCGTCGATCAGCGCGATGAAATACGTCGCGCCGCGGCTGGTGGAGGGGGTGAAACGCCGGCTGTTCCTGGACCAGCAGGAAAGCGACTGGGCCTGGTTCCTGGGCGGCGACCACGCCGAACTCGCCCCCTTCAACCTGCCCCCTTCCACCCTGCCGGAGACCGTAGCCGCATGAGCGACCCACGCATCATCCCCGTGAAGCCGGGAGCGGCGACGGTGGAAGCCCTGGCGCCCTTCGGCACGCTGGTGGAGGCCGGGGAGGACGGCACGCCCTTCGGCCCCGCCGATGCGCGGCTTGAACTGGGGCGCGGCACGCCGCGGCTCTACATCATGCGGCTGGTGAAGCGCCCGATGCTGGTGCGCGGCATCACGCGCCACACCCGGGTGACGCAATGCCTGGCGGCGACGATGGGGGGCGAGTGGTTCATCGGCCTGGCGCCCGCCGGCGATGCCGACATGCCCGATGCCAAGCCCGACCCGGCCGCGATCCGCATCTTCCGCATCCCCGGCGACAAGGCGCTGGCCCTGCATCGCGGCACCTGGCATGCGGGACCGTTCTTCGAGGCTGAGACGCAGGATTTCCTGAACCTCGAACTCTCGGACACGAATGAGGTGGACCACCACACGGTGCGCCTCGATGCCGAATTCGGCGTCGCCTTCGCGATCGAGCCGTGATGCGGGACCACGGGCGCTACGCCTATTCCGCCATCGCGCAACGGCCGGCCTGGGACTGGCCGGGCGGGAAGCGGCTCGCGGTGTTCATCGCGGTGAACCTGGAGGCCTTTCCCTTTGCGGAAGGCATGGGCATCCCGCTCGTGAATCCGCTGCCGGAGCCCGATGTGCAGAACTACGGCTTCCGCGATTGGGGCAACCGCGTCGGCGTCTGGAACCTGCTCGATTCGCTGGACGAATACGCGCTGCCTGCCGCCGCGCTGATGAACACCGCGATCTACGACCTCTGCCCGCCCGTCGCCGAGGCCTTCCGCGCCAGGGGCGATGAGGTGGTGGGCCATGGCCGCACCAATGCCGAACGGCAATGCGACATGGATGAGGCGACGGAGCGCGCGATGATCGCCGCATGCCGCGCGCGCATCGCGGCGGAGGAAGGCGTGGCGCCCCGTGGCTGGATGGGCCCCTGGGTGGCGGAGACGCATGTGACGCCGGACCTGCTGGCGGAGGCGGGCTTCGACTATGTCATGGACTGGACGCATGATGACCAGCCGACGCGCCTGGTCACGCGCGGCGCCGGGTCGCTGGTGACGGTGCCCTATTCGAAGCCGACCAACGACATCCCCATCCTGCACGCTGCGAAATGGCCGCCCGCGGATTGGGCCGATGCGCTGATCGACCAGTTCGAGGAGCAGCGGCGCTTGTCGAAAAAATGGCCGCTGACCTTCAACCTGTCGCTGCATCCCTTCCTCGTGGGGCATGCCTTTCGCCTGAAACACCTCCGCCGCGTCTTCGCGCATATCGCGGCGGCACAGGAGGAAGTGTGGCTCTGCCGGCCTGGCGACATCGCGCGCCATGCGGCGACGGTGGTGTGAGGGATGGATTTCGAGTGGACACTCTTCGTCGAGAGCCTGCCCGCGCTGGCGCGCGGCGCGGCGACGACGGCGGAGCTGGCCTTCGTCTCCATCTGCGGGGGGCTGGTGCTGGGGCTGATGGGCGGGCTGGCGCGCGTCTCCGGCATCGCGGCGCTGAACGCCTTCGCGCTGTTCTGCGTCACGCTGCTGCGGGGCGTGCCGCTGCTGGTGACGATGCTGTTCTTCTACTACGGCCTGCCCTCCCTGGGATTGCTGCTGGAGGCGAAGACCGTCGCGATCCTGGCGCTGTCGCTGACCAACGGCGCCTATGTGACGGAGATCGTGCGCGCCGGCATCCAGTCCATCGATCGCGGGCAGATGCGCGCGGCGCGGTCGCTCGGCATGGGGTGGGCACTGGCGATGCGGCGGATCGTGCTGCCGCAGGCGCTGCGGCGCGTGCTGCCGCCGATCGGGAATGAGGCGATCACCCTGCTGAAGAACACGGCGCTGGTCAGCGTCATCGCCATCCCGGACCTGCTGCGGGCGGGGACGGACATCATGACCTGGCAGGCCAATACCTTCAGCCCCTTCGCGGGCGTGGCGCTGATGTACCTGATGATGACCCTGCCGCTGGTCTGGCTGGTGGCGCGGCTGGAATCCCGCTGGAGGGTGGCATGAGCGCAGTGCTGTTCCGGGGTGCGACGCTGCTGCGCGGCGGCGATGACTGGGCGCCCGTCGCGGGTGTGGACCTGCTGCTGCGCGACGGCGTCGTCGCCGAGGGGCCTGTGGAGGCCGCGGCGGTCATCGACGCGTCGCACCTCCTTCTGCTGCCCGCCTTCGTCAACGCCCATACCCATTCGCCCGAAGCTCTCGCACGCGGGCGGGCGCCGATGGCGCGGCTGGATGACTGGCTCGCGGTGGAATACGCCGATGGCCAGGATGCGCTGCCCGCTTCGCGCATCCGCCAGGCCATCCTGATCAGCTGCGCGGAGGCGATCCGCGGTGGCGCGGTGCAGGTGACGGACCATTTCCGCCAGATCCCGCCGAGCGTGGAGAGCGTGGCCGCGGCGGCCAGCGCCTGGGCGGAGGGCGGCATCCGCGCGCGCGTCGCGATGATGCTGCGCGACCTGCCCTCGCCCTCCGCCAGCTTCACGCCGCCCAGCACCGACCAGGCGCTGGCGGTGGCGGCGGCGCTGCTGCGCGATCCGCCGCCGGGCGCGACGGTCGGCCTCGGCCCCTCCGCCCCGCAGCGCTGCAGCGACGATCTGCTGCGCGGCGTGGCGCGGCTGGCGGAGCGGCACGGGGCCTTCGTGCATCTCCATCTCTGCGAGACCGCGAAGGATGCGGTGGATTGCCGCGCCCGGGCGGGTGGCGATGATCCCGTGGCCTGGCTGGAACGCCTCGGCCTGGCGGGTTCCCATGTGGAATACGCGCATTGCGTCCATCTGAGGGATGCGGAGCTGGACCGCATGGTGGCGCGGGGCACGACCATGGTGCACAACCCGCTGGCCAATCTTCGCCTCGGCAGCGGCATCGCGCCCGTGGCGCGCGGACTGGCCCGCGGCGTCAGGCTGCGCGTGGGATCGGACGGCCCGGGCAGCAACGATACGCAGGACATGCTGGAGGCCGCGAAGTTCGCCATGCTGCTGCCGCGCGCCGGGCGCCCCGATGCGGAATGGCCGACGCCTGCGCAGACGCTGGAGATGGCGACGGGCGGGCATAGGCTGGTGGCGGGCGCGCGGGCGGATGTGATTGCCTTCGACCTCCGCGCCGCCGCCTTCGCTGGCGCCAAGCCCGATGAGATCGCCACGCGCCTGCTGCTGGCGGCACGCCCGCGGGACCTGACGCATGTGCTGCGGGATGGCGACTTCCTGATGCGGGACGGCGCGCTGGTGCCGCCCGCCCTGGCGGCGCTGCGATGAGCGTCATCGCGGTCCGCAACCTGCACAAATCCTATGGCAAGACGCCCGTGCTGCGGGGCGTGGACCTGGCGGTCGCAAAGGGGGAGACGGTCTGTGTCATCGGTCCCTCCGGCAGCGGGAAGTCGACGCTGCTGCAATGCCTGAACGGCCTGGAGCCCTTTGAATCCGGGGAGGTGATCGTCGCTGGCCAGCATATCGGTTGGGGCCGTGGCGGCGCCCGCATCCCGGAGCGCGAGATGACCTTCGCGCGCCGGCGCATCGGCATCGTCTTCCAGCAGTTCAACCTCTTCCCCCACATGTCGGCGCTGGCCAATGTCATGGAAGCGCCCGTCCAGGTGCTGAAGCGCCCGCGCGCGGTGGTAGAGGCGGAGGCGCGGGCACTGCTGGCGCGGGTCGGGCTTGCGCACAAGGCGGATGCCTACCCGGCCGACCTCTCCGGCGGGCAGCAGCAGCGCGTCGCCATCGCCCGCGCGCTCGCCATGCAGCCGGAGGTGATGCTGTTCGACGAGGTGACCTCCGCCCTCGATCCCGAGTTGGTGGGCGAAGTGCTGGCCGTGATGCGCGGCCTGGCGAAGGACGGCATGACCATGCTCGTCGTGACGCATGAGATGGGCTTCGCGCGCGAAGCGGCGGACCGCGTGATCTTCATGGATGGCGGGCTGGTGGTGGAACAGGGGCCACCCGCCGAGGTGCTGGGCCGTCCGCGGGAAGCGCGGACACGGGAATTCCTGGGCCGCGTGCTGAGGCCCGAATCGATCGAGGCATGAGGGGGACTGGAACGATGAACCGCATCCGGATCACGCGCCGCGCGCTGCTGGCGACCACGCTGGCGACACCGGCGCTGGCGCAGGAGGGTGACACGCTTGCCAAGGCGCGCGCCGCCGGCGTCCTCGTCGTCGGCAATGGCGGCGCCTTCCCGCCCTTCGAGTTCATGGAGAATGGCCGCCTGACGGGCTACGACGTCGATCTCGGCGAGGAACTCGGCCGGCGCATGGGCCTGCGCATCCAGTGGCAGGTGATCGCCTTCGCGGGGCTGATCGCGGGCCTCACCTCCGGCCGTGTGGATTGCCTGATCACGGCCATGGCCTGGACGCCGGACCGCGCGGAACGCATCGCCTTCTCCATCCCCTACTACAAGACCGGGATCGCGGCGGGCTACCGCCCGGGGCTTGCGATCGACCGGCCGGAGGATCTGGCGGGGCGCATCGTCGGCGTGCAGGTCGGCACGTCAGGCGAGCAGTTCGTGCGGCAGAACCACGCCAGCAGCGTGAGGGAGATCCGCGTCTACAACGAATTCCCGCTGGCCCTGCAGGATCTGGTGGTGGGGCGGATCGAGGCGGTGGTGAACACCCAGCCCGTGCTGCGCTGGAACATCGCGCGCAACACGCGCGTGCGGCTCGGCGTCTCCCCGGTCTGGGATGCGCGGGATATCGGCATCAACACGCGGCATGCGGATGTGGCGCTGATGGCGGAGATCAACCGGCACCTCGCGGCCATGCAGGCGGATGGCTTCCTGCCGGGGCTGGACCAGAAGTGGTTCGGCCAGGCCTCATGACATCTTCGCGCCTGCGCGCCGCCATGATAGATTTCCAATGTCCTGGTGAGCCGGAGAAACGGGCCTGGGCGACATGGCGTGGCGGCGTCCCGCAGGGGATGCATCGTCGCGCGCCCGTCGCCAGGAGCTGACCCGCAGGCCATGGATGCGCTGCCCCCGTTCCACCTGATGCCCCTGCCGGATGCGGAAGCGCGGCTGGCTGCGCTGGCGGACCGCGTGGCGTGGGAATTATCCACGCTCGCCTATCCCGCGCGGGACTGGGTGCGGCCGCGCGGCGATGGCGTGCGGGACGTGGTGGTGGTGGGCGGCGGGCAATGCGGCCTCGCCCTGTCATTCGCGCTGCGGCGCGCGCGCGTCACGAACACCGAAGTGCTGGAGGCCGGCACGCCCGCCGGCATCTGGCTGCGCTTCGCCCGCATGCACACGCTGCGCACGCCGAAGCATGTGACGGGGCCGGAACTCGGCGTGCCGTCGCTCTCCGTGCGCGCCTGGTTCGAGGCCCGCTTTGGCGAACACGCCTGGGCTTCCCTGGCGAAGATCCCGCGCGCGGTGTGGCAGGCCTATCTCGACTGGCTGCAAGGCATGCTGGCGCTGCCGGTGGAAGCCGGCTGGCGGGTGGGCGCGGTGACGCCGGAGGCGGATGACCTGCTTGCCGTCACCGCCGAACGGGATGATGGGATGCGGGCGCGCTGGCTCTCGCGGCATGTGGTGATGGCGACGGGGGTGGATGGCGCGGGGGCCTGGCAGGTGCCGGGGATCGTCGCGCAATCGCTGCCGGCGGATCGCTACGCCCATACCGCGCAGCCCATCGATTTCGCGGCGCTGGCGGGGCGGCGCGTGGCGGTTCTGGGTGCGGGGGCCTCGGCCTTCGACAATGCGGCGATGGCGCTGGAACATGGCGCGGCGCGGCTGGACCTGCTGGCGCGGCGGCCCCGGCTGCCGGCGGTCAATCCCTATCGCTGGATGGAGTTCGCCGGCTTCCTCAACCACTTCGCGGACCTGCCGGATGCGCTGAAGTGGCGCTTCATGCGGACCATCTTCGCGATGAACCAGCCACCGCCGCAGGAGACATTCTCCAGATGCGCGGCGCATGCCGTCTTTCATCTGCATCTCGCGGCGCCCCTGCGGGCGCTGCGGATGGAGGGTGACGCGATCATCCTGGAGACGCCGCGCGGCGCCGTCACGGCGGATTTCCTCATCGTCGGCACGGGGCTGGTGGTGGAGCCCGCGCTGCGGACGGAACTCGCCGCCGCCGCGCCCCATATCGCCCGGTGGCGGGACCGCTTCACCCCGCCGGCGGGGGAGGAGGATGCCGCGCTCGGCGCCTTCCCCTACCTCACCGCCGATTTCGCCTTCACGGAACGGGTGGAGGGCAGCGCGCCCTGGCTGCGGCGGCTGCGCAGTTCGTCCTTCGCCGCCATGGCCAGCACCGCCTCCTCCGGCGGCATCTCCACCTTGCGGCCGACGGTCGACCGCATCGCGCGCGGCATCACGCGCGACCTGTTCCTGGACCAGGCGGAAGCGGACCATGCCGCGCTGGCCGCCTATGACGAGCGTGAGCTGGTCGACCTGACCCTGGCATCGGAAGGGACACGCCCATGGTGAAGGACGGCGCCGCCCATCTGCGCGGCCTGCGTGACGCGCGCACCATCTTCATCGATGGACGGCGTGTGGCGGATGTGACGACGGACCCCGCCTTCGCCGGCGCGGTGGCCTCGGCCGCGTCGCTCTACGACCTCCAGGCTGAGGATCCGGAGGGCATGACCTTCGACCTCGGCGATGGCACGCGCACGGGGCTCGCCTGGATGTTGCCCCGCAACCACGCGGAACTCGTGAAGCGCCGCGTGGCGATGGAACGCATCGCGGCGCGGAGCTGCGGGATGATGGGGCGGAGCCCCGACCACGTCGCCTCCACCTTCGTGGGCTTCATGGCCGGCCGCCACGCCTATGATTCGCGGGGTGGCGCGGCGCTGTCATCCTATTTCGAGGCAGCGCGCCGCGCCGATCACTGGATCGGCTACGTCATCATCAATCCGCAGGCCGACAAGTCCCGCCAGGCGAAGGACCAGCCCGGCGGCGACCTGGTCGCGCGGATCGTGGATGAGGATGCCGGCGGCATCACCATCCGCGGCGCCAAGATGCTGGCGACGGCGGGTGTGATGGCGAATGAGCTGATGGTCTCCGGCATCGTCGCCCTGATGCCGGGGGATGAGCCCTACGCCTTCACGGCCGTCATGCCCCTGGCGACGAAGGGCATCAAGCTGCTGTCCCGCCGCAGCTACGAGGCTGCCGTCACCTCCGTCTTCGACTATCCCCTCTCCGCCCGCTTCGACGAGAATGATGCCGTCGTCTTCTTCGAGGATGTGAAGATCCCCTGGGACCGCGTCTTCGTGCACCGGGACCTGCGCATGATGCAGGCGCAATGGCACGAGACGCGCGCCCATGTGATGCAGAACTACCAATGCATCGTGCGGCTTTCCGTCAAGCTGCGCTTCCTGCTCGGCCTCGCGCATCGCATCGCGGAGACCAACGGCATCCTGGGCTTCCCCCAGACGCGGGAGACGCTCGGCCTGCTCGCCGCCAAGGCCAGCAGCATCGAGGCGATGGTGGTTGCCATGGAGGCGCAGGGCGAGGATTTCCACGGGGTCTTCGTGCCGGATCGGCGGCTGCTGGTCTCCGCGCAGGTGCTGGCCCAGACGATCTATCCGGAATTCATCGAGGCGATCCGCGGCCTGTCCGGCGGCGGGCTCGTCATGGTCCCATCCTCCGCCGCCGATTTCGATGGCGGGGAGGTGGAGCGCATCATCCAGGCCAGCCAGCGATCCCCGGTGGCAGGCAGCGAGGACCGGGTGAAGCTGATGAAGCTGGCCTGGGACGCCGTCGGGTCCGAATTCGGCTCGCGACACCTGCAATACGAGATGTTTTACTCAGGCCCGCAATTCGCGATCCGCGGTAACTCCTACCGCTTCCACGATTGGACGGGACCAAAGGCCATGGTGCAGGGCTTCATGGACAGCTACGGGCTTGACCGCGCCCCGGCGAAGGCGGCCGCGGAATGACGCCCGACCGGATCAGGGCCTCCGCCTTCGTCGCGCATGGCGATGTGCGGGTGGAAGGCGCGGCGGAAGGCCCGCTCTCGGGCCTCACCTTCGCGGTGAAGGACCTGTTCGACGTGGCGGGCACCATCAGCGGCTGGGGCAACCCGGACCGCGTGGAGCAGACGCCGCCTTCCGCCACCACGGCCAGCGCGCTGCTGCCGGCACTCGCCGCCGGCGCGACGATGATCGGCAAGACGCATACGGATGAGATCGCCTGCGGGCTGTTCGGGGAGAACCCGCATTACGGCGCGCCGATCAACCCGGTGGCGCCGGACCGCGTGCCGGGGGGGTCCTCGTCCGGCTCCGTCGTCGCCGTGGCGGGGGGGTTCTGCGACTTCGCCTTCGGCACGGATACGGGCGGCTCCGTCCGCGTGCCATCCTCCTTCTGCGGCGTCTTCGGCATCCGGACCTCGCATGGCCGCGTCTCCACCGCCGGGCTGATGCCGATGGCGCCGAGCATCGACACGGTCGGCTGGTTCGCCCGCGATGCGGGGCTGTTGCGGAAGGTGGGGTCGCTGTTCTTCGGCAGCGCGCCTTCCGTGACGCCACGGCTGCTCTTTGCCGAGGACGCCTTCGAGATTCCCGTGCCGCTGCTGGGCGAGGTGATGCGCGACGCCGCGTCGAAGCTCGGGCCGATGGACAGCGTGCGGGCCTATGGCGATTGGGGGCACGGCTATTGGCTGGAGACCTTCAAGCCGCTGCAACTCGGCGAGTTGTGGGCGACCCATGGCAGCTGGGCGACGGCGCCGGGACGGCGGCTGAGCCCCGCGGTGCGGGACCGCATCGCGCTCGCCTCCACCGTGCCGATGGCCGACATCGCCGCGGCCTGGGTGCGGCGGGAGAAGCTGTCCGAGCATATCCGCGCGCTGCTCGGCCAGGACGGCATCCTGGTGATCCCGACGGCCCATGACCTGCCGCCGCTCCGCAACGCGCCGGTCTCCGCGCAATTCGCCTTCCGCGACAACACGCTGGCGCTGACCTGCATCGCCAGCCTCTGCCGCCTGCCGCAGGTCAACATCCCGGCCGGCACGCTGGATGGCATTCCCTTCGGCCTGTCGCTGGTCGCGGCGCCCTACCAGGACGCGATGCTGCTGGCGGCGGCGGAGGCCCTGGCGCCGGCGCTGGCGTGACGACGCTGCTGGTCACCGGCGGGCTGGTCTGGGACGGCGGCACGGCGGCGCCGCGGGACCTGCTGCTGCGGGAAGGCCGCATCGCCGCGGTGCTGGCGCCGGGGGAGGGGCCTGACGACGGGCCGCGCTTCGATGCGCGGGACCGGCTGGTGCTGCCGGGCCTGGTCAACGCGCATACCCATGGGCACGCCACCCTCATGAAAGGGGTGGCGGATCGGTGGATGCTGGAATCCTCGCTGACCAACGGCGCCTGGATGGGCGGCCGCCGGGACCGCGATATCATCCGGCTGTCCACCCTGCTTGGCGCGGTGGAGATGCTCGAGGCCGGCTGTACCGCCTGCTACGACCTGTTCTTCGAATTCCCCGGCCCCAGCGCGGAAGGGCTGGCGACGGTCGCCGCGGCCTATGCGGAGGCAGGCATGCGGGCGGTGGTCGCGCCGATGGTGGCGGACCGCGCGCTGTTCGAGATCCTGCCAGGCTTCCTCGACACGCTGCCGGACGATCTGCGCGAACAGGCCGCCGCCTTCCGGCTGGCGCCAGCCGCGCAGACGCTGGCGGCGCTGCGCGATTCCTTCTCAGGTGTCACGCCACCGGATGGCATCCGCTTCGCGCTGGCGCCGACCATCCCGCATCACTGCACCGATGATTTCGTCACGGGCTGCCGTGACCTGGCGGCCGCGCGCGGCCTGCGGCTGCACATGCACATCGCGGAGTCCAGGCTGCAGGCGCTGATCGCGCGCAAGATGTGGGGCGCCGGGCCGGTGCACCACATCGCCCGCCTCGGCCTGCTGGGGCCGCATTTCACCGCGGCCCATGCGGTGTGGCTGGAGGCGGCGGAGCTGGACCTGCTGGCCGCGCATGGCGCCACCGTGGCGCATATGCCGGCGAGCAACATGCGGCTCGGCGCGGGTGTGGCGAGCATCAGCGCGATGCGCGCGCGGGGCATCACGGTCGGCCTCGGCACCGATGGCTGCAATTCCGCGGACAGCCTGGACATGGCGGAGGCGATGCGTCTGGCCTCCCACCTCTCCCGCCTTCGCGACGTGCCGCGCGATGAATGGCTGGCGGCTGCCGATGTGTTGCGCATGGCGACGGAAGGCGGCGCCGCGGTGCTGGGGATCGAGGGCGGGCGCATCGCGCCCGGCGCGCCCGCGGACCTCGCCCTGCTCGACCTCGGCCACCGCGCCTTCGTGCCGCTGCATGACGCAGCAAACCAGGCCGTGACCTGCAACACCGCCGGCAGCGTCAGGGAGGTCTTCGTCGGCGGGCGCCAGGTGGTGGCGCAGGGCCGCTGCCTTGCACCCGTTGCCGCGACGCTGCGCGACCGCGCGCGGGATGCGCTGGCGGCGTTGATGGAACGCCTGGCGCCATCGCGCGCGCTGGCGGCACGGCTGGAGCCGCATGTCGTCGCCTATGCCGAGCGGGAGGGGCGTGCCGCGCTGCCCTTCGCGCGGAAAATCCCCGTGGAGAGCAGCCTCGCATGACATCGCCGCTTCGCCTGACCATCGGCGTCTCCGATTGCGACCGTGCCCGCGCGCTGGCGGAAGGCCGCGTGCCGATCGCTTGTGTCGAGGCAGCGACGACCGTCATGCCGCTGCAGCCGCTATTCAACCTGCAGATGACCACCCATGAATTCGATTGCTGCGAATTCCCGATCGCCACCTGGCTGCGGCATTTCGACCGGCCGGTGCAGGATTACGTCGGCATCCCCGTCTTCCCCTCCCGCCATTTCCGCTTCTCCTGCGTCTATGTGAACAAGGCGAAGGGGCTGACGAAGCCCGCGGACCTCGCGGGCAGGCGCGTCGGCGCCATGGTGTGGGACATGGCCGCCGCGGTCTGGCTGCGCGGCATCTTCGCGGAGTACTACGGCCTTCCCGTCGCCGCGCCGATCTATGTCAATGCGGGGCTGAACGCGGCTCGCGCGGGGGAGGACCATCCGCAGGACTATCCGCCCGGCGTCACCATCGAACATGTCACGGACAGGTCGCTGTCGGCGATGCTGGAGAGCGGCGAGATCGATGCGATCTACACCGCCCGCGCGCCCGACAGCTTTTTCGAGTCACCCGACAAGGTCGGACGGCTCTTCGCCGATCCGATGGCGGCGGAGATCGACTATTTCCAGCGTTCCGGCATCTTCCCGCCGATGCACCTGGTGGCAGTGAAGAAGCCCATCGCCGAGGCGAATCCCTGGCTGCCACGCGCGCTCTACGACGCCTTCGCCGAATCGCAGCGCCAGTCGCGGCTGCGGCTGCATGACAGCGCGACGCTCGCCTTCGGCCTGCCCTTCCTGGTGCAACACCTTGAGGAGACGGAGCGCGTGTTGGGCGCGGATTTCTGGTCCACCGGCTTCGCCGCCAACCGCCACGTCTTCGCGACGCTGATCCGTTACATGCGGGATGAGGGACTGCTGAAGCGCGACCTGGCGCCGGAGGATCTGTTCCCTGCTTCCCTGCTGGAAACCTGACCGATGGTCACGACCGATGACCGCGCGACGCGCGTGCGCGAATCCGCCCAGAAGTTCCGCGCGCCCTTCACGCTTGAGCCCTCGCTGGCACTGTATTGCCCGCAGGACAATGTCGACAGCCTCGCGCATCCCCGCATCAGGGCGTGGTTCGACTTCGTCGGCCGGGACTACAACCCTGTGCTGCCGGATGCGCCGCGCCGCGTGCTGCTGCTGCTGCCTTGTACGCGAACGAAGCCCTACATCCTGTCCACCGAGCACAGGCGCATCAATGCCGCGTTGATCGCGGCTGGCTTCGTGCCGATGGCGCCGGCCGATCCGACTCTGCTGGCGTTGCGGGAGGAGGGGGAGAGCGAGGCGTTGTTCAGCCTGGCGCCGCTGCTGCATCCCGATGGCATCGTGGTGCATCGCGCGGTCATCAGCGAACCGCTGGGCCTGGTGCCCTATGAGCACATGCTGGCCTATCCCGGCGGCGTTTCGCCGGCCGTGCTCTATGACGATCCCGGCCTGTTCGAGGAGCGGGGCAATGCGGTCTCCCCCTGGCGGGCTGACCATACCGCCGTCCGGGTCAGCGCCACGCGGTGGAAGTGGGGTCCCGCCGAGAAGCGCGCCTATGTCGTGATGCACAACGAGATGGCACGGGTGGTGGCGGAGGCCTTGGCGCGGTTCGGCGGCGTCTATACGCGGCGGATCAGCTGGGTGGCGCCGGGCCTCACGCATCGCAGCTTCGTCGTGGCGAAAGGTGAGCGCGCCGCCCATGGCATCGTCGCGCAGCGCCAGGTGGGGGCGGAGCGCTTGCCGCTGGTGGGCGCGAATGACCTGCTGCCGGCGGATCTGCGCCTGACGGCCTTGCCGACGCGGGACCAGTGCCAGGATGGGCTGTCGCGCCTGGCGGTCCGCCTGGGCAAGACCCCCGCGGAGGCTGCCGGCCATTTCGGCCGCGGTGGCGGTGACGCGACGCCCTTGGCGCTGCCCGAACTGCTCGCGGACCTACTGACGGCGCTCCGCGCCCATTGACGGTGGTGCAGGAGGCCGCTGCCTCCTGCCGGGGTCCAGGGGCGGCGCCCCTGGCCTTCCTTCACGTCTCCAGCATCCGCCGCAGCAGTTCCACGTCTTCCGCGAAGGCGCTGTCCGCCTGCATCAGCTCCGCCACGCGGCTGACCGCGTGCATCACCGTGGTGTGGTCCCGTCCGCCGAAGCGGCGGCCGATTTCCGGCAGGGACCGGCTGGTGAGTTGCTTGGCCAGGTACATCGCCACCTGTCGCGGCCGGGCCACGTTGCGGGCCCGGCGGGGGGAGGACATGTCGGTCAGGCGGATGTTGTAGTGTTCCGCGACGCGCTTCTGGATTTCCTCGATCGTCACGCGGCGGTCATGGGCGCGGAGGATGTCGTGCAGCACTTCCTGCGCGCCTTCCAGCGTCACGGGCCGGCCGAACAGGTTCGCGTGGGCGATCAGGCGGTTCAGCGCGCCTTCCAGTTCACGCACGTTGGACGTGATCTTGTGGGCGAGGAATTCCATCACCTTGGGCGGCACCGGCACGCCCTGGCTCTGTGCCTTGGCCTGCAGGATGGAGATGCGGAGTTCGTAGGTGGTGGCGTGCAGGTCGGCGACCATGCCGCAGCCGAGACGGGTGCGGAGGCGATCCTCGATGCCGGAGAGATCGGAGGGCGACTTGTCCGCGCTCACGATGATCTGCTTGCCGGCGTCCACCAGGGCGTTGAAGGTGTGGAAGAATTCTTCCTGCGTGTTGTCCTTGCCGATCAGGAACTGCAGGTCGTCGATCAGCAGCACGTCGACGCTGCGGAGGCTTTCCTTGAATTCCATCGTGGATTGGGACCGCAGTGCCGCGATGAAGCGGTACATGAACTTCTCGGCCGACATGTAGGCGACGGAGAGGGGTGGGCGGCCCTCGGCGGCGCCGATCTCCCGGATCGCCCAGGCGGCGGCGTGCATCAGGTGGGTCTTGCCCAGCCCGACGCCGCCATAGAGGAACAGCGGGTTGAAGCCCGGGCTGGCCGGCCTTTCCGCCACGCGGCGGGCGCAGGCATAGGCGAATTCGTTGGGCTTGCCGACGACGAAGGTATCGAAGGTGAAGCGCGGGTCGAGCGGCGCGGTCCAGTCGCTGCGCGGGTCGGCGGGGCGCAGCTCGGCGGCTGGCGCGGCGCGGCCGAGTGGCTCCGCCAGGCCGGCGGGCGCCTCGGCGGGTTCGGGGGCGCGGATCGTGGCCGGGCGCGGCGCCTGGCGGGGCGCCTCCGCCACGGCGGGAGTCGCAGCGGGTGCGGGCTCGGCGGCGCGGGGTTCGGGCGTCACGCGGAAATCGACGCGGCGGATGGCGGGGATCTCGGCCTGCCAGAGCGCCCGCAGGCGGTCGCCGTAATGCCCGCGGACCCAGTCGCGCAGGAAACGGGTCGGCAAAAGAACGATCGCTTCCTCGCCCTGGATGGCGGACAGCGTCATCTGGCGGAGCCAGGTGCGATACTCGACCTCGCCCACTTCCTCCCGCAGCCGGCCGCGGATGCGCGCCCAGACCTCCGCCAGCTGTGCCGGGGGGGAGGACGGAGACGACGGACCGACCGCATTCTCCATAGGACGCACCTGCCAACCTCATGGGCCCTGACGGGCAATGTCGATGTGAACTGCGTGCTGCGGAGGACCCGCCATGGGGGGAGCAGTGGCGCGCTTTCCGGGGGGATGCACCCTGCTTCCCGGAACCTACAGCGCCACACTTGGCCCACGCAAATGATTACTGCACCCTGACCAAGTCATGATCGTGAGGGTGAAAGTATTCAGTTTGCAGCACAGAAATGAGACCACGCAGAATCGCCCGACAGCCGGCGCCATTCATGCGCGCCGCCGGGTTGGATTGAACGAGGCTTGGAGAAGAACGCCGCAGTGTCCGGCCGTTGCTGTCAACGGCCGGCCAGGACGGGTATCAGGCCTGGGCGGAAGCGCCGATGGCCTTGATGCGCGCAGACAGGCGCGACAGCTTGCGGGCCACGGTGTTGGCGTGGAACACGCCCTTGCCGGCCGCGCGCTGCAGTTCGGGCTGCGCCGCCTGGAAGGCCGTCGCCGCCGCATTCTTGTCGCCGCCGGCAATCGCCAGCTCGACCTTCCGGAGGAAGGTCCGGACCCGCGACTTGCGAGCGCGGTTGCGCTCCGTGCGCTTCTCGGTCTGACGGATGCGCTTGCGCGCGGAGGCCGTGTTCGCCATGGGTTGCTGTATCTGACCAGTCGGGATGTTTCGGGAGCCTCCGGGCGGACCCATCGGCGAAGGCGCGGTTTCTATCCCCCGGGCGTTGTCCGAGTCAATGGACGGACGTCACGCGGGGGCAACAGGGCGGTCACGTCCTGATCGTGACCGCCCGCGTGCCGGCGGCCGATGCCACCTAACGGTTCGTGAAGGACGGCTTCCGCTTCTCCGCGAAGGCGGACATGCCTTCCTTCTGATCTTCCGTGGAAAACAAGCTCAGGAACAGGCGCCGCTCGAAGCGCACGCCTTCCCGCAGCGTCGTCTCATAGGCCACGTTGATCGCTTCCTTCGCCATGGCGACGGAGGGCGCGGAGAGGCTGGCCATCTTCTCCCCCATCTTCACGGCTTCTACGATGAGGTCGGCCGCGGGAACGATGCGGCAGACCAGGTTGGCGCGCTCCGCCTCCACGGCGTCCATCATCCGGCCCGTCAGTACCATTTCCATGGCCTTGGACTTGCCGATGGACCGCACGAGGCGCTGCGTGCCGCCCGCGCCGGGGATGATGCCGAGGTTGATCTCCGGCTGGCCGAACTTCGCATTGTCCGCGGCCAGGATCAGGTCGCACATCATCGCCAGCTCACACCCACCGCCGAGCGCGAAGCCGGCCACGGCGGCGATCACGGGCTTCTGGATGGTCAGGACCGTTTCCCAGCGCTTGCCGATGAAATCGTCGAAATGGACGGCCGGGTAGGTCCGGTCCTTCATTTCCTTGATGTCGGCGCCCGCGGCGAAGGCTTTCGGGCTGCCGGTGATGACGATGGCGCCGACCGTGGGATCGGCATCGAAGCCGCGCAGCGCGTCGCCGAGCTCCGTCATCAGCTGGTCGCACAGCGCATTCAGCGCCTGCGGCCGGTTCAGCGTGATGACGCCGACGCGGCCTTGGGTCTCGACCAGGATCATTTCGTAGGCCATGCGGCGACGCTCCCTTGGATGGCCCAAGGGGTAGCGCAGGACCGCCGGTGCCTCAACGTCGGTGCCTCAATGACGGAGCAGGGCCTGGGCTACCGCTGCGTCTTGCCGCAATAGAAGGTGCTGCGGCCGGACTGGACGATGCGCGCCACGCCCGTGCAGCCGCTGTCGGGGCCCGGGCAGAGGGGGCAGGGCTGGCCTTCGCGGTCATAGACGGAAAACCGGTCCTGGAACCGGCCCAGCTCCCCATCCGCCCGGACATAGTCGCGCAGCGACGACCCACCGGCGCCGATCGCCTCCTCCAGCACCGCCTTGATGGCGGGCACGAGCTTCGCCGCCCGGGCACCGGCGACGGTTTGGGCAAGGCGGCGGGGGGAGATGCCGGCGCGGAACAGCGCCTCTGCCACATAGATGTTGCCGAGGCCCGCCACCACGCCCTGATCCAGCAACGCGGCCTTGATGGGGGTCTTCTTGCCCGCCAGCGCCGCCGATAGGGCAGCCGCGGTGAAATCCGCCTCCAGCGGTTCCGGCCCCATGCCGTCCAGCAGCTTGTGCCGGTCCTCCTGGTCCGTCGGCATCAAATCCACGCAGCCGAAGCGGCGGGGGTCCACGAAGCCGATTCGTGTGCCGTCCTCGGTCTCCATGAACAGGTGCTCATGCGCCTCCGGCGGGCCGTTATGGCCGCGGGCGTCGGAGAACCGGCCGGTCGGGCCCATCCAGGGCACCGGCGGGCCCTCCATCGGCCGGGCCACCATGCGGCCGGACATGCCGAGGTGGATCAGCAGGCTCTCCGCCGTGTCCAGCCGGGCCAGCATGTATTTGCCCCGGCGCCGGAACCCCACCACCCGAGCGCCGGTCAGCCTCTCCCCCAGTCGGGGCGGGAAGGGCCAGCGCAGGTCGGGGCGCGTGGTCTCGGCACGGATGATCCGGCGGCCTTGCAACACGGCCGCCAGCCCCCTCATCACCGTCTCCACCTCCGGCAATTCCGGCATTTTTTCTCCAGGCTGCCGCGGGATGGTGGCACGGCGGGGCGCTTGCTTGCCGGGAGGGGGCGCAAGTTGCAAGGTAGGCCGATGACCGACACGACCGATTTCGGGTTCCGGGAGGTTCCCCGCGACCAAAAAGCCAGCCTGGTGCGCCAGGTGTTCGAAAGCGTGGCCCCGCGCTACGACCTGATGAACGACCTGATGTCGCTCGGCATCCACCGGATCTGGAAGCGCATCTTCGTCAACGCCATCGGTGCCTCCAAGCGGGAAACGCTGCTGGACCTGGCCGGCGGCACCGGGGACATCGCCTTCGGCGCGCTGGCTGGCGGCGCGAAGCGGGTGATCCTGACCGATGTGAACCCCGCCATGCTTGAGGTCGCCCAGAAGCGGGCGCTGGACCGCGGCATCGTGGACGGCATCGACTACGCCGTGGTGGATGCCGAACACATTCCCCTGCCGGATCGCAGCGTGGAGAAGATCTCCATCGCCTTCGGGCTTCGCAATTGCACGGACAAGGACGCCGTGCTGCGGGAAGCGCGGCGCGTGCTGCGGCCCGGCGGGCGGTTCCACTGCCTGGAATTCTCCCGCGTCGAAATCGCGCCGCTGGCGAGCATCTACGACACCTGGTCCTTCAAGGTGCTGCCGGAGATCGGCGCACGCGTCGCCAATGACCGGGACAGCTACGAATACCTCGCCGAAAGCATCCGCCGCTTCCCGGACCAGGAAACGCTGTGCGAGATGATGCGCGCGGCGGGGCTGGAACGGGTGGCGCACCGCAACCTCTCGGGCGGGATCGTCGCGATCCATACGGGATGGCGACTGTAGAAGCCGAAGCGCGGGTCCGTGCCGCCTTCGCGCGGCAGGGATTCATGCGCAACCTCGATGCGCGGATGGTCGAACTGTCCGCGGGCCGCTGCACCATCGAATGCGCCTTCCGCGACGATCTGACGCAGCATCATGGCCTGTTCCATGCGGGCGTGGTGACGACGATCGCCGACAATGCCTGCGGCTTCGCGGCCCTGTCCCTGATGCCGGAGGGGGCGGAGGTGCTCAGCGTGGAGTTCAAGACCAGCTTCCTGCGCCCCGCTGCCGGCGTCGCGATCGTGGCGCGGGGCGAGGTCGTGAAGCCCGGCCGCACGCTGACCTTCTGCCGCGCCGATGTCTTCGCGCGGGACGCGGCGGGGCGGGAGGTGCTGGCCGCCACCATGACCGCCACGATGATCGCCGCCGCCCCTGAAGCGCGTGCGACGCACGCGACGCTTGAAGCGCGTGCGACGCACGCGACGCCGGAGCCCCGCTGATGTCCCGCATCCTCCTGGTCGTCTCCGGCAGCGTCGCCGCCTACAAGGCGCTGGAACTGACGCGCCTGCTGCGGAAGGCGGGGCATGAGGTCTCCCCCATCCTCACCGCCGGCGGCGCCCGCTTCGTGACGAAGGAAGCCCTGGCCGGGATTTCCGGCGCGCGGGTGCATGACGACCTCTGGGCCGCGGAGGCGGAGATCGGTCATATCCGCCTGGCGCGCTGGCCGGATCTGGTGGTGGTGGCGCCGGCCTCGGCCAACATGATCGCGCGCATGGCGAACGGCCTGGCGGATGACCTCGCCTCCACCGTGCTGCTGGCCACGCGGGCGCCGGTGCTGGTGGCGCCGGCCATGAACCCGGCCATGTGGGCGCATCCCGCGACGCAGGCCAATATGGCGGCGCTGCGCGCGCGCGGCGTGGCGGTGGCGGGGCCGGAGGAAGGCGCGATGGCGGAGCCCGAGAGCGGCCCCGGGCGCCTGGTGGAACCCGCCACCCTGGCCGCGACCATCGGGGCGATGCTGGCCGACGGCCCGCTGAAGGGCCGCCACGTCATCGTCACCAGCGGGCCGACGCAGGAAGCCATCGATCCTGTCCGCTACATCGCCAACCGCAGCAGCGGCAAGCAGGGCCATGCCATCGCCGCGGCGCTGGCGGCCCTCGGCGCGCGCGTCACGCTGGTCAGCGGACCCGTGGCGCAGCCGGACCCCGCCGGAGTCACGGTGCGGCGGATCGAAAGCGCGCGCGAGATGCTGGCCGCGGTGCAGGCCGCGCTGCCCGCCGATGCCGCCATCTTCGCCGCCGCCGTCGCGGATTTCCGGCCCGAGGCCGCGCCGACGCAGAAGATCAAGAAGGAACCCGGCGCACCCCCGCCGGAGATCCGCCTGGCGCTGAACCCGGACATCCTGGCGACCGTCGCGCAGCACGCCACGCTGCGCCCCCGCCTGGTGGTCGGCTTCGCGGCGGAGACGGAGACGGTCGTGCAACACGCCACCGCCAAGCGCCTGCGCAAGGGCTGCGACTGGATCGTAGCGAACGACGTCTCCGGCGATGTCATGGGCGGCGCGGAGAATGCCGTGCACCTCGTGACCGAGGCGGGTGTCGAGGATTGGCCGCGCCTGCCGAAGGAAGAGGTGGCGAGGCGCCTGGCCGCGCGCGTGGCGGAAGCCCTGGGCTGACGCGACGGCCCGGGTAGCGGACCACGCAAACGATGGACCGGGGCTCGCCAGGGCGTATCCTGGCCCCCATCTGCGACGCGCAACGAGGATTTCCCCCATGCTTTCAGCCTTCACCCGCAAAGGGTCTGCCCCTCATGCCGTCTGAAGCGCCGGCCATCGAGACGCTGTCCCCCGTCGACCAGAAGCAGTTCCGTGGCGGCATGGCCCTGCTGGCTGCCGCGGTGAACCTCGTCACCACCGGCGGCCCGGCCGGGGAGGGCGGGTTCACCGCCTCCGCCGTCACCAGCGTGACGGATGATCCGGCGACGCTGCTGGTCTGCGTGCGTCGGGCCGGGTCCGCCACGCCGCTGGTGCGCGCGAATGGCGTGGTCTGCGTCAACACGCTCTCCGCGGGGCAGGAAGCGCTGTCCAGCGCCTTCGGCAGCAGCACCGGCACGCTGGCGGACCGCTTCGCGCTGGGCGAATGGACGAGGCTGGTGACGGGCGCGCCGGTGCTGCGGGGGGCCATCGCCAATTTCGACTGCCGCATCGCGCAGGTGACGGAAGTGGGCACCCATAGTGTGCTGTTCTGCCAGGTGCTGGCGGTGAACACCCTGCCGGAAGCCGCGCCGCTGCTCTACTTCAACCGCGCCTACCGCACGGTCTGATCGCGTCATGACGCAGGACATGGCCGCGCGGCTGGACGCGCTGGCCGCTTCCTTGCCGCGCCGCTACCCCGGCCCGGGCGGTGCCATCGCCGTGCTGCGCCAGGGCGAGGTGCTGCTGCGCCGCGCCTGGGGCTTCGCCAATGCCGAACGGCGCATCCCCTTCACGCCGCACAGCCTGTTCCGGATGTGCTCCATCACCAAGCAGTTCACCTGCGCGGCGATGCTGGCGGCGCTGCCCGATCCGGGGCGGCTCAACGCCGCCATCCGCGCGCGGCTGCCGCGTCTGGCGGGCGAGGTGCCGGATGTCCTGCACCTCGCGCACAACCAGTCGGGCCTGCGGGATTATTGGGCCGTCGCGATGCTGCACGGATCCCCGGCGGAGGCGCCTTTCGGGGATGTGGAGGCCGGGCGCGTCATCGGCGCGACGCAATCCCTGCACTTCGCGCCCGGCACCCGCTATTCCTACGTCAACCAGAATTTCCGCCTGATCTCCGACGCGTTGGAGGAGGTGACGGGGCGCGGCTTCGCCGAATTGCTGCGCGACCACGTCTTCCAGCCCGCGGGCATGCACAGCGCGATGCTCGCCGCCGATACGCGCGCCATGCCGGACGGGACGGAGGGCTATGAGGGATCGGTCGCCACTGGCTTCCGCGCGGCGGAGAACCGCATCCTCTGGACCGGCGATGCCGGAATGGGCGCGAGCCTCGACGACATGATCGCCTGGGAACGCCACATCGACGCAACGCGCGACGATGCCGCTTCGCTCTACAACCGTCTCTCCGTGCCGGTCGCCTTCGCCGATGGCGCGGCGGCGCCCTACGGCTTCGGGCTCGGTCGCGGGCGCGAATTCGGCCGCGCGACGACGGGGCATGGCGGGGCGCTGCGGGGATGGCGGAGCCACCGGCTGCATATGGCGGCGGAACGCCTCTCTGTCGTGGTGGTGTTCAACCATCTCTCGGATGCCCATGCCGCGGCGCTGGACGCGCTGGCGGCGGTGCTGGGGGAGGCGCGGCCCACCGCCGCCGCCTGGCCCATGCCGGCGTGGCTCGGCGCCTACCAGGACCCGGAGACCGCGCTGTCCGTCCGCATCGATGAAGCCGGCCCCGGCCTGCTGCGCCTGCGCTTCGGCCATTCGGCGGAACGGCTGGAGATGCGGGAGGATGGCAGCGCCGATAACGGGCGCACCCGCCTGACCATGACGCCAGCCGGCCTGCGCATGGAACGGCCGCAGGAGAACCAGGTTGCGCTGCTGCGCCCCTGCGCGGGGAATGCGGCGCCCGATATCGCCGGCGACTACCGCTGCGCCGAACTGGACGCGGTGCTGACCATCCTCGATGCCGGCGGCGTGCCGCACGGCGCCTTCAGCGGCTTCCTGGGCCAGGGCCGGATGGAGGCGCTGGAGCCCGTCGGCCCCGATCTCTGGGTGCTGCCCTGCCCCCGCGCGCTGGACCATACGCCGCCCGGCGACTGGACGCTCGCCTTCAGGCGCGACG
This sequence comes from Falsiroseomonas stagni DSM 19981, assembly GCF_900114315.1. Classification (GTDB taxonomy): domain Bacteria; phylum Pseudomonadota; class Alphaproteobacteria; order Acetobacterales; family Acetobacteraceae; genus Falsiroseomonas; species Falsiroseomonas stagni. The sequence continues at coordinate 231,216 of NZ_FOSQ01000001.1, forward strand.
GTGCCGGACGGGTGGCGGGCGTGACGGTGGGGTGCTGGCTGGCCCGGGGGCTTGCCTACGAACGCGTGACCTGACCGGGGAACCGATCCGCCTGCGGGCGTTACGGGGGCTTCTGATGGCTTCCGGGACTTTCGCATGTCGGTTTCCACCGCCACCACGGCACCAGGCTTCGCCACCACTGTCTCCACCCTTGCCGCCCTGCTGCTGGGCTATGCCAGCATGCAGATGGGCAACACGCTGCAGGGCACGCTGCTCGGCGTCCGCGGCAATATCGAGGGCTTCGACGCCGCCATCATCGGCTTCGTCGGCGCCGCCTTCTGGGGCGGCGTCGTCGTGGGATCGCTGCGCGCGGGTTCGCTGATCCGCCGTGTCGGCCATACGCGCACCTTCGCGGCGCTCGCCGCCATCGCCTCCACCGCCGCGCTGCTGCACCTGCTCGTGATGCATCCGATTGCGTGGATCGCGACGCGTGCGCTGACAGGCTTCTGCTTCGCGGGCCTGTTCATGACGGTGGAGAGCTGGCTGAACGCGGAAGCCACCGCCGTCAATCGCGGCCGCGTCCTCGGCCTCTATGGCATGGCGGGGCTGGTCGCGGGCATTGGCGGGCAGCTGCTGCTGACCCTGGTCGATGCCGGCGGCTTCACGGCCTTCTGCATCGTGGCGGTGCTGATCTCCCTCGCCTTGGTGCCGATCGCCGTTTCGGGCGCCAGCGCGCCGGGCCAGGCGGTGGGGGAGGCGCGGATCGACCTTCTCCGCCTCTATCGCGGATCGCCCTTCGGCGTGGTGGCGGCGGCGCTCTGCGGCTTCACCACCGCCAGTTTCTTCGCGCTGGCGCCGCTGCTGCTGGCCAATGGCGGCATGGCGGGCAGCGGCATCGCCTTCGTCATGGCGAGTGCCACGCTGGGCGGCTTCCTGATGTCCTGGCCGATGGGAAGGCTGTCCGACCGCATCGACCGGCGCATCGTCGCCGTTTCCATGGCCGGCGTGGCCGCCGTGGTGGTGCCGCTGCTGGTGAATCTGGTGCCGGAGGGTTCGGGCCTGCCCCTGATCTGTGTGTGCGCCGCCATCTTCGGCGCCAGCGTGATGCCGACCTACGGCATCGTCGCCGCGCATGTGAACGACACCGTCTCTCCCGGCGACTACGTCTCCGCCGCCGGGGGGCTGCTGGTGCTGCAGGGGCTGGGCGCGACGCTGGGGCCGATCATCGCCGGCGCCGCCATGTCGGCCGCGGGCGCGCAGGGGCTCGCCTTCGCCATGGCCGCCGCGCAGGCGCTGGTGCTGGCCTGGGGCCTGTGGCGGATGCGCCAGCGCCCCGCGCCGCCGCAGGAGGAGAAGGGCAGCTTCGCGCTCGCGCCTGCCGTGCCGGTCGGCACCGCCCTGCATCCGGAGACCGGGGGTGAGGAGGCTGGGGGCCAGCATGCGATGGCTGCCGCGGGGCCCAGCGCCGATGGAGGCCCGGGGCGCCGTCTGCCATAAGGCGCCACGGGCCGCGCGGCGCGGCCGTTTGCGCGGGAAGCCTGACGGATGGATGTGGAACTGAAGGTGCTGGATGCACGGCTCGCCCAATGGGGCCTGCCGCGCTACCAGAGCGAGATGGCCGCGGCGGTGGACCTCATGGCCTGCCTCGATGCGCCGCTGACCATCATGCCGGGCGCGGCGCCCGTGCTCGTCTCCTCCGGCATCGCGGTGCACATGGCGGATGCGGGGATGGCGGCGCTGGTGCTGCCACGATCCGGCATGGGGCACAAGCGCGGCCTGGTGCTGGGCAACCTCGTCGGCCTGATCGACCCCGACTACATGGGCCCCATCATGGTCAGCTGCTGGAACCGCAACGGCCCGGGCAGCGAGCCGATCGTGCTGGAACCCGGCGAGCGTTTCGCGCAGATGGTCTTCGTGCCCGTGCTGCGGCCCAGCTTCCAGGTCGTGGAAGAATTTTCGTCTGTCTCCGCGCGCGGCGCCGGCGGCTTCGGCTCCACTGGTTTGTAGGGGCTCCGCCCCGTAAGGCGTTCAGGGGCTCCGCCCCCGGCGGCTTGTAGCGCCCCCGCCCCGGGCGCAGGCTGCCCCCCTGAAGCGACCGCCCGGCAAGGGTGGCGCGCCACGGAGGAATGCCATGCTGAACCCCAGGCGCCGGGGGCTGCTCGCCCTCGGCCTTGCCGCGCCCGGGCTTGCGCTCGGGCTCGGCGCCCGCGCGCAATCCACCTATCCCAACCGGCCCATCCGCCTGGTCGTCCCCTTTCCGCCGGGCGGCACGGTGGACGTGACCGCGCGCACCATCGCGCAGAAGCTGGCGGAACAACTCGGCAATGCCAGCATCATCATCGACAGCGTCCCTGGCGCCGGCGGCAATGTCGGCACGCAGCGCGTGGCGCGCGCGACGCCGGATGGCTACACGCTGCTGTTCAACGCGCCCAACCACACCATCAATCCGAGCCTGAGCCCCAACAGCGGGTTCGAGCCGGAGCGCGACTTCATCCCCATCTCCCTCGTCGCGCAGATCCCGGAGATCCTGATCGCGCCGCGCAGCGCGCCCTTTACCAATTTCGCTGAATTCGTGGCCCATGCGCGGGCGAACCCCGGCGCGCTCAGCTATTCCTCCGCCGGCATCGGGTCCCATCCGCATGTCACGATGGAATTGATGAACCGGCGCCTGGGGATCGAGGTGCTGCACGTCCCCTATCGCGGCGCCGCGCCGGCGCTGACGGATCTGGTGGCGGGGCGCGTGGCGCTGAAGCTCGACAGCCTCGCGACCTCCGCCGCGCATATCGCGGCCGGCACCATCAGGGTGCTTGCCATCGCCAGCGCGCAGCGCTCGCCTTTGCTGCCGGATGTGCCGACGGTGGCGGAGATGGGTCTGCCGGGCTTCGAGGGCATCCTCTGGATGGGCATCCTGGCACCCACCGGCACGCCGGCCGAGGCGATCGAGACGCTGTCCCGTGCCGCCAGGGCGACGGTGCGCGCGCCGGATGTGGTGGAGCGCCTGACCGCGCAGGGCGTGGAGCCCGTGGGCAATACGCCCGACGAATTCCGGGCCCTCATCGCGCGGGAGATCCCGCTATGGCGCGAGGTCATCCGCGCCGCCAACATCCGTGCCGAATAAGGGCCGCCTCATGTCCCCGCCCCTCACGCCACCGCCCGATCCCAACCCGCGCAAGCCGCGCCTGGTCTGCCCGCCGGGCTCCGTCGATTGCCAGGTGCATCTGTTCGGCCCCGCCGCCGATTATCCCTTCGATCCCGGCAGCCGCTACATCTCGGAGGATGCACTGCCGGAGACGAGTATCGCGCTGCAGGACGCGCTCGGCCTGTCGCACGCCATCATCGTCAGCGGTGGTGGCTACGGCATGGATACGAAGCATCTCGAGGACACGCTGCGGCGCTTCCCCGATCGCTTCCGCGGCGTGGCGCTGCTGCCGCCGGAAACGACGCAGGCGGAGATGGCGCGGCTGCATGGCCTCGGCGTGCGGGGGCTTCGCTTCGTCAGCCCGGCGCATGGCGCGCATCTGCCGCATCTGTCGGAACGCGCGGCGGCGATGGCGGCGGAACTGGGCTGGGTGGTGCAGTTCTATCCCGCGCAGGGTGATCTCGGCGACTTCGCGGATCGGCTGATGGCGCTGCGCGGGCCGGTGGTGCTGGATCATTTCGGCGCGGTGCCGGCGGCGGGCGGCGTGGACCAGCCGGCCTTCCGCACCATGCTGCGCATGCTGGATAGTGGCCGCGTCTGGGTGCGGCTGTCCGGCCCCATGCGCTGCACGAAGGAGGACTTCCCCTATCCCTCCGTCACGCCACTCGCCAAGGCGCTGGTGGCGCATGCGCCGGAGCGTCTTATCTGGGGGTCGGACTGGCCGCATGTGAACATGCGCGGCAGGCTGATGCCGAATGATGGCGACCTGCTGGACCAGATGCTGGACTGGGCGCCGGAGGAGGCGGTGCGCAACCGCATCCTGTCGGACAACGCCCGGGCCCTGTATGACATCAAGGCCCCCGGGGCGTGATCCCCGGGAGCCATGATGGTCACGATGCCGGTCGGTTCAGGCGCGCGCTTCGACCGCGCCGCGGCCCAGCAGCTTTTTGATGTCGAGCGCGAAGGCCCCCGCGCCGAGCCCTGCCTGCACCAGCAGCAGCACCGTCCACATCGCCGGGAATTCCCAGCCGCCGCCCGGCGCATTGAACAGCCAGCCCTTGCCCACATGCTGGATGGTGGCGCCGATCATGATCGGCAGCGCGGCCAGGCTGACCAGGCGCGTCCAGACGCCGGCGATCAGCGCGATGCCCGCCGCGGTTTCTGCGATGGCGACGACCGCGCCCAGGATCGGCGGATAGCCGATGGAGCCGAAGTAACCCATCGTGCCGGCCAGGCCGAAGGTCATGATCTTCAGCAGCAGGCCATGGGCCAGGAAGGCCACGCCCAGAGTCACGCGCAGCAGCGCGGCGGCATAGGGAGTGGTGGTGCGGGTGTCGGTGAACATCGTCGTGGTTCCGTCTTGTGCGGGGCGCGGTGGGCGCCCCTGATGGCCAGCGGTATCGCCCGCGAGCGGCTTTCCCTTCCAACAGCGGTACGGAACACCCATCATCACCACCGCGAATGATGGGGTGATGAGTTGGCGGACCTCCAGAACCTCGACCTGAACCTGCTGCGCGTCTTCGATGCGGTGGCGCGGGAGAGGCATGTGACCCGCGCGGCGGAGAAGCTGAATCTCTCCCAGCCCGCCGTTTCCAACGCCCTGTCGCGCCTGCGCACCGCGCTGAAGGATGAATTGTTCCTGCGCCGCCCCGGCGGCGTGGAGCCCACGGCGCTGGCGCTCTCGCTGGAGGGCCCGGTGGCGCAGGTGCTGGACACGCTGCGCACCACGCTGGCGGACCATGCGCCCTTCGACCCCGCGACCACGGATCGCGTCTTCACCCTGGCGCTCAGCGAATATGCCGAAAGCGTGTTGGTGCCGCCGCTGCTGGAGTTGATGGCCAAGGACGCGCCCCGCGCGCTGGTCGCGGTACGGCATGCCGATCGCACCAATGCGATGGAAATCCTGGATGCCGGGACAGCGGAGCTCGCGATCGCCGTGCTGCCGGAACCGCCGGCGCTCTACACCCGTGTGCGCCTGCTGCCGGAGGGATTTCTCACCCTGGTGCGGCCCGGCCATCCGCTGGCGGAAGGGCCGATGACGCTGGAGCGTTTCACCGCCTTCCCGCATCTGCTGCATTCCGCCAACGGGTCGCGCGATGGGGCGCTGGATGGGCCGCTGACGGAGGCCGGCTATCCGCGCCGGCTGGGTGCCGTGGTCGCGCATCTCGGTGCGGTGCCGGAGATCCTGATGCGGACGGACATGGTGATGTCGCTGTCCGGCCGCCTCGCGCAGCGGCTGGCGGAGACCTATGGCCTGGTGTTGCGGCCCTGCCCGGTCGAGTTGAACCATACGCGGCTGAGCCTGGTCTTCCATCGCCGCTTCGAGGCTGATCCCGGCCATGCCTGGCTGCGCCGCCTGCTGCTGAGCGTGGCGCGGGAGGTCGGCCCCGTGCCCGGCGTCGGCGCGTGAGGGTTGTTCCACTGCCGACGGTCCAGGGGCGTCACGCCCCTGGCGGATGGGGCATGGGGAAGGCAGCGCCTTCCCCATATCACCGCGATGTTTGATGTCGTCGTGGTCGGTGCCGGCAGCGCCGGCTGCCTCCTCGCCGACAGGCTCTCCGCCGGCGGCGCGACGGTCGCGGTGATCGAGGCCGGGGGGCGGGACCGTCACCCCTGGCTGCACATCCCCGCCGGCTATGCCCGCATCCTGACCCATCCTACCCTGACCTGGGGCTTCAGCACCGCGCCCGATGCGGCGACGGGCAACCGGGCGCTGGATTATCCGCGCGGGCGGGTGCTGGGGGGCTCGTCCAGCATCAACGGGCTCGGTCATGTCTGGGGCGATCCCAGCGACTATGACCTCTGGGCGCAGAAGGGTTGCGCGGGCTGGTCCTGGGCGGACCTCGCGCCGCATTTCGCCGCCTATGAACGGGCGGAGGAGCAGGGCCCCCATCGCGGCCGGGACGGCCAGCTATCCGTCGAGCATCTGGCGGAGATGCCGCCTTTGGTCGCGAAGCTGCGCGATGCCGCCGCCGCCATCGGCCTGCCCACGCCGCGCGACATGAACGGCCCGGTGCGGGAGGGATTTTCCACGTTCCAGCAGACCCGGCGCGGGCGGCGGCGGCATTCCGCGGCCAGTGCCTTCCTGCGGCCTGCGCTGGCGCGCGGCGTGGCGCTGTTCGACAACGCGCTCGCCCTGCGGATCGTGATCCAGGACGGCCGCGCCACGGGCGTCGCCATCCGGCGCGGCGGCGTGGAGACCATCGTCGCGGCGCGGCGGGAGGTGATCCTGAGCGCGGGCGCCATCGGCTCGCCGCACCTGCTGATGCTCTCCGGCCTCGGCCCCGCCGACCATCTGCGGGATCACGGGGTCGAGATCGTCAGGGACATCCCCGGCATCGGCCAAAACCTGCAGGATCACTACATCGCCCGCATGACCTGGCGGCTGACGGACCATCGCTGGTCCGCCAATCGCCGCATCGCCTGGCCGCGGCTGGCGCTGGAACTCGCGCGCTGGGCGTTGCGCGGCGACGGGGTGCTGACGTGGTCGCCCGGCATGGTCGGTGTCTTCGCCAGGACCCTGCCGGGGCTGGAGGCGCCGGACATCCAGCTCAATGGCGGCCCCGTCTCCTGGGCCGAGGGGCGGATCGGCGTGCCGGACCCGGAGCCGGGGCTGACGCTCGGTGCCTGGCAGTGCCGGCCGCTGTCGCGCGGCAGCGTGACGCTGGCCTCGCCCGATCCGGCGCGGGCGCCCGTCATCGCGCCGCGCTTCCTGACGGCGCCGGAGGACCGCGCCGCGGTCGTGCGCGGCATCCGCCTGGCCCGGCGCTGGATGGCGGCGGAGCCGCTGCGGGGCATCGTGGCCGGGGAGCTGCGCCCCGGCGCGGCGCTGCAATCGGATGATGAACTGGCGGCCTTCGCGGCGGAGACGGGCGGGACCGTCTACCACCCCTCCTGCACCGTCCGGATGGGCGGCGAGGGGTCTGGCGCACCGCTCGACCCGCAATTGCGGCTGCGCGGCGTGGCCGGGTTGCGGGTGGTGGATGCCTCCGTCTTTCCGGACATTCCCGTCTGCAACATCAACGCGACGGTGCTGGCGGTGGCGCAGAAGGCCTCGGGGATGATCCTGGCGGGCTAGACATCGACACTTGAATAGCTGTGCATGTGTCGCTAGTTGCCGCCCCTCAATGCGAGGGGAGTGCCCGACCATGTCGCCGATGACCACCCTCGCCCTGGCCATCAGCATGTCCGTCGATGCCTTCGCCGCCGCCATCGGCAAGGGTGCGGCGCTGGATCGCCCCCGATTCGGGGAAGCGCTGCGGACCGGCCTGGTCTTCGGGGCGGTGGAGGCCGTGACGCCGGTGATCGGCTGGGCGCTCGGCATGGCGGCCAGCGCGCATGTGGCCGCGGTGGATCATTGGCTGGCCTTTGTCATCCTGGGCCTGGTCGGTGGCCGGATGCTCTGGGGCGCGGCGCAGCCGGCCGAGGGCCCGGTGGAGCGGCCGCGCCGGCACGGCACGGCGCTGCTGCTGGCCACCGCCATCGGCACCAGCCTGGACGCCATGGCGGTCGGCGTGACGCTCGCCTTCCTCGACGTGGACATCACCGTGGCGGCGGCGGCGATCGGCCTGGCGACGGCGGTGATGGCGACGGTCGGCATGCTGGTCGGCCGCTGGCTCGGCGGCCGCTTCGGCCGGGTGGCGGAGGCGCTGGGCGGCGTGGCGCTGGTGCTGCTCGGCGTGAAGATCCTGCTGGAACACACGATCCTCGCGTAGCGGCGCGATGGCTTGAGCCGGCACCGCCGGAAAGCCTGGATCGCCCGCTTCCTGCCCCCTCGCCTCACCGCCCCGCCGGGATCAGCCTTCCTCGAAGCGCAGGCCGCGGGCGCGGATCAGGGCGCCCCACTTCTCGGTCTCGGATCGCTTATGCGCCTCCGCCCCCGCCATGTCCGTGCCCTGGAGCAGGAAGCCCACCTCCGCTGCGCGGGCGCGGACATCGGGCTGCGCCAGGCCATGCGCGGCGGCGGCGGCCAGGCGGCGCGCCACCGGGTCCGGCGTTGCGGCGGGCACCCACCACATCACCCAGCTATTCGCCTCGAAGCCCGGGGCCACGGTTTCCGCCATGGTCGGCACGTCCGGCAGTGCCGGCACGCGCGCGGGCGTGCAGACCGCCAGCGCCTGGAGCCCGCCCTGGCGGATCTGGCCGAGGGCGGCCGGCATGTCCGCGAACATGAAGTCCACGACTCCGGCGCGGAGGTCCGTCAGCGCCGGCGCGGTGCCGCGGTAGCTGACCAGCGTGAAGTCGCCCCCGCTGGCGCCGCGATACAGCTCCGCCGCCAGCTGGTGCGGCGTGCCGGAACCGCCGGTGGCGCCGGACAGCCGGCCGGGATTGGCCTTCAGGTGGCGGTCGAATTCGCGCACATCCGCCCAGCGCCCGCTGCGCACCACCAGGATGAAGGGCGTCGTCGCCAGCCAGGTCAGGGCCTTGAACTCGCCCAGATCATAGCCGGGGTCGCGCATCATGAAGGGCGCGATGACGGAGGAGATGGGCGCCAGCAGCACCGTCGTGCCATCCGCCGCGGCGCGCGCCACGCTGCGCGTGCCGACGGCCGCGCCCGCGCCGGGGCGGTTCTCCACGATCATGGGCTGGCCGAGGAAGCCCTGCATATGGGGCGCCATGACGCGGGCCAGGATGTCCGGGCTGCCGCCCGGGGCGAAGGGGTTGATCAGCCGCACCGGGCCGGGCGGCGTCCATTCCTGCGCCAGAGCGGGGGTGGCGAGGCCGGCCAGGCTGCCGGCCGCGGCAAGGCGCAGCGCCGCGCGCCGCGAAAGATCGGTCATGGAGGAGGTCCCTGTTCGATGAGGCGGGCAGCCTTCTGCGGGCTGCCATCACGATCGCAAATGGACGTTCCGTCATTGAAAGGCAAGGAATGCCTGCGCCGCTGGGGTGCCGGGGGGCGGCCATGCTACAGCGGACGCGGATGGCCCGAATCGCCCGCAAGCCGGAACCGCCTGCCAGCCCTCGGGCCACCGCCCGGCGCCCCGCCCCGCCGGCGCCGCCGAAGCGCCCCCGCCGTGCCTGGCGGTGGCTGCGCTGGCTGGTGCTGCTGACCATCTGGGGCGGCGTCGCCCTGGCCGGGCTGCTGGTCTTCCTGACCTGGGACCTGCCGCGCACGGACCTGGCGCTGACCACGACGCGCCGCGCAGGCGTGACGCTGGAAGCCACCGATGGCCGGATCATCGCCACCTCCGGCGACGTGGTGGGGGACATCGTTCGGCTGCGGGACCTGCCCGCGCATCTGCCCGCCGCGGTGATCGCCATCGAGGACCGCCGCTTCCGGGACCATTTCGGTATCGACCCCATCGGCATCGCCCGCGCCGCCTATGTGAACTTCACCACCGGCCGCGTCGCCCAGGGCGGATCGACGCTGACGCAACAACTCGCGAAGAACCTGTTCCTGACGCCGGAACGGAGCTTCCGGCGCAAGGCGCAGGAAGCCGTCATGGCGCTGTGGCTGGAATGGAAGTTCAGCAAGGACGAGCTTCTCGAGATCTATCTCAACCGCGTCTATCTCGGCGCCGGCGCCTATGGGGTGGATGCGGCGGCGCGGCTCTATTTCGGCGTGCCGGCGTCGCGGCTGAACCTCTGGCAATCCGCCATCCTGGCCGGTCTGCCCAAGGCGCCATCGCGCCTCAATCCCCGTTCGGCGCCCGAAGCCGCGGCGGGCCGGGCGGCGGAGGTGCTGGACGCCATGGCCGATACCGGCGTGATCACCGCCCGCCAGGCGACGCAGGCGGCGGAGGCGATCCGCATCCCGCCGCGCCCGTCCCGCGATTCCGGCTGGTTCGCGGATTGGGTGATGGATGACCTCGGCAGCCGCTTCCCCGGCAATGCTGATCTGGTCCTGCGCACAACGCTCGATTTGCGGATGCAGGCGGTGGTGGAGGCGCGGCTGGAGGCGCTGCTGGCGGGGCCAGGGCAGCGCGCCCGGGTGGGGCAGGGGGCGGTGGTGGCGATGGAGGCCGCGACCGGCAACATCCGCGCCATGGCCGGCGGGCGTGACTATCGCAGCACCCAGTTCAACCGGGCGACCCAGGCGCGCCGCCAGCCTGGCTCCGCCTTCAAGCCCTTCGTGTTCCTGACGGCGCTGGAGGCCGGCGCTTCGGCCCAGGACCCGGTGGCCGATGGCCCGCTGACGCTGGGCGGCTGGTCCCCCGGCAATGGCGCCTGGCGCCCCCGCGGCGAGATCACGCTGGAGGAGGCGCTGGCCCATTCCGTCAACACCGCCGCCGTCCGGGTGCTGCAACGCGGCGGCGGCGCGCGGGCGGCGATCGAGACAGCACGCCGCTTCGGCCTGCCCGGCCCCTTCCAGCGGGACGCCACCATCGCGCTCGGCACCGGGGAGGTGACGCTGCTGGACCTGACCGCCGCCTATGCCCCCTTCGCCAATGGCGGGCTGCTGCCGGACCCGCGGGGCCTCGCCAGCGCCCGCGCCGATGGCCGGGCCGTGCCGGTGGCGCCCCCGGCCTCCCACCGCGTCACCACGCCGGAAGCCGCGCAGGCGATGCGACGGATGCTGGAAGCGGTGGTGGCGCGCGGCACCGGCCGCACCGCCCAGCCGCCGGGCGGCCGCGCGGTGGCGGGCAAGACGGGCACGACCCAGGATTTCCGGGATGCCTGGTTCGTCGGTCTCGCGCCCGGTTCGGGCGCGGGACTCGTCATCGGCATCTGGCTCGGCAACGATGACGGGTCCCCGATGGTTGATGTGGCTGGCGGCACACTGCCCGCCCGGTTGTTCCGGGACATCCTGGAGGGACTCGCCCAATCGGAGCCGCCGAACCCGCCCGGTGGCGGATGAAGGAGTGACCGGCCTTGCCTGACGACCTGACCACGCAGCGCCATGACCGGCTGCGCCGCATCGCGCCCGCCGTGCAGCATGACATCAACAACGCGATGATGGTGCTGGCCTCCAACCTGGAACTGCTTGGCCGCAGCGTCGCGGATGGCGCGCCGCGCCGGCAGTTGGACCGCTGCATCGAGGCATCGAAGCGGCTGGACGCGACGATGCGCGGCTTCCTCGATGCCGCGCGGCGCCCGGTGGAGGAGCCCACCCGCGCCTCCCTGGCCCAGGCGCTGCGGCAGGTGCTGCCGCTGCTGGCCGTGGCGGCCGGCGCGCGGCACGGGGTGGATGTGGCGGTGGCCGATGGCCTGCCGGAGGTCGCGCTGGACCGCGCCCGGCTGGACCTGGCCCTGCTGGCCCTGGTGCAGGATGCGGTGCCGCTGCTGGCGCAGGGCGCGCGGATCGCCCTGGCGGCGGAGAAGCGGGATGGCGCGGTGGCGCTGGTGGTGACGCTGCCCGACGGCATCGCCCCGTCCGAACGCGCCATGGACCTGCTGGAGGCCGCCACGGGCGGCACGCTGGAAGCCGGGCCGGTGCTGGCCTGGCCGGTCAAGGCTTGACCAACCCCTTCACCAGCAGCAGCCCCCAGGCGGCGACGGTGATCGCGTCCCGGATCTCGCCATCGCGGAGCATGCGCTCGAATTCGGCGCGCGGGATGCGGCGGCTGATGAGGTCCTGCTCCTCCGTCTCCGGCGTGGCCTCGCCCCGCGCCAGGCCGGTGGCCAGCACAATATGCGCGCCCTGGTTCATCGTGCCGGGTGCTTCGTACATCCGGCCGACCTGGACGAGGCTGGCGGCGACCAGGCCGGTCTCCTCCCGCAATTCATGCGCCGCCACCACCAGCGGGTCCGTGCCGCGCGGCCCCCACATGCCCATGGGGAATTCCCAGAGCCTTTCGCCCACGGGGTAGCGGTACTGCTGCACCAGCTCCACCGCGCCGTCGTCATGGATCGGCACCACCAGGGTGAAGTCGTCCTTCTCCACCACGCCATAGAGGCCGGGGGAGCCGTCTCGGCGGCGGATCGCATCCTCCCGCACCCGCATCCAGCGATTCTCGTAGGCGATGCGGGTGGAGGTCGCGACGATGTCGGGGGTCTGGTCGGTCATGCCATTCGGTCCTTCCGCATCAGCCACGCGACCGCGCATGCAACAGCAGGGCCAGTCCGGATAGCGTCAGTACGCCGCCGACGATGTCGCTCAAGAACAGCCTCTCCCCCAGCAGGGCCCAGCCGAACACTGCGGCGACCGGCGGCGCCAGCAATTGCAGGGCGGAGGCGGTGGAGGTCGGCACCCGCTTCAGCATGATGAAATACAGCGCATAGGCCCCAATGCCGACGACCAGCATGGACCAGAGCAGCGCCGCCAGGGTGCCGGCCCGCGGCATCCCCGGCGGCCCGACTTCCAGCATGACGGCGAGGCTGAGGCAGAGCAGGGCGGAGACGGTGGTCTGGCCGAGGCTTGCCGACCACATATCCACCCGCCCCTTGGCGGGGGCGAAGATCAGCAGCCCCACGGCCTGCCCGGCCGCGGCGGCGATGGCCAGGGCGATGCCCGCGGCCTCCGCCCCATCCAGCCCATCCAGCGCCCGCAGCAGCCCCAGCAACGCCACGCCCGCCCAGCCGAGGGCCAAGCCGATCCAGGCCAGGCGGGGCAGGGGACGGCGCAAGAACAGGCTCTCCCCGGCCGCGACCAGCAGGGGCGTTGTGGCGCAGATCAGAGCCACCAACCCGGTCGGGATGCGCGCCATGGCCAGCCAGGCGCAGGCGAGGTAGCCGCCCATGCCGAACAGGCCGAGCGCCGCGATCCGCCCCGCATCGGCGGCCGAGGGTATCCGCCCGCGCATCGCCACCGCGATGGCCAGCAGGATCGGCGCCGTGAGCGCGAAGCGGATGCCGAGCGCCCAGAGCGGCGGCCATTCCCGCACCACCACCCCGGCGACCGTGAAGGCCGAGGCCCATATCGCGACGAAGCTGCCGCCGATCAGCCAGCCGCCCCGCCCCACGGGCTATCCCCCCCTTGGCGCCCTTCTGGCGATCGCCGCGTCCAGCGTGTTCTCCAGCAGGCAGGCGATCGTCATCGGGCCGACCCCGCCGGGCACGGGGCTGATGGCCTCGGCCCGCGCGGCGGCTTCGGCATAGGCGACGTCGCCCACCAGCCGGCCATCCGCCAGGCGGTTGATGCCGACATCGATGACGGTGGCGCCTTCCGCGATCCAGTCGCCGCGCACCATCTCCGCCCGCCCGACCGCGGCCACCAGGATTTCCGCCCGCCGGCATTCCGCCGGCAGGTCACGGGTGCGCGAATGCACGATGGTGACGGTGCAATCGGCGGCAAGAAGGAGTTGGGCCATCGGCCGGCCGACGATGTTGGACCGCCCCAGCACCACGGCCCGCGCCCCAGGCAGGACGGCGCCCGAGGCCGCCAGCAGGTGCATCACGCCCTTCGGCGTGCAGGGCACCAGCCCCGCCTGGCCGGAGGCCAGCCGCCCGGCATTGAGGGGATGGAAACCGTCCGCATCCTTCTCCGGCGCGACGGCGGAAATCACCACCTCCGCGCGGATCTGCGGCGGCAGGGGGAGCTGCACCAGGATGCCATCCACCGCCGGGTCGGCATTCAGCTGCGCGACCACCGCCAGCAGCTCTGCCTCCGTCGTCTCCGCCGGCAGGGCGATGGTGGCACTGTCGAAGCCCACCTCCTTCGCCGCCTTGTCCTTGTTGCGGACATAGACGCCCGATGCCGGGTCATCCCCCACCCGCACCACCCGCAGCCCGGGGCGGTAGCCGAGGCCGGCCACCCGGGCAGCAATGCGCTGGCGAAGTCCGGCGGCAACCGCCTTGCCGTCGATGATGCGGGCCGTCATGCGATGAGCTTTTCCAGTTTCGGGACCAGTTCCGCCGGATCGCCGGCGATGCGGAACACCTTCTGGCGCGACCCGCCCCCTTGCAGCAAGCCCACCGCGGAGGGCGCGACGCCGAGCACCCGGGCCAGGGCCTGGCCGATGGCGCGATTGGCGCGACCATCTTCCGCCACCTCCGCCACCGCCACGCGGATGGCGGCGCCGTCCGGCGAAAGCCCGCCCACCGCGGGCCGCTTCGCCCGCGGCTGCGCCTTCACCGCCAGATCCACGCCATCGACGCGGAGGCGCCATGGCGGGTTCACGTCAGAAGTAGAGGCCGCCCCGCAGCAGGTAGCCCTGGATGGCGCCCAGCGCGATCTGCGCGGCCGTGATCAGCAGCAGCACCACCAACGGGGACAGATCGATCCCGCCGAGATTCGGCAGCTTGCCCCGCACCGGTCGCAGGGCCGGTTCCGTCACCCGGTAGAGGAAATCCGCGATCGTCCAGACGATGCGGTTCCGGCCATCGAGGACGTTGAAGGCCAGCAGCGTCTGCACGATGGCCGCCAGGATCACGGCCCACCAGAAAAGGTCGAGCCCCGCCCTGAGGAGGAAGAACACGGCATCGAGCAGCATCATCGCACCCCTGGTGTTGCGGCCGGAACCTAGTGGGCCAGGGGTTACCGAACAAGGCGCAAGACCCCCGCTTGACACCTGCCCATCGCCCGACGATAAACCGCGCCCTGCGGTGCGGGGGTGTAGCTCAGTTGGTAGAGCGCGTCGTTCGCAATGACGAGGTCAGCGGTTCGATCCCGCTCACCTCCACCACCGCTGTATATTCCCCAATGGCTTAGCGCATGCCGGCGGTGACCCCTGCTACACAGGGCTCACCACATGGCATCACTGTGTCCGAGCTATATCCAGGTCCGTGATGGACGATACTACTTCCGCCTGCGCGTGCCCCAGAGCCTGGTCCAAGGCCTCGGCCGTCGTGAGCTGGTCCGCACCCTCGGCACTTCGGACGGCATCAAGGCGCGCGCAGTCGCGTCCCGCATCGCTCTCCGTCTCCCACAGATTTGGCAACTGATGAGCCGAAATCGTGCCCGGTCAGCCGAGGAGCTGAAGGCGCTGGCCGTCAGGTGGCTCGAGGAAGAAATCGCGCGCGAGTGGGCGCGTCTTGACGCTGGTGGCTTCAGCGTTGGCCTCGGGGACGGCGCGCTGTCGGTGAGCGATGCAAGGGACGAGCACCGCCGTCTTTTCGGCCGCGACGCCGAGTTGGCTCTGGAGGCCGCCCAGGAGGAATATCGGCGCCACGACTTCAGCCGCATGACGGAGGCGGCCGAGCGGCTCCTCGTCCAGGACGGCGCGGCCACGCCGCTGAAGTCGCGCGAGGTCGCCATCGTGGCGAAGGCGGTGATGGAAGCCTTTGGGCAGCTCCAGGAAAGCAAGATCGCCTGGACCGACGGCGAGGTGGATCGCCTCCCGCCCATGCTGGTCGAAGGCCGCGACAACCCCGACGTCGCGCCGACGGTTCTCCCCGCAGTCGGCGTCGATGCACCGCAGGTGGGCGCGCCAAAGTCATCCGCGCCTAGCCGCACGGTGCAGAGCGCCATCGACGACTACCTCGCTCACCGGCGGCAGGCTGGGATCAAGGAGAAGCAGGTCACCGACGCGGAAGGGGATTTGAGGATCCTGGTCGAAGCGTTCGGCGCCGCCAAACTCATCGCCGAGATCGGCACCGTCGAGTCCGGCAGGATCTGGTCGGCGTTGGTTTCGTTGCCGCCTCACCATCGACGCCGCCCTGACCTTGCGGGTCTCGACCTCTTCGAGAAGGCGCGGAAGGCGAAGGAGCTGAAGCTGGAGCCCCTGCACCCCGGTAGCATCAAGTCGTATCTCGGCTCTTTGAAGAACCTCTTCGAGCATGAGCGGATGGCCGGCCATGTGACGGTGAACCCGTTCGCGGAGAAGGCGGTGATTAAGACTGCCCGGCGGAAGAAGTTGGAGAAGGAGTTCCGCAGCCACGAAATTGAAACGCTGTTCCGCGGCACCGTCTTCGCCGGGGCCAAGAGCGCGGAGCGGCCCTATGATCCTGGGTCGTTCCTGGTGAATGACTGGCGCTTCTGGGCGCCGGTCATCGCGCTCATGACCGGCGCCCGCATCGGCGAGATCGCCCAGCTGCGCCCATGCGATGTGCATGAACGCGACGGTATCCTGGTCTTCGACTTCAACGAAGACCAGGGCAAGTCGCTGAAGACCGACAGCTCGAAGCGGCTAGTTCCAGTTCATTCGAGGCTGATCGCGATGGGCGTGGTCGAGTTGGCGAGCAAGCGTAAGGCCTTGCCGCTGCTTCTGCCCGATGTGCCAAAGCCCATCGCAGGTGATCACGGTGCGGGCCTCAGCAAGTGGATGAGCGAGCGGTATCTGGTGCGAGTCGGACTGAAGACTCGCCCCGGGCTAGGCTTTCACAGCTTCCGGCATAGCCTCAAGACACTGCTGCGTTCAGCGGGCGTCACTGACAGCGTTTCGAGCCATATCATCGGCCATAGTCCGCGCAGCGTTGATGAGCGGTATGGATCCGTCGAGCTGAAGACGGCGCAGGATGCCATCGAGAAGATCACGCTCCCGCAAGCGGTGATGGACCTGCGGCCGCGCTTCTGACGCACTGCACTCCCGGGAAATCCTACGCCCTCTCCAAGGGTGCATCAGCCCTCGTTCAGGACGTGGCGGCATCAGGGTCATACGCCGCAACGCACGATAGGACTTCGATAGTTCAGCGCTGAGTAAAGCGAAGTTCGCAAATCGGAGATAGCGATTTGGCTTGGGGCCGGTTATGCTGCACTCGCTATAGTCTCTTCATCCCCGATCGTCGGGGTCAGCGATGAAGGAACACCCCGACCATGCGGAACGACGAAGCACCACCCCACCAGGCAGAACACGATGGCATAAAGCTCGATGGCAGAGCCGGTGCCACTTTGCGCGTTCTTGCCGTGCTTCAGCCAATGGTGCGCCAAGCGCCTGCGGAGTCTGAAGCAGATCGTAGTTTGCCGGGTAACGACGCCCGTCGACACGCCATTCTCTATCGCTGCAGCGCAGGATCACACGACGCGATCCATGCCGTTGCGCGGCAGCGCGGCACGACGCCTCGCCAGTTGATTACGCAGGCTCTGCTGGCGTTCGGCGTTCCAGTCCTGGCCAGTGGCATCGACGATACAAGTGGCCGAGGGGAACCAGAATGATGCTGGCCGAACGTGCCGTGGCGGCGGCCGAGTTCGACCGGGATGCCGATCAGACGATGCCCTTCCTACTGCATCGGTCTCCGGCGCCGGCGGGCGCGTTCAATCGCGAGATCATCCGCCGTATCGCTGACGCGGGGCTGGCCGTATCAGCGGTTGCTGGTGCTGCTGGGGTTCCCGCGGCCCTTCTCGACGGCCGCGATGCCAAGCGCATCCCGCTGGGGTGGGTGGCGGCGATCGCGACGGCGACCAGGTCCGATGCGCGATCGCTGAAGCGGATCTGGGCGGAAGAACATGAGCCAGCGTTGGCGGCGCGCCTTGTGCCGCAGGAGGCGAACGGCATCTGGTTCGACGCCTTGGGGCCTGCAGGTAGGTGTCGATGAAGCCCTGGTCTGCGTCGGAAAATGCCGCGCCTCGCCATGGCTCTGAGCCAGTGTCCGACCATTCCCAATCGCCGCGGCAGCCGTTTCCAGCCGTAGGCGGTTCGGCGAGAGCACGAATAGCCAACTGATGATGCCGACCACGACGAACCAATCGTTGGGTCGTCTCCCATCGATTCACCAGCAGCAGCAGAAGAGGGGCGCATGACCAAAAGGTGCACGTCACGCGGAGACTAGGTGAGCCCCAATGAGGCCATCCAGGTCCTCCGGCGGATAACCCCAATCGCGCCGCCTGCTAGAGCGTGATCGTCATAGACGGAATCGGGTTGGGGATTCCGGCTGGGGCTGATTTCTGATTCAAGCTGCTGGCTGGGCGGAGGCCAGCAGCCCATGACGAGAGCGTTGTCGACTGATCTGCGCGACCGTGTGGTGGCGGCGCTTGCTGATGGGGCGAGTTGCCGGGCGGCAGCGAAGACCTTTTCGGTCAGCGTGGCGAGCGTTGTGCGCTGGTCGCAGTTGCACCGCGCGACCGGCAGCACGGCGCCACGTCCACCCGGCGCCCGTCGGCGCCCGGTCCTGCTGCCGGAACGTGACTGGCTGCTGGCGCGCGTCGCTGCAGCCCCCGACCTGACCTTGCGCGCCCTGCAGGCGGAGCTCGCCGAGCGTGGCATGGTTGCGAGCTACGGCGCGGTATGGGCGTTCCTCGCTGCCGAGGGGCTCACCTTCAAAAAAAAGCTTGCACGCCGCCGAGCAGCATAGGCCCGACGTCGCCGCCAAGCGCGACCGCTGGCGCCGCCACCAGAGCCGCTTTCCCGCCTCGCGCCTCGTCTTCGTGGACGAGACCTGGGCCAAGACCAACATGACCCGAACCCATGGCCGCGCCCCCCCTTGGCCAGCGCCTGGTGGCCCGCGTTCCGCACGGCCACTGGAAGACCATGACCTTCCTTGCCGCGCTGCGGTCTGATCGGATCGAGGCGCCCTGCGTCGTCGATGGCCCTATTAACGGTGTGATCTTCCTCGCCTGGGTCCAGCAATTCCTCGTCCCTACGCTCAAGCCAGGTGACATCGTCGTGCTCGACAACCTGGGCAGCCACAAGGGCATCGCCGTCCGCCGCGCCATCTGCGCCGCAGGGGCTCACCTGCTCTTCCTGCCGCCCTACAGCCCCGACCTAAACCCGATCGAGATGATGTTCGCCAAGCTCAAGACCCTGCTCCGCAAGGCCGACGAGCGCTCAATCGCTGCCGTCTGGCATCGCATTGGCTCGTTGCTTGGCGAGTTCTCACCAACCGAGTGCGCCAATTACTTCGCCCATGCCGGATACGCTTCAGTGTAAGCCGATCACGCTCTAGACTGCGCGGGATGGCAGCTGGGGAGGGGAAGGGGATGCCCCAGGAACCGCCCCAGGGGCGGCCTGACCCGGGGGCGGTAGTCACACTGCCCCCAAGCGCCCCGACGCCCCAGGCGCCCCGTGCAAGCGCCGACATCGACCTTGAGGTGAACGCTGTCCTCTCGCACCGCTATCGCGAGAGCACGCTGCGGGCGATCGCCCGGGTGGCGAAGGACAAAGGTTTCACCCAGAAGGGGGGTGCTCAGTCAGGCCTTGGCCGCCTTCGGGGTTGGTGTCCACCCCAACGACTTCGGCGCCCGGCCGTCGCTGCGCCGGCGTAGCCGGGAAGTCTAGCGTCGGCGTCTGGCACTTACGCCGGATTGGTCCTGTTTGCGCGAAGGTCGGGCCGCAAGCCCTTGTTCCTGCGGCATGGCGATCTCGCCCTACGAACTAGATCCTTCATGAGCAGTCGCCTTTGCCGTCAGGGCTGCGAGGGCAAGGCGGCGCCCCTATAGGAGAATCTAGTATCTCTTATGAGTATGCAGGACCAATCCGGCGTGGATAACCCGGCCTGACAGGACCAATCCGGCGTAGATCGGGCGTCGCGAATAGGACCAATCCGGCGTAGCTGGGCAACCAGCCGGCGTGGACTGCTCGTGCCGACAGGACCGTAAGCGCAGCGCGAGGACCCTGGCGCGTAGGCGTGACGGTCAGGCCTTGTCGGGTCCGCCCAGCACCAGGGCATGAGCTCATCGATGCTGCTGTTGGGCCAGCCGTTGACGAGGCGGTTCAGCACGTCGGTGAAGTAGCGCTGCGGGTCGACGCCGTTCAGCTTGCAGGTCTCGACCAGCGAGGCCACAGCCGCCCATCTCGCCCCGCCATCGTCGCCCGAGGCCAACAGCGCGTTCTTGCGGCCGAGCGCCACGGACCTGGCGGCGCGCTCGACGGTGTTGTTGTCGAGCTCTATCCGGCCGTCGTCCAGGAACCGCACCAGGCCGTCGCGACGGTTCAGCGCGTAGCGGATGGCATCCGCCATCGTGCTGCACGACAGCAGCTTCGCCTGCATCACCTCGAACCAGGCGAACAGATCCCCGACGAGCGGGCGACTGCGCGAACGGCGCTCGGCGAAGCGCTGCTCGGGCAATGTGCCACGGATCTCGGCCTCGATGGCGTAGAGTGCGGCGATTTGGCGCAGCGCCTCCTCGGCGATCGGCGCCTTGGCCTTCAGCGCCAAGTCGTAGAACTGCCGCCGCGCATGGCTCGAGGAGAACGCCAGCGTGCTGCCGTCGTCACCGTCAGACCGCGTCTTGTCGGCGCCATAGCCGCCGCAACGCGGGATGCCCTGGTTGCCTTCGCCGTGATCCCATAATTGGTCCTCTCATCCCACCACCCGCTGAAACAATTCGTCCCTGTCTTGGTCTCCCCCGGCGGGTGGCTGTAGAAGTTCTCGCGAGAGTCGCCGCTTCCGGCTCAGCAGATCGTCCAACCTGACGTCAAAGCTGTCGTCCTCCGCACCCGGCAGAAGTGCCAGCAGGGTGTGGACGGTCACAGGTCGGTTCTGTCCAATGCGGTAGGCGCGATCGGTGCACTGGTCCTCCACCGCCGGGTTCCACCAGCGCGATAGATGGATGACGTGAGTCGCAGCCGTAAGCGTGAGGCCCACCCCGCCCGCACGTGGGGACAGGATCATCACGTCGAACTCGGAGCCACCGTTCTGAAATCTGTCGACGCGACGCTGGCGGTCGAGGCCCGCAACGCCCCCGTTGATTAGGAGGGGGGCGGACGGCAGGCGGTAGCGGCGCTGGATCAGTGCTGCCAGATTGGCCTGCATCGAGAGATCATCGAGAAAGATCAGCGCCTTTTCGCGATGATGAGCGACCTCATCCAGAACATCGAAGCAGGCGGACAAGCGCGCTGACCTGCCGATGTAGTCAGCGTCTGGGAGCGGAGCGTCTGGGTCCGGATGCAGAGATATGCGGCGGATAGATTGTAATGCAATCAGCTTCGCCGAAGGTGCTGATATGGTCCGGGCGCCGGCGATCGCGAGGCGATATGCATCGGCCTGCGCTTCCGGCATCCTGCGCTGGGCACGTCGCTCGCGCTTCTCCGGAAGGCCCTTCAGGTGATCGATCTTCAGCCGCCGCAACATCGGCGCTGTCAGGCGGTCACGGCCCTGCTCCAGTAGGCGACGCAACTCGGCGAGTTTCTCCGGCTCGGTCGAAGCCTCGTAGGCTTGGCTGAATGCCTTCAGGGGGCCCAGAAGCCCCGGGTGCACGGTGTCGAGAATGCACCAGAGATCGGCAAGCCGGTTCTCGACGGGCGTGCCCGTCATGGCGATGGCGAAGTCGGCGTTCATGCCCTTGGCGGCATGGGTCATCTGCACGCCCGGGTTCTTGATCTTCTGCGCCTCATCGAAGGCGATGAGTGCGAAGGGCACATCGGCGAAGGCGGCCTGGTTGTCTCGCAGCGTCTCATAAGTCGTCAGGACCCAGTCCAGGCCTTGAAGCAGGGCCGGTTCCATGCGCTTGCCAGGGCCTGCGAACTGCTTCAGCCCGGTGCCAAAGGCCCGAGCAAGCCTGCCCAGGCCGGGGGCGTGCAGATGCCGGTCATGTTCGGCCTCCCAATTCGCGAGCAGGCCCGTCGGGGCGACGATGAGCATCGGCTTGGCAGGGATCGTCCCCGCTCTCATCTCATCCCTGAGCGTGGCCATGAACGCCAGGACTTGCAGAGTCTTTCCGAGGCCCATGTCGTCGGCGAGCAGGACCCCGGGTGCGCCGCTGTTCCAGGCCGTGCACAGCCAAGTCAAGCCCTGCTCTTGATGCAGCTTTAGCGACGTCGCCAGAAGCATCGGGGGCGATGCGCTCAGCTGCGTCGGGCGGTGGCGCGCCGCTGGTGTGAACAGCGAGTCGTCATCGACGCCATCGAGAATCAAGAGGGCCTCGATCGGCTCCTTCTCCCGAGCGGCATCTCGACTTGCGGTAGGCGTGATCGCGTCCCGGAGCGCCCGGACAGCCGAGAGCGTGCTCTCAGTCGCGGGAAGTTCGACCTGCCCGTCAAGAGTGGCGATGGTCGCGCGCGGACGTTGGGCCGCGACTGCGGACTCGACTGCGCTCACTGCCGGGGCGACTTGCTCCGTTGCAATGCGGAGGGAGCGATCGCCGACCCGCAATCCCAGAGCGCTGGGCGCCCCATCCTCGGGTCCAAACCAGTTGCCGCCCGGGCGCTGCACCCAGGGGAGCACCTTGGGTTGCCAAAGGCCGAGGCCCAACACCCGATCAGAGTATCCCTTGGTCTCACGGAATAGGTTCTCAATGACCGTAGAGTTGTAGGCTTCGCCGAGTCGCGCAGCGATGAGTGGCCTGGGGTTGCGGAAAAATTCGCGCTTCCCAGTCGCGGAATGGCTCTGCACCTCCCTCACGACCTGCAGCGCTTCCTGCAATGGCTTCGAGAGCACCACGTAGGTCCCGCCACCCAGGGCATATCGGCCGCGTGCCGCAGTGAACTGATTGAACCGCCCGCGGAACTGGTCCTGCTGGGCGTCGGGCAGAGCGGCGTTGTCGCCGGGATCATCGAGGTCAGCGGGATTCCGTCTGAGGAAGGGGATCAGTTCTGGTTCATCGCCATCGGCTAGATCCAGGGTGAAGGCATCCGCATAGACGAGGCGCAGCGAGAGCAGGGCACCCGGACTCTGGACGCTGGCTGTGGTCTGCTCGGGCAGCACGTCCTTCAGCCGGAGGACGGCCCGCATGCGCGCATCGTCATCATCAGCTTCTGAGAGAGCCGTCACTGCCTCCGCTATCTCGTGCAGCGGGTCAGGGAGCCAAGCTTCACGGCCAGCGATACGCAGGATTGAGCCGACTCGCTCAACGCCATGCGCTGGCGCCCCAGTCGGTCGCTGCCAACGCATGCTAACGCTGATGTCGGGGAAGATGCCACGCTGATCCAGCCGCAGGACGAGGGGCGATGCCGGCGGGAGGCCGAGCGCCGCCGCCTCTGCTGGCGTGAGCCTCGCAGCGCCGGTATGTGAAAGGGTTAGCGGCCATGTCTCCATATCCGCGAGACCCTCCTCCGATAGCGCCCGCAGCCGCGCTAGGGCGCCGCGCAAATTGGGTGCCGCTGCCTGCATGCAGGCATCCAAGTTCGGCTGTCGGTCGGGCGCCAGGCGGATCGTGTGCTGATCGTAGGTGAGCATGAATCAGCGCATGTAATCAGAGGAGTTCAGCGTGACGCCCGTGTGGTAGCGAATCAAATTGGCTGCGATGGTCTGCCAGTTCCCTCGGGCAGATCCAGCGTGCCTGAGCCCTGATGCTACAGTTTGATCCGAATAGCTGAGTCCTCCCCCGCCGGGTCGGCTCCACGGATGGAAGCCCAGCGACGGGATGACAATTTCTGACCGATGCACCTCAGCCCTGCCCAACCGGGGGGCGGCCGAGTCATGATGATGCCAGGCCCGTAGAGACCCGTTATGGCTGATCTCAGCCATGACGAGTGGGCCAACACGCATGAGAATGACCGATTGGTCAGCAGTAAAGCCGCGTGCCATGCCGCAGGCTAATTCGGAGCCGAAGCGAGAGTGCGTTTCCCGCTGCGCGCTGCGACTTAGAAGCACCCAAGCGTCCTCGATCAATCCAGCATCGAGCACGGCCGTCCAGAAAGCTTGCCGGTATCGCCAAATTTCCGTGTCCGCTCGGTCAGCGATGACGTCGAAGAACTCTCGCAGCGTCGCGCGAGCGAGCCAACGACGAAACACGTCGATCGCTTCCGGCGCTACGCCCTGCCAACGCCGCCCGTCGCCAACACGAGGGTCGCCATAGTGCTGTTGGAGAAAGTCGTGAATGACGGTCCGCACCTCGGGCTGTGGGCTGTTGCCGGTCGCCCAAGGCAGCAGCAGCGCGTCCGCCAGGCCAGCGCGCCGCACGGGCATGGCCAGAAAGGCATCGGCCTGAAAGAACTGGAGGAGCCGCTGCACACGCCCAGCTGAAAAGGACGCAAGGCGATGTCGAAGGCCAGCAAGTGCCGCATGCAGGACGGCCGCGAAAAATCCTGTCTGTGTCCGATCAGCGAGACCCGTGCGGCGCAAAACAGCCTCGGGTCCAGCGGGGTCCGCAAGCAAGGCAGCGGCGACCTCGGCCGGGCCGCGAGCCGGATCAAATAGCCCGAAATCCGCCTGTGCTGCGACCCAGGTCGCGAGGCGCTTGTCTGCCTGGTGCTGGGACAATTGCGTCGCAATCACTAACCCTGCATCACGGATGCCTGGGCGCATAGGGTCGAAGTTCGTGAGCCAGACTTCAACCAGAGCAAGCAGGGGGCGTGCGCGGCCCGTTGTATCCAAGTGAATCTGGAATTTATGCAAGAGCGGTGGATGCAGAAGCAAGAGAGGTGGTGTCCGGAGCCAGAAGGTCCACGGCGCCCGCGACCAGTCGCCGCGCGTGATCGCCTGCCAGTCATCGTCCAGCACGGCGGCCTGAAGGCGCTGATAAGTGCGCGCCAGTAGATCGGTTGGCGGCTTCGTCGCGAGTGCAGTGCCCTGTTGCGCCCATCGCACCGCCAATTTTTGGCTACGGCTATCCGGCAGAGGGCGGCCGCGTGCTCTTGTGAGGTTGACTGCAATCCGGTCGGCGAGAGACCCCAATGCAGTTAAGGCGGTCACTGACTCGATCCACGCAATAGGCGCTCCAATCGGACGCGTAGCGCGCCGAATTCGGGCGGTGTGGGCGCAGCGAGCAGGAAGCGGATCTCGATCCGGCGGTTGGCCGCGTAATCCTCCTCACGATCCGCTTCACGGCCGGGCACCGGGCGGTCAGGCCCATAGCCGGATACGCCAAAGATCGGCATGCCGTCCCCATTCCGAAGCGCCCATAGTTCAGGCCGCGCCGACTGAATGGCGCCATAAGTGTTCAGCGCCCGCGCCGCGGACAGGCCATAATTGCCATCGCGCTCCCCTGCGCCGAAGCGGCGGCGATCCGTGTGTCCTTCAATGAACACCGAGTCGATGATCGGAGCGCCGCCGGGCTGGCAATTCGGTTGGGTGACGCCGCTGGCGGTGTAGCAGGGGATGGCGGCGGCGAAGACATCGGCGATGGCGCGCAGTCTTTCGCGCGCGGCGCCAGTAGCAGGCAGGTCTGACTGACCGGTTGCGAACAAGACGCCATCGGCCAAGCGTAGCACTCCGGAGGTGACGTCGACCGAGACGGTGATGCCGCGTTCTCGCAGCGTCCGCTCTAGCTGGCGCAGCAGTTCTTCTCGCTTCGATTGGGCCCGCGTCAAATCCTGCTCCAAGCGGAAAATCTCGGCACTCAGTTCCGTTCTGACATCAGCGCGAACAACAGCGAGCTGGCGTTCAAGTTGTTGCCGCGCCAAAGCGAGTTCCTGCATGCGAAGCAGCTGCGTCTGCTCAAGATCCCGGTATCGCTGCTCCAGCGCCTGCATGGCGGCATCACTTCGTTCGCGCTCAGCTTGGAGCTGTATCCGTTGCGCATCGATCTCAGCGATTTGACCGGCAAGGCCTCGCCGGATCTGGTCCTGCTCGACGAGCAGGGATCGCTCAGTTTCTACCGCTGTCTCTGCCGCGCGCAGCTGCATCGCGAAGGCGAGGAGGATGAGGATGAACACGAAGAGCAGGCCGACCATGAGGTCCGAGACAGACACCAAGTAGCCCTCACCGACTTCCTCGTCGGCGGTTCTGCTGCGGCGCATAGGCTAGATCGCCTCTCGCGCCAGGGCAGGGCGCACATCTTCAAGCGCCTCTGTCAGACTGTCGATCGCGCCGCGCAGCTGCTCGGCTGCCTTCGCCATTCCCTCGTCCGTGTCGCGCACGAAGTCACGGACTTGGTCGCGGAAGGCGTTGATGCCACGGGAGAGTTCCTCGAAAACATTCGCGAGGCTGCCATCGAGTGCCTCGAACCGCCCGAGCGCCTGCACCATGCGGTCCGCGAGGGCTGATGCGTCCTGGTGAAGACCGCGCTGCGCTGTCATGGAGGCAGCCATCGTTTCCGCCATTCGCTGCAGTTCCACCACTGCCCGAGGGATGTGGCCAGAGGCTTCGGAGAGGCGGCCGGCTGCCTGGTCCAAGCCCCGCAAAGCGCCGCCGACTGCCTCGGCAGTATTGGCCATGGCGCTGTTCGCAGCGGCAAAGGCGCCCTCGGCCTCCCTCAGCCTCCCGTCCAGCGCTGACATGCCGGTCTGGAAAGATCCAAGCACCGAGCCGATCTCTCGGCCCGCGCGGGTCGTCTCATCGGCAAAGGCGGTAGCGGCTGTGCCGATGGCTTGACGCGCAGCATCAACGGCGACGCGAAAGTCCGTGGACGTGCTGACGGAGACCTTGGCGATGTCGTGCGCTGCGCTGGATGCGGCACCGGAGAGGTCGATGACCGCCTGCCTTACGCTTGTTACCAGGTTATCGGCGGCGCTCGAAAGGCGGGTGGCGAAGCTATCCGTGGCCTGCTCCAGGGATGTCCGCATCTCGCCAGCCGAAGCTGAAAGTTTGTCCGCGAAGCCGGTGGCGCTTTCGTCCATGGCGCGCCGGACGTCCTGCATGCTGTCCTGGATGCCCCCGCGCAGTGCTGCCGCGGCATCGGTGGAGGCCTCGCGGATGTCCTTGCCCGCCGCCTCAATCGACTGGCGGGCAAGGTCAGCAGAACTGGCCATGCGACCGGAGGCGTCGGCCATGGCACTACCAATGCCTTCTGCCGCTGTCCTGCCTGCGGCGGCCAGACCCAGTTGAACCTCCGCAAGGCCCGAAGCTACGCTGCCGATCTGGGCGCCGACCTTCTCGAGATTGGACGTAACCTCCCTGATCTGCGATCCCGCCGCCCCTTCGAGTTGGCCGATAAAGCGCTGGATCATCTCGTCCAGCGCACCGCGGTTCATGTCCGCCATCGATGCAGCCATCCGTTCCACCGCCTCCCGCAGCGGGAGCATGTGTTCGGCGAGGCGGCTGTTCAGGCTGTCATCGATCTTCGTCCCGAGGCTTGCTGCGAGGTCGGCAGAATACTGCTGTTGCTCACGCAGAATGCTGTTCAGCAAGTCATTGCTTTCGAGCGCCAGTTCCTGCGCCGAGATGGGCGGCATCTTCAGATCGATCAGTCTGACGAACGCCTGTATCTCTCGTTCCGTCGCGCGCAGCACGCGCCGAAGAAAGGATGAGAAAAGCAGCGAGGAGCCAAGGCCGATAATGGAGAAGAGAAATTTTGTTGCCGAGGCGCCAAGTAGTTGCTGCAGCCCGCTCCGAACTTCGTTGGGGTCTGTGGCGCCCAAGCTTTCACCTGCGGCCCAGAGGGCAAGCACGAGACCGATGAAGGTGAGGAAGAGGCCGATGCCGACGAGCGTGTTGGCGTAGGCAAGGGCCGAACGCATATCCGCGCCAGCGGTCTTCAGTAATTCCAGATTGAAAAACTCGCTCGCGGGCACGGTCTGCCTGAACGGTCGGCCGGGGATGATGGGCTTGGCCAGGGTCGCGTCGAAGGCGGCCCATGCCTCGCCCGCGATGGGTTCCGCGCGCAGTGTCTCGTCGATGGCTTCATAGCGCAGAGGCAACTCTGCCGGTGACGGCGCACCCCCGATCGTCTCGCTCATCCGGCGCATCGTCGCGCGGATCTGCCGGCCAGCCCTCAACAGCGGCCCGACGATCCACCAGGAAGCGCCGCCAATGACAACAACAATGAGCACGACAAAAGGCCAGGACGTGAAGACCTGATTCGCCAGCGCCCAGGACAGCGTCGTCACCATCGCAATCAAAGTCCCCGTTTGGAAGGCTGGTCATTCATGGCGCGCTGCGGCGTCCACGGTCCATCGTGATTCGAAGACGATGGGTTCCCATCTTTTGCACGAGCACGCTCTCGCCAGCCCGCGCATCAGCATCCTCAAAGAATTTCCGCACCGGCCCGCGCTTGCGCAGAATCATCTTGTCGCGGGGAACATCCGTTTCGATGACGTCACCGGGCACGAACTCGACGGTTAGGAGCGATGGTGCCGCGCTGGCGCTATTGGAGCCGCCGATCACGTCTTCGGGCAGGAGGTGCCGGGCACTGTGCAGGTATATATGACCGTGGTTCAGGTTGCCCGCCGTGATCGCGATGGAGATCGATGCGCCTGCTGACTCGATAGCCGGGAGCACCGCAATGGCGGCACGCGGTGGGGTTCGTTCAGGCACTCCAGCGGGTGCCGATGCCAGTTTCGCTTCCAGCGCACGATCAAGTTCCACCCAAACGACTGCTCCGCTGGGATGCGCATAGGGCAACGGGTTCGGCAGAGGCTTCACGTTGGCGAGCACCCAGGGATACACCCACCCTTGCGCTAGGACCGCTGAGTCCTCGCTCGCTGGGATTCTGTGCCGGTCGCGGGTTTCTGCCAATCGGCTGGCGTCGACCGGTGGCTCCGTGCCGACGAGGTCGGCATAGCCGACGATCACGCCTGCCCCCTTGCGGATCAGGGCGATGCGACCGCGGACATTGGTTGGCCGGGTCCGCATTTCCCACGTCTTCGCGCCCGTCAGAATATAGTCGATCCACGGCTCACGGATAATCAGCCCACGCATTGCCCCGTTTTCTCCATCATGAAGTTCAGGCAACGGCACGAATTTTGATATCTTCCAGAATCGATTGGATACGGTCCACGTCTTTTTCCGGAAACACCC
The DNA here is from genome assembly GCF_900114315.1 of Falsiroseomonas stagni DSM 19981. Taxonomy (GTDB): domain Bacteria; phylum Pseudomonadota; class Alphaproteobacteria; order Acetobacterales; family Acetobacteraceae; genus Falsiroseomonas; species Falsiroseomonas stagni. The sequence goes on from NZ_FOSQ01000001.1 coordinate 259,585, forward strand.
CATCGATTCCGCCCTGCCAACCGGTGAAGGGCGGTTCGTAGAGGCGGCCGATATCGACGACGCCCTGCGACGTCAGGTGATCGATCAGCATGTCCATGAAAGCGTGCTGGTTAGCACGCAGCACGCGGCCCTGCTGGAATTCGCCGAACGCCTCCATCGCCGCCGCGCGATCCAGGCCGATGAGGGAGCGGACGAAAAGGCCGAGACCCTGGCTCTGCGCCTTCGCCTGCTCCATCTCCGCCGCCCCGCCGGCGCCGCTTTCGCCCAGCATCCGCTCCAGCTCCGCCAAATCAGTCGGTGTCAGCTGGCGGTTGGTGCGGAGCTTGTGGATGGCGACGTGGCCCTCATGCGCCTTCAGGAAGTGGCGCACCTTCTCCTTGAACTTCGCGAAGCCATCGGCGGTGGCCATGGTCTCGAACACCACCTCCTGCCCGTCGCCGATCTCGTCCTGGAAGTTGGTGTAGAGGATGGCGCGGCGGCGCTTCTCGATCAGGTGCACGAGGCCCCGCAGGCGGCGGCGGGCCTGTTCGAGCTCCGCGACCGTGATGTCCTGCCACCAGGCCTCGGTCTGGACGGCCAGGATCAGCTCCATCTCGGCGGCGATGGCCGGGATCGCCTTGTTCTCGGCCAACGCCTCCCCCACCGCCACCACGCGGTCCTTCCAGGCCGCGAAGCCGGGGCGGGCGGCCAGGATGCAGAGCTGGAGGTTCAGCATCAGCAGGTCGAACTGCTTGGCCTCCAGCTTCTCGGCATCCTGCTGTGTCGGCAGGCCGGCGATGGTGGTCGCGAGGGCGTCGCGCGCCGCGACATCCAGCACCTCCCACGCCTCGGGCTTCGCATAGGCCTCGACCAGCTTGCGGTGGGGGCGGATGACGAAGTTGTCGGTGTTCATCGCCGCGACCTCGGCGTGCAGCAGCGTCGCCACATCGACGCGCAGCGCGCCCTCGGCCTCCGCCGCCGTGCCGGCTTTCACCCGCGCATCCACGCCCGCGATCACGTCCAGCCGGGCACGGAACAGGCGGGCGGAGATGCTTTCCGCCGCGCTCGCCTCCACCGTCTTCGCGTCCTTCGAGAAGAACTCCAGGTTCTGGCAGAAGTCGAAGACCTGGAAGAACTTCTTGTCCTGCCCAGGCCTGAACAGGTCCGGCCGCAGGCGGGTGCCGCGGCCGACCATCTGCCAGAATTTCGTGCGGGACCGCACGAGCTTGAAGAACACCAGGTTCACGACCTCCGGCACATCGATGCCGGTGTCCAGCATGTCCACGCTGATGGCGATGTGGGGTGACTTCGCGGGGGCGGAGAAGTCATCGATGAGTGACTGGGCGTGCGACACCTGGTTGTCGATGACCTGGGCGAAATGGCCCTTGAGGTGCGGGTAGTTCGCGTCGAAGCGCTTCTGGATGAAGACGGCGTGGTTGTGGTTGCGGGCGAAGATGATGGTCTTGCCCAGGCGATCCCCGCCTTCGACCGTCAGGCCGTGGGTCATCAGGTGCTGCAGCACCTTGTCCACCGTGTCCTGGTTGAACAGCCAGGTGTTGATGGCCTCCGCCTCCACGCCCTCGGGCGGGTCTTCCTCCCACTCCGCCTCGTCCCAGCGTTCCTTCTCCTCCTCCGTCAGATCGTCGTAGCGGATGCCCTGGCGCTGGAACTTCAGGGGGACGGAGATGGCGCGCATCGGCACCAGGTAGCCATCGGCCACGGCGTCCTGCAGCGGGTAGGCATCCGTCGGGACATGGGTGTCGAGGTCGAACATGCTGTAGGTGTTGTGGTCGATCTCGTCCTTCGGCGTCGCCGTCAGGCCCACCAACAGGCTGTCGAACCAGCGGAAGATGGCGCGGTAGCGGCGGTAGATCGAACGGTGCGCCTCATCCACCACGATCAGGTCGAAATGGCCGGGGCCGAAGCGGCGGCCGCCTTCGCCCATCTCCTCGATAAGCGACATCATGGTGGGGTAGGTGGAGACGTAGACGCGGCCCTGGCTGGCGCGGTCGGTGATGAGGTTGACCGGCGCGGCATCCGGCAGGTGGGTCTTGAAGGCGCTGACGGCCTGGTTCACCAGCGCCACACGGTCCGCCAGGAACAGGATGCGCTTGGCCCAGTTGCAGCGCATCAGCAGGTCGCACAGCGCGATCACGGTGCGGGTCTTTCCCGACCCCGTCGCCATCACCACCAGGGTCTTGCGGCGGTGCTCATCCTCGAACGCCTGGGCGATGCGGCGGATGGCGCGGGTCTGGTAGGGGCGGCCGACGATGGCCTCGTTCACCGTGGCATCCGCCAGGCGGCGGCGGGTGGTGCGACGCTGGACTAGCAGCTCCAACTCATCGCGGCGGTAGAAGCCCTCGACTTCGCGCGGGGGGTGCTGGGTGTCGTCCCAGATCCAATGCTCATAGCCATTGGTCAGGAAGATGACGGGGCGCTGGCCGTGCATGGCTTCCAGCGCATCGGCGTAGAGCTTCGCCTGGTGCTGGCCGCGGCCAGGGTCGTGGCGGGTGGCCTTGGCTTCCACCACGGCCAGCGGCTTCCCATCCGCGCCCCACAGCACGTAGTCGGCATAGCCGGTGCCGGATGGCGTGGGCATGCCGCGCAGGGGCACTTCCGCCACGCCCGGGGCCTGCGCGTCCCACCCGGCTTCCGCCAGCAGCTTGTCGATGAAGAGGTCGCGGGTCGCGGCCTCCCCGTAATCATGCGTATCGGGCTTCCTGCTGTTGGCGGCGAGGGCTTCAGCGATTTCCGCGCGCAGCGCCCGCACTTCCTCATCCAGCGAGGCCTTGGCGGCGAGGGCTTCCTTCAGCGCCTGGTCCTTCGCTTCCATCTCCGTCGCCATCTGGCGGATCTGGGCGAGGCTGCGGCGGACGATATCGGCCGTGGGGGGCGGCAGCAGGGCGGGATCGAAGGCGAGGCTATCGGCCGGGCGGGCGCCGCGGGCATAGGTGCGGGCCAGCCAGAAGGACAGGTGAAAGGCTTCGCGCATGACGGCGCGGGCATCGGCTTCGGTGAAGGGCTTGGCGCTGTGCACGGCGCTGTTGCCGGCAACCTTCAGCCATCGCGCCTTGTTGTAGATGGCGTCCCCGGCGATGGCGCGGAAGCCGGGTTCATCGATCAGCGCCGCCAGCTTGTCCGTATAGGGCGCGGCGAGGCGCCGGTCCGCCCGGTAGAGCCAGGCCATGGCGAGTTCGAGGAAGCGGCGGGCGTAGAAGGCGCAGGCGCGGGGATCGCCGCGCGCAAGGGATTCGGCGCGCGTGATGGCGCCATGCAGGTTCGGCCACTCGGGTTGGAGGAAGCCGAATTGGGTCATGGGGTCAGAGTTCCCCTCGGAAGGCCCGGTGTTGAAGGGAGGCGAAGAGGGAGTCGAGCATCGCTCCGCGCGTGGACCAATCGGCTACTAGGTGTTGCAGCGTCGCCCACCGTTCTGCAAATTCCGATTGGAGCGGCAGGGGCGGAAGCAGCACTGGCGTTTCTGCAATCTGCTTGATGTTCAGCGTGGGCTGGCTAACCGTCCTCAGCTCGCGCGTGAAGTAATTTTGAACGAAGTTAGAGCGCAGATAATTCGCTAGAAACACACGGTTTGCGAGATTGCCGACCGGAATGCGCGCAACAGCGCGGGCGATGTTGGAGCCTTTGTCGTCGGCGCATGCGAGCGCGACGACGCCAATCGAGCCGACGCAGCTAACCAAGACCTCATCGCCCCGTAGCCGCGACCGCCGGTAGTCAGCCTCGATTTCAGGTGCAATTGTCTTTATATTCGTCCGGTCAACACGACCTTCAGAGAGGTCGCCCACGCGCACGAGTGGCACGCCTCCATCCACCTGGTCGCCAGGTTGCACGACACCGTAGTTGATGTTGTCACCCAGCCTAACGATTTCGTGAAGCTGACTGATGGGCCAGCATTTCGGGTTGGACTCCGGGTCACCAAACATCTCCACAAAGATCGCCTGCGCCATCTCGTCGAGTTGCGCCAGCGCCGCCCGCCGCATCGTCCGTAGCCCGTCGGCCTCATCGAGGATGGCGGCGATGCGGCGCTGTTGCTCAAGCGGCGGGAGTGGCACCAACATTTGCATGAGCCGTTCTGTCGGCACCGCGGCTTGATTCACCCACTGTTTGCACATTGCCGTAAATGTGCCCTTCGCGCGCTCGGCATGTAGCCAACGGCTGAGGTAGCCAGGCACGGCTTGCTGCGGATCGAGACGCAAGCGCAGAAAGTGATTGCTGTAGACCACAGCCTCGGAATAGCCACTGAATAACGCTGACTTGCCAACCAACTCTGGGCTGTTGGTGGCATTAAATAAGATATCGCCAGGCTGAACCGCGAACCGAAGGAGATCGGCGTCGGCGCGCGGAACGCGCCTGATGGTGCTAAATGCAAGGCGCCCATCGGTGCTGACGTTATTCATTCGGACCTGGATAACGCCGTTGTCGTCCGATTTCCCGCTTGCGAAACCGGGCCGCGCGTCGGCGACTATGCTCGCGAGAGGAACAATCTTCACGACAACATCCCCTCCAGCCGCGTCATCCCCTCGCTGATCTCCGCCTCCAGCTTCCGAAGCTCTGCCAGAATCTCCCGAGGCGACCGGTGTGACGTCTCCTCCCGCACCACTTCCTTGTAGCGGTTGATGGAGAGGTCCCAGCCCGCCGCCACGATCTCCGCCTTCGGCACCACGAAGCTGCGCGCCGTGCGGGGGCGGTCCCGTTCCTCGCCGTCGCGCCGGCGCCAGCGGGCCAGCACGTCGGGCAGGTTGTTGCGGGTGGCGAGTTCGGCTTCCGCCAGCGCCTCCCTCGGCACGGGGCCGAGCCTGCCCTCCGGCAGCAGGGGCGTGCGCTTGTCGTCCAGCGAGAAGCCATCGGCCAGCATATCGTAGAACCACACGCCATCCGTCCCGCCGCTATCCGTGCGGGTGAAGAACAGGATGGCGCAGGACACGCCAGCATAGGGACGAAAAACGCCGCTGGGCAGGCTGACGATGCCGTCCAGCTTGTGGTCCTCCACCAGCATGCGGCGGAGTTCCTTGTGCGCCTTGGAGGATCCGAACAGCACGCCATCCGGCACCACCACCGCCGCACGACCGCCGGGCTTCAGCAGGCGCAGGAACAGCGCCAGGAACAGCAGCTCCGTCTTGCGGGTCTTGACGATGGCGGTCAGGTCCTTCGCCACCGTCTCCGTGTCCAGCGACCCCGCGAAGGGCGGGTTGGCGAGCACCAGGGTGTAGCGGTCGGCGTCCTCCGCATGGTCCTGCGCCAGGCTGTCGCGGTAGCGGACATCGGGGTTCTCCACCCCGTGCAGCAGCATGTTCATGCTGCCGATGCGCAGCATGGTGCTGTCGAAGTCGAAGGCATGGAACGCGCCGCCGAGCCTGCCCTGGCCGTGGAAGTGGGCGCGCGCGGCATCGTCATGCAGCACCGCCGGGTGGTGCTGGCGCAGGTATTCGGCCGCGGCGACCAGGAAGCCGCAGGTGCCGCTGGCGGGGTCCACGATGATGTCCCGCGGCGTCGGCGCCGCCATCTCCACCATCAGCTGGATGAGGTGGCGCGGCGTGCGGAACTGGCCGTTCTGCCCGGCGGTCGCGATCTTGCCGAGCATGTATTCGTAGATGTCGCCCTTGGTGTCCGCATCCTCCATCGGCACCGCTTCCAGCATGTCCACGACGCGGGAGAGCAGGGCAGGGGTGGGGATGGTGAAGCGGGCGTCGCGCATGTGGTGGGAATAGGTCGACCCATCCCCGCCGAGGGTGCGGAGGAAGGGGAAGACATGCTCCCCGACCACGGCGAACATCTCCGCCGGCGCCAGATTGCGGAAGCGGGACCAGCGGAGGTCGTCGAAGGGGCGGGCCTTGCGGCCCTCGCCGCTCAGGCCTTCCGGGAAGATGCGGCGGTCCATCGGGCGGCGCAGGCGCGCGGCCTTGCGTTCCTCCAGCGTGTGAAGCTCATCGAGGCGGCGGATGAAGAGCAGGTAGGTGATCTGCTCCATGACCTCCAGCGGGTTGGAGATCCCGCCGGTCCAGAAGCTGTCCCAGATGCGGTCGATCTGGCTGCGAAGTTCACCGGTGAGCATCAGCAAGTCCTGAAATATCGGGGGGCGGTCAGGCGAGTGTCAGCGCGGAGGGAGCGCCGTTCGGAGCGGGGGCGCGGCGCGGCAGGCAGGTTATTGGCGCCTGGTGCGCCGGCGCTGTGGGCGTCGTTCCGCATGATGACCGATATGGTGCCGGGGGGCGCGCCGCTTGACCAGGGGCCAGCGGCGCGGTTCCGGTCGGGCTACATCATGGCGAGATGCGCGCCGTGGTGCGCTGGCGTTCCAGCAGGGCCAGTTCGTCATCCCGCTCGCGGTTGAGCGCCTGGATGCGCGTCTCGCAGCCCTGGGTGTCCGTGCCGCAGGCGCTTCGGGCGGCGGTGAGGCGCTCGTCGAACAGGCGCCTCGTGTCGGCGATGCGGGTGGTGAAGAAGGCTTCGCGGCTGCCCTCGCTGGCGAAGGTTTCGGGTGGAAGGCTGACGATGACGTTCTCGGGGTAGCGACTCATGGCGCCCGATGCCGCATCCACCGCCAGGCCGATGAAGCCGCCGAGCAGGATGTTGCCGGCGGTCATGCCCTGGAACTGGGGCGTGATGGTCTGCACGCCGGGCAGGTTGCCGGCGCGGGTGCAGCGGATGGCGATGTCGCGGGATGACTTGCTGAGGGAGACGGTGCCGGGGGTCGGGTTCACCACGCCCATGATGGTGCCGTCGCGCGTCATGGTGCAGGCGGCGCCGGGCGGCTCGGTCAGGACGGAGATGGTCTGGGTGGTCCCGGTGGTGATGGTGGCACAGGCCGGCAGGCCGAAGGCCAGGAGAAGCAGTGCTGCAAATCGGTAAAATTTCGCAATCATGATGGGCGCGGTCCTTCGTTCACGCCGGAGGGCCGGCGTGTTGGGTGGGTCATTGGGCTTGGGGTGGCTGGGGCGGCGCGGCGTGTCCGCGCGATCGATCAGCCCGGCGTTTCGTCTGGGGTGGTGATGGCGTGCAGGCGGTCCTGGTGTCGGCCCGCGCGACCGGTGAGGTGTTCCGCGAGACTGTTGCGACCGCCGCCAAGCAACCGCGCCTCCGTCAGGAGGACCGTCAGGCGCTGGGCCATGACGGCGGCGGTGGGCTCGACCGCTTGCGCGGCGATGTCGCCGATCTCGGCGGCGAGGGAGGCGGCGGCGAAGGCCGTCCGGTCGATGTGCTCCTCGGTCCAGTAGGTCGCGAGGAAGGGGGCAGCGAGGCCCGGATTGGCGGCACAGGCGGCGCGGCAGAGAGCGACCAGGCGGCTGTCAGGCAGGCTGGGGGCGTATCGGCGGGACATGGAGGTGTGGAGGGTCTCCGTGCAATCGGGGTTGGCGCTAGGGGTCAGGGCGGGCGATGCGCGTGGCATGGACGGCTCCAGGGATGACGATGGGTCCGCATATTTTTTATTCGTATTGTATCGAAGGGTCAACGTAGTTTTTATGCGGACATGACTGACGCTCCGCCCACGCCTGCCTCGCACGACCTCCGCTGGAGCCAGGAGGCGCGGCTGCGCGCGATTGACCAGGCGGCGTTCTGGGATGGGCGGGTGAACCGGTCGGAGCTGATCCGGCGCTTCGGCATTTCGGTCCCGCAGGCGACGATCGACTTGCGGGACTACCAGACGCTGGCGCCGGGCAACCTGCGCTACGACACGCGGGAGAAGGCCTACCTGGCGGAGGAGGGCTTCCGGCCGCTGTTCGGGGAGCCGAGCGCCGAGGCCTGGCTGCTGGATGCGGGGGCAGAGGAGGCGCGCCCCCTGCCGGTCGTGGTGACGCCGCGGCCGGAGCGGAGGGTGGACCCCTGGGTGCTACGGCGGGTGGTGCAGGCCAAGCGGGCCGGCCTGGCGCTGCGGGTGCTGTATCAGACGATGGACCAGCCGGAGCCGTCCTGGCGGTGGATCTCGCCCATGGCCTTCGGCAGCGACGGCGTGCGGTGGCACCTGCGGGCCTGGAACCACGATACCGGACGGCATGAGGACATGCTGTTCCCCCGCATGGTGGCTTTTGACGGTGAGAGGCCCGCGGATGCGGCGCCGGTGGATGAGGTCTGGGAGCGCGTGGTGTCGGTGCGGCTGCGGCCCGCTGGGAGGCTGAGCGAAGGCCAGCGGCGGGTGATCGAGGCCGACTACCAGATGGTGGGGGGAGAGGCCCGCCTGGAGGTGCGGGCGGCGCTGCTGTGGCTGTTCCTGCGGCGCATGCGCCTGGACCGTGAGGATGGGCTGGTGGAGGTGGCGAACAGGGCGGAACTGGTCGAGGTCCTGGAGGGACTCAAGGCCAGATTCCAGGGTGGCGATGTGGAACGGCGTTGAGCGGCGGCCAGGACGATGCTGCGCAACGCCTCGCGCGCCTATCAATGGCCCCCTCGGTGGAGAAAAGCCCTGAGCTGAAGGCATAGGAAGACTACCCCCGCTTAAAGCGAGGGCAGTCCCTATGCCTTCGCGAATGTTGCTGCCCTCGTATGGAGCTGCCCCTCGCTTTGGCAGCGGCATGGCGTGTCGGCCTGCCGCCTTGGTGCCAACTTACGCAGGTAGGACACCCTGCGCTCCTCGCCCTCGCACCTTTCGGACCGGGCTTTGCCGTTGAGGAGACCCCACAGTCGGCGATAAGATCCGCGTCGCTGCCGTCATGCCGACCAACGCGGAAATAGTGCAGCTAGGGAACTCCCTGCTCGTGCGTCCTGCTCTGGGTGTCGCACGGGACTTGGTCCGCACCTCAATTATAGCGCTGTCGGTCATCTGATGCACCGATATTCGTGTGCGAAGGCTTGGATGTGTGCCGGACTTGTGGTGTTCGCGGCTCGGGAGCGGCCGCCAGGAAGATCATCGTCGTCCAGCACACCGCCTGCAGTTCCGGCGGCAGACAGCGCGGCGGTGATCCCGTTCTGGCCGAGGGGCAGTAAGGCGCACGCAGGCTGCCATGGCGATCACCGCGGTCATCGGCAGTGCACGGGCCGGGATGAAGCGCGGGGTGGTGGGTGACGTCGAGGCCCTGGCGCCGGGGCGGGAGCAGCGGGGGAGGATGTGGGCGCCTTTCTGGCCATTCATCCGACCCGCCGAGAGCATCATGACGACGGTGCGGTCGTGGTCGTCGCAGGCGGCGTGCCGCTTCCGGTTCAGCCAGCCATGCGGTGTGCCTTCAGGGGGTGCTGTCGATGATCAGCCGATCAGGCTGACCGGTCCAGCCGGCCAGCGCCGCGACGATGCGGCTGAACACGCCCTGTTTGGCCCCGGCATTAGCTGCCACTGAACGCCTGAAAACTATTGAAACGAATGCCCGTGAGCCATCGCCTGGACGTGCCGCTACAGTGCCGGCATGCAGATACGGCCGCAGGATATGGACACCTTTCCCTCCAGCCATGACCAGGCTTGTCACGTCGTTGTCGTCGAGGATGACCGAGAGATCGCGCTGCTAGTCTCCAGCTTCCTGACGCAGCATGGCATCAGCGTCACCCGCGCCAGCACGGACCGGCAGTTGCAGCGCGTCCTCCGCATGCAGAGCACTGACCTCATCCTGCTGGACATCATGCTGCCGGATGTCGACGGCCTGACCATCTGCCGGCGACTGCGCAGCACGCCCGAGACGCAGGCGATACCCATCATCGTCGTGTCCGCGCTCGGCAGCCAGTTGGACCGTGTGAAGGGCCTGGATACGGGCGCTGACGATTATCTGGTGAAGCCCTTCGCGCCAGAGGAATTGCTGGCGCGCATCCGCGCCGTCATGCGGCGGCATTCGCTGGTCGAACGGCGGGCGGAGGCCGCGCAGGAAGTGCTGGAGGCGGAGGGCTTCCGGCTCGATCTCCGGCGTCGGGCGCTTCATGACGCGCAGGGCGCCCGAGTTGCCCTGACGGCGACGGAACTGGGTCTCCTCGTCATCTTCATGCGCCACCCACAGATGGTCCTGTCCCGCGACCAGATCGCGATGAAGCTGCACGGCCGGAATGCGGAGCCGCTGGACCGGTCGATCGACGTCGCCATCAGTCGGTTGCGCCGCAAGATCGAGCCCGACCCGCAAAGCCCCACGTTGATCGAGACCGTCCGCCACGGTGGATACGTCTTCACGCAGCCGGTCCGCACCCAGCCGGCCGGGTCGTAGCGACATGCTGCGATTCCTGATGGCGACCACCGCGCGGCAGGTCGGATGCATCGTCGCCCTGGCGACGATCGGGTCGAACATCCTGGCCCTCTTCGCCTGGCTGCTGCTGTCGCCGGGCAGTGCCGTGCCGGGTTCCGTCCGCGCCTTCGCGGCGGATGTGGCGACCACGGCCGAGTTCCTGCGCCATACGCCACCGGATGCGCGGCCCGACCTGTTGCGACGCGCCGCCGGGCAGGCGTTCGACTTGCAGGACCCGAATGCGCCGCCTGCCGATGGCTGGATCGACACGGTCCTGACCCGCGCGCTGAACGAACGCCTGGCGGAGCGCGCCATCGCTGCGCATGCCACGGTGATGGCAGCCCCGCAGGCATGGTCCAGCCGTGGCGTCGTGGTGACGATCGACTTCAGTGATGGGGAGGTGACCCGCTTCGCGATCGGCGAGCCGCGGATGCGCAACGTGATCCCGAGCTTCCTGCTGCCGCCGACGCTGGGGGTTCTCCTGATCGGCGTGCCGCTGCTGCTCGTGATGCTCTGGGTCGCCTACTGGATGACGCGGCCACTCGACCGGCTAGCGCGCGCCGCATCGGCGATCGAGGCGGCCGGCCTCCAGGTGCGGGTGCCGGAAGGCGGGGCGCTGGAGGTTCGTCGGCTCGGGCGGGCCATGAACGGTCTCCTCGAACGGCTGCGGGAGGATGTGGCCGAGCGGGCGAAGATCATGGCCGGCGTGAGCCACGACCTGCGCACCCCGCTGACACGCCTCCGGCTCCGGGTGGAGACGGTGCAGGACGTGCGGCTGCGGCAGGCGCTCGGCGCCGACCTGGTGCTGATGGAGGGGATCGTCAGTTCGTCCATGGCGCTGCTGGAAGCGGATCTGCGACAGGAACCGCTGGAGGCGCTGGACATCGCGGCCCTGGCCAGCACCGTCTGCGATCAGTTTGCTGATGCGGGTTTCGACGTGGCCTATGACGGCCCGCTGCATCTGGTTGTCCGGGCACAGCCCGTGGCGCTCGAACGGGCGCTCAACAACCTCGTCGAGAATGCCTGCAAGCATGCGCGCGGTGGCCGCCTCCTCCTGCGTGAGGAGGAGGGCGCCGTCCGCATCCTGGTGGAGGACCGTGGCCCCGGCATCGCAGAAGCTGACCTGCCGCACATCACGGAAGCCTTCCGGCGGCCGCAGAAGAACGGCAACGGGTTCGGTCTTGGCCTCGCCATCGTGGCGAGCGTCGCCCGTGCGCATGGCGGCCAGTTGCGGCTGACCAACCGCAGCGACGGCGGGCTGGCAGCTGAACTTCGCCTGCCGGCGATGGAGGTCGCTTGAACCGCCTCCGCATGGCCGTGCTGGCCGCGACCGGTGTCGTGCTCGGCCTGGGCTTGATCCAGGGGCCTTCGGCATCGGTGGGCGGCCCGGCCCCCACGCCAACGGCCCCTGCCGTGCCCTCCCGCGTGGCGCTTGGCCGGATCGAGCCGGCGAGCGACGTGATCATGCTCGCGGCGCCGCAGGGCAGCCGGACAGGGCGCATCGCCGAGTTGCTGGTGCGGGAGGGCGATGTCGCCGAGGCGGGTCAGGCGGTTGCGTTGATGGACAACGTGCAGGTGCTGGTAGCCCAGGTCCGACAGGCGGAAGTGACGCTGACGCAGCGGGAAGCGAGGCTCGCGCAGCGCCTGGTGGAACTGGAGGCGGAGGAGGCCTCCCTGGCATCCGCGCTGGAACAGGAACGGGCGAATCGCGATCGTGCCAAGTGGGAGCATGAGCGCATGAACCGGCTCCGTCAGGGTGGCGTCTATCGGGACACCGCGTTGATCGACAAGCGCCTGGCCCTCGACTCGGCGGAGCAGAAGGTAGTTGCTGCCGAACTCGCCCTAGCGCGTGCGCGCGTGCGCGACGCGGAAGGACGACGGCTAGAGGAGGCCGTGCTGAGGAGCGAGGTCGAGATGGCGCGGGCCAGCGCCTCGCAGATGCAGGCCGAGCACGAGATGGCGAAGCTCCGCGCGCCCAGCCACGGCACCGTGCTGCGGATCAACACCAGGCCCGGAGAGGTGCCGGGGAGTGACGGCATCATGCTGCTGGGCGACCTGCGCCGGATGCGCGTGCGCGCTGAGGTATTCGAGACGGACCTGCCCGGCATCCGGCCGGGGCAGCCGGTGCAGGTCGCGAGCCGCGCCCTGCCCCAGCCCCTGGCCGGATCGGTCGAAGCGATCGGGTTGCGGGTCGCGCGGCAGACCATCGTGCGGGAGGACCCCGCCGCCACACTCGATGCCCGCGTGGTGGAAGTGATGGTGGCGCTGGATGCGCGCAGTTCAGCGCTGGCCGCGGGGCTGACGGGGCTGCAGGTGCGAGCCTTTTTCGGGGCGGTGCCGTGATCCGCGGCCGCACGGCGCTCGGCTGGGCGCAGCTGGTGCATCAGCCAGGCCGCTTCGTGATGGCGCTGGCCGGTGTGATGGCCGCGGTGATGATGGTGTTCATGCAACTCGGCTTCATGAACATGGTGTTCGACACCACGGTGATGGTGCATCGGCTGCTGAAGGCCGACCTCGTGCTGGTCAGCCCCGTCGTGCGCGATGTCGCCGCCTCGGGCACTATCCCGCGACGCCGCCTCATGCAGGCGCTGGGTGTCGAAGGCGTGGCGGATGGCGAGGCGCTCTACGTCACGACCCGCGACTGGACGAAACCGGATGGCGAACGCGGGACGCTGATGCTGATGGGCGTCCGACCCGATTTCGATGCCTTCCGTGACCCCGACATCACGCGCCAGCAACGCGGCCTGGCGCAGCCCGGGACCATCCTGCTGGATTCGGGGGCGCGCGGTGACTACCGCGGCGTGCTGGACGGCCTCCGCCAGGGTCAGGAGTGGACGACGGAGATGGGCGGCCGACGCGTGACCGTGATCGGGGACTTCCGACTCGGCGCGTCCTTCGGGAATGAGGGTCTGCTCATCATCTCCGACGATACCTTCCAGGCACTGTCGGTGAACCGTGATCCGGGCGCACCGAGCATCGGGCTGCTGCGGCTGGTGCCGGGCGCTGACCCTGCTGTGGTGAAGGCGCGGCTGTCAGCGGTGCTGGACCCCGCCGACAGCCGAGTGATGACGCTGGAGGACTTCGTCCAGCACACCCGCGGCTTCATGATCCGCAACTCCCCCATCGCCATCATCTTCGGCTTCGGCACCGCGGTTGGGCTGCTGGTCGGCGCGATGGTGGTGGCGCAGATCCTGACCGCAGATGTGCAGGAACACATGGCGGAATACGCCACCTTCAAGGCGATGGGCTTCAGCAACGGGCGGATCCTGTCCATCGTCTACGAGCAATCCGCGATCCTCGCGATGTTCGGCTTTCCGCCTGGGCTGGGCCTGGCCCTGATCCTCTACGCAGCGATCCGCTGGGCCGTCTCGATGCCGATCAGCATGCCGATCGACCGCGTAGCGATCGTCTTCGTCGCCACCGTGGCGATGTGCGCGGTGGCGGGCACCCTGGCGACCAGGCGTGCCCGCAAGGCCGACCCAGCGGAGGTGTTCTGATGCCGTCCGTCGTCGCGCGCGGCTTGTCCTACACCTACCCCGATGGCGGCGCGCTCCGCGCCGCACTCTCCGACATCGACCTGGTTGTCGAGACCGGTGAGATTCTGTTCCTGACTGGGCCCTCCGGCTGCGGGAAGACGACGCTGCTGACCCTGGTCGGCGCGCTGCGGTCCGTGCAGAGCGGCACGCTCGATGTGCTGGGCCACCCCCTGCACAAGGCGGACGAGGCCGCGCGGGTCGCGTCCCGCCGGCGCACAGGCTTCGTCTTTCAGCACCACAACCTGCATCGCAGCCTCACGGCGCTGGGCAATGTCATGATCGGGCTGGAGGCGCGCGGCCAGTCGCGGCGTTCCGATGCCGAAGCGCTGTGCCTCGACGCCCTGGCCGAGGTGGGCCTGAGCGGGCTGGAGCATCGGCGGCAGGACCAGCTTTCGGGCGGACAGCGCCAGCGCGTCGCGGTGGCCCGCGCCATGGTCGGCGGCCCTGCCTTGCTGCTGGCGGATGAGCCGACCGGTGCTTTGGACGGCAAGACCGGCGGCGAGGTGATGGAGGCCATCCATCGCCTCGCGCGGCGCCGGGGCACGACGGTCATCGTCGTGACGCATGATCCACGCCTCGACGCCTTCGCTGACCGGATCGTGGCAATGGAGGATGGGCGGATGCGAGGCGCAGCGCCCGCGGCGCCGGCTGCGGCGGGGCATGCGATGGGCCAGCCGTCGGTCACGCGGGCGAACGCCCTGGCGCTGTGCGCCAACTTGCTGTCGCTCTCGCTGGCGCCGCCGGCAAGGGCGGAGGATGACCTGCCTCTCGTGGCTGCGGTCGCGGTGCTGGCTGACGGCAGGCCCTGGGTCGCGCGGCGTGCCGGCGGCGCCGAGATCAGGTTGACGCTGCGCCCTGACGGCACCGGGCGGATCGAGAGGCCGGTGTCGCGCGAGGTCAGCTGGGCTGCCCAGGGCGAGGACATCTGCATCGCCTTCGGCTTCCCGATGGGCCGCCGCTGCATCCGCCTCCGCCGTAACGGCGCCGGCCTCGCTGCCCACGAGGATGGGCAGCTGGCCTTCACGCTGAACCGCCCCTGAAAGCCATGCCGATGACACAACAGAGACAGGCCGCACTCATGCTGCCGCGACGAGGCCTCCTCGCCCTGTTGCCGCTGGGCGGTTGTGCCGGCCAGGGCGTGACGCGAACTGGCTTCCTGGGGGATTACGAGGCGCTGGCGCCCACGGCGGCGAACACCCGGGACCTCATCTTCGTCGATCCCGCCTACAGGCCCGGCGAATACACGCATTTCGTGCTCGACCCTATCGTTTGGCGCCCCATCGAGGGTGCACCAGCACGGGGCGATTCGGAGATCGCCGAACTGCGGGACGCGCTGCGGCGTAGCCTGGCGACAGCGCTGGGGCGGTCGCGGATGGCGGCCGATGAGGCGGCACCGGCGCCAGGCGTGCTGCGCATCCGGGCGGCCATCACCAACACCCGCCGTGCGAATTGGTGGATCAATGTGCCGGTCCAGGCAGCGGGCATCGGGCTCGCGGTCATGGGTATGCCCGGGGGGATACCGCCGCCCAACCCCGGAGGCGCCAGCGTGGAGATAGAGGCGGTGGATGCCGCGAGCGGAAGCAGACTTGTCGCCGTTGTCACCTATGCGAACGGCGTCCCATGGGCACCGACCGGCTACGTCACCCGCTTCGGGCATGCGCGCCGTGCCTTCGACCTGGCAGCCGACCTTCTACAGGCACAGTTGTCGAGGCAGGTATAGCGGCGCCGGTCGCAAAAGCCTCACCTGTCGAGCACTGCGTGATCCGCTGTAGGTATCTGCAGGCCAGATAGGCGGCGAGTGGCCTGGTGGCCCTGTTGACCGCACGCAGCCAGATGGTCGGGTCACGCTGCGGCCAGCGAGACAGCGTTGCCAACCTAGATCGTGGCGATCTCACCCCGGATGCGTTGACGCCAGGCGTTGAGGTGGCGGTTCGCGTCGAGATCATCGGCGGTCATCGCATCAGCGTGGCCAGCCCGCTGGCGGGCGGCCTGGTCGATGTTCTGGGAACAGGCGACGCGCTTGCCATGGATCGTGCCCTGCGGGCTCTGGCGCACGGCGGGGCTCTCCAGCGCGGCCAGGGTGACGAAGATCTGGGCGCCTTTTGGGCGGGCGTGGTGAATGGGTGTGGGGAACCTGACGGCGCTGTCCAGCTTCCAGCGGAACCGCCAGCCGGGGTGCGCGGCCACGAGTTCGGCCGAGGCCATGTGCCGGTGCCGCAGCCCGTCCAGCTCGTCCGCGGTCATTGGGCCAATGATGCCGGCGATAACCCTGACGGGTTTCGGGACGATGACCGCCCGCACCTTCATAACCCACAAGGCTGGCGGTGGTGGCTTCGGTGAGGGCGGGTGTGATGACGCAGGGACGAGGGCCTGGTCAGCGCTGAGTGGGCGCCCAAGGCCTGGGCGAGGAAAGGGGGTGGCGATGGTGTCGCCGACCCCTGGATCGTGTTCTGTGAGGCCGCTGGAGTTACCGTCGGGGCTTGCGCTTCGCTGGCTGGGGCGGCTGCACCGCATCGTTCAGCGGTGAATAACCCAGCCAGATGGCCGCCTGCAGATCTGGCAGGGATGTCAGCTCGATCCACCCCGCCGCGGCGCGGGCCTGCGGGCCGACGTTCTGGGATGCACCGGTCATCTTTCCCTTGAAGCCGGCCGGCATAGGCTCGGGGTCGCCGAGGGGGTTCCGGAGGACTCTCGCCGCAGCCCCCGCCAGGTCGATATACTCCCGGACATTGACCATCTGGCCATCCGGCAGCCGCGCCCTCTCGCTCGGGCAGAGGTTCTTGATGGCGTAGATCACTTGGCGCTTGATCTCCCACCTGGTGCGATAGCCGGCCACCTGGGACTTCTTGTGCCATCTGAAGTCGACCCCGCAGGCGTTCGGCTTGAGGACGCGGTCGAGCTCATCGAGGATCACCTGCCGGGCGACCGCATCGAGCCCCTGGGGCAGGTGCATGTGGAGATGGAGATGCTCGCCCATGCGTGACCCGCACTCGTGCCACCAGACGAAGTGAAGAGGGAGATCTCGATCGCCGAAGACGCGCCTCACCCGATCCAGAACCTTCTCTTGAAGGGTGGCTGTGCTGCGGGGCAGCAAGTCAGGGGTGCTGCCGCACTTGTTCCAGGTAATGGTCACCAAGCAGCCGAACCGGGTTCCCTCCCACTCGGTGAACAGGCAGGCGTTCGCCAATCTTAATGCGTCGTCCAGACGCATGTATCGGGGCGCAGAGGGGGGCATGAAGTCTCGGGGGAGGTTGACGATCCACTGCCGGGCGTTCTGGCGGGATGACATGACGGGTGTCCTTTTTGTTGGGTGACTGGTGGTATGGTCGGCCTATACTCAGAAGGCGGTCGCAGTCCTCCAGGCCGTTCTCATCGATCGATAAAAAATTATTTATTATCAATTACTTAAGGGGTATGGGGTCCGGCGTCTCGGATGGCCCGCCCCCATCACCGGCCCGAAAACTGGCACGGCGGACCGCGCGGCTGGACGAGCATGGCTGACCGGGTGACCGTAGGAGGCAGACGGATTTCAGCAACGCGACGAAGGCGGCGGGTCAACGTTTTGGTCGCTGTGGCGAACAAGACACGAACATGTTGTTGCGTGCTGTCCTGCAGCCCGGGTGGCTAGCAGCGCCAACCGGCTGACCCGCCCGGCGCCTTCGGCCGACCGAGTGCGACGCCTTGGCGGTTCGGTGGGCGGGAACGGGAGGTCATGTCAGGGGGAGTGCCGCCTTGCCCGGCTTGCACGTGACCGTGCCAGGGGAACCGCTGCATCGCGTTCAAGCGGACTCAGGCCGACACTGCGGCCGCCACGGCGGGCCTTGTCACCGACACCGGCGGGCCGATCGAGGCCAGCCTCCCCCTTCACCGGAACCGGCGCACCCTGTGGCTCTCGCATGCCCGAGGCGTTCGCCGCGGTCCGGGACAGCGGGACCATGGTGGTGCTGGAGGCCGCCCGGGGGGTCGCGCAGGGCGCGGTGTTGTCGCTGATGCGCCTGGCCACCTTTCGACGCCGACGATCCTGGGCGGATCAGCACGGGCTGCGTGACCTCGCGCTCTTCAGCTCCTGTGTCGGCCGTCGCCAATACCAACGCCAGCCTGGTGCGGTCCTCCATCGTCTGCCGACGCAGCCCCGCCGATGCGCGTGGTGGTGACGCTCAGGTCCGCACCTTGGCGCCGTCCATTGTGAAACACGATGCCGCAGCTCGGCAGGCGCACGGATACCGAGGCCATTGGTGAGGTCTCACGCTCCGTAGCCGGCGCTGAAGCGCGACGACCACAAACGGCATCATCAACGTCCATTGTCGCGCATCGTGTTGCAGTGTTGCTGAGAGGTATTTGATATACAAATATAATGTCGAGCCCTGCCGTGGCAACGCCGTGCGACGTCCGGTCTGCTGCTGCCGTTCTCGGGTGGCAGCATCAATGGCAACCAGCACCCCCGGGCCGATCGTCACCCGCCCGACATCCGATCGACCTTCAGCGCCCCGGTGGCGAGCGCGATCGCGCAGTCGTAGTGCCAGTTGGTTCGCCTCGTCGTCGGGAACCGCCGTAGGTCGCAGCCGAAGATGGCCGGCTCGGTGAGCGAGTTGAAGAATACGATGCGCCGCCCGTCCTGGCCGGCGGTCAGGGCGTCGAACAGGGGCCGGTAGTCCATGCCGCCCAGGAAGACCGTATCGTCCGGCGGCGGGCTGGTGAGCGTGGCTAAGTCGGTAAGCCATCAGCGCTGTCGCTGGAATGATGCCGGACCATCCGTGGCGGCTGCGAAGCCGATGTTCTCCGTGCCTGCCTTGTGCCGCCCCGGGATCTGGGATTCGCTTGGCGGTTCCTGTCAGGGATCGGCCTTCCGCGATCGGTCCAGGGCCACGTCCCAGAAGATCGCCGCGGCGTGCGACGCAAAGGATCCCTCCCGGCGCGCCAGGCAGATCACCCGCGGCTGCTCAGGTGCCAGCCTGACGAGGACGATGCCCGCATGGGTCTCGGGCACCGCCATCTCGGCGATCACGGACACGCCCATGCCGGCGCGGACCATGGCCAGGATCGAGGTGATCTGCTGGATGCTGTGTCGCACATCAGGTGCATGTCCGCTGCGCGCGAACCAAGCGCGGACCAGCGGCTCGCTGCCGCCCCTGGTCAGGATGAAGTCGCGCCGAGACAGTGTCGCGGCATCGACACCGGGATGCGAGGCGAGGGCATCGTCGCTGCGGACCAGCGCGACTAGGCGATCATGGGCGAGCGGGATCATCTCCAGGTCCGGCATCTCGCTTTCGACCGCGATGGCGAAGTCCGCCGCGCCATCGCGCAGGGCCTGCAGCGCGGCCTCGTCGGCGCTTTCGGAGATCTCCACCCGCAACGCCGGCCCGCGCTGCCGCGCCGCCGCCACCAGACCGGGCAGGATATGGGTGGAAGCGGAGGCCCCGAAGGAGGCGATGCGCACGAGCCCCTGGCCGTGCCGGCGGCTCTCCTGCAGCACGCGGTGGACCGTCCGCGCCATGTCCTCCTGCCGCTCGGCATAGTCGGCCAGGATGTGCCCCTCGGCCGTCAGGCACAGCGGGCGCCGGTCGCGCCGAACCAGCAACAGGCCGCTCTGCGCCTCGGCCCGGGCGATCGCCTTGCTGGCGGCAGGCTGGCTGATGCCGCAAGCCCGCGCAGCCTCGGTCAGGTTGCCCGCCTGCCGGAGCCGCTGCAGCAGCCGGAGCGTCGTAGGGGAGAACTCGCCTTCGTTGGGCATTATGACGCCAGGTTATTTCGATATGCCCGGACATTCCAATACGGCATGCAGCGACGCAACGGAGCTGGATTGACCGTGCTTACCCCGACCTCATTCCCTGACCTGTCACCCCTCGTGCAGGCGATCCCGAAGAACCCCCTCCGGGCGCTCTACCCCTATGCGGCACGCCCCGGGATGCTCAACCTCGCCAGCGGTCATCCCTCGCCGGATGCCTATGACAGGGATGGTCTGGCCGAGGCGGCCCGTCGCGCCACCGGCGATGCCAGTGCCTGGAGCTACGGCCCGACCGCCGGCGATCCGCAACTCATCGCCGCGCTGGAGGCGCTGAGCCCGCCACGCCCGGACGGCCACCGGCTGATCGTGACCTCCGGCGCGCAGCAGGCCGTGGACCTGGCGTTGCGCTGCCTCGCCAGGCCGGGCAGCGCGGTTGCCGTGCCGGAGCCGGTCTACCCGGCGATCCTGTCGATCTGCGCCGCGGCGGGCCTGCGCGCCGTGGGCTACGCGGTGGCCGGCGATCCGGAGCTTGCTGGGCTGGAGCGAGTGCTCGGCCGCGGCGACATCGCCGCGCTCTACGCCCAGCCGACCTTCTCCAACCCGGGCGGAGAGACCTGGACCCTCCCGCTGCGCCGGCGCCTCCTCGAACTCTGCGGGAGGCACGGTGTGGCGGTGGTGGAGGACGATCCCTACCGCGCGCTGGCTTTCACCGGCGCGCCGCCTGAGACGCTCATGACCCTGTCCGCGGCGGTCCCGGGTGCGATGGTGATCTGGGCTGGCAGCCTGTCGAAGATCCTCGCCCCGGGGCTGCGCCTGGGCTGGGCGGCCGTTCCGGATCGGCTGGCCGGGCCGATGACGGAGTTGCGCCAAGCCGGGGATCTGCAGCCCAATGCGCTGGCCCAGCGGGTGGCGGTGCATTACCTGGACCTCGGCAAGCTCGACGCGCACCTCGCCCGCGTCATCGGCCTCTACCAGGCGCGCAGCCAGCGCCTCGCCGCCGTGCTCGGCAGCGCCGGGTTCGCCTTCGAGCCCGCCGCCGGCGGGATGTTCCTGTTCCCGGCCCTGCCGCCGGGTGCCGCCCGTGCCGGGCTGTTCGAACGAGCCGTGGCGAGCGGCGTGCTCTACGCGCCAGGCCCGGCCTTCGCGCTGGATCAGGCGGATGGCCGCTTCAGCGATCGGCTTCGCCTCTGCTTTGCCGGGCTCGACGAAAGCGCGATCGCCACCGCCGCCGCGTGGCTGGTCGCGGCGCTGGAGGGCTGAGGCGATGCCCGCTGTCGCCCTCGCGCTGCTGCCGGACCTCATGCTGCTCCTCGCTGGCGGATTGCTGCGCCGGACGCTGCCCGGGGTCGGGTGGCAGGCCATCGATGCGCTGAATTTCCGCCTGCTGTTCCCTGCGCTCATCTTCTTTAGCGCGCTGCGCAGCCCGCCGCTGATGTCGGACCTCATGGTCATGGGGCTGGGTGTCTGGGCGGGCATGCTGTTGGCCTGCGGGCTGGCCTGGCTTGCGCGCAGCCTCGGGCCGGAGCGGTTCCTCGACTTCGCCGGCATGTGGCAGACGGCCTGGCGCTTCAACACCGCGCTCGCCATCGTCGCGGCGCAGGCGCTTCCGCCCGAGTATCGCGGCCTGATGGCGATCGCCATCGGCCTTGCCGTGCCGGTCGCCAACATCCTGGCGGTGCTGGCGCTGTCGCGTGGGACTGGATCGGATCTGGGGACGACGCTGCGCCAGGTGCTGACCAACCCCTTCCTGGTGGCCAGCGTCGCGGGCGTTGCATTGTCCATCCTGGAGATGCACCTGCCCGTCATCGCGATGGATGCCGTGACCAAGCTGGGCCAGGCCGCGGTGCCGATGGCACTGCTGTCGATCGGTGCCTCGGTGAACTGGCGCGCGCTGGCCTGCATGGACCGGTTCGAGGCGGCGCTGAACGCCATCAAGCTGCTCCTGCTGCCGGGAGCCACCCTGGCGGGCGCCGCGGTCCTGGGTATCGGGCCGGGCCCGCGCCTGACGCTGACGATCTTCGCCGCGCTGCCGACGGCGTCGGCGGCGCATGTTCTGGCCTCCGTATACGGTGCAGACCGGGAGCGGGTGGCGAAGGTCATCGCCCAATCCACCCTGATCGGCTGCGTGACCCTCCCGCTGTGGCTCCTGGCGCTGCTGTAGGCCGACGCGCATCGGGTGCTACACAGACCGCTACACAGACTGCTACACACGCGGTCCCGGTTGCCGCCGGCATGCCGCTGAAATCATGGGCTTACAGGGCTGAAAATGGTGGTGGAGTTCCCGCTCACCTCCACCACCGCTGTAGATCCCATGACAATCTGGCGTCACGGTATCGATGATCCCTTCTTGAGAGGGCCCACCATGGCGCGGCGTTGTGTGCGGGCGGCCTCAAGGCCCGTCGTCGACGATGCTTCCACAGGCTGCGTGCGCCTTTCAATCTGGCCGTCGCATGGCTGGCGACGGAAATCGACCGCGGGTTGATCCTGCGCGATGCGGGCAGAGTCGACTCCTCCGCCCTCGACACACGCTCACCAGCGCTGAGACACGAGCGAGGCAGCGCTACCCCTTAGCCAAGCACGCCCCGTTCACGCTGGAGAGTTGCCGGGAGAAATCCCGGCGGTGCCGGATCGGGCCCGCCCTTCGCGCCTTGCCACCGCATCACTGGTGACGTCCGGAATCGGCTGGCCTGGATCAGCCTCAACCGGCGGCGTGTCGCCGCGCCCATGCAAGGCGCGAGACCTCACCCGCCACGTCGCGCCTGCCAGGGGCTCCCGGCCCGCCTGCCGTGTCGCTACCCCGTGCCGAAGCGGTATCCCACGCCGGGCTCGGTCCGGATGAGACCCGCGGCCGCGCCCAGCTTCTGCCGCAGATGCCCGACATAGACACGAAGATACTGCGCATCCTCCCCATGCGCCGGCCCCCAGACCGCCGTGAGCAATTGTCGCTGCGTGATGACGCGGCCTTCGCCGCCGCGGACCAGCGCGGCCAGCAGGTCCCATTCGCGCGGCGTCAGCTTCAGCGGCTCCCCGCCATCCACCCGCGCCAGCCGCCGCGTGAAATCCACCTCCAGCGGCCCGGTCCGGACCACGCTGTCCAGGGGCTGGGTCACGGCGGCCTGTGACCGCCTCAGCGCGGCGCGGATGCGGGCCAGCAATTCGCCCAGTGCAAAAGGCTTCTCCACATAGTCGTCGGCCCCGGCATCCAGCGCGGCCACCTTCTCCGCTTCCGCATCCCGGGCAGACAGCACGACCACCGGCGCGGCGGTGAACCCGCGCAGGCGCGGAATCGCGATCTTGCCGTCGCCATCGGGCAGCCCGAGGTCGAGCAGCACCAGCGCCGGCGCCCGCTCCGCCGCCAGGCGCAGCCCCTCGGCCAGGGTCATCGCGCGCTGCGGCGCATAGCCCGCGGCCTCCAGCGCCGGGCCCAGGAAGCGGTGGATCTGTGGCTCGTCATCCACGACGAGGATGCGCGGCGATCCGGCGTCCTTCATCCGCCCCTCATTCATGCAGCGGGGAAGCGCAGCACCACGCGCGTGCCGCCCGCGCCGGGGACAGCCGGGCTCTCCGCGGCGATCCGCCCGCCCATCGCCTGCACCAGGCCTCGGCAGATGGCGAGGCCGAGGCCCGTGCCGGCGGCGATGCGGTCCGTGCGGGTGGCGCGAAAGAAGGGATCGAAGACGCGGGGCAACGCATCGGGGGGAATGCCGGGCCCGTCATCCTCCACGGTGATCACCACCTCCGGCCCCTCCCGCCCCGCCCGGGCGCGCACCTGCCCGCCCGGCGCCGAGAATTTCAGCGCATTGTCGAGCAGATTGGCCAGCACCTGGTCGAGCAGGGCGGGATCGAGGCGCGGGGCCATGGGGCGCGGGCCGGGATCGACCAGGATGGCGCGCCCATGGGCACGGGATGCGCGCTCGGCCGCGGTGTCGATGGCGTCCGCCAGGTCCACGGCCTCCCGCCGCGGCTCGATCTGCCGGTTCTCGATGCGCACGAGGTCGAGGATGTTGGCGATCCAGCGGGACAGCCGCTCCGTCTCCTCCTCCGCCGTCGTCAGCAGGTCGGCGCGCGTGGCCGGCGACAGCGCGGGGCCGGAGGTCCGGAGCGTCGCGATCGCGCCGCGGATGGAGGTGAGCGGCGTCCTCAGATCGTGGCCGAGCGAGGTCAGCAGGGCGGTGCGCAGCGCCTCCGTCTCCGACCGCGCCTCGCTATGGGCGCGCTCCTCCATCAGGTCGGCGCGTTCCAGCGCCACCGCCGCCTGGTCGAGCAGCGCGTTCAGGGCCCGGTCCGCCTCCCCATCGGGTGGCCCGCCCTCCGCCGGTGGCCGCAGGCCGACCAGGCCGGCCAGGCCGCGCGCGGTGCGCATCGGCCGGAACTGCCAGGCGGCGGCGGGCAGCGTATCCGTCCCGCGCCCGGCCGGGCGCCCGTTCGCGGCCGCCCAGCGCGCCGCGGCCATGCTGGCCTCGTCGGGCTCGGCATCGATCGGCACGCCGGCGCGCAGCACCGGCTCCGGCGCGGAGTCACCCGGCAAGGGGGGCAGCAGCCGCAGCACGCAAGCCGGCCCGCCGGCGATGCGGGAGGCTTCCTCCGCGATCGCCTGCATCAGGTCCCCCTTGTCGCCCGCCGTCCCGAGGCGCCGGCTGAACTCGACCAGGCGGCGCAGCCCGACAACGCGCGCCCGGGCCGCGCGGACGGACCCGCCGAGGCTGCCGGCGGTGCCTGCCAGCAGCAGCGCCACCAGCGCGAAGACCACCACGCCCACCACATCCTGTGGCCCGGCGATGGCCAGCGTGTAGCGCGGCGGCAGGAACAGGAAGTTCCAGGCCAGGAAGGACAGCACGGCGGCGACGCCACCCTGAACCGCGCCGAATCCCACGGCCGCCGCCACGATCGGCACGAGGTAGATCATGCCCAGCGCCCCCTCCGGCACCACGCCATCGACGCCAAGGCCGATCAGCGTCGCGCCCGCGACCAGCGCCGCGGTCGCGGCCCAGCCCAGCCAGGGCGGCAGGACGCGGCGCTCCGGCAGCATGCGGCGGGGCGCGGCGGCGGGTTCCGGCACCAGGTGCAGCGTGAAATCCGTGGCCTGGCGCAGCAGCGCCGCCGACAGCGTCCGGCCGGCCAGACGCCGCCACCATACCGGCCGGCCACGGCCGATGACGAGGTGCGTTGCGTTTCGCGCCCGGGCCTCCCGCAGGATGGCGGAGGGCAGGTCCGCCGCGACCACCGTCTCCGTCACCGCGCCCAGCCGCTCCGCCAGCAGCAGTGCCGGGCCGGGATCGGCGCCCGGCGCGGCGCTGGGCTGTTCGACATGCAGCGCGATGAGGGGTGCCTTCAGCGCATCCGCCACGCGGCGCGCCTCCCGCACCACCATCTCGGCGGAGGGGTCCGCGCCGACCAGCGCCATCACGCGGTCACCGGCCGGCCAGGGGCCCGCGATGGCGTTGGCGCGCATGTAGCCGGTGACGTCGGCATCCACCCGTTCCGCGGTGCGGCGCAGCGCCATCTCCCGCAGCGCCGCCAAATTGCCTTCCCGGAAGAAGCCGCGCAGCGCGCGGCCTGCCTGGTCCGGGCGGTAGATGCGGCCCTGGCGCATGCGCTCGATCAACTCGGCGGGCGGGATGTCGATCAGCTCGACGGCATCGGCCTCGGCCAGCACATGGTCGGGCACCGTTTCCGCCACGCGCACGCCCGTGATGCGCGCCACCGCCTCCGACAGGCTCTCCAGGTGCTGGACGTTCATCGTGGTCCAGACCTCGATGCCGGCCTCGCGCAGTTCCTCGACATCCTGCCAGCGCTTCGGGTGGCGGCTGCCGGGCGCGTTGCTGTGCGCCAGTTCATCCAGCAGCAGGATCCGCGGGCGCCGGGCCAGCGCGCCATCGAGGTCGAATTCCTCCAGCACCTGGCCGCGATAGGGCAAGCGCGCGCGGGGCAGGAGGGGCAGGTCGCCGATCGCCGCCTGGGTCTCCACCCGGCCATGCGTCTCCACGATCCCGGCCAGGACATCCGTGCCGCCCGCCAGAAGCCGCCGCGCCTCGGCCAGCATCTCCATCGTCTTGCCCACCCCGGGCGCGGCACCGAGGAACACCTTCAGCCGCCCGCGGCCTTCCCGCCGCGCGAGGGCGAGCAGGGCATCGGGATCGGGGCGGGCGGGCTCCTCGGTCATCTTCTCCCGATAACAGCCCGGGCGCGCCGCCGCTGCTGTCTTTACGCGTTCTTTATGCGGCCGCCCCGGATCCCGCATGGAGCCTTTACGCACAGGGCGCCTACGCCTTCCCCGCCTCCTTGGACGGGAACCGCCAATGCTTGACCTTCTGCTGCTGGCGCTGGGCGTCGGCTTCTTCGGCCTGATGGCCGCCTACGCGTTTGGGTGCGAGCAGGTCTGACCACCATGACCGAGCTGATCCTGGGCGGCGTCGTGGCCGCCCTCCTCCTCCTCTACCTGCTGTGGGCGCTGCTGCGCCCCGAGGATCTCTGATCCCATGACCTCTCTCGGCTGGGCGCAGATCGCGCTCGTCCTCGCCGCCATCCTGGCGGCCGCCATCCCGCTGGCGCGCTATATCGCCGCTGTCGCGGCCGGGCGCGTCACCTTCCTCGCGCCCGTGGAGCGCGCCTTCTACGCGGCGGGCGGCATCGACCCGGCGCGCGGCATGGGCTGGCGCGGCTACACGCTGGCGATGCTGGCGGCGAATGCGGCGGGCTTCCTGCTGCTCTACGCCCTCCTGCGGCTGCAGGGCGTGTTGCCCTTCAACCCACAGGGCTTCGATGGCATCCCGCCCTTCCTCGCCTTCAACACCGCGATCAGCTTCGTCACCAACACGAACTGGCAGGCCTATAGCGGCGAAGCGGCGATGAGCTACCTGAGCCAGATGGCCGGGCTCACCGTGCAGAACTTCCTCTCGGCCGCGACGGGCATGGCGCTGGCGCTGGCCTTCTGCCGTGCCTTCGCCGCTGGCGGGCTGCGGGACCTCGGCAATTTCTGGGCCGACCTCGTGCGGGTCACGCTCTACATCCTGCTGCCGCTCGCGCTGGTCGTCGGCGTCGCCTTCGTCGCGATGGGCATGCCGCAGACCTTCGCCCGCTATGCGGAGGCGACGACGCTGGAAGGGGCCGCGCAGACCGTGCCGCTGGGCCCTGTCGCCTTCCAGGTTGCGATCAAGCACCTCGGCACCAATGGCGGCGGCTTCTTCGGCACCAACTCCGCGCATCCCTTCGAGGGACCTTCGGCGCTGGCGACGGCGCTGCAGATCTGGTCGCACCAGGTGATCCCCTTCGCGATGGCGCTGGCCTTCGGGCACATCGTCGGCGACCGCCGCCAGGGCTGGGCGCTGCTGGCGGTAATGCTGGCCTTCGTCCTGGGCGGCACCTGGATCGTCTATGCGGCGGAGGCCGCGGGCAATCCGCTGCACATCGCGCTGGGCGTCGACCCCGCGGCCGGCAACATGGAAGGCAAGGAGGTCCGCTTCGGCCAGGCGCTGGTCGCCTTGTTCACGGCGACGACGACCGGTGCCTCCAACGGTGCGGTGAACGCGATGTTCGACAGCTTCACCCCGCTGGGCGGCCTGGTGCCGCTGTTCCTGATCCAGTTGGGGGAGGTCCTGCCCGGCGGCGTCGGCGCGGGCCTCTATGGCATGATCGTCTTCGTGCTGCTGGCGGTCTTCGTCGCCGGGCTGATGGTCGGGCGCACGCCGGAATACCTGGGCAAGAAGGTGCAGGCGCGGGAGATCAAGCTGGCGATGCTGGCGGTGCTCGTCCTGCCGGCCGTGATCCTCGGCTTCACCGCGGTCTCACTCGTGCTGCCCGTGGCGGTCGCGTCCATCCAGGACCAGGGGCCGCATGGGCTGAGCGAGATGCTCTACGCCTACAGCTCCGCCGCCGGGAACAACGGCTCGGCCTTCGGTGGCCTCACGGCCGATACGCCCTGGATGAACACGACGCTCGGCATCGCCATGGCGCTCGGCCGCTTCGCCTATATCGTCCCGATGATGGCGATCGCGGGCTCGATCGCCGCGAAGCCGAAGCTCGCCGCCTCCACCGGCACCTTCCCGACGCATGGGCCGCTCTTCGCCGGGCTGCTGGCCGGCGTGATCCTCATCCTCGGCGGGCTGCAATTCATGCCCGCCCTCGCCCTTGGTCCGATTGCTGAACACTTCCTGCTGTTCGCCGGCAAGACCTTCTGAAGGCCCCATCGACATGGCAACCACGATCCGTCGCGCGGCGATGCTGGACCGCGCCCTGCTGCTCCGCGCCACCATCGACGCGCTGGGCAAGCTCGATCCGCGCCGCCTGGTGCGCAACCCCGTGATCTTCGTCACGGAGATCATGGCGATCCTCGTCACGCTGCTCGCTTCACGCGCGGCGCTGCTGGGCGATCCCTTCGGCTTCCAGGCCGGCATCGCGCTCTGGCTCTGGCTCACCGTCCTCTTCGCCACCTTCGCGGAAGCGATGGCGGAGGGACGTGGCCGCGCCCAGGCCGAGAGCCTCCGCCGCGCGCGGACGGAGACGCAGGCGAAGCTGCTGCTCCGCCCCGATGACCGCACGCTCTGGCAGCCCCGCGCCGCGGCGGAACTCCGGGTCGGGGAATTCGTGCTGGTGGAGGCCGGCGACCTCATCCCCTCCGATGGCGAGGTGGTGGAAGGCATCGCCAGCGTGAACGAGGCCGCCGTCACCGGCGAAAGCGCGCCGGTGATCCGCGAGAGCGGCGGCGACCGCAGCGCGGTCACGGGCGGCACGCTCGTCGTCTCCGACTGGGTCGTGGTTCGCATCACCGCCGCCCCCGGCTCCACCTTTCTCGACCGCATGATTTCCCTCGTGGAAGGCGCCGCCCGGCAGAAGACGCCGAACGAGATCGCGCTCGACATCCTGCTGGCGGGCATGACGATCATCTTCCTGATCGCCGTCGCCAGCCTGGTCGGGATCGCAAGCTGGAACGGGCAGCCGCCCTCGGTCGCGGTGCTGGCGGCGCTGCTCGTCACGCTGATCCCGACGACGATCGGCGGGCTGCTCTCCGCCATCGGCATTGCGGGCATGGACCGGCTGGTGCGCTTCAACGTGCTGGCGACGAGCGGCCGCGCGGTGGAGGCCGCGGGCGACGTGGATGTGCTGCTGCTGGACAAGACCGGCACGATCACGTTGGGCAACCGCCAGGCCGCGGGCTTCATCCCCGTGCCCGGCGCGACGGCGGCGGAGGTCGCGGAGGCCGCGGTGCTGTCGAGCCTGGCCGACGAGACGCCTGAGGGCCGGTCCATCCTGGCCTTCGCGCGTGAACGCTTCGGCATCGAGGCACCGTCGCTGCCCGAAGGCGCGCGCGTGATCCCCTTCACCGCGCAGACCCGCATCTCGGGCCTCGACCTGCCGCAGGGCCGCTACCGCAAGGGCGCGGTGGATGCGCTGGTCCGCAGCCTGGGCGGGGAGGCACCGCCCGCGCTGCGCCAGGCGGTGGAACGGATCGCGCGCGCCGGCGGCACGCCCCTGGCGGTGGCGCGGGACGGCCGGCTGCTGGGCGCCATCGAACTGAAGGACATCGTCAAGACCGGCATGCGCGCCCGGTTCGATGCGCTGCGGCGCATGGGCATCCGCACCGTCATGGTGACCGGCGACAACCGCCTGACCGCGGCCGCCATCGCAGCGGAGGCCGGCGTCGACGACTTCATCGCGGAGGCCACGCCCGAGGACAAGCTCGGCTACATCCGCCGTGCCCAGGCGGAGGGCCGCCTTGTCGCCATGGCCGGCGACGGCACCAACGATGCCCCGGCCCTGGCGCAGGCCGATGTCGGCCTCGCCATGCAGACCGGCACCCAGGCGGCGCGGGAGGCCGGCAACATGGTGGACCTGGACAGCGACCCGACCAAGCTGATCGAGGTGGTGGAGATCGGCAAGCAGTTGCTCATCACGCGCGGCGCGCTGACCACCTTCTCCATCGCCAATGACGTGGCGAAGTACTTCGCCATCCTGCCGGCGATCTTCGTCGCCTCCTACCCGGAACTCGGCGTGCTGAACGTCATGCACCTCGCCTCGCCGGAAAGCGCGATCCTCTCCGCCGTGATCTTCAATGCGCTGATCATCGTGGCGCTGGTGCCGCTGGCGCTGCGCGGCGTGGCCTATGCGCCGGTGGGGGCCGCCGCGCTGCTGCGCCGCAACCTGCTGATCTACGGGCTGGGTGGCATCGTCGCCCCCTTCGCCGGGATCAAGCTGATCGACCTCCTCCTCGTCACACTGGGGTTTGCCTGACCATGAACGCCATCCTCCGCCCGGCCCTCTCCATCGTCGGGCTGTTCACCCTGCTGCTGGGCCTTGCCGCGCCCATCGCCTTCACCGGCGCGGCCGGCCTGGTCTTCCCGGTCCAGGCCGGCGGCAGCCTGATCGGGCGCGATGGCCGGGTGGTCGGCTCCGCCCTGCTCGGGCAGGACTTCACCGCCGCGCGCTATTTCCACCCCCGGCCTTCCGCGACGACCGAGGCCGATCCGGAGCAGGAGGGCGCCACCAGGCCCGCGCCCTACAACGCCGCCGCTTCCGCGGCCTCCCAGCTTGGCCCGACCTCGGCGGCGCTGAAGGACGCCGTGGCGCAGCGCGTGGCCGCGCTGGGTGGCGGGCCGGTGCCTGCCGATGCCGTCACCGCCTCGGGCTCGGGCCTCGACCCGCATATCAGCCCGGAGAATGCGGCGCAGCAGATCCGCCGCGTGGCGGAAGCCCGCGGCCTGCCGGAAGCGCGGGTGGCGGCGCTGGTCCAGCAGCACACGCAGGGCAGGGAGTTCGGCATCCTGGGCGAACCCCGCGTCAATGTGCTTGCGCTCAACCTCGCCCTCGATGGCGCCCGGTGAGTAAGCGGGATCGACCCGGGCGCGGCCCTCGGGTCACCCCGGACGCCCGCCTCTGCCCCGCCGGCGGTCGAAGCCTGTGACCGTCCCGCAGCGCCCTGCTTCCATCACGATGATCAGGGCGCCGACCTGCCGCCGACCAGCCTCCCCGCTCACGCGCCTGGCTGGCACGGCTCCGCAGCCTCCGCCGTGGCCTCGAGCCGGTAGCCGAGGCCGCGCACCGTCTGGACCACCACCCCCGCATCGACGGATGCCAGCCGCGCGCGCAACCGGTGCACATAGACCTCGACCGCATTCGGCTGCACCGCCTTGTCGAGACCCGCGAGCCGCGCCTCCAGCGCTTCCTTCGACACGGCGCGCGGCGCGGCGCGCAGCAAATCCTCCAGCAGCGTGCGTTCCCGCCGCGGTGGATCGAAATTCTGCCCGCGCACCGTCATGTTGCGCGACAGCCGGTCGAGCGCCAGCGCACCGAGCGCCAGGACCGTTGGCGTCCGCCCGCCCCGGCGCAGCGCGACGTTGAGACGGGAGACGAGCTCCTGCAGCGAGATGGGCTTAACCATGTAGTCATCGGCGCCGAGGTCCAGCCCCTCGCAGATCTCGGCCACCTCGCCGCGCGCCGTCAGCACGAGTGCAGCAGGCGCATGGGCGCGGTGGCGCAGCCGCTTCACCAGATCCAGCCCATCCCCATCCGGCAGGCCACGATCCACCACGGCCACGTCGAAGACGACGCTGTCCAGCGAGGCTTCCGCCTCTGCGAGGGTGCCGACCGTCTCCACCTCCCACCCCGCACGGCGCAGGCCCTCCTGGAACAGGGCGGCCAGGCGCGCATGGTCCTCGACGAGCAGGACGCGCATGGTCATGCTCCGCGCCGCGATCCGGCAGGAGCAGTCCCGGCGCTGGCGCGGCGTCGGTCGCGGGGAGGAACGATGACCATGGCACGCTCATACAGCCTCATCGCGCGTCTCGCCCTCTGGCATGCGGCAATCGGTATCGTCTCGCTCGGCATGGGTGGCGTCCTGCTGTACCATACCGTCAGCGAGGTGGTCTGGAACGAGCACCGCCGGTCCATCATGGCCTCGGCCAGCGACATCACCGAACGGCTGCAGCGGGATGGTGTCAAGGGCCTCTCCCAGCCCTTCCCCCTGGAGACCACGCGGCGCTTCAATTCGAATTCCGGTTCGCTGATGTATGTGGTGCTGGACCCCGCGGGTCGCCAGCTCGGCGGCTCCCCGGGTTCGGAGAGAGCGCTGCCGCGCTTCGAGAGTGAGAGCGAGCCGGCGCCGGTCTTCCGCACCGGCCGCGACGGGTCGCATGTCTGGGGGGGCAGCGAGGTGATCCGCACACCCGACGGCCCGCTCACCATCCAGGTCGCGCAGGACATGGACCGCAGCTATGTCGTGCTGGACGATGTGCCGGCGGCGGCCCTGCGCCCGGTGATGACGGTCCTCGGCGCCGGGGCGCTGCTGCTCTTCCTCGCCAATGTCGGCCTCCTCCTGCTGATGCTGCGCCCGCTGCGCGTCGCGGCGCGGGAGGCGGAGCGGATCGGCCATGGCGGGCCGCCGCGCCTGAGCCGCAATGGCCTGCCGGTGGAGGTGGCGCCGCTGATCGATGCGGTGAACGGCGCGCTGGACCGCCTGGATGACGCGCTGGAATGGCAGCGCGGCTTTTCCGCGGAGGTCGCGCACGAACTCCGCACCCCGCTCGCGGTCCTGCATGCGGAACTCGACCTGCTCGGTCATGACGACGTGGTGGCGCGGCTGAAGCGCGACGTGCAGGGACTCGGGCAACTGGTCGCGGAATTGCTGGAAGCCGCCATCACCGCGCGCGAACCGCCGATGCGCGATGAGATCATCGACGTCGTCGCCCTGGCGGAGGAAGCGAGCCGCCGCATCGCCGCGGTGGCCGGCGCGGAGGGACATGACATCCGCATGCTCGGTGCCGGCGGACCGGTGACGATCCGCGGTCATGCGGAGGCGATCGGCCGAGCGCTCCGTAACCTCATGGAGAACGCCATCGCCCATTCGCCGGCGGGCGCGCCGGTGGAACTGCGCATCCTGCCGCCGCGCCGCGGCGTCGTGACCATCGAGGTCGCGGACCAGGGCAGCGGGGTGAGGGAAGGGGACATGGCGACGATCTTCCGGCGCCACTGGCGGTCCGGCGACACGCATCGCCGTGGCCTCGGCCTTGGCCTCTGGATCACCGAACGGGTCGTGCTGGCGCATGGCGGCACCATCGCCGTCCGCAACGAAAGCGCGGGTGGCGCGGTGTTCAGCATCCGCCTGCCGGTTGCCCGGCAGGCGTAGTGCTGTCCGGGCGCGATCCCGTCAGCGCCGGCTGACGTTCCAGTAGACCGGCGCGGGCGGGTTCAGCAGGCCGGTCAGGTTCGCCCGATGGGCGCGCAGCTGGTACTGCACGCCGATCGGGATGTAGGGCACCGTTTCCAGCGCGCGGGCCTGGATCTGGGCCGAGATCTCCCGCTTCCGCGCCTCATCCGGCGTGTCGGCGAAGGCGGCGCGGAGCCGCTCGATCTCCTCGTCGCAGGGCCAGCCGAACCACGCGCGATCGCAATTGGACCGCAGGCCGAGGTGGCTGACGGGCTCCATCATGTCGAGCCCGCCGGGGCCGGAGATGAAGACGCTCCAGCCGCCGCGCGCCACGGGTTCGCGGGACTGGCGGCGGGCGACCACCGTCGCCCAGTCCATCGCCTGCACATCGGTGCGCAGCCCGATGCTGCGGAACAGCTGGTCGGCGACAAGGGTGAAGGCGTTGATGTTGGTGTTCTCCGCGGCATTCAGGAACACCACGGGGGTGCCGTCATACCCGCTTTCGCGCACCAGCTGCCGCGCGCGGTCCAGGTTCACCGCCGGCCAGCCCATCGTGGAATGGAACGGGGAGGAGCAGACATAGAAGCTGTTGCAGACCCGCCCCTGGGAGGGATCGGTCGTGACGGCATTCAGGAAATCCTGGCCGTTCACCGCATGCAGCAACGCCTGGCGAAGGCGGGGATTGTTGAAGGGCGGCTGCGTTGTGTTGAGGCGGATCTGCTGCGCGACGCCCAGCTCATCCTGGTTCGCCACCGTGATGTTGCGGTCGCGCCGCAGCACGGACAGCAGGTCGGCGGGGATGTCCTCCGCGATGTCGATCTCGCCCTTGCGCAGCGCGTCGATCGCCGTCGACTGGTCGGGCATGATCAGCCATTCGACGCGGTCGAAGCGCGCCGTGCGGCCACCGGAAAGCCCGGCGGCGGGCTCGCTCCGCGGGCGGTAGCCGGCGTGGCGGGCGAAGACCAGGCGGTCGCCCGCGCGCCATTCGTTGGCAACGAAGCGATAGGGGCCACTGCCCAGCACTTCCGGCACCGGGCGGTTCGCCGGCGTCTGCGCCAGGCGTTCCGGCATGATGAAGGGCACCGGCGCGCCGGGCTTGCCCAGCGCCTCCAGCACCATGCCCCAGGGCGTGTTGAGCGTCAGGGTGAAGGCGTTCGCGCCCTCCGCCTCGAACACCGCGCCACGCGCGATCAGCTGCTGGCCGAGCCCGTCATTCTGCGCCCAGCGGCGGAGCGAGGCGACGACATCGGCGGCGGTGACGGGTGAGCCGTCCTGGAACACCAGGCCTTCCCGCAGCCGGAAGCGCCAGACCCGGCCGCCCTCCAGCACCTCATGGCTCTCCGCCATCTGCGGGCGGATGCGCAGCTGGTCATCCACGGCGAAGAGCGTGTCATAGACCATGTAGCCCATGTTGCGGGCCATGCTGTCGGAACCCAGATGCGGGTCCGTGATGCGGACATCGCCGGAAGGCTTCACGCGCAGCGTGGATTGCGCCGCGACAGGGCCGGCCAGGGGGCCAGCGAGTGCCGTGGCGGCCAGCAGGGCCAGCGCCAGGGTGACGGGCTTCTTCATCGTTCTTCCTCCTCCAGGATCAGCCGGCCAGGCGGGCCGGGGCGTTGTCGTCGGGCCGCGCAAGCCCGCCCTGGCGCACCAGGGCATGCACGGCATAGGCAAGGGCGGCGGCGGGTTCCTGGCCAATGGCGGGCGCGATGAAGCGGATGGCGCGCGCGCCGCCGCCGAACAGGCTCCGGCCCATCCCCTCCGCCACCGCATCGCGCATCGCCGGCGGCAGCGCGGCGGGCCAGCCGCAGAGCACCACCTGCGTGGCGGGCATCAGGTTCAGCGCATTGCCGATGACGAGGCCCACGCGGAACAGCGCCTGGCGGATCGCCGCTTCCCGCCGCGCCGTCATCCGCACCAGGGAAGGCCATTCGGCACCGGCGGCGACCAGGGCCGCTTCCTCCACCCCGCAGAGCAGCGCCAGCGCCACGGTGGAGGCGCTGGCCTCCAGGCAGCCGCGATGGCCGCAGCGGCAGGCATCGCCGGTGGGGTCGAGTACCACGTGCCCGATCTCGATCGGCTGGATCGGGTCCGCCGCCGTCACCGCCTCCACCCAGGCGCCGCCGACGCCATGGCCGAGATAGACGAACAGATGCCGGGCCTCGACCGGCTGCGCGCCGCGCCCATGCAGGTGCACGGCGGCCAGCGCGGCCACCGTGTTGGCGATGGCGATGGGCACGCCGGGAAAGGCTTTCGTCAGTACGGCTTCCAGGCGTCCGGGATCGACCGGCAGGATCGGGTTGGGCGCGGCGCCATGGCCGGGAATGGACACCGCGATCTGCCGGGGCGGGGCACCCGCGCGGGCACACCAGCCCTGGAGTTCCGCGATGGCATCGGCGATGGCGGTGTCGACCGCCGCCGGGCTGCTGCCCGCGGGCAGGGCGAGGCGCGCACTGCCATCGACCTCACCCCCCAGGGTCGCCAGCCCCACGCCCAGCCGGTCATTGGCGAATTCCAGCCCGGCCACGCGCTGATCCTTGCGCAGCGTAACCATGGCGCTGGGCCCGCCGGGATAGGGCGCGGGCCGGCGCACCTCCTCCACCAGCTTCTCCTCCCGCAGCTCGGCCAGGATGCGGGAGATACTGGCCTCGGTGAGCCGGCATTCCGCGGCCAGGCGCGGCCGGAACAGGCCATCGCTGGCAAGCAGCCGGCCGAGGATGGCGGCGCGCGTCTGGCGGCGGGAACGCGGTGGCTCGGACATCATCCTTCCCTCGCCCGGGCCATGGCCGGGGCTGATTCGTACTTAGAGTAAGGATCAACCCAAAAGAAAGGCGGCGTCAACGCCGCCCTTCCGCTCAGCCCCCTTTACGATCAGCCTTGGGCGTCCACCCCTTCCCGGTCCACCCGATAGGCATCCGCGGGGTCCGCATTCGCCGCCAGCCAGGCCGGCCCGCCCTTGGCGATCCAGCAGCCCGCCGCGATGCGCGACGCCGCGACGATGATGGAGAGATCGACCGGCCGCATCGTGTGCCGCGCCTGCGCGGCCATGATGAGCTGCCCGTGGAACGCGCCCTCCCACATGATGGGCGCGAAGATGGTGGAGCCCATGCGCGACGTCTTCAGGTATTGCCGGAAGGTCCCGTGCTCATCTGTGTTCTCCAGCAGCAGCTTGGACCGGTTGGCATAGACCCAGCCGGGATGACCGCCATCGATCGGCACCATCAGCCGCCGCTGTTCCGGCGGAAAACCCAGGCTTCCCACCAGCATGTGGTAGCGCCGGTCCGGCAACACGAAGAAGGCACCGGCGACGAAATACTGCCGCTCCCCCTCCTTCAGCGCGCCGGGCTTCAGATGTGCCTCCCGGTCCCCCAGCAGGTCGAAGCAGCCGCGCGCCAGGGCCTGCATGGCCTCCTCCGGCCCTGGCGCATCCAGCGCCTCCGCCCCCGCTTTCTCCAGCATCGAGAGGCCGGCCTGCAGCAGGTCCATGCTCACAGCGCCTGGATGCGGCGGACCAGCGCGCGCCCGTCATTCCCCGCGCGTTCGCAGCGCTGGTACCAGTTGTCGAACACCGCCTCCACATTCGCGGGCGCGAACATCTTCGCGATTTCCTCCGGCGGCGCCACGTAGTGGTTCATGCCGGAGCTGACCAGGCGCTGAATCGCCGCCGCGCTGAAGGGCGCGTGGTTGGCGAAGTGCTCATCCTCGATCTTGCGGAACTCCGCCTGCACGACGGGCTTCAGCGCATCCGGCAGGCGTTGCCACACTTGCGCGTTCACCACGAGCGACCAGGGCACGATGGTCCCGATGCGCCACGTCGAGAAATCCTTCGTGACGTTGTGGAAGCCGAAGCCGCCGGCGGTCCCGACGCTGGTCATCACCAGATCCACGATGCCGCGCTGCAGCGCGGGTACGATCTCCCCGAAGGGCACCGGCGTCGGCGCCGCGCCGATCTTCTGCATCAGCGCGCCGGCTTCGGTGTTGTGGACGCGCACCTTCTTGCCGGCGAAATCCGCCACGGTGCGGAGCGGCGCGCGGGAGATGATGCACTGGTCCTCGAACACACCGGTCGCGAGCTGGACGGAGCGGTAGCGGTCCCGCCAGACCTTCGCCATCTCCTCCCGCAGCAGCGGGTCGAGCATCGTCTGGTAGCGCGCGACATCGGTGATGAGGCCGGGGAGGTGCCCGAAATTGATGTAGGGCGCTTCGGCCGACAGCCATGGGGAGACGGCGAAGCTGCCATCGAGCCGCCCATCCCGCACCGCCGCGGGCTGCTCCGGCCCCGCCACCAGCGTGTCGTAGAGCTCGATCGTCAGCCGCCCGCCAGTGGCCTGCGCGATGCGCGCGGCGGAAGGGCGCAGCGTCTCCACATAGGAGCTGCCGGTGGCGTTCACGAAGCCGATATTCCAGCGGATGGGGGCCTGGGCCAGCGCCGGGGCGGCAAGCCCTGCACCCAGCGAGGACACCATCAAGCCGCGTCGCGTGACCATCATCGCCCCCTTGTCTTTGTCCGGACAAATCTTCACGCTGCCGCTTCATTGCTGTCAAGCGCGGGGAATGATGCGGGATCACGGTGGCACCCAAGCGGAATCGGCAACGCTCGGCGCGCGCGGGGCGCGGTTTCTCTGCCAGGCGATGATGGTCGTTGCCGTGGCGGGCGTGGTCGCGATGGCGCTGTCCACCACCTATGACGTCGGCGTGCGCTACGTCTTCAACGCACCAACGGTCTGGGCGACGGAGCTCAGCACCTATTTCCTCATCGCCACCATCTTCCTCGGCGCCGGTGCCACGCATCTCGCCGGCGCCAATGTGCGCGTTGAGTTCCTGCCCAACCTGCTGCGCGATGCGGCGCGGCGGGATGTGGAGATCGCCTGCGCCTGGGTCGGGCTGCTGATCGCGCTGCTGGCCGCGTGGCAATCGGCCCTGATGGTGGCGTCGGATTATGTGAACGAGGCGCGGGTCTTCTCCCTGCTGCTGACGCCGACCTGGATGCCGAAGCTGCCCATCGCCATCGGCCTCGGCGGCCTGGTGCTGGCGCTGCTGGTGGAGATCGAGACGCTGTCGGCGCATCTCCCGCGCTGGCGGCGCGCGCTGCCCTATGGGCTGGTGCTGGCGCTCGCCATCCTGCTTCTGGCCTTCGGGCGCGACGTGCCGATGAGCGGCATCGGCCGCTTCGACCTCGGCAGCGTCATTGCGCTGCTGGCCGTGATGGCAGGTGGCTTCGTCGCGGGACTGCGGCCGGGGCTGATGACGGCAGGCGGGTTGCTGGGCAGCATCGCGCTGTTCGCCATGGCCAAGGATTGGGGCACGGGCACGCTGGCGCTGCTGCTCTTTGCCGGCATCGCGGCCTTCCTGGCGACGGGGCTGCGCATCGCCTTCGCCCTCGCGCTGGTCGGGCTGCTGGCGATCTACTTCCTGCTGCCTATGCCCTTCCCGATGACCATCGCGGAACGCGCCTGGTCCGGCGTCAACAGCTTCTCCCTCACCGCCGTGCCGCTCTATGTGCTGATGGGCGCGCTGCTGGTGCGCAGCCGGCTCTCGGACGAATTGTTCGTCGTCATGGCGCGCGTCCTGGCCCCGCTGCCGGGCGGCCTCGCCCATGCGGCGACGGCGGGCTGCGGCATCTTCGCCGCCGTCTCCGGATCCTCCGTCGCCACCGCCGCGACAGTCGGTTCCGTGGCATGTCCTGAGATGACGCGAAGGCGCTACAGCCCCGCGCTCGCCTATGGCAGCGTCGCGGCGGGCGGCACGCTCGGCATCCTCATCCCACCCAGCGTGCCGATGATCATCTACGCCACCACCGTCGGCGTTTCGGTCGTGGAGCTGTTCCTGGCCGGCATCCTGCCCGGCATCCTGATGATGCTGCTGTTCATGGGCGTGATCCTGGCCTGGGTCTGGCTCCGGCCGCAGGACGCGCCGGCGATCCGGCGCGGCGAAGGCCCGGCCCTGACGCGCGACAGCCTGGTGGATAGCGGCCTGGTGCTGCTGCTGATCCTGATGGTGATCGGGTCGCTCTATGGCGGGCTCGCCACCGCATCGGAGACAGGCGCCATCGGCGCTGCCGCCGCCTTCGTCTTCGCGGCGCTGCGCGGCCGCCTTTCCCGCCCGATGCTCCGGGCCTGCCTGGAGGAGACGGTGGTCGTCACCTCCTTCATCTTCATCATCGTCGTCGGCGCCAACATCCTGTCCTACGGCTTCGACTTCTTGAAGGTCTCGCAGCAGGTGATGACGCTGGCGACCGGGGCCGGGCTGGATCGCTGGACGGTCTTCCTGGCCATCATCCTGGTCTATGTGATCCTCGGCATGTTCCTCGACAGCATCTCCATGCTGGTGCTGACGCTGCCGGTGGTCTTTCCCGTCACCCAGGCGCTGGGCTTCGATCCCATCTGGATGGGCGTGATCCTGGTCATCATGGCGGAGGTCGGGCTGATCACGCCGCCGGTCGGCATGAACCTGTTCGTCCTGCAGGGCATCGGCAAGGATGTGGCGCTGCGCACCATCGCCATCGGCGCGCTGCCCTTCCTGGGGGCGATGATGGTGACGGTGCTGCTGCTCTGCCTGCTGCCCTCCATCGCGCTGGTGCTGCCGGCGATGATGAAGTGAACACCATCACTCATCGATGACGGCGATCGCCTCCATCTCGATCATGAAGTCGGGATGGGTCAACCGCTGCACCTGCACGCCCGTGCTGGCCGGGGGATGGCCGGCGAAGAACTCCTCCCGCACCGCCCAGGCTTCCGGCGCGCGGGACATGTCGGTCATGAAGGCGGTCAGCTTCACGATGTGGCGCAGATCACCCCCGGCTGCGCGAAGCACCGATTGCAGATTGGCGATCACCTGCCGCGTCTGTGCCGCCATGTCGCCCTTGCCGATGACAGTCCCCGCCGCATCGCGTGACAATTGTCCGGAGACGAAGACCATGCCGTTCACCTTCACGGCCTGGCTGAAGAAGTTCGGCGTCGGCGCGCATTCCGCCGACTTCACAACCTCACGCGGCATCCACTAGGCTCCTTCAAGGGGAAACGAGGCATCATCGCATGAAATCCGCAGGCCGCATCATCGCCGCCGCGCTGCTGGCCGCAACACCGGCGCTGGCACAGCCCGCCGGCACGCTGCGCATCGGCCTGGCTTCGGACATCGACACGCTCGATCCCGTGCTGTCCAACACCATCGCGGGCCGCAGCGTGCTGACGGCGCTGTGCGACAAGCTGCTCGACGTCGATGAGAACCTGAACTTCATCCCGCGCCTCGCGGAACGCTGGGCCTGGAGCGAGGATCGCCGCGCGCTGACCCTGACCTTGCGTGCCGGCGCCACCTTCCATGACGGCACGAAGGTGGATGCGGAGGCCGTGCGCTTCAGCCTGGCCCGCGCCGCCACCCTGCCTTCATCGCGCCGCCGCAGCGAGATCGCAGAGATCAGCGCCATCGAGGTGACGGATGCGCGCACGGTCGTGCTGCGCCTCTCCGCCCCCTCCGCGCCGCTGCTGGCGCAGCTCGCGGATCGCGCGGGGATGGTGATGTCGCCGACCGCGGTGCAGGCCGCCGGCAATGATTTCGCCCGCGCGCCCATCTGCTCCGGCCCCTTCGCCTTCGCGGCCCAGGTGCCGCAGGAACGCATCGATCTTCGGCGCTTCCCCGGCCATTGGAACGCGGCCGAGGTGAAGGTGGAGAATGTCAGCTTCCGCCCCATTCCCGACAGCACCGTGCGCATCCTGAACCTGCGATCCGGCACGCTGGATCTGGTGGAACGCGTCGCGGCCAATGATGTCGCGCCGCTCCGCCGCGACACCCGGCTGCGCTATGCAGAGGCAAGGGGCTTCGGCTTCACCTCCATCATCGCCAATGTCGGCAACGGTCCGCGCGCCCAGAACCCCTTCGGCCAGGATGCAAGGCTGCGCCAGGCCTTTGACCTGGCGCTGGATCGTGACGCGTTGAACCAGGTGGTGTTCGAGGGCGCGAACACCCCCGGCAACCAGCCCATCCCACCTGGCAGCCCCTTCTACGCGCCTTCCTTCCCCATGGCGCCGCGCGATGTCGCGGCCGCGCGCCGCCTGCTGGCGGAAGCCGGCCAGCCCGGCCCGCAGGTCACGATGCTGGTCCCCAACACCCCCGAATTTCGCCAGATGGCGGAGGTGATGCAGGCCATGGTGCGCGACGCCGGCTTCGACCTTCGCATCGAGGTGCGCGAACTCGCGACGGCCGCGGGGATGATGAATCGCGGCGAGTTCCAGGCCTTCCTTATCGGCTGGTCCGGCCGCGTCGACCCCGATGGCAACATCTTCGCCTTCAACCACTGCCGCGGTGCCAACAACGACAGCAAGTTCTGCGACCCGCGCGTGGATTCCGCGCTGGAAGCCGCCCGCGCCAGTGTCGATCCGGCAGAGCGCGCGCGCCACTACGCGACGGCGCTGGGCATCGCGCTGCCCGACCGGCATCGCATCTACCTGGTGCATGAGGGCTGGCGCTTCGCCCATGCCACGCGCCTATCCGGTTTTCGCGCCCTTCCCGACGGAATCATGCGGCTTGAGGGTATTTCCCTCAATTAATCCAGCTTGATGCCCGTCCGCGCGCCGACCTCCGCCCACTCCCGCGTCTCCGTCGCCAGCAATTCCGAAAACTCCGCGGCGGAGGAGCCGACGACTTCCAACCCGGCCTCCAGCGCGCGGCGCCGGAAATCGGGAACGGAAGAAACTTCCCGGATCGCGTCGCCCAGCACGGCGCGGATGGAATCCGGCGTCGCGACCGGCACCAGCACGCCGAACCAGGCGCTGGTGACGAAGCCCGGCACGCCGCTTTCCACCAGCGTCGGCACCTCAGGCGCCAGCGCGGTGCGCGTGGGCGCACTGACGGCGATGAGCCGGGCGCTATCCCCACGGGATTGCGCCAGCGCCACCGGCAGGCTTTCGAACATCAGTTGCACCAGCCCCGCCGCGAGGTCCGGATAGACGGCGCCGCTGCCGCGATAGGGCACATGCACCATGTCCACCCCCGCGATCAGCTTCAGGCGCTCCGCCAGCAGATGCGTGGCCGACCCCGTGCCGCCGGAGGCGATGTTCAGCACCCCCGGCCGCGCCCGCGCCATGGCCAGCACCTGCGGCAGATCCACCATGCCAAGCCGAGGCGAGGCCAGCAGCCCATGCCAGGCCCGCATCACGAGGCTGACCGGCGCGAAATCGCGCGCGGGGTCATAGGGCAGCCGCCCCCGCAGCGCCGCCGCGATGGACAGCACGCCCGACGACCCCCATAGCAAGGTCAACCCATCCGGCGCCGCCTTCGCCACGCTGTCCGCGCCGATGGCTCCACCCGCGCCCGTCCGGTTCTCCACCACCACGGATTGCCCGAGCCTCTGCCCCAGCGGTTCCGCCAGAAGCCGCGCCGCGAGGTCCACGCTGCCGCCCGGTGCGAAGGGCACCACCAGCCGCAGCGGCCGCGACGGCGTCCAGGGCTGCGCCAGCGCCGGCGTCGCCAGCGTCGCCAGCAGCAGCGCGCGCCGCTTCATGCGCCGGCCCGATCGCGTGCGAGTTGATCCAGGATCGCCGGCATCCGCGCCGTCGCATCCGCGGCAATGCTCTCGAACAGGCTGTTGCCATGCGCATCGATGCCGACGGTGACGGGCCCCAGCCCCTCCACCGCCACGCGGACCAGGCGGTAATGCGCGACCAGGTCGTTCCAGGCGACCTGCTTCACCGCCTTGATCGCGGCCGAATGCAATGGCGCGCCGCCGCCGAGGAAGGAGAAGTAGACGCAGCCCACTTCCTGCATCGCCGCCCGGCACGCCGCATCCAGCCCGCCCTTGCCGCCGACCGAGGTCAGCCCGTAGTGGCGGATCAGCCTGGGCATCAGCGGGTTGAAGCGCGTGCTGGTGGTGGGGTTCATGTAGAGGATCTCCAGCCCGCCATCAGCCGCGTCCTGGCTGTAGGAGCCGAGATGCAGCAGCGACCCGTTCTGCAATTCGATCGGCGGGGCCTCCCCCTT
Source organism: Falsiroseomonas stagni DSM 19981 (assembly GCF_900114315.1). Lineage (GTDB taxonomy): Bacteria > Pseudomonadota > Alphaproteobacteria > Acetobacterales > Acetobacteraceae > Falsiroseomonas > Falsiroseomonas stagni. The sequence goes on from NZ_FOSQ01000001.1 coordinate 302,077, forward strand.
CTCCATGCAGGCAAGGATGCGGTGATGCGTCGGCAGCCCCGCCGTGATCACGATCTCCCCGTCCAGCAGCACCATGTCGCCGGCCCTGAGGCTGCGCGCATCCTCCCGCGAGAGCGGCATCCTCACGCGGCGATACTCGGAAAAATTCATTCCATGCGCTCCACGGAGCCATCCGCATGCAGCCTGGCGCGGGTGCGGCGGTTGATCCAGCAATTGAAGCAGATTGCGACGGGCGTGTAGCCATGGCCGCTGGCGTAATCGACATGCACGGCCAGTGCCGTCGTGTCGCCCCCCGTGCCCATTGGCCCGAAGCCGGTGGCGTTGACCGCGCGCAGCAGCCGCTCCTCCATCGCCGCCAGCACGGGTTCGGGATTGGTGCTGCCGATGGGGCGGTAGGTCGCCTTGCTCGCGATCTTCGCGGCCACGTCGAAGCTGCCGCCGATGCCGACCCCGATGATCACCGGCGGGCAATGCTGCGACCCCGCCTGCATCACCACCTTCATCACATAGGCTTCGATATCGGCAAGGCTCGGAAAGCTGAAGGTCTCCGCCGCCGCCCAACGCCCGGAGCCCAGCGCCTTCGGCTGGCAGGCAAACTCGATGTAGTCGGCGCCGCTGATCATGTCCCAGCTCACCAGGGGCATGTCCTTGCCCTTGTAGCCGCGTTCATTCGTCAGCGGGTTGGTCACATGCTTCAGCAGCGGCGGCTTGATGGTCTCCACCAGCTCATCGAAGCCATCGACGATCGCGGCCTTGATGTCGCCTTCCCACTTCGCATTGGTGCCGATGCCGACCTGGAAGACGGGCACGCCCGAATCGGAGCACACGAAACGATCCGTCTGCTCGGCGCGCAGCGCGCTGCCCAGCATGATCTCCAGCACCCTTTGCGCACCCGGATGGGTTTCCGTCTGCCGTGCGCGGCGCAGCCCTTCCTTCGTATCCTCCGGGATGCGGCGCAGCGACCAGTCATAGAGCTGCGCCGTCAGGGTCTTCACGCCCTGGTAGGTGATCGCCATGGCGGCTGGCCTATCCTTTCCCTGAAAAGGCCACTACCCTGACCTTTAAGGCAGTATAGACCGAGGAAACGCCCATGCCGCAACCCGCCGGGGAGACAATCCTCGCCATCGTGCCCGCGGCCGCGGACCTGAAGGCGGCGATCGAGGCACAGGGCCACCGGGTCATCGACCTTTCCATCCAGCCCGAGGGTCCCGTGCCGGGTTTCCGCGTGCTGCTGGGCACCGCCATGGCCGGCGCCTCCGCCGAGACCTTCGCCCGCTTCCCCGACGCCAGGCTACTCGCCAGCATGGGGACGGGCCTCGACCGCATCGACCTCGATGCTGCCCGCGCCCGCGGCATCGCCGTGCTCAACACGCCGGATGTGCTGACGGAGGATACGGCCGACTTCGCCATCGCCCTGCTCTATGGCATCGCGCGGCGGGTGGTGGAGGCCGATGCCTTCGTCCGTTCCGGCGCCTGGGCCAAGGGGCGCCTCTCCCCCTCCACACGCCTGATCGGCAAGACCTGCGGCATCTTCGGCCTTGGGAAGATCGGCCAGGCCGTGGCGCGGCGGGCACAGGGCATCGGGATGAGCGTCATCTGGTCCGGCCCCCGCCCTAAGCCCGGGGTCGCCTGGCCCTATGTCGCGGACCTCGCCACCATGGTGGAGCAATGCGACGTGCTGGTGCTGACCTGCCCGGGCGGGGCGGAAACCGACCGCATCATCGATGCCGCCATGCTCCAGCGCCTCGGCCCCAAGGGGTTCCTCATCAACATCGCCCGCGGCACCGTCGTCGATGAACCCGCACTGGTGGCGGCGTTGAAGGCCGGCACGATCCGGGGCGCGGCGACCGACGTCTTCCGGTCCGAACCCGTGCCCGACCCCGCCATGCTGGAAGCCCCCAACCTGGTCGTGGCGCCGCACTACGCCACCGTCACCCATGAGACCCGCGCCGACATGATCGCCATGCTCGCCGATGGCATTTCCGCCTTTGCCGCCGGCCGACCCCACCACGACGCCACCAAAGGCTGAGGCTGGACGAAAGCGGCGCTTTCCCTCATAAGGTCATAATCCTGACCTTTTGAGGGGTCGGACCTGCGCCTGCCTGGAGGAAACCAACCGTGACGACCACCCCGCCGCCGATGACGCTGCATTGGTCGCCGCGTTCGCCCTTCGTCCGGAAGGTCATGGTCTTCGCGCATGAGGCCGGGCTGGTGGATCGCATCCGTACGGTGCGGACCCCGGTCGCGATGACCAAGCCGAACCACGACCTTCTGCCGCTTAACCCCATCGGCAAGATTCCCACGCTCGAACTGCCCGATGGCAGCGTCCTCTACGACAGCGGCGTGATCTGCGAATACCTGGACACGCTGCACCCCGGCCCGCGGATGATCCCGGCGGAGGGCGCCGCGCGCTGGGTCGAACTCCGCCGCCACGCCATGGCGACGTTGTTCCTGGACACGCTCATCCTCTGGCGGAACGAGCGGGACAAGGAACACCCCCTGCCCGCGCTGCTCGATGCCTTTGCGCTGAAGACGACCCACGCGCTGCGCGCCATCGAGGCCGAGATCGAGGACATCGCCGCCCGCCCGATCGGGCTCGCGCAAGTCACCCTCGGCGTCGTCGGTGCCTATCTCGATTTCCGCTTCGCCGATATCGACTGGCGCGCCGCCTGCCCGCGCTTCGCGGCCTGGCACGCCGAATTCGCGAAGCGGCCCTCGATGATGGCGACCGTGGTGGCGGAGGGCTGATCGCCATGGCCGGACCCCTTTCCCACCTCCGCGTCCTCGACCTCGGCCGCATCATGGCGGCACCCTGGGCGACCCAGATCCTGGCCGATCTCGGCGCCGACGTGATCAAGATCGAGCGTCCGGGCGCAGGCGACGACACGCGCGCCTGGGGGCCGCCCTTCCTCAAGGACCGTGACGGAAACCCGACGAAGGAGGCCGGCTACTACCTCTCCGTCAATCGCGGCAAGCGATCCGTCACCATCGATATCACGCGGCCCGAAGGCCAGGCTGTGGTACGCCGGATCGCGGAGACGGCCGACATTGTCGTCGAGAATTTCAAGGCCGGCGCGCTGACGCGCTACGGGCTCGATGCCGACAGCCTGCGCAAGCTGAAGCCCAGCCTGATCTGCTGTTCCGTCACCGGCTTCGGCCAGGATGGGCCGCGGCGCGACCAGGCCGCCTATGACTTCATGATCCAGGCCATGGGCGGGCTGATGTCCGTGACCGGGGAGAAGGATGGCCCGCCGCAGAAGGTCGGTGTCCCCATCGTCGATCTCATGACCGGCATGTATGCCGCGACCGCCATCCTCGCCGCGGTCGCGCATCGCGACCAGACGGGGAAGGGGGAGACGATCGACCTCGCCATGCTCGACGTGCAGACGGCCTTCCTCGCCAACCAGGCGATGAATTTTCTTGTGGGTGGCAAGGTCCCGCATCGCGCGGGCAACCGGCATCCCAACATCCAGCCGCAGGACGTCTTCCCCTGCGCCGATGGCTACATCGTGCTGGCCGTCGGCAATGACGGGCAGTTCGCGAAGCTCTGCGAGGCGATCGGGCGGGCGGATTGGGCGCAGGATCCGCGCTTCGTGAAGAACGCCGATCGCGTCAGGAACGAACTCGTCCTGACGCCCATGCTGACCAAACGCTTCGCCGACTTCACCCGACTGGAACTGACGACGATGCTCGACGCCGCCGGCGTCCCCTGCGGCCCCATCAACACCGTCCCCGACGTGTTCCAGGATCCGCAGGTCAAACATCGGAACATGCTGCGCATGGTGCCGCACCCGCATGGGGAGGTCCCGCAGGTGGTCAGCCCAATCCGCCTCAAGGACAATCCGCTGAGTTTCGATCGCCCGCCGCCGCTGCTCGGCCAGCATACGGCGGAGGTGCTGCGCGAACTCGGCATCGGTGACGACGAACAGGCGGCGCTCGCTGCCGCGAAGGTGACCTGACCATGCCGCGCATTCCCCTGCCTTCATCGCGGGACGAGCTGGACGAGGCGCAGCGCAAGGTCTGGGACGGCGTCGTCTCCGGCCCGCGCGGCCAGGTCATCGGCCCGCTGCGGGCTGCCATCCACAATGCCGACCTGGCCGAGCGCTGGTCGGCGCTGGGCGAAGCGCTGCGCTTCTCCACCAGCCTCGACAAGCGCCTGTCGGAACTCGCGATCTGCGTGACGGGGCGGCGCTGGAGCAGCCAGGTGGAGTGGTTCGTCCATGCCGCGACGGCCGCCAAGGTCGGCGTCTCCGCCGATGTGCTGGACGCGATCCGCGAAGGCCGAGCGCCCGGCTTCGACAAGCGCGATGAGGCGGTGGTCTATGAATTCGCCCGCACGCTCCAGGCCGATGGCCGCGTGCCCGACGCGATCTATGATGAGGCCCGCGCGCTGTTCGGCGTGAAGGGCGTGGTCGAGCTGACGGCGCTGGTCGGCTACTACACCATGGTCTCCATGACGCTGAACGCGCATGGCGTGCCGCTGCCGGATGGTGAGGCCGAGCCCCTGGTCGCGCCGCCCACGGGCCTCTTCACCCTGGCGCCGCTGCCGTGACCGCGACCGTTCCCGCGCCTGTCCTTTCCGCGCCCCGCCATGCCGTGCCGGCGGGCGCCTGGGACACGCACACCCATGTCTTCGATGCCCGCTTCCCCGCCGGCCCCGCGCCCTATGCGCTGCCGGAGGCGATGCTGGACATCCACGCCGCCATGCGCGCCACGCTCGGCACCGCCCACGCCGTGCTGGTGCAGCCCGCCCCCTATGGCCGCGACCCCGCCTGCCTGCTGGATGCGCTGAAGCGCGACCCCGCGCTGCGCGGCGTGATGATCGCGGATGAGAGCGTCACCGACGCCACGCTTGCCGACTGGCACGCGGCCGGCATCCGCGCGCTGCGCTTCGTGGAGATGCGCGCCCCCGGCGGCACCGGCCGCTATCCCGGCGCCATCGGCGTGGATGCGCTCAAGCTGCTCGCGCCGCGGCTGCGCGCGCTGGGCTGGCAGGCGCATCTCTGGGCCAGCGCCACGCAACTCGCGGAATTGCTGCCGGATCTCAGGCCGCTCGGCGTGCCGCTGGTGATCGATCATTGCGGCATGCCCGCTGGTGTCGATGATCATGGCTTCGTTCAGCTCCTGCGCCTGCTGCGCGACGGCGCCGCCTGGGTGAAGATCACGACCTGCCGCCTGTCCTGCGATCCCCGCCCAATCCAGGATGCGCTGGTGGCGGCCAACCCGGATCGCCTGCTCTGGGGCTCCGACTGGCCCTATGTGCGCATGTCCCCGCCGCCCGACGCGGGGGCGATGATGGATGCCTTCCTCGGCGCGCTGGGCGACGATGGGCTCGCCCGCAAAATCCTGGTGGACAATCCCGCCAGGCTCTTCGACTGACCCAATGAAACAACGAACGGAGGACACGGCCGTGACCATCGGAAGACGCAGCGCCCTCGGCGCCATGGGCCTGCTGGCCCTGCCCGGCCTCGCGCAGGCGCAGGCAGCCTTCCCCGACCAGCCCATCCGCATGATCGTCCCCTTCGCCGCCGGCGGCCCCGCGGACATCATCGCGCGCGTCGTCTCCCGCGCCATGTCGGAACGCCTGGGCCGGCCGATCGTGGTGGAAGCGCGGGCCGGTGCCGGTGGCCTCATCGGCGTCGATGTCGCGTCCAAGTCGCGGCCGGACGGGCACACGCTGGTCATGGCGTCCTCGGGCGCCATCGTCATCATCCCGCATATGCGGTCCAACATGCCCTATGACCCGCTGCGCGACCTGACGCCGGTCACGCAGGTGCTCGCCGTGCCGCAGATCGTCTCCGTGGCGCCGGGCCTCGCCGTCCGCAACCTGGCGGAGCTGGTCGCCATGGCGAAGGCCAGGCCGGGCGGGCTGACCTTCGGCTCCGCCGGCATCGGATCGTCGCTGCACATGGCGGGCGAATTGCTTAAGCTGCGCGCGGGCATCGACATCACCCATATCCCCTATGGCGGCGCGGCACCGGCGGTGACGGATCTGCTGGCGGGGCGCATCCAGATCCTCGCGGCCGATGTGCCCGCGCTGATCGGCCAGGTGCGCGCCGGGGCGCTGCGCGCGCTGGCCGTGACGGCCGCCGAACGCCTGGCGATCCTTCCCGACGTGCCCACCGCCATCGAGGCCGGTGTCCCCAACATGATCAGCGAGACCTGGTACGGCATCTTCGGCCCGGCCAACATCCCGCAGGACCGCGTCGATATCCTGGTCAACGCCGCCCGCGCCTCGCTCCAGGATGCCGAAGTGCGGCGCGTGCTGGTCGAGCAGGGCGGCCGCATTGTTGGCAGCACCCCGGCGGACTTCACCACCTTCATCCGCGAGACCAACGCCACCTGGGGCGATGTGGTCCGCACCACCGGCGCGCGGCTGGAGTAGCGCCGATGCGCCGCCGCATCCTCCTCGCCACCGCGCTCGCCCTGCCCGGGGTGGCGCGCGCGCAGGGCGCCTGGGCGCCCAACCGCAGCCTGCGCATCATCGTGCCCCAGGCACCCGGCGGCACGGCCGATACGCTCGCCCGCCTCGTGGCGGCGCCGCTGGGCGTGGGCTTCGGCCAATCCGTCGTGGTCGAGAACCGGCCCGGCGGCAACCAGACCGTGGGGGCCATCGCCGTGGCGCAGTCGCCACCGGATGGCCACACCCTGCTCTACGCGCCGCCCGGCGTGCAGATCCTGAACCCGCTGATGATGCGCAGCGTTCCCTACGACGCCTTCAACGATTTTTCTCCAGTTATCGCCCTGATGCGGGCACCCAAGCTGCTCGTCGTGCGGGGGGACTCGCCCATCCGCAGCACGGCCGACCTGATCGCCGCGGCCAAGGCCCGGCCCGGCCAGTTGACGTATTGCAGCGCCGGCATCGGCTCCGCCGCGCATCTCGCCGCCGCCCTCTTCTCCCAGATGGCGGGGATCGAGATGCTGCACGTGCCCTATCGCGGCACCGCGCCCGGCGTGCAGGATCTGCTGGCCGGCCGCATCGACCTCACCCTCGACACCGCCGCGGCGCTGCTGCCGCTGGTGCGGGAAGGGCGCCTCCGCGCGCTGGCCGTCAGCACGCGGGACAGGGCGGAGGCCGCGCCGGAACTGCCGCCGATCGCGGACACGCTGCCCGGCTTCCATGATGCCAGCTTCAACTACATCCTCGCCCCCGGCCGCACACCGCCCGAGATCACCGGCAGCCTCAACGCCGCCTTCGACCGCGTGCTGAAGGACCCCGCCATCCGCGCCCGCTTTGCCGCGCTCGGCGCGGAAGCGCTGGGCGGCACGCGGGAGGAACTGGCGGCGATGATCCAGGAGGAGATCGCGCGCTGGCGTGGCGTCATCACCGCGCAGCGGATCACCCTCGAATGATCGTGCGCCGCAGCCTTCTCCTCTCAAGCCTGGCCATGCCCGCCCTGGCGCAGACGCCCTGGGCGCCAAGCCGGCCCATGCGCATGGTCGTTCCCTTCGCGCCTGGCGGCGCGGCGGATACGGTCGGGCGCGTCATCGCGGAACAGCTGGCAGCGCTGCTCGGCCAGCCCATGACAGTGGAGAACCGCCCGGGCGGCGGCACCACCATCGGTGCCGTCGCGGTGGCGCGCGCGCCCGCCGATGGCCACACGCTGCTCTACGCCACGCCCAATGTGCAGATCCTCAACCCGCATCTGATGCGCACGCTGCCCTATGATCCCGTCGCCGATTTCGCGCCGGTGATCGCGGTGCTGCGCGCGCCGAAGCTGCTGGTGGTGCGGCCCGATTTCGCCGCGCGCGACATCCCCGGCCTCATCGCCCTGGCGCGGCGGGAGGCGAATGCGCTGACCTTCGCCAGCGCGGGCGTTGCCTCCTCCGGCCACCTCGCCGCGGCGATGCTGGGCCAGATGGCCAATGTGGAGATGCTGCACGTGCCCTTCCGCGGCACCGCGCCGGCCGTGCAGGAAGTCATGGGCGGACGCGTCGATTTCATGATGGACAACATCGCGACGCTGCTGCCGCTGGTGCGGGACGGGCGCCTGCGCGCCCTTGCCGTCTCCACCGCCGATCCCGCCGCCGCGGCGCCCGAACTGCCGACGGTGGCGGCCACGCTGCCGGGATATCACGACGCCAGCTTCAACTACCTGCTGGCCCCCGCGCGCACGCCGCCGGAGGTGATCGCGGTGCTCAACGCCACGGTCAACACCATCCTCGACCAGCCCGCCATGCGCGCGCGGTTCGAGGCACTGGGAATCGAGAAGCTGGGCGGCACGCCGCAGGCACTGGCCGCCATGGTGCGGGAGGAATCGGATCGCTGGGGCCCGGTGATCCGCCAGGGAGGGATCACCGCCGAATGAGCATCACCCGTCGCGCCGCCATCGCCGCGGCCCTCGCCACGCCTTCCCTTGCATGGGCCCAGGCCTTCCCCAACCGCCCGTTGCGGATGATCTGCCCCTTCGCCGCCGGCGGTTCCGCCGATGCCAGCGCGCGGCAACTCGCGGAGCCGCTTTCCGCGGTGCTCGGCCAGCCCGTGGTGGTGGAGAACCGCCCCGGCGGCGGCGCCACCATCGGCGCGCAGGCCGTGGCGCGGGCGCAGCCGGATGGGCACACGCTGCTCTACGGCACGCCGGGGCCGCAGATCATCAATCCGCACCTCATGCGCAGCGTGCCCTATGACCCGGAACGGGATTTCGCCCCCGTCGCCGGCTACAAGCGCGCGCCGAACCTGCTGGCGGTGCATCCCGGCCTGCCGGTGCGCAACGTCCAGGAGCTGATCGCGCTGGCAAAGGCGCGGCCCGGCACGCTGACCTTCGCCTCCTCCGGCATCGGATCCTCCTCCCACCTGGCGGGGGAGATGCTGAAATTCCTGGCGCAGATCGACATCACCCATGTGCCCTATCGCGGCACCAGCCAGGCGCTGACGGACCTCATGGGCGGCACGGTCAGCATGGCGCTGGACACGCTCTCCATCCTGCTGCCGCCGTCGCGTTCGGGTCATCTCCGTGCGCTTGGCGTCACCACGCCGCAGCGTTCCGCGCTGGCGTCCGACCTGCCCGCCTTGGCGGAAACGCTGCCGGGCTTCGATGCCGCGCCGTTCAACTACATCGCCACCACCGGCGGCACGCCGGCGCCCATCGTCGCGCGGCTCAACCAGGCCGTGGTCGGCATCCTCAACGACCCTGCCTACCGCGCCCGCATGGAAGCGCTGGGCGAGGAAGCCACGCCCTCCACGCCGGAGGAGCTGGCGGCGACCATCCGCGCGGAAAGCGCGCGGTGGAAACAGGTGATCGAGGCAGCGGGGATTCGCGCGGAATGAGCACGCCTTACGAGACTCTGACTCTGGAGGTGGCGGACTACGTCGCCACCGTCACGCTCAACCGCCCGCCGGTGAATGCGATGAACCTCGCCATGCGGCAGGAGATCGTGCGCGCCTTCGACGAATTGCATGACCGCGACGATGTCCGCGCCGTGGTGCTGACCGCGAACGGCAAGGCTTTCTGCGCCGGCGCGGACCTCAAGGAACGCCCGAACATCGCCGGCGAGCCCGGCGCCTATCCCCGCCACAACCGCCTGACGCGCGCCGTCTTCGACAGCGTGATGGAATGCGGCAAGCCGGTGATCGCGGCCGTCAACGGCCTCGGCATCGGCGCGGGCTGCGTGCTGGCGCTCTGCGCCGACATCATCCTGGTGGCGGAGGAAAGCTACCTGGCGATGACGGAGGTCGATGTCGGCCTGGCCGGCGGCGTGCGCCATGTGCTGCGCCATCTCGGCCAGTCCGATGCGCGCCTCATGATCTACACCGCGCGCCGCTTCACCGGCCCCGATCTGCTGCGCATGGGCGCGGCCTCCCTCTGCCTGCCGCGCGACGCGCTGCTGGCGGAGGCCCAGAAGATCGGGCGGGAGATCGCGGGCAAGGTGCCGCTCGCCGTCCAGGCCGCGAAGAAGAGCTTCCAGGTCACCGAATACATGCCGCTGCATGAGGGCTACCGCTTCGAGCAGTCGCAGACCGTGGCGCTGGCCTCCACCGAGGATACGCAGGAAGCCTGGAAGGCCTTCGCCGAGAAGCGGAAGCCCATCTTCAAGGGACGCTGAGACCATGCAACGCCGCGCGCTTCTCGCCACGCCCCTTCTGCTGCCCGCTCTGGCGCGTGCCCAGGAATCCTGGCCGCAGCGCGCGGTCTCCCTCGTGGTGCCCTTCGCCCCCGGCGGCCCGGTGGACAATGTTGCCCGCCCGGCGGCGGAGGGGCTGCGTCGTCGCCTCGGCCAGCCCGTGGTGGTGGAGAACCGCGCGGGCGCGGGCGGCGTCGTCGGCGCGCGCTACGTCGCCGCCGCCAGGCCCGATGGCTATACGCTGCTCGTCGGCTCCTCCGGCCCGCTGGTCATCGCGCCCGCGGCGGGCGGCGCCAGCGCGCCGGACCTGCTGAACGCCCTCGCCCCCGTCGCGCTGATCGCGGACAGCCCGCAGATCCTGGTCGTCACGCCGAACCTGCCGGCCCGCAGCCTCGCCGAATTCGTGGCCCTCGCGAAGGCGCGGCCGGGCGAGATCAACATGGGCTCCGCCGGCATCGGCACCACGCCGCACCTGGCGGCCGAACTGCTCGGCCAGCTCGCCGGCATCCGGCTGGAACACGTGCCCTATCGCGGCACGGGCGCGGCGCTGCCCGATCTGATGGGCGGGAAGATCGAGGCGCTGTTCGGCGACATCTCCGCGGTGCTGAACCTGGTCGAGAATGGCCGCCTTCGTGCGCTGGCCACGACGGCGCCGCGGCGCTCCCCCCTCGTCCCCGCCATCCCGACCACGGCGGAGGAAGGCTTTCCCCAGTTGGTCGTCCGCAACTTCCAGGCCCTGCTGGCGCCCGCCGGCACGCCACGGCCCGTGCTGGACCGCATCGCAGCCGCGCTCAACGAAGCGCTGGCCGAGGAGGCCGTCCGCGGCGCGCTCGCCCGCCAGGGGGCCGAGCCCGCCGCCAGCAACCCGGAGCATCTCGCGGAATACCTCGCCCAGGAACGCGCGACCTGGACGCCGGTGATCCGCGCCATCGGCCTGCGCCTGGATTGACGCCATCCGGATTGATGCACGAAACAGCACGGCCCGCGCATTCTTTCCATTTGTCGCATGGGCCGCCCTGGGACAGGATGCGCCGCTTTGAATGAGGCGGCAGAACGACCGCCCGACGGGAGAATAGAACGGACCATGAAGATCGCACGGCGCGCCCTGATCGCCTTGCCCCTGCTAGCGGTCCCTGGCCTTGCCCGCGCGCAGGCCGCGCCCTGGCCGAACCGGCCCGTGCGCATCGTCGTGGCCTTCACGCCCGGCGGCACCACGGACATCATCGCGCGCCTGGTCGGCGCCCACCTCTCGGAAATGTGGGGCCAGTCCGTCGTCATCGACAACCGCCCGGGCGCCGGCGGCAATATCGGGACCGAGCATGTCGTCCGCTCCGCCCCCGATGGCTACACCATCATGGTGGGCTCCGTCGGGCCGCTGGCGGTGAACCAGTCCCTCGTCCGCAACATGCCCTATGACACGCTGCGCGACCTGGCGCCGATCACGCTGCTGGCGGGGGTGCCGAACATCCTCGTGGTGGCGCCGAACCACCCCGCCCGCGATGTCGCCGGCCTGATCGCGGAGGCGAAGCGCCGGCCCGGGCAGTTGTCCTATGGATCGACGGGCGTCGGCACCTCCTCCCACCTCTCGGGCGTCATGCTGGACCAGATGGCGGGCATCCGGACGGAGCACGTGCCCTATCGTGGCGCCGTCGCGCTGAACGATTTGCTGTCGGGCCGCATCGACTTCATGTTCGCCACCATCCCCTCCGTCATGGAACAGATCCGCGGCAACCGCCTGCGGCCGCTCGCCGTCTCCTCCACCCAGCGGTCGCGGTCGAACCCGGATGTGCCGACGATGGTCGAACTCGGCTTCCCCGAATTCGACGCATCCTCCTGGTTCGGCATGGTGGCGCCGGCCCGCACGCCGCCCGAGATCATCCGCAAGATCGCGGATGACAGTCACGCGGCGTTGCGCGTGCCCGCCATCGAACGCACCATGATCGAACAGGGCGCCGACCCCGTGGGCAATGGCCCGGAAGCCTTCGGCACCTTCATCGCCCATGAGATCAGGCGGTGGTCCGCCATCGTCCGCGCCTCCGGCGCATCGCCCGAATAAGACCCGAGGAACCGACCCATGCCCGACAGCGCCGCCGAACGCTTCCAGATCCCCTCCATGCGCGACCGCGTCTCGCCAGAGGAATGGCAGGCCCGCATCGACCTCGCCGCCTGCTACCGCCTGACGGACCTCTACGGCATGTCCGACATGGCCGCGAACCACATTTCTGTTCGAGTGCCCGGTGAGGATGGCGCCTTCCTCATCAACGCCTATGGGATGCTCTATGAGGAGATCACCGCGTCGTCGCTCGTGAAGATCGACGTGCATGGCAACGTGCTGGCGAAGCCCGAATTCCCGGGCGGCCTCTCCTACGGCGTCAACCGCGCGGGCTTCGTCATCCATGGCGCGATCCATGAGGCGAAGCACGAGATCGCCTGCGTCATCCACACCCATACCTGGCCGGGCATGGCCGTCTCCTCACTGGAATGCGGCCTGCTGCCGATGAACCAGACCTCCATGCGCTTCGCGAAGATCGGCTACCACGACTATGAAGGCGTGGTGCTGGACCTGGAGATGCAGGAACGCCTGGTCCGCGACCTCGGCGACAACAACGCGCTGATCCTGCGCAACCACGGGCTGCTGACCATCGGCAAGTCGGTCGGCGAGGCCTTCAACGCCATGCACCGGCTGGAACTCTCCTGCCGCGCGCAGCTGGCCGCGCAGGCGACCGGGCAGAAGCTGGTGGAGGTGCCGCAGGCCGTGGTGGATGCCACCTGGAACAACTACCAGCCCGGCACGCGCCGCCCCTATGGCGTGATGGAATGGCCGGCGCTGCTGCGGAAGCTGGACCGGATCGACCCGTCCTACCGCGACTGAACCCTCGCCGCCGCCACCGAGAGAACGCCGCCCGGGCAACCCCCGGGTGGCGATGAGGATCGCCTTGACCCTGTCCACGCTGCGCGCCGCCATCGGCGCCTATCCCGAAACGGCTGCGCTGCTGGAAGGCCGCGTGGGGTCGGACCTGCTGGCGCTGGACAACATCCGCCACACCCCGCCCAGCAAGGCCTTCCCGGCGATGGTGCGGCAATCCGCCTTCGAGGTCAGCGAGATGGCGATCGCCACCTTCCTGATGGCCAAGGCCTATGGCAAGCCGATGGTCCTGCTGCCCGTCGTGCTGGCCGAACGCGCGCAGGAATCCGCACTGCTGACCGCCATCGATGGCCCGGTCCGCGGCCCTGCCGACCTCTCCGGCGCGCATATCGCGGTGCGGGCCTACAGCCAGACCACGGGGATGTGGCTGCGCGGCAGCCTCGCGGAGTTCCACGGCATCCGTGCCGACGCCCAGCGCTGGACGACCTTCGAGGACGCGCATGTCCCCGAATTCATGGATCCACCCTGGGTCACGCGCGGCACCGCCGCGCAGGACCTGCTGGCCATGACACGATCGGGAGAGGCCGCGGCCGGCATCTTCGGCAATGACCTGCCGACGGGACTGCGCACCGTCTTCCCGGATCCCGAGGCCGCCGGCGCGCAATTCCGCGACCGCCACGGCTTCATCCCCGTCAACCACCTGGTGGTGGTGCGGCGGGATGTGGCGGATGCCCGCCCGGAACTGCTGGTGGAACTCATGCGGATGCTCGCCGCATCCGGCGCGCGCATGCACACGCGCGAGACCCTTCGGCCCGCCTTGGCGCTGGCCATCCGGTACTGCACGGAACAGGGAATGATGCCGCGGCCGCTCTCGGTGGAGGAGGCCTGGGAAGGCCTGCCGGCGGCGATCCCGTAGGGAAGGGGGCGGCGGCCGGTCTACCGGCCACCGCCCACCCGGTCAGCCCTGGGTCTTCAGGTAGGCGATCAGGTCGTTCAGCTGCTGCTCGTTCCGGATACCCGGGAAGGACATGCTGCCGCGGGGCAGGAGATCCTTCGGGTTGCCGATGTAGCGGCGGAGGTTTTCCTCGGTCCAGGTCTGGCCCGCGCGCCATTCCTGCATGTTGGCGGAATAGCGGAAGCCCTCGATCGAGCCCGCCGCGCGGCCGACGATGCCGTGCAGGTTGGGGCCGACGCCGTTCCGGCCGCCGGCATCGATGGTGTGGCAGGCACGGCACTGGTTGAACACGCGGGCACCGGCCGCGGCATCCTGCGCCTGGGCGGCGAAGGGAGCGAAGGCAAGGGCCGTCACCATGGCCAGAGTCAGATGTCGCATTCCAGCGATCCTCCTTGAACGTGTCTCGTCGAAACGGCCCCGCCGCGGGCGTCTTCAGGCGCGGCGCAGGTTGAACGAGCCTCAACGCTTATGGCGTCTTTCCCGCCCGGCGCAAGGTGGCGCCAGCAGCGGAGGGCGCAACCCTCCCAGCGCATGAAACTGCCTTCAGGTTGCCGCCACACGCGCTACGATTGCGTGCTGAAGGGCAGGGATGCGCGCATGGCTGAATTCTTCGCCACCGGCCACGTCGCCGACCTGGTGCTGCTGGTGCTGGTGCTGGAGGCGGCGCTGCTGGTGGTCTGGCACCGCCGCACCGGCCGCGGCCTGGCGCCCGCCGCCGTGCTGGGCCTGGCCCTGCCGGGCGTGGCCCTGGTGCTGGCGCTGCGGGCCGCCCTGGTGGGCGCGGGCTGGCCCTGGGTGGCGATGGCGCTCACGGGCGCCTTCGCCGCGCATCTCCTCGACCTCTGGCTGCGGGTTCGCCGCTGAACCGCCGGTCAGCCGAAGATGTCGGCCGGGCTGTCCCGCCGCAGGCTTTCGCCCAGCTCGCGGCCCATCGCCGCCGCATCCGCCTTGGCACCCCAGAGCTTCCGCTTCAGCAGGAAGGACCCATCCGCCCGCGCCACGAGGCCGGTCAGTAGCAATTGCCCATCCGGCATCACCTGTGCATGGCCCCCGATCGGCGTGCGGCACGACCCGTCGAGCGAGCCCAGCAGCGCGCGCTCCGCCGCGCTGACGGAGGCAGCCTCCCCATCCTCGATGGCGGAGAGCAGTTCGCGCAGTTCCACGTCATCGGCGCGGACGGTGACGCCGACGATGCCCTGGCAGGCCGCCGGCACCATCGTCTCCGCGTCCAGCACCACCGCGGCCTCATGCGCCATTTCCAGCCGCTTGAGGCCCGCGATGGCGAGCAGCGACGCCTGCGGCCCGCCTTCCGCCCGCACCTTGGAAAGCCGGGACTGCACGCTGCCGCGGATGATCTCCACCTGCAGGTCGGGGCGCGCATGCAGCAGCTGGCTCTGCCGGCGGACGGAGGCCGTGCCGATCAGCGCGCCGCGCGGCAGGCAGGCATAGGGATCGTCGCGATCGACGCCGGCGCAATCGGGGCCGGTGACGATGGCATCGCGGCTGTCCTCCCGCTTCAGCGCGCAGGCCAGGACGATGCCGGGCGGCAGCTCCGTCTCCAGGTCCTTCATGCTGTGCACGGCAAAATCCACGCGGCCATCGAGCAGCGCCTCATGGATCTCCTTCGCGAAGAGACCCTTCCCGCCGATATCGGCCAGGCGCTTGTCCTGGATCTTGTCGCCGCTGGTGGCGATGACGCATTCCTCGAAGGCCTTCACCTCCCGCAGCAGCGGGCAGACCTTGGTGATGAGTTCGAGGAAATGCCGCGTCTGCCACAGTGCCAGCGGCGATCCCCGCGTGCCGACCTTCAGCGGCAGGGTGCGCGTGGACTGCCGGTGATGGGGCGAATGCCCGTGCATGGCACCGCGGTGGCGGTGGCCCTCGGTGGATTGGTCGAGTGATGACAGCAGCATGCTCAGGCGTCTCCGCGCGCGGGGAGGAGGAGGAGGTGCGTCATGCCCGGGCGAAGCCGAACAGATGCGCGAGGTCCTTGAAGAAGATCCGCACATGCGCCATCGGATCGCGGCGCACGAGTTCCTTGTTCATGTAGGATTCCCAGGTCAGGCGCTGCACGTCCTTGTCCTGGCAGATCTTCACGAACTTCTCCCGCCGCTTGTCGGAGGAGTACCAGAAGTACTGCATGATCCCGAGGATCCAGAAGACGCGGCCATGCGCCTTCATGAAGCGCTTGCGCGCGGTGGCGAGTGCCCGCGAATCCCCGGTCGCGACGAATTCCGCCGCGGCATCGGCGGCGAGCCGCCCGCACAGCATGGCGTAGTAGATGCCCTCGCCCGATGCCGGCGCGACCACGCCGGCGGCATCGCCGGCCAGCACCACGTCCCGGCCGTTGTCCCACTTCTTCAGGGGCTTCAGCGGAATGGGCGCGCCTTCGCGGCGGATGGTCTTCAACTGGTCCATGCCCGTCGCCGCGCGCAATTCGCCGACCGAACCGCGCAGCGAGAAGCCCTTATGCGCGGACCCCGTACCGATGGAGATCTTGTCCCCATGCGGGAAGATCCAGCTGTAGAAATCGGGCGAGTAGCGGCCGTTGTAGACGACGTCGCAGCGCCTGGCGTCGTACTTGGCGATCTCGTCGCCCTTCGGCGCTTCCACGATCTCGTGGTAGGCGAAGACGCAGGGAATCTTCTCCGCGCCCTTCACCGTCTGCTTGCCGACCTGGCTGCGCGCGCCATCGGCGCCGATCACGCAGCGCGTGCGCAGGCGCAGCGGCGCCGTGCCATCGGGCGCACCCTTGGGCGTCCAGGTGACGACCGTGACGCCATCGGCGTCATGCTCCACCGCCTCGAAGCTCCCGGTCAGGCGCTCGGCACCCGCTTCCGCGGCGCGGACGCGCAGGAATTCGTCGAAGACATCGCGGTCCACCATGCCGACGAAGCCGTTCTCCACGGGCATGTCCACCTCCTTGTCGGTGGGGGAGATCATGCGCGCGGCGTTGATGCGGGCGACGATCAGGTGGTTCGGGATGTCGAAGTCCCGGATCGCGCGGGGCGGAATGGCACCGCCGCAGGGCTTGATGCGCCCCGCCTTGTCCAGCAGCGCGACGGTCCGCCCCTGCCGCGCCAGGTCATGCGCGGCGGTGGCGCCCGCGGGGCCACCCCCTACCACCACCACATCGAAGATCCCGGCGCTGTTCATGGAGGCCATCCTTCCGTTCAGTCGCCATTGGCCAGCCGCGCATCGCGGCTGCTGATCGAAGCGTAATCGCGTGACTTTTCCGTTGCCGGCCGCCCGATCCGGGCAGCGAGCATCGCGGACGCCAGGAACAGCAGGGCATCGGCCACGAAGACGGTGACGTAGCCGCCGCCGGCGCTGCCCGTGACCAGCCGGCCCACATCCAGCACCACCGTGCCGGCCAGACCGCCCGCGCCGAAGGCGATCGCCTGCGCCGCGCCGAACATCCCCATCCGCACGCCTTCCCGCCCATCCCGCCCGCGGGAGACGAGCTGCATCATCGACGCGATGGCCGCCGCGGCGAAGGCGCCATTGGCGACGCCCAGGGCGAAGAAAGCCTCCCGGATCGGGAAGCCGATGCCCGCCATGCCCGCGCCCGCCAGCGTCGCCAGCAGCGCCGCCGCCGCCAGGCAGCCGCCCACCGCCCAGGCACGCAGTACAGCGATGCGGCCGCCGGACAGGCTGCCGACGATGGCGATGACGATCATCCCCACCAGCACGCCGCCATGCTGCATCGAGGAAAGCCTGGTGGTCTCCCCGAGCGTCATGCCGAAGACGGTGCCGGCGAAGGGCTCCAGGATCAGGTCCTGCGCGCTGTAGGCCAGCATGGAGACGAAGACGAAGATGGTGAATTGCCGCGCCTCGGGCTCCGCCCAGACCTGCTTGAGGGCCACCATGA
The DNA here is from genome assembly GCF_900114315.1 of Falsiroseomonas stagni DSM 19981. Lineage (GTDB taxonomy): Bacteria > Pseudomonadota > Alphaproteobacteria > Acetobacterales > Acetobacteraceae > Falsiroseomonas > Falsiroseomonas stagni. Next base: position 319,831 of record NZ_FOSQ01000001.1, read on the forward strand.
AGGGTGCCTGCGTCGCACGGTCCGCATCCCGCCGCGCGGGGCTCGGCCCCTCGATCTCCGCCACCGCCAGCAGCGCCAGCAGGAAGGCGATCACGGAAACGCCCGCCGCCACCGCCACCAGGCGCGGGCCCGAATAGGGGTCCAGCAGCCTGCCGGAAATCGCGGTGGTGATGACGAAGCCCGCGATCATCATGATCCACACCAGGCTCGCGGCCGCCGGCCGCCGTGCGGGCGCAACCCGCGCCGCCAGCAGCACCAGCAGCGAAGTTCCCGCCGCGCCGACGCCGATACCCACCAGCAGGAAGGCCAGCACGGCCAGCGCGATGCCGGGGACCAGCGCCGTGCCCATCCAGGCCGTCGCCACCGCCGCCAGCACGCCACCCAGCCCCAGCACCGCCATGCCGCCGATGATCCAGGGCGTGCGACGCCCGCCCTGGTCCGACCCATGGCCAAGCCGCGGCCTGAGCATCTGCACGGCGTAGTGCAGCGCCACCAGCACGCCCGGCAGCGTCGCCGGCAGCGCGTGTTCCACCACCATCACGCGGTTCAGCGCCGCCGTGGTCAGCACGACGATGGCGCCAAGCGAAGTCTGCACCAGGCCGAGGCGCAGGATGCCGAGCCAGCCCAGCGGCGGAAGCGCGTTCACGGCATGCCGCCAGACAGCGCGACCGCGCTCACCATCATGCCCGACACATACAGCGTGATGCCCGTGCCATTGTACCAGGGCGCCAGGCCGCGCGGGTCCCGCAGCAGCTTGCGCATCAGCAGCCCCTGCGCCACCAGCACGCCTGCCACCATCGCCGCCTGCAGGGGCGCGCCCCAGGCCAGCAGCAGCGCCGCCACCACCGCCTGCGGCGCCGCCATGAACAGGCAGGCCACCTTCGCCGCGCGTTCGGCGCCCAGGATCACCGGCAGGGACCGCAGCCCGAAGCGCGTGTCACCCTCGATCGACTTGAAGTCGTTCAGCGTCATGATGCCATGCGCGCCCAACCCGTAGAGCACCGCCACCAGCACCACCTTCGGGTCCGGCGCGCTGCCCGCCAGCACCGCGGTCGCGGTGAGCCAGGGCAGGGTCTCGTAGCTCATCCCGCAGGCCAGATTGCCCCACCAGCCATTCTGCTTCAGGCGCAGCGGCGGCGCGGAGTAGATCCAGGCCATGACCACCGCCAGCACCGTCGCCGCGAAGCCCCAGGGCCCAAGTGCCGCGCCGACGAGCAGGGAGGCGAAGGTCCAGCCGATCGCGACATACAGCCCGCTCCGCCCCGGCATCCGGCCCGAGGGAATCGGCCGCTGCGGTTCGTTGATGGCGTCCACATGCCGGTCGAACCAGTCATTCACCGCCTGGCTCATGCCGCAGACCATCGGCCCCGCCAGCAGGATGCCGAGCGCGATCATCGGATAGACATCAAGGAAGGCGGCGCCGGACGCCACCGCGCCGCAGGCGAAGGCCCACATCGGCGGGAACCACGTGACCGGCTTCAGCAGTTCCAGCACCGCCGAGGGCTGCAACCGCTGCCCGCCCGCACGCCCCACGATGTCGGTCCCGCTCGGCATGGGTCAGTCCTGCCCCTCATCCGCCGTCAGGTCGCCGAGGCCATAGCGCCGCAGCTTCACGTAGAGCGACTGCCGCGACAGCCCGAGCATTTCCGCCGCCGATGCGCGGTTGTCGCCGGTCAGTTCCAGCGCGGCCTCGATGCACAGCCGCTCGATCGCGTCCGTCGCTTCCCGCACCAGATCCTTCAGCGGCACCCGGCCGATGAGTTCCGTCAACTGCTCCACGGACCGCGTGGCACCTTCCTGCGCGCGCACCGGCGGCCGCAGCCGCGGCCCGATGTCGCGGATCGCGAAGCCGAAGCAGGGCTGGCCGCCATTCATCACGGACACGGCGGAGATCTCGACCTCCGACTGCCCGCCCAATTCGCCCCGCAGCGTGGAGGCGTAAAGGCGGACGGAACCCCGGCTGCGCAGCGTGGAGAGCAGCACCTCCACCTCCACCCCCTGCCGGCCGAGCCAGCGGTCCAGCGGCTCGCCCCGCGCCTGCTCCTCCGTCGTCACCTGCGCCATGTCGAGGAAGGCGGCGTTCGCGGTCAGGATGCGGGCGGCGCTGTCGGTGACGACAAAGGCGTCCGGCACCACTTCCACAACCTTCAGCAGCTTGGTCTTGGCTTCCGGCAGCATCAGCGCCTGGCCGGCATCGCCGATGACGGAGAACCGCACCAGGAACAGCAGCCCGCCTTCCTGCCGGAAGGTCGAGGCGGAGACGAGGACATCCTGCGCGCCCTCCGCCAGCCGGGCGCGGACATCATCGGCGCGACCGGCGCTGCGCACGGTGGCGAGCAGCGCCTGAACGGCGGCGCGGTCCTCCGGCGCGAAGACATCGGACAGGACGCGCCCCGGCATCCGGCGCGCGGTGCGACCGAACAGCCGCTGGGCGGAGGGATTGGCCTCCATGATCCGCTGCGACTCGGCTTCCAGGATCAGCACCGGGTCCACGGACATCTGGAACAGCAGGCGGTAGCGGGTCTCCGCCTGGCGAAGGCGGGAATAATCCCGCTCCATGGATTGCTGCACCTCGACCAGGCGCTGCTGCAGCTGGGAGACGGGGCGAAGATCCCGCCCGAAGACCACGCGACGCCCCTGGCTGCCGACCGGCGCCACGGAGCAGAGGAGGGGGATCGAGGCACCGCGGGCCGAAAGCTGGTTCACATGGCGCCAGCGCGGCGCCTCGCTCGCCGGCGGCTGCTCCAGCATCGCATCGACCTTGGGGCGGCTGTCCTTCGCGACCGTGTCGCCCCAGAAGCGACCCAGCCAGCCATCATGCGAATCGAACTCGCGGGCCAGCTCCTCGCTGCTGAAGGCCAGGTCACGAATGGCCCCGCTCGCATCAAGCACGAGCGCGATGTCCGCGGCAGCCGCGATCAAGCCCGCGGTTGCATCCGCATCGAGCTGTCCGAGCGACGTCCTTGGGGCATTGAACGATTTCACGAGCCATCCCGTCCTTCATCCCAGGGGCCCCCCTTCTCAACCCACCCCTCATGATCGTCAACATACTGATTCAATGTGTAAAATCCGACTGGCCTTCCGGCCGGTCAGGCTTCCCGCATCAGCAGCGCCAGCAGCGTCTCGGCCTTGAGAGCTGCCTGCTGCCCGTCCGGAGCGGTGGCATCGGCGCCAACCAGCGCTGCCAACTCCGGTCGGTCGATGAATACCCGTCCGCCGACGAGCACCCCGATCTGCGGATTCCGCGAGGCCCTGCGGACCTCCCGGATCGTCGTTGCCAGAACCTCCAGCCTGTCCTCGCAGGCCAGCGAAAGGCCGACGGCGGCGAACCATTGCCGCCGCACCATCGCGGCCAGTTCCTTGGTCGTGGTGCCGCTGCCGGAACTGACGTCCCAGCCCTGGCGACGGAAGAATTCGCCCACCATCAGCAGGCCGAAGCTGTGCTGTTCGCCGGGCACGGGCGCCAGCAGGATGCGGCGATCGACATCGGCGCGCCCGATGCGGGGCTGGAAGGCGGGGCTGTTCTCCAGCACCACCTGCTGCAGGCAGCAGAGGCCGACCGTCACGGCCGTGAAGTCGCAGCGATCCTGTTCCCACAATTCGCCAAGCCGCCGGGCGACGGGGGCAAGAAGCTGCAGGTACACCATCTCCAGCGGCATGCCGCGGGCACGAAGGCCGCTGATGTAGTCAAGCGCCCCGGACAGATCCCCGGTCATCGCCAGGCCGGCGACCACGGAGACATCCTCGGGCTGCGGAAACGCCCCGCCTGGCGTCTCGATATAGGCGGGGGAGTTCGCTTCCCGCCGGGCAAGCACGAGACGGGGGATGACCTCCGTCTCCAGCGTCCGGGCGAGCAGCGCGACGCGCCGCCTCTCGCCGCCCGGGGGCTTGGCCTGCCGCGGCGGCGCGCGCGGATTGGCCTGCGGGGATTGTCGATCGCCATCGCCGGCCTGGTCACGCGACAGGCCCGGGGCGCCGCTGGCACCCCCCTCCTTGGCCTGTGTGCTGACCTCACTCATGGCGTTTCCCGTGGTCGTGGGCTTCGGCGACATCGCCCTGCTCCCGTGATGACACTTCAACCGCACCGGCCCTTCCTGTCAATCGCGATTTACGTCAATCACGCTTGACACTACGAGGTCCGGGCTTCTAGCCTCCCTGAACAAGGACGAGTGGGAGAGAAAGAAATGCGCGGTTCCAGGCCTTCGGGGCCAGTTTGCGCAGGCTTTCTCGGCAGTTTCTCCCTTCGTCGGCCGTCGTGCAGGGGCAGCGGCAGCCTCGTGCGGCCAACGGACCGCCTTTGACGGAGGGTTGTCAAGCAATGCTTACAACGAACGGTTTGTCTGGCCTGCTGGACGCCCTGGATGCGTCGCCCTGGGGCGCAACCACCGGTCGGTCCGCCCGCCATGCCCGGGCCCAGGCCGGCCAGCGTCAGCCCCTTTATACGGAGGCCGAGCGGCAGCGCCGCGATGCCTCTCCCTGGACCCTGGTGCAGGGCATCCTCGCGCCCCTGCAATTCGCCGTCTTCCTGGTCAGCCTCGGTCTCGTGGTCCGCTACCTCAGCACGGGTGAGGGGCTGGCCGTCGCCACCGCCTCCGTCGTCGTCAAGACCATCGTTCTCTACGTCATCATGGTGACGGGCTCGATCTGGGAGAAGGTGGTCTTCGGCCGCTGGCTCTTCGCCCCCGCCTTCTATTGGGAAGACGTCTTCTCGATGCTCGTGCTGGGGCTGCACACCGCCTATCTCGGCACCGTGCTGCTCGGGGTCGGTGACGGGCAGGGTCAGATGCTCCTGGCGCTCGCCGCCTATGCCGCCTACCTCGTCAACGCCGCGCAGTTCGTCCTGAAGCTGCGCGCCGCCCGGCGGGACGAAGCGCTGGCCCGTGGTGGCCCGGCCGGAATGTCAGCCGCATGAGCGCCGCCGCAGCCCTTCCCGCCGTGCCTGTCTCCGGCTGCGGGGATGCCCCCGTCCTGCGGGAGCGTGGCCAGCGGGAGGTGTTCTGCGGCCTCACCGGCATCGTCTGGCTGCACCGCAAGATCCAGGACGCCTTCTTCCTGGTCGTCGGCAGCCGGACCTGCGCCCACCTGCTGCAATCCGCCGCCGGCGTCATGATCTTCGCCGAGCCCCGCTTCGCCACCGCCATCATCGATGAGCGGGACCTGGCCGGCCTCGCCGACTGCAATGACGAGCTGGACCGGGTGGTGACGCGCCTCATCGAGCGTCGCCCGGACATCAAGCTGCTCTTCCTGGTCGGTTCCTGCCCGAGCGAGGTCATCAAGCTTGACCTCTCCCGCGCCGCGCAGCGCCTGTCCCGCCGCTTCAGCCCCGGTGTCCGCGTGCTGAACTACAGCGGCAGTGGCATCGAGACGACCTTCACCCAGGGCGAGGATGCCTGCCTCGCGGCCCTGGTGCCCGAGATGCCGGCCGAGCCCGGCACCGCGCGCTCCCTGCTGGTGGTGGGTGCCCTGGCCGAGGTGGTGGAGGACCAGTTCCTTCGCCTCTTCGCCGCCCTCGGCGTCGGCCCCGTGCGTTTCCTGCCGAGCCGCCGCGCTTCCGAACTGCCGCCGATCGGCCCGGGCACGCGCTACATCCTGGCGCAGCCCTTCCTCAACGACACTGCCCGCGCGCTCGAAGCCCGCTGTGCCACCCGTATCGCGGCACCCTTCCCGCTGGGCGTGGAGGGCACCACCGCCTGGCTGACCGCGGCCGCGCAGGTCTGGGGCACGCCCGCCGCCCGCATCGCCGAGGCCATCGCCCCCGCCGCCACCCGCGCCCGCGCGGCGCTGGGCCGCATCCGCGAGCGACTCGACGGCAAGAGTATCTTCTTCTTCCCCGACAGCCAGCTGGAAATCCCCATCGCGCGCTTCCTGTCCCGCGAACTCGGCATGAAGCTGGCGGAAGTCGGCACGCCCTACCTGCAGAAGCACCATCTGGCCGAGGAACTGGCCATGCTGCCGGCCGGCACGATGCTGTCCGAGGGCCAGGATGTGGAGCGCCAGCTCGATCGCTGCCGCGCCGCGAAGCCGGACATCGCGGTCTGCGGCCTTGGCCTCGCCAATCCGCTGGAGGCCGAGGGCATGACGACCAAATGGTCGATCGAGCTGGTCTTCACGCCCATCCAGGGCTTCGACCAGGCCGCCGATCTCGCCGAACTATTCGCCCGCCCGCTCGTGCGGCGCGCCAAGTTGATGGTGTAGCGCCATGCAGCTCGCCGTCTGGACCTATGAAGGCCCGCCCCATATCGGGGCGATGCGCATCGCCACCGCGATGGAGGGCGTGCACTACGTGCTGCACGCGCCGCAGGGCGATACCTACGCCGACCTGCTGTTCACGATGATCGAGCGCCGTTCGAAGCGCCCGCCCGTCACCTACACCACCTTCCAGGCGCAGGACCTCGGCGGCGATACCGCGAACCTGTTCCGCCAGGCCGTTCTCGATGCCTATGAACGCTTCCGCCCGCAGGCGCTGCTGGTCGGCTCCAGCTGCACGGCGGAGCTGATCCAGGATGATCCGGGTGGCCTGGCCAAGACGCTCGGCCTGCCGATTCCCGTCGTGCCCCTCGAACTCCCCGCCTATCAGCGGAAGGAGAATTGGGGTGCCTCCGAGACCTTCTATCAGCTCGTCCGCGCCTGCGCGGGGCCGCATGTGCCGGCGCCCGGCACCCGACGTGCACGTGGCAGCGCACCTCGCTGCAACATCCTCGGCCCGACCGCGCTCGGCTTCCGCCACCGCGACGATGTGCCGGAAGTGGAGCGCCTGCTGGAGACGCTCGGCATCGAGGTCAATGTCATCGCGCCGATGGGCGCGACACCGGCGGACCTCGCGCGGCTCGGCGATGCCGATTTCAACGTCGTGCTCTATCCCGAAGTGGCGGGGCAGGCGGCGTCCTGGCTCAAGCGCAGCTTCGGCCAGAACTTCACGACGATCGTGCCGATCGGTGTCGGCGCAACGAAGGATTTCGTGGCGGAGGTCGCGCAGCTCGCCGGCGTGCCCGCCGCCACCGCCAACGGCACGCTGCGGCTGCCCTGGTATTCGCGCTCGGTGGACAGCACCTACCTCACCAACAAGCGCGTCTTCATCTTCGGCGATGCCACCCACGCCATCGCCGCCGCCCGAGTCGCGAGCCAGGAACTCGGCTTCCAGGTCGTCGGCCTCGGCAGCTATTCCCGCGAATTCGGCCGGGAGATCCGCGCCGCCGCCGCCACCCATGGCGTCGAGCCGCTGATCACCGACGATTACCTGGAGGTCGAGCAGCAGATCGCGACGCTGCAGCCCGAACTGGTGCTGGGCACGCAGATGGAACGCCATGTGGCCAAGCGCCTCGGCATTCCCTGCGCGGTCATCTCCGCACCCGTCCATGTGCAGGATTTCCCCGCCCGGCATTCGCCGCAGATGGGGATCGAGGGTGCGAACGTGCTGTTCGACACCTGGGTCCACCCCCTGATGATGGGGCTGGAGGAACATCTCCTCGGCATGTTCCGGGAAGATTTCGAGTTCAACGACGGCGCGCAGCCTTCCCACTTGGGACATGGTGCGCCGTCACAGCTGGGCAAGGAGGCCGCGCCCGCCGCGCAGCCCCTGCCCGCGCCCGCGGCAGTGACTCCCCACGCTGCCGCGGGCGACCCCTCTGCTGCCGTCATCGGCACGCTGGTGGTCGCCTGGGGTGCCGATGCCGAGAAGGAGTTGAAGAAGATTCCCTTCTTCGTCCGCGGCAAGGCGCGTCGCAACACCGAACGGTTCGCGCAGGAACGCGGGATCGGGACCATCACGCTCGAGACGCTCTACGATGCCAAGGCGCATTACTCGAGGTGACACTTCGTCATACACGCAGGGGGCACCATGCCTGAGGGCGTGAACAGACTGACCACCGCGATGCGCGTCGTGGTCGTGACCATGGATAGCCACCTGGCCGGTGCCATGATGCAGGCCCGCGCCACGCTGCGGCGGGAGATTCCGGGCCTCGAACTCTCCGTCCACGCCGCCGATGAATGGGGCAGCGATGCCGCGGCGCTGGAACACTGCCTGGCCGATATCGCACGCGGCGACATCATCATCGCCACCATGCTCTTCCTGGAGGATCACATCCGCCAGGTCCTGCCCGCCCTGAAGGCGCGGCGCGATGCCTGCGACGCCATGGTCTGCTGCATGTCGGCGGGCGAGGTCATGAAGCTGACCCGCATCGGCCGCTTCGACATGGGTGCCGAGGCGACCGGCATCATGGGCATGCTGAAGCGGCTGCGCGGCGCCAAGAAGGAAGGCGCCCCGGCTTCCGGCAAGGGCCAGATGAAGATGCTGCGGGAGTTGCCGAAGCTGCTGCGCTTCATCCCGGGCACTGCGCAGGATGTCCGCATCTACTTCCTGGCGCTGCAATACTGGCTGGCCGGCAGCCAGGCGAACCTGGCGAATCTGGTCCGCATGCTGGTGAACCGCTACGCCGCGGGCCCGCGCGCCGGGCTGGTCGGCACGCTCAAGGTCTCGCCGCCGGTCGAGTATCCGGAAGTCGGCCTCTACCACCCCCGCCTGCGCGGCCAGGTGACGGAACGGGTCGACCAGCTGCCGGGCGAGGGCCGCCTTGGCACCGTCGGGCTGCTCGTCATGCGGTCCTACGTCCTGGCCGGCAATGCCGCGCACTATGATGGCGTGATCGCGGCGCTGGAGACCAAGGGCCTGCGCGTGATCCCCGCCTTCGCCTCGGGCCTCGACAACCGCCCGGCGATGGAACGCTTCTTCATGCGGGACGGCGCACCGGCCGTGGACGCCGTGCTGTCGCTCACGGGCTTCTCGCTGGTCGGCGGCCCCGCCTACAATGATGCGCATGCGGCGGAGGCGATGCTCTCCCGCCTCGATGTGCCGTACCTCGCCGCCCACCCCCTCGAATTCCAGACCATCGAGCAGTGGAATGAGGATCCGCGCGGGCTGACGCCGGTGGAGGCGACCATGATGGTCGCGATCCCGGAACTCGATGGCGCGATCTGGCCGATGACCTATGGCGGCCGCTCCATCGCGGGTGCCGAGGATGTGCGCCGCGACATGGTGGCGCATCGCGAACGCGCGGCCACGCTGGCGGACCGCGTGGCCAAGCTGGTCGCGCTGCGCCGCGCCGCGCGGCGGGATCGCAAGGTCGCCGCGGTGGTCTTCAACTTTCCGCCCAATGCCGGCAATACCGGCACGGCCGCCTATCTCTCCGTCTTCCAGTCGCTGTTCAACACGCTGGTCGCGATGAGGGCCGCTGGCTACACGGTCGATGTGCCCGCCGATGTGGATGCGCTGCGCAATGCGATCATCATCGGCAATGCGGCGCAGTTCGGCGCCGTCGCCAATGTCGCCGCCCGCATCCCCGCCGATGACCATGTGCGGCGGGAGCCCTACCTGAAGGATATCGAGCGGCAATGGGGCCCGGCGCCCGGCCGCGCGCAATCCGATGGGGCGACGATCCATGTGCTCGGTGCCCGCTTCGGCAATGTCTTCATCGGCGTGCAGCCCGGCTTCGGCTGGGAAGGCGACCCGATGCGCCTGCTGTTCGAACGTGGCTTCGCACCCACCCACGCCTTCAGCGCCTTCTACCGCTGGATCCGGGAGGATTTCGGCGCCCATGCCGTGCTGCATTTCGGCACCCATGGCGCGCTGGAGTTCATGCCGGGCAAGCAGGCCGGGCTATCCGCGGAATGCTGGCCGGATCGCCTGATCGGGGATCTGCCGAACCTCTACCTCTATGCCTCGAACAACCCGTCGGAAGGCATGCTCGCCAAGCGCCGCGCGGGCGCGGCGCTGATCAGCTACCTGACGCCGCCGGTTACGAATGCCGGCCTCTATCGTGGGCTGCTCGACCTCAAGGCGTCGCTCGATCGCTGGCGGGTGCTGGAGCCGGATTGCGATGCCGGCGTGCGCGCCTCCCTCGCGCAGCTCGTCCAGGCCCAGGCCTCCGGCGTCGATCTCGCCCCGGCCGAGCCCGCCTGGTCCGTCGATGCGGCGCCGGAGGCGATCCGCCTGCTGGGCAATGCGCTGCTCGAACTCGAATACACGCTGATCCCGCACGGCCTGCATGTGGTCGGCGATGTGCCGAACCGCGAACAGCGCGCGGCGATGCTGGATGCCGCCGGGGTGCCGGTCGGCGAGGAACGCACGCGCCTCGATGCGCTGCTGGCCACGGAACACGAGATCCCGGCCATCCTGCACGCCCTGGATGGCGGCTATATCCGCCCCGCGCCGGGCGGCGACCTGCTGCGCAACACCGCGGTGTTGCCGACAGGCCGCAACCTGCACGGCTTCGATCCCTTCAAGATCCCCTCCGCCTTCGCGGTGAAGGATGGCGCCCGCCAGGCGGACCGCCTGCTGGCCCGCCACCAGGCTGACGGCAAGGGACTGCCGGAGACGGTGGCCATCGTCCTGTGGGGCACCGATAACCTGAAGACCGAAGGCGGCCCCATCGCGCAGGCGCTGTGGCTGATGGGCGCGGAACCCCGCCATGACAGCTACGGCCGCCTGACCGGCGCGAAGCTGATCCCGCTGGAGGGGCTGGGCCGCCCGCGCATCGACGTGATGGTGACGCTGTCGGGCATCTTCCGGGACCTGCTGCCGCTGCAGACCCGCCTGCTGGCGGAGGCCGCGCTCCTGGCCGCCGAGGCCGACGAGCCCGCCGACCGCAACTACATCCGCAAGCACGCCTTGGCCTTCATCGCGCAGCATGGCGGCACGATGGAACAGGCAGCGCTGCGGGTCTTCGGCAACGCGGAAGGTGCCTATGGCGCCAACGTCAACCAGATCCTCGATGCCGGACTCTGGACCGATGAGGATGAGCTGGCCGAGGCCTATGTGAAGCGCAAGGGCTTCGCCTATGGCATCGACGGCAAGGCAGCGCGGCAGGACAAGCTGCTGGGCCATGTGCTGGGCAGCGTCGATGTCACCTACCAGAACCTCGACAGCATCGAGGTCGGGCTGACCAGCATCGACCAGTATTTCGATACGCTCGGCGGCATGTCCCGCGCCGTGCGCCGCGCCCGCCACGGCCAGGAAGCCGCCGTCTATGTCGGCGACCAGACCCGTGGCGAGGGCACGATCCGTACTGTCGCCGAGCAGGTGGCGCTGGAGACCCGGACGCGTGCCCTGAACCCCAAATGGTTCGAGGCCCTGCTGTCCCATGGCTATGAGGGAGTGCGCCAGATCGAGGCGCAGGTCACCAACACCATGGGCTGGTCCGCCACCACCGGCCAGGTCGCTCCCTGGATCTACCAGCAGATGGCCGAGACCTACATGCTCGACCCCGCCATGCGGGAACGGTTGGCGAAGCTCAACCCGACCGCATCGGCGAAGATCGCAAACCGCCTGATCGAGGCGCAGGAGCGCCGCTATTGGGAACCGGATGCCGAGGTCCTGGAGGCGCTGAAGCGCGCCGGCGAGGAACTCGAGGACCGGATTGAAGGAATCACCGTGGAGATGGCCGCATGAGCGTGATCATGAGACCACCGCCGGGCTCCAGCATCTCCCGCCGCGGGGATGGTGACGGCAGCGTCCAGGTTCATATGGACGATCCCCTGAAGATCGAGGGCGCGAAGGTCTTCGCGGTCTACGGCAAGGGCGGCATCGGCAAGAGCACCACAAGCTCCAACCTCTCGGTCGCTTTCGCCAAGCTCGGCAAGCGCGTGCTGCAGATCGGCTGCGATCCGAAGCACGACAGCACCTTCACCCTGACGGGCCGCATGATCCCGACGGTGATCGATGTGCTGGACGGCGTCGGCTTCCATTCGGAGGAACTCCGCCCCGAGGATTTCGTGGTGGAAGGCCGCCACGGCGTCATGTGCGTCGAAGCCGGTGGCCCGCCCGCGGGCACGGGCTGCGGCGGCTATGTCGTCGGCCAGACGGTGAAGCTGCTGAAGGAGCATCACCTGCTGGAAGACACGGACATCGTGATCTTCGACGTGCTGGGCGACGTGGTCTGCGGCGGCTTCGCTGCTCCCCTGCTGCATGCCGATCGCGGCGTGATCGTCGCGGCGAATGATTTCGACAGCATCTTCGCGATGAACCGCATCGTCGCGGCCATCAAGGCGAAGTCCGCCAATTACGGAGTCCGGCTGGGTGGCGTCATCGTCAACCGGTCGAAGGACACCGACCAGATCCAGAAGTACAACGACGCGACCGGCATGAAGATGCTGGCGCACCTTCCGGACCTCGACGTGATCCGCCGCTCCCGCCTCAAGAAGGCGACGCTGTTCGACATGGACAGCTCCCCGGAAGTCGAGGGCGTGCGCGCGGAATACCTGCGGCTCGCCGCCGGCCTCCTCGCCGGCGTCACGCCGCTGGATGCCACGCCGCTGAAGGATCGGGAGATCTTCGACCTGCTGGGGTATGACTGACATGCCGACCGCGACCTACCAGACGCGCCGGGGCGAGCTTGAGACCTACTTCGACCGCACCGCGGTCAAGGCGTGGGAGAGGCTGACCTCCGACGCCCCGGTAGGGCGCATCCGCGCCACGGTGCGAAAGGGGCGGGAGGAGATGCGGAACACGCTCCTCTCCTGGCTGCCCGAGGATCTGGCCACGCGCCGTGTCCTCGATGCGGGTTGCGGCACCGGCGCGCTGGCGGTGGAAGCCGCGCGGCGCGGCGCGGATGTCGTGGCTGTCGACATCTCCCCCACCCTGGTGGAACTCGGCCGCGCGCGGACCGAAGGCAAGCACGGCGCCGGCCAGGTGACTTTCCATGTCGGCGACATGCTCGATGAAGGCTTCGGTCGCTTCGACCACATCGTCGCCATGGACATCCTGATCCACTACCAGCCCGCGGATGTGACGCGCGTGCTGGGCATGCTGGCGCGGCGCACCACCTCCTCCATCGTCTTCACCTTCGCCCCCCGGACGAAGCTGCTGGCCGCCATGCACAATGTGGGCAAGCTGTTCCCGCGCGGCGATCGCGCCCCCTCCATCGTCCCCGTCGCGCCCGCGCATCTGCGCGCGCTGATCGAGGCCGACCCCGCACTGCGCGACTGGACCATCGGGCGGGAGAAGCGGGTCGCGGGCGGCTTCTACATCTCCCAGGCGCTGGAGCTGCGACGGAGATGAGCACCCAGCCCGGCCGCATCATCCGTCTCTGGCAGGGCGTGGGGCCGCATCTGCTGCCCTTCGCCAGCGCCACCTCCGAACGGCTGCCGATGTCGCGCCTGCTGCGCCTGTCGCTGTTCCAGATTTCCTGCGGCATGGCGGCCATCCTGCTCGTCGGCACGCTGAACCGCGTGATGATCGTGGAGCTGAAGGTGCCGGCCTGGCTGGTGGCCAGCATGGTCGCCCTGCCGCTGGTCTTCGCGCCGCTGCGCGCACTGATCGGCTTCCGATCCGACAACTACAAATCCGTGCTCGGCTGGAAGCGCGTGCCCTATCTGTGGCTCGGCACGACCATCCAGTTCGGCGGGCTCGCCATGATGCCCTTCGCGCTTCTGGTGCTGTCCGGCGATACCTGGGCTGATCCCTGGGCCGGGCAACTTGCCGCCGCGATCGCCTTCCTGATGACGGGCGCTGGCATGCACATGGTGCAGACCGTGGGCCTCGCGCTGGCGACCGATTTGTCCCCGCGCGACCAGCAGCCCAATGTCGTCGCCATGCTCTCCGCCATGCAGTTGTTCGGCATGGTGCTCGCGGGGCTGATCTTCGGCGCGCTGCTCGCCGATTTCTCGCAGCTTCGACTGATCCAGGTAGTGCAGGGCGCCGCCGCGCTGACGCTGATCCTGAACTTCATCGCCGCCTGGCAGCAGGAAGCGCGCGACCCGACGCGCACGGCGAAGACCGATGCGGAGGAGCCGGGCTTCCTGGAAAGCTTCCGCATGCTGCGCCAGACTGGCCCCTGGAACCGGCGCCTGCTGGGCGCAGGCCTCGGCACGGCTGGCTTCGCCATGCAGGATGTGCTGCTGGAACCCTATGGCGGCCAGATCCTCGGGCTGAGCGTCGGTGGTACCACGGCGCTGTCCGCGGGCCTCGCGGCCGCCGCGGTCTGCGGCTTCCTGCGCGCGGCGCGGCGGCTCAGCCAGGGCACGGATGCGCATATGGTCGCGGCGCATGGCGGCCTGTTCGGCATCGCCGGCTTCAGCCTCATCGTCCTGGCCGCACCGTTCGGGACGACGCTCCTCTTCGCGATGGGCGTGGGCCTGATCGGCTTCGGCGCCGGCCTGTTCGGCCATGCCACACTGACGGCCTGCATGGCCGCGGCGCCGCCGGAACAGACGGGCCTCGCCCTCGGCGTCTGGGGCGCAGTGCAGGCCACCGCGGCGGGCTGCGCCATGGCCTTCGGCGGCGGGCTTCGCGATGCCGTCTCTGCGCTGGCGGAATCCGGCGCGCTCGGCGACGGCCTCACCGGCCCCGCCACTGGCTATCTCGGCGTTTATCTCATCGAGATTGCGCTGCTGTTCGTCACTCTCGCCGTCGTCGGTCCCCTGGTGCGCAGACAGCGCCAGGTGCCGGCGCGGCCCGTCACCGGGACCGGCCTCGCCGGCCCCGCGCCTGTGTAACCCGTCAGGATCCAAGGAAGCGGAGGCCGCATGTCCACGCCCGTCAATTTCGATATCGCCGCGATGTCGCTCTACGCCTTTTTCGCCTTCTTCACGGGGCTGGTGCTCTGGCTCCACCGTGAAGGGAAGCGGGAGGGCTATCCGCTGGTCTCCGACCGGCCGGAAAAGCCGCTGCGCGCGCCCATCCAGGGCTTCCCCGGCGTGCCGGACCTCAAGGTCTTCAAGCTGGCGCATCCCGAGCACGCCCCGGCGCGCGAGGCCGAGCGCGACATCAGCGCGCATGTCGTGGCCGCGGACCCCTATCCGGGCGCGCCGCTGATCCCGACCGGCAACGCCATGCAGGATGGCATCGGCCCGGCAGCCTGGGCGCATCGCGCCGATGTGCCGGACATGACCTTCGACGACAACGTGCCGAAGATCGTGCCGCTGCGCGCCGCGGCCGGCTGGTCGGTGGACGAGGCCTGCCCCGATCCCCGCGGCAAGCCGGTCCGCACGCTCGATGACAAGATCGCCGGCGTGGTCGTCGATCTCTGGGTCGACAAGTCGGAGTACATCCTCCGCTACCTGGAGGTGGAGGTGACCGGCAGCGACCGTCGCGTGCTGGTGCCCATGTTCCTTGCCACCGTGAACAGCAACGGCGTGGTCCGCGTCGTCTCCGTCACGGCCGAACAGCTCGCCGCCGCGCCCGGCATCCGGAACCCCGAGCAGATCACGCTGCTGGAGGAGGACAAGGTCTCCGCCTATTTCGGCGGCGGGCATTTCTACGCCACGCCGGAGCGCAGTGAGCCCTTCGTATGAGCGGCACGAAGAAGCTTCCGATCTTCGAGCATGACGGGGAGCCCATCCCGGGCCTCCCGGCCGTGCTGCCGGAGGGTGAGGTCATCCTCTGGCAGGGCGCCCCGCGCTGGGGTGGCATCGCGCGCCGTGCGCTCCACCTCCGTGGCCTCGCCCTCTACTTCGCCTTCATCGGCGTGCTGCGTGGCACGGCGATGGCGGCGGAGGGCGCATCGACGCTGGACGCGACGCTCGGCGGCCTGCTGATGCTGCTGGTGGGGGCGGTGCCCATCGGCCTGCTGGCGGGCTTCGCCATCCTCTCGGCGAAGACGTCGCTCTACACCATCACCAACCGTCGCGTCGTGATGCGCGTCGGCGTCGCCCTGCCCATGACCATCAGCCTGCCCTTCGCCCTGATGCAGAGCGCGGGCGTGGTGAAGCACAGCGATGGCACGGGCGATATCAGCATGACCCTGGCCGCGCCGCACCGCGTTGCCTGGATCGCCATCTGGCCGCACACGAAAAGCTTCCGTGTTGCGCGGCCAGAGCCCACACTGCGTGCACTGGCCGATGCGGACCAGGCCGCGCAGATTCTGGCACGGGCGCTGGCCGCCCATGCCGCGATGCCGGTCCCCGCGATGGCGGCCGACAGCAACCGCCAGACCGCGCGCCCCGGCGCCGCGGCGCTGGCCTGAGAAGGGGAGGGAGAACGATGACACAGGCGATACGGCATCCGCTCTCCGGCAAGGGCCCGATTCTCGCCGCCGCCCTGCTCATCGCCGCGACCCTCGCGCTGACGACCATGCCGCCGATCGGTGGTGGCGTGCAGTATGAGGGCCATGCGAATGCGCAGCGCGACCTTCTCTTCACTGATCGTGCCGATGGCGGCGTCATCGTCACCGATGCGCGCAGCGGCCAGGCGATCGGCGAACTCGCACCGGGCGAGGATGGCTTCATCCGCGGTGCGCTGCGTGGCCTGGTGCGTGAACGCCGGATCGGTGGAATCGGCCAGGAGACTCCCTTCCGCCTCACCGGCTGGTCCGATGGCCGGCTGACGCTGGAAGATCCCGCAACCCGCACGCGGCTGGACCTCGCCGCCTACGGCACGACCAATGCCGAAGCCTTCGCACGCTTCCTGTCAACCAAGGAGAACCAGAGATGAACGGCCACTGGGGAGTGGGCCGGGCGATCTTCGGTGGGAATGAAACCCTCGAAGTGCCCTGTTCAGTGGATATCGAACGCACCGCCGACAGCTTCCATGCCTATGCGGTGCCGGAGGACGTGTTCCTCAATCCGGGCGACCAGGTGATCGTGCACGGCACGACCGGCCGCGTCGAATTCGGCGAACGCTATACCTTCGAGACGAGTGCGACCGTGATCCGCGCCAACGCCTTCCAGCGTTTCTGGACGCAATGGGTCGCGATCTTCGAACTGACCGAACTCTACCATTGCGGGTTTGAAGCGCGGGAGGTCACGTGATGGACTCGCTCCCCCCCAGCGGCCTCACCGCCAATGGCATGACACCCGGCGGCCGCCCCGATGCCGATGGCGTCGCGACGCAAATGGCGCTGACCGAGACGGTGCTGTCGCCCCGCTTCTACACCACCGATTTCGCCGCGATGGACAAGATCAGCATCGAGCCCGTGCGCGAGCAGTGGGACAAGATGATGGCGGAATTCCACGCCGACCCGAATCGCGGCCACTTCACCCGCACATCGGAGTTCGACGAGTTCGACCTGAAGGCCCTGCCGGAGCCGCTGCAGAAGGAGTTGCTGGAATTCCTGGTCAGCTCCGTCACGGCCGAGTTCTCGGGCTGCGTACTGTACGCGGAGATCAAGAAGCGCGTCACGAATCCCGACATGAAGGACATCTTCAGCGTCATGGCGCGGGATGAAAGCCGCCATGCCGGCTTCATCAACGACGCGCTGAAGGATCTCGGCGTCGGCGTGGACCTCGGCTTCCTGACCAAGGCCAAGAAGTACCACTACTTCCAGCCGAAGTTCATCTTCTACGCCACCTACCTGAGCGAGAAGATCGGCTACGCCCGCTACATCACCATCTTCCGCCAGTTCGAACGTCACCCGGAACTGCGGTTCCACCCGATCTTCAAGTGGTTCGAGAACTGGTGCAATGACGAGTTCCGCCATGGCGAGGCCTTCGCCCTGCTGATGCGCGCCAACCCGCACCTGCTGCACGGCTTCAATACCTACTGGGTGCGGTTCTTCCAGCTCGCGGTCTTCGCCACCATGTATGTGCGCGACCATGCGCGCCCGGAATTCCACAAGGCCCTCGGCATGACGCCGACGGATTACGACATGAAGGTCTTCCGCATCACGGAAGAAATTTGCCGCCAGGTCTTCCCGGCGACGCTCGACATCGACAACCCGTCCTTCCTGCGGGGGTTGGAGCGCCTGCGGAAGATCGCGGATGCACTCGGTGAGGCGAAGCGCCAGGGCGGCGTGGTCGGCGGCATCAAGCGCATCGGCCTGTCCGCCGCGGCGGCCGCCAGCTTCGCGCGCCTCTATTTCCTGAAGCCCAGGCGCCACGCCCTGCCGGACGATGCCCGGCTGGCGCCGGCCTGGTAGGCGGGACGAATCGCCATGGCGGAGCATGGTCTGCCCGCGCTGTTCACCCTGTTCCTGTGGTGGTTCAGCACGGGCGTGATCCTCTACCTCGATGGTCTTCGGCAGGAGACCTTTCGCTGGACCATGCTCGGCGCCACCACCCTTGCCCTGGCCGGCCTCGCCGGCCTGCATGCCACGGCCTGGGACACCACGACGCAGGGCGCCTATCTCGGCTTCGTCTGCGGCGTGCTGGTCTGGGGCTGGATCGAGACAGCCTTCCTGACCGGCATGGTCACGGGCCCGTCCCGACTGGCCTGCCCGCCCGGCGCCACCGGGTGGGTCCGGCTGCGGGCGGCGCTGGCGGCGATCCTGTGGCACGAACTGGCCATCATTGCCGGTGCGTTGCTGATCCTGGCCGTCACCTGGGGCGGATCCAACCAGGTTGGATTCTGGACCTTCATCGCCTTCTGGGTGATGCGGCAGAGCGCCAAGCTCAACGTCTATCTCGGTGTGCGCAACCTGGCGGAGGCTTTTCTTCCCGACCATCTGCGCTATCTCGAAACCTTCTTCCGCCGGCGGCGGATGAATGCGCTGTTCCCGGTCTCGGTCATCGCCGGGACCGCGGCCTGCGTGCTGCTGTCGATGAAGGCGGCGGCCGTGGGCGCGACACCGCATGAGGTGGCGGGCTACTCGCTGCTCGCCAGCCTCGTCGCCCTCGGGCTGCTGGAACACTGGTTCATGGTGTTGCCGGTGCCCGCGGACGCGCTGTGGCGCTGGGGGCTTGCCTCCCGCTCCGCCGCGCAACGGGAAGGGCGCCCCGCGCCCGCGCCCGTGGCTTGATGCGGCGCAAGGCCAAGGCGGCACGAAGCCGCCAGGCTGCGCCTGAGACTAACCCGCCGGGGCGGTTCCCGGCGGCTGCCAGACCGGCCATGGGGGGTCCGAGATGAACTACGAGTCCTTCTTCCGTGCCCAGCTCGATGGTCTCCGGCGCGAAGGCCGCTACCGCGTCTTCGCCGATATCGAACGCCAGGCCGGCGACTTCCCGAAGGCCATCCGCCACCGCAATGGCCGCACCTCCGAAGTGACGGTGTGGTGCTCCAACGACTATCTCGGCATGGGGCAGCACCCGAAGGTGCTGGCCGCGATGCATGCGGCGCTGGATCGCTACGGCGCCGGCGCGGGCGGCACGCGCAACATCTCCGGCACCAACCACGAACATGTCCTGCTGGAACGCGCGCTCGCCACCCTGCACGGGACGGAGGACGCGCTGCTGTTCAACAGCGGCTACATGTCCAACTGGGCCTCGCTCTCCACCCTTGCCTCGCGCATGCCGGGCTGCGTCATCGTCTCCGACGAGATGAACCATGCCTCGATGATCGAGGGCATGCGCCACAGCCGCGCCCAGCGCCGCATGTTCCGCCACAACGACGTGGAGGATCTGGAGCGCGTGCTGTCGGAACTCGACCCCTCCTGCCCCAAGCTGGTGGCGTTCGAGAGCGTCTATTCCATGGACGGCGACATCGCCCCCATCGCCGCCATCTGCGACGTCGCCGACAAGTACGGCGCCATGACCTATTGCGATGAGGTGCATGGCGTCGGCCTCTATGGCGCGCATGGCGGCGGCATCACGGACCGCGACGGTGTCTCCCACCGCCTGACCGTCATCGAGGGGACACTCGCGAAAGCCTTCGGCGTGATCGGCGGCTACATCGCCGGCAGCAACGCGATGTGCGATTTCGTCCGCAGCTTCGCGTCCGGCTTCATCTTCTCGACCGCGCTTCCGCCGGCCGTCGCGGCCGGCGCCCGTGCCAGCATCGAACACCTCATGGTCTCGAACACCGAGCGGGAGCGCCTGCACGAACGCGCCGCCACGCTGCGCAAGCGCCTGGATGCCATCGGTGTGCCGCATCTCGACAACCCCAGCCACATCGTCCCCGTGATGGTGGGCGATCCCGTGGTCTGCAAGTCGATCAGCGACATCCTGCTCGACGAACACGGCGTCTATGTGCAGCCGATCAACTATCCCACCGTGCCGCGCGGCACCGAAAGGCTGCGCATCACGCCCGGCCCGGTGCATAGCGATGCTGATATGGATCACCTCGTGAACAGCCTCTCCGCCGTCTGGTCGCAATTCAGCCTCAGGCGGGCCGCCTGATGGACCAGGCGCCGGGCACGCTCCCCGCCAAGGGGGAAGACACGATGGCCAGCACCGCGACGCGGCGCCGTCGTTTCGCGCCGCCGGCGCCCACGGGGAAGCTCGTCTTCCCCTTCGACGCGATCGTGGGGCAGGACGAGATGAAGCTCGCCTTGCTCATCGCCGCGGTCGATGGCTCGGTCGGTGGCGTGCTCGTCTTCGGCGACCGCGGCACGGGCAAGTCCACCGCGGTCCGCGCCCTGGCGGCGCTGCTGCCGCCGATGGAGGTCGTGGCCGGCTGCCGTTTCGGCTGCGACCCGGCGAAGCCCGCCAGCGATTGCGTGCATTGCCGTGGCCTGTCCGCCCCGCCCGTGCAGACCGTGCCCGTGCCGGTGGTGGATCTGCCGCTCGGCGCGACGGAGGATCGCGTCGCCGGTGCGCTCGACATCGAACGCGCGCTGGCGGAAGGGGTGAAGGCCTTCGAACCCGGGCTGCTCGCCCGCGCCCATCGCGGCTTCCTCTACATCGATGAGGTGAACCTGCTGGAGGATCACCTCGTCGACCTCCTGCTCGATGTCGCGGCCTCCGGCGAGAATGTCGTGGAGCGCGAGGGCATCAGCATCCGCCATCCCGCGCGCTTCGTCCTGATCGGCTCCGGCAACCCCGAGGAAGGGGAGCTGCGCCCGCAGCTGCTGGACCGCTTCGGCCTGAGCGTCGATGTCCGCACCCCCACCGACCTGCCGACGCGGGTGGAGGTGGTGCGCCGCCGCGATTCCTTCGAACATGACCCCGCCGGCTTCGTCGATCGCTGGCACCGCGCCGCCCAGGTGACGCGCAAGAAGATCCTCGCCGCCCGCCGCCTGCTGCCGCGCATCACCGTGCCGGACGCGACGGTGGAGAATGCCGCGCGCCTCTGCCTCGCGCTCGGCACCGATGGGCTGCGCGGCGAACTCACGCTGATCCGCGCCGCCCGCGCGCTGGCGGCGCTGGAGGGGGACCGCGAGGTCGGCCTCGCCCATCTCCGCCGCATCGCGGCCCCCGCGCTCCGCCACCGCCTGCGCCGCAACCCGCTGGATGAGGCCGTCGCCACCACCCGCGTGGAACGCGCATTGGTGGAAGTGTTCGGCGCGTGACGGAAGCGGCGGGCCACCCGCCGGCCGAGGATGCGGCCCGCGCCGCGCTTCTGCTGGCCGTGGATCCCGTCGGCCTCGGCGGTGCCGCGCTGCGCTGCGCGCCTGGGTTTCCGCGTGACCGCTGGCTCGGCCTGCTGCGCGTGGCGCTGCCGGAAGGCACGGCCATGAAGCGCCTGCCGACCGGCGTGCCGGATAGCCGCCTGCTGGGCGGGCTCGACCTGACCGCGACGCTCAGCGCCGGTCGGCCCATCGTCGAACGCGGCGTGCTGGCCGATGCCCATGGCGGCCTGGTGCTGGCCGCGATGGCGGAGCGGATGGACAGCGCCACCGCCGCCAAGATCGCCGCCGTGCTGGATGCCGGGGAGGTTGCGGTCCAGCGCGACGGGCTCGGCGTGACCATCCCCGCCCGCATCGGCCTGGTGGCGCTGGATGAAGGCGCGGCGGAGGAGGAACAGCCGCCCCCCGCGCTGCTGGAACGCCTCGCCTTCCGCCTGTTCCTGGATGAATTGCCGCAGCAGTCCGTGCTGCGCTGGCCCGTGCCGGACCGCGCCGCCATCGCTGGCGCCCGCGCCCGCCTGGCCGATGTGACGGTGCCGGAGACGGTGCTGGAGGCGCTGGTCGCCGCCGCCCTCGCCTTCGGCATCGACAGCGCCCGCGCGCCCCTGCTGGCGCTGCGCGCCGCCCGCGCCGCGGCCGCGCTGGCAGGCCGGTCGGAGGTGGCCTCGGAAGACGCCGGCCTCGCCGCCCGCCTGGTCTATGGCCCCCGCGCCACGCGCATGCCGGCGCAGGACGAAGCACCGCCCGAACCACCCCCGCCCGAGCCCCCGCCACCGGATGCGGAGAACAGCGCCGACCAGAAGCCCGAAGGCGGCCCGGACCCGCAGACACTGCAGGAGATGCTGCTGGCTGCGACCCAGGCGGCGCTTCCCTCCGGCCTGCTCGCGGCCCTCGGCGCGGATGCCCGCAACGCCGCCCGCCGCAGTGCCGGCGCGCAGGGGCGGGAGGGCCAGCGCCGCAAATCCCAGCTCCGCGGCCGCCCCATCGGCACCCGCGCCGGCGCGCTGCGCGATGGCGCGCGCCTGTCGATCGTGGAGACGCTGCGCAGCGCCGCCCCCTGGCAGCCGCTGCGCCTGCGCGAACGCGCCGGCCGCCCCGGGCCACGCATCCTGGTCAAGCGCGACGACATCCGCCTGATGCGCTTCCAGCAGAACACGGAGACGACAGCGATCTTCGTGGTCGACGCCTCCGGCTCCTCCGCCCTCAACCGCCTGGCGGAGGCGAAGGGTGCGGTGGAGATGCTGCTGGCCGATTGCTACGTCCGCCGGGACCGCGTGGCGGTCGTGGCCTTTCGCGGCCAGGCGGCGGAATTGCTGCTGCCGCCGACCAATTCCCTCGTCCGCGCCAAGCGCAGCCTGGCGGGGCTGCCGGGTGGCGGCGCCACGCCGCTCGCGCTGGGCCTCGATGCCGCCATGGCCCTGGCGGCGGAGGAGCAGCGCCGCGGCCGCACGCCGCTGATGATCCTGCTGACGGATGGGCGCGCCAATATCGGCCGGTCCGGCACGCCGGGCCGTCCGCAGGCGGAGGCCGATGCGCTTTCCGCCGCCATTCCCGTGCGACTCGCCGGCATTTCCGCGCTGCTGGTGGATACCTCGCCGCGCCCCGCCCCTTTCGCGAAGCAGATGGCGACCGCCATGGGCGCGCGCTACCTGGCGCTGCCCGCGGTGAGTTCGGAAAAACTCTCCGCCGCCGTCGCCGCCACCCGCGGCGCGGCGTGACGCGCCATGCCGCAATATCCGGCATGGGAACGCGAGGGCCGCGACTGGCCGAACCGGCACGCCAGCCGCTTCGTCCAGGCCGCCGGGCTGCGCTGGCATGTGCAGGTGATGGGGCAGGGGCCTGCGCTGCTGCTGCTGCACGGCACCGCCGCCGCCACCCATTCCTGGCGCGACCTGATGCCGCTGCTGGCCGAGCATTTCACCGTGGTGGCGCCGGACCTGCCGGGCCATGGCTTCACGCAACCCGTGACGGGGCCGCGGCTTTCCCTGCCCGGCATGGCGGCGTCCGTCGGCGCGCTGCTGCAGGTCATGCAGGTGAAGCCCACCCTCGTCGCCGGGCATTCCGCCGGCGCCGCCATCCTGCTGCGCATGGCGCTGGACCAGCGGATCGCGCCCGACGCGATCGTCAGCCTGAACGGCGCGCTGCAGCCGCTGGGCGACCAGCACGCCGCCTTCTTCACGCGCACGGCGCGGCTTCTGGTGGGCCTGCCCTTCGTGCCGAGCCTCTTCGCCTGGCGCGCAGCGGACAAGGCAGTGGCGGAGCGGCTGCTGACGGATACGGGCAGCCGGATCGACGCGCAGGGCGTGGACTACTACGCGCGCCTGTTCCGCCAGTCCGGGCACCTGGCGGCGGCACTCGGCATGATGGCGAACTGGGACCTGGTGCCGCTGCTGCGGGACCTGCCGCGCCTGGTGCCGCGACTCCTCCTCGTCGTGGGGGCCAAGGACCGCGCGGTGCCGCCCGCGCAGGCGGATCGGGTTCGAGCGCGGCTGCCCTCCGCGCGCATCATCACGCTGCCTGGCCTCGGCCACCTCGCGCACGAGGAAGCGCCGGACCAGGCCGCCGCGATCATCATCGCGGAAGCCGCCCCATGATCGTTTCACGCTCGCGTCCCGCTTGCCCGCGCGCTAGCCTGCCCCTGTGGCAGGGAGGTCCGATATGACGAACGCCGAGGACCTTGCCGTCTGCCATCGCCTGCTGGCGGGCGGGTCGAAATCCTTCCGCGCCGCGTCCCTGCTGCTGCCGTCCCGCATCGCCGATCCCGCCGCCGCGCTCTACGCCTTCTGCCGGGTTGCCGATGATGCGATCGATGAGGCCGCGGCGATGCAGGATGCGCTGGAGGGGCTCTATCGCCGGCTCGACGACATCTATGCGGGCCGGCCGCAGGCGCATGCCGCGGATCGCGCCTTCGCCGGCGTGGTCACGGCCTTCGGCATTCCGCGCGTCCTGCCGGATGCGCTGCTGGAAGGCTTCGCCTGGGATGCGGAGGGGCGGCACTACCGCGACCTCGCTGCCCTGCAGGATTATGCCGCGCGGGTCGCCGCCGCCGTCGGCGCGATGATGACGCTGCTGATGGGCGTGCGCGATCCCGTGGCCATGGCGCGTGCCTGCGACCTCGGCGTCGCGATGCAACTGACCAACATCGCCCGCGATGTGGGCGAGGATGCGCGCAACGGTCGCCTCTACCTGCCGCTGGAATGGATGCGGCAGGAGGGTGTGAACCCCGCCGATTTCCTGGCCGACCCCGTCTTCACCCCCGGCCTCGGCCGCGTGGTGCAGCGGCTGCTGGAGGCGGCGGATGCGCTGTATGACCGGGCGGAGCAGGGCATTCCGCTGTTGCCGCGCGACTGCCGCGCGGGCATCGGCGCCGCGCGCCATGTCTATGCGGAAATCGGCCGCGCCGTGGAACGCCAGGGCCTCGATTCCATCAGCCGTCGCGCCACCGTCTCCGGCCGCCGCAAGGCGCTGCTGCTGGCGCGCGCGATCGGGTCCTTCGCGCTGCGCCCCGCGGCAGATTCGGCGCCCCCGCTGCCGGCCACGCGATTCCTCGTGGATGCCGTCACCGCCACCGCGGCGCCGGGCGATCGCACCGCCCCGCAGCGCCTGCCGGACCGCATCGCCTGGGCGGTGCAGCTGTTCGACCGGCTGGACAATGATCCCGGCCATTACGCGCGCTGACGCGCCCCTGTGTCGTTCCGAGTTGACACACATCAAGGCCTGATCGCCGCCCCCTGCACCAGACTTCCCCCGCCGGCCAACGGAGGGAGGCGTCGATGCGCATTGTCCTGGTCCATCCGAACTACCACTCCGGCGGTGCGGAGATCGCCGGCAACTGGCCGCCCGCCTGGGTCGCCTACCTCGCGGGCTATCTGAAGAACGCGGGCTACACCGACATCACCTTCATCGACGCGATGACGGACCACATGAGTGACGACCAGCTGCGCGACGCGCTGCGCCTGTTGCAGCCCGACCTGGTCGGCGCCACCGCCATCACCCCCGCCATCTACGCCGCCGAGTCGCTGCTGCAACTCGCCAAGGAATGCTGCCCGAAGGCCGTCACCGTGCTGGGCGGCATCCACGGCACTTTCATGTACCCGCAGGTGCTGACCGAAGCGCCCTGGATCGACGTGGTGGTGCGGGGAGAGGGCGAGCAGGTGCTGCTCGACCTCGTCCGCTGCATCGATCGCGGCGCCTGGGCCACGGAACGCGGCACGGTGAAGGGCATCGCCTATCTCGAGGACGGCAAGGTCACCGCCACCCCGGCCGCCAAGCCCATCGCGGATCTCGACCTGATCCAGCCGGATTGGGGCATCCTCGACTGGAAGAAATACATCTACATCCCGACCGGCAAGCGCGTCGCCATCCCCAACATGGCGCGCGGCTGCCCCTTCACCTGTTCCTTCTGCAGCCAGTGGAAATTCTGGCGCGACTTCCGCGTGCGCGATCCGAAGAAGGTGGTGGATGAGATCGAGACGCTGGTCCGCGACCATGAGGTCGGCTTCTTCATCCTGGCCGATGAGGAACCCACCATCCACAAGAAGAAGTTCGTCCAGTTCTGCGAGGAGATGATCGCCCGCGGCCTGCCCGACAAGGTGCAATGGGGCATCAACACCCGCGTCACGGACATATTGCGGGACGAGGCGCTGCTGCCCTTCTACCGCAAGGCCGGCCTGGTGCATGTCTCGCTCGGAACGGAAGCCGCCGCGCAACTCAAGCTCGACCGCTTCAACAAGGAAACCACCGTCGCCCAGAACAAGCGCGCCATCCAGCTGCTGCGCGAAGCCGGCATCGTCACGGAAGCCCAGTTCATCGTGGGGCTCGAGAACGAGACGGTGGAGACGCTGGAGGAAACCTACCGGATGGCGCTGGACTGGAATCCGGACATGGCGAACTGGGCCATGTACACGCCCTGGCCCTTCAGCGACCTGTTCCAGGAACTCGGCGACAAGGTGGAGGTCTTCGACTTCTCCAAATACAATTTCGTCACGCCGATCATGAAGCCGGATGCGATGGACCGCGCCACGCTGCTGGACCGGACCATGGCCAACTACCGGCGCTTCTACATGCGCAAGGCGTTCCTGGGATATCCGTGGGAGAGGGACAAGCGGCGGCGCAGCTACCTCGTCGGCTGCCTCAAGGCCTTTCTCAAATCGGGCTTCCAGCGGACCTTCTATGATCTCGGCAAGGTCGGCTACTGGGGGCCGCAATCGAAGAAGCAGGTGGATTTCCACTTCGACGAAAGCCGGACGCTGGCCGCCCGCAATCCCGTCGCCATCCCGCACAACGCGATGTGGAAGACCATGCACCGGCCGAAGGTGAAGCTCCCCGCCGCCAATGCTGCCAGTGCCGCGATGGCCTGTGGCGGCGGCAAGGAACAGTTCGAGGAGGATGAGGCCCCCCGGATGAAGGCCTGCGGCGGCGGTACGCAGCAACTACCCGAATCCGTCCCCTCCCCGGCGCGGGAATAGCGCCATGGATGGCGGGGTTGCGGTGGCGGGCGGGCGCATCGGCCCCAACGCCATCACCCGCATGGCGGAGGCCATGCGCCATTCCATCGGCGATGCGCGGACCCATGCGGTCTTTGCCGCCGCGGGGCTGGAGGCGCGGCTCGACCATCCGCCGGCAGCGATGGTGCCGGAGCGGGAGGTCACGCTGCTGCACCGCTCGGCCCGCGAAGCGCTGGGCACGGCCCACGCCACGCAACTCGCCCGCCGCGCCGGCATGCTGACGGGCCAGTATCTGCTGGCCCATCGCATCCCGAAGCCGGCGCAATGGCTGATGCGCGCGCTGCCCGCGCCGCTGGCCGCGCGGCTTCTCGTCGCCGCCATCGCCCGCCATGCCTGGACCTTCGCCGGCAGCGGCCGCTTCAGCGCGCGGCACGGCAACCCCCTGGTGCTGGAAATCGCCGGCGGGCCCATCGCGCTGGCGGGGCCCGCGGAACAGCCGGTCTGCGATTTCTACACCGCGACCTTCGGCACGCTGTTCCGCGCCCTCGTCAATGCCGAGGCGGAGGTGGTGGAAACCCACTGCACCGCCATGGGCGCCCCCTCCTGCGTCTTCGAGGTGCGCTGGTAGCGCCCTATGGCGCGACGACCATCCGATACAGGTGCCAGGTCGCGTGCCCCAGCACCGGCAGCACGACCGCCAGCCCGATGAACAGCGGCAGCGACCCCAGCAGCAGCAGCACCGCCACCACCAGGCCCCAGCCCAGCATCGGCGCCGGATTCGCCGCCACGGCGCGCAGCGAGGTGCCGACCGCCCGCGCCACGCCGCCATCGCGGTCCAGGAGCATGGGGAAGGACACCACCGTCAGCACCAGCACCACCAGCGCGAAGCCGAGTCCGGCCAGGTTGCCCCACAGCAGCAGCCGGTGACCCACCGGTGTACCGAACACCACCCGCATCGCATCACCGGCATCCGCCGGCAGCGTGCCCACGGTGCGCGCGAAGATCATGTCGGCGACCCAGAGCCACCCGAGAAAAATCGCCGCCAGCAGCAGCGCCAGCGCGGCGATGGCGCCGAGTGCCGGGGATCGCAGCACGTCGAAGGCGTTCCGCCAGCCCGCGGCCAGCCCACGCTCCCGCCGCCGGCTGATCTCGTACAGCCCCAGCGCCGCCACGGGCCCGACCAGCGCGAAGCCGGCCGCCATGGGATAGAGCAGATGCATCGCATCGCCCCCCGCCGCCAGCGTGCCGGCGACCAGTCCGATCACCGGATACAGCACGCAGAGAAAGACAAGCTGCGTCGGCGCCGCGGCGAAATCCGCCCAGCCCCGCTGCAACGCGGTGCCCAGCGCCGCCATGCCGATCCGACGCACCTCGGGACGATCGGCCACCAGGGGTGCCGTCGCCGTGGTCCAAGCCGCAGCCATCGCGAGATCCTCCGGGGAGGGTTGCGCGGACGGCCCGCTGCCGGAGCACCAGACCCCGCATCCCCGGAGATTGGCGCGAATCCCGCCCGCGCCGCTTCAACCCGCCGTGATCGCGGTCAATGGAGTTTGACGCCCGGCTCCGCCCGCTGGCTCACCAGCCCCGCCAGGGTCCGCCACAGGGTCGGCGCGCTGCCATGCAGGGCCGTCTGATGCATCTTGTAC
The DNA here is from genome assembly GCF_900114315.1 of Falsiroseomonas stagni DSM 19981. Lineage (GTDB taxonomy): Bacteria > Pseudomonadota > Alphaproteobacteria > Acetobacterales > Acetobacteraceae > Falsiroseomonas > Falsiroseomonas stagni. The sequence continues at coordinate 348,073 of NZ_FOSQ01000001.1, forward strand.
AGCGATCGGTACATCAGCCGCGCGAAATAGCCCTCGATGAACATGGACTTGCCCACCAGGAACCCCATCAGGCTGCCGACCGTGCTGTATTTGCCCAGCGAGACCAGCGACCCGAAGTCGCGATAGATGAAGGGCGCCGGCGTCCCGCCCGCGATGATGGTCTCGATCTGCGTGAACAGGTGGCTCGCCTGCTGGTGCGCCGCCTGCGCCCGCGGCGGCACCCAGGCGCCGTCGCCGCGCGGGCAGGCCGCGCAATCCCCGATGGCGAAGACCGATGGATCTCGCGTGGATTGCAGCGTGGGCTGGACGACGATCTGGTTGATGCGGTTCGTCTCCAGCCCGCCGACCTCCTTCAGGAAATCCGGCCCCTTCACCCCCGCGGACCAGACGACGAGCTCCGCCGGCAGCAGCGCGCCATCGGCGAAGACCACCCCATCGGCGCGCACCTCCGCCACCCGCGTGCCGGTCTTCACCTCCACGCCCATCTGTTCCAGCAGCTTCGTCGTGGCGTCGGAGATGCGTTCCGGCAGCGCCGGCAGGATGCGTGGCGCGGCCTCCACCAGCACGATGCGGATGTCCTTCTCCGGCTTGATGTGGTCGAGGCCATAGGCCACCACCGCGCGCACGGTGCGGTGCAGCTCCGCCGCCAGTTCGGTGCCGGTCGCGCCGGCACCGATGATGGCGATGTGCAGCTGCCCCGGCCGCACCGGCTCCTCCTGCGCATTGGCGCGGAGGCAGGCATTCACCAGGCGGCGGTTGAAGCGGCTCGCCTGTTCCGGCGTTTCCAGCGGGATGGCGTGGCGCGCGGCGCCGGGCGTGCCGAAATCATTGGTCACGCTGCCCACCGCCATGATCAGCGTGTCGTAGCCCAGCCGCGATGCCGGCGTGATCTCCCGCCCCTCATCATCCAGCATGGCGCCCAACTCGATCGCCTTCGCCGCGCGATCCAGGCCCACCATCTCCCCGTACCGGTAGGTGAAGTGGTGCCAATGCGCCTGGGCCAGGTAGTTCAGCTCATGCTGCGCCCGGTCCATGCTGCCGGCCGCCACGGCGTGCAGCAGCGGCTTCCAGAGATGGGTGCGCGCCTTCTCCACCAGCGTCACCGTGGCGCGCCGCCCATCCCGGTACCGGTCGCCGAGCCGCGTCGCAAGCTCCAGCCCCGCGGCGCCTCCCCCCACCACGACGATGCGATGGGGCCCATCCGGAGGCCCCTTGGCCGAGGCGCCTGCTTCCATGGGAATGCTCCTGGGGATGGGGGGCCACGGGCTGTCGAGCGGAAAGCCGTTGACTTGAGTGTAAGGATAGACTGACACTAGAAACTGACAAGCAAAGATGACGGTCGATTGTTTCACGGCCCCATCGCCGCCCCGGGACCGCATCCGCGGACCCGCCGGGGGCGGTCAAGCGCGCCGCCACCCGCGGCCGAAGGATGGAGGATTCCCCGCATGGATGCCATGACGCGGATCGAATCGAGCCTCGCCGATGCGGTGTTGTACGCGGAAGCCGCCGGCGCGCCCCCGCGCCTCGCGGCCGCGCTGCGCCATGCCGTCTTCCCCAAGGGCGGGCGCATCCGCCCGCGGCTGACGCTGGCCGTCGCCGCCGCCTGCGGGGATGACAAGCCGGCGCTGGCCTCCGCCGCCGCCGCCTCCATCGAACTCCTGCACTGCGCCAGCCTGGTGCATGACGATTTGCCCTGCTTCGACGATGCGGCGACCCGACGCGGCAAGCCGAGCGTCCACCGCGCCTTCGGCGAGCCCCTGGCGGTGCTGGCCGGCGATGCGCTGATCGTGCTGGCCTTCCAGACGCTGGCCCGCGCCGCCCCCTGCGCGCCGGAGCGACTCGGTGCGCTGATGATCGCGGTGGGCGATGGCGTCGGCGTGCCCTTCGGCATCGTCGCCGGCCAGGCCTGGGAATGCGAACCGCGCGCCGATTTGTCCGAGTACCAGCGGCAGAAGACCGGCAGCCTCTTCGCCGCTGCCACCATCGCCGGCGCCGCCGCCTGCGCCCATGCGGAGCCCGAGGCCTGGCGCCTGCTGGGCGACCGGCTGGGAGAGGCCTACCAGGTCGCCGACGACCTCCGCGACGCCGTGGAGGATGAGGCGACGCTCGGCAAGCCCGTCGGCGTCGACAAGGCGCTGGGCCGGCCGAGCGCGGTGGCCGAGTTCGGCCTGATGGGCGCCGTCGCCCGCCTGCGCCGCCTGTCCCAGGATGCGGTGGAAAGCATCCCCGAATGCCGCGGCCAGGCCATGCTGCGCGGCCTGATCCTGCAGGAGGCCGGTCGCCTCGTGCCCCAGAAGCTGGCCGCCTGACGCCGGCGCCACGCATGTCGGACGTCATGCCCGCCCCCGCGCCCGGATGGCGAGACCGCTTCCGTGAATTCCGCGAAGGCGTCACCGCCAATCCGCGCTTCCGCGCCTGGGCCGCCCGCTTCCCGCTGACGCGCCCGATGGCGCGCAAGCGGGCGGGGCAGCTCTTCGACCTCTGCGCCGGATTCGTCTATTCGCAGGTCCTCTTCGCCTGCGTGCGCCTGAAGATCTTCGACCTGCTGCACGAATCGGGGCCGTTGACGGAAGCGGCCCTGGCCCACCGCCTTTCCCTGCCGCCGGAAGGCGCCTCCCGCCTCCTCAACGCCGCCGCCGCCCTGCAACTGACGCATCGCCGCGATGACGGGCTCTGGACGCTCGGGCCGCTGGGTGCCGCCATGATCGGCAATCCCGGCATCAGCGCGATGGTGGAGCATCACGCGCTGCTCTATGCGGATCTCGCCGACCCCGTCGGCATGCTGCGCCGGGAACGCGGCGGCAATGCGCTCTCCGCCTACTGGGCCTATTCCGGCGCCGACAGCCCGGGCGGGCTCGCCCCGGACAAGGTCGCCGACTACTCCGCCCTCATGGCTGCCTCCCAGCCCATGGTGGCGGAGGAGGTGATCGCCGCCTTCGATTTCCGCCGCCACCAGGTCCTGCTGGATGTCGGTGGCGGGGAGGGGGCCTTCCTGGCCCATGTGGCCGCCGCCGCGCCCGCGCTGCGCCTCATGCTGTTCGACCTGCCCCCCGTCGCCGCCCGCGGCGCCGCCCGCTTCGCGGAGAAGGGCCTGGCGCCCCGGGCGCAGACCTTCGGCGGCGATTTCACGACCGATGACCTGCCGCGCGGCGCCGACCTCATCAGCCTGGTGCGCGTGCTGCACGACCATGACGACGACGTGGTGATGGGCCTGCTGCGACGCGTGCGCGAAGCCCTGCCGCCCCATGGCCGCCTGCTTGTGGCGGAGCCGATGGCCGGCACCGCGGGGGCGGAGGCGATGGGCGATGCCTATTTCGGCTTCTACCTGCTCGCCATGGGCCGTGGCCGCCCGCGCCGCCCGGCGGAGCTGCAGGCGATGCTGGCCGCCGCCGGTTTCGCCGCCTCGCGCCTCATTCCCACCGGCACGCCGCTGCTGACGCGCGTGCTGGTGGCCGAAGCCGGTGTGGCCTGAAAGCCTCTGTCGTGCCGGCCTGACGAAGGTGTGTCAGTTTCGCTTGACATCCCCCACCGTCAATCTACCCTGACAAATAATCAGAGGGAGCGGTCAGTCCAAGTGGACACCGTCGCAGTCATTCTCGAAGCGCCCGAGCGCCTCATCCTGAGCCGCCTCGAACTCTCGCCCCCGGGCGATGACGACGTGGTGGTGGATGTGGAGTGGAGCGGCATCAGCACCGGCACGGAGCGCCTGCTCTGGTCCGGCCGCATGCCGCCCTTCCCGGGCATGGGCTACCCCCTGGTCCCGGGCTACGAGACCGTCGGCCGCGTCAGCGCCGTCGGCATCCATGCCGACCGCCGCATCGGCGAACGCGTCTTCGTCGCCGGCGCCAAATGCTTCGGCCAGGTGCGCGGCCTGTTCGGCGGCGCTGCCGCCCGCCTCGTGGTGCCTGGCACGCGTGCCGTGCCGATCGATGAACGCCTCGGCGCCGATGGTGTGCTGATGGCGCTGGCCGCCACCGCTCGCCACGCCATTGCGGCGGAGCATTCGGTGCTGCCGGACCTCATCGTCGGCCATGGTGTGCTGGGTCGCCTCGTTGCCCGCCTGGTCGTCGCCGCTGGCGGGGCGCCCACGGTGTGGGAGACGAACCCGACCCGCGCCGATGGTGCCATCGGCTACCAGGTCATGCAGCCGGAAGACGACCCGAAGCGTGACTATCGCTGCATCTGCGACGTCTCCGGCGATGCCGGGCTGATGGACCTGCTGGTGCAGCGCCTGGCCCCGCAGGGGGAGATCGTGCTGGCCGGCTTCTACAGCGCGCCCATCAGCTTCTCTTTCCCGCCCGCCTTCATGCGCGAAGCCCGCTTCCGCATCGCGGCCGAGTGGCGGGAGCCCGACCTCATCGCCGTGCGTGACCTGATCGCCGAGGGCAGGCTCAGCCTCGAAGGTCTCATCACCCATACGCGTGACGCGGCCGCCGCGCCGGAGGCCTATCGCACGGCCTTCGGGGACCCCGCCTGCCTCAAGATGATCCTCGACTGGAGACAGACGCAATGAACGGCCCCACCGCCATCACGCCCGTGCGTTCGGCCCAGTCCACGATGGCCGAGGCGCTGCGCGCCGAAGCCGACCAGGGCCCGGATCCCGTGCACACCGCGCCGCCCAAGAAGGAAACGCAGATCATCGCCATCTACGGGAAGGGCGGCATCGGCAAGTCCTTCACCCTGGCGAATCTCAGCTACATGATGGCCCAGCAGGGCAAGCGCGTGCTGCTGATCGGCTGCGACCCGAAATCCGACACCACCAGCCTGCTCTTCGGCGGCCGTTCCTGCCCGACGATCATCGAGACGTCGTCGAAGAAGAAGGCGGCCGGCGAGCCGGTTGCCATCGGCGATGTCTGCTTCAAGCGCGATGGCGTCTTCGCCATGGAACTCGGCGGCCCGGAAGTCGGCCGCGGCTGCGGCGGGCGCGGCATCATCCACGGCTTCGAACTGCTGGAGAAGCTCGGCTTCCACCAGTGGGATTTCGACTACGTGCTGCTCGACTTCCTGGGCGACGTAGTCTGCGGCGGCTTCGGCCTGCCGATCGCCCGCGACATGTGCCAGAAGGTGATCGTGGTCGGCTCCAACGACCTGCAATCCCTCTACGTCGCGAACAACGTCTGCAGCGCGGTCGAGTACTTCAAGAAGCTCGGCGGCAATGTCGGCGTGGCCGGCATGGTCATCAACAAGGATGACGGCACGGGTGAGGCGCATGCCTTCGCGGAAGCCGCGGGCATTCCGATCCTGTCCGCCATCCCCGCCGATGACGACATCCGCCGGAAGTCCGCGAATTACGAGATCGTCGGCGTCCCCGGCGGCCCCTGGGCCAGCGTCTTCGAACAGCTGGCGACGCAGGTGGCGGAAGCGCCCCCGCTGCGCCCGAAGCCGCTCACGCATGACGCGCTGCTCGGCCTGTTCAAGGGCGAGGCCGTGGGCCGTGGCGTGGTGCTCGACCCCGCGACGATGGAAGACATGTGCGCGGCGGATGTGCTGAACAAGCCTTCCCTCGAAGTGGTCTACGAGGGCGCCTGACCCATGGACCAGCTCCCCCTTACCGCCGTGCCTGAAGCAGCCGCCCCCCTGGCGGCCGGCTCCGGCTGCCATGGCGGCCGGGAGACGCTGGACGCCGCGGCGCGAGCCGCCGGCAAGTCCGCGACCATGGACAAGCTGGCCGCGGACTACCCGCAGGGCCCCCATGACCAGCCGCAATCCATGTGCCCCGCCTTCGGGTCGCTGCGCGTCGGCCTGCGCATGCGCCGCACGGCGACGATCCTCTCGGGCAGTGCCTGCTGCGTCTATGGCCTGACCTTCACCAGCCATTTCTACGGCGCCCGCCGCACCGTGGGCTACGTGCCGTTCAATAGCGAAACCCTTGTGACGGGCAAGCTGTTCGAGGATATCCGGGACGCCGTGCACGCCACGGCGAAGCCGGAAGACTACGACGCGGTGGTCATCATCAATCTCTGCGTGCCCACGGCTTCCGGTGTGCCGCTGGACCTGCTGCCGAAGCAGATCGACGGCGTGCGCATCATCGGCATCGACGTCCCCGGCTTCGGCGTGCCGACGCATGCGGAAGCCAAGGATGTCCTGGCCGGCGCCATGCTCCGCTATGCCAGGAACGAGGCCGAATCCGGCCCCGTCGCCCGCCCCCGCCAGATGGTCGATGGCGAACGTACCGTCGCCCTGATCGGCGAACTCTTCCCGGCGGACCCGATGGGCGTCGGCGCCATGCTGGCCCCGATGGGCCTGGCGCTGGCGCCGCAGACCCCGGCCCGCGAATGGCGCGACCTCTATGCCGCGCTGGACTGCGAAGTCGCCGCCGCGGTGCATCCCTTCTACACCGCCTCCATCCGCGAATTCCGCGCCGCGGGCCGTCCCGTGGTGGGCTCCGGCCCCGTGGGCCTGGAGGGCACGGAAGCCTGGCTGGCCTCCATCGGCCGCGCGGCGGGAATCCCCGACAGCGTCGTCGATCTCGCCAAGCAGCGCGTGCTGCCCGCGATCCGCGCGGCGCTGGCCAACGCGCCCATCAAGGCCCGCGTCACCGTCTCCGGCTACGAAGGCTCCGAGCTTCTCGTCGCCCGCCTGCTCAGCGAGGCCGGTGCCGAGGTCCCCTATGTCGGCACCGCCTGCCCCCGCACGGAGTGGAGCGAGGCAGATCGCCAGTGGCTCGAAGCCCGCGGCACACACGTGCAATACCGCGCGAGCCTGGAGCAGGATGTCGCCGCCATGCGCGACGCCAAGCCGGATCTCGCGCTCGGCACCACGCCGCTGGTGCAGAAGGCGAAGGAGCTCGGCATCCCCGCGCTCTACTTCACCAACATGGTCTCCGCGAGGCCGCTCTTCGGCCCCGCCGGCGCCGGCTCCATGGCCGCGATCGTGGCCGCGCAGACCAAGGGGCGCGAACGCTTCTCCCGCATGGTGAGTTTCTTCGAAGGTGTCGGCACGCCGGATGGCGCGGGCTACGGCTTCAAGGACAAGCCCGTCGATCCGCCCGGCTTCCGCGACCGCCAGCGCAAGCTGCGTCTCGCCAAGGCCAAGGCCGAAGAATCGGTGGGGACATGACCGTGCCCCCTACCCGCACCGGCGCGATCCGGCTCGTCTCTTCCGTCCTGGCGGCGTCGGCCGGCTTGCCGATGCAACCAGCATCGGCTGCGCCGTCCTCCTGGCCAGCCCGAAAGATCCTTCGCCGGCTCATCGCCGTGCGGGCAGGGGGCACGGTCTGACGATGCTCGTCCTCGACCATGATCGCGCCGGCGGCTATTGGGGCGCCATCTACGCCTTCTCCGCCGTGCGTGGCCTGCGCGTGGTGATCGACGGCCCGGTGGGCTGTGAGAACCTGCCCGTGACGGCGGTGCTCCACTACACGGACGCGCTGCCGCCGCATGAGTTGCCGATCGTCGTGACGGGATTGGATGAGGACAGCCTCTCCAAGAACGGCACCGAGGGCTCCATGCGCCGCGCTGCCGCGACGCAGGACCCCGATCTTCCCGCCGTCGTCGTCACCGGCTCGATCGCGGAGATGATCGGCGGCGGCGTGACTCCGCAGGGCAGCAACCTCCAGCGCTTCATCTGCCGCACGATCGATGAGGATCAGTGGCAGGCCGCCGACCGCGCCATCATGTGGCTCTGGACGGAATTCGGCGCGCGTGGCCGCAAGATGCGTGCGCGCAACGCCAAGCTGGGCCCGAAGCCGCGGGTCAACATCATCGGACCGATCTACGGCACCTTCAACATGCCGTCCGACCTGGCCGAGATCCGGCGCCTGGTCGAAGGCATCGGCTGCGAGATCAACCTGGTCTTCCCGCTGGGCAGCCATGTCGATGACATCGCCAAGCTGCCCGACGCCGACGTCAATATCTGCATGTACCGCGAATTCGGCCAGAAGCTGTGCGAGGAGCTGGAACGCCCCTGGCTCCGCGCCCCCATGGGCCTCTTCGCGACCACCAACTTCCTCCGCAAGCTCGGAGAGATGACGGGCCTCGACCCCGAGCCCTTCATCGAGCGCGAGAAGCACACCACGATCAAGCCGATCTGGGACCTCTGGCGCAGCGTCACGCAGGATTTCTACGCCACCGCCAGCTTCGCGGTGGTGGCGACGGATACCTACACCCGCGGCCTGCAGCGTTTCCTCGGTGAGGAAATGGGCGTTCCCTGTGCCTTCGCCTTCAGCCGCAAGGCCGGCGAGAAGCCGGACAACGCCGCGGTCCGCGACGCCATGAAGAAGACGCCGCCGCTGGTGCTTTTCGGCAGCTTCAACGAACGGATGTACGCGGCGGAGCTGCACAGCCGCGCCGCCTACATCCCCGCTTCTTTCCCTGGGGCGATCATCCGTCGCGCCACCGGCACGCCCTTCATGGGCTATGCGGGCGCGACCTACATCATCCAGGAATACTGCAACGCGTTGTTCGACGCGCTCTTCCACATCCTGCCCCTCGGCACCGATCTCGATCGCGTGGAGCCCACGCCGGTCAGGAAGGCGGAGCCCTGGGACGATGATGCGGTGGCGCTGCTGGACGCGCATGTGGATGCCGCGCCCTTCCTGCTTCGCATCTCCGCTTCCAAGCGGCTGCGCGAACAGGTGGAACGCGCGGCGCGCGAGGCTGGGGAGCCGCGCATCGTGCAGGAACGCGTGCTGGCAACGCTGGGGGAGGTGGTCGCATCCGCGATCGCCGAGCCACCGGCTGCCGGCACCGGGAACAAAGCCGCCGGCGATCCTGCCGCGGCGAACGTTGCGGAGGGCGTCGCATGACGATGCCCCTGCGTCCTTCCGATCCCGTTGTCCCCACCCGAGCGACAGCTTTCGTCGTCGGTACCAGGACCTCGGGTCGGCCATGGCGGTTTCCCGCCACGCCGTACCCTGCCGCGCGGGCAAAGCGCGGTAACGGCCGAAAGGCAAGTTGGAGGTCATCATCATGGCCGAAGGTTCAAGGACCGGCCTGACCGAAGGCGAAGCGCGCGAGATCCACCGCCTCCTGATTCAGGGCTGGGCGTTCTCCGTCTTCGCGTCGATGGGCGCGCATATTCTGACGTGGCTGTGGCGGCCGTTGGTTTACGGCAACTCCGTGGTCCCGCCGGATTGGCGCTTCTTCTGAGGCTGAGCCGGGCCAACGGCTCGAGGCCGCAGGCCCGGACACGACGAAACGAAGGAGAGAAAATCCATGCATAAGATCTGGATGGTGGTTGATCCCCGCCGATCGCTGTTCCTCGCCATGGTTGGTGTCGTCGCCGTCGCGGCGCTGATCCACATCGTGGTGCTCAGCTCGCCGCGCTACTGCGACCACGTCGGTTGGTGCGCGACGGCGCCGACTTTCACCCCGGGGCAACCCGTGGGGCGATAGGCGGAACGCGCCAGTGTCGCTCCGCGACAGCGGGCGAGGCAAGCACAGCGGGCTTCGCCCGCTGTCGAGGACGGCACGGCACGGCGGGCACTGGTCCCGCCCTGATGGGAGCGTCAAGCGATGGCGATGCTGACTTTTGAGCGGAAATATCGCGTCCGCGGGGGCACCCTGGTGGGCGGTGACCTGTTCGACTTCTGGATAGGGCCGTTCTGGATCGGCTTCTTCGGGATCACCACGGCCTTCTTCACCTTCATCGGTGTGGGGCTGATCCTGATGGGGGCGTCGATCCAGGGGACCTTCAACCCATGGCTCATCAACATCCCGCCGCCCGACCTGGCCTATGGCCTGCGCCTGGCGCCGATGCGGGAAGGTGGGCTCTGGCAGGCGATCACCGTCTGCGCGATCGGGGCCTTCGTGTCCTGGGCGCTGCGCCAGGCGGAGATCTCCCGCAAGCTCGGTATGGGCTATCACATCCCGATCGCCTACGGCGTCGCGGTGTTCGCCTATATCACCCTGGTCGTGTTCCGGCCGATCCTGATGGGCGCCTGGGGCCACGGCTTCCCCTACGGCATCTGGTCGCACCTCGATTGGGTGTCGAACGTCGGCTACCAGCACCTGCATTTTCACTACAACCCCGCGCACATGATCGCCGTGACCTTCTTCTTCACGACCGTCCTGGCGCTGTCGATGCATGGTGGCCTGGTGCTGTCCGCACTGAACCCGCCGAAGGGCGAGCCGGTGAAGACGGCGGAGCATGAGAATACCTACTTCCGCGACCTGATCGGCTATTCCATCGGCACGCTGGGCATCCATCGCCTCGGCCTGTTCCTGGCGCTTTCCGCCGGGTTCTGGAGCGCGGTCTGCATCGTCATCAGCGGGCCCTTCTGGACGCGTGGCTGGCCCGAGTGGTGGGGCTGGTGGCTCAACATGCCGATCTGGAAGTGAGGCGAGGAGGAAACAGCCATGCCCGAATATCAGAACCTCTTCACACGGGTGCAGGTCAGGGGTCCCACCCCTTACCCCGGCGTCCCCCTTCCCCGCGGCGACGTGCCGCGGGAAGGTGGCTCCCGCAACGTCACCCTCTTCGGCTACTTCGGTGACGCGCAGGTCGGCCCGATCTACCTCGGCCAGCTCGGCATCCTGTCGATCTTCTTCGGCTTCATCGCCTTCGAGATCATCGGCCTGAACATGCTGGCCTCGGTGAACTGGGATCTCGGCCAGTTCATCCGGCAGCTGTTCTGGCTGGCGCTCGAACCGCCGCCGGCCCATTACGGCCTGCGGATGCCGCCGCTCCGCGAAGGTGGATGGTGGCTGGTCGCCGGCTTCTTCCTGACGCTGTCCATCCTGCTCTGGTGGGCGCGCACCTATCGCCGCGCACGGCAGCTCGGCATGGGCACGCATGTCGCCTGGGCCTTCATGGCCGCCATCTGGCTCTACCTGGTGCTGGGCTTCATCCGCCCGATCCTGATGGGCTCCTGGAGCGAGGCGGTGCCCTTCGGCATCTTCCCGCACCTCGACTGGACCGCCGCCTTCTCGATCCGCTACGGGAACCTCTTCTACAACCCGTTCCACGCGCTCTCGATCGTCTTCCTCTACGGCTCCACGCTGCTCTTCGCGATGCATGCCGCGACGATCCTGGCGCTCGGCCGCTACGGTGGCGAACGTGAGATCGAGCTGGTGCTGGACCGCGGCACCGCGGCTGAACGCGGTGGCCTGTTCTGGCGCTGGACCATGGGCTTCAACGCCAGCTTCGAGAGCATCCACCGCTGGGCCTGGTGGTTCGCCGTTCTCTGCCCCATCACGGGCGGCATCGGCATCCTCCTGACCGGCACGGTCGTCGACAACTGGTACCTCTGGGCCGTCGATCGGCACTTCGCACCGTCCTATCCCGCCCTCTGGGCACCGGTGGCCGATCCCGCAGCCCTGCAAGGAGCCCCGCGATGAGGTTCTCCACCCAGGTCCTGCTCGGCCTCGCCGCGCTGGTCTGCACGGTCGTGATCGTGCTGACCTTCGAACGTCCTCCCGTCCGCACCACGCAGATCGGCTATCGCGGCGTGGCGATGGAGGATGTCGCCAACCCCCGCACCCTCGCGGTGCGGGTGGCCGCCAACCGGCTGCCGGCCGTCCCGGAGGCCGCCGATACCGATGGCCCGAAGGCGTCCGAGACCTTCGAGAACGTCCAGGTGCTGGGCGAACTCAGCGTCGCGCAATTCGGCCGCATCATGCAGGCGATGACCGAATGGATCGCGCCTGCCCAGGGCTGCACCTACTGCCACAACCCCGAGAACATGGCCTCCGACGAGATCTATACGAAGGTCGTTTCCCGGCGGATGCTGCAGATGACGCGGCGGATCAACACGGACTGGACGGCGCATGTCGGCCAGGTCGGCGTCACCTGCTACACCTGCCACCGCGGCCAGCCTGTCCCGGCCGAGGTGTGGGCCACCGCGGTGCTCCCGCATTCCGGCCTGCAGGCGCAGCGTGGCCAGAACCACCCGGCGCCGGTCGCGAATGACAGCTCCCTGCCCGGTGATCCCTTCACGCCCTTCCTGCTGCAGGCGAACGAGATTCGCGTGATCAGCAACTCCTCCCTGCCTGGCCGCAACCCGGCCAATGTCATGCAGGCGGAGTGGACCTATTCGCTCATGATGTCGATGAGCGAAGGGCTCGGCGTGAACTGCACGCACTGCCACAACAGCCGTTCCTTCGGAAACTGGGAAACCAGCCCGCCGGCGCGACTGACGGCATGGCATGGCATCCGCATGGTGCGGGACCTGAACACCGCCTACATCACGCCGTTGCAGCCCCTCTGGGCCGCCAATCCGCGTGGTCCGGCCGATGGCCCGCATGGTGCGCGCCTTGGCCCGGGCGGTGATGCGCTGAAGATCAACTGCGCCACCTGCCACCAGGGTGCCAACCGTCCCTTCTACGGGGCGCCCATGCTGGAAGGGTACCCGGAACTGCGCCTCATCAGTGCGGGCCCGGCCAGGGCGGCTTCCGCCGAATGACCGGCGCGGCGCCCGGCCGCGCTGGCCGGGCGCCGGATCGGTGCCTCCACTGCCGCGGCCGGTTCCCCATCCCGGGGGGCCGGCCGCAGCGCTTTCCGGGCCATCGGCCGATGGGGCATATCCAGGCCGATGACCGAACTCCTCTCCCTGCTCGGGCTCTTCGCCTCCGCCTTCGGCGCCGCCAGCCTGCTGCCGCTGCAATCGGAACCCGTGCTGGTCGGCCTGCTGCTGCTGGGCGACATCCCCGCCTGGCTGCTGGTGCTGGTGGCCAGCATCGGCAACACGCTGGGCGCGGTGCTCAACTGGTGGCTCGGCGGCCAGGTGGACCGCTTCCGCGACCGGCGCTGGTTTCCCGTGCCGCCCGCCGCGCTGGACCGTGCCTCCGGCTGGTACCACCGCTGGGGTCGCTGGTCCCTGCTGTTGAGCTGGGCGCCGATCATCGGCGATCCGCTCACGCTGGTGGCCGGCGTGCTCAAGGAACAGCTGCCGACCTTCCTGCTGCTCGTCGCCATCGCCAAGACCGGCCGCTACGTCGTCCTCGCCTGGGCCACGCTGAGCCTGGCCTGAACTCCTTCCAGGAAACGTCACCATGATGGATGGCATCGCCTTCCAGGGACTGGCCGAGGCCGCGCAGGATCCGCGCCCGCACGCCATCGTCATCGGCTCCGGCTTCGGCGGCCTGGCCGCCGCCATCCGGCTGGGCGCGCGCGGCTGGCGCGTGACGGTGCTGGAGAAGCTGGATGCGCCCGGCGGCCGCGCCTATGTCTACCGGCAGGACGGCTTCACCTTCGATGCCGGCCCCACCATCATCACCGCGCCCTACCTGCTGGAGGAACTCTGGACGCTGTGCGGACGCCGCATGGCCGATGATCTCGACCTGCGGGCGATGAATCCCTTCTACCAGATCCGCTTCGACGACGGCACGGTGATGAACTGCTCCGCGGACCTCGATGCCACGCGGGCCGAGATCGCGCGCATCGCGCCGGAGGACCTGCCGGGCTTCGAGCGCTTCATCGCCGTCAGCGAACGCATCTTCGACATCGCCTTCGCCAAGCTCGCCGACCAGCCCTTCCACCAGCTCTCCACCCTGCTGGCCGCGGTGCCGGACATGATGAAGCTCGGCGGCTGGCGCACGGTCTATGGCAAGGTCAGCGACTACTTCACCAACGACAAGCTGCGCATCGCCTTCAGCTTCCATCCGCTGCTGATCGGCGGCAATCCGCTGACGACGACGGCCTATTACTGCCTGATCGCCCATCTCGAACGCCTGCATGGCGTGCACTACGCCATGGGCGGCATGGGCGCGGTGGTGAACGGCCTGGCGGGGCTGATCGAGGGCCAGGGCGGCCGCTTCCGCTTCAATGCGGAGGTCGAGCAGATCACCGTGGCCGATGGCCGCGCCAAGGGCGTGCGCTTGAAGGGCGGGGAGACGATCGCGGCCGATGTCGTCGTCTCCAACGCCGATGTCGGCTGGACCTATTCGAAGCTGCTCAGCGAACATCCGCGCAGGCGCTGGACCGATGCCAAGGTCGCGCGCACGCGCTATTCCATGTCGCTCTTCGTCTGGTATTTCGGCACCAACCGCCGCTTCGACAATGTCTACCACCACACCATGGTGCTCGGCCCGCGCTACCGCGAATTGCTGACGGATATCTTCAAGCGGAAGAAGCTGGCGAAGGATTTTTCCCTGTATCTGCACCGGCCGACGGCGACGGACCCCTCGCTGGCGCCGCCGGGCTGCGACAGTTTCTACGTGCTGTCGCCGGTGCCGCATCTCGGCAGCGGGACGGATTGGGCGCAGCAGGCGGAACCCTATCGCGCCGCCATCCAGCAGCGGCTGGAATCCACCGTGCTGCCGGGCCTTGGCGATTCGATCGTGACGTCGCGCATGCTGACGCCGCAGGATTTCCGCGACCGGCTGCTGTCGGTGAATGGTGCCGCCTTCTCGCTGGAGCCGCAGCTGTTCCAGTCCGCCTGGTTCCGCCCGCATAATGTCAGCGAGGAAGTGCGCGGCCTGTACCTGGTCGGTGCCGGCACGCATCCCGGCGCCGGCGTGCCCGGCGTGGTGAGCAGCGCGAAGATTCTCGACCAGGTCGTGCCGCATGGCGCGACCTTGGCGAGGGCTACCGCGTAGCGCTGTCTTCCAGCAGCTTCGCGGCCGCGAGGCGCCCGGACATCGCCGCCATCGGGATGCCCGGGCCCGGATGCACGGACCCGCCCGCGAAATAGAGGCCCTTCACGCCGCCTTTCGCGCCGGGCCGCGCGAAGGTGCCCGTGGCGCCATGGCTGGCGCGGCCATACAGCGCGCCGCCGGTGCCGGGGAACAACCGATGAAAACCGGCCGGCGTGGTTGTCACGCTGTTGCGGCTGTCCATCGCGATCTCCAGCCCGCAATCGTGCAGGAGGCCAAGGCTCCGTGCCTCGATGTCCCGCAGCACGACTGGGTCGGGTTCGCCCCGGTCGCCATCCGGCGGCGCGTTCACCAGCAGCAGCATCCGCTCGGCAGCACCCGCCGCCACCTCTCCATGTCCCCGGTCCTGCGCGCAGAGATAGACGGTCGGCGCCGCCGTCACCTGCCGGCGGCGGAACACCGCATCGAATTCCTCCGCGTAATCCTCCGCGAAGAAGACGTTGTGATGCGTCAGGGGGAAGCCGCCGGTTGGCGCCTTCACGCACCAGGTGATGGCGGACAGCGATCGCGCCGCGCGCGGCGTATCCCGCACGCCGCGCCGCGCCCGCTCCCCCAGCATCCCCTGGCCGAGTGCCGCCACATCGCCGTTGAAGACCACGGCTTCGGCCTCGATGCGCTCGCCATCCATCAGCCGCACGCCGATGACGCGCCCGCCCTCCACGATGATCTCCGCGGCTTCCGTGCCGAAGCGGAACCGCGCGCCCTGGGTTTCCGCCAATTCGCGGATGGCCTCCGCCACGCGCTTCATGCCGCCCTTCACCAGCCAGACGCCGTCCTGCTCCACATGCGCCACCAGCATCAGCGTCGCCGGCGCCAGGAAGGGGGAACAGCCGCAATAGGTGGCGTAGCGCCCGAAGAGCTGCCGCAGCCGCGGGTCGGTGAAGTAGCCCCCGAGGGCCTGCCACATCGTCGCCCAGGGCATCGTCCGCCACAGCGCATCGATCCGCGACAGCCCGACGCGCCGCACCAGCTCCACCGGCGATGGCCGCTGCCCCGCGATGAAGCTGTCCTTCAGTGTTGCGAAGATGTCCGTGCTGCGCGCGACGAACGCCTTGTAGCCCCGCGCATCCGCCGCCCCCGCGAAAGCGCCGATGGCGTCGGCGCTGCGATCCACATCGGCAAACAGGTCGAGCCGACCGCCCCGCCGCCAGGCATGCCGCGCCAGCGTCTCCGCCGCGTACAGCTCAACGAACTCGTCCAGCCGTCGCCCGCAATCCTCGAACAGGCCCGAGAAAATCCAGCGCATGGTGAAGACGGTGGGGCCGCCATCGATGCCCACGCCATCCACCATCACATGCCGGGCCTTGCCGCCGGCGCTTGCCGCGCGGTCCAGCACCGTCACCTCGGCCCCGCGCCGGGCCAAATCGGTGGCCGCGGCCAGGCCGCCCATCCCCGCGCCGATCACCACCACGCGCATGAAGGTCAGGCCGCCGCGCCGACCCGCCGGGCGCGGACCTGCCGCGCCTTCCGGTCCACATCCAGCCGGTGCCAGATGATGATGGCCAGCCCCACGATCAGCGGCACCGACCACATGCCGGGATGCAAGGCCAGTTCAGGAAACACGCGGACGGAGCCGAAGGCCATGAAGGCGGTGTAGACGCTGATGCCCGCCCCCACCAACGCCTTGATATGCTCCTTCAGCCAATCCGCCCGTTCGATCTGCGGCTTGTGGATGAACCAGAGGTTCGTCAGCCCCGTCGCGACGCCGACCACCGCGATGCCGATCATCAGGTATTGCCCGATGAACCACCCATCCACCGCGCAGGCCAGCGCCGCGGCGATCACCGCGTATTGCAGCGCGACGTTGAGGGGATGCCGGTTCAGCGCATGCCGCCCCTTGTTGCGGATGGCGAGCCAGCCGTACCAGGCCAGGTTGATGGTCAGGATGCCGGTATGCAGCATCATCCAGCCGAACAGCCCGCGGATGAAATTCGCATCGAACCGATCGGCGAGGTGCGGATGCGTGCCGAAGGGGTCCACCAGCGTCATCAGGCTCATGCAGACGGCGAAGCTGCCCGTCGCCATCATGGCGTAGGCGAAGACCTTCCCCCAGCGCGCATGGTTCACGCCGCCCTTGCGCCCGATCACCGGCACCCAGAAGGCAATCGCCCCTGTGGTGCCCGTGACGATATGCGCCGCGATGAGGCCATGGAACACCAGCAGCTCCATCCCTCGCCTCCCGTATGACGAAGTGACAATGCCACTTGACACTTCCTGGTGTAAAGCGAGGGATATGCGGGCATGCCCATCTCGTCGACCGCCCCCTTCATCCCGCCGCATCCGCAGCCCCGCTCGCCGATCGTGTCCCTGTTCCGCGCGGTGCTGCAGGGGGAGGGCAATCTCCTCGGCCTGCTGCCGGCCGAGGCCTACCGGATGCCCATCGGCCCGCTCGGCTATTCCCGCCGCTCCATCGTCGTCGTGAACGAACCGAAGCTGGTGCGCGAAGTCCTGGTGGACCCGCAGGGGATCTTCCCGAAATCGGACCTGATGGTGAATGCGCTGGAGCCGCTGATCGGCGACAGCATCTTCGTGTCCAGCGGCCCCACCTGGAAGCGCCAGCGTGCCATGATGGACCCGGCGCTGACCCTGATGCGCGTCAACCGCGCCTTCGCCAGCATGGAGGCCGGCGCCGCCGAATACGAGGAAACGCTGCATCGCCAGGCGCAATCCGGCGCACTCTTCTCCCTCGACCTGGCGATGAGCCACCTGACAGCCGACATCATCTGCCGCTCCGTCTTCTCCACCTCCCTCGCCACCACCGTGGCGCATGAGGTCTTCGACGCCTTCACCTTCTTCGAACGCAGCGTCGCGCAGGTGGAGATCCGCCGCCTCATCATGGATCGCGCCTGGACGAAGATCCCCCAGACGCAGGCGGTGCTGGAAAGCTGCGCGCTGATCCGCCGCTGCCTCGGCGACCTGCTGGACAGCCACCTCGATGCCGGCCAGAGCTTCGACGACATCGCCAGCGCCGTCGTCGCCGCCCATGATGTGGAGGGCCGCGCCTTCACGCGGGAGGAGCTGATCGACCAGCTCGGCGTGCTGTTCCTGGCGGGGCATGAGACCAGTGCCAGCGCGCTGACCTGGTGCTTCTACCTGTTGGCGACGCGCCCCGAACTGGTGGCCCGCATCCGCGCGGAAGTCGCGGAGGTCTGCGGCGACGGACCCGTCACCTTCGAGCACACGAAGCGCCTGGTCTTCACCCGCAACGTGTTCAACGAGACGCTGCGCCTCTACCCCCCCATCACCTTCCTGCCGCGCGTCGCCAACGAAGCCACGCGCATAGGCGACTACAAGGTGAAGCGCGGCGCCCTCATCATGGTGGCGCCCTGGGTGCTGCACCGCCATCGCCTCTACTGGAAGGACCCCAACGTCTTCGACCCCGATCGCTTCACGGCGGAGCGGAAGGCGGAACTTGTCCAGGGCGCCTACATCCCCTTCGGCATCGGTCCCCGCATCTGCGCCGGCGCCGCCTTCGCGACGGTGGAGGCGACGCTGCTGATCGCCCGCCTGTTCCGCCACTTCGATTTCACGGTCGAGAATCCGGAGGCCGTCCGCCCCGCCGCGCGCCTCACCACGCGGCCGACGCGGCAGGTCATGTGCCGGGTGGCCAGCGCGGGATGACCCGTACCGTCGTGCTCACGCTGGGCCGGCTGCCGAAGGCGCTGGACCTTGCCCGCGGCTTCGCCTCGGCCGGCTGGCGCGTCGTGGTCGCGGAGCCCTTCGCACGCCATCTCTGCGGCTCCTCCCGCGACGTCGCGCGCTCCATTCGCCTGCCCCCGCCTTCCCAGGGCAAGCGCGCCTATCTCGAAGCCCTCGCCAAGGTGGTCCGCGACGAATCAGCGGAGCTTGTGGTGCCGGTGTCGGAGGAGACGATGCATGTCGCGCACCTCCCGCCCCTGCTGCCGCCCGGCGCGCGCGTCGCCACCATGCCGCCGGACCGCGTGCTCGCTCTGCACCACAAGGGCAGCTTCGTCGATGCCGGCCTGGCCTACGGCCTGACCGTGCCCGAAAGCCTGCCCCTCGGCACGCCCGAAGCGGCCGGGCTCGCGAGTCACAGCGCCGTGGTGGTGAAGCCCGTCCACAGCTGCTCCGGCCGCGGTGTCCGCATCCTGGCCGCCGGCGATGCGCTGCCCGCCGAATCCGACCCCCATCTCGTGCAGCGCTTCATCCGCGGTGCGGAATTCAGTACCTGTTCGCTGGCCCATCAGGGCCGCGTCCTCGGCACCACCGTCTATCGCGGCGCGCAGATGTCGGGCTCCGTCGCCGTCTCCTTCGAACGGGTGGATCATCCCGCCATCGAATCCTGGGCCGCCCGCTTCATCGCCGCCAGCAACTGGTCCGGCTTCATCAGCTTCGACCTGATCGTGGACGATGCCGGCACGCCCTGGGGCATCGAGTGCAACCCGCGCACCACCAGCGGCCTGCATTTCTTCGAGTCCGCCGACATCGCGCGCAGCCTGGCCGACCCGACGGCCCCGCCGCCCCGTCACCGGCCGGAACGCACGTTGCAACAATTCTGGTCCTGCCTGACGGAGACGCAGCTCTCCCTGTTCAAGGGCGGCCCCTTCCGCGCGAATTTGAAGCGGCTTCTCACCACGCGCGACGTCTGCTGGCAGGCGCGGGACCCCTGGCCGCTTCTGGCCATGCCCTATACCGCCTGGCCCATCATCCGCGACGCCGCGAAGAAGGGCGTCCCCTTCGGAGAGGTCGCGACGCTGGATGTCGGCTGGTACGAAGGCGCTACTTGATCGGGATGCCGTTGGCCCGCGCCACGGCACCGGGATCGACCGGCGCCCCGTTCGCCGCCTGCATCCGCCCCGGGCGCAGCGGCCGCCTGCCGAGCGACCAGTTCGGTGCCATCCGCACTTCGGGGTTCGGCACCGTCCAGCAGGACCCGTCCTCATCCATGAAGACCACCCACATCAGGTGCGTCTCCGCGCCATAGTCGATGAGGAAATGCGCGATGCCCTCGCCCTTCGGCGTCGTCATCGGCAGCGGCGGGTCGAGTTGCAGGATCATGCGGGGCGGAACGCAGGCTCAAGCGCCCCCGTTCCCCGTCATGATTCTCAGCGCTTCGCGATGCCTTCGCGGTCCCCGATCAGGCGGCGGCGGATGCGGGACGACAGCGTATCGATCAGCGCCACCGCCGCGATCATCAGGATGATGATGAAGGCGACCTCGTCCCAGTAGCGGACCTTGATCCGTTCCGCGATCTGCAGCCCGATGCCGCCCGCCCCCACCACGCCGAGGATCGCCGCCGACCGCGTATTGGATTCGAGAAAATACAGTGCCTGCGCCACCATCACCGGCAGTACCTGCGGCAGCAGGCCGAAGCGCGTGCGCAGCAGGCGGTTGCCGCCCACGGCATCGATCCCCTCCGCCTGGCGCTTCTCCGCATTCTCGATCGCTTCTGCATAGAGTTTCGCGAGTACCGCGATGTCGGCGGTCGCGATCGCCAGCACGCCGGCCAGCGGCCCGAGGCCGACCGCCCGCACATAGGCCAGCGCCCAGATCAGCTGGTCCACGCCGCGGAAGCCGTCGAAGATGCGCCGGAGCGAGAAATGCGCCAGCGTGTTCGTCACCACGTTGTTGGCGCCCATGAACCCCAGCGGCACGGCGATGATCGCGGCGAAAAGCGTGCCGAGGAAGGCCATCGCGATGCTCTCCGCGATGCCCTTCAGGATCTCCACCCATTGTTCGCCCGGTGAGGGCGGGATCATGAGGGTGACGATGACGCCAAGCCCCGACAGCCCGTTCCACAGCCGCTGGGGCGTGATGTCGAACCACCAGAACAGGAACACCAGCCACCCCAGCGCCGCCGCCCCCGCCACGGCGCGGATCGCGCGCGTGCGGGGCGTGGCGCCGAAGGCCCGCGGATAGCGCGCGCGCAGCGCGGCGATCTGGTCCGGCGTGGGTTGAGCGAGTGCCATCGCCGTCAGCCCGCGCTGCCGCGCGTGGCGGAAGCGTTCAACCCCATGCGCAGCTTCTCCGACACCACGTCGATCATGGCGACCGCGATGATGATCAGCACGACGATGGCGCTGATCTCCTCGTAATAGTTGAAGGCGATCACCTGGTAGAGTTCCGCGCCGATCCCGCCCGCGCCGACGAAGCCGATGACGCTGGCGCCGCGCACATTCACCTCGAACCGCAGCAGCGCGTAGCTGAGGAAGTTGGGCGCCACCTGCGGCAGGATGCCGAAGCGGGCGCGGTGGAACCAGTTGCCGCCGGCGGCGCGGATGCCCTCCACCGGCCCCGGCTCCGCATTCTCCACCACTTCCGCGAACAGCTTGCCATTGGCGCCCAGCGTGTGGATGGCGATGGCCAGGATGCCCGCCAGCGGCCCGATGCCGAAGGCCCAGACGAAGATCAGCGCGAAGACGATCTCCGGCACCGTCCGGCACACTTCCAGGAAGCGGCGGGACAGGTGGTAGGCCCAAGGGTTGGGCGCCATGTTCCGCGCCGCGGGGAAGCAAAGCGCCAGCGCGCCCAGCGTGCCCGCCAGCGTCGCCAGCAGGGCCATCTGCGCCGTCTCGAACAGCAGCCAGGCCCATTTGTCGGCCCGGTACATCCAGGACGCGAAGCTGCCCTCCGTCTCCCAATTCGCGAAGAACACCTCCCACCGGAAGGTCGGCAGGGTCCGCCAGAAATACTCGCCGATGCGCGGCAGCCCGGCCAGGATCGCGGCGGGGGAGGCCTCGCTCACCAGCGCCGCGACATAGATGCAGACCAGCAGGACGCCACCCCAGAGCAGGGTGGCGTTGCGTCGGGCGCGGCGCGCCGCCTGGAAATCCGCCTCGATGCGTGGAACCGCACCGGGACGGGAAAGGGGGAGCGCCGCCGACACGCTCAGCTGCGCCGGCGCCGCTCGGCCGCTTCCTCGCGGCGCAGCTGCACGATCGGCTCGAACTGCTCATGCGTCACCCGGGCATAGCCCAGGCCGCCGCCGCGCTCGACCTGCGCGTAGATCTGCGGGTGGGAGGTCGCCAGCGCCAGGTGGAAGGCGGTGATGTCGGCCTTGAAGGCATCCGGCAGGTCCTTCCGGACCGTCCAGGGGCCGTTCAGGATCGGGCGGGACCGCCAGATGATCCGCAGGTCGCGCATGTTCAGCATCCCCTTCTCGACCATGGCGCGAAGGTTGCCGCGGGTGAAGCCCTGCGCCTCGTCGCCCTGGCCGGAGGCCCAGGTCACGGCCGCATCATACTGGCGCTGCAGCACCGCGACCACCGCCTGCTCATGCCCGCCGCCGAAGCCGGTGCGGGAGAAGTACTGGCCGCTTTCCGTGCCGATGCCGGCGCCGCGCAGCTCGCTCCGCGGCACCAGGTAGCCGCTGGTGCTGTTCGGGTCGGCCCAGGCGAGGGACTTGCCCCGCAGCTGCTCCAGGCTGGTGATGCCGCTATCGGCCCGCACCACCATGACGGAGATGTAGGAGATGCTGCCATCGGCTTCCCGCGCCACGAACAGCGGCTCCACCGCGCCATTGGTGTCGAGCCAGGCGCCGGCATAGGCGGAGGCGCCCATGCTCGACATCTCGATCTGCCGGGCGCTGAAGGCCTGCATCACGCCGGCGTAGTCGGAGGCCGGGAACAGCCGCACTGGCACGCCGAAGGTCGTCTCGATCAACTGGCGATAGGCGTCGTAGCGGCCGAGCCGGTCGGATTCATTCTCGCCGCCCAGCAGGCCGATGCGGATCTGGGGCACCTGCTGCGCCCAGGGGCGGCGGCCGGCGGCCGGCATGGCGGGGGCGGCTGTCTGCGCCGCTGCGGCAAAGGGCATCAGGCTGGCGGCAGCCATCATCAGGCGACGGGTGATCATCGGGGTCTCTCCCAGTGGGGTTGGAAAAACGCCGCCGATCCCGCCGCCCCTGGCCCTTTCAGGCCGGGCCTGAAGCCCCATCCCCGTCCCGGCCGCGCCGCCCATCCGGCGCGCTGACCCTGTCGGGGATGACGCCGCAAGCCCTAGGCGATGGCGAGGCCGGCCTTCGGCGCGCGCTGGACCTTGGGCTTCACAGCCTCCTCGGCCTGTTCGTCGAACTCGTCCTCGGACACGCCGTAGATCTCGCGCACCTTCTCCCCGGTCAGCGCGGCGGGCGGGCCATCGAACATCACACGGCCTGCCTGCATGGCGACGATCCGGTCGCAATAATGCCGCGCGGTGTCGAGGTGATGGAGATTGGTCAGGACGGTGATCCCGTCCTCCCGGTTCACCTGGCGCAGCGCCTCCATCACCGTCCGCGCATTGCGCGGGTCGAGGCTCGCGATCGGCTCATCCGCCAGGATGAATTTCGGCTCCTGCATCAGCGCCCGGCAGATGGCGACGCGCTGCTGCTGGCCGCCGGAAAGCGTGTCGGCGCGCTGCAAGGCCGTATCCGCCAGGTCGAAGCGGTCCAGCGCCTGGATGGCCAGGGCCCGCTCCTCCGCCGTGAACAGGCAGAGCAGGCTGGTCAGCGTGCCCATGAAGCCGGGGCGGTGGTTCAGCCGGCCCACCAGCACATTGGTCAGCACATCGAGGCGCTGCACGAGGTTGAACTGCTGGAAGATCATCGCGCAGTCCGTCCGCCAGCGCCGCAGCGCGGCGCCGCGGAGCGCGGTGATGTCCTGGCCATCATGGATGATCCGGCCCTCGGAGGGTTCGGTCAGCCGGTTGATCATCCGCAGCAGGGTCGATTTCCCCGCGCCGGACCGGCCGATCACGCCCACCATCTGCCCGTCCGGGATGGAGAGGCGGACATCATTCACCGCCGTCACCGCCCCGAACCGACGTGTCAGACCCTGAAGCTCCAGCATCCCCGCCGCCCTTTGATGAGACGGCCTATACATGCACCGGATGACACGGATGTTGCAGGGGAATGATGGTCCCGTGTCAGCGAATCGGCGGCGGTTTTCCCCCTGGGGCCCCTTCCGCCCCGGGGCGGGGCGCGCGATCCTCCGCCCCCGCAACACCAGGGGAACCGCCCGATGATCGTCGACCTGCGCATCTACACCACGGCACCCGGCAAGCTGGCCGAATTCGTGTCGCTGTATGAGACCATGGCCTGGCCGCTGCAGCTGAAATACCTGGAGAACTGCCTGGGCTGGTACACGACGGTGGAGGGGGAGCTGAACACCGTCGTCCACCTCTGGGGCTATGCCGACCTGGCGGATCGCGACCGCCGCCGCACCGCCATGGCGGCGGACCCGGCCTGGGGCGCCTATCTGAAGGAGGGTGCTGCGCGGGGGCTGCTGGTGAAGCAGGAAAACCGCTTCGTGCGGCCGACGGGGTTCTACAGCAAGTTCAAGGCCGGCTGATCCGCCCGGGGGGAGCGCCGCTCCCCCCGATACCCCCCACGCCAGGGTCGAAGGCGACCCTGGACCGCCAGGCATGACCCGCGAAACCTCTGGCGCCGCGCATGGGTTCCGGCTATGTTCACTGCGCCGCCACCCTTCTGCGCCCCCCGCGAAAACGGTGCTAAACGCGCATAAACGGCATAATCGGCTTAAGTCACTAAGCGACTAAAAAGTCACACCCGGACATTCACACCGGCCGCCGCGCCCGCAGCGCCGCCGCCAGCGTGCCCTCATCCAGCACATCCAGCGCGCCCCCCATCGGCACCCCCTGCGCCAGCCTGGTCACGGCCACATCGGCGGGCTTGAGGCGGTCCGTCAGGTAATGCGCCGTCGCCGTGCCATCGACGGTGGCGGGCAGGGCGATGATGACCTCCGTCACCCCCTCCTGCTCCACCCGTCGAAGCAGCGGCTGGATGGACAATTCCTCCGGCCCGATGCCCGCGAGTGGGGAGAGGGTGCCGCCCAGCACATGGTACAGCCCGTGATGGGCATGGGCGCGTTCCAGCGCCCAGAGGTCGGCCACCCCCTCCACCACGCAGACCAGGTGCCGGTCCCGCCGCGGATCCGTGCAGATGCCGCAGGGGGATTGCGCGTCGAGGTTTCCGCACACCTGGCAGGGCCGCACCGCCTCCGCCGCCGCCGTCAGCGCTTCCGCCAGCGGCAGCATCGTCTCCTCCGGCTTCATCAGCATGCGCAGCACCGCGCGCCGCGCGCTCCGCCGGCCAAGGCCGGGCGTGCGCGCCAGCAGCGCGATCAGGCGCTCGATGGGATCGTTCGGCAGTGACAAAAGCAGGCCCTATCGCTCCCTCTCCCGCAGGGCGGGAGAGGGTCGGGGTGAGGGTGGGACAGCGCCCACCCCGGACAGTCAGATCAGAATGGCAGCTTGAGACCGCCGAGGCCGCCCGGGATGTTCATCCCCGCCGTCGCCTTCTGCATCTCCTCCGCCATCATCGCCTCCACCTTCTGCTTGGCGTCGGCATGGGCGGCGACGATCAGATCCTCCAGCACCTCCCGGTCATCCATCAGGGAGGGATCGATGGTCAGGCGGCGCAGGTCACCCTTGCCGGACAGCCGCACCTTGACCATCCCGCCGCCGGAGGCGCCCTCCATCTCGGCGGCCTCCAGCTTCGCCTGCATCTCCTGCATGCGCGTCTGCATCTGCTGCGCCTGCTTCAGCATGTTGCCGAGGTTCTTCATGGCGTCGGTCAATCCTCCGGTGAGATGTCGTCATCAAGCCCCGCCGGCTCCGCATCCGGCGGCGCGAAGTCACGGCCTGGATCGGTGTCGTCGAAGGCCGAGGGTGGGGGCAACCCGTAATTGTCGAGGCTGGCATCACGAACCGCCTCGATCGTGGCGCCCGGGAAGGCGTCCAGCACCGCCTGCACCAGCGGGTGGGTGCGGGCCAGGGCGCGGCGATCCTGTTCGGCCGCGCGGCCCTGCTCGGCCAGCGTCGGCTCGCCTTCCGCATTGGACAGCGCGACGGTCCAGCGCGTGCCCGTCGTCTCCATCAGCAGCGCGGTGATCTGCTGCGCCAGGTCGCGCGGCGCGTCCGCCTTGGTGCGAATCTCGACCCGGCCAGGCGTGACCTTCACGGGATGGACGCTGTGGACCAGGTGCGCGTGCAGCATCGGCTTCCGCCCATGCGCCAGCGCCGCGATGTCCCGGTAGCTGGCCACCACCGGCACCGCCGGCGCCGCGGGCGCCGCGGCCACGGCTTCCACGGGTTGTTGCGCGATGGCCACCGCCGCGCCGCCGCCGCCGGCAATGGCCCGCAGCCCGCCACCACCCGGCGGCGGTGCCGAAGGCCCGGCGGGCGCGGCGGCGCCCTGTTCCGTCAGCCGCCGCACCAGGTCGCCCGGCGTCGGCAGCTCCGCCACATGGGCGATGCGGATCAGCACCATCTCCGCCGCCGCGCGCCGGTCCACGCCATCCTGCGCGACCTCCTGCAACCCCTTCAGCAGCATCTGCCAGCAGCGCGCCAGCACCGGGATGGAGAGGCGATCGGCCAGCTGCGCACCGCGCACCCGCTCTGCCTCCGGCAGCGCCGGATCCTTGCGGAGTGCGGGCACGGATTTCATCCGGCTCAGCAGATGCGTCAGCTCCAGCAGGTCGGACAGCACCACGCCGGGGTCCGTGCCCCGCGCATGGGCCTGTTCCGACAGGCCGAGCGCGGTCGCCGCATCCCCCGCCATCAGCGCTTCCATGAGCGAGACGGCGAGCCCCCGCTCGGCGAGGCCCAGCATGTCCACCACGGCCTCGGCCGTCACGCCGCCGCCGCCCGCCATGGCGATCGCCTGGTCGAGGATGGAGAGCCCATCCCGCACCGATCCATCGGCCGCGCGCGCCACCATGGCCAGCGCCTCGCCCTCCGCCGGCACCTCCTCGGCCGCGCAGATGCGCTCGAAATGCGCCAGCAGCTGGTCCTGCGGCACGCGGCGCAGGTGGAAGGTCTGGCAGCGGGAGAGGATGGTGGTCGGCACCTTCCGCAATTCCGTCGTCGCCAGCATGAACTTCACGTCCGGCGGCGGTTCCTCCAGCGTCTTCAGCAGGGCGTTGAAGGCGGCCGTGGACATCATGTGGACCTCGTCCAGGATGATGACCTTGAAGCGGCCCTGGGCGGGGCGGAAGCGCAGGCGTTCGCGCAGCTCCCGCACATCGTCGATGCCGTTGTTGCTGGCGGCGTCCAGTTCCTGCACGTCGGGGTGCCGGTCCGCCAGGATGGCGCGGCATTCCGCGCAGACCCCGCAGGGCTCCGGCGTCGGCCCGCCCGTGCCGTCCGGGCCGATGCAGTTCAGCGCGCGGGCGATGATGCGGGCCGTCGTCGTCTTGCCTACGCCGCGGACGCCCGTGAGCATGAAGGCGTGGTGCACCCGCCCCTGCGCGAAGGCGTTTCGCAACGTCTTTACCAGCGCTTCCTGCCCGATGAGGTCCGCGAAGTTCTGCGGCCGGTATTTCCGCGCGAGAACTCGATACGGCGTGCCGGAAGCGGCGACCGGGGCAGGTGGTGCGGGGGGCGGTGGCGGCGCGGCGGCGGCCGGCGGATCGGGCTCCCCGAACAGCCCCGGGCCTTCCTGCGGCGGGGGCGGCGGCAGCCCCTCATCCTCGTCAGGCGGTAGCGGGTTGCCGAAGATATCGCTGGCCATGCGGTTGTCCGGGTTAGCGTGGGCCCGGAGGCAGGGCCAGGGTCAGGTGGAAGATCGGCGGTCGACCCGCGCGAGAACTCGTTACGGCTGCTTCCTTCCGGACCTGACCGGGTTGGCGAGGAGCACGTCCGTCGCCGACCTTCCACCCCCAATATCGGGGCTCCGGCGCCCGCCGGCAATGCCCCCAACTGCGTGAACTCCCTCCCTGGACCCGCCGCGGGCCGCGTGGCAGGGTCCGGCCGATGCTCTCCGTCCCCGCCAGCCGTCCCAATGCCTATACGGGCAGCCCCCTCGATCGCGCCGGTCACCGGCGCGACGATGCGGACTGGATCGCCCAGGCCCTCGCCGATCCCGAGACCCTCTTCACCCCCGTCTGGCGCAGCCGCAGCCTGATGAAGGGCGTGGAGGCCGGCACGCCCGAAGCCGTGCTGCTGACCGGCGCCGCCGCGGAAGCCGTGCGCATGGCCGGCGGTCCCTGGGCCTTCCTGGGGATGTGGGGGGAGCGCCCCGTCTTCACCGTCGATTGCTCCGGCGCCGAGGACCCGCTGCCCCTGCTGCCGGACGGCATGGGCAGCTTCACGGATCTCCGCCAGGTCGCGGGGCTGCTCCCGGCCGGGGAGGCTTCGGTCCTCGCCCATGCCCGCGGCCTGATGCATTGGCGCACGCGCCATCGCTTCTGCGGCGTCTGCGGGGCCGAATGCGCGCCGCGCAGCGCCGGCAACGTCATGGTCTGCACCGCCTGCAACGCCCAGCACTTCCCGCGCACCGACCCGGCCGTGATCATGCTGGTGGTGCGTGGCGACAAGGCGCTGCTCGGCCATTCCCACCGCTTCCCCAATTCGAAGATGTATTCGACGCTCGCCGGCTTCGTGGAACCGGGGGAGAGCCTGGAGGAGGCGGTGCGGCGGGAGGTGAAGGAGGAAACCGGCGTGGATGTCGGCGATGTCCGCTACCACTCCTCCCAGCCCTGGCCCTTCCCGGCCTCCATCATGCTGGGCTTCCATGCGGAGGGGCTGTCGGAGACCGTCACCATCGACCCTGATGAACTGCAGGACGCCCGCTGGTTCACGCGGGAGGAGATGCGCGATGCCGCCGCGCATGGCTTCTCCCTGCCCCGCATCGATTCGATCGCGCGGCGCCTGATCGAGGATTGGCTGGAGCACGGCGCATGAAGCCCCTTTTCGCCACCCTGCCCCTGGTGCTGGCGGCCGCCTGCGCCAGCCCGGCGCCCCGGCCCGCGGAGACGCCGGCCATGGCCGAATGCCGCGCGGAAGCCGAGCGGTCGCCCGGCGCGCAGGCGATGTTCAGCCGCATGAACCTCGACAACGTCAACAACCGTGATCGCGTGGAGCGGGAGCGGGAGCAGATCGTCAACCGTGCTTATGCGGATTGCCTGACGCGGCGCGGCATCGTGCGCGGCGGCGGCGTGGAGCCGGTTCGCCGCTCCGGCTTCTGAGGCATGTCGGGCGCCGCTCCCCCGCCCAGCCGGGGCCTGGCCGGGTTCCTGGATGCGCTGCGCGATGGCTGCATCGTGGTGGGCTGGGCGGCCGATCCGCAGGACCCCGCGGCGCGCCCCACCATCCGCCTGATGCGCGGGGTGGAGGTGCTGGCCGAATGCACCGCCGACATCCAGCGTGATGACGGCAATCCCGGCTTCCGCCTGCGTTCCCCCATCCCGCTGGCGCCGCGCGACTTCCTCGAGGGGCGGGTGCGGGTGCGCGCGGTCCTGCCCGGCCGCCCCGTCGCCACCACCCTGGCCATGACGCGGCGCATGCGCGATGCGCTGGAAGCCGAGGCCGAGGGCGCGGCTTCGCCGCCTCCTGCGCCGCCGCCGCCGCCGCCGCCACCCGCCCCGCCCGTCGCGCCACCGCCGCCACCACCCGCCCCGCCCGTCGCGCCACCGCCGCCACCACCCGCCCCGCCCGTCGCGCCACCGCCGCCACCACCCGCGCCGCCCGTCGCGCCGCCGCCGCCGCCGCCACCCGCCCCGCCCGCCGCGCCACCGCCGCCGGCGGCGCCCGTGTCACCGGCACTGGCCGCCCCCGCGCCCGGCGACCCCGCCTTGCCCGCACCGCTCGGCGCCCTGCACCGCATCGCCCGCGGTCTCGCCGCCGGCCCCGTCGCCACGCTCCATCTCCTGCTGCCGCGCCGTGCCAGCGTCCTGGCCGCGCAGGCCGATCCGGCCCTGACGCCGCTGGAGCGGGACGCGGCCGCGGAGCCCGTCCTCGCCGCCGGCTGGGTGCCGCTGCGCCAGGCCTTCGCCCGGCTGCCAAATCCAGGCCCCCTCTGGCGGCAGGACGGGGAGAGCCTCGCCATCGAGGGTGGCCTCGCGCTGGTGGAGACGCTGCTCGCCGTCCTGCGGGTGCTGCGGCCGGACGCCGCGGAGCAGATCGGCCGGGCCGCCGCGATCCTCGCCCGGGCCGACCTCGCCGCCCTGCCGCGGCGGGAGGTCGCGGACGGATCCGGCCCGGCCGCAGGCCCCGCCTTCATGGGTGTCGCGATGCGGGAGACGGAGCCGGCGCTGACCGCCGACATCTTCTATGACCTGCCGCCCCCCCGCCCGATGGCGCAGCCCCTGCCGGGGCTGGAGGCCTGGGCGAGCCCCGGGGCGCCGCTGCCCTGGCGGGTCGTTGTGATGACGGAAGCGGGCCTCGGCGGCAGCGCCGGCCCCGCCTTCGCGGGCTGGTGGCTCCGCCACCTCGTCGCGGAATGCGTGGTGAGCGAGGCGCTGGCGACGGTGGACCCCGCCGCCATCCTCGCCACCCGGCCCGACCTGGTGCTGACCCTGGCCAGGGAGCCGGCCCCCCCCCCCGGCGGAGCCGGGCTAGCGAACTCGGCGGAGCCGGGCTAGCGAACCCGGCGGAGCCGGGCTAGCGAACCCTCAGTTCCCCTCGCGCTGCGCCAGCCGGTAGGGATGCGCGCGATAGGTGCCGAGCACCCGCACATCGGCGGAGAAGAAGGCCAGCTCCTCCAGCGCCCGCGCCAAGGCGGGGTCGTCCGGCCGGCCATCGACATCGGCCAGGAACTGCGTCGCGGTGAAGGCGCCGCCGACCATGTAGCTCTCCAGCTTGGTCATGTTCACGCCATTCGTCGCGAAGCCGCCCAGTGCCTTGTAGAGCGCGGCCGGGATGTTGCGGACGCGGAAGACGAAGCTCGTCACCCAGTCCCCGGCCTCGAACGGCCCTTCCAGCGGCGTGGTACGGCAGACGTAGAAGCGCGTCGTGTTGTGCGCCGCGTCCTCCACATTCTTCCGCAGGATCTCAAGCCCGTAGATCTCCGCCGCCAGTTCGCTGGCGATGGCCGCGTCCTCCACGCCGCCGCGCTGCGCGATCAGTTCCGCCGCGCCCGCCGTATCGGCCTCGATCACCGGCTGCAGCGACAGCTCCTTGATCAGCTTCAGCACCTGGCCGAGCGCCACCGGGTGGCTGTGCGCGCGCTTGAGCGTCGCGATGGAGGCACCCTTGGGGGCCAACAGGCAATGCTCGACGCGCTCGAAATGCTCCCCCACCACATGCAGGCCGCTGTCGGGCAGCAGGCGGTGGATATCCGGCACCCGGCCGGCGAGCGAGTTCTCGCAGGGCAGCATGGCCAGCCCCGCGCGGCCGTCCCGCACCGCATCCATGGCCGCTTCGAAGGACGGGCAGGGCAGGGTGGTCCAGCCGGGATAGGCCTTGCGGCAGGACAGGTCCGAATAGGCGCCCGGCAGGCCCTGGAAGGCAATGACACCGGCGGAATTGTTGGGCATGTGAGGGCGTTGTCCTGCCTGTGGGCGACCAGCCGGGTTGTCGTTGCCGGCGGCGGCCTATATGTTCCGGCGGGTTTTACGGCAGGCCGGGCAGGGTGCAAGCCCGGCCTCGTCGCACAGTCTTAACGGTTATCGGGCATCGCATCGTCCACGCCGGTTCGCGGCGCCGCTCCACCGCGGCGTCCCCGGTTGGTGAAGCGCTTCGGAAGGGTCCATTCCAGGATGAGTCTGGAAGTCAACAAGGTTGCCGCCGCCGTGCTGACGGCCGGCATCGCCTTCATGGTCACCGGTCTGATCGGCGACCTGATCGTGCATCCGCGCAAGCTGGAGACCAGCGCGCTGGCCACGCCGGCCGCCGCGCAGCCTGCCGCTGCCGCCGCGCCCGCCGCGCCGACGCTGGAGCCGATCAGCCCGCTGCTGGCCGCCGCCAATGCCGATGCTGGCCGCGCGCTCGCCAGCCGCCTCTGCGCCTCCTGCCACAATTTCGTGCAGGGCGGCCCGAACGGCGTGGGCCCCAACCTCTACGGCATCGTGGGCAAGGGCCATGCGCAGGTCGCGGGCTTCAACTACTCCGCCGCGAACCGCGCCCTGGCCGACAAGCCCTGGGATTTCGAGGCCCTGAACGCCTTCATCGCCCGCCCCTCCGCCGCCATGCCTGGCACGCGCATGGCCTTCGCCGGCGTCAGCAACCCGGCGCAGCGCGCGGACCTGATCGCCTTCCTCCGCACCCTCTCGCCGAACCCGGTCCCGCTGCCCTGATCCCGGCAGCCTTCCGGGAAACCGCCGAAGCGGCGGCGGATGCGGCCGGTGCCGTCATCCGCCCGCTCTTCCGGTCCCAACTCCTCGTCGAAGCCAAGGGCGATGCCAGCCCGGTGACGGAGGCCGACAAGGCCGCCGAACGCACCATCCGGGCCCTGATCGCCCAGCGCCACCCCGACCATGGCGTGATCGGGGAGGAATACGGGGAGACCAATGCGGGCGCTGACTGGGTCTGGGTGCTGGACCCCATCGATGGCACCCGCGCCTTCGTCACCGGCCGTCCCCTGTTCGGCACGCTGATCGGGCTGTTGCACAAGGGCGTCCCCGTGCTCGGCCTGATCGACCAGCCCGCCACGCGCGAACGCTGGACCGGCATCAGCGGCCAGGCGACCGAATTCCGCTCCGATTTCGGCGGCACGCCGCGCTGCCGGCCCTGCGCCACACTGGCCGAGGCCGAGCTTTCCTGCACTTCCCCCGACATGTTTGACGCCGCCACCGCCCCCCGCTTCGCCGCGGCCAAGGCCGCCGCGCGCCGCACCACCTGGGGGGGCGATTGCTACGCCTATGGGCTGCTGGCGCTTGGCCTGGTGGATGCGGTGGTGGATGCCACCATGAAGCCCTGGGACTGGGCTGCGCTGGTGCCGGTCATCGAGGGGGCGGGCGGCCGTTGCACGGATTGGGCGGGCCGGCCGCTCCGCCTCGACAGCGATGGCACCGTCCTCGCGGTGGGTGACGCCGCCCTGCTGCCGGAAATCTCCCGCCTTCTGGCCGGCTGAGGCTGGCCGCGCGGCTTCCGCCGAAGGCGGACGTTGCGGCGAACAGGGCGAACCCCCAAACTGTGGGCATGCGCCGCCGCGACCTGATGTCCCTCTCCGCCGCCCTGGGCCTTGCGCCCGGGCTTTCGCATGCCGCCACCCCCGCCGGCGGCAGCGCCGCCCCGGGCCAGGCCGTGCGCACCCATGCGCTGTCCCTGCTGGGGGAGCCCGCGCTGCCGGCCGACTTCACCCATTTTCCCTGGGTGAACCCCAATGCGCCCAAGGGGGGTGAGGTCGCGCTGACGGCGCTGGGGTCCTTCGACAGCTTCAACGGCTTCGTCATCCGCGGCACGGCGGCCGTGGGCCTCAACCTGCTCTACGACACGCTGCTGAAGGAAAGCGCGGACGAGGCCAGCACCGAATACCCCTACCTCGCCCAATGGGTGGAACTGCCGGCGGATCGCAAGGGCGTCAGCTTCGACCTCAACCCGGCCGCCCGCTGGCATGATGGCCGCCCCGTCACCGCCGCCGACGTGGTCTGGACCTTCAACACGCTGCGCCAGCACGGCCGCCCGGGCTTCCGCGCCTACTACGCCGATGTGACGGAGGTGGTGGCCGAATCGGAACGCCGGGTCACCTTCCGCTTCAAGGACGACCAGAACCGCGAACTGGCCCTGATCCTCGGCCAGATGGTGGTGCTGCCGCAGCATTGGTGGCAGGGGCGGGACTTCGCCCGGCCGCTGCTGGACCCGCCGCTGGGCTCCGGCCCCTACCGGATCGAGCGTTTCGAGGCCGGGCGCAGCATCGTCTATCGCCGCGTCACCGATTGGTGGGCGAGGGGCCTTCCCTCCATGCGCGGCCAGCATAATTTCGACGTCCGCCGCTTCGAGTATTTCCGCGACAACACCGTCTCCCTGGAAGCGTTCAAGGCCGGCCAGATCGATTTCCGCACGGAGAATGTCGCCCGCGACTGGGCCACGGCCTACGACTTCCCCGCCCGCCGCCGCGGCCTGGTGAAGCTGGACGAGATCCGCCACGAACTGCCGACCGGCATGCAGGCCTGGGCGGTGAATCTCCGCCGGCCCATCTTCCAGGATGCCCGCGTCCGCCGCGCCCTGGTGGAAGTCTTCGACTTCGAATGGCTCAACGCCAATGTCTTCTTCGGCGCCTATGCGCGGACCAGCTCCTTCTTCTCCAACTCCGAACTCGCCTCCTCCGCCCTGCCGCAGGGGCGGGAACTCGCCATCCTGGAACGCTTCCGCGGCCGCGTGCCGGCGGAGGTCTTCACCAGCGAATACCGCCTGCCCGTCACCGACGGCTCCGGCAACAACCGCGATGGCCTGCGCCGCGCGCTGGCGCTGCTGCAATCCGCCGGCTGGCAGGTGCGCGACCGCCGCCTGGTGAATGCCCAGGGCCAGCGCTTTGAGTTCGAGATCCTGCTCCAGGGCGCCACCTTCGAACGCGTGGCGCTGCCCTATGTGCAGTGGCTGGAACGGCTTGGCATGGCGGTGCGCGTCCGCACCGTCGATCCCGCGCAGTACCAGAAGCGCATGGACGAATTCGACTACGACATGACCATCGACAGCATGGGCCAGTCGCTGTCCCCCGGGAACGAGCAGCGGGACTACTTCACCTGCGAGAAGGCGCGCGAGCCCGGCAGCCAGAACGTCGCCGGCATCTGCGAACCCGCGATCGACGAACTCGTCGAACTCGTCGTCACGGCGCCGGACCGGGAGGAGCTGGTGGCCCGCACCCGCGCCCTGGACCGCGTGCTGCTGGCCCATAACTACGTCATCCCCCACTGGCACAGCCGCAGCTTCCGCATCGCCTTCTGGGACAAGCTGATGCGGCCGGAACGGAACCCGCGCTACAACCTCTCCCTCGACTGGTGGTGGGTGGATGTGGAGCGGGAGCGTGCGCTGCCCGACGCGCGCCGCGCGCTGTAGCAACCAGAACCCCTGATGGCCGCCTATATCCTTCGCCGGCTGCTGCTGGTGATCCCGACGCTGTTCGGGATCATCGTCATCAACTTCGCCGTCGTGCAATTCGCCCCCGGCGGCCCCGTGGAGCAGATGCTCGCGGAACTGCGCGGGGAGGGCCAGGTGCTCGGCCGCCTCACCGGCGAAGGCGGCGGGGAGACGCGGCAGCCCGGCAGCGCCGGACCCTCCATGACCTCCGGCGAAAGCTCGGGCGGCCCCGTCGGCAATTATCGCGGCGCGCGGGGCCTGGACCCCGCCATCGTGCGGGACATCGAGAAGATGTTCGGCTTCGACAAGCCCGCCCATGTCCGCTTCCAGGAGATGATGCTGGGCTACCTGACCTTCGATTTCGGCCGCAGCCTGTTCCGGGACCGGCCGGTGGTGGATTTGATCGTTGAGAAGATGCCCGTCTCCATCAGCCTCGGCCTCTGGTCCACGCTGATCATCTACCTCGTCTCCATCCCCCTCGGCATCCGCAAGGCGGTCAGGGACGGTTCGCGCTTCGACCTCTGGACCTCCGGCGTCGTGCTGGTGGGCTACGCCATCCCGGGCTTCCTGTTCGCCATCATGCTCGTCGTCTTCTTCGCCGGCGGGTCCTTTCTCCAGTGGTTCCCGCTGCGGGGGCTGGCGACGTCAGGCTCCGAAACCTGGCCCTTCTGGCAGCGGTCGCTGGACTATGCATGGCACATGGCGCTGCCGACTCTGGCGCTGGTCATCGGCGGCTTCGCGGGGCTCGTCATGCTCACGAAGAACAGCTTCCTGGACGAGATCGGCAAGCAATACGTCGTCACGGCGCGGGCCAAGGGCAACACGGAAAACCGCGTCCTCTACGGCCACGTCTTCCGCAACGCGATGCTGCTGATCATCGCGGGCTTCCCCGCGGCCTTCATCGGCATCCTCTTCACCGGCGCCCTGCTGGTGGAAATCGTCTTCTCGCTGGACGGGCTCGGCCTGCTGGGCTTCGAGGCCGCGATCCGCCGCGACTACCCCATCATGTTCGCCACGCTCTACATCTTCACCCTGCTCGGACTGCTCATGCAGATCGTCGGCGACGTCATGTACACCATCATCGACCCCCGCATCGACTTCGAGGCGCGGCGGTGAGGGGGGTGTGCGCGGGTGGCTTCGCAGGGGGGCTTTGCCCCCCTGCACCCCCCACCAGGAGGCAGCGGCCTCCTGGACCACAGGCCTTGAACGCCGGAGAAGAGGGGGGGCGAAGTGCCCCCCTCTTCTCCGGCGTTGAAAGTTCCGGCGGGGTCCGGGGGGGGCCACGCCCCCCGGCGGGGGTGCGGGGGCAGAGCCCCCGCGAGGCGACCCGCGCATGACCCCCATCACACGCCGCCGCCTGGCGAACTTCCGTGCGAACCGACGCGGCTTCTGGTCGCTCTGGGTCTTTCTCCTGCTGTTCTTCCTGACCCTCTTCGCCGAGTTCATCGCGAATGACCGGCCGCTGGTCGCGCATGTCGACGGCAAGTGGTTGTTCCCGGTCGCGATCGGCTATGCGGAGGAAGACGTCCTGCCGGATGGCTTGCCGGTGACGATGGACTGGCATGATCCGGAGTTGCGGAAGGAATTCGCGGATCGCGGGGGATGGGCGGTGTGGCCGCCGATTCCGTATCGCCATGACACGGTGGTGCGCGATCTCGGCAGGCCATCGCCGGCGCCGCCTTCGGCGCGGAACTGGCTGGGCACGGATGACCAGGGGCGGGATGTGATGGCGCGGGTCATCTACGGCTTCCGCATTTCCGTGCTGTTCGGCTTCACGCTGACCCTGGTGAGTTCCGTCATCGGCATCGCGGCGGGGGCGGTGCAGGGGTATTACGGGGGTTGGGTCGATCTCGGCTTCCAGCGATTCATCGAGGTCTGGTCAGGGATGCCGCAGCTGTATCTGCTGATCATCCTGGCCAGCGTGATCGAGCCGAGCTTCTGGACCCTGCTGGTCTTTCTGCTGCTGTTCAGCTGGATGGGGCTGACCGGCGTGGTGCGGGCGGAATTCCTGCGTGGCCGGAACCTGGACTATGTGCGCGCCGCGCGGGCGATGGGTGTTTCCGACACGGCGCTGATGGTCCGCCACATCCTGCCGAATGCGATGGTCGCCACGCTGACCTTCCTGCCCTTCATCCTGTCCGGGTCGGTGACGGTGCTGGCGAGCCTCGATTTCCTCGGCTTCGGCCTGCCGCCTGGCAGCGCATCCCTCGGGGAACTGGTGTCGCAGGGTAAGAACAATCTCCAGGCCCCCTGGCTCGGCATCACCGCCTTCTGCGTGCTGGGCGGCGTGCTGACCTTGCTGATCTTCGTGGGCGAGGCCGTGCGCGACGCCTTCGATCCGCGGAAGCTTCCGGGAGGTGGGCGGTGAGCGGACCGATCCTCGACGTCGAAAACCTCTCCGTCGCCTTCCGCGGCAAGACGGTGGTGGAGGGCGTGTCCTTCCAGGTCCATCGCGGGCGAACGCTGGCGCTGGTCGGCGAATCCGGCAGCGGCAAATCCGTCACGGCGCTGTCCTGCCTGCGGCTGCTCGGCCCCGGCGGCAGCAATCCCGGCGGGCGCATCACGCTGGATGGCACCGATGTGCTGACGGCGGAGGGCGAGGCGCTGCGTCGGCTGCGGGGCGGCGTGGCGGGCATGGTGTTCCAGGAACCCATGACCTCCCTGAACCCCCTGCACACGGTCGGCCGCCAGGTGGCGGAGGCGGTGACGCTGCATCGTCCCCTCTCCGGCACCGCGCTGGACCAGCGGGTGATCGAACTGCTGACCCGCGCGGGCTTCCCCAAGGCCGCGGATCGGCTCGGTGCCTTCCCGCACCAGCTCTCCGGCGGCCAGCGCCAGCGCGTGATGATCGCGGCCGCGCTGGCCAATGACCCCGCGCTGCTGATCGCGGATGAGCCGACGACGGCGCTGGACGTGACGATCCAGGCGCAGATCCTGGAACTGCTGCGGGACCTGAAGCAGCGCCTGTCCATGGCGCTGCTGCTGATCACGCATGACCTGCAGATCGTGCGCCGCCACGCCGATGATGTGGTGGTGATGCGCCATGGCCGTGCGGTGGAGGCCGGGCCGGTTGCCGAGGTCTTCGACAATCCGCGGCACGACTACACGAAGATGCTGCTGGCGACGGAGCCACGCGGCCGGCCCGCGCCGGTGCAGCCGGCTGCACCGGAAATCCTTCGCGGCGACGGCATCAAGGTCCACTTCCCCATCAAGCGCGGCGTGCTGCGGCGGACGGTCGCCACGGTGAAGGCCGTGGACGGCGTCTCCGTCTCGATCCGGGAGGGGGAGACGCTGGGCCTGGTCGGCGAATCCGGCAGCGGCAAGACAACGCTCGGCCTGGCCATGCTGCGCCTGGAGACCTCCGAGGGGCCGATCAGGTTCGAGGGCAAGGAGATCCAGGGCCTCGATCGCGCCGCGCTGCGCCCGCTGCGGCGGCGGATGCAGATCGTCTTCCAGGACCCCTATGGCAGCCTCTCCCCCCGCATGACGGTCGGCGAGATCGTGGGGGAGGGGCTGCGCGTGCACGAAACCCTCTCCGCCGCCGACCAGGCGGCACGGGTGGCGGAAGCGCTGCGGGAGGTGAACCTCGACCCCTCCATGATCGAGCGCTACCCGCATGAATTCTCCGGCGGCCAGCGCCAGCGCATCGCCATCGCGCGCGCTTTGGTGCTGAAGCCCCGCCTGGTGGTGCTGGATGAGCCGACGAGCGCGCTCGATGTCTCCGTCCAGGCGCAGGTGGTGGAGTTGCTGCGGGACCTGCAGGCGCGCCATCGCCTCGCCTATCTCTTCATCTCCCATGACCTCCGCGTGGTCCGGGCGCTCGCGCATCGGATCGTGGTGCTGAAGGATGGGCGCGTGGTGGAGGAAGGGGAGGCGGAGGCGGTTGTCGCCGCGCCCCGGGAAGCCTACACGCG
The DNA here is from genome assembly GCF_900114315.1 of Falsiroseomonas stagni DSM 19981. Lineage (GTDB taxonomy): Bacteria > Pseudomonadota > Alphaproteobacteria > Acetobacterales > Acetobacteraceae > Falsiroseomonas > Falsiroseomonas stagni. The sequence continues at coordinate 386,216 of NZ_FOSQ01000001.1, forward strand.
CGCCCTGATGGCGGCGGCCTTCGACCTGAGCGCCGCCGGGGGAGAGGGCCACGTCCGGACATGAGTGAAGCCAAGGAGCCGGCGGAGGATGTCGATCCCCGCCCGCCGCTGATCCTGCTGCGCGCGCTGCTGGACAGCCAGGCGGTCAAGCTCGGCGTCCATATCCGCAAGATGAATTCGCCGGGCAGCCCCGTCTATTTCTACGGGGAGAACATCTGGCCCGCCGCCACAATCCTGACGGCGTCCTTCGCCGGGACGGCGCTGGTGCACTGGTATCTCGGCGCCGCGATCCTGGCCGTCGGCTGCTACTGGTGGATCTTCAAGGTGCAGCCGCGCATCCGCGACGGCGTCTTCGAACGCACCACCGCGCTTGCGATCCTGTCGGAGGAGAATTTCGACGCGCTCTGGGCGAAGGGCGTGCTCAGCCTCTATGCCGAGGTGCCGGACGGAAGAAAGTTCGCCGCCACCAGGCGGGATGACTGGCGCGTCTTCGTGCGCCTGCTGACCAGGGAAACCGCGTGATGGCTGTGCTGCTTTCCACCAAGGCCGCGACGATGGATTGGTGGCGCCGCGCGCTGCTGGCCGTGGACCCGGGCTTGACCATCCGCCTGTTCCCCGATGCTGGCGACCCCGCCGAGATCGAGGCCGCGGTGGTCTGGACGGCGCATGACATGGCGGAGCTGCGCCGCTACCCCAACCTGAAGCTCATCGTCTCCATGGGCGCGGGCGTGGATCACCTGCTGCGCCCGCCGGGGCCGCCGCCGGGCATTCCGGTGGCCCGCCTGGTGGATCGAATGTTGACCACGCAGATGGGCGAATGGGTGCTGCTGAATGTCCTGCGCTTCCACCGCCAGGACCTGGATTATCGCGCGCTCCAGGCCGCGAAGCGCTGGGAGGAACTGCCCGCGCCGGTCACGGCCGAGACGCGCATCGGCATCCTCGGCCTCGGTGAGCTCGGCAGCCATGCCGCGGGGCTGCTCACGCGCCTCGGCTTTCCGGTCATGGGCTGGACGCGCCGGCCGAAGGTGGTCGATGGCGTGCAGACCTTCCATGGCGCGGACGGGCTTGCCGCCATGGCCGCGCAGTCGAACATCCTCGTCTGCCTGCTGCCGCTGACGCCGGAGACGCGCGGCATCGTCGATGCGGCCCTGCTCTCCCGGCTGCCGAAGGGCGCCTTCCTCATCAACGGTGCCCGCGGCGGGCATGTGGTGGATGCGGATCTGCTGGCGGCGCTGGAAACGGGGCAGGTGGCTGCGGCGGCGCTGGACGTCTTCCAGCCCGAGCCTCTGCCGGCGGATCACGCCTACTGGTCGCATCCGAAGGTGGTGATGACGCCGCATGCCGCGAGCATCACCATCCCCGAAAGCGCCGCGCCCCAGGTCGTGGAGAACCTCCGTCGCGCCCGGGCCGGCGAGGCGCTGATGAACCTGGTGGATTTCAGCGCGGGCTACTGACCCGGGAAAGCCGGGCGCCGCCCCCCTGGGGGAGCGGCACGCGGGATCAGCCGGCGCGGCGGGCTTCGGTCGCGGCGGCTTCGCCGGCGGGTGCGCTTTCGCGTGCCGTCTGCTCGGCCTGCGCCATGATGCTCCGCATGTCCCGCAGGAAGGACGCGCCCTTCAGCGTGCGCTGCACGAGCACGCTGCGGCGGTCCATCGGGTCCACCTTGCGGCGGGCCAGGTCGAGCTCGCCCAGCCGGTCCAGCGCCCGCGTGATGGCGGGCTTCGAGACGTTGAGTTCCGCCGCCAGCCCGCGGACGGTGTGCGGGCCGTCGGTGAGATAGACCGTCAGGAACACGCCAAGCTGTCGGGCGGACAGGTCTGGCCCATCCCGGCGGACGAGGGCGACGACGGTGTCGCGAAGAATGCCGACAAGCTGGTCGGGGGATGATTGCGTTGCCATGGTCTCAAATCCTTCCTCGGCGCGCTTTCGGCTACCGGGCGCCGCCTTGGACGGGGCGCCCTGGCGGCCCGTGGCGCGCCCTTCCGATGAATCGCTCTGTGAAAGGTGCTGCCGCTGTATGCTCTTCTGAGAGCGTTTTGAGGCAGAAAGTTCCCGTTTCATCTCGATTTCGTTACCGTCAAGGGTTGTCGCGGTGAAGAAGAAGGGCTGTCACGGCGCGGCTAAGCGCGCGCGCGGTCTGGATTTCCCCGCCTTCCGGCCGCCCGGCGCGTGTCTGATCGTTCCAGGCATAGAGGTCGACATGGGCCCATCGCAGGTCGTCCGGTACGAAGCGACGGAGGAACAGCGCGGCCACCACCGCACCCGCCATCGGCTTCGAGGCAACGTTGTTGATATCGGCGACGTTGCTGTCCAGCCAAGAAACGTAACTTCTATGTAATGGCAGCTGCCACAAAGGATCATGCACGTCCAAGCCGAAACGAAGAATGGTTTTCGCCACCTGCGCGTCATCGGAGAAAAGTGCCGGCAAATCAGGGCCGAGTGCGACGCGCGCTGCTCCCGTCAGGGTTGCCGCGTCCAGAACCAGGGCTGGTGCCTGTTCCGCCGCAAAGGCCAGCAGGTCCGCCAGCACCAACCGCCCTTCCGCGTCGGTGTTGCCGATCTCGACCGTCAGCCCCTTTCGAGTCGCGATGACATCCATCGGCCGGAAGGCAGCGCCGGAGACCGAATTCTCCACCGCCCCCACCAGCAGCAGCAGCCGGATCGGCGCGCCCGACGCCATCAGCATCTCCGCCAGCGCGATCATGGTGGCGGCGCCGCCCATGTCCTTCTTCATCCGCAACATCGAGGCGGCCGGCTTCAGGTCGAGCCCGCCCGTGTCGAAGCACACGCCCTTGCCGCAGAGCGCCAGCAGCGGTGCATCCGCCGCGGCATCCGGCCCCTGCCAGCGCAGCACCGCCACCCGCGGCGCGCGTGGGCTGCCCTGGCCGACGGCAGCCACGGCGGGGAAGCCTTCCGCCAGCGCCGCGCCCTCGATCACCTCGAAGGTCGCGCCATGCGCCGCCGCCAGGTCGCCGATCGCGGCGGCCAGTTCCTCCGGCCCCAGATGCCCGGCGGGGGTATTGATCAGGTCCCGGCCCCGGCAGATGGCGCGTGCTTCCGCCAGCGCCGTCTCCGTGCCCGGCGGCGTCGCCAGCCGCGCGGGCTGCCGGGATGGCGCCTTGAACCGGCTGTAGCGATAGGCGCCAAGGCACCAGCCCAGCACCGCGGGCGCTGCCTCGGCCTCGCCCTCCAGGCGCCAATCCGTCCCCTCCGGCAGGGCCATCGGCAAGCCGCCATAGGCCCAAGGGGAGGCCGCGTGGGAGGCCGCATCATCGCCCAGCCCTGCCACAGCACCGTCGATCCCGGACCCGCCGGTCGCCGACAGACTGGGCAGCAGGCGCCATTCCTGCGCCTTGGCGGTGAAGCCGCTGGCGCGCAGGAAGGCCGCCTGGCTGGGCGGCAGGCGTTGCAGCAGCCCCGCCAGGCCGCCCCGTGTCACCAGGTGCAGCGGCAGGGCCGGTGCGTCGCCCGGGATCAGACAATCTAGCATCGCGTCTCCGATGGCGGCCTGGCCGCCAGGATTGTCCAGATTCCCCGATGGAGCCTGAACGATGTGTTAACAGCTTGGATGATTGCAACCCATGATGGTGCGATCACGGTTGCGATACAGCCGGTGGTGATGGGGTCGGTGGCGGCGATCCGGCGCCCTTTCAGGGTGTCCACCTGGATGGTAGGGCGGGGTATGCGGATCCTGCTTTGGTATTGGGGGCGGCGCGGCGGTGGCGCGCAATTCTCGCTCGGCCTCGCCCGTGAACTGGCGGGCCGGCCCGGCATCGGGCTCAGCCTGTCGGTGTCCGCGCAGGGTGAGTTGGTGGAGGGATTCCGCGCCCTGGGCGCGCCGATCGACATGGTGGAGACCTATCGCGGCCTCGGCGGATTCGCCACCGGGCTCCTGCGCGTGCCGGGCCTCGCGCGGCGGCTGGTGGAGCAGGCGCGGGGCGCGGATCTCGTGCTCTCGGGCATGACCCACACCTGGACGCCGCTGGTGGCGCCGGCCCTGGCGAAGGCGGGCATTCCCTTCATCCCCGTGGTGCATGACGCCGCGCCCCATCCCGGCGACCCGGCCTTCGCCTGGGGATGGCGCCTGCGGCGCGAATTGGGCGCCGCCCGCGCCGCGGTTGCCCTCTCCGACGCCGTGGCGGCGACGCTGGCGCGGGTCGCGCCGGGCCTGCCCGTGGTCCGCATGGCGCTGCCCGCGCTGGTCCAGGGCGGCGTGGCGATGCCACGCCCGGCCGGTGCCGGCCTCCGCCTGCTCTTCTTCGGTCGTCTGCGGGCCTATAAGGGCCTCGACCTGTTGCGCGACGCGTTCCGCGCCTTCCACGCCACGCATCCCGAGGCGACGCTGCGGGTGGTGGGGGAGGGGGATGCCGAATCCTGCGCGCCCGGCCTTTCCGCGCTGCCCGGCGTCACGGTCGAGCATCGCTGGGTGGCGGAGGACGCCATTGCGGCCCTGCTGGCCGAGGCCGACGCTGTCGTGCTGCCCTATCGGGAGGCCAGCCAATCCGGCATCGCCCCGCAGGCGCTCGCGCTCGGCGTTCCGGTGGTGGCGACACCGGTGGGCGGGCTGGCCGAGCAGGTCCGCGAAGGCCATGGGGGCGTCCTGGCGACGGCGGTGACGGCGGCGGCCTTTGCCGATGCCCTGCGGCACCTGGCTGAACCCGGCGCGCTGGCGCGCCTTGGCGCGGAAGCGCGCGCTGCCGGCGGGCCGGACTGGGCGGCGGAGGTGGACCGGCTGCTGGCGGGGATCCGCCCCGCCCTCAGCGCGGGATGACGATGCCGCTGCTCCACTGGAGGATGCCGAGGCCGAAGATGACGGCGCCAATGCCATAGATGACGGAATGCTGCACGGGCGTGACCCGCAGCGCCACCAGCGCCAGCGTGCCGAACAGCGCCCGCCAGAAGGACGCGTCCAGCATCAGCAGCCCGACGAAGGTGAAGCCGAGGAAGCACAGAATCCGCACTGCCGTGATCATGCCTGGCCTTCCGATGCGATGCGCCGTTCTGGCGCATGGCGTGCAGCCGGGCAAGCGGAAGGCCGAAGCCGCCGCGCCGCCGTTGTCCCATCCCGGCGCCGCCGGTCGCCTACGCCAGTACCTCCGGTACCTTATCCCAGCACCTCCGGTACCTTATCCCAGCACCTCCGGTGCGGAGGCCCGCTCCACATCCGCCTGGTGCAGGCCGGCCACGCCGAAATCATCCCATTCGTCGCCATCCCAGGCGAAGTCGTATTCGCTGCCGAAGCCGCTGCGACCGCTCGGCAGGCCGTCGTAGAAGCCGTAGTAGTGGGTGGTCAGCCAGGTGGCCGAACCGGCATCGTAATAGGCGGCCGTCCAGATGGTGCCGATGCCGTAGTCGGTGCGGTTCGTGTCGGTCTCCGACTGGATGGTGTAGGTGCCGTTGGGGCGGACGATGGTATCGCCGGGAGCGTAGGTTTCCGCATCCTCCAGCAGCAGGCCGGTATAGGCATCGCCGCTGGTGGCGCGGAAGATCCAGCTGACCATGACCGCGCGCTCCACCCGGACCTGATGGACACCGCCGACGCCGAAATCATCCCATTCCCGGCCATCCCAGACATAGTCGTATTCGCTGCCGAAGCCGCCGCGCCCGCTGGGCTGGCCGCCGATCGTATTCCAGAAATAGGTCTCGAAGGTCTGGTTGCTGCCGGCATCGAAGTAGCTGGTAGTCCAGATCGTGTTCTTCCCTGCGGTGCCGCCCCAGGGGCCTTCATGGGTGATCCGGTAGCTGCCCTGGCTGGTGGCGATGGTGTCGCCGACGGCGTAGCGGGTGTCGTCCTGGATCAGCCATCCGGTGTAGCGGTCGCCGCTGTTGGCGGTGAAGGTCCAGCCGAACAGCGTGTTGACCGTGACGTTGGCCTGGTGGATGCCGCCGACGCCGAAATCATCCCATTCGTCGCCATCCCAGATGTAGTCGTATTCGCTGCCGAAGCCGCTGCGGCCGCTGGGTTGCGCGCCCAGCGTGCCCCAGAAATAGGTCGCGAAGCTGCGGCCGGTACCGGCGTCGAAGTAGCTGTCGGTCCAGATGCTGCCGCGCCCCTGGGTGCCGCCCCAGTCGCCTTCGAAGGTGATGCGGTAGCTGCCCTGGCTGGTGGTGATGGTGTCGCCGACGGCGTAGCGCGTGCTGTCCTCGATCAGCCACCCGGAGTAGCGATCGCCGCTGCTGGCGGTGAAGGTGAAGGCGTGCAGCGTGTTGATGGTGAAGGTGGATTGGTGGACGCCGCCGACGCCGAAATCATCCCATTCGGTGCCGGTCCAGATGTAGTCGTATTCGCTGCCGAAGCCGGCCTGGCCGCTGGGCCGCCCGCCGCCCGCCGTCCAGGTATAGGTGCCGAAGCTGCGGCCCGATGCCGCGTCGAAATAGCTGTCGGTCCAGATGCTGCCGCGCCCCTGGGTGCCGCCCCAGTCGCCTTCCCAGGTGATGCGATAGCTGCCCTGGCTGGTCGCGATCATGTTGCCGACCGCGTAGCGCGCGCTGTCTTCAACGAGCCAGCCCGTGTAGCGGTCGCCGCTGTTGGCAGTGAAGGTGAAGGCGTGCAGCGTGTTGATGGTGTAGTTCGCCTGGTGGACGCCACCGACGCCGAAATCGTCCCATTCGCTGCCGTTCCAGATGTAGTCGTATTCGCTGCCGAAGCCGGCGCGTCCGCTGGGCTGCCCGCCGACGGTGCCCCACCGGTAGGTATCGAAGCTGCGGCCCGATCCGGCATCGCTGTAGCTGGTGGTGTAGATCGTGCCTGCCCCGGCGGCGCCGCCCCAGGTGCCTTCATAGGTGATCTGGTAGCGGCCCTGCGCGCCGGCCACGGTATCGCCCGCCGCATAGGCGTCGTCGGCGGCGATCAGCCAGCCCGTATAGCGGTCCCCCGAATTGGCGGTGAAGGTCCAGCCGAACAGGTTGTTCCGCTCGATGCTCGCCAGATGCACGCCGCCCAGGCCGAAATCGTCCCATTCATCGCCGTCCCAGGCATAGTCGTATTCGCTGCCTAGGCCGCGCGTCCCGCTCGCCGTCGTGGCGACGCTGTTCTGGTACGTCGTCATCCATGTATCGAGTGAAGCGTCGTAGTACCGCAACACCCAGACCATTCCCTGGGCGCTGGCCGGGCCGCTATAGGCGTTCTCCTGCAGGATATCGTAGTGGCCGTGATCGGTCTCGATCCGGTCGCCCGTCGTCAGGGCGGAACTGTGGCCGACCATGGAACCGACATACTGGTCTCCATTGTCGGCGGTGAAGCGCCAACTGAAGACGCGGTCCGGCAGCCGGTCCGCCTGCAATGCGCCGCCCTGGCCCACTGGCATCCAGGCGGTGCCCGTCCAGGCGCGGTCCCATTCGCTGCCGAAGCCGCCATAGCCCGCGGGGCCGGAGGCGCCCGTCTCCAGCGTGAACTGGATGTCGGCGAAGAAATCCGTGTAGCTGACGATGGTGATCGTGCCTTCCACCCCCGCGCTGCCGAGGTCGCGGCCATAGGGTATCTCGGTATCGATGCGGTAGGTGCCGAAGGCCGTGCGCCGCGTGTCGCCCGGGTCCCAGTTGCGCGTGTCATCCAGCAGCGTGCCCTGCATGATGTCGCCGCTGTCGGCCGTGAAGGTCCAGGTGAAGAGGCTGTCCGCCAGGTCACCTGGATCCGCCTGGTCCGATCCGCCCAGGCCGAAGCTGTCCCAGGCCGTGCCGTTCCAGGCGGCATCGACTTCCGACCCCAGCCCGGCGGTGCCGGAGGCAGTGCCCGCCCCGTTCCGCGTCACCATGAAGACGCCGCTGGCGTCCCGGTACCAGGAGACGGCGATCCACCCCTCATTCATCCCGAAGGCGGAGAGGTCCACGCCCTGCGGTGCTGCCGCCACGATGGTGTAGCGCCCGGTGGCGGTGTTCAGGATGGAGCCGACGACATACCGCGTGCCGTCATCGACCAGCGTCCCACCCCAGCTGTCGCCGGAATTGGCCGTGAAGGTCCAGGTGAAGATGCTGTCGGTGACGTTGTCGCCCGAAAGCGTCTGCGACATCCAAGGGGGCTCCGTGGCCCCTGCTGGGCCTTGGATATCCCCTACCGCAGTACGGTGAAACCGGCGTTAAGCCGGCCCCGCCAGGGGGGCAACGGGCGTCCGGTCAGGCGATCTTCTCGAACCACATGGACCCGCCGCCCCGCCAGCCATCATTCTGCGGGCCGAGGTCCACCGGCGGTGTCGCGAACCAGTCGGCGAAGGCCGCGTCCCGGCAGACCCAGGTTGTAGGCAGCACCGGCCGCAGCCTGTCCGCCGCCCCGATGATGTAGGCCGCCAGGATGTAGGCCTCGCTCCAGTACCAGGTGGTGAACATGTCCGGGTAGTCCCAGGGCAGCTGGATGTCGTGCACATGGATCAGCACGCCGGGCTTCACCCGCGGCAGCACATCCAGCATGAAGACCGTGACGTCGCTGTTCATGAAGACGCGGTGGGAGCCATCCAGGAACAGGATATCCCCGGCCTCCAACTGGTCGAATACCGAGAGGTCGCAGGTCTCGAGCCCCGCGCGCACCACCTCGTCGCAGATGCCGTCGATCGCAGCGCGCGGTTCCGGGTCGATGGAGACGATGCGGGTGGACAGGCCATGGTCCTTCACCGACCGCCAGGCGAAGGCGGTGGTGATGCCCGACCCGATCTCCAGGTACAGCTTCGGCTTGCGTTCCCCCACCAGGGTGTAGAGCGCGGCGCTGTCGAAGGGCGCGATCGGCACGCCGCGCCAGGCGGGTTCCGGCAGCCGGGCAGGGTCGAAATCCAGCGCGATGCGGGCCAGCGCCGGCACCCGGGCACGGATCGCCGTCAGCAGCTTCCGGTACTCGGCCTCATGCGGCTTCACCCAGTCGACGATCGGCTGCAGCGGGGGGCGCGTCTCCCCCCAGCGCGGCCGCAGGTCGCGGGATGGCGGGTACTCCATCGGGATCGCCACCGTGGAGTAGGGCGTGCCGGGCAGTTGCGGCAGCGGCGGCTTGACGGCGGCCAGGGTGGCCTCCGCCGCGGCAGTGGCGCGGTTCGCGACCTCCCGCAGCGCCGTCATCTCGGTCCGCAGCCCCGTGACCTCCGCCCGCAGGCTGTCGACTTCCCGGATCAGGTGCCCGGTGCCGGCGATCCGCCGCAACTGGTCGAGTATCATGCGGCGCATGCGCGTGCCTGCCTGTGCATCGGGGTGGGCGGGAAGAACGGGCCGGTCAGAATACCAGCGGCCCGGCGATGCCGTCGAAGCCCGGCAGGCGGATCACCTCCACCCCGCGCCAGTCGAGCGTCGGATCCGACCCGTTCAGGAAGCGCAGGAAGGGCGCGACCTTCGTCGGCCGGTCCAGCTGCACCACCCATTCGCGGTAGCATTCCGCCAGGAAGGCGGTGTGGGTGTGGTAGCGGAAGACCACCTCCCCATCCGCCTCCAGCCCGGCGTAGACCTCGTTCTGCTTGCCGCTCGCCGAGAAATCGGCCCGCACCACGTAGCGGCCGGGCGGCAGCACCGGCGGGTCCGCCAGGCTGGCGCCGCCGGCCGCATCGCGCGTGAAGCGCGACCCGGGGATGGCCATCACCACCTCCTGCCGCTCATCGCAATAGGGATTGTTGGCGGCCTTCTCCTCCGGCACGAACAGCACGTTGACGACCCCGGTGGGGGAGGTGAAGTCGCTGGACTGGCGGATGCGCCGGCCGGTCGAAAGGTCCACCGCCACATAGCCGGCGGCCACCAGCAACGCGTGGCAGCGCATGTCGTCGGGCGCCTGTTCCAGCGCCATCACCGGCCGGCCCTCGGCCAGCAGCTTCGGGCAGCCCTTCAGCGCATCGAGTTCCGCGCCCTCGATGTCCATCTTCACGAAGCTGGGGCTGAGGCCCGTGGCGGCGATGAAATCGTCCAGCGCGAGCGTCGGCACCGGGACCCCGCCCGCCCCTTCCGCCACGCGGTCGTTCAGGTGGGACCCGGCCTCGATATGCACGAAGTCGCCGCTGCGGTGCCAGATCGCGCGGTGATAGAGCGTGACGTTGTTCGCCCCCGCCTGCACCAGATTGTGCTGGGTGCGGCCGATGATCCGCGGGCTGGCCTCGAAGGCGCAGATGATGCCGCGCGGGCCGGCCTGGCGCGACATCTGCACCGCGAAGGCGCCGGCATTCGATCCCACGTCGAAGGCGATGTCGCCGGGCCGGACATGGTCCCGGATCGCCATCTGCACGACGGGTTCCCAGTAGGACCGTTCCCACCAGGCCTGCAGGGGGAAGTCGCCGACGCGGACCAGGCGCTCCATCACTTCCCGCCGCTTCGCCACCTCGCTGCCCGGCCCCTGGGTGCCCAGCAGCATCGAGACCTCGGTGGCCAGCGCCTCCACGGTGCCACGAAGCTGCTTCGTGCCGGCGGCGCGACGGAAGGTATCGAGGATCAGTTGGCGCATCAGGTCCTGCATCCGTTCTGGCGGCGGGCCTGCCCGTCGGCCGGGTCGCCCAGCGGAGGCTTGTGGAGAAATGTCGAGCGGCTGTCCAGCGAACAGCCCGCCGCGCCCTGTCCCGGTGGCTGGTGTCTCAGCCCGCCGGCTTCCGGCAGACCATGAGGTCCTGGACGCTGTCATGGTGTGACCTGGCGGCAGGACGGCGATCGCCCCCAGCCACCGGCTCCGGAAGCGGCGCGCCCCCTGCTCCAGCGTCCCCGCCAGGGCTACACCCGTTCGGGACAGCGCGACGTCGTCGACGCGCAGGCGTGCCACAGTTCCATCGCCGCGCCGCCATGCGGCACCGGCGGGGTCGAGAACATCAGTGTGCGCCTCTCCGCTGACGGTATGGGGGGGGCGATAACACCACTGCGGGTTGACGCTGCCGCGCCGGTGCCCGACACGCCTTGCATGACCGACGCCGCCGCCCCATCCGGTCCGACCCCCGGGAAGATCCCCTTCGGCCGCCCGACCATGGTGGGCCGCGAACTCGCCTATATCGAGGAAGCGATCCGCAACGGCACCATCGCCGGCGGCGGCCCCTTCATGAAGCGCTGCGAGGCCTGGCTGGAACGCGAACTGCCCGCCCGCCGCGCGCTGATGGCCCATTCCTGCACCGCGGCGCTGGAAATGGCGGCGATGCTGGCAGGGGTGGGGCCGGGGGATGAGGTCATCATGCCCTCCTTCACCTTCTCCTCCACCGCCACCGCCTTCGTGCTGCGCGGCGCGACGCCGGTCTTCATCGATGTCCGCCCCGATACGCTGAACATCGATGAGGCCCTGATCGAGCCCGCCATCACGCCCCGCACCCGCGCCATCGTCCCCGTCCACTACGCCGGCGTCGCCTGCGAGATGGACGCGATCATGGCCATCGCGGACCGCCACAAGCTGCTGGTGGTGGAGGATGCGGCCCAGGCGCACCTGTCCCACTACAAGGGCCGCGCGCTCGGCACCATCGGCCATCTCGGCTGCCTGTCCTTCCATGAGACGAAGAACATCATCTCCGGCGAGGGCGGCGCCCTGCTGGTCAATGACGCGGCGATGATCGAGCGCGCGGAGATCCTGCGGGAGAAGGGCACCGACCGCAGCCGCTTCTTCCGCGGCGAGATCGACAAATACACCTGGCGCGACATCGGCAGCTCCTACTGCCCCGGGGAGATCGTCTCCGCCTTCCTCTACGCCCAGTTCGAACAGGCGGAAGCGATCATCCAGGCGAGGCGCGCGAGCTACGAGGCCTATCGCATCGGCCTGGCGGGCCTGGCCCGCGCCGGCCATGTCACGCTGCCCGCGGCGACGGCGGATGAGGCGAATGGCCACATCTTCTGGCTGCTGGCGAAGGATGCCGCGACGCGCACCGCGCTGCTGGCGCATCTCGGCGCCCGCGGCATCCATGCGGTTTTCCACTACGTGCCCCTGCATTCCGCGCCTGCCGGGCTGCGCTACGCCCGTGCCCATGGCAGCCTGGCCGTGACGGATGACGTCAGCAGTCGCCTGGTGCGCCTGCCCATGTATCTCGGCCTGGGGGATGGGGAGGTCGCGCGCGTCATCGACGCCATCGCGGCCTTCTACGGAAACAACGCGTGAAGCGGGTCGCGATCGTCCAGTCCAGCTACATCCCCTGGCGTGGCGCCTTCGCCATGATCGCGCGCTGTGACGCCTTCGTCTTCCTGGACAGCGTGCAGTTCACGCGGCGGGACTGGCGCACGCGCAACCGCATCAAGACCGCGCAGGGCCCGCTCTGGCTCACCATCCCCGTGAAGCAGAAGGGCAACTACCTCTCCCCCATCGACGCCATGGAGATCGCGGAGCCCGGCTGGGCCGCGAAGCACCTGCGCAGCATCGAGGGCGCCTATCGCCGCGGCGCCGGCTTTTCTTCAGGCATCGACGCCGTCCGGACCGCCTATGCTGCTGTGGCGGACCAGCCGATGCTGTCGGGGGTCAACCAGCACCTGACGCGGGCGCTCTGCGCCATGCTGGGCATCACCACGCCCTTCCTGCGCGACGTGGACCTGCTGCCGCGTGAGCGGTTGGAGGCGCTGGACCCGACGCAGCGGCTGGTCGAACTCGCCGCCGCCACGGGGGCCACCCACTACCTCTCCGGCCCCTCCGCCCAGGCCTATCTGGATGAGGGCGCCTTCGCCGCCCGCGGCATGGCGGTGGAGTGGATGAGCTATGCGGGGCTGCCGGAATACAGGCAGCTCTGGGGCGGTTTCGAACCGGCTGTTTCCGTCCTGGATCCGCTGCTGACGCTGGGGCCGGACGGCGCACGGGCGGTGCTCGGTGCCTAGCGCAGCGTCCCGCTGCCCCCTTTGCGCCTCGCCCGGCGCCCTGCCCGTCGCCGCACCCCGCCGGCGTTCCATGCTCAGCGACGGCGCGCTGGTCGGCGTAGTGGTCGAGCGCCCGCACTGCCGCGCCTGCGGCGCTGGCTGGCTGCCGCGGCACGAGGCCGCGCGCCTGCCCCGCCGCACCTTCGGCGATGCCTATGCGCTGGGCGCGGCCCCGCCGACCGAGGCCGACATCGCCCGCGCCGGCGGCTACGCCACCCGCATCGCCCGGCTGTGGGACGGGTCACCGCCGGCTTCCATCCTCGATGTCGGCTGCGGCAATGGCGCGCTGCTCGGCGCGCTCGGCACCATCTGGCCCGAAGCCCGGCGCATGGGCGTGGAGGTCGCGCCCCGTGTCGCCGCCGCGGCCCGCGCCACCGGCATCCCCGTGGCGCCCGCGCTCCGCCCGGGCCTGCGCGCGGCGCTGGTCCTGTCGGTCAATGTCGTGGAGCACACGCCGGACCCAGGCACCTTCCTGGCCAGCCTGCTGCTGGCGCTCCGGCCCGGGGTGCAACCGGCCCTTGCCGCCCGCTTCGCTGCCTGCCACGTCATCCGCTGGGACGACCTGATCCCCCGATGAGAGCCCGGCCATGAAATCCTACGGCATCACCCCCCCCGCGCCCCTCGCCGCCGACCCTGCCCTGGCGCTGGCGCTGGAGGAACTGTCCCGGCTCGGCTTCACCGTGCTGCGGGATGCCCTGCCCCCCGCCACGGTGGCGGCGATGCGGGATGCGCTGGACCGCGTGCTGGCCGACCAGGCCGCCCGCTTCGGGGGGGAGGAAGCGCTTGCCGCCATCGGCGATGCCGGGCAGGCCCGCGCGCTGCTGGAGGAGGATGACATCTTCCTCGAGATCCTCCGCGCCCCCGCTTTGATGGCGGTGGTGGAGGCGGTGCTGGGCCCCGCCGCGCTGGTCATGCAGCAGAACGGCATCGTCATGCCGCCCGATGCGGCGGAGCATCACCAGCAGAACTGGCATCGCGACCTGCCCTACCAATCCTGGGTCAGCACGAAGCCCATCGCGCTCGGCGCGCTGGCGGTGCTGGATGATTTCGACGCGACCAGCGGATCGACCCTGTTCCTGCCGGGTTCGCATCTGCATGCGGATTTCCCGTCCCAGGCCTTCGTCGATCGCTGGGCGATCCCGGCGCATGCGCCGGCGGGCGCCATCGTGGTGTTCGATGCCATGTGCTTCCATCGCGGCGGTGTGAATCGCGGCACCCGGCCGCGCCGGGCCATCAACACGCTGCACGGCATCCCGCTGCTGGCGCAGCAGGTGGCGTTCCGGGACCGGCCGGGCCTCGACCCCACGCTTCGCCGTCGCCTCGGCCTGGACTACCAGCCCGCCCCCAGCGCGGATGCCTGGCGTGCCCAGCGCGCCGCGCGCCTCGGAAAGGCCCGCCGCTGATGGCAGACCCGATCCTGGCCGCCGTCACCGCGCATTACGAACAGGCCCTCGCCACCCATGGCACCACCGCGAAGGGCGTGGACTGGAAGGACGAGGACGGGCAGCGCCTGCGCCACCGCCAGTTCCTCCGGCTGGTGGAGGATGACCCGGAGGCCAGCATCCTCGACTTCGGCTGCGGCTATGGCGACTTCCTGCCCTTCCTCCGCGCCCATGGCCATCGCGGCCGCTATATCGGGCTGGATGTCGCGCCCGCCATGGTGGAGGCCGCGCGGCGCCTGCATGGAGAGGGCCCGGACCGCGTTTTCCACCGCGGCGCCGAAAGCCCGGAGGTCGCGGACTACGCCATCGCCAGCGGCATCCTCAACGTCATCCGTGGCGCCGATGCCGCGGCCTGGACAGGGTATGTGGATGGCGTGATCGAAGGCCTGGCCCGCGCATCACGCCGCGGCTTCGGCTTCAACATGCTGAGCCTGAACAGCGATCCGGACCGCCGTCGAGCGGACCTGCACTATGCCGATCCCGCCGCCATGCTGGCCGCGATGATCGCCCGCCATGGTCGCCACGCCGCGGTTCTGCAGGATTACGGCTTGTGGGAGTTCACCCTGGTCCTGCGACATGCGCCGGGCTCCCGTGCCTGATCGCCAGCGCTGGCGTACGCTCGGCCATGTGCATGTCGCGGCGGGCGAGGTGCCCGGCCATGCCACCCATGCCTCCTACCCGACGCCTCTCCGCATGCCGGACGGCAGCCTGCGCGTGTTCTTCTCGCCGCGCGACGAGAAGGGGCGGTCCGGCATCTGGTCGCTCGACCTCGCGCTGTGGCCGGATGGCTTCGAGAAGCTGGCCCCGCCGCGTGGCCCCTGGCTTGAAGCCGGGCCTGCGGGCGCCTTCGACGATGCCGGCGCCTCCGTGGGCTGGGTGGGCTGGCATCCCGACGGAGGCCTCGATTGCTGGTTCCTGGGCTGGAGCTTGGGGCGATCGGTCCCCTTCCGGACCGCAATCGGCCGCGCGCGGGCAGCACCTGGAGAGGATCGCCTGCACCGTACCTCCTTCGCGCCCGCCCTGGATCGCGACGCGACGGACCCTTTGAGCCTCGGCTATCCCTGGCTGGCGCGGGATGGCGATGGGCTGTCCATCTGGTACGGCACCCACCAATGTCCGCCGCGCGACGGGCGCGCGATCGACCATCCCGTCCGGCGGGCGTGGTCACGCGATGATGGCGCGACCTGGGTGCGGGACGCGCGGCTGGCGCTCGATCACGCCTACGCCGGCGAATGGGCGCTGTCCCGGCCCTGCATCCTGCGCGATGCCGCAGGTTGGCATGCCTGGTATTGCCGCCGGCTTGACGCCTATGCCCTGGGCTATGCCCATTCCGCGGATGGTTCGACCTGGCTGCGGGATGACGGCGCTGTCGCCTTCACCACGCCGGAAGCCCCGTGGGAACAGGGCTGTCGCACCTACCCCGCGGTCTTCGACCATGGGGGGCACCGCTACATGCTTTACAACGGCGTTGGCTATGGCCGCACCGGCTTCGGGATTGCGGTGCTGGAGGGCTGATCCCCGGCACTTCCCGCCTGGACGTCCCCCGCTTCCGCCAGCCGTGCGCGCAAGTTGGCTTCCAGCCAGTCATGCACCGAAAGCCCTGCCGCGCCAGCCGCGCTTTCGACACGCTGCCGGGTTTCCGGCGTCACGCCCTCCAGCACGCCGTGGTGGCGCGTCCACATGGTGCCGCCGCGGCGCCCTTTATGGGGGACGTGCGGGTTGATGGGCGGCAGGCCCTCGCCTGCGGTAAAGCTTATCACCCAGAAGCAATTGCCGAGTATCCAATCCAGGCGCACCTGCCGTGCCGTCGGCGGCAGCAGGGCAATCGGCGCCTCCCGTCCCCAGAGTGGAATGTTGGCGATCACCATGCGCGCGTAGTCGGTGCCCCGCAGCCATGGTGCGACACCTTCATCCCCCAGCACCACCCGGCCGCCGGGCCGCACCACGCGCGCCATCTCCGCAATGCCGCCGGCGATGTCGTCGAACAGGTTGATGCCGCCGAAGTGGAAGGCGGCATCGAAGGCGCCATCGGCGAAGGGAAGCCGCGCGGCATCGCCGACGGAGAAGCGGGGCTGCATGCCGCCGGCCCGCGCCCATTGGCCCGCCGCCGCCTGCACCATGGCAGGCGACAGGTCCTGCGCATGGACCTCTCCGCCCGCGCCGACCGCGTCCATGATCGGCGGTATGTCGTCGCCCAGGCCGCAGCCCGTCACCAGCACCGCATCGCCGGCCCGCAGCGCCAGCCGCGCCACCATCGCCCGGCGCCAGGCGGCTTCATCCTCCCCGAAGGTGGCGAAGAGCCAGTCCAGGAAATTGCGGTAGACCGCGGTTGCGGTCGCGGTGTCATACATGGACAGGCTCGCGCGCTGGCCATCCCCGGCGGCGGCGAGGTCCAGGAAGTTGGGTACCGGTACGGAATCGGCCTGCGCCCGCGGCAGGAAGCGGTAGAGCGCGCCATCCCGCCGGAACAGACCGTCCGGCCCCGTCGCCAATGCCTCGCGCGTTGCCGGGCAGCGATAGGCGATCCGCCCCATGTCCATCAGATCCGCTTCAGCCGGTGGCTCGGCACCTTGGAGATTTCGGTCCCCCCAGGCGACAGCACCGACCCGTCCGGGATGTCCTGCAGTACCAACGCCCCCGCGCCGATCACGCAATCCGCGCCGATGGTCACATGGTCCCGGATGGTCACGTTCACGCCGATGAAGCTGCGCGCCCCGATCGTCACGCCGCCGGACACCACGACATGGGAGGCGATGAACACGTCCTCCGCGATGGTGCTGTGGTGGCCGATATGGTTGCCCGACCACAGCGTCACGTTCCGCCCCACCCGCGCGAAGGGCTGGATCGTGTTGTCCTCCAGGATGAACTGGTTCTCCGCGGCCTCGAAGGTGGAGAAGCGGGTGGCGCGGCTGCTGACATAGTGCGCGATGCCGTAGCCCCGGGCCTTCCCCTCATCCACCCGGGCGCGGCGCAGCTTGTTCAACTTGGTGTAGGCCAGTGCGACGAAGAGGTCGTATCCAGCCGGGGGGAAGCGCCCCTCCACCTCCTCGAACGGCACCAGGGGCAGGCCGGCGAAGTCGGGCATGGTCGCATAGGCCGAGTCGACCGTGAATCCGGCCACGCGGCGCCCGGCATCCTCCCGGAAGTACAGCGCGGCGAGTTCCGCGATCGGACCGGTGCCGAAGATGACGATGTCCTTCAACGCAAATCGTCCCCGCCATTGTCCCGGGCCAGCATAGCGCCCCGCCGTCGCCCGCGCAGCCCGCCAAGCCTTGCCCACCATCGCCTGCAGGGGGTGACGCCGCCGCCCTGCCGCCCTAAACCCGCGCGTCGCCCTGGGCCGATGGAACCCGGTGATGGAGATGCGCATGATCACGCTCAATGCCTGGTTGTCGGACGCCGCCGCGGTGCTCGCGGCCACCCGGGCCCGCGGCCTGGATGCCACGATGCAGGCTGCCGTGGACGCCACCGTCACGGCACTGGCCGCCAACCGCCCGCTGCTGGTCTGCGGCAATGGCGGGTCCGCCGCCGATGCCCAGCACATCGTGGGTGAGATGGTGGGCCGCTTCCTCAAGGAGCGACGCGCGCTGAAGGCGATCTGCCTCTCCTCCAACCCCGCCGTGCTGACCGCCTGGTCGAACGACTACAGCTACGAGACGGTCTTCTCCCGCCAGGTCGAAGCCTATGGGGAACCCGGCGGCGTGCTGCTCGGCCTTTCCACCTCCGGCAATTCCGGCAATGTGGTGAAGGCGCTGGAAGCCGCGCGGAAGCTCGGCATGGCGACCATCGGCCTGACCGGGGAGGGGGGCGGGAAGATGGCCCCGCTCTGCGATCACCTGCTGGCCGTGCCGTCGCGGTCCACCCCCGCCATCCAGCAGGTCCATCTGGCGCTCTACCACTGCTACTGCGCAGCGGTGGAGGAACGGCTGGCGGATGCCTGAGGTGCCGGCACAGGCCGCCATCCTGGTCGGCGGTCGTGGCACCCGCCTGGGGTCGCTTACGGACACCATCCCGAAGCCGATGGTGGAGGTCGCGGGCCGCCCCTTCCTTCAGTGGCTGATCGAGGAGGTTTCCCGGTTCGCCTTTCCGCGGATCACGCTGCTCGCGGGCTATCTGGGCCATACGATCGCGGAGGCTTACCACGGCACGACCATCCGCGGATCGCGGATCGAGGTGCTGATCGAGCCCGAGCCGCTCGGCACCGCCGGCGGGCTGAAGCTGTTCGCGGAGCATCTGGAGGACCGCTTCCTCCTCCTCAACGGCGACACGCGGTTCGACGTCAATCTCCTGGACCTGCCGCTGCATGCGGGCGATGCCCTGGCCACGCTGGCGCTGCGCCGCGCCGCGCCCGGTGCGCGCTATGGCACGGTGGAGGTCGATGCCGCCGGCCGCATCCAGGGCTTCGCCGCCCGCTCCCCCGACCGGTCCGGCCCCATCAATGGCGGCATCTACTGGCTGGACAAGGCGATCCTCGACCATATCGGCGATGGTCCCGTTTCCATGGAATCGGACGTCTTCCCGAAGCTGGCGGAGGCCGGCGCGCTGCGCGGCGCGCTGTATGACGGAGCCTTCATCGATATCGGCATCCCGGAGGATCTCGCTGCCTCCCAGGCCATGATCCCGGCCATGGCCCGCCGCCCCGCGGTCTTCTTCGACCGCGACGGCGTGCTGATCGAGGATACGGGCTGGCCCCACAAGCCGGCGGAGGCGCGCTGGATCCCCGGCGCCGCCGCCGCGGTGAAGCGGCTGAACGATGCGGGCTGGCTGGTCTTCGTCGTCACCAACCAGGCCGGCGTCGCCAAGGGCTTCTTCCCGGAAGCCCAGGTGGGCGTGATGCATGGCTGGATGGCCGCCGAATTCGCCGCCGCCGGCGCGCATGTCGACGCCTTCGAATACTGCCCGAACCACCCCCAGGCGCTGGAGGACCGCTACCGCGTGGATTGCGGCCGCCGGAAGCCCCAGCCCGGCATGATCCGGGACCTGCTGGCGGTCTGGCCGGTGGATGCCGCGCGGTCCTTCCTCGTCGGTGACAAGAACACGGACATCGAGGCCGCGCGCGCCGCCGGGCTGCCCGGGCATCTCTTCCCCGGCGGCGACCTCGACGCCTTCATCGCCCGGCTGCTGTGACCGGCGGCGCGCCCCGTTTCATCATCGCCGATCCGGGGCTGACCGGGCCCCTCGGCCACCACCTCTCCTATTCCCGGTCGGTCGCGGAAGCCGCGGCCCGGGCCGGCACGCCGGCCGTCATCCTGGCCGCTCGGGGCTTCAGCGGCACCATCCCCGACATCGAATGCCATCCCGTCCTCGGCACCGCCTACCAGAGCGCCGGTGGCGGGGGTGCGCTGCGCCGGGCCTTGTTCGGAGGCCTGTCGCACCTGCCGGCCCCGATCGCGGCCGCGGCCGCCGACCTGATGCGTGCCGCCCGCCGCCGCCTTTCCGCCCGCGCGCCGGACGGCCTGGCGGCTGAACTCCACGCCGCGCTCGGCACCCTGGCGGCCGGCCCCGGCGATTGGCTGCTGCTGCACAGCGTCTCCGGCGCCAACCTGGCCTCCCTCGCCGCCGGGCCGGACCTGCACGGCGTCACGCTGCTGGTCGTGCTGCGGCGTATGCCCGCGGAGATGGAGGCGGATGACGCCGCGCCGGAACCGCTGCCCGCGCTGCTGGCGCGCCTCGCCGCCCGCTTCGGCGCGCGCCTGCGCCTCTTCGCGGATACGGACCTGCTGGCCGCGGATTTCCGCCGCCTGTCGGGCCTGCCGGTCCGCACGGTGCCCCTGCCGATCGTGGTGCCGGACTTGGCGCCACGCGCACCAGGCGCCCTGCCGCATATCGTCTTTGCCGGCGGCGCCAGGCTGGAGAAGGGCTACGATCATCTGCCGGAGGCGATCGCGCCGCTGGCCGGCCGGGCGCGCTTCACCATCCAGTCCGGGCCCGTGGGGGCGGGGGCCGATCCCCTGGTCCAGCGCGCCCACCGCGCGCTCCAGGCCCGGCAGGGCAGGGACCTGATACTGGTCGAGCAGGCCCTGGATGCCCTGGGGTACGCCGCCCTCCTGGCCGGCGCGGACCTGCTGCTGCTGCCCTATGACGGGCCGACCTATGGCGCGCGCAGCAGCGGCATCCTGGCGGAGGCGCTGGCCCTGGGGCTGCCCGCGGTCATCCCGGCGGGCGGGTGGATGGAAGCGGTCGCCGGCGACGGCCGTGCCGTCACGATCGTGCAAGGCGGCGGGGTGCGGGCGGTCGCGGCCGCCCTGTCCCGGGCCATCGACCATCTGCCCGAAATGACGGCCAAGTCCCGCACCATGGCACGAAAATGGCGGGATGAACACAATCCTGACGCGCTTTTCCGGTCATTCGTTGCAACCGGATAACGCGCCGCTCCGGTTGCCCGGCCCGGTAACAGACTCTATACGCCCGGCGGTACCGGGGTCCGAAGGGAATTTGCTCGATGCATGTGCTTGTCACCGGCGGGGCCGGCTATATCGGATCGATGCTGGTGCCGGCTATGTTGGCCCGAGGCTGGCAGGTCACGGTGCTGGATACCTTCGCCGCCGGTGAGCCCTTCCTGGCCCATTCCTGCGCGGATCCGAATTTCAACGCGGTGCGCGGCGACACGCGCGACATGCGCGTGCTGGAACCCCTGCTGAAGCAGGCTGATGTGGTGATCCCGCTGGCCGCGCTGGTCGGCGCGCCGCTCTGCGCCCGGGACGAGATCGGCGCCACCAGCCTGAACCGCGACGCGGTGGTCAACCTGGTCAAGCGCGCCAGCCCCAGCCAGCTGATCGCCTACCCCACCACCAATTCCGGCTACGGCATCGGGGAAGGCAACGCCGCCTGCACCGAGGAATCGCCGCTCCGCCCGGTCTCCCTCTATGGCCGGACGAAGGTGGAGGCGGAGGAAGCGGTGCTCGGCCACGCCAATTCCCTGTCCTTCCGCCTCGCCACCGTCTTCGGCATGGCGCCGCGCATGCGGCTCGACCTGCTGGTGAACGACTTCACCTGGCGCGCGGTGAATGACCGCGCCGTGGTGCTGTTCGAGGCGCATTTCCGCCGCAACTACATCCACATCCGCGATGTGGTGAAGGCCTTCCTGCACGGCATCGACAATGTCGGTACCATGCGCGGGCAGGCCTACAATGTGGGCCTGTCGGAGGCGAACCTCTCCAAGGCCCAGCTCTGCGAGCGCATCGCGAAGCACGTGCCGGGCTTCGTCTGGCTGGAAGCGCCGGTGGGCGAGGATCCGGACAAGCGGGACTACATCGTTTCCAACGACAAGCTGGAAGCCACGGGCTGGATGCCGGACCACGGCCTCGACAAGGGCATCCAGGAGCTGATCAAGGGCTACCGCATGCTGCGCAACGGGCGCTTCGCGAATGTCTGAGGTCGCCTCCCGGATGGTCGTTCCCGCGCCGGGCGTGAAGCTCGACATGGCCTGCCGCTGCTGCGGCGGGCGCAATGTCGAACTCGTCATCGACCTCGGTGACCAGCCCCACTGCAACCGCCTGGTGCGGCCGGACCTGGCGCCGGGCGTGGAGCCGCATTACCCCCTGCGCGTCGGCTTCTGCCGGGACTGCACCATGGTGCAGATCGACCATACGATTCCGAAGGAATCGATGTTCACCGACTACCCCTACGTCTCCGGCACCACCAAGACGCTGCCGGCGCATTTCCTCGAGACCAGCAAGCGCATCGCGGCCGCCTATGGTGTGAAGGCCGGCGACCTCGTCGTCGACATCGGCAGCAATGACGGCACCTGGCTGAAGCAGTGGGCCTTCTCCGGCGCCCGCGTGCTGGGGGTGGAGGCCGCGGGCAACGTGGCCAAGCTGGCGCAGGATGCCGGCGTGCCCACCTGGAACCGCTTCTTCAACGCGGCATGCTGCGCCGACATCCGCAAGGAACACGGCCCGGCCAAGGTCATCACCGCCGCGGGCGTCTTCTTCCACCTGGAGGAACTGCACAGCGTGGTGGAGGGCATCGCCTCCCTGCTCGACCAGGACGGCGTCTTCGTCGTGCAGGCCATCTATCTCGGCGGCATGGTGGAGAACACCGCCTTCGATCAAGTCTATCACGAACACCTCTGCTACTACACGCTGAAGTCCCTCTCGGCCCTCCTCGCGCAGCATGGGCTGGAGGTGTTCGAGGCGACGTTGGTCGACATCCATGGCGGCAGCATCGAGGCGCATGTGACCCGCAAGGGCGTGCGCCCGGTGGGCGACAGCGTCCGCGCCATGCAGGCGCAGGAAATCGCCAAGGGCTTCGGCGAGATCGAGACCTACCGGACCTTCGCCGCCAACGTCCTCGACCTCCGCAAGCGCCTCGTCGCGCTGCTCGAAGGCTACAAGGCTGCCGGAAAATCGGTCTGGGCCTATGGCGCGCCGGCCAAGGGCGCGACGCTGCTCAACAGCTTCGGCATCGGCCCCGACCTGGTGCAGAAGGCGGTCGAGAAGAACGCCATGAAGGTCGGTCTCGCCATCCCCGGCGTCCGCATCCCGATCGAGGCGGAGGAGGGCGCCCGCCCCGACGCCTACCTCGTCCTCGCCTGGAATTTCATCAATGAGTTCCTCGCGAAGGAGAAGGCGTATCTGGCGGGCGGTGGCGAACTCATCGTGCCGATCCCGAAGGTGAAGACCTACGGGAAGGCCGACGCGTGAGTGCGTCCGATGACCGTAGCGCCGCAGGGCGCGAAGGTCTGAATCGGCCGCAGGGCCAAGGGCTCCCGGAGGCGGTTGTCGTCTGGGGCGCCAGCGGCTTCATAGGACGTAACGTGGTGGATGCGCTGCAAGGGCGCGTTCCCACCATCATCGGCGTCACCGCCTCCGGCACCCCGGTTCCCGGCTGCGCCATGACGGTCGCGGCCAGCGCGGTGGACACGCTGCCCACACTGCCCGCCGGCACCGCCATCATCCATGTCGCGGCCTTCCGCTACTTCGCCTCCATCTTCGGCAAGCAGCAGGCGGAAATCCTGTCGGCGAACCTGGCAATGACGGAAGCGGTCTACCGCTTCGCCATGGCGCGCGGCATTTCGGAAGTGCGCGCCGCCTCCTCCTCCGCCGTCTATCCCGCGTCCTGGGACCTCCAGGACGATGCGCTGCCCCTCGATCTCAATGCCTGGCCGCATGATGGCGAGGCTGCCTATGCCTGGTCCAAGCGGTGGGGGGAGATCACGGGCGAACTCTGGTCCCGGCGCGCCGGCATCAGCACCATCAGCTTCCGCCTGACCAACCCCTACGGCCCCCACGATACGCTGGACGAGGCCGAGGCCCATGTCGCTACCGCCTTCGTCATCCGGGCCTGCGGCGACGCGCCGGAATTCGAGGTCCGCGGCGACCCCGATGCCGAGCGCGATTTCATTTTTTCGGGTGATGCCGCCGAGGCGTTCGTCGAATCCCTGAAGCTGCGCGGCACGACCGCCGCGGTGAACCTCGCCAACGGCCAGACGCGCACGGTGCGCGATCTGGCCGTGGCGACGATGCAGGCGGCCGGCAGGCAGCGCCCGATCAAGCTCACTTCCCCGCCCGCCGCCGGCAATCGCGGCGTGAAGGTGCGCCGCGCCACCGCCGCGAAGCTGCGCGACTTGCTGCCGGGCCTCGCCCCCTTCCGCAGCCTGGAAGACGGCATGGCCGCCACGCTGGCCTGGTATCGCGATGCCCTACGCCGATAGCCCCACCATCATCCTCGGCGCCGATGGATTCCTCGGCCGGAACCTGTTGGATCGCTGGCAAGCGGAAGGCTGGCCCTGCCATGCCGTCGGCCGCGCCGCCGGCGACTTCACCGACCCGGCCGTGGTGGATCGCGCGTTCCGCGACGCCCCCAAGGCCGGCCGCATCTTCCACGTCATCACGAAGCAGCGCACCGGCAACATCCAGTGGGGCATCCAGGGGGAGTTGCTGCGCGACAATGCCAGCATCCACCTGAACATCCTGGAAGCCTGGCGCCACCACCAGCCGCAGGCGAAGCTCGTCTCGCTCGGCTCCTCCTGCACCTATGCGGAGGCCAGCCACCCGACGCCGGAGGAGGAATTCGGCATCGGCCGCCCGCATCCCTCCGTGCAGGGATACGCGCTGGCCAAGCAACTGCTGGCCACGGGGTGCGAGACCTATGGCAAGCAGTATGGCCTGCACTGGCTGCACTGCGTGCTCGCCACCGTCTACGGCCCGCATGCCCATACGGAAGACACGCGCGCCCATTTCATGGCGGCGATGATCGACCGCGCCGTGCGCACCAAGCGCAGCGGCGCGATGGAATTCGAGGTCTGGGGGAACCCGCATACGGTCCGCGACCTTCTGCATGCGCATGACCAGATCGATGCCGTGCTGCTGGCCGACGCCCATTTCGAAGACCGCATCATCAACGTGACGCCAAACGCCCCGGTCGAGGTCGGCGACTGCGCCACGGCCATCCTGCGCGCGCTGCGCTGGGATGCGCGCATCGTCAGCCCGCCCGGATCCTTCCAGGGCGCAGGCTACAAGAGCCTCGATTCCGCCCGCTTCCTGGCCGCCACCGGCTGGAAGCCGAAGCTCAGCGTCGAAGCCGGCGTCGCCCAGGTGCTCGCCGCCGATTACGGGGAAGCCATCGCGCCATGATGATCGTCTCCCGCACGCCGCTGCGCGTGTCCTTCTTCGGCGGCGGCACCGACTATCCGGAATATTTCGCCCGCGCGCGCGGCGCCGTGCTCGGCATGGGCATCGACCAGTATGTCTATGTCGCGGCGCTGCGCCTCTCCACCATCCTCGACTACCGCTACCGCGTCTCCTACTCGCGCATGGAGCAGGTGACGGAACTCGACCAGATCCAGCACCCCGTGGTGCGTGAGGCGATCCGCCTCTACGGCTACGACCGGCCGCTCGACATCTCGATCATGGCGGACCTGCCCGCGCGCAGCGGGCTCGGCTCCTCCTCCTCCTTCGCCGTCGGCTTCATCAACCTGATCTTCGCCCTGCAGGGCCGCGGCGCCACCAAGATGGACCTGGCGCGGGAGGCCGTGCGGATCGAGCGCGACGTGCTGCAGGAGAATGTGGGGGTGCAGGACCAGCACCACGCGGCCTTCGGCGGCCTCAACCGCTTCGACTTCGAAGGCGGCCGCACGCGCATCAGCCCCATCCAGATGACGGCGCCCTGCCAGGATGCGCTGAACTCCTCCCTCTTCCTCGTCTATACCGGCATGACGCGCTTCGCCTCCGCCACGCTCGGCGAGCAGATGGAAAAGACGAAGTCCGGCGCCGCCGACAAGGATCTCAGCCACCTGCTGGCGCTGGTGGACCAGGCGCAGACCGTCCTGGAATCCAACGACCCGGAGGCGATGCTGCGCGATTTCGGCGCCATGCTGCATGAGGGGTGGGAGACCAAGAAGCGCCTGTCCTCCAAGGTCTCCAACCCGCATATCGACAGCCTCTACGCCCAGGCCCGCGCGGCGGGTGCGCTCGGCGGCAAGCTCTGCGGCGCCGGCGCCGGCGGCTTCCTGCTGATGCTCGTGCCGCCCGAACGCCAGGCCGCCTTCCGGGCCGGCATGGAAGGCCACTCCATCATCCCCATCGCGCTCGATACCGTCGGCGCGACCATCCTGAAGGGTTGAGCATGGCCATGCCGGCACCGATGCGCGAACCCGGCGGCCGGCACGTGCTGCTGCTGGAATTCGACCTCTATCACCGCGTCGGCGGCGGCCAGTCCACCTACAGGCGCATCATCACCGGCCGTCCGCAGGACACCTTCTACTACTTCGCGCGCCGCGAACCCGCCGATGCGCCGCGCCCGGGCAACGCGATCGCCATCCCCTATGCCCGCGCCTGGCAGGTGAGGCCCGAGATGGAAGCCCGCGGCGGCCATCTGCTCAACCAGTATGTCGAATGCCGCAACCTCGCGGCCTCGGTCGCTACCCATGCCGGGCGCAACCACTTCCACGTAGCCGATGGCCCGGACTACAGCCAGCACACGCTGTTCATCCGCCAGGCCCTGGCGGCGGAGGGCATCGAACTCGATACCGTCGCCGTCGCGCTGCACGGCACGCTCTCCAGCGCCTTCGCGGCGGGCTGGCCGGGTGCTGCGGGCGGCGATGCCTTCATGGAGGAGCTGCGGCAGCGGGAGGAATTGCAGTTCCGCGCCGCCGATGCCCGCTATGCCATCAGCGAATCCTACGCCGCCGAATGGCAGGACATCGCCGACCTGCCCGTCAACATCCTCGACCCGCTCTGCATCGTCGATCCCTTCACGCCGGTTCCGGCGACGAATGGCGGCGCGCCGGACCTGGTTTTCGTCGGGCGGCGGGAGAAGTGGAAGGGGCCCGACCTCTTCCTCGACCTTGCCTGGTGCATCGATCCAGCCGCCTATGGCGCGCTCCGGGTGGTGGGGCCGGATGGGCCGAACCGGCAGGGAATCGGCTCCTCGGAAACCCTCGCCGGCATCGCGCGGCGCCGTGCGCTGAAGCCGGAGATCGTGGACGGGCTGGCGCCCGCCGCGCTCCGCTCCCTGTTCCGTGGCCGGTCGCTGCTGATGCTGCCGTCGCGGCACGACACCTTCAACCTGACGGCCCTGGAAGCACTCGGCCAGGGTTGCGTCGTCATGGCCTCCGACCGCTCCGGCTACGCCCATTGGCTGCATCGCCACCTGCCGGCGTTGGACTGGACGACGATCTCCCTCGATTGCAGTCGCGTCACGGCTGGTCGGGTGGAAGCGGTACTGCGGGACTATGACCGCCATCGTGGCCTGGTCCTGGCGGCGCTTGCCCGCGCCATGCCGCGCGCCGACCATGACTGCCTTGGCCGCATCTGGTCCCCGGGCACGACACAGGATGGGGAAGCACGGCAGACGGTGGTCGATCTGGCGGCGCGCTTCGCCATGCTGGCCGATCTGCGTGAACCATCGCTGCCCCGCCGCGCGGTGCTGCGGACGCTGGAAAGCGGCCTTTCCACGGCCACGACCCTCGCTGCCCATGTGCCGACGCCGCTGCGCCGGCCCGCGGTGAAGGCCGCCCGGCGCGCCGCCGGCCTCTGGCGCCTTCGCCACCGCGGCAGCATGGGCGAAATCACCAAGGAACGCATCAAGTCGCGGATGCGGGAGGTAACTGGCGTCTCCCCCCGCACCCTCCAGCAGATCGTCGGCGCCAGCTCGCTCCCCCGCTTCCGCCGCACCATGTTCACGATGCCGGAGACGACGCCGGAGGAGATCAAGGCGAAGATCGCGGAATTGTCGCGGGAGATTCCCTGGCGCCTGGTCGACCGCGTGCGCCTGTTCCGCGAACTCGCCAGCCTGGAACGCCGCCAGGGCAATGACCTGATCGCCGCGACCTACATGCTGCGCATCATCCGCTGGCTGGGTGAGGACCGGACGGGCGACCTGCCCTTCATCACCGCCACCCTCGCCGCCAACGGCTTCCGGCATGAGGCAGCGACGGCACATGCCATGTTCGGCCTGCCGGCGGCGGAACGCGATGCCGCCTGTGCCGCGCTGATGAAGGATGCCTTCGATCGCAACCGCGCCAAGGCCCGCCAGCGGCTCGCCATCCTCGATGATCCGCGCAGGGCCGACCACACCGCCCGCGTCGCCGTCATCGTCTCGCTCTACAACGCCTCCGACAAGCTGCCGACGCTGCTCGACAACCTCGCCCAGCAATCCCTCGCGAAGGCCGGGGGGCTCGAGATCATCCTGGTGGACAGCAATTCGCCGAAGGATGAGGGCGCGGCGCTCCGCCGCTGGCAGGCCTCCCGCCGCTCCGCCATCCCGATCGTCTATGCCAGGTCGGCGGGGCGGGAGACGATCCAGGCCGCCTGGAACCGCGGCATCCACCTGGCCCGCGCGCCCTACCTCTCCTTCCTCGGCGCGGATGAGGGGCTGCACCCGGAGGCGCTGACGAAGCTCGCCGCGGCGCTCGACCGCGATTCCGGCGTGGATTGGGCGATGGCCGACAGCGTCGTCACCTCGGTGGATGAGAAGGGCGTCTTCGACGCCGACGTCATGCCCTATGACCGCACGGGCTACAGCCAGGACCTGGTGTATCTGGAGACCTGCTACCTCAGCTGGGTCGGCGGCCTCTATCGCCGGTCCATCCACGAACGCTTCGGCTTCTACGACGAGACCTACCGCGCCGCCGGCGACACGGAATTCAAGAACCGTGTCATGCCGCATATCCGGTCAGTCCACGTGCCGGAGATGCTGGGCGTCTTCAACAACTACCCGGAGGAGCGCACCACCCAGCACCCGCGGGCGGAGATCGAGGATCTGCGCGCCTGGTACCTGTGGCGCACGCCGGCCGGCATGGACTACGCCTTCGCCCATCGCCCGGTCGAACAGGCCGTCGCGCTGCTGCGGGCCTGCTTCTCCTATCGCAAATCCTATTGCGGTCACCTCAGCACCGATTTCGAACTGGCCGAATCCCTCGCCCTGCACCTGATGAAGCGCGGCCATGCCCCTGCCTTCGCCCGCGGGGCGCTGGAAGCGGCGCGGGAAGCGCTGGCGGAGATCCGGTCGGTGGAATTGCTGCCGGATGAGATCATGGGCCGCGCCGGCATGACGCTGCACACCAGCCGGGCCGTCCACCGCCTCCGCCGCCAGATGCCGGCGCGCCACCAGGTCGCGCTGACGCTGGCCCATTCACCCTGGTACGAGATCTTCAACGACAACCGCTACGAACAGCATTGGTGGAGCTGGAGCGGCTGAGGGGAGCGAAGCCGCGCGCGTTCAGCCCGGCCCGCCGTCTCGTGTGACGCGCGCCGCGAGGAAGCGGCGGATTTCCGCCACTACGTCGCGCCATTGCCCGAGGAGGGCGGGCGCCATCAGCACCCGCCAGCGCGTTCCCGCGACATCCAGCGTCATGCTGCAATCCGGCAGGATGGGCGGGCAGGAGATGACGATGATGTCCTCGGCCTGCTCGTCGATATGCACAAGCACGTGCGGCATGATCGTCGGCCGCAGGCCGAACGCGCCAGCGTCCCGGTCTTCATGCCCGTCCAGCAGGGATGCCCGCCGCCTGCTGAAAGCCTGGGTGCCCTCCTCCCGGATGCCCGAATAGGACAGCGCGACGATCCCGCATGCCGCCAGTTGCGCCCAGTCGAAGCATCGGGCCAGCGCCGGGGAATTCCCCTCCATCCCCGGATAGGTCGCCAGTGCAACCAGGGAGACGCGCGTCCCGTGCCGGGGCGATGGATCGGCGGAGACGAGATGGTGGCGCGGGAAGGCCAGGGTGAAGTCCCCGTCGCGGAGCACCACGGGCTCCTGGCTCAGCGACGGGCTCTGCACGAAGCCCCTGGGGCCATCGCCGGCCGGTGGCCGCCGCAGCCATGCGTGGCCGGCATCGACGGCCACGGCCCCGAAGAACAGCAGGAACCAGAGGGGGAGGAAGAAGGCGCCGCAACCCGCGATGAGGATCAGCAGGCGCCCGGCGCGCGATGCGGCTTGCCTGGCGCGGGTCGAGCGGTGTCCGGCCACGGGCGGGCTGGCGTCAGGGACGGCATGGCCATCCCCGATGCCCATCACACGCCCATTCCCGCCAGGATCTCCTCCGCCGGCCCATCGGCGATGATCACGCCGCCCTCCATCCGGATCGCCCGCGTGCACCACCGGCGCACCACGCTGAAATCATGCGTCGCGATCACCAGGATGTCGGCGCCGCCGACCAGCCGCGCCAGCCTCTCCTCCGCCTTCGCCATGAAGGCGGCGTCGCCGGCCAGGAACCACTCATCCATCAGCAGCACCTGCGGCTGCATCGCGGTGGCCAGCGCGAAGGCCAGCCGCACGCCCATGCCGGCGGAATAGGTGCGGATCGGCACGTCGAAGAAATCGCCGAGGCCCGCGAAGGCCGCGACCTCCTCCACCAGCTCGGCGCATTGCGCGTCCGGCAGGCCGCGATACAGGCCGCGGAGCGTGACATTCTCCCGCCCGGTGGATTCAGGGTCCATCCCGGCGGCGACATCGATCAGCGCGCCGATCTGGCCTTCCACCAGCAGCCGCCCGACCACGGGTTCGTAGACGCCGGCCAGTGTCCGCAGCAGCGTCGTCTTGCCCGCGCCATTCGGCCCCACCAGCGCCACCCGTTCGCCGGTGACGATGCGGAAATCCAGGTTGCGCAGCGCCGTCACCACCACGCGGTTGGACGGGTCCGTGTGCAGCCGCGCACCGCCCAGCAGCCGCTTCTTCAGCGACCGTGCGCCCAGGTGGTAGAAGGGGAAGTCCAGGCAAAGCCCCGAAGCCTCGATCGCTGCCATGGCGTCAGACCCAGAATGCCACGCGGCCGCGGAAGCGGACGAAGAAGGCGCCCGCGATCGCCACCAGCAGCACCGTGTAGGTGATCGCCGCGACCCAGGCGATCAGCGGCCCGCCGCCTTCCACCAGCGGCCCGCGCACCGTCTCCAGCACCGCGTAGAAGGGATTGAGGGGCATCAGTACCTCCCAATGCCCCAGCAGCCGCGGCTTCCACAGGATGGGCGTGAGGAAGAAGGCCAGTTGCATCACGCTGGCCACGATCGGCCCGATGTCGCGGAAGCGTGCGCAGATCATGCCGAGCAGCAGGGCGGCCGCGAAGGCGTTGATGGCGATCAGGATGAAGCCCGGGATGGCCAGCAGCGCCTCCGGCCCCGGCAGGTGGCCGCAGGCCAGGAACACGACGCCGATCAAGGGCAGGTTGTGCGCCGCGACCAGCCCGTTGCGCATGACGCAGCGCAGCGCATGGACGGTATAGGGCAGGGGCATCTGCCGGATGATGCCCTCGGACGAGGTCAGGCTTGTCGTCGCCTCGTTCACCATCTGCGCGATGGCGTTCCAGATCACCAGGCTGACCGCCAGGTGCGGCAGGTACTCTGCAAGCGACATCCGGAACAGCGCAGCATAGAGCAGGCCGAGGCCCAGCAGCATCGCCGCCGTCGACAGCGTCAGCCAGAAGGGGCCGAGGACGGAGCCGCGATAGCGGTTCCGAAGGTCGAGCCACGCCAGCGCGCTGGCCAGCCGCCACCGGCTGAAGCCGAGGGTGACGTCGGCGATGGCCCGGCGCAGGTGCTGCGGGTCCGCCGCATCGACGATATAGGCCGGCGACGTCGCCGCGGTTCGGTCGAGCATGGGCGCCTCATAGCCCGCCCGGGAGGGGCGGGCCAGAGGAAGCGCCGCCGCGCTACTTGGTCAGCGGGCCCGGCTGGCCAGGGAACTGAGAGGTCATCGGCGGCACCGGCCCGCCGGCGGCGCGCGACAGCCGCACGCGGTCGCCGCGGGTGATGACCACCCGGTCCCCGGCCTGCAGCCCTTCCTCATTCGTCTGCACCACGGCGATGTCGCCGCCCCGGTCCTGGCGGACGATGAATTCCACCGCCTGGCCCTGGGTCACGCCCCGCTCGATCGCCGTGCCGGCCAGGCCACCCAGGATGGCGCCGCCCACGCCCGCGATGGCGTTGGACCGCCAGTCGCCGCCGATGAAGCTGCCCGCCAGGCCACCGGCCACGGCGCCGCCCACGGTGCCAACGCCGGATGTGCTGCCGGCCACATTGACCGGGCGGGTGCCGACGATGGTGCCGTAGTTCACATGGGCGGCGCCGCCGAGCGCACCGGCGGAATAGGTCGTGCCCGTATTGGCCGGCGCACAGGCCGGCACCGCGGCCAGCAGCGCAAGCGCGGCGGCGGCGGGGATCAGGCGGTGGTTCAGGCGCATCGTGATGCCCTTCGTGATGGGTCGTCGCCAAGGCGACGCGGTCTTGATGAGTCGTCGCCAGGCGACGGGATCGGGTGACAGGTAGCGCATCCCGGGCCGGAATGCCCGCCCCGGATGATTGCGTGCTGTTTCAACTGGTAGCGTGGCAGTAACACGGCACGCTCTGCCATGATCTCGTCCTTGCCTCCGCCTACCGGCGTGCGGTAGGCGTTGCGCTCGCCGTTTTTTTCGGCGTTCCTTCACGAAACCCATGCCAGATGGCCCAGGTGGCCAGGCCGGTGCGGGATGGCTTGAACGAACGGGACGGGTATCGGGGGTTGGCCTGGGCCAGGTCGCATCGCGGGGGCGGTGCGCCATGGCCGGGGGGGCAGGCCTCGGACACTCCGGTTCCGTCAACGGACGGAGAGCATGGCATGGTCGGCTTCAGCGCTGCGGGCTTGGTTCGCCCGTTGGCTGCGTGCCTGCTGCTGGGGGCGCTTGCCGCCTGCGGCCAGTCTCCGCAGCGGGCGGTGACGCAGGCGCCGGCGTCGTCCGGCGAATGGGTGCGCCCCACGACCTACGACCCGCCCGGCCCCGCCGGCGACCCCTGGGGCCCTTACATCCAGACGGCCTCCCGCCGCTTCGACGTGCCGGAACGCTGGATCCGGGAAGTGATGCGCCAGGAATCCGCGGGCCGAGTCGGCGCCACCTCCCGCGTCGGCGCCATGGGCCTCATGCAGGTCATGCCCGGCACCTATCGCGAGTTGCAGGCCCGCTACGGCCTTGGCCCCGATCCCTATCACCCCTGGGACAATTTGATGGCCGGCACCGCCTATGTGCGGGAGATGTATGAGCTGTACGGCGCGCCTGCCTTCCTGGCGGCCTACAATGCCGGTCCGCGGCGGCTGGAGGATTACCTCTGGGGCGGCCGCGGCCTGCCGAACGAGACGCGCAACTACGTCGCGCGAATCGGGCCGCGCATCGCCGGCACCAGCCCGAACCGCCGCGCGGCGCCTGAGGTCTACGCCGCCGCCGAGATCCCGCTCGACATCCCGCCGGGGCCGCGCCGCGGCGATGCCGCCACCATGCTGGCGCTGCGCGAACAGCGCCGCGCGGTGGATCCGGGCGTGCAGGTGGCCCGGCTGCCCGCCGGCCCGGTGGTGCGGATGGAACCCATCCCGGATGGCAGCACCGCGGTCGATTCCGCCTTCACGCCGCCGGCCGCGCCCGTCCGCACGCAGGTTGCCGCAGCCGGCGGCTTCGCGCCCGCCGGCACCGTCGTCGCCATGGCGCCGATCGCCAGCCCCGGCGATTTCCAGACGCGCATGGACCCGATCGAAAGCCCCGGCGACCGCGTGACGCGGATGGAGCCCGTGGCCAGCGCCGGCGACCCCGGCGTAGCCCCCATCCGCACCGAGTCGCTGGCGCCCCCGCCCGGTGCCTCCCGCGCCATCGCCGCCGCGCCGGCGCCCGCCGGGCGGGGTTTCTCCCTGATCCCGCAGGCGCATGCCGGCACCCTGCCGGCGGTACCCCGCCCCGCCCCGTCGGCCCCGGCGGGCGGCGGCAATTGGGGCATCCAGGTCGGCGCCTTCGCGTCGGAGAACCTGGCCCGGGCCGCCGCAGGCCAGGCGCGCGACCAGGTCGCCGCCACCGGCACCCGCGCGCTGGTCGAGCCCTCCGGCCAGGGCCGCGGCGTGCTCTACCGCGCCCGCGTCACCGGCCTTTCCAGCCGCGGTGCGGCCGAGCAGGCTTGCGAAAGGCTGCGTGGCCGAGGCGCCTGCATGATCGTCGCGCCCGGCGTCTGACGCCGGGGCGCCCCATCCCATGATGAGGCCCGCGGCCCGCCCCCACCGGGGCGGGCCGCGCTTCGTTATGGGGCAGCATCACCAGGGCGGGTCCGCCTCGGCTCGAAATGCTCGTGCAGGTTGTGTCTCCCTGCTCTCGATCACGAATTCGAGGTCAAAAAAATGTGACCGCTCACCCAATAGGCAGTGGAATGATTCGTCGCGATGTCGATAATGGACACATGGCGATGGAAGCTCCGACAGGGCAGGTCCCCCCCGGCCTGCTAGGCCTCCGTCCTCCGGCCGATCTGGCGGAGGCCCCGGTGGCGCGTGCGCCGGTCCCCCCGGCATCCCGGCCCAAGGCAGCCCCCAAGGCAGCCGAACAGCCTCCCGAACGCCCGGCCTATCCGGTGATCTCCTCCGGCTGGGACAGCGAGGATGAGGAAAGCCGCGGCAAGACCAGCGACCTGATGACGGCGGTCAAGGCGCTGGCCGTCCTCAGCCTCTTCATCGTCGCGGTCGCGCTACTGATCCGCTGACCCCGCCCGGGCTTCCCGGCCCGGGTAGTCTTGTCCCCGCCGCACCGCTCCCCCACCCTGCCGCCGACTGGCTCAGGGGAGGCGCATCTGTCCTTCAAGGATCTCGACCGGCTGCTGAGGCCGAAGGCCGTAGCCGTGATCGGTGCGTCGGATGATCCGGTGCGGATCGGCGGCCGCCCCATCGCCTACATGAAGGCGCGCGGCTTCGCCGGGCCGCTGATGCCGGTGAACCCCAACCGCGCGACCGTCCAGGGCCTGCAGGCCTGGCCCGCCATCGCCGACCTGCCCGTGACGCCGGATGCCGCCATCGTCGCCATCCCCGGGGAGGGCGCGATCCAGGCGGTGGAGGATCTCGGCGCCCGCGGCTGCGGCGCGGCCATCGTCTTCACCGCGGGCTTCGCGGAGGTGGGGCCGGACGGCGCGGCGATGCAGGCGCGACTCGTCGCCGCCGCGCGCCGGCATGGCATGAGGCTCGTTGGCCCCAACTGCCTCGGCCTGTTCAACGCCGCGCTCGGCTACTACCCCATCTTCTCCGCGAGCTTCGAGGGCGGCTGGCCGCTGCCCGGCGCCGTCGGCATCGCCTCCCAATCCGGCGCCTATGGCAGCCATCTGTTCGCGGCCGCGCGGGACCGCGGCATCGGCACCCCCGTCCTGGTCACCACGGGGAACGAGGCCGATACCAACCTCGCCGACATCATCGGCTGGATGGCGGAAAGCGAGGAGGTGTCCGTCATCGCCGCCTATGCGGAGGGCATCAAGGACGGCCCGCGCTTCATCGCCGCGCTGGAAGCCGCCCGCGCCGCGCGCAAGCCGGTGGTGATGATGAAGGTCGGCCGCTCCGCGCTCGGCCAGGCCGCCGCGCAATCCCACACCGCCTCCATCGCCGGCGATGACCGGGTGATGGACGCGATTCTCGCGGAATATGGCGTCCATCGCGCGCGGACGACCGAGGAATTGCTGGACGTCTGCTACGTCGCGCAGAAGCGCCTCTACCCCGCGGGCAACACGCTCGGCGTCGTCACCATCTCCGGCGGCGCGGGGGTGCTGATGTCGGATGCGGCGGAAGCGGCGGGGCTGCCCATGCCGCCCATGCCGCAGCACGCGCAGGATGCGCTGCGCAAGCTGGTTCCCTTCGCCTCCCCCCTCAACCCCGTGGACTGCACCGCGCAGGCCTTCAACGACATGAGCGTGATCGGCAGCTTCGCCGAGAGCATGGTCACCGATGGCGGCTACAGCAGCGTCATCGCCTTCTTCACGGCCTGGGGTGGCACGCCCTCCATGGCGCCGCGCCTGCGCGCCGAACTCAAGAAGGTGCTGGACCGCCACCCCGACCGCCTCTTCGTCCTCTCCATCCTGGCCAGCACGGAGCGTGTCCGGGAATGGGAAGCCGACGGCTTCCTCTGCATCGAGGACCCGTCCCGCGCCGTCATCGCCCTCGCCGCCATGGGCCGCTTCGGCGATGCCTTTTCGTCAATGCCGCCCGCGCCTGCACCCGTCCCCGCCGTATCCCTGCCCGCGACGGCGCCGAACGAGGCCGAGGCCAAGCGCATCCTGGCCGAGGCCGGCGTGCCGATGGTGCCCGAGGCCGCCTGCGCCACGGCGGAGGAAGCGGTCGTCGTCGCCCGCCGCATCGGCTTCCCGGTGGTGGCAAAGATCCTGTCGCCCGACATCCTCCACAAGAGCGAGATCGGCGGCGTCATCCTGAACATCGCCGATGAGGCCGCGCTGCGCGACGCCCACGCCACCCTCCTCTCCCGCGCCGCCGAACGCGCCCCCGCTGCCCGCATCGATGGCGTGCTGGTGGCGAAGCAGGTCATGGGCGGGGTGGAGATGGCGCTCGGCGTGGTGCGCGATCCCGTCTTCGGCCCCGTCGCCATGGTGGGCCTGGGTGGCGTCTTCATCGAAGTGTTCAAGGACGTCGCCTTCGCCCGCTGCCCGGTCGATCCGGCGCGGGCGGAGGCGATGATCCGCTCCCTCAAGGGCTTTCCTCTGTTGGATGGCGCGCGAGGCCGCCCCAAGGCGGATGTGGCGGCGCTCACGAAAGCCCTCGTCGCCCTGTCCCGCTTCGCCGCCGGCGCCGGCCCGCGGCTTCTGTCCGCGGAGGTGAACCCCCTTCTCGTCACCCCGGATGGCGCCTTCGCCGCCGACGCCGTCATCGAGGTCTGACCATGCCCATCGTCACCGAAACCCTGCTCAACTTCCCGATCCCCGAGATCCGCCAGGTGCTGCGCTGGCAGGACACCGCGCTCTACGCCCTCTCGCTCGGCGTCGGGCAGGACCCGATGGATGAGGCCGATCTCCGCTTCGTCACGGAAGGCGCGGCCATGCAGGCCCTTCCCACCATCCCCGTCGTGCTCGGCTATCCCGGCTTCTGGCTGGCCGATCCCGCGACAGGGGTGGATGCCGTCCGCCTGGTGGCGGGGGAGCAATCCGTCGAACTCCACGCGCCGCTGCCCGTGGAAGGCGAGATCATCGGCCGGTCCCGCGTCACCGGCCTGGTCGATCGCGGCGCGGGCAAGGGCGCGCTGCTCTATGTGGCGCGGGAGGTGATCGAAGCCGCGACGGGCCAGACGCTGGCGACGGTGGACCAGACCATCTTCCTGCGCGGCGATGGCGGATTCGGCGGCCCCACCGGCCCCGTGAAGAAGCCCGCCCCGGAAGCCGAGGGCCCGCCCGCCCTCACGCTCGACCTGCCGACGCGCCCCGAAATGGCGCTGCTCTATCGCCTGAACGGCGACCACAACCCGCTGCACAGCAGCCCGGGCCTGGCGGCCAAGGCGGGCTTTCCCCGCCCCATCCTGCACGGCCTCGGCACCTTCGGCGTTGTCGGCCGCGCTTTGCTCCGCGCGGTCTGCGGGGGCGATCCCGCGCGCTTCGGCCGGATGGAATGCCGCTTCTCCGCCCCCGTCTTCCCGGGCGAGACCATCCGCACGGAAATCTGGCCCGACGCCACTGGTGCCGCCTTCCGTAGCCGCGTCATGGAGCGCGATGTCGTGGTCATCTCCAACGGGCGATTGACCCTCCGTTGATCGTCTGGACGCCGCTTGCCCAAGCGGCTACCGAGACGCACCCCCGCAGGGGGGGCGACCAGGTGGTGGAGGCTGCGGCAGCGCGCATGATCAACAAGATCGTCCAATCCATCGCGGAGGCGCTGTCCGGCATCAAGGACGGCTCGACCGTCCTGATGGGTGGCTTCGGCGCCGTCGGCCAGCCCGACGAACTGATCGAGGGCCTGATCGAGCAGGGTGCCAAGGACCTCACCGTCGTCGCCAACAATGCCGGCGCGGGTCGCGTCGGCCTGGCGAAGCTGATGGAGATGGGGCGCGTCCGGAAGATCATCTGCTCCTTCCCCCGCTCCGCCGGATCGACGGTGTTCGAGGAACTGTACCGCGCCGGCAAGCTGGAACTGGAGATCGTCCCCCAGGGCACGCTGGCGGAGCGCATGCGCGCCGCGGGCGCCGGCATCCCCGCCTTCTTCACGCCGACCGCGGCCGGCACGAAGCTCGCCCAGGGCAAGGAAGCCCGCGACTTCAACGGCCGCCCGCATATCCTGGAACTGGCCCTGCCCGGCGATGTCGCGCTGGTGGAGGCCTGGGAGGCCGATCGCTGGGGCAACCTCACCTATCGGGAGGGTGGCCGCAACTTCAACCCGGTGATGGCCATGGCCGCCACGCTGACGGTGGCGCAGACGCACCACATCCGCGAACTCGGCGACATCGCGCCGGACAACGTCCACACCCCCGGCATCTATGTGCAGCGCGTCGTGCAGGTCGCGCGCGGCGCTCCTTGGAATTAACGGCGGCCGATTCAGACCTCCGGGCCAAGTGGCCCTCCGGTCATCGGGCGCCGGCCCCGATCCTCGAACGTCTCGGAGGCTTATCAATGTCCAGCTTCACCCGCCAGCAGATGGCCGCCCGCGTGGCGGACGACATTCCCGAGGGCTGGTTCGTCAACCTCGGCATCGGCATCCCGACCATGGTCGCGGACTATGTGCCGATGGACCGCGAGGTCATCCTGCACAGTGAAAACGGCATCCTCGGCATGGGCCCCGCGCCGGCGCCGGACAAGGTGAATGCCTGGCTGGTCAATGCCGGCAAGCAGCCCGTCACGCTCCGCCCCGGTGGCAGCTTCTTCCACCATGCCGACAGCTTCGGGATGATCCGCGGCGGCCATATCGACCTCTGCGTCCTCGGCGCCTTCGAGGTCGCGGAGAATGGCGACATCGCGAACTGGGCGACCAGCGAGAATGACAGCGCCCCCGCCGTCGGCGGCGCGATGGATCTGGCCGCCGGCGCCAAGCGCCTCTGGGTCGTGATGGACCACACCACGAAGGATGGCCGCCCCAAGCTGGTCGAGACCTGCGGCTACCCGCTGACCGCGCATGGCGCCGTGCAGCGCATCTACACCAACCTGGCCGTCATCGACGTGGTCCGCGGCCGCGGCTTCGTGGTGCGGGAGATCGTGCCGGGCATGTCGCTGGCCGACCTGCAGGCGAAGACCGGCGCCGTGCTGCATACCGACTCATGAGCGACGCCCCGGTTTGCCGCGTGACGGAACAGCGCGACGGCGCCGTCCTCACGCTGACGCTGGACTACCCCGCCCGCCGCAACGCGCTGAACGTCGCGCTGCGGGAGCAGATGTTCGCGATCCTCGAAGCCGCCCAGGGCGATGACGGCATCCGCGCCATCGTGCTGACGGGTGAGGGCGGGAATTTCTGCTCCGGCGGCGACATCTCCGGCATGGATGTGCGCGACGCCGAGCAGGGGCGCGAACGCATGCGCCGCACCCACCGCATGGTGCGCCTGATGATCGGCGGCCGCATCCCGCTGGTGGCGGCGGTGGAGGGCTGGTGCGTCGGCGCCGGCCTGTCCATGGCCTGCGCCTGCGACACCATCGTGGCTGCGGAGGATGCCCGCTTCGCCGCGGGCTTCGGCCGCGTCGGCCTGATGGCCGATCTCGGCCTGCCCTGGACCCTGCCCAACCGCATCGGCCCTGCGCGCGCGAAGCAGATGCTGCTCTACCCCGACCAGATCGCGGGCGCGGAGGCCGAACGTATCGGCCTGGTGGATCGTCTCGTGCCGAAGGGCGGCGCCCTGGCGAAGGCGCAGGAACTCGCATCCTTCCTCGCCCAGCAGGCGCCGCTCCCCATCGCACTCACGAAACGCTTGCTGGCGGAGGGCCTGGACGCCGCGCTGGAGCGCGAGCGCGACTGGCAGACGATGTGCTTCCTCAGCGCCGACCACGCCGAGGGCCGCAGCGCCTTCATGGAAAAGCGCGCGCCGGTGTTCGGCAGGAAGTAGTCCGAACTCAACTTGACCGTGCAATATTGCCGGACTTAGAGTCGATATAGCAATAAGTCGGGTGTATAATGTTTCCTCGGTCCTGCCGAATACTGCTTGCCTCGCCGCTGATCCTCACCCTCGCCGCCTGCCAGGATCCCGATTGGGCCAACCGGGCCGCGCTCCAGATCGGCGCGCCACGCGCCGAGGCCGCCGCCATCCGGCAACGACAGACTGCCCGCTTCGACGGCGTCCCTGAAACCCGGCTGCTCGTCGAAGCCACGCAGGTTCTCCAGGACCTCGGCTTCACGATCGAGGAGAGCGCGGCGCGCCACGGCGTGCTCGCGGGCGCCAAGGACCGCGACGCGGTGGAAACGCCGCAGGTGGTTGGCCAGGTGGCGCTAACGGTTGCCTTGCTGGTTCTTGGCGTCCGCTACGATCCGATCTGGGATACCGACCAGATCATCCGCGCGACCCTCACGACCCAACCGATGGGCCAGCGTGATTCGGTATTGCGCGTGTCCTTCGAACGGATCGTCACGAACAACAAGGGCGGGACGCGCGTGGAACAACTGACCGAGGCCGAATTCTCCACCGGCTTCTTCGACCGGGTCCGCGCTGGCCTGGCAAGGCAGGCCTGACGCATGAACCGCATCCTTCCTGCCCTCGGCCTTGTCGCCCTTCTCGCGGCCTGCGCGCCGCCGCAGACGCAATTCATTGCCAGCCAGCGCAGCGCCGTCGAATTGCGCGCGATGCAGGCCCGCGTGGTGCCCGCCGACGCCGATGCGGCGATGCGCGCCGTCATCGCCACG
This sequence comes from Falsiroseomonas stagni DSM 19981, assembly GCF_900114315.1. Classification (GTDB taxonomy): domain Bacteria; phylum Pseudomonadota; class Alphaproteobacteria; order Acetobacterales; family Acetobacteraceae; genus Falsiroseomonas; species Falsiroseomonas stagni. Next base: position 426,427 of record NZ_FOSQ01000001.1, read on the forward strand.
CTGCACGACCTCGGCTACCGCATCACGCGGGTGGAGCCCGAGGCGCTGACCGTCTCCGCCACGCGCCAGACAGCGCTGCGCATGGCCGTCATCGTGCAGCAGCGCGAACAGGGGACCAGCACCGTCCGCGCCAACGCCTCGATCGTGGACGCCTTCCGCGAAGCGCAGGTCGACAGCCCCGATTTCTACCGCCGCAACTTCTTCGAACCCCTGGAAGCCACGCTCGGCCGCACCCTGGCCGCCTTGCCGCCCACCGATGCCTCGCCCGAAGCGCCACGCCCCGTCGCGGAACTGAACACGCTGCGGGAAAGGCAGGCCGCCGCTGGCCGTGCCGCGACGCCTGTCACCACCTCCGCCGCGACCCCCACCGCAGGAACACCCGCACGATGACGCGCTTCAGGCTCCAGGCCGCGCTGCTGCTGTCCTTCCTGGCGGCCGCCTGCACGCCAGCCAGCGAACACGCGCGTGAAGTCGCCTCCCGCGATTCGCGGGACCGCCTGACGCTCGGCACCGTCCAGCGCGAGATCCGGGAGGGGATGAGCGGCGCCGAAGTCGCCGCCGCCCTCGGCGCGCCCAACATGGTCACGAGCGACGAGCGCCGGCGCGAGACCTGGGTCTATGACCGTATCGCGACCGAGCAGGTCTATTCGAACTCCTCCGGCGGGGTGAACGCGCTGTTCCTGGCCGGCGTGTCCGGGCGGTCCGGCGCCAGCCAGACCACGCAACGCAGCCTGACCGTGATCATCCGCTTCTCGGAAGGCGGGACCGTGAGGGACTTCACCTACCGCTCATCCTCCTTCTGATGCGGCGTCGCCAGGTCGTCCGGGGCCTTCTCGTCACCCCTTTCCTGGTGCTGGCGGGGTGCACGCCGCCGACCGGCGAGCAGCAGGCCAGCGCCTTCACCCCCACGGCTTCCGCCGTGGCGACGCGCGCCCGCCAGTCGCGTCGCTTCGACACGCTCGACCAGCGCCTGATGATCCAGGCCTCGCTCGGTGCCCTCCAGGACCTCGGCTTCACCATCGAGGAAAGCCAAAGCGAGGCCGGCATCATCGTCGGTTCCAAGATCGCGGGCGGGCGCATTCGCGCGCAGGTCTCCGTGCGTCCCGTCCCGGGGCAGTCATCCTCGGTCGTGCGGGTCACCTTCCAGCGCATCGTGCCGCGCCCCGGCGCCATGCTGGCGCTGGGAGAGACGCTGGACGATCCGTTGCTCTACCAGGGCTTCTTCGAACGCATCGCCCAGTCCGCCTTCCTCACCGCGCATGAGATCTAGCCCGATGCCCCGTCTCCCGCGGTTCGCCCTGGCCGCCTGCCTGCCGCTGCTGGCCGCCTGCCAGACGGACAGCCGCCAGCATGTCCTAGCCACCACGAACAGCCAGCTTGCCCAGCGGGCCATCTCCACCCGCGCCTTCGATACCGAGGATCGCACCGCCGTCTTCCGCGGCGTCCTGTCCGCGCTGCAGGACCTCGGCTTCGTCGTGGATCGGGCCGACCCTGTCCTTGGCACCGTCTCCGCCACCCGCTTCGGCAATGGCGTGGTGCGCTTCACCGTCACGGTGCGGGCCGGCAATGGCCCACGCAGCATCGTCCGCGCCTCCGGCCAGTTGAACCAGCACGAATTGTCGGACCCCGCCCCGTTCCAGCGCTTCTTCGAAGCCCTGTCCCAGGCCCTTTTCCTCCAGGCCAACCAGATCGACTGACACGGGTTTCTGCGGCGCCGGCTATGGCCGGCAGCGGGAGGGCGGCCATAATGGGCCGCAGCCCGCGGAGACCGACCCCATGACCGAGTTCTGGCGCCTTCCCGCCACCGAGATCGCCGCCCTGGTGCGCGCCCGCCGGGCCAGCGCGACGGAGGTCGCGAAGGACGCCCTCGCGCGGCTCGATGCCGTGAACCCCGCCCTCAACGCGGTGGTGGATCACCGCCCCGCCGATGTGCTGGCCCAGGCCGCCGCCATCGATGCCGCCACCGCGCGGGGGGAGGATCCCGGCCCCATGGCCGGCGTGCCCGTCACCATCAAGGTGAATGTGGACCAGGAAGGCTACGCCACCACCAACGGGCTGCGGATCCAGAAGGACCTGGTCGCGAAGCAGGACAACCCGGTCGTCGCCAATTTCCGCAAGGCGGGCGCGGTGCTGCTGGGGCGCACCAACACGCCCGCCTTCAGCCTGCGCTGGTTCTGCCGCAACTCGCTCCATGGCCACACGAAGAACCCGCGCGACCCGTCCATCACGCCGGGCGGCTCCTCCGGCGGCGCCGCGGCGGCCACGGCGGCGGGCATCGGCGCGGTCGGGCACGGCACGGATATCGGCGGCTCCATCCGCTACCCCGCCTATGCCTGCGGCATCCACGGCCTGCGCCCGACGCTCGGCCGCATTCCCGTCTGGAATGCCTCGGGGGCGGAGCGTGCGATCGGCGGGCAGGTCATGGCCGTCTCCGGCCCCCTCGCGCGGACCATCGGCGACCTGCGCCTGTCCTTCGCCGCGATGTGCCAGCGGGATATCCGCGACCCCTGGTGGGTCGATGCCCCCACCGAGGGGCCGCCCGCGCCGAAGCGTGCCGCGCTCTGCGTGCGGCCAGAGGGCATGCCGACGACGCCGGAGGTCGAGGCCGCGCTGCGCGACGCCGCCCGCCGCCTGGAAGCCGCGGGCTGGGTGGTCGAGGAGGTGGACGTCCCCCCGCTGCGCGAACCCGCCGCCATCCAGGCCATGCTCTGGCTGGCGGAGAGCCGCCGCGGCCTCAACGCCGCGCTGCACCAGGAAGGCGATGCCGACGCCACCTTCATCTTCACCGCGATGGAGGAACTCTGCCCGACGCCGGACATGAACGCCTTCCAGGACGGGCTGCAGAAGCGCGCCTATTTCGTCCGCCTCTGGATGCAGTTCTTCGAGCAATACCCGGTCGCCATCACGCCCGTCTCCGCGGAGCTTCCCTTCCGCGACCAGTCCGATGTGGAATCGACGGAGAGCTTCCGCCGCATCATGGAAGCGCAGCTCACGCAGGTCGGCCTGCCGCTGATGGGCCTGCCGGGCCTGGTGGTGACGACGGGCCTGGTCGGCCGCGTCCCCGTCGGCGTGCAGCTGCTGGCCGGCCGGTACCGGGAAGACCTGCTTTTCACCGCCGCCGAGGCGATCGAGGCGGCGGGCACCCCGGCCAGCCCCATCGACCCGCAGGGCTAACCGCCCAGCAGCACCAGCACGACGCCCGACACCACCACCAGCGCGCCCAGCACATCGGCGCGCTTCGCCTTCTCCCGCAGGTAGAAGCGGGAGAAGGCCAGGGTGAACAGGATCTCCACCTGCCCCACCGCGCGCACCATGGCGACGGGGGCCAGGGCGAAGGCCGAGAACCAGCAGGCGGAGCCGAGCGCGGAGAGCGTCCCGACCTGCGCGGAGATCCGCCAGCTCCGGAAGACCGCCACGAATTGCGCGGGCTCCCGCCAGGCCAGGTAGCCGCCCTGCATCACCGTCTGCATCGCATTCGTCATCGCCAGGATCAGCAGCGCCTTGAAGATGAGGTCGTCGCCCGGCATGACCTGGTTCGCCGCCTTGATCAGCACCCCGGTGAAGCCGAAGCAGAACCCCGCACCGATCCCGCACAGCGCCGCCGGCTGCGTCACGCCGCGCAGCAATTCGACCGGCGTCGTGCCCCGACCCGCGAGCGAGAGATACAGCACGCCACCGACACCAACCCCGATGCCAAGCCAGGCGAGTGGTGACAGATGCTCCCCCAGCAGGATGGTCGCGACGACCGCGGTCTGCATCGCTTCCGTCTTGGAATAGGCGGTGCCGACGGCGAAGTTGCGGTAGCCGAAGGCCATGATGAGCAGGTTGGTGCCGAGGATCTGGAGAAACCCCGCCGCCGCGCAGAGCACGAGCACGGCGAGCCCGATCACCGGCAGCGAATACCCCATCGCCAGCCCGTATCCCGCCGCCAGCGCCACGCCGAGCGGCACGCCATAGAGATACCGCACCACCCCCGCCGCATTGACGGAAAGCTGGTCCCGCAGCCGCTGCTGCATGGCCGTCCGCCAGCACTGGAACAGCGCGGCGGCGACGCTGAAGGCGATCCAGGCCGGCATCAACCGAGCCTCGGGTCCAGCCAGGGCCGGTCCATGCGCTTCCATGCCGGCAGCGTCGTCGGTGCGAGCGTCACGCCGAGTCCTGGCGCGGTTGAGAGCCGTGCGGTGCCGTGATCGAAGCGCAGGCTTTCGCCCTGCACGATGTCGAAGAACGCCTCGGTCTCCCCGAATTGGACTTCCAACATGAGAAAATTCGGGATGGTGGCGCAGAGGTGGACGGAATGGGCGTGGCACACCGGGCCGGTCGGGTTGTGCGGCGCCATCTCGATCCCCGCGGTCTGGGCCAGCGCGCCGATGCGGCGGATCTCCTCGATGCCGCCGGCATGTTTCGCATCGGGCATCAGCACATCGTAGCAGCCCGCCTCGACCAGGGGGCGATAGGCGCTGAGGCCCGAGAGCGTCTCCGCCCCCGCCAGCCGCATGCCGCGGTCATTCGCCATGCCGCGCAGCCGCGTGATCGCCGCGTGGTTCGCCTCCGCCACCGGGCATTCCAGCCAGAACAGGCCGAAGGGCGCGACATCCCGCACCAGCGCCGCGGCGCCACCGGCGGAGAAGCGCCAATGCGCATCCACCATCACCGCGACATCCGGGCCGACCGCGTCGCGCACCGCCGCGATGCGGGCCAGCCCCTCAGCATAGGCGGCACGGTTGGCCGGCGTGTGGCCATCCTCCCAGACCAGCGGATCGAAGGGGGCGAGCTTCACCGCGACGAAGCCCTCGCCGACCGCGCGCATCGCGGCCGCGGCGAAGCCCGCGGGGGTGCGGGGATTCGTGCCGCGGTTGATGTTGGCATAGAGCGTGACGGGATCATGCAGCGCACCGCCGAGCCAGGCGTGGATCGGCATCCCCGCCCGCTGCGCCGCCAGGTCGCACAGCGCCTGGTCCAGCGCGGAAAGCGCCGTCGCCGCCACCAGCCCGCCCGGCGCATGCGGCAGGTAGCGCGCGATGCGGTTGCGCGCCCCCGCATCCTGCCCGCGCAGCAGCGCATCCAGCCGCGCGACCTCCGCCGCCACCAGCGGCTCCTGGTTCGCCAGCGTGCATTCGCCAATCCCGACGAGCCCTTCGGTCGTCGTCAGTTCGAGAAAACACCAGTTGGTCCTGGGCGTGACGTTGAGGCCGCGGAAGGCGATGCGCTCGATGATCATCCGTCGATCCTGATATTGGCGCGCTGCGCCAGATCCTTCCACCGCGCGATGTCGGCCCGCACCCGCGCGGCCAGCACCTCCGGCGCCGAGGCCACCAGATCGCCGCCCAGGGCCCGCAGCCGCGTGCGGACCTCCGCGATTGCGGCCACCCGCCGCAATTCCGCCAGCATGCGCGCGACGATGGGTGCGGGCGTGCCGGGGGGCGCGAACATCGCGTTCCAGGCCAGCGTCTCGAAGCCCCGCAGGCCGCTTTCATCCAGCGTCGGCACCTCCGGCAGGTCGATGCTGCGCGTCAGGCTGGTGACGGCAAGTGGCGTCAACTCGCCGCGCTGGATGAAGCCCATGACGTTGACGAGGTTGCCGACCAGCACCGGCGCATCCCCCTGCACCGCCGCCTGCGCCATGGCCGGCGCCCCGCGATAGGGGATATGCACCAGGTCGAGCCCCGCCACCGACTTGAACAGTTCCATCGAGAAATGCGCCGAGGACCCCGGCCCGGCGGAGGCGTAGTTGATCTGCCCCGGCCGCGCCCGGACATGGCCGATCAGCTCCTGCACGGTCTTCACCGGCAGCACGCGGCTGTTCACCGCCAGCAGGTTCGGCCCCGTCACGAGCAGCGAGACGGGGATGAACGACGTCTCCAGGTCATAGGGCAGGTCGCGGTAGAGCGCGGCGTTGATGCCATTCGATCCCGCATTGCCCAGCAGCCAAGTGTAGCCATCGCCGGGGCTGCGGAAGGCCGCCTCCACCCCGATCCGCCCGCCCGCGCCGCCGCGATTATCCACCGCGACGGGCTGGCCGAGCCCCTGTTCCAGGTAGTGGGAGAAGATGCGCGCCGTGCTGTCATTCCCGCTGCCCGGCGTATCGGGCAGCAGCAGGCGGATCGGCCTGGCCGGCCAGGCCTGCGCGCGCGCCAGACGGGGCACGGCGAGGCCCGCAAGAGCGGTGGCGAGAACGGCGCGGCGCTGCGGCATGGTGGTGGTCTCCGGTGGCGTTTCCCGGGGGCGATCATCACCCAGCCCGCCGCGCGCGGCCAGCGCGCCGCGCGCGGGTCAGGTGCTACCGCTTCACCTTGCCCCAGCCCGGATCCTCGACGGTCATGTGCCGCAGGCCGGACCGCTCCAGCATCGCATCCGCCTCCCGCCACGCCGCCGTCGCGATCTCCGTCGCATCGAGGTGCGGCGTCACGCGGTCGCGCATCAACACCTGGCCGTCCACCACCACATCCATCACGTCATGGCCATTGGCGAAATAGACCACGCGCGCGACGGGCATGTTGGCCGGCACCATATGCGGTCCGGTCAAATCCACGGTGATGACATCGGCCTTCTTGCCGACCTCGAGGCTGCCGATCTCCGCATCCAGGCCCATGCCCTTGGCGGCGTCGATCGTCACCATCTCCAGCGCCTTGCCGGGCGGGATCATCGTCTCGTCCCGGAAGTGGCGCTGGTGGTAGCGGATGCACTGGAACATGTGGCGGAACATGTCGCCGCTGCGGTCGGGCGCGGTGGCGTCAGACCCGATCATCACCGTCACGCCATCCTGCATCATCCGCGGCGCCGGGCAGTAGCCCCGCACGGCCGCGATGGCGGAGGGGTTGTGCACGACGGAGGCACCGGTCCGCACCAGCGTCTCGATATCCGCATCGGTCAGGTCGGTGCAGTGGCTGTGCCAGCTGTCGGGGCCCATCAGGCCGAACATGCGGTCCGCCATCTCGATGCTGCCCTGGCGATGGCCATCCTGGTGGAACCAGGCGCCATGCTTCTTGCCGATATCGCGCACCAGCCGCCCCTGGCGCTCGATCTCGCGCACCTTGGCCGGATCGTGCTTCGCTTCCCGGTACACCGGCATCAGCGTCGCCAGCTTCACGCGGCCCCTGTTGTGCCAGGCTTCCAGCGCCGCGGTGATGGTCTCCAGCTGCTGCTCGAAGGAGACGGGGCGTTCGACGCCATCCGGCCCCACATAGGGCCGCGGGAAGGGCGGCCGCGTCGGCCCCACCACCAGGATGCTGCGGATGCCGACGGCTTCCGTCGCCGTCGCATGGGCATCGGCGAAGGCGGGATCATCGACGCGCCCGATGCTGTCGCCGCCGCCCAGCAGCGAGACGCCCGTGGTCACGCCGAAGCGCAGCCTTTCATGCGCCGCCAGCATCGCCTCCGCCTTCCAGAAGGAGGGGGGGGAGGCGAGGGTGTAGATGATCCGGCACGCCTCCGACCAGGCGGCGCCGTCATTGTTGCCCATGGTCTTGACCAGGCCATGCCCCGCATGGGCGTGGCCATCGATGAGCCCGGGCAGGATCGCGCGGCCCTTGGCCTCGATCACCGTCGTCGCATTGCCATGCGCCGCGACGACCTCGGCCGTCGGCCCGACAGCCACGATGCGGCCATCCTTGATGGCGACGGCGCCGTCATCGATGACGCGGCGCGTCGTGTCCATGGTGATGAGGACACCGCCGCGGATGAGAAGATCGGTCATGGAGTCTCCTGGTCAGTCATTCGTTCGTTCACTCCGGCGCGCTCTTGCTCCCTCCCCCGCGCTTGCGGGGGAGGGCCGGGGTGGGGGTATTCCCGGCCCTGTTCAGCCGCGCGCCGCCATCATTTCAGCGATCACGCGCCGAATATCGCTGACAACGCCATCGGCATTCGCCAGCACGTCATTGTTCCAGTACCGCAGCACCCGCCAGCCCTGCGCCGCCATCGCCGCATCACGCGTTGCATCATGCGGGCCACTGTGCTGTCCGCCATCAACCTCGATGACGAGCTTCATCGCTGTACAGGCGAAATCCGCGAAGTACGGCGGTATCGGATGCTGCCGCCGGAAGCGCACGCCGAGCGCTTCCTGTTGGAGCAACGCCCACAGCTTCTGCTCCGCTTCCGTCGCGTCACGACGCAGTCGTCGTGCTGTCGCATGGCGTTCTGGCTCTGCGATTGGTGGATGCAGCATCGGACCCCCACCCCGACCCTCCCCCGCAAGCGCGGGGGAGGGAGTGTCTATCCCCTCACTCCACCTTCACCAGCCACAGCCGCAGCCGGTTGTCCGGCGCCTGGCGCAGGTCGATCCCGCGGCGGGATGCCCAGGCGATGGGCTGCTGGAACAGCGGCACATGCGCGATCTCCGCGCGTTCGATCGCCAGCGCGTCGCGGATGAAGCCACGCCGCGCCGTCTCATCCGCCGCTTCCGCCGCGCGCTCCACCAGCGCGTCGAAGGCCGCGTTGGACCAGCGGCCGTAGTTCAGCCCGCCCGTCGTCCGCCCCGCCGTGCGCAGCACCTCGTTCAGCGTGGAATAGCTGTCCGCCAGCGGCAGCCCGGCATGGCCCAGCAGGTAGATCGAGAAGTCGCGGTTGGCCGTGCGGCGGGACCAGACCGCGGTCGGCTCGCTCTGCAGCTGCAGCCGTATGCCGACCCGCGCCAGCATGGCGGCGATCGCCTGGCAGGTGCGTTCGTCATTCACGTAGCGGTCATTCGGGCAGACGATGCCGACGGTGAAGCCCTGCGGATACCCGGCCTCCGCCAGCAGGCGCCGGGCGCCATCGGGGTCGAAGGGCAGGCGGCCATTGAGGTCCTGCGGCGCGCCGGTCAGGAAGGGGCTCACCATCATCCCCGCGGGCCAGGCCTTCTCCCGCATCACGGTGCGGACCAGCGCGTTCACATCGATGGCGCGGTAGATCGCCTCCCGCACCCGCCGGTCCTTCAGCGGATTGCGGCCGCGCACGTCGGAATAGAGCAGTTCATCCCGCTCATGATCGAAGCCGAGATAGATGGTCCGCAGCTCCGGCCCCTCGATCACCTGCACGCGGCTGTCCTGCAGCAGGCGCGGGATGTCCTGCAGCGGCACCTCCACATTCGCGTCGATGGCGCCTGACAGCAGCGATGCCGTCCGCGTCGCGGCGCTGCGGATCGGCTGGAAGGTGACACGGGTCAGATTATGGACCGGCCGGTCCCACCAGCCGGCATGCGGCTCCAGCACCGTGCGCTCATCCGGCCGACGCTCCGTGATCCGGAAGGGCCCCGTGCCATTCGCCACGCGCGTCGCGCCGCTTTCCTGCTGCCCGGCCAGGTTCGCGGCCTCCGTCGCGTTGTTCGCGCGGCTCCAGCCCTCATCCATGATGAAGAACTGCGTGATGGAGGCCGGCAGGATCGGGAAGGGACGATGCGTCTCGATCTCGATCACATGGCTGTCGACCTTGCGGACCTCCTTGATCGCGCCCAGCAGCCCGCGCGCCATGGACCCCGGCGAATTCACCCGCGCCCAGGTGAAGACCACGTCATCCGCGTCGAAGCTTTCCCCGTTGTGGAACACCACGTTGCGGCGAAGGTTGAAGCGCCAGATCGTCGGCGTCGTGCGCTCCCAGCTCTCGGCCAGCGCGGGTTCGATCTCGATCCGGTCGTTATGGCGCACCAGGGCTTCGTAGACGTTGCCCATGAAGGTGTTGGTGAAGGTGTTGTTGGAACTGTGCGGATCCAGCGTCAGCACATCCGCATTGAAGGCCCAGGTGAAGTTCCGCGCTTCCGCGGCGGGGACGGAACCCAGGGCGAGCAGGGCGGCAAGGGCGATGTGGCGCATGCGGCGGGATTCTCCGGGGGCAGGAGGGGGAAGGGTCCGTCCGCATCGCGCAATCGTCAACCGCCTTCCGAACCTCGCCATCCCTCCGCCGCCATGCCGCCATCACCGCGGCGCTAGACTCGCCGCCCGATGATCCACCAAGGAACCGCCTGATGCACCGCCGCCTGCTGATCCTCGGCGCCATCCTCGCCACGCTTCCCGCCCCGGCTTCCGCGCAACCCGTGGAAACCACGCTTCATCTCGCCGAAACGGCGGAAGTGGCCCGCGCGCCGGATGAGGTGGTCGCGACGCTCCGTGCCGAGGCCCGCGCCCCTTCCGCCGCCGCGGCGCAGGAGGCCGTGAACCGCGCCATCGCCGCCGCCGTCACCCGCGCGCAGGCCGTCTCCTCCGTCCGCGTCTCCACCGGCGGCTACTGGACCGGACGGGCGGAGGAGGGGCGGGCCTGGCAGGCCGCGCAATCCGTCACGCTGCGGGGGGCGGAGGCCGCGGCGCTGCTCGACCTCGCCGGCGCCCTCCAATCCCAGGGCCTGGCCCTGCAATCCCTGCAATGGACCCTGACGCGCGAGGCCGCCCGGCTGGCGCGGGAGGAAGCGTCCCGCCAGGCGCTCGATGCGCTGCGCCGCCGCGCCGATGCCCTGGCCGCCCAGCTCAACCTGGCCGTGGCTGGCATGCGGGAGGTTCGCGTGGATGCGCCGGACCACGCGCCACGCCCCATGGCCGCGATGCGCGCCAGCAGCAGCGCCACGCCCCCGGTCGCGATGGCGGAGGATGTGCTGGTGCCGGCGACGGTGGCGGCGGTGGTGGTGCTCCGTCCCCGCTGAAGGCCGGGCCGCGGCGCCCTCAGGCCGCGCGCAGCCGGACGATCAGCGAATCGGCATCGCCGAACAGGGCATCCGCGGGCAGGGCGCGCTGGGCCGCGCCGCTGCCGGCCAGCAGCGCGGGCACGCCGGTGATGCCGAAGCGGCGCATCGTCGCGCGCCCCTCCGCCATCCGCGCATGGCAGGCCTCCCGCAGCGCCGCGTCGGGTGCGCGCAGGCGAAGCGCCGCTTCCTCCAGCCCCCGCGCCGCCAGCACCGCCGCCAGCACGGCCAGATCCGTCGTGTCCCGTCCCTCCACATAGCGCGCGGCCTGGATCGCCCGCAGTGCCTCCAGCCCCCGCGCCGGCAGGGTCGTGGCGACGGCGCAGAGCGCCAGCGTCGCCGGCCCTGAATCGAAGGGCCGTGTCGTGTCCGCCAGCACCTGCCGGCGATAGGCCTCGCTGAAGGGCTGGCCGGTCAGGCGCGCGATCCGCTGGTCATTGGCCCAGGCATAGGCGGCGAAGCCCGCCTCCATCGGCCGGGCGTCCTCCCCGGCGAACAGGCCGACCGGCAGCAGGTCCAGGGTCAAGCCCGCCTCCGCGGCGATCCGCCCGAGCACCGGCGATGCGCCGTAGCACCAGCCGCAGAGCGGATCGAAGAGATAGGTGATGCGCATCGGACCTCCGCAGGCAGGGGGCCAGGAGATGGCACCGCCCGCGCGCGCCTTGAAGCGGCACGATCAGGACGGACCGTTCACCCTGGTTGGACGATCGCCGCCGTCAGATCGCCCGGCGCCGCCCACCGATCCAGGCCAGCGTGCCCGCCAGCGCGCCGAGATCCCCCACCAGCTTCCGCCCTCGCAGCGTCGCCGCGTGCCCCAGCGCCTTGGCGCCGTGCCGCCCCGCCATGCGCCAGGCCTCCGCCCGCACATGCCCGCCATGCAGGTCGAGAAACAGCAGCCGGGACCAGGCCATGTGCCAGGCCTTTCGCCAGGTCACGCGCGCGGAACCGCCGGAGGACCGCCCCCCCTCATGCGCCACCCCCACCCCGGGCTCCACCAGCACGCCGCCGGCGCGCAGGCAGATGTCGTCATCCTCGTAGAACAGGAAGAACCGCTCATCGAAGCGCAGCCCCTCCGCCGGCCGCAGCAGCAGGCAGGCGCCGGAGGCATAGTCGGCGCAGAAGGCGCCCTCCGGCCAGGGCTCCGCATCCCGCCGCCCGGCCATCCGGCGGCGGCGAAGCTGCGACGCGTTCCAGGACCGCACGGGCCGCCCCGCCCCATCCAGGATCAGCGGCGCCACCAGCCGTGCCGCCGGCCAGCGATCCGCCGCCGCGACCAGCCCGGCAATGGCGGCCGCTGTCAGCCGCGCATCGGGGTTGGCGAGCAGCGCGAACTCCGTCGAGACGCGGTCGAGCCCCCGGTTGCACCCCGCCCCGAAGCCGAGGTTGGACCCGTTCTCCACCACCACGGCGCCGGGCCGCGCCGCGCGCACCGCCGCCACCGTCCCGTCCGGGCTGGCATTGTCCACCACGATGAGGGCGACCCCTGGCGGCAGCGCGGCCATGAAGCCGCGCATGGCGTCCGCGCTGGCCCAGGTGACGGTCACGATCGTGACACGCGAAAGGGAAGCATCCATCCCCGCCCCCCTGCCACGCCCCGGCGTGCCGGGGCAAGCAGGTGGGCCGCCGGAGTCGCGGCACGATGGCAATCCGTTCATGGGAAGGTCATGCGCCGCATCGTATATGATCGGACGATACGGTGTGGATAAGTCAGGAACAGAAGCCGAATTCGGGCGTTACGAACAAAGATGACAAAAAACGCAGGGCGGACCTGCCCATTGAATGCATGCAAGGCGCCCACTTATGCGCTAGACCGCCTGCTCTGATGGCAACTCGGTGACGGAAAAGACTCGAATGGGTGTCGTGATCGGGGAGGTGGCGCGCAAACTAGGCTACCGCCCGGGGATGGCCTGCGCGGTACTGGGTGCCCCGCAGGGAATGACCTTTGGACTGCCGAACGGGGCGACCGCCGCCGCGGACCTCATCCTGGCCTTCGCCGCGGACAAGGCCACGTTGCGCTCGGTCGCGCCGCGCGCGCTGAACCTCTACGGCATCGGGGCGCGGCTGTGGTTCGCCTACCCGAAGAAGACCGGGCCGGTGCGCTCCGACCTCGACCGCGACCATGGCTGGGACCCCTTGACCACCGAAGGCCTGCTGCCCGTCACGCAGATCGCGCTGGACGATACCTGGTCCGCGCTGCGGTTCCGGTTCCGGGAGGAAATCCCGAAGATCATGCGCGCGGGCGCCTGATCCGGCATCACGGCAGGGGTGGCGGTGAAAGGCGAATGCTGTGGCCTTTCGCCCGCCACGCGACTAGCGTCCGACCACGCCCGCTTCCCCGCGGCCGGATCTGGACGCCTGCATGAACCACAGCACGGGAACGCCCCGCCCGGCACCCGACCTCAACCGCAGCGCCGTGGCGCGCTACCTGCAGCTCGCGACGCTGTTCCGCCACCGCGTGGAACAGGGGGCCTGGCCGGCCGGCAAGCAGATCCCGACGGTCGATGAACTCGCCGCCGAGTGCGGCGTCGCCCGCGCCACCATCCGCCAGGCCCTGGACCAGCTGGCCCAGGAAGGGCTGATCGAACGCTTCCGCGCCAAGGGCACCTTCGTCCGCGCCACGCCCCCCGATCGGCTCTGGTGCGATGTCGAGACCGACTGGAACGGCCTGCTCCGCTCCCGCGAAGGGGCGGAGATCGAGATCCTCTCCGACCATCCGAACCAGGATGGTAGCGTCGCGCCCGTCCATGCCGGCCATCCCGCGCCCAGCTACCGGCACCTCCGCCGCCGCCACTGGCGGAACGGCCAACCCTTCCTGCTGGCCGATGTCTGGATGGATGACCGCCTCTCCGCCAAGGTCACGGCCGAGGACCTGGTCACCAAGACCAGCCTGAAACTCGTGGCCGGCCTGCCCGGCGTCACCATCGCCGAAGCCCGCCAGACACTGACCATCGGCAGCGCGGATGTCGAAACCGCCGCGGCGCTGCACCTGCCCCTCAACGCCCCCGTCGCCCATGTCCACCGCACCGCCATGGACCCGGAGGGCACCACCCTCCTCATCGCCAACGGCATCTACCGCGGCGACATGGTCCGGATCGACGTGAAGCTCCGGTAGCGGGGCTGCGGCGGCGTTCCGGGCTGGGGTGCTGCTTGTTGCCCGGGGAAGGGACGCTGTCCCTTCCCCGATACCCCATCCCTGCCAAGGGGCAGCGGCCCCTTGGGAACCCATGGATGATCGGAAGGTGGGGAGAGGGGCGCATAGCGCGCGCTTGTCCGAAGCGCGTTCAGTGCCCCTCTCCCCACCTTCCGATGAAACCTCGCGGTCCAGGGTCCCGCCGGACCCTGGCGGGGTCAGGTCTGGAGAGGGGCAGCGCCCATCTCCAGAGACCACTGGCGCGCCCCGGCCAGACCGCCGCCGCCCCCGGCCTACCCGAACATCGCGGCGACCGTGGCCGTGTCGGGTGCGGGTTGCCAGGTCGGCTTTTTGTCCTTGTCCACCAGTACGGCGCGGACGCCTTCTGCGAAGTCCGGGTGCAGGGTCACGGTCCGGGTCAGGGCGAGTTCCATGGCCAGGCATCCCGCCAGGTCCAGGGTTGCGCCGCGCTTCAGCAGTTCGAGCGTCACGGCCATGCTGGTCGGCGACATGCGGGCCAGGATGGCGGCCTGCGCTGCGGCCCATTCGGTGCCCTCGGCGGCCAGCGCGGCCTGGATGCCGGCCAGGGTCGCGTGGCCGAAGCAGCGGTCGATGGCGGGGCGCTGCGCGGCGATCGGGCCGGGGGGCACGGGTTCGGCCAGGCGTTCCACGGCGCCGGCATCGCCGGCCACCAGGGCGGCGCGTAGTGCGGGCAGGTTTTCCCGCTTCACGAAGTGGGTCGCGAGTCCCGCTTCCACCGCCTCCGCCCCGCGCAGCCGGGCGCCCGTCAGCGCCAGCCACGGCCCGAGCGCGCCGGGCAGCCGGGGCAGTACGAAGCTGGTGCCGACATCGGGGAATAGCGCGATCGCGGTTTCCGGCATCGCCAGCAGCGCGTGCTCGGTCACCACGCGGTGGCTGCCATGGACGGAGACGCCGATGCCGCCCCCCATGCAGACGCCGTCGATCAGGCTGATCCAGGGCTTGCCGAAGCGGGCGATGGCGGCGTTGACGCCGTATTCCCCGGCGAAGAAGGCCTCGATCCCCGCGCTGTCCCGCGCCAGGGCGAGTTCGCGGATGCGTCGCACGTCGCCGCCGGCGCAGAAGGCCTTGCCGCCCGCGCCTTCCAGGATCACCAGCGCCACGTCCCCGTCGTCGCGCAGCGCCGGGATGGCGGCGGCGAAGGCCTCGATCATCGGCAGGTCCAGCGCGTTCAGCGCGCGCGGCCGGTTCATCAGCAGCGTGCCCGCGGCGCCGTCGCGCGCCATGATCACGGTGGCTTCGGCGGTCTCGCCCATCAGGCCCTCCCGGGTGTCGTGTTCCGGGGGCGTTAGGGATTTCGCGCGCGAAGGGCAACCCGGCACGGTGTCCCCGTGCCGGGTTGGCCCGTTTCAGCGGCGGGACATCAGCCCCACAAGCGCGGCGGTGATGGCGGCGCCGAACAGGCCCTTCTTCGCGGATTGGCTGCGCAGCAGGGGCGCCAGCATCGCCGCCCGCATCGCCCCGTCCGAGAGCTGGGACGTCGCGGCCTGGCGGATCCGCAGCGCTTCCTCCGCCACCGGGTCGCGCGGCGGGTGGCGGGCCAGGGCGCCGAGGATCCCCGCCAGCACCAGGTCGCCGCCCGCCACCGCCAGCGCCGCCCAGACCGGGCCGAGGCCCGGCACCAGCGCGGCGAAGGCGGCGATGTGCAGCATCAGCAGCAGCAGCAGGGCGAAGACCGCGGCGCCCGCCCCATAGCCCGCCTGCACGGCGTAGCCGCGGCTGGTGCGGCGCAGATAGAGGCTTTCCGCCTGCCAGGCGGCCTGGGCGAGCCGGAACAGCCGCATCTCTACAGACTCCGCTTAGCGATGCTTGTCCGGGTAGACGTAGGTGTTGCCCCCCATCAGCCGGCCCAGCAGGTAGCCGCCGATCGCCGCCACCGCGATCGTCACCAGCGGGCGTTCGCGGATGGTGTCGGACAGCGCGTAGGCATTCTCCTCGATCGTCTCCTTGGCGCGGCGGCCGTAGTCCTCCACCGTCTCGGCGGCGGAGCCGAGCGCGGGCGTCACGCGCTCCTCCATCAGGCGTTCCACCTGGCTGCGCAGCTTGGCGAGTTCGGCGCGGGCGTCGTCGGCCAGGCGGCTGCCGCTGTCCACGGCGTCGTCGCGCAGGTTGCGCAGGTCGTTGGCGGTCTGGGACATGGTGTGTTCCTTCATCGGGTCTCGGGGTCGGGGCTCGAACGTCGTGACCCGGATCGGGTTCCGGGGATTGTTTCGTCCTCCTGGCGTGACGGTGTGCGCTTCACCCCTTCGATGCGGCGGCCGAAGGCGCTACCTTCCCCGCAACGGAAGCCGGGCGAGGGTGGAATGGCGATGCGACGGCGCATGGGGCTCCTGCTGGCCGGCCTGTTCCTGGCCGTCCTGGTGGCGGGGCCCGCGCGGGCGCAGATGCGCGACCTCACCATCGTTTCCTGGGGCGGCGCCTACCAGGAAGCGCAGCGGGAGGTGTTCTTCCGCCCCTGGATGCAGGCCCGCGGCGCGCGGATGCTGGAGGGCACCTGGGATGGCGGCATCGCCGTGCTGCGGGCCCGCCTGCGCGACGGCAACAACAACTGGGATCTGGTGCAGGTCGAGGCCGATGAATTGCTGCGCGGCTGCGAGGAAGGGCTGTTCGAGCGCATCGACTGGCCGCTGATCGGCGGCACCGACCGCTACATGCCGCAGGCCGTGAACGAATGCGGCGTCGGCGCCGTGATCTATTCCTTCGTCCTGGCCTGGGATCGCGGCCGCCAGGCGCAGCCGCCGCGCGGCTGGGCGGACCTGTTCGACACCGCCCGCATCCCGGGCCGCCGGGCGCTGCGCCGCGGTCCCAAGACGACGCTGGAGATCGCCCTTCTGGCCGACGGCGCCGCTCCCGATGAGGTCTATCGCCTGCTGGCGACGGAAGCGGGCACCGACCGCGCGCTGCGGCGTCTCGATTCCATCAAGGCGGAGCTGCTGTGGTGGGAACGGGGCTCCCAGCCCCCGCAATGGCTGGCCTCGGGTGAGGTCGCGCTGGCCGCCGCCTATAATGGCCGCATCGCCGCGGCGAATGCGCTGGATGGCCGGGACCTCGGCATCCAATGGGCGCAGAACCTGACGACGCTGGACAGCTGGGTGATCATGCGCGGCAGCCCGAACCGGGCGCAGGCGCTGGATTTCCTGGCCTATGCCGGCCAGCCCCAGGTGCAGGCCCGGCTGCCGCCGCTGATCCCCTATGGCGTCACGGCGCGGGAGGCGAATGCCCTGCTGCCGCCCGGCGTCCTGGCCACGCTGCCGACCGCGCCGCCCAATGCCGCGACGGCGCTGCGCATCGACGACCGCTTCTGGCTGGACAACATGGATCGCCTGTCCCGGCGATTCGCCGATTGGCTGGCCCGGTAAAGGCCCCATCTGGGACCCTATCTGCGCCACGAGACCACCAGGGAAAGGAAACCCCCATGGCCATCCTGCAACGCCGCAACCTCCTCGGCCTCGGCGCCGCGCTCGGCTCCACCCTCGGGGCCACCCTCTGGGCCACGCCGCGCAGCGCCCTGGCGCAGGCGGCCCCGGCGCCCACCGGCCCGCACACGCTCGCGCCCCTGCCCTACGCCTTCGACGCGAATGAGGCCGCGATCGATGCCCGGACCATGGAACTGCACTGGCGCTTCCACCATGGCGGCCAGGTCAACAACCTGAACATGGCGATCCGGGAGCATACGGCCCTGCAGGCCCTGCCGCTGGACCAGCTGCTGATGAATCTCGGCCAGGTGCCGGAAGCCGTGCGCACCGCGGTCCGCAACAATGGCGGCGGCCATGCCAACCATTCCATGTTCTGGGGCATCATGGGTGGCCGGGGGGGCGAGCCCACCGGCGAACTCGCCGCCGCCATCGCCCAGGACTTCACCGATTTCGCCACCTTCAGGAACCGCTTCAACGCGGCGGCGAACGGCGTCTTCGGCAGCGGCTGGGCCTTCGTCACCGTGACCCAGGCCGGGCGCCTGGCGATCGTCACCCGGCCCGGCCAGGACAACCCGCTGATGGACGGCCAGCGTGTGCTGATCGGCAATGATGTCTGGGAACACGCCTACTACCTGCGCTACCAGAACCGCCGGGCCGAATACACGGCGAACTGGTGGAACGTCATCGACTGGTCGAAGGTCGCGACGCGCTACGCCGCCGCCAAGGCGGGCACGCTGACGGTGTGACGCCCGCGGGGGGGTGTCAGAAGGGGGAGCGCTGCTCCCCCTTCACCCCCTCGCCAGGGTCGAAGGCGACCCTGGACCGCCGGAACTGCAACCCCCCTCCCGCCGTTGGCCACGAACACCGCAAGGGTTCGTCGTCACCATGGCCGTCCGCCTGAAGAAGCTCTCCGACCAGACCATCGTCATCACCGGCGCCTCCTCCGGCATCGGCCTCGCCACCGCCCGCATGGCCGCCGGCTGCGGCGCCGCGGTGGTGCTGGTGGCGCGCGACGAACCCTCCCTCGCCACCGCCGTGACCGGCATCCGGGAGGCTGGTGGCCGCGCCGAATACAGGGTGGCCGATGTCGCGGACCTCGACGCGATGGAGCGTGTGGCGCGCTTCGCCGTGGAGAAATTCGGCGGTATCGACACCTGGGTGAACGATGCCGGCGCCAGCATCTACGGCACGCAGGAACAGACGCCGATCGAGGATCAGCGCCGCCTGTTCGACACCAACTACTGGGGCGTGGTGCATGGAAGCCTGGTCGCCGCGCGGCGCCTGAAATCCCGCGGCGGCGCCATCATCAATGTCGGCTCCGTCCTGTCGGACCGTGCCATCGCCTACCAGGGCACCTATTCCGCCACCAAGCACGCGGTGAAGGGCTTCACCGATGCGCTGCGGATGGAATTGCGGGCGGAAGGCGCGCCGATCAGCGTCACGCTGGTGAAACCGGCGGCCATCGACAGCCTCTTCGCCGAACACGCCCGCAACCTGCTGGGCTCCCCGGGCCTGGCCGTGCCGCCGCCGACCTATGATCCGAAGGTCGTGGCCCGCGCCATCCTCTTCGCCGCTACCACGCCGCGGCGCGACCTCTATGTCGGTGGCGGCGGGCTGATGGTCTCCGTCCTCGGCACGCTGTTCCCGCGCGCGACGGATGCGCTGATGGCTAAGGGCGCGCGCGCCGCGCAGACCAGCCTTCATGCCGGCCGGCCCGGCCGCCGCGACAATCTGGCGGAGGGCCGCCCGGGCGGGGAGGAACGGTCCAGCCTGCCCGGCCCGGCGGCGCGCCAGACCAGCCTGGTGCTGGAAGCGCAGATGCATCCGGTGGCGACGCTGGCCCTCCTCGCCGGCGGCGTGGCGCTGGTCGCCGGCGCGTTCGCCGCGCGCCGCAGCGGCCATGGCCGCCTGGCGACCTTCGCGATGGACCACCTGCCGCGCGGCATGGCGCGCGACCTGCCGCGCCGGCTGGCCGGCTATCGGCCCGACCATCTCCCCGGGCTGCGCGACATCCCGGGCTACGCGTCCCTGCCCAGCCGCCGGGACCTGCCCGGCCTGCCCAGGGCCCGCGACCTGCCGGGCTACCGCTATCTGCCCGATGCGCGAGACCTGCCGGGCCGGGCGACCTTCAACCGCCTGCTGGACCTGCTGCCCGACCCCGCCCGGGTCGGCGCCGAACTCGTCCGCCGCGCCCGCCGCAGCGGCCTGTTCTGACGCGATCGGCCCCGGCGGTCAGCCGCCGGGGCCTCGCGGCGAAGCCGCGGCGATAGGATCGTCTGGCGAAGCCGCGGCGATAGGATCGTCTGGCGAAGCCGCGGCGATAGGATCGTCTGGCGAAGCCGCGGTGATACGATTGTTCGGCGCAGCCGCGGCGACACGATCGCCTGGCGCAGCCGCGATGATGTCCTTCGGCGCGTCTGCACCAAGCGGATGCGCCTTGCGCCGCCGCAGCCGCCCGCTCCAGGCGCGCGTGAACTCCGCCCCCAGCAGGAAGACCTGTGCGGAGTAGTAGACCCAGAGCAGCACGACCACGAGCGCGCCCGCCGCCCCGTATCGCGCCGCGATGCCGCTGCCCCCGATATACCAGCCGATCGCCGCCTTCCCGATGCCGAACAGCAGTGCGGTTCCCAGCGCCCCCACCGCCACGTCCCGCCAGCGCAGCCGCCGGTCCGGCAGGATCTTGTAGATCGCCGCGAAAAGCATCGCCGTCAGCAGGTAGGAGACCAGCAGGTTCGCCCCCTGCAGCAGGGGCATCAGCTCCGGCGCCAGCCGTTCGGTCCATTTCCACAGCGCCGCGATGATCGTGGAAGCGATCAGCGAGACCAACAGAAGAAAGCCCGTGGTCGCGACCAGGCCGATCGACAGCAGCCGGGCCCGCACCAGGGTGGAGATGGTCACCGGCGGCGGCGGCGCCTTCCAGATCGCGTTCAGCGCGGATTGCAGCTCCGCGAAGACGCCCGACGCGGTGATGAGGAGCACCGCCAGGCTGATCAGCGCCGGGACGCCCGACGCGCCCGCGCCATCCCCGTCCACGCCCTCCATGATGGCTTCCACCGCCGCCGCGCCTTCGCGGCCGACCAGCGCGCGCAGCTGTTCCGCCACCGCGGCGCTGACCATTTCCTCCCCGAAGGCGAAGCCGGCGATGGCGACCGCCACCACCAGCAGCGGCGCGATGGAGAACATGGTGTAGCAGGCGATGGCGGCGCCCCGCGTCATCGCCTCGTCCTCGATGAAGCCCTCCACCGTCTCCTTGATGATCGACCAGGCGCGTCTCGGCATCGCAGCATCCCATTCCCGCGCATCCCGCAACGGCCCGGCCGGCACGGGGTTGCCATCCCCCGGCTTGGCAAGCGCGGCCGGGCATCGTAGGGGCGGGCGACAGACCGGGAGTGACCACGGCATGGCCGACATCGAGATCGACATCGGGGGCGAGATCTTCCACGCCTTCTACGAGGAGAAGGACGCGCCGAAGACGGTCGCCCGCTTCCGCGAGCTGCTGCCCTTCAGCGACCGCATCATCCATGTCCGCTGGTCCGGCGAGGCCTGCTGGATCCCGATGGGCGAACGCGACCTCTCCATCGGGTATGAGAACGCGACCAGCCACCCGGCCCCCGGCCAGATCATCGTCTATCCCGGTGGCCTGCCGACCAGCGTGAGCGAGACGGAGATCCTCCTCGCCTACGGCGCCGTCGCCTTCGCCTCCAAGGCCGGGCCGCTGGCGGGCAACCATTTCCTCACGATCCGGGAAGGCCTGGATCGCCTCTACAAGATCGGGCGTTCGGTCCTCTGGGACGGCAACAAGCCCATCACCTTCAGGAAGGCAGGCTGACCATGGCACTGGGCATGACCGACATCACCGAGGGCACGGGGACCATGGCGGTCTCCGGCAAGCAGGTGACCGTGCACTACACCGGCTGGCTGTTCGATCCGAAGGCGCCGGAGAACAAGGGCAGGAAGTTCGACAGCTCCCGCGACCGCGGCGACCCCTTCGGCTTCCCGCTTGGCGCCGGCCATGTGATCCAGGGCTGGGACCGTGGCGTGGCCGGCATGCGCGTGGGCGGCCATCGCCGCCTGACCATCCCGCCGGAGTTCGGCTATGGCGCGCGCGGCGCCGGCGGCGTGATCCCGCCGAACGCCACGCTGGTGTTTGACGTGGAACTGCTGGCCGTCGGCTGAGGGCCCGCAGGGGGGCGCCGCCCCCCTGCACCCCCCGCCAGGGTCCAGCGGGACCCTGGACCGCGTCAAATTGACGATGGTCCAGGGGGCTCTGCCCCCCAAATCTTCCACAGGGGGCGGATGGGGGCTGGGGAAGGCAGCGCCTTCCCCAGGGTCACCCGCACCAATCCCCTTGCCCTCCGCGCCCCACTCGCGATACACGCCGCCCCAGCATCAGGAGTTGGGCCGACGCCCAACGCCAACCTGCCTTCCCGGGCAAGGTGGCGCCCCCGCAAGGGGGGATGCGGCCTCACCGGCAACCAATCGGGCAGCGCCGCCGTCGGTTTGACCTCCTGGATCATGGAGGACGGCATGCTGGACAGCGCGGGGACGCCCCCGGATCTCACCCTTCTTCTCGGCCCGCATGATGCGGCGGAATTCGTCGCATTCTGCGAATGGCGGGACCGCCTCGGGCGATGTTCACCCTCCCTCCTCTATGTCGTGGTGCATCGCCGCGGCGGGGAGAGTTGGACCCAGGCCATCCGCATCCTGCCCGATCGCCGCCCAGGCCACCTGACCATCCATGTGGAGCGCATCCGGGACGGCGACGAACGCGCCGCGCTGCGCGCCTGGCTGCTGGCGGCCGCGGCGGGCATGAAGCGGTAGCGCGCCTCGCATTCCGCAAGGCATGGCGCTTGCCCTCCGCGTCCCGCCGGCCCGCCTGACGCGGGCCGTGGGAACTCATCATGCCCAGGCCGCGCCGATCCCGATCATCCGCCTCCGCCGGCATCGCCCTGATCCTGGCGGCACGCCACGGCATGGGCGGCATGCCGCCCCTGCCGGCGCAACCCATCGGCGGCCGGCCGATGCTCCACCATGTGCTGGAGGTCGCCGCCGCCGTCTTCGACCGGGCGATCCTGGTGATCGGCCCGGAAATGGCGGACATGCCGCCGGCGGCGTCGCCCCATCGCACCCTGGTGCAGCGCGACCGCCGCGGCTCCGCCCATGCCGCGCTGCAGGCGGCACCCCTGCTGGCCGGCTTCCAGGGCGATGCGGCGGTGATCCGCGGCGACCTGCCCGCGCTGTCCGTCGCCACCCTCCAATCCCTCCGCGACGCGCGGGCTGATGGCGCGCACCTGGCCCTGCTGGCCTTCCGCCCGACCTGCCCCACGGCGCTCGCCCGCGTCGTCGCCTGCCCCGATACCGGCCTGGTGGAACGCGTGGTCCCCTGGGCGGAGGCCACGGCGGCGGAGCGCGCCATCGGGCTCTGCGATGCCGGCGTCCTCTGCGCCCGCAGCGTGGACCTGGTGCGCTGGCTGCGCGCCGTGCGCCCGGCCGATGCGCGGGGCGAACTGCGCCTGACCGACATCGTCGCGGTGGCGCGAAATGAAGGCCGCCAGGTCGTCGCCATCGAGGGCCCGGCCGCGGAACTCACGCCCCTCGACACGCCGGAGGCGCTGATCGAGGCCGCCGCGCTGGACCGCCTCTCCCGCCACCTGAAGGCCGCCTGATCCTTCATTGACACCACGGGGCCGCCTGCGATCCTGACCGCAAAAGCGGAGGATCGGGTCCATGCATCGCCGGACATTGCTTGCAGCCGGGGCCTTGCTGCCCCTGGCCATCCCCGCCCTGGCGCAGGGGCGGCCCGTGCGCCTCGTCGTCCCCGCCGCGCCGGGCGGCGCCATCGATGTCATCGGCCGCCTCTACGCCCAGCGCCTCGCGGTACGCTCCGGCCAGAACTGGGTCATCGAGAACCGCGCCGGCGGCAACAACACCATCGGCGCGGCGGAGGTCGCCCGCAGCGCGCCGGATGCCCAGACCTTCCTGGTGAATGCCGACATCCACCTGATGGGCACGCGGGTCGTCCGCAACCTCTCCTACGACCCTGTCGCCGACTTCACGCCCATCGCGCGCCTGGCCACCGCGCCGCTGCTGGTCGTCGGCCATCCCGAGCAATCCCGTGCGCGGACCATGCAGGAGCTGGCGGCGGCAATGCGGCGCGACCCGCGCCACTACACCTTCTCCACCTCCGGCGCCGGTTCCATGGCCCATCTGGCGGCGGAAGGGCTGAAGCGCGCGGTCGGCGCGGATGACGCGGTGGTGGCGCATTACCGGGGCACGGCGCCGGCCATCAACGATGTCGTCGCTGGCAATGTCGCGCTGATGGTCGCACCCCTGCTTTCCGCCCAGCCCCTGGTCCAGGCCGGGCGGCTGCGCGCCTTCGCGCTGATCGGCGCGCCCGCCCGCAGCGCCGCCATGCCCGATGTGCCGACCATCGCGGAGGCCGGCGTCACCGGCATCGACTTCCTGCTGTGGTACGCCGTCTGGGGGCCGAAGGGCCTGCCCGCCGCGGCGGCGGAGGCGCTGGCCCGCCAGCTCAACGAGATCGGCCAGGAAGCCGAGATCGCCCGCCGCCTGTTGGAGATGGGCGCGGACGCCTTCACCACCGACACGCCCGCCGCCTTCGCCGCCTTCATCGCGCAGGAGAACGTCAAGAACGGCCGGATCGCGGACCTCGCGGGCATCCAGCCGGAATGACCGGCCTGCCCATCCTGATCGCCGGCGGCGGCATCGGCGGCCTCGCCACCGCCCTCGGCCTCGCCCGCCAGGGATTTTCGTCAGTCGTCCTCGAAAAGGCGGCGGCGATGGGGGAGGTGGGGGCGGGCATCCAGCTCGGCCCCAACGCCTTCCATGCTTTCGACTGGCTCGGCGTCGGCGATACGGCGCGCGCCATGGCGATCTATGTCGACCGGCTGCGGCTGATGGATGCGCTGACGGCGGAGGAGATCTGCCACATCGACCTCGGCGAGGATTTTCGCCAGTGCTTCGGCAATCCCTACGCCGTCATCCACCGTGGCGACCTGCATGGTGTTTTCCTGCAGGGATGCCGAGGCAACGATTCCGTCACGCTGCGGACCTCGGCGGAGGTGGTGGCGTATGAGCAGGACAGCGCAGGCGTCACCGCGATCCTTGCCAGCGGCGAACGCCTGCGCGGCCGCGCGCTGATCGGCGCCGATGGCCTCTGGTCAAAGGTGCGGCGGCAGCTGGTGGGCGATGGCGCGCCGCGCGTCTCCGGCCACACCACCTATCGCAGCGTGATCCCGACGGAACAGATGCCCGAGGAACTGCGCTGGAACGCCGCGACACTCTGGGCCGGCCCGAAATGCCACATCGTCCATTACCCCTTGCAGGGCTGGAAGACCTTCAACCTGGTCGTCACCTACCACAATGACGCGCCGGAGCCCGTCGCCGGCAAGCCGGTGGAGGCCGAGGAAGTCTTCCGCGGCTTCACCCATGTGCATCCGATGGCGCAGCAGATCATCCGCCAGGGCCGGGACTGGAAGCTCTGGGTGCTGTGCGACCGCGATCCGATCGAGCAATGGGTCGATGGCCGCGTCGCCCTCCTCGGCGATGCCGCGCATCCCATGATGCAGTACATGGCGCAGGGCGCCTGCATGGCGATGGAGGATGCGGTCTGCCTGGCGCAGACCCTCGCCGCCCACCAGGGCGACATCGAAGCGGCGCTGCCCGCCTATCGCGATGCCCGCGCGCTGCGCACCGCCCGCGTGCAGCTGCAATCCCGCGCCATCGGCGACCATGTCTACCACCCCGCCGGCGCCCATGCCGCGCTGCGCAACGCCATCATGGCCGCGAAGTCGCAGGCGGAATGGCGCAGCACCCTCGCCTGGCTCTATGGCGGCACCGGCCCCTTCACGCAGGACACAGCAGCATGAGTTCGGACGCCGTCGCCCACGCCATCCGCGAACTGGTCATCGCCAACCGCATCCTGGCGAGGGAGGATGTGATCGACGATTTCGGCCATGTCAGCCTGCGCCATCCTGAACGACCGGATCGCTACTTCCTCTCCCGCAGCCGCAGCCCCGTCGCCGTCACCAGCGACGACATCATGGAATTCGAGCTGGACGGCACGCCCATCGCGCAGAATGGCCGCCGCATCTATTCGGAACGCGCCATCCATTCCGCCATCTTCATGGCACGCCCCGAGGTGCGTGCCGTGATCCACCACCACGCCCGCCCCGTCATCCCCTTCACCGTCACGAAGCTCCCCCTCAAGCCCGTCTTCCACATGGGCAGCGTGATGGGCGCGGAGGTGCCGATGTGGGACAGCCAGGACGAATTCGGCGATACCAACATGCTGGTGGATGACCTGCCGCGCGGCCATTCGCTCGCCCGCGCGCTCGGCCAGAACCGCAGCGTGCTGCTCGCGCGCCATGGCGCCTGCAATGTGGGCGTGAGCCTGCGCGCCGCCGTCTTCACCGCCGTCTACATGAAGGACAATGCGGCGATGGTGCTGGCCAGCCTGCCCTTCGGCCCCGTGACCTACCTGACGCCGGGCGAGGTCGAGAAGACCGCCACCATGCTGCTCTCCGACATGCCCCTGGCCCGTGCCTGGGACTACTGGATCACGCGCGCAGGCTTCGGGGGGGTTTGAGCGGCTCCGCCAGGCCAGGGATGGGGGCTGGGGTTGCCGTCGCGCCTTCGATCAGCGCCGCCAGCTCCGCCTCCGGCACCGCGCGGCCATAGAGGTAGCCCTGCGCTTCCGTGCAGCCTTCCGCGCGCAGCAGCGCGGCCTGCACGGCGTTCTCCACCCCCTCCGCGTTGCAGCGCAGCCCCAGCGCGTGGGTGATGCCGATCATCGCCCGCACGATGGCGACGGCCTGCGGATCATGCGCCAGGGTCGCCACGAAGCTGCGGTCGATCTTGATCTTGTCGAAGCGGAATTTGTGGAGGTAGCCGAGCGACGAATAGCCGGTGCCGAAATCATCCATCGCGACCGACACGCCCATCTCCTGCAGCGACTGCAGGGTGGCCAGCGTGCGTTCGGTATCCGTCAGCAGCACGCCTTCCGTGATCTCGATCTCCAGCCGCGCCGCCGGCAGCCCCGTCTCCTCCAGCGCCAGGCGCACGGCGCGCAGGAAGTCAGGCGCCTGGAACTGGTTGGCGGAGATGTTGACCGCCATCCGCAGCCCCGGCCAGCGCATGGCCACCGTGCAGGCTTCCTTCAGCACCCATTCGCCGATCCGGCTCAGCAGCCCGATCTCCTCCGCCAGCGGGATGAAGCGGTCGGGCATCACGCGCCCGCGCACCGGATGGTCCCAGCGCAGCAGCGCCTCCAGCCCGATGACGCGGCCGGAGGAGAGGTTGACCTGCGGCTGGTAGTGCAGGTGCAGCTGGCCCGTCGCCAGCGCCTCCCGCAGATCATGTTCCAGCGCGCGGCGTTCGCGCAGCGCCTGGTTCATCTCGGCCGAGAAGAAGCGGAAGCCGTTCCGCCCTTCCGCCTTCACGCGGTACAGCGCGGTATCGGCATCCTGCAGCAGCTGTTCCGCGGGGCTTTCCACCGACAGGGCGATGCCGATGCTGGTGCCGATCAGCGCCTGGTTGCCGTTCAGGTCGAAGGGCTGCGACAGGACCGTCACCAGCCGCGCCGCCAGCGCCTCCGCCGCCTTGGGCTGTTCGGCGGTGCGCTGGATGATGGCGAATTCATCGCCGCCGAGCCGCGCCAGCGTGTCGCTTTCCCGCATCGCCGCCGTGATCCGGCGCGCGACCTGGCGCAGCAATTCATCGCCCGCCGCGTGGCCCAGCGTGTCGTTCACTTCCTTGAAGCGGTCGAGGTCCAGCGCCAGCACGGCGAAATGTCCGCCATAGCGCTTCAGCCCCGCCGCCGTCTGTTCCAGCCGGTCATGGAACAGCCGCCGGTTGGGCAGTCCCGTAAGCTGGTCATGCGTCGCCAGATGCGTGATGCGGCTGGTGGCGCGCCGCAGCATCCGCAGCGGCAACAGCCGCAGCGCCACATAGGAGGCCCCCGCCAGGAACAGCGACGCCAGCGTGACCCAGACCGATTCCACCAGCAGGTGCAGCGCGGAATGCTCGATCTCCACCACCCCCACGGGATGGCCGCTTTCGAAGACCGGGGCGGAGACGCCGTGCCGCGGCGTGGGGATGTCCGCCGGGATTTCCGCCAGCACCTCGCCCCGCGAATCCCGAACCCGCATGGCGGCGCCGGCCGCGGGGGTCGCGGTCTCCAGCGCCGCGCGCAGCCGCGCTTCCTGGAAGCGCCACAGATCGGGGTCGCGGCTGGCGATCTGGGAGACGGAGTAGGCGATCACCCGCGCCTCCGCCCGCATCGCCGTATCTTCCTCCGCCAGCGATGCCCAGACATGCATCAGGGGCAGCGCGACGGCCACCAGCATGGCGATGCAGGCCGCGAAGCCCGTCACCAGCCGCACCAGCGCGGCATCCCCCGCGGGGGCATCGTGCCGCGCCGTCCCCGCGGTTGGGCGCTGCCGCTCCGCGGTTGTGCTCATGCGCCGGACGCCGGCACGGGTTCATAGCCGTGCTGCCGCAGCACGGCGCGCGCCGGGGGCGATGCCAGGAAGGCCAGGAAGGAGGCCACGGCCGCGCCCGGCTCCGCCCGCGTCACCATCACCAGCGCGCGGGACAGGCGATAGCGCCCCGCCGCCAGCGCCTCCGCGGTCGGGGCCACGCCATCCAGCGGCAGCAGCTTCACGCGCCGCCCTTCCGTGATGGCCTGGCCCACGGAGATCACGCCGAAGGATCCCGGGATGCGCTCCAGCAGTTCCGCATTCTCCTGGTCCGTCCCCGCCGTCGCCAGGCCCGGCCGGGCATGGGCGCGGTCCACCGCCTGCGCGATCTCCGGCGACAGGCTGGCCAGCAGGATCCAGTCGCCCTCCGCGCGGTCGCGGCGGATCAGCCGCAGCGGCCCGCCACCGGGCCAGCTCATCATCTCGCCCGACAGCGCATCGACGACCTGGGCGAGGGTGATGCCCTCCACCGGCGTCGCCGCATGGGTGGCGAAGGCCAGCGGGTTGGTGGCGAAGGTCGTTGCCACCAGCCCCTGCGCCTGTTCCGCCGCCGTCAGCGGCCGGCCCGACAGCGCGATGTCGATCCGCCCGGCCCGCAGCGCGGCCAGCCCGCCGGCGCTGCCCAGGCTGTTCAGCACGATGGCCGGCCCGCCCAGGCCGAGCCGCGTCTGTTCATCCAGCAGCCGCTGCACGATGGCGATCGCCATGCCGGTGCCGCCGAAGGTCAGCCCCTCGGCCCGTGCCGCGCCGCGGGGGATGCAGGCCGGCAGGGTCGCGAGCAGCAGGGCACGCCGTCCCATGCGGAACGGCGTCACCGGGGCGTGGCGGAATTCCGGGTTGTCGGGCGCGCGGATCATGCCCCCACCATGCGACCGCAGCGGTGAAGGGAGGGCTAATCCATCGCCGCATCAGCCCCCCTCCCGCGGGCGAAGGCCCGCATAAGGCCCCGCGGGCGAAGGCCCGCATAAGGCCCCGCGGGCGAAGGCCCGCATCAGCGTGCGGCGAACCAGTCCTCGAACCGCAGGAAGCCTTGCACGGCCCCCGCCACCATCGCCTGCCGCCGCGCCGGCTCCGCGCCGCAGGCCTCGATCGCCGTGCAGCAATCGCGCCACATCGCGCCATGCCGTGCGCCATGGCCCAGCAGGAAGTGCCGCCCCGCCACCGCCTCTCCCAGCAGCGGGTCGAGCGCGCGCGCCAGGTGCAGCCCGCCCAGCGTCGAACCCTCAGACACGTAGATCCAGCCCATCGCCGCCGCGGCGCAGGGGATCGGCGGGATCGGCGCGGGCAGGGGAGGGGACGTATCGCCCAGCGCGGCCCGATCCGCCGCCAGCAGGGGCGAACGCCGCCGCGCCGCCAGGTCGATCCCCCAGGCCGCCACGCCGGACCCCAACCCCGATGCCAGCGCCGCCTCCAGCGCCTGGTGGAAGCCGTGCAGCCGCGCCAGCAGCGCCCTGTACTCGTCGCGGCTGATCGCGCCCCCGGCCAGCCGCGCGAAGGCCGCCACGCCATGCAGCCTTTCATGGACGGCCCCTGTCGCCGCCCGCAGCGCATCGCGCGCGCTGCCGCCGGGCAGCGGGCTCAGAGACCGCTTGAGAATACCGGACGGGTCGGCTCCGCGGGTCTTTTCCGCCGCTGCGGCGTCCGCTTCCTGGCCGCGACGAAAAATCCCCTGCGGATCCTCAGCCGCCGGCATTCTCAAACGGTCTCTCACCCCTGATCGTCGCCCGCGCGCTTGCCGGGCTGGCCGGCATGGCGGATCAGCGCTTCCAGCACCGCCGCCGTGCGCGCGACGGAAGCGCGGACGCTTTCCAGCTGTTCCGGCATATGCGCGACATCGACGCCATCGGTGATCTCGAGCGCGGCGAGTTGCGCATTCTCCACCACCGAGGCGAGGATGGCGCGGAAGGCCAGGTCCGCCTGCCGGTCCAGCCGCCCGGCGCGGGACCGCGATCCCTCCTCGATCCCCTGCTGGAAGCGCCGGCGCGCGGCTTCCGCCGCCTTGCGTTCCGCCAGGTCGTTGAACAGGAAGACGTAGCCCAGCACGCGGTCCGGGGAGGAGAAGACGGGATCGGCCCGCACCAGCAGCGGCCGCCCCGCGCCCATGCCATCCGCCAGCCGCGCCTCCCCCCGCCAGGAACGGCGGTTCTCCAGCACGTCGCGCAGCCGGCGGCCGATCTCGGTCGGGTCGGCGAAGAAGGGCAGGAGCTGGTCGATGCGCCGCGGCGCGGCGCCGCGCACGCCGGGCAGCAGCGCGTCGAAGGCATCGTTGCGCAGGTCGATGGTGCCCTCCGCGTCGCAGATCACCACGGCCTGCGGCGAATTGCCGACCTGCCGGCGGATCTGGGAGAGCTGGTCCTCCGCGATCAGCATGCGGACGGAGCGGAACTGCAGCACCACGTCGCCGACCGTGTCGCCCACCATCCGCGCCGTCGCCAGGTCCTTCGGCGTCCAGGGCTCCGCCCGCCCCTCCACCACCTCTTGCCACTTGGCGAAGGATCGGCGCGGCGACAGGTCCCGCGGGTCGGCGCCCACCTCCACCGGCTTGGTCGGGTCGCCGCCCCAGGTCACGGTGCGCACCTGCTCCGGCCGGAACCAGATGATGTATTCGCCGGGGGTCGAGGAGATCGGCGCCGCAAGCACGCCGCACGCCACCGGCGTCAGCCCCGCCAGCGCCGGGGCCTCCAGCCCCAGGCTCGCCGTGCCGATCACCGTGCCGATCCCGGCTCGGCGCGGCTGCTCGTCCAGCCATTGCCCGATCTCGCGCAGCCCGGCGGTGGAGGGCACGTCCCCCATCGTCTGGGTCTGGCCCTCGAACAGCAGCGCGGCCCCCGTGGCATTGAGGGGGGCGAGCAGCGTATTCGGGTTGTCGAACAGCGCGCTCCGCCAGTCCCCGTCGCGGGAGATCGCCTCGATCATCCGCTGTTCCAGCCGGCGGACGGAGAGTTCCGACTGCGCCAGCACGAAGCTTTCCAGCGCGGCGATGCGCGTGCCCACGGCTTCCGCCAGCAGCTCCATCACGGCGCGCAGCGCGAAGGGCGCGCGGCGCGGGCTGTCATGGTGGCAGGAGATCAGGCCCCAGAGCCGCCCGCCCACCATGACGGAGGCCACCAGCGTCGCCCCCACCCCCATGTTCTTGAGGTACTGGATATGCATCGGCGACGTGCTGCGCAGGACGCAGAGCGACATGTCGAGGTCGCGGCCGGTCAGCGGCGACAGCCGCGGCTCCAGCGGCGACGGCGCGTAATGCACATCCGCCACCACCCGCACGCGGTTGCGGATGTAGAGCCGGCGCGCGACCTGCGGGATGTCGCTGTCGGGATAGCGGTTGCCGAGATAGGGCTCGAGCGAGGGGTCGCGTTCCTCCGCGAAGACCTCTCCGTGGTGGTCCTCGTCGAAGCGATAGACCATGACGCGGTCATAGCCCGTCAGGCCGCGGACGATCCGCGCCACCTCGTCGCAGAGCGGCCGCAGCGCGTAGCTGGCCAGGATGGCCTGCATCGCGGGCTCGATCCGCCCGGCGAAATTCTCCTCCGGCCCCGCGCGTTCCAGCTCCACGATCAGGCCGCCGCCGGCCGGGCGATGCGCCATGCCGTCCAGCACCATCCCGTCCAGCCGCGCGCGGAAGGCGCCCGGCACCTCATCCAGCTTGTCGGCCAGTAGCGGCGCCAGGGCGCGCGCGATGCGGGCATCCACCTGGGTCAGCCGCCGGCCCTGGAGCGGCGCCTCCACCCCGAGGAAGGCCGCCGCATTGGCGCTGGCCTGCAGGATGGTCAGGTCCGGCTCCCGCAGCGCCAGCAGTGCCCCATGCGGCTGGATGGAGGCCGCGAGGTGGATCGGCTCCCGCTCGCAATTGGAGAGGTCGGCCCCGCCGAAGGCGGGGTCCTGCGTGCCGGCGTCGTCGCTTCGCCCGCTCATCACGCGTGACCGTCCGGGGACCCCTCTCGATCCTCGCTGAGGCCATAGCGTTCGAGCTTGGCGTAGAGGCTCTGCCGGCTGAGCCCCAGGGCATCCGCCGCGGCGGTGCGGTTGTTGCCGGCCAGCCGCAGCGCGCGTTCGATGCAGGCGCGCTCCACCAGCGCCGCCGTGCTGCGCACCATGGCGGGCAGCGGCACCCGCCCCACGTCGTTGGCAAGCGCGCCGAGTGCCGCGCGCAGTGCCGCGGCCTCACCCGATGCCAGCATGCGCCGGCCGATGTCGCGGATGACGAAGCCCATCATGCGGGGCGCATCCGCCGGCGCATCGCGGCCCCCACTGGCCCCCCCCTGGCGGATGGCGGCGCCGGAGACCTCGACCTCCGTCTCCGTCCCCAGGCTGCCTGTCAGGGTCGCGGGCAGCAGCCTGACCTCCCCGTGCTGGGCGACGGTCTGCATCAGCACGCCCGCATCCATGCCCGGCTGCGCCAGCCAGCGGTCCAGCTTCTCCCCGATGACGGAGGCTTCCGACCCCGCCTGCGCCAGGTCCAGGAAGGCGCGGTTGGCGCGGCGCACGGTGCCGGCCGGGTCGATCACCACGAAGCCGTCGGGCATCTCCTCCAGCAGCGCGTCGCCGCGCAGCGGCACGCCGCGGGGCGCCTTGCCCTCGGCCAGGGGCAGGCCATGGGCGGTGGCGGGGGTCAGCTGGATCAGGAAGACGGGCCCGGGATTGCGCGCCATCAGGGAAGCGCGCAGCAGCCAGGGCGTCGCCTCCGCCCCCAGATGCATCATGACACCCGGCGCGCGGCCCTGTTCGCGGGCGCGCATCAGCACGTCGCGGAAGGCCGGGCGGTCCTTGGTCGCGACCTCGTCGGCGAAGTTCCAGCCCGGCGCCAGGCCGAGTTCGCGGATCGCGGCGGGATTGGCCTCGACGATGCGCAGCGTGGACGCGGCGATCACCAGCACCGCTTCGGAGGAGGCGTCGAACAGCAGGCGGGACCGGGTCTCGATCTCCCGCAGCTTCCAGTAATCCTGTTCGCGTGCCTGCTGCGCGGCCACCAGGCGGGTCTGGAGTTCCGCGACCGCCTGCAGGTTCTTGCCGACCGCGATCAGCCCCGCCTGCCCGCCCAGCCGCACCGTCGTGTATTCGACCGGCAGTTCGAGGCCCGAGGGAAAGCGCTGCGTGACCTGGAGATAGGCGGAGACGCCCGAGGCGCGCGCATCCTCCACCATCCGCCGGACCTGGAGGCTGCCGACCCCGCCCACCGTATCCATCCAGGGACGCCCGAACCATTCCGACACGGGTTCGCCCCGCATCGTCTCCGACAGGGCGGCATCACGGATCACGCCCTCCCAATCCAGGGTCAGCGTGATATCGGGTTGGATGACGGCAACGCGGGTCATGGGGAGGGTGGGTCCAATTTTCGGCCCAACCGCGCGGCAGAACCTGGAAGGCAGAGCCTGGCGGCGGACCTGCGTCGTCGTCGCAGCACTGGCGAAAACGCTTGATACTGTGTGGGACTTTACGCGGCCTACGTCAATGCAAGATGACGATTGGTTGTAGAGGCAATCCGAAGGCAATTCGCCAATTCCGGCGGCTGGCCGCCAAAGTAGTGTCAGGCTGACTTGACACTTGGCGTCCTTCCCACGACTTTTCGCCCCATGCGCGGACCGAACCAACGGATCGTGGGCATCATCGGCGCCGGCATCGGCGGCCTGGCCGCGGCCATCACCCTTGCCGCCGCCGGGCGCCCGGTGGTGGTGGTGGAACGTGGCGCCGTGCCGGGCGGCAAGGTTGCCGCTGCGCGGGTTGGCGGCCTGGCGGTGGATGCCGGCCCCGGCGCCCTCAGCCTGCGGCCGGTGTTCGACCAGCTGTTCGCCGCGGCAGATACCACGCTCGACCAGCAGTTGCATTTGACGCGTCTGCCTCTCCTCGGCCGCCATGTCTGGCCCGATGGCCGGATGCTCGACCTGCCCGCCGACTCCGCCGCGGCCGAACAGGCCATCGGCGCCTTCGCCGGCCCCGCCGCCGCCCGCGGCTACCGGGACTTCATGGCCCGCGCCGCGAAATGCTGGGCGGCACTCGAAAAGCCCTTCCTGACGGTGCAGCGGCCGGGCGCGCTCGCCCTGGGCGCCCAGGCCGGGATGCGGGGCCTGCTCGGCACCTCCCCCTTCGGCACGCTCTGGGATGCGCTGGGGGAGCATTTCGCCGATCCGCGCCTCCGCCAGGTCTTCTCCCGCCTCTCCACCTATGTCGGGACCTCCCCCTTCGTCGCCCCCGCCACCCTCATGCTCGTCGCCCAGGTGGAGGCCGGTGGCCTCTGGGCGATCGAGGGGGGCATGGCCCGCCTGCCGGAAGCCCTGGCCCGCGTGGCGGCGGCGAAGGGCGTGCAGTTCCGCCTCGGCGCCGATGTCGCCGGCCTGCGCGTCTCGGCCGGCCGCATCGCCGGCGTGACGCTGCGCGATGGCGAAGCGATCGACTTCGACCAGGTGATCCTGAACGCCGATCCCGCGACCCTCGCCGCCGGCTATTTCGGCGCCGCCGCCGCCAGGGCCGTGCCGCCGATGCCGCCCGCGAAGCGCAGCTTCTCCGGCATCGGCTGGGCCATGGCCGGCCGGGCGGAGGGGCTGGACCTGCCCCGCCTTACCGTCTTCCACGCCCCGGATGCGGCAGCGGAACTCGCCGCCCTGACCTATCGCGGCCGGATGCCCGACCAGCCCTCCGTCACCCTCTGGGCACAGGGCCGCCACGGCGTGCAGCCGGCGCCCGGCGGCGCGGAGGGCCTGCTGGCGTTGGTCAGCGCCCCCGCCCGCGCCGACAGCCGCCGCCTGGACCAGGCCGCGCTGGCCGCGGCGGAACAGGCCGCCTTCGGCGCCATGGCGCGCGCCGGCCTGACGATCACGCGCGACGCGACGGCGGTGATGACGCCCGACGATTACGAGGCCCTGTCCCCCGGCACCGGCGGCGCCCTGTTCGGCCCGGCCGTGCAGGGCTGGCAGGCGATCTTCAGCCGCCCGGCGGCGCGCACCGCCCTGCCGGGCCTGTTCCTGGCCGGCGGCGCGACCCATCCCGGCGCGGGGCTCGCCATGGCGGCGATATCGGGGCGGCTGGCGGCAGAGGCGGCGATGGCGGAGCGGATCTGATGGACGGCATGACCCACAACACCCCCGCGACCCTTGGCCGAGGCTGGGAATTCGACCGCCCCGTCCCCGCCCGCGGCTATCGCTGGTGGTACATCGACGCCCTCAGCGACGATGGCCTGCACGGCATCACCATCATCGCCTTCATCGGCACCGTCTTCTCCCCCTGGTACGCGCTGGCGCGGCGCGGTGGCGGCGGCGATCCGGAGAACCACAACTGCATGCATGTCGCGCTCTACGGCTCCCCCAGCCGCTGGGCGATGACGGACCGCCGCCGCGGCGCCCTCTCCCGCGATGCCAATACGCTGCGCATCGGCCCGAGCAGCGCCCATTGGGACGGCACGGCGCTCACGGTGGAGATCGAGGAACGCACCGCCCCCATCCCCGGAAAACTCCGCGGCCGCGTGGTTGTGCGCCCCGACGCCGTCTCCACCCGCGCCTTCCAGCTCGACAGCGACGGCCGGCACCACTGGCACCCCATCGCCGCGCGGTCGCGGGTCGAGGTCACGCTGACCGACCCGGCGCTGGCCTGGTCCGGCCCGGCCTATTTCGACAGCAACTGGGGCAGCGCGCCGCTGGAGCAGGACTTTTTCGGCTGGGATTGGTGCCGGGCGCCGCTGCCGGACGCCACCGCCATCCTCTACAACGCGCAGCGCCGGGACGGCACCAGCCAGTCCCTGGCGCTGCGCGTGGCCAGCGACGGCAGCGTCACGGACGTGCCGCTCTCGCCGGAAGTCGAACTGCCCAAGACCCTGTGGCGCATCGCCCGGCCGACGCGGGCGGAGGGCGGGCAGGCCCGCGTGGTGCGCACCCTGGTGGACGCGCCCTTCTATTCCCGGTCGGAGATCCGCACGCGGCTGCTGGGGCGGGAAGCGACGGCGGTGCATGAAAGCCTCTCGCTGGACCGCTTCGCCAGCCCGGCCATGTACGCGATGCTGCCCTTCCGGGTGCCCCGGCCGCTGCGGTGAGGCCGCTCATGCGAATTCCATCGATTCTGTATCTCAGATGAGATGCACTCCACGCGTCGCTGGCAGAGGAGGTGGCAATGGGCACCAGGATGCTGCACGTCCGCGTGGAGGATGACGTCAAGGAACGGGCTTCCATCGCGCTGGAGCAGATGGGGCTGACCATGTCGGAAGCGGTGCGGGTCTTTCCGTACCGTGTCGCGGCCGACCAGAAGCTGCCCTCCGCGCTGGAGGTCCCCAACGCCCGGACCCGCGCCGCGATGGAAGAAGCGCGCGCCCTGAGCGCCCGCTTCGAGACGCCGGCCGACCTGTTCGATGACCTCGACGGCGCCAGGCGGTAAGCGCCCGACCCTGCCGCGCGCCGCCGACTGCACGGGTGAGTTCCGCAAGGACTGGGAGCGCCTGACGCGATCCGGCCGCTACGACATGGGCCGGCTCAAGGCCGTGATGATGCATCTCATCGCGAGTGAAGGACCGCTGCCGCCGGAACGGCGGGACCATGCGCTGACCGGCGATTTCCATGACCACCGGGAGTGCCACATCGGTGGCGACTTCCTGCCGATCCATCGCCTGGCCGACGCCGGCAAGCGGCCGAGCGTGGTCTTCGTGCGCGCCGGCACGCATTCCGGGCTTTTCGGTCGATAGCGTCGCGCCTCACCGCTCCAGCACGAATTCCACCCGGCGGTTCAGCGCCCGCGCCGCGGCATCGTCGCTGCCGTCCGGCCTGGTGTTCGGCGCCACAGGGTCATGCTCGCCCCGGCCTTCCACCACCACCGCCGGCATCGCATCCCCCGCCCGCTGTTCCAGCCAGTGCTGCACGGCGCGTGCCCGGCGCAGCGACAGATCCTGGTTCGCCTGGGCGTCGCCCACGCTGTCGGTGTGGCCGATGATGCGAAGCCGTGCCGGCCGCAGCTCCCGCACCAGCGTCACCACCTGGCCGAGCCCCTCCGCCGCCTCCGCCCGCAACTGGTCGGCGCCGAAGGGGAACAGCACGTCGCCGGACAGGTTCAGCGCCACGCCCTGCGCCGTCTCCCGCCGCGCCACGCCGGGCCGCGTCGGCGCGACGGGGGTGGGCGATGCCGCGACCTGCTCCACCCGGATCTGCCGGCCTTCCTGCGCGATGCGCGGCGCCGCGCCTTCCGCCGCCTGGGACCAGGTGAGGTCCAGCGTCTCCCCGCGCAGGCTCACCCGGGCGCCCGGCGCCAGCTCCGCCCGGATGGTGCTGGTATTGCCCTGCACCTCCAGGCTGCGGCAGCCGCCGGTGAAGGTCAGGGCGTTGCGTTCCCCCCGCACCGTCACGTCCCGCCCGGTGCAATCCAGCGTCTGCCGCTGGGCATTGCCCTCGACGATCAGGGGGCCAAGCCCCTGGCCGAGGGCCGGCAGCGCCAGCATGGCCAGGGCACCGATCATCAGGGGACGCATCGTCATGGCGGGGTATCTCCTCATCACCCCGCCAACGCCGCCGCGCTGCCGATGACGCTCCCCGCGCGCGGGAAGTTCATCCCCCGCGCGCAGCGCCGTTCAGACCGCGCGTGCAGCGCCGTTCAGAAGCGCAGCGTCAGGTTCGCCCGCGCCCCCAGGCTCTGCGCCCCATCGGCGAACTGCCCGTTGAAGGTCACGCCCAGCGCCAGCGCCGAATTCAGCGCGGCGGAGACGCTGGCCTCCGCCACCGCCGCATCCTTCGCGATGGGCGTCCCCGCCACCGTGAAGGGGCCGGACCCCGCCAGCCGCACATCGGCGGTCGGCGTCACATCCCCCCAGGCGTGGCGCCAGCCCAGCATCCCGGCGAGCCCCAGCGTCGTCTCCCCCAGCTGCGTCCCCGTGGCGGCGCGGAGCCCGAGCGTGCCGTAGTTCACGCCCGCATTGCCGCGCGCCGCGGTCAGCGCGGCGGTGCCGCCGCGCTCCGTGAAGCCATCCTCCCGCACATCGGCCCGCGCCAGCCCCGCAAAGGGCTCGATCGCGCCGGCGCCCAGGTCGATGCGCCAGCCCATCTCGCCAAACACCTGGGTGGTCTGGGCATTGGTGCGGCCGGTCAGGCCATCGGCGAAGCCCGCGAAGGCCGGGCTGCGGCGGGTGGAGACCTCGCTCCACCCCTGCGTCGCGCCCAGCCGCAGGCCGAGCGGACCCCATTGCCGCCCGCCATAGAGGCCGATGGTCGTCGTCTCCGCCGATCCCTTGGCGGCGCGCGCCCCGGATTCGAAGCCGGCATCGCCGTAGCCGGCCAGAAGGCCGATGCGCCAGCCATCGAAGGCGGGCATGTCCGCGCCCACCACCAGGCCGCCGCTGTCATGCGACAGGGTGGCGGCATTGCCATCCCCGGCACTCCGCCCCCAGGCGCCATAGCCCTGCGACCAGAAGGTGAGGCCCGGCGCGTTGCCCGCCACCGTTTCCGTCCCCCCGCCGCCGATGCCACCCAGCGAGACCCGCACGCGATCCAGCGCCGCCTGGCGGGTGAAGCGCGTCTCCTCCAGCATCGCGCCGCGGATGGCGGCGTGGATCTCGCCCGAGAGGCTGTCATAGGCCACGCGCGCGGCCGCATCGCTCTGCTGCGCGGCGATCGTGGTGCGCAGCGCGCTGCTGGCCGGCAGCGCCTGCATCGCATCCGCCACGGCCTGCTGGTTGCGCGTCCCCGCCGCGGCGCCGAAGCCGCGGGACTGCGCCGGCACCAGCGTGACGCCATTGGCGCCGTAGGTCGCGTAGAGCTGGTAGAAGGTCGAGAGTTCGGGATCGCCGGTCACGACATAGGTGCCGGTCACGCCGCCCGTCGCGCTCAGCACGGTGTAGACGGTGTCGAGCGAGACGGCCCCGCCGCCGGCGCGCACCAGCTGCAGGATGGCGCCCGGCTGGATCGTGGCGGTGCCGTTCACGACCAGGCGGTCGGCGGTCACGCCCGGCACCACCTCCGCCACCAGGATCGCGCCCGTGGCCTGGGTGTAGTTGCCCGTGACGGTCAGCGTGCCCGGGCTGTTGCCCGGGGATACGGTGCCCCCGGCCTGCACCGCCAGGTTGGCGACGGTGCCGGAACCGCCGAGCGTGCCGCCATTGCCGACCGTCACCGTGCTGCCCGCCGCGCCGAGCGTGCTGTTGACGATCAGCCGGCCGCCCGTGACGTTGATGGCGCCGTTGTAGCTGCCGCCATCGCCCGAATAGATCGTGGTGCCCGCCTGGTGCCGGATCTGCCCGCCACTGCCGAAGATCCGCTGGTCGAAGGCGTAGGCGGTGCCGGTATGGTTGAACAGCAGCGTGGCATTGCCGGCGCCGAAGAAGATGCCGTTGGCGGCGCTGATCGTGCCGGGCGCCTGCGCGGCCTC
The DNA here is from genome assembly GCF_900114315.1 of Falsiroseomonas stagni DSM 19981. Lineage (GTDB taxonomy): Bacteria > Pseudomonadota > Alphaproteobacteria > Acetobacterales > Acetobacteraceae > Falsiroseomonas > Falsiroseomonas stagni. The sequence goes on from NZ_FOSQ01000001.1 coordinate 465,484, forward strand.
ACCCGATGCGCCGCCGATCGCCAGCACGCCGCGGCTGCCGCTGTTGGTCGCGATGTCGATGATGTTGGCGGCGCCGAGATGGCCGCCATTGCGCACGGCCAGCTGGCCGTCGCCGTTGAAGCCCACGCGGAAATTGCCGTTGAAGCCGGTGCGCCGCAGGCTTTCGTAGCGCGATCCCTCCCCGGTGATGACCATCTCGCCGAAGGAACCCGTGTCGGTGCCGACCGCGCCGGTATAGGCGGTGACGACGGCGCCATCGGCAATCGTCAGCCGCCCGAAGCCGACATTCCCGTTGCCGTTGCCGCCGACATAGACGTTCAGCGCGTTCTGCAGCGTCGTGCCGCGGCCGGTGACGGTCGCATTGGCCCAGGTCGCGCCGGCGCCGCCGATATAGGTCGCGTCCGCGATCACCCCGGCGCCGTTGGAGATGACCAGCGTGCCCTCATTCGGCTGCAGCCAGCCCGCCGCATCGCCCCAGCCCGCCGGCATGGTCACGGTGCGCGTGCCGATATCGACCGTCGTGCCCGGCCCGGTGATGGTCAGCAGGCCCTGGGCGCCGAGGGTGACCGAGCCTTCGAAGGTGGTCAGCCGCGCGCCATCCCGCACCGTCAGCGACCCCGCGCCGCCGAAGCCGATATCGATGCTGCTGGTGCTGGCCCAGCTGGTCCCGGTGCCGGAGACGGTGACGCTGCCCGACCCGCTGCCGCTGCCGATCGTGGTCGTCGAACTCAACGCCAGGCTGCCCCCGCCGGAGACGCCGAGCGTCCGCCCCCCGGTCACGGTCACGGTGGAGGCATTGGCCGAACCGCCACTGATCACCGGATCCGCCGGCGGCGTCCCGCCGATGGTCACCGCATCGGCGGTGGTCGGCACGGCGCTGGTCCAGTTGCCCGGTGCGAACCAGTTGGTGCCGAGGCTGCCGGTCCAGCTCTGCTGCGCCAGGGCCGGCGCCAATACGCCCATGGCCGTCAGCGCCGTGCTAGACAGAAAAAGCCATGTGGTCAGGGAGCGCCGCCGCAATGCAGGCGCAGCCGGCCGTGACCGTCCTTCCTTTCCGGGAAGGAATTCCGCCGCCGAATTAAACAACATGTTTCTCGTTTCCAACGCGTGACTGAGCGATGACACCGGGGGCAAGGCATTTTTTCTGCGCAATACCCACGAATCGTCTAGGACGAATCCGTAATCGAGACAGTAACAACGTGAAGACTTGTCTCAAACGTCTCGTTTCTTTGACGTTTTAACCTCCGTGGCCGGTGGATCGCCCCCCGCCGGCCCGCTGGGCGGGCGGGGGCGATCCACCGGCCGCGCCGGCGCCGCGGTTCAAACCGGCGGAAAAGCGCCGGAATTCCAGCGTGGCAGGCACCGCTTGATGGGGATCAAGCCGCCGTCAACGGTGCCCGGGCAAGATGGGGCGCGCGGCCTGCGCGGGGTGAAGGGCAGGAAAAACCAAGGCCCGGCCTTCTTGAATCGCGCAGATGTGATCGGTGCTGTGCGAAACTTCGATCGCAAAACCCGCCTGCCGCCATGCGAACGCCGTCCCCCGCCGCGCGTCTCATGCGGTGCAGCAAACGCCCTGATGATGGAAGTCGAACAGCCCATGGACACCCTGCCCGCCAGGACCACCACCACGGTCACCGCCATTCCCGGGGACGGAATCGGGCCGGAGGTGATGCGCGCCACCCAGGCCGTGCTGGCGGCCGCCGGCGCGCGCATCGACTGGGAAGACGCCGTGGCGGGTGCCGAGGCCTTCCGCCGGGGCGTGGGCTCCGGCGCGCCGCAGGACACGCTGGACAGCATCGCCGCCAACCGCGTGGCGCTGAAGGGGCCTCTCGAAACCCCCGTCGGCTTCGGGGAGAAATCCGCCAATGTCACGCTGCGCAAGGTGTTCGAGATGTATGCGAACATCCGGCCGGTGCGGGAGATCCCCGGCATCCGCACGCCCTTCGCCGGGCGGGGGATCGACTTCGTCGTGGTGCGGGAGAATGTGGAAGACCTCTATGCGGGGGTCGAGCACATGCAGACCCCCGGCGTGGCGCAATGCCTGAAGATCATCACGGAAGCGGGGTGCGAGCGCATCGTCTCCCTTGCCGCCGCGCTGGCGGAGGCCGAGGGCCGCCGCAAGGTCACCGTCGCCACCAAGGCCAACATCATGAAACTGACGGAAGGGCTGATGAAGCGCGTCGGGGAGGCGGTGCTGAAGGACCATCCCGGCCTGGTCCATGAACACATGATCGTCGACAATTGCGCCCACCAGATGGTCGTCCGCCCCGAACAGTTCGACGTCTGCGTCATGACCAACATGAACGGCGACATCCTGTCCGACCTGGCGGCGGGCCTGGTCGGCGGCCTCGGCGTCGCGCCCTCCGCCAATATCGGCGACGAGGTCGCGATGTTCGAGGCCGTGCACGGCTCCGCCCCCCAGATCGCGGGCCAGGGCCTGGCGAACCCGACCGCGCTGCTGCTCTCCGCCGTCATGATGCTGCGCCACATCGGCGATTTCGCCACCGCGCGGCGGGTGGAACACGCGCTCTATGTGACGCTGGAGGAAGGGCGGGACCTCACCGGCGACATCGCCGCCCCCGGCCAGGGGGTGGGGACGGATGCCTATGTCGCCCGCGTGATCGCCAATCTGGGTCGCGAAAGCGCCCGCGTGCCGGCGCGGGACTACCGCCCGATCACGCTCCGCCACTGGCCCGCCGCCCCCTGGGCGAAGCCGGCCGGGAGCCGGGCGGTGGTGGGCGTCGACATCTTCATCGAGACGGTGGAGCCGCCGGCCGCCCTCGGCGCCGCGCTGGCGGCGCTGGCGGAGGGCACGCCCTTCGCCCTGCAGACCATCGCCTCCCGCGGTGCACAGGTCTGGCCGCCGCAGGGCGGGACGACGTTTCTGGTGGACCAGTTCCGCGCCCGCTTCCTGCTGCGGGCCCCCATGGCCGATGCGGGCCCCGCGGTCCTGGACCTGCTCGGCCGGATCGGTGGGCCGCGCCGCTGGATGCATGTGGAGATGCTGCAGCGCTTCGACGGGGTGGACGCCTTCAGCAAGGCGCAGGACGAGATCCGCGCAGGCTGACACCATGCCTGAATGTGCTGGCGGCCCGGGAATTTTCACGATATGTTCCAGGCATCATCGCGCCCAGCCTGTCCGCTGGCCCTGGTCCCCGGCCCGGAGGGCTGCGAGAATCGCGACTAAAGACGGCTAATCGGCATAATCGGGCTAAAGGGGTTAGTGACCTAAAGGCCACAGTAGTCACCCCCCGGGGATCCACACCTCGATCGTCTGGGGGGAGGGTTGCGGCTGGTAGGCCCGGAAATCCTGGATCGCCCAGCCGCGGCCGAGCCGCCCCGCGATCCGTGCCGCGGCCGCCTGGTCCTCCTCATGGAAGTAGCGCACCACGGGGGTGGAGGGCACGAAGGGCGCGGTCCGCGTCGCCTGCACCTCCAGCCCCGCCTCCCGCAGCCGCCCTGCCACCTCCTCGGCCGCCGAGGCCCCCTGGGCGGAGGCGGTGCGATGATGCAGCACGATCCGCAGCGGCCGCTCCACCGGCGCCGGGGCAGGCGCCAGGCGCGCCAGCTGGGGCGGGGCCGGGCCGGCCGGCTCCACTGGCGTCGTCTTCCGGGCCGGCAGTGCGCGCTGCGCGGCATCGAGTTCGGCGCGCAGCGTGGCGATGTCGCGCTCCAGCGCCGCGCGGATGTCCCGCAGCGCCGCCAGCCGCGCCTCCTCAGCCGCGACCTCCTCCGCGCGGGGCGGGGCGGCCAGGGGCGGGGTCCAGGCCGCCGAGGCCGGGGGCGGCGACAGCGGCACCATCCCCGCCCCGGCCAGGCGGGAGGAAGGCGGCGCGCCATCGGCGGCGAACAGGGCGGCGCCGATCACGAGGGCCAGGATGCCGGCCCCGATCCAGGGCAGGCGGCGCCAGGGGGTGGCGCCACCGCGCCGTCCCGCCTGCTGTCCGCCACCGCCTTCCCGCATCCCATCCATTCCCCGGCCCATGGCCCGCGAGGAGCCTTGCGGGGCGGAGAACGCCGGGAGGCGCCGTGTGTTCCGGGAGGGGGCTCAGCCGCCCTCGCGTTCCGCCTGCGACTGGGCCGCCAGGGCGCGCGCCATCTGGGACAGCGCCTCCTGGTACTTCTCGTTGTCGATCAGGGCGAAGTTGCGAGCGAGTTCGAGGCACATGCGCTGGCGGGGCGACGCTTCCTGACCCGGCCCCTCAACCGTCAGGCCGTCGAAGAACCAGGAGACGGGAACACCCAGCACCTGGCCGATCTCGAACAGCCGGCCGGCGGAAATCCGGTTCAGCCCGCGCTCATACTTGTGCGCCTGCTGGTAGGTCACGCCGATCATCTTCGCCAATTGCTGCTGGGACAGCCCCATCATCACCCGACGTTCGCGGATGCGCGCGCCGACGTGACGGTCGGCCGCATTGGCGCGCTGTCCCGGCCTCTCGCCCGGCGTCGCAGCCTCGGTAGCCTGGGGTGCTGCCTTGGCGCCAAGGTTGCGCCGCTCGGTCTCTGTGGTGGCCATGATTTCGATCCCTGCCGGTGTTTGACGCACCGTGCAATGCGATAGATGCCCATGCGTTCGCGCGAGGCGCGCATGACAACCCTGTGATTATCGACTTTCCGGAACGCTAACGCCGGTCAGACCGTCGCGGCCCGCCAGTTTGCCTGCCGCTGCCGAACCCTGGCCGGCGGCAGGACAGGCGGGGATACAAGGCGGCGGCGCGGTCCCGGGCCCCAACGGGCACGACGCCCGGCACGTTGGCCAGCAATATACGCGCCAGTGCGCCTGTCCCGACCGGGACTACTCCGCACCGCCCTTCCGCGCGGCCTTCAACTGGTCGAGCTGCCGGCGAAGCGTCTCCACCTCCGCCTGCAGGGCCGCGAGCCGGGCGGAGTCGGGCGCGGGTTCCGGCATCTCGGCGCCGGTGCGGAAGGGGGCGAAAAGGTTCATGGCGCGTTCCATCATCGCCATGTTCTGCTTGCCCACTTCCTCCAGCCCGCCGAAGGGCATGAAGCCGCCCATGGTCTGCTCCACGGTCCGCCGCACCTGGTCATGCTGGCGGGAGAAGGCGCCCATCACGCTTTCGAGGTAGCGGGGCACCAGCGACTGCATGCTGTCCCCGTAGAAGCCGATGATCTGCCGCAGGAAGGACGTCGGCAGCAGGTTCCGCCCCTTCGCCTCCTCCTCCACGATGATCTGCGTCAGCACGCTCCGGGTGATGTCCTCGCCCGACTTGGCGTCGTAGACCACGAAGTGCCGGCCGTTGCGCACCATCACGGCCAGGTCCTCCAGCGTGACGTAGGAGGAGGATTCGGTGTTGTAGAGCCGCCTGTTCGCATACTTCTTCACGACCACCGGGGGGGTCGAGGGGCCTTCAGTCTCCGCCGTCGCCTGCGTGGTGTCGTTTGCCATGCGTTTGCCTTCCCGAAGCGGACGCGCCGCCGCCAATGATGCTAACATGGTGATTGATGCAGTGCGAAAGCCCTGATGCGTAAATATGCGACCGGAATGCCGCCCTTCCTGGCAACAGCCTGTTTCGTCCGTCCCCCCGGCGGCGGCCGGCAGGCCGTGCCCGACGCTGCCTGATGCCTGCCGACCGGCCGCAGGACGGCGCGCCCCCACCGGATGGCGAGGCGGAACTCGACCGCCTGGCGGAGGACTGGATCACCCTCTGGCAGACCGAGATCGCCGGCCTGGCCGCGGACCGGGAGGTGGCGGAAGGCATGGCGGGCATGGCCGCCGCCTGGGCCGCGCTGGGCGCCGCCTGGCTGCGGGCCGCGACCGCCCCGCCCTTCGCCCGCACGCCGCCGGGCGGCCCGGACCCCTTCGGCGCCTTCCGCTCACCCTTTGGGCCATCCGGCTTCGCCCCGCCCAACTTCGCGCCACCGCCGGGATGGGGCTGGCCGCCGCATGATGGGGGCGGAGCCGCGCCACCGCCGCCGGGGCCCCCGCCCGCTGCCGCTCCACCTGATGCTGGGGGCGGGGCGCGGGATGGCGGCGATCGGCAGCGCGAGCCTGCTGGGGTCACCGACCGGATCGCCGAACTGGAACGGCGCCTGGCCGATCTCGAAGGCGGCGCAGGCGGAGATCGGACGGATCAGCGCCGCCCTCGCCGCCGGCGGCCACCGGCCTGAAGCCTTCACCGCGGCGGTGATCCGCCGCCTGCTGCGCGCCGACCGTGCCCTGCTGGCGGGTATCGCCGCCTATCGGCGCCATCCCTTCGCCCGCGACCTGCCGGACCCCCCGGCGATCTGGACGGAGGGCGATACACGCCTGCTCGACCACGCACCCGGATCGGCCGGTCCCGTCGCCGTCTTCGTCCCCTCCCTCGTCAACCGCGCGCAGGTGCTCGACCTGATGCGCGGGCGGTCGATGATGCGCTTCCTGGCGGGGCAGGGGGTGCGGCCACTGCTGCTGGACTGGGGCTGGCCCGGGGCGGCGGAGCGCGACTTCTCCCTCACCGACTACATCGCCGGGCGGCTGGAGCGCGCGCTGGCGGCGCTGCCCGGTCCGGTGGTGCTCGTGGGCTACTGCATGGGCGGGCTGCTGGCGCTGGCCGCCGCGCTGCGCCGGCCGGACCGCGTGCGGGCGCTCGGCCTGCTGGCGACGCCCTGGGATTTCCACCCCACCCCCGCGGACGCCGACCGCGCCCGCGCCGCCGCCGCCCTGCTGCCGGGGCTGGAGCCGTTGATGCAGGCCAGCGGCACCCTGCCGGTCGATGCCATCCAGACCCTCTTCGCGGGCCTCGACCCCTTCGGCATCCCGCAGAAATTCAGGGCCTTCGCGCGGCTCGACCCCGCCTCCGACCGCGCGGCGCAATTCGTGGCGCTGGAGGACTGGCTGAATGACGGCGTGCCCCTCGCCGCCCCGGTGGCGAGGGAGGCGCTGGGCGGCTGGTATGGCGCGAACACGCCGATGCGGGGCGCCTGGCGGGTGGCCGGCGCGGTGGTGGACCCCGGCGCGCTGGCCATGCCGGTCTTCTGCGCGGTGCCCCATCGCGACCGGATCGTGCCGCCGGCCAGCGCCCGGGCGCTGGCCGCACGCCTGCCACAGGCCCGGCTGCATGAGGCCGCTTCAGGCCATATCGGCATGGCGGCGGGCGGCAATGCGGAAGCCGCGCTGTGGCGGCCCCTGCTCGACTGGCTGCGAAGCTTGTAGCCGGGCTCGGCTCGGAAGCTTGTAGCCGGGCTCGGCTCGGAAGCTTGTAG
>NZ_FOSQ01000001.1:472696-474116 GCF_900114315.1 Falsiroseomonas stagni DSM 19981
GAAGCTTGTAGCCGGGCTCGGCTCGGAAGCTTGTAGCCGGGCTCGGCTCGGAAGCTTGTAGTCGGGCTCGGCTCGGAAGCTTGTAGCCGGGCGCGGCTCGGAAGCTTGTAGCGGCGCCCGGCCCGTCCCACACTGCACCGCAACACCAGTCACGCCTGAAAAGCAGGAGTCCCAGGACCCATGACCGACATCGTCATCGCCTCCGCCGCCCGCACGCCGGTGGGCTCCTTCAACGGCGCCTTCGCCAGCCTCTCCGCCCATGCGCTGGGCACCGTCGCGATCCAGGCCGCGCTGGCCCGTGCCGGGGTGAAGGCGGAGGAGGTGGATGAGGTGATCCTGGGCCAGGTGCTGCCCGCCGGCGCCGGCCAGAACCCCGCCCGCCAGGCAGCGGTGGCCGCCGGCATCCCCGTGGAACGCACGGCCTTCGGCATCAACCAGCTCTGCGGTTCCGGGCTTCGCAGCGTGGCGCTGGCCGCGCAGCAGATCGCCTGCGGGGACGCCGCCATCGTGGTGGCCGGCGGCATGGAGAGCATGACCCAGGCCCCGCACTGCGCCCAGCTTCGCGCCGGCCAGAAGATGGGCGGGCTGGAACTGGTGGACACCATGCTGCGGGACGGGTTGTGGGACGCCTTCCAGGGCTACCACATGGGCACGACGGCCGAGAACGTCGCCCAGAAGTACCAGCTGACGCGCCAGGAGCAGGACGAATTCGCCGCCGCCAGCCAGCACAAGGCCGGCGAGGCGATGAAGGCCGGCCGCTTCAAGGACGAGATCGTCCCCGTCACGGTCAAGGGCCGCAAGGGCGACACCATCATCAGCGACGACGAATACCCGAAGCCCGAGACGACGATGGAGATCCTGGGCAAGCTCCGCCCGGCCTTCGACAAGAACGGCACCGTCACCGCCGGCAATGCGTCCGGCATCAATGACGGTGCCGCGGCGATCCTGGTGATGTCGGCGGCCGAGGCCGCCAAGCGCGGCGTGGCGCCGATGGCGCGCATCGTCTCCTGGGCCACGGCGGGGGTCGATCCCTCCATCATGGGCACGGGCCCGATCCCGGCCAGCCGCAAGGCGCTGCAGAAGGCGGGCTGGACGGTGGACATGCTCGACCTGATCGAGGCGAACGAGGCCTTCGCGGCGCAGGCCTGCGCGGTGAACAAGGACCTCGGCTGGGATCCGTCCAAGGTGAACGTGAACGGTGGCGCGATCGCGCTCGGCCATCCCATCGGTGCCTCCGGCGCCCGCGTGCTGAACACCCTGCTGTTCGAGATGCAGCGCCGCGGCGCGAAGCGCGGCCTCGCCACGCTGTGCATCGGCGGCGGCATGGGCGTCGCGATGTGTGTCGAGCGCGCCTGACGGCGTGGCGTGGGTCGAGCGCGCCTGACGGCGTGGCGTGGGTCGAGCGCGCCTGACGGCGTGG
>NZ_FOSQ01000001.1:474201-1199467 GCF_900114315.1 Falsiroseomonas stagni DSM 19981
GGTCGAGCGCGCCTGACGGCGTGGTGTTGGTCGAGCGCGCCTGACGGCGTGGTGTTGGTCGAGCGCGCCTGACGGCGCGACGTGCGTCGGGCGCGTCTGATCCGCTGATCGCCTGACCGGGGCAGGGGCCGCGTCCGGCAGGGCGCGGCCCCTTTCATTGCGTGGTGTTTCGCGGCCCCTGGACGCCTGCCCGCCGCGGAACCGATGCTGGGTCGGAAACATCCGGGACGGAATCGGGCACCATGGCGCAGTTTCTCATCCGGCCGTTGTCAGGCGGCCCGCTGGTGCAGTCCGGCACCGCCGGTGGCGACACCTTCCTCGTGCGCGATCCCACCAACCTGCTTGCCGCCGGCCTGGCGCAGGATGCGGGCGCCGGGTTCGACACGCTCCGCCTGCGCGTCGCGGGCGACGTCACGCTCGGCGACAGCGCCTTCCAGGGCCTGGCGGGATTCGATCGCCTGATGGTGCATACCGCCGGCACCGCCACCGTCACCTTCGGCCCTGCGGCGGTGGCCGCCTTCACGGTCGCCCCCCTCATCACCATCGCCTCCGGCGCCGGCCGCCTGGTGGTGGAGGCTTCGAGCGCCGCCGGCCCGCTGCGCATGGTCGGCCGCGGCGGGAATGACGTCCTGCATGGCGGCATCGGCAATGACCTCATCAATGGCGGCGCCGGCGACGACACGGTCTCGGGCGGCGGCGGCCGGGACCGGCTGACGGGCGGCACGGGCGACGATGTCTTCGCCATCGGGCCGGAGGCCGGCACGACCCTGGTGTATGATTTCGGCCGGGGCGCGGACCGGCTGGACCTCAGCGCCTTCGGCATCATGGACTATGCGGGCGCCATGGCCAGCGCGCGCCAGGCCGGCAGCCAGGTGCGCTTCGACCTGGCCGGTGGCGTGACGGTGACGCTGCGGCAGACCACGCTCGCCAGCCTGGATGCGGCCGACTTCCTCTACGCCGCGGCGGCCGTGCCGGTGACGATCACGGAGGATCGCAGCCAGGCGGGGGCCGACGCCACGGCGCCGGGCGGCGCGGGCGACTCCCTCTCCCTCCTTCTCTACGGCGCGGCGGACCTCGTCACCGGCGGCACGGCGGCGGACAGCGTGCAGCGCAGCGGCACCGTCGCCGGCGGGGATGGCGCGGCCGGGGGCGCGGGCCAGGGCGGCGCGGCGGGCCAGGATTCGCTGGTCCCCGGCGCACCACGCGACACCCGCACCACCGCCGACGGCGTCGATGGCGCGACCGGCCAGGCGGGTGGCGCGGGCGGGGAGGCGACGGCGACGGCGGATGATGCCGGCGCGCGGCTGGGCGTGGCGGGGATGGCGCAGGACCAGGCCTCCCTCACCATCGTCGCCGAGGGTGGCGACGGCGGCAGCGGCGGTGCCGGTGGCGCGGGCGGCGCCTCGGCGTTCGAGGAGGATGTGGACATCCTCGGCGCCGGCGGCGCGGTGGTGGATGGCGTGGCCCATGCGGCGGGGCAGGGTGGCGCGGGCGGGGCCGGCGGCGCGGGCGGCGCGGGGGGCCGGGCGACGGCGCTGCTGACGGATTATGCGGGTGACCATACTGCGGCGATGCAGCAGGCGCTGACGGTGCGGGCGCTGGGCGGCGATGGCGGGGCGGGCGGTACCGGCGGGGCGGGAGGCGATGGCGCCTTCGACGCCGATCTCGCCGGTGCGCCGGATGGCGGCGAGGGTGGCGCCGGCGGCGCGGGCGGCCGCGGCGGGGATGCCACGGCGCGGCTGCTGGGCGTGAAGGGCGGTGGCGCGCCGGATGTGGACTGGACCCTCGTCGCCCATGCCGTCGGCGGCGCCGGGGGCGCGGGCGGGGCGGGCGGCGCTGCCGGCACCAACCGCAGCAGCGTCACGCAGCAGCCGGCGGCGGGCAGCGCCACGACCGCCATCGAGGAAGGGCGCGACATCGGTGGCGATGGCGGTGCCGGCGGCGCGGGCGGCGATGCGCGGGCGGAGATCACCGGCGCCACCATCGCCACGCCCGATGTGGTGGAGACCCTGGTCCGGCTGGAAGGCTCGGCCACCGGCGGGGCGGGTGGCGCGGGCGGCGCCGGCAGCACGGATATCGGCGCGGATGGCGTCGTTGTTGCCGGGGACACGACCACCACCACCCATCCCGGCGTCGCCGGGCAGGACGGTGCGGCCGGCGCGCGCGGCGCGGCCACCATCATCATCCGGGACAATACCGTCCTGACCGGCGATGGCCGGGACATCGTGCAGGTCGCCACCTTCTTCGACGGCGCGACCCACACGCTGGAGTTCGACGGCAACCGCTTCGAGGGCGGTGCCGATCATGACAGCCTCGACCTCTCCGCCGTCTATGGCGGCTTCGGCGCCACCGTGGATGTGGCGGCGGGCACGCTCTCCCTCGGCGGTGTCGGCACCAACGTCATCCGGGGATTCGAGGATTTCGTCGGCACGGAAAGCGCGGATCGCTTCATCGATGGCGCGACGGCACAGGTCTATTTCGGCGGCAGCGGGGCGGATGTCTTCGTCTTCGCCCCCGGCCACGGCCAGGACAGCATCAAGGACTTCACGCAGGGGGAGGACCTGATCGACCTGACGGCCTTCGGCTATGCGGATTTCGCTGCCGTGCAGGCGCTGATGGGCAGTTCACCGCCGGGCTATCCCTACCCCTATGTGGTGGTGACCACCTCCGGGGGGACGGGACTCAGCCTGAGCTTCGCGGTCGATACCGTGCTGACGGCGGCCGACTTCATCCTGTAGCCGGTCCGGTCCGGCGGCCCGTTTCCGCCGGCAGCCTGGGCCGCGCGCGGTCCCGGCCGCGCGGCGTCACATGTTCAGCAGCGCGTCGATGTCGTCCTGGCCCAGGTCGCCGCCGCTGGGCTTTTCCACCGTGCGGATGGCGGTCGCGACCTGGACCGACGGCCTCGTGGTCTCGGACTTGGCGCCGTCCGGCACCATCGTCTCCAGCATGTTCTCGACCTGCTGCAGATGCTGGATGGCGCGGCGGATCCGCTGGCCGGTCACGTCCTGGAAGCTGCAGGCTTCGAAGATCGAATTCACGCGTGCCGCGATGGCGGCGACCGCGGTGGCGTCCTGCCCGCCGCCCGCGACCCAGTCCTGGATCGCCTCGGCCGCTTCCATGATCGTATTGGCGGCGGCTTCCGTCGCCTGCACCACGGCTTCCAGTTCCAGCCCGCTGTTGCGCGTGGCGGCCGCCGGCACGGCGATCAGCTGCGAGATCTGTTCCTGGATGCGGGCGAGTTCGCTGCTCATGCGCGACTCGCCCATGTCGGCGATCTCCACGCTGGCATGCAACTCCGCCGACAATTCAGCGATGCGCCGGTCCACGAAGCTGTGGAGAGCCGAGAGCGCGGGATCGAGCTCCGCCCGCAGGGCCGCGCGGATGGCGGCTTCCGAGGTCTCGGTGCCCGGGTCGATCGTCATGGACATGCAGCATCATCCCCGTCGCGCCGGTCCTCATCAGCGGTGGCGCGGTATGACAGGGATGACATGCTGGAATGAACAACCCGTTGCCGGGCGCCAATTCCGGTGATCTTCGCAACCTGCACGCGAATCGTCCCGTCGCCATCAGGCAGCGGCCGGCATCATCACCCGGCGGCGGCGGAACGCGACCGCGCCCGCGGGCATGGCGGAGAAGAGGTCCTTCTCCGCCTCCACGATCGCGACGCCGGCGATGCGCGGGCAGATGGCGCGTCCCACCCGCTCCATCGCCGGTGCGGTGGCGCGCAGCAGGCGCAGCCCGTAGGGCGGCAGGAACAGCGCGGCGTCCCGCGCCTCCACCCGGAACAGGTGGCGGCCCAGCAGCCGCGTCAGCTGCCCGCTGGAGTAGGGCTGGCCATGGCCGAAGGGCGTGCGTTCCAGCTGCGCCCAGAGGCCGAGCCGGTTCGGCACCACGATGATCAGCCGCCCGTCGTCGCGCAGCACCCGCCAGGCTTCCCGCAGCAGGCGCCGGGCATTCTCCGCCGCCTCCAGCCCATGCACCAGCAGGATGCGGTCGATGCTCGCATCGGCGAAGGGCAGGGCCTCCTCCTCCGCGACCAGCGTGGCGGAGGGGCGGGCGGCACCCGGCCAGGCACCGGGCAGGTTGGGCGGCCAGGCGGCGGGCGGGTGGCCATGCGCGACATGCGCGGTGGTCAGCGCCAGGCAGGCCCGCGCCTCCGCCTGCCAGAGGCCGAGATAGGGCGCGGCGTGGCCGATGCCGAGCACGGTCATGCCGGGCAGCGATGGCCACAGCGACGCCAGGCGCGCACGCACCAGCCGCGCCGCCGCTTCGCCACCGGCGGAGGCGTAGAACGCCTCCAGGGCATGGACCTCGATCGTCATGCCGGGGATATAGGGGATGAAGCCCCCGGTTTGGACGGGGGCACAGGACCGGGAGCCGGATTGCCATGTCGGTCAAGGTTGAGGCGGTCCCCTGCCTCGAGGACAACTACCTCTGGCTGCTCAAGGATGGGCCCACGGGCGCCATCGGAATCTGCGACCCCGGGGAGGCCGGGCCGGCGATCGCGGCGGTGGAAGCCGCCGGCGGCACGCTGGATGCCATCTTCCTCACCCACCATCACGGCGACCACATCAACGGGGTCGAGGAACTGCGCGCGCGCTTCCCCGCGGCGAAGGTCATCGGCGGCGCGCCGGATGTGCACCGCCTGCCGAAGCTGGATCAGGCGGTGGGCGAGGGCGATGAGGTGGTCTTCGGCGCCGCCCGCGCGACGGTGATGCACCTGCCGGGCCACACCACCGGCCACATCGCCTTCCACTTCGCCGCCGACCATTTCCTTCTGTGCGGGGACATCGTCTTCGCGCTGGGCTGCGGTCGCCCGCTGGAAGCCGGGGGGATGGAGGCGCTGTACAAATCCTTCAAGCGTCTCGCGAAACTGCCGCCGAACACGCGCTTCTGCTGCGGCCATGAATACACCGAAACCAATGCCCGCTTCGCCTTGACGATCGAGCCGGAGAACAAGGCGCTGCGGGCGGAGGCCGAGGCCGCCGCGGCGCTGCGCGCCGCCGGGCGCCCCACCGTGCCCACGACGCTGGCCCAGGAACTCTCCGGAAACCCCTATTTCCGCGCCCGCGACCTGGCGGAGTTCACCGCAAGGCGGGAAGCCAAGAACCACTTCCGGTGAGGAACACGCCATGAAGCTGCACTACGCGCCCGCCAGCCCCTTCGTCCGCAAGGTGCTGGCCTGCGCCATCCTGCGCGGCATCGACGGGCGGATCGAGACGGTGGCGACGGACCCCCACGCCTCTCCCGCCCACCTGCTCCGCGACAACCCCCTCTCGAAGATCCCGGCCCTGGTGCTGGAGGATGGGCGGGCCGTCTATGACAGCCCGGTGATCTGCGAATACCTGGACACGCTGGGCGATGCGCCCGCGCTGTTCCCGCCCACCGGCAGCCCGGCGCGTCTGGCGGTGCAGATCCGCCACGCCCTTGCGGATGGCATCATGGATGCCGCCGTGGCGCGGCGCGGGCAATCCGCCCACCCGCGGGATGACGCCCGCGCGGCGTTCCTCGCGCGGCAGAAGGCGGTGGTGGAACGCGGCCTGGCGGCGCTGGAAGCCGAACCGCCGGCCGGGCTTGGCGATGTCGGCGCCGTCGCCGCCGCCTGCGCGCTCGGCTACCTCGATTTCCGCTTCGGGCATGAGCCCTGGCGGGAGGCGCATCCCAGGCTCGCCGCCTGGTTTGCGGAGGTCTCCGCCCACCCCGCCATGGCGCGGACGGCACCGCCGGCGGCATGAGCACCAGCCTCGCCTGGGACGAACGATACGCCGGCGGCGGCTTCCAGTTCGGGGAGGCGCCGAACTTCTACCTGGAAAGCCTCGCCCCCCGGCTGCGGCCGGGGATGCGGGCGCTGGCGCTGGGCGATGGGGAGGGGCGGAACGGCGCCTGGCTGGCGGCGCAGGGGCTGGCCGTGACGTCGCTGGACTGGTCGCCGGTGGGATCGGCCAAGGCGGCCGCGCTGGCGGCAAGGCGGGGCGTGGCGATGGAATGCGTCACCACCGATGCCAGCGCCTGGGACTACCCCGAGGCCGGCTTCGATTTGGTGGCCTGGATCTACCTGCACCTGCCGCCCGCGGACCGCGCCGCGGCGGCGGCTGGTGTGGTGCGGGCGCTCGCCCCCGGCGGGATGCTGGCGCTGGAATGCTTCACCCCCGCCCAGCAGGGCCGCCGCAGCGGCGGGCCGAAGATGGCGGACCTGCTCTGGTCCCGCGCGATCGTCGAGGATCTGTTCGGCGGGCTGGAGGTGCTGGAACTGCTGGAAGGCACCGTCCGGCTGGATGAGGGCCCGCGCCACCAGGGCCCCGCGGAAGTGGTGCGCGCGCTGCTGCGGAAGCCCGGCTGACGCCCGGCTTCCCGGACAGTGTCGTGAAGAGTTAGCGCCCCCCGGCGGTTAACAGAGTTGTTGCGCTGGCGGCCTCCATTGTCCCTGCACGGATGAGCCGTGCCGCCCGGAATAGCCGGGTGGAACCGGGAACGGACAGGAGGTTGCGGTGGCGAAGCAGGAAGCGGTGGGCGTGTGCGGGACGCTCTGTGAACCGGTGGCCGTGGGCATGGGCGCCGAGGGTTTCAGCATCGACCTGGTCACGGGCGCGGGCGAACGCCTGATGCTGCGGATGGATGAGGCCGCGGCGGGCCAACTGGCGGCGATGGTCAGCGCCTGCCTGGCGAAGCCGGCGCGCGGCAAGCGGGCCTTGGCGGCCTGATCCGGGCTACCGGGCCCTCGCGGCGACGAAGCCTCCCCCCGCCACCATGAGGGTGGCGAGCAGGACGCGGAATGACAGCGTCCCCTCCCCCGCCAGGATGAGCAGGACGGTCGAGGCGACCGGGACGGCATAGGCCAGCGTGCCCAGCAGGCGCGGATCGCCGCGCTTCATGCCGACATCCCACAGGAAGAAGGCCGCGCCCACCGGGCCGAGGCCGAGCAGCAGCACGGCGATCCATTGCCGTGTGTCGGGCACCACCGTGGTCTCGAACGCCAGATGCGCCAGGAGGGCGCAGGCGGCGGTCGCCAGGCAGAAGCCGGCCACCGCTTCCGTCGGCACGCCGGCCAGGGGCCTGGTGCCCGCGGTGACGGAATAGACCGCCCAGGTGATGGCGCAGCCGAGGGCGGCGAGGAAGCCGGGCAGCGCCTCCGGCGGGAAGCTGGCGCCGGTGCCGACCAGGATGGCGCAGCCCGCGAAGCCGAGGCCCACGCCCGTGAGCCGCGCGGGGCCGAGCGTGAGCCCGCGCAGCGGCGCGGAAAGCAGCACGATCAGCAGCGGCCAGAGATAGTTGATGAGGTTCGCCTCCACCGCCGGCGCCAGCGCCAGGGCGATGAAGTAGAGCGCGTGGTAGCCGAACAGCCCGCCGACGCCATGCAGCCAGGCCAGCGGGGGCTGCCGCAGCGCCGCCAGCCGGCCCGTGGCCGCGACGACGGCAAGCCCCACCACGCCGCCGACGGCGAAGCCCATGGCCGTGATCTGCAGCGGCGGGATGCCCGCCGCCATGCGGGAGAGCAAAGCGAGGAAGGCCCAGAGCGCGAGCGCGCCGCAGCCGGCGATGGTGGCGGGGGACATGCGCCGCTTCTACGCCGCGCGTCGCGCCGCGCGAACCGGGGGGTGGCGCGCCGCGTTGGCGTCTGCATGAAGGGCACCCCGCGCAGCGTGATGATGAGTGCCGCGAGCCGCGCCGCCGGCTGGTGGTTGGGCCATGCGACGAAGGCGATGACGCAGGGCCAGAAGGCCTGGATCGCGGCGGTGGCGCGCGCCGCGGTGCCGGATGCGCCGAAGCGGAAGCCCCGGCGGAAGACGTAGCGCCCTCAGTCGAATTGCGGGTCCACCGGCACGCGCAGCGCCTCCGCCAGGCGGTTCGTCTCCGCCGCCATGCCGACGACGGCCAGCAGCTCGCCGTACTGCGCCTCCGTCATCCCCTTGGCGCGCGCGGCCGCGGTGTGGCTGGCGGTGCAATAGGCGCAGCCGCTGGTCATGGAGACGGCGAGGTAGAGCATCTCCTTCACCACCGGGTCGATCGCGCCCGGCGCCATCACGGCGCGCAGGCTGTCCCAGGTGCGGCGCAGCAGCGGCGGATCGACAGCCAGCGCCTTCCAGAAATTATTGACGTCCTCGATGCCCCGCGCGGCCTTGATCTCATCGAAGACCGCCTGCGCCTCCGGCGCGGCCTCCCCGTATTCCAGCAGCCTAGGCATGGGGCAGGGCCGCGTAGGGCAGGGCACGGAAGCTGGTGGCATGGAGGGCGATGTCGCGCCAGACATCGCCGGTGACGTAGGGATCGGGCGCCATCCAGGCGCGTGCGGTGTCGTGGCTGGTGTGGCGGGTCACGGCGATGGAGCCGCGCATCGTGGTGCCATCGGCGGCCAGGATCGCGCCGCCGAACAGCAGCGTGCCGTCGGCTGCCATGGGGCGAACCCGGTCGAAATGGCCCTGGCGATGCGCCATCCGGCGGTCCAGCGCGCCGGCATCGGTGCCGTCCCAGGCGATGATGACGGTGTGGGTGCGGCCCTGCGGCGGACCATCCGGCCAGCCCTGGTAGGGCAGGGGCGCGATGCGGAAGGGGTGCGTTTCGACGCGCTGCCAGACCCCGCGGCGGGCGAAGGGCTCGGCGGCCAGATAGGCATCGCGGGCGGCGTCGTCGCCGGCGATCATCATCAGGGAACCGAGGCTGCGCCCGGCCTCGTCATGCAGGGGCAGGCCGAGCAGCAGGCGGCCCGCCGCGGCCTCCGCCGTGATGAAGGCCACATGATCGTCCCGCGCCGCGGCGCGGCGGGCGGGGGCGTCGGAATCCGTGCCGTCGAAGGCCAGGATGGCATGGGTCATCGCTGGTCTCCGTCAGAAGGGGAACCGCCTGCGCGGCTCCCCCCTGCGCGACTCAGAGCCTGTGAAAGAATCGAGCTTGAGCATTAATGTCCGTTGAAATCATTGGTCTTTTTCCTCGGATTCCGGCGCTTTCGGGCATTAATTCACAAGCTCTCAATACATGTGCTGGCCGCCGTTGATGGACAGCGTGGAGCCGGTGATGAAGTCGGCCTCGTCCGCCGTCAGGAAGGCGACGCCGCGCGCGATGTCCTGCGCGGTGCCGAGGCGCCCGCGCGGGATGCGCGCGATGATCTTCTCCAGCACGTCGGCGGGGACGGCGCGCACCATCTCCGTGTCCACATAGCCGGGCGCTACCGCGTTCACCGTGACCTGGTTGCGCGCGCCTTCCTGGGCCAGCGCCTTGGTGAAGCCGTGGATGCCGGACTTGGCGGCGGCGTAGTTCACCTGGCCGAGCTGCCCGGCCTGGCCGTTGACGGAGCCGATATTGACGATGCGGCCGAACTTCCGGCTGCTCATCCCGTCCCACACGGCCTTGCACATGTTGTAGCAGCTGCCGAGGTTCGTATCGATGACGTCGTCCCACATCTGGCGCGTCAGCTTGCGCATCATCGCGTCGCGCGTGATGCCGGCGTTGTTCACCAGGACCTCGACGGGACCGACCTCGGCCTCGATCTTCTGCACGGCGGCGACGCAGGCGTCGTAGTCGCCGACATCGAACTTGTAGCAGGGGATGCCGGTGCGCTCGGTGAAGGCCTGTGCGGCCGCGTCGTTGCCGGCGTAGGAGGCGACGACCTTGCGGCCGGCGGCCTGCAGCGCCTCGCTGATCGCGGCGCCAATGCCACGCTGCCCACCCGTCACCAATGCTACACGTGCCATGCGGCTCTCCCACCCTGTTGTCGCGGCGCCTGCGGCGCCATCGGCTTCCCTGCATGCCGCCCGGCCGGGGCCCGGCGGCACGCCCCCATCCTCGCGCGCCGGGCGGCGGAGAGCAAACAGGCATCGCGATCCGCCCGCGCAATCCGGTTTGATTCACATCAAGGCGCCCCCGGCGGCATGGCCCTAGCATCCCTCCTGTCCCGAGGCGCCTCGACGTGCCGCACGGACGTTCCTGGACGTTTCCTCCCTGAACTGAGCCCCGGCGGGTGACCGTCGGGGATTTTTTGCGGCCGGGTCGCCGGGATGTGGCATGAACGCCTCCCCAGCGCCGAGCCACCCTTGCCGCCCCCCATCGCCATCCTGGCCTTCGACCGGCCGCACTACCTGAAGCCGGTCCTGGAATCACTGCTCGCCCAGCGCGGTGCCTCCCTCCGGCAGCACCGGGTGTTCCTGTTCCAGGATGGGGCGCGCAACCGCTACAGCGGCGCCTGGCGCGGCGACCCCGCCGCCATCGCCGAAAGCACCGCCCTGTTCCGCGCCCTGGTGCCCTGGGGGGAGGTCGTGCCGGCCGGGGACAATATCGGCGTTGCGGAGAACGTGCTGCGCGCGGAGCGCGTGGTCTTCGAGGACCTGGCCGAGCCCATCGCCTGGTTCTTCGAGGACGATCTCCTCCTGCATCCCGACTACCTGCGCAACCTGGCGCATCTGTCCGCCATGGCGCTGGCGGAGGAGGCGATCGGCTATGTGAGTTGCGTGGGCGACCATGTGGCCCCCCTGGCGGTGCAGCGCGCCCGCCAAGCCGATTTGGTGCCCATGGCGATGAACTGGGCCTTCGGGCTGACGCGCCGGCACTGGCAGGCGATGCAGCCCCTGCTGGAGCCCTTCCATGCCGCGGTGCTGGGGCAGGACTACGCGGCCAGGTCCACGGCGGCGATCATCGGCGCCTGCCAGGCGGCGGGACTGCCCGTGCATTCCTCCTCCCAGGACAATGCCAGGCGGGTCGCCACCTGCGTGCTGGGGCGCAATGCCCTCAACAGCGTCGTGGTCCTGGGGCGCTACATCGGGGAGGCCGGGCTGCACATGACACCCGCGATGTTCCGGGAGCGTCGCTATGGCGCGGCGCGCTGGCTGAAGCGCGTGGAGCCGGCATTCGTCTGCCCGGACCCGGCTGCGCTGGCGGCGATGCGGGCGGCGGTGATGGCCAAGCAGGTGGAGCGGGCCGCCGCCGCCGCCGCGCGGCTCTTCCCTGCCGCCAGCGCCATCCCGGCGCCCCCGGCGCGGCTGTAGCGGCGCGCGGGTGCGCAACCCTTGGTGGAAAATGGAGCAAAGCGATTTGGCCTTCACGTAGACGTGATCGGTATGCAATACGCTTGGCATCGGCCGCGCTTGGGCCCCCCAGGACCAACACCATGCAGACCCCGCTGCCTGCCCCCTCCGATGGCGACAAGACCGATCAGGCTGCCATCATGTTGATGCTGGCCTATGTCGAGGCGGAATGCCGACGCCTGGGCGCCGATGCCGCGGCGCGATACGCGGCCATGGCGGCGTCGCTGCTGCCTGGCCGGGGCGCTCCCCCGGGGTCGACCCTGCACTGACGGGGCGTCCCGGCCCCGCCGGCGCGGGGATTTGTCAGCCCCGCCGCAGCAGGAACAGCGCCTGTTCGCCGAACAGGTTCGCCAGCCAGGGCGAGCGTTTCCAGGGCGAACTCAGGCCCTTGTCGTCCACGGCCAGCCACTTCTCCACGACATAGCCTTCCATCGCGCAGAGGGCGAAGAAGTCCCGGATGGTGCAGGGGTGGATGTTCGGCGTCTCGTACCAGGGATGGTTCCAGGTCTCGGTATCCGGCATCCGGCCTTCCAGCAGCAGCTTCACCCGCAGCTGCCAATGGCCGAAATTGGGGAAGGAGACGATGGCCCGCGCGCCGATGCGCAGCATCTGGTGCAGCACCTCCTTCGGCCGCTCCACCGCCTGCAGGGTGCGGGAGAGCACCACATAGTCGAAGGCGCCATCGGGGTAGAAGGCGAGGTCGGCATCGGCGTCACCGTGGATCACGGGCAGGCCGGCCGCGACCGCTTCCGTCGCCTCCGCCATGTCGATCTCGATGCCCCGGGCGTCGGCGCCCTTCAGGCGCGTGAGGTGTTCGATCAGCGCACCATCGCCGCAGCCGATGTCCAGCACTCGGGCGCCGGGCTGGATCATCTCCGCGATCAGGCGGAGGTCGAGGCGCATGTTCTTGGCGACGAAGCGCACCTCGGCGGCGTCGGGCACGGGCATTCCCATCCGTTGCAGGCGTCCCGCGCGGTCTAGCTTTCCCGCGCGGGCACGTCCAGCAGCGGGGTCAGGACGTCGCTTCCTGCCAGGACAGGCGGCGGGCCATGAAGTTCCGGTAGACCTGTTCCCCGGCCACGATGGGCGCGAATTCCTCGCTGGCCGGTGCCTCTCCAACCAGCGTCATCGGGTCGATGCGGGTGTGGTAGGACGGGTGGACGAAGAGCGGGATCGAATAGCGTTCGCGCCCCGACCGGTTGACCACCTGGTGCAGCGCCGCCTGGTAGCGGCCATTGGTCCAGCGGCGCAGCAGCTTGCCGGCATTCACCACCATCGCCTCCCGGTTCGGCACCACCGGCAGCCAGTCGCCGGACGGGCCCTGCACCGCGAGCCCGCCATTCATGTCCTGCACCAGCATGGTGATCAGGCCTTCATCGGCATGGGCGCGGACGCCGATATCGGTTCGGTCGGCGATGGCTTCCGCCGGCGGATAGTGGACCACGCGCATGTTGGAATAGCTCTCGCGCGCGGCATCCGCGAAGAAATCCTCCGCCACGCCGAGGTGGATGGCCACCGCGGTCAGCACCTGCTGGCCGGCGTCATACATGGCGCGGTAGCAGGCCTGCACGCGTTCGCGGAAGCCGGGCATGTCGGGCCAGGGCGTCTCCGCATGGAAGGGCAGGTCGCGCAGCGCCGGGTCCTCGGGCCGCGTGAAATGGCCGATGCTGAAGGCCTCGTGCCCGCCCGGCTTCTGGCCGGGCAGCGCGGAGTCGAACATCGGCACATAGCCGCGGTTGTTCCGGCGATCCTGGACCTGGCGCTTCCAGTCCTCTGGCCGGTCGAAGAAGGCCTCGGCCGCCGCGAAGGCGCCCTGGAGCGCCTCCTGCGGCACGCCATGGCCGACCAGCTGGACGAAGCCGTAGCGTTCGAAGGCCTGGCCGATGGCCTTGGCGACATGCGCGCGATCGGCGCCGGAGCCGTGCAGGAAGGGCTCGAAATCCAGGATCGGGATGGTGTCGTTCATCGTGGGGTTCCTCGGCTGGCCTGGCGTCAGAGCCTGTGAAAGAATCGAGCTTGAGCATTAATGCCCGTTGAAATCATTGGTCTTTTTTCTCGGATTCCGGCGCTTTCGGGCATTAATTCACAAGCTCTCAGCTCGTCACCACCAGGCGGCGATCGGCGGCCGGCGGCAGGAAGGCGTCGGTGTAGACATCCTCCGGCTTCAGCTTCGGCGCCATGCCATAGGCTTCCTCCACCGCCGTGAGCCCCAGCTGGAAGCGGGAAGGCACCACGGAGGACAGGCCGTTCGCCATCACATGGTCGGAGACGATCTGCTCCCGCAGCGAGACCTGCTGGCGCTCCGCCTCGATCGCGACATCGGTCAGCGGCTCCGCCGCCTTCAGCGCGGCGATGCAGCCGGCGGGATCGCGATGCGCTTCCCGCAGCGACCGGATGCCGCCGGCGACGACGGCGCGGACCAGTTCCGGGTTGCGCCGCGCATAGTCGCGCGTGGTCAGCCAGCAGGTGCCGTACAGCGGCAGGCCGTAGTCCCGGTACCAGAGGATGCGCTGCTGCGGCCAATCCATGCCGAGCGCCTTCAGAGACATGCCCGTGCTGGTGGCGGCGCCGGTGATGCCATCGGCCCGGCGCTGCACCAGCATCGGCTCCCGCAGTTCCGGGCGCACCGTCAGCCAGTTGACCTTGGATGCATCGAAGCCGGCGGCGCGGGCGAAGGCGGGGAAGATCTGGCGGCCGGCGTCGCTGTCGGGCGCGGCCAGGGTCCGACCCTCGAAATCCTTCGGCGCGCGGATCGGCCCTTCCTCCCGCACCGTGGCGCAGAGCAGGCTGCGGTCGCCGAAGACGCCGACCACGACCAGGCCGGCATTCGGGTTCTCCGCGATGAACTTGATGACGGGGTTTATGTCCGCCTGGGCGATTTCATAGGCGCCACCCGCCACATCGATGGGCACGCGGCCCGATCCGAAGCCGCGGTCGATCTGCAGGTCGATGCCGGCGTCGCGGAAGAATCCCTTCTCCCGCCCGTAGAGCATGAAGGCGTTCGGGCCCTGGAAGGCCCAGTCCACCTGGTATTTCACGCGCGGCAGGGCCTGGGCGCGAAGGGTGGCGGGGGCGGCGACCAGGCTGGCGGCGGCAAGGCCAAGGGCACGGCGGGTGATCGGCATGGGCTGGATCTCCGGCTGGGTGGCCGAAGACAGGCAAGAAGCCTGCCAGCCCTTCAGGCGCGGGGCGGCAGGGTGGTGGTGGTGCCGCCGCTGGTCGCGGTCCAGCCGCTGACATCGATGACGAACATCCGCGGCGGCTCCACCAGGCGATGCACGGCCCGGCCGGGTTCCAGAAGCCATTCGACGTAGCCGGGGCGCGGGAAGCGCCGGCGCCGCTGCTGGCTGCGCCGCACATCCACCATCGCGGTCGGCGGTGCCCAGACGATGTCCATGCCGCGATGCCGGAGGCGGCGATAGACATGCAGGTGCCCGCAGGCGATGACCTTCACGCCCCCCGCCACGCAGGCATCCAGGAAGCGGGCGCGCGGCGCCGGCGGGATGACGCTGGTGCTGAAGCCCTGGTCCGCCGGATCGGCATCGAAGGGCGGCATGTGGACGAAGACCATGGCGGCCTGCCCGCCGCGCGCGGCCAGCGCCTCCGACAGGAAGGCCTCCTGCGCCGCTTCCCCCGGCAATTCGCTGCCCATCAGCGCGGTATCAAGGCCGATGAGCCGCCAGCCCGCCACATCCTCGCTCCACCATTGCGGCCCGACATGGTCGCGCCAAGCCTGCATCCGCGCATCGTTGACGGGCTGGGCGAGGCGCGAGAAGGAGGGTGCCTCCCCGATGTCGTGATTGCCGGGGATGGCGAGGCAGCGCGGCCCCAGTGCCCGCAACGCGGCCGCGCCGAAGGCGAGGTCCGCCGGCGCCGCCGGCCCGTTGAAGGCGACATCGCCGCCATGGACGATGAGGTCCGGCGGATCGGCCTGCATCGCTTCATGGAAAACGGCCCAGTTGTCCGCGAAATAGCCATGAGTGGGCGAGAGATGGGTGTCCGACACATGCACCAAGCGAAGCGCGCCCATTCGACCCCTATCCCCTCAAGCCCGCGCATGATGCGGCAGGGCCGTGACAGGGGCGGGACGCGGGGGTGACGTTTCGGCGAAGGCGGCTGTCACGGACCGGACGCCAAAGCGTCGTCGGCGCATCACGCGGCGCTGGCACACAGGGGCGAACCGAGGAGCCCCCGCCATGGACCTGTCCCGCCGCGCTGTTCTCTCCCTGCCTGCCCTCGCCGCCACGCCGCGCCTGGCCCTCGCGCAGGGCAATGATCCGCGGCCGCTGCTGACCATCGGCGTGGCGGAATTGCCGCCGACGCTGGAGCCCGCGCGCGAACTCTCCAATGTCGGCACGCGCGTCACCTACTCCATCTTCGACACGCTGATCCGGCGGGACTTCCTCGGCACGCCGGATGGCGGCGGGTCCGCGCTGCAGCCGCATCTCGCGCTGTCCTGGGAACGCAACGGGCCGCACCAGCTGACGCTTCGCCTGCG
The DNA here is from genome assembly GCF_900114315.1 of Falsiroseomonas stagni DSM 19981. GTDB lineage: Bacteria > Pseudomonadota > Alphaproteobacteria > Acetobacterales > Acetobacteraceae > Falsiroseomonas > Falsiroseomonas stagni. The sequence goes on from NZ_FOSQ01000001.1 coordinate 489,712, forward strand.
GGACGACGTGCTGTTCCACAATGGCGATCGGCTGACGGCGGAGGATGTGGTCTACACCTTCACCTCACGCCGCATGTTCGGCCCGGATGCGCTGATGCCGGAGGCGCGGTCCTATTTCGCGACGCTGGCGGGGGTGGAGGCGCTGGGCCCGCATGTCGTGCGCTTCACCACGCGCGTGCCGGACGTGCTGCTGGAACAGCGGCTCGCCAGCTGGTGCGGCTGGATCGTCAATCGCCGCGCCTATGAGGAGCGGGGCTTCGACGGCTTCAGCCGCGCGCCCATCGGCACCGGCCCCTTCAAGGTGCGTGAGTTGCAGACGGACCAGCGCATCATCCTGGATGCCTTCGACGAGTATTTCATGGGCCGGCCGACGGCGCGGGGCGTGGTGTTCCGGCAGATCCCGGAGCTCGCCGCGCGGGTCGCGGCGCTGCAATCCGGCGGCGTGGACCTCATCACCAATGTGCCGCCCGACCAGGTGGGGCAGCTGCGGCGCACCGCGGGCGTCACCGTCCGCAGCGTGGTGCTGGCCAATGTCCATGTGCTGACCTTCGACGAACGCGGCGCGGGCATGGGGGACCGGCGGGTGCGCCAGGCGCTGGGCCTCGCGCTGGATCGCAAGCTGCTGGTGGACACGCTGTGGGATGGCGCCGCGGTGGTGCCGCCCAGCCACAATTTTCCCGAGTATGGCCCGATGTTCCTGGAAGGCCGGTCGCTGCGCTTCGACCAGGCGGCGGCCCGGCGCCTGCTGCGGGAGGGGGGGTATCGGGGCGAGGAGATCGTCTACCGCACCATGCCGAACTACTACACCAATGCGCTGAAGGCCGCGCAGGTGGCGGTGGAGATGTGGAAGGACGTCGGCATCAACGCGAAGCTCCAGGTGGTGGAGAATTTCGCGCAGATGCGGGGCGCGGGCCAGCAGATCGGCAACAACTCCAACTCCACCCGCCTGCCCGATCCGCTGGGCTCGCTGTGGATTTCCTGGGGCCCGGCCAGCTGGTTCCAGGTGAACGGCGCCTTCCGCAGCACGGAGGCTTTCAACGCCGCTGGCCGCGCGCTGGAGGCGGAGACGGACCCGGCGGCGCGGAAGGTGCTGTTCCAGCGCATGCTGGAGGCGTGGGAGCAGGAGGCGCCGGGCACGGTGCTCTATCAGCCCGCCGAGTTCTACGCGATGCGCAGCCGCGTGCAGTGGCGGCCCTACACCTTCTACTTCATGGATCTGCGCCCGGATAATCTGCGCTTCGGCTGATGACGGTCCAGGGCCGGTTCGGCCCTGGCGGGAGGGGCGCGGGGAGGGCAGCGCCCTCCTCGCATCGCCGGCGCTATACGCCGACGCTACACGCCCACCCGTTCGGCGGCGCCCTTGAGGAACCCGCCCAGTGCCCGGTGGAAGACCGGCTCGTCCAGCAGGAAGGCGTCGTGGCCCTTGTCGGTCGCGATCTCGACGAAGGAGACATTGGCCGCGGCCGCGTTCAGCGCGCGGACCAAAGCGCGGCTTTCCTCGGTCGGGAACAGCCAGTCGCTGCTGAAGCTGGCCACCAGGAAGCGGGTGCGGGTGCCGCGGAAGGCGTTCGCGACTTCCCCGCCATGTTCCGTGGCCAGGTCGAAATAGTCCATGGCGCGGGTGATGGTGAGGTAGCTGTTGGCGTCGAAGCGGCGGACGAAGGTGCTGCCCTGGTGGCGGAGGTAGCTTTCCACCTCGAACACGTCTTCCAGGAAGGTCAGGGCGGAGGCGCCGCGCAGCCGCCGTCCGAACTTCCGGCCCAGCGCCGCTTCCGAGAGGTAGGTGATGTGCGCGACCATGCGGGCGACGGAGAGGCCCTTGGCCGGGATGCGCCCATCCTCCCAGTAGCGCCCGCCCTTCCAGTCGGGGTCGCCATGGATGGCGGCGCGGCCGACCTCATGGAAGGCGATGTTCTGGGCGGAATGGTAGCTGGCGGTCGCGATGGGGGCGGCGGCTACCACCATGTCGGGGTAGGTCGCGGCCCATTCCAGCACCTGCATGCCGCCCATGGACCCGCCGACCACCGCCAGCAGGCGATCGATGCCGAGGTGATCCACCAGGCGCTTCTGGGCGCGGACCATGTCGCGGATGGTGATGGAGGGGAAGTCGATCCCCCAGGGCCGGCCCATGGGCTGGCCTTCCGCATCCGTCATCTCCTCCGCCGGGCCGGAGGAGCCCATGCAGCCGCCCAGCACATTGGCGCAGATCACGAAGAAGCGGTTGGTGTCCACCGGCTTGCCGGGGCCGACCAGCGTGTCCCACCAGCCGGGCTTGCCCGTCACAGGCTGGGTTTCCGCCACATACTGGTCGCCCGTCAGGGCGTGGCAGATCAGCACGGCGTTGGTCCGCAGCGCGTTGAGCTTGCCATAGGTGCGGTAGGCCACCGCCAGCGGCTTGATGACGGCGCCGCTGTCCAGCGCCAGGCCATCGGCGAAGACGGCGCGCTGGTGTTCGAGCTGGGGAAGGGGGGCCAGGGCCTCGGTCATCGGTCTCGGGGCGTTTCCGACGCAGGAATAGGGGTCTCGGCGGCGGACGGCAACCGGGGCGTGCAGCCCGTGGGGGCTTAGGGGCTGGCCGGTCCTTGGCGTGGGGGACGCGCGCGTCTATGGATCACGCCCCCGACAGCGCCTTCTTCCAGGGACCCCTGCCATGACCGTCATGCCGCGCCCGTCCATCCTCTCGGTCGAGCCCTATGTCGGCGGCGAGTCCAAGGTCCCGGGCGTCAACCGCATCATCAAGCTCTCCTCCAACGAAGGCGCCTTCGGTCCCCCGCCCGCGGCCATCGAGGCGATCGCGGCCGGCGCGCGGGAGGCGCATCGCTACCCCGATGGCGGCGCCGCGGCGCTGCGGGAGGCGATCGGCGCGCGCTTCGGGCTCGACCCCGCCCGCATCGTCTGCGGCAACGGGTCGGACGAGCTGCTGGCCATGCTGATCCTGGCCTATGGCGGGGAGGGCACGGAGCTCATCATGTCCGCCCATGGCTTCATGATGTACGAGATCACCGGCCGCTGGGCGGGCTGCCAGGTCATCAAGGTGCCGGAGAAGAACCTCACCGCCGATGTGGACGGCCTGCTGGCCGCTGTCGGGCCGCGCACGCGCCTCATGTTCCTCGCCAACCCCAACAACCCGACCGGCAGCATCCTGGCCCAGAGCGAGGTCGAGCGGCTGCGGCGGGAACTGCGCCAGGACGTGCTGCTGGTGCTGGACAGCGCCTATGCCGAATACGTCACGCGGCCGGACTACGATCCCGGCCAGAAGCTGGTGGATTCCACGCCCAACACGGTGATGACGCGCACCTTCAGCAAGATCTTCGGCCTGGGCGGCATGCGCCTCGGCTGGGCCTATGCGCCGGCGGCGATCGTCGACATCCTCGGCCGCGTGCGCGGGCCCTTCAACGTGAACGCCGCCGCCATGGCCGCCGGCATCGCGGCGCTGGCGGAGCCCGGCTGGATCGAGAAGTCCATCGCCCACAACACGGAATGGCGCGGCAAGATGGCCGCGGCGGCGGAAGGCCTCGGCCTCAAGGTCTGGCCGAGCGAGGGCAATTTTCTTCTCGTCGATTTCGGCGATGCCGCGCGCGCCAAGGCCGCCGATGCGCATTTCCGCGCGCGCGGGCTGATCGTGCGCGCCATGGGCGGCTACGGCCTGCCCCAATGCCTGCGCATCACCATCGGCAATGCCGAGGAATGCCAGATGGTGATCGACGCCCTGACCGACTTCACCCGTGGTTGACTCCCCTGGGGCTGAGCCCCTCTTCGACCGCGTCTGCCTGCTGGGCGTCGGCCTGATCGGATCCTCCATCGCGCGCATCGCGAAGCAGCGCGGCGGGCTGGCGCGGACCGTCGTGGCCCATGCCAAGACGCCGGCGACGCTGGCGCGCGTGCGCGAACTCGGCATCGCCGACATCGTCGAGGAGGACGCGGCGAAGGCGGTCGAAGGCGCCGACTGCGTCATCTTCTGCGTGCCCGTCGGCGCCTATGCCGAGGTGATGGCCACCGTCGCGCCCCACCTGAAGCCCGGCGCCATCGTCACCGATGTCGGCAGCACCAAGATGAGCGTGATCCGCGACCTGGGCCCGCTGATGCCGCCGGGCTGCCATCTGGTGCCGGCGCACCCCATGGCGGGCACCGAGTATTCCGGCCCCGATGCCGGCTTCGCCGAGTTGTTCGACGGCCGCTACACCATCGTCACCCCCATGCCCGGCAGCGACCCGGCGGCGGTGGAGAAGGTGCGGGAATTCTGGCGCCGCTGCGGCGCCATGATCGAGACGCTGGACCCCGCCACCCATGACAAGGTGGTGGCCATCGTCAGCCACCTGCCGCACCTGCTGGCCTTCACCATCGTCTCCACCGCCGACGATTTGGCGGAGGAGACGAAGGAGGCGGTGCTGAAATTCGCGGCCTCCGGCTTCCGGGACTTCACCCGGATCGCCGCCAGCGACCCGACCATGTGGCGCGACGTCTTCCTCAACAACCGGGAAGCGCTGCTGGAAATGCTGGCCCGCTTCACGGAGGACGCCCAGGCGCTGGGCCGCGCCGTGCGCTGGGGCCAGGCGGAATTCATCGAGGACCGGATCCGGCGTGGCCGGAAGATCCGGAAGGGGCTCATCGACCGGAAGCAGGCCTGAGGGTGACTGTGGCTTTTTAGCCACTAACCCGTTTATGCCGATTATGCCGTTTAGGCGCGTTTAGCACCGTTTTCGCGGTGCTGCGGACGCAGCGGGGTCGGTGGCGGCAAGAACATAGACGGAACAACACGGGCATTCCAGGATAATCGCGCATCGTGAAGCCGGGCTTCACGCGGCATGCGGGTCAGCCTGGCTGGCGGCGCGGCGCGGGCAGGGCCATCTGCCGGCCTCGCCACCAGGAAACACGGCCATGGACATCACGCGCGCGGGCGCCACGCCCTCCACCAGGGGGCCGGCCGAGTACTTCACCGGCACCGTCCGCATCGACCCGCTGTTCAGCCCCCCGGAACCCGCCCGCGCCGCCGGCGCGCTGGTGACCTTCGAACCCGGCGCCCGCACCGCCTGGCATACCCACCCCCTCGGCCAGACGATCATCGTCACCTCGGGCTGCGGCTGGGCGCAGCGGGAAGGCGGGCCGGTCGAGGTGATCCGGCCCGGGGACGTGGTGTGGTTCCCGCCCGGGGAGAAGCACTGGCACGGCGCGACCGCGACCACGGCGATGAGCCATATTGCGGTGCAGGAGAAACAGGACGGGGCGCCGGTGACCTGGCTGGAACAGGTCTCGGACGAACAGTACCGGGCAGGGTAGGGCGCGCGGGCGGTTTCGGGGAAGGCGCCGCCTGCCCCGCACCCCATCCGCCAGGCCCGAGACGGGCCTGGACCGTCGTCAGGGGGCGGGACGGCGGAGGACCAGGATGCCGGCCAGGACCTGCAAGGCGAGGGCCAGGCCGATCGCCGCGGCGGTGGACCCGACATCCCGCATCAGGCCGAAACCCAGGGGTGCCAGCGCGTAGAGCGCCTGGTTGATCGCCTGCATCAGCGCCACCACCCGCCCGACCTCGGCCGGCGGGAACTCCGCCTGGACGATGAGCGGCGGCAGCGACAACAGATTGCCGACACCGATGCCGAACAAGGCACAGCCCAGCAGCAGCAGCCAGGCCTGGTCGCCCCCCAGCAGCAGGGCCAGCGACCCCGCCACCTGGGTCACGAAAGTGGCCGCGGCGGCCAGGCGGCGCTTCTCGCCCTGGGGCAGCAGCCAGCCCGTGACGGTGCGGCCCAGCAAGGCAAAGACCGTGACGAGGGAGACAGCGAAGCCCGCCCCCTGGACACCCAGGACTGGTGCGAGGAGCGAGACCAGATGCGTCACCAGCCCCATCTGCGCGAACAACCCGATGGCGAAGGCGGCGGAAAGCCCGATGAAACGGGCATCGCGCAACAGCGCCGCCCGGTCCCGCGCCGCGGCAGGCGCCACCGCGGGGGGCGGGCGCGCGGCGGCCTCCCCATCCGCATGCTGGCCGAACTCGGCCGGGCTGCGGCCGAGTACCAGGCCCGCCAGCGGCCAGACCACGGCCAGCAGCAACGCGGCGACGACCGCGGTAGCGGCGCCGAATCCCCAGCCCGCGATCAGCCAGGCCCAGAAGGGCGTCATGGCGATGCCGCCGATGCTGGCGCCGTTATAGGCCATGGCCAGCGCCGCCGGCCGCCGCCGGTCGAACCAGGGCATCAGCATGGCATTGATCGCCGCCCCGCTGCACAAGGCCCATCCCACCCCGGTCAGCGCCGCGGCCGGCGCCAGCAGCCAGGGGTGGGGCGCCCAGCCCCAGCCGAGCAGGCCGAGCGCGGAAGCCAGGGCGCCGGCGCGGGTGACGGCCGCGATACCGAAGCGGCGATGCCAGTCCGGCAGCAGGGCCACCAACCCGGCTGAGACGAGAAAATGGAATGTTACCGCGGCGGAGAGCCAGGCGACGGGCCAGGCCCGGCTGGCCGAGAGGGTCTGGATGTAGAGGCCGACCCCGTAGAAGCCGATGCCCCAGGCGAAAATCGCCAGCACGAAGGCGGCCTGGACAACCCTCCAGCCATGGAAGGGACGGGGCGGAAAGGGGCGGGGGACGGGCATTCCCGGGACACTGGACGGGGCCGCCCCGGCTGTGAACCGGCATCTTCTGTGAACGGGATGTGTTGCCGCACCGCAATACGCATGCTAAGGCGCGCCCGCCGTGGAACGGGGGTTAGCAAACGCTTACCCCGAGAGAAGCGCGCTTCGCAGACGCTCTGCCCAGAGACAGGACCGGGACCACCTTGGCCTCCGCAGCGATCAACGCAGACTCGGCCTCCACCAAGGCCCCGAACCCCACCGGGCTGTCGGAGCGCTATGCGCTCGCGCTGTTCGGCATCGTGGACGATCTGCGCCAGGGTGAGCCTGGCGCGGCCGACCGCATCGCGAAGGACCTGGAGACGCTCTTCGCGCTGTGGCGCGACGATGCGGGCTTCCGCTCCTTCGTCGCCGATCCGCGCTATGACGCGGCGGAACAGAAGCGCGCCGCCTTCGCGGTGCTGGAACGCGCGGGCATCGGCACGGAAGTGCGGAACCTGCTCGGCGTCCTCATCATCAACCGGCGGCTGTCCAAGCTGCCGGAAGTGGCGGCCAGCTTCGGCGCGCTGCTCGCGGCGCGCCGCGGCCAGCAGATTGCCGAGGTCGCGACCGCCCATCCGCTGTCGGATACCCAGCGTGCGCAGATCACCGCGCGGCTGACGGAAGCCGGCTATTCCGGCGTGCAGCTGCGCGAAAGCGTCGATGCCACCCTGCTTGGTGGCCTCGTCATCCGCATCGGCTCTCGCCTCTATGACAATTCTCTCAAGTCCAAGCTGCAGCGCCTGCAGTACGCCATGAAGGGGGCCGCTTAACATGGAGATCCGTCCTGCCGAGATTTCGGAGATCCTGAAGGCTCAGATCTCCGGCTTCGACGCTGAAGCCAATGTCGCCGAAGTCGGCACCGTGCTGACCGTCGGTGACGGCATCGCGCGCGTCTTCGGGCTGCAGAACGTGATGGCTGGCGAGCTGGTGGAATTCCCCGGCGCCGGCATCAAGGGCATGGCCCTGAACCTCGAGACCGACAATGTCGGCGTCGTCATCTTCGGTGACGACAAGGGCGTGAAGGAAGGCGACACCGTCTCCCGTACCGGTGAGATCGTGGACGTCGGCGTCGGCAAGGGCTTCCTCGGCCGCGTCGTGGACGCGCTCGGCAACCCGATCGACGGCAAGGGCCCGATCGTGGCCGAGACGCGCATGCGCGTCGAGGTGAAGGCGCCGGGCATCATCCCGCGCAAGTCGGTGCATGAGCCGATGCAGACCGGCATCAAGGCGATCGACGCCCTGATCCCGATCGGCCGTGGCCAGCGCGAGCTGATCATCGGTGACCGCCAGACCGGCAAGACCGCCGTGATCCTGGACACCATCATCAACCAGAAGGTGGCCAACGCCGCCGCGGGTGATGACGACAGCAAGAAGCTGTTCTGCATCTACGTCGCCATCGGCCAGAAGCGTTCCACCGTCGCGCAGCTTGTGAAGACGCTGGAGGAGAACGGCGCGCTCGAGTACTCGATCGTCGTCGCCGCCACCGCCTCCGACCCGGCGCCGATGCAGTTCCTGGCGCCCTACACGGGCTGCACGCTCGGCGAATACTTCCGCGACAACGCGATGCACGCGGTCATCTTCTATGACGACCTGTCCAAGCAGGCCGTCGCCTATCGCCAGATGTCGCTGCTGCTGCGCCGTCCGCCGGGCCGCGAAGCCTATCCGGGCGACGTGTTCTACCTGCACAGCCGTCTGCTGGAGCGGGCCGCCAAGATGAACGACGATTTCGGCAAGGGGTCGCTGACAGCCCTGCCGGTCATCGAGACGCAGGCCGGCGACGTTTCCGCCTACATCCCGACCAACGTGATCTCGATCACGGACGGGCAGATCTTCCTGGAGACGGAACTGTTCTTCAAGGGCATCCGCCCCGCCGTGAATGTCGGCCTCTCGGTGTCCCGCGTCGGCTCCGCCGCGCAGGTCAAGTCGATGAAGCAGGTGGCCGGCAAGATCAAGCTGGAGCTGGCGCAGTACCGCGAGATGGCGGCCTTCGCGCAGTTCGCCTCCGACCTCGACAGCACGACGCAGGCCCTGCTGGCGCGCGGCGCGCGCCTGACGGAACTGCTGAAGCAGCCGCAGTACAAGCCGGTTCCGGTGGAGGAGCAGGTGCTGAGCCTGTTCGCCGGCACGCGCGGCTACCTGGACAGCCTGCCCCTGAACAAGGTCGGCGAGTTCGAGCGGCAGTTCCTGTCCGAGATCAAGGCGCGCGCGCCGGAGATCGTCGCCTCGATCCGCAACGACCGCGAGATCAAGAAGGATGTCGAGGGCAAGCTGACCGCCTTCCTCGACGGCTTCGCCAAGTCCTTCAGCTGAGGCTAGGCGAAAAGGGATAGCGGCGGATGGCCAGCCTCAAGGCGCTGCGTGCTCGGATCACCTCGGTGAAGAGCACGCGGAAGATCACCCAGGCGATGAAGATGGTCGCGGCGGCGAAGCTCCGCCGCGCCCAGTTGGCGGCCGAGGCCGCGCGCCCCTATGCCGAGCGCATGGAGCGCATGCTGGCGTCCCTCGGCGCTTCCGTGGCGGGCAGCCCGGACGCGCCGAAGATGCTGGTCGGCACCGGCAGCGACAAGGTTCACCTGCTGGTCGTGGTCACGGGTGACCGCGGCCTGGCCGGCGCCTTCAACACCAATGTCAGCCGCTTCGCCCGGACGAAGATCCGGGAGCTGGAGGCGGAGGGCAAGACGGTGAAGGTGCTGTCCGTCGGCCGCAAGGGCGCGACCTTCCTGAAGCGCGAATTCGGCAGCCGGATCGTTGGCGAGATCAGCTTCCAGGGCAAGAAGCGCGTCGATTTCGGCGATGCGCAGGCCGTCGCGACCCGCGTGACGGAGATGCTGGAGGCGGGCGAGTTCGACGTCTGCACGCTGGTCTACAACCGCTTCCGCAGCGTCATCAGCCAGGTGCCGTCCGCGCAGCAGATGATCCCGGCCATGCTGCCGGCGACGTCCGCGACCGCGGCGCCCACCGGCCCGCAGGCCCTGTATGAATACGAGCCGAGCGAGGAGGAGATCCTCGCGACGCTGCTGCCGCAGAACCTGGCGATCCAGATGTACCGCGCGATCCTCGAGAACGCGGCGGGCTTCTTCGGCAGCCAGATGACGGCGATGGACAACGCGACCCGCAATGCGGGCGAGATGATCAACAAGCTCACGCTCAACTACAACCGCACGCGACAGGCCAACATCACCAGGGAGCTGATCGAGATCATCTCCGGTGCCGAGGCGGTCTGAGGAGCAAAGCCATGAAGAACAATGTCGGCAAGGTTTCGCAGGTTCTCGGCGCCGTGGTGGACGTCCAGTTCCCCGCCGAGTTGCCCTCCATCCTGAACTCGCTGCACGTCAAGATCGACGACCGCACGCTGGTCCTGGAAGTGGCGCAGCACCTGGGTGAGCGCACGGTGCGCACCATCGCCATGGACACGACCGATGGTCTGGTCCGCGGCGCCGAAGTCGTGGACACGGGCGCGGGCATCTCCGTGCCGGTGGGCACGGGCACGCTGGGCCGCATCATGAACGTCATCGGTGAGCCGATCGACGAGCGTGGCCCGGTGCCGCATGAGAAGACCTATACCATCCACCGCGAGGCGCCGTCCTTCGAGGACCAGGCGACGAGCGCGGAGATCCTGGTGACGGGCATCAAGGTGGTTGACCTGCTGGCCCCCTACCTGAAGGGCGGCAAGATCGGCCTGTTCGGCGGCGCCGGCGTGGGCAAGACGGTCACCATCCAGGAACTCATCAACAACATCGCCAAGGCGCATGGCGGCGTGTCCGTCTTCGCCGGCGTCGGTGAGCGGACCCGCGAGGGCAACGACCTGTATCACGAGATGTGTGATGCCGGCGTCATCAAGCTGAACGACGGCAACACCGAAGGCTCCAAGGTGGCGCTGGTGTACGGCCAGATGAACGAGCCGCCGGGTGCCCGCGCGCGCGTCGCGCTCTCCGGCCTCTCGGTCGCGGAATACTTCCGCGACGAGCAGGGCCAGGACGTGCTGTTCTTCATCGACAACATCTTCCGCTTCACGCAGGCGGGCGCGGAAGTGTCCGCGCTGCTGGGCCGCATCCCCTCCGCCGTGGGCTATCAGCCGACGCTGGCCACCGACATGGGCGCGCTGCAGGAACGCATCACCTCCACGAAGAAGGGGTCGATCACCTCCGTGCAGGCGATCTACGTGCCGGCGGACGACCTGACCGACCCGGCGCCGGCGACGTCCTTCGCGCACCTTGACGCGACGACGGTGCTCTCCCGCTCCATCGCCGAAATGGCGATCTTCCCGGCGGTGGACCCGCTGGACTCCACGAGCCGCGCGATGGATCCGCGGATCGTGGGCGAGGAGCACTACAACACGGCCCGCGAAGTGCAGAAGATCCTGCAGACCTACAAGTCCCTGCAGGACATCATCGCCATCCTGGGCATGGACGAGCTCTCGGAAGAGGACAAGCTGATCGTGGCGCGCGCGCGCAAGATCCAGCGCTTCCTCTCCCAGCCCTTCCACGTCGCGGAAGTCTTCACCGGCACCCCCGGCGTCTTCGTGAAGCTGGAGGACACGGTCCGCAGCTTCGCGGCGATCTGCAAGGGCGAATACGACCACCTCCCGGAAGCCGCCTTCTACATGGTGGGGACCATCGAGGAGGCCGTGAAGAAGGCCGAGACGCTCAAGGCCGCGGCCTGAGACTGACCGCCCGGCCCTGATGGGCCGGGCGCCATGCCCGCCCATGCCTCGGGCGGGCTTCATGACTGAGAACGGGATCACCCGATGGCCACCTTCCAGCTCGAACTCGTCTCCCCGGAGAAGCTGCTGCTGAGCCGCGCGGTGGAGATGGCCGTGCTGCCCGCCGCCGAGGGCGAGATGGGCGTCCTGCCCGGCCACGCGCCGATGATCGTCACGCTCCGCGGCGGCGTGATCGCCGTGACCGAGGGCGGGCAGATCACCGAACGCCTCTATGTCGCCGGCGGCTTCGCCGAAGTGACGCCGGATCGCTGCACGGTGCTGGCGGATGAGGCGACGCCGGTGGCGCAGCTGTCCAAGGCCGGCGCCGAGGCGCGGCTGAAGGAGGCCGAGGCCGCCTATGCCGCTTCCGGCAGCGAGACGCCGGAACGCCGCGACGCCGTGATGGCGAAGCTGCTGGCCGCGCGGGTCGCCGTTTCCGTCGCCGAAGCGGCCTGAATTCCACATCGTGTCCCGACAGGGCCGCGCCGCGTCATGCGGCGCGGCCCTTCGTGTTTCAAGGCGGCTTGAATCCGTGCCGCCGCCGCCGAACATTGGCGGGCAGGCGCATGACGCCAGCAAGGGGATGGCCTTCCGGCGATGAAGCACTGGCATATCGATCAGGTCGGCTGGGACCGCTTCGACCGGACGAAGCTCGATCCGGGGGTCGTGCCGCTCATCAAGGCGGCGGCGATGGTGGAGCGGAACGCGGCCGACTACGTCACCTACCTCGCCCGCGTCTTCGGCGATGATCCCGCCTTCCAGGCGGCTGCCGAGCATTGGGGGGTGGAGGAGACGCAGCACGGCGACACGCTCGGCCGCTGGGGGATGCTGGCCGATCCGGGCTGGGATTTCGAAGCCGCCTTCGCCCGTTACCGCGCGGGCTACCAGATCGACGTGAAGGCCGATGCCTCCATCCGCGGATCGCGGACCGGGGAGCTGATCGCCCGCTGCATGGTGGAGACCGGGACCAGCAGCTACTACACCGCGCTCGGCGAGGCGACCGAGGAGCCGGTGCTGAAGGAGATCTGCCGCCTGATCGCGGCGGATGAATACCGGCACTTCAAGCTCTTCTACGACCACATGAAGCGGTACCTGGCGCGGGAGAACCTGTCCTTCCTCCAGCGGCTGAAGGTCGCGACGGGGCGGATCGGGGAGAGCGAGGATGACGAGCTCGCCTTCGCCTTCCATTGCGGGAACGAGACCGAGGACACGCCCTACAGCCATGACCGTTGCATTGCCGGCTATATGAGCCGCGCGATGGGCTATTATCGCTTCCGCCATATCGAGCGGGGCATGGGCATGGTCTTCAAGTCGATCGGGCTGGAACCGCGCGGGCGGCTTTCCGCCGTCGCGGCGCGGGGCGCCTGGAAGCTGCTGGAATGGCGGCGCGACCGGTTCCGCCAGGCGCTGGCGAAGGAAGCGGCGGCGAATGACGCGCGGTCGCCCGCCATGGCGGCCTGACCTTGCGCCTGACCCGCCGCGCGGCGGCGCCCTTCCTGCTCTCGCCCTTCCTGGCGCAGGCCGCCGCCGGGCAGCCCTTCAGCCCGCAAAGCGCGCCGGACCGGCCGCTCGGGGAAATCGCGGCCAGCCGTGGCCTGACCTATGGCTGCGCCGTCACCGCGAAGCTGATCGCGGAGGAGCCTGAATTCGCGGCCCTGGTTGCGCAGGAAGCCAGCGTGCTGGTGCCGGAATATGAGGGGAAATTCGCGGCGCTGCAGCCGGAGGAAGGGCGGTTCGAGACCGGGTCGCTCGATGCGCTGCTCGCCTGGGCGGCCCATTTCCGCAAGACCGTGCGCGGCCATGCGCTGGTCTGGCACCAGGACCTGCCGCCCTGGGCCGTGGCTGCGATCGGGGAGGGCCCGCGCCGCGCCCGCGCCGTGATGGACGCGCATTTCGACCGCGTCCTGTCCCACACCCGCGCCCGCATCCGGGACTGGGACGTGGTGAACGAACCCATCGCCAACCCGCCGGGATCGGACGTGCCGGAGCCGCCGGGGAACACCACCGACCTCCGCGACACGCCCTGGCTGCGGGCGCTCGGCCCCGACTACATCGCCATCGCGCTGCGCGCGGCGCGGGAGAGGGACCCGCTGCTGCGCATCACGCTGAACGATTACGGGGTGGAGGACGACACGCCGTCATCCGAGGAGAAGCGCCAGCGGCTGCTGCGGCTGCTGCGCGGGCTGCGCGCGCGGAACGTGCCGCTGGATGCGGTGGGCATCCAGGCGCATCTCCAGCTCCGCAATGCCTTCCGGCCGGACCAGTTCCGGGATTTCGTGCGGCAGATCCGGGCGCTCGATCTTCAGGTGCTGATCACGGAGCTGGATGTGCGGGAGCTTCGCCCGCCGGTCGGCGACTTCCCCGCCCGCGACTTCGCCGTGGCGCAGCGCGTCCATGCCTTCGCCTCCGCGGCGTTCGAGGGCGGTGCGCGGTCCCTGCTGACCTGGGGCATCAGCGACCGCTGGTCCTGGCTGCACCGGGAACAGGCGGTGGCGCTGGCGGCCGGGGATGTGCATCGCGGCCTGCCCTATGATTGGGAACTGAACCGCAAGCAGATGTGGCGGGCCCTCGCCCGCGCCTTTCTGGGCCAGCCCGCGGGATAGGTGAATCGTCACGCCCGGGGCGGGGGCCGCGAAGGACGATGACGAAACGGCCACCGCTTGCCATCTTCCATCCGAAACCGGGAGACCTTGGACCATGTTGACCCGCCGCTCTGCCCTGATGACCCCGCTTGCCCTGCTGGCGACACCCGCGCTGGCACAGGCGCCCTGGCCGAACCGCCCGACGCGCATCGTGGTGCCGATCGCCGCCGGCGGTGCGCTTGACATCACCGCGCGGATGCTGGCGGAGCGGTTGCAGGCGCTGCTGGGCCAGCCCTTCGTGGTGGAGAACCGTGCCGGCGCCGGCGGCAATATCGGCAGCCAGCATGTCGCGCAGTCGCCGGCCGACGGCCACACGCTGATGCTGGCGGCGGCGAATACGCTGGCGGCGAACAAGTTCCTCTATGGCAACCGCATGCCGATCGACCCGCTGAGGGACCTCGGCCCCGTCACGCGCGTGTCCACCGGCACCATCCTGATGGTGGTGAATGCGCAGCGCCCCTGGCGGAGCTTCGCGGAGCTGATCGCCTTCGCCCGCGCCAATCCGGGCCGCGTTTCCATGGGGTCCTCCGGCACCGGGACCACCAGCCATCTCTTCATCGAACGGGTGAAGCGGGCGGCCAATGTGGACATCACCCATGTGCCCTATCGCGGCGGCGGGCCGGCCATCCAGGACCTGGTCGCCGGCAATATCGACATGATGTTCGACGTGATGCCGGCGCTGATGCCGCATGTGCGGGAAGGCCGGGTGCGGCCGCTGGCCGTGGGCTCCGCCAGCCGCGTGACCTTCGTGCCGGGGCTGGAGAATGTGCCGGGGATGGATGAGGTGCTGCCGGGCCAGGGGATCGATGCCCAGGCGTGGTATGCCGTCGTCTCGCCCCCCGGCCTGCCGGCGCCGGTGCTGGAGAGGGTGCACGCGTCCATCGTGCAGGTGGCGCGGGCGCCGGATTTCGGAGAGCGCCTGGCGCCGCTGGGCTTCCAGGTCGTCACGGATGCGACGCCGGCGGCGTTCCTGGAGTTCTGGCGGGCCGAGGAGGATCGGTGGAAGCAGTTGGTGGAGATCAGCGGGGCGACGGCGGAGTAGTGGCCCGGGGGGAACGCCGTTCCCCCCGTACCCCCCATGCCAGGGTCCAGCGGGACCCTGGACCGCGGGGATATTGATGATGGTCCAGGGGGGGTCTCCCCCCTGGCTGATGGGGTATGGGGAAGGCAGCGCCTTCCCCATCAATCACCGGGCGAGCGGCCCGAATGCCCGCACCAGCTCCTCATAGATCCCCCGCTTGAAGCTGACCGCCAGCCCCGGCAGTTCCTCGATCCTCGCCCAGCGCCAGGCATCGAATTCCGGGTGCGGGTCCGCATCGAGCTTGATGTCGCCGTCCACCCCCGTGAAGCGCAGCGCGAACCAGCGCTGCCGCTGCCCGCGGTATCTCTGCGCCATGCGCATCCGCTGGAGTTCCGGCGGGAAGTCGTAGGTCAGCCATTCCGGGTGTTCGGCGATGATCTCGGCCTTGTTCGTGCCGATCTCCTCCGCCAGTTCGCGCAGGACGGCGACGCGAAGGTCCTCCCCCTCATCCACCCCGCCCTGGGGCAGTTGCCAGCCGCCGGCATGGCCTTCGGCATTGGGCATGTCCGCCCGGCGGGCGATGAGGACCAGGCCCGCCTGGTTGAACAGGACGGCGCCGACATTGGGGCGGTAGGGGAGGGGGCTCATGGCCCGCTTGTAGCGCCGCGCCCCCGGATCGTCACCGAGTCGCGGCGGCTGGTGTCGCGGCCTGTTCGGCGGGGCGGCGGAGCATGGTGGTGACGGGGGCGAGGACCGCGCCGCGTTCCTCCAGCCCGCTGGCCCAGGACAGGATGGCGGCGACGGCAGCGGGGGTGGGGTTGCCGACCAGGCCGAGGGCGGAGCTGGGCGTGCTGGCGCGGGCCAGGGCTTCCAGCTCGGCCAGGCGGCGTTCGATCTCGCCCCGGGTCTCGGAGGGTTCGTCCAGCAGGACATCGACGGTGCGGCCGATGGCGCGGGCGGGCTGGGGCGCGCCTGGGCGGGGATCGATGTAGAGCAGCCCGCGCGCGGTGAGCACCTGCTGCATCTGCGCCAGCAATTCCGCATTCTGGGCGAAGCGTTCGCCCCGCATGCGCGACAGCGCGCCGATGGCGCCGACCTGGGCGGGGGTGCGGGACAGGGCCCATTCCAGGCGTTCGATATTCTCGCCGACCGGCAGGGTGGTCAGCAGGGCGCGGTCGCCGGGATCGGCATCCCGCCCATAGCCCGCGGGTTCCAGCGGCAGGGCGGTCAGCACCTCCATCCCCCGGGCGCGGGCGCGTTCCAGCAGGGGTTCGGGGCGGGTGGCGTAGGGGCTGAAGGCGAGGGTGACGGCGCCGGGCAGGCGGCGGATCGCTTCCTCCGAATGCTGGGCGAAGGCGCCCATGTTGCCGACGATCAGGCCGATGCGGGGGCGGCGATCCTCCCGGTCGAAGGGGCGGGCATAGGTGCGGATGGCGGTGCGGCCGTCCGGGCCGAGCTTCGGGATGGGCGCGCCGTGGCGGGAGGCTTCCTGCAGCAGCGGGTCGGGCGGCGGGATGGCGGGGTCGGCCGCGGCGCGGCGGGCGGTGGCGGTGGAGAGCGGCGGCGGTTCCGGCGCTGCCACCGGGGTGGCGGATCCCGTGGCGGGCGGCACGGGCGCCGCTGCCGCGGGCGACGCGGATGCCGATGGTGCCGCTGCGGGCGGCGCGGGCGCTGCCGCCGTGGCCTGTGGCGTGGCTTGCGGGGCAGTGCCGGCGGCGGTGGCCGTGGCGGGGGCATCCGGCGGGCTGGCGGGATCCGCGACGCCGGCCGTGGCCGGGGCCGGCGGGCCCAGCCATTGCAGGGTGATGGCGCCGGCGCCGAGGATGAGGAGGAGCCCGGCCCAGAATCCGGCCAGCGCCTGGCGGCTTGTCACCCTCATCGGCCGCCAGGCATCGGTGGATTCAGCGCTGGACGCGGCGCTGCGGCTGGGCGGGGGCGGCGGCGATGGCGCGCAGCAGCTGGGCCGCCTGTTGCAGCTGGTGGTCGGTCTCGGGCTTGGTCGGGTCGAAGGCAGGGGCGCCTTCGGCCGGGGCGCGCACGACCCGGTCCAGCACGCCGGCCGGCAGGTTCAGCGGCGGCAGGGGGGGCGGCGCGGGCTGCGGCGCGGCGGCGGCGCGTTCGCCGTCGTTGCGCAGCGCGCGACGCAGGTCGGCTTCGCGGTCCCGCGCCGGCGCGTTGGGGTCCACGCGGGCGGCCAGCACCTCGATATCCGGCTCGATCCCCGTCGCCTGGATGGAGCGGCCTGAGGGCGTGTAGTAGCGCGCCGTCGTCAGGCGGATGGCGCCCTGGCCGGGGATGGGCATCACGGTCTGGACGCTGCCCTTGCCGAAGGACTTCACGCCCATCACGATTGCGCGACGATGATCCTGCAGCGCGCCGGCAACGATTTCGGAGGCGCTGGCGGAGCCGGCATTGACCAGCACGACCATCGGCAGGCCCTGGGCGATGTCGCCGGGGCGGGCGTTCCAGCGCTGCGCGTCTTCCGCGCGGCGGGCGCGGGTGGAGACGATCTCCCCCTGGTCCAGGAAGTCATCCGCCACCTGCACGGCCTGGTCGAGCAGGCCGCCGGGGTTGTTGCGGAGGTCGAGGATGACGCCCTTCAGGTTGGTGCCGGCCTGGTTGCGCATGGACGTCATGGCGCGGCGCAGCGCGCCTTCCGTCTGCTCATTGAAGGAGGAGAGGCGGACATAGGCGATGTCGTTGCCTTCCATCCGGAAGCGGGCGACCTGCGGGCGGATGACGTCGCGCGTCAGGGAGAGTTCGACCGGGCGCGACTCGCCTTCGCGCCGGATGGTCAGGCGGATGGCGGTGCCGCGTTCGCCGCGCATCTGCTCCACCGCTTCCTGCAAGGTCAGGCCCTGGGTGGACTGGCCGTTGAGGTGGGTGATGAGGTCGCCGGGCTTCACGCCGGCACGGGCGGCGGGGGTGTCGTCGATCGGGGAGATGACCTTGACGTACCCCCCCTCCTGCGTGACTTCGATGCCGAGGCCGCCGAATTCGCCGCGCGTCTGCACCTGCATGTCGCGGAAGCTGCGCGGGTTCATGTAGCTGCTGTGCGGGTCCAGGCCCTGCAGCATGCCGTTGATCGCGTTCTCGATCACGTCGCGGTCGGTGACGGGCTCCACATATTCGGCGCGGATGCGTTCGAAGACATCGCCGAACAGGTTGAGCAGGCGATAGGTCTCCGCCCGTCCGCCATCCTGCGCCCAGGCCTGGATGGTGGGCAGGGCGATGACCGGGCCGATGACGGCGCCGGCCAGGAAGGCCGCGGTGACGGCGCCGAAGGTGCCGAGGCGACGGCGCCTCGAGGCGGGTGGGGCGGCCATCACGCTTGGCCCGGCAGGAGAGGCGCCGAGATTCGGAATCCGCGCGACCTTGGGGGTGCGCCGATCATCCTGCTGTCCAGACACGTCGCTCATGCGACCACCCGCATCCTTGGGTCCCGGGCCGGAAGGCCCGCGACCTGACCAATATGACCCGGGGTTATGACCCCGGGGTTACCCCCGCGCCGCGAACCAGGGCCGCGGATCCACCGGCTGCCCGTTGCGCCGAAGCTCCACATAGAGGGAACCGCCCGCCGCGCCAGCCCCGCCGAGCACACCGATCGGCTCCCCCGCCAGAAGCCGCTGCCCGGCGGAGGCGTCAAGCCGATCGAGCCCGGCCAGAACAAAATGGTATCCTGCACCGCAATCCACAATCAACAGAAGCCCGAAGGATCGGAATGGGGCGGCGAAGACGGCGCGACCGTTGCAGGGGGACACCACCCGGGCGCCCCCGGCCGCCGCATAGGTGATGCCCCGATGCGGGCCGCCGGCAACGGCTTCGCCCCATTGCGTCGCCACCCGCCCGGCCACGGGCACGGCGCGGCCACCGGTCGGGACCACGGGGGCGGCGGCCTGGCGCGGGGGCGGTTCCTCCCGCGGGGCTGCGCGGTTGGCGGTGCGGTTGCGGGCTTCCGCCCGGGCTTCCTCGGCGGCGCGTTCCGCGGCACGGGCGCGCGCGGCCTCCGCCAGGCGGCGTTCGCGGGCTTCCTCCGCGGCGCGGCGGGCGGCCTCCGCGGCCCGGGCGGCGGCGTTGGCGCGTTCCTCGGCCTCCCGCCGCTGTCTTTCGCGTTCCAGGCGCGCCAGGACATCGGCCAGGTCGCCGGCGCGGGCGGCGGCTTCGGCGGCCCGGGTGGCGGCGCGTTCCTCGGCCTCCTCCGCCGCGCCGCGGCGGCGGCGGGCCTCGGCCAGCTCCTGTTCCAGGACGGCCTCGGCCTCCCGCGCCGCGGCCTCGGCGGTGGCGAGCGACTCGGCCTCCCGCGCCGCCCGGCGCTCTGCCTCCTGGGCGGCCTGCTCGGCCAGGCGCAGCGCGGCGGCCTCCTCCTCCAGCCGCCGGACCAGGCCGCGCAGGACCAGCGCGCCCCGCAGGGCGTCATCCGGCTCCCCCGGCACGGCCAGCACCGTCTCCGCCGGCCAGAGGGAGAGGCGGAGCATGACGGGCAGCAGGGGACGCAGCGCGGCGGCGCGGCGGGACATTTCCGCGGAAGCGGCCTGGCCGTCGCGCCGGGCGGCGATCAGCTGCTGGCGCGCTTCCTCCACCAGGGCTTCGGCGGCCTGGGCGCGGGCGGCGGCTTCCACCCGGCGCTCCGCCAGGCGGATCTCCTCCTCCGCCAGGGCGCGGGCGCGTTCGGTGGCGGCTTCGGCAGCGCGGCGGCGTTCGGTGGCGGTGCGTTCGGCATCCCGCACATCGCGCGCGGAAGGCTGCGCCAGGGCCGGGGCAGCCAGCGTGGCGAGGAGGCAGGCCGGGAGCATCCATCGGCGGATCGTCACATCCCGTGCCTAGCACCGCGGCAGGGGGCGGGGCCAGTTCGGGCTCCCTTCCGCGCGGGAAGCCTGCCCGGCATACTCGGCGCCAAGACAGGGGAGACTTCAAGATGGTCGCCTACCGCACCACTGTGGAACTGCTGCAACAGGGGAAGGGGAACGCCGCCGCCATCCGCGCGACGGAGGGGCGGGCCGCCCTGACCTATGACGGGCTGCGGGCCCTGGCGGCGGCAACGGTGGCCGCGCTGAACGCGCGCGGCATCGGGCGCGGCGACCGGGTGGCGATGGTGCTGCCGAACGGGCCGGAAATGGCGACCGCCTTCGTGTCCGTGGCCGCCGGCGCCACCACCGCGCCGCTCAACCCGAGCTACCGGGGCGAGGAATTCGAATTCTACATCGACGATCTGAAGGCGAAGGCGCTGATCGTCCTGAAGGGGAACGAGACGCCGGCGCGGGGTGCGGCCGCGAAGCTCGGCGTGCCGGTGATCGAGCTGGTGCCGGATGCGGCGGGCGGCGCGGGCGCCTTCACGCTGGAGGGCGGGCCCTCGGGCAGCGCGGCGTCCCCGGGGATGGCGGGAGAGGATGACGTCGCGCTGGTGCTGCATACCTCCGGCACCACGGCGCGGCCGAAGATCGTGCCGCTGACGCAGGGCAATATCTGCGCCTCCGCCCGGCACATCGGCGCGACGCTGGCGCTGACGCCGGCGGATGCCTGCCTCAACATCATGCCGCTGTTTCACATCCATGGGCTGATCGCGGCGGTGCTGTCATCCCTGGGTGCGGGGGCTTCCGTGTGCTGCACGCCGGGCTTCGACGCGCTGAAGTTCTTCCGCTGGATGGATGAGGAACGGCCGAGTTGGTACACGGCCGTGCCGACCATGCACCAGACGATCCTGACGCGGGCCGAGCGCAACGCGGAGATCATCAAGCGCGCGCCGCTGCGCTTCATCCGATCCTCCTCCGCCTCCCTCCCCGGGCCGGTGATGAAGCAACTGGAAGACGTGTTCGGCGTGCCGCTGGTGGAGAGCTACGGCATGACGGAGGCGAGCCACCAGATGTGCTCCAACCCGCTGGCGGGCCCGCGCAAGCCGGGGCTGGTCGGGCTGCCGGCCGGGCCGGAGGTGGCGATCATGGATGATGACGGATCGATCATGGCCAAGGGGGGCATCGGGGAAGTCGTGATCCGCGGGCCGAACGTGACCAAGGGCTATGAGGCGAACCCGGAAGCCAACGCTAAAGCCTTCACCAATGGCTGGTTCCGGACCGGGGACCAGGGGATGTTCGATGAGGACGGGTTCCTCATGCTCACGGGGCGGTTGAAGGAACTGATCAACCGGGGTGGGGAGAAGGTCTCCCCGCTGGAGGTGGATGGCATCCTCTCCGACCACCCGGCGGTGGCGCAGGCGCTGACCTTCGCGATCCCCCACGCCAAGCTGGGCGAGGAAGTGGGCGCGGCGGTGGTGCTGCGGGACGGCATGGAACTGACGGAGCGGGAGCTGCGCGACTTCGCATCGAAGCACCTGGCCGATTTCAAGGTGCCGCGGAAGGTCGTGTTCCTGCCGGAAATCCCGAAGGGGGCGACGGGCAAGCTGATGCGCATCGGGCTGGCGGAGAAGCTGGGGCTTTCGCTGTGAACGCCCCCGATGGTCGGAGGGGCGAATGCCCCGGAGAGCTGAATCGGTGGCGCAAACCATGAAAATCTGTGTGTTTGGCGCCGGCGCGATCGGCGGGCTGATGGCGGCGAAGCTCGCCGCCCGCGGGGATCACGAGGTCACGGTGATTGCCCGTGGCCCGCATCTGGCCGCCATGCAGCAGAAGGGCCTGGTGCTGCGGAGCGAGGGCACGGAGATCACCGTGCCCGTCCGCGCCGTCGCGACCGCCGAGGAAGCGGGCGTGCAGGACTATGTCGTCGTCACGCTCAAGGCCCATTCGCTGCCGGGGGCGGCCAGGCAGATGCAGCCGCTGCTGGGGCCGGAGACGGCCATCGTCTCCGCGGTGAATGGCATTCCCTGGTGGTATTTCCATAAGCTCGCGGGCCCGCATGAGGGGCGGCGGGTGGAGAGCGTCGATCCCGGCGGCGTCGTCAGTGACTTGCTGGCGCCGTCGCGGGCCATCGGCGCCATCGTCTATCCGGCGGCCGAGGTGCCGGAACCCGGGGTCATCGAGCACACCTATGGCGACCGCTTCACCCTCGGCGAACCCGACGGCAGCCGCAGCCCGCGCGTCAGCGCGCTGAGCGAGGCGCTGATCGCGGCCGGGCTGAAGGCGCCGGTGCGCCCCAAGATCCGGGACGAGCTCTGGGTCAAGCTCTGGGGCAACATGGCCTTCAACCCGATCAGCGCGCTGACGGGCGTGACGCTGGACGTGCTGATCGGCGATCCCGGCCAGCGCGGCGTGGCGCGGGCGATGATGCTGGAAGGCCAGGCGGTGGCGGAGAAGCTCGGCGTGCGCTTCGCGATCGACGTGGACAAGCGCATCGCCGGCGGCGCGGAAGTGGGCGCTCACAAGACCTCCATGCTGCAGGATCTGGAACGGGGCCGGCCGATGGAGATCGATGCGCTGCTCGGCGCCGTGGTGGAACTGGCGGCGCTGGTGGAGGTGCCGGTGCCGATTTGCGACACGGTGCTGGCGCTGGTGCGGGCCAGGGCGCGGGTGGCAGGCTGCTATTGAACGGGTAGGCCCGGCGGATCATCCGCCGGGCTTCTGATCATCATCACCATCGGCTGATGGCCGATTGCCACGCTGGAACGTTAGAGCTCCCGACCGCAACCCAATGGGAGCTGCCCGATGACCCGTGTGCTCGTGCTCTACTATTCCGCCTATGGCCACATCGAGACCATGGCGCAGGCCGTGGCCGAAGGTGCCCGCGCCGCCGGCGCCGAGGTGGACATCAAGCGCGTGCCGGAACTGGTGCCGGAGGATGTCGCGCGGAAATCCTACTACAAGATGGACCAGGCCGCGCCGGTGGCGACGGTGGACGACCTGCCGAACTATGACGCCATCATCTTCGGCAGCGGCACGCGCTATGGCAGCGTCACGTCCCAGATGCGGAACTTCATCGACCAGACCGGCGGTCTCTGGGCCAAGGGCGCGCTGAACGGGAAGGTGGGGTCGGTGTTCACCTCCTCCGCCACGCAGCATGGCGGGCAGGAGAGCACGATCCTGACCTTCCTGCCGACGCTGATGCATCTCGGCCTGATCATCGTGGGCCTGCCCTATGCCTTCCAGGGGCAGATGGGCGTGGGCGAGGTGAAGGGCGGCAGCCCCTATGGCGCCTCCACCATCACGGATGGCGATGGCAGCCGGCAGCCTTCCGCGGTGGAGCTGGATGGCGCGCGCTTCCAGGGCAACTACGTCGCCAAGGTGGCTGCGGCGGTGAAGGCGGGCGGGAACCTGTTCGGGTGATTGCAGGGGGAGCGCTGCTCCCCCTGCACCCCCTCGCCAGGGTCCAACCGGACCCTGGACCGGGAGGCTTGTCAGCCGCCGAACAGGTTGCGCAGCGTGCCGATGCCCTCGATCGTGACCTCGACGGTCATGCCGGGGCGCATCGGCAGCGCGCCGACGCTCGTGCCGCAGGCGATCAGGTCGCCGGGTTCCAGCGTGATGTCCCGTGACAGCAGGGAGACGATGCGCGCCGGCGGGAGGATCATGTCCGACGTCGGATAGTCCTGGCGCACGCGGCCATTCAGGGAAACCTTCACGCGCAGCGCTGACCAGTCGAGCCCCGTGGCGATGGCGGGGCCGACCGGGCCGAAGCTGTCGGCACCCTTGGCGCGCGCCCATTGCGGGAAGGACGGATCGGCCGTCAGCGTATCCAGCGCCGTCACGTCATTCACGCAGGTCAGGCCGAAGATGGCGGCGGCGGCTTCCTCCTCCGTCGCGTTGGAGACGCGCTTGCCGATCACCAGGCCGAGTTCGCCTTCATAGATGACGCGGCCGGTGTAGCCGGGTGGCGGCGCGATGGTGGCGTCGGGGCCGACGATGCTGCGGGGCGACTTCAGGAAGAACAGCGGCGATTCGGGGTGGGAAAGCCCCTGCTTCGTCGCGGCCTCGGCGAAATTGTTCCAGAGGCCGATGAAGATCGTGGGGCGGATTGGGGGCAGCAGCGTCGCCTCCGCCAGCGGGAAGGGCGCGCCTTCGGGCGCGGCGGTGGCGAAGAGGTCGCCGGTGTGGGGCTGGATGGCATCGCCCTCCAGCGTGCCGAAGCCTTCCATCCCGTTGCGCGCGTAGCGGACCCAGAGCGTCATCGCCGTTTCTCCCGTGTGCCGCGAAGCTCTACCCGCGGCGGATGGCGCGCCGCAACAGCAGCGCCGCCCCCAGCCCCACCACGCCGAGCTGCCCCGCCGCGACCAGGAAGGCCAGCGTCCAGCTTCCCGTCAGCGACACCATCAGCGCGAAGAAGACGGGGGCGGCGAGATAGCCGAGGAAGGTGAAGAGCGTGGAGCCGGATGTCGCGGCAGCGACCTGCGCGGGCTGCACCAGGCGCGCGACTTCCGACATGTAGATGCCGTTCCAACTCGCCGCCACGAAGCCCGCCAGGCCCGACAGCGTGTAGATCAGCCAGGGCGCGGCATCGCCCGGCATCAGCGCGAAGGCGATGCCGGCGGCACAGGCCACACCCGCCTGTACCAGCAGGTTCAGGGAGGGCTGGCCCGTGCGGTCTGCCAGCCAGCCCAGCAGGATGCGCGCCACCACACCCGCGCCCTGCATGCAGGCGAAGGCCGTGCCCGCCTGCACCAGGCCGATGCCGTGGTCCAGCGTCAGCCAGGTGACGGTGAAGGTGAAGAGGCAGCCCTGCAGCGTCGCGAAGCTCATCGCCAGCACGGTCAGCGGCGGCAGGGCGCGATGCAGGCCGAGTGCGGCGATCGGCGCCAGCCAGGTGGAACGGCGGAACAGCGTGAGCAGCGTGATGCGCTGGGTCGGATCGCGTTCGACATCGAGCGTGCGTTCCAGCGGCTGGATAATGGCGGCGGCCAGCAGCGCGACGGCGATGGTCGCCAGCAGCGCCGTCACCCAGCCGAAATGCGCGGCGAGCGGCGCGGTAGCGAGGCCCGCCAGCGCGCCACCCAGCGGTGCGCCTGCCTGCTTGACGGAGAAGATCAGCGTGCGGTGGCCGGGCGGCGCCGTCGCCGCCAGGATGCGGCTGCCCGCGGGTGGCGAAGGTCCGTAGCCGATGCCGAGCAGCAGGGAGGCCAGCACCAGCGCCGGTGCCGATCCCGTGGCTGCCACCAGCATGGCGATCGCCGACATCGCAGCGCCGGCCTGCAAGGTGCGCACCGGGCCGAAGCGCGCCAGGAAGGGCCCGCCCAGCAGCAGGAACAGTACGGTGCCGAGTGCCACCAGCGCAGCGAGATTGCCGATCGCCTCCGGCGCCAGCCCCGCGCTGGCGGTGATCAGCGGCGCGACGACCGGCAGCGATTGCGTGAGGAAGGAGGCGACGGTCTGCATCAGCAGCGTTGCCGACAGCGCCGCGACCCAGGCGGGGATGCCCATCAGGCAAGGCCGCCGTGTTGCGGGGGCAACGCCTTGCGGCGGGGGGGAGCGGCGTTCATGCTGCCCACGATAGTCACGTCATGCGTGCGGCGCGAAGACCCCGCCGCGCGCGCGGGAGTCCTCCATGCCGCGCCACATTGCCTGCCTCTCCTTCGATTTCGACACCTGGTCGGGCTTCGCATCCCGCGGCATGACGACGCCGACGCCGGTATCGCGCGGCGAATTCGGCGTGGTGGGCGCGGGGCGGATCCTGGACCTGCTGGGCAGCCGCGGTATCAAGGCGAGCTGGTATGTGCCGGGTGTCGTCATCAAGACCTATCCGCAGGCCTGCGAGCGCATCCTGCGCGAAGGACATGAGATCGGCCATCATGGCTGGAGCCATGTGCCGCCCGCCGCGCTGGAGGCGACGAAGGAGGCCGATGAATTCGCGCTGGCGGTGGAGGCGATCAAGCAGCTGCAGGGCAAGGGGCCGGTGGGCTATCGCTCGCCCTCCTGGGACCTCAGTGACCGCACCATCGACCTGATCCGCGAGCATGGCTGCCAGTACGACAGCAGCATGATGGGGCATGACTGCCAGCCCTATTTCGCGCGGCGCGGCGATGTCTGCGTCGCGGACGCACCGCTGCAATTCGGGGAGGTGACGGATCTGGTGGAGATCCCGATCTCCTGGTCGCTGGACGACCACCCGCATTTCGAATTCTTCCGCGTCGGCGGCGCGGTGATGCCGGGGCTGGCGAATGCGAATGCGGTGCTGGAGAATTGGCTGGCGGATTTCGAATACATGACCCGCACGAATGAATGGGGGATGCTGGTCTTCACCTTCCACCCCTACGTCATCGGCCGCGGGCATCGGATGATGATGCTGGAGAAGTTGATCGACGGCGTCACGAAGATGGGCGCGGAGTTCCGCACGCTGGAACAGGTGCAGCAGGAATATCGGGATCGTGTGAAGGCGGGGATCGCGTGATGCTGGCGGGGAAGGTTGCCTTCATCTCCGGCGGTGGCGGCGGGATCGGCAGCGCGGCCGCGCGGGCCTTCGCGCAGGCGGGGGCGGCGGTGGTGGTCGCGGATGTGATGGCGGACCGCGCGGAGGCGGCGGCGCGGTCCGTGACCGAGGCCGGCGGCCAGGCGCTGGCCGTGACGATGGATGTGACGAGCGACGATAGCGTCGCGGCCGGGGTGGCGGCGGCGGTGGCGCGCTTCGGGCGGATCGATTTCCTGTACAACACCGCCGGTGGCACGGACCCCGCGGACGGGCCGGTGACGGAAGTGCCGCTGGAGGCCTTCGACCGCACGATCAACCTCGATCTGCGCGGCACCTTCCTGTGCTGCCGCCATGCCATCCCGCACATCATCGCCGCCGGCGGCGGCGCGGTGATCAACATGTCCTCCGGCGCCGCGCTGCGGGGCGCCAACCCCGCGCATTGCTACAGCGCCGCCAAGGGCGCGATCCTGTCGCTGACACGCGCGCTGGCGGGGCATTACGCGAAGCAAGGCGTGCGGGTGAACTGCATCGCATCGGGCCGCGTGATGACGGAACGCGTCATCCGCACCTTCGGCACGCTGGAAGAAGCGGCGGTGCCGGGGCGCGATCCGCAGGACCCCGTGAACCGCATGAAGGAATATCCCTTCTGGATCGGCGATCCCGAGCATATCGCGGCGACGGCGGTGTTCCTGGCCAGCGACGCCGCGCGGATGATCACGGGTGCCACCATTCCCGCCGATGGCGGGCGATCGGCCTATTGAGATGACGGAACGCGCCCACTTCACCACCAGCGACGGCGAACGCATCGCCTACTACATCGACGATTTCACCGATCCCTGGCGCAAGCCGCCCGTGATGCTGCTGCTGCACTCCGCCATGGGCAATTCGCAGCGCTTCTATTCCTGGGCGCCGGGCCTGGCGCGGCATTTCCGGCTGGTGCGGATGGACCTGCGCGGGCATGGCGCCTCCTCCGTTCCTGCTGCCGACAAGCCTTTCGACATGGCCCGGCTGGTGGCCGATGTGACGGAGCTGATGACGCTGCTCGGCCTCGATGTCGCGCATGTCACGGGCAATTCGGCCGGCGGCTATGTCGCGCAGAATCTGGCGCTGCAATATCCGGAGAAGGTGCGGAGCCTGGCGCTGGTGGGATCGACGCCGGGCCTCAGCCCCAGCGCGCGCGGCTGGCTGACGCGGATCGCGGAGGAGGGGCTGACACCCTTCCTGACGAAGACCATCGCCATGCGCTTCGACCTGGCGACGAGTGACCCTGGCCTGGTCGAATGGTTCCTGAAGCAGACGGCGGAGAATGATGCTGGCTTCCTCGCCCGCTTCATCGGCTACAACACGACGCAGGATTGGAGCGGCGAGCTGCACCGCATCGCCTGCCCCACGCTGGTGATCTTCCCGGGTGGGGAGACGGTGGGGGAGGCGAATGTCTATGACCTCATGCGCGATCGCATCCCCGATGTGCGCATGGCGGAATATGAACACATGCCGCACAACATCGCGGACATGATGCCCGACCGCTGCGTCGCTGACATCCTTCAGTTCCACCGCGACCGATTCGGTTATCCCGCTTGAGGAGCAACGCCATGCGACTGCCGGATGCCGATCCCGCGCAATCCCCCGAACTCGCCGCGGCCTATGAAGAATTCCTCCGCACGAGGGGCATCGTCTCCAACGTCATGAAGTCCTTCGCCCATGCGCCGGCGGGGCTTTCGGCGATCGTCGATCTCGGCAGCTATTGCCGCTACGGCACCGACCTGACGGAGAAGCAGAAGGAGCTGGTGATCCTCATCACCGGCCGCGGCGTCGCCTATGCCTGGCATCACCACGCGCCGCTCGGCCTCAAGGCGGGGCTGAGCGAGGCGCAGTTGCAGGCGCTGCGTGATGGCCAGGTGCCGGACGGGCTGGAGGAGGCGGAGAGCGCGCTCTCCGCCTATGTCTTCGCCTATGCCGCGCTGAAGGGCGTGCCGGCCGCGATCTTCGCGCGGATGCAGGCGGCGTTCTCGCCCCGGCAGATCACGGATGTGAACATCACAGCGGGCTACTACCTCTGCCTCGCCTCCTCCATCATCGCGATGGAGGTGCAGCCGGATGCGCCGCAGGTGCTGGACGCCGCCACGAGTTTCCACGCCACCGCCGAGAGGGCCTGAGCCATGATCCGCCGCCGCACCCTGGCCCTGGCCGCGCTGGCCATGCCGTCCCTGGCTTCCGCGCAGGATCGCTGGCCGCGCCGGCCCATCACGATGATCGTCGCCTATCCCGCGGGGGGTGCGAACGACATCGTCGCGCGATCGGTGGCGGAGCCGATGCGGGCGGTGCTGGGCCAGCCGCTGGTGATCGAGAACAGGGGCGGCGCGGCGGGCACGCTGGGCGCGGGGCAGGCGGCGCGGGCGCTGGCGGATGGCTACACGCTGTTCATGGCGGCGGGCGCGCACACGCTGGCGCCGGCGCTGATGCGCAACCTCACCTACGACATCGCCGCGGATTTCCGCCCCATCAGCCGCGTCGCGGCATCGAGC
Source organism: Falsiroseomonas stagni DSM 19981 (assembly GCF_900114315.1). Lineage (GTDB taxonomy): Bacteria > Pseudomonadota > Alphaproteobacteria > Acetobacterales > Acetobacteraceae > Falsiroseomonas > Falsiroseomonas stagni. The sequence goes on from NZ_FOSQ01000001.1 coordinate 518,488, forward strand.
TTCATGCTGGTGACGCGCCCCGATCTGCCGGCGACCGATGTCCCCTCCCTCATTGCCCTGCTGCGGGCGGCGCCGGGGCGCTACAACTTCGCCTCCTCCGGCGCCGGCGCGCCGCCGCATCTGGCGGCCGTGCTGTTCCAGGAGATGACGGGCACGCGCATGGAACACGTGCCCTATGCCGGCGACACGCCCGCGCTGACCGACCTGGCGGCGGGGCATGTGGACCTCGGCTTCATGTCGCTCTCCGCCGTGAAGGCGCTGGTGGATGCGGGGCGGTTGAAGGCGCTGGCGGTGACGGACCCCGCGCGCAACCCGATCTACCCGGCCATCCCCACCGTCGCGGAAGCCGGGCTGGCGGGCTACGAGATCGGCACCTGGTGGGGGCTGGTGGCGCCCAGGGGCACGCCGGATGAGGTGATCGCGCGCACCAATGCCGCCGTGGTGCAGGCGCTGCGCGCGCCGGATGTGCTGGCGCGCTTCAGCGAACTCGGCATCACGCCGGTCGGCAGCACGCCGGAGGCATTCGGCACGCGCATCCGCGACGATGTGGAGCGCTTCGGCCGCATCGTGCGCAGTGCGGGGCTCAGCCCGTAAGCGCTTCCAGCCGTTCGATGACGCCCTGGTTGACCGGCGCGGCAAGCCCGTGCCTGTGTGCCTGTTCGACCACCGCGCCGTTGATCAGCGTCACCTCGGTGCGTCGGCCGCGCGCCAGATCCTGCGCCATGCCGCTGGTGGCGGCGGGATCGACCTTCTTCCCGTAGGCCAGCAGCCCGGCATCCACCGCCGAGGCGGCGGCCGCATCGCCGCGGCCGGCCGCAATCCAGGTGGCGCCAGGGATGCCGCAGATCGTGTCCAGCGCAATGCTGGCCGCGTCCGCCACGGCCACGACTTCCAGCGCCACCGCCTGCATCTCCGCCCGCATCGGGGCCTCCGTGAACAGCGCGTGCAGGTTGGTGCGGCGAAGGGCGCAGAGCGGGGAGGTCATGGCGTTGAAGACCAGCTTGGTCCAGCGCGCGGCGGGCAGGTCATCCACCGCCTCCGCCGTGTCCACCTGGGCGAGGCGCTGCACCATCGCCGCGATGCGCGGCGTGGCGGGGCCGGTGACTTCGCCGATGCGGAAGCTGGCCGGGCCGCCATCATGGCGGCGGCGGTAGCGGTGCAGGCGGCCGGGCGCGACCAGGTTCGCGAATAGACCCGTGACGATGCAGCCCATCACGCGATCCGCGCCGATCCGCGCCGCCAGGTCGAGATCCGCCAGCGCGTTGAGCGTGACGAGGTAGGGCGCGGCGTGCTGGCCCTCCAGCGCCGCCACCATCGCCGGCGAATCCGCCAGCTTGGTGCAGAGGATGACCAGGCTCGGCGCAACCGATGCGACCTCCGCAGGGCTGCCGATCATCGGCAGGTCGATGCGGAAATGGCCGGAGGGTTCCTCCACCGCCAGACCCTGGGCACGGATCGCGTCGCAGTTCGGGGCCCAGGGCTCCAGCACCGCCACGGCCTCCCCCGCGCGCGCCAGGTGCGCGGCGATGTAGCCGCCGACCGCGCCGGCACCGACGACGAGGATGGTCATCCCTGCGCGGCCAGGAAGCGCAGCACCTCCCGCGCACAACGTTCCGGTGCGGCATCGCCGATGTTGTGGGGCATGCCGTCATACTCGACGAGTTCTGCGTTCGGGATCGCCTTCGCCATGACCTCATAGGTGTTGTTCTCGCCGATCGGCTCATGGCCCGGGGCGACGATCAGGGTCGGGCAGCCGATGCGGGGCAGGTCGTCGGTCCAGTCGCGGGAGGACATGTGCGTGACGAAGCGGCCGATCCAGGCGGGATCATTCGCGCCGACCTGGCGGCAGAACCAGTCCACCAGGGCGGGGTCGGCGTCGGGGCCGAAGCGGTCGCTGGCGGTGGCACGGACGAAGGCCTCGATGCCCACCTTGCCGATGCGCTCCGGCCAGGTGGCGGCCTGGGTGCCCTTCAGGCCCGGGGTGGAGGCGAAGAGGCTGAGGGTGGCGACACGCTCCGGGCTTTCCATGGCCAGGCGCTGGCCGACATAGCCGCCGGCGGAGAGGCCCACGACATGCACGCGCGGCACCGCCAGCAGGTCCAGCAATTCGCGCGCATCCTGTACCAGCCGTTCCAGGCTGAAGGGTGTGTCGGGGCCAGGGATTTCCGACGATCCGTGCCCGCGCAACTCCATGCTGATGGTCGCGTGCTGGCGCGCGATGATCGGCGTCCAGGCATACCAGCGGCGGTAGCGGCCCATGGCGGCGTGCAGCATCAGCACGGGGATGCCCTGGTCGCGCCAGGGATCGGTGAAGTCATCGACCCGATAGGCGAGGCTGATGCCGTCGCTGCTGGTGAAGCGCGACAGAGTCGGCTCGATCATGAGGGCAGGTTCCTGGTCAGTCGGGCCGGATATTGGCGGCGCGGATCACGGCGGTGAAGCGCGCCGTCTCCCGCGCGATGGTCTCGGCATAGCGCGCGGCACCGGCGCCGGCGGGCACGAAGCCGAGGTCATTGAGGCGCTGCTTGAGGTCGGGGCGCAGCACGGCCTCGTTGAAGGCGGTGGCGAGGCGATCGATCACGGGCTGAGGCGTGCCGGCGCGCGTCAGCACGCCCCAATGCGTGTAGAGATCGACACCGGGCAGGCCGAGTTCCTTGAAGGTGGGGACATCGGGGAAGGCATCGGCGCGGGTGTCGCCGGTGACGGCCAGCGCACGCACCCGGCCACTGGCGATATGCGCGGCGGAAGCGCTGAGCCCGTTGACGCCGAGCGGCACATGGCCCGCGATGATGTCGTTCATCGCCGGGCCGGTGCCGCGATAGGGCAGGTGCGTCAGGTCGATCCCGGCCTCGGCCTTCAGCATCTCTCCCACCAGATGCGTCGGCGCGCCATTGCCGCCGGAGGCATAGGCGAGGGTGCCGGGCCGCGCCTTCGCCAGCGCGATCAGCTGCGGCAGCGTCGTGGCGGGGACGGAGGGATGCGCCAGCAGCACTACGGGGGCATAGGCCAGGATGGTGACGGGCGCGAAATCGCGTGCGGGGTCGTAGGGCAGGCTGGGCAGCAGGCCGGGATTGATCACGAAGGTGCTGTCGAGCGCGACAAGCGTGTAGCCATCCGGCTCCGCCCGCGCCGCGATCTCCGTGCCGACGACGCTGGCGGCGCCGGGACGGTTCTCGATCACCAATTGCTGGCCGAGGGCGCGGGTGACGTAGGGTTCCAGGATGCGGACCAGATTGTCCGTGCCGCCGCCCGGGCCGAAGGGGATCACGACGCGGATCGGGCGCACCGGAAAGGCCGGCTGCGCGGTGGCGGCGCCCGCCAGGCCGGCGGCGCCCAGCGTGCCGAGGAGCGCGCGGCGGGAGATGCTGGTCATGGCCCGATGTCCCTGCTGTATCCCAGCAAGCTTGCGGGCGCGGGCTGGGCGGCGCAAGGCCGTTCGCCGATCGGGAAGCGAGCGATGCCAACGGCGCGGCGGCCCCGCGTTGCTGTGGATCAAGGCGGCTGTACCCGCGGGCGTGCAGGCTGCCGCCGAACCAGGGAGGAGGCCTTGCGATGCGTGACCGCACGATGGGTGATCTGGTGAAGGACCAGCGGCCGCTGGCGCTGCCGCCGGGGACGAGCGTGGCGGAAGCCTGCGCGGCGATGCGTGCGCGCCGCGTCGGCGCGGTGCTGGTGGTGGAGGGCGACCGGCTGGCGGGCATCTTCACCGGCCGGGACGCGCTGCGCTGCCTGGCGGAGGCGCTGGACGCCAGGGCCACGACCCTGGCGCAGGTGATGACGGCGAACCCGACGACGCTGCCGCCGCATCACGGGGCCATGGAGGCGCTGCGCGTCCTCGATGACGGGGGTTTCCGGCATCTGCCGGTCTGCGACGATGGGCGCGTGGTCGGCATCGTCTCCCGCTACGATTTCCGGGCGCGGGAACATGCGCGCCTCGATGAGGAAAGCGGCTTCTTCGAGCGGATGCGCTGAGGGTAGGGTGTGCCCGCGAATCGCGGGGACATGCTGCCATGGAAACGCCGGAGCCGATCTGGGACATCGCCCATCTCGGCCATGTCGAGATGCTGACGCCGAAGCCGGAGGAGAGCCTGCGCTTCTTCGTCGAGGTCATGGGCATGACGGAGGCCGGGCGGCGGGGCGACAGCGTCTACCTCCGCGGCTGGGACGATTACGAACGCTATTCGCTGCAACTGACGGCGAGCCATACCTCGGGCCTCGGCCATGCCGCCTTCCGCACGCGCAGCCCGCAGGCGCTGGCGCGGCGCGTGGCGGCGCTGCGCGCGGCGGGGCATGAGGTCACAGCGCATGAGGGCGAGTTCGGGCACGGCACGGGCTGGCGCTTCCGCGACCCGGATGGGCATGTGTTCGAGATCTACTACGAGACCGAATGGTATGAGGCGCCGGTGGCGTTGCGTCCCGCGCTGAAGAACCAGGCGCAGCGCTTTCCCGCGCGTGGCGTCAATGTGCGGCGGCTCGATCACTTCAACTGCCTGGCTGTCGATGTCCGCGCATGCCGGGAGTTCTTCGAGAGCAATCTCGGCCTCCGCTGCACCGAACGCATCGAGTTGGATAGCGGCGAGGAAGCGGGAATGTGGCTGACCGCCACCAACAAATCCTACGACTTCGCCTTCACCAAGGAAGCGCATGGCGTGCATGGCCGCTTCCACCATGTGACCTTCGCGCTGGACAGCCGGGAGGCCATCCTCCAGGCCGCCGACGTGTTCCTGGAGAACGGCGTCTTCATCGAGACGGGGCCGCACAAGCACGCGGTGCAGCAGACCTTCTTCCTCTATGTTTGGGAACCCGGCGGCAACCGGGTGGAGGTCGCGAATGCCGGTGCGCGCCTCGTGCTGGCGCCGGACTGGAAGACCATCACCTGGACGGAGACGGAGCGGAAGAAGGGCCAGGCTTGGGGGTTGCAGACCATCAGGTCCTTCCACACCCATGGCACGCCACCACTGCCCGATGGCGTCTATGACTGAAGGAAGTCCAGCAGCAGGGAGGCGGTGATCGCCGGCTGTTCCTGCTGCACCCAGTGTCCGGCGCCGGGCACCAGATGGGCGCCGCGGAAATCGGCGCAGGCGGTGTCCTGCATGCGGGTGAAGGCGCCGGGGAACTGGTAGGTGCCCCAGTCGCTGGCGCCGCTGATGAAGAGGGCCGGCACCTCGATCCGCCGGCCGCTGAACAGGGTGAGTTCGGCGGCATTCGCGCCGCCGGTGTTGCAGCGATAGGATTGCAGCCCGCCCTGGAAGCCGGTGCGCGCGTATTCGGCGGCATAGACGGCAAGATCGCTGTCAGGCAGCCAGGTATTGGCGGCGATCTCGGCCGGTGACGGCATGAAGGGATCGACTGCCTCCGGCATCGTCGCGTGCAGGGGCATGATGTAGTAGTCCGGCATCTGCGCCAGCTCCGTCGCCGTCCAGCCCTTCAGCGGATAGGGCTTGTTGCCGGGCCATTCGGCGGATTTGTGGTGGTAATAGGCGCGCAGGAAGGCGAGCAGCCCCTGCGGCGCGTGGTTCATGTCGGACGCGGCGGGACGCGTCGCATAGTACCATTGGTAGTGCTTGCGGGGCGGCGTCAGCGCGGCCATCGCTGTGTGGACATCCTCCTGCGGCGCGGGGTTGCGCGCCGGCGGCCCCGCGAAAGGGGACGACATCAGGGCGACTCTGGAGAAAATGTCGGGGCGCACCAGCGCGCACCAGGCGGCGACGGGCGATCCGAAATCATGGCCGATCACGGCACGGGTGCGGGCGATGCCCATCGCCTCCAGCAGCGCCAGGGCATCCCGGACGAAATTCAGCATGTGGAAGGGGGCGAGCGGCGCGTCGTATTCGGCGGTCCAGCCGGTGGTGCGGCCATAGCCGCGCTGGTCCGGCGCCACGACGTGGTAGCCCGCTTCCGCCAGCCTCGGCATCACATGGCGCCAGGAGAAGGCGAGTTCGGGAAAGCCGTGCAGCAGCAGCAGGCAGGGGCGTCCTGCCTCCCCGGCTTCCAGCACATGCATCGTGAGCCCGTTCACGCCCGGGACCATGCGGCTGCGGATGCCGGGCGGCAGGGGCAGGGGGGTCATGCGGTGCGTCTCCCTCGATGGCTTGCCGGCAGTGTAGCAGCCGCCCACACTTGCGGCGACCAGGAGCGGGAGACGGCGCGATGTGGCAGGCCCACACCATCATCCATAACGGCGTGGCGATGCCCTTCAACGATGCGCGCATCCATCCGCTCGCACTCGGCGTCGCCTTCGGCGTGGCGGTGTTCGAGGGGCTGCGCGCCTATCGCCATCCCGTCACCGGCGGCTTCAGCGTGTTCCGGCTGGATGAGCACCTGGCGCGGTTGCAGCAGGGCATGAAGGTGATGCGCTTCGACAATCCACCCACCAGCGAGACGCTGCGCGCGGCGGTGCTGGAGGTGATCCGCCTGAACGCGCCGGATGAAGATGCCTATCTGCGCGTGCAGGTGCAGATCGAGACGATGGGGATGATGGCGACGACGGGTCCCGTCGGCTGGATCGCCGCCGCGCTGCCGCGCGAACGCAGCAAGAAATTCGCGAGCGGGTTGGCGGCCTGCGTCTCCTCCTGGACCCGGATCGCCGACAATGCCATGCCGCCGCGGGTCAAGGCCTCCGCCAACTATCACGCCAGCCGGCTGGCGACCTTGCAGGCGAAGGCGGATGGCTATGACAGCGCGCTGCTGCTGACGGCGCGGGGCAAGGTATCCGAGGCCGCGGCGGCCTGCCTGTTCCTGGTGCGGGACGGCGTGCTGGTGACACCGGGGCGGACGAGCGACATCCTGGAAAGCGTCACCCGCGACACCGTCATCATCCTGGCCCGCGAGCTTGGCATCCCCGTGGAGGAGCGGGAGGTCGATCGCACGGAGCTCTATGTCGCCGACGAAGTGTTCCTGTGTGGCACGGGGCAGGAGCTGGTGGCGGTGACCTCGGTGGACCGGCTGCCCGTGGGCGATGGCAAGCCCGGCGGGATGACGCAGCGTCTCCAGGCGGCCTATGAGGCGGTGGTGCGCGGCACCACCGACGCCCATCCGGAATGGCGCGCCATCGTCAGCTGAAGGCTACCACGAGGTTGAGCCCGGCGTCGCAGGTGGCGGCGGCGCCGGGGGGAAGGACCAGCGTGCTTTCCCGCTCCTCCACCAAAGCGGGGCCGGTGACGGTATCGCCGGGGCGGAGCGCGGTGCGGTCGATCACCGCGGCCTCGACGAAGCCGGTGCCGAACCAGGCGCGGCGCGTGCCCTTGCGGGCGGTGCCGGCGCGCTGGCCAGCGGGGGCCAGGCGCAGCGACGGCGTCGGGCCGCTGACGATGACGCGCCAGCCGACGGTTTCGACGGGCAGCCCGGCTTCGACCCGGCCGTAGAGGTGGCGGTATTCCGCTTCGAAGGCGGTGCGGATGGCGTCGCGGTCACCCTGTGCGATGGCGTCGGCGCCGATGGCCGCTTCCACCTGGTAGCCCTGGCCGGCATAGCGCAGGGCGGCGAGGATGCGGATGCCGACATCGCTGTCCGCCACGCCGGCTTCTGCGACCATCGCCCGGCCCTCTGCTTCCATCGCGCCGATCATCAGGCGCAGCGCGTCCATGTCGAGCGTGGCCAGCGGCGCGACCATGGCGCGCAGATGCGCGAAGGCGATGGGCGCGGCGAGGAAGCCGAAGGCCGAGGCGACGCCGGCGCCGGGCGGCGAGACCAGCTTCGCCAGGCCGAGCTTCATCGCGATGGCGCAGGCATGGACGGGGCCGGCGCCGCCGATCGGCACCATGGCGTAATCCTCGATCCGGCGCGCCTTTTCCAGTGCGTGGATCGCAGCGGCCTGGGCCATGGTGCCGTTCACCGTCTCATGCACCGCCCAGGCGGCCTCCACCGCGGACAGGCCGAGCGGCGTGCCGATGTGGTCGAGCAGCGCGCGTTCCGCCGCCGCCACATCCAGCGCCATGTCGCCGCCGAGGAAGCTGTCCGGCGCCAGGTAGCCGAGCAGCAGGTCGGAATCCGTCACCGTGGGGAGCGTGCCGCCGAGGCCGTAGCAGGCGGGGCCGGGATCGCTGCTGGCGCTGTCGGGGCCGACCTTGATGAGGCCAAGGCGATCGACACGCGCGATGGAGCCGCCGCCGGCACCGATCTCGATCATCTCGACCACCGGCACCTTCAACGGAAACCCGCTGCCCTTGCGGAAGCGATCGACGCGAGAAACTTCGAAATCGAGGCTGCGCTGCGGCTCGCCCTGGTCGATCAGCGCTGCCTTGGCGGTGGTGCCGCCCATGTCGAAGCAGAGGACATCGGGCGCGCCGGCGGCCTGGCCCACGATGCGCGTCGCCTGCACGCCGCCGGCAGGGCCGGATTGCACGAGGCGGATGGGGTGCTTCGCCGCGACGTCGTCGCGCACCGTGCCGCCATCCGACAGCATCAGGAACAGCGGGCCGGTGAGGCCGGCGTCGCGGAGGCCGCCGCGCAGCCTTGCCACGTAGCGTTCGAAGACGGGCTGGACATAGGCGTTGCAGATGGTCGTGGTGCCGCGCTCGTATTCGCCGATTTCCGGCACGAGGTCCGAGGACAGGCACAGCGTCAGTCCCGGCGCTTCCTCCCGCGCCAACTCCGCCAGGCGGCGTTCATGGACGGGGTTGAGGAAGGCATGCAGCAGGCAGATGGCCAGCGCCTGCGCGCCGCCATCGCGCAGCGCGCGGATCGCGGCGCGGGCCGCGTCCTCATCCAGTGGCGTGACGACTGCGCCATCGGCGCGCAGCCGTTCCGGCACGCCGAGCCGCAGGCGCCGCGGCACCAGCGGTTCGGGGCGGCGCATGAAGAGGTCGTAGGTGTCGTGGCGGAGCTCGGTGCCGATTTCCGGGATGTCGCGGAACCCCTCGGTGGTGAGGAATCCCGTGGGGACGCCACGGCGCTCGATCAGCGCATTGGCGACGAGGGTGGTGCCGTGGATGACGTGGCTGACCTGATCCGGGGCGACGCCATGGGTGGCCATGAGCTGGCGGATACCCTCCAGCACCGCCTGTTCCGGCGCGTGTGGCGTGGTGAGGAGCTTGCCGTTGAAGAGCCGTCCGTCGCGGCTGTCCAGCAGCACGAAATCGGTAAAGGTGCCGCCGATATCGACGCCGATCTGCCAGGGCGTCATGCCAGGTAGCCTTCCGCCTGGTCCGCCGCGCGGGCTTCCGCGCTGCGTTCGCCGGGAGGGCCGAAGCCGCCGCCGCCGGGAGTCTCGAAGGTGAGGGTATCGCCGGGCTGGAGCGTGATGCGCGCCTTGGCGGCGACCTGTGTGCCGTTCAGAAGATCGCGGCCGGCGCGGCCCGCTTCGCCACCGAGGAGCCCGCGGGGCGGGTGCTGCACGCGTTCGTGGCGATAGGTGGCGGTCACCGGCTTCTCCCCAATCACGCGGAAGCCGAGCCGCTGGCCGAGGCCGCCGCGGGTGCGACCATCGCCGCCGCTGCCCGGGATCAGCGACTTCTCCGTCACCAGCATCGGCACCGCATTCTCGAACTGCTCCACCGGCTGCGTCGCGACGTTGGAGGGGAAGGAGAGGCAGGAGGCGCCATCATGCGACGCCGCCGCGCCATGCCCGCCATTCATGAAGAACATCCGGACATAGCGGCGGCCATCGTGCTGTTCGCCGGTGAAGTAGACGTTCCAAAGCGGGCTGCCGCATTCCGCGACTACACGATCCGGAATCATCTTCGCCAGCGCCGCCAGCACCAGCATGGGCAGGTAGTGGCCGGTCAGGTGCCGGCCCCAGACCGGCGCCGGGTGGCGCGGGTTCACGATGCTGCCTTCGGGCGCGATCAGGGTGATCGGCCGAAAACTGCCATCATTGTTCGGCGTCAGCGGGTCGAAGGCGCATTTCACGGCGTAGTTGGAATAGGCGCGGGTGAAGTTCAGCGGGGAGTTCACGGGGCGGGGAATCTGCGCGCCGGTGCCGGTGAAATCCAAGGCCAGTTGATCGCCCTTGATGGCGAGGCGCAGCCGTATGGTGACGGGATGCTCGAAGCCGTCAGAGGTGACTTCGTCCGTCACCTCCCCATCCGGCACGGCGGCGATCGCGTCGCGCATCGCGCGCTCCGACCGCCCGAAGATCTCGGCCGCCAATTCGTCGACGGACGAAATGCCTTCCTCGGCGAGGATGCGCAGCAGGCGGGGCTCGGCCTGGTCATACATCGCGAACTGCGCGCGGATGTCGCCCAGCACCTCGCCGGGCATTCGCAGATTGGCCTCCAGGAAGGCGATGACGTCCTCGTTCTCCACGCCGCCCTTCAGGATGCGGGCGACGGGGATGGTGAGGCCTTCCTCCCAGGCGTCACGCGCCTCCACGGAGGGGGCGCCGCCGATATCGGTGGCGTGGAAGGTGCTGCCGATCCAGGCGATGATGTGGCCGCGGGCAAAGACCGGCTTCACCATGGTGATGTCGTTCAGGTGGCCGGTGCCGAGATAGCCGTCATTGCTGATCAGCACATCGCCTTGTTGCAGCCGCGTGCGCGGGATGCGGGCCAGCATGGCGGAGAGCGTGCGCGGCATGGTGCCGACGAAGCTGGGGACGGAGCGCGAGGATTGCGCGAATTGCCGCCCCCCGCTGTCCATCAGCCCGACGGCCATGTCCCAGTTGTCGCGCACGACGGAGGAGAAGGAGGTGCGGACGAAGGTCTCCGCGGCCTCATCCATCAGCCCCGCTATGCGGGCCCAGGCATTGCCGAGTCGGAGCGCCGAGAGCGCCATCTCAGCCCCGCATCGCCTGGAGCTGCGCGGGATACCCGGCGGGGTTGACGGTGACGTCGATCAGCACGGGGCCGTCATGGGCAAAGCCCTGGCGCAGCGCGGCGGCGTATTGCGCGGGATCCTCGGCGCGCAGGCCCTTCACGCCGAAGCCTTCCGCCACGGCCGCGAAATCCGTCCGCGTGAAGCGCACGCCGGATTGGGGCAGCTGGCGCTGCTGCTGCTTGATGTCGATCAGCGACAGGGCGCTGTCGTTGAACACGATGGTGACGAGCTTCACGCCGAGCTGCGCGGCGGTCGCGAGCTCCCCCATGCACATCATCAGCCCGCCATCGCCGGTGAAGGCGATGGCGCCGCGCGCGGGGTCATGCACCGCCGCGGCGATGCCGGCCGGCAGCGCGAAGCCCATGGAGGCCAGGCCGTTCGAGATCAGCAGGTCGCGCGGTGCCTCGCACTGCCAGAAGGCCGTGGCGGAGAACATATGCGCGCCGGCATCGACGGAGACGCGCGGCGTGGCGCCGGCGGCGCGTGCCTCCCGCTGCGCGATGCGCACGATATCGGGGGGCGAGACGCCGCCGGTGCCCTGCCATTCCAGCGCGGCCAGGGCGGTGTCGCGCAGCGCCGCGATGTCGGCGGCGGTCCAGGTGGAGGCGCGTGGCGCCAGCAGCGCCATGCTGTCCGCGAGCGGCCCGTGCAGCGCGGCCGTCGGCGTGGCGTAGCGCACGGGATGCGGGCGCAGCGCGATGTCGAGGATCGGCGCGCTGTAGCGCCAGGGCTGGAGGATCAGCTCCACCGGATCGAGGCCCACCTGGATGAGCAGGTCCGCCTGGCCGACGCAGGGGGCTTCCAGCGTGCCGCCTGTGAAGATGCCGGCGTAGAGGGGGTGCGCGTCGGGCAGCACGCCCTTGGCCTTGTAGGTGACCAGGACGGGGCAACCGAGCGTCTCCGCCAGCCTGCGCAGGGCGGCGGCGTCGGTGGCGTTGGCGGCCTCCACGCCCACCAGCAGCACGGGGCGCCGGGCGGCGGCCAGCAGGGCCGCGGCATCGCCTTCGGGCTGATGGTGCGGCGCCATGGACTGGACGGGTTCCACGGGCTGCGCGGGGCGGCGCACGGCCTCTCCCGTCAGGTCCAGGTGGACGGCGCCGCGGGGCGCGGCTTCCGCCTCGTCCAGCAGCGCGATGATGCCGGCCATGGGGGCCTCCGCATCCGCGCGGGCATAGCCCTTGGTGACGCCCGCGGTCATGGCCCGCTGGTCGAAATACTGGTGCGTGACCCAGCTTCTCTGCTTCGGGGTGAAGCCATCGGCCAGCAGCAGCAGCGGCGCGCGTTCCAGCGTGGCGCAGGCCAGGCCGTTCACCGCATTGCCGACTCCCGGGCCCTTGGTGGTCAGCACCACGCCGGGCGCGCCGGTCAACTCCGCATCCGCCATGGCGGCGATGGCGGCATTGGCTTCCTGGCGGGCGAGGATGAAGTCGATGCCGAAGCGGGGCGCGGCCTCGATGATGTCGAGCGAGGAGCCGCCGCCGGGCACGCCCCAGATGCGCCGCGTGCCGCGCCGTGCGAGTTCGGCAAGCAAGGCTTCCGTCAACGTCATCACCACGTTCCTTCCCCCGATCGGCTACCTCTGCCCGCGCCGGCGCGGCTTGCCAAGACCGGGGCGGCGTCCTCTCCTGCGCGGGACCGGGATGGGAGAGGCGTGATGACGGGTTTCGCGGGCAAGCGGGTGCTGGTGGCGGGCGGCAGCAAGGGGATCGGGCGATCCATCGCGATCGGCTTCGCGAAGGCGGGCGCGGCGGTGTCGGTCTGCGCGCGCGGGGCGGCGGCGCTGGAGGCGACGCGGGCGGAGATCGCGGCCCTCGGCGTGACGGCGCATGCGGCCTCGGCGGATCTCGGCGTGCTGGCGGAGGTCACGGGCTGGGTGGAGGAAGCGGCGGCCGCGCTGGGCGGGATCGACGTGCTGGTGAACAATGCCAGCGGCTTCGGGTCCCGCGACACGGAGGAGGATTGGGCGAAGGGCCTCAATGTGGATGTGATGGCGACGGTGCGGGCCAGCCGGGCGGCGACGCCGTTCCTGAAGCAGTCGCGGGGCAGCATCGTGAATGTCACCTCCATCTCCGGCTTCCGGCCTTCGCTGCGCACACCGGCCTATGCGGCAGTGAAGGCGCTGCTGGTGAACTACACGCAGAGCCAGGCGGCCGCCTTCGCGCCGGATGGGGTGCGGGTGAATGCGGTGGCGCCGGGGTCCATCGAATTCCCGGGCGGGTCCTGGGAACAGCGGCGGACCAGCGATCCGGACCTCTACAACCGCATCCTCGGCTCCATCCCCTTCGGCCGGCTCGGCACGCCGGAGGAGGTGGCGGAGGTCGCGCTGTTCCTGGCGAGCGACGCGGCGCGCTGGGTGACGGGGCAGACCATCATCGTCGATGGCGGGCAAATGCTTGGGTGAAACAGCGGCGACACGGATGAAACAGCCGGCGACATGAAGGGATGGCGGGGCTGGACTAGAAGGCGCGCTCTCGTTCAAGGAGCACGCCTCATGCCCCGGCTTCCGCTGTTCTTCCTCATTGCCGCCGCCACCTGCCTGCTGGTCGGCGTCTGCCTTGGCGTCCTGATGGGCGTCCAGCATGATTTCCACCTGGCGCCGGTGCATGCGCATCTCAACCTGCTGGGCTGGACCTCACTGGCGCTGATGGGCCTGACCTTCCGCGCCTATCCGCAACTGCACGCCAGCCACATGCCCGCGCTGACGCAGTTCGCGCTGTCCACCAGCAGCGCCTTCCTGTTCCCCGCCGGCATCTACCTCTCGATCGAGCACCAGGCGCCGGCGCTGGCCATCGCGGCCTCGCTGGTCTGGCTGGCGGGGGTGGCGATGTTCCTGGTGCGGCTGGTGATCCTGGCCGTGGCGCGGTCCCCCCGCCGCTACCCCGCCCTGATGCCGGCGGAATGAGGGGGCGCCCGGGCGCTGACATCCGGGCCGGGTTGTGGCGATATGGGGGGAACGGCAGCACGGCCGGGCACCCCCGAGGAACCCATGATCGACCTTCACGCCAAGCGCCTGAACGGCCCCGTCATCCGCCTTCATCCCGATGACAATGTCGTCGTCGCCCGCACGGAATGCGAACCCGGCACCTCCATCCCCGGCGAGAATCTGGTGACGCGGGACAAGGTGCCGGCGGGCTACAAGATCGCGACCCAGCACCTGCGGAAGGGCGACCCGGTGCTGAAGTACCAGGTCACCATCGGCTTCGCGGCGGATGACATCCCCGCCGGCACCATGCTGCACAACCACAATATCGAGTTCCGGGAGTTCGACCGGGACTACGCCATCGGCCGGGACTACCGGCCTGTCGAGATGGTGCCCGTGGACCAGCGCAAGACTTTCGCGGGCATCGTTCGGCCCGATGGTCGCGTCGGCACGCGCAACTACATCGCCATCGTCTCCTCCGTGAATTGTTCCGCGACCGTCAGCCATGCGGTGGCGGACTGGTTCACGGAGGAGCGGCTGGCGGAATGGCCGAATGTGGATGGCGTCGCCGCCTTCACCCATTCCACGGGCTGCGGCATGGAATTGTCCGGGGAGCCGATGCAGCTGCTGCGCCGGACGCTGGGCGGCTACATGCGCCACCCCAATGTCGCGGGCGTCGTCGTCATCGGGCTCGGCTGCGAGCGCAACCAGATCGCGGGCCTGCTGGCCGAGCAGGGCCTGACGCCGGGGCCGCTGCTGAAGACGCTGGTGATGCAGGAGATCGGTGGCACGCGGAAGAGCATCGATGCCGGCATCGCCGCGGTGCGCGAGATGCTGCCGGAGGCTAACAAGGCGACCCGCAGCACGGTGTCCGCGGAGCATCTGACGGTCGGGCTGCAATGCGGCGGCTCCGACGGCTTTTCGTCCATTACCGCCAACCCCGCGCTCGGCAATGCGATGGATCTGCTGGTGCGCCATGGCGGCACCGCGATCCTGTCGGAGACGCCGGAGATCTATGGCGTGGAGCACACGCTGACGCGGCGCGCGGTCAGCCAGGAGGTCGGCGAGAAGCTGATCGAGCGCATCCGCTGGTGGAAGGATGTCTATACGCCGGGCCGCGACACGCAGATCAACGGCACGGTCAGCCCGGGCAACCAGACCGGCGGCCTGGCCAACATCTTCGAGAAGTCGCTGGGCGCGTCGATGAAGGGCGGCACGGGGCCGTTGATGGATGTGCTGCGCTATGCGGAGCCGGTGAAGACCAGGGGCTTCGTCTTCATGGACACGCCGGGCTTCGACCCGGTCTCCGCCACCGGCCAGGTCGCGGGCGGCGCCAACATGATCGCCTTCACCACCGGGCGCGGGTCCATGTACGGCGCGAAGCCCGTGCCCAGCGTCAAGCTTGCCACCAACACGCCCATGTTCCGCCGGCTGGAGGAGGACATGGACATCAATTGCGGGGAGATCCTGGACGGCACGGCGAGCATGGAGGAGATGGGGGAGCGCATCCTCGACCTGATGCTGCGCATCGCCTCCGGCGAGAAGACGAAGAGCGAGGAGCTCGGTGTCGGCAAGCACGAATTCGCGCCCTGGCAGATCGGCATCACGGGCTAGAGGCGGGGTCCGGGGGGCGCCACGCCCCCCGGCGGAGCCCGAGGCGGAGCCTCGGCCTTACAGAGGTGGCCAGCGATCCGCCCAGGGATGCGCGGCCTCATACTGCCGTGCCAGCGCCACCAGCGCCCAGTCCGCGCCATAGGGCCCGATGAGCTGGAAGCCGATGGGCAGGCCGTCGGCGGAGGGTGCGCAGGGCACGTTCATCCCCGGCAACCCGCCGGCGTTGACGATGCCGGTGAAGGCGCGGTTGTGGGGCGGGCCGAACTGGTCGGCCGGCCAGGGCAGTGCGCCGGCGGTCGGCGTCACCAGCACGTCCCAGTCCCGGAAGGCTACCGCGAATTGCGCCTGCACCTCCCGGAAGGCATTCAGGCCGTCGATGTAGTCGGCGGCGGTCAGGGTGGCGCCGCGATCGGCCATCTCCTCATAGATCGCGCCGATGTGGCCGCGCCAATCCTGGCCGCGCAGCACCCAGGCGAGGCCGCCCTGCGTGAAGGTCGGCCAATGCTTCTCGAACAGGGCGAGGTCCACGGGAAGCCGGCCGGTGGTGACGCGGTGGCCGAGGGCGGCCAGGTTCCGCGCCGCTTCCGCGCAGCTTTCGGCGACGGGCGCATCCACCTTCCAGTCGCCGAATTGCGGGATGTAGAGGATGCGGAGGTTCTTCGGCGGCGGCGGTTCCTCATGCGGGCCGGGCACGCCGATGGAGAGGCGGTCCTCATCCAGCGGGCCCTGGATCAGCGCCAGCGTCGCCGCCAGATCGTCAACCGTCCGCGCGATGGGGCCGATCACCTCCGCATCGTCGAGGATGATGGGCAGGCCGTTGCGGCGCGCGACTCGGCCGGTGGAGGGCTTCAGCCCCACCAGGCCGTTGTGGCAGGCGGGGCGACGGATGGACCCGCCGCCATCGGTGCCGAGCGTCACGGGCCCGAAGCCGGAAGCGACGCCAGCCGCGCCACCGCCGGTGGAGGCGCCGGAGGTCAAGGCCGGGTTGTAGGGGTTGCGTGTGACGCCGAAGGCCTTGGTGTCGATGTTGCCGCGGCCGAGCGTGAATTCGGAGACGTTGGTCTTGCCGATCAGCACGGCACCTGCCGCGCGCAGGCGGGCGACCGGCGTCTCATCGTGTTCGGGCACGTAGTCCAGGTAGAGTTCGCTGCCCCAGGCGCAGCGCAGCCCCGCCTGGGTGATGTTGTCCTTGATGGAGACGGGCACGCCATCCAGCGCACTGAGCGGCGTGCCGGCGGAGAAGCGCGCATCGGCGGCGGCGGCCATCTGCTTCGCGCCCGCTTCGTCCAGCGTCGCGATGGCGTTGATCGTCGGGTTCGCCTGCGCGATGCGGGCGAGCACGGAGGCCAGCGCCTCGCTCGGCCGCAGCGTGCCGGCGCGGTAGCGCGCGGCGAGTTCGGTGGCGGACAGGCGCCAGGCCTCGGTCATCTCGGTGATTCCGTCAGTTCGCGGGGGTGAAGAAGCGGGCCAGGGTCCACTCATCCGCGCGCGGCGTATAGGCGATGCCGCCGCGCGTCGCCCAGATGTTCACCTGGTAGAGGATCGGCACCAGCGCGTGATCGGCCATTGCCATCTCGCTGGCCTGTTGCAGCAAGGCGCTGCGCGCGGCGTCGTCCACGGTGGACAGCGCCTGCTGGATCACGGCATCGAGCGCCGGGTTGGAATAGCGGCCGCGATTGCCCACACCCATGCCGCGGTCGCGGTCCATGGTGGCCAGCAGCGCGCGGAGCGGCGACGATGCCTCCCCGGTATTGCTGCCCCAGCCCAGCAGCATGGTGGAATAGGCGTGGTTGGGCGGCCCGCCCTGGGAGAGGATGGTGTTGAAGGGCAGCGCCTCCGCCCGCGTCTCGATCCCGGCGCGCTGCAGCATCTGGGCGACTGCCTGCAGGATCTTCTCGTCATTCGGGAAGCGGTCGTTCGGGCCATGGATGGTCAGCGCGAAGCCGTTGGGAAGGCCCGCTTCCCGCAGCAGGCGGCGTGCGCCGTCGAGGTCGAAGGCTTCGGGCGTGAGGCGCGGGCTGGCGCCGAAGAAGCCATCGGCGAGCAATCCGCCGGCGGCGATCGCCTCGCCCTCCATCAGCCGGTCCACGATGGCGGGGCGGTTGATGGCGCGGGAGATGGCGGCGCGCACGCGCGGGTCGCGCAGCGGGTTCGGCATGGCCGCGCCGCCGCGCTGCGTCGCGTGGGGCGTTGTCTCCCGGAAGGTGTCGAACGACAGAAACATCACGCGGTTGGAGGTGGCGCGGAACAGGCGCAGGTCCGGCCGGCGCTTCAGCGCTTCCAACTGCGTGATGGGCACGGCGTCCACCGCATCGACATCGCCCGCCAGCAGCGCGGCGGCGCGGGCGCTGTCATTCGGGATGATGCGCAGCGTGACGCGCTGCCAATGGGCGGCACCACCCCAGTAGCCATCGTTGCGCGTCAGCACCACGCGGTCGCCAGGCGAGAAACTCTCGAAGCGGAAGGGGCCGGTGCCGACCATGGCGGTGCCGGCGCGGAAATCGGCCGTGGTCGCGGCTTCCAGCCGGCGCGGGATGATGTTGATGACGGAGAGATCGGTCGGCAGCAGCGGCTGCGGGCCGCGCGTGGTGATGCGCAGCGTGCGGGCATCCACCACCTCCACCGATGCGATGCCGCGGGTGAATTGCGTGAAGGGGCCGGGGCTGTTCGGCACGGCGGGCACGCGCCGCAGGCTGGCGGCAACGTCCTCGGCCTCCAGCGGCGCGCCATCATGGAAGGTCACGCCCGCGCGCAGGCGGAATTCCCAGACGGTGTCGGAGAGGGGGCGCCAGGATTCCGCGAGGCCCGGGATCAACTGCTGCCGTTCATCCTGGTGCACCAGCTTGTCGAAGACATGGGCGGCGATGGCGTTGTTCGGCACCAGATTGTGGAAATGCGGGTCCACCGCGGTCGGGGTGGAAGCCAGCGCGAGCGTCAGGCTTTGCGCGCGTGGCGCCACGGCCGGGATGGCGGCGGCGAGCAGCGTTGCCAGGAACAGCCGGGGGGCGAGGAGGCGCGGCCTGGTCATGCGGCGATGGCTTTCGCGATTGGCAGGACAGGAGCTTCGGCCTGGACGATGCTGCGCGCAAGACGGGCAGATGGCGCGAAGAACATGCCGTGGCGCGCATCGCCGCGATGCTGTGCCGGCAAGTTGGGCAAAGGGCGGCAATTCGCATTGCTGCGTCGCCGCCTCCGGAGGATGCTGGAATCTTCCCTGCGCGGAGATCGCCCATGACCCTGATCGCACGGCGCCTGATGCTCTCGGGCATCGCCGCTGGCCTGGCCGCGCCGGCGCTGGCGCAGGGCAATCCCTTCCCCAGCCGGCCGCTGCGCGTGGTCGTGCCCTTCGCGCCCGGCGGCATCACGGACATCCTGGCCCGTGCGGCGGCGGAGGCGATGGCACGCGTGCTGGGCCAGCCTGTCGTCGTGGAGAATCGGGCGGGGGCCGGCGGGAATGTGGGGTCCGAAGCCGTCGCGAAGGCGGCGCCCGATGGCTACACGCTGCTGGCGGTGGGGCCGGCGGTGATGGGCATCGCCAAGCCGCTCTACAGCCGGCTGAACTATGATCCGGACAGCGACTTCACCTGCCTCGGCCTGCTGGGCGCGCAGGCCAATGTCCTGCTGGTCAGCCCGCGCGCGCTGCCGCAGCCGACGCTGCCCGCGCTGCTGGAGGCCGCGCGCGCCAAGCCGGGGGAACTGCCCTTCGCCTCATCCGGCAGCGGGTCGCTGACCCATCTGACGGCGGAACTCTTCGCCGCCGATGCGGGGCTGCGGATGGTGCATGTGCCGTATCGCGGCAGCCCGCCGGCCCTGGCGGACCTCGCGGGCGGGCAGGTGGCGATGCTGTTCGACGCGCTGACCACGGCGCTGCCGTTGCACCAGGGCGGCCAGGCGCGGATCGTCGGCATCGCGACCCGGGGCCGGGCGGCGGAGCTGCCGGAGGTGCCGAGCCTGGTGGAGGCCGGGTTTCCAAGCCTGGATGCGCCGAACTGGTTCGGGTTGTTCGCGCCCGTCGCGACACCTGCGCCGGTTGTCGCGCGCCTGGCGGCGGCGGTGGCGGAGGTCACGGCCTCCGACAGCTACAAGGCGCTGATGAGGGCCCGCAGCGCGGCGCCCGTCGCGCTGGGTGATCGAAGCCTCGACATGTTCCTGGCGGCTGAGCGCAGGCGCTGGGCGGATGCGGTGCAGCGCAGTGGCGCGAAGGCGGATTGAGCCGGGCCGGCACCGGACCGTATCGTCATCGAAGGGCTGGTCGGAATCGCGCCAGCGGGCTACCCTCGCGTCAGCGGCGTGTATACAAGATGGCAAGCGCGCCCGCGGTTTCTTCGAGGCGATCCAGGGATGGTTACTTCGGAACGAGTCGGCCTGGCCCGGCTCTCCGTGTTTCTGCTGATTATTGCGGCGGCGTGGATGCCGCTGCAGGCCCTGGCGCAGTCCAGCCAGGCGAACAAGCCCGTGGACAGCATGTCGTGCCGCCGCCAGTGCGATGCCCGCATGCCTGACCGGGCGATGAACCCGCAACCGGTGCAGGCGTGCCTGGTGCGCTGCGCAGCCGGTGAGCGCCATCTGTCGCGGCAGAACCAGCGCGGCACGCCGGAAGCCACGGGCCGCGGGAGCACGGGCCCCGGCGCGGCAGGCGTGATGGCCGGCGCCGCCGCGGGCGCGGGCCTGGCAGTCGGCGTGCCCAACGCGATGCCGCAGCGCACGGCGCCGGCCGCATCGCGCAGCATCGTCGCCTATGCCGCGCCGCTGCCCGGCCGCGGCCTGTCGGTTTCCATGCCGCAGGAACGCATGGCGGCGCATCGGGGCGCGGAAACGGAATGCTTCCGGCGCAACAACAACAACCCCTGCCGCCTGCTGGCGGAAACGGCTGACCGCTGCCTGGCCGTCGCCTTCGGGATCCGGGCCAACGGCCTGGTCATCACCTCCGACCCCCGGACCTTCACGATCCACCATTACGGCACGGGGTCCGGGCAGGATGAGACCTCGGCCGAATTCGCGGCGCTGCGGGACTGCTCCGGCCGCCTGGCCGCCGGCGTGTCCTGCCGGATCGCGACATCGCGCTGCGGCTGATCCGGCCCCGGATGCCTCAGGGGATGGTCGCGGGAAAGTGATGCATCCCGTCCGCGCCCAGCGGCAGCCGCGTGACGGAAAGCACGGCGGATAGCGGCAGCGCCGCGTAGAGATGGGGGAACAGCCCGGGCCGGCTGCCGCCGGAGGCCGGCTCCCACTTCAAGGCGTCGCCGAGGCGCGCCGCATCGGCTTCGACCAGCCAGAGATCCGCCACGCCCGCCCGGTGCTTCGCGGCGCTGGCGCGGAGCTGCGCGGCGGTGGAGAAGTGGAGGAAGCCGTCGCGCTGGTCATGTGCGCTGCCGCCATAGGCGCCGGCGGCCTCCGCCGCGCGCCAATCGGCTTCCCTCACCATCGTGTAGATGCGGTCTTCCATGCGCCTGCCCCTGCTTCGGGGTGCAGCGTATCAGCCGAGCAGCCGATAGAAGACAAGCCCGCCCGCTTCCGCCACCGGCACCTGGCCGACCGCCCAGCGCGGCAGGGTATCGGCGGCATGGTAGTGGGTGGCACCCCGGGTTGGGTCGGGCAGGGTGCCGGACAGGGCCCTGCCGGCGATGCGTTGGCAGATGGCGAAGGCGGGGTCGTTCCGCGTCGCGGGGTCCACCATGGCGCCCCGCCGGGGATGGCGGGGGTGCCAGCAGGCGAACTGGAACGGCGCGCGGCAGATGGCGTCGACACCGGTGCCGAGGTGCTTCGGCCCGTCGGGCAGGCTGGCGAGGCGCAGGCGGTTCATCACCACTGCGGCAATACCCTCCAGCCCCCGCACCGGCCGGCCGGCGGCTTCGCCCCAGAGTGTCAGCGCCAGCACCGTGAGGCCCGCGGGCGTCGCCGCGCGATCAAGCGATGCGCTCATGCCCGGGTCTCCCCCTCGGCGCGGGCGGCGAAGCCGACCTTGCGCTGCGTCACCACCTGGCCGGAGATGGCGGCGGCGGCGGTGGCGGCGCGGCTCACCTCGTCCAGCTTCTCCTCGATGCGGACGAGGTGGAGGGACAGCCGTGAATCGAGGTCGCGGATCAGGGAAAGCGGGACATAGGTGCGCGCGACCTCCAGCTTGAACTCGACCAGGTCATCGCGGGCGGAAGGCGCGGGCGCGGCCTGCGGCGGTTCCGGGCGCGCCGTCAGGTCCCGGCGCAGCAGATGGACCATCCAGAGCATCAGCAAGGCCAGCGGCGCGTCGGCGGCGGCGGCCAGCAGCTGGGGCGGGATCTCGGGGATCATGGGGGCACTCCTTGAAGGGAAGCGGCGGCGGAACCACCCTGGGGTGGCCGCGCGGAAGGGCCGCGCGGCGCCGGGGGATGCGCCGCGCGGACCGATGTGGAACGAGCCTTACCTGGAGACCTGCTGCCGATCGGCGCTGCACCGGCTGACGCTGGTGCGGCCGCATGGGCGCCCTGACGGGCTGAAGGACGGCCCCTGCCTGCAACGGCTGGCCGGCATGGGCCTGGCCCGCGCCCGCCCGGATGGGCGGTTCGAGGCGACGGAAGCCGGCCTCGACCGGCATGCGACGGAGATCGCCCGCAAGCGGGCGTGAGGATCAGAAGCCCCGCCAGGGCAGGGCTGTCCGCGGCGCCGGCGGGGCGAAGGGCAGCCGCACCGGCTCCGCCAGCAGGCAGCCCGCGACGGCATCCAGCGCGTCATCGTGCAGCCCCGGCGTATCCGGGCGCCATTCCGCCATCTCCCGCACGAAGCGGCCGCGCAGCACGCTGTCATGCGCGGACAGGCGCCGCGCCGCCAGCACCGGGTCCAGCGCCGCCAGGATGCGCTCCGACTTGGCGCGGCGGCTGACGGCTTCCGTCACCGTGCAGACGGCGCCGATCCGCGACATCTCCCGCCGCAGCAGCCCGGGCAGGAAGCGGCCGAGGCCATTGGTCTCCACCCGCACCACCGGCAGCATCAGGTCCCGCGCCAGCGCCGCGACGGCGCGGCATTGCTGGGTGGCGGCGTCCTCCTCCGCCTCCGGGTCATGCAGCAGGTAGGCGACGCGGTGGAGGTAGTGGCGGCCTTCCGCGTCGCTGAAGGTGGCGGCCAGCACGCTGGCATCGCCGCTGCCGGGGCGCCCATAGGCCGGGTCCCACCAGCCGCCGCCGGAGACGAGCCGCGTGCCCATCAGGGACAGCAGGCCGCGCCCATTGGCCTCCCGGTACTCGATCTCCGCGCCGTAGCGCGACATCGCGGCGGGATCGAGCCGCGCGGCCCCCATCGGCACCGGCTCCAGCAGCATCTGCCGGCGGAAGGCCAGCGGGCCGACGCGGTCGCGCAGCGCCGCCACGGCCTCATCCGGGAAGCGTTCCGGCCAGGCGCTGCGCCCAGCGGCGTCCAGCAGCGGCAGCACGAGCCGCCGGTAGCCCGAGAGGAAGGCGTCCGCCCCTTCCGCGTAGAGGCTGTCCTCCGCATGCGGCGTGCCGACGAACAGGATGGTGCCGCCGGGGACCAGGACGAATTCCGCTTCCGTCAGCCTCTCCCGCAATTCCTCCCGCTTGGCGGGCGTGTCGCAATTGCCGGCGACCTCGACATCGTCGCCGATGATCAGGTCGGCGCGCGCCCCGGTGATGTTGCCGCCGATGCCCGCCGCCATCATGGAGGCATCGCGCAGCACGCCATCGCGCGCCACCGTGAAGCGGTCGGATGCCCAGGACCCCTCCCCATGCCCGGGCAGCAGCGCGGAGCACAGGGGGTGGCGGCCCAGGATGCGGCGCACATTCGCCACCATCTTCGTCGCCAGCGCGTGGTCCGCCGCCACCACGAGGATCCGCGTCTGCGGTGCGCAATAGAGCCGCCAGGCGCAGTAGAGGCCGACCAGCGTGGATTTGCCGAAGCCGCGGAAGGCCATCAGCAGCAGTCGTCGGTCCCCGGCCGCATCCCGTGCCTGCAGCCAGCGCAGGACGCGCCGGTGCAGGGGCGGGGTGCCAAGGCCATTGGCCTGGTTCCAGATCCAGGCGAATTCGACGAGGTCGGCGGGGCGTTGGCTCAACCCTCCTCCTCCTCGCCTGCCGGCGGCGGATCGGCCTCGCCTTCCTGCGCGATGGTGGCGCGCGCCTTGGCGAGGATGTCCTCCACCGTCTCCTCCGCTGCCTCTCCATCCTCCGCCGCCAGGGCGGCGAGTTCGCTGATATGGGCGAGTGCCGCGCGGGCGGCGGATTGCCGGGCCGCGAAGGTCTTGGAATCCGGCGGCACCTCCTCCAGCGGCGGGTCGCTGACGAAATGCGCGTATTCCTCCGCGACGCGCTCGATCACAGCGGCCAGCTTCGCGCGCGGCACGCCCGGCGTCTTGCGGGGCGAGGTGGAGGGCTTCCTCATGCCTTCACCACCCGCACGCGTACCGTGCCCGGGTTGAGGTCCACCGCCGCGCCTGACCGGTTCCAGACCGTGACCGTCACCGTGTCCTGCGCCCCGATCTGCGCCAGGAAGACGCAGCCGGAGGTGGCGAGGGAGAAGGATGCCTGCACGAAATCCCCGGGCCTGGCGCCGGCGACGGTGACGCTGGTCTGCACGCTGGCGCCGGCGGCGATGGAGGCCGGATCCCAGGCCTGCTCCGCGATCAACTCCCGCACGCCGATGCGCAGATCCGGCAGCCCGAACAGCAGTGGCGGCGCGTGGCGCGGATCGCAATGCAGGCGCATGGCGCGCAGTTCGTAGTCGGCCGTGATGCGGGCGACGCCGATGATGGCGGTGGCCACCTGCGGCGCCAGGCGAATGGCCTGCAGCCGCGTCAGCCCCGCATCGTCCATGTCGGCCGACCCCTGCCACCAGCGCGCGGTGGCGTTCCAGGTCATCGACTGGCCCGATGCCATCACCATCGTGCCGGCGGCCTCCGTCAGCAGGTTCCAGCTGCTGTCGAAGGCCATGACGATCAGGCGCGGCGAATCCGCATCCACCGTCAGGGCGAAGTCCTTGCAGCGTGACGTATCCACCACGAAGCCCAGGCCGCGCCCGCCCGTGAGCACCACGCCGCGGTTGGTCAGCGTGTAGGAATCGAGCGCGGGAAAGGCGAATTGCGGCAGCGAGGTCGGGCCGCCGGCGACATTGGTGGACAGGCAGGCGAGCCTTTCGAACCCTGTCTCCGTCGCGTTCCAGCGGATGGCGGCGGCCCGCAGCGACGGGACGGCGGCCACCTCCCGCGTCGCCTCCCGGTTCGGCAGTGCCTGGTGCAGCGCCTTCACCACGCCGCCAAGCCGCGTCGCGGTCGCGGTGTGCTCGATCTCGATCGCGTAGCCCTGGCTTGCCCACGCCACCTCGTACATGTGGTCCTGCGCGCCGGCGGTATGGCGCGCCACGATCGGGTCGCAGCCTTCCATGCGGATGCCGCGCGCGACGATGGCGCGGCTGTTCACCTCGCACAGGAAGGGGATGCCCGTCGCCGCGATCTCGCGCGAATTCAGCTCGAAATTCGGGCCGTCGAACAGATGGCGGTTATGCGCGACATAGGCACCCGGCGCGGCCGACAGGCGGATGCCGAAGCGGTCCTTGTCGGTATGCACGGTGGAACCCACGGCGAAGTGCCCACCATAGTAGCGGATGGAGGTGTTCCACGCCGCGGCGGTCAGCGTGTGGATGTCCAGGCCGATCTTGTTGTTCACGAAGCGATTGAGGATCAGCGTCGTATCCTCGAACCCCCGCTCATCGCCCAGCGTACGCAGGCCGATGGTGAAGCCCGTGATCTCCCGCACCTCGATCAGCGATGCATCGTGGTTGATCATCACCACGCCGATATCGCCCTCATCCAGCCAGTCGCTGGTGGTGGCGCGCATCACGGAAATGCCGATGTGGTGCTTGTTGGCGTTGCGCGTGCTGCCACCATTGCCGATGGTCAACGCCGTCTGCCCGCCAGGGCCGGCGTAGATGATCCGCCCGAGCATGGTCAGGCCCGCCGCGGCGCCAGGCAGCGTCAGCGGCTGCAGCGTGCGGAAGGAACCCTCGCCGATCGTCAGCACCTTGCCGGAAGCGGCGGCGGCGTTCATTGCCGCCTGCAGCGCGGGGCCGTCATCCGTGACGCCATCGCCGGTCGCACCGAAGTCGCGCGCGCTCAGCGTCTCCGCCAGCTTGTCCTCCACCGTATGGGGCACGGCGCCGGGGAAGGGCGCCGTCAGCAGGGCGGAATCACGCGGCACCACCACGATGTCGCCCACGCTGTCGAAGCCGAGCAGCCGGTTGGCGCGCGCGGTCCGCATGGGAAGCGTCATGTCGCCGCCGAGATCGGCGGGGTCCCGCCGCAGGGTGGAGGAGAGCTCCTCCCGCTGTTCCTGAAGGGCGGCCACGACGCGGTCCAGCTCATCATTCAGCGTGCGCGCACGGAGCACGCCATTGTCCTGGAAGTCGGACGTGCGCTCGACCTTGACGCGGCGGCGCAGCGTGACCGTGCTGCCGATGCCGGGTGGCGATGGCAGCGTGACGGTACCGCCAGCGGATTGTCCGGCGCCGGAGACAGTGAAGCCGCTGCCAAGGACGATGCCGTCGACGCGGACTTCCAACTCCTCCGCCAGGAAGATGGGGAAGGGAAAGGTGAAGTCGCTGCGCGCGCCATCGCCCACGTATTGCACGCGCGGCGCGACGTCGCCGATGCGGATGTGCTCGGCCATCGTGGGCTCCAGGAATGGGGGGCAGGGAAGGGCCGCGCGACGGGCGCGCGGCGACGGGTGATCAATCCAGCAGGTTGCGCAGCGAATTGCCGAAGCTGCTGCCGGCGCGCAGCCAGGTGGTCAGCGAACCGTCATTGTTCAGCAGGCTGCGCCGCCCGGCGGAAAGCCGGGCGGCGAAGACCTGGTCGCTGTCCGATTGCGCCGCGGCGGCATCGCGTTCCAGCCCCGCCGTCAGCGCGGCGGCAGAGCCCTCATCCGGTGACACGCCGCTGGCCGCGAGCCGCGCGCGGGCGGCGGCCGTGGTGCCTGCCAGCCGTGCTTCGCGCGCCCGCGTTTCCGCCGCCTGCTGCGCGGCCAGCTGCTGCTGCCGCGCGGCTTCCTGCTGCTGCGCGGCGGCGGCCTGGGCCCTGGCGTTGCTGGACTGCGTCTGGGCCTGGCGCACCGTGGAATACAGCGAGGCGCCCGCGCCGAGGGCGGTCGCGATGGGGGCGAGTTGCGCCATCAGTCGGTCATCCTCATGTCGGTGGTGACGGAAAGCAGGGTCAGCGGCAGCGGTGTCTCACCCTCCACCCGCCACAGCGGCGCCATCGCATCCCGCCGCCAGCCGAGGGCGCGCAGCGTGATGTCGCCGGTGAAGGGCGCGGGCGCGGCATCCAGCAGCGCCGTGTCCAGCCGCCGGAACGGCACGGGCTGCACGCCGCGGCCGAGGTCGACCTCCAGCGCCGGCGTCTCCATCACCCGGAAGGTGGCGGAGACCAGGCGGAGCGGTGCGGAAGCGGCGCCACCGGCACCGGACAGGCCCGTCGGCAGCGGTTCCACCACATGGCGGAACGTCAGGCCGACCTGCACGGCGCGCGCCGGCGGGTCCAGCGTGACCGCGCCGCCGGCGACGGTCATGGCCCCGCGCGGTGCCCCATCCGCCATGACGCTGACCACCGATCCGTCGAGGTGGCCGAGCCCTGACCACACATCCTGTTCCGTGGCGCTGGTGCCGGACAGCGCGGCATCGAGGCCGAGCGCCGTGTCGAAGCGTTCCAGCCGATGCCAGCCATTCCTTTCCACCACCGCGAAGACGCGGCCCTCGGTCTCCGCCACCGCCTTGAAGCGGCCTGCGGTGTCGAGCCGCGTCCAGGCCGTCACCTGTTCCGCGCGATAGAGCGTCAGCGTCGCGATCGACCCATCGGCCATCACCACATGCAGCAGCCGCATGGTCTGGTCATAGGCCATGGAGACGGGCTGCTGGATCAGGTGCCGCGCCACCAGCGCCAGGTCATTCGCCTGGTACACGTCGGCGACGTCGGTATAGGCGAATTCATGCACTGCCTGGCCGGACCGCGCGACGAACAGCGTGGCGCCATCCACATCCACCGGCGGCACCTGCCGGTCCACCAGGCTGCCGACGCGCGTCTGGCGATGCAGCTGGATGGAGGACGGCGTCAGCGGATCGCCCGTCACCATCCACTCGGCACCGGAGGTGAAGACCTGCAGGTGGCGGCCGGAGAAGACGGCGCGGATCGCATTCACCTGGTCCGACACCAGCGCGAATTCGATCGCCTGGTCGTCGAGGCCGGTGCCGTTGTCGAAATTGCCGATGTCGCCGGTGCGCGAAAGCCAAAGCCGGTTCGGCAGATCCCGCGACCCGCCCAGTACCAGGCGATCCTGGTGGAAGCAGGCGGAGACGGGATAGCCGCGGACGCCGCTGAAGGCGGGCTCCGCCCAATCCGTGGTCGGCGCGGTGCCGGGCAGCGTGCCGTTGACGATCCCTGTCGCCGACCGTGCATTCGCCACCGCGGTGATGGCGACTGTCTGGCCCGCGATGCGGAATGGCGCGGTGACATGGCCGCTGGAGAAGACGTCGGCGGAGGCCGTCAGCGTCACGGTGCCGGTGGTGGCGGAGGCCGCCAGCGTGACATCGGGACGGAAGTTGAAGACGGGCACGGCATCGAAGACGAAAGGTGTCAGCGTCCAGCTGGTATGGCTGCTCCGCGTCAGGCGCTGCGGCGCGACATCGGGGTGGAACAGCAGCAGCGTGTCGGCGCTCTGCGTGAAAGCGACCTGGCCCTGCATGCCGGTGGACCAGGGCGCCGGCAGGCTCGCTACCGCGGCATCGCCCAGGAAGACATGCAGCTGCCCCTCGGTCAGCACCAGCAGGTAGGTCTGCTCCGTGTTGAACTCGAAGGGAATGAGGCGGGCCGGCCCGGGCAGGGACGCCACATGCAGCAGGCCCGGCCGCCGCGCGACGCCGCCCGTGGGCTGGATGACGACATTGCGCAGCCGGCGCGCGCCATTCTCGAAGGCCCGCAGATCGGCGCGGCCGAACAGGTTGGGCGCGAGTTCCCCGGCGGTGAAGGAGGATTTGGTGCGTCGCGTGGCGATGGTCATGCGATCAGCCCCGCACCGAGACCAGCGGGAAATCCTCGATCGCCCGCGGCGTGTCCTGCTGGCTGTCGATCTGCCGCGCGGCGCGCAACTCCGTCTCCGCCAGGCGGAACAGCATCTCCGCCCGCGATGCGGACTCCGTCAGCGGCAGGCAGAATTCCGCGGCCAGCCGCGCCACCAGCGCCTGGGCGAAGAAGGGCGGGAAGGCGCTTTCATCGGCACGGAAGATGTAGGTCAGCACGACCTGCTCCGCATCGGCGTGCAGCCGGTCCTCGTGCAGACGGTAGGGCGTGCCGCGCCCGCGCCCGCCGCTGCCGGCGGACAGCGCGCGGAGAAAGCCCGGCGGCAGCTGGAAGGCATGCGCCATGTCCGCCTGCGGCACTGCGGCCAGCCGGGGCAGGGAAGCCTGGCCGGTGGCGAAGGACCAGGGATGGGCGGAGAGCAGCGCGTCGCGCACCGGCGCGTAGAGATTCGCCGCCACCTCCGCCTCCGCCGTCCCCTCATCGAGCGAGGCGACGGGCTGCGCGCCCAGGCGCAGCAGGGCGCGCGAGCACAGCGCGAGCGCGGTGAGTGCCATGGTTGTCATGTCCGTTCGCGGGAGGTTGGGCGGCCCCCGTCACGGGGACCGCCCTGGGTGGTGGCGACAGGCTGACCCTTGCGCCTTATTCCGCCGCGCGCATGCGCACGACGCCCATGTCATCGACCAGCACGGCGCCCTGGCTCATCATGTTGGCGACGAAATGCGCGGCGCGGTCGCCGTGCCAGGTGACGTCGGTCTGCACTTCCGCCGCCGCGGCGTGGCCGATGGCGGTGCGGTGGAAGAAGTAGCAGTAGCGCAGCGCGCCGGACTTGGTCAGGCCGGAATGCGGCATCCACAGCGCGCCGAGCCAGCGCTTCGCCTGGCTGCCCTTCCAGGGCAGCGCATCGTCGCCGACATACTGGGAGGAGGCGAATTCCTCGATCGCCAGCAGCTGGCTCCACTGCTTCCAGCCGACGACGGCGACGCGGCCACCATCATCCGGCACATCCGCGGCGCCCATCATCTCGAACGCCAGCAGCACCTTCGCCTTGGTCAGGCCGTCGCTGTCGGTCGTGCCGGCGGCGGTGCCGATCGCTTCCCGCGTACCGGCATCGAGCGCCGCGATGATGAGCTCATCCGTCTTGCGGCCCAGCGCATAGGCGCCCGCATTGGCGACGACGGTGCGTTCGTCGATGTTCGTCTTCAGCTCATCCAGCCGGTCGATCCAGTCGCCGGCATAGTAGTCCTGGAGCACGCATTCGACCTGCGCATGCTCCAGGTTCATCACCGGGACGGCGCCGTTGCGCGTCTTCGCCGCGGCGGTGCCCTTGCCGACCTTCGGGAAGAAGGTGCTGGATCCGGTGACGCCGGACTTGGACCGCACCAGGGGGCGCAGCTTGCTGCCCTGGCGCTGATAGGCCTCCTTCACCTCGGCCTGGAACTGGACGGCGAAGACGGCGTCGATCTGGGTGCTGGCGGGCATCGTGGCCCTCCTTCGTGATGGGGTGCAGGGAAGGCGCCGCGCCACCGGTTGCCCCCGGGGGGTTTGCCCCTGGGGCCGGCGCCACGGCATGGCTCCGCAGGCCCGCTCACGCGGGTTGCTTGCGGGAAGGGGGGGGCGGGGCGGATGGGGACCCCTTGGGCCCGCGCCATCCGCCCCGCCGGCGCCGCGCCCGGGGAGGGGCGCGGCGACGCCGGCCGGCGCCACGCGCTGCGATGCGCAGCGGGCGCCTGGCCGGATCTCAGCGGGTTGTCACGCGCCGCGTAGGCGACACACCCCGTCGGCTATTCGCCGACGAGGCCGGTGTACCCGTCGGCTATTCGCCGACGAGGCGCCGGAACCCGTCCGTCACGCGCTTCACGAAATCGGGCTCCCGCGTCCGCCAGTAGCGGGGGTCGCGCATCATCCGGCGCAGTTCCCCCTCATCCGGCGTCGATTCCGCCTGCGCATCGCGCGCAAGGGCCGGTTCCTTGCCTTCCATCATGCGATGCAGCGCGACCACGCCCTCCGCCGTGCTGGACAGCGCCGTGAAGACCGCTTCCGGCAGGTTGGCGCGGCCCCAGCTGGACAGCTGGGCGGCGATGCGGCGGAAGCGTTCCTCCCCGCCGAAATGCGCCTGCAGCTTCTCCACCTGTCGCGCGGCCTCGAAATCCGCGGCCGCTTCCGCGATCAGCGGCAGCAGGCGTTCGGCCGCCAGGTCATAGACCAGCTGCACCTGGCGCGGCGTGAAGCCGGCCTCGTGCAGCTTCGCGTTCACCACCGGGTCGGGCGATACCACCTCGTTCAGCGGCGTGATCTCGTAGCCATCCGGGCTGTCGGGAATGCCGAGCAGCCGGCGCCAGCGCAGCCGCTCCTCCTCCGGCGCGTCATCGCCCGGCGGGCCCTGGCGCTGGGACATGCGGCGTTCCAGTTCCAGGTAGGATTTCAGCAGGGCGTCGACGCGCAGCGCGCCGGCGGCCTCGTCCCAGAACTTCTCCGGGATTTCGGCCGGTCGGGTCGTGCGGCCCGCGGCCGTGTCCGGCTTCAGGGCGGTCTCGAGAAGATCCTCGGGCATGCCGGGGCTCACTCCTGGGTCTGGGGTTGGGCGGGGGTCGCATCGGCGGGCCGCAGGATTTCCGGCGGCGCGCCCAGTGTTCGGGCCAGCCAGCGCGCGGCCGCAGGGGCATCGAGCGTGGCGCGCGCCTCCGGCCCCAGCGCCGCCGCGGCCTGCAGGAACAGCAGCGTGTCCGCCGCATCCGCGCGGGCCTGCACGCGGGCGAGCGGCGAGGCGTAGGTCAGCCGCGCTTCCCGCCCATCAGGCAGCAGCGCGGGGATCTCGCCCCGCCGCCGCAGCACGGCCAGGCAGCGCGCCACCAGCGGCGTCAGCAGCTCCGCCTGCAGGCGGCCATAGGTGGCGCCGAGCAGCCGCGCGCTCTGCGCGCTGCGTTCCAGCACCTCCGTCGCCGTCATGCCGGGCTTCTCCGCCTGCCCGATCCGGTCGGCCAGCAGCGCGCCGCGGATGCGGGTCCGCAGGTCGTTCAGCACGAGCTGGGAGACATCGAAATTCCCGGGCGCAGCGAGCGGCGTGAGGCCCGATGAACCCGGCGCCTTCGGGATGATGGCGCCCGGCACCAGCCGCACCGTGGCGGGGTTCAGCACGCCATCGTCTTCCGCCTGCCAGATGCCGGTGGCGGCGATGGAGGCGTTCTTCAGCACCAGCTCCACCACCTTGTTGGCGGTGCGGATGTCGGGCAGGGCCTTGGCCACGGGACCGCGGCCATAGACCTCGCCCGGCACCTTCAGCCAGCGGAAGGCGATGAAGGGACTCTCCGCGAAGCGGCCCTCGGCCAGCAGGCGGGACGTGCCGTCCTCCTCCTCCGCCACCACCGCCAGGCGGTGGCCGGCCCGGGCGTCCGGCCAAGCGGCTTCAACCACCCGCAGCTTCGGCGCCGGCTCGTCCTCGCTCCGGCGACGCTCGGCGATCACCGCCGCGGGCCAGCGCGCCTTGATCTCGGCTGCCGTCAGGCGCAGCGACCGGAACACGGTATCGAGCCGGCCGGACACGCCCTCCTCCAGCACCGCGTCGCGCATCGGCACGGCGGAGAATCGCAGCGCGGAAGCCTCCCCCACCGGCGCTTCCTCCACCAGCAGCAGGCCGGTGCCGGTCACGACCAGGTCGAGGAAGGCCTGGTGGATCTCCAGCGCGAAGTTGGAGCGGTCGAGGTGCCCCTGCAGCGTTTCCGCCGCTTCCTCCAGCGTCTTCGCGACGTCCTGCGCCGCGGCGCTGTCGGCCACCTTGCGGGCCGGCGCCAGGCCGAACCAGCGCGACCACGGCGGCACCAGCTCCGCGAGGAGGGAGGCCGCCAGCTGTTCCGCCGCATCGGCTGCGGTCGCGTCGAACAGCGGCGCGGCGTTGGGCGCGGGCAGCGCCACGTCGTAGCAATCCTGCCACTGCCCCTCCAGCGGCCGGCGGCGGGCGGAGGCGCGGGCGTGGCGGGCCAGGATGTCCTCGGGTGTCATCATCGCCCTCACTCGCCCAGCAGGCTCTTGCGCACGGCGAAGGCCGGCGCCGGGTCCAGCACGCCCCGCGCGGAGGTCGTGATCGTGCCCGCCAGGCCCCGCCGCGCGCGCTCCAGCGCCTTCTGGCGGGCTTCGCGTGCCGCGCTGTCGGCGTTCGCCGCGGCGGCGGCATTGGCATCGGCCTGCGCCTGGGCGTTGGCCGCACTGGAATCGACGGCGGGCGCCGCCGGCTTCGGCGCCCTGATCAGGCCACCCATGCGCGCTTCCTTCGGCTTGATCGGTGAAAGGGTCCGGGCCGCCCGCCAAAGAAATGGGCCCGCCCGGCGAACCGGACGGGCCCGAGGCAGGGACCGGAGGGAGGTGCCATCGGGCGCAACTCGCCCCGTGGCCTGGCCTGTGTAGCGGCCCTTCAGGGCTGTGTCAAGAATTATTTCCTATTTCGCCAAAGATTCTGCGCGGTGCCGTTTCCGCCATCTGCCCACCCAGCGCGCGGAACAGTCCGAAGGGCGTGATGGCGAAGGGCGCGCCGGGCCCCAGCAGCGCCCGGCAGAGCGACACGCAGGTGAAGGGGGCCAGCACAGGCCCGATGCTGGCCGCGGGTTCACCGGGCACGAAGGGGCCCAGCACGCGCAGCCCCGCCCGCCGGTAGAAGCCCGGCAGGTCGAAGCCCGCCGCTACCGGCAGCCTGGCCACCACCAGGCGGCCCGACAGCGGTTCCAGCACCGTCCAGCCGGCCTCATCCGACAGTGCGGCGAAGCAGTGGCGGAACCCCGGGCGCAGCAGCCGCAGCCAGGGCTGGTCCGCCACGCCGCCGAAGGCGATCCAGACGCCCTGCCCGGTGGGATCGGCCGCCAGCGCCCGCCGATGCGCCAGGCGGGCCTTCATCGGCGCCCACACGGGAAGGGCAGGATCTCCGCTCCGCTACGCGTCGCAGGTTCCTCCGGCAGCGTCACGCCGCGCGCCGGCCCGCTGTCCATTTCCCGCGCCGGCCCGATGTCCATTCCCCGCGCCGGCCCGGCGACGATCCCCTTGGCGCGCAGGGGGTAGTCCAGGCGGTCCATCGCTTCCCGCCACAGGCGAAGGTCGCCGGCCTCCTGCGGGATGCGGGCGCTCGGCTGGTCGCCGCGTTCGCCCCAGATGCGCAGGATGCGCGCATGGGCGAGGTCGATCCGCCGCTGGCGATAGAGGCGGTCCAGCACCTTCACGACGTCATCGGGTTCGCAAGGCCGCACCACCGTGCCGCGGCCGGCGCCCAGCCTGGCGCCGTCGCGCCGGGCGGTCAGCGCCGCCATGGTCCAGAACCAGGCATCCTCGGCGCAGGTGAAGGGTTCCGCTCGGCTCATGCTGGCCAGGACAGGGGCGCGGCTGGTGATGAAAGCCATCTCAAGGGGTCCTTCCTCGTCCGTTCCCGAACAAAACAGGAACAAAGCCCTCTTAGACTGTTCCACTCACGGTTGCAAGGATGTTGTTCCTATTGATTCGCGACTCGAAACCTAGGATGTGATGCCCAGGTCGAGTCCCCATATCCGGGCCTCGATTCGCATGAGGGGCCGGCTGCGATGCGGCACGAGGATATCTGGCGGGCGATCGACGCCCTGGCGGCCGAGCATGGTCTCTCGGCCTCCGGCCTGGCGCGCCGCGCGGGGCTGGACGCGACCGCCTTCAACCCGTCCAAGCGCACCGGCGCCGATGGAAGGGCGCGCTGGCCCTCCACCGAGAGCGTCGCCAAGGTCCTGCACGCCACGGGAACGGGGATGGAGGCCTTCGCCTCCCTCGTCACCGGTGCGCCCGCCCTGCCGCGCAACCGCACCATCAGCGCACGGCGCATTCCGCTGATCGGCCTGGCCCAGGCGGGGGGGGAGGGCTATTTCGACGATGGCGGCTACCCCGTCGGCGGCGGCTGGGACGAGATCTCGGTCCCCGATGTCCCGGACCCCAATGCCTATGCCCTCGAGATCAGCGGGGAGAGCATGGAGCCCGTCTTCCGGGATGGCGACGTCGTCATCGTCTCCCCCGGCGCGCCTGTCCGCCGCGGCGATCGCGTGGTGGTGCGCACCCGGGCGGGGGAGGTGATGGCCAAGCAGTTGCTGCGGCAATCCGCCCGGCGCGTCGAACTGGCCAGCCTGAACCCGGCCCACCCCAACTACAGCTTCGACCTGTCGGAACTGGCCTGGATGCATCGCATCGTCTGGGCCAGCCAGTAGAGGCGCTTATCGCGGCACCCAGCGCAGCAGGCGCAGCGCGTTCAGCGTCACCAGCACCGTTGCCCCCGTATCGGCCAGGATCGCCGGCCACAGCCCCGTGATGCCGGCCAGCGTGGTGGCCAGGAACACGGCCTTGAGGCCGATGGCGACGGCGACGTTCTGATGCACGTTCGCCATGGTCGCCCGCGACAGGGACACCAGTTCGGCCACGCCCGTCACGCGGTCCTTCAGCACGGCGGCATCCGCCGTCTCCAGCGCCACATCGGTCCCGCCGCCCATGGCGATACCCACCGTGGCGGCAGCCAGCGCCGGCGCATCGTTGATGCCATCGCCCACCATCACCACCGCGCCATCCTGCATCAGGCGCCCGATCTCCCGCAGCTTGTCGTCCGGCAGCAGTTCCGCCCGCGCCTCCAGGCCGATCGAGGCGGCGATGGCTGCGCCGGTGCGCGCATTGTCGCCGGTCAGCATCACCGATCGCAGGCCGAGTGCCGCCAGCGCCGCCACGCCGTCTTGCGCATCGGCCCTTGGTTCATCGCGCAGCGCGACCAGGCCCAGCAGCGCGTTGTCGATCAGCACCACCGCGACCGTCCTGCCCTCGGCCTCCAGCCGCGTCAGGTCGGTGGCCAGGTCTCCCAGCACGGCACCGGCCTCCGCCGCATGGCGGGGGCTGCCGACACTGATGCGCCGCCCGGCGACGGTCGCGACCACGGCCTTGCCGGGAAGCGCCGACTGCCCCCGGCCCGGGGGCGGCGACAGGCCCCGCTCGGCGGCCGCCGCGAGGATCGCCTTGGCGAGGGGATGGGCCGAACCCTGTTCCGCGCCCGCCGCAAGGGCCAGCACCTCATCCACCGATCGGCCCGGCGCGGGCAGCACCGCCGTCACGCGCGGGCGGCCTTCGCTCAGCGTGCCGGTCTTGTCGAAGGCCACGGTCCGCGCAGTGCCGATCCGTTCCAGCGCGGCGCCCCCCTTCACCAGCAGCCCTCGCCGCGCCCCGGCCGAGAGGCCGGAGGCCATGGCCGCCGGCACGGAGATCAC
Source organism: Falsiroseomonas stagni DSM 19981 (assembly GCF_900114315.1). GTDB lineage: Bacteria > Pseudomonadota > Alphaproteobacteria > Acetobacterales > Acetobacteraceae > Falsiroseomonas > Falsiroseomonas stagni. Next base: position 554,063 of record NZ_FOSQ01000001.1, read on the forward strand.
CAGGGCGCAGGGGCAGGCGATCAGCAGCACGGCAAGCCCGCGATAGAGGCTGGTGGCCCAGTCCCAGCCCAGCGCGAAGGGCGGGATCACGATCACGAGCAGGGCGACGATCATCGCGCCCGGCGTCCACCACCGGGAAAACCGCTCGATGAAGCGCTGCGTCGGCGCACGGGACGCTGTCGCTTCCTCCACCAGGCGGATGATGCGGGCGATGGTGTTGTCGGCGGCGGTCCGCGTGACACGCAGGCGGATGGCGCCATCGCCGTTGATCGCGCCGGCCATCACCGCATCGCCCCGGCCGCGCGCGACCGGCACGCTCTCCCCGGTCACGGGGCTTTCATCCAGCGCGGTGGTGCCTTCCTCGATCATGCCATCGCAGGGCACGCGGTCGCCCGGCCGTACCAGCACCAGGTCGCCGATGCAGAGCCACTCCGGCGCCACCTCGTCCGTACCGCCATCGGGGCGGAGGCGCAGCGCCACGCGCGGCATCAGTTGCGCCAGCGCCTGGATTCCCGCGCGGGCGCGGCCGGCGGCCACGCTCTCCAGCAGTTCGCCCACAGCAAAGAGCAGCACGACGACAGCCGCTTCCTCCGCGGCGCCGATCACGGCCGCGCCGATGGCGGCGGTGCACATCAGCGTCTCGATGCTGAAGGGGCTGCCGGCGCGGGCCAGCGCGATGGCGCGCCGGCCGAAGGGCACCACGGCCACCGCCGTGGCGGCCAGGAACAGCGGGTAGGTCAGGCTGTCCGGCAGCACCAGTGACGCCGCATAGGCGCCGATCACCAGCGCGCCGAGCAGCCAGGTCAGCGTCGCCTTGCCGGTTGCCCACCAGGGCCGCATGCGCGGCGCATCCTGGGTGTCACGCGGGTGGCTATGCCCGTCTGCGGCCAATGGCGGGGCAGCGGCTGGTGGCGCCCCATCGACCAGACTCACGCCGTAGCCGAGTGCCGCGATCTGCGTCTCCACAGCCTCCGTCCGCCCGCCGGCGTCGAGGTCCAGCGAGAGGCGTTCGGCCATCAGGTTGACCTCGACCGCCGAGACACCCGGCAGGCGCTCCACCGCCCGCGTCACCTTGGCCACGCAGGCGGCGCAATCCATGCCCTCCACCCGCCAGGTCACTCTCGTTGCTGTGCCCATGATTCCCGCCCGGTGATTCCGGTCGTGGTTATGGGACCTCCAGCGACTGGAGGTTCAAGCCCTCTTTTCGGGCCCGTGGCCCACCCGGCGCGATCCAGCCGATGGCGGATGCGACCGGGCCGGGCCACCATGCGGGCACGAGGGCAGTGGCAGCCTTCGTCGGGAAGCGGGAGGCGGAGGGTGGATGAGCGCGGCCTATTCGATCGGCGACCTGGCGCGCGCCACCGGGGTCAAGCCCACGACGATCCGGTGGTATGAGCAGGAAGGCTGGCTGCCGCCGCCCGCGCGGACAGAGGGCGGCCACCGCGTCTACGGGGAGGGCCATCTCCGTCGCCTCGGCTTCATCCGTCATGCCCGCGAACTGGGGTTCGAGAGCGAGGCAATCCGCGCGCTGCTGGAACTGGCCGACCACCCCGATGCCGATTGCGGCAAGGCGCATTCCCTGGCCATCGGGCAGATCCGGGAGATCGATGCCCGTCTGCGACGCCTCGCGGCGCTGCGGGCGGAACTGGACCGGATGGCGGCGAATTGCGCCGGCGGCGTCGTCGGCCAATGCCGCATCATCGAGACATTGTCCGATTTCGACCACGGGCACTGCGCGGATCCGTCGCATCGCGGTCAATGATGACGTCGCGGCGGCCGGATCGCGGAGGATGCCAGCCGCGATGGTTGGGGCGCCAGGATTCGAACCTGGGAATGGCGGTACCAAAAACCGCTGCCTTACCGCTTGGCGACGCCCCATCCCGTCGCGGTGCCTCGGGTAGCGCGGAAGGCGGCATCGCACAACGGGGGGGATGGGTGTCCTGGGCAGGGAAAACGACTGTCCCCGGAGTCGCTGAAAACACCCGCTGGTATCACCGGGCGTGCACCATCCCATGACGAGAGCGCGTCGTTCACCAAGACTTCACCCGCAGCGGCGATAAAGGGGACACAGGGCCTGCCGGCGCGGGCCCCGTGACCAGCCCCGCAACAAGCGGAGGGCGGGCGCGCGTGTGAAGTCCTGCCGCAAAAGCGGCCCGGACGATCACGGCGTGTCGATGCGCCGGCCAATCCGGAACATGGCCATGTGCTGGCTATGCTGGCCCCACAACGGGGCCGCCGACGACGGACCCTCCGTCGCCGTGCGGCTCGCTGCGGATTCGCCACTGCCGACCGCGCCGCGGTTGCACCTGACGACGTCGGGCAATATCGCCGTGGATGGCGTGCTGAGCGGCTTCGCCTGGGGCGATGGTGATCCTGTCAGCTTCGCCTTCACCGACAGTCCCACGGATTACGAGAGCTTCTACGGCAGCAACGAACCGATCCGCGGCTATGCGCCGGTCAGCGCCACCATGCGCGACGCCGTCCGCAAGATCCTGCTGGGCGACGCCGCCGGCGGCCCGGGCAGCCCCGGCCCCTGGGTCACGGGCTTCACCAACCTGTCCATCGTCGAAAACGCGACCGATTGGGCCGCCGATATCCGCATCGCCCGTTCCTCCGCCCCCTCCACCGCCTGGGCCTACTACCCGAATGGGCGGGAGGGCGGGGATGTCTGGTTCGGATCGCGCAGCGCCTTCGAGACGCCGCAACTCGGCAACTACGCCTTCCTGGTCGCTGTGCATGAACTCGGCCATTCGCTCGGCCTGAAGCATCCGCATGAAAGCTGGAACGGCTTCGGCGCCCTGGCCGCCGAATTCGACATGCTGGAATTCACCGTCATGTCCTACCGGTCCCATGGCGGGCTGACGACCAGCACCGGCTACACCAACGGCACCTTCGACTATCCGCAGGGCTGGATGATGCTGGACATCGCGGCCCTGCAGGCGATGTACGGCGCCGACTACACGATGCGCAGCGGCAATACCCGCTACTTCTGGAACCCGGAGACCGGGGAGACGGTGATCGACGGCGTCGGCCAGGGCGCGCCCGGCGGTGGCGCCGGCGGCACGGCGAACCGGGTCTTCCTGACGATCTGGGACGGTGGCGGGATCGATACCTACGATCTCTCGGCCTATGCGAATGGCGTGGCGGCCGACCTGGCGCCGGGCAGCTGGAGCGTGCTCTCCGCAGCCCAGCTCGCGGTGCTGGATGTCCGGGAAGGGTTGGTGACGCAGGCGCGAGGCAATGTCTTCAACGCGCTCCTCTACCAGGGCAACACCGGGTCCCTGATCGAGAATGCCGTCGGTGGCGTGGGCGCGGATACGCTGCTGGGCAACGAGGCCATCAACCAGCTCTCCGGCGGCGGCGGGCGGGATCTGCTGGACGGGCGTGGCGGGGGTGACGTGCTGGATGGCGGCGCGGGGGCGGATACGATGCGGGGCGGCATCGGCGACGACCGCTACCGGATCGATGACGCCGGCGACCTGGTGACCGAGGAAGCGGGCCAGGGCAACGACACGATCGTGGCCGCCATCACCGGCTCCATCACCCTGCCCGACCATGTGGAGGCGCTGGTGCTGGAGGCCGGTACCACCGGGATCGGCAATGCGCTGCGCAACCTGATGACGGGCCATGCGGGCGCGAACCGCCTGGAAGGCCGCGGCGGGGACGACGTGCTGGAAGGGCGCGGCGGCGCCGATACGCTGGTCGGTGGCGCGGGCGCCGATACCTTCGTGCTGCGCCGGGGCGACGGGATGGACCGGATCGAGGATTTCACCCCGGGCACTGACCTGCTGGTGCTGGTCGGGTTCCAGCGCAGCGCATCCTCGCTGATCAGCAGCGCGGCCAGCCTGTCGGATGGCTTGTGGATCGACCTCGGCAGTGGGGACGGGCTGCTGCTGGCGGGGCTGGCGGCGGGGCGGCTGTCCGCGTCCGATCTGGTGCTGTAGCAGGCTGCGCCAGGGTGGAGCGGGTCGGCCGGGCGGCGCCTTTCCGGGCCGGAGTCGGCCGCCGCCCGCCGGCCGGCCTCAGGCCCAGAGTTCGGGCCTGGCGAATTCCTCCGCCAGGCGGGCGGCGGCGGCGTCCAGCAGCCGCTCTCCCTTCGCCGCGCTGGCGCTTCGCGGGTCGCCGATCACGCCCGTATCCGTCATCTGGTCGAAGCCGCGGCTGCGCTTGAAGCCGGGGGGCGCGGGGGGCGCGAATTTCCGCGGCACGGCCTCCGTGATCCGGTCCGCCCGCACGCAATCCGGCGCCAGCGCCATCATCATGGAGGTCTCGGCCTCGCAGGCATGCATGACGTTGGGCTGCGATTCGAGGATGGCCCCGAAGGTGTCCGCATTCGCCAGCCAGTAGGTCAGGCCCACGACAGGCACGCCGAGATTCCGCGTCAGCTCGATCGCCGAGCTTGCGATCGCCTCGGTATTGCCGCCATGGCCATTGACCAGCGCGATGCGCCGGAAGCCGTGCCGCGCGACGCTGCGGGCGATGCCGCCGACCAGCGCCATGAAGGTCGCGAGGTCGAGCGTCATCGTGCCGCCGAAGGCCATGTGGTGCTCGGCCAGGCCGCTCCAGATGGTGGGGGTGACCAGGGCTTGCGTGCCCGAATCCACCAGCCGTCGCGCCGTACGTTCCGCCACGGCGGTGGCCAGCACGGTGTCGACGCCCACGGCCAGATGCGGGCCATGCTGTTCGATGGAGGCGACGGGGATCAGGACGATGGTCGCGGGCGTGGCCCGCGACTGGATCTCGGCGGCGGTCAACCGCGCCCAGAAGACTTCCTGCGAACCGGCCATGCCTGCCATCCCCTCATCGAGGATGGCAGGGTAGGGCGGATGCGGGCCGCCTGTCAGTCCTTGGCGTTGGCCTTGCCGCGGATATGGAGGGAGAACGCCATCAGCGCCGCGCCGATCAGCATGGGGACATAGCCCGCGCCCGGGTCGATGCGCACATTGCGGGTGCCGGCCATCTCCACGATCATCGGGCGCAGGCCGGAGAAGACGTCGATGGCCGCCACGAAGCCCCAGATCGCCGGCGCGACGATCATCAGGATGGCGACGACGGTCGCCTGTTCCGCCCAGCGCTGCCACTGCGGCACGAAGCGCGTCGCGATGGCCGCCACCAGCGCCGCGAGGGTGAGGGCGGAGAGGACGGGCAGCTTCTCGATCATCGAGAGGTCATGCACCGCGTTGCCCGTGCCCTTGAATACCACCGCCGGCATCACGTAGCCGAGGATGGCGGCACCGATGCCGATCATCAGCGTCATGCGTTCGGTGTTCTGCGCGGTCGCGCGCATGTCGGTGGTCGCCATGGGTTTCGTTCCTGTCCTGGACTAGAGGGTTAAGGCCACGCGCCGATGTGTCCCGGCGTCACGGCCCGGCCGAGCTCCCGGCGCTCGCCAGCCTTCATGGACGAAGGGTTGCTCTCAATTAATTTACCCGGCGGGGCGACGCAAGCGCGGAATCGCCACGGCGGTGGTTGCGGCGGGGGCGAGGCTGGGCAAATTCTCGACCATGCGCGCGACCCTGATCCTCCTCTCCCTGCTGCTCCCCCTCCGCCCCGCCGCGGCGCAGGAAGCGGTGCATGGCGGCCCGGTGAGGGCCCTGGCGGTGGCGGCGGATGGCGCCCTGGCCTCGGCCGGCTTCGACCAGTCGATGATCCTGTGGGACGCCGCCAGCGGCCGGGCGCGGGCGGTGGTGCGCTGGCATGCGGGGGCCGTGAACGCCCTGGCCGCGCTGCCCGGCGGCATGATGGCCAGCAGCGGGGAGGATGGGCGCATCGCGCTCTGGCCGCCCCGGCCCGGCGCGCAGCCGCTGCGGGTGCTGGAGGGGCATGAGGGGCCGGTCGTGTCCCTGGCCGCATCGGGACCGCGTCTCGCCTCCGCCGCCTGGGATGGCACCGCTCGGGTCTGGGACCTTGGCGGCGCGCCGTCGCGGGTGCTGCAAGGGCACCAGGGCAATGTGAACGCGGTAGTGTTCGGCGCCGATGGCGTGGTGGTGACGGCGGGCGCGGACGGCACGATTCGCGCCTGGCCGGAGGGCGAGCCCCCGCGGACGCTGGCCGAATTCGGCCTGCCGCAGAACACCCTGGCCCTGCTGCCGGGCGGCGCGCTGGCGGCGGGCGGCGCGGATGGCGTGGTACGCATCGTGACGCCGGATGGCGGGATGCGGGAGTTGCAGTCGGGCACGAGGCCGATCGTGGCGCTGGCCGCCGCCGCCGACGGCGCCGTGCTGGCGGCCGGGTCCATCGGCGGCAGCGTGGCGCTGTGGGATGTGGCCGCGGGCCGGTTGCGACACACGCTGGAAGGCCCCGGCCTGCCGGTCTGGTCCGTGGCCTTCGCCCCCGATGGACGGACCCTCTGGACCGGCGGCGCGGATCGGCGCGTGCGGCGCTGGGACGTCGCCACCGGAAGGCCGATCGGCCCCCTGGGGGGGGAGGTGGAGGCCGCGCCGGTGGCGGGGCTCGATCCGCATGGCGCGCGCGTCTTCCGCGCCTGCAGCGCCTGCCATGCCCTGACGCCGGAGGGCGGCAACATGGCGGGGCCGCATCTGCACGGGTTGTTCGGCCGGCGCATGGGCAGCGTCGCCGGCTACGACTACTCAGAGCGCCTGGCGCGCGGCGACATCACCTGGACGCGGGAGACGGTGGCGGACCTCTTCACCCGCGGGCCGGATGAGGTGACGCCCGGCACGAAGATGCCGGTGCAGACGGTCGGCAATGCGGAGGACCTGGCCGCACTCCTGCGTTTCCTCGAGCAGGCGACGCGATAGGCGTCAGCGCCGCTGCTCCGTGCGGCCCACCTGCCGGCCCTGCGCATCGTAGTGGCGCGTGACGCCGCCGGAGGTCTCCGACCGCCCGGTGCTGCGCCCCTGCGCATCGTAGTGGCGGATGGTGTCGCCGCGCTGTTCGCTGCGGCCGACGGTGCGGCCCTGCGCATCGTAATGGCGGGTCGTGTCGCCGCGGGTTTCGCTGCGGCCGACCGACCGGCCCTGGGCGTCGTAGTCGCGCGTTGTATCGCCGCGGGTTTCGCTGCGGCCGACGCTGCGGCCCTGCGCGTCGTAACGACGTTCGGTATCGCCGCGCGTTTCCGCCCGGCCGATCTGGCGGCCCTGGGCGTCGTAATCGGCCTTGGTCTGGGCCGCGGCGGGGGCGGCGAGGAGCAGCAGGATGAGGAGCGAGCGCATGGTCGTAGCCTTGTCGGCGAAAGAGGCTTCAGGAAGGCAGCAATCGGGCGATGGTGACGATGCGCTCCGTCCGGTCTTCCAGTTCGAGCGAGGTTGGCACGCGGAAACTGCCAAGGGGTGAAAGCCCATCCCGCGGCAGGTAGGCGCGGCCGGGATCGGCCAGCCAGACCTCCGCCCCCGAAGCCGCCATGGCGCGCAGCCAGGGCAGGATATGGGCGGTCATCGGCGCCTCGTAGCAGACATCGCCGGCCAGGATGATGTCCCAGCGGCAGGCGGCGCCGACGACGTCATCCCTGGGCAGCACCAGTGCCACGCCGTTCAGCGCGGCGTTCACGCGGCAGGCGGCGATGGCGAGGGGATCGATCTCCGCCGCCTCCACCACCGCGGCGCCCGCCTGGACGGCGGCGATGGCGGCGATGCCGCATCCCGCGGCGAAATCCAGCACGCGGCGGCCGGCGACGGCCTGCGGCCCATCCAGCACGAGGCGGGCGAGGGCCTGGCCGCCGGGCCAGGCGAAGGCCCAGAAGGGGGGCTCGATCCCGGTCTGGCGCAGCCATTCCTCGCTGGCCTGCCAGATCGGCGTGATTTCGGTCGCGAGGTGCAGCGCCACTTCCGGCACCAAAGGCGGGCGGGCTATGGCGGTGTGGGCGCGGATGAAGGCTTCGGCGTCCATCACAGGCGCCCGGCCAGGAAGGCCAGCGCGATGGCGAAGCCCACTTCCCGGTTCGACTTGAACAGCACCAGGCAATGGGCGGGGTCGTGGATGTCGAGCGTCAGCACCTGCCGCGCCAGCAGCGCCGCCGGCAGCAGCAGCGCCGGCAGGAACAACCAGGACAGCCCCGCGAGCCACCCGGCCAGCACCAGCAGCGCCAGCGTCGCGCCGTAGCAGGCGGCGAGGAAGGGGCGCGTCGTCTCCCGGAACTTCAGCGCGGTGCTGCGGATGCCGACGGTGGCGTCATCCTCCCGGTCCTGATGCGCGTAGATCGTGTCGTAGCCCAGGATCCAGAAGAAGCCCGCCGCCCAGAGCGCGAGCGCCGGCCCGTCCAGCAGGCCCGTCGCCGCCGCATAGCCCGTGGGCGCGGCCCAGGAGAAGACGAGGCCCAGGACCGCCTGCGGCCAATCCGTCACGCGCTTGGCCAGCGGGTAGAGGGCGATGGGCAGCAGGGAACACGCCCCGAACAGGATCGCCGCCCAGGGCAGTTGCAGCAGCACCAGCAGCCCCATGGTGCAGAGCCCGGCCAGGAACAGCAGCGCCTGGAACGGCGTCACGGTCCCCGCCGCCAGCGGGCGGCCGCGCGTGCGCTCCACCTGCCGGTCCAGGTCCCGGTCCCAGAGGTCGTTCACCACGCAGCCCGCCGCGCGCATGGCGAAGGCGCCTAGGGTGAACAGGACCGCCAGGCGCAGCCCCTCCGCCCACCCCGGCGCGGCGAGGGCGAAGGCCCAGAAGCCCGGCAGCAGCAGCAGCCAGGCGCCGATCGGGCGGTCGAAGCGGCCGAGCAGGGCGTAGGGGCGCCAGGATTCCGGCAGCCTCGCGACCCAGCCGGTGGCCCGGATGTCGGTGTATCCCGTCATGCGCCTATACCTGTCCGCGGAGGCCCCGCATGTCCATCCCACGCCTGTACCTGGATGCCCCGCTGGCCGAGGGAAACGAGGTCGATGCCGCGCCCGGCCAGGCGCACCACATCGGCACCGTGCTGCGCCGCAGCCCGGGCGACGCCGTGCGGGTGTTCAATGCCCGGGATGGCGAGTTCGAGGCGCGGATCGAGGCCATCCGCAAGGACCGCGGCCGCTTCGCCCTCGGCCCGCGCTGCCGGGCGCCGGGCGAGGAGCCCGAGGTCCGGCTGCTGCTGGCGGTGCTGAAGCGGGACCCCATGGACTGGGTGGTGGAGAAGGCGACGGAGCTCGGCGCGACCCTCATCCAGCCGGTGGTGACGCGGCGGACCATCGCGGAACGGACGAAGGCGGAGCGACTCGGCGCCGTCGCCCGCGGTGCCGCCGAGCAGTGCGAGCGGCTGTCGGTGCCGGACGTCCGGGACGCGCTTCCCCTGCACCGGGTGCTGGATTCCTGGGACGGCGCGCCGCTCGTGGTGGCCATGGAAAGGAGCCTGGCGCAGCCCCTTCGCGCCCTTCCGGCCGGCCGGCCCATCGCCCTGCTGGTCGGGCCGGAAGGGGGGTTCGAGGCGGCGGAGCTTGACGACCTGCGCCGGCGGCCCTTTGTAGTGCCGGCCGCTCTCGGTCCCCGGATCCTCCGGGCCGAGACCGCGGCCGTGGCCGGGCTCGCGGCGCTGCAGGCGATCGTCGGGGACTGGGTCTAAACGGTCTCGGGCACTCCGCCCGGGGCTGGCGCCAGGAAGAGAACGCAGCACCATGTCGAATCCCGGCGAGGCCGACCTCACGCCGATCACCGACCCGCGCCAGCTCGCGGCCTGGTTCGCCGCCGGCAGCAAGCCGCGCAGCGCGTGGAAGATCGGGACGGAGCACGAGAAGTTCGGCTTCCGCAGGGACGGACTTGAGGCCCCCGCCTATGAACCCCCCTCCAGTAAACCTGGGGGCATCAAGGCGATGCTGGAGGGGCTTCAGGCCAAGGGCTGGGCGCCGATCATGGACGGCGCGAATATCATCGGACTGAAACGCGACGATGGCTCCGTCAGCCTGGAGCCGGGCGGGCAGTTCGAGCTGTCCGGCGCCCCCATGGCCGATCTGCACGCCACCCGCGTCGAGCTGTTCGACCACCTGCGCGACGTGCATGAGGTGGCGGGGCCGCTCGGCCTCGGCTTCGCGCCGCTCGGCTTCCACCCGATGGCGACGAGGGAGCAGATGCCCTGGATGCCCAAGGGGCGCTACGCGATCATGCGCAACTACATGCCGCGCGTCGGCGGCATGGGGCTCGACATGATGCTGCGCACCTGCACGGTGCAGGTGAACCTCGATTTCGGCGACGAGGCCGACATGGTGGAGAAGCTGCGCGTCTCCCTCGCGCTTCAGCCCCTGGCCACCGCGCTCTTCGCCAATTCCCCGTTCCGGGAGGGGAAGCCCTCCGGTTTTCTCACGCTGCGGGGCCGGGTCTGGACGGATACCGACCCCGACCGCACCGGCATCCCGCCCGTGGCCTTCGAGGATGGGTTCGGCTTCGAGCGCTTCGCGGACTACGTCCTCGACGTGCCGATGTACTTCATCATGCGCGACGGCAAGTGGATCGACGCCGCCGGCGTGTCCTTCCGCGCCTTCCTGGAAGGGCGGGCGGAGAAGCTGGCCGGCCACCAGGCGACGATGGGCGACTGGGCGGACCATGTGACGACCGTCTTCACCGATGTGCGCCTCAAGCGGTTCCTGGAGATGCGCGGCGCCGATGCCGGGAGCCCCGCCATGCTCCAGGCCAAGCCCGCCTTCTGGACCGGGCTGATCTATGACGACGCCGCGCAGAAGGCCGCCGCCGCGCTGATCCGCGGCTGGACGGTGGAGGAGATGCGGGCGCTGCGCATGGCGGTGCCGGTGCAGGCGCTGGACGCGACCATCCGCGGCCGCCGCCTGCGGGACGTGGCGCTGGATGCCATCGCCATCGCACGGGACGGGCTGAAGGCGCGGGGCCTGGGCGAGGAAGTCTACCTGGCGCCACTCGAGGAGATCGCGGCGAGCGGGATGACCCAGGCGCAGCGCTGGCTGCAACGGTACGAGACCGCCTGGCGCGGCGATGCGTCGCGCATCTTCGCGGAGGCGGAAGCCTGAGCGAGTGTGGCTTTTTAGTCGCTAACCCGATTTAGCCGATTAAGCCGCTTAGGCGCGTTTAGCACCGTTTTCGCGGGGTGGTTCGGGGCGGGAATGCCGCGCGGCGGGCATGGCTGCGCCGGCGGCGCGCGAACATAGCAAGAACGCAACGCCGAAGTCGAGGCTTTTCAGCCGGCCTTCGCGCGTGGCACCGGCCCCGCCAAGGCGCGTTCCAGCAGATCCGCCATCGCGTTGTCGGACGACGCCACCATCAGCGCGGTCGCCGCCGCTGCATCCCGCGCCCGTAGCGCGGCCAGCAGGGCGCGGTGGCTTTCGACGGATCGCGCCAGGCGGCCGGGGCCGAAGCCCAGGCGGAAGCGCAGCGCCTCCACCAGCGCCCAGCTTCGCGCCATGACGGCAGCGGCATCGGGGTTGCGTGCCAGGGCCAGCAGGGCCGCGTGGAAGGCCTGGTTGGCTTCCATCGCCGCGGGACCGTCCCCCGCCCGGGCGGCCATCTGGAAGCGGGCGTCGATCGCCTCCAGCACGTCCAGATCGGCGTCCGAGACGTGGCGCACCACATCGGGCACCAGCAGCCCCAGCACGGCGCCCCGCAGACGGTAGAGGTTGCGGATGTCCTGCGGCGCCAGCACGCGGACACGGGCGCCGCGATGCGCATGGGCCTCCACCAGCCCCTCACCCTCCAGCAGCCGGAGCGCGGCGCGGAGCGGCGTGGCACTGACGCCGAGGCGGGCAGACAGCGCGGCCACGGTCAGCTTCGCCCCCGGCGGCAGGGCGCCTTCCACGATCAGGCGACGGAGCTGGGCGGTGACGGCGTCTTCGGCGGTGGTCATGCTTGATTCTATCAAATCCGTCAGGTTTGATGCAATCAACACAAGGGAGGGCGGCCATGCGCATCGTCGCCGGGCAGTTCCGGGAATTGACGCAGGGCGACCTGGCCTTCGCGCGGCAGATCGGCTGCGCGGGCATCACGGTGAACAAGCCGGATTTCGACAGCCCCGCCTGGGTGGATTTTCTCCTGACGCAGTTCCGGGCCGCCGCGGGCCCACGCCCGCCGAGGCGGCGCTGGTCGGCGATGGAGTTGATCCAGCTTCGGTCCGCCGTGGAGGCGCATGGCCTGGCGCTGGAATGCATCGAGGGCGTGCCCGCCAATTGGCTGGACAAGGCGATGCTCGGCCTGCCGGGGGCGGAGGAGCAGATCGCGGATTTCCAGGCGACGATCCGCGCCATGGGCCAGGCCGGGATCAAGGTGCTTGGCTACAACTGGATTCCCGATGGCGTCTGGCGCACGGCCAAGGCCGCGCATGGGCGGGGCGGTGCGCTGGTGACGGGGTATGACGATGCGCTCGGCCAGCGAGTCGCGACCGGCACCCTGCCCGCGCGCGACGATGCCCGGATGTGGGCGAATTGGGAACGCTTCATCACCGCGGTGCTGCCGGTGGCGGAGGAAGCGGGGGTGAAGCTGTCGCTGCATCCCGATGACCCGCCGGTGCCCGTGCTGGATGGCGTGGCGCGCATCTTCCGGTCCGAGGACGCCTTTGCCCGCGCGATGGGTTTCGCGGACAGCCCGATGCACGGGATCGCCTTCTGCACCGGCACCTTCGCGGAGATCGGCGCCGATCCGATGATGCGGGCGCTGCGGCGTTTCGCGCGGGCGGGGCGCATCCACTACCTGCATCTCCGCAGCGTGCACGGCACGCTGCCGCGCTTCGCGGAGGCCTTCATCGATGAGGGCCATGTCGATTCCGTGGCGGTGCTGCGGGAACTGCTCGATGCCGGCTTCGACGGCTTCGTCATCGACGACCATGTGCCGCATCTGACCGACGATACCGTCTGGGGGCATCGCGGCCGCGCCCATGCCACGGGGCATATCGCCGGCATCCTGCGCGCGCTGCGCAGCAACCCAACGGGAGGACCCGCATGAGGACCACGATGATCCATCGCCGCGCGCTGCTGGCGATGCCTGGCGTGCTGGCGGCCGGCAGCGTGCAGGCGCAGGGCAGCGACCGGCCCTTGCGCATCGTCGTGCCATTCCCGCCGGGCGGGACCTCCGACCTCATCGCCCGCATCATCCAGCCGGAATTGCAGCGGCTGCTGGGGCAGGGGGTGGTGGTGGACAACCGGGGGGGTGCCGCGGGGAATCTCGGCGCGGACCATGTGGCGAAGAGCGCGCCGGATGGCACGACGGTGCTGCTGACCGATCCGGGCATCCTGACCACCAGCCCGAGCCTGTTCGCGCGGCTGGCCTACAACCCGGCCACCGACCTCGATCCCGTCACCATGCTGATCTACGCGCCCTACATCATGGCGGTGCATCCGGGGATGCCGGTGCGGAACGGGGCGGAACTCGCGGCCTATGTGAAGGCCAATCCGGGGCGGGTGAATTTCGCGCATTCCGGCGTCGGTGCGCTGAACCACCTGACCGCGCTGGTCGCCGTCCAGCATTGGGGTGGGGAGGTGACGGAGGTCTTCTATCGCGGGGGGATGCTGGGCATCCAGGCGGCCGCGACGGGGGAGAGCCAGCTGATCGTCAATGGCGCCACCGCCACCCTGCCCTTCGTGGTGGATGGAAGGCTGCGCGCCATCGCGGTGACGGGACCGCGGCGCCTGGCGGAGCTTCCCGAGACGCCGACCTTCGCGGAGCTGGGCTGGCCGGCGGCGGAGGCGGGGATCTGGCAGGCGCTGATGGCGCCAGCGCGCACGCCGGCGCCGGTGGTGGCACGGCTGCACCGGGCCTTCGCGGAGGCGCTGGCGGTGCCGGCGGTGAAGGAGCGCCTGGCGGGGCTGGGGGCGGAGGTGCGGACGGAGGGGCCGGAGAGCCTGCGGCGATGGCTGGCGGGGGAGACGGAGCTGTGGGGCGGGATCATCCGGGCGCGGGGGATCAAGCTGGACTAGCGTCCTGACGCGGGGGGCAATTGACGATGGTCCAGGAGGCTCTGCCTCCTGGCGGATGGGGTATGGGGAAGGCGGAGCCTTCCCCATCAGGACGGCCCGGCTGCGTCGTCCTGAATGCGTATTCCTGGACCTGGCAGGGTTGGCGATCCCCCACCCCGACCAGCCTTCGGCGTTGCGGCAGCGCCGCAACCCCCCGCAAGCGCGGGGGAGGGCGCAGTGCGCGGCTTCAGCCAGCCGTGTCCGCCAGGTACCCCATCGCCGCGTCCACCCCGCCCGGCGTATGCGGCACGCCTTCCAGCCGCAGCCCGATTTCCGTCGCGGCCAGCGTGCCGAGCAGCATCGGCTCGTTCAGGTCGCCGAGATGCCCGATGCGGAAGACCTTGCCGTTGAGGCGCCCGAGGCCGGCGCCCAGCGCCACGTTCATCGTGGCCACGCGCTTTCGCAGTGCCTCCGCATCATGGCCGTCGGGCATCAGGATGGAGGTCACGGAATCGGACAGGCGGTTGGGTTCCAGGCCGTAGAGCTGCGGCCCGTTGTTGCCGGCCCAGTGGCGGACGCAGCGGCGTGTCGCTTCCGCCAGGCGGTGGTGGCGGGCGAGGACGTTGCCGAGGCCCTCTTCCTCGATCAGGCGGAGCGATTCCTGCAGGCCGTAGAACAGGGCGATGGGCACCGTGCCGATGAAGCTGCGGTGCTTGCGCCCCAGCATGGTGGTCCAGGAGAAGTAGTGCTTCGGCAGGGTCGATCCGTGGTGCGCGCGCATCGCCTTGGCGGAGACGCCGGTGAAGCTGAAGCCGACGGGCAGCATCAGCCCCTTCTGGCTGCCGCCGACCGCGGCATCGACGCCCCATTCATCCATGCGGAAATCGAGCGAGCCGAGGGAGGAGATGGTATCCGCCATCAGCAGCGCGGGGTGTCCCGTCTCATCCAGCAGGGCGCGGATGCGGGCGAGGTCGAGGGTCATGCCCGTCGAGGTCTCGTTGTGCACGGCGCCGATGGCCTTCAGCGCATGGGACGTGTCGGCCAGCAGGGCGGCGCGCAGCGCGGCGTAGTCCACGCCCTTGCGCCAATCGGCCGGCAGCGTGTCCACGACGATGCCGAGGTCGGCGGCCATCTTCCCCCAGCTGTCGGAGAAATGGCCGGTCTCGATCACCAGGATGCGGTCGCCGTGGGAGAGCAGGTTGGTCAGCGTCGCTTCCCAGGCGGCGTGGCCGGAGCCGGTGTACATGAACACCTCCTGCTCCGTCCGCAGGACGCGCTTGAGGCCGGCGACGCAGCCCTCATAGACCGCCATGAAGTCCGGGCCGTTGAAATCGACCGTCGCATGGGCGACGGCCTGCATGACGCTGTCCGGGATGTTGGTCGGGCCAGGATTGGCGAAGAAGTGGCGGCCGCGCGGTTTCATCTGTGTTTCCCCGGCGCGGGGCGGAGTGGCCGCGCGCTGGGGCGATGTTCCTGCTTAACGGTGGCCATGGGAAGCGGGGGGAGCGCTGCTCCCCCCGGACCCCCCTCGCCAGGGTCGAAGGCGACCCTGGACCGCCGGATTTTTCAACTGGTGACGGTCCAGGGGCGGTTCGCCCCTGGCGTGGGGGCAAGGGGGAGCGGCGCTCCCCCTTGGCGCCTTGTCAGACCGCGGTCCCGCCCACCGTCAGCCCCGTCATCTTCAGGGTCGGCTGCCCGACGCCGACCGGCACGCCCTGTCCCTGCTTCCCGCAGGTGCCGATCCCCGGATCGAGTGCCAGGTCGTTGCCGACCATCGCCACCTTGGTCAGCGCATCCGGCCCGTTGCCGATCAGCGTCGCGCCCTTCACCGGCGCGCCGATCCGGCCATCCTCGATCAGGTAGGCCTCGCTGGCGGAGAAGACGAATTTGCCGGAGGTGATGTCCACCTGGCCGCCGCCGAAATTCACGGCGTAGAGGCCGCGCTTGACGCTTGCGATGACCTCCCCGGGGTCGTGCTGGCCGCCGAGCATCACGGTGTTGGTCATGCGCGGCATCGGGATATGGGCGTGGGACTGGCGGCGGCCATTGCCGGTGGGGGCCACGCCCATCAGGCGCGCATTCTGCCGGTCCTGCAGGAAGCCGACCAGGATGCCGTCCTCGATCAGGGTGGTGCGGCCGGATGGCGTGCCTTCATCGTCCACCGTCAGCGATCCGCGGCGATCGGGGATGGTGCCGTCATCCACCACCGTCACGCCGGGGGAGGCGATCCGCTGCCCGAGCAGGCCCGCGAAGGCGCTGGTCTTCTTGCGGTTGAAGTCGCCTTCCAGCCCATGGCCGATGGCTTCGTGCAGCAGGATGCCGGGCCAGCCCGGGCCGAGCACCACCTCCATCTCCCCGGCCGGTGCGGGCACGCTGTCGAGGTTCAGGATGGCCTGGCGGAGCGCCTCCTCCACCGCGGCCTTCCAGCTGGCCTCGTCCAGCACGCGGTCATAGGCGAAGCGGCCGCCGATGCCGGTGCTGCCCGTCTCCCGCCGGCCATTCGCCTCCACGACGACGGAGACGTTGAAGCGCACCAGGGGGCGGAGGTCGGCGACGCGGCCGCCATCGGGGCGCAGGATCTGCACCGCCTGCCATTCGCCGAAGATGGAGGCCATGACCTGCTTCACGCGGGGATCGCGGGCGCGGGCATAGGCATCGACCTGCTGGAGGAGGTCCGTCTTGGCGGCGAAGCCCATGGCGGAAAGCGGGTTGAGGTCGGAATAGAGCTGCGTGTTGGTGGCGCGCGGGCCGACATCGAGCGTGCCGGAATGGCCCTGCGCCACGGCCTTCACGGTGTCGGCGGCGCGGGAGAGGGCGGCTTCCGTGATCTCCGCGGCATGGGCGTAGCCCGCGGCCTCACCCATCACGGACCGCAGGCCGAAGCCGCGCGTGGCGTCGAAGGAGGCGCTGCGGATGCGGCTGTCCTCCAGCGTGATGGCCTCGCTCTCCCGGTGTTCCAGGAACAGCTCCCCATCCTCCGCGCCGGAAGCGGCGGCGGCGGTCAGGCGTTCGGCCGCGGCGCGGTCGAGGGTGGTGAAGAACAGGGCGTCGGTCACGGCCAGGGGATTGGTCACGGGGTGTCCTTCCGGAATTCGCTCAGGCCGAAATGCTGTCGGGCGGTGGGGCGGGGGCGACCAGGCAGGCGGCGGGAAAGCGGAGCACGGCGGCGATGCCGGGCGCGCCTTCCGCATCCTCCGCCGGGTCTTCCAGCGACAAGGTGCCGCCCATCGACTCCGCCAGGGTGCGGGCGAGGTAGAGGCCGAGGCCGGAGCCCTGGAAGCGGCGGGAGAGGGAGGCATCGACCTGGGTGAAGGGTTCGAAGACGCGGTCTCGATCCTCCTTCGCGATGCCGATGCCGGTGTCGGCGACCTGGATCTGCAGCCCGCCGTCGGTCAGCGCGGCGGAAAGGCGGATGCGGCCGCCCTGGGGGGTGAACTTCACGGCGTTGGACAGCAGGTTCATCAGCACCTGGTGCAGCCGCGCGGCATCGCCCACCAGGTCCGGCAACCCCTTGGGGACCGAGACGGCGAGGGAGAGGCCGGCCTGGATCGCGCTGTCCGCCACCGCCTGCGCGGCGCCCTGCAGCAGGGGCGCGAGCGCCACGGGCAGGCGCGCCATGGGCAGCATCCCGGACTGGCTGCGCGCGACATCCAGGATATCGTCGATCAGCAGCAGCAGCTGGCGGCCGGCATCGTTGATGGCGCGGGAATAATCCTCGATCCGCGCGGGGTTGCGTTCGCCGACGAGCGCTCCCGAGAAGCCGATGACGGCGTTGAGCGGCGTGCGCAGCTCATGGCTCATCGTCGCGAGGAAGCGGGATTTCGCGAGCGATCCCGCTTCGGCGGCGGCGCGGGATTTCTCCAGCTCCACGCGGATGCGGCGGTCATCGGTGACGTCGGAATAGGTGATGACGTAGCCGCCATCCGGCGTGGGGTCGGAGGCGATGTCGATGACGCGGCCATCGGGCCGGGCACGGCTGTAGCGCTGCGGGACCGACCGGTCGATCGCCTTCATGCGCACGGCGCCGTCGGGGGTGATCTGGCCGCGCATCACCTGTTCGTCGATCAAATCATCCATCAGCCGGCCGGGCACCAGCAGCTCCGCCGGCATGCCCGTCAGGGCGGAGGTCTTGGCATTGGTCGCGACCACGCGGCGGTCGCGGTCGTACATGATGATGCCGTGGCGGATGGTGCCCATCATCGCCTCCAGCGTCGCGGCGTGGCTCCGGGCCTCATCCTCCGCCCGATGCTGGGCGGTGACGTCGGTGACGACGGAGATGTGGCCGCCATCGGGCAGCATGGCGTCGCGGATGGAGATGACGGTGCCATTGGGCCGGCGGCGCAGCATCTCATCCCACCCGTCCGAACTGCGGACGAATTTGCGGGCCAGGGTGCGGGCGGCGTGTTCGGCGGAGAATTCGCCGGCGGCGACGCGGCTGGCGGCCAGATCGTCGATCAGGTCACCGACCCGGACGGGTGCGCCCTGCATGATCCGCTCATAGGCGGCGTTGAGCATCTTCACCCGGCGGTCCGGGCCATAGACGCAGACGCCATGCGGCAGGGCGGAGAGGATGCCGTCCAGCATCGCGGCGCGGGCGCGCGATTCGCCTTCCGCCTTCTGCAGGGCGGTGACGTCGGTGATGACGGAGATGTGGCCGCCATCGGGCAGGCGGGCGGTGCGTGCCTCGATCACCGTGCCGTTGGGGCGCTGGTGCAGGACGGGGCGGCTGTCGACGCCGTCGCGGGCGAATTGCCGGGCGAGCACGCTGTCGGCCTGGGCCGGCGTGAACTCGCCCTCCGCCACGCGGCGGGCGACCAGCTCCTCCAGCGATTCCCCGAGCCGTACGGCGGAGCCCGCCATGATGCGGGCATGCGCCTCGTTGAACAGGGAGACGCGGCGATCGGGGCCGAAGACGCAGATGCCGTGCGGCAGGGCCGCCAGCACGCCATCCAGCATGGCGGCGCGGCGGCGGGCATCGTCCTCCGCCCGCTTCAGGGCGGTGATGTCGTCCACCTCGATCAGGCAGCCGCCATCGGGCATGGGCTGGGTTTCGAAGCGCAGCACCTCCCCCCCCGGGCGCTGGCGCTGGCGGGTGGCGGCGCGGTGGCGGTCGCCCTCCATGCGGGCGCTGATGAGGGCACCCTCATCGGCCGCGATCTCGCCCCGCTTGACGAGGAGGTCGATCACCTCCCACTGCGTGTGGCCGGGGCGGATGCTGGCGGGGGGCAGGCCGATCAACGCCTCATAGGCCGGGTTGTACAGGCCGAGGCGCATGTCCTGGTCGAACAGCGCGACGCCGCCATGCAGGCGGGAGAGAACGGATTCGAGCTGGCGGGCGCGGCCGGAGGCCTCGGCCTCCGCCCGCACCAGGGTGGTGACATCGGCGGCGCAGGTGAAGAACCCGCCGGAGGACAGGGGGCGGCTTTCGAGGAGCACGGTACGGTCGCCGCCGATGCGCAGCAGGCGGGAGGTGGCGCGGGTGCGGTCCACGGAGAGGACGGCGCGGGCCAGCGTCTCCGGATCCCCCGGGCCATAGCCGCCGGCCCAGGCCAGGATGCGCACGATCTCCGGGAAGGGGGTGCCGGGGGGCGCGATGCGGGGATCCAGCCCGTGCCAGGCGAAGGTGGCGTCGTTGCTGAGGACGAGGCGGTGGTCGGCGTCATAGACGACGAGGGCCATGGGCAGCGCGGTGAACAGCGCGTGCAGCGTCTCCGTCGATGGCGCCGGGGCCACCGTCACGGTGTGGGGGCCGGGCGCGCGGGCGCGGGACGCAACCCATGCAGCGCCACCAGCGCCGCGGCCAGCACCAGCACGGCCGTCGCCTGGTGCAGCGTGCCGAGCGAGACGGGCACCACATGCACCAGCGTCGCGACACCCAGCGCGTATTGCAGCGCGACGGTGGCGCCCAGCGCATAGACCGCGTTGCGCGCGGGGCCGGGCGGCAGGCGGCGCTTCGCCGCCCAGACGGCGCCCAGCGCCATCACCGCGGCGATGGTCGCCAGCAGGCGATGGTTGAACTGCACCGCCAGGATGTTGGCCGTCATGTTGCGCCACCAGGGGTCCAGCAGCAGGTAGCCATCCGGCACCCACTGCCCGTCCATCAGCGGGAAGGTGTTGTAGGAGAAGCCGGCCCGCGTGCCGGCGACGAAGCCGCCCGCCAGCATGGCCGCGACCAGCGACCAGACCGCCACCTTCAGCATCCGCCGCACCGGCCGCGCCTCCGCGGTCGCCGTGCCCTCCGGCCGCAGCAGGCCGAGCGCCGTCCAGACGAGGGCGGAGAAGATGAGCAAGGCGAGGCCCAGATGGATCACGAGGCGATAGGGGGCGACGGCGGTGCGATCCGCCTCGAACCCCGAGGCGACCATGTACCAGCCGACCGCGCCCTGCAGCCCGCCCAGCGCCAGCAGGCCGAACAGCCGCGGCTTGAAGCCGGCCGGGATGCGGCCGCGCAGCCAGAACCAGGCCAGCCCGCCCGCATAGGCCAGCCCGATCAGCCGGCCCCAGAAGCGGTGGATCCATTCCAGCCAGAAGATCTCCTTGAAGCCCTCCATCCCGAAGCCGGCATTCAGCAGCGCGTATTGCGGGATGGTGCGGTAGAGATCGTAGAGGCGCTGCCACTCCGCCTCGCTCATCGGTGGCAGGGTGCCCGACAGCGGCGCCCATTCCATGATGGAGAGGCCCGAGCCGGTCAGGCGCGTGGCGCCGCCGATCGCCACCATCGCCCAGACCAGGCCGGCCACGGCCAGCAGCCAATAGGCGACCGCGCGGGCATCGGCGGAGGCTTGGGTCCCGTCGCCGGGCAGGGTCTGGGGGCGGAGATCGAAGGGCATGGGCGCAATATAGAAGCGGTGGGCGATCTGCGCAGCACCCACCCCCCACGCTTGCCCGCTTTCATCGCCCCTGCTACCCCGCCCGACCATGGCCCCCGCGCTTCCCCCGGGGCCGGACCGGCCCCGGGGCGCCGTTTCGGCGCCCTTCTCCGATCCCACTGGCGCCGTTTCGGCGCCCTTCTCCGATCCCACTGGCGCCGTTTCGGCGCCCTTCTCCGATCCCACTGGCGCCGTTTCGGCGCCCTTCCCCGATCCCACTGGCGCCGTTTCGGCGCTCCCTTCGCACGATGCGCCCGACATCGCCGTCGTCATCCCGATGCGGAACGAGGGACCCAACGTCCTGCCGCTGGTGGAGGAGATCGCGCGCGCGCTGGCCGGCACGCGCTACGAGATCATCTGCGTCAATGACGGGTCGGACGACGATACCGGCGACCGGCTGGCGGAGGCCGCGCGCCGCTTCCCGGTGCGCGCGCTGCGCCATCGCACGGCCTGCGGGCAATCCGCCGGCATCGTCTCCGGCGTCGCCGCCGCGCGGGCGCCCTGGATCGCGACCCTCGATGGCGACGGGCAGAATGACCCGGCGGACATCCCCGCGATGTGGGCGCGGGCGCGGGCCGAGGCGGCGAAGGGCGCGGACATCCTGGTGGCCGGGCATCGCGTGAAGCGGCAGGACAGCGGCATCAAGAAGGTGTCGAGCCGCATCGCCAACGCGGTGCGCGCCCGGCTGCTGGGGGATGCGACGCCGGATACGGGCTGTGGGCTGAAGGTCTTCCCCCGCGCGCTGTTTCTTCAATTGCCGCGATTCGACCACATGCACCGCTATTTGCCCGCGCTGGTGCTGCGCCATGGCGGGCGGGTGGTGAGCGAGCCGGTGAACCACCGCCCGCGCATCCGGGGCAAGTCCAACTACGGGACGCTGGACCGGCTCGCCGTCAGCATCTCCGACATGCTCGGCGTCATCTGGCTGCAGCGCCGCTGGAAGCGGCCCCAGGTGGAGAACATCCAGGTGGAAGACATCCAGGTGGAAGAGCGATCCTGACCAAGGCACCAGGCCCCGCCCGCTGGCGGTCACTGATCAAGCTGCTGCTGCTGGCCGGGGGGCTGCTGGCCGGCGGCGCGGTGCTGCGGGAGATGGGGGGCGTGCCCGGCACGGCCTGGGTGGACAGCACCATCCGGGACGAGGGCATCTGGGGCGAGGTGGTCTTCGTGGCCGTCGGCGCCACCATCACCGCGATCGGCGTGCCGCGGCAGAGCCTGGCCTTCCTGGGCGGCTACGCCTTCGGCACCGTGCTCGGCACCGCGCTGTCCCTGGTGGCGCAGGTGATCGGCTGCGCGGCCGCCCATGCCTGGGCGCGGGCGCTGGGGCGGGACTGGGCGGAACGGCGGATGGAAGGGCGTTTCGGCCAGCGGCTGCGGCCGCTGCGGGACGCGCTGCTGGCCAGCCCCTTCAGCGCGACGCTGGCACTGCGGCTGCTGCCGGTGGGCAACAACCTGGCGCTGAACCTGCTGGCGGGGATGGCGGGGATCGGGCTCGGCCCCTTCCTGCTGGGATCGGCCATCGGCTACCTGCCGCAGACCGTGGTCTTCGCCCTGCTGGGCAAGGGCATCCGGGTGGAGGGCGCCTGGCAGCTGGGCCTGGCGGCGGTCCTGCTGGCGGTGTCGGTCGCGCTCGGCCTGTGGCTGCTGCGGCGGCACCGCGCGGGGCGGGTGATGGATGAGGGGTGAGGGGTGAGGGGTAGGCCTGCGGGGTTGCGCAGACCCCCACCCCCACCCTCCCCCGCCAGTGCGGGGGAGGGATAGGCCCTCAATGGAGGGTGAACTGGCCGTTGGCGTAGCGGAGTTCGGCGGGGCGGGTCAGCGCGGCGGAGGCGACGCGGACGGAATGCAGCGGCCCGTCGATCTCCCGCCGCCAGAACTCGAGAAAGTTGCCGAGCCGCGGGAAGCGCGGTGCCAGGTCGTGCTTCTGCCAGATGAAGGTCTGCAGGACGCCCGGATGGTCCGGCATGTGATAGAGGATCTCGGCGGTGGTGAGCCGCCAGTCGGGCAGGGTGGCGAAGCGGGCGAAGCGTTCGAGGCCGGAGAGATCCATCGTGCTCCTTTCTGGCCCAGGCAAGCGGGCCTGTTGTGCATCGCGAGGGCCTGGCCGGAGGGTCTTCGGACCTGCCGGCATGACCATCGCGTTGCAGCATGCCATGCGGGCAAGGTGGGATGTCCAGAAAAACCTTTGGGATCAGGCTGTTAGCACTCGCACTCCGGGAGTGCTGACAACGCTTGACGCGGGGCGGGGACTCCCCTAGATCGTTGGCACTCCTCTGGGGGGAGTGCTAGCGGGCGCCACAACGGGTCCGCTGGCCGTGAATTCTCCGGAAGAGCTTGCCAATCACTGGAAGCGACAGGAGAAGCTCCATGAGCTTTCGTCCACTGCATGACCGCGTTCTCGTCCGCCGCGTGACGGCCGAAGAGAAGAGCAAGGGCGGCATCATCATCCCCGACACCGCCAAGGAGAAGCCGCAGGAAGGCGAAGTCATCGCCGTCGGCTCCGGCACCCTGAACGACAAGGGCGAGCTCCGCGCGCTCGACGTCAAGGCCGGCGACCGCATCCTGTTCGGCAAGTGGTCGGGCACCGAGGTGAAGCTTGATGGCGAGGAGCTCCTCATCATGAAGGAGTCCGACATCATGGGCATCCTCGACACCCCTTCCGTCGCGAAGGCGGCCTGACGACGGCGGGCGGGGGCGCGCGACACCGCGCCCCGGCCCTGGCCTCCAGGCCCCATCTTCGCGTGGTTTCCTCAACGGACTGATCGGGATTTATCATCATGGCAGCAAAAGACGTTAAGTTCGGCGCCTCGGCGCGCGAGCGCATGATCCGCGGCGTGGACATCCTCGCCGACGCGGTCAAGGTCACGCTGGGCCCCAAGGGCCGCAACGTCGTGATCGACAAGAGCTTCGGCGCCCCTCGCATCACCAAGGACGGCGTGACCGTCGCCAAGGAGATCGAGCTGGCCGACAAGTTCGAGAACATGGGCGCGCAGATGGTGCGCGAAGTGGCCTCGAAGACCAACGACACGGCCGGTGACGGCACGACCACCGCGACGGTGCTGGCCCAGGCCATCATCCGCGAGGGTGCCAAGGCGGTTGCCGCCGGCATGAACCCGATGGACCTGAAGCGCGGCATCGACAAGGCCGTGACGCATGTCGTCGCCGAGCTGGAAGCCAAGACGAAGAAGATCACCACCTCCGCCGAAGTGGCGCAGGTCGGCACCCTCTCCGCCAACGGCGAGTCCGAGATTGGCGAGATGATCGCCCAGGCGATGGAGAAGGTCGGCAACGAGGGTGTGATCACCGTCGAGGAAGCCAAGTCCATCCAGACCGAACTCGACGTCGTCGAGGGCATGCAGTTCGACCGCGGCTATGTCTCCCCGTATTTCATCACGAATGCGGAGAAGATGATCGCGGAGATGGACAACCCCTACATCCTGATCTTCGAGAAGAAGCTGTCTCAGCTGCAGCCGATGCTGCCGCTGCTCGAAGCGGTGGTGCAGTCGGGCCGTCCGCTCGTGATCGTGGCCGAGGACGTCGAGGGCGAGGCGCTCGCCACCCTGGTCGTCAACAAGCTGCGTGGTGGCCTGAAGATCGCCGCCGTCAAGGCGCCGGGCTTCGGTGACCGCCGCAAGGCGATGCTGGAAGACATCGCGATCCTGACCGGTGGCCAGGTGATCAGCGAGGACCTCGGCATCAAGCTCGAGAGCGTGACGCTCGCGATGCTCGGCCGCGCCAAGCTGGTGAAGATCGAGAAGGAAAACACCACCATCGTCGATGGTGCGGGTTCCAAGGACGAGATCACCGGCCGTTGCGAGCAGATCAAGGCGCAGATCGAGGAGACCACCTCGGACTACGACCGCGAGAAGCTGCAGGAGCGCCTGGCGAAGCTGGCCGGTGGCGTTGCCGTCATCCGCGTCGGCGGCTCGACCGAGGTCGAGGTGAAGGAGCGCAAGGACCGCGTCGACGACGCGCTGCATGCGACCCGCGCCGCCGTGCAGGAAGGCATCGTCCCCGGTGGTGGCACCGCGCTGCTGCGCGCCAGCCAGAACCTGGGTTCCGTCAAGGGCCTGAACAACGACGAGCAGGTCGGCATCGAGATCGTCCGCAAGGCGATCCAGGCGCCGGCGAAGCAGATCGCGGCGAACGCCGGCAAGGACGGCGCCGTGGTGGCCGGTGAGGTGCTGCGCACCGACACCTACACCTTCGGCTACGACGCCCAGAAGGACGAGTACAAGGACCTGGTCGCCGCCGGCATCATCGACCCGACCAAGGTCGTGCGCACGGCGCTGCAGGATGCGGCCTCCGTCGCGTCCCTGCTGATCACGACCGAAGCCATGGTCGCCGAGCGCCCCGAGAAGAAGTCGGCCCCGGCCGGCGGTGGCGACATGGGCGGCATGGGCGGCATGGACTTCTGATCCCGATCCGGCCGGGGCAACCCGGCCGGGCCGGCGGTCCGATTTCTGGACGTCTGGAAGGGGGGCGGACCTGCGGGTCCGCCCATTTTTCGTTGTCCCGGCCTTCTTTCGTTGCCCCATCTTTTTCGTTGCGCTGACACAAAGTTGACAACGGCGTGACCAGCCGCTCCGGGGCTTTGACACCTGGATGGGCGGTTGAGCATCCTTCATCTGTCATTGCGTCCTGGCTCCCCACCGTGCCTCCCGGGTCATGCCCCGGGCGACTCCAGGTACCGCCACCGCATGGCGCCCCCGCCCGGGCGATCGGCGTCAGGGCGTTGCTAGTCAGAAGGAGCGCGGATCGCATGGCGATCGGCACCGTTAAGTGGTTCAATGCGACGAAGGGCTTCGGCTTCATCGTCCCGTCGGATGGCGGGAAGGACGTGTTCGTCCACATCACCGCCGTGCAGAAGGCCGGGCTCCAGGGCCTGAACGAAGGCCAGAAGGTGTCCTACGAAGTGGCGATGGAACGCGGCAAGGCGGCTGCCACCAACCTCCGACCCATGTGAAGGATTGACCGGACGGAACCCGGCAGGCCCGGGTTCCGTCACGCCCGGGGCAGGCACCACACGGCCTGCGCCATCGGGATGCGGGCCGGTTGCGCCCTTCGATTCGGCCAGCCCGGCATGCCGGGCTGGCCGATTGCGTTTCAGCCGGCTTCCTGCACGAAGACGCGCCGTGCGCCCGCCGCGCGCAACGCTGCCTCCGCCTGGTGCCGCGCGGTGTCGTCCGGGGCGCGCAGGCCGATGACGGGCCCCGTGGCATCCGGCGGCGGGGCGTGGGCGTCCGGCTCGGCCAGGGTCATGGCACTGGCCACCGCCTCCCCCACCGCGCCCGTGCCGGCGCCGGCGGCCGCGGCCGCGGCGACGGCGGGCAGCAGGGCGCCGCCGCTGGCGATCACGAGGCCGGCCGCGGCCATGGAGGTCGCCGCCATCGCGGTGCCGACGCCGAGCTGGCGCTGGTTGCGGCGGTTGGATTCCCCGGGATGCTCGTCCGGCGGGTCGAGATGGTCGTTCACCGCCGGCGCTTCCGGCTGCGCTTCCTCCGTCCCGCCGACCTCGTCCTGCGTGCCGGCATTGCGCAGCCGGGCGATGGCGGCATCGCGGGTGGCCTCGTCGGCGAATTCTCCCCAGACAACCGGGACTGCCAGGTGCTTGTCATTGGCCTGGCCTGTCCACTGGCTGCTGTCCACGGTGATGGCCATGGTCACGCCCTCCGCTATGGTTCCCCGGCTGAACGCCACCGGCGCAGCCTCGTTTCCGATCGGAGTGACCGCGTGTTCGACCTGCCCGCCCTTGAAGCCGCTGCCCGCCTGGTGCACGGCGTCTTCCCGCCGACGCCGCAATACGCCTGGCCGCTGCTGGCGGCGCGCACCGGCGCGGAGGTCTGGGTGAAGCACGAGAACCACACGCCGACCGGCGCCTTCAAGGTGCGCGGCGGGCTGGTCTACATGGAACGACTGGCGCGGGACCGGCCTGGCGTGCCGGGCGTAATCTCCGCCACCAGGGGCAATCACGGGCAGTCCCTGGCCTATGCGGGGGCGCGCAGCGGCGTGCCCGTCACCATCGTCGTGCCGCGCGGCAACAGCGCGGAGAAGAACGCGGCGATGCGCGCGCAGGGGGCGACCCTTGTCGAGCACGGCGCGGATTTCGACGCGGCGCGGGAGGAGGCGATGCGGCTGGCCGCCGAGCGGGGGCTGGAATTCGCGCCCTCCTTCGCGCCGGACCTGGTGTGCGGGGTCGCGACCTATGCGCTGGAGCTGTTTCGCGCGGCGCCCCCGCTGGATGCGCTGTATGTGCCGATCGGGCTGGGCTCGGGCATCTGCGGCTGTATCATGGCGCGGGACCTGCTGGGCCTCCGCACGGAGATCATCGGCGTCCAGAGCACCGGCGCCGATGCCTATGCGCGGAGCGTGGCGGCGGGGCGGGTGGTGACGACGGAAGCCGCCGTTACGAAGGCCGATGGCATGGCGACGCGGGTGCCGGACCCCGCGGCGCTGGCGATGATCATCAAGGGCGCGGCGCGCATCGTGACGGTGAGCGACGAGGAAGTGGCCGAGGCCATCCGCGCCTATTGGCAGGACACCCACAATCTGGCGGAGGGCGCCGGCGCCGCGCCGCTGGCGGCGCTGATGCAGGAACGCGACCGGATGCGCGGCAGGCGCGTGGCGACGATCCTCTGCGGCGGCAATATCGACCTCGACCTGTTCCGGAGCTGGGTGCTGGCATGATGAACCTGCTGATCCGCAACTGCCGCCCCATGGGCGGCGCGGCGACGGACATCCTCGTGGAGGGCGGCAGGATCGCTGTCATCGCGCCGGGACTCGCCGCGCCGGATGGCGTGGCGGTGGAGGATGGCGGCGGCAGGCTGGCGCTGCCGGCCTTCGTCGAGGGGCACACCCACCTCGACAAATCGCTCTGGGGCATGGGGTGGTGGAAGAACGAGGTCGGGCCGCGGCTGATCGACCGCATCGATGGCGAGAGGGCGGAGCGGAAGAAGCTCGGCCTCGACCCCGCGCGGCAATCGGATCGGCTGGCGAAGGAGTTTCTCAAGCGCGGCACCACGCGCATCCGCAGCTTCGCGGATGTGGATACGGAGATCGGCACCGCCCACAATGACGCGCTGGTGGCGCTGCGCGACAGGCTGCGCGGCACCATGGACATCCAGGTGGTGGCCTTCCCGCAATCCGGCGTGCTGGTGCGGCCGGGCACGGCGGAACTGCTGGAACAGGCGCTGCGCAACGGGGCGGATATCATCGGCGGGCTCGACCCCTCCGGCATCGACCGCGACCCCAAGGGGCATTGCGACCTGATCTTCGCCCTGGCGGCGAAGCATGGCGTGCCGGTGGACATCCACCTGCATGAACCCGGCGAACTCGGCGCCTTCGCGATGGAGCTGATCATCGAGCGCACGCTGGCGCTGGGGATGCAGGGGAAGGTGGTCGTCAGCCACGCCTTCTGCCTGGGCGACGTCGCGCGGGCCGATGCGCTCTATGCGGCGCTGGGGGAGGCGGGGATCGGGCTGGCCACCACCGCGCCACCGTCGCGGCCCGTGCCCTCGGTGAAGAAGGCGCGGGCGGCGGGGGTTTCCATCTTCGGCGGCAATGACGGCATCCGCGATACCTGGACCCCCTACAACATGCCGGACATGCTGCAGCGCGCGATGCTGATCGGGCTGAAGAACGAGTTCCGCCGCGACGACGAAGTGGAACTGGCCTTCGCCACCGTCAGCGACTGGGCGGCGGAGGGCTGCGGCTTCGCCGATTACGGGTTGGGCGTGGGGGCTCGCGCCGACATCGTGCTGCTGGAGGCGGAGACCGTGCAGGAGGCGGTGGTGGCGACGCCGCCGCAGCGTGTTGTCGTCAGCCATGGGCGCGTGGTCGCGCGCGATGGCGTGCTGCTGGCGTGAGGTGGGGGGCCTCGCGCCCCCCGGTGTTCAGATGACCTGGTAGCGCGCCTTGGCGGCCCGCTCGATCGCGCCGGCGATCAGGCGATCGAGGTCGAGGCCGATGCGGAGGTCCTGCAACAGGCGCAGCTCCTCCTGCGTCGCCTCCCCATCCGCGGCGCAGACCTCGCAGGCCAGGAGGTAGGCGGTCTCCCGCAAGCGCATGGGCAGCGCCTCCCGGATCATGGTCAGGGCATCGTCCAGGCCGTCGGTACGGCCGAGGAGGTTGGAGACGACCTCCGTCACCGTCTCGATCTCCGTGCTGTGGAAGTCGGAGAAGGCGGGCAGGCCCTGGACCAGGCGGGTCATCATGGCGAGCTCGGCGTCGGACATCGGGCCATCGGCGGCGGACATCAGCACCATGGCGCAGACCAGCGCTTCCTGCGCGGTGAAGGGCGCGAGGCGGTCGGGGGCGCGGGTGGGCATCTCGGTGGTCTCCAGGCGTGTGGGTCGTCGTCGCGCGGGGCGGCCCGGGGGTCAAGCCGCGGGGGGTTCAGGCTTCAGGCATCCCAGCCGATGGAACGGCGCAGGAAGGCGGCGCCGAGGGCCGCGAAGCGGGCGACCTCGCTGTTGTCCTTGCCATAGCCATGGCCGCCGGCCTCGGGTTCGTAGAAGCGGGCATCGTAGCCCAGCGCCTGGAGCTTGGCGGCCATCTTGCGGGCATGGCCGGGATGGACGCGGTCGTCGCGCCGCGTGGTGGCCAGCAGGATCGGCGGGTAGGGCCGGCCGGGTTCGGCGGCGTGATAGGCGGAGAAGTGCCGGATGAAGGCCCAGTCCTCCGCCTTGTCGGGGTCGCCATATTCCGCGATCCAGGACGCGCCGGCCAGCAGCTTCGTGTAGCGGCGCATGTCGATCAGCGGGATGGTGCAGAACAGCGCCCCGAAGCGTTCGGGATAGCGGGTCAGCATATTGGCGATCAGCAACCCGCCATTCGATCCGCCCTCCGCCGCGATGCGGCCGGGCACCGTCACGCCGCGGGCGACGAGGTCGGCGGCGATGGCGGCGAAGTCGTCATGGCTCTGCGCCTTGCGCGCGCCGCGCCCGGCCTCGTGCCAGGCCGTGCCGAATTCGCCGCCGCCGCGGATCTGGCCGACCACGGCGGTGCCGCCCTTCTCGAGCCAGAGGCGGCCGGAGACGGTGGAATAGACCGGCAGGCGGGAGACCTGGAACCCGCCATAGGCGGAGAGGTGGACGGGTGCCTTTCCGCTCTCGTCGCGCGGGCCGACCTGGACATAGGGGATGCGCTCCCCGTCGGTGGACACCGCCTCATGCCGCGTCACCACCAGGCCCGTCGCATCGAAGGCCGGGGTGGAGGCCTTGAGCAGCGCGGGCGCGGCGGGGGCCACGCTGGTCAGCAGCAATTGCGGGGGCGTGACGGGGTCCTGGGCGAGGGCGAGCAGCGTGCCGTCCGATTCCTCGGCCTCGGCATCGAAGGGCCAGAGGTTGACCACGCCGATGCGCGGCAGGCCGGGGATCTCCGCGGCGGCCCATTCGCCCGGGCCTGGGGTCAGGATGGTGAAGACCGGCGCCAGATCGTCGAGGATCGACAGCGCCAGCCGGCCATCGCACCAGGTGAAGCCCTGCAGCGCGCGGCGCGGCGCCGGCGTGAAGAGCACCTGCGGCTGCACCTTCCCCGCCAGCAGATCGGCCAGCGCCAGGCCGAGCAGCGTGTCCGGCGCGTAGGTCGTGCCCCCTACCATCCAGGGCGTGCGGGGCTTCACGGCGATGTAGCCGTGCTGCCAGGTGTAGTGGGCGTCGGTCGGCAGCGGCACCAGGCTGCGCGGGCCGT
This sequence comes from Falsiroseomonas stagni DSM 19981, assembly GCF_900114315.1. Classification (GTDB taxonomy): domain Bacteria; phylum Pseudomonadota; class Alphaproteobacteria; order Acetobacterales; family Acetobacteraceae; genus Falsiroseomonas; species Falsiroseomonas stagni. Next base: position 584,394 of record NZ_FOSQ01000001.1, read on the forward strand.
TGCGGTCGCCGATATGGATGGTGGCGTCGAAGAAGCCGATGCCGTCGCGGAAGATCACCGTCTCCACGCCGCCTTCCCGGTCCACGCCGGCCCAGGCGGAAAGATGGTCCTCCGGCACCTCGAACAGCACGGGGGCCTGCATCGGGTCCGTGCCGCGGGACCAGCGGCGGATGGTGCGGGCGTAGCCGGAACTGGTGGTGCCACCGAGCGCGGAGGAGACCAGCAGCGTGTCGCGGTCCAGCCAATCGGCGCTGCCCTTGGCTTCCGGCAGCACGAAGCCGCCTTCGACGAAGGCGCGCGCCGCCAGGTCGAATTCCCGCATCACCACGGCATCGCCGCCGCCGCGGGACAGGCGCAGCAAGGCGCGGTCATGCGTGACGGGGAAGGTGGCGGCGCCGGCCCAGACCCAATCCTCGCCCTCCGCAGTGGCGAGCGCGTCGAGATCCAGCAGCACCTCCCATGCCGGCGTCGCGGTGCGGAAACTGTCGAGGGTGGTGCGGCGCCAGAGGCCGCGGGGATGGGCGGCGTCCTGCCAGTAGTTGAACAGGTGCCGCCCGCGCCGCGTCACCATCGGCAGCTTGTCCGGCCGGTCCAGCGCGGCTTTCAGCCCCTCCCGATCCGCCTCGAACCGCGCATCGGCGAAGGCGGCCAGCGTCCGGGCGTTCTGCTGCGCGACCCAGGCGATGGCGGCCTCGCCCTCCACTTCCTCCAGCCACCGATACGGGTCGTCATCCGGGGTGGCGATGGTGGGGCGGAGGTCCATGGCGATCCTCAGGCTTCGTCGAGAAAGGCGCGCGTCTCGGCCACCGCATCGGCCAGGCCGAGGCGGCGGACCGCGGTGCCGGCAGGCAGGCCGGCCAGCAGGCGGGAGGGGCAGGAGCGGTCGAGCAGCACGAAGACGCCCTTGTCATCGCCCCGCCGGATCAGGCGCCCGAAGGCCTGGCGCAGCCGGTGGCGGGCGATGGCGTCGTCATGCGCCTTGGGCTGGCCTTCCGACAGATGCGTGCGGCGTTCGCGGTGCAGGATGGAAGGGCGCGGCCAGGGCACGCGGTCGAAGACCAGCAGGCGGAGCGACCGGCCGGGCACATCCACCCCATCCCGCATCGCATCGGTGCCGAGCAGGCAGGAGGTTTCCTCCGCCCGGAAGACATCGACCAGCGTCGCATTGTCCATGGCGTCGATGTGCTGGGCGTAGAGGGGGATGCCGCGTTCCGCCAGCGGCTGGGCGATGCGCGCATGGACATCCCGCAGCCGCCGCACGGCCGTGAACAGGCCGAGCGCGCCGCCGCCGGAGGCGGTGAACAGCGCGCGATAGGCGCTCGCGACCTGGGCGGGGTCGGATTTGTTCACATCCTCCACCACCAGGACGCGGGTCCGGGTCGCGTAATCGAAGGGGGAGGCGACGGCGGCGCGGATGGCAGGCGACGCCAGGTGGCTGGCGCCGGTGCGGGCCTCCGCCGCGCGCCAGGCGGCTTCGGGGTCGTCCTCCGACAATTCGGCCTGGTCGCGCAACGTGGCGGAGGTGATGAGCACGCCATGGGCGGGGGCGGCGACGGCCATGGCGAAGGGCTGGGTCGGGTCTAGGTGGTGGCGGAACATGCCGCAATCGAATTCGCGGCCCTCCCGCCGTTCCAGCGCGAACCAGTCCACATAATCCGGCCGCACGCCGGGCGGGCGGGGCGGTTCGCGCAGCATGCCCAGCATGGCGCCCCAGGCGCCGAGCGGCATGAGCGCGCGGCGTTCCAGGCTGCGGCAGGTGCTTTCGATGCGGATGCGGTCGCCGACCTCCAGCTCCTCCGCCTCATCATCCAGCCTGGCGTTCAGCCGGTCCCGCAGCAGCTGCAACGGCGCCTGGAGGCGGGCGAGGGCGTCGCGCAGCGCCTCTCCGGCTTCCGCGACCGGGGCCGCCAGCGGGTGCAGGTCGCATTCGATGCCGTAGCCCGCATCCTCGTCCCGCGCGCGCGCCAGGACCTGGCCGCGCACGGCGCGCAGGAAGGCCTCGGTGGCGCCGCGGGGCTCGTCGCGTTCGTCGGAGAGGCGGTTGGGCCAGCCGGGGCCGGGCAAGGCGCGCGCGGCCTGGAGGGCTTCCTCCAGCGGCAGCAGCAGATCGGGGCGGTCGCCGATCAGTTCCTCCAGCCGCCGGGCGAGGCCGCGGGCGCGGGACCGGCCGCCCTCCGCGCCCAGCAGCCAGCGGCGCAGCTCCGCCGTCTCGCCGCCCGTCAGATCAGCGGAGAAGGCGGCGTCGGCCGCGTCAAACAGGTGATGGCCCTCATCGAACACCAGGCGCAGCGGGCGGCCATCCTCGCCCCCGCCCAGCGCGGCCTGGACCATGACCAGGGCATGGTTGGCGACGACCAGCGTGGCGGATTTGGCGCGGCGGATGGAGTGTTCGACGAAGCACTGCTTGTAGTGGCCGCAGGCGGAATGGATGCATTCGCCACGGCGGTCCGCCAGCGGCAGCACGGACTGCGTGCCGAACAGCTCCGCCAGCCAGCCCGGGAAGTCACCCCCCATCAAATCCCCGTCCCGTGTCGCCAGCGCCCAGCGGGAGACGAGGGCGAGGGGGAGCAGGATGCCGGCCATGCCCGCGGCTCCGACCGCTTCCTCCATGTTGAGGAGGCAGAGGTAGTTCTCCCGCCCCTTGCGGACGACGACGCGGCGGCGGCGTTCATTGGGCTCGGGGTAGAGGCGCGCGGTTTCCTGGTCGATCTGGCGCTGCAGGTTGCGGGTGAAGGTGGAGATCCAGACCGGCGCGCCGTTGCGTTCCGCCCAGAGGCTGGCTGGCGCGACATAGCCCAGCGTCTTGCCTGTGCCCGTGCCGGCTTCCGCCAGCACCAGGTTGGGCGCGCCCTTGGCGTCCCGCGCCTGGAAGGCGCCGGCGGCGGCGGAGGCATAGTCCGCCTGCTGGGGGCGCTGCTCCGCGCCCTCGCCCAGGATTTCCGCGAGGCGGCGGCGGGCATCGGCGGGGGAGACGGGGTGGTGGGCGGGCGGCGGGGCGGGGGCCACTTCCTCCCAGTCGGGAAGCCGCCGCCAGACCTTGAGCGGATCGAGCGAGGGGCGGGCCTCGGGCTGGCCGAGGGCGGCGAGGACGCTGTCCGCCCAGGGCCACTCCACCTCCGCCCGCAGCTTGGCGGCGAGCATGGCGGCATCGCGGTTCAGCGGCGCGTTGCGCCCGGCGGCGAGGTGGCGGAGCAGGATGGTGGCGAGGTCCGGCAGCATGGCCGCCATCGCTTCCTCATCCGCCGGCGCATCGCGTTCCAGCGCGATGGCCATGCCGCGGGGCGTCGGCGCGACGGGGCGGGCGGGCAGGCAGAAGGCGAAGAGTTCCAGCAGATCGCAGGCCGGGAAGGCGCCGATGCCGAGGCGCTTGGCCGTGGCAGGCGCGTGCACGACCATGGGCGGGGGCATGTCCCGCAGGCGGCGCCCGATCTCGATGGCGGGGCCGGCGAACAGCTCCCCATCCGGGGTCAGCAGCGTGCCGCGCCCGAAGCCGGCGATGAGGGCGGGGCTGTCCGGCAGCAGAAGGCGGGGCGGCCGGGCGGCGTCCGCGGGGCGCGGGGGGCTCATGCCGCCAATGTGGCGGCGCGGCCCCTATGAACAAAGGGGGAAAATCGTTCGGATGACCCAATGGCGGCCATCCGACCGACCTTCCCCCCTTTCATGATGGTCAGGCAGGCACCTGCAGGGCGGGGATGCGTTCCGCGATCTGCACCGCGTTCAGCGCCGCGCCCTTCAGCAACTGGTCGCCGCAGACAAACAGGTCGAGGCCGTGGTCGCCGAAGACGAGGTTCTGCCGGATGCGGCCGACCTCGCAATCATCCTGGCCCGTCGCCGTCAGCGGCATCGGGTAGAGCTTGTTCGCGACGTCATCCACCACCTTCACGCCGGGGGCCGCGCGCAGGACTTCGCGGGCGGCTTCCGGCGTCACGGGGCGCTCGGTCTCGATCGTGATGGCTTCCGCATGCACGCGCATGGTGGGGATGCGGACGGCGGTGCAGGAGACCGGAAGATGGGGCAGGCCCATGATCTTCCGGGTTTCCCAGACCACCTTCATCTCCTCCTTCGTGTAGCCATTGGGCTGGAAGGCATCGATGTGGGGGATGACGTTGAAGGCGATGGGGTGGGCGAAGACCTCGTTCCGGGCCTTCTCACCCTCCACCAGCACGCGCCGCGTCTCGCGCTCCAGCTCCGCCATGCCCTCGGCGCCGGCGCCGCTGGTCGCCTGGTAGGTGGAGACGATGACGCGCTTGATGCCGAAGGCCTTGTGCAGCGGCGCCAGGGCCACGACGGCGATGGCGGTGGTGCAGTTGGGGTTGGCGATCAGGCGCGCATCGCCGATGGCGGCGGCGTTCACCTCCGGCACCACCAGCGGCACGTCATCGTCCAGGCGGAAGGCGGAGGAGTTGTCCACAACCGTCACCCCCGCCGCGACCAGGCCGGGGGCGTACTTCTTGGCGAAATCGCCGGAGACGGCGAGCAGCGCGAGGTCCAGGTCCCGCGCCGCTTCCGGCGTGAATTCCTCGATCGTCACCTCGCCGAAGGGTGTCGGGAGCCGCGTGCCGGCACTGCGGCCGGAGGCGAAGAGGCGGAGTTTCGTCACCGGGAAGCGCCGACGCCCCAGGACCTCCACCAACTCCCGCCCCACCGCTCCGGTGGCGCCGATCACTCCGACACGCATCGCACGCTGCTCCTTCTGGGCTGCAAGCCCGGCTGCAAACCGGGATCGCATAGCGGAAAGCGGCGCCGGCGCCAAACAACCGTGGCGCAGGGCTGCCTTCCCCTCAGCTCATCAGCGTCACGCCCTCATCATCCAGGTCGTAGCGGGCGCCGACGATGCGGAGCCGGCCGGCGGTGCTGGCGGCGGAGAGGACGGGGCTGACCTCCACCAGGCGGGCGGCGCTGCGGGCGATATTGGCGCGGATCGTGCCATCCAGCACGTCGCCCCCGGCGCGCAGCGCGGCGAGGGCGGAGGGGATGATGGGCTGGAGCATGTCGCTGAGCTGGGGCGGCAGGCTGAGGCGCGCGCGGGCGGCGGCCACCGCGGCATCGGCGGCGCCGCAGCGTTCATGGCCGAGCACCATGATGAGCGACACGCCGAGATTGGCGACCGCGTATTCCAGGCTGCCCACCGCGCCCGTATCGGCCACGTTGCCGGCATTGCGGACGACGAACAACTCGCCAAGCCCGGTGTTGAACAGGAGTTCCGGCGCCGCGCGGCTGTCGGCGCAGCCGAGGATGGCGGCGAAGGGCGCCTGGCCGGCGGCGCGGGCGGCGCGCGCTTCGGCGCCGTGGGCCACCGGCACGGGCGCGCCGGCGAGGTAGCGGGCATGGCCAGCCATCAGCTTGGCCAGCGCCTGGTCCGGCGCCATGCGCGGGCCGGCGGCCGGCGTGGCGGCCCGGGCGGGTGTGGCCAGGGGGCCGGCGGCGAGGCTGGCCAGGGCGGCGGCGCCCAGGAAGGAACGGCGACCGAGGCCGGTCGGGCGGCAGCAGGGGCAGGCGTTCATCACGACATGTCCAGGATGATGGTGCCGGGACGTTACACGCCCAATTCATCCCAAAGGGTTACGCCAGCCCCAGCCCGTTGACCGGCCATGCAAAGCCCCGGGGTCGCCTGCCCGGCCCGCCCCCCCTATAACCCCGGACCGTTTCCCGCTTGAGGTGCCCCGCGCATGTCCGCCTCCCCCGCCGATTTCGCCGCCGTCAGGGCCTGGCCCTTCGAGGAAGCGCGCAAGGTGGCGGAGCGCGTGAAGGCCAAGGGCAAGCCCGCCGCGCTGTTCGAGACGGGGTACGGCCCCTCCGGCCTGCCGCATATCGGCACCTTCGGGGAGGTGGCGCGCACCACCTGGGTGCGCCGGGCCTTCGAACGGCTGACCGGGCTGGAATCGCGCCTGATCGCCTTCTCCGACGACATGGACGGGCTGCGCAAGGTGCCGGACAACGTGCCGCAGCGGGAGATGCTGGCGGGCTATCTCGGCCGGCCGGTGACGGCGATTCCCGACCCCTTCGGCACGCATGAGAGCTTCGGCCACCACAACAACGCCCGGCTGCGCGCCTTCCTCGACCAGTTCGGCTTCGACTACGAATTCGCCTCCTCCTCCGACTACTACCGTTCCGGCCGCTTCGACGCGGCGCTGCTGCGGATGGCGGAGCGGCATGACCAGGTGAAGGGCGTGATCCTGCCGACGCTGGGGCCGGACCGCCGCGCGACCTATTCCCCCTTCCTGCCGATCCACCCGAAGACGGGGGTGGTGATGCAGGTGCCGATGGAGGAGGTCCGCCCGGCCGAGGATCTGCTCGTGTGGAAGGACCCCGAGACCGGGGAGCGCTTCGGCACGCGGATCACCGGCGGCCACTGCAAGGCGCAGTGGAAGGCGGATTGGGCGCTGCGCTGGTACGCGCTCGGCGTCGATTACGAGATGTCGGGCAAGGACCTGATCGACAGCGTGAAGCTGTCCGGCGCCATCTGCCGCGTGATGGGGGGGGAGCCGCCGATCGGCTTCACCTACGAACTCTTCCTCGACGAGGAAGGCGGCAAGATCAGCAAGTCCAAGGGCAACGGGCTGACCATCGACGAATGGCTGCACTATGCGCCGCCCGAAAGCCTGGCGCAGTTCATGTACAACCAGCCGCAGCGCGCCAAGCGGCTGTTCTTCGACGTGATCCCGCGCGCGGTGGATGAATACGTCCAGAACCTGGACCGGCTGCGCACGGCGCCGACGCCGGACAACGCCGCCTGGCACATCCATGGCGGGCCCAGCAACGACCCCGGCACGCCGGTGTCCTTCACCATGCTGCTGAACCTGGCCAGCGTGATCAACGCCGACCACCCGGACATGCTGTGGGGCTTCCTGCGCCGCTACGCCCCCGATGCGAATGGGGAGACGCATCCGCTGCTGGCGCGCCTTATCGAATATGCCGTCGCCTATTACCGCGACCGCGTACTGCCGACGAAGCAGCACCGCGCGCCGACGGAAGGGGAGCGCGTGGCGCTGGCCGCGCTCGCCGCATCGCTGCGCGACCGGATCGGCGACCTGGAGGCGCTGGCGCCGGAGGAGCAGGCGCGCGCGATCCAGGATCTGGTCTATGACGCCGGGCGGCGGGAGCCCTTCCTGGAGCCGGCCAAGGATGGGGGCCGGCCTGGTGTCTCCCGCGCCTGGTTCAACGCGCTCTACCAGGTGCTGCTGGGGCAGCCGGAAGGGCCGCGCTTCGGCGGCTTCGTCGCGCTCTATGGCATCGCCGCCACCATCGCGCTGATCGAGGGCGCGTTGGCCCGGGAAGCCACGGTCGAGAACGCCGGCAGCGAGACGGCATGAAGGGTTTCCTCTCGCTGGCCCGGCGCCATGGCGTCGCGGTCTTCGGGCTGCTGCTGCTGGGGGCGGCGATCTGGGTGGTGCAGGACAAGTTCCGCAGCCTCTCGGTCGCCGACATCAAGGCGGCGCTGGCGGCGATCCAGCCCATGACGCTGTGGATCGCCGCGGGGTGGACGCTGCTGGCCTATGCCGTGCTGACCATCTACGACCGGCTGGGCAGCGTCTATGCGGGCTATCCCGTCAGCTACGGGCGCACCTCGCTGGCATCCTTCTGCGCCTATACGCTCGCGCATAATCTCGGCTTCGCGGCGGTGTCGGGGGCGGCGGTGCGCTACCGCTTCTACGCGGCCTGGGGCCTGCCGCCGGTGGCCATCGCCAAGGTCGTCGCCTTCACCAGCCTGACCTTCGGCCTCGGCGGCTTCGCGCTGGGCGGCATGGTGCTGGTGATCGAGCCGGAGGTGGTGCCGGGCCTCGGTGAGCATGTGCCGCACTGGATCATGCAGGGCATCGGCCTGGTGATGTGGGCGCTGGTCATCGCCTACGTCACCATGTCCCGCATCCGGTCGCACATCACCATCTTCGGCCATCGGATCGACCTGCCGGGCTTCCGCATGGCGGTGGCGCAGACGGTGCTGGCCAGCGTCGATGTCGCGATCACGGCGATGATCTTCTATTCGCTGCTGCCGCCGGCGGAGGGGCTGACCTTCATCCGCTTCCTCGGCATCTACATCACCGCCTACACGGCGGGGATCGCGGCCAGCCTGCCCGGCGGCATCGGCGTGTTCGACGGCGCCATCCTGGCCGGCCTGGCCCCCTGGCTGACGCCGGCGCAGGTGGTGGGGGCGCTGCTGCTGTTCCGCCTGTACTACTACATCATCCCGCTCTTCCTGGCGGGCATCCTGTTCGCGGGGTTCGAGATCGCGCAGCGCCGCGCGGTGCTGGCGCGCTTCGTGGCCGACCAGCGGGTGACGGATGCGCTGGAAGTGCCGGCCATCGCGGGGCTCGTCGGCCTTGGCGGCACGCTGCTGCTGTTCCTGGGTGCGCTGCCGACGCGCGACAGCGCGGTGGCGCTCTGGGCGGGGTATGAGGCCGCGGTCGCGTCCCATTTCGCGGCCTCCGTCGTGGGGTCGCTGTTGCTAGTGATGGGCTATGGGCTGCTGCGGCGCCTGACGCTCGCCTGGGGGGCGGGGGTCATCCTGCTGCTGAACGGCGCGCTGATCTGCTGGCTGCGCGCCGATGGCTGGTGGCTCTGGGGCGCCTTCATCCTGGTGGCGGCGCTGCTGGCCGCCATGCGGAGCGCCTTCTATCGCGATGCCCGCCTGATGCGGGAACCGATGGGGGTGGAGACGGTGCTGCCGCTGGCGGTCGTCGGCGCCTGCGCCATCATGCTCGCGATGGTCAGCTATGGCGGCAAGGTCGGCGGCGAGAGCTGGTGGGAAGTGGTGGTCAGCCCCCTCGCGCCCGACAGCCTTCGCTTTTCCGTGGGCCTGGCCGCCGTGCTGCTGCTGGTCGCGGTCGCGCGGCTGCTGCGCCCCGCGCGGTTGGCGCCGGAGCCCTGGGACGAGGAGGTGCGCGGCCGCCTCAAGGCCCTTGGCGCCACGGCGCCGGAGACGGCGGATGGTGCCGTCTTCGGTGAAGCCGGGCGCGCCGGCTTCGGCTTCGTCAAGCGCGACGGCGTCTGGCTGGCGCTCGGCGATCCGGCGGGGGAGGAGCGGGACCGCGTTTCCGCCATCTGGCGCTTCCGGGACATGTGCGACCGCGCGGGCGTCGATGCCGCCTTCTGGCGCGTCGGTCCCGGGCTGCTGCGCGTCTATGGCGATGTCGGCCTGACCGTGTTTCCGATCGAGGGCGGGGAGAGCGACCGCTATCTGGCTTGCCGGGCGGAACGCGACCTGCAATCCCTGCTGGCGCTGCTGCCGGCGGTGGAGCCGACCAAGGGCTTCCGCGGGTAAGGGACCGCTTGAGAACGCCGGACGGGTCGGCTCCGCGGGTCTTTTCCGCCCCTGCGTCGCGCTCCAGGCGCGCTGCCCGCGCGTCAGCGAACTTGCCGATGCAACCAGCATCGGCGGCGTCCGCTTCCTGGCAGCGCCGAAAAATCACCTGCGGACCCCTCAGCCGCCGGCATTCTCAAGCGGCCTCTGCGGGCGGCGCGGCTGGCGCGCCGCCCTGCCGGCGCTACGCCGCGACGGGGAAGGCCGCCTTCTGGTCCTGGAGAAAGGCTTCCAGCGGGCGCGGCGGCGTGCCGGTCAGGCGCGCCACCACATCCGTCACCGCCGGCAGCCCGCCTTCCCGCGTGTTGCGGTCCATCGAGACCAGCATTGCCACCAGGAAGGGCGGCAGGCCCAGGCTGCCAAGCTGCGCGGCCAGCGCCGCATCATCCAGCGCCACCAGCTGGATGGGCTTCCCGAAGACCTGGGCGATCAGGGCCGCCACCTCCGCGGTGGTCCAGGCGCGCGGGCCGGTGACGTCCAGCGTCTCGTTCGCCGCCGTGTCGGCCGCCAGTGCCGCGGCGGCGGCGCGGGCGGCATCGACCCGCGCGACATAGGGGATCCGGCCCTCCCCGGCCGAGGTCAGCCAGGCGCCGGAGGCCAGGATGCCGCCGAGCGAGCCCAACAGGTTCTCCTGGTACCAGCTGACGCGCAGGATCGTGTGGGCCAGGCCACTGCCCCGGATCGCCTGTTCCGTCGCATGGTGGTCGGGCGCGAAGACCACCGCGGAACCCGGCTCCGGCTTCGGCATGGAGGTGTAGACGAGGCGCTTCACGCCCGCCTTCACCGCGGCCTCCACCGCCGCCAGGTGCTGCGCGGCGCGGCGGCCGGGCTGGTCGATCGCGTCGGTGGAGACGATCAGCGCGCGGTCGATGCCGCGGAATCCCTCGGCGAGGGAGGCGGCATCCTCGAAGTCGATCCGCCGCGTCGCGATGCCGCGCGCGGCCAGGTCGGCCAGCTTCGCGGGATCACGGCTTGCGGCCACGATCGGGCCTTCATGCAGGGTGGCGAGATGGTCGACGGCGAGGCGGCCAAGCTGGCCGGCGGCGCCGGTGACGAGGAGGGTTTCGGGCATGGTCCAGGGTCCTTGATGGATGCTCTTCCGATACCTGGTTCCCTTTTGTGAGTAGGTATGGAAAGTAGCCTTCTGGAAATGGCCGAGGGACGCGGCCGGCACAAGAAGGTACCGATCCCGCCCATAGGCACCGAAAGGATACCGCCCGATGAAGGATGCGCCGGCGCGCCGGACCCTGGCCGAGATCAGGGCCAGCGGCATGACGATCGAGGATTGCCCGATCCGTGACGTGATCGCCGGGCTGTCGGGCAAGTGGTCGGTGCTGATCCTGCTGGCGCTGGAGGAGGCGCCGCATCGCTTCGGCGCCCTGCGCCGGGCGGTTCCCGACGTCTCCCAGCGGATGCTGACGATCACGCTGAGGGACCTGCAGCGCGACGGGCTGCTGACGCGGACGGTGCACCCGACCGTGCCGCCCAGCGTCGAATATGCGCTGACCGAGCTCGGGCAGTCGCTGGTCCAGGCCGTGCTGCCGCTGATCGGCTGGGCGGATCGCCACCATGGCGCGATCCGGGGCGCGCGACGCAGCTTCGACGCTGCCGGCTTATAACGGGGGCCCCGATGACCACCTGCGGCCCGCGGAGCGGCCGCCGGCATGGGGTTGGCCTGGGGGCGCGATGCGCCCCTGGCGTCAGCGGTCGCCGTGCTTGCGGCTGGCCTGCGTGGCCTTGTTCACGCCGCCCTGCTTCAGGGCGCCGCTGTTCTTCGACCCGGCGCGGGCATCCTTCGGATTGGCCTGGCCGGAGGCCGGGTTGTTGCCGCCCTGGGGGGCACGACCGGCGGCGGGGAGGGGGGGAAGCTTGGCCATGATGGGCGATGTCCTTTCAGGACGGGATCGCCGGCCTGCCTCGCGGAGGGACGGACAATCGGGAGGCGGTCTGGGTGGCGACAGGGCGGCACGTCGATGGACCGCGCGGCCGGGGCTTGGGGATCGGACCAGGCGGTCCGGATGCAGGAGGCGCCCCTGCCCGTGCCGCCGGAGCCGGCACGGCGCGATGCCGGATCAGCGCCGGCGGCGCAACTTGGCGCATCCGGGGCCGCGGCGATAGGTTTTTGTGGGGGAAGGCCGGGCAGGGCGACGCTTCCGCCGCGCGGAGCGCGCGGCGAACCCGGCGCGCGGAGCGCGCGACGAAGCCTGCGCGCGGAGCGCGCGACGAAGCCGGCCCGCATCAGCCGCCGTCGAGGGTGATGCCGTTGTCGCGGATGACGCGCGCCCAGATCGGCGATTCCTCGGCGATGAAGGTCTGGAACTCCTCCGGCGTGCCGCCTTCCGGCACCAGGCCGAGTTCCTGCAACCGGCCGCGGAATTCCTCCGTCTCCACGATGCCGCGCGTCAGGCGCGACAGCGTGGCGATGACCTCGGGCGCCGTGCCGCGCGGCGCGAAAAGGCCCTGCCAGGATTCGCCCGCGAAGCCGGCGATTGTGTCCGCCACGGTCGGCACATTCGGCATCACCTGCAGCCGCCGCGGGCCGGAGACGGCCAGCGCGCGCACCGCCCCGGCTTCCACCTGCGGGATCGCGGTGGTCGAGGGCTCGAAGGCCGCGTCGATGCGGCCCGCCATGATGTCGTTGAGCGGTCCCTGGCGGAAGGTGACATGGGTGGCGGTGACGCCCGCCTCGTTCAGGAAGCGCGCCATGACGATGTGTGCGCTGGTGCCGATGCCGGAACTGCCGACGTTCAGCCCGCCCGCCCGCGCACGGGCCAGTTCGATCAGGTCGCGCGCGCAGCGGACCGGCGCCGTGGCGGGGACGATCAGCACGAAGGGGACGGACAGCACGCGGGTGATCGGCGCCAGATCCTCCACCCGGTAGGGCATCCGGCTGAACAGGAACGGGTTGATCGAGACGGTGGAGTTGATGGTGTAGAGCAGCGTGTAGCCATCCGGCCGCGCCTGCGCGACGGCCTGCGCGCCGATCATCGTGGTGGCGCCGGGACGGTTGTCGATCACCACCGGCTGCCCGGCTGCGCGCGACAGGCGCTCCCCCAGCAGCCGCGCGATCACGTCGGGTGAACTGCCGGGCGCGAAGGGCACGATGATGCGGATGGGCCTGGTCGGCCAGGCCGCCTGGGCGCGCGCGCGCGCGATACCGGCCAGCGGCGCGAGCAGGGCTGCGCCGGCCAGCGCGCGTCGGGGGATGGACATGGGACGTTCCTTCCTTGTCGTTGCCTCACGTCGTCGCGTCCGCGATTCCGCCGGGGCGGACCGGGCGCTAATAGGCCTGGTTCAGCTGCCGCAGCGTCTCCTGCACCACGGCGGTCTGCGCGGCGGGCGGCGCGCCCTCGCGCTCCAGCCGACTGATCTCGAGCGAACCGTCCACCACCAGGCGGCAGCGGGGATGGCGGCGTTCGACGAAGCGCGGCAGCGCGGCGGGCACGTCATGGCCGGCCGCCGCCAGCTCCTCGGCCAGCACCAGGCCGTCCTCGATCCCCATCCCGGCGCCGGAGGCGAGTTGCGGTGTCGTCGCATGCGCGGCATCGCCGATCAGCACGACGCGCCCGCGTGTCCAGTCGCTGCCGAGGAAGACGGTCTCCAGCGGGCGGCAGATGATGTCGGCGCCAGCGTCGAGCCCGTCGCGGATCTCCCCCAGCACCCCGCCATAGCCGCGCAGCAGGTCGCGCAGCACGGCGTGCTGCCCTTCCTCCGGTCGCCGCAGCGGTGTCGGCTGCGGCTCCAGCAGGAACATGTACATGCGATCCGGTGCGACCGGATTGAGGCCGACCTTGACCGGCCCGCCGAGGAAATAGGTGCGGCGATCCACGGTGGGGTGGCGCGCGAGCATCAGGCGCCAGCAGAGCTGTCCGGCGTAGCGTGGTGCCGGCGCATCGGGGAACAGCGCCTGGCGCGTGGCGGAGTAGATGCCGTCGGCACCGACGACCAGATCATAGCGGCCGGTCGTGTCGTCGTCGAAGCGCACCGTCGCGCCGTCCTCATCCTGCGCGACGACGGCGCCGCTGCGGCCGAGCATGACCCGCGGCGACAGCGCCAGCAGCCGGCGCGAGAGGATGCCATGCAGCACGGGGCGCAGGATGCCGCCCGCGCTCGGGATGCCGTCCAGCGCGTCGTCGCGCGTCTCGATCGCCATCAGGCCGGCGCCGTCGGCCCGGCGCACATCGATCCCGTCCGCCGCATAGCCCTCACGCAGCACCGCATCGAGGATGCCGAGGGCGCGCATGGCCCGCAGCGTCGGGCCGGTGATGGTGATGCCGGCGCCATAGACACGCCAGCCGGGATCGCGCTCGCACAGATCGGTCGTCCAGCCGATGCCGCGCAGCGCGATCGCCGCACTCATCCCGGCGATGCCGCCGCCGATGACGAGTGCGCGGCCGCGATCAGCCATGGGCGTCGCCGTGCCGCGTGAAGCGACCGATGCCGATGCCCGTGTACCAGTCGTTGACGGCGCGATAGTAGGTGCGGCGGAAGGGCAGGTCCCCGGCCGCGCCCATCGCGGCCATCCACATGCGGATCTCCTCCGCGCCATTGCCGGCGGTGTGGACGTTGGCGGTGGCGTAGTCGATCGTCCGCTCATGGTCGCCCGCCTCCATGAGCGCCAGCAGCGTCTCATCGAAGTCGCGATTGACCATGCCCATGCGCGGGGTCGCGATGTCGTGGCTGATGCCGCCGGTGGCGAGGATCGCGATGCGCTCCACGCCCTGGTAGCGGCGCAGCGCCTGGCCGAGGAAACGGCCGAAGCGATGGCAGCGGCGCATCGTCGGCATCGGCGGCTGCACACAGTTGAACAGGATGGGCACGATCGGCAGGTCGGGATCGAGCCCGGCGAGTTCGAGCGGCGTGAGCGAGCCGTGGTCGAGCACCATCTCCATGGAGAAGGCGGGATCGAATTCCGCCTCCAGCGCTTCCTGCAGCAGGAAGGCGCCGAGTGCCTGGTCGCCGGCGAAGGTGCGGCGCTTCGCCTTCAGCCAATGCTCGATCGGGCTTTCGTAGCTGTCGGCGACGCCGATGCACAGCGCGGGGAAGTTGTTCAGGAAGAAGTTGTGCAGGTGGTCGTTGGACAGCACGATGAGCACGTCCGGCCGCCCGGCCTCGAAGTCGCGGCCCATCGCCTCATAGGCGCCGAAGATCTCGGCGCGCAGGGCGGGCGGGATGCGGTCGGGGAAGTTCAGCATCACCGGCGTGTGGCTGGCGGTGTAGATCCCGGTCACTTCAGCCACTTGTCGTCTCCTTCCTTCATCAGGCTGCGCAGCGCGGCAAGGGAGACGTCCTCGGGGATGCGGACGCCGATGCAATGCGCGCGGAGGAGGTAGGGGTTGACGCCCGCCTCGTAGAGGCCGGCGACGTCGTTGCCGCCGATCATGGCGGCGAGCCGTGGCGGCAGCGCATAGCGCGCGAGGTAGGCGTCCTTGTCGGCGTTGTAGGCGGCCAGGTCCTCGGCGTTGTGGTGCAGGCGGTACAGCACCTTGTCGAGGAGATAGGCTTCCGTCGTCGGCATCATGTGGCGCCAGTTGCTCATGCGCCCGCGGCCCCCGGCTGCAGGCGCTGCGCCACCCAGGCGACGATGGTCGGCACGGTGTGGGGGCCGAAGCCCATATGGCCGCCGGGGAAGAGCCGCACCGTCTTCGGGCTGCCATGGTCCAGCAGCAGGTGGATGTCGGCGGGCGGGCACTGCTTGTCGTCCTTGCCGTTCACCAGCAGCAGCGGCGCGCAGGGGCGATCGAGCAGCCCCTGGTCGAGCAGCGAGAGGCGGCGGAAGCCCTCGGCATATTCCTCGTCGTTGGTGGCGCCGAGCATGCGGCAGCGCGTCTCGACCAGCTCCATCAGGTAGCTGTCGGGATGGCGGGACTTCTCGATCCAGTCGCGCTGGAACATGTAGTGGATGCCGCCGCCCCAGTTCACCGCGCCGCGCAGCCGATCCGGGATCTGGTGCGCGAGCTTGGTCGCCCAGTGGCCGCCGAAGGATCGCCCGATCAGCACGATGCGGCTGCCATCCAGCCCCGCCTGCGCGGCGACCCAGTCGAGCACGGGCAGGAACTGCTTCTCTCCGTCCGCGCCTGCCTTCAGCGGCGACTGGCCGGTGCCGACATTGTCGAGCGCGATGGTCGCGATGCCGGCGCGGAGCAGCGTGTCCGACAGCTCCGTCATCTCCTCCTTCCACGCATCGACGCCGCCCCACATCACCACCACCGGCGGTCGCGCGATGCCCGTCGGGCGGCGCAGGTAGAAGGCGATCTTCTCCCCGATCGCGTCCGGCGCGGCGAAGGGGATGGAGATGGGCACCAGCGGCGGGTCGCAGAGCGCGCCGAAGCGTCGATAGGCCGTCAGCTCCTTCTCGTAGCTCGCCTCCTTCGCCGGGTGGTTCGGGCAGGGAAAGCGGCCGAGGAAGTAGAAGCCGTAGGCGTGGTAGTAGAGGTCCCGCGCCGCATCGGCCCGGCCTTCCCGCGCGGCTGCCTCGGCCTCCGCGAAGAAGCGGTCGCCGGTGGCGACCCAGGCGACGGCCCAGCGTTCGCCGTCCAGCCCCTGCAGGGCCTCGATCGTGTCGCGCGTGGCGGCTGGATCGGTGAGGCCGAGCGGATGGACGCGCTTGGCCAGGCGGTCGCGCATCCAGGCCTTCGCGTCGTCGAGCGACCGCGGGCCGGCCAGTTCGCCGGGGGCGGCGTTCATCGCCCCGCGCCCCGGGGCGGGGCGCCGGCCAGGCCGCGCGCCGCCATCGGATCCCTGTCAGCGCCTGCGATCATGCCGTCCCCCCTCCTGTATTCATCGGTCGTCCGGCCCGGCCCCATGCCGCCCCGGCGCCAAAATTGAACATGCTCAAATTATGAAGCTGCGAAATCGCTGTCAACGCGGAAAGCGGCCGGCCAGGCCGGTCAGGGTGTGCGGGACAGCGCCTCCGGCCGCGGCGCCAGGCCGTTCAGCACGATCAGCAATTGGCGCCCGAGGCCCGAGAGCCCGGTCTCCAGGTCAGGCTGTTCGCTGACCAGCCAGCGGCGCAGCTCGACCTGGTAGATCGCGAAGATCACGCGGGTGATGTCGTCCGGCGCCGCCTCGGCATGGATCAGCCGTGCCGCCACCGCACGCTCCACGAGGTCCTGGATCAGCCGGCCTAGGCCGGCGCGCGTCGCCAGGAAGCGCGCGGATTGCTTGCCTTCCTGGTAGAAATACATCTCGCGCAGCGCCTGGCGGGACAGCACCGGCAGGCGGCCGAAATACTCGAAGTGGATGCGCATCACCGCCATCAGGCGGGCATGGAGCGTCTCCTCCACCTGCACCGCGGCGATGGAGCGGCGGATGCAGTCCTCGAGGTCATCGTTGACCAGGAGGAACAGCAGGTCGCGCTTCGTTTCCGCGTAGACGAAGACCGTGCCGAGCCCGACGCCGGCATGCGCCGCGATCTCCCGCGTCGTGGTGTCGTCGAAGCCCTTGGAGACGAAGAGTTCGAGCGCCGCGGCGCGGATGCGCGAGAGCTTGTCGCGCTTGTTGCGCTCACGCCGTCCATTCGACACTGCCCCCGAAGCGCCATCGTTCATCAGCAGGGCCCATTCTCCATCGGCCCTGATCCAGGGCGGGTTGCGACGCCAGCGCCCCGGCTTGAAGGGCCGCGTGGCGGGTGGCGGCATCAGGGTCATGCAGCGGCGCCGCCGGGGCAAGCAAGGCGCCGATGATCCGCCATGCCATGGCATGGATCCGGTCACGCCACGCGGAGACGCGCGCTACAGGGTGAACAGCCGACCATGCTGCGGCATGGGGTCGGTGATGCCTTCCCGGCGCAGCGCCCGCCAGTAGAGGACGGGGTTTGCGGCCAGCACAGGCGTGCCCAACTCCGCCTCCATCTCTCGCGCCAGGGCCCGGAAGGACGCGTTGGTGCCGACCTGGATGATGGCCTCGACCTCCGGCCCCGCCAGGTCCCGCACCGCCTGCATGGTGCGTTCGCGTGGCACGCGCGCGATGGCGGCGGGGCCTGGCGCCTTCAGGCTGACCAGGCGCACCACCTCATGCCCCGCATCCTCGAACAGGGCCCGTGCGGCGGCATCGCCGACCGGCATGAAGGGCGTGAGCAGCGACAGCCTGATCTTCCGGCCGAACATCACATCCAGCGCGGCGAGGATGGCGCTGGTATAGTCGGTGACCCGACAGCCGATGCGGGCGGCGCAATCGGCCACGAGCCTCTGCCCCGCCGCCCCGCCCCCCACGAAATTCTCCGCCATCACGCCCAGCACGACATGGCCTGGGGTGGCCGGCAGCAGCGTGTCCAGCGCGGCGTTCAGCCCCTCCACCATGGAGGCGCGCACCGCGAGCGTATCGGCGTCGCTGGTCACCGCACGATCGGGGTTCGGGATGCGCGCATGGGCGTTGATGACGCCGGGCGGGCGCAGCGCCTCCATCTCGGGCTGGACGGAGATGTTGGTGGCGGGCGCCACCACGCCCATTAGCAGCCGTGGCCGTTCTTCCTGCATGGCGTGAGGCTAGGTCAGTCTCCGGTCCTAGGGAATGATCCGGGTGGACAGCCCGCCGGCAGCCCCGTGGCGCGCTGCCTTGCAATGTCCGCGGGTGGTCCTGTGTGGCGATGGCTTCAGCCACGGGTATCGATAACCATCTGATGCTGCGAAAATTGGAACAATTGTCAGCATTACCAGAAATTTAGTATAACGTAGCTTTATGGTGCGTTTTCGTCCCGTTAGGGTTCCGTTTACAGCAATTTATTGATGCATGGTGGGGCTCGCGCGGCCTCTTCCTGGCCGCGCCGACGCTTTGCCGTGCCCATGGGCGCGGGGTTTCGATGGAAGGCACGGATACGCTCAAGTTCCCGGTATCCCGGGATGGGTTCCTCGGCCCCGACCATCGGACAGTCCAGGTCACCTTCAATGACGAGGAGGAAGGCTGGGACGCGTATTGGGAAGACAGCGCCGAACTGATCGAGGTGCCGCAATCCCTGATCACCCTCATCATCGGCACCGGTGGTATCGCTGGCGCCGGCGTGGTTGCGGCGGCGACCGCGATCGCGATCGCGAATGAAGATGTCCTCCGCTTCTTCTTCGATCCCGGTGAGATCCTGGGCGAGATTCCGATCATCGGTGGCCTGCTCGGCTCGCTGCCGCTGACCTTCCCGGTGCTGCTCGAGGCCGGGAGCGCCGATTCCGTCAGGGGAACCACGGGCAGGGACTGGCTCCTCGGCGGTTCGTCCAACGATACGCTCTACGGCCTGGGCGGCGACGACAAGCTGGAGGGCGGCGAGCGCGAGGACATCATCTATGGCGGTGCCGGCGATGACCTGATCACCGGCGGCGGCGACAGCGAGGAAGCGGACGAGACCCATACCGACGGCTCCTCCCAATGGGCGGAGAAGATCCAGGGCAGGGCCGACATTACCTGGGATGGCGATACGCTCTACGGCGAGGCCGGCGCCGACGTGGTGCGCGGCGATTACGGCAGTGACTACCTCTCCGGCGGCACGGGGTGGGACGCCCTGATGGGCGGGATGGGGAATGACACGCTGTTCGGTGACGAGGGCAACGATCTCCTCGTCGATGGCGGCGACGTCCGGGACCGCGACTTCGAGTGGATCAGCCTGGACGACCTCGCCTCCCCGTCCAATGTCGCCGACCCCGTGGGCTTCATCCAGGGCAAGCTGCGTGATTTCGGCGTCTTCCTGATCATGGAGTTCGCCGTCTCCTCGCCGGAGAATGACGTGCTGTATGGCGGCGATGGGCGGGACACGATCCTGGCCGGCCAGGGCACCAACCAGCTTTATGGCGGCTACGGCGACGACAGCATCCAAGGCGGCAGCGGCCGCGACACCATCAATGGCGACAAGCTGGTACGCTGGAGCGGCAGCTACAACGGCCAGGCCATGGTGGACACCTATGGTGACGGCTGGGGCGCCGATACCATCGATGGCGGCTATGGCCAGGACGTGCTGGAAGGCGGCGATGGCGACGACGTCATCACCGACCCCGGCAGCAACGGCCACACCTTCGGCACCTCCCTCGCCAACCTGTTCGGCGGCGGCAAGAAGGTGGCCGAGACAGACTTCCTGTACGGCGGGAACGGCAACGACACGGTCGGCAGCGGCAAGCGCTTCGACCCCTCGCGGCTGGAAGGCGAGGCCGGCGACGACGAGCTGCGCAGCGGCAATGGCGCGGATACGATGGTCGGCGGCGCGGGCAATGATTCCTACTACGGGATCGATTCCGGCGACCAGATCATCGAACTTGCCGATGGCGGGTCGGACTGGATCTACGTCTTCGGCAGCTTCACCCTGTCCCTGAACATCGAGCGGGTGACGACCTCCACCGAACTCGATCCCGACCTCTTCGCCGGCTACGCCCTGCGCACGACGTCCATCACTGTCACCGGCAACTTCCAGGACAACTGGTTCAAGGCAGGCTGGTCCGGGGACGTCTTCATCGGCGGTGCCGGCAACGACACCTATATCGGCACGGAGAACATCGTCGAGGAAGCCGGCGGCGGCTTCGACATGGTGATCGTCCGCGAGGGCGGCCGGCTGCGCGACAATATCGAGGCGATGGAACTGGCCAGCGGCAACGCCGATGGCAACAACCAGGACAACCTGCTGCGCGTCACCTCCGTGCAGTATGACGGACTGATCCAGGGCTTCGGCGGCAATGACACGATCGCCGTCGAGAATTCGGTCCATAGCGCGGTGCGCGGCGATGGCCGCGGCAACATGTCCGGCCAGCTCGGTGCCCAAACCCGCTTCGACGATCGCAATGCCACGCTGGATGGCGGCGAGGGCAATGACAGCATCATCGCCAATGACCAGGACACGACGCTGATCGGCGGTGTCGGGGACGACACGCTGGCCGGGGGCCGGGGGCGGGACTGGCTGTCGGGTGGCGCCGGTAACGACCTCTACCGCTTCAGCGGTGGCGACACGATCACCGGCGAAACCGCCGGCGCGGATACGATCGAATCCGTCGATGATGTGTCGATGGGCCGCGGCATCGAGGTTCTGCGACTGACCGGCACGACCAGCGCGGGGGGCGTCGGCAGCGCTGACGCCAATCTGATGATCGGCAATGCCGGGGCCAATCGCCTGCTGGGCCAGAGCGGCGACGATACGCTGGATGGCGGCCAGGGCAGCGATACGCTGGAGGGCAGCTCGGGCAACGACCTGCTGGCCGATAGTGCGGAGGCGATGCCCACGCTTACCAGCAGCTTCGATCGCGGCCTTTCCGCTTCGGTCTGGGAACGCGATTCCGACAGCATCCGGGTCTCCGACCGCCTGATCGAGACGGTGCTGGTGGACACCGCGCAGAACGGCACCAGGGCGCTGTATGCCCTCAGCGCCGATCAGCGCTACCTGGTCTTCACCTCCACCCCCGGCCTGATCGACGAAGGGCGTGGCAACACGCCCGTGCTGTTCCGGATGGACCTGCTGACGCGCGACATCCTGAAGGTGCCGGGATCGGATCTCGGCAGCGTCAGCGATCCGAGCGTCTCGGTCGATGGCAATTTGGTCGCCTTCACCTTCACGGAGGGCGGGGTCCAGAAGATCGGCCTGTCCTGGTTCCAGGCCCTGCCCAACCAGACCTGGCCGCGCCAGAACGGCCAGTACTTCGAGGTGGCGAGCAACTGGTACGCCTCCGCGGCCAACAGGGCCGGGGAGGCCGCGGACGGCGACAGCCGAAATGCCGTGCTCTCCGCCGATGGCGGCTGGCTGGCCTTCGAGACGCTGGCCAGCAACCTGTCCCGCACGCCGCAGGGCGAACTGCTTGACCTCGTGCCGAACGATACCAACGGTACCTGGGACATCTACCTGCGCAGCACCGCGCCGATCGGCGCGGTGGACTACTACGATGGTTCCGCCGGCTACTCCGTTGCCTATGGCAACATGACCCGCGTCTCCATCGGCGTGGGCGGTGCCCAGTCGAATGGCGCCAGCGTCAGCGCCGACCTGTCCACCGATGGCCGCTTCGTCGCCTTCCTCAGCGATGCCAGCAACCTTGTCGTCAACGACACCAACGGGCTGCGCGATGCCTTCGTGCGGGATGTGGAACTCGGCGTCACGCACCTGATCACGGCGGGCGCCAACGCCGCGACGACGCGCGTCGCCCTGTCCGATGATGGCCAGACCGTCGCCTTCATCACGCGCGCGACGAACATCGCCGCCGTGCTCCGCCCCGGGGAGGCACGCCCCGGCTGGCTTGATGCCGCGCTCTCCGACGGCCAGCCGCATATCTACGTCCACAACCGCGCCACTGGCGAGACGGTGGTCCTCACCGACCGCGACGGCACCGTCGTCACCGCGCGTGAGGACATCGCCCTCAGTCTCTGGAATGCCGATGGCCGCCTCTGGCTTTCCTACGGGACGGCGAACAGCGCCTCCGGCGGCATCGAGCAGATGCGCACGGTCGATGAGTATTTCGGCCGCGTCAGCAATGACCTGCTGGAGGGTGACACCGGCGACGACACGCTCTCGGGCGGCGTCGGCGCCGATACGCTGGATGGTGGCACAGGGGCGGACAGCCTCAGCGGTGGCGCGGGGCGCGACACTTACATCCTGACCGATGCCCTGGACCGCTTCGCCGCCGATACCGGAGAGGGCAATGTGCTGCGCACGGCCCTCGACTACGACGCGGCCGACTACCCGGTCTTCTTCGACACGGTCCGCCTGCTGAACGCCGAGGGGGTCGATTTCGCCCGCGGCGGAGAACGGAACGAGACGCTGGAGGGCAATGTCAGGGCCGACACGCTGATGGGCGCGGGGGGCGATGACAGCCTGCTCGGCGGCGGTGGCACGGACTCCCTGGAAGGTGGCGCCGGCGCGGATACGCTGGATGGAGGCTCCGGCGCGGACACCATGTCGGGCGGGCCCGGGCAGGATGTCTTCTTCATCGGCAATGCCGGCGACCGCATCATCGATATCGGCGGCGGCATGCGGATCATCGCCAACACCTCCGTGACGGTGGACAATCTCCTCCCCGGCACGGCGGCGCCCGTGGCGGTCACGCTGATCGGCAGCAGCCAGGCCAATGTCAGCCTGGCCGGGATGGAAGCGCAGGGCGCCGCGACCCTGATCGGCAATGAGGCCGCGAACCGCCTGACCGGCGGCAGCGGCCACGATTCCATCGAGGGCGGCGCCGGCGCGGATACGCTGGTCGGTGGCGCCGGCAATGACAGCCTGTTCGGCGGGGCGGATGACGACCTCGTCGCCTATGAGACGGCCTGGCTGCAGGCGACTGTCAGCTTCTTCGGCTTCGGCGGCGGTGCCGTCGCCCTGGCGGGTGGTGAGCGGGACGTCTTCGGCTCGGATGTCGAGCGTGTCAGCTTCAACGGGCTGGTCGGCACGCTGGAGCAGGCGGTGCGCGCCTCCGCCAGCGCCATGGCGGTCACGGCGAATGGCGTGACGGCCACGGCGACGGCGGCGAATTCCTTCGCCACGACGTCGCTGCGCATCAGCCAGACCGCGACCGCGGGCCAGGTGGTGGCGACCATCGCCGTCACCGACATCAACGCGCCCTTCGGCGACACGCAATCCCTGTTCTGGGTGGGGTCGGAGGCGGAGCGGCTCGGCCTCGACCGGCTGTTCCAGATCACGAACAACCAGATCGTGGTCAGGGCGGGGGCCGATCTTTCGCAACTGCCGGCGAGTTTCTCCGCCAACATCGCCGCGCGGGGGCTGGACGAGTTGCAGCGCGGCTTCAGCTTCCGCTTCACCATCGCCATCGATCCGGTGGATCGCAGCGGGACGGATGGCGCGGACAGCCTGGCCGGCGCGGGCGCCGACGACACGCTGCGCGGCCTGGGCGGGGACGATAGCCTCGCGGGCGGCGCGGGGAACGACAGCATCCAGGCCGGGGGTGGCGCGGACAGCGTCTCGGCCGGTCTCGGCGCCGATGCGGTGGCGGGCGGCGAGGGCGCTGATACGCTGCTTGGCGGCGCGGATGCGGATGTCCTGTCCGGCGAGGCCGGCGCCGATATCCTGCGCGGCGAGGATGGCGCCGACACGGTCTCGGGCGGGGACGGTGCCGACCTTCTCCAGGGCGATGCCGGGGCGGACAGCCTGCGCGGCGATGCCGATGCCGATACGCTGCTGGGCGGGGCGGATGCCGATACGCTGGATGGCGGCGTCGGCGCGGACAGCCTGGTGGGTGGCACGGGCGACGATTTCTACCGGCTCGACAACGTGGGCGATGTGGTGGTGGAAGCCGCGAATGGCGGCGCCGACACCATCGAGGCGGCCTTCGTGCCGAGCTTCGCCAATATCGAATACCTGCGCCTGACCGGCGTGCTGGCGCTCTCCGCCACCGGCAGCGCGGGCGGCGAGACGATCGAGGGCAATGGCGCGAACAACGCGCTGTCGGGCCTGGGCGGCGACGATGCGCTGATCGGCAATGCCGGCGACGATACGCTGACCGGCGGCGCGGGGCGCGACACGCTGGCGGGCGGCGCGGATGAGGGGGACCTCGCGGTCTTCTCCGCCGCCTGGTCGCAAATCGCCCTGGTGGCGGCCGATGGCGGCTACTGGCTGCGCGATGGCACGGATGCCGCGGGGGCGTCGGTGGCGGGGCTCAGCGGGCTTTGGCACGACCGGCTGACGGGAATCGAGTTCGTCAACTTCGCCGGCCGCCAGGGACGCATCGCCGATGCCGTCGCCGCCGCGGCGGAGGGCATGACGCTCACCGATCCCTCCCCGGGTGACGATGGCGGCATCACGCTGATGGTCAGCGCGGGCGCGGGCACGGTGCTCGGCCGCCTGGCCACGACGGACCGCAACGCCGCCCTTGGCGATGTCCAGTCCTTCGCCTTCGCCGATGCCGCGGGCGGGCTGAGCGCCGCCGCCGCGGCCGCGGCCTTCGAGATCGTCGGCCAGGAGATCCGGCTGCGCGATCCCGCCGCGCTGGCGGGGCGCGTCGCCGGTGATGTCCTGACGCTGGCGGTCACCGCCACGGGCCTTGATGGCCTCAGCCTCACCCGCAGCTTCGCGGTCACGCTGACGACCCTGGATGTCGCGGTCAGCGGCACGGAGGGCGCGGATACGCTGAATGGCGGGGTCGGCAATGACGGGATCGCGGGTCTCGGCGGGGCGGATCTGCTCGGTGGTGCCGGGGGCGCGGATACGCTCCTCGGCGGCCTGGGCGCGGATACGCTGTCGGGCGGCGACGAGGCCGACCTGCTGCGTGGCGAGGCCGGTGACGATGTGCTGACCGGCGGCGCCGGCGCGGACACGCTGGATGGCGGCCTCGGCACCGATCGCGCCACCTACACCGGGGCCTGGACGCCGACGCGCGTCACGGCATCCGGCGCCGGCTTCGCCGTGGATGGTGACCGGCTGCTGGGCGTGGAACAGGTGAGCTTCGGCACCACGACGGGGCTGCTGGCCGATGCGGTGGCGGCGGCGCCGACCGGCATCGTCCTCGGCACGGGGGCCAGCGGCCCCGGCGTCATCGGCACGCTGTCCGCATCGGCCTCGGGCGGCACCTCGCTGGGTGCCATCACGGTCATGGACCCGAATCGTGCCTTCGGGGAGACCTACACCTACGCCATCACCGGCCAGGTCGGCACGCGCAACGCCGCTTCCGTCTTCGAGGTGGTGAACGGCCAACTCCGGGTCATTGATACCTTCCTGCAGGAAGGCATCCTGTCCGGCGCCATCCGCCCCGGCGTCGGCTTCACGCTGCGCGTGACCGGCCAGGATGGCCTCAGCTTCGAACAGCGCATCGACATCGATGTCGTCGGCCTGGCCCAGAGCCTCCGCGGTGGCGATGGGGCAGAGACGCTGACCGGCGGCGTCGGCAATGACAGCATCCATGGCGGTGGCGGCAACGACGTCATCTTCGGTGGCGGCGGGGCGGACAGCCTGGTGGGCGGCGCCGGCGACGACTACCTCGATGGCAATGCGGGCGCCGATACCATCGCCTTCGATGAGATCACCGACGAACTGAGATACGACCTGTTCGACCTGGTGGTGACGAGTGTCAGCGGCATCGACCTTGATGCCCGCATCCGGCAATTCGCGCCGGACAGTGCCGCGATGCAGATGTTCGGCCCGCAGATCCAGCTGCTGGGCAGCGACTTCATGGTCATTCGCGGCACCTCCGTGCGTGCCGACCGGATTGCCGGCAATGCCGGCGACAACCTGTTCTACCTGCATAACGACCACACCCTGTATGGCGGCGCGGATACCGTCGCGGGTGGCGGGGGCAACGACACCTATTGGCTGGATGGCGACGAGCAGGTGACGGAGCTGGCAGGCGGCGGCTTCGACGTCGTCTTCAGCAATGGCAGCCGCGGCGCCTTCGTCCTGTCCGACAACCTTGAGACCCTGACGCTCATCGGCGAGCTTGATGCCGATGGCGGCGGCAATGCCGGCGACAACACGATCGAGGGCAATGCGGGCGCCAACAGCCTGGCCGGGAATGGCGGCGATGACCGCATCTCCGGCATGGCGGGCGATGACCGTCTCTCCGGCGGCCAGGGCGATGACGACCTCGGCGGAGGCGAGGGGCTGGACACCGCGGTCTTCGGCGCGGCCTGGGCCGATGTCGTCGTGGCGCAGTTGCAGGACGGCGTCTATGCCGTCACCGGGCCGGAAGGCGCCGACACCGTCACCGATGTCGAACGCCTGGCCTTCGCGGGTAGCGAGGGCGATATCGCCGACGCCATCGCCAGCGCGGCCAGCGCCATCGCGCTGACCCCGGCCGACCTGCCCTTCGATGCAGCGGCCGGCACGGAACTCGGCCTCGTCACCGTCACCGATCGCAACGCGGCGTTCGGCGACGTCAACACCATCGGCTTCCGCGACGCGGCAGGCGGTTTGACGGCGGCGGAGGCGGCGGCGCTATTCGTGCTGGTGGCGCAGGATGGCGGCACGCGCATCGAGGTCCGCGGCGATACGGTGCTGGAAGCCTATGCCGGACGCACGCTCACCATCCGCCTGGCGGCCACGGGCCTCGATGGCCTGACGACGGAAGCCGATTTCGCCGTCGTCATCGGACCCGGCGGCGTGGAGCTGGAGGGCACGGAGGGGGCGGATACGCTCATCGCCGGCACCGGCCGCGATACGCTGCTGGGCTTCGAGGGCGACGATACGCTGCTGGGCGGCACGCGCGCCGATACGCTGGATGGCGGCAGCGGCGCCGACAGCATGGTGGGTGGTGCGGGCAACGACACCTTTGCGGTGGACGATGCCGGGGACCGCATCCTGGAGGTCTTCGGCGAAGGCACCGACCGCGTCATCACGACGGTCGAGGATTATGTGCTGGCCGACCGGGTGGAGGAGCTGGAACTCGCGCCGGGCGTGCTGCGCGCGACCGCGCATGACAGCTTCAGCCTGATGCTGGGCAATGACGGCGACAACCGCCTCGACAGCGGTGGCGGCAACGGCACGCTGGCGGGTGGCGCCGGCGACGATGTCTATGTCCACATCCTGACGCGGTCCCGCCCGCTTGCCAGCAGCTTCCCGACCATCGTGGAGACGGCGGGCGGCGGCATCGACGAGCTCCGCGTCCGGGTCGCCGACTGGAATGCGGCTTTGCCCGATTTCGTCGAGAACATGACGCTGCTCTCCGACAGCGCCACCCACCTCTCCGGCACGGGCAATACGCTCGACAACCGCATGGTGGCGGGGGGCGGCAATGACTACCTCGGTGGCCTCGGCGGCGCGGATACGCTGGATGGCGGGGCGGGGCGCGACTGGCTCGATGGCGGGGAGGGCGATGACCTGCTGATGGGCGGGCTCGGCGCCGATACGCTGCGTGGCGGCGCCGGCAACGATACCTACGAAGGCGTCGAGGAGGGCGATTCCCTCCTCGACCTCGGCGGCGCCGACGCGCTGCGGGGCACGTCCAGCATCACGCTGCGGGACGAGGCGATCGAGAACCTGCTGCTGACCGGCACCGCCGATGCCGATGGCACCGGCCATGGCGGGAACAATCTGCTGTCCGGCAATGCGGGCGCCAACCGCCTCTCCGGCCAGGGCGGCGCCGATACGCTGCTGGGCGATGCGGGGGCTGATACGCTGGTCGGCGGCGGGGGCGATGACAGCCTCGTTGGCGGTTCCGGCCAGGATGTCGCCGTCTATGACGCGGCCTGGTCGGATCTGCGCGTGGAGGCGGTGACCGGCGGCTGGCGCGTGACCGATCTGCGCGGCGGTGCTCCGCTTGGCATCGACACGCTGGTGGGCGTTGAGGCCATCCAGATCAACGGCGTCGTCACCACGATCAGCGACGCCGTCGCCCAGGCCGCCAGCCTCGTGCTGCTGATACCGACGGATACCACACAGCCCGTCGGCTTCACGCAGATCGTGGCGCCGGGCCTGGCGACGGGCGCCGTCCTCGGCCGCATCGGCGCCGTCGATGCGAATGTGCCCTTCGGCGACACCCAGACCCTGACGCTGGCCGATGTGGCAGGCGACGCGGTGGATGCCACCACGCTGTTCCACATCGCGGATGGCAGGCTGGTGGTGACGGACGGCGCCGCGCTGGCAGGCATGGCCGGGCAGACGCTGCGCGTCGAGATCCGGGCCACCGGCCTCGATGGCCTGACGGGGAGCAGCACGCTCGAATTCGTGGTGGGGGAGGGTGGCCGCACCCTGGAAGGGACGTCGGGCGCCGATACGCTGACTGGTGGCGGCGGCAACGACCTCCTTTCCGGCCTGGGGGGCGACGACCTGATCGATGGCGGCACCGGTGCCGACACGATGCAGGGCGGCGCGGGCAACGATGCCTACAGCGTCGGCGCCGGCGATGTGGTCCGGGAGGCCGCCGGTGGCGGTGCGGATACCGTCATCGCCACCATCGACCATGTCCTGGCCGATGAGGTCGAGGACCTGATCCTGGGCGCATTGTCGGGCCTGTCCGGCACCGGCAACGCGCTGGCCAACCGCATCACCGGCTTGGGCGACTCCAACCGCCTCTCTGGCGAGGGGGGGGCGGACACGCTGCTCGGCGATGGCGGGGCGGATACCTTGCTTGGCGGCGCGGGCGATGATGCGCTGCTCGGCGGTCTCGGCGATGACAGCCTGTCCGGCGGGGAAGGCAGCGGCGATACCGCCGTGACCGATCTCGGCTGGCTGCAATTGTCGATCCGCCTCGGCAGCGGCGGCACCGTGGTGATGGAGGGCGAGGGCGCGGATACCCTGTCCGGCGTCGAATTCCTGACGGCGGGCGGCGTCACCGGCCGGCTGGCCGATGCGGTGGGCCAGGCGGCGAGCGCGATCGCCGTCACGGACCCGACCCCCGGTTCCGGCAGCGCCATCACGCTCTACGGCCTGGCCGCCGGCGGGGCCCTGGTGGCGGAACTCTCGGCCACGGATGCCAATGCGGCCTTCGGGGATTTGCAGAGCTTCAGCTTCGGCGACGCGGCCGGCGGGCTGACGGCGGCGCAGGCGGAAGCCTTCTTCGTCATCGATGGCAATGCGATCCGCGTGCGGGGCGGCGCCACCCTGCCGCTCTCGACCGACTTGGTCGTGGCCCTGGTCGCGACGGGCCTCGATGGCCTGTCCACCACGCGCGTCGTCACCATCGCGGTGGATGGCGGCAATGTCGCCACCCCCGTGGCGGTGGAGGATTTCGGCGGCGGGACGGAGGACGAGGCGATCGTCGTCGATGTCATCGCCAATGACACCGATGCGGATGAGGTTGATGTCCTGACCATCGCGACGGGCGCCGCGGCGCCGCGCATCACCGGCATCCGCTTCGGCGCCGACACGACGGTCATCGATGCGGCGACCGGCGCCATCGAGGTGAACGGCATCGCCACCACCGGCGCCGCGCTGATCGCGGCGTTGCAGGCGCGCCTTTCGGTCGAGGGCGGCACCAGCATCCGGTTCGAACGCAGCCCGCTGCTGGAGGCGCTGCTGAACGACGAGTTGCCGCTGATCGGCGAGACGGCGCAGGGCCCCGGCGTCGCCTATATCGAGGTGGCCTACAGCGTGATCGATGCCGTGGGCCATGTCTCCACGGCACGCGGGAAGGTGGAGATCGCGGTCTTCGGGCGCAATGAGGAGATCTTCGGCACGTCGGGCCAGGAGACCCTGCGTGGCCTGGCCGGCAATTCGGCGGACCTCATCGTCACCGGCGGCGGCGCCGACATGCTGCGGGGCGGTGGCGGCGACGATGTGCTGTCGGTGATGACGGCACTCGGCACCGATGCCGGCACGGCCGGCGCCGTGCTGCTGGGCGGCGCGGGCAACGACCAGCTCAATGGCGGGCGTGGTGCCGACCTGCTGCGCGGCGGCGACGGCAATGACGAGTTGCGCAGCGACTGGCGCCGCGGCCGGGATGGGGATGGCAATGACACGCTGCTGGGCGAGGGTGGCGACGATATCCTGATCGGTGGCGCCGGCGCGGACCGCTTCCAGGGCGGCGCGGGCAACGACCTGATCCGCGACGAATCGGGTGCCAATGACGGCGCGGCCGATGTCGCGGTCTACAGCGCCGGCTGGGCGAACTACCGGGTTGCCTGGAATGCCGGCGGTGGCTTCTACACCGTCACGGATCTTCGTGCCGCCGGCACGCCGGGCCATGACGGCGTGGACACTGTTCAGGGCGCGATCGAGCGGCTGCAGTTCAGCGGTGGCAGCGGCGTCATCACTGATGCGGTAGGGGTCGCGGCCAGCAAGGTCACGCTCACCCTCTCCGGCGGGCGGGTCGGCGTGATGGCGGGCGATGGCGCGGGTACCGCCATCGCCACGCTGTCGGCGATCGATGCGAACAGTGCCTTCGGCGATGTGCAGCGCTTCACCTTCGGCGATGCCGCGGGGGGCCTGGATGCCGCCGAGGCGGCGGCCCTGTTCCGGATCGACGGGCGGGTGGTCTCGGTGGCCGCCGATGGGGCCTTCGCCGCGCTCGGCACGACGGAAGTGGTGGTGCGCATCGTCTCCACCGGCCTCGACGGGCTGAGTGCGAGCACCGACGTGACCATCCGCGTCTTCGGTGCGGGGGTGGATCGCGTGCGCCTGGGCACGGATGGGAATGACTCGATCGCCGCGCGTGCGGGCACCGAGCGTGACCTGATCCTCGGTGGCGCGGGCGATGACACGCTGCGGGGTGGCGAAGGGGCCGATACGCTCGATGGCGGTGCGGGCAACGACCTGTATCGCCCGGCCGGGACGGATGATGTGATCCGCGAAGTGGCCGGCGGCGGCGCCGATACGGTGCGGAGCGAGACTGACTGGACGCTCGGCGACCATCTGGAGCACCTGCTGCTCACCGGCAGCGCCGGGCTGCGGGGCACGGGCAACACGCTCGACAACCGCATCACGGGAACGAGCTACGCCGATACGCTCTCGGGCGAGGGCGGCGCCGATACGCTGGTCGGTGGCCGGGGGGCGGACAGCCTCTCGGGCGGCGCCGATGCCGACATCTTCCTGTGGAACCTCTGGCGGGAAGGGGGGGACAGCGTGGCCGACTTCACCGCCGGGGTGGACCGCATCGTGGTCAAGGCGGCGGGCTTTGGGGGCGGGCTGGTGGAAGGCGCGCTCTCCGCCGCGCAGTTCCGCAGCGGCGCGACGGTGTCCGACAGCCCCGGCGGCCTTGGCCAGTTCGTCTATGAGGACGCAGCGGGCCGGCTGTGGTGGGATGCGGATGGGGCCGGTGGCCGCGCCGTGCTGATCGCGACATTCACCGGCATGCCGGCGCTGTCGGCCATGGATATCCAGGTGATCGCGTAGCGCGACGTGCCCGTCGCGCGGCGAGCGTGACGGGCACGGCGATGAGGAAGCAGGAAGCCCGGCCGCAGCGGAGCCGGGACGCCTTCACGGCGAGGAAGGCCCGGTGCGACGCGGTGTTC
The DNA here is from genome assembly GCF_900114315.1 of Falsiroseomonas stagni DSM 19981. Taxonomy (GTDB): domain Bacteria; phylum Pseudomonadota; class Alphaproteobacteria; order Acetobacterales; family Acetobacteraceae; genus Falsiroseomonas; species Falsiroseomonas stagni. The sequence goes on from NZ_FOSQ01000001.1 coordinate 615,472, forward strand.
GCGGGCCGGGCCCGGCCTGCCCGCCGCCTGGCGGGTCGGCCGCGACCGGGACCGCCGTGCCGGTGTCCGGCTGCAGGGACCTCCGCGTCATCCACCGCGCCGATGGCGTCCGGGCCCTGCCGATCCACGGCGCAGAGCCGGATCCCGCCGCCATGGCCGGCGGCAGCAAGACAGGGATGCCGATCTTTTGATCTGCTTGCGCCAGCGTGCCGTATTGCATACATGTAAGGTAAGAATGCATGGGGCGGGGCATCGTCGGTCCCCTCCCCGGTCGGGAGGCAGGATGGCAACCGCCTGGGAGCAGGCCTATCTGACGCTGCGCCGGCGGCTGGCCGACGGGACCTACCCGCCGGGGTCGCACCTGCGGGAGGAAGACCTGGCGGCGCAGCTCGGCGTGAGCCGCACCCCGGTGCGCGAGGCCTTGCGGCGTCTCGACGCCGAGGGATGGCTCCGCGTCGTGCCCAACCAGGGCGCCTTCGCCGCCGAATGGTCGCAGCGCGACATCGAGGAGATCTTCGACCTCCGCGCCCTGCTGGAGACGCATGCCGCCGAACGCGCCGCGACGGCGCCGGACCGTCGCGCCCTGGTCGCGCTGGAAGCGGCCTGCGACGCGGCGGAGGCTGCGCTGGAAGCGGGGCAGGCCCCCGTGCCGGCCGGCGGCGACCTTCCCGCGCTGGAGGCGATCTCGGACGCCAATGTCCGGTTCCACCAGACGCTCTGGGAGATGAGCGGCCAGGCCCGCTGCCGCGCCATCCTGGCGAGCCTGGCCGTCACGCCGATGGTCCTGCAGAACTTCCGGAATTTCGACAAGGCGGGCCTGCGCCGCAGCCTCGACCAGCACCGGGAGATGGTCGCGGCGATCGCCGCCGGCGACGCCGCCTGGGCAGGTGCCGTGATGCGCGCGCATGTGCAGGCCGGGCGCGCCGTCTTCCTCGCCGCGATGGCGCGGCGTGGCGCCGGCAGGCAGGCCGCATGAGTGCTATTTTGCATACTCATTGCATGCAATCTGGCATCGCCAGCCTGGCCGATGCGCTGGCGGCGCTGGAGGCTGGCCGCATCACCCCGGACGCCCTGCTTGAGCGGTGCCTGGACGCCATCGGCCGGCGCAACGGCGCGTTGCACGCCGTGCTTCATCTGGATGAGGCCGCCGCCCGCCAGGCCTCCGCCGCGCCGCGCCGCGGGGCGCTCGGCGGCATTCCCTGGGGGATCAAGGACACCTTCGACGTCGCGGGCCTGCCCGCCACGGCCAATTCGCGCCTGCGCGCCGGGCGCATCGCGCCTGCCGATGCGGCGCTCGTCAGCAGGCTGCGGGAGGCGGGTGCGGTGCTGATCGGCAAGCTCGCCACCTGGGAGTATGGCACTGGCACCGGCGCGGAGCATTTCGACCTGCCTGCCCCGCCCGCGCGTAATCCTTGGGACACCACGCGCTTCACCGGCGGTTCCTCCACCGGCGCCGGTGTCGCGGTCGCGACGGGCATGGCGCTTTTCGCGATCGGCTCCGACACCACCGGCTCCGTCCGCCTGCCGGCGGCCGCCACGGGATGCTGCGGCGTGGTGATGACGCCGGGGCGCCTGCCGCTGGATGGCGCGCTGCCCAACACCTTCTCGATGGACCGCCCCGGACCGATCGCCTGGACCGCGGAGGATGTGGCGATCGTGATGGACGCGATCTGCGGCACCAGGCTGCGCGCGGCCGGCGGCGCCGGTGTGGCGGGCCTGCGCATCGGCGTGCTGCGCGACCCCGGTCCCGGTTTCCCCGCGCCCGATGGCGAACTGGCCTCGGCGCTGGAGGATGGCCTGGCGGTGCTGTCGCGCCTCGGCGCGCGGATCCGCGATGCCGCGCTGCCCTGGCCGGCGGCCATGTGTCTGGATGCCGCACGGCTGATCGGTGCGGCGGAGTCGGCTGCGATCCATGAGCGGGAATTGCGGGAGAACCCGGACGTGATGGGTGCCGCGCTCCGCGACAAGCTGCTGGCCGGCAGCGGCGTGCGCGCGGTGGACTACCTCGCCGCGCAGCGCTTCCGCCGCGCCTTCACGGAGGCCATCGACGCTGTCTGGGATGAGCACGACGTGATCCTCAGCCTCGGCGCCCTCCACCTGCCGCCGCGCCTCGGCGTGGAGCCGGAAAGCACCGCCTATACCAGCGAGACGATGCTGACGCCGGCGAGCCTCGCCGGCCTGCCGGCCCTGGTGCAGTGCAACGGCTTCTCGGCCGGCGGGCTGCCGCTGCACTGGCATGCGATGGCGCGTGCGGGGAACGAGACCGCGCTGTTCCGCCTCGCCATGGCCTATGAGGCCGCGACCCCCTGGCGCGAGCGGCGGCCCGCATGATCCCCGATCACCACGCCGCGCGCGCGGCCGAGTTGGCGCGCGCGATGGCCGCGGCCGGCGCACGCCTGCCGCGCGACTGGCCCAAGGAACTCCGGCCGGCCGACCCGGCCGCCGAGCCAACGCGGAACAAGGGAGAATTCAGGGATGGTTGAGATGCGGATGCCGCCCGGCTTCGGCCGGCGCGGATTGCTGGCGGGCGGGGCGGGCCTCGCGCTCGGTGGCGCCTTCGGGATGCCGGTCATGGCGCAGGGCGGGCGCACGCTGCGCGTGCGGTTCGGCTCCGACATCTCGCAGCTGGATCCGGCACGGATCTTCCAGAACGAGAACCAGTCCATCGCCAGCCACATCTACAGCGGCCTGGTGCAGTACGATCAGGCGACGAACGCCATCGTGCCGGATATCGCCACAGGCTACGAGGTCTCGGCCGACGGCACGACCTGGACCTTCCGCCTGCGCCCCAACGTCACCTGGCACAAGGGCTACGGCCCCTTCACCTCCGACGACGTCAAGTTCTCCTTCGAACGCGTGCTCGATCCCGCGACGGGCAGCCTCTATCGCGGCCAGCTGGCCGGGCTGCGGGAGATCCAGACGCCCGACCCGCTGACCGTGCGCTTCGTGCTGGAGGCGGCGAATTCCGGCTTCCTGCACAAGCTTTGCGCCTTCAACCAGGGCTGGCTCGTCTCCCGCCGCGCGGTGACGGAGATCGGCGAGCGCTACAGCATGAACCCGATCGGCACCGGGCCCTTCGTGTTCGAGCGCTGGACGACCGGCAACGAGGTGCGGCTGTCGGCGAACGCCGACTATTTCGGCGGCGCCTCCACCCTGAACGAGGTCGTCTTCCGCATCGTGCGCGACGAGACGGCGGCGGCCATCGCGCTCGAGAACCGCGAGCTCGACATCTTCTATGCGCTGCAGACGCCCGAGGTGATCGAGCGCCTGCGCCGTGTCCAGGGCGTGTCCGTGCTCGACCGGCCGGCCAACAACACGGTGAACCTGGTGCTGAACACCACCGCCGGGCCGCTGCGTGACATCCGCGTGCGCCGCGCCATGGCGCATGCCATGAACCGCCGCGCGCTGATCGATGGCTTCTTCCGTGGCACGAAGTTCGAGGCGACGAGCGTGCTGACCTCGACCTTCCAGGAGTTCAGCGAGGAGGGCGTGCCGCGCTACGCCTTCGACCCCGACCGCGCCCGTGCCCTGCTGCGGGAGGCGAATGTCTCCAACTTCCGGTTCGAGATCACGACGGTCGGCCTCAACCCCTTCGATCGTTTCCCCGTCGCCCTGGCCAATGATCTGCAGCAGGTCGGCATCCAGGCGACGGTGCGCGTGCTGGAACGCGGCGCCTATGTGCAGGCGCGCAGCAGCGGCAACGTGCAATCCTGCATCACCGCGGTCGTCGGCCCGCCCGACCCCGACAGCCCGCTGGTCACGCTGTACCACACGCGCAGCCATCCGCCGGGGCTCAACACGTCCCGCTACGACCGCGCGGACGACCTGCTGGCGGAAGCCGCGCGCGCGCCGGATGTCGCGGCGCGCCGCGGCGTCTACAACCGCCTGCTGCGGCAGACCATGGACGACCTGCCGGTGATCCCGCTCTACGCGGACCGGCTGTTCATCGCGCATGGCCCGACGGTGGCGGGCTTCGTGCAGAACAGCCTGTTCACGGTGAACGTGGCGCCGGTTTCGCTGCGCACTTCCTGATGCTGTTCCATGTCGCCCGTTGCGTCGGCCAATTGGCCGTCGCGCTGGTCGGGATCGTCACCGTGGCCTTCTTCCTGATGCGGGCCATTCCGGGCGATCCCGCCCTATACATGCTGGGCGACTTCGCGACGGTCGAGGCGCTCGCGACGCTGCGCGCGCGCCTCGGCCTCGACCTGCCTGTCTGGCAGCAATACTTCGTCTTCCTGTTCCGCGCGGTGCAGGGGGACCTGGGCACCTCCGTCGTCACGGGGCAGCCGGCGCTGACGGAGATATGGGCGGCGGTGCCGCCCTCCGCCGCGCTGGCGGTGTCGGGGATGCTGGTCGCCGTCGTGATCGGCGTGCCGCTCGGTGTCGTCGCCGCGGTGCGGCAGGGCAGCGCGGTGGATGTGGCCGTGATGCTGGTGGCGCTGGGCGGCATCTCCTTCCCGGTCTTCTGGGTTGGGCTGGTGGCCATCCTGACCTTCTCGCATGCGCTCGGGCTGTTTCCGGCCTTGGGCGCATCCAGCGATGCGGGCTTCTGGACGGCGCTGCATCACATGGTGCTGCCCGCCATGGTGCTCGGCCTGTCGGTCTCGGCCTATATCGCGCGGCTGACGCGGTCGGCGATGCTCGAGGTGCTGGGCGTGGACCATATCCGTGTCGCGCGCGCCATGGGCGTGCCGGAACGGCGCATCGTCTGGAAGCTGGCGTTCCGCAACGCGCTGATCCCGGTGCTGGCCGTGATCGGGGTGACCTTCGCCTGGTCGCTCGGCAACGCGATCCTGGTGGAGGCGGTGTTCAGCCGCCCGGGCCTCGGCTCCACCATCCTCAAGGCCATCCTGGCGCGCGACTACCAGTTGGTGCAGGCGGGCGTGCTGGTGCTGGCGGCGGCGGTGGTGCTGCTCAACACAGCGCTGGACCTTCTCTATGGCGCGATCGACCCGAGGCTCCGCCGCTCATGAGCGCGACCGCTGAACAGATCGATGCGGATGCGGAGGCCGCCGCGCGCCGCCGCGCGACCTTCCGCCGCTATACCCGGCATCCCGGCTTCATGATCGGCGCGATCGGGATCGCGCTGCTCGTGCTGGTGGCGCTGCTGGCCCCCTGGATCGCGCCGCATTCGCCGACGCGCACCGACCTGATGAATAATCTGGCGCCGCCATCGGCCACCTTCTGGCTCGGCACCGACCAGTTCGGGCGTTGCGTGGCGTCGCGCCTCATCCATGGCGCGCAGGTCTCGTTGCAGGTCGGCTTCTTCGTGGTGCTGATCTCGCTGAGCCTCGGCACGGTGATCGGCGCGGTCGCGGGCTATGCCGGCGGCTGGGTGGAGCGCGCGCTGGTCGCGGTGATCGACATCCTGCTGGCGTTCCCCTCCTTCCTGCTGGCGCTCGCGCTGGTCGCGGCGCGGGGCAATACGCTCGATTCCATCATCCTCGCCGTCGCCATCGCCTATACGCCGCGCATCGCCGCGGTGATGCGCTCCGTCGTGCTGACCATCCGGCCGCGCCCTTTCATCGAGGCGTCGCGCGCCATCGGCCTGACGCCGTGGAAGATCGTGCTGCGGCATGTCATCCCGAATGCGCTGCCGCCGGTGATCGTGGTCGCGACCGTCAGCGCCGCGACGGCGATCCTGGCGGAGGCTGGCCTGTCCTTCCTCGGCCTCGGCGTGCAGCCGCCGACGCCGACCTGGGGCAATGTGATCGCGGAGGGCCAGACCTCCATCACCTCCAACCCGCTCATCTCGCTCTCGGCCGGGCTCTGCATCGCCTATACGGTGGTGGTGCTGAACCTGCTCGGCGACGGGCTGCGCGATACGCTGGATCCGCAGATGCGGCGCAACACGGGGAAGCTGCTGTGACAGCCGCCTTCGAACTGCGCGGCCTGACCGCCGCCGTCCCCGGGGAGAAGGGGGCCGTGCGGCTGGTGGAGGATGTCTCGCTCTCCGTCCGTGCCGGAGAGACGCTGGCCGTGGTGGGGGAGAGCGGGTCGGGCAAGACCGTCACCTTCACCTCCGCACTCGGCCTGCTGCCGAAGCCGGGCCGCGTCATTGCCGGCCAGGCGCTTCTGGAAGGCGAGGATCTGCTGGCGCTGCCGCCGGAGCAGCTCCGCCGGCGCCGCGGCGCGCGCATCGGCATGGTCTTCCAGGACCCGCTGACCGGCCTCAATCCTGTCTTCACCGTGGGCGAGCAGATCGCCGAGGTGCTGCGCGCGCATCTGCCGATCTCGCGCCGCGAGGCGCGCGACCGGGCGGCCGCGCTGCTGGGCCGCGTGCAGATCCCGGATGCCGCGCGCCGCGTGGACGACTATCCGCACCAGTTCTCCGGCGGCATGCGCCAGCGCGTCCTGATCGCGATGGCCATCGCGCTTGGCCCGCGTGTGCTGATCGCTGACGAGCCGACCACCGCGCTCGACGTGACGGTGCAGGCGCAGGTGCTCGACCTGCTCGGTGATCTCCGCGCGTCGGAGGGGATGGGGATGGTGCTGATCACGCACGACCTCGGCGTGGTCGCGCGCCAGGCTGACCGGGTCGCGGTGATGTATGCCGGCCGGGTGGTCGAGACCGGGACTGTCGAGGAGGTGTTCCGCGCGCCGCGCCACCCCTACACCATTTCCCTGTTCCGCAGCATTCCGGAGATCGACGCGCCCGCGGGCACGATGCTGGCCCCCATCGCGGGCAGCCCGCCGGATCCGGCACGCCGCCCGCCGGGCTGCGCCTTCGCGCCGCGCTGCTTTGCCGTCTCCGACGCCCATGGCTGCCGCAGCGTGCGGCCCGACCTCATCGGTGCAGGCCACTTCGCCGCCTGTCATCGCCAGGGCGCGATCGAGGTCGCGGCATGAGCCCGCTGCTGGAGGTCGAGGAACTGCGCCGCAGCTTCAGCGGTGGCCGCACGCTGTTCGGCCCGCGGAAGCCCGATGTCCGGGCGGTGGACGGCGTCTCCTTCACGCTGGGACGTGGCGAGACGCTCGGCCTGGTGGGGGAGACCGGCAGCGGCAAGAGCACGCTCGGCCGTCTCGTACTGCGCCTGATCGAGCCGAGCGCGGGGCGTGTCCGCTTCGAGGGGGAGGACGTGACCGCGGCCTCCTCCTCCGGCCTGCGCGCCATGCGGCCGCGCATGCAGATGGTGTTCCAGGACCCGTACGGCTCGCTCGATCCGCGCATGACGGCCGCTGAGATCATCGCCGAGCCGATGACCGCGCATGGCGTGCGGCGGGCCGAGGCTATGCGGCGCGCCGCGGACATGCTGGGCCGCGTCGGCCTTTCCCCCGCGATGGCGGCGCGCTACCCGAACGAGTTCTCGGGCGGGCAGCGCCAGCGCATCGGTATCGCGCGCGCCATCGCGCTCGACCCGGCGCTGGTGGTGCTGGACGAACCGGTCAGCGCGCTGGATGTCTCGGTGCAGGCACAGATCCTGAACCTGCTGGCGGATATCCAGGCGCGGTCCGGCGTCTCGTTCCTGTTCATCGCGCACGACCTCGCGGTGGTACGGCATGTCAGTGATCGCGTCGCCGTCATGTATCTCGGCCGCGTGGTGGAGATGGCGCCGCGCGACGCGCTGTATGGCGCGCCTCGGCATCCCTACACCGTCTCGCTGCTCTCTGCCGTGCCGCGCCCGGACCCCGCGAAGGAACGCGCGAAGGCGCGGATCCGTCCGATCGGCGAGATCGGCAGCGCCGCCGCGTTGCCCTCCGGCTGCCGGTTCCATCCGCGTTGCCCGCGCGCGCGCCTGGTCGCCGCGCGCGGCGTCGATGCGGTGCAGGCAGCCGGCACGCGGCTGCCGCGCGCCTGTGTCGAGCAGGATCCGCAGCTGTCGCCTGCCGGCGGCGGCGCCCATCTCGCCGCCTGCCATTTCCCCGACGAGGCCTGAGGAGAATCCGCCATGAGCGTCACGCGCGAACAGAATTATGTCGGCGTCTTCGATGGCAAGGTGGGCTTCGGCACCAGGCCGGCGGTGATCGTCATCGACTTCACCCTGGCCTACACCACGCCCGGATCGCCCTTCTTCGCCGAGGGCGTGGTGCGCGCGGTGGCCGATACCGTCCCGCTGCTGGCGGCGGCGCGGGCTGCCGGCGTGCCGGTGATCCACACCCGCGTCGAGTACCACCCCTCCGGTGCCGATGGCGGCTGGTTCGTGCGCAAGGTGCCCGCGCTCCGCAAGATGGTCGCAGGCGAGCCCCTCGCGCAGATCGACCCGAAGGTGGCGCCGCTGCCGGAGGAGGTCGTGCTGGTGAAGCAGTATCCGAGCCCCTTCTTCGGCACGCCGCTCGCGCCCATGCTCGCCGCGATGGGCATCGATACGCTGATCCTCGCGGGCTGTTCCACCAGCGGCTGCGTGCGCGCGGGTGCGCTGGATGGCGTGCAGCACGGCTACCGCGTGATCGTGCCGCGTGAATGCGTGGGCGACCGGCATGACGGGCCGCACGACGCCAACCTGTTCGACATCAACGCCAAGTATGGCGATGTGGTGGCCCTCGACGAGGTGATCACCCATCTGGGCGGCCTCGCGACGAAGGCCGCGTAAGGGAAGGAAACGAGTGATGGAAACGACCACGGCTGACGACGCGATCCGCGTCTACTGGATGACCGGATGTTCGTCCTGCCTCCGGACCAAGGAGTTCCTGCAGAAGCACGGCGTGCCCTTCCTGTCGCGCAACGTGCTGGTGGATGAGGACGCCTATGCCGAGCTCGAGCGCTTCGGGCTGAAGCAGGTGCCCATCGTCACCCGTGGCGATACCTGGGCGAACGGCCAGGTGCTGCGCGACGTGGCCCAACTCTGTGGCATCGCCTACGGCCCGCCGCGCATGCTGCCCGTGGAGGAGATGCGCCGCCGCCTGGACGCGGTACTGGCCGGGGCCGCGCGGTTCATCGCGCAGATGCCGGACGAGGCGCTGGCGCGGGACCTGCCGAACCGGCCACGTACCTTCGGCCAGCTCAGCTGGCATATCGCCAACATCGCCGACGCATTCCTCGAGCATGAGGATGGCATCCCGCTCACCTTCGACAGCTACATGCGTATCCCGACCGAGGAGCAGGGCAGCCGGGCCGCACTCGTCGCCTATGCCGGGACGATGCGTGTGCGCATGTCCGACTGGTTCGACGGGCCGGGCCGCGACTGCGACTGGGCGCGGCGCGCAGACGTCTATTACGGCGAGCAGACGATGCATGAGTTCCTTGAACGCACCGTCTGGCATGCCGGCCAGCATGTGCGGCAGCTGATGTGGGTCCTGGAGGGCCTCGGCATGGCACCGGACAGCCCCCTCGGGCGCGAGACCTTCGAAGGCCTGCCGATGCCGGAGAAGGTCTGGGACGAGGCCGACCCGGCCAAGGTGCGGCGCGCGTCCTGACAGGCGCAGGCTGCCTGATGCCGCGCGCGATCGAGCGGATCGGGCGCGGCTTCGTGCTGGTGGCGGACGATCCGCAAGACGCCGTATTTTGTGGCGCGGTAGTACTCGGCCTGGATGATGCGGCTTCCCGTCCCCATGCCTGTTTCCGCAAGGCTGATTGACGGAAGTCCCCTCCTACGCGCAAGGTTGTGAAGGCGCAGCCTGGGCATGTCTGTGGCTTGCGCGAATCGTGAAGAGCCGCAAACCGAAGGCCGACCCATGCAGCCCATCGCATCCCCGCTGACCCGCCGCCGACTTCTTGCCGGCGCTGCTGGCGCCCCTGCATTGCTGGCCGGGCTGTCGGGCGGCGACGCCGCCGCCCAGTCCGGCGGCACGGTGAACTTCATCGGCTGGTCCGCCGCGGTGGACCAGGTGCGCGCCCAGATCTCGGCCTTCGAGCGGGCGACCAATGTCCGGGTGAACTACGAGAACTTTCCCTGGGCGCAGTTCCGCACCGCGCTGGTCACGCGCCTCGTCGGGAATGCGCCGATCGACGTGTCCTGGATCTCCGACGCCTGGCTGCCGGAATTCGTCGAGGCCGGGTGGCTGGCGGACATCAACGACATCCCGCAGCTCATGCGCTACAACGCGGATGCGGCGGATTACTGCACGCAGTCGATGGTCTATCGCGGCAAGCAATACGGCCTTGCCTATTACGGCGACCACATGAGCTTCATGTACAATACGGAGCTGCTTGAGCGCGCCGGCATCACCACCCTTCCGACGACGTGGGAGGAGGTCGTGCAGCAATCGCTGCGCATCAAGCAGCAGGGGATCGTGGAGTTCCCGCTGCTGCTGTCGCTGGCCGCCGATACCTGGCTGATCGAATTCGTCTCGGCGCTGACCTATGCCTTCGGCGGACGCATGGTCGACGATGCCGGGAATGCGGTGATGGCCGATGCGAACCGCGGCGCGGTCCGCGCCGCCCGCTTCATCCGGGAGGCGATCGCGACCCATCGAATCCTGTCGCCCGGCGCGGTGGAGACGGGGGAGATCAACGGCCTGCGCGCGATGGGCAGCGGGCAGCATGCCTTCGCCATCGTGCCGACCTACCGCATCCGTGCGCTGAATGATCCGTCGCAGGCATCGGCCGCTGGCAAGATCCGCATCGCGCTGATGCCGAAGGGCGGGCCGGATGGTACGAACAACACGCTGGGCTGGATCCGCTTCTACGGCATGACGCCGGCCGCCAAGGCGGACCGCGCAAGGCGGGAGCGGGCCGTGCGCTTCATGGAATTCTTCGGCGGTCGCGATACCGGCGGCAACTATTCCATGCAGAAGCTGCTGCTGACCGATGTCGGCCTGCCGAGCTGCGCCCTGCCGGTGAACCAGGATGCCGATGTGACGGCGTTCTGGAACCGCTGGGCCGGTGGCGGCGCGGTGATCGCGCAGCAGGCGATGCTGGCGAAGAAGAAGGACACCATCGCGCCCTGGTTCGGCGAATGGGTCGAGACGTCGAACCAGGCCTGGCAGGCCGTCTGCCTTGGCCGTGCGGAGCCGGAGGCGGCGATGCGCACCGCCGCGGCGAAGTGGACGGAACTCCGTCGCGCCTTCCGCTGACGTGCTGGCCCGACTGAACCGGAAGTTCGGCTACGACGAACGCAGCGCAGCCATCCTGGTCTTCCCGGTGGTGGCGGTGCTGCTGGTCGTGGCGGCCTACCCGATCCTGTATTCCTTCTGGGTCAGCCTGCACGACATCGTCCTGACGCGCCCCTTGCGCCGTCCCTTCGTGGGCGGCGACAACTACCTGCGCATCTTCGGCGATGAGCGCTTCTGGTTGGCCGTCTCACGCACCACGGTCTACACGGTGGTGACGGTGGTGGTGACCACGGTTCTCGCCGTGCTGGTTGCGCTGCTGCTGAACGAGACCTTCCCCGGCCAACGCATCCTGTCGGCGGTTCTGCTGGTGCCCTGGGCGACACCGTCGGTCGTGAACGGGCTGATGTGGAAGTGGATCTACGATCCGACCTATGGGCTGCTCAACGCGCTGCTCCTGAAGGTCGGCCTCATCGAGCGGTATCGCGCCTGGCTCGGCGATCCCGACCTGACGCTGATGCTGATCGCCAATGCCGCCGTGTGGAAGCAGATGCCGCTGGCAGCCCTGCTGCTGATCGTCACCATGAAGGCCATTCCGGACGACCTCTACCGCGCCGCCAAGGTGGATGGTGCCAATGTCCTCCAGCGCTTCGTGCATGTGACGCTGCCGGCGCTGCGACCGGGGCTGATGCTGGTCCTGGTGTATGAGACGATGATCAGCATCCGCCATTTCGACCTGTTCCTGATCATGACCCAGGGCGGGCCGGGCGATGCCAGCTTCACCCTGTCCTGGCTCATCTACGTCGAGACCTTCCGGTCGCTGCGCTTCGGAACGGGTGCCGCGATGAGCTACGTGCTGGCGATGGCGACCTTCCTGCTGTCCTGGGCCGTGATCCGCTGGCTGGGGAAGCGCATCTGATGGCCGGCCGTCCTCTCGCACCCCGCATCGGCCGCGCTGTGCTGCTGGCGTTCTTCTCGGCGCTGTTCGTGCTGTATGTCGCGGGGCCGGTGGCGTGGCTGGTCTCATCATCGTTGCAGACCGAGGCGCAGATCACGGCCATCCCGCCGAACTGGCTGCCGCCGGAGGTCAATTTCGGCAATTTCGACGCCATCCTGAACGCTGCCGAACGGCAGGTGACCTATGAGACGAGGCGCCAGGGCGACCCGGCCACCGGCGGGTTCCTCCCCTCCGGCGCGGCGAACCTGATCCCGTCGCTCTGGAACAGCCTGACGGTCGGGCTGTGGGTCGCGGCGCTCAACCTGCTGTTGTCGGTCACCGCGGCCTACGCGATCGCGGTGATCGATTTCCGCGGGCGGCGCGCGACGCTCTACACCGTGCTGGCCACGCGCGTGGTGCCGGATATCGCGCTGATCGTGCCGCTCTTCCTGGTGATCCGGAACCTCGGGCTGATCAACACGCTGGGCGCGCTGGTCGTCACCTACCTCGCCATCACGGTGCCCTTCACGATCTTCATCCTGATTTCCTATTTCGAGGGCATTCCGCGCGACCTGTATCGCGCCGCGCGGATCGATGGCTGCGGCCATTGGGGGGCGCTGCGGCATGTCTACCTGCCGCTGTCGCTGCCCGCGCTGGTGGCATCGCTGACCTTCGCCTTCCTCACCTCCTGGAACGAATTCGTCTTCGCGCTGGTGCTGACACAGAATGTCGCGGCGCAGACGCTGCCGATCGTCATCTCCGGCTTCGTGATGGATTTCACCACCAGCTTCTCCTTCGTCAATGCGGCGGGTGTCATCGCGATCATCCCGCCGGTGCTGATGGCGGTGCTGTTCCAGCGCTACATCGTCTCCGGCCTCACCGCCGGCGCGGTGAAGGGATAACCATGGCTGCCATCACCTGCGAGAAGCTGACCAAGCGCTACGGCAGCGTCACCGCCGTGGACCGGCTGGACCTGGCCATCGGCCATGGCGAGTTCATGGTGCTGCTCGGCCCGTCCGGCTGCGGCAAGACGACGACGCTGAACATGATCGCGGGGTTGGAGGAGATCACCGACGGCACGCTGCGCTTCGACGCCACCGACGTTACCTGGCAGCCCCCGCACAAGCGGGAGGTCGCGATGGTCTTCCAGTCCTACGCGCTCTATCCGAACAAGACGGTGCGGGAGAACATCGCCTTTCCTCTCCAGCTCCGCCGGACCCCGCGCGCGGAGGTCGAGCGCGCCGTGGCCGATGTCTCCGAACAGTTGGAGATCGCGCATCTGCTGGACCGCCACCCGTCACAGCTTTCGGGCGGGCAGCGGCAGCGTGTGGCGCTCGGCCGCGCCATCGTGCGCAAGCCCAGCGTCTTCCTGATGGATGAGCCGCTGTCGAATCTCGACGCGGCGCTGCGGCTTTCCATGCGCAGCCTCATCAAGCATCTGCACCAGCGACTGCAGGCCACCTTCGTCTATGTCACGCATGACCAGGCAGAGGCGATGACTCTGGCCGACCGCATCGCGGTGATGCGTGGCGGGCTGATCCAGCAACTCGACACGCCCGACGGCATCTACAGCCGCCCGGCCAATACCTTCGTCGCCAGCTTCCTCGGCAGCCCGCCGATCAACCTGGTCGAGGGCGAGATCGCTGCCGACGGCCGATTCGCGCGCGGCGCGCTGCGGCTCGACCTGCCCCCGGGCGCCGTCGCGCCGGGCCGTGCCGTGACGCTCGGCCTGCGGCCGGAGGATGTCGCCGCGCCCGCGCCGGGCCTGGCGAGCCTGGAGGCCCGGGTGACCCTCGTCTCCCCGCTCGGCTCGGAGACGCTGCTGGAGGTCGTCGCGCCGGGCGACGTCGCGCTCACGCTGCGTGTGCCCAAGGAATGGCGCGTCCGCCATGGCGACAGCATGACCTTCGGCATCGATCCTGCGCGGCTGCATCTGTTCGACCGGCAGACGGAGGCGCGACTGTGATCGTCCCGCCGCCCCCCGAACCGGGCGGCCCGCTCGGCAAGGCGCTGCGGCGGCGCGAGGACCGGCGGCTGCTGATGGGCCAGGGCCGCTTCCTGGACGACATCCCCGCGCCGCCGGGCTGCCTGCATGCGGTGTTCGTGCGCAGCCCGCACCCGCATGCGCGGATCGGCCCCATCGATACGGCGGCGGCCCGCGCGGTACCGGGCGTGGCTGCGGTGCTGACCGGCCGCGACCTCGGCGCCATCGTCGCGCCGCTCCGCATGGCACCGCCCATCGCCGGCCTGCTGCCGATGGACATGCCGGTCCTGCCCACGGACATCGCGCGCTTCGTGGGCGATCCCGTCGCGCTGGTACTGGCCGCATCGCGGAGCGCGGCGGAGGATGCGGCGGAACTGGTCCAGGTGGCGTGGGATCCGCTGCCGGCCATCGCGAGTATCGCCCAGGCAAAGCAGGCCGCTGCCCTGGTGGACCCCGCCGTGCCGGGCAACCGCGTCTCCCGCCAGGGCTTCGCGACGCCGGGCCTGGATGCCGCCTTCGCCCGGGCCGACCGCGTGGTGGAAGCGCGCTTTGCCCAGCAGCGGCAGACGCATGTGCCGCTGGAGCCGCGCGGCGTGCTGGCGATCTGGGATGCGGGGCGGGAACACCTGACCCTGCGCGTGGGCACTCAGGCGCCGCACCCCTATCGCAGCGCCGTCGCGTCACGGCTGCGGCTGAAGGAGTTCCAGGTCACCGTCGAGAGCCCGGAGATGGGCGGCGGCTTCGGCCAGAAGATCATCCCGCTGCGGGAGGATCTGTGCATCGCCGCCGCATCGCGGCTGCTGAACCGCCCCGTGCGCTGGCGAGAGACGCGGGCGGAGAACCTGATGACCGCGATGATGGCGCGGGAGGAGACCATCGTCACCCGCGCCGCCGTCGCCACCGATGGCCGCCTTCTCGGCCTGACCTGCGCGATGGAGGTCGATTTCGGCGCCTGGTCCTTCTTCCCCGCCAACTACATGGCCCGCGTCGTCGCGATGATCCTGCCCGGGCCGTACCGCCTGCGCGACTATGGCTACGACGTGCAGGTCTGGCTCACCAACAAATGCCCCTCCGGCCCCATGCGTGCGCCGATGGCCGTCACCTCCTGGGTCATGGAGGGCACGATGGATGCGGTGGCGCGCGAACTCGGCCTTGATCCACTGGCGGTGCGGCGGATCAACTCCATCGGGGATGCCGACCTGCCCTTCACCACCGCGACCGGGGAGCGCTACGACGCGCTGACCCCGCGCGCCACGCTGGATGCGGCGGCGGCGGCCATCGGCTACGACGCGCTGCGGGCAGGGCAGGCGCAGCCGCGCGACAGGCTGCTCGGCATCGGCCTCTGCACCGTGGTAGAGAGCACCACCTACGGGTCCGCCTTCTACCGCGCCGCCGGCATCCCGGGCTCGGGGCATGAGGTCGCGACGATGCGCGTGGAGCCTTCCGGCGCGGTCATCGCATCCTGCGGGCTTATGGGATCGGGCCAGGGCTACGAGACATCGCTGGCGCAGGCGGCTGCCGCGGGTCTTGGCGCCGCCCTCGATGATCTCGTGATCCAGATCGGTCACAGCGACATCGCGCCCTATGGCATGGGCAGCCGCGGCAGCCGTGGCGCGGCGGCGGGCGGCGGCGCGCTGTACATGGCGGGACAAAGGCTGAAGGCGAAGGTGCTGGCGATCGCGGCGGCGATGCTGGATTTGAACAGCGCGGCCGGACTCGACCTGCGCGACGGCGTGGTGCTGCGCCTGGTGGAGGGCGCCTGGGTCGAGACCGGGCTGAGCCTGGCGCAGGTGGCGCGCACCGCGCATCTCGATCCGCTGCGCCTGCCGCCGGGGATGGAGCCGGGGTTGCACGCCGTCCTGGCCTATGACCCGCCGGCGATGACCTACGCCAACAGCACCCATGCCTGCGCGGTGGAGATCGATCCGGCGACCGGCGCGCTGCGCGTCCTGCGCCATGTCGTCGCGGAGGATTGCGGCACCCGCATCAATCCGCTGATCGTCGCGGGGCAGACGCATGGCGCCACGGCCATGGGATTGTCTGGCGCGATGATGGAGCACGCCGCCTATGCCGAGGATGGCCAGGCGGTCGCTGGCAGTTTCATGGACTACGCCATCGCCCGGGCTGACGATCTGCCGGCTTTCGAACTTTCCCACCACGACACGCCCAGCCCGTCCACGCCGGCCGGCATCAAGGGCATGGCGGAGGGTGGGACGATGGGCGGCATCGGCGCGCTGATGAACGCCGTCAACGACGCGCTGGCACGGGCCGGCGTGCATCTCGACAGTGGGCCCGCCACGCCGGCCCGCATCTGGGCCGCCCTGCAGGCCGCGAAGGACACCGCATGAACGACACGCCGCTTCCCCGCATCGGCTTCATGGGCATCGGCATCATGGGCGGGTCCATGGCCGGGCATCTGCAGGCCGCGGGCCACAGGCTGACCATCGCCAACCGGAGCCGCGGCCCGCGTGTCGACGCCTTGCTGGCGGCTGGCGCGACCTGGGCGGACACGCCGGCCGCGCTGGCCGGCGAGAGCGACATCGTCATCACGGTCCTCGGCTTCCCGCAGGACGTGGAACAGGTCTGGCTTGGAACGGATGGGCTGCTGGCCGGCGCGAAGCCCGGCACGCTGCTGATCGACATGACGACCTCCTCGCCACGCCTCGCCTCCCGCCTGGCGGAGGCCGCCGCGGCGAAGCGCTGCGCGGCGCTGGATGCGCCGGTCTCCGGCGGGGATATCGGCGCGCGCAATGCCGCGCTCTCCATCATGGTGGGCGGTGATGCGGACGCCTTCGGGCGCGCGCAGCCGGTCTTCGCGCGGATGGGCAAGGCGATCCGCCACATGGGCGGCGCGGGCGCCGGGCAGCATACGAAGATGGCGAACCAGATCGCCATCGCGTCGGCGGTGATGGGCGTGGCGGAGGCGCTGTCCTACGCCCGGCGCGCGGGCCTGGATGGCGAGGCCGTGCTCGCGGCGCTGGCGCCTGGTGCGGCGGGATCCATGCAACTCACCGCACTCGGGCCGAAGATGCTGGCTGGCGATTTCGCGCCGGGTTTCATGGTGAAGCACTTCCTGAAGGACCTCGGCATTGCCGTGGCCGAGGCGGAGGCCATGGGCCTGGCGCTGCCCGGCCTGGCGCAGTCCCGCGCGCTGTTCGATCGCATCGCCGCGGAACTCGGTGGCGATGTCGGCACGCAGGCGATCATCGCAGCATACCGGTAGCTTCGCAGGCTCATCGAAAGATCGGTTCGGGTACGGACAGGGACGATATGGTGCCTGGGACTGGATGTCCTCTGCTTTGCGTGCGGTCATTCCGGCGGGCGGATAGGCTGGTGCCGTGATGGTGGGGTGCGGCACGAGGACCCCGGCGATGGCGCTCCTCGACCGGCAGGGCAGAACTGGCCGCGGCGGCCGTACAGCGCCGGTGCGCCGCGCACCAGGCTCGTCAGTGGGCGGGCCCGATGTCGGCGGCATCAGCCATGGCCTGAAACGCCCTGCTACCTTCGCGCCAGGCTAGATATTCGTGGTGGTGATCCCGCCATCCACGGCTAGCACCTGACCGGTCACGAAGCTTGCCTGGTCGGTCGCGAGGAAGCAGATCGCCTTGGCGATGTCCCCCACCGTGCCGAGCCGACCGAGCGGCGTACGCGCGATACGCCGCTGGTCCTTCTCCTCGGTCCGATGCTTCGCGGTGCCCTCGGTCGGCACGGCGGATGGCGCGATGGCATTCACGCGGATGTGGCGCGGCCCGAGATCGGCCGCCGCGGCGCGCGTGATGCCCATCACGCCCGCCTTGATCCCGCTATAGACGATGGAGGAAGGCGTCGCGCGCAGCCCCGCGGTGGAGGCGACATTGACGATCGATCCGCCGCGCTCCGCATCCATCACCTCGGCCGCGGCCTGGATGCCCCAGATGACCGACTTGAAGCCGATCTCCAGCATGCGGTCCACGGTCTCCGGCGCGATGTCCGGCACGGCCTGGTAGCGGACCCAGGCGGCGTTGTTGACCAGGATGTCGAAGCGCCCGGCGCGTTCCGCCAGGCCGAGCACGGCGGCGCGCATGCCATCCCGCGTCGCGACATTCTGCGCGATGCCGATCGCCTTGCCGCCGGCTGCCTCGATCTCCGCGACCGCGGCGGCGACGAATTCCGGCTTGAGGTCGTTCACGCCGACCACCGCGCCCATCGCGGCCAGGTGGCGCGCGGTGGCGCGGCCGATGCCGTTGCCGGCGCCGGTCACCAGCGCGACGCGGCCCGCGAGCATGCCGGCCATCGAATCCTGGGTGTCCATTGCGTCTCTCCCCGGCTCAGTTCGCGTCGATCAAGGCGGCGGCGACCGCCTCGCGCATCGCAGGGGCCTCGCCCTGCGCCTCCAGCGTGCGGATGCGGCGGAGATGGCGATGCACCGGGATATCCCAGGTGAAGCCCATGCCGCCATGCGCCTGGATCGACGCCTCCGCGATCAACGGACCATGCGTGGCGGCGGCGAGGAAGGCGGCGCGCCGTGCCAGCATGCCCACCGCATCGTCGCCGCAGCCGGTGGCCCGAATCAGCGCGCCGCGCATGCCTTCCATCGCCAGTTTCTGGCGGGCCAGCAGGTGCCGCATCGCCTGGTTGGCGACCAGCGGCTTGCCGAATTGACGACGGGTCGTGACATGCTCCACTGCGAGGGCAAGCGAGGTTTCGGCAGCGCCGAGGATCGCGGCGGCCCGCAGCAGCGACGCCTCCTCCGCCAAGGCGCTCCACGCAGCGGCATCGAGGCGGCAGGCTGCGTCTGCGCCGGTGAGCGTCACGTTGTATTCCGGCGCGGTCTCATCGAGGCCGATGGCCTTCGCGATACGGAGCGCGCTGCCGGGCAGCAGTGCGGCACCGTGGGCGAGCCGCACCAGCACCCAATCCGCGCCCTCCGCCAGCGGTGCGCGGCCGACGGTGCCGACCAGTTCGGTACGCGCTGTACCGGCCCAGGCGATGGTGCCGCGTCCCTCGCCGGCCGCGAGGGATGCCGCGATGGCCGGCGCCGGTCCGGCGAGATGGCGCGCCATCAGCATCGTCTCGGCCAGCGGAAAGGCCAGGTCGCCGGCGCCCGCGGCCTGCACCACCGGCAGGGCGAAGCGGAGGTCGAGGCCGAGGCCGCCGACCTCCTCCGGCGCCAGCACGCCGAGCAGCCCGTCTTCCGCCAGCCGCGCCCCGCAGCCCGCGGGGTCGAGGCCGAGGCAGGCCGCGACGGCCTTGCGGGCGCTGTCCGCGAAGTCGGCGGGGTCGAGGCCCGTCTGCATCATGTCCATGCTCACTTCCCCCGCGGCAGGTTCAGCACGCGATCGGCGATGATGCCGAGTTGGATCTCCGTGGTGCCGGCGTAGATCGTCTCCGCGCGCGCCTGCAGATAGATATCCTTGAAGCGCTTCTGGGCCTGCAGCACGGGTGGGGGCGCATCGGGGCTGGCCATGCCCAGTATCTCCATCGCCAGCGCGGCGAAGCGCTGATGGGCCTCGCTCCAATGCAGCTTCATCAGGCTGCCGCGCGCGCCGATCGCCTCGCCGGCGACCAGCGCCTCCACCACCGGTTCCACATTGCCCTTCACCATCTCGATGTCGACCAGGGTGGCGGCGATGCGCTGGCGATAGGCGCCATCGCGCAGCAGCGGCGCGAGCGCGGGATCCTGGCGGCAGGCGGCGACGAGGTGGCGCAACTCGTTCTCGAAGCGCCAGGCGCGGTACATGCGGTTCGTCGCCCGTTCGATGCCGAGCACGCGGATCGCGGCGTTCCACCCCTCATCCGGCGCGCCGAGCGCATCCTCGGGCCCGACGGGCACGTCGTCGAGGAAGACCTCGGCGAAGCCGCCATCCTTGTCGTTGATCTGGCGGATCGGCCGCACGCGGATGCCCGGCGCATCCATCGGCACGGCGAAGAGGGCGAGGCCCTTGTGGCGATCCTCCAGCGGGCCGGTGCGCGCCAGCAGCAGGCAGCGCGCGGCCTTGGCGGCGCCCGATGTCCAGATCTTCTGGCCGGTGATGCGCCAGCCTGCGCCATCCCGAGTCGCACGCGTGCGCAGCCCCGCCAGGTCCGATCCGGCCTCGGGTTCCGAGAAGCCCTGGCACCACATCTCTCGCATCTCGAGTATGGCGGGGAGGTAGCGCTGCTTCTGCTCCTCCGTGCCGATGGCCAGGATGATCGGGCCGGCGAGTTCCTTGCCGATGGAACTCACGCTTTCCGGCAAGGCGAGGCGCCCGATCTCCTGGTTCGCGACCAGGTGTTCGCGCAGCGTCCGGCCATGCCCGCCATAGGCGCGCGGCCAGGTGATGCCGGCCAGGCCCGCGCGGTGCATCGCGGCCTCGAAGTCGCGGCATTGCTGCAGCGTCGGCGTCGTATAGCCCGGCGCGTCGGCCAGGAAGCCGGGCGGGACATTGGCGGAAAGCCAGTCGCGCACATGCGCGCGGAAGGCCTCTCCGCTGAGATCGTGATGCATGCCGTCCATCATGCCGGTCGCTCCGATGTGGGGACGATCAGCGCATCCAGCGCGACCGCGCCCTGGCCTTCTGGCCGCAGCAGCAGGGGGTTGATGTCGATCTCCGCGACATCCGCGGCGTGCTGCGCGGCGAAGCGCGACAGCGCGGCGATCGCGCGCGCGGCGGCGCCCAGATCCGCCTTCGGCCGGCCGCGCGCGCCATCCAGCACGGGGAAGGCCTTGAGGCTGCGCAGCATCGCCAGCGCCTCCGCCTCCTCCACCGGCGCGGGGCGCACGGCGACATCCTGCATCACCTCGGCGAAGATGCCGCCAAGGCCGACCAGCACCACCGGCCCGAAGATCGGGTCGAGCTTGGTGCCGATGATCATCTCCACCCCACCGCTGACCATGGGCGAGACGAGCACGCCTTCGATACGCGCTGTCGGCGCCCTGGCGCGCACGCGCGCCAGCATCGCGTCATGCGCCTCGGCCACGGAGGCGGCATCGCGCAGGTCGAGGACGACGCCGCCGACTTCCGTCTTGTGCGGCAGGTCGGGCGAGACGATCTTCAGCACCACCGGGAACTCCATCGCCACGGCAGCGGAAGCCGCTTCCGCCGCGCTGCCCACGACGCGTTCCGGCAGCACCGGCAAGCCGGCCGCCGCCAGCACGGATTTCGCGCCGGCCTCGCTGGCGATCATCCCGCGGTCGAGCGGCGGCGCGGGCGGCAGGGCAGGGGGCGGCGGCGGCAGATCCCGCGCGGCGGCGAGCGCGCAGAGCCCGGCCAACGCCTGCGCCGAGGGCCCAACGCCATCCACCACGGCGAAGCCCATGGCGGTCAACTCCCGCACCGCATCGGCCGGGCCATGCACGGCGAGCATCACGACCTTCTCTGGGTGCTTATCCCGCACCGCGCGCAAGGTCGGCATGTAGACGCTGCGCAGCCGCGGCAGATAGAGCGAGGAGGAGAGCAGCAGCAGCAGCGCGTCGCAATTGTCGTCCTCCAGGATCGCGGCGAGGATCGCCTCCAGGATCTCGGGGCGGCTCGACATCTGCGCCGTGGCGTCCACGGGGTTGCGCGGCGAGGCATAGGGCACGGCGGCCAGGATGCGGCGCTGAGTCTCCGGCGATGGCATGGGCAGCGACAGGCCGGCCGCGCTCGCCGCATCCGCGAGCAGCACGCCGAAGCCGCCGGAGGCAGTGAGCAGCATGGTGCGTCTGCCCTGTGGCAGCCGCGTGCCCAGCACGGAAGCCGCATGGCCGAGGTCGAGCATCTGCTCCACGCTGTACACGCGCACCGCGCCCGCGCGGCGGAACACGGCGTCGAACACCGCATCCGATCCGGCAAGGGCCCCCGTATGCGATGCCGCCGCCGCCTGGCCTGCCTCCGAGGCGCCGATCTTCAGCACGATCACCGGCTTGCCGGCCTGCCGCGCTTCCTCCAGCGCCGCCACCAGGCGCGGGGCGTCGCGACAGGTCTCCAGCACGCAGAGGATCACCTTCGTGGCGTCGTCGCGCGCGAGCCAGGCGATGGCATCCGCGATGTCCACGTCGCATTCATTGCCGGTCGTCAGGAAGCGGCTGATGCCGATGCCGCGTTCGCGCGCCAGCAGCGCGGTGTAGCTGCCGAGATTGCCGCTCTGCGACGCGATGCCAATCGGCCCGGCGGGCGGCAGGCTGCCTTCCAGCACGATGGAGAAGGTCGCGATGCTGCGCTCCGCGATGCTGACCGCGCCGAGGCAGTTCGGGCCGAGGACGCGCAACCCCGTGCGCTTCGCCGTCGCGCGCAGCCGTGCCTGCAGCGCTTCGCCGGCTGCGCCGAGTTCGGCGAAGCCGGAGGAGAAGATCACCGCGCCCTTCACGCCCTTAGCCGCGCAGGCCTCCAGCGCATCGGGCGCCGCTTCGGCGGCGACGGCGACGATGGCAAGGTCGGGTGCCTCGGGCAGGTCGGTGATGGAGGGATAGGCGCGCAGGCCCTGCACCTCTGCCGCGCGCGGGTTCACCGGGTAGATCGCGCCAGGGAATCCGAAGCGGCGCAGCAGTTCCACCGGGCGGCCGCCGATCTTGGTCGGGTCCTGGGAGGCACCGATGATGGCGATGGAGCGCGGTTGCAGGATCGCTTCCAGCCCGGCGCCGATGACGTCCATCTCAGCGCCCCTTGAAGACCGGCTTGCGCTTCTCGACGAAGGCGGTGCGGGCTTCCTTCGCGTCCTCGGTGCGGGAGAGGGCGACGGTGAAGTTCTGCTCGAAGCGGTAGGCATCGCGCTGCGGCATGAGGTCCACCATGTTGGCGGAGGTCTTGGCGTAGTTGATGGCCAGCGGGCTCTTGTCCGCGATGCAGGCGGCGTAGCGCATGGCTTCCGGCAGCAGGTCCTCTCGACTGGTCGCCTTCTCGATGATGCCGCGGCGGTAGAGCTCGGCGCCCGTCAGTCGCCAGCCCGTGTACATCATCATCCGCATGGTGGAGCGACCGAAGATGGTGCGCAGCATGGCGCCGCCGCCGGCCAGGCCGACATCGATCTCCGGCATGCCGAACACCGCATCCTCGGCGGCCAGATAGATGTCGCAGGCGGCCATCAGCCCGAGCCCGGCACCCAGCGCCGCGCCATTGACCGCCGCGATGACCGGCTTGGCGCATTCGCGGATCGCGTTGCCCGTTTCACGCGTCACGCGGTTATGGGCGTGGAAGGCGCCGGTCTTGCCGGGATCCGGACGGTCCTTGAGGTCGGCGCCGGCGCAGAAAGCCTTGCCGGCGCCGGTCAGCACGGCGACGCGGATATCGTCGCGCTCCGACACCGCGTCGAAGACCTCGATGATGGCGTCGCGCATCGCGCGGTTCAGGGCGTTCACTGGCGGGCGGTTGAGGGTGACGAGGGCGACGTGGTCCGCGACCTCGAGCGTCACGATGTCGCCGGCCATGGATGCTGCGGACATGCCGTTTTCCTCCCAATCGACCTGTACCGGGACTTCCACTGTCCAATCGGTCAGCCGCCAAGGTGGTAGCGCCACGCTTCACAGTTCGCAACTGCAATCCGCCGGTACAGACGCCGTTGACCGATCGGTCAGCATGGGCATAGGATTGGAACAACGAACGCTGCGGAGGAGAGGTCCATGCCCATGCTGTCCCGCCGTGCGCTGCTGGCTGCCGGCCTGGCCGTGCCTGGTATCGCCCACGCGCAATCTGCCCGTACCATCCGCTTCGTGGTGCCCTTCGCCGCCGGCGGGCTGACCGACATCGTCACCCGCATGGTCGCGCAGCACATGGCGCAGACGCTGGACCAGACCATCGTCGTGGAGAACCGGCCGGGCGGCAACGCCATCATCGCGACGGAAGCCGTGGCCCGCGCGCCGAAGGATGGGCTGACCGTGCTGGTCGGCGGTACGGCGGGGCTGCCGCTCAATGTGCTGATGCGCCCGACGCTGCCCTATACGTTGGAGGATTTCGCGCCGGTCGCGCTGCTGTTCGATGGTCCGCTATCGCTCACCATCAACGCCAATCTGCCGGCCCGGACCATCGCCGAGTTCGTGACCTTCGCGAAGGCCAGCCGCAACCCGCTGCGCTATGCCACCAACGGGCCGGGCAGCGTGGGGCATCTGTTCGGCATCCTGATGGCCAATGCCATGGGCATCGAGTTGACGGACGTCGCCTATCGCGGCAACGGTCCCTCCACCATCGACCTTCTCGCCGGGATCATCGAGATCAGCGTGGAGGCGCCGACGACCACCATCGAACATGTCCGCGCCGGCCGGTTGCGGCTGCTCGGCCTGTCCTTCCCGGAACGCGCACCGTTGCTGCCGGAGATCCCGACTTTCAAGGAGGCGGGCTATCCCCAACTCGTCACGGGCTTCTGGACCGCGCTGCTCTGCCCGGCCGGCACGCCCGCCGATGTCGTCGCGAGGCTCAACGGGGCCGCGAACAGGGCGATGGAAAGCGAGACGATCCGCCAGCGCCTGGCGAGCGAGGCACTGCGCGCCATCTCGGGCCCGCCGGCGCTGCTGCAGCAGCAGATGGCGCAGGACATGGCTCAATGGGGCCGCATCATCCGCGAGAAGAACATCACGCTGGAATAGGGAGGGCAGCATGAACAGCATCGCTTTCGGCCGCCGGGCACTCGCCGGTGGCGCGCTTTCGCTCGGCTTGGCGCGATCGGCGCGCGCGCAATCCTGGCCGGAGCGGCCGGTACGCATCATCGTGGCCTTCTCCCCCGGCGGAGAGCCCGACATCCTGATGCGCGGCATGCAGCCGCTGATGCAGGAGGCGCTTGGCCAGCCCGTGGTGATCGACAACCGCCCGGGCGCATCGACGCAGATCGGGGCGGAGGCGGTCGCGCAGGCGCGCCCCGATGGCTACACGCTGCTGATGACGTCGTCGACGACCTTCGCCGTCAACCCCCATCTGCGGGCGGACCTGCCCTATCGCCTCTCGCAGTTCCGCGCGATCACGCAGCTGCTGCAGGCGCAGCTCGCGCTCTATGCCAATCCGCGCCTGCCCATCCGCACGGTGGCGGAGTTGATCGAGTATGCGCGGCGCCAGCCCAACGGCGTGACCTATACCACCACGCTGCGCGGCGGCGTCGCGCATCTCGCGGGTGAACGGATGAAGCAGATCACCGGCCTGCAGATGACGGACGTGCCGTTTCGCGCCAGCACGGCCGCGGCGCAGGCGATCATCCGGGGCGATGTCGATATCGGCTTCGATGGCCTGGCGACCTATCTCGGCCTGGTGCGTGGCGGCGAGATCCGTGCGCTCGCCGTGACCGGCACGAGGCGGACCGACGCGCTGCCTGATGTGCCGACCTTCGCGGAGACCGGCTACCCCGATCTGGCGCAGGGCTACTGGTATGGCCTTTTCGCGCCGGCGGGGACGCCCGATGCCGCGGTGGCGCGCATCCTGGCCGCGGTCCAGGCCGCATCACGCAACGAGCATTTGAGGTCGATCTGGGCGGCGCAGGGCTCCACGCTGGACAGCATGGACCCCGATACCTTCCAGACGCTGCTGGCGACGGAGAGCGCGCGCTGGGGTGCGCTGATCCGCAGCATCGGTCTCAAGCTGGACTGACTATTCCGCCCGCAGGCCGCGGAAGATCATGTCGAAATAGGCGTCCGCGATCTGCGGCGCCGGCATGCCCTTGTCCGGCTTGTACCAGCGATGCATCCAGTTCAGCGCGGAGAGCACCAGGCGGCCCGCCAGCGGCACATCGAGCGGGCGGAATTCTCCGGCATCGATCGCCTGCTGGATCAGCGTGCGGACCAGGCCTTCGTAGCGGTCGCGCCACATCATCCGCTCCTTCTGGCGCCGCTGCTCCGGGTCGCTCCAGAAGGCGCTGGTGGAGGCGAGCCAGGCCCAGCGGTAGCGCTGGAAATACTCGCCCGTCGCGACCATGAAGGCGCGCAGGCGTTCCGTGGGCGTGGCGCCTTCGGGCAGGCGATCGAAGACGAACTGGTAGAGTTCGCGCGTCGATCCCAGCGCGATGCGGGCGAAGATCTCGTCCTTGTCGGTGAAGTGATGATATAGCAGCGACTTGGAGATGCCGCAGGCCTCGGCGATGTCGCGCATCGAGGTGCCGTCATAGCCATTGGTCGCGAAGAGCCGGGCGGATTCAGAGAGGATCTGAAGGATGCGCTCGGCGGAATCACCCGCTTCGACCGTCGATGCCGCACGCGCCATGAGTCACCTCCAGGAGGCCGGAATGTGGCCTCCCGCCCGCCCGCCCGCAAGTATTGACCGATCGGTCAGCGGCCGCCACCCTGGCGGGGGAGGACCGGCATGGAGATCGCCCGGATCGGCAGCACGCGGGACCGGCTTGGCGAAAGCCCGGTCTGGAGCGCCAGCGAGCAGCGGCTTTATTGGATCGATTCCCTCGAAGGCGTGCTGCACCGGCTCGATCCCTCGACGGGCGTGCACCAGGCTTTCACGGTCCCGGCGCCGGTCGGTTCCTTCGCGCTGTGCCGCGATGGCGGCATGCTGCTGGCGCTGGCCGACGGCTTTCGCCGCTTCGATCCGGCCCGTGGTACCCTGGCGCCCGTGGTGCCGCTGGACATCGCCCATCCCGACATCCGCCTGAATGACGGCAAGGTGGATCGGCAGGGACGCTTCGTGGCGGGCACGATGCACATGAACCTCGCCGCGGGTGCCACGCCGCTTGGCGGGCTCTACCGCCTGGCCGGCGGGCGCGTGACGAAGCTGGCGGGGGACATCGTCACGGCGAACGGACCCTGCTTCAGCCCGGATGGTCGCACGCTGTATCTGGCCGACAGCCCGCGCCAGGTGATCTGGGCCTTCGACTACGACACCGGGGAAGGACTGCCGGGCAACCGTCGCGTGCTGGTGGACCTCGCCCCGCTCGGCACCGCGCCGGATGGCGGCACGGTCGATGTCGATGGCCATCTGTGGTTCGCGCTGGTCCGCAGTGGTGAGATTGGCCGCTTCGATCCCGCCGGCCGCCTGGTGCAGCGCATCCGCATGCCCGTGCGCTACCCGACGAGCCTGGCTTTCGGCGGCCCGGCGCTCGACGTGCTCTACCTCACCTCGATCTCGCGCAGCCACCGCCTGACGGCGCCGGAGCCCGAGGCCGGGGGTCTCTTCGCCATCACGGGTCTCGGCGTCACCGGCATCGCGGAGCCGCTGGCAGCTTAAAATGGTCTCTGATCACTCCAGCGTCAGGCCGATGCGGCGGATGATGCGGCCCCAGGTTTCCGTCTCCTCGGCGATCAGGGCGGTGAAGGCCTCGGGCGTGTTGGTCTCGATCGTAGCGCCCTCATGCGTCAGGTTCTGCCAGAGTTCGGCATCGCCCATCGTGCCGATGGTGGCGGCGTGCAGATGGGCAAGCACGGGTGCCGGCAGGCCGGCCGGCGCGAGCAGCCCGTACCAGTGCTGGTGCCCGATGTCACGCACGCCGCCCTCGGCGAAGGTGGGCGTGTCCGGCAGGGCGGGGACGCGGGCGTCACCGGTCACGGCAATCACCTTGGCACGACGCTCCTGCACCAGGCTCAGCCAGGCGGGGATGCCATCGATCGCCAGCGCCAGGTCGCCCCGCATGATGCCCTGCTGCATCATCGGCGTGCCGCGGTAGGGCACGTCGATCAGGTCGATCCCCGCGGCGATCTTCAGCGCCTCCCCCGTCAGATGGGTGGAGTTGCCGCGGCCGGTGATGCCGTAGTGCAGCGGCTGGCGCGCCGCCTTGGCCAGCGCGATCACGCCGGGCATGTCGGTCGCCGCCAGGTTTGGGCTGGCGTAGAGCGCGAGGCGCGTGCGGATCAGCAGCGAGATCGGCTGGAACTGGTCGATCCTGTAGTTGATCCGGTTGAACAGATGCGGGTTGGCGGCGAAGGTTGTCGAGGTGCCCATGAACAGCGTGAGCCCGTCCGGCGCCGAGGCCGCGACATGCTCCGCCCCCAGCATCGTCGTCGCGCCGGAGCGGTTGTCCACCACGACAGCGCTGCCGAGCCGCGGCGCCATGCCCTGCGCCAGCCGCCTGGCGAAGATGTCCGGCCCGCTGCCGGCGCTGTAGGGCACCACCAGCCGCACCGGCCTGCCCTGCGCCAGGGCACGCCCTGTGATCGCCGCCGTCGCCAGCCCCGTGAGAATGGTGCGCCGCCCTGCCTGCATGGCGTTTCCTCCTGTCCCGGCGCAAAGCGTGACGCAGACTGACCGGTCGGTCAACGCGCGGAGCCTTGGCTCATCAGGCCGGGCAGGGCCTCCACCAGGAAGTCCAGGAAGACGCGCGTCTTGGCCGGCAGCAGGCTGGTCTGGCGGAACACGGCATAGATGCCGAGGTCGAATCCCGTGTTGGTAACGCGAAGCGACGGCAGCAGCCGCTCCAGGCGCCCGCTCTCCAACTCCTCCCGCACCGTGTAGTCGTCAAGCAGCGCGATGCCGTGGCCGGCGATCGCCATCTGGCGCAGCACCTCGCCATTGTTGCTGGCGAAATGGGCGGCGATGCGCAGTTCCTCCATCCCGCCGCCGACGAGGAAGCGCCACACCACGTCTTCAGGCCCCAGCCAGTAGGCAAGGCAGCGCTGCGCCAGCAGGTCGCGCGGCGTGGTCACCGGCGGCATGCGGGCGAGGTAGGCGGGGCTTGCCACCAGCACGCGTTCGCTGCGCAGCAGGCGGCGCTGCATCAGCTGGGCATCGGGCGGCGCGCCGATGCGCAGGTCGATGTCGATCTCCTCCTCCGCCAGGCGCGCCGGGTGCTCCGCCAGGCGGAGTTCCACGCGCAGCTCGGGGTAGCGGTCCTGGAAGGCCGGGATCAGCGGCGCGACCACGCGCATGCCGAACATCAAGCGGGAATGCACCCGCAGCGTCCCGCGCGGCGTGGTCTGCAAGGCGGAAGCGGCGGCCTCGGCCTCCGCGATGTTCTGAAGGATCGGCTCCAGCCGCGCCAGGTATTCGCGGCCCGCCTCCGTCAGCACCAGCGTGCGGCTGGTGCGGTTCAGCAGCTGGATGTTCAGCGCCGCCTCCAGCGCCGCCACCTGGCGCGAGACGGAGGCCGGCGAGAGCCCAGCCCGGCGCCCGGCGGCGGAGAAGCTGCCCTCTCGCACCGCACTCACGAAGAGCTCCATGGCCTGCAGGCGGCTCATCGGGCTTCCTTTACGGAAAACGCACAGATACTGCTTGTGGATAGCGTATTGTTGCGGCGAATGGCTAGCGCCTAGGATGCTTGCAGCAAGGGGCCAAGAACGGGAAGGGAAGCGTTTCCATGGAATTCGGCATCTTCATCCTCATGCAGCAGCGCGGCTACCACCAGACCTCGCAGCAGGTGCTGAACTACGCTGTGGAGCAGACCGTGGCCGCCGACCAGGCCGGCTTCGACACGGCCTGGTATGCCGAGCACCACTTCTCCAATTACGGTCTCTGTCCCTCGCCGTTGATGATGGTCGCGCATATGGCGGCGCTGACGAAGCGCATCCGCCTGGGCAGCGCGGTCTGCGTGCTGCCGATGTACCATCCCGCGCGGCTGCTGGCAGAGGCCGGCTTCTGCGACGTTGTCTCCAACGGCCGCCTCGAACTCGGCGTCGGCTCGGGCTACCAGAAGTTCGAGTTCGACCGCTTCGGCGTCCGGATCGAGGATGCGCCCGCGATCTTCCACGAATTCCTCGACGTGATTCAGCTCGGCCTGAAGGAGAAGGGTTTCAGCTACGACGGCAAGCACATCCAGCTGCCGCTGACCTCCATCAGCATGCGCGCCGTGCAGAAGCCCATGCCGCCGATCTGGATCGCCACGGGCCATCCGGAGACGCAGGCGAGAGCGATCCGCGAGGGCCACAACCTGTTCGTCACCGCGCTGCTGCAGGGCACGGACAAGCTGCGCCAGATGCGCGAGGGACTGACCGCGATCGCGGTGCGCGAGGGCAGGAGCATCGACGACGCGAAGATCGCGCTGCTGCGCTGCGCCTATGCCGGCAGTGAGGCGGAGGTGGCAAGCTACCTGGAGAATGCCCGCTACCAGCGGCGCATCTCCGAGGCGCTGAAGTACCGCCGCGCGCAATCCGATGACGGCTTCATGGTGAATGAGGAAGAAAGCCCGAACGACATCCCGCTGGAGCAGATGCGCGCCAACCTGCCGGTCGGCAGTGTCGACCAGGTGGTGGAGCGCATGGTGGAGGAGATCCGCATCCTCAAGCCGAAGCATGTCGCCATCCAGACGCAGCTCGGCGACTTCGACCATCGGACCATGATGAAGCAGATCGAATTGTGGGGAGCGCGGATCATCCCGGCGATCCGCAAGGAACTGGGCGTGGATGCCACATCGGCAACGCTCGCCGCGGAGTGAGGCGGTGCTGATCCGCATCACCGGGGCAGGGGAAGCGATGCTGGTGGATCCCGAGGATTTCCGGCGCTTCTCCATCCGCTTCGATGCCGGCGCCCGCGGCAGCGAGCCGGCGGAAGCGGCGCTGGCCCGCCTGGCGCGGCCGGACGGCGAGGCCGCCTGGGTCTGCCCAGAGGCGCTCCGGCGCCTGTCCCCCTGCGGCGAGGATGTGGAGTGGCGGCAGGGCGTCGCACGCATGGTCGCCTTCGCGGAGACCCGCGGCTGGGTGGACCAGGCCGGCCGGGTCAGGGCGCATATCGAGACATCGGCCTGAGCGCACCGGCATGACCCGCATCATCCTGGTGACCGGCGCCGCGGCCGGCATCGGCTTGGCGACGGCGCGCGCCTTCGCCGCCGTCGGCGACCGCGTGCTGCTGGCCGACATCGACGGCGACCGCGCGCGGATCAAGGCTCAGGAACTGGGCCCGGGGCACGATGCGATCGGCGTGGACATGGCCGATCCCGCCGCCATTGCCGCGATGATCAACGGCATCGCGGCCAGGCATGGGCGGCTCGACGTGCTGGTCAACAATGCCGGGCGGATCGATGGCGGGACCGCGGTGGTCGACCAGACGCCGGAAGGCTTCCGCAGCCTGCTGGCATTGAACCTGGATGGCGCCGCCACGGCCGCGCGCGCGGCGGCGGTGGTGATGCGTCGCCAGGGCGGTGGCGCCATCGTCAATGTCGCATCGGGCGCGGCACTGCGCGCCATTCCGCTTCGCAACGGCTACAGCGCGTCGAAGGCCGGCCTTGTCGCGCTGACGCGCAACCACGCCTGCGCCTGGGCGCGCGACGGCATCCGGGTGAACGCCGTGGCGCCGGGCTACACGCGCACCGAGCTGGTGGAGCGCCTCATCGCCGAGGGGCGTGTGGACCCTGCCAAGGCCGTGCGCCGCATTCCACTCGGCCGGATGGGCACGCCCGCGGAGATCGCGGCCGCCATCCTCCACCTCGCCTCCCCGGATGCGGCCTATGTCACCGGTGCGCTGCTCGTTGCCGATGGTGCGTCGCATGCCTATGGCGGCAGCGAGGATGCGAACGTGATTCGCGGGGTCGGCCCGGTCGCGCAGCCCGTCGGCGCGCCGGTGATCGCCATTGGTCCGGGCCCGGTCGGAGAGGCTCTCGCCACCCGGCTCGCGGCGCGTGGCGTGCTGACGGTGCCGGCCGGAGAAGGCATGGACCGGCATGGCCGCCTGGACGGCCTGTTCAACATCGATGCGGAGGCCGGAAGGCCGGGGCACCTCGACCGCATCTTCATCGGCGCGCAGGCGGCGGGGCGCATCATGCTGCGCCAGGGCCACGGTGCGATCGTGAACCTCACCTCGGTACTCGGGCAGCTGGGCCTGCCGGAGATGGATGGGCGGGGGCCGGAGGCAGCCGCGATCGGCATGCTGACTCGCACCATGGCCTGCGAATGGGGCGGCAGTGGCATTCGCGTGAACTGTCTCGCGGCCGGGCCACTCGCCGGCGGGGATGCCATGTTGTTGCCGCGCATTCCTCTGCAGCGCCTGGCCGAGGCGGCGGACGTCGCGGCGGTGGCCGATTTCCTCCTCTCACCTGCGGCAGGCTTCGTGACTGGCAGCATCCTGCCTGTCGATGGGGGGCTCAGTGCCTATGGCGGAGCGGACATCGGGGAATGACGCACCTGACCTTGTAAGCAGAAGGGCATGAAGCGCGCCTGCATTGTGCCAATCATCGGCGCGGCGCCGATGCTCAGAGGAAGCTCCAGTCCGAGCCGTGCAGGATGGCGGCATTGGCGAATGTGATGTCCTCGGCGGTAAGGCCGTCAGCCGACGTGACGCGCCATGTCAGGGCGTCGATCTGCGCAAAGCTCGCGCCCTGCGCCGCCGAGCCATAGCCCCTGAACTCCAGCCGGTCTCCCGTTGCTGATCCGTTCCCGATGAAGTCCGCCACCACATCGCCCTGTGCCTGCCCTCGTGCAAAGCGGAATACATCGTTCATCCCGCCGCCGGTCAGCAGATCCGCGCCCGCACCGCCGTCGAGCAGGTCGTTGCCTGCTCCGCCGGCAAGCGTGTCGACACCGCCTGGCACCGGGTTTGGTTCATGGTCGCGCGGCTCGACGAAGATGGGGCGCGGCAGGTTCGGGGGCGGCAAGGGCAGGGCGTCCTCGACCTGGTTGCCATCGATATCGGAGCGGATCGAGAGGAACTCGCCCCGGAGCGGCGTGAACTCGCCGCTGCTGTCGCGGCCGATGAAAACCGAGTCGCGTGGAATGACTCTGATGTCGGGCACTTCGCGCTGTCCGATCAGGACGTCGCTCTTGTAGAGCTGTACGATGTTGGCGTCCGTCACCTGGATACGCCGGGTTGCGGTTTCACCCTGGATCAGGGTGTTCGCGCCGAAAATCTGGTAGCTTTGGCCGCCGACGAAGATCTCGAAAGCCACCTCGCTGCCAGCGAAGAACTGGCCGAACGCGATGGCGTTGGCCTTGCTGGGGTTCACGAAATTGTCGCCGACTTCGAGGATGCGCTGGAAGTCTCCGCGGAATTCGCCTTCGTGGCGGAGCTGCACCTCGAAGAAGAACTTCATGCCTGGCGGGATCGGCTCGTCGGGTGAGGCCAGGCGGATTGGTCCATCGTTCAGGCCTCTGGTGACATCGAAGACACCGACATTGTCCGCCGAGAACTTCGGCTGCCAGGCCTGATGGGCTTTCGCGACGGGATCATGTTGCGCACGGCTGCAGACCAGCCGCGCGCTCAGGAAGGCTGGCCGGGTGCCGGCGCCTATGCTGGTGGAGGTGGTGGTGAACGGAGTGGCCGTGGTTGTCATGGTCATCATTCAAAGCACTCCGCGCAAAGACCACATTGGAACCTGCGCTGCTGCCTGACAAAACAGCCGCCGTCCCCAATATGAGGGACAAAGCAAGGCATGCGATCAATGCAATGATGATTCAGTATTGAACGGCGTTATATTCGTATGGATCGAGTTCGACAAAAGAGGTGCGAATCATCTCTGTCGATCAGGTGCCGGAGCCTCGCGGTAGCGATCGCGCGGGTTAACGCTCCGTCAACTGCGAGCGTGCGCTGACGGCCGCGGCGTTTTGCCTCTTGCCTCGGTTCGGGCTGCGTCGCGCCGGAGCTTCCGGGCGCGAGACCGGCGGTGCGGTCGAGCAGCGCGCGCAAGCAGGCCTGCTGATCCCAGGTGTTGAGCGTCGCGGTGCCGACCAGGGGGTCGATGATGGAGGCCCGCCTGCCGCCCTCCCGCGATCCGATAAACAGGTGTTTCCTCCGGCCGAGGCTCAGGAGTCATTGCCGAGCCAGAAGATGACGATGGTGGCGAGTGTGACGGCGCCGAAGAAGATGGTGGCGCAGCGGTCGTAGCGGGTTGCGATGCGGCGCCAGTCCTTGAGGCGGCCGAAGGCGAGTTCGATGCGGTGGCGCTGTCGGCAGGGATTCACCTGGCCATGGCCGTGAAAGGCATGCCGAGATTCCGCCTCGGGCCCGCGTATCCAGCGCCGCCGCACGCTCTTCGCGATCTCGAGGTCGCGGCAGGCCTGAGCCACTGCCATCCCTCGATCCCGGCGCGACCGACCGGCAGGGGGCGGCGATCGTGCAGAACCTCTTCGCCTGTGTCCTGCAGAGTTGAACCAGAACGGAAGGTGCCCTGCCTCGGATGGCGCAGGCGGACTTCCGTGCCGCTCCATTCCTGGCTAGCATGACATTTGGGTAAGGTCGCGAAGCCGATCCGCCCGATCCACGCAACGTCCAGGATCGCACATGCCAGTCAACCTCACCGTGAACGGGCGGCGGCACACGCTCGACATTGACCCCGAGATGCCCCTGCTGTGGGCGCTGCGCGAGGCGCTCGACCTGACGGGGACGAAGTATGGCTGCGGCATCGCCCAGTGCGGCGCCTGCACCGTCCTTGTGGACGGGACCGCCATCCGCTCCTGCGTGACGCCGGTCTCGGCCCTGGACGGGCAGGAGGTGACGACGATCGAGGGGCTTCACCCCGAGAACCGCCATGTGCTGCAGCAGGCATGGATCGAGGAGCAGGTGCCGCAATGCGGCTACTGCCAGTCCGGCCAGATACTGGCCGCGGCGGCGCTGCTGACCGCCATTCCGAAGCCGACCGACGCCGACATCGACAGCGCGATGGTCGGCAATCTGTGCCGCTGTGGGACCTATCCGCGCATCCGGGCCGCGATCAAGCGCGCGGCCGGCACCGGCGCCTGAGCGGAAGGGGGATCAGACCATGACCATCGCCCTCGAGCGCCGTTCGCTCCTGCGCGCCGCCGGCGCGCTCGTGCTCGGCTTTGCCGTGCCACTGCCCGCGCCGCGCCACGCCGCCGCCCAGGCCAACCCGCCCGTCCGCCCGCCGATGACCGGCGGCGCGGGCACGCTGACAGCCTATCTCGCCATCGCCCCCGACGGCGCGATCACGCTCTACTCGCCCACCACGGAGATGGGGCAGGGCACCTGGACGGGCCATGTCGCGATCGTGGCCGACGAACTCGGCGCCGATCCCGGCCGCATCGCGGTGGAGAACCCGCACCCGGCCGCGCCCTACCGGCGTGACGTCGGCGCCGGCCCGGCCATGGGCTCCGGCGGGTCCTGGGGCGTGCGCTACTGGTACCAGCCCTTGCGCGAGGCCGCGGCCCGCGCCCGTGTCGCGCTGGTCGGTGTCGCGGCGGAGCGCCTCGGCGTGCCGGCGGCGGAGCTGCGGGCAGAGGACCACCATGTCGTGCACGCGGCCTCGGGCCGCCGCCTGGCCTTCGGGGATCTCGCCGCGGCGGCGGCCCAGCGCCCGCTGCCGGAGAGCGCCGCGCTGCGCCCCGCCGCGGAGCTGAAGCTGATCGGCCGCGGCCTGCCGCGCATCGATATCCCCGCGAAGACGCATGGCGGGACGATCTACTCGATCGACCTCAAGCTGCCTGGCATGGTCTATGCGTATGCGCGGGTGTCGCCTGTCTTCCGCGCCGAGCTCGACCGCTTCGACGCGGCCAGCGCCAAGGCGGTGCCGGGCGTGCTCGACGTGGTGGCCATTCCCGGCGGCGCCGCGGTGGTCGCGACCTCCATGTGGGCGGCGATGCGCGGCGGGCGTGCGCTCGACATCGCGTGGAAGCCGACGCCGCACGACACCACCACCTCCGCCGACATCACGGCCGCGATGAAGGATGGGCTTGCGCAGCCGCAGGGTGCTGTTTCGCGCAACGATGGTGATGTGGACGCCGCGCTGCGCGCTGCCTCCCGCGTGGTGGAGGCCGACTACGAGGTCCCCTTCCTCAGCCACACGCCGCTTGAGCCCTGGAACATCAACGTCCGGATCGATGGCGACCGGCTGGAGATCTGGGCGCCGACGCAGAACCAGGACCGGCTGCTCAACCGCGTCGTGCGCGAGACCGGCTGGGACCGGGAGAAGATCCGCCTGCACACCATGTTGCAGGGTGGCGGCTTCGGCCGGCGGCTCTACGAGGACATTCCCTCGGCGGCGGTCATCGTGGCGCGCGCGGTCGGCAGGCCGGTGAAGATGTTCTGGACGCGGGAGGACGAGATCGGCCAGGGCTGGGGTCGTCCGGCGCAGATGGCGCGGCTGCGCGCCGCACTTGACGCGCAGGGGAAGGTCACGGGTCTCTGGGTCCGCACGGCGGGCACCTCGATGAACCGGGACTTCAACAACTTCCAGGGCGACCTCGACGCCAGCTCGGTGCAGACGCTGAACGACACGCGCTACCGCACCGGCGCCTATCGGGTGGATTATGTCCGCCGCCAGGCGCCGGTGCCCAGCATGCCCTGGCGTTCCGTTGGCGCGACCCAGAACGGCTTCTTCATGGAGAGCTTCCTGGACGAGGTCGCCCAGGCGGCAGGCAAGGATCCGGTCGCGCTGCGCCGGGAATTGCTGGCGCATGATCCGCGCGCCCTCCGCGTGGTGAACACGGCGGCGGAGAAGGCTGGCTGGGGCACGCCGCTGCCGGCCGGACGGGCCCGTGGCTTCGCCTTCGTGGAGAGCTACGGCTCGCTCTGCGCGCAGGTGGCCGAGGTGTCGATGGAGAACGGGCGCCCGCGCGTGCATCGCGTCGTTGTCGCGCTGGACTGCGGCAGCCAGGTACTGCCCGACGGCGTCCGCAGCCAGGTCGAGGGCGGCGTGATCCAGGGCATCTCCACCGCGATGGGGGAGAAGCTCGAGATCGCCGAGGGCCGCGTGCAGAACGCGAACTTCGACGGCTACCACGTCCTGCGCACGGACGAGGCGCCGACGCTGATCGAGACGCATGTGATCGAGAGCGGCGAGCGGATGGGTGGCGTCGGAGAACCGCCGGTGCCGCCGATCACACCGGCGCTGGCCAATGCGGTCTCGGCCCTGGTCGGGCGGCGCATCCGCAAGCTGCCGATCGCTGACGCGCTGGGCTGATGCCGGACCGGCGGGGAGGGGGCTGCTCGTGCGGCGCTCTCCCCGTCCGGATCACGAGGAGTGGCAGCGCCCGCCGGGTGCATGGGACGAGCCCATAGGGCCTGGAGTGGGGCGCGGTCCGGCCGGGAAGATGCTTCGCCTCGATCGGTCGCAAGCCGTGCATGTCGTGAACACGCGCAGCGTATCGTCGTGGAAGGACCGCAGCGACACGAGGGTGACCGGACCCGCCCGTCCCGCAAAGGCCGGCGGCTTTTTCGCGTCCAGACCAACGCACGCAACACCAGGCGGGGCGAATGCACCCCGCCGCGGCCTCACTCCGCCGCGAAGACGCCGATCAGCTTGTAGCTCAGCCCCAACTCATGCAGCAGGGCCGCCTTCGCGGGGCCATCGGCGTCCGGCCAGGCGATCCCCCCCGCATCGGGCCGCAGGCGCGCCACCACCTCTCGCTGCGCCTCCGGCGGGAAGGCCCCGATGCGATCCACCTCGCTCACCACCGTCTCGACATGCAGGCAGCGGTAGCCTGCCCGCGCCAGCACCGCCGGCAGCGTCGCCGGGGTGAAATGGCTCCAATGGCCCGTGCAGATCACCGAACTCGCCGTGCCCTCCAGCTGCACGAGCAGGCTGTCCCAGTTGGGCACCTGGACGAAAAGCCGTCCCTCGGGCGCCAAATGCCGCCGGATCACGCGCAGGAAGCCGATCGGATCGACGAAATGCTCCAGCACGTCGAGGATGGTGATGGCGTCGAAGCTGCGCTCCCCGGCGGGAAGATCGTCTGGGAAATAGCCCTCGATCACACGGTCATGGCCAGCCGCGCCCAGCCGCTCTCGCGCCACCGCCGCGGCGGCACGGCCGGGTTCCAGCCCGAGCACTCTCCACCCCCGTCCCTGCGCCTCCACCAGCGTGGTCCCGGTGCCGCAGCCGATGTCGAGCAGCGCGCCGCCTGCCCCCCCATGCGCCGCGAGGCGGTCGAGGTAGTAGCGCGCGCGCGCGTTCTCCAGCTCGAGATAGGGGCCGGAGCAGCGCAGCCGCATCGCCTCGATGTCGAGTTCGGACGCCTGGTAGCGTGCCGCGTCGGCGCTTTCCTCCATGACCTGCCGTGCATAGGTCAGGCCGCAGCCGGGGCAGGCGACGATGTCGATGCCGTGGTTGCGGAGCACGGGCGCCGCCGGCGCGGCGGTGCCGCAGGCCGGGCAGTCACGGATGCGGTAGCGGCCGAGCGATCCGCCCGCCTCCGGCGGCGCCGCTTCCGCGATGGCGCGGGCTTCCGCGGCCCGGAAACGCGCATAACCCTCCGCCAGGCGCGCCCGCATGCCGGGGATGAGGGCGGCGTCGAAACTGTCCCGCGCGCTGGCCATGTCCGGACACACTCCCATCCTAGCTCCTGCCCCGCCCCAGCAGTGTCTTGAAGCCCGTCAGCATCCGGCCGAGGCCCGAGCGCCGCTGCCGGGCATGCCGCACCGCCAGACGCAGATCCGCATCCAACTCATCCTCGAAGGTCGCGACCTCGCTCAGCCGTCGCACCAGCGCGCCGGCGCGGGCCGAGGCCGCAGCATAGGCGTCCCGGTCCTGCAGCAGGCGCGCCGCGATGTCCACGAAGCCATCCCAGTCCCGCGCCACCAGATCGGGATCCCGCTGCCGGTGGATGGCGGGCATCTCCGCACTGTAGCAGGTAACGACCGGCTTCGACTTGGCCAGCATCTCCCGCGCGGAGACGCCGCCGGTGACGGGCCAGGTGTCCAGCAGCAATTCCAGGATGTGGCCCCAGACATGGCCCGCGACCCAGCGTTCCTGCACGACCATGCGGCGGCCCGCAGGGCTGGCGTCGATGAAGGCCTTCACATGGGCGGCGTCGCCCGTGCCGCCCAGCACGAAGGTCACGTCGGGGCAGCGGAGGAGAAGGCGTTCCACCGCGTGGAGGTAGGGCGGCGTGACCTTGGAGAAGCGCCCATAGCTGCCGACCAGCCGTGTTCCCTGCGGCAGCAGGGCGCGTTCGGCGGCGATGTCAGCCTCCGGCACCGCGGGATCGAGC
Organism: Falsiroseomonas stagni DSM 19981; assembly: GCF_900114315.1. Lineage (GTDB taxonomy): Bacteria > Pseudomonadota > Alphaproteobacteria > Acetobacterales > Acetobacteraceae > Falsiroseomonas > Falsiroseomonas stagni. Next base: position 653,977 of record NZ_FOSQ01000001.1, read on the forward strand.
GCCGCGCTGTCCCAGGGAGCATCGATGCGCAGCATGGCGACGTCGCCCCAGCCGGCCTCCTTCGGGTCGAAGCCGAAGCTGTTGAACACGCCGTCCAGGTTCAGCACCGGCCAGGCCGGCATCCCCGCCTGGAGAAAGACCTGCACGGGGGCGAGGCGGCGGGAGAACAGCGCCGTCGGCACGCCGTTGTTCATGTCGGAGACGACGATATCCGGCGGTGCCTGCCGGGCCTGCGCCTCGATCGCGCCGATGGTGTCGATCGGCGTGCCGCCGATGAAATCGTGCAGCACGGCGCCGGAATCCCGGAGATGCGCGTGGAAGGGATCATCCAGGAAACGCCAGGCATAGACGTCGAGGTGGTGCCCCTTGGCGCGCAGCGCCGGCGCCACGGCGCGGAGGGCGATGCTCATGGGGTTGTCGCTCTGCGCGAACATGCCGAGCCAGGCGACGCGGAGGCTCCGGCTGCCCTCCGGCGGCGGCGTCAGGCTGCGCCGTGGCGCTGTCCGGCCGAAGCCCTCGGCGGCGATGCGCAGCGGGCCGACCAGGCGGGCGCACTGGCCGGAACTCGACTCCTCGAAGCACCAGACGAGGAAGTAGATGAAGTCCACGAGGTCGCAGAGCAGGCCGATCGGCGGCTCGGGCTCCGCCGCCCAGCGCGCGATGGCGGCGGCGACGGGGTCGTAGAGGTCAACGCCGCGCGGATCCCATTTCCAGTAGTAGTAGGCGAAGCCGTTCTTCAGCGCGGCCTCGTAGCGCGCCCGGTCGGGGATCGCGCCGGGCGGCGCCGCCAGCAGCGTGACCAGGCTGGCGGCGAATTCCGCATGGCGTTCGCGCGCGGCATCCCCGCCGAGTGCCATGAGCGTCGCCAGCGCCCCCTCAAGCGGTGTGGTCATGCCGCGATCCCCTGTCGCTGCCGCGGCATTCAGGCGCGGGGAATGGTGAAGAAGGCATAGGCAGGGCCGGCGGCGTGGCCGCGCTGCGGCTTGATATCATGCGGGCCGGCAGGAATGGCGGTAGCGACGCGCGCGGAGGCGATGCCTCGGCCGCCCTGCCGCCGTGCCATCATCGTCCCGCACCGGATGGTCGAGATCCGGCGAAAAGCGAGCCGAGATTGTAGTGATAGCAGCCCATCCATCGCCACCTGGTGCCGTCCGCCAAGGGCTTTCGGGCGCGCCGGCGGGGCGGCCAGCTTTACCGGCCGGCTGCTCCCAGCGCAATGACCGCGACTTGGCCACGGAGTGGCGCAACCTTCGATTGACGTCGGATGACGGCTCCTCCATGTGTGCGCCAGCTGCCGGGCAGCGGCCCCCTGCTGGCGCGCGCCGAAGGGGCGGGGGTGCCCGGGGACCATGGACGGCTCGATGAAGGCCGCTGGACAGGATGGAGGGACTTCATGATCTCGCTCACGGTCAACAACCGCGCCGTCACGGTCGCGGCAGAGCCTGAGACACCGCTGCTCTGGGTGCTGCGGGAGCATCTCGGCCTGACGGGCACCAAATATGGCTGCGGCGTCGCCGCCTGCGGCGCCTGCACCGTCCACCTGGAGGGTGAGGCCGTGCGGTCCTGCTCCATCCCGGCTTCCGCGGCCGCGGGCAGGGCGGTGACCACGATCGAGGGCCTGCCGGGCGGCGCCAACCACCCGCTGGTGCGCGCCTGGGTGGCGGTGGAGGCGCCGCAATGCGGCTACTGCCAGACCGGCCAGATCATGCAGGCCGCGACCCTGCTGGCCCGCACCCCGCGCCCGACGCGGGACGAGATCGTGGCGCATATGGACGGCAATCTCTGCCGCTGCGCGACCTACAACCAGATCGTCGAGGCGATCGAACAGGCCGCGGGGAGCGTCTGAGATGACCGACGGCATGACGCTCAGCCGCCGGGGCCTGCTCGGCACCGGCCTCGCCTTCACCTTCGCCTTCGCCGGCCCCGGCACGGCGGAGGCCCAGTCCGCGCCCGCCGGCCCGGCGACCCTGAATGCCTACGTCCGCATCGCGCCCGACGGCACCATCACCATCCAGGCCCCGGTGCCGGAGATGGGCCAGGCCTCCAACACCGCCCTGCCGCTGATCGTGGCGGAGGAGCTGGACGCGGATTGGAGCAAGGTCCGGATCGAGACCGCGCCCGTGCGCCCGGCCTATGACAGTCCGGTCTTCCGCAGCCAGTTCGTCGTCGCCAGCCTGTCGGTCCGTGGCTACTGGATGCCGCTGCGCGTCGCCGGCGCCCAGGCGCGCCGCGTGCTGCTGGATGCCGTCGCCGCCCGCTGGGGCGTGCCGGTGGACCAGCTGACGACGGAGCCGAGCGTGGTGGTCCACGCCGCCTCCGGCCGCCGGATCGGCTATGGGGAGGTCGCTGCCTTCGCCACCGTGCCGGCAACCCTGCCGGAAATCGCCCCCGCCGCGCTGAAGCCCGTTTCCGCCTTCCGCCTGGTCGGGCGCGACGTTCCCCGCTTCGACGTGCCGGCCAAGGCGACCGGCCAGGCGGTCTTCGCCATCGATGTCCGCCTGCCCGGGATGCTGCACGCGACCGTGGCGCGGTCCCCCGGCCTCGGCGCGCGGCCGCTTACGCATAACGGCGCGGCGCTGCTGGCGCGGCCAGGCATCACCCATGTCCTGCCGCTCGACCAGGGCGTCGCCATCGTGGGCGAAAAGGTGGAGGCGGTGCTGGCGGCGCGGCGGGAACTGGCCGTCACCTGGTCGCCCGGGGAGGGTGCGACCCATTCCTCCGAACCCGCTTTGGCCAGCTACCTCGCCGATGCGCGGGACACGGCGAAGCAGGGCGTCGCGGTGGTGCGGAATGGGGAGGCAGCGCAGGCCATCGCCGGCGCCGCGCGCGTCCACACCGCCGAATTCACCAGCGACTACGTCTACCACGCGCAGATGGAGCCGCTGACCTGCGTCGCCCATGTCACCGCCGATGCGGTGGAGGTCTGGGCCGGCACGCAATGGCCGAGCCTGGTGCGGGACGAGGCCGCGAAGATCGCCGGCATCCCCGCCGACCGCGTGACGGTCAACATGCTGACCATGGGTGGCGGCTTCGGCCGCCGCGCCGCCATCGACTATGCGATCGAGGCCGTGACCATCGCCAAGGCCGTCGGCCGCCCGGTGAAGGTGATGGCGACGCGGGAGGATGACATCGCCAACGCCCATGTCCGGCCGATGACCGCGCATCGCATCGATGTCGGGCTGGATGCGGCCGGGAAGATCACGGGCTGGCGCCACCGGCTGGCGGCGGACCTCGTCGTGCCGATGCTCTATGGCCGGGCGCGGCTGGATGCCCAGCGCGGCGTGGACCACATCGTCACCTACCACGCCAATGTCGCGCATTACGACGTGCCGGCGGCGCTGACGGAACATGTCTACCGCGAACACGGCGTCCGCACCGCCCCCTGGCGCGGCATCGGCGCGGGCCCCAATGCCTTCGCGGTGGAGGCGGTGATCGACGACCTGGCCCGCCAGGCCAATGCCGATCCGCTGGCCTATCGCCTGGCCCTGCTGAAGGACGCCCGCGCCAAGGCCGTGGTCGAAGCCGCCGGCGCCATGGCCGAATGGGGACGGCGGCGGGAAGGCACGAGCCTCGGCATCGGCTTCGCCAAGCTCGGCCTGCCGCAACTCGGCGAAGCGCTCTCCGCCACGGTGGCGGAGGTGGCGGTGGACCGCGCCAATGGCCAGATCCGCGTGCTGCGCCTCTGGTGCGCCGCCGATATCGGCCTGCCCGTGCAGCCGCGCAACGCGATGCGGCAGATCGAGGCCTCGCTGCTCTGGGGTGTCTCCAGCGCGCTGACCGAACGCCTGACCTTCCGGGACGGCGCCGTGGAACAGACGAACTTCTCGGACTACGAGGTACTGCGTGCCAGCGACACGCCCCAGGTCCAGGTCCGGCTGATCCGCAGCGGGGAGATGCCGCTGCCGGCGGCGGAACTCGGGCTCGGCACCGTCGCGCCGGCGATCTCCAACGCCGTGCTGGCAGCGACGGGGCGGCGGCTGTCGGCCATGCCCTTCACGCGGGATCGGGTGCGCGCCGCGCTCGGGGCGTAACGCGGGGGGCTTGCCCCGGCGGCGGCGGCGGGGCATCCGCTCCGCTCCGCCCAGGGGACGCCTTTTCGCATGGACCACACCGCCATCGACCTGACCCAGGTCCTGCCCGCCCGCATCCAGGGTGTCGGCACCAGCCAGATCGGCATGGTCGCCGACCGCGGGCGGGACGACCCGGAGGTGGTCAAGCTCTGGATCGGGGAGGGCGACCTGCCCACCCCGCCCTTCGTGGTGGAGGCCGCGCACCGCGCCATGCTGGCGGGGGAGACGCGCTACACCTATTCCCGCGGCATCCCCGCCCTGCACCAGGCGCTGTCCGACTACCACCGCCGGCACTGGGGGGTGGAGGTGGCGCCGGAGCGCTTCGCCATCACCGCCGGCGGCATGAACGCCATCATGCAGGCCTGCCAGGCGCTGCTGGAGCCGGGCGAGGAGGTCATCATCCCCGTCCCCGGCTGGCCGAATCTGGGGGAGGCCGTGCGCGTGACCGGCGGCGTGCCGGTGACGGTGCCCTACCGGCAGAGCGCCGATGGCCGCTTCACCCTGCCGCTCGCCGACATCCTGGCCGCCGTCACGCCGCGCACGCGGATCATCGTGGTGAACTCCCCCTCCAACCCCACGGGCTGGGTGATGCCGATGGCGGAAATGGAGGCGCTGATGGCGGCGGCGCGGGAGCGCGGCCTCTGGATCATCTCCGACGAGGTCTACAACCATTTCACCTACGGCAATGCCATCGCGCCGTCCTTCCTGCAGATCAGCACGCCGTCGGACCGGCTGATCGTCACCAACACCTTCTCCAAGAACTGGGCGATGACGGGCTGGCGCGCGGGCTGGATCGTCTATCCGCAGGGGCTGGCGGCCACCTTCGGCAAGCTCGGCCAGTACAACACGACGTCCATCCCCACCTTCATCCAGCACGCCGCGGTGACGGCGCTGGAGGAAGGCGACGACTTCATCCGCACCATGGTCGGCCGCTGCGCGGAAGCCCGCGCCATCATGGTGGAGGGCCTGTCCCGACTGAAGGGCGTGACCGTCTTCCCGCCGGAAGGCGCCTTCTACCTGATGGCGCGGGTGGAGACGGGGGAGAAGAGCCTGGACCTGGCCTTCCGCCTGCTGCGGGAAGCCAAGGTCGGCGTCGCCCCCGGCACGGCCTTCGGGCCGGAAGGCGAGGGCTTCATCCGCATCTGCTTCGCCATCAGCCCGGAACTGGCGCGCGAAGCGGTGGCGCGGCTGGCGCGCGTACTGGGCTGACCCGGCACGGCGTTGCGGCGCCACGCCGGCGCTCCTAGGCTTCCTGCCACCAGGCCGGGGAAACGGCCGGTGGAGGAATTTCAGCATGAACCGGCGGCATTTCCTGGGCGCGACGGTGCTCGCGCTGTCGGCGCCCCGCATCGCCCAGGCGGCCTGGCCCGCGGACCGGCCGATCCAGGTGCTGGTCTCCGGCCCGCCGGGCGGCGGCATGGACATGCTGGCGCGCACCGTGCTGCCCTTCATGGCGCGCCGGCTTGCGGGGGCCAGCTTCGTCGTCGTCAACCGCCCGGCGGCCGGCGGCCAGCTGGCCTTCGAAGGCGTGGCGCAGGCGGCGCCGGACGGCTTCACCATCGGCGCGGCGCAGGCACCGAATTCCATCGTCCTGCCGATCGAACGCGCGGTGCGCTACCGCGTGCAGGACTTCACCTTCCTCGGCAATGTCATCGAGGATCCCTGCGGCCTCTGGGTGCGGGCGGACAGCCCCATCCGCAGCGTGGCGGATCTGGTGGCCGCCGCGCGGCAGCGGCCGGGGCAGGTCACGGTCGGCACCGCCGGGGCCGGCAGTGACGATCACCTGATCATGCTGGGGCTGCAGGGCGTGGCCGGCATCGAATTCTCCCATGTGCCGTTCAACGGCACGCCGCCGATCATCACCAACCTGCTGTCGCGCAGCATCGATGCCGGTTCCTTCAACATGAGCGAGGGGCAGTCCCTGCTGCGGGACGGGTCGCTGCGCGCCCTGGCGCAGGGCGGGCCGCGGCGCTGGTCCGGCACGGCCGATGTGCCGACGATGCATGAACAGGGCTTCGCGGTGGAACAGGGATCGACCCGCGGCCTGATCGCGCCGCCGAACCTGCCGGCGGACATCCGGGACCCGTTGCGCGCCGCACTCGCCGCGGTGAATGCCGACCCCGACTGGATCGCGGCGGCGGAGCGCCTGAACCTGCCGCTGCGCCCGATGACGGCGGAGGCACAGCAATCGCTGTTCCTCGAACAGGATGCGGCGCTGCGCGCGCTGTGGGCCCGCAAGCCCTGGCGCGACTGACGCGCGGGGATCAGCCGCTGTCGCGGGCCTGGTCGCGACGCTCCGCATAAAGCGCCAGGCGCCGCGCCGCCGCGGGGGCGGGTGGCGCCTGGGGCGGCGGCATCCATGCCGGCAGTTCCGCCGCGCGCCAGCAGGCGGTCAGGTGGCCCGGGGCGCCGGCCAGGGGTTGCAGGCCGGGTTCCTCCCGCCGGCATGGCTCCACCGCCATCGGGCAGCGCGGATGGAAGCGGCAGCCCTGGGGGATGGAGAGCGGGCCGGGCAGGTCCGCTGTCGCCGGCGCGGCGCTGGGCAGATGCCGCTGGGCCGGGTCCGGCCGCGGCACGGCGGCCAGCAGCATGCGGGTATAGGGGTGGCTCGGCCGGGCATAGAGGTCCTCCGCCGGCGCGACCTCCATGATCCGGCCCAGCACCATCACCGCCACCCGGTCCGCGACATGCCGCACCACCGCCAGGTCATGCGCGATGAAGAGGTAGGACAGGCCGAGCCGCGCCTGGAGGTCCTTCAGCAGATTCACCACCTGCGCCTGGATGGAGACATCCAGCGCGCTGACGGGTTCGTCGCAGACGATCAGCGATGGCTCCACCGCGAGCGCGCGGGCGATGCCGATCCGCTGGCGCTGGCCGCCGCTGAATTCATGCGGCTTGCGGTCCGCGTGGTGGGATGCGAGCCCCACCATCGGCAGCAGCGCCTCCACCCGGGCCCGGCGCTGCCGGGCATCGCCGATGCCATGCACCAGCAGCGGCTCCGCCAGGATCTCCGCCACCGTCATGCGCGGATTGAGCGAGGCGAAGGGGTCCTGGAAGACCATCTGCATGCGCGGGCGGAGGCGTCGCATCGCCTCCCCCTCCAGCCGCGTGATGTCCTGGCCCTCGAAGCGCAGCGTCCCGGCGGTGGGGTCGATCAGGCGCAGCGTGAGGCGGGCGAGGGTCGATTTCCCGCAGCCGGATTCACCGACCAGGCCCAGCGTCTCCCCCTTCGCCACCGTGAAGGACACGCCATCGACGGCGCGGACCAGGCCGGCGGGTTTGCGGCTGAACAAACCGCCGCCCACGGGGTAGTGGCGGGCGAGGTCGATCGCTTCCAGCAGCGGCGTCATGCGATGTCTTCCACCGGCGCACGGAAGCAGGCCACGCGCTGGCCTGGCGCGATGTCCCGCAGGGGTGGCGGCGCCGTGTTGCAATCCGCATCGGCAAAGACGCAGCGGGGCGCGAAGCGGCAGCCCGGCGGCAGGGCAAACGGTGGGGGGACCGTGCCCTCGATCGCCAGCAACCGGCCGGGACGGGCCTCGATGCGCGGGATGCTGCCCAGCAGCCCCAGCGTGTAGGGGTGCTGCGGGTCGTTGAAGATGGCGGCGGTGCCGGCCTGTTCCGCGACGCGGCCGGCATACATCACCGCCACCTCATCGGCCATGCGCGCCACCACGCCGAGGTCATGGGTGATGAGGATGATCGCCATCCCCGTTTCCGCCTGCAGGTCGCGCAGCAGGTCCAGCACCTGCGCCTGCACGGTGACATCCAGCGCCGTGGTGGGCTCGTCCGCGATCAGCAGGTCCGGCGCGCAGGACAGCGCCATGGCGATCATCACGCGCTGGCGCATGCCGCCCGACATCTGGTGGGGATAGTCGTCGATCCGCCGTTCGGGGGCGGGGATGCGCACGCGCTTCAGCGCCTCGATCCCCCGGGCGCGGAGATCGGCGGCGGAGGCGCCGCGGTCATGCGTGCGGATCGCCTCCGCGATCTGGGCACCGATGCTGCGCAGCGGGTTCAGGCTGGTCATCGGTTCCTGGAAGATCATCGCGATCCGCCTGCCGCGGACCTGCCGCATCTGCCGGTTCGACAGCGCCGCCAGGTCCTGCCCGCCGAACAGGATGCGCCCCGCGGCGATGCGCCCGGGCGGCGGCAGCAGGCGCATGATGGACAGGCTGAGGATGGATTTCCCGCAGCCGCTTTCGCCGACGATGCCGAGCGTGCGGCCGCGCGCGACGGTCAAATCCACGCCATCGACGGCCGCGATCTCCGGCAGACCGGCGGCGCCGAAGACCGTGCGCAGGCCCTCGATCTTCAGCAAGGGTGCTCCGGAGTCACTCAACGCTGCGGCCCACCAGGTAGAAGCCGAGCACGGTCAGCGCCACGGCGGCGCCAGGCGCCAGGCTCAGCAGCGGATTGAGCGAGAGGTAGTCGAAGCCCGACTGCACCATGCTGCCCCAATCCGCCGCCGGCGGTGGCAGGCCGAGGCCGAGGAAGCCGAGGCTGGCCGCCGTAAAGATCGCGGCGGAGACGGCAATCGCCATCTGGGCGGCCACGATCCGCATGATGTTCGGCCAGATGTGGAAGGCGAGGATGCGGGAGGGCTTGCAGCCGATGGAACGAGCGGCCTCGATGAACGGTGTCTCCCGCAGGCTCATCACCTGGCCGCGCACCAGCCGCGCCATCTCCGGCCACATGACGATGCCGAGCACGAGGACGATGTTGAGCAGCGTGGCGCCCACCATGACGGTGATGATGAGCGCCAGCACCAGGTTGGGCAGCGCGATGAAGAGGTCCATGACCTGCACGAGGAACTGGTTGAGCCGCCCGCGCGCATAGCCCGCCAGCAGGCCGAAGGGCACGCCGATGATGGCCGTCACCAGCGCCGCCAGCGGCCCGACGAGGAGCGAGATGCGCGCGCCGTGCAGCACGCGCGAATAGACATCGCGGCCGAGGTCGTCCGTGCCCATCCAATGCGTCGCCGTGGCGCCGGACAGCACATCGGCGCCGGAGGCATTCGGATCGAAGGGCGCGATCCAGGGCGCGAGCAGCCCGGCCAGCGCGATGATCGCCACCAGGGCGACGCCGAGGCCGAGGCGGAAGCGCCGCGCCGTCACAGCCGGATCTGCGGGTTCATGGCGGCCAGCGCGAGATCGGCCAACAGGTTCGTCACCATGACGCCCACCAGGATGATGCTGCCGACGGCGAGCATCACGGGATAGTCGTAGCTGCCGATGGCGGTGACAAACAGGCGCCCGAGGCCGGGGATGGAGAAGACCGTCTCCGTCACCACCGCGCCGCCGACCAGCTGGCCGAGGGTGAGGCCGACATAGGTGATGACCGGCAGCACCGCGCTCGGCAGCACATGGCGGAAGGAGACGGCGCTTTCGGACAGCCCCTTGGCGGCGGCGACGCGGACGAAGAGCTGCCGCTCCACCGCGCGGTATTCCGCGCGATAGACCATGCTGAAGGAGCCGAAATAGAAGGCGAAGAGCGTGACGACGGGCAGGATGAGGTGCTTGAGGTGCAGCAGCGCGCCTTCGTCCCACGGCACCCAGCCCGTGGTCGGCAGCCAGCCCAGCCAGACCGAGAAGATGGTGATGAGCGTGGCGCCCAGCATGAAGTTCGGGATGGTGACACCGATGATGCTGAAGCCCGTGCTGATGGCGCCGACCACGCCGCGCGCCACCACCAGGCTGTTCAGCCCGACCGAGGTGACGACCGCGAGCAGGATGGCCCAGAGCGCGAGCTCGATGGTCACGGGAAAGGCCGGCGCTATCATCGCGGCGACGGGCTGCTGCGTGCTGTAGGAACGGCCGAACTCGCCCGTCAGCGCCCCGCCGGCCCAGCGGAGATACTGCACCACGATCGGATCATCGAAGCCGAAGCGGGCATTGAGTTCCGCGATGGCGGCCGGGGAGGCATCGGTGCCCAGCATCATCGCGGCCGGGCTGCCGAGCCACCCGCTGGTGGTGGCGAACAGGAGGAACGTCAGGACGACGATGTTCGGCAGCACCCAGGCCAGGCGCCGCAGCGCGAAGCCGATCATGGCGCGGGCGGGCCCGGATGCTGCCTCAAGGCGTCAGGACGCCCGCCAGGCGTAGCGGAAGCGGGGGATCTGGTCCGGCGTCCAGACCCAGCCCTGGATGCGGCGGCTGACGGCGGCGTATTCCGCCGCGAAATACAGCGGCACATAGGGCAGGTCCGTCACCACGATCTCCTTGGCGCGGGCGTAAAGGCGGCGGCGGGCCTCCACATCCGTCGTGGCGCGGGCGGCATCGAGCGCGGCATCGAGGTCGGGGCTGTTGTAGCCCGTCGAATTGGCGAAGCCGCGGCTGTGGAACAGGATGAAGAACAACCCGTCGGGGTCGGCGCGCTGCGTCCAGGCCATGGGGGTGAAGTTGATCGCCCGCTGCACGGTGCGGGCGTAGTATTCGGACTGCGCGACGGGGGCGAGGACCACACGCAGCCCGACCGCGCCCAGCTGTTCCGACACCAGCTGCACGATCTGGCGCAGCAGCGGATCGGATGGCGCGGCCAGCGTGATCTCCGTGCCCGGCGCGATGCCGGCTTCCGCCAGTAATTGCCGCGCGCGGGCGGGATCGTGATTGTGCACGACGCTGTCGGGGGAGGACCACCAGAGCCCCGGCGGCACCGGGCCATTGGCGATGGTGCCGCGGCCGCCCATGGTGATCGTGTTGATGCGGTCCCGGTCCAGCGCATGGGCGATGGCGCGGCGCAGCAGCGGATTGTTGAAGGGCGGCTTGTCCACCTGCCATTGCAGCGAATACCAGCGCCCGACGCGCGCCTGCTGCACGACGATGCCGTCCCGGCCCTCCACCTGGCGGATGTGTTCCGGCGTCAGGCTGTCGACATAGTCGACCTCCCCCACGATCAGGCGCTGCATGCCGATGATCTGGTTGGGGATTGTCCGGAACACGACGCGGTCCAGATAGGGCCTGCCCTGTTCCCAGTAATTCGCGTTGCGCTCCAGCGTGATGGACGTGCCCTGCACCCATTGGCGGAAGGTGAAGGCGCCGGTGCCGACGGGATTGCGCCCGAAATCCTGGCCCAGCCGCTCCGCCGCGGTGGGGGAGACCATGAGGCCGGCGCGATCCGCGAGGTCCGCCAGAAGGCTGGGATAGGGCGTGCGCAGGTTGATGGCGACGACATGCGGCGCCACGACCTCCACATTGTCGATCACGGGCCGCAGCACGCTGCGCTGCGGCGAGTTCACACGCTCATCGAGCCGCCGGTCAAAATTGTACTTCACCGCAGCGGCGTCGAAATCCGTGCCGTCATGGAACTTCACGCCTGCCTGCAGCCGCAGGACATAGCGCTTGCCCTCATTCTCGATCGTCCAGCTGCGGGCCAGCTCCGGCTGGATGGAGAAGTCGGTGCCGATGGTGGTCAGCGTGTTGTAGATCAGGAACAGGACCTGCCGTTCCGAGAACTGGATGGAGAAGGTCGGGTCCATCGTGCGGGCATTGTCGTCGAAGCCCACGGTCAACGTCCCGCCGCGGCGTGGCTCCGCCGTCTGCGCCCGGGACGATGCCGGCAGGGCGGCGGCGCCCAGCAGCGATGTCCCGCCCAGCAATACGCCACGCCTGTCGATCATCGTCATGGTCCCGGTCCCCCTCTTCGTTGTTGCGTCAGCCCTTCGGTGTCGCGCGGATATTCTCCCGCAGCGTGCGCCCGCGATATTCCTTCCGGAAGATGCCCCGGCGCTGCAATTCCGGCACCACGGTGCGGCAGAACTGCTCCAGCGAGGCCGGGAACACCATCTGGGAGACGACGAAGCCGTCGCAGGCGCGGCTTTCGAACAGATCCTGCATCTGGTCCGCGACCGATTGCGGCGTGCCGTAGATCATGTCCCGATGCGATTTCTGCACGGCCTGCTTGAAGGTCAGCCCCTCCTTCTCCATCACCGACTTCAGCCGGTCCATGGAGCCCTGCATGCCCTGCGTGCCGCGCTTCTCCGCCGCATCGGAAACGTCATCCACCTTGGCGGCCAGATCGACGCCGAGCGCGCTGGACTGCGCGGCCAGCACCAGTTCCGGATCGACGAGGGATTCGAGGAAGGAGGCCTTCTCCTCCGCGATCGATTCCGTCTCCCCGATCACGACCTCGATCTGCGGCATGATGACGCAATCCTCGGCCTGGCGGCCGAGTGCCGCCATGCGGGCATGGATGTCGGCGTAGAAGGATTGCATGTCCGACTTGGTGTGCTGCGGGCAGAAGATCATCTCCGCCCAGCGCGCCGCGAAGGCGCGGCCGCGGGGGGAGGAGCCGGCCTGCATCAGCACGGGCCGGCCCTGCGGGCTGCGCGGGATGGTCAGCGGGCCGCGGGTGCTGAACCACTTCCCCTTGTAGTCGGCGTAGCGGACCTTGCTCGAATCCACGAGGATCCCGCGATCCTTGTCGGCGACGATCGCGCCTTCATCCCAGCACTCCCACAGCGCGCAGCAGGCTTCCACCACCTCATCCGCCATGTCGTAGCGGAGGTCCCGCGACGGCAGTTCCGGCATGCCGAAATTGCGCGCTTCCTCGTTGCGGGTGGAGGTGACGATGTTCCACGCCACGCGCCCGCCGGACAGGATATCCAGCGAGGCCAGGGTGCGCGCCAGGTTGTAGGGCTGGTGGAAGGTGGTGGAGAGGGTGGTGCCGATGCCGAGGTTGCGCGTGACCCGCGCCATCAGCGGCAGCACCATCATCGGGTCGAGGAAGCTGATCTGCCCGCCGAGTTCGAGACGCGTATGGAACCCGCCCTTGTAGATGTCATGCAGGCCGAGGCCATCGGCGAAGAACAGGCCGTCGAAGAAACCGGCTTCCAGCACGCGGGCGATGTGTTCGTAGCGCGCGGGGTCCAGCATGTCCCGCAGGTCCGAATCCGGATGCCGCCAGGCGCCCATGTGGTTCGCCGTCGGGCCTGTCTTCAGATAGGCGAGGAGATGCATCTCACGCATGGACGGTCTCCGATACGGCGCTACGGGTCACGCGGGCAGGCCGGCAAGGCTGGGCGGCAGGGCGCTGCCGGTCGCGAGGCGCCCGAGATAGGCGAAGTTCGCGAGGATCATGCCAGGCGCGGACTGCGCCTCCCGCAGCAGCGCAACATCCTCCGACGGGTATTCGGGGGCGGCGCCGCCCGCGGCCTCGATCAGCAGCTGGATGCGGCAGGCTTCCTCCAGCATCACGGTGAAGACGATCGCTTCCTCGATGCTGGCGCAGGCCATGACCAGGCCGTGCGACTTGAGCGACACGGCCATGTGCGGGCCGAGTGCCTGGGCGACGGCGGAACCCATGGCGGGGTCGCGGATCAGCTGCATCGTCGCGTCGAAGACCGGCAGCCGATCGGCGAAGATGGCGCCGCCCTGGCAATGCGGGCGCAGTTCCTTGCCGGTGGCCGACAGCGCGATCAGATGGACGGGATGCGTGTGCACCACGCAGTTCACATCGGGTCGTGCCTTGAAGATCTCCGAATGGATGAAGACCTCGCTGTGCTGCCGCGCCTGGCCGCGCTGGGCGACGCCGTCCATGGCGGTGACCAGGATGTTCTCCGGCGTCATCTCCTCCATCCCGATGCCGTTCGGCTTCATCAGGAACAGGTCGGGCCGCCCCGGCACGCGGACCGAGACATGGCCGCGCGTCATGTCGCCCTGGCCCTGGTGGACCAGAATCCTGCCCGCCAGGATCAGCTTCTGCACGGCCTCGTCATGCGTCATAGCGGTTCGGTCCTTGATCCCGGCAGCAGCACGAGGCGCCCGGCCACCTGGCGCGTCGCGAGCCGCCCCAGCGCCTGTGCGACATCATCGAGGGGCATGGTCTCCATGGGCATCGGCCGCACCTTCCCCGCGCCATGCAGCGCGAAGATGTCGGCGAAGCAGGCGGCCACATCGGCGGGGCGCCGCTTGCGGTAGTCGCTGATCTGCAGGCCGCTGACCTCGATGTTCTTCACCAGCAGGTAGTTGGCCTTCACCTCCGGGATGCGCCCCCCGGCAAAGCCCACGACCACCAGCCGTCCGCGCCAGGCCAGCGCGCGCAGCGCGGCCTCGAAATACACATCGCCAAGCATGTCGATCACGACATCGACGCCGCCGCCGGTCGCCGCCTTCACCTGGTCCCGCAGTTTGTCGCGGAGGTCCGGCGCGGCGAGGTCGATGATCGCATCCGCCCCGGCATCGACCAGCATCGGCGCCTTGGCGGGATTGGTGATGCCCGCGAGCACCTTCGCCCCCGCGGCCTTCGCCAGCATCACCGCCGCATGGCCCACGGCGCCCGAGGCACCGAGCACCAGCACCGTCTCCCCCGCCTGCAAGCGGCCACGTTCATGCAGCGCGAACCAGGCGGTGTCATAGGCCAGCGCCATGGCGGCGGCATCGGCGAAGGGCATGGCGTCCGGCAGCGCGTAGCATTGGTCGGCGGGCGCCAGCGTGAACTCGGCATAGCTGCCGATCTCCGCCATCGCCAGCACGCGGTCACCCGGCTTCCAGGCCGTCACGCCCTCGCCCACTGCCTCGATGATCCCGGCCGGGCCCTTGCCCGGCGTGAAGGGAAGCGGGGGCTTGAACTGGTAGCGGCCGCTGATGACGACGAGGTCGACGTAGTTCAGCGACACCGCCTTCACCCGCAGCAGCACCTCGCCCTTGCCGGGCGTCGGGCGCTGCAGTTCCGCGATCGCCGTCACCTCGGACGGCGTGCCGAAGTCGCGGACGATCGCGGCGCGCATCACGCGGTGGCCTTGAAGCGCACCGGCACGGGCGTCAGTCGCCCGGCCTCCAGCTCCGCCTGCACCGCACGTTTCAGGATCTTGCCGCTGGCCGTCAGCGGAATCTCCGCGACCGGCAGCCAGTATTCCGGCATATCGTAGCGCGACAGCCCCGCGGCATCGAGATGCGCGAGCATCGCTTCCGCCTCCAGCGCCGCACCGGGCTTCAGCATGACGGCGAGGCAGACGCGCTCCCCCAGCCGCTCATCCGCCACCGGCATCGCCGCCGCCCGCGCGACGGCGGGGTGCTGCATGGCGAGGCTCTCGATCTTGGCGGGGAAGATGTTGTGGCCGCCGCGGATGATCACATCCTTCTTGCGGCCGGTGATGCGGATATAGCCCTGCTCATCCACCCAGCCGAGGTCGCCCGTCATGAACCAGCCGGCGCGGTTGAAACTGTCCTCCGTCGAGGCCTGGTCGTCATAGTAGCCGAGCATGAGGCTGGTGCCGCGCCCGCCGATCTGCCCGACCTCGCCCGCGGGCAATTCACGGTCCGGATCGTCGCGGGAGAAGACGCGCACGTCGTAGCCTGGTGCGCAGCGGCCGGAGGACCCGGTGATGAGCGCGGGCGGATCGCCGGGCAGCGTGTAATGGGTGGAACAGGCCTCCGTCATGCCATAGCCGCTCTGCGGCGTGACGCCATGCGCGAGCAGGTCCGCCACGACCTTCTGCGGCGCGGCGGCGCCGGAGATGCGGAAGCCGCGCAGTGCGCCGACGCGCGCCTCGCCTCGCTTCCGGATTTCCGCCAGCAGGTCGATCGCATGGGTCGGCACGCCGACCAGGAAGGTCGTGCCGGTGGCGATGACGCGGTCGAGCAGCGACGCCCCGCGCGGCAAATCGGGCAGCACCAACTCGCAGCCCGTCTCGCAGGCCATGACGATGCAGCCGAAGCCGAGGTTGTGCGACAGCGGGCTCAGCGTGCAGATCACGTCGCGATCGGTCAGCGACCAGTCCGCGATGATGGCGCGCGCATTGGCCAGCACCGTATTGTCGCTGTGCATCACGCCTTTAGGCGCGCCGGTCGTGCCGCTGGTGAAGGCCAGGTAGAGCACGCCATCCGGCGCGGCGATGGGCGGGGCATCGGGCGCAGGCTCTAGCCCTCGCCCGGCCCAGGCGGCTTCCGTCGTCTCCTCCAGCCGTGCCAGGCGATGCACGCGCTTCAGCGTGGCGATGCCCTGCGCCTGCGTGAAGATGTCGTGCCGCTGCGCATCGGCGCCGTAGCCGTCCTCCGCGATCAGGGCCGCGGCGCGCATGCGCGTGCAGAGTTCCACGACCTCCCCGACCGTATGGTCGCGGTGCAGCGACGGGCAGCAGACATAGCGGTCGCGCGAACAGGCGAGCAGCGCGACCAGCGTCTCCACCCGGCTTGGCAGCCAGACGGCCACGCGCTGTCCGGCGCGCAGCCCGGCGGCGCGCAGATCGCCGGCGAGGGCGTCGGCGGCCGCGACCAGGGCCGCCCAGGTGATGGCACGGCGGCGGTCGCGGATGGCGATCGCACCCGGCGCGCGGACGGCCTGGCTGGCGGCACGGGCGTACAGCGTCTCGCTGCGCCAGAAGCCGGAATCATACCCCTGGCGCAGCCGATCCGGGTCCAGCAATGTAAGCATTGTAGGGGCCATGCCGTCCGGTGCGCCGCTTGGGTTTCCTGAATGTTAGGACAATAGCGAGGGAGCGGGCGGGGCTGTCAACAGCCCGTTTCGCGACTTGACCGCCCGCGATAACCACCCTTCTAATGTCCTGACAATTGGCGGCATGCCAGGAGATGACGATGGCGCCGCCGCGGCGGAGCAACTAGGCGTGAAGGCGCCCCCTTTCGAATGGCATCGCCCCGCCACGCTGGCGGAGGCGGTGGCGAGCCTTGCCGCGGTGGCGCCGCAGGATGGCCGCGTGCTGGCCGGTGGCCAGAGCCTGCTGCCCGCCATGGCGCTGCGCGTCGCGCGGCCGCCGCACCTCGTCGACATCAACGGCATCGCGGAACTCGGCGAATTGCGCGTGGAGGACAACGCGCTGCGGATCGGCGCGCTGGTGCGCCACGCGGCCTTCCATCGTCCCGTCGCGCACGGGCCGCTCGGCGCGCTGATGGCCGGCGTGGTGCGCCACATCGCGCATTGGCCGATCCGCACCCGTGGCAGCTTCGGCGGCAGCCTCTGCCACGCGGATCCGGCCTCCGAATGGCCGCTGGTGGCGGTGGTGCTCGGCGCGACGATGCAGGCGGTGTCGCTGCGCGGCGACAGGTTGATCGATGGCCCCGCCTTCCTGCGCGGCCCGCTGGAAACGGCGCTGGCACCGGACGAGATCCTGCGCGCCGTGACGCTGCCGCTGCTGCCCGCGGATGCGCACTGGGGGTTCGAGGAAGTGGCCCGCCGCGCCGGCGATTTCGCCCAGGCCATGGCGCTGGTCGTGCTGCGCATGGATGCGATCGGCCGCGTGGCGGAAGCCCGCATCGGCATCGGCGGCGTCGAAGCCGTGCCGCGCCGCCTGGCCGCGGTGGAGGCGCTGGTGAATGGTCGCCTGCCCTCCGCCACGCTGGTCGAGGAAGCCGGCCGCGCCGCCGCCGCCGCCTGCGACCCGATGGAGGATGCGCCCTATCGCCGCGCCCTGGTGCGCGCCGTCGTCTCCCGCGCGCTGGCCTCCGCCGCGATGCCGCAGGCGCTGGCGGCATGAGCGACGTGCTGCACAGGGTCCGCATGACGGTGAATGCCCGCGCCGCGACCATCGCGGTGGAGGCGCGCCGCACCCTGGCGGAGGCGCTGCGCGAGGATCTCGGCCTGACGGGCACGCATCTCGGCTGCGAACACGGCGTCTGCGGCGCCTGCACTGTGCTGATGGATGGCGCGCCGGTGCGTGCCTGCCTGGTGCTGGCCGTACAGGCGGAAGGCGCCGCCATCCGCACCGTGGAGGGCCTGGCCGCGCCGGATGGCACGCTGCATCCGCTGCAGCAGGCCTTCGCCGACCATCACGCGCTGCAATGCGGCTATTGCACGCCGGGGTTCCTGATGCTGGCGATGGCGATGCTGGAGGAGAACCCGGCGATGGAGGAGGCGGAGATGGTGGAACGCCTCTCCTCCAACCTCTGCCGCTGCACCGGCTATGCCGGCATCCTCGCCGCTGTACGGTCGGTGATGCGGCGATGAGCGTGATCGGCCGATCCGTCCCGCGGCTGGAAGACCCGCCGCTGCTGCGGGGGGAAGGCGCCTTCGCCGCCGATATCAGCTTCCCTCGCCAGCTTCACATGCGCGTGGTGCGCGCCGAGATGGCGCATGCGCGCCTCCTGGCCGTCGATGTCTCGGCGGCGCTGGCGCTCCCCGGCGTCGTCGCCGTCTGGACCGGCGAGGATGTCGCGACCATCCCGCCCATCCCCTTCCGCGCGACGAAGCTCAAGGGCCTGGAACCCTATTGCCAGCCGATCCTGGCGCGCGGCCGCGTGCGCTATGTCGGCGAACCCGTCGCCGTGGTCTTCGCGGAGAACGCCGCGTTGGCGGAGGATGCCGCCGACCTCGTCGTGGCGGACCTCGAGGAACTGCCCGCGCTGCTGGATGCCGCGGCGCCACCGCGCGATTTCGATGCGACCCATGCGACGGAACCCGCCATCCTCCGCAAATCCTATGGCGATGTGGAGGCCGGCTTCGCCGCCGCCCATGCCGTACTCGACCTGGACCTGTCCATCGGCCGCCATTCCGGCGTGCCGCTGGAAACCCGCGGCGCCATCGCCCGCTATGATGCCGCCAGCGACACGCTGGAACTGCACGGCACGGCCAAGAAGCAGCACTGGAACCGCGACGAGATCGCGCGGCTGCTGGGCCGTTCCCCCACCTCCGTCCATCTCTTCGAAGGCCATGTCGGCGGCGGCTTCGGCGTGCGTGGCGAACTCTACCCGGAAGATCTGCTGGTCTGCCTGGCGGCGCTGCGACTGCGGCGGCCGGTGAAGTGGATCGAGGATCGGCGGGAGCATCTGGTCGCGACGAATCATTCGCGCCAGCAGCGGCACCGCCTACGCGCGGCGGTGGATGCGGAAGGCCGGCTGATCGCCATCGACAATGTGTTCTTCCACGACCAGGGCGCCTATGTGCGCACCCATGGCGCGCGCGTCGCCGACATGTCCGCGGGGCTGCTGCTCGGCCCCTATGCCGTGCCGGCCTATCGCGCGACCGGCCATTTCCGCCTGACCAACAAGACCCCCGCCGCCACCTATCGCGCACCTGGTCGCTACGAGGGCACCTTCGTGCGCGAAAGGCTGATGGATGCCATCGCCGCGCGGCTCGGCCTCGATCGCGTGGAGGTACGGCGCCGCAACTTCGTGCCCGTTTCCGCCATGCCCTTCACGCGGCCGCTCGATGCGCTCGGCACCGATGTGGTGCTGGATTCCGGCGATTATGCGCTGCTGCTGGACAAGGCGCTGGCGCGTTTCGGGTGGGAAGCGCGGCAGGCCGACATTGCGCGCCGCCGTGCCGCCGGCGAATCTGTCGGCCTCGGCCTCGGCTTCTTCGTGGAGAAGAGCGGCCTAGGCCCCTCCGACGGCGTGCGGATGTCGGTTGATCCGACGGGGGTGGTGGAGCTGGTGACGGGCGCGGCCTCCGTCGGCCAGGGCGTGGAGACGGCGCTGGCGCAGATCGCGGCCGATGCGCTCGGCGTGGATTACCGGTGCGTGCGCGTGGTGCGTGGGCAGACCAACCGGATCGAATTCGGCTCCGGTGCCCATGCCTCCCGCGTCACGGTCATGTCGGGTTCCGCCACGCATCTCGCGGGCCTCGCGTTGCGCGACCTGGCGCTGGGGACGGCAGCGACGTTGCTGCAGGCACCGAAGGAGTCGCTGACGATCGTCGATGGCATGGTGTGCCGCGCGGATGGCCCCGCGCTGCCGATCGGGGAGGTGGCGCGCGCCCTGGCCGCGGGCACCAAGCTCTCCCGCGAACGCGCGGTGCCGGGGCTGACGACGGAAGGCTGGTTCCATTCCGACCACATGACCTACCCCTATGGCGTCCACCTGGCGCAGGTGGCGCTGGACCGGATGACGGGGGCAGTGGCGGTCGAACACTACCTCGTCGCCTATGATGTCGGCCGCGCCGTCAATCCGAAACTCGTGGAAGGCCAGATCATCGGCGGCTTCGCCCAGGGCCTCGGCGGCGCGCTGTTCGAGGAATTCCGCTACGACGAACGCGGCCAGCCGCTCTCCACCACCCTCGCGGACTATCTGATGCCGACCATCGCGGAGATGCCGCCACTCGACGTGCTGGTGACGGAGGATGCGCCGAGCCCGCTGAACCCGCTCGGCGTGAAGGGCGCCGGCGAGGGCGGCACGAATGCCGTCGGCGCCGCCATCGCTTCCGCCATCGATGATGCGCTGGGCAACAAGGGCCTTGTCACGCGCCTGCCCGTGACGCCGCGGGAGGTGCTGCGCCTGCTGGGGGAGATCGAGGCATGAAGCCGCCGCCCTTCGCCTACCATGATCCATCGACGCTGGAGGAGGCGATTTCGCTGCTGTCCACGCTGCCGAATGCGCGGCCGCTGGCCGGCGGGCAATCCATGATGCCGATGCTGAACATGCGTTTCGCGCAGCCCGATCACCTGGTCGATCTCAATCGCATCGCCGGGCTGGATGGCGTGACGGTGGAACCCGATGGCGCGCTGACCATCGGCGCCATGGCGCGGCAGCGCGTGCTGGAACAGCATCCGGAGGTCGCGCGCCGCTGCCCGCTGATGGTGGAGGCGCTGGCGCAGGTCGGCCATCGGCAGACGCGCAATCGCGGTACGATCGGCGGGTCGCTCTGCCACCTCGACCCCGCCGCGGAACTGCCGCTGGTGGCGGCGGCGATGGAGGCGGTGGTCCGCGTCGCGGGCCCGAACGGCCAGCGCGACATCGCCTTCGCCGACTTCGCCCAGGGCTACATGACGCCGGAGATGGAGCCGGAGGAGTTGCTGGTGGCCGTGCGCATCCCCGCGCAGCCCGCCGGTGCCGGCCACTGCTTTCTCGAATATGCCCGCCGCCACGGCGACTTCGCCATCGCCTCGGTCGCCGTGATGCTGGTGCCTGATGCGGTGGGGCGGATCGCGGAGGCGCGCGTGGCACTCGGCGGCGTCGGCGCCGTGCCGTTGCGCCTGCCGGAAGCCGAGGCCGCGCTGCGCGGCGCCCCGGACGTCAGCCGCGCGGTGGCGGCCACGAAGACCCTGGAACCGATGGAGGACGCGCTGGTGCCCGCCTGGTATCGCCGCCACCTCGCCGGCGTGCTGCTCGGCCGCGCGCTGGTGATCGCGCAATCACGAATGGGACGGGCATGAGCGAGGATCGCAGCCTGGCCCGCCGCGTCAACTGCGTGGTGAACGGCACGGCACAGGCGGCGGAGGTATCCGTCCGCCGCACGCTGGCGGATTACCTGCGGCAGGACCTCGGCCTGACAGGCACGCATCTCGGCTGCGAGCATGGCGTCTGCGGCGCCTGCACGGTGCTGGTGGATGGACGTGCCGTGCGGTCCTGCCTGATGCTCGCGGTGCAGGCGGAAGGCTGCGCGGTGACGACGGTGGAAGGCATCGCGCCCGATGTCGTCACGCTGCATCCCCTGCAGACCGCCTTCGCGAAGCATCACGCGTTGCAATGCGGCTTCTGCACGCCGGGGATGCTGACGACGCTGCTGGAATTCCTGGAGGAGGTGCCGGCACCGACAGCGGAGGAGATCCGCATCGTCATCTCCGGCAATCTCTGCCGCTGCACGGGGTATGAGCCGATCGTCGCCGCCACGCTGGAAGCCGCCGCCGTGATGCGGGGTGGCGCATGACCGGCGGCACTGCCTTCCGCGACGTGCCGCGGCTGGAGGACCCGCCACTGCTGCGCGGCCGCGCACGCTTCGTCGATGACATCCGCGCGGCGGGCGGGCTGCACGCGGCCTTCCTGCGCAGCCCCTTCGCCCATGCGGCGATCCGCGCCATTGATGCCAGCGCCGCGCGCGCCCTGCCTGGCGTGCGCCTGGTGCTGACGGCGGCCGACCTCAACCCGCACCTGACTGAAACACGGTTGAAAGTGGCGCTGCCGAGCCCCGCCTTCCGCCAGACGCTCGATCGCCCCGTGCTGGCGTCGGGCGAGGTGGTTCACGTGGGAGAAGCGGTCGCGATCATCGTCGCGGATGACCGCTACATCGCGGAGGATGCGCTCTCCCTCATCGAGGTCGATTACGATCCCCTCGACGCCGTGGCGGATTGCGTGGCCGCGCTGGCGGATGGCGCGCCGACCGCGCATCAGGGCGCGCCGCACAATCTGGTCGGCGATTTCACCCTCGGCTTCGGCGATCCCGACGCCGCCTTCGCCAGCGCGGCGGTCGTGGTGCGGGAGACGCTCTCGCAGCATCGCGGCGTCGCGCATTCCATGGAATGCCGCGGCCTGGTCGCCATCCCCGATCCCATCGAGGATCGCCTCACGGTCTGGTCCAGCACGCAGACGCCGCATGTCGCGCGACGGATGCTCTGCGATATCCTCGGCCTGCGGGAGGACCAGGTTCGCGTCGTCACCCCCGATGTCGGCGGCGGCTTCGGGCCGAAACTGGTCTTCTATCCGGAGGAAGCGGCGGTCGCCGCCGCGGCGCGGCTACTCGGCCGGCCGGTGAAGTGGATCGAGGATCGGCGGGAGCATTTCATCGCCGCGACCCAGGAACGTGACCAGGTCTGGGATGTCGAACTCGCGATGGATGCGGAAGGTCGCATCCTCGGCGTGCGGGGGGAGATGATCCATGACCATGGCGCCTGGACCGCGCGCGGGCTGAACGTGGCCTATGGCGCGGTCTCCGCCATGCCGCTGGCCTATATCGTGCCGGCCTATCGCATCCGCTCCCGCTCCGCCGTCACGAACAAGGTGCCGGTCACGCCGATCCGCGGAGCGGGGCAGCCGCAGGGCGTCTTCGCGATGGAAAGGCTGCTGGACCGCGCCGCGCAGCGGCTCGGCCTGGACCGCGCGGAGATCAGGCGGCGCAACCTGGTGCCCGCCGACCGCATGCCCTACGCGACGCCGCTGAAGACCCGTGGCGGCATGCAGGTGGTGCTGGATTCCGGCGACTTTCCTCAGTGCATGGCGGAAGCCTTGCAACGGGCCGATTGGGACGGGTTCAGGGATCGCCAGGAAGCGGCGCGGGTGCAGGGCCGGTATCTCGGCATCGGCGTCGCCAACTATGTCGAGGGCACCGGGCGCGGGCCCTTCGAGCATGTCTCGGTGCGCCTCGAACCCTCCGGCCGGATCTTCGTCGCCACGGGCGCCGCGCCGATGGGCCAGTCCACGCGCACCATGCTGGCGCAGCTCGTCGCGGAACAGCTCGGCGGCGACATGGCGAATGTGGAGGTGTCCGCCGGCGATACCGCGACCTCGCCGCTCGGCCTCGGCGGCTTCAACAGCCGGCAGGCGGTGATGGCGGGGACCTCCGCGCATGTCGCCTCGATCAAGGTGCGCGACCGCGTGCTGCAGGTGGCGGCCACGCTGCTGGAAGCCTCGGAAGCTGACCTCGAGATCGCCGGGCGCGCCGTGCGCGTCACCGGCACCGGTATGCAGGTGACACTCGCAGAAATCGCGCGCGCCGCGGCCGGCCTGCCAGGCTTCGCCCTGCCGGGTGGCCGTGCCGGCATCGCGGCGGCGGAGGAGGTGGTCATCGATCCCATGACCTACGCCAATGGCAGCTGCGTGGCGGAAGTCGAGGTCGATGCCGGCACCGGCAATATCGCTATCACGCGGCTCAGCTTCATGCATGATTGCGGCCGCGCCCTGCATCCGCGGATCGTGGAGGGCCAGGTTCTCGGCGGCATCGCGCATGGCATCGGCAATGCGCTGTTCGAATGGATGGGCTTCGACGACCAGGCGCAGCCCGTCACCACCAACCTGGCGGAGTACCTGCTGATGAGCGCGACGGAGATGCCGCACGCCATCTCCATCGGCCATCTGGAAAGCCCGACGCCGCTGAACCCGCTGGGCATCAAGGGCGTCGGTGAATCCGGCGTGATCCCGGTGGCGGCGGCCATCGCCTCCGCGGTGGAGGATGCGCTCTCGCCCTTCGACGCGCGCATGAACCGCGTGCCGATCGCGCCGCATGACGTTGTGGCGGCCATGCTGGGGGATGCGGCGCGATGAAGTTCGACAACAGCTTCGAGGTTCCACTGCCTCCCGCCCAGGCCTGGGCCTTGCTGCAGGATGTCCAGCGCATCGCGCCCTGCATGCCGGGCGCGGAACTGACGGAGGTGATCGACGCGCGCAGCTTCAAGGGCCGCGTCGCCGTCAAGCTCGGCCCCGTCGCGCTGACCTTCGCCGGCACCGCGCGGTTCGAGGAGCTGGACGAGGCGACGCAGACCGCGAAGGTCAAGGCGCAGGGCACGGACCAGAAGGGCCGTGGCGGCGCCCATGCCGTGGTGGGCTTCGCGCTGGTGCCGGTGCCCGCGGGCACACGTGTCGACATCACCACCGATGTCACGCTCTCCGGCGCCGTGGCGCAGTATGGCCGCGGCGCGGGCATCATCCAGGCGGTGGCGGCGGAGCTGATCGGGCAGTTCTCCGAACGCCTGCGCGCCATGATCGCCGCGGACGCGCCGCCCGCGACCGTCGACGATGCGGCAGTGCCGCCACCGCCGCCGCCACCACTGGCGCCGGCGGCACCCATCGGCGGCATCGGCCTGTTGTGGCGGGCGCTGATGTCCTGGCTGAGATCGATCTTCGGCCGCGGCTGACGCGGCCCCGACACGCGGTACTCCAAGCAATAAGAAAGCAGGGTTCGGCGACACATCCATCGGGGGTTTCCACCATGACGCATTCCATCACCCGCGCGGCCTTCCTGTCCGGCCTGGCAACGCTTGCCATGGCGGCACCGGCGCGCGCACAGCAGAGGCCCCTGCGCCTGGTGCTGCCCTATGCGCCGGGCGGCGTGGTGGACACGCTCGGCCGTGTCGTCGGCATGGCGCTGGCGGAGACCGCGGGGATCGCCGCGGTGGCGGATAACCGCCCCGGCGCGGGCGGCATGATCGGCACGGATCACGTCGCCAAATCGGCGCCGGACGGCACTACGGCGCTGGTCATGGACCCGGCAGTGGTCATCAACCCGTCGCTCCAGGCGAATGTCCCCTACGACCTGTTCCGAGACCTCACCTGCGTCTCCATCATCAGCTCCTCGCCGCTGGTGGTCGTCGCGGCGCCGAACCAGCCCTTCCGCACCATGCAGGAACTGGTGGCCTTCGGGCGCACGCGGCCCGGTGCGCTGACCTTCGCCTCCGCCGGTGTCGGCACCACGCCGCATCTGGCGGGCGAATTGCTGAACCTGCGCACCGGCATCAATGCGACGCATGTGCCCTATCGCGGCATCGCGGCGGCCATGCCGGATGTGATGTCGGGCGCCGTGCCCTTCACCTTCAGCAGCATCGCCGGCGCGCGCGGCCTGATCGCGGATGGCCGCCTGCGCGCCATCGCCACCACCGGCACCACGCGGCCATCCAGCCTGCGGGATGTGCCGACGCTGGCGGAATCCGGCTTCGCCGATTTCGTCGTCGATCTCTGGCTCGGCGTCTTCGTGCCCTCCGCCACCCCCGCGGCGACCATCGCCTCGCTCCATGCCGCGCTGCAGACCGCGCTGCGCCGGCCGGAGACGGCGACAGCCTTCGAGCGTGCGGGCGCGGAGGTGCGCTTCACCACCACGGCGGAATCGGAACGCACGCTGCGATCGGAATACGAGATGTGGCGCAACCTCATCACCACCCAGCGTATTACCGCGGGCTGAGGACGCTGCCATGACCCTTCGCCTTCCCCGCCGCGCCGCGCTGGCGCTGCTGGCCCTGCCCGGTATCGCGCGCGCGCAATCCGCGCGCCCCATCCGCCTGCTGGTGGGCTTCGCGCCGGGCGGTGCCGCCGATACCGTCGCGCGGCTGATCGCACCCCGGCTCGGCGAGCATCTCGGCGCCTCCATCGTGGTGGAGAACCGCGCCGGCGCCAGCGGTACCATCGCCGCTTCGGCGGTGGCGCAGGCCGCGCCGGATGGCACGACGCTGCTGTTCACCACGCTGAGCCACGCGACGAATCCCTTCCTCCTCAGCGGCCTTCCCTTCGACTACGCCACCGCCTTCGCGCCCATCAGCCAGGTGGTGCTGTGGCCGCAGCTGCTGGCCGTGAAGAACGGTTTCCCCACGCGCAATATCGGCGAGTTCCTGGCCCATGCGCGGGCGAATCCGGTCAGCTACGGCACCCCTGGCAATGCCACCGCGCAGCACCTGGTGGCGGAGATGCTGCGGATGCGCACCGGCGCGCGGCTGGAACACATCCCCTATCGCGGCGGCGCCGATGCGGCGCGGGATCTGGCGGCGGGGGTGCTGGATGCCGCCTTCATGACGACATCGACGGCGCTGCCGCTGCTGCAATCCGGCCGCGTGCAGATGCTGGCGGTCTGCACGCCCGAACGCCTGCCCAGCTACCCTGAAACGCCGACCATCGCGGAATCCGGTGTGCCGGGCTTCGCGCTGTCCGACTGGTGCGCGATGTTCGCGCCCGCCGGCACGCCGGATGCCGCGATCCGCCGCATCCATGCCGGCATCGCCTTCGCGCTGGCGCAGCCCGAAGTCGCGCGCCGGCTCGATGACCTGTCGAGCCCGCCGCTCGGCTCGTCCCCCGATGCTTTCGCGGCCTTCCTGCGAGAGGAAGGCCCGCGCCTCGGCGAGGTGATCCGAAGCGCGGGCATCCGCGTCAGCTGAGCATCTCGGACCCCGGCACGATGCCCTTGGGCAGGCCGGCGATATGCGCGGCCAGTTCGGCGGGGCGCGTGATCCACAGCCGGTCCCGATGCGCCAGAATGTGCTTCAGCGCATCGCGCAGCGGGCGCAGGCGGAAGGGCTGGCCGACGACGAAGGTATGCAGGACGATGCTCATCACCAGCGGGCGGTGGCGGGACTGGTCCAGCATCTCATCGAACTGGTCCGTGATCATCTGCGCGAACTCCCGGCCGGTGTGATGGCGGAACACCATCGCCGGGCTGTCATTCAGCTCGATGCTGTAGGGGATGGAGAGGATGGGCCCGGACCGCGTCGCCATCCAGAAGGGCTGGTCATCCGCCGGCCAGTCCATCATGTAGCCGAAGCCTTCCTCCTTCAGCAGGTCGAGCGTATGCGCGCCCTGGGACAGCCAGGGGCCGAGCCAGCCGCGCGGCGCGGTGCCGGCATGGCGCGCGAGGCCATCGCGGGATTCCTGGATCAGACGCCGCTCATCCTCCTCCCACATCCCTTCCTGCCGCTCGGCATTGGTGCGGCCATGGCCGATGAATTCGTCGCCGCGGGCGACCAGGGCGCGGCCGATTTCCGGCATCAGGTCCAGCGCGGCGGAATTGCAGTTATGCGCGGCGGGCAGGCCGAGTTCATCCAGCAGGGAGAGGATATTCCAGATGCCCACCCTGTTGCCGTAGTCTCGCCAGGCGTAATTGCGCTGCGTCTGCGGGGAGCCCGGCACGGTGCTGTCGCTGCCCAGCCCGGTGCGGAAGGCATGATGTTCGATATTGGTGAAGATCTGCACGGCCAGCCTGCGTCCATCCGGCCAGCTGTAGTCGGGGCGGTTGACGATGGCGCTGGGGGCGTAGCGGTTCTGGTCGGGCAGCTTCATCGGACATTCCTTCACGGCGGGAGTGCCGCATGATGCCCCCGCGCCGCGACGCAGGCGAGGGGCGGGAAGCCGCGCCACAGGCCCTCGTGCTGCAGCAATTGCCGCCGCTCGATCCCCACAGCGCCGTGCCGCTGCACCAGCAACTGGCCGATCGGCTGGCGGCGCCGCTGCGGGGCGCGCAGGCCGCGCTGGCCGGCTTCGCCATGCCGACGGAAGCGCAATGCATGGCGCATTTCGGCGTCAGCCGCCCGACCATCCGCCAGGCCATGGCGCATCTGGTGGCCGCCGGCCTTGTCACGCGCGGCCGCGGCCGCGGCACCTTCGTGGCGCCGGAACGCCTGAACCACGATGTCAGCATGGCCTTCGAGGATGAGATGCGCGCCGCGCGCCGCAGCATCCGCCTCCAGGTCCTGCTGCGGCGGCAGGAAGTGGCGCCGGAACGGGTGCGGCAGAAGCTGCACCTGCCGCCGGGCGAGCAGGTGGAGTATGTCGAACGCCTGCGCTTCCTGGATGGCGAGGTCTTTGCCTTCGAACAGCGCTGGTTCCCGCCCGCGGTATCGCGCCATGTGACGCAGGCGATGCTGGAGGAGATGGCCATCATCTCCCTCCTCGGCGCCGCCATGCGCGAACCGCCGGCGCGCATCGTCAACACCGTGCGCTGCCTGCCGGCGGATGCGCGCGTCGCCAGGCTGCTCGGCGTCGCCTCCCGCACCTCGCTGCTGGAGACGGAGCACACCTACTTCGCCGCCTCCGGCACGCCGCTGCTGCATGGGGCGGTGCGCTTCCACGGCGAACGCTTCGAATTCACGCTGGAATCGGCGCTGCGGCTGCCGGGGCGGGAGGGGGAATGACCATCACCGAACTTGACGCGGCGACCATCGCCGCTCGCATCGCCGAGGGATCGCTGCGCGCGGAGGATGTCGCCAGCGCGCTGCTGGACCGCATCGCCGTGCGGGAACCCGTGGTGCGCGCCTTCGCCGCCATCGACCCCGATGCCGTGCTGCGCGCCGCGCGCGCGCAGGATGCCGGGCCACGGCGCGGGGTCCTGCATGGCGTGCCCATCGCGGTGAAGGATGTGCTGGATACCGCCGACCTGCCGACGGCGATGGGATCGCCCATCTTCGCCGGCCACCAGCCCCGCGCCGATGCTGCCTGCGTCGCGCTGGCGCGGGCGGCGGGGGCGCTGATCCTCGGCAAGACCGTGACGGCGGAATTCGCCTTCGTGCATCCCGGGCCGACCACCAACCCGCACAACCCCGCGCATACCCCCGGCGGGTCCTCCTCCGGCTCCGCGGCCGCGGTCGCGGCGGGGATGGTGCCGCTGGCGCTCGGCACCCAGACCGGCGGTTCGGTGCTGCGCCCGGCGGCCTTCTGCGGCGTGGTGGGCTTCAAGCCCAGCTTCGGCCTGATCCATCGCGGCGGCCTCAAGCTGATGGCGGAAAGCCTCGACACCATCGGCATCTTCGCGCGCCGCGTCGCCGATGTGGCGCTGCTGCTGCCGGTGCTGGCGGGGCTGCCCGCCTTGGCCCCCGCCGCGCCGCGCCCGCCCCGCATCGGGGTCTGCCGCGTGCATCCCTGGGCGCTGGCCTCGCAGGAAGCGCGCGATGTGGTGGAGGAGACAGCCGCGCGCCTGGCCGATGCCGGCGCCGCGGTGGTGGATGTCACCCTCCCGCCATCCTTCGACGCCCTGCTGGAGGTGCGCGCCCGCATCAATGATTTCGAGATCGCGCGCGCCCTGTCCTGGGAATACCACGCGGAGCGTCCGCGCCTCAGCCCGCGCCTGGGCGCGGCGATCGAGGCCGGGCGCGGCGTGACGCTGGCGGATTACGCGGCCGCGCAGGCGGCGGCGATGGCGGCACGCGCGGCCTTCCCGGCGGCGATGCAGGGCTGCGACGCGCTGCTGGTGCCGGGTGCGGCGGGCGAGGCGCCGGAGGGCCTGGAATCCACCGGCGATTCCCGCTTCCAGGGTGTCTGGACGCTGCTGCATGGCCCCGCGCTCGGCCTGCCGGTGCGGCGCGGGGTGCGGGGCCTGCCGCTCGGCATCCAGCTGGTGGCGCCGGCGGGGCAGGACGCGGCGCTGCTGGATTGCGGCCGCTGGGTGGATGCCGCGCTCCAGCCGCCAGGCTAGTCGTTGGCGGCGGGGGCCTCGTCCTCCGCCATGGTCAGCAGCTCCGCCGTGCTGAGCATCAGGATGCGGCGGTGGTCGAGGATCTGCGGCACCTGGTGCTGCAGGGTCTCCCACCGCGCTTCCACCGCATCCAGCGCGGCATCGAGGTTGTCGAACCGCTCCTCCTCCGGCTGCGGGCGCCCGGCGCGCCAGCGCAGATAGACCGGGTTCTGTTCCGTCATGGCGTGACCCTTCGCTGATGATGGGGGGATCATTACCGCGCCGCCGCCGGGGGGAGAACAGGGGCAATCATACCAACAGCCGCTTGCAGCGACTCGTTGGTATTCCTTTTTCGTGCCTCAATCGCCGGCGCCCGCTCCGCGGACTTGGCTTCGCCGGACTTCCGGCGGGCGCCATTCGGCGCGTCGGCCGGCTTTGCCGGCCGCAGGTCACTCCATCATGCCGTTGGTCTCACGCCCCCGTGTCATCCAGCATCGGCGTGGTGCGGCGCCCGTCCAGCGCGCGGGCCAGGTGTTCGGCGAAGGCGGCCGCCGCCACGGGCAGGGCGCGGCCGCGCAGCTGGGCCAGCACCAGCGGCCCATGCGCCAGGTCCCGGTCATCGACGGGGATGGCGACCAACCCCTCCGCCGCGCCGCTGGGCAGGGCGCCGATCTCGATCTGGAAGGTCACGGCGCGGGCGTTGCGGACGTAGTGGCGCAGCAATTCGAAGGAATCGGATTCCAGCGCCAGGTCCAGCGCCGTGCCGCGCCGTGCCGCCCAGGCATCCAGGATGCGGCGCGCGCCGTAATCCGTGGTGGGCAGCGCCAGCGGATGCGCCGTGCAGTCCCGCAGCCGCAGAGGCGCCCGCCCCGCCAGCGGGTGGTCCCGCGCCATCACGGCGCAAAGCCGCTGGCCGATGGACAGCAGGGGCAGCACCTCCGGCCGCGGCGCCAGGCCGAAGGCCAGCACCAGGTCGGCGGTGCCGTCCATCAGCCGTTCCGCCGCCGCATCATGCCCCACCAGCGGACAGTCGAAGCTGATGAGGGGGTAGCGCGCCTGGAAGGCCGTGATCTCCCGCGGCAGCAGGTCGCAGGCCACCGCCTGGCTGGCGGCGATGCGCACATGGCCCCGGCGCAGGCCGCGCAGCGCCTCCATCTGCTGGCGGGACCGGTCGAGGTCCGCGCATTGCCGGTGCACCCAGCCCAGGAAGATCTCCCCGGCCGCGCTTGGCCGCACGCCGGCGGCCGATCGTTCGAACAGGTCGAAGCCCAGATCCTGCTCCACGTCCCGCAGCCGGCGCTGCAGGGCGGAGGGGGCGATGTTCAGCCGCTCCGCCGCCTGGCGGATGGAGCCGGTGTGCTCGATGGCGAGAAGATAGGTCCAGACGCGCATGTGGCGCATGGCGAAGGCGCCGGGTTCCGGGCGCCAGCGGTCGGGCAGGCGGTCGGCGTCGCGCATCGGGACCTCCGTTCCAAAAGCGGCCACTTTGCGGCGCCGCCCTGGGGCCAGATTGGCAATATGCGGCAACACCGGCAATTGCTTCGCTGTCCCGGCGCCGCGAGCGCGCAGCCCAGGAGCATCGGCACATGCCTGCGACCAGCCGCTTCCCCGCCGGCCTCATCACCCGCCCGGCGACGCCCCGCCCGATGCCGCCCCGCCCCGCGCCGCGCCCGGCCACCGCCCCGCCCATGCTGCCCCGCGCCCTGCACTACATGGATGAGATCGCGCGGGCGGGGTCCGTCCGGAAGGCGGCGGAGCGGCTGAATGTCGCGGCCTCCGCCGTCAACCGCCAGCTGATCGAGCTGGAGGAGGAGATGGGGCTGGAGCTGTTCGAGCGCCTGCCCCGCGGCATGCGCGCCACGGCGGCGGGGGAGCTGATGCTGGCCCATATCCGCCGCCAGCGGGGGGAAGGGGAGGCGCTGCGCCAGCAATTGCAGGAACTGCGCGGCGCCCGGCGCGGCCAGGTGCGGCTGGGCGCGATAGAGGCGGTGGCGCGCGGCCTGCTGCCCGAATTGCTGCTGGATTTCCACCGCCAGCACGCGCGCATCGCCTTCACCGTCACGCTGGGCGGCACCGCGCCCCTGGTGCAGCAGGTGCTGGCGGAAACGCTGGAACTGGCGCTGGCCTACAACCCGCCGGAGGGCGGGGACCTCCAATTGCTGGCGGAACGCGCGGCGCCGTTGCAGGCCGTGGTGGCGCCGGGCCACCCGCTGGCCGGGCGCGCCAGCCTGCGGCTTGCCGATTGCCTGGCCCATCCCATCGCGCTGTCCTGCCAGGATACCGGCGGCCGCACGCTGATCGAGGAAGCGTTGGCCGGATCCTCGCTGCGGATCGACCCGGTGCTGGAATCCGACAGCTTCGAGATGCTGTCCCGCTTCTCCGCGGGCTGCGGCGGCGTGTCCTTCCACAGCGCCATCGGCGTGGCGCCGGAGGTCGCGCGCGGCACGCTGGTGGCGATCCCGCTGGCGGATCGCGCCCTGGCGCGGGGGCGGCTGGCGCTGGTGGCGCGGCGCGGCCGCGCGCTCTCCCCGGCCGCGGCCAGGCTGGCGGAGCACCTGGCCGCGGCGCTGCGGGCGGATTGACCGCGGCGGCGTGCTGAAAACCAGCACGCCCCTGGCTGAATTCGATGGTCGTCGGGCCTTGCTGCACCGCCGCATGATCCCGCCCAGCATGGCAAGGATGATCCATTTCCCGTGACCGCCTCTGCTGTCCCGATGATGAATGAGGCGCGGGTGATGACCGTGCCGATGAGCGCGCCGGAGGATGTCTCCGCCGTCGCGCGGCTTTTCGCTGATGGTCTCGTCGATCCCGCCCATGTCGTCGCGCTGATCGCGCAGACCGAGGGCGATGGCCATGCCCGCGGCTACGCCGCCACCTGCCTGCAATTGCTGTTCGCGGAACGGCTGGGCCTGACCCGCGCGCAGGTCTTCGACCGCATCCCGATGCTGATGATCGGCGGCACGGCGGGGCTGATGAGCCCGCACATCACCCTGTTCGTGAATGTCCCCGGCATGGCGGTGCCCGGCGGTCCGAAGCGGCTCGCCATCGGCGTCACCAGCACCCGCGCCCTGCTGCCGGAGGAATACGGCACGCCGGTGCATGTCGCGCTGGTGGCGGAGGCCGTGCGCGCCGCCATGGCGCAGGCCGGCATCGCATCGCCCGATGATGTCGCCTGCGTCGAGATGAAATGCCCGCAGATGACCGCCGCCCGCGCGCAGGACGCCGCCAGCCGCGGCGCCGCCACCGTCCATCCCAGCGCCGCCGCCGCATCGTCGATGAGCCGTGGTGCCTCCGCGTTGGGCTGCGCCGTGGCACTCGGCGAGGTGCCGGCGGAGGCGATCACCCAGGCCGCCATCGCGGGGCGGCCGGACCTGTACACGCAGCGCGGCTCCGCCTCCTCCGGCAATGAACAAATGGCGGTGCGCGTCGTGGTGATCGGCAATGTCGCCGGCGCGCCGGGCACGCATGTGGCCGCGCGCGGTGTCATGGCGCATCAGCTGGACCTGGCGGGCGCCCGCGCCGCCTTCACCGCCGCCGGACTGCGGCTGGAGGATGGCGTGGTGGCAGCGGAGGACCGGCCCCGCCTGGCCGCGGCCTTCGTCAATGCGGGCGCGGATTCCGTGGGCGACTGGCAGGGCCGGCGCCACACCATGCTGTCCGACATGCTTGCCGGCTTCTCCGGCCATGTCGCCAAGGCCGTGGCCCATGCCGCCATCGCCGGCATCGCGCAGGAAACCCTGGTGCTGGGCAATGCCGGGGCGGAGCACCAGGGCGCGCCGGGGTCGAATCTGGTCTGCGTCATCGCGCGGGGGGCCTGAGCGATGGGCGCGGCAGCCCGGCGGCGACTGCGGGAGGGGCTGAGCCCCGTGCTGTTCGTCGCCGCCCTGCTGCTGGCATGGGAGGTCGCGTCGCGCGCCCTCGATGTCTCCAAATTCGTCGCGCCCAAACCCTCCGAGATCCTGCCCATCTTCGCGCAGCGCGGGGCGGAGATCCTGCCGCATGCGATCCAGACGCTGTCCACCACGCTGGCGGGCTTCGTCGTCGGCGTGGCGCTGGGCTTCGCGCTGGGCGTGGCGCTCGGCGCGTCGCGCCGCTTCTACGCCATGGTCTTCCCGACGCTGATCGGCGTGAACAGCATCCCGAAGGTGGCGATCGTGCCGCTGCTGGTGCTGTGGGCGGGGATCGGCACCGTGCCGGCCGTCGTCACCTCCGCCGTCATCGTCATCTTCCCCATCGCCGTCGTCGTCTCCGCCTCCATCGCGACGATGGATGCGGAACTCGCGGATGTGCTGCGCTCGCTCGGTGCAGGGCGGCTTCTCGCACTCGCCAAGGTCGGCGTGCCGCAATCCATGCCGGCCTTCTTCGGTGCGCTGAAGGTCGCGATTACGCTGTCCTTCATCGGATCGATCCTGGCGGAATCCGTCGCCGCCAATCGCGGGCTCGGCTTCATGATGAACCGCGCCGCCTCCGATTTCGACGTGGAGCTTGTCTACAGCGGGCTCCTCACCCTCGCCGCCATGGGCATCGCGCTCTACCTCGCCTCCCTCGCGCTGGAACGGCGCCTGGTGGGATGGGCGGATCGCCGTGGCTGAACGCCTTCCTCCATCAAGGGACCGGACGCGCATGAGCCTGACCCGTTCGACACTGCTCCGCGGCACCGCCGCCGCGATGGCAGCCGCCCTGGCAAGCCCCGCCATCGCCCAGCCGCTGGAACGCCTGCCGCTGACGCTGAACTGGAAGATCCAGGGCCTGCACGGCGCCTTCTTCCTGGCGCTGGAGCGCGGCTATTTCCGGGCGGAGGGGCTGAACCCCGACATCGTCGCGGGCGATGGCTCAGCCAATGTCGTGAACCGCCTGGCCGGCGGCGCCTTCCAGATCGGGCTCGGCGACGTCGCATCCCTGGTACGCTTCAACGCGCAGAACCCCGAACGCCGCGTGAAGGCGATCTACAACCAGACGCCGGCGGACCTTGTGGTGCTGTCGCTGCGCGGCCGCGGCATCAGCAGGCCGGATGATTTGCGCGGCCGCCTGGTCGGCGCGCCCGTCGGTGATGCCGCCTTCAAGATGTTCCCCGCCTTCACCGCCGCCACCGGCGTGCCCGCCAGCGCCATCCGCTGGGAACACATGGCCCCCAACATCCGGGAGGCGATGCTGATCCAGGGCCGCGTGGACGCCATCACGGCGAATGAAGGCACGGCGCTGTTCAACCTGAAGGCCGCGGGGGTGAGGGAGGAGGACATGGTCTTCCTGCGCTACTCCGATTTCGGCATCAACATCGTCAATGCCGGCATGATGGCGAATGAGAGCTTCCTGCGCGACAAGCCGGAGACGGTGCGAAGGGTGCTCCGCGCGGTCAATCGCGGCCTGGTCGATTCCGTCGCCAACCCCGCCGCCAGCCTCGATGCGCTGATGCGCAAGGACCCGCTGCTGAATCGCGCGATTGAAGGCGAGCGCCTGATGTACAGCATCGCCCGCATGGTGGAGCAGCCGGATGCGCGCGAAGGCGGCCTCGGCTTCTACAACGAGGCGAGCGTGCGCCGCTCCATCGAGATCGTGACCGCGGCGGAGGGCCTGCCCGCCGCCATCGCGGTATCCGACTTCATGGATATGTCCTTCCTGCCCCCGGCTTCCGCCCGCGTGATCCCGGCCGTCGGGCGCGTCTGATCCATGGCGCGCCCCTTCGTCGAACTCGACCGCGTCACCCTGACCTATGGCGAGGGGGAGGAGGCAACGCCGGCCCTCGATCCTACCAGCCTCGGCATCGCGGAGGGCGAGTTCGTCGCGGTGGTGGGCCCCAGCGGCTGCGGGAAATCGTCGCTGCTGAAACTCGTCTCCGGCCTGCTGAAGGCCAGCAGCGGCAATGTGGTGGTGGCGGCGCAGGAGGTGACAGCGCCGATCAAGATCGTCGGTATGGCCTTCCAGAACCCGAACCTGCTGCCCTGGCGCAGCACGCTCCGCAACGTGCTGCTGCCGGCGGAGATCGTGCAGCCCCACCGCGCCCGCTACCGCCGCGACAAGGCGCCCTATGTGGAGCGCGCGCGCCAGCTGCTGCGGACGGTCGGGCTGGAGGGATTCGAGCAGAAGCTTCCCTGGCAGCTCTCCGGCGGCATGCAGCAGCGCGCCAGCCTCTGCCGCGCGCTGATGCATGAACCATCGCTGCTGCTGCTGGACGAGCCCTTCGGCGCGCTGGATGCCTTCACGCGGGAGGAACTCTGGGCCGTGCTGCAATCACTCTGGATGCAGAAACCCTTCACCGTGATCCTGGTGACGCATGATCTGCGGGAGGCGCTCTACCTCGCCGACACGATCTATGTGATGAGCGCGCGTCCCGGCCGTATCCTACTGCGCAAGAACTTCGACCTGCCGCGCCCGCGTACCCTCGACAGCACCTATGACACGCGCTTCGTCCAGGCGCTGGCGGAGCTGCGCGCGCATATCGCGGAGGCCCGCACGCCGGTGCCCGCCTTCGCATGAGTGCCGCGGCGGAAACCGCGCCGGCTGCCGTGGCTGCGCCGCGCCCCGCCAGGCTACGCGGGCGCCACCGGCGTGCCCTGGCGGCCGTGCTGGTGCCGCTGGGCTTCGCGCTGTCCGTCCTGGCGGTGTGGGAGGCGGTGGTGCGCATCGCCGCCCTGCCCCCCTTTATCCTGCCGGCGCCGAGCAACTTCCTCGCTGTTCTCATCGCGCGGCACGAACCCATCCTGATGATGGCGGCGCAGACGGCGCGATCCACGCTGACGGGCTTCGCCATCGGGGTGAGCGTCGGTGTCGTGCTGGGCTGCGTCATCGGATCGTCGCGCGTCATCTACCGGATGGTCTATCCCGCGCTGATCGGCTTCCACACCATCCCCTCCGTCGCGTTGATCCCGCTGTTCGTCATCTGGTTCGGCGCGGGGCCGCATATCGCCGTCATCACCGCCGTCGTCGTCTGCTTCTTCCCCGTCACCGTCATCATGGCGACCGCCATCGCGACCTCCGCGCCGGAACTCGACGACGTGCTGCGATCGCTCGGCGCCACGCGCGGCGACGTGATGCTGAAGGTCGCGCTGCCGCGGGCGCTGCCGCAATTCTTCGGCTCCCTCAAGCTCGCCATCACCGGCGCCTTCATCGGCACCATCGTGGCGGAGACGATCGCGGCCAATTCGGGCATCGGCTACGTGATGGTGGTCGCCACCAACAGCATGGATGGCGCGCTTGCCTTCGCGGCGCTCAGCGTGCTCGCTGCCATGGGCGTCACGCTCTACGCGGCCTCGCTGTTCCTTGAACGCCGGCTGACCGGCTGGGCCTATCGTGGGAGATGATGGCATGACGCAGGATCTGGCGCTGATGCCGGCGGTCGACCTGGTGGCGCTGTATCGCACCGGCCAGGCATCCCCGGTCGAACACCTGCGCGCCGTGCTGGCGCAGGTGGCCGCGCTGAACCCCGTGCTGAACGCCTTCTGCTGGCTGGATGAGGAAAGCGCGCTGCGCGACGCCCGCGCCAGCGAGGCGCGCTGGAAGGCGGGCGCGCCGGCCTCCGCATTGGATGGCGTGACGGCGACGGTCAAGGACCTCTCCGTCACGCGCGGCTGGCCCACGCGCCGCGCGAGCCACGCCATCCCGGCCGAGGGCCCGTGGCTGGAGGACAGCCCCTCCGTCGCCCGGATGCGGGAGGCCGGCGCCGTGCTGATCGGCAAGACCACGGTGCCGGAATTCGGCGCCGCCTATATCACGAAATCCGACCTCTGCGGCATCTCCCGCAACCCCTGGAACCCCGCCATGACACCAGGCGGGTCGAGCGGCGGTTCCGCCGCCTCCGCCGCGGCGGGCATGGGCACCATCGCGCTCGCTTCCGACGCCGCGGGATCGATCCGCGCGCCGGCCAGCATGAGCGGCGTCTTCGGCCTCAAGACGACATTCGGCCGCGTGCCCGACTATCCCTCCTCCTACCTCGGTACGCTGGCCGTCATCGGCCCCATCACCCGCACGGTGCGGGAGGCTGCGCTGTGCATGGACGTGATCAGCCAGCCCGATGCGCGGGACAGCTACGCGCTGCCGCCACCCGGCCGTAGTTTCCTCGATGGCATCGAGGGCGGCGTGAAGGGGCTGCGCATCGCCTACAGCCCGACCCTCGGCTTCGCCAAGGTCGATCCCGAGGTCGCCGCCATCGTCGCCGCCGGCGTCAAGGCGCTGGAGGCGATGGGCGCGATCGTCGAGGTCGTCGACCATGTCATGGACGATCCCGGCGCCATGCTCGGCACCTTGATGGCGCCGGGCCTCGCCAATGCGTTTCGCGTGTTCGGCTTCACGGAGGCACAGCAGGCGCTGATGCTGCCGCGCCTGGTGGAAACCGCCGCGCGCGGCGCCGCCGTGCCGATGATGGCCTATCTCGCGGCGCGGGAGGCGCGGGAGAAACTCGGCGCCCGCATGCGCGCCTTCCATGAGAAGTACGACCTGCTGGTGACGCCCGTCGGCGCCATTCCCGGCTGCGATGCCGATGCCGATGCGCCGCGCGATCCGCGCTACGCCGCCTATGCCAATCCATTGCCCTTCGGCGCGGCCTTCAATCTGACGAAGCAGCCCGCGGCGTCCGTCCCCGTGGGTGTCACCGCCTCCGGCCTGCCGGTCGGCATGCAGGTGGTGGGCCCTCTCTACGCCGATGCGCTGGTGCTGCGCGCCTGCCTGGCCATCGAACAGGCCCTTCCCATGCCGGCGCCGGACCTGGCCGCGCTGCGCCATTCCCCCTTCGCCGAACCCATCCCCCGCGGGCTGCTGAGCCAGCGCGAGGCGATGGCCGTCCCGGCCTAACGCAAGGAGACAGCGATGCTCAGCCTCATCACCGGCCTGCATCCCGCGGGCAACCATCCCGCCGGCTGGCGCCATCCCCGAGCCTATGACAACACCATGATGAATCTGGAGCAGATGATCGAGATCGCGCAGACCGCGGAGCGCGGGCTGTTCGACATGCTCTTCATCTCCGATGGCAATGGCGTGGCCGGCATGGAATGGCCCGAACTGTTCGAGGCCAATGCCCTGACCGGCAAGCCCGCGGTCTTCGAACCCGTCACGGTGCTCTCCGCCATCGCCATGCATACGAAGCGCATCGGCCTGCTGGCGACAGCGACGACGACCTATGAGGAACCCTTCACCCTCGCGCGGAAATTCGCCTCGCTCGACCATATCAGCAAGGGCCGCGCCTGCTGGAACGTCGTCACCAGTTCAAACGCCTCCGACAGCCTGAATTTCGGCAAGGACGAACATTTGGCGCGCTATGACCGCTACGAGCGCGCGAAGGAATTCGTGGAGGTGTGCAAGGGCCTCTGGGATTCCTGGGCGGAGGATGCCTTCCCGCAGGACAAGGCGCGGGGGAAGTACATCGACCTCAACCGCGTGCACACGCTCAACCACAAGGGCAAGCACTTTCGGGTGCGCGGCCCGCTGAACGCCGCGCGCCCGCCGCAGGGCTATCCCGTGCTGTTCAGCGCCGGCCAGTCGGAGCCCGGGCGCGAATTGGCCGCCGCGCTGTCGGATTGCATGTTCTGCGCCACGCCCACCAAGAAGCAGGCCGAAGCCTTCTACAAGGACATGAAGTCCCGCCTGCCGAAGTACGGCCGCGCGCCCGATGAGATGAAGATCATGCCGGGCTGCGTCGTCTATGTCGGCCGCACGGAAGCGGAGGCGGAGGCGATGTTCCAGGAACAGCAGGCGCTGATCGATCCCGTCGTCGGCGTCCGCCACCTCTCGCACTACGTCAACATGGACCTCACGGGCTTTGGCC
Source organism: Falsiroseomonas stagni DSM 19981 (assembly GCF_900114315.1). GTDB lineage: Bacteria > Pseudomonadota > Alphaproteobacteria > Acetobacterales > Acetobacteraceae > Falsiroseomonas > Falsiroseomonas stagni. Next base: position 693,262 of record NZ_FOSQ01000001.1, read on the forward strand.
TGGACGAGCCCTTCCCCGAACTCACCCCCGATGGCATCGGCGGTTCCTCCCGCCGCTACGCGATCAGCGAGGTCGCACGGCGCGAATCCCTGACCATCCGCCAGACCTATGAACGCTTCCTCCCTTCCTTCGGCCATCCCGTGATGAAGGGCGATGGGAAGCAGGTGGCGGACATGATGGAGGATTGGTACCGCGCCGGCATCTGCGATGGCTTCAACGTCCATGTCGGCTACCAGCCCGACGGGCTCACGAATTTCGTGGACTACGTGGTGCCGGAACTGCAGCGCCGCGGCCTCTATCGCACCAGCTATCCCGGCACGACGCTGCGCGATGTCGTCGGCCTCAAGCGGCCGGAGAGCCAGTTCTTCCCGAGGCTTGTGCCCGCTATGGTGGCGGAGTAGCCAGCAAACCCATGCGAACCGTTCCTGCCGATCCCTATCCCTGGCCCTTCGATGGCGATCTCCGGCCCGACAACACGGCGCTGATCGTCATCGACATGCAGACGGATTTCTGCGGCCGCGGCGGCTATGTCGATGCCATGGGCTACGACATCACCCTCACCCGCGCGCCGATCGAGCCGATCCGCACCGTCCTCCACGCCATGCGCGAAGGCGGCTTCCACATCCTGCACACGCGGGAGGGGCATCGCCCCGATCTGTCGGACCTGCCCGCCAACAAGCGCTGGCGGTCGCAGCAGATCGGGGCCGGCATCGGCGATCCCGGCCCCTGCGGGAAGATCCTGGTTCGCGGCGAGCCGGGGTGGGAGATCATCCCCGAACTGGCGCCCCTGCCCGGGGAGACGATCATCGACAAGCCCGGTAAGGGCAGCTTCTGCGCCACCGACCTCGAACTCATCCTGCGCACGCGCGGCATCCGCAACCTGGTGCTGACCGGCATCACCACCGATGTCTGCGTCCACACCACGATGCGCGAAGCCAATGACCGCGGCTTCGAATGCCTGCTGCTGGAGGATTGCTGCGGTGCCACCGATGCCGGCAACCACCAGGCTGCGATCAAGATGGTGAAGATGCAGGGCGGCGTCTTCGGCACCGTCACCGATTCGACGAATCTGGTCGCGGCGCTGCGCTGACGGCGCCTCAGCCGGCCTCGATCGAGACCGGTGCTGACAGCGTCGCCCATTCCTCGTCATCGGTGGTGGTGCCGGTGGTCCACATCAGCACGGCGAAGCGGCCGGGCCGGTCCAGCACCCGCACGGGGTGGTGCCAGCTGCCGATGTGGTAGTTCACCGCCTGGTCGCCGCGGACGAGGAAGGCACGCAGCCCGGCCTCATCCGGCCGCCCGCCGGCATCCGGCGCCACCATCACCACCCAGCGCGCCACATCCATCGGCGCGAAGCATTGGGAGGAGCGGTTGTGCCGCTCCATCTGCGTGGCCTGGATCGGCAGGGCCCAGGGCTCCACATGGCTGAAGGACAGCTTCGGCTGCGTCGCGCCGTCGATGCCGCCGATGGTCGCCGCCAGCGAAGGCCGTTCGCCCCGCGCGGGCGGGTCGATCACGTCGCCGAAGGGCGCGAAGGCCTCCGGCGTCAGCGGTTCCAGCAGCAGGCGGCGGGTCATGCGGGGATCCTTCCTTGGGGGGCGGGCAGCATGGCGGAATGGCGCAGCGCGTCCAGTGGCTGGCGCCACGCGCGGCTTACGGCATGATGGCGCCACGACCACGGAGCCACGCCCATGTCCTCGGCCCTCACCGGTCCCTATGCCCGGGATCTCATCGGCTACGGCCGCAACCCGCCCCACCCGCAATGGCCGGGCGGCGCGCGCATCGCCATCAACTTCGTCATGAACTACGAGGAAGGGTCCGAATACTCGCTGCTGGATGGCGACGGATTCTCCGAGGCCACGCTGACGGAAAGCGCGGCCAATGTCGTGCCCGCCGGCGGCCGGGACCTGGCGGCGGAGGGCATGTTCGAATACGGCGTCCGCGTCGGCTTCTGGCGCATCATGCGGCTCTTCGCCGAACGCAACCTGCCCATGACGATCTTCGCCTGCGCGCTGGCGCTGGAACGCCACCCGCCCGCGGCGGCCGCGATCCGGGAGGCCGGGCACGACATCTGCTGCCATGGCTGGCGCTGGATCGAACACTACAAGCTGACGAAGGAGCAGGAGCGGGAGCATATCCGCCTGGCGGTGGAGAGCCTGCAGAAGACGCTCGGCTCCCGCCCCCTCGGCTGGTACTGCCGCTATGGACCCAGCATCCACACGCGCGGGCTGCTCGTGGAGGAAGGCGGCTTCCGCTACGACAGCGACTGCTACAATGACGAGATCCCCTACTGGGTGCTGCAGGACGGCAAGCCGCAGCTGATCGTGCCCTATTCGCTGGTGACCAACGACAGCAAGTTCGGCCGCGGCGTCTTCGGCACGTCGGAGGACTACTTCCAGTTCCTCCGCGACCAGTTCGACATGCTGTATGCGGAGGGCAGGACGATGCCACGGATGATGTCCTGCGGCCTGCATCTCCGCTCCATCGGTCATCCCGCCCGCGCGGCGGGGCTCATGCGCTTCCTCGACCATATCGGGAAGTTCGAGGGTGTCTGGGTCGCGCGCCGGATCGAGATCGCGGAGCATTGGCGCGCGACCTTCCCCTATCAGCCCGGCATGGAGCAGATCAGCAAGGTGGGTCCCTAGCCGAGGCTCATCAGGCTCGCATTGCCGCCGGCCGCGGCGGTGTTGGTGCTGATGGCGCGCTCCGCCACCAGCATCCCCAACGCCGCGGCATCGCTGCCAGGGCGCAGCACCAGGACGGGGCGGATGGGGCCGTCCAGCGCGGCGACCGCTGTCGCCAACGCGACCAGTGCTGCGCCTTCCGCTTCCGCCAGCACGGCGGCGCAATCCTTCGCCGCCACGGCGGCGCAATCCGCTGCGTCCAGCGTCTCCATCCGCTCGACCAGGCCGGACGGCAGGCGGAAGGATGCGGGCGCCACCACGCGCACGGCATTGCCGGTGGCGAGCGCCGCCGCGACCTGGCGCCAGGCGCCTTCCTCCGTGACGGGCACGGCCAGGATGCGGCCGCGCGGCTCCGTGCGGTAGCGGTTGCTCTCCCCGACGGGCCCGGGCAGCAGATGGTCGATGCCGAGCGGCGAGGCGGCCATGGCGCCAGCGCAGAAGCGGGCCGCCGCATGATGGCCCTCGGCCCGCAGCCAGGCCAGAAAACGCGCCGCCGCCAGCGTCGGTGCCCCGCCATGCGGCGGCGGCGCGGCGCGCACCAGCCGCGGCAGATAGAGCGGCCCGCCCGCCTTCGGTCCGGTGCCGGACAGCCCATGCCCGCCGAAGGGCTGCACGCCCACCACCGCGCCGATGATGCTGCGGTTGACATAGACATTGCCCGCCGGCGCGGCCTCCACCAGGCGGTCGATGGTCTCGTCGATGCGGGAATGGACGCCGAAGGTCAGCGCATAGCCGGTGGCGGCGATGTCGCGGAGCAGCTGGTCCATGCCGTCGCGCCGGAAGCGCAGCACATGCAGGATGGGGCCGAAGACCTCCTGCGTCAGCGACGCCACGCGATCGATCTCGATCAGCGTCGGCGCGACGAAATGCCCCTGGTCGCACTCCGGCGGCAGCGGCAGCGCATGCACCGCGTGGCCCGCGTCGCGCATCGCGGCGACATGCGCCAGCAACCCCTGGCGCGCTTCCGCGGAGATCACCGGTCCCACATCGGTGTCCAGCCGGTCCGGCCGCCCGACGCGCAGCTCCGCCATCGCGCCCTTCAGCATCGCGATGATGCCGTCCGCCACGTCATCCTGCAGGCACAGCAGCCGAAGCGCGGAGCAGCGCTGGCCGGCGCTGTCGAAGGCCGAGGCCAGCACATCCGCCACCACCTGTTCCGGCTGGGCGGAGCTGTCCACGACCAGCGCGTTCTGGCCCCCCGTCTCCGCCACCAGCGGCACCGGCAGCCCGTCCCGCCCGAGGCGTTTCGCGAGTTCGCGGTTGATGAGGCGCGCGACCGCCGTCGATCCCGTGAACATCACGCCCTGCACGCGGGCGTCCGCGACCAGCGCCGCGCCGACCGTGCCGTCGCCCACGACCAGATGCAGCACCTCCCGCGGCACGCCGGCCTCATGCAGGATCGCCACCGCGGTTCCGCCGATCAGCGGCACCTCCTCCGCCGGCTTCGCCAGCACCGCGTTGCCAGCCGCCAGCGCCGCCGCGACCTGCCCGGTGAAGATGGCGAGCGGAAAATTCCACGGCGCGATGCAGGCGACGGGGCCGAGCGGCCTGCCTGCCAGCCCGCGCGCTTCCGCGGCGTAGTAGCGCAGGAAATCCACGGCCTCCCGCACCTCCGCGATGGCGTTGGGCAGGGACTTGCCGGCCTCCCGCACAATGGGGCCGAGCAGCGCGGGCATGCGCGCCTCCATCAGGTCTGCGGCGCGTTCCAGCATGGCCGCGCGCGTGGCGGCAGGCTTTGCTTCCCATCCCGGCGCGGCGGCCTCGGCGGTGGCGATCGCGGCCTGCCCGGCATCGGGCATCGCGTCGCGCACTGTGCCGACCACGTCACGCGTATCGGCGGGGTTCATCATGCTGCGCGGCGCGTCACCGACTCCCGAAAGGCCGGCGCGCAGCGTCGCGGCCAGGGCTTCCAGCGTGTCCTCATCCGCCAGATCCATCCCCGCGCTGTTCGCGCGCCCATCGCCCAGGATCGCGTGTGGCGCCGCGATGCCATCATGCGGGCGGCCCACCGGGGTAAGCGACGACGCCACGGCGACGGGATCCTCCAGCAGCGCCTCCACCGACACCGCGGGATCATGGATGCGATTGACGAAGGAGGAATTGGCGCCGTTCTCCAGCAGCCGCCGCACCAGATAGGCCAGCAGAGTCTCGTGCGTGCCGACCGGCGCGTAGATGCGGCAGGCGCGGCCGAGCCGCTGCACCACCGCCTCATAGAGCGGCTCCCCCATCCCATGCAGGCACTGGAATTCGTAATCCGCATCCGGCCCCGCCATGGCGTGGATGGCGCCGACCGTCATCGCGTTGTGCGTGGCGAATTGGGGAAAGATCGCATCCGGCGCCGCCAGCATTCGCTTCGCACAGGCGAGGTAGGACACATCCGTATGGACCTTGCGCGTGAACACCGGGAAGTCGGCCTGGCCATCCACCTGGGCGCGCTTGATCTCGCTGTCCCAATAGGCGCCCTTCACCAGCCGTACCATCATCCGGCGGCCCGTCCGCCGCGCCATCTCGGCCACCACGTCCACGACGAAGGGCGCGCGCTTCTGGTAGGCCTGGATGACGAAGCCGATGCCGTTCCAGCCCGCCAGCGCCGGGTCCTCGCAGAGCACCTCCAGCAGGTCGAGCGACAGCTCCAGCCGCTCGCTTTCCTCCGCATCGATGTTGAGGCCGATGTCGTAGCGCCGCGCCAGCCGCGCCAACGCCAGCAGCCGCGGCAGCAGTTCCGCCATCACCCGCGCCCGCTGCGCGCGGCTGTAGCGGGGATGGAGCGCGGAGAGCTTGATGGAGATGCCCGGCCCCTCGATGATCCCGCGTCCGGCGCTCGCCTGGCCGATGGCGTGGATCGCGCCCTCATAGGCCGCCAGGTAGCGCGCGGCGTCGGCGGCGGTCATCGCTGCCTCCCCCAGCATGTCGAAGGAATGGCGGAAGCCCTTGGCCTCCATCGCGCGGGCGCGCTTCAGCGCCTCCTCGATCGTCTCGCCGCGAACGAACTGCCCCCCCATCATGCGCATGGCCATGTCCATGCCGCGGCGGATCACCGGCTCCCCGGCCCTCGCCACCAGCCGCGTCAGGGCCGCGCCGAGCCCGCCTTCCGTCGCGGTCGTCGTCAGCCGCCCCGTCACCACCAGCCCCCAGGTGGCCGCGTTGACGAAGAGCGACTGCGAATGGCCGAGATGCGCCGCCCAGTCGCCACCGCCGATCTTGTCGCGGATCAGCGCATCCCGCGTCGCGTCGTCCGGGATGCGCAGCAGCGCCTCCGCGAGGCACATCAGCGCCACACCCTCCTGCGAGGAGAGCGAGAATTCCTGCACCAGCGCCTCCACGCCGCCCTTGCGGGGACGGGCGCGCAGCGTGGTGACCAGGTCCCGTGCCTGCGCCGTCGCCTCCGCCTGGAGCGCGGGCGCCAGCCGCGCAGCCTCTATCAGCGGCGGCAGGCAGGCCGTCTCCGCCCGCCGCGTGGCGGCGGTGACGGCGCGGCGCAGCGCATCGCGGTGGGGCGCATCGGCGAGCAGATCGGCAAAGGGCATGGCGGCGGCTCCGTCTCGGCGCCCGAAGGCTAGGGGCGGGTGTGCCGGATCACCATCTGGCGTTTTGCGCCATTCGCCATAGGATCAGCGGCGGACAAGCCATTGACCCGAAGGATCATCGGTGCTGGACAGGACCGACCTCCGCCTGCTGGACATCCTCCAGCGCGACGGCCGCATCACCAATGCGGAGCTGGCGGAGCGCATCGGCCTCTCCCCCGCCGCCACCAGCGAACGTTTTCGACGGTTGGTGACCCAGGGCTATATCCTGGGCTTCGCCGCGCGGCTGAATCCCCAGAAGCTCGGCCTCGGCCTGCTGGCCTTTGTGGAGGTGCTGCTGGACAAGACCACCCCCGACGCCTTCGCCCGCTTCGCGGAGGCCGTGACCCGCGCGCCGGAGGTGCTGGAATGCCACATGGTCGCCGGCGGCTTCGACTACCTGGTCAAGGCGCGCCTGGCCGACATGGCCGCCTATCGCCGCTTCCTGGGGGAGGTCCTGCTCAGCCTGCCCGGCGTGAAGGAGACGCGGACCTACGCCGTGATGGAGGAGGTGAAGAATGACGGCCCGCTGCGCCTTCTCTGAACCCTGATCGGCCGCCTTCGCCCGCTTGAAGGCGATCTCCGTCTCATCCACCGCACCGCCCGAACATGCAGCCGCAGGAAGCCCGCGGCGACCTGGTTCCCATGGGCCTGGAGGATCGCGCCCTGCGGCCGCGTCACCGCGCAGCCCGGGCTGGCGGGTCAACCCAGTTCGAACAGCGCCTCGACCTCGATCGGGATGTCGGAATAGAGCTCCGCCACCCCGATCGCGGAGCGGCAATGCCGCCCGCCCTCCCCGAAGACATCGACCATGAGGTCGGAGAAGCCGTGCAGCACCTCCGACGGCCGGTTGAAGCCGGGCGCGCAGTTGATGAAGCCCATGACGCGCACGCAGCGCACCACCGGATCGAGCGTGCCGAGATAGTGCCGCAAGGTGGACAGGCAGCAGAGGCCGGTGATCCGCGCGGCCTCCCGCCCCTGTTCGATGGAGAGTTCGCGGCCGAGCTTGCCGACGACCAGCGGCACATTGCCCTCGCCGAGCGGCCCATGCCCGCTCATGTAGACATGGATGCCGGATCGCAGGGCGCGCACGCGGTTCGCCTCGTCCCGGAAGGGCGGCGGCAGCGTGACGCCCAGCGCGGCCAGGCGTTGCTCGTTGGTGGCCATGCTCAATGCTCCTCCAGCAGGCGCCCGCAGCCCGTGATGCGGTCCGTGATCCCGTGGCTGCGCAGCGCGTGCCAGTAGGTCGCGGCATTGATGGCGATGACGGGCTTGCCGAGCCAGGCCTCCGCCTGCGCCGCCAGGTGCATCATGGGCAGGTTGGCGCCGAACTGGATGATGGCGCGGACCTCCGGCCGGTTCACCTCATTGATCGCCTCCCGCAGCGTGGCGAGCGGCGTGAGGCCGATGCCGACGGGGGAGGGGCGTTGCAGATGCCTGGCCGCCACCACCTCGCACCCGATCTCCGCCAGGTAGTTGACGAGATGGCTGTGGGCGACGGGGAAGTAGGGCGTCACCAGCCCGACCGGGCCGGTGATGCCCAGCGCCTTCAGCGCCGCCGGCAGCGCATCCGCCGCCTGGGTGAAGGGCAGGCCGCCGGTCATGCGGTCCACCCGATCCTGGATCGCGCGGGCAGCAGCCAGGCCGCCGCCCCAGATGCTCTCGGCGGAGATGCCGAGCACGATGCGATCCGGCTGCGCCGTCAGCACGCGTTCCAGCGCGCCTTCCAACGCCGCATCGATGCGGCTGATCAGCGTGTTGAAATCGGCATCGCTGTTCAGCGCATCATTGGCGATGTGCATCCGCGCGACATGGTTCGTGATGCCGCGCGGGCGCATCGTGTCGTACTCCGGCTGCACCACCGTGTTGGTGGAGGGCGTGACCACCCCGAAGCAGCCGCGCCACCCCAACACATCAACCATGGTCAGCGCGGAACCCGGCCGGAGGCGACGAGGTAGGCGCGCTCGGCTTCCGCCATCTGCGCCACCGCGGCGTTCAGCGCGGCCGGCGAGTTCAGCGCCGGATCCGGCAGCGCGCCGAGGTTGCGGAATTCCTCCACCAGCGCGGGGTCCGCGACGGCGGCGCGGAAGGCCGCGGCCAGCCAGGCCTTGCGATCCGCCGGCACCGCCTTCGGCACCGCGATCCAGCGGCTGACGCCCCAGTTCACGTCGTCCCGCCCGATCACGCTGTTCACCGTCGGCGTTTCCGGCAGGAAGGCGGTGGGCTGGCGGCCCGTCACGGCGATGGGGAGCAGGCGGTTGCCCTGCATGTGGCCGCGCACCTCCGCGAAGAAGCCGAAGGCGAGGTCCACATTGTTGCCGAGCAGCGCGGTGATGCCGGGGCCACCGCCCTGGAACGGCACCTTGAGGAAGCGCGATCCGCTGGCCTGTTCCAGCTGCTCGATCAGGTATTCGTAGTAGCCGCCGACGACATTCGCGACGCGGATGGTCCCGGGGCGTGCCCGCGCCGCTTCCAGCAGCCCGCGCAGCCCGCCCGTCTTGAAGGGGCCGTCCGCATTGACCATCAGGTTCAGCGGTTCCGCGTTCAGATGCGCGATGTGGTCGAGGTCGCTGACCTGCCAGCGGCCCTGGGACCGCGCGGCGTCGGAGATCACGAGGTTCGCGATGATGCCGACGGCATGCCCGTCGCTCGGCGCCTGCGTCGCCAGCCAGGTGTGGCCGACCAGGCCCGCGCCGCCGGTGCGGTTGTTCACGAAGCTGCGCTCGCCGGTCACACGCTCGAAGAAGCGCTGCACGACGCGGCCGGTGATGTCCATGCCGCCGCCGGCGGGATAGACGACGACCATCTCGATCGGCTCCCGCGGATAGCCCGCGGGCTTGATGGCATTGAGCGCGGCGCGCGCGGGATGGGTTTCCTGCGCCATGGCGGCGCCGGCGAAGGGCAGTGCGGCGCCAGTGGCGATCAATCCGCGTCGGGTGATGGTCATGCTGTTCCTCCCACAAGGGTTGTTGTTTTGCGCTTGAAGACCACCAGCAGAAGAACCCCGACGGCGGCGGCGATCATCACCGCGGCCAGCGGGCGCTGGAGGAAGATCATCGCCCCGTCGGGCGACATCACCATGGATTGGCGCAGCGACTGTTCCAGCAGCGGCGCCAGCACGAAGGCCAGCACCAGCGGCGCCAGCTCATAGCCGAATTTGCGCAGCGCCCAGCCCACGACACCGAAGCCAAGCATGACCCAGAGGTCGAACAGGTTCCGGTTGGCCGAATAGGTGCCGACGAGGGCCAGCAGCAGGATGGCCGGGAAGAGCACGGCATAGGGCACGCGCAGCAACTGCACCCACAGCCCCACCAGCGGCAGGTTCAGCACCAGCAGGAAGACATTGCCGATATAGAGGCTGGCGATCACGCCCCAGAAGACATCGGCGCGGTCGATCATCATGGTCGGGCCGGGCTGCACGCCGTTGATGATGAGCGCGCCCATCAGCAGCGCCGTCACCGCATTGCCGGGAATGCCAAGCGAGAGCAGCGGGATCATGCCCGACGAGACCGCGGCATTGTTCGCGGCCTCCGGCCCCGCCACGCCCTCGATCCGTCCCTTGCCGAAGGTCTCGGGGTTCTTACCCACGCGACGCTCCACGGCGTAGGAGAGGAAGGACGCCGTGACCGGCCCGCCGCCCGGCAGCAGCCCGATCGCGAAGCCGAGCCCCGTGCCGCGCAGGATCGGCGCCCAGGACGCCTTCCAGTCGGCGCGCGTCGGCCACAGATTGGACAGCTTCGCCTTCACCGCCATGCCGCGCGCGGATTGCTCCACATTCAGCAGGATCTCCGAGACGCCGAACAGCCCGATCACCACGGCCAGCAACTCGATACCCGCGGAGAGGTCGACGCTGCCCGCGGTGAAGCGGAATTCGCCCGTCACGATATCCATGCCGATGGCGGCGAGCCAGGCGCCGAGCCCGATCATGATCGCGCCCTTCAGCGCCGATCCCTGGATCATCAGGATGGTGCAGGCCAGGCCCAGCAGCATGAGCGCGGCATATTCCGGCGGTCCCATGCGGATGGCGAAGGCGCCCAGCATCGGCGCCGCCAGGCACAGCACCACGATGCCGACCGTGCCCGCGATGAAGGACCCCAGCGCCGCCATGCCGAGCGCCGCCCCCGCGCGCCCCTGCTTCGCCATGGCATAGCCATCGAGGCAGGTGACGACGGAAGCGGCCTCCCCGGGGATGTTTACGAGGATCGAGGTGATCGATCCGCCATACATCGACCCGTAGAAGATGGCGCAGAGCATCGCGACAGCGCCCACCGGCGGCAGCGCCACCGTCGCCGGCAGCAGCAGCGACAGCGCCGCCAGCGGCCCGATGCCCGGCAGCACGCCGATCAGCGTGCCGATGACGCTGCCGATGAAGATGAACTGGATGTTCTGCCAGGTCAGGATGACCTCGAACCCCGCCAGCAGGCCGCTGATCGGATCCATGCGTCAGAACCCGAAGGGGCCGCGCGGCAGCGGCGTGCCGAGCGCGACCGCGAACAGCAGATGCATGCCGCCGGCGGCGATGATGCCGGTGACGATGGCGGATACCCAGGATTTGTCCGGCGCGATCACGCGGAACAGGATGGGCAGCCCCACCGCGCCCGCCAGCGCGAAGCCCAGCCAGGGCACCGCCACGATCATGCCGCCGACGACGACGATCAGCACGGCGGTGCGGAAGGGCGCGCCTGGTGCCTCCCAGAATTGCGGGGCGATCTCCTCCCCGGGCGCCGGCTGGCCGCCGGTCACGACATGGCGCAGCAGCAGCCCGACTCCGCCGCCCAGCACCAGCAGCCCCGCCAGGAAGGGAAAGAAGCCGGAGGCCGGTCCGCTCGGGTCGCTCAAGCCAAGCCCCATCGAACTCCAGCACAGCGCGATGCCGAGCAGGACCCAGAACAGGCTGACCGCTGCGTCGAGACGCGCCATGGCATTCCCGGTGTCGTTTCTTCCCGCGCGCAGCATCGCGCGATACCCGCCAGTCGCGCAAGCTACCTTGTCCGGACAACCCGATGGCCATAGGGTGGCGTCAATCGGGAGGACATCCGGCGCATGGACGGCGGACGCGTTCAGGCTTTTCCAAGGCTGTTCACGCCGGTGCGGATCGGCGCGGCGACGTCGCGCAACCGCGTGATGCGGGTCGCCACCACCTCCAACCTCGCGGAGCAGAATCGCGTCGGCGACCGTATGCTGGCCTTCTATCGCACCGTTGCCGAAGGCGGCGCGGGCGTGGTGGTCAGCGAGGCCGCGCGGGTGCATCCCGGGGATGCGGTGACGCCGCAGGCCATTCCCCTGTTCGACCGCGGCCCGATTCCCGGCCTGCGCCGCCTGGTCGACCAGGTGCACAAGGCCGGCGCGCTCTTCGTCTTCCAGATGAATCATGGCGGGCGCCAGCATCTCGGCCGCCGCGTCGGCACCTTGCTCGCCCCCTCCGCCATCCCCTGCCCGCGCTCCGGCGGCACGCCCCATGCGCTGACGACGGTGGAGGTGGAGCAGATGGTGGAAGCCTTCGTCTCCGCCTCGCTCAACGCCATGGAGACCGGCGCGGACGGCGTGGAGGTGCATGGCGCGCAGGGCCATCTGATCGGCCAGTTCGTCTCCCCCTACACGAACAAGCGCGATGACCGCTACGGCGGCAGCCTGGAGAATCGCCTCCGCTTCCCGACCGAGATCCTGCAGGGCGTCCGCCGCCGCATCGGCCACCGCGCCATCATCGGCTATCGCCTGGCGGTGGAGGAATTCACCGATGGCGGCATCGATGCCGACCAGGCCTGCGAGATCGCGGCGCGGCTCGCCCGTGAAGGTCTCTGCGACTACGTCTCCCTCAGCCAGGGCAACTTCAACACCATCGACACGCATCTGCCGGACCGCCACTGGCCGCAGGAATCCTACCGGGGCATCCAGGCCGCGGTGAAGCGCGCGGTGGGCGATGATTGCGTGGTGGTGCAATCCACCCGCGTGCAGACGCCGGAACAGGCGGAGAGCATCATCGCATCCGGCGATGGCGACATGGTGGGTCTCTGCCGCGCGCTGATCGTCGATCCCGAATGGGCGAACAAGGCGCGAACCGGCCGTGCCGCCGAAATCCGCCGCTGCATCGCCTGCAACCAGTGCTGGGACTGGATTTCCAGCGGCGAGCCGATCGGCTGCTCCACCAATCCGCTCGCCGGCCGGGAGCATTTTTTCGGCAAGCTGAAGCAGGCCGTGCGTTCCACCGTCGTCGTCGTCGGCGGTGGCCCCGCGGGGATGGAAGCCGCGCGCACCGCCGCCGATCGCGGCCATCGCGTGGTGCTGTTCGAACGGGATGCCGTGCTCGGCGGCAAGTTCCGCGACGCCAGCCACTTCCCGCTGGGCGGCGAGGTCCGGCACCTCACCCTGTTCCAGGAAGGCGCATTGAAGCGCGCCGGTGTCGAACTGCGCCTCAACGAGGAAGCGACTCTCGCAAAAATCGTGGCGGAGCAGCCGCACGCCGTGATCGTCGCGACGGGCGCGCAGGCCGTGGCGCCGTCGCTGCCCGGCGATGGCAGCGTTCCGGTGCTTGCGCCGACCTCTATCGGCGACCTCGCCTCGCTGCGCGGCGGCAATGCGGGGCGCATCCTGATGATGGATGAGGATGGCTACTACTGGGCCGCCGCCATCGCGGAAGCCGTGGCGTCGCTCGGGAAACTGATGGTCACGACGCGCTTCTTCGAACCCTTCCGCGAATTGCCGATGGTGTCGCGCATCGCGACTCTCCGCGAACTCGACAAGGCCGGCGCGGAATTCCGCACCTCCATGGCCCCCGTCCGGATCGAGGGCGGCGCGGTGGTGCTGCGCCACTACCTCACGGGGCGGGAAGGCTGGGTGGAGGATTGCGCCGCGCTGCTCTGGATTGGCCAGGCGCAATCGCGCAACGGCCTGGTGGAGGCGCTGAAGCGGGCAGGGGTGGAGCGCACGCACCTCGTCGGCGATGCCTATGCGCCGCGCCGCGTGGCCGTCGCGCTGGTCGAAGCTCAGGTTGCCGCGCGGGCGGTGTAGGGGGAACGCAGATGTCCATCATCAAGCGCAGCATCGATGGCGACACCGCGCAGCGGATGATCGAGGCCGCCATCGCGAAATCGCGCGACCTCAAGAAGGCGATGTGCATCGCCGTCGTGAATGAATGCGGCCAGCTCAAGGCCTTCCACGCCATGGACGGCGCCGCGCATCTCGCCATCCAGATCGCGCAGGACAAGGCCTGGACGGCGTCCTCCTTCGGCATCGCCACACATGTCTGGTGGGACTTCATCAAGAACGACCCGCCGCTGCTGCACGGCATCACCCACACGCCGCGCCTGGTCATCTTCGGCGGCGGCTATCCCGTGATGGAGGAGGGCCAGATGATCGGTGCCATCGGCGTCTCCGGCGGCCACTATTCCGATGACATGGAAGTGGCGCGCGCGGGGCTGGAAGCGGTGGGTGCGCCGGTTTCCTGAACCGGCGCCTCCTCCTCGTCCTCCTCGACGATCTCGGCGTGAAAGCCCAGCTGCGCGTCGGGGCCCATGCAGAACCAGCACATCGCGATCAGCTCCTGAACAGCCGGGCGGAGGCCATCTCCGCGCCCTGGCGCATCGACTTCAGTTTCGCCCAGACCACGTCATTCGCCACGCGGCCACGCCCCGCGGAGGTATCGAAGCCGCAATCCGTGCCCGCCTGCACGCGGCGCGGATCGCCCATCACGCGCGCCACGCGCTCGATCCGGTCCGCGATCACTTCCGGGTGCTCGATGAAGTTCGTGGTGGTGTCGAGCACGCCGGCGACGAGGATCTGGTCCTCCGCCAGCGGCTTGCGTTCGAAGATCTTGTATTCATGCGCATGGCGCGGGTTGGCGAAGGGCAGCACGAAGCCGCCGACATTGGCCTGCGTGACGATGGGCAGGATGTCCTCCAGCGGCACGTCATGGTCATGCGGGCCTTCGTAGTTGCCCCAGCAGACATGCAGCCGTACGCGGTCCCGCGGGATGTTGGCGATGGCGCGGTTGATCGCCGTGATCACACGTTCGCAAAACTGGAGAAAGTCGGAAAGCGGCCGGTCGCGATAGGAACAATGCCGTTCCAGCGCCAGGTCGGGGCAATCCAGCTGCAGCACGAAGCCCTGCGCGACGATCGCCTCGTATTCGACCTTCAGCGCATCGCCGAGCGCCGCGAGATAGGCTTCCTCCGTCGCATAGTGGCGGTTCTGCACGATGGAGCCGATGATGCCGGGCGATGGCGCGGTCAGGAACGCCTCCGCGTAGCTGCCGGAATGCGCCGCCAGCGCGGTCCGGAAATCCGTGCATTCGTCGTTGACGGCGGCGGGGTCGAGGTAGCGGACCTCCCCGATCGCGGCGGGCAGGAAATCCGTGTTGGTCACGGCTTCCTGCTTGCTGGCCAACTCCTTCAGCTGCGCCTTGTAGTCGGGATAGGCATCAAGGTCCGCCCAGCCCGTGCGGCTGCTGCTGTCCCCCAGCCCGCTGAGCCGGTGGCGGAGGTACAGCACGAAGCTTTCCCGCTGCTGCTCGCCATTGTTGATGATGTCGAGCCCGCTTTCGATCTGCTTCGGGATGATGCCCTGGAGTGCCGCGCGCCCTTCCGCCTCGATCGCCGCGGGGTCCACCGCTTCGCCCCGCACGCGCCGCGCATAGAGCTTCGTCAGCGCCGCCGGCCGGGGCAGGCTGCCGGTATGGGTGGTCAGGATGCGGGTTTCGCTGCGCTGCATGGTCACGTTCCGTCCCGGTATGCTTGGTGGTGACGCTAGCGGATCGCGCGATCCTGTCGAGTAGGCCTGGACCCGTGCGGGCCGGCACCCCACAAATGAGGCATGACCGAGAACCCGCTCCTCCGCCCCTGGACCACCCCTTTCGGCGTGCCGCCCTTCGACCTGATCCGGGCCGGGCATTTCGCCCCGGCCTTCGATGCCGCGCTGGCAGCCCATCTGACGGAAATCGCCGCCATCGGCGACAACCCCGCGCCGCCCGATTTCGCGAACACGATGGAGGCGCTGGAACGCGCCGGCGGGATGCTGACGCGGATCGCCTCCGTCTTCTTCAACCTCACCCTGAGCCAGGCCACGCCCGAATTGCAGGCGGTGGAGCGGGACTGGGCGCCGAAGCTGGCGCGCCACCGATCCGCCATCGCGCTGGACCCCGGCATCTTCAGCCGCGTCGCGGCGCTGCATGCGCGGATCGACACGCTCGCCCTCGCCCCCGACCAGAAGCGCCTGCTGGAGCGCCGCTACCAGGGCCTGGTGCGGGCCGGCGCGGCGCTGGACCAGGCGACGCGCGACCGGTTGACGGAACTCTCCACCCGCCTCGCCACGCTGCACACCAGCTTCGGGCAGAACGTGCTGGCGGACGAGAATGACTGGCAGATGGTACTGGCGCCGGACCAGCTCGGCGGCCTGCCCGACAGCCTGGTCCAGGCGGCGCGGGAGGCCGCGAAGGAACGGGGCGCGGAGGGCTACGTCATCACCCTCGCGCGCTCCTCCGTCGAGCCCTTCCTGACCTTCTCGACCGAGCGCGCGCTGCGGGAGAAGGCGTGGCGCGCCTGGGTCGCCCGCGGCGCCCTGCATCCCGACCGCGACAATGCGGCCCTGGTGAAGGAAATCCTGGCGCTCCGGGCGGAACGCGCCCGGCTGCTCGGCCACGCCGATTTCGCGGAATACCGGCTGGTGGACACCATGGCGCGCACGCCCGAAGCGGCGGAGGGCCTCCTGCGCGCGGCCTGGGAACCCGCCAAGCGGCGCGCGGCGGCGGAGCGCGAGGAACTGGCCGCCATGGCCCGCGCCGCCGGCCACAACGACCCGATCGAGGCCTGGGACTGGCGCTTCTGGGCCGAACG
Source organism: Falsiroseomonas stagni DSM 19981 (assembly GCF_900114315.1). Classification (GTDB taxonomy): domain Bacteria; phylum Pseudomonadota; class Alphaproteobacteria; order Acetobacterales; family Acetobacteraceae; genus Falsiroseomonas; species Falsiroseomonas stagni. The sequence continues at coordinate 709,336 of NZ_FOSQ01000001.1, forward strand.
CGCCCGCCAGCAGAAGCACGCCATCGATGCCGGCGCGCTCAAGCCCTATTTCGCGCTGGACGCCATGCTGGCGGCGGTCTTCGACACGGCGAAGCGCCTCTTCAGCATCCGCTTCGAGGAACGCGCCGACATCCCGCGCTACCACCAGGATGTCCGCGCCTTCGAGGTGACGGACGCGGATGGCGCGCATCGCGGCGTCTTCCTGCTCGACAATTTCGCGCGCTCCGGCAAGCGGTCCGGCGCCTGGATGAGCAGCTTCCGCGTGGCGGATGCGCTGGATGGCCGCGTCTCCCCCATCATCGTCAACAACAACAACGTGGCGAAGGCATCGCCCACGCTGCTGTCCTTCGACGATGCCCGCACGCTGTTTCACGAATTCGGCCACGCGCTGCACGGGCTGCTGAGCACGGCGCGCTACCCGTCGCAATCCGGCACCGCGGTGCTCGGCGATTTCGTCGAGTTCCCCTCGCAGGTGATGGAGAACTGGCTGAGCGTCCCCGACGTGCTGCGCCGCTACGCGAAGCATGTCGAGACGGGCGAGCCGCTGCCGGAGGCGCTACTGGAAAAGCTGCTGGCGGCGCGGAATGAGGGCCAGGGCTTCGCGACGGTGGAATACGTCTCCTCCGCCCTCATCGACCTGGCGCTGCACCGCGTGGCATCGCCGGAAACGCTCGATCTCGCGGCTTTCGAAAGCGACTTCCTGCGCGAGATCGACATGCCCGACGCGATCGGGCTGCGCCACCGCCCGATCCATTTCGGGCATCTGTTCGCGGGCGGCGGCTACGCGGCGGGGTACTATTTCTACCTCTGGGCGGAAGTACTGGACGCCGACGGCTTCGAAGCCTTCGAGGAAGCGGGCGACCCCTTCCACGCCGATCTCGCCGCGCGGCTGAAGGCGGTGTTCGAGGCGGGGGATACGAAGGACCCGATGGATCTCTATGTGGGGTTCCGGGGGCGCAAGCCGGCGGTGGATGCGCTGCTCAGGAAGCGCGGGTTGGCGGCATAGCGAGGCGGCCCAAACCCCCACCCCAGCCCTCCCCCGCAAGCGCGGGGGAGGGAGCGTCCCATACTCCCTCCCCCGCGCTTGCGGGGGAGGGTCGGGGTGGGGGTCTCCGCTACCTGCGCAATCCCCTCAAACGTTGAACCGGAACAGCAGGACGTCGCCGTCCTTCACCACGTATTCCTTGCCCTCGACGCGCATCTTCCCCGCTTCCTTGGCGCCCTGCTCGCCACCCAGCGAGACATAGTCATCATAGGCCGTGGTCTCCGCCGCGATGAAGCCACGCTCGAAATCGCCATGGATGACGCCCGCCGCCCCCGGCCCCTTGGTGCCGCGGATGATGGTCCAGGCCCGCGTCTCCTTAGGCCCCACCGTGAAATAGGTGATCAGGCCGAGCAGTTCGTACCCCGCCCGGATGATGCGATCGAGCCCGCTATCGGCAAGGCCCAGCGACTCCAGGAAGTCCGCCCGGTCCGCATCCGCCATCTGGCTGATCTCGGCCTCGATGGCGGCGGAGACGATGACGGCCTTGGCCCCCTGCGCCTTCGCCATCTCGAACACCCGCGCGCTGAACGCATTGCCGCTGGCGGCGGAGGCCTCCTCCACATTGCAGACATAGAGCACGGGCTTGGAGGTCATGAGCTGGAGGCGACGCACCGCCTCCTCCTCCCCCTTCGGGATCGCCGTGCGGGCGGGGCGGCCTTCCTGCAGCGCCGCCAGGATCGGCTCGATCAGCGCCATCTGCGCCGTCGCTTCCTTGTCGCCGCCGCGCGCGCGCTTCTGCAGCCCGATGACGCGCTTCTCCAGGCTGTCGAGGTCGGCCAGCATCAGCTCCGTCTCGACCGTCTCCGCATCCCGCACCGGATCGACGCTGCCCTCGACATGGGTGATGTCGTCATCCTCGAAGCAGCGCAGCACATGGACGATCGCATCCACCTCCCGGATATTGGCCAGGAACTGGTTGCCCAGCCCCTCGCCCTTGGAGGCGCCGCGCACCAGCCCGGCGATGTCCACGAATTCCAGGCTGGTCGGGATGATCTTCTGCGACTTGCCGATCTTCGACAGCACGCCAAGCCGCGGGTCCGGCACCGCCACGCGGCCCACATTCGGCTCGATCGTGCAGAAGGGGTAGTTGGCGGCCTGGGCGCTGGCCGTCGCGGTCAGCGCGTTGAACAGGGTGGACTTGCCGACATTGGGCAGGCCGACGATGCCGCAATTGAAGCCCATGGGATCAGGATTCCTGAGAAAGCAGCGCGCAGAGATCGGCGGCCAGGGTGGAGGCGGCGATGCGCGCCGCCGCGTCATCGGTGCGGAAATCGAGCGCCGCGGAACGCAGCAGCGGCGCCAGCGTCCCCGCCGGCAGGCCGACGCGCTTGGCGGCATCGGCGATGCGGATGGCGTGTTCCTGCGGGCTGCGGTTCTCCGCCAGCAGCGCCGCGGCATCGAGCGCGAGGGCGGCGCGCAAGGCGGCCTCACCGGCGGTGTGCAGCACCATGCGCAGGCGGCGCACATCGGAAATCGGCTCCGCCGCCGCCACGCCGGGCGGGTTGGGGTTGCCGGTGGCGCGCAGCGCGGCCGCCGCCTGGGCCAGCGCCTGGGCTTCGCGGATCAGCCCCGCGGCCAGCGCCGCGGCGCCATTGGCGAAATCCTCGGGGCCGGGGCCGCCGAAATCCCCGCCGAACATGGCTTCGTCGTTTTCCATCACGCTGGTCCTTGCTGCGTCAGAAGCGCCACGCGCGTCATGAAATCCTCGGCCTTGCCGCCGGCCAGCAGCGGCGCGGCATCGGCCACCGCGTCCAGCAGCGGCTCCACCCAGGTATCGACCTTGGCGAAATTGCCCAGCACATGGCCATGCACCCGGTCCTTGTGGCCGGGATGCCCGATGCCGAGCCGCACGCGCCAGAAATCCGGGCTGCCGAAGGCGCGCTGCATGTCCCGCAGGCCGTTATGGCCGGCGGCACCGCCGCCCTTCTTCACCCGCACCTTGCCCGGCGCCAAATCCAGCTCGTCATGGAAGGCCCAGACATCGGACGGCGCCAGTTTCAGGAAGGCGGCAGCCTGCTGCACGGAATCGCCGCTGGCGTTCATGTAGGTCTCGGGCTTCAGGGCGAGCACCTTGGTGCCGCCGATCGCGCCTTCGGCCACCAGCCCCTTGAAGCGCTTGCGCCAGGCGGAGAAGCCGTGGCGGCGGGCGATGGCATCCATCGCCATGAAGCCGATGTTGTGGCGCTGTTTGGCGTGTTCCTGCCCCGGATTCCCGAGGCCAACCCACAGCAGCGCCACGACATCCTCCGCCAGCGGGGCCGGGCGGGCCGGCCCCTGCGTCGAGACAAAAGGCCGGGCCCGCCCCGCCTTTGCTGGCGGGGCGGCCCCGGTCGGGTTTTACTTCTTCTTGGCGGGCGCGGCCGGCTTGGCAGCGGCGGCCGGCGCGGCCTTGGCGGGGGCAGCCTTGCCGCCCTTGCCCTTGGCCTTCGGGTCCGCCACCGGCGCGGCGACGACGGGCGTCAGCGACTCATCGGTCGTCGGCGCGGCGACGGTCGCCACGACGAAGTCGCGGCCGACGATCACCGGGCGGGCGCCGAAATTGTCCTTGATCGCGGACCAGCGCAGGCTCTCGCCCACCTTGGCTGCGGCCAGGTCGATCTGGAAGCTGTCCGGGACCTTGTCGATCTCGGCCATCACCTCGACCTCGCGCCGCACCACGTTCAGGACGCCGCCGGCCTTGATGCCGGGGGAGGTGTCCTCATGCAGGAACGTCACGGGGACGCGCACGCGGATACGGGCGCCGGGGGCGACGCGCTGGAAATCGACATGGATGGGGCGGTCGGTCACCGGGTCGAACTGCACGTCGCGCATGATCGTGCGCTCCGTCGGGCCGTCCTTCACCGCAACCTCATAGAGGTGCGACTGCCAGCCACCCTTGGTCAGTTCCTTCATGACGTCGCGCGGGTCGAGCGACACGAGCGTCGCCTCCTGCTTGGCGCCATAGACGACACCGGGGACAAGCCCCGAACGGCGGGTCGCGCGTGCTGCCCCCTTACCTGCGTGCTCGCGCGCCACGGCCTCGATCCGTACTGTCTGGACCATTGCCAGGCTCCTTTGAAAAGAAAAGCGCCGGCCTCCAGGGGTGCCGACGCCGGGGGACGCCTAGCTTAAGGGCCGCGCGAACGCAAGGCTTGGCGGCAGGAAGCGGCCTTCCAGGCCGGATTCAGCCGCCCCTTCTACCCCACGGTGACCCTGGCCTGCGCCCGCGCGCTGCGCCCCTGTTCATCGGTCCAGGTGAAGACCAGTTCGCTGGTGCGGTCCAGCTTCAGGAAGAACACGTGGTAGGGGTTGGCGGAGGTCCCGTTGCGGAATTCCGCCTGGAAGGCCAGCGCCCCGTTCACCGAGACAGTGAGCCGCTGCAGCATGTCCCGCGGCGCCGTCCGGCCGCCATCCTGGCGCAGCCCCGTCTCCATCGGGTGTTCCATCAGGGCGCGGATCTCCACCGCCTCCCCCACCCGGGCGCTGCGCGGGACGCGGATGCGCGGTGTCGCGAGGGTCACGAGAGGCACCCCCCGGTCGTCACGCGCAGCTCGGCGGCCGTCCGCCGCACCGTGCCGTCGCTCATCGTCGCGACGGCGATGATCCGCTGGTCCTCCGCCAGGCGGATGCGCGTCTGCACCTCCGCCCGCGCCATCAGCGGCGTCAGCCGGAAGCTCGCCACCCCCGGCGTCGGGTTGCGGGTGGCGAAGACATGGATGGCGGTCACATGCGCCTCCGCCGTCTGCGGGCTTTCCACCAGCACCGTCACCGGCACCTGGCCGCCATTCTCCGCGACCGGGGGCGCGCGCAGCGTGATGCCGCCCTCGGTGGCCGGCGTGTCGCCCACCTGCTCCCGGATCGCGGCCGCCACCGCATCCTCCTGCGCCACCGCCGCGCCGGGCAGCGCCAGCAGCAGCAGGCCGATTGCGGCGCGCCGGGGCAGGGGGGTGTTCATCAGGCGAACATGTCCTTCGTGATGCTCTCATACCAGCTGTCGGCATAGGTCGCCTCCAGCCGCCGCTGTTCCGGCAGATCCCCCCGCGGGGAGACGCCGCCGGAATTCGGCACCTCCACGATCGCCGTGCCTTCCGCATTGGGGCGGAAGATGCCGACGATGGAGATCCCGTAATCCTCGCCCACATGGCTGTAGCAGGTGTTGTAGTAAAGGGCCTGGGGAGGCGCTTCGCCGCGCAGCGACGCCACCGCGCTCGCCACCGCCTGCTTGGCGGTGCTGTTCGCGATGTAGCCGGATTTCGGCATCGGCCCCGGGATGTTGGCATCCCCCACCACATGGATGCCCGGCGCCACCCGGCTTTCCAAGGTCACGGGGTTCACCGGCGCCCAGCCGGACTGGTCCGTCAGCCCGGCCTCGATCGCGATGCGCGCGGCCGATTGGGGCGGGATGACGTTGGCGACGTCCACCTTGTGGCGGGTGCCGAATTCCGTCTCCAGCACGCGTTCCGCCGCATCCACCCGCGTCACGCGGCCATCGCGGTTGGCCGGCACCCATTCGATCATGCCGGGATAGAGGGCGTTCCACCCATCCTGGAACAGCCCCTGCTTGCTGAAGGCATCCTTCGCATCCAGCGCCAGGATCTTCGACCGAGGCTTGTGGCGCTTCAGGTAGGCCGCGATCATGCTGATGCGCTCGTAAGGGCCGGGCGGGCAGCGGAAGGGGTTGCCGGGGATGGCCAGCCCCACCACCCCGCCATCCGGCATTTCCTCCAGCTGCCGGCGCAGCAGCAGGGTCTGGGCGCCATCGCCGGGGACCCAGGCATGGGGCAGGCGCTCGGATGCCGCCTCGTCATAGCCCTCGATCGCGCCCCAGCGCAGCGCGATGCCGGGGGAGAGGATCAGCCGGTCATACGCCAGCGTCTCCCCGCCGCCGAGCCGCACGCGCTTCGCGGCCGCGTCGATGCCCGTGGCCCAGTCATGCACCACGCGGACGCCCCGGGCCCGCAGCCCGTCATAGCCATGGGTGATGTCACCCATCTGCCGCACGCCGCCGATGACGAGGTTGCCATAGGGGCAGGTGACGAAGCGCGTCTTCGGCTCCACCAGCGTCACCGCCAGGTCCGGGTAGCGGCGGCGCGCGAAGGCGGCGGCGGAGGCACCGCCGAAGCCGCCCCCCACCACCAGCAGCCGCGCCTGGCCCTGGGCGCGGGACAGGGACGGGGTGGCGAGGAGCGCGGCGGCGCCCAGCAGCGCGCCGCGGGAGAGGGTCATGGTCCGGTTCCTCAGCGCGGCAGGCGGGCGAAATGGTCGGCGGCGGCGGCGATCTCGGCCTCCGTGTAGCCGCGGGCGACGCGGCCCATGATGGTGGCCGGGCGTTCATTCGCCCGGAAGGCCGCCATCAGCGCCACCAGCTCCGCCCGGTCCCGCCCCGCAAGCGCCGGCACCCCGCCCGCGCCGGCGCCATTCGGCCCATGGCAGCCGATGCAGCCTTCCGCCACCAGCGGCGCCTGCGCGCGCGCCCCGGCCAGCGGCAGCCCCGCCGCCAGCGCGGCGGCGACCAATGTGATGCGGATCATGGTTCATTCCCCGGCGACATTCGGCGTCGTTCCTCGGCAGTTGCTACAATGCACGAATTAACGGTGTCAAATCCACCGTATCACGCACGCCCCAGGCCGAAGAGGGGCCGCAACCGCAGCCCCACCGCATTCCCCAGCAGCGCCGGCCCGATCCACACCCAGCCATGCAGGCTGCCGGAGGCGATGCCCCCAAGATAGGCGCTGATGTTGCAGCCCGAGGCCAGCACCGCCCCCACCCCCAGCAGCAGCCCCCCCAGGATGGAGGCTGCGGCCTCCCCGGCCCTCGGCCAGCGCCAGCCCCCCGCGCGCCCCGCCAGCGCCGCCGCCAGGAAGGCGCCCGCCATGAGGCCGAGATCCATCAGCGTGGTCCGGTCCGCCAGCAGCGGCCGCAGCAGCGCCTCCGTCCGGGTCGGGTCCTCCCAGAAGGGCCAGAAGGCGGGATCGTCCCAGCCCAGCGCCTCCACCGCCTTCGAACCCCACAGGGGAAAGGCCGCGGTGATCGCCCAGGGCCGCCCCGCCAGGAACAGCGTCAGCACCGACAGCCCCGCCAGCGCCACGGCCCCCCAGGCCATCGGCCAGGGCCCGCGCCACAGCACGGCGGGGAAGGGGGCGGCGGGGCGCCAGGCCATGCGTTCCACCCCGCCATGCCGCGCCTGCTCGATCGCGCGGGACGCGGCCCAGACCAGCGCGAAGACCGCCAGGCTGAGCCCGACCGCCGGCCAGAGGCCCAGCGCTGCCGGCAGCGACAGCGGCGCCAGCCCCGGCCAGCCCGCCCATGCCTCATGCTGCCAGGCCGCCAGGGTCGCTCCCGCCACGAAGGCCGCCAGCGTGATCCACATCCGCGCCCCCTGGCCCCCGGCGGCCGTGTAGAGCGTGCCGGAGGCGCAGCCGCCGCCGATCTGCATCCCGATCCCGAACAGGAAGGCGCCCAGCAGCAGCGCGACGCCGGTCGGAAAGACGAAGCCCCGCACCGGCGCGCCCAGCAGGCTGCCCGCGTCGATCGCCGGCAGCATCAGCAGGGTCGCGATCGCCAGCAGCACCATCTGCGCCCGCAGCCCGGCGCCCCGCCCCTCCGCCAGCAGGCGCCGGAAGGCGCCGGCGAAGCCGAAGCTCGCCTGGAACAGCGCGAGGCCCAGCGCCGCCCCCAGCAGCCAGAGCGCGCCCTGCCGCCAGCCCGCATCCTGCGCCAGCCAGGCCGCGCCACCCGCCACCAGCAGCGCCGCCCCCGCCACCTTCACCACCGCCCAAGCCCTTCCCGGTTTGGCGCGAGATAGGGGAGGCGCCGCCCCAACGGAAGCGTGGCCTACAGGACCACGGTCGCGGCCAGCAGCGCCCCCATCTCCTCCTCCTCCTCCGGCGGCGGGGCGGTGAGGAGGATGGCGATCAGCCAGCCCAGCATCGCCGCGGCGGCGATGGCGGCGGCCTGGGTCACGGCCGGATCAGCCCGAGTGCCGCCAGCGCCGCCGCGGTGGTGCCCATCACAAGCAGCGCCCGCAACGCCAGCGCGCCGGGACCTTCCAGGAATTGCGTGAGGCGGTCGGTGAGCGGCGCGGCGCGCGGCCGCCGCGGCGGGGGGAATTCAGCCATGGGCGGATGTTCCACGATCATGGTCGCCATATCAAGTGTTACACGTCATTGCGTCGTTTTTATTTGATCGGACGCTCGGATATGGTGGACTCGGCGGCCCGAAGCGGTGTATCCGAATTCCACGATGCAAGAGGGGTTTTCATGCCGGGCTGCAGGGACGCGATCCGCAAGGGGTGTTGACGCTCCAGCCGCGCCCGCCCCGCCGCCCCCCATGTCCGCCTGGAACATCGCCGCCATGTCCTCCCTCCCCGCCGCCATCCTCGATGCCCGCCCCGCCGCGCTGTCCGCCCGCGGGCTGGAAACGCGGCCCCTGCATCCCGCCTTCGGGGTGGAGATCCTCGGCCTCGATGTGACGCGCGACCTGGATGAGGCCGGCGCCGCCGCGCTCCGCCAGGCGCTGGAGGCGCATGAGGTGGTGGTGCTGCGCGGCCAGGCGCTGGATCCCGTGCAGCAGGTGGCCTTCACGGCGCGCCTCGGCACCCTGTCCCGCCACCCGCTCTCCCGCCTCGCCTTGCCCGGCCTGCCGGAGGTGGTGCTGGAGCAGGACGAGCCCGATGACCGCCACGCCCAGTGGCATGCGCACATGACCTGGGCGGCGGAGCCCAGCCGCTATTCCGCCCTCTTCGCCGCGGCGATCCCGGCGGAGGGTGGCGTCATCGCCTTCGCCTCCCAGGTCGCGGCCTATGCGCGGCTCGATCCCCATCTGCGGGAGCGGATCGAGTATCTGGCGGTGGAACACGCCCATCCCCGCGGCCGCGCCGCCGGCCTGGCCCCTGTGGTGCATCCGCTGGTGCGGATCGACCCCGCCACGGGGCGGCGCGCGCTGGTGCTGGACCACGACACCACCGCGCGGGTGCGTGGCTTGCCGGAGGGAGAGGGCGCGGCGCTGCTGCACCGCCTGCTGGGCGCGGCGACGGACCCCGCCATCACGCTGCGCCATCGCTGGCGGGAGGGGGATCTGGTGGTCTGGGACAATCGCGCCGTCCTGCACCGCGCCGCCTTCCCGGCCGCCTGGCGCCTGCACCGCACGATGGTGCGCGGCAGCCGGCCGCTGGGGCCGGCGGACCTGGTCACGCCCTGGGTTTCGGCGGGGTAGGCGGGCGGGGGGAGCGCTGCTCCCCCCGGACCCCCCTCGCCAGGGTCCAACGGGACCCTGGACCGCGAGGTTTTTGACTGATGACGGTCCAGGAGGCTCTGCCTCCTGGCGGATGGGGTCTGGGGAAGGCAGCGCCTTCCCCAGCATCACCCGATCAGACCGGCGCCAGCCCCACCGTCATCCCCCCGCAGACATACAGCACCTGTCCCGTCACGAAGCCCGCGCGGTCATCCAGGAAGAAGTGGACGCCATGCGCCACATCCTCCGGCGTGCCGAGCCGCTTCACCGGCACCCCCTCGATGATCGCGCGGGTGCGCGGGCTGTTGTCCGGGTTGGCGCGGCGGAACAGCTCGGTCGCGATCGGCCCCGGCCCGATGGCGTTCACCGTGATGCCATCGGCCGCCAGTTCCAGCGCCCAGGTCCGCGCCAGCCCGATCAGCCCCGCCTTGCTGGCCCCATAGGCGCTGCGCAGTTCCTTCCCCAGCGCGGCGCGGGAGGCGATGTTGACGATCCGCCCGAAGCGCGCCGCGCGCATCGCGGGCAGCAGCGCCTGCGCCGCCAGCAGGGCGCTGCGCAGGTTCACATCCATCACCGTCGCCAGGTCTTCCGGCGTCGTCTCCTCGATGCTCGCGGGCTTCACCACGCCGACATTGTTCACCAGCCGCAGCGGCGCGTGCTTCGCCGCGACCTCCGCCAGAACGGCACGCGCCGAGACGAGGTCAGCGAAGTCGCAACTGAAGAAGATTTCGCGCGGCAGCGGCTCCTCCGGCGCCCGCAGGTCGAGGTTGACCACGGAAAACCCTGCCTCCACCGCGCGCCGCGCGATGGCGCGGCCGATGCCGCCGGAGCCGCCGGTGATGAGGACCGCGTCGCTCATTTCCAGCCTTCCTCCACCCAGGCCAGCAGACGGTCCGCCAGGTTCTCCCAGCCCCGGTCCAGCATCATCGCATGCGCCATGCCGTCCAGCAGGGCGAAGGGCGCGGCGTGCCAGGCGGCGGTGCGCACCACGGCGTCGGGCGGCACCAGCGGGTCCCGCCGCGCGCCATAGATCACGGCGGGCTTGCCCACCCCCCAGGCCGGCGGCACGGGTTGCGGCGCCTGCGCTTCCAGCAGCGCGCTGCGGCTTTCGGCGCCCATGCGGGCCAGGTGCCGCAGCGCCAGCGCCTCCGGCATCGCCGCGCTGAACAGGGCGCGCTTCAGCAGGGCGGCGTGGGCCAGGCCCGCGCCCGGTTCCGTCATCCGCGCCACCGCCCGCCACAGGGGCGGGTCCGCCATCGCCAGCCGCCAATTGGCCCAGGCCAGGCCCTCCGGCGGCGCCGGCGCCAGCAGCGCGATGCCAGCCACGCCCGGCTCCGCCAGCAGCCGCTGCGCGACCAGCCCGCCCAGCGAATGCCCGACGATCACGACGGGCTGCCGGATCGCCGCGATCGCCGCGCGCGCGTCATCGGCGAAATCCGCGATGCCCGCGGGGCGCTGCGCCGTGCCGCGGTTGAAGCCCGGCGCGAAGGCGCGGAAGCCGGCCTGCGACAGCCGGGCGCCGAAACCTTCCGCCCAGACCCAGGGGCCGCAGGCCGCGCCATGCAGCAGCAGCAGCGCCGGCGCGCCGGGGCGGGGCGCGGGCGGGTCCCAGGCCAGCATGGAGCCTCGGGCGTAGATCAGGTCGAAGGGGTCGGGCGCGCGCATCCCGGCGATGGTGGCAAGGTGGCGCCCAACCCGCAACCCGAGGCCCTTGCGGGCGTGGCGGCGTCCTCCGCTATGGTCGCGCCATGCCCCATGGACCCGACCCCATGCTGGCGACCATCGTCGCCTGCATCCTGTTGGCCTTCATCCTCGGCAGCCTGGCGCGCCTGCTGCGCCTGCCGGCGCTGATCGGCTACATCGCCGCCGGCATCGTCATCGGCCCCTGGCTGCCGGGATCGCTGGCGGAGCGCGGCATGGTCTCCGCCATGGCGGAGATCGGCGTGGCGCTGCTGCTCTTCGGCGTGGGCCTGCATTTCAAGCCGGCGGACCTGCTGGCGGTGTGGCGGGTCGCGGTGCCCGGGGCGGTGCTGCAGATCGCCCTCGCCTTGGGGCTCGGCGCCCTGGTGGGGCAGGGGTTGCTGGACCTGTCGCCGGGCGCCTCGATCGCCTTCGGGCTCGCGCTCGCCATCTCCTCCACCGCCGTGGCCACGCGGGCGCTGGAGGAACGCGGCAAGCTGGGCGGGCCGCCGGGGCGGCTCGCGCTCGGCTGGCTCGTGATGCAGGACCTCGTCGTGGTCTTCGCCCTCGTCCTCCTGCCTGCGCTGGCGGGCGGCGGGGATGGGCAGGGCGTGGTGCTGGATATCGGCAAGGCCGCCGCCTCCCTCATCGCCTTCGCGCTGGTGATGGTCCTGGCCGGCCGCCGCGCGCTGCCCTGGGCGCTGGTGCGCGTGGCGCGCGGGGGCTCGCGCGAACTCTTCACCCTTGCCGTCCTGGCGGCGGCGCTCGGCGTCGCGGTGCTCGCCTCCTCCCTCTTCGGCGTCTCCTTCGCGCTCGGCGCCTTCTTCGCCGGCATCGTGCTCGGCGAAAGCGATGTCGGCCACCAGGCGGCGGCGGAGGCGACGCCGCTGGCCCGCATCTTCTCCGCCATCTTCTTCGTCTCCGTCGGCCTGCTGCTCGACCTCAGCCTGGTGGCGGCCGAGCTCCTGGCCGCCCTCGCCTCCGTCGTCGTCGTGCTGGTCGGCATCGGCGGCGGCGCCCTGGCCGTGATGCTGGCCTTCCGCGTGCCGCCCCGCATCGCGCTGGTCGTCGCCGCCGGCATCGCGCAGATCGGCGAATTCTCCTTCCTGCTGACGGAGGTCGCGATCCGCCACGGCCTGCTGCCGGATGGCGTGCGCGGCCCCATCCTGGTCGCCGCCGTCGCCAGCATCATCGCGACCCCCCCCTGCTGCTGAAGGGGGCGGAGGCGCTGGCGCCCTGGCTGGAGAAGCGCCTGGCCCGCCCCGCGGCGCGCCCCTCGCCGCCACCGTCACTCCCCTGGCCGGTGCCGGAGCAGCACGCCATCGTCGTCGGCTCCGGCCGCGTCGGCAGCCTCGTCATCGCCGCGCTCCGCCGCCATCATTTGCCGCTGATCGTGGTGGAGGAGGATCGCGCCGGCGCGGAACGCCTGGTCGCCCAGGGCATCCCCGCCATCTGGGGCGATGCGACGCGGGAGGAGGTGTTCCACGCCGCCGCGCCCGAACGCGCCCGCCTGGTCATCGTCGCCTTGCCGGACGCCCCCCAGGCGCGGGAGGTGCTGCGGCTGGCCCGCGCCGCCCGCCCGGGCATCCAGGCCGTGGTCCGCACCCATACGGATGAGGAAGCGACCTGGCTGGAGCAGGAGATCGCCGGCACCGGCCTGGTGCTGATGGGGGAACGTGAGACCGCGCTTGGCATGGCGGACTATGCCATGCAGGCCCTCGGCGTCGCCGCCAGCACGGCCCAGGCCACGGTCGATGTCCTCCGCCGCCGCGCGATGGAGGACATCGCCGGAGGGTAGGATCTACCCCCGGGGCATCTCCTGCTCCACCAGCGTCGCGAAGTAGCTGGCGCCGACCGGCAGCAGATCGTCGTTGAAGTCGTACTGCACCGTATGCACTGGCGCCGAACCCTTCACCCCCGCCGCCTGGCCGAGCTTGAGGTAGGCGCCCGGCCGGTCCAGCAGCATGAAGGAGAAATCCTCGCCGCCCATCACCGGCGGCATGTCGCGCCGCACCTTGCCATCTCCCAGCACGCTCGCCGCCGCCCGCGCCGCGCGGCGCGCCTGGTCCGCGTGGTTGATCGTGGCGGGATAGCCGCGCTGGTAGGTGAACTCCGCCACCGCGTCATGCGCCGCCGCCGTCGCTTCCACGACACGCCGCATCGACGCCTCGATCAGGTCCTGCACCTCGGCCTTCAAGGTCCGCACCGTGCCGCAGAGCTGCGCCTCGTCCGGGATGATGTTGGTGGCCGTGCCGGCATGGAATTGCGTGGTGGAGATCACGGCGGATTCCAGCGGATCCACCCGCCGCGCGACGATGGTCTGCAAGGCCGCCACGATATGCGCGCCCACCACGATGGGATCGATGCCCCCATGCGGCCGCGCGGCATGGCCGCCCTTGCCGCGCACGGTGATGAAGAAGATGTCGCTCGCCGCCATCATCACATCGTCCCGCACATCGGCCTCGCCCAGCGGCAGCGACGGGTCGTTGTGCACGCCATAGACGGTATCGCAGGGGAAGCGGGCGAAGAGGCCCTCATCCATCATCACCTTGGCCCCCGCGCCGCCTTCCTCCGCGGGCTGGAAGATGAAATGCACCGTGCCGTCGAAGTTGCGGGTCTCCGCCAGGTACTTGGCCGCGCCCAGCAGCATGGTCGTGTGCCCGTCATGCCCGCAGGCATGCATCCGGCCGGGATTCTTCGAGGCATAGGGAAGCCCCGTCGCCTCCGTCATCGGCAGCGCGTCCATGTCCGCGCGCAGCCCGATGGTGCGGCCCGAAGTGCCGGCGCCGCGCAGCACGCCGACCACGCCGGTCTTGGCGATGTTGGTGTGCACCTCGATGCCCCAGGAGGCGAGCAGCTTCGCCACCTGCTGCGCCGTCCGGCTCTCCTCGAACCGCAGCTCCGGATATTCGTGCAGGTCGCGGCGCCAGGTCTCCATCTCGGGCTGGAGGTCGGCGATGCGGTTGATGACGGGCATGAGGGTCTTTCCCTGTCAGAGGGCGATGGCGTTGTCGGGATCGGTCACGCGGACGACATAGGCATCGACCAGCGGCGCATATTCCTCCCACAGCGCGCGCAGCGCCGGGATCGGCTGGTCATGGCCATCGGCCCGCAAATCCACCAGCGCGAAATCATGCGCGCCGAAGACCAGCAGGCTGGCGGAGCGCACCGCGCCATGCTCGCCGCCCGCGGCCTCGCCCGCTTCCAGCCCGCGCAGCAGGCGCTCCGCCAGCGGCAGGCCGGGGTCGGCCGCGAAGGCGGCCGCCATGGCATCGGGCACGCGGCTCGACGACAGGATGTTCCCGATGGCGACGACATCCTTCGCATGCGCCGCGCCATGTTCCGGCTTCACCCGCGCGCCATGGAAATGCGCCGTGCGCCCCGCGGCATCGATCGCCGCCAGTTGCCGCCATGGGTGATCCGGCGTGGAGGCGACGAGCGCCGCGATGGTCTGTTCCGCCGTGCAGCCGGACCGTAGCAGCCCGATGCCGCGCGGGCCGAGCCGCGGGTCCGTCCGGTGCTGCGTCAGCACCGCCCCCACGCCGGGCGCCACCGCATGCACCCGCGCCCCCACGGCCAGCGATGATGTCGTGGCCGCGGCCCCGAACTGCCCCGTGCGCGCGCAGCGCCCGATCAACGAAAAGGTCATGAATTGAAGCCCTCAGACGGCGGGCGCGGCCTCCGGCCGCTTGCCTTCGCGCCTACGCGCTGTAGCGCCCGCCGGCAAGGGCGGCCTGCGCGCGCGGGCCGCTGTGCGGCCCGAAAAAGAAGGAAGTGGCGTGGGCGCGCGCGGCCTTGTCACCGCCTGGCCACCGCATGGTCCCAGTAGGTGAAGGTGAAATCCTGCTGCGCGCGGGCGCCGAGGTGACAGCCGAAGCACGAATTCATCGATACGTTGCGCCGCGCGCCCGCGCCGTCGAAGGCCGCGTATTCCCAGTTCCCGTTGCGCTGGTCCGGCCCATAGCCCTCGCCCCAGCCGGCCTCCTTCTGCTGCACGCCGAGTGCGATCCAGCCGGGTTCCGGGATGAAGCGGCCGGAGGTGTCCAGCAGCGGGTTGCCCTGCGCATCCAGTCGCGCACGGGTATCCGCCATGATGAGCAGCGTGCCCATCGGCGCCGGCTGCCCGGCCCGCGTCGCCGCATAGGCTTCGGGGTTCACATACATGTGGCGGATGATCTTGCGGTCCGCCTTGTCCACCGTGGCGTAGCGGATGAAGCGGGCCTGCCAATCCGCCGGCAATTCGATGTTGTGCGGCCCGGGCGTGTAGGGCGCCCTCGGCTGCGCTCCGGCGCCCATGCCGCCCACCGCCACCAGTCCCAGCGCCACGGCACCCGCCAGCATGGAAACCCGCATGGACCGCTCTCCCCGAGCCTCGTTGATGCCACGCATCAGGCCATGGCGCGGGGGGCGCTGCCAATCTTCTTTATTTGATCCCTCAGTCGAAGGCCCTCAATCGAAAGCCGGCACTTGGCGCGCCATGCCGTCGTGCAGATCCAGCATCCGCTGCCGCCAAGCCTCCACGGGGTCATCGGAGGCCAACAGATGAAAGGGGCTGACGCAGCGCGCCCATTGGAAGCAGCCCATCACGATCGCATCGGCGTAGAGCGGCGCCTCCCCCGCGAGGAAGGGCTGCGTCCGCAGCACCATCCGCAGCGGGTGCAGCGCCTGCCGGAACGCCTCCACCCGCGTATCCCGATCCGCCTGCGCCGCTTCCAGCGTCATGCCGAAGCGCTTCTCCCGGCTCGCGCGGAAATAGGCATGGTCCTTCGCATCCAGCACCGGAAGGATATCCGCCACCACCAGCCGCGCGATGCCCGGCACCACCACGGCGTCCGCAAAGGCATTGACGAAGCGCGCCAGCGCCCGGCCGGGATCGGCGCCGAACAGGCTCGGCCGCTCCGGGTAGGTGTCCTCCAGGTATTCGGCGATGGCCCAGCTATCGGCCACCGCGCGGCCACCATCGACCAGCACCGGCACCTTGTCGGCCCCATGCGCGCGGATCGCGTCGGTGTCCGTGAAGCGCCAGGGCACCCCCTCGAACGCCAGCCCCTTCGCCGCCAGCGCGTAGCGGATGCGCCAGCAATAGGGGCTGAAGCGCCGCGCCGGGTCGGCCCCGGCCAGTTCGTACAGCATCATGCCCATGGTCATTCCCCGATATCCGTCTCGCCCAACTCGGCCAGGCGCCGGGCGATCTCCCGCCGGTCCTCGCCGGGCATCGCGGCGCGCGCGCGCAGCGCCGCCACCAGCTCCGCCCGCCGTCCCTGCCGCGCCAGCAGCGCCTCGAAGCGCGGGCGCCAGCCGGCGCCCAGCACCTCATCCGCCACCCGTGCCAGCAGCGGCCGGGCTTCCGCCGGCGCCGCGCCCAGCAGCAGGAACAGCGTGCCTTCCTGCTGCGGGCGCGCCAGGCGGGGCAGCAGCGCGCGCAGGCTCGCCTCCCCCTGCGCCGGCCCATCCGCGCGGTACACCGCCAGCGCCTGCGCGGGGCCGAAGCGCGCCGGCTCCGCCTCCGCCCGCCTTGCCAGCAGCGGCACGGCATCGCGCGGCGACAGCACCGCCAGCAGCGCCAGCCGCGCCGTGGTGCCTTCCGCCGCCGCCTGGCCGGCCTCCGCCTCCCGCCGCAGCCGCCGCAGCGCGGGGTGCTGCGCCAGCTGGGGCAGCTGCGCCGCGACGGCGCCGATTTCCGGCACCGCGGCCAGCAGCAGCACGATGCGGTTGCGCGCCTCCTGCTCCGACGCCCAGTCCAGCATGTCGAGTGCGAGGCCGAGGCTGCCGGTGCCGAGTGGCCGGGCCAGCGCCGCCGTCACCCGCGCCTCCTCCGGCGTCCAGCCATCCGGCCAGTCGCGGCGGGACCGCAGCGCGGCCGCGCTCGCATCGGCCAGGGCGGCGTCGCGCCGCCGCGCCGCCAGGGACAGCGCTTCGACCAGCTCGCCGGCCCCCGCCGGCCCGCCTTCCGTCAGGAAGCGCGCCGCCTCCTCCCCCCGTTCCTCCGCCAGCGCCAGCCGCAGCCAGGCCTCCCCGGCCGCCATGCCATCCGCCCGGTGGCGTTCCAGCAGCGCCAGCCCCGGGCCGCCGCGCGCCGGCGCCATGGACAGTTCCGCGAAGAGCCGCAGCGCGCCGGGATCGGGGCGCGCGCCCTGCAATTCCCGCCGCAGCCGGTCCCAGGCCGCCTGGTCCTGCCCGGCATCGCGCAGCACCAGCGCCAGGCCGCGCGCGCCGTCCGTGCTGTTGGGCGGGCGTCCCAGCGCCAGCTCCGCCAGGCGCCGCGCCGCCGCCCGGTCGCCGCGCGCCAGCGCGACCTGCGCCGCCATCTCGGGGCGAGGGGCCAGGCGCTGCGGGTCGATCCGGCGCGGCAGCTCCGGCCGCTGCGCCAGCCGCGCGGCCTCCGCCAGCCGGGCGGGCAGCGCGGCGGGCCAGGCTTCCGCGGGCAGCAGCGCCGCGACCTCGAAGGCCTCGTCCAGCCGTCCCTCCCGCAGCGCCAAATCCACCAGCAGCGCGCCGGCGCCGGCGGGCAGGCCATCCGTGGCGCGCAGCGCCAGCAGCCGGGCCAGCGCCGCGCCCCCCCAGCCTGCCCGCGCTTCCGCCTGCGCCAGGGCGAAGGCGGTGGCGGGGTCGGCCTGGGCGGGCAGGGGCAGGCCTTCCAGCAGCAGCAGCGCCAGGTCGGGCCGCGAATCTCCTATCAGCACGCGGCGCAGCGCCTCCAGCAGGTCCGGCGCCGCCTGGAACAGCGTGGCGCCCAGCGCCCGCAGCGCGATCCCCGGCTCCGGCAGCCGAACCGCCGCCTGCACCGTGCGCAGCGCCAGTTCCGGCGTCGGCCGCCGCGCCAGCGCCTGCATCAGGCCGGAGACCGCGCCCGCCGCGTCGCCCCCCTCGATCCGCAGCGCCGCCAGGCGCAGCGCCTCCGCCTCCGTCGTCGCGCCGATGGCGGAAAGCCGGTCCAGCGCCGCCCGCGCCGCCGCCTGGTCGCCGAGGTCCGTGCGCAGCTCCATCGCCTCCCGCAGCGGCGCGGGCTCCCCGGTCAGCGCATGCAGCCGTTCCAGCGCGATGGCCAGTTGCAGGGGCCGGTGCGTGGTCCGCAGCTGGTCGGCCAGCCGGCGCAGCGCCTCCGCATCCATCGGCCGGGCGGCGGAGGCGCGTTCCAGCGTGGCCGCGGCGCGGTCGGCCGGGGAAGGCGGTGCTTCGACGAAGCGGGCCGGGCGCGGCGCGCTGGGGGCGGGCAGCAGCGCCATCGCCCCGATCGCCGCCAGCGACGCGGCCGCGAAGGCCAGCGCGAAGTGCCGGCCATCGCGGGCCGGCAGGCCAGGCGGGATATCGGGGGGCGCGGCGGTGGCGGACATCGGACCCGGATCGGTGGCCCGCAACACCTACCCGCCCCGCCCGCCCCCCGCCAGGGGCAAGCAGCCTGCCTGCGGCAGGGGGGGGTATGCAGCCCTGGCGCTGGCCCATCCTTCCCAATAAGCATCTGTTCATGCGACGGTCGTGCCCATCCCGCGGGCCGGATGGCGACCGGGGCTGGCGATCGGGGCTCGCATGAGGGCAGGGACGGGGATGGTGGCGGGGATGCTGGCGTGAAGATGCCGACCGCCTCGTCGGGCCGGCGCCGCGACCCAGCCCCGGCCGAGAGGGCGCCGGAGGCCACGCCACCGGCCGCGCGGTCGCGCCCGGCCCCCGCGCCGGAACCCCGCCCCGCGCTCCGCCGGGTGGATGCGCGGATCGAGCCGGGCCTGGAGTCGCTGGCGGAACCGGTCATGGCGCCGCGCGGCAAGCTGTCCGGCGCCGATCCCTGGGCCGCCCATGCCGCCATGGCCGGGCTGGAAGGCGCGGGTTCCCCGGTCCCGGCGCGCAACGCCGCGACCACGCCGCCGCCGCGCGCCACGCCGCTGATCCGCCCCGAACCCTCGCCCCGCCAGGCCCCGCCGGCGGCGCCTGTGGTCGCCCCAGGGGCCGCCTCTTTGGCAGCACCGCCCCCCGCCGCGCCGCCAGCGGAACCCCCCGCCGCGCCGCCGCGCCACCGCCTGCCCTGGTCCCGCGCGCCGAAGCCGGCGGAGGCCGCGGCGGACCGGCTGCGGGCGCTGGGCGGCAAGGCCGGCCTCGCCCCATCCTCCGAACCCGCCCCGCCGGAGCCCGCCCCAGGGCAGGCCCCGGCCCCCGCCACGCCACGCGCCGCCGGCGGCGCCGACCTGCCGCTCCGCCCCCTGCTGGAAGGCTTCGGCGCGCTGGTGGCGCTGCTGCTGCTTGACCTCGTCATGCGGGGCAACGGCTTCGGCGGCTGGCCGGTCTCCCCCTTCGCGCTGCCGGTGCTCTATGTCGCGGCGCGGCATGGCCTGGTGCCCGGCGTCGCCGTTGCGCTCACCGCCGGGCTGCTGCGCATCGGCATCGCCTTGTCGAGCGAAGCCTGGACCGCCAATGCCTGGGTGGAGCCCCTGGCCTGGCCCTGCGCCGCGGCGCTGGTGGGCTTCTTCACCGACCGCGCCCGGCAGCGGGCGGAGGCCGCGGACCAGGCCGCCGCCGGCGCGCTGCTGGACCGCGCGGCCATCGCCGAATCGAATGACCGGCTGGCCGCCCGCGCGCTCGAACTCGATGCCCGCCTCGGCGCCCGCCTCCAGGCCGCGACGGCGGTGTTCGAGGCGTCCCGCGCCCTTGGCCACGGGACGGAAGGCGTGATCCGCGGCGCCACCGGCCTGCTGCGCGCCGCCACCGGCTGCACCGCCTGTTCCTTCTGGCTGGCGGAGGACCACACGCTGCACCTGGTGGCGTCCGAGGGCTGGCCCGCCGATGCGGCGCTCTCCCACCATTTCCTGCGCGGCCCGCTGGTGGATGCGATGGAGCGCGGCCGCGGCGCCCTCGTCGTCACCCGCCCGGCGGACCGCCTGGCGCTGGCGGGGGAGGGGATCCTGGCCGCCCCGGTGCTGTCCCCCTGGGACGGCCTCGTGCTCGGCATGGTCAAGGTGGAGGATATCGGCTTCGCGGAACTCGCGCTGGACACGGTGGCGGCGCTGGAAGCGGCGGCCGGCTGGCTCGGCGCCGCGCTGGCCGATGCAAGGGCGCGGGAGGCCGCCGATGCCGCCGCCGCAGCCGCCGGCGGCGCATTGCCCGGCGGCGGCATGATGGTCGCCGGGGATGATGCCGCCCGCGCCGTCGCCGCCATGGCGACGCTGGCCCGCCGCGTCGGCTTCGACCTGGCGCTGCTCTCCGCCCAGATCCCCGCCGGCCCCCGCGCCGCCGCGGCGCTGGAGGCGACGCGCGCCGCCATGGCGGAGACCTTCCGCGGGTCCGATGTGCTGGTGGAGGCGCGGCTCGACGAGCGCCGCCTGTCCGTCCTGCTGCCCGCCGCCGGGCTGGGGGGCGCGGAGATCGCGGCCGCCCGGCTGCGCGCCCTGCTGGCTGAACGCGCCCCCGCCGCGACGGCGCAGGTGATCGTCGGCGTCGCGCTGCTGAACCAGGCCGGCGCCCCGCGTGGCTGACCCCCATGCCCGATAGGCGAGTCATGCCGCGCCGGCCGCTGGAGGCCCGGGAGGATGCCCGGGATGATGAAGGCCGTCCGACCGAACGCCGCGGCGCCGAACGCCGCCTGATGCCCCGACTGGTCGCGCGCGCGGCCTCCGCCCGCGGCGAGGAGACGGCCTTCCTCATCCTGCTCGGCATCGCGCTGGCGCAGGCGCTGGTGGCGACCGCGCTGCTGCTGGGCTGGCTGGCCGGCGCGCTGCTGCTGCACATCCCGGTCTGCCTGTCCCTGCTGCTGGCGCGGCGGCTCGATCCGCCGCCCGCGGGCTGGCCGGGCGCGGTGCTGCGCGTGACCATGGCGCTGCTGCCCGCCCTCGGCCCGGTGGCGGCGCTGGGCGGCGTGCTGGCGGTGGCGATGGGCGCGCCGCGCGGCCTCCGGCTGCCGGAGGGCCCGCCGCCGGAGGACCCGCTGGAAGCCCGCCTCGCCGCCATCGCCGCCGCGCCCGGCGTGCCGGATGGCCTGCTGGTGGAGGCGCTGGGCGATGTGCTGCACTGGGGCACGCCCGCGCAGAAGGCCCGCGCGCTCGACATCGCGCAGGATGCGCTGCGCCCGGGGGGGGAGGCGCTGCTGCGCGTGGCGCTGGGCGATCCCGACGCCGGGGTGCGCGACCGCGCCGAACAGGTCCGCCCGGCGGTGGAGCGCCGCCTGCTGGCGCGGGCGGAGACGCTGCGCGCCGCCGCCCGCGCCGGCCGCGTGGCGGATCGCCGGGCGCTGGCCCGGCACCTCGACCGTGCCGCCTTCTCCGGCCTGCTGGACCCCGCCCGCGCCGATGCCTGCCGGGCGGAAGCCGCGGGGCTGTGGCAGGCGCTGGGGGAGGCGATGCCGGAGGATGCGGAGGCGCAGGCCGCGCTGGGCCGGGACCTGCTGGCGCTGGGGGATCTGGCCGCCGCGCGCCTGGCGCTGGAATCCGCCTTGGCCCGCGGCGTCGCCACCCCCGCGGTGATCGGCTGGCTGGCCGAATGCCTGTTCCGCCTGCGCGACTACGCCGCGATGGATGCGCTGGTCGCGCGCTGGCGCCCGGTGCTGGAGGAGGAGGCCGCGGGCATCGGCGCCCTGGCCCCGTCCTGGCGCCTCTGGCTGACGGAAACCGCTTCCCCCGCCTGGGGGGAATGGCGCGGATGAGGTCTGGCGCGGGCCTGGTCGCGGCCGGCATCTGGCTCGGCCCCCTCCTGGCGCTGTTGCTGGGCGGCGCGCTGCAGCACCTGGCCGGCGGCGGGGCCTGGGGCGCGCTGCTCGCCCCCGTCATCGCCGCCTCCATCCTGGCCGGCGCGCCGGCGGCGATGCTGGCGGCCTTCCGTGGCTCGGTGGCCGGGCCGGCCGGCGTCGCGGCGCTGGGCGGCGGCCTGGCGGCGATGGCGCTGCTGCTGGCGGATGGCACGACCCTCCCCCTGGCCGCCACCGGCGCGCTGTCGGCCGCGGCGCTGGTGGCGCTCTGGGTCGGGCTGGTGGCGGCGCGGGCCCATGGCGCTTCCCTGCTGCTGCCCGGCGCGGTCGGCGCCGCGGCGGCGCTGGCCTGGGTGGCGGCCGGGACAGGTTCCGGGACGGGGCTGCTGGCGCTGGGGCTGGGCGCGGCGCTGGCCGCGCTGCCGGGTGTTGCGGCCGGGGCCCTGCTGCCCGTGAAGCTGCGCGCGGGCACCGGCCCGGTGCTGGCCGGCATGGCCATGGCGCTGGCCGCGGTTGCGGGGCCGGGGGTCGCCCTGCTGCGGGACGGCCCGGCCGCCGCGCTGGCGCTCGCGCCCCTGGTGGCGGTGCCGGGCCTGGCGCTGGTGGCCGCGCACCGCCTGCCCCTTCCGGGCCTTCACCCCCTGCGCCTCGCCACCCTGCTGCTGGCGCTGCAGGCGCTGGTGGTGGTGCTGGCCCTGGCGGCGGAAGGCGCCCCGGTGGCGGCCGGGCTGATGCCGGCGGAGCAGCTTCCCGCCTTCCGCGCCGCGCTGCTCGGCGCCGCCTTCCTGCCGGTCTTCGCGGCGCTGCTGGCGGTGATGCTGGCCCGGGACGCCTTCGGCCGCGCCGCCCTGGCCGCGCTGCTCTTCGCCCTACTCGCCGCCCTGGCCACCGCCATCGATTCCGCGACCGGGATGCTGCTGGCGCCACTCGCCGCGACGGCCGTCGCCGCCTGGCTGGTCGCCCGCCTGCCGAAGGACACGCCATGACCGAAGCCCTGCTCCTGGCCATCGACCAGGGCACCACCTCCACCCGCAGCATCCTGCATGGCGCGGACCTGGCGCCGCGCGCCGTGGCGCAGCTGGCCCTGCCGCAGCACTACCCCTCCCCGGGCTGGGTGGAGCATGAGCCGGAGGATATCTGGGCCGCGACCCTCGCCACGATGCGCGAGGCCCTGGCGCGGGGCGGCGCGCAGGCCCGGCAGCTCGCCGGCATCGGCATCACCAACCAGCGGGAGACGACGCTGCTCTGGGACCGCGCCAGCGGCCGCGCCATCGCGCGCGCGATCGTCTGGCAGGACCGGCGCACGGCCGCCGATTGCGCCGCGCTGGTCGATCGTGGCGCGGCGCCGCTGGTGACGGCGCGGACGGGGCTGCTGTGCGACCCCTATTTCTCCGCCACCAAGCTGGCCTGGCTGCTCGACAACGTCTCCGGCGCCCGTGCCGCGGCGGAACGCGGCGACCTCGCCTTCGGCACGGTGGATTCTTTTCTGCTGTGGCGCCTGACGGGCGGGCGGGTGCATGCGACGGATGCCACCAATGCCGCGCGCACCATGCTGTTCGGCATCCGCGCCGGCGACTGGGATGACGACCTGCTCCGCCTCTTCCGCATCCCCCGTGCCGTGCTGCCGGAGGTCCGCGACTGCGCGGCCGAATTCGGCACCACCGCCCCCGGCCTGCTGGACGCCGCCGTGCCCATCCGCGGCATGGCCGGCGACCAGCACGCAGCCATGCTCGGCCAGGCCTGCTTCGAGCCGGGGATGGTGAAATCCACCTACGGCACCGGATGCTTCCTGCTGTTGAACACCGGCGATGTCGCGGTGGAATCGAACAACCGCCTGCTGACGACGCTGGCCTGGCAACTCAATGGCCGCCGCACCTATGCGCTGGAGGGCGCGATCTTCATCGCCGGCGCCGCCGTGCAATGGCTGCGCGACGGCTTGCGCATCATCGCGGACGCCGCGGAGAGCGGCACCCTCGCCGCCCAGGCAGACCCCGCCCAGCGCGTGCATTTCGTCCCCGCCTTCGTCGGGCTCGGCGCGCCGCATTGGGATGCCGATGCGCGCGGCGCCATCCTCGGCCTGACGCGCGGCACCGGCCCCGCCGAGATCGCCCGCGCCGCCCTGGAATCCGTCGCCTTCCAGACGCGCGACCTGGTGGAGGCCATGCGCGCCGATTGGGGGGCGGAGGGCCAGCCCGTGCTGCGCGTCGATGGCGGCATGACGGCTTCCGACTGGACGATGCAGTTCCTGGCCGATCTGCTCGGCGCGCCCGTGGACCGGCCGGCGGTGCAGGAGACGACGGCGCTCGGCGCCGCCTACCTCGCGGGATTGCAGGCGGGGCTGCTGCCGCCCCCCGGCCCGGCGGTGGCGCATTGGCGGCTGGAACGCCGCTTCACCCCCCGCATGGCCCGGGCGGAGGCCGATGCCCTGCATGCGGGATGGCAGGGCGCCGTGCAGCGGGTTCTCACGAAGTGACGATCTACGAACGCCTCGGCGTCACGCCCATCATCAACGCCGCCGGCACCAACACCCGCCTGTCCGGCGGCATGATGCACCCGGAGGTTCGCGCCGCGATGGCGGAGGCCGCGGATCGCTGCGTGGAGATGCCGGACCTCCAGGCCGCGGCGTCGCGCGCCATCAGCGAGGCCACCGGCGCGGAGGCCGGCATCGTGACGTCCGGCGCCGCCGCCGGCCTGCTGCTGGGCGCCGCCGCCTGCGCCGCCGGCCTCGATGTCGCTGTCATGAACGCCATCCCCTTCGACATGAAGCGCGACCGCTTCGTGATGGCCCGCAGCCACCGCAACATGTATGACCGCGCGCTGGCGGGGGCGGGCTGCAGGATCGACGAAGTCGGCATCCCCGATCGCGTCAGCGGCGCCGGCATCCGCGACGCGGAGCCGGAGGATTACGCGGCCGCCTTCACCGACCGCACGGCGGGCGTGCTCTGGGTCGCGCAGCCCTGGTCGGAACCGGCGCTGGAGGATGTGGTCCGCGTCGCCCATGCCGCCGGTGTCCCCGTCATGGTGGACGCCGCCGCGCAGCTTCCCCCCGCCGCCAATCTCCGCCGGTTCTTCGAGGCCGGCGCCGACCTCGTCTGCTTCTCCGGCGGCAAGGCCATCGGCGGCCCGCAGGCCAGTGGCATCCTGGCCGGGCGGCGGGACCTGGTCGCCTCCGCCCTGATGCAGATGCTCGACCTTGATCTGCCCGCGGCGCAATTCGCCCTGCCGGCGGAATTCGCATGCGACACCGCGGCCCGGCACCTGCCGCGCCACGGCATCGGCCGCCCCTGCAAGGCGGGGAAGGAGGAGATCGTGGGCCTGATCGTCGCCCTGCAACGCTTCGTGGCGGAGGGCGACGCGCCCCGCACGGCGCGGCTGCGCGCCAGGCTGGATGCGGTGCGCGCCGCGCTCGGCAATGCGCCCGGCGTGACCATCACGGACGGCCCGGTGCCGATGCTGCTGGTGGCAATGGAAACGCCCGCCGAGGCCCGGGCGGCGGAGGCGCAACTCCGCATGCGCGACATCCATGTCGGCCAGGGCCGGCTGCGCGACGGCGTGCTGGTGGTGAACCCGCTGGCGCTGGCCGAGCGGGATCTGATTCCGCTCGGCCGGGCGCTGCGCGAGGTCTGCGGTCCCAGGGACCGCTGACCCGGCGCCCGCCGAAGGCGGGCGAGCGCCCGAGCGGGCGCCGCCGCTTATGCGTCACGCCGCAGGCGTGCCCTCGGCAGCATGAAGCCAAGGCGGCGGAGCCGCCGCCCGGCGTCTGAGGGCATGAAATAATCAATCCGCCGTGACGTTGGCGGCCCGCGCAACCGGGCCCCACATCGCATCCTGGTCGCGGATGGTCCGCGCCAGTTCGGCCCGCGTCGAGCCCACCGCCTCCGACGCCAATTCCCGCAGCTTCGCCACCACGGCGGGATCGCGGGCGATGGCGATGGCGGCGGCCTCCAGCCGCGCGGCCAGCTCCTCCGCCATGCCCTTCGGCCCCATCAAGGCGAGCCAGGTCTCGGCCTCGAAGCCCGGGATGGTCTCCGCCACCGTCGGCACATCCGGCGCCAGCGAGGATCGTGTGCGCGACGCGATGGCCAGCGCCCGCGCGCGGCCATCGCGGGTCGGCGGCAGGCCGGTAACGACGGTGTCGGTGTAGACCTGGATGCGGCCATTCAGCAGGTCCGGCAGCGCCGGCCCCGTGCCGCGGTAATGCACGATGGTGCAGTCGAGGTTGCCCAGCGCCCGCAGCAGCAGCATGTCCGCCAGGTGCTGCGTCGTGCCCGCCCCCGGCGTGCCGCAATTCGCCGGCCGCCCGGCGCGCAGCCAATCCGCCAGTTCGGCGATGCTGCGCGGCGGGAAGTCGTTGGCCGCCAGGATCACCACGGGGATGGCGGCGAAGCGGCTGATCGGCGTGAAATCGGCCAGCGGGTCGAATGGCATGGTCCGGTAGATGTGCCGGTTGATGACCAGCGGCCCGGCGGGGATCGATCCCAGCACGCTGCCATCGGCGGGCGCGCGGGCCACGATCTCCGCCGCCAGATTCCCGCCCGCGCCGGCGCGGTTCTCCACCACCACGGGCCGGTTCAGCCTGACCTGCAATTCCGTGCCCAGCACGCGCGTCAGCAGGTCGATCCCGCCCCCCGGCGGGAAGCCGACGACGAGGCGGATCGGCGTGCCCTGCGGCTGTGCCGCCACGGGCAGCGCCAGGGCACAAAGGGCAAGCGTGGCCAGGAGGAAACGCTTCATCGCCTCAGCCCCCCGCCGCCCCCTGCGTGTTCACGTACAGCGCATACAGCGAATGCGCCGCCGCCATGAACAGCCGGTTCCGGTGCCGCCCGCCGAAGCAGACATTCGCGCAGCGCTCCGGCAGGTCGATGAAGCCGATCGGCGCGCCGGCGCTGTTGAACACCTTCACCCCATCCAGCCCCGGCCCGCCCATGCCCCAGCCGCACCAGAGATTGCCCTCCACATCGACGCGGAAGCCGTCCGGGGTCTCACCGGGCTCCGTGCGGATGAAGACGCGGCGGTTGGACAGCGTCGCGCCGTTGACGTCATAGGCCAGGATGTTGCGCGGATCGGACCGCGATTCCACCACATAGAGCACGCTCTCATCCGGGCTGAAGGCCAACCCGTTCGGATGGTCCACATCGTCGCAGACGCAGGTGATTTTTCCCGAGTTGCCATCCACCCTGTAGACGTTCGTGTGGGGATGCTCCGGGGTGAATTTCTCGCCCTCATAGAAGCCGCCGATGCCGAAGGGCGGGTCGGTGAACCAGATGCTGCCATCCGACTTCACCACCACGTCGTTCGGGCTGTTGAGCTTCCTGCCCTGGTAGCTGTCGGCGATGACGGTGATGCTGCCGTCATATTCGTGCCGGATCACGCGGCGGCCGAGATGTTCGCAGGCGACGATCCGCCCCTGCCGGTCCCGCGTATGGCCATTGGCGTTGTTCGACGGCTTGCG
This sequence comes from Falsiroseomonas stagni DSM 19981, assembly GCF_900114315.1. Taxonomy (GTDB): domain Bacteria; phylum Pseudomonadota; class Alphaproteobacteria; order Acetobacterales; family Acetobacteraceae; genus Falsiroseomonas; species Falsiroseomonas stagni. Next base: position 736,390 of record NZ_FOSQ01000001.1, read on the forward strand.
GAAATGCGTGACGGCGCCCGTCTCCTCATCCCATCGCAGCACGCGGTTGTTCGGGATGTCGGACCACAGCAGGCAGCGCTGGTCGCCGAGCCAGACGGGCCCCTCGCCCCACCGGCTGCCCGTCCACAGCCGCTCCACACTGGCCAGCGGCAGGCGGAGGCGGTTGAAGGACGGGTCCAGCGACCGCACGGCGGGGTCGGGGTAGCGGAGGCTTTCCTGCCAGCTCATCGGGCGTCTCCTTGGCCGGCATCTTGGCGCCGGGCCTTCTCCCCCCCATGCTGCCCCGATCGAGGCGGGAGGGGAACATGGGCGATTGGCCGGCGCGCATCGCCGATGAGGCGATGCTGGAAGAATTGATGTCCCGCCCGGACCCCGCGCTGGTCGCCGACCTGGCGAAGGTGCCCGGCGACATCCTGGTGCTCGGCGCCGCCGGCAAGATGGGGCCGACGCTCTGCCGCCTGGCCAGGCGCGCCGACCCGGCGCGCCGCGTGATCGCGGTGGCGCGTTGGTCCGAACCCGGCCTGCGGGAACGCATGGAATCCTGGGGCATCGAATGCCTCACCGCCGAATTGCTGGACGATGCCGCCCTCGCCGCGCTGCCCGATGCCCCCAACGTCATCTTCATGGCCGCGCGCAAATTCGGCAGCACGGGGAATGAGGCCCTGACCTGGGCCATGAACGTGCAACTCCCCGCCCGCGTGGCCGCGCGCTGGGCCACGTCCCGCATCGTCTTCTTCTCCACCGGCAATGTCCTGCCGATGTGGCCGGTGAACGGGCCCGCGCCGGACGAGGAGGTGGCGCCATCGCCGATCGGCGATTACGCGGCCAGCTGCCTCGGCCGCGAACGCGCCTTCCAGCACGCCGCCGCGACGCGCGGCACGCTTTGCTTCGGCATCCGGCTGAACTACGCCATCGATTGCCGCTACGGCGTGATCCACGACATCGCCACCAAGGTCTGGCACGGCACGCCCGTGCCGCTCGCCATGGGTCACGCGAATGTCATCTGGCAGGGCGATGCCAATGCCTGGACCTTGCGCGCCCTGGCCCGCGCGGATGCGACCTGCCCGATCCTGAACGTGACAGGGCCGGAGACCGTCTCCATCCGCTGGCTCGCGCAGAAGCTCGGCGCGCGCATGGACCGGCAGCCGGAATTTGCCGGAGAGGAGGCGCCGACCGCGCTGCTGTCCAACGCCGCCCGCGCCTTCGCCAGTTTCGGCTATCCGACCGTGCCGCTGCTGACCTTGATCGACTGGGTCGCGGATTGGGTGGCGGCGGGCGGCCGCGCGCTCGGCAAGGCCACGAAGTTCGAGGTCCGGGATGGTCGCTTCTAACCCCCGCGCGCCGCTCTCCGCCCGGGCGACAGCGACGCGCCAGCGCATCCTCGACGCCGCTTTGGTGGAATTCGCGGAGAAGGGCCTGGCGGGATCGCGCGTGGATGAGATCGCCGCCCGCGCCGGCGCCAACAAGCGCATGCTCTACGCCCATTTCGGCAGCAAGGAGGAGCTGTGGCTGGTGGTGCTGGAAGGCGCCTATGCCGCGAAGCGGGAGGAGGAGCGGCAACTCGACGTCGCCAGCCTGCCGCCGGCGGAGGCGATGACGCGCCTGGTCGCCTTCAACCTCCGCTACACCAGCCGGCACCCGGAATTCGTGGCCCTGCTGAACCAGGAGAACCTCCACCGCGCCGCCTATCTGCGGCGGTCGGAGGATGTACCCGCGCTCTATTCCCCGATGCTGGAGGCGCTGAAGGGCGTGCTGGAACGCGGCGCGCGGGAAGGCGTGTTCCGTGGCGGCGTGGATGCGATGCAGCTCTACATCTCCATCCTCGGCCTCGGCCATTTCTACGTCGCCAACCGCCACACCCTGTCCACCATCTTCCACACGCCGCTCGACACCGAAGCCGCCATCGCGGCGCGGGAGGCGCATATCTCCGACGTGGTGCTCGGCTTCCTGCGCCCTTGACCGCCGGCCCTTCCCACCGGTAAGTAACCACCCAGTTACCTGGGGAGGGAACGGGCGTGGGACTGCGGTGGCAGGACTGGCCTTCGGGCATGGTGGATCGGCTGCGCGCGGGTTGCGCCATCCCCGCCCATCCGCTGGCGCTGAATGCGAAGCGGGAACTCGATCCACGCCGGCAGAAGGCACTGTCCCGCTACTACCTGGCGGCGGGCTCCGGCGGCCTTGCCGTCGGCGTCCACACCACGCAATTCGCCATCCGCGATGTCGGCCTGTTCGAGCCCGTGCTGACGATCGCGGCCGAGGCTGCTGCCGAGGTGCAGTCCCAGCCCGTGCTGGTGGCCGGCGCCATCGGCCGCACCGACCAGGCGCTGGCGGAAGCGCGCACCGCGCGCGCTCTTGGCTACCACGCCGTGCTGCTGGGCCTCGCCGCCTTCAAGGGCGCGAGCGAGGACGAGATCATCGCACATTGTCGCACGGTGGCGGAGGAGATGCCGGTCTTCGGCTTCTACCTGCAACCCGCCGTCGGCGGCGTGCCGCTTTCCGCCGCGTTCTGGAAGCGCTTCGCATTGATCGAGAATGTCGTCGCCATCAAGATCGCGCCCTTCAACCGCTACGCCACGCTCGATGTGCTGCGCGGCGTGCTGGAAGCCGGCGCCGCTTCGCGCATCGCGCTCTACACCGGCAATGACGACCACATCGTGGGCGATCTGCTGACGCCCTTCGCGCTGCGCGTCACGGGCTGCGAGGCGCCGCTGCGCATCGTGGGCGGGCTGCTCGGCCACTGGTCCGTCTGGACGCAGGCGGCGGTCGCGCTTCAGCAGGAATGCGCCGCGGCCACCGGCGCCCCCATCCCCGCCGCGCTGCTGGCGAAGGATGCGCAGGTGACGGAGATGAACGCCGCCATCTTCGATACCGCCAATGCCTTCGCTGGCTGCATCCCCGGCTGCCATGAGGTGCTGCGTCGCCAGGGCCTGCTGGAAGGCACCTGGTGCCTCGACCCGCATGAACAGCTTTCCCCCGGCCAGGCGGAGCTGATCTCCGCCGCCGCGCTGCACTACCCCGAACTGACGGATGACGATTTCGTCCGCGCCAACCTCCACACCTGGCTCTCCTGAAGGAAGCGACCCCCATGGCGGAACGCCGCATCGGCATGATCATGAACGGCGTCACCGGACGCATGGGCATGAACCAGCACCTCATCCGTTCCATCGCGGCCATCCGGAAGGATGGTGGCGTGATGCTGAAGAACGGCGACCGCGTGATGCCCGACCCCATCTTGGTCGGCCGCAACAAGGAGAAGCTGGAAGCGCTGGCCAAGGCCCATGGCATTTCCCGCGTCTCCACCGACATCAACGCCTGCCTGGCCGACCCCAACGACACGCTGTTCTTCGACGCGGCGACGACACAACTCCGCGCCGGGCTGCTGACCCGCGCCATCGAGGCCGGCAAGGACATCTATTGCGAGAAGCCGACCGCCGACAATCTGGCGGAGGCCATGGCCGTCGCGCGCCTGGCCAAGGCGCGTGGCATCAAGGCCGGCGTGGTGCAGGACAAGCTGTTCCTGCCCGGCCTGCGCAAGCTGAAGATGGTGATCGACAGCGGCTTCTTGGGCCGTATCTGCTCCGTGAAGGGCGAATTCGGCTACTGGGTGTTCGAGGGTGATCTCCAGCCGACGCAGCGCCCGTCCTGGAACTACAAGAAGGCCGAGGGCGGCGGCATCATCCTCGATATGCTCTGCCACTGGCGCTACGTGCTGGACAATCTGTTCGGTGAGGTCGAGAGCGTCTCCTGCCTCGGCGCCACGCATATCCCGACGCGCATCGACGAAAGCGGCAAGCCCTACACCGCCGATACCGACGATGCCGCCTACGCCACCTTCCAACTGGCCGGTGGTGTCGTGGCCCACATCAATTCCAGCTGGGTCACACGCGTCCGCCGCGATGACCTCGTCACCTTCCAGGTCGATGGCACGCATGGCTCCGCCGTCGCCGGGTTGCAGAAGTGCTGGACGCAGAGCCGCGTGAACACGCCGAAGCCCGTCTGGAACCCGGACATCCCGCAACCCATCAATTTCTACGAGGGCTGGCAGGAAGTCCCCGACGTGGAGCCCTATCCCAACGGCTTCCGCGTGCAGTGGGAACTCTTCTTCCGCTACCTCGCCGGCGAAGTCGACAGCTACCCATGGGATCTGCTGGCTGGCGCGAAGGGCGTGCAGCTTGCCGAAGCCGGCCTGCAATCCTGGGCGGAACGCCGCTGGATCGACCTGCCGAAGCTGGAGGTCTGAGCCCATGCCGACCATCACCCTGCCGGATGAACAGGGCGGCCTGACGCCATTCACCCTGAGCGCCCCGCGTGACTTCCCGAAGGCCACGCCACCCTATCCCCGCGTGGCTTTCGCCGCCGCGCATGTCGTCGCCGACACGCGTGCCGAGCAGGACCCATGGCTCGACGCGAAGATCGACTGGGACCGCACCATCGCCTTCCGGAAACACCTGTGGTCGCTCGGCCTCGGCGTGGCGGAGGCGATGGACACCGCCCAGCGCGGCATGGGCCTCGACTGGACCGCCGCGCAGGAACTCATCCGCCGCAGCCTGGATGCGATGCAGGACCACCCCGGCGCGGTGATGGCCTCCGGCGCCGGCACCGACCACCTGGCACCCGGCCCCGATGTCACAGTGGACGACGTCATCCGTGCCTATGAGGAACAGTGCGAGGCGGTGGAGGCCATGGGCGGCCGCATCATCCTCATGGCGTCGCGCGCCCTCGCGAAGGCGGCGAAATCCCCCGCCGACTACGAACGCGTCTATGCCCGCGTGCTGTCCCAGGTGAAGCAGCCCGTCATCATCCATTGGCTGGGGGAGATGTTCGACCCTGCCCTCGAAGGCTACTGGGGCAACCACGACCACATGGCCGCGATGGAGACGGCGCTGGCCGTCATCCACGCCAAGGCCGACAAGGTCGATGGCGTTAAGGTCTCCCTCCTCGACGATCAGAAGGAGATCTTCATGCGCCGGCGCCTGCCGAAGACCGTGCGCATGTACACTGGCGACGACTTCAACTACGCCGAACTCATCGCCGGTGACGAGCACGGCTATTCCGACGCGCTGCTCGGCATCTTCGACCCCATCGCGCCGGCCGTTGGTGGCGCGCTGGCGTCGCTGTCGCGCAACGACCTCGCCACCTTCCACGACATCCTGGCGCCGACGGTCCCGCTGTCTCGCCACATCTTCAAGGCGCCGACACGCTTCTACAAGACGGGCGTCGTCTTCATGGCCTGGCTCAACGGCCACCAGGACCATTTCGTCATGGTCGGCGGCCAGCAATCCACGCGCAGCATCCGCCACTTCTCCGAGCTATTCCGCCTGGCCGACAAGGCCGGCCTGCTGCGCGACCCCGAGATGGCCGCCACCCGTATGCGCACGCTGCTCGCCCTGCACGGTGTCGCGTGATGGAGTTGTCGCTCAACACCGTCACGGTGAAGGAGAAGTGGGGCCTCGCCGATTGCATCGAAGGCTGCGCCCGTCACGAAATCCCCGGCATCTCTCCCTGGCGTGACGTGCTGCACGCCATGGGCGTGGATGCCGCGGCGCGGCAGATCCGCGATGCCGGCCTGACGGTCACGGGCCTCTGCCGCGGCGGCATGTTCCCCGCCGCCGACGCCGCCGGCCGTGCCGCCTCGATCGAGGACAACCGCCGCGCCATCGCCGAAGCGCACACCCTCGGCGCCCGCTGCCTCGTCATGGTCTGCGGCGGCCTGCCCGCTGGCAGCAAGGACCTGCCCGGCGCCCGCGCGCAGGTCCGCGATGGCTTGCACGCCATCATGGCCGATGCCCGCGCCGCTGGCGTCACCATCGCGCTGGAACCGCTGCACCCCATGACCTGCGCCGATCGCAGCGTGCTCTCCACGCTCGGCCAGGCGCTCGACCTCTGCGATGAACTCGGTGATGGCACCGGCGTCGCGCTCGATGTCTATCACGTCTGGTGGGACCCCGACCTGGCGCGCCAGATCGCCCGCGCGGGCAGCCGCATCGCCGCCTTCCATGTCTGCGACTGGAAGTCCCCCACCACCGACCTGGTCCTGGACCGCGGCATCCCCGGCGAGGGCGTGATCGACATCCCCGCCATCCGCGCCATGGTCACCGCCGCCGGCTACAGCGGCAACTACGCGGAAGTCGAGATCCTGTCGAAGGCCTGGTGGGCCAGGGACCCGGAAGAGGTCCTGCCCCTGCTGAAGGAACGCCACCTCAGCGCCGTCTGACATCACCAAGAAAACCCGGGAGAGAAACAACCATGATCCGCCTGACGCGTCGCCACCTCGCCGCCGCGGCGCTCGCCGCACCCTTCCTCCCGGGCATCGCCCGCGCCCAGGCCTGGGCGCCCACGCGCCCCATCCGCTTCGTCGTGCCCTTCCCGCCGGGCGGCGCCACGGATGTGGTGGCGCGCGTGCTGGGCGAACGCCTCCAGGATCGCCTCGGCCAGCCCGTGACGGTGGAGAACCGCACCGGCGCGGGCGGCAATCTCGGCGTGGAGAATGTCGTCCGCAGCGCGCCGGATGGCTATTCGATCCTGATGGGCACGACGGGCACGCTGACCATCAACCCGCACCTCTACAGCAATATGGGCTTCAACCCCGCGACGGATCTGGCCCCCATCTCCATGGCCTTCGCGACGGACCATGTGCTGATCGTCCATCCCTCCGTCCCCGCCCAGACGGTGCAGGAATTCCTGGCCCTCCTGCGCGCGCGGCCCAACGCGCTCTCCTACGGCTCCGGCGGCAATGGCAGTTCCACGCATCTCGTGCCGGAACTCCTCAAGCTGGTGGCGCGGGTGGAGATGCAGCATGTGCCCTATCGCGGCAGCGCCCCCGCGCTGAACGACACCGTCGCGGGCACGGTGCAGGTGATGCTGGACCAGTTGCCCTCCGCGCTCGGCATGATCCAGGGCGGCCGCGTCCGCGCCCTCGCCGTCACGGGCCCGCGCCGTTCGTCGCTGCTGCCGAATGTGCCGACGCTGGCGGAAATCGGCCTGGCCGATGCGCAGGCCACCAGCTGGGGCGCGGTGATGGCGCCCGCCGGCACGCCGGCGCCCATCGTCGATCGCTACAGCGCCGCGCTGCGGGAGATCCTTGCCGATGCCGCCGTGCAGCAGCGGCTCGCCGCCGCCGGCGCCGATGCCGTCTTCTCCACCCCCACGGACCTCGCCACCACCATGCGCGCGGAGGCGGAGAAGTGGGGCCGCGTCGTGCGCGAGGCCCGCATCACGGTGAACTGAATGCCCGCGCGCCCCTGGCCCTGGGTCGCCGCCTTCGCCGCCATCGTCGCGGCCACGGCGGCGATCCTGCTCGCCATGGGGCGCGTGCCGATCTGTACCTGCGGCACGGTGAAGCTGTGGCATGGCGTGGTGATGAGCCGCGAGAACTCGCAGCACATCACGGATTGGTACACGCCGTCCCACATCATCCATGGCTTCCTGTTCTATGGCGCCGCGCATGGGCTGATGCGCCGCGCCGGCCTGATGCCGCGTCTGGTCGCCTCCACCATCGTGGAGGCCGCCTGGGAGATCGCGGAGAACACCGAAGCCGTCATCCAGCGCTACCGCGACGCCACCATCTCGCTCGACTATTTCGGCGACAGCGTCATCAATTCCGTCAGCGACATCGGCGCCATGGCGCTGGGCTTCCTGCTGGCATCCCGCCTGCCCGTCCGCGCCACCATCGCCATCGCCCTGGTGTTCGAGATCGGCGTGGCGCTGGTCATCCGCGACAACCTCGCCCTGAATGTCCTGATGCTGGTCTGGCCGCTGGACAGCGTGAAGGCCTGGCAGGCGGGGGGATGATTGGTGGCCGCCGCCTGTGCGGCGCAGCCAAGGCCCCGGCGGGGGCGCCCGGCGCCTGAGGGCAGGACCTATGTCCGCGTCGCGTTGTCGCGCCGGATCGTCGCCACCAGGATCAGCGCCGGCCGCGCGGGGTTGGTGGCATTGGTACGGATGGTGATGTCCATCACCAGCGGCCCGTTGCGCGGGCGGATCTGGTAGCGGTCCTCGCGCGCGCCATCGGCCGGCACCTCATTCGCCGGCACCACCAGCGGCGCCACGGGCCCGCCCTCCTCCGCCACGCGGCGCATGGCCTCGGACAGCAGCGCCATGGCATGGGCCGCATCCGCGCGCGGCGCCACCACCGTGCAGCCCGCGCCGCCTTCGACCACGGAAATGAAGAAGGGCCGCCGGGTGCCGCGCCAGATCTCCTGCCGGAAGGGGGCTGGCGGTACCTCGGCCGCCGGCACGGGGGCGAAGCCATCCGCCTTCAGCCGTTCCGTCATCAGCTCAGGCCGACCGACCGCGCCCATGCAGTAATGCGCGAAGCCCGTCATCGTCAGCTCCGACGCGGCGCGCAGCAGCGCGGGTTCCGCGGGCGCCGCCACGCTGTCCGGCTTCGGTGGCGGCGCTGTGGCGCAGCCGGCCAGCAGCAGGGCCGCGGCCAGCACCGCCCTCACGGCCAGGCTGCCTTCGGCATCGCCTCCATCGCCGCCGTATCGGGCTCCAGCGTCGCGCCCATGCCCGGCGTCTCCAGGCTGCCCAGGTCCAGCATCCCGTCGCGGATCGCCAGCCGCGGCCCGCGTGGCGTATCGGCATAGAGCGTCGGATGCGCCTCCATGAAGCGATACGCCTCCGCCTTCGGCCTTCCGTTGAAGCCGTCGATGAAGTGGTGGCCGTTGCGCTCGACATGCGGCAGGCCGAGCAGCGAGATCAGTGCCAGGTCCTGCTGCACGCAGACACCGGCCAGCGTCGTCAGGTCCTCCGCCGACATGAAGTAGCGGTCGCGCTTTTCCTCCGCGTTCCAGGCGCGGCAGCGCGCCAGGTTCACGACCGACCGCCACACGCCCTTGCACGCCTTGCTGGACACGCCCGCATAGCCCAGCGCGCGCCCGGTCACGAAGGCATCCAGCGGCCCGTCGCTTTCGTCGATGATGACGGGCCGCTCGGCCGCCAGCACCGCCATCCCCGTCTCCAGCGCCCTTGCCCGCTTCACCGGCTGCTCGATGAACAGGATGGAGGCGCAGAGCTTCGCGAGCCGAGGCTCCGCCTGCATCGCCCGCCACAGCGCCAGCGCGCCTTCGGCGTCCTCATACTGCTCATTGCCATCGAGGCTCGCGTGGTAGCCGCCATGCAGCCGGTCCAGCACGGCGGCGATGCGCGTGAGGCGCTCCACATCCGCCGCGACATTCCCGCCGACCTTCAGCTTCCAGTAGCGGTGCCGATACCCCGCCGCGATTTCTTCCAGCGACTCCGGCAGACCGTCATCCACCCGGCTGTCCTGGTCCGCGGCGGTGATGGGGTCCACCAAGCCAACGGTGTGCCGCGCATGAACCTGCGTCAGCGGCGAAAGCCCCGACAGCAATTGCCGGAAATCGAAGCCGGCGAGGTCCGGCGCCACGCCATGCGTCGCCATGCCGCCGATATTGGCGCGCATGCCGGTCCAGAAGGACACGCCCTTCGCCTTCAGCACCGCATCCAGCATGGCGCGGTCCAGCAGCGCGCGGCCATAGCTGGCAACGAGAGGGTTCAGCGCCTCCGCGCCCGCCGCCTTCGTCACCGCGGCGTAGCTGTCGGCGAAATGGCCGAAGGCGGTGTTGGCGCCGGCGGCCAGGCTGGCGTCCGTCGCCAGCTCGATCGCGCGGCGCAGCTGGTTCTCGTTCTGCGCATCGCTCAGCGCCGGGTTCTTGTCGAACCACTTGGCGGCCAGCGTCTCCGCCGCGATGCCCCAGGCTTCCGTCCCATCCTCCAGCCGGATGCGCGCGCGGATCACGGCCTGGCGGCCCTGCGTCACGGTGATGACACCGAAGCGGAAGGGCAGGCGCAGCGTGAAGGGCCATTCGAAGCGCTGCGTTTCCAGCAGCGTGAAGCGGGGCGCGTTCATGCCATCATCTCCTGGATGCCGCGGAGGTAGCCGATCGCGCGGGCGGCGCTGGTCGCGCCGTCGGGATGGTAGTCGAAAGGCTCCACCGCGCAGAAGCCGGCATAGCGCGCATCGCGCAGCGCCGTCAGCACGGGGCCGAAGCGGTCCTCCCCCTGGCCAGGCCCGCGACGGTTGCGGTCGTTCAGATGCACATGCGCGATCCAGCCCGTGGGGATGAAGCGCCGCAGCAGCGCGGCCGCCGGCTCCGCCTCTCCGTTCCCCGCCGCGCTGACATCCAGCATCGTCTTCAACCCCGGCAGGTCGAGCCGCGCGACGATGTCGATCGCCTCCTCCACGTTGCGCGCCCAGTTGGTCTGGCCGGCATCCAGCGGTTCCAGGCAATAGGTCAGGCCATGCTGCGCGGCCCAGCCGCCGGCCTTGGCCATCGCCTCCTCCGCCCGCGCCGCGTCGCCATCGGCCGCCACATGGCGCTGCTTCGGCGATCCGTGCACCAGCAGCGTCGCGCCGAGGTCGGCGGCCAGTTCCACCAGCCCCTGCATCACATCCAGCGTCCTGGCCCGCACCGTCGCATCGGCGGTCGTGATCGAAAGCCCCGCCGGCGCCACCAGCAGCCAGTGCAGGGATGTGATGGGCGCGCCCGCCTCCGCCGCGATCCGCCGCAATTCAGCGCGGCGCGCCGCGGGGATGCGATGGGGCGCCTCCCCATCCAGCGTGAAGGGCGCCACCTCCAGCCCGTCATAGCCCAGCGCGGCGGCAAGCTTCGCCTGCTCCGCGAAGGGCAGCCCGGCGACGACTTCGTTGCAGAGCGAGATCCGCATCTTCCACCCGATCCAAGGCCCGCGATCCTCATGCGCGGAACCCCGCGCGGCGTCCAGCCTGCTTGACCATCCCCACCCCGCGGGCGAGCCTTCGCGCCATGCCCGTCTTCCGCGCCGCGACGCCCCCGGACCTGCCCCGCGCCGCGGCGCTGTCCGCCTGCATCGGCTGGAACCAGCTGCCGGCGGATTGGCGCATCTTCCTCGACCAGGGCGCGGTGCGCGTGCTGGATGATGGCGATGCCGGCTGCCTCGCCGCCAGCGCGGCGACGCTGCCCTATGGCGCGGACCTCGCCTGGATATCGATGGTGCTGGTCCGTCCCGACAGGCGGCGGGAAGGCCTGGCGACGGCGCTGATGCGCTGGGCCATCGACCACGCCGCCGCGCCCAGCCTCGTGCTGGATGCGACGCCGGCGGGGCGGGAGGTCTATCGCCGCCTCGGCTTCCGCGATGTCTTCGGCTTCGCCCGCTGGACGCTGCCCCATGCCCTGCCCGGGCGCGAGGCGATGCGCCCGCTGGCGGAGGCTGACTGGGACTGGATCCTGCCGCTGCACGATGATGTCTTCGGCGCGCCGCGCGCGGCGCTGCTGCACGGCTTCGCGCAGCGCCTGCCCGAAGCCGCCTTCGTCGCGCCGGACCGCAGCGGCTTCGTGCTGGCGCGCGATGGCCTGCGCGCGCCGCAGATCGGCCCGGTGGTGGCGCGGGATGAGGCGCAGGCGCTGTCGCTGATCGCCGCCGCGCGCGCCGCGCTCGGCCGGCCGGCGGTGATCGACCTGGCGGATGGCGCCGCCGCCATCGCGGCATCGATCACGGCCAGCGGAGGCGAATCGCTCCGTCCCTTCACCCGCATGGCGCGCGGCGCGATGCCGTCCGCGAAACCTGAACAAAACTTCGTCTTCGCGGGGCCGGAGTTCGGTTGACGTCCCGCGCGATGCGGCCTCACCATCCCCGGTAACCGGTGGGTTACCCAAGCGATGCCGGAGAGGGAGACGGACCAATGACCATCAGCCGCAGGACGCTTCTGGCCAGCACGGCCGGCATGCTCGCCGCCCCGGCCTTCGTCAGCGCGCAGGGCACGACATGGCGCCCCGACAGGCCCGTGACGCTGATCGTGCCCTGGGCCGCGGGTGGATCGACCGACCAGATGGCCCGCATCGTGGCGGTGGAGCTGGAGGAAGCGCTCGGCCAGCGCTTCGTCGTGGTGAACCAGCCCGGCGCCTCCGGCTCCATCGGCACGCGCAACGTGCTGCAGGCCGCGAAGGATGGCATGACCTGGGCGGCGGGCGCGGCGGTCGATGTCGGCTGCTACAAGGTCAATGGCCTGCTCGACACGATGCTGGCGGATTGGCACCTGTTCTTCACCGTCGCCAACGTCAACACCATCTCCGTCAATCCGCGTTCCGGCTTCGCCGATTTCGGCCAGCTTCTGCAGGCGCTGTCGACGCGCCGTGACATCGCGGTCGGCACCGCGGGGCAATCCTCCGCCGGCCGCAACATGATGGAGACGATCAGGCAGGCGGCGCCGGCGGTGAACTATCGCCACGCCACCTATGATGGCGGCAACCCCGCCGTGCTCGCCGCCGTGGCGGGTGAGGTACCGGTGGTGGCGCAGCTGCTGGTGGAGATGGCGGAGATGATCCGAGGGCGACGCCTCGTGCCGCTCGCCGTGCAGGCTGAAGGCCCCATCACCCTCCAGGGCTTCGGGGAGATCCCCTCGGTCCGCCGCTGGCTGCCGAACATCCTGGCGCCGCTGAACTATTTCGGCATCTGGGTGCCGAAGGGCGTGCCCGAGGCCGTGTCCCAGACCGTGTCCCAGATCTGGGAGACGCGGGTGAAGAACAGCGCGCGGCTGAAGGAATACGCGGAAAGCCGCGCCGCCGTGTTCGCGCCGCTGCACGGCCAGGCGGCCTACGATGCCGCCTGGGTGATGGTCCGGCAGACCGCCTGGCTCTACCACGATGCCGGCACGGCGCGCGTGGCGCCGGACACGCTCGGCATCCAGCGGCTGTAGCGGTGACGGCCGCGCGCGTCGACCGGCGCTTCGGGATTCTCTGGACGGCGATCGGGCTTGCGATCGTCGTCGAATCCTGGCGCATGGACCGGCTGGAACAGCAGCACATCAACCCCTGGACGGCGCCCGGCCTCGTGCCCGGGCTGCTCGGCCTGGTGATCGCGGTGCTCGGCCTCGTCCTGCTGCTTCGCCGCCCCGTCGCGGCCGATGCTCAGCCGGCCGATGCGCAGGCGGAGCCCTGGCGCGTCGGCCTCGCGCTGCTGCTGACCACCGGCTTCGGCGTCGGCGTGCTCGGCACCGGCGTTCCCTTCTGGCTCGCCGCCGGCGGCTTCGTCTTCCTGGCGATCCTGCTGTTCGAATGGCCGGAACGCCGGGCTGCCGGCACGCTCGCACGCGGCGCCGTCCAGGCCGCCATCATCGCCATCGCCGCCGCCGCCGCCATCACCCTGGTGTTCCAGGAGATCTTCCTGGTGAGGCTCCCCTGATGTTCGAAGGCCTCTCCGCGCTCGGCGTCTCCATGCTGACCTTCGCGGAGCCGCGGGCGCTGGTCTACACCTTCGGCGCCACGCTGCTGGGCATCCTCATCGGCTGCATGCCGGGGCTTTCGGCAACGCTCGCCATCTCGCTGCTCACCACGCTCACCATCAAGCTGCCGGCCAATGACGCCATCCTGATCCTGATCTGCGCCTATGTCGGCACCATCTATGGCGGCAGCCGCGCGGCGATCCTGCTGAACATCCCCGGCACCGCCGCCAATGCCGCCGCCTGCCTCGATGGCTACCAGCTTGCGCGCCAGGGCCTCGCCGGCCGTGCCATGGGCATCGCCACCACCGGCAGCGTCGCGGGCAGCCTCTTCGGCATCCTCTGCCTCGCCATCCTCACGCCCGCGCTGGGGGAGGTCGCGCTCACCTTCCAATCCTACGAGTTCTTCTGGCTCGCGCTCTTCGGCGTGATGATGTCGGGTTCCATCACCGGCAGCGATCCGCTGAAGGGCTGGATCATGGGCATGGTCGGGCTCTTCGTCGCGCAGATCGGCCAGGACGGCATCCATGCGCATGAACGCTTCGCCTATGGCAGCGCGGACCTGGCCGGCGGCCTGTCGCTGATCCCCACCCTCGTCGGCGCCTTCGGCTTCGCGGAGGTGCTGACCGTGATGTCCGAACGCGCCTCCCGCCCCAAGGTCCATGCGGTGGACAGCGTGCTGCCGCGCTTCCGCGACGTGATCGTGTACTGGAAGACCATCCTGCGCAGTGGCGTCATCGGCGTCTATATCGGCATCCTGCCCGGGGTGGGGGAGGACATGGCCGCCTGGTCCTCCTATGCCGCCGCCAAGCGCGCGTCGAAGACGCCGGAGGAATTCGGCAAGGGCAGCGTCGATGGCCTGATCGCGGCGGAGACCGGGGACAACGCCTCCATCCCCGGCGGCATCATCCCGGCGCTGGCGCTCGCCATCCCCGGCAGCGCGCCCGCCGCGGTGCTGCTGGCCGCGATGATCATCCACGGCGTCAAGCCCGGCCCGATGCTGATGATCGAGAATCCGCAATTCGTCTACGACGTGGTGGCGATGAACGTCTACGCCACCATCGGCATCCTGTTCTTCGGCCTGTTCCTGGTGCGGCCCCTGCTGAAGGTGCTCACCATCCCGCGCAGCATCATCATGCCGATCATCTTCGTGCTGTGCACGGTCGGCAGCTTCTCCATCGCGCAGCGCCTGTTCGATGTCTGGACCATGCTCGGCGTCGGGCTCTGCATGTTCTTCCTGCGCCGCCACGGCTACCAGGCCGCGCCCTTCGTGCTCGGCCTCGTGCTGGGGGACCTGATGGACAAGTCGCTGCGCCGCGGCCTCGTCATCTCCGATGGCGATCTCTCGCCCTTCTTCACGCGGCCGGTCTGTGCCGTGCTGGCGGTGATCGTGGCGCTGACCCTGGCGATGAGCTTCCCTTCCGTGAATGCGCGCCTGCGCGCGGCGGCGTCGTCCCTGCTGGGCCGCCGCCGCGCCGCCTGACCCCCCCTATTCCAGCTTGAGGTCCAGCTCCCGGATCTTCCGGCCCCAGAACGCGTGTTCTTCCCGCACCGCGTTGAACCACTCCGCCCGCGGCCGCACCGGGGATGGTTCGAGCCCATCCTGTTCCAGCCTGCCGGCAAAGCGCTGCGTGGCGGCGGCCTGGCGGGCGGCGCGTTCCAGCCGGTCCATCTGGTCCGCGGGCACGCCCGCCGGGGCGAAGATGCCGTGCCAGCCGGTGATGGAAACCCCCGGCAGCCCCGCCTGCGCCAGCGTGGGGATGTCCGGCAGCGTGCCGATGCGGTTGTCGCCCGTCACGGCGATGGCGCGCAGCCGACCCTCCCGCGCCAGCTGGATGGCCGGCGGCGGGGAGGAGAAGTTCATCGTGATCCGCCCCGCCACCACGTCCAGCAGCGCGGGGCCGGTGCCGCGATAGGGCACGTGCTCCATCTCGATCTTCACGGCATCGCTGAACAGCACGCCCGCCAGGTGGTTGGCGTTGCCCACGCCGCCGGAGGAATAGGTCAGTTCCCCCTTCGGCTTCGACCGCGCATAGGCGATCAGCTCCTGCAAGGTGTTCACCGGCAGGCGCGGGTCGATCACCAGCACGTACTGGTAGGAGGTGATCTGCGCGACCGGCGCCAGCATGGTCAGCAGGTCCGTCCCGTCCCGCTGCATGTGCGGGTTCACCACCAGGTTGGTGGAGACGGCGAAGAGCAGCGTGTTGCCATCCGGCCGCGACCGCGCGACGCCGACGGACCCGATATGGCCGGCCGCGCCGCCGCGATTCTCGATGATGACGGTCTGGCCGCCCAGCGCCTCGCTGAAGGTATGGGCGAATTCGCGCGCCGTCAGGTCCGTGCCGCCGCCGGGGGCATAGGGCACCACGAGCACGATCGGGCGGCTGGCCTGGGCGCGGGCGGTGCCCGCATTGACGAAGGGCGCGGCCAGCACGCCGGCGGCCAGCGCGCGGCGTCGGATCAGGGTCATGGCGGTCATCTCCCGGAGCGTTTCCGCCCCAGGGTTACGACGACGCGGCGGTCATCGCCAAGCGTTGTTCACGAACAGCCGCGCACCCGCCCTTCCGCGAAATCCAGCAGGCAGGTGGCGTAGCGCAGCGTGAAGCGCCAATCCGCCCCCGCGCCATGGCCGGACAGCCCCGCCGGCCGGTCCAGCAGCAGCAGCGCCGCGCCCCGGCGCTCCAGGGCGCCGAAGATGGCGGCGCGGCCATCCGGGTCGGGGTCGAATTCGTCGCCGGCGAAGTTGGCGATGGCGATCCGCGTGCCCGGCGACCGCGCGGCGGCGACCACGCGCCGCAAATCATCCAGCGCCCAGCCATGCGCGATGCTCCCGGTGGGGCCATGCGCGGCCGGCGCGATGGCGATCACCGCATCCGCCCGCCCCGGCGCATCCAGCGCCTGCAACGCGTTCCAGGCCCCGCGGGACTGCCCCGCCGCCACCACGCGGCGATAGCCCCGCGCCCGCAGATCGGCCAGCGCCAGGCGCATCCAGGCCGCGCCGGCCTCCGTCTCATCCGTCGCGGGGTCGCGGTCCAGCCGCACCACATCATAGCCCGCATTGTTGAAGGCCCGCGCATGCGGCTGCGGCTGGCTGCCGCGGCTGTCCGCCCCGCCCGCGGATCGCCCATGCGCCCAGAGGTAGACGCCCCGCGCCCGTTCCGGCCCCTGCCACAGGAAGCGCGCATCCGCCTGCACCCGCCAGCCGATGCCCCCGCTGAGCGGCAGGGCGGGCGCGGTCGGCGCCGGCGCTTCCCGCCCGGGCCACACCACATCAAGGTCCCGCGCATAGACCCGGCAGCTTCGCCCGCCCCAGGCGGCGCAGTTCTGCACGGCGCGGGTCTCGGTCGCGACGGGATCATCCTCGATCGCCGCCGCCCAGCCCCAGGCGCCGTCCTCGGAGAGCGCGAAGGCGCGCGGCACGGCCTGGAGGAGAAATCGCTGGTAGTCCACCCGCCCGGCCTCCGACAGATGCGGCACCCCGGCGGGGTCCAGCAGGGCGGGCTGGTCCGCCCTCGCGGCGATGGTTTGCGCCTTCGCGGCGATGGTTTGCGCCTTCGCGGCGGGCGGGCCGAAAAGGGCACAGGCGATCACGATACGGTAGATCGTATTCAACATGCCGTGAACGATGAAGCCAGATCGTCCCCGGCGAGTCCAGCGCTTTCTCAGCAGTTCCGGGGCGGCGGGTTGGCGGTGGCCAGCCGCAGCAGGCAGGCGCCGTAGCGATCCGCGAAGGCGTTGGAGGCGCCCGCCCCATGCCCCGGCAGCCCTTCCGGCCGATCGAGGAAGATGAAGCCCGCCGCCCGCGCGCCGAGTTCGTTGAACAGTACCGCCCGCGCGTCCGGCTGCGCGTCGAAGGGGTCGTCGCGGAAATTCGCCACCGCGAGGCGCGCCCGCGGCGCCCCCGCCGCCGCGGCGACGATCTGCCGCAGATCGTCCAACTGCCGTCCATGGCTCGGCCCGCCCTCGAAGCCATGGGCGGCGGGGGCGATGGCGATATGCGCCTCCGCCAGCCCCGGCGTGTCCAGCGCCATCAGCGTGTTCCAGCCGCCGCGGGACTGCCCCGCCAGCACCACCATCCGGTAGCCGCGGCGCCGCAATTCCTGGAGGTCCGCCTTCAGCCAGCCGGCCGCGCGCTGCGCTTCATCCACATTGGGGTGCCGGTCGAAGCGCCAGACATCGAAGCCCGCATTGTTGAAATGCCGCGTCCAGGACTGCGGCTGCCCACCCCGGCTGTCGCCCCCCCGCGGCGCCCGCCCATGGGCATAGACCAGCACCCCCGCCGCCCGCTGCGGCCCCCACCAGAGGAAGCGCGGGTCCGGCACCGTCTCATGGTTCATCGAACTGATCGCCAGGCCGGATGGCGCCGGCGCGGGGGCGGAGGCGCGTTCCGGCGCCACCACCGCCAGGTCCCGCGCGATGATCCGGCAGGTCGCGCCGCCGCGGCCGCAGGCTTCCAGGGCGCGCTGCTCCGCCTCCCCCTCCGCGCCGCCGGATTGCCAGGCGAATTGTCCGGTCGGTGCCAGGGCGAAGGCGCGGGGCAGGTTGCGGGTCAGCATCCGCGCGGCCTCCGCCTTCGCGCGCTCGCTCAGCCCGGGAAAGGCCGGCAACTCCAGGATGCCGGGTCGGTCCTGCGCCAGCGCGGAGAGCGGCAGGCCCAGCATCACGCCGAGCAGAAGGGGGATCAGGCGCATCGGGCGGCTCCGCGGTCCAGGCCACGATGGCACCATGCGGCGCGCCAGGCTGGCAACGCCCTCAGCACGAATTGGGCGGTGATTCCTCAACCACGAAGCGCAGCAGGCAGGGGCCGAAGCGCAGCGCGAAGGCGTTGCTGGCGCCCGCCGCGTGGCCCGCCAGCCCCTCCGGCCGGTCGATCAGCAGGAAGGCCCCAGCGGCCGGCGCCAGCGCCCGCAGCGCCGCCGCCCGTTCCTCCGGCAGCCCATCGAAGGGGTCGTCCCGGAAATTCGCCACCGCGACGCGCCCCTGGCCCCCGGGCCGCGCGCCCGCCACCACGCCCCGCAGCGCCGCCATCTGCCGCGCCTGCCCGGCCTCATCCATCGAGGCGAGGGCCGCCGGGGCGATGGCGATCGTCACCTCCGCCAGCCCCGGCGTGTCCAGCGCCTGCAGCGCGTTCCAGCCGCCGCGGGACTGCCCCGCCACCACCACGCGCCGGTAGCCCCGCGCCCGCAGCGCCGCCAGGTCCGACCGCATCCACCCCGCCGCGCGGTTCGTGAAATCCGCCGCCGGGTCGCGGTCGAAGCGCCAGACATCGAAGCCGGCATGGTTCAGGTGCCGCAGCCAGGCCTGGGGCTGCCGCCCGCGGCTGTCCTCCCCGGACGGGCCGCGCCCATGCGCCCAGAGCACCACGCCTTGCGCCCGGTCCGGCCCCCACCACAGGAAGCGGGCATCGGGCACCGTCTCCCGCATCGCGTCGCGCCAGCCGGAATCGGCCGGGGGAGGGGCCGGCGCCCATTCGCGGCCGGGGAAGACGATCTCCAGGTCCCGCAGCCACAACTGGCACAGTGATTGGCCCGGCGTATGCGCCTGGCAGGCGTCCAGTGCCGCCTGGGCCAGGGTCTCCGGCGCCGCATTGCCGCTGCGGCTGGCAAAGGCACCGCCCGGGCCGATGGCGAAGGCGCGGGGCAGGTTGCGCGCCAGGGTGCGGGAGAGTTCCGCCTGGCCGTTGCGACCCAGCCCCGGCACCCCGGCCAGGTCCAGCAAGGGCACCGTCTCCGCCCGCAGCGGCGCCGCCAGGGCGAGCAGCAGGAGGAGGAGGCGGAGCATGGAGGGGCCGGATTGTTGCGCCGGGAGACTGCCGGAAGGGGGGCGGCGGCGGCAAGGGTGAGCCCGGGGAAGGCGCCGCCTTCCCCGTACCGCATCCGCCAGGGGGCAGAGCCCCCTGGACCATCATCCCCCGCCCTTGCCGTAACGCCCCCGGGACGGCATCTTCCGCCCCCTTTCCGGGCGCCCCCTTCGGGGCCTTCCCGGCCTGCCAGGGGACTCCCGATGCGTGTGAAGGACGTGAAGAAGGTCGTGCTCGCCTATTCCGGCGGGCTCGACACCAGCGTGATCCTGAAGTGGCTCCAGACCACCTACCAGTGCGAGGTGGTGACCTTCACCGCCGATCTCGGCCAGGGCGAGGAACTGGGCCCGGCCCGGGACAAGGCCCTGCTGCTGGGCATCAAGCCCGAGAACATCTTCATCGACGACCTGCGCGAGACCTTCGTGAAGGACTTCGTCTTCCCGATGTTCCGCGCGAATGCGCTGTATGAGGGGATGTACCTGCTGGGCACCTCCATCGCCCGCCCCCTGATCGCGCAGCGCCAGATCGAGATCGCGGAAATGGTCGGCGCCGACGCCGTCGCCCATGGCGCCACCGGCAAGGGCAACGACCAGGTCCGCTTCGAGATCGGCTACTACGCGCTGAAGCCCGACGTGAAGGTCATCGCCCCCTGGCGCGAATGGGACCTGACCAGCCGCACCGCGCTGATCGCCTTCGCCGAACAGCACCAGATCCCCATCGCCAAGGACAAGCGCGGCGAGGCGCCCTTCAGCGTCGATGCCAACCTCCTCCATTCCTCCAGCGAGGGGAAAATCCTGGAGGAGCCCTGGGACGCAGCTGACGAAATGGTCTGGCAGCGCACGATCAGCCCGACCGACGCGCCGGACAAGGTGACGGAAATCACCATCGAGTTCGAGCATGGCGACGCCGTCGGCATCAATGGCGAACGCCTGTCGCCCGCGACGCTGCTGACGAAGCTGAACGCGCTGGGCAAGGAGAACGGGATCGGCCGGCTCGACCTGGTCGAGAACCGCTTCGTCGGCATGAAGTCCCGCGGCTGTTACGAGACCCCCGGCGGCACCATCCTCTATGTCGCGCACCGCGCGATGGAGTCGATCACGCTGGACCGCGAGGCCTGCCACCTCAAGGACAGCCTGATGCCGCGCTACGCGGAGATCATCTACAACGGCTTCTGGTTCAGCCCGGAACGCCGGATGCTGCAGGCGCTGATCGATGAGAGCCAGAAGAGCGTGACGGGCACGGTCCGCCTCAAGCTCTACAAGGGCAACACCATTGTCAGCGGCCGCAAGTCGCCGAACAGCCTGTACTCCATGAAGCACGTGACCTTCGAGGACGACCAGGGCGCCTACGACCAGTTCGACGCCCAGGGTTTTATCAAATTGAACGCGCTGCGCCTTCGCCTGGGCGCCATGGCCGGCCGCAAGGGCGGGGCGCTGTAGCACCGCAGGGGGGCTTTGCCCCCCTGCACCCCCTACCAGGAGCCTGAGGCTCCTGGACCTCCCTTTATGGGACGCCTTCGGCACTCAGCGTCGATTTTCAGGAGTTGCGGGCGGTTTCGGCGGGAGGGCGCGCGGCGCCATTGATCGTGGCAAGCGCCAGGGGCATCGTATAGGCCTCTGCGGCAAGCAAGCCACAGGTCGCGCCGCCGGATTCGGATCGCGGCATGGTCACATCGTCCGGAACCTCCGATGCCGCTCTCCTACGGACCGCCGGACGAAACGCTGAGCCGCGAGCTGCGCCAGGTCGCGGAGGCGGCCCGTGCGGTAATCGCGACGCTGGCCAAGTTGAACGTCATCCCGCCGGATTTCCCGAAGGCTGCGCTCCACGATCTCTGCACGGCGCTGACCGCCTTGCCGGAAGGCACGGCGGAGAATTGCCGCCCGCAGCTGGAGTTGGCTCGCAACGTCCTGCCAAAGCTTCGGCGGGAGCATTTCGGCATCGAGGGCGAAGCCGCCGCCACCACGCCCGAGGAGGACGAGCAGCCCCGCTTCACCCGCGGCATGATGCTCGATCAGCAGGTGAACGGGTTGCTGGCTGCCGTGACGACCGCCCTCGACGAATACCGGGCGCAAGCCGGGCTGGTCGTCGAGGATGTGGTGCGGCCCGATGATGTTGCGGTGCCCACGGCCACGGCGAGGCTTGGCGGTGTCGAAGCCCAGACCGATCAGGTGGTGGGCCGCCTGCGCCAGGGTGTCGAGCAACTCGATAGGCGTGGCGTTTCCGCGACGGAGCCGGGCGATCTGCTGCGCCGGAGCCTGCGCGACAGCGAGAACCTGGCCCTGGCCGCTCGGTCCCAATTGCGGCAGCGGAGCACAGTCGCGCGCTGGTTCGACAGCGTTTCGGCTGCCTTCCGCCGGACCCCCGATCTGATCGAAGCCGCCGGCCGTGGATTGAGCGCCGGCGCCAACGCCGCGGAACCCCTAGGCCGATGGCTGGTGGACTACCTCACGGAATGGGTCGGGACGACGGTGCGGCTGACGCGTGATCTGGGCGATGCCCTGCAGGAATCAGCGCGGCGCCTACGGGACGCCTCGCCTGCCCGTCCGTCGCCGAGCCCGTCGCCACCGGAACTGGAGGCCCAGGACCTCGCCGAACTGGCGCGGCTTGGCCTGCCGGTAAGCGACGATCCGCTGCGCCGGGGTGGCCTTGTTATCGAGGCGACCGCTGCCTTCTAACCTGAGAGCTTTGCGCGCGCTGATGGTCCGTGGACCCGGGTCGCCCCGCGCATCACCTACGCGCGCTTCGTATACCGAAGGGACTTCGTTGACCTGGCGCCGCTCGCCCGGCTTACGGCGCTGCAGAGCCTGGACGTACCGGGCATTGGGGTTGCAGATCTGGCGCCGCTCGAACAGCTCACAGCCCTGCAGAGCCTGAACCTATCGGGCAGCCAGGCGGCAGATCTGGCGCCGCTCGAACAGCTCACAGCCCTGCAGAGCCTGGAACTGTCGGGCAGCCAGGTTGCAGATCTGGCGCCACTTGCCAGCCTCACCGCCCTGCAGAGCCTGGGCCTAGCGAGCACTGGAGTTGCACATTTGGCGCCGCTCGTGCGGCTCACAGCCCTGCAGCACCTGGACCTAAACAGCACCCGGGTCGCCGATCTGGCGCCGCTCGTTCGGCTTACTGCCCTGCAGAGCCTGGACCTGGCGGGCACTGGGGTTTCAAATCTGGCGCCGCTTGCCAGCCTTACCGCCTTGCAGAGCTTGGACCTGTCGAGGACTAAGGTCACCGATCTGGCGACACTCGCCCACCTCACAGCACTGCAGAGCCTGAGCGTATGGGAAACCGGGGTTGCCGATCTTGCGCCACTCGCCCGTCTCACTGCGTTGCGGAGCCTGAACCTGTCATTCACCCTGGTCGCCGACCTGGCGCCGCTTGCTAGCCTTACCGCCCTGCAGAACCTGGATCTGGCATTCACCCGGGTCGCCGATCTCGCGCCGCTCGCCAGCTTCACCGCCCTGCAGAGCCTAGACCTGTCGGGCACCCGGGTCGCCGATCTGGAGCCGCTCGCCAGCCTCACCGTCCTGCAGCGCCTGCGTCTGTCGGGCACCCAGGTCGCACCTGAAGTGCGCGCTACCTTCATCGCCGCCCGGCGCGCGCGCGGCCTGCCGGTGCTGCTGACCGAATGAAGGCTGCGCCGGCCCGTGGGGTGAGGCCGCACCGCCCGGGGGCTGAAAGATCCGAGCTACCCCGTCGCAACAGGGGCCTAGTCGGGCGCACCGAGCAACCTGCTCGTGACAGCCCGGCACTCCCCGAACTCCCCCGATTTCCCTAGCGCTCACGACCCCGTTCGCGCTACGTTCCATCCGCCACCACCCGACCCGCGCCCGCCGCCATGCCGCTCACGCATGACGTGGGGCGCAAACCCCGCGCATCTGGAATTGCCCCGCCGCCGGAGCCCCCGCGAAAACGGTGCTAAACGCACCTAATCGGCATAATCGGCTAAATCCGCAGTAGTCCTAAAAATTGTGGCAGCCTCAGTCCCGCCAGCGCCGGTGCTGCCACAGCCACTGCCCCGGATGCTCCCGGATCCACCCCGCGACGATGTCGTTCATCAACTGCGTCGCCGCCTGGATATCCACCTGGCCCTTGGCATCCCGCGGCAGCACGATCGCCTCCGTCAGCTCCAGCCGGAACCGCCCGCCCGGGAGCCGGATCGCCCGCGCGCCATGCACCGGGCAGTCGAAGCGGCGGGCCAGCCTGGCCAGCAGCGGGTTGGCGGCGGCGGTGCGGCCCAGGAACTCCACCTTCGGCCCGCGCCCGAAGCGCTGGTCGATCAGCATGCCGAGGTGCAGGCCCTCATCGAGTGCCTCCATCATGCGGATCGGCGCCGAATGGCCGGCGGCGATCAGCGTGCCCATCACGCCTTCCCGCATCGCCAGGATGTCCCGCGCGATCGCCTCGTTGTTGGGCCGGCGATAAAGCGCGGCGGAGGCCAGGCCGTTGCGCTGCGCCGCGACAGCCGGCAGTTCCCAGTTGGCGAGGTGGGCCGCGAAGAAGATCGCGGGCTTGCCATCGTCGCGCAGCCTGACGAAACGCTCGATGCTGTCGGGCGGCAATTCGATCCGCCCCGCGCCGGGGTTCTCGATGTCGAAGTCCCAGAGGTCGCCGAGATGGACGTATTCGCTCGCCGTCCGGCCGAGATTTTCCCAGCTCTCCCGCAGGATCGCCGCGCGTTCGGCGGCGCTCTTCTCCGGGAAGGCAGCGTCGATATTCTCCCGCGCGATCCGGTTCGCCGATGTCAGCGGGCCGAGAATCCGTGCCGCCACGGCGCCGATCGCCCCCGCGCGGTCAGGCCCCAGCGCCTTCACCACCGCGAAGCCGCCGCGGATCAGCGCGGCCAGCGCCTCATCGCCCAGACGGCGAAGGGCACTACTCACAGCGTGACGACGATCTTCCCGAAGACCCGGCGGGATTCCAGCCGTTCCAGCCCTTCGGTGAAGCGCTCCAGCGGCACGACGGTGTCCAGCACCGGCAGGATGCCCTGCGCCATCTTGGCCAGGCCGTCCGACACGTTGCGGATGGCACAGCCGAAACTGCCGAAGATGTGGATCTGCCGCTGGAAGATCATCATCAGGTTGGTCTCGGCCGAGACGCCGGAGGTGCTGCCGCAGGTGACGAGCCTGCCACCCATGCGGAGGCTCAGCAGCGACCCCGCCCAGGTCGTCGCGCCCACATGCTCGAACACCACGTCGACGCCACGCTTGCCGGTCACGCGCCGTGCAACCGTCGAAAAATTCTTCTCCGTGTAGTTCACGGCATGATCGGCGCCGAGTGCCAGCGCCTTGGCACATTTCTCGTCATCGCCGGCGGTGGCGATGACGGTGCAGCCGAGTGCCTTGGCGACCCGGATGGCGACCGACCCGATGCCCGATCCCGCGGCCTGCACCAGGATGGTCTCGCCCGGCTTCAGCTTCGCATTGTCGAACAGCATGTGCTCGACCGTGCCGAAGGTGACGGTGGCGCAGGCCGCATCCTCGAAGGACACGCCATCGGGCACGCGGACCAGCAGGCGGGCGGGGACATTCGCCTCCTCCCGCGCGAAGCCGTCCACGTGGAAACCGGCCACGCCCTGGACGTTCTCGCAATGGTTGTCGCGGCCTTCGCGGCATGCGGCGCAGGTGCCGCAGGTGCGCGCGCCATAGGGCACGACGCGATCGCCGGCCTTCCAGCCCGTCACGCCGGGGCCGATGGCGATCACCTCGCCGGAGGCTTCGGCACCCACCGCCAGCGGCAGCTTGCGCTGCGCGAAGGCCATGCCGCGCCAGCCCCAGACATCGATGTGGTTGAGTGAGATGGCGCGCAGCCGGATCCGCACCTCGCCCTCGCCGGGCGGCGGTGGCGGATCGATATCCTCGATCCGGAGGTCACGGTCGCCATGCAGCCGCAGCGCACGCATCAGGCAGGGGCCCCACTCAGCACGAGACACACATTCTGCCCGCCGAAGCCGAAGCTGTTGGAGAGCACGTTCACCACCTTCGCGGGCCGCGCGACATTCGGCACCACGTCGAGCGTGATGGCCGGGTCGGGCTCCACGTGGTTGATGGTCGGCGGCAGCATCTGGTCGCGGATCGCGAGCAGGCTGAACGCCGCCTCGATGGCGCCGGAAGCGGACAGCGTATGCCCGATCATCGACTTGTTGGAGGAGATCGGCGGCGCGTCATTGCCGAAGACGGCGCGCATGCCGAAGGTCTCCATCTTGTCGTTCTCCGGCGTCCCCGTGCCATGCGCGTTGACGTAGGAGATGTCGGCGGGCGTGAGGCCCGCATCCTCGATCGCGTTGCGCATGGCGCGGATCACCGCGCCGCCATCGGGGTTGGACCGCGTGCGGTGGAAGCTGTCCGACTTCTCCCCGCAGCCCCGCAGCACGCCCAGGATGGTGGCGCCGCGCGCCGTCGCATGCGCCAGGCTTTCCAGCACCAGGCAGGCCGCGCCCTCGCTCATCACGAAGCCACCGCGGGATTTCTCGAAGGGGCGGGATGCGCCGGTCGGGTCCTCGTTGCGCGTGGACAGCGCGGAGAGCAGGGAGAAGCGGATCAGCGCCTCCGGCTGCACCGTGCCATCCGCGCCGATGGCGATTGCGGCCTCCGTCTCCCCGCGCTGGATCGCCTCGACGCCCAGTTGGATGGCGGAGGCGCCGGTGGCGCAGGCGGTGGAGATGGCGATGGGCGCGCCGCGCGTGCCGAAGCGCGCGGCCAATTGTTCGCCGATGCCCGCGAAGGCGGTGGTGCGGTAGAGGTCGTCCCGCCCGGCGGCGGCTTCCGTCAGCGCCTTGTAGCTCGGCGCGTCCTCCCCCGTCTCGGCGGCCAGGCGGAAGCGGCCGGGCCATTCCAACTCGACCGGCGGCATGCCGAGCATCAGCGGGCCGGGGAAGGGGGAGGGCAGGCCGGATTGCGCCAGGGCTTCCTCCGCCGCCCGCTGCGCCATCAGCCGCACGCGGTCGGAGGAGGTCAGCACCTCGCCACCCGCTTCCTCCGGCAGGTCCACGGTGCCGGCGATGGTGGTGCGCAAATGGTCGGTCGGGAAGCGGGTGATGCGGCGGATGCCGGACCGGCCCGCCAGCAGCGCGGCCCAGTTGGCCTCCACGCCGAAGCCCAGCGGCGTGACCAGGCCGATGCCGGTGACGGCGACGATGGGGCGGCCGCGGTGGTCCGTGGTGTTCATGGCTGATCCTCCGCCGGGATCGCCTGGAGATGGGCAAGCGCCTCGCCCCGCCAACCCGCGAAGCCCGTGACCAGGATGTCGGTGAGGGGGCCGTCGAAGGCGGCCTCGCCATCACCCATGGCGGCCGGCAGCACGCCATCGGCCAGCGCGAGGGCGGCCAGCGCGACGCTGCCCGGGAAGGTCGCCTCCGCGCCCCAGCCGAGGCGATTGCCTGCCGCCCGCAGCGCGACGGGCCGGCCGAGCCCGGCCAGGAAGTCCCGCTCCGCCTGCACCGGCCCCGCCACGCCCGTGGCGCCGGAGATCACGGCAAGCCGCCCCGCCGGCAAATCGAGCCGCGCGAAGGCCCGCGCCGCCGCGGCCGCGCTGCCATCGGCGCCATCCCGCCGCGCCTGTTCGCAGGCGACGCCCCGGATGCGCGCCAGGCCCCGCGCGCCCCGCACCCGGGCGGCTTCCGCCGTCTCCAGCACCAGGAAGGCGCCGAGCGTACCGGGAATGGCGCCCGGCGCCGCGCCTCGGTCGAAGACCGGCGCCCAGCCCGGCGCCCGGCGCATCAGCCCGCCGGCGTGGTAGAGGATCATCAGGTCCCAGCGCGCGGCCACGAAGGCGCCGCCCACCAGCGCCGCCTGGCCGCGGCCTTCCGCCAGCCGGGCGGCGGCGACGCGCACCGCATCGGCGCCGGCCTGTTCCTCCCCCATGAAGGTGCGGGAGGCACCCGTCACGCCATGGACGATGGAGATGTTGCCCGCCAGCAGGTTGGACAACTGCGCCAGGAACAGCGTGGGCCGCAGGCCGCTGGCCAGCATCTCGTTCAGCTTCGTTGCGGCCTCGGCCGGGGGCAGGTGGCCCAGCGCCGCGACCACGCTCTCATCGAGGGCCATGTCACGCTCGCCGCCGCCGGCGGCGACGATCAGGTCCATCTCCGCCACCAAGCCGCGCGCGCCGGCATCGTCCAGCGCCAGCCCGGCGGCATAGGTGCCGAGGCGCTGCCAGGGCTCCATCTGCCGCTGGTCGCCCTTCTTGGGGATCTGCCGGTCAAGTTCCAGCGCCGGGCCGGGATGGATGGCGAAGGGGGCGTAGGTCGCGTCGTCCAGCGCGGGCGCCGCGCCGGCCAGCATGGCGGCGCGATGCGCGTCCCGGCCCTCTCCGGCCGCGGACACCAGGCCGACGCCGGTGACCCAGATGGGGGAGGGATTCGTCATCTCAGCTGTGCCCCACCTTCAGCTATGCCCTGGCAGGCCGATCCGCTTCGCCGTGGCGGTCATCGCCTCGCGCAGCGCCTCGGCGGGGAAGGGCATGATGCGGTAGGTGATCTCGGCATCCGCGATCCGCTTGCCGCCGGACAGGATGCGCGCCTCGGCCACCGCGAAGCCCGATCCGTCATGCGTGCGCTTCGCCTCCACCACCAGGGGCGCGCCGGGGCCGACGAAGCCGCGGAACTTGGCCTCCCGCACGGTGGAGAGGAAGGGCATGCGCTGCATCCCCTCCAGCGACAGAATGAGCCAGCCGCCGGCCTGGGCCATGGTTTCCACCAGCAGCACGCCGGGCACGATGGGGTAGCCGGGGAAGTGGCCCTCGAAGACGGGGCTCGCATCCGGGACGTGGCTTTCCACCACGATGGAATCGGGGCCGAGCGACACCACCCGGTCCACCATCTGGAAGTATTCGAGGCGCATGGTTTCAGGTCCGCGGGCAGGCCGCCGGGTTCAGCCCTTGGCCGCCTTCGCCGCCACCAGTTCCTCGATCCGCAGCGCCAGGTTGCCCATCACGAAATACTGCTCGGCCGGCGCGGTGCCGGCGTTCACTTCCTGCGTCCAGGCTTCCACCGGCACCTTGATGCCGAAGGCCTTGTCGATGGCGAAGACGATGTCGAGGAAGTCCAGGCTGTCGATGCCGAGGTCGTTGATGACATGCGCCTCCGGCGTGATGGAGTCGCGGGCGACCTCGCTGTTCTCCGCGATGATGTCGGCGATGCGGTCGAACACGGGGGAGGTCATGGGGCGTGCTCCGGGGGGGCGGCCAGGGGGCGCCAAGGGGGATGTCAGGGGTTTGGGCGCGGTTTGGCGCGATCCGGCGGGCTTGTCCAGCATCGGCCGGAGGCAGAGGCCGGGCAGGGGACGCCCGGCCCAGGGAAAACAGGGGCTTGGCCGGCCGCCGCTATTTCACCTCGTAGCGATTCGGCGGGATCGGCAGGCCCAGATGGTCCCGCAGCGTGGTGCCGGCATAGTCGGTCCGGAACAGGCCGCGCCGCTGCAATTCCGGCACCACCTGCCCCACGAAGCGCTCCAGCGGCGCGGGGTAGTAGGGGGAGAGCAGGGTGAAGCCGTCGCAGGCGCCCCCCTTCACCCAGTTCTCCATCGTGTCCGCGATCCGGGCCGGCGTGCCGACCAGCAGGTGATGGCCGAGCGACGTCGCCAGGTAGCGGGCCACCTGGATGATGGAGAGGTTCTCCCGCTTCGCCTTCTCCACTAAATGCTTCTGCCGGGCCTGGGCGGCGTTGGAAAGCGGCAAGGGCGGCAGCGGCGCATCCGGCGGATACGCGAAGATGTCGAGGTCCCCGCAAAGCCGGGCCAGCAGGCGCATCGAATTCTCATCCGCCAGCAGCCCCTGCAATTCGCGGTAGCGGGCCTCGGCCTCCTCCTCCGTCGCGCCGATGATGGTCATCAGCCCCGGCATGATCTTGATGTGGTCGGGGTTCCGCCCGTGCTTCGCCGCGCGGGCCTTGAGGTCCGCGTAGAAGGCCTGCGCCTCCCCGAGGTCCGACTGCGCGGTGAAGACCAGATCCGCGGTGCGGGCCGCGAGGTCCATGCCGGGGCCGGAGGACCCGGCCTGGGTGATGATGGGCCGCCCCTGCGGGCAGCGCGCGATGTTGAGCGGCCCGCGCACCGCGAAATGCTTGCCGCGGTGGTTCTGCAGATGGACCTTGGCGGTGTCCACATAGATGCCGCTGTCCTTGTCCCGGATCAGCGCGCCATCGCCGAAGCTGTCCCACAGCGCGGCCATGACGTCGAAGAACTCCTCCGCCCGCTCATAGCGCTCGGCATGGGCCATGTGATGGTCGGCGCCGAAATTGCCGGCCTCATCCTCGATCTGGGAGGTGACGAGGTTCCACCCCGCGCGGCCATTGCTGATGTGGTCGATGGAGGCGAAGCGGCGGGCGAGGTTGTAGGGCTCGTTGTAGGTGGTGGTGGCTGTTGCGATCAGCCCGATGCGCTGGGTGATGACGGCCAGCGCGGAGAGCAGCGTGGTGGGCTCCAGATAGGCCGTGCGGCCCTGGCGCGGGCGATAGGGCCCGGCACCGTCCAGCGACGCGCTGCCATTCACCGCCACCGTGTCCTGGAAGAAGATCGCGTCCAGCTTCCCGCTCTCCGCCACCTGCGCGATGTGGGCGTACTGGCGAAAATCCATGTCGCATTCCGGCACGGCTTCCGGGTGCCGCCAGCCCGCGGAATGGCTGCCCGGCGTGAACATGAAGGCGGCGAGGTGCATCATGGTTTTCAATCCCGGCGCAGCAGCAGGGCGCCGCTGGGCAGTGCCTCCGCCGTCCAGCCGGGCGGCAGCAGGGTGGTGGCATCGAGCTGGGTGAGGATGGCGGGGCCGGCGATGCGGTCGCCGGCGCCGAGGCTCGCGCGGTCGTAGAGCGCGGCGTCCGCGGTGCCCGCGGGCAGGTGTACGAGATGGGTGCCGATGGGTGTGGCGCCGGTGCCGGGCGGCAAGGATTGCGCGGCGGGCGGCGGCAGCGTGCCGACAGCTTCGAGGCGCAGCGTCACGATCTCGGCGCGCCCTTCCGGCAGGTCGAAGCCGTAGAGCGCGCGATGCGCGGCGGCGAAGTCGGCGGCGGCGTGCGACAGGCCGCGCCAGGGCACCGGAAGTTCCGCGCCCTGGCCGGCGTAGCGCATCAGCGCGACGGGGGCGGTGGCGCGCGCGGCGTGCGGGATCGCTTCCTCCTCGAACCAGGCATCGGCGTCCGACGCCAAGGCGGCAAAGGCCGTGTCGATGGCGGCGGCTTCCTCCGCCTGGCCGGGCAGAACGGATCGGCTGAATTCCGCCCGCATGTCGGCGAACAGCAGCCCCTGCGCGCAGAGCACGCCGGGGGAGGGCGGCACCAGCACCTGGCGGATGCCGAGCATCGTCGCCAGCGCGCAGCCATGCAGCGGCCCCGCGCCGCCGAAGGGCACGAGGGTGAAGTCGCGCGGATCATGTCCCCGTTCGACGGAGACAACGCGCAGCGCGCCGACCATGTTGGAATCGACAACAGCTAAAATGCCTCGCGCGGCTTCATGCAGCGGCAGGCCCAGCGGTTCCGCGACGCCCTGGCGCACGGCGTCTTCCGCCGCCGCGACATCCAGCGTCATCCGGCCGCCGAGCAGCGAGGGCGGCAGGTGGCCGAGCACGACATGCGCATCCGTCACGGTGGCGAGCGTCCCGCCCCGCCCGTAGCAGGCGGGGCCGGGCTGCGCGCCGGCACTCTCCGGCCCCACGGCCAGGGCGCCGTCCCGCGTGACGCGGGCGATGGAGCCGCCGCCGGCGCCGATCGTCACCATGTCCAGCATCGGTAGCGGCAGCGGCCAGTCGCCGACGGAACCGCGCTGCGTCAACGCGATGGCGCCGTCCTTCATCAGGCAGATATCGGCGCTGGTGCCGCCGATATCGACCGTGAGGATGTTCGGAATCCCCGCCGCCGCCGCGACCGCCCGCGCGCCCACCACCCCCGCCGCGGGGCCGGACAGCGCGGTGACGGCCGGCGCGCGGCGGATGGAGGAAGCCCCCGCCACGCCGCCATTCGACTTCATCAGCAGCAGCGGCGCGGCGATGCCGTCCTCCGCCAGGCGGCGTTCCAGCCTTTCGACATAGGTCGAGACGGCGGGCATGACCTGCGCGTTGAGGATGGCGGCCAGCGAGCGTTCGTATTCGCGCACGACCGGCAGCACATCGACGGAGGCGGTGATGGCGATGCCGGGCAACGCCGCGCGCAGCATCTCCGCCACGCGGCGTTCATGGGTGGCGGTGGTGAAGGCGTGCAGCAGGCAGATGGCGATGGCGGTGACGCCGGCCTCCCGGCACGCCTCCGCCGCGCGGTGGACGCTCCCTTCGTCGAGCGGCAGCAGCACGCTGCCATCGGCTGCGATGCGCTCCGTGATTTCGAAGACGCGCGATGGCGGGACGGGGCGCCGCGGCTTGATCCAGGCGTGCAGGTTGGCGCGGCGGGGAATGTCCTGCCGGCCGATTTCCAGCACATGCCGGAAGCCCGCCGTGGTGATGAGGGCAGTGCGCGCGCCCTTGCCTTCCAGGATCAGATTCGTCGCGATGGTCGTGCCATGCAGCACGCGGCCGATGCGCGCGGCGTTCTCGCTCGCGGTTTGCAGGGCGAGGCGCACGCCGTTCTGGAAGGCCTCCGACGGATCATGCGGGGTTGAGGGTGTCTTGGCCGTCCAGGCACGGCCCGTGGCGGCATCCTGCAAGGTCACATCGGTGAAGGTGCCGCCGATATCGACCGCGACCGAGAGCGGATCAGTCGAGGGCATCGGCGTAGCTCCCGCGATGGAAGGCGAGCGTGGCGGGGCGGTTGGCGCGCAGCGCCTCGGTCGCGGCTTCGTCGATGGCGCGGCCGGTGATGACGACGCCGTAGTCGGCACGCGCCGAGCCGGCGCTGATCAGGCCGCCCAGCACATCCTCCAGCACCGCCTCCGCCGGCCGGTCGAAGGGATGGCCGCGGCCACCGCCGCCGCCGGTCTCGATGCGGAGGATATCGCCGCGCACCACGCGGTTGCCGTCCGAGAGCGGCTTCAGCACGCGTTCATTCGGCAGGCCGGGGTTGAGCACCACACGGCCCGGCCGCCCGGATTGCCCGCCGGCCGCGCCCCAGGGCGGATTCTCCACGCCATCGAGGCGGACGGCGAGGATCGATTCCTCGGCCATCACCTCATATTCCCGGACGATCCCGCAGCCCCCGCGGAAGCGGCCCGGCCCGCCGCTGTCGATGTTCAGCCCGTATTCGCGGAGCCGCACGGGGTATTCGGTCTCCAGGAACTCAACCGGGTAGTTCTCCTGCGCCACGAAATAGACGCCATCGATCCCATCCGCGAAGCCGCGCGCGCCATAACCGACGCCGAGGCCATCGCTCATCAGGAAGTGCTTTCCGCCGATGGTGCCGCGCAGCAGCATGATGACATAGGCCGCGTGGGCTGCCGGCGCCTCCCCGCCCGCGACGGAGACGAGGCCGTTCAGCGCGGCCAGCATCCGCATCATGGTGAGGCCGCGCATGCCGAGCGCGGCGGGGAAACGCGGGAAGAGGAGCGAGCCCTCCCGCAATATCACCTCATCCAGCGATCGCGGCCCGCCCGCATTCACGACCTGCGTGGGATCGCCGCCAAGGAAATAGAGGCCGAGCGCCATGCCCGGCACGTCGGGGTTCATCAGGAAGTTCACCGGGCCGACGGACTGGTCATCGGTCTCCGACGCATCGAGGATGAGCCGGTCGTCGGGCGTGCGCGTCAGCGCGAAGCGGAGCCTGAGCGGGCCGCTGCCATGGCCATCGCCATCGATGCGGTCGGTGAAGCGGTGCGTGCCGATGGGAAAGGTCTCCATCAGTCGCCCGCGCACCGTGTCCCGCGTGCGGGCCAGCAACTGCGCCAGCGCATCGGCCAGCACATCGGCGCCGAAATTCGCCGCGATCTCCTGCATCCGCGCCACGCCGAGTTCCACGCTCGCCATCAGCGCCCGCGTGTCGCCCTGCGCGGTGCGAGGGTAGCGGGAGTTGCGGTAGAAGATCGACAGCGCCGCCTGGTTCACCGTGCCATCGCGGATCAGCAGCGTCGGCGGGATGATGACGCCCTCGTGGAAGATTTCCGTGGCATCGGGGCTGATGGAGCCGGCGCGGAGCCCGCCGATATCGGCGAAATGCGCCCAGCCCATGACGAAGGCGACGCGCTTTCCGTCGAGGAAGACGGGCGCGAGGAAGACCTGGTCATTCGAATGGCTCACGGCGCCGCGCGATCCGTAGCAGTCATTGTACCAGTAGAGGTCGCCCTCCCGGATCGTCTCGATGGGAAAGTCGCGAAAGACGGGGCCGCAGATGTCGCCGAAGACGGGGACGTTGGAGCCCACCGCCATGACGCCATCGGCATCGAAGAGGGCGGTGTAGAAATCCTTCTTCTCCCGGATGAAGGCGGACATGGCGGTGCGCTCGATCAGCGCCTCCATCTCCGCCTGCGCGGCGCGGATGGCACCGCGGATGATTTCCAGCGTGACGGGGTTGCAGGGGCGGGGCGTGGTCATGGGCCTCATACCAGATGGCAGGCGGCAAGGCGGCCTGGCGCGATGCTGCGCAGCGGGGGCGCTTCCTCCGCGCAGCGGGGGATGGCGAGGGGGCAGCGGTCGTGGAAGGCGCAGCCGCTGGGCTGGTTGACCTGGTCCGGCAGCCCGCCCTGGATGGGCAGCGCGCCGCGGTCCTGGTCCACGCGCGGCACCGGCACGGCGGCGACCAAGGCGCGGGTATAGGGATGCGCGGGCGATGCGATGATCTCCGCCGTCGGGCCGCTTTCCACGACGCGGCCGAGATACATCACCGCCACATCCTCACAGACATAGCGGATCAAAGCGAGGTCGTGGCTGATGTAGATGGCGGCGAGCTGCAATTCGTCCCGCGCGCGGCGCAGCACGTTCAGCACGCCGGCGCGCACCGAGACATCGAGCATCGAGACCGGTTCATCCGCGATGATGGCGCGGGGATGGGCGACCAGCGCGCGGGCCAGCACCACGCGCTGCAACTGCCCGCCGGAGAGTTCATGCGGATGGCGGTCGAGATAGGCCTCCGCGGGGTCGAGGCGGACGCGCGCCATGGCTTCGCGGATGCGCGCATCCTGCTGGTCGGCGGGGATGCCGAAATTGCTCAGCGGCTCCGTCAGCGTGCGGCGGATGGTGAAGCGGGGGTTCAGCGCATCGAAGGGATTCTGGAACACCAGCTGCACGCTGGCGCGGAAGGGCAGCAGCGCCTTGCCGTGCAGCGCCGTCACATCCTGGCCGTCGAAGAGCACGGCGCCCGATGTCGCTTCCTCCAGCCGCAGCAGCAGCCGCGCGGTGGTGGTCTTGCCGCAACCGCTTTCGCCCACGATGCCGAGCGCGCGACCCGCGCCGACGCCGAGCGTGACGCCATTCACGGCGCGCACCATCGGGCGGCGGCCCCGCAGCAGGTCGGACAGGCGGCGGGAGGCGGGAAATGCCTTCACGAGGTCGTTCGCTGCGATGACGTGGCTCATGCGACCACGCTCGCCCAGGTCGCGGCCTGCGCGGCCTTCGGGCGCAGTTCCGTGGCTTCGGAGACGCGCCAGCAGGCGGCGTGGTGGTCCGGCGATTCCGCGACCAAGGGCGGGTCATCGGCGCAGCGCGCCACGGCGAAGGGGCAGCGCGCGGCGAAGCGGCAGCCGGCGGGCGGGTTGAGCAGTGACGGGGGCGAACCCTCGATCGGGACGAGTTCGCCGCCGGCGCGATCGAGATCCGGGAAGGCGTTCATCAGGCCCATCGTGTAGGGGTGCAGCGGCGCTTCCAGCACCGCGCGCACCGGCCCCGATTCCACCACGCGCCCGGCATACATCACCACCACGCGGTCGCAGGCATAGGCGACGACGGCGACATCATGTGTCACCAGGATCATCGCGAGGCCGAGCCGCGCCTGGAGTTCCTTCATGACGTCCAGGATCTGGCGCTGCACGATGACGTCCAGCGCCGTCACCGGTTCATCCGCGATCATCAGCGCGGGCTCCAGCGCCAGCGCCAGCGCGATGGAGGCGCGCTGCCGCATGCCGCCGGAGAATTGGTGCGGCCAGTCCCGCAGGCGCCGGGCATCCAGCCCGACCAGCCCGAACAGCGCCGCCGCCCGTTCGGCCGCAGCTTGGCGGGACAAGCCGCCACGCTCCGTCAGCACCTCCATCAACTGCGCGCCGACGCGCTGCACGGGGTCCAGCGCATTCATCGCGGTCTGGGGCACGAAGGACAGGCGCCGCCAGAGCAGTTCCTTCCGTTCCTTCGCGGACAGGGCGACGAGGTCCCGGCCCTCGAACACCGCCGAGCCCGCGGGGATGCTGGCGCTGCGCGGCATCACACCCATCAGCGCGCGGCCGAGCGTGGATTTGCCGCAGCCGCTTTCGCCGACCAGACCCACGATGGAGCCCGCCGGCACGTCGAAGTTGGCGCCATCCACGGCGCGGACGGGGCCGGCCGCGGTGGCGTAGTGGACCGCGAGATCGCGGACGGAGAGCAGCGCCGCCATCAATCCCCCAGCTTCGGAAAGAGCAACTTCTCCGACCCCCGGCTGACCAGGAACCCCGCCAGCACCAGCGCCACGATGCAGAGGCCGGGCGGGATGAACCAGTTCCAGGCCTCCCGCGACAGGGCCTGGTTGGCGAAGGCGTCCTGCAGCATCAGGCCCCAGGAGATGGCGGCGGGATCGCCGAAGCCGAGGAAGGAGGCCGAGGCCTCGGTGAGAATCGCCCAGCCGACCGCGATGGAACCATAAAGCGCGGCAAGCGGCGCGACCTGCGGCGCGATATGGACGAAGATGATGCGCATCGGCGAACAGCCCGTGACTCGCGCGGCTTCCACCCAGCCGCGCTCCCGCAGCGACAGGACCTGGGACCGGATGACGCGCGCGGTGTTAGGCCAGAGCAGGAGGGCGACGGAGGCCACCAGCGTCGTCGTCCCCGGGCGGGTCAGCGCGGAGATCACCAGGATGAACGGAAGAAAAGGCAGGCCGAGCACGATGTCGGAGACGCGCATGATGATGCGGTCCACCCAGCCGCCGAGATAGCCCGCCAGCAGCCCCATCAGCGACCCCAGTACCACCACGCAGAAGGCCGCGGTGACGCCAACGGTCAGCGCGGATCGCGTGCCGTGGACCAGCTGGGAGAAGATGTCCCGCCCGCCCGCCGTGGTGCCGAGGTAATGCGTGGCGGAGGGCGGCAGGTAGCGCGCCACGCGATAGGCGCCGCTGAACAGGATCTGCCGCGGATCATGCGTCGCGATCTGGTCGGCGAAGATCGCGAGCACGATGAACAGCGCATAGATGCCGATGCCGACCAGCGCGAAGGGCTGGCTGCGCAGGAAGCGCCACACCGCCTTAGCGCCGGGCACCGACGGACACCCTCGGGTCGAGCCAGGCGTAGAGCAGGTCCGCCACCATGTTCATTGTCACCAGCACCGCCGCGATCAGGATGAAGGCGCCCTGCGCCAGCGGATAATCCGCCCCCTGCACGGCGGAGACCAGCACGCGGCCGAGCCCGGGCCAGGAGAACACCGTCTCGATCACCACATTGCCGCCGAAGGAACTGCCGAGGCCGAGCGCGAAGGCCGTCGCCACCGGCAGCAGCGCGTTGCGCGCGGCGTGGCGCATGACGATCGCCCAGCGCGACAGGCCCTTCATGCGCGCCATGACGATGAATTCGTCATTCAGCACTTCCAGCATCGTTGCCCGCATCAGCAGCAGCGGCAGCCCTTGCAGATACAGCGCGAGCGTCAGCGCGGGCAGCGTCAGGTGCCAGAGGAAATCGGCCGAGGTCAGCCGCGCCCA
Organism: Falsiroseomonas stagni DSM 19981; assembly: GCF_900114315.1. GTDB lineage: Bacteria > Pseudomonadota > Alphaproteobacteria > Acetobacterales > Acetobacteraceae > Falsiroseomonas > Falsiroseomonas stagni. The sequence goes on from NZ_FOSQ01000001.1 coordinate 773,131, forward strand.
TTCGGAGGTGAACTCGGACCCGGCTTCGTTCGCGCCACTCGACGGAAAGATGCCCCAGGCGAAGCTCAGCCAGGCCAGCAGGATCATGCCGAGCCAGAACTCCGGTGCCGCGCGCGTGATCAGCGCGGCGGGGATGGCAATACCCTCGGTGACCGACCCGCGGGCAAACGCAAGAAAGGCGCCGGCGATGATGCCGAAGGCGTAGGCGACGACAAGGGCCGTGACGGTCAGCGCCACCGTGTTCGGCAGCGCGTCCAGCAGGATGTCCAGCACCGGCTTCTTCTGCAGGAACGACACGCCGAGGTCGCCACGCAGCAGGCTGCCGAGATAGAGCACGTATTGCTCCGGCAAGGGTTTGTCCAAGCCGAAGGAGGTGAGCAGCGCCGCGCGCATCTCCTCGCTGAAGGATTCCGAGAGGAAGTTCAGCGTGGGATCGCCCGGCATCAGCCGGAACATGATGAAGGTCAGGGACGCCACCGCCCAGAGGACGAAGGCGGCGTGCCCCAGCCGCCCGAGGACGCGCTTCAAGACGGGATCATTGATACGGCGTCGTCGTTTCGCGCACGCCGCTGGGATAGTGCAGCCGGTTGCCGACCATGCGGTAGCCCGCTTCCTGCAACAACCGTCGCGCGCCGTCCAGATTGCCGCCCGGCACGCGCCCCGCAATGCCCTGGTCATGCCAGGCGGCGAGCGCGGGGGAGACCATGGAATTGGAAGGAACCGCCTGTCCGTTCCAGGCGGCGCCGGCCATCATCTCCCGGTTCACGGCGGCGGAGAGGGCGCGGCGGAAGGCGGCATCGTTGAAGGGCGCGCGGCGGAGGTTCATGCCGATGAACTGGAAGCCGATATCGACCTCCTCTCGCACGGCGATCATGGCGGGCAGCTGCCGCGCCATGGTCTTCACCAGGTCGGGATCGCCGAAATAATCGGCCAGCACGTTGATCTCGCCCCGGCGCAGCGCCCCGAGCGTCGCTTCCGTGTTGAGGATGATGCGCATGATCCAGCGATCCGCCTTGGGGCGCGCCCAGTGGTTCGGATTCGCCTCCAGCACCACTTCCTCATTCACCCGCGACCGCACGAAGCGATAGGGGCCGGAGCCGATCGGCCGTTCCTCGACATAGGATTCCAGGTTCTGCGGCCGGTTCAGGTAATCCGCCACCACCGGCGCCCAGATGCGCTTGGAGACGATGTTGAGCTTGGCCAGTACCGCGATGCGGAAGGCGGCGTCGGGGCGCTTAAGCACGAAGCGCACGGTGCGGTCATTCACCGCGGTGACGGAGGCGATGTTCTGCACGAAGGGCTTGTACATCGGCGATTCATCGCCCATGCCCGGCGCTTCGTAGGAGAAGATAACGTCCTCCACCGTCACCGGCGTGCCGTCATGATGCGTCATGCCCTGGCGGATGACGCAATCGATGGTGAGGGGATCGGGCTGCGTCACCGTCTCCGCCGCCCAGGGCTGCGGCAGGCCATCGGGGCCGACGCGCATCAGCCGGTCCCAGACCAGGTCCGTCACCCAGCTGTCGGGCGCGCCGCTGACATAGAAGGGGTTGGTCGCCTTCACCGGTTCCGTGCTGTTGACGATGATGTCGCGCTGCCGGCCGGCGGGTTGCAGGCTGATCCAGTTCCAGAAGTTGCGGATGCCGAGCCCCGCCTGGTTCACCGCGCTGCCCTCCACGAAGACCTGCTTGTTGAAGGCCTGCAGGTTCACGGGATGCACCAGGAAGGCATAGGGCTGGTCGCGGTTCACCACCTCCTGCACCTCCCGCACGATCTGCTGGCGGCGGGCCTGGTCCATCTCGCTCCGCTGCGCTTCCGCCAGGCGGTCGTATTCCGGGTTGCTGTAGCCGACGAAGTTGTAGCCGGTGACGATGTTGGCGGAGTGCAGGAGGTTGTAGACCATCTCATCGGGGTCGCCGCGTTCCGGGCGGCCGACCATCTGCCACATGGTCGCGTCCCAGCGCTGGCGTTCATACCAGACCACCTGGCTCATCTGCTGGTTGGGCAGGGGGCGCAGTTCGATCTGCAGGCCGAGCTTGCGCCATTCCTGCGCCACCAGCTCCGCCGCCTGGTACGCCGCGGGTGCGGAAGCCTGCGGCCGTGTGATGAGGACGAGCGGCCTGATGGCGTCACCCGGTGCGCCCTGTGCCAGGGCAGGCAGGCGGGGCAGGGCAGTCAGCGCAGTGGCGGCGAGCAGGACGGAGCGGCGATTCATGGGCGGCATCCTCTGACGTAGCGCGCAGTCCAGCACATTCCGGCCCGAGGCTGCCATGGTCAAAGCGCGTTGCAAATCGTTCATGGCTGCACGGGATCACCGCTATGCCGGCACGCTATCGCACATGCCGCCTGCTTGCGCGCACCGCGTTGCGGTGCTGCCATCCTGCGCAGTCCAGCCCGGAGCACGCGCCATGCCGATCACGCCCGACGAGAAGCCGTTCCTGGATGCCATCACGCTGGATGCGCCCTGGGACCTGGTGACGACCTTCGCGGGCATGCATCGCTGGAAGCCCGATGACGTGAACAAGGCGGCCGAGGTCATCGTCGACCGGCTGCGCCGCCACGGCATCCCGGTGGCGGTGCATCAGCCGGAGATCTGCCTCTCCGTGCCGCATGATGCCTCCGTCACGGCCAATGGCGTGCGCTACCGCGCCAAGCCGCCCTCCTCCGCCCTGTCGGTGCCGGCAGGTCGGACGGCGCGGCTGGTGAAGCTGACGGCGAATCCGAAGGCGCTGCGGTCCTACAGCCGCGACATCGGGCTGCTGTTCGGCGGCTCCATCGGATCGGTGGAGGAGGTGCGCCGGAAGATCGGCGGCTGCATCGTGGTGATGGAGGGCTTCGGCAACCCCGCCCTGACCAGCCTGATCGAGGAATGGGGCGGCGTCGGCCTGATCGCCGTGAACCCCGGGATCGATATCCATTGGGGCACCTGCACCACCATCTGGGGCAGCCCGGATCTGCACGACCTGCCGCGCAAGCCGACGATTCCCGTCGTCGCCGTCAACAACCCCGATGGCCGCGCGCTGATGGCGCTGGCCGAGGTGGGCGGCGAGGCCACGATCCGCACGGTGATGGAGGAAGGCTGGTTTCGCCAGTCCATCCCCGTCGTCACCATCCCCGGCACCGAGGAGCCGGAGAAGTTCGTCCTGCTGCACGGCCATTACGACAGCTGGGAAGTCGGCGTCGGCGACAATGCCACGGGCGATGCGACGATGCTGGAGATCGCCCGCGTGCTCTGGGCGAAGCGCGGATCGCTGAAGCGCAGCGTGAAGATCGCCTGGTGGCCCGGCCATTCGACAGGGCGCTATGCGGGCTCCACCTGGTTCACCGATGCCTTCGCGCAGGACCTTGATGAGAACTGCCTGGCGCAGATCAATTGCGACAGCCCGGGTTGCCGCTGGGCGACGTCCTACCACCAGACCCGCGCCTTCACGGAAAGCGCTGCCCTGGCCGCCGGCGCGATCCGCGACATCGTGCCGGAGGCCGACATCAAATGCATCCGCCCGCCCCAGGCCGGCGACTACTCCTTCAACAATATCGGCCTGCCCAGCTTCTTCATGCTGTCCTCCACGATGCCGGAGGCGCTGCGGCGGGAGAAGAACTACTACGACGTCTCCGGCTGCGGGGCGAACATCGCCTGGCATACGGAGAACGATACGCTGGAGATCGCGGACCAGGATATCCTGCTGGTGGACATGAAGATCTACCTGCTGTCGGTGCTGCGCATTGCGAATGCCGGGGTGCTGCCCTTCGACTGGTCCGCGACATGCGACGAATTCGATGCGACCATCGCGCAGTATGAGGGTGCCTCGAAGGGCATGGCGGACCTCTCGCCCGCGAAGGCGGCGGTGACGGGGCTGCGCGCCGCGCTCTCGGCATTGGACAAGGCGCCGGTCGCGGCGCGCAACGCGGCGGTGCATGATCTCTCCCGCATCCTCGTGCCGATCAACTACACGCGGGAGGCGCGCTTCGCGCATGATCCCGCCTATACCGTGCCGCCCCTGCCGGCGCTGGCCGTGGCTGCCGAACTGCCGGCGCTGGATGCGAGCCTCGCGAAGTCCGCGGCGGTGGAGCTGATGCGCGGCCAGAACCGCGTCATCGCCGCGCTGCGCGCCGCCACGCGCCGCGTGATGCAGGCGACCGGCGCATGAGCCGCGACGCCGCCATCGCCGCCGCGCGGGCGATGTTCGATGATGGCAGCTTCCTGGCGATCCTGGAGCGCCGCATCGCCTGCCCGACCGCGAGCCAGGAGCCCGGCGCCGGGCCGCATCTGCTGCGCTACCTGGAGCAGGAGATGGCGCCGGACCTGGAGCGGATCGGCTTCACCTGCACCGTCCATCCGAACCCCACCGGCAAGGGCGGCCCCTTCATGATCGCGCGGCGGGTGGAAGACCCGGCGCTGCCGACCTTGCTGACCTATGGCCATGGAGACACGGTCCAGGGCCTCGACAAGGAATGGCATGAGGGGCTGGCGCCCTGGACCATCACGCGGCGCGGCGATCGGCTGTATGGCCGCGGCATCGTCGACAACAAGGGCCAGCACAGCGCGAACCTCGCGGCGCTGGAAGCCGTGCTGAAGACCCGCGGAAGACTCGGCTTCAACGTCACGCTGCTGCTGGAGATGAGCGAGGAGGTGGGATCGCCGGGCATCGACGAATTCGCGCGCGCGCATCGGGATGAGCTGAAGGCTGATGTGCTCATCGCCTCCGATGGCCCGCGCCTGGTGCCGGATGTGCCCGCGCTGGTGCTGGGCACGCGGGGCGCGCTGGCGCTCGACCTGCGCGTGAAGTACCGGGAGGGTGGGCACCATTCCGGGAACTGGGGCGGGCTGCTCGCCAACCCCGGCGTGCGGCTCGCCCATGCCATCGCCAGCATCATCGACCGCGACGGCAAGGTCCTCGTGCGGGACCTGGTGCCGGAGCGCATCCCGAACAGCGTGCGCGCGGCGCTCGCCCATTGCCACGTCGATGGCGGTGAGGATGGGCCGGCAATCAACCACTGGTGGGGCGAGCCCGGGCTGACGGCCGCCGAAAAGGTCTTCGGCTGGAACACCTTCGAGGTGCTGGCCTTCGAGTGCGGCCATCCCAAGGCGCCGGTGAACGCCGTGCCGCCGGAAGCCTTCGCCCGCTGCCAGATCCGCTACACCGTGGATCGCCACCCCTCCACCTTCATTCCCGCGATCCGGAAGCACCTGACCGAGGCGGGCTTCGACGACGTGCAGGTCGATGCGGTGAAGCAGGGCGCTGAATGGGCGGCGACGCGGATGGACCCGGACGGGCCCTGGCCGCAGCTCGTCGCCGCGTCGGTGCAACGCACCACGGGCAAGGTGCCGATGATCGTGCCGAATGCCGGTGGATCACTGCCCAACGACACCTTCGCGGTGACGCTCGGCCTGCCGACCGTCTACCTGCCGCATTCCTACACCGGCTGCTCGCAGCACGCGCCGAACGAACACGCGCTGCGGCCACTGATGCGGGAGGGGATGGAGATCATGGCCGGCGTGTTCTGGGACCTCGGCGAACAGGCCTGGCCGCGGTGACGCCTAGGCCGCCGGCGGCATGTCGCTGAAGCCGGGATCGGCGGGGAAGGGGGGCGTCGTGCCCTCCGGCAGCGGGATGCGATGCGCGTTCAGCGCGATGCAGACCATGGTGTAGAAGCCGATCATCGCGGTCAGCTCCACCACGCCGCGTTCGCCCCAGCGGGCGGTGATGGCGGCGTGGCTGGCATCGTCCGGCGCGCCATTCACCTGGATTTGGCGGGCGTAGTCATAGACCTCCCGCGCGGTGTCATCCTGGAAGGCGGGCGGCGCGCCGACGCGGATTGCCTCCACCACCGCGGGATCGATCCCCGCCTTGATCGCGGCGGCGCCGTGGAAGTGGAACTCCAGCTGGCTGTTCCAGCGGCGTCCCGCGACGATGATGGCGAGTTCCAGCAGCGGCTTCGGGATCACGGTCCGCAGCCGCAGCATGTCGCCGAGCTTCCACCAGGCCTCCGCCAGTTCGGGGCTGTGGATGTTGGCGCGCTGCGGGCCGACCATGCTGCCGGTGCCACTCGCCAAGATCCGGTCGCGCAGCGCGCGCTGCCGGTCGTCCATCGCCTCGGGCTCGGGCAGGGTGATGCGCGGGATCATGGCGGCGTTTCCTTCTTTGTCTGGCGGCGATCCAACACCGGATCGGCGTCGCCGGAAATCCCTGCGGACAGGCGGCTGGGCCATCGCTATCCTGCCGGCGGGACCCAGGAAGGAAACGACCATGCCCGATGGCCAGGACGGCTTCGTGCCGCTGACGCAGGACCAGATCGACCAGCGCGTCTTCGACCTCTATGACGAATACTGCCATGGGCGAATGGATCGCCGGTCCTTCCTGCAGGCCTCCGCGGCCGTCACCGCCGGCGGGCTGCTGATGGCGCAGTCGCTGCTGCCGCGCTACGCGCAGGCGCAGACCATCTCCTTCACCGATCCGCGCATCAAGGCCAACTACGTCACCTATCCCTCGCCCGGTGGCAATTCGGGGACGATGCGCGGCTACCTGGTGCAGCCCACCGGCACCGGGCCTTTCCCGACCGTGCTGGTGATCCACGAGAATCGCGGCCTCAACCCCTATATCGAGGATGTCGCGCGCCGCGCGGCGGCCGAGGGTTTCCTGGCGCTCGCGCCCGATGGCCTGTTCCCCGCCGGCGGCTATCCCGGCAATGACGATGACGGCCGTGCGCTGCAGGCGGGGCTGGACCAGGCGAAGCTGCGGCAGGACATGCTGAACAGCGCGCGCTTCCTGAAGGCCCATGCGGCCTCCTCCGGCAAGCTCGGCGTCACCGGCTTCTGCTGGGGCGGCAGCACGACGAACTGGCTGGCGGCGACGCTCGGGGCGGACATGCAGGCCGGCGCGCCCTTCTATGGCGCCGCGCAGCCGGCGGAGGCGGTGGCCCGCATCAAGTCGCCGCTGCTGATCCACTACGCCGAGAACGACGCCAACATCAACAATCTCTGGCCCGCCTTCGAAGCCGCGCTGAAGGCCCATGCCGTGCCGCATGAGGCGCATTTCTATCCGGGCACGCAGCACGGCTTCCACAACAACTCCACGCCCCGCTACCAGGAAGCGGCGGCGAAGCTGGCCTGGGACCGGACGGTGGCGTGGTTCAGGCGCTACCTCGCCTGACGGCGTGGCGGATGGCGCCGGATCGGCAAGAAAGCGGCTCGTTCCGAAAAGCGATTTCCGGCGGTCGATAAGATTTCCGCAACGCGGCCGGTTCAGGATGCCGGGGGCGGTTTGCCCAACCCTCCTGGCTCCGGGCAAGCCTGCCGCGCATGACGGAGTCCCGATGCCGCCCGCACCGCTGCCGGCCGATGAGGCCGCGCGCCTCAAGGCGCTACGCACCTACGATGTTCTCGACACGGAAGCCGAGCAGGCCTTCGATGAGATCGTCACGCTTGCCGCGGACATGACCGGCAATTCCATCGCGCTGGTATCGCTGGTGGATGAGGCCCGGCAGTGGTTCAAGGCGGGTGTCGGCCTTCCGGTGCGGGAGACGCATCGCGACCTTGCCTTCTGCGCCCATGCGATCCTGTCGCCGCAGGACGTGATGGTGGTGACGGATGCCACCACCGATCCGCGCGTCCAGGACAATCCGCTGGTGACGGGGGAGCCGGGGCTGCGTTCCTATCTTGGCGTGCCGCTGGTGGATTCCGATGGCTTCGCGCTGGGTACCCTCTGTGTCCTGGACAAGGTTCCGAAGGCGCCCGATGACCGGGCGATCCTGCTGATCCGCACCCTGGCGCAGGCCGTTGTCACCAATCTGGAACTTCGCCGTGCCCTCCGGCGCTCTGACGCCATGGTGCTGACGGATGAGTTGACGGGGCTGCCCAACCGGCGCGGCATCGCCATCGCGCTGGACCGCGCGATGGCCGAACGCCAGCCGGTGACCGTCGTCACCATCGACCTCGACCATTTCAAGGAGGCGAATGATTCCGCCGGGCACGCCGCCGGCGATGCCGTGCTGCGGGAAGTCGGGCAGCGGCTGCGGGCCAGCGTGCGGGGCAGCGATGTCGTCGGCCGCCTTGGCGGCGATGAATTCGCCGTGCTGCTGATGGGGCTGGCGGACCGAACAGCGGCGGTGGAGGCGCTGCGGCGCATCAGCGGCGTGCTGCATAAGCCGGTGCCCTATGCCGGTACCAGCCTGCGGCTGGGCGCGACGATCGGCGCCGCCATGATGCCCGCCGATGCGGATGAGGCGGAGGCCGCGCTGCGCCTGGCGGATGAGGCGATGGTCCAGGCCAAGCGGGGCAGCCGGGGCGGGATCGGCTGGGCGAGCCGCGCCGATGCGGAACGCGTGCAGCGCGTGGCAGCCATCGTCAGGGCCTTCGATTCCGATCTCGGGGGCGCCGAGATCCTGCCCGGCGCCACCGTCCACCTGCAGCCGATCATCGCGCTGCAGGGCACGCCCGCTGCCGTGGCGATCGAGGCGCTGGCCCGGTGGAGCCATCCGCAGCTCGGCGCCGTGCCGCCGGCGGAGCTGTTCCCGGCCATCGGACCGCTGCGCGCATCCCGCCTTGGCGAAGCGGTGCGGGACCAGGCGCTGGCCGCGCTGGCGGTGCTGCGGGCCAGCGGCCTGACGACCGCGCGCATCGCCCTCAACCTGTCGGCGGCGGAGGTCGCGCGCACCGACATCGTCGAGCATATCGCGAACCAGGTGGAGCGCGCGGGCCTGGGTCTCGATGCCGTGGAGGTCGAGATCACGGAGGAGGTCCTGCTGGACCGCGTCAGCAACCGCACGCTGGACCAGCTGGCCGCGCTGCGCGGACGCGGGGCCAGGCTGGCGCTGGATGATTTCGGCACGGGCCATTCGGGGCTTGCCCAGCTGCTGCGGCTGCCGCTGGATTCAGTGAAGCTCGACAAGCGCTTCGTGCAGCGCCTTGGTGTCGATGGCAGGGCGGAGGAGATCGTCCGCGCCACCGTCTCCCTGGCGCATGGGTTGGGCATGACGGTGGTGGCGGAGGGCGTGGAGACAGCGCACCAGGCCGCCATGGTGGTGTCGCTGGGCTGCGACCGGGCGCAGGGCTTCCTCTATGCGCGCCCGATGGACCGGCAGGCGCTGTCCGGCTGGCTGGAGGAGCGCCGGTCCGACGGGGCGGACGCCCCGGTGCCGCTGCGGCCGCGGCGCACGGCGGGCTGAACGCCCGCCGTGCGGCTTTTCAGGTCTTTGGCGCCAGCTTGTCCTGCGTCTTCGTGTCGAAGTCGCTGGCGTCGTGGCGTTCATGCAGCTGGCTGGATGGTTCGCCCTGCACGCGGTTCACCATGCGGCCGCGGCGCACCGCCGGGCGTTCCAGCAGCTGGTCGGCCCAGCGCTGCACATGCTTGTAGCTGGCCACGTCCAGGAACTCCGCCGCGCCATACAGCCACCCCTTCGCCAGGCCGCCATACCAGGGGAAGATGGCCATGTCGGCGATGGTGTAGTGGGCGCCGGCGATGAATTCGGACTCCGCCAGGCGGCGATCCAGCACATCCAGCTGCCGCTTGGTCTCCATGGAGAAGCGATCGATCGGATACTGCATCTTCGTCGGCGCATAGGCGTAGAAATGCCCGAAGCCGCCGCCGAGATAGGGGGCGCTGCCCATCTGCCAGAACAGCCAGGACAGGCACTCGGCCCGCGCGGCACCGTCCTTCGGCAGGAAGGCGCCGAACTTCTCCGCGAGGTACATGAGGATCGCGCCCGATTCGAAGACGCGAACGGGCGTCGGCCCGCTGCGGTCCATCAGCGCGGGGATCTTGGAATTGGGGTTCACGGCGACGAAGCCGCTGCCGAACTGGTCGCCCTCCCCGATCCGGATAAGCCAGGCGTCGTATTCGGCGCCCGTGTGGCCGGCGGCCAGCAGTTCCTCCAGCATCACCGTCACCTTCACGCCATTCGGCGTGCCGAGGGAGTAGAGCTGCAGCGGATGCTGGCCGACCGGCAGGTCCTTGTCATGCGTCGGGCCGGCGATCGGGCGGTTGATGTTGGCGAAGCGGCCGCCATTGGCCTTGTCCCAGGTCCAGACCCTGGGCGGTGTGTAGTCGTCACTCATGCGTGGAACTCCTCATCCTCCCCCGCCATGTGAGGCCTTGTTCCGCCCGGCGCCAGGGGCATGGCTGCCCATCGCTTCGCGTTGTCGCCACGGATCGCTATGTCGCAGGAGCGACGGCTTCCCCGATCCAAGGATCCAGACCCATGCGATCCATCCTCCCCTTCTTCTCCAGCGGCACGCGCCGCTTCGACAGCCTGTCGCCGCGGGAGATCCTCTCCCTCGCGATCGGGGCGGAGGAGGAGGACGCGGCCATCTACGCGCTCTATGCCAGCCGCCTGCGCGACGAATACCCGGCCTCCGCCGCGGTGTTCGAGGCGATGGCAGCGGAGGAGAACGAGCATCGCCGCCTGCTGATCGATCTCTACCGCACGCGCTTCGGCGACCTGATCCTGCCGATCCGGCGGGAGCACATCGCGGATTTCTACGTCCGCAAGCCGATCTGGCTGGTGGAGAATCTCGGCCTGGACCGGATCCGGGAGGAGGTGCGCGCGATGGAACAGGGGGCGCTGGCCTTCTACCGCGCGGCGGCCGCCCGCACGGGGGATGCGGAGGTGCGCAAGCTGCTGGGCGACCTGGCGGCGGCGGAGGCGCGGCATGACGACGACGCCGCGAAGCTGTCGGCGGATCTGCTGGGCGGCGGGGAAGGGGAGAAGGAGGAGGCGACCGCCAGGCGGCAATTCGTGCTGACCTGGGTGCAGCCTGGCCTGGCGGGGCTGATGGACGGGTCCGTCTCCACTCTCGCGCCCATCTTCGCGACCGCCTTTGCCACGCAGAATCCCTGGACGACTTTCCTGGTCGGGCTCTCGGCCTCGGTCGGCGCGGGCATCTCCATGGGCTTCACGGAGGCGGCGCATGACGATGGCAGGCTGTCGGGCCGTGGCGCGCCGTGGAAGCGGGGGCTGGCGTCGGGCGTGATGACGACGCTGGGCGGGCTGGGCCATGCGCTGCCCTACCTCATCCCGCATTTCTGGACCGCGACGGCGATCGCGCTGGTGGTGGTGTTCCTGGAACTCTGGGCGATCGTCTGGATCCAGCACCGGTTCATGGAAACGCCGATCGGGCGGGCGATGTTCCAGATCCTGCTGGGCGGCGGGCTGGTGCTGGCGGTCGGCATCCTGATCGGCGGCGCCTGACTTCGGGTGCCTGGCGGGGCGTGCTTGGCGTGGCGGGGCGGCTCTGCTAATTCGGCGGCAGCAGCCTCGGCAGTCATGGCCGCGCGGGCGTGGTGAAATGGTAGACGCGCCGGACTCAAAATCCGGTTCCGAGAGGAGTGTCGGTTCGAGTCCGACCGCCCGCACCAACCCCCCCCCCTTTCCCTGATCGATCCCGGTGGTGACGCTCGCGCTGGTGGACAGGTTTTGCGGCCAAGGGCTATGTCTGGTCGTATATAGCGAAATGCTGCCGCAAGGAGGCTCCCCATGCGCCGCCGTGCCCTGATCACCGGCCTTGCCGGCCTGCTGTTGGCCGCCGCGCCGGCCCTGGCGCAGCAACCCGTCACCGTCTTCGCCGCCGCCAGCCTGACCGACGCGCTGCGCGACCTCGGCGCGCTATGGGCCGCGCGGGGCAACCCGGCGCCGCGCTTCTCCTTCGCCGCGTCATCCGCCCTGGCGCGCCAGATCGAGCAGGGCGCGCCGGCGGATCTGTTCATGTCGGCCGACGAGGCCTGGGCCGACTACCTGCAGGAACGCCGCCTGCTGGTGGAGGCGACGCGCAGCAGCCCGATCGGCAATGCGCTGGTGCTGGTGACGCCGGCGGATGCGCCGCGCGCCGTGACCCTGGCACGGGGGACGGACCTGCTGGCGCTGCTTGGCCCGGGGCGGCGCATCGCCACGGGCGATCCCGCCCATGTGCCGGTGGGGCGCTACGCCCAGGCGGCGCTGGCCTGGATGGGGCAGTGGCAGGCCATCACGCCGCGCCTGGCGCGGGCCGACAATGTCCGCGCCGCTTTGCTGCTGGTGGAGCGGGGGGAGGTGCCCTTCGGCATCGTCTATGCCACCGATGCCGCCGCCAGCCCTGGCGTCCGCGTCGCGGGCACCTTCCCGGCGGAGAGCCACGAGGCCATCACCTACCCCTTCGCCCTGACCCGCCGGGCGGAGGGCAATGCCCAGGCGCGCGCGCTGCTGGCCTTCCTGGCGGGGGAGGAAGCGGCGCCGACCTGGCGACGCTTCGGCTTCACCCGCCCGCAATGACGGCTGGCCTGTCGCCGGAGGAATGGCAGGCCGTCCGGCTGAGCGTGGAGGTCGCGGCGCGGTCGGTCGCCATCTCCCTCCTGCCCGCCATCGCGGTGGCCTGGCTGTTGGCGCGGGGGCGCTTCCCGGGGCGCATGCTGCTGGATGCGCTGGTGCATCTGCCGCTGGTGGTGCCGCCGGTCGTGGTGGGCTGGGGGTTGCTGATGCTGTTCGGCATCCGCGGCCCCATCGGCGCGCCGCTGCATGACTGGTTCGGCATCCGCCTGGTCTTCACCACCGAAGGCGCGGCGCTGGCCACCGCGGTGATGTCCTTCCCGCTGATCGTGCGCGCCGTGCGGCTGGGGCTGGAGGCGGTGGATCCGGGGCTGGAGGCCGCGGCGCGGACCCTCGGCGCCGGGCCGGTGGATCGCTTCGTGACCGTGACGCTGCCGCTGATGTCCCCCGGCATCCTGGCCGGCACCGTCACGGCCTTCGCCGCGGGGCTCGGCGAATTCGGCGCCGTCATCACCTTCGCCTCCAACATCCCCGGGGAGACGCAGACCCTGCCGCTCGCGATCTACAGCGCCACCCAGACCCCGGGCGGCGAGGGGGCGGCCGCGCGCCTCGCCTTCGTCTCCTTCAGCCTGGCCGTCGGCGGCCTGCTGCTGGCGGAGGTGATCGCTCGGCGCATGCATCGCTGGCTGGGCCGGGGCTGATGCTGGACGTCGCGCTGCGCCACCGCTTCGGGGGGGATGGCTTCGGCCTGGATGTCGCCTTCCAGGCCGCGCCGCGCGGGGTGACGGCGCTGTTCGGCCCCTCCGGCTGCGGGAAATCCACGATCCTGGCGGCCATCGCGGGCCTGCTGCGGCCGGCAGCGGGGCGCGTCGCGCTGGGCGGGCAGGTGCTGCTCGATACCGCCGCAGGCATCGCCCTGCCGCCGGAACGGCGGCGCTGCGCGGTGGTCTTCCAGGATGCGCGCCTGTTCCCGCATCTCTCGGTCGAGAGCAATCTGCGCTACGGGCTGAAGCGCGCGCCGCGCGGGGCGACCGGGCCGGGGTTCGAGGAGGTGGTGGCGCTGCTCGGCATCGGGCCGCTGCTGGGCCGGCGGCCCTTCGGCCTGTCGGGCGGGGAGAAGCAGCGGGTGGCGCTGGGGCGTGCGCTGCTGGCCCGGCCGCTGCTGCTGCTGATGGACGAACCCCTGGCCGCGCTGGACGCGGCGCGGCGGGCGGAGGTGCTGCCCTTCCTCGCCCGGCTGCGCGATGCCGCTGGCATCCCGATCCTTTACGTCACCCATGCGCTGGAGGAGGTGGACGCGCTGGCCGACAGCCTGGTGCTGCTGGAAGCGGGCCGCGTGCTGGCCAGCGGGACGGTGGAGGCGCTATCCCTGCGCGCGGACCTGCCGCTCGCTGCGCGCCGCGATGCCGGGGTGCTGCTGCCCTGCGTGGTCGCCGAGGCCGCGGAAGGGCTGGCAAGGCTGGATTTCGAAGGCGGCACGCTGCTGACCACGCTGCACCCCGGCGGCCCCGGCACGCGGCTTCGCATCCGCATCCGCGCGCGCGACGTCGCCCTGGCGGTGGAGGAACCGCGCGGGCTGTCCACCCGCAATATCCTGCCCGCGACGCTTGCCGGCATCGATCCCATCCCCGGCACGGCGGAGGTCTTCGCGCGCCTCTCGGTGGGGCCGAGCCTGCTGCTGGCCCGCATCACGGCGGACAGCGTGCAGCGCCTGGCGCTGCGGCCCGGCATGCCGGCCTGGGCGCTGATCAAGGCCGTGACCTTCGACCATCGCGCGGTGGCGCGCGACGATCACGCCCCGGCGGGGCCGGGCTGATGGCGGCGGATGACAGCACGCATCCCGCCAGGCGCGCCGCGCCGGCCCGGGCCGCGCTCAGCCTGCGGATCGACCTGCCCCAGGGCCGCATCGGACCCGGCAAGATCGCGCTGCTGGAAGCGATCGGGCGGGAGGGATCGATCTCCGCCGCCGGCCGGGCACTCGGCATGAGCTACAAGCGCGCCTGGGACCTGGTGGATGCGACGAACAGGCTGGTCGGCACCCCCGTGGTGGCGGCGAGCCCGGGCGGCCATCGCGGCGGCGGGGCCGCGCTGACGGAGGCGGGCAGCGCTCTGGTCGCGGATTACCGGGCCATCGAGGCGTTGGCGCGGGAGGCGGCGGAGCCGCGACTCGCCCGGCTGCTGCGTCGGTCGGCGGGATAGCGGGCGGCTGCTCTCGGTTTCGTGTGGACGCGCTCAATTATTCGTGTATTGTATATCAAGTGCGGTTCGATTGACCGCCCCGCGATCCCGCAACCGGCTTCGACAACGGGCCCCCGTTCCATGAAGAACGTCTTCGCCAGCCGCATCCGCACCGGCAGCGCCGCGCTGGCCATCGCCATCATCTGGCTGCTCGTCGCGCAATTCGCCGCTGTCCTGGCCTGGGATGCGGGATTGCTGACGCGCAAGGCGGCGCTGCTGCACTGGCTGGTGGTGGGCGTGCTGCCGCCGGCGCTGGCGCTGTGGCAGACCAGGCTGCCGGAAGGCGCCTGACGCCGGGCTGACGCCGGGCTGACGCCGGGCTGACGCCCTCTCACAAGCCCGTGGGGCGCAGCAAACCGGATCGGTCCTGCGGGGTTGCCCCACCGCCATGGACCCATTCCCGACCGCGCCCGAACCGATGGCGCTCTTCCTCGATTTCGACGGCACGCTGGTGGATATCGCCGAGCGGCCGGAGGCGATCGACGTGCCGCCCGGCCTGCCGGCGCTGCTGCTCCGCCTGTCGGCGCGGCTTGGCGGGGCGCTGGCCGTCGTCTCCGGCCGCCCGATCCCGCAACTCGATGACCACCTGCCCGTGCCGATCGCCAAGGTCGGCGACCATGGCGGCGCGCTGCGGGTCGATCCCGCCGGCCCGGTGGAGGGACCGCCCCTTGCAGTGCCGCCGGCCGCCTGGCTCCGCCGCGCGCGCCTGCTGGCGGATGCCTTCCCGGGGGCCTTCATCGAGGCGAAGCGGCACGGCTTCGTCCTGCATTACCGCCAGGCCCCGGACGCGGCCGGCATGGCGCAGGCGCTGCTGGAGGCGCTGGTCGCCGAGGATCCCGACCATTTCACCCTGATGCCCGCCCGCATGGCGTGGGAGGTGATGCCGCGCGCCGTCTCCAAGGGCACGGCCGTCGCGGCGCTGCTGGCCCGCGCGCCGTTTCTTGGCCGCGTGCCGGTCTTCATCGGCGACGATGTGACGGATGAGGCCGGCATGGCCGCGGCGCGCGCCGCGGGCGGGCTCGGCCTTCGGCTGCAGGACAGTTTCGGCACGCCGGCGGTGCTTCGCCGCTGGCTTGCCCGCCTGGCGGCACCCATCCCGGCGGGGGCGGGTGACGTCGCATGAGCAGGCTTGTCATCGTGGCCAACCGGGTCCCCGACCCGAAGGAGACCGGTGCCGTCGCCGGCGGGCTCGCCGTGGCGCTGAAGGATGCGCTGGCGAAGCGGGATGCGCTGTGGTTCGGCTGGTCCGGCAAGACCGCGGCGGAGACCGGCACGACGCCGCAGGAGGCGAAGGTCGGCCAGACCGCCTATGCGCGCATCGACCTGGGCCATGACGATTACCGCCATTACTATCAGGGCTTCTCCAATGCCGCGCTGTGGCCGGTGCTGCACTACCGGCTGGGCGTGGCGCGCTTCGACCGGCTGGACTGGTTCGCCTACCAGCGTGTGAACGCGGCCTTTGCCGCGGCGCTGCTGCCCCTGCTGCGGCCGGATGACACGATCTGGATCCACGACTTCCACCTGTTCCTGCTGGCGAAGGAATTGCGCGCGCTGGGCTGCCGGCAGCGCATCGGCTTCTTCCTGCACGTGCCCTTCCCGCCGCGCGCCGTCTTCACCGGCCTGCCGCATGCGCATGACGTGCTGGCGGCGATGGATGCCATCGATGCCATCGGCGTGCAGACGGAAGACGATGCCGAGAACCTGCGCGGCGCGCTGATCTCCCATGGCCATGCGGGGGCCGCGCTGCGCGTCGGCGCCTTTCCCATCGGCATCGATGCGACGGGCTTCGCCAACCTTGCAGCGCGGATCGCGACGCAGAAGGAGGTCACGCGCCTGCGGGATTCGCTGGCGGGGCGGTCTCTGGCCATCGGCGTCGACCGCCTGGACTACACCAAGGGCCTGCCGCAGCGCATCGCGGGCTTCGGCGCGCTGCTGACGCGCTTCCCGAAGCATCGCGGCAAGATCACCTTCCTGCAGGTGGCGCCCGTCAGCCGCGGCGATGTCGCGCAGTATCGCGCGCTGCGGCGGGAACTGGATGAGAGCGTGGGGCGCATCAACGGCCAGATGGCGGAGCCCGACTGGGCGCCGATCCGCTACATCACCCGGGCCGTCGCGCGGCCGACGCTGGCGGGCTTCATGCGCATGGCGCGGATCGGCATCGTCACGCCGCTGCGCGATGGCATGAACCTCGTGGCGAAGGAATTCGTGGCGGCGCAGGACCCCGGCGACCCCGGCGTGCTGGTGCTGTCGCGCTTCGCCGGTGCCGCGCTGGAACTGGATGGCGCGCTGCTGGTGAACCCGCTCGATCCCGACGATATCGCGGAGGCGCTGGACGTCGCGATGGAGATGCCGGCCGATGAAAGGCTGGACCGCTGGACGCGCATGGCGGCCACGGTGCGGACCAACACCGCCGCCATCTGGTGCCGCCGCTTCCTGGCGGCGCTGGAAGGCGAGGAGGAGGTGGCGGAGGCCGGCCGCACCGGCGGCACCCGCGCGAAGCCGCCCCGGACGAGGAAGAAGCCGACGTGAAAGGCGGGGCGGCGGCGCGCGCCGCCACCCCGCCCCGGATCAGAAGACGAAGCGCGCCCCCACCAGCAGGCTGCGGCCATAGGTGCCGAAGCCGTTGGCGGGCTCATACCGGCTGTTGGTGAGGTTGCGGCCCTCCGCGAAGGCCGTGATCCCCTCCATCACCCGGTAGCTGCCGGTCAGGTTCGCGACCGTGCCGGCCTTGTTGTAGGTCACGCCGCCGATGAAGGCGCCGCTGTTGCTGTAGGCCGCGGTTTCCGGCGACGGGCCGGTGAACAGCACCTCCGGCGCGATGGTCAGGCGATCGGTCGGCGAGACCCGCGCGCTGACGGCGACGACGTTCTTCGGACGGCGGGCGAGCGGCGCGCCCGTCGCCTCGTCCCGCGTTTCCGTCGCTGTCCAGGCCACGCGCCCATCCAGCCAGGGTGCCGGCCGCAGCGTCAGCCCCAGCTCCACGCCGCGCGACATCGCCCGCTCGATATTCTCGAGGCTGGTGAAGCTGCGGTTGAAGTTGATGAGGTTGCGGTACTGCGTGTCGAAATAGGTGGCGCCGAAGGTCCCGCCATCCTCCCGCCCGAACAGCGCGATGTCGGTCTCCGTCCCCACTTCCCAGGAGAACGAGTTCTCCGGCCGCAGGTCCGGGTTGCCCTGGAAGGTCGTGCCGATGCGGCCGAAGCGCTGGTAGAGCGAGGGGGCCTTGAACGCCGTCCCCGCCGCCAGGATCAGGCGGGAGTTGACCTCCGGCACCGCCAGCACCGCGCCGGTGCGCCAGGACAGGAAGCCGTCATAATCATCCGCCAGGTCCTGGCGCAGCCCGGCCGAGAAGTCGAGCCGCCCGCCGACCTGCCCCTGCAGCCCCGCATGCAGCGCGGTGGAGCGCGACGTCGCGTTGGTGGTGGTGCGGAAGCTGGGGGAGCCGGAGGCCTGGTCCACCGCCTCCCGCTCATGCGTCACGCCGAAGGCGAGGGCGGATTGCGCAAAGGGGCCGACATCGCCGAGCCGGATGCGGTTGCCCCAGTCGAAGACCTGGCGTTCGCCGCGGAACAAATCGTCCGTGGTGGCGCTACTGCGGGCGTCGGGCAGGTTCAAATAGCGGCGACGATCCTCGGTGAGGGCCACGCGGACTCCGGTGGTCCAGATGCCGTCCAGCAGCGCGGTCTCGCCCCGCAGCTGGCCGAACCAGCGGCGGTCATTGCCGGTGTAGTTCGGATCGTCGTTGGGCACGTTGTCGAGGTCGACGTGGTTCTCCCGCCAGCGCAGCAGGCCTTCCACCCGGGTGCCCGCGGCGGGGTTCCAGCCGAAGCGGGCGCTGCCGGCGGCGGCGCGGAAATCCTCCGTCTCCCGCGTGTCGCGGGTGAAGCGGCGGGGCGTGGCGTCGGTGCCCTGGGTGGTGAGGCCCTGGCCCGCCACCATGTAGTCCCAGCCCGGCATGGTCCCGGCCAGGCCGAGCGTGCCGCGCGCCGTGCCCTGCGTGCCACCCGCGACCTCCCCGAAGGCCTGGATCGGCGTGTTGGCGGGGGCGCGGCGGGTGATGAGGTTGATGACGCCGCTGATGGCCCCCGACCCATACAGGGATGAACCGGGGCCGCGCACGACCTCGATCCGCTCGATATCGCCCAGCAGTTCGTTGCCGAAGTTGAAGGCGCCATTGGGCTCCGACGGGTCGTTCACCGGCACGCCATCCAGCAGCACCACCACGTGGCGGGAGGCACCGCCGCGGATGAAGGCGCTGGCCTGCTGGCCGATGCCGCCGGCCTGGACCAGGCGCAGGCCCGGCACGGTGGCGAGTGCTTCGGAGAGGGTCTGGTAGCCGCGTTCCTCGATGTCCTGCCGCGTGATGACGGTGACGGCGGCGGGCACGCGTTCCGCGGGGGTGGGGATGCGGGTCGCGGTGACGATCGTCTCCGGCATCACGATGGTGGCCGGGGCGCCCGGCGGCGTCGCGGCCGGGGTTGTTGTCTGCGCGAGCGCAGGCAGGGTCAGGCCAAGCACCAGCGGTGCGGCCAGGTGGTGGATATGGATTCGCATCGGGTCCCTCCGAGCGACTGGACGACATGCCACCCCGCCCCCTTGCCGGGGGCGTGACAGCGGTTGGCGTCGTCGCCGCAGGCGGAAACGAGCGGAAGCGGGCCGAAGCGGGCCCGTTGCCTGTCGTTCCGTTGCGCCGGTGCACCCCGCCCGGCACGCGCGTGACGTCTCTGCGCCGGCCGGTCTCCTGGCTCACGGAGTGCCGGGGGGAATGGTCCCCGGTGCCCCCACCGCCTTCTCAGGCCCCATGGACCCAATGGCATCGTGGCAGGGGCGCTCCGCCTACAGTTGCGGGGGCAGCCGCGGCCTGGACCCGTCCCTGGCTTCCGCCGGGGGCAGGCCTTCGCGCGTTCCCGTTTCAGCCCTTGCGGGCCACCGGCGCATGCGGGGTTGGTAGCATCGTTAAGGAAGTCCGCACAATCTCGGCGTGTGCGTCAGAAGATCCAGCCCGCCGCCTTGATGGCGAACCACACCATCGCGCCCAGCACCACCGTCGCGAAGACGCAGCCGGCGATGCTCAGCGCCACGCCCCAGCCCGTGACCTTGCTGTCATGCTCGATCAGGCCGAGGGCCATGACGATGTTGCCGAAGGCCGGCGGCCCGTTGGTGCCGGGCCCCGGCAGGATCAGCATGATGGCGACATAGGCGGTGATCCAGCCGATGATCCGTTCGCCGATCGGGCTGGTGAAGAAGCCGGGCCGGGGCCTGACATAGCGTTCGATCCGCCCGAGGCCCTTCGACGATGCGGAGGCGAGGCGCAGCAGGTCCGACCGCTTGATGGTCTGCCGCGCCAGGATGCCCGGCAGCTTCGGCACCCGCAGCCCGAGGCCCATCTGCACGCCCAGGATCAGCAGCGGCGTGCCGAAGACACTCGCCATGCCGGGCAGCAGGCCGGGCAGCAGCAGCAGCAGCAGCAGCATGCCGAAGGCCCGGTCGCCGAAGGCGGTCGCCATCTCCCCCAGGCTGATTCGTTCCCCCGGGAAGGCGGCCGCGACTTCCGCCACGATGCGGGAGATCGGCGCGCTTTCGGCGGCCTCCGGCAGTTCATCCGTCGTCATCGGGCGGGGGACCGGGCTGGGGCGGGGGCGGCGGCACCGGGCGGCCCGCCGGTCGCGGCGTGGGTCATGGCGATCCGATCAGGTGGTTGAAGCCGGCCAGGAGGGCCCAGCCGAGGGTGACGAGGAGGGTCAGGCTGAGCGCCGCGGCCACCAGGCCGAGCACCGCGCCGGCGGTGATGGTGGCGGTGTCGTTTTCCATCACGCCCATGGCCATGATGAGGCAGGCCAGCGCCGGGGGGCCGTTGGTCAGGGGCGTCGGGAGGATGACAACCAGGCCCAGCATCATCACCCAGAGCCCGACCAGCCTTTCGCCCGTGGCGCTGGTCAGGGCGGAGGGCCGCGGCCTGACCATGCGTTCCACGCGCAGCAGCCAGGGCATGGCCCGCGCTGTGATCCGGCGCAGCGTGTCCCGCCGCAACTGCCGGCGCGCCACGAAGCCGGGCAGGGCGGGGCGTGGCCGGCCGGCTGCCAGCTGTGCGGCGACCAGCATCATCGGCAGCCCCGCCGCGGTGCTGAGGCCCGGGAGGTAGAAAGGGAGCAGGTTCGGCAGGGCGAAGATCACGATCAGCACGCCGAAGCCGCGCTGCCCCAGCGCCGCGGCCAGGTCGCCAAGCGTCAGCGTATCCGTCGGCCAGTCCCTGGCCAGGCGGTCCAGCAGGACGGAGACGGGCACGCCGTGCGAAACCGCCGGCGATGTGCCCTGTTGGTGGTCGATGGCGCAGCAACTCCTATCCCGGACCCAGCCTCAGGCTCTTGCGGCCTTCCCCGTTGCGGCCCGGTTAGCATGGCGCGCGAGGCGCTGACAGCGCCCAAGGCGGGCGTCCAGGCCCGAATCGGCAACGATGTTCAGATGCCGGTGAAGCGGGGCTTCCGCTTCTCCAGGAAGGCCCGTCTTCCCTCCCGGTAGTCCGCGCTGTCGAAGCAGGCGGCGAAGGCGGCCTGCACCCCGGCCATGTCCCGCGCCGCCGGATCCTGCGCCGCGGCGGCGATGGACAGCTTGGCGGCGCGGATGGTCAGGGGCGCGTTCGCCGCGATCGTGCCGGCCAGCTTCGCCACCGTGCCGTCCAGCAGTTCCACCGGCACCACGTCGTTCACCAGGCCGATCCGCTCGGCCTCCCAAGCATCCACACGCTCCCCGGTGTAGAGCAGCATGCGGGCATGGGCGGGGCCGACCAGGCCCGTCAGCAGTTGCACCGTCCCGAAGCCGTAGGCGAGGCCGAGCTTCGCCGCGGGGATGCCGAAACTCGCATCCTCCGCCGCGATGCGGAGGTCCGCCTGCATGGCGATGCCGAGCCCCCCGCCGAGGCAGAAGCCGCGGATCTTGGCGATGACGGGCTTCGGGAAGGCGGCCAGCTTGTCCCGCCCCGCGGCGGTCAGGCGTTCATAGGCGCGCTGCGCCTCGGCATCGCTGCGCTGGGCGTCGAACTGGCTGATATCGGCGCCGGAGACGAAGGCCTTGTCGCCCGCGCCTTCCAGGACCACCACGCGAACCTCCGGGTCCGCGGCGAAGTGGTCCAGGGCCTGGCCCAGCCCCTCCCACATCGCCACCGACATGGCGTTGCGCTTCTCCGGCTGGTTGAACACCACCCGGCCGATCCCGTCCGCACTGTCGGCCAGGATCTTCGACCCCGCGAAATCAAGGGTCATGCGGGCGCCGTCCATCCAATCCATCCTCCCGGGGTCGAGGGCCTTCACATGACCCTGGGAGGGGATTTTGTCGTCAGAGTGACAACGGCAATGTTACTCGGGTTGAAAATTCGCGATGCGGAGGAGCTCCGCGTTACGGGCGACGTCGGCGGCGATGAAGCGCTCGGCCTCCGCCACCGTCTCGGCCAGGGGTTCGAAGCCGAGGCCGGTCAGGCGTTCCACCACCGCCGGCTCCCGCATCCCCTCCACCAGCGCGGCATTCATCCGCGCCACCAGTTCCGCCGGCACCGCGCGCGCGGCCCAGACGCCGTACCAGGAGTAGAATTCGAAGCCCGGCAGGCCGGCTTCCGCCATGGTGGGCAGGTCGGGCGCCAGCGGCGTGCGGCTTGCGGTCGCGATGCCCAGGCCCCGCAGCTGCCCGCCGCGGATCATCGGCAGCGTGGCCAGCACCGGGTCGAACATCAGGTGGGCATTGCCCGCCGCCACATCCGTCAGCGCCGGCGCGGTGCCGCGATAGCCCACGATCTCGATATTCGCGCCCGTCACGCGGTTGAACTCGATGGTGCCGAGGTGGCCGGCGGCACCGAGGGAGGAGGTGGCGAAGGACCATTGCGCGGGGTTGCGCTTCGCGGCGTCGACGATCTCCGGGATCGTCCGCTGCGGGCGGGAGGGCGACATCACCAGTACCAGCGGCCCGCGGGCGGTGCGGGCCACGGGGACGAAATCCGCCACGGGGTCATAGGGCACGTTGCGCATGACATGGCGGGCCATGACGTGGATCGAGGCCGACCCGAGGATGGTGTAGCCATCCGCCGGCGCCTGCAGCATCGCCTGGCTGCCCACCTGGCCATTGGCGCCGGAGCGGTTTTCCACCACCACGGAAACGCCCAGCTTCTCCCCGATCTTCTGCGCGGCGAGGCGGGACATGGCATCCGTCGCGCCGCCGGGGGGGTAGGGGACGACCATGCGGATATTGCGGCTGGGCCAGGCCCCTTGCGCGTGCACGGCGGGCGCCGCCAACAGGCCCGTGGTTGCCATCAGGATGCCGCGCCTGCCGATCATCATCCGATCCCTCGTTCCCGGTTCGGGATCAATCTGACACCGGAGGCGCGTGCGTGCAAATGCGGTCGTGGATCAGGGCATAATCACCGATGAATGACGTGGATATCGCCCTGTGCCTGGCGATGGATGTCTCCGCCAGCGTCAGCTTCGAGGAGTTCGCCCTGATGGCCGGCGGCACCGCCGCGGCCTTCCGCGATGCCTCCGTGCTGGCGGCCGCGACCGGGGGGCCGCGGCGCGCCGCGGCGGTGGCGCTGCTGCTGTGGTCCGGGCCCGGGCAGCAGGACCTGGCCATCGGCTGGACCCGCATCGCGGACCCGGCCGGGGCGGAGGCCCTGGCGGAGGCGATCGAGAACGCCCCGCGCCTGCCGCGTCCCGGCACGACGGCGCTGGGGGAGGGGATGGCCGCCGGCCTGGCGACGCTGGCGCGCTGCCCGGCGGAGGCCACGCGCTATGTCATGGATGTCTCGGGTGACGGCCGCCACAACCAGGGGCGGGACCCCGGCCCGGTGCGGGACCTGGCCGTCGCGGCCGGCATCACCATCAACGGGTTGGCGATCCTGAATGAGGAGCCGGACCTGCTGGACCATTACGAGGCCGAGGTCATCGGCGGCCCCCGCGCCTTCGCCATGGAATGCGCGGACTATATCGATTTCGCCGACGCCATCCTGCGCAAGCTGCGGCGGGAGCTGGGCGGCGGCAGCCTTGTGGTGTGACCCCCGCCGGGCCTAAGCCCCGCCGCTGAACCGGCCATCAACGCCCCACGGATCGTCACCATGCTCCTGCTCATCCCCGGCCCCGTCCAGACCCGCCCCGAGGTCCGCGCCTGCATGGCCGAGGACATCGCCCCCTGGGACGAGGATTTCCGCGACGAATACGCCGCCATGCGCCCGCGCATCGTGGCCATCGCCGGGGGGAACTGGGGGGAGCATGTCTCCCTGCCCCTGCCGGGCTGCGGGCACATGATTATCGAATCCGCGCTGCGCACCTTCGTGCCCCCCGGCGGCACGCTGCTGGTGGTGCAGAATGGCGGCTATGCGGACCGCCTGGCGCGCCTCGCGCGGGAGGCGGGGCGGAGCGTCGTCTCCCTCCATGGCCCGGACAACCGGCCGATGGAGCCTGAGCGCCTGGCGGCGGCGCTGGCGGAGCATCCGGAATGCGCGCATGTCGCCCTGGTGGTGAGCGAGACGGGCACGGGCATCGTGAACGATCCCAATGTGCTCGGCCCCGTCATCGCCGCCGCCGGGCGCCGGATGATCTGCGATGCCGTCTCCGGCTTCGGCGCGCTGCCCTTCCGCATCGCCGACCGCCCGGAATGCGATGTCGTCGTCTTCACCTCCAACAAATGCCTGGAGGGGATGCCCGGCTTCGGCTTCGCGGTGGCGCCGGTAGCGCGGCTGGAGGCATGCCGCGGCAATGCCGGGTCCTGGGTGATGGACCTGGTCGATGTGCATGACCATGCGCTGCGCAACGGCTGGGGCAGCTTCCGCTTCACCCCCGCCGTGCAGGCGCTGCGCGCCTTCGGCAAGGCGATGGACATTTATGAGGCCGAGGGCGGCCAGGAAGGGCGCCTGGCGCGCTACATGCGGAACCGCGACGTGATGCGCGAAGGGCTGCAGGCGCTGGGCTTCACGCCCTATGTCGCGCCCGAACACCAGGGGCCGATCATCGTCAACGTCTTCCAGCCCGTCGATCCCAACTGGAATTTCACCAAGTTCCGCGTCGCCATGAAGAACAAGGGCGTCATCCTGTCCGACTTCTACACGACTGATGTGCCGACCATGCGCTTCGGCTGCATCGGAGCGATCGCGGAATCGGATATCCGCCTTGCGCTTTCCAAGGTTGCTGACGTGCTCGACGAGATGGGCGTCGGCGCCCGCGCCGCAGCTTGAACGGCCGCCGCGACTGAGGGTTGCCGCCCCGCGCAAGCCTGCCGCATAGTGCCCGCTAGACGATCGAGGGATGGGGTCCATGCGGCGACGTTCAGTGCTCGGTGCAGGTCTTGGCGCGGCGGCGCTGCCGCTGGCGGGCGCTTCCGCGCAGCAGCGATTCGCGGGGCGGGAAGTGGTGGCGACGGCCTTTGGCGGGCCGAGCCAGGACATGCTCCAGCGCATGGTCTTCGACCGCGTGCAGAGGGAAACCGGCGCGCGCGGCACGCAGACGCCGCTGCTCTCCGCCAACGCCTTCGCGCGCATGCGGGCGGAGGCGCAGGCCCCGCAGATCGACCTCTTCATGTTCAGCGGCGGCCAGCATGTGCAGGCCAAGGCGGATGGGCTGACGCAGCCTTTGCCGGCCCAGCCGCACTTCGCCAATGTGCCGGCCAACCTGAAGGACCCCGAAGGCCACTGGATCGCCTGGGGCCTGGTGACGGAGGGCATCCTCTACCGCCCCGACAAGGTGCCGAACCCGCCGAAGAGCTACCGCGACTTCTTCCGCCCGGAATTCGCCGGCCACATCGCCTTCCCGCACATCACCAACGGCTACGGCACGGATTTCCTGGTGATGCTGGCCCGCGCCCATGGCGGCAGCGAGACCAATATCGGCCCGGGCTTCGACGCGCTGCGGCGCATCGCGCCCCGCGCCAACATCTTCCGCTCGGCGGCGGAGGTGCAGACGCTGTTCGCCTCCGGCGACATCTGGATCATGCCCTATGACGGCGCATCGGCCATGCGCAGCACCAACATGGGCATCCCCGTCGCCTATGCGGTGCCGGAGGAGGGCGCGCCCTATGTGCTGCTGGTCGGCTGCGTCGCGCGGCGCAGCCGCAATGCGGATATCGCCGCCGCCATCCTGAACGGCCATCTGGAGCCGGAGGTGCAGGCCGCCATCGCCAAGGATGTGGGCTGGGCGCCGGTGAACACCGCCACGCAACTGCCCACCGATGTCGCGCCCTTCATGGCGCCGACGGACAAGCTGGCGCATCTGGACCGGGACGTTATCAACGCCAGCCGCGCCGCCTGGACCGACCGCTTCAACCGGGAGATCAGCCGGTAGGATCGGTGCACGCTTCCGCCCGGCGGGGCCTGGTCGCCGCCGGGCTGCTGGCCCCGGCGGCGCTGGTCTTCGCGCTGCTCTTCGTCTGGCCGCAACTGGGATTGTTCCTGCAATCCATGCCGGCGGGCGCGCCGCTCGCGCAGTACGAACGCTTCCTCGGCGACAGCTACTATCTCGGCGTGCTGGGCAACAGCCTGCTGCTCGGGCTCTGCGTCACGCTGGTGACGCTGGTGCTGGGCTTTCCGCTGGCCTTCCTGCTGGCACGGGCGGAGACGCGCTGGGCGGGGCTGCTGCTGCTGCTGACCAGCTTTCCGCTCTGGGTCAGCGCCGTCGTGCGCAGCTTCGCCTGGATGGTGCTGTTCTTCCGCAACGGAGTCGCCAGCCGGCTGCTGCAATCGACGGGGCTGGTCGAGTCCAACTTCCAACTGATCGGCACCTTCGCGGGCGTCGTCATCGCGCTGGCGCAGGTGCTGCTGCCGATCATGATCGTGACGCTCTACGCGGTGATCCGCGGCATCGACCGGGATCTGGAACATGCGGCGATGAGTCTCGGCGCCTCGCCCGTCGTGGCGCTCTGGCTCGTGACCATCCGGCTGGCGCGGGGCGGCATCCTGGCGGGGTCGCTGCTGGTCTTCTCGCTGTCCGTCAGTGCCTTCGCGACACCGTCCCTGGTCGGCGGCGCGCGGGCGCATTTCATGGCGGTGACGATCTACGAACAGACGCTGGAATTGCTGGACTGGCCCTTCGCCGCCGCCATCGCCGCCATCCTGCTGGCGATCTCCATCAGCGTCGCGCTGACCTATGGCAGGCTGCTGGGTGACGCGAAGGAGCAGGCGCGATGATCTCGCTCCGCAGCCCGTTCGGCTGGGTGCTCCGCCTGATGGCGGTGCTGACCTTCATCTACCTGCTGGGGCCGCTCTTCGTCATCGTCGCGGCGTCCTTCAGCGATACCGGCTACCTGGCCTTCCCGCCGCAGGGCTTTTCGCTGCGCTGGTACCGCCAGGCGCTGGGCGATGTGCGCTACCTCAACGGCTTCTTCGTCAGCCTGCGGCTGGCGGGCACGGTCGCGGTGCTGTCGCTGGTGATCGGCACGGCGGCGGCGGTCGCCCTGACGCGCTTCCGCTTCCCGGGCCGCGCGCTGCTGGAGGCCATCTTCCTCTCGCCCCTCGTGCTGCCGGGCCTGGTGCTGGCGGTGGCGCTGACGCTGTTCTACGCGGCGCATCCGGTGGCGCCGCCGGGCCTGCCGCGCCTCATCATCTCCCACCTCCTGGTCGGCGTGCCGCTGGTGCTGCGCGTGATGCTGCCGGTGCTCAAGCGCGTCGATCCCGCGCTGGAGGAAGCGGCGCAGAACCTCGGCGCGCCGCCGCTGCAGGCCTTCTTCCTGGTGACGCTGCCGGCCTTGAAGCCCGGGCTCTTCGCCGCCGCAGCGCTGGCCTTCATCTTCTCCTTCGACGAGGTGGAAATGGCGCTCTTCCTCGGCTCCGCGCGCGATGCGCCGCTGACGGTGGTGCTGTACGGCGCCGCGCAGATGCAGATGGACCCGACGGTCGCCGCCGTCTCCGCCATGCTGATCCTGCTCGCCCTGATCCTGATGGTGGCACAACAGGCCTATGCAAACCGATGAGTGAGAGAGTCCTATCTGGTGCCGTGCTTGCGCACGGCATCCCTCAGACGCCGGGCGGCCGCATCCGCGACCTTGGCTTCGCGGCATGCGCCGCGGGCCGCCTTCGCGGCCTCGGCCGGCTCCGCCGGCCGCAGGGTGCATCGGCGTGACAACAGTCTCCCCCGAACTGGTCCTGGAAGGCCTCGCCCGCCGCTACGGCAGCACCACTGCCGTGGCGCGCATGGACCTGGCGGTGAAGCCCGGCGAACTCGTCGCGCTGCTCGGCCCCTCCGGCTGCGGGAAGACGACGACCTTGCGCATGGTCGCGGGCTTCGTCGAACCCAGCGAGGGCCGCATCCTGCTGCGCGGGCGGGACATCACGACGATGCCGCCGCACAAGCGCGACACCGGCATGGTGTTCCAGTCCTATGCGCTGTTTCCGCATCTGACGGTGGCCGAGAACATCGCCTTCGGCCTGCAACGCCGCGGCGTCCCGAAGCCCGAGGCCGCGGAGCGCGTGGCGCGCATGGTCGCGCTGCTGCAACTCCAGGGCCTGGAGAAGCGGCTGCCGAAGCAGCTTTCCGGCGGCCAGCAGCAGCGCGTGGCGGTCGGCCGCGCGCTGGTCATCAACCCCGCCGTCGTCCTGCTGGACGAGCCTTTCTCCAATCTTGACGCCCTGCTGCGGGAGGGCACGCGGATCGAGCTGCGGCGCCTCCAGACCGAACTCGGCCTCACGACCCTTTTCGTCACCCATGACCAGGCGGAGGCGATGGCCATCTCCGACCGCATCGCCGTGATGAACAAGGGCCGCCTCGAACAGCTCGGCACGCCGCGGGAGGTCTATGACCGCCCCGCCACCCGCTTCGTCGCCAGCTTCATCGGCCGCGCCAACCTCTTCGTCAGCACCGATGGCCAGCACAGCGAGGACGGGATCGCGCTTGGTGCACCGGGCCCCGGCACCTGGCTGCTGCGGCCGGAGAAGATCGCGCTGGATGCGGCGCCCGCCGCCGGCCCGGGCAGCGTCGCCGGCACGGTGGAGGTCGTCAGCTTCCTCGGCACCGGCGCCCAGGCCGTGCTGCGCCTGCCTGGCGGGCGCGCGCTGCTGGTCGAAGGCCCTGCCGCCCTTGCCGATCTCCGCCCCGGCGCGCCCGCCACGGCGCGCTGGACCCGCCCTGACCTGACCCTGATCCCGGGAGAGAATTGATGCGCTTCGGTACCGCGGAGGCTGCGCCCGGTGAACTCGCCACGGGCGTCATCGAACTCGGCCACGACAACATCCTACCGCTGGTCTCCCCCGTGATGCTGGCGCGCGGCGCGCTGCCGGGGCCGCGGCTGTTCATCCAATGCCTGATCCATGGCGGCGAGAATGTGGGCCCCATTGCCGCCGCGCGCTTCATCCGCTCGCTCGACCTCAAGACCTTCAAGGGCAGCATCGCCGCGCTGCTGGTCGCCAACCCGCTCGGCCAGCGCGCGCATAGCCGGCTGACGCCGCAGGACGGCACCAACCTCAACCGCATCTTCCCGGGCAGCCCCTCGGGCAGCGTCGGCGAGCAGATGGTGGACCGGCTGCTGGCGATCGCGGGCGAGCATGGCGGGGACGCGATCCTCGATCTGCACAGCGGCGGTGAGCTGACCATCACCGCCTTCTACGTCATCTACGACGACAAGTTCGACGGCCCCCAGCAGCGCGCCTCCAAGGCGCTCGCGGCGCAGATCGGCAGCCGCTACCAGTGGGGGGCCTCGGAGGGCTGGATGGATGGCACCTACCTCGCCCATGTCAGCCGCACGCATGGCAAGACCGCGCTGATCATCGAAAGCGGTGGCGGCGCGCGGGTGCGGGAGGAGGATCTGGCGAATTTCTCCACCGCGCTGAACGGCGCGGCGCGAGCGCTGGGGATGATTGCCGGCGATCCGCCGGTGGCCAGCGACATCCGCCGCGGCGGCAACGCCGTGCATGTGAAATGCACCAAGGGCGGCTTCTGGGACTGCCTGGTCGAGCCCGGGCAGGACATGGTGGCCGGTCAAGTGATGGGGCGGATGGTCGACCTCTACGGCCAGGTGGTGGAGGAGATCCACTGCCCCACCGGCCAGGCCTGGGTCGGCTCCATCCGCCGCCCCTGGATGCCGCTCTACAGCGGCGACCAGGTGGTGGAGGTGGTGGAGCGGCTGTAGCCGCCCGGCCATTCCCTTGGCGCCTGCCGGCCGCCTTCCGGCATCGAGGCGCCGCCATCGCCGTCACCCTCTCCCCGCAGGCCGGATCGCCGGCGCGACCCACCGGCATGCGTCACGCGGCCGCAAGCGACGCTTGCATCGCCCATCCCCGGAAGGATAAACAAACCGTAATTCTACATATGAAACGGGGAGGATCTCATGCCGGGACGTCGTCGATTGCTCGCCCTCGCCGGGGCTTCGCTTGCCCTGCCCATGGCCGCGCGCGCGCAAGCTGCCTGGCCGGACCGGCCGGTGCGGATCGTCGTTCCCTTCCCGCCGGGCCAGTCCACCGACATCGTCGCCCGCCTCGTGGCCGATGCGCTCTCGGCCCGCTGGCCGCACCGGGTGGTGGTGGAGAATCGCGGTGGTGGCGCCGGCGTGCCGGGGATGGAATCCGTGGCGCGCGCGGCGGCGGATGGCACCACGCTGGTCGCCGGGTCGATCGGGCCGATGGCGGTGAACGCCGCGGTGATGCCGCGCCTGCCCTATGATCCTGAACGCGACTTCGCGCCGATCACCAACCTCTCGATGGTGCCGCTCTGCATCGTGGCGCATCCGTCCTTCCCCGCGAGTGATCCGGCAGGCTTCCTCGCCGCCGCGCGCGCCGCGGCGCAGCCGCTGGATGTCGCGACGGCGGGCCCTGCCTCCGGCGCGCATATGGCGGCCGAATTGCTGGCGCATCGGCTCGGCGTGCGGCTGAACATGGTGCATTACCGCGGCAGCGGGCCGGCGGTGACCGATCTCGTGGCGGGCAATGTCCGGCTGATGACGGACAGCCTCGCCTCCGCGCTGCCGCAGGTGCGCGCGGGGCGTCTCAAGCTGATCGGCGTCAGCACCGCGCAGCGCGTCTCCTGGGCGCCCGATGTACCGACCTTCGCCGAGACGGTGGCGCCGGGTCATGAGGCCGTGGGCTGGAACGGGCTTGCCGCGCCGGCCGGCACGCCGGCCGAGATCCTGCGCCGGATCAACGCCGATGTCGTCGCCGTGCTGCGCGACCCGGCCATCATGCGGCGGATCGAGGAGGCGGGGATGATCGCCGATCCCCAGACGACGGAGCAGTTCGCGGCCTTCCTGCGTGCCGAGATTCTGCGCTGGCGCGAGGTGGCGCGGATCGCCAACGTGGTGCTGGAGGGGTGAGACGCACCGCCCTGCCATCGCCATGGCGATGGCAGGGCGGCGTCGCAGCGTCATCGTCCGGGCGAGCCGTTTCAGGCGATTCCGGCGCGACCCCTGCCGAGCCCGCGCCGCCGCCGATGGCGCGTCAGTCCTCCCGCCTGATCTCCAGCATCTTCGCGCCGCGCAGGCGGATATCGGCGCATTCCTTGGCGAAGGCGGGCAGATCCTCCGGCAGCATCCGGCCGAACATGGTCACCGGCGTCCAGCCCAGCGGGCCGAAGACACGTCCGCCATCGCCGTAGAACATGCCGATCTCCCAGAACTCGTCGGCCAGGCCCTTCATCATGTTCGGCGCCTGGTAGAACCACAGCACGTCGCCCGGCGTCGGGATCACCGTCTGGTTCTCCGGCGGCAGGCTCCGCGGGTCGAAAGTCTGGTTCTCCGGCGGCAGGCCGATCATGATCTCCGGCCCCGCGAACATGGCGTGGAAGGACAACTGCCGCACGGGTGTCGCCAGCGCGCCCCAGATCGCATCGACGGTGCGCGCGGCAAGCGTCTCATGCAGTTCCACGCGGCCGGACACCCCGGCATCGACGAAGGTGAATCGCAACTGGCGGGGCATCCGGCTCTCCTCTGCGTCCAAGGGCATGCAGGATCGGCCGTGATCCGCCCCGCGGTCAATCGCAGGGGGGCGCGGAACCATCCACCCGCCGCCGGCGAAGCGTGGTCCAGGCCCCCACCCGAGGCAGAGGATCATGGAACTCCGCGAGATGCGCTACTTCGTTGCGGTCTGCGAAACGCTGAACTTCACCCGTGCGGCGGAGCTGTGCGGCGTGACGCAGCCGAGCCCGACGCGCGGCATCCAGAAGCTGGAGGCCGAGCTCGGCGCGCCGCTCTTCGCCCGTGAACGCGGGCAGACGCATCTGACGGCGCTGGGCCGTCTGGTGCAGCCGCGGATCGCCGATATCGTCGCGCGCAGCGCGCATGTCCGGAAGCAGGCCAGCCTGCATCTCCGCCTGCAATCGGCGGAATTGCGGCCCGGCGTCATGTGCTCGGTCGGTCCCGCGCGCTTCGCCCGCTTGCTCCGCGGCTTCCGCGCGGACCGTCCGGGCGTCGATCTGTCGCTGGTGGATGCGACGCCCGTGCGCCTGTCCGAATTGCTGCTGGATGGGGATCTGGAGGCCGCGATCATCACGCAGCCCGAAGCCTATGCGGAACGGCTGGATGCCGAGCCTCTCTACGCCGAGCGCTACCTCGTGGCCTGCGCGCCCACGCATCCCTTCGCGCAGCGGGATTCGATCCGCATGCGTGACATGGATGGGCAGGCCTATCTCTCCCGCCTCAGCTGCGAACATCGCGAACAGCTGGCTGATCGCTTGCAGGAAGCCGGCGCGACGCTGGTGCGCGCGGCCTGCAGCGAGCGCGAGGACTGGATCCAAAGTCTTGCGGCGGCCGGCATGGGTGTCTGCTTCCTGCCCGAATTCAGCGCCGTGCAGCCCGGCCTGGTGCTGCGCCCGGTGGAGGATGCGCCGGTGGCGCGGGAAGTCTCCCTGGTCACGGTCGCGGGGCGCCGCTGGTCGCCCTCCCTCATCGCCTTCATCGAAGCCATGCGCCGCTGCTTCGCGGGGTGCCATGCCTGATGGCGATACGCGCGGTGCATGGAATCGATCCGTGCAACGCATTGGCGGCGCGATGCGGCGCTGCCGGATAGTCCCACGGCCGGTCCCTCGCGATGCGACGGTCCGCCATCCAAGGAGAAGAATGATGAAGGCTGTCCTGCCAACCCTGCTCGCCGCTGCGGCCATGACCATGATGGTCTCCGCCGCATCCGCGCAGAGCTACCCGCGCGTGACCGGTGCGGGGGAGAACTTCATGGTCGATTACGGACCGATGCCCGGCAATGTCGTCGGCGGCGGCCGCGTGATGGTCACGCGCACCGATGCGATGGGCAACATGGATGTGCTGCACCTCGACGGCCTGTTCTCCCAGCAGGCACGGCCTGGCCTGGTGCCGCTGACGATCGGCAGCGGCGAGAGCGCGGAGACGGTGTGGGTGCCTGCGATGATGGCCACGGCATTGCGCCAGGCCCGCCAGAACATGCCGGCGCGCTGACGCGACAGCGCCCGGGGCGTTCCCGCCCCGGGCGCGTTTCCCTTCAGAATCGGTAGCGCACGCTGGCGCCGACGATCCAGGGATCGAGGTCTGCCTGCCCGCGCACGGCGCCGCCATTGACGCGCACATCGGGGCTGAGCCACAGCCGCTTCACGTCGAGATTCGCCATCCAGTTCGGCGCAACTTCGTAGTCCACGCCGGCATTGACGGCGTAGCCCCAGGCATTCTCGACATCCACCCGGGTGATGCCGGCGGACCGGCCGCCGCCCTCGCCGTAGAACACCGTGTAGTTCAGGCCCACGCCGAGATAGGGGCTGATGCGGCTGCCCGGCAGGGGGTGGTATTGGAAGGTCACCGTCGGCGGCAGTGCCCAGACGCGGCCGAGGTCGAGCGTGCCGGCGCCTGGCACGTTGCGCACGGTCACGTCATGGCGCGACGTCGCGGCGATGACGTTCACGGCAAAATTGGGCGTCAGGAAATAGGTGAGATCCAGCTGCGGCGTCACCGTGTCGCTGGCATGGGGGGTGCCGCCGATGGAGGTGCTGCCGCCATTGCTCGGCAGCACGCCGATCAGCCCGGCGCCCAGCACGATATCGCCCGCCTGCTTGCCGCGTACATCCTGCGCCATCACGGGGGTGGCAGCGACCGCGCATGCCATCGCGGCCGCGATCATCTTCATGGTCATAGCCTTGCCTCTGCTCCGTGGCGCGCGCCCCAAGCGCGGCCACCACGGAGGTTATCGGCGGGGCTTCCCCATCGATCCTTGATTCATGTCATGCGCGGCTGACGATCACTCCGCGCGGATACTGGCCACGCGCACCACCTGGCGCCAGCGTTCGATCTCCGCCTGTTGGAAGCTTCTGTATTCAGCAGGGGAGTTGCCAACCACGTCGAAGCCGATCGCGTTCAGCCGCTGGATATTCTCGGGATGCTTCAGCGCCTCCACCACCGCGCCATGCACGCGCGCCAGCAGCGCCTCCGGCATCGCCGCGGGGGCCATCACCGCCTGCCACGACGTGACGACGAAATCGGAGAGGCCGGCCTCCGCCGCCGTCGGCACATCGGGCAGGATGCGGTTGCGTGCCTCGCTGGTCACGCAGATCGCGCGCAGCCGCCCGCCCTGGATATGCGCGGCGACGGTGCCGAGATTCTGGAAGGAGAGTTGCACATTGCCGGCGATCAGGTCGGTCGCCGCCGCGGCGCCGCCCTGGTAGGGCACATGGACGGGATCCGTGCCCGTGCGCTGCTTGAACAATTCCATCGTCAGATGGTCGGAGGAGCCGACGCCCGAGGTCGAGTAGCTCGTCCGCCCCACATTCGCGCGCAGCCAGGCCACCAGTTCCGGCAGCGTCCGCACCGGCACACGCTCCGCATTCACCACCAGGACATTCGGCGTGGTGACGGCCATCGTGATGGGCGTGAGTTCCCGGATCGGATCGTAGCCGAGATTCGGCCGCAGCGCCGTGTTGATGGCGAAGACGCCGATGGAGCCGACGAACAGCGTGTGGCCGTCCGGCGCCGCGCGCACCACCTGCCGTGCCGCGACTTCGCCATTGGCTCCCGGGCGGTTTTCCGCCACCACGGGCTGGCCGATGGTCTGGCCCATGCGGTTGGCGATGGACCGCGCGACGATGTCGGACGGCCCGCCGGCGACGAAGGGGACGACGACGGTCACGGGACGCGTGGGCCATTCCGGGGGCTGCGTGCCCCCCTGGGCGCGGGCGATGCCCGGCAGCAGCGGCGTGGCGGCCAGGGTGGCCAGCAGCGAGCGGCGGTTCATGGCGGTCTCTCCCGTATGGTTGTTGCGCGCAGCATGGCGCGCGCCACAGGCCCGGAAAAGGCCGCCGCGGGGCGGCGGGGCCGGCTTGCGAAGATGTTCGCATCATGATGCAGTGTTCACGATACGGAAACGCACACGCCGCGCGGCAGCACCGCCATCCGACAGGGACCTGCCATGACCGACATCGATCACGCCACGCTTTCCCGCCGTGCCCTGCTGGGTACCGGCGGTGCCCTCCTCGCCGCCCCCGTTCTGCCCATCCCGGCGCTGGCCCAGGCGCCCTGGCCCAACCGCCCCATCCGCCTGGTGGTGCCCTTCGGCCCCGGCGGGTCGACGGATGTGCTGGCCCGGCTGCTGACGGAACAGATGGCGCCCCGCCTCGGCCAGCCCTTCGTGCTGGAGAACCGGCCCGGCGCCGGCGCCACGCTGGGCACCGGCGTCGTCGCCGATGCGGCGCCGGATGGCTATACGGTGCTGCTCTCCGCGATCAGCGCCTTCTCCGTCGGCAGCACGCTCTATCGCGGCCGCATCACCTGGGACCCGGTCCGCAGCTTCGCCCATGTCGGCATGATCCAGTCCGGCTACTACGCGCTGATGGCCAACAACGCCGCGCCCTTCGCCAATCCCGGTGAGTTGGCGGCGGCCGCCCGCGCCCGGCCGGGCATCGCCTATGCCACCTCCGGCGTCGGGTCGCTGCCGCATCTCTTCATGCTGCGCTACTGCCAGGCGGCCAATATCGAGATGCAGCACATACCCTATCGCGGCGGCGCGCAGGCGGTGAATGACGTGGTGGCCGGTGTCGTGCCCGTCACGCTGGATGGCATCGCGTCTTCCGTCGGCCTGATGCGCAACGGCCAGATCAAGGGCATCGGCATCACCGGCCCGACGCGCCAGCCCCTCTTCCCGGACATGCCGACCTTCGTGGAGCACGGCTTCCCCGGCCTGGTGGCGGAAGGCTGGGCCGGCATGGCCATGCCCGCCGCCACGCCGCGGCCCGTCCAGGAACGCTTCGCCGCGGTGCTGAAGGAAGTGCTGGCACTGCCGCAGATCGTCGAACGCTACCGCCAGCTCGCGATCGATCCCGGCACGCGCTTCGGCGCGGAGGCGCAGGCCTTCGTGGCGCAGGAGGTCGAGACCTGGCGGCCGCTCGTCATCGCCTCCGGCGCCACGGTGGATTGAGCGCATGCCCATCGCCGCGGAGCGTGTCGCCGCCTTCCAGGACTTGCTGGGCGGCCGCGCGGACCTTGCCTTCATCCCGCTGAGCACGGACCTCCACTACCTTTTCGGCATCGCCCGGGACATTCCGAAGTACGGCGTGACCTTGCATCCCGGCGACTGGCTGGAAGGCGCCTGGGTGGCGCCGGGCCATCCGCCGGTGCTCGCCCTGCCGCGGATGACGGCGGAATTCGGCGGCCGCGGCGCGCCGCCCGGCACGGAGCTACGCGTGCTGGGCGACTGGGACGATCCGGCGGCCCTGGTGCGGGAACTGATCGACCGCTTCAGGCTGCCCGCGAAACCGCGCATCGCCGTCAGCGACCGCGCCCATGCCGACAGCGTCGTGCACATCCAGCAACTGCTGCCGGATGCCGTCTTCTGCTCCGCCACCGCCATCATCCGCGAACTCCGCCTCATCAAGTCGGATGAAGAGATCGCGCTGATGCGGGAGGCCGGGCGGCGGACGGAAGCCGCCTTCGCGGCGATGCTGCCGAAGCTCCGCTTCGGCATGACGGAGCTCGATGTCGTCGCCGAGATCGACTACCAGATGAAGCGGCAGGACAGCCTCGGCCCCACCTTCACCACCACGCTCTACAACAGCGGGCCGAACCACCCGCTGATGCTGGGAAGGCGGCTCGATTCCTGGAAGCGGAAGATCGAATCACCGGTCTCCGTGCTGTTCGATTTCGGCGCCTCCCATGGCGGGCTCTGCTACGATTACGGGCGCACCGTGCATTTCGGTGAACCCTCCGCCGAGCAGATCAAGGTGCATGCGCTGGTGATCGCCGCGCAGCGCGCCGGCATCGCGGCGCTGAAGGTGGGGGAGGCCACCTGCGAACAGGTGGATGCCATCGCCCGCCAGGTGATCGAGGATGCGGGCTACGGTCCCAATTTCCGCCACCGCCTGGGCCATGGCATCGGCTGGGACGTGCATGAACCGCCCTTCCTGACCAAGGGCGACACGACCGTGCTGCGGGAGGGCATGATGTTCACGGTGGAGCCCAGCATCCTGCAGCCCACCAGCTTCAGCGCACGGACGGAGGATGTGGTGGTGGCCCGCCCCGGCGGCGGCGAACGCCTGACGGCAGGCTTCCAGGACCTGATCGTCGTCGATCGCTGATCTACCTGCGCTTCTTCTTCCGCGCCGCTTCCCCCACGGGGTTGCCCGCTGCCGCCAGCAGGGACAGGCGGCCGGGCAGGGCGGCGCGGATGGCCGGCCGCTGCTCCTTCTCCCGCTTCCAGTGCTTGCAGTCCTTGCGCGTCATGCCGCAGCCCAGGCAGAAGCCGGTTTCGTCGTCATGGTGGCAGACATCGATGCAGGGGCTGGACATCGCCCCCAGATGGTCCGTCGCCGTCTTGCCGCCAATCCACACTCGCGTCATCACGCGCGGGTCGCCACCCCAGGGGGAATCGCCAGACCATGGCCTCTGACCTCGAGATCGCCCGCAAGGCGACGCTGCGCCCGATCCAGGACATCGCCGCCCGCGCCGGCATCCCCGACGACGCGCTGGAACCCTATGGCAAGTACAAGGCGAAGATCGGCACGGCCTTCGTGGCCGAAGCCTCCGCCCGGCCTCCCGGGGCGCTGGTCCTCGTCACCGGCATCAGCCCGACCCCGGCGGGGGAGGGCAAGACCACCACCACGGTCGGTCTCGGCGATGCGCTGAACAGCCTCGGCACCCGGACGATGATCTGCCTGCGGGAGCCCTCGCTCGGCCCCTGTTTCGGCGTCAAGGGCGGCGCGACCGGCGGCGGCTATGCCCAGGTGCTGCCGATGGAGGACATCAACCTTCATTTCACCGGTGACTTCCACGCCATCACCAGTGCCAACAACCTGCTCTCCGCCATGGTGGACAACCACCTCTATTGGGGGAACGAACTCGGCCTCGACCCGCGCCGCATCACCTGGCGCCGCGCGATGGACATGAATGACCGCAACCTCCGCGACTGCGTCGTCGGCATGGGCGGCGCCAGCCAGGGCGTGGTGCGGGAGGATGGCTTCGACATCACCGTGGCCAGTGAGGTCATGGCCGTCTTCTGCCTCGCGAAGGACCTCCAGGACCTCCAGGACCGCCTCGGCCGCATGATCGTCGGGCGGCGCCGCGACGGCACGGCGGTGACGGCGCGCGACGTGAAGGCGGATGGCGCCATGGCGGCGCTGCTGCGCGATGCGCTGTCGCCGAACCTCGTGCAGACCATCGAGGGTTCGCCCGCCCTGGTGCATGGCGGGCCCTTCGCGAACATCGCGCATGGCTGCAACAGCCTGGTCGCGACTCGCCTCGGCCTCGGCCTGTCCGACGTCGTCGTCACGGAAGCGGGCTTCGGCGCGGATCTCGGCGCGGAGAAGTTCTTCGACATCAAGGCGCGCATGGCCGGCCTCAGCCCCGCCTGCTGCGTCATCGTCGCCACCGTCCGGGCGCTGAAGATGCATGGCGGCGTGGCGAAGTCCGACCTGGGGCGGGAGGATGTGGCGGCCGTCGAGCGCGGCGTGGTGAACCTGGCCCGCCATGTCGAGAATGTGCACAAATTCGGCGTCCCCGTCGTCGTCGCGCTGAACCGCTTCACCAGCGACACGGCGGCGGAGGTGGAGGCCATCCGCGCCGCCATGGCGCGGCTCGACACCCAGGCGATCCTCTGCACCCATTGGGGCGATGGCGCGGCCGGCGCGCAGGACCTCGCGCGCGCCGTGCAGGCGCGCATCGCTGCCGGCGCCGCGCGCTTCCAGCCGCTCTACCCTGATGCCATGCCGCTGGCCGACAAGCTGCGGACGATTGCGCGGGAGATCTATCGCGCCGCCGACGTCTCCTTCCCCGCGGCGGTGCTGCAGAAACTGGCGCGGTGGGAGGCGGAGGGCTTCGGCCACCTGCCGGTCTGCGTGGCCAAGACCCAGTATTCCTTCAGCGCCGACCCCACCGCGCTCGGCGCGCCATCCGGCCATGTGCTGCCGGTGCGCGACGTACGGCTTTCCGCCGGCGCCGGCTTCGTCGTGGCGGTGTGCGGGGAGATCATGACCATGCCCGGCCTGCCCCGCCGCCCGGCGGCGGAGACGATCGGCCTGGATGCCGAGGGCCGGATCGACGGTCTGTTCTGACGTTACGCCTTGATTCGGTTTGCGGTGACAAAACGTTGTTCCATCGCACGCATCCGTTGATGGCCCTTCCGCCCTCGTTCCGCGTTGACCCCGCGGACCGAGGAGGCTGGGGCGAGTGGCTGTGGGTGAACAGGAGCGTGAGGCGGCGCCCGATGTCTTCGCCGCGGCGGTTGCGGCGGAGATCCCCCGCCTGCGGCGCTTCGCGCGCGTCCTGATCCGGCCGGCGGAGGCGGCGGACGATCTGGTGCAGGAAACGGTGCTGCGCGCTATCGCCGCCCGAAGCCAGTTCACGCCCGGCACCAACCTCCGCGCCTGGCTCTTCGTCATCCTCCGCAATGCCCGCAACGCCGAACTGCGGCGCCTGCGCCGCTTCGCGCCCCTGGATGACGAGGCCGGCCGGGCGATCCCCGTCTCCGGCGGGCAGGAGGAACGGCACGCGATGACGGATGTCGCGGCGGCCTTCCTGCGCCTGCCCCCGACGCAGCGCGAAGCCCTGTGGCTGGTGGTGGTGGAGGGCATGGGCTACGCCGCCGCGGCTTCCGTGCTGCGTATCCCGGTCGGCACCGTGCGATCCCGCCTGTCCCGCGCCCGGGATGCGCTGCGAGCGGCGCTGGAATAGCGCGGGATCAGCCCCCGTCGCTTTCCTTCAGCAGGCGCAGCAGTTCCGGCGGCACCGGCTCCGACAGGGCGGAATCGTACAGCCGCGACAATTCCTGGCGCAGCCACCGGTCGAAGGCGGCATCGGTGCGCGCGCCTGGCATGGCGGAAGGGGGCCTCGAAGGCGCGGCAGAGGGTTGCAGATGGGCGCTCATGTCCCTGGAAGCGTCCGGCGTGGCGCCGGGTTCCTTCGCCCCGCCCCTACGCGGCCCGGCCATGTCGCCCCCTCCATGCCAGTCCGATGGCCCGCCGGCGCGTGCCACGGCCTGGGCTTCCCCGGCGCGGGATCACCCCCTGGTCCAGCGGGACGTCATGGCGTCTCACCCAGGGGGGCGATCACGGGGGGCCGAGGCGGGGCCGCGCAGCGTGCCCTGGAGGATGAACTGGGTCAGGGCGCGCGCGAGGCAGTCATGCAACTCATCGGCCATCGCCACGCGGCCGGCGCGCGGGGCCCGTTCCAGGTCCAGCCGCTCGGTCTCCGCCCAGTGCCGCATGATGGTCCAGCGGCTGAAGATCTGCGCCCCCGATGCGGCGGCCGCCAGGCGCATCCGGTCCCGATAGGTCTCCACATCCGCATTGGCGCGGAAGAAGCGGCTGAATTGCGGGTCCACCAGCACGACGTCGGTGCGTTCGCCCCGGCTGGCGCGCAGCTTCGCGACGCTGTCCTGCACCGCTTCCACCATCTCGTCCGGCGGCAGGCCGCGCGCAGCCTCCACCGTGCCGAGCTGCCAGATGATGAGGTGTGGGCGCAGCCGTGGCGCCTGTTCGGCGATGATGCGCGCGTGGTCCGCCGCCGTGGTGCCGCGCCCGCCGAAGACGGAAACCTGCACGGTGGCCGGCGCGACCCGCGTGCCCAGCACCTTCTCCAGCCGTTCCGGCCAGGTGGCGGCGGGGCCGGAGGTACCGCCCCCCTGGGTGGAGGCGCTGCCCACCACCATCACCCGCAGCGCACCGCGCGACAGCGCGGCGACGGAGCCGGGCAGGGGCGCGGCTTCCATCGCGTCGGGGGGCGCGGAACAGCCCGCCGGTTCCGCGCGGGCCATGCCGGGCGGAAGCAGGATCGCGGCCAGGACCAGCGCCGGCCGCAGCAGGTCTCTCAGGCGGGCCATCGGGCTCAAGGCGTAGCCCCCTGCGCGGAGGCCGGCAA
The DNA here is from genome assembly GCF_900114315.1 of Falsiroseomonas stagni DSM 19981. GTDB lineage: Bacteria > Pseudomonadota > Alphaproteobacteria > Acetobacterales > Acetobacteraceae > Falsiroseomonas > Falsiroseomonas stagni. The sequence goes on from NZ_FOSQ01000001.1 coordinate 813,850, forward strand.
GGCGGGGGCGCGCCGGCGCTTGCCATCCCCGCCATACCAGGCGGAGACGACGGCGATGGCGACCAGCGCCGCCAGCCCCGCCAGGTTCACCGCCGCCTGCACCCAGCCGCCGGAAGCCAGTTCCAGCGCCAGCCGGCCCAGGAAGGACAGGAAGATGCCGGCGCAGAAGACCGCCAGCCCCTGCTGCCCCATCAGCACGAAGGGCGCGGCCGGCGGCCCGTTGAGCCAGCGGGCGCCGGCCGGCAGCCAATGCGCCACCAGCCAGGCCATGATGAGCACGGAGGCCACGCGCACGGGGTGCAGCCCGGTCTTGTCCACATCGGAGAGCCAGGCGGCGAGCCATTCCGGCACCTCCCATCCCCGGGCCGGGCCATGCCAGGTCAGGTTCAGCAGCACCGCCGTCGCCAGCAGCAGCAGCACGGCCAGCGCGGCCAGCCAGCGGTTCCAGGGAAAGCGCCGCGCCAGCGCCTGCGGGTCCGCCCGCCCCAGCACCACGCCGATGGCGAACAGCAGCTGCCAGGCCAGCGGGTTGAAGAACCAGCCGGAGCCCGTCCAGGACGGCGGCGCCCAATCCAGCAGCCGCGCCGCGGCATAGAGCGTGAGCGATGCCGCCAGCAGCCAGCCGGGCCGGCCGATCAGCGGCAGCACCAGGGCGAACATCGCCAGCACCACGATGTAGAGCGGCAGGATGTCGAGGAAGGCCGGCTGGTAGCGCAGCAGCAGCGCCTCCAGCATCGCGCGATAGGGCTCCGCCCCGAAGGGATCCAGCTGCAATTCGTCGAGATAGGCGGCCTGGTCCAGCGCCGCGGCGGAAAAGCCTACCTGCGCGGTGAACACCACGAACAGGAAGATATGCGCGACATAGAGCGTGCCGACCCTGCCCGCGACCCGCGCGGCGGCATGGGCCCAGCCCTCCCGCTCCATCGCCCGGCCATAGGCGATGCCGGCGGCGTAGCCCGCCAGCAGGACGAAGCCCTCGGTCGCGTCGCAGAAGGCCACGTTGCGCAATGTCATCTGGCCCAGCAGATTGCCCGGCGTGTGGTCAATGAAGATGAACCAGAGCGCGAGGCCGCGGATGAAATCCACCCGGAGGTCCCGGCCAGGCCGCACGAGCGAATGGATGGATGTGAACATGTGCCCACAGCATCGCGGGGGACGGGGCCTTGGCGCAAGCATCGGCCGATGAACTCCTGCGCGATGGCGCCGCCCGCCATGCGCGCGGCGATATCGCGATGGCGGAGCGCCTGTACCGCCGCGTCCTCAAGCTTCGGCCGGAGGATGCGAATGCGCTGAACCTGCTGGGCGTGGCGGCGCGGCAGCGGGGTGACCTGCCGGCGGCCCTCGCCTATTCCGCCCAGGCCCTGGCACGGCAACCGCAAAGCCCGGTCTTCCTCGCCAATCGCGGCGGCACGCTGGCCGAGGCCGGGCGGCTGGAGGAAGCCGCCGCGGCGCTGCGCGCCGCCCTGGCGCTGCGCCCCGGAGACCCGGTGGCGCTGCGCAACCTCGGCCAGGTCCTCTGCGCCCTGGGGGACGCCGCCGCCGCCATCGCGCCGCTGCGGCGCGCGACGGAACTGGCCCCCGGGACGCCGGAGCCCTGGATCGCGCTGGCCCATGCGCTGCGGGAGGCGGGGCAGGACGGCGCGGCGGCGGCAGCGCGCCGCGCCCTCGCGATCCCGGACCTCGACCCCGCCTTGGCCGGCCAGGCGCGCTTCCTGCTGGCGGCGCTGGGGGCGGAGGCGGTGCCGGACCGCGCGCCGGCCGCCTATGTGCGGGACCTCTTCGACCTCTACGCGCCCCGGTTCGACCAGGATCTGGAAGGGCGGCTCGGCTATCGCACCCCCGGCCTGTTGGCGGCGCTGGTGGTGCGGGCTGGCTTCGCCAAGGGACGGGTGCTCGACCTCGGCTGCGGGACCGGCCTTTCGGGCATCCCCCTCAAGCCCATGGCGGCGCGGCTGGAGGGGCTGGACCTGTCGCCGCGCATGCTGGCGGAGGCCGCGAAACGGGGCCTCTATGACGCGCTGCATGAGGCCGACCTGCTGGCCTTCCTGCCGACGCGGCGCGCGGGGTTCGACCTGGTGGCGGCGGCGGATGTGCTGAACTACCTGGGTGACCTCGGCCCGGCGCTCGGGGGGATCGCCGCCGCGCTGCACCCCGGCGGCCTGGCCGCCTTCAGCATCGAGCGTGGCGAGGACAAGCCCTACGCCCTCGGCACCGGCCTGCGCTACCGCCACGAAGCCGGCCATGTGGAGGCGCTTGCCGCCGCCGCCGGCCTGGCCCTGGTGGCGCGGGAGGAGACGGTGCTGCGGGAGGAGAAGGGCGTGCCGGTGGCGGGCGTGCTCTTCGTGTTCCGGCGCTCGTAGCGCGCCTCCTCCCCCGCGCGCGCCTCAGTCCATCGTCACCCGCGCTTCCCGCGTCAGCCTGCCGGTCAGCGCCTTCTGGTCCCTGACGAAGGCCGCGAAGTCGTTGGGCGTGCTGGCCACCGGCACCATGCCGATGGTCGAGAGCCGTTCCAGCACCACCGGCTGGAACAGCGCTTCCCGCAGCGCGGCGTGCAGGCGGTCGATCATCGGCGCGGGCGTCCCGGCGGGGGCGAAGACGCCGCCCCATTCGTTCCAGTCATAGCCGGCCAGCCCGCCTTCCTGCAGGGTCGGCAGTTCCGGGAAGGCGGGCAGACGCGCGGCGGTGGAAACCGCCAGGCCGCGCAGCCGCCCCTCCCGCACCATCGCCGCCGTGCTGCCGGCCGTGCCGATGTGGAAATCCACCGTGCCGGCGAGCAGCGCCTGCACCGCAGGGCCGCCGCCGCGGAAGGGCACGTGCAGCACCTCGAACCCTGCCAGGTTCTGGAACAGCACGCCGGCATAGTGGGTGGAGGCACCATTGCCGCCGGAGGCATAGGTCAATGGCCGCCCCGCCGCCGCCCGGGCGCGGCCCAGCGCCAGGAACTCCGCCAGGGTCTGGGCGGGCAGCCCGGGATGCGCCGCCAGCAGCAGCGGCACCGAGGTCAATTGCGTCACCGGCGCGAAGCTGTCGTAGCTGAAGGAGAGATTGTTCAGCAGAAACGGCGCGGCCGCATGCTGCGATGCGTCGAACAGCAACGTGTGCCCATCGGCCGGGGAGGCCGCGACCGTCCCGGCCGCCAGGCTGCCCACCGCGCCGCCGCGGTTCTCCACCACCAGCGGCTGGCCCAGCAATTCACCGACACGGGGCGCGATCAGCCGCGTCACGGCGTCGATCGCGCCACCGGGCGGGAAGGACAGGATGGCCCGCAAGGGGCGCGTCGGGAAAACCGCCTGGGCCTCCGACGATAGCGGATAGGCCAGCAACGGGGCCGCGGCGATGACCGCGCGGCGTGGAATGAACATGCGTTTCGCTCCTGCCACTGAAGGGTGGACAGGCGTTTCCCAGGCCCTAGTTAGCGCGGTCCCGCGCGGGCGGGAACCGGAAAGGAATGGCGATGCGCGATCTCGTTGGCTATGGCGGCACCTGGCCGGATTTCCGCTGGCCCAACGGCGCGCGGCTCGCCGTCTCGGTCGCCGTGAATTTCGAGGAAGGGGCGGAGCAGCAGGTCGGCGACGGCGACCCGCGTTCCGAACCGATGGGCGAGTTCATGAGCGTCGTCGCCCCCGGCACGCGCGACATGGGGCAGGAGCAGATCTTCGCCTATGGCATGCGCGCCGGCCTGTGGCGGATGCTGGATGGGCTCGACCGGCACGGCATCACTGCCACCTTCCTGATGTGCGGCCGCGCCGTCGAACGATCCCCCAGCCTGGCCGCCGCGATCGCGACGCGCGGGCATGAGGCCGCGGTGCATGGCTGGCTCTGGCGGCCGCACTCCGACTATGCCTCGGCCGAGGCGGAGGGCCGTGACCTCGATCGCTGCATGGCGGTGATCCGCGATGCCTGCGGCACCACGCCGCGCGGCTTCTTCTGCCGGGGGTCGGAAAGCGTCTGGACGCGCGCGCTGCTGGCGGAGCGCGGCTTCCTCTACACCTCCAACGCCTTCGACGACGACCTGCCCTATCGCGACCCGCAGCACCCGTCGCTGCTGGTGCTGCCCTATGCGCTGGACAGCAACGACAGCAAGTTCTTCCACCCCAACGGCTTCGTGCGCGCGCAGGAAATGGTGGACTACGTCGCCGATGCGCTGGAGACGCTGCTGGCGGAGGCCGAGGCCGGCCGGCCGCGGCTGCTGAACATCGGCTACCACCTGCGGATCAGTGGCCGCCCCGGGCGTTTCCCCGCGATGGACCGCGTGCTGGCGCATCTGGCCGGGCTGGGGGATCGCATCTGGGTCGCGCGGCGGGATGCGATCGCGGAAGCCTTCATCGCCGCCACGCGCTGACGCCCGCTAACCCAGCCCCCGCGCCAGCGCCGCCACGTCCCTCGCCGCCGCGCTGCCGGGATGGCGCGTCAGCAGCGGCGTCTGGTGGCGGATCGCATCCGGCACCTTCGCATCGCGCCGGATGATGCCCGCCAGCGGCAGCGGCCGCCCGAGGAAGCGCCGCGCGGCGGCGTCGAGCGTCGCATGGGTGGCCTGGCCGGAGGCGGCGCTGCCGGCCAGGTTCACCACCAGCCGCGCATCGCCCCCCGACGCATCCTGCGCATGCAGCTTCAGCACGGCGTAGGCATCGGTCAGGCTCGTCGGCTCCTCGGTCGCCACCACCAGCAGCAGGTCGGCGCGCGCGGCGAGGCGGCGCTGCGGCGCCTCCACCCCCGCGCCGATATCCACCACCACCTCCTGCCACCCCGCCGCCAGGCGCCGGGGCAGGGCGGTCGCCGCCTCCAGCGCCGCGCCCGTGAGCCCGGCCAGCGCCCCCGTGCCCGATCGTCCCGGCAACAGATGGAAGCCGGCGGGCAGGGCGATGGCCGCCTGTTCCGGCGCCGTGCCCGCCAGCACGCTGCCGAGATCCGCCCCCGCCTTCAGACCGAGTTGCACATCGACATTCGCGAGCCCGAGATCGGCATCCATCAGCACCACCCGCCGCCCCGCCTGCGCCAGCGCCTGCGCCAGCGTGATGGACAGCCAGGTCTTGCCCACGCCCCCCTTGCCGGAGGCGATGGCGATGACCCGCCCCGGCACTCGTCCCGACTGCGTCACCAGCGCCGCACTCATGGCGCATTCTCCCCATTGGCCGGCGCCGCCAGGCGCGCGGCAAGTCGTTCCGGCGTCAGGGGTTCCAGCCCCCCCACGGCATCCTGCCCGATGCCGGCCTCCGTCAGCGCCAGCCCCGCCGCCGCCGCCGCCAGCACGCCGCCCAGCCGCCGCGCGGCATCGAGGCGCGTGGGCAGCAGGTGCCGGCAGCCCAGCAGCCGGAAGGCATGGGCGGTCTCGGCCGCCTCCTCCGCATCCATCCCAGCGGGCAGCACCAGCACGGGCGTGCCCTGCGCGGCGGCCAGCAGCGCGGCCAGGCTGCGGGCGGAAGCCGGGCTGAAGGGGTCGCAGCCCGGCATGTCCACCAATGCCGGCTGGCGCTCCGCGCGCCGCCCCAGCGCCTTGCCCAGCGCCGCCGGGCCGCTCGCCACCGCCAGCGGCAGGCCGAGCACCCGGGCATAGGCGGCGATCTGTTCCGTGGCGCCGGCCCGCCTGCCATCCGCCGTCACCAGCAGCGGCGGCGTGCCCGCCATCACCAGCCGGGTCGCCAGCTTCGCCACGCTGAGCGTCTTGCCCGCCCCTGACGGGCCCACCAGCAGCAGCGGCGCGCCGAGTCCCGGGAGCGGCGCGAAGGACAGGACCTGCGCCAGCGCCCCTGCCAGCCGGCCCTCCGACAGCCGCGCCGCCAGCTCCGGCGGCAGGTTGTGCCGTGCCAGCTCCGCGGGGATGGCGCGGGATGGCGCCGCCGCTTCCGGCGGAATCACCAGCGGTTCGTCATCCTGTTCCTGCGCCGCCGTGATCTCCACGCCGCCATTCACGCGGCGGGTGGACAGCAGCACGGCATCCTCCCCCATCTCCGCGCGCAGCTGCGCCATCGCGTCCGACATCCGCGCGGCGCGGATCACGCGAAGCCTCATGCCTGCACCGTCGCCGGGCTGGCCTGCACCGTGCCGATCGTGCGGATGCGCGCGCGGGCGTGGATCTCCGTATGCGCCAGCACGCTGGTGGAGGGGCGGAAGCGTTCGACGACCGCGCGGACATGCGCCCGGATGGTGCCGGAACACACCAGCACGGCCGGTTCACCCGCATTGCTCGCCGCATCGAAGGCCGATCGCAGCGCCCCCATGAAGGCCGAGAGCTTCGATGGCGCCATGGCGAGCTGCTTCTCCTCCCCCGGTCCGATCAGCGCCTCCTGGAAGGCCTGTTCCCATTCATTCGCCAGGGCGATGATCGGGATGTAGCCCTGGGGGCCGCGCGCGGCGTCGCTGATCTGCCGCGCCAGCCGCGTGCGCACCATGGCCAGCATGGGGCCGAGGCTGCGCGCCCCGCCCGCCACCGCTTCCTGCATCCCCTCCAGGATCGTCGGCAGGTCGCGGATGGAGACGCGTTCCGCCAGCAGCGCCTGCAGCACGCGCTGCACGGTGCCGAGGCTGGCCTGGCCGGGAATGAGGTCGGAGACGAGCCGCTTGTGCTCCACCGCCAACTCATCGATCAGCTTCTGCGTCTCGGCAAAGGACAGCATCTCCGCCATGTTCTCGCGCGTCACCTCCGTCAGGTGCGTCGCCAGCACACCCGCGGCATCGACCACGGTGCAGCCCATGGCGAGTGCTTCCTCACGCCGCATCTCCTCGATCCAGGCAGCAGGAAGACCGAATGTGGGTTCCTGCACGCGTTCGCCGGGCAGCGCGGGGGGATTGCCGGAGGGATCGATCGCCAGGTGCAGCGGCGGCTTCAGCGCGCCGCGCCCGGCCTCGATCTCCTTCACCCGGATCACATAGGTGTCGGGCGGCAGTTGCAGATTGTCCTGGATGCGGACGCTGGGCAGCACGAAGCCCAGCTCCTGCGCCGTGGTCTTGCGCAGCGTGCGGATCTGTTCCGACAGTCGCGGCGCGTCCCCGGCGGCGAGCGAGAGCAGCCCGTAGCCCAGTTCCAGCCGCAGCAAATCCATCTTCAGCGCATCGCTCGCCGGCGGCTCCCCCGGCGGGGGCGGCGGCGCATTCGCCCGCGCATCCGCCGCGCGCTCCGCCAGGTACTGCGCCCTGGCACCCCAGGCCGCCGCGCCGGCCAGCGCCAGGAAGGGCAGCAGCGGCATCCCCGGCATCAGCCCCATCAGCACCGCCGCGCCGGACGCCATCGCCATCGGCTTGGCGCCGCCGAGCTGCAGCGCCAGCGCCTGGTCCGCGCGGCCTTCGACGCCACCCTTGGTGACCACGATACCGGCCGCGATGGAAACGAGCAGCGACGGGATCTGCCCCACCAGCCCATCGCCGACCGTGAGGACGGAGAAGGTCGTCACCGCCTCCCCGAAGGGCAGCCCCTGGCGCAGCGTGCCGATGGCGATGCCGGCCAGCAGGTTGATGAGGGTGGTGATGAGGCCCGCGATGGCGTCGCCGCGGACGAATTTCGCGGCACCATCCATGGCGCCGTAGAAGCCGCTTTCCTCCTCCAGCTCCTTCCGCCGCAGCCGGGCCTGTTCCTCCGTGATCACGCCGGCGGACAGGTCCGCATCGATCGCCATCTGCTTGCCCGGCATGGCGTCCAGGCTGAAGCGCGCCGCGACTTCCGCGATGCGGCCGGAACCCTTGGTGACGACGACGAAGTTCACGATCAGCAGGATGGCGAAGACGATCAGGCCGACCAGCACGTCGCCGCCCATCAGGAAGCCGCCGAAGGCGGAGACGACATGCCCCGCCGCCTGCGGCCCTTCATGGCCGTGCGTCAGGATGGCGCGGGTGGTGGCGACGTTCAGCGACAGGCGCAGCAGCGTCGTCAGCAGCAGCACCGTCGGGAAGCTGGTGAAGTCCAGCGGCCGCTTCATGAACAGCGCGACCATGAGGACGAGGACCGAGGCCGTGATGGACACGGCAAGCCCCGCATCCAGCAGCCAGGTCGGCAGCGGCACCACCAGCACCGCCACCAGCATGACGACGCCAAGGCCCAGCGCGATATCGCCCGAAGGCCGCGCACGCCCCAACCAGGAAGGCAGCGTGATGGTTGCCAAGGGTCAGACCGCGACCGGCAGCGGCGGCGTCACCTGGCCCGGCGCGGCTGGCACCGCGATCCCGGCCGCCCGGTAGTCCTGCAGCTTGTTGCGCAGCGTGCGGATGGAGATGCCGAGGATTTCCGCCGCCCGGGTGCGATTGCCGAGGCAGTGGGACAGCGTCTCCAGGATCAGATCCCGCTCCACCTCCTCCATCTTCCGCCCGACCAGCGCGGCCACGCGGTTGGCGGGCGGCGCGGCGGTGGCTGCGCCGGGCGCGGCGGGCACTGCCACGGCCTCCACCACCGCGCGCTGCGTCAGCTCGATCGCCTCCGGCCCGATCTCATGCCCTTCCGCCAGCAGCACCGCGCGATGGATGGTGTTCTCCAGCTCCCGCACATTGCCGTGCCAGGCATGGGACAGCAGCGCCTGGCGCGCCACCAGCGACAGCCCGCGTTCCGGCAGGCCGTTGGCGCGAGCGTAGTGCAGGGCGAAATGCTCGGCCAGCGGCAGGATGTCGGCGGGGCGTTCGCGCAGCGGCGGGATGCGCAGCGCGATGACGTTGAGGCGGAAGAACAGGTCCTCCCTGAACCGGCCTTTCGCGACCTCCTGCGCCAGGTCGCGATGCGTCGCCGCCAGCAGCCTGACATCCACCTTGATCGGCGCCCCGCCGCCCAGCCGGTCCACCTCCCGCTCCTGGATCACGCGGAGGATCTTGGCCTGCAGCCGCGGGTCCATCTCCCCGATCTCGTCGAGCAGCAGCGTGCCGCCTTCCGCCTGTTCGAACTTGCCCTTGCGCATCGCGACGGCGCCGCTGAAGGCGCCCTTCTCATGCCCGAACAGCTCGCTCTCCAGCAGCGTCTCCGGCAGGGCGGCGCAGTTCAGCGCCACGAAGGGCCCGCGCGCGCGCTTCGACACCGCGTGCAGGTGCCGCGCCAGAATCTCCTTGCCGGTGCCGCTTTCCCCCGTCAGCAGCACGGAAGCCTCCGCCCGCGCCACCTGTGCGACGCGCGCCAGCAGGGCGGTCATCGCCGGGTCGCGCGCGATGGGGCCGTCCCGCGACGGCGCCGCGCCGGCGGCCTGGAGCATGGCAATGATGAGGTCCGCATCCGGCGGCAGCGGCAGGAAGTCCCGCGCCCCCGCCTCGATCGCGCGCACCGCCGCATCGCCATCCTCGGCCCGCCCGCAGGCGACGACGGGGCAGGCGATGCGTTCCGCCGCCATCGCCTGGACCAGCCAGGCCACGTCATGCCGCAGATCGACCAGCGCGAGGTCCGCGCCTTCCGCCCGCAGCCGTTCCAGCCCCGCCGCGACGCCTTCGGCATGGCCGAGCTTGGCGCCGCGCGCGATGGCGACGCGGGCGGCGGAGCCCAGCTCCCCTTCCAGGGAACCGACGATCAGCAGCCTTGCCATGGCCTCAGCCGCCCCGGTCCGACTTGACGATTTCCGTCATCGTCACGCCCAGGCGGTTGTCGTCCACCATCACGACTTCCCCGCGCGCGACCAGGCGGTTGTTGACGTAGATGTCCACCGCCTCGCCCAGCTTGCGGTCCAGTTCGACGACCGCGCCGCGGCCCAGCTTCAGCAGCTGCGACACCTGCATGGTGGCGCGGCCGAGCACGGCGCTGACCTGCACGGGAATGTCGTAGACCGCATCCAGGTCGCGCGGCCCGCCGACATTGCCGGCGCCCTGCTGCGCCTCTGTCGCGGGTACGGCCTCGAAGCCATCATCGGCGCTCATGCGCTCTCTCCCTGCTCATCATCCCACACCCCTGCCGCGCGCAGCGCATCAATGACCGCCCCGCGCCGCATCGCCAGTTCCACCAGCTGCGCGCCATCCCGCCAGGCCAGCCGCGCATCGCCCGGCGCCACCGCCGCATCCGCCACCACCGCGGGCCCGCCGGGCGGCATCCGCGCGGCGATCGGATCGACCAGCGTCGGCGCCACATGCAGCACCGCTTCCGGCCGGTCGGCGATGGCGGGCAGCAGCGGCACGATCAGCCGCGCGACGATGTCGGGCCCCGCGCGTTCGCAGGCCCCCGGCAGCAGGTGATCCAGCATGCGCGCCAGCAGGGAGGCCAGCGCCGTGCCCGTTTCCTCCGCCACCCGCCGCCCTTCCTCCGCCGCCTGCTCCATCGCGCGCGCCATCGCCTCCAGAGCCCGCTGCATCGCGGCCTCCTGCGCCGCCGCCTGCATCGCGCGGCCCTCCGCCAGCCCTTCCGCATGGCCGATCGCGCGGCCCGCCTCCTCCGCCTCCGCGCGGATCGCCTCCAGCAGCGCGGGATCGGGCGGTGGCGGCGGGGGCGGTGGCGCCGGCGGGGGTGGCGGCTTCGACAGGTCCGGCAGGCGAAGGGCGAGCATCAGGCCACCATCTCGTCATCGCGGCCGTCGGCGATCTGGATCTGGCCCTGTGCCGCCAGGTCCTTCGCCATGGCGACGATCGCCGCCTGCGCCTCATCCACGTCGCGCAGCTTGACGGGGCCGAGCGCCGCGAGGTCATCCTTCAGCAGCTTGGAAGCGCGTTCGGACAGGTTGCGGAAGAACAGGTCGCGCAGCGTCTCCGACGCGCCCTTCAGCGCCAGCGTCAGCTTGTCCTTCGGCACGGCACGCAGCAGCGCCTGGATGCCCTGCTGGTCCAGGCGCTGGAGGTCGTCGAAGGTGAACATCAGCGCGCGGATCTTCTCGGCACTCTCGCGCGACCGCTCCTCCAGCGCCGACAGGATGCGTCCTTCGGCGGCACGGTCGAGGTTGTTGAAGATCTCGGCCATGACTTCATGCGCATCCCGGCGCGAACCGCGCGCCAGGTTGGACATGAACTCCATGCGCAGCGTGCGCTCGACGCCTTCCAGCGCCTCCTTCTGCACGGTTTCCATGCGCAGCATGCGCATCACCACTTCCATGGCGAAGCCTTCGGGCAGCAGCGCGAGGACGCGCGCGGCATGGTCGGGACGGACCTTGGACAGCACGACGGAGACGGTCTGCGGGTATTCGTTCTTCAGGTAGTTCGCGAGCACCGCCTCGTTCACGTTGCCCAGCTTGTCCCACATGGTGCGGCCCGCCGGGCCGCGGATCTCCTCCATGATCTGCATGACGCGCTCCTTCGGCAGCGTCTTCAGCAGCAGGCGTTCCGTGCTCTCATAGGAACCGACGAGGTGCCCGGCCTGGCCGAGCTGGGTGCGGAACTGGCGCACCACCTCCTCCACGACCTCGGCATCCACATTGCCGAGCGCGGCCATGGCCAGCGACAGGTCGCGGATCTCATCCTCATGCAGCCGGCCGAAGATCTTGGCCGCCTGGTCCTCCCCCAGGGCCAGCATCAAGGTCGCGGCCTTCTGCGGCCCGGTCAGCGAACCACTCACGATGCATCCTCCGGCGCCAGCCAGCGGCGGATCACCTGCACGCTGGCATCAGTATTCTGGTCGATCAGCTGCGCGAGCGCGGCGAGGGCCGAGGCGCGCATCTGCCCTTCGATCCGCGCCACATCCACCATGCCCTCCGCATTCGGCTCCCCGGGGTTGGCGGCCTGGCCCGGCAGCAGCGGCGTGCCATCAGGCGCGGCGGCGGCACCGGCGGGAAGGGCGATGGGCGTGCCATCCGGGCCGATCGTGGTGCCGGCTTCGCCCGCGCCCGCGCCCCCGCCCGCGCCCGCCAGCGCGGGCTGGGGCATCAGCGCCACGGTCAGGCGGCTCGCCATCGGCCGGCCCACCAGAAGGATCGCGGCCAGCGCCACCAGGGCCAGGATCGCGGTTTCCGTCAACCGCGCGAGCAGCGCCGGCGGGATGGTCTGGCCGAGGATGGTGAACCCATCCGACGCGGCATCCAGCGGCGGCGGTTCCGCGAAGCGCAGGTTCACGACATCCACGCGGTCGCCACGCTGTTCGTTGAAGCCCACGGCGGAGCGGACGAGGGAGGCGATGCGCTGCAATTCCTCCGCCGACCGTTCGCGGAACTGCGGCGGGCCATTCGCCTGCGGCTCCCAAACCCCATCCACCAGCACGGCGACCGACAGGCGCCGCACCGCCGGCTGTTCGCGCATCGTGTTGCGCGTGGTGCGGCCGATCTCGAAGTTTGTCGTCTCCTCGGACCGCGAGGATTGGGTCTGGTTGCCGCCGGCCTGCGCCTCCGCCCCCGGCAGCTGGTTGGCGACGGAGACGTTGCCCGCTTCGCCGCTGCGGCTGCTCTCGCTGGTGGATTGCGTGCTGCGCGGCACCTGGTTCTCGGGGTCGAAGCGTTCCTCGGTGGTCTGCACGCGGTCGAAATCCATCTCGACCGAGGCCTCCGCCCGCACCCGCCCGGGGCCGAGCGTGCGCTCCAGCAGATCCTCCACGCCACGCGCCAGGCGCTGTTCGGCGGCGCGGCGCAGCTCCTCTCCCGTCTGGGCGGCGGCGGGGCCGGTCAGCGCCTGGCCGCCGCGGGCCATCAGCTCCCCCCGGCTGTCCACGATGGAGACGTTCTGCGGCCGCAGCCCCGGCACCGCCGCGGCGACGAGGTGCAGCACCGCCTGCACGCCTTCCCGGTCCAGCCGCTGCGCGCCCTGCATGGCGATGACGACGCTGGCCTGTGCCTCCCCCCGCTCGCGGGAGAAGGGTTCGCGCCGCGGCAGCACCAGATGGACGCGCGCGGTGCGCACGCCGGACAGGCCGCGGATGGTGCGGGACAATTCGCCTTCCAGGGCGCGGACGCGGTTGATGTCCTGCTGGAAGGGGGTGGTGGTCAGGCTCTCGCCACGGTCGAAGATCTCATAGCCGATGGATCCCCCGGCCGGCAGGCCATCGCGCGCCAGCATCAGCCGCACGCGCGGCACATCGGCTTCCGGCACCATCACCTGCGCGCCGCCGGCGGCCAGGCGATAGGGAATCCGCGCGCGATCCAGCGCCTGCACCACCTGCCCGGCGTCGCGCGGGTCGAGGTCCCCGTAGAGCAGCGCCATGGGCGGTTCCGCTGCCCGTAGCGCCAGCCAGGCCACCAGGCCCAGCACGGCCAGGCCGACACCCGCCATGGCGGCCAGGCGGAGCGTGCCCAGCGCGCGGAGCTGTTCGATCAGCCCCCCCATGCGTCGCCTTGCGATGCATCATCCCGGGCCGCGAAGCCCGGCCCGGCGCATCCTGCACCCGAACCCCAGCGAGACATCCTGCCATTCCCCATGCCGACCATGTCGGCTGGGCAGGTTCTGCCGGGTGGCGGGTAACGGCGCGGTTAATGCCGCGGCGTCGTTACGCCGAAAGGCGAAAAATCGTGATCTTGGAGAGGCTTAATCTTCGCGCCGAAAACGCTCAGTCGCCGCCTTCCAGCCGGTCGATGTCATCGTCGGAGAAGCCGAAATGATGCGCGATCTCATGGATCAGCACGTTGCGGACCAGGCGGAACAGGTCCTCCCCGGTCTCGACCCATTCCAGCAGGATCGGCTCCCGGTACAGCGTGATGCTGTCGGGCTCCGACGGCGTGTCGAAGACGCTCTTCTGCGTCATCGGCACGCCACGGTAGAGGCCGGTCAGCGCCCAGGGGCTTTCGAACCCCATCTCCGCCGCCGTCTCCTCATCCGCCACATCCTCCACCATGATGGCGGCCCCGCGGACGAGGTCGCGCAATTCCTTGGGGATGGCGGAAAACGCCTGTTCGGCCATCTCCACGATGTCTTCCAGGGTCGGCGGGTGGCTGAATCGGGTCATGCCGCCTTCCAGCCCGCCCCGCCGCCCACGTCAAGCCGAACCCGGAGCCCGCCGCATGTCCAAGCCCCTGAAGCTGTCCCTCGAAGCCCGCGCCACCCTGGCGACCGACCTGCCCGCCTGGCGGATGGCGGAGGGGCGCGACGCCATCACGCGCCGCTTCCGCTTCCGCGACTTCAACGATGCCTGGGGCTTCATGGCCCGCGTCGCCCTGCTGGCGGAGCAGCAGGACCACCACCCCGAATGGAGCAATGTGTGGAACCGCGTGGAGATCCTGCTGACCACCCATGACGCCGGCGGGTTGTCCGATCGCGACGTCGCCCTGGCGCGGGCGATCGACGCGCTGCTGCCGGCGGAGCCCCCGCCGGGTGCGTGAGCGTGCCGCCTGGCGCCGCGAAGGATGCTGGCCTTCCCCCGTCAGGCTCGCCTAGGCTGTCGGACCGCGCCTCGGGCGCCGGCGTTGCAAGGGAGAGACGGGATGCTGAAGCGCAGGACGATGCTGGGCGGGGCGCTGGCCGCGCCGGCATTCTTGGCGGGGACGGGCGGCGCGATCGCGCAGTCGGGCCCGATCCGCATCGCCACGGCGGGGCCGATGACGGGCCAGTACGCGGCCTTCGGCGGCCAGATGCGCGCCGGCGCCGAACAGGCCGTGGCCGATATCAACGCCGCGGGCGGCGTGCTGGGCCGGCAGCTCGCGCTTGAAGTGGGCGACGATGCCTGCGACCCGCGCCAGGCGGTCTCCGTCGCCAACCAGCTGTCCTCGCGCCGCGTGGCGCTGGTGGCGGGGCATTTCTGCTCCGGCAGCTCCATCCCCGCCAGCAAGGTCTATGCGGAGGAAGGCGTGCTGCAGATCAGCCCCGCCTCCACCAACCCGCGCTTCACGGATGAGGGCGGCTGGAACACCTTCCGCGTCTGCGGCCGGGACGACCAGCAGGGCCAGGTGGCCGGGCGCTACATGGCCCAGAACATGCGCGGCCAGCGCATCGCCATCCTGCACGACAATTCCGCCTATGGCCGCGGCCTGGCGGAGGAGACGAAGAAGGCGCTGAACGGCGCGGGCGTCACGGAAGCGCTCTTCAGCGCCTATACGCCCGGGGAGCGTGACTATTCCGCCATCGTCTCCCGCCTGCAGCAGGCGAATGTCCAGGTCGTGTATGTCGGCGGCTACCACACCGAATCCGGCCTGATCCTGCGCCAGGCGAAGGAGCGGGGGCTGAACATCACGCTGATCGGCGGCGATGCGCTGGTGACGAACGAGTTCTGGCAGATCACCGGCGCGGCCGGCGAGGGCACGCTGATGACCTTCAGCAGCGACCCGCGCAAGCGCCCGACGGCGGCCTCCGTCGTGCAGGCCTTCCGCGCCCGCAACATCGATCCGGAGGGCTACGTCCTCTACACCTATGCCGCCATCCAGATCTGGGCCGCGGCGGCCACGCGCAACAACGGCGTCGATCCGCGCCGCATCGCCGCGCTGCTGAAGTCGGGCGGCCCGTGGCAGACGGTGCTGGGCGACATCGGCTTCGACGGCAAGGGCGACGTGACCGTGCCGGACTACGTCTTCTACGTCTGGCGCAACGGCAGCTACGCGGAGATCTGACCGGCGGGGCGCGGGGTGCGGGGCAGGGCCCGCGCCCCGCCCTCCTCCTCCCGGCAGGGGCGGCTGCCAGCCCGGCTGCGCGGTCATCGTGGCGCGGCCCGCACGGCGGCCAGCAGCGCGGCGCCCGCCAGCCCCGGCAGCGCCACCAGAAGGATGGGCAGCGGCCCCGCCAGCATCGCCTGCGCCGCTGCCACCAGGGGCGGCGCCAGCAGCAGCGCGATGCCGCGGCCGGTATAGATCAGCCCGATCACGCCCCCCAGGGCGCGGTTGCCGAAGCTGTCCGCCGCGAAGGCCGGCAGCAGCGCGACGAAGCCGCCCTGGAGCGCACCGAAGACCAGCGCGAAGACCTGCAGCGAGGCCATGCCCTCCGCCAGGGCCCAGACCGCCATGCTGGCCGCCATGCCCATGCAGCAGCCGAGGAAGGTGGCCCTGCGCCCCAGCCCATCGGCCAGCGCCGCCAGCAGGAAACGCCCCGCGATGGTGCCGAGCCCGATCAGCCCCAGCAGCGACACCGCCTCATGCCACGCGATGCCGAGGTCCCGCGCCGTGCCGACCAGCAGCGCCTGCGGCAGCGTGGCGGGGATGGAGACGAGCAGCGTGCCCGCATAGGCCAGCGCGAAGCGCCGCGTGGCCCAGGGCCGGGCCGGGGGCAGCGCCTCCGTCGTGGCGCCGCGGCCCCGCCCAGGCGGGCGGCGCAGCAGCAGCGCACCGGCGCCACCCACCAGCACGGACACCGCGCCGAAGGCCACGAAGGCACCGCGCCAGTCGCCGATCGCCAGCATCGCATCCGCTCCCGCCGGCACCAGCGCGGTGCCGACGCCGATGCCACTGGCCGCGATGCCGGACGCCAGGCCGCGATGCGTGCTGAACCAGCCCTGCACCGCCGCCATGGCCGGGACATAGGCGAAGCCCGTGCCGATGCCGATCAGCAGCCCGTAGCCCGCCAGCACCTCCGCCAGGCTGCGCGCCGTGGCGGCCACCATCAGGCCGAGCCCGACCAGCCCCATCCCCACCATCGCCGGCACGCGCGGCCCGATTCGGTCCGCCAGCCGGCCGGACAGCGCGCTGACGAAGAAGCAGGTGCTCCCGCTCAACGCATAGACCAGCGCCACCGAACCGCGCGGCGCGCCGAAGCTGTCGGCGATCTGCTCCGCGAAGGCGGCGTAGGAGTAGATGGCGCCGAAGCCGACCATCAGCACCAGGAAGGCCCCGACGACCACGAGCCAGCCGGGAAAGCCATCGGTTTCGGCGGGGGCTTCCCGGCGCGCATCCTGGTGCCTCATCGGCCCCGCCCCGCCAGCCGCCAGGCGCGGGCGAGGCTTTGCAGCAGCCATCGCCAGGCGAGGGCGCGCGTCGCGCGCTCCGCCATCTCCCACTCCCCGCTGCGCGTGGCGCGGTGCAGCGCGGCACGGTGCGCGGCCGGGGTCACCGCCCCGCGCTCCGGCCCACGTCCCGCGGGGGCGTCAGCTGCCGGAACAGCCACGCCGCCGTGGCGTCCGCGGCCAGCGCCGTCGCCGCCAGGTCTGGCCGGGCGCGCTGCCGTCCCTCGCCGCTCGGCGAGGGGACCAGCGCGCCGCCGGGGGCGAGGGCGGGCGGCAGGTCCCAGGCATGGCTGGCGCCCGGCAGGGCCAGCATCGCGGTGCCGGCGGGCTCCGGCAGCGCCGCGCAGGCGGCGGCGTCCGACGCCGCGGCGCCATGCACCAGCAGCACCGGGCTGTAGGCCGGCAGGGAAAGACCCTCGCAGCCCGGATCGAGCGCGACAACGGGCGCGCCATTCGCCGCCAGCAGCGCGGCGCGGGCGCCCGTCCCGAAGCCGATCAGCCCGATAAGGTCGGGCTTCAGCGCCGGCTGCTGCGCTGCCGCCCAGTCCCGTGCCACGGCGGCGGCGCGGGCGGTCTGCCGCACATCCCCGCCCGGGCCCGCGGCATCGAGCCCGATGACCAGGCTCGCGAGGCCGCGTGCCAGCAGCGCCTCGACATAGGCATCAGACCGGCCCTGGTCGCCGAGGCTGTCCGGCAGCACCAGGACCATCGGCACGCCTTCCGCGCCCCTCGCGGGCATGGTCAGGCGGGTGGTGCCGGCCGGGGCGGGCAGGGCGTGGTCCACGGGAAGGGTCTGGGCGTGGCCGCCGGCCGGCAGGGCCAGCGCGGCGGCGAGAAGGCAGGCGCGGGTGGTGCGCATCGGGGTGGCTCCCTGGTGAGGCCCGGTGGTTCCGGGCGGCGCCAGGGCAGCAGGGGCGGGGGCTTTCGGTCCCGAAACCGGGCCGAAGGGCCGCCGAAGCTTCCGCGAAACACGCGCAATGCTGCGGCGCGGGAACGGACTCGGCGGCGCTTCGGGCGCTGGCTATGGTGGCCGCGGGGCAGGACAAGGAGGGGCTGCGAAGGCGGATGGACCCGGCTGCCGGCATCGTGCGCTTCGGTGGCGTGTCGCTCGACACTGAGCGGGGCGTGCTTCGCCGTGCCGATGGGGAGGCCACGACGCTCCGCCCCAAGACTCTCGACCTGCTGCTGCTGCTGCTGCGCCAGCGCGGCCGCCTGGTGACGCGGAACGAGATCCTGGACACCGTCTGGTCCGACGTCACCGTCACCGATGACAGCATCACGCAATGCATCGTCGAACTGCGCCGCGCGATGGGCGCGGAGGGCATGGCGATGCTCAAGACCGTGCCGCGCCGGGGCTACATCCTGGAAGCGACGCCGGTTTCGGCGCCGGCCGGCCCGCCGGCGCTGCTGCCGGTGCCGGGCTTCGGCGGCGTGCCGGTCGTGGCCGTCCTGCCCTTCCGCCAGGTGCAGCCCGACCCGGCCTTGGCCCTGGTGGGGGAGGGGTTGCTGGATGGCATCGTCGGCGCCCTGGCCACGCTGCGGGAGCCCATCGTCATCTCCGGCAACTCCACGCGCGGCCTGGCGCCGGATGCGCCGGTGCAGGAGGCCGCCCGAAGGCTCGGCGCGCACTACGTCACCAGCGGCAGCCTGCGCCAGCGGGGCGACCGGCTGCGGGTGACGCTGGAACTGGCGGAGGCCGCCAGCGCCACCGTGCTGCTGCAGCGCCAATGGGACCTGGCCGGCGTCGATACCTTCGAGGCGGAGGACGAGGTCGCCTCCGTCATCGCCCAGGCCATCGCGCCGCGGGTGCGGGAGGCGGAGCTGGCCCAGGCCCGCCGCGCCCGGCCCGGCGACCTCGGCGCCTATCACCTGCTGCTGGAGGCGCGGCAGCTGGTGTTCCGGCTGGAACGCCGGGCCTTCGAGGATGCGGGCGGGCTGCTGCGCCGGGCCGTGGCGCTCGACCGCGGCGCGCCCTCCACCCTGGCGGCGCTGGCGGATTGGCACAGCCTGCGGCTCGGCCAGGGGTGGTCGGACGATCCGGAGGGGGATCGCGCGGGGCTGGAGGAAGCGGCGCAGGCGGCGCTGGCGCTGGATGGGCGGCATCCCCGCGCGCTCGCGATGCTCGGCCACAACCGCGCCATCCTCGACCGGGGCTACGACAAGGCGGTGGAGCTGTTCGACCGCGCGCTGGACGCGGCGCCGAACGATGCCGAGACCTGGATGTGGAGCAGCCCGACCTACGCCTTCCTCGGCGAGACAACCGAGGCCGTGCGGCGGGCGGAGCGCGCCATCGCGCTGTCACCCGAGGATCCGTTGCGCTTCCGCTACCAGTGCTTCGCGGCGATCGCGCATTACGCCGCCGAGGATTTCGAGCGTTCGGCCTCCTGGGCGCGACGCTCCGTCGCCGCCAATCCCAACTACACCTCCGGCCTGCGCATCGGCATCGGTGCGCTGATGGAGATCGGGGCCGCGGAGGAAGCGCGCCACATGGCCGCGCGCGTGCGGGCGCTGGAGCCGGACTTCCGCGTCACGCCCTTCATCGAACGCCAGGCCTTCCGGGATGAGGGGGTGCGCCGCGCCTATGCGCGCCGACTGGTGGAGGCCGGGCTGCCGGCGTGACAGAGCGTTTTTCGTAACGAGCGGCGGCGCGCTGGCGTCGCCGCCATCAGCGGGGGAACACGGAAATGTCCTTCACCTTCGGTGCCGGCAATGGCGGTGTGAACGGCGGCGTGAATGGTGGCGTCAATGGTGGCGTCAACGGCGGCGTGAATGGCGGCGTGGGTGGCGGCTTCGGCGGCATCCTCGATCCCGGCAGTTTCCTCGAACCGGCGCCAGGCGACCTGCCGCTGATCCTCGGGGCCGAATTCCCCGTCGCCGCCTTCGCCCCGGTGCTGCGCGCGCAGCTGATCCTCGGCGACTTCGTGTCGCAGGACTGGAAGGCGCCGGCCATCTGCCCGGCCCCGCTGAAGGACGAACAGGCCTACCGCACCGGCGTGAAGGAATTGCTGGAGAAGGTGCCGCTGCGTGCCCGCCGGCAGGCGGAGATCGTGGCGCAGTCGGACGCGCTGGGCGATGTGTGGCTGCAGGCGCTGATGGCCAGCCCCGCCTCCCACCCCGCCTGCACCACGCTGATCGCATCCGGCGTGCTGATCGGCCAGATGGTCGGCATGTACTGGAAGGCCGAGCACAAGATGCCGCGCCCGGTGCAGGTCTATCCGGCGCTGATGCCGAGCATCCCGACGCCGCCCCATCCCTCCTACCCCAGCAACCACGCGCTGCAATCGCGCCTCGTCGCCTTCCTGCTCCAGGCCATCTTCACGGACGATGCGGTGAACAAGGCCATGGGCAAGGTATTCGAACGCCTGGCCGACCGGCAGGCGCAGAACCGGGAGATCGCCGGCGTTCATTTCCGGCAGGACAGTGAGGCCGGCCAGGCGATCGCGCGCAACATCAAGGACCTCGTCCTCGGCCTCGACCGCGTGAAGAAGCTGCTGCCGCTGGCGGCGGCCGAACTCGGCGCGGTCTCCGCCGGCCCGAAGCCGGACAAGCCGCAACTGGCGCCGGTGCTGGATGAGGCGCGCTTCAAGGCGCTGGTGACGGATGCGGTGGAAGCCGGGGTGAAGAAGGGAGGCGGCCCGTGAACGCGCCCTTCTCGATCGTCGCGACGGAGACCCTCGGCCTCAATCCGGTGGAGCGCGACTGGGTGCGCGCCGCCGCGCCGCGCGGGTGGGACGCGCTGCACGCGATCCTTGCCGCCAGCGCCTATCTCGACCAGGCGGGCGAGATCCGGCGCGCCGCCTTGCTCGCCGCGATCGAGGCCGGCGGCTACCTCTCCGACCGCTATCGGCGGAAGATGATGGAGCCTCCGCTGCGCCCGCCGGTGGGCGGCGTGCTGCGGCCGCCCCCGATCCAGCCGGGGCAGGTGTTGAACAACTTCCCGCCCGGCTGGCCCGCCTTCGACCGCCCGCCGGCACTGGGCGCGGAGGAACGGGTGGACCTCATCGGCCCCGTGCTGCGCGACTGGACGCTGCGCGACCAGGGCGCGGATGGCACCTGCGTGGGATTCGCCGCCGCCGCCGCCGCCGAACGGGTGCTGGCGCCGCCGGGCCAGCGCCCGCCGCGGCTTTCCGCGATCTTCCTCTACCGCCGCATGCGCAGGCTGGCGGAGCGCGATCCGAAGCCGCTGTTCATGCCGCTCGGCTTCGACCGGGGCGCCACCAAGCTGGGTGCCGCGCAGGCGGTGATGCAGCAGGAAGGCGTGCCGCCCGAGGCCGACTGGCCGGATGAATCGGCGCCGGATGCCGATCCGCCGGATGAGGTCCTGGCACGGGCGCGGAAGGTCGCGCCGGTGGCCTACTGGGACCTCGGCACCGCCAGGCGCCCACCCAACATCGCGCGCGCCGTGCTGGACCTGCTGAAGGAAGGGCGGCCCGTCGCCGTTTCCCTGCCCGTCTTCCTGCCGCCGGGCAGCCCGCCGGGCTCGACCGACAATTGGTGGCTTGATTCCGTGGTGGCGGATGGCTTCGTGCAGGACCCGCCGCCGGACTGGCCCGCCGCCGGGGCAGGCCACGCGGTCTGCATCCTGGGCTTCCGCCCGGACCCCGACCGGGACCTGGATGGCGGCTGGTTCGTCTTCCGCAACAGCCTGGGTGCCCGCTGGGCCACTGATGCGCCGGATGACAGCGTGCGGGACCCGGTGGTGCCGGGCCGCGGCTACGGCGCGATTTCCGCCCGCTACATCGAGCGCGCGGTCTGGGAGATCATGAGTCCGGCGCTGCCCTAATCGAGGCGCATGCCGGCCTCCCGCACCACCCGGCCCCAGCGGGCGTTGTTGGCGGCCAGCAGGGCGGGCAGGTCGCCGCCCGGCCAGGGATCGATGCCCCAGCCCGGCAGGCGCCCTCGCGCCGCCTCCCCGGCCATGGCGGCCTGGGACACCGTGGCCCATTCCGCCAGCACCGCATCCGGCGTGCCGCGCGGGGCCAGCAGGAGGTTCGCCACGCGGACCTCGAAGCCGGGGAAGCCGCTTTCCGCCACTGTCGGCACCTCCGGCAGCACGGCCGCCCGTTCGGCGCCCGAGACTGCAAGGGCCCGCAACCGGCCGCTCCGCACCAGGTCCGGCCCACCGCCGATGGCGAGAAAGCCCGCCGGGACCGTGCCGGAAACGATGGCCGTCAGCGCTTCCGGATTCCCGCGCTGGGGCACGTGTTCCAGCGCCGTGGTCGGGAGCCCCGCGGATTGGCGCAGGTGCTCCATGGCGAGGTGCCCAGGCGATCCCACGCTGCCGGAGGCGTAGAAGGCCGGGCTCCGCCGTGCACCCTCCAGGAAGGATCGCAGGTCGGTCGCGGGGTGGGCGGGGTGGACCAGCAGCACCAGCTGGAAGCTGCCGAGATGCGCGACCGGCACCAGGTCCCGCAGCGGGTCGAAGCCCATGTCGCGGAAGAGATGCGGATTGACCGTCAGCCCGGTGTCGAGGGCCGCCAGCAGCGTCCGCCCATCCGGCCTGGCGCGCGCCACCGCGGCGGCGCCGATATTGCCGCCGGCGCCGGGCCGGTTCTCCACCACTACCGTCCCGCGCCCGTCGCGCATCGCATGCTCGGCCAGCAGGCGCGCGGTGCCGTCGAGCGACCCGCCGGGCGTGAAGTTGACGATGATGCGCGTGGCTTCCGCCTGCGCCGCCGCCTGGCGGGCCGCCAGCAGGCCGGCGGCGGTGGCGAGCAGCTGGCGCCGTCTCGGCATGGTCGTGATCCTCCCCATTTGCCGTGCATGAGGCCCCGGCCGGACCCTCCCGCGCAAGCGGGGAAGCGGGCAGGATGCGCGGCGATGATTGGGGGAACCGCGCCGCATGACCGCCATCCGCAACGTGCTTTTCATCATGGTGGACCAACTGCGCTGGGATCACCTCGGCTGCGCGGGCCATCCCTTCCTGCGGACGCCGCAGATCGACGCGCTGGCGGCGCGCGGCGTGCGCTTCGCGCAGGCCTATGTGCAATCCGGCATCTGCGGCCCTTCGCGCATGTCCTACTACACCGGCCGCTACGTCTCCTCCCACGGTGCCACGCATAACCGCGTGCCGCTGTCCGTGGGCGAAGTCACGCTGGGCTGGCACCTGCGGGAGGCCGGGAGGGCGCTGGCGCTGGCCGGCAAGACGCACATGCTGCCGGATGCGCATGGCATGAAGCGCCTGCAGCTGGACGGCCAGCACGATCTGGCGGCGCTGCTGAAGGAAGGCTGGTTCACGCTGGTGGACCGGCACGATGGCCACCATGCGGAGCCCGACAGCGCCTATGCCGATTGGCTTCGCGCGAAGGGCTATGACAGCGCCGATCCATGGACCGACTACGTCATCGCGGTGGAGGACGAGCAGGGGCAGATCCGCAGCGGCTGGAAGATGCGCAATGCCCGCCTGCCGGCCCGCGTCAGGGAGGAGCATAGCGAGACCGCCTACACCACCGACCAGGCGATCGGCTTCATGGACCGCCAGGGCGACGATCCCTGGGTGCTGCATTTGTCCTATGTGAAGCCGCACTGGCCCTACATCGCGCCCGCGCCCTACCACGCGATGTATTCGCCCAACCAATGCCTGCCCGTGTCACGCCATCCCGCGGAGCGCGAGGCGGGCGCGCATCCGCTGCTGCGGGAATGGCAGCGGGAGGAAGTGAGCGAGAGCTTCCAGAACGATGACTGCATCGCGACGGTGCGGCCCGCCTATCAGGGGCTCATCACGCAGCTCGATGACCATCTCGGCCGCGTCTGGGACGCGATGGAGCGGCTGGGGCGCTGGCGCGACACGATGGTCGTCTTCTGCTCCGACCATGGTGACTACCTCGGCGACCATTTCCTGGGTGAGAAGGAGTTGTTCCACGACTGCGTGCAGCGCGTGCCCTTCCTGCTGTTCGATCCCTCGGCGGAGGCGGATGGCACGCGCGGCACGGTGGATGAGCGCTTCGTGGAGGCGATCGACGTGGTGCCCACCATCCTCGACGCACTCGGCCTGCCGGCGGCGGAGCATCGGGTGGAGGGGCGGTCGCTGCTGCCGCTGACGCGCGGCATCGCGACGGCATGGCGCGATGCGGTGGTCAGCGAGCTGGACTGGACTTTCCGCGGTGCGCGGCGGCGGCTCGGCCATCCCACGGGGCAGCATCATGCGTGGATGCTGCGGGATGCGCGGTGGAAATACGTGCACTGGACCAGCGGGCACCGGCCGCAGCTCTTCGACCTTCAGGCCGATCCGGAGGAGTTCCACGACCTCGGCGCCGATCCTGCGCTGGAAGGCGTGCGCCAGGCGGCGCGGGAGAGGCTGCTGGAATGGTTCGTGCGCCTCAAGCGGCGGACGACGCTGACCTGGGCGGAGGCGGAATTGCGCACGGACCGGCACAAGGCGGCGGGCGTCTTCTACGGAGAGTGGTGAACCGGGGAAGGCGCTGCCTTCCCCGGACCCCATCCGCCGCCTGTGGAAGATCCGGGGCGTGACGCCCCTGGACCGTCGTCAGGCGGCTTTCGCCGCGTTGATCGCCTTCCACACCGTCTCCGGCGTGGCGGGCATGTCCATATGCGTGATGCCGACAGGCGTCAGCGCATCCACCAGCGCGTTCATCGCGGCGGGCGGGGAGCCCACCGCACCGGCCTCGCCCGCGCCCTTCACGCCGAGCGGATTGGTCTCGCACGTCACCTCGATCAGGTCCACATCGATGTCCGGCAGGTCATCGGCGCGGGGCAGCGTGTAGTCCATGAAGGAGGCCGAGAGCAGCTGGCCGCTGGCATTGTCATAGGCCGTGCGCTCATGCAGCGCCTGGCCGAGGCCCTGCGCCACGCCGCCATGCACCTGGCCGCGCACGATCAGCGGGTTCAGCGCATGGCCCACATCGTCCACCACGATGTAGCGGGGGACGGAGACGATGCCCGTCTCGGGGTCCACTTCCACCTCGGCCACATGGCAGCCATTGGGGAAGGTGTGGGCCTCGATCTTCGCGGTCTCCATGGCGTCCAGCAGCAACGTGGACTGCCCGGCCGCCACGCGCTTCCGCTGGATGGCGGCGAGTTCGAGGATGCCCACACCCTTGTCCGTGCCCGCCACATCGAAGCGACCGGCTGCCGGCGTGAATTCGATGTCGGCGACCGAGGTTTCCAGATGCTCCGCCGCGGCCTGCTTGCCCTTCTCCACGACCGAGGCAGTGGTGACGAGGATGGCCTGGCCTTCGGAGTAGAGGCTGCGCGCGCCGCCGGTGCCGCCGCCGGAGGGCAGCGTCTCGCTGTCCCCCTGCCTGATGCGGATCTTCTCCATCGGCACGCCGAGCTCATGCTGCGTCAGCATGGCGTAGGCGGTCTCATGCCCCTGGCCGGTGGATTGCGTGCCGACATAGACATCGACGAAGCCGTCCTCCGCGAAGACGACCTTGGCGTTCTCCGTCGGGCCGCCGCCGGTGGCCTCCAGGTAGTAGGCGAGGCCGATGCCGCGGCGCTTGCCGCGCTTCTCCGCCTCCGCGCGCCGCGCCGGGAAGCCGGCCCAGTCGATCTTGGCGAGCGCGCTGTCCATCAACTGGAGGAAATCGCCGCTGTCGTAGCGCTGGCCCATGGCGGAGACGAAGGGCATCGCCGCCTGCGTCACCATGTTGCGGCGGCGCAGCTCGATCCGGTCGATCTTCAGTTCGGCCGCGGCGGCGTCGATCATCCGTTCGACCAGGTAGTTGCTCTCCGGCCGGCCGGCGCCGCGATAGGCATCGACGGGGACGGTGTTGGTGAGCACGCCGATCACATTCGCGTAGATCGCCTCGAACCCATAGACGCTGGCGAGGACCTTGGTGCCGGCGCCGGTCGGGATGAAGGGCGCGAAGGTGGAGAGGTAGGCGCCCATATTGGCGTAGTTGCGCGTGCGCAGCGCCAGGAACTTGCCGTTGGCGTCGGTGGCGAGTTCGCCCAGCGTGATGTTGTCCCGGCCATGCGTGTCGGACTGGAAGGCTTCCGAGCGTTCGCTGGTCCACTTCACCGGGCGGCCGACCTGCTTCGCGGCGAAGGCCACCAGGACGTGTTCGGCGTAGAGGTAGAGCTTCATGCCGAAGCCGCCGCCGACATCGGGGGTGATGACGCGGACATTGTCCGGCGGGATGTTGAAGACATTGCCCGCCAGCAGGTTCTTCACCAGCCAGGAGCCCTGGGTGTTGGTGTGCAGGGTCAGCTTGTCGCCTTCCCAGGCGGCGACGGCGGCGCGGGTTTCCATGCTGGCGACGACGACGCGGTTGTTCACCACGGTCAGGCGCGTGACATGCGCGGCACGGGCGAAGGCGGCTTCCGTCTTCGCCTTGTCGCCGGCTTCCCAGTCGAAGGCGACGTTGCTGGCCGCCCCTTCCCAGACCTGCGGCTGGCCGGCTTCCCAGGCGGTGGCCAGATCCGTCGCGGCGGGCAGCACGTCATACTCCACCATCACCGCTTCCGCGCCGTCCCGCGCGGCCTGGGCGGTCTCGGCCACGACGAAGGCGACGGGGTCGCCGACATGGCGGACCGTGTCGGTGGCCAGCGCCAGGCGCGGGGTATTGGCCCGCGGCGTGCCGTCCTTGTTCTTCAGCGGGATGATGCAGGGCACTTCGCCCAGGCCCGCCGCCTGCAGATCCGCCCCCGTGATCACCGCCAGCACGCCCGGCACGGCCTTGGCCGCGCTGGTGTCGATGCCGGTGATCCTGGCATGGGCATGCGGGCTGCGGAGCACGACGCCCACGGCTTCGCCGGGCATGGCGATGTCATCGGTGTAGCATCCGCGCCCCGTCAGCAGGCGGGGATCCTCCACGCGCCGCACCGATTGGCTCAACCCGAACTTCGCCATGGCTCTCGTTCCCCAGATCTTCTGCGCCCCATCATCTGCGATCTTTGGGGGGGACGAAAAGGGGGGCGGGCAACCGGCGGGGTGGCGCGGCGTTCGGGCGGCGGAAGGAGTGCAAACCCCATGCACCGACCGATTGCGCTTGCCCTGCTTGCCAGCCTGTCCGTGGCCCCCGCCCTGGCCCAGTCGCCACCTGCCTCCCCACCCGGCCCCCCGGGCGCCACCAGCGCCGCGACGGCGGAGGCGATGCGCACGCTGCGGGAGGCCGAGGACGGGCTGCGGGAGGTCCTCAAGCGGCTGGAGGAGGGGGCCATCACGCCCTCCGCCGCCACGTCGCGCCTCCGCCAGGCGCTGAATGAGGTGGAGCGCGCCATGCTGCGCCTGCCCGCCGATTCCCGCCGCGGGGCGGCCTGGCAGACCGCGGCGAAGGAGGTGTCCGAAGCCATGGCGATGGTGCGGGAGGAAGGCGCCGACCTGGCCTCCGCCCGCGCCGCGGCCGGGGAGGCGCTGGCCACCCTGCCGTCCCTGGCCGGCGCTGATGCCGGCACGGGCGGTTCTTAACGCCGCCTTCATCCCTGCTGGCGCAGCATCCCGGGATGACCGAGACCGACACAGCGAAGGAGCTGCGGCAGGCCATCGCCCGGCACCTGGCGGAACTCCATCGGCTTCACATCCAACTGGCGACCGACAGCCGGTCCCTGAAGGCGCTGACGCTGGAAGGGCGGCCGCAGGCGGAGATCGAGATCGCGGCGGAGATGCTGGAGCAGTACATGGCCGCGACCGGCGCCTTCCTGGAGAATATGCGCGGCCGCTACGAAGCGCGCCTCGCCCTGCTGAGGCGGGGCGACCCCGCGGGGCCGGAGGCCGTGCCGGGGCAGGGGGCGCCGGGGCATGGGGCCTTCTGGTACGCCTTCTCCCGCCTGACCGGCGCGCTGCGGATGGCGGAGCGGCGGTCGGGGTAAGGCGATTTATGGGTTAAGGCGGTTTTAGCCGATTAGCCGATTTATGCGTCTTTAGTCGCGATTCCGCGTGCCTCGGCGGCGACCACCGCCGGGCCGGTACCGAGCGATATCAAGGCTCTGGCCGAACCGGCCGCGGCGGGGCGCCGTCGCCCCAGGGTGTCTCAAATAAGAAATTTCGGGCGGGTCGGGCATGGCTCCGCCGACGATGACTGGAACGTATCGTGAAAATCGGACGGAGGCCAGGGAAAAGCGCGACGGAAAGCGCCGGGGATGGCGTCAGGCATAGCCCTTGCCCCCGGGCCTGGCGGCCTGCTGGCGCGCTTCCTCCTGCGCGCCCTGGTCCACCGTCTCCAGCTTGCCCTCGGGCAGCCGGCCATCCTGCATCGCGCCGGTCGGCGTCGCCTCCGTGGCCTCCGCGGCAGGTTCGAAATCGAAATCGCCATCGGCGGATTGCCAGGACTGCACTGTCAGCACTCGGGCGCCGCCCCGGCTTTCATGCGGGCCATGCACCACGCCGGCGGCCTGGGTGGTGAAGCCGCCGACGGGCAGGGCGTGGCCGCCATCGGTCAGGTCGCCTTCCAGCAGGTAATGCATCTCCGCCCCCGCGCGGTGGCAATGGGCGGGGATGACGCCGCCCGGGGGGATGTGGACGATGCTGGTCACGATGCCGCGGCCGGTATCCTCGTTCAGGATCTGGATGCGGAAGCTGCCGCCGGTGGCGCCCGGAATCACGAAGGGCGTGGGCTCCACGCTCTCCGCCGCCAGCCTCAGGCTGTCCTGGTGCAGCGTCGCTCTCCCCGTCTCGTCGGGGCGCGAACGCGGCGCGATGGCGCGGGGTTGCGGGGGGCGGTATGGATCGGGGATGCCGGATTACGCGCTGGAATCGGAAGCGGGGGGCCTGGTCGCGGGGCTGGACGAGGTCGGCCGCGGGCCGCTGGCCGGGCCGGTGATGGCCGCGGCCGCGGTGTTCCTGGTGCCGCCGGCGCCGGCCCTCGCCGCCCTGCTGGATGACAGCAAGAAACTGAGCGCCGCGCGGCGCGACCTTGCCTTTGCCGCCCTGGTCGCGGCGCAGGGGCGGGGGGAGATGGCCTTCGCCATCGCCGCGGCTTCCGCCGCCGAGATCGGACGGATCAACATCCTGCGCGCCAGCCACCTGGCCATGGCCCGCGCCTTGGCGCGGTTGCCGGTGGTGCCGGGGCTCGCGCTGGTGGATGGCCACCTGGCGCCGCCGCTGCCCTGCCCGGTGCGCTGCGTGATCGGCGGCGATGGGGTGAGCCTGTCCATCGCCGCGGCCTCCATCCTCGCCAAGGTCACGCGGGACCGGGCGATGGCGCGGCTCGACCTGCGGCACCCCGGCTGGGGCTTCGCCCGCAACCAGGGCTACCCGACGGCGGCGCATCGCGCGCGGCTGGCGATGGTGGGTCCCACGCGCCACCATCGCCGGGGATTTGCGCCCGTGGACCAGGCATCGCTGCTGCTTCCGGTCACGGTCGGTTGACGGCGCGACTCGGCGCCGCGCATGGTGGGGGCCCGATTCGCAAAGAGGTTGCTGGCGTAACGATGGGCACCGGTCTCGACCTGCCGCTGGATGAGGTGATGGTCGGCGACTGCATCGCGATGCTGCGGCGCCTGCCGCCGGCCTCCGTGCACGCCGTCTTCGCCGACCCGCCCTACAACCTCCAGCTCAAGGGCGAGCTGCGCCGGCCGGATGACAGCATCGTCGATGGCGTGGACGACGCCTGGGACCAGTTCAGCGATTTCGCGGCCTATGACGCCTTCACCCGGGAATGGCTGACGGAATGCCGCCGGGTGCTGCGCAAGGACGGCACGCTGTGGGTGGTGGGCAGCTACCACAATGTGTTCCGGCTGGGCACGGCGATGCAGGACCTCGGCTTCTGGATCCTGAACGACGTGATCTGGCGCAAGGCGAACCCGATGCCGAATTTCCGCGGCCGGCGCTTCACCAATGCGCATGAGACGCTGATCTGGGCCGCCCGCGGCGCCGAGTCCCGATACCGCTTCAACTACGCCGCCATGAAGTCGCTGAACGACGACGTGCAGATGCGGAGCGACTGGTATTTCCCGCTGTGCACCGGGGCCGAGCGCCTGCGGGGCGAGGACGGCAAGAAGCTGCACCCGACCCAGAAGCCGGAGGCGCTGCTGCACCGCGTGCTGGTGTCCTGCACCCAGCCGGGGGAGGTGGTGCTGGACCCCTTCCTGGGCACCGGGACCACGGCGGCGGTCGCGAAGCGGTTGGGCCGGCGCTTCATCGGCATCGAGCGGGACGAGGGCTATGCCGCCGCCGCCCGCGCCCGGATCGAGGCGGTGGAGGCGATGCCGGAGAGCGCTGCGCTCGCTTTGCCGAACAAGCGGGAGCAGCCGCGGGTCGCCTTCGGGCTGCTGGTGGAACGCGGCCTGGTGCCGGCGGGAACCACGCTGACGGATCGGCACAAGCGCTGGCGCGCGGTGGTCGGCGCCGATGGCACGCTGCGCTGTGGCGCGGCGACGGGGTCCATCCACAAGGTGGGGGCGGAGTTGCAGCAGGCGCCGTCGTGCAATGGGTGGACGTTCTGGCACATCGAGGGGCGGGACGGGCGCCTCAGGCTGATCGATGAGATCAGGACGGAGATTGCGACGCAGGGGCTTTGATTGACGATGGTCCAGGGGGCTCTGCCCCCTGGCGGATGGGGTCTGGGGAAGGCAGCGCCTTCCCCAGCGCGCCCTACTCCCCGATGAACCCCCCCGATTGCCGCTTCCACAGCTTCGCATAGACCCCGTCCCGCGCGAGCAGTTCGGCGTGCGTCCCCGCTTCCGCCACGCGCCCCTGCGACAGCACCACCAGCCGGTCCATGCGCGCGAGCGTCGACAGCCGGTGCGCCACCGCGATCACCGTCTTGCCCGCCATCAGCCGTTCCAGGCTTTCCTGGATCGCGGCCTCCACTTCGGAATCGAGGGCGCTCGTCGCCTCATCGAGGACCAGGATGGGTGCGTCCTTCAGCAGGACGCGGGCGATGGCGACGCGCTGGCGCTGGCCGCCGGAGAGTTTCACGCCGCGCTCCCCCACATGCGCGTCATAGCCCGTGCGGCCGCGCCAATCCGCGAGGTCCATGATGAAGTCGTGCGCTTCCGCGCGGCGGGCGGCTTCCTCGACTTCCGTCAGCGTCGCATCCGGGCGGCCGTAGCGGATGTTCTCCAGGATGGAGCGATGGAGCAGGGCGGTGTCCTGGGTGACGACGCCGATCGCGCCGCGGAGGCTTTCCTGCGTGACGGTCGCGATGTCCTGGCCATCGACCAGGATGCGGCCTTCCTCCGGCGTGAAGAAGCGCAGCAGCAGGTTGATGGCGGTGGTCTTGCCCGCGCCGGAATGGCCGACCAGGCCGACGCGTTCGCCGGGGGCGACGGTCAGGTCGAAGCCCTCCAGCACCCCGGCTTCCCGGCCATAGCCGAAGCGCACCTGGTCGAAGCGGATTTCGCCCCGCGGCACCGCGATGGGCTTCGCATCGGGCGGGTCGGGCGCCGTGGGGGGCACGGCGATGCTGCCCATCGCTTCCTGCACGGTGCCGATATTCTCGAAGATGCCGGCGACGTTGAAGGCGACCCAGCCGGAGATGTTGGCGATCTGCCAGGCCATGGGCAGCGCCGCCGCCACCATCGCCAGCGGGATTTCCCCCCGTGACCACAGCCAGATCGCCATACCTGCCGTGGCCGTCAGCATCGAGGCGTTGAGGGTGGAGAGCAGCAGGCCGTTGAGGGTGACGAGGCGCGTCTGGGCGGCGAATTTCTCGTTCAGCCCCTGCACGGCTTCCCGCACCCAGGCATCCTCCTGCGCCGCGCGGGCGAAGAGCTTCACGGTGACGATGTTGGTGTAGCTGTCCACGACGCGGCCGGTGAGCAGGGACCGGGCCTCGCTGGCCTTGCGGGCGCGGTCGCGCATCCGCGGCACGATCAGCCGCAGCAGCGTGGCGTAGAGGGCGAACCACACCAGGATGGGGATGGCCAGGCGCCAGTCGGTGGAGGCCAGGACCAGCACCGCGCCGGTGCCATAGACCAGGATGTACCAGACGGCGTTGACGGACTGGACCACGCTTTCCCGCAGCGCCGGGCCGCCCTGCATGACGCGGTTGGCGATGCGGCCGGCGAAATCCTCCTGGAAGAAGGACCAGCCCTGGCGGATCACCTGCCAGTGGCTCTGCCAGCGGATCATGCCGGTGACCGCGGGGATGATCGCCTGCTGGGTGACCAAATTCTGCGCCAGGATGGCGATGGGGCGGCAGACCAGCAGCACCGCCGCCATGCCCGCCAGCGTCCAGCCCGCATCGGCCCAGATGCGGGCCGGGCCGTGCTGTTCCAACAGCCCCACCACGCGGCCGACGAAGATGGGGATCAGCAGGTCCAGCAGCGCGACGGTGAGGCCCGCGCTGAAGAGCAGGAGAAACAGCGCCCGCGCCTGGCGGGCGAAGTACCAGTAGAAGCCGAGGAGGGATTTCGGTGGTGGTTCCTCCGGCACCGGGACGCCGAGCCAGCGGGCCGCGGGGGTGCCGGGGGGCGTGACGGGGTCGATCGCGCGTTCGAACAGCCGGAAGGGGAGCATGGGGGCAGGACGCGCCGATGCGCCGCGGTCGTCAATGATTCGCTCCGCGGCGTTCATGGCGGCAAGTTGAAGCGCCGCGTAACCTGTTGCCGAGACTGCCCTTTCGCCGTGCTGCCCATGGCGGGATGGCGGGCGGGGATGGCTATTAATGAAGAAATCTTCATAGACGCGCGCGACCCCGACCGGAGTGTTCCCGAATGGCCCAGCGCCGCCCGACATCGCAGCTCCGCCGCTTCCTGGACAGTGAGGCCTCGGGCGGGCTGGTGCTGATGGCGGCGGCGGCGCTGGCGCTGCTGGTGGCCAATTCGGCGCTGGCGCCGGCCTATCTCGGCGCACTGAA
This sequence comes from Falsiroseomonas stagni DSM 19981, assembly GCF_900114315.1. Classification (GTDB taxonomy): domain Bacteria; phylum Pseudomonadota; class Alphaproteobacteria; order Acetobacterales; family Acetobacteraceae; genus Falsiroseomonas; species Falsiroseomonas stagni. The sequence continues at coordinate 846,211 of NZ_FOSQ01000001.1, forward strand.
GACCTATCTCGGCCCGCTGAGCCTGCTGCACTGGATCAATGACGGGCTGATGGCGGTGTTCTTCCTGTTCGTCGGCCTCGAGATCAAGCGGGAGGTGCTGGACGGGCAGCTGGCCACCTGGTCCCGCCGCGCCCTGCCGGGCCTGGCGGCGGCGGGGGGCATGGCGGTGCCGGCGGCGATCTACCTGTCCTTCACCTGGCAGGATCCGGTGCTGCGGGCGGGCTGGGCGATTCCGGCGGCGACGGACATCGCCTTCGCGCTCGGCGTGCTGTCGCTGCTGGGGAAGCGGGTGCCGGCGTCGCTGAAGGTGTTCCTGGCGGCGCTGGCGATCCTGGACGACCTCGGCGCGGTGACGATCATCGCGCTGTTCTACACGGCGTCGCTGTCGCTGGTGGATCTGGCCCTGGCGGCGGCGGTGCTGGCCGGGCTGGCCGTGATGAACCGGATGGGGGTGCTGCGGCTGCTGCCCTATCTGCTGCTGGGGGCGCTGCTGTGGTTCTTCGTGCTGCGATCCGGGGTGCATGCCACCATCGCGGGCGTGCTGCTGGCGCTGACCATCCCGCTGCGCATGAAGCCGGGGGCGACGGAGGACCTGGCGCAGTCGCCGCTGCACCGGCTGGAACACGGGCTGCACCATGCCGTCGCCTTCGTCGTCGTGCCCATCTTCGGCTTCGCCAATGCGGGCGTGGCGCTGACGGGGCTGGGCTGGGGGGTGCTGGCGGAGCCGCTGACGCTGGGCGTCTCGCTCGGCCTGGTGGTGGGCAAGGTGGTGGGGGTGCTGGGCGCTTCGGTGATCGCCATCCGGCTGGGGCTGGCGACGCTGCCGGCGGGCGCGACCTGGCCTCAGATGGCCGGGATCGCGCTGATCTGCGGCATCGGCTTCACGATGAGCCTGTTCATCGGGATGCTGGCCTTCCCCGGCAACGCCGCGCTGCAGGATGGCGTGAAGATCGGCATCCTGCTGGGGTCGCTGGTGGCGGGGGTGCTGGGCTGGCTGGTGCTGCGGGTCGCGCCCGGACGGGCGCGCGGGGCATAGCCCGCCCGGACGGGCGCGCGGGGCATAGCCCGCCCGGACGGGCGCGCGGGGCGTAGTCGCGCCCGGTCGGGCGCGACCCGCCTGAGGGGTCACGCCGCCCGGCGGATTTCCGCCAGGAAGCCATCGACCTTGGCGCGCAGCACATCGGCCTGGCGGGACAGGCCGGCGGAGGCGTCGCGCAGCCCGGCGCTGGCGGCGTAGGACGCTTCCGCCCCCTCCCGCGCCTGCGCGGTCTGGCTGGTGAGTTCCTGCGTGCTGGCGGCGGTTTCCGCGATGGCGCGGCCGATTTCCTGCGTGGCCGCGGACTGCTGTTCGGCGGCGGCGGCCACCTGGGTGGCGATCGAGGAGAGTTCCTCGATCGTCTGGCCGATGCCGCGAATGGCGGCGACGGCGCGGCTGGTTTCCGCCTGCATGGCGGCGATCTGGGTGCTGATCTGCTCCGTCGCCGTCGCGGTCTGGGCGGCCAGCGCCTTCACTTCCCCGGCCACCACGGCGAAGCCCTTGCCGGCATCGCCGGCGCGCGCGGCCTCGATCGTCGCATTGAGGGCGAGCAGGTTGGTCTGGCCGGCGATGGAGTTGATCAGGCCGATCACGTCGCCGATGCGGCTGGCGACATCGGCCAGGCCGGCGACCGCCTGGTTGCTCTCCTGCGCGTCGCGGGAGGCCTGCTGGGCGAGCCTGGCGGATTGCGTCACCTGCTGAGCGACCTCCGCGATGCTGGCGGAGAGTTCCTCCGCGGAGTTGGCGACGGTCTGGGTGTGGCTGGCGGTGGTGTCCACGGCGCGGGTCATGGCATCGGCCTGGGCGCGGGCGCCGGAGGCCGCTTCGCTCATCCGTCCCGCCGTCTCATCGAGTGGCGCGGCGGCACCGGCGACGGCGCCGAGCACATCGGCCACCTCCGCCTCGAACCGCCGGACCAGGGCGGCGGTGGCGTCGGCGCGGGCGGCCTTGGCCTGCTGTTCGGCGGCGGCCTCCGCGGCGATGCGGACGGATTCCAGGGCGTTGCGGCGCAGCACCTCCACCGCCCCGGCCATGGCGCCGATCTCATCCGCGCGGGCCTGGTCGGGGACGGTGATGTCGTTCTCCCCCTGCGCCAGGCGCTGGACCACGCCGGTCAGGCGCTCCACCGGCACCACCACGCGGCGCACCAGCAGCAGGCCCAGCGCCGCCAGGACCAGGCCGACGAAGAGCGCGGTGGACAGCACGATGGCGAGCAGCGTGTCGGCGCGGCTTTCCGCCGCCACGGCCTGGGCCGTGGCTTCCGCCAGCGCGGCGTCGCGCACCTGCAGCAGGACCTGGAGGCCGGGGGTGGCGAATTCCGTGAACTGCGCGGGGGTCATGGGGTAGGCGGCGCCGGCACGACCGGCATCGATCAGCACCTGGGTCTGGCGCGTGATGTCGCCGAAGTAGCGGGCCTCCACCGCCGTGATGGCGGCGGTCAGGCGGGGCGTGTCGTCGATCAGCCCGGCCACCATCTTCACCCGCGCCCAGGTCGCATCGACCAGGCGCGATGCGCCGGAGACGGTATCGAGCTCGGCCGGCGTCATGGCGCGGCCGCTGTTCAGCGCGGTGGCGATGGCGACGATGCGGCGGCTGGCCTGGTCCCGCAGGTCCCAGGTGAGTCGAGCCACCAGCATCAGGTCGCCGAGCGAGCCGTCGGTGCGGGTCAGCGCGCGGTGGCTGTCATCCAGTGCGGCGGTGACCAGGCCCAGCACCTGGTCATAGACCGCCTGCGGCCGACCGCGGATGGCGGGGTCCCGCTGCGCCAGCGGCAACACCGCGGCCGGATCCATCGCCTGGCGGAGTTGCCGCAGGGTCGGGATGGCGGCTTCCAGGCGCTCCGCATGGGCGCCGCCGGTGCCGGAGGCGCGCAGGCTGGCGATGGTTGTCGCGAGCGCCGCATCGGTATCCGCCTTGATGACCGTCAGGCGGGCGATCGTGTCGGCCTCCGCGGCGTTGGAGGCATTCATGCGGATCACATAGTTGCCGCGCTCGATCACCAGGCGCTCCGTCAGGCGCATCAGGGTGGCGGCGGCTTCGGTGGTGCGGACGGCGTCGGCCGCGGCGCTGCTGGTCCGCCACTGCTCCAGCCCGGCGATGGTGGCAATGCCGCCGCCAAGGCCGGCGATCCCGAGCATGACGAGCGAGAAGAGGACCTTGATGCGCATGGGACATCCATCGGTAGCCGAGGACACGTCTCTACCGGTGGTGGCATTGCCGAATTCATAATCGCGGCCAGCGTAGGCCCCGCGCGGGGGCCGGGCATCAGCCGCCGGACATCCGCCGCACCATTTCCTCCACCGATACCTCCTCCACCCGGCTGGCCAGGTGCCAGCGATGGCCGAAGGGGTCGAGCAGCGTGCCCACGCGGTCGCCAAAGGGCTGGTCGGCGGGGGGCCGTTCCTCCCGCGCCCCGGCGTCGAGCGCGCGGGCGAAGGCGGCGTCCACATCCCCGACATAGAGCATGAGGGAGACGGCGGTGCCGCCGAAATGGCCGGGGGCGAAGGCGCCGTAATCCGCCGCTTCCTCCCCCACCATCACCACGCTGCCGCCGATCCTGATCTCCCCATGCATCACGGCGCCGTCGTCGCGGGGGATGCGCATGATCTCCTCCGCCCCCAGCACCGCCACGTACCAGGCCAGCGCGCGCGCCGCGTCCTTGACGCAGAGATAGGGGGAGATGCGGGGATAGTCGGCGGGGATGGGCTGCACGGACATGGCGGTTCCTCCTGGCGTCGTCGGAGGATGCGCGCCTGCGAGGCGGCATTTCAAGAACAATAAGGGAACATAATCGCGAGGCCGCTCAGGCCGGCGCGGCGCCGTCCACCAGCTCCACCGCCCGCTGCAGATCGACGCTCAGCAGGCGCGACACGCCGCGTTCCTGCATGGTCACGCCATAGAGGCGGTGCATCCGAGCCATCGTCAGGGGGTGGTGCGTCACGATCAGGAAGCGCGTGCCGCCGCCGCCTTCCTCCACGGGCTTCGCCATGATCTCCAGCAGGTCACACAGGCGCTCCACATTGGCGTCGTCCAGCGGCGCATCCACCTCGTCCAGCACGCAGACGGGGGCGGGGTTGCAGCGGAAGACGGCGAAGACGAGGGAGAGCGCCGTCAGCGCCTGTTCCCCGCCCGAGAGCAGGGCGAGGGAGGACAGCTTCTTGCCCGGCGGCTCCGCATAGATCTCAAGCCCCGCCTCCAGCGGATCGTCCGAGCCGACGAGGGCGAGATGCGCGCGGCCGCCGCCGAAGAGGCGGGTGAAGAGGCCGCGGAATTCGGAATCCACCTTGTCGAAGACCACGCGAAGGCGTTCCCGGCCCTCCCGGTTCAGATGGCCGATGGAGCCGCGGAGCTTGGCGATGGCGGTGGCGACTTCCTGCCGGTCCTGCTCGATCTTGGCGCGGGCGGCGTCGAGTTCGTTCAGCTCCACCTCGGCCCGCAGGTTCACGGGCCCCATCTCCTCCCGTTCCTTGGTCAGGCGATCGACCTTGCGGCGCGCCTTCTCCTCCGCCTGGTCGGTCAGCTCGCCGACCTCCTCCGGCAGATCGGGGTGGCCTTCGCCGAGGCGTTCGACGATCCGTTCCTCGACGGCGAGCGCGGCGGCCTCGGCCTGGGAGGCGGCGCCTTCGGTGCGGAGCTGCGCCTCTCGCGCCTGGGCGAAGGCGGCGTCGGCGGTGCGGCGGGCGAGGGCGGCTTCCCGGTCCTCGCGCTCGGCGGCCGTCAGGGTGGTGGCGGCGGCGGCGTGGGTGGCCTCGGCCTCCGCCAGGATACGGCCGGCGGCGGCGCGGCGGGCGGCGGCGGCTTCGGGGGCGTCGGACAGGGCTTCGCGTTCGGCCGCGGCTTCCGCGGCGCGGGCGGCGAGTTCGGCGCGGCGGGCGGCGGCTTCCGCGCGGCGGCGGGCCCATTCCTCCCGCTCCGGGCCGATGGCGGCCTGGCGGGTGGTGATGCGCGTGGCCTCGGCGGCCAGCATGGCGCGGGTGTCGCGGCAGCCGGCTTCGTTGGCCCGGGCATCCGCGAGCGCCGCGCGGGCCTGGTCCACGGCGGCCCGCAGCGCGGCGAGGTCCGGGGCGGCGGCGCGGGCTTCCTGCGCCTGGGCCAGCGCCTGGTCCGCCGCCTCCCGCTCCGCCGTCACGCGGGCGAGTTCGGGTTCCAGCGCGGCGAGGCGCGCGGCGGCTTCCGCCGCGCGGGCCTCCAGGCGGCGGGCGGCGTCGCGGGCGGCGGCCAGGCGCTGTTCGGCGCCACGGCGGGCATCGCGGGCGGCGGATTCGGCGCGGATGCGGGCCTGTTCGTCATTGGCGGCCAGCGTCCGCGCCTGGCGGGCGGCGGCGGCATCGGGGGCGGCGGCGCGGGCTTCCCGCGCGGCGGCCAGCGCCGCATTCGCGGCCTCCCGCTCCCGGTCCAGCCGCTCGATCTCCGGCGCCAGGGCGGCCAGGCGCTGCTCTGCCTGCTGGGCGCGGGCGGTGATGCGGTCGAGCGTCGTGGCGGCGGCGGCCTGGGCGCGTTCGGCCTGGGCGCGCGTCTCCCGCCGGGCGGCTTCCTCCGCGCGGGCATGGGTCTCGTCGGTGGCGGCCTGTTTGCGGGCCTCGGCGGCGGCGGCGGCGGCGGCCTCCGCCCGGTCCTGCCGGATGCCGGCGGCGCGGAGCGCGTTGCGCTGGGCGAGGCGGACGGCGCCGGGGGTGGGGGCGCCCGCCCGCAGGCAATGGCCATCCCAGCGCCAGACCGCGCCTTCCTCCGTCACCAGCGCCTGGCCCGGCTTGAGCAGCGCCATCAGCGCCGCGCCATCCAGCCCCTTGGGCAGCAGGCCGACCTGGGACAGGGCGCGGCCCAGCGCGGGTGGCGCCTCCACCAGGCGGGAGAGGGGGGTGGCGCCGGCGGGCAAAGCGGGCAGGGGATCGAGCGGCGGGAGGGCGCGCCAATGCTTCGGCGCCTCCTCCTCCAGCGCGGAGTCCAGCGCCTCCCCGATCGCGGCGCCCAGCGCGGCTTCCAGGCCGGGAGGGACGGTGATGCTGTCCAGCACGGGCGGCAGGGCGCTGCCGGCCTCCCGCGCGCGGAGCACTTCGGTCAGGGCCGCGGCCTCGGCGGCGGCGCGGGCGCGGGTGCCCTCGGCCTCGCTGGCGGCGGCGCGGGCCTGTTCGTGGCGGGACTGGGCGTTGGTGCGGGCGGCCTCCGCCCCTTCCAGCGCGCGGCGTGCGTCGGTGAGGGCGGCGGCGGTGCGCGCGGCCTCGGCGCGGGCGGCGTCGAGTTCCGCGGCGGGCACGGCGCTGGCGCGGGCCTGGTCGCGTTCGGCGGAGAGCCGGGCGTGCTGGTCGGCAGTGCGGCGCGCGGTCTGTTCCGCGGCCTGGAGGGCGTTGGTGGCGCGGGATTCCGCGGTTTCCGCTTCTGCCGCCGCGCGGCGGGCGGCTTCATGGGCGGCCTGGGCCTGCGCGCGGGCGGATTCGGCCGCCGCGAGGGCCTGCTCGGCCTCCGCCAGGGCCGATTCGGCTGATGTCACGGCAGTGGCGGCGGCGGCGCGGTCGGCATCCGGCACCATGGCGGCGCGGGCGGCGCGCGTGTCCTGGTCCAGCTTCGCCTGCGCCTGGGCGAGGCGGCTGGCGCGGGTGGCGGCTTCCTGCTCCGCCGTGGCCAGCGCGCCCGCGGCGGCGGCGGCCTCCGCGGCGGCTTCGGTGGCGCGGTCGGCGGCCTCGGCCGCGGCGGCGACGGCGGCAGTCGCCTGGGCTTCCAGGCTTTCCGCTTCCGCCGCGCGGGCGGGAAGGGCGGCCGCCATGGCGGCCAGTTCCTCGGCCTCCGCCAGCAGCCGGCTTTCGGCGGCGCCGGCATCGGCATCGACCCGGGCGGCGTGGTCCAGGTCCCGGGCCAGGGCGGCGTGGCGGGCCTCGGCGGCGGCCAGGGCTTCCCTTGCCCGGGCTTCCTCGGCGCCCAGCGTCTCCGCCTCCACGCGGCGGCGTTCGAGGGCGGTGCGGGCGGCGCCCTCGGCCTCCCGCGGGCCGGGCATGCCCTGTTCGGCGGCGAAGGCGCGGCGGGCGGCGGCCTCGGCCTGCGCTTCCGCATCGCCCGTCGCGCGCCTGGCATTGGCGAAGGCGTCGCGGGCGTGGGTGAGGGCGGCCTGGGCGCGGGCGCGGAGGATGGCGAGCCATTCGACCTCCGCCTGCCGCACCAGGCCGGAGATGTTGCGATAGCGCGCGGCCTGGCGGGCCTGGCGCTGCAGGTTCTGGCGGCCGGATTCCATCTGCCCGATCAGATCCTCGGCCCGGGCCAGATTGTTCTCGGCCTGGCGGAGCTTGAGCTCGGCCTCGTGCTTGCGGGCGCGCAGCCCGGCGATTCCCGCCGCTTCCTCCAGCACGGCGCGGCGATCCTCGGGCTTCGCCTGGATCAGGGAGGAGACGCGGCCCTGGCTGACCATGGCGGAGGAGCGGGCGCCGGAGCCGATATCGGCGAACATGGTCTGCACGTCGCGGGCGCGCAGTTCGCGGCCATTGACGCGGAAGGAGGAGCCTTCGCCGCGCGCGATCTTGCGGACGATCTCAAGCTCCGCCGCTTCGGCGTTGGGCGGCGGCGCGAGGCCGGCGGCTTCCTCCAGGGAGAGGGTGACTTCCGCCAAATTGCGGCCCGGGCGGGTGGCGGTGCCAGCGAAGATGACGTCGTCCATCTCCCCGCCCCGCATGGAGCGGGCATTGGTCTCGCCCATCGCCCAGCGGAGGGCCTCGACCACATTGGACTTGCCGCAGCCATTGGGGCCGACGATGCCGGTCAGGCCGGGCATCACCTCCACCACCGTGGGCTCCGCGAAGGATTTGAAGCCGGCGATGCGCAGCCGAGTCAGCCGCGCATGGCGCGCGGCCTCGGCCTGCGCCTCGGTCCGCGCGGGGTCCTCCGGCGGGGTGCCCTCCGCCTCGGGGGTCACGGCCTCCATGCGCTGTGGCCCCGGCCGGCCTTACCGGATCTCGGCGACCAGGGCGGCGAAGCGGTCGAAGGCCATGTTGCCGGGGACCGTGCGGTTCCCGAAGACGAAGGTCGGCGTGGAGTTCACATTGTGCTGCTGCTGGCCGGCGACGCGCTGTTCCAGGATGCCGCGCGCCAGGGCCTGGTTGCCGATGGCCTCGTCGAACTGGGCGCGGGTCATGCCGGCGATGGCGGCGATCTTGAACAGTTCCTCCTGCGTGTTGGCGCCGCGGGCGAAGGCCCAGCGATCCTGCTGCTGCAACAGGGTGGAGACAAAGGGCTCGTAGCGTTCCGCCGGCAGGCTGCGGGCGACCTGGGCGGCGGCCAGCGCCACGGCATCGAGGGGGAAGTCGCGGAAGACGATGCGGACGCGGCCGGTATCCACCAGTTCGCGCTTCACGCGCGGCATGGTGTCCTTGTGGAAGGACGCGCAATGGCCGCAGGTCAGGGAGAAGTATTCGATGACGGTGGGCGCGCCGGCGCGGCCGATGCTGCGTTCCGTCATGCGGGGATCATCGGCGGCCAGCGGTGCCGGGGCGGCGGGGGCCTGGGCCAGGGCGGCGCCCGCGAAGGGCAGGCCGAGGGGGAGGCCAGCGGCGAAGGCGAGGAGCGAACGGCGGTCGGTCATCCGGGCAGACTCCGAGGACAGGCCCTGAAAGCGGGCGGGGGGCCGGGAATCCCCCGGCCAGTCATCGCTTCCGATAGACGCCAAGCGCCAGCTTTGCCAGTGCATCCCGCAACTCGCCCTCCGGCATGGCGGCGATGCGGGCTTCCAGCTCCGGCGGCAGGGCGACGGGTTTCGGGCGGGGGCGGGCGGGGGCGGCGCCGGCGGGGGCCTGCTGGACGAAGCGCAGGCGCTCCACCGCCGTCTTGCCGAGATGGGCGTTGATCCGGCCGATCAGTTCGGGGGCCAGGTGCTGCAATTCCATGGCCACCGGGCCGGAACAGCCGATCGTCAGGCTGCCGGCGGACAGGCGCAGCGGCTGCGTCACGGCGGACAGGGCCGGGCCGACCACATCGGGCCAGTCGGCCATCAACTGCGCGCCGGCGGGGCTGCGCTTGCGGAAGACGGGGCGCGCCAGGCGCGCGATCATGGAGCCCACGGGCAGGGGGCCTGTCGGGAATCGGCGGTCGCCCCCATCCTTCGCCACGCATGACCCCCTTTCCCGATCCCGCGCTGCTGCTGGCCTGGTATGACCGGCACAAGCGCACCCTGCCCTGGCGGATGCCGTCAGGTGCCGCCGATCCTTACCGCGTCTGGCTGTCGGAGGTCATGCTCCAGCAGACGACCGTCGCGACGGTCGGCCCGCGCTATGCCCGGTTCCTGGCCCGCTTCCCGGATGTGGCAAGCTTGGCCGCCGCATCCTGGGAGGAGGTGGCGGAGGAATGGGCCGGGCTCGGCTACTATGCCCGCGCGCGGAACCTGCATGCCGGGGCGAAGGCGCTGGCGGCGGGCGGATTCCCGACCACGGTGGAGGGGCTGCGCGCGATGCCCGGCATCGGCGCCTATACCGCGGCGGCGGTCGCAGCGATCGCCTTCAACCGGCCGGTGGTGCCGGCGGACGGGAATGTGGAGCGGGTGACAGCCCGCATCCATGCGGTGGATGCCCCCCTGCCGGCGGCCAAGCCGCGCCTGGCGGCACTCGCCCAGGGCTGGATGGAAAACCCGGCCGCCCGCGCCCGGCCGGGGGATTTCGCGCAGGCGCTGTTCGACCTGGGCGCCACGGTCTGCACGCCCCGCAACCCCGCCTGCGCGATCTGCCCCTGGCGGGATGGCTGCGCGGCGCAGAAGGCCGGCATCCAGGCCGGCCTGCCGCGCAAGGCCGCGAAGAAGGCGAGGCCGACGCGATTCGGCGTGCATTTCCTGCTGCGCGACCGCGACGGGCGGCTGCTGCTGCGGCGGCGGCCCGATTCCGGGCTACTCGGCGGGATGCTGGAGGTGCCGGGGACGCCGTGGCGGGAGGAAGGGTGGGGCGCCGCGGAGGCCGCGACCCATGCGCCGCTGCCTGGGATGGACTGGCAGCCGCTGAACGGGGAGGCGACGCATGGCTTCACCCATTTCGAGCTGCGGATGGCGCTGTGGCGGGCTGAGGCGCCGGGGGGGCTGGCGCCGGAGGGCCTGGCCTGGTGGGACGCCGCCGCCGCCAGGGCCGCGATGCCCACCGCCATGAAGCGGCTGCTGGACCTGGCAGGCGTCTGAAACCGGGGTGATCACCGGGCGTTCCTGGTGGCGCGCGCGTCACGAATCCTTCATCCCGGCCATGCTGCACCGCAGCCATCGCCTTGACACTGCTAACCCCACATCGTAGGGAGCGCGCGCCTTCCGGGCGGGGCACCGCGGGGGAGAGCAGGCGTGACGAAACCAGACGGCTTCGAGGATCGGCTCCGGCAGGCCCGGTCGCGGCGAGGGATGGATCCCGAGCCCGGCAGAACGGGAAATCTGCCGCCGGGCAGCACCTGGGGCATCGGGTTTCGCGCGGGGGTCGAGGTCGTCTCGGCACTCGTCGTCGGCGTGGCGGCTGGCTGGTTCCTGGACCGCTGGCTCGGCACCTGGCCGTGGCTCTTCCTGCTGTTCTTCGTCTTCGGCAGCGTCGCGGGCGTGTTGAACGTCTACCGGCTGTTCAAGCCACGCGATGCGGCACGGAAATAGGCCCCGGGGACTTGTCCCTGGCGGGCTGGGTAGGGATCGAGGCTGCCGCGGATGCGGCGACCGGGGGAATCGAGAGTGGCCGCCGAAGGTAAGACGATCGACGCGCTGAGCCAGTTCGAGCTCGCGACCGTGCTGGGCCCGATCGGCTCCTCGGTCGGGTTCTCGCAGTCCAATGCGCATATGCTGCTGGCGGCGGGGCTGATCACGGCGCTGATCATGTTCGGCATGTCGGCGCGCGCGGTGGTGCCGGGCCGGCTGCAGAGCCTGGCGGAATCCTCTTACGAATTCGTGCATGACCTGGTGCTGGGGCAGGTGGGGGATGAGGGCAAGCGCTTCTTCCCCTTCGTCTTCACGCTGTTCATGTTCGTGCTGTTCGGCAACCTGCTGGGGCTGCTGCCCTACGCCTTCACCTTCACGAGCCACATCGCGGTGACCTTCGCGCTGGCCGCGGTGGTGTTCGTGCTGATCACGGTCGTGGCGCTGATGCTGCATGGCCGGAAGTTCTTCGGATACTTCTTCCCGGAAGGCGCGCCGATCTGGCTGGCGCCGATCATCATCCCGGTCGAGATCGTGTCCTACCTCTCGCGCCCGGTCAGCCTGTCCATCCGACTGTTCGCCAACATGGTCGCCGGCCACGTGATGCTGAAGGTGTTCGCCACCTTCATCGTCCTGCTCGGTGGCCTGGGCGCCGTCGGTCCCTTCGTGGCGGTGCTGCCGCTCGGGGTGAACATCGCGCTGGTCGGCTTCGAAGTGCTGGTGGCGTTCCTCCAGGCGTATGTCTTCGCCATCCTCACCAGCATCTACCTGCACGACGCCGTGCACCTGCACTGATCCGCAGGCCTGGCGTCCGTTCAGACCAATCCCACCCCAGTTCACACAAGACGGAAGGATACACAGATGGAAGTGGCTGCCGCGAAGGCCCTCGGGGCTGGCATCGCCGTGATCGCGCTGTTCGGCGTTGGCCTCGGCATCGGCAACATCTTCTCCGCGATGATCACCAGCGTGGCCCGCAATCCGGCGGCTCGCGATGCGGTGTTCCCGATCGGCATCCTGGGCTTCGCGCTCACGGAAGCCGTCGCGCTCTTCGCGCTGCTGATCGCGTTCCTCATCCTGTTCACCTGATCCCGCCTGCCGGGGCGCGGGTGGCCATGGCCACCCCGCCTGCGGCCTGAGGGATTACAGCGCGCCATCATCCTAGCCAGTGGCCTTGCCGGTGGCGCGCCGGCGGACAGACCGAGGAGACCCGACACACCATGCCGCAGCTCGAGTTCGGCAATCCGCTGATCATCGCCCAGATCGTCTGGCTGCTGATCATCTTCGGGGTGCTCTACTTCGTGCTTTCCAACTACGCGCTGCCGCGCGTGGCGGAAGTGCTGGAGGATCGCCGCCAGCGGATCGAGGGTGACCTCGAAGCCGCGCGCGCCGCCAAGGCGGAAGCCGATGCGGCCACCGCCGCCTATCGCGAAGCCTCGGCCAAGGCCCGGGCGGAAGCGCAGGCCGCGATCGCGGAAGCGATGCAATCGGCCCAGGCGGAAACGACGGCCCGCGCCGATGCGCTGGCTGCCCGGCTGGCGAAGCAGATCGATGAGGCGGAAGCCCGCATCGGTCGTGCCCGCGACGCCGCCATGGGCGCGCTGCGCCAGGTCTCGACCGAGACGGCGGATGCGCTGATGGTCCGCCTGACCGGCCGCAGCGACCAGGCGGCGCTGGGTGCCGCCGTGGACCGTGCGCTCGCCGCGCGCGGCCAGGGCTGAGGAGACAGGGCGCCATGGAACACCACTACGCGCATTTCTGGCTCGACCCGAAGTTCTGGGTCGCGGTCTCCTTCGTCCTCTTCGTCCTGCTGGTCGCCAAGACGGCCTGGGCGCAGATCACCACGCGCCTCGATGGCCGCGGTGAGCGGATCCGCGCCGAACTGGCGGAAGCCGCCCAGCTTCGCGCGGAAGCGGAGGCGATGCGCCAGCAGGCGATCGCCGACCGCGCCGCCGCGCTGGCGGAAGCGGAGGACATGATCGCCCGTGCCCGTGCCGAGGCCGAGCGCCTGGCCCAGGCCGCGGCGGCCGACGCTGAGACCGCCGCCAGGCGGCGCGAGCGGATGGCGATGGACCGCATTGCGGCCGCCGAGGCCGGTGCCGTCGCGGAAGTCCGCAACGCCGCCGCCGAGATCGCCGTGGTCGCGGCGCGGGAAGTGCTGGCCCAGACGGTGGACGCCCAGGCCGACGCCACGCTGATCGACGCCGCGGTTGCGGATCTGCCGCGGGCGCTGAAGGCGGCCTGACGGCCCCTTTCATCGACTGGTCATGACAGAAGGGGGCCGCAAGGCCCCCTTTTTTCGTGCCCGCCGCTGGTCGTGCCCGCCGCTGGGGGCTCACATCGCTGCCCTTCCCCGGCGCACAGGCCGAAACGATGAGGGGGCCTTTCGGCCCCCTCCTCCCGCAGTTCCAGGATCGGCGGATACGCCTGGCGTCAGACCATCTGCCAATCGGTGCTGACATCCAGCACCACGCCGCCGCCGCGGACCGTCGCGCCATCCATGAACCAGTTCACCACCGTGCCGCCACCGCTGCGCCAGATCAGGTCCGCGCGGCCATCGCCGTTCACGTCGCCCACCGCGCGGATGTTCCAGGACGTCTCAACCTGCGCGACCGCGCCGCCACCGATGATGGAGGTGCCATTCATCAGCCAGACCACGACATCGCCCGTGGTGCTGTTGCGCCAGACCATGTCGGCGCGGCCATCGGCGTTGAAGTCGGCCAGGCCGCGGACCTGCCAGTCCAGCCCGACATTCGCCACCTGCCCGCCGCCGATGACAGTGTTGCCATCCATCGCCCAGACAACGACCTGCCCGGCCGCCCCGCGCCACAGGATGTCCGCGCGGCCATCGGCGTTGAAGTCGCCGAGGCCGGCGATGGTCCAGTCCGTCGTCACCGTGCCGACGCTGCGCGAGCCGCTGACGCCATAGACGCCGTCGAGGCGCTGCATGCTGACCGCACCCGTCGACAGGTCGCGCCACAGCAGGTCCGCGTTGCCGTCCCCGGTCATGTCGGCCATGCCCTGGAAGGTGGTGCCGAGAGGCCGCGATCCCGGGACGTTGGCGAGGCCGACGCTGGTGCCGTTCATGCTCCAGACCTGGATCGCGCCGGCGTTGGACAGCCACACGAGGTCGGCGCGGCCATTGCTGTCCGTCTCCGCCAGGCCCAGCAGCGTCCAGTCACTGCCGACCCGCGCGACCGTGCCGCCACCGGTGATCGACAGGTTGCTCATCGTCCAGAGCGCGACCGTGCCATCGGCGCCCCGCCACGCCAGGTCAGCCCGCCCGTCGCCATTCAGGTCCCGAGGACGGGCGGTGTTGCCCAGCATGACGGAGGTGCCGATGAAGTCGATCCGCTCGATCCCGCTGATGATGTCGGTGCCTTCGGTGCTGGCGGTGACGCGCCAGGATCCATCGGCGAGCAGCGCCCACTCCGCACTGGCACGGCCGACGACGAAGCGCGCGACGTCGAAGCCTGCCTCCCCCAGCACCAGATCATTGCCCGTGCCGCCGGTCAGGACGTCATCGCCATCGCCGCCCCAGAGGCTGTCGTTTTCCGAATCGCCCTGCAGCGTGTCGTTGCCCCCGTAGCCGAACATGCTGTCGTGGCCTTCGCGGCCGCCCTGGGCCTCACTGAAGTCCGACAGGCGCACCTCCGACGGTCCCGACATGATGGCGGCGTCGAAGGCGTTGCCGTCGCCCAGCGCCAGCCATCGATAGAGGTTGTTGCCATTGATGCTGACATCGCTGATGTCGACCAGCCGGACCCCGTCGACGACCACATAGACCCTGGTGACGATGGCGCCGCCATTGGGCTGGAGGAGGTTCTGCCCGTTGGCCCCGAAGCCGATGCCATAGATCTCGATGCTCCCCGGGCGTCCGCCCAGCGTGCCGTCCACGATGAAGGTGCCGGTGTTCAACGTGCGGAGCGACGTATTCTCCATGCTGCTCAGCGCGGTCAGCGGGTTGATCGCGCTGTTGCGGGCGATGATGAAACGACCCATGGCTTTGCCCTTACATAACGTTAACGACATTAATGGCGTGGCGGTTTCGTCTCTTCAAGCCGTGCGCGCTGGTCGCCGGCCCTGGCGCGGGATAACTTAGCCGCAACATCATGTCGGAGAAGCAACATGAAGCGCAGTTTCCTGGCGGCCGCCCTGTTTGCGGCGACCGCTTTCGCCGCGCCGCCGGCCCAGGCCAATCTGTTCCGCTGGGCCAATGACGGTGATGTGAACTCCATGGATCCCTATGCCCGGCAGGAGACCTTCCTGCTGAGCTTCATGCAGAATGTGTATGAGCCGCTGGTCCGGCGGAACCGGCAGCTGCAGGTCGAAGCCTCGCTGGCCGAGCGCTGGGAGCAGACCGCGCCGACTGTGTGGCGCTTCCACCTCCGCCGCGGCGTTACCTTCACGGATGGCACGCCCTTCACGGCGGATGATGTCGTGTTCTCCATCGTGCGGGCGAAGGCGCAGGGATCGAATGTGGGCGGGTCGCTCGCCAGCGTGAAGGAAGCGCGGCGCGTCGACGACCATACGGTGGATGTGGAAACCCATGCGCCGAACCCGATCTTCCTGGAGGAGATCACCGGCATCGGCATGATGTCCCGCCGCTGGGCGGAGGCGAACAACGCGACGCGCAGCGCCGACCTGACCACGGGCGCCGAGAATTTCGCGACCCGCAACGCCATGGGCACCGGCCCCTTCCGCCTGGTGTCGCGGGAGCCCGACCGCCGCACGGTGCTGGCGCCGAATCCGGGCTGGTGGGACCGGCCGGAACACAACCTGACCCGCGTCGAGTTCAACGTCATCGCCAATGACGCGACGCGCATCGCCGCCCTGCTGAGCGGGGAGGTGGACATGGTCTATACCGTGCCGCCGCAGGACACGGACCGCCTGTCCCGCACGCCCAACATCCGCGTGCACCAGCAGGCGGAACTGCGGACCATCTACCTCGGCTTCGACCAGATGCGGCCGGAACTGCTGAAATCCGATGTGCGGGGGCGCAACCCGTTCCAGGACATCCGCGTGCGGCAGGCCTTCAACCACGCGATCGACCGCGCGGCCATCGTGCGGACCGTGATGCGCGGCCAGGCGCGGCCGACGGGGCTGATGATCGGGCCGGGGGTGAACGGCCACACCACGGCCGGCGACCAGGTGGCGGCCTACAACCCGGACCTGGCGCGGCGGCTGCTGGCGGAAGCCGGCTATCCCCAGGGCTTCGGCGTGACGCTGGACTGCCCGAACGACCGCTACGTGAATGATGAGGCGATCTGCACGGCCGTGGTCTCCATGCTGGCGCGCATCGGCGTGCGCGTCACGCTGAACGCGCAGACCCGCGCCCGCTACTTCGCGGAGATCCTGGGCCCGCGCTACAACACCAGCTTCTACATGCTGGGCTGGACACCCAACACCTATGACGCCCACAACGCCTTCTTCAACCTGATGGCGTCGCGCCGGGGCGACCGCGGGCTGTTCAACGTGGGCGGCTTCAGCAATGCCCGCTTCGATGAACTGGTGACGAGCATGGCGGTGGAGACCAACCCGCAGGCGCGCCAGGCGATGATCGAGGAAGCGCTGAAGATCCACACCGATGCGGTGGGCCACCTGCCGCTGCACCAGCAGACCGTGATCTGGGCGGCGCGGAGCAACATCCAGCTCCAGCAGCTGGCGGACAACTACTTCCCGCTGCGCTTCGTGCGCGTCGGCAACTGAGAGGCGCCGCCCTCTCCCGCATGCGCGGGGGAGGGAGCGTTCTCAGCCCAGCTTGCGGTCGTAGGTGATCCACATCGTGCGCGTCGCCATGCGGTCATAGACGCCGCGGCCGCGATAGTTGTCGTCGGCCGTGATCCAGCGGATCACGGTCCAGCCGCGCTGGCGGCCTTCCTCCGCCACCGCGTCGATCAGCGCATCCGCCACGCGCTGGCCGCGCGCGGCGGGGTCCACGAACAGATCATCGAGGTAGCCGCCGACGCTGGCCGAAAGCGGCCGCGCGAAGGGGCGGTAATGGGCGAGGCCCAGCACCGCGCGGGACTCGTTCTCCGCCACCAGCGCCTTCACCTCATGCGCGGGGTCCATGATCCAGCCCCAGACGCGGGCGCGCATCTCCGGCGTCTGCTCCACCTTGTAGAAGGCGGCATAGCCGGCATAGAGGCGTTCCCACGCCTCCCGGTGGTGCGGCGCCAGGCGGACGACGTTCACGCTGCTCATCACGCGATCTCCTGCCGGATGCGCCCGGCGGCGGCGAGGGCGACGAGGATGCCGCCCACATGCATGGATTGCCCGATGCGGCCGCCGGCCACCGCGGCCAGCACCTCCTCCACCGTCATCAGCACCACGGCGATCTCCTCCGTCGGCTCCGGCGTCGCGGCGGCGACGGGTACGGCGCCGGTGCCCAGCACGATATGCAGGCGGTTGGTCTGGATGGCGGGGTTGGCGTGGGCAGCGTACAGGAAGCGCCATTCGGGGGCGTCATAGCCCGTCTCCTCCCGCAATTCGCGGCGCGCGGCGGCGATGGCATCCGCATCCCCGGGGTCCATCACGCCGCCTGGCAGTTCCAGCGACCAGGCCTGCGCACCATGGCGCCACTGGCGTACCATCACGACGCGGCCATCGGGGGTGATGGCCACGGCGCAGCACCAATCGGCGTAGTCCAGCACGTACCAGGGCGCGATCTCCGTGCCGGCACGGGTGCGCAGGCGGTCCGCGCGCAGCTTGATCCAGCGATCCTCCACCAGCGTCTCCGACGCCGTGGTGGTCCAGGGGGGCGTTTCATTCATGCGGCAGCGTGGCGCTGGGATGCAGGGGCGCGCAAGGGGCCGTAACCAGGGGCCCGCGCCTGACGAAGCGCCTGGCATCCTTGTCATTGGAAGATCCCCGCCATGCTGCGCCGCAGCCTTTTCACCCTGGCCGTCATCCCCTTCGTGCAGCCGGCCCTCGCCACGCCGCGGGTGCGCGCGGTGAACAACGCCGGCGGCGTGGCGCTGCGCGGCCATGACCCGGTCGCCTGGTTCACCGAGGGCCGGCCGCGCCGCGGCCAGGCGGCCTTCCAGGCGGACCACGCCGGCGTCGCCTGGCACTTCGCCTCCGCCGCCAACCTGGCGCGGTTCGAGGCCGATCCCGCCGCCTTCGCCCCCGCCTTCGGCGGCTACTGCGCCTTCGGCGTCGCCCGCGGCTACAAGGTGGATATCGACCCGGAGGCGTGGCACATCGAAGCCGGCGTGCTCTACCTCAACTACGATCGGGGCGTGCAACGGCAATGGCGGCGCGACATTCCCGGCCATATCGCGCGGGCAGCGGCGAACTGGCCCCGCCTGGCCGAGGCGTGACATGCACGCTGCCAGCCTCTCGGCCGGCTACACCCCCATGAGCGACGCCGCCCCCACCCGCGCGACCCAGGAAGCCCGCTGGGGTGGCCTGCTGGCCGCCGCGCAGGCCGGCGATGCCCGTGCCTATGACACGCTGCTGCGGGAGATCACGCCGCGGCTCCGCAGCCTGTGCCGCGCCCGCATCCGCGATACGGCGGAGGCCGAGGACGCGGTGCAGGACGCGCTGATGACCATCCACGCGCTGCGCCATACCTACGACCCGGAACGCCCCTTCGGCCCCTGGCTCACCACCATCGCGACGCGCCGGGCCGTGGACCGGCTGCGCCGGCGGGGCCGTGGCGCGGGGCGCGAATCCAACATCGACGACCTGCCGGAAGGTGCTGCTTCCGTCGCGCCGGTGGCGGAGGAACGGATCGCCGCGCGCAACCTGCGCGACGCGGTATCGTCGCTGCCGGAAAGCCAGCGCACGGCGCTGCGCCTGGCGAAGCTGGAGGATCTGTCGCTGGCAGAAGCCTCGGCGCGATCGGGCCTCAGCGTCGGTGCCTTGAAGGTCGCGACCCATCGCGCGATGCAGTCGCTGCGCAAGCGCTTCGGCGTGAAGGGGGATGAGTGATGCGGACCGATGACCTGATCAGCCGGCTTTCCGCCGGGCTGACGCCGGTGCGCCGCGTGGCCCCGCCGCTGCTGGCCGCACTCGGCTGGCTGGCGATGGCGACGGCCGTGGTGGCACTCGGCGTCGCGGTCTCCGGCTTCCGGCACGACATCGAACAGCGCCTGATGCTGATGCATGAACAGGTGAATCTGGCGGCGGCGCTGCTGACCGGCACGGCGGCCGCCATCGCCGCCTTCCACCTGGCCCTGCCGGACCGCAGCGACCGCTGGGCGCTGCTGCCGCTGCCCTTCGCGGCCTTCTGGGTCTCGGGCCTCGGCTGGGGCTGCATCCAGGAATTCGTGGACCAGGGCTTCCCGGCACTCGGCACCAGCTTCGGCTGCATGCGCTTCATCATCGGCTTCGGCATCCCGCTGACCCTCGGCATGCTGTGGATGACGCGCCACGCCGCGCCGCTGCGACCCGGGCCCGTGGCGGCGCTGGCGGGCCTCGCCGCCGCCGCCATCGCCTCCGTCGGGCTGTCCCTGGTGCACCACCTGGACGCGGCCGCGATGGTGCTGATCTGGCACGGCGGATCGGTGGCGCTGGTGACCTTCCTGGCGAAGCGCTGGGGCGCCCGCGCGATGCGCGCGATGGGGCCTTCGTAGGTCGTCGCGGGTTGCCTCGCAGGGGGGGCGCTGCCCCCCTGCACCCCCCGCCAGGGTCCAGCGGGACCCTGGACCGCGGGCATAACGACGAAGGGGGAGGGGGCCGAAGTGCCCCCTCCCCCTTCGTCGTTGTATCTCATGGGTTCCAAGGGCCCGCTGGCCCTTGGTGGGTGGGGTGCGGGGAGGGCAAAGCCCTCCCTGCGGCAACCGGCGCCGCCCCCGCGAAACCCCTATTCCGCCGCTTGCGCGTAGGCTTCCAGCGGTGCGCAGGTGCAGACCAGGTTGCGGTCGCCGTGGACGTTGTCCACGCGCTTGACCGGCGGCCAGTATTTCTGCCGGGCGACGTAGGGCAGGGGGAAGGCGGCCTGCTGGCGGCTGTAGGGGTGCGTCCATGCCTCCGCCGTGACTTCGGCGGCGGTGTGGGGCGCGTTCTTCAGCGGGTTGTCCTTCGCGTCCATCCGGCCCTGTTCGATGGCGCGGATTTCGGCGCGGATCGAGACCATGGCTTCGATGAAGCGATCGAGTTCGCCCTTGGTCTCGGATTCCGTCGGCTCCACCATGAGCGTGCCGGTGACGGGCCAGGACATTGTGGGGGCGTGGAAGCCGTAATCCTGCAGGCGCTTGGCGATGTCCTCGACCGAGGCGCCGCCATTCTGCTGGAAGCCGCGGCAATCCAGGATGCATTCATGCGCCACCATGCCCTGCCGGCCGCGGTAGAGCACGGGGTAGTGTTCCGCCAGCTTCACCGCCATGTAGTTGGCGTTGAGGATGGCGACTTCCGTCGCGCGCTTGAGGCCTTCCGGCCCCATCATGCGGATGTAGGCGTAGGAGATCGGCAGGATGGAGGCGCTGCCGAAGGGCGCGGCGCTGACCGGCCCGTGGGAGGTCGCCTGCGGCCCCGCTTCCGCGAGCAGCGGGTGGGAGGGCAGGTAGGGCGCCAGGTGCGCGGCGACGCCGATCGGGCCGACGCCGGGACCGCCGCCGCCATGCGGGATGCAGAAGGTCTTGTGCAGGTTCAGGTGGCAGACATCGGCGCCGATCGCGGCCGGTGAGGTCAGGCCCACCTGCGCGTTCATGTTGGCGCCGTCCATGTAGACCTGGCCGCCCTTCTCATGGATCAGGGCGCAGATCTCCCGGATCGCTTCCTCGAAGACGCCATGGGTCGAGGGGTAGGTGACCATCAGCGCGGAGAGGCGTTCCGCGTGCTGGTCCGCCTTGGCGCGGAGGTCGTCGAGATCGACATTGCCGTCCCGGTCGCAGCCGACGACGACGACCTTCATCCCCGCCATGACGGCGGAGGCGGGGTTGGTGCCATGGGCGGAGGAGGGGATCAGGCAGACATCGCGCTGCGTATCGCCACGGGCGCGGTGATAGGCGCGGATGGCGAGCAGCCCCGCATATTCACCGGCGCTGCCGGCATTGGGCTGGAGGGAGACGGCGGCGAAGCCGGTGACGGCGCAGAGCCATCCTTCCAGCCGCTTGATCATCTCCAGGTAGCCCGTCGCCTGGTCCACGGGCGCGAAGGGGTGGATGGCGCCGAAGCCGGGGAAGGTCACGGGGATCATCTCCGCCGTGGCGTTCAGCTTCATGGTGCAGGACCCCAGCGGGATCATGCTGCGGTTCAGCGCGACGTCCTTGTCCTCCAGCTTCTTGAGGTAGCGGAGCATCGCGTGTTCGGCGTGGTGGCTGCGGAAGACCTCCGCGGTCAGGAAGGCGCTGGCGCGGGTCAGCGAACCGGGGATGCCGCCTTCGGCATCCACCGCATCCAGCCTGGGCGCCGCGGTGCCGGCGGCTTCCGCGATGGCAGCAACGAGCGCGAGCAGGTCGTCGCGCGTCACCGTCTCATCGAGGGCGATGCCGATGCCCTGGTCCGCGTGGCGGGCCAGGTTGAAGCCGCGCTTGAGGGCGGCGGCCATCAGCGCATCGGCCTTCGCGCCGGCTTCGATCGTGATGGTGTCGAAGAAGTCGTGATGGCGCAGCTTGAAGCCCGCGCGCTTCGCGGCACCGGCGAGCAGGCGGGCCTGCAGCGCGATGCGCTTCGCGATGCGGGTCAGGCCTTCGGGGCCGTGCCAGACGGCGTACATGGAGGCCATGACGGCCAGCAGCACCTGCGCGGTGCAGATGTTGCTTGTCGCCTTCTCTCGCCGGATGTGCTGTTCGCGCGTCTGGAGGGCCAGGCGCATGGCGGGATGGCCGGCGGCGTCGAGGGAAACGCCGACCAGGCGGCCCGGCATCAGGCGCTTATGGGCGTCCTTCACCGCCATGTAGGCGGCGTGCGGGCCGCCATAGCCCATCGGCACGCCGAAGCGCTGGGTGGAGCCGATGACGACGTCGGCGCCCATCTCCCCGGGCGGCTTCAGCAGCACGAGGGAGAGCGGATCGGCCGCCACGATGGCGAGGCCGCCGGCGCCATGGACCGCCGCGATTTCCCGCGTCAGGTCACGGGCTTCGCCGGTGGTGCCGGGATATTGCAGCAGCAGCGCGAAGGGCTTTTGCGCGGCTGCCGCGGCGACGATCTCGGCAGGGGTCGCGATGGTCACGCGAAAACCCAGCGGCTCCGCGCGCGCTTCCACCACCGCGCGGGTCTGCGGGTGGACGTCGGACGCGATGATCAGCGTGTCCGACTTGCCCTTGGTCGCGGCGTGGGCCAGCGCCATGGCTTCCGCCGCCGCCGTCGCTTCATCGAGGAGCGAGGCGTTGGCGACGGGCAGGCCGGCGAGGTCTGTCACCAGCGTCTGGAAATTCAGCAGCGCTTCCAGACGGCCCTGGGCGAGTTCGGCCTGGTAGGGCGTGTAGGCGGTGTACCAGCCCGGATTCTCCAGCACGTTGCGCAGGATGACGGGCGGCGTCAGCGTGCCGTGGTAGCCCATGCCGATCAGGGACTTGATGTCGGCGCGGTTCTTCGCGGCCAGGCCACGCAGTTCCGCGATCACTTCCGCTTCCGTCGCCGGCGGCGGCAGGGGGAGCGCGGCGGTGCTGCGGATGGCCGCGGGCACGGTGCGGGCGGCGAGCGCTTCCAGGCTCTCCGCGCCAACCGTCTCCAGCATCGTGGCGATCTCGGCCTCGGAGGGGCCGATATGGCGCCGGGCGAATTCGCCCTTGTCCTCCAGCGCGGTCAGGTCGGAGAGGACGCTCATGCCAGCGTCTCCAGGAAGGCGGCGTAGGCGGCTTCGTCCATCAGGGCGGCGATGGCGGCTTCGTCCACGGCGGTCAGCTTGAAGAACCAGCCATCGCCGGTCGGGTCGCTGTTGATCAGCGCGGGATTCTCCGCGACGCCGGCA
This sequence comes from Falsiroseomonas stagni DSM 19981, assembly GCF_900114315.1. Taxonomy (GTDB): domain Bacteria; phylum Pseudomonadota; class Alphaproteobacteria; order Acetobacterales; family Acetobacteraceae; genus Falsiroseomonas; species Falsiroseomonas stagni. The sequence goes on from NZ_FOSQ01000001.1 coordinate 868,726, forward strand.
TTGGATTCGACGACGCGGCCGGCGACGGGGGCATAGACGTCGGAGGCGGCCTTCACGCTCTCGACGACGGCGCAGGCCTCGCCTTCCGCGACCTCGCGGCCGGCCTCGGGCAGGTCCACGAAGACGACGTCACCCAGCGCGTTCTGCGCATGGTCGGTGATGCCGATGGTGGCGACATCGCCCTCCAGCCGCACCCATTCATGGTCCTTGGTGAAGCGCAGTTCGGCCATTGTCCGGGTCCTTCTCAGCGGGCGTAGCGGTGGGGGGTGAAGGGCAGGGCGGCGACGCGGCCAGGCAGGGCCTTGCCGCGCACCATCAGGTCGAGCGGTGCATTGTCCGTGGCGGCGGCGCGGGCCAGGTAGCCCATGGCGACGGGGCCGTTGACGGAGGGGCCGAAGCCGCCGGAGGTGATCTCGCCCACCGCCTCGCCCCCACGTGCATGGACGGGGGTGTGGCCGCGGGCGGGCTGGCGGCCTTCCGGCAGGATGCCGACGCGAAGCCGCTTCGGGCCGTTGTCCAGCTCCTCCCGCACGCGTTCGGCGCCGAGGAAGTCGAACGCCATGCGGCGGCGCTTGCCGATGGACCAGACCAGATTGGCCTCGACCGGGCTCGTCGTCTCATCGAGGTCGTTGCCGTAGAGGCAGAGGCCGGCTTCCAGCCGCAGGGAATCCCGGGCGCCGAGGCCGGCGGGCTGCACGCCGGGCAGCGCCAGCAGGGCGCGGGCGAAGGCTTCCGCCTGGTCCGCGGGGACGGAGACTTCGACCCCATCCTCCCCGGTGTAGCCGCTGCGGCTGACGATGGCGGGGATGCCGGCGATGGTGAACTGGCCGATGCCCATGAAGGTGAGCTGCGCGATGCCGGGCGCGAGGGTCGCGATGGCGGCGACGGCAGCCGGGCCCTGCAGGGCGATCAGCGCGCGGTCGGGCAGGGGGTTGAGCCGGACGCCCGTCGGCAGCACGGCCTCGATCGCGGGGATGTCGAGGTGCTTGCGCGACGCGTTCAGCACCAGGAACAGCCGGTCGCCGAGATTGGCGACCATGAAATCATCCAGGATGCCGCCCGTTTCGGTCATCAGCACGCCGTAGCGCTGGCGGCCAGGCTTCAGCGCCTGCACATCCGCCGGCGTCAGCTTTTCCAGCGCCGCAGCCGCGCCTTCCCCGACCAGCTCCGCCTGGCCCATATGGGAGACGTCGAACAGCCCGGCGGCGGCGCGGGTGTGCAGATGCTCCCCCATGATGCCGAGCGGATACTGCACGGGCATGGAATAGCCGGCGAAGGGGACCATGCGGCCGCCCAATTCGCGATGCAGCGATGCCAACGGAGTCTCGAGCAGCGTTTCGCTGCTTGTGTTTTCGGCCACGGTGCCCCCACAGGCGTTGCCCCCGCCGAAGTGGCGTGGGTTGATCCGTGGCCCCCCTCTGTCCCGTGACCTGAGAGATTCGGCCCGACCCGTTCCGGGGGTGCCTTACTCCGTCGGTGCCACACCCCGTTCGGGATGCAGGCTTTCCAGAGGTCCCTTCTCCGCGCGGTTCCTTCTGCCTGAGCGTTTCCGGGGGCCGGTTGCGCCTTCGGCGGCGGTGATGATCGCGTCCGGGACATGACCCGGGGCGATTCGCCCGCTCTCTCCCGCGCGGTATCGACGGGATGGCCTGCGTATGCCCGACCGGGGGGCGGGGCGCAACCGTGGGATGCGGGGTTCAGTGCACCCGGCTGGTGGGCTGGTGGGGGCTGTCCAGGCTGAAGGGGGGGATCGCCACGTCGAAGGCCTCTCCCGTCGCCGTCACGACCATGTGGTAGGCGCCGCGCATGAAGCCCGATGGCGTGGAGAGCGGCGTGCCGGAGGTGTATTCGAAGTTCTGCCCGGGCTCGAGCACCGGCTGTTCGCCGACCACGCCTTCGCCATGCACCTGCTGCGTGCGGCCCTGGGCATCCGTGATGCGCCAACTGCGCTTGAGCAGTTGCACGGTGTGCCGGCCGCGATTCTCGATGGTGACGCGATAGGCCCAGACGAAGTGGCTGCGATCCGGCTCCGACTGGTCCGCCAGGTAGAAGCTGCGGACGGAGACGCGGATATCCCGCGTGGTTTCGCTGTAATCGTCAGCCATGGCGTTGTTCCCCCGTGCCGAATCCTGGACGCGGCGCCGGGCGCTGTCCAGCCATGGTCAGGCCCGGCGGAGCGCCACCGCCAGCCCCGCCGCCACCAGCACCGAACCGCCCGCCCGGTTCAGCAGCCGCCGCACCGAAGGCCGGCGCACCGCGCCGGAGAGCTTGCCCGCCAGCATCGCGTAGGACAGGGCATTGATGGCGGCGATGGTGACGAAGGTCGCGACCAGGATCGCGGCCTGCGTCACGAAACCGCCCCGGGCATCGATGAACTGCGGCACGAAGGCCACGAAGAAGACGATGCCCTTGGGGTTCAGCGCCGTGACGATGAAGGCCTGGCGGAAGGCGCGGGAGGGTGGCAGCGGTGGCGCTGCCTCCGCCGTCACCGGCGCCCGCCACATCTGGACGCCAAGCCAGACCAGATAGGCCGCGCCCCCCCATTTCACCGCGGTGAACAGCGTGGCGGAGGCCGCCAGCAGCGCGCCGAGCCCGGCCAGGGACAGCACCATGGCCACCAGGTCGCCCAGCGCCACCCCGGCCGCCAGTGGCAGCGCGTTGCGGAGCCCCCCACCCAGGCTACCTCCACCAAGACTTTGGCCGATGACCAGCAGGATGGTGGGGCCGGGGATCAGCACCATCACCGCCGCCGCGGCGCAGAAGGCGAGCCAGGTGGAAAGCTCCACGGCGCTATCCGCCCTTGCGCTTCGGGGCTTCCGGCAGCGGCGCCGTCAGTTCGAACAGCGTCGCATCCGCGGGGGCCTCGGCCTTCGGCGCCGCCTTGGGCTTCGGGGCCTTCTTCGGCTTCGGCGCGGCTTCCGCAGCCGTTTCCGGCGCAGGCACCGGCTCGACCTCGACGATCGGCACACGGCGGGTCGGCGCGGGGGCTGGGGCGATGGCGTCCAGCGCCTCCGACACATCGGCGATCAGGTCGGCCACATCCTCCAGCCCCACGGAGAAGCGGATGGTGCCGTCGGTGATGCCGAGCTTGGCGCGTTCCTCCGCGCCCACGCGCATATGCGTCGTCGTTGCGGGATGCGTCACCAGCGACTTCGCATCGCCGAGGTTGTTGGAGACGTCGACGAGCTTGAGGGCATCGAGGAACCGGAACGCCGCTTCCTTGCCGCCCTTCACGTCGAAGGTGACCAGGCTGCCGCCGGCCGCCATCTGCGCCTTGGCCAGCGCATGCTGCGGATGGTCCACGCGGAAGGGGTAGAGAACGCGCGAGATCTCGCTGCGCTCCGCCAGGAAATCGGCGATGGCGGCGGCGCTGCGGCACATCGCGGGCAGGCGCAGGTGCAGCGTCTCCAGCCCCTTCAGGATGACCCAGGCATTGAACGGGCTGATGGAGGGGCCGGTGTTGCGGATGAAGGGCTGCAGCACCTCATCCACCCACTTCTTGCGGCCGAGCACGGCGCCGCCCAGCACGCGGCCCTGGCCGTCCATGTGCTTGGTGCAGGAATAGACGACGACATCGGCGCCGAACTGCATGGGCTTCTGCAGCAGGGGCGTCGCGAAGACGTTGTCCACCACGACGATGGCGCCGGCTGCATGCGCCAGGTCGCAGACCGCGGCCATGTCCACCAGTTCCAGCATCGGGTTGGACGGCGTTTCCAGCAGCACGAGGTTGGCCGGCTTCGACAGCGCGGCCTTCCACTGGCCGAGGTCCCCGCAATCCACGAACTCGCAGGTGATGCCGTAGCGCGGCAGCAGGGTGGAACAGATCCAGTGGCAGGACCCGAACAGGGCGCGGGAGGCGACGACGCGGTCGCCCGCCTTCAGGTGCGACAGCATGGAGGCATGGACGGCGGCCATGCCGGTCGCCGTCAGCCGGCAGGCTTCCGCCCCCTCCAGCGCCGCCAGCCGGTCCTCCAGCATGGTGGTGGTCGGGTTGCCGAAGCGGGAATACTGGTAGTGCTGGACGGTGCCGAGGAAGGTTTCCTCCGCCTGGCCGGCGCTTTCATAGACGAAGCCGGAGGTCAGGTAGAGCGCCTCCGACGTCTCGTCATGGTTGGAGCGCATCTGGCCGCCGCGGACCAGCAGGGTCGCGGGGCGGAGGGGACGGTCAGGCAGGGACTTGGCCATCGGAACACCTTCTGGGCAGCCTGGCTGCCGAAACGCGGCGTCCGGCCCCCCTTTCGGGGCACGTCGGGCGGCGCACGGCCCACCCGGCGGCCCTTTAGCGCGCTTGTTTTCGGCGGAACGCCCGCCGCCCGCATCACCGGGACCTCGCCGCAATCAGGCCGGACAAATCGCGAGGGGCGCCAGGGCGCCGCCATGACGGATAGGCGCGGGGGCGGTGGGGGTCAAGGCATGGCTTGCGGGGTGTGCGGCGGGCGCGGTATGAAGGGGGACACCTCAGTGCTGCGGGCGTAGTTCAGAGGTAGAACGTCAGCTTCCCAAGCTGAATGTCGTGGGTTCGATTCCCATCGCCCGCTCCACCCTGTCCTCCTGCCATCGTGCCGTCCGGCCGCCGGCCGTCAGGCGATGCCGGCCGCGACGCGCTGGGTCACCTCGTTGAAGCCCCAGAAGCTGCGAAGCGAGAGCCGGATCTTGCTGGGGCCCAGGAAGCCGCGCGGGACGGCCCCGCCCGGCAGATGGCCGGCGAACAGGCGCTGCCAGAAGGCGACATGCAGGTATTCATGCGCCAGGGGGACATAGGCGCCGCCGCCCTGCGACCCGGGCCAGAATTCATAGGGGAAGCGGCCGAGATGGGTGCCGCGCTTGCCGAAATACCTCGCCTCTACCGAGACGCTGGAGGTGACGGAGACGATCTCGGCGATCTGGTCGCTCGACACGATCCGGTAGAAATTCTCCTCCACCGGGACAACGCGGTGGAAGGGCACCCGCGCGAAGATGCCGAAATCGTCGTGGTTGAAGGGGTGGGGCTTGAAGCCCGCCCGTTCGAAGGTCTGGAAGCGCCTGGTGTCGTAGGGCAGGGGCGCGGTGGCGAGGTCCACCAGCGCCCCGTCATGGATCAGCACCTTGTCGTCGGCTGTCTGGCCGAAGAAGACCACCCTCACATCCTTCGGGATGCCGATCGTGTCCTTCATCAAGCCCCCGCGCAGCAGCGCGGCCTCGCGGAAGAACATCTCCTCCGCGATGGCGAATTCCGTCAGGCGGTGCTGCACATCGGGGTCGGAACTGCGGAAGCCCAGCACCACGTCTTCGAGGAATCGCACGGGGTGCAGCACCACGTCGATGAACGGGATGCCGAGGAGATCGAGGCTGCGGAGCAGAAGCTGGTTACCCTCGAACAGCACGACGAAATCGGCATCGCCGTAGATCGCCTGCACGTAGTCGAGGAAGGCGGGCGTCGGTTCCGCGTGGTAGAGCGCGGCCCAGCTTCGCACGCTGCATTCCCGGTCGAAGCGCGAATAGGCGTCCCACAGGGAGAAGTGCTCCGGCTGGCCGAGGATGGGCTCGACCGGCGCGCCCACGGCCTCCGCGATCGCCCAGCCGACGATGGTGTGCAGCCAGCGGATGTTGCCGTTCTGCTTGGCGGCGTTCCCGCCATGGTCATAGGGACGAAGGACGTCGCCGGAGATCGCGATCCTCATGCCGCGACGCCGGTGACGCAGGCGACGAGGCGCTGGATGGTCGTGGCGTGGCGCGTGCTGTAGCGCGCCTCGATGAAGGCGGGCGCGCGTTCCGCCAGTTCCAGCCGCGCGGTCGGATCGTGCAGCAGGCGGCGCAGATGCAGGACGAATTCCTCCCGCGTCCGGGCCAGCAGGAAGGGCGCGGTGGCGGGATCGTGCGGGACGCCGCGCAGGGCTTCGCCGGTGACGACGGCCGGGATGCCGAAGCCGGCATATTCGATCGTCTTCACCTTGAGCCCGCCGCCGTAATAGACGGGGTTGATGGCGATGTCGGCGTCCAGATAGGCGGCTTCCAGCTGTTCCCGCTGCAGTCGGCCATGCCGCACCACGCCCTGCGCCTCCGCGGGGATGGAGGCGCCGACGGCGCCGACCACGTCGAGCCGCAGGTCGCCCTGCCGGACGAGGGGCCAGACCTCGCGGCAGAACCAGCGCATGCCGTCCGCATTCATCGGGCTGTTGCCGCCGACGAACAGGACGGAGACCGGGCGGCTGCGATAGCGGCGCGGCGGCGGCGGCGCGACCATGAGGGGGAGGTAGAGGACGCGGGCCCGCCCCAGCGCGCGGCCGAGATGGTCCAGATCCTCGCGCTGGATGGCCAGGATGCAGTCGAAGCGATGCAGGATGCGGAGTTCGTCCTGGCTGGTGATGGTGATGTGGTGCTTCTTGCCGAAGCGCGCGAAGGTCCTGGCGCGCTGGGACATCACGTCATGCGTGTCCAGCACCTTGAAGGGCGGCGCGCCGGAGCAGAGCGCGAGATAGGCGGTGGTGACGTATTCGTAGATGCCGAGCTGCGGGCGGTGTTCCTGGCAGAAGGCGGCGAAGGCGGACGCGGTGGCCGCATCGAAGCCGAATTCGATCCCCTTCGGCTGCTCCGGCTTCTGGGTGGGCGGGACCGCGATCGCGGTGGAGGAGAAGACCGGCACGGGCGTGCCCTTCGGCACCTCCCGCTGCGTCCTGTTGATGAAGAAGACGCCGACGCTGGCGGAAGGGGCGAGGGCGGTGACGAGCTGGTGGATCCGCTCCTCGCTGCCCAGCGAGCGTTCCCAGAAGGCGACATCCGTGACGAAGACCACATCCACGGCGGTCAGGCCCTCGCGATCTCGATCCTGGACATCGCGATGCCGAGCTTCCGCGTATCGGCGCCTGTGCCCATGGAGGCCGGGGATTCCATCATCTTCAGGGTGAAGGAGAGGACTTCGTATTCCTCATCCGCCGTCTTCGGCAGATCGACCACGGCTTCCCACAGCCCGTCCTCCTGCCCCCGCGCCAGGTCGAGCGCGACGCGGCCCATGCGGGCGGAGAGGTGGAAGCGGATATCGATCCAGGGCGGCGACCACATCTGGAAGGTGAAGCGGAGGCGCCCGCCGCGGAGGTTCGGCACCAGCACGGTGGAGACCGGGCCGGGGCCGGACCAGCGCAGCGTCACCGCGCCCTGCTGCTCCCGCGGGTGCCAGTTGCGACCGATGAATTGGCGGTCGGAGGCGAAGAGCACGGCCAGCGGCTCCGGCTTCGCCGTCTCCTCGCCCGGCAGATGCGCCATGGGCAGGGGATCGATGCGCAGCACTTCGTGCAGCGGGCGGTGATGGGCGTTCAGCTGCCGGTCGAGCAGGTAGACGAGGCCCGTGAGGCTGGCGATCCTGCGGTTCTGCAGGTCGATCACGGCGCGCATGGCGTCGAGCATGGCAGCGGGCTCACCCGCTGCGGCCGCCGAGAGCCGGGCCAGGGCCGGGGCGGCGGCCTGCTCGATCTCCGCGAGGGCGCGGGCGCCGGCATGGGCCAGCAGGACGGAATCGAAGCTCGCCTCCGGCGGCTGCACCCCCTGCGCGGCGAGCTCCGCGAGCGAGATGTTGCGGAATCGCCCCGGGACGGGCGCCGCGCCGGGCCGCGCATCCTCGCCTGCGGGCGGGACCGGCGCCGGCGCGACGGCCCCCGTGCCTTCCGGCCGCTCCATGTCGTGGAGTTCGCTGGCGTGGTCGCGGAGAGGTCGCATCATGGCTCGCCCAGGCCGTTGCCGGGTCCGTTTACCATTCTTCCCTTGGGTTGCGAAAGGCAGCGACTGATCGCGCGGGGGATGAGCAGGGGGGTTCCGCCTTCCCTCCCGGTCAATGACGGCACCACGGCACGGCGTTTGCTGAACGCACCCCCAGCTTGAGGCATGGCCCGCTGGGATGCATGCTGCCCACCGCATTTGCGGTTAAGGCCAGCGAAGGGGTTGCACATGACAGTGGCAGAGGCTGCCGTGCTTCCGGACAGGCTTCCCCTGGTGGACCTCTCGGCGCTTGGTACGCCGGAGGGCGACCAGGCCATCGCGACGGAGCTGGACGCGGCCTTCGGTGGGATCGGCTTCGCCTATTTCGCCAATACGCCCATCACCCTCGCGCAGCAGGACGCCATCGTCGCGGCGTCCCGCGCCTTCCACGCCCTGCCCGATGCCGCCAAGCGCGCCATCGACATGAACGAATTCCACCGGGGCTACATGGCGCCCAAGACCTCCGTCATCGCCACCTCCTCGGTCGCCAAGGTCACGAAGCCCAACTACTCCGAGAGCTTCATGTTCATGCATGAGGTGGCCCCGGATGATCCGCGCTTCGGCCTGCCCTTGCAGGGGCCGAACCGGTGGCCGGCGGAACTGCCGGCATTCCGCGACGCGGTGCTGGCCTACCAGGCCGCCATGGAGGATTTCTGCCGCCGGCTGCTGCGGCCCGTCGCCATCGCGCTCGGCCTGGCGCCGGATTTCCTGCTGCCCTTCTTCGAGAAGCCGACCACCTTCCTGCGTCTGCTGCACTACCCGCCCCAGGCGCCGGACAGCGCGGATGACGAATTCGGATCGGCGCCGCACACCGACTACGGCTTCCTGACCATCCTGCTGCAGGACATGTCGGGCGGGCTGGAGGTGCGGCGCAAGGATGGCGCCTGGCTGAAGGCCACGCCGATCCGCGGCACCTATGTGGTGAATGTGGCGGACATGCTGGCGCGCTGGACCAATGGCCGCTGGCAATCCACGCCGCACCGCGTGAAGAACCTGTCGGGCGGGGATCGCTATTCCTGCCCCTATTTCTTCGACATGGACATGGATGCGCGGGTGGAATGCCTGGCCACCTGCACCGATGCCGGGAACCCGCCGCGCTTCCCGCCCGTGCTCTATGGCGACTATCTGCTGGAACGGCTGAACAAGAACTACGCTTATCGCCAGCCCCCCGCCGCCTGACGCCACGCCTGACATGCCCCGCCCCACCACGCCCCGTCACGACGCCCAAGGATCGCCCGCCATGAACCTCACCCGACGCGCCGCCCTCGGCGGCATCGCGGCGCTGGCCGCAAGCCAGGGCGCGCAGGCGCAATCCGGCGCGCCCTTCGTCATCAACACCTATGGCGGGCGGTGGGAGCAGTTCTGGCGCAGCGCCATCGTGCCGCGGTTGACCCAGGCCATCGGCCGTCCCGTGCGGCTCGACATCGGGGTCGGCAGCGGCTGGGTGACGAATTTCCGCGCCGCCGGCCGGGGCACGCCGCCCTTCCCGGGGCTGATGACGAATGAACGCTTCGCCGTGCTGCTGCGGCAGGAGGAATTCTTCTCCGCCCTGCCGGCGGCGGCCATCCCGAACCTGGCGAATGTGCTGCCCGTGGCGCGCACGGCGGGGGGGATGGGGGTGATCGGCATGATCTCCCCCATCGGGATCGCCTATCGCACGGACATGGTGCGCGTGCCGCCGAGGAGCTGGCGGGAGCTGTGGGACCCGCGCTACCGCGGGCAGCTCGGCCTCTATTCCATCACCAATTCCGCGGCGATCATGCTGCTGATGCAGGCGGGCACCATGTTCGGCCGCGGGCCGGACGACCTCGATACGGGCATCGCCAAGATGGCGGAGCTGAAGCCCTTCCCGCAGGTCGCCTTCTCCGGCCAGATCGCGCCGCTGCTGGCGCAGGGCCAGGTCGCCATCGCGCCGCTGGACTACGGGGAGGTCATTCCCCTGAAGCGCCGCGGCGTGCCGATCGAGATCATCCAGCCGGAGGACGGGCTGATGATGTTCGACCAGACCTTCAGCATCGCCGCCAGCGCGAATGCCGCCGACCGGGACGCGATGGCGAAGTATATCGACCTGATCCTCTCGCCCGAATTGCAGCTGCAGCTCGCGCGGGAGTTCTTCGTGGCGCCGGTGAATTCCACCGTCGCCATCCCGCAGGACCTGGCCGATGCCCTGCCCATCACGCAGGACGCGCTGCGCCGCACGCTGACCTTCGACTGGGGCCTGGCCGCGCGTATGGCGACGCAGATGAATGAGCGCTGGGCGCGGGCGATCTGACGGCATCGCGGCGCGGGGGGCGCCGGCGTGACGCAGATCGATGTCGTCGGCCTCACCAAGCGCTACGGCACCACGCTGGCGCTGGATGGGGTCAGCCTGCAGGCGCGGGAGGGGGAACTCGTCTCCCTCCTCGGCCCGTCGGGCTGCGGGAAGACGACGACCTTGCGCTGCATGGCGGGGTTCATGGACCCCGATGCCGGGGACATCCTGGTGGATGGCACCAGTGTCACGCGCCTGCCGCCGCAGAAGCGCAATTTCGGCGTGGTGTTCCAGAACTACGCGCTGTTCCCGCATCTCAGCGTCTTCGACAACGTCGCCTATGGCCTGGCGGTGCGGCGCCTGCCGAAGGCGGAACAGCGCGCCCGCGTGGCCGATGCGCTGGCGATGGTGCGCCTCCAGGGGCTGGAGGACCGGCTGCCGCGCGCCCTGTCCGGCGGCCAGCAGCAGCGCGTGGCACTCGCCCGCGCGCTGGTCATCCGGCCGCGGCTGCTGCTGCTGGACGAACCGCTGGCGAACCTCGATGCCCGGCTGCGGGAGGAGGTGCGCTGGCTGATCCGCGACGTGCAGCAGCAATCCCGCATCACGGCGTTCTACGTCACGCATGACCAGGCTGAGGCGATGGCGCTGTCCGACCGCATCGCGGTGATGAAGGCCGGCCGCGTCGCGCAATTCGCCACACCGCGGGAGATCTACCAGCGCCCCGCGGAAGCCTATGTCGCCCGCTTCACGGGGGATGCCAACATCATTCCCGCCCGCCCGCGGGACCGCACGGCGGATGGCGGCTTCCACGTGCCCTTCGGCGGCGTCATGCTGCCCGTGCCGGGGGTGGATGGCATCCGCCCCGGCGATCCCGCCATGCTGATGCTGCGGCCGGAGGCACTCTCCCTCATCGATCCGGGGGCGGAGGGCGTCATCCCCGCGCTGGTGCTCGGCACCGCCTTCCTGGGCGCCGCCCTGGCCTGCGAGGTGTCGCTGGCCGATGGCACGCGGCTGCGCCTGCAGGCCAGCCCGCATGCGCCGGTGCAGCCGGGGATGACGGTGGGGCTGCGGGTGGATACCGCCCATGCCTGGCTGATGCCGGATGTCCTGTCATGAAGGGCGCGTTGCCGCGCGGGCCGCAGTGAGGCGGCTGCTGCCCCGCCTGCTGCTGGGCCTGCCCGCGGTGGCGCTGCTGACGCTGTTCTTCGTGCTGCCCTATGTCGAGATGGTGGCGATGAGCTTCCGGGCCCCGGCCTTCGGCCAGCCCTTCGGCAGCGGCCATACGCTGATGCATTACGGCCGCGCGCTGGGCGACCCGATCTATACCGGCGCCCTGTTGCGCAGCCTGCTGACGGGGGCGCTCATCACGGCGCTCTGCCTGGTGATCTCCTTCCCGCTGGCGCTGCATCTCTCCCGCCTCCAGGGGCGATGGCATGTGGTGTTCTATGCCTGCATCGTGTCGCCGCTGCTGATCGGCGTGCTGGTGCGCAATTTCGGCTGGATGGTACTGGTGGCGGTGGATGGGCCGTTCAACCGCTGGCTGCTGGCGGCGGGGCTGATCGAGCGCCCGTTCCGCGTGCTGTTCACCCAGGGCCTGGTGGTGATGGCGCTGGTGCATGTCTTCACGCCCTTCATGGTGCTGCCCATCGCGACGGCGCTGCGCAATGTCCGGCCGGAGTTGCGCGATGCCTCGGCCTCGCTCGGCGCGGGGGGGTGGGAGACGTTCCGGCGCGTGACGCTGCCGCTGTCCTTCCCCGGCGTGCAGGCGGGCGTCACGCTGGTCTTCGTGCTGTCCGTCGCCGCCTATGTGACGCCGGCGCTGCTGGGCGGGCAGGGCATCGCCTACATGCCGGCGGTGGTGGTGCGCGAATTGATCGGGTCCTTCGCCTGGCCCTTCGGCGCGGCGCTGGCCGTCATCATGGCAGCATCCACGCTGGCGGTCGTCACGGTCTTCACCCTGGCCACGCACCGGCTGGCGGAACGGACGCGCGGATGATGCGGGCGCTTTCCGCCGCCGTGCTCGGCGTGATCTACGCCTTCCTGCTGCTGCCGCTGGTGGCGGTGGTGGCGGCGTCGCTGACGGCGGGCGAATTGATGCGCGTGCCGCCGCAGGGGCTGTCGCTGAAATGGTTCGCCCGCTTCCTGGCGAGCGAGACCTTCCGGGAGGCGCTGCTGCTGTCGCTGCAGGTCGCGGTGACGACGGTGGTGGTGACGGTGGTGCTGGCGACGCTGGCGGCGCTGTGCCACCGCGCGCTGTCGCGCCGCCTGGCCGCCACCTACCGCGTGGCGATGACGCTGCCGCTGCTGCTGCCCGAATTGCTGACGGCGATCGGGCTGCTGTTCTTCCTGAACGGCCTGGGGCTGGGCAAGACGCTGACGGGGCTGCAGATCGCGCATGTCGTCATCGCCTTCCCCTTCGCCTTCCTCGCCATCGTGGCGGCGCTGGAACAGGTGGACCCGGCGATGGAGGAGGCTTCCGCCAGCCTCGGCGCCGGCGGGTTCGGCACCTTCCGGCGCGTGCTGCTGCCGCTGATCCGCCCGGGGATGCTGACGGGGGGGCTCTTCGCCTTCATCGTCAGCTTCGACATGTTCACCATTTCCCTGCTGCTGAAGCCGGTTGGCGGGAACACGCTGCCGCTCGCGCTGTTCGACTTCCTGACCTACGATTTCGACCCCACGGCGGCCGCGGCGGCGACGCTGTCCGTTATCGCGGCCGTGATCGGGGTGCTGGCGATCGAGCGCATGGTGGGGCTGAAGCGCGCCTTCTGACGACCAAACCCACGACTTCACGCGCCGCCGCGCTGGGTTATGCTGTCCCCAATCAACCAAGGGGGACGTGCCATGGCGGAAGACCTGGAAAAGCTCGCGAAATGGCGGGGCTTCGTGCCGGATGAGGAACTGGAGACCTATCGCAAGGGCGGTTTCGCGCGGCGCATCGGGATCGGTCGCCGACCGGCGCTGCTGAACATCGATACCACCTACATGTTCGTCGATCCCGCCTATTCGCAATGCGGGCGGGAGATGCCGGAACTGCTGGCGTCCCTGACGCGGCTGACGGCACTGTTCCGCAAGCTGGACCTGCCGATCTACTATTCGCGGCGCGACGACCGCACCCATCCCAGCTATCGCGGCATCTGGAACCTCAAGCTCGGCACCGCCGGAGATTACCAATACAGCCGCGATCCCCGCGCCGATGAATGGCCGGAGGCCTATGCACCGCGGGAGCAGGACCGGGTCGTGATGAAGAACAAGCCGTCCTGCTTCTTCGCGACGCCGCTGGAGGCGTTCCTGCGCTACGACGAGGTCGATACCGTCATCATCTGCGGCATCAGCACCTCCGGCTGCGTCCGCGCGGGGGCGATGGACGCCTTCTCCCACAATTTCCGCACGGTGCTGGTGGAGGATGCCTGCGGGGATCGCAGCCCGAGCGCGCATCGCGCCAATCTTTTTGATCTCGACATGAAATTCGCGGATGTCGAGAGCCTGGACTATGTGGAGCGGGAGCTGACGGCGCGGTTCGCGCTGCCCCGCGCGGCGGAGTGATGGCAGCGGGTGGCGCCGGGCCGCGCCGCTGATGATGCCCCACGAGGGCGGCGGCGGCGGCCGCGGCGGGCTGTTCGCGCTGTCCTATGTCAGCCGCGCGGTGGAACCTGACAGCGGCAGTCTGCATCGCGTGGCGCGGGAGATCGCGGAACATGCCGGCGCCCGCAACGGGAGTGTTTGCCTCACCGGGGCGCTCTGCCTTGGTGACGGATGCTTCGCGCAGGTGCTGGAAGGCCCGGGCCCCGCGGTGCTGGACACTTTCGACCGCATCCTGCTGGACCCGCGGCACCGGGATGTGCGGCTGCTGGAATTCGTCCCCATCGCATCCCGCCGCTTCGCGGGACGGAGCATGGCGTTCTCCGGCGAATTGGCGCCCGGCATCCTGGCCGGTGCCGCGGTGGAGCACCGGTTGATGGAACGCCTGGGCCGCGGCAGCGTGGCGCACCAGGCGCAGGTGATCGCCACCGCGATGGAGGCAGGCCTGCGCCCGATCGCCTGATCTCAGGGCGCGCGCGCGGTGGTGACGCCGATCATCGAATCCCGGGTCACGAGCGTGGCGAGGCGCGTCTCCTCCCAGCCCTCCGTGCCCGCCGGACGGGCGGGGATGACGAGGTAGCGGAGCTCCGCATTGCTGTCATGGACGCGCAACTCCGTGCCCGGCGGCAGTTCCGTGCCGAATTCGCGGAGGATGCCGCGGGGGTCCCGCACCGCGCGGGCGCGGTAGGCGCGGCTTTTGTACCAGGCGGGCGGGCGGCCGATGATGGTGCGGGGGTAGCAGGAGCAGAGCGTGCAGACGACGAGGTGATGGCGATCCGCGGTGTTGAACAGCGCCGCCAGCTTCGTCCCCGCCGCGTCCAGCCCCAACTCCTTCACCGCCGCCGGCGCATCCGCCGCCAGCCGCGCGGCGAAATCCGCATCAACCCAGGCGCGCGCCACCACCGCGGCGCCGTCATGCGGGCTGCGGGCATCCATCCGCTCGATCTCCGCGCGGATTTCCTCCGGTGTCAGCACGCCCTTGGCGACGATGAGGTTGCGGACCGCCATGCCGCGGAGACGCAGGGGGGAGAGCACCGTCTCCCCGGCATCGTGATCCGCCTGGTAGGGATGATCGTCGTCATGGTCATGGTCATGGTCGTGGTCATGGTCGTGGTCATGACCATGGTGGTGCCCGGCGGCCTCGTCCTCCACGCGGTCGAGCCCCTCGGCGCGCAGCCGCGCCTCCTCCGCCTCCAGCGCCGCGATCGTCAGCGTGCCTTTCTCCAGCAGCAGGGATGAGAAGGCGAGGATCCAGCGTTCGTAGTATGGCATCGCCCAGTAGGTGGCGTCATCGAGCTGTTCCTGCACGCGCCGGCTCTCATCGGTGGTGAAGAGCCGCCGCCTGCCGTCGGCCAGCAGCATGCGGATGGCGTCCGCCTCGCGCTCCCAATGCGCGGCCTCATGCTCCTCCCGCTCCACCGGGCCGTCGTAGCGGCCGCCGGCATCGTGCGGCGGATGGGTGGGGGGCAGGTCGTGCATGGCGGCGTTCCTCGGTGCTTGGGCGCAGGCTATCGGCGCGGACGCATCGCCGGAAGCCTCGACAGGCGGCGCGACACAGACGAGCATCCGGGCAACGACAACGGGAGAACGAACCAATGCTTCGCCGCGTGCTGCTTGCCGCCCCCGCCCTGCTGGCCCTGCCGGGCATCGCCCGTGCCCAGGCCTGGCCGCAGCGCGACCTTCGCCTGATCGTGCCCTTTCCGCCGGGCGGCACCACGGATGTGGTCGCGCGCATGCTGGCGGGCGCGATGCGGGAGAGGATCGGCCGCGCCGTGGTGGTGGAGAACCAGCCGGGCGCGGGCAGCACCACGGCCGCCGGGCGATTCGCACGCGAAGCGGATGACCATGCGCTGTTCCTGTCGCAGATCGCGTCCCACGCGATCGGCCCCGCGCTGTTCCCCAACCTGCCCTACGACCCCGAGCGTGATTTCCGCGCGGTGACGCTGGTGGTGACGGTGCCGAATGTCTGGGTGGCGAATGCGCGCAACGTGCCGGGCGGCGATGTGCGCGCCCTGCTGCGCGATGCCCGCGCGCGGCCGATGATCCGCACCTTCGCCTCCGCCGGCAACGGCACCTCGACCCACCTGACCGGGGAG
Source organism: Falsiroseomonas stagni DSM 19981 (assembly GCF_900114315.1). GTDB lineage: Bacteria > Pseudomonadota > Alphaproteobacteria > Acetobacterales > Acetobacteraceae > Falsiroseomonas > Falsiroseomonas stagni. The sequence continues at coordinate 884,380 of NZ_FOSQ01000001.1, forward strand.
CTGATCGCGCAATTGGCGCGCGCGCCGATGCAGCATGTGCCCTATCGCGGCGCCGGGCCCGGCATGGCGGCGGTGATGGGCGGGGAGGTCGATACCTTCATCGACAACCTGCCCACCGCCATCCCGCAGATCCGCGCCGGCACGGTGGTGGCGCTGGCGGTGACATCGCGGGCGCGGCTGCCGGACCTGCCCGATGTGCCGGCGCTGTCCGAACTGGGTGAGGAATTCGGCCTGGCGGGCTTCGAGGCGGAAGCCTGGTTCGGCCTGCACGCCCATCGCAGCGCGCCGGATGCGGTGGTGGACAGCATGGCGGATGCCGCCCGCGCGGCGCTGGCCGATCCGGGCTTCGTACGGCAACTGGCGGAGCGCGGCACGCAGGCCCGGGGCGGCCCGCCGGCCGACTATGCCGCGCTGGTGGCGGCGGAGCGCATCCGCTGGCGGGACGTGGTGCGCCAAGGGAACATCCGGGCCGATTGACCGCGTGGGGCCGCGCGGCCCATGAGGGTGGTTCACCACCGGGGGCCGCGCGCCATGACCAAGGAAGAACTCACGGCCTGGGCGCTGTCCAATGGCTGGACGATGATGGCGGGCATGCCGAGCCTGACCAAGCCGCGATCGCCCAAGGAAGCGATCGTGCGCCTCGTCCTCAAGGCGACGGTGGTGAATGTCGAGGTGAAGAAGCCCGCGGGTAAGTGGGAGAAGATGACGGGCGCCGCCTATGGCGACGTGCATCCGGACCCCGATACCGGCCTGCCGAAGGGCCTCGGCCTCGATACCATCACCGGCTTCACCATGCTGATGCAGGAGAACCGGGACCGGATGGTCTTCGCGAAGATGACCGGCAAGCCCGCTTTCTGAACGCTGCTTAACCTTCCCGCGGCGGCGGCTGCCTCGACCGGCGGCGTTCGGCGGTGCATAGGGGCGCCCGATCGCTGTCATGGGAGTGTTACCGGGATGAAGCCGACCGAAATCGCGCGCGTGCAGGCCTATCTGCGCCGCATCCTGGGTTCGGACCGGATCACGCTGATCGCCCCGCCCCGGGCGGGCCTGACGGTGGAGGTCGCGGTGGAGGGCGAGGTGATCGGCACCGTCCACCGCGATGACGAGGAGGGCGAGGTCTCCTACGCCGTCACGCTGAGCATTCTTGAGGAAGACCTGCCGCCGGCGCCTGCCGCCGCGCCCGCGCCGCGCGGGCGCAAGTAGTCGCCCTTCAGGCGGTGGCCCTGCTGGGCCACCGCCGGAGCGACCAGAAGCAGGCCGCGCCCGCCGCATAGGCGGCGATGGAAAGCAGGAAGGCGAGCCGGTAGCTGCCCGACAGGTCGAAGACCAGGCCGGCGCCCCAGGACCCCAGCGCCGCGCCCAGCCCCGACCCCACGGTGATGACGCCGAGGATGGTGCCGAGCCTCGGGCCCGGGAACAGGTCCGCCGTCTTGGCGGTGATGGCCGGGCCCCGCGCGCCCCAGGTCAGCCCGAACAGCACGGCGTGCAGCCAGAGCAGCGCATGGTCGCCCGGCCCGGTAATGGCCAGCGCGCAGAGGCAGCCGATGATGGAAATGCCGTAGGCCAGCAGGGCCGACATCTCCCGCCCGATATGGTCGGACAGCGTGCCGGTCAGGATCACGCCGGGCAGCGCCAGGAAGGCGCCGGCACCCAGGACGCCCGCGGCATAAAGCGGGTCGAACCCCGCATCCACCGCGAAGGCGATCTGGTGGAGGGAGACGAGGAAGCTGCCGACGCTGGTCAGCATGTAGACCAGGAACAGCACCCAGAAGCGCCGCGTGCGCACGGCCGCGGCCAGGGTCCATTGCGGCCCGGTGGCGGCGGGCGGCGCCGGCGCTGCGCCATCCGTGGCGGGCGGCTTGCGGCGGAACAGCGCGGCCAGCGGCAGGGTGACGGCAGCCAGCGCCGCGGCCTCCACCAGCGTTGCCATCCGCCAGCCGATGCCGCTGATCAGCATCTGCGCGACGGGGGCGGAGACGGCGCGGCCGAAGGCATTGGCGGATTGCAGGACGGAGATGGACATCCCTCGCCGCCCCGGGAACAGCCCGGCCACCAGGGGGACGAAGACCAGCAGGCCGAGGCAATTGGCGCCGACCGTCATCACCACGCCATACAGCAGCACCACCTGCCACAGCGCCCCGGCCTGGGAGGTGCCGATGAGGCCCGTCATCAGCAGGCCCGATCCCAGCAGCACCATGCGGGACGGGCCGATCCGGTCCACCAGGTAGCCAACCAGGGGCGAACTGAGCCCGGCGACGAGCTGCGCGACGGAATAGGCCAGGCTGGCTTCCGCCCGCGTCCAGCCGAATTCCGCGATGAAGGCCAGCAGGAAGACGGTGTAGGCGTGCATCAGGCTGGCGCCGATGCTGAAGGCCAGGAAGGCGCCCCCCAGCATGATCCACGCGTGGTTGCTCGGTCGGTCGCGCGGCGCGGGGGATGGCATCACCCCGGATGCTAGGGGTGCTCCGCGAGCCGGCGCAATTCAGCGGTACGGGTAGCCGCCCCGCGGCTGGCGCGGGTCGATCAGGATCTGCGGCTGGAAGGGCATGGGCGACATCTGCTGGTTGGGCAGGGTGGGCGCGGCCAGGGCCTCGCCGCAGGAGGGGCGGAGGATGCCGCAATCCCAGCGGTGGCCGGATTGGACGCCGGTGATGCTGCCGCCACGCTCATACCGGCATTCGCACAGCTTGCCCGACATGCAGGCGACCGTGCCCGCGCGCTGCGGCCCGCAGGCCGGGGGCTGCTGGGCGATGGCGGGCAGGGACGACGCGGCCAGGGCGAGAAGCACGGACAATGCGCGGATCATGCGCCGCACCCTGCGCGGGAGGCATGACCGGAGTGTTTACGCGCCCCCACCCAGTGCTTCGAGGACCACGCCCTCGGTCAGGATCTGCGGCAGCACCACGGGCGCGGCGGCGCCGGGCGCCCAGAACAGGTACAGCGGCACGCCATCCCGCCCCTGGTCGCGCAGCAGGGCCGTGATGGCGGGGTCGCCGCGCGTCCAATCCGCCTTGAGGTAGGCGACCCCCCGGGCCGCGAAGGCGTCCCGGACGGCGGAGGCCCGGAGCGCGACCCGTTCATTCACCTGGCAGGTGATGCACCAGGCGGCGGTGGCGTTGACGAAGACGGGGCGGCCTTCCGCGCGCAGGGCCTCCACCCGCGCGGCGGACCAGGGCTCGGCGCCCGGATCGGCGGCGGCGGCCGCGGCGGGGGCGGCGGAGAGGCGCGGCAGCAGGGCGACGGCGACGATGACGGCAAGGCCCATGCCGATGGCGCCCGCCACGCGTCCGCGCGGCGCGCCGGCCTGCTGCGCCAGGCCGAGGCCCCAGAGCCCGGCCGCCAGCACCACCGCGCCGCCGAGGCCGAACAGCACGCCATCCGGCCCCGCCTGCTGCGCCAGCACCCAGACCAGCCAGGCGCTCGCGCCATACATCGGGAAGGCGAGGCCCTGGCGCAGCCTTTCCATCCAGGGGCCGGGACGGGGCAGCCGCCGCGCCAGCCCGGGAAAGACGCCAAGCAGCGCATAGGGCAGCGCCAGGCCGAGGCCGAGGGCCAGGAACACCGCCATGGTCCCCGCCGGCGGCATGACCAGCGCGGCGCCGAGCGCCGCCGCCATGAAGGGCGCCGTGCAGGGCGTGGCCAGCAGCACCGCGAGGCCGCCCGTGGCGAAGGCGCCGAGATGCCCGCCGCGCCCCGCCACCGACTGGCCCGCGCCGACCGTGGCGCCCATGGCGAAGACGCCCGACAGGTTCAGACCCACCGCCAGCATCAGCCAGGCCATGACGGCGACGAAGGCGGGTTCGGTGAACTGGAAGCCCCAGCCGGCGGCGCTGCCGCCCGCCCGCAGCGCGATCAGCGCGCCGCCGACCAGCGCGAAGCACACCAGCACCCCCGCGGTGTAGCTGGCGGCATGCAGCCGCACCTCCCGCGCCGCGCCGCCGGACAGGCGCGCGAGGCCGATGGCCTTCATCGCCAGCACGGGGAAGACGCAGGGCATCAGGTTCAGGATCAGCCCGCCGGCCAGGGCCAGCAGCATGGCGTGCCACAGCGCAAGGCCGCCCGCGGCCTCCGGCGGGCCGCCAACGCCGGTGGAGACATCGAAGCCCGCGCGCTGCCCGCCGCCATCGCGCAGCACGACCGTCCCGTCGATCGATCCGGGCGTGGCGACGCCTTGCGCCAGGGTCAGGCCGATGGTCAGCGACCCGTCCCGCACCGTCACGGCCTGGGGCGCGGTGTTGTCCAGCAGGCCGGGCTCCGCCGGGAAGAACAGCGCATCCTTCACCGCGGCCGGGCCGATGCCGGCGCCCGCCAGCGTCAGGCTCGCCCGCCCGCCACCCGCGCCGGCGCGGGCCTGCCAGGGGGAGGGGCGCGCCAGCCGCGCCTCCGCCGCCTCGAACCAGGGTGCCGCGATGGGAGAGGGCACGGCACGCGGCGCGACCGGAATGGTGAGGGTGAAGACCCCCTCCTCCGGGATGCAGACATCGGCGCAGACCAGCCAGCTGGCCTCCGCCCGTAAGGCCAGCGAATCCCCGGTGAAGCCGGCGGGCAGGCTGACCGGCAGCGGCAGCAGGACCTCGTTCTTGTAGCCGTAGTTCACCAGCGGGCCGTAGGGGATGCGGTCCGGGATCGGCCACTGGATCGCGCCGGCGGAAACGCCTTCCGGCAGCGTGAGCGTGACTTCCGGCGGCGCGCCCGCATCGCCGGCATTGCGCCAGTAGGTGTGCCAGCCCTCCGCCAGGCGCAGCCGCAGGCCGAGGCGGAACGCCTCGCCCGGCGCCACGGCGGCGACATCCGCGGCGAGGGTGACGGTGGCGCGGGGGGAACGGGCAGGCGCGCTTTCCACCGCCTGGGCGGCCAGGGGCAGGGCAGCCAGGGTCAGGCCGAGCAGGAGGGCCGGGAGGCGCGACATGGGGAGGTGTCTAGCATGGAATGCGCCCAGCGCAGCGCGAGGGAGCATTTCGGCGTGTAACGAGGCCGCACCCCCCGCCAGGGGCGTGACGCCCCAGGACCGTCAGCCGTCAGCCGCGCTGGCCGGCACAGGCGGCCGCCACGACGCGGCAATTCGCCTGGGGGTCGCGGGAGCGGCACTCCGCCAGCGCCGCACGCTCCGCCTGGTCCTGCCGCGGGCCCGCGCCGGCGGAGAGGCTGGTGACGACATAGGAATTGGGGTCGCTGCTGATGAACAGCGCCCATTGGCTGCGCTTGTAGCCTTGCGCCACCGCGCCGCAGGCCTCGGTGAACTCGGCCAGCACACGGCAGCCCGGGCCCGCGGTGGTGCAGGCGCGCTCCGCGCTGCGATGCGCGGCCAGGCGGTCGGCTTCACCCACCACCATGCCGAAGGCCGGGGAAGGGGTGCGGGCGCCATAGACCACGCCATGCGTCGCGGCCGGGCGGGCGATGCGGGCGGTGGCCACGGGCTGCACCACCGCATCCCGCCCGCGCCCCGTCGCCTCCGCCGTGCCGCGCTCCGCCTGGCTGCGGAGGTAGGAGACGGCGGCATCGCAGCGCACGGAACAGGCCTGGGCCGCATTCGGCGCCGCGCCGCCGGGGCGGGAGGCCGCGGTCGCGAGGCATTCGGCGCGGCACAGCGCGGCGGTGTCCCGGTGCGGGCCAGGCGCGCGGCTGGATTGCTGGGAGGCGAGGGCCGGCAGGGCCATCAGGCAGAAAGCGGCGGCGAGGCTGGCGATACGCATGATCCTGGTCTTCCTGGTGGTGCGGCGGTCACGACCGCCTTCGTCGCGCCCTTCTGCACCAGGCCACGCACGGGGCGACTTCGCGCCATGCCGCGGGGTTGCGCCGCCGCTTCGTGCGTTTCATGCCATGTGACATCTGTTTCGCGGGGCGTTACGCCCTGGCCCCATGGACCTGCCCGATCTTCCCGTCACCGAGGCCCTGCCGCGGCTTACCGAGGCGCTGCGCGCCGGCAGCAACGCCGTGCTGGTCGCGCCACCAGGCGCGGGCAAGACGACGCTGGTGCCGATCGCGCTGATGGCGGAGCCCTGGGCGGAGGGTGGGAAGATCCTGGTGCTGGAACCCCGCCGCGTCGCCGCCCGCGCCGCCGCGCGCCGCATGGCGGATTTGATCGGGGAGGGGCAGCCCGGCGGGACCATCGGCCTCGCCACGCGGCTCGACCGGCTGGTGTCGGACCGCACGCGGGTGGAGGTGGTGACGGAAGGGCTGCTGGTGCGGCGCCTGCAATCGGACCCGGGCCTTGATGGCGTCGCCGCCGTGCTGTTCGACGAGGCGCATGAGCGGAACCTGGATACCGACCTGGCGCTGGCCTTCTGCCTCGACCTGCAGAAGGAACTCAGGCCTGAATTGCGGCTGCTGGCGATGTCCGCGACGCTGGATGTGGGGCGCTTCGCGGCGCTGCTGGGCGATTGCCCCGTCGTCGAAAGCATGGGGCGGCAATACCCCGTCGCGACCGACTACCGGATGCGCGACATCACCGAGGCACGCGACCTGCCGGAGGCGATGGCAAGCGCCATCCGGGCCGCGCTGGCCGACCATCCCGGCGATGTGCTGGCCTTCCTGCCGGGCTGGGGTGAGATCCGCCGGACGGCCGAGCGCCTGTCCGGGATCGCGGCGGAGGTGCTGCCTTTGCACGGGGAGATGCCGCCGGCGGAGCAGGACCGGGCGCTGAACCCCTCCGACCGGCGGAAGGTGGTGCTCGCGACCTCGATCGCGGAGACCTCGTTGACCGTGCCCGGCGTGCGGATCGTGGTGGATGGGGGGTTCCGGCGGACGCCGCGGCTCGATCCGGCCTCGGGCCTCGCCAGGCTGGTGACGGTGCGGATCAGCCGCGCGGCGGCGGACCAGCGGGCGGGGCGCGCGGGGCGCACCGCGCCTGGTGTCGCGATTCGGCTGTGGACGGAGGCGCTGCATCGCGGCCTGCCGCTGCAGGACCGGCCGGAAATCCTGGAGGCCGAATTGTCCGGCCTAGCGCTGGATTGCGCGGCCTGGGGGGCGGAACCGGCGCAGCTCTCCTTCCCCGATCCGCCCCCGGCTGGCGCGCTGGCCGCCGGGCGGGCGCTGCTGCGGGACCTGGATGCGCTGGACGAGGCGGGGCGCATCACGGCGATGGGCCGGGCCATGGCGCGCATGGGCACCCACCCCCGGCTCGCCCGGATGCTGCTGGCCGCGACGGATGAGGGGGAGAAGGCGCTGGCGGCGGATCTGGCCGCGCTGCTGGAGGAACGCGACCCGATCCGGGGGCGGGAGGCGCCGGCGGACATCAACCTGCGCCTTGAATTGCTGCATGGCGGGGACCATCGGGATGCGGACCGCGCGACGATCCACCGCATCGCCCGTGCGGCCGCGCTGCATCGCCGCCGCCTGCGGCTGCATGGCAATGCCCTGCCGGGGGGAGAGGCCGGGCCGCTGCTGGCGGCGGGGTTCCCGGACCGGATCGCGGCGCGGCGCGGCACGATGGAGGGCGCCTTCCGCCTGGCCTCGGGCCAGGGCGCGAGGCTCCCCGCCACGGACCGGCTGGGCAAGGCACCGCTGCTGGCGGTGGCGGACCTGGAACTGCAAGGCACGGAGGCGCGAATCCGCATGGCGGCGCCGCTGGACCGCGCGGCGCTGGAGGCGCGCTTCCCCGACCGGCTGCGGTGGCGGGAGGAAGCGGCCTTCGACCAGCGGGCCGGCGCGGTGCTCGCCCGGCGCCGCCTGATGTTCGGGCCGCTGGTGCTGGAGGAACACATCCTCGCGACCCCCGATGCCGCGACCGTCGCGGCGGCGCTGGCCACGGCGATCGCGGAGCGGGGGTTCCGCGACCTCGACTGGTCGGAGGGCGCGAAGCAGTTGCGGGCGCGAATCGGCTGGATGGCGCGGGTGGAGCCGGGGGAGTGGCCGGACCTGTCCGATTCCGTGCTGGCGGCGACGGCGGGGGATTGGCTGGCGCCGCATCTGCATGGCCGGACGAAGCTGTCGGAGGCCAAGGGGCTGGACCTCGTCGCCATCCTGCGCGGGATGTTGCCCCATGCGCAGGCGCGGCGGCTGGATGCGGCGCTGCCCGCCCGGCTCGATCTGCCGGCCGGCCGGAGTGCCGCGATCGATTATGACCGGGAGACGCCGACCCTGGAGGCGCGGGCGCAGCATCTGTTCGGGGTGGCCACCCTGCGGCCGCTGGCGGAGGGGCGGGTGAGGCTGAATGTCGCGCTGCTGTCGCCGGCTGGGCGGCCGGTGGCGGTGACGGCTGACCTGGCCGGCTTCTGGCGCGGCGGCTGGGCGGATGTGCGCAAGGACATGCGCGGGCGCTACCCGAAGCATCCCTGGCCGGAGGAGCCCTGGGCCGCGGAGCCGCCGGTGCCCAGGACCTGATCCCGCTGCCGGGCGGCATCGGGCCCTGGCACGCCTCGCCCGGCGCGGCCGGGCCTGACGCGGCCGGTGCCGGGGCCCGTCAGGGGGCGGGCGTCTTCCGGCCCAGCGCGGCCTGGATGAAGTCGCACACATCGGCCACGACGCCGTCGGGGCCGAACGGCGGCGGCATCATGATCGATGTGTGACTGGCAAGCGGATAGATGATGCTGCGCGCCTGCCCGCCGACGTGGCGGACCCTCTCCGCCAGCTCCGTCGAATCGCTGGGCCTTACGATGACATCGAGGCCCGCCCCGATCAGCAGCAGCGGGGGCGCCGAGGCATGGGCCAGCGCGATCGGGGAGCTTTCCCGGCGCAGTTCCACCGGGAATACGCCGGAGACGAGGAAGTTCTCCTGAAACCATGTGCCGTAGGGGCCGGCAATGCCGATCGCACCAGCCAGGCGGATGCCGTGGGCGGTGAGGAAGTGGTCATCCATGGCGAGCATGACCGCGATATGGCCGCCCGCGGAGTGACCGGCCGTGAAGATCGCGTCGCGGTTGCCGCCGAACTGCGCGACATTGCGGCTTGCCCATTCGACCGCGCGAGCACCGTCCTCGACAAAGCCGGGGAAGGTCACCTCCGGGTAAAGCCTGTAGTTGGCCAGGATCACGACCGTGCCGCGCTCCGCCAGTTGGCGGGCGCACAGGTGCATCTGCCATTCGTCGCGGCTGCCGGTCTGCCAGAAGCCGCCATGGAAGGCGACAATGACGGGCCAGCCCCCGACCGGTGGCGTATCGACGGGGTGATAGAGGCCGACCTGGTGCCGTTCGGCGGGCCCGTAGGACAGGTCGTCGATGAAGCGGACCCCTTCCCGCAGCGGCGCGACGTTCGGCTGGGTCGATGGACCCGACCAGCAGCCGGACAGGCCCAGGGAGAGTGCGGCAAGGGCACCTGCCACGATTCCGCGGCGCGGGGAGGAAGGCATGCCCGGCACGCCGATTGGGGCGGCTGTCGGATAAGGGGGGGCGTGCAGATGCATCAGGGTCCTCAGGACCGCCACGCAATCCGCGTTGCGCCGCGTTCGCTTGGTTGCCGGCGGCGGGTCGCGGCGCTGTCTCGACTGGATTCTGCGCGCTGCGGGCCAACGGGCTGCACGCCGCTACGCCTCGCAACTATGTGATACGGCTGGAAAATAAGTAGGCTTAGAACAGAAGACTATTGTGGAGTGGAACGAACTTCGGGAAGTGTCGGGACGCGTCGCCTGGTCCGCTGGAGCGCTGGTGTAACGCTGGGCAGCACTGCCAAATCGGCGTGCCGGCCCGCGCATGGGTCGGCCAGCATGGCGCGAGGCGGCAAAGTGCCTATATCGACGCTCGCCCTTGCTCGCGTCCTACCTAGCCGGAGCTCGCATGCCCTCCTCGATCAGCCGTCGTGCCCTGGCCGGCCTTGCCCTGGTTCCCGTGGTCGGCTGCGCCGTCCCGCCCGCCCGGGCGCAGCGGGGGGCGTTGTTGCCGGATTTCGCCGATCTGGCGGAACGCGTGCTGCCGGCGGTGGTGAACATCGCCGTCACCTCCGAACAGCGGGGCGAGATCCCGCAAGAGCTGCGCGGCACGCCCTTCGAGCGCTATTTCCGCGACCGCTTCCGTGGCCGCGGCCAGCCGGTGCAGGGGGCGGGGTCGGGCTTCATCATCGATCCCTCCGGCCTCGTCGTCACCAACAACCACGTCATCGGCAACGCGACCCGCGTGGTGGTGGCGCTGCAGAATGGCCAGGAATACCAGGCGCGGCTGGTCGGGGTGGATGACCTGACGGATCTGGCGCTGCTGCGGGTGGAGGCGCGGGGCGCGCTGCCATCCGTGCCCTGGGGAAGCTCGGCGTCCATGCGCGTCGGGAATTGGGTGCTGGCCGCGGGCAATCCCTTCGGGCTCGGCGGTTCCATCACCTCCGGCATCGTCTCCGCGCGGGGGCGGGAGATCGGGGCGGGGCCCTTCGACGACTTCATCCAGACCGATGCGCCGATCAATCCCGGCAATTCCGGCGGCCCGCTGTTCAACACGGCGGGGGAGGTGATCGGCATCAACACGGCGATCTATTCACCCTCCGGCACCTCCGCCGGCATCGGCTTCGCGGTGCCGTCCGACCTGGCGCGGGGCGTGATCGACCAGCTGCGCACCAGCGGGCGGGTGGAACGCGGCTGGCTCGGCGTGTCGGTCCAGGATGTGGGCGGGCCGGAGGAGGCGCCGCGGCGAGCCGGCGCGCCCGCCGCGGCCGCCACGCCGCGTGGCGTGCTGGTGGCGGGGGTGGAGCGCGGGAGCCCGGCGGCGCGGGCGGGGCTCCGGCCCGGGGACCAGGTGCTGGCCATCAATGGCGACAAGGTCGAGACATCCCGGGCCCTGGTGCGCGGCATCGCGGCCATCCCGCCGGGCCAGACCGTGCGGCTGTCCATCCTGCGGGAGGGGCGGCCGAGCGAGCTGCCCGTGCAGGTCGGCCGCCGCCCTGCGCAGCCGCAGGGATGATTTGAAGCGGCGCCGGTACCCTGGCAGGCTGCGGGTCCGGGATGAGAGGTGCCGCATGAGGATGAGAGCCCTGTTGGCCCTGCTGGCCGTGCTGGCGATGTCCGGCCTGCCTGCGGCCGCCCAGCCGGCGGGGGCGCAGCAGGCGGGTATCCGCTGGCGGGCGGTGCTGGTGGCGGGCGATCCCACGCTGCCCGTCTGGGACAATGCCGCGCGGGCCCTGGCGGAACGGCTGACCGCCGCGGGCATCGTCGTGCCCGGCCAGGTCACGCGGCTTTCCGCCCGGCCGCAGGAAGCGGCATCCGGCGCGCGGCCGGGCGGCCTTCCCGCCACGATCGAGGCCATCCAGTCGCTGCGCCCCGCCGCCGGGGAGGGATGCCTGGTGTTCCTGACCATGCATGGCGCGCAGGATGCGGGGCTGGTCTTCGTGCCGGGCAACCAGGTGCTGACGCCCAATCTGCTCGACAAGGTGCTGCAACTCGGCTGCGGGAACGCGCCGACGCTGGTGGTTGCCTCCGGCTGCTACACAGGGTCCTTCGCCACGGGGGCGATGGCGCGGGACAACCGGGTGGTGCTGACGGCGGCGCGGCCGGACCGGTCCTCCTTCGGTTGCGGGGCGGGGTTCGAGCTGACGGTCTTCGACGACTGCCTGCTGCAATCCCTGGCGCAGGGCGGGCCGGTGGCGGGCATCCGGGAACGCACGCGGGATTGCGTGCAGGCGGAGGAGACGCGCCGCCGCGTCGCGCCGCCCTCCGAGCCCGCGGCGCATCTGGGCGCGGGGCTGCGGGACCTGGTGCTGCCGCCGCTGCCGGCGACGGCGGCGCCCGCGGTGCCGCCGCGGCGTTCCAAGACCGGGTGAAAGCCCGGTGTAAGCTCTTGCTTTCGGGGGCGTTGCCGCTGGCCCGCCCCAGGACTAGTGTCCGCGATCTCTCTGGATTGGTGCGAACGGCATGAGAATCCTTCTGGTGGAGGACGACGCCGAGGTGGCCCGCTTCGTGAAGAAGGGGCTGCAGGAGGCGGGGCATACGGTGGAACATGCGCCGAATGGCCGGGACGGGCTGTTCATGGCCGCGTCCGAGAGCTTCGACGTGCTGGTCCTCGACCGCATGCTGCCCGGCGGCGTTGATGGCGTGCGCCTGGTGGAGACGCTGCGTGGCCAGGGCAACCGCACGCCCGTGCTGTTCCTTTCCGCCCTGAATGCGGTGGATGAGCGGGTGAAGGGCCTCAAGGCCGGCGGCGACGACTACCTCACGAAGCCCTTCGCCTTCGCCGAATTGCTGGCGCGGGTGGAGGCGCTGGGCCGCCGCCCGGCGGCCGAGGTGCCGACCACGCGGCTGAAGGTGGCGGACCTGGAGCTCGACCTGCTGTCGCGCACCGTGACGCGGGGCGGGCGGAAGGTGGATGTGCAGCCGCGGGAGTTCCGGCTGCTGGAGCACCTGATGCGCCATGCCGGGCAGGTGGTGACGCGCACCATGCTGCTGGAGAAGGTCTGGGACTATCATTTCGACCCGCAGACCAACGTGATCGACGTGCATGTCAGCCGGCTGCGGCACAAGCTGGACAAGGGCTTCGACAAGCCGCTGATCCATACGGTGCGCAACGCGGGCTACATGATCCGCGCGGAAGCCTGAACCGCCGGACGCCGGATCGCCGGCCGGGAATGGCGTGATGCCGAATACGTCGCCGGCCAATCTGCCGCTGATCGGCCTGCTGCGCAGCGCATCGGGCCGCTTCGCGCTGCTGTTCACCGCCATGTTCGCCGCCGCCGCCACCGCGGCGGCCGTGGTGCTGTGGTGGAACACCGCGGGCGCGCTGGACCGGCAGACCGATGCCGCGATCCGCGCCGACGCCACCGCGCTGGTTGAACGCCAGCGGGATGCCGGGCTGACCGGCCTGGTCGCGGCCATCGAGGATCGCCTCGCCCTCGATGTGCAGAATGAGAGCCTGTACCTCCTGCTCGCCCCGGATCGTCGCGTGCTGGCGGGCAATCTGGCGGTCTGGCCGGGGGAGGCGGATGTCGATGCCCCCTGGATCCGCATGCCCCTGCTGCGCGACGGCACGGAAAGCGAGGCGCGGATGCTGCGCGTCGAACTCGCGGGGCAGCACAGGCTGCTGGTCGGGCGCGATGTGGCGGAGAAGCTGCGGCTTCGCGGGCTGCTGAGCGAGGGGATCGCCTGGGCGGCGTCATCCTCTGCCGCCATTGCGCTGCTGGGCGCCTGGCTGCTGCGCCGGTCGCTCGAACGGCGGCTGATGCCGGTCTACGGGACGGCGGCGGCGATCGGGGCGGGCGACCTGTCGCGCCGCGTGCCACTGTCCGACCGGCAGGATGAATTCGACCGGCTCGGCATGACGATGAACGCCATGCTGGACCGCATCGCGCAGTTGATGGAGGGCGTGCGTGGCGTGTCCGACGCCATCGCGCATGACCTCCGCACTCCCATCGCGCGGGCGCGCGCGAAGCTGGAGGAGGCACTGGGCGACGCGGCGGATGAGGAGGCGCTGCGCGCGGCGGTGGAGCAGGGGATCGCGGACCTCGACGGCATCGCGCGGGTCTTCAAGGCGGTGCTGCGCATCGCTGAGGTGGAGGCCGGCGCCCGGCGCGCCGCTTTCGCGCCGGTGGACATGGTGCCGACGCTGGCCGATGCCGCGGACCTCTACGGCGCCGCGGCGGAGGCGCGCGAGCAGGTGCTGGCGGTGGACCTGCCGGAGGCGCTGAACCTGGTGGGCGACCGCGACCTGCTGCTGCAGGCGGTGGCGAACCTGCTCGACAACGCCTTGAAGTTCACGCCGGATGGCGGGCGCGTCGCGCTGTCGGCGCGGGTGCTGGACGGGGTGGTGGAGATCGCCGTCGCGGATAGCGGACCCGGCCTGGCGCCGGATGATCGCGCCCGCGCCGGGGAACGGTTCTTCCGGGCCGATACCTCCCGCAACACGCCGGGTTCCGGCCTTGGGCTGTCGCTGGTGCGCGCCGTGGTGGCGCTGCATCGGGGGGATGTGGTGCTGGAGGATACGGTGCGGGGGCGGGAGCCGCCGGGGCTGACGGTGCGGCTGCGCCTGCCGTCGGGATGATGCCAAGGGCCGGTTCGTTGCGCCTGCGAATTGCCGCATGACGCCGGTTTCACGGGCAGGCCACGGGTTGGCCTGGGTGAGATTTGCCATGATCCGGGCATGCGCTTGCCGTCCCTGCTCTTCGGTGTTGCCCTTGCCGCCCCCGCGATCGCGGACCAGCCCTTGCGCGTCACCACCGACAGTCCGGAGTATTGCGGGCTGCTCGCCGCCCGGCTTTCGGCCCAGCAGGGGGCGGACCAGCAGGCCATGGCCCTGGCGGCGGAGGGGCTTCGGCTCTGCGACAGCGGGCATATCCGGACTGGCATCGCCAAGCTGCGCCGTGCGCTGCGGGCGGCCCACGCCCAGGGGGGATAGGGCCGGGGATAGGGCCCGCTTCTTCCCATGAAGTGGTGGCGGCCGGCGGTCGCGGGCTGGGGGGCGATCTGCGCCAGCATCGGGCTTGCGCGCTTCGCCTATGTGCCGCTGTTCCCGGCCATGGTCGCCGCCGGCTGGGTGGATGGCGGGGGCGGCGGGCTGCTGGGGGCGGCCAATCTGGCGGGCTACCTGGCGGGTGTCCTGGCGGGGCGGGGGCTGGCGCGGCGCGTCGGCGTGCCGCGGGCGCTGGATGCGGGCATGGCGCTGGCGGCGCTGTCCTTCGCGGCCTGTGCCGTGCAGGGCGGGCTGGCCTGGTTCTGCCTCTGGCGGGCGCTGGCCGGCGTGGCGGGCGGGTTCCTGATGGCGCTGTCCGGGCCCTCGGTGCAGGCGAGCGTGCCGGCGGAGGCGCGGGGACTCGCGGGTGGCATGGTGATGGCCGGGGCGGGCACCGGGGTGATGCTGGCGGGGCTGCTGGTGCCGCTGCTGCTGCAGGGTGGGCTGGCGGTGGCCTGGCTTGGCCTGTCGGTCGCCGTGCTGGCCATCTGGCTGGCGGTGCGCCCCTGGTGGCCGAACCCCGCCGCCGTGCCCGCGCCGGGGGTGGGAGAGGCCGTGCCCCGGGCGGTGCGGCTGCTGCTGGCCTATGGGCTGTCCGGCGCGGGGATGGTGGCGCCGATGGTCTACCTGGCGGATCTGGCGGTGCGGGGCAGGGGCCTGGCGGTGATGTCGGGCAGCCTGGTCTGGGTGCTGTTCGGCGCGGGTGCGGTGGCGGGCACGCTGCTCGGCGGGCGGATCGCGGGGCGGATCGGCGGGCGGCGGGCGCTGCCGGCCTGGATGGTGGTGCAGGTGGCGGCGCTGTCGGCGGCGCTGGTGCCGTGGTGGCCGGCGCTGCTGCTGGCCGCGCCACTGGGCGGCTTTGCCGGTGTCGGCGCCACGGCGGTGACGCTGGCGGCGGCGCGGGAGGTTGCGGGCGTGCAGGCCACCATCGTCTGGGTGCGGGCGACGGCGGGCTATGCGATTGCCCAGGCGGGCACGGCCTTCGCGCTGGCGGCGCTGTTCGCGGCGACGGCGGAAAGCCACGCGGCGGTGTTCGGCGCGGGGCTGGCGCTGTCGGTGGCCGCGCTGCTGGTGGCCTGGATGGGCCGGAAGGGCTGAGAAAAAATCAGCCGGGGCCCCCTTTCGGAAGCCCCGGCCAAGTTGGTGGGTGCCGGCAAGATCGGGGGGAAGTGGCCAGCACCCGGGAGGGAGAGACGGGCTGCGAAGATCGGCAACCCATGGGTGTTATCGCGCAGCGAGGTTTCCCGATCCTTTCCGGGGGGCCAACTTTTCGCTTGCGGCCATCGAATTCGCGTGAGCGGCCCCTGGCTGGCGATCCGCCCGCTTTGCGGTAAGGGAGGGCCGGGACCACGCCGGGACGGGATACAGCATGACGACGCCGCGGAACCTGCCGCTTGAGGGGCTGAAGGTGGTGGAACTCGGCCACTACATCGCCGGGCCCTTCGCCACGCGCCTGCTGGCCGATCTGGGCGCCGAGGTCATCAAGGTGGAGCCGCCGGAAGGCGACCCGATCCGCGGCTGGGGCAGCCGGCACAATGGCCATCCCGTCTGGTTCAGCATCCATGGCCGCAACAAGCTGTCCGTCACGCTCGACCTGAAGAAGCCGGAGGGGCGGGAGCGGCTGCGCAAGCTCTGCGCGCGGGCCGATGCGCTGGTGGAGAATTTCCGGCCCGGCTACCTGGAGCGCGTCGGGCTGGGGCCGGCGGCGCTGCACCAGGCCAATCCGCGCCTGATCATCGCCCGCGTCTCCGGCTACGGGCAGGACGGCCCCTATCGCGACAAGCCCGCCTTCGGCGCGATCGGGGAGGCGATGGGCGGGCTGCGTCACCTGACGGCGACGCCCGGCGTCACGGAACACGCGCCGCCGCGCTGCGGCGTTTCGATCAGCGATGACCTCGCGGGGATGTATGCGGCGCTGGCGGTGGCTTCCGCCTGCTGGGGCGTGAAGGGCGACCCGGCGGCGAAGGGGCGGGTGATCGATGTCGACCTCGTCTCCTCCGTCTTCTCCCTGATGGAGGGGATGCTGCCGGAATACGGGCTGACGGGGGCGATCCGGCAGCCCGCGGGATCGGCGATCCTGACGGCGGCGCCGACCAACACCTATCTCTGCGCGGATGGGAAGTGGCTCTGCGTGGCAGGCAATTCGGACCTGATCTACCACCGGCTGATGACGCTGATCGGGCGGGAGGATCTGCGCGACGACCCGCGCATGGCCGATAATCGCGGCCGCTGTGCCAATGCGCGCGAACTCGACGCCGCCATCGGCGCCTGGACCCGCACTTTGCCGGCGGCGGAGGCGCAGGAGCGGCTGGAGGCGGTGGATGTCCCGTGCTCCCGCCTGTTCGACATGCGCGACTGCGCGGAGGATCCGCATTTCCGCGCGCGGCAGACGGTGATGGAGGTGGCGGACCCGCTGGTGGGGGAGACGCTGCTGCATCCCGCGGCACCCTTCCGCTTCGACGGTATCGCGCCGCGGGAGATGGTGCGCTGGACGGGGCCGGCGGTCGGCGCGCACAACGACCATGTCTTTCGTGAACTGCTCGGGGAGGAATGACCGCGATGGAAGCCATCATCAGCGAGGTCGCGCCGCGCGACGGGCTGCAATCCATCGGCCCCTTCGTGGCCACCGAGACGAAGATCGAGCTGGTGCGGAAGCTCCACGCCGCCGGGCTGCGGCGGATGGAGATCGGCAGCTTCGTCAGCCCCCGGGCGATCCCGCAGATGGCGGATACGGGCGCGGTGCTGAAGGCGGCGCTCGCCCTGCCGGGGCTGGAGAGCACCGTGCTCGCCCCCAACCGCCGCGGGTTCGAGATGGCGCGGGATGCCGGGGCGCATCGCGTCGGCGTCTTCATGTCCGTGACCGAGAGCCACAACAAGGCGAATGTGAACCGCACGCGGGAGGAAAGCTTCGCCGATCTCTCCGGCATCGTGCGGGATGCCGTGGCATCGGGGATGAAGGTGCGGTTCAACCTCTCCTGCGCCTTCCACTGCCCGTTCGAGGGCGTGGTGCCGGAGCATGACGCGCTGGACTGGGTGGAGCGCGTCGTGGCGCTGGACCCCACCATCGAGATCGCGATCTGCGACACCACCGGCAATGCGGCGCCGGACCAGGTCGGGCGGGTCTTCGGCCATGCGATCCGGTCCTGGCCCGGCGCGGATGGCAAGCCGCGCATGGCCTTCCACGGGCATGACACCTACGGCCTGGGCGTCGCCAATTGCGCGGCGGCGTGGGAGGTGGGCTGCCGCGTGATCGACAGCGCGGCCGGTGGCCTGGGCGGCTGCCCCTTCGCGCCGGGCGCCACGGGCAATGTGGCGACGGAGGATGTGGCCTGGCTGATGCGCCGGATGGGCGTGGGCACGGGCATCGACTGGAAGGCGCTGCTGGAGGCTGCCGACTTCGCCGCCGCCATCCCGGGCGCGCTGCCGGGCGGGCGGATGCGGGCGGTGCCGGCGGCGCGCGCAGCCTGATTACGCCGTGGCGCCGCCATGATTGCGGCGCTAGAACAAGCGCATGCGTGCCGTCCTTGCCATGCTGCTGCTCGGCCTGGCTGCCTGCGGGTCCTCCCGCCAGGCGGGCCCGGCGACGGGCGCGCTGGCGCCGCACCGGGGGGAACTCGGCGAGCCGATTTCCTGCGTGCCCTATGCGCGGGCCCGGTCGGGCATCAGCCTGGCGGGGGATGCCTGGCAGTGGTGGGACGCGGCGGCCGGGCGGTATGATCGGGGGCGGGCGCCGCGGCCGGGCAGCGTGCTGGTCATCAACCGCACCGCGCGGATGCCATCGGGGCATGTGGCCGTCGTCTCCCGCGTCGTGAACAGCCGGGAAGTGACGGTGGACCACGCCAATTGGGCGTCGGGCGCCGCGCGGGGGCGGATCGCGACGGATCAGCGCGTGGTCGATGTATCGCCGCGCAACGACTGGTCGCTGGTCCGGGTCTGGTATCCGCGGATCAACGACCTTGGCACCACGGCCTTTCCGGCGCGGGGTTTCGTGCATTCCCAGATGGCGATGGCCGGACGCTGACACGGCGGCGCGTTGAGGCGGGGGCCGCAGTCAGGCATTCTCCCGCCCAACATCCCGGGAGGATTCTCCATGCACCTGACCCGCCGCGGCCTGGCCGCCGCCTCCGCCGCCGCCCTGGTCGCCGCACCGCGATGGTCTGTCGCCCAAGGGGCCGCCCAGACTGCCTGGCCGGACCGGCCGGTGCGGGTCATCGTCTCCTTCCCCGGCGGGTCGACGCCGGACATGGCGGCCCGCGCCGTCACGGGGCATTTCGCCACCGTCTTCGGCCAGCCCTTCGTGGTGGACAACCGCGCCGGCGGCGGCGGCAATATCGGCACGGAAGCGATCGTGCGCGCGACCGATGGCCACACGATCGGCGTGACGATCGGCGGCCCGGGCAGCACGGCCAAGGTGCTGAACCCGGCGCTGGGCTATGATCCCGCCACGGACCTGGCGCCCATCTCCCTCCTCGCCCGCCTGCCCTTCGTGCTGGTGGTGCATCCCTCGGTCCCCGCGCGGACGGTGCGGGAATTGGCGGAATACGGCCGCGCCAATCCCGGCAAGCTCAACTACGGCTCCACCGGCCCCGGCACGCTGTCCCACCTGGCGACGGAGGACCTGGCGGCGTCGGAGCGGTTCCAGGCGGAGCATGTCTCCTACCGCGGTGTCGCGCAGGCGGTGCTGGACCTGGTGGCGGGGCGCATCCAGGTCTTCATGGCGCCGCTGGCCGGCGTGGCGGGCCATGTGCGGGAAGGGACGCTGCGCGCGCTGGCGGTGACCGGGCCGGCCCGCATGCCGCAACTGCCGGAGGTGCCGACGCTGCGGGAGGCCGGCGCGACCGGGGAGCCGGTGGTGGCCTGGATCGGCCTGTTCGGCCCCGCGGGCATGCCCACGGACCGCGTCGCCCGCCTGGCGGCGGAGGCGCGCATCGCGCTGGAGAATCCGGACCAGCGCCGCATCCTGGAAACCGCGGGGTTCGAGCCGGTGGGCAGCAGCCCGGCCGACTTCGCCGCCTTGCAGAAGGCGGAGATCGAGCGCTGGGGCGGGTTGATCCGCCGCCTGGGCGTGCGCCCGGAAAGCTGAGCGCTACAGCCCGACCAGTTCCAGGTAGCGCGGCAGGGTGCGGTCCCAGGCGAAGTCGGACCGGACCCGCGCCGCGGCCTGGGCGCCCATGTCCTTGAGGCGGTCGGGCGCCGCCAGGAGGTCAGCGATCGCGGCCTCCACCGCGGCGGGATCGGCGCCGTCGCACAGGGCGCCCGTCACCCCGTGCTCGACCGCATCGGCGGCGCCGCCATCGATCCCGGCCAGGGCGGGCAGGCCATGCCAGGCGGCTTCCAGGTAGACCAGGCCGAAGCCCTCCACCGAATCGCCCTCACGCCGCGTCGGCATGACGAAGAGGTCGGCGGCCCTGAAGAGCGCGGCCTTCATCGCCTCCTCCACCCGCCCCAGCCAATGCACGCGGTCGGCGACGCCGAGGGCCCGCGCCATCGCTTCCAGCCGGGGCCGGTCCGGTCCCTCTCCGGCGATCAGGTATTGCAGGCCGGGATGCCGGGCGACGAGGCCGGGGAGGGATCGCAGCACGGCGTCGATTCCCTTGCGGGGTTCGAGGCGGCCGATGGTCAGCAGCAGCGGGGCGCGCCCGCCGGCGAGATCGCGGAGATACAGCTGCTCGGCCCTGCCGGGGGCCGGCTGGGGCGGGATGGGCAGCCCGATCGGCACGCAGGCGGTGCCCGGGGAGAGGTAGGGCTGCACGAGACCGGCGGTGTAGCGGGAATTGGGGGCGACCGCGGTGGCGCGCGCCAGCGCGCGGCGAATCCGGCCTTCCTTGCGGGGCGAGGGGGAGGCCGGGAATTCCATGCCATGCGCCAGCGCCAGGATGGGCGTCGGGCTGCTGGGCAGGGTCTCGACGCTTTTCCAACTGTCGCAGAGGATGACCTGCGGGCGGTGCCGCGCCACGGCGCGGGCGACGGCCAGGCGTTTCACGAGGCGGCGAAGGGGCCGCGGGCCGCCGAAGCGGCGGAGCGCGAAGTCCCGCGATTCGATATCGGCACCGTCACCGCGGATGCGGTCCGCGAAGACCTCCACGGGATGGCCGGACTGGACCAGCGCCTGGGTGAGGGCACCCATCAGGGCCTGGATGCCGCCCGTGTCTGGCGGGAAGTTCTGCGTCACCAGCAGGATCGGCGGTTTGGTCATGAGCTGCGTGTAACATTAAGGGGCGGTTTAATGAAGGAAAATTCATATCAATACCGAACGCGTCCGTCGCGTTGCCATCGTGCTGTCGCCGGCGGGCAGGAGGCGGCGCGGGCTTTCCTTGGCGGAACGCCAGGGGGTGGAATGCAGAGGGGCCGGCCGGCATTGCTGCCGGCCGGCCCCCCGTGTCTCGGACCCTGCGGGGGTCCGCGCTATCAGGCGGCCGGGGCGACCGGCGGATCGTTGCGGGTCTTCCACAGGCTGTAGAAGATGCCGCCCGCGATCATTGCCAGGGTGACGCCGAGCGAGATGGCCGGGTCCACCTTACCGAAGATCTGGTTCCAGAAGATCTTGCCGCCGATGAACACCAGCACCATCGCGAGCGCGAACTTCAGGTAGTGGAAGCGGTGCACCATGGCGGCCAGCGCGAAGTACAGGGCGCGCAGGCCGAGGATGGCCATGATGTTCGCGGTGTAGACGACGAAGGTGTCGGTCGTGATCGCGAAGATCGCCGGCACGCTGTCCACCGCGAAGACGAGGTCGGCGATGTTGATGACGACCAGCGCCAGGAAGAGCGGCGTCGCCCAGGCGACGACCTTGCCGGTCTTCGGGTCGGGCTGGCGGACGAAGAACTTCTCGCCATGCAGCTCGTCCGTCACCCGCATGCGCTTCTTGAGGAAGCGCACGACCGGGTTCTTGGACACGTCCTGGTCGCCTTCCGGCACCACCAGCATCTTGATGCCGGTCGCGATCAGGAAGGCGCCGAAGACGTAGAGGATCCAGCTGTATTCCTGCACCAGGGCGGCACCGATGCCGATCATGATGCCGCGCAGCACGATGACGGCGATGATGCCCCAGACGAGCGCGCGGTACTGGTACTTCCGCGGGATGGCGAAGAAGCCGAAGATCAGGCTGATGACGAAGACGTTGTCGATGGACAGCGCCTTTTCGATGAAGAAGCCGGTGAAGTAGGTCAGGCCGGCATGGGTGCCGTCTTCCGTGGTGATGTAGCCGGCATCATAGGCCCACCAGATCGCGCCGCCGTACATCATGGCGAAGCCGATGTAGAAGGCGGAGAGCTTGAGGCTTTCCGCGATCCCCATCTCCTTGTCGTCCTTGTGCAGCACGCCCAGGTCGAAGGCGAGCAGCGTGAAGACGATGGTGAAGAAACCGGCCCACATCCAGACCGGCTTGCCGATCCACTCGGCCATCAGGAATTCCATGCTCTATCGCTCCGGACCGATGGGGCCAACCCGTGGGGATGGCCGCAAGGCGTGATTGGGGTGTCCCGGCGCGGACACGATCCGGGCCGGGTCGTGCGTTGTTCTCTGGCGATCCGACATCGCGGCGGGCGCGGCGGGCCTAAGGCGCGCGGCGCCCGAACGCCAGAGGGGCCCGGATCGGCGCCGTGATAGGGGAGGCATTACGCGTAAGCAATCCCTGATCCATCAAAATCGGCCTCGAACGCGGGTCACTTTTCGGATTCCGGCCCTATGCCGGCATCATGCGGGCAAAAGGTTAACCGCACCCCTATGCCGGGCGCTGCTGGGTGTGGCGGGCAGCGCGGCGTCGTGCCGGGCAGGAGAGGCCGGGGTTGCAGCGAAATGGCATCCCCCCCGTTGTGTGAAGATGACGGACACGCCATGTGTCTGTTTGCGCCGGGCGGGGACGCGCACTAGTCTCCCGCCTGGAAATTGTCCGGCCCGCCCCAGGGGTTCACCCTGGAGGCAGGCCCCTTTGGGATCGAGGCGTCACGATGGGTTCCTTCAGCATCTGGCACTGGCTCGTGGTGCTGCTGGTCATCCTGCTGCTCTTCGGCAGCGGCAAGATCAGCGGCCTGATGGGCGACCTGGCCAAGGGCATTAAGTCCTTCAAGCAGAACATGAAGGAAGACGACGTGAAGGACGCCTCCATGGCGGCCGACCCGGCGGCGCAGACCCCCGCGCAGCCGGCCGGCTCCATCGCCGCGCCGGGCGCCCCGCAAGGCGCGCAGACGACCGGCACGGCGCAGGCCGCCAACCCGTCCCGCCCCGCCGCCTGATCGGCGGGCGCCCGGGCAACGCCCAGGCGCAGCCCCGGTCCGGGGCGTGGTTGATGATAGCCGCCGGCGGCCCTAGGGTGCCGGCGCAATGACGAGCCCCGTCCGATGGCGGGGCCGCGCGCCGACCCCGTCGCCGGGGCCGGCGCGTCGCGTTTGGGGGGTCTTCCATGGTCAATCCGCCGGCAACGAACGGCCAAGGGCAGGCTGCGCCCGCTTCGGCGGAGGGTGTGGTCGCCATCGACGACATGGAATTCGCCTCCGCCCGCCGGGACCTGGCGGGCTGGCAGGGCCTGGCCTGGCGGGCGGCGGCGGCGGGCTTCGTGCTCTGGCACCTCTGGATCCTGCTGGTCGATCCGGTCGATCCCACCATCTCCCGCGCCGTGCATGTCTTCCTGGGCGCGGCGCTGGGCTTCGCGCTGTTCGCGCCGCGCGCCGTCGGTGCCGGCGAGGTCGAACGCCGGGTGCCCTGGTATGACTGGGCGCTGATGATCCCGTGCCTGCTGGTGCCCGCCCACTACATCCTGGACGCGGACGGGATCGAGATGCGGTCCTTCATGGGGCCCAACTGGCAGGACCTGCTGGCGAGTGGCGTCGGCATGGCGCTGGTACTGGAATTCGCGCGCCGCACGGCGGGCGCGGTGATGCCGCTGATCGCCATCGTCTTCATCGCCTATTGCTTCGTCGGCCCCTGGATGCCCGGCATCCTCTACCACCGCGGCGTCGCCTGGGATCAGGTGCTGGTGGAGCTGTTCGGCAACAACGGCGTGCTGGGGACCATCATCCAGGTCTCGGCCAGCTTCATCATCCTCTTCGTCACCTTCGCCGCCTTCCTCCAGGCCTCCAAGGCCGGCGACTACTTCAACGACTTCGCGCTGGCCCTGGTGGGGCGCGCCCGCGGCGGGCCGGCCAAGGTCACGGTGGTGTCCGGCATCCTCTTCGGCACCATCTCCGGCAGCGCGGTGGCCAATGTCGTCGCCTCCGGCGCCTTCACCATCCCGATGATGCGGCGCGTGGGCTATGACCGGGAAACGGCGGCGGCGGTGGAAGCGACCAGCTCCACAGGTGGCCAGATCACGCCCCCCGTCATGGGGGCGGGCGCCTTCATTATGGCGGAGGTGCTGGGCCGCGCCTATGCCGACATCGCGCTGGCGGGGCTGATCCCGGCGCTGCTCTTCTACCTCGCCAACTACATCCATTGCGACCTGAACGCCCGCAAGGCCGGCATCCGCGGCCTGCCGCGGGAGGAGTTGCCGCGCTGGGTCGATCTCGGCCGCCGTGCCTACATGGCGGCGCCGCTGGTGCTGCTGATCGTCATCCTGCTGATGGGCTATTCGCCCTTCCGCGCCGCCGCCATCGGCATCGCCGCCACCATCGTCATCATGCTGGGCACCGCGCTGGTGCACCGCATGGCGCTGCGTGGCGAAGGGATCGGCGGCGCCATCGGCGGCGCGGCGTGGGAGACGCTGAAGGCCATCGAGGCCGCGCTGAGCGGTTCGGCGAAGGAGACGATGCAGCTGATTGCTGTCTGCGCCGCGGCGGGCATCGTCGCCGGCGTCATCGGCCTGACCGGCGTGGGCGGCCGCTTCGCCACCATGCTGCTCGACATCGCCGGCGCCTCCGTCTTCCTCGCCATGCTCTTCGCCATGGTGGTGGCGATCATCCTCGGCATGGGGGTGCCGACCACGGCGGCCTATGCCATCGCCGCCGCCGTGGTGGCGCCGGGGCTGATCCGGATCGGCGTCGATCCGCTCGTCGCCCACATGTTCATCTTCTACTTCGCCATCCTGTCGGCCATCACGCCGCCGGTGGCGCTTGCCAGCTTCGCCGCCGCCTCCATGGCGGGCGCCGACATGTGGCGTACCAGCGTCATCGCGGTGAAACTCGGGCTCGCCACCTTCATCGTGCCCTTCATGTTCTGGCTGTCCCCTGCGCTGCTGGCGCAGGGGGATCTGCTGCCCATCCTGCAATCCTTCGTCACCGCCGGCCTCGGCGTCTGGCTGCTGGCGTGCTCGACCGAGGGCTGGATGATGAACGGCCACCTGCCGCTGCCGCTCCGCCTGGCCGCCGCCGCCGGGGGGCTCGCGCTGATGATCCCGGAAGGCATCACGGATGTCGCGGGGCTTGCCATCTGCGCCGGCCTGGTCTTCTGGCAGCGCCGGACCTTCCCGGAGGAGCGGCTGGCTTGATTCCTGACCATGTCGAGGTCGCCATCATCGAGGTCGGCCGCCGCCTGGACCGGCAGGGGCTGGTGCCGGCGACGGCGGGCAATTTCTCCATCCGGCTGGATGCGCGGACGCTCGCTGTCACCGTCTCCGGCCGCCACAAGGGGTTTCTGCGCCCCGGTGACGTCATGGTGGTGGACATCGACGGCCGCCCGCTGACGGCGGGCAAGCGCAGCTCCGCCGAGACCCTGCTCCATTGCGGCATCTACCGCCGTTTCCCGGAAGCGGGCGCCGTGCTGCACGGCCATTCCATCGCCAACACCGTCATGTCCCGCGCGGCGGAGGGTGAATCCATCACGCTGGCGGGATACGAGTTGCTGAAAGCCTTCCCCGGATTGCCGACGCATGAGGCGGAAATCGCTGTCCCGGTGGTGGAGAACGACCAGGATATTCCCCGCATGCAGCAGGGGCTGGACCTGCTGTGGGACGGCATGGCAGAGCCGCCCCCGGGCTACTTGATCCGCGGCCATGGCTCCTATGTCTGGGCCGCCGACATGCCGGGGGCGCTGGCGCGCCTCGAAGCCCTGGAATTCATGCTGGCCTGCGAGATGCAGGAAAGGAGGATGCGATGAGCCGCCTGACCATCTGGGACGCCTCGTCCAACAGCCAGGTCCTGGTGACGGAGGACCCCGCCGAGATCGCCGGCAACCTCAAGGCGATCGGCGTGCGGTTCGAGCAATGGCCGAGGGCCGACCTGCCGGCGGATGCGGATGCGGACGCCATCCTGGCCGCCTACCGCCCGCAGCTGGATGCCTTCCTGTCCAGCACCGGCGCCGGCACGGCCGATGTCATCAAGCTGACGCCGGACCACCCGATGAAGGATGCGATGCGCGCCAAGTTCCTGTCGGAACACACGCATACCGAGGACGAGGTCCGCTTCTTCCACGCCGGTACCGGCAATTTCGTGCTGCATGTGGATGGGAAGGTCTTCGACGCGCATTGCGGCCCAGGCGACCTCATCAGCGTCCCCGCCAATTCCAGGCACTGGTTCGATGCGGGGACGGAGCCGAACTTCGCCGTCGTCCGCGTCTTCACCGACACCACCGGCTGGACGCCGCACTACACCGGCACCGACATGGCGGAGCGTTTCCCCGCGGCGACGGCGTGACCATCACCACCGTCCTGACGGATATCGAGGGCACGACCAGCGCCATCGCCTTCGTGAAGGAGACGCTGTTCCCCTTCGCGGAGCAGGCGCTGGACGGGTTTCTCGAAGCCCGGCGCGGGGATGCCGAGGTCGCGGCGATCCTGGCGGAGGTCCCGGGCGCCGACCCGGCAGCGACGCTGCGCGGCTGGATGGCGGATGACGTCAAGGCGACGCCGCTCAAGACCCTGCAGGGGATGATCTGGGAAGCGGGCTTCCGGGATGGGCGGCTGCGCGGGCATCTCTGGCCCGACGTCGCGCCCTGCCTGCGCGCCTGGCACGCGGCGGGGCTGCGGCTCGCGGTCTATTCCTCCGGCTCCGTCGCGGCGCAGAAGCTGCTGTTCGGGCATAGCGAGGCGGGGGATCTGCTGCCGCTGTTCTCCGGCTTCTTCGACACGAAGGTCGGGCACAAGCGCGAGGCGAGTTCCTACGCCGCCATCGCCGCCGCGCTGGGCACGAACCCGGCCTCGATCCTGTTCCTGTCCGACGTGGCGGAGGAGCTGGATGCGGCGGCGGCGAGCGGCCTCGGCACCTGCCAGCTGGTCCGGCCGGCCGATGCGGCGGTGCCTTCCGGCCGTCACCGGGAAGCGCCCGACTTTCCCGCCGTCGCGGCGCTTTGCGGCCTTCCTGCCACGCCCTGACAGCCTCTGTCGCAATGCAGCATCCCGGCGGGTGACATCGGCCGCCAGGGCGCGCTAGATGCCGACGGCTCGAGACGGGTAGGCCCGGGGCGGGAGTACGCGACATGATGACGACCTACACCGTCGCGGATGGCCGCCTCGCGATGCGGGACGGCATCCTGCCCGTGGGGGATCTGGCGGGTGCTGTCTGGATCGACCTGCTGAACCCCACGCCGGAAGAAGGCCGCGCGGTCAAGGACGCGCTCAAGCTCGAAATCCCGACGCGGGAGGAGATGCAGGAGATCGAAAGCTCCTCGCGCCTCTACCGGGAGGATGACGCCCTCTTCCTCACCGCCAACTTCCTTTACGGCGTGGAGGGCGGCGAATACGGGTCGACGCCGATCACCTTCGTGCTGTCGAACAGCGCGTTGGTCACCGTGCGCTACGCGACGCCCAAGGCCTTCAGCAGCTTCGCGCTGCGCTGCCAGCGCAGCCCCGGCCTGCTGGCGACGCCCGATGCGGTGATGCTGCATCTGTTCGAACAGATCGTGGATCGCCTGGCGGATATCCTGGAGCGTGTCGGCAGCGACATGGACCGCGCCTCCGCCGCCTCCTTCCGCTCCGCGCGCAGCAAGGTGAAGGCGACGACGCGCGACCATGATTTGCGGGAGGCGCTGATCACCCTGGGGCAGGTGGGTGAAGTGACCACGCGGGCGAATGAGACGCTGCTGGGCCTGACGCGCATCCTGTCCTTCGTGGGGGCTGAGAAGGCGACCGCGGTGCGGAAGGAGAACCAGAGCCTTCTGAAGACCCTGGTGCGGGACGTGCGCAGCCTGGTGGACCACGCGGCCTTCCTGAACGGCAAGGCGAACTTCCTGCTCGATGCCGTGCTCGGCATCCTGAATGTCGAGCAGAACGCGATCATCAAGACCTTCACCGTTGCCTCCGTCGCGCTGATGCCGCCGACGCTGATCGCCAGCATCTACGGCATGAACTTCCGGCACATGCCCGAACTGGATTCGACCTTCGGCTACCCGGCGGCGCTGCTGCTGATGGTGTGTTCCGCGGCGCTGCCGATCCTCTATTTCAAGCGGAAGGGCTGGCTCTGAACCTGGTGCTGGCCTTCCTCGCGGCGGTCCTGCTGCTCTCGGCCGGCGCGGCGCTGGCCCAGCCCGCCTGCCCGCCCCGCGGCACGCCGGCGTTGAATGTCAGCCTCTCCGACCCCGAGCCGCGGGTGCTGCCGCCCCTGCCGGCCTGGCAGTTGCGCCAGATCGCGGAGGGGGAGGAGGCGGAGATCGGCCCGCCGCTGCATCACCTGGGCCTGACATTGTCCCGCGTGGAATGGCGGAGCGAGATCACGGTGCGCAGCGGCGCGGCCGCCGCGGGCGCGGTCTGCGCCGTGCCGTCGGAGGTGCGGGTGACGCTGCTGCATGCCGAGCACATCATCCGCCTGGCGCGGGAGATTCCCCGCGGCGGCTGCCTGGCCGGGGAGGTGCTGGCGCATGAGCGCCGCCATGCCGAGGTCAATCGCCGCACATTGCGGGAGGCCGCGGACGGGCTGCGCGCCGTTGCGCGGGCCTGGGCCGCGCGGGCGGAGGCTCGGGCGCCGGATGTCGGCGCCGCCGCCCTGCTGCTGCAGGACCAGCTGGCGGCGGCGGTGGAGCCGGTGCTGGAACGGCTGCGCCAGGCCCGCGCCGCGCAGCACGCCCAGATCGACTCGCCGGAGGAATACCGCCGCCTCGGCCGGGTCTGCCCGGGCGACCAGCGCCGCATCCGCTTCACCTTCGGGGCGCATTGACGGGGCCATATGCCTGCGGCTTGGGCAATGCCGCGGGGAGGGGCGCGAAAGCGCGACCGGCCCCGGATTGACCCGCGTGGCCTGACCGGGCTTGGTTGACGCCAGACACCGCCAGAGGTCCGTCCGTGCCCGACATCCATTGCATAGCCGCCACACCCGAATCCATCCGCTGGGGCGCCTTCGATGCCAGCTTCGCCCCGGTGGCGACGGTGCAGTCGGGCGACCTCGTCGTCCTGGAATGCGTCTCCGGCGCGCCGGAGGTGATGCCCCCGGCTTCCTCCGGCCTGGTGCCGCCGGCGGCGCTGGCCGCCATCCATGCCAGCAAGCCGCCGCGCCTTGGCCCGCATATCCTCACGGGCCCGGTGGCGGTGGCGGGCGCCGAGCCCGGCGATGCGCTGCGCATCGACATCGAGCGCATCGACCTTGGCTGCGACTGGGGTTTTTGCGGGTTTCGCCCGCTGGGGGGGACGCTGCCGGAGGATTTTCCCTACCACCGCATGCTGCACATTCCCGTGGACAAGGAGACGATGACGGGGAAGGTGCCCGTGGGCCCCGGCGTGACGCTGCCCCTCAGCCCCTTCTTCGGCGTGATGGGCGTGGCGCCGCCCCGGGAATGGGGGGCGATCAGCACGAAGGAGCCGCGCGCCCATGGCGGCAACCTCGACAACAAGGAACTGACGGCGGGCACCACGCTGTGGCTGCCCGTGCATGTCGCCGGCGCCAATTTCTCGGCCGGTGACGGCCATGGCGTGCAGGGCGATGGCGAGGTCTGCATCAACGCGCTGGAGATGTGCCTGACCGGCCATTTCCGCCTGACCCTGGAAAAGGGCGGCGGCGCCAAGGACCCTATCCTGAAGTTCCCCAAGGCGGAGACGAAGACCCACTACGTCTCCATGGGCATGAACGAGGATCTCGACCTCGCCATGAAGCAGGCGCTCAGGGAGATGATCGCCTTCATCGTGGCGCGGATGAACGTCTCCGCCGCCGATGCCTACCAGCTGTGTTCGCTGGCGGTGGATTTCCGGGTGACGCAAACCGTGAACGGGGAGAAGGGCGTTCATGGGTTGCTAAGAAAGGGTCTTCTGTTCTGAGATTCTGCCCAGGCTGATGGCAGGGCGGGAGATTCGTCCCGCTCTGTCCACAGGATTCATGCGCCGTTGACCACTCCACAACTTGTGGCCCCCCCCTGCGTTGCACTACCCTATCTTGTGTCTGGGGCGCAGCGGGAGACTTCGATGGATTGGTCTGCGGAAGCGATCGAGCGGCTTCGGGCGCTCTGGGCGGAAGGCCATTCGACGGCCGAGATCGGGCGCCGGATGGGTGTGTCCAAGAATGCCGTGGTCGGCAAGGCGCACCGCCTGAACCTGCCCGCGCGGCCGAGCCCGATCCGCCGCGAGGCGGTGGCCGAGAAGCCCGCCGCCGCGCCCGTGCGCGCCGCCCGCCCCGCCAGCCCGGCGCCGCGCAGCACCCTGTCGCCGAGCCCTGCCCCGGTAGCAGCTGTGCCTGCGCCCGCCCCGGTGGCCGCGATGACGGCCCCCGCCGCGCCGACGGCGGTGGTGCGCGCCTTCCCGCGCCTGGGCTCCGCCCGGACCTGCTGCTGGCCGATCGGGGAGCCCGGCACCCCCGATTTCCGCTTCTGCACGGCGGAGGCGACGTCCGGCAAACCCTACTGCACCCAGCATGCCGCCGTGGCCTATGTGAAGGCGCGAGACCGGCGCGAAGACG
The DNA here is from genome assembly GCF_900114315.1 of Falsiroseomonas stagni DSM 19981. GTDB lineage: Bacteria > Pseudomonadota > Alphaproteobacteria > Acetobacterales > Acetobacteraceae > Falsiroseomonas > Falsiroseomonas stagni. Next base: position 914,414 of record NZ_FOSQ01000001.1, read on the forward strand.
CCGCCTGAATTCTGCCGGACGGCGTGAACAGGGCCGGGTGCCTCAGGGCCCCGGCCTTTTTCATGACCAGCCGATGGGCGGGCGGATGGCGGCCTTCCTGCCGCCGTCCGCCGGCCTTCGCGAGGAGGCTCCGTTGCGGCTGCCTCGCGGCGCTCATGCCAGGCCCTCAGGCGCCGGCCGCAGGTCATTGATCGATCAGGTTGGGATCAGGCCGCCGGCAGCGTCACGATGAAGCGGGCACCGGTGATCGTGCCGGCCGCATCGCGCTTGTTCTCCGCGCTGATGCGACCGCGCAGCCCTTCCACGATCTGGCGGGAGATGGACAGGCCGAGGCCGGAATGCTGGCCGAAGCGCTCGCCGCTCGGCCGTTCCGAATAGAAGCGGTCGAAGATGCTCTCCAGCTTCGCATCGGGGATGCCGGGGCCCTCATCCTCCACGATGAATTCCACCATGTGGCCGGTGGGGCGTGCGCGGACCATCACATGCCCGCCCTCCGGGCTGAAGGAGATGGCGTTGCCGATGAGGTTGCGGAAGACCTGGACGATGCGGCCTTCGACGCCGCGGACGATCAGGCCCTCCGACGGGGCCTCGATCTCGACGGCGGGGTCCTCCTCATCCCGCGTGGCGGCGTGGAGTTCGCCGAGTGCCGCCAGGATCGGCGCGCAATCCACGGGCTGGGCGATGGTGCGGGACAGTTCGGCATCGACGCGGGAGCTGTCGGCGATGTCGTTGATCAGCCGGTCCATGCGCACGGCATCGTCGGAGATGATGGCCAGCAGCCGGCGCTGCTTCACCGGATCCTCGATCCGGCGCAGCGTCTCGATCGCGCTGCGCACGCTGGTCAGGGGGTTGCGGAGTTCGTGGGCGACATCGGCGGCGAAGCGCTCATTGGCGTCGATCCGTGCCCAGAGCGCGCGCGCCGCCGTCTGCAGGTCCCGCGCCAGCACGCCGATCTCGTCCGGGCGTTCCAGCAGGGGCTTCGGCACGCTGCCGCCACGGCCCTCGCCTTCGCGCATCGCGGCCGCCGCGCGGGCAAGCTGCAGGATCGGCGTGGCGAGGGTGCGGTTGAGGTAGGTGGAGAGCAGGACCGTGAGCACCAGCGCGGTGGAGAACAGCGCGAGGACGGAGACGCGGATGTCGAGCAGCCGGGCATCGACCTCCCGCGCCTCCCGCGTCAGCAGCACGATGCCGACGGAAGCGGCGCCGCGGCGGGCGGGTTCCGCGACGGAGACCAGCAGGCGGCCATCGGCGGTGCGGCGGATATAGGGGCGCACGCCGCCTTCGAGGGCCAGGCGCAACTCCTCCCGCCGATCACTCCCGGCCTGGCCGCCGCCGAATTCGGGCTGCCAGTCGAAGGAAGGGGCGTCGGGGTTCACATCCACCACCACCTCGTCCCGCGCCTGGCGGGGCAGGATGGTCAGCAGCCGGTCATAGAGGCCGGCGACGGTGCCCGCGAAGGCACCGCGGGGTTCCGGCGGGGGCAGGGGTTCGGTCACGATGGCGCCGCCCGGGCCTTCCCGCACGCGGCTGTCGGCCACCATCAGGCCGGTATTGTCGAAGAGCCTGGCCTGGGTGTTGGGCGATGGTTCCACCAGGCGGCGCAGCAGGGGGCGGGCGGCTTCCGGCACCAGGATGGTGCGGTCGTCCCGCGGGCGCGTCGCGGCTTCCCCGATGGCGGCGGCATAGATGCGGGCCTGGGTGCGCAGCGCCTCCACTTCCGCCGCCAGCAACCCGTTCTGGTACTGGTCGAGGTAGAGGAGCGAGGCCGCCAGCAGCGCCGGCGGCAGCGCGTTGAGCAGCAGGATGCGGCGCAGCAGGGGCGAGAGCCAGCGCCGCGGCTTGCGTTCCGTCGTGGGCAGGGCGGGGGCGCCGCCGGCATCCGGCATCTTTCGCCAATCTCTCCGTCGCGTCAGCCAGAGTAGCGCCGATCTCCGTGGCGGCGCCATGGCGAGAGGTTGCGCAGGGCGCGGCTTCGTCCAAGACTCCCGCCAACCAAGGCGAAGGGGAGGATGCGGATGCTCGGGCTGATGCAGGACTGGCCGCTCAGGATCCACCGGCTGATCGACCATGCCGCGCGCCACCATGGCGGCCAGGCGGTGGTGAGCCGGAGCGTGGAGGGGCCCTTCCACCGTACGGATTACCGGACGATCCGCGCGCGGTCGCTCCGTCTGGCGCAGCGCCTGGTGCGGGAGGGGGTGGTGCCGGGGGACCGGGTGGCGACGCTGGCCTGGAACACCTGGCGGCATATCGAGGCCTGGTACGGCATCACCGGCGCGGGCGGCGTCTACCACACGCTGAACCCCCGCCTGTTCCCGGACCAGATCGCCTGGATCCTGAACCACGCCGAAAGCCGTCTGATGTTTCTCGATCTCACCTTCGTGGGGTTGGCCGAGAAGCTTTTCCCGAGCCTGCCGCATGTGAAGCGCTTCATCCTGCTGACCGATGCCGCGCATATGCCCGCAACCGCGCTGCCCGGGGCGGTGGATTACGAGAGCTGGCTTGACGAGGCGGATGGGGATTTCGACTGGGTCGCAGGCGAGGAGAATGACGCGGCCGGGCTCTGCTACACCTCCGGCACCACCGGGGAACCGAAGGGGGTGCTCTACTCCCACCGCTCCAACGTGCTGCATGCCATGGCGAGCACGGCGGCGGACATGTTCGGGTTGCGGTCGGTGGATAAGGTCATGCCGGTGGTGCCGATGTTCCACGCCAATGGCTGGTGCCTGCCCTTCAGCGCGGCGCTGACGGGGGCGGGGCTGGTGATGCCGGGGCCGAAGCTGGACGGCGCCTCCATCCATGAGGTCATCACCCAGGAAGGCGTGACCTTCACCGCCGCCGTGCCGACGGTGTGGCTTTCCCTGTTGCAGCACCTGGAGGCGACGGGCGCGGGGCTCGGTGCGTTGCAGCGCGTCATCATCGGCGGCAGCGCCTGCCCGCGCGCGATCACGAAAGCCTTCGCGGATCGCGGCGTGAAGGTGATGCACGCCTGGGGCATGACGGAGACCTCCCCCATCGGGACCATCTGCGGGATCAAGCCGGCGGTGGCGGACCGGGACGCGGAAGGGATGCTCGATCTGCAGGAGACGCAGGGCTTTCCGCCCTTCACCGTGGACATGCGGATCGTCGGCGATGATGGACTCGAGAAACCCTGGGATGGGGAGACCTTCGGCAACCTCCAGGTGAAGGGGGCGACGGTGACGAAGGGCTACTTCAAGGCGCCGCGCGATTCACTGACGGATGATGGGTGGTTCGAGACGGGCGACGTCGCCACCATCGATGCCAATGGCTACATGCGCATCACCGACCGCACCAAGGATGTCATCAAGTCCGGCGGCGAATGGATTTCCTCCATCGAGCTGGAGAATCTGGCGGTGGGGCACCCGGATGTGGCGGAGGCCGCCGTGGTGGCGGCGCGGCACCCGAAATGGGATGAGCGGCCGCTGCTGATCCTGGTGCCGAAGGCGGGGAGGGTGATCGAGAAGCAGTCGGTGCTGGACCACATCGCGCCGCATGTGGCGAAATGGTGGATGCCCGACGATGTCGTGGTGGTGGCGGAGATTCCCCATACCGCGACAGGGAAGATCCTGAAGACGAAACTCAGGGAGCAGTTCGCGGGGCATTTCGGGGTGGGTTGAGACGGGGAAGGCGCTGCCTTCCCCGGACCCCATCCGCCAGGGGCGTGCCGCCCCTGGACCGTCTTCAGATTTTTCCGCCATCCACGACGAAATACTGCGACGTCACCATCGCGCTGTCGTCGGCGGCCAGCCACAGCACCATGCGCGCGATATCCGGCGGCATGACCTTCCGCTTCAGGCACTGGCCCTCCAGGTGCTTCGCCACGGCTTCCGGCGTCGCCCAGAGTTGCTCCTGGCGTTCCGTGAAAACCCAGCCGGGCACCACCTCGTTGACGCGGATGCCATCCACGCCGAGGTCCCGCGCCAGGCCGCGCGTCAGGCCGCGGACCGCGGATTTGGCGGTGGTATAGGCGGGCATGCCGCCCTGGCCGCCCATCCAGCTGACGCTGCCCATGTTGATGATGGACCCCGCCTTGGCGGCGCGCATCGCCGGCGCCACGGCCTGCGCGCAGAAGAACATGTGGCGGAGGTTGGTCGCCATCCGCTCGTCCCAATAGTCGGGCTCCACCGTCTCCAGCCCATGCCGGTCGTCCCGCGCGGCGTTGTTCACCAGCACCTGCACGGGGCCGAGCGCCCCCGCGACGGTCGCGATGGCGGCGCGCAGCGCCGCGATGTCGCGCAGGTCGCAAGGGACGAACATCGCGCCCGTCTCCGCCGCCACCGCACGGCCACCGGCATCGTCGAAATCGAGGAAGGCCGGCTTCGCGCCCTGCCCGGCGAAGGCGCGCACCATCTCCGCCCCGATGCCGGAGGCGCCGCCGGTGATGAGCACGACCTTGCCGGAGAGGCTGGGGTAGCGGGCGTAGGGGGTGTCGGCCATGGGCGGTTCCTCGATGCGGTGAGCCAACGCGGCGGCGCGCCTATTGTTGCTGCGCGGGCAGCACCGGCTGCGGGTCCAGCCAGGTCTGGTACCAGGACAGGCTGAAATGGAGATGCGGGCCGGTGACGCGGCCCGTGGCACCCATCTCCGCGATGCGTTCGCCCCGCGTGACGGTGGCGCCGACCTCCACCAGGCGGCGGGAGAGATGGGCGTAGAGGGTGTTCACCCCATGCCCGTGATCCACCACCAGCAAATTGCCGAAGAAGAAATGCTCGTCGGAGAGCGTCACGCGGCCGCCCAGCATGGCGTGGATCGGCGTGCCGACGGGGCCCGCGACATCCAGCCCGTAATGCGGCTGGCGCGGCTGGCCGTTGAGGACCCGCTGGCTGCCGAAGATGCCGCTGATGCGGCCGCGCGCGGGCCAGGCCGGGCTGTCGGCGAAATCGGTGAGCGTGCTGTCCGTGGCGCGGGCGGCGGCCAGCTTCTCTCGCTCCGCCAGGATGCGGCGCAGCGCCGCCTCGTCCGGTGTGACCTGGGCGGGGGGCAGGCCGGTGATGGATTGCACATCCCATTGCCGGCGCTCCACCGCGATGGCGCGGGTTTCGGCGCGGCCGCCGGGATGGGTGATGAGCAGCGTGGAGGTCGCGGCATGGTCCCGCCCGAAGCCGAAGGCGAATTTTCCCGAGGTCGAGACGCGGACGGGCCGGCCATCGAGGGCGAGGCGCGTGCCGGGGGCGGCATCGCCCACGATCAGCGCGCCCTGCCGCGCCGGCATGGTCCAGGTGACGGCCTGGGCGGCCCGGGCCAGCAGCAAGGCGGGCGCGGCCAGCAGCAGGCGACGGGTGATCACAGCAGGCTCTCCTGCGCGGGCGGCCTGGGCTTCGCGCGCGGGGCCTTGGCGGCGGGGCCATCGGCGGTGGCGCCGACCGCGCCATCGGCGAAGGCGATGGAGAGCTTCGCGCCGGCACCGATATCGGCCGCGCGCGTCAGGGTCTGCCCCTCGGCATCCCGCACCAGGGCGAAGCCGCGGGCGAGGACCGACTGGTAGGACCCGGCCTCCAGCCGCGCGGCCAGCCCCTCCAGCCGTTCCCGCTTCTGGCGCAGCAGGGCCTCCACCGGCGCGGCGGAGAAGGCCTGGAGGGGGCGGGCGCCGCGGCTGCGCTGGACGATGCGCGCGAAGGCGGCGGCTTTCCGCCCCTCCAGCAGCGCGATGGCGTGGCGGCGGGCTTCGATCCCCGCGCGGGGGTGGGGGACGACCAGCGGCGCCAGGGCGGCGCGGCGGTTGGCGATGAAGCCGGTCAGGGCGCCGGGCAGGCTCTCCCCAGCCTCGTCCAGGCGCCGGCGGAGGTCCAGCACGCGGGCGGGCACGTCGGGCAGGCGGCGTTCCAGGCGGAGCAGCAGCGTCTCCGCCGCGCGCAACTGCCGCACCACGGCGCCGCGCAGCCGCGCCTCCCGCTGTGCCAGGTCGGCCAACAGGTCGGCGCGGGCTGGCACCGCAAGCTCTGCAGCGGCGGTGGGGGTGGGGGCGCGGCGATCTGAAGCAAAATCGATCAGCGTGGTGTCGGTCTCATGCCCGACGGCGGAGATGAGCGGGATGGGGGAGAGGGCGGCGGCGCGGACCACCACCTCCTCGTTGAAGGCCATGAGGTCTTCGAGGCTGCCGCCACCGCGGGCCACGATCAGCACATCCGGGCGCGGGATCGGGCCGCCGATGGGCAGGCGGCCGAAACCCTCGATGGCGGCGGCGATCTTCTCCGCCGCGCCCTGGCCCTGGACGGGCACGGGCCAGAGGATGAGCCGGCGGGGGAAGCGGCGGAGGATGGTCGTGCGGATGTCCTGGATCACCGCGCCGGCCTCGCTGGTCACGACGCCGACGACCAGGGGCAGGCGTGGCAGGGGGCGCTTCCGCCCCTCCTCGAACAGCCCTTCCGCCAGCAGCTTCTTGCGCAGCATCTCGATGCGCGCGAGCAGCGCGCCCTCGCCGGCGAATTCCAGCCGGTCGATGACCAGCTGGTACTTCGAACGATCGGCATAGGTGGTCAGCTTGCCGGTGGCGATGACTTCCACCCCGTTCTCCGGCTGGACCGACAGGCGGCTGACGCTGGTACGCCAGATCACGGATTCCAGCTTCGCATTCTCATCCTTGAGGGAGAGATAGATGTGGCCGGAGGGGTAGCGCTTGCATTCCGTGATCTCGCCCCGGACGCGGACCCGGCCGAAGGCCCCTTCCAGGGTGCGGCGTATGGCGCCGGCGATCTCGCTGACGGCGTATTCGGGAACATTGGTCGAAGCGGGTGGCGGCGTGTCCATGGCGCGACCCTATGCTATCCGCCGCCATGCGCGGAACCGGCCGTGCGGTCTTTTCTGTGTATGCGGGAGTTTGCGCGATGCAGGTGCTGGTGGTGGGCGGCGGCGGGCGGGAACACGCGCTGTGCTGGGCGATCGCGGCATCGCCGCTGCTGGGCAAGCTGTTCTGCGCCCCGGGCAACCCCGGGATCGCCGAGGTCGCGGAATGCGTGGCGATCGGGGCGGAGGATATCCCCGCCATCGTGGCCTTCGCGGTGGAGCGGAAGATCGACCTGGTGGTGGCGGGGCCGGAGGCGCCGCTGACGCTGGGCCTGGCCGATGCCTGCGCCGCCGCGGGGATCAAATGCTTCGGGCCGGTGAAGGACGCGGCGCGGCTGGAAGGCAGCAAGGTTTTTACCCGGGAAGTGGCGGAAGCGGCCGGGGTGCCGGGGGCGCGGTGGCGGCGCTTCGATGATCCGGCGGCGGCCAGGGCCTATGTCCGGGCGGAGGGCGCGCCCATCGTCGTGAAGGCCGATGGCCTGGCCGCCGGCAAGGGCGTGGTGGTGGCGTCCAGCGTCGAGGAGGCGGAGGCCGCCATCGCCGACATCATGGAAAGCCGCATCCATGGCGCGGCGGGCGCCACCGTGCTGATCGAGGAATGCCTGATCGGGGAGGAGATCAGCTTCTTCGCGCTCTGCGACGGGGAGACGGCGCTGCCGCTCGGCGCCGCGCAGGACCACAAGCGGGTCGGCGATGGCGACACGGGCCCCAATACCGGTGGCATGGGCGCCTATTCCCCGCCCCCCGCCTTCACCCCCGCGCTCCAGGCGCAGGTGATGGCGGAGATCGTGCAGCCGACGCTCGACGAAATGTCGAAGCGGGGGACGCCGTTCAAGGGCGTGCTCTTCGCCGGCCTGATGCTGACGGCGGCCGGGCCGAAGCTGATCGAGTTCAACGTCCGCTTCGGCGATCCCGAATGCCAGGCGCTGATGCTGCGGCTGCGATCGGACCTGCTGCCGGCACTCTTCGCGTCCTGCGACGGCGATCTCGGGCTGTTCGACCTGAACTGGGACGCGACCCACAGCCTGGTGGTGGTGATGGCGGCGGAGGGCTACCCGGGCAGCCCGCGCAAGGGCACGGAGATCCGGGGGCTGGAGGCGGCGGCGAAGGTCCCTGGCGTCCAGGTGTTCCACGCCGGCACGGCGCGGCGGGCGGATGGCGCGCTGGTGGCCAATGGTGGCCGCGTGCTGGCCGTGGCGGGGACGGGTGCGACGCTGCAGGAGGCGCGGGACGCGGCCTATGCGGCGGTGGACGCCATCGACTGGCCGGGCGGCTTCTGCCGGCGGGACATCGGCTGGCGGGCGCTGTAGCGCTTCAGGCCGCGAGGAGACGGCGCGGCGGCGATCCTGGCCGCCTGGGCGGCGATGACGCGGTCCGGCAGGCGATGCGGCTGCGCGACGAGCCGCGGCGCCGGGCCGCGGCGCCGGGCCGCGTCGGAGGTGCCGTGAGCTACGCCTCGACCTCCGGCCAGGTGAAGCGCTGGTGTTCCAGGTAGTCGAGCCGCGCGAGCAGGTCATCCGCCCGGCAGGCCATGAGGGAGACGAGCCCGACGCCGACCTCCCGCCCCGGCGGCGCATCCCCGGGGCCGTCATCGGGCGGCAGGACCTCCGGCGCGGCATGGGCTTCCAGGACCAGGTCGATCACTCCGCCGCTCGCCGGCAGTTCGAGGGCGGCGATCGCTTCCTCCCCCGGGGCGAGGGTCATGGCCAGGGGATCGGCGCCGCGCGGGAGCAGGCGGATGGCCTGCGCCGTGGCCGGGGCGCGGAGCAGCAGGTGAAGGCGGATGCGGCCGGTCATGTCCGGGGGCAGGGCCAGGCGCAGCGCCGCCCGGCTGCCTGATTCCAGCGGGCGGGTCCAGCAGCCCCAGGGTTCGGGGGCGTGCCAGCCTTCCCCGTCGCGCAGCGCCTCCGCCAGCAGCGCCGCCAGGCTGGGCGCGGCCTGCCCGCCGATGCCGAAGCGGATGATGGTGCCGAGCGGGATCGGGGGCGGGCCCTGGTGACGGGGGGTGGCGTTCTCCCGCAGCAGCCGGCCCAGCACCGCATCGCCGATCGCCTGCCAGCTGCGCAGGGGCGTGGCGGCGGCGCGGGCCTCGGCGGCGGCGCGGAAGGCGGGGTCGAAGGCCAGTTGTTCGACCCTGGCGATGAAGTCGGGCTCGCTATGCGGGCGGAACAGGATGGCGGCGCCGCGCCCGGCCTCCGGCAGGGCGGAATGGTCGGGGGCGAGGACCGCCTTGCCCTGGGCGATCGCCTCCGTGACCGGCAGGCCCCAGCCTTCATGGTCGGAGTTGTAGAGGACGAAGAGCGCGCGGCGATACAGCAGCGGCAGCGCGGCATCCGGCACGTCCGGCAGCAGCAGTACGGCGTCCCGCAGCGCCGGCGCGCTGCGCAGCAGGGCCAGCACGGGTTCCCCCATGAAGCCGGTGCGGCCGGCCAGCACCAGCAGCGGCAGCCTGGCCGCGCCATGCTTGCGGATCAGCGACAGCCAGGCGTTCAGGACGAAGAGGTGGTTCTTCCGCGATTCCAGCGTGCCGAGGAACAGCGCATAGGGCCGGCCCGCCAGCGCATTCACGCCGGCATGGGGCGTGGCGCCGGTGCCCTGGTCGCGCGCTGCTGGATCGCGCGGCGCGCCATCCAGCCCCACCACCATCATCGGCGGCAGCGGGATGGCAGGCAGGTGCTGCGCCTGCAGGCGGCGGATATCCTCCGCCGTCGCGGCGGAGACCGGCAGCAGCAGGTCCGCATGGGCGGCGAGGCCGGCGAACCAGCGGGCGAATTGGGCGACCGTCGCCGGCGGCGAGTGCTCCGGCACCACCAGCGGGCCGCAATCATGCACCAGCGGGGCGTAGCGCAGGCCGAAGCGCGCCTTCGCCAGCCGCAGCGCGAGGTGGTAGTTGGCCAGCCACCAGGAGGACCCGGGCACGACCAGCCAGGCGCCTTCGGGGAAGGCGAGTTCCGGCGCGGCGTCCAGCGCCTGGCGAGCGACGGCGACGGCCTGTTCCCAGGCGGGCTCCCGCGGATCGGCGCCGCTGCGGGACAGGCTGGCCAGGCGGTTGAAGGCTTCCCGTGGCAGGGCGCGCCAGCCGAGCGTCGCCGGATCATAGGCCGCGAGGATGACGCGCGCCGCCGGCCCGCCGCCGCGCAGCGCCGGCCCGACCAGTTCCAGCTGCACCCGCTGGATGCCCGAGGGCGTGCGGTTGGTGCCGAACCAGGACAGCAGGTCGCTCAGGTCGAAGACGACGCAGAGATCGCCGACGAGGGAGAACTGCGCCTCCGGCGCCCCCGCCGCGGCGACGTCGGGCTGGCCGAGCAGATGCGCGACCTCCCGCCAGGCGGCATCATTCGTCGGCTCGATCTCCAGCGCGCGGGAATAGGCAAGCCGCGCTTCGGGCAGGTTGCCGAGCAGCTTGAGGGCGTGGCCGACCTGCATCTGCAGGTCGGCATCCCCGGGCCTGCCCTGTTCCGCGCGGCGATAGGCGCCGAGGGCAGCTTCCGGGTCCCCGGCTTCCTTCAGCGCATGGCCGTATTGGATCCAGGTGGGCCAGTCATGCGGCCGGCCGGCGAGCCAGGCGGCATAGGCGGCGGCGGCGCCCGGCCAGTCCCGTGCATCGCGCAGGCGATCGGCTTCCCGCAGGGTGGCGCGGGGGTCGCGGTGGGCGTTGTCCGGGCGCGGCGCCGGCGGCTGGTCCTGCCCCATGCGCGCGCCTTCCGGCTCAGGCCCGGCCGTAATTATCCTCGAGCCGGACGATGTCGTCCTCGCCGAGGTAGGGGCCGGACTGCACCTCGATCAGCGTCAGCGGGATCATGCCGGGGTTTTCCAGGCGGTGGACGCAGCCGAGGGGGAGGTACACGGACTCGTTCTCCCGCAGCAGGATGCGTTCGCCGTCGCGTTCCACCACGGCGGTGCCGGCGACGACGACCCAGTGTTCCGCGCGGTGGTAGTGCTTCTGCAGCGACAGCTTGCGGCCCGGGCGGACGGTGATGCGCTTGACCTGGAAGCGGCTGCCATGGGCCACGCCCTCATAGGCACCCCAGGGGCGATAGACGCGCCGATGTTCCGTCGCTTCCTTGTGGCCGCTGGCCTTCAGCTGCTCCACCATCTTCTTCACGTCCTGCGCGCGGTCGCGATGGACGGCGAGGACGGCGTCGTCGGTGACAACCAGCACCACATCCTCCAGCCCCACCACGGCGGTGAGGATGCCTTCGGAGCGGACATAGCAGCGCTTCGATCCGAGGACCGCGGCATTGCCCATGGCGGCGTTGCCGTCCTTGTCCTTCGGTGCGATCTCCCACAGCGAGGCCCAGGAGCCGACATCGGACCAGCCGGGATCGCAGGGCACCACGGCCGCGAGTGCGGTGCGTTCCATCACCGCATGGTCGATGGAGATGGAGGGCGCTTCGGCAAAGCTGGCGCCCAGGCGGACGAAGCCCAGGTCCCGCGCCCCGCCGGCCACCGCTTCGCGCGCGGCGGCGAGAACGCCGGGCGCATGGGCGGCGAGTTCGGCGACCAGGGTGCTGGCCGTGGCGACGAACATGCCACTGTTCCAGAGATGGCGGCCGCCGGCCAGGAAGGCTTGCGCCGTCGCGGCGTCCGGCTTCTCGACGAAGCGGGCGACCTGCATCGCGCCCTCGATCCCCGCCAGGGGCGCGCCGGATTCGATGTAGCCGTAGCCGGTCTCGGGCGCGGTGGGGCGGATGCCGAAGGTGCAGATGCGGCCTTCGCGGGCGGCGAGCGCCGCGGCGGTCAGGGCATGGCGCAGCGCGGGCACGTCCTGTACCGCGGCATCGGCGGCCATGATCCAGAGGATGGCGTCGGGCGCATCCTCCCCGATCAGGATGGCGGCGGCGGCGATGGCGGCGGCGCTGTTGCGGGCGCTGGGTTCCAGGATGATGCGGCTGTCTTCCGCGCCGGCTTCGCGCAGCTGTTCGGCGACCAGGAAGCGATGCGCCTCCCCGCACACCACGACGGGGGCGGCGAAGCCCGGGGCGCGGGCGCGGGCCGCGGTTTCCTGGAGCATCGTGCCCTGGGACACCAGCGGCCAGAACTGCTTCGGATAGGCTTCTCGGGACAGCGGCCAGAGGCGGCTTCCCGTGCCGCCCGACAGGATCACGGGCACGATCTGGTCAACGGCGCCCCGGGAGGAGCCGGGGGAAGAGCCAGTCGGCACGGCATCGGTCGGCATGGGTCGTGGAACCTCGGTGCTGCGGCGGTGTCCGCCGGTATGTCGCAGGGCTTTGGAAAAAGAAAGGCAATGACGCGGCAGGAGCATGGTGCGCGGCTTCGACGGGTGGGGTCCTCAGCGGACCAGCAGCACCAACCCGATGACGATGGGCGCGGCCAGGATGGCGATCGCGATGGCGCGCAGCAGGAGTGCTGCGGCATGCGCCACCACGATTCCGGCGCCCGAGCCGCCCCGCGCCGGGGCTGCCTCCGCCTGTTCGATGCGATCCGTCGGTTGCATGGTGGTCCCGCCCTTGCGCGCCACCGGATCAAGCATCAACCGATGGGCTGCGTCCAGCGTAAGCTGGGGCCGCGCAGGTTGCGCGCGACGGCGTGATGGATGTTGACGGTGGGTTGAGGGCGGCGGGTTGACGGCGGCGGGGCCCGCCGGGCTTAACCATGCCGGTCGCGACAGGAGATGGATGACGGTGCTGAAGCCTCGGATCGCGATCGACGGCTACAACCTTTCCCTGGACCAGGGGACGGGGGTCGCGACCTATTGCCGCAACCTGACCCAGCGCCTGCATGCGCTGGGGGCGGAGGTGGGGGTGCTCTACGGCCAGAAATCCTCCAGCGGGCGGGACGACCTGCTGCGGGAGGTCGGGCTTTATGACGCGACGCCGCGGCCCCTGCCGCCCCGCCAGCAGGCCTATGAGGATTTCCGCGCACGGCTGAAACTGGCGATGGGGCCCATGGCGCGGGCGGTGCCGCGGACCGATCGCGTCGTGCTGCGGGGGCTGGAGGCGCGGCTGCCCCAGGCCGACCGGCTGTGGAACGTGCCCGGCCTGTTCCGCGCCGCGGTGCAGCGGGCGGCGCCGGGGCGGAAGTTCGGCCGCGTGAGGCTGCCGGACCGGCAGGATGTGATGCACTGGACCTTCCCGCTGCCGCTGCGGGTGGAGGGCGCCCGCAACATCTACACCATCCATGACCTGGTGCCGCTGCGGATGCCCTATGCGACGCTCGATTCCAAGCGCCGCTACCTCGGCACCATCCGGCGCATCGCGGCGGAGGCGGACCACATCGCCACCGTTTCCGAGGCATCGAAGCGCGACATCATGAACCTGCTGGGCGTGCCGGAGGAGCGGATCTCCGTCACCTACCAATGCGTGGAGATCCCGGCGGCGCTGGCGGAGAAGCCGGAGGCGCTGGCGCGGGCGGAGGTGAAGGGCGCCTTCGGCCTGGAATGGGGGGGGTACTGGCTGTTCTTCGGCGCGATCGAGCCGAAGAAGAATATCGGCCGGATCATCGAGGCCTACCTGGCCTCCGGCAGCCCCTGGCCGCTGGTGATCTGCGGCAAGCATGGCTGGCAGGTGCGCCAGGAACTGGCGCTGCTGTTCGAGGATGACCACCGGCAATTCCCGGAGGATACCCGCTACGACGGCCCCCAGGGCATGACCCGCAAGCTGCGGGACCGGGTGATCCTGCTGGACTACGCGCCCTTCCGCCTGCTGGTCAGCCTGATCCGCGGCGCGCGGTCCCTGCTGTTTCCCTCTCTGTATGAGGGTTTCGGCCTGCCGGCGCTGGAGGCGATGCTGCTGGGCACGCCGGTGCTGACCAGCAACGTGGCCTCGCTGCCGGAGGTGGTGGGCGATGCGGCGCTGATGGTCGATCCCTACGATACCAGGGCGATGGCGGAAGCGATCCAGGCGCTGGATGCGAATGACGATCTGCGGGCGGAGCTGTCCTGGCGGGGGCCGCGCCAGGCCGCGCTGTTCGATGCCGCGCATTACGATGCCAGGCTGGTCGAGATGTACGCGAAGCTCGGCATCGCGCTGGGCCGCGCCGGGGAATAGCCGCGGTCAGGCCGGGATCTCGTACCAGTCCCCCTTCGACTCCACCCAGACGTTGCGGATCGTCTTCATCCCCGTGGGCGGGTCGATGGTGCCGGCGGAGACCAGGATGCGGTCGCCCTGCCGGGGCCGCTTGAACAGGCGGCCGCCGCAGCGCGAACAGAAGCCGCGTTCCGCCGTGGCGCTCGATTCATACCAGGTGAGCGTCGCCGAGGCTTCGAGCGCCACTGAATCCTTCGGCGCCGCCAGCATCGCATTGGCGTTGCCGTGCATCTGCTGGCAGTCCCGGCAGTGGCAGGTGATGACGCCGACGGCATCGCCATCGATGCGGTAGCGCACGCCGCCGCAATGGCATTGTCCGGTGAAGGGCATGGCGATCGGCTCCTCAGGGCTGGGCGAGCGTCGCTATCGCGGTGGCCAGGGCGGCCGGCGCGGCGAGCATCGGGGTGTGGGAGGTCGGCAACTCCGCCACGCGGGTGACGCCGGCGGCGGCCAGCATGGCACGCTGGAAGTCGGGGGTCAGCGTCCGGTCCTGCGTGGTCACCACATAGGCCCTGGGCACGGCGCCGAAGCGTGCACCCGTCAGCGTGACGGGGGTGGCGAGCGGCGGCACCGGTTCGGCGCGGTGCCGCGCCACCAGCCAGGCGGCATCCTCCGGCGTGCAATCCGCGCAGAAGGTCTCGACGATCCCCTCCCGCGCGAGGGAGGCGGGGGAGTAGCGGGCGGGGTCGTCCTGCCGCCAGTGGCGGCCGACCAGGCTGGCGGGATCGCGCTGGGAGAGGCTGTAGGCGCTGTCGCCGGAGGCCGGCAGATAGGCCGCCAGGAAGATGAGGCGGCGCAGGCGATCAGGCGCTGCCTCTGCCACGGCGGCCGCGACGATGCCGCCGAAGCTGTGGCCGACCAGCACAACGTCGCGGCGATCCCCGATCGCGGTCAGCACGACGCGGACATAGAGGTCGAGGGTGGCCGCTTCGGGCGGCGTCGGGTCCGCGCCATGGGCGGGGAGTTCGGGGGCCAGCACCTCGAACCCTTCGGCGCGGAGTGCCGCCGCCGTGCGGTCCCAGATGGCGGCGCCCATCCAGGCGCCATGCACGAGGACGATGACCGGCCGCGGCTGGGCGCGGGCGGGGGTGGCCAGCAGCAGCGGCATGGCAAGGACGGCGCGGCGGGGCAGCGTCATGCGGTCAGGCTCCGAGGGCGGCGATGATGGCGGCGGCGGTCTCCCCGCCGGAGAAGTTCTGCTGGCCGGTGACGAGGTTGCCGTCCCGCACCGCGAAGCTGCGCCAGGGGCCCGCCTGGATGGAGTTGGCGCCCTGGGCGCGCAGCCGATCCTCGATCCGCCAGGGCATCACGTGGCGGTCGCGCGGCAGGGCGCCCATGGCCCAGGCGGCCTCGTCCGCCGCATCCTCCTCGACATTGGCGAAGCCGGTCACGGTGCGTCCCCTGGCCACCGGCGTGCCGTCGGACCGCCTGGCGTGGCAGAGGATGGCGGTGCCGTGGCAGAGCGCGGCGGCCACCTTCCCGGACTCCAGGAAGGCGGAGAAGCGGTCCTGCAGGGTGGTGGCGGCTTCGAAGGTGAACATCGGTGCCTGGCCGCCGGCCACCAGGATGGCGTCGAAATCACCGAGGGCGATGGCCGCCACGGGCTTCGTCGCCGCCACCAGCGCGGCCAAATGCGGGGTCTCGATGAAGCCGCGGCTGACGATGTCGTCGGCGGAATAGCCGGAAGCGTGGCGCGGATCGCTGAAGGCATCGCCCTCGCAGGCGCCGCCCGCGGGGCTGAAGATCTCCATGGCGAAGCCGGCCTCATGGAAGGCGAGCCAGGGATGGGCGAGTTCGCTCCACCAGAAGCCCACGGGCCAGCCGGTGGTGGTGGAAATCGCGGGGTTGGCGATGACGATGGCGATGCGCTTCGGGCGCAGCGCGTTGGGGTTGCGCAGGCTCATGGCGTGCCCGCCCGGCGCAGCGCGAAGGCGAAGTCGCGGCCAAGGCCGCGGCGCATGGCGAGGTCGATCCACAGCATCGCATGCGCCTCCAGCAGCCGCGCGGCGCGGAGCGGGCCGGCATCCACCGCCTCGAACCCGATATCGGTGGCGAGTTGAATGGCGATGGTCCTGGCGTAGCCATCGTCGCCGGCGGCGAACATCACCGGCCGCGGCGTGAAGCGGGCGGCATCGGCCATGACATCGGCGCCGGTGGTGTTGAACACCTTCGCCAGCCGCAGGCCCGGCAGGGCGCGGGCGATGCGCTCCGCCCCGCTGTCATCGAAGCCGAAGGCGAGGTCGAGACCGTCAGGGCCCATGGCCAGCGGGTTGGTGGCGTCCAGCACCGGCACCGTGCCGGGTTCGACGGCCGCGAGCGCTTCTTCCGCCGCTTCGTGCGGCGTGGCGAGGATATAGGCCTCCGCCCCCGGCAGCGGGGCGAGGGGCGCGACGGCATCGCCGCCGCCGCGCGCCAGGTCACGCAGCAGCAGGGTGGGGTGATGGCCGGCGCGGCGAAGCGCCAGGGCCAGTGCCTGGCCGACATGGCCGCCGCCGATGATGCCGATGTGCATGTCGCCTCCCGTTCCCACCGCGGCAAGGATGGGTGGTGCTGGCACTTTCCTCCATTGAATGTTCTGAATGACGACATGAGCGAGATGAAACTCCGCCGCCTCGACCTGACCCTGCTGCTGGTGCTGGACGAGGCGCTGCGCCACCGGAAGCTGGCGGAGGTCGCGAACCGCCTCGGCCTCAGCGCACCCGCCGTCAGCCACGCCCTGGCGCGGCTGCGGGACATCTTCGACGATCCGCTCTTCATCCGCCGGCCCGGCGGCGTGGAGCCGACGCCGCGCTGCCTGGAACTGGCGCCGCTGGTGGCCTCCCTGCTCGGCTTGGCGCGGGAAGCGGTGGCGCCGCCCCAGCCCTTCGACCCCGCCACCAGCGACCGCATCTTCCGGCTGACGGGGCTGGATTACGAGGCGTCCCGCTTCGGGCCGCCGCTGCTGGCGCGCTTCGCGGCGGCAGGGCACGGGCTCAGGCTCTCCTTCCGCCCCCATGCCCGGGATGCCGCGATGACGGCGCTGGCGGAGGGGGAGGCGGATGTCGCGCTGGGCTTCTTCCCGCGCCGGCCGGCCGGGATCGCGACGCGGCGGCTGTATGAGGAAACCTACCTGGTGGCCGGGTCCCCCGACCATCCGCGGCTGCGCCGGCGGCGGTCGATCGACCTGGCGCTCTATTGCGCGCTGGACCATGTGCTGGTGTCGGTCAGCGGCGGGCTGGAGGGCACGGTGGATGCGGCGCTGGCGCGGCAGGGGCTGAAGCGGCGGGTGGTGGCGGCGATGCCGTCCTTCCTGCCGGCTCTGGCGGCCGTCGCGGCATCACCGACCATCGTCACGATGCCGCGGCGGGTGGTGGAGAACTACGCGCCCCGCTTCGGGCTGAGGGCCTTCGCGCCGCCGCTGCCGATCCGGCCCTTCGTGCTCTCGGCCGCCTGGCATGAACGCCAGGCGGGGGATCCGGGGCTGCGCTGGCTGCTGGCGCAGGTGGAAGCGGCGGCGGAGGAGGTGGCGCGGTAGGCGCTATCCCGCGCGGAGGAACACCACCCGCGCGGCGCCGTGTTCGCGCATGGCCACTTCCTCGAAGCCTGGCGCCTCCAGCGCTTCTTCCCGCCCCAGCTCCGCCACCACCAGCGCGCCGGGGGCGATCCAGCCGGCCGCGGTCAGGGCAGCCAGGGCGCGGGGGACGAAATCCTGGCCATAGGGCGGATCCAGCATCACCAGCGTGCAGGGCTGGGCCGCGGCGGGCGGCTTCAGGGCGTCGCCGGCGATGATGCGGGACCGTGTATCGGCGCGGCAGGCCGCGACATTCGCGTGAAGCGCGGCCAGCGCAGCGCGGTCGCGCTCGATGAAGGTGGCGTGGGTGGCGCCCCGGCTCAGCGCTTCCAGGCCGAGGGCGCCGGTGCCGGAGAAGGCGTCCAGCACGCGCGCCTCCTCCACCACCGCCCGGCCCGCCCAGGGGGCGTGCCAGAGCATGTCGAAGACGGCCTGGCGGACCCGCTCCGCCGTCGGGCGCGTGGTCTCCCCGGGCGGTGCGGTGAGCCTACGGCCCCGATGGCTTCCGGCGACGATTCGCAACATGCTTCGGCCTCGGCGGCTCCGCATTGCGGGCGCGGGGAATGTTCTCGGGACGCACGCGCTTGGGCTTGGGCGGTGCCACGGGGGGCGGCGCCGCGGCGGCGGCGGCGGCCGCTTCCTCCTGCTCCCGCCGACGCTTCTTCTGCGGCGCCTCCCCGATGCCGAGCTGTTCGCGCATCACCTTGGGGTGCACTTCCTCCACCGCGCCCTTGGGCAGGGTGCCGAGCTGGAAGGGGCCATAGGCCGTGCGGATCAGCCGCGTCACATGCAGGCCGAGGTGCTGCATGACGCGCCGAATCTCCCGGTTCTTGCCTTCCTTCAGGCTCACCGTCAGCCAGGCGATGGCGCCGCGGCGGCTGTCGAGCCCGGCCTCGATCGGGCCATAGGCGACGCCATCCACGGTGATGCCGCGGGCGAGGGCCGCCAGCGACTTCTCATCCACCACGCCATAGACGCGGACGCGGTAGCGGCGGAGCCAGCCATTGCTCGGCAGTTCCAGCTTGCGGGCCAGCTCCCCGTCATTGGTCAGCAGCAGCAGCCCCTCGCTGGTCAGGTCGAGGCGCCCGATGGAGACGACGCGGCCGATGGCGGGCGGCAGGCGTTCGAAGACCGTGGGGCGGCCCTGCGGGTCCTTGTGCGTCGTCACCACGCCATCGGGCTTGTGGTGGCGGAACAGGCGGGTGCGTTCCGCGGGCTGGACCGGCTTGCCGTCCACGCTGATGCGGGCGCCTTCGGTGACGAAGGTGGCGGGCGTCGCCACCACCTTGCCGTTCATCTTCACCTTGCCCTCGGCGATCAGCTTCTCCGCATCGCGGCGGGAGGCGATGCCGGCGCGGGCGAGGTATTTCGCCAGGCGCTCGCCGCGCTCGGCCTCGGGGGCGGTGTCTTCGGCGTCGTCGGTCACCGGCAGGCCTCCACAAAGGCGGCGAGGATCACGGGGTCCCGCGGGTCCACCGCATATTCGGGGTGCCACTGGACGCCAAGCGCGAAGCGGTGGCCGGGATGCTCGATGCCCTCCACCACGCCATCGGGGGCGCGGGCATTCACCAGCGCACCGGCGCCGGGGGTGGCGACGGCCTGGTGATGGGCGGAGTTCACGGCCAGGCGGTCGATGCCGACGATGCGCGCCAGCAGCGTGCCGGGCGCGACCGCGACCTCATGACCCGGCTCGTTCCGCGGGTTCGGCTGTTCATGCGCCAGCGCGCCCGGCACCTCGTCCGGGATGTGTTGGATGAGTGTGCCGCCGAAGGCGACCGCCAGGAGTTGCTGGCCGCCGCAGATGCCGAGGACCGGCATGTCGCGCCGCAGCGCTTCCCGCGTCGCGGCCAGTTCGAAATCGGTGCGGCCGGGCTTCAGCGTGACCTTGGGATGCGGCGCGCCGCCGCCCCAGAGCGCGGGGTCCACATCGAAGGCGCCGCCCGTCACCAGGAGCCCGTCGATGGCATCGAGGTAGTCGGCCGCGAGGTCCGGGTGATGCGGCAGCGCCACGGGAAGGCCACCCGCTTCGATGACGGCGGAGAGGTAGTTCTGGCGGAGCGCATACCAGGGCAGCTTCGACCAGCCGCCGGCGGGTTCCGCATCCAGGGTGACACCGATGACCGGTCGCTTTTTCATGCGCTGTTGCTAGACCTGCAAGGCGCGCCGGGGCAAGCATCGCGGCCATGCCAACCGGCCCCAGCCCCATGGAAATCGCCCTCGACGCCGCCCGCGCCGCCGCCGGGCGGGGGGAAGTGCCGGTGGGCGCCGTGGTGACGGATGGCGCGGGGCGCGTGCTGGCGGTGGCGGGGAACGAGGTGGAGGCACGACGCGACCCCTCCGCGCACGCGGAAATGCTGGCGCTGCGGGAGGCCGCGCGCGTCACCGGCGACAAGCTGCTGCCGCAGGCGACGCTGACCGTGACGCTGGAGCCCTGTGCCATGTGCGCCCAGGCCATCGCCTTCTTCCGGATCAGGCGGGTGGTCTTCGGCGCCTATGACCCGAAGGGCGGCGCGGTGGAACACGGGCCCCGCCTGTTCGGCCAGCCCACCTGCCACCACGCGCCGGAGGTGGTCGGCGGCGTGCGGGAGAGCGAGGCGGCGGCGCTGCTGAAGGATTTCTTCGCGGCGCTACGGTAGCGCGCGATGCACGCCCGTCGCGCGCGGGTCCCATTGCCAGGGGGGATCGGGCCGCACCGCGACGGCGCCCTGGAAGCGGGGCGGGGGGCGGTGCTTCTCCTCCCCCGCCAGCACGGCCTGGCCCCGATCCGTCAGCGCCCAGCCCTCCCCGGGCCGGAGCAGGCGCAGCGGCCCGGCCGAGAGGCGCCGGTGCAACTCCAGCAGCATCAGGTCCGTCTGCGGGAAGGTCGGATCCATCGCGTGCTGGGCCTGCATGACGGCGGCCAGCGTCGTGGCACCATCGGCCACCGCGCTCAGCACCTGGCGTTCCGTCCGCGCCAGGCGGTCCGCGCGCCAGGGCAGGTCCTGCAGGTGGCGGCGGAGCGCCGGGGCGAGGTGGGGAAGCGGGCTGGCGCGGCGCCAGAGGCGGTCGAGCGCCTCCGGGTCCGGGTCCGCGAAGGCGGCCCAGGCCTCGGCGCCGGCCTCGATCTGCAGCGCCGTGAGCGGCTGGGGCTCGAGCACGGCGAGTTCGGCGTCGGACAGCGCCATGAAGGGGCGCTTCCCGTCCGCCGGCATCAGGAACAACCGGCCCTCCAGCCCGCGCCGGTCCGCCAGCAGGGACAGGACGCGGATCAGCACGGCCTGGTCCCAGAGGTCATGCTCGAACCACAGCAGCACGCGGTCGAAGCGGTCCAGCGTGTTGAGCGCCATGTATTCGCGGCCGAGGCGCAGCCGCGCCTCCTGCAGATCAACCCCCGCATGCAGCGCGATGACGCGGGCGCGGAGGCCGAGATAGGCCATCGGCGCGTCGTCATTCACCGCGCCGACGCAGACGGGATCGCTGATCGGCAGATACTCCCCCGCCCAGCCCGCCGCGGGCAGGCGGGGGCGGAGGTCATCGCCGCAGCGGATATGCGCCCGTGTCGGCGCCGCCGTGGTCAGAGGCGGAGGCCGAGCTTGCGGATCATCTCCCCTTCCGTCGCGAAGGTGCGGCGCGCATCGGTCGCGTAGTCATCGGGGCCGAGATACATCGGCGCCATGTCGAAGCGGTCGAGGATCGCCATGTGGGCGGGATCGTAGAGCGCTTCCTTGAAGGCGTCGTGCAGGGCACGCACCACATCGGGGTTCATGCCCTTCGGGCCGGCCAGGCCATAGGGGCTGGCGCTGACGATATCGATGCCGGTCTCCCGCAGCGTCGGCACGTTGGGGAAGCGCTTGGCGCGATCGGCGGACCAGGTGACGAGCAGCTTGAGGCGCCCGGCCTGCACCATCTCCGACCAACCGGAACTGTCGGCCAGCGCGGTGGTCTGCCCGGCGAGGAGGGAGGTCACATTCTCCGCGAAGCCGCGGAAGGGCACATGCACCCAGTCGATGCCGCGCGCGCCCGCGATCTGTTCCATGGTGATGTGCAGCGAAGTGCCGACGCCGGGCGTGCCGTAGGTGACGCGGCCCGGATTCGCCTTCGCGTGGTCCAGGAATTCCTGGAAGGTGTTCCAGGGCGCATCCGGCTTCACCACCACGCCGAACAGATAGCCGGTGAGGTGGATGATGTAGGTGAAATCCTCCAGCGGATTGAACAGCGGGCGGCTTGCCATCTGCGGATGGCGGAAGACGCTGATCGGCATCTGCGTGATCACGTAGCCGTCATTGCGTTCGTTCAGCATCTGCTGAGCGCCCAGGACGCCGCCGGCGCCGCCCCTGTTCTCCACGATCACGGGCTGGCCGAGGCGCCGCGCCGCCTGTTCGGCCAGCACGCGCATCTGGATGTCGGTGGTGCCGCCCGCCGCCCAGGGGACGATCAGGCGGATGGGCCGGTCGGGGAACCGGCCCTGCGCGCGCAGCGCGGGGGTGGCGAGCAGCGTGGCGCCGAGGCCGAGTGCGGTGCGGCGGCCGATTTGGTGGATCATGGTCGCGGAGCCTCCCTGGATGGTGCCGGCCTCTCGGGGCCGGTTATCGGCATCCTGCCTATCGCGGGCGGCGCGGATCGGCAACAGAAAGGGCGCTGACCTTCCGGCCAGCGCCCCGTTCCAC
This sequence comes from Falsiroseomonas stagni DSM 19981, assembly GCF_900114315.1. GTDB lineage: Bacteria > Pseudomonadota > Alphaproteobacteria > Acetobacterales > Acetobacteraceae > Falsiroseomonas > Falsiroseomonas stagni. The sequence continues at coordinate 936,460 of NZ_FOSQ01000001.1, forward strand.
CCGGCGGTGCCCGGTGGATCAGTTCGCGAAGACGCGGGCGGAGAGCGCGGTCTGGAAGATCATGTTCAGCAGGTCGCGCGTCAGCTGGAAGTTCTTGGGGTCGAGGCGCGGCAGGGCGATGAGTTCATCGCCCGGCTGCGGCGGCTCCGTCGGTTCCAGGATCAGCTCGCCGCTCGCGCGCCGGATCATCAACTGGTTGTCGCCGCCGCGCTCGGCCAGGCCGCCAGCCGCGCGGATGAAGTCCTGCGCTGACATGTTCGGCCGCCAGAGCACGGCCTGCGGCGCCATCACCTCGCCGGAGACGAGTACGGTCTGGACACGCTCGGGGATGACGATGACGTCGCCATCCTCCAGCCGCACATCGGCGCAGCGCCCGCCCCGGTCCATGACGACGAGGCGCCCTTCCGGCCGCGTCCGCCGCGCGCGGCTGATGTAGCTCGACACCAGCTGCGCCTCGGAGGCCCTGACCTCGGCCACGCCGGTGGTGGGGGAGACGGTGAGGAACAGCTGGCGCTCCAGCCGGTCCATCGCCTCGTTGATCACGCGGGCCTGCTGCGCGGCGACCGAGGGACGCAGCAGGAAGATGCCGCGCGTATTGGCGAGGTTCGGATCGACCGCGATGTAGTCGAGCACGGTGCAGAGCGTGACGTCCCGGTCGGTGATGAGGACGGAGGGGCCGATGCGGCTGCCCTCGACCGAGACGCGGACGGTGGGCGGTGGCGAATCCGTGATGAAGGTCACCACGTCCTGGTCCATCAGCTGGACACCGGCCAGTTCACGCACCGTCGTGTAGCGGGAAAAGGGCTGGTTGTTGCGCGTGCCGCGGATGACGGCGTTGGTGGCGGAGGGCAGCGGCGCGGCGAGGCGGATCAGCTCCGACCCCTGCATGGTGCGGCCGGTCACCTCGAACAGGAAGTTGTTGCGCACGGCGCCATCGGCCCCGACCATCGCACCCTGGGCGGGCACCAGGATGGTGTCGCCCTGCTGGAGCGACAGAGGCGGCAATTCGCCGGAGAGCAGGAAGCGGTAGAGGTCGATGCGCGCGACGGTCCGGCCGCCGCGGTTCACCGTGATGTCGCGGTAGGAGCCGCGGCCCGGATCGACCCCGCCCGCGCGGGCGAGGTAGTCGAGCACGCTTTCCGAGGCGGAGCCGAGGTGGCGGCCCGGCGTGCGGACCTGGCCGGTGACGAAGACGCCGACCTGGCCGGCGGAGAGCAGCACGGCATAGACCTGGACCTGCTGCGAATAGACGCGGCGGACCTCGGTCTCCACAACCCGCTGGACATCGCCCGCGCGGGCGCCGGCCAAGCGGACGGGGCCGACCTGCGGGATGAAGACGTTGCCGTCGGTATCGATGGTCGTGACGATGGACGCCTCGACGAAGCCCCAGACGGTGATGGAGATGCGATCGCCAGGCAGGACGGTGTAGTTCGGGTTTGGCGTGTCGGAGGCTGCCGGCCCGCCGCGGGTGAAGAGGGCGGAGCCGAACACCACGGTGGCCGGGCCCGGGGAGCGTCCCGGTTCGCCGATCGGCCCGACCGCGATCGGCCCGCCTTCCGCCGCCGTGGCCGAACCGGCGCGGGAGGTGGAGATCATGTCGCCGGCGCTGAGCGCGGGCAGGCTGAGCCCCTGCCCCGCCGCCGGGGCGGATGTCTGCTGGCCCGTGGCGGGGGCCGTCGTGGCGCCGGACGTACTGCGCGTCGAAGGCAGCGACGGCGCCGAAACCTGCGCCTGCGGCGCCGTGGGCAGCAGCAGCGCCGCGGCCAGCAGCCAGCGCGCCAGTGCGGGCACCTTCGTCGCCGCGCGGCGTGCCGTGGTCATGGGGTAGATGGTATCCGTCATGTCAGCTCGCATGTTCCCGCGCGCCAGCCACCATCAGCCAGCCGATCCCGAACAGGATCGTCAGCCCGGCGAAGATGGTGAGCGTGTTGAAGCGTCCCCTGGGGTGTGAAGCGCGCTCCGGCAGGTTCGGCTCCACCACCCGCATCAGGAACACCGCCTGCCGCTGCGCATCGGCCCGCGCATTTTCCAGCGAGCTGATGGCGGAGGTGAGCTGCTTTTCCGCGAATTCGCGTTCCAGCTGCAGGCGTTCATAGCCGGACAGCTGCTGGGTCAGCCCTTCCTCCCCGCGCGTGGAGCGCGCGCGCTCGGCCCCTACCTGGGCCACCAGCGCGGCGATGCGGTTGTTCAGCACCTGGATCTGCGGGTTGTCGGGCCGCATGAAGGCACGCTTCTCCTGCAACTCCGCGCGGGTCTGTGCGAGCAGCGCTTCAAGCCGCGAGACGTTCTCCACCGCCGCGCCGGCACTGCGCGTGGGATCGAGTGCCTGTTCGCGTTCGCGGAAGTTGTTGAGGGCGTCGCGGGCAGCGGTGACGCGGCGTTCGGCGATCTCCACCTCCTCCCGCGCCACGCGGATGGTGTCCGCGGCCGTGCGGGCGGAGAAGCGGTTGACCAGGTTCTCCGACAGCACGATGAGCGCCTCGGCGATGTCCCTGGCGTCACCGGGCCGGTAGGCGAGGACGCGCAGCGTGGTGATGTTGGTCTCGATATCGTAGCTGACCGTCACGCGGCGGCGGTAGTAGCGCAGCAGCCGTTCCGCCGCCGGTTCCTCGGATGTCAGGCGGGAGACGAGGTCGGCCTCCGGCCGCCGCCAGATGGCGACGAGGTCGAGCGAGCGACGCAGGCCGGCCAGCGCATCGAGGCTGTCGATATAGGCTGCCACGGCGCGCGCTTCGTCCATGCCGCCGCGGCCACCCGTGACGGCGGCCACGATCCCGCCGGCGCCGCCGGCGGCGGGCGCACCGCGTCCGCGGACGAGGATGCGCGATTCGGATTCGTAGAGGTCCGCGGCGTAGGTCGCGTAGTAGGTGCCGACCAGCAGCGTCGGCAGCAGGACGAGCAGCATGTACCAGCCCTTGACGGTCTGGGGCAGCAGGCTTCGTCGCCAGCGCCGCTTCGGCGGAAGGCGGGGCGGCAGGCGCTGGTCCTCGACCCCGGAGGCAGGGAGGGTCTCAGAGGGCCTTATAGGTGGCGACAGCTTCATCGATGTCCTCGAAGAAGGTCAGGCTGCCATGGTTCAGCACCGCTGCGGTCCGGCAGTAGATCTTCAGATGTTCAGGCACATGGCTGACCAGGATCAGTGTACGGCCCCGGGTCTTCTGTGCCAGCTTTTCCTGGGCGCGGGCGACAAATCGTGCATCGCCCGCCGCGGTGATTTCGTCGATCAGGTAACAGTCGAAGTCCACGGCGAAGGACAGGCCGAGCAGCAGGCGCCCCATCATGCCGGCCGAATAGGTGCGGACCGGCATGTGCATGTAGCTGCCGAGTTCGGCGAAATCCTCGACCTGCCGGAGAACCTCCTTCACGTCGTGATCATAGATCCGGGCGATGAATCGCGCGTTGTCGGCGCCTGTCAGCGCCGCCTGCAGGCCGATCCCGTGCGCGAGGGGCCAGGAGACGGACATCCGCCGTTCGATGCGGCCGGAGGAGGGGTGTTCCACCCCGGCCAGCATCCGCACCAGGGTGGATTTGCCGGTGCCGTTGCGGCCGAGGATGCCGATCGCGTCGCCCGGGCGGATCACCGCGCTGACATTGCGCAGCACCGTCTTCCGGCTGCTCCCGCGCACCTCGTAGTGCTTGGAGACGTTATCGAGGATGATCACCGGCCAGCCCGTCAGAATTCGAGCTTGGGCCGCACGGCCCGGATCGCGGCGAGACCGAGCATGTTGACGATGAGCACGCAGGCGATCGCGTAGTCGACGTGGAAGTAGCTCTTCGTCAGGTCGCCGAACATGCCTTCCCGCACCATCTCGTGCATGCTGACCTGCGGGTTCCAGAGGAACACCTCGCGCCAACTCGGCGGCAGGTTCTGCAGGGCGAAGAAGGCGCCCGAGATGGGCAGGGACAGGTAGGTGAGGGGGTGGACGATGCGGTCCACGACGTCCCAGCGGGCAGCGCCGGCGGCGGCCAGCATGGCCAGTCCGTTGGCGAGGAGGAAGATCAGCAGCAGCCCCAGGGCCATCAGCGGGAGGTCCGCCGGCGGCATGTCCACCAGCCAGGACGAGCCGCCGATGATGAGCGCCAGGACCCCCATCACCGCCGCGGCTTCAAGGAGGTTGCGCGCCAGGATCACATCGGTCAGGCGGACCTGCCGATGGTACATCAGCGTCATATTCGCTTCGAAGGCTGAGGGCGCGCGGTTGATGATGGCGCGGAAGGCGAAGTAGGGCGCGTAGCCGACGACGTAGTAGAGGAAGACCGGGATGTTCCCCTTCCCCGCGGGATGCCAGACGAAGTGGATCAGGCCGATCGCCGAGGCGAGCATCAGCGGTTCCAGCACGAGCCAGAAGAACCCGACTTGGCTGTGACCGAAGCGCGTGGTCAGTTCCCGCAGCGCCAGGGCATGGATCACGCGGCCCTGGACCCGGAAGCCCTTCCTGATCAGGGCCAAGCCCTGCGGCCGCTCCGGCAGGCCAACCCCGTCGCTGGCCGTGCTGCTCACGGTCGCGGGATCCCGCCGCCGCGGAGCAGTATCCGCGTCTCCGCCCAGCTTCCCTCCGGCGTGGCGCAGATCACGCGGGCCCTTTCGCCCGCCGAGGTCACGACCGCCACTTCCCGGCATTCCCTGCCGCTGGCGGCGTTGTAGGCCCGGACGAGCCGCGCGGTCGCGGGTTGGCCATCCGCGAGCGTGATGCGGTCCTGCGCGCCCGGCTGCGATCTGGCCGCGAAGGCGAGCACCGGGTCGGCCGGCACGGCCGGGGCACTCTGGCTTGCAGCGGGCCCCGCAGCCTGGCGGCTGAAGGGCCAGCCGGCCGTCAGGCCGCCGGCGCCGCCACACCCCGACAGCATCAGCGCGGCAGCCAGCATGCCCATGGGCAGGCCCCGCCTGCCCCGGCGCGGCGTCGCCCGGGAGCTTGCAATCACGATGGCTTGCTTCATGGCGCCTGAGTTTAGCGGAACTCCAGGCTGACGCAAAACGCAAACCGCCCCTGCCATGGCTGCCGCCGGGGCTGGTCCAGGCCAGGGGGCCGACGCCGGCGGCGCGCAGTGCTACGGTGCCGGCGTGCCGGACCGGACCCCAACCCCCCCGCCCGCGGGGCCTTCACCCGCCCCCACCCCCGCCCTGGGGTCCCTGCGCGTGCCGGCGGCAGCGCTGCAGTCGGTGCCGCATCTGCCGGCCTTCTGGCCTGGGCATCGCCTGGTTCCGGTCGCAGGCGAGCCCCAGGACGCGGCACCGGAGGGCATGGACGCCCCCCTGCTGTGGACCCCCGGGCCCTTCCGCCCTGCCTGCCTCGGCATGCGGGAGCTGCCCGTCCTGCTGGTGGTGGCGCCAGGGCCGGACCCGGTCGGCACCGCCCTGGCCCGCCCGGCGCCGGCACTGTTCCTGGCGCTCGCCCCGCGGGTGATGGCGGCGGTGGCGGCAGGGCGGATCGGCGGGCCGCCGGGGCTGGATGATCCCGGCGCTGCGGCATTCGGCGTGCCGCGGCGAAGCGCGGCACTGCTGATCGGCGGCACACCACCCGCCGGGACGACCGTGCTGCGGGTGGCCGATCCCTTCGTCGATGGCGTGGCGGCACCGAACGGCATGCAGCCGCGCCTCTCGCCCTGGACCTTGCTGGACGCGGCCGCATCCCTGCATGGCGCATCCCGTCCCCTGGCGCTGCTGGCGCTGGCGGCGGGGGTGAGGGTGGCCGATGGGCCGCTGGCCGGGGCAGACCCGGTCGCGACCTGGGCCGCCCTCCTCGCCGCCACCCGGGCCGCCGACCCCTTCACGGGGCAGCCCTGCTCGATCGAGCATGCGCTGTCGATCCTGGCGCTGTGGCGGGAGCGTGAGGCGGAGTCGCGGGGCGTCGCCGCCTGCCTTGGCGTGCATCCCTACAAGCGGGACCGGGTGCGCGCGCTGCTGGCTTCCACCGCCCCTCCGCCTGGTTTCCACGGCCGCGCGGCCCATGCGGTGGCGGCCGCGCGGGCCCGCGGAGGCGCCCTGCTGGCCTGGGCGGCCGCCGCGCCGCCCGGACTGCGGGAACGCTGCCTGGCGGCGGGGGTGGAACTCCGCTGGCTGGAGGATGGCTTCATCCGTTCCGCCGGGCTTGGCGCCGCCTTCCGGCCCGGGGCCTCCTTCGCGCTCGATTCCGGCGGCGCCTATTTCGACCCGGCGGCACCGAGCGACCTGGCGCGCCTCATCGAGGCCGGGGATTTCGCGCCGGCGACGCTGGCGCGCGCGGCGGCGCTCCGCCAGGCGATCGTGGCGCGGGGCATCACGAAGTACAATCTGGGCGGCGCCGCGCCTGTGATCGCGGCGGCCCCCGGGCGGCGCGTGGTGCTGGTGCCGGGGCAGGTGGAGGACGACGCCTCCGTGCGGCTCGGCGGCGGGGCCATCCGCCGCAACATCGACCTGCTGCGCGCGGTCAGGGCGGCGGAGCCGGACGCCTTCCTCCTCTACAAGCCCCATCCGGACATCGAGGCCGGGTTCCGGCGGGGGCGCATCCCGAAGGCGGCGCTGGCGGGGCTGGCCGACCAGGTGGTGGAACAGGCGCCGATGGCGGCGCTGCTGGCCCGCGTGGATGCGGTGCATACCCTGACCTCCCTGACGGGGTTCGAGGCGCTGCTGCGCGGCCTGCCCGTGACCTGCTGGGGCATGCCCTTCTATGCGGGCTGGGGGCTCACGCAGGATCGCGGCGCCCTGCCGGCTGGCGCGCCCCCCCGAACGCGGTGCGCGACGCTCGATGAACTCGTGGCGGCGGCGCTGGTGCTCTATCCCCGCTGCATCGATCCGCTGACGCTGCTGCCCTGCCCGCCGGAGGTGCTGCTGGACCGGATGGCGCAGCCGGGGCTGTTCCCGCCCGGCCGCTTTTCCGCGATCCGCGCGGCGGAAGGCTGGCTGCGGCGTGGCATCGCGCGGATCAGGGGGTTGCGATGAAGGAAGCGCGGTCCGTCGTCATCAGCGGGGCCTCCCGCGGCCTGGGCGCCGCGCTCGCCCGGCGCTTCGCGGCGCCGGGCATGCGGCTGCTGCTGCTGGCACGGTCGGCGGCGGCGCTGGAGGCGGTCGCGCAGGAATGCCGCGCGGCCGGGGCGGTGGCGGTGGCCGCCGTGGTGGATGTGACCGATGCGGCCGCCGTCACCGCGGCGCTGGCGGCCTTCGAAGCCGCGGGGCCGGTCGACCTGGTGATCGCCAATGCCGGCACCTCCGCCGGCCGCGCGCCGGATGGCACGCCGGAGGACGGGGCGGCGGCGGCGCGGCAGGTGATGGTGAACCTGGTCGGCGCCATCAACCTGGTGGCGCCGCTGCTGCCGGGGATGCGGGCGCGGCGATCCGGGCAGGTGGCGCTGGTGGCCAGCATCGCGGGCTTCCGGGGCCTGCCGGATTTCCCGGCCTATTGCGCCAGCAAGGCCGGGCTGATCGCCTGGGGGGAGGGGCTGCGCGCGGCGGAGCGGGGGCGGGGCATCCGCGTGACGGTCATCACCCCGGGTTTCTTCCGCAGCGCCATGGGGGATCGCTTCCACGGCGCGCGTCCCCTGCTGCTGGGGACGGAGGAGGCGGCGGGCAAGGTGCATCGTGCCCTGCTTGTCGGCGTGCCGCGCCTCGGCTTCCCCTGGCCCATGGCGCTGGGGATGCGGCTGCTGGGCCTGCTGCCGCCCTGGATCGGCGACCGCGCGGTGGGGCTGATGCGCTTCCGGGTCAGCCCGGAGGCGACCCCGCCCCATGATCGGCCGCCGGATCCCTGAGGGGCGGCAGCAGCGCGCCGACACGGTCCTCGTGCAGCGCCTCCGTCACGGCGGCGACGGCCACGGCACGGCCCTGCGGGGCGTAGAAGACGCCACGCAACTGCGTCGTCGCCTGCAGGGCGGCGAGGAAATCGGCGCGGAAGGCCGGATCGGGCGTGGCCGCTTCCGTCCAGAAGCTGTCGAGCGGCCCCTGATGCGCCAGGCCGGGCAGGTTCCACACGGCGCTGCCAAGCGCCTTCACCGGCTTGCCGCAGACGACGGCCTTCAGCCCGACGGTGCTATTGATGGTGATCAGGCCTCGCATGCCGCGGACCATGTCGTCCAGGCTGCCGTTGCGCGCCACATGGACGCGGCCCGCAAGCCCGGCATCCGCCGCCAGTTGCCTGATCCGCTTCTCCCACGGCTTCAGGCAGGGATCGAGGGGATGGACCTTGATCAGCAACTGGCCCTCAGCCGGCGCATGGGTAGCGAAGGAGCGCAGCGTCTCCGCGATCGGGGTGTCGAGGTCGGGATAGGGCGAATAGGCGCGGACGGAGAAATCGGTCTCCGTCTGCATGGCGAAGAGCCAGAAGGGACGGTCGCCGATGGCGGCCAGCGCCCGGTCGCCTTCCGCCCTTTCGGCCCGCCGGCGCAGCAGGCGGCGGGCGACGCCCCAATAGGTGGCGATCGGGTGGTGCAGCTGGTGGGATCGGTAGTGGGGAAAGGGCCAGGGGGCGAGGCAGGCCAAATGGTAGATCACGTCCCAGACGGCCTGGCGGCCGAAATCATCCCGCAGTTTCTCCGTCAGATCCGCAGGCGGCAGGCACCGGGCCAGGGCGCGGATGCGGTCGGGGTCGCGCGGGAAGCGGCTGTCGCCGCCCATGCCATCACGCTCCAGCGTGATCCAGTCCGGGCGGAAATAGCCGAAATCGGTCACCACCACGGCGATGTCCCGCGTCGCGGCGGCGCTGATCGCCGCGCGATGGTAGCCCCGCTGCTCGCCCAGCAGCAGGATGTCCGTGATGCCGTGCCGGTCGAGGTAGCCGGCGATGAAGGCGGGCCAGTCTTCCGGACGGCCCTGGTAGTGGACCGCCGGCGGCTGCCCCTCCACGCCCCCCCAGAACAGCCGATCCCCGAAGCTGAGGTTGATGCGGTGGGTTGCATGACCGCGCGCAGCCAGGGCGCGCGCCACTTCGGTGAAGAAGGGGCTGATCGGTCCCTGCAGGAAAAGGAAGCGGCGCGGGCCGGGGCGCGGTGGCGCCGCCACTATGGCAACGCCGTCGCGAATCCTGGCCGACGGCAGGGCATCGGTCCGTAGCATCGGGCCCATAGCCACCATCGGCAGGGCACCTGTCAATGGCAGGGGGCGCGGCGGCGGTTTCGCCGTGCTTCAACCCTGGGCGGGCGAAGCCGCGGGCATCGACCACAGCCGCCATCGCCCGGTGACCGGCGCGGGCAGGCGCGCCATGGCATTCCGCATCGGCGCGTTGTCCTCGAGGATCCAGGAAATCTCGATCCGTCGCCATCCGCGCCGCGCCGCCAGGCCGAAGCCGGCATCCAGCAGCGCCCCCATGGCGAGGGCGGAGGCGGGGTGCCGGCGGAAGGCGCGGGTGATGCCCAGCATCGGGATGCGGGCCTGGTCGGCACCCGCCGGGATGCGCCCTGCCAGGGCCGGCAGCAGCCTGGCCCAGCCGAATGGCAGCAGCCTGCCGTCCCGGGGCAGGGCGGCATCGATGTTCGGCACCAGCGACAGCAGCCCGACCGGCATCCCGTCCCAGGCCGCGATGAAGACCTCCCCCCGCCAGAGCAGCGGGCGGAGCAGGGTGGCCAGGGTTTCGACCTCTGCCGGGCCGAGCGGCACGGCGCCCCAATTGTCGGCCCAGGCATCGTCGAACAGCGCGGCCACCAGCCGCACCTCCGCCGCATAGTCGGCCCGGCGGAGCCCGCGGATCGACAGCCGCGCCATGTCCGTGGCGCGGGCGGCGGCCAGGCGCGCGAAGCGGGCGCGGTGGTGTTCGGTGGCGAGGTCGACGGTACAGGCCAGCACGTCCTTCACGGCGTGAAGCCCGGCCGCATCCAGCGCGGCGGGGAGCCAGCGGGGCGTGCCCGGCATGCGCAGCATGGGCGGCCGGTCGAAGAAGCCGGCCTGGGCGCCGACCTCATGGTTGATGGTGAAGGACAGCGGGCCGATGAGCGCTTCCCGCCCTCCTGCGGCCGCGAAGCCCCGCGCGGCCGCGAGCAGCCCCCGCAGCACCGCCGGATCCTCCTCCAGCGCCAGGAAGCCGAAGGTGGCGGGGGCGGCGGGGTCGTGCGGGACGCAGGCGGCGATCCGCCCGACCGCACCCCCATCCCGCCACGCCAGGAACCGCGCGACATCATGGGTGGCGAGGAAGCCGTTGGTGGCGGGGGCGAAGAGGCGCCGCTCCTCCCACCGCAGCCGGGGCGCCCAGCCGGCCCCCGACAGGCGGGCGGGCAGGGCGTGGAAGGCGAGATCCTCCGCGCGGCCGCGGACCGGCCGGGTCTCGATCACCCCGCGAGATCGGCCGGCGAGATGCCGTCATTCGCCGCCGCCAGCGCGGCGACGGCATCGCGGATGTCCTTCTCCTCATGCTCGGCGGAGATGAAGAAGCGCAGCCGCGCCGCCTTCTCCGGCACCGCGGGGAAGATGATCGGCAGGGCGTTCACGCCGCGCTCCAGCAGGGCGGCGGAGACGCGGACGGCGCGTACGGAACTGCCGAGCACGACGGGCACGATGCCGAGGCCGGCCGATGCCCCCGTATCGAAGCCCCTGGCGCGGCAGAGGTCGCGGAACAGCGCGGCATTCGCCTGCAGCTTCGCCACCCGCCAGGGCTCCGCGCGCATCACCTCCAGCGCCGTGAGGGCGGAGGCGGCGAGTGGCGGCGCGAGGCCGACCGAATAGACGAAGCCCGGTACCGTATGGCGCATCCAGTCGATCAGGTCGGCCCGGCCCGTGATGTAGCCGCCGCAGGCGCAGAGCGTCTTCGACAGCGTGCCCATCCAGATGTCGACCTCCGCCGGATCGACGCCGGCGGCTTCGAAGGCGCCAAGGCCGGTGGCGCCGACCACGCCCAGCCCATGCGCATCATCCACCATCAGCCAGGCATCATGCTTCCGGGCCATGGCGACGAACGCGGCGAGGTCCGGGACATCCCCGTCCATGGAATAGTGGCCTTCGACGACCAGCAGCGCGCGGGCGGCGCCGCGGCGCGCGGCGGCGAGTTCGCGTTCCGCCGCGCGGGCATCGTTGTGGGGGAAGGTGACCCGGCGCGCGCCGGACAGCTTGGCGCCCTCCGCCGCCGAATTGTGGATCGCGGCATCATGCACGATGACATCGCGCGGGCCCATCAGGTGGCCGATGACGGTGACATTGGTGGCGTGCCCGCTGACGAAGGCCAGCGCCGCCTCCGCCCCGTAGTGGCGTGCCAGCGCCGCTTCCAGCGCCCCATGCACCGGCCTTTCGCCGGAGACGACGCGGGAGGCGGAGGCGGAGATGCCGTAGCGCGCCATGGCCGCCGCCGCCGCCTGGTGCAGGCGCGGGTCGCCGTTGAGGCCCAGGTAATCGTAGGAGCCGAAATTGATGACGTCCCGGTTGCCGATCAGGCTGTGCGCGCCGGCGCGGCCTTCATGGGCGCGGAAGAAGGGGCTCTCGATGCCGAGCGCCACCATCCCTTCCTGCACGAGGCCCCAGTCGCGCAGGTTCTGGATGCTGCTGAAGCCGCGCCCATCCGCCGCGCGCTGCGCGTCCTGTCCCTCCCGTCGCCGGGCGAGGCGCTGCACCAGCGCCAGGCGCGCGGTGGCTGAGAGGCCGAAGCCATGTCCCCGGACCATGCGTCAGGCCCCATGCCGGGACAGCGGGCGCGGCCTGCCGCGGGTGTGTGGCGTCACTGCCATGGTCGCGTGCCGAACCTCCGATGCTGCGCGGCCGGGCCCAGGCCGGCGGTGGCGCCCCTCATTCCGCGGCGCGGATATCGCCCTGCTGGGGTTCGAAGGCCTCCATCAGGGTGGAGATGGTGGCTTCCGTATCCGGCTGCGCGATGGCCGCCGCGGCGATCTGCCGTGCCAGGGTCCCGACCGTCAACTCCTCGCTGAGGGCGGAGAGCGCGACCTGGACGCCGAGGCGCTGTTCGAGGCCGCCGCGCAATTCCATGGCGCCGAGGCTGTCGAGGCCGAGCGCCGTTACCCCCGCATCGGCGCCGATGCCGTCCGGCGGCAGGCGCAGGATGCGGGCGATCTCCTCCGTCACCAGGCGCAGCACCAGCGCCTCCGCCTCCGGCCGCGGCAGGGTGGCGAGGTGGGCGCGCAGATTCTCCTGCGCCGGCGCAGCGGCGGGGCCGGCGAGGGCGGCCAGCATCGGCTCCTGCATGATCGGCAGCGCCAGGCGGCCGTCCGAGGCGCCGAGGCGCACCAGCACCGGCGTGGCTTCCCCGGCGGCGAGCAGCGCCGGCAGCATGGCGAGCGATTCCGCCGCCGTCATCGCGGTGACGCCGAGGCGGCGATTGAGCTTCGCGGCCTTGTCGCCATCCGCGGCCAGCATGCCGACATCGGTGATGGGCCCCCAGGCCACGGCCAGCGCCGGGCGGCCCGCGGCGCGGCGGCGGCGGGCCAGTGCCTCCAGCGCCGCATTGGCGGCGACGTAGTTGGACTGGCCGGGATTGCCGAAGGCGGTGGTGGCGCTGCTGAACAGCAGGAACAGCGTCAGCGGGTCCGCCGCCGTCAGCCGGTCCAGGTTCTCCGCCGCCGCCAGCTTCGGCGCCAGCACGCGCTGGAAGCGGGCGGCATCCATGGCCGTGGCGGCGCCGTCATCCAGCACGGCGGCGGCATGCACCACGCCGCCGATCGGCCGGCCCGCCCGGATTTTTGCCAAGGTCGCGGCGAGGGCCTCGGCGTCGGTGGCGTCGCAGGCGTGGATGGCGGCGCGGGCGCCGAGTGCGGCGAGATCGCGCAGCGCGGTCGCTTCCTCACCGGGTTCATCGGCTGCCACCGCGCCGCGGCGGCTGATGAGGGCGAGGTGCCGCGCGCCCTGGGCGGCCAGCCACTTCGCGGTGGCCAGGCCGAAGCCCCGCGTGCCGCCGACGACGACGATCGTCGCCTCCGCGGGCGGTGCCCAGGGCGCGGTGGCGGCGGGCAGGGGCGCGGGCGGGCGGATCACCAGCTTGCCGATATGGGCGGAGGCCTGGAGGGTGCGGAAGGCGGCCTCCACCTCCTCAGGCCCGAAGGCGGCATGGGGCAGGGGCAGGAAGCTGCCATCCTGAAGGCGGTCGCGGACCTGGCCGAGCAGCCGCGCCGCGACGCCGGGGCGGGCGCGCGGCAATTCGTCCACATCCACGGCGAAATAGCTGGCGTTGCGGCGCAGCGGGCGGATCGGCGCGCGGCGGTTCTCCACATAGTCCCGCTTGCCGAGTTCCACGAAGCGACCGAAGGGCTTCACGAGGGACAGGCTGCGTTCCATGGCATCGCCGGCCAGGGAGTTCAGCACCACGTCGACACCGTCCGGCCACTGGGCGCGCAGCGCGTCGGCGAAGCCGGGGTCGCGGCTGTCCAGCACCAGCTCCGCCCCGGCGGCGCGCAGGAAGGCGCGCTTGGCGGGGCTGCCCGCCGTCATGGCCACGCGGGCACCGATCTGCTGCGCGACCTGCAGCGCCGCCAGGCCCACGCCCCCGGCGCCGCCATGGATCAGCACGCTCTCCCCCGCCTGCAGCGCGGCGCAGGATTCCAGGGCATGCAGCGCGGTCAGGAAGGCGACGGGAATGGTCGCCGCTTCCTCGGCGCTCAGCCCATCCGGCAGGGGCGTGATCGCTTCCACCCGGGTGATGGCGCGGGCGGCCAGCGCCGCGGGGGCGAAGCCGAAGACGCGCGTGCCGGGCCGGATCGCCACGCCCGGGCCGGCGGCGATGACGGTGCCGGCGCATTCCATGCCAAGGGTGGGGCCGGCGAAGCCTGCTTCCAGCACCTCCTCCGGCAGCAGGCCCTGCGCCCACATCAGGTCGCGGAAATTGAGGCCCGCGGCCTCCACCGCGATCGCGACCTCCCCCGGGCCCGGTGCGCGCTGGGTCGCGGCTTCCCAGCGCAGCGTGCCCAGCCGGCCGGGCTGGCCCAGGCCGAGCATGAGGGGGCCGGTCGGCGGCGTGGCCGGCGCCGGCTGCAGGCGCGGCACCAGGCGCTGGTCGGGGCCGAGCGTGACCTCCGCCTCCGGTACCGGTGAATCGAGTTCGGCGGCCAGGCGCCGCGCGGCGGCGGCGGGTGCCATGCCCGGGGCGATGTCGATCCGGCGCGGGCGAAGCGCCGGCATCTCATTCGCCAGGACGCGCATCAGGCCGAGCAGCGCGGCGGCTTCCGGCACATGCCGGCCCTCGGCGGGCTGCTGGCCGCCCATGGTGGCCAGTACGAAGCCGCTGGCCTGGCCATGCGCCGCTTCCGCCAGGCGCGTGATCGCGGCCAGGGTACCGGGCAGGCTGGCGGCATCGGGGCTGGCGCAGCACAGCAGCCGCACGCCGCTGAGCGCGGTCGCCTCGATCGTCGCGCCCAGCACGCCGCGCGCCACGCTGCCGCCCCGGCGCAGCAGCCGCGCGGCCAGGGCATCGGCCAGCGGCAGGGATGCGGGGTCCGCCAGCAGCAGCGTCCGCGGCGGCGCGGGCGGGGCGGCGGCCGGCGGGGGCGGCGCTTCCCCCACCAGCAGAAGCGCGGGCCAGGGCGCGCAGCCCAGCGGTTCCGCCGCCACGGCGCGGAAGCCGGCATCGGCCAGCCGGCCCGTCCACAGGGCGGCGTCCGGCAGCGCTCCGCCGGCCGAGCCCGCGGGATCGGGGCCGAGGCCACTCCACCAGGCCGGGTCCTGGCCACAGACGAAGGTCCAGACGCGGCCGGGCAGGGGTTCGGCCAGCAGCAGCGCACCCCCTTCCGCCAGGGCCCGGCGCAGCGCCGCCGCCATCGCGACCCCGGCCCGGGCGCGCGCCGCCGGGGCCAGCCCGATGACGAGGTCCGCCACCAGAGGCGGGGGCGCGTCGGAAAGCGGGTCCCAGACCGCGCCGGTCAGGGCGCTGCCCGCGGGCAGGCCCGGCGGCAGGGCGGGCAGGGCGACGCGGCCATCGCCCGCGGCCACATAGACCAGGGCGCGGCCCAGCGGCGCGATCCGCGCCAGCACGCGGCGCGCCAGCACGCCCCCGGCGGTGCCGACTTCCAGGATGCGGATCGGGCGGGTTTCCGGCCATGCGGCGGCCAGGGCGCCCACGGCAGCGGCGACGGCCTCCGCCAGCTGGGCCATGGCCAGGCCCTCGGCGGGCGGCGGCGCAGGATCACGCGTCTGGCCGCGCAGGGCCTCCGGCAGGCGTTCCGCCGATTCGGCGATCCAGGCGAGGTCGAGGGCGAGGCCCGGCTGTTCGGCCAGGACGGAGCGCCAGATCGCCTCCGCCGGCGGCAGGGCTGAATCGGGCAGCAGCCGGATGCCGCCGCGTGCGAGCGGCTCCGCCGCGCCATCCTCGATCAGCGCCCGGCGAAGGAAGGCGTGGTAGGGGGATGCCTCCGGCGGTGCATCGGCATGGGCGGGATCGCCGGCGTAGAGCGCCTGCGCGGCCGCGGCGACATGCGCTTCGAGCAGCAGGGCGGCTTCGGTCAGGTCCATCCCCGCGGCGGCGGCCCGCGCGGCGTCCAGCGCGGGGGCGAGGGCCGGCGCCGGCGGCGGGCCTTCCGCGGCGGGGGCGAGCGCGATGCGCCAGGCGGCATCGGCCGCCGGGACGGCCCCGGCCTGGGTGAACATCTGGAACACCGCGCCTTCGACCCGCGCCACCGCCTGGCCGGCGGCATCGCGCAGCACCGCGCGCGCGGTCACGGATCGCGCACCGCGGCGGACCAGCGATACCTCCGCCAGCACCGGCGGCACGGCGCCGGGGCGTGCGACCAGCCGGGCGAAGCGCACGGGGGCGAGCCCGATGCCCGGTGGCAGCCCCGCCTCCCCCAGCAGGCCGAACAGGCCCTGCAAGGCGCCATCGAGACGCGAGGGATGCAGCAGGAAGCCGGCGTCGGAAGGGGCTGCATCCGGCAGCGCCAGGCGCACCAGGGCGCGGCCCAGGCCATCGGCGGGGCCGCGGCTTGCCTCCACCCGTTCCACCGCCCCGAAGGCCGGGCCGTAGGTCAGGCCGAGGCTGGCGGCCAGGCTGCGGATCGCGGCCCCGTCGATCGTCACCGCGTCGGGCAGGGTTTCGCGCGGCGGGAGGGAGAGGGCGGCGGCCGTCACCGCATGGGCCTCGCCTTCCGCATGCAGCGCCCAGGCGTCGCCGGACAGGCGGCGCCGGCTTTCCAGGCGGAAGGCCCCCGCGGCATCCAGCGTGCACCGCACTTCCCGCGTCCGCCCGGGCTCCAGCGCCAGGGGGCGGAGGATGCGCAACTCCGCCACTTCCAGTGCCGCGGCCTCGGGATGCCGGATGCGGGCGGCGGCCAGCGCCATGTCGAGCATGGCAGCAGCCGGCAGCACCGCATCGGGGCCGAGGCGATGGTCGGCCAGCCAGGGTTCAAGGTCGGTATCGAGCGCGCGGGACCAGATGCCGGGCTCGCTGCCCCGCCGGAAGCCGAGCAGCCTGTGGTCCTGGTCCGGGTCCAGCAGCCGCACGCTTTCCGGCGTGGCGGCATGCCAGGCGGGCTTGCGGTCGAAGGGCGTCAGCGGCAGGCGGCGCGTGGCCGGGCCTCGGAAGGCCGGGGCGGCGCGCGGGTCGGTGCCGCCGGCGACCAGCCTGTCCGCGATGCCGGGGAAGGGGTCCTGCCCCGGCACGTCGCGCCGGCTGAGCGTGGCGAAGGGTGCGGCTTCCACCGCGGCGGCGCGGAACGTCTCCCGCATATAGGATTGCAGGACCGGGTGCGGGCCGATTTCCACGAACAGTCGGGCGCCGCGATCCAGCGCGGCACGCAGCGCGGCCTCGAACAGCACGGGTTGCCGGAGGTTGCCCCACCAGTAGGGAGCCCCTGCCGCGTCGCCGTCCAGCGCCTGCCCGGTGACGGTGGAGATCATGGGCAGGCGCCCGGGCGCTGCCGCCAGGTCGGCCAGATCCGCCAGCAGCCCGTCGCGCACCGGGTCCATGGCGCTGCTGTGGAAGGCGAAGTCGAGGTCGAGCGGGATGAAGGAATGGCGCCGCGCTTCCGCCAGGGGGCGCAGCGCCTCCAGCGCCGCGGCGGGACCGGCCAGGGTGACGGAGGCCGGCGCGTTCAGCGCCGCGACTTCCAGCCCCGCCGTGGCCGGACCGAGTTCCGCGATCATCGCGGCCGCTTCGGCGGCGGCGGCGCCAAGCGCGGCCATCCGCCCCACGCCCTGCATCCGTTGCTGATGCCGGCTGCGCGCCACCACGAGTTGCGCGGCGGCCGGCAGGTCCAGCATCCCCACGGCATGGGCGGCGGCGACCTCCCCCACCGAATGGCCGAGGACCATGTCCGGACGGATGCCCTGCGCGGCCAGCGCGCCCAGGCTCGCGACCTGGATGGCGAAGAGGAGGGGCTGCGCGACGTCGGTGGCCGTCAGGTCGGCGGCGGAGACGCCGGCGCGCAGCATCGCGAGCGGCGACCAGCCGAGCAGCGGCGCCAGCGCGGCATCGACCGGGCGGAAGGCCCGGCGGAAGGCGGCGGAATGCGCCAGCGCGGCGCGGGCCATCCCGGCATGCTGGGCGCCATTGCCGCTGAAGACGAAGCAGATGCCGCCGGCCGAGGACGGCACGGCGGTGGCGATGCCCGGGGTCGCCGTGCCGGCCGTTGGCTCCGTCTTCGCAAAGGCATCCGGCAGGCCGGCGGGGCGCAGCCACTCGGCGATGGCCGAGGCCAGCGCATCGCCATCCCGGCCGCGCAGGACCAGCCGGTGGGGTTGAAGGTCCCGGTACCGCGCCGCGCCGCGCGCCAGGTCCGCGACCGTGGCGGCATCCTGGCCCCGCAGCCGCCCCTCCCACCGCCGGGCCAGGCCCGTCAGCGCCGCGGCGGAGCGGGCGGAGAGCAGCAGCGGCGGCATGGCAGCCGGCCTGGCGGCCGACGGCGCCAGGGCGCCGGCCGGTGCCGGGCCGAGCAGCACGGTGGCGTTCGTGCCGCCGAAGCCGAAGGAGTTCACCCCGGCGACGCCGGCCGGCAGCAGGCTGTCCGGTTCATCGCCACGGCTGATGACGCGCAGGTTCAGGGCGGCGAAATCGATCTGCGGGTTCGGGTTGACCTGGTGCAGCGTGGGCGGGACCCGCCCCTGTTCCAGCACCAGCATCGCCTTCAGCAGGCCCGCCAGGCCCGACGCAGGCTCCAGGTGGCCGATATTCGTCTTGATGGAGCCGATCGGCAGCGGCCGAGCCCGCCCGATGGCGGCCTGGCCGATGGCCCAGGCCTCCGTCGGGTCGCCTACCTGGGTCCCGGTGCCATGCGCCTCGAAATAGGCGAGGTCGTCCGGCACGACGCCGGCTTCCGCCATGACGCGCCGGATCAGCGCTGCCTGCGCCTCCCGGTTCGGCAGCGACAGGCCGATGGTGCGCCCCGCGCTGTTCACGCCGCTGCCGAGGATCACGCCGCGCACCGCGTCGCCGGCGGCGATCGCGGAATCGAGCGGCTTCAGCAGCAGCGCCACCGCGCCTTCCGCCCGCACATAGCCATCCGCCGCCGCATCGAAGGCGCGGCACCGCCCGGTGGGGGACAGCATGCCGGCGCGGGAGAAGCCCACGAAGGGGAAGGGGGACAGCAGCATCTGCACGCCCCCCACCACCGCCGCATCCAGCCGGCCCCCCGCCAGCGCCGCGCAGGCTGCGTGCAGGGCGACGAGGGAGGAGGAGCAGGCGGTGTCGATCGTCTCCGCGGGGCCGCGCAGGTCGAAGACGTTGGTCAGGCGGTTCGACAGGATGGAGAGGGCATTGCCCGTCATGAAGTAGCGGTCGCCACCGGACTGGTCGGGCAGGCGTACATCCGCGTAGTCCGTCGCCGACCCGCCGACGAAGACACCGATGGCGCGGCCGGCGATGGATGAGGCGGGCCAGCCGGCATCCTCCAGCGCTTCCGCCGTCACTTCCAGCAGCACGCGCTGCTGGGGATCCATCTCCGCCGCTTCGCGCGGGGAAATGCCGAAGGCGCCGGCATCGAAGCCGCGCGCGTCGCCGATGGTGCCGGCCGCGAAGGTGTAGGACCGGCCGGGCTCGCCGCGTCGCGGGTGGAAGAAGGCATCGACCGTGAAGCGGTCGGCCGGCACCGACGTCACGGCATCGGTGCCCGCGGCCAGCATCGGCCACAGCGCATCGAGGCTCGGCGCGCCCGGCAGGCGGCAGCCCGCGCCCACGATGGCGATTGGCATGGATGGCATGCCCTTGCCCGTGCTGGTGCCCCTGCCGCGCAGGCCATGCCTCACCGCGCCAGGCCGCGTCGTCCGTTGTGGACGATCGGCGATCTTCATCGTGCCGTTCCCGCCCTTGTCAGACGGCTGTCTTCGGCAGGCGAGGCTGGCGGGGCGGGGCGGAACCCGGAGGAACGGCGGCCAACGTCAAGGATGGCCTTCATCGCGCCGCCCGACGCCCGGTTCCGGCCGTGCCAGCGCCGGCAGGGCAGGTTGCAGGGATGGCTGGCCGATCGGCCGCTGCGCGAGGCGCACCATCAGTCGATCGACCTCGATGAAATGCCGCTCCCAGCTCGGCGGCTTCCAGGCGGCCAGCCGGCCCATCTGCGCGCGGCGGCCGACGCTGTCCGACCGCGCGTAATCCAGCACGGCACTGCGCCAGGCGGAGCCGTCCAGCGGGTCGAGGTAGTCCGGCGCCGCGCCGCCCACTTCGCGCAGCGCGGGCAGGTCTGACGCGATCGCGGGAACGCCAAGCGCGAGGGCTTCGGCCAGCGGCAGGCCGAAGCCTTCGGCGAAGGAGGGAAACAGAAGCCCGCGGGCGCCGCGCAGCAGCGATGCGACCTCCCGGTCCGGCAGCGGCCCGGCTTCCCGCACCAGGCCATCCAGCGCGCTGCAGCGCTCCAGCATGTCCAGCACGTTCTCGTTCTCCCACCCGCGGCGGCCGACCACGACCAGGCGGGGCGCAGCCGCGCCATGGGTGCTGGCGAGCTGCCGCCAGAGGTTCAGCAGCAGGAGGTGGTTCTTGCGCGGCTCGATCGTGCCGAGCACGACGAAATAGGGGCGGAGCGCGACGGGCGGCGCTTCCACCATCGGCGGCGTGACGCCGAGCGGCGCGACCGCGACCTGGGGTGGAGAGGGACGGGCGCTGAGCCAGGGCATCAGCTCCGCCGCCGT
Source organism: Falsiroseomonas stagni DSM 19981 (assembly GCF_900114315.1). Lineage (GTDB taxonomy): Bacteria > Pseudomonadota > Alphaproteobacteria > Acetobacterales > Acetobacteraceae > Falsiroseomonas > Falsiroseomonas stagni. The sequence continues at coordinate 956,402 of NZ_FOSQ01000001.1, forward strand.
CGCCGCGGAGTTCACGATGATCGCATCCGCCAGCGCGGCGGTGGTGACGATGCGGCGGCGGTGCTTCTCCGCATGGCCGGCGCGGGCGAATTCGGGGTGATGGAGCGGGATCAGGTCATGGATCAGGGGCACGAAGTGGCAGCCCTGGCGACGCAGCGCCGCGATGCGCGCGGGGCGTTCCAGCGCCCGGTGCGACACCAGCAGGAAGCACTTCGGACCCGGCCGCCGCAGCGCTTCGACCAGCGCGCCGCGACCGAAGGGCAGGGACAGGCGGGCGCGGCGTGCGGAGCCGGTGGCGATCCGCGATCCGTTCTCCCACGCCTCCTCCAGCGCCGTCACCAGTTCACGGACAAGGGAGGCGGGCAGCGCGGCGAAGCCCAGCAAGGGAACTTCGGCGACGAAGGTGCATTCAGAGGGGGCCAGGTTCGCCCAGTGGCGCGCATAGGCCAGTTCGACCCGGTCGATGCCGGACGGGGCCGTCCGATGAGCGACACTCAGCAACCGGGAGATGTCGAGGAAGACGTGCATGCCTACCGCTTCCCTCGCCAGGGAGATGCCCGCCACCCGAAGATATTCGCCTGCTGGCGGGCCAAACCGCTGATCTCCTTGGCAAGGAAGTCAATCCTGTAGCGGATGACGCTTCCCTGCTGCGCACATTAGTGTGTGAGTGTGTGCAGCGCGTCAATCTCTTTTTTTCAACGAAATCGAAACTTTCGCGTCTTGCGTGTGCGGGATCGCGGCCAAGTTGCTGGCGGCGGTCCCTGTCCAGGCCAGCGGGTCACCCGGGCCTGTGCGTCGCGACATGATGCCGCGCATACGTTACAGCAGCGTGCGGAGCCGTTTCAATCCTGATCCGGGCGGATCACGTTCGTATCAAGGCCGAGCACGAGGACGTCGCGCATCGTCTCCGCGCTTTTCCGCCGGATGTCATCCCAGGCATGGGGCGTGTGAAAGGCGCTGTGCGGCGTGATGACGACGCGCCCCTTCAGCCATTCCTCCTTCGCGCGATAGGCGGCCAGCAGGCCCGGCACCGGGTCCACCGGCGGCTCCACCGGAATGACATCGAGCCCCGCGCCAGCCAGGTGGTTCGACCGCAGCGCCGCTTCCAGCGCATTGATGTCGAGGCTGGTGCCGCGCGCGGTGTTCACTACCACGGCACCCTGCGGCAGCCAGGCGAGTTCCTTCGCGCCGATCAGGCCCCGCGTGGTGCGGGTGTCCGGCACATGGATGGACAGGATGTCGGAGCCGCGCATCAGCTCCTCCAACGTCCGGGCGCGCTGGATGCCGAGCGCGCGATCCACGCCGTTCGGCAGGTAGGGGTCGAAGAAGCGGACCTTGAAGCCGAAGGCCTTGGCGCGCAGCGCGACGGCGGTGCCGATGCGGCCCAGGCCGACGATGCCGAAGCCCTGTTCCTGCGCGCGCTTGATCAGCGGGCTGTCCACGTAGCGCCAGGCCGCGGGCGGCGATTCGCGCTGCAGGTCATGGTGCAGGATCACGCCGCGGGTCAGCGACAGGACCAGCGACATGGCGTGGTCCGCCACCTCCATCGTGCCGTAGTCCGGCACGTTGCAGACGGTGATGCCCCGCGCCGCGCAGGCCGCGCGATCCAGCCGGTCATAGCCCACGCCCATGCGCACCACGACCTTCAGCTTCGGGAAGCGGGCGATGTGCTGCGGGCGGAGCCAGTGGCGGAAGACCAGCAGGCCGTCGACCCGGGCGCAGAGGTCGTCCGGCAGCATGTCGAGCGATTCGGTATGCGGCGCGCCGCCATGCAGCACGTCCACCGCCGGGCCGAGCACCTCCTGCTCCAGGATCGTGTCGGGATACATGCCCTCGGGTTCGAGGACGGTCAGCTGCGCCACGCGATGCACTCCCCCTGCGCCGGTTCTTCCGGCTGGTCGGGCGCACCATCACCGGTTGGCCGCCGCATCGCAACCGGGGGGGTGGGGAGGCAGCCATGCGGCCGGCGGTGCTGCCGGCTGCCGGAACGACGAAGCCGCCGGGACGGTTGTCCCGGCGGCTTCGATCAGGCGATCCCCGGGTGTTTCCCGGGGCGATGGATCAGCGGCGCCACCAGCCCCGCTTGCGCGGAAGGTCCACCTCTGTCCCCTCGCCCAGGACGATGGGGGCGATGGGTGGCGCGGCCACGACCTCGGGCGCCGCCGGCGCGACGGGCTCCGGCGCGGCCGGCGCAGGCGGCTCGGCCGGGGTGAAGCTCGCCTCGGCCTTGGCGCTGACGCTGGCCTCCACCGCCACCGCGGGGGCTTCCGCAACCGGGGCTTCAGCCACCAGTGCTTCGGCGACCGGGGCTTCGGCGACCGGGGCTTCGGCGACCGGGGCTTCGGCGACCGGTGCTTCGGCGACCGGTGCTTCGGCGACCGGGGCTTCGGCGACTGGTGGAACTTCGACGACGGCGGCCTGGGCAGGCGGCGCTTCAGCGACCGCCGTGACCGGGGCCTCCGGCGGGACCTCCACCGCCGCCTCCACCGGTGCCGGCGCCACGATGGGCTGGCGGCGGGTGGTCACGGCGCGGGCGGCCGCTTCCTCCGCCGCTTCCATGGCGGAGAAGATGTCGTCCATGTGCCCGGCGAAGGGGTCGGCCGGGGTCGGCGCACGGCGCGGCGGCGGCGCGGCGGCCAGCGGGGCTTCCTCGCCCACGGCTTCCTCGCCCTCGCGCCGGCGGCGACCGCCGCGGCGGCCACGGCGGCGACGCGCGGCGCCCTCATCCTCCACCGTCTCGGCGGCAGGCTCGGCGTCGGGCGCCGGGGCGTCCGCGACGGCGGGTTCGGCCTCCGCCACCACCGCCGCAGTCACCTCGGCGGAGTCGTCGTCCTCGCCCTCATCCTCGGCATTGGCGCCACCGGCACCGCCCTCGACCGAGCCCTCCGGACGGCCTTCCAGGCCCTCACGACGGCCGCCACGCCGGCGACGGCGGCGGCGGCGGCGCTGGCCCTCGGCGGTGGATTCGCCCTCGGCCTCCGGCGCGCCCTCACGCGGCGCGCGGGGCTCGGCTGGCTCGCCACGGTTTTCCCCACGGGGCTCGCGCGGCTCCCGCGCTTCGCGGGGCTGCCGGGGTTCGCGCTGTTCGCGGGGTTCGCGCTGGCGGGGCGGGGGCGGGGCCTCCTCCTCCATCTCCTCCAGCGTATCGACCTCGGCTTCCTCCGGCTCCGGCGCATAGTCCATGCGCAGCGCGCTGGGGCGTTCGGCGATGGCGTCGGGGTTCTGGGCGCGGGTGCGCTCGATCCGCAGTGCCGGCGGGATCAGCGTGTCATCCGGCTGGATCAGCACGGACATCGCGTATTTCTGCTCGATCTGGCCAAGCCGTTCGCGCTTGCGGTTCAGCAGCCACAGCATCACCGGCATGGCGACATGCACCACGATCTCGGCGGCGCGGCGCTTGGCGCCTTCCTCCTCGATCGCGCGCAGCACCTGCAGGCCGCTGCTTTCCACGCCGCGGACCAGGCCACGGCCCTGGCAATGCGGGCAGGCAACATAGGCGTGTTCGACGACGCTGGGGCGCAGCCGCTGGCGCGACATCTCCAGCAGGCCGAAATGGCTGATGCGGCCGACCTGGATGCGGGCGCGGTCCTGCTTCAGCGCCTCCTTCAGGCGGCGCTCGACCATCCCGTCATGCTTGTTCGACTCCATGTCGATGAAGTCGATGACGATGAGGCCCGCCAGGTCCCGCAGCCGCAGCTGGCGCGCGACCTCGTCGGCCGCCTCCAGGTTGGTGCGCAGCGCCGTGTCCTCGATGTGCCGGTCGCGGGTGGCGCGGCCGGAGTTCACGTCGATGGCGACCAGCGCCTCGGTCTGGTTGATGACGATGTAGCCGCCGGACTTCAGCTGCACGGTCGGGCTGTGCATGGCGTCCAGCTGCGCGTCCACGCCATGGCGGGCGAAGAGCGGCACGCCGTCCCGCACCGGGCGGACCTTGCTGGCATGGGCCGGCATCAGCATGCGCATGAATTCGCGGGCGTCGTTGTAGGCGCCCTCGCCATCCACCAGCACTTCCTCGACGTCCTTGCCGTAGACGTCGCGGATGGACCGCTTGATGAGGTCCGCCTCCTCATAGATCAGCGCGGGGGCGGAGGAGGCGAAGGTGCGCTCCCGGATGCCGTCCCAGAGCCGCAGCAGGTATTCGCAGTCCCGCTTGATCTCGGGCTTCGGCCGCGCCGCGCCGGCGGTGCGGACGATCAGCGACATGCCCTGCGGCAGGCCCTGTTCGTCGATGATCTCCCGCAGCCGCTTGCGGTCCGCGGCCGAGGTGATCTTGCGGGAGACGCCGCCGCCACGCGGCGAGTTCGGCATCAGGACGGAAAAGCGGCCCGCGAGCGAGATGTAGGTGGTCAGCGCCGCGCCCTTCGAGCCGCGCTCCTCCTTCACCACCTGCACCAGCATGATCTGGCGGCGCTTGATGACTTCCTGGATCTTGTAGTGGCGCAGGAAGCGCGGCGGGATGCGGCGTTCGCGCGCGTCATCCTCCGTCGTGCCGCCCACCGTCTCCGGCGGGGGGGCATCGGCGTTGCCGACGCTCTCGTACTCGTCCTCGCGCCGATCGTCCCGGCCGCGGTCGTCCTGGCCCGGGTCGTCCTGGCCCCGATCATCATCGGCGCGCGCCGCATCCTCCGCCGCATCGGCGGCGGCCTCGGCGGCGTCGCGTTCGGCCGCGGCGGCATAGGCGTCGTCGGCGGCGGCCTCGGCCGCCTCCGCGCTCTGCCCGGCGTCGGGCGCGGCGCTTTCCGCGGCAGGGCTCTCATCGGCCTGGCGGGGGGCGGGCGCTTCGGGGGCGGCTTCCGCCGACACCTCCTCGAGCGTGACCTCGCCGGGGGCCTCGGCCTCGGCCTCCAGCTCCGCGGAAGCGGCGGCTTCGAGGGCGCCGTTCAGCGCCGCATCGATGTCGCGCGCCGCATCCTCGGCATCCTCGCGCTCCTGCTCCTCAAGCGCCTCGGCCTGCTGCATCTCGATGAGGCGCTGCCGGTCGGCGACGGGAAGCTGGTAGTAGTCGGGGTGGATTTCGCCGAAGGCGAGGAAGCCGTGCCGGTTGCCGCCGTATTCGACGAAGGCGGCCTGGAGGCTGGGTTCGACCCGCACGACGCGGGCGAGGTAGATGTTGCCCTTGAGGGGCATCCTGTTGGCCGACTCGATGTCGAAGGCTTCGAGCCGGTTGCCGTCCAGCACCACCACCCGGGTCTCTTCCGGGTGTGATGCGTCGATCAGCATGCGCTTGGTCATGGGTGAGGGGACTCCGCACCGCGCTGGCCTGGGTTTCCGCCCAGGGGCCGGCAGCGGCGGCAGGTGGTGGCGGGGCCCGGGAAGCGACGGAATCGCGGCAGGAGGGTTTCCATGCGGCGGCGATCCGGTCCTCTTCTCGGCGGGTCGGCCTGGCGGCACGACCCTGTTGGGTTCATTGGGAGCGATAAGCCCGGGAGTGACCCCTGGCAGACCGTTCCCGGCGGGCGCGCCTCGCGCTGCCCCGGAAACCCTTCAATCGGCAGCCCCCTTGAGCTGGTCTCCCGGACATGAGGTCCAGGCGGGGGCGCCGGTTGCAGGCGCAATCGGGCGGGCGGCGTGGGCATGGAACGCATCCCCGCCGAACCGAGTCCCATGGAGCAATCCAGGGGCCAGCCAACGGGAAGGATGCGCCGCATGCGCCGCGCCGGCGGGATCGGGGGCCGCGGCACCTGGCGAAACGCGGTGATGGGCGGCGCCCGATCACCATGCCAGGACTAAGGCCGCCACTGGCGCATCACCGGCCACGATCTCGGGGCGGGATACGGGCCGGGCGGCCGCGCGAACACAAGGACCCCACCAGCGGCTGACGCCACCGGGGCGTCCCACCATAGGCGGTGCAACCGGGGGCCACAAGGCGCCGCGGCCACACGCCCTGCTTTGGTGTCGAATCACCACCCAATCGCCGATTTGTGCGCAGGGTGCAAACCGGTGCGTGGCCGGAGCCCGTCATGGACAGGCACCGCTTGTTGAAGCGCGCTCTCAACGGATGCTGGCAAGTGCCCGCCCTGCCATGGCATCATGATCGCGTTCCGGCGCCGGGGGGCGGTGCCGGCACCTGCGGGGGACTACCCGACACCATGCTGGGTCGCCGTGCCTTGGCGAGCCTCGCGCTCGCCTTCGCCGCCCTGCCGCCACCACGGCCGGCCGATGCCGCCGTGACGGATGCCGCGCTGGAACAGGCGGGTGACGGCGCGCGCCTCACCCTCACCCTGCCCGCGGGCACGCGCTGGCGGCTTGCCGCCGCCACGGGCCCGAATCGCCTGGTGCTGACCACGCCCGGCAGCCCCTGGCGCGGCCCGGCCAGCCTGGGCAGCGCCGGGCCCGTGCGACGGGCGGTCGCGGAACGCGGCGGCCTGCGGCTGGACCTGCTGCGCCCCGCCACCCTGAAGCGCGTGGAGGAGAACCGCGGGCGCCTCATCCTCGACCTGGAACCGACCACGGCCGCCAGCTTCGCCCGCCTCGTCGCCGCCGGCAGGCCGCTGGCCGAAAGCGGCACCGCGACGGCGTCCAACCTCGGCCGGTCCCAGCCCGGGACCACCGCGCCGCGCAACCCGGCCCGCGCCGGGCCGCTGCCCCTGGTCGTGCTCGATCCCGGCCATGGCGGACGCGACCCCGGCACCATCGGCACCCAGGGCACGCAGGAAAAGCGCATCGTCCTGGCGGCGGCGGAGGAACTGCGGAAGGTGCTGGAGGCCGGCGGCCGCTGCCGCGTGGCCATGACCCGCAGCAGCGACCGCTTCGTGCCGCTGGGCGACCGGGTGGAATTCGCCCGCCGCCGCCAGGCCGCCCTCTTCGTCTCGCTTCACGCGGACAGCGCCCCCGGCGCCCGTGGCGCCTCCGTCTACACCCTCGGCGACAGTTCGGACGCCCTGGCCGGGGCGCTGGCACGGCGGGAGAACCTGGCCGACCGCGCCGGCGGGCTGCGCCTGCCCTCCGTATCGCCGGAAGTGCAGGCCATCCTCCTCTCCCTCATGCGGGCGGAAACCCGGGCCGGCAGCGCCCGCATGGCCGGCCTGGTGGTGGACGAACTCGGTGGCGACGTGCCGCTGCTGCCCAATACCCACCGGCAGGCGGGCTTCGTGGTGCTGAAGGCACCCGAAATCCCCTCCGTCCTGGTCGAGATGGGCTTCCTCAGCCACCCTGCCGACGAAGCCGCCCTGCGCCGCCCCGACCACCGCGCGAAAGTCGCCCGCGCGCTGGGCCGCGCCATCCATGGCTGGCTGGCCCGCGCGGGAACGGCGGAGGCGCTGGCGGCGGGGTAGAGGCAGGGCGCGCTGGTGGCCCCGGAGAGGGGCTGCGCGCCCCTCTCCGGACCTCACCCGCGCCAGGGTCCAGCGGGACCCTGGACCGCGGGGTTATTGGTCGATGGAGGGAGGGGCGTCGCGCGACCGCTTGTCCGGAGCGCGCGCCGTGCCCCTCCCTCCATCGACAATCTCATGGGTTCCCAAGGGGCCGCTGCCCCTTGGTGGGGTTGGGGTATCGGGGAAGGGGCAGCGCCCTTTCCCCGGGCAACAAGAGCGTCCCCGCCTACACCCCTCGCCAACCACCCCGCCGTTATCTTGCGCTGCACAACTGGCCGTGACCGGGCTGCATGCCCATGTCGAGCGTTGCGCATGTGCCCCTGGGGCCGGGACAGTGTATGGAGCGCGCCATGGATACCCCTGATCTCCGCGCCGAAGGCCCGATGGTGGGCGGAAGGCCTGCCGCCTCCCCAGCACCCGAGGCTTCCCCGCCGCCGCCGGCCAAGCCGCCGCGGCGCAAGCGGCGCTGGTTTGTCGGCACGATCGGTTTCCTGCTGAAGACCGTCATCGTGCTGGTCGTGGCGGTCGGCCTGGCGGGGGCGGGGGCGGCCTGGTCGCTCTACCGCAATGCGGTGGCGGAGTTGCCGGACTATCGCTGGCTCGCGGATTACCAGCCGCCGCAGATGTCGCGCATCTATGCCGCCGACAGCCGCCTGATGGCGGAGCTGGCGCAGGAAAGGCGCGTCTTCATCCCGATCGAGGCGATTCCCCAGCGCCTGCAGCAGGCCTTCGTCTCGGCGGAGGACCAGCGCTTCTGGACGCATCATGGTGTCGATCCCATCGGCATCTTCCGGACGGTGATCACGAATGTGGAGGCGATCGGCAGCGGGCGGCGGATGGCGGGGGCCTCCACCATCACCCAGCAGGTCGCCAAGAACATGCTGGTGGGGGCGGAGCGGTCGCTGACGCGCAAGGTGCGGGAGGCGATCCTGGCGCTGCGCATCGAGCAGGCGATGCCGAAATCCCGCATCCTGGAGATCTACCTGAACGAGATCTTCCTGGGCCAGCAGGCCTATGGCGTGGCGGCGGCGGCGCAGAACTACTTCAACAAGTCGCTGGACGAGCTGTCGCTGGCGGAGGTCGCCTTCCTGGCCGCCCTGCCCAAGGCGCCCAACAACTACAACCCGATCCGCTTCCCGGAAGCCGCCAAGGCGCGCCGCGACTGGGTGCTGGAACGGATGGCCGAGGACGGCGCCATCACGCGGGAGGAAGCGACGCGCGCGCGCGCCGAGCCGCTGGTGCCGCGGCCGCAGCGCCGCCCGGACATGGTGGCGGTCGGCCAGCACTTCACGGAGGAAGTGCGGCGGGAACTGATCACCCGCTTCGGCGTGGACCAGACGACGATGGGCGGCCTCGTGGTGCGCACCTCGCTGGATCCGAATTTGCAGGCGGAGGCGGAGAAGGCGCTGCGCACCGGGCTGCTGGACTATGACCGGCGTCGTGGCGGCTGGCGCGGGCCGGTGGCGCGCATCTCGGCCAGTCCGACGGAATGGCTGCCAGCGCTCCAGGCCGTGGCGCGGCCGCCCGGCATCCAGCCGGGCTGGCGCCTGGCGGTGGCGCTGGAGGTGCGGGACCGCGAGGCGCGCTTCGCCTGGCTGGAACGGCCGGATGCCCGCACGGCGCCGCAGCCGCGCACCGGCATGATGTATCTGGATGACATCGCGACCTGGGCGCGCCCGGTCCGCGATGGCCGCATGGGGCCGGTGCTGCGGCGGATGCAGGAAGCACTGAGCCCTGGCGATGTGGTGATGGTGGAGACGCTGCCGGCTGTCGCCGCGCAGGGCCGCACCCCCGCCCGGCCGGAACGCCTGATGCTGCGGCAGATGCCGGAGGTGGAGGGCGCGGTCGTGGCGCTCGACCCCAATACCGGCCGCGTGCTGGCGATGGTGGGCGGCTTCTCCTTCGAACGCTCCTGGTTCAACCGCGCCTCCCAGGCGATGCGCCAGCCCGGTTCGTCCTTCAAGCCATACGTGTACCTCGCGGGGCTGGAGGCGGGGATCCCGCCCAACCAGCTTCTGCTGGATGCGCCGGTGGAGATCATGACGCCGCAGGGCATGTGGCGGCCCGGCAATTACGGCGGCGGCGCGGCCCAGGGCTGGGTGACGATGCGCAGCGCGCTCGAACGCAGCCTCAACCTGGTGACGATCCGCCTGGCGCAGCAGGTGGGGATGCCGGCGGTGGCCGATGTGGCGAACCGCTTCGGCGTCATCCCCAACATGCCGCGCGTGCTGGCGATGTCGCTCGGCGCGGGGGAGACGACGGTGCTCCGCCAGGCCGCGGGCTATGCGAGCTTCGTCAATGGTGGCCGCCAGGTGATCCCGACGCTGATCGACAGCGTGCAGGACCGCCATGGCCGCCTGGTGTGGCGCACCGATGCGCGGGAATGCGCGGGCTGCAATGCGGACCCCACGGGGCAGCCGCCGCGCCTGTCCGATACGCGCCGGCAGATCGTGGACCCCGTCACGGCCTTCCAGATGACCAGCCTGCTGCAGGGCGTGGTGCAGCGCGGCACCGGCACCCGCGCCGGTGAGGGTCTGGGCCGCCCCGTGGCGGGCAAGACCGGCACGACCGACGACTACAAGGATGCCTGGTTCGTCGGCTTCACGCCGGACCTCGTCGTGGCCGTCTGGGTCGGCTTCGACGAACCCCGCACGCTACGGCTGCTCAGCGAGACCGGCGCCGATGTGACGGGCGGGCGGCTGGCCACGCCGATCTTCCGGGACGTGGTGGCGGCCGCCACTCAGGGCTCCCCGCCCATCCCCTTCCGCGCGCCGCCGGGGGTCGCGCTGGTGCGGCTGCAGCTGGATAACGGCCAGACCATCCTGGAAGCCTTCCGCCCGGGCACGGAGAACAGCGCGCGGCCGCCGACCGATCCGCTGGCGGCTGGCGCGGGGGGAACCGCGGCGGCTGGCCTCGACAGCAATCTGGGCGGGCTCTACTGAGCGGGCCATGCGCGCAGACGCCGAAAAGCTGAAGACCGAGATCGCGGACAGCCTTGCGCTGCTCCGCGCCCATCTGGACTGGGATGTCGCCGTCAGGCGGCTGGAGGAGCTGAACGCCCGCTCCGAGGACCCGGACCTCTGGAACAAGGCCGATGTGGCCCAGGCGCTGATGCGCGAACGCAACCGCCTTGCCGCCCAGATCGAGGGTGTGCAGAAGCTGGAGCGCGACGTCGCCGACGCGCTTGAGCTGGTGGAGATGGCGGAGGCCGAGGGCGACGTCGCCATGGCCGATGCCGCGGTCGCCGACCTGAAGGGCTTCGCCGAGGAGGCGAAGCACCGCGAGATCGAGAGCCTGCTATCCGGCGAGGCCGATCCCAACGACGCCTATCTGGAAGTGAATGCCGGCGCCGGCGGCACGGAGGCGCAGGACTGGGCCGAGATGCTGCTGCGCATGTACACGCGCTGGGCGGAACGGCGCGGCTACAAGGTGACGATGACGGAGCAGTCGGAAGGCGAGCAGGCCGGCATCAAGTCGGCCACCATCCAGGTGACGGGTTCCAACGCCTTCGGCTGGCTGAAGACGGAAACGGGCGTGCACCGCCTGGTGCGAATCAGCCCCTTCGATGCCGCGGCGCGTCGCCAGACCAGCTTCGCCAGCATCTACGTCTACCCGGTGATCGACGACAAGATCGAGATCGAGATCAACCCGGCGGACATCAAGACCGACACCTTCCGCGCCTCCGGCGCCGGCGGGCAGCACGTCAACAAGACCGAATCGGGCGTGCGCTTCACCCATATCCCGACCGGCATCGTCGCGGCCTCCACCCAGGACCGCAGCCAGCACCGCAACCGCGTCATCGCCATGGATATGCTGAAGGCGCGGCTCTACGAGCTGGAACTGCGCAAGCGGGAAGCGATCACGGCGGGGATCGAGGCCGGCAAGACCGATATCGGCTGGGGCCACCAGATCCGGTCCTATGTGCTGCAGCCCTACCAGATGGTGAAGGACCTGCGCACCGGCGTGGAGAAGGGCAACCCCGACGCGGTGCTGGATGGCGAGATCGACGAATTCATGGCGGCCGCCCTGGCGCAGCGCGTCGGCACCACGCGGTCGGACGCCAGCGCCAAGGCGGATTGATGCGCGCCGCCGCGCCGGCCGGGACCGAACTGGTCGAGGCCGCGCGCGCGCTGGATGCGGCGGGGTTCATGCCGCAGAAATCGGGAAACCTGTCGCTGCGGGATAGCGACGGCTTCCTGGTGACGCCATCGGGGCTGCCCTATGCCGCGATGACGGCGGAGGACCTCGTCCGCTGCGGGCTTGATGGCGCGGTGCGGGGCGGCGGGCGGCCTTCCTCCGAATGGCGGCTGCATGCGGCAATCTACCGGGCACGGCCGGAGGCGATGGCCGTGGTGCACACGCACAGCCCGATGGCGACCGCGCTGTCCTGCGCGCGGCATCCGATCCCGCCCATCCACTACATGATCACGCTGGCGGGCGAGGGCGGGCGGCGCGGCATTCCCTGCGCCAGCCACGCGACCTTCGGCACGGAGGCCCTGGCGCAGGAAGCCGTGGCGGCGCTGGGGGATGGGCTGCGCGCCACGCTGCTGGCGAATCACGGCGTGGTCGCGCTGGGTGCGACCCTGGCCGGGGCGTTGGCGCTGGTGCGGGAGGTGGAGAATCTCGCCACCCAGTACCTCGCCTTGCGGGCGGCGGGGATCGCGCCGGTGCTGCTCTCCGACGCCGAATTGGCGGAGGCGGCGGCGATGCTCGGCGATTACGGGCGGCCGGTGTGACGCGGGCCTGGCAGGCGGCACCGGCGCGGCTGGCGGATGGCGTGCGGGTCTATGCCATCGGCGATGTGCACGGCATGGCGGATCGCCTGGCGGCGCTGCATGGACGGGTGGCGGCGGACCTGGCCGCGCGGCCCGTGGCGCGGGCGGTGGTGCTGCATCTCGGCGACTATGTGGACAAGGCGGGCAGCCCCGCCGCTGTGCTGGAGCGCATCGCGGGCTATGCGCCGCCGGGCGCCACGGTGGTGAACCTCCTCGGCAACCATGAGGCGATGATGCGCGACGCCCTGGCCGGCGACCGGGCCGCGGCGGATGACTGGCTGTGGTGCGGCGGGCGGGAAACCTTGGCGAGCTATGGGGTGGAGGCCGGGGCCGGTGCCGAGGCCTGGCGCACCGCCATCCCCGCCGCGCACCAGGCGCTGCTGCGGGATGGCCTGGCGCTGTGCCATCGGGAGGGCCCCTATTTCTTCGCCCATGCCGGCATCCGCCCCGGCGTGGCGCTGGATGCGCAGTCGGCGGAGGATCTGCTGACCATCCGGGGATCCTTCCTCCATTCGGAGGTATCCCACCCCGCCGTGGTGGTGCATGGCCATACCGCCCGCATGGCGGCGGAAATCCGGCACAACCGCATCAACCTGGATACCGCCGCCTTCTGCGGCGGGGTGCTGAGTTGCGGGGTGCTGGAGGCAGACCGGATCGGCCTGCTGGAAACCTAGACACAGCGAAGGCCCCGGGGGTTTCCCCCCGAGGCCTTCCATTGCTGCCGGCTGACCGGCTGCTGCGATGTGGTGACTCGCCTACGCGGTGGCGCCGGCGATGATCCAGCTTGCAGTCACGGTGGACGCCTTGGGGCAATGAGACACTGGATCACCTCCTTTCGTTTGTTGCGGGACAGCAGGGAGGATGGGGTGCCGGGGCGGGGGCTGCAAGGAAAGTTTCGCGGCCGCTCAGGCCGAAAGGCCGATGGCGCGCAGCCGGAGGCGCGGCGGCCGGCCCGGGCGCCGCGCGCCGGCCTGCAGGCGGAGGGCGATCTCCGTCGCCTCCGCCCGTGGCGGCAGCGGCACGGTGACGACCCCGCTTGCCGGCATCGGCGTTGCGGGCAGAAGCAGGGTTTCGTCCCATGACAGGCTGAGGGTGGGTCGGCGGATCGGGGCCGGCGTCTCCACCTCCAGCAGCAGGGTGCCAGCGGGTCCGGCTTCCAGCGGGATGTGCAGCACCGCCTTCCGTGCTGCCAGCCAGGCGCCTTCGGCGTCCGGCGCGGCGAAGCCGGTGCCGAGGCAGGCGATGCCGTGGCCCCAGCCCTCCAGCCGCCGTGTCTCGCCGGGGCGCAGCCTCGCGGGTGGTGGCATCGCGTAGCCGAAGGCCTCCGCGAAGCCGGCGCCGCGCCGGGCGATGTCGGCGGCCTGGCCTGCGGTCAGCACCGTCGCGAACTTGCCGGGCAGGCCATCGCCGACATGGCCGGGGTGCCAGTGGCTGGTGCCGTCATGCGAATGGGCGGTGGGATTAGGGCCGAGCGCACCGGCTTCCATCATGGCGGCGATGCGGGCGCGCACCGCATCCGGTGTCAGATCGTCAAAGACCCGGCGGCGGAGGCGGGCCGAGGGCTTCAGGCCGAGGAAGCGGGCGATGCGGGCCAGCGTCGCGGGGTCCTGGCTGAACCCGTCCTCATACCGCAGCACCAGGCAGGGCACGGCATCGGGCAGCAGCGGCAGCGCCTGGCAGGTCTGCTCGACACGATCGCGGCACAGCGCGTAGTCGAAGTGGAAGCGCGCCATCAGCGACGCCACGGCATCGCGCGGATCGCGGATGGAGAGGATGGCGCGGCCCCCTGCGCGCGCCGCCAGCCAGCGAAGCCCGCGGGTTGGCGCATGGGTCTTCAGCAGCAGCGGCGCGGCGGCTTCGACGGCCCGGGGAAGCTGGTCCGGACTGTCGGCGAATTGCCGGTGCACCGGGCCGAGTTCCGCTTCCATCAGCGCATGCACGGCGTTGTAGAGCCAGGTGGAGGCGCTTCCATACTGGCCGGCGCAGAGGATGATCGGCGCCGGCCCCGCCATGGATGTCAGCCGCCCTTGGCCTGGGCGCGCAGCACATGCTTCTGGATCTTGCCCGTGCTGGTCTTGGGCAGTTCCGCGAAGACCACGTGGCGCGGCACCTTGTAGCCCGCGAGGATCGTCTTGCAGTGGGCGATCAGCTCCTCCGCCGTCGTGGCCGTGCCGGGCTTCAACTCGATGAAGGCGCAGGGCGTCTCGCCCCATTTCTCATCCGGCCGCGCCACCACGGCGGCGACGGCCACGGCGGGGTGCTTGTAGAGCGCGTCCTCGACCTCGATGGAGGAGATGTTCTCGCCGCCCGAGATGATGATGTCCTTCGACCGGTCCTTCAGCTGGATGTAGCCATCGGGATAGGTGACGGCGAGGTCGCCGGTGTGGAACCAGCCGCCGGCGAAGGCCTTCGCCGTGGCCTCCTGGTCCTTGAGGTAGCCCTTCATGACGACGTTGCCCTGCATCATCACCTCCCCCATCGATACGCCATCGGGGGTGATCGGCGCCATGGTTTCGGGGTCCATGACGCGCAGGCCTTCGAGGGCGATGTAGCGTACGCCCTGGCGGGACATCAGCGCGGCCTGGTCGGCGGCGGGCTGGACGTCCCAGTCGCTGTTCCACTCATTCACCACGGAGGGGCCGTAGCATTCGGTCAGGCCGTAGACGTGGCAGACGGCGAAGCCCGCTTCCTTCATCGCGGCCAGCACGGCGGCGGGCGGCGGGGCGCCGGCGACGACGAACTGCACCTGGTGGGGCAGGGGCTTCTTTTCCTCCGCCGCGGTGCCCAGCAGCGTCGCCATCACGATCGGCGCGCCGCACATATGGGTGACGCCTTCCCGCGACATCAGGTCCCACATGGCGTTGCCGCGCACGGCGCGCAGGCAGACATGCGTGCCTGCCTGCGCCGTGACCGTCCAGGGGAAGCACCAGCCATTGCAATGGAACATCGGCAGCGTCCAGAGATAGACGGGATGCTTGCCCATGCCGGCGGAGAGCACGTTGCCCACCGCCAGCAGCTGCGCGCCGCGGTGGTGATAGACCACGCCCTTCGGCCGGCCAGTGGTGCCGGAAGTGTAGTTGAGGCTGATGGCGTCCCATTCATCGCCCGGCATCGGCCAGGCGAAACCCTCGTCGCCGCCGGCGATGAAATCCTCATAGGGGATGGCGCCGTCCAGGCGGTTGGCGCGGGCGGCGTCGCTGGCCTCCGGGTCATCGACCTCGATCACCAGGGGCTTCGCCGCGCACTGCGTCAGGGCCATGCGCAGCAGCGGGACGAATTCGCGGTCCACCACGACCACCTTCGCCTCCCCATGGTCGAGGCAATAGGCGATGGTCCCGGCATCGAGCCGCGTGTTCAGCGTGTTCAGCACGCCGCCCGTCATCGGCACGCCGTAATGGCATTCCAGCATTTCCGGGATGTTCGGCAGCAGGGCGGCTACCGTGTCCCCGCGCCCGATGCCGTGCTGGCGCAGCGCATCGGCGAGCTTCACGCAGCGCGCGCGAAGCTCCGCATAGCTGCGCCGCACTGCGCCGTGGACGACCGCGGTGTGGCGCGGGAAGACGGCGGCGGCGCGCTCGAGGAACAGCAGCGGCGTGAGCGGCTGGTGGTTGGCGGGGACGCGGGGCAGGGCGTCGAAATCGGCAGCGGCCATGGGGTGTGTCGGTCCTAGCGATCGCGCCAGACGGGCTGGCGCTTGGAGAGGAAGGCGCCGATGCCTTCGGCGGCATCCTCGGCCATCAGATTCTCGGTCATCACCGCCGCAGCATGGGCATAGGCAGTCTCCAGAGGAAGCCCGCGCTGATGGTGGAAGGCGGCCTTGCCGATGCGGATGGTGTGGGCGCTGCGGGAGGCGATGCGCGCCGCCAGCGATTCCGTGGTGGGTTGCAGGTCGGCCGAGGGCACGACGCGGTTCACCAGGCCGATCCGCTGCGCTTCGGCGGCGCCGATCATCTCCCCCGTCAGCAGCATCTCCATCGCCGGCTTGGCGGCCACGGCGCGCGACAGCGCCACGGCGGGGGTGGAGCAGAAGAGGCCGATGTCGACGCCGGGGGTGCAGAAGCGCGCCTGGTCGGAGGCCACCGCCAGGTCGCAGGTCGCGACAAGCTGGCAGCCGGCGGCGGTAGCCACGCCCTGGACTTCCGCGATGACGGGCTGGGGCAGGGCGACGATGGCCTGCATGAGCGTCGCGCAGCGCGTCATCGCCGTGTCGAAGAAGCCGCGGCCGCCATCGGGATCGGCGCGATGGGCCGTGATCTCCCGCAGATCATGGCCCGCGCAGAAGACGGGGCCGGCAGCGGCCAGCACGACCACGCGAACGGAAGATTCCTCCGCGATGGCGCGTAACGCGTCGAGCACCGCACCCATCATGGCGAAGGACAGGCTGTTGCGGCTCCCGGGCCGGTTCAGCGTCAGCCGCGTGATGCCCGCCGCGCTGTCCTGGCGCAGCAGCAGGGGGGTGGTGCCGTCCGGCATGGCTATTTCTCCGCCTGCTTCAGGACATCCGCGATCTCGTCCAGGATCAGCGGATCATCGATGGTGGGTGGCACGGTGTAGCTCTCGCGATCCGCGATCTTGCGGATGGTGGCGCGCAGGATCTTGCCGGAGCGGGTCTTGGGCAGGCGCTGCACCACCCGCGCTTCCCGGAAGGCCGCGACGGGTCCGATGCGGTCGCGCACCATCGCCACCAGTTCCTTCGCGATCTCGGCCTCACCCTTCGTGGTCCCCGCCTTCAGCACGACGAGGCCAAGCGGCGCCTGGCCCTTGAGCGAATCCTTCACGCCGACCACGGCGCATTCCGCGACATCGGGGTGGGCGGCCAGCACCTCCTCCATCGCGCCGGTGGACAGGCGATGGCCCGCGACATTGATGATGTCGTCGGTGCGGGACATGACCCAGACATAGCCATCCCCGTCCACCATCCCGGCGTCGGAGGTGTTGTAGTAACCGGGAAAGGCCTCGAGGTAGGCTTCACGGAACCGCGCATCGGCGTGCCAGAGCGTCGGCAGGTTGGAAGGCGGCAGCGGCAGCTTCACCGCCAGCGTGCCGATCTGCCCGCGCGGCACTTCCTGCCCCGCTTCGTCCAGCGCGCGGAGATCATAGCCTGGCGCGGGCTTGCCGCCGGAGCCGGGACGGTTGGGGAAGAGGCCCAACCCCCGAAAATTGCCGCTGATGCTCCAGCCCGTCTCGGTCTGCCACCAATGATCGATGACGGGCTTGCCCAGCAGTGTCGCGGACCATTCGGCGGTCGGCGGGTCGCAGCGTTCGCCCGCCAGGAACAGCGCCTCCAGCGCGGAGAGATCGTAGCGCGCCAGCAGCGCGCCCTCCGGGTCTTCCTTGCGGATGGCGCGGATCGCGGTGGGTGCCGTGAACAGCACCTTCACGCGATGCTCGGCGGCCACGCGCCAGAAGGCGCCGGCATCGGGCGTGCCGACGGGCTTGCCCTCGTACATCACCGTCGTGCAGCCCGCGAGGAGCGGCGCATAGACGATGTAGGAATGGCCGACGACCCAGCCGACATCGCTCGCGGTCCACATCACGTCGCCGGCCTTCAGGCCGTAGAGCATGGACATGGAATTCATCAGGGCCACCGCATGCCCGCCATTGTCCCGCACGATGCCCTTGGGCTTTCCCGTCGTGCCGGAGGTGTAGAGGATGTAGAGCGGGTCCGTCGCCGCGACATCGGTGCAGGGCGCGGGCGTGGCCGCGGCCTCGGCGTCCAGGAAGTCCATGTCGCGGCCCGGCGTCAACTCGCAGGGATGCTCGGGGCGCTGCAGGATCAGGCAGTGGCCGGGCTTGTGCGGGGACAGCGCGATCGCCGCATCCAGCAGCGGCTTGTATTTCACGATGCGCCCGGGCTCGAGCCCGCAGGAGGCGGAGATGATCGCCTTCGGTTGCGCATCGGCGATGCGGGCGGAGAGTTCCGCCGCGGCGAAGCCGCCGAAGACCACGGAATGGATGGCGCCGAGCCTGGCGCAGGCCAGCATGGCGATGGCGGCTTCCGGCACCATGGGCATGTAGATGATGACGCGGTCGCCCGCGCCGACGCCCCGCGCGGCCAGCGCGCCCGCGACGCGCGCGACCCGGTCCAGCAATCCGGCATAGGTGAAGCGGGCGCTGCGGCCGGTGATGGGGCTGTCCCAGATCAGGGCCGTTTGCGCGCCGCGGCCGGCGGCGACGTGGCGATCCAGCGCATTGAAACAGGTGTTCAGCCTGGCATCGGGGAACCAGCGGCCATAGACGCCTGCCTCGCCATCGAAGATGCGGGTGGGGGGCGTCGCCCAGTCGATGGCCTCCGCCGCCTGGCGCCAATAGCCCTCGGGGTCCGCGCGCCAGGCGCCATAGGCCTCCTCATAGCGGCTGGTGCCGGTGCTGCCATCCATGGTGCCGTTTTCCCCTTCTGGCGCCGGGTATGCCCTCGGCTGATTGTCGCAGAGAGTGCCGCCGGCGGCCGGCTTCGCGCAACCATGCCAGCCCGGCCCCTTGCCGCCCTTGATGCAGGACAAGAAAAAGGCGCCGGGGTTGCCCCCGGCGCCGTTCAACCCGTGCGGGATGCCCGGATCAGCGCGCCTTGCGGAAATCCGCGGCGCTGGCCGACCCGTCCGCATTGGTCGCGAAGATGTCGCGGTCCTTCGTCTCCGGCACCATGAAGAAGCCGATGACGACGGTCGCGAGGGCGATCACCACGGGGTACCAGAGGCCGAAATACACGTCGCCGGTCTGCGCGATCATCGCGAAGGCCGTCGCCGGCATCAGCCCACCGAACCAGCCATTGCCGATGTGGTAGGGCAGCGACATGGAGGTGTAGCGGATGCGCGTCGGGAACAGTTCCACCAGCGCCGCCGCGATCGGGCCATAGACCATGGTCACGTAGATCACGAGCAGCGTGAGGATGCCGATCAGCACCGCCGGCTGTTCGCGGAAGATGTCGAAGGGACCGGACATCTTGACCACGGTGGGGTTCGACGCCGCCGGGTAGCCCGCCGCCGTCACCGCGGTGCCGAGGGCCGCCGCAAAGTTGGGCTGGTCGGACGACACGGTCTGGTTGCCGATGGTGACGCGCACGCCGGTCTGGCCCGGCTTGTTCTCCACCGAATAGTTCACCGACAGCCGGGCGAGCGCGGCCTTGGCCACGTCGCAGGGCTGGGTGAAGCGCGCCGTGCCCGTCGGGTTGAACTGGAAGGAGCAGGTGGCCTTGTCCACTTCCACCACCGTGGTGATGGTGCGGTGGGCCTGCGTCAGCGACGGGTTGGCTTCCGCGCTCATCAGCGAGAAGAGCGGGAAGTAGGTGACCGCCGCGATCAGGCAGCCGCCGAGGATGATCGGCTTGCGGCCGATCTTGTCGGACAGCCAGCCGAAGAACACGAAGCCGCCGGAGCCGAGGATGAGCGACCAGGCGATCAGCATGTTGGTGGTGAAGCCGTCCACCTTCAGCACGGAGCCGAGGAAGAACAGCGCGTAGAACTGGCCCGTGTACCAGACGACCGCCTGGCCCATGACCAGGCCGAGCAGCGCGAAGAGCGCGATGCGGGCGTTCTTCCACTGGCCGAAGGCCTCGCCGATCGGCGCCTTGGAACCCGTGCCCTCATCCTTCATCTTCTGGAAGGCCGGGCTTTCCTGCATCTGCATCCGGATCCAGACGGAGATGCCAAGCAGCACGATCGAGATCAGGAACGGCACGCGCCAGCCCCAATCCGCGAAGGCGGCCTCACCCAGGAAGGAGCGGGTGGTGAGGATGACGATCAGCGACAGGAACAGGCCAGCCGTCGCGGTGATCTGGATGAAGCTGGTGTAGAAGCCGCGGCGCCCGTTCGGCGCGTGCTCCGCCACATAGGTCGCCGCACCGCCATACTCGCCGCCCAGCGCCAGGCCCTGCAGCATGCGCAGCACGATCAGGATGATGGGGGCGAGAATGCCGATCTGGTCGGAGGTGGGCAGGATGCCGACCACGAAGGTCGAGGCGCCCATGATCACGATGGTGACGAGGAAGGTGTATTTCCGCCCGACGAGGTCGCCGAGGCGGCCGAACACCAGGGCGCCGAAGGGGCGCACCAGGAAGCCGGCGGCGAAGGCGAGCAGCGCGAAGATGTTCCGCGTGCTCTCGTCGTACATGGAGAAGAACTTCGCGCCGATGACGGCCGCGAGCGATCCGTACAGGTAGAAGTCATACCATTCGAAAACGGTGCCGAGGGAGGAGGCGAGGATGACCTTTCGCTCCTCCTGCGACATTGGTCGCGCGGCCCCGCCGGCCGCGGCGTGCGATGCAGACATCCCCCATCCCTTCTCTCGCGGGCACGCCAGCCCGCCATCATTGTTGCGGTGCCCCGCGCTATGCGCGTGGCGCGCGCTGGGTTTGATCCCGGCGCATGGCGCTGTTCATGCGGGGGCGGGCATGGGGGATCAATGCGCGTTCCGGTTAATTCGTGTCCAGAAATCGCTCAAGGGCTGCCGAAACTGTAACATGTTGAATTTCAGTAACTTGCTTTACCGCAATGACGCGGCGCGCATTTCCTGAACCAGCGCTGCCGGATCGAAGCCGCGCTCCATCTCCTGCTGGGTGGAGACGATGTGGAAGCGCAGCGCGCCACGGATCGACGGCGTCTCCCCGATCCGCTGGTCGGGGTGGATAGGCAGGGTCGCCAGCAGGGGTGCTTCCGCCGTCAGCCGCAGGCGGTCGGCGCTGACAGGGGGCGATTCCTGTGCGGCGGCGAGCAGGCGGGGCAGCCCCTCCCGCGCCGCATCCAGCGTCTCGCGCTCCCCTTGGGGGGGCTCGGCGCCGGCCAGGATGGTGGCGCCGATGGCCGAGAGGGCCGCGGCCAGCCTGGCTTTCTCGCCGCCGGCATGGGGCCGCAGCCAGGATTCGGCCAGCACCGTCACATCCCCCACCGCGGCGGCGTAGGTCTGCCACCGGCAATGCGCCAGCGCGGCCAGGAAGTCCGGGTCGGCGAAGGTCTGCCGTTCATGCCGCCCGGCCTTGACCCGGCAATAGTCGATCACGGTCTTCTGGGCGACGAAGGCCGCCTGCCGTTCCAGGAAGGCGGCGAAGGCCGCCGTATCGCGCCCGCGGGGGGGGCGGATGCGGTCCCGGAGCCACGTCAGCATTGCTAGAACACTCCCTCGCTCTCAACGATGTTGCATGACATGGCGGACACGTGATAGCCGCAGCGCTTAACAATAATTCATCGCCCCTCCGGGGGGGAGCTTAACCGTCGCCGGAAAGGCCGGCGGCGCGATGGGGAGAAAGCGGGATGCCGTTGGTGGAGAATGCCGATGATCCGAAGGGGGCGACCGTCGCCGCCACGGATCAGATCAATGGGGCGGCCTACTGGAAGAAAACCTCGGGGCTGATGTGGACGATGCTGGCGATCTGGTTCGTCGCCAGCTTCGGGATCCATTTCTTCGCCACGGCCCTGAACCCGATCCATATCCTGGGTTTCCCGCTGGGCTTCTACATGGCCGCCCAGGGCAGCCTCATCATCTTCGTCGTCGGCCTGTTCTGGTTCGCCAAGCGCCAGAACGAGATCGACGAGGAATTCGGCGTGCAGGAGGACTGAGCCCATGTCCACCAGCACGGGGGACAAGGATCCCTTCATCGCCAGCCTCGGCAAGATCTATGCCGGCTACACCGGCGGCTTCGCCGCCTTCGTCATCATCCTCGCGATCCTTGAGCAGATGGGGGTGCCGGACAAGATCATCGGCTACCTCTTCGTTTTCCTGACCATCGGCGTCTATGCCTATATCGGCATCATCAGCCGCACCGCCGCCGTCGCCGAATATTACGTGGCCGGCCGGCGGGTCCCCGCGCTCTATAACGGCATGGCCACCGGGTCCGACTGGATGTCGGCGGCCAGCTTCATCGGCATGGCGGGCAGCCTCTACGCCCTCGGCTATGGCGGCCTCGCCTTCATCCTGGGCTGGACCGGCGGCTACATGCTGGTGGCCATCCTGCTGGCGCCCTACCTGCGGAAGTTCGGCCAGTACACCGTGCCGGACTTCCTGGGCGCGCGCTTCGGCGGCAACCTTGCCCGTTCGCTCGGCGTCATCGTCCTGCTCACCTCCTCCTTCGTCTATGTGGTGGCGCAGATCGTGGGCGTGGGCATCATCACCCAGCGCTTCCTGGAAGTGTCCTTCCTCACGGCCGTCTTCCTCGGCCTGGCGGGCATCCTGGTGTGCTCCATGCTGGGCGGCATGCGGGCCGTCACCTGGACCCAGGTGGCGCAGTACATCATCCTCATCATCGCCTACCTGATCCCCGCCATCCTGATGTCGATGAAGGTCACGGGCGTTCCGGTGCCGCAGCTGATGTACGGCTTCGCGCTGGAACGGATCGAGGGGCTGGAGAACGGCTTCCGTGCCGCGGGGATGACGCCACCGCCCGGGGTGACGGGGTGGCATACCGCGCCCTTCATCGGGCCGAATGGCGCCTTCTCCTGGTCCGCGGCGCTGAACTTCTTCGCCCTCGTCTTCTGCCTGATGGTCGGCACGGCCGCCCTGCCGCACATCCTGATGCGCTACTTCACCACGCCGTCGGTGCGCGAAGCCCGGCAGTCCGTGGCCTGGTCGCTGTTCTTCATCTTCCTGCTGTACTTCACGGCGCCGGCCTATGCGGCCTTCGGCAAGCTCGAGATCTACCAGACCGTCATCGGCCAGCCGATCGCGGCCCTGCCGGAGTGGATCAAGAACTGGCAGATCGTGTCGCCCTATGGGGTGCCATGGGTGAACATCGTCGACGTCAACCGCGACGGCATCGTGCAGTGGGGCGAATTCCGCATCCATCCGGACGTGGTCGTGCTGGCGACGCCGGAAATCGCGGGCCTGCCCTATGTGATCGCCGGCCTCGTGGCCGCCGGCGGCCTGGCCGCCGCGCTCTCCACCGCGGACGGGTTGCTGCTGGCGCTGGCGAACGCGCTGTCGCATGACGTCTACTACAAGATGATCGACCGCAACGCGCCCACCGCGAAGCGCCTCATCATCTCCCGCGTCCTGCTCATCCTGGTGGCCATCCTGGCGGCCTGGACGGCGGGCAATGCGGGGGCGGACATCCTGTTCCTGGTCGCCTGGGCCTTCTCCATCGCCGCCGCGGGTCTCTTCGCCGCGCTGGTGATGGGCGTCTGGTACAAGAAGACGACGAACGCCGCGGCCTGCTGGGGCATGGCGGTCGGCTACGTCTTCACCTTCGGCTACCTGATCTGGACGGAGTTCTACGGCCTGTCCTTCGTGGAACTCTTCGGGACGAAGGAAGCCATCCTGGCCGCCGCCCGGCAGACCGCGGCGCTGCCCGCGGCCGATCCGGCGCTCAAGGCCTATGCCGCCGCGCTGGTCGCCAATGCGGGCCAGATCACGGATGGCGCGATGTCCTGGTTCGGCCAGCTGATCCTGACGACCGACAGCGTGGTGCTGCGCGGCCGGACGGTGGCGAGGCTCTGGACGCTGAACAACATCTCGGGCGGCATCGTCGGCGTGCCGCTGTCGTTCCTCACCATCTGGCTGGTGTCCAAGTTCACCACGGCGCCCAGCCAGGCGATGCAGGACTTCATCGACGACATCCGGATCCCGAAGGGCGGCGTCCGCCTGGTGGACCGGAGGGAAGCCGTCGAGTAGCCATCCCGCCCGGAAGGGTGGAAAAGGGGGCGGCCGCGGCGACGCGGCCGCCCTTCCTGTTTCGACGCCAGTGCCGCCTTCACGAACGCCGCAGGGGAAAGACCGCGCCGTGCAGCCCTTCATCGCCGACCATCTCGGCTTCTGGATCCCGATGTATGTCCTGGCCCTGACGGCCTGGGCCTGCCTCGGCCGGTTCCTGATGCAGGTCATGGTGCCCCATGACAGCCCGAACTACATCTGGCGCGGCTTCCGCCTGCTGACGGACTGGGCCGTCTGGCTCGCCCGCCGCGCCGTGCCGTCCTATGTCGAGGGTCGGTTCCTGCCGCTGGTCGCGGCCTGCTGGCTGTTCGGCATCCGCCTGGTCGGCGGCGTGCTGATGCTCTCCGCCGGCCTCGGCCCGCGGATCACGCCGCCGGGCGCGGGGTGAACGCGATGACGCCGCAGAACCTTTTCGTCGTCGTCGTCGGCCTGTGCCTGATGAACGGCCTGGTCAGCCCGGTGCTGCCGGTGATGATGGCGCTGCATCCGGTCTGGCTGCCGGAAATGCTGCCGCCCACGAATGAGATCGTGTTCTACGGAGCGAGCCTGATGGTTTCCACCGGCACGCTGCTGCTGGCCGGGCTGCCGGCCGCGCTCCTGGAACGCCTCGGCGCCGGCCTGACCCAGGCCATGCTGGCCTGGGCTGCCGGCGCCGGGCTGCTGCTGCTGCTCGGCCTGGCCTGAGAGCTTGTGAATTAATGCCCGAAAGCGCCGGAATCCGAGGAAAAAGACCAATGATTTCAACGGGCATTAATGCTCAAGCTCGATTCTTTCACAGGCTCTGACCGGGGGTCAGCGCCAGACGAAGTCGTTGACGCTGCAGGTCTCGATCCGCCGCCGCTCGAAGGATCGGCCATCGGCATAGACCACGCGCATATCGACGGTGCAGACGCGGCCGGCGGGCAGGCTGACCTGCAGGCGCTGGCCGGGCTGGAGGACGTTCTGGCCCAGCCGGTCCCCGCCCCAGTTGTTGTCGGTGGACAGCGACACATAGACCTCCCGGATCGTCAGGCCGGTGCCGTTGACGAAGTAGAAGCTGGGGTTGCCTGCCACCGAGGCGCCCGCGCCGCCGCCGCCGATGCTGGCCCCCGCGCCGGCGCCGGACCGGCCGAAGACGATCTGGCTGAGGCTGCAGGCATTGACCTGCATCCGGCTTTCCTCCCCCCCGCCCTGGTAGGTCACGCGAAGGTCGAGGACGCAGTCGCCGAAATTGGGCGTCACCCATACCCGCTGGCCCGGCGGCAGCACCGACGTGCCCAGGATGTCCGGCCCCCAGTCGGAGACGCGGGAGGATGAGACGTAGGCGCGTTCGATCACGCGGCCGGTGTCATTGACCAGCCAGAAGCGGTTCTGGGCCTCCGCCGCGCTCGCGCCGAGGAGACCGGCGAGCAGGGCAAGGATGGCGATCAGATGGCGACGCATGAGGGGACCTCCCGGGATGCTGTTCGTATCGAAAGGTATCGGAATGGTTCTGGCAATGCTTCTGGCGCCGGCCGCGCATCGGACGCATCCTGCCCGCGCCGGAGTCGCGCGCGGCATCCGCGGGCGGCATCACGCAAGGCGTCGCGGGCCGATCGCCGGTTAACGATGGCTTGATGCACTTGAAAGTTGCATTTGCTCGCCTTCCGGACCATGTTCTCCTGCGTACTGTCGCGTCCCGGTTGGGCGTGCCTGGGGTCATCCATGTCACTCGATGCCACTCAGTCTGAGGCTGCCCTCCGTCTCTCCGTTGCCATCGATGAGATGCGCGCGGAAGTGACGGCCACACGCGCCGTGCTGAAGGCGGTCATGGCGGAGGACGGAGCCACCGCAGGTCCGATCGCGGAACTGGCGGAATCCGCGAGCCGCCTCGTGGGCTTTGCCGAGGGCGATGCGGCCGCGCAGCCCCCATCGGTGCTTGGTAAAGAGGCGGCCGCCGTCCCCCTTCATCCCATGCGCCGCATCACGGATTGGGCGGAGGGTGTCCTCCATGCCCTTCCCCCCGGCAGCCACATCGTCACCCGCCGGCGATCCGAACAGTATTGACGCGACGGGCCGCGTCGGTGCCGAAGGACGGGCGAGGCGCGGCATGCGGCCGCACCGGGACCG
This sequence comes from Falsiroseomonas stagni DSM 19981, assembly GCF_900114315.1. Classification (GTDB taxonomy): domain Bacteria; phylum Pseudomonadota; class Alphaproteobacteria; order Acetobacterales; family Acetobacteraceae; genus Falsiroseomonas; species Falsiroseomonas stagni. Next base: position 982,215 of record NZ_FOSQ01000001.1, read on the forward strand.
TGGCAAATTGGCATCGCCATTCCGCCACATGTTGCAACAGCGCCACGCCGCGGTGGCGCAGCGCGGCCTTCCCCGGCTAGGCTGCGGCCAATGATCAGGCTCGTGCCCCCTCGCCGTGCCGTCCTCCTCGCGGCGGCCCTCCTGTCGGCCTGCGCGGCGGCCGGCACGCCCGTCCCCGCCACCGCGCCCGCCCAGGCGCAGCCCGCCGAACCCGCGGGCGTCTTCGGCACCTATCTGGCCGGCCGCTTCGCCCAGTCCGAGACCGATACCCGCGCCGCGGCCGACAACCTGCTGGACGCGCTGCGGCGGGAGCCGGATCAGGCGGAACTCATCAACCGCGCATTCGCCGCCGCGCTGCTCGATGGCCGCCCCGATGCGCTGCGCCTCGCGCGCCGGCTGCCGGACAACCAGGCGGCCGCGCTGCTGCTGGTGGGATCGGAAGCCGTGGCCGGCCGCTGGGACCGGGCGGAACAGCGTGTCCGCGCCCTGCCGCGCCAGGGGCCTTCGCAGATCCTCCAGCCCCTGCTGCTGGCCTGGGTCCAGCAGGGCAAGGGGCAGACCGACGCGGCTCTCGCCACCCTCCGCCCGCTGGCCGAAAGCGGCCGGCTGCGCGGCATCCACGCGCTGCATCTTGCGCTGATCGCCGATGTCGCCGGCCGGCCGCGGGAAGCGGAGCGCGCCATCCGCACCGCCCTGGCCGAAACGCCGGAGCCCTCGCTCCGCCTGCTGCAACTCTCCGCCGGCATCCTGGCCCGCAGCGGGCGTGAGGCCGAGGCGCTGCGCCTGATGGAAGCCTTGGGGCGGGGCCTCGGCGATTTCGCCATCGCGGCCGGCACGGACCAGGCGCGCCGCGCCGTCATCGTCCAGCGCGGCGTCGTCTCCGCGGTGGAGGGGATCGCGGAAGCGCATCTCGCTTTGGCCGCGGCGCTGCGCCAGCAGGGGGCGGGGGAGGGGGCGCTGATTCTCGCCCGACTGTCGCTGCGGCTGCGGCCCAGTTTCGCGCCCGCCCTGCTGCTGATCGCCGAAGCCTATGGGGAGGAACGGCACCCCGACACCGCCCATGCCGTGCTGGAACAGGTCCCGGCGAGCGATCCGCTGGCCCGTGTGGCCGCGCTGCGTCGCGCCGCGCTGCTGGACCGCATGGACCGCGTGCCGGAAGCCGAGGCCGCCTTCCGGGCCATCGCGGCGGAGGTGCCGAACGCGCCGCAGCCGATGGCGCGGCTCGGCGACCTGCTGCGCGCGCGCAACCGCTTCGCCGATGCCATCGCCGCCTATGATGCGGCGCTGGAACGCGTCGGCACGCCGACGGCGGCGGAATGGCCGCTGCTCTACGCCCGCGGCATCGCGCATGAACGCGCCGGCGCCTGGCCGCGCGCGGAGGCCGACTTCAAGCGGGCGCTCGAATTGTCGCCCGAACAGCCCTACGTCATGAACTACCTGGCCTATACCTGGGTGGAGCAGGGCAAGGACCTGCCCGCGGCGCGGCGCATGCTGGAACGCGCCGTGGAGCTTCGGCCGAATGACGGCAACATCGTCGACAGCCTCGGCTGGGCGCTGTTCAAGATGGGCGACCTGCCCGGCGCCATCCGCTGGCTGGAACGCGCGGTGGAGCTGGAGCCGCGCAACAGCGTCATCAATGACCACCTCGGCGATGCCTATTGGGCCGCGGGGCGGGAGAGGGAGGCGCGCTTCCAATGGACCCGCGCCCTCGGGCTGGAACCGGAGCCGGGCGACCTCGTGAAGATCGAGGCCAAGCTGCGGGACGGGCTGCCGCCATCGGCCATGCCCACCGCGCAGCGCACGGATTGACGGCGCCAACCCGGCCGGCATGAGCGGCTTCGCCCCCACCTTTGCCCCTGCCAAGGTGAATCTGGCGCTGCGCGTCACGGGCCGGCGCGCCGATGGCTATCATCTGCTGGACAGCCTGGCGGTTTTTGCCGGTGTTGGGGATGTCGTCTCCGCCAGGCCGGCGGAGGGGCTGACCCTGTCCCTGGCCGGGCCGGGCGCGGAGGCCCTGCGGGCGGAGCCCGACAACCTGGTCCTGCGCGCCGCCCGCGCGCTGGCCGATACCGCCGGGGTGCCGGCACGGGCGGCCATCACCCTCGAAAAGCACCTGCCGGTCGCCTCGGGCATCGGTGGCGGTTCCGCCGATGCGGCGGCCGCGCTGCGGGTGCTGGATGCGCTCTGGGGCACCGCGATCGGCGCCGAGGGCCTCCGGCAGGTCGCCGCCGGGCTGGGCGCCGATGTGCCGGTCTGCGTCGAAAGCCGGCCGATGCGCATGCGTGGCGTGGGTGAGGTGCTGGACCCGGTGCCGCCCCTGCCGCCCTTCGGGCTGCTGCTGGCCAATCCGCGCCTGGCCCTGGCGACGCCCGCCGTCTTCAAGGCCCGCGCGCCCGGCTTCTCGCCGCCGATCGCCTACCCGGAAGGCTGGCGGGATGCCGCGGCGCTGGCGGATTGGCTGCGGCCGCTCGGCAACGACCTGGAAGCGGCGGCGATCACCCTCTGCCCCCCCATCGCCGAGGTGCTGGCCGCCATCGCGGCGACACCAGGTTGCCTGCTGGCGCGGATGAGCGGCAGCGGCGCCACCTGCGTCGGCATCTTCGCGACACCGGCCGCGGCCGAGGCCGCGGCGGCGGCCCTGCCCGCGTCCTGGTGGCGCTGGGGCGGGGCCGAGGCGCCCGGCGATGCCGGCCTTCCCGCTGCCGCACGGGGTCCGCGTCTGCCCTGAACCACCCGGATATCGTCCTTTCCCATGGGGAGATGATGAACATGCGATGGCTTCTTGCCCTGGTGCTTCTCGCGGGACCGGTGCGGGCGGAGACGCCGCCGGCGCCACCGATGGCGGAGCGACTGCTGCCCGGTGAGAGGGACGGCTTCGTCACCGACGCGGCGCGCGGATGCTGGCTCTGGCTCGGCGGGCTGTCGGACCTCGCGGCCGATGTCGAGGCGCGATGGAGCGGCGCCTGCCCCGACGGACCGGCCGAGGGCGCCGGCCGGGCCCTGTTCCTCTGGCGCGAGGGTCGTGCCGTGCGCGGCATGGTCTATGAGGGCGTGATGAAGGGCGGTCGCCCGGACGGCCGCGGTGCCCTGGCTTATCTGCGCAACGGGGAACCGACGATGACCGAAGCCGGGGACTACACGAAGGACGGACTCGTGCGGGGCCGGGTTGAGGTGCTGGTGCAGGGGCTGGTCTATGAGGGCGCGCTATCGGACGGCGTGCCGCACGGCCCCGGCATGCTGCGCAGCGCAGGGGGAAGTGTTGCCGGCATCTGGGCCAGTGGCTGCCTTCCCCTGCCGGGCGGCGCCTGGGCGGCCTTCCTCCGTCCCGAGGAAGGCTGCGCGGCAGCCGAGGATTGATACCAACGGCCGCTTTCAGCGACTCGTTGGTATTGTTTTGCTGCCCTCAAGCGCCGGGCGGCCGCTCCGCGGCCTTGGCTCGCCGGACGACCGGCGGGCCGCATTCGCGGCCTCGGCCGGCTTTGCCGGCCGCAGGTCACTCCATCGTGCCGTTGGTATGATTCCGCCGCGGCGCACGAGGCGCCGAAAGCCGCGAAGGGTGCCCTATCGCCCGAGCCAGGCTTTCAGCCGCGCGGGCGCCTGCACCATCGCTGCTTCCGGCCCGCAATAGCTGAAGCGGAGGAAGCGGCTGCCCCGCTCGCGGTCGAAATCCACCCCGGCGGAGGCCGCGATGCCCGCGCCCTCCAGCATCCGGGCGCAGAATTCGAGGCTGTCATTCGTGAGGTGCCCGACATCGCACCACAGGTAGAAGGCGCCGTCGGCGGCCGCGATCCGGTCGAAGCCCGCCGCCGGCAGGCCATCGAGCAGCGCGGCCCGGGCGCGGGCATAGCCGGCCTTGTTCGCCTCCAGTTCCTCCCGGCAGTCGAAGGCGGCCTCGGCGGCGACCTGCGCGACATGGGGGGCGCTGATGAACAGGTTCTGTGCCAGGCATTCCACCGGGCGGACCAGATCCTCCGGCAGCAGCAGCCAGCCGATCCGCCAGCCCGTCATGGAGAAGTACTTGGAGAAGCTGTTCACGACGATGGCGCTGTCGCTGAAGGCGACCGCCGTGCTTTCCGCGACGGTGCCGTAGGACAGGCCGTGATAGATCTCGTCCGACACCAGCCGCACGCCATTCGCATGGCACCAGCGGGCGATGGCGGCCAGTTCCTCCGGCGACAGCATGGTGCCGGCGGGGTTGCAGGGGCTGGCGACGATCAGCCCGGCGGGCAGCGGGTCCAGCTTCTCCAGCATGGTCAGGGTCGGCTGGAAGCGCGTTCCGGCATCGCAGGGCAGCAGCTGCGGCACCATGCCGAGCGCCGTCAGGATGTTCGCATAGGGCGGGTAGAAGGGCGCCGCCATCGCAATGCGATCGCCGACGTCGAAGGCCGCCAGGAAGGCCAGCGGGAAGGCACCGGAAGCGCCCACCGTGACGGCGATGCGCGACGGCGCGACCGTGACCCCGTATCTGTCCCGGTAATGCCCGGCGATCCGCGCGCGCAGCGAAGCCAGGCCGAAGGCTTCCGTATAGCCCATCGGGTTGCCGGCCTGCAGCGCGCGGATGGCCGCTTCCGCTGCGCCACGCGGCGCGCCGCTGCCGGGCTGGCCGACCTCCATGCGGAGGATTCCCAGGGAATCGGGATATGCCCCCGGGGGCAGCGACGCGGCGCGCGCATTCGCGGCCGCGATCACGTCCATCACCAGGAAGGGGGGTGCTTCCGCGCCCCGCCCCGTCTTCAGCGCCATCAGCGGTCCACGGCGCCGATGGCGAGGCCCATGCCGCGCGGATCGGTCAGCGAGTAGCAGCTGTTGGGATCGCCCGGCAGGTAGCGCGGGCAGGCCATCAGATTGCCCCGGCCTGGATTGGGCACGCCCGCGAAGGCGGCATCCTGCGGCGCGTTGCGCAGCGCCTGGGCCAGCGGCGCGGCCGCCGCGATCGGTGCCGCGTGCTGCCCGCTGCCCGCGCTGGCGGCGCGGAAGGTGCGCAGCGGCGCGTTGAAGGCGATGGCGGCGGACAGCAGCGGCGGCTGCACCTGGCCGATGCCCGGCGCCGCCGCCAGCAGGATCCCCGTGCCCGGCGCAACGCGCCCCGTGCCGAAGAGGTTGTTCATGGTGAAGGCGCAGGACACGGCCATGCCGTCCCGGTCCACCACCACCAGGCTGGTGGAGGCCGGCAGTACCGGCCAGCCCTGGTCGGCCGGGACTTGCGCCGTCACCAGCGCCATCGGATCGCCGCCGCGTTCGCGCCAGGCGCGGGCGACGGCGACGCCGCGCAGTGCCGCGGCATCCGGCGTGGCGCCGGCGGCCAGCGCCGTGAAGGCTGCGGCGGTGGCCAGGCCGCCATCGGCGGGCGGCGGCAGAAAGGCCACGCTGTCATTGCCCGACCGCAGGATCAGCGGCGCCGCGATCCGGGGGACGGAGGCGCGCATCTCCGCCACCGTCAGCCCGCCGCCGGCGGCGAGGGAGGCTTCGGCCACGCGGCGCGCCAGCGCGCCCTGGTGGAGATCACCCACCCCCGCGGTGCGCAGTGACCCGAGCGTGGTGCCGAGGTCCGGCTGCACCAGCGTGGCGCCCGCCGCCAGCGGCTGGCCGCCGGGGCCCGCGAAGACCGCGGCCGCGCCGGGGTCCGCCATCAGCGGGCCGGCCACGGCGGCGATATCGGCGGCCAGAGCGCGGCTGACCTCCACCCCGAAGCGGGCGGCCTGCTCGGCGGGGGCGATCAATTCCTCGAAAGGCCGCACGCCGCCGCGGGCATGCAGCGCGAAAAGGCCGCGCGCCAGCATCGGCACGGCGGCGGGGCGGTCGGCGCCCGGCGGTGTCGCTTCCCGCGCGCCGGGCAGGAACAGGATGGCCTCGGCCTCCGCCCGGCGGGGCGCGAACAGAAGGCAGGCGCCGCCGCCGCCGAGGGCCGCGCGGGAGGGCTGGGTGACGGCGAGCATGAGCCCGCCCGCCACCGCCGCATCGGCGGCGGACCCGCCGGCGGACAGCGTGTTGCGCGCGACCAGCGCCGCGCGCGGATCGTCCGACACGGCCCCGCCCAGGAAGCCGCGCACGAAGCCGGCCTGGCCGGGCTGGGGCGCGTTGGGGTCGGGCGCGAAGGCCGAGCAGCCGGTCAGCGCGAGCGCCGCCAGGGCCGCCAGGGCGGGGTGGGAAGCGGACGCCTTGCGCGCTAGCCTCCGGCCCATGCCGCGACCCTCCTTCCTTCCCAGGCCCCCGGCTTCCGAGACACCGGCTTCCGCCATGGTCTTCCGTGCCATGGGTGCCGCCCCGAAGCTGGTCGTCATGCTGGTCGTCCTCGCCCTGCTCGCCGCGCTGGTCGTCCCTGGATCCGCCTCGGCGCAGTCGGCGGCGTCACGCATCGTCACCATCCGGGACGCCGAGACCGAAAGCCTGGTCCGGCGCCTGTCCCACCCCCTGCTTCGCACCGCAGGGGTGGATCCCGGCCTGGTTCGGACCACGCTGATCCAGGACCGCGCCATAAACGCCTTCGTCAGTACCGGCAACCGGCTGTTCATCCATACAGGCCTGATCCAGCAATCCACCAGTGCCCTGGAACTGGTTGGCGTGCTGGCGCATGAGACCGGGCACATCGCCGGCGGCCATTTGGCCCGGCTGCCGGAGGAGATGCGAAACGCCATGCTGCGCAGCATCGGCGCCATGCTGCTGGGCGGCGCGGCGGCCGCCGCCTCGGGCTCCAGCTCCCCGCTGGTGGCGGGCATGCTGGGCGGCCAGGCCAGCGCGATGGGCGAGTTCTATGCCTTCACCCGCAGCCAGGAACAGGCGGCAGACCAGGCAGGGGTCAACTACCTGGATCGCCTCGGCTGGTCTTCCCGCGGGCTGGAGAGGCTTCTGGAACGGCTGCTGGACCAGGAACTGCTCGCCACCAGCCGGCAGGACCCCTATTTCCGCACCCATCCGCTGTCCCGCGACCGGCTGGAATTCATCCGCGAACACCTGTCCCGGTCCCGCTTCGCGGAGGCACCCTTCCCCGCCGACCTCGATGCCGCCTTCGCCATGGTGCGGGCCAAGCTCGACGGCTTCATCGATTCGCCCCTGCTGACGATGCGGCGCTACCCCGAAAGCGACACCAGTGCGCCCGCCCGCTACGCCCGCGCCATCGCCCAGTTCCGCTCCGGCCGGATCGCGCCCGCGGTGGCGATGGTGGATGCGCTGATCGCGGAGCAGCCGGCCAGCCCCTGGCTGCATGAGCTGAAGGGCCAGATCCTGTTCGAGGGGCAGCGCGTGGCCGATTCGCTGGCGCCCTACGCCACCGCGGCGCGGCTGGCGCCGGATGAAGGGCTGATCCGCCTCAGCCATGCGCGGGTGCTGATGGAACTCGGCCAGCCCGCCCAGCTTCGCCAGGCGCTGGGCGAACTGGACGCCGCGATGCGCACGGAACGCGACAGCGCCTTCCTCTGGCGCCAGGTGGCGGTGGCGCGCGGCAGGCTGGGGGAGATGCCGATGGCGGACCTCGCCTTGGCGGAGGAGGCGATGCTGCTGGGCGATGCGCTGGCCGCGCGGACCCTGGCCGCGCGGGCGGAAGCCGGGCTCCCCCCCGGCCCGATGCGGCTCCGCGCCTCGGACCTCAAGAACGCCGCGCAGCCGGAGAACCTGCCGCCCCGTCGGCGGTGAGGGGGCCAGGGGGTGGTCCAGGGGGCGCCGGTGGCACCGTGGCCCCGGCTGGGATATGGACAGGCATGACCCGATCCCTCCTCCGCCCTGTCCTCGCCCTCTGCCTGGTCCTGATCGCCGGCGGCGCGCCGGCCCAGGCGCAGGAAGCGCCGGCCTTCACCGCGGGGCAGCGCGCCGAGATCCTCGGCATCCTCCGCCAGGCGCTGCGGGAGGATCCGAGCATCATCCGCGAGGCCCTGGCCGGGCTGGAGGAGGCGGACCGCCGCGACCGGAGCGAAGCGCAGCGCGCCGCCATCGCCGGCAATGCCGACGCCCTGTTCCGGGACGCCGCCGACCCCAGCAAGGGCAATGCGCGGGGCGACATCACCATCGTCGAGTTCTTCGATGCGCGCTGCGGCTACTGCAAGCAGTTGCAGCCCGCGATGGACGCGCTGCTGCGGCGGGACCCGAATGTCCGGGTGGTGCTGAAGGACCTGCCGATCCTCGGCCCGAACAGCGTCCTTGCCTCCCGCGCCCTGCTCGCGGCGCAGCGGCAGGGGCGCTACGTGCCGCTCTATGACGCGCTGCTGTCGCTGCGGACGGAACCGACCGAGGCGGTGCTGCGCCAGCAGGCCGAGAGGGCCGGGCTCGACTGGTCGAGGCTGCGCCGCGACATGGACGACCCCGCCATCGGCGCGCGGATCGAACGCAACCTGGCCCTGGCGCAGCGCCTCGGCATCGAAGGCACGCCGGCGCTCATCATCGGCAATACCCTGGTGCCGGGCGCGATCGAGCTGCCGGCCCTGGAACGGCTCGTGGCGGAGGCGCGGGCGGCGCTCAATCCCCGTTAGTCTCAATCACGGGTAGAAGATGGACTTTCTTTAAGCGCCTCCGGGCCGGATTGCCGGGCGGTGTCCGCCGTATAGACTGGCCCCCAAGGGGGAATCCGATGGGGGCGGGACCGCAGGCGGTCGAGGTTCTGGCACGGCTGGTGGCCTTCGATACCACCAGCGCGCGAAGCAACCTGGACCTGGTGCGCTATGTGCAGGCCGAGCTTGCCACGCATGGCGTGGAGAGTCGGCCCGTCCACGACCCCGTGCAGGACAAGGCCGCGCTGCACGCCATCCTCGGCCCCGCCGTGGCGGGGGGCGTGGCGCTGTCGGCGCATAGCGATTGCGTGCCGGTGGCGGGCCAGGCCTGGACCGGCGACCCCTTCGCGCTGCGGCAGCAGCATGGGCGGCTGGTCGGGCGTGGGTCGGTGGACATGAAGGGCTTCTGGGCCTGCGCCATGGCCGCCGTGCCGGGGCTGCTGGCCAAGGGGCTGAAGCGGCCCGTGCATCTCTGCCTGAGCTTCGATGAGGAGACGACCTTCGCCGGCGCCCCGCTGCTGGTGGGCAGCCTGGCGGAGGCCGCGCCGCCACCCGCCTTCTGCGTGGTGGGCGAGCCCACCGGGATGACCCCGGTGGTTGCCCACAAGGGCTACGCCTCCTGGGATGTGCGCGTCACCGGCCGGACAGGCCATTCCAGCCTGACGCACCGCACCGCCAACGCCCTGGAAGCTGCCGCGGAAGCGGTCGCCTGGCTGAAGCGGGAAGCCCGGCGCATCGCCGCCGGAGGCGGCCGGGCGGCGGGGTTCGAGCCGCCCTGGAGCACCATCCACACCGGCACCTTCCACGCCGGCACCATCCTCAACATCGTCCCCGACCTGGCCGAATTCGTCTTCGAGGTCCGCAGCATCCCCGGGGAGGATGGCCGCCTGGTGCGGGGCGCGCTGGAGGCCTGGCTGGCGGCGGAGGTGCTGCCGGGCCTGCGCGCGGCGGCGCCGGATGCCGGCTTCACCTTCGCCACGCGCTGCTATGCGCCGCCCTTCGAACTGCCCGCGGGGTCGGCGCTGCTGGGGCTTGCCCAGTCCTGCGGCGCCCGCGGGGGGCCGCTGCGCGTGCCCTATGGCACCGAAGCCGGCGTCTTCCAGCGCGCGGGCATCGATTCCATCGTCTGCGGCCCCGGCCAGGTGGCGCAGGCGCACCAGCCCGATGAATGGATCGAGGAGGCCGAGATGGCGGCGTGCTGCGCCTTCATCGACCGCCTTGGCGACGCGCTGGCCGCATGAGCATGACGACCGGCGACCTCACCCAGGGCCTGCCCCGCTTCGACCTGCCCGACCTGGCCGTGCGCCTGCCGGTGCCGGACATCGCGCCCTGGCGGGCGGGGAATGTCGGCATCCCCGGCGTCTGGACCCAGGCGGCGGCGGAGCCGGGGCCACATCTCCTCGTCAGCACGCTGGTCCATGGCAATGAGATTTCCGGCGCGCTGCTGGCCACCCGCTGGCTGCGGGAGGGGGTGCGCCCGCGGCGGGGACGGCTGACCTTCCTCTTCGCCAATTTGGCGGCCTTCGACTTGTTCGATCCCGGCGACCCCACCGCGAGCCGCTTCGTGGATGAGGATATGAACCGCCTCTGGGCGCCCGTGGCGCTGGCGGGCGGGCGGCGGTCGGTGGAGCTGGAACGGGTGCGGGCGCTGCTGCCGGTGGTGCGGCAGGCGGATGTGCTGCTGGACCTGCATTCCATGCTGTGGCCGTCCGACCCGCTGTTCCTGGCGGGGACGGGGCTGGAGGCGCGGTCGCTGGGCCGGCTGGTGGGCACGCCGCCGCTGGTGGTGGGGGATGATGGCCATGCGGCGGGGCTGCGCATGATCGACCATCCCCGCTTCGGCCAGGATGGCGCGCGCGGCCTGCTGCTGGAGGCCGGGCCGCATTGGCAGCCGGAGACACTGGCGCAGATGGAAGTGGCGGCCGCGCGGGTGCTGCGGCTGCTCGGCATGGCGGAGGATGGCGCGCCGATCGCGCCCGACGTCCTGGTGGCACCCGGCCGCGTCGCCCGCGTCACCCGCACGGTGACGGCCGCCACGGGCGGCTTCGCCTTCCTGCGCGACTATCGCGGCGGCGACATCATTGCCCGCCGCAACACGCTGATCGCCCTGGATGGGGAGGCGGAGATCCGCACCCCGCATGATGACTGCCTGCTGGTGATGCCGAGCCCGCGCGTGATGCGCGGCCATACGGCGGTGCGGCTGGCGCGGTTCGAGGGGTAGGGGCACGCCGGTGATGATGGGGAAGGCGCTGCCTTCCCCATGCGCCTGCACCGTCATCAGGTTGATGTCATGAAAAACCTCGCGGTCCAGGGGCCCGAGGCCCCTGGCGTGGGGGTGAAGGGGGAGCAGCGCTCCCCCTTCGTCAGCCTGCCATCCCGATGGCAAAGGTCAGTTTGCCATCCCGATGGCAAAGGTCAGTTTGCCATCCCGTCCGCCGCCTCGATCAGCGGCTTCCACCGCGCGATCTCCGCCCGCCAGAAGGCCTGCGCGCCTTCCGGCGTCGTGCGATCCCCGCTCGCCGGCCCGCTGCCGAGGTCGCCCATGCGGCGGATCACCGTCTCGTCCCGCAGGGCCACATGCAGGGCGCGGTTCAGCCGATCGATCACCGGGCGCGGCGTGCCGGCGGCGGCGAAGAGCATGTTCCAGCCCGACATGCGCATGGCGGGCAGCCCGGCTTCCGCCGTGGTGGGCACGCCCGGCAGGGCGGCGGCCCGTTCCGGCGTGCTGATGGCATAGGCGCGGATCGACCCCGCGCGGATCTGCTCCGCATTGTTCGTCGTCTGGTCGCAGCCCAGATCGAGGGTCCCGCCAACCAGATCGTTCATCACCAGCGCATTGCCGCGATAGGGCACCAGCGTCACGGGCGTGCCGATGGAGGCCATCAGCAGCAGGCTGCAGAGATGGCTGGTGGATCCCACCCCGGCATTGCCGAGGTTGAGCCGCCGCCCGTCCCGCCGCACCAGCGCCACCATCTCCGCCAGATTCGCGGCGGGGAAGGTGGGGCGGGCGATGATGGCCATCGGGACCTCATTCACCAGGCCCACCGGTTCCAGCGCCAGGGGATCGAAGCTGAGTTGGCGATAGAGGGTCGGGATGGTGGCCTGGGCCAGGCTGCCGAAGAGGATGGTGTGGCCATCGGGCCGCGCGGCGGCGACCCTCGCCTGGCCGATGGACCCGCCGGCGCCCGAGGCGTTCTCTACCACGACGGTCTGGCCGAGATCGGCCCCGAGGGAGGGCGCGATCAGGCGGGCCACGACATCGGCCGGGCCGCCGGGCGCGAAGCCGACGACCATGGAGATGGGGCGCGTCGGATAGGCGGGCTGCGCGGCGGCGGTGCCGGTGGCCAGCAGCAGGGCCAGCAGGCCCTGGCATGCGCTCCTGAACATGGTCGATCCTCCCGTTTCGTTGCCGCCAGGGATCGCCGCATCGGGCGCCAGCCGCAAGGGAGAAAATCGCCGTGCCCTCAGACGCCGGGCGCGGCCTCCGGCCGCTTGGCTTCGCGGCACTTGCCGCGGGCCGCCGGAGGCGGCCGCCCTCGCATCAGCCCCGCCGCGCGCCTCGCAGCGCCAGCCAGCAGGCGCTGCCCGTCGCCGCCATGGTCAGCGCCGTGCCGATGCCCGCGCCGTATTCCACCAGCCCGACGACGAAGGTCATCAGCGCGCCGAAGCCCATCTGCAACGCGCCGACCAGGGAGGAGGCGGTGCCCGCCAGCTGCGGCTTGGCGCTCAGCGCGCCGGCGATGGCGTTGGGCTGCGTCATGCCGTTGCCGACGCCGACCAGCACCATGGGCACGAAGAACACCAGGATATGCGGCGGGAAGGCCAATTGCCCGACCACGGCGCCGATGGAGCCCACCACGGTGATCATCGTGCCCACGCTGAGCATCCGGAGGATGCCGAGGCGCTTGGACAGCACCCCCGCCAGCCAATTGCCCGCCGCGAAGAAGACGGAAATGGCGGCGAATCCGATGGCGAACTGCACCGGCGTGTAGCCCATGCCCTGCACCACGACATAGGGCGCGCCGCCGAGGAAGGCGAAGAACACGCCGGTGGCGCAGGCCGTCAGCGCCGCATAGGCGCGGAAGACGGGAATGGCCCAGAGGCTGCGATAGGCCGCGAGGATGGCGAACAAGCCGGGCAGTGGCTGCGGCGCGGGCAGCGTCTCCGGCAGGCGCTTCCAGGCGACCAGCGCCAGCGGCAGGCCGAAGACCAGGCAGGCCCACATGCTGGCCCGCCAGCCCAGCGTCTGGTCGAGGTAACTGCCCAGCAGCGGCGCCAGCATCGGCGCGATGGTCATGCCCATGGTGACGTAGCCGAGGACGGAGGCCGCCTGGTCCCGCGCCCAGACATCGCGGATGACGGCACGCGCCAGCACCACGCCGGCGCAGGCGCCCATGGCCTGGAAGGCGCGGGCGATGACCAGCCAGCCGATCCCCCCCGCCATGGCCGCGCCGAGGGAGGCGACGGCATAGAGCGCCAGCCCCCCCATCAGCAGCGGTCGCCGCCCGAAGCGGTCCGACAGCGGCCCGTAGATCAACTGCCCGACGCCGACCGACAGCAGATAGAGCGTGACCGTGAGTTGCACGGCCGCGGTGGAAGCGCCGAAATCCCGCCCCATGGAGGGCAGGGACGGCACCAGCACCTGCATGGTGAAGGGCCCGATGGCGATCATCGCGACCAGGAGCCAGATCGGCGGGCGGGGTTTCGTCGGATCGGCCGAAACACCCGGCGCGCCAGGGAGGGGCATCGTGGCCGGGGGCGGCTGGGGGTTCTGCGTGTTCACTGGCACCAGACTAGGCACCGCCGCCCGCCTGCGCAGGGGCCATATTTCGCAGGTCGCCCCCGCGCCGGGCGGGAAGCGTGCCCCGCTACCAGCGCAGCCCGGTCAGGGCGGCGACCGGCGTCACGCCCTCCGCCGCCGCCACCGCGGCCAGGCGGTCGGAATCCGGCGCCTCGCCATGGGCATGGGCGGCGAGTCCGGTCAGCGCCCAGACCGCATCGATCCCCGCGGCTTGAGCCCCGGCCAAATCCGTGTGCGGGCTGTCCCCGATCGCGACCAGACGCGCGCGATCGGCGATGCCCAGAGCCTCCATCACCGGGTCATAGACCGCGGGGTCCGGCTTGCCGATCTCGATCGCCTTAGGGCCGCCGAGGGTGACATAGAGGTCGGCCAGCGCGCCGGCACAGATGATGTGGCGGTCGCCCACCATCACATGCCGGTCCGGGTTCACGCAGACCATGGGCAGGCCGCGTGCCGCGCAGGGGGCGAGCTGCGCCGCATAGGCGCCCGCATCCTCCGCCCCCCGATCCGGATCGGGGCCGGTGTTCAGGACGAAATCGGCCTGGTCGAGATCGGCCACGATGGTGACGCCGCTGTCCCGCACCACGGAGAGATCCCGTTCCGGCCCGATATGGATCGCTCGCGTGCCGAGCGCGGCGAAGGCCGGCGTGTCCCGCCGCGCCAGGTGCCGCCAGGCGATCTCGCCGGAGGTGACGATGGCGGTCCAATGGGCGGAATCGAGCCCCATGCCGGTCAGCAATTCATGCACCACGAAGGACCGGCGCGGCGCGTTGGACAGGAAGACGATCCGCTTCCCCTGCTCCGTCAGCCGGGCCAGCGCATCCGCCACGCCGGGATAGGGGCGCCGGCCATCATGCACGACGCCCCAGATGTCGAGGATGAAGCCGTCATAGCGCGGCGCCAGGCTCCGCACGCCATCGAGGATCTTCATCGCACATCCACGCCCACGGCTTCGGCGACGCTGGAGAAACCCTCGCGCCGCATCGCCGCGGCCAGTTCGCGCTTGATGCGCGGGATCAGCGCCGGCCCGTCATAGGCGAAGGCGGCGTAGAGCTGCACCAGGCTGGCGCCGGCCTTGATCTTCTCCAGCGCATCGGCGCCGGAACCCACGCCGCCGCAGCCGATCAGCGTCAGGCGCCCCTGCGTCACGCGCGCGACGCGCTTGAGGAGCTCCGTCGAGGCTTCGCGCAGCGGCGGGCCGGACAGCCCCCCGGCCTGCGACTTCAGTGCGGATCGCAGCGGCGCCGGGCGGGCGATGGTGGTGTTGGAGACGATGAGGCCCTGGATGCCGTGCAGCAGCGCCGATTCGACGATGGGCTCGACCGCGCCCGGCGACAGATCCGGCGCGATCTTCACCAGGATCGGCGGGCGCGGGCCGGCGATGGCGTCCCGCGCCGCCGCCAGCGCCGCCAGGATGTCCCGCAGCTGCTGCTCCCCCTGCAGGTCGCGCAGCCCCGGCGTGTTGGGGGAGGAGACGTTGACGGCGACATAAGCGGCATGGGGGGCGACGGCGGTGTAGAGCGCGGGATAGTCCCGCAGGGGCGCCGCGCCTTCCTTGTTGATGGCGATGTTGCAGCCCAGCACGGCGGGCCGGGGGTTCGGCAGATGGGCGAGGCGCGCCAGGAAGGGCGCCAGGCCAGCATTGTTCATGCCCATGCGGTTGATCACCGCCCGGTCCTCCACCAGGCGGAACAGCCGGGGCTTCGGATTGCCGAATTGCGGCTTGGGCGTCACCGACCCCGCTTCGACGAAGCCGAAGCCGAGGCGCATCAGCGGCGCGATGGCCACCGCCGATTTGTCGAAGCCGGCGGCCAGCCCGATCGGGTTGCGGAAACGGATGCCAAGCGCCTCCGTGGCCAGGATCGGATCGTCCGGGGACCGGTCGGCGCCGGCCAGGCCGAAGCGCAGCGCGCGCAGCGCCAGGTCATGCGCGCGTTCGGGATCGATGCCGCGCATCAGCGGCATGAGGGTCGAGGCTATGCGGGGGGTCATCGCCGCGGCTTGTGCCCCGGCGCGCGGGGAATGGGAAGCGGGAAGGTCGCGCAAGGCTGTGCTGCGCTTCAGGCGATGGACAGCGCCGCGAACGGCGGCCAGAAGGGCGCCTGGAATCCCGGGGGGAAAGGCGTGCGCGGTCCCGCGCTGATGTTCGGCGCGATCCTGCTGTTCGGCGTGCTGGATGCCAACAGCAAGCTGCTGGCCGACCACCATGCGATGGCGCAGGTGCTGCTGGTGCGATTCGTCGTGCTGCTGGTCCTGGTGCTGCTGCTGCTTCCCGTCGCGCCCCGGCTGATGGGGAGGCTCTCCACCCGCCATCCCTGGCTGAATGCGGGCCGCGCGCTGGCCATGCTCGGCAGCGCGGCGTTCTTCTTCCTGGCCTTCCGCGACCTGCCGCTGGTGGAGGGCTACCTGGTCTTCTTCACCGCGCCGCTGATCGTGCTGCTGGCCTCCGCCCTGTTCCTGCGGGAAAGGGTCTCGCCACTCGCCTGGGTGTGGTGCGCGGTGGGGTTCGGCGGCGTGGCGATGGCGCTGGCGCCGGGCTTCGCCAGCGGGCTCGGCAGCGGGCCCTTGAGTGGCTACCTCTACGCGCTCTGCGGGACGGGCACCTATTCCGCCGTCTTCATCCTGAACCGGCAGCTGCGGGATGAGCCCGGGATCGCCCGCGTGCTGTTCTGGCCGGCGCTGCTGGGGCTGCTGCTGATGGCCCCCTTCGGCATCGCCGAATGGCAGCCGCCGACGGCGATGGGCTGGGCCCAGATGATCGCCGCGGGGATGACGGTGGCGGGGGCGACGGTGATGATCGCGGAAGCCTTCCGCCACGCCCCGGCCGCGCGGCTGGCGCCGATCAGCTACACCGGCATCATCTGGTCGGTCGCCTTCGATGCGCTGTTCTGGGGCCACGCGCCCGCGCTGGTCACGCTGGCGGGCGCGGGGCTGGTGGTGCTGGCCTGCGTGATGAGCGAGCGGGTGGCGCGGCGGTAGCTACCGCGGCAGGAAGGGATTGGTCCGCCGTTCCTCGCCGAAGGTGGACCCCGGGCCATGGCCGCAGAGGAAGCGCATCTCGTCCCCCAGCGGCAGCAGTTTGGTGACGATGGAGCGGATCAGCGCCTCATGGTCGCCATAGGCGAAATCGGTGCGGCCGATGGAGCCGCGGAACAGCACATCCCCCACCACCGCGAAGCCGAGCGCCACGGAGGTGAAGACCACATGCCCCGGCGCATGGCCCGGGCAGTGCAGCACGTCGAAGGGCTGGCCGGCGATGGAGACCGTGTCCCCCTCCTCCAGCCAGCGATCCGGCGTCACGGATTGCAGCTCCGGCGCGCCGTATTGGGCGCCCTGGGCGGGGATATTGGCCAGCAGCGGCGCATCGTCGCGGTGCGGGCCCTCCACCGGCACCGGCGTGCCCTGCTTCGCCTCCAGCGCCGTCTTCAGGCCAGCGGCACCGCCGGCATGGTCGAGGTGGCCATGGGTGATGAGGATGCGGTCCACCGTGCAGCCCGCACGCTCGATCGCGGCCAGGATGCGCGGCACGTCGCCGCCGGGGTCGATCACCGTGCCGGTCCCGCTCTCCGCGTCCCAGACGAGGGCGCAGTTCTGCTGGAAGGGGGTGACCTGGATCTGGGCGGCTTGCAGCTTGGGCATGGCGGAGGGGTGCCGCGACCGTCGCCTCGCGTCAACCGGACGCGGCGCCCTCCCGCGGTTCGCTGGCGATGCGGGCGAAGGCGCGGCGGGCTTCCTCGGCGGAGGCCGCGCCGGGCGCGCCGGCGCGCACCTCCTCCCGGTTCCACATCCAGGACCGTGCCGGGTCCTCCAGCATGTCCCAGTCGGGGAAGCTGCGGAACGGCGCGTCCCCGCACCACAGCAGCGTCACCTCGATATGGCGGTCATCGCGCAGGATGCGGCCGAAGGTGGCCGTGACCTTGCTGCGCGGGCCTTCCAGCATCTGCATGAACAGGTCGTTGCGGCAGATCAGCGCGCCCGTGATGCCATCCGCCCGGTTGCGGCGGCGCGCCGTCATCAGGATGTCGTCCAGCGTGTCCCCGCTGAAGCCGAAGGGGCGGGAGGCGTAGATCAGCTGCATCAGGCGCATGGGCCAGCGGTCCGGACGTTTCCGACAGTCTGCCCATGAAGCGCCGTCTGCGACCAGGGGCTCAGCGACGGCCGAACAGCTTCTCCAACTCCGCCTTGCCGAGGCGCAGGACCGTCGGGCGGCCATGGCTGCAGGTGGCGGCGCGGGGCGTCGCCTCCATCTGGCGCAGCAGCGCCGCCATCTCCGCCCCCTTCAGCCGCCGGCCCGCGCGGATCGACCCGTGGCAGGCCAGGCGCGCCACGGCGGCATCGAGGCGGGTTTCCAGCGCCATCGCCTCATCCATCTCCGCCAGTTCGGCGGCGATGTCGCGCAGCAGGGGCGCGGGTTCGGGATTGCCGAGCAAAGCGGGAAGGGCGCGGACCAGGATGGCGCCAGGGCCGAAGCCCTCGATCTCCAGCCCGAGGCGCGCGAGTTCGCTGGCCTTGTCCAGCAGGCGGGCGACGTCGCGGGCGGGCAGTTCCACCACGGCCGGCAGCAGCAACGGCTGGGCGCGGACGCCGCCTTCGACCAGCTGGGCGCGCAGCGCCTCATGCACCAGGCGTTCATGCGCGGCGTGCTGGTCCACCAGCACCAGCGACCCGTCCGGCGCCTCCGCGAGCACATAGGTGTCGAGGATCTGCGCCAGCGGCCGGCCGAGCGGCCCATCCTCCGGGAAGTCGGGCAGGGGTTCCGGCGCCGGCGCGGGGGCGAAGGCCAGCGGCAGGGAGGGGGGGCGCGCCCCGGTGCCAGGGCGGCGCGCGACGGGGCCGGCGGGCGGGCGCCAGCCCGGGAAGACGGGGACGGGCGCCTCCGCAAAGCCCGGGCCAGGGGCGACGGGGGGCGGGGGGGTGACGGGGCTGTAGGACGGCACCGCCACCGGCTCCACCGACCAGCCATCGGAGGCCAGCCCATCGGGCGCCGCGCCCTGCGCGCCCACCGCCAGGGCGCGGCGCAGCGCGGCGATCATCAGCCCGCGCACCCCGTCGGAATCGCGGAAGCGCAGTTCGGTCTTCATGGGGTGGACGTTCACGTCCACGGCCTCCGGCGGTACCTCCAGGAACAGCGCCGCCGCGGGGAAGCGCCGGGCCGGCACCAAATCCCGGTAGGCGACGCGCAGCGCGGTCTTGAGCTGGGGGTCCCGCACCGGGCGGTTGTTGACGACGAGGTGCTGCGCCTCCCCGGTCGCGCGGTGATGCGTCGGCAGGCCGGCGAGGCCCGTCAGCGTGATGCCGTCGCGGGCGGCCTCCACCACCACCGCGGCGGCGGCGAAATCGGCGCCGAGCAGCGCGGCGATGCGGCCGGCGCGGTCGGATGGCGCCAGGTTCAGCGCGACGCGGCCATCGACGGTGACGCGGAAGCCGACGCGCGGCCAGGCCATGGCCAGGCGCTCCACCGCCGTCACGGCGGCCTCGGATTCGGTGCGCGGGGATTTCAGGAACGCCCGCCGCGCGGGGGTGGCGTAGAACAGGTCCCGCACCTCCACCCGCGTGCCGGGCGGGCCGGCGGCGGGGGCGACGGGCGATTTGCGCCCGCCCTCCACCGTGATGGCATGCGCCTCCCCGCTGCCGTTGCGGGAGGTGAGCGTGAGCCGCGCGACGGCGCCGATGGAGGGCAGGGCCTCTCCCCGGAAGCCCAGCGTCGCGATGCGGAACAGGGCCGCTTCTTCCGGCAGCTTGGAGGTGGCGTGGCGCTCGACCGCGAGGTCGAGGTCATCCGGCCCCATGCCGCCGCCATCATCCTCCACCAGGATGCGGCCGATGCCGCCTTCCTCCAGCGTCACGGCGATGCGGGTGGCGCCGGCATCCAGCGCGTTCTCCACCAGCTCCTTCACCGCGGCGGCCGGGCGCTCCACCACCTCGCCGGCCGCGATGCGGTTGGCGGTGGTCTCCGGCAGCAGGCGAATCCGGGGGGCGGTGGCCATGACGAAGAGATGCGCCGGGCTGGCATCAGGGGCAAGCGCAACCCGAAATGCGGCCCGCCGGCAGTCCGGCGAGCCAAGCGCGCGCCCGGCGCTTGAGGGCACGCCGTCAGGCGTGTCCGGCGAAGCCCGACAACGCGCCGGGGTCCACATGCAGCTTGCCGAGCGCCTGGCGCCACAGGTCGCCGGCATTCCGGCCGAAGAGCAGGCCCGCATCCGCCGGCACGTTGAGCCAGGCATTCTGCTGGATCTCGGCTTCCAGCTGCCCCGGCCCCCAGCCGGCATAGCCCAGCGCCAGGAAGCCCTCCCGCGGCCCGCCGCCGCCGGCGATCGCCTTCAGGATGTCGACGCTGGCGGTCAGGGCCACATCCTCGCTGACCCGCAGGCTGCCCTCCGTCTCCCAATCCGCGGTGTGGAGGACGAAGCCGCGGCCGCCCTCCACCGGGCCGCCGGAGACCAGGCGGATGCGGCGCTGCGGCGGCACCGGGTCCAGCCCGAGCTGGCCGAGCAGATCGTCGAAGCTCAGCCCTTCCAGCGGCTTGTTCAGCACGATGCCCATCGCGCCCTCCGCCGAATGGGCGCAGAGGCAGATGACGGTGCGGGCGAAGCGGGGATCCTCCATGGTCGGCATGGCGACCAGGAGCTGGCCGGCGAGGTAGCCTTCCTCGACAAGCGGGACGGTCGGCGGGGGCGGGGCTTTGGGGGCGCGGCGTGCCATGGTCCGACAGAACATGGCGGCGCCCCCGCCGGGCCGCAAGCATGGCGCGGGGCGGCGGGCATCCCGCAGCGGCCTTCTTCCGGCGCGGCGGGAGTTCCATGGCGCGCCTGCATGGCCGCCGCGCATGGACGCGACCCCCCGATCCGCCGTATGTCAGAACCCACAGAGGGAGATTCCGCGATGACGATCCAGGTTGGCGACAGCATTCCGGCCACGAAGCTCATGCAGGCGACGGCGGAGGGGCCGAAGGAGGTCTCCACCGAGGAGCTCTTCGCGGGCAAGACGGTCGTGCTGTTCGGCGTCCCCGGCGCCTTCACGCCCACCTGCTCCGCCAAGCACCTGCCGGGCTTCGTGACCCAGGCGGAGGCGCTGAAGGCCAAGGGCGTCGACACCATCGCCTGCATGTCGGTCAATGACGCCTTCGTCATGGGCGCCTGGGGCCGCGACCAGGGCATCACCGACCAGGTCGTGATGCTGGCCGATGGCTCCGCCGTCTTCACCAAGGCGCTGGGGCTGGAACTGGACCTGACGGCGCGCGGCCTCGGCCTGCGCTGCCAGCGCTTCGCCCTGGTGGCGAAGGACGGCAAGGTCACGCATGTCGCCGTCGAAGCCGCCGGCGCCTTCGAGGTTTCCAAGGCGGAAGCCATCCTGGCGGTCCTCTGATGCCGCCGGCCGCCTACGCGCTGTTTGCCTGGCAGGCGGGCTGGGTCTTCACGCTGCGCAGCCTGCAGCTGGCGACGGACCCGGTCCAGGCGGCCTCCACCCTGACCGCCATGATGGCGGAAAAGCAGAAGGCCTTCGCCGACGGCGCCATCGCCGCCGGCGCGGCCATGATGGCGGGCGCCATGCCCGACGCCGTGGCCGCCGCTGCGCTGCGCCCGGCCCAGCGCCGGGTCGCGGCCAATATGCGGGCGCTCAAGAACCCCGCCTGAGACCCGCGCCGCCACGCGCCTGTCCGGCTCCTCGCCGGCCGATGTCCCGTGCCTACCGTGCCATCGGCCCTTCGAGGAGTGCCCGCCATGCGCATCAGCGCCGGCTGCGAGATCACCTATGACTGCCCGCAGCCGACGCCGATGGCGTTGATGCTGCACGCCCATCCCAGCCGCGTCGCCGATTTGATCGGCCCGCAGGAGATGCGCTTCGACCCGCCGGTGCCGTCGCGCACCTATCACGACAGCTTCGGCAATTTCTGCACGCGCATCGTGGCGCCGGCCGGGCGGATCACCATCAGGACGAAGCTGCTGATCCAGGATAGCGGGCTGGTCGAGGGCAGCGTGCCGACGGCCCGCCAATGGCCGCCGGAACAATTGCCGGATGAGATGCTGCTCTGGCTGCTCGGCAGCCGCTACTGCGACACGGACAAGCTCTCCAACCTCGCCTGGGCGCTGTTCGGCCAGGGGCCGACGGGATGGGCGCGGGTGCAGGCGATCTGCGACTATGTCCATAACCACATCGCCTTCGGCTACGAACATGCCGATGCGACGCGATCGGCGTCCGAGGCCCATGCGGCGGGTCGCGGCGTGTGCCGGGACTACGCCCACCTGGCCGTCGCGCTGTGCCGCGCCGTCAACATCCCCGCGCGCTACTGCACGGGCTTCCTGGGCGACATGGGCACGCCGCCGCCCTGGGGGCCGATGGATTTCGCCGCCTGGTTCGAGGTCTATCTGGACGATGCCTGGCACACTTTCGACGCCCGCAACAACACGCCCCGCATCGGCCGCATCCTGATGGCGCGCGGGCGGGATGCGACCGATGTCGCGATGGTGACGAGCTTCGGGCCCTGCACCCTCTCCGGCTTCACCGTCTTCACCGACGAGGTGACGTGAACCCTCCAGGGGGAGAAATCGCCTGGGTGGAGAACGCGGCCGGCGGCGGCGATGTGCTGCTGGTCTGCGAACACGCCTCCCACTGGATTCCGCCGCAATACGCTGACCTCGGCGTGTCGGAGGCCGATCGGCAGCGGCACATCGCCTGGGACATTGGCGCGGCGGCGCTGGCGCGGGGGCTGGCGCGGCGGCTGGATGCGCGGCTGGTGCTGTCCGGCGTCTCCCGCCTCGTCATCGACTGCAACCGCCCTTTGGGCGCGCCATCCTCCATCCCGCTGCGGAGCGAGGACACCGACATCCCCGGCAATGCCGGGCTGACGGCGGCGGAGATCGCCTTCCGCCAGTGCGCGTATTTCGAGCCCTTCCGCGCCCTGGTGGCCGGTGTGATCGCGGCGCGGCGGCCGGCCATGCTGGTGGGCGTGCACAGCTTCACCCCGGTCTTCCGCGGCGTGGCGCGCCCCTGGCATGCCGGGGTGCTCTACGCCGACGCCTCGGCGCTGGGGGAGCGCTTGGTGGCCGGGCTGCGGGCCGACCCGGCGCTGGTGGTGGGGGCCAATGAGCCCTACCGCATCGAGGCCGAGGAGGATTTCACCGTCCCCATCCATGGCGACGCCAACGGGATCCCCGCCGTGCTGCTGGAGGTGCGGCAGGATCTGCTGGCGGATGCGGCGGGGATCGAGGCCTGGGCGGCACGGCTGGCGCCGCTTCTGGAGACACCTGTTGCTTTTTAGCAACTAACCCGTTTAAGCCGATTATGCCGTTTATGCGCATTTAGCACCGATTTCGCGGGGGTCCGGGCGCGAACCGACCTCTGATCTGCGGAACATAGCGGAAACACAGCGCCCGGCGCTACCCCTTTCAGCGCTGCCCGTCCCATTGCGCGATATCCGCCTGCGCCAGCCCGCCGACCCGCGCATGGGGTCGCCCGCCGGTGGTCATGGCCAGCGCGAAGAGGATCTCCTCCGCCCGAGGCGCATCCGGCACCACGCAGGAGATGCCGTCGAAATGGCTGCGCACATAGGCGGCGTTGCGGTGGTGGATGGGCAGGTCGAGCATGGCGCCCATCGGCCCCACCTTGGTCATGGACGGCACGATGGACAGCGCCTGGCCCAGCAGCCCGCGCATCGCATAGCCCCCCGCCACATGCCACAGCGCGCCGTGCTCCAGCTCCCCCGCGCTGCCCACGATGCCGCCCTTGCCATAGGCCTCGATCCGCCCGGGATCGCCGCCGAGCCCCGCCAGCAGCCTCTCCGCCACCATCAGGCCGATCGGCTTCATCGCCTCCATCATCCACATCAGGTCGGGCTCGTAGCGGCCGGCGAAGGGGTTGCGCAGCACCACGGCGCACCAGCCCTTCAGGATGGGGGTGGCCAGCACCGGGCCGCCATCATGGCGCACCTCCTCCACGCAGAGGACGGTCTTGCGGATGACGAGGTCCTGGCTCACGCGGGGGTCTCCAGTGCGAAGGGCCGGCCCAGGATGCGGCTGGCACTGGCCAGGCGCAACGCGGCGGCGATGATCAGGCCGTCGCGCAGGAAGCCCGCGGCGGTGGCGGCGCCGGCATCGAGGGCGGTAGCGATGTCTGCCGGGTTCAGCTTGCCGACATCGGTGGTGACGAGCCGTGCGCCCAGATCGCTGTCCGGGTCGAGGGAGCAGGCGGGCGCGCGGGCGATGGCGGGGCTGTCGATGTCCACCGCATTGGCGATCAGCGTGGCCGCCGCATCGGCGGTCGCGGCATCCCGCGCCAGCACCGTGACGGCATCGGCGATGCCCATGGAGAAGGAGCGGCCATGCCGGCCGGAGGTGGCGATGCCGCCGACGCCGTCGCCGCCGCGCAGCCGCAGCGCCCCGTCGAAACTCGCGAGGCGCGGATCGAGGGCGAGGCCGATGGCCAGGCTCTCCCCGGGCGCGGCGAAGACGGCGATGTCGCCGCCATCATTCACGAAGGCGCGGGTGAGGCCCGGCGCGGCCGCGCGCATGGTGGCGAGGAGGTAGTCCGCTACCGCACCGGCGACGGCGGCCATCGGCGTGATGAACAGGCCGCGCGCCGCGAAGGGCGCGCAGGCCGCATGCATCCGGCGCGCGACCGGGCCTTCCGGCATGGCGCCGAGGGGCTGGCGCAGCAGGGCCAATTCGCCGACGAGCTCGGGCAGGATGGCGGGGAAGCGGACCAGGGCCGCCTGCTCCGCCAGGGCCGCATCGCGGCCCCAGCCGCGCAGCACGACATCGATCGGCCCGTGGTGCAGGTGCAGCCGCCCATCGGCCAGCCGCGCGGCCTGCATCGCCTATAGCGCGAAGGGCCAGGGGTTGGCGGCATCCCAGCCCTGGATGCGCAGCCCATCGCCCAGCCCGCGCAGCAGCGTCTCCACCGGCACGATGTCGCCCATATGCCCGCCGAGCCGCGCATAGAGGTCCCGCGGCAGGGTGAATTCGATGGGCGCGACCAGGGCGGGTGTCGGCACATGGCCGAAGCTGCCGCGCGGCATGCGCAGCACATCCGCCATGATGGTGATGCCGCCGCCGGGCCAGAGATAGACGGGCGCGCCACCCATCGTCACGCGCACCTCGCCGGATGCGACGGCGCGCGTCAGCAGCACGGGGTTTTCCGTGACGCCGGCACGCAGGCTGCCGCCCGCGCCCGCCATGAACAGCACGGTGCAGAGCGAGGGTTCGCAATTCTCCCCGATGCGGTCCACCACCTGGCGCACGGCATCGGGCATCGCCGCCGGCTGGGGTTTCAGTTCATCGTCCAGCACGCACCACAGCGCATCCTCCCCGGTCGTGGAGGTCATCAGCAGCCGCAGGCCGGGCCAGGCGAGTTTCGGGTCGATGCTTTCGATGATGGCGAGCGGATCGGTGATGTCGGTGCCGCCCCAGCCCAGGCCGGGCCGCGCCACCTGGAAGTACCGGCCGGGGGTGGAACGGCGGCCGCGGACGCGGATGCCGGCCGGGCGCATGGACAGCACCTTGCCCGCCTGGTGTTCCGTCAGCACGCCGGTGATGTGGTCATCGACCACGATCACCTCATCCACATGGCCCTGCCATTGCTGCGCGAAGATGCCGACAGCCGCGCTGCCGCAGCCGACCCGCATGCGGCGTTCGGGCACGCCATCCACGATCGGCGCCTGCCCGGCCTGGACGATGACGCTGTGGCCGCCATCGATGGTGAGTTCGACGGCCTCGCCCTCGCACAGTTTCAGCAGCGCCTCGCAGGTGACGACGCCTTCCTTCTTGCTGCCGCCGGTCAGGTGATGGACGCCGCCGAGTGAAAGCATCTGCGACCCGTATTCGGCCGTGGTGACATGGCCGATCTGCTCCCCCTTCGCGCGCACGGCGGCGGTTTCGGGGCCGAGGTGCCGGTCCGTGTCGATCTTCACCTTCACGCCGCAATAGCTGAACATGCCCTCCGTCACGACGGTCACGGTATCGACGCCGGCATGGTCGCTGCCGACGATGAAGGGCGCGGGCTTGTAGTCGGGATAGGTGGTGCCGGAACCGACGCCGGTGATGAAGGCGCGGGAGGGGTCGAGCAGCTTGCCGTCCCACTCCGCCTCCGCGAAGGGCACCACGGCGCCGCCGGCATCGACAACATGGGCCAGCGCCAGCGCGGGATCGGTGCGGACCAGCACGCCATCCTGGTTCGCGTAGCGCGAACAGGCGCCGCTGCGGCCCGGGCGGATGCGGCACAGCACGGGGCAGGCATCGCAGCGGATGATGCCGCCATCTTCCGCGGCCCCGAATTTCTTCGAGCGAGCCTCGGCGGAGATGTGGTCCCCACTCATCGCATGGCCTCCCACAAGCGGTGCGGCAGGACGGGCACGCGCGTCACGCGCACCCCCGTGGCGTGGCGGATGGCGCCGAGGATGGCGGGGGCGGTCGGGACCAGGGCGGGTTCGCCGACGCCCTTGGCGCCATAGGGGCCCTCGGGCTCCGGGTCCTCCACCAGGTGGATGCGGATGGGCGGCACGTCGCCGGCGGTCGGGATCAAATAGTCGTGGAGGTTCTCCGTGCGGCCGGGGATGTATTCCTCCATCAGCGCCAGGCCGAGCCCCTGCGCGATGCCGCCATGGATCTGGCCCAGCACAAGATCGGGGTTGATGGCGCGGCCGACATCCTGCGCGGCGACGATCTCCTCGACCTTCACGGTGCCGAGCTGCGTGTCCACGCGCACCAGCGCGATCTGGGCCGCGAAGCCGTAGGTGGCATAGGGGATGCCCTGGCCATCGGCGTCGAGCGCGGTGGTGGGCGGATCGTAGCGGCCTTCCGCATCGAGATCGGCGGGCAGGGTGGCGAGGTCGATGCCGCGCGCGGCGCCGGCGCTGTCGGTGATGGTGAGTGTGGTGCCGGCGAGCGAGATACGCGCATCATCGCCGGCATTGGCCAGCTTCAGGATCTGCGCCCGCAGCGCCTGCCCCGCCTGCATCGCGGCGCGGCCACTGACGAAGGTCTGGCGCGATGCGCTGGTCTTGCCGGCGTCATGCGTCAGCGCCGTGTCGCCCGTGACGATGGTCAGCGCGGCCACGGGCAGGCCCAGCGCATCGGCGAAGATCTGCGCGATGACGGTGGTGCTGCCCTGGCCGATATCCACCGCGCCATTCCACAGCGTGAGCCGCCCGTCGCGCGCCAGCGTGGCGCGGATGCGCGACGGGTTGGACATCGACGTATTGCCGCAGCCATACCACATGCAGGCGATGCCGGCGCCGAGGCGATGGCGCGGGTTGTCGGCGTTATGCGCGGCAACCTTCGCCAGCATCGCATCCCAATCCGGCTTCAGCGCATCGAGGCATTCCGGCAGTCCGGCGGAGGCGTGCAGCACCTGGCCGGAATGCGTGGCATCGCCGCGGGTAAGGGCGTTGCGCCGGCGGATGTCCCAGCGATCCATGCCGAGTTGCAGGGCGAGATCATCGACCAGCGATTCGGTGGCGATCGCGGCCTGCGGCACGCCGAAGCCGCGGAAGGCGCCGGAGGGTGGTTCGTTGGTGTGCACGGCGCGGGCATGGGCCCGCACATGCGGCACGCGATAGGGGCCCGCGGCGTGGACGGGCACGCGGTTCGCGACCGTCGGGCCCCAACTGGCATAGGCGCCGGTGTTGAAATCGCCCTCCAGCGTATAGGCGAGGAAGTTGCCCTCGGCATCGGCGGACATGCGCGCCTGCATCTGCGCGGGATGGCGCTTGGTGGAGGACGCCATGCTTTCGGTGCGGCTGTAGGTGACGCGCACGGGCCGGTTCACGCGCCGCGCCGCGATGGCGAGAAGCGGCTGCACGGAGACATCGAGCTTGCCGCCGAAGCCGCCACCGCAGGCGGAGGGGATGATGCGGACCGAGTCTTCCGGCGTGCCGAGCACGCGGGCCACTTCCTCCCGGTCCATATAGGGCGCCTGGGTGCAGGCGATGATGTCCATGCCGTCCTCGCGGGGGATGGCGTGGCCGGCCTCGGGCTCGATATAGGCGTGCTCGACGAAGCTCGTGGTGAAGGCGCCTTCCGCGGTGGCGGCGGCCGTGGCGTGCGCGGCATCGGGGTTGCCGCGCGCCAGGCGACCCTGGACGAGGATGTTGCCAGGGGCGTGGGCGTGCAGCAGGGGCGCGCCATCGGCCCGCGCCGCCGCCACGCCGATCAGCGCGGGAAGCGGCTGCCAGGTGATGGGTAGGTCGGCGTCCCGCACCGCCTCCACCGCCGCGCGATCGCCGACCAAAGCGAGCACGGCTTCCCCGCGATAGCGCACGAAACCATCGGCCAGCACGGGCTGGTCCTTCAGCGCGGGCATGATGCCGAAGGCGTTGAGGCCGGGCACATCGGCTGATGTGAGGATGGCCGTGAGGCCGAGGCGCGTGCGGGCGGCATCGAGTTCACCCAGCGTGAAGCGCGCGCTGGCATGGGGCGATCGCACGACGCGCAGCCACAGCGCATCGGCGGGCGCGGCATCGGCGCCGTAGCGTTCCGTGCCCAGCACCTTGGGCCAGCCATCGAGGCGCGCGATGGAGGCGCCCACGGCCCCGCCAGCAGGCGCTTCCTGTTCGACGGCGGCGAAGCCCTGCGCGGCGGCCAGGATGGCCTCCACGATCTTCTGGTAGCCCGTGCAGCGGCAGAGCACGCCGCCGATGGCATCCCGCACGGCCTGCGCATCCGGCGCGGCGTCGCGCAGCAGCAGGTCGGCGGCGGCCATGATCATGCCGGGGGTGCAGATGCCGCATTGCGCGGCGCCATGGGCCATGAAGGCAGCGCGGAGCCTGGCCAGCAGCGCGCCCGCCTCACCCGACTGCATCTCGATGGTGGTGATCTCGGCGCCTTCCACCTGCGCGGTCGGGACCAGGCAGGCGCAGGCCTGGACGCCGTCGATCAGCACGGTGCAGGCGCCGCAATCCCCGGCCTCGCACCCCACCTTGGTGCCGGTGAGGCCGAGGGATTCGCGGAGCGTGTCCGACAGCGGCGCGAAGGGCGCGGCATCGGTGCGGGCGGGTGCGCCGTTCAGGGTGAAGGCGATCATTCCCCCAACTCCCAGAGCAGGTCGCGCAGCAGGCGCAGCGCGGCGTCGCGGCGATAGGCGGCGGTGGCGCGGATGTCATCGATGGGGGCGAGGTGGTCGAGGTGCCGGGCCTCCGGCACCTTGTCCGCGTGATAGAGGGAGGTGCCGCGCAACTCACCCTCCAGCGCCGGCAGACGCTGCGCGGTGGCGGTGCAGGCGCCGATGGAAAGGCGCGCCATCAGGATGCGGCCATTCTCGTCGATGTCCACGACACCCGCCACCATGGCGATGGAGATGACGAGGTAGTGCCGCGCGCCGAGTTTGCGGAAGCCGCTGACGGCGCGGGGCATCTTCGCAATGTGCAGCGCCAGCGCGATCTCGTCGCGGGCGAGCGCCGTGGCGCGATAGCCCGTGAGGAAATCGGCGACGGGCATCATGCGCGTGCCATTGGGGCCCGCCACCTCCACGCTCGTATCCAGCGCCAGCAAATTCGGGATGCCGTCCCCGGCTGGCGACGCGGTGACGAGGTTGCCGAGGATGGTGCCGCGGTTCTGCACCTGCACGCCGCCGACATGGCGGGCCGCCTGGCGGAGGCCGTCGAACTGTTTCGGCAGATCGGCGCGCGCGACCTGCGACCAGGTGACGAGGCAGCCGAGACGAAAGCCATGCGGCGTCTCGGTGATGTCGCGCAGGCCGGGGATGGCCGTGATGTCCAGCACATCCTTGTGCGTCGGGTCGCCCCAGGCGCGGCGATTGGCGCTCGCGGGGTAGATGTCGGTGGCGCCGGCGAGGATCGCGACATCCTCGCTGGCGCGGATGGACAGCGCCTCCGTCAGCGTCGCGGGGCGGTGGTAGCGGGTCATCGTGCCGCGCGCCTCGCCTGCGTGGCGGCTTCGTCCACCACGCCATCGCGCAGCACGACGCCCCAGAGGGATTCTGCCTGCGCGGTGGTGTAGGTGCCGCGCATCACGTCGCGCGCCACCAGCGCGGGGTCGCGCGTGAAGGGATCGCCATGGCCACCGCCGCCGGGGGTCATGACCTCCACGCGGTCGCCGGCGCGAAGCCGCAGGCCCTGGTCCTTGGAGAGATGGGCGGGGATGGTGGTTTCGCCGTCGCGATGCAGGCGCACGACATTGCGCGCGCCATCGCCGCCGCCACGCACACCAGGCGGGCCGAAGCGGCCATGATCCATCACGAAGCTTGCCTTCGCCTCGCCGCGCAGCAGCTCCACCTCGTAATGCACGCCGAAGCCGCCGCGATGGCGGCCGGCGCCGCCGGATCCCTCATGGATCGCGAAGCGGCGGAAGAGGATGGGGTAGTATTGTTCCATCACCTCCACCGGCGCGGTCTTGCTGATGCCGATGGTGGAGCAGCCATTGGTCAGGCCATCGGCATCGGCGGTGCCGCCATAGCCGCCGCCGGTGATCTGGTACATCACATAGCCGGCGTTGCGCGCGGGATCGAAGCCGCCGAGCGCGAAATTGCCGGAGGTGCCGGCGGGCGCGGCCCAGATGTCGAGAACGGGGGCCAGCGCCAGGAACACCGCTTCCGCCACGCGCTGGGAGACCTCCGCCGCGCAGCCGGAGACGGGGCGGGGATAGCGGGCATCGAGGAAGGTGCCCTCCGGCCGTGCCACGCGGATGGGCTCGAAGGTGCCGGCGTTGATCGGCACATCGGGGAAGATGTGCTTCATCGCGAGATAGACGGCGGAACAGGTCGTGGCCCAGACGGAATTCATCGGGCCCTGGCAGGGTGGGGAGGAGTCCGACAGGTCGAAATGCAGTTCATCGCCCGCGCGCGTGACAGTGAGGGCGATGCGCAGCGGTTCGTTGACCACGCCATCGGAATCGACGAAGGCCTCGGCCTTGTAGGTGCCTTCGGGGATGCGGCGGATCTCTGCGCGCATGCGATTCGCCGCGCGGTCGCTTATGCCGGCGATGGCGTCGCGCAGCGTCGCCAGGCCGTAGCGGGCCACCATCTCCCGCAGCCGCTGTTCGCCCACCAGCAGGGCGGCGGCCTGCGCCTTGATGTCGCCGATGCGCTGTTCGGCCACGCGGATGTTGGACTGGATGATGGACAGGATCTCCCGGTCCAGCACGCCGCGCTTGAAGAGCTTCACGGGGGGCAGGCGGAGGCCTTCCTGCTCGACCTCCGTGGCATGCGCCGAGAAGCCGCCGGGGACCATGCCGCCGATATCGGGCCAGTGGCCGGTGTTCTGCAGCCAGCAGAACAACTCCCCTTCCACGAAAAAGGGCAGGGCGAAGCGCACATCCATGAGGTGCGTGCCGCCGAGATAGGGGTCGTTGACGATGTAGATGTCGCCGGGCTCCGGCGTGGCGACGGCACCTTCGCGGATCAGGCGCACGAGATGCGCGGCGGAATGGGCCATGGTGCCGACGAAGACGGGCAGGCCCAATTCGCCCTGCGCGATCAGCGCGCCATCCGCCGCGGCGTAGATGCCATCCGACCGGTCATCGGCCTCCGCGATCACGGGGGAGAAGGCGCTCCGGGAGAAGGCGATGTCCATCTCGTTGCAGACCTGCTGGAGGCCCGCCTGGATGACGGCGAGGGTGAGGGCATCCATCATGGCGTCACTCGGAGATTGCCGATGGCATCGACGATGGCGCGCGATCCCGGTTCCAGCACCGTCGTCGCATCCGCCTGCTGGATGATGGCGGGGCCGGTGAGCACGGCGCCTTCCGTCAGCTTCTCCCGCTGCCAGACGGCGGCGCGATGCCAGGCGCCATCGGCATAGAGATCGCGGTCGCCGATACGCGCGGCGTCGATCCCGCCCCGGCGCGCCTCGGGGTCCAGCAGCGCGGAAAGCGGAAAGGAAGGCCGGCGGCCGATGACGGTGGTCAGCAGGTTCACCAGCACGGCGCGGATCTCCGGCAACTCCACGCGGAAGCGGGCGAAGTAGGCGGCCTCGAAGGCTTTCTGGATGTTCTCAAGTGCCATGTCGGCATGGGGCAGCGCGACGCGGATGAGGTGCGTCTGGCCGCGGAACTGCATCTCCGCGCTGTGCAGCACGATGATGTCGTCCAGCGCGGGCGCATCGGCCTGGATCATCGCGATGCCGCGGTCGCGCTGCATGACCAGCGTCGCGGCGATCTCGTCTTCGGGGATCTCGAACAGGCCACGATTGATGGTGTTGACGAAATCCTGGCGGAGGTCGGCGACCAGGCAGCCCAGCGCATTGGTCAGGCCGGGGCGGGCGGGGACCAGGACCTCCGGAATCCCGATCTCCCGCGCCAGCGCCACCGCATGCAGCGGGCCGGCGCCGCCGAAGGCGAACAGGCAGAAATCGCGGGGGTCGTGGCCCTTGGAGAGGGAGACCAGGCGGATCGCGCCGGTCATGTGGACATTGCCGAGGCGGATCACCGCCTCCGCCGCCTGCTCTACCGTCATGCCGAGCGGGCGCGCGAGGTTGCGCGCAAAGACTTCCCTGATGCTGTCGAGGGAAACCGCATCCTTCACCGCCAGCAGCCGCGCGGGGTCGAGCCGGCCGAGGATGATGTTCGCATCCGTGATCGTCGGCCGCGTGCCGCCGCGTCCGTAGCAGATCGGCCCTGGCGTGCTGCCCGCGCTTTCCGGCCCCACGCGCAGCATCCCCGCGCGGTCCAGGCCGGCGATGGAGCCGCCACCGGCGCCGACGGTGCGCACATCGACCATCGGCAGGTGGATCGGCAACCCATAGGCGATGGAGAGTTCGGCGGAGACTTCTGGCACGCCGCCCGCGATCAGCGCCACATCGGTGGAGGTGCCGCCCATGTCGTAGGTGATGGCGTTGCGCAGCCCGCTCTGCGCCAGCGTCGCGGCCGCGGCCATCACGCCGGAAGCGGGGCCGGACATCACGGTCTTGGCGGCGTCGCGCGACACCAGGCGGGCGGAGACGGTGCCGCCATTGCCGTTCATCACCAGCAGGTCGCGCTTGTGGCCGCGTGCCGCCAGTTGCTCCTGCAACCGCGTGATGTAGCGGTCCAGCACGGGCTGCACGGCGGCGTTCACCGAAGCCGTCGTGCCGCGTTCGTATTCCCGGAACTCCGAGAGCAGTTCATGGCCGAGCGTGACATGTCCGTTCGGCCAGATCCCGCGCGCGATCTCCCCCGCGCGGCGCTCATGCGCGGGGTTCGCATAGGCGTGGAGGAAATGGATGACGAGGGATTCGCAGCCCGCTGCCGCCAGCGCGCGCACCTCGCGCGCCACCGCATCCTCGTCGAGTGGCGTGACGACGGCGCCGCGCGCATCCATGCGTTCCGCCACTTCGCGGCGGAGTTCGCGCGGCACCAGCGGCTCGAACCCGCCTTTCAGCCCATAGGGGTTGGGCCGTGTGCGGCGGCCGAGTTCCAGAACGTCCCGGAACCCCAGCGTCGTCACCAGGCCGACCTTGGCGAGTTTCCGCTCCAGCACGGCATTCGTCGTGGCCGTGGTGCCGTGGATGATGAGGTCGAGGGTCGCGGGGGTGGCGCCCGCGGCCTCGATCGCGGCGAGCACGCCATCGGCCTGGTTGGCGATGGTGGTGGGGACTTTCGCCAGGTGGATGCGGCCATCTGCGCCGCGCAGCAGCAAATCGGTGAAGGTCCCGCCTACATCGATGCCCGCGATCACACCGTCAGCCATGTCGCCCGCACCTGCTCGTCATTCTCCAGCGCTTCCATCGTGCCGTTCCAGCGGATCTCGCCACGCTCGATGACGATCGCGCGGTCCGCGACGGCGGCGGCGAAATCGAGGCTCTGTTCGGAAAGCAGCACGGCGATGCCTTCCTCCTTCATCCGCAGCACGGCTTCCGCCATCTGCTCGACGATGACGGGGGCCAGGCCCTCCGACGGTTCGTCCAGCAGCACGGCGTCGGGGTTGCCCATCAGCGTGCGGGCGATGGTCAGCATCTGCTGCTCCCCGCCCGACATGGCGCTGGCGCGGCGGCCGCGCATCTCCGCCAGGTTAGGGAAGAAGGACCAGAGGCGTTCCGGCGTCCAGGGCGCGCGGCCGCCGCGCGCGGGGCGGCGACCGACCTCCAGATTCTCCGCCACCGTCAGGTCGGTGAAGATGCGGCGATCCTCCGGCACATAGCCGAGGCCCGCGCGGGCGATGCGGTAGGGCGCCCAGCCCGTGATGTCGGCGCCGGCGAAGCGGATGCGGCCCGCGCGGGGCGGCAGCATGCCCATGATGGCCTTCATCGTGGTCGATTTGCCGGCGCCGTTGCGGCCCATCAGGGCCGCGACCTCGCCCCGGCGCAGCGTGAGATCGACGCCGAACAGGATCTCCGCGGGGCCATAGCCGGCCTTGAGGCCGGTGACGTCGAGGACCAGGTCATCCATGCGCGGCGCGCCTCGCCCGCAGCGCGGCCTTGTGGCCCGAGGTGCCGAGGTAGACGCGCTGGACCTCCGGGTTCGCGCGCACCTGCTCGGGCGTGCCTTCGGCGATCACCTCGCCCCGCACCAGCACCAGGATGCGGTCGGCATGGGCGAAGACGGCGTCCATGTCGTGTTCCGTGAACAGCACGCCGATGCCGCTGCCCCGCGCGATGTCGGCGGTGAGTTTCATCAGCGCGGCGCGTTCGCGGGGCGCCATGCCGGCCGTCGGTTCATCCATCAGCAGCAGCCGCGGCGCGGCGGCCAGCGCGATGGCGAGTTCGACGCGCTTCACATCGCCATAGGCGAGTTCGCCGATGGGGCGATCCGCTTCGCCATCCATCCCGACGCGGGCCAGCAGCGCGAGCGCTTCCGCGCGATACAGCGCCGCGGCATCGGCCACCACATCGCGCGTGCGCCCGTGATGCGCGATCAGCGCCATCTGCACGTTGCCGGCGACGGACATGGAGAGAAAGGTCTGGGCGACCTGGAAGGTGCGGCCGACGCCCATCCGGCAGATCTGGCGGGGCGGCTGGCCGGTGATGTCCTGGCCCGCGAGGACCACGCGGCCGGTATCGGGGCGCAGCTGGCCGCCCACCATGTTGAAGGTGGTGGATTTGCCGGCGCCGTTCGGGCCGATGATGGCCAGCATCTCCCCCGCCGCCAGCGCGAAGGTGACGTCATTCGCGGCGACGACGCCACCGAACTTCTTGTTCAGCCGCTCCACCGAAAGCAGCGTCATGCCCGCCCCCTGAGCGCCGCGAAGGCGCCGCCCAGCCCGCGCGGGAAGATCAGCACCAGCGCGATGATGGATGCGCCCAGCAGAAACCGCCAGAAATCCGTCAGCGGCATGAAGATGTCCTTGATGGTGTGGAAGGCCGCGGCCCCCGCGACCGCCCCCATCACCGTCTGGATGCCACCCAGCAGGATCATCGCCAGGAAATCGACGGAAAGCGGGATGGCCAGCAGCGTCGGGTCGATGGAGCCCTTGGAGAAGGCGTAGAGCCCGCCCGCGAGACCGGCCGCGCCGCCGGCGAGCGTGAAGGCCAGCCAGCGATGGGTGCGGACATCGATGCCGATCGCATCCGCGCGCTGTTCCGAATCCCGCGCCGCGCGCAGCGTCGCGCCGAAGGGCGCATAGACCACGCGGCGGAGCGCGATGATGGCCAGGATGGCGCAGATGGCGACGACGTAGTGATAGACGTGGCGCGAGGATGCCCAGGCGCTGGGCCAGACGCCGACCACGCCATTGTCGCCGCCCGTCACCTCGACCCATTGGAAGCAGACGGCATAGGCGATCTGCGCGAAGGCCAGCGTCAGCATCGCCAGATAGATGCCGGAGAGCCTGACGACGAAGAAGCCGAACAGCGCGGCGAAGGCGGCGCCCGCGATGGGGGCTGCGACCAGCGCCGGTTCCATGGGCAGCCCGCCCTTCGTCACCAGCAGCCCCGCGGCATAGGCGCCGAGGCCGAAATAGGCGGCATGGCCGAAGCTGACGATGCCGCCATTGCCGACGAGAAAATTCAGCGAGAAGGCGGCGAGGGCGAAGATCAGCACCTCCGTCGCCACCTTCACCATGTAGGTGTCGCCGAAGACGGGCACGGCCAGCATGGCGGCGATGGCGAGGCCCGCGATGATGCGTTCCGGCACGCCGAAGGCGCGAATTGACAGAATACCCTCCGGCAGCGCGGCGCGCCCGGCGGCGGCTTCCGGCCGGCCGAGCAGCCCCCAGGGCTTCACCACCAGCACCACCGCCATCAGCAGGAAGACCAGCACCAGCGTGATCTTCGGAAACACCAGCACGCCGAACGCCTGGAGCTGTCCGATCAGCACGGCGGCGAGGAAGGCACCGGGCACGCTGCCCATGCCGCCGATCACCGTCACCACGAAGGCCTCCGTGATGATGGAGAGGTCCATCTGCGATGACGCGGAGACGCGCGGAATCTGCAGGGCGCCGCCGAGGCCCGCGAGCGCGGCGCCGAGGAACAGCGTGCCGGTGAA
Source organism: Falsiroseomonas stagni DSM 19981 (assembly GCF_900114315.1). GTDB lineage: Bacteria > Pseudomonadota > Alphaproteobacteria > Acetobacterales > Acetobacteraceae > Falsiroseomonas > Falsiroseomonas stagni. The sequence continues at coordinate 1,017,839 of NZ_FOSQ01000001.1, forward strand.
GAGCATCGCCTGGTTCACGCCGAGCGCGCCGACCATCTCCCGGTCCCGCGTCGCGGCGCGGATCAGGATGCCGAAGCGCGTGCGGTGCATCAGCAGCCAGAGCAGGCCGAGCACGGCGGGGCCGATGACGATCAGGAACAGCTCATAGGCCGGGAAGCGCTGGCCCAGGATCTCCACGCCATGGCGCAGGCCGGGTGCGCGCGGGCCGGGGATATCGACGGGGCCCCAGATTTTCAGCACGGCATCCTGCACCATCAGCACCACGCCGAAGGTGGCCAATAGCTGAAACAGCTCCGGCACCTTGTAGAGGCGGCGCAGCAGCAGGAGTTCCATCAGCACGCCGAGCACGCCTACCGCGATGGCGGAGATCAGCACGCCCACGAAGAACAGCGTGGGCGAGCGGTCGATCTCCAGCAGCCAGGGCACCACCGTGACGGCGATATAGGCGCCCAGCATGTAGAAGCTGCCATGCGCGAAATTGACGATGCGCGTGACGCCGAAGACGAGGGTGAGGCCCGAGGCGATGATGAACAGCGCGGAGGCGCTGGCCAGTCCCGAGAGGGACTGGACCACGATGAACCCGATATCCATCGATATCAGCTGCGGCGCGCGGCGCGCACCTCGGCTTCCGGGAACATGAAGTCGGCGCCGTCGGCGTAGCGCACATTGCGCATGGCGCCATTGCGGCCGCGCAGCACCGTCTCTCCCACCCAGGTGCCCATGGTGCCCTGCTGGTCGATGCCGCGCATGGTGACGTTGCCGACGACGGTATCGGTGCGCAGGTCCTTGAAGGCATCCACCAGCACTTCGCTGTCGATGGAATTCGCCTTGTTCAGCAGATTCGCCACCACCTGCGCGGTGACATAGCCCAGCAGCGACCCCTTGCGCGGCGTGTCGTTGAAGCGGGCGCGGTAGGCGTCGATGAAGGCCTTGTGCGGCCCATCCGTGATCTGTTCCCAGGGATAGCCGGTGACGATCCAGCCCTCCGGCGTCTCATCCCCCAGCGGGATCATGTATTCGGGCTCGCCCGTCAGCAGGGACAGCACGAAGCGGCGTTCGAACAGGCCGCGGGTGTTGCCTTCGCGGACGAAGGCGGTCAGGTCCGGTCCGAACAGCACGTTGAAGATGCCATCGGGGCGCGCCTGGGCCAGCGCGCCGACGGTGGCGCCGGCATCGACGCGGCCCAGCGCCGGGTATTGCTCCGCCACGATCTCCGCGCCCGGGATGCTGGCGGTGATCAGGCGCTTGAAATTGGCGGCGGCGGACTGGCCGTATTCGTAGTTGGGCGCGACGATCGCCCAGCGCCGCGTGGTGCGGCCGCGCGCCGCTTCGGTCAGCATCCGCGTCTGCATGTAGGTGCTGGGGCGCAGGCGGAAGGTGTAGCGGTTGCCCTGCGCCATGGTCAGCGCATCGGTCAGCGGTTCCGTTGCCAGGAACAGCCGCCGGCGCTGGTTCGCCAAATCCGCGACGGCGAGGCCGACATTGGAGAGGAAGGTGCCGGCCAGGAAGGCGCAGCCTTCGCGCGTCAGCAGATCCTCCGCCACGCGCACGGCGTCACCGGGTGTCGATCCATCGTCGCGGAAGACGAATTCGAGGGGCCGGCCCCCCATGACGCCGCCGGCGCGGTTGATGCCATCCACCGCCAGCTGGATGGCGTTGCGGTAGGGGACGGAGAAGGCGGCCATGCGGGAGTAGGAGTTGAGTTCCCCCACCTTCACCGGCGCGCCCTGCGCCTGCGCACCGCGCGCGCGGATCAGCGCGGCGGATGCGATGCCGGTGCCTGCCGTCGCCAACGCCGCGCGGCGGGTGAAGGAAATGCCAGCCATGCCAAGCCCCCATCGGTTCGTTCGAGGGCGAGCATCGCGCGCAAGCGGGGCGGTCGTCCAGACGGCGTTTCGGGTTGCGGCCGGCCTGAGCGGGCGCGCCGCCCGGCGCTGCCCCCGGCGGGGCCAGGATCAGCCCTTATTCTGCGCAGGCGTCGGCGTCGGGGCCTGCCGTGAGAGGATGAGCAGCGTATCCTCCCGCTGTTCCATGATCTCGGCCGGCGTCACCAGCTGCACGTCCCCTCCCAGCCGGAGTTCGCGCAGCGGGAAGCGGGTGGCGATGTCCGCCAGCGTGGCTTCCGGCGTGCGGCAGCGCAGCGCGTTGAATTCCATCAGCACGGTGATGTCGGGGCTGGCGTCCAGCAGCCGGGTGAGACCGCCCCAGGCCTGCTCTTCCGCCCCCTCCACGTCGATCTTGATGAAGTCCACGGGGCCGGCGACCAGATCGTCCAGCCGCATGCCGGTCACGGCGATCTCCGCGGTGTCGCCATCATCGGGCAACACGCCACCGGCCTTCACCACACGCCCATTCTTCGGATCGGAGGCCACGAAGCGGAAGGCCAGCGCCTCGCCGCTCGTCGCGCCGACGGCGATGCGTTCGACGCGCGCCGTATGCCAGAAGCCGTTCAGGGCGAGGTTGCGTTCCGTCAACTGCGCCATGCGCGGATTGGGCTCCACCGCGACGACGCGCCCGTCCGGGCCGACGAGGTCGGCCAGGAGGACGGAGAAGTAACCAAGATTGGCGCCGACATCGATGACGACCATGCCCGGCCTGATATGGGCCAGCATGTATTCCGTGCACCACATCTCCCAGTAGCCATCCAGCATGAGATGCGGGGCCAATGCGATATCGCGGCCATCGACGAGGAATTTGAAGCGGCCGAGGACGCGGCACAGCACCGTCCAGGGATCAACCTGCACGGCCTGGCAGCGTATCCGCGCAGCGTTCTCTAGATCCGTCCGCGTCAGCTGGCGCATCTCCGCGAGGCTCAGCAGCGAACCATTCGCCGGCGGCGGCGGGATCGTGGCGCGGGGGTCAGGGGCGGCCGCGCCGCTGTCCGAAAGGCGCGCGACAATCCCGTTCCACCAGGCCGCGAGCGCCATCACCCCGCCCCCATCCGCGCCTTCGTCGCCAGCACGTCGGCGCGTTCGTTCATCGCGTCCCCGGCATGGCCGCGGACCCATTTCCATTCCACGTCATGCGGCTTCGCCGCTTCCAGCAGACGCTGCCACAGCGGGTAGTTCGCCACCGGCTCCTTCGCCGCGTTCTTCCAGTTGTTCCTGACCCAGCCCTTGATCCAGCGTTCCATGCCGTTGCGGACATATTCGCTGTCGGTGTGCAGCACCACGCGGCAGGGGCGCTTCAGCGCCTCCAGCGCCGCGCAGGCGGCGGTCAGTTCCATGCGGTTGTTGGTGGTGGCGGGGTCGTGGCCCGTCAGCTCCTTCTCCGTCGCCCCGAATTTCAGGATCGCGGCCCAGCCGCCCGGGCCCGGATTCGGCTTGCAGCCGCCATCCGTCCAGATCTCGACCAGCGGCCGGTCGTCAGAGTCCAAGGGCACCGGCGGTCTCGGCCTGGGCGAAGAAGCGCAGCTTTCGCAGGTATTCCAAGGGATCCTTCCGGGTCACCAGCGCATCCGCGGGGGTATGCGTCCAGTCATAGAGGCGGGTCAGCAGGAAGCGGATGGCGGCGCCGCGGCACAGCACGGGCAGGGCCGCGCGTTCGGCCAGCGATAGCGGGCGCACGCCCTCATACCCCGTCAGCAGGGATCGCGCCTTCGTCACGTTGAACATGCCATCGGCCTCGAAGCACCAGGCATTCAGGCAGACGGCGATGTCATAGGCCAGCAGGTCCGTGCAGGCGAAGTAGAAGTCGATCAGGCCGGAGACGCGCGGCCGCCCGGCGGCATCGTCCAGGAAGAAGACGTTGTCGGGGAAGAGGTCGGCATGGATCTGCCCGACCGGCAGGGCGCCCGCCGCCGGCCAGGCGGCCAGGATGCCGGCCAGATGGCCATCGAGTTCCGCCACCAGCCCGGGTGCGACCTCATCGCCGCGTTCGCGGCAGCCTTCCAGCAGCGGCGCCCAGCCCTTGGGGCCCAGCGCATTGGGACGGTTGGCGGGGAAATCCCCGCTGGCATCGTGCAGCCGCGCCAGCGACTGGCCGAGGGGCGCCAGGTGGTCCGGCCGCACGCGGCGCGGCCAGACGCCTTCCAGGAAGGTGCAGATCGCCGCCGGGCGCCCGGCCAGTTCGCGCAGCGCATCGCCATCCCGCCCGCGCACCGGCACCGGGCAGGCCAGGCCGCGCGCCGCCAGATGGTCCATCAGGCCGAGGAAATAGGGCAGTTCCGTCGGATCGACGCGCTTCTCGTACAGCGTCAGCACATAGTCGCCGCGATCGGTGCGCAGCGCGTAGTTCGAATTCTCGACGCCCTCCGCGATGCCGCGGAAGGCGACCAGGCCGCCGATGTCGTAATCGCCCAGGAAGGCGCGCAGCGCCTCGTCCGAGACCTCGGTATAGACCGCCATGGATCAGGGCTATTCCGCGGCCAGCCCGGCGGGCAGGCGGAAGACCACCTTCTCCTCCGCCACCACCACTTCCTCCACCACCAGGGTGAAGCGGGTGGCGAGCTTGGCCAGCACCTCCTCCACCAGCACTTCCGGCGCGCTGGCGCCGGCGGTCAGGCCGATGGTGGTGCAGCCATCGGCGATGGCGGGATCGAGTGCCGCGCCGCGCTGCACGAGGACGGAGCGCGCCGCGCCGGCGCGCTTCGCCACTTCCGCCAGGCGGACGGAATTGCTGCTGTTGGGGGCGCCGACCACGATCACCAGCTCCGCCCCCTTCGCCGCGATCGCCTTCACGGCGGCCTGGCGATTGGTGGTGGCGTAGCAGATGTCCTCCTTCGCCGGGCCCGCGATCTCCGGGAATCGGCGCTGGAGGATGGCGACGATGCCGGCGGTGTCGTCGACCGAGAGGGTGGTCTGGGTGGTATAGGCCAGCGGGATGCCGGAGGGCGGCTCCACCGTCTCGGCATGGGCGGCATCCTCCACCAGCGTCACGGCGCCGGGGGGAAGCTGGCCCATGGTGCCGATCACCTCCGGATGGCCGGCATGGCCGATCAGCAGGATGTGGCGGCCGCGGGCGAAATGGCGCTCGGCCTCCCGGTGCACCTTGCTCACCAGCGGGCAGGTGGCGTCGAGGGCGAAGAGGTTGCGCTTCGCCGCCGCCTCCGGCACCGCCTTCGGCACGCCATGGGCGGAGAAGACGACGGGGCGGCCGTCATCGGGGATCTCGTCCAGTTCCTCGACGAAGACGGCGCCCTGGCGTTCGAGGCTTTCGACCACGAAGCGGTTGTGCACGATCTCATGCCGGACATAGACGGGCGCGCCGTGGCGGCGCAGCGCCTCCTCCACGATCTTGATCGCGCGGTCCACGCCGGCGCAGAATCCGCGCGGGCCTGCCAGCAACACGTTCAGCCGGGGCTTCGTCTCATCGGGCATCGGGGCTTCGGCGGCTCGGCTTCTGGTGGTTGGGCGGGGATCGGCGCAGGGGGATGATCGGTCGGGGATAGTCGGGCGGCGCCCGCGATGCGATAGACGCAGCGGGTGGCGCGGCGCCACCTTACCGGCCGCGGTCACGGGTTCAAAGGGGGAGTGCTCCGGCATGGCGCATCCAGGCTTCCGGTCCGTTGTGGCCAAGGGTGTGGCGGTGTTGGCGCTGCCGGCGATGCTGGCGGCCTGCGGCGGCAGCGAATCGACCAGCAACGTGCTGACCGCCGGGCAGGCACCCTGCCCGCGCATCACCATCCTGGCCGATGGCGCGGACCTGACCCAGTATGTCGCCGGCGCGCCGCGCGACCTGACCACGATGGTGCTGGATGCGCGGATCGCGGGCTTCGACGCGGTCTGCGACTACGCGTCGCGGGACCGGCGGGCACTGGATGTGCGCGTGACGCCGCGCTTCCAGGTCGAACGCGGCCCGGCCGCGCGGGGCGGCAGCCTCGACATGCCGTGGTTCATCGCGGTGTCGGATGCCGGTGACACGGATGTGATCGAGCGCCAGGCCTTCACGGCGCGGGCGACGCTCGCCTCCAACCAGACCCGCGTGAACAGCACGGGCCAGGCGGCGCGGCTGCGCCTGCCGATCGGCGAGGGCGTGTCCGCCGGCAACTACCTGGTGCGGATCAGCTTCCAGCTCACGCCGGACCAGCTGGCGCAGAACCGCAGCCGCGGCCCGCGCTGAGAGCTTGTGAATTAATGCCCGAAAGCGCCGGAATCCGAGGAAAAAGCCCAATGATTTCAACGGGCATTAATGCTCAAGCTCGATTCTTTCACAGGCTCTGAGCGCGGGGCCGCGGCCCAGGGGCCGTTCTTCAGCCCTCCCGCTGCTTCCGCGCGGCCAGCGCCGCCGGGCGGCTGACGCAGGCATCGAGCCACGCCTTGGCCTTCGGGAAGGGGCCGAAATCGAAGCCGTTGGACCAGGCGCCATAGAGCACGGCGGCCAGGTTGCAGTCGGCGATGGTGTAGTTCGCCCCCAGCAGCCAGGGGCCGGTCTTCGCCAGGTGGCCTTCCAGCACCGCGAGTCGCGCCGCGACTCCCTCCGCCCCCGCCTTCGCCACCGCCGGATCGCGCTGGTCGGCCGGCTTCAGGTAGGTGTTGTAGGCCCACATCCCGGCCGAGGGCTCGACCTCCGTCGCCGCCCAGAAGGTCCATTGCAGGACGCGGGAGGCATCGTCGCCCGCGGGCATCAGCGGCGCGCCGGCCTTGGCGGCGATGTGCAGGTTGATCGCCAGGCTTTCGAACAGCACCAGGTCGCCATCGGTCATCGCCGGGATCTTGCCGTTCGGATTGACGGCCGAGATGGCGTCCTTCAGGCCCGGGCCGAAGCCGACGGGGATGACTTCGTAGGGCAGGCCCGCTTCCTCGGCCGCCCAGATGCAGCGGAAGGCCCGGCTGCGCGCGATTCCATGGATCTTCAGCATGGTCGTATCCTTTACCCCGTGGGTTGGGGAAAGGTTTGCTCCGCTTCGCGGCTGGCGACAACCGGGGCCGGCTATTCCTCGCCGGGGGCCTCCTCGGGCCCGCGCCGCTTCAGGCCGGGATAGGGCGTGCCGTCGCGGTGCGTGTACATCGCGGGCTGCCCATGCGCGGGCGACAGCATGTCGATGTCCGGATAGACGGCGCCATCGCCCTCGATCCGCGTGCCGATCTCCAGCACCAGCACATCCCGGTCCGTATGGTTGCGGAGGTGGTGGCCATCGGGGTCGCCGGCCTTTACAGGCTGCGGAAAAACGGGACGGGTCGGCTGGACGGCGCCTTTCCGCGCAGGATTCGTCTGCCGCTTGCCACGATGCAACCACATCGTATCTGCGCGTCATCCTTTCCTGCACGAAAATTCGCTCGCCCATCCTCAGCCGCCCGTCCTTCCGCAGCCTGTTAAAGCCCGCGGCCTCCCCGGCCTTCAGCACCTCCTCCCCCGCATCGGTCACCAGCGTGACATCACCGGCCAGGACGAAGACGAATTCATCGGAGAGGGTCTGCCAGTGGCGCTGGCTGGACCAGGCGCCGGGAGGAAGGCGGAGCAGGTTGACGCCGAACTGCGTCAGCCCCGCCGCATCCCCCAGCTTCGTGCGCGCCCGGGCGAGGCAGGGGGTGTGGAAGGGCGGCGGGTAGAAGGTGCCCACCACCGGGGCAAGGGTGGCGGGGTCGATTCGCCTGGCCATGCCGTCGTCTCCTCCTGCGTCAGGGAGGCATCACAGCATGGCCAGGCGCTGTCGCGTCAGTGGTGGTGATGGCCGCCCGCCGCCGGGCCGCGGGCGCCGGCGGATTCGACGGCGAGTTCCACCTGCACCTCGCCCGCCCGTTCGAAGACGAGCGTCACGGGGATGCGTTCGCCCTGCCGCAGCGGCGCGGTCAGGCCGATCAGCATCAGGTGGAAGCCGCCCGGCCGCAGCTGCACCTCGCCCCGCGCCGGGACCTCGATGGCGGGCACGGGGCGCATGCGCATCACGCCATTGTCGTGGATGTGGGTGTGCAGCTCCACCGTGCGGGCGATGGCGGCGCGGGCCGACACCAGGCGATCCGGCGCCGCGCCGGCATTGCGCAGCGTCATGAAGCCCGCCCCCGTGCCACCCTGGCCCGCGGCGCGGGTCCAGGGGGCGTTGACGGTGACGCCGGGCTGCTGCGCCGCGGCGACGGCGGGGACGATCAGCATCGCCGCGGCGATCGCGCCGCGGCGGGTCAGGATGGTCATGGCGTTCCCCTCAGCCCAGCAGGTCGAGCGTGAGGCTCTGCACGCCGGCCCGCCCCTCGATGCGCCCCGCGAGGCGCGCGAGGTTGGCGGCGATCCGGGCGCCCGCGACGGGGTCGCCGGTGGTGCAGGTGGAATTGGCGATGGTCAGCGCGCGCTGCATCGCCATCCGCTCCTCCGGCGTCGCGTGTTCCATCGCGGCGGCGAGCGCCTGGCGGGCGGGTTCCAGCGCCCCGTCGCAGACGGCGGTCAGGTGGGCTTCCATCGCCTCCGCATCGCAGGCGGAGGCGGGGCGGGGGGCGAGGCTGGCGGCCCCCGCGGCGAGGGCGGCGAGCGGCAGCAGCCGGCGGGTCTGGTCCATGGTCCGAAGCCCCTTCAGTTGCGCGGCGCCAGGCGCACGGCCGGCGCGGGCATGCGGTAATCGGTCACGCGGCGGCCTGCCTCCGGGATCTCCACCCAGGCGGCCTGCTTCCCATCCGGGCAATCCTGCACGACGGGGATGTAGAGCAGTTCGCCGGGGCGGTCGGGAAGGCGCATCCGCACGATGAACTCATCGTAATGGGCGTCGTCGAGGCTGCCACCCTCCCAGATGACCTCCGCGACCGGGGGCGCGGCGCCGTGGCCAGCCGCCGCGGGGGCGGTGGCGCGGGGCACGGTGCGCAGCGTCCAGCCGGCCTTGGGCATGGGCCGGGCTTCCGTCACGCCTTCCGGCAGGCGGACGGTGAGGCGGATGGTGGGCGCGCCTTCGCAGCCATGCGGCACGCGGAAGACGCCGCGATAGGTGGAATTGGGCGGGGCCTGCTGGACCTCCAGCGTGACATGGGCCTCCGCGGCCAGCGGCAGGCAGGCGAGCAGGCCGAGCGTCGCGGCCTTGATGATGGAACGGGACATGATGCGTTTCCTGGAACCGTTGGGGCATGCCGGCGCGGGGCCGGCGGGCATGGACGGGTTCAGGAGGTCGGTGGTGCCCGGGGCGGGGGCTGGCAGCGGGGCGGGGGCGCCGGGCTGGGGGTGGAAGGCGGCGGCGGCTGCGGCGCCTGCACCAGCAGCAGCGGCGCCACCAGGGTGACCGCCGGCGGCGGCAGGGCCACCGCGGCGGGGCCGGCGCAGGCAGGGCAGATGAAGGCGGGCGGATGGGCGGGGCTCGGCGCCACCGGGTCCGTCCCGTCCTGGTCGATCGGCATCGCCAAGCGCTGGATGCCGTCTGGCGTGCAGATCTCCAGGTGGAGCAGCGCTTCCGGGGAGGCCATGCGCAGGCAATGGCCGAACGCCGTGCCCCACTGCAGCAGCAGCAGGACGGTCAGCAGGCGGATCAGGGCGGGGCGCAGGCGCACGGCGGTGCCATAGCATTGAGCGGCCCCAAAACGGAAGCGGCGCGCACCCCGGGGGATGCGCGCCGCCTTGTTCAGCCCCTTCCGGGTGCTGGCTGCTATTCGCGGCGGACGCCGACGAACTGCAGCAGCAGCTGGAAGATGTTGACGAAGTTCAGGTAGAGGCCGAGCGCGTCGAAGACGCTGCGCTTGCCGGCTTCATCCGTGCCTTCGGCATAGGCGTATTCCAGATAGTCCGCCTTGATCCGCTGCGTGTCGTAGGCGGTGAGGCCGACGAAGACCACCACGCCGATCACGCTGATCGCGAAGTGCAGGGCGGAGGACTGGAGGAACATGTTCACCAGGCCCGCGATGATGATGCCGATGAGGCCCATCATCATGAAGCTGCCCATCCGGGTCAGGTCCGCCTTGGTCGTGTAGCCGTAGAGGCTGACCGCGCCGAACATCGCCGCCGTGATGAAGAAGGTGGAGGCGATGGAGGCGCCCGTGTAGATCGCGAAGATGTTGGACATCGACGCGCCCATCACGGCGCAGAAGACCCAGAACAGCGCCTGCGCCGTCGTCTTGCTCATCCGGTTGATGCCGAAGCTCAGCACCAGGATGAAGGCAAGCGGTGCGAACATCGCGATCCAGCCGAGGATGGTCGGCACGGTGCTGATGCCGCGCGGGCCGCGGACCACCTGGTAGAACAGCGCGGCCACGTCGGGGTTCGACGAGATCAGGTAGGCCACGATGCCGGTCATCAGGAGGCCGGAGGCCATCCAGTTGTAGACGCGCAGCATGTAGCTCCGCAGCCCTTCGTCGAGCTGCGCCTGATCAACGGCCGCGGACCGCCCGAAGGGCTGGGTCCAGGCCGACGCGCCCGTCTGAAAGCGGTTGTCGGGACCGAAAGCCATGGTTTGAAGACCTCCTGCGGGGCGAGGGTTAGAGCCGCCCCGGCATGCGCCATCATATGGAGTTTTCGTAATCCAGATCAACCCGGGAGGCGCGGCCATCTGCGGCCCCGGTCCGGGTGCTGAAAGATCCTGTAACGCGGATGGCTTACGGGCGCCTTACACGGCGCTCAGGCGGCGCCCTGGACCCAGTAGCCCTGGTGGGGGACGGCGCCCTCGGCCTCCAGCGCCGGGCCCACCACTTCCACGGACTCGGCTGCCGTGGCGAGGACCGCGCGGCAGGAGAGGTTGAGGCCGGCGGTGTGGGGCTGCGCATTGCGCAGATGCAGGATGGCGGCGGCGGAGAGGCCGTACACCACCCGGCCGATGCCGGTGTAGAAGATGGCCGAGGAGCACATGGAGCAGGGCTCGCCCGAGGAATAGATCGTGGCGGCCCGCAAGGTGGCGCGGGGGATGCCGGCGGCGATGACGGCCTGGCAGGCATTCATCTCGCTGTGGGCGAGCGTGCCGCCGCCCCCGGTGCCCTGGGTGGACAGGCCCTCCGCCAGGATGGTGCCGTCGGCGGCGACCACCACGGCGGAAAAGGGACGGTCGCCCCGGGCGCGGGCCTTGCCGGCCAGGGCATAGGCGTGGCGGAGGCGGGCGGCGTCTTCCGCCGAGAGGGCGGCTTCGGGGCCCGCCGCGGGGGCGGCGTCTGCAAAAATGTCCATGCCCCGATGAAGCCCGAGCTCTACTCGTTCCGCAACAGCGGCGCCGGCCGCGCCCGCAGCGCCAGGGCTGTGCCGATGTAGCCCAGCGCCAGGGTCAGCAGCACGCAGCCCGCCACCGTCACCGCCAGCGTCCCCGGCAGGAAGACCCAGGGCGCATTCATCACGAAGCGCATCACGGCCCAGGAGGCCGCGGAGCCCGCGGCGGCGGCCAGCAGCCCCGCCACCAGGCCGAGCAGCCCGAATTCCACCAGCCAGGCGCCCCGGACCTGGCTGCGCGTGGCGCCGATGGTCTTGAGGATGACGGCATCGCGCACCCGCGCCCGCTGCCCCGCCGCGACCGCGCCGGCCAGAACCAGCATCCCCGCCAGCAGCGTCACCGACGACGTGGCCTGGAGTGCCACGCCGACGCGGGACAGCAGCCCGGCCACCGCCTCCAGCGCATCCCGCACCCGGATGCCGGAGACATTGGGGAAGGCATCGGTGATGGCGCGCAGGACCGACACCTCCTGCGCCGCCTCCGACCGGACGGTGGCGATGTGGGTGTGGGGGGCGGCGGAGAGCAGGCCGGGGGAGGCGACCATGACATAGTTGATGCCGAGGCCCCGCCACTGGATCTCCCGCAGGCTCGCGATCTTCAGGTCGATGTCGCGGCCGAGCACATTCACGGTCAGCGTGGCGCCGATGCCGATGCCCCAGCCGCGGGCGATGGCGGCGTCGAATGACACCAGAGGCGGGCCGCTGTAGTCGGCCGGCCACCACTGGCCCTCCACCAGGCGCGTGCCCTCCGGCGGCGTCGCGGCATAGGTCAGGCCGCGGTCGCCGCGCAGCGCCCAGCGCGTCTCCTCGGTCGCGTTCACCTGCTCCGCCGGCGTGCCGTTCACCGCGACGACGCGGGCGCGGAGCGAGGGGACGCGGCGGACATCGTCCACGCCGGCCTGGGCGCGGGCGATGCGGTCGAATTCCTCCGCCTGGTCGTTCTGGATGTCGATGAAGAAGAAGCTGGGGGCGGCGCGCGGCAGCTGGTCGGCCAGCTGGGCGCGGAGATTGCCCTCGATCGTCGCGATGGCGGCGAGCGTCGTGAGGCCGATGCCGAGCGCCACCAGCATGGTGGGCGTCGGCGCGCCAGGGCGATGGAGGTTGGCGAGGCCGAGGCGGAAGGCCGGGCGGCGGATGCCGCGCAGCCCCTTCGCGAAGCGCATCAGGCCCGTGGCACCCAGGCGGAACAGCAGCAGCGTCACCGCCGCGCCGCCGCAGAAGCCGAGGGCGAATTTCGGCTGCTCCGCCGTGCCCACCACCAGCGCCACCAGCGCCAGCGCCGCCAGCAGATTGGCCAGCAGGATCGGGCGGGACGGCCAGCCCGGATTGGCGGTGACGAGGTCCCGGAACAGCGCCGCCCCCGGGATGCGCTGCGCGCGGCCGAGCGGCCAGAGCGCGAAGGCCAGCGCCGTCAGCAGGCCGTACAGCGCCGCCAGACCCAGCGCGCCGGGGTAGAAGCCGAGTCGCGGCGGCACCGGCAGCGCTCCGGCCAGCGCCTGCGCCGCCAGCCAGGTGACGCCCGATCCGACGACGAGACCGATGGCGATGCCGATCGCCGCCAGCACCAGCACCTGGATCAGGTAGGTCGCCAGGATGGTGCCCGACGGCGCGCCGAGGCAGCGCAGCGTCGCGATGGTGCGGCCGCGGGCTTCCAGCCAGGCGCGCACGCCGGTGGCGACCCCGATGCCGCCCACCAGCAGGGCGGTGAGGCCCGCCAGCGTCAGGAAGGCCGCGGCGCGGTCCAGGAAGCGGTTCACCCCCGGCTCCGCCTGGTCCGAATAGCGCACGCGCCAGCCGCCATCGCCCATCGCCGCCTGCCAGGCGCGGCCGAAGGCGCGGGAATCCGTGCCCGGCGGCAGCAAGGCGCGGGTGTCGTAATTCACCAGCGATCCCGGCTGGATCAGGGCCGTGGCGGGCAGGGATTGCGCCAGGATCAGCGCGCGCGGGCCGAGCACGGCCGGGCTCGCCACCCGGTCCGGTTCCTGGGCGATGGTGCCGACGAAGGTGAAGCTCGCCTCGCCGATGCGGATCGCCTCCCCGGGCGCGATGCCCAGGCGATCGACGACGGAGGCTTCCAGCGCCACGGCGGGGCGGCCGGCCTGGGGCGCCAGCGTCGAGCCCGTCACGGTGGAGAATTCGCCGATCAGCGGCCAGGCGGCATCCACCGCCTTCAACTCCACCAGGCTGCGTTCCCCGTTGGGGGCCACGGCCATGGCGCGCATCTCGATCACCTCGGAGACGCGGGCGCCGCGGCTGGTGGCCCAGGCGCGGGCCTCCGGCGACAGGGGGCGGTAGGCGACGCGGACCTCCACATCGCCGCCGAGCAGCCGCGCGCCATCGGCCGCCAGCCCCGCCTTGGTGGCGGATTGCAGGGTGCCAACGGCGGTGATGGCGGCGACGCCCAGCGCCAGGCAGGCGAGCACGATGCGGAGCGAGGCGAAGCCGCCCCGCAATTCCCGCCGCGCCAGGCGGAAGCCCTGGCTGATATGGGTCAGCATGGCGGGCTACTCCGCCGCCATGCGCAGGCCATCGCCGCTATCGGCGGTGATGCGGCCATCCTCCATCCGCACCTGCCGGCCGCAACGCTCCGCCAAGGCGGGGTCATGGGTGATGAGGATGAGGGTGGTGCCGAGGCGCTCCCGCAGCCCGAAGAGCAGGTCCATCACGACGGTGCCGGTGGCGCGGTCGAGGTTGCCGGTCGGCTCATCCGCCAGGATCAGCCGCGGTTCCGCCACCACGGCGCGGGCCAGGGCCACGCGCTGCTGCTCCCCGCCCGACATCTGGCCGGGATAATGGTCCAGGCGATGGCCGAGGCCGACATCCCTGAGTGCCGCCGCCGCGCGGTCGAAGGCATCCCGCCGGCCGGCGAATTCCAGCGGCATGGCCACATTCTCCAGCGCCGACATGGTGGGGATGAGGTGGAAGGCCTGGAAGACGATCCCCACTTCGTCCCGGCGGAAGCGGGCGAGGGCGTCCTCGTCCATCGCCTTCAGGTCCTGGCCCGCGACCCGGAGGCTACCCGCGGTGGGGCGTTCCAGCCCCGCCAGCAGCATGAGGAGCGATGTCTTGCCTGACCCCGAGGGACCGACGATGCCCACAGCCTCTCCCGCACCGACGGTGAGATCGACGCCGCGGAGCACATGGACGGGGCCGGAAGCGGCAGCGGCGGTGAAGACGAGGCCGTTCGCCGATACCAGTGGCCCAGCCGTCTCCGTTTGGGGATCTGACATGAAGTCCTCGCAAGGTTTGGCCCGATATGGGCGCCGCGCTGCGCTGCAAAAGGCCATGGCGGGTTGCGGAGTGTTGCTGGCGGCTAGCCCTGCGGTAGCACAGGGCCAGGAAATCCGCCTGCTGATGCTGGGGGACAGCATCACCGCGGGCTTCGGCCTGGCGCGCGGCGAAGGCCCGCCGGCGCGGATCGAGGCGCTGCTGCGGGCCAGGGGCCGCCCCGTGCGCGTGCTGGATGCCGGCGTGTCCGGCGACACCACGGCGGGCGGGCGGGCGCGGCTGGAATGGGCGCTGGCGGACCGGCCCCATGCGGTGATCGTGGCACTCGGCGGCAATGACGGGCTGCGGGGCCTGACGCCCGCGCAGATGCGGGGCAACCTGGTCGCGATCCTGGATGCGCTGGCCCGGCGCAACCTGCCGGTGCTGCTGGCGGGGATGATCGCGCCGCCCAACCTCGGCGCTGAATACGGCCGCGAATTCGCGGCGGTGTTCAGCGACCTGGCGCGGGACCGTCCCGATATCGTGTTCTACCCTTTCCTGCTGGAAGGCATCGCCGGCGACCCCGCTCTCAACCAGCCGGACCGCATCCACCCCACCGCACGGGGCGCACAATTGCTGGCGGAGCGCATCCTTCCTGCCATCGAAACGCTACTGGACCGGGTGCGGCCTTTGTAGTCCGCTGGGGCTGCCCCGGATTCGGAGCGCCTGCCGATGCTGCGCCTGTTTGTCGCCCTCTCCCTCCCCCCCCTGGTCAAGGCCCAGATCTCGGCCCTGTCCGGGGGCATACCGGGTGCCCGTTGGGTGCCGCCGGAGAACTACCACCTCACCCTCCGTTTCATCGGGGAGGTGCAGGGCTGGCAGGCGGAGGAGGTGGACGCGGCGCTGGCCGCCATCCGTTGCCCGCGCTTCGACCTGGTCCTGGCCGGCGTCGGCACCTTCGAGAAGGCGGGGCGCATCCAGTCCCTGCATGTGACGGCGGAGCGGTCGGACGCCCTGACCCGCCTGCAGAACAAGGTGGAAACCGCCATGCAGCGCATCGGGCTGGAGCCGGAGCGCAAGCGCTTCGCCCCCCATGTGACGCTGGCGCGGACGGACCGGGCGGAGACGCACAAGCTGATCGGCTTCGTCCAGGCCCACAGCCTGTTCCGCACGCCCCCCGTGACGGTGGAGCATTTTACTCTCTTCTCCTCCTTCCTCGGGAAGGAGGCCGCGCATTACGTGCCGGAGGTGGAATACGAGTTGGCGTGATCGACAACGGCTGGTGCGCGTCGCGGGGCCCGGGCGGCCCGCTTCGCAACCCGCCTGCGGCAGCCTGTCAAAAATACCCTTCGCGTTTCTTGCGTTCCATCGACGCCTCCTGGTCGCTGTCGATCAGGCGGCCCTCGCGTTCGCTCTTCCGGCTTTCGCGGATTTCGGCCAGGACCTGCCCGATCGTCTCCGCCCGGCTTTCATGGGCGCCGGTCAGGGGCCAGTCGCCCATGGTGCGGAAGCGGACCCACATCGGCTCCACGCTCTCCCCGTGCTCCAGGGGCATCCGGTCGTCGTCGCGCATGATGAGGGCGCCGGAGCGGCGGACCATCGGGCGCAGGGCCGCGAAATAGAGGGGTACCACGGGGATCTCCTCCGCCGCGATGTAGTCCCAGACGTCGAATTCGGTCCAGTTGGAGAGGGGGAAGACGCGCATGCCCTCCCCGGCGTTGAGCCGCGTGTTGTAGAGGCCCCAGAGTTCCGGCCGCTGGTTCCGGGGCTCCCAGGCATGGCCGGCGGTGCGGTGGCTGAAGACGCGTTCCTTGGCCCGTGCCTTCTCCTCGTCCCTCCGCGCGCCGCCCAGGGCGGCGTCGAAGCCATGCGCGTCCAGCGCCTGCTTCAGCGCCTCCGTCCCCATGACGTTCATATGGAGCTGGGAGCCGTGGGTGAGGGGGCCGATGCCGCGCGCCAGGCCGTCGGGGTTGGTGTGGACGATGCAATGCAGGCCGAGTTCCGCCACGCGCCGGTCCCGGAATTCCAGCATCGCCTTGAAATCCCAGCCCGTCGCGATGTGCAGCAGGGGGAAGGGCGGCTTGCCGGGCGCGAAGGCCTTCATCGCCATGTGCAGGACGACGCTGCTGTCCTTGCCGATGGAGTAGAGCAGGACGGGATTGCGGAAGCTGGCCGCGGTTTCGCGGATGATGGCGATGCCCTCGGCTTCCAGGCGCCGGAGATGGGGCGACAATCGGCTGGGTTGGGCGTCGGCCATGGGCTCAGGCTCCGGTGAAGGGCCCGGGGGCGCGGTGGCGCCCCCGGGGCGGGGCCTCAGGTTACGGTCTTGAGACCCGACGTCGCCGTCAGGTGACGGTCTTGAGAAACGTCTGCAGCTTGTCGGCCGCGGCGTTCTTGTCCGTGCGGTCGATGGCGGCGAGTTCAGCCGACAGGCGATCCAGCGCCTGTTCGTAGATCTGGCGCTCGGAGAAGGACTGGTCCGGCTGGCCGGCATTGCGGTGCAGGTCGCGCACCACTTCCGCGATGGCCAGCGGGTCGCCGGAGTTGATCTTCGCTTCGTATTCCTGGGCGCGGCGGGACCACATGGTGCGCTTGATGCGGGCGCGGCCGCGCAGCACTTCCAGCGCCTCGTTCATCATCTCCGCGCTGGCGAGCTTGCGGAGGCCGGAGGAGGCGGCCTTGTTGACCGGAACGCGCAGCGTCATCCGGTTCTCCTCGAAGGTCACGATGATGACCTTGAGGGACATGCCGGCCACCGGCATTTCCTCGATCCCCTGGACCTGGCCGACGCCATGGGTGGGGTAGACGACATGGTCGCCGGCCTTGAACTCCACCGGCGGGCCCTTGGGCTTCGGCGGCGGGGGCGGGGAGGAAGCGTCATCCCCTTCCTCCACCACCGGCTGGCGGGGCGCGGGACGGGGGGGATAGACCGGCGGGCGCGCCGAGGCGGCGGCGGCGGCGGCGGGGCGGGGTGGCGTGCTGCGGTTCTGCATCGGGGGTGCCGGGCGCGGTGCGGGATCGGGCGCGCGGACGGGCGGCGGGGCGGCTGCCTTGGCTTCGGCCGGGGCGGCCTTGGCCGCGGGGGCATCGGCGGCGGGCGCCTTGGCGGCGGCGGATTTGCCGGCCGGGGCCTTGCCCGCGGCGGCCTTGCTGGTCGGGGCTTTCGCAGCCGGGGCCTTGGCCTCCGGCGCCGTCGGGGCTGGGGTCTTGATGGTCGGGGCCTTGCTGTCAGGGGTCTTCGGGGTGGGCGCTGCCGGCTTCGCCGGGGAGGCTGCCTGGGACCTGGCGGCGGGCGGCGCTGCGGCCGCCTTGGCGCCCGCCTTGCCGGGCTGCTTCGCCACGGCGGCGGCCTGGGCCCTGGGAGCGGCCTTCGTCAGGGCGCCGGCCTTGGCGGCGCCCGTCTTGGCCTGGGCGGTTTGCTTCATCACGCCACCCGCTTTCCATGCCGCATCCGGCACAACCTGGCACGCGGCCTTCCCCGCCGGGGAAGGGCACCGCGGGCGAGGCCCGGTCGCGGGCTTGTCATGAACCCGATGAGGGGGAAACGCGCGGCAGGCCGTGCCGTTTTCCCGATCTCATTGATAACATAACACAAAGCGGCGCGCGTTTCCACCCCCGCCCCGCCGGGGGGCGAAGGGGCGTGCCTTTCCGCGGCCCGCGGCGATCCGGTGTCAGGGCGAGCCGGGATTGGGGTCGAAAAGCTCCTTCTTCCCCGGCTTGTCCTTCCATTCATCCGCATCGGCCGGCGCCTGTCCCTTGCGGGTGATGTTCGGCCATTGCGTGGAATAGGTGCGGTTCAGCTCGACCCAGGGCGTCGCCTTGTCATCGCTGTCGGGCAGGATGGCCTCCGCGGGGCATTCCGGTTCGCAGACGCCGCAATCGATGCATTCGTCGGGATGGATGACGAGCATGTTCTCGCCCACGTAGAAGCAGTCCACCGGACAGACCTCCACGCAGTCCATGTACTTGCACTTGATGCAGTTCTCGGTGACGACGTAGGTCAACTGCGCCTCCGGCGGAGATGCGTGCCGCGCCCCAGCGGCGGCGGTCAGCCGCGCCATGCCAAGGGCGCGGAGATGACGACATGGCCCGGCGCGCGACGCAAGGCAAGCGGGGTATGCCGCAGCGCGTCATGCCACGCCGTCCCGGCAGTGATCAGGCGGGATCGGACAGGTCGTCGTAGAGGCCCCGCGCCTCGGTCGCCGGGCCGCGGCGCTCCGCCAGTGCCAGCACCCGCCAGACGCGCACGCGGTCGCCGATCGTCAGCGTCAGCACATCGCCGACGCGCAGCTTCGCATGGGGCTTGTCGGTCGGCAGGCGGTTGATGCGCACCCGGCCGGCCGAAACCTGCCGAGCGCATTCCCCCCGCGTCTTGGCCAGGCGCGCGCACCAGAGCCAGAGGTCGAGACGCTGGAAATCGCGCCCTTCCCCTGCCTCCATGCCGCGATCAGTCCTTCTTCAGCTTGAGCTGCGCCAGGACGGCGAAGGGCGAATCGGGCTTCGGCGCCGCGATCACCTCCCGCGGCCGGTCGCGCGGGCCGAAGCGGTCGCCGCCCCGGTCGCCACCGCGATCGGGGCGCGGGCCATCGAAGCGGGGGCGGTCACCGCGCGGGCGGTCGCCCTGGGGCCGATCCGGGCGCGGCCCATCGGGGCGGCGGTCCGGGCGGGGGCCGTCGAAGCGCGGCCGATCACCCTGGGGCCGGTCCTGGCGCGGACGATCGCCCTGCGGGCGGTCCGCCTGGGGCGCTGGCGGCTGGTCGCCGGAAGGCGCGGCATCCCGGGGCGGGCGCGGGCCGGAGTCGCGGCGCGGACCGGAATCGCGGCGCTGGCCGTCCCTCGGCGGGCCGTCCCGGCGCTGACCCTCCCGCGGGGGGCCATCCCGGCGCGGGCCGCGATCCGGCCGTGGCTGGCGCAGCTCCGGCGGGATGGGCGGGCCGAAATAGACGGGGCGCGGCGCGCCATCCGGCGTGGCGTCCGGGCGGGGGCCGCGGGGGCGGTCATCGCGCCGATCATCGCGACGGGGACCGCGCGCCTGCTCGGGACGCCCCTCCTGACGCCCCTCATGACGTCCCTCATGACGTCCCTCTGGCCGGCCTTCCGGACGGCGCGGCCCGCGCTGCCCCTGGCGTTCGGGCCGGTGGACGCTGATTCGGGGCGGCGCCGGCGGGCCGAACTGGCCCTCCTCCAGCTCGCCGCCCGGGATCAGCCGGAAGCCCATCGCCTCCAGCGCCATGGGCAGCGTGTCGCCCTTCACGCCGAGGCGCGAGGCCAGCCCTTCCGGCACCGGCGCGGGGGCGCGGCGGGTCAGGTAGCCGAGCTCGCCCGCGATGCGCTCCGCGACGTCGAGGCGCAGCAGCACGCGTCCCGCCGGCAGCCAGCCCGCCATGATGGCGAAGCCGGGCGGCCAGCCTTCCGGCCCGCGCGGCGTGTTGGGATCGGCCGGCGCCGGCAGCGGCACTTCCGGCAGCGTCACCGCCACCAGGCCGGGATTGGGCAGCAGCGGCGTCGGGATGTTGCGGCGGAGCGCCCAGAGCTGGGCGCGCAGCTGCATCGCCCGCGGCTTCAGCACATCGGGCATGTAGAGCGCATAGCGCCCCGCCCGGATGCCGATGGCCTTGAGGCGCGCCCGGAGATCGGCCGGCACCTCCCGGTCCGTCGCACCAGGGGCAAGGCCCATATTCTCCCGCAGCCGGAAGGCGGGGCCGCGCAGCGTGTTGTCCTCGGCGGCCTTGGCCTCCATGGCCTCCAGCCCGCCGAGTTCCTTCTTCACCAGTGCATCGAGCCAGAGGGCGAGCTTGGCCCGCACCCTCTCCCGCTGGGTGTTGTCGAGGAATTCGGTGGCGATGACGTCCACATGGGGCTTCAGCGGTTCCGGCCCCGGGCGCAGCCGCGCGACCTCCGCATTGTCCCACATCACGCGGTGCTGCGGCGTCAGGGTGAAGGATTCGTCCTTCGCCATCTCCAGCGCGGCGAGGCGCCTCGGCATCTCCTCCCGCAGCGCACGGCGGGCGGCCCGCAGGACGAGGCGCTTCTCCTCCTCCTTCGTCGCATCCGGGTCGGGGTGGAAGTGGAAGCCCTGCACCTTGCCGACGGAATGGCCTTCCACCAGCACGTCGCCCTGGCGGGTGACGGCGGAGAGCAGTTCCTTCTCCGTATCGTCCAGGCTGCGGATCAGGTGGGCGGCGCGGCGGTCCACGAAGCGGGCGATCAGGCGTTCATGCAGCGCGTCGCTGACCGCTTCCTCGGCGCGGCGGGCCTCGGCCTGCTGCGTCTCGGCGTCCGCCAGCCAGTCGCCACGGGCGGCGATGTAGGCCCAGATGCGGATATGGGCGAGGCGCGCCATCAGCGTGTCGAGGTCACCCTCCACATTGCCGAGTGCGGCGATGTTGCCCGCCACCCAATCCGTCGGCAGGCGGCCTTCCTGCGCGAGATGCGTGAAGATCTTGCCGCAGAGCCTCGTGTGGCTGTCATCCGACATCTTGCGGAAATCGGGCACCTGGCAGGCTTCCCACAGCAGCCGCACGCGGGCGCGGCCCTGCGCCAGGCCGCGCGTCTCCGCTTCCCGCGACAGCGCGTTCAGCGTGATGTGGTCGACCGCGTCATTGCCCTTGGCGAGGCCCGGCTGGGGCGGCGGGGCGGCCAGGCTGTCCAGCAGCCCGTCGATGCTGCCGAAATCGAGGTCGCTGTTCCGCCAGGCGATCTGGGACAGGGCCTCGAAGTGATGGCCCTCGATCTGGTGGGCGAGTTCGTCGGGCAGGGGCGGGCATTCGGCTGTCGTGCCGAAGGTGCCGTCGCGCATGCCGCGGCCGGCGCGGCCGGCGATCTGCGCCGCTTCCTGCGCGTTCAGGGCGCGCAGGGTGTGGCCATCGAATTTTTTCAGATCGGCGAAGGCGACATGGTCCACATCCATGTTCAGGCCCATGCCGATGGCATCCGTCGCCACCAGGAAATCGACTTCACGATTCTGGTACAGCGCGACCTGCGCATTCCGCGTGCGCGGCGACAGGCGCCCCATCACCACGGCGCAACCGCCCCGGCGACGGCGCACGGCTTCCGCGATCGCGTAGACCTCCGTCGCGCTGAAGGCGACGATGGCGGAACGCGGCGGCAGCTTCGTCAGCTTGGCCTGACCGGCGTGGGTGAGCTGCGAGAGGCGCGGGCGCGTCTCGATCTCGGCCTGGGGGACCAGGCGCTGCAGCAGGGGGCGGATGGTCTCCGCGCCCAGGAACATCGTCTCGACCAGGCCGCGGGCATGCAGCAGGCGGTCGGTGAAGATGTGGCCGCGATCGGCATCGGCGCAGAGCTGGATCTCGTCCACCGCCACGAATTCCGCGCGGCGGTCGAGCGGCATGGCCTCCACCGTGCAGGCGAACCAGCGGGCCTCCGGGGGGACGATCTTCTCCTCCCCCGTGATGAGGGCGACGTATTTCTCCCCCTTCGCGGCGACCATGCGGTCGTAATTCTCGCGCGCCAGCAGGCGCAGCGGGAATCCGATGATGCCGGAGGCATGCGCCAGCAATCGCGTGATGGCGAGGTGGGTCTTGCCGGTATTGGTGGGGCCGAGCACGGCGCGAACCCGGGGAGCGAACATCTGGCCGTGTGACCTTGTGGTATCGGACATCTGGTTGGTCGGCATGGTCCGTGGGGGAGGTGACGGGTGGCACGCCGCCGCGGGCTTGGCAACCTTTGGGGCCGGATTGGGCCGAGGTAGGGGCTCCGGCGGGGTTGGCAACGAAGCGTCAATCTTCCTGCGGGAGGGTGGGGGCCTGGCCGGTCCCCCCGCCGTGCCAGCTGGGGCAGGAGGCCCTGCATGTCCGACCCGCGAAGCCCGGCAGCCCTGCCGCGGCGGATTCCGTGGCTCATCGGCCTGGCCGTCGGCGCGCTGTCGCTGGCCATCGCCTGGGTTGCCGCCGGCATCATGCCGTCGGACTTGCCCGACCCAGCCCCGATGGCCGAAGCCGAACGCCTGGCGCTGACCATGCTGGCCGTGGCGGTCGCGGCGCTGGCGATCCTGGCCGGCATCGCCGCCTTCGCCCTGGAATCCAGCCTGGAGCCGCCTGTCGCGCCCCGGCGGCCCCTGCCGGCAACGCCGGCGCGACGGCCGCAGGTTGTCACCCTGCGGGAAGCGGCCTGACCCCCTTTCGCGCCAGCCCTCTTCCGCCGCTGACGCGCAGCGGTCAGGGTGCGCGCCGTGACCCTCGCCGCCCGCCATGCCCTGGTCTTCGCCACGCAATTCGCCGCGGTGGGCGTCATCCTGCCCTTCCTGCCGGCGGTGCTGGCCGGGCATGGGCTGTCGGCGGAACAGGTGGCGGTGGTGCTGGCCGTGGGGTCTGCCGTGCGGCTGGTGGCGGGGCCGCTCGGCGGACGGATCGCGGATGCCATCGGCAATGCGCCGGCGGTGCTGGCGGCCTCGGCGGCGATCTCCGCGCTGGCGGCCTGCGGGTTCCTGCTGCCGGCGGGATTTCTCGCCCTGCTCCTGGTGCAGGCCGTGCACAGCGCGGCCATCGCGCCGATCGTGCCGCTGACGGATGCCGTGGCGGTCACCGCGGCGCGCGGGAAGCCGGGCTTCGACTACGCCCGTGTCCGCGCCGCCGGCAGCATCGCCTTCATCCTGGCCGCGCTGGCGGGCGGGCAGGCGGTGGCGCTGGCGGGGATTCAGGGCGCGGTGGTGGTGCTGGTGCTGTGCCTGGCCGGCACCGCCGTGGCGGCGCTGCTGCTGCCGCGGCCACCGGCCGGGGCGTCCCGCGCCGCGCGGGGCTGGGCGGGGTTCCTGGCGCCGCTGCGCATCCGGGCCTTCCGGCGGCTGCTCGCGGTCTCCGCCCTGATCCAGGCCAGCCACGCGATGTACTACGCCTTCGGCACGCTGCACTGGCAGGCGGCGGGGCTGGGGCCCGGGCTGATCGGCGCGCTCTGGGCCACCGGGGTGGTGGCGGAGGTCGCGCTGTTCCTCTGGGGCCGCGGCATCGTCGCGCGGCTGGGGCCGACCGGCCTGTCCCTCGTCGCCGCCGGCGCCGGCGTGCTGCGCTGGGCCATCACGGCCGCCACGGTGGACCCGCTGTTCCTCTTTCCCGCCCAAATGCTGCATGCCGCCACCTTCGGCATGCAGCACCTGGCCGCCATGGCCGTGCTGGCGCGGGTGGTGCCGCCGGCGGAGGCCGCGACGGCGCAGACGCTGCATGCGGCGCTGGGCGTCGGGCTGTGGATGATGCTCGTCACCCTGGCCTGCGGCCCGGCCTATGCGGCGCTGGGGGGGCTGGGCTTCTGGGGCATGGCGGCGCTCAGCCTGGCGGCCATCCCGGCCTCCCTCGCGCTCGGCCGCGCGCTCAGGCGGTGAGGGGGGCGGGCGAGTCCCGCCAGGCGCTGCCATCCCAGGCCCGGATGAGGACCCGCGCCCGGCCATCCTCCACGATGATGCGGTTATAGGCGTTCGGCGTGCCGCGCAGGCGCGTGGAGGTCGCCGTCGCCGCCTGCACCAGCAGCATGCCGCCTTCCGCCATCGGCCGGATGTCGCCGAGGTGAAGGTGCCCCGTCAGCACCAGCCCCACGCCCTGCCGCGCGAAGGCCTCCAGCGCCGGCGCCGCATTGCCGACCAGGCGCGCCGCCGGTGCCAGGGCCGGGGCGACGAAGGGGTGGTGCGCGACGACGATGCGGAACAGCCCGTCGGGCAGCGCCGCCAGCTTCGCCTCCGCCCGCGCGAGGCGGGAGCGGGAGACGCGCCCGCGCGCCCAGTTGAGGGAGAGGCCGCCGCGCCGCGCGGTGTTCAGCCCCACCACCGCGATCTCCGCGTCGGTGAAGACCGGCTCCGTCTCCGGCGCGACATGGCGGCGCCAGCGGCCATAGGGGTCGGTGAAGCGCTCGATGATGTCGTATGGTGTCATGTCGTGGTTGCCGGGCACGGCCAGCATCGGCACGGGGATGGCGCGGAGGAAGGTCATCGCCGCGATGAACTCCCGATGCCGCGCCTGCTGCGTCAGGTCGCCGGAAATCGCCAGCAGGTCCGGCGGGTTCAGCGACAGGTCGGCCGCCAGCGCGGCGACCACGGCGGGGTCCTCCGCCCCGAAATGCAGGTCGGAGAGATGGGCGATGCAGCGGGCCATGGTCAGGCGAGCGCGGCGCCGGGGGGCACGGCGTCGGCCACGGGCGCATCGACGGTGGCGGGGGCGGGCCGCGGCGCGATGACGCGCAGCGCGCCGGGATGGGTGCGGTAGATCAGCGGGGGTGGCAGCAGCACGGCCTCCCCGTCATTCATCACCCGGAGCGCGGTGCGGGGCGTGTGGATGGTGACTTCGCGGGCGGCGCGTTCATGCACCAGCCTGTCGCCGCGCCAGGTGCCGAGCGCCATGCCCAGCGTCAGCCGCACCCACCACCAGGCGCCGTAGCGCCGCGCGACATAGAGGCCGAGTTCCCCCGCATCCAGCCGCGGCTTCGCCATCACCTGGCCGAAGCCCTCGGCGTAGCGGTTGTTCGCCACCGAAAGCGCCCGGGTCCACAACCGCACGCCGCGCCCGCCATCCAGCGAGACGCTGAGCCGCATCGGCCGGTGGTGCCAGCCGGACCGCAGCGCGGCCAGCGCGAAGGCGACCCGCGTGCGGAGCGAGGCGCGGCCCCGGTGCTTCTCCCGATGCCGGCCGAGCCAGGACGGCGAACCGATGACGGAGGAGCAGAGGAAGACATGCCCGTTCACCGCCGCGACATCGATCCTGCGGATCGTGCCCTGCGCCAGCGCCGCCGCCGCCTGGCCGAGGTCCATGGGGATGCCGAGGTCCTTGGCGAGCATGTTCATGGTGCCGAGCGGCAGGATGCCGAGCGCGGCCGGCCCGCCCATGAGTCGCGCCGCGGCGGCCGCGATGGTGCCGTCGCCGCCACCGACGACCACGGCATCGGCCCCGCGGGAGACGGCATCATCAAGGCGGGCGAGCAGCCCCTCCGGATGATCGGGGATGAGGACGGCGTCGAGGCCCGCGGCCTCCAGATGGCCGGCCACCTCGGCCGCGATCTGGTCGCGGCCGAGGGCGGAGCCGGAGGCGGAGTTGATCACGACGGCGATGCGCATGACGGCCGGAACGGATGCCGCAGGGTTTGGTTCGCCCAGTCAGGACGGAAGGTGCTGCGTGGGGTCCATGCCGGCGTGGAGGATGCGGAGGATCGCGATGCCGTCGCCCTCCCGCGTGTAGAACAGGATGTGGGGGGAGGCGCCGCGCCGGCGGGCGGCGATCCAGAGGGGGTAGGCGCGGAGCCCCTCGGCGATGTCACGGCGATCGACGCTGCCGATCCGGTCAGGCTCCGCTGCGACCAGAAGAGCGGCCCGGTGGATCAGGGCGGCATGGCTGTCGTGCTGGATGGTGCCGAAGTGGCGCAGGGTATGGGCCAGGATGGCGCGCAGATCCTCGGCCGCCCCCGGGGCAAGCCGGTAGCCGGGCACGGTCACGCGATGCGTTCGGCTTCCGCGCGGACCTGCCGGGCGATGTCCTCGACCGTGAGGTCGGAGAACTGCCCCGCATCAGCCTCGATGGCGCCACGCCGGACTTCCCGGCGCAGGATCGCCAGCTTCTCCCCATGCACCTGGTTCTCCTGGCGCAGGACGAAGAGGGCGTCGCGCAAGGCGGCGCTGGCGTCGGGATAGTCGCCCCGCGCCACCGCTTCCTCGACGAAGCGGGCGAGGGGTTCGGTCAATTCCACGGTCAGGCTCGGCATCGCGCCCTCCTCCGCCGCCACTGTCCCGAAGCCGGGCTGGCGGTGTCAACGCAGATGGCGATGTGCCGCCGGACGCGAAAGGGGCGTGGCCCTTGCGGACCGCGCCCCTTCCAGCTTCGTGGCACCGGCGAACCCTGCCTGTGCCCTGACCCCTGGGAGCCCCCCGATGCCCTGCCGCGGCTTTGCCGCGGCAGGCGGCGCCGACCGTCGAGGATCAGCGCCAAACCGGGGCCCCCACGGCAACGCCGAAGGCGTCGCCGCGGGGAATCAGGCCGCCTTGGCCATGCCGCGCAGCACGTAGTGCAGGATGCCGCCGTTCTTGTAGTACTCGACCTCATCCGCCGTATCGACGCGGCACATCAGCGTCGTGCTGTGCGTCGTGCCGTCCGGGCGATGGATCACCATCGTCACGTCCATGCGCGGCGACAGGGCCTCGATCCCCAGCAGGTCGATCGTCTCCGCGCCGGTGATGCCGAGGGACTTGCGGTCCTCGCCATTCTTGAAGACCAGCGGCAGCACGCCCATGCCGACCAGGTTGGAGCGGTGGATGCGCTCGAAGCTCTCCGCGATCACGGCCTTGGCGCCCAGCAGGAAGGTGCCCTTGGCCGCCCAGTCGCGGGACGAACCCGTGCCGTATTCCTTGCCGCCGAAGATAACCAGCGGCACGCCTTCCTTCTGGTACTTCATGGCGGCGTCGTAGATCGGCATCACCTCGCCCGAGGGGTGGTGCTTGGTCACGCCACCCTCGGTGCCCGGCGCCAGTTCGTTCTTGATGCGGATATTGGCGAAGGTGCCGCGCATCATGACTTCATGGTTGCCGCGGCGGGCGCCGTAGCTGTTGAAGTCGGCCTGGCGGACCTGGTGTTCCAGCAGGTAGTCGCCCGCGGGGGACGCCTTCTTGATGGAGCCGGCCGGGGAGATGTGGTCGGTGGTGATGCTGTCACCCAGGCTCGCCAGGATGCGCGCGCCGTGCACGGACTTGATGTCCGCCACATCCATCGTCATGCCCGTGAAGTAGGGCGGGTTCTGGACGTAGGTAGACCCGCTGTTCCAACGGTAGGTGTCGCTGTCCGCATCGACGCGGATGGCCTGCCACTGCGCCGGTCCCTTGAAGACGTCGCCGTAGCGTTCCATGAACATCTTGCGGGTGACGACGGCGTGGACGGTGTCGTTCACCTCCTGCGTCGTCGGCCAGATGTCCTTCAGGAACACGGGCTGGCCGTCGCTGCCGGTGCCGATCGGGTCGGTCGTCAGGTTCAGCTTCACCGTGCCGGCCAGCGCATAGGCCACGACCAGCGGGGGCGAGGCCAGGTAGTTGGCGCGGACATTGGCATGCACGCGACCTTCGAAGTTGCGGTTGCCGGACAGCACGCTGGCGACCACCAGCTTGTTGTTCTCCACCGCATCCACGATCGGCTCCGCCAGCGGGCCGGAATTGCCGATGCAGGTCGTGCAGCCATAGCCGACCGTCTGGAAGCCGAGCGCATCGAGGTCGGCGGAGAGGCCGGCCTTGTCCAGATACTCCGTCACCACCTGGGAGCCGGGCGCCAGCGAGGTCTTCACCCAGGGCTTCGGCTTCAGGCCCTTGGCCCGCGCCTTGCGGGCCACGAGGCCGGCGGCGACGAGGACATAGGGGTTGGAGGTGTTGGTGCAGCTCGTGATGGCCGCGATCACGACATCGCCGTGGCCGAGGTCATAGTTGCTGCCTTCCACCGGAACGCGCAGATCGGCCTTGTCGCCCGGCACGCCCATCGTGCCCGCCGCCAGGTCCTTGGAGAAGGAGGAGGCGATGTTGGACAGCGCCACGCGGTCCTGCGGCCGCTTCGGGCCGGCCATGGAGGGTTCGACCGTCGACAGGTCGAGTTCCATCGTATCCGTGAAGACCGGGTCGGGCGTCGTGGCGTCGCGCCACATGCCCTGTGCCTTCGCGTACGCCTCGGTCAGCGCGATGCGGTGTTCGTCGCGGCCGGAGATGCGCAGGTAGTCGATGGTGGTCTTGTCCACCGGGAAGAAGCCGCAGGTGGCGCCGTATTCCGGGGCCATGTTGCCGATCGTCGCGCGGTCGGCCAGCGGCAGGACATCGAGGCCCGAGCCGTAGAACTCCACGAACTTGCCGACGACGCCCTTCTTGCGGAGCATCTGCGTCACCGTCAGCACCAGGTCGGTGGCGGTGATGCCTTCCTTCAATTCACCGACCAGCTTGAAGCCGATGACATCGGGGATGAGCATGGCGATGGGCTGGCCGAGCATCGCGGCCTCGGCCTCGATCCCGCCGACGCCCCAGCCGAGCACGCCGAGGCCGTTGACCATCGTCGTGTGGCTGTCGGTGCCGTAGCAGCTATCCGGGAAGGCGTAGGTGTCCGGCCCGTCCTGCGACGTCCAGACCACCTGCGCCAGGTATTCCAGGTTCACCTGGTGGCAGATGCCGGTGCCCGGCGGCACCACGCGGAAATTCGCGAAGGCGGACTGGCCCCAGCGGAGGAATTCGTAGCGCTCCCCGTTCCGCTCGAACTCGATGTCCACGTTCTTCTGGAGAGAATCCTTGGTGCCGGAGACGTCGACCATGACGGAATGGTCAATGACGAGATCGACCGGTACCAGCGGGTTAACCTTGCGCGGATCGCCGCCGAGGGTGCTGAGCGCATCGCGCATCGCGGCGAGGTCCACCACCGCCGGCACGCCGGTGAAATCCTGCAGCAGGATGCGCGCCGGGCGGAAGGGGACCTCCTTGGTGGAGCTGCCCTTCTCAAGCCAGCCGGCGACGGCCTTGGCGTCATCCACCGTGTAGCTGCGGCCATCCTCGAAGCGCAGCACGTTCTCCAGCAGCACCTTGAGGCTGTAGGGAAGGCGCGTGACGTCGCCGATCTTGGCCGCCGCCTCGGGCAGGCTGAAGTAGTTGTAGTCCTTGCCGTCCACCGTGAGGGTACGGCGGGTCTTCAGGCTGTCCTGCCCGATCATCCGCATGGTCCGGTTATCCCCGTCGTGGCACCGGGACCGGTGCGACCCCGGAAACGGGGCGCCTTCCGCCGACCCAGGCGCGGTTTCGCCCGCGGCGCTTTCGCGACCGCAGCATTGGGCTTAAACCACAGGGAAGGGGGCCGGTCCATCCGGTCGGGCGGGCTTATGGACCCGGTTCGAGGGGGGTGAATGCTGGAAGGTCGGGACCTCGCCTGCTGGCGGGGGGAACGCGCGGTCTTCGCCGGCCTGTCCTTCACGCTGCCCCCTGGCGGCGCGCTGCTGCTGGTGGGCGCCAATGGCGCGGGCAAGTCATCCCTCCTCCGGTTGCTCGCGGGTCTCGTGCCTCTCGCGGAGGGCGAGCTGCTCTGGCAGGGGCAGGATGCGCTGGCGGATCGCGTCGCCCATGCCGCCAGGCTCCGCTACCTCAGCCACCAGGACGCGCTGAAGCCCTCCCTCAGCGCGCGGGAGAATCTGTCCTTCTTTGCCCGGCTCTGGGGCGGCGATGTGGAGGCGGCGCTGGAGGCGGTGGGGCTGGCGGAGCTGGCGGAACTGCCGGCGCGGGTGCTGTCCTCCGGCCAGAAGCGACGCCTCGCCCTGGCCAGGCTCGCGCTGGCGCCGGCGGCCTTGTGGCTGCTGGACGAACCGACGGTCGGGCTCGATACGGCCTCCGTCGAAAGGCTGGGCGTGCTGCTGGCGGCCCATCGCGCGGCCGGCGGCGCGGTGCTGGCGGCGACGCATCTGCCGCTGCCCCTGCCCGGCGCGCAGGAGCTGCGCCTGTGAAGGGCTTCATGGCCGTGCTGGGGCGGGAGGTGCGCCTGGCGCTGCGCCACCCCGGGGATGCGCTGGCGGCGGTGCTGTTCTTCGTCCTGGTCTGCGCGCTCTTCCCCTTCGGCATCGGGCCGGAGCCGCAGATCCTGGCCCGCATCGCGCCCGGCGCCCTGCTGGCGGCGGCGCTGCTCGCCGCGCTGCTGCCGCTTGACCGGCTGTTCGGGGCGGAGGCGGAGGACGGGTCGCTCGACCAACTGCTGCTGTCCGGCCTGCCGCCGGCGCTGCTGGCCGCGGCCAAGGCGGCGGGGCATTGGGTGGTGACGGGCCTGCCCCTGCTGGCGGCGACGCCGGTGGCGGCCGCCATGCTGAACCTGCCGGTGGAGGCCTGGGGCACGGCCATGGTGGCGCTGGGGCTGGCCACCGCCATCCTGTCCCTCTTCGGCGTGGCCGGCGCGGCGCTGACGCTCGGCGCCCGGCGGGGGGGCGTGCTGCTGCCCCTTCTCGTCCTGCCGCTGTCCATCCCCGCCGTCATCTTCGGCGCCGCCGCCATCGAGGCCGCCGCCGCCGACATGGCCGCACGCCCCTACCTGCTGCTGCTGGGCGCCCTGCTGGCCCTGGCGGCCCCCCTGGCGCCGATCGCGGCGGGCGCTGCGTTGCGAGGCGAGTAGATCGCCGGGTCTCTGCAACCGCAGATCGCTTGTTTTGACGCGGATGTGAATTTAGTACGAAGGGGTGCGCCAATTCGCTAGGCGCTGTCTCAAAATTTATGCCGCGTTCGGGGGCCGCCGTGATGGCACGGGGTCCTGGCGCGCCGAGGGGGCCAAACCCCGCATGCGGATGTGGGGCTACCCGCGCAAAGCCGCGCGGCCGGCAGGCACGGACGTCACGTCGGCCGCGGGTGATGCCGCGCCGGGGCGTGATCCGACACGTCCTGGCTCCGCCGCCGCCGCCGCACGCTTTCCCTGGGAGACCGCCGCGCCGGCTGGCGACCGGCCCGGGCCCGGCCGCCGGCATGAACCGGTCGCGCCCCGGCCGAGTCCCGCTGCGCCGCAGCCCATCTTCCTGGATGAGGCCGCCACCCCCGGCTTCGGCGATGCGCCGCCCCGCCCGGATGCCGGGTCGCCGGACACCGCCCTGCACGGACCGGCCGCCGCCCCGCCCGCGCCGGAACCGCCCGCCCCCCATCCCCGCCCCTGGCGCGATGCCGCGGAGGCGCTGCTGCATCGGCTCGATCCGCCGAGCCTGGCCGAATTGCGGGCCCATTGGCCGGCCTGGACGCTGCGCGCCGTCACCTATTCCGGCGCCATCATGCTGGCGGGCAGCCTGCTGCTGGCCACCCTGCCGCCGATCCTGTCCGACACCTCCACCCGCGCCGTAGTCAACGCGCCCATCGCCCTGGTCACGGCGCCGATCGATGGCGAACTCGACCGCCTGCTGGCCCAGCCGGGGGAAGCCGTGGGGCCCGGCCAGGTGCTGGCGCATCTGCGCAACGAACGGCTCGACCGCTCCACCCTGATCGGCCTGCAGAACCAGACCGCCGGCACGCGCGTCGCGCTGTCGGGGCTGGAGCAGCGGCTGGCCATCGCGGAATCCTGGGTGGTGACGCTGGAAGCCGCCCTGTCCACCCACCGCGCCCATGCCCTCCGCATGGCGCAGGAGGGGGAGCGCGAGGCCCGCGCCAAGGTCGCCGCCGCCGCCGCCGCCGCCGCGGAGCAGGCGGCGCTGGCCAACCGCCAGCGCATCCTGTTCGAGCGGGGCGTGGTCACGGAAACCGTCTTCCGCATCGCCCAGATGCGGGAGCGTGGCGCGCGGGAGGAACTGATCGCCGCCGAGGCCACGCTGGCGCGCCGCGTCGCCGAGCATATCGCGGTGGAGACCGGCAGCTATGTCGGGGACGGCCAGGGCGCGCTGGGCGCGCTGGTGGAAAGGCGGCGGGACACCATCCTCGAGATCAACCGCATGAAGGTGGAACGCCAGCAGCTCGCCAGCAGCCTGGCCAGCCTGGAAGCGCAGACGCGGGTGGAGGAGGAGCGCTTCAACCAGCAGCGCGCCGCGCAGGCCGTCTCCTCCAATGGCGGCCACATCCTCCGGGCCTTCGCCAGCCCTGGCCAGCGCCTGGCGGCGGGCGACACCATCGCGGGCACCGTCGAATGCGGCCGCGCCTTCGTCGTCGCCATCTTCTCCGTCCGCCAGGCGCATCGGCTCGGCCTCGGCACCCGTGTGCGGATCGAGGCCGATGGCTGGCAGGAGACGCGCCACGGCGTCGTGGTGCAGGTGCTGCCGCGCACCACGGACCGCGTGGATACCGGCTACGCGGTTCCCTTCCCGCCGATGGAGCGGCGGGAGATGTACGTCCTGGTCGAATTCGACGACCGGTCGCCGCGGCGCTGGTCGCGCGGCTATGAAAGCCGGCTTGCGCCCACCGTTCCCTGCGACATCGGCCGCTGGGTCAGCGTGGAGGTGGATGGCAGCTTCTTCAGCGACGCCACCTCCACCGCCTGGCGCTGGACGCGCGGCCTGGTGGCGATGATCTTCGGCCGCGCGGAAGCATCGCCGGCGCAGGACGCCTCAACCCGTTGATCGGCGGCGCGCCCTGGGACCTGCAGGCCGCGCTGTCCTGGGGTGCCGGCTTTGCCCTGGCGGCGCTGCTGCTGGCGCTGCTGCTGAACCGCGCCCGGCCCTTCGACCGCCTGCTGTTCACGGGCTGCGCCATGCTGCCCATCCTGATCTATCTGCATTGGCGCATCACCCAGACGCTGCCCGCCTTCGACATCGCATTCGAACCGCTCTGGGCGCGGTTCTTCCTGGTCTTCGAGACCATCTCCATCGCCTATACGCTGGGCGCCGCGCTGATCATGACGCGCTGCTCCGCCGAGCGTGTCCGCGCCCAGGCCAATGCGGCGGAGGCGCTGCTGGAAGCGCGCGGCGACTGGCCGGCCGTCGACATCTTCATCTGCACCTACAATGAGAAGCTGGAGGTGCTGGAGAAGGCGATCGTCTCCGCCCTGGCCCTCGACTACCCGCGCGACCGCTTCACCGTCTGGGTGCTGGACGATACCCGCCGCGCCTGGCTGCGCGAATACTGCGAGGAAGTGGGCGCCAGCTACCTGACGCGGCCCGACAACAAGGGCGCCAAGGCCGGCAACCTCAACAGCGGCTACCGGCAGACGGCGGCGACCACGAAGGCGCCGCTGATCCTGGTGCTGGACGCGGATTTCGCGCCGCAGCGGCAGATGCTGAAGCGGATGGTGGGGCTGTTCCTCGATCCCAAGGTCGGCGTGGTGCAGACGCCGCAATTCTACTTCAACCCGGATCCCATCCAGCACAACCTCGGCATCGCCGGGTCCTGGGTGGATGACCAGCGCGTCTTCTTCGACCTGTTCCAGCCGGCCAAGGATGCCTGGGGCTGCGCCTTCTGCGTCGGCACCGGCTTCATCGTGCGGCGCGACCTGCTCGACCGCATGGGCGGCTTTCCCGAAGGCGCGGTCAGCGAGGACATCTACCTCACCTATTCGCTGCTCCGCCGGGGTTTCGAGACCCGCTGGCTGAACGAACGCCTGTCGATCGGCCTGTCGGCGGAGGACATGGCGGAATACTGCACCCAGCGCGCGCGATGGTGCCTCGGCACCATCCAGGTGGCGCTGCTGCGGGACGGGCCCTTCGTCGGGCGCGGCTACACGCTGGGCCAGCGGCTGCACTACCTGCACGGCCTGCTGCACTGGCTGTCCAAGCCCTTCCTGCTGCTGCTGCTGATCGGCCCGGCCATCTACTGGGTCTTCGGCGTGCCGGCCTTCCAGGCGGACCATGTGGACTTCGTCACCTACGGGGTGCCGGCGCTCGCCTGCTTCTGGGTCCACAGCGCCTGGATCTCCGGCGGCCGTTCGCTGCCCCTGTTCACGGAGGTCTCCCACGCGGTCGCCGCGCTGCCGGTGACGATGTCGCTGGTGGCCGCCGCGCTCCGTCCCTTCGGGCGGCCCTTCAAGGTCACGGCCAAGGGCAGGTCCCGCACGGCGATGACCTTCAACCGTGGCTTCGCGCTGGGCTTCGGCGCCATCCTGGCCGCCAACCTCGCCGGCATCGCCTGGTCCCTGATCGGGCCCGACAACCCGGTGGAGGTGGCGGCGGAGGATGTGATGAACATCGTCTGGGCTTCCATCGCCATCGTGCTGGCGCTTGTGTGCCTCCTCGTCTGCTGCGAATTGCCGCGGCCGCGGGGGGAGGAGCGCTTCGACGTCTTCTGGCGCCTGCCGGGCCTGGTGGTCGAGGATTGTTCCGTGAGCGGCGCGCGGCTGCGCTATGGCGACCCTGCCGCGGCCCCCGCCGCCGGCGCCGTCGTGGACCTCGTGCTGCCCGAAGCCGGGCCGGTGCGCGGGGTGGTGGTGCGGCAGGGCGCGCCCGGCGTGGTCGGCATCACCTGGCAGGTCGATCCGGTGGCGCGCCTGCGCATCATCGCGCTGCTCTTCTCCCGCGCGCCCGACAACATCGCCCGCGCCGGGCGCCTGGGCGTGGCGCTGCGGGGGCTGTGGGCGCGCGTGCGCAACCCCGATGGCCGCCAAAGGCCGAAGGCCGGCTGAGGGAACCCGGCCGAAGGCCGGCTGGGGGAACCCGGCCGAAGGCCGGCTGGGGGAACCCGGCCGAAGGCCGGCTGGGGGAACCCGCGGCGGGCCGCCGCGTCTTGCCCCGCAACACCGCGTGAGGCGCGCCATGGCGTTCAAGGGGAAGCCGCCGGGGTCCGGATCGGGGGAGATGTCGCACCGCACGGCGGCGCTGCGCCCCGCCATCGCACTCGACCCCGCCGCCGCGACGCGGGCGCGGTCGCTCCGCCGCCAGGGCATGGCGCCCGAGGCCATCGCCGCCCGCTTCGGCGTGAAGCTGGAGGAGGTGGAGAAGGCGCTGGTGCAGATGCGATCGCCCCGGCCGGAGACGACGCGCGGCACGCTGAACGTGACGCTGGACGCGCATCGCCTGGTCATGGCGGAACGCCGCGGCGACGAACCGCTGTGGCGGACCATGGACCGGATGCTCGACGAATTGCTCCGGCTGCGCGCCGCCGCCGCCCGCCGCGGCCATGCGCGGCGGCGCCAGGGCGTGGCCCCGGCGCTGCCGCTGCTCGACCCTATGCCGGAACGATGAAGGGCTTCGCGGCCTCGTCATAGGTGCCGTAGCCCAGCGTCGCGTTGTGCACGGCCGGCGGCAGGGCCAGGTCGCTCGCGGCCTTGCCGGCCTTGAGGGCGGCCAGGCCCGACTGGATGCCGGCGATGGCGGGGGACAGCATCGCGGTCGGGTAGGTGCCGATCTTCAGGCCGAGCTGCTCCGCCAGGTTGCGGTCCGGGATGATCCGCGTGCCGCCGGGCGAGAGCACGGCGAAATGCGGCCGGCCCTTCGATGCCTCCACCGCACGACGGATCTCGGTCTCATCCGCCGGGCTGTCGAGGAAGAGGATGTCGGCGCCTTCCTCCACATACATCTCGATCCGCGCCACGGCTTCGTCGATGCCGCGCGTCGGGCGGCAATCCGTGCGGGCGCAGATCAGGATGCCGCTTTCCTTCGCGGCCTGGACGGCGGCGCGGATCTTCATGCGCGCTTCCTCCCGCGGGATGCAGGGCTTGCCGGCGGCGGTCAGGGCGCGGGGCGTCACCTTGTCCTCGATCAGCACGGCGGCGGCGCCGGCGCGGCCATAGGCGCTGACGGTGCGCTGCACGTTCATGGCGTTGCCGTAGCCATGGTCGCCATCGGCCAGGATCAGCGTCTTCGGCGCCGCGTTGCGGACCATGGTGAAGCTGTCGAACATCTCCCCGAAGGAGATGAGGTCGAGGTCCGGGCCGCCGAGCCGGCTGGCGGCGACGCAGGAACCCGAGAGGAAGGCCGTCTCGAACCCGGCTTCGGAGGCGAGGCGCGCGGAAATCCCGTCCCACACCGCGGGCATGGTGAGCAGGCCTGGCTTGGCGAGCAGGGCGCGCAGGCGATCGGGCGGCGTCATGGCGGCTTCCTCAACGATTGATTGGGGGAAGCCTATCCCCGGCACGGGCCCGGACCAAGCCGGGCGGTGGGCCAAAAAAAAGGCCGCCAACCCCTGGGGGTAGCGGCCTAGTCAAACAGGGAGGCTTCACGTCTGGGAGACGAAGGGGTTCGGGAAAGTGTCCCGAGTGACCCTGAGCCAGCGTCGCCGCCGGCACACCCGGAACATAGTGCTGCGCTGCGGTATGGAGGATTGATGAATTGGCGGTAGCCGACATGCGCAGGACGCATGGGTAAGCGGGAGGCCTGCGCGATTGGAAAAATACCGATGAGTTATCTCAGTCCGCGGAATTTTTCTCCGCCATGGCGCCCCCGTCCCATGCGGCGGAAAGGCTCAGGCCGCGCCGTTGATCCGGGATGGGGAAGCGAGCTCCGCCACCAGGAAGTCGCGGAACACCGCGACGCGCTTGGAATGGCGCAGCTCCTCCGGATAGACGAAGTAGGCCTCGATCCGCGGTGCCTTCAGCTCCGGCAGCACATGGACCAGCCCGTCCAGCTCCTCCCCCATGTAGTCGGGCAGGGCGGCCAGGCCGAGGCCGCTGCGCACCGCGGCCAGGATGCCGGGCAGGGAGTTCATCTCCAGCACCGCACGGCGGGAGGAGCCTGGGCGGCGCCCCGCCTCGCTCAGCCAGTTCACGCTCTCCACCGGCGGGCGGTAGTCGCCATAGACGATCATGCGATGGGCATCCAGGTCCTCGGCCCGTTGCGGCATCCCGGCCGTCTTCAGGTAGTCCGGCGCGCCGCAGACCCGCCAGCCGAAGGTGCCGAGGTTCCGCTGGATCAGGTCCGGCTGCCGCGGCGGGTGCATGCGGATGGCGACATCGGCTTCCCGCATCGCGAGGTCGAGGTCCGCATCGTCCAGCAGCACCGTCAGCGTCACGTCCGGGTGCATGGCCATGAAGCGCCGCAGCCGCGGCGCCAGCCACACGCTGCCGAAGCCCGTCGTGGTCGTGACCTTGAGGCGCCCGGTCGGCCGTTCCCGGCTCTCGGTCAGCAGCGCCTCGGTCATCGCCAGCTTGGCGAAGACCTCCCGCACCGCGCGGTTCAGGGTCTCCCCCTGCTCGGTCAGGATCAGGCCCCGCGCGTGGCGATGGAACAGCGGGACCTGCAGGGCCTCCTCCAGCGCCTGGATCTGGCGCGAGACGGCGGATTGCGAGAGGTTCAGCGTCTCGCCGGCATGGGTGAAGGACCCGGCCTCGGCGACGGCGTGGAAGACCCGCAGCTTGTCCCAGTCCAGCGGCATGCCCGCGCGTTCTCCCAAGCTCTCGATTCGGTGGGCAGGCTGCCATGCAATGATGGCGCTTGAGTAGGCTCAGCCTGACTTCCGCGACAGGTTTTTTCCATCCAGCCGTCAGATCGGGCGAAAGCGGGCCTCAATCCCCGGCGGCCAGGGCCGCCCTTCAATCCCCGGCGGCCAGGGCCGCCTCAATCCCAGGCGGCGAGGGCAGGCGCATCGGCCGGCACATGGGCCAGGAACTTCTCCGCCTCCAGCGCCGCCATGCAGCCCGTGCCGGCCGCGGTGACGGCCTGGCGGTAGATGCGGTCCTGCACATCCCCGGCCGCGAAGATGCCGGCGATGCTGGTCTGCGTGGTCCCGGGCTTCGTGACGATGTAGCCATCCTGGTCCATGCCGAGCTGGCCCTTGAACAGCGCGGTCGCGGGGTCATGCCCGATCGCGACGAAGACGCCGTGCACCGCCAACTCCGACGTCGCCCCGGTCTTCAGGTTCCGCAGCGCCAATCCGCGCGCGACGGGCACGCGGCCGGACGGATCGGCCAGCACGCTCTCCACCGCCGTGTCCCAGACGCAGGTGATGTTCGCCTTGGCGAAGAGACGCTGCTGCAGGATCTTCTCGCTGCGCAGCGAGTCGCGGCGGTGGATCAGCGTCACGTGCCGGGCGAGGTTGGAGAGGTAGAGCGCCTCCTCCGTCGCCGAATTGCCGCCGCCCACCACGGCCACATCCTTGCCGCGGTAGAAGAAGCCGTCGCAGGTGGCGCAGGCGGAGACGCCGAAGCCCGACAGCTCCTTCTCCCCGGGGATGCCGAGCCAGCGGGCCTGCGCGCCGGTCGCGATCACCAGCGCCTCCGCCACATAGGTCACGCCGCTGTCGCCGATGCAGCGGAAGGGGCGGCGGGAGAGGTCGACGGAGACGATCACGTCCTGCTCGATCCGGGCGCCGACATGCAGCGCCTGCGCCTGCATCTGCTCCATCAGCCATGGCCCCTGGATGGGGCCGGCAAACCCAGGAAAATTCTCGACATCCGTCGTGATGGTCAGCTGCCCGCCCGGCTGCATCCCGGCGACCACCAGCGGCTCCAGCCCGGCGCGGGCGGCATAGATCGCGGCGGTGTAGCCGGCGGGGCCTGCGCCGAGGATCAGCAGGCGGGTCTTGATGGTCTGGGACACGGGCAGGGAATCCGTTGCGGTCGGGGGTCTCGGGGCAGGGATATCGGCGCCCGCGACCGAATGCTCAACCTCCCCCTCATCAGCCATCTTGCCGACACGGTTTCCCGCAAGGATATTGCGCCGACAGCCCGAAACAGGACATTCCGCCCCACCATGCCGGACTCCGCTGCCCAGGACATCGACCAGGTCGACCGCCACATCCTGGCGGAACTGCAAGGCGATGGCCGGATGACCAATGTGGAACTGGCGCGGCGCGTCGGCCTTTCCGCCCCCCCCTGCCTTCGCCGCGTGCGGCGGCTGGAGGAACAGGGCGTGATCCGCGGCTACCACGCGGACCTCGACCCGCATGTGCTGGGGTGGGAGATCACCTTCTTCGCCCTGGTGGGGCTGGAGACGCAGAAGCAGGCCGTGCTCCAGGCCTTCGAGGCGATGGTCTGCGAATGGCCGGAGGTGCGCGAATGCCACATGATCCGCGGCGGCGGCGACTTCATGCTGCGACTCGTGGCCCGCGACACGGCGCATGAGAACCAGCTGACCTCCCGCCTGACCGGCGCGCCCAATGTGCTGCGGGTGCAGACCCTGCAGACCATCCACACGGCCAAGGACGTGACCGGCGTGCCGATCGACCGGGAAGGCGCCGCCGGGTGACCTGGCTGCGCCGCGCGTCTGTCGCGCTCGCGCTGCTGCTGCCCGGGTTCGCGGCGGCGGAGGTCAGCCCCGCCGACTGCCCGCCAGGCCTGCCCGCCGGCACCACCTGCCTGCGCGGCCGGGACGCCAATGGCGCCTGGCTGCTGCTGGCCCGCCCCGCCAACTGGCATGGCGGGCTTGTCACCCACATCTTCGGCGGCCCCCGCATGGCGCCGCCCGCCCGCGACACGACGGATGAGGACCTGATCCGCTACCAGGAATTCCTGGCGGAGGGCTGGGCCTGGGCCTCCACCAGCCGCCGTCGGGAGGGTTTCGGCCTGCGCCGCGCGGGGGAGGACACGCTGGCCGCCACCCGCGCGGCGGAAGCCGCCTTCGGCCGTCCGCGCCTGTCCGTGCTGCATGGCCAGTCCTGGGGCGGGGCCGTGGCGGCCCGCGCGATCGAGACGCTGAACGAGCCTGACGCGGAAGGCCGCCGCCCCTGGCAGGCGGCGCTGCTCACCTCCGCCGTGCTGGCCGGGCCGACACGGGCCTATGACATGCGGGTGGACCTCCGCGCCGCCTTCCAGGCGGTCTGCGGCACCCATCCCGCGCCGGAGGAGCCGCAATACCCCGTGACGCTCGGCCTGGCGCGGGGCCAGGTGATGGAGCGCGAGGCGCTGATGGCCCGCTACCTCGCCTGCACCGGCGCCGACCTGGCGCCGGAGGCGCGGACGCCGGCGCAGCGCCAGGCGCTGGGCGACCTGGTGGCGGCCAGCCGCATCACCGAATGGGCCATCCCGGGGCATCTGGCCTGGGCCACCACGGTCTTCGCCGATATCGCCTGGCGGATGATGGAGGGGCGCAGCGCCTTCGGGAATGCGGGGGTGCGCTACAGCGGCACCAGCGACGACGCGGCCTTCAACGCCCGCGTGCCGCGCATCACGCCCGACCCCGATGCGCGGGCGAAGCTGGCGCGGGATGGCGACCCCACCGGGGCCATCGCCATCCCCGTGCTGACCCTGCATGGCATCGCGGACAGCACCGTCTTCGTGGAACATGCGGCGGCCTACCGCGCCACGCTGGAGGCCGCGGGCACCGCGCATCTGCTGGCGCAGGTCTTCGTTGATGACGGGGAGCACAACAAGCTCTCCGCCGCGCTCTACCCGGCCGCCCTGGCGGCGCTGGCCGATTGGGCGGAGACCCGCCGCCGCCCAACGCCGGGCGAGGTGCGGGGCCGCTGCGAGGCGCTGCGCAGCCGCTATGCCGGCGAATGCCGGGTACTGTCCGGCTACACGCCGCCGAGCTGGGAGTCGCGGGTCAACCCCCGTTGAGGGAGGCCGCGTCGAGCACCGCCTGCCGCCGGGCCAGGCTCTCCGCCGGCCAGTACTGATCCCGGTCGTAGTATTCGGGCACCGCCGGCACGCCTTCCGGCAGCACCACCCAGGGCTGCTTCGAATCGGTGAAAATGTGGATGTCCGGCGGGCAGGCGTCCGGGTCTTCCAGCGTGCCGACCCGCAGGAAGGCGAAGCGCTGCCCGGCGCCGGGATAGTGGCTCCACAGCGCCACGCGGCAGGTCGGGCAGCGCATCACCTTCTGGCCGCGACCGCTGTTCGATGGCGTATCGACCAGCTCCGGCGCATCGGCGGTCAGGACGATGCGGTCGGTCTCGATCATCGCGTTGATGGCGAAGGCCGACCCCGTCTCCCGCTGGCACCAGCGGCAATGGCAGCAATTCACGAAAAGCGGCTTCGACGTGATCTCGTAGCGGATGCGGCTGCAGGTGCAGTGCCCGCGCATCGCGTCAGCCCCGCCGCACGACGTAGGAGGCGGCCTGCAGCGCCGCGATGATGGCGTTGCCCTGCGCGCCGTCGCGCACCTCCACCATCAGGTAGAGCTCCGTGGACTGCACCGTCGGCGCGCCGAAGAGCTGCTGGTGGTTCACCTCGATGACGTTGCCGCCAAGGGCCGAGATGCGCGCCGCGATATCCGCCAGCATGCCTGGCCGGTCCGGGATGTCGAAATGCAGGCGCAGGATGCGGCCATCCCGCAGCAGCTGCCGCAGCAGGACGTTGGACAGCGCCCGCGCATCGATGTTGCCGCCGCAGACGGGAATGCCGACGGCCTTGCCCGCGAAACGCTCGGGATAGGCCAGCACGGCGGCGAGGCCCGCGGCGCCGGCACCTTCCGCCACCAGCTTGGCACCTTCCGCCAGCATGGCGATGGCCTGTTCGACGGCGCGTTCCGGCACCACCAGCATTTCGGTGCCCAGGCGCTTCAGCATGGCATAGGGCACTTCGCCGACATCACGCACGGCGATGCCTTCCGCGACGGTCGGCCCGCCCACCGCCACGGGCTGGCCCGCCAGGCGCTGCGCCATGGCGGGATAGCCCTCGACCTCCACGCCGAAGACCCGGATGCCGGGCTTCAGTTCCAGCGCGGCGGTGGCGCAGCCCGCCAGCAGGCCACCACCGCCGACCGGGATGGCCAGGGTGTCCAGCTGGGGAAAATCCTCCAGCATCTCCAGCGCCGCGGTGCCCTGGCCGGCGATCACGCCGGGATCGTCATAGGGGTGGACGAAGGTCAGGCCATCGCGCAGCGCCAGTTCATGCGCATGGGCCGCGGCTTCCGCCAGCGTCTCCCCATGCAGGACCACCTTGGCGCCCCAGCCTTCCGTCCGCGTCACCTTCGTGGCCGGCGTGAAGCGCGGCATGACGATGGTGGCGTTGATGCCGGCGAGCGAGGCATGGCGCGCCACGGCCTGGGCATGGTTGCCGGCGGACATGGCGATGACACCCGCCGCCCTCTCCCGCGCCGTCAGCAGCGCGATGCGGTTGGCCGCGCCCCGTTCCTTGAAGGCGCCCGTGGCCTGGAGATTGTCGAGCTTCAGGTGGATGGTCGCGCCGGTGGCGCGCGACAGCGCGTCGCAGCGGATCGTTGGCGTGCGGATGACCGCGCCGGCGATCCGCGCCGCCGCCGCCCGCACATCCGCCAGGGTGATGGAGGGGGAGGGAGCGGCTTCCATCACCGGGGCGAGCGCGCGGACGGGCGACATGCGAAGACCCTCAGACGAAGCGGACGCTCGCGATCTCATACACCCGGGCGCCGCCGGGGGCCGGGACTTCCACGCTGTCACCGACCTTCTTGCCGATCAGCGCCTTGGCGAGCGGCGAGGAGATGGAGATGGTGCCCTTCTTCATGTCGGCCTCATGCTGGCCGACGATCCGGTAGGTCTTCTCCCCGTCCGTCTCCTCATCCACCACCGTCACATGCGCGCCGAAACGCACCTGGTTGCCGGTGAGCTTCGAGGTATCGATGACTTCCGCGGAGGGAATCACGGATTCCAGTTCGGCGATGCGGCCTTCGATGAAGGACTGCTTCTCGCGCGCCGCGTGGTACTCCGCATTCTCCGACAGGTCGCCATGCGCCCGCGCTTCCGCGATGGCGCGGATGACGGCGGGGCGCTCTTCGGCCTTGAGCTGACGGAGTTCCTCCTCCAGCCGGGCGAGACCTTCGGCGGTCAT
Source organism: Falsiroseomonas stagni DSM 19981 (assembly GCF_900114315.1). Classification (GTDB taxonomy): domain Bacteria; phylum Pseudomonadota; class Alphaproteobacteria; order Acetobacterales; family Acetobacteraceae; genus Falsiroseomonas; species Falsiroseomonas stagni. Next base: position 1,060,075 of record NZ_FOSQ01000001.1, read on the forward strand.
GGGGAACTTCTGCACGTCGCGTCTATCCTCCAGGCAAACGAAAGCGGTGACAGACCAGCGGACCCCACCCGGCCCGGCACCGATCCCGCCGGCGGCGCCGCGCCCGGGGAAGGGGGCCGGCACCATGCAAGCATGTTCTGATCGGGGCTGGAACAGGCAAGGCGGGGCGGGGGCTGTCACCCCCGCCCCGCCCGGTCAGCATGAACGGGCGAACCCGTTCAGAATGAACGCGCAAAATAGGACTGGAGGGGCGCCACATCAAGGGTTCCGCCCTTCAGCGCCGCGATGGCATGCACCGCGGCCCGGGCACCGGCCAGGGTGGTGTAGTGCGGGATGCCATGCGTCAGCGCGCTGCGGCGGATGTCGAAGCTGTCCGTCACGGATTGCCCGCCACTCGCGGTGTTGATCACCAGCTGGATGGCGTCCGACTTCATGGCGTCCACGCAATGCGGCCGGCCCTCGGCCACCTTGTTGACGACGGAACATTCGATGCCGACTTCCCGCAGCCGGGCCGCGGTGCCGCGCGTCGCCATCACCTTGAAGCCCATCTCCACCAGGCGCCGCGCCATGGTCACGGCGCCGGCCTTGTCGCTGTCCTTCACGGACAGGAAGGCGGTGCCGGATTCCGGCAGCTTCACGCCCGCGCCGAGCTGGGACTTCAGGAAGGCGCGTTCGAAGGACAGGTCGAGGCCCATCACCTCCCCGGTCGACTTCATCTCCGGCCCGAGGATCACATCGACATTCGGGAAGCGGTTGAAGGGGAAGACCGCTTCCTTCACCGCGACATGGCGCGACACCGCCGTGTCATCCAGCCCGAAGGCCTTGAGCCGCGCGCCCGCCATGACCAGCGCGCCGATCTTGGCCACCGCCACGCCGGTCGCCTTCGCCACGAAGGGCACGGTGCGGCTGGCGCGGGGGTTCACTTCCAGGACGAAGATCTCCCCGTCCTTCACGGCGTACTGGACATTCATCAGGCCCTTGACCTTGAGGGCCTTGGCCATCGCCTCCGTCTCCGCCTTCAGCTCCGTCACGATGGCGGGCGGCAGGGAATAGGGGGGCAGGGAGCAGGCGCTGTCGCCGGAATGGATGCCGGCTTCCTCGATATGCTCCATCACGCCGGCGACATAGACATCGCCCGTTTCGTCGCAGATGCAGTCCACATCCACTTCGATGGCATCGGCCAGGTACTGGTCGATCAGGATCGGGTTCTCGCCGGAGACCTTCACGGCTTCCGCGCCGAAGCGGCGGAGCTGTTCCTTGTTGTAGGCGATCTCCATCGCCCGGCCGCCGAGCACGTAGGAAGGCCGCACGACCACGGGGTAGCCGATGCGCTCCGCCTCGACGAGGGCTTCGTCGAGATCGCGCGCGATCCCGTTCTGCGGCTGCTTCAGGCCAAGCTGCTTGAGCAACAGCTGGAAGCGTTCGCGATCCTCCGCGATGTCGATCGCCTCGGCGGAGGTGCCCAGGATGGGAATGCCCGCCTTGTGCAGCGCCTGGGACAGCTTGAGCGGCGTCTGCCCGCCATACTGCACGATGCAGCCCAGCAGTTCCCCGCTCTCCTGTTCCTTGCGGATGATGGCGATGACGTCCTCGCCCGTCAGCGGCTCGAAATACAGGCGGTCGCTGGTGTCGTAGTCGGTCGAGACCGTCTCCGGGTTGCAGTTCACCATGATGGTCTCGTAGCCGGCATCGCGCAGGGCGTAGCAGGCATGGACGCAGCAATAGTCGAACTCGATGCCCTGGCCGATCCGGTTCGGCCCGCCGCCAAGGATGATGACCTTCTGGCGCGTCGTCGGCCGGCTTTCGCATTCCGGCGTGCCGAAGCCGCCTTCATAGGTCGAGTACATGTAGGGCGTGTCGGAGGCGAATTCGGCGGCGCAGGTATCGATGCGCTTGAACACGGCATGGACGCCGAGCTTGTCGCGCGCCGCGAAGACCGCGGCTTCCGTCATGCCCGCCAGCTTCGCCAGCCGCTTGTCGCTGAAGCCCAGCGCCTTCAGCGCGCGGAACGCATGTGCCGTCTTCGGCAAACCCTCGGCCTTCACCTTGGCCTCGGCATCCACAATTCGGGAAATCTCGCGGATGAACCAGGGATCGAAGCGGCAGGCCTCGTGGATCTCCTCCACGCTCATCCCCGACCGCAGCGCCTGCGCCACGACCAGCGCGCGATCGGGCTTCGGCGTGGCCAGCGAGGTGCGGATGGCGGCATGCGATCCATCGCCCGGCAGCTCGATCTCATCGAGGCCGGAGAGACCCGTCTCCAGCCCCCGCAGGCCCTTCTGCAGGGCCTCGGCGAAGGACCGGCCGATGGCCATCGTCTCGCCCACCGACTTCATGGAGGTCGTCAAGGTCGCCGGCGTGCCGGGGAACTTTTCGAAGGTGAAGCGGGGAATCTTCACCACGACATAGTCGATGGTGGGCTCGAAGGAAGCGGGCGTGACCTTGGTGATGTCGTTCGACAACTCGTCCAGCGTGTAGCCGACCGCCAGCTTCGCGGCGACCTTGGCGATGGGGAAGCCCGTGGCCTTCGACGCCAAGGCGGAGGAGCGGGAGACGCGCGGGTTCATCTCGATGACCACCATGCGGCCATCAACGGGGTTGATGCCGAACTGGACGTTCGAGCCACCGGTATCGACGCCGATCTCCCGCAGGCAGGCGATGCTGGCATCGCGCATCCGCTGGTATTCCTTGTCCGTCAGCGTCAGCGCCGGCGCGATCGTCACGCTGTCGCCGGTATGGACGCCCATCGGATCGAGGTTCTCGATGGAGCAGATGATGATGCAGTTGTCCGCGCTGTCGCGGACCACCTCCATCTCATACTCCTTCCAGCCCAGCACGCTTTCCTCGACCAGCACCTCGGTGGTCATGGAGGCATCGAGGCCGGAGGCGACGATCTGCTCGAACTCCTCCCGGTTATAGGCGATGCCGCCGCCGGTGCCGCCGAGGGTGAAGGAGGGGCGGATGACGCAGGGCAGGCCCACGAGTTCGAGCCCCGCGCGCGCTTCCTCCATGGAATGGGCGATGGCGGAGCGGGGGCTCTCGATGCCGATCTTGCTCATGGCATCGCGGAACTTGAGGCGATCCTCCGCCTTGTCGATCACCTCGGCCTTGGCGCCGATCAGCTCGCAATTGTACTTCTTCAGCGCGCCGGAGGCATCGAGCTTGAGGGCGGTGTTCAGCGCGGTCTGCCCGCCCATGGTCGGCAGCAGCGCGTCCGGCCGTTCCTTGGCGATGATCTTCTCGACGATCTCGGGCGTGATCGGCTCGATATAGGTCGCATCCGCGAGCCCCGGATCGGTCATGATGGTCGCGGGATTGCTGTTGACCAGGATGACGCGATAGCCCTCCGCCCGCAGCGCCTTGCAGGCCTGCGCGCCGGAATAGTCGAACTCACAGGCCTGGCCGATGACGATCGGGCCCGCGCCGATGATGAGGATGGACTTGATGTCGGTGCGCTTCGGCATGTCAGGCTCCGGTCGATTTTGCTTGGCGCCGCGCGCTCATCAGCAGCAGCGGCAGGATCAGGGCGTGGGGCACGGCCCAGAAGAAGAAGGCGAGGGTGGCGGCATCGCCCATCATCAGCGTCGTCGCGCCATGCACGGTGACGGAGAGCGCGAAGGCGGAGACGGCGGCGCGCACCGGCGGGAACAGCCGGCGGAGCGAGGAGGCGACGGTGAACAGCACCAGCCCCGAATAGGCCAGCGCGAAGATGCCAAGCGCGATGTCCATCATGCCTTGCTCTCCGTCGCGAGTTTCACCGCCAGCAGCGCCAGCGCGCCGCCCAGCACCCAGCGCTGCACCGCCATCCAGAAGGGCTTGGTGGACAGGAACCGCGCCGTGCCCGCCGCACCCCAGACCAGCACCGCATCCCACAAGGTGCAGACCAGGATCTGCACCAGGCCGAGCATCGCCGCCTGCATGAACAGGCTGCCGCGATCGGGGTCGAGGAAGGGCGGCAGCACCGCCATGTAGAACAGCGCCACCTTCGGGTTCAGCGCGGCCGTCGCGAAGCCCACGATGAACAGGCGCGCCGCCGGTTCGCGCGGCATCGGCCGCGGGCTGAACAGGGGCTGCCCGCCGGGCCGCACACATTGCCAGGCCATGAACATCAGATAGGCCGCGCCACCCAGCCGCAGCACGTCCCAGGCATAGGGCACCGCCAGCAGCGCCGCCGTGATGCCGGCCGCGGCGCAGACCATGATGGTCAGCGATCCCGCCTGGCACCCCGCCAGCGACACCATCCCCGCCCCCGTCCCCTGCGCCAGCGAACGCGAGACGAGGTAGAGCATGTTCGGCCCCGGCGTGACCGCCAGGCCGAGCGACAGCAGCGCGAAGACGAGGATGGTGTCGGCGGAGGGCATGGCCCGCCTCAGCCCGCCTTGTGCGTCTCGATCATGCCGACGAAGCGACGAAACAGATGGTGGCTATCGGTCGGGCCGGGGCTCGCCTCCGGGTGGTACTGCACGGAAAACGCCGGGTACTTCGTGCTCGCGATGCCTTCGTTCGTTCCGTCGAACAGGCTGCGATGCGTCACCGTCACGCCGTCGGGCAACGTCTTCTCATCCACCGCGAAGCCGTGGTTCTGGGACGTGATCTCCACCTTGCCCGTGACCAGGTCCTTCACCGGCTGGTTCGCGCCGCGATGGCCGCGGTCCAGCTTGTAGGTCGTGGCGCCGAGCGACAGGGCCAGCAGCTGGTGGCCGAGGCAGATGCCGAAGACCGGCACGCCCTTCGCCAGCACGCCCTGGATCGCCGGCACGGCATAGGAGCCCGTCGCCGCGGGGTCGCCGGGGCCGTTGGACAGGAACACGCCATCGGGGTTGTGGCCGAGGATCTCCTCCGCCGTCGCCGTCGCGGGCACCACCGTGACGGCGCAGCCCGCCGCCGCCAGGCAGCGCAGGATGTTGCGCTTGGCGCCGTAATCCACGGCCACCACCTTGTGCTTCGGCGCCGTCTGGGTGGCGTAGCCCTGGCCCCAGGCCCATTCGGCCTCGTCCCAGCCATAGGTCTGGCGGGTGGACACCTGCTTCGCCAGGTCCATCCCCTCCAGCCCCGGCCAGGCCTTGGCCTGCGCCACCAGCACGGGAATATCGAAGACGCCATCGGCCGGGTGGGCCAGCACCCCATTCGGCGCGCCGCCATCGCGGATGCGGGCGGTCAGCGCGCGGGTGTCGATGCCCGCGATCCCGGGGATGCCGTGCGACTTCAGCCAGTCATCCAGGTGCCTGGTGGCGCGGTAGTTGGACGCCTCCGTCAATTCCTGCTTCACGATCAGGCCGCGCGCGGCCGGCGTCACGGCCTCGATATCCTCGGCATTGGCGCCGACATTGCCGATATGGGGGAAGGTGAAGCAGATGGTCTGCCCGGCATAGGAGGGATCGGTCAGCACCTCCTGGTACCCGGTCATGGAGGTGTTGAAGCAGATCTCCGCCACGGTCGTCGCATGGGCGCCGAAGCCGCGGCCCCAGAAGACGGACCCGTCGGCCAGCACCAGCGCCGCAGTGGCGCCCTCGGGGGTCGTGGTCGTCTGGGTCACCGGGGCGGTCTCCATGCGGGGTTTGCGGGCGGCGGTTGCATCGGTGGGTTGCGGCAGGTCGGCCAGGGACAATCCCGTGGCGCCCAGGATGGCGGACCAATGCTTGGCCGGGATGGCGCGGGCCTGGCGCCACTTGCGCACGGCCTCCGTCCCGATGCCGAGGCGCTGGGCCGCCGCTTCCGCGCCGCCCAGCAGGGTGATGACGTCATCGACCGTGCGCATGGGCCGTCCTATGTGGGAAAAAACTTCCGCCCGCAACCTGAGTCTGCCTCTGGGAAGATTTTTCCCAATCGCTCCCCCATGCTACAGCCATCCGATCAAGGAGGATTTCCCATGGCCGACGATCTCCGCAGCCGTTTCACCGAGGCTCTCAAGGCCGCCATGATCGGCAAGGATGCGCCGAAGACCTCTGCCATCCGCATGATCACGGCCAAGCTCAAGGACATCGACATCGCCGCCCGCCCATCGGGCGTGGACAAGGTGCCGGACGACCAGATCGTCGCCATGCTGCGCGGCATGGTGAAGTCCCGGGCGGAGAGCGCCACCATGTATCGCCAGGGCGGCCGCCCGGAACTGGCGGAGAAGGAGGAGTTCGAGATCGCGACGATCGAATCCTTCCTCCCGTCGCAGATGGACGCCGCCGCCATGGAGGCGGCCGTCGCCGATGCCGTTGCGGAATCCGGCGCGACCTCGGTGAAGGAGATGGGCAAGGTCATGGCAGTGCTGCGCGCGAAGCACGGCGCGGTGCTGGACATGGCCAAGGCCGGGCCGCTGGTGAAGGCCAAGCTGGGGGGCTAGCCCTCCCGCCCCGGCAGCACCAGGCCCTCGGCGCCCACCAGCACGCTGGTGGGGCTAGCCCTCCCGCCCCGGCAGCACCAGGCCCTCGGCGCCCACCAGCACGGCGCCGCGCAGGTCGGCGCGGCGCAAATCCGCCATGGTCAGCGTGGCGTCGGTCAGGTCGGCGCCCGCCAGCCCCGCTTCCCGCAGATCGGCCTGCGTCAGGTCGGCATCGGCCAGGCGGGCCTCGGCCAGTTCCGCTCCCACCAGCTTCGCCCGCACCAGCCGGGCGCTGGTCAGGTTGGTGGGCCAGGTCTGGCCGTGCTTCAGCGCCATCGGGCCGGCTGCGGCCCGCGTCAGGTCGGCCTCGTTCAGCGATGCCCTGACCAGGCTCGCGCCGCGCAGGTTGACCCGCGCCATCTTCGCCCCGCGGAGGTCGGCGGTGTTCAGATCCGCCATGGCCAGCACCGTGCCGGTCAGGTCGCAGCCGCGCAGCACGGCATGCTTCAGCACCGCCGCCGCCAGATTCACCCCGGACAGGTCCAGCCCGGTCAGGTCGCAGGCCGAGAGGTCGGCGCGCTGCCCCGCCCGCCCATTCGTGCGGATCCAGTCCTGGTGGAGCGCCACGGCCTGGCTCACCGCATCCTCCAGATTCTCCAGCCGGCGCGTCATCGCCGCGCCATCCAGGATGGCGGAGCCCAGATCCACCTCGTCCAGCAGCGCGCCCAGCAGGTTGGCGCCGGACAGGTTGGTGGCGCGCAGCAGCACCCGGCTGAGGATCGCCCCCTCCAGCACCGCGCCTTCCAGATTCGCCTCCGACAGGTCGGCCCCTTCCAGGTTGCAGCCGCTGAGGTCGGTGCGGCTGAGATCGGCCCGCACGAAGACCGCCTCCCGCAGGTTGGAATCACGCAGGTCGGTCTGCACGATGAAGGCGTTGGAGAGCTTGGCGCGGGTCAGATTCGCATTGGCGGCCGATGCCTCCGACAATTCGCCGCGCCCGCCCATGGCGGTGGCCGGCACCAGTTCGCCGCCCTTGCTGCGCACCAGATGGCCGTCCCGCAAATCGGCGCCCGTCATGTCGGCGCGCACCAGCCGGGCGCCGAGCAGCGAGGCGCCGCGCAAATCCGCCTTGTTCAACCTCGCCCGCGTCAACTCCGCCTTGCGGAGATTGGCGCCGAACAGGCAGGCGTCGCGCAGATCCGCCTCCGCCAGCATCGCGCCCTCCAGCCTGGCGCCGGTCAGGTCCGCGCCGGCGAGCACCGCGCCGCGGAGATCGGCATGGGCGAGGTCGGCAAACTTGAAGGCAGCCCGCTTGCCGCCGCGTTCCCCACGCAGGTGGCGGGCATGAAGGGCCAGCGCGGCCGCGATCTCCGCCGGGGAAACGGGGTGGTAGTCGATCGCCAAGGCCTCTCGCCAACTGCTGCCATGGCGGGGCGGGGGTGGGGAGGGGGCATGGGTCACGCGCCCCCTGCATGGGCCAGAAGCCCTGAAGAATTCGCTACGCCCTTCCTCGTCCCCGCGCGCGGCGTGCTAAGGGGCCAGGGCCATGGCCCTGCCCCCGCAATTCCTGGACGAGCTTCGCGCCCGGACGCCGCTGGCGCCGCTGATCCAGCGCAAGACCAGGCTGACCAAGTCAGGCCGGAACTGGAAGGGCTGCTGCCCCTTCCACGGGGAGAAGACGCCAAGCTTCTACGTCTATGACGACCATTTCCACTGCTTCGGCTGCGGCGCGCATGGGGATGCCATCACCTTCGTCATGAAGGCGGAAGGCCAGGGCTTCCCGGAGGCGGTGGAACGCCTGGCGCAGGAAGCGGGGCTGGAAGTTCCGAAAGCCACCCCCGAAGCCGCGGCGCGGGAACGCGCGGCGCGGGACCTCTATGGCGTGCTGGAAGCCGCCGCCCAGGCCTTCCAGCGGCGGCTGCGCCTGCCGGAAGGGGCGGAGGGCCTGGCCTATCTCCGCCGCCGCGGGCTGACCGAGGAGACGATCGCGCGCTTCGGCCTCGGCTGGTCCGGTGGCGGCCGCGGCGCCATCGCCGCCGACCTGAAGTCGGACGGCATCACCCAGGAACAGCTGGCGGAAGCCGGGCTGATCCGCGAACGCGAAAGCGGCGAGGGTTATTCAGACCTTTACTTCAACCGGGTCATCTTCCCCATCCGGGACCGGCGCGGGCGCGTCGTGTCCTTCGGCGGGCGCATCCTGGGGGATGGCCAGCCGAAATACGTGAACGGGCCGGAAACGGCGGTCTTTTCCAAGCGCCGCAACCTGTATGGCGTGGACATGGCGCGGGAAGCCGCCTTCCGGGGCGCGGCGGTGGTGGCGGTGGAGGGCTACATGGACGTGATCGCCCTGCACCAGGCGGGCTTCGGCGGTGCGGTGGCGCCGCTCGGCACGGCCCTGACGCCGGAACAGATGGAGGAGCTGTGGCGCCTCAGCCCCGAACCCGTGCTGTGCTTCGATGGCGATGGCGCCGGCGCCCGCGCGGCGGCCCGGGCGGCGGAAGCCGCGCTGCCGCTGCTGACCACGGAGCGCAGCCTGCGGCTGGCGACCCTGCCGGCGGGGGAGGACCCGGACACCCTCGTCTCCCGCCGCGGGCAGGCCGGTTTCCAGGCGGTGCTGGATGGCGCGCGGCCGCTGTCGGAAGCGCTCTATGGCCTGCTGACGGAAGGCCGGCCGGCGGCGACCCCCGAACAGCGCGCGGGGCTGCGCAACCGGCTGGTCGAGGTGGCGAACCAGATCGCCGACAAGTCGCTGGCCGCCGAATATCGCCGCGCCCTGCTGGACCGGTTCTTCGAAAGCACCCGGGCGCAGAAGCCCGCCTTCGGCGGCGGCGGCGGCGGAGGCGGGCGCCCCGGGGTCCGCAAGGTGGCGGTGGCGCGGACGCGCCCCGCCATCACGCCGGGCCGCGCCCGCATCGCCCAGTCCCGCGCCCTGCTGGCCATCACGCTCCGCCACCCCTGGCTGCTGCCGGAGGTGGAGGAGGTCTTCGCGGGGCTCGACCTGGGGGACCCGCAGCTGGCGGATTGCCGGGCCTGCACGCTGCGGTGGTTCGCCGGCGGCCATGAACTTGACTCCATCGGCCTGATGGACCAACTCGCCCGGGACGGGTGGGGGGAGCTGGTATCGGCCTTGCTGCGGGACCCGGGCCTGCCGGAGGCAGCCAGCCCCGACGCCCAGCCGAAGGACGCGCTCGACGCCTGGTGGCACTTCTTCGGGTTGCTGCGGGGCGAGGCGGAGCTGGAGGAGGACCGGGTGGCGGCACAGCGCGACTGGGACGCGGCCAGCGATCCAGCGGTGCAGGCCAGGGCGCAGCAGCGCCTGATCCGGCTGTCGCAAACCCTGGCTGCCATACGGCGCGGCGAGTGGGCGGAAATGGATGGAGCCGAGGCCGCGGGCGACGCGGCCGCCGGCAGTAGGCATTGAGGGTCTTAACGCGCTTCCGCCTGCCACGGGCAAAACCCCGCGGCCTGTCGTTGCGCCGTTGACGGAGCGGATGAAGGCATGGCGAGCAAGGTCGCAGGTGGCGCCGAAACGGCAGAAGGCCGTGACGAGGCGGTTGAGGGCGTGCTGCTCGATACCCTGACCGCCGCGGTCAAGAAGCTGGTCGCCCGCGGCAAGGAACGCGGCTACGTCACCTATGACGAGCTGAATGCGGCGCTGCCCTCCGAACAAGTGTCCTCCGAGATGATCGAGGACACCATGGCGATGCTGAGCGAGATCGGCATCAACGTGGTGGAATCCGAGGAATCGGAGGATGGCGAGGCCGCGGTCGACAAGCCCGCCGCCAAGGCCGACGACGACGACAAGGATGAGGAAGAGAGCGGTGGCAATGTCGATGAGGCCAATCTTGGCCGCACCGACGACCCCGTCCGCATGTACCTCCGGGAAATGGGCTCGGTCGAGCTGCTGTCGCGCGAGGGCGAGATCGCCATCGCCAAGCGGATCGAGGCCGGCCGGGACATGATGATCGGCGGGCTGTGCGAAAGCCCGCTGACCTTCAAGGCCATCGTTGCCTGGCATGACGCCGTCAACAATGGCCGCATGCTGCTGCGCGACGTCATCGACCTGGAAGCCACCGCCGGCGCGAACACCCCTGAAGGCACGCCCCCGCCGGAGGAGGAGTACGAGGAGGGTGACGAGGCCGCGGAAGGCGTCGGCCTCTCCCTCTCCGCGCTGGAGGAGAAGCTGAAGCCGGAAGCGCTGAAGGCGTTCGAGGAGATCGAGGCCGCCTACAGCAAGCTCCACAAGCTCACCTCCAAGCGGATGGACGCCTACACCTCGGGCGGTGAGCAGTCGGCCCGCAGCGAGAAGACCTATGAGAAGCAGCGCCAGGAACTGGTGGCGCTGGTGGAGAAGGTGCAGCTCCACAACAACCGGATCGAGGAGCTGGTCGACCAGCTCAAGGGCCTGAACCGCCGCCAGACCATGCTGGAAGGCCAGGTGCTGCGCCTGGCGGAAGCGCAGAAGGTCAAGCGCGACGAGTTCATCGAGCAGTGGCGCGGCAGCGAGCTGGACCCGGCCTGGTTCGATCGCATCTCCAAGCTGCCAGGCAAGGGCTGGAAGGCCTTCGTCGCGCGGTCCAAGGACGACGCGGAAGCGGTGCGCGCGGAGATCGCCAAGGTCGCCGCCGATACCGGCCTGCCGGTGCCGGACTTCAAGCGCGTCTATGCCACCGTGTCGCGCGGCGAACGCGACATGACCCAGGCGAAGAAGGAGATGATCGAGGCGAACCTTCGCCTCGTCATCTCCATCGCCAAGAAATACACCAATCGCGGCCTGCAGTTCCTGGACCTGATCCAGGAAGGCAATATCGGCCTGATGAAGGCGGTCGATAAGTTCGAATACCGCCGCGGCTACAAGTTCAGCACCTATGCGACGTGGTGGATCCGGCAGGCGATCACCCGCAGCATCGCCGACCAGGCGCGGACCATCCGCATCCCGGTCCACATGATCGAGACCATCAACAAGCTGGTCCGCACGTCCCGCCAGATGCTGCACGAGATCGGCCGGGAGCCGACGCCCGAGGAGCTTGCCGAGAAGCTCGGCATGCCACTCGAGAAAGTCCGGAAGGTGCTCAAGATCGCGAAGGAGCCGATCAGCCTCGAGACGCCGATCGGCGACGAGGAGGACAGCCACCTCGGCGATTTCATCGAGGACAAGAACGCCATCATCCCGCTGGATGCCGCGATCCAGTCCAACCTGCGTGAGGCCACGACCCGCGTGCTGTCGTCGCTGACGCCGCGCGAGGAACGCGTGCTGCGGATGCGCTTCGGCATCGGCATGAACACCGACCACACGCTGGAAGAAGTGGGCCAGCAGTTCAACGTGACGCGCGAACGCATCCGCCAGATCGAGGCCAAGGCGCTCCGCAAGCTGAAGCACCCCAGCCGCAGCCGCAAGCTGCGCAGCTTCCTGGACAACTGACGTGTCCACCATCGCCGTGGCGCGCGAACCGGTCCAGCGCATCGCGGTGGATGTGACCTTCCTGCGCATGGACAGCCCGCCGGAGGATGCGCCCCCGGCCCTGCCGCGGGGCAGCGTGGTCCAGCGCGTGGCGCAATGCTCCGTGCCCTTCTACCGCTACCTCTACGACACGGTCGGGCACGACTATGTCTGGTGGCTGCGCCGCACCGTGCCGGACAGCGAGATCGCGTCCCTGCTGGCGCGGCCGGAGATCAGCATCCATGTGCTGTATCACGGCGGCGAACCCGCGGGGTTCTACGAGCTGGAACGCCGCGGCGAGCATGGCACGAACCTGGCGTATTTCGGCCTGATGCCGCATGCCATCGGCTTCGGCGCCGGCCGCGCGCTGCTGCGCCACGCGATCGACGAGGCCTGGGGCGAACATGCCCGCGCACTGACGGTGAACACCTGCACCGCCGACCACCCCCGCGCCCTGCCCAACTACAAGTCCGCCGGCTTCCGCGTGATCCGCACGGTGCGGGAGGTATGGCCGGTGCCGCTGCGACTGGGGTTGGCGATCCCGGACCGGCTGAAGGTCTGAGGGAGGCCCCCCCGACTGTCCTCGGGGGTGGCACGCCCGGTCGTCGATCCGGCGCGCCAGGCCTCATCGTTGGGCAGCCCCGCGGTTGTGGCCGGACGCCTGAAAGCCCACGACAGCGGTCGCCTTCAGGACGAATGATATCGACCCGAGGGGCGGCTACGAAACGGCCAAGAAATTTTCTTGACGGTTGCCCGAAAAGAACGATGCAATACCGACCCGATGCGCGGATCCCGCTTTTCCGGTCCGCGAATGGCAGGGTGGGAGTTGTGGATCATGGTGTCGCAGCGGCTGTCCAGCATCGTTGCAGCGATCGCATTCCCGCTATTCATCGCCGCCTGTACGGATCTCAGCGCGGTTCGCGACTTCGCGAAGACATCGTCGGCGGTCGTTGAATCACGGGCGGTCATTGATGGCTACGTTGCGCATCCAAGCCGCATGCGTGCGTTCTTTCCGCCGGACAGGCTGGCACTGCTCGAAGAACAGTCGCGGCTTCGCCAGAATCAGAAGGCAGGTCTGGAGGGCCTTCAGCAGGCGATCGGGACCTACATGACAACCCTGGGCTCGCTCGCTGCCGACGAGACCGTGTCCTTCAATACGAATCCGCTTGTCAGCCAGGCGAGCAAGGTTGGCGTCATCGCGCCTGACCTAGTTGGAGTCGTCACGGCTGCGGGCGACCTGTTGCTGCGTGCCGCGTCATCGGCCTGGCGTCAGCGGGAGACAAGCCGCTTGATCGGCGACGTCCATCCGCATCTCGTGCGAATGACCGATGCGCTGCGCCAGTTCGTGACCGAAGCCGCTGCGGCCGATGACGCGCAGGCGCTATCCGCGATTGACGCGCACTACAGCCTGCTGATCCGCCGGTCGCGGGATCCGGCTGGCATGGCGGCGCTCGGTGAATGGCGCATCGTCAGGGAGGAGGCTGTGCGGAGCCGGGAAGCCGCCCGCACCGCGTATCTCTCGGCGCTCGCCAAGGTCAGGGACGGCCACCAGATCCTGTTCGACCGCCGGAACGATCTTTCGCTGGGCGACACCATCCGCCAGTTGCGCGCGGCGGAAGCGGCGCTGCGCGAGCTCGGCAAGGTGCTCGAGCCCCTCGTCGCCCGAGCGCTGTAACCCAGCGCATCGCGCTGGCAACGCATGACGGCACCCGTTCGCAGATCCGGAGATAAGGCATGAGCGCGAGCCACAGTGGATTCCAGTTGGCGAAAGCATTGGATGCGGCCGCCGATGCAATCAAGGCGCGACTCTACCGGGACTGGGATAGTCTTTCACCGGTGCAGCGGAAGGCGCTTGAGGACGCATTCTGGGATACCATGGGCAATGCAATGCGGATCAGAACAGCGTCCGTGGATGCGCTGCTGATCGAAGCGAGGACGAGCCTGGAGGCTGTTGAGGACGTCACTCGCAGGGCCGCGGCACTCATGGCCACGCTTGATGATATCCGCAAAGCCATCAAGGTCGCGACGGCGCTCTTCGGCCTTGCCGCCAGCGTGGCAGCGGCGGTCGCCGCACCGAATCCCGCCGCCGTTGTCGGTGCGCTCAAGGCTCTCAAGAAAGTCGTGGATGCCGCCGAAGCGTGAGCCTTGGCGGCCCTGGCCCCTTCGCCAGGCCGCATGAAGAAGGCCGGCGGATCGCTCCGCCGGCCTTCCTCGTTTCAGCGGTCGTGGCTCAGCTATGCGCCAGGATCGCCAGCAGCAGCAGCGCCACGATGTTGGTGATCTTGATCATCGGGTTCACCGCGGGGCCGGAGGTATCCTTGTAGGGATCGCCCACGGTGTCGCCCGTCACGGCCGCCTTGTGGGCGTCGCTGCCCTTGCCGCCGTAATGGCCTTCCTCGATGTACTTCTTGGCGTTGTCCCAGGCGCCGCCGCCCGTGGTCATGCTGACCGCGACGAAGAAGCCCGTGACGATGACGCCGAGCAGCATGGCGCCGAGTGCCGAGAACGCTGCCGCCTTGCCGCCGATCGCCAGGATCACCACGAAGACGACGATCGGGCTCAGCACCGGCAGGAGCGAGGGGATGATCATCTCCTTGATCGCGGCCTTGGTGAGCATGTCGACCGCGCGGCCGTAATCCGGCTTCTCCGCCCCCGTCATGATGCCGGGGTGTTCGCGGAACTGCCGGCGCACTTCCTCCACCACCGCGGTCGCGGCGCGGCCGACGGCGGTCATGGACATGCCGCCAAACAGGTACGGCAGCAGGCCGCCGAACAGCAGCCCGACCACGACATAGGGGTCCGACAGGCTGAAGGTCATCGCCCCGATCCCCGCGAAGTAGGGATAGGTCGCGGGGTTGGCGATGAAGTAGTTCAGATCCTGCGTGTAGGCCGCGAAGAGCACCAGCGCGCCGAGGCCCGCGGAGCCGATCGCATAGCCCTTGGTCACCGCCTTGGTCGTGTTGCCGACGGCGTCCAGCGCATCGGTGGAGACGCGGACCTCCTTCGGCAGGCCCGCCATTTCCGCGATGCCGCCGGCATTGTCCGTCACGGGGCCGAAGGCATCCAGCGCCACCACCATGCCGGCCAGGGCCAGCATCGTCGTCGTCGCGATGGCGATGCCATACAGGCCCGCGAGCCCATAGGCCGAGAGCACGCCCGCGATGATGATCAGCGCCGGCAGCGCGGTGGATTCCATCGAGACCGCGAGGCCGCGGATCACGTTGGTGCCGTGGCCGGTCTGGCTGGCCTCCGCGATGGACCGCACGGGGCGGAAATCCGTGCCCGTGTAGTATTCCGTTACCACCACGATCGCCGCCGTCACCGCCAGGCCGACCGCGCCGCAGAGGAACAGGCTGAAGGCGCCGAAGCTGACTCCGCCCGCCGTCACCGTCCCGGTGCCGAAGGCGATGTAGCAGAGCGGCAGCAGCACGATCAGCGACAGGATGCCGGTGACGATGAAGCCCCGGTACATCGCGCCCATGATGTTGTTGTTCGCCGGCAGCTTCACGAAGTAGGTGCCGATGATGGAGGTGACGACGCAGACCGCGCCGATCGCCAGCGGGAAGACCATCGCCGCGATGCGGCCTTCGGCGGAGAAGGAGATGGCGGCCAGCACCATGGTGGCGACCATGGTCACCGCATAGGTCTCGAACAGGTCGGCCGCCATGCCGGCGCAGTCGCCGACATTGTCGCCCACATTGTCCGCGATGGTGGCGGGGTTGCGGGGGTCATCCTCGGGAATGCCGGCCTCGACCTTCCCCACCATGTCGCCGCCCACATCGGCGCCCTTGGTGAAGATGCCGCCGCCGAGGCGGGCGAAGATGGAGATGAGGGAGGCGCCGAAGCCCAGCGCCACCAGCGCATCGATGACGACGCGCGAATTGGCCGCGAGCCCGCCGATCGGCACCAGGATCATGAAGTAGACGGCGACACCCAGCAGCGCGAGGCCCGCCACCAGCATGCCGGTGATGGCGCCCGACTTGAACGCGACATCGAGGCCGGAGGCGAGGGACTGCGTCGCCGCCTGCGCCGTGCGGACATTGGCGCGCACCGACACGTTCATGCCGATGAAGCCTGCGGCGCCGGACAGCACCGCGCCGATCAGGAAGCCGATGCCCACCGCGAAGGCGTGCCCGCCGAAGCCGAAGGCCGCCAGGATGACGAAGAACAGCACCGCGCCGACGATGCCGATGGTGGTGTATTGCCGCTTGAGGTAGGCGGATGCGCCTTCGCTGATCGCCGCCGCGATCTCCTGCATCCGCGCATTGCCGGCATCCCGGCCCAGGATATCCTTTGCCGTCACCACGCTGTAGGCGATGGCTAACCCGCCCAGCGCGATGATCAGCAACAACGATAGCGTCATCAAGGCAGCCTCTCCCCCTCTGCTCCCAGGTTTCCTGGGTTTGCTGAATGGCCTGGCCGGGGGCCGGGGCGGGGGCGCGAAAGCCCCTTGCCTTGGCCCGGGAGCCGGGCTGGGGAAAGCTTGCCGGGGGCGCAGGGCCCTGGCAACGCCGCATGGTTGCCGCGCGACAGAAAAAGTCGCACGGCCGCGCCACGGCGTCATTCCAACGGCCGCTTTCAGCGACTCGTTGGTATCTTTTTCGTGCCCTCAGGTGCCGGGCGCGCGCTCCGCGCGCTTGGCTCGCCGCACTGGCGGCGGGCCGCGTTCGCGGCCTCGGCCGACTGCGCCGACCGCAGGTCACTCCATCGAGCCGTTGGTGTCATTCCAGCCGGAAGGGGACGCCCCCGGAGGGGCGGAGGAGTCTTATTCCTTCGAATCGTCCTTGTAGGCGGCCATGGACTTCAGGATGATCTCCGCCGCCTCGCTGGCCGGGCCCCAGCCGCGCACCTTCACCCACTTGTCGGACTCCAGGTCCTTGTAGGTGGCGAAGAAGTGCTCGATCGTCGCGCGCGTGATCTGGGGCAGTTCCTCGGCGCTGGTGATGCCCGAATACATCGGGTGCACCTTGTCGTGCGGCACACAGACCAGCTTCTCATCCGACCCGGCCTCGTCCTCCATGTGCAGGACGCCGATCGGGCGGGCGCGGATGACGCAGCCCGGCACGACCGGGGCCGGGGTCAGCACCAGGGCATCGGCGGGGTCGCCATCATCGGCCAGCGTGCCGGGGATGAAGCCATAGGCAGCCGGATAGGCCATGGGGGTGAACAGGAAGCGGTCCACCACCACCGCGCCGCTGTCCTTGTCCAGCTCGTACTTCACCTGGCTGCCCTGGGGGATCTCCACCACCACATTCACGTCGTGCGGCGGGGCCTTGCCGGTCGGGATCTTGGCCAGGTTCATGGGGCTGGGACCTTCGGGGAGCTGTTGGTGCCGGCCTTGTAGCGCAAGGCCAACCGGCGCGGTAGCGGACCCTTGCCCCTTCCGCGGCAGCGGGCGCTTGCACGACCCCGCGGGGCGGGATCACCATGCCGGCAACCCTTGGGGAGGGACCCGTCCGATGAAGCGTCGCCTGCTGCTTGCCGCCACCCTGGCCCTGGCCGCCCTGTCACAGGCGCCGGCCATCGCCCAGCCCGCCGCGACGGAGATCGTGGAGAAGAAGGTCTTCGAGACCACGGGCTATGTGACGCGCGGCGGCGCCACGATCCCCACCATCCGCATCGGCTACCAGACCGCCGGCACGCTGAACGCCGCCGGCGACAATGCCGTCATCGTCACGCATTTCTTCTCCGGCAACAGCCATGCCTTCGGCCGCTACGCGGAAGGCCAGCCCGCCGGCTACTGGGACGCCATCATCGGCCCCGGCCGGGCGATCGATACCAACCGCTACTTCGTCATCTCCTCCGACACCCTCGTGAACCTGAATGTCCGGGATGGCCGCACGGTCACCACCGGCCCGGTCTCCATGAACCCCGCCACCGGCCGGCCCTGGGCGCTCGACTTCCCCGTCATCGCCATGCGCGACTTCATCGAGGTGCAGAAGCGGCTGCTGGACAGCCTGGGCGTGCGGCGCCTGGCGCTGGTGACGGGGGCGTCGATGGGCGCGCTGCAGGCCATCGAATGGGCCGCCGCCTATCCGCAGATGATCGACCGCGTGATGCCGGTGATCGGCAGTTCCGAGTTCGATCCCTGGGCCATCGCCTGGCTCGACATCTGGGAAAGCCCCATCCGGCTCGACCCCAATTTCAACAATGGCGACTACTACGCGCAGGGCCGCGAACCGCCCACGCGCGGCCTGGCGGAGGCGCTGAAGATCGTCACGGTCCAGGCGCAGGACCGCCCCGCCCTGGCGCGCTTCGGCCGCCGTGCCGCGGAAGGGCAGGACCCGCTGCGCCGCATCGGCGACCGGTTCGAGGTGGAACGCTTCCTGGACGAGGCCGCCCTGGCCCGTGCCCGGGTTTCCGACGCCAACCACTTCCTCTACCTCGTCCGCGCCAACCAGCTGTTCCTGCATGAATACGCCAGCAGCGAGGCCGCCCTGTCCCGCAGCCAGGCGCGCTGGTTCGTCGTGGCATCGCCCACCGACCGCGTCTTCATGCTGGACTACAATACGGAGATGGTGGCCCTGCTCCGCCGCCTCGGCCGCCCGGTCGATTTCGCGGAGGTGACGGGCCCGCTTGGCCACCTCAACGGCGTGGTCGGCATGGCGCCGCTGGCCGACCGCATCCGGGCTTTTCTCCAGAACTGATTTTCGGCGGCCGGCCGCGTTGTTCCGATTTCTTCCGCCGGACGGAAGGGCGGCGGCGCGGCGGCAGGCTTTCTTCCATCCAGCGGGCGCCAGGGCTTTGCCCTTGGCAGCGCCCGCGCTTCGGGGCGATGCTCCCGGCACCCACCTGCCGGGAGCCCCCTGATGCGCATCCTCGCCTACGCCGCCGCGGCCTTCCTTGCCGCCAGCCCCGCCCTGGCGCAGGGCGGGGGGCGCGTGACGCTCCAGGCCTATGCAGGCATCTTCAAGGACAACTACACCCAGACCGTGCTCGCCCCCTTCACCACCGCCAGCGGCACGGCGGTGCAGTATTTCGAGGGCGGCACCAGCGCGCAGATGCTCGGCACGCTCCGCGCCCAGCGCGCCGATCCGCAGATCGACGTCGTCATCATGGATGTCACCACGGCCGCCATCGCCTGCGCGGAAGGCTTGGTGGAGCGCATCGACGCCGCGACCCTGCCCGTGATCGCGGAACTGGACGACCAGGCCCGCAGTTCCGGCGGCGCCTGCGGCCCGGCCGTCACCTATGACCACCTGGTCATGGTCTATGACACCCGCGCGGTCACGCCGGCGCCGACGCGCTGGGCAGCGATGTGGGACCCCGCGCATCGCGGCCGCATCGCGCTTTCCTCCCCCCCCAACATCCAGGGCCTGGCCATCACGGCGATCCTCGCCCATGCCAATGGCGGGTCCTGGCAGAACCTCAACGCCGCCATGCCGCGGCTGCGGGAGATCGCGCCGGCGGTGCAGACCTTCGATCCCAACCCCGATGGCTACACGCTGATCCTGAACGACCAGGTCCGCTTCGCCACCGGCTGGAACGCCCGCGCGCAGCTCTACCGCGACCAGTCCCAGGGCCGCATCGGCGTGGTGCTGCCGGAGGAAGGGACGGTGTTCCAGATCAACACCATCAACATCGTCGCCAACAGCAGGAACCGCGCCCAGGCGCTGGCACTCGCCGCCCATGCGCTGTCCGCCGACGCCCAGAAGGCCTTCACGGAACGCATGTTCTACGGCCCCACCAACAGCCGCGCCCAGGTCTCCCCGGAAGCCATGGCCCGCACGGCGCTGGCCCCCGAATTCCGCAACCGCGTCATCCCGCTGGACTGGAACGAGATGGTGCGGTTGCGCGATGGCTGGAACCAGCGCTGGCGGCGAGAGGTGATCGCGGCGTCCGGCCGCTGAGCCCGGCGCCCGCTGTCGCATGAGCCACCTCACGCTCGAAGCCCTGACGCGCCGCTTCCCCGGCGCGCCGCACCCCGCCGTGGATGGCGTCTCCCTCGAACTCGGGCAGGGCGCGCTGCTGGCGCTGCTTGGCCCCTCCGGCTGCGGCAAGACCACCACGCTGCGCATGATTGCGGGGCTGGAGGTGCCGGATGCCGGGCGCATCCGGGTCGCGGGCCGCGACGTCACGGCGCTGCCGCCGCACCGGCGGAACATGGGCGTGGTGTTCCAGTCCTACGCGCTGTTCCCGCACATGACCGCCGCGCAGAACGTGGCCTTCGGGCTGGAGATGCGCGGCACCCCGCGCACCGACCGCCCAGCCCGGGTGCAGGAGGCGCTGGACCTCGTCGGCCTCGGCAAGCTCGCGGCCCGGAAGCCGCGGCAGCTCTCCGGCGGCCAGCAGCAGCGCGTCGCCCTGGCCCGCGCGCTGGCCCCGCGCCCCGATTTGCTGCTGCTGGACGAACCGCTCAGCGCCCTCGATGCCAAGCTGCGGGAGGAGGTGCGGGACGAGATCCGCGGCCTGCAGCAGCGCCTCGGCACCACCGCCGTCTTCGTCACGCATGACCAGACGGAGGCGCTGGCCATGGCGGACCTGGTTGCCGTGATGAACGAAGGCCGGATCGAGCAACTCGCCACGCCGGAGGCGATTTTCGAACGTCCCGCGACGCGCTTCGTCGCCACCTTCGTCGGCCGCGCCGCGCGCCTGCCCGCGACCGTCGTGCGGCCGGGCCTGCTGCGCGTGGGCGATGCCGAACTCCACGCGGCCGAGACGCCCGCCGCCGGTGCCGCGGAGGTCTTCATCCGTCCCCACCATGTCCGCCCGCTGCGGGATGGGGAGAGCGCGGAGAACACGCTGCCCGCGACGCTGTCCCGCCGAACCTATACGGGGGATCTGGTGACGCTCGATTTCACCACCCCCGCCGGCCGCCTGATCGCGGACCTGCCGGGCGGGTCGCAGGGTTCCGATCTGCGCGTGGGGGACACGCTCCGCCTCGGCTTCCGGGCGGCCGATGTCCGGGTCTTCGCGGCGTGATCGGGCTGCTGCTCTGCCTGCCGGCGGCGCTGGTGCTGGGGGTGGGCTTCGTCTGGCCCGTCGCGCTGCTGGCGCGCATCAGCCTGAACCGCACCACCGACATGGGCGCGATGGAGGAGGCACTCAGCCTCGAGACCATGGCGAAGCTGGTGGAGGATGACTTCACCTGGGAACTCGCCTGGAACACCGCGACGCTGTCGGCCACCTGTGGGGCCATCGCCGTGGCGCTCGCGCTGCCCGTCGCGCTGCTGATCCGCAGCGCGCCGCCGCAATGGAGGGGGCTGCTGTCCTTGATGGCCGTGGCGCCGCTGCTCGTCTCCTCCACCGCCCGCGTCGTGGGGTGGATGGCGATCCTCGGCGACCGGGGGATGATCAATGCGATGCTCGCCTTCGCCGGCCTCACCGACGATCCCGTCAGGCTCATCAACAACTGGACCGGCGTGCGGATCGGGCTGACGGAAAGCCTGATGCCCTATGCCTGCCTGGTGCTGATCGCGGGCCTCGGGCGGCTGGATTCGCGGCTGGAGGAGGCCGCGGCGACGTTGGGGGCGACTCGCACAAGAACCTTCCTGCGCGTCACGCTGCCCCTGGCGGCGCCTGCGCTGGCCGCGGCCTTCTTGCTCGTCTTCGTGCTCGGCGTCTCCGCCTTCGTCACGCCGCGGCTGATGGGGGGCGGGCGCGTCTTCGTCGTGGCGACGGAAATCTTCGACCTGGCGCTGGAGACGGTGGACTGGCCCGCGGCGGCCGCCATGGCGATGCTGCTGCTGGGATCGCTGGCGCTGGCCATGGCACTGCGCGCCGTGGTCGCGAGGGTGCCGCGATGAGGCCGGGCTGGGTGCTGCGCCTGGCTGCGATCTGCGGCTACGGGCTGCTGCTGGCGCCGGCGGTGCTGGTCTGCGCCATTTCCTTCTCCGCCGGCGATTTTCTCAATTTCCCACCGCCGGGCCTGTCCTTCCGCTGGTATGCCGCGCTGGTCTCCAATGCCGAGTTGATGGCGGCCTTGCGCAATTCCGCCGTGCTCGCCGCGCTCGTCGCCGTCATAGCCCTGCTGGCTGGCGGGCCGGCGGCCTATGCCATCGCGCGGCTCGAATTCCCGGGGCGCAGCGCCATGGCCGCCTTCCTGGCGGCGCCGCTGCTGCTGCCGACGCTGGTGCTGGGCCTCGCGCTGCTGCTGGCGCTGCAACCGGTGAAACTCGCCGCCACCTGGCCCGGCCTGGTGCTGGCCCATGCCATGGTCGCGATCCCCTTCGCCGTCCGCATCATGACCACCGCCTTCGGCGCCGTGCCGCAGGACCTGGAGGAAGCCGCCTGGACGCTCGGCGCCACGCCCTTCCAGGCCGCGCTGCGCGTCACCCTCCCGCTCGCCGCCCCCGGGGCCATCGCGGCCGGGGCGCTGTGCTTCCTGGTCTCCTTCGACGAGACGGTGATCAGCCTGTTCCTGGTCGGCCCGCGCCTCTCCACCCTGCCGGTCGAGATGTTCCGCTATGCGGAGAACCGCACCGATCCCCTCGTCGCCGCGCTGGCGATGACGCTGATCGTCGTCGCTCTTGCCGTTGTCCTGCTGGTGGAACGCCTGGTCGGCTTCACCCGCGCCGTTGGAAGGAACTGAACCCATGGCCCGCTACGTCGTCGAACCCATGCCCGGGCAACTCAGCGCGGAGGTCGTCGAACTCCTGGAGAAGACGGAGACCGCGACCGTCGGCCATTGGCGCCACTGGGGCTTCTGCGACCGCAAGATCCAGGGCCTGCTGCGCCGCCGCGTCGCCGGCACGGCGGTGACGGTCCAGATCCCCGGCCCCGACTCGACCATCCTGCACCACGCGCTCGGCCTGCTGCGGCCGGGGGACATCCTGGTGGTGGACCGGCTCGGCGATGACCGCCACGCCTGCTGGGGCGGCGGCGTGACGGTCGCCGCCAAGGCCGCCGGCGCCAAGGCCGGCATCGTGGACGGCGCCTGCACGGATATCGAGGAAGTGGAGGCCAGCGACTTCCCCCTGTGGTGCCGCGGCCTGGCCCCCATCACGACCCGCATCTACGACCTGGGCGGGCGGATGAACGTGCCCGTCTCCATCGGCGGCGTCGTCGTCATGCCCGGCGATGCCGTGCTGGCCGACGAATCCGGCGTGCTGATCCTGCCGCCGGGGGAGGCCGAGGCCGAGGCCCGCGCGGCCATCGCCCGCCAGGAACGCGGCCTGACCGTCCAGGCGCGCTGCGCGGCCGGCGAGAAGCTGGGCGACATCAGCGGTGCCACGGCCAAGGTCCTCGCCGGGCTTGCATGAGGGCGCCGCCCTTGCGATGCAGGGGAGGCCCGCGGTTCCGGGCCCGTAGCTCAATGGTCAGAGCGGGCCGCTCATAACGGCTTGGTTGCAGGTTCGAGTCCTGCCGGGCCCATTTTCGCCGCCCGCGTAGCGGCGCGGGGCACTGCCCCGCGAGGCGAAAATCCGCCGGAGCGGGATTTCTGCCATGGGGAAGGCGCTGCCTTCCCCATACCCCATCCGCCAGGGCCCATCCGCTTGATTCCGCTATGAAACCGCCTGGTCGCAGCGGGCCACGGCGCCGGAACCAGGGCGGCCTGGAGAAACCGTCTTCCCCCAAGGGCAATCGCCAGCCGCCTCCCCCTACACGCGCCGGTAGTCTATGCTTGCATCATGACGAGCACGGAAGGCCAGGGATGAGCGACGCGCTGACCGAGGCCCGATCCCTCAGCGCGGAATACGGGGAGGCCTTCGCCAACCACACCCCCATGGTGCTGCACGCCCAGAAGCGCCTCGGCGGCACGGAAGCCGATGCCCGCCGCTTCCTCGACGCGTATCTGCGCCAGAACCACCTGGCCCCCACGCCCCCCTCCGACGTCACGATCACCCAGCTCAACTGGACGCTCCGCCTCGGTGAACGCCCGGCCCAGGCCGCCTACCGCGCCTTCTTCCGCGCCGAACTCGCCCGCCTCGGCACGGCCGAAGCCCTGGCCAGCCGCTACCTGCCGCGCCTTCTGCCGGGCCTCGCCGCCAGCGCGCTGCACGCGCTGATGCGGCTCGCCTACGCGCGGGATGCCGGGGATGCGGAGGAAGTGGCGGAAAGCCTCGGCTACTGGGCCGCCACCTACCTGCCGCTGGGCGAGGGCGTGGGCCAGAAGCCGGTCACGGCTGAACCGCTCGGCGTGCTGGCGCGCGTGGCGGCGGAACCGACCCTCGCCGCCCTGACTTTCGATGACGGCCTGCTCTGGCACGCCATGCGCAAGGTGGCCCGGATGCCCGCCTTCTCCCCGGTGCATGACTGGCTGGAGGTGCGGGACGACACGCTCGACCTCATCGCCCGCGATTCGCTGCTGGTGCTGGCGCATACCATGGAATTCTGCGCTATCCACGCCGTGACCGGCACGCATTGGCTGCGCCTGGTGCTGCCCCTGCTGAAGACGGAAGACCAGAAGCGCGCCATCCGCTTCTTCTGGCAGGCCATCGCCTCCGTCCGTCCCAAGATGGGCTTCCCCCGCCCCCTGACAGCCGCGGAGGCGGAGGCCATGCGCGCCCTGCCCGCGCCGGGGTGGGAGGAGATCGCCGCCGCCGCCCGCGCGTCGGATGACGAACACGACGTCTCCCTGGCCTATTCCGCGCGGTGCGAGGAGGAATTCCGCGGCGACCGCCTGTACCGCGTGGTCGCCGCGAAGCGCCTGGGGCTGATCCCGGCTTGACCCGCGAAGACCGCCCCCTGCACCGCCCCCGCGCATAGGCGAAGGGCGCGGGCTTCGCCGGATCTTGGGCCCGGCGGGTCCGCGCCACTCGCGGTTCACGGGTCGTCCGCCCGCCGCTCCGGTCCGGCGGGCCTGCGCGCGTCACTCGTCCAGTATGGCGACCGCCCGGCACCAGCCGCCCGAGGCCGCCCTGATCTTCACCGGGAGGCAGGAGACGGTGAAGCCCGTGGCCGGCAAGAGGTCGAGGTTGGTCAGCTTCTCGATCTGGCAGTAGCCGGCTTCCCGCCCGGCCTTGTGGCCTTCCCAGATCAGGCTGGCATCGCCGGTCTCCGCCACGCGCGCCTTGGTGTGGATGAAGGGCGCGTCCCAGGACCAGCCATCGGTGCCGACCACCCGAACGCCCTGGCCGGTCAGCCACAGCGTCGCCTCCCGACCGAAGCCGCAGCCCCGCGCGACATAGTCCGGGCGGCCATAGCAGGCGCCGGCCGCGGTGTTGGCCAGCACGATGTCGCCGGGCCGCAGCACATGGCCGATCCCGGCCAGCGCGGCCTGCACCTCCGCCGCACTCACCACATGGCCATCCGGCATGTCGCGGAAATCGAGCTTCACGCCAGGGCCGATGCACCAGTCCAGGGGCACCTGGTCGATCGTCAGCGCGGGCGCGCCGCCATCCATCGTGCTGGCGTAGTGCCAGGGTGCATCCAGGTGGGTGCCGTTATGGGTGGTCAGCTGGATCATCTCGATCGCCCAGCCCTCCCCATCCGGCAACTGGTCCGGCCGGATGCCGGGGAAGAAGCCCAGCAGCTGGCTCACCGTCTCCTTGTGCGTCCGATATTCGATCTGCGGGCCGAGGCCCGGCGGGTCCGCCGCCACGTCATTCTCGAGCGCGAGGGACAGGTCGATGATCCGGCGCGGCATGCCAGCGATTCCTTCCGGGACGTGGACGGAGCCTATTCCTTCCGCGTCCCCGCGCCAGCCCGCCCTTACTTGGCGCGCGTCAGAAGCCCTGCCGCCACCCCAGCAGCACCAGCGCGGCATCCGTGCTGCCGCGCCCGCCTTCCTCCGTGCCCGCGCGGGTGCGGGACCAGCCGATGTCCGCGGTGAAGCCCAGCCCGAGTTCCCGCCCGACCGTCGCCTCCAGGTAGCTGGACCGCGCCACCCCGTTGGCGCTGCGGTTCCGGTCCTCCACCTGCCAGCCGATCGATCCCCGCCAGGGGCCATAGGTGGTCTGTGCCGCGAGCGTCGTGACGGTGCGGCGTTCGGCGATCGGCGTGGGCACGCCATCCACATCCTCCACCGGCCGGCCGCCGGCGTTGCGGAAGCGCACGGCTTCCGCGAAGAGCGTGGTGGAGATCTCCTCCGTCCAGGGGATCTCCCAGCTGGCGCCGATCGCCGTGCCCCATTCCCGCGCGCGCCCATCCGAACCGGCGCCGCGCGACAGCACCGCCACCTGGTAGGTGAAGCCGGGCAGGGCGCCGATCCGCTCCCCCTCCAGCGCCAGCGCGGCATTGTCGAGGTTCCCGGTATTGCCCGCCCCGCCCAGCCCGCGGCTGTTGCGGCGATAGCGATCGGCCTCGTCCCGCCCGAAGCGCTTGCGGGTCACCGCCGTGGAGGAGAGGGAGGTGGTGTCGAAGGTGAAGACCGCCGCCGACAGCCGGTGTTCCCCCCAGCCATCGGCATCGTCGACCACCGTTGCCCGCGCCATGACGCCGATGCTCTCCGTGATCTCGTACATCGAGACCTGGTCGGTCAGGCGGATGCCCGGCAGATTGTCCCAGCCTCGGCCGAAGGGGGCGGTGAACTTCCCGGCCGTCAGCGTCAGGCGCGGATCGGCCCGCCATTCCGCATACAGCGCATCGATCCAGGCGCCCTGGTCCTGGAAGGCGCGGTCCTGCCCCCCGGTCGGGCCGCCCGCCACCGGTTCGAATTTCAGCACGCCCTGGATGACGACGTTCTCCGCCAGGTGAAGCCCGGCGCTGAGCGCCGCCTTGGCGTAGAGGTCGCGGAAGCGATCATTCCGCGACGGCGCGCGATAGGTGGAGACCCCGTAGAGGTCCACCGCCAGCTCGCCGCTGACATGCGGCACGAAGCCGGCCCCAAGCCGGACCTCCGGGGCCGGCGCCTCCTGCGCCCAGGCCGCCTGGGTCCAAGCCACCGGGGCCATCCCGCCGAGGGCCAGCAGCCCCATCGCCAGCCGGGTCATCCGTTGCCGCATCCAGCCAATCCTTCCCGTGCGTGACGTCCAGGATAGCTGAACGTCTCACGACGGGGCAGGATCGCACAGCCTGGCGAACGGATGGTTGCGGCGAGGCCCCGTTCAGAACCCCCGCCAGCCCAGCCGGAACAGCACGGCATGGGCGGTGCCGAGGCCGCCCGCCTCCTCCCGCGCATAGCGCGCATACTGGTAGCCGGCATCCAAGGAGACGTTCGGCAGGATGTCCCGCCCGACGGAGGCTTCCACATAGTTCTCGGTCGGCACCGCCTCCACGCTGCGCTTCCGCTGGTCCCGCTGCCAGGCGATGGTGCCGCGCCACTCGCCGATCCGGTGCCGCAGGCCGAGTGTGGTGAAGGTGCGGCGTTCGCGGATGCTCGTCTCCAGCGCCGTCTCGACCTCGTCGCCCGTGTCGGGATCGACGCCGAGCAGCGTGATCTCCGTGCGCGGCCGCGCGGCGGCGTTGCGGAACTGCACGCCTTCCGCGAAGAACAGGGTGGATTGGTCGGCTGACCAGTCCAGCTGGTAGCGCGCGGCGGCGGCATAGCCCCATTCGCGCGCCGTCCCGTCATCCCCCGCGCCGCGCGTCAGCACGCCGAGGTGGTAGGAGAAGCCTGGCAGCAGGCCGAAGCGGTCGCCATCCAGCGCGATGGTCGCGTTGTCGAACTGGCCCGTATTGCCCGGCCCGCCCTGCTGGCGCGTGTTCCGGTTGAAGCGCTCATACCGTTCGTCGCAGCAGGATCGCCGCGTCATCAGCGTGGAGGACAGGAACGTCCGGTCCAGCGTGAAGACGGCGGCGGAAATGTCGTGTTCCCCCCACCAGGGATCGACGAAGGCGGTACGCGTCGCGGCCAGGCCCAGGCTGTCCGTGATCGCATAGACCTCATGCGCCCGGACGCTGGCGAGGATGCCGGGGAAGTCGTGATGCCCGCGCCCGAAGGGCGCCACGAAGCGCCCGGCCTGCAGCGTGGTGTCGGCATCCGGCTTCCATTCGGCGTAGAGCGCCTCGAGGAAGGCCGATTGCCGGCGGAAGAAGGTGGTGCTGCCGCCCGGCGATCCGCCGGTGCTGTCGCCCTCGCCGATCGGCTCGAAGGTCAGCACGCCTTGCAGGGAGAAGTTCGGCGTCAGGTGCAGCCCCGCCGCGATCTCCCCGAAGCTGTAGACGCTGGTGCCGCCCCGCGCGCGATCCGTCGCGCTGGTGGTGCCGACGCCGTAGAAGCCGATGTCGATCTCGGTCGAGACATGCGGCGTGAAGCCCGTGGCGGGCGCCTGCGCGGCCGCGATGCCAGGCAGCAGGGCGGCGGTGGCCGCCAGCAGCAGCGCCCTCATGCCGCGCCACCCCGCATCGCGGGCACCAGCTGCCCGACATTGTGCCGGAACATCGCCTCGTAGCTTGCGGCCGGTCCGCCCGGCTCGCTCAGCGCATCGGCATAGAGCCTGCCCCGCACCGTGACCCCCGCCTCCCGCGCCAGGCGTTCCAGCGTGGCGGGGTTGCCCATGTTCTCCAGGAAGACGGCGGTGATGCCCTCGGACCGCACCTGGCGGATCAGCCGCGCCACATCGCCGGCGCTCGGCTCCGCCTCGGTGGACACGCCCTGCGGCGCCAGGAAGGTGATGCCATAGGCCGCGCCGAAATAGCCGAAGGCGTCATGGCTGGTGATGACCTTGCGCCGGGCTTCCGGCACGGCGGCGATCTGCGCCCGCACCCAGCCGTCCAGCGCCTCCAGCCTCGTGGCGTAGCTGCCGGCCGCGGCCTGGATGGCGCCGGATTGCGCCGGCAGCGCGGCGGCCAGGGCGGCGGCGATGCCGCGGACATAATGGATGCCGTGCCGGAGGTCCTGCCAGGCATGGGGGTCCGGCACCTGCCGAGACCCCACCGAGTGGTTCTGCCGCCGCTCCGCGCCGCCGCCATGGCTGTGGTTATGGGCATGGCCCGCCATCATCCGCGGCGTGATGCCATCCGTCGCCGTCGCCACCGCGCCGCGATAGCCCGCCGCGCGGACCATGCGGTCCATCCAGCCATCGAAGCCCAGGCCGTTGCGCACCACCAGCGCCGCGCCGCGCAGCGCCTCCGCATCGCTCGGCCGGGGCTGGAAGCTGTGCGCGTCCACATTCGGCCCCGCGATGGTGCGCAGCCGCACCTGGCTGCCCGCGACCTCCCGCACCAGGTCGCCGAGGATGGAGAAGGAGGCGACGACCAGCGGCGCCTCCTGCGGTGTCACCTGGGCGCGCGCCAGGCCAGGCAACAGCAGCGCCGGCAGGGCGAGGAGGGAACGCCGTTGCATGAAGGGGTCTCCGCAGTAACGTTATAATATAACGATAGCGGGGCAGGGCAGGGGCCGCAAGGTCGGTGGTCGCCTGTGCCTATGGCCCGCCGAACAGCCGCTTCAGCCGGGCCCAGAATCCCTCGCCCCGCGCCGCGATGCGCTGGTGGCTGACATGCGGGCGCCGCGATGGCGGGGGCAGGGCGCTGGCCACGGTGTGGCGGCCGGAATCCTGCGCCTCGATAAGCCGCCGCTCCAGCGCCACGACCTGCGCCACCGCTTCCGCCGGGTCGGTCAGGCCGAGGCTTTCCGCCGTGCTCGCCGCATCCTCCCAGGCCTCCGCCCGGCGCAGCGCATCGATGATGCGCACGGTCTGCTCCGCATCCAGCGGCGGCCCGCCGCGCCACAGCGCGACGGCATCCAGCCGCCAGGCCCGCGCCAGGTCCGGCCGCCCGAGGTCATCCGCCACCCAGGCCGCATGCAGCGTGGCCTCGGCGGCCGCGTGCAGCGCGCCTGTCTCCTCCAGCACCAGCGCCCAGGCCAGGAAGCGCCGGGCGAGGGGGGGCGTCGTGCTGTCCTGCAGCAGGGCGCGGAAGGGCGCGGCGCGCACCGCCTCCGCCGCCGCCGGATGGGCACGGGTGATGTCGGGCGCCGCATAGCCGCAGGCCGGGCATTGCTGCAGCCATCGCGCCATGGAGGATCGGACCGGCTCCCCCGGGCGGAGGTCCAGGTCCGGCGCCTGTTCCGGCGGCGCGGGGCGGAAGGGCGGGTGCCGGCTCTCCGTCCCGCAGACCCCGCAGCGCAGGGCGCCGGCGGCGGCGGATCGGGAGCCGGCCGAGGGTGTCTCGGCCATCCTCCCAAACTAGGCACGAACCGGCCCGGGGCGAAGGGTGAAAAGCCATAAATCCGTCGCCGCACCCGCAACGGACCCATGGACTCCGCCGCCCCCGCCCCCTTAAAGGGCGTTCATGCCGCGCGGCGACCTGTTTCCCGACATCGCACCCTATGAGACCGGCCTGCTGCCGCTCTCCGCGGGACACGTCATGTATTGGGAGCAGGTGGGCAACCCCCGCGGCCAGCCCGTGCTGTTCCTGCATGGCGGCCCGGGCGCCGGGGCCGGCGCCATCCATCGCCGCTTCTTCGACCCCGCGCATTTCCGCGTCGTGATCTTCGACCAGCGCGGCGCCGGCCGCTCCCGCCCCCTCGGCGACCTGCGGGAGAATACGACCCCCCATCTGGTGGCCGACATCGAATCGCTCCGCCGCTTCCTCGGCATCGAGCGCTGGCTGCTGTTCGGCGGTTCCTGGGGCAGCACCCTCGCGCTCGCCTACGCCCAGGCCCATCCCGACCGCGTCACGGGCTGCGTGCTGCGCGGCGTCTTCCTCGGCCGGCCGTCGGAGGTCGAGTGGTTCCTCTACGGGCTCCGCCGCGTCTTCCCCGATGCCTGGAACGCCTTCGCCGAGCACATCCCGCCCGCCGAGCGCGGCGACCTGCTGAGCGCCTATCTCAAGCGCCTCTGCGATCCCGAGCCGATGGTCCATCAGCCCGCGGCGCGCGCCTGGAGCCTTTATGAAGGCTCCTGCTCCACCTTGCTGCCGAGCCCGGAGACGGTCGCGAGCTTCGCGCAGGACCGCACCGCGCTGGGCCTGGCACGGATCGAGGCCCACTACTTCAAGCACGACCTTTTCCTGCCGCCCGGCGGGCTGCTGGGCGGCATGGACCGCATCGCCCATATCCCGGCGGAGATCGTGCAGGGCCGCTACGACATGGTCTGCCCCTGCGACACGGCCTTCGACCTGGCCGCCGCCTGGCCCCGCGCCCGGCTGACCATCATCCCGGATGCGGGCCATTCGGCGCTGGAACCGGGCGTGCGGACGGCGCTGGTCAGCGCGGTGGAGCGCTTCCGCCGCCGGGGCTGAGGCCCCCTCAGCAGGCCGCCGCCATCGCCTCCGCCGCCGCCGCGTTCCGCCGCGGCAAGAAGCGCATGGTTGCCCGCACGCCCTCCGGCTCGAAGTCCAGCGTCACCTGCGATCCCGGGCCGAGATCCTTCGCCAGCGCCCGCTCCAGCAGCCTGGTCCCGAAGCCGCGCCGCGCCGGCGGGCCCGGCACCGGCGGCCCGCCGCTTTCCTGCCAGGTGATGATCCCGACCGCGCCGCCCTCCTCCGCCCAGCAGGTGACGGCCACACGCCCCCCCGGCCGCGACAGCGCGCCATGCTTCACCGCATTGGTCGCCAGTTCATGCAGCGCCAGGACGATGGCCTGCGCCTGGCCGGGTGACGCCGGGGGTGGCACCGGCGAACAGGCACAGTGGAAGGAAAGGCGCGGGTCCGGCGGTTCCAGCCACGGCGCCAGCCCCGCCCGCACCACGTCGCTCAGCGCCGCCGGTTCCCAGGACATCGCCGTCAGCAGGTCATGCGCGCGGGACAGCGTCTGCAACCGGGCGCCGAATTCGCTGGCGAAGCGCGCGGGGTCCGACCCGGCCTCCCCCCGCGCGGTCTGCAGGGCGAGGGCCTGCACCGTCGCCAGCGCGTTCTTGGCGCGGTGGTTCAACTCCGCCACCACCAGCCGCAGCCGCCGCTCGCTGTCCTTCAACCCCGCCGTGGCGTCGATCCGCCGCCGAGCCTCCTCCCGCAGCGCCGCCGCCACCTCATCCGTCTCGGCCAGCCCGGTCGCCCGCGCCAGCTTCCCCTGGTCGCTGTCCGGCGCGGCGGCCAGGCGGCGCAGCGCGGCGATCGGCCGCGTGACACTCAAGGAGACGCGGTGCGCCACCCCCAGCCCCACCAGCAGCAGCGCCAGCCCGACGCCGGTGGAGGTCAACGCGGATCGCCAGGCCGGCCGCGTCAGCTCCGCCATCGGGACGGCGACGACCACGCCCCAGCCCGCACCCGGCAGCCGCGCATGGGCCGCCAGCAGGGCCTCACCCTTCGGTGTCGTGGTGGTGACGATGCCGTCGCCCCCCATCGCCCAGGCCGGCATGAAGTCCCGTGGCATCGGCGCGCCGCGCAGTGAGTCGTTCTCCGGTGCGCGGGCGATCCGGCGCCCGCCGCGGTCCAGCAGCGTGATGATCCAGCCATTGCCCTGGTGCTGGCGCCGCAGCACCTCGTCGAAGGTGGCCAGCGACGGGTTCATCGCCAGCACCGCCCGCACCCGCCCGGCGGCGTCGCGCACCGGCACGTCGATCGCCACCACCAGCCGCCCCGGCACCGATCCCCCATAGAGATCGGAGACCGAGGCCTGCCCCGTGGCGAAGACCCGCCGCTGGTTGTCGAGCGTGCCGCGCACCGGCAAGGGGGCGTCGGCGGGCAGGTCGGTGTTCAGCCATTGCTGCCCGTCCTCCGACAGCAGCAGGATCGTCGCATCGGTGGCGTGTTGCGCGACCACCGCCTCCGCCATCGCGCGCAGATCCGCCAGATCCCCCCGCCGCGCCGCGCGGGACAGGGCCAGCACCTCCAGCGAGGCCATGCGCGTGCGAAGTTCTCCCTCCACCGCCAGCGCCAGGCCGCGCGCCAGTTCCAGCGCCTGCCGCCCGGCGCGGTCGCGTTCGTGCCGGAAATCCGCGTGGATGCTGCCGAGGTTGAAGGCCAGCAGCGGCAGCGTGCCGGCCAGGACCAGCAGCGCCATGCGACCGCGGAGCGGCAGCCTGGCCGCGCGCGCCAGGGTCCAGGCCGCGTCGCGGGGCCGGGGCGGCAGGTCCGCCTGGCCTGGGGTTGCCTCGGCACGTCCCGATCCGGCGGCATCAGTCATGGTATTTAATATACGAAAAACCAGGCGCGCCGAAAGGGGCCCTTCCCCGTCAATGTGAGTCGTTGCGCAGGCTGACACGCCAGGATTGCAGGCCCGGCCGCCCTTGGCCCCCGGCTAGAGGTGATGCCGCACGGCAGCCAGGCCCTCCAGTGCCGGCACCGCCGCCGGCAGCCAGCCCGGCCGGCCTTCCCGCGACATGTCGGGCAGCAGCGCCACCACCCGCATCCCCGCGGCCAGCCCGGCCATCACCCCCGCCTCGCTATCCTCCACCACCAGGCAATCGGCGGGGGGCAGGCCGAGCGCCGCCGCGGCGTGCAGGAACAGCCCCGGATCGGGCTTCCAGGCGCCCACGTCATAGGCGCTGAAGATCCGCTCCCCGACGAAAGGGCGCAGCCCCGTCAGCGTCAGGGCCAGCTCCGTCTTCGACCGTGGCGCGTTGGAGGCGACGCAGAAGGGCAGGGGCATCGTCGCCAGCAGCGCGCCCGCGCCATCGATCGCCCGCAGCCTCTCCCGGAAGGCGGCCGCCGTGCGGTCGCGCACCATCGCCTCGAAACCCGGCGGCAGGGTCCGGCCCAGCATCGCTTCCGCCATCGCGACGCAGAGCGCGAAGCGCCGCCCGCGGAAGGCCTCCAGCGCCGCCGCCGGCGTGATGTCCAGGCCCTGTTCGGCCAACGCCTCCGCGAAGACGAGGGCGGAGAGCGGTTCGCTGTCCACCAGCGTGCCGTCGCAATCGAAGATCACGCCCCGCGGCGGCATCACGCCTCCTCCTCCGCCATCCGCAGCACATCGACCTTCACCAGCCAGGCCAGGGCGCGCGCCAGGCGGCGGGCGCGCGCGGGCGGCAGCGCGGCCACGATGGCGGCGACGCTGGCCGGCCCGGCATCCAGCACGCGGAGCGCGGTGCGGAAGCTGTCCTCCCCGGGCAGAAGCTCCCGCCGCGGCGCGATGCCGGGAATGGCGACCAGCGCCATCAGCCGCGCCACCGCCGCCGCCGCATCCGCGATGCCCGGCGCCAGGCGGAGCCGCGTCTCGGGGCCGAGCCGCCTTGTCGGATATTCCGCGAAGAGCCGGGCGGGGTCCGCCCGCCGGGGGGATTCGCCCGGCGTCGGCGCGGCGGCGCCGCGGATCGCCGCCAGCTCCGCCCACAGCGCCCGGTACTGGCCGATGACGGTGGACCAGTCGAACAGCGACGCGGCCCGCTGCCGCCCGGCCTCCCCCATCCGCGCGCGCAGCCCGGCATCAGCGACCAGCGCGCGAAAGGCGTCCTCCGTCGCCCCGACATCGACGGCGGTGAACTGCGCCGCGCCCCCGATATAGCTGTCATAGCTGTCGAGCGCGGCTTCGTGCCGCGCCGCCAGATCGGCCATCGGCCCGCCCATCAGCGTGGGGATGCGGAAGCCCGTGACGCGGTGCTCCACCGTGTCGCGCAGCCCGTCCCAATCCGTCGCCACCACCGGCAGGCCCGCCGCCATCGCCTCCACCGGCGCCAGGCCGAAGGTCTCCTGGATGTTGTCGGACAGCAGGGTGAAGGCATCCGCCGCCGACCAGATCTGCTGGCGGACCGCCGGCAACCGCCCATCCACGTGATGGATCGCGAGCATCGGGCACAGCGCCTGCGCCATGGCCTGGAAGGCCCCGCGCTGCACCTCATCCGCGAACCAGCCGGACAGCACCAGGTGAACCCGCGCCCCGGCGGGCGCGGCGGCGGCGGCGCGGCCCAGCCCGAGGAACATCGGCAGCGGATGCGCCTTCGCATGGAAGGACAGCCGCCCGTGATGCAGCACCACCACATCGGCCGGCCCGACGCCGAGGCGCTGCCGCCAGTCCGCCCGCGCGGCCTCGTCCCGCGCCAGCGCGGCCACATCGACACCGAGCGGGATGACCGGCAGGGCCGGGGTGACGAAGCGGGTCGCCCCCAGCCGCTCGGCCAGCCAGGCGGCCTCCCCCTCCAGCAGCCGCGTGACGGAGGCCCGCACCGCGGCGGAGGTGCAGATCAGCGCGTCCCAGGGGCGGAGCGGACCCGTCAGCAGCTCCGCGATGTTGTCCATGGCGCCGTGGGAGGCGGTGGTATGGGTGATCCCCACGAGGGAGAAATGCGCCGCGCCGAAGCGTTGCCGCCGCCATGCCAGCCCTGCCATGCCGGGCCCCGGCAGCATCAGGCAGCCGGTCTCCGAGACCCGGTGCAGCTCCGCCTCCGGTACCGCCTCCAGCGCCATGGTGGCGCCAAGGTCGCGCGCCTGCGCCTGGAAGGCCGCGGCATCGGCGGGCTGCGGCACCAGCGCCACCAGCCGGTCGAAGCCGGAATGGCGGATCATGCCGCGCAGGAAACCCTCCCCCGCCGCATGGCGGCCCATCAGCCGGGGGCGGGAGGTGTCGTAGCCATCCTTGGCATACAGGAACGTGGCGGTCGGTTCGGACATGGCATGGCAGGCTGCGGGCCCGGCCCGGGCGCGTCAACCGCGGGGGGCGGGGCCGCACCCCGTTGCCCGATGCCGAGGCGCGGGTTAGTCCCGCCCTCATGGATGCGAAGATGAGCCCCGCCGGCGGGGAGGGCCCGCTGCCCGCCTACCGCGCCCGGATCGCCGCCGGCGCCCTGGCGGCCGATCCCGCCCAGGCCCGCGCGGCGGAGGTGCTGCAGGACCTCTGGCGCCGCACCCGCGGCTATGACCCCCATCCGGAGGAGCCGGAACAGGGCGGCTTCTTCGCCCGCTTCATGCGCCGCAAGCCCGTGGCGGCGGAGGAAGCGCCGGCCGGCACGCCGATGGGCCTCTACCTCGTGGGGGAGGTCGGGCGCGGCAAGTCCATGCTGATGGACCTGTTCTTCGACTGCGCGGAGGTCCCCCGCAAGCGCCGCATCCACTTCCACCAGTTCATGCAGGATGCCCACCAGCGCATCCATGCCTGGAAGAAGCAGCACGGCGACACGACGGACCCGATCCCGCCGCTGGCCGACAGCATCACGGCGGAAGCGGCACTGCTCTGCTTCGATGAATTCCAGGTGCATGACATCGCCGATGCGATGATCCTCGGCCGGCTGTTCCAGGCGCTGTTCGCCCGCGGCACGGTGGTGGTGGCGACGTCGAACACCGCGCCGGCCGACCTGTTCAAGGGCCGCCCGGGCCGCGACGCCTTCCTACCCTTCATCGCCCTGATCTCCCGGCGGCTGGAGGTGCTGACGCTGGAAGCGGCCCGCGACTACCGCCGGGACCGCATCCGCGCCATGCCGACCTGGCACGTGCCCGTGGACCACCGGGCCGAACAGGCCCTCGACGCCGCCTTCGCCGAACTGACCGGGCAGGCGCATGGCGCGCCGGAACGCCTGACCCTGCTCGGCCGTAGCCTGGAAGTGCCCCAGGCCGCGCGCGGCGTGGCGCGATTCGATTTCGATTCGCTCTGCGGCCGGCCGCTCGGCCCCGCGGACTACCTGGCGGTCGCGACCCACTACCACACCGTGCTGCTGGACGGGATTCCGCGCCTGGGGCCGGAGAATTTCGACCGCGCGCGCCGCTTCATCACCCTGGTCGATGCCCTCTACGAGCATCGGGTGAAGCTGGTGGCCAGCGCCCAGGCGGTGCCCGACCGGCTCTACGAACAGGGCGACAATGCCGCGATGTTCGCCCGTACGGCATCCCGCCTGAATGAGATGCAGAGCCAGGACTGGCTCGGCCTTGCCCACCTGCAGTAGCCGAAGCCCCGCGAAACATACGGACATAATGCGTTGACAGGCCACGGCGCCGTCCGTCTATTGGTCGGCGGGAAGTGGCTTCGGGTCCAAGGGGGACCCGCGTTGGGTTGACGGGGCATCGAAGCCGCGCGGCCTGGCGACGCAATCGGGGGTTTTTCATCGCATGCGGCTTGTCCTGCTCGCCCTGTTCTCGTTCGTCCTCGTTGCCCCGCAGGCGGCCGACGCCGCCAGGCGCGAAGAACCGAGGACCGCGAGCGCCAGGCCGCAGGCCGGCGCCAAGGCGCCCACCACCCGCCCCGCCGCGACCACCCAGCGCAGCAGCACCACCGCGCCCCGCCCCGCCGCCCGCCCGCAGCAGGCAGCCCGCCCGCAGCAGGGAAGCCGGCAGCAGCAGGCGGCGCGCCCCGGGGATGTGCGCACCCAGCGCACCGGAATCGTGGTCCGCGGCGCCTCCGCCGCCACCGTCTCCCGCGATGCCGCCGCCAACTGCACGCGCCGCAACGGCCGCACGGTCTGCGGCGGCCGCAGCGGCGTCGCCGGCTGGCAGGCCGGCCTGCCGGCGGTGGACTACGCCCAGACCGATTGCCCGGCCGGCACCTTCGCGACGCTCGCCCGCGGGCATGAGAACGTCGTCCGCTGCATGCCCATCTGACGCCCCGCCCACCGGGGTGCCCCCGGCTATGACGCAGACGGCCCGCCCCCCAGGCGGGCCGTTTTGCGTCGCGGACCCCCCGTTTCGGGCCGCCCGAGGCTGTTTTGCGGCCCAGAGGCCGCCTTGCCCGCGCTGCACTGCGGGAGTAGGTAACGCGGCGGGCGCGTCAAGCGGCCGGTGAGCCTGCTTTTTCGTGGGCCCGCCTGCGGTTGGGGCGCCCTCCGGGAATCCGCGCAGCCGGCCCCCGGCAACACATCAAGTCAAGGTCGAGGACCGCTTCATGGCCCGCAAGAAGATTGCGCTCATCGGCGCCGGCAATATCGGTGGCACGCTTGCCCACCTGATCGGCCTGAAGGAACTCGGCGACGTCGTGATGTTCGACGTCTTCCCGGGCGTCGCCGCCGGCAAGGCGCTGGACATCATGCAGTCCGGCCCCGTCGATGGCTTCGACAGCGAGATGTCGGGCACCGGCGACTACAGCGCCATCGCGGGCGCCGATGTCATCATCGTCACCGCCGGCTTCCCCCGCATGCCGGGCATGACGCGCGACGACCTGCTGACCAAGAATGCCGGTGTCATCGGCCAGGTGGCGGAAGGCATCAAGACCTACGCCCCCAACGCCTTCGTCATCTGCATCACCAACCCGCTGGACGTGATGGTGTGGGTGCTGCAGCAGAAGTCCGGCCTGCCGCCGGAGAAGGTCGTCGGCATGGCCGGCGTGCTGGACAGCGCCCGCTTCCGCCTCTTCCTCGCCCAGGAATTCAAGGTTTCCGTGGAAGACGTCACCGCCTTCGTCCTTGGCGGCCATGGCGACACCATGGTGCCGCTGACCCGCTACTCCACGGTTGCCGGCGTGCCGGTGCCCGACCTGGTCAAGATGGGCTGGACGACGCAGGAGAAGATCGACGCGATCGTCGCCCGCACGGCCAATGGCGGTGGTGAGATCGTGAAGCTGCTGGAGCGCGGCTCCGCCTTCTACGCGCCGGCCGCCTCCGCCATCGCCATGGCGGAGAGCTACCTGCTCGACAAGAAGCGCGTCCTGCCCTGCGCCGTGCTGCTGAACGGCGAATACGGCCAGAAGGATTTCTACGTCGGCGTCCCCGTGGTGATCGGCGCCAATGGCGTCGAGCGCATCATGGAGGTCGAGTTCACGGCCGAGGAGAAGGCCGCCTTCGACAAGTCCTGCGACGCGGTGAAGAAGCTGATCGAGGATTTCAAGAAGCTCGGCGTCTGAGCCTGGCTCCTGTCTGACGCCGCCGTGGGGCGCCCCCCGTGGCGGCAATTCGCGAAAAACCCCTGCCGGGAGCTGCCGGATGAATATCCACGAGTACCAGGCCAAGGAGCTGCTGCGCCGCTACGGCGTCGCCGTGCTCGACGGCCATGTCGCCTGGACGGCGGATGAGGCTGTCGAGGGCGCGAAGAAGCTTCCCGGCCCCGTCTATGTCGTGAAGTCCCAGATCCATGCCGGTGGCCGCGGCGCCGGCCGCTTCGCCAACGACCCGAACGGCAAGGGCGGCGTCCGCGTCGTCAAGTCGCTGGAAGCGGTCAAGGAAGCGGCCGATGCGATGATCGGCAAGGTGCTGGTCACCAAGCAGACCGGCGAGGCCGGCAAGCTGGTCTCCCGCGTCTATGTGGAAGATGGCTGCGACATCAAGCGGGAACTCTATCTCGGCCTGCTCGTTGACCGGGAGACCTCCCGCGTCACCATCATGGCCTCCGTCGAGGGCGGCATGGAGATCGAGGAGGTGGCTGCGAACCACCCCGAGAAGATCCTGAAGGTCGCGGTGGACCCGGCTTCCGGCATCTCCGGCTTCCACACCCGCAAGCTGGCCTTCGCGCTCGGCCTCGAAGGCAAGCAGGTCGCGAGCTTCAGCAAGTTCGTCACCAGCCTCTACGGCGCCTTCCTCGAACTCGACTGCGCGATCGTCGAGATCAACCCGCTGGTCGTGACCGGCAAGGGCGACATCGTGGCGCTGGACGCCAAGGTCTCCTTCGACGACAGCGCGCTGTTCCGCCACAAGGACCTCGAGGCCCTTCGCGATGACAGCGAGATGGACCCGAAGGAACTCGACGCGGTCAAGAACGACCTGAACTACGTGGCCCTCGATGGCGAGATCGGCTGCATGGTGAACGGCGCGGGCCTGGCCATGGCGACCATGGACATCATCAAGCTCTACGGGTCGTCCCCCGCGAACTTCCTCGATGTCGGCGGCACCGCCAATGCGGCGCGCGTGACGGAGGCGTTCCGGATCATCACCTCCGACGTCAACGTCAAGGCGATCCTGGTCAACATCTTCGGCGGCATCGCCAAGTGCGACATGATCGCCAACGGCATCGTCGAGGCCTCGAAGAACCTGTCCCTCAGCGTGCCGCTGGTCGTGCGGCTCGAGGGCACGAATGTGGACCTCGGCAAGAAGATCCTGGCCGAGAGCGGGCTCGCGATCATCGCGGCCGACAACCTTGCCGACGCGGCCCAGAAGGTCGTGGCGGCGGTCAAGAAGGGGGCCTGATCCATGGCCGTTCTGATCGACGCCAACACCCGCGTCATGACCCAGGGTTTCACGGGGGCCCAGGGGACGTTCCATGCGTCCCAGGGCATCGCCTATGGCTCGACCTATGTCGGTGGCACGACCCCCGGCAAGGGCGGCACGATGCACCCCGAGCTGAACCTGCCGGTCTTCAACACGGTCGCTGAATGCGTGGCCGCCACGGGCGCCAATGCCAGCGTGATCTACGTCCCCGCCCCCTTCGCGGCGGATGCGATCCTGGAAGCGATCGACGCCGAGTTGCCGCTCATCATCTGCATCACGGAGGGCATCCCGGTGCTCGACATGGTGCGCGTGAAGCGTGCGCTCGACGGGTCCAAGTCGAAGCTGGTCGGGCCGAACTGCCCGGGCGTCATCACGCCGGATGCCTGCAAGATCGGCATCATGCCGGGCCACATCCACCGGCGCGGCTCCGTCGGCATCGTGTCGCGTTCCGGCACCCTGACCTATGAGGCGGTGGCCCAGACCACGGCGGCCGGCCTCGGCCAGTCCACCTGCGTCGGCATCGGCGGCGACCCGGTGAAGGGCATGGACTTCATCGACGTGCTGGAGATGTTCCTGAAGGACGACGAGACCCAGTCGATCATCATGATCGGCGAGATCGGCGGCCAGTCGGAAGTCATCGGCGCGGAATACCTGGCGGCCCATAATTTTGGCCCGGGCAAGCCCAACAAGCCCGTCGTCGGCTTCATCGCCGGCGCCACGGCCCCCCCGGGCCGCCGCATGGGCCATGCCGGCGCGGTGATCTCCGGCGGCAAGGATACGGCGGAAGCCAAGATGGCGGCGATGAAGGCGGCCGGCATCCATGTGGCGGACAGCCCCTCCGCGTTGGGCTCCACCATGGTGAAGGCGCTGAAGAAGTAACACCACGGTCACCACTCCGGGCGCAGATCATCATATGGATGGGGTCTGCCGCCGCGGAGGTGGTCGGCCTATGATGGCGTGATGCCTGCCGGGCGGATTAGCGCCCGGGTTGAGTAAGCCGGCCGGGCGGGGTTCTGCCCGGGTTGAGGAAGCCCGCCGGGCGGAGTTCCGTCCGGATGAGGAAACTGCGACGCCCGGACCCAGGAAGGGCACCGGGCGCGACGGAGAAGAAGATGGCCGGAGTGGATATCCTCGCGAGTGCGATGTCGGGGGCGAATGCCGCCTACCTCGCCGACCTCTACGCCCGATGGGCGGAGAAACCCGACAGCGTGGACCCCTCCTTCGCCGAATTGTTCGGCGCGCTGAACGACGAGGCCCGGTCGGTCCTGACGGACGCCACTGGCGCCTCCTGGGCGCCCCGCCTCCGCGGCGCCTTCGGCCCGGACCCGGAGCCGCTGCCCGCGCCGAAGAAGGGCGAGAAGCCGGCCCCGGCCGCCCCCGCCGCGGCCCCCCAGATGGACAAGGCCGCCGCCCAGCGCGCCGTGCTCGACAGCATCCGCGCCCTGATGCTGATCCGCAGCTACCGCGTCCGCGGCCACCTGGAAGCGAAGCTCGATCCGCTCGCTTTGCAGGTGCCGAAGCCGCACCCGGAACTGACGCCCGCGACCTACGGCTTCACCGAAGCCGACATGGACCGGCCCATCTTCCTCGACTTCGTGCTGGGCAAGGAATACGCGACGCTGCGGGAGATCCTCGCGATCTGCCGCGCCTCCTATTGCGGCTCCATCGGCGTGGAGTTCATGCACATCCAGGACCCGGAGCAGAAGTCCTGGATCCAGCGCCGCATCGAAGGCGCGCCCTGGCTGAAGGCTTTCGACCCCGCGGCGAAGAAGGAGATCCTTCAGG
Source organism: Falsiroseomonas stagni DSM 19981 (assembly GCF_900114315.1). Lineage (GTDB taxonomy): Bacteria > Pseudomonadota > Alphaproteobacteria > Acetobacterales > Acetobacteraceae > Falsiroseomonas > Falsiroseomonas stagni. Next base: position 1,101,311 of record NZ_FOSQ01000001.1, read on the forward strand.
ACCTGATCGAGGCCGAGGGCTTCGAGGCCTTCTGCGCGAAGAAATACGCCACCACCAAGCGCTTCGGGCTTGAGGGCGGCGAGAGCACCATCCCCGCCATGCAGGCGATCATCGAGACCGCGGCCGCGGGCGGCGTGAACGAGATCGCGATCGGCATGGCCCATCGCGGCCGGCTCAACGTCCTCGTCAATGTCGTGAAGAAGCCCTACTCGGCCGTCTTCTCGGAGTTCCGGGGCGTCTCCGCACATCCCGAGGATGTGCAGGGCTCCGGCGACGTGAAGTACCACCTCGGCACCTCCACCGACATCGAGATCGGCGGCCGGATGGTGCACCTCTCCCTCCAGCCCAACCCCTCCCACCTCGAAGCCGTGGACCCCGTGGTCATCGGCAAGGTGCGCGCGCGGCAGGACATGGCGGGTGACACGAAGGCGCGCCGCAGCGTCATGGGCATCACGCTGCATGGCGATGCCGCCTTCGCCGGCCAGGGCGTGGTGTATGAGACGCTGGCGATGAGCCAGCTCATCGGCTACCGCACCGGCGGCACGATCCATGTCGTGACCAACAACCAGATCGGCTTCACCACCGTCGCCGCCCATGCCTATTCGGGCCTCTACTGCACCGACGTGGCGAAGAGCATCCAGGTGCCGATCCTGCATGTGAATGGCGACGACCCGGAAGCGGTGGTGTTCTGCGCCCGCATGGCGGCCGAATTCCGCATGCAGTTCGGCGCGGATTTCGTGCTCGACATCGTCTGCTACCGCCGCCACGGCCACAACGAGACGGACGAGCCGGCGTTCACGCAGCCCCTGATGTACAACCGCATCAAGGAAATGCGGACGACGCGGACCCTCTACGCGGAGAAGCTGGCCACCGAGGGCAGCATCCCCGCCGCCGAATCCAAGGCGATGCTGGACGCCTTCAACGCGACGCTGGAGGACGCCTTCCAGGCCGCGCAGAGCTTCAAGCCCAACAAGGCTGATTGGCTCGAAGGCCATTGGTCCGGCCTCAAGGCCGTGACGGTGGGCGAGGAGGTCGAGCGCCTGCACGAGACGGCCGTCGGCCTCGACACGCTGCGCGAAGTGGGCGCGGCGCTGGCCCGCGTGCCGGCGGATTTCGGCGCCAACCCGAAGATCATGCGCCAGCTCGAAGCCAAGAAGCAGGCGATCGAGACGGGCGAGGGCATCGACTGGGCAACCGGCGAGGCACTGGCCTTCGGCACGCTGCTGCTGGAAGGCCACCGTGTCCGCCTCTCGGGCGAAGACGTGCAGCGCGGCACCTTCAGCCACCGCCACGCCTACCTGGTGGACCAGAAGAACCAGGCCGAATACGTGCCGCTGAACAACATCCGCGCCGGGCAGCCGAAGTTCGAGGCCTTCAACAGCCTGCTCTCCGAATTCGGCGTGCTGGGCTTCGAATACGGCTACACGCTGGCGGATCCGCGCACCCTGGTGCTGTGGGAAGCGCAGTTCGGCGACTTCGCCAACGGCGCGCAGGTCATCATCGACCAGTTCATCGCGAGTGCGGAGACCAAGTGGCTGCGCATGTCGGGCCTCGTGATGCTGCTGCCGCATGGCTATGAAGGGCAGGGGCCGGAACACTCCTCCGCCCGCCTGGAACGCTACCTGCAGCTCTGCGCGGAGCGGAACATGCGCGTCGGCAATTTGACCACGCCGGCCAACTACTTCCACGCCATCCGCCGCCAGATGAAGGCGAACTACCGCAAGCCGCTGGTGCTGATGACGCCGAAGTCGCTGCTGCGCCACAAGCTGGCCGTCAGCACGCTCGCCGATTTCGCGCCCGGCAGCAGCTTCCAGTACGTGATTCCGGAGACGGATGCGATCGCGGCGCCGGAGGCGGTGAAGCGCGTCGTCCTCTGCACCGGCAAGGTCTATTACGACCTGCTGCAGGAACGCCGGGACAAGGGGGTGAAGGACGTGGCGATCATCCGCCTCGAACAGCTCTACCCCTTCCCGAAGACCAGCCTGGCCAAGACCCTCGCGCCTTATGTCAATGCGGAGGTGATCTGGTGCCAGGAGGAGCCCGAGAACATGGGCGCCTGGACCTTCCTCGACCGCAAGGTTGAAGGCGTGCTCCGGGAGATCGACATCAAGGCAAAGCGGCCCGCCTATGCCGGCCGCATCGAGGCCGCGAGCCCCGCGACGGGTCTCGCCAAGGTTCACCAGCAGCAGCAGGAAGCCCTGGTGCGCGACGCGCTCGGCCTGAGCTGAGCGCGCCACCAGGCAGAAGGCAGGACAGATGACCGACATCGTGGTGCCCCCCCTCGGGGAGAGCGTTTCCAGCGCAACCATCGCGCGCTGGATGAAGAAGGTGGGCGAGGCCGTCGCGGCGGATGAGCCGTTGGTGGAACTGGAGACCGACAAGGTCACGGTCGAGGTCAATGCCGCCGCCGCCGGCGTGCTGGAGAGCATCGACGCGGCGGAGGGCGCCGAGGTCGGCCCCGGCGCCGTGCTCGGCCGGATCGCCGCTGGTGGCGCCGCCGCCGCGCCGAAGCCCACCGCGGCGCCCGCGCCCGCACCGGTCGCGGCACCCGCCCCGGCGCCGGCCCCCGCCGCCCCCTCCGGCCTGCCGGCCGGCCCCGCCGCCACCAAGCTGATGGCGGAAAACAACGTCGCCCCCGGCGCCATCACGGATGCGACCGGCAAGGATGGCCGCGTGACGAAGGGCGATGTCCTCGCCTTCCTGTCCAAGCCCGCCGCCGCGCCCGCGCCCGCCGCCGCCGCCCCCAAGGCGCCCCGCGCGCCGGAGAGCGGGGAGGAGCGCGTGAAGATGACGCGCCTTCGCCTGACCATCGCGCGCCGCCTGAAGGAAGCGCAGAACACCGCCGCCATGCTGACCACCTTCAACGAGGTGGACATGGGCGCCGCGATGGCGCTGCGCGCGGAATACAAGGATGCCTTCGAGAAGAAGCACGGCGTGAAGCTCGGCTTCATGTCCTTCTTCGTGAAGGCCTGCGTCGCCGCGCTGAAGGAATTCCCGGCGGTGAACGCCGAGATCGATGGCGACGAGATCGTCTACAAGCACTTCGTCCATATGGGCATCGCGGTCGGCGGCCCCTCGGGCCTCGTCGTCCCCGTGGTGCGGGACGCGGACCAGATGTCCTTCGCGACGATCGAGAAGACGATCGCGGGCTACGGCAGGAAGGCCCGCGACGGCGCGCTGAAGCTGGATGAACTGACGGGCGGCAGCTTCACCATCACCAATGGCGGCATCTACGGGTCGCTGATGTCCACGCCGATCCTGAACCCGCCGCAATCCGGCATCCTCGGCATGCACAAGATCCAGGACCGCCCGATGGTCGTCGGCGGCAAGATCGAGATCCGCCCGATGATGTACATCGCCCTCAGCTACGACCACCGGATCGTGGACGGCAAGGAAGCGGTCAGCTTCCTGGTGCGCGTGAAGGAAAGCATCGAGGATCCGCGCCGGCTGATGCTGGACCTCTGAGCGGGATCGCCTGAACCAGGGCCGGTGGCGCCGCATGTCGCGGAACCGCCGGCCCTTTCTCATGCCCGCCCTGCTGGGCCTCGTGCTGAATCCGGCCTGGCTGGCGCTGCCCTTCCTGGACTCGCTCGATCCCGGCGACTTCGCCACCATCGTCGCGAGCCCCTTCGTGGTGCTGGTGCCGCTGCCGGCCCTGGTCGGGCTGCTGCCGCTGCTCGGCTGGGTGCTGGCGCGGCGCTGGCCCTTCGGGCTGGCGGCCGCGCTGGCATCGCCCTTCCTGCCGGCATGGCCCTTCATGGTCGCGGATCTACTGGGCGGCGCGGAGGCTGGCCCGCTGGTGGTGCTGCTGCTGATCGCCGCGCCCGGCTGGGCCTTCCTGATGATCCGCGCCGCGCTCCGCGCCGGCAATCCCACGCGCTGAAACAACCGGGCGTTGCTATCGCGCGGCTGGCGCTCTGCCATCATGCGGGACCACGCCCGAGTGCCTTCGCATGCTGATCCTCGCCTTCGGTTTCCTCGCCTTGGCCGCCGCGCTCGAATACCGCGCGAGGACCGCGCAGTTGCTGCGGATGGACCCGCGTTCCGATCGCGCCTGGCGCCTCCTCGCCACGGTCTGCGGCGTGGTCGCGGGGCTCGGCCCGCTGGTGGTGATGGCGCGGATCAGCGTGGGGCAGGGGGCCGGGGCCTATCTGGCGGGCGCGGTCTTCGCCTTTGCCGGCGCCTTCACGCCGCCGCGCCTCTGGCCGATGATCTCCCCCGCCGCGGGCGTCTTCGGCCTCGGCCTGCTGGTGGGTGCGCTGCTGCGATAGGGCGCGGCCAGCGCCCCTTCAGATGACGACGATCTCTGAGTCGTTCCAGCCGGTCACGCCGCTGAAGGTCGCCAGCCGGATCGCTGCCCCCGCGCCGATGCCGTCCGCGTCCCACCACAGCGTGCCGTTGCTGCTGTTGAAGACGAATTGCCCCGTGCCGTCCGCGCTGGTCGCGGCATTGCCGGTGCTGGTGATGGCGCGGCCGGTGGCCGCCAGGTCCATCCCCGCGGAGAGGCCGCCGCCGAAGCCCGTGGCCAGGACCACGATCCGGTCCTCGATCCCCGCATAGACGAAGATGGTGTCGCCGCCTTCGGTCGCGTCGCCGAACAGGTAGCTGTCGCCGCCGGCATCGCCGAACAGCCGGTCCACGCCCTGCCCGCCGCGCAGCGTATCCGCCCCGGCGCCGCCGACCAGCAGGTCGTTCCCGCCCCCGCCCAGCAACTGGTCGAGGCCGTTCCCCCCGAACAGCCGGTCCGCATCCGCGCCGCCATCCAGCGTGTCGTTGCCCGCATCGCCTTCCAGCAGGTCGAAGCCCACCATGCCCGCCAGGCTGTCACCCCCCGCGCCGCCGAAGATGCGGTTGGCCAGGCCGTTGCCCGCGCCCACCACGGGGCCCGCGCCGAAGCTGCGCAGCGCCTCCACATGGTCCGGCAGGACGAAGCCCGCGGTGCCGCTGATGAAGACGGTGTCGTAGCCGCCGCCGGCATCCTCCAGGATCAGGTCGTCGCCCTCGGCGTAGATCGTGTCGTCCCCGGCCCCGCCGCTCAGCGTATTGCGGCCCGCGCCGCCCTTCAGCACGTCGCGCCCGGCGCCACCCATCAGGCTGTCGTCGCCGGAATCCCCGCGAAGGCCGTCATTGCCCTCGCCGCCATCGACCGTATCGTTCCCGTCGCCGCCGGTCAGCCAATCGGCCTCGGCGCCGCCATCCAGGCTGTCGGCGCCGCCTTCGCCATAGAGGCTGTCGCGCTCCAGCCCGCCCAGCAGCGTGTCATTCGCCGTCCCGCCCTGCAGCGTGTCCTGTCCGCCCCCGCCCAGGAGGAGATCCGCGCCATCGCCGCCGAACAGCCCGTCATCATCCTCGCCGCCATCGAGCTGATCATTCCCCGCGCCGCCATGCAGCGCATCGCCGCCATGGCCGCCCGCCAGGCTGTCCGTGCCCCCTTCGCCGCGCAGTGTATCGGCGCCGTCCAGTCCCTGGAGCGTATCCGCCCCGCCGCCGCCGCCGCGCAGCCGGTTCGCCAGCGCATTGCCGCTGCCGCTGAAGGCCAAGGCGCCGTCGAAGACCAGCGCTTCCACATTCACCGGCAGGGCGTAGCCCGACAGGCCGGAGACGCGGACGGTGTCGAAGCCCTCCGCCGCGGCCTCCACCACCGAATCGCCGGTATCATCGACCCGGTAGAGGTCGTCGCCGGTGCCGCCGGCCATCGAATCCGCGCCGGCCTGGCCGTTCAGCACATCGTCGCCGCTGCCGCCTTCCAGCGTATCGCCGCCCCCGCCGCCCAGCAGCGTGTCCGCCCCGCCCAGCCCCAGCAGGTGGTCCGCCAGGCCGAGCCCGGTGATGGCGTTGTCGCTGCCATTGCCCGTGCCCGTGAAGGCGATGGCGCCGGCCAGCACCAGGTTCTCCACGGCCAGGGGCAGGGTGTAGGCGGCCAGCCCGGTGACGCGGACGGTGTCCGTTCCCTCGCCGTCGCCTTCCTCCACCCGGGTGCCGGCGGAGACGGTGTAGAAATCGTGGCCTGCGCCGCCCCGCAGCGTGTCGGCGCCGCCCCCGCCATGGAGCACGTCGTCGCCCGCCCCGCCTTCCAGCAGGTCATCGCCCGCCATGCCGAACAGCGTATCCGCGCCGTCCGACCCCGCGATGCTGTCCGCCCGCGCCGTCCCGGTCAGGCGATCGGCGAAGAGCGTCCCGGTGATCATGGCCATGCGAACCCCTTTGCGCCGGATGCGCAACGGTATCGCGGGGGCGGCGGTGTCGTAAACCTGTGATTGATAATCAGGCGATGATGATCGCCTATTCGATGGCGCGGAATCCCGTGGCGCGCACCACCTCCGCCCAGCGCCGCGTCTCCTCCCGCATCAGGGTCGCGAAGGCGTCGCGCCCCCGTCCTGCGGGGCGGAACCCGGCCTCCGCCATCCGCGCCCGCAGCGGTGCCGCTGCCATGGCGGACAGCACGCCGGCTTCCAGCGACGCCACGGTGGATGCGGGCGTCGCCGCCGGCGCGACCAGCCCGAACCAGGAATGGAAGCCGATGCGGGCGAAGCCTCCCTCCGCCAGCGTCGGCACCCCCGGCAGCATCGCCGCGCGTTCCGGCCCGCTGACCGCCAGCGCGCGCAGGCGCCCCGCCTGCACATGGGGGGCCACCAGCGCCAGGCTGCCGAACATGCCCTGCACGTCGCCGCCCAGGATCGCCGTCATCGCATCGCCGGTGGCGCGGAAATGCACGGCCTCGTGTTGCAGTCCCGCCGCGTTCGCCAGCATGGCGGCGCCGAAATGGCCCGGCGTGCCGGCGCCGAAGGTGCCCATGAAGACGGTCGGCCGGGCGCGGCCCCAGGCGACATAGCCCGCCAGGTCGGTGACCGGCAGGCTGGCTGGCACGACGAAGGCGAAGTCGATCGCCGCCACCTCCGCCACCGCCGCGAAATCCCGCGCGGGGTCGTAGGGCAGGCGGGCATAGGTGCTGGGCGCCATGGCCAACTGCCCGACCTCCCCGAACAGCAGCGTGGTGCCGTCCGGCGCGGCGCGGGCCACTTCCTGCGCGGCGATCGCGCCCGCGGCGCCCGGGCGGTTATCCACGACCACGCCCGCCGGCCAGGCTTCCTTCAGCCCATCGGCCAGCATGCGCCCGACCAGGTCCGGCCCGCTGCCGGCCGGGAAGCCCAGCACCAGCCGCACCGGGCGGTCCGGCAGCGCCGCCAAGGGGGCGCGGTTTGCGGCCGACAGGGGAAGAAGCAGGCCAGCCGCAGCCAGCACGGAACGGCGCGAAGCCTTCATGGTCGTCACTCCCTGGAATTATTATGCTGCATAATGCTTCAACCCCAGGGAGGATTTGAAGATGGAAAACGACATGCTGTCCGCGCGCCCCGGCGCGACCCCGGCGATCCGCTTCGTGGCGGAGGTCCGCGCCGCGGTCGGCGCCCCGGTCAGCCTCGGCGCCGGCCCGAATGGCGAGCGCCGCGTCATCGCCATCCTCGGCGGCACGATCGAGGGGCCTGGACTGCGCGGCGAGGTCCTGCCCGGCGGCGCCGATTTCCAGCTGATCCGCCCGGACGGGGTGGCGGAGATCGAGGCCCGCTACACGCTCTGCCTCGATGACGGCGCGCTGGTGCAGGTGACGAATCGCGGCCTCCGCCACGCATCGCCCGACGACATGGCCCGGCTTCTCCGCGGCGAGCCCGTCCCGCCGGAGCGGGTCTATTTCCGCACGACGCCGGTGTTCGAGGCCGTGGCCGCGCCGCATCTCTGGCTCACGCGCAGCCTGTTCCTGGGCTACGGCGAACGCCGCCCCGATTCGGTGCTGATCCGCATCTACGCGGTCTGAGCCCGCCGCGCTCAGCCCAGGCGCAGATTGGCCAGCACGATCTCCCGCCAGATCCGCGTCGGCGTCATCCAGGCCTCCGGCTGGTCGTAGTCGCCGGAGAAGATCGCGAGCGTCAGCCCCGCGGCGGGCAGGCTCCACAGCCGCTGCCCGCCATTGCCGAAGGCGCCGATCCAGGGATGGGCCGCGCCGCCGGCGCGGTGCGCGCCGAGATACCAGTGCAGCCCGTATCGCAGCCCGTCCTCGATGCCGATCGCCGGCGTGGCCGTGGCCGCCAGCCAGTCCCGCGGCACCACCGGCCGCCCGTCCCAGCTGCCGCCTGTCCGCAGCAATTCCCCGATCTTCGCGAGGTCCCGCAGCGTCAGCCGCAGGCCGGAGGCGGCGGATTCGGCGCCGGGCCCCCGCGCATGCCATTCGAAGCGCGTGATGCCGAGAGGCGCGAACAGGGCTTCCCGCGCGAAATCCGGCAGGGACCGGCCCGTGCCCCGGGTGATCAACGCGCCCAGCAGCGTCGTTGCGTTGCCGCCATAGGTCCAGCGCGCGCCGGGCGGCGCCACCACCGGCTGTTCCAGGATGAAGCGGAGGCGGTCCGGCGCCTGCTCCATCGCGATCTCGCTGTTCCGCGGATCGGTGTAGGGCAGGCTTTCATCCCATCGCAGGCCGAGCGTCATGGTCAGGGCATGCCGCACCGTGATGCCGGCCCGGGCCGGGTCGGCCGCGAGGTCCGGGAATTCGGGGAAGGCGGCATGGAGCGGCGCATCCGGTATCGGCACCTGCCCGCGCGCCAGGGCGATGCCATAGAGCAGCGCCGTCACGCTCTTCGTCACGGATCGAAGATCATGCAGCGTGTCCGGCCCGAAATCGACATCCCCCACCGGGCGGCCCCACACCTGGTCGGGTCCGGGGGCGTAGCGTTCCAGCAGGATGCGCCCGTCCCGCGCCAGCACCACGCCATGCAGCGGCCGCAGCAGGCCGGACCGGAAGCCCGCCTCCAACCGTTCCGCCAGGTCCGCGGGAAAGCCGGATTCCGCCGGGACCCCGGGCGCGAAGGCTGAGGCCCCGGGCGTAGCGGCGATGACGGGCAGCATGGCGGCGGCGATCGCCCTGCGACGCCCGATCATGCCGCCACCGGTTCCTTCAGCGGGATCATCACCGCCGTCAGCCATTCGCTGGGCGGCAGGCTGCGCGGGTCATTGAGGTAATCCTCCCGCGGCGGCTGGTCGGCCGGCTCCTCGCCGCTCGCCGGCAGCCATTCCCGGTAGAGCCAGGTATAGGCGCCCTCCAGCTCCGCATAGGGGCCCTTGAAGACCAGCGTGGCGACGCGGGTGGCGGGCAGGTCAAGGATGCGCACGCCGTCGCTGCCCTCCACCCCGGCGGGGACGGTCATGCCGGCCTCGGACAGCAGGTCCTTCTCCGGCACCGTCGCCGGGTCGTTCAGGTAGAGGGCGATGAAGCGCGCTTCCGGCGTGATCAGCCCGCGCGGGGCGGCCCAGGCCATCAGCCGGTCATAGACCGTGCCGATGGCGGCATAGGGGCCGCGATGGGCCAGGGCGGCCAGGCGCAGCGCGGGTTCCTCGCGGATCGTGACCTCGAACATGCCAGGGTGCTCCCGGTTGGGTGGGGACAAGGGGTTGCCGATCGGGGTGCCGATGCCGCCGCCGTCGCGATACGCCGCGGGCGGCACGCCGTAGGCCCCCCGGAAGGCCCGGGTGAAGGCGGCCGCGCTGCCATAGCCGCAGCGCTTTGCCACCACCGCGACGGGCAGCCCCTCCCGCACCAGCATCGCCGCGGCGCGGGACAGGCGTTCCCGCGCCAGGGTCTCGGCCGGGGTCTCCCCGGTCAGCTCCCGGTAGAGGCGGTGGAAGTGGAAGGGGCTGAAGGCGGCGGCCTCCGCCATCGCCTCCAGGCTGGGCGGCCGGGCCGGGTCGGCGGCGATCAGCGCCATCGCGCGGGCGATGCGCCGTCCGTAATCGATGCGGGTGCTCTGCTTCGGCATGTCCCGATCATGCCCCAGCCCCGCTTGATCGTGCTTGCGAAGTTGCCCTGGGCCCCCGGACCCCTGGGGCCTTGAACCCTGGCGCCCGGCGCGTATGGTCCGGCCGCAGAAGGCAAGGCATCAGGACCACTTCCCATGGCAGACAGTTTCGACGTCATCGTGATCGGCGCCGGCCCCGGCGGCTATGTCTGCGCGATCCGCGCGGCGCAGCTCGGCATGAAGGTCGCCTGCGTCGAGAAGCGGGCGACGCTCGGCGGCACCTGCCTCAATGTCGGCTGCATCCCCTCCAAGGCCCTGCTGCAATCCTCCGAGCATTTCGAGGAAGCCAACCACAAGCTGGCCGAGCATGGCGTCAATGTCGGCCAGGTCTCGCTCGACCTGGCGCGCATGCAGGCCCGGAAGGCGGAGGTCGTGGGCGCCAACGTCAAGGGCGTGGAGTTCCTGTTCAAGAAGAACAAGGTCACCTGGCTGAAGGGCGCCGGCCGCGTCGTCTCCGCCGGGCAGGTCGATGTGGACGGCACCACCTACGCCACGAAGCACATCGTCATCGCGACGGGCTCCGAAAGCACGCCCCTGCCCGGCGTGACGGTGGATGAGAAGCGCATCGTCACCTCCACCGGCGCGCTGGAACTGGAATCGGTCCCCGGCCACCTCGTCGTCATCGGCGGCGGCGTCATCGGCCTGGAGCTCGGCAGCGTCTGGCGCCGCCTCGGCGCGCAGGTGACGGTGGTGGAGTTCCTGGACCGCATCGTCCCCGGCATGGACAACGAGATCGGCAAGGCCTTCGAGCGCACGCTGTCGAAGCAGGGCATCAAGTTCAAGCTGAAGACCAAGGTGACCGGCGCGAGCGTCACCGATGCCGGCGTGACCCTGACGACGGAGCCCGTCGGCGGTGGCTCGGCGGAGACGCTGGCAGCCGACGTGGTCCTCCTGGCCATCGGCCGCCGCCCGCATGTGGAGGGCCTGGGCCTGGCCGAGGCCGGCGTCGCGCTGGATGAGCGCGGGCGGGTGAAGACGGATGGCCATTTCGCCACCAATGTCCCCGGCATCTGGGCGATCGGCGACGTCATCGTCGGCCCCATGCTGGCCCACAAGGCGGAGGATGAGGGCGTGGCCCTGGCCGAGCAGCTGGCCGGCCAGAAGCCCCACATCAACTACGATGCCATCCCGGGCGTGGTCTACACTTGGCCCGAGGTCGCCAACATCGGCAAGACGGAAGAAGAGCTGAAGGCCGCCGGCGTCGCCTACAAAGTAGGAAAGTTCCCCTTCACCGCGAATGGCCGTGCGCGGGCCATGGCCTCCATGGACGGCTTCGTGAAGATCCTGGCGGACAAGGAGACGGATCGCGTGCTCGGCGCGCATATCCTCGGCCCCGATGCCGGCACGCTGATCGCGGAGATCGCGGTGGCGATGGAATTCGGCGCCAGCGCCGAGGATGTCGCCCGCACCTGCCACGCCCATCCCACGCTGAACGAGGCGGTGAAGGAAGCCGCCCTCGCGGTGGATGGGCGCGCGCTGCATATCTGAGGGGGCGATGATGCGGGTGTCTTGGGGAAGCCGCTGCCTTCCCCAAACCCCATCCGCCCAAGGGCGGAGCTTTGGGGGGGAGACCCCCCTGGACCATCGTCAATTGTCCCCGCTCCAGGGTCCGGCTGGACCCTGGCGAGGGGGTGCAGGGGGAGCAGCGCTCCCCTTGCGGGCCACAAGCACCTGCTGAAGTACCTCGGTTCCAAGCGCGCCCTGCTCGGCCAGGTGCTGCGCACCGTCGGCGCCGCGGCCGGGGAAGGCGCGGTGGTCGCCGACCTCTTCTCGGGCTCCGCCCGCGTCGCGCATGCGCTGAAGGCCGCGGGCTGGCGCGTGGTGGCGAATGACCATCTGGCCTTCGCCCATGCGCTCGCCCTCGGCACCGTCCAGGCCGATGCGGAACGCTGGTCCGTGCAGGCCCGCACGATCCTGGCGAAACTGTCCCACCTGCCGCCCAGCCCCGGCTGGTTCACCGCGACCTATGCGGAGGGCGCGCGCTACCTCCACCCCGCCAATGCCGCGCGCCTCGAAGCCGTGCGGGACGCGATCGAACGCCTGGACCCGGAGCCGGAACTGCGCGCCGTCCTGCTGACCGCGCTGCTCCAGGCCGCCGACCGCGTGGACAGCACGGCCGGCCACCAGATGGCCTTCATGCGGGAATGGGCGCCGCGCGCCCTCAAGCCGCTCGAACTCCGCCTGCCCGAATTGCTGCCCCGCCCCGCCGCCGGCCCCTGCCTGGCCCTGGCGCAGGATGCGGTCGAACTCGCCGCCAGCATCGAGTGCGACGTCGCCTATCTCGACCCGCCCTATGACCAGCACGCCTATCTCTCCAACTACCATCTGTGGGAGACGCTGGTGCGCTGGGACCGGCCGGAAACCTATGGCCGCGCCGCCAAGCGCGTGGAATGCCGCACCCGCCGCAGCGCCTTCAACAACCGGCGGGAGATCGGCCCCGCCCTCGCCCGCCTGGTCGGCGCGCTGCGCGCCCGCACCCTCGTCGTCTCCTTCGGCGCGGAGGGCTTCCTGCAGCGCGCGGAGCTGGAGCGGGTGCTGGCGGCGCGGGGCTTCCTTCGCGTGCTGGAGATCCCGCATCGGCGCTATGCGGGCACCCGCCTCGGCATCCATAACGGCCGCGGCGAACGTGTCGGCACCCCCGGTGCGGACACCACCACCGAACGGCTCTATGTCGTCAGCGACCGGCGGCTCGACCTGCCCGCCGACCAGCCCTGGGCCGATGCCGTCCCGCGAGAGGAGCCCTGCCATGGCCGAGACCCCCACTGATCGCCGCGCCGAGGGCATCCGCCGCCTGGCCGACCATATCGGCGGGATGCTCAAGGCCGATCTGGTGCTGCGGCTCTGGGACGGTTCCACGGTCAAGCTGGGGCCGGATGCGCGGGACGACCTGGCCATCGCCATCCGCGACCCCGCGCTGCTGACGCGCCTGGTCCGCAAGCCGAAGCTCGGCACGCTGATCGAGGGTTTCGCCACCGGCGCCATCGGGATCGAGGGCGGCACGCTGCTCGACCTCGCCGCGCGGGCGGAAGGGGGGCGGCGGGGCCTGCTGAAGAAGGTGGACAAGGGCCTGGCGGCGCGGGCGCTGCTGCCCTTCCTGTTCGGCTCCGGCCCGGCGGTGACTGATCATGGCTGGCGCGGCCCCGGCGATGCCGCGCAATACGGCAAGGGGCGCGACGACAAGGCCCTGATGCATTTCCACTACGACCTGTCGAACGCCTTCTACGCGCTCTTCCTCGATCCGGAGATGGTCTACACCTGCGCCTATTGGCCGACGCCCGAGACGACGCTGGCGGAGGCGCAATTCGCCAAGCTCGACCTGGTCTGCCGCAAGCTGCGCCTCTCCCCGGGGGAACGCCTGCTCGATATCGGCTGCGGCTGGGGCGGCATGGTGATCCACGCCGCCACGCATTGGGGCGTCCACGCCACCGGCGTGACCCTGGCGGAGGAGCAATTCGCCTATGCGACGGAGAAGGTGAAGCGCCTCGGCCTCCAGGACCGGGTGACGATCCTGCTGAAGGATTTTCGTCAGTTGGACGTACCGCCCTTCGACAAGGTTTCTTCCATTGGCATGTATGAGGCGGTCGGGCTGGATAATCGCGAAGGCTATTTCAGGGGCGTGAAGGAACGCCTGCGGCCCCGCGGCGCCTACCTCCATCACGCCATCGCGCGGCCGATGAAGAAGAACGAGAAGGAATTCCGGAAGAAGCGCCCCGAATTCGAGGCCCTGGTGAAATACATCTTCCCGGGGGGCGAGCTGGACCACCTCGGCGGCACGCATGACGCCATGGAGCGCAACGGCTTCGAGATCCATGACGTGGAGGGCCTGCGGGAGCATTACGGCCGCACCTGCCGCGCCTGGACGGAGAACCTGCACGCCAACCGCGACGCCGCCATCGCGGAGGTCGGCAGCGCCAAGACCGATCTCTGGCTGCTCTACCTCGCGGGCTGCGCGCTGGCCTTCGAACGCGGCACGGTCGGCATCTTCCAGACGCTCGCGACGCGCCGCGCCCGCGGCCCCGCCGGCCTGCCCGCGACCCGCGCCGACCTCTACCGATAGGGCCTGCGGATCACTATCTGCGGCGCCATGATGGAGTTCCGCCCCTCGCTGTCCCGCAAGATCGCGGGCTGGTCACTTCTCGTCCTCGGCGTCATCGGCTTCGTGCTGCCGGTCCTGCAGGGCGCCCTGTTCACCGCGCTCGGCCTCTTCGTGCTGCGCCACCAGTATCTCTGGGCGCATCGCGGCCTCGGCTGGGCGGGCGACCGCTGGCCGAACGCGGTCGCGAAGGTGGAGGAGATGGAAACCCGCCTCATCGCCTGGGGCGGCCGCAAGCGGGACGGGCTGCGGCGCCTGTTCCGCCGGGGCTGAACCCGTTCCGCGAAACTCGCGGCGCCTTCTCTCGTTCCTAGGGCACGACGCCACCGAACCGGAGACAACGCCGTGAACCGACGCCGCCTGATCCTCGCCAGCGCCCTGCTGCTGCCCGCCATGCCCGCGCTGGGGCAATCCTCCTCCGGCCTGCTCAACCTCTTCGCCGGCACCGGCGCGGGCGCGAACGCCTTCGTCGAACGCGTCACCATCGCCAGCAATTTCGAGGTCGATTCCAGCAAGACCCTGCTGGAGAAGAGCACCCACCCCCAGATCCGCGACTACGCGACGCGCATGATCGCCGACCACAGCGCGATCCTCGCCGAACTCCGCGCCCTGCCGGATGCCGCCACGCGCCTGCCGGCGGGCCTCGACGACCGGACGCAGGAGAAGCTCATCCGCCTCCGCACCTTCGAGGGTGACGAGCTGAACCGCTGGTACGTCCAGATGCAGGTCGATGGCCACAAGGAGACGGTCGAGATCTTCGAGGCCTATGCCGCGCATGGGGAGGTGCCGCGCCTGAAGGAATTCGCCGAGCGCCGCCTGCCCGCCATGCGCGCCCACCTGGCGGCGGCCGAGGCCCTGCAGGCGCCCCGCCCGCCGCAGTAATCTCCGGCCGATTGTCACACGGCCCGGCTTGGCCCGGCCGGCGGCGCGTAGCACCCTGCCTGGATGCTGCGCGTCGCCATCGGGCTCGGGGTTGCCCAGACCATCGCCTGGGCCTGTACCTACTACCTGCCCGCCGTGATCGCGGTGGCGGTGGCGGAATCGCATGGCGTCTCCCGCACCCTGGTCGTCGCGGCCTTTTCCGCCGCGCTGCTGGTCGCGGGCCTCTGCTCCCCCCGCGTCGGCCGGGTGATCGAGGCGCATGGCGGCCGCAATCTCCTCGCCCTCTCCGCCCTCGTCATCGGCCTCGGCCTGGCGCTGCTGGGGCTGCTGCCCGGCTTGTGGGGCTGGGCCATCGGCTGGCTGGTGCTGGGCCTCGGCATGGCGATGGGTCTCTATGAGGCCGCCTTCGCCACGCTCGGGCGGCTGTTCGGCCAGCAGGCGCGGCGCGGCATCACCACCATCACGCTCTTCGCCGGCTTCGCCAGCACCATCGGCTTCCCGGTCGGCGCCGCGCTGCTGCCCCTGCTCGGCTGGCGCGGGCTCTGCCTGGCCTATGCCGCCGTGCATGTGCTGGTGGTGCTGCCGATCTACTGGTTCACGGTGCCGCCGGGCGTGCCCGCCGCCGCCACCGCCGCGGCCAGACCCCGGCCCGATGCCGCGGCGCTCGCCTGGGCCAGGCGAGCCTTCCTGCTGCTGGCCGCCTTCTTCATCCTGCGCTCCATCATCTCCGCCGTCTTCGGCGTGCACCTGATCGCGCTGCTGGAGGCGCTGGGCCTTGGCATCGCCGTCGCCGTCGGCATCGCGGCCGCTGTCGGCGCGGCGCAGGTCGGCGGGCGGCTGCTGGAATTCACCCTCGGCGCCAGCACCCATCCGCTGAAGGTCGCCAGGCTCGGCGCCCTGCTTCTGCCGGCCGGCGTGCTGGCGCTGCTGCTGGCGGGGCCCGTCGCCGCGCTGCCCTTCGCGCTCGCCTATGGCGCCTCCAACGGCATCCTCACCATCAGCCGTGGCACCGTGCCCCTCGCGCTGTTCGGGGCAGAGGGCTACGCCGTTCTGATGGGCCGCATGGCGATGCCCGTGCTGGTCGCCCAGGCGCTGGCGCCGACGCTGGCCACGCCGCTGGTGGAGGGCCTGCCCGCCATGGCGGTCTTCGGCATGGCGGGGCTCATGGCGCTGGCGGCGCTGGGCTGCCTGATGCTGGTGGCGCCGCGCCCGGTATCCTGAAGGCGGTGGTCCCGGCGCCTATTCGCTGACCTTCGCCGCCGTCACGGCCGTCTGCAGCTCCGTTTCCGTGAAGGGGCAGGTGCCGTAGCCGATCTCCATCGCGATGATCGCCTGCATCAGCGCGATGTTGGTCTTGTCGTCGAAGGTCAGCTTGTCCGTTGCCCCCTTGCCGATCTTCTTCGAGACGTAGGCGATATAGCCCTTCGTGTCGTTCTCGGAGGATGGCGCGTATTTCGTCAGGACCTCGGTGATGGTGCTGTAGGTCCGGCCCTTCATCTTCACATCCATGGCCAGGGCCCGAAGCCCCTTGGCCATGGTGATGAACGCGACCGGCCCATCCTTCGCCTGGTCGTTGCTCTTGCCGGAATAGGCGATGGTCTGGACCATCAGGTTGCCCGGGTTGTTGCGCTTGTAGCCGATGGTCTGCAGGTACCGCTCATCCGGCTTGGCGGCGGCGAGGTTCTGGGCCATGGCGTTGTCCTCCGGCCCCGCCGGCGGGCGGCGCTGCTGCGTCCGGAACGCTACGCCCGGGCAACAGCCGGGGGAAGGGGACTCGGCCGCAGGAAGGGCGCCGCCGCCGCCGGGCAGGTGCTATGCTGAGGGATGAACGAGACGGGGCCGCACTTGATCGAACGATACGGCTGGTCCGACGCCTGGCGCGCGGCCTTCGCGCCCCATGCCCATGCCGGCCACATCCCGGGCCGCATCGTCGTCCAGCAGCGGGAATACAACCTCGTCATCACCGAATCCGGCGTGCTCAACGCCCGCCTCTCCGGCCGCCTGCGGCATGAGGCGGCGGAGGGCGGGCACCCCGCCGCCGGCGACTGGGTGGCGGTGGCCGCCAAGCCGGCGGAGGGCACCGCCACCATCCACGCCGTCCTGCCCCGCCGCACCGCCTTCATCCGCCGCGCCGCCGACAGCGTCCGCACGCTGCAGGTCATCGCCGCCAATATCGACATCGTCTTCGTCGTCACCTCGCTCAACGCCGATCTCAACCCGCGCCGGATGGAACGCTTCCTCGCCGCCGCCTGGCAGAGCGGCGCCAGGCCCGTGGTGGTGCTGACCAAGGCCGACCTGGCCGACCAGCCGGGCGGCCGCGCCGCGGAGGTCGCGGCGCTCGCCGCCGGCTGTCCCGTCGTCATCGTCTCCGCCCGGGACGGGCAGGGGCTCGATGACCTCCGCGCCCATATCGCGCCCGGGGAGACCTGCGTGCTGATCGGCTCCTCCGGCGTCGGCAAATCCACCCTGGTGAACACCCTGCTGGGGGAGGCCCGCATGGCCACCCAGGACATCCGGGAGGACGACGCCAAGGGCCGCCACACCACCAGCCATCGCCAGCTCGTCCTGCTGCCGGGCGGGGGCATGATCCTGGACACCCCCGGCATCCGGGAGGTCGGCCTGGTCGACGCGGAGGAAGGCCTCGTCACGGTCTTCGAGGATGTCGAGCAGCTGGCGGCGCAATGCCGGTTCAACGATTGCGGCCACACCAACGAACCCGGCTGCGCGGTGCGCGGGGCGCTGGGGGACGGCACGCTCGACCCCGATCGCTGGGCCGCCTTCCAGAAGCTGCGCGACGAACTCGCCGCCGCCGCGCAGGTCAAGGATCGCGCGACGCAGGATGCCGACCGCATCCGCGCCGCGAAGCAGCAGCGATCCTACCGCAAGGCCAAGACGAAGCTGCGCGGCGGGGACAGCTGATTCAACTCATGCTGGCGGTCACGCCGCCATCGACGAAGATCAACTGGCCGGAGACGAAGTCGCTGGCCGGGGAGGCGAGGAACACGGTCGTGCCGGCGATCTCCTCCGCATTCGCATAGCGCCCGGCCGGGCAGCGCCGCTTCACCATCGCCAGCCATTCGGGATTGTCCAGCAGCGGCCGGTTCAGCTCCGTGTCGAACCAGCCCGGCCCGATCGCATTAGCCTGGATGTTGTAGGGGCCGAGTTCCACCGCCAGCGCCCGGATGAACATCTTGATGCCGCCCTTGGCGGAGGCATAGGGCGTGATGGTCGCCCGCCCGAGGTCCGACGCCAGCGACCCTGTCGCGATCACCTTCCCCCGGCGCCTTTCCTTCATCCCCGGCACCACCAGGCGCGACAGCCGCCACAGCGCCGTCAGATGCGTGTCCATCACGCTGTACCAGCCTTCCTCCGTCGTCTCCTCGACCGGCGCGCGGTGCTGGTTGCCGGCGTTGTGGACCAGGATGTCGATCGGCCCCATCGCCTTCACGGCGGCTTCCACCGCCGGGCCGTCGGTGACGTCGAAGGCGCTGATGCGCGCGTCCAGCCCATCGGCGTGCAACGCCGCCGCCTGCGCCTCCAGCGTCGCCGCATCCCGGCCGGCGAGGATGACGCTCGCGCCCGCCTGCGCCAGGCCGCGCGCCATGGCGGCGCCGAGGCCGCGCGACGCCCCGGTGATGAGGGCCACGCGGCCGGTCAGGTCGAATTGGCGCGCATGGGCGGCGCGGGCGGTGTCGGTCATGGCGGTTTGCTCCCGGTGGTGCTTGGGGGGAGCGTGCCATTGCTTCGCTGCCGTGGGGAAGGCAGCGAAGCAATGGCCTGGGTTCCAAGGGCCCGCTGGCCCTTGGCGAGGGGGTGCAGGGGGAGCAGCGCTCCCCCTGCGGCAACCCGCGAAATCCCCTCAATCCGCCCGTGGATGCGCCTTCTGCCACGTCTCCAGCAGCGCCGCCGCATCCACCCGCGTGTAGCGCTGTGTCGTGGACAGGCTCGCATGGCCCAGCAGTTCCTGGATCGCCCGCAGGTCCGCCCCGCCCCCCAGCAGATG
The DNA here is from genome assembly GCF_900114315.1 of Falsiroseomonas stagni DSM 19981. GTDB lineage: Bacteria > Pseudomonadota > Alphaproteobacteria > Acetobacterales > Acetobacteraceae > Falsiroseomonas > Falsiroseomonas stagni. The sequence continues at coordinate 1,120,131 of NZ_FOSQ01000001.1, forward strand.
CGTCGCGAAGGAATGCCGCAGCGCATGGGGCGTGGCGTGTTCCGGCAGCCCCGCCAGCCGCCGCCAGTGCCGCAGATGCCGCTGCGCCACGGCGGGGTCGAGCCTGCCCCCCCGCGCGCCCACGAAGAGCGGGCTGTCCGGGTGGCGATCGGGGTGCTCCGCCAGCCAGGCCTCCATCGCCTGGCGCACCGCCGGCAGCACCGGCACCAGGCGCTGCTTGTTGCCCTTGCCCGTGACCCGCAGCGCGGCATCCTGCCCCGCCCGCGGCGCATCCTTCACGTCGAGCGCCAGCGCCTCCGCAATCCGCAGCCCGCAGCCATAGAGCAGGGTGAACAGCGCCACGTCCCGCGCCGCCTGCATCCGCGGCTGTTCGGACCGGTCGGGGTCATGCACGCCGCCGATATTCGCCGCGATATCCTTGGCATCGGCGGCCGACAGCGCCCGCGGCACCGGCGCCCCCGCGCGCGGCCCGCGCATCCCCGCCAGCGCCGCCACCTTGTGGCCCCGCCGCCGCGCCAGGTCCCGCAGGAATCCCCGGATCGCCGCCAGGCGCCGGGCGCGCGTGGCATTGGCGTCGCCCACCCGCGCGCGCTCCGCCAGGAAGCCCCGGATATCGGCGGGCCGCAGCGTGGCGAGCGCGGTCGTATCCGGCACCTCGCCCAGGTGCCGGGTCAGGAAATCGATGAACAGCGCGAGGTCCGCGCCATAGGCCTCCACCGTATTGCCGCTGGCGCGCCGCTCCTGCGCCAGCATCCGAAGCCAGGCAGCGACGGCCTCCGGCGCTTCCATCAACGGCCCGGCATCAGCGAGAGAGCGCCGCCGCCACCGCGCGGCCGAGGAAGGCGAGCGTCGTCACCGCCTGCCGCGCCGGCAGTGCCGCCGCATCCCGCGCGCCCAGCGCCAGCATGCAGGGCGTGCCGCACCACAGCGGCACCCGCGCCACCGCGTCCCGCGTCACCAGGGCCGCGGCCTCCGCGTGCAGCAATTCGGCATCCGTGATCTCGGTCCGCACGCGCGCATCCCGCCCGCGCCCGACCAGCCTGGCGATGGTCCCCGGCGGCAGCATCCGCACGCCCTGGCGGGGCAGGGCGGTCTCCGCCGGCGCCCGGCGGCCCGGCAGGAAGGATGGCGCGCCGGCGGGCTCCGCGAAGATCGCGCAGCTTTCGATGCGCAGCAGCGCGGGCAGTTCCTGGCTGACGGTTTCCGGGATGTCGCGGGACCGCATCAGCGCCAGCGTCGCCAGCCGGACCCGCAGCACCAGCGCCGCGCCGGCCCGGCCATCATCGATGGCGGCCTGCACCTCGGCCTCCAATTGCCGCGTGCGGGCGCGCTCCGCGGCCACCATCGCCGCCATGTGGTCCGCGAGATTCTCCCCATGCACCCGGCGCGGCGGCACCAGCGCGCGGTACAGGTCGGGGTGTCGGACCAGGAAGTCCGGATGGTCGCGCAGATACGCCGCGACCTCCTCAGCCGTCAGTGGGTGGCCAGCCGGGGCAGCGCCCGCGGTGTCGAGGAGGGTCGCGGCGTTCGATGTCACAGGATGCTCTGCCCTGTCTTCGCCCAATCGGCGAGGAAGGCGGCGAGCCCGGCCTCGGTCAGGGGATGCTTGAGAAGCTGGCGGATGACAGCCGGCGGCAGCGTGGCCACATGGGCACCGAGCTTGGCGGACTGCACCAGGTGGATCGGGTGCCGGATGGAGGCGACCAGGACCTCCGTCTTCAGGGTCGGGTAGTTGCGGTAGATCTGGACGATGTCCGCGATCAGCGCCATGCCGTCGGTGGAGATGTCGTCCAGCCGGCCGACGAAGGGCGAGATGAAGGTGGCACCCGCCTTCGCCGCCAGCAGCGCCTGGGCGGCGGAGAAGCAGAGCGTGACATTCACCGGCGTGCCTTCCTGCGACAGCGCCCTGCAGGTGCGCAGCCCGGCTTCCGTCAGCGGCACCTTCACGCAGACATTCGGCGCGATGCCGCGCAGGAACCGGCCCTCCGCCAGCATGCCCGCGAAATCCGTCGCCGTGACCTCCGCGCTCACCGGCCCTTCCGTGATGGCGCAGATTTCCGCGATGACTTCCGCCATCTTGCGACCGGACTTGGCGATCAGGCTCGGGTTGGTGGTGACGCCATCGACCAGGCCGGCTTCCGCCAGGCTGCGGATATCGGCCACATCGGCGGTATCGACGAAGAACTTCATCAGGCTTGGTCCCTTTGGCCGGTCGACCGGCGGCGCATTCCTTGCGGTGCGGCCGCCGGACAAGCGAAAATCGTTTCGCTTTCGTTCGCTCTGGAGCTTATAGCATGCGCGCCTCCGGGCGGAAGTCTTCGCCCCCGAACCAACCTGCCGGCGTGGCTTCCGCGCCACGGGTCCGGGTCCTGCTGCCACTCCCCCTGGCCGCCGGCGCCTATGACTATCGCCTGCCCCACGGCCTGCACGCCCCCCGTGGCGCCTTCGTGGCCGTCCCCCTCAATGGGCGGGAGATGCTGGGCGTGGTCTGGGACGGAGAGGCCGATCCCGACCTCGCCCCCTCACGTCTGCGTGACGTGATGGCGGTGCTGGACGTGCCCCCGATGGGCGAGACGCTGCGCCGCTTCGTCGAATGGGTGGCCGCCTACACGCTGAGCCCCCCCGGCGCCGTGCTGCGGATGGCGATGTCGAGCCCCGGCGCCTTCACCCCCCCCTCCGCCAAGGCCGGCTGGCAGCGCGCCCCCAGCGAGGGCCGCAACGCCCCCGACCCCCGCATGACCCCCGCGCGGCTCCGCGTGATGGATGCGCTGCCGCCCGGTGAAGTGATGTCCGGCACCGCATTGGCCGAGGCCGCCGGCGTCTCCCCCGCCGTGGTGCGCGGCCTGGCCGATGCCGGCCTGCTGGTGCCGGCCCTGCTGCCGGAAGATGACCTGTTTCCCGCGCCGGACCCCGAACACCCCGGCCCCACCCTGCTGCCGGACCAGGCCGCCGCCGCGACCAGGCTGCGGGAGAAGGTGGCCGAACGCCGCTTCGGCGTCACGCTGCTGACCGGCGTCACGGGATCGGGCAAGACGGAAGTCTACCTCGACGCCGTCGCGGAGTGTCTCAGAAGGGGCCGGCAGGCGCTGGTCCTGCTGCCGGAAATCGCCCTCTCCGCCCAGTGGCTCGACCGCTTCCGCGCCCGCTTCGGGGTCGCCCCCGCCCTCTGGCACTCCGAACTCGGCAGCCGCACCCGCGCGCGCACCTGGCGCGCCGTGGCGGAAGGCGGCGTGCAGGTCCTGGTCGGCGCGCGATCCGCGCTGTTCCTGCCCTTCCCGGACCTCGGCCTCATCATCGTGGACGAGGAACACGAGACCGCCTTCAAGCAGGAAGACGGCGTCGTCTACCACGCCCGCGACATGGCCGTGGTCCGCGCCCGCCTGTCCCAGGCCTCCTGCATCCTCGTCTCCGCCACGCCGTCGCTGGAGACGCTGAACAATGTGGAGGCCGGGCGCTACGACCATGTCGACCTCCCCCAGCGCCACGGTGCCGCGGGGATGCCGGGGGTGGAGGCGATCGACCTCCGCCAGCACGCCCCCGAACGCGGCCGCTTCATCGCCCCCCCGCTGATCGAGGCGATCCGGGAGACACTGGCCCGCGGCGAACAGGCCATGCTGTTCCTGAACCGCCGGGGCTACGCGCCACTCACGCTGTGCCGCGCCTGCGGCCACCGGATGCGCTGCCCGAACTGCACCGCCTGGCTGGTCGAACATCGCGCCCAGCGCCGCCTGCAATGCCACCATTGCGGCCATGCCGAGCCCATCCCGCCGACCTGCCCGGAATGCAACGCGCCGGGCACCCTGACCCCCGTCGGCCCCGGCGTGGAACGGGTGGTGGAGGAAGCGACCGAACTCTTCCCCGATGCCCGCCGCATCGTCATGGCCAGCGACACCATCCCCGGCCCCGCCGCCGCCACCGCCGCCGCCGATTCCATCGCGAACCGCCAGGTGGACCTCATCATCGGCACGCAGATCGTCGCCAAGGGGTGGCACTTCCCGCACCTGACGCTGGTCGGCGTGGTGGACGCGGATCTCGGCCTGGCGGGGGGCGACCTCCGCGCCGCCGAACGCACCCTGCAACTGCTGCACCAGGTCTCCGGCCGCGCCGGCCGCGCCGAAGCCCCCGGCCGCGTCCTGCTGCAGACCTTCAACCCGGACCACCCGGTGATGCGCGCCCTCGTCTCCGGCGACCTCGACGCCTTCATGGCGGAAGAAGCCGCCGGCCGCCGCCCCGGCCACTGGCCCCCCTATGGGCGCCTCGCCGCTCTCATCGTCAGCGCGGAAGACGAACGCGAAGCCGACCGCGCCGCCCGCGACCTCGGCCTTGCCGCCCCCCGCGCCGAGGGCGTCGAAATCCTCGGCCCCGCCCCGGCGCCGCTGGCCCTGCTGCGCGGCCGCCACCGCCGCCGCCTGCTGCTGAAAGCCCGCAAGGACATCCAGATCCAACCCCTGCTCCGCGACTGGCTCGCCCGCGTCAAACTGCCGAACAGCGTGCGCGTGCAGGTGGACGTGGACCCGGTGGGGTTCCTGTAGCGGGGGTGGCACGCCCGGCGAGGGGCTGCGCGCGGCGCCCCTCCCATCACCGACCAATCCCATGGGTTCCGAGGGCCCGCTGGCCCTCGGCGGGTGAAGGGGTCCGGGGGAGAGGGCGGAGCCCTTTTCCCCGGGATGGCCCCGCCCTCGCCCAACCCCGCCCCCCGGGTCTAGGCTGTGCCCTGCACCACCCTTGGGGGGCGACCGGCGATGCGTGGTTGGATGATGGTGGCGGCGGTGCTGTTGCCGGTGGTGGCCGCGGCGCAGGAGGCGCGGGTGGCGATCCAGACGGAGACCTCCTCGCTCGACCCCCATTTCGCGCTGGTCGGTGCCAACCAGGCGGTGATGCGGCATCTCTTCGATCCGCTGGTCGCGTCGGACCGGAACCTGCGGCCGGTGCCGGGCCTGGCCGAATTCTCCAATCCAGAGCCCGATCTCTGGGAGTTCCGGCTGCGTCCGGATGCGCGCTTCCATGACGGCACGCCGGTGACGGCGGAGGATGTGCGCGCCTCGATCGAGCGCATGCCGCGCGTGCCCAACAGCCCCGCGCCCTATATCCGCCTGGCCGGCAGCATCGTGGCGCTGGAGGTGGTGGATGCCCGCACCATCCGGATCCGGTCGCGGGGCGTCGATCCCTCCGTGCCGCTGAATGCGATGACGGCCTGGATCATCCCGGCCCGCATCGCGGCCACGGCGACGACAGCGGATTTCAATGCGGGGCGGGCGGTGGTGGGTTCCGGCCCCTGGCGCTTCGTCGAATGGCAGCCGGGCTCCGCGCTGCGCTTGGCGCGGAACGACGGGTATTGGGGCGCGGCCCCCGCCTTCGCCCGCGCCACGCTGCGGCCGGTGGCGAATGATGCCGCGCGGCTCGCGGCCCTGCTGGCGGGCGATGCCGACCTGGTCGATGCCGTCCCGCCCGGGGAGGTGGCGCGGCTCCGCGCCCGGCCGGAGGTCACGGTCTCCTCCGCCTCCTCCAACCGCATGATCTATATCGGCCTCGACCAGGCGAATGACCCATCGCCCTTCGTCACGGCGCGGGACGGGCGGCCGCTGGCGGCCAATCCGCTGAAGGATGCGCGGGTGCGCCATGCCCTCTCGCTCGGCATCAACCGCGCCGCGATCGTGGATCGGGTGATGTCCGGCGCCGCCCGCGCCTCCGGCCAATTGGCCATCGAGGGGCAACTGGGTTTCGACCCGGACCTGGCGGCCCCGGCCTATGACCCGGCGGAGGCGCGCCGCCTGCTGGCCGCGGCGGGGTATGGGGAGGGCTTCCGCATCACGCTGCATTCCCCCAACAACCGCTATGTGGAGGATGACAAGACCGCGCAGGCGGTCGCGCAGTTCTGGGCGCGGATCGGCCTGGATGCGCGGGTGGAGGTCATGCCCTCCAACGTCTTCTTCACCCGCGCGGGGCGGCGGGAATTCAGCACCTTCCTCATCGGATTCGGGCATTCCACCGGCGATGCCTGGCTCGGCATGGCGCAGGTGCTGCACAGCTTCGACGCGACACGGGGCCTCGGCGGGTTGAACCGCGGCCGCTATGCCAGCCCGGCCTTCGACGGGCTGATGGAACAGGCCCGCGGCGCGGCCGATCCGGCGGCGCGGGATCAGCTGATCCGCCAGGCGCAGCGGGTGGCGATGGGGCAGGACATGGCGGTGCTGCCGCTGCATGTGCCGGACAACATCTGGGCCCACCGGGCGAGCCTGACCTACGCCGCGATGGTCGAGGAAAGCACCCTGGCGCACCACCTGCATCCCAGGCGCTAGCGAGGTTTTCCCCGCTGGACAGGGGATGGGGCCTCAAGCATCTTCCGGCGCCTCCGAACCGGGAAGAGACACAAGACCATGCAGGCTTCACCCCTCCGTACCCTGCTGCGCGGCGCGGTCAGCGCGCTGGCGCTGGGTGCCGTCTTCGCCGCGACGGCGCCCGCCGCGCCGGCTGCCGCCACCACCTTCACCTGGGCCACGGCCAACGACATCCTCGGCCTCGATCCGCACGCCAACAACCACGGCGTGACGAACACGATGAAGGAGAATGTCTATGAGCCGCTGGTGAAGCGGCAGCCCGATGGCAGCGTCCGCCCGGCGCTCGCGGAGCGGTGGGAACAGGTGAACGCCACCACCTGGCGCTTCCACCTGCGCCGCAATGTCCGCTTCCACGGGGGCGAGCCCTTCACCGCCGCCGATGTGGTGATGTCGGCTGAGCGCGTGCGCCAGAACGACATGGCCTACACGCTGCAATCCGTCACCGCCGTCCGCGCCGTGGACGACTTCACGGTGGAGATCGAGACCCGCGGCCCGAACCCGATCCTGCTGCAGGACCTGACGCTGTTCTTCATCATGAACGCGAACTGGGTCCGCGCGAACAACGCCATGGCCGTGGCGCGCGCCGGCCAGCCAGGTGCCACCAGCACCTTCGTCCAGCTGAACACCAACGGCACGGGCCCCTTCCGCGTCGTGGAGCGCCTGGCGGATGAACGCACCGTGCTGGTGCCGAACGCCGAATACTGGGATGCGGCCGCGATGCAGCACGGCATCACCCGCGCCGTCTTCCGCCCTGTTTCCAGCGCGCCGACGCGCGTGGCCGCCCTGCTGTCCCGCGAACTGGACGTGATGTACCACGTGCCGCTGCAGGACGTTCAGCGCGTGTCCCAGGCGCAGGGCATCCGCCTGATCCAGGGCCCGACCGCGCGCAGCATCTACTTCGCCATGGACACGGCCCGGCCGGAGAACCTGGACGCGCCCGGCACGCCGAACCCGATGCGTGACCCGCGCGTGCGCCGGGCCATGTACCAGGCGATCGACATGAACACGATCACCCGCGTGATCCTGCGCAACTCCACCGTCGCCGCCGGCATCCCCATCGCCCAGGCGATCGGCGGCTTCGACGCGGCGTCGAATGAACGCCTGCCCTTCGACCCGGATGCGTCGCGCCGCCTGCTGGCGGAAGCCGGCTTCCCCCAGGGCTTCCGCACCACGCTGAACTGCCCCAACAACCGCTACGTGAATGACGAGGCCATCTGCCAGGCCGCCGTCAGCATGCTGCAGCGCGTCGGCATTCAGGCGCGGCTCAACGCCGTGCCCTTCGGCCGCTTCCTGCAGGGCGGCGCCAATGGCGAATACCAGTTTTATTTGTTGGGCTGGACGCCGGGCAATTTCGACATGACGAACCCGGGGCGTGAACTGCTGGGCGAGGGCAGCTTCAACTGGGGCCGCTTCCAGGACGACCAGATGGCGGAACTGCTCCGCCAGATCGCGGTGGAGACGGACCAGCCGAAGCGCCAGCAGCTGGCGGGCCAGTACTGGGCGCGCTTCCGCGAATTGCTGCCGATGATCCCGCTGCACCAGGAGCCGCAGATCTTCGGCGTGCGGGAGACGGTGGCCGAACTGCCGCTGCGCGTGCAGGAAGACCTGGAACTCCGTCACGTCCGCATGCGCCGCTGATCGGTCACGATCCGCGGGGAAGGGGGCCCGGTGCCGCAAGGCGCCGGGCCTTTTTCATGCCGCCCGTGACGAAGGATCAAGCGACCCTCAGATCAGCCCGCCATTCACATGCAGCACCTGCCCGGTGACATAGCCCGCGGCCGGTGAGGCGAAATAGGCCACCGCTTCCGCCACATCATCCGGCGTGCCGAGGCGGCCCATCGGGATCTTCGCCGTCACCGCATCCCATTGCGCCTGGCTCAGCGCCGCATGGGCGCCGGGGTCCTTCCGGGTGTAGCCCGGCGCCACCGCATTCACGGTGACGCCGCCCTTCGCCGCCTCCACCGCCAGCGCCCGCACCAGCGCCTCCACCGCGCCCTTCGCGGCCGCGCTGGCGGGGAAGGTGCTGACATCCGTGCGGAAGACATGCGCGACGAAGGAGGAGATGGCGATGATCCTCGGCGCATCGCGCCCCATCAGGTGCGGCAGCGCGGCGCGCGCCGTCCGCAGGAACCCCCACAGCACGCCGTCGATCGATTTCTGGAAGATGGCGTCATCGGCCTGGGCGAAGGGCGTCCTGTCCGCGAAGCCTGCCGCCGTGACCACGACGTCGAGCGCGCCGAATTCCTCCATGGCGCGCGCCACCAGCGCCGCCGGCAGGGCGGCATCGCCGATATCGCCGAGCATCGTCACGGCTTCCGCCCCCGCCATGCGCGCGGCTGCCGCCACGCGGTCCAGCCCCTCCGCATTCCTGCGCGTGTGCAGGAGCATCGCGGTGCCGGGCGCTGCCAGCCGGCGCACGCAGCCCGCGCCGATGCCGGACCCCGCGCCGGTGATGAGAACAACGCGCTTCGTCGTCATGCACCGCTCCTGGTCCTGATCCGGGCTGAAGCGTTACCCTTCCCCGCGATACCGCGCAAACCGAGGAATGCCCCGATGGATGCCCTGCCCGAGGCCGATGCCGGAACCCGCGCCGGCGTGCTGGCCTGGATGGCGCGCTTCGCCGCCGCGGTGCGCGCGGTGGACTACCGGGCGGCGACGCCGATGTGGCACGACCAGGTCCTGGCCTTCGGCACCCACCAGGCCGTGCTGGAAGGGTTCGCCCAGTTCCGCGACCGCCAATGGGACAGCGTCTGGCCCCGCACAGCGGACTTCACCTTCGTGCAGGACGCGGCCCGTGTCCTGGCCAGCGCCGATGCCAGCCTGGCCATCGCCATCGCGCCCTTCGCCAGCACGGGCTTCCACGCCGATGGCACGCCCTTCCCGCGCCCCGGCCGCGCCACGCTGGTGCTGATGCGCGGGGCCGATGGCTGGATCGCCGTGCACAGCCATCTGTCCCTGGAACGCGGCGTGCCGACGGAGAGCCACGGCGACAGGCCGGTGATCCGCTGACTCGAAAAGCCCTCTCCCCCTGACAGGGGGAGAGGGTTGGGTGAGGGGGGGAAACGCCTACCCCAACGCCTTCGGCGCAAACCCGAACGCCGCCTCGAAGCGCTTCGAATACAGCGGCCACGCTTCCGGATTCTCTAGCCGCGGCGGCACCTCGCCCCGGAAGATCTGCGCCCATTGCAGCGCCGCGCCTTCCGCCATGTCGTGCAGCGCTTCCTGCGTGATGCCGGCGTTGTGCGGCGTGACGATGACGTTATCGAAGGCCAGCAGCGGATGATCGGGCGGCGGCGGTTCCTTCAGGAACACATCCAGCCCCGCCCCCGCCAGCTGCCCCGCCGCCAGCGCCTCTGCCAGCGCGCCCTCGTCATGAATGCCGCCGCGCGAGGTCTGGATGAAATAGGCCGTCGGCTTCATGGCCGCGTATTGCGCCGCGCCGATCATGCCGAAGGTCTCCCTGTTGCGCGGTACATGGACGGAGACGAAGTCGGCGCGCGCAAAGACTTCCTCCATCGTGGCCTTCGTGCCGCCGCGCGCCGCGATTTCCGCGGCGTCCAGATACGGATCGCAGGCCAGCACCGTCATCCCGAACAGCCCGCGGCACAGCTCCGCCACGCGGGTGCCGATCTGCCCGATGCCGACCAGGCCGAGCGTCTTGCCGCGGATGTCGCGCCCCGTGACGGCGAAGCGATCCAGCCCCGCCTGACGGCGCAGCATCTTGTCCGCCACGCCGATCTTCTTCGACAGCGCCAGGATCAGCCCCAGCACATGCTCCGCCACCGCTTCCTTGTTGGTGCCGGATTGGTGGCAGACGATCACGCCGGCCTTGGTGCAGGCCTCCACATCGATCACGTCGAAGCCGGCACCCGACGAACACGCCGCCAGCAGGTTCGGCGCGCGGGCCAGCAGCGCGGCGTCGCAGAACCAGGGTTCCTGGATCTCCACACGCGGCAATGCGTGGTAGCCATGCGCCTGCGCGAAGGCCGCATCCAGTGTCGCGCGGTCCATGCCGAATTGCAGGTGATCGAGCGCGATATTCGGCTCCGCCCCCAGCACGCGCAGCGCCACCGGGTCCATCCAGTGGGAGAAATAGGAAAGCCGCGCCGTCGGCAGCGTGTTCGACATTCTACTGTCCCTGTCTCAGTCCAAGCCGCCGCACCAGCGCGCCATTCGCGGCGAGTTCCGCGCGCACCGTGCCCGCAAATTCCTCAGGGCCCTGCACCGCGGGCTCGATCCCCTGTTCCGCCAGCCGCGCCACCACCTCCGGCTCCGCGAACAATCCCGCCAGCGCCGCATGAACCTGGTTGACGATGCCACGCGGCGTGCCGCCGGGCAGCACGACACCGGCCCAGATCTCCGTCTCCTCCCCGGGGAAGCCGGCCTCCGCGATGGTCGGCACTTCCGGCAGCAGGCTGGCGCGCGCCGGCGTCATCGCCGCCAGGGGGCGCAGCGTGCCGGCGCGGACATGCGGCAGCAGGCTGTTCAGCGCGCCGCAGAAGGCATGCGTCCGCCCCGCCAGCAAATCCGGCATCAGCGCCGCCGCGCCGCCATAGGGGACATGCACCATGTCCTCCCCCACCAGCCGCGCCACGCCGAAATGCTGGAAGCTGCCGACGCCGGAGGAGGGGTAGGAAAGCTGCCCCGGTCTCTCCTTCGCCGCCGCCACCAGGCCGCGCACGTCGCGGATGCCGGTCGACGGATTCACCACCAGCAGCGTCTGCACCCGCGCGACGCGCGCTGCCAAGGCGAGGTCGCGCAGCGGGTCGAAGCTGGTGCGCATGGTCAGCGGATTGGTCGTCAGCACCTGGTTCGGCGCGAAGAGCCAGGTGGCGCCATCCGGCGCGCTGCGCGCCACGGCTTCCGTGCCGATATTGCCGGCCGCACCCGGCCGGTTCTCCACCACGAAGGGCTTTCCCCAGCGCGCGCCGAGCCTTTCCGCGATCAGCCGCGCCATCAGGTCGTTGCTGCCGCCGGGCGTGAAGGGCACGACCATGCGCAAGGTGGCCGCCGGAAAATCCTGCGCCAGCGCGGGCGCGGCCGCCATGGCGATGGCCGCGCCCAGGAACGAACGTCGCTGCATCGTTCTTCTCCTCCCTGAAATGCCGCGGCCTTTCCGGCCGTCAGCTGTGCCCGGTTCAACTATGTCGCGTCAGTCCCGCCGTCATCGCCGCCGAATATCCCGGTGCGACGCGCGCATCGATCACCACCGTCTCCCCGGCCCTGACCCGCGCCACCGCATCCCTGACGGCGGCGGCGAGTTCGCCGGCCGTGTGCACCGGCCCGATCCCCGTGGCACCCTGCGCCCGCGCCAGCGCGGCGATGTCGATGTCGGGGTCGGCGATGCGCTGGCCGATCCACTTGTTCTCGACCGGCCGGTTGCGCTGCTTGGCGACGCGTTCCTGGTGGACCTCGTCATTGTAGAAGCTGCGGTTGTTGCAGATCACCGCCAGCATCGGCACGCGGTAATGCGCGGCCGTCCAGAAGGCCGTCGCACTCATCAGCGTGTCGCCATCGCCCAGCACCGCGACCGGCAGCCGCCCCGTGCCCTCCAGCGCCATCGCGGCGCCCGTCAGCATCCCCGGCCCCGCGCCGATCCCCGCGCCGCCATCGCCGCCGAGATAGTCCAGCGGATGCCGGAAATGCCAGGTCTCGCCCCGCCATCCCAGCGGCAGCCGCACGAGGCAGGTGGGCACGCCGTGCAGCCCTTCCCCGAGTGCCGCCGACAGCGTGCCCACATCCAGCATCGCATCGGGCGAGGCCGGCGGCAGGGCCGGGCAGGCGGGCAGGTCTTCCGGTGGCGTGCCGGGGCCCACGCCCAGCGCATCCGCGATGGCATGCAGCGCGATCTGCGGCTCGCAGGCCAGGTGGAGATCGACGGGCGGCAGGCCGAAATGCTCCATCCCGAAGCCGTTATGCAGCTGCTGGTCGAGCGTCGCGTGGATCACCCGCCCCTCGAATCCGCTGGCCTGCTTCAGCGTCCCCGCCAGATCCACCCAGTCGAAGGCCAGCACCAGGTCCGCGCCGCGCAGCGCGGCCTGCGCCTTCTCCGTCAGGAAGGTGGTCGGCGCCGCGGCGTGCAGCGGATGGTCGGTCGGGAAGGCCGCGCCCACCTTGAAGTCGGTCAGCACGACGGCGTCCAGCGCCTCCGCCATCGCCACGCGGCGCGCCCAGTCGGCGGTGGTCCTCGCGCCGCGCCCCGCCAGGATCATCGGCCGCTTCGCCGCGCGGATCATCGCCACCGCGGCATCCACCGTCGCCGGCGCGGGTATGGAAGGCGGGGGCGGCGCGTATCGGGAAACGTCCGGCAGCGCCGGCAGCGCCTCCAGCCGCATTTCCTGCAACGCCGCATCGAGGTTCACATAGACCGGCCCGCAGGGCGCGCTGCGCGTGATGAGGTTCGCCCGCAGCAGCGCCTCCACCGCCGCCGGCACCGAAGCCGGCTGGTTGTCCCATTTGAGAAACGGCCGGACCAGCGCCGCCTGGTCGCTCATCGTGTGCAGCCAGTCGATCCAGGGCCGCCGCGCCGCCGCATCCACCGGCCCCGTCGCGCCCAGCACCAGCATCGGCACGCGGTCGCACCAGGCGTTGAACAGCCCCATCGTGCCATGCATCAGCCCGACATTGCTGTGCAGCACCACGGCCATCGGCTCCCCGGTGATCTTCGCCCAGCCATGCGCGATGGCCACCGCATTGCCTTCATGCAGGCAGAGGATCATCTGCGGGTCGCGGTTGCCGGTGTGGTTCACCAGGCTGTCATGCAACCCGCGAAAACTCGCGCCGGGATTCAGCGTGATGTGCCGGTAGCCCATTTCCTGCACCAGGCTGGCGACGACGTCGCTGCCCCAGGCGCTGCCGGGGGGCGATGCGATGGGCTTCTCGATCTCATCCATGCTCTGCTCAATCTGCCTTCATGCCGGTGATGCGGATCACCTCCGCCCAGCGTGCCACTTCCGCGCGCATGAAGCGGCCGAGTTCCTCCGGCGTGCCCGGCGCACTCTCCGCGCCTTCCGCCGCCAGGCGCGACCGCACCTCCGCATCGTTCATCGCCCGGTGCACCTCCGCATTCAGCCGCGCGATGATGGGCGCGGGCACGCCGGCGGTGGTGACGACGCAGTACCATTGCGTCGTCTCGAAGCCCGGCAGCCCCTGTTCCGCGATGGTGGCGATGGAGGGATCGGCCTGCATCCGCGCGCGGGACGAAACGCCCAGCGCCCGCAGCCTGCCATCCCGCACCAGCGGCATCACGACGGTGCCGCCCGTCATGGTGAAGTTGATCTGGCCCGCGATCAGGTCATTCGCCATCGGCCCGCTGCCGCGATAGGGCACATGGGTGAACTCCACCCCCGCCGCATGGCCCAGCGCCGCCGCCGCGATATGCGCGGCACTGCCATTGCCCGCGCTGCCATAGGTCAGCTCCCCCGGCTTTGCCCGGGCCAGCGCGATCAGCTCCTGCAGGGTGCGCGCGGGCACGGAGGGATGCACCGCCAGGATGTTCGGCACCAGCGCGACCATGGAGACGGGCGCGACGCCGCCGATCGGGTCGAAGCTGAGCCGCGGATAGAGGCTCGGGTTCACACCCAGCGTGCCGATATGGCCGAGCATGATGGTGTTGCCATCGGGCGCCGCGCGCACCACGACCTCATGCCCCACCGTCCCGCCCGCGCCGCCGCGATTCTCCACCACGACGGACACGCCGAGCCCCTGCGTCAGCCGCGGCGCCAGCACGCGGGCCAGGATGTCCGTGGTGCCGCCGGGCGTGAAGGGCACGACGAAGCGGATCGGCTTGTCCGGCCAATTCGCCTGCGCGAAGGCCGGCGCCGCCAGCAGCGCGCCGCCCGCCGCCAGCAGGGAACGCCGAGTGGTCTGCATCATTGTCGCCTCCCTCAGAACGCGAAGCGGGACATGCCGCCATCCACGGGGATGACGGTGCCGGTGACATAGGCGGCGCGATCGGAGGCGAGGAACAGCGCGACATCCGCCATCTCCTCCGCCTCCCCGAAGCGCTTCATCGGGATCTCGGCCTCCGCGAATTCCCGCTCGCTCTCCGGCGTCGGGTAGCGCTTGGCCATCTGTTCGCTGCGGATGCGCCCGGGCTGGAGGCAGTTGATGGTCACGCCATCCGCCGCCACGTCGCGCGACAGGCCCTTGGCCCAGACATGCACCGCGGCCTTGGCGGCGAAGGCGGCGTTGATGATCTTCGGCTCGGAGGTCCCGGTGAAATTCACCACGCGCCCCCAGCCGGCCGCGCGCATCCCCGGCATCACGGCGTGCGTCAATTCGCGCAGCCGATGGAAATTGATCTCCATCCCCTCATCCCAATCGGCGCGGGAGGCATCGAAGGGCAAAGGGCGGCTGCCGCCCGCGGCGTTCATCAGGATGTCGATGCCGCCCAGCGCCTGCATGGCGGCATCCGCCAGCCGCGCGGCGGCATCCTTCTCCGCCAGGTCGATCGTGATGGGGATGATCGGCGCGCCGCCCTCGGCCTGCACCGCCGCCGCCATGGCGTGGACCAGGTCGCTGCGCCGGGCGGCGGCCGCCACCGTCACGCCCTCCCGCGCCAGCGCCCGCGCCACGGCGCGCCCGATGCCCTGGCTTGCCCCCGTCACCAGGGCACGGCGCCCCTTGAGGCCCAGCTCCATCCCGTTTCCCCACCCATCCTTGCTTGGCGGGGAGTGTCGCGGCCCTGGGCGCCAGGGGCAAGCCTCTCAGACCGGTTCGATCCGTGCCGCCCGGATCCATTCCCGGTGCTGCTCGACATCACGGCGCACGAAGGCGGCGAATTCGGCGACCCCCATCGGCATCACCTGCGCGCCGGTGCGCGCCTGCTGGTCCTGGATCGCCGGATCGGCCAGGATTCTCCCCACTTCCGCCTGCATCCGCTCCAGGATCGCGGGCGGGGTCCGGGCGGGGGCGAGAAGCCCGACCCAGACCGACTGCTCATAGCCCGGCAGCACCTGCGCCACCGTCCCCACGCCGGGCAGCACCGGGTTGGGCCGCGGGCCCGTCGTGCCGATGCAGCGCACGCGGCCGGTGCGGATCGTCTCCAGCATGGACGGGATCGGGTCGAAGCAGAGCGGCACCTGCCCCGCCACCACCGCCGTGCGCACCTGGTCGCTGCTGCGGAAGGGCACGTGCTGCATCTCGATCCCGGCCTGGGCCTTGAAGACCTCCGCCGCCAGGTGGTGGCCGGACCCGATGCCGGGCGACCCGAAATCGAGCCGCCCGGGATTCGCCCTGGCGAAGGCGATCAGTTCCGCGATCGAGTTCACGGCCAGCGAGGGATGCACCACCACCGCATGGTGCATGATGTTCAGCGACGCCGCCGGCGCGAAGTCGCGCAGCAGGTCATAGGACCGGCCGGGCATCAGCGTCTCATTCGCCGTCTGCGTGTTGGTGCAGACGATCCAGCTGTAGCCATCGGGTGGCGATTTCGCGACGTGGTCCGTGCCGATGGTGCCCGCCGCGCCGGTGCGGTTTTCCACCACCACCGCCTGGCCGAGATTCTCCTGCAGCCGCTGCCCCACCAGCCGGGTGAAGATATCCGCCGTGCCGCCGACGCCGAAGGGCACGACCAGGCGGATGGCGCGGGATGGCCAGGGCGCCTGGGCCTGTGCCGCCACCGCCGGCAGCGCCAGCGCCGCGCCCAGCATCGTCCTGCGTCGAATCATCATCGCTCTCCCGTGATCCCGGCGCGCAGGCTAGCGATCCCGGCGCCGCCGTCCATCTTCCCGCATCCCGGCATCGCCCCCATGCTGCGCCGATGCACCTCCTCGACCCCCTGGCCCGCTTCCGCGCCTTCTCCCATCGCGTGGCCGCCCCGGACGCGCCCGCCCCCGGCCCGCTCCAGGGCGTGACGCTCGCCGTGAAGGGCAACATCCCCGTCGCCGGCCTGCCCTGGACGGAGGGCAGCGCCGTCTTCGCCACGCGCATCGCCACTACGGATGCCGCCTGCGTCGCGCGCCTCAAGGCGGCCGGTGCCGTGGTGGTGGGCATGACGACGCTGTCGGAAATGGCGATGTATGCGCCGGACAACGCCGCGGAACCGATGGGCCTCAATCCCTTCGATGTGACGCGCACCGCCGGCGGGTCCTCCACCGGCAGCGGGGTCGCCGTGGCGCTGGGCCAGGCCGTGCTCGGCCTCGGCACCGACAGCGGCGGGTCGGTGCGCAACCCGGCGCTGCATGGCGGCGTGGTCGGCTTCAAGCCGAGCCTGCACGCCTGGGACTATGGCGGCGTGACCCAGCCCGCGCCGAGCCTCGACACGCTCGGCCTGATCGCCCGCGATGTCGCCACCCTGGCGCGCGGCGCCGCCGTGCTGGGCACGCCGCCGGGCCGCGCGAGGCCCTGCCTCCTGGTCCCCACGCATCTGGTGAAGGCCAGCGCCGATGCCGCCACGCGCGCCCTCTTCGCCGCCGCGCTGGATCGCTGCCGCGAAGCCGGGATCGAGACCATCGAGGCCGAGATCCCGCTGTGGCGGGAAGCCGATGCCGCCTGCGGCGTGATCTCCCTGGCCGAGGGCGGCGCCTGGCTCGATCGCCTGCCGGCCGATGCGCCGATCGGCCCGCGCCTGGTCGCCCGCCGCGCGGCCCATCGCGCGCTGGACCCCGCCGCGGTGGCGGAGGCCCGCGCCATCTGCGCCGCCTTCACCCAGGCCCTCCGGGACGCGCTGCGCGACGCCACCGCCATCGCCACGCCCGGCTGGCCCTTCGCCGCGCCCCCCATCGAGGCCGAGACGGTGGAGATGGACGGCACGCCCATCCCGCTCGACCCCGCGCGATCGATCTTCGTCCGCACCGCCAACGCCGCCGGCGCCCCCGCCATCACCCTCCCCGCCGGGCTCTACCCGCGGGAGCGCGTGCCCTTCGGCCTCCACCTGCTGGCCGCCCCCGGGGCGGATGCCGCGCTGCTGGCGCTCGCGGCCCAGGTGGAGGCCGCGCTGCCCCCCGCGCCTATGCCGCCCGTGTGATCATCGCGGCGAGGCCGCCGCCCGGCGGCGCCTGCTGTTCCGATCCGCCACTGATGAACACCCGCGTGGTGCCGAACAGGGCGCCGACCATGCCCGAGGCGACAGGCCGCATATGCTTGTCCGGGTCCAGCTCACTCTCGAACACCGTCGTGCGCCGCCCGCGCAGCGCGCCGCCGGGCCGGACGCCCACCTTCAGCAGCAGCGCCTCCGGCGCGCTCGTGGTGAACAGCCCCTCGCCATCGGGCTGAAGCCCCACGCGCCGCGCGAGGCGCATCAGCGCCGGCGCATCGATGATGTCAGCCAGCGGTTCCGTCGCCATCACCAGGTCACCGCCCGCACCGGGCACATTCGCCAGCAGGATCACCTCGCAATGCGAGAGTTCGGTGCCGGAGAAGGCCATGACGCGCCGGCTGTGCAGTGACCCATCGCGCAGGATCGCCGCATCCGTCACGCGGTCCTCCGCGACCTCCCCCAGCGCGATCCCGGCGCCGAGTGCCGCGACGGCGCGGGAGGTGGGCGTCGATCCCGCCCGCGCCGCGCGTTCCGGCGGCAGGGTGGCGAGGTGCCGCCGCGGCAGCACGGGGCTTTTCACCAGCACCAGCGCCACCTGCTCGGCCGTGGCACCCGCATCCGCCATGGCGCGGCGCACGGCCTCCGCCACCGCCAGCGCATGCCCGCGCCCGCCATACTCCTCCACCGGGATCGGCGCCGTCGCCGCGACGCCGAGTGCGAGGCGCGCCGGCCCCGCCGGATCGCGCGCCGTCTCCATCTCCACGATCAGCGTGCCATGCGGCGTGATCACGCCCTCGCACCCCGTGGAGAAGATCAGCGTCGCCTCCCGTCCCCCCAGCGCCGCCTGCGTCGCGGCGATGGCGAGGTCGCGGGAGAAGTCGTTCAGTGTCGCCGTCCCCTCCGTCTTGCCCAGCACGGCGATCCGCCGCAGGCGCCCCGGCGGCAATGCGGCCAGCGCCCCGGCCAGGCCCCGCGCATCGCCGGGGCCCTCCATGTCGTAGTGACGCAACAGGACCGTCATGTCATTCCTTCCAGTCAGGCGCGGCGATGCCGCCATGCGCCGCCGACCAGGCGACGGGATCGGCGAGGTAGCGGCGAAGCTCCGCCAGATCCGCCGCCGGCAGCGCGCCGCGCGATTCCGCTTCCCGCACCACATCGTTCCAATCCGCCAGCGCGAAGAGTCCGGCGCCGGCATCCGTCACCACGCGATCGAAGATGCCCCATTTGAACAGCACGAAGATGCGCGCCACCTCCATCCCCGCGCGTTCCAGCGCGCGGCAATAGGCGCCCTTGCTGCGCCCGTCGGTCGTCACGTCGCTGACCAGCAGCACGCGAGACCCCGGCCGCAGCGCGCCTTCGATATGCGCATCCGCGCCGAAGCCCTGCGCGCGGCGCCTGACAACGGCGAAGGGCTGATGAAAACGCTCCGCCAGCATGGCGCCGAGGGCGATGCCGCCCTGTTCCGTCGCCGCCACCGCATCGAAGCCGGCATGGCCGACCTCCGCCAGGATGCGCGCCTCCGCCCCTTCCAGCAGCGCGCGCCGCGCCAGCGGGAATGACAGCGCGCGCGGGATATCGAGATAGACCGGCGCCGCCCAGCCGGAGGACAGCATGAAGGGCCGGTCCGGCCGCAGCAGGATCGCCCGCGTATCCAGCAGCGCCTGCGCCGTGCGCCGCGCGATCGCGTCCCGTTCCATGTTACCGTCCCATCGCTCCGCTAACGCCCCACCGCTTCCGCGCCCGTCAGCAACACCGCCTGCAATACCGCCGCCCCCTTGAGGAAATCGTTGAAGTCCATCGCCTCGCGCGGGTTGTGGCTGCCATGGTCGTTGCGCACGAAGACCATGGCGGAAGGCACGCCCGCATTGGCGAAGATCGCGGCATCATGCCCCGCGCCGCTCGCCAGCACCTCATGCGGCATCCCCCCGGACTCGCACAGCCGCCGCGCCAGCGCCAGCAGCCGCCCATCCATCACCGCGGGCGGGGTCCGCACCGGCAGGCCGAGGTCGATCCGCACGCGACGCTCCCGCGCGATCTCCAGCGCCTCGGCCTCCGCCAGCGCCTGGAAATCCTTCAGCGTCCGCTCGCTCTCCGACCGGTATTCCAGCGTGAAGCGCGCCTCCCCGGGCACGCGAGTCATCGCATGCTGCTTCGGATCCGTGGTGAGGATGCCGAAGGTCATCACCAGATCCTCGCCGCGTTCCAGCGCGTTGCGCCAGGTGGAGTCGAGCCGCATGGCGAAATCCGCCGTCGCCAGCACGGCATCCCGCCGCAGCCAGCGCGGCACCGCGCCGGAATGCGCGGCCTCTCCCACCGCCTTGGCATGGGGGTGGCGATGGTTGCCGCGGATGCCGGAGACGAGGCCGACGGGCACGCCCCGCGCCACCATCACCGGCCCCTGTTCGATATGCAGTTCCACGAAGTGTGACAGCGCGGTGGGATCGACCAGCCGGGTGCCCGCTGCGACGGAAGCCACATCCGCCCCCTCCCGCGCCATGGCCACGCGCAGGGTCAGGGAGGGGTCCTGCAGGCAGGGCAGGTCCATCCAGGCGGGATCGAACAGGCCGAACAGGGCGGAGGAGCCGAGATAGGGCCGGCCATACCAGGCGCTTTCCTCCCCCCGCATCACGAATAGCACCAGGCTGCGCGCCCGTGGCCCCGCGCGTTGCGCGCCCAGCAGCGCCAGCAGCCCCGCGATGACGCCCGCCGCGCCATCGAAATTGCCGCCCTGCGGCACGCTGTCGAGGTGCGATCCGCAGGCCGCCGCCGGCAGGGACGGGTCCGTGCCGTCCAGCGTGACGATCAGGTTCGCCGCCGCATCCCAGTCGCAGCGCAGCCCGGCCGCGCGCGCGATCGCCTCCACCCGCCGCATCGCCGCGGTCTCCCCGGCGCCATAGGTCTCCCGCGTGATGCCGGTGCCGTCGAAATGCGAATCCCGCAGCGCATCGAACAGCCCGCGCGCCATGATGGCGAGGTCGGGCGCGATGGCGGGCAGGGGCGTGTCCATCGGGGGATGCTGGCGCGGCAGGCCGATCTGGGCAAGAACAGGGGGCGCCTCTTGGCGCCGCCGCCCTGGCGACCCACCATCACAGCCACACCGAACCGGGCGCTCCATGGACAACGACGAGTTCCTCATCCTCCGCAGCGGCGAAGCCAATGGCCTCGTCACGCCGCAGGAAGCGCTGGATGCCATCGAGGATGCCTGGCGGGATTACGGCGCCCATCGCCAGGTGCTGTCGAACCCGCCCGCCCTGGGCATGAAGGGACCAGGTGCGACCTTCAAGGTGAAGGGCGCCGTCCTGCCCGGCGCGAAGCTCGCGGGTTTCCGCCTGATCGCGGATGCGCGGGACGCGGCACGGGACTGGGCGTGGCTGGCGGATGGCACCACGGGCCGGCCGCTGGCGATGATGGACGAGTACTGGCTGCATTGCCTGCGCACGGCGGCCACCGGCGCGCTGGCGGCGAAGCTGCTGGCCCGCCCGGGCGCCACGCGCGCCGCGCTGATCGGCGCCGGGCGCATCGCGGCCCACCTGCCGGCCTGCCTCGCCGCCGCGCTTCCCGGCATCACGGACCTCCATGTCGCGGCGCGCCGGGCGGAGGCGGTGGCGGAATTCGTGGCCAAGGCGCCCACGGAGCTAACGCTGAAACTCCACGCCGCGCCCTCCATCGCGGAAGCCGTGCGCGATGCCGACATCGTCATCACCATCACCGCCGCGACCGAGACCTTCCTCGACGCCTCCATGGTCAAGCCCGGCGCGACGGTGATCGGCCTCGGCGATGTGGAACTGCATGCGGACCTGCTGGGCTGGGCGAACCGCTTCGTGGTGGATGACCTCGTCTTCGCGCTGACCATCGGCAATGTCGGCGCCTGGATCGACAGCGGCGCCTGGACGGCGGAGGCGATCACCGCGCGGCTGGCCGCCGATGTGGGGGAGATCGTCGGCGGCACGAAGCCCGGCCGTGTGGATGACAGCGACAACATCGTCGCCATCATCCAGGGCATGGCGATCGGCGACCTGGCGCTGGCGGCGCTGGCCTGGCGCAAGGCGCGCCTCCGTCGCCTCGGCATCCGGGTCAATCTGGGGGAGCCCGCGAACCCGCATCTGCGCGGCCCGACGCCGCGGCGGAACCGCGCCATCCTCCGCTGAGGGTTGACTTCGCCGGGCGGCGCGCGACCATCCGGGCCTTGAACCAGCAGGGCCTGGCATGGACCTGGCACCCTTCCCGGTGGCCGAACGCGACGCGGTGGTGATCGAGAGTGCCCCGGTGGGGCGCCGCTACCATCGCCTGCGCCTGGATGCGCCGGACCTCTCCGCGCGCGGCCGCCCCGGGCAGTTCTTCCACCTGCTCTGCCGCGATGGCGGCGGCAACGGCCCCTATCTGCGGCGCCCCATGAGCATCTGGCGCTGCGGGGCGGAGGAGCCGCTCGGCTTTCTCTTCCATGTGAAGGGCAGGGGCACCGCGGCGCTGGCGGCGCTGCGCGCGGGGGATCGGCTTTCCGTGGTCGGCCCGCTCGGCCAGGGTTTCTCCCTGCATCCGTCCTGGCGGCGCATCCTGATCCTGGCGCGCGGCGTGGGCCTGGCGACGCTGGCGCCGCTGACGGATGCGGCGGCGCGGCTCGGCATCGCCGTCGATGCCGTGCTCTCCGCCCGCGATCCCGCCGACCTGATGGCGGATGAATTCGCCGGCGCGTCGGGCGCGCTGGTCACGCCGGTCTTCGATGCCGATGGCAGCAGCGATCCCGCGGCGGTGGAGGCGCTGCTGCGCGCCCGCTTCGAGGCCGCGCGGCCGGATGCCGTCTTCACCTGCGGATCGAACCGTCTGTTCCTGCTGCTGCAACGGCTTTCGGCGGAATACGCCATCCCCGGCCAGGTGGCGCTGGAACAGCAGATGGGCTGCGGGCTTGGCATGTGCTTCTGCTGCGTCCGGCCGATCCGCGCGCCGGATGGCGGCACCGTCAATCTCCGCGTCTGCGCGGAAGGCCCGGTCTTCGATCTCCAGGCGGCGCTGGGATGGTAGACCTCACCACCCGCATCGGCGCGGTCACGCTGGCCAACCCGGTCATGCCGGCATCCGGCACCTTCGGCCCCGAACTCGCGCAGGTCTTCGACCTCGGGCTGCTGGGCGCGCTGGTGACGAAATCCGTTACGCCGGAACCCCGCTCCGGCAATCCCCTGCCACGGCTCTGCGAGACGGAGGCGGGAATCCTCAATTCCATCGGCATCCCCGGCAAGGGCCTCGATCATTTCATCGCGCACGCCATCCCCGAATGGCGCCGCTTCCGCCCGCCGCTGGTCGTCTCCCTCTCCGCCGGCACCAATGCCGCCTTCGCCGAGGCCGCCGCGCGCCTGGCGGATACCCCCGGCATCGCCGCGATCGAGGCCAACATCTCCTGCCCCAATCTGGAGGAGGATGGCCGCGCCTTCGCGATGTTTCCCGAATCAGCCGCCGCCGCCATCGCCGCCATGCGCGCGCGCTGCGCCCTGCCGATCTGGGCCAAGCTCTCCCCCAATACCGGCGACATCGCCGCGGTGGCGCGGGCGGCGGAGGAGGCGGGCGCGGATGCGATCGTCGTCGCCAACACCATCCTCGGCCTCGCCATCGATATCGAGAAGGCCACGCCCAAGCTCGGCGCCGGCATGGGCGGCTTTTCCGGCCCTGCCTTCAAGCCCATCGCGCTGCGCCTCACCTGGCAATGCGCCCAGGCCGTCCGCATCCCCGTCATCGGCGTCGGCGGCATCGCGACGGCGGAGGATGCGGTGGAATTCATGATGGCCGGCGCCACCGCGGTGCAGGTTGGCACCGCCAGCTTCATCAGCCCGACGGCCCTGGTGCAGGTGATCGACGGGCTGCGGGATTTCTGCACCCGCCGCGGTTTCGCCCGCAGCGCGGACCTCACCGGCCTGGCGCTGCCGGGAAGCGGGCGCCTCGCCGCCGAATAGGGCGGGTTGACAGGGCACCCCCCTCTGCCTTGATAACGCTTAGTCCTCGAAGGAATAACGCCCATGCTGCGCCAGGAGCAGAACGAGCTCGTCACCCGCACCGGCCCCGGCACGCCCATGGGCCAGCTCTTCCGCTCCTACTGGATCCCCGCGCTGCTGGCCGAGGAACTGCCGGAAGACGGCTGCCCGCCCGTCCGCATCAAGCTGCTGTCGGAGCGCCTGCTGGCGGTGCGGGACAGTGAGGGCCGCTACGGCCTGATCGACGAATTCTGCGCCCATCGCGGCGTCTCGCTCTGGTTCGGCCGGAACGAGGATGGCGGCATCCGCTGCCCCTATCACGGCTGGAAATACGACGTGACCGGGCAATGCGTGGAGGTCCCGTCGGAGCCCGCCGAGAACGGCTTCTGCCAGAAGATCAAGCTGACCGGCTACAAGCTGGTGAAGATCGGCGACATCCTCTGGGCCTATATGGGGCCGGCGGAGAGCGAGCCGCCGCTGCCGGAATGGGAATTCGCGAAAGTCGCCCCCGCCCAGACCTTCACCAGCAAGCGGCTGCAGGAATGCAACTGGTTGCAGGCGATGGAAGGCGGCATCGATTCCTCCCACGTCTCCTGGCTGCATCGCGGCGCGCTGAATTCCGACCCCCTCTTCAAGGGCGCCAAGGGCAACCAGTATAACCTCAAGGACGCGAAGCCGGTCTTCGAGGTCGTGGAAGCCCCGGGCGGCCTCTACATCGGCGCAAGGCGGAATGCAGAAGATGGACAATACTACTGGCGCATCACGCCCTGGGTGATGCCGAGCTTCACCATGGTGCCGCCGCGCGGCGACCACCCCGTGCACGGCCATTTCTGGATTCCCATCGATGATGAGAATTGCTGGGCCTGGTCCTTCGACTACCACCCGACCCGCGCGCTGACGGACCATGAACGCCAGGCGATGCTGGATGGCCACGGCATCCACGTCACCTACGTCCCCGGCACCTACCGCCCGGCGGCCAACAAGGACAACGACTACCTCATGGACAGGGAGGCGCAGAAACTGGGGAAAACCTATTCCGGCGTCGCCGGCATCGCCATGCAGGATGCGTCGCTCCAGGAAAGCATGGGCCCCATCGTCGACCGCACGAAGGAGAATCTGGTCTCCACCGACAACGGCATCATCATGGCCCGCCACCGCCTGATGCGCGCGGCGAAGGCGCTGGCGGAAAAGGGCGTGCTGCCGCCGGGGCGCGATGCGGCCCACCAGCGCGTGCGCTCCGCCGCCGTCATCCTGCCGCCCGACCAGGCGTTCAAGGATGCGGCGGCGGAGGATCTGACGGTGCGGGAAGGCGTGAAGCAGTCCTCCGTCTGATGGAATCGCAATCGGCCCGCGCGACGACGGCGGCGGAATCCCGCTTCCGGATCGCCAACCCCAACTCCCTGCCGCGCACGACGGCGATCGTCCCGCTCGATTCCGCCGCCGCGGCGACGCTCGCGGAACTGCGCGGCGGCCCCTGGCAGCGCGCCATCTTCGTGGAACTCGACCAGGGCGGCGACTGGATCGCGCAGCTTCCCGGCCGCACGCGCGCCCTGGTCGCGGCGATCACGGAAGCCAGCCTGGTCCTGCTGGTCGCCACCGCCGGCGCCGATGCCCGCGCGGCCGCCGTGGTGGCGGAAGCCGCGCAGGCGCAGGGCCGCATGATCGCCGCCGTGGTGCTGGACAGCGGGGATGCCGATCCCGCGGCCCTTGAGCGCAGCCTGGCCGCGCTGCGTCCCCATGCCGGGATGCTCGTGCTGGCCGATGGCACGGATTACGTCGCCGCCCTGCTGGAGGCGCTGCGCGCGTGACGCGGCATGTCGTCATCATCGGCGGCGGCCAGGCCGGCGGCCGCTTCGCCGAGGCGCTCCGCAAGGGCGGCAGCGACGCGCGCATCACGATGCTCGCGGAAGAACCACACGCTCCCTATGAACGCCCGCCGCTGTCGAAGGATGTGCTCTCCGGCAAGGCGGCGCCCGACACCACGCGCCTCCCCGTGGACTGGGCCGCGCTCGGCATCGACATCCTCGAAGGCGTGCGCGCCGAATCCATCGACCGCGGCGCGAAGCGCGTGCAGCCCGCCGGCGGTGGCGCCCCCATCCCCTACGACACACTCGTGCTGGCAACGGGTGCCCGTCCGCGCCGCCTGGCCGCGCTGACGGATGCGGACCTGCCGGTCTTCGCGCTGCGCAGCCTGGACGATGCCGCCGCGCTGCATGCCATCCTCACCCCCGGCCGCCGCATCCTGCTGATCGGCGGTGGCGTCATCGGGCTGGAAGTCGCGGCCACCGCCGCCGGCCTCGGCGCCCATCCCGTGGTTGTGGAGATGGCGCCCCGCCTGATGCCCCGGGGCTGCCCGCCCTTGATGGCGGACCGCCTGTTGGCGCTGCACCGCGCCCGCGGGGTGGAAGTCCATCTCGGCACCGGCGTCATCGCCGTGGACTGGGCCGGCGCCGGCATCATCGCGACGCTGGGCAATGGCGAACGGATCGAGGCCGACGGCATCGTGCTCGGCATCGGCGCCGCGCCCGATGATGGCCTGGCTGCCGCCGCCGGGCTTCGCACCCGGGACGGCATCCTGGTCGATGGCCATGCGCGCAGCCTGGATAATCCGGACGTGCTCGCCATCGGCGACGTCGCCCGCCATCCCCTGCCGCGCTTCGGCGTGACGCTGCGCCAGGAAAGCTGGCGCCATGCGGAAGCCCATGCCCGCCACGCCGCCGCCGCGCTGCTGGACCCGTCGCTGCCGGACTATGACGATGTGCCCGGCTTCTGGTCCGACCAGCACGGCACGCGCCTGCTGGTGGAGGGCCTGCCGCAGGAGGGCCAGGAAATCCTCCGCCCCGCCGCCACCGAATCCACCTGGCACATCGCCGGGGATGGCCGCCTGGTCGGCGCCGCGACGCTCGGCGACAGCAAGGCCATGGCCGTCGCGCGGCGCCTCATCGCCGCCAGCGCCCGCCCCGACCCCGCCCGCCTGGCCGACCCCGCCAGCGACCTTCGCGCCCTGCTACGCTGACATGGCCAGACCGCGCCCCAAGCAGGGCGCGGCGGCCCCGAGGAGAAACGTCCCGTGCCCCTGATCCGCCGCCGTGCCCTGCTCACCCTTCCGCTCGCCACCGCCGCCATCCCGGCGCGCGCGCAGGATGCCTGGCCCAACCGCCCCATCCGCATCACCGCCCCCTTCGCGCCGGGCGGCAGCGCGGACACGTTGGGCCGCCTGGTGGCGCAGGAACTCCAGACCGCGCTCGGCCAGTCCGTGGTGGTGGAGAACCGCCCCGGCGCCGGCGGTGTCCTCGGCTCCCTGGCCGTCGCGCGCGCCGCGCCGGATGGCTACAGCTTCGTCATCTCCGGCATCGCGAGCCATGTCGTGGCGCCCGCCATCAACAGCGCCGCTGGCTTCGATCCGATCAAGGATTTCACCCACATCGCCTTTCTCGGCGGCCCGCCCACGGTCTTCATCGTCAACAACAACATCCCGGCGCGGAACCTGGCGGAATTCGTGGCGCTGGCCCGCGGCGGCCAGCGCTTCGCCTTCGGGTCGCCCGGCGCGGGCACCCATGGCCACCTCTTCGGCATCGCCTTCATGAATGCCGGGCGGTTCGAGATGGACCACATCCCCTATCGCGGCGCCGGTGCGGCGATGGGCGACATCATCGGCGGCAGCGTCCCGGCGGGCTCCATCACCCTCTCCTCCGCCGCCGGCGCCATCCGCGGTGGCCAGGTCCGCGCGCTCGCCTTGACCACCGCGACGCGCGCCCGCGCCTTCCCGGACCTGCCGACCTTCACCGAACAGGGTTTCCCGGACCTCGCCGCCATGACCTGGTTCGGCCTCTCCGGCCCCGCGGGCCTGCCCGCGCCCATCGTCGATCGCCTGAACCGGGAGGTGGTGCGCGCGATGGCGCTGCCCCGTATCCGCGACAGGCTGGAAGCCGATGCGACGGAGGCTGTATCCATGACCGCCGCCGAATACACCCGCTTCATCGAAACCGAGACGGCGCGCTGGGCCCCCATAGCCCGCGCCGCCGGCGTCCGCGCCGAATAGGAAAGCCCTGGCCATGCCGCTCCTGCCGCTCATCGCCACCACCGCCATCGCCGAGGGAGAGGGCCAGCGCGTCGACACGCCCGAAGGCGCCTTCGCCGTCTTCAACCTGGGCGGCGAGTTCTTCGTCCTCGACAACACCTGCACCCACGGCCCCGGCAACCTCGGCGACGGCTTCATCGAGAATGAGGAAGTCGAATGCGACTTCCACCAGGGGCGCTTCTCCATCCGCAACGGCGCCGCGACGGCCGCCCCCTGCATCGATCCCGTCCGCGTCTGGGACGTGGTGATCCAGGACGGGCAGATCTGCATCGACCCCAAGGCCGGGCACTACGCGGTATGACACTCCCGGTTCTCGCGATCGCGCTGGGCGACCCCGCTGGCATCGGCCCCGAACTGGCGCTGAAGGCCGCGCTGCATCCGCGCACGCGCGACCTCTGCCGCCCGATCCTGGTCGGTGATCCCGGCGTCATCGCGCATCACGCCGCCACCGCCGGCATCACCGCCCGCCTGGTCGAACACGCCAGCGCGGACCACGCGGAAGCCGCGCCCGACACGGTCGATGTCCTGCCCCGCCAGCACTTCGCGCCCGGTGAATTCACCCTCGGCAGCGTCACCGCCCAGAACGGCCGCGCCTCCCTCGACAGTGCAAGCGCCGCCATCGCCGCCGCCCGCGCCGGCCAGGTCCATGCCGTGCTCGCGGCCCCCATGAACCAGACGGCCATCGCCGCCGCCGGCATCGCCTTCGACGGCTACCCCACCTTCGTCGCGCGCGAATGCGGCATGGCGGAGGAAGACGTCTTCCTCATGCTCTGCTTCGACACCACGCGCATCGTCCACATCACCCTGCACGTCCCCGTCGCCCGCGCCCTGCAACTGCTGACGCAGGATCGCATCACCGCCGCCATCCTCGCCGCCGACACCGCCCTCAAGCGCCTCGGCATCCCAGCACCCCGTATCGCCGTCGGCGGCCTCAACCCCCATGCCGGCGAAGGCGGGTTGTTCGGCAGCGAAGACGACAGCATCACCACCCCCGCCATCGCCGCCGCCCGTGCCGCCGGCGCCACCGTGGACGGCCCCTTCGGCGCCGACACGATGTTCCACAAATCGGGCTACGACGCCTTCACCGTCATGCTGCACGACCAGGGGCACATCGCCGCGAAAATGGTCGCCCCCCACCGCACCGCCGGCCTCACCATCGGCGCCCCCGTCCTGTTCTCCTCCGTCGCCCACGGCTCCGGCCACGACATCGCCGGCCGCGGCCAGGCGAACCCGACCGCCATGATCGAAGCGGTGGCGCGGCTGTGCGGGGCGGGGTGACGGTGTTGGAAGCGTCGCGCGGGTAATCCTGGAGAGGGGCCGCCGGCCCCTCTCCAGGATTACCCGCCAGGGGCCAGCGGGCCCCTGGACCCCAGGCTTTGCATCGATGGGTGATGGGAGGGGCACGGCGTATCCGCTTGTCCCACGGTCGTTCCGCGCCCCTCCCATCACCCATCGATTGAAGGGGGATCAAAGGGGCCGCTGCCCCTTTGCGGGGAAGGGGTACGGGGAAGGGGCGGAGCCCTTTCCCCGGGCCACCGACGCGACGCTGCCGACACCCTCGCCCCACCCCCGCATGGCCGTGCTACACGCTTCCGGTCATGGCGATCGATTTCCTCGGGCTGGAGGCGTTCCTGTCGATTGCGGAGCGGGGTTCGTTCCGCAAGGCGGCGGCGCATCTCAACCTGTCGCAGACGGCCTTGTCCCATCGCATCCGCAAGTTCGAGGAGGGGTTGGGCCTCAAGCTGCTGGCGCGCACCACCAGGCAGGTGACCTTGACGCCGGCGGGGCTGGACCTGGCGTCCCGCGCCCGCGCCCCGGTGGAGGCCTTGAATGCGGCGCTGGGCGAGTTGCGCGCCGGCGCCGGTTCCGCCCAGCAATCCGTGACGATCGGCTGCCTGCCGACGATCGCGGTGCATCACGTGCCGCGCCTGCTGGCCGATTTCTCCGCGGCCCATCCCGCCGTCACGGTGAAGGTCTTCGACAATTCCGCCAGCGAGATCGCGGAGCGGGTGGCGAGGGGGGAGGCCGAGTTCGGCATCACCATCGTCTCCGCCAATCGCTGGGACCTCGATATCGTGCCGCTGATGACGGAGGCTTTCGTCCTCGCCTGTCCCGCCGCGCATCCCTTCGCCCTGCGCCCGCACCTGGCCTGGTCGGACCTGGAGGGGCAGCCCCTGGTCCGCGTGGCGCCGCATACCGGCAACCGGGCCCTGCTGGATGAGGCGCTGGGCGCAAAGCGGGATGCGATGGATTGGCGGTATGAGGTCCAGCACCTGGCCACCGCGATCAGTATGGTGGAGGCTGGAATTGCCTTGGCCGTGGTGCCCCGCCTGGCGGTGGATGCCGCCGGCACCGCGGGGGTGGTGGCGGTGCCGTTGCGGGACCCGGCGGTGGTGCGGCGCCTCGGCGTGGTCTCCCGCCGCGGCGTGCCGCTGTCGCCGGCGGCGGAGGCGCTGCTGGCCCTGCTCCGCCAGCGCTTCAGGCCGGCCGCGCCGGCGCGCGCCCGGAAAACCGCCTGACCCCATTCATGCACACCCCCGCATAATCCCACCGTTCTTTCCATTTGTCGCATGACGGGCCAGGCGCCATATGGCCGCCAATCGGACACCCAGGGGAAGCGCATGCCCAAGACCGGATTTGTCGTCACCGCCCATCCCGGCGATTTCGTCTGGCGTGCGGGCGGGGCCATTGCCCTGCACGCGAAGCGCGGCTGGCGCGTGAAGATCCTCTGCCTGTCCTTCGGGGAGCGCGGCGAGAGCCAGTTCGCCTGGAAGGACCCCAACGCCACCCTCGAATCCGTCAAGGCCGCCCGCAAGGCGGAGGCCGAGGCCGCGGCCGCCGTGCTGGGCGCGGAGATCGAGTTCATGGATGCCGGCGACTACCCGCTGGTGACGACGCCGGCGATGATGGACCGCGCCATCGACCTGTTCCGCGAACTGAACCCCGCCTGGGTCCTCACGCATTCCCTCAACGACCCATACAACCTGGACCACCCGGAGGCGACGCGCTTCGCCCAGGCCGCGCGCATCGTGGCGCAGGCGATGGGCCACAAGCCCGGCCCAGGCTACAGCTACGCCGCGCCCCCCGTCTTCCTGTTCGAGCCCCACCAGCCCGAGCAGTGCAACTTCCAGCCCAACGTCATCCTCAACATCGATGACGCCTGGGAGACCAAGCGCCGTGCCTTCGAATGCCTGCCCGCGCAGAAGCACCTCTGGGCCTATTACGAGCGGGTGGCGCTGAACCGCGGCATGCAGGGCGGCCGCAACTCCGGCAAGGCGATGGTGTATGGCGAGGCCTATCAGCGCCTCTTCCCGATGATCATGGACGAGCTGGCGTAACCTCCGTGCAGGAGCTGCAAGGCTGGATCGGCCGTGCGCGGGAGGTGGCGGATGAGATGTGCGCCCCCGCCGCGCGGCGCATGGCCGCGATGCTGGACCAGGCGGCGCCGGACCTCTTGCCAGGTGCCGCGGTGCCGCCCTTCTGGATCGCGATCCTCTTCGACGATGCGCAGCCGCAATCGCGCCTCGGCGCCGACGGCCATCCCGAGAAGGGGGAGTTCCTGCCCCCGGTGCCGCTGCCGCGCCGGATGCTCGCCGGCCGGCGCATGACCTACGCCTCGCCACTCCGCATCGGCCAGAAGCTGACGCGGCGTTCCGAGATCACCGCCATCACGTCGAAGGAGGGCCGCAGCGGCAGGCTCTGCTTCGTGACGGTCCTGCACACCGTCATCGGCCCCGATGGCGTGGTGGCGACGGAGGAACAGGACATCGCCTACCGGGAAGCCTCGACCGGCGCGAGCGCGAAGCCCGAGGCGCCTGTCGCGAAGCCCGATGCCGTCTGGCGCGTTCCCTTCAACCCGGACCCCGTGCTGCTGTTCCGCTACTCCGCGCTCTGCTTCAACGGCCATCGCATCCACTACGATGTGGATTATGCGCGGGATGCCGAAGGCTATGCCGGGCTTGTCGTGAATGGCGGGCTCAGCACCACCATGCTGCTCGATGCCGCGATGAAGCACGCATCCGGCACGCTTCGCGGTGCCGATATCCGCACCATGCGCCCGGTGATGTGCAACCGCCCCGCGACGCTGTGCGGCACCGCGCCCGATGAACAGGGCAACCGCACCCTCTGGGTGGAAGACGAGACCGGCGCCATGGCGCTGCGCATCCAGGCGAGGATTTCGTAAGATGCCAGGCCCGCTCGACGGACTTCGTGTCCTCGATCTTTCCTCGGTGGTCGTCGGCCCCGTCTGCACCGGCGTGCTGGCGGAACAGGGCGCGGAAATCATCAAGCTCGAAAGCCCGGAAGGCGACCTGCTGCGCAAGCTCGGCGGCAAGGGGCGCAATCCCGGCATGGCCGGCAAGTTCCTCAACTTCAACCGCGGCAAGCGGTCCATCTGCCTGGACCTGAAGCACCCCCGCGCGAAGTCGGTGCTGCGCCGCATCGCGCTGCGCTGCGACATCCTGGTGACGAATATCCGCCCCGATGCGCAGAAGCGGCTCGGCGTCGATGCGGCCTCCATGGCGGAAGCCGCGCCGCGGCTCATCCACTGCTCCATCGTCGGCTTCGGCACCGATGGCCCCTACTCGGGAAAACCCGCCTACGACACCGTCATCCAGGGCGTCTCCGGCGTCGCCAGCTGCTTCGAGGCCAGCACCGGCGAACCGCGCTACGTCCCCATGCTCGTCGCCGACCATGTCTGCGGGTTGATCGCCGCGCAGCAGATCGGCTTTGCGCTGTATCGGCGGGAGAAGACGGGCAGGGGCGAGAGCCTCGAAATCCCGATGTTCGAGAACATGGCCGGCTTCGTGCTGCAGGAGCATCTCGGCGCCATGTCCTTCCGCCCCGGCCTCGGCGTGCCGGGCGACCTGCGCGTGCTGAGCCCGGAAGCCCGTCCGCTCAGGACGGCTGATGGCTATATCTGCGTCTCCGCCAATACCGACGCCCAGGCGCATGGCTTCTTCGACGCCATCGACCGGCCGGAGCTCAAGACCGATCCGCGCTTCGCCACCGTCACGGCGCGCACCGCGAACACGAAGGATTACTTCGCGCTCCGCGCCACCGCGCTGACGGGCCGTCCCACATCCGAATGGCTGGACCTCTTCACCCGCTACGACGTCCCCGCCATGCCCTACAACACCATCGAGAGCCTGCTGACGGACCCCCATCTGCGGGCAACCGGCATGGTGCGGGAGGAGGAGCACCCGACCGAGGGCCCGACCTTCGCGATCGGCGCGCCCAACAAGCTCTCCGGCGGCATGGCGCCGCCGCTGCCGGCCGCGCCGCGGCTCGGTGCCGATGGGCCCGCCATCCTCGAAGCGGCGGGGTTCTCCGCCGACGAGATCAACGAACTCGCGCAGCACGGCGCGCTGAAGACAATCCCGCGCGACACATCGCGCTGAAACAAACAACGGGAGAAACACCATGAACCGCCGCACGCTTCTCACCGCCGCCACCGCGCTGCTCGCTGCGCCGCGCCTGGCCGTCGCGCAAGGCGCATGGCCGGAACGGCCCGTCCGCGTCATCGTGCCCTTCACCCCCGGCGGCACCACGGACATCCTGGGCCGCGCCATCGCGGCCGAACTCCAGGAAGTCTTCAACCAGCCCTTCGTGATCGAGAATCGCGGCGGCGCCGGCGGCACGGTGGGGTCGGAAGTCGTGGCCCGCGCCGCGCCCGATGGCTACACGCTGATGATGGGCCATATCGGCACGCTGGCCGTGAACCCCTCCCTCTACCGCAACCTCAGCTTCGATCCGTCCACCTCCTTCGCCCCCATCGGGCTGATGGCGATCGTGCCGAACATCCTGGCGGTGAACCCGCGCAAGGTTCCCGCCAACAACGTGCAGGAACTCATCGCGCTGGCGAAGGCCCGGCCCGGGGCGCTCACCTACGGCTCCGGCGGCAACGGCTCCGCCGCCCATACCGCCATGGTCGCCTTCTGCCAGGCGACCGGCACGCAGATGGAGCACATCCCCTATCGCGGCACCGGCCCGATGATGAACGACCTCATCGCCGGCACCATCGACCTGACGCTGACCGGCGGCCCCGCCATCCTGCCCGCCGTGCGCAGCAATCTGGTGAAGGCGCTCGGCGTCTCCTCGCTCCGCCGCCTCTCCTCCGCGCAGGACATCCCGACCATCGCGGAACAGGGCGTCGCGGGCTTCGATGCGACGCAATGGTATGGCCTGGTCGCCCCCGCCGGCACGCCGCGACCGATCATCGATCGCCTGAACGAAGCGCATAACCGCATCCTCAACGGCCCGCGCCTGCGTCCGCGGCTGGAAGGGGAGGGCGCCGACGCCGCCCCCGGCACCCCCGAGGAATTCCGCGACCTCATCGCCCGCGAACGCACCCGCTGGGGTGAGCTGATCCGCGCCACCAACATGCGTCCGGACTGAGCCACCAGAACGAACAGGGAGAAGCGACAATGACGATCCTCACCAGAAGGGGTGGCGCGCTGCTCGGCGCCGCCGCCCTCGCCACCGCCGCGCTGCCCCGCGGCGCGGCGGCGCAACCCGCGCCGCTCGTCAATCCCGGCTTCCACCGCTTCAAGATCGGCGGCTTCACCGTCACGACCCTCTTCGATGGCACGGCCCGCCTGACGCTCGAAGGCTTCGTGGGCAATGCCCCGGTCGCCGAGGTCCAGGCCGTGCTGGCGAAAAGCTTCCTGCCGACCGACCACTACCTGACCCCCTACACCGTGACGGTGGTGGAGACGGGCACCGCCGTGGTGATGTTCGATGCCGGCACCGGCGGCCAGCTTTCCCCCCAGGCCGGGCGCATGGCGGCGAACATGGCGGCGGCGGGGCTCGAT
The DNA here is from genome assembly GCF_900114315.1 of Falsiroseomonas stagni DSM 19981. Classification (GTDB taxonomy): domain Bacteria; phylum Pseudomonadota; class Alphaproteobacteria; order Acetobacterales; family Acetobacteraceae; genus Falsiroseomonas; species Falsiroseomonas stagni. The sequence goes on from NZ_FOSQ01000001.1 coordinate 1,154,303, forward strand.
CCCGCGCGCATCACCCATGTGGTCTTCACCCATTTCCACGGCGACCACATCACGGGCCTGACGACCGCGCAGAACCAGGCGGTCTTCCCGAATGCGGAGATCGTGGTCCCCGCCGCGGAATGGCGCTTCTGGACCGATGCCTCCAACGAAGGCCCGGCGCCTGCGCGCCAGAAACCCAATTTCGCCAATACTGCCCGCCGCTTCGGCCCCTATCAGGGGAAGATCAGGCAGGTGCAGGAAGGCCAGGAAGCCGTGCCCGGCATCCGCGCCGTCTCCGCCTTCGGCCATTCCCCCGGCCATACCTGCTGGCATGTCAGCGACGGCCCCGCGCAGCTCATGGTGCTGGGCGACATCACCCATCGCCCGGAACTCTTCGCACGCCGCCCCGAACTGCAGGTGATGTTCGACTTCGATCCCACCACGGCGGTCGAGACGCGCAAGCGCATGCTGGACCGCGTGGCGACGGACCGAATCCACGTCACCGGCTACCATTTCCCCTTCCCCGCGCATGGCTTCATCGCGAAGGAAGGGCAGGGCTACCGCTACGTCCCCGCCGACTGGGCCGCCTCGTGATGCGCCGCCGTCTCCTCCTCGGCACCGCGCTCGCGCTGCCCGTCATCGGCACTTCCCGGGCGCAGGCGGCCTGGCGGCCCGACCGCCCGATCCGCATGCTGGTGCCCTTCGCCGCCGGCGGGGTCGCGGACCTCACCGCCCGCGCGGTCGCCAGCCGCATCGCGGAACGGCTCGGCCAGCCCGTCGTCATCGACAACCGCCCGGGCGCCGGCGGCATCGTCGCCGGCCAGGCGCTGATGGGCCAGCCCGCCGATGGCCACACGCTGCTGGTCGCCAGCAACGGCACCGCCATCAGCCGCGCCTTGTTCCGCACGCTGCCCTTCGACCCCCTGCGCGACTTTGCCCCGGTGGTGACGATGGGCGCCTTCCCCATCGCGGTGGTGAACGCGCCCAATTCGCCGGATGCCACCATCGCCGCGCTGCTGGCCCGTCTCCGCGCCAATCCCGGCCGTCTCAACATCGGCACCATCAGCGCGGGCAGCACGCAGAACCTCTCGGCGGAGCTGTTCAAGATCCGCAGCAACACGCGGTTCGAGACCATCGCCTTCCCTGCCACGCCCCAGCTGATGACGGCGCTGCTGCGCGGCGACGTGGACGCGGCCTTCGAGATCACCGGCCCCATTGCCGGCCAGGTTTCTTCAGGTGCCATCCGCGTCCTGGCGACGACGGCCGCGACGCGCGCGCCCACGCTGCCCGACGTGCCCACCCTTATGGAAGCCGGCGTGCCCGACTATGATGTGGCAAGCTGGAACGCCATCGTCGCCCGCACCGGCACGCCGGCCGAGGCCATCGCCGCCATCAACGCGGCGGTGAATGAGGCGCTGTCCAGCGGCGACCTCCGCCAGGCCCTGACGCAGGTCGGCGTGGACCCTCGCGGTGGCACCGTCCAGGCCATGGGCCAGCTGCTGGCGGCCGATACCGCCCGCTGGGCCGAAGTGATCGAGAAGGCAGGAATCGAACGCCAGTGAGACAGATCCCCACCTGCAAGGGCCCGGACCCGGATACCCGCACGCCGCGCCTGGTCCTGCCGCCCGGCGCCGTGGATGCGCATTGCCACGTCTTCGGCCCCGGCGATGTCTTCCCCTATTCGGCGGACCGCGCCTACACGCCGCCCGATGCGCCCTATGAGGGTCTGGTCGCGCTGCACCGGAAGCTCGGCGTCTCCCGCGCCGTCATCGTCCATGCCTCCTGCCACGGCAGCGACATGACGGTGACGCTTGACGGGATCGCGCGCTCCAACGGCGCCATGAAGGGCGTCGCGGTGGTCGATCCCGGCGTCACCGATGCCGAACTGGCGCGCCTCGATGCCGGCGGCATCCGCGGCGTGCGCTTCAACTTCGTGAAGCACCTCGGCGGCATGCCGGACATGGATTTCTTCCAGCGCGTGCTGGCGCAGGTCGAGGCCCTGGGCTGGCATGTCGTGCTGCATCTGGATGCGCAGGACATCGTGCCGCTGGCGCCGGTGATCTCCTCGATCCGCATCCCCTTCGTCATCGACCATATGGGCCGGGTGAAGGCGAAGGAAGGCACCGGCCAGCCCGCCTTCCTCCAATTGCTGGAACTCATGAAGAACCCGCTGGCCTGGGTGAAGATCTGCGGGTCGGAGCGTGTGTCATCCGCCGGCGCCCCCTTCACCGATGCCGTGCCCTTCGCGCAGGCGCTGCTCGCCGCCGCGCCGGATCGCTGCCTCTGGGGCACGGACTGGCCGCATCCGAACATCGCCGGCGACATGCCGAATGATGGCGACCTGGTGGATCTGCTGGGCGCGATGACGGACGACGCGGCGCTCATCAAGCAGGTGACGGTCGACAACCCCGAACGCCTCTACTGGGCCCGCTGATTCGAAAAGCCCTCTCCCCCCCCTTGCTTCCCCCTTGGGGGGGGAGAGGGTTGGGTGAGGGGAGGGGCCTCTACCCCCGCTGGTAGCGCCGCGGCGGCGCCTTCATCTCCGCCATCGTGATCACGGGGTGCGGCCCCGGATTCCGCCGCCACATCGAGAAATTCAGCACGCAGGCGAAGGTCACCCAGGCGAGGTAGGGCACCATCAGCCAGGCCGCCGCCGGGCTGGCGGGCGCGAAGGTCACGACGCAGCCGAGGATGGAGGCCCACAGCGCCATCGCCTCCGCCAGGGCCAGCCCCAGCCGCCGCACGCCGAAGAACAGCACGGACCACAGCGCATTCAGCCCCAGCTGCACTGCCCAGACGCCGAGTGCCAGGCCGAAGCCCTCCACGCGCCAGACCAGCCAGGCCGCGACCGCGATCATGATGTAGAGCAGCGACCACGCCACGGGGAACGCCCAGTCCGGCGGCAGCCAGGAAGGCCGGTCCAGCCGGTCATACCACGCCCCGGGCTTGAAGATCGCGCCGGTGCAGGCGGCCGCGAAGCACACCGCGAAGAAGCCCAGAAGGCCGAGGATCGATTGCCAGTCCATGCCGGGGACATGGGCGCAAGAAGCACCCATGTCCACAACAAAGGGCGGTCAGGTCACCTTCAGGCCAGCGGCCTCGATCACCCGTGACCATTTCGCGTTCTCGGCCCGGACGAAATCGCCGAAGGGGCCGGGTTCCAGGAAGAAGGCGCGGCAGCCATTGTCGTTCAATTGCTGGACGACCTGCGGCGTCTCCGTCGCCCGCTTCAGCGCCGCCGACAGGCGCGCCGCCACCGGCGCCGGCATGCCTGCCGGCCCGACGATCCCCCACCACGGCGCCGCGGTGAAGCCGGGCAGCGCGGCCTCCCCGATCGTCGGCACATCGGGCGCCTGCGCCGCGCGCACCCCCGTCGTCACCGCCAGCGCCTGGATGCGCCCCGCGCGCACATTCTCCTGCACCGTGGAGAAGGCGTCGAAATAGTAGTCGAGCCGCCCGGCCACGAGGTCCGTCGTCGCCTGCGCCGACCCGCGATAGGGCACATGCGTGGCCCGGATGCCGGCCGCGGTGTTGAAGGCTTCCGCCGTCAGATGGCTGGTGGACCCCTGGCCGGAGGAGGCGAAGTTCAGCGCGCCCGGATTGGCGCGGGCATGGTCGATGAAGCCCCGCAGCGTGGTCGGCAGCCCCGTGCGCGTGACCAGCGCGAAGGGTCCGTCACCGATCGGGCCGATGAAGCTGAAGTCCCGGTCCGGGTTCCAGGGCGTGTCACGCTCGATCAGCGGGCGGTAGAAGGACCCCGCGCCGGCGATCAGGATGGAATAGCCATCGGCGGGGGATTTCGTGACGTTCTCCGTGCCGATCGCGCCGCCCGCCCCCGCGCGGTGATCATAGACCAGCGGCTGGCCCAGCTGCGCCGTCATCGCATCGCCCACGATGCGGGCGATATTGGCGGTGGCGCCGCCGGGCGGCCAGGGAATGACGAAGCGGATCGGCCGCGTCGGCCAATTGTCCTGCGCGATCGCGGCAGGGGCGGCCAGCAGGGTCGCGGAACCGATAAGCAGGCCACGTCGCGTCGTCATCGCGTCATTCTCCGTCGGTGTCGGGCCATGTTGCGCGATGCAGCATGAAGGCCGCAACATGTCCGGACCAATCCGGAAGAAACGCATGCCGCCCACCCTCCATCTTGGAAGTGCCTGGTCGTCATCCTGGTCCATCGTGGGATGGATGGCCTGCCGGCTCGGCGGCCTCCCGGTCACGGAGAACCGGATCTTCCTCTCCCGCCCCGATTCGCCGCCCAAGCTGAAGGCCGTCTCCCCCTCCGGCCGCGTGCCCGCGCTGCATGTCGACGGGATGGTCCTGTGGGACAGCCTGGCCATCGCGGAATGGCTGTGGGAGCGTGATCCCAGCTGCGCCATCTGGCCGAAGGACCCCGCCCGCCGCGCCTATGCCCGCTGCGTGGCCGCCGAGGTCCACAGCCATTTCGACGATGTCCGCAACGGCCTGCCGATGAACCTCATCAAGCGCTGGCCCATCCGCGATGGCCTGCCCAGCAACGTGAAGCTCATGGCCCGCCCCGGCGTGCGCGCCGGCACCGAAAGGATGGAGGCGATGTGGCGCGACGCCCGCGCCCGCCATGGCGGCCCCTACATCGCCGGCGAGGAATTCTGCTTCGCCGATGCCGCCTTCGCCCCGATGTGCAGCCGCTACGTCACCTACGGGATCGAACTCGCGCCCGACAGCATGGATTTCATCGCGACGCAGATGGAAAGCCCGCTGATGCGCGAATGGCGCGCCCGCGCCGAGCGCGAAGCGGATGAGGTCGGCCGCGACATCGTCATGGCGTCCCCCTGATGACGCCGATCGACCCCGCGCTGGTCGCGCAGCTTTCCGCCGTGGCGGTGCCGACGCTTTCCGCCATGCTCTATGCCCGGGGGCTGCGCACCCGGTTCCTGCACGGCATCGTCCCGGCCAACCCGGCCGCCGCGCGCGTCGTCGCCCCCGCCGTCACCATCCGCGCCATCCCGGTGCGGGAGGACATGCGCGACGCGGTGCTGAAGGGTGAGGCGCCCAACCTGCATCGCCGCTTCCTGTCGGAGGCCCCGGCGGGCGCGGTGGTCGTCTTCGCGACCGGCGGCGCGGCGCATACCTCCGTGCTCGGCGACATCATCGCCATGGCGCTGCACCGCCAGGGCGTCGCGGGGATGGTGGTGGACACCGGCGTGTCGGACCTGCCGACGGTCGCCGGCATGGATTTCCCTGTCTTCCATGGCGGCGGCTCCGCCCCCGTGCCCTCGGGCGCGGCCGTCATGGTGGTGGACCGGGACCTGCCGGTCTCCATCGGTCCCGTCGCCATCTTCCCCGACGACATCATGGTGGGCGATGCCTCCGGCGTGGTCTGCATCCCCCGCGCCCTGGCGCCGGAGATCGCGGCGGAAGCGGTGGAGAAGGAGAAGCTCGAGGCCTGGATCCTGGAGGAGATCGCGGCCGGCGCACCCCTCGAAGGCACCTACCCGCCGGACGCCGCCACCAAGGCCCGGTACCGCGCGGCGATGGGCGGGTAGATCAGGCCGCGACCACCGCCGGCGCCGCGACGATGGCCGCCAGCCGCCGCCGCGTCGCCTCGTCCAGCCCCTCGAGCCGGCCGCGCAGCCGGCCCTGCCCGGCGGACACGACCACCAGCGTCACGCCGGCCATGCCCAGTTCCGGGACGCTGACGCGGCAATGCTCGCCCTGCTGGGCGCGGGTCGCCGTCTCCAGCGCCATGCCGCCCTCGGACACGTCGACCACCCGCGCCGGCGCCGCCACCCCATCGGGTCCCGTCACCGCCGCCGCCGCCGCAAAGGGCCGGCGCGGGGCCATGCGGCGATCCACCTCCGGCGTGGAACTGCGGACCACGCCGACCAGCGTCTGCTTCAGCGCCGCCACGGCATCCCCGGCCAGCCCGGTTTCCGTCCGCACCCCCGCCAGCAAGGTGGTGGTGGTCGCCGCCTCCCGCGACACTTCCGCGATCCGTTCCGCCACGGTCCGCGCGGCCTGGGTGGTCTGGCCGACGATGCCCGCGATCTCCCGCGTCGTGACGGCCTGCTCCTCCACCGCCGCGGCGATGGCGGAGGCCGCGACATCGACCTCCCCGACCGCGCCGGCGATGGCGCGCACCGCGCCCGTGGCGGCTTCCGTCGCCGTCTTCACTTCCGCGATCTGGCGGTTGATGTCGTCGGTGGCGCGCGCGGTCTGCGCGGCCAGCTGCTTCACCTCCCCGGCCACCACGGCGAAGCCCTTGCCGGCTTCCCCCGCCCGCGCGGCCTCGATCGTCGCGTTCAGCGCCAGCAGGTTGGTCCGCGCCGCCACATCGGCGATCAGCGCCGCCGCGCCGCCGATCCGGGCCACCGTCTCCGACAGCGCCTGGATCGCCTGCGCGCCCCGCTCCCCCAGCTCCGTCGCGCCCCGCGCCGCGCCCGCGGTCCGCGACACCTGGGCGGAAATCTCCCCGATCGAGGCCGTCAGCTGTTCCGTCGCCGCCGCCACGGATCGGGACGCGGTCAGGGATTGTTCCGCCGTGGCGGCGACCGAGGCACCGTCGCGCGCGATGGCCTCCGCCGATCCGCCGACCGAATCGGCCCCGATCCGCAGCCGTTCCATCCGCGCCGTCACCTGGTCGATCGCCGCGTGCACTTCCTGGTCCACGCGGTCCGCCATGGCGCGCAGCGCCGCCGCGCGGTCGGCCTCCGCGGCCAGGCGCTGGCGCGTCGCCTCCGCATCGGCGTCGCGCGCCCGCAGCGTCACCATGCGTAGCGCTTCCGCCGCCGCCAGCACGTCATCGACCTCATCCCCGCCCGGCGTCACGCGGCGCCGGGCGATGGGCTGTTCCACCTGCCCCTCCGCCACCCGCGCCAGGGCGGTGACGGCGCGGCGCAGCGGGCCGGTGACCGCGCGCCCCAGCCAGGCCAGCACGCCCAGCACCAGCGCGATGCCGCCGAGGGCCAGCGCGACATCCATCAGCAGGATGAAGCGCTGCTCCTCCCGCCGCTGCTCCACCAGGGCTTCCAGCGCGCGGCCCGCTTCCCGCTGCGCGGCCACCACCGCCTCGATCGCGCGGGTGGAGCCGGCGAACCAGGCCGGCGCCGCGACGGGGTAGGGCGCGCCCTGGTCGGCCGCCGCCAGCACCGAACGGCGCAGCGGCAGCAGCGTCTCCTCCCACGTCCCTATCGCCTGGCGCAGCTGCTGCGCGACCGGCGCGGGCAGGCCCTGCGCCAGGGTGGCGGTGCGCGCCAGCGATTCCTCCGCCCGCCCGGCGAAGCTGCCCAGGGCGCGCTGTTCCGCCGCATTCGGCGCGCGGCCCTGGGCGATCAGCCCGTTCATCATGCCGCGTTCGCGCCCCGCCTGTTCCGCGGCCTCCGCCAGCATGGCCCGCAGGGTGGCGAGTTGCGCGCCGAGGTCGCTGCTGGTCAGCGACCGCGCCTCCAGCAGCCCGCGAAGCGCCGCCAGCGCATCGATCTGCGCCGTCGTCGCGGCGAACCAGGCGGGGGGCGGCGGCAGGGTCGCGGTGCCGCGCGGCGCGTCGATCGCCGCGCGCATCGCCGCCACGCGGGCCCGTGCCTCCGTGAGCTTCCCGCGCGCTTCCTCCAGCCCGGGCAGCGCCTCCAGCGCCTGGCCCAGCGCCTGTTCCGCCTGGCTGCGCGCCGTGCGTGCGGCCTCCATCGCCGCCGGGGTCGCGGCGGCGGGGTTGGCCAGGATGCCGTTGGTGGTGCCGCGTTCGACGGCCAGCGCCACGCCGGCCTCCACCATCAGCGCCACCCGCGCATTCACCGCCCGCTGCTGTTCCGCGACCTCCGCCTGTCGGGAAGCGGAAAGCCCGGCCTGGGCGAGCAGCAGCACGACTCCGGCGCCGAGCAGCAGGACCGGCAGCAGGATCTTGAGGCGGAGGGACAAGGCGGTGGTTCCTGGATCATCGCGGCCCTCTGGCGGGGGCGCAGCGGCCCAGGATGCGGCGACGATGCTAACGACATGTCACCGTTCCGGTCCGTTCTGGTCCGATCCGGTCCCGGGCCGTGGATCGCGGCACTACCCCATGCAGCGCATGAACAGGGTGGAGGGATGCGCGATCTCCCCCACCTCCGCCGCGCTGCGCGCCGGCAGTTCGGCCAGCGTCGGGTTCACGCCATTGGCGCGCAGGAAGGCCAGCGCCTCCGTCCCCTTCACCGCGAAATTCACGTTCTGCGGGATGTCCCCCGTGCGCTGCGCGATCCGCTGCGCATTGAGCTTGGAGACGATGACCCCCACCACCTGCCCGGACATGTCGAGCAGCGGCCCCCCCGAATTGCCCGGCTGCACCGGTGCGCTGATCTGGTACTGGCGCTGGTTGTCGGCGAGCCCGGCCAGCGCCGAGATCTCCCCGGTCGTCAGCGTGGGGCCGGAGGACAGAAGCCCTGCCAGCGGGAAGCCATAGGTCACGACGCCCTCGCCCCGGCGGACATTCACGTCCCGCCGGAAGGGCAGGGGCGGGCCGGCCTCCGCCGGCACCTCGACCAGGGCGAGGTCGCGGTCCCGGTCGCTGGCGATGACGCGGGCGGGCAGGTCCGCGCCGCCGGAAACCCGCACCCGCACGCCGCGGCAATCGTCGATGACATGGTGGTTCGTCAGTGCCCGCCCCGGCGCCACGACGAAGCCGGTGCCCGACGACACCATCCGCCCCGTGGCCGCCCCGGGCTGCGGCCCGCCCGGCTTGCCCGGCACGCCGGCCTGCGGGCCGGGCGGAAGGGCAGGGGGCTTGGTGGCCGGCAGCGGCGGGAAGCCCGCCTGCGGCGCGCCGCCAGGCGCGCCCGGAACCGGCTTGCCCTGTCCCATCGCATCCCCCCCGGCGATGAGGCCAAGGAGAAGGGCGGGCAGCAGGGCGGGGCGGAGGTGCATGTCCCGAGGATGACGGCGCGCGGACCCCGGGGTCAACCATGTCGAAACGGTGCGAAACGGTCAGGCCAGGCTGTACACCCGGACCAGCACCGCCAGGCGAGGCCGCAGGCCGTGCAGCGTGCCGACGAAGGCAAGCCGGTTGAGCCAGGCATGCGGCCCGTCGGGCGCCGTCACCTCGATGGTGGAGAAGCGGTACTCCTCCGCCCCCGGCACCGGCGCCACGACCACCTTGTTCAGCACGGTGATGATGGCGCCGTCCTCCGCCTGCATCTCGTACAGCGCCTCCAGCCGCCGCACGCCGTCGCGGCGCACCAGCTGCCGGTCCGCGCCGCCGGGCAGCACGCGGCCCCTGATGCGCGGGCCGGCGAAGACGCCGCCGGTGATCGGCACCATGCGCCGCTCACCAAGCGGCCCTTCGCCCATCGCCAGCGTCGGCGCCAGTTCCACCAGCGCCTCCCAGACGAATTCGCTGCGCGGCAGCACCAGCGGCACGCTGGGCTCCAGCGGCGGCGTGCCTTGCGCCAGCGCGTTTCCCGATGCCACCATGCCGATTGCGCCCCCGAGCGCCCCGCGGCGCGTGATGATCCGGTCCATCGTCAGCCTCCCTTGGTCCCGGCATCCCCTGGTCCCGTCATCGCAGGAAATCCTGGTGCCGGGCTCCTTGATTGTTATACAACATAACTATCAAGCGACCGGCGCGCCAAGCGCCGCGTGAAGGGAAGGGGTCCGCCACCATGATGTCCCGCCATGTCCGGCTGCTGGGATCGGCGCTTGCGCTGACCGGCAGCTTCGGCACCGCCGCCCTGGCCCAGGGGCGCGCCTGCGCCGACCTCTCCGCCCTCGCCCGCCCCGACCTGCGCATCACGCGCGCGGAGCCCGTGGCCGCCGGCACGCTGCCCGCCGAGAATCGCGGCCGCGCCGCGCTGGCCGGGCCGGATCGCGCGCCCATGCCGGCGCATTGCGTGGTCGATGGCATGATCGCGCCCCGCACCGGCGTCGGCGGCGTCAGCTTCGGCACCGGCTTCCAGCTCCGCATGCCGGAAGACTGGAACGGCAAGCTGCTGTTCCAGGGCGGCGGCGGGATGGATGGGGTGGTGGTGGAGGCGACCGGCGTCGTCCCCATCGCCGGCGCCACCGCCGCCCCCGCGCTGATGCGCGGCTATGCCGTGGTCTCCACCGATGCCGGCCACCAGGGGCGGGACACGCGCGACGCGACCTTCGGCCTCGACCAGCAGGCGCGCTACGACTACGCGCAAGGCGCCGTGCCGGTCGTGGCGCGGGAGGCGACGTCCCTGATCGCCCAGCGCTACGGCCGCGCGCCCGAACGCCGCTACTTCATGGGCTGCTCCAATGGCGGCCGCCAGGGCATGCTGGCGGCGCAGCGGGACGCGCTGCTGTTCGACGGCATCGTCGCCGGCAATCCCGGTTTCCGCCTGAGCCGCGCCGCGGTGGCGCAGGCCTGGGACGTGCAGGCGCTGCTGCGCGCGTCACCCCGCGATGCCGATGGCCAGCCCGTGCTGGCTGCCTCGCTCACCCCCGCCGACATGACCCTGGTCGCCAATGCCGTGCTGGAAGCCTGCGACGGCGCGGACGGGCTGCGCGACGGCCTCATCCAGGCCCCCGCCGCCTGCCGCTTCGACCCCGCGAGCCTGCGCTGCCCGACCGCCGAGAAGACCGCCACCTGCCTCGCCCCCGCGCAGGTGGAGGCGCTGCAGACCGTCTTCGCTGGCGCCCGCAACAGCCGGGGCGAGGCCATCTACGCCGGCTGGCCCTGGGATTCGGGCATCGCCTCCCCGGGCTGGCGCGCCTGGAAGCTCGGCACCGCGCAGACCGGCCGGCCGAACGCGCTGAACGCGACGCTCGCCGCCTCCTCGCTCGGCTATTTCTTCCTGACGCCGCCGCGTCCGGATCTGGACCTGCTGGAATTCGACTTCGACCGCGACACGCCGCAGACCGCCCAGACAGCGGCGATCAACGACGCCACCGGCACGATGATGTCGAGCTTCGCGCAGCGCGGGTCGCGCCTGCTGGTCTTCCACGGCAACAGCGACCCGGTCTTCAGCGCCAGCGACATCACCGCCTATTGGCAGGACCTCGCACGCGACAATGGCGGGGCGGAAGCACTCGGCCGCTTCGCGCGCCTCTTCATGGTGCCCGGCATGGCGCATTGCGGCGGTGGCCCGGCGATGGAGGATTTCGACCCGCTCGCGGCGCTCGAGGCCTGGGTCGAGCGCAACGAACCGCCCGCCCGCATCGTCGCGCGCGGCGCGAGCTTCCCCGGCCGCACCCGGCCGCACTGCCCCTTCCCGCAGCAGGCGCACTACACCGGGGGGGACCCGGAGCGGGCGGAGAGCTTCGAGTGCCGGGCGCCGTGAACCCGGGGGGAGCGCCGCTCCCCCCGATACCCCCCACGCCAGGGTCCAAGGGGACCCTGGACCGCCGGGTTTTCCCTGATGACGGTCCAGGGGCGTCTCGCCCCTGGCTGATGGGGTGCGGGGAAGGCAGCGCCTTCCCCGCGAGGCCGCCCGCGCCTATAGCAGGCCCTCGCGCCTGAAGGACAAATGCCGGCCATTGCCCATGATCAGGTGGTCATGGACAACGATGCCCAGCACCTTCGCCGCCGCCTTCACCTCCTGCGTCATCTCCAGGTCGGCGCGCGACGGCGTCGGATCGCCGGAGGGGTGGTTGTGCACCAGGATCAGCGCCGTCGCCTGCAATTCCAGGCAGCGCTTCACCACCTCCCGCGGATAGACCGGCGTGTGGTTCACCGTGCCACGCGCCTGCGCCTCATCCGCGATCAGCCGGTTCTTGCTGTCCAGGAACAGCACGCGGAACTGCTCGATGGATTCGCGGGCCAGGGCGGCATTCAGGTAGCCGATCAGCCTGTCCCAGTTGTTCAGCACGGGCTGGTCGCGCACCTCGGCCCGCATCAGCCGCAGCGCCGCGCCATGCACGGTCTTGAGCGCCGCCGCGCCGGCCTCCCCCATCCCCTCCACCGCCTGCAACTCCCGCGGCTCCGCGGCGATGGCATTGGCGAAACTGCCGAAGCGCGCCAGCAGCGCGCGGGCGATGGGCTTGGTGTCCCGCCGCGGCAGCGCCTGGAACAGCAGCATCTCCAGCATCTCATGATCCAGCAGCGCATCCGGCCCCGCCGTCAGCAGCCGGGTCCGCATCCGCGCGCGATGGCCGAGATGGCCAGGCGGTTCTGCCTCCTCCGGCCGGGATACGGCCTCCGGGAACAGCCCCTCCAGGCCGGCGGTCGCTTCCGAGAATTGCGGCTTCCGGGCCATCCCGTCCCCATGGTGATCGACCCCGAGGGTGCAACGAACACCGGGTGATCTTCAACCCTGGCGTTCACCAGCCGAAGACGACGGCCCCCATGATCCGCCCCGGCAGCAGGGTGGCACCGCCCGCGATGATCAGCCCGCCGAAGAAGATCGAGACCATCAGCCGCCCATGGGCCGCCACATTCCCCCGCCGCACCCGCAGCACCGCCAGCGGCAGCATGACCAGCACCGCGATCGAGATCAGGTGGATGTAGGAATAGTGGTGCCCCCGCGCGGCGCTGGTGATCCAGAAGGAGGACAGAGCGACGGTCACCATCAGCACCACCCAGACCCGGCCCAGATGCCGATGCGGCAGCGTGCCCCGGGGCGCGACCAGCTGAACGATGCCGAGCCCGAGCGCCGCCATCGCGGAGAAGGCATGGACCTGGACCATGGCGGGGGCGGCGAGGAGCGGGGCAAGGGTCACGACGGCGATGCCTTTATGTGTATGTGATTCACATTTACATAAGGCGATGTGCCGAGGCGGTCAACATGAAAAACCCCCGCCCCGGGGTGGGGCGAGGGTCGATCAGGCGCATCGGGCGCCCCGCGAGGGGCGGGGCGGTCTCACGCCCCGTAGGGCGGCCGGTGCATCCCCATGGGGGAGATGGTGAAGATCTCCACCCCGTCTTCCGTCACGCCCACCATGTGTTCGAACTGGGCGGAGAGGCTGCGGTCCCGCGTCACCGCGGTCCAGCCATCGTCCAGGATCTTCACCTCCGGCCGCCCGGCATTCACCATCGGCTCCACGGTGAAGAACATGCCGGGCTTCAGGGTCGGCCCTTCGCCGGGCCGGCCGAAATGCAGCACGTTCGGCGGTTCGTGGAAGCGCCGGCCGATGCCGTGGCCGCAGAAGTCCCGCACCACGCTGAACCGGTGCTTTTCCACGAAGGTCTGGATCGCGTGCCCCACATCGCCGAGCGTGGCGCCGGGCCGGATCGCCGCGATGCCGCGCATCATGCTCTCATAGGTCACGTCCATCAGCAGCTTGGCCTTGGTCGAGGCCTGGCCCGCCACATACATGCGGCTGCTGTCGCCGTGCCAGCCATCCAGGATGACGGTGACATCGATGTTGATGATGTCCCCGTCCAGCAGCACGCGCTCCCCGGGGATGCCGTGGCAGACGACGTGGTTGATGCTGGTGCAGGATGATTTGGTGTAGCCGCGATAGCCCAGCGTCGCGGGGATCGCGTGGTTCGCCAGCGTGAAGTCGTGGATGATCCGGTCCAGCGCCTCCGTCGTGATCCCCGGCTTCACATGCGGGGTGATCATGTCGAGGGTCTCGGCCGCCAGGCGGCCGGCGCGGCGCATCCCCTCGAAGTCGGAGGGGGAGTGGATCGTGATGCGGCGGCTTTCGCCGCCCTGCTGCTCCATCGTGGTCTGACCGTCCGGGCTGGCGTGGGGATGACCCGATAAATGCGCCCCGGCCCCCGGCGTTGCAAGCGCGTGGCGGGCAGGGCTGCCCTACCCGCCAGGCTTCAGTGGCCGGCCTTCTCGCCCGTCTTGCGTTCCACCGTGCCCAGCGCATCGGCCAGGCGATGCGTGGCGCTGCCGGGGCGGGCGGGCTGCTGCTGGCTTTCATGCGGGGACCAGCCGGTCAGCACCATCAGCCGCAGCACCGGGTCGATCCCCGCCGGCCCCCGTTCCAGCCCCGCCGCGGCCATGGGCAGCAGGGCGCGCGGCGGTGTCCGCCGGTCCGCCGCCAGCACCGCATTGGCCTCTCCGGCCGCGCGCAGGTCGCCGAACAGGCCGAGCGCCGTGCGATAGGCCAGCGAGACGTTTTCCAGATCCGCCACCGGCAGGGCGAAGCCCGCGCGCTGCAGCAGCCCCGCGCCGTCCCGCAGTTCCGGGAAGGGCGAGACCCGGGGCGAGATGCCGCCGCGCAGCGTCGCCTCCGCCTGGCCCAGCGCATCCCGCAGGGGTTGCAGCGTGCCGAGCGCGGGCAGCGACGCCAGGAACAGCCCATCCGGCGCCAGCGCCCGCCTGATCTGCACCAGCGCGCCCGGCAGGTCGTTCACCCAGTGCAGCGACACCGACGCCACGATCAGGTCGAAGGCGCCGGGGGCGAAGGGCAGAAACTCCTCATCCCCCGCCACGGCCATGCCCTCGCCCCCTGCCCGCAGCATCGCGGCCGACAGATCCATCGACACCACGAAGGGTACGCCCCGCGCCCGCAGCCGCGGCGCCACCACGCCCCGCCCGCCGATCTCCAGCGCGCGGCTGAAGCGCCTGGTCGTGTCGTCCAGCCGGTCCAGCAGCCGGTCGGCGCAATCCTCCAGCACCGGCGCCACGCGCCCGACCCTCGCCGCCGCCCTGTCCCGCCGCCGCCGCACCAGGGCCCGGTCGAACACCATCATCGCATCCATGGGATCGGAGATGCCCCCGCTTCGCCCCGGCGACAAGCCGCGCTAGGCTTCCCCGACAAACCGGAGGATGGCCCCCATGAACGTCACCGATGCCTCGGCCGCCCGCGCCGCCGCCGTCGCTTCCACCATCGACCGCATCCGCGCGATCGAGGGCGAGATGGGCGTCACCCGCCCGGCGCTGGAGAAAATCCGGGCGGAGCTGCTGGCGCTGGCCGCGCAGGAACACCTCTTCCCCAGCCATGTCTTCCCGCCGCCGGAGGCCGGCGCCAAGGGCGCCAACCGCTACCTGCTGCAGGAAGACGCGGACAACCGCTTCGCGCTCTATCTCAACGCGCTGAACCCCGGCAACCGCACCAAGCCGCATGACCACACCACCTGGGCCGTCGTCGTCGCGGTGGAGGGGCAGGAGCTGAACAAGGTCTATGCCCGCACCGATGACGGATCGGACCCCGAGCGCTGCGCCATCCATGTGGCGGAGGAGATCATGGTGGAGCCCGGCCGGGGCATCTGCCTGATGCCGGAGGACATCCACTCCATCCACACCACCGGCGACGTGCCCACCCGCCACCTTCACATGTACGGCCTGGCGCTGGAGAAGCTGGAGGATCGCAAGGGCTATGACGAGGAGACGGGCGCCGTCACCCTCTACAACAAGGCCTTCATGAAGCCGACGGCCCAGCCCAAGGCCTGATCCGCAGCCCTCAAGCCCGAAAAGCCCTCTCCTCCCATGGGGGGGGGAGGGTTGGGTGAGGGGTTCCCCCCGCCCGCACCACGACCGTCGCCCGGACACCCGAAATGCCCCCGACAATCCCCCCGGCGACGCTGAAATCCTGGCTCCGCGACGGCGCCGAACTGGCGATCCTCGATGCGCGGGAGGAAGGCGAGTTCAGCGCCTCCCACCTCTTCTGGGCCATTCCCTGCCCGCTGTCCCAGGCGGAGCTTCGCGCCCCCCGCCTGCTGCCCCGCCGCGCCACCCGCATCGTCTGCGTCGATGGCGGGGAGGGGGGCTACGCCGACAGGCTGGCCGCCTTCCTCGCCACGATCGGCTGCACCGACCTGCATGTGCTGGAAGGCGGCACGCAGGGCTGGGAAGCGGCGGGCTACGAGCTCTTCTCGGGCTTCAACGTGCCTTCCAAGGCCTTCGGGGAATGGGTGGAGCACCATTACGGCACCCCCTCGATCGACCCCGCCGAACTCGCCGCCATGCAGGCGGAAGGGCGGGATATGATCATCGTGGACAGCCGCCCGATCGCGGAATTCCGCGCCATGTCCATCCCCGGCGCCATCGACGTGCCGGGCGCGGAACTCGCCTATCGCGTCCCCGCCATGGTCCCCCGCCCGACGACCACGGTGGTGGTGAACTGCGCCGGTCGCACCCGATCCATCCTGGGGGCGGAAAGCCTGCGCCGCGCCGGCCTGCCCAACCCGGTGGTGGCGCTGCGCAACGGCACCATGGGCTGGGAACTCGCGGGCTTCACCTGCGATCGCGGCCGGGATGACCGCTACGCCCCCGGCACGCCCCCCGATGCGGCGGAGACCCTGGCCCGCGCGAAGCGCTTCGCGGACCAGGCCGGCATCCGCTGGATCACCCGCGCGGCGGCGGCCGACCTGCTCGCCGACCCCGCCCGCACCACCCACCTCTTCGATGTCCGCGACCCCGCCGAATATGCGGAGGGCCACATCCCCGGCGCCATCTCCGCCCCCGGCGGGCAGCTGGTCCAGGCCACCGATGGCTGGGTCGCCACCCGCCATGCCCGGATCATCCTGGCCGACGATACCGGCACCCGCGCCGCCATGACCGGCGGCTGGCTGCGCCAGCTCGGGGGCTGGGAGGTGTTCTGCCTGACGGACGCCATGGAGGGCCGGCTCGAATCCGGCCACCCGGCCCCCGCCATCCCGGGCCTGCCGAAGGCGGCGACGATCACGGCGCCGGACCTCGCCGCCCGCCTGGCCTCGGGCGGCGCCACCGTCATCGATTGCGGCCGCAGCCTGGCCTTCCGCGCCGGCCACATTCCCGGCGCGCTCTGGGGCGTCCGCACCCGCCTGGCCACGCTGGCGCCGCGCCTGCCTGGCGACCGGATGCTGGTGGCCACGGCGCCCGACCCCGCCCTCGCCACCCTCGCCGCCGCCGAATTGTCGGCCATGCACGCCGGCCCGGTCGCGGTGCTGGAAGGCGGCACCACCGCCTGGGCTGCCGCCGGCCTGCCGCTCCACGCCGACCGCCAGAACCCCCCGGACGCGGCCTGCATCGACGCCTGGCTCCGCCCCTATGACCGGAACGAGGGGGTGGAGGAGGCGATGCGCGCCTACCTGGCCTGGGAGATCGACCTGGTCCATGCCGTGGAGCGCGACGGCGACGCCCCCTTCGGTGCCCAGGGGGGCCATGGGTAGCGTTTCACGCCTGAAACGCCTCGGCCTCGGCGTCCTCGACGCCGTGATGCCGCCGCATTGCCTGACCTGCGAGGAAGCGGTGGAAACGCAGGGCACGCTCTGCGCCGCCTGCTTCCGCGGCCTGCACCGCATCACCGCGCCGATGTGCCCGCGCTGCGGGGTGCCCTTCCTGCATGCGGGGCAGGGGGGCGCGGGGGGCCTCTGCCCCGGCTGCCTGGACCATCCGCCGGCCTATGACACCGCCCGCGCCGCGCTGCGCTACGACAATGCCAGCCAGCGCCTGGTGCTGCCCTTCAAGCATGCGGACCGGCCGGAACTCGCGGGGCCGCTCTCGGCCCACATGGCCCGGGCCGGCGCCGCGCTGCTGGCACGCTGCGACCTGGTGGCGCCGGTGCCGCTGCATTGGCGGCGCCTGTTCAGCCGCCGCTACAACCAGGCGGCCCTGCTGGCGCAGCGCCTGGCCCGGGGCGCGCATCGTCCCTGCATCCCGGACCTGCTGCGCCGCCGCCGGCCGACGCCCCCGCTCGGCGACCTCGGCGCCGCCGCCCGCGCGGCGCTGGTGGCGGATGCCTTCACCATCCGCCCGCGCGCCATCCCGCGCCTGCGCGGCCGTCGCGTGCTGCTGGTGGATGATGTCATGACGTCGGGCGCCACCGTCGATGCCTGCGCCCGCGCCCTGCTCGCCGCCGGGGCCGCCGCCGTCGATGTCCTCGTCGCCGCCCGCGTGCCGGACCCCCGCCTGCAGGCGGAAGCCTGACCCGCGCCTCCGGCGCGAAGCCCGATCCAGAGGCTTGACCGCGCCGGCCGGCGGACCGATGTGGGGCGCATGGCCAAGATCGAGATCTACGTCCAGGATTTCTGCCCCTACTGCGCGCGCGCCGTGGGCCTGTTCCGCAAGAAGGGCGTGCCCTTCGAGGAGATCTGGGCGCCCAATGGCTCCGACGCCCGCCGGGACGCGACAAGCCGCTCCGGCGGCCGCACCACCGTGCCGCAGATCTTCATCGATGGCCGCCACATCGGCGGCTGCGATGACCTGATGGCGCTGGACCGCCAGGGCGGGCTCGATCCCCTGATCGCGGCATGACGTGCCGCGGCTGGCACTCGGGTTGCCGGAGTGCCAGAATGCGGCGCGACAAGCCGCCCGAAACGGGCCACCGGGACCACAGGGGATGATCCACTACCAGCTGCGCTGCCATGCCGGCCATGAATTCGATGGCTGGTTCCAGGACAGCAAGGGGTTCGAGGCGCTGGCCAGGGCCGGCCTGGTCGAATGCACGCATTGCGGCAGCGCCAAGGTCGAGCGCGCCCTGATGGCACCCGCCATCCGCAAATCCCGCCGCAAGGCCCTGCCCGCGCCCCCCCCGGCGGCGGAGGCCGCGGAAGCCCCTGCCACCACCCCCCCCGCGCCCGACACCGCGCCGATCGGCAACCCCGAACGCGTCGCCGGCGGCCCCATCCCGGCCCAGCTCCTCGCCATGCTCCAGCGCCTGCGGGCGGAGGTGGAGAAATCCTGCGACTATGTCGGCCCCGCCTTCGCCGATGAGGCCCGCAAGATCGCGAACGGGGAAGCCGAGGCCCGCGGCATCTACGGGGAGGCCTCGGACGCCGAGGCCGAGGCCCTGGCCGAGGAAGGCATCGACATCGCCCGCCTTCCGTGGGTGCCCCGTGCGGATGGCTGAGCGCGCCGCCGCTTTACCGGCGTGACACGAACTTAACCGACAATCCTCGACTGGCCCCACCCGCCGGGTGCCCGTAACCCCCCGGCCCCGCTCCCGTTGGAGCTGTCGACCAGCGAGGATTCGTCACTTCATGTCCGCCACCGTCACCACAGCGCCCCGTCGCGGCAGCATCGGCTTCCGCCTCTCCATCGGCTTCGGTCTCGTCCTCGCCCTCATCGTCACGCTCGGCGTCATCGCCACCAACCGCGTCAACGCCATCAGCGCCAGCCTGGCCACCATCAACGACGTGAACAGCGTCTAGCAGCGCTACGTCATCAACTTCCGCGGCAGCGTGCATGACCGCGCCATCAGCCTGCGCGACGTCGTCCTCCTCGCCACCCCCGCCGAACGCGCCGCCGCGCTGGCCGAGATCACGCGGCTGGAGGAATTCTACGCCCGCAGCGCCACGCCGCTCGACGCCATCATGGCAAGCGGCGCCGGCGTGACGCCGGACGAACAGGCCATCCTCGCCTCGATCAAGGAGATCGAGGCCCGCACCATGCCGCTGATCCGCCAGGTGATCGAGGCCCGCCAGCGCGGGGAGGCCGGAGCGGCCCACCGCCTGCTGATGGACCAGGCCCGCCCCGCCTTCGTCGAATGGCTGGCCCGCATCAACCGCTTCATCGACCTGCAGGAAGCCAAGAACCGCACCGTGGCGACGCAGGCCCGCGCCGTGGCGGAAGGCTTCCAGACGCTGATGATCGCCCTTGTCGCCGCCGGGCTGCTGATCGGCACGGGCATCGCCGCCTGGTCGCTCCGCGCCGTGGCGCCGCTGAAGCGCCTGACGGACGCCATGCTGCGCCTGGCGCGGGGCGACCTCGCCGCCGAGATCCCCGGCCAGGACCGCGGCGACGAGGTCGGCGCCATGGCCAAGGCCGTTGCGGTCTTCAAGACCAGCATGGCCGACAGCGCGCGCCTGGCCGCCGACCAGGAACGGCTGAAGGCCGAGGCCGCCGCCGAACGCCAGCGCGTGCTGCGCGGCCTGCTCTCCAACCTCGAGGAGAAGGTCGGCGGCACCGTCGCCCTCCTCGCCGGCCGCGCCGCCGAACTGGAACGCACCGCGCGGTCCATGCGCGGCACCGCGACCGAGACGAACGCCAAGGCCGACAGCGTCCAGGCCGCCGCGACGGATGCCACCAGCCGCGTCCGAAGCATGGCGGTGGCCGCCGAACAGCTCAGCGGCTCGATCGGGGAGATCAGCCGCCAGGTCGCCCAATCCGCCCGCATCACCGGCGCCGCGGTGGAGGATGCCCGCCGCACCGATGCCACCGTGCAGGCCCTGGCCGCCGGCGCGCAGCGCATCGGCGACGTCGTCGGCATCATCACCAGCATCGCCGGCCAGACCAACCTCCTGGCACTCAACGCGACCATCGAGGCCGCCCGCGCCGGGGAGGCCGGGAAGGGCTTCGCCGTGGTGGCGAGCGAGGTGAAGTCGCTGGCCGGCCAGACCGCCCGCGCGACGGAGGAGATCGGCGCCCAGATCGGCACGATCCAGGCCGCGACCAGGGACGCCGTGACCGCGATCCAGAGCATCGCCGGCCGGATCGAGGAGGTGAGCCAGATCGCCACCCTCATCGCCTCGGCCGTCGAGGAACAGGGCGCCGCGACGCAGGAGATCGCCCGCAGCGTGCAGCAGACGGTGGAGGCGACGCAGCTGGTGGGCGCCGACATCCAGGGCGTCACCCAGGCCGCGAATGACAGCGGCGCGGCGGCCGACCAGGTCCTCGGCGCCGCCTCCGACGTCTCCCGCCAGGCGGAACGGCTGAAGGACGAGGTCCGCGGCTTCGTCGCCAGCGTCGCGGCGGCGTAGACCGGGACGCGAGCCGCCCTGGCGTGTTATGAGGGGAGAGGAGGCCCAGGATGACCATCACCCTCTCCCCCGACCTGGTCGCGATCATCGAGGCGAAGGTGGCCAGCGGCCGCTTCCCCTCCGCCGACGCTGTGCTGCGGGAAGCCCTGCACCAGTTGGAAGTCGCCGAAGCAAGCCTGGCCGATGACGACGAGGCCTGGCTGAAGCAGGCCTATGAGGTGGCGCTCGCCAGTGGCGAGCCCGTCGAGGTGGACCTCGGCAATCTGAGGGACCACGTCCTGAACGGCGCGACGCTGCGGCCCCGCTAGGTGCTGCGGCTCCGCTTCTTCCCGGCGGCGATTGCCGACCTGGTCGATACACGTGCCTATGTGGCGGACCACCGCCCCGCCAGTGCGGGGCCGCTGGTGGACCGACTGATCGATCGGGTACGCCTGCTGGCCGACCATCCCGATGCCGGGGAACGACTTCCCCGACTCGGCCCCGGTGTCCGCCGCCTGACCGAGGCCCCGTATGTGATCCTCTATCGCACCACGGCGGAGGAGGTGCAGGTCCTCCGCATCCTCCACGGCGCCCGCCGCATCACCCGGCGCGCGCTACCCCCCGGCTGACCCCCCCCCTACCGCCCCGCCATCACCAGGTAGTTCACCCCCAGGTCCCGGCTCTCCCGCCACCCCCCCGTCAGCGGGTCCATCGTCATCCCCGCGATATCCGTCACCCGCAGCCCCGCGCGCTTCAGCCCCGCGCCCAGCTCCCCCGGCGTCACGAACATCTTCCAGTCATGCGTGCCGACGGGCAGCAGCCGCAGCAGGTATTCCGCGCCGAGCTTGGCCATCAGGAAGGACCTCGCGGTCCGGTTCAGCGTGGACAGGAAGACCGGCCCCGACGCCAGCCCGGCCAGCGCCGCGTAGAACGCCGCGCGTTCCTCCACATGCTCCACCACCTCCAGGGCCACCACCGCGTCGAAGCGGGCACCTTCCGCCAGCAGGTCTTCCGGCCCGCCCTCCCGGTACTCGATCTCCAGCCCCCCCGCCGCCGCATGGGCCCGCGCCGCGGCCACGGCATCGGCGGCCGCATCCACCCCCGTCACCCGCGCGCCGAACCGCGCAAAGGCTTCCGCGGCCAACCCCGCGCCGCAGCCCACATCCAGCAGGGTCAGCCCCGAAAGGTCCCGCCCCGTCCGCCCATGCGCGCGGGCGATCCGTTCCGCGATCCACCCCGTCCGCAACGGGTTCATCCGGTGCAGCGGCTTCATCGGCCCGCCCGGGTCCCACCAGCGATCGGCCAGCGCGCCGAACTTCCGGATTTCCGCCTCGACCGCCGTGCCTGCCATTCCCGCCCCCCAATAAAGCCCCGGCTTGCCCTGGCGAGGTTGCCCGCCGGCCCGCCCCCCGTTATCTGTCCGCCCCCCGGCGGGGCGCAACGGGTCCACCCCGTCCGATCCGCCCCCCGACCCCTGAGAACGGCACTCCGGACCCAGCATGGCCCGCATCGTGATGAAGTTCGGCGGCACCTCCGTCGCCGACCTCGACCGCATCCGCAACGTCGCGAACCGCGTGAAGCGGGAGGTGGAGGCCGGCCATGAGGTCGCCGTCGTCGTCTCCGCCATGTCCGGCACGACGAACCAGCTGGTGAAGTGGTGCCAGGACCTCTCGCCGCTCCATGACGCCCGCGAATACGACGTGGTGGTGGCGACCGGCGAACAGGTGACCATCGGCCTGCTCGCCATCGCGCTGCAGACCATCGGCGTGGAGGCCCGGTCCTGGCAGGGCTGGCAGATCCCCATCCTGACCGACCAGGCCCATGGCAAGGCGCGCGTCGAGAGCATCGACGGGTCGCTGCTGATCGAACGCATGCAGGCCGGCCAGGTGCCCGTCATCGCCGGCTTCCAGGGGCTGGAGCCCACGCGGAACCGCGTCACCACCCTCGGCCGCGGTGGCTCCGACCTCTCCGCCGTCGCCATCGCCGCCGCCGTGAAGGCGGATCGCTGCGACATCTACACCGATGTGGACGGCGTCTACACGACCGACCCCCGCATCGTGCCCCGGGCCCGCAAGCTCGACCGCATTTCCTATGAGGAGATGCTGGAACTGGCCTCGGTCGGGGCCAAGGTATTGCAGACGCGCTCCGTGGAACTGGCCATGAAGCAGCGCGTGCGGGTCCAGGTTCTCTCCAGCTTCGAGGACAAGCCAGGCAGCCTGGTGGTTGACGAGGACGAAATCGTGGAACAGCCCATCGTGTCCGGCATCGCCTATTCCCGTGACGAGGCGAAGGTCACCCTCCGCCGCGTGCCGGACCGGCCCGGCGTCGCCGCCTCCGTCTTCGGCCCGCTCTCGGCCGCCAACGTCAATGTGGACATGATCGTCCAGAATGTCGGCGCCGATGGCAGCACGGACATGACCTTCACCCTCGGCCGCACCGACCTGCCCCGCGCCCGCGACCTGCTGGAGAAGGAGAAGGCGACGATCGGCTTCGAGGCGATGATCGCCGACCCCGATGTCGCGAAGATCAGCGTCGTCGGCATCGGCATGCGCACCCATGCCGGCGTCGCCACCACCATGTTCAAGACGCTGTCGGAGAAGGGGATCAACATCCAGGTGATCTCCACCAGCGAGATCAAGGTGAGCGTGCTGATCCCCGCCGACTACACGGAGCTTGCGGTCCGCGCCCTGCACACGGCCTATGGGCTGGACGGGCCGGAACCGGCCCGGCGCGGTGAAGGCTGAAGGATCACCATGGACGCGCTCCCCCCCCAGGCTCCGCCCGCCGAGGCCCTCGCCCGGCTCGATGCCCTCATGGCCCGCGGTGCCGCCTTCTTCGGCACGCGCTACGCCATCATGGGCGGCGCCATGTCCTGGGTGAGCGAGCGCAACTTGGTGGCGGCCCTGTCGAACGCCGGCGCCTTCGGCGTCATTGCCTGTGGCGCGATGGAGCCCGACAGACTCGCCCAGGAAATCCAGGGCACCCAGGCGCTGACGCAGAAGCCGTTCGGCGTGAACCTCATCACCATGCATCCCAGGCTGGACCAGCTGGTCCAGACCTGCCTCGACCACAAGGTCGGCCACATCGTCTTCGCCGGCGGCATTCCGCCTGGCTCCGCCATCAAGGCGGCGAAGGATGGCGGCGCCAAGGTCGTCTGCTTCGCGCCGGCCCTGGCGCTCGCCAAGAAGCTCATCCGCTCCGGCGCCGATGCGCTGGTGATCGAGGGGGCGGAGGCCGGCGGCCATATCGGCCCCGTCTCGCTGACCGTGCTGGCGCAGGAGATCCTGCCCTTCATCCGCGACGTCCCCGTCTTCGTCGCCGGCGGCATCGGGCGGGGGGAGGCGATCCTGTCGTATCTGGAGATGGGCGCGGCCGGCGCGCAGCTCGGCACCCGCTTCGTCTGCGCCACCGAATCGATCGCCCATCCCAACTTCAAGCGCGCCTTTATCCGCGGCGCCGCGCGCGATGCGCTGCCGACCGTGCAACTCGACGAACGCTTTCCCGTCATCCCCGTCCGCGCCCTGCAGAACGGCGGCACCAAGCGCTTCCTGGAACACCAGGCGGAGACGATCCGCCGCTTCCTGGCCGGGGAGGTCGAGAAGGCCGCAGCGCAGCTCGACATCGAGCATTTCTGGGCCGGCGCGCTGCGTCGCGCCGTCGTCGATGGCGATGTGGAGAACGGGTCGCTGATGGCCGGGCAGAGCGTCGGCATGGTGACGCGTGAACAGCCCGCGGTAGAGATCGTGCAGGAACTCGTCTGGCAGGCCGCCGCCGCCATCGCGGCGCGCCAGCCGGCCTGACCCCGCCGCGCGACACATCGATGAAGCAAGCTGACAGCCGCGTGATTCGATTTGCGGCGCAGCAAGCCCCGCGCTAGGTGTCCATGCCGTGCCCTACGACCTGAAGCGCATCCCCCGAAAGCCCGACTCCACCGGCGCAGAGGCCGCGCGGGTCGGTGAGGAACTTCGCGACTCCCGCCTGGCCCTCGGCCTGTCGGTGGAGGAGATGGCGCAGCGGCTTCGCATCCGCCGCCCCTACCTTGAAGCGCTGGAGGAAGGCCGCATCGCGGACCTGCCCGGCGCCGCCTATGCCGTGGGGTTCGTCCGCACCTATTCGGTGGCGCTCGGCCTCGACGCCGATGAGATGGTCCGCCGCTTCCGCGACCTGTCCGGCGCCGCCGTCACCCGCAAGACGGATCTGGTCTTCCCGGAACCCGTGCCGGAACGCGGCATGCCGGCCGGCGGCGTGATCGGCATCGGCGCCGTCATCGTCATCGGCGCCTATGTCGCCTGGTTCAACTGGACCGGCGGCGGCAACCGCACCGTCGATGTGGTGCCGCCCGTGCCGCCGCGGCTGGAGGCCGCCGCCGACCAGGGCCGCAGCCAGCTGCCCGGCGCCAATGCCAACCGGGGTGAGGGCGCGCTGCCGCTTTCCGCCCTGCCGCCGCCCGGCGGCGTCAACGCGCCAGGGACCGCCGCCCAGGCCGCCACCGTCCCCGCCGCGCCCGCGCCGCCCGCGGCTGCCCCGGCGCCCGCCCCGCCGCCGCCCCTTATCGCCGGGCTGCCGGAAGGGACCAGGGTCGCGCTGCGCGCCCGCGCCAATAGCGGGGACAACGGCGTCTGGCTGCAGGTGCGGGACCCCCGCAACGGCCAGGTCCTGCTGAACCGCGTGCTCCGCGCCGGCGAACACTGGCCCGTGCCGCCGCGGGACGGCCTGCTGCTGGATACCGGCCGCGCCGATGCGCTGGAGATCGTGGTGGAGAACACCCTCTCCCCGGCGCTGGAGGGCATCATCGGCGTCCGCCGCAACGTGTCGCTCGACCCCGACCGCCTGCGGCAGCGCCTGGTGCCCGCGACGGCCAGCAACGCCCCGCCGCCGGCGACCATCCGCACCAACTGAGGCGCGCGCGGCTTCCCCCTGTGATCCGCGGCCCCGGCATCCTATGCTCAGGGCCAAGGAACCAGGGACCACGGACGCAGCATGGCCTATCGCCCCTACCAGCAGATCGCCCGCCGCAAGTCGCGGCTGATCCATGTGGGCAAGGTCCCGGTCGGCGGCGACAGCCCCATCACCGTCCAGACCATGACCAACACCCCCACCGAGGACGCCAAGGCGACGATCGAACAGATCCGCCGCTGCGAACTGGCGGGCGTCGACATCGTCCGCGTCTCCGTGCCCACCGAGGAAGGCACCGCCGCGCTCAAGGAGATCGTGCGCGAGGTCAACGTCCCGATCGTCGCCGACATCCACTTCCACTACCGCCGCGCGATCGAGGCCGCCGAGGCCGGCGCCGCCTGCCTGCGCATCAATCCCGGCAATATCGGCAGCAAGGACCGGGTGAAGGAGGTCGTGAAGGCCGCCCGCGACCATGGCTGCTCCATCCGTATCGGCGTGAACGCCGGGAGCCTGGAGAAGCACCTGCTGGAGAAGTACGGGGAGCCCAACCCGGATGCGCTGGTGGAAAGCGCCCTGTGGCATGCCGACCACCTGCTGCAGGAGGGATTCGACAATTTCAAGATCAGCGTGAAGGCGTCCGACGTCTTCCTGGCCGTCGCCGCCTATCAGCAGCTGGCGGAGGCCTGCGACCACCCGCTGCATATCGGCATCACGGAAGCCGGCGGCCGACGCGCCGGCACGGTGAAATCCGCCATCGGCCTGGGCTCGCTGCTCTGGGCCGGCATCGGCGATACGGTGCGCGTCTCCCTCTCCGCGGAGCCGGAGGAGGAGGTCGCGGTCGGCTGGGAACTCCTCAAGTCGCTGCACATCCGCCATCGCGGCGTGAAGGTCATCTCCTGCCCCTCCTGCGCCCGGCAGGGCTTCGACGTGATCCGCACGGTGGAGAAGCTGGAGGAGCGCCTGGCCCATATCGACCAGCCGATCTCCCTTTCCATCATCGGCTGCGTGGTGAACGGGCCCGGTGAGGCGCTGATGACCGATATCGGCCTGACCGGCGGCGGGGCCGGCACCCACATGGTCTACGGCATGGGCAAGACCAGCCACACCGTGAAGACCGAGGAGATGGTCGAGCACATCGTCGGCCTGGTGGAGGCCCGCGCCGACGCCATGAAGGCCGCCAAGGCCGCCGAGGCCCAGGCGGCCGAGAAGCAGGCCGCCGAGTAGCCCGTGCACCCGGAGATCCTCCGCCACCGGGACGCCATCGCGGCACTCTGCCGCCGCTTCGGCGTGACCCGGCTGGAGGTCTTCGGATCGGCCGCGCGGGGTGATGATTTCGACCCGGCGCGGAGCGATGTGGACCTGCTGGTGGAGTTCGAACCCGGCAGCCAGCGCGACTTCGCGGCGTTGGTGGAGTTCGAGGAAGCACTGGAGACGGTTTTCGGCCGCAAGGTCGATGTTCTGGAACGCCATGTCCTCATGGCGAGCCACAACTACATCCGCCGCCGCAGCATCCTCGCGGATGCCAGACCCTTCTATACCGAGACGCGCCATGCGGCGTGACGAGGCTCGGGACTGGGCCCTGGCGCTCGATATCGTCTGGTACTGCGACCGCGCGGCGGGCTTCGTCAACGGCATGGATGCGGAAGGTTTCCGGACAAGCGACATCCACCGCTACGCCGTGGAACGATGTGTGAGCGTCGTCGGCGAAGCAGCGGCCAAGCTTTCCGATGGCTTCCGCAGTTCGCTCCCTGACATTCCCTGGCACGCCGTCATCGGGATGCGGCATGTTGTCGTCCATGACTACGGGCGCGTTGACCTGGATCGTCTGTGGGAAACGGTGACGATTGCGATGCCGCGGCTTGCCAGCCGTCTCCGTCCCCTCATTCCCCCCGACGAAACGCCCTGACCAACGCCGCCCCTTGCCCCCACGCGCGCCTCGCGCCTCTTGCTCCTACGCGCCGCAGGCGCGATACGCCCCCCATGGCCAGCACACCCCTCCAGCCCGTCCGCGGCACCCGTGACCTGATCGGCGAGGATTTTCGTCGGTATCACCACGTCGTCACCGCGGCCCGGCGGATCACGGGGCTCTACGGTTTCGAGGAATGGGCCACGCCGATCTTCGAGGACACGCGCGTCTTTGCCCGGTCCCTTGGCGAGACCTCCGACGTCGTCTCGAAGGAGATGTATTCCTTCACCGACCGCGGCGGCGATTCCATCACGCTGCGGCCGGAGAACACGGCCGGCGTCTGCCGCGCCCTCGTCTCCAACGGCCTGACGCAGTCCAACCTGCCCCGCAAGGTCTTCTATGCCGGGCCGATGTTCCGCTACGAGCGTCCGCAGAAGGGCCGCTACCGGCAGTTCCACCAGATCGGCGCGGAGATCCTCGGCGCCGCCGAGCCGCTGGCCGATGCGGAAGTCATCGCCGCCGGCTGGAACATCCTTGAGGCACTGGGCATCAGCGATGGCGTGGTGCTGGAGATCAACACGCTGGGCGACGCGGAGAGCCGCGACGCCTACCGCACGGCGCTGGTCGCCCACTTCACCGCGCACAAGGACAGCCTGTCCGAGGACAGCCGCATCCGGCTCGAGAAGAACCCGATGCGCATCCTGGACAGCAAGGATGAGGGCGACCGCCGGATCGTCGCGACGGCCCCCACCATCCAGCCCTACCTGACGCCCGCTGCCTCGGCCTTCTTCGCCGCCGTCCTGAAGCACCTGGAGACCCTCGGCGTCCCCACCCGGGAAAACCCGAGGATCGTCCGCGGCCTCGACTACTACAGCCACACGGCCTTCGAATTCGTGACGGACCGCCTCGGCGCCCAGGGCACCGTCATGGCTGGCGGCCGCTATGATGGCCTGGTCGAGGAAATGGGCGGCCCCGCCACCCCCTCCGTCGGCTGGGCCGCCGGTGTCGAACGCCTGTCCATGCTCCTCGCCGCCAGCCCCGCCGCCCCGCGCCCCGTCGCCGTGATCCCGGTCAGCGAGGCGCAGGAACCCGCCGCCATCCAGCTCACGCAGCAGCTCCGCGCGGCCGGCGTGACGGCGGAGATCGCCTATAAGGGCAATCTCAAGCGCCGCATGGAACGCGCCAACAAGATCGGCGCCCGCGCCGCCCTGATCCTCGGGGAGGATGAGGTGGCCCAAGGGGTCGTCCAGCTCCGCGACCTCGATGCCGGCACCCAGGACCGCATCCCCCCCGCGGAGGCCGTGGCCAGGCTGATCGGATGAGCCTTCCCCAGAAACTCGACCGCCTGCTCTCCCGCGCCGAGGAAATCCGCCACCAGCTCAACACGGCGGATGGCGCGCAGGTCGGCGCGCTCTCCAAGGAACTCTCGGACCTCGAACCGCTGGTCGAGAAGGTGCAGGAATACCGCGCCACCGAACGCGGCCGGGACGAGGCCGAGGCCATGCTGGCCGACCCCGAACTGCGCGAACTCGCGGAGCCCGAGTATTTCACGCTGCGCGACCGCCTGCCGGTGCTGGAGCGGGAGATCCGCCTGATGCTCCTGCCGCGCGACGCCGCGGACCAGGGCAACGCGATCCTTGAAATCCGCCCCGCCGCCGGCGGCGACGAAGCCGCCCTTTTCGCCGCGGAGCTTTTCGGCGCCTACCAGCGCTACGCCGCCACCCAGGGCTGGCGGTTCGAGGTGCTGGAATATGACGAGGGCGAACTCGGCGGCGTGAAGGGCGCGACCGCGACGGTCGAGGGCCGCGGCGTCTTCGCCCGGCTGAAATTCGAATCCGGCGTCCACCGCGTGCAGCGCGTGCCCGCGACCGAAAGCCAGGGCCGCATCCACACCTCCACCGTCACCGTCGCCGTGATGGCGGAGGCCGAGGAGGTGGATGTGCAGATCAATGAATCCGACCTGCGCATCGACACCTATCGCGCCTCCGGCGCTGGCGGCCAGCACGTCAACAAGACCGACAGCGCCGTCCGCATCACCCACATTCCGACCGGGACGGTGGTGGCGATGCAGGAGGAGCGGAGCCAGCACAAGAACCGCGCCAAGGCCATGAAGGTGCTGCGCGCCCGCATCTACGACGCGCAGCGCAACCGCCTGGACAGCGCCCGCGCCGCCGACCGCAAGTCCCAGGTCGGCACCGGCGATCGGTCGGAGCGCATCCGCACCTACAACTTCCCCCAGGGCCGGGTGACGGACCACCGGATCGGGCTGACGCTGCACAAGATCGACCGGGTCATGCAGGGGGAGTTCGACGAGATCATCGGGGCGCTGACGGCGGAGGACGAAGCCGCGCGGCTGGCGGCCGAGGCCGAATGAGGGCGCATGGCGGGGTGCTCTGCCCCCCGCACCCCCGGCCAAGGGCCAGCGGGCCCTTGGAACCCAGGCCATTGACGACGGTCCAGGGGCGCCACGCCCCTGGCGGATGGGGCGTGGGGAAGGCAGCGCCTTCCCCACATCGCCCGCGATGACATGCCCCCCCGGCAGCACCATCGGCGCCTACCTCTGCCAGGCCGGCCAGGTCCTGCGCGCCGCCGCCATCGACCAGCCCCGCTACGAGGCCCGTCTCCTCCTCGCCCATGCCCTCGGCACCACCCAGGATGCCCTGCTGCGCAACCCCCGCGCGGAGGTCCCGGCCGAGGCCGCCGCCCGTTTCGGGCAATCGCTGAAGGCCCGGCTGGACCACACCCCCGTCGCCCATATCCTCGGCCGCCAGGGTTTCTGGACACTCGACCTCGCCGTCTCCCCCGCCACCCTGATCCCCCGTCCCGATTCGGAATCGCTCGTGGAAGCGGCGCTGGAGGCCTTCCCGGATCCGAAGCGCCCGATCCGGGTGCTCGACCTCGGCACCGGCACCGGCGCCCTGCTGCTCGCGGTGCTCGCCGAACGCCCCGCCGCCTTCGGCATCGGGCTGGATCGCGCGCCGGAAGCCGCCGCGCTCGCCGCCCGCAACGCGCGGGAGAATGGGCTCGCGGACCGCAGCGCCTTCCTGGCCGGGGACTGGGCCGCCGCGCTCGATTCGGCCTTCGACCTGGTGCTGTCGAATCCTCCCTATATCGAACGCGACGCCATCGCCGGCCTCATGCCCGATGTCGCCCGGCACGAACCGGCGCTGGCGCTGGATGGCGGGGCGGATGGGCTCGATGCCTATCGCGCCATCACCGCCGCGCTGCCCGCGCTGCTGGCGCCTGGCGGAGTCGCGGTGCTGGAACTCGGCCAGGGCCAGCGCGCGGCGGTGGAGGGCCTGGCCCGCGGCGCCGGGCTGGAACCCGCGGGATGCCGCGCCGACCTGGGCGGCATCGAACGCGCCCTGCTGCTGGCAAAAGGGGGGTTGGCGAAAAAACCGTTTGTCGGCCCGGCGCCAGCGCACTAGGTTGACCATGCGGCCCGGGAAGCCTTTGCGCGTCCCGGCACCGCCGGCAGAAGCGGCCGGGCATTGGGGGTCCAGGGGCACAGGCCCGGTTCCCGCCAGCCCGCGCGCCGCGATGACGCAACCCGAAGATGCCGCGTTCCCGGTCGGGGCCTTCCCGCACGGCGGCGCGATTGCGAGACGGCGAACGCCATACCAATGAACATGAAGCGCATGCGCGGCCGCGGCGGCAACCGCCACGGGGGCGGAGGTGGCGGCGGCGGCGGTCCGTACCGCCAGGGCGGCGGCGGTGGCGGCGGCGGCGGTGGTGGCGGGGGGGGCGGTGGCGGCGGCCACCAGCCGATGAACCGCAACCATGTCTTCGACAGCAATGGCCCGGACATGCGCCTGCGCGGCACCGCCCAGCAGCTGTTCGAGAAGTATCTCCAGCTCGGCCGCGACGCGACCAGCGCCAGCGACCGCGTGATGGCGGAAAGCTACTTCCAGCACGCGGAGCATTATTTCCGCATCCTGAACGCGATGAGCCAGGCGGCCCAGCAGCAGGGCGGCCCGCCCCAGCACCAGCAGCGCCGCTACCAGAACGGCCCGGAACAGGAAGGCGGCGGAGAGGGCAACGGCGACCAGCCCGACCTCGCCATGCGCCGCGACGATTCCGGCATGGCCCAGCAGATCAACGCGCCCCAATACGGCAACGGCCATGTCGACCGTAACATGGGCGACCGGGGCATGGACCAGGACGACAACCAGTCCGACACCCGCGACCGGGATCGGGACCGCGACCGCGATCGCGACCAGCGCGACGGTTGATCCCGAAAGCCCTCTCCCCCCGACGGGGGAGAGGGTTGGGTGAGGGGGGGCGCCCCCGCCTATTCCGGCAGTACGCTCACATCCAGCGGCAGCACCGCCCCCATCCACAGGGCATGGGCCGTATGGTCCGCGCGCTGCCGCCCCGTCTCCGGGTGCAGCAGCACGGTCAGCCCTTCCCGGTTCAGCGCGATGAACGGCGCCAGCGCCGGGAACAGGTCCACCCCGAAGGCCACCTGATACATCGATGTGGGATGCGGCCCGACCGGCCGATCATGCCACCGCCCGAGCACCGCGCCGGGGAAGCGTTCCCCGATCGCCTCCCGCAGCCGCGCCGCCACGGCGCGGGTCTGATCGGGGTCGTAGTAGACATGGGCATGCCAGCCCGTGATGCCGTCCGTCATGGATCGCCGGCCTTCTCGACTCATGGGGCCATCCTTCCGCCCGGCGCGCCGTTTCGCAATGCGCCGGGCGTGACCCTGGCATCCCGCGCCGGGCAGGACGCGCGGCGCCCGCATGCCGTAGCCTGCATGGGCGACGGGGAATGAGGGGCAAGGCCATGCCGATGGGCCATCATGTCGTCGTGGACGGCGCCCGCCTGGCGGCGGAGGAGAGGGGCGCGGGCTGCCCGGTCGTCTTCCTGCACGCGAATGTCGCCGACAGCCGCATGTGGCCTGGCCAGATGGAGGAAGTGGGCACCCTTGCCAGGGCCATCGCCTATGACCGGCGGGGCTTCGGGAGGACCGAATCCGGCCGGGCGCCCTTCTCGCCCGTGGCCGACCTGCTGGCGGTCCTCGATGCCCTTGGCGCCGCGGGGCCGGCGATCCTGGTCGGCTGCTCCCAGGGCGGCCGGATCGCGATCGACGCCGCGCTACTCCACCCCGACAGGGTGCGCGCCCTGGTGCTGATCGCCCCCAGCGTCGGCGGCGCGCCAGAACCGGCGCATCCCCCCGCCATCGCCGCCCTGCTGGCGCGACAGGCGGCGGCGGAGCGGGCCGGCGACCTCGACCAGGTGAATGCGATCAAGGCGCGGCTCTGGCTCGATGGGCCGCTGGCCGGGGAGGGGCGCGTCACCGGGCCCGTGCGGGATCTGTTCCTGGCGATGAACGGCATCGCGCTGCGGTCGCTGCCGGCCGCGCCCAGCCTCGATACGGCGCCGGCCTACCAGCGCCTGGCGGCATTGCGCGTCCCGGCGCTGGTGGCCTGGGGCGACCTGGATTTCCCGCATATCCAGGAACGGTGCCGCCACATGGTGGCGACGCTGCCGGCGGCACAAGGCGAGGTCCTGCCCGGGGCCGCCCATCTGCCGAGCCTGGAGCAGCCGGCGGCCGTGACAGGCCTGCTGCTGCGCTTCCTCCGGCGCCTCGATGCCGAGACGGCGTCAGGCCCATGATGCGTCAGGATGGGTCGCGCCTCGGCAGGCCGGCGCGATGCCCGGGATGACCCTGAATGCCATCCGAGGGTCCGGCCAGGGGGGCTATGCCTGGAGCAACAGGCGCCCAGATGGAATCATCGGAAGGCCACGTGCCCTGGCAATGGAAACCGGGCCGCCCGGCCCGGGCCCTCAGACCACGAAGATCGCCAGCAGCACCAGGATGCCGACGGTCAGGCCGATGCCCCAGGTCGTGCCCTTCAGGAAGCCGTCATAGAACGACGTCCGCTCGGCCATGATGTCCTCGGCCTTCACCTCGACCAGTTCATACGTCGCGGGGGCGTGGTCAGCCATGGGGGATCCTTCGTTGAGCGTCAGCCTTCGGCCGCCCTTTTAGAAAGTGGCGCCCAGCCCGGCAAGGGGTTCGCCAGGGCGCCATCCGCGCCCGGGGCCTCGACATGCGCGATCTCCCCCGCCACCCGCACGCGCCCCGCCGCCAGCCAGGCCAGCGCCGCGGGGTAGATCCGGTGTTCCTCCGCCAGCACCCGCGCGCCGAGCGTCGCTTCCGTGTCCCCCGCCAGCACCGGCACGGCGGCCTGGGCCAGGATCGGCCCCTCATCCACCCCATGCCGCACCAGATGCACGGTGCAGCCATGCAGCCGGACGCCGGCCGCCAGCGCGCGGGCATGGGTGTCGAGCCCCTTGAAGCTGGGCAGCAGGGACGGGTGGATGTTGACCAGCCGGTCCTGCCAGCGCCCGACGAACCCCTCCGTCAGCACCCGCATGAAGCCGGCCAGCGCCACCAGCTCGATCCCGTGCTCGGCCAGCATGGCCTCCATCGCCACCTCGAACCCCGCCCGGTCGCCCTTGAAGGCGCGGCTTTCCACCACCGCGGTCGGGATGCCCGCCGCGCGGGCGCGCTCCAGCCCGCCCGCATCCGCCCGGTTGGACAGCACCAGCGCGATCCGCGCGGGGTAGGCAGGGTCGGCCGCCGCGTCCAGCAGCGCCGCCATGTTGCTGCCGCGGCCGGAGATCAGGACCGCGGTCGGGACCCGCCTGGTCAAGCGGGCCAGCCCTCGCGCAGGTTGTCGATGCGGACGGCGGCCGCACCCTCGCCCGCCGCCAGCGCGCCGATGCGGAACACCGTCTCGCCCGCCTCCGCCAGCATCGCCGTCGCGGCTTCGGCATCGTCGGCGGCCACCACCAGCACCATGCCGAGCCCGCAATTGAAGACGCGCAGCATCTCCTCCGCCGCGACATTGCCGGCCCGCGCCAGCCAGGCGAAGACGGGCGGCACCGTCCAGGCGGCCGCATCCAGCACCGCCACCACGCCCGCCGGCAGCACGCGGGGCAGGTTGCCCGGCAACCCGCCGCCGGTGATATGCGCCGCCGCCTTCAGCTTCCCCGCCTTATGCAGGGCCAGCACCGGCTTCACATAGATGCGCGTCGGCGCCAGCAGCGCCTCCGCCACGCTCTGCCCTGACGCGAAGGGGGCAGGGGAGGCGAGCGTGAGGTTCGTCCCCTCCAGGATCCGGCGCACCAGCGAATAGCCGTTGGAATGGACGCCGGAACTGGCCAGGCCCAGCAGCACGTCCCCCGGCCCGACATCGGCCCTGGGCAGCAGCGCATCGCGCTCCGCCGCCCCCACCGTGAAGCCCGCCAGGTCGTAGTCGCCGCCCTTGTAGAGGCCCGGCATCTCCGCCGTCTCACCCCCCACCAGGGCGCAGCCCGCGATCCGGCAGCCCTCCGCGATGCCGCCCACCACGGAGGCGGCCTGCGCGACATCGAGCTTCCCGGTCGCGAAATAATCCAGGAAGAACAGCGGCTCCGCGCCCTGCACCACCAGGTCGTTCACGCACATCGCCACCAGGTCCTGGCCGACGAAGCCGTGGATGCCGCTGTCGATCGCGAGCTTGAGCTTGGTGCCGACGCCGTCGGTGGAGCTCACCAGCACCGGGTCGCGGAACCCGGCCGCCTTCAGGTCGAACAGCGCGCCGAAACCGCCGAGGCCGCCCATCGTTCCGGGCCGGTCGGTGCTGCGCGCCAGGGGCTTGATGGCATCCACCAGCGCATCGCCGGCTTCGATGTCCACTCCGGCGTCGCGGTAGGTCAGGCTGGTCATGGCGGCCCCCGATCGGGTATTCGGCACACAGGCACGACGTGCCTGCAACGGTAGGGATGGCGATATGCCGGTCAGCGAGCGGCGCAGCCAGCGGGGCGGAAAAAACCATTTCCGGCCCCGGACGGCAATGCAGGCGATGGTGCTCGGCGCCGCCATGGCGTTCGCGGCGCCCTTCGCCGCGCCCGCACCCGCCTTCGCCCAGGCGACACCTGAAGAAAACCCGCTGATCCAGCGCGGCGTCCCGGCCGAGGCCACGGCGGAAACCGCGGTCATCGCCCGCGACCGCGCGCTGAATGCCGGCCAGCGCACCGCCTATGAGCGGATGGCCGCCGCCCTCGGCCTGCCCCGCGGGATCCCGGACGCGCAGATCGAGGGCCTGGTCCAGTCCCTCGTCATCGAATCCGAACGCATCACCCAGCGCGGCTACTCCGCGCGGCTGACGGTGAACTTCAACCCCGGCCGCGTCGCCGCCATGGGCGGCCGCAACCCGGGTGCCATCGGCGCGCCGGGGACCCTCTTCAGCACCCCAGGCGGCGCCGCCACCGGCCCGGCCACCCCCGGCGCGACCAGCCAGGCGCCTGGTGTCGGCGGCCCGGCCGTCGCGACGTTGGATGTCGTGGCGGTCTATCGGTCCTTCCCGGAATGGGTGGAGATCACCCGCCGCCTCGGCGCGGCTTCCCCCGTCGCCCGCTTCGATGTGGTGAGCCTGACCGGCGAAAGGGCGCGGCTGCGCCTCGGCCTGCGCACCCAGCCGCCAGAAGCCGCGGCCGAACTGGCGCAGAACGGCATCGCCCTGGCGCCCGGCCCGATCGATTCGCGACCCGGCGAGGGATGGCGCCTGAGCCTTGCCGGAGGCCGTTGACCGCAAGCCGGCCGAGGCCGGTCCATCGGCGGAGGGCACGCCCCTCTCCACCCTGCCGCCCCGGCCCGCGGTGGTGCCGGCGGACGCCTATTTCACCTGGCCCAACGTCATCACCTTCGCCCGGCTTTGCGCCGTGCCGGGGGCGGTCTGGCTGGTGCTGAACCACCGCCTCGACCTCGCCTTCTGGGTCTTCGTCGCGGCCGGGGTGTCGGACGCCATCGATGGCTGGCTGGCCCGCATCCGGCACAGCCGCTCGACCCTGGGTGCCATCCTCGATCCTGTTGCCGACAAGGCGCTGCTGGTGTCGATCTACGTGACGCTGGCGAGCATCGGGGTGCTGCCGGACTGGCTCGCGATTCTCGTCGTCTTCCGGGACCTGCTGATCGTGGGCGGCGTGCTGGTGCTTTATGTGCTGGGCCAGCCGCCGCGCATCCAGCCGATCTTCGTCTCCAAGCTGAACACCGCGCTGCAGATCACGCTGGCCGCCGGCGCGCTGTTGCTGGCGGGCTACGGCATGGGTGATTCGGTGGTCATCGACGTCTTCATCTGGCTGGTCGCCGCCAGCACCTTCGCCTCCGGCGCCGCCTACGTCACCCAGGCCGCGCGGGGCCGAGCATGAGCGGCAGCAAGCCCCCCGCCACGCCGCCCGCCCTGCCCGCGCCCGCGCCGAAGCCGGAACCGCGTCCCGCCTCCTGGCCAGCCTCCCCCGGTGCCCGCATGGCGACGCGGGCGGAGCGCTGGGGGCTCGTCATCGGCACGACGGCGGTGCTGCTGTTCAGCCTCTGGCTGTTCTCGGCCATCCTGACGCCCTTCGTGCTGGCGGCCTGCATCGCCTATTTCCTCGACCCGCCGGCCCGGCAGTTGACGCGCCTCGGCGTGCCGCGCGGGCTGGCCGCCTTCCTGCTGGTGATGGGCCTGACGGCCTTCGCGCTGCTGGCGATGCTGCTGCTCTATCCCCTGCTGGTCGCGCAGATCGGCGTGCTGGTCACGCGCCTGCCGGCCTATGTCGCCGGCATCGGCAGCCTGGTCCGCCAGGCGCTGGAACGGCTGCAGGAAGCCCTGGGGCCGGAGGTGGTGGACACCCAGCTCCGCGACCTCGTCGTCAGCCAGGCCGGGCAGATCATCACCTTCCTCGGCACCGCCGTCGCGCGGCTGATCGGCGGCGGCGTCGCGCTGTTCAACGTCTTCACCCTGCTGGTGGTGACGCCGGTGGTGGGCTTCTACCTGCTGCGCGACTGGCAGGCGATGATGGCGCGGCTTGAATCCTGGCTGCCCCGCCGCAACGCCGCCGTGCTGCGCCAGCTCTCCCGCGATACCGACCGCGTGCTGTCGGCCTGGCTGCGCGGCCAGCTGCTCTGCTGCGGGTTGCTCGCTGTCTACTATGCGACCGGCCTGAGCGCGGTCGGCCTCGAACTCGGCCTGACGGTCGGGCTGATGGCGGGCATCCTGTCCTTCATCCCCTATGTCGGCAGCCTGACCGGCTTCGTCACGGCGATCCTGCTGGCCATGGCGCAGTTCGGCACCTGGAACGGCGTCGGCCTGGTGGCGGCGGTCTTCATCACCGGCCAGATCGTGGAGGGCTACATCATCTACCCCCGCCTGCTGGGGGACCGGGTGGAACTGCACGCGGTCTGGGTGATCTTCGCCCTCTTCGCCGGCGGCGTCGCCTTCGGCTTCCTCGGCGTGCTGCTGGCGGTGCCGATGGCGGCCGCCATCGGCGTCGTCACCCGATACTGGCTGCGGCGATATCTGGAGAGCCCGCTGTATCTCGACCCGCCGCGCACCGGGTCCTGACTATCCCTCATTCGCCTGGATCATCTCCCGCACCCGCGGATAGATCGCCTGCGCGAAGCGCCGCCCGCTGAACACGCCGTAGTGCCCCACCCCCGTCTGCAGATGGTACCGCCGCATCGTCACCGGCACGCTGCGGCACAAATCGAGCGCCGCCATCGTCTGCCCGATGCCGCAGATATCGTCCTTCTCCCCCTCCACGGCCATGATGGCGGTGCGCCGGATCGCCTCCGGCCGCACGCGCCGGCCGCGCCACATCATCTCGCCTCGTGCGAGCGCATGGTCCTGGAACACGGTCTTCACCGTCTCCAGGAAGAACTCCGCCGGCAGGTCCATCACCGCGAGATACTCGTCATAGAAGCGCCGGTGCTGCGCCGCCCGCGCCACATCGCCGTCGAACAGCGCCCAGAACTGGTCCTGATGCGCCTTCAGATGCCGGTCCATGTTCATCTGCATGAAGGCCGAGAGTTGCAACGCCCCCGGATAGACCCTTCGCCCCGACCCCTTGTGCCGCCAGGGCACGGCGGCGATCAGGTTGCGCTCGAACCACTCGATCCCGTGCCCGCTGGCGAGTTCATTCACCTTGGTCGGGTTCTGCCTGGCGTCGATCGGCCCCGCCATCAGCGTCACGCTGCGCGGGGAGGCACGGTTCCGGTCCTCCGCCATCAGCGCCACCGCCGACAGCACCGCCACCACCGGCTGGCACACCGCCAGCACATGCCCGCCCGGCCCGATCGCCTCCTGGAACCGCATCACATGCTCGATGAATTCATCGAGCCCGAAGCGACCGGCAGCCAGCGGCACGTCCCGCGCATTGTGCCAATCCGTGATGTAGACGTCGTGGTCCTGCAGCAGCACCTGCACCGTGCCGCGCAGCAGCGTCGCGAAATGGCCGCTCATCGGCGCCACCACCAGCACCCGGGGCAGGGGGGTGTCCACATCCGTCCGGAACCGGATCAGGGAGGCGAAGGGCGTCGCCGCCACCACCTCCTCCGTCACCTCCACCAGCCGGTTCCCCACCCGCACCGGCGCGATCCCGAAATCCGGCCGCGCCTGCGTCACCGCGAAACCGGCAAAGACCTCCGCGGCCGCCCGCATGGCGCGCACGCCATCGAAGAGCGGATGCGCCAGCCCCCAGGGGCCGAGCCACCCCGCCATCCCCTTCGCATGGGCCCGCAGCGGCGCCAGCGCGTCCTGCCTTGCCTGCAATGCCCGGTAGATCATCCGATGGGCCCCATCATCACTGGCGCCCATCGTGCCAGCCCGGGCCCGTTTCGCAACCGCGAAGGCGCTGCTACCGTCGCCGCGCCAGCAGGAAGGTCAGCGCCATGTCCGCGACGAAGCCGCGCAAGCCCCCGGTGAAGCCCGCCCCGCCGGCCGCCATCCTGCGCATCTCCAGCCGCAACTACTCCTCCTGGTCGCTCCGCGGCTTCCTCATCGCCCGCCTCTCCGGCCTGCCCTTCCGCGTCATCACCGTCTCCCCGGATGATCCCTCCACCCGCGCGGAACTGCTCAACAACGCCTCCTCCATCCTGCTGCCCTGCCTGGAGCATGACGGCGCGGAGCTGTGGGACACGATCGCCATTGCCGAATACCTGAACGAACGCTTCCCCGAGGCGCGGATGATGCCGGAGGACCGCATCGCCCGCGCCCGCTGCCGCGCCATCAGCGGAGAGATGCATGCGGGCTTCCACGCGCTGCGCTCCTCCCTGCCGTTCAACCTCCGCGCCAGCATCCCGAGCTTCACCGTCTGGTCCGCCGCCCGCGGCGACCTCGACCGCATCTTCTCCCTCTGGCGCGACTGCCTGGCGCAATGGGGCGGCCCCTGGCTGTTCGGCGACCGCCCGACCATCGCGGATGCCATGTACGCCCCCGTCATCATGCGCGCCCGCACCTACCATGTGGCGCTGGACGAGACCTGCGAGGCCTATGCCCGCACCATCGAGGCCTGGCCCGACCTGCGCGAATGGATCGCCGCCGCGCTCGACGAACCGGAGCCCCGGATCACGGAACTCGAACTCGACGCGGAGTTCTGACGGCAGGGCGCCGCGAAGGCCCCGTGACGCGCGCGCCCTTTCGCGCGAGGTTGCGCCGGGGGAAGGGGGCCGCCGCATGAAGCCACGCTACCGGCCCAACTGGGCGACGCTCGGGCTCGATCTCGTCACGCTGCGGATCTTCGCCGCGGCGGCCGAGGAACGCAGCCTGGCGCGCGCCGCGGAACGCGAGCACATCGCGCAATCCGCCGTCAGCCGCCGCATCGCGGAACTGGAAGGCCGCGTCGGTGTGCAGTTGCTGCGCCGCCATGACCGGGGCGTGGAGCCGACGGCGGCGGGGCTGATGCTGCTCGACCGCCTGGCCGATCTCTTCGGCCTGCTGGAACGGATGGCCGCGGAACTCGATGCGCATGCCGGGGGGG
Source organism: Falsiroseomonas stagni DSM 19981 (assembly GCF_900114315.1). GTDB lineage: Bacteria > Pseudomonadota > Alphaproteobacteria > Acetobacterales > Acetobacteraceae > Falsiroseomonas > Falsiroseomonas stagni. The sequence goes on from NZ_FOSQ01000001.1 coordinate 1,194,334, forward strand.
CGCGCGGCAGCGTCGTGCTGCATGCCAACATCTCCGCCATCAGCGGCAGGCTGCCGGACCTGCTCTCCTCCTTCCTCCAGGCGCATCCCGGCCTGCGCGTCTCGCTGGAGGAACGCACCAGCGTCGAGATCCTGCACGCCGTGCAGACCGGCGTCGCGGAACTCGGCCTCTTCTCCGCCACCGTGCCGGTGCCGGAGGGGCTGACCGTGCTGCCCTGGCGGGAGGATCCCCTCATGGTGCTGCTGCCCCCCGGCCATCCCCTGGCCGCGCGGGCGGGGCTTCGCCTGGCCGATCTGCTGGACGAACCCTTCGTCGGGCTGCAGGACCCGAGCGCCCTGCAACGCCTCTACCGGGCGGAGGCCGCGCGGATCGGCGGCCATCTCCGCGAACGCGTCCTGGTCGCCAGCTTCGACGGCGTGCGGCGCCTGGTGGAGGCCGGGCTCGGCCTGTCGATCCTGCCGGCCGCCGCGATGCCCGCCGGCGGCGCCCTGCCCACGCGCCGGTTGGAGGAGCCCTGGGCGGTGCGCCCCCTCGCGCTCTGCCTGCGGCAGCCGGAAGGGCTCTCCGCCGCGGCGCGGCTGCTCGTGGGGCACCTGACTTCGCCATAGCGGGCGGGGGCGGCTTGCCGATCCGCGACGCCTGCCGTGCCGCATGACGACTGGAGCGGCGCGGGCCCCATCGGCAGGGTGCCCGCGCCGCAAGCGCCGGAAGGCCGCCGCGGCGACGTCCAGGACAACAAAGCCAGCGGAGCCGAACCGTGCCCCATCGTCCCGTATCCCCGCCGGATCGACCCGCCCCTGCCGGCCGCGCCGCCCCGCGGCCATCCTGCCATCCCGGGCGCCGCACCCTGCTGGCCGCCTTCGCCGCCGCCGCCGCCCTGCCGGCGCGCGCGCAGGATTTCGCACCGGGCCGCCCCGTCACCCTCGTCGTGCCCAGCGCCCCCGGCGGCACCACGGATTTCGCCGCGCGCCTGCTGGCGGAACCGCTCAGCCAGCAGCTCGGCGTGCCGGTCCTCGTCGACAACCGCGCCGGGGCGAATGGCGTGATCGGCGCGCAGGCCGTGATGCGCGCCAGGCCGGACGGCCACACGCTGCTGGTGCAGTATTCCGGCTTCCATGTCGGCGCCCCGGCGGTGGTCCGCAACCTCGGCTGGAACCCCCGCACCGACGTGGTGCCCATCGGTCTGCTGATGGACGTCCCGCAGGTGCTGCTGCTGCATCCCTCGGTCCCCGCCCGGACGCTGGCGGAGCTTGTGGCCTACGCCAAGGCGAATCCGGGCAAGCTGAACTACGCCTCCTCCGGCAATGGTTCGGTGCAGCATCTCGGCACCGAACAGTTGAAGCGCCTGACCGGCATCCAGCTTGAACACGTGCCCTATCGCGGCGCCGGCCCGGCGATGCAGGACCTGCTGGCGGGCCGCGTGGAGATCTTCCTGACCACGCCGCCGCCGGCGCTGCCCTTCATCCAGAACGGCCAGCTGCGGGCCCTGTTCCTGTCGGCGCAGGAACGTCACCCCGTGCTGCCCGGCGTGCCCACCGCCGCCGAGGCCGGGCTGCCCGGGCTGAGCGCGGAGGCCTGGTTCGGCCTCTTCGCGCCGGCCCGCATGGCGGAGCCGCTGGTCGCCCGCCTCGCCGCGGCGGTGGATGCGATCATCGCGTCGCCGGACTACCGCGGCCGGGCCGAGGCGCAGGGCGCGGCGATGCGGCGCATGACCCCGGCCGAGTTGCAGGCGCGGGTCGAGCGCGAGCTGGTGGAATGGGCCGAGGTCGTACGCGCCATGAACATCCCGCAGGAATGACCGCCGCCGTGATCGACCGCCTCGACCATCTCGTCCTGACCGTCGCGGACGCCGCGCGGACCATCGATTTCTACGTCCGCGGCCTCGGCATGCGGGAGGAGCGCTTCGGCGGCGGAAGGCTGGCGCTGTCCTTCGGCCGGCAGAAGATCAATGTCCATGTCGCGAAGGAGGCACCGATCCTGCCGCGCGCCGCGCAGCCCGCGCCCGGCAGCGCCGATCTCTGCCTGATCGCCGCGATCCCGCTGCCGGAGGTCGAGGCGCATCTGAAGCGGGAGGGTTTCGCCATCGAACTCGGCCCCGTGCCGCGCACCGGCGCGACGGGGCCGATCACCTCCCTCTACCTCCGCGATCCCGACGGCAATCTGGTGGAGGTCTCGACCTATGGCTGAGGGCACCGGCCCGCTCGCGGGGCTGCGCGTGATCGAGCTTGGCCATTTCGTCGCGGCGCCCTTCTGCACGCGGCTGCTGGGCGATCTCGGCGCCGATGTCATCAAGGTGGAACCGCCCGGCGCCGGCGATCCCGTGCGGCAATGGGGCGCGCGGGTGAAGGGCCAATCCGCCTGGTGGTCCGTCCATGCCCGCAACAAGCGCTGCATCACGCTCGACCTGAAGAAGCCGCGGGCGAGGGAGATCGTGCTCCGCCTGGTCGCGCGATGCGACGTGCTGGTGGAGAATTTCCGCCCCGGCCAGCTCGATCGCCTCGGTCTGTCGGAAGAAGCGCTGCGGGCCGCGCGGCCGGACCTCGTGATCGCGCGCATCTCCGGCTATGGCCAGGACGGGCCGCAGCGGGACCGCGCGGCCTTCGGCGTGATCGGGGAGGCCGTGGGCGGCCTGCGCCACCTGACCAACCACCCCCCCGGCACCACGGAGCTGCCGCCGGTGCGCGTCGGCATCAGCATCGGCGACAGCGTCGCCGGCATCTACGCCGCCTTCGGCATCATGGCCGCGCTGTGGAAGCGGGACGCGGCCGGGCGCGGCGATGGGCGGGGCAGGGGCCTCGATGTCGCGCTGACGGAATCGATCTTCAGCCTGCTGGAAGGCGCGCTGCCGGAATACGGCGCGCTCGGCACCGTGCGTCAGCCCACCGGCGGCGGCATCGCGACCGCCGCGCCCACCAACGCCTACCGGTCCCGCGACGGAATCTGGGTGCTGATCGCCGCCAATTCCGATCCGCTGTTCCGCAAGCTCGCCACGCTGATGGGCCAGCCGGAACTGGCGGAGGACCCGCGCTTCCTGGGCAACCAGGCCCGCGTCGCCAACAGCGCGGCGCTGGACGAGGCGATCGGCGCCTGGGCCGCGCGGCTGGAGGCGGCAGAGCTGGAGCGGCTGCTGGAAGCCGCCGACGTGCCGGCGACGCGGGCCTACACCATCGCGGATTGCGCGGCGGACCCGCAATTCCGCCACCGCGGCATGGTGCGCCAGGTGGAGGATGCGGCACTCGGCCCCATGCTGCATCCCGGCATCGTGCCGCTGCTGCCCGACGATCCCGGCGCGGTGCGCTGGGCCGGCCCGCCCGTCGGCGCCCATACCGGGGAGGTCCTGGCCGGCCTGCTCGGCCTCTCGGCGGCGGAGATCGCCGCGCTGCACCAGGAAGGGATCTGCTGATGGACGCCGTGGAGATCGTGGAGGTTGCGCCGCGCGACGGCTTCCAGCCCATCGGGCCGTGGATTCCGACCGCGACCAAGATCGACTTCCTGCGCCGCCTGGCCGCCACGGGCCTGCGGCGGATCGAGATCGGCTCCTTCGTCAGCCCGACCGCCATCCCGCAGCTGCGCGACGGCGCGGCGCTGGTGGAGGCCGCCGCCGCCATCCCCGGCCTGCGGCCGCAGGTGCTGGTGCCGACGGCGAAGCGGGCGAGCGAGGCCCTGGCGGCGGGGGCGCGCTTCCTGGTCTATGTCCTCTCGGCGTCGGAATCCCACAACCGCAGCAATGTCCGCCGGTCGGTCGCCGAATCGGTGGAGGATTACGCGCGCATGCTCGATGCGCTGCCGGCCGATGCGGAACTGCGCCTCAACCTCGCCACCGCCTTCGACTGCCCCTTCGAGGGCCGGATGCCGGTCGGGCCGGTGCTGGACCTCATCCGCCGCCTTGCCGCGCTGCGGCCGGATATCGAGATCTGCCCCTGCGACACGACGGGCCGGGCGACGCCGGACCATGTCGCGGCGCTGGTCGCGGCGGCGCGGGCCTGCTGCCCGGAGGTGACGGCCTGGGCCTATCACGCCCACGACACCTACGGCCTGGGGCTGGCGACGACCTTCGCGGCCTACCAGGCGGGGGTGCGGGTGTTCGACGCGGCCGCGGGCGGGCTGGGCGGCTGCCCCTTCGCCCCGGGCGCGACCGGCAATGTCGCGACCGAGGATGTGGCCTGGATGTTCGGGCGCATGGGCATCGCGACCGGCGTGGATGTCACCGCCCTGCTGCCGGTCGCCGCGGATGCCGCGGCGCTGCCGGGCGCGAGCAGCGGCGGCCGCGCGCGGGTCGCCCTGCTGTCGGCGACGGAACGCTGCGCGGCGGGGTAGGGGAGGGGCCAGCCCCTCCCCGGCGGCGCGGGATGCCGCGCCAGGCGGATCGCGGACCACCGGTGGATGGCCCCGATCGCGCGGCGGCGTGGGGCCTGACGGCAGCCCTCCGCTGCCCGCGTGGCAGCCGGAAGGCCAGGAAGCCGGCTGGCGCCCGGGCCAGGCCTCGCCCCGGGCGCGGCGGCCAGCCGTGCCGCCACGGCGCGCTTCGCCGGTTGCGGAAGGCGCCATCGGGGGCGTCAGGCGGTATCCGGCGCCGGCCGCGATCCGTCCTGGGTCGCCTGCAACGCCTTGGCGACGGCCCGCCGCACCGGTTCGAGAAAGGGGGCGTCCTCATGCGCGGCCAGATGAGCCGCCAGCTTGGCCAGCGCCGCCTGCGCGGTTGCCCATGCCGCGGGGGAGGGCGCCGCTGCTGCCGCCTTGTGTGTCTCGGCCAAGGCCTCGATGAGACGAAGTGCTTCCTGCCACGCCGGCGGCATCTCGTCCGCCACCGCCTCTGCGCCGAACTCGGCCAGCACGGCAGTGAACTCGCCCTCGCGCCCCGCAGCCTGCAAGGCTTGCGCGCAGTCCCGCAGCAACGCCCGCAAGAGCTGGCCGAAGGCCGCCGGATGGGCTGCGGCAAGGGGCCGCAGGGCTCGCGCTGCCTCCAGGAAGCACGCCACCGCGCCATCGGCGTCTCCGGCCCCCAGCAGTGCCCGGCCTCGTCCGCCAAGGGCCGTGATGAGGTTGGGGAGGAAGGCGTCGCGGTTCTTCGCGACAAGCTCCCGATAGAGTTCGACCGCCTCCTTGCTCACCGCCATCGCCTCCTCCCGGCGGC
>NZ_FOSQ01000001.1:1199717-1441781 GCF_900114315.1 Falsiroseomonas stagni DSM 19981
TTGAGCGCTCCGGCGAGGTCGGGGAGGAAGGCGCCGCGGTTCTTCGCCACCAGCTCCCGATGGAGCGTGACCGCCTCCTCGCTCGCCGCCAGCGCTTCCTCCCGGCGGCCGAGACGGGAGAGATCGCCGCCGAGGTTGTTGAGTGCGGAGGCGAGGTTGGGGAGGAAGGCGTCGCGGTTCTTCGCCACCAGCTCCCTTCGGAGCGTGACCGCCCCCTCGCTCGCCGCCAGCGCCTCCTCCCGGCGGCCGAGATCGGACAGATGAGTGCTCAGGTTGTTGAGCGCTGCGGCGAGGGCGGGCAGGAAGGCGTCGCGGTTCTGCGACGCCAACTCTTGATAGAGCCCGATCGCCTCCTCGCTCGCCGCCAGCGCCTCCTCCCGGCGGCCCGCATTGGATAGCAGAACGCTGCGGTTGTTTGCGTCCCGCGCCCGCGTCTCCCTATCCGGCAGCATGTCCTCCGCCACCATGGCTGCGCCAGCCTCGGCGGCGATGGTGCCGAGAACGCCGCGCAGGCGGACCGGTGCGGCATTGGCGCTGACAAGCTGGCCGGCGGCACGGGCCACCGCCCGCGCCGAACGCGCCCGCGCCGCGGCGTCGAGGCCCAGCAGGGCATCGCGCAGATCCTCCTGCAATGTGCCGGTCTCGGCCTGGGCGGCGAACAGAACCGACGCGGCGAGCACTGGGTTCTCCAGCCGCGGTGCCAAGGCGGCGCGCAGCGCTTCGCGGGTGGGCGAGACCACCTGAACCGCCTCATGGACGAAGTCGCCATCGGGGTTCTGCCGGCTGATCCGGTTCAGCCCGACGAACACGATTGGCCAATCCTCGGGAAACGCATCGAGCAGCGCCGGCAGCAGGTCGCGCGCCTTCGCCAGCACCTCGCCGATGATCTGCTCGCCCAGAAGGTCCGGCAGGATGGACCGTGCGGTGCCGTTCGGGCCGCCATAGAGAAGGCGCAGCGCGTCGAAGACCGCCTCCCGCGCCGCATCATCGACCGGGCGCCTGATCCTCTGCGCCGCCAGGTCGATCAGGCGGCGCAGCGCATCCTCCCCCTGTTCCGCGGAAAGGCCACCCAGCAGCGTCAGCCCGGCCGCGCCCTGCGTGGCGAGTTCCGCGACAGGCTCGCGCGCTTCCCCACCCAGGATGCCACGCAGGGCGCGCCGCAGATGCGCGCGCTCGTCATCGGCAAGCGTCGCGAGCGGTGAGACGACAACGGCGATGCCGCGCACCCGCAGATAGGCCCGGATCGCCAGGTCGAGCGGGCTTCCGCCTGCGCCCGGCTCCACCGGCCGCGCCTGCCAGTCGGCGGCCACCAGCCCTGCTTCCCCGGGCCGGCGCGGTGCTTGCGCAAGCCGCGCGGCGAAGGCGGAGCAGGCGGCATCGAGGAAAGCCGGGATCGCTGCTGGCGCGACGCCGAGATCGGCCGCGATGGCCGTCTCCTCGAAGGGCAGCCGCGTCGCGGTGTCGATCCCCTGCAGGAAGCCCCGCCACCAGGCATCCGTGCGCGCGAGCAGCAGCACGCGGATCGGGCCGCCTTCGGGCGCTTCCTCCAGCACCGCGGCCAGTGCCTGCAACTGGTCCTGCCGCGTCTCCGCATAGTCGATGGCGATGAAGATGCCGCCCGCGCCCCGCCGCGCCAGCAGCGCCGCCAGCCGGTCCGCCCCCGGCGCCAGGGCGGCGGCGAGTTGCCCGTGGCCGAGCAGCCCGGCCTGCCAGCCCAGCCCCGCCGCGTTCAGCCGCGCGATGGCTTCCAGCGCGAGCCGCGTCTTGCCCTGCCCGCCTGCCGCATGGATCAGCCGGACGCGGACGTCGCCGCCATCCAGGATCCAGCCGAGCAGCGTCTCCTCCCCGCGATCCTCCAGCGTGCCGAGCAGCCCGCGACTGTCATCGAAGGGGATCAGCCCGTAATCCGCGACGATCATGGCGGTCGGCTTCCGCGCGATCGCGTCCGGCGGCAATTCCCGGTAGCCGCGCTGCATGCGCAGCCCGGTCATCAGCCGGAGGATTTCCGCCGTATTCGCCCGAATCTGCTGGACCGCCGCCGGCAGGCCGGCCAGCGCCGACGCCAGGCCATCGACGCGCGTCGCAAGGCCGTCGATGGCCCTGTCCTGGGCCTCGGCCAGGGCCTTCACGGCCGAGAGTTGCTCGGCCTGCCACAGGGTGTTGAACTCGGGCTTGCTGCGCAGCCGCTCTGCCGCATCGAGGATGAAGTCGTTGAACCAGCAGGCGACCTCGCCCGGCTTGCCGCGGAAGGCTGTCAGGAAGTCGTCGGGTAGTTCGAAGCTGGCGGAGGGCGAATCACCCGGGGTGGACAGGGGAGGGGGAACGTCGGCGGCGCCGCGTGCGTCCGCCTGCGACCGGGCCAGCAGCGTCGTGAGTTCGTCGAGCGCCACCGCTTCGATGCCCACCTTGAGCTTCTGCAGGGCTTTCGCTGCCTGCGCTTCCGCCTTTGGCTGGCGACGCTCCGCGAGCCCCGCGTCGAAGGCATCGGGCAACGCCTTGAGAAGCGATGTCCGGACCCGCTGCTCCGCCTCCGGGGTCGCTTCCGTGAATCCGAAGCGCAGGTCCCGTGCTTCATCCTCCTCCGCGCCGCAAAGTGCCCGGATGTGGCGGATCAGCGCGTCATCGGCCAGCTGCCGCGCGCGATCGTCGTGATGGTCCACGTCGCGCGTAAGCGCCTCGAACCGGCCGACCGCGGCGCGCAGGGCCCGCAGATGCGCCAGCCGCAACTCCATCAGAACAACGTGGTTCTGGTCGATGCCGGCCAGGCTGTCGAACCAGCGCTCGCCGGCTGCACGGTCGAAGTCCTTGAAGAGTTCAGTGGCAAGGTTGCCGGCGATGTTGCCCGTGATGCCGCCGGCAAAGGCGAGGCCGAGGGCGCCTGCGGTGATGGCAGGACCACCGCTGCAGGCCACCGCAGCCGCCGTGGCGCCCAGGCCAAGCACGGTCAGCAGCTTCCGGTTCAACCATGGGGGCGCGGCGATTGGGATGGCTCGGAGCTCCCTTAACCGATTCGATGCTAAACCAGATTTACCGCGCGTCCACCGCGCCCGTCTTCCCGCTGGCGGGCAGGAAAAGAGCTACGGATTTCGAACGCGTCCTTCAACTAGCTTGCGGCGGCCGACATCGCCCGTTTTCCGCCCATGAGGACCTGCCGCAACTCGAAGCCCATTTGTCAGCGCTGCAGTCGGCTTGCGGTGCTGCCTCTTCCTGTTCTCCAGCTCCTGCATATCCCCGGGCAGCCCGCTCCCCACTCCCCCGTCGCCCCCATCTGCCCTATCGCTTCCCCCCACATGCTCCCCCCCACCCAGCTCCCGCTCCCCCTCGCGCGCCCGCCCTCCTCCGCCCGCGCGGACTGGGTGCCCGATGTCTCCAATGCCGAGGCCCTGGCCTGGCTGGCCGCCCCCGCCACCTGGCCGCTGCATCGCCTCGCCCTCTCCGGCCCCCCCGGCACCGGCAAGTCCCATCTCCTCGCCATCGCCGCGGCGGATCACGGCTGGCGCCACCTGCAAGGGCCGGCCCTGACGCAGGCGGAAGCCCTGGCCCCAGCCCCGGGCACTGTGCTGGACCAGGCCGACCAGGCGGAGGAATCCACCCTCTTCCACCTCATCAACCAGGCCGCCGCCACCGGCGCGCCCCTGCTGCTGGCCGCCCGACTTCCCCCCGCCCGCTGGGCCACCACGCTGCCCGACCTCGCCAGCCGTCTCCGCGCCACCCATGCCGTCGGCCTGGCGGAGCCGAGCGACGGCCTCCTCGCCGCCCTGCTCACGAAGCACCTGGCCGACCGCCAGCTCCGCCTCGACCCCGCCGTCCAGGCCTGGCTCCTCGCCCGCCTGCCGAGGGACGCCGCCAGCCTCGGCGCCGCCATCGCCGCGCTGGATGACGCCGCGCTGGCCCAGTCCGTCCCCATCACCCGCCCCTTCGCCCGCCAGATCCTCGGGCCCCGGCCTGGCGAGGACGACACGGATGATGACCGTTTCGGGAATGATTTCCCCGAAACCTCCCCGGATGCCGATAACCCGGGCTAGTCTCGGCGCATGGACACGCACGCCCCCGCGACCCTCGCCGCCGACAGCCCGCAGCGCTTCATCAACCGCGAACTGTCCTGGCTCGCCTTCAACACGCGCGTGCTGGAGGAAGCGGCCAACCCCCGCCACCCGCTGCTGGAACGCCTGCGCTTCGTCGCCATCAGCGCCTCCAACCTCGATGAATTCTATTCCGTCCGCGTCGCCGGCCTCATCGGCCAGGACCGCGCCGGCATCTCCACCCCATCCCCCGATGGCCTGACCCCCGCCCAGCAGCTCGCCGCCATCCACGGCACGGCGCAGGGCCTCATCGCCGCCCAGCAATCCGCCTGGCATGAGCTCCGCGGCCTCCTCGCCACCGCCGGCCTGGTGGTCAGCGACCCCGAAGCCCTCTCCGCCCCCGACCGCGAATGGCTGGAGGGCTGGTTCATGGACCGAGTCTTCCCCGTCCTCACCCCGCTGGCGGTCGACCCCGCCCACCCCTTCCCCTTCATCCAGAACCTCGCCCTCTGCATGGTCCTGAAGCTGGTGCGGGAGGAAGACGGCGGCACCATGCGCGCCCTTCTCCCCGTCCCCCCGCAGATCGAGCGCTTCATCCGCCTCCCCCCCACGCCGGACCGCGCCATCCGCTTCGTGATGCTGGAGGATCTGATCGTCCTCTTCCTCCGCCGCCTCTTCCCCGGCTTCATCACCGCGGAGCACGGCCTCTTCCGCCTGATCCGCGACACCGATGTGGAGTTCGAGGAAGAGGCCGAGGACCTGGTCCGCAGCTACGAAACGGCCCTCAAGCGCCGCCGCCGCGGCCGCGCCATCCTGCTTTCCGTCGATGCCCGCATGTCCCCCGACATGATCGACCTCGTCGCCCGCGAACTCGACGCGGACCGCGCCAACGTCTTCACCCTCGATGGCCTGCTCGGCGTCACCGACCTCAAGCAGCTCATCGTCGACGACCGCCCCGACCTCCTCTTCACCCCCTACACGCCGCGCTTCCCCGAACGCATCCTCGATTTCGGCGGAGACTGCTTCGCCGCCATCGCCGCCAAGGACATCGTCGTCCACCACCCCTATGAATCATTCGACGTCGTCGTCCAGTTCCTCCGCCAGGCCGCGCGGGACCCCAACGTCGTCGCCATCAAGCAGACGCTCTACCGCACCACCCGCGACAGCCCCATCGCCAAGGCCCTGATCGAGGCCGCGGAATCCGGCAAATCCGTCACCGGCATCGTGGAAATCAAGGCCCGCTTCGATGAGGAACGGAACATCGCCCTCGCCCGCGAACTCGAAGCCGCCGGCGTCCAGGTCGTCTACGGCTTCGTCGAGCTGAAGACGCACGCCAAGGTGTCGCTCGTCGTCCGCCGAGAACGCGACGCCCTTCGCAGCTACGCCCATTTCGGCACCGGCAACTACCACCCCATCACCGCCCGCATCTACACGGACCTGTCCTTCTTCACCGCGGACCCGGCCCTGACGCGCGACGCCGCCAAGCTCTTCAACTACATGACCGGCTACGCCCGGCCCGAGACCATGGAAGGCCTGGCTTTCGCCCCCCTGACGATCCGCCCCGCCCTCCTCGGCCTCATCGACCGGGAGATCGCCTTCGCCCGCGAAGGCAAGCCCGCCGCCATCTGGCTCAAGCTCAACTCCCTCGTCGACGAACAACTCATCGACGCGCTCTACCGTGCCTCCCAGGCCGGCGTGAAAGTGGATTGCGTCGTCCGCGGCATCTGCTGCCTCCGCCCCGGCATCCCCGGCCTTTCCGACTCCATCCGCGTCAAATCCATCGTCGGCCGCTTCCTCGAACACTCCCGAATCTACGTCTTCGGCAACGGCCACCGCCTGCCATCCCGCCGCGCCCGCGTCTTCATCAGCAGCGCGGACCTCATGGCCCGCAACATGGACTGGCGCGTCGAAACCATGGTCCCGATCGAGAATGCGACCGTCCACGCCCAGATCCTCGACCAGGTCATGGTGGTGAACCTCCAGGACAGCATGCAAAGCTGGCAACTGGGACCCGACGGCACCTACCGCCGCCTGCCCCCCGGCACGAAACCCGTCTCCGCGCACGAATACTTCATGACCAACCCCTCCCTCTCCGGCCGCGGCAGCGCGCTTCAGCAACGCCCCGCCGCCCCATCCCGCCGGTCCCGCCAGGACCGCGTGGCCCAGGACTGATCAGGACAAACACCGCTTGGACCTCCCCCCGACCCACACCACCAGCCGCACCCACCCGCCCCGCCTCGGCGTCGTGGACCTCGGCTCCAACTCCGTCCGCCTGGTCATCTTCGAAGGCCTGACCCGCAACCCCCTGACCATCTTCAACGAGAAAGCCGTCCTCGGCCTCGGCCGCGGCCTGCAACTCACCGGCCGCCTCAACGAAGCCGCCATCGACCCGGCGCTGACCGTCATGGCCCGCTACGCCGCCGTCGCCCGCGCCATGGGCGCCAACCCCGTCCAGGTCATCGCCACCGCCGCGGCGCGGGACGCGGAAAACGGCCCCGCCTTCATCGAAGCCATCCGCACCCGCCTGCCCGACATGCCCGTCCGCGTCCTGACCGGGGAGGAAGAAGGCCGCCTCTCCGCCGACGGCGTCCTCCTCGGCTTCCCCGGCGCCGACGGCATCCTCGGCGACCTCGGCGGCGGCTCCCTCGAACTCGTGGACCTGCGGCACGGCACCGCCGGCCCCGCCGCCTCCCTCCCCATCGGCGCCATCCGCCTGGCCGACCGCGCCGGCGGAGACCCGCTGCGCGCCCGCGCCATCGTCGAATCCGAACTCGCCCGCATCCCCTGGCTGCGGGAAGGTGAGGGCAGGGACCTCTACCTCGTCGGCGGCGCCTGGCGCGCTTTGGCCCGCATGCACATCGCCCAGACCGCCTACCCCCTCTCCATCGTCCACCACTACGTCCTGCGGCGGGAGGAAGCCCGCGACCTCGCCGGCCTCGTCGCCCAATCCCCCCGCAAGATCCTGGAGAAAATCCCCGGCGCCCCCGCCAAGCGCCTCGGCGACATGCCCTTCGCCGCCATCACGCTGCGGCGCCTGCTCCGCGCCACCGGCGCCCGCCGCGTCGTCTTCTCCGCCAACGGCCTCCGCGAAGGCTGGTACGCCAACCTCCTGCCCGACCCCATCCGGCAGGAGGAACCCCTGCTCGCCGCCGGCCGCGAACTCGCCCAGCGCTGGGGCCGCGACACCGCCCTCGCCCCCGCCCTCCTCGCCTGGACCCACCCCCTGTTCGAGGATGAAGCCCCCGAACAACAGGACCTCCGCGAAGCCTCCTGCTGGATCGCCGACATCGGCAGCCACGACCACCCGGACTACCGCGCCGAACAAGCCTTCTACCGCGTACTCCGCCAGCCCGGCGTCGGCCTGGACCACCACCAGCGCGCCTTCCTCGCGATGGTCGTGGCGCTGCGCTACGAAGCCGACACGACCATGGGCTTCCTCGCCACCGCCCGCGTGCTGCTGGACGCGAGCGCCGTGAAGCGCGCCGAGATCCTGGGCGCCGCCCTGCGCCTGGCCTTCACCCTGTCCGGTGGCACCCCGGTGCTGCTGCGCGGCACATCACTGCGCCGCCACGGCGGGGAATTGCAGTTGAGACTTGTGGAGGGCAGCGGCGTCTTCGCCGGGGAGAGCGTGCAGCGAAGGCTAGACGCGTTGGCCGCCGTGCTGGGGCTGACCGCAACCGTCGAAGTCTCAACGGCGGGCTGAACCCTAAACCCTCCCCCGCGCTTGCGGGGGAGGGAGGGGCCCGTGCGAAGCACGGGAGGGTGGGGGACCGCGCACCCCCGCAAACCCACAAGCAACAGCATCAAGATCGGGGCTCCGCCCCGAACCCCGCTGGGGACGATGATCGTCCCCAGACCCCACCCAAATTGGCGCCCCTCGCCGAATGCCTACCCGTCGAACCCCGCCACGAACTCCCCCGCCGACACCACCGCCACCCCGCGCCACGGGTTCAACACCAGCAGGTCCGCATCCCCCGACACGATCACCCCCGCGCCACCCGCCAGCGCTGCCTCCAGCACCATGTTGTCCTTGGCATCCCGGCAATCCGTCACCGCCTCGACCGGCTCGACCCGATCCGCCCGCACCAGCAGCGCCCCCACGAACCCCGCCACCACCTCGGCCGAGGCGCCATACCGCCGGAACTTCGGCCGCATCAGCACCCCGCGAAGCTCCGCCTCCATCGCCGCGGAGAAGCACAACCGGAACCGCGCACGCGCCACCAGCAACGCCGTTGCCGCCACGCCACCCGGCGCGACGAAGGCACTCACCAGCAAATTCGTATCAAGGACGATCCGCGGCACGATAAGCGGCGATCTCCGCCTCGATCTCCGCATCCGTGAGGTCAGGCACCCCCGGCTCTCGCTTCAACCCCGCGAGCAGCGCCACCAGCGGATCAGCCTCCCCCGCCGGCGAATGCAGCAGCCGCGTGAGCATCTGCCCGGCCAGCGAAAGCTTGGCCGGATCATCCCGCAACATGTCCGCCGCCTCCTGCGAGAGCGGCACGGGCACCATGACCACCTGGTTCATCGGAACCTCCTGCGCCCCAGCATAACGCCAGAGCGCGCGACCTTCACGCGAATCAACGCCGCTCCGCGTTCCAGGCGGCAAGCTCGGCATCCACATCTGCCTCGTTCAGCCCGGCCGCCTGCGCCTTGCGCCCTATCGCGTCCATCATCGCCAGCAGCGGATCGCCCGGCGCGGAGTCGCGCAGCAGATCATCAACCAAGCCCTCCACCATTGAGAGCTTCGCCGGACCGTTGCGCGATATGTCGCCTGCTTCTGGCGACAACGGTATTGCTCCCAGTATTGGCAATAGCATGGGAGTGTCCCTACCTCCGCTCTGGCGCTTACTCAGCTACCTAATAAAGACTACGAATGTCGAAAGGTTGTGAATCGCTTCAAGTTATCAATTGGTATACGAGCTATTTTCCTGGGCAGGAGTCTTAACATTCATGTCTGGATTTCGGTATAATAGGGAGGCGTTGGTCGGAACGCGCTGACGTGGCATCCAATGATCAGACAATATTGTTTTCGATCTCCGGAGCTTGGCCACGAGCTTGTTTAGCTCAGCATGAGTAATGGCGCGGCGGGACAGAACCTGTGGCCATATCTCACCGTAGGCTGTCGCGTCTGTTGCGCTGCTCCCTATAAGCGCAAGCAGCATTTGTTCGGCGAGTTCTGCCTCGCGTTCAATAAATGCAGCTATCGCACTCGGCTTCATTTCCGCGGATGAAAATAGTTCTGTCTGCGATCCGCTCCGCGACTCCATTTTTACTCCGTCCCGAACGATCTCCTGTTCTTCTATGGTTTTTTGTTGAGCGTCGCGGAATTCCTTGACCCCGGCTCGGTGTCGGGTCGCGTAGACCAGTGAGTAGATATGTCGATCTATACTCGGCCGCAATATCGGTGTTTCAGCAACAAAGCTATAGCCCCCAACGTCGCGGAGTGTCTGAGCGAAAGCCTCAAGAATGATGGACCGCCGCTCTTCGCTCGGCGCTGATAATAGTCGTTCGCGCCAACTTGTGGTTGTAATTAAATTATTAACTTTGCTGACAATATTGGAATCGTTCATCGAAATGGCGCGATTGATAAAGTCAAACATGAAATTAAATAGAATTTCAGTGTTTGGCCGCCTTAGCAGTGGTACAATTTCTGAGGTATTGATTCCCCAACCCTTGGGATCAATAAATAAAAAGGTAAAAGTTGAGAATGATAGGCTGTTCATCAGGGCGGGGACAAGAGTTACAAAATCTCCCCTGAGTGGCGTAATTTCTATATCTGGATACCGTTCGGGTACTTCGGTGAGCTTGGCAAACGCTTGAGCGTTCTTTTCAACTAAAAGTGCGCGCATTCTTATGTGGTGGCCGTGATTTGCCCAAGCTTGCTTCGCTTTGCGCATTTCCTCCAGCGCGATTCCGAAAGATGTATCTGAAAATGTGTCGCTACTACTTTGCCATGGGCCGGAAAATCCATCAACATATGTGAATTCTTGGAATGCCCCAGCAACCTTGTGTATCAAGCGCGAAAAATAATTCCTCAAGAGATAATGTTTTATGTATGCTTGTTCTCTTCCTTTATAGTTTTCTGGCGGGTTTGCCATTTTTAAGCGACCTTCGCGCGAATGCTCGAGTCCGGTAGATCATTCCATTCCCGCCCATCAAGCGAACGACCTCCAGTTTTTGGTCGAAAGCCTCCCCACTGCTTGAAAAAAAAGGCTACGCCTTGTTCGGCGCACTGGTCACGAACCTCTCTTGCCCAATCGATATGCATCGGGCGGGCGTTAGGGCCACTTTCTCCACCCGCGATGACCCAATGTATGTCTCTCAAATCGAGCAGTCCAATGGACCCGATCAAGGGCTCTATTGACAAAAAGCGGACGGCCGATGGCGATCCACGGAGATGCTCAATTCGGCTTTTGGCGCCCGCGTCCTCGACGGATACCCCCGTCCAGATATGCGCGGGTGGCGACGTTTTCTCGTACCGTCGCTTGAGATATGCGCGCATGGTCGAACTGCGCTTGGTCAGCACCTGAAAGACATGCCAGTGGGCTGTCTCCATCGTACTGAACACTTGATCGATAAACGGGGCTGGGACTCGCTTGTGAAACAGGTCGCTCATCGAATTAACAAAAATCATGCGAGGACGGCGCCAAGATAAAGGCTGCGAAATCCGTTCCGGCCTGATGGTTAGATCAAAGCCGTTCTCAAACGGATGTCCCGCCACGCCACGGAATCGCTCTGAGAATCGCGCCGCGTAGCAGTTATCGCAGCCGCGCGTTATCTTCGTGCAACCCGTAACCGGATTCCACGTCGCATCTGTCCACTCAATGGTGCTGCCATCTGCCATGACGGTTACCTTGGAAGTACGTGCACAAGACTAACTGGGCTCCTAAATCATGGCAATAAAAACGCGCAAGTGGCTGGTCAGCAACGAATCCCCTTCGCCGTAGGTAGCACCCCCTGACAGTTCGCATGGTGGTCACGAAAATCGTTGCGTGTAGGACGAAAATCTTATACGATGGTAGGCTCTGGCACGTCGGATCCCCCCATGCTCCCCCTCCACCCCACCCCCTCCCACCCCTGGTCCCCCCTGACCGACGAGGAGTGGCACTTCCTCGAACCCTATCTCCGCCCCACCAACAAGCGCACCGGACGCCCGCCGAGGGACCGCCGCGCCACCTGGGACGCCATCTTCTGGCTCGCCGTCACCAACGCCCCCTGGACCGCCCTCCAGGCCAATCGGCGCGTCACCAAGGGCAACGCCCACAGCGCCCTCGCCACCACGGCCAGGACGGGCGTCCTATCCCGTCTCCTCCTCGCCGTCTCCCGTCATCCCTTCGCGGACCCGGCCCTCGCCTCCCTGGAATACCGCATCGCCACCACCTTCCGGCGTGCGTCCCGGATCGTGCCGGCGGAGGATCTGCTCCTCGCCCGTACCCTCGGCATGGCCACCGCGCTGCCGCTCGATCCGGCCGATCTGCCGCCGCCGCCGAAGCCCGGCGCGCCCCTGCCGCCTGATCGCATCCGCCTGGTCCTGCGCATCCCGGCCCAGGCGCTGCGCGGCCTCCCGGCCCCGCCGCCCGCCCGCGTCCCGCGCCGCCCGCAGGCGCCCCTGCTGCCGATCGCGCACGCCACAGCGCAGCCCCGCCGGCGGCGGGGACAGCATGAAAAACGGTGCTAAATGCACCTAATCGGCTAAATGGGCTTTACGGCTCAGCCCCAACCCCTTGATTCCGAACGAAAGCCGGAATCGACCCCTAAAAATACTATGCCTAAATCCGTAGTAGCGCCCGGACCCGCAAGCTAACCCGCTGAAATCAGCCGGATCTTCTTCCCGTCCACGCCCAGCGCCACCTTGCCCGCCTTCAGCGACAGCGCCGCTTCCCCGAACACGTCCCGCCGCCAGCCCACCAGCGCCGGCACATCGGTCTCCCCGGCCGCCAGGCGTTCCAGCTCATCCGTATTGGCCAGCAGGCGGGGCGCCACGTGGTGCTCCTCGCTCTTCGCCGCCAGCAGCACCTTCAGCAGTTGGACCAAAGCGGGGGAGGGGGCTGCCCCGCTCCGTTCCCGCGGCGCCTCGGGCAGGGCGCTGTCCGGCAGCCCCTTCGCCGCGGTGATCGCCGCCAGCAGGCTCGCGCCGGACTTGCCCTTGGCGAATCCCTCGGAGATGCCGCGCGCCCGCGCCAGGTCGTTCACCGTCTCCGGCGCCGTGGCCGCGATCTCCAGCAGGGTTTCGTCCTTCACCAGGCGCTGCCGGGGGATGTTGACGCGCTGCGCCTCCTTCTCCCGCCACGAAGCCGCGGCGCGCAGGATGCCGAGGAACCGGCGGTTATGCGTCCGCGGCCGCAGCCGCTCCCACGCCGTCTCGGGGTCCTGGCGATAGGTCGCGGGGTTCGCGAGTTCCCCCATCTCCTCCGCCACCCACCCGTCGCGGCCCTCGCGCGCCAGCTTGGATGTCAGCCCGGTATAGATGCGCCGGAGGTGCGTCACGTCGGCGGCGGCGTAGTTGATCTGGGCGGGGGAGAGCGGGCGCGCCGCCCAGTCGCTGAAGCGGTGGGCCTTGTCGATCTGCGCATTGGCGAGGGAGCGGGCGAGCTGGTCATAGCTCACCTGGTCGCCGAAGCCGGCCACGGTGGCGGCCACCTGCGTGTCGTACAGCGGAGTCGGCACCGCCCCGAACTTCAGCAGGAAGATTTCCACGTCCTGCCGGGCCGCGTGGAACACCTTCACCACCGCGGGGTCCGCCAGCAGCGCCCCCAGCGGTGCCAAATCGAGCCCCGGCGCCAGCGCATCCACCACCGCGACCTCATTGTCGCCCGCAAGCTGGACGACGCAGAGTTCGGGCCAGTAGGTCCGCTCCCGCATGAATTCGGTGTCGACCGTCACGAAGGCCTCGGCACGAAGCCGGGTGCACAGCGCGCTGAGGGTCTCGGTATCCGTGATCAGGTCAGGCGACGCGTCGGCGCCCGGGGTGCGGCGGCTCATGGGAACCCGTGTAGACCCGCGGAGGGGCCGGGGGAAGCCATGCTGGTCCCCTTGGGCCCTTGACAGGAGGGGCCCCGTGCGGCGCTTTCGCCCCGGAATCCTCATTTGCTCGCAGGCCCATACCCATGCACGCCTATCGCACCCATACCTGCGGCGCCCTCCGCGCCACCGATGCCGGCAAGACCGTCCGCCTCTCCGGCTGGGTGCACCGCAAGCGGGACCATGGCAGCCTGCTGTTCGTGGACCTGCGCGACCATTACGGCCTGACCCAATGCGTGGTGGCCCAGGGCGCCCCGGGCTTCGACACCCTGGATAACGCCCGCCCCGAAAGCGTGGTGACCGTGACCGGAGAGGTCGTGCCCCGCGAGGGCAGCACCATCAACCCCAAGCTCCCGACCGGAGAGATCGAGCTTCGCGTGCGGGAGGTGACGGTCCAGTCCGCGGCGGAGGTCCTGCCCATCCAGGTCGCCGGAGAGCAGGAATTCCCGGAGGATCTCCGCCTCCGCTACCGCTTCATCGACCTGCGGCGCGAACGTCAGCACCGCAACCTGATGCTCCGCGCCAGCGTCATCGCCAGCATCCGCCGGCGCATGATCGATCAAGGGTTTACTGAGTTCCAGACCCCCATCCTGACGGCCAGCAGCCCGGAGGGTGCGCGAGACTTCCTCGTCCCCGCCCGCAACCACCCCGGCAAGTTCTACGCCCTGCCCCAGGCCCCCCAGCAGTTCAAGCAGCTGGCGATGGTCGCCGGCTTCGACCGTTATTTCCAGATCGCCCCCTGCTTCCGGGACGAGGCCAGCCGCGCGGACCGCTCGCCGGGTGAGTTCTACCAGCTTGACTTCGAGATGAGCTTCGTCACCCAGGAAGACGTCTTCGCCGCCATCGAGCCTGTTCTGGCCGGCGTGTTCGAGGAATTTTCGTCCTATTCCGGCACCAAGCGCGAAGTCACGCCGGCGCCCTTCCCCCGCATCCCCTATGACCAGGCGATGCTCGAATTCGGGTCGGACAAGCCGGACCTGCGCAACCCGCTGCGCATCGCCGATGTGACCGAACACTTCGCCGGCGGCTCCTTCGGTCTTTTCGCCAAGATCACGGCCTCCGGCGGCGTCGTCCGCGCCATCCCCGCGCCGGGTGCCGCCAGCCAGCCCCGCCGCTTCTTCGACCAACTGAACGAATGGGCCCGCAGCGAGGGCGCCGGCGGCCTCGGCTACATGACGTTCGAGGGTGGTGTCGGCGCCGGCCCGATCGCCAAGAACCTGGAACCCGCCCGCGCCGCCGCGCTGCGCGACGCGATGGGCCTGAAGGATGGCGACGCCGTCTTCTTCGCGGCGGGGAAGGTGGAGGACGCCGCCAAGCTCGCCGGCAAGGCCCGCACCCGCATCGGCACCGACCTCGGCCTGGTCGAGAAGGATGTCTATCGATTCTGCTGGGTGACGAACTTCCCCATGTATGAGCTGAACGAGGAAACCGGCCAGATCGACTTCAGCCACAACCCCTTCTCCATGCCGCAGGGGGAGCTGGAGGCGCTGAACACGATGAACCCGTTGGATATCAAGGCCTACCAGTACGACATCGTCTGCAACGGCATCGAGCTGAGCTCAGGTGCCATCCGCAACCACCGCCCCGACATCATGCTCCGCGCCTTCGAGATCGCGGGCTATGGCGCGGAGGTCGTGGAACAGCGCTTCGGCGGCATGCTGAACGCCTTCCGCTACGGCGCCCCCCCCCACGGCGGCTCCGCCCCCGGCATCGACCGCATCGTCATGCTGCTGGCCGATGAGCCGAATATTCGTGAAGTAATTTTGTTTCCTATGAATCAGCAGGCGGAAGACCTGATGATGGGCGCCCCCGCGGCGGTGGAACCGGCCCGGCTGAAGGAGCTGTCGATCAAACTCGACATCCCCCCCGCCAAGACGGGTGCGGCCGGGCCCAAGGCGTCCTAGATACCGGGGGCCAGCGCCTCCAGGAGCATCCATGGCCCAGCCTCGCCGCCTCACGCTCGCCGCCGCCTTCTGCCTGATGGCGGCTCCTGCCTTCGCTCAGGGTCCCGTCACCACGGGCCCCCGCGCGGGTGTCAGCGAACAGGCGCTCTCGGCCGGCATCGCCCGGATGGCGGCCCATCGCGCCGCCTACCGGCTGGACCTCGGCGAGGCCCGCAATTCCGGCATCGCCTCCGTCCGCGGCGCCATGGTCTTCGACGTGGCCGATGCCTGCGAGGGTTGGGCCACCCGTCAGCGCATGACCATGACCGTCACGGATCGCGATGGGCAGGAGATCGAGACCGTCTCCGACTACGCGACCTATGAGGCGAAGGACAATTCGCGCCTTCGCTTCTCCCTCACCCAGACGACGCAGGGCGCCGTCAGCCAGCGCGTCTCTGGTGAGGCGGAGTTGAACCCCGACGGTTCCGGCACCATCCGCTACGCCGAACCCGCGGGGAAGGAGGAGGCGCTGCCTGCCGGCACCCTGCTGCCCATGCGCCACACCGTCCTGGCTGTGGAGACTGCCCGCACCGGCCGCCGCCTGCTGACCTCGCCGCTGTTCGACGGCACCTCCGACGAAGGCCCGCAGGACACCACGACGATCATCTCCGCCTGGTCTCCCGCGGCCGCCCAGCCGCGCTTCCCGCTGATGGCGGACCAGGCCTCGGGCCGCATGCGCATCGCCTTCTTCGAACGCGGGGCCGGCGGCAATGGCGCTTCCCAGCCGGAATACGAGGTCGGGCTGCGCTACTTCGAGAATGGCGTGGCGGACGAGATCATCATGGATTTCGGCGAATTCTCCGTCTCCGGCCAGGTGCTGGAACTGGCCGCTCTGCCCGCGGGCTGCTGATCACGCCACGCGGCTCGGCATCCCGCCCTCCGGCGCCCAGTCCGGCACCGGGGCAGGGGACCGCACCACCGGCGTGGCGAAGGATCGCCGCGCCAGCCGCTTCTCCACCCGCCGCGCCAGGCGGCGGGACGGCACTTCCACGCAGCGATACATCGGCAGCGCCGCCGTCAGGGCCAGCAGGGTCGCGAAGGCGGCCATCGCCTCCGGCGGCCAGTCATCGTGCAGCGCATGCATCGTCGCCACCAGCACCGGCACATGCACGAGGTAGAGGCTGAAGGAGATTGCCCCCAGCCCGACCAGCAGCGATGACCGCAGCAGCGCCCTCAACCGGCCCGGCTGCCGCGCGATGACGATCAGCAGCGCGGAGGCCGCATAGACCGGCAGGTCGGAGGACATGCTGAACAGCGCCAGCGTCGCCATGCCAGCCGCGATCATCGCCTGCGGCGACAGCCGCGGCACATCCTGCCCGAGGGCCAGCGCCAGCGCGGCGCCGGTGCCGATCCCGCCGGCGAAGTAGAAGCTGGCCGCGACGGTACTGTGCAGCTGCGGCCCCAGCAGCACACGGTTTTCCGTGGCGCCGCCCATGATGCCGATCGCCATCAGCGCCAGCACCGCCGCGACGAACAGCGCGACCCGCCCGCGGAACAGCAGCACCAGCGGCAGCAGCAGCGACAGCCGCCATTCATGCACCAGCGACCACAGCACCACGTTCAGTCGCATGTCGTCATTGTCGGCTATCAGCGCGATGTTGGACGCCACCTGGCCGAGCGTCGGTGGCTCCAGCCACGTGAACAGGCTGCGCTCCCGCCATTCAGCCGGCAGCGCCGGCTCCGCGAAGCCGGCATAGAGCGCGACCGACAGCAGCACGGACACCGCGACCGGCAGGCCGAGCCGGATGGTCCGTTGCGCGGCGAAGGCGCCGAGCCCCGGCGAGCCGTTCCGCAGCAGCGCGCGCACCAGCACGTAGCCGGACAGCACGAAGAAGAAGAGGACGGCGGGCCGCCCCATTTCCACGATCCGCAGCGGCGTCAGCTGCGTCATCGTGTAGCGCAGCCAGCCCGCGCCGGTGATGGCGGGCGTCTCGTAGTGCGGGATCAGCTGGACCGCGTGGTGGATCAGTACCGCGAAAGCGGCCAGCCCCCGCAGCGCGTCGAGCTCCTCCAGCCGGTCGGTCGGCTGGCCGGGGCGCATCTCTCGTTGCATCGGCGTCTCCCCATGGGTGGTCATGAGGCGGGGCAGGCCGATGGGGGCTAGGGCGGAAGCATGGCGGGCTGTCGTCCGAGGCGGCTGACGGGGAAAACCTCCGGCGCCGCCCGGCGGTTCCCCGCCATGCTCAACTTCCTACTTCAACAAGCGTCGAAGATCGCCTGGATCGCGTCGCGATTGCGCGTGCGGGTCAGGGCCAGCATCAGCAGCACGCGGGCCTTCTGCGGCGTCAGGTTGTCCGCGTTGAGGAACCCCTCCGCCCGGTAGCGCTTGGCCGGGAAGGTGCGCCCCGACATGGCGCGGGAGGACAGGACCACGGTGCAGCCCGCTTCCATCGCCTCCGCCAGCGCCACGCGCTCCGCCGGCGTCGTAAAGCCCGGCGCGAAGGCCGCCGCCACGATCCCCTGCGCGCCGGCACCGAGGAAAGCCTTCACCGCCACGCCATCGCCACCGGCGACGGAGTAGATCACGTCGACGCGCGGCGGCGTCGCCATGCCCGCCACGTCGAAGCGGTCCGCCACCGGCAGCACGCGCATGGGGCGCCGCCAATAGGTGATGCGGTCCGCATCGGCATGGCCGAGCACGCCGACATCGGGGCTGCGGAAGGTCTGCATCCTGCCGGTGGAGGTCTTGGTCACTTCCCGCGCGGCCTGGATCTCATCGTTCAGCACGACGAGAGCGCCCATGCCGCGGCTGTCGGGGTGGCCCGCTACGCGCACCGCCTTCACCAGATTCATGTGCCCGTCGGTGGACAGGCCGGTGAAGGGCCGCTGCGCGCCGGTGACCACGATCGGGATGTCGCTGGGCACGGTGAGGGAGAGGAAATAGGCCGTCTCCTCCAGCGTCGCCGTCCCGTGGGTGATGACGATGCCATCGAGGTCGGGATGCGCCGCCCGCAGCGCCGCGATCCGCGCCAGCAGCGCCTGCCAGTCCGACCAGCCGACGGCGGTGGAGGGGATGGCGGAGTGCAGCACCGGGATGACCTCGGCCACCTGCTTCAGCGCGGGAATCCCCGCCACCAGCTCCTCCGCATTCAGGATCGGGCGGCCGGAGGAGGCGTAGTCCTGCACATCCAGCGGATCGAGGCCCTGGGAGGCGATGGTCCCCCCCGTCCCGATCACGGCAACCTTCGGCAGCCCGCTCATGCGGCATTTCCTTCTACGACAGCGGTGGTGAGGCGGGAGACGCAGGCGAGCTTCCCGTCGGCACGGCGGATCTCGGTCTGCCAGACCTGGGTGCGGCGCCCGGTATGCAGGGGCCGGCAGATGGCGGTCACGGTCTGGCCCTTCGGCACGCCCGCCATGTGGTTGGCATTCACCTCGATCCCGACCGCAAGTTGCCCTTCCGGCAGGGTCATGATGCTGGCCAGGGTGCCGAGCGATTCGGACAGCACCACGCTGGCGCCGCCATGCAGCAGGCCGAAGGGCTGGGCGGTGCGGTCGTCCACCGGCATTTCCGCCTGCAGCGAATCCTCGGTGATGGCGGTGATGCGGATGCCGAGATGGCCGGACATGTTGCCCACCATCCGCGCGTTGATCTGTTCCGCCGTCCAGTCGCGCTTCCAGAGAGCCATGGCGATCCTCGTCCGATGAAGCCGCGAAGTCAGCGCGGCCAGCGGCGCGTGGTCAACCCACCCGCCCGGGACAGCCTGACCCAGCGCGCCAGCATCAGCCCCGCCACGATGAACAGCCCGATCGCGAGGCCGAGCCAGATGCCGATGGGCCCGAGCCCGCCGGGGAAGGCCAGCGCCAGGCCGCAGGGCAGGCCGATGACCCAGTAGCCGAGGCCCGCCAGCAGCATCGGCACGCGCGTATCCTTCAGCCCGCGCAGCGCGCCCGCCGCCACCGCCTGGACGCCATCCGCCAGCTGGAACAGCCCCGCCACCAGCAGCAGGGTGGTGGCCAGTGCCGCCGTCTCCGCGGCGCCCGGATTGGCGGCATCCAGGAACAGCCAGGCGATCGGCCCGCCCGCCAGCAGCAGCAGCGTGGCCGCGAAGGCCATGAACCCCGCCCCGAAGCCGATCGCGACCCAGCCGGCCCGGGACGCGGCGCTGGCGCGCCCGGCGCCCGTCGCCAGCCCGACCCGCGCCGTGGCGGCCTGGCCCACGCCCATCGGCACCATGAAGGTCATGGCCGCCACCTGCACCGCGATGGCATGCGCCGCGACGGCCAGCGCCCCCATCCAGCCCATGGCGATGGCGGCGGCGGAGAAGACCGCGATCTCCAGCGCCATGGCGCCGGCGATGGGCAGGCCGATCGCCGCCACCTCCCTCAGCCGGGCCGCATCGAATCGCCAGAGCCGGCCGAACAGATGGTAGCGCCGCAGCCGCCGGTCCCGCGCGATCATCGCCACCAGGCCCGCCAGCATCGCGAGGTTGCAGAGCGCGGAGGCCAGCCCCGCCCCCGCCACGCCCAGCGCCGGAACGCCGAAGCCGCCATGGATCAGCCAGTAGTTGAGCGGGATGTTCAGCGCGATGCCGAAGCCGGAGACAACAAGCGCGGCGTTCGGCCGCTGCTCCGCCGCCAGGAAGCCGCGCAGCACGATGAAGCCGCAGAACAGCGGCATCCCCCACATCATGGCGCGGACATACTCGGCGGCGAGCGCCGCCAGCGCTGCCTCCTGCCCGAGGGCCAGCAGCACGGCTTCCGTGTTCCACAGAAGAACCCAGGTCGGCAGCGTGCCCGCGGCCACGGCCCAGAAGGCGGCGCGCACATCCCGCCGCATGCCCCGCAGATGCCCGCGCCCCCGCCCGCGCGTCTGCGCGCAGAGCGGCGCCGCGGCCAGCGCCAGGCCGAAGGTCGGCGCCAGGGCGGCGAAGTAGAGGTTGCTGCCGAGCGTCGCCGCCGCCAGTTCCAGCGTGCCGACGCGGCCGAGGAACACCGAATCGGTCAGGCCGAGCGCGAACTGGCTGAGATTGGTCAGCACCAGCGGCCAGGCCAGCGCCAGCATCGCCCGCCATTCGGCGGACCACGCGCGCCCCTGCTTCCCCCCGGCATTCTCGTCCATGGGCCGGGCATAGCGCGTCGCGCCTGCCCTGTCGCATGACCACGCTTGGGGCGGCGCCATGGCTGCGTTTAGGATGCGCGCAACAGACCCGGAGACACGGTCCATGAAGCGTCGCAACATCCTGGCCGCGCCCGCCCTCGTGGCCGGCGCAGCCGCCCTGCCGGCCGCCGCCCAGGCGCAGCCCCGCATCGTCACCGAGGAATTCATGGTGCCGGCCACTGACGGCCAGGGTGAGATCTTCGTCCGCAGCAAGCGGCCGGAGGGCCTGGCGGCCTCCGCCAGCCGCACCATCCTGTTCGTGCATGGCGCGACCTATCCCGCCCATACCGCCTTCGACCTGCCGCTCGGCGGCCTGTCCTGGATGGACTACATCGCCGGCCGCGGCTTCGACGTGTGGTGCATGGATCTGCGCGGCTATGGCCGCAGCACCCGCCCCGCCGCGATGGCGGAGCCGCCGGAAGCCAACCCGCCCCTGATGCGTGGCGATGCCGCGGTGGCCGATGTCGCCGCCGTGGCCGCCTTCATCCGCCAGCGCCGCGCGGTGCCCCGGATGGTGCACATGGCCTGGTCCTGGGGCTGCTCGCTGATGGCGCGCTACGCCACCGACAACCCCGGCATGGTGGACCGCCTGGTCCTGTTTGCGCCGCAATGGCTGCGCCAGGGCGCGACCCCGGCCTCCGTGGGGGCGGGCGCGCAGCTCGGCGCCTATCGGAGCGTGACGCAGGCCCAGGCCCGCGACCGCTGGATGGCCGGCGTGCCGGAGGCGGCGCGCGCCGGCCTTATCCCGCCCGGCTGGTTCGAGCATTGGTCCGGCGTGACCTGGGCGACGGACCCGGAGGGCATGCGGCGCAACCCTTCGGTGCTGCGCGCACCCAATGGCGTGCTGGCCGACAGCGCGGAGTTCTGGCAGTCGGGCCGGCCCTTCTGGGACCCCGCGCGCGTCACCGTGCCGACCCTGCTGGTGGTGGCGGAGTGGGACCGCGACACGCCGCCCGCCATGGCCACCACCATCTTCCCGCTGCTGACGGCAAGCCCGGGCAAGCGCCTGGTGCTGCTGGGCGAGGGGACGCACACCATGCTGATGGAACGAAACCGCGGCGCGCTGTTCCAGGCCGTGCAGGTCTTTCTCGAAGAAGCGGCGGCCTGACGATCCGCCTGCCCGACGGGCAATGCGTGAACGACATCAAGGTGGTCTATCCCGATGGCCGGTCGCAGGAATGGATGCGCCAGAACACCTGCGCGCTGACGGACATCAACATCCAGTAGCCGGAACGGCCGCGGCGCGCATCGGCGGGCCGCGCCGGAGCTTTCCATGGCACCTCGCCGCCGCCCGCGGCGTTGACAGGCGCGCGGCCCGGCCCCTCACTCCCGATCAAGGCGGTCAACCCGCAGGAGGAGCCCGGCCATGGACGATCACGACCAGACCAAGAAGCCGTTCAAGCTGCGCAGCCAGCGCTGGTTCGACGATCCCCAGGACCCGGGGATGACGTCCCTCTACATCGAGCGGCAGTTGAATTTCGGCATGACGCGGGCGGAGTTGCAGTCCGGCCGCCCGATGATCGGCATCGCGCAGACGGGGTCCGACATCTCCCCCTGCAACCGCCACCACATCGCCCTGGCCGAACGCGTGAAGGCGGGCATCCGCGATGCCGGGGGCGTGCCCCTGGAATTCCCGGTCCACCCCATCCAGGAAACGCTGAAGCGCCCCACCGCGTCGCTCGACCGGAACCTGCAATACCTGTCGCTGGTGGAAATCCTGCACGGCTACCCCATCGACGGCGTCGTGCTGACCACGGGCTGCGACAAGACCACCCCCGCCATGCTGATGGGCGCGGCCACCATGAACATCCCGGCCGTGGCGCTGCCGGGCGGACCGATGCTGGATGGCTGGTGGCATGGTCGCCTGGCCGGTTCCGGCACCATCGTCTGGGAAGCGCGCAAGCGCCTGGCCGCCGGCGAGATCGACTATGAGGGTTTCATTGAAATGGTGGCGGCGTCCTCCACCTCGGTCGGGCATTGCTCGACCATGGGGACGGCGCTGTCGATGAACTCGCTGGCTGAGGCTGTCGGCATGACGCTGACGGGTTCCGCGGCGATCCCCGGGCCGTACCGGCAGCGCGCGCAGATGGCCTACATGACCGGCGTGCGCGCGGTGGAGATGGTGCGGGAGAATCTCCGCCCCTCCGACGTCATGACGAAGAAGGCCTTCGAGAATGCGGTGATGGTCGCCTCCGCCATCGGCGCGTCCAGCAACTGCCCCATCCACATGATCGCCATCGCCCGGCACATGGGCGTGGAGCATGAGCTGGCCGACTGGCAGCGCGTCGGCGCGGAGATCCCGCTGCTGGTGGATTGCCAGCCCGCCGGGCGCTTCCTGGGCGAGGCCTTCTACCGCGCCGGCGGCGTGCCGGCCGTGATGAAGGAACTGCTCAAGGCGGGTATCCTGCATGGCGATGTCATGACCGTCACCGGCAAGACCGTGGCCGAGAACCTGGAAGGCGTCGGTGAGCCCGACCGCGAGGTGATCCGCAGCTTCGGCAAGCCGATGAAGGAGCACGCCGGCTTCATCGTGCTGACGGGCAATCTGTTCGACAGCGCCGTGATGAAGATCAGCGTCATCGACAAGGCGTTCCGCGAGCGTTTCCTGTCCGAGACCCCCGACGTCTTCGAGGGCAAGGTCGCGGTGTTCGAGGGGCCGGAGGACTACCACGCCCGGATCGAGGACCCCTCCCTCGGCATCGACGACAAGACGGTGCTCGTGGTCCGCAACTGCGGCGCCGTGGGCTACCCGGGGGCGGCGGAGGTCGTGAACATGCAGCCGCCGGCCGCCCTGATCAAACAGGGCATCATGGCGCTGCCGACCATGGGTGACGGGCGGCAGTCCGGCACCTCCGGCAGCCCCTCCATCCTCAACGTCACGCCGGAAGCGGCGGTGGGCGGGGGCCTCGCGCTGCTGAAGCATGGCGATCCCATCCGCATCGACCTGAAGGCACGGCGCGTGGACGTGCTGATCCCGGCGGAGGAGATGGAAGCCCGCCGCGCCGCCTGGAAGGCACCCGACCTGCTGCACAAGACACCGTGGGAGGAGATCTACCGCTCCATGGTCGGGCAGCTTGGCACCGGGGGGTGCCTGGAGCCGGCGACGCTGTTCCTGAATATCCTCGAGACGCGCGGCGAGAGCCGCCACAACCACTGACGGCGGGACACGGGACCATGGCTGGAAGACTGGCAGGCAAGCGCTGCCTGGTGACGGCGGCGGCGCAGGGGATCGGGCGCGCCACCGCGCTCGCCTTCGCCGCGGAAGGCGCGATGGTGGTCGCGACCGACCGGGATGTGGCGAAGCTCGCGGACCTCAAGGCGCCGGGGCTGACGACCCGCGCGCTCGATGTACTCGACCCCGGCGCCATCACCGATGCGGTGGCGGCGATGGGGGAGGTCGATATCCTCTTCAACTGCGCGGGCTTCGTGCACCAGAACACGGTGCTGACAGCGACCGATGAGGAATGGGACTTCGCCTTCGACCTCAATGTCCGGTCGATGTGGCGGATGGTGAAGGCAGTGCTGCCGGGGATGCTGGCGCGAAGCCGCGGCACCATCGTCAACATGTCCTCGGCCTGTTCCTCGATCAAAGGCGCACCGAACCGGTTCCTGTACGGCACCACCAAGGCCGCGGTGATCGGGCTGACCAAGTCGGTGGCGACGGAGTACGTGACCCAGGGCATCCGCTGCAACGCGATCTGCCCCGGCACGGTGGATACGCCGAGCCTCGGCGACCGCATCGCCGCCAATGCCGCGGTGGCCGGCAGCGTGGAGGCCGCCCGCGCCGCCTTCGTGGCCCGCCAGGCCATGGGCAGGCTGGCGACGGCGGAGGAGATGGCGGCGCTGGCCACCTACCTCGCCAGCGACGAAAGCGCCTTTGTCACGGGTCAGGCCATCGTCATCGATGGCGGCTGGACCCTGTAGCCTCTTCGCGCCCCCGCAGCTTTCTTCTATAGGCGTCCCCCATGAAGCTCCTCCGCTACGGCCCCTCGGGCCAGGAAAAACCCGGCCTGCTCGATGCCTCGGGCACCATCCGCGACCTGTCGGGCGTAATCCCGGATTTGGCCGGGGATGCGCTCTCCGCCGCTGGCCTCGCGAAGCTGGCGGCGCTGGACCCGGCCAGCCTGCCGGCGGTCCCCGGCAGCCCGCGGCTTGGCCCGCCGGTCTCCGGCATGAAGAACTTCGTTTGCATCGGGCTGAACTACGCCGACCACGCGGCGGAGACGGGGGCGGCCATCCCGAAGGAGCCGATCGTCTTCCTGAAGTCGCTGGGCGCCCTCTGCGGCCCGAATGACGACGTGATGATCCCGAAAAACTCCGTGAAGACGGATTGGGAAGTCGAACTCGCCATCATCATCGGCAGCACCGCCAAGTGCGTGTCGGAGGATGAGGCGATGAACCATGTCGCGGGCTACGCCGTCTGCAACGACGTCTCCGAGCGCGAATGGCAGATCGAGCGCGGCGGATCCTGGGACAAGGGCAAGGGCTGCGACACCTTCGGCCCCCTCGGCCCCTGGCTGGTCACGAAGGACGAGGTGGCCGATCCCCAGGACCTGGCGATGACGCTGGACGTGGACGGGGTTCGGATGCAGGACGGGTCCACCCGGACCATGATCTTCGGCGTCCGGCACCTCGTGCACTACGTCTCCCACTTCATCACGCTTCATCCCGGAGATGTGATCTCCACCGGCACGCCGCCGGGCGTCGGGCTCGGTAAGAAGCCGCCGATGTTCCTCAAGCCCGGGCAGACCATGAAGCTGTCCATCAAGGGCCTTGGCGAGCAGACGCAGCGCACCGTGGCCTACGAATAAGCGACCATCAGGGGAATCGAGAGCATGGCCGACAGCAGCGAGAACGGACGTTACCAGGTCGTCGCCTGCCCGGTGGGCACGGGGATGTTCGTGGTCCTGGTGGACAGCGTGAATGGCCGTTCCTGGAAGCTGAGCTTCGAGGCGAACAACGTCTCCGGCTGGCGGCCGCTGAAGTTCCTGGACCTGAACGCCCCGGCAGCGCCGCCGGCCCCCTGAGCCGATGAGCGACGGCCCGGTCGTCATCTTCGTCGACTTCGCCAACCACGACTTCAGCGCCGAGCGGACCGAGGCGCTGAAGCCGATGGCGGAGGAGATCGGCCGCGCGCCGGGCTTCCTGTGGAAGATCTGGACCGAGGACCGCGCGGCCGGCCGCGCCGGCGGGGTCTATCTGTTCGAAAGCCGCGCGCTGGCGGAGACCTATGTGGAGGCGCACCGCGTGCGCCTGGCGAAGCGCGGCGTGCATGAGATGGTCGCTGAATACCGCACCATCAATCCGGCGCTGAGCGCCATCAACGGCGCGCCGCTCGGCTGATCAGAACTTCGCCGGCCAGGGCTTCTGGCCGCGTTCCTCGGCCAGTTCCTGCAGGCGCTTCAGTATCTCCCGCTTCTCCGGCGTGCGGCGGCGGCCGGAATTCATCATCGCCTCCGCGGGCGGGATGACGGCGCCTTCGGCGATTTTATGACGGATCTGCGCGCGGCGTTCGGCGGGGTTGATGCGATTCATGGTCCCTTCCCGTGAACTGTCGCCAGATCGGCAGTGCCTGCTGTCCGCTCGATGATCCGGCAGTCAAGCCGGGCTTCCTCGATGTGCATGGCCGGTCCAAGCAACAGACCTGCCTGAGCGAGCCCCATTCCCTTGCGCTTGCCGTGATAGGGCGGCGTGTCTGTGGCATCCTGGCGCCACAGCATCACGTCTGCTTTTCTGCCTCGTGCGGCATCATGTACTGGTTCAGCACGGGGCCTTTCCGGACTCTGGCGTTGTTGTCCATGACCCACATCAGTCTACGACGATGAAACCGGAAAACCGAATAGGGCGTTCCCGCATTCGTGCCCGCAATTTCGTTCCAGTCTTGTCTGGCATAAATCTCCAGCGTGGCGCCCGCCCCCGCCCTACCTCCCACAATTTTCCACGCGAATTCATTCTCATTGCCATTTTTCGTGATCAGCGAGCGTGTCAGGTGAGAGTCGCTATTTCCAAAACGCAGTATCTTAAACTGCGTCGGCGAATCCGGAAAGAAAACAAATTTCTGTTCCGATACCGTCAGATATCGTTCCAGCTTCGCTGGGTCGGTCTCGAAGGGGCCTTCACGGAATTCCTGCACATACTGAGCGATGACATGCACGCCGCTCGTGAATCGAAGGCATGTCGAGATCAACGAATAGGCGATCGCCAGGAAGCCGGCTGTGCCGATAATGAAAATCAGGACATACTCGTTGAATTCCTTAACCGTGGCCTGCTTCTGTGATTTCATGAGAAACTCGAAGCCGCGTACGGGCCAATAACAGGCTACGACGAGGATGGCGAAACAAAGGGTCAGGGAAAAATCAACGATCTCGGTCGAATTTTTTCTCAGCTCGGTCGGCTGCGAATGCCAGTCGAACGCTAGGCGAATCATCGATACGATGAGTATCGCGGACAGGAAATCGGCCAGCCTGACAGAGGTATCGATCCTGATGACGCCCAGCACAGTGCTTCCATCGGCTATGGTGACATTGAGGATCCATGTGAGGATGTTGACGATCGCGAGCACCAACACCGTCCGCTTGAGGCGGTGGAAGTCGTTTCCGATCAGTGCTGCATCAAGGCTCATGTCGAACGGGCGGTCGCCAAAGGTTTAGCGAGGGATGACGCTAGCCCGCCATTCTGTCGTCGCCAAGATGTTTTGATATCGTATCCAAAGGCTGATGGTGCGCGCCCATCCGGGGAACGCTACCACCGCCCCCCGCACTCACATCGTCGCGCCGAGCGTCCATGGCGCGAACTCCGCCCCCCCGAAATCATACGCCTCGCTCATCGTCCGCTCCCCGCTCGCCACCCGCAGGATCAGCTCGAAGATGCGCTGGCCGCATTCCGCGACGCTTTCCTCCCCCGTGACGATGCCGCCGCAATTGATGTCCATGTCCTCCGACATGCGCTCATACATCGCGGAATTGGTCGCCAGCTTGATGGAGGGTGCGGGCTTGCAGCCGAAGACGCTCCCCCGCCCGGTGGTGAAGCACACCAGGTTGGCACCCCCCGCCACCTGGCCCGTCGCCGCCACCGGGTCGTAGCCCGGCGTGTCCATGAAGACGAAGCCCTTCGCGGTCACGGGCTCCGCGTAGCGATAGACCTCGACCAGATTGGTGCTGCCCGCCTTGGCCATGGCGCCGAGCGACTTTTCCAGGATGGTCGTCAGCCCGCCCGCCTTGTTGCCGGGGCTGGGGTTGGCGTTCATCTCGGCGCCCTCGCGCTCGGTGTATTCCTCCCACCAGCGCATCAGGCCGACCAGCTTCTCGCCAACCTCCCGCGACACGGCGCGGCGCGTCAGCAGGTGCTCGGCGCCATAGGTCTCCGGCGTCTCGGACAGGATCACGGTGCCGCCATGCCGCACCAGCAGGTCCGATGCCACGCCCAGCGCCGGGTTGGCCGTGATGCCGGAATAGCCGTCGGAGCCCCCGCATTGCAGGGCGATGGTCAATTCGCTGGCCGGGATCGTCTCCCGCACCGCCTGGTTGGCCTCGGCCAGCACTTCGCGGACGAAGGCGATGCCGGCTTCCACGGTCTTCCGCGTGCCGCCCATCTCCTGGATGTCCATGTTCCGCAGCCGCCCGGCCAGGCGCTGTTCCTCCAGCATCGGGCCGAGCTGGTTGACCTCGCAGCCCAGGCCGATGGCGATGACGTGGCTGAAATTCACATGCCTCGCGAAGCCCGCCAGCGTCCGGCGCAGCAGCTTCAGCGGCTCCCCCATCGTCATGCCGCAGCCCGTCTTGTGGGTCAGCGCCACCACGCCGTCGACATTGGGGAAATCGGCGAGCGGATCGGTGCCAGTGAAGGGGTTCTTCTTGAAGGCGTCGGCGATCAGCTCCGCGACATGGGCGGAGCAGTTCACGCTGGTCACGATGCCGATGTAGTTGCGCGTCGCCGCCCGCCCATCCGCGCGACGGAAGCCCTGGAAGGTGGCGGCTGGGGTGACGAATTGCGTCGGCTTCGCATCCACGCCCCAGCCGTAATCCTTGGCGAAGTCGCCCATGGCGCAGTTATGGGTGTGCACCCAATCCCCGGGCTGGATCACCTCCGTCGCGAAGCCGATGATCTGGCCGTAGCGCCGGATGGCATCCCCCACCGCATGGGCGCGCACCGCCACCTTGTGGCCGGGCGGCACGCGGCGGTCCCGCACCGCGACGCCTTCCATCACCGGCGTGCCGGGGGGCAGGCCGATGCGGGCGATCAGGACGGTATCATCGTCGCCGAGGCGGATGACGGGGGGCAGGGTGCGGACGTCCATGGCAGCGTTCCTCTTTGCGCGCAGCTTACGCCAGACGGGGCGCGCGCCAAGTCGGAAGCGCTACGCCGCCGGCCGCATGCCCGCCGGTACCGGCAATTCCCGCACCACCACCCCCGGCAGGCGGGCGGCCAGGGCGGCCAGATGCGCGTGGTGGGTGAACAGGATCGCCTGGGTGCTGGCGCCCAGCCCTGCCAGCAGCCGGAGGCCCGCGCTGGCGCGGCGATCGTCGAAGGTCGCCAGCAGGTCGTCGGCGATGAAGGGCAGGGGCTCCGCCCGCGCGGCCTGGGCTTCCACCGCCGCGACGCGCAGCGCCAGGAACAGCTGGTCCCGGGTGCCCTCGCTCAGCCCGTCCACCGGGCATTCGCTGCCATCGCCGCGCCGGGCACGGATCAGGGTCCGGCGCGCCTCATCCTCATCCACCGTCAGGCCGGCGTAGCGGCCTTCCGTCAGCTGGGCGAAATGCGCGCTGGCGGCGCGCAGCAGCGGGCCCTGGCTTTCCTGGCGGATGCGCTCGATCCCCGCCTGGAGCAGCGTGCGCGCCACATGCAGCCGGGCGTAGCGTTCCGCGGCGTGCTGCGCCTCCGCCAAATGGTGCCGGGCCTCCTGCGCATGGGCCGCCGCGTCCCGCCCTGCTTCCAGGGCGGCGCGGCGGCTTTCCGCCTCCTGCCGCGCGGCGCCCGATGCCGTCAGCCGGTCGCGCAGCGCCGCCTGCTCCGCCTCGATGGCCGCGATCCGCGCCGCCGCCTGGTCGGGGTCCACCGCCTCGGCCTCCGCCCGCAGCGCCTCCTCGGGCTGCCCGTCGCCCTGGCGCAGCAACTCCGCCTCCAGCCCCGCGACGGAGGCAGCCAGCGCATCCCGCGCGGCGGCGCGGCGGATCGCCTCCTCCAGCGCCGGGATGTCATCCGTGCCCGCCTGGTCGCCGAGGTCCCGCAGCGCCGCCCCTGCCGCCTCCTGCCGCGCCAGCGCCTTCGTCACCGCTTCATCCCGTTCGGCGATGCGCTTGCCGAGTGCCGCCACGCTGCCCGCTGCCAGCCGCGCTTCCGCCAGGCGTCGTGCCAGCCGGGCGGCGAGGATCGATGGGGCTTCCGCTGCCTCCCCCGCCGCCGCGCCCAGCGCCGCCGCTTCCTGCCCGAAGGCAGAGAGGGCCGCCTGCATCGCGGCCACCCGCCCCTCATCGTTCCGCCAGGCCCGCGCGGCCTCCGCGATCCGGGTCCAGGCGCCGAGTGCCGCCTCCACCGCCTCCGCCCCCGAACCCTCGGGCAGGGAGAGCGCCTGCGCGGCGGCGCCCCATTCGGGCTCGAACCCCGCCAAATCGGCCGTCGCGGCGCGCAGCCGCGATTGCGCCTCCGTCACCTGGTCCCCGCCCTGGGCCAGCCGGTCCGACAGGCGCCGATGCGCCTGCGCCGTCGCCTCCGCCTGTTCCATCGCATCCAGCGCCAGCGCCAGCAGCGCGGCGAGGGAGGCATCGGGCGCGGCGCCCGGCAGCAGCGGCCGCAGCGCGGCGCGGGCCTGGTCGCGGCGTTCGGTCAGCCCGTCCCGGCGCGCCCGGGCCTCGGCCTGCAGCGCCGCCAGGCGCAGCGCCTCCTCCCGCGCCCGTCGCCATTCCGCCATGGCGGCGGGGGTGTCGGGGGTGATGCCGGCGGGGGACCACAGTGCGGCCCAGGCGGCCTGCGCGGCCGTGGCCTCCGCGCCGGTGGCCTCGATCGCGGTGGCGGCTTCGGCCTGGCGGCCGCGCAGCAGCGCCAGGCGGGCCTGCTTGGCCGCGTAGTCGTTCACGCGCTGGGCGTCGTCGGCGCGGGCATCGGCCAGGCGATCGGCCTCGTCGCGGAGCGCCTCGAAGCGTGGCGCTTCATCGGCCGCGCCATCGCGGAAGGCGGCCCAGGCGGCATCGCGGCGCGCCCGGGCGGCGGCGATCACGTCCCGCGTCGGCACCACCTCGCCGCGCGCCAGATGCTCCACCGCCTCCTCCAGCGCAGCCACCTCCGCCGCCAGGGCGGTGGCGGCGCGGCGCGCGGCGTCCAGCGCCTCCGCGGTGGATTGCAGCCGCGCGCTTGCGGCGTCTGCCATCGGCCGCAGCGGCAGCGGGCAGGCGGCGAGGGCGGCGGCATCGCCGGACCACAGCGGCAGCGCGGCCAGCGCGGCGCTTGCCTGGGCTGTGGCCGCTGCCAGCGCGCGCTCCGCCGCCAGCCATTCCTGCTCCACCTTGCCCTCGGCCTGCGCGGCCTCGATCGCGCGCTTCAGCGGCCCGGCGGCGGGTGGTGCTGGGGCTGCGGCCAACTGCGCCGCCACCAGGTCCCGCCGGCGCGTCGCCTCCCGCAGCGCCTCCTCCGCGCTGCGCAGCGCGGTGGCGTATTCGGTGCGGCGGCGGATCAGCTTCTGCGCGCGGTCCCGCGCGGCGGGGGAGGGGAGGGCATCGCGCAGGGATTCCGGCGGCGCTTCGCTGCCGATCGTCCCCGCGGCCTCCGCCACCGCGGCGCGATACCCCGCCACCTGGCGCAGCACGCCGGGCAGGTCGCGCTCGGCCTCCGTCATCGCCACGCGCTGCGCGGCCAGGGCGTCGATCCGGTCCTGCAGGGCCAGCACCGCGGCATCGGGCGCGATGGCGTCGCGCTCCGCCCGCAGGCGCGCGCCCTCCGCCGCTTCCCGCCGCGCATCCTCCGCCCCCTGGCGCAGCGCGTCCTGGCCGGCGGCCAGGCGGGTGGCGGCATCGGCGGGCAGGCGGGGGGCATCGGCCACCCGGGCCAGTTCCTGCCGTTGCCGGGCGAGCGGCGCCAGGATGGGCAGCACGCGGCGCAGCCGTTGCAGGCGCGCGGCCTCCGCCGCCAGGTCGGCGGCGGCTGTCGTGTCGGCCTCGATCCGCGCGCGGATATCGGCCAGCGCCGCCTCCGCCTCCGCCCATTCGCGCGGGCGGATGGCGGCTTCCTCGGCCTGGCGGCGGGCCTCGTTCCAGGCCTCGGTGGCGACGGACAGCGCGCGGCGGCCGCGGCCATCGCCATGCAGGGCCTTGGCTTCGTCATCCAGGCGCTTGAGCGCGTGGCGGAGATGCGGCAGGCCCATGCCGGCCAGCAGGCTTTCCCCGGCCTCCCCGCCGCTGCCCAGCAGCGCCTCCGCGCCCCGGCGCAGCGTGGCGCTGTCCAGGCCGTGGGCGGTCTCGAACAGCTTGCGGTCGGCGCCGCCCATCAGGCGCAGCAGCGCTTCCTCCGGCACCGCCGTGCCATCGGCGTCCAGCAGCGTGTCGCGCCGTCCCTTGCGGCGGATGAAGGCGCCGCGCCGCCCGTCCCGCGCCGCCACGGTGAAGCCGATGCGCAGCGCCGTGCCCTGGTGCAGGAAGGCGAAGGGGGATCGTTCGGGGAAGCCGAACAGCGCATCGCCGATCGCCGACAGCGCGGTGGATTTCCCCGCCTCGTTCGCGCCCAGCACCACGGTCAGGGCCGCATCCGCCGGGAAGTCGATCCGCACATCGGACAAATGCCCGTAGCGCAGCAGGTCGAGCGTGAGGAGCCTCATCCCCGTTCCTCCGCCGTGATGGCGGCTTCCGCCACCTGCCAGGCTTCCTCGAGCAATCGGCCGAGCCCTTCCTCATCGGCCGGCACATCCAGCGCGTCCCGCCCCGGCGGCGGCACCTTGGCGCGCAGCGCCGCCATCTCCGCCAGCAGCGCCTGCACCCGGGCGGGGTCTGACAGCCCCGCGGCGAAGGCGGCGCGCAGCGGGTCGAGCATCCCCTCCGCCCGGCTTTTCGGCGCCGAGGTCCGCACCCGCACCGCCTCCACCCACAATCGCCCGCCCGCCGCGATGGCGGCGCCGCGGCATTCGGCGGCCAGGCGTTCGCCATCGCTCGCCAGCGCGGCGTGCAGATCGGTCTCCCCGCGCAGTACCAGGCGGGCCAGCACGGGCAGGTCATCGGCCGCCGCGATCGCCTCCTGCACCGCATCGCCGATCCGCCCGGTCAGCGTGACGATGTCGGCGCCTTCCGCATCCACGTCGAGCAGCGCCCAGCGCAGCGTGTCGAGGTTGCGGTGCTCCACCGCCACCACGCGGCCATCCTCCACCGTCACCAGGCTGCATCCCTTGGCGCCGGTCTCCCTGATGTGGCGGCCCTGGATGTTGCCGGGGAAGACGATCCAGGGGCGTTCATGCAGCACGCGCCGCGCATGGATGTGGCCGAGCGCCCAGTAGTCATAGCCCTTCAGCCGCAACTGCCCGGGTTCGCAGGGGGCATAGGTCTCATGCTCGCCGGCATCCTGGGCGGAGGTGTGCAGCACGCCGATATTGAGGCGCCCGCGGAGCGGTTCGCAGTAACTGAGGGAAATATCCTCCGGCACCGCGCGGTTCGGGAAGGAATGGCCGTGCAGCGCCACGCCGAGTTCGGCCACGTCATGCGTCTGGCAGCTGCGCGTGGAGAATTCGCGGACATTGGCGGGCAGGCGCAGGTCCTTGGTGATGATCGACTTCGCGTCGTGATTGCCGCGCAGCAGGAAACACGGGCGCGGTGCCAGGCGCTTCATCTGCTCGGCGAAGAACAGCCCGGTGGAGAAATCCTTCCAGTCCCCGTCATAGAGATCGCCGGCGATGACGATGAAGGCCACGTCCTCCGCGATCGCCAGGTCGACAAGGGCGATGAAGGCGCGGCGCGTGCTGTCGCGCAGCAGGCCGGCGGGGAGGTCCTGCCGTGCGTGCAGGCCGGCGAGTGGAGAGTCGAGGTGGATATCGGCCGCGTGCAGGAATTTCATGCCGGCCCCGTTACGGTGGATTCTCTTGTGTTTTCATCGCGCGGCTTGGCGGCTGGTGCAACCCCGCTATCAAGGGACGCTATCGGCAGGAGGGTTGCGCATGGTTGCGAAGGCGAAGGAGGCGCGCGCCTGGGTCCGCCTGCCATCCGGAAGGCGGCTCGACCTGCTGGCGCCCACCCCCTTCGACTGGACGGATGAGGATCTGGCCACCGGCCTCGCCCGCACCTTCCGCTGGGGCGGCCATTCGGTGTGGCCGGGCGCGCCGCTTTCCGTCGCGCAGCATTCGCTGGCCGTGCTGGCGCTGCGCCGGGCCACGAAGCCCGCGCCGACGCGCGCGGAGGCCAGGCGCGAGTTGCTGCATGACGCGGAGGAAGGGCTGACCAATTTCGACTGCATCTCCCCCCTCAAGCCCTTTCTCGGCCCCGGTTTTCTCCAGTTGCAGGAACGGCTCTCCGCGGCGATCGCCACCCGCTACGCGCTGCCCGCCTGGGAGCCCGAGTCGAAGAAGCTCCACAAGAAGCTCGACATCGCGATGGCGGCGGCGGAGGCGGTGCATGTCGCGGGCTGGTCGGTGGCGGAGGTGCGCGACACGCTTGGCATCCGCGCCGCCGTGATGGCAACGGACCCCCTGGCCGCGATCCATGGCGGCGATCCCTGGCGCCCCTGGCCGCCGGAACTGGCGGCGGAGCGGTTCCTCGCGGAATTGCGCCGGGTCGCCTGAACCCTTGGCAGGCGGCTTCGGGGGGGTTAGTGGGGCCGCATGACCGATACCCTGCCCGACCGCCTCTCCGTCGATCCGCGCAGCCCCTTCTACCAGGAGGCGCTGCTGGCCCGCGGTGTCGGCATCCGCTTCAACGGCACCGAGAAGACCAATGTCGAGGAATACTGCGTCAGCGAAGGCTGGGTGCGGGTGTCCGTCGGCAAGGCCGTGGACCGCCGTGGGATGCCGCTGACGCTCAAGCTCAAGGGCACCGTCGAGCCCTATTTCCGCGACGAGCCCGCGTGACCGTTTGAGAACAGCGGCGGGTCGGTTTCGCCGTTCTTTTCCGCCCTGGGTGCGTTGCAGGGCTTGCCGATGCAACCAGCATCGGCGGCGCCCAGCGCCTTCCCAGGCCGAAAAATCCCTGGCGAACCCTCAGCCGCCGCCATTCCCAAACGGTCACCAAGCCGGCAGCCTGACGCAGCGATCCGCGGGCGCCGGCCGGCAGGCCGCATCCCGCAGCGCCCGCAGGCGGGACGCATCGAGGGGATGGGTCGGCGCCAGCCAGCCGCCCTCGTCATTCTCGTTCCAGGCATAGATCAGCGCCATGCGCGGGGATTGCCCCGCCGCGAAGGCGATGGCGCGCCGAAGATGCGCCGTCAGTTCCGCCGGCGTGGGCGCCGCGTAGAACCGGTCCATCCCCTCGCCGGGCCTTTGCCAGGCTTCCCAGGGGACGGGGTTCTGCACGCGCGGGCGCCGGTCCCAGCCCGTCATCGCCGTCGGCACCACGGGCAGGCCGAGTGCCGCCTGCGCCGCCCAGCCGCGTTCCGCCACCTGCGCCAGCGCCGCATAGGGTGCCGCCCGCGCCCCGGCCTGCCAGGCATAGGCGGAGACGCCATCCAGGCCGAGCAGCGGCACCCAGCGCCGCGCCTGGTCCGGCACCGGCGTCATCAGCACCATGAAGGGATCGCCGGCGCCCGCATCCCGCGCCCGCTGGCGGAAGCCGTCCACCGCCGCGCGCAGCCCCGCAATCCCGCCCCAGGCTTCCACGATCAGGTCATCCGACAGGAAGCCGAGGAAATAGAGCGGCCGCCCGGCCACGCGCTGGCAATCCGGGTCCGCCAGCAGCGCGGGATGGGTGGACAGCGCCTCCCCGGGCGCATCGCGACGGCCCCAGCGCACGGCCTCGCAGACCAGGGCGAACTTCACGCGGTGGCGCAGCGCGCTGGCGCGATACAGTTGGAAACCCGCGCTCATCGATGCCGCGGCCGGGTAGCTGACGAAGGCCCAGTAATCGATCCCGGCCTCCGCCGCCCAGTCGATCTGGCGGTCCATCACCGCCTGGCTCGGCGCCGGCATCCGCACCGGCCCGCCATCCGCCGGCACCTCCGCGAAGAAGGGCGCGCGGTGGCGCCAGGCGGGGGGGCTGAGCGCGCGTTCCACCGCCGCGGTGGGGACGGAGCGCGGCGCATACCAGGCATCCCAGCGGATGGCGCCGATGGCGACAGGCCGCGCCTGCGCGCGGGCCGGCATCGGGAGGGCCGCCAGCCCTGCCAGCAGCGCCCGGCGCGCGATCATCATCCGCGCCAGGGCCAGAGCGGCCAGAAGCGCAGCAGCCCGCCCCACATTGCCCGCCACAGCGGCGGGATCAGCACCCAGCCGAAGCCGAGGATGCCGATCGCCTGCACCAGCAGGTCCCAATTCGACCCCTGCACCACGCTGCGCGCCGGGGCGCTCGGGTCGTAGCGAATCGGAATCCGGGCGCCTTCCGATGGCCATTGCCGCAGCGAGGCGTTCTCCGCCTCCACCACCACGCCGTCGCGCGTTTCGAAGCGCAGCGTGAACAGCGGCACGGGCAGCCAGGCGGGCAGGTCCTCGCCCCGCGTGACCGGCTCCCCATTCGCCTTGCGCAGCGGCACGACGGTCGCGACCGTGGTGTCGGTGCCCTGCCAGATCGTCACCTTCTCCACGAGGCCGGCCGCCATCACCAGCGCGCAGGCCAGCAGCGCCAGCGCGAAGCGCTTGCGGAAATGGGGTGGCGGCCATGCCGCGCCGCCGCCGCGCCGTGCCGTCCAGGGATTGGGCGCCGTCATTGCAGGGGAGACCTGCCCGCGCCGGGCGGCTGCGGTCAAGCAGCGGCCTTGCCAGCGCGACCATTCGGGCTAGGGTGCCGTCGATGGCGGCCTCCGATCCCTTCTGGCGCAGGAAGACCCTCGGCGCGATGACGCGCCCGGAATGGGAAAGCCTGTGCGATGGCTGCGGCCGCTGCTGCCTGCACAAGCTGCGGGACGGGGAGACGGAA
This sequence comes from Falsiroseomonas stagni DSM 19981, assembly GCF_900114315.1. GTDB lineage: Bacteria > Pseudomonadota > Alphaproteobacteria > Acetobacterales > Acetobacteraceae > Falsiroseomonas > Falsiroseomonas stagni. The sequence goes on from NZ_FOSQ01000001.1 coordinate 1,235,836, forward strand.
GAACTCCTCTGGACCCATGTCGCCTGCCGCCTGCTGGACAGCCAGTCCTGCCAGTGCAGCGACTACGCCAACCGCAAGGCCCGTGTGCCTGACTGCGTCAAGCTGACACCCGCCAAGGTGGCCGCGATCGACTGGCTGCCGCCGACCTGCGCCTATCGCCTGCTGGCGGAAGGCCGCGACCTGCCCTGGTGGCACCCCCTCGTCTCCGGCGATCCGGAGACGGTGCACCAGGCCGGCGTTTCCGTCCGCGGCCGCGCGGTCGCGGAACGGGATGCGGGTGCGCTGGAAGACCATGTCGTCGCCTGGCCGGGCCGCGTGCCCAAGGCGGCGCGGCCGATCCCGCCCCTCAAGCGTGGATCGGATACCGAACTTTGAAGGGAAGGACCCGGATCTCATGAAGGACGCGCTTTTCGGCGGCATCAACGCCGCAGCCCTGACGGCGATGAACCCCGACCTCTCGCCGGACCTCGACACCTATGCCGCGCATTGCAAGTGGCTGCTGGCCAATGGCTGCAACGGCCTCGGCATCCTCGGCACGACCGGTGAGGCCAACAGCTTCGGCTTCAATGAGCGGAAGGAGATCCTGGAAGGGATCGTGGCGCGCGGCGTGCCCGCGACGCGCCTGATGCCCGGCACGGGCTGCGCCTCCCTCACCGATACGGTGGAGCTGACGAAGCACGCCAAGGCGCAGGGCTGCCGCGGCGTGCTAGTGCTGCCGCCTTTCTACTACAAGGCACCGACGGATGACGGCCTCTTCGCCTATTTCAGCGAGGTCGTGAACCGCACCGGCGGCGGCATCGCCCTCTACCTGTACCATTTCCCGCAGCAATCGGCCGTGCCCTTCAGCCTCGACCTCATCGGCCGGCTGCTGAAGGCCTTCCCCGGCGTCATCAAGGGCGTGAAGGATTCCTCGGGCGACTACGCCAACATGAAGGCGATGATCGACCACTTCGCGAAGGATGGGTTCGAGGTCTATTCGGGCGCCGACAATTTCGTGCAGAAGATCCTGGCCGAGGGCGGCGCCGGCTGCATCACCGCCGCCGCCAACGTCAATGCCCGCTTCGGCCAGATCGTCTACCAGAAGCGCACGGGGCCGGAAGCCGATGCCGCTCAGGCCGTGCTGGACGCGACGCGCAAGGCCGCGACCGCGGTCGCCCTCATCCCCGGGCTGCGGGAGATCATCGCCCGCAGCACCGGCCATGATGGCTGGCGCGTGATCCGCCCGCCGCATCTGCCGCTGGTGGGCGATGAAGGCCAGAAGGCGTGGGATGCGATGCAGGCCGCCGGCGCGCTGCCGCTGGCGGGCATGGGCATGAAGGCCGCGGCGGAGTGAGCACGCCGCTGACATGCCGTGCCCCCGCCACGGGCACGGTACAGATCGACGACGACAAGGTGCGCGTCACGCGCTGGGATTTCGATCCCGGCGCGGAGACCGGCTGGCACCGCCACGGCATGTCCTATGTGGTCACGCCCATCACCGACGGCACGCTGCTGCTGGAACTGCCGGGCGGCCAGACCGCGACGGCGGAACTCAAGGCCGGCGTCAGCTACGCCCGCGCCTTCGGCGTGGAGCACAATGTGGTCAATGCCGGCACCGCGCCGCTGTCCTTCGTCGAGGTCGAGCTGAAGGCCTATGCCGGCTGACGCTTCGAAAGCGTCACCAGCGCCAGGCCTGAGAAGATGAGCGCCGCGGCTGGCAAGGTCAGCCAGCCCGGCACCTCCCCGAACAGCAGGAAGCCGTAGATCAGCCCGGCGAGCGTGATGAGGTAGGAGACCTGGCTGGTCACCATCCCGCCCGCGCTGACCAGCAGGCGGAAATAGATCAGATAGGCCGCGGCCGTGATCACGCCCTGCGCCAGCAGCAGCAGCGCGATGCCGAGGCTCGGCGGCGGACCCAGATGGCCGAGGGCGAGCGCCATCAGCAGCACCGATCCCGACGCGCCCACCAGCGTGCCCGCCGCCTGTGCCAGCGGCGAACTCCCCGGCACGGCAAGCTTTACCGACAGCAGGTTGGACGCGGCATAGCAGACCGGCGTCAGCACCATCAGCGCCGCCCAGGGCAGCAGCGCGGGATCGGGCAGCGCCGCCCCCGGCGCCATCGCCAGCGCGACGCCCGCCACGCCCAGCAGCGTGCCCGCGACGATGCGCGGCGTCGCGCGTTCGATTCCCGCCATGGCGAAGAACACCGTGCTGAGCAGCCCGGACAGCGGCACCAGCAGCGCGAAGAGCCCGGCCGGCGCGCGCATCAGCCCCGTGAAGGCGAAGAGGTTCGCGCAGGCCAGCCCGATGAAGCCGCCGCTGACGTAATGCACCCAGTGCGGCCGCGTCCATCGCGGCATGTCGCGGCTTCGCACGCAGACCAGCAGCAGCGTGATGGCGCTGATCACCGCCGCGATGGTGGCGACGCCGAGCGGCTTCATCCCTTGCGCCATCGCGAGTTTCGCCATCGCCGGCGTCAGCCCCCAGATGGCGCCGAGGGCAAGCAGCGCGAGGGCGATGGAAAGGCGTTGGGGCATCCCCGTTAACACCGTGTCAGGACAAAGGATGTCAAGCGGTTGAATCGCGAAGGCCCTTCGCGCCATGGTGGGGCGATGCTCCCCGAATCGGAACTGATCACGCTGCCCGCCGCGAAGGGCCATCTGGCGCCGCCGGCGCGTTGCCTGGTGCGCTGGCAGCCTTCCACCCGCGCGCGCCGCGTTTCCATGCGCATCTGCCCGAAGCATGGCGCCGTCGTCGTCATCCTGCCGCCGGGCAAGGGGCGCCGCGCCGGCCTCGCGCTGCTGCGCGAACATGCGGACTGGGTGATGGAACGCCTGGCCGCCCTGGCCCCCGCCACGCCGTTCGAGGCCGATGCAACGGTGCTGCTGGGCGGCGCGCCGCATCGCATCCGCCATGATCCGGCGGCGCTGGGTGGCGCCTTCCTCGATGGCAGCAGCATCATCGTCGCCGGCGATCCCGCCTTCCTGCGCCGCCGCGTCGGCGATTTCATGCGGGCCGAAGCGCGGCGCCGCATCCGCGCCCTGCTCGCCCCGCATGCCGCGGCGCTGGGCGTGAAGCCGCGCGCGCTGCGGCTGAAGGACACGCGCAGCCGCTGGGGCAGCTGCGCGCCGGATGGCACGCTCGCCTTCTCCTGGCGCCTGGTCATGGCGCCGGAATGGGTGCTGGACTACGTCGTGGCGCATGAGGTCGCGCATCTGAAGGAGCTGAACCACTCCGCCCGCTTCTGGGCGCATGTGTCGCGGCTGACGCCCAATCGCGACGATGCGGTGGAATGGCTGCGGCTGGAGGGGCCGGCGCTCTTGCGCGTCGGCTGAAACCGGGGCGACATCGATCGCCGCAACGACAGGGAACGGCCATGACCGAGCGCACCATCCTCGTCACCGGCGCGACCGCGGGCTTTGGCCTGGCCATCGCCCGCCGCTTCGCCGCCGATGGCTGGCGCATCATCGCGACCGGCCGGCGTGGCGACCGCCTGGCCTCGCTGGTCGAGGAACTTGGCCCCGCGCGCTGCCATTCCGTGCCGCTGGATGTGCGGGACCGGAAGGCCGTGCTGGCGGAGATCGATGCCCTGCCCGGCAGCTTCCGCGTGATCGACGTCGTGGTGAACAATGCGGGCCTGGCCGCCGGGCTCGATCCCGCACAGGGCGCCGACCTCGATGACTGGGACGCGATGGTCGACACCAACTGCAAGGGGCTGATGTATGTGACGCGCGCCGTGCTGCCGGGGATGGTGGCGCGGGATCGCGGGCACATCGTGAACATCGGCTCCACCGCCGGCGAATGGCCCTATCCCGGCGGCAATGTCTATGGCGCCACCAAGGCCTTCGTCCGCCAGTTCAGCCACAACCTGCGCGCCGACCTCTTCGGCACGCAGATCCGCGTGACGGAGATCGAGCCCGGCCTGGTGGGCGGCACGGAATTCAGCGCCGTGCGCTTCAAGGGCGATGCCGCCAAGGCCGCCGCCCCCTATGCGGGGACGGATCCGCTGACGCCGGAGGATATCGCGGATGCCGTCCACTGGTCCGTCTCCCGCCCCGCGCGCGTCAACATCAACACCATGCAGCTGATGCCGGTGGCGCAGAGCTTCGGCCCGCTGCGCGTCCACAAGGGCTGACCCGCGTGGCGCCGGAGCAGGGATCGCGCGCGCTGCGCCGCGTGGTGCAGGGCTTCACCGCCGCCACCATCGCCGCCATGGTGGCGGGCATCTGGCTGTCCATCGCGACCACGGACTGGATGTGGTTCGCGCGGTCGGGCGCCATCATCACGGCATTCGGCCTGGTGCTGGCCAGCCGGAAGGTGCTGATCGCGCGCGCCGATTTGATGGCGCTGCTGCAGGACATGGAACGGGTGGACGGCGCGGAACGCACCGTGCGGCTGGAGAGCTTCAAGCGCCTGCAACGCGACCTCGACCGCCAGATCATGGAGAAGGCGGGCTTCGCGCTGCTGATCCTGGGCACGCTGGTCTGGGGCTTCGGGGATCTGATCGGGCGGCTCTGAGAGCTTGTGAATTAATGCCCGAAAGCGCTGGAATCCGAGGAAAAAGCCCGATGATTTCAACGGGCATTAATGCTCAAGCTCGATTCTTTCACAGGCTCTGAGGCTCCCTCACGCCAGCGGGTGGTGTTCCTCCACCAGGCGCTTCAGCCGTTCCTCCAGCACCTTGGTGTAGATCTGCGTCGTCGCGATGTCCGCATGGCCCAGCAGGATCTGCAGGCTGCGGAGGTCGGCGCCATGTCCCAGCAGATGCGACGCGAAGCTGTGCCGCAGCACATGCGGGCTGACGCGATCCTCGTCGAGCCCCGCCGCCTTCGCGGCATCCTTCAGGATCAGCCCCACATTCTGCCGCGTGATGTGCCCGCCCGCGGCGCGGGAGGGGAACAGCCAGCGGCTGGGCTTCGCACCCTTCGGCAATTCCTTCATCGTCGCCAGCGCCGCTTCCCGCGCGCGGGCGGAGATCGGCACCAGCCTTTCCTTGTTGCCCTTGCCCGTCACCGCCACCAGCGGCTGCCCCGGCCGCAGCGCATTGGCCGGCAGCGCGATCAATTCACTGACGCGCAGCCCGCTGCTGTAGAGCAGTTCCACCAGCGCCACCGCCAGGTGCCCCCGCGCGCCCGGCAGCCCCGCCGCCCCTTCCAGCAGCGCGGTCACATCCGCCTCGCTCAGCGCCTTGGGCAGGCTGGCGGGCAGGCGCGGGCCCTGGAGGAGGTCGGTCGGGTCATCCGCCCGGATGCCCTCTCGCGCCAGGAAGCGGAAATACTGCCGCAGGGCGGATAGCCGCCGCGCCCCCGTGCGTGCCGCGAGCCCCGCGGCCGAAAGACCCTGGAGGTAGGATCGCACCACCTCCACATCGGCCTCCGCCGGCGCCACACCCTGCTGCCGGCAATGCACCCCGAAATCCTCGAGGTCCGCGGCATAGGCGCTGATCGTGTTGCGCGCCGCGCCGCGTTCCGCGGCCAGCATCTCCAGGAAGGATTCGGTGTGCCGGTCCCAGGACGCCATCGGCGGTCAGCGCGTGCCGAAGCGCTCCGCCGGCACGGTCCGCTCCACCGGTTGCGGCGTCACGGTGGGCGGGAAGGCGCCGATCGCCAGCAGGCCGAGCACGACCACCCCGAACAGCAGCACGAGCAGCAGCAGGATGGGGTGGCGGAACATCGGTCGGGCGGATCCTCGCACGGGCAAGGCTGTGCTAGCGTTGCGCATCGTGTCACGCAACACCGTCCTTCCGGCCTGGCCGCTCCTCGATGCCAGCCCCATCCCGGCCCCCCCCGCGCCCTTCGGCGCGGAGGCAGCCCCCCATGCGCCCCCCCATCCGGCGGCCGCTCGCAGCATCGTGCTGGTCGGCATGCCGGGGGCCGGCAAATCCTCCATCGGCCGGCGCCTGGCGACAAAACTGGGCCTGCCCTTCATCGATGCGGATACGGAGATCGAGGCCGCCGCCGGCCTGCCGATCACCGAGATCTTCACGCGATACGGGGAGCCGCATTTCCGGGATGGCGAACGCCGCGTCATCGCCCGGCTGCTGGCCGGGCCGCCTTTGGTGCTGGCCACCGGTGGGGGCGCCTTCTCCGATGCCCGGACCCGCGCCGCGGTCGCGGCTTCCGGCGCCGTCGCGGTCTGGCTGCGCTGTTCCCTGCCCACCCTGCTCCGCCGCGTCGCGGGCCGCGAACACCGGCCCCTCTTCCTCAACAAGGACCCGCGTGAGGTGCTGGAGCGCCTGATGACGGCGCGCCACCCCACCTTTGCCGAGGCCCCCGTGATCGTGGACTGCACCGACGAACCGCCGGAGACGACGACCCGCCGGGTGATGGAGGCGCTGGCCGCCCATCGCGACCCCTCCCGCCTGCCGGTCCGGCTCGGCGACCGGGCCTATGACATCTTGGTGGGCGAGGGGCTGGTCGCCCGCGCCGGCGCCCTCATCGCCCCCGTCCTGCCGGCGCGGCGCGTCGTGGTCATCACGGATGAGAATGTCGCCGCGCTGCATTTGCCCACCCTGACCGCGGGGCTGGCGGAGGCCGGGATCACCATCGTCTCCGCCATCACCGTCCCGCCCGGGGAGGCGAGCAAATCCTTCGCCCAGTTCCAATCCGTGCTGGAAGCCGCGCTGGCCGCCGGGGCGGATCGCCGCACCGCGGTGGTGGCGCTGGGCGGCGGCGTGGTGGGTGACCTGGCGGGCTTCGCGGCCGCGGTGGCGCTGCGCGGCCTCACCTTCATCCAGATCCCGACCACCCTGCTGGCGCAGGTCGACAGCTCGGTGGGTGGCAAGACGGGCATCAATCTCAGCCTCGGCAAGAACCTGGTCGGCGCCTTCCACCAGCCCCGGCTGGTGCTGGCCGATACCGGCGTGCTGGGCACCCTGCCGCCCCGCGAACTCCGCGCCGGCTACGCGGAAGTCGCGAAGCATGGCCTGCTGCAAGGCGAACTCTGGAACTGGTGCGAGGCCGAGGGCGCGCGGGCCGTGGCCGGCGACCCGGCCGCGCTGGCCCATGCCGTGATGGAATCCTGCCGCCTGAAATCCGCCGTCGTCGCGGCGGATGAACGGGAGGAGAGCGAGGAAGGCGGCCGCGCGCTGCTCAACCTCGGCCACACCTTCGGCCACGCGCTGGAAGCGGAATGCGGCTATGGCGGCGAATTGCTGCATGGGGAGGGCGTGGCCGTCGGCCTTGGCCTCGCCGCCGCGCTCTCCGCGCGCCTCGGCCATTGCAGCCAGGAACTGCCGGGGCGGGTGATCTCCCACCTCCAGGAAGTCGGGCTGCCGGCGCGGATCGGCGACCTCGGGCGAAAGTTCTCGGCGGAGGCGCTGATGGGCCGCATGCGCAAGGACAAGAAGGCGCGGGAAGGGGCGATGCGCTTCATCCTGCTGCGCGCCCCGGGCGACTGTTTCACCACGAGTGACGTGGCGCCGCTGGCGGTGCAGACGCTGCTGCGGGATGAGGGGTGCGGGGAGTAGGCGGCGCGCCGCCATTCCCGCCCCGGCATTCCCGCCTTGTCCCCCAGCCGCTAGGGTCATCCCGCACCGCACCATCGCCGGGGGACCCCCATGCCGCTGTCCGCGCCCGAAACCGATCGTCGCCTCATCCACACCCGAGCGATCGAGATGCAGGGTTTCGCGCGCGCGGATGGCCTCTACGACATCGAAGCCCACCTGGTGGACACCAAGACCTACGCCTTCGAGAACATGGACCGCGGCGCCATCCCCGCCGGCGAACCCCTGCACGGCATGTGGCTTCGCCTGGTGGTGGGGGAGGACATGGTGATCCGCGCCTGCGAAGCCTCCACCGACTTCGCCCCCTACGCCGTCTGCCCCGGCGCCGCACCCAATTTTTCCGCATTGGCCGGCGTTTCCATCGGCGTCGGCTTCAATCGCGCGGTGAAGGACAGGGTGGGCGGGTCCGTCGGCTGCACCCACCTCCGCGAATTGCTGGCGCAGATGGCGACGGTGGCGTTCCAGACCATCGGCCCGTTGAAATGGCGCAAGGCAAGGGAGGAAGCGGCGCGGCTGAAGGAAGCGGGCCTGCCGCCGCCCGGCCCCATCCGCAAGCTGCCGATCGGCTCCTGCCTCGCCTATGCGCCGGACAGCCCCGTGGTCGCCCGCCACCAGGCGGCGATGGAGGAATAGGCTAGGTCCGGGACGCTTCCTCCGGCGTCAGCAGCCGGAGGGAGAGGGCGTGCAGCCCGGCCTCGAACTCCGGCGCCAGCGCCGCATGGACGGCGCGGGACCGCGCGACGCGGCTCTGCCCGGCAAAGGCATCGGCGACGATGCGCAGCGTGTAGTGCGTCTCGCCCCCCGGCCGCGCGCCGGCATGGCCCGCATGCAGCGCGCTGTCGTCCTGCACGGTGATCTCGCGCGCGGCGAAGGCGGTGCGGATCGCGGCCTCGATGCGGGCGGCGCGGTTCTGCGTGTTCATGGCTGTCATGTGGGGCTTCCTGCCGCCGCGTGAAGCCCCGCGCAAGGCATGACGGGTCTGCCTTGCGCACCCCGGATGCCGCGACCATAAGTCCCGCATGGCGCGACGAGGCGACCGTATCGGATTGGCGACCGCGGAGCCGGAAGCGCCCGCGCGTCCCTGTGAATCGCCGGGCTGTGCGGAGCCCGGGGGCTTCCGCGCGCCCCGCGATCGCGCCGCGCTGAACCAGTACCGCTGGTTCTGCCTGGAGCATGTGCGCGAATACAATCGCGCCTGGGACTACTACAAAGGCATGGCGCCCGGGGAGATCGAGGCGAATATCCGCAACGATGCCGGCTGGCAGCGCCCCACCTGGCCGCTCGGCCGGCTCGGCGGCGCCAACCCCTTCGACCACCCGGAGATGTTCCGCGACCCGCTCGGGATGCTGAAGGATACGCCGCTCCATGCCCAGCGCCGCCGCCCGGCGCCCCGGGCGGATGAACCGCCGCCCGAACTGCGCGCGGCGCTCGACGTTCTCGGCCTGGCATGGCCCATCGATGCGGTGACGCTGCGCGGGCGCTACAAGGAACTCGCCAAGCGCTACCATCCCGATGCCAATGGCGGCGACCGCCAGGGGGAGGAACGGCTGAAGGATATCAGCCGCGCCTACAGCCTGCTCCGCCGCGCCCTTCCCGGCCGCGCCGCCACTCCCGCCGCCAAGCAGGGCTGAGTGGGTAGCCGCGCCGCCGCCACCGCCCTAGGATCAACCCGATGCCACAGCCGGACCCAGAGATGACCAAGGCCGCCAGCCCCACCGAGACCCGTCCCACCGCCGCGATCGACATGCCCGACACCAGCGTGAATGTGCGCGAGGTCTTCGGCATCGACAGCGACCTGACGGTCCCGGCCTTCTCGCTTCGCACCGAACATGTGCCGGAGATCGACAGCTCCTACCGCTTCGACCGGGAGACGACGCTCGCGATCCTCGCGGGCTTCGCGCATAACCGCCGCGTGATGGTCCAGGGCTATCACGGCACGGGCAAGTCCACGCATATCGAACAGGTCGCTGCACGGCTGAACTGGCCCTGCATCCGCGTGAACCTGGACAGCCACATCAGCCGCATCGACCTGATCGGCAAGGACGCCATCGTCCTCAAGGACGGCAAGCAGATCACGGAATTCCGCGAAGGCATCCTGCCCTGGGCGCTGCAGCACCCCTGCGCGCTGGTCTTCGACGAATACGATGCCGGCCGGCCTGACGTGATGTTCGTGATCCAGCGCGTGCTGGAAGTCGAAGGCAAGCTGACGCTGCTGGACCAGAACAAGGTCATCCGCCCGCATCGCGGCTTCCGCCTGTTCGCGACCGCCAATACCGTCGGCCTCGGCGATACGACCGGCCTCTATCACGGCACGCAGCAGATCAACCAGGGCCAGATGGACCGCTGGAACATCGTGGCGACGCTGAACTACCTGCCGCATGCGCAGGAGACGCAGATCGTCATGGCCAAGCTCGGCCTGGACGAGAAGGACGCCAAGGCGAAGCGCCAGACGGAAGCCATGGTGGCGCTGGCGGACCTGACGCGCGCGGGCTTCATCGCCGGCGACATCTCCACCGTGATGTCGCCCCGCACCGTCATCACCTGGGCCGAGAACGCCAAGATCTTCGGCGATGTCGGCTTCGCCTTCCGCCTCAGCTTCCTCAACAAATGCGACGAGGCCGAGCGCGGCACGGTGGCGGAGTACTACCAGCGCTGCTTCAACGAGGAACTGCCGAGCGGCAGCCTGCTCCGCAAGGCGGGGTGAGGCTTCCGGCCTGGGGCAGCAGCCCCGGGCCGGCTAATCGTTGATGGCGGAGCGGAGCCCCATGGCAAACACCAAGGACCAGACCCGGCAGGAGGAGTTCAAGCGCGCCACCGCCGGGGCGCTGCGCGCCATGGCGCAGGTGCCGGAAGTGCAGGTGGCCTACCAGCCCGGCCCCTCCGGCCTGGCCGGCAAGCGCGCCCGCCTGCCGCTGCCGACGCGCGCCTTGCCGCCCAGCGAGATGGCGAAACTCCGCGGTGCCGCGGATGCCATCGCGCTGAAGCTCCGCCACCACGACGAAGGCGTCCACAACGCCCGCGTGCCGCAGCGGCGTGAGGCGCGGGAGGTCTTCGACGCGCTGGAGGATGTGCGCGTCGAGGTCATCGGCAGCCAGCACATGGCCGGCGTCGCCGCCAACCTCCGCGCCCGCCTGTCGGAACAGTGCGAGGCCGAGGGCTACGACCGGATGACGCGGAAGGACCAGCTGCCGCTGCCCGCGGCGCTGGGCCTGCTCGCGCGCGAACGCCTCTCCGGCGAACCCGTCCCCCCCGCCGCCCGCCGGGTGCTCGACCTCTGGCGCGACTCCGTGGGCGAAAAGGGCGAATCCGCATTGGCGGAAATGGCCGCCGCCCAGGGCAACCAGGACGCCTTCGGCAGGGCCGCCCGCAAGCTGCTGGCGGCGCTGGACCTGGCGGAGGCCGAGGTCGAGGCCGAGGCCGAGCAGGATGAGGAAGAAGGGGAGGGCGGCGAGACCTCCTCCCAGCAGGATCAGTCCGGGGAGGGCGAGGCCCAGGCCCAGGACACGGAAAGCATGCTCGGCGCGCAGCCCGAGACCATGCAGGGCGACGCCGCCGAGGATGAGACTGAGGAGGGCGAGGAGGAAGGCGCCGCCGCCGAGGGCGATGACCGCCCGGGCGGCCCGCAGCAGCGGCGCGAGGTGCCGCAGGTGGACGACGCCTCCGTCTACCGCGCCTACAACCGCAGCTTCGACGAGGTGGTGGACGCCGACGACCTCTGCGATGCGGAGGAACTGGCCCGGCTGCGCCAGCAGCTCGACCAGCAGCTCTCCCACCTCCAGGGCGTCGTCTCCAAGCTCGCCAACCGCCTCCAGCGCCGGCTGATGGCGCAGCAGCAGCGCGCCTGGGAATTCGACCTCGAGGAAGGCATCCTCGACGTCTCCCGCCTGGCCCGCGTGGTCGTGAACCCGATGCTGTCGCTGTCCTACAAGCGGGAGCGCGAGGCCGATTTCCGCGACACGGTCGTGACGCTGCTGATCGATAATTCGGGGTCCATGCGCGGCCGGCCGATCACGGTCGCCGCCATGTGCTGCGACATCCTGGCCCGCACGCTGGAACGCTGCGCGGTGAAGACGGAAATCCTGGGTTTCACCACCCGCGCCTGGAAGGGCGGGCAGAGCCGCGAACGCTGGGTGCAGGAAGGCAAGCCGCGCAATCCGGGCCGCCTGAACGACCTCCGCCACGTCGTCTACAAGGCCGCCGATGCCCCCTGGCGCCGCGCGCGCAAGAATCTGGGCCTGATGCTGCGCGAGGGGCTGCTGAAGGAGAACATCGACGGCGAGGCGCTGGAATGGGCCTATAAGCGCCTGCTCCAGCGGTCCGAACACCGCCGCATCCTGATGGTGATCAGCGATGGCGCGCCGGTCGATGACAGCACGCTCTCCGTGAACCCCGGCAACTACCTGGAACGCCATCTGCGCAAGGTGATCGGGGAGATCGAGGGGCGGGAGGCGGTGGAGCTGATCGCCATCGGCATCGGCCACGACGTCACCCGCTACTACCGCCGCGCCGTCACCATCGTGGATGCCGAGGAACTGGGCGGCACCATGATGAAGAAGCTCGCCGAACTCTTCGATGAGGATGCGGCGATGGCCTGGCAGAGGGCCGCGGCGGAGCGGTCCCCGCTCGTCGCCTGATCCCCGGGATGGCGACCCGCCGCGGGCTGCTTGCGCTCGCGGCGGCGATGCTCCCCGGCTGCATGCCGGGGGCGGAGGCCGGGGCGCTCAGCCGGACGCTGGACCTGCCGCCGCTGCCGCCGGGCGGGCCGATCCGCGTCCTGGGCGGGCTTGAGATCGACACGCGGGTGCTGGGCTTCGGCGGGCTGTCGGCGCTGCATCTGGCGGATGACCTGACCCTCACGGCGGTGTCGGATTTCGGCCGATTCGCGGAGATGCGGCTGGCGCTGGATGCGGGGCTGCGGCCGGTCTCGCTCAGCCTGCTGCGGGCCGGGCCGCTGCGCGATGGCGCCGGACAGCCGCTGGCGCGGGGCCATGCCGGCGATTCCGAGTCGCTCGTTCGCCTGCCCGACGGCACCTGGCTGGTGGGGTTCGAGCGCTGGCACCGCATCCGCGCCTATCGCACCCTGTCATCGCCCGGCACCTATGTGGAGGCACCGCCGCGGCTGGAGCTGGCGCCGGCCAATGCGGGGCTGGAATCGCTGGCGGTGCTGCCGGATGGAAGGCTGGTGGCGATCGCGGAGGAGTTTCCGCCGGGGCAGGACCCCACCGTCACGGCCGCCTGGATCGGCCGGCCCGGCGCCTGGCGCCCCATCGCCTATCGCCCCGGCGCGGGCCTGCTGCCAGTGGATGCGGCCGCGCTGCCGGATGGCGCGCTGCTGGTGCTGGAACGCAGCTTCTCGATCTTCGGGGGTTTTTCCGGCCGCCTGGTCCGGGTGCCGCCCGCCCAGCTTGCCGCCCCCGCCATCGGCGCGGTGCTGCAGGGGGAGGAATTGCTGCGCCTGTCCGCCCCCATCCCCAGCGACAATTACGAGGGGCTGGCGGTGCTGCGGCGGGAGGGCCGGACGCTGCTGGCCATCATCTCCGACGACAACGAGAACCGGTTGCAGCGGACCTTGCTGCTGGTCCTCGAACTGCCGGGCTGATCAGGCGACTTCCATCAGCCTTTCGCGGGGCAGGGTGAGCCAGGCGCGGGCACCGATGCCGGGCGCGCTTTCCAGGCGGATGTCGCCGCCATGGGCCGCGGCCAGGGACCGCGCGAGGGTCAGGCCTAGGTCGAGTCCCCGCGTGCCGGCGACGGGGCTGGCCGCATCCATCACCAGGTCATGGGCCGGCAGGCCATCGCCCTCATCCTCGACGACGATGGCGACGGTTTCCGCCCCCAGCACATGGCGCAGGGCCACCACGTCGCCGTCGCGGGAATGGCGCGCGGCCCGGCGCAGCAGGGCGGCCAGCGCGCCTTCCAGCGCGCGGCGATCGGCCTTCACGGTCAGGCTGCGCAGGCCGGGATCGACCTGCCAGTGGCGACGGCCCGGCCGGATCTGCGCGGCCACGGCGGCGATGGCGGCATCCACCACGGGGCCGAGCAGGGCCGGTGCCTCATGCAGCGTGCGGGGGGAGGGTTCGGTGGCGAAGTCGGCCAGGTCATCGGCCAGCCGCAGCAATTGCTGGGCAACGCCTTCGAGTGGCGTCTCCTCCCCGTCCCGGCGCGGGCCGGGCACCATCTGGGCCGCCTGGGCCATCAGCGCCAGGCCGGGCCCGCGCAGTTCCTGCGCGGCGAGGGAGAGGCACCGACCCCGCGCGGCCGCCAGCCGTTCGGAAGCCGCGACGCGGTTGCGCGCGTCGATCAGGATCGATCGCATCCAAAGCGCCACGGCAAGGGCCGCGGCCGCCGGCAGGACGGCGATCAGAAGGAGGGACTCGGGCGTCATCGGCGCGACAGTGGAACCGATTTGGTTTCCGAACGGTAAACGTCGGAGCCTTAATGCCGGTCCATGTCATGTAAAAACGTCAAACTGAGTTGACGCTTTCGTGAGGAGCCCGCTGTCGGGCGGGAAGAGCGGGTGTCCGGGACCGTCAAGGCAACCGGACACGCCGTGAACGGCGCGGCGTGATGCCGCGCCATACCGTCGTCAGGCGGCGACGGCCTTCTTCGCCTGGGCACGCGCCAGGCGGCGCTTCAGCACCTGCGCCTCGACCGGCAGGTCGCGGTTCGGGGTGTTGAGCAGGAAGGCGTCGAAGCCGCCATTGTGCTCCACCGTCCGGATACCGTTGACGGACAGGCGCATGCGCACCGGCGTGCCAAGGATATCGGAGAAGAACGACGTTTCCTGCAGGTTCGGCAGGAAGCGGCGACGGGTCTTGTTGTTGGCGTGGCTGACGTTGTTACCCGTCAGCACGCCCTTGCCGGTGATTCCGCAGCGGCGGGCCATGACATGTATCCCGAGAAAGCGCGCGCACGGGGGCCTGGGACGGAGTGGCCAGGCTGCCGCACGCGGAGTGGTCCGGAGAGGGGGCCATATCGCGGATCGCCCCCGCGGCGTCAAGCCTTGGCGCGGCGATCGCGCCAGAGATTGGCGCGCTAAAGGTTGGCAGCGTGCGGAGGCTCGCCGGCCGCGCGGCGCATCTCCGCCAGCTCACCGGCCTCGACGGAGGACAGCGCGCTGCGCAGCACGCCCGCCACCGCGCGGTCATCCATGCTGCGCGACAGCATGCCGAGCGCGCCGCCCAGCAGGGCGGAGGCGATGGAGATCGGCGCGATGCCCTGCTCGATCATGTATTCGATGGCCTTGTCGACCACCGAACCGGCGTGGCTGAGGTCTTCCGGGGCCACGCCCTGGGGGTCGAACTGCATGCGGCGTCTTCCTTGAATGATCTGCGACATAGGCAGCGACTCGCCCCGAGGGAAGCCCCGGGGCGGCCGAAGATGGCTCAGGCGGGCGCCGCCAGCGCCGCCGAGGTGTCCTCCGCGGCAGCCTGGGCGGCCGCCGCCGCTTCCGCGGCGGCCACCGCCTCCGACTGCCGGCGCCACATGGCGGCGTAGAGGCCATCGGCGGCGATCAGCTGGCCGTGGGAGCCACGCTCCGCCACCTGACCGTCCTGCAGCACCAGGATCTCATCCGCATCCACCACGGTGGAGAGGCGGTGCGCGATCACCAGGGTGGTCCGGCCGCGGGCGGCATCGCGGAGCGCGGCCTGGATGTCCTGCTCCGTCCGCGTATCCAGCGCGCTGGTGGCCTCGTCCAGGATCAGCAGGCGCGGGTTCTTCAGCAGGGTGCGGGCGATGGCGACGCGCTGCTTCTCCCCGCCCGAGAGCTTGAGGCCCCGCTCCCCCACCTTGGTGTCGTAGCCATCCGGCAGGCGGAGCACGAAATCATGCACCTGCGCCAGGCGGGCGGCATTCTCCACCTCCTCCTGGCTGGCACTCGGCCGGCCATAGGCGATGTTGTAGCGGATGGTGTCGTTGAACAGCACCGTGTCCTGCGGCACCACGCCGATGGCGGCGCGGACGCTGTCCTGCGTCACGTCCCGCACATCCTGCCCATCGATCATCACGCGGCCGCCTGACGTGTCGTAGAAGCGGAACAGCAGCCGGCTGATGGTGGATTTGCCGGCGCCGGTCGGGCCGACGATGGCCAGCGTCCGGCCAGGGGGCACGGTGAAGCTGACGCCCTTCAGGATGGTGCGGTCCGGGCGGTAGCCGAAGCGCACATCCTCGAACCGGATCTCCCCCTGCGTGACGGCCAGCGCCGGCGCGCCGGGCTTGTCGGCGACCTCCCGCTCCTCCCGCATCAGGCGGAACATGGCTTCCATGTCCGTCAGCCCCTGCTTGATCTCGCGATAGGCGAAACCGAGGATGTTCAGCGGCTGGAACAGCTGGATCATATAGGTGTTGACCAGCACGAAGTCGCCGACGCTCATCCCCCCATTCGCCACGCGCCCCGCCGCCATCAGCATGACGATGGTCAGGCCGAGGCCGATGATGGCCTGCTGGCCGAAATTGAGGCCGTTCAGGCTGACCTCGGACCGGACATAGGCCTTCTCGTAGCGCTCCAGGCTGCCGTCGTAGCGGCGGGCCTCGTGCGCCTCGTTGCCGAAATACTTGACCGTCTCGTAGTTCAGCAGGCTGTCGATGGCGCGCGTATTGGCCTCGGTATCCGTCTCGTTCATCGCGCGGCGGAAGCGCAGCCGCCATTCCGTGAAGAGCAGCGTGTAGGCGATGTAGACGCCGACGGTGCCGAGGATGACGACGGTGAAGGTCACGTCGAACATCCCCCACAGGATCAGGGAGACCAGCAGGATCTCGAAGATCGTGGGAATGATGTTGAACAGCAGGAAGTCGAGGACGAAGGTCATGCCCCGCGTGCCGCGTTCCAGCACGCGGGACAGGCCGCCGGTCTGGCGATCGAGGTGGAAGCGCAGCGACAGCGCGTGCAGATGCTGGAAGACCTGTAGCGCGATGCGCCGCGTGGCGCGGCCCTGCACGCGGGCGAAGATGGCGTCCCGCAATTCATTGAAGCCGCTGCTGGTGATGCGCATCAGCCCGTAGCCAAGGACGAGCGCGATCGGCACCGCCGCGATCGCCCCCGCACCCCCGGCTTGCGGGGCGAGTGCATCCACGGCGCGGGCGAAGGCGATGGGCACCAGCACATTTGCGGCCTTGGCGAAGACCAGCAGCGCCAGGCTGATGACGACGCGCGCGCGCAGCCCGGGCTCGCCCGGCGGCCAGAGATAGGGGGCCATGTTCATCAGCGTGCGCAGATGGCTGCGCTCACCGGGGATATTCATCTGCACTCAAGGGCTCCGGAGGCGCGTTCCTTTCATAAGTGGGGCGTGACGCAGGTCGCGCAAACCGGCAAGTGGTCTTCCGTGCCATGCGCTGCGCGCGCTACTGGGAGGGATGGACGCGCTCGCCCCCTATGAGCGGCACATCGCCGCCTGCAACAACATCGCCTCCCCCTCCCACCTCATCCGCTTCCGGATCGGGGAGGAACAGGTGGGGTGGCTCGGCGCCGAACTCGCCAGGGCGCTGGCCTTCTATCCCCGGGAGTTCCACTTCGACGATCGCGGCGTGGCGCTGGCCGGGCGGCTGCGCGCGCCGGGGGCGCGGAGCGAGGCGCTGGCGACGGCGGTGAAGGGCCTGGCCGGCCGCGGGCACCTGACCATCCGGCAGGAGGCCTTCGACGTTCGGGCCACGCCCGATGGCCCGGCGCTGGCGACGATCGACCGCGGCGCGCTGCCGGCCTTCGGGATCATGTCCCAGGGCGTGCATGTGAACGGCTTCGTCCGCCGGGCGAACGGGCTGCACCTCTGGGTGGGGTGGCGATCCCGCGTCAAGCCGGTGGCGCCGGGGCAGATGGACAATGTGGTGGCGGGTGGCATCCCGGCCGGCCTCTCCCCCGCGGAATGCCTGGTGAAGGAGGCGGCCGAGGAAGCCTCCATCCCGCCGGAACTGGCGGGGCAGGCGGTCTTCGCGGGCCGCGTCTCCTACATCATGGCGACACCAGAAGGGCTGCGCCGGGACGTGCTGCATTGCTACGACCTGGAACTCCCCGACGGCTTCACCCCCACGCCGCATGATGACGAGGTGGAGCGCTTCGAACTGCTGCCGGTGGAGGCGGTGGCCCGCGCGGTGCGGGAGACGGACCGGGTGAAGTTCAACGTGAACCTGGTGCTGATCGACTTCTTCCTGCGCCACGGCCTGATCGACCCCGGCGCGCCGGGCGCGGAGGCGCTGCGCGCCGGGCTCGATCAGGTCGCCTGAGCGGCCGCCAGCTGCCGGCACAGATCAGCGACCGTCACGCCGGCCAGGCGCGATTCCAGCGCCGCCTCCGCGGCATCGAAGACCTCCCGCAGCAAGGCGGGCGCGCCGCGGCCGATGGCATCGCCGTTGTTGGGGGCGCGATGGATCGGCAGTAGCGGCAGGCCGTTGCGGCGCATGGCCTGCCAGATCTCGGCCAGCGTGATCTCCGCCGCCGGCCGGGCGAGTTCCGCACCGCCCGGGCCGCGGCGGATGCGGATCAGCCCGGCGCGGGCCAGCTGACCCGCCAGCCGCCGGATGACGACGGGGTTGGTGCCCACGCTGTCGGCCAGGCGGCCGCTGGTGGCCTGCCCGCCGGGTTCCGTGGCGAGGAGGAGAAGGATGTGGATGGCGACGGCAAACCGTGTTGCGACCATGACTGTAACACGCGCCGCGGCCTTGCCGGTTCCTCACGCTGCCGACGGATTGACTGTTGCGTGAACGAAGCCCGAACATGAGGCATGTCCGCCGCCATCACCACGCCTGAGCGCACCGTCGCCGTCTGCCGTGCCGCCAGCCTGTTCTGTGGCCTCCGCGGCTGGGCGCCGGTGCGGGAGATGCCGCTGCCGAATGGGCGGCGGGCCGATATCCTGGCGCTGCTGCCCGATGGCCGCTTCGCGGTGGTGGAGGTGAAGTCCTGCGCGCGGGATTTCCTCAGTGACGCCAAATGGCCGGAATACCGGGATTTCTGCGACCTGCTCTACTTCGCCGTGGACCTCGACTTCCCCATCGAATTGCTGCCGCCGGATGCCGGGCTGCTGGTGGTGGAGGGGCGGGAGGCCGCGCTGGTGCGGGAGGCGTCTTCCCATCCCCTGGCCCCGGCGCGACGCCGCGCCCTGCTGCATCGCTATGCCGTGACGGCGGCGGGGCGGCTGGCGGCCTTGCAGGACCCGGCGGGGCTGGCGGAGATGCGGGCGGCGCTGCGGGTGGAGTGATGCCGTGGCATTTTAGCCACTAACCCGTTTAAGCCGATTAGCCGATTTATGCGCATTTAGTCGCGTTTTTCGGGGGGCGGTGGGTGACGGCGCCCGGCCCCGGGCATGGATCACCCCCGTGGCGACGGGATCATAGCAGGAACATCGGCGGGAAAGCCAGTGGAACCCGCGGCCTCAGCCGCGGATGCGGGCCACCGTGGCGGTGGTGCTCTGCCCCGGGAGGAGCTGCGCCAGGCGCACCTGGCCGCCCCATTCCGTGACCAGGTCGCCGCCTACCACCTTGTCCACGGTGTAGTCGGCGCCCTTCACCAGCACATCCGGCCGCAGCAGCTTGATGAGGTCGACGGGGGTGTCTTCCTCGAACACGCTGACCAGGTCGACGGAGGAGACGGAGGCCAGGACGGCGGCGCGGGCGGCCTCCCCCTGGATGGGGCGGGTTTCCCCCTTCAGGCGCTTGACGCTGGAATCGGCGTTGAGCCCGACCACCAGCCGGTCGCACCAGGACCGCGCCTGTTCCAGCAGATGGACATGGCCGGGATGCAGCAGGTCGAAGCAGCCATTGGTGAAGCCGATCCGGTAGCCGCGGCGGCGCCAGCGTTCCACCTGTTCCATGGCGGTGGCGCGGGAGACGACCTTGCGCAGCGCGCCGCGCTCCGGCGTCAGGGCCTCCGCCAGGTCGCTTTCGCGCGCCACGGCGGTGCCGACCTTGCCCACCACGATGCCGGCCGCGATGTTGGCCAGCCGCGCCGCGACGGGGGCGGTGAGGCCCGCGGCCAGGCCCGCGGCCACCACGGCGACCACCGTATCCCCGGCGCCGGAGACGTCATGCACCTCCGGCGCCTCGGCCGGGAAATGGCGGATGCCCTGGGCATCGACCAGGGTCATCCCATCCTCGCTTCGCGTCACCAGCACGGCGCCGAAGCGGTAGGTGTCGCGAAGGTGCTGGGCGGCGGCGACGATGGCTTCTTCCGTATCGACCGCCATGCCGGTGGCCAGGGCCAGTTCGGCGCGGTTCGGCGTGACCATGTCCGCGCCGGCGTAGCGGGCGTAGTCCACGCCCTTGGGGTCCACCACCACGCGGCGGCCGGCGGCGCGGGCTGCGGCGATCAGGCGCTGCGCGACATCCCCGGCGAGCACGCCCTTCTGGTAGTCGGACAGCACCATGACGGTGGTCGCGGCCACGGCATCGGCGGCGATCCGCACCATGCGGTCCGCGAGGCGGGCATTGATCGGCCCCGCCATCTCATGGTCCGCGCGCAGCAATTGCTGGCCGGCGGCGATGAAGCGGGTCTTGGTGGTGGTGGCGCGGCCGCCCTGGACCAGCAGCCAGGGCTCCACATTGGGCTGGCCGCCGATCAGGCCCGTCAGGTCGCTGCCCGCCTGGTCGTCGCCGACCACGGAGACGAAGGCGACGGCGGCGCCGAGCGCGGTCAGGTTGCGCACCACATTGCCGGCACCGCCGGGCATGGCGAGTTCGCGTTCCACCGCCAGCACGGCCACCGGGGCCTCCGGGCTGACGCGCTGGACCTGGCCATAGACGTAGCGGTCGAGCATGGCGTCGCCGACCACGAGGACGGAGGCGCGCTTCAACAGGCGCACCGCCTCCGTCAGGTCACCGACGGGGATTTCGGGGGTCGGCAGGTCGGCGGGCGCGGGGCCTTGCATGCAATCGCCCTACCCCAATCGCGCCATCGGGCGCAAGGCACGCCCGCGCGGGTGGGCAATAAAGTAGGAAGTGGCCGGCGGTCTCATGCCAACGGCGCGATGGCATGATCTGCGGCCGGCGTAGCCGGCCGAGGGCGCGAACGCGGCCCGCGGCCAGTGCCGCGGGCCCAGCGGCCGGAGGCCGCGCCCGGCGCTTGAGGGCGAAAAGCGAACACCAACGAGTCGCTGCAAGCGGCCGTTGGTATCAAGCCATCAGGAAGCCGATGCGGTCATCCTGCAGCACCGCGCAGGTCAGGTCGCCGCCGAAGACGGCGCCGGTATCGATACCGATGCGGTGGCCGCGGATCTCCGGCGCCTTGCAGGGGGTGTGGCCATGCACCACCACCGCCGGCACCGGGCCGCGCCAGGACAGGAAGGGCTCGCGGATCCAGGTCAGGTCCATCACGTCCTGCGCGGCCAGGGGCACATCGGGCCGGATGCCGGCATGGGCGAAGAAATAGCCGCCCGCGGCGTGGCTGGCCCGGCAGCCCCGCAGGAAGGCCAGGTGGTCGTCCGGCACTGCGGCCCAGCCCGTGGGATCGCGCGGCGACAGGCCGTAGCTTTCCAGCGTCGCGCCGCCGCCATTGTCCAGCCAGAAATCCAGCACCGCATCCGGCGCGGTGGGGGACAGCGCGGCCAGCATCATCTGTTCATGGTTGCCGACCAGGTTCACCACCTGCATCCCGTGCAGCGGTGGCGGGCCCAGCAGCAGGTCGATCACCGCCGCGCTGTCCGGCCCGCGATCGACATAATCGCCGAGGTGGATGAGCGTGGCGCGTTCCACCGGGTGGTCCAGCAGGTGTTCGGCGATCCGGTCGTGCAGCGCCTCCAGCCGCCCCACGCAGCCATGGGGATCGCCGATCGCGTAGATGCGCTGGCCGTGCGGAAGCCGGGCCGGCGCTAAGAATTCCGTAAGCATGCCGGGAGGAACCTAGCGCGAAGGGGGGCGCACGTCGCCCTCCGGCCCCCCGGTGGTCCCATCAACATGCCCGAAGGTCCAACGTTCCGAGAGACGGTGCCAGACACGGCCGCCCCGGCCGCCGCGGGTGGGGCGTCGCCCGGGCCCGGGGCGGGGCCCCCGATCGGCGTGGTGATGCGGGAGGCGCTGCGCGCCCCCGCGGGGCGGGTGGTGCTGCGCGTGCGGGACCTGCCGGCGCACCGGCGCCGCGTGGCGCGGGCGCTGCTGCTGGAAGGCGCGCTGGCCGCGGGCGGCACGGTGACGGAAGGCCATGGCGGCGACCTGCTGCTGGTGGGGGCGGAGGCGGCGCGGGCGGAACGGCTGCGCCTGCTGCTCGACCGCCTGCTGGGCGGGGGCGCGCCGGGGGCGGTCCATGCCGGGCTGTGGTCGCTGGAACGCGATGCCCCGGCGCTGCTGGACTACGCCGCGGGGCGGGACGGGCTGGCGGAGCCGATCGCGGCCTCCGCGGGGCCGGAACTGGCGGGACTCGATGACTGGCTGAAGCGCCTGGCGCTGGAGGGCGTGGTGGCGCGGCACGTCGGCTGGCGGCTGGCGGAGGGCCAGGCGGCGCCCCGCCCGGCCTTCCTGCGCCTGGACGTGGCGCGGGATGCGCTGGCGCGGAAGATGGGCGTGCTGGGGCAGGACCGGGACCTGGTGGAACATGCGGCGCGGGCCATCGCGGGGCGGTTGCTGCGCGCCATCGGGGATCCCGCGCAATGCGGCCCGCTGATCGGGGACCGGCTGCCGGGCCCGCTGCACCTGCCCGTGCCGCCCGCCGCGCTGACCGGGCGCGATGGCGGCCGGCGGGGCGGTGCCATGCTGGTGGCCGCCGTGACGCTGGAGGAAGCGGCGGACCCGCGCGCGCTGGCCGCGCGGCGGGCATTGCTGGCCGGCATGGGCTGGCTGCTGGAAGTGGATGGGCTGACGGCGGAGGCGCTGGGCCTGCTGGCGCCGGACGACCTGCCGGCGGACCTGCTGCGCCTGCATTGGAGTGAGGCGCTGCTGGCGCCCGCCTGCCACGCCGCGCTGCGCCGGGTCGACCCCGCGCGGCTGACCCTGGCGGGGGTGCGGGATGCCGATGCGCTGGCCTGGGCGCGCAGCCTGGGCGTGACGCGGATCGAACCCGCTCCGGCGCTGGCGGCGGCGCTGGCGATGCCGGTGCCCGCCCCCGTGGCCTTCCGGCCGCCGGCCCCGGTGCCGTCCCTGGTGCCGCCCCCGGTCCTGAGCCCGGCGGCATGAGCGGCCTCGACACCGACCGCCGCCCCTCCACCATCCGCGCCGCGGCCGAACTCGCGGCCTTCGTGCGGGAGACGGTGGCGGCGAATGCGTCGCGGGATGTGCTGCACCTGCGCATGGCGGGGCTGTCGCCGGCCATGCGGCGGCCGCATCACCAGCGGATGCTGCGGGATGCGCTGGGCCCGGCGCTGTCCGGCGCCCGCACCCGCGTCTTCGACCTGCCGAATGGCGATGTGGTGGCGGTCGCGCCGCCGCCGGCCCTGGCCCTGGAGAACACCCGCGCCGCGCTGGCGCGGACGCTGGACGCCGCGGCGCAGGATGCGGTGAGGAGCCTGCGGCTGCCGGAAGCGGCGGCGCAATTGCTGGCGGCGGCGTCGGAAAGCCTCGGCCTGGATCCGGCGCCGGAGGAGCCCGATGCCGCGGAGCCGCGGCCACCCGTGACCACCGCCCAGATCGCCGCGGCGGAACGCGCGCTGGCGCGGGCGGATCTGGACCCCGTGACGGCCCGCCAGGCGGTCTGCCGGATGGACCCCGATGGCGCGCCGGCGGAACCGCTGTGGGAGGACCGGCGCATCGCCTGGCCGGCGCTGTCGGCCCTGGTGCTGGAAGGCGCGGATACCGGCGCATCCTCCGCCCTGCGGCGGCGCCTGGCGCGACTGGCGGAAGCGCGGATGCTGGCGGAGATCGTGCGCCCCGCGGCGCAGATGGGCTGGAAGCCGGTCGGCCTGCCGTTGGCGCCGGCGACCATCGCCTCCCCGGCCTTCGACCGCTTCGATGCCGGGCTGCCGGCTGGGCGGCGCAAGGAGATCACGATCAGCTTCCGGGCGGCGGATGTGCTGGCGGACCCCGTCGGCTTCGTGGCGGCGCGGGACCTGGTGCGGCCACGCGGCTATGGCTTGGCACTGGACGATGCGCCGGCCGGGCTGCTGGCGGTGCTGCCCATGGCGCGGCTCGGGCTGGACCTGCTGCGGCTGCGCTGGTCACCGGAATTGCCGATGACGGTGCCATCCGGCCTGGCCAGTTTCCTGGCCGAGGGGCAGGCGGCCGAAGGCCGGGGCGCGGAGGCGGTGGTGCTGGTGGGCGTCGATCGCCCCGCCGCCATCGCCTGGGGGTGGGAGGTCGGCATCCGGCGCTTCCAGGGGCCGCTGGTGGAGCGGCGGCGCCGGGGACACTGAGCAGGCCCAGGCCCGTGCGCTTGCCCTGGCCGGGCCGCCGCGCATATCGGTGGGATGATCACCGATGACAACGCGGCCCTTGCCGTCCAGGGCCTGACCAAGCGCTACAGGCCCGAAGGCGCCCCCGCCGTCGTGGACCTGTCCTTCACCCTGCCGCGCGGCGCCACCTGGGGGCTGCTGGGGGGCAATGGCGCGGGCAAGACGACGACCATCGCCATGCTGCTCGGCCTGCTGGTGCCGAGTGGCGGGCGCATCCTGGCGCTGGGGCATGACATGGCGGTGGATCGCTTCGCGGCACTGGCGCGGATGAACTTCTCCTCCCCCTATGTCGCGCTGCCGCACCGGCTTTCCGTGGCGGAGAATTTGATGGTCTATGCGCATCTCTACGGTGTGCCGAAGCCTCGGCAGCGGATCGAGGAACTGGCGGAACAGCTTCAACTGACAGACCTGCTGAAGCGGCCGGCGGGGGAACTCTCCGCGGGGCAGAAGACGCGCGTGGCGCTGGCGAAATCGCTGGTGAACCGGCCGGATCTGCTGCTGCTGGATGAGCCGACGGCGAGCCTCGACCCGGATACGGGCGACTGGGTGCGGTCCTGGCTGGAACGCTACCGGGCGGAAAGCGGCTGCGCGATCCTGCTGGCGAGCCACAACATGGCGGAGGTCGAGCGGTTGTGCGCGGAGGTGCTGGTGCTGCGCGCGGGGCGGGTGGTGGATCGGGGCAGCCCCTCGGCGCTGCTGGAACGCTACGGGCGGGACGATCTGGAGGAGGTGTTTCTCGATATTGCGCGTGAACGCGGAAACGCGGCGGAGCGCGCCGACGGGTCGGCGGAGCAGATGGCATGAGCGGGGCGTCTGCGGGCCGGCGCGTCTGGGGGCTGATGTACCGGCACCTGGCGCTCTATCGCCGGTCCTGGCCGCGGGTGCTGGAACTGGCCTATTGGCCGGTGCTGCAGATGGTGGTGTGGGGCTTCGTCACCGCCTACCTCGCGGGGGTGCAGAACAACGTGGCCAGCGTGGCGGCGGGGGTGCTGCTGGGCGGCGTGCTGCTGTGGGAGGTCGCGATCCGCAGCCAGATGGGCTTCGCGATATCGTTCCTTGAGGAGGTGTGGAGCCGCAACCTAGGCCATGTCTTCGTCAGCCCGCTGCGCCCGATGGAACTGGTGGCGGCGCTGGTGGCGATGAGCGCGCTGCGCATGTTCGCGGGCGTGCTGCCGGCGGTGGGCCTGGCCTGGCTGCTCTACGGCTTCGGGCTGTGGACGCTGGGGCCCGTCATCGTGCTGTTCTTCGCGGGGCTGATGATGATGGGCTGGGCGGTGGCGCTGGCCGTCACGGCGCTGATCCTGCGGCATGGGGCGGGGGCGGAGCCGCTGGCGTGGAGCGTGCTGTTCGGGCTGACGCCCTTCGCGGCCGTGTTCTACCCCGTCTCCGTCCTGCCGGGCTGGTTGCAGCCGGTGGCGCTGATGGTGCCGGCGGCGCATGTGTTCGAGGGCATGCGCGGCGTGCTGCTGGACGGCACCATCGCCTGGGGCCATCTGGCCGCGGCCTTCGGGTTGAACCTGGTGTGGCTGGCGGGCGCGGTGGCGCTGTTCCTGCGGCAGTTCCAGGCGGCGCGGGAGCGGGGCGCGCTGTTGAGCATCGGGGAGTAGGCCAACCCGAAGCGCTGGTGGGCGTTGCGGCTGCATGAGCACGCCCCCCGCCTTCCTCTTCGCCACCGGCATCGAGAACAGCATCCCCCGCATCAAGGGCGGCACGGTGCGCGTGGACCAGATGGCGCGCTGTGGCCATTACGAGCGATGGCGGGAGGATTTCGCGCTGGTGCAGGAGATGGGGCTGAGTTTCCTGCGCTACGGCCCGCCGCTGCACACCACGCTGATCGGCCCCGGCCGGCACGATTGGGACTTCGCCGACCAGACCTTCGGGGAGTTGCATCGCCGCGACATCGTGCCGATCGTCGATCTCTGCCATTTCGGCGTGCCGGACTGGATCGGGGATTTCCAGAATCCGGACTTCCCGAATCTCTTCGCGGCCTATGCGGGCGCCTTCGCGCGGCGCTTTCCCTGGGTGCAGCTCTATACGCCGGTCAATGAGATGTACATCTGCGCGCTCTTCTCCGCGCGCTATGGCTGGTGGAACGAACAGCTTTCCACCGACCGCGGCTTCGTCACCGCGCTGAAGCACATCGTCGCCGCCAATGTGCTGGCGATGCGCGCGATCCTGGCGGTGCGGCCCGACGCGATCTTCATCCAGTCCGAGAGCACGGAGTATTTCCACGCGGAGAGCCCGGCCGCGATCGGGCCGGCGGAGCTGCGCAACCAGGAACGCTTCCTGTCGCTCGACCTCAACTACGGGCGGCGCGTGGACAGCGGGATGTACGAATACCTGATGGACAACGGCATGACACGAGCGGAATACCATTTCTTCCTGAGCCACAGCCCGCTGAAGCGCCACTGCATCATGGGCAATGACTACTACTGGACCAACGAGCACCTGGTTATGCCGGATGGCGCGACGCGCGCCTCGGGCGAGGTCTTCGGCTATGCCGTGCTGACGCACCAGTACCATGACCGCTACGCGCTGCCGGTGATGCATACCGAGACCAACATCCGCGAGGATGGCGAGGGCGCCGCGGAACGCTGGCTGTGGAAGCAATGGGCGAATGTGCTGCGCGTGCGGAATGACGGCGTGCCGGTGGTGGGCTTCACCTGGTATTCGCTGACGGACCAGGTGGATTGGGACAGCGCGCTGCGGGAGGAGAACGGGCATGTCGATCCCGTCGGCCTCTATGACCTGGACCGGAAGATCCGACCCGTCGGGCGCGCCTACAAGCAACTGGTGGAACAGTGGCGGGATGTGCTGCCGGCGCAGTCGCTCTGCCTCCAGGTGCCGGTGGTGATGCCGAGCGCGCACCAGGTGGATGGGCTGCCGGAGGCCTATTGGGTGGGGCAGGCGCGCCAACGGGCGCGATAGGGGGCCTTCCGGCGCGCGGATGCCGGCGCTAGACCCGGCAACGTGACGAACACCCGCATCTTCCTCGTCCGGCATGCGCTGGTCGAGCCTTCGGCCCGCGCGCTGATCTATGGCAGCATGGACGTGCCGCTCTGCGACCTGGCGCTTCAGCAGGAGGCGCTGTCCTACCGCTGGCTGGCCGCCCGGCTGCCGGCCGGGGCGCGCTGGGTGGTGACGAGCCTGTCCCGCACCCGCGCCACCGCCGCCGCCATCTTCGCGGCGGGCTATCCGGAGGCGCCCTTGCAGACGGAGCCGGACCTGGCGGAACAGCACCTCGGCGAATGGCAGGGCCTGTCGCATGAGGCTTTCGCCGAGAAGCTCCGCCACCCGCCGCACCCCTTCTGGCCGCATGGGGCGGATGAGAAGCCGCCCGGCGGGGAATCCTTCAGCGAGATGGTGGAGCGCGTGGCGCCGGTGCTGGAGCGGCTGGCGGCGGAAACGCCGGGCGGCGATATCGTGATCGTGGCCCATGGCGGGTCGATCCGCGCCGCCATCGCCCATGCGATGGGACTGACGCCGCACCAGGCGCTGATCTTCTCCATCAAGAACCTGTCCCTGACCCGGCTGGAGAAGCAGGGGGCGGATTGGCGGGTGGCGGCGGTGAACGAGGAACCCTTCACTCCCGTGGCGGCGTAGCCGCTCACGCCCGTGGCGGGTCGTCCGGGCCTCCGCCACCAAAACACCCCGAGGCCGCCACAGCTTGCCCTTGGACACCCGAGTCGCGGACGGGTAGAACCTTGACCCTCATAGGGTTGGAGGAGGTCGTTCATGCTCCGTGGCATCATCGTGGCACTCAGCCTGCTGATCGCGCTGCCGGCGGCCGCGCAGCAGGAGGAACAGGCCCTCGTCGACCGGGCGACGCTCGCGGTGCAGGAACTGATGTCGACCGGGGAGAATACGGCCGATGCGCTGAGCTTCCTGCGCCGGTCGCGCGCCGTCATGGTCTGCCCGCGGCTGTTCCGCGCCGGCTTCATCCTGGGGGGTGAGGGCGGGTCCTGCGTGCTGGTCGGGCGGGACGGGGCCGGGTCCTGGTCCTCGCCGGCCTTCTACACGGTGGGGTCGGGCAGCGTCGGCCTGCAGATCGGCGTGCAGGACGCCATGGTCATCATGATGATCATGACGGATCGCGGCCTGGGCGCGGTGATGGACAGCCAGTTCAAGATCGGCGCCGATGCCTCCGTCGCGCTGGCCACCATCGGCGGCGGCATCCAGGGCAGCACCACGGCGGCGGCGGGGGCGGATATCGTGGCCGTCGCGCGGTCCCGCGGGTTGTTCGCGGGCATCTCCCTTTCCGGCTCCGTCCTGTCCTACCGGCCGGAGGCCGCCACCGCCTATTACGGCCGGCAGTATTCCGCGCGGCAGATCGTGATGGCGATGGAGGCGCATAACCCCGGTTCCGACCCGCTGCGCGCCATGCTGCTGCGCTTCGGCGCGCGCCAGTAGCAGCCCATCAGGCCGCCAGCCGCGCCGTCGCCGCGGCGGCCATGGTCGCCAATCCCTGGGCGAGCGCCGCGGCGCGGATGGCGGTGGTGTGGCCGCCCAGCACCCGGTCCCGCCCCGCCTCGCCCATCAGGCGGCGCTGGTCATTCGGCAGGATGGTGAGCCAGCGCAGCGCGCGGGCCAGCGCCGGCATATCCCCGGGCGGCACCAGATGGCCGCAATCCGCCGCCACGACGTCCCGCATCCCCGGCGTGGCGGGGCCGATGACGGGCAGGCGCAGGGCCATGGCCCGCAAGGCATCCCCGGCCGAGGCATCGGGCGCCACGAAGCCGAGGTAGCGCGGGCCTTCCGCCGCCAGCCAGTCGGCCGGCCGCGCACCGAGGAAGCGGGCGTGGTCGGAGACGCCGGCTTCCAGCGCTTCCGCCCGCAGCGTGTCGAAGAGCGGGCCGCTGCCGATCACGTCCACCACGGGCCGCTGGTCCGCGGGCAGCAGCGCCAGGGCGGCCAGCAGGGGCCGCAGCCCGGCCGCGCTGTCCATTGACGCCAGGCAGAGCAGGCGGGCGTTGCGCGGCCCGGGCGTGGCATCGGCCGGGATATCGACCGCGAGGGGCAGGGTGCGGAGGGCGATCTGCGGTGCCAGGGCGCGCAGCCGGCCGGCCATCGTCGCCCCGGTCGCGAAGACGATGTCCGCGGCCCGCAGCTTGCGCGCGAGGTCCTGGCCATCCCCGTCCCGCACGATCAGGGAGGCGGGCGCCCCTGCCAGGCGCGCGCCGACCAGGGCGGCGGTGGCGGTGGCATCGGCGGCGGTGGCGTGGATGGCGCCGCAGCCATGGGCGCGGAAGGCGGCGGCGATGCGGGCGCCCTGGCGCAGCGCGTCGCGCGGCGGCAGGTCCCGCTGCGCGAAGGCGAAGTGACTCGCGCGGGCCAGGGCGAGGGGGTTCATCCGTGCCAGGCTGGATGCCGGCGCCGGGCCGTCCGCCAAGGCGAGGGTGACGATCGGCCAGCCCATCCGGCGGAGGCTGGCGAGTTCCGCGGGTTCCCGCCCATCGGCGGGCAGGATGCAAAGAAGCGGGGCCGTTGGGGTGGTCGGGCCCTGTGGCGTGGCGTCGAACGGCATGGTTCGGACTCCTCCGGCGCGGTTGGGGGCTGCGCCGCCTGGCGCTACGCAGGCGCCGTGCCGCGCGTTCCGCGACTCCCCCCCCGAGCCCGCAGGCCCCTGAAGTCATTGCCAAAACCCCGCGATCCAGGGTCCCGCCGGACCCTGGCGGGGGGTTCGGGGGGCAGCGCTCCCCGTCATCACGCCTCCCCGCTCTTGCAATCTGCAACGCAACCCTCCGGCACGCCCCCTGCACCAGCCCCCCCAGGCGGCCCTGTCCCGGCCCGCCGCGATGCAGTTCGAGAGGCGCCCGTGTCCACCACCCCCAGGCTCAGCGTCATCATCCCCGCCCGCAACGCGATCCGCTGGCTGCCCGGCGCCATCGCCTCCGTCGGCGGTCGCGCCGATATCGAGATCCTGGTGGTCGATGACGGATCGACGGATGGCACGGCCGACTATCTCCGCGGCATCGCGCGGTCCGATCGTCGCGTCCGGCCGCTGGTCTCCACCGGCGAAGGCGCGGCGGCGGCGCGCAATGTGGGAATCGCGGCCGCGCTGGCGCCGCTGGTGGCCTTCCTGGATGCCGATGACCGCTGGCGCCGCGGCAAGATCGCGGCGCAGCTGGAACTGCACCGGCTGCATCCCGAGCTCGCCTTCTCCTTCACCGATCACCGGCGCTTCGCGGAGGACGGGGCGGCGCTGGCCACCGGCCTTGGCCGCTGCGCCGCCTTCTCGGCGCGCCACGCCATGCGGCGGGAGGGTTTCGTGCTGGACCGCGGCGCGCAGGCCCAGATCTATGCCGAGCCGCTGGTCGCGACCTCCACCGTCATGGCCAGCACCGCCTTGCTGCGCGCGGTGGGCGGCTTCAACGAACAACTGCGCCGGGCGGAGGATTGGGATCTCTGGCTGCACCTGGCGGCCTGCGGCCCGGTGGGCTGCCTGCCGAAGCCGCTGGCCGACCGCCTGGTGCGGGTGATGGACCCGGATGGGCATGAGGCGCTGCTGCGCCGCGCGGCGCGGCGGCAGGTGGCGGAGGCCTATGCCGCGCCGGCGCGGCTGCTGGATGAGGACGCACCGCGGGCCTGCCGCAGCAACCTGCTGGCGCTGGATGCCGATGGCGCGGCGCTGGCCGGGCACCGGGTGCAGGCGGCGCTGCTGCGCCTGTCCGCCTTCGCCAGCCAGCCGCGGCGCGACGCGGTTCGCGCCGGGGCCTGGGACCTGTTCCGCCCGCGCGGCCACCAGGCGGCGCTGGAAGCCCGGGGGTCGTGATGATGGATACCGCCATCGCCTTCCCCGCCATGCAGGTCGTTGACCGGCTCGTCGCGGAGTGCCACAGGTTCGAGGTGAGCGCCATCGACCCTGACATTGCCGGACAGCTGGCCGCCGAGCTTCCGCTCGAGGATTTCGTGCGCATCGTGCGGACCTTCGAGGATGACCTCGGCCGCCTGGCCGGGCAGCTTGAAGCCGCCGTCGCGAACGGGGACCAGGACGGCTATCGCCGTGCGGCGCACAGCCTGGCGGGGGCCGCGGCGGCCGTTGGCGCGCGGCGGCTGGAACATGTCGCGCGGCTCGGCATGGATCACCGCGCGCAGGTCGACCCCCGCACCATCTCCCTGCATGTGCAGCATGAGGCACGGGCGGCGCTGGCGGAACTGGCGGCACTGGCCGACAATCCTCCCGGATCCGCCTGACCCCCCATGGCCGGGGCCGCCGCGCGCGTCCTGATCGTCGAGGATACGCCCACCCAGGCCGAGGTTGCCCGCGCGCTGCTGCGCGACCTGGGCCATGAGATCCGCGTGGCGGAAACCGGCACGGCGGCGGTGGAACAGACCCTCGCCTGGCAGCCCGACGCCATCCTGATGGATATCGAGCTGCCCGATTTCTCGGGCTTCGAGGCGATGCGCCGGCTGCGCGCCGCGGGCATCGAGACCGCCATCATCGTCGTCACCGCGCATGGCAGCGTGAACCATGCGGTGGAGGCGATGCGGGAGGGCGCGGTCGACTTCATCGTGAAGCCCTACGCCAAGACGCGCCTGACGGTGACCTTGCAGAACGCGCTGGAGAAGCGCGCCCTGGCGACCGAACTGCGCGAGGTGAAGGCGCAACTGACGCGCGACCGCTTCATGGGGTTCATCGGCGGGTCGCCTGCCATGCAGGCGGTGTACCGCACCATCGAAAGCGTCGCGGCCAGCCGCGCGAATGTCTTCATCACCGGTGAGAGCGGTACCGGCAAGGAATTGGCGGCGGAGGCGGTGCACCGCGCGAGCCCGCGCCGCGCCGGCCCCTTCATCGCGCTGAACTGCGGCGCCATCCCGCGGGACCTGCTGGAGAGCGAGATCTTCGGCCATGTGAAGGGCGCCTTCAGCGGGGCCACCGATAACCGCCTGGGCGCCGCGAAGCTGGCCGATGGCGGGACGCTGTTCCTGGACGAGATCGGCGAATTGCCGCTCGACATGCAGGTGAAGCTGCTGCGCTTCGTGCAGACGGGCAGCTACCAGCCTGTCGGCGCCTCGAAGCCCGAGAAGGGGGATGTGCGCTTCGTCTCCGCCACCAACCGCGACCCCTGGGCGGAGGTGGAGGCTGGGCGGTTCCGGGAGGATCTGTACTACCGCCTCTATGTCGTGCCGGTGGAGATGCCGCCGCTGCGCGCCCGCGGCGCCGACGTGGCCCTGGTGGCGCGCCACTTCCTGGCTGCCTTCGCGAAGGAGGAAGGCAAGCGCTTCCGGGCCTTCGCGCGGGAGGCGGAGGCGGCACTGGCTTCCTATCCCTGGCCGGGCAATGTCCGGCAGTTGCAGAACGTGATCCGCAACATCGTCGTGCTGCATGACGGCGAACGGGTGGAGGTGGCGATGCTGCCGCCCATGCTTCTGCGCACGGCGTCCGGCCGCGCGCCCCTGCCCGCCGCGCCGCCGCCGCCGCCTATGCCGGTGGCACCCCCGATGCCGGTCGCGGTGGTGACGCGGCTGGAACCGCAGGCCTGGCCGGAGCCGGAGGAGGAGGCGCCGCCGCCGCCCATGGCGCCGATGCCGCGCCTGCCGGAACCCGCGCCTGAGCCGGCGCTTCCCTGGGTGCCGCCGCCGCGGATCGAGGATTTCCAGCCGCTGGCGGAGGTGGAGAAGCGCTACATCCTGGCGGCGCTGGACCAGGTGGGGCAGGACGTGCCGCGCGCGGCCTCCGTCCTGCGGATCAACCCCTCCACCATCTATCGCAAATTGCAGGCCTGGCGGGCGGAGGACGGGGCGGGTTAGCCCGCGGCCGCAGGATGCGAGGCGGGGGGAACCCGCCGGCCCGTTATCCCTTTGGCAGTATCGCCCGGCGACATTGGCCCGGGGCGCCACGACGGCGCCCGGCGGCGGATCAATGCGCGTTTTGGCCTGGACGGCAGGCGCCCCCCGCATGGCAGGATCGCCAGGGAAGGAGCAGGACGGATGGATCGTCTCGGCGCATTGGCGGATTACGTGATCCGGAGGGCGCTCGGCTTCGCCGGCCTGGCGGCCGCGACCCTGATGCTGTCCCTGTCCTACGATCTGGTGCTGGCGCTGCGCATGGGCGCCTGGGTGGCGGCGGCGACGCTGCTGGGCCTGCTGATCCAGGCCCATCGCATGCCCCGTCGCAACATGCGGCACAGCGAGTTGTGGGCGCTGGCGGTCGACCACGGGGTGGCGGACCGGCTGCCCGACCAGGGCCGCGGCGCGATGATGGCGGCCGTCATGCGCGACCGGCTGCTGTGGCACGCGGAGCGCGTGGCGGCGCTGGCGCTGGCGCTGTGGCTGCTGGATGGGCTGGCGCTGGCGGTTTCCGCCCCGCGGTAGGGCGGGCGCCCCCGGCATCAGGCCGGGGTGGTGCGGTCGCCCTCGCCCAGCGCGCGCTGCATGAACACCACATCGACCCAACGGCCGAACTTCAGCCCCGCCGCCTTCAGCACGCCCGCCTGGCGGAAGCCCAGGGAGACATGCAGGCCGATGGAGCCGACATTCTCGGAATCGCCGATGACCGCGAAGATCTGCCGGAAGCCGCATTCGGTGGCGCGGGCCAGCAGCGCCTCCACCAGCGCCTTGCCGACGCCCTGGCCGCGGACATCGTCGCGGATGTAGATCGAATCCTCGGCCGCGAAGCGATAGGCGGAGCGGTCGCGGAACTGGTTGAAATAGGCATAGCCGATGACGGCGCCGTCCAGTTCCGCCACCAGCCAGGCCCAGCCCGCGCCCTGCACCTTGGCGATGCGCGCGGCCATCTCGGCCTCGGCCGGGGGCTGTTCCTCGAAGGTGCCGGTGCCGACGGCGACGTGATGCGCATAGATGGCGGTGATGGCCGGTACATCGGCCGGCTGGGCGTCACGGATCAGCATGGCGGCGCGGCTTACCTGTTGAAGGAGGCTCTGCGCGGCATTAGGCGCCCTGCCCGGCCCGGGCAAGGCGCGCGCGCATGACGATTCGGACGGGCCGGTTCACATCGGCAGGTGCAGCGCGGCCGCCACCCTCTCCGCCAGCGCCAGCAGCGCGCGGTCCCGCCCGGGCGCGGCGGCCAGCGACAGGCCGACCGGCGCGCCATCCACCCGGGCGGCGGGGATCGTCACCTCGCACAGCCCGGCCAGGCCGGCGATGGCGGTGACGCCCATGGTGCGTTCCCGGACCGCCTGCTGCGATTCGGCGCTGGCGGTCAGGTGCGGCGCGGGGATGGGGGAGGTGGGGTAGGCCAGCACGGCGCCGCCGGCGAGCAGCGCGCGGATGCGGGTGCGGAAGACGTCCTTGAAGGCGCGGGCGGCGGCGGCGCGGGCGGGGTCCGTCGCCTTCGCCGCGGCGAAGCGTTCGCCGACGCCGGGGCCGAAGCGGGGCTTCACCGCCTCGATCCACGACCCGAGGCTGGCCCAGGCTTCCTCCGCCTGCGCGGCGCGGAAATGCTCGAACAACTGGTCCAGGCTCTCGGGCGCCAGGTGGATGGAGAGCGCGTGGCCGAGCACCTTCTCCGCCCCCGCCAGCGCCGGGACCAGCGCCGTCGCGGTCTGCGGCACGGCATTGACCCAGGCTTCCTGCACCTTGAGCAGCGGGCCGAGCGCGCCTTCCCCGCCGCCGGGCAGCAGCACTTCCCCCACCCGGCGAAGGATGGAGGCGCGGGTGGCGAACCAGCCGGCGGTGTCGAAGCTGGGGCCGAGGGGACAGGCGCCCGTCAGGTTGACCGCGCCCCAGGAGGGGCGGATGCCGAACAGCCCGCAATAGCTGGCGGGGATGCGGACCGACCCGCCGGTATCCGACCCGAGCGCGAAATCCACCAGGCCCGCGGCGGTGGCGGCGGCGGACCCGCAGGAGGACCCGCCGGGGAAGCGGTCCGGCGCCGCCGGGTTGATCGGCGTGCCCTGCCAGACATTCTCCCCGGTCAGGCCATAGGCGAGCTCGACCGTCTTGGTCTTGCCGCGCAGGCTGGCCCCGGCCTGGAGCAGCGCGAGCACCACGGGGGCGGTGGCGGCGGCAGGGGCATGGGTGCGGGCCCAGTCCGGATTGCCATAGCCGGTGCTGGCGCCGGCGACGTCGAACAGATCCTTCACCGCGAAGTCGAGGCCGGCGAGCGGTCCCTCCGCCGCGCCCGCTATCTCCAGCCGCGGTCCCGGCACGAACGCGCCGACCTTGTCGTCGATATCCCGCGCCATCACTCGCCTCCGCAGCCATCCCGCAACAGGGGGAGGGTGCGGCAGGCCGGCCGGTATGGCAACCGGTGGGCGGCGGTCAGATCAGCGGGATCATCACCGACTTGGCGGCGAGCGCGGCGAGGGCGGCCAGCGCCACGGCGCCGCCCATCGGCAGGCGGCGGATGGCGACCGCGAAGACGGCGATCGCGACGATGAGGCCCCAGGCGGCGACATCGCCGAAATCGAGCACGCTGGACAGCGAGGTCATGGCGGTTCTCCCGGTTTGCAGGCGGGTGGAAGATACATGACCGCCACGTCAGTTTCGAGCGGGAAGTGGGTCAGGTCCCGCGCATGGCGGCGGAGAGGGAGGTGCGGGGCCGCCCTGCATGGTCCCAATTGGCATCGTCCAGCCAGGCGCCGATGCGCGCGCGGCGGTCCGGCCACTCATCCTCCAGGATCGAGTAGAAGGCGGTGTCGCGGCGACGGCCCTTCACCACCAGATGGGCGCGCAGCGTCCCTTCCTCGGTGAAGCCGAGCCGCGCGGCGGCGGCGCGGGAAGGGGCGTTGAGGGCGTTGCACTTCCACACGAGGCGCCGGTAGCCGAGATCATCCATGGCATGGCGCATCAGGAGGAACATCGCCTCCGTCGCCGCGCGGGTGCGTTGCAGGCGGGGCGAGAACCAGATGTGCCCGATCTCGATCGCCGCGTTGGCGGGCTGGATTTCCATCAGCGTCAGCCAGCCGGAGACGGCGCCGCTGCTGTGCGGGCGGATGGCCCAGGCCATCGGGTCGTGCTGCGCGGCGAAGGCGGCGACGTGGCGGCGCATGGCAGCGGCATCGGCGAAGGGGCCGTAGCCCATATAGGCCCAGCCATCGCCGCTGCGATCGGCCTGCGCGGCATCCCAGAGTTCGGCGGCATGGCGAACCGCCAGCGGCTCCAGCGTCACGGCGCGGCCGGCATGGGGGATGCGGGCGGGAAGGGGCCGCGGGGTGGCGTCAACCTCGGGGCCGATGGGGGGGGCGGTCATGGGGGGGGCCTGTCCGGTCGGGGCGGCAGCTTTCGGGTGGCGCGCGGGGGCGGTCAAGCCGGCGTTAGTGAAATCACGGTATCCCCGCATCGTGGCCGCGAGGCCGGCGTTTGAAGGCGGGAAGAATGCGCATACGATCAATCTTTGCCTTGGCGCTCAGCGCCATTGCCGTGGTGGCGCTCAGCGCCAGCACGGTGGTGCTTGTCTCTGGCTGGCAGGATCTGCGGCGAAGCGAGGCCGCGGTGAAGGTCGGCCAAGCCTATGCCAGCATGCTGGTGGTTCCCGAGTTGATGGGGAACGAGCGGGCGGTGATGGCGCGCATCGTGGGTGCGGCGCAGCCGGCTGCGGCCGATGTATCGGCCTTCGCCGAGGCGCGGCGGCGGGTGGATGGCCAGGTGGAGGCCGTGCGCCAGTCGCTCCGCGCCGCGGAGGCCCACATGCCGCGTGTGGTCGGGGAGGCCTACGGCCAGTTGGCGCAGCAGCTGGCGGCATGGCGCGCCGAAGTGGATGCGACCATGACCCGCCCGCACGCCGAGCGCCTGCCGCGCCAACCCCAGCTATCGGCCCGCAGCAGCGAGTTGCAGGCGCGGCTCGGCGAGCCGATGCGCCTGGCCGAGCAGCGGTTGCAGGCGATGGATGCGGAGGTCGGCGACCTGGCCGGTATCGCGCGGCTTGTGATCGACTTGCGGGAAAGCATGTCGACCTTCGTCCAGCCGGTGGGCGGGGCGCTGCGGCAGAACCGCCAGATCACGCCGGATGAGCTGGCCCGGTCCGAAGCCGGGCGTGGCGCCTTCGATGCCACGCTGGCGCGGCTGAGCGCCGCGGCAACCGGCGAGGCTGCGGCGCCGGCGCTGCGCCGCAGCTATGAGGAGTCGATCGGGCGCGCGCTGGAAGTGAAGCGCCTGTTCGATACCGCCTCGGCCGAGGCGCGGGCGGGCCGTGGCTTCACCATGGATGTCGCCGCCTGGAACCGGGGGATCGAGCAGCTGGGCGTCATGTTCGGCCTGCGTGACGCCGCGCTGGCGGAGCTGAAGGCGGCGCTGGCCGAGACGCGGGCGCAGTCGATGCGCAGCATGGCGCTGGTGGGCGTCGCGGCGCTGCTGCTGCTTCTGGGCCTTGGCATCGGCGGCTGGCTGTTCCAGCGCCATGTGCTGGCGGCGCTGGAGCGCATCACCATCGCGATGGGGGATGTGGCAGGCGGGAAGCTGGATACCCCGGTGCCGCATGCCGCCCGCCGGGACGAGGTCGGCGAACTCGCCCGGGCGCTGGAGGTCTTCAAGCGCAACGCGCAGGAGGCGCTGGACCTGCAGCGCGAGCGTGCGGCGGCCGAGGCGGCACGGCAGCGCCGCGTGGCGGCGATGGAGGGGCTGATCCAGAACTTCGCCAGCGCGGTGAACGCGACGCTCGGCCGCGTCGGCGGTTCGACCACGGCGATGACACGCGCCGCCGATACCGTCGGTGGCGCGAGCGACGAGACGCGGCAGCTTGCCGCCAAGGTCGCCGCCGCCGCCGAGCAGGCCAGCGGGGAGGTCCGGACCGTCGTGGTGGCGACGGAAGAGCTGACGGCCTCCGTGTCCGAGGTCTCCCGCCAAGTGCAGCATGCGAGCCTGGTGGCGGGCGAGGCGGTGAACGAGGCCGAGGCCGCGAATACCAATGTGAAGGGCCTGGCGGTCGCCGCGCAGAAGATCGGCGAAGTGGTGCGCCTGATCAGCGGGATCGCCAACCAGACCAACCTGCTGGCGCTGAACGCGACGATCGAGGCGGCGCGCGCCGGCGAGGCGGGCAAGGGCTTCGCCGTGGTGGCGAGCGAGGTGAAGAGCCTGGCCGCCCAGACCGCCAAGGCGACCGAGGAGATCAGCGGCCAGATCAGCGAGATCCAGGCTGCGACCGGGGAGGCGGTGGCCACCATCCAGGGCATCGTCCAGCGGATCTCTCAGATGAACGACGTCTCCACCACGATTGCCGCGGCGGTGGAGCAGCAGGGAGCCTCGACGCGGGAGATCGCGGCGAGCATCCAGCGCACCGCCAGCGGCACCGACGCCGTGTCCCGCGAGACGGCGGCCGTGACCGCGGCGGCCAACGCCATGGGGGGCGCGACCGGCGACATGCTGGGAACCATCCAGCAGGTCTCCGCCGATTCGGCGACGCTGCGGACGGATATCGACGGCTTCCTGGCCGGCATCCGCGCCGCGTGAGCCGCGCGGCGGGGCCGGGGGGGCGGTGGCCCCCCGGGCTTTCACGTTGCAGGGTGGCGCGGTCCAGAGCATTTAGGCGCCATGAGCATCCGCGATTCCGCCCCCGACGCCGCCACCACCAGCACGGTGGCGGCCCCCCCCGGCTTCTACCTGGAGGAGGTCCTGTCCGTTCACCATTGGACGGACCGGCTGTTCTCCTTCGCCTGCACGCGCAGCCCGCAATTCCGCTTCGGCGCGGGCCAGTTCGCCATGATCGGGCTGATGGTGGACGGCAAGCCGCTGGTGCGGGCCTATTCCATGGTGAGCCCGCCCTGGGAGGAGCACCTGGAGTTCCTCTCCATCAAGGTTCAGCAGGGGCCGCTGACATCCCGCCTGCAGCACATCAGGCCCGGCGACCGCGTGCTGATCGGCCGCAAGGCGACGGGCACGCTGGTGCCGGACAACCTGGCGCCGGGCGGCACGCTGTGGCTCTGCGGCACGGGCACGGGCCTCGCCCCCTTCATGAGCCTGGCGCGCGATCCCGAGACCTATGACCGCTTCGACCGCGTGGTGCTGGCGCATACCGTGCGGCAGGTGGCGGAGCTGGCCTACCGGGAACTCATCGAGGGCCTGGGCGAGCACGAATTGCTGGGCGAGATCGTGCGGGAGAAGCTGACCTACTACCCCAGCGTGACGCGGGAGCCCTTCCGCCACCAGGGGCGCATCACCACGCTGCTGGAGAGCGGGCAGATCTGCCGGGAACTTGGCCTGCCCCCGCTGTCCCCGGCGACGGACCGCGTCATGCTGTGCGGGAGCGAGGCGATGAACGCCGACATGCGGACCCTGCTGGAAGGCCGCGGCTTCGACGAAGGCGCCAACAACGCCCCCGGCACCTATGTGGTCGAGAAGGCGTTCGTGACGAAATAGCAAGGGGTATACCCACCATTGCAGTTTCCTCCCGGCTTCCGTAATGGGACGACAGGGAGCAACCGGACGCCTGACTCGCTGAGCGAGAGGCGCCCCGCTGGAGGGAACAATGACCGAGACGAACTCGCCCGCGCGCCGCGGGCTTCTCAAGGCGGCGGCTGTCGGCGCGGTGGGCACCACGGTGCTGATGACGCCGAGTGTCAGCCGGGCGCAGACGGTGACCTGGCGCTTCCAGTCGACCTGGCCGCAGCGCGACATCTTCCATGAATTCGCGCAGGACTACGTCAGCCGCGTCAACACGCTCTCGGGCGGCCGGCTCCGGCTGGAACTGCTGGCGGCGGGTGCCGTGGTCGGCGCCTTCCAGCTGCTGGATGCGGTGTCCGCCGGCACGCTCGATGGCGGGCATGGCGTCACCGCCTATTGGTGGGGCAAGAACCCGGCCTTCAGCCTGTTCGGCACCTCCGCCCCCTGGTTCGGCGATGCCAACCAGTTCCTGGGCTGGTTCTACCATGGCGGTGGGGAGGCCCTGTACCGCGAGCTGATGCATGGCATCGTCCGCGCCAATGCGATCGGCTACCTGACCGGCCCGATGCCCTGCCAGCCGCTGGGCTGGTTCCGCAACAACATCGAGAACCCGGACCAGCTGCGCGGCCTGCGCTACCGCACCGTCGGCCTGAACGCCGATGTCGCGACCTCGCTCGGCATGGCCGTGGTGTCGCTGCCGGGTGGCGAGATCGTGCCGGCGCTGGAGCGCGGCGTGATCGACGGCGCGGAGTTCAACAACCCGTCCTCCGACCGCCTGCTCGGCTTCCCGGATGTGGCCAAGAACTACATGCTGCAGAGCTTCGGCCAGCCGGTTGAATCCTTCGAGGTTCTGTTCAACCGCCAGAAGGCGGAGGCACTGCCCCAGGAGCTGCAGCAGGTCCTGAAGATCGCGGCGGAAGCGGCGTCGTCCGACATGCTGTGGAAGGCGATGGACCGCTACCCGCGCGACCTCCAGGCGATGGCGAGCCAGCAGGGCGTGCAGGTGCGCTCCACCCCGCGTTCCATCCTGGACGCGCAGCTGCGCGCCTGGGACGGCGTGCTGACGCGCTACGAGGCCGACCCCTTCTTCAAGAAGGTCTGCGACAGCCAGCGCGACTGGTGCCGCCGCGTCGGCGCGTATTTCCTGCGCGCCACGGCATCGCCGGCGGTGTCCTACAACCACTTCTTCGCCCGCGGCTGAGCGGGCAGCGCCCCGCCGGGACTGTCCCGGCGGGGCGTTTCAATGATTGAGGGGCCCGCGCGTGCAGCAGATCCTCCTCGGCATCGACCGGCTGAGTACGCTGGTCGGCCAGATCTTCTCCTGGTGCATCCTGCTGCTGACCGGCGTCATCGTCTATGACGTCTGCGCCCGCCGCTTCTTCGCCGCGCCCACGACCTGGGGCTACGACGTTGCCTACATGCTCTACGGCACGCTGTTCATGATGGCGGGGGCCTATGCGCTGTCGCGCAACGGGCATGTGCGGGGCGACTTCCTGTATCGCAACTTCAGCCCGGCGCTGCAGGCCAAGTTCGACCTGACGCTGTACATCCTGTTCTTCTTCCCTGCGATCTTCGCCTTCATGATCTCCGGCTTCCACTTCTTCGCCGACAGCATGGCGCAGAATGAACGCAGCATGTTCAGCCCGAACGGGCCGATCATCTGGCCGTTCAAGGGGCTGATCCCCATCGTCGGCTTCCTGCTGCTCCTCCAGGGCCTGGTGGAAGTGGTGCGCTGCATCCAGACGATCCAGACCGGCGCCTGGCCGCAGCGGCTTTCCGACGTGGAGGAACTGGACAAGCAGATCCTCGCCGCCGCCGAGGCCAAGGGCGCCGAGGCGCTGGCCGCCGAGATGGCGCGCGGCGGAGAGGCGGCGATGCTGGGCGCTGTGCAGGCGGCCCAGGACCCCACCCCGCGCCACCCCCATTCCTGAGCCTCGGGATACCACGCCATGACTGACGCTGCCCTGGGGCTCACGCAGCTTCTGCTGTTCCTCTTCTTCATCATGCTGGGCTTCCCCATCGCCTTCACGCTGATGGCGATGGGGCTGTTCTTCGGCTACCTCGGCATGCAGGACCGGGTCTTCGACCTGCTGGTGCAGCGCACCTACGCCGTGATGGCGAATGACGT
The DNA here is from genome assembly GCF_900114315.1 of Falsiroseomonas stagni DSM 19981. Classification (GTDB taxonomy): domain Bacteria; phylum Pseudomonadota; class Alphaproteobacteria; order Acetobacterales; family Acetobacteraceae; genus Falsiroseomonas; species Falsiroseomonas stagni. The sequence goes on from NZ_FOSQ01000001.1 coordinate 1,277,027, forward strand.
GCTGATCTCCGTGCCCTTGTTCGTGTTCATGGGCTACATCATCGAACGCGCGAACATCCTGGACCGGTTGTTCCGATCCTTGCAGCTGGCATCGGGCAGCGTGCCGGGCAGCCTGGCGGTCGCCACCCTGGTGACCTGCGCCCTGTTCGCCACCGCCACGGGCATCGTCGGCGCGGTGGTCACGCTGATGGGGCTGCTGGCCTTCCCGGCCATGCTGCGCGCGGGCTACGACCCGAAGCTGGCGGCCGGCGTGACCTGCGCGGGCGGGTGCCTCGGCATCCTCATCCCGCCATCGATCATGCTGATCCTGTATGGCGCGACGGCGGGCGTTTCCGTCGTGCAGCTCTATGCCGCGGCCTTCATTCCCGGCATCTCGCTGGCGCTGCTCTATGTCGTCTATGCCATCGGCGTCGGCATCTTCAAGCCGGAGATGGCCCCAAGGCTGCCGCCGGAGGAGCGCAACGTCCCGGTCCTGAAGATCTTCGTGGCGCTGGCGCAATCCTTCCTGCCGCTGGCGCTGCTGATCGCCTCCGTGCTCGGCTCCATCATCATGGGCCTTGCCACGCCGTCGGAAGCGGCGGCGATGGGGTCGCTCGGTTCCATCCTCCTCGCCATCGTCTATCGCGCCTTCACCTTCCAGAAGCTGAAGGAAAGCGTGTTCCTGACGGCGCGGACCAGCGCCATGGTCTGCTGGCTGTTCGTGGGCAGCTACATCTTCTCCTCCGTCTTCGGCTACCTCGGCGGCCAGTCGGTGGTGGAGGAGTTCGTGAAGTCCCTGCCGCTGAACACCTTCACCTTCATGCTGCTGGCGCAGGTCATCATCTTCATCCTGGGCTGGCCGCTGGAATGGACGGAGATCATCGTGATCTTCGTGCCGATCTTCCTGCCGCTGCTGGATGATTTCGGCGTCAGCCCGCTGTTCTTCGGCATCCTGGTGGCGCTGAACCTGCAGACCAGCTTCCTCAGCCCGCCCGTCGCCATGGCCGCCTTCTACCTGAAGGGCGTGGCGCCGCCGCACGTGAAGCTGGAGGACATCTTCAAGGGCTGCATGCCCTTCATCTATATCGTCATCTTCTGCATGGCGATGGTCTACATCTTCCCCGGCCTGGTGACCTGGCTGCCGGAGACGCTGTATTCCAGCGGGCCGGCCGATGGCTCGGTGCCCACCGCGCTGGATGCACCCCCCGCGGGCGGCTTCCAGGAGGAAGAGGAAATCCGCCTTCCCTCGATGAACTGATGGGCACGGATATCGAGGACGCCGCGCGCTGGCTGGCGGAGGCGGTGGAGACCGGCAGCCCGCTGGCGGCGTTGCCGGAGGGGCTGGCGCCGACCAGCCCGGCGGAGGCCGAGGAGATCGCCGCCGGCGTGCTGGCCGCGCTCGGCATCACGCCCTGCGGGTTGCGCGTGCTGCGCGCCCCGGGGCTGGCGGGGCCGATGGTGGAGGGGCGGCTGGTGCCGTCCGGATCGCCCATCGCGCCGGGGATGCTGCGGCATGGGCTGGCGAGTGCGGCGGTGATCGGCGTGCTGGCGGAGGAGCTGGGTGACGGCCCGCCGGTGCTGGCGCGGGTGCATCCGGCGATCGACCTGTCTTCCACCCGCTTCACCCAGGCGCCCACCGACACCCTGGCGATGACGGCCGATCTGGCGCGGCTTGGCCTGGTGGTGGCCGGGCGCGGGAAGCCGATGCCGGAAGCGCCGGTGCGGATCGCGATCGGTCCCGCGGGCCATCGCCGGCGTGGCGAATCCTTCGACCTGGCCGCGCTGTTCGCCGATGCCGCCGCGGTCGCGCGCCATTGGGGCGGCCTGCCCGCGGGCGCGCTGCTGGTGGTGGCGGGCCTTGGAGAGGTGGTGCCGGCCGAGGGCGCCCTTCGCGTCACCATCACCGGCCTCGGCGCCGCGGAGGCGGTCATCGGCTGAAGCCTCGCGGTCCAGGGTCCCGCCGGACCCTGGCGAGGGGGGTTCAGGGGGGAGCGGCGCTCCCCCCTGCTACGCCTTCCTGAACCGCGCGCTGGTCAGCGCATCCTCCCGCAGCGCCGTTTCCACCTCCGCTCGCGCTTCCGCGGTCTCCACCACCGCCACCACGCGGTCGAACCAGCCGCATTGCCCGCGCACCCGCGCCTGGAACAGGCGGTCCAGGGCGGCGGCGGCGGCGCTGCGCCCGGCGCAGCAGGTGCAGGCCGCGGCGTGGGACGGCCCGGTGGGGTCGAAGCTGGCCTGGGCGACGGCGCCTGGCGGCAGCGGGTCGGGTGGTGCTTCCGCCAGCAGGGCGGCGGGCTTGCCGGTGGCGAGCAGCGCCGCCAGGTCCCCCCCGGCGGGGAGGAGGCTCAGGGGGATTCGGGCGTCGAGGGACCATGCCATGCACTGGACATAAGGATATGTTTATGTCATTTGCAAGCCATGGATGATCTTCTGACGCAACTCCGCGCGGCGGCGGAGCCGACCCGGCTGAGGTTGCTGGCGCTTTGCGCCCGAAGCGCGCTGTGCGTCAGCGACCTCTGCGACGTGCTCGGCCAGAGCCAGCCGCGCCTGTCCCGCCACCTGAAGCTGCTGGTGGAGGCCGGGTTGCTGGAGCGGGTGCCGGAGGGGGCCAATGCCTATTTCCAGCTGCCCGCGGATGCCGGCGTGGCGCGCATGATCCTGGCCCGGCTGCCGGAGGATGACCCCCGCCTGGCCGCGGACCGCCGTGCCGCGGCGCGGATCGCGGCGGAACGCGCGCGCGCGGCCTCCGCCGCCTTCCGGGAGGGCGGCATGGATTGGGACGAGATGCGCGCGCTCGGCCTGCCGGCCGGGGATATCGAACAGGCGCTGATCAGCCTGCTGCCGGCCAGCGCGGCCGCGCTGCTGGATATCGGCACGGGCACCGGGCGGCTGCTGGAACTGGTGGCGGACCGGGTGGAACGGGCACTCGGCGTCGATGCCAGCCGGGACATGCTGGCGCTGGCCCGCGCGCGGATCGCGGAGCGTGGCATCGCGCATCGCGCCGCGGTGCGCCAGGCTGACATGTACCGGCTGCCCTTCGCCGATGGTGCCTTCGATGCCGTGGCGCTCCAGATGGTGCTGCACTACGCGGAAGATCCCGCGGCCGCGGTGGCGGAGGCCGCCCGTGTGCTGCACCCCGAGGGCACGCTGATCATCGCCGACCTGGCGCCGCATGGGCGCAGCGACCTGTTGCAGCGCCATGCCCATCGCTGGCCCGGCTTCGACGATGCCGCCATCGCCGGCTGGCTGGGTGCCGCCGGCTGCACGATCGCCTCCCCCATCGAGGTTCCGGGGCCGCTGGCCGTCCGGCTCTGGCCTGCCCGGCGCGTCGCCGGCTTCGCCCAGCCGACCCACGCCATCGCCCTCTGACCCTCTACCTTCGCTGCCCGACCTTTCGCTGAGAGAACCACGCATGACCTCGCGCCCCCATCTCCTCGACGCGCTTCGTGACCAGGTGCTGCTCTGCGACGGCGGCTTCGGCGCGCGCATCCAGTCCATGACGCTGGATGTCGACAAGGATTTCTGGGGCAAGGAGAATTGCACGGAGGTGCTGAACCTCTCGCGCCCCGACATCGTGCGCGACATCCATCGCAGCTACTACGAAGCCGGGTCGGACATGGTGCTGACCAACAGCTTCGGCGGCAGCCCCATCACGCTTGGCGAGTTCGAGCTGGAGGAGAAGGCCTTCGAGATCAACAAGCTCAGCGTTGAACTGGCGCGGGAGGCGGCGGAGAGCTTCGCCGATGGGCGCCACCGCTGGGTGATCGGCGATATCGGGCCGGGGACGAAGCTGCCGAGCCTCGGCAACATCGACTACGACACGCTGGAGGCCGCGCTGGTCGCGCAGTGCCGCGGGCTGATCGCGGGCGGCGCGGATGCGCTGCTGACGGAGACGAACCAGGACACGCTGTTCATCAAGGCCGCCGTCAACGCCTGCAAGATCGCGAAGGCGGAGACGAAGTCGGACATCCCGATCTTCGTGCAGGTGACGGTGGAGACGACGGGCACGCTGCTCGTCGGGCCCGACATCGCTGCCGCGACGACGGTGGTGCATTCGCTCGACGTGCCGCTCATCGGGCTCAATTGCGCGACGGGGCCGCAGGAGATGGCGGAGCATGTGCGCTGGCTGTCGCAGAACTGGCCCGGCATGCTCAGCGTGCAGCCCAATGCCGGCCTGCCTGAACTGGTGGATGGCAAGACGCATTATCCGCTCGGCCCGTCCGAGCTCGCCTCCTGGATGGAGCGCTTCATCCTGGAGGATGGGCTGAACCTGATCGGCGGCTGCTGCGGCACCTCCACGCCGCATATCCAGGCGCTGGACGAATTGCTGCGCAAGCATGGCGGCGCGCGGACGCGGCCGGCGCCGGTGAAGCGGAACTCGGTCTGGGTGCCCTCCGTCGCCAGCCTCTACACCGCGACGTCGCTGCGGCAGGAGAACAGCTACTTCTCGATCGGGGAGCGCTGCAACGCCAACGGGTCCAAGGTCTGGCGCCAGCGGCAGGAAGCGCATGATTGGGATGGCTGCGTCGCCATCGGCCGTGAACAGGTCGCGGAGGGGTCGAACAGCCTCGATGTCTGCACGGCCTTCGTCGGCCGCGACGAGATCGCGGAGATGAACGAGGTCATCCGGCGCTTCACGTCCAGCGTTAACAGCCCGCTGGTCATCGACAGCACGGAAACGCCGGTGATCGAGGCCGCGCTGAAGCTGCATGGCGGCAAGCCCATCATCAACTCCATCAACTTCGAGGATGGGGAGCACGCCGCGCATGAGCGCCTGTTGCTGGCGAAGAAGTTCGGCGCGGCGGTGATCGCGCTGACCATCGACGAGGTGGGCATGGCGAAGACGGCGGAGGACAAGCTGCGCATCGCGCGCCGCCTGGTCGACTTCGCCTGCAACCAGCACGGGTTGCCGCAATCCGACCTGATGATCGACCCGCTGACCTTCACCATCGCGACGGGCAACGAGGATGACCGCAAGCTCGGCGTCTGGACGCTGGAGGGCATCCGCATGATCCGGGACGAATTCCCGGACATCCAGATCATCCTCGGCCTGTCCAACATCAGCTTCGGCCTGAACCCCGCCGCCCGCCACGTGCTGAACAGCGTCTTCCTGGACCATGCCGTGAAGGCGGGCATGACGGGGGCGATCGTCCACGTCTCCAAGATCAAGCCGCTGCACCAGATCCCGGCCGAGGAAGTGGCGGTGATCGAGGATCTGATCTTCGACCGGCGCCGCGAAGGCTATGACCCGTTGCAGAAGACGCTGGAGATCTTCTCCGGCCGCAAGGCCGCCGATACCACCGCGAAGAAGCGGGCGGACACCGTCGAAGGGCGCCTCAAGGACCGGATCGTCGATGGCGACCGCAAGGGTCTGGATGACGAACTCCAGGCCGCGCTGGACCAGGGCAACACGCCGCTGTCCATCATCAACGACGTGCTGCTGGACGGCATGAAGGTGGTGGGCGAGCTGTTCGGCGCCGGCAAGATGCAGCTGCCCTTCGTGCTCCAGAGCGCGGAGACGATGAAGGCCGCCGTCGCCTACCTCGAGCCCTTCATGGAGAAGGTCGAGGGGCAGGAGAAGGGGACCATCGTGCTCGGCACCGTCAAGGGCGACGTGCACGACATCGGCAAGAACCTGGTCGACATCATCCTGACCAACAACGGCTACAAGGTCGTCAACCTCGGCATCAAGGTGCCGCTCCTCGACATCGTCGCGGCGGCCAAGACGCACAAGGCGCATGCCATCGGCATGTCCGGCCTGCTGGTGAAGTCCACCGTGGTGATGCGGGAGAACCTGGAGGAGATGAGCCGCCAGGGCATCGACATCCCCGTTCTGCTGGGCGGCGCGGCGCTGACGCGGAACTACGTGGAGGATGACTGCGTGAAGTCCTACGCCTGCGGGCGCGTGGCCTATGCGCGGGATGCCTTCGATGGCCTTCACCTCATGGACAAGGTGATGGGCAACGGCTTCGACGATTATCTCGCGGCTCTGCAGACCAAGCGCGTCGGCAAGTCGAAGAACGAGAAGCGGGTTCTGGGCCAGGCGGATCCGCGCGGCTTCGCGCCCGTCGATGTGAAATACGCCCAGGAACGCCGCCGCCGCGTGGCCGCCGAAAGCGCCGTGCCGGTGCCGCCCTTCTGGGGTCCGCGGGTGATGGAATCCGCGCCCAAGGCGATCGTGCCCTTCATCAACGAACGCAGCCTTTATCAATTCCAATGGGGGTTCAAGAAGGCCGGGCGTTCGCTGGAGGATTTCCTCGGCTGGGCCAAGCAGGAACTGCGCCCGGTGCTGAAGCGCATGCTGGCGCTGGCGGAGGCGGACAACATCCTCAAGCCCCAGGCCATCTACGGCTACTGGAAATGCGCGGGGCAGGGAAATGAGATGGTGCTGTTCGAGGAGGATGGCGTCACGGAAGCCTGGCGCTTCACCCTGCCGCGCCAGCCCAAGGCCGATGGCGAATGCATCGCCGATTTCGTGCGCGACATCGATGACGGGCCCGAGAAGCGCGACGTGATCGGCCTGCAGGTCGTCACCGTCGGCCAGAAGGCGTCCGACATCGCGCGCGACTGGTTCGAGGACAACCGCTACCAGGACTACCTGTACCTCCATGGCCTGTCGGTGGAGATGGCGGAGGCGATGGCGGAATATGTCCACAAGCGCATCCGCGCCGAACTCGGCTTCGCGGGTGAGGATGACCGCGACATCGACAAGATGTTGAGCCAGGGCTATCGCGGCGGCCGCTATTCCTTCGGCTACCCCGCCTGCCCGCGGCTGGAGGACCAGGAGGGGCTGCTGCGGCTGCTGAAGGCGGATCGCGTCGGCGTGACGCTGTCCGATGAATGGCAGTTGCATCCCGAGCAGTCGACCAGCGCGATCGTGCTGCATCATCCGCGGGCCAAGTACTTCTCCGTGTAGGACACTGCGGGGCTGGCATGAGCGGTCCGGGGTTGCGGGGACGCACCCCGGCGCGGCATCAATCGGGCCTCGCAGGAGTTCATCCCTTGTCCGCTTTTCCATCGATCGCGACGGCGCCATGCCGGGCATGACGCGGATCGAGACCATCGCCATGGCCAGCGTCGGCATCGCGCTGGCGGTGCTGGGGCTGAAGGCGGGCGCCTGGTGGTTGACGGGCAGCGTGGCGCTGTTCGCCGACGCGCTGGAAAGCGTGGTGAACGTGGCGGCCGCGCTGGCCGCGCTGGCGGCCATCCGCGTTTCCGCCCGCCCGCCCGATGCCGACCACCCCTATGGCCATGCCAAGGCGGAGTATTTCTCCGCCGTGCTGGAAGGCGCGCTGATCATCGTCGCCGCCGTGCTGATCCTGCACGAGGCCTGGGCCGCCTGGCAGGCGCCACGGGTTTTGGAACAGGCCAGCGCGGGGCTCCTCGTCTCCGCCATCGCCACGGGCATCAATGCGGGCTGGGCGGCCTTCCTGTTCCGGCGGGGGCGCGCCTCCCGCTCCCCGGCGCTGCTGGCCGATGCGCGGCACCTGCTGTCGGATGTCGTGACCTCCGGCGGCGTGATCGTCGGCGTGGCGTTGGTGGCGCTGACGGGGCAAGCCTGGATCGACCCGGCGCTGGCGGCGCTCACGGCGGTCAACATCCTGTTCTCCGGCTGGCAATTGATGCGGGAATCCGTCGGCGGGCTGATGGATGAGGCCGTGCCACCGGAAGCGCTGGGCCGCATCCGCAGCCTGGTGGCGAAACATGCCGAGGGCGCGATCGAGGCGCATGACCTCCGCACCCGCCATTCCGGCCGCTTCACCTTCGTGGAGTTCCACCTGGTGGTGCCCGGCGACATGACGGTGACGCAGGCGCATGAGATCTGCGACCGGGTGGAGGCGGCGCTGAAGGCCGAACTCGAATCCGCCATCATCACCATCCATGTCGAGCCAGAGGGCAAGGCCAAGCACCAGGGCGTGCTGGTGCTGTGACCGGCGGGCGGTCCTGGCCCCTGCTGCTGTCGCTGGGTGTGCATGCGGCCATCGCGGGCGCGCTGCTGCTGGACCGCGCGGCGGAGGAGCCGCCCCGGCCGCTGGAGCAGGGCGTCACGCTGGTGTGGGGCGAGGATACGCCGGGCAACAGCGACGCGGTGGATGCGGCGGCCGCTGCCCCCGCGGCGCCGGTGAGCGTCCCGGCGCCCCCGGGACCGCCGCCCCTGGCCGCACTGCCCGCGATTCAGGGCGTGCCGGCGCCGCCCGAACCCCCGCCTGCCGCGCAGCCCGCGCCCCCGGCCATGGCCGCGCTGCCGCCCGCCACGCAACCTGCGCCCCCGCCACCTCCGACGATGGCCGCGCTGCCGGCCCCGCTGCCCATCGCGCCGCCGCCGACCTCCCCGCCGCCGCCGCCGCCCGTGATGGCGGCGCCGGCGCCCGCGCTGCCAGCCGCCCCTGCCGCGCCGGTGATGCGGGCGGAGGCGCCGTCCATCCCCCCGCCGCCGGCCCCCCCGCCGCCAGCCGCGGAGGCGTCACGCCCGGAACCCGAACCCGCCTTTGAACTGCCGCCGCCGCGGCCGCTGCAACTCGCCGTGCCGCAGCAGCGGCCCGCGCCGCCACGCCCCCGGCCCGCCCCGGCCAGCGAGGCGCGCCCGGCCCCGGCCTCCGTTTCCGGGGGCACTTCCGCGGAGGCAAGCCCGGCCCTGTCTCTGGCCGGAGCCCAGGCGATGGGGGCGGTGACGGCGCCGCGGCCGCTGGCGGGTGCCTCCAACCCCGCGCCCGAATACCCCTATGCCAGTCGGATGCGGGGGGAACAGGGACGCGTGCGGCTGCGCGTGCAGGTGGACCAGGCGGGGCGCGTGGTCGATGTCAGCGTGGAACAATCGGCCGGGTTCCAGGCGCTGGACCAGGCGGCGCTGCGCGCCGTGCGCAACTGGCGCTTCCAGCCCGCGGCACGGGATGGCCAGGCGGTCGTTGCGGTTGCCTCGGTCGATATCAGCTTCCGCCTCGAAGGAGATCGCCGATGGTGAAACTGGACGTCATCACGACGCGGGGGGGCGACGGGGGGGAGACCTCGTTGGGCGACGGGACCCGCGTGCGGAAGGATGCGCTGCGGGTCGCGGCCTATGGGACGGTGGATGAGGTGAACGCCACCATCGGCCTGCTGCGCCTGCACCTGGCGGGGGACCGGCAGGCGGATGCGATGCTCGGCCGCATCCAGAACGATCTGTTCGATGTCGGCGCCGATCTCTGCGTGCCCGGGACCGGGGAGGACCGGCTGCGCGTGACGGACGGCCAGTGCCTGCGGCTGGAGGGGGAGATCGCGGCGATGAACGCCGACATCCCGCCGCTGCGCAGCTTCGTCCTGCCCGGCGGATCGCCCGGCGCCGCCCATGCCCATCTGGCCCGCACGGTGACGCGGCGGGCGGAGCGGGAGGCGGTGGCGCTGGCGGCGGAGGATGCGGTGAACCCCGCGGTGATCCGCTACCTCAACCGGCTGTCGGACCACCTCTTCGTGCTGTCGCGCCGGCTGAACGGGAACGGGACGGGGGATGTGACCTGGACGCCGGGGGCGACGCGCTAGGGTGATCCAGGGGGAGCGCTGCTCCCCCTGACCCCCTCGCCAGGGTCCAGGGGGACCCTGGACCGCCGGGTTAAACCAGCGGGCCGGCGAGGTGCTTCTGGAAGCCGGGGTAGGCGAGCAGGCGGTCGTACCAGGCGCGGAGCGCGGGCATGGGCGCACGCTCGATCGGCATGGCGAACCAGCGATGCAGATAGGGGCCGAGCGCGATGTCGGCCAGCGTCAGCGAATCCCCGCAGAGGAAGGGGTGCTGCGCGACCTTCGCATCGACCATGGCCCAGAGCGCCTCGGCCTCCGCCCGCGCCTTGTGCGTCGCGGGCCAGTCGCGGTCGGCTTCCGGGATGCGGACATAGGTGAAGAAGACCGTGGTCATCGGCCGGTTGAGCGAGGCCAGCTGCCAGTCCATCCACCGCTCCACATCGGCCGCCAGGCGCGGATCGGCGGGGTAGAGGGCATGGCCGGCGGCGTGCTTGCGGACGAGGTAGCGGCAGATGCTGTTGCTCTCCCACAGGGTGAAGCCGTCCGGCTCCTCGATGGTGGGGACCAGGGCGTTGGGGTTCTTGGCGAGGTAGTCGGGGTCCCGCGTGCGGCCGAAGGCGCCGCCGGCATCGATGCGGGTGAAGGGGATGGCGAGTTCCTCGCACAGCCACAGCACCTTCATGACATTGGACGAACTCGCCCGGCCCCAGATGGTCAGCATCCCGCGTCTCCCCGCTTTCGGTGCGGGGCAGGCTAGGGCTGGGCGCGGAACGGGTCCAGTTGCGGGGCGGCAGGGCTTGGGGGATGAAAGGCGGATGATGTCCTCCCTGATGGTGGCGGGCCTCGCGGCCGCGGCCCCGCTGATCGCGCTCGGCAGCGAACGCTGGCCGGGGCTGGCGCCCTGCGCGCTGTGCCTGTGGCAGCGCTGGCCCTATTGGGTGGCGGCGGCGCTGGCCGTCGCCGCCGCGTTGCTGCCGGCGCGGTGGCGGGTGTGGGCGCTGCGGGCGGCGGGCCTGGCGGTGCTGGTCTCCGGCGCCATCGCGGTGCTGCATGTCGGCGTGGAGCAGGGGTGGTGGCCATCGCCCCTGCCGGCCTGCCAGGCGCCGCCGGTGGCCGCCGGCGCCAGCGTGGACGATCTGCTGCGCAGCCTGAATCCCGCGCCCAACAAGCCGTGCGACGAGGCGACCTACCTGATTCCAGGGCTCCCCCTTTCCATGGCGATGATGAACCTGATCTATGCGGCGGGCCTGGCGGCTTTCGTGTTCAGCCGGGCCGCCAGGAGGGTCTGATGCCGAACCGAGAGACCGCCGAGCGACGCCTGCCCGGGGACCCGACGCCGCGGGAATACGTGGCGCGCACCATCCGCGTGGACCATGCCGGCGAATACGGCGCCAAGCGCATCTACCAGGGCCAGCTGGCCGTGCTGGGGCGGACGAAATACGGCCCGATCCTGGAGCACATGAAGGAACAGGAGCAGGTGCACCTGGACACCTTCGCGGGGCTGATCGCCAAGCGCCGGGTCCGGCCGACGGCGCTGCTGCCGATCTGGCATGTCGCGGGCTTCGCGCTGGGCGCCGCCACCGCGCTGCTGGGCCACCGCGCCGCCATGGCCTGCACCGTGGCGGTGGAGGAAGCCATCGACGAGCATTACCGCGCCCAGGCGGAGACGCTGGGCGATGACGAGGCGCCGCTGCGCGCGGATATCGAGCGCTTCCGGGCGGAGGAGCTGGAGCACCGCGATATCGGGCTGGAGAACGAGGCCGAGCTGGCGCCCGCCTACAAGCTGCTGAGCGCGGCCATCAAGGCGGGCTGCAAGGTGGCGATCAAGGTCAGCGAGCGGGTGTGACGCCCGCTCAGTTCTCCAGCTCGGAATCCCAGTAGAGGTAGTCCCGCCAGCTTTCATGCAGGTAGTTCGGCGGGAAGGACCGGCCGTTCTCCTGCAATTCCCAGCTGGTGGGCTGCCGGGGGGGCAGGCGGGGGACCATCTGGCATTCGCGGGGCAGCTTGTTGGCCTTGCGGAGGTTGCAGGGCCCGCAGGCCGTGACGACGTTCTCCCATGTGGTCCTCCCGCCGCGGCTGCGGGGAATGACGTGGTCGAAGGTCAGGTCCGGCGTCGGCTTGGGGTGGCCGCAATACTGGCAGGCGAAGCTGTCGCGCAGGAAGACGTTGAAGCGCGTGAAGGCCGGGCGCCTGGCCGCGGGGATGTATTCCTTGAGCGCGATCACGCTGGGCAGCCGCATGGTCATGCGGGGGGAATGGACCTCGGTCTCGTATTCCGACAGGACCGAGACGCGGTCGAGGAACACAGCCTTCACCGCATCCTGCCAGGCCCAGACCGACAGGGGGAAATAGGACAGCGGCCGGAAATCCGCGTTCAGGACGAGCGCGGGGAAGGACTGTCCTTGTACGAAGTGTCCGCCATCAGGCAAGCGCCACTCCTATGAATGGCAGCACGCCCAGAACTGGGGCCGTCAACGACAGTAAGGCCCCATATCCTGTGGCTTAGCTGCATTGTCTGGCCATTTGTGCCAGTGCGAAGGGGGCGGCGCAACCGGCGATCGCCGAGGTTTCATCGGGGTGTCACGGGGGGCGTCACGGGCTGGCGGCCAGTGCCTTCTGCAACGCCAGCGCGCCCAGGGAGATGCCGGCCTCGTCGATTCCATGGGCGAGGCCGGGGCGGAAGGCGGCCTCCACCGAGAGCCCCGCGGATTCGATCGCGGCCAGGGCGTTGCGGCTGGCGCCGGGGGGCACGACCTCATCATCCTCCCCATGCACGATCAGCACGGCAGGGCCGGGGCCGGGCGGCACGGGGCAGGGCAGGGCGCCGGAATAGGCGAGGATGGCGGCAGCGCCGCGGGCCTGGTGGAGCCCGACCCGCAGCGCCATCATCGCCCCCTGGCTGAAGCCCATCACCGCCACGCGGTCCCAGCCCAGGCCCAGCGCCAGGCGCTGCCCGTCGATCCAGGCGAAGAGGGCGCCGGAGGCCGCATCCGCGCCGGCGGCGATGGCGACGGGGCGGCGATCCTGCAGGCTGAACCATTGGCGGCCATAGGGGGCCAGGTCGCAGGGCTCCGGCGCGTGGGGGGCGATGAACAGGGCGCCGGGCACGGCCTTGCCCCAGCCCGGGGCCAGGTCGATCAGGTCGAAGCCATCGGCACCGACGCCGTGCAGCAGCACCACCAGCGCCTTGGGCGCGCCGCCCGCCGCCGGGCCCCAGCGCGGGCCTTCCTCCTCATCCCTCATGTCATCGGTCCCGGTTCGCGTTGTGTCGGAAGCTTGGCAGGATGGCGGGGATGACCATGATCGTCACGCGCTTCGCACCCAGCCCCACGGGGTTCCTGCACCTCGGCCATGTCCATTCCGCGCTCTGCGGCTGGCACCGGGCGCGGCAGGCGGGCGGGCGCTTCCTGCTGCGCATCGAGGATATCGATTCGACGCGCTGCCGGCCCGAATTCTCGGCGGCGATCGAGGAGGATCTGCGCTGGCTCGGCATCGACTGGGATGGGCCGGTGCGGGTGCAGTCCCGGCACTGCGCCGATTACCGCGACTCGCTGGACCGGCTTTCGGGGATGGGGCTGCTCTATCCCTGTTTCTGCACGCGCGCCGAGATCGCGCGGGAGATCGCGGCGAGTGGCGGGGCCCCCCAGGGCCCGGATGGGCCGCTCTATCCCGGCATCTGCCGGCGCCTGTCGGCGGAGGAGCGTGCGGCGCGGGTGGCGCGGGGCGATCCTTTCGCGCTGCGGCTCGACATGGCGGCGGCGGTGGCGCGGGTGGGGGCGCTGGATTTCGAGGAGGAGGGGCGGGGCCGGCTGCGCTGCGATCCCGCGCGCTTCGGGGATGTGGTGCTGGCGCGGAAGGAGGTGCCGGTGAGTTATCACCTCTGCGTGACGCATGATGATGCGCGGGATGGGGTGACGGTGGTGACGCGGGGGGAGGACCTTCTGCCCGCGACGGATCTGCATCGGCTGATCCAGGCGCTGATGGGCTGGCCCGAGCCCGCCTATCGCCACCATGCCCTGCTGGTTGACGGCGCCGGCCGCCGCCTGGCCAAGCGCGACGGCGCGCTCGCCGTCCGCGCCCTGCGCGAGGCTGGTCGTTCTTCGGCCGAGGTCCGCTCCATGGCGGGTTATTGACGATGGTCCAGGGGGGTCTCCCCCCTGGCATGGGGGTGCGGGGGAACAGCGTTCCCCCGCGGGCGATCAGTGCCCGCCCCCCAGATACGCATCCCTGATTTCCGGCCGCGCCAGCAATTCCGCCCCTGTCCCGCTCATGGTGATGCGTCCCGTCACCAGCACGTAGCCGCGGTGGGCCAGCCGCAGGGCCTGGTTGGCGTTCTGCTCCACCAGCAGCACGGTCAGCCCCTCCGATTCGTTCAGCGCCTTGATGGCCGCGAAGATCTGGCGGGCGATCAGCGGCGCCAGGCCGAGCGAGGGTTCGTCCAGCAGCAGCAGCCGGGGCTTCGACATCAGTGCGCGGCCGATCGCCAGCATCTGCTGTTCGCCGCCGGAGAGGGTGCCGCCGCGCTGCGCCTGGCGTTCGTTCAGGCGGGGAAACAGGGCGAAGACGCGTTCCAGTTCCGGCGCCGGGTCATGCCCCATGGCCTGCGCGCCCATGATGAGGTTTTCCAGCACCGTCATGCGCGGGAAGATGCGCCGCCCTTCCGGGGATTGGGCGACGCCGCGGCGGATGATCTGGTGGGTGGGCATCGCCGTGATGTCCTCCCCTTCCAGCAGCACGCGGCCGGAGCGCGCGCGGGGATCGCCGCAGAGGCTCATCAGCAGGGTCGATTTGCCGGCGCCGTTGGCGCCGATCAGGGTCACGATCTCGCCCCGATCGACATGCAGGGAGACGCCCTTCAGCGCTTCCACCGCGCCGTAGAAGGTGCGGAGGTCCTGGACCTCCAGCATCGGTGCGGCGGCGGTCATTCCTCCTCCGCCTCCCCCAGATAGGCGGCGATGACGTGGGGGTCCTGGCGGATGGCGGCGGGCCTGCCTTCGGCGATCTTCCTGCCGTGGTCGAGCACGACGACATGGTCCGAGATGCGCATGACGATGCCCATGTCGTGTTCGATCAGCAGGATGGAGGTGGGCGCGGCGCTGGTGGCGGTGCCGTCGCGGATCGCCAGCAGCAGCTTCGCCAGGTCATCGGATTCGCGGGGGTTGAGGCCGGCGGCGGGTTCATCCAGGCAGAGAAGCGAGGGGCCGGTGCACATGGCGCGTGCGATCTCCAGCCGCCGCTGGTCGCCATAGGGCAGCGACCCGGCGGGATCGTCGGCGCGGTCGAGCAGGCCGATGGCGCGCAGCCAGCCGGCGGCGTGGTCGATGGCGGCGGCCTCGGCGGCCTTGTAGCCGGAGATGCCGAGCAGCGCGCCGATGCCGAAGCCCGTCGCCTTGTGCAGCGGGCCGTGCTGGGCGATCAGCAGGTTCTCCAGCGCCGTCATGCCGGCGAAGAGGCGGATGTTCTGGAAGGTGCGCGCCACGCCGGCGCGGGCGATGTTGTGGTCCTTCAGCCGGTTCAGCACGACGTCGCGGCCATCATGCGTCGCCAGGTGCACCCCGCCGCCGGTCGGGCGGTAGAAGCCGGTGATGCAGTTGAAGACCGTGGTCTTGCCGGCGCCGTTCGGGCCGATCAGGGCGGTGATGGTGCCGCGGGGAACCTCGAAGCTGACGGCATCGACCGCGAGCAGGCCGCCGAAGCGCATCGTCAGGGCATCGACGCGCAGGATGCCGGTGGTGGTCGTGCTCATCCCCGACCCTCGCCCACGAATTCGGCGCCGATGGCGCGCTTCCGGCCGAGGGCGACGGTGGGGGTGCGGGAGCCGACGAGGCCGCGCGGCCGCAGCACCATGATGACGACCATGGCCGCGCCGAAGACCAGCATCCGCCATTCGCCGAGGTCGCGGAACAACTCGAACCCCCCAATCATCACGATGGCCGCGACCGCGACGCCCAACTGGCTGCCGAGGCCGCCGAGCACGACGATGGCCAGGATCATGGCGCTTTCGATGAAGGTGAAGCTTTCCGGGCTGATGAAGGCCTGGCGGGTGGCGAAGAAGGCGCCGGCGAAGCCGCCGAACATGGCGCCGAGCGCGAAGGCCGTCAGCTTGGTGGTGGTGACGTTGATGCCGAGCGCGCGGCAGGCGACCTCATCCTCCCGCAGCGCCTCCCACGCCCTTCCGATGGGTTGGCGGCGGATGCGGATGGTGACCCAGTTGGTCAGCAGCGCGAGGCAGAGGATGAGGTAGTAGAGGAACACCACGCGATGGGTCGGGCTGGGCTCCAGGCCGAAGAAATGCGCGAAGGTGCCGGGGTCCCCGGACATGTTGAAGGGAAGGCCGAAGAAGGTGGGGCGCGGGATGCCGCTGATGCCGTTGGGGCCACCGGTCAGGTCCACCCAGTTCAGCAGGATGATGCGGATGATCTCCCCGAAGGCGAGCGTCACGATCGCCAGGTAGTCGCCGCGCAGCCGCAGCACGGGGAAGCCGAGCAGGATGCCCCAGAAGGCCGCGAGGATGCCGGCAAGCGGCAGGCAGACCCAGAAGGAGAGGCCGAAATACTGCGCGAGCAGCGCGTAGGAATAGGCGCCGACGGCGTAGAAGGCGACGTAGCCGAGGTCGAGCAGCCCCGCGAGGCCGACCACGATGTTCAGCCCCCAGCCCAGCATGATGTAGGTCAGCACGAGGATGGCGAGGTCGATCTGCCCGCGCTCGATCCCCGGGATGGCGGGCAGGATGACGGCGACCACCAGCAGGCCCATGCCGAAGAAGGTGCCGATGCGCGCCAGCGGCCCGGACATCGACGACCCCGCCGCCTTCATGAATCGCGGCATGACCCAGAGCCCCATGGCGAGCCGCGCGGCGAAGATGGCGGCGCAGAGCATCGCGACCTCTGGCCATCGCGTACGCAGGAACAGCGCGCCGGTCGGGCCGACATCGGTGCGCAGCCCGACCATCACGACGAAGAGGCCGAAGGCGACGGCGGTGGCCTTGGCGGCGTCCCGCAGCGCGGCAGCGAAGGCCATCAGACCTTTTCCACTTCCTGCCGGCCGAGCAGGCCGGTCGGCATGAAGATCAAGGTGATGGCCAGGATGGAGAAGGCCGCGACGTCCTTGTACTGGACGGAGAAATAGGCGGACCAGAAGGTCTCGATCAGCCCGATCAGCAGCCCGCCCAGCACCGCCCCGGGCAGCGACCCGATGCCCCCCAGCACCGCGGCGGTGAAGGCCTTCACCCCCGCCAGGAAGCCGATGTAGAAATCGATCACGCCATAGCGCAGCAGGTAGAGCGTGCCCGCCACGGCGGCCAGCGACGCGCCGATGACGAAGGTCAGGCTGATGGTGCGGTCCGTGTCGATGCCCAGCAGCGACGCCATCTTCCGGTCCTGCTCGCAGGCGCGCATGGCGCGGCCGAGCGGCGTTCGCGTCACCAGCCAGGTGAAGATCGCGAGCACAGTCAGCGTCGAGACGATGATGAGCATCTGCATGTAGGAGAGCTGGACGACGAAGGTGCCTTCCCGCATCAGCTCGATGCCCCCGGGCAGCTGCGGCTCCAGCGGCTTCACGCGGGCACCCTGGCTGACCTGCACGAAGTTCTGCAGCACGATCGACATGCCGATGGCGGAGATCAGCGGCGCCAGGCGGAAGCTGCCGCGCAGTGGGCGATAGGCGATGCGTTCCACCGTCCAGCCATAGAGCGCGGTGAAGGTCATGGAGATGGCCAGCACCAGCAGGATGGCGGCGGGGCCTTCCATCAGCCCTCCGGAGACCAGCATCACCATGGCGGTCAGCGCGATGAAGGCGCCGATCATGAAGATGTCGCCATGGGCGAAGTTGATCATGCCGATGATGCCGTAGACCATCGTGTAGCCGACCGCGATCAGGCCGTAGATCATGCCGAGGCTGACGCCGTTGATCAGCTGCTGCAGCGCGTAGGCCATGGCGAGCCTCCTTCCCGGCGAGTCTCAGCCACCAGTGATCCGACGAAGCGCGGATGAGTGCAAGGGTTTCGCCGGGACCCGCCCGCCGCCACGCGGCGAAGCAATCGAAACAGGCCGCGCAACCATGTGGCTGGCCCGCGACGTCGGGCTGAAACGGCTCGTGGCTAGGGTTGGATCACGGACGGCGCGGATGCCGTCCCCCAACCCGCAAGGAACCCCGACCATGATCCGCCCCCTGATCCTCGCCGCCGCCCTGGCCCTCGCCACCGTCCCCGCCTTCGCCGGCATCCCGGAGATGAACGGCATCCCGGAGATGAACGGCATCCCGGAGATGAACGGCATCCCGGAGATGAACGGCATGCCGGAGGCGAATGGCATGCCGGAGGCGAATGGCATGCCGGAGGCGAATGGCATCGAGAGTCAGGGCGCGGTGCAGCCGGGCCAGCCGCTCATCCCCCTGGTGCTGGAGGATGGCATCCGCCTCCAGCCGCAGCGCTGATCGTCCACGAAGCCCCGCCGCCGGCGCCCCGGTGGCGGGGCCATCCCCCCTTTTGCGGCGAGCCATCTTCCCGGCACCGCCCGCACCGATCCGGGAGCCCACGCCATGCAGCACATCCAGGCCTGGATGCAGGCGACCTATGACCCCTTCGTGCTCGCCCTTGCCCTTGGCGGGTCGCTGCTGAGCCTGGCCTTCTGGTCCGTGCTCGAATGGCTGCTGCCGGCGGAGCGGGGGCAGCCTCTCTCGGGCCGCCTCTACAGCGGCGTGGCGTCGGCGCTGAACGCGCTGGCCGGCCGCGCGGGCAGCTTCGTCGCGGCCAGCGTTGCCGCCTTCGTGGTGGACCGGACCGTGGGATCGGCGGTCGTCGTCGTGGACCTGGACGCCTTCCTGAAGGCGCAGCCCGCTTTCTGGTACGTCCTGCTGATCCTGCCGGTCGCGCTGCTGCCGCTGATCGTCGGCGATTTCTTCTACTACTGGTTCCACCGCGCCCAGCACGCCTGGCCGTGGCTGTGGGAACAGCACAAGCTGCATCACAGCGAAGAACACCTGAACTGCGTCTCGGGCTACCGCCATCACTGGCTGGAGCACTTCCTGCGTGCCCCCTTCATCGCCGTGCCCATCGCCCTGTTCATCGACCTGACGCCGGCGCAGGTGGGGCTGGTGCTGCTGATCTACGGGCAGCTCACCTGGTACATCCACGCCAATCTGCGGCTGCATCTGGGTCCGCTCGCCGCGGTGATCGGCGGCCCGCAATACCACCGCATCCACCACTCGATCGAGGCGCGGCACCGCAACCGGAACTTCGCGGCCTTCATCCCGGCCTGGGACATCATCTTCCGCACGGCCTGGCTGCCGGACCGCGCCGAGTGGCCCCGCACCGGGGTGGAGGGCGAGGTGGCCAACCCGCCCGCCACGGGCCTGCTCCTTGGCCCCTTCATCGCCTGGTGGGGCCTGGTCCGCGGCCGCCTCGGCGGGGCGCAGGTGGCGGCGCCGGTGCCGCCCGCGGCCCTGTCCCTCGGCCTCCTCACCGCCCTTGCCGCCGGATCCCCCGCCCTGGCACAGCCGGCGGCGCCGATGATCCGCGCGCCGCAGGGCGAGCTGGTCGCGACGCTGCCCGATGGATCGACCCGCCGCGGCACGGCCCTGGCCGGCAGCACCCTCGATCTCGGCCGCGCCCATGGCCTGTTGCGGATCGTGGAGGCGCGGCCCGATCCGCGGGATGCGACCGGCGAGACCTGGCTCTATGACCTTCGCCGACGCGATGCCACGGGCGCCTGGACCATCCCGGCCTGCGAGGCGGCGCATGACGGCACACGCGCCGTGATCTTCCTGGAGACCGTGCAGGGCGCCATCGAACCGCATTGCGCCAACGTCAATGTCGCGAAATGCGTGCGCATGGGCTACGCGCCCTGGCGCATCGCGCCGGATGGGCGGTCACTGGCCGATTTCCACCGCGCCTGCCTGCGCATGCTGCCCGCCGAATATGCCGGCGATGGCCGCTACCATACCCGCAACGGCACGCCGATCGAGACCTTCGACGTCGCCGGCGTGAACAGCGCGGAGAACGAGACGGGCATGCCCTTCGAGGCTGGCTGGGCAGCGCATGGCGCCGTCTGCGTGGCCCATGCGCGGGTGCCGGCCATCACCGACATGGCGGCGCTGGCCCTGGCTGCGCCGCGCCTGGCGGCGGAGGGTAGGCTGGGGGCGGAAGCCTGCACGGAGGAGACGGCGCGCGCGCTCGGCGCGCTGGTCTTCAACCGATCCGCCGCGGAATGACGCGCGGCGATTCTCGCGGAAGGGATGGCCAGGGGGGGGATGGTGCCCAGGAGTGGAATCGAACCACCGACACTGCGATTTTCAGTCGCATGCTCTACCAACTGAGCTACCTGGGCCCAAGCAGAAGGCCGGTTGTGCCGGCCCGCCGTAGAGGAGGCGGGTGATAGCGGAAGCGATTTCGGCTGTCCACCCACCCCCGGAGGCTGTTTCAGTCCTCCTCGTCCGGGTTCGGTTCCGCCTTCACCGGGACGGCATAGTCGCCCTTCAGCCAGCGGCCGAGGTCGATGGTCTGGCAGCGGTCGGAGCAGAAGCGGCTGCCCTCCCGCGCTGCGGCGCGGTTGCAGATGGGGCAGGTCCTGGGCTTCGGCGGGCGGGGCACGTCCTGGATCACGGGCGATCCTCCTCGATCTCTGCCTCGTCTGGCCGCAGCGCGCGATCGGCGCGCAGCACCAGGCGGCGGCCTGTTGCGGCCTGGTATTCCGCCAGCGCGATGGGCAGGGCGGCGGCGGCGGCCACGACCTCCGGCGCCGCGCGCAGCGCCAGCGCCCGATGGGGCCGCGCGGCGGCATCCCGCGCCATGGCGCGCAGCGCGGCCAGCAGGCGGGTCACGGCGGAGGCCGGGCTGCCCAGCACCTCATGCAAGGGGGGGTGAACCCGGCGGCGCATGACCTCCACCAGGCCGATTCGCGTCACGCCCAGCAGGTCCGGCGCCAGCGGGTCCGCCGCCAGCGCCTTCTCCAGCGGGGGCAGGACGGTGGGGCGCTTGCGGATGGGCAGACCCGCGAAATCCACCAGGATGGCGCCGGACAGGTTTCTCAGGCGGATCTGGCGGGCGACCTCCGCGGCGGCGGCCTCGTTCACCCTGCCATGGGCGCTGGCGTCCCCGAGGCCGGCGGCGCGGCCGGCATCGACATCAATGGCGACCAGGGCGGGCGTCGGGTGGATGTGCAGGCGGAGGCCGCCGGGCAGCAGGACCACGGGCTCCGCCAGTTCCGCGAAGGCCGATTCGGTCGCCTCGTCGAAGGCGCTGCCCTGGACCAGGCGGGCGCGGTCCCGGCCCAGCAGGGCCATCACGGCGGCGCTGTTGGTCTCCACCGGCAGGTCCGGCAGCAGGCGCGCCAGGCGCTCCGCCCCGGTCGGGCCGCGGGCGATCAACTGGGGCTTGCGGCTGGCGGGCAGGGGCGGGGGGTTGTCGATCCGCATGGTCACGCGCGGGCCCTTGGCCCCCTGGGCTGCGCGCATCACGCGCAGCAGCAGCCAGTCGCCCTCGCTGACGGCCTTGGTGATGGGGCGCCGCGGCGGGGGGGTTTCGTTCTCCGGCAGGAAGGCGGACTCGCCGCCCGCGATCTCGACGAAGGCGCCGCTCATCGCCGCGGAGACGGCGGTGACGCGGCCGAGATGGATGTCGCCGACGCCATCGGGCAGGTCAGGCCGATCGATCGCCACGGCCTGGAGTTCGCCATCCCGCAGCACCGCGACCCGCCATTCACCGGGGGAGGCGCTGACCAGGATGCGGTCACCCGTCACGGGGTGAGCCAGCCGGCGCCCCGCAGCAGCTGCGCCGTTTCGAACAGCGGCAGGCCGACGACGTTGGAATGGCTGCCGGAGAGGAAGCGGACGAAGCTCTCGGCCCGCTTCTGGATCTGGTAGCCGCCCGCCGCGCCCTGCCACTCGCCGGCGGCGACGTAATCCTCGATCTGGGCGGCGGTCAGGCGCTGGAAGCCCAGGATGGTCACGACCTCCCGCTTCGACCGCTTGCCGTCGGGGCGGATCAGGCAGAGCCCGGTGGTGACGCGGTGGCGGCGGCCGGATAGCAGGGAGAGGAATTTCGCGGCTTCCGCCGCATCGGCGGGCTTGTTCAGGATGCGGCGGCCCACGCCGACGACGGTATCGGCGGCCAGCACCAGGCAATCCGGGCATTGCGCGGCAACGGCTTCCGCCTTCGCGACGGCCAGCCGGCCGGCGAGCGCGCGGGGCAGCTCCGCCTTGCGGGGCGTCTCGTCGATATCGGCGGGAAGGACGCGGTCCGGTGTCGCGCCGATGCGCGCCAGCAATTCCAGCCGCCGCGGGCTGGCGGAGGCGAGGACCAGGGGCGGGCGGGGCATGGGCCCGGTGGTGCTGGGCATGGGGTGCCCGCCTGCCGCTACTTGAAGCGGAAGGTGATGCGCCCCTTGGTCAGGTCATACGGCGTCATTTCGACGTTCACGCGGTCACCGGCCAGGACGCGGATGCGGTTCTTGCGCATCTTCCCGCTGGTATGGGCGAGAACCATGTGGTCGTTGTCGAGCTTCACGCGGAACATCGCGTTGGGCAGCAGCTCCACCACGGTGCCACTGAACTCGATCATGTCCTCTTTCGACATGCAGATCCTTCATCGGAGTCGCCGGGACCCGTGCGGGCCTCGGGGGGGTCGTGAGGCCCCGCGAGGGGCCGGGATGGTCGTAGGGGCCTGCACCGACCCCAGGGGGTCAGGCACAAGGCCGTTCACGGCGCGGGGGGGCGCGCAAGGCGGCGCGGAACATGAGCGCCACGGCGCCCTTGGTCAAGGACGGTTGTCCTGTTTCGTCAAGCGGTGGGCCCGTTGAGACGCAACCGGGCCGGGCCGTTCAGGCGCAGACGGGCTGCGACACTCAGCCCATGCGCGTCCAGCCCCTCGGCCTGCGCCAGTACCACCGCCGCCGGGCCGATGGCCGCGATGCCGGCCTCCGTCGCCTCCACCCAGGTGGTGCGCTTGATGAAGTCGAAGACCGAGAGCCCCGACGCGAAGCGCGCCGTGCGGCCGGTGGGCAGCACATGGTTCGGGCCGGCGACATAATCGCCCAGCGCTTCCGGGCAATGCCGGCCGAGGAAGGCGGCACCGGCGTGGCGGATGCGGGCGAAGAGCGCGCGGGGCGCCTCCACCATGATCTGCAGGTGTTCCGGCGCCAGGCGGTTGGTGAGGTCCACCGCCTGGTTCCAGCTCTCCACCACGATCACGGCGCCATGGGCGCGCCAGGACGCGCCGGCGATGGCGGCGCGGGGCAGGGTTTCGAGCGCCTTGTCCACGGCGGCGACCACGCGGTCCGCGAAGGCCGCGTCATCGGTGATGAGGATGGATTGCGCGGCCTCGTCATGTTCGGCCTGGGCCAGCAGGTCCAGCGCGACATGGTCGGCGTTGTTGGTGCCATCGGCCAGGACCACCACCTCCGACGGGCCGGCGATGCTGTCGATGCCGACCTTGCCGAAGGCCTGGCGCTTGGCCTCCGCCACATAGGCATTGCCGGGGCCGACGATGCGATCGACGGGGGCGATGGAGGCCGTGCCCCAGGCCATCGCCGCCACGGCCTGGGCGCCGCCGATGCGCCAGACCTCGCTGACGCCGGCCAGCCGCGCGGCCGCCAGCACCAGCGGGTTCAGCACGCCATCCGGCGTCGGCACGCACATCGCGATGCGCCCCACCCCGGCCACCCGGGCCGGCAGCGCATTCATCAGGACGGAGGACGGATAGGCCGCCTTGCCGCCGGGGACATAGAGGCCGACGGCGTCGATGGCGCCCCAGCGCATGCCCGTCACGATGCCCGCGCCGTCATCCAGCGTGATGTCGCGGGGAAGCTGGGCGGCGTGGAAAGCCTCGATCCGCCGCGCCGCGGCGGCCAGGGCATCGCGCTGGTCGGCGGGGATGGCGGCGGTGGCGGTGTCGATCTCGGCCTCCGTCACCCGCAGCGCCGCGGCATCGGCGGGGGACCAGCGGTCGAAGCGCCGGGTCAGGTCCAGCAGGGCGGCATCGCCCCCGGCCTGGATCGCCTGGATGATGCCGGCGACGGCGGCATCGACGCGGGCGGTGGTGTCCCGCGCCTCGTCCAGAAGGGACCGGAACGCGGCCTCGAACGCCGCATCGGCGGTGGAGAGGCGCTTCACGCGGCGCTCCCCCCTTCAAGCGCCGCGCGGAAGCGGGCGATCCAGGCGCCGATCGCCTCCGGCTGGGTCTTGAGGGCGGTGCGGTTCACGATCAGGCGGGATGTCACGGATGCGATCACTTCGGACTCGACCAGGCCATTCGCCTTCAAGGTGGACCCCGTCTGCACCAGGTCAACGATCAGCCGCGCCAGGCCGAGGGAAGGCGCCAGTTCCATGGCGCCGTTCAGGTGCACCACCTCCGCCTGGATGCCGCGCGCGGCGAAATGGCGATGGGCGATGGTGGGGTATTTCGTCGCCACCGTGACGCGGGACCAGGCGCCCATGTCCTGCTGCCCCGCCGTGGCGACGGGCTCCGCCACCGAAACGCGGCACCGCCCGATGCCGAGGTCGAGCGGCGCATAGATCTGGTCGTAGTCGAATTCCATCAGCACATCGGCACCGCAGACGCCGATCTGCGCGGCGCCATGCGCCACGAAGGTCGCGACATCGAAGGACCGGACCCGCACCACGTCGAGGCTGGGGTCGTTCGTCTCGAACCGCAGGCGGCGGCTGTCCTCGTCCCGGAAATCGGCGCAGGGCTCGATCCCGGCGCGGCTCAGCAACGGGCGCAATTCCTTGAGGATGCGCCCCTTCGGCAGGGCCAGCACGAGGGGGGCGGGGGCGGCGGCGGTCATGGGCGCGCGGGACTCGATGTTGCCGGGGTCGGGGCGCCGAGGCGCGGGTGCGACGGCGGGCGGATCGCAGATGAGGGGGGCGGCGTCAACCGGCGGGGCTGCGTGGATGATCCTGGGAAAGGCGCTGCCTTTCCCAGACCCTATCCGCCAGGGCCGAACCGGCCCTGGACCGTCGTCAGACCGTGAACTGCTCGGCGATGATGCGCTCCGACAGGCCGTGGTCGGGGTCGAACAGCATGGTGAGGGTCACGGCACGGTTCTCCCGCACCTCCACGCGTCGTACGTCGCGCACCTCCGTGTAGTCGGCCACCGCGGCCACCGGGCGCTTGGCGTGTTCCAGTACGTCGAACACCACCTCCGCCTCCGCGGGCAGCAGCGCGCCCCGCCAGCGCCGCGGGCGGAAGGCGGAAATCGGCGTCAGTGGCAGCAGGTTGGCGCCCAGTGGGATGATCGGGCCATGGGCGGAGAGGTTGTAGGCCGTGCTGCCGGCGGGGGTGGAAACCAGCACGCCGTCGCAGATCAACTCCGACAGCCGTTCCTTGCCATCGACCTGGATGCGGATTTTGGCGGCCTGGCGGGTTTCCCGCAGCAGGGAGACCTCGTTGATCGCCAGCGCCTCCACCGGCGGGCCGTCCCCCACATAGGCCCGCATGTGCAGGGGATGCAGGCTGGCGGCCTGGGCGGCGGCGAGCCGCTCCATCAGCCCGTCCAGCCGGAAATCATTCATCAGGAAGCCGACGCTGCCGCAATTCATGCCATAGACCGGCAGGTTGCGGCCCAGCATCCGGTGCTGGGTTTCCAGCATCAGGCCATCGCCCCCCAGCGCCACGACGATGCGCGCATCATCCAGCGCCGCATTGCCATAGGCGGCTTCGAGCCGGGCCAGCGCCTCCGCCGCCTGGTCCGTCGGCGCGGCCACCAGCGCGATGCGCCCGGCCAGCGCGGCGGCCTCCGTCCCGGCGGCGTCCATCCCGGTCATCGCCGGCGCCGATGGGCGGGCGCCGCGCTTCCCCTTGCCAGGCTCATCCGGCCGCACTCCTCGATGTCAGGAACCATGAAGCCCTGCCGGGGAGGTCCCCGCAAGGCAAGCGCCCCGGCCCCGCGCCGGTCAGCGCGGCGACCGCGGCCAGTCGAGGCGCGGTTCCGCCCGGCTGCCGCCGGGGTTCCGGTCCCGCTCCGGAAAGACCGGGGGCGGGGGCGCGGGCGGGGCCTGGCGGGGCAGGGGGCTTTCCGCCCCGGGATGGAGGGAGGCGGGGCGGAGGGAGGGGGGCGGCTCCACCCAATCCTCCTCCAGCGCCGGGCGGCGGCGGCCGCCCTCCGGCAGGCGCAGCGCCAGGCTGCGGAGATCGGTCTGGATCTCGTCCAGCTGGGCCTCGATGGCGTCCAGCCTTCCCTTCAGCCCGAAGACGCTGAAGGGCATCAGCAGATAGGCCAGCCCCACCAGCAGCAGGCAGACCAGCAGCACCAGGCCCACCCAGTCGGGCAGGCCTGGGATGGTCAGCGCGGCCAGGATGTCCTGGAGCATCAGCCGCCCGTCACGCTCATGTGCCGCGCCACGGCGGGCGCCCGCGCCTGGCGGTCGATCACGAAGTCATGCCCCTTGGGCTTGCGGGAGATGGCTTCCAGGATCGCCGCCTTCAGCCCCTCATCGTCCAGGGTGCTGTCGCGCAGCGGGCGGCGCAGATCCGCGGCATCGTCCTGGCCGAGGCACATGTAGAGCGTGCCGGTGCAGGTCACGCGCACGCGGTTGCAGCTTTCGCAGAAATTATGGGTCAGCGGGGTGATGAAGCCGATCCGCTGGCCGGTCTCCTTCACCGTGAAGTAGCGGGCCGGGCCGCCGGTCGAATAATCCGTCTCCTCCAGCGTCCAGTTCTGGCGGAGCCGCGTGCGGACGGTGGACAGCGGCAGGTACTGGTCGTTGCGGCTGCCATCGATCTCGCCGAGCGGCATCGTCTCGATCAGGCAGAGGTCGAGGCCGTGTTCGCCGCACCAGGCGATCATCCGGTCGAACTCGCCCTCATTCACGCCCTTCATCGCGACGGCGTTGATCTTCACATGCAGCCCGGCGGCCTTGGCGGCGAAGATGCCGTCCAGCGTCGGCTCGATCTTCCCCCAGCGGGTCACGGCGGCGAAGGTCGCGGGGTCCAGCGTGTCCAGGCTGACATTGATGCGGCGCACCCCGGCCGAATACAGGTCCCCGGCCATCTTCGTGAGCTGCGTGCCGTTGGTGGTGACGGTCAGCTCCTTCAGCCCTCCCGCACCCAGCCGGGCACCCAGGTTGCGGAACAGGGAGATGACGTTCTTGCGGACCAGGGGCTCCCCCCCGGTCAGGCGGATCTTGTCCACGCCGAGGCCGATGAAGGCGCCGCAGAGGCGGTCCAGCTCCTCCAGGCTCAGCACTTCCGCCTTGGGCAGGAAGGTCATGTCCTCCGCCATGCAGTAGACGCAGCGCAGGTCGCAGCGATCCGTGACGGAGACGCGCAGGTAGCTGACCCGTCGGCCAAACGGATCGATCATGTGGCCAATCCCCCCATCAAGAAGCACGGTGCAGGCGCCGCGAAGGGGGCGCTTCGGGCCATTTGGTCCGCCGACCCCGTGTGGTGCAAGCCCCCCCCGGGTGGGGGGCGCCTTCAGATCAACAAGGTGATGCTGCCGGTGATGACCAGGAAGGTCAGGGCCGCGCGGCGGTACCAGCGGTCCGGGATCACATGGAACAGCCGGGCGCCGATGGGCACGCAGCACAGCAGGACCGGCAGCAGCACCAGCGCCTTGGCGACCACCATCCACCCCATCAGCCCGCCGATGGCCGGCGGGATGACGGAGATGACGGCGATGGTGGCGAAGAACAGGATCAGGTTGGCGCGGTGCTGCTTCGCGGCCTCCGGCCCCGCCAGGAGATAGAGGATGACGGGCGGGCCGCTCATCCCCGTGGCGCCCTTCAGCAGGCCGGCCAGGGTGCCGACCGCGACGTTCAGCGGCAGGGGGCGGGACCCGTTGTAGCGCCAGCCCGACATCAGCAGCAGGCCGAAGACCAGCACGAAGCCGCCGATGAAGCGGCGCAGCAGGTCCTGGTCCGCCGTCAGCAGGATGAAGGCGCCGACCGGCGTGGCCAGGCAGGCGGCGGCGCCGATCGGCAGGATGACGCGGCGATTGGCGTCCCCGAAGGCCTTGGGCAGCAGCTGGAGGGAGACGGCGAGTTCCATCAGCAGCATCACGGGAATGCCGATGCGCGGCCCCCACAGCACCGAATAGGCCGGCGCCAGCAATACGGCGGTCCCGAAGCCCGAATAGCCGCGCATCAGCCCGGCAAGGGCGGTGATGAGCGCCGCGGCGTAGAAGCGCCAGTCACCCAGCAGCGCCGCCATTTCGACCGGAAGCCCGGTCATTCTGGATCGCGATCGATGGGCTCTAGCGTTACATGGTCGACATGGACCATCATCTTGCCGGCATTCTCGAAATTAACCGTCACGCGATTGCCGACCACGGATTGCACCTGGCCGGCCCCCCAATCCGGACGCGCGGGGTTCATGACCCGGCTGCCGGGGAAAAGCTCATTGTTCATCATCCAGCGTTACCAAGATTTACGGCTTCAAGACTAGCCTGCCGGGCGCAATCTCGTCTTCCCTTGCCGGCCTGCGACGCTGCGGGCCGGGAAGGGCAGCCCGGCGCGCCAACGGATTGCCCCGTCGTTGTTCGGAGGAAATGGATGCTGCCTGACAAGATCGCCCTCGCCCAAGCGGTATGCACCCGCCTCTGCCACGACCTGGGCGGCGCGGTGGGGGCGCTGGCGAATGCGCTGGACCTGATGGATGGCGCGCCGGGCGATGCGATGGATGTCGCGCGCGATGCCTCCGCCATCATGGACCGGCGGATCCGCTTCTACCGCGCCGCGGTCGGCGCGGGCTGCGGCGATTGCCGGGTGGAGGAACTGGCGCAGGCGGCGGAGGGGCTGACGCTGGGGCGCCGCGCCATCATCGACTTCAATGACCTGGAAGCCACCATCGTGCTGCCGGCCCATGTGGCGCAGGCGGTGCTGCTGGCCTTGTGGACCGCGATCGAGGGGCTGCCGCGCGGCGGCGCCGTGCGCGTCGGCGGCGACCTCGAGGGTGGGATCTCGATCTGGCCGGATGGTCCTTCCGCCGCCTGGCCGCCGCTCCTCGCCGCCGGCCTGGCCGGGGAGGCGATGCAATTCACCCCGCGCAACGTGTCCATCCCCCTGCTGGTCTCCGTGGCGGCGAATTCGGGCATCCGGCTGGAGTTGCTGCATGGCCGCACCGGCGTCGCCGCGCCGCTGCTGATGACGGCCATCACCCGCAACTGACGCGCGCGGGACGGAAATGGGGGCAGGGCGATTCACCGCCCGCCATTTACCGAATATTCGGGCCGATGCCGCAAGCTCCGGGCGAGAAGAGGCGCCGGAGCCACCATGGACGATCTGCTCGCAGATTTCTTGACCGAGACGCATGAGGGCCTCGTGGCGCTCGATGCCGCGCTGCTGCGGCTGGAAAAGCAGCCGCAGGACAAGCCGACCCTGTCCGAGATCTTCCGTCTGGTGCACACCATCAAGGGCACCTGCGGCTTCCTCGGCCTCGGGCGGCTGGAGAAGGTGGCGCATGCCGCGGAGAATGTCCTCGGCCTGTATCGCGACGGCGTGCTCGCCGTCACGCCCGATGGCGTCACGCTCATCCTGAATGCGCTCGATCGCATCAAGGAGATCGTGGGCGGGCTGGAATCCGGCGGGGCGGAGCCCGTGGGCGACGATGCGGAGCTGATCCGCCGCCTGGATGCGGCCGCGACGGGCGACATGGCCGCCATCACCGCGGAGGCGCCGCCCGCGCCGAAGCCCGCGGAGGTGGCGGAGCCTGTCGTCGCTGAGGCCCCGGCGCCGGAACACCGTGCCGCTGCCGCGCCGCCGTCCGCGCCGCCGCCGGCGGAGCCGCAGGGCGAGGAATCCGCCTCCGGCGGCCGCGCGCCGCCGCAGAGCATCCGCGTCTCGGTCGACGTCCTCGAAGACCTGATGATGCTGGTCAGCGAATTGGTGCTGACGCGCAACCAGTTGATGCAGCTGGCCCGCGCGCGGGGCGACGGCGCCTATACCGTGCCGCTGCAGCGCCTGTCGCACATCACGTCGGACCTGCAGGACGGCGTGATGAAGACGCGCATGCAGCCGATCGGCAATGCCTGGGCGAAGATGCCGCGCCTGGTGCGCGACCTCTCCATCGAACTCGGCAAGAAGATCAACCTGGAGATGCGCGGCGCGGATACCGAGCTGGATCGCCAGGTGCTTGAGCTCATCAAGGATCCGCTGACGCACATGGTGCGCAACAGCGCCGACCATGGGCTGGAGATGCCGGAGGACCGCCGCCGCGCCAACAAGTCCGAGACCGGGCGCATCATGCTCAACGCCTTTCATGAAGGCGGCCACATCCTCATCGAGATCGCCGATGACGGGAAGGGGCTGAGCACGGACCGCATCCGCGCCAAGGCGCTGTCGCAGGGGCTCGCTACCGAAGCCGAGATCGCGGCGATGAGCGAGCGGGAGGTGCATCGCTTCATCTTCCGTGCCGGCTTTTCCACCGCCGCCGCCGTCACCGCCGTCTCCGGCCGCGGCGTCGGCATGGATGTGGTGAAGACGAATGTGGAGAGGATCGGCGGCACCATCGACGTCTCCTCCACCGAGGGGCGCGGCACCAGCTTCACCATCAAGATCCCGCTGACGCTTGCGATCGTCTCCGCCCTGATCGTGGAAGTGGCGGGGGAGCGCTTCGCCATCCCGCAGATCGGCGTGCTGGAACTGGTGCGCGTCGGCGGCGGCGCGGATACGCGGGTGGAGCGCATCAAGGATGCGCCCGTGCTGCGGCTGCGCGACCGGCTGCTGCCCCTCGTCTCTCTCGGCGCCGTGCTGGGGCTGGAGGAGCCGAAGGAGGTGCCGGTCGGTGGCAGCGGGGGCGGCGACAGCGGCGACATGGGCTTCGTCGTCGTCACCCAGGTCGGCGCGCATGTCTTCGGCATCATCGTGGACCGGCTGTTCGACACGGAGGAAATCGTCGTCAAGCCGGTGGCGCCGATCCTGCGCCATATCGGCATGTTCTCCGGCAACACCATCCTCGGCGATGGCAGCGTCATCATGATCCTGGACCCCAACGGCATCGCCCGCGTGACGGGCGTGGCCGGGGACGGGGCGGAGCAGCGGTCGATGGCTGGCCAGGCGACGAGTGGCGTGCGGTCCAACGACAAGACGGCGCTGCTGCTGTTCCGCGCGGGGGATGCGACGCCGAAGGCGGTGCCGCTCGGCCTCATCGCGCGGCTCGACGACATCCCGGTCGAGAACATCGAGCATTCCGGCGGCACGCCGGTGGTGCAGTATCGCGGCCAGCTGATGCCGCTGCTGTCCATGACCGGCGACTACGGCCCGCCGCAGGACGAACGCGGGCGCCAGACGGTGCTGGTGTTCAGCGAGGGTGAGCGCAGCCTGGGCCTGATGGTCGATGCCATCCTGGACGTGGTGGATGAATCGCTGAACGTACAGGCCGGCCAGGGCCGCCCGGGCTTCCTGGGTTCCGCCGTCATCGCGGGCAAGGTCACGGACGTGGTCGATACCGCCTGGTGGCTGCGCCAGGCCGGCGGTGACTGGTTCCGCGCATCGCCCGCGCAGACCGTCACGCGCCGCCTGCTGGTGGTGGAGGACAGCGCCTTCTTCCGCGAACTCGTCGTCCCCGCCCTGGCGGCGGAGGGGTATGAGGTGGTCGCAGTCGAAAGCGCCACCCACGCGCTGAAGCTGCGTGAGCGTGGCGAGGTGTTCGACGGCATCGTCTCCGACATCGAGATGCCGGACATCGACGGCTACGGCTTCGCGAAGGAAGTCCGCGCCGGCGGCGCCTGGGCGGGCCTGCCGATGATCGCCCTGACCGGGCGGGTGGAACCGGCTGCCGTGGCGCGCGGCCGCGCCGCCGGCTTCACGGATTATGTCGCGAAGTTCGACCGCGAAGCGCTGATCGGCAGCCTGGCGGAATGCTTCAACGTGCCGGTCGCGGCCTGAGGCGGGGGAGGAAACGGTGCAAACCCAGTCTATCCAGTCGAGCATCGCCGATGCCGACCTGTTCCTGACACTCACGGTGGCGGGGCAGACCTGCGGCGTGCCGGTGCTCGTCGTGCGCGACGTGCTCGGCCCGCAGACCATCACCCGCATCCCGCTGGCGCCGCCGGAAGTGGCGGGCAGCCTGAACCTGCGTGGCCGCATCGTCACCGCCATCGATCTGCGCCGCCGGCTGAACCTGGCGCCGCGGCCCGCGGAACAGCAGCCGATGAGCATCGTCGTCGAGATGGCGGGCGAGCTCTACAGCATGCTGGCCGATGGGGTGGGGGAGGTGGTTCCACTGCGCTCGGAGGACAGCGCCCCCAACCCTCCGACGCTGGATCCGCTGTGGCGGGAGGTCTCCCGCGGCGTGCACCGCCGGGACGGCCAGCTCCTCATCGTGCTGGATGTGGAACGCGTGCTGACGATCGGCGGTGGCCGATGAGTGCCCCGCACGCCCAGCCGGCGAAGCGCGGCTGCCTGGTGGTGGATGACAGCAAGGTGGTCCGCAAGGCCGCGCGCCGCATCCTGGAGAGCCTGGGCTTCGAGGTGCGGGAGGCGGAGGACGGCGCCAAGGCGCTGGAGGCCTGCCGCGAGGCGTTGCCGGAGCTGGTGATGCTGGACTGGAACATGCCGGTCATGGACGGCATCACCTTCCTGCGCGCCGCGAGGGCCGAATTCGGGCCGAGCGAGCCGATCATCGTTCTCTGCACCACCGAATGCGGCTTCGACCGGATCCTGGAGGCGCTGGAAGCCGGCGCGCAGGAATACGTCATGAAGCCCTTCGATGCGGAGATCATCGGCGGCAAGCTCGCGCAACTCGGCCTGATCCAGGCAGAGGCTGCCTGACATTGACGGGCCCTGTAAGGGTGATGCTCTGCGATGACAGTGCCGCGGCGCGGGCTGTCATGGCGCGGATGCTCTCCACCGATCCTGGCATCGAGGTCATCGCGAAGGCGACCGACGGCACGGAGGCCGTGGCACAGCTTTCAGCGATGAAGGCGATGGACCGGCCGCAGGTGATCCTGCTGGACCTGGAAATGCCGCGCATGGACGGGATGACCGCCCTGCCGCACCTGCTGCGCGTGGCGCCCGAGACCTCCATCATCGTGGCCAGCGCGCTGAGCCAGCGCGGCGCCAAGGCGACGATGGAGGCGTTGCGCGCCGGCGCGGTGGACTATGTGCCGAAGCCCTCCGCCGCCGCCGGCGGCATGAATGGCGGGCAGTTCCAGGCGGAACTGGTGGCGAAGGTGAAGGGCTGGGCGCGCATGCGCCGGCGCGCCCCGGCCTCCGCCCCCATGCCCGCGATGCGCATGGCAGCGCCGATGGCGCGGCCCGTGGCGGCGGCGGCGGCCGGCGTGGCGGCCACGCTGAAGCCGCGGGTCATCGCCATCGGGTCCTCCACCGGCGGGCCGCAGGCGCTGGCGGTGCTGGTGGCGAAGCTGAACCGGCCGCTTGCCGTGCCGGTGGTGGCGGTGCAGCACATGCCGGCGGGGTTCACGACCCTGCTGGCGGACCATCTGAACCGCATCGGCGCGCTGCCCTGCAGCGAGGCCAAGGATGGGGAGGCCTTGCTGCCCGGCCGCTTCTACCTGGCGCCCGGCGACCGGCATCTGCTGGTCCAGCCTGCCGGGCAGGGCTTCGTGGCGCAGTTGTCGGACGGGCCGCCGGAGAATTTCTGCCGCCCGGCCGTGGACCCGATGCTGCGCAGCCTGGTCGCGTCGTGCCAGGGCAAGGTGCTTGCCGCGATCCTGACCGGCATGGGCAGCGATGGCCTGGCGGGCAGCCGCGCCCTGGTGGCCGCGGGCGGCCAGGTGCTGGCGCAGGATGAGGCGAGTTCGGTGGTCTGGGGCATGCCCGGCGCGGTCGCCAAGGCGGGCATCGCGGCCGCCGTCACGAGTATCGAGGAAATCGCGGAGCGCATTGTCGCTGCTGGCGGAAACGGAAGGCGCACATGAGCAGTGATGGATTCGCTGACGTCGCGGGCGTGGTTCGCCGCCGCTCGGGCATCGTCCTGACCGATGACAAGGCCTATCTGCTGGAAACGCGGCTGGGGCCGGTGCTGCAGAAATTCGGGCTGGCCTCCATCGGCGCGCTCGGCGCGAAGCTGCGGCAGCGCCCGGATGAGCAGCTGGAACGCGCGGTGGTGGAAGCGCTGACCACGCATGAAAGCTCGTTCTTCCGAGACGGCAAGCCCTTCGAGCATCTGGCGAAGCTGCTGCCGCGGATGCTCGCACCCGGTCGCACGGGGCCGCTGCGCATCTGGTCCGCGGCCTGTTCGACGGGGCAGGAGCCCTATTCGATCGCGATGCTGGTGGCGGATGCGCTGGCGGGGCGCCCCGGGCCGAAGGTGGAGATCCTGGCCACCGACATCTCCGGCGACGTGATCGGCCGCGCGAAGCAGGGCGTCTACACGCAGTTCGAAGTCCAGCGCGGCCTGCCGATCCGCTCCCTCGTGAAGTACTTCAAGCAGGACGGCGCCAAGTGGCGGATCAACCCCGACCTTGCCGCCATGGTGCGGTTCGAGGAGCGGAACCTGCTGACGGACCTCTCCTCGCTCGGCAAGTTCGACGCGATCTTCTGCCGGAACGTGCTGATCTACTTCGATGCGCCGACCAAGACCCGGGTGCTGGATTCGCTCGCCAAGCGGCTGAACCCGGACGGTGTCCTCTACCTCGGCGGTGCGGAGACGGTGCTAGGGCTGACCGACCGGCTGGTGCCGGTTTCCGGGGAGCGCGGCGCCTACAGCGTGGCCGAACAGCGGGCGGCGGCCTGAGCGACCGGTGATCCCGCGCGGGGCCGCGCGGGATCATCCACGCCGTCAGTGGCGCGCGGCGTCCGCCGCATCGAAATGCCGCTTCACCAGGAACAGCGCGAACATCACGCCGAAGCCGAACAGGCCATAGCCGAAGATGGCGAGCGCCGCGTCATGCGCGGCCGCCGCGGTGGCCAGGCCGAGCAGGGCGGTGATGGCGGAGAAGACCATGAAGTAGATCATCGGCGGGACTCCTTCTGGGGTTGATCGTCGAACAGGATGCGGGACGCGGCGCCATCGAGATCGTCGTATTGACGGTTCCGCAGCGTCCAGAGGAACAGGGCCAGCGCCAGCAGGCCGAGGAACAGGGCGGCCGGCACCAGGAAGACCAGGGCGTTCACGACGAAGCCTCCTTGCCCGCGCGCAGCGCGTTCAGAATGACGATGATGGAGCTGCTCGCCATCACGACGGCGGCGATCAGCGGCGTGACCAGGCCCAGCACCGCCATCGGCACCGCCACGACATTGTAGATCAGGCTGAAGGCGATGTTCTGCTTCGCCAGCAGCTGCGCCTTGCGCGCCGCGCGGATGGCGGCGGGCAGCGCAGAGAGACCATCGCCGCGCAGCACGAGGTCCGATGTCGCCTGCGCGATGTCCGTGCCGGTCGCAGGGCTGGCGGAGACATGCGCGAGCGCCAGCGCGGCGGCATCGTTGATTCCATCGCCCACCATGAGGGGCCGCGCGCCCTGCTGGCGAAGGGCCTCGATCCGCGCGGCCTTGTCGGCTGGTGTGGCGCGGGCCTGCCAGGGGCCGATGCCCGTCGCGACGGCCGCTTCCTCCACCGCGCCGGCGCCGTCGCCGGAGAGCAGTTCCGTGGTCAGGCCGAGTGCCTGCAACTCCGCCACCACGCGCGCCGCATCGGGCCGCAGCGCATCAGCGAAGCGGAAGGCGACCGGCGCCTGGCCGGGGATGGCGAGATGCAGCGACATGCCGGAATCCGCCGCATCGTCGAACCCACAGAAGCGCGCGCTGCCAAGCCGGCTGTCACCATGCATCAGCCCGCTGCCGGGTACTTCCTCCACGCCATCCAGCGCCGGGGCGTCCGGGCAGGCGCGGACCAGGGCCTGCGCCAGCGGGTGCCGGCTGCCATGCGCCATGGAGGCCGCCTGCCGCAGCGCGGCGGCGTCCAGCGCGGGGTCCTCGATCAGCGTGGGATGGCCGAGCGTCAGCGTGCCGGTCTTGTCCAGCACAACATGGTCGGCGGAGGCCAGGCGTTCCAGCGCGGTGGCGGAGGCCACCAGCACGCCGCGGCGGAACAGCGCGCCGACGGTCGCCACCTGCACCGCCGGCACCGCGATGGCGAGGCCGCAGGGGCAGGTCACGATCAGCGCCGCCACCGCCGGCACCAGCGCCGCCTGCCAGGTGAGCCCCATGCCCAGCCACCAGCCGAGGAAGGTCATCGCCGCCACGGCATGGATGACGGGCACGTACCAGCGCGCCGCGCGATCGGCGATGGACACGAAGCGCCCGCGGCCCTGTTCCGCCTTCTCGATCAGCAGGCCGAGGGCGGCCAGCGACCCGTCCTTCGCCGCGGCGGTGACGCGCAGCGTGAAGGCGCTGCCCATGTTGACTGCGCCCGCCATCAGCGCATCCCCGGCGGCGATCCGGCGGGGCAGGGATTCACCGGTGGTGGCGCTGGTGTCGAGCAGCACGTCGTTGCCGGCGGTGCCATCCAGCCGCAGCCGGTCGCCGGTCGCGACCAGCAGCAGATCCCCGGCGCGCACGCTGGCCACCGGCACGGCGCGCGTCGATCCATCGGCCAGGCGCAGCTCCACGCTGCCATCCTGCAGCGCCAGCAGCTCCGCCACCGCCTGGCGGGCGCGGCGCCGCATGCCGCGATCCAGCACGCGGCCGGCCAGCAGCAAGGCGAGCAGCGCGGTCGCGCCATCGAACCAGGTATAGGGGCCGTTGCGGATCGCCTCGCTCAGGCTCATCGCCGTGGTGGCCAGCACGCCGAGCGAGACGGCGAGGTCCATGTTCGCGCGGCCCGCGCGGATGGCGTGCCAGGCGGAGCGGTAGAAGGGCATGCCCGCCACCAGCACCGTCGGCAGGCCGAACAGCGCCGCCAGCCAGTGCATCAGCGCGCGGGTATGCTCCCCCATGTCGCCGCCGACCCAGACGGCGACGGAGACGAGCATGACGTTCATCGACCCGAAGGCGGCGATGCCGAGCGCACGGACCAGTTGCCGGCCTTCCTCATCCTCCGTCGCGCGCAGGCAGGCGGGGGACCAGGGCGCGATGCGGAAACCGAGCCGCGCCACCAGCGCCGCCAGCGCCCGCGCCCGCGCCGCGTCGCCGCGCCAGCGGATGGACAGCCGGCGGGCGGTCAGGTTGACGCGCGCGCGCAGCACATCGGGTTCCGCCGCCAGCGCCTGTTCGATCAGCCAGACGCAGGCGCCGCAGGTCAGGCCACTGACCATGAGGTCGAGGGAGAGCGTGCCATCGGCCTCCGTCTGCGCCAGCGATGCGAAATCGACGGCGGAGGGCAGGTCCTCCGGCCGCAGGGCGCCGGCCACGGCTTCCTGCCGCGCATAGAAGGCGGAGAGGCCGAGGCCGCGCACGAGGGCATGGGCGGCGGCGCAGCCATGGCAGCAGAACTCGCCCTGGCCCGGCGCCAGCTCCGCGCTGCAATGCGCACACTGCGCGCGGGACAGGCCCGGTGCGAAGGCGCGCGGAAGGCCGACGCTGGCATTCATGGCAGGATCATCCGCTGGCGGATGTCGAGCGCCTGGCCATCCGGCCCAAGGAAGCGCAGCACCGCATCCCATTGGCCGGGCTGGCGGGCGCCGGTCTCCGCGCGGAAGCTGCCCGTGGCGGTGGCGGCGAAGTCGAGCGGCAGGGTCGTGCCCTCCAGCGGGCGGAGCAGCCGGCCTTCGAGGCGCCCCGGCACCGCGCCGCCATCGCGATCCTTCACCGTCACCACGACGCTGCCGCCGCGAAGCTGGACATCCGCGCGCCAGCCGAGCGCCGCCTGGCGGGACGCGGCCTCGATCACGTCGTTGTAGGTGCGGCCGCGATCATAGGCACGGCCCGTGGTGACGCCGGTGAAGGTGGTGAGGGCGAAGAACACCAGCACCATGTTCACGACGACGACGAGCAGCATGCCGCCGACGAAGACCCAGGGAATCCAGCGGCCGCGTGGCAGGGCGGCGGGCTTCATGACCATGTCGCTCATCGGGCTTCGGGTCCCAGGAAGATGCTGCTTTCGCTGACCACCGTCCGGCCCCGGCCATCGACCAGGCGGAAGGTGACGGGGATGGAGGCGCGGGTCGGCGTGCCGGGCGGCTGGGTCAGCAGCACGCGCCATTGCGTGATGCCGTCAGGCCGCGTCGTGACCATGGGCCGGTCACCATGGGCTTCCTGCACCTGCATGAGTAGGGGCGTGCGGGAATCCAGCACCAGGGCGTAGGTGCCGACATCGCGGTCCTTGTTGGCGATCTTCAGCGTATAGCCATTGCGCACCCCGCCATCGGAGAGCGTGACGAAGAGCGGCGCGCGGTCCCGCAGCACCGACAGCGTCACGGTCTGCCGCAGCAGCCAGGCGCCCAGCATGATGGCGACCACGCCGGCCAGCATGCCGGCATAGAGGATGGTGCGCGGCCGGATGAAGCGCGGCATGCGCCGCACCTCCATTCCCGTGGCGCAGCGGGCGCGCGACGGCGGCAGCGCCTTGGTCGCGGCGGTGGAGGCGGCGAGGTTCGACAGCGTCTCGAAGGCGATGAGGCCGGTCGGGCGATCGAGCCGCGTCATGATGTCGTCGCAGGCATCGATGCAGAGGCCGCAGCCGATGCATTCCAGCTGCTGGCCATCGCGGATGTCGATACCGGTGGGGCAGACATTCACGCAGGCCTGGCAATCCACGCAATCGCCGATGCCATCGGCCTTGGCCTTGCCGCGCGGCTCCCCCCGCCAGTCGCGATAGGTGACGACGAGGGAATTCTCATCCAGCATCGCCGCCTGGAAGCGCGGCCAGGGGCACATGTAGGTGCAGACCTGTTCGCGCGCCCAGCCGGCCAGCACATAGGTCGTGGCGGTGAAGAGGCCGAAGAAGAAATAGACGTCGCGTGATGCCTCGCCGGTCAGCAGTTCCACCGTCACGGTCGGCGCATCGTTGAAATACATGATCCAGGCGCCGCCGGTGGCCGCCGCGATCAGCAGCCAGGCGCCATGCGTCAGGCTCTTCTTGCGCAGCTTCTCCAGCGTCCAGGGCTGCTTGTCGAGGCGCATGCGTTCATTGCGGTCGCCCTGGACCAGGCGCTCCACCCCCATGAACAGGTCGGTCCAGACCGTCTGCGGGCAGGCGAAGCCGCACCAGACGCGGCCGAAGAGGCTGGTGGCGACGAACAGCCCGATGGCGCCCAGCACCAGCAGGCCGGTGAGGAAATAGACCTCCTGCGGCCAGATCTCGATGAAGAAGAAGAACAGGCGGCCATTGGTGATGTCGACCAGCACCGCCTGGTCCGGCGCGCCGGGACCACGGTCCCAGCGCAGCCAGGGGACGAGGTAGTAGAGCGCCAGGCACAGGATGAGCACGGCCCATTTCACGCGCCGCACCGGGCCCTTCACGGCCTTCGGATAGACCTTCTGCCGGTCCGCATAGAGGGATGGCGGCGGCGTCCCGACGGGCTTGAGGCGTTCGGGCGCCTGGATCGTGCTCATTGTCCTGGCCTTGCCTGCTCAGTTCTCGCCGCCGCCCAGCGCGTGGACATAGACCGCGAGCATGTTGATGATCGCGGGGTCCAGGCGCCGTCCCCAGGCCGGCATGACGCCGGCGCGGGCATAGGAGATGCTGCGCGCGATGGAGGCCTTGTCGGCGCCATAGAGCCAGATCTGGTCCGACAGGCGCGGCGCGCCGACGTCCCGGTTGCCCTCGCCACGCTCGCCGTGGCAGGCCGCGCAATTCTCGGCGTAGAGCGTCGCACCGCGCCCCGCCGCCGCCGCATCCTGCGAACGGTTGGAGAGGGAGAGCACGTATTCGGCCGTGTCGTTCACCTGCGGCAGGGTCAGCACGCCATCCGCCAGGAAGCGCGGCATCTGGCTGGTGCGTTCCTCATCGCTTTCGCCGGCGCGGACGCCGTTGGCGATGGTGTGGCGGATCGCGTCATGCGTGCCGCCCCAGATCCAGTCGTCATCGGCCAGCGACGGGAAGCCACCCACCGCACCCTGGCCGCCGGCGCCGTGGCAGCCCGCGCAGTTGTTGGCGAAGGCGGTGCGCCCACCCGCCACCGCGAAGGCGCGCAGCGTCGGATCGGCGGCGATGGTCTGCGGGTCCGACGCCCGGATGCGGGCCAGCATCGGCTCCATCCGCGATTGCGCGGCACGCACATCGCCGACCACCGCTTCCCGCGCGATCCAGCCCGTGACGCCCGTCGCCCCCTGGAAGGGGAAGGCGGGGTAGAGCACGACCCAGACGGCGGCGAAGGCGATCGTCGCGTACATCACATAGAGCCACCACCGCGGCAGCGGCGTGTTCAGCTCCTTCAGCCCGTCCCACTCATGGCCCGTGGTGTCGGTGCCGGTAAGGCTGTCCTTCTCGATCTTCGTGGGCATCGCTTGACACTCCTCAGGACAGGCGGTCGCGCGGGTCGTCGCGGAAGGGGATGTTCCCCGATTCCTCGAACCGGCGTTTCCGCTTGGGCGACAGCGCGTAGAACAGGATTCCCGTGAACAGCACGAAGAACCAGACGACCCAGATGCTGGAGAAGACGGGCTGCAGATCGGCGAGCGTCATGATGGCCGTCCCCTTCACTGCTGGCGCAGCTGGTCGGGCGTCACGTCACTGAAGCTGACGAGCGTGCCGAGCATCTGCAGGTAGGAAACCAGCGCATCCATCTCCGTCACCACGCCAGCATTGCCGTCGAAGACGCCCTGGCGGGCGCGGGCGTAGCGGGTGCTGAAGGCGCTCGCGTCACGCTCCGGCCGGGCCTGCGTCTCCAGGTCGGCGCGGGCATTCGCGATCATCTCATCCGTGTAGGGCACGCCGACGTTGCGCTGGGCGCGCAGGTGGTCGGCGATGTCCCCATAGGCCAGCGGCCGGTCGAGGAAGGCGTAGGGCGGCATGATGCTGTCCGGCACCACGGCGCGCGGGCTGCGCAGATGGGCGGCGTGCCAGTCATCCGAATAGCGGCCGCCGACGCGCGCCAGGTCCGGCCCCGTGCGCTTGGAGCCCCACTGGAAGGGATGGTCGAACATGCTTTCCGCCGCCAGGCTGTAGTGGCCGTAGCGCTCCAGCTCGTCCCGGAAGGGACGCACCATCTGGCTGTGGCAGGTGTAGCAGCCCTCCCGGATGTAGATGTTGCGTCCCATCAGCTCGAGCGGCGTGTAGGGGCGCACGCCCTGCACACGCTCGATCGTGCTCTCCACCGTGAACAGCGGCACGATCTGCGCGAGCCCGCCGATGGAGACCGTGATGAGCGTGAGCACGCCCATCAGGATCAGGTTCTTCTCGATGATGCCGTGATTGAACCAGCGCATTGCCGGGTCCTCCTTATTCGGCCGGTGCCGGGACGGGCATGGCGAAGGCGGGCAGCGCAGCCGGCTCCTCGCTCTCGCCGCGGGTCACGGTCATCCAGAGGTTGTAGGCCATGATCAGCGCACCGCTGAGGTAGAGCACGCCGCCGAGCATCCGGATGACGTAGTAGGGGTGCATCGCGGCGACCGTCTCGATGAAGCTGTATTGCAGGAAGCCCAGCTCATCATAGGCGCGCCACATCAGGCCCTGCAGGATGCCCGACACCCACATCGAGGTGATGTAGAGGACGATGCCGAGCGTCGCGATCCAGAAGTGCCAGGACACCAGCTTCTCGCTGTACACGCCCTTCTTCGCCCAGAGCTTCGGGAACAGCCAGTAGAGCGCGCCGAAGGTGATGAAGCCGACCCAGCCCATGGCGCCGCTGTGCACATGGCCGATGGTCCAGTCGGTGTAGTGCGACAGTGCGTTCACCGCCTTGATGGACATCACCGGTCCCTCGAAGGTCGACATGCCGTAGAAGCCGACGGCGGTGACGGAGAAGCGCAGCCCCGGATTGGTGCGGAGTTTGTCCCACGCGCCCGACAGCGTCATGATCCCGTTGATCATCCCGCCCCAGCTCGGCATCCACAGCATGATGCTGAACACCATGCCGAGCGTCTGCGCCCAGTCCGGCAGCGCCGTGTAGTGCAGGTGGTGCGGGCCCGCCCAGATGTAGAGGAAGATGAGCGACCAGAAATGCACGATCGACAGCCGGTAGGAATAGACCGGCCGTTCCGCCTGCTTCGGGATGATGTAGTACATCATGCCGAGGAAGCCCGCGGTCAGGAAGAAGCCCACCGCATTGTGGCCGTACCACCACTGGATCATCGCGTCCTGCACGCCGGACGCCACGCCATAGCTCTTGGCGCTGCCGAAGCTGATGGGAAGCGCCAGGTTGTTGCCGATATGCAGCATGGCGACGGTGACGATGAAGGCCAGGAAGAACCAGTTCGCCACGTAGATGTGGGGCTCTTCCCGCCGCAGGATCGTGCCGCCGAAGGCGACGAGGTAGTGCACCCACACGACGGTAAGCCACAGATCGACGTACCATTCGGGCTCGGCGTATTCCTTGCCCTGCGTCACGCCCAGCACATAGCCGAGGGCGGCGGTGACGATGACGAACTGGTAGCCCCAGAAGAGGAACCAGCCCATCGGCTCTCCACCGAACAGCCGCGCGCGGCAGGTACGCTGAACGATGTAGAGGCTGGTGCAGAACAGCGCATTGCCGCCGAAGGCGAAGATCACGGCGCTGGTGTGGACGGGCCGGAAGCGGCCGAAGGTCGTCCATTCCAGATCGAGGTTCAGCAGCGGCCAGGCCAGCTGCGATGCGATCACCACGCCCACCAGGAAGCCGACGACCCCCCAGAAGACGGTTGCAATCGCGAAGGCACGGATCGGTGCCTCCACATAGGGCTCGGGCCGTGCAACCGCGGCCGTCCCGGCCTGGTTGGCGGCGTAGCCTGCTACAGCCATCGCATCGATCTCCCCTGCGCATGCCACGGTCGCGATCTGACCGGCGCTATGGGGGCAGATGACACCTTCCCAGACTGGGCGTCCTTGATGCGGATCAATTACCGATGCGCCGTGGCGTGCCTATGCTGCATGCCAAGGAAGCCGCCCCAGGAAGATGGAATCCCCCCGATGAACGGCGAACCCATGCCGCTGGCGAAGACGGAACAGGCGAAGACGGGGATGCCCGGCATCGCCCTCGTGTCGAATGACCGGCCGTGGCGCTGGCTCGCGGCCGGGTGGCAGGATTTGATGGCGGTGCCGCATCTCGGCTTCGTCTATGGCGGCGCCGTGGTCGTCGCGGGATGGGTGCTGGTGGTGGTGCTGCTGCAACTCGGCAGCGCCTGGGCGATCCTGCCGGCGACGGCGGGCTTCTTCGTCGTGGCGCCCCTGCTGGGCGCGGGCCTCTATGAGGTGAGCCGGCGGCGCGAACGGGGGGAGGAGACGAGCTTCCTCGGCTGTGCCTATGCCTTCCGCCGCAACGGCACGCAGCTTGCGCTGATCGGCACGGCGCTGCTGCTGATCCATCTGTTCTGGATCCGCATCGCGGGGCTGCTCTTCGCGCTGTTCTTCGGCCTCGGCTTCTCGCCCGCGATCGAATCGCTGCCGATCGCCATGCTGCGCTCCGACAACCTGCTTCCCTTCCTGGTTATCGGCACGGGGTTTGGCTTCGTCCTGGCCTGCGTGTCCTTTGCCATTTCCGCGGTCTCCATCCCGATGATCATCGACCGCGACATCTCCGCCTTCGAAGCGGTCGCCGTCTCCGTCACGGCGGTCATGCGCAACTGGCGTGCCATGGCGCTGTGGGCGGGGCTGATCGTCGTCTTC
This sequence comes from Falsiroseomonas stagni DSM 19981, assembly GCF_900114315.1. Taxonomy (GTDB): domain Bacteria; phylum Pseudomonadota; class Alphaproteobacteria; order Acetobacterales; family Acetobacteraceae; genus Falsiroseomonas; species Falsiroseomonas stagni. The sequence goes on from NZ_FOSQ01000001.1 coordinate 1,320,015, forward strand.
ACCGCGATGGCGCTGGTGCCGTTCTTCTTCGGGCTGGCGCTGGTGCTGCCGCTGATCGGGCACGCGACCTGGCATTGCTATCGCGACCTGGTGCGCTGACTACAGCAGCACGATATCCGCGGCGCCGAGCGTGGCGGGCGACACGCCCGCCAGCAGCACGCTGTGCCCCGACCCCAGCGCGAGCAGCGCGCCATCCGTGGTGGACTGGAACGCCGCCAGCACGGCGGCCGTGCTGGCGTAGAGCGTGACGGGGATGCCCAGACGGTCCTCGCCGCGCGCGAAGTCCGTGACCTGGTCCTGCCCTCCCGTGACCTCCATGACGAAGAGGTCGGCGCCCGCGCCGCCCGTCAGCGTATCGCCGCCGCCGCCGCCCTGCAGCGTATCGGCCCCGCCGGCGCCGAGCAGCAGATTCGCCAGCGCATTGCCGCGCATCACATTCGGCAGCGCATTGCCGGTGCCGGTGACGAGGCCGCCGAGCAGCAGCAGGTTCTCCACCTGGCCGGGCAGGATGTAGCCGCCGCCGGACAGGTCGGCCTGCACCCAGTCATTCCCGCCGCCCGGTTCCTCCACGATGAGGTCCCGTGCGGAATCGATCAGGTAGAGATCGTCATCCGCACCGCCGATCAGCAGCGAGTCGAGGCGATCCGCCGCCCGCCCATCCAGCGTATCCGCCCCGGCGCCGCCGCGCAGTTCGTCGCCGCCGCCGCTGCCGGCCAGCAGCCGGTCGTTGCCGGCATCGCCCTGCAGCCAGTCGGCACCTTCCGCGCCCTCCAGCGTATCGTTGCCCGGGCCGCCGGACAGGACATCGCGCCCGGTGCCGCCCGATGCCCAGTCATCCCCGTCATTGCCGTTCAGCACATCATTGCCCGCGCCGCCCAGCAGCGTGTCCGCGCCCGCGCCCCCGAAGCCGAGGTCCACGCCATCCCCGCCGCTGATCGAATCCGCGCCGTCGCCGCCCGCCAGCAGATCCACACCCGCGCCGCCATCCAGCGTATCGCCATCGGCCCCGCCCAGCAGCCGGTCATCCCCCGCGCCGCCCATCAGCGAATCCGCCCCGGCCCCGCCATCGGCCAGGTCATTGCCGTCGCCGCCGGCCAGGAGGTTGGCGCCCTCATTCCCGAACAGGCTGTCCGGCCCGGCGCTGCCGAACAAAGCGAGGTTGCCGGCGCCGGTGGCGAGGCGCAGGCGCTCGATCTCCGCCGGCATGGTCATGGCGCCGGCGGTCACGATCTCATCGATGCCGCCATTGGGCAGTTCGACCCAGATGTCGCCGGTGCCGGGGATGTAGGTGTCGTTGCCCGCCCCGCCGACCAGGCTGTCATTCCCCGCGCCGCCATCCAGCAGGTCATCGCCATCGGCGCCCAGCAGCGTGTCGGCCGCGTCGCCGCCCAGCAGCACGTCATTGTCGGCGCCGCCCTCCAGCGAATCGGCCTCCGTCCCGCCATCCAGCGTGTCGGCGCCGGTGCCGCCGGACAGCAGGTCGATCTCCGACCCGCCAAGCAGCGAATCGGCGCCCGCGCCGCCTTCCAGCGTATCCGCCCCGGTGGAGCCATCAAGCATGTCCGCGCCATCATCGCCCACCAGGCGGTCATTGCCCGATCCGCCCCGCAGCGTATCGGCCCCCGCATTGCCGGACACCGTGTCATTGCCGCCGCCCGCGGTGACGAGGTCGTTGCCCGCCCCGCCATCGATGAGGTCGTTGCCCGTGCCGCCGAGGAGCGAATCATTGCCATCTTCGCCCAGCATCGTGTCGTTCCCGGCGCCGGCATCCGCGCTGTCATTGCCCGCGCCGCCGCCCAGGCTGTCATTCCCGTCGAGGGAGGCGAGGGTGTCGTTGCCGCCATGGCCGAAGATGGCATCCGCGCCGGCGGCGCCGGCCAGCGACTCGGCGCCGGTCGTCCCATCCGTCACGGTGAAGGCGGGCAGGGAGCCGGGCTGGAGGATGGTGACGCTGACGATGAAGGCGGCGATGTTGCGGCCGTCCGACACCTCGATCATCACGTCGCGGACCGTGCCGCCCTGGCCGATCAGGTCGACGCCCTGGCGCAGCCGGAGCGTGGTGCCCACCATCTCGAACCAGGCGGAATCGGGCCAGGCGACGCTGTATTCCAGCGGGCCGGTGGAATCGGGATCATCGGCCAGCAGGATGCCGATCTCGGCGCCGACATCGGTGGCCAGCACCACGCCACCGGAGAAGAAGCGCAGGTTCTGCGGCGGCGTGTCATCCAGGCCGACCAGCTGCACCGCGTAGCTGTCCGGCAGCGCCACCCAGCCGGAGGCGGTGCGGACGGTCAGGCCGAAGCGGAAGACGAAGCCGTCGCCCAGCGTCTCCGCATCGAAGACCGCGGCGGGGGTGATGCGGATGCGGGTGCCCGCGGCTTGCAGCGTGGCGGAGAAGGCGCCCGAATCCGCGCCCGTCAGCGCAACCTCCAGCACCGGGCCGGACAGGGCCAGGGTGGCGGACCAGTCGGCGGGCTGCGCATTCTCGAAGATCGTGGCCGGCACGGTGCCGGTCACCACCACTGACATCAACGGGGCCCCATCCTGGTGGCGCCACCATCAAGCCGGGATCGGGTTGACGCCCCGTCAACGCGCGGCCGGCAAAGGGCTTTCAGGCGGAGAGGTGGATGGCGGTGCCCGCCAGGACGGCCGCGTTGAGGGCGAAGAGCGCCGCACCCGCCAGCTGGAAGCGCGGGCCGAGGGCACGCAGGAAGAAGCGGCCGAGGAAGGCGACGCCCACCAGCGACGGGATGGTGCCGAGGCAGAAGGCCGCCATCGCCACCGCCCCCGCCAGCGCGCTACCCGTGGCCGCGGCAGCCGCCAGCGCGGCGTAGAGCAGCCCGCAGGGCAGGCCGGAGAGCAGCAGGCCGAGCCCGAAGCCCTGTGCCCGACCTGGCACCCCTCCAGGCGTCGCCAGCAGCGGCGCCATCCGGGCCGTCAGGCGGCCGGCCAGGCTCTCCGCCGGGCGCAGCAGCCAGGCCGGCACCAGGCGCGCCGGCGCCACGCGCCAGCGGCCGGGCAGGCGTTGCAGGGCCTGGAGCGCCATCAGCACGGCGGCCGCCAGCAGCAGCGCCGCCAGCACATGGCGCAGCCCGGTTGCCTGGTTCAGCACCCCCGCCGCCAGCCCGCTGAGCGCGCCCAGGGTCGCGTAGCCGACCATCCGCCCGGCGTGGTAGGGCAGCAGTGCCGCACCGGCGAGGCGCGAGAGCGTGCCGCCCGGCCCGACCGCGGCGCTGGCCTGGGCGATGACGAAGGGCGCGCACATGGCGGCGCAATGCGTCAGCCCGCCCGCCAGCCCGGCCAGGAACAGCGCCAGCGCCACCACGGGCAGGCCGCCCGGTCCTATGGCCGTCAGGTCATGCAGGCAATTCGCGATCATGTCCCACGATGGCATGGTTGCGCACTGGCCGGCTTGCGCCAGATCAAGCCCGGATGACGCGGCGTGGATGCCCCAGGGGGGCGTGGGGCTGACTTGGGGGTGACGGCCGCCCCGCCGGGTGCTTTTACGCCCCGACAGGCGCCGACGGAGGATGATCGTGCAGCACGGGACGGTGAAGGGTCCCCCGCTGGCCCTCACCATGGGGGAACCCGCGGGCATCGGGGGGGAGATCGCGGCCAAGGCCTGGTGGGCGGTGCGCGCCGCCGGGCCGGCCTTCTTCCTGCTCGGCGACCCGGCCCTGGTGAAGGACGCCCCCGTGGCGCTGATCGAGGCGCCGGAACAGGCCGCCAGCGCCTTCCCCCATGCCCTGCCGGTGCTGCCGCTGCCCCTGGCCGCGCCGGCCATGCCGGGCCTGCTGGACCCCGCCAATGCGCCCGCGGTCATCGCCTCCATCGAGCAGGCCGTGGGCTTCGCCCTGGCGGGCCGGGCGGGGGGGGTGGTGACGAACCCGATCCAGAAATCGGTGCTGACCGCCGCCGGCTTCGCCCATCCCGGCCATACGGAGTTCCTCGGCGAACTTGCCGGCACCGCCCAGCCGCCGGTGATGATGCTGGCCTGCCCGGGGCTGCGCGTGGTGCCCGTGACCGTCCATCTCTCGCTCCGCGCCGCGCTGGACCGGCTGACCACGGATATCATCGTGGAGCATGGGCGCATCGTGGCGGCGGCGCTGCGGCGGGATTTCGGCATCGCCCAGCCGCGCATCGCGGTCGCCGGCCTCAACCCCCATGCGGGGGAGGCCGGGACGATGGGGGATGAGGATATCCGCATCGTCGCCCCGGCGGTGGAGGCGCTGCGCGCGTCGGGCATCGCCGCGCGCGGGCCCTTTCCGCCGGACACGATGTTCACGCCCCGCGCGCGGGCGACCTATGATTGCGTGCTGGGCATGTACCACGACCAGGTGCTGATCCCGATCAAGACGCTGGACATGGATGGGGGCGTGAACATCACCCTCGGCCTGCGGATCGTGCGCACCAGCCCGGACCATGGCACTGCGCTCGATATCGCCGGCCGGGGCCAGGCGGATGCCGGCAGCCTGATCGCCGCGCTGCGCCTGGCCGCCGAGATTGCCGACACAAGACGAAAGGCCGCCTGCCCGTGAACCACCTCGTGCTGTCCATCAATGTCGATCACGTGGCCACGCTGCGGAACGCCCGCGGCGGCCATTTCCCGGACCCCGTGGCGGCCGCGCAGCGCTGCATCGCCGCCGGGGCGGAAGGCATCACCATCCATCTGCGGGAGGACCGGCGCCACATCCGCGACCGGGATGTGGAGCGCATGAAGGCGGAGGTCGCCGCGCCCCTGAACCTGGAGATGGCGGCGACGGAGGAGATGGTGGCGATCGCGCTGCGCGTGATGCCGCACGCCGTCTGCCTGGTGCCGGAGAAGCGCCAGGAACTCACCACGGAAGGCGGGCTGGATGTGCTGAACGCCGGGCCGGGCCTGGCGGAGGCGGTGAAGCGCCTGGCCGGCGCCGGCATCCGCACATCGCTGTTCGTCGAAGCCGATGCTGCGCCGATCGAGCGGGCGGCGGCGCTGGGCGCGGCCTGCGTCGAACTGCACACCGGTACCTATGCCGATGCCGCGCCCGGGGATCGCGCGCCCATCCTGGCCAGGCTGCGCGCCGGCGCGGCCATCGCGGTGGGTGCCGGCCTGGAATGCCATGCCGGCCACGGGCTGGATTACGGCAGCATCGGGGGCATCGCGGCGATCCCGGAGGTGACCGAGGTGTCCATCGGCCACTTCCTGATCAGCCAAAGCGTCTTCGAGGGGATCGAGAACGCCGTACGCCGCATGCGCGCCCTGATGGACGCGGCACGCGGCGGCTAGGTCAGGCGACCCGGCGCTGGTCCTGCATCACGTCCGAATTGGCCGCGCGGACGGAAGCGGCCCAGCCCGGCGCCGCGGCCAGGAAGGCGTCGAGCTGCAGGACGGACAGCGCCTCCAGATATTCGGTGGCCGTCGTCGTCGTCGGGTCCCAGCGCAGCGCCAGGTCCGCGACCACGCCGGCACTGCCGGCGGTGGCGGCGGGCGCCACCTGCAGCTGCAGCGCGCGGCGCGCGATGGTGAGGACACGGGCAGCGGCATCGACGCGCATGCGCTCCGCCAGACCGTCCCCGGCCAGGTCGGCGATGGATCGGAGCGCGCGGATCTTCGCCGCCTCAGGCTCACGAACCCTACCCGTATCCGCCATGTCTCGACTTCTCCTGCTATCGAACAGCGCCAAAAGCGACGCGTCGGCTGCCGCGGCTCCCCCCGCAGCGTTCCAAGGGATGGGGAGCGCACCCTGTCGATACAAGGCCGCAAGGCGGTTCGATGATGATCCCGTGACGAAATTCGCGGCGCCGGTCGACGCGGGGCATAGTGACGCGCCAAATGTATCGCAAAGATTGACGCTTCCTGCCGTCAACTCGGCTTAACGAAACGGGGATCAACAGCACCATGCCGCCATCCAGCGACGCAGCCCGCATCCATGCCGGCACGCTGACCCTCGATACCCATGTCGATATTCCCTGGCCCGCCATGTCGGACCCGGCGACGGCCACCACCCGCTGCGTCGATTTCGGCAAGATGCAGGCCGGCGGGCTGAAGGCCGTGGTGTTCATCGCCTATGTGCCGCAGGGCCCGCTGACGCCGGAAGGCCACGCCGGTGCCGCTTCGAGGGCGGAGGCGATGCTGCTGGCCTTGCGCGGCACCGCGGGCACGCAGCCCATGCCGCGCCGCCTCTGCACCACGCCGGATGAGCTGGAAGCCTGCGCCGCCGCCGGCGAACTCGCCGTGCTGCTGGCGGTCGAGAACGGCTATGCGATGGGGGAGGATCTGTCGCGGCTGGCACGCTGGCGCGAACTCGGCGCCATCTACCTGACCGTCACGCATGACGGGCACAACGCGCTGTCCGATTCGGCGCGGCCGAAGCCAGCACTCGGCGATGGGCCGACGCTGCATGGCGGGCTTTCGGCCCTGGGCCGCGCCGCGGTCAGGGAGATGAATCGCGTGGGGCTGATGGTCGATGTCTCCCACGTCGCGAAGCCCGCGATGCTGGAAGCGGCCGCGCTATCTGCCACGCCGGTTGTTGCGACCCATGCCTGCTGCCACGAGCTTCGCCCGCATCCCCGCAACCTGGATGCCGAACAGCTGCGCGCGCTGCGGGATTGCGGCGGGCTGATCCAGATCACGGCGGTGCCGAGCTTCCTGGTGGCGCCGGGGCCGGACGGCCATGCGCGGGCGACCATCGGCGACTATGTCGATCATGTGGACCATGCGGTGCAGCGCATCGGGATCGACCATGTCGGCCTGTCCTCCGACTTCGATGGCGGCGGCGGCTTCCCGGGCTGGATGGATGCGAGCACGACCGGCGCGGTGACGGAGGAACTGCACCGCCGCGGCTATGGGTCGCGGGAGATCGGGCTGCTGTGGTCGGGGAATTTCCTGCGCGTCTGGCGCGACGTGCTGCGCAGCGCGCGGTAGCCCGGGGGGAACGCTGTTCCCCCCGTACCCCCCATGCCAGGGGGCAGAGCCCCCTGGACCATCGTCAATACAAGGGTTCCAAGGGCCCGCTGGCCCTTGGCGCGGGTGCAGGGGGGCGGAGCCCCCTTGCATTGATGGTCGGTGCAGGGGGGCGGAGCCCCCTTGCATTGATGGTCGGTGCAGGGGGCGGAGCCCCCTGCGGAGCCGTCACCCCGCGTGGATCGCCCGCCAAACCCGCTCCGGCGTCGCCGGCATGTCGATATGCCGCACCCCATGCCCGGACAGCGCATCCACGATCGCGTTCATCACCGCGGGCAGTGACCCGGCGCAGCCGGCCTCCCCGCAGCCCTTGGCGCCCAGCGGATTCGTCGTGGCCGGCACGGCGTGGCTGACGAAGCCGATATCCGGCAGGTCGCCCGCGCGCGGCAGGGCGTAGTCCAGGTAGCTGCCGGTCAGCAGCTGCCCATCCTCCCCGAAGCTCACGCTTTCCATCAGCGCCTGGCCGATGCCCTGCGCGATTCCGCCATGCGCCTGGCCCGCCACCAGCAGCGGATTCACCATGACGCCGAAATCATTCACCGTGACGTAGCGATCGACGGTGACGATGCCGGTGTCCGGGTCGATCTCCACCTCCGCGACGTGGCAGCCATTCGGATAGGCTTGCGGCGCCTGGTCGAAGACATGGGTGACGTCGAGCGTGTTCGGCACGCCCTCCGGCAGCCCCTGCGCGCCGCGCAGCTTCACGGCCAAATCCATGATGCCGATGCCGCGGTCGGTGCCCGCGATGGTGAAGCGGCCCTGGCCCCCTTCCGCATGCGGTTCGTATTCGATGTCGGACGGCGCGGCCTCCAGCGCCCAGGCGGCGGCGTCGCGCCCCTTCTCGATCACGAGCGCCGACGCCTCCAGGATCGCGGCGCCGGAGGCCATGATGGATTTCGACCCGCCCGTGCCGCCACCGGCGATCAGCTGGTCCGAATCGCCCTGCAGCAGGCGCACCTTCTCGAACGGCACGCCGAGGCTCTGGTGCAGCACCTGCGCGAAGGCGCTCCAATGGCCCTGCCCGTAGTCGAGCGTGCCGGTGATGATGGTGACGTTGCCATCCTCCTCGAACCGGATGCCGCCCTGTTCCTTCGTCGGCGGTGCGGTGCACTCAAGAAAATTGCCGAGTCCCCGGCCGCGCAGCATCCCTCGCGCTTCGCTGGCCGCCTTGCGCGCGGCATAGCCGGGCAGGTCCGCTTCCTGCAGCGTGCGTTCCAGCAGCGCGGTGAAGTCGCCGCCGTCATAGACGCTGCCGGAGGCCGCCGAATACGGGAACTGGTCCGGGCGGATGTGGTTGCGGCGGCGCAACTCCACCGCATCGATCCCCATCTCCAGCGCGGCGCTCTCGATCAGCCGCTCCATGAAGTAGTTGCCCTCCGGCCGCCCCGCGCCGCGATAGGCGGAGACGGGCGTGGTGTTCGTCACCAGGCTCCGCGTCGAGACCTCGATCAGCGGCGTGCGGTAGTTGGACTGCACGTTCTTCATGAAGTTCGCCGTGCCCATCAGCGGCGCGACGGGGGACAGGAAGGCGCCCATATTCGCGAAGCTGGTCAGCCGCACCGCGAGGAAATGGCCGTCCTTGTCGAGGGCGAGTTCCGCCTCGACCTCATGGTCGCGGCCATGCTGGTCGGACAGGAAGCTGCCGCTGCGCTCATCCGTCCACTTCACGGGGTGGCCGAGTTCGCGGGCCGCATGCAGCAGGCAGGCATATTCGGGATAGACATTGGCCTTCATGCCGAAGCTGCCGCCGACATTGCCGGTCAGCACCCGCACCTGCGCGGGCGGTACCTTCAGGACCTCATTCGCCAGCTGGTTGCGCAGGCCGAAGACGCCCTGGCAGCCCACGCGCAGCACGTAGCGCCCGTCCTCGAAGGACCCGATCGCGCTGCGCGGCTCCATCGCGCAGACGACGATGCGGTTGTTGCGGATGGAGAGCTTCGTGACATGGGCCGCTTCCGCGAAGGCTTTCGCCACCGCCTCACGGTCGCCGTGCCGAAAATCCAGCACCTCGTTGCCCGGGATGTCGTCGTAGAGCTGGGGTGCATCCGGCGCGGCGGCGGCGGAGGCGACCGTCACGGCCGGCAGGGCATCGATGTCGAGTTCGACGGCCTCCGCCGCGTCCTTGGCCTCGGCGCGGGTGGTGGCGACGACGAAGGCGACGGGATCGCCGACATAGCGGACGCGGTCAGTGGCCAGCGGCAGGCGCTGCGTGCTGCGGATGGGCGATCCATCCGCGTTCTTCAGCGGCATGGCGCATTTCATCGGCCCGTAGCCGGCCGAGACCAGGTCCGCCCCGGTCCAGACGCCCGCGACACCCGGCATGGCGCGCGCCGCCGATGTGTCGATGCCGCGGATCACGCCATGGGCATAGGGGCTGCGCACCATCACCGCCCACATCTGCCCGGGCAGGGAGATGTCATCGGTGTAGCGGCCGCGGCCGGTGAGCAGGGTCGGGTCCTCGGCGCGGGGAACGGGCTGGCCGATGCCGAATTTCAGGCGGGAGGGATCGAAGGGCAGGGTATCGGGCATGGGGCATCCTCGGGGAAGTCGAAGGGGAGGTAAGCGTGATCGGTGGCCCGGTAAGGGTCAGGTGGTCTTCATCCAGGCCGCATAATCGGCATAGGCCGCTTCCGGCGTGAAGCGCGGCGCCCAGCCGATGCCGCGCGCGCGCCCGACATTCATGACGCCGCGCGGGCGGATTTCGGGGAAGGTGACGCCAGGCGCCTCACCGGTTGACGCACGGCGCCAGCGGAAGGCGGGCAGCACCCCTGCCATCGCCGCGCAGCAGGCATCCAGATGCGGCGACCAGTCCTGGCCGGAGGCCAGGTTGAAGACGCGGGCGGGCGGCGCTTCCGCATCCATCAGCGCCAGCAGCCCGGCGGCGAGGTCCCGCACATAGACCCAGTCATAGGCATGGACGGTCGCGGGCAGCACGGCCTCCCCCCCGTTCTTCGCCAGCGTCGCGATGGCGAGGTGCGGGCTCAGCGTGTCCCGCACCCCCGTATCGCGCTCCCACGGCCCGAAGGTGGCGCCGATGCGCGCGGCGATGGCGTCGAGGCCCCATTGCTGGGCGAGGCGCAGCCCCGCGCGCTCCACCGCGTATTTGGTCACGCCATAGAGGCTGATGGGCACGCAGGGTGTCGTCGCCTCGTCCAGCAGCGCGTGGTCATAGGCGGATTCGCCATAGACGGCGGCGGAGGAGGGGAGCACGACGCGCCGCACGCCCCCGGCATCCCGCGCCGCTTCCAGCGTGGTGATCAGGCCCTTGAGGTTCACGTCGATGATGGCGCCGGGGACCGAGGCTTCCCGCGCCGGGCCCGCCGTGATGGCGGCGAAGGGGAAGATGCGGTCGATCCGGTGGGCCTGGAACAGCGCCTTCAGGGCCGCCGCGTCCAGCACATCGCCCTGCACCAGGGTCAGCCGGCCCGGCAGCGTGGCGAAGAGGGCGGCGGCGGCGGCGGCGGCGGGGGGCAGGGCGTCCTCCCGCCCGAAGGCCACGACCTCCTCCCCCCGGCCCAGCAGCGCCTCCAGCAGGTTCAGGCCGACGAAGCCGGCCCCGCCGGTCACCAGGACAGCCGCCATCAAACCCCTCCGGAATTCCTACCAGCCCTGGATAACCCGCATCATCCGGGCCAGAAAGCCGCCATGACCCCATCCCCCGCCACGACCACCCCCGACATCATCGTCATCGGCGCCGGCCCCGCCGGCCTGATGGCCGCGGAGGTGCTGGGCCAGGCAGGGCTGCGCGTGGTGGTGCATGACCAGATGCCCTCCGTCGGCCGGAAATTCCTGATGGCCGGCCGCGGCGGGCTGAACCTGACGCATAGCGAACCGCTCGACGCCTTCCTGCCGCGATTCGCCCCGGCGCCGCCCGCGCTGGTCGATGCCCTGCGCGACTTCACGCCGGCGGAGTTGATCGCCTGGTGCGAGGGGCTTGGCGTCCCGACCATGGTCGGCAGCAGCGGTCGCGTCTTCCCCGTGACGATGAAGGCATCCCCCCTGCTGCGCGCCTGGCTGCGGCGGCTGGAGGGCCTGGGCGTGGAGATCCGCCCGCGCAGCCGCTTCCTCGGGCACGATGCCGATGGCGGCTGGCTGTTCTCGACCGAAGCCGCGCCCGTCCATCCCCGCGCGGTGGTGCTGGCGATGGGCGGTGCCTCCTGGCCGAGGCTCGGCTCGGATGGCGCCTGGCCCGCGCTGCTGCCGGGCGTGCCGGTCACGCCCTTCGCGCCGTCCAACATGGGCGTGACGCTGGACTGGTCCGCCCCCTTCCTGGCGCGGCATGAGGGTGCGGCGGCCAAGCGCCTGGCCATCACCTTCGCGGGCCACACCGCCCGCGGTGATGCGGTGGTGACGAAGGCGGGCCTGGAAGGCGGCGTCATCTACGCGCTGTCCCGCCCGGTGAGGGAGGCTTTGGCCCGCGACGGTTCGGCAACGCTGTCCATCGACCTCCGCCCGGACCTGCCGGCGGCGGCGGTGGCGGCGAAGCTCGGCGTGCGGGGGCGGGCGGAATCGGTCTCGACCGTGCTGCGCAAGGCGGTCGGGCTGTCCCCCGTCGCGATCGGCCTGGTGCAGGAGGCCATTCATGCCGGCGGGGCAGGGCGGGCGGATCTGGCGTCGCTGGTGAAGGCCCTGCCGCTGCGCGTCACCGGCATCGCCGGCCTGGCGCGGGCCATCTCCTCCGCCGGCGGGATCCGGTGGGATGCGCTGGACGAGCACCTCATGCTCAAGGCGCTGCCCGGAGTGTTCGCCTGCGGGGAGATGCTGGATTGGGAAGCCCCGACCGGCGGCTATTTGCTGCAGGGCTGCTTCAGCACCGGCGTCGCGGCCGCGCGTGGCGTGCTGGCGCGCCTACAAAGGTAGCGCGCCAGGGGGCTTGAGGGCGGTCAGGACGAAGGAACTCCGCGTCTCCTTCACCCCCGGCATGCGCAGCAGCGCCTTCAGGGCGAATTCCGCATAGGCGTCGAAATCCGTCGCCATGACATGCAGCATGTAATCCATGCCGCCGCTCATCGCGTAGGCCGCGATCACCTCATCCCGCGCCGCCAGCGCCTTGTGGAAGGCGGTGGCGACTTCCTCCGCATGGCTGGACAGCGCCACCTGCACGAAGGCCTGGATGGGCAGGCCGACGCGGGCGGGGTCAATCACCGCGGCGTAGCGGGCGATGACGCCCGCCTCCTCCAGCCGCTTGATGCGCCGCAGGCAGGGCGTGGCGGAGAGCCCCACCTGGTCCGCGATGGCGGTCACGGCCATGCGGCCATCCCGCTGCAGGGCGCGCAGGATGCGGCGATCCGTCGCATCCAGCTCGATGGTGGACTTTGCCATTCCGGGGCCCCTGATTGGTGAAAGACTGCGCCAGGCCGCAGTCTGGCGCGAAATCCGGCGAGAATCACCCCTTTCCCCGCCCTACCATGGTGTCACCCCCAGCCGAGGAGCCCGCGCCATGGACATCCCCCCCGACCGCACCGCCTATGCCGGCGCGATCTCCGACGCCAACCCGATGGGCACGGACGGCTTCGAATTCGTGGAATTCACCGGCCCGGACACCGCCTATCTGGAAGCGCTGTTCACCCGCTTGGGCTTCGCCGCGGTGGCGACGCACCGGTCCAAGGCCGTCACGCTGTGGCGCCAGGGCGACATCAACTTCATCCTGAACGCGGAGCCCGAGAGCTTCGCGCAATCCTTCGCCCGCGTGCACGGCCCCTGCGCCTGCGCCATGGCTTTCCGGGTGGCCGACGCCGCCGCGGCGTATGAGCGTGCGATCGCGCTCGGCGCCAAGCCCGTGACGAACCGCGTCGGGCCCATGGAGCTGAACATCCCGGCCATCGAGGGTATCGGCGGGTCGCTGCTGTATTTCGTCGATCGCTACGGCCCTCGCGGCACGATCTATGACGTCGATTTCCGCTGGATCGGGGATGCCAACCCGGCGCCGAAGGGCCACGGCCTCACCGTCATCGACCACCTCACGCACAATGTGCTGCGCGGCCGGATGGATGTGTGGTGGCAGTTCTATGCGAAGCTCTTCAACTTCCAGGAGATCCGCTACTTCGATATCGAGGGGAAGCTGACCGGCCTGAAGTCCCGCGCGCTGACCTCCCCCTGCGGCCAGATCCGCATCCCGATCAACGAAAGCAGCGACGACAAGTCGCAGATCGAGGAATACCTCCGCGCCTATAATGGCGAGGGCATCCAGCACGTCGCACTCGGCACCACCGACATCCATGCGAGCGTCGAGGCGATGCGCGGCGCGGGTATCGGCTTCCTCGACACGCCGGAGACCTATTACGAGTTGCTGCCGAAGCGCATCCCGGGGACGGAGCCCGATATCGACCGGCTTCGCCGCAACCGCGTGCTGGTCGATGGCGCGCCGACTCCGGAAGGCGGGCGCCTGCTGCAGATCTTCACGAACAACGTCATCGGTCCGATCTTCTTCGAGCTGATCAAGCGCGAGGGTGACCAGGGCTTCGGCGAGGGCAATTTCCGTGCGCTGTTCGAGAGCATCGAGCTGGACCAGATCCGGCGGGGGACGCTGAAGGCCGACGCGGCGTGAGCCGGCGGGGCTATTGATGATGGTCCAGGAGGCTCTGCCTCCTGGCGGATGGGGTCCGGGGAAGGCAGCGCCTTCCCCGGAATCACCCCGCTGGCGACGCACCGCTCCCCCGCGCATACTCGCCCGGGGAGAAACACCATGTCCGACACCCTCTTCGACCTGCCCGAGGCCACGCGCGAATTGCGCGACACCGCCCTCGCCTTTGCTGCCGAACGCCTGGCCCCCCACGCCCTCGAATGGGACGAGAAGCGCCACTTCCCCGTCGACGTGATGCGCGAAGCAGCCGCACTCGGCATGGCGACGCTTTATGTGCGGGAGGAATCCGGCGGTGCCGGCCTCACGCGGCTCGATGCCGCAGTGGTGTTCGAGGCTTTGGCCACGGGCTGCCCCACCATCTCCGCCTTCCTGTCGATCCACAACATGGTCGCCTGGATGATCGATCGCTACGGCAGCGACGCGCAGCGCGCGGATTGGCTGCCCTCCCTCATCCCCATGGACCGCATCGCCAGCTACTGCCTGACGGAACCGGCCGCGGGCAGCGATGCGGCGGCACTCGCCACGCGCGCGGTGCGGGACAACCAGGGCTATGTGCTGAACGGCACCAAGCAGTTCATCAGCGGCGCCGGCGTGTCGGACCTCTATCTGGTCATGGCGCGGACCGGCGGCGCCGGGGCGGGCGGTGTCTCCGCCTTCCTCGTCCCGAAGGACGTGCCCGGCCTGTCCTTCGGCGCCAATGAGAAGAAGATGGGATGGAACGCCCAGCCGACCCGCCAGGTGATCCTGGAGGATGTGCGCCTGCCCGCCGAGGCGCTGCTGGGCGAGGAAGGGCAGGGCTTCCGCTATGCGATGAGCGGCCTCGATGGCGGCCGCCTCAACATCGCGGCGTGCTCCATCGGCGGCGCGCAGGCGGCGATCGACAAGGCGCTGGCCTATGTGCGCGAACGCCGCGCCTTCGGGCAGGAAATCGCCCGCTTCCAGGCGACGCAATTCCGCCTGGCCGACATGGTGACGGAGCTGGAGGCGGCGCGGACCCTGATGTGGCGCGCCTGCGCCAAGCTCGATTCCGGCGCGCCCGACGCCACCGCCTTCTGCGCCATGGCCAAGCGCTTCGCCACCGATACCGGCTTCCGCGTGGCGGATGAGGCGCTGCAACTGCTGGGCGGCTACGGCTACCTCGCGGATTACGGGATCGAGAAGATCGTGCGGGACCTGCGGGTCCACCGCATCCTGGAAGGCACGAACGAGGTCATGCGCCTGATCATCGCCCGCGGGATGCTGGGGAAGTAGCGCGCGGGTTTGCGCTGGCCCGGCCGCGGGCCCTGTTCTATCCTGTGACGATGGTTGTCCGGTTTGTCATTGCCGTCCTGGTTGTGGTCCTGACCGGCCCCGTGGCCGCGCAGCCGCTGCGCACCATGGTCGTGCCGGCGGATGAACCGCTGGTGGTGGCCCCGCGTGGCCAGGCAGTGCCGCGCGCGCCCCTGCCGGTTCGCGCCGCGCCGCCACCCCCCCCTGCGCTGCCCCCTGGGCCGCCGGCCGTGGTCCCGCCGCCCGCCGTGGTCCTGCCCGCCGGTCCCGGCCTCGGCGCCTTCCTGCCCGCCCTGCTTCCGATCGCGGGGGCGGTGCTGCTCGGCGCCGGCACGCCGGGTTCCGGCAACGCCACGGGCGCGCCCGCCAGCACGCGCTGACCGCCCGCTCGCTGGACCCTCGGCCCGCGCTGGGCCATCCTCCCGCCTCCTTCACCACTCGGAACCGAACATCGTTATGGGCACACGCGGCGGGGCCATCGGGCGCGCTTTGAGCTTCTTCGACCAGGGGGGCTTCGAGCAGTTGCTCAGCACCCTCGTCGCCATCCCCTCCACCTCCCAGGAGGCGGAGTCCGCCCCCGCCCTCGATGCCTACCTGGCGGAGACGATGGAGCCCTGGCTGAAGCGCCTGGGCTTCGCGGTCTCCATCCACCCGAACCCGCTGGACGGCTTCGGCCCCATCCTCATGGGCAGGCGGATCGAGGATGCGTCCCTGCCGACCATCCTCCTCTACGGCCATGGCGACACCGTCCGCGGCCTCAAGGAACAGTGGCGGGACGGCCTCGATCCCTGGACGGTCACGACGGAGGATGGCCGCTGGTACGGCCGCGGCACCGCCGACAACAAGGGCCAGCACGCGCTGAACATCGCGGCGCTGGAGGCGGTGCTGGAGGAGCGCGGCGGCAGGCTCGGCGCCAACATCAAGCTGGTGATCGAGACGGCGGAGGAACGCGGCTCCAAGGGCCTGCGCGAATTCGTCGCCGCCCATGCCCGGGAACTCGCCGCCGATGCGCTGATCGCCTCCGACGGGCCGCGGGTGGAGCCTGGCGTGCCGACCATCGCGACCGGCACGCGCGGCACCTTCCATTTCGACCTGGCCGTGCGGCTGCGGGCGGGCGGCGTGCATTCCGGCCATTGGGGCGGGCTGACGATGGACCCCGCGATCATCCTCGCCCATGCGCTCTCCACCATCATGGACCGGGAGGGCAAGATCCTGGTGCGGGACTGGCTGCCCCGGAACGGCGTGCCGGCCGCGGTGAAGGGCGTGCTGGATGGCTGCCCGGTCGGCGGCGGCGATGGCGCGGCGACGATCGATGCGGGCTGGGGGGAGCCGAACCTGACCCCGGCCGAGAAGATCTATGGCTGGAACAGCTTCATCGTCCTGGCCATGACCTCCGGCCGCCCGGACAACCCCGTGAACGCGGTCGCCCCCGATGCGCGGGCGCATTGCCAGATCCGCTACACCGTGGACAGCGATCCGAAGGACTTCCTGCCCGCGCTGCGCCAGCACCTGGATGCCCACGGGCTGTCCCAGGTGCTGATCGAGAACCCCGGCCTCCGCATGCCCGCCAGCCGCACGGCACCGGACCATCCCTGGGTGCGCTGGGCGCATGAATCGCTGACCCGCACGCTGGACAAGCCGGTGCAGATCATCCCGAACAGCTCCGGCGGCCTGCCGGGCGATGTCTTCGTCGATCACCTCGGCGTGCCGCTGGTGTGGGTGCCGCACAGCTACAATGGCTGCAAGCAGCATGGGCCGGATGAGCACCTGCTGATCGCCGCCGCGCGCGAAGGCATCGCGGGCTTCGCCGGGATGTGGTGGGATCTGGGGGAGGGCGGCACGCCCCCGAGAGGGTGCCAGGGGGGCTGACAGTCTGGAAAGCGCGTTACGCTTCCTCACCCGAGGTCACCGCGCCGGACACGCCCCTGTTGCAAGCGATTGCCATGTTCCCCTCAGACCGGCGCGGTGCCGGCAGGAAACGGAGAACACGACATGGCTTCGACAAAGATCGGCCTGCTGGCCGGCGCGGCGCTGATCCTGGCGGCGGGCGCGCTGCCCGTCCTGGCCCAGCCGGCGCCCGCCGCCGGCGGCCCGCCCCCGGCGCGCGGCTTCGCGGTGGGGGAGGCCTTCGCCCGCGCCGACGCCAATAATGATGGCCGCGTGACGCTGGAGGAAGGCCGCGCCTGGCTGGCCGCCCGCTTCCAGGAGGTGGACGCCAACCGCGATGGCGGCGTCTCGCTGGAGGAATTCACGGCCTATGCCCAGGCCCGCATGGGCGGCCGCACGCCGCCGGCGCGGGCGCAGGAACACGGCGCGGCGATGTTCCGCGCGGTGGACGCGAATGGCGATGGCCGCGTGACGCTGCAGGAGATCACGCCCTTCGCGGAGGCGATGTTCCGGGCGCGCGACACCAATGCCGATGGCGCGTTGAGCCGGGAGGAGGTGCGGCCCGAGCGTCGCGGCCATGGCCACCACCATGCCGGCCCCGGCCCGGAAGGCCGCCGCGGCCCGCCGCCGGCACCGCCCGCGCAGCCGAACTGAGCACAGCCTGGGGAAGCCCTTCGGGGCTTCCCTTCCACGCCATCATTGTCAGGAAAGCCGGGGGATGGTGGGCGCGACAGGGATTGAACCTGTGACCCTTCGCGTGTGAAGCGAATGCTCTCCCGCTGAGCTACGCGCCCATCCCCGGGAGCGGCTGGATAGGGCGGCGGGGCGGGGGGTGTCAAGCGCCCGGCGACGTGATGCTTGGCATCCGCGACTGGCTGCCGATATGGGGGGACATGCGCCACGTCCTGCCCGCTGCCGCCGCCCTCCTCGCCGCGCTGCCCGCCACGGCGCAGCCGCTGCGCGCGACCTATGAGGTCCACGCCGCCGGCATGGTCGTGCTGACCATGGAGGCGGAGATGGAGGTGACGCCGGGCGGCTACCGCCTGGCCACCACCGTCCGCACCCGCGGCATCGCCGCCGTCTTCGCGCCCGGGGAACAGGCGACCCGCGTCGCAGGCGCCTGGCAGGGCGCCACCGCCACGCCGGCCTCCTACGTCTCGGAGGGCGCCTGGCGCGGCCGGCCGCGGCGCACGGCGCTGGACTGGCGCGGCGGGGATCCGGTGGTGCGGGACATGGTGCCCCCCAATGCGGAGGAGCGGGAGGACGTGCCCGCCGATCTCCAGCGCGGCACCGTCGATGCACTCTCGGCGCTGGCGCAATTGTCCCGCGCCATCGCCAGCACGGGCAGTTGCGATGGCCAGGCCGCCGTCTTCGATGGCCGCCGCCGCAGCGACTACACCAGCCGCAGCGGCGGGTGGGAGCGCATCTTCCCCTCCCGCGACGCCTGGCACGGGGTGGCGCTGCGCTGCGGGTTCGAGGCCCGTGTGGTCGCCGGCTTCCGCAAGGATGGCAGCGGCGATGAGCGCCGCCCGACCCCCGGCACCGCCTGGGTCGCCGCCCCCTTCGCCGGCGCGCCGCCGATCCCCGTGCGGGTGGAGATGCCGTCCCGCTGGTTCGGCACGGCGACGGCGATCCTGCTGCGGGCGGAGCCGCTAGGCCAGCAGGCCCGCGCGCAGTAGCGGCAGGAGGTCGGCCGGCGTCGCCGCCACCGGCGCACCGGCCGCCATGGACAGCGGGCCATAGCCCCAGCCCGCGAAGATCACCGGCAGCCCCGCGCCCCGGCCGGCGGCGACATCATTGTGGTGGTCGCCGATCATGATGGCGTCCCGCGCCTCTCCGCCGGCGTCCCGCAGAGTCGCCAGCAGATGGGCGGGATCGGGCTTGCGGACGGGGTAGGAATCGCCGCCGCCGATCGCGTCGAAGAATTGGTCGATCCCGAGGCCCGCCAGCAACGTCCGCGCCGGGGCGACCGGCTTGTTGGTGCAGACGGCCATGCGCCAGCCTTCCGCCTTCAGCGTCGCGAGAACCGCCGGAATGCCGTCGAAGGTGGCGGTCTCGACGGCGGCATTGGCGCCGTAGTCGTCCAGGAACCAGTCCAGCGCCGGCTGGTCGAAGGCCTGGCCGCGGGCGGCCAGCGCGCGCTCCACCAGCACCTTGGCGCCATCGCCGATCATGGCGATCACCTCCGCCCGCGCGAAGTCGGGCAGGCCGCGCAGCGCCATCAGGCGGTCCAGCGAGGCATGGAGGTCCGGCGCGCTGTCCACCAGCGTGCCATCGAGGTCGAAGACGGCGATGCGTGTCATGGCCGCCCTCCTACGGGCCGGGCGAGGGTTGCGGAAGGGGGCATGGCGGGATTACGCGGGGGGATGCCCAGCACCGCCCTCATCCTCGCCGCCGGCCTCGGGACGCGCATGCGGTCCCGCCTTCCGAAGGCCCTGCACCCCATTGCGGGGCGACCCATGGTCCAGCACCTGCTGGCCGCCGCGACGCAGGTCTTCGACCGCGCGGTGGTCGTGGTCGGGCCGGACATGCCGGGGCTGGAGAAGGCCGTCGCGCCCCATGCGACGGTGGTGCAGGCGGAACGCCTCGGCACCGGCCACGCGGCCCTGCAAGGGGCGGGGCTGCTGGAGGGATCGGGCGGCGATGTCGCGGTGCTCTACGCCGACAACCCGCTGATCACGGTCGATACGCTGAAGCGCCTGGTGGCGGCGCGGGCGCAGGCCGGGCTGGCGCTGGTGGCGATGCGCCCGGCCAACCCCGGCCAGTATGGCCGCGTCATCACCAATGCCGCCGGCGATGTGGAACGCATCGTCGAATGGGCGGATGCGACGGAGGCGGAGCGCGAAGTCGGCCTCTGCAATGCCGGCGTCGTCTGCGCGCCCGCCGCCGAGCTGTTCGCCCTGCTGCGGCAGGTGCGGAACGACAACGCCAAGGGCGAATACTACCTGACCGACATCGTGGCGCTGGCCGTCGCGGGGGGCAAGCGCGTGGTCGCCGTGGAATCGCCGGAAGCGGAGCTGCGCGGCATCAACAGCCGGGCGGAGCTGGCGGGGGCGGAGGCGGAGGCGCAGCAGGCGATGCGGGCCGCCGCGATGGCCGGCGGTGCCACGCTGATCCAGCCCGAGAGCGTGGTGCTGTCCTGGGACACGCGGATCGGGCAGGACGTGACCATCGGCCCGAATGTCGTCTTCGGCCCCGGCGTGACGGTGGAGGATGGCGTGGAGATCCGCGCCTTCAGCCACCTGGAGGGCTGCGTGGTGAAGACGGGCGCCATCATCGGCCCCTTCGCGCGGCTCCGCCCCGGCACGGTGGTGGAGCAGGACGCCCATGTCGGCAATTTCGTGGAGCTGAAGGCCGCGGTGCTGGGCCGCGGTGCCAAGGCCAACCACCTCAGCTATCTCGGCGATGCGACGATCGGCGCGGGGGCGAATATCGGCGCCGGCACCATCACCTGCAATTACGATGGCGTGAACAAGCACCGCACCGTGATCGGGGAGGGTGCCTTCATCGGATCCGACACCGCGCTGGTCGCGCCCGTCACCATCGGGGACCGCGCCCTGGTTGCCGCCGGCAGCGTGGTGGTCGAGGATGTGCCCGCCGATGCCATGGCGCTGGCGCGGGGCCGCCAGGTCAACAAGCCGGGGCGCGGCTTCAAGGGCAAGCCCGCACGCTGAAATGCCGCGCGGCCGCGCCTATCTGACGCGCTTGGGGAAGGGACGAAGGAACACACCATGCTCGACGTCACAGCCAGCCTGCCGCTGAAGGACCCCGACCTGTTCCGCCAGGCCAACCTGATCGGCGGGCAGTGGGTGCAGGCCGATAGCGGCAAGACCATCGCCGTCCGCAACCCCGCGACCGGGGAGGTGGTGGGCCATGTCCCCGCCATGGGCGCCGCCGAGACCCGCCGCGCCATCGATGCCGCCGCCGCCGCCTTCGGCGCCTGGCGCGCCATGCTGGCGAAGGAGCGTTCCGCGATCCTCCGCCGGCTGAACGACCTGATGCTCGCCAATGCCGATGACCTCGCCGCGATCATGACGGCGGAGCAGGGCAAGCCGCTGGCGGAAGCGAAGGGGGAGGTCGCCTATGCGGCGTCCTTCATCGAATGGTTCGCGGAGGAAGCGAAGCGGATCTATGGCGACACCATCCCGCAGAACGCCAAGGGCCGCCGCGTCCTGGTGTTCAAGGAACCGATCGGCGTCTTCGCCGCCATCACGCCCTGGAATTTTCCTGCGGCGATGATCACCCGCAAAGCCGGCCCCGGCTGGGCGGCGGGCTGCACCGGCGTGATCCGGCCGGCGTCGCAGACGCCGTTCTCGGCGCTGGCACTCGGCGTGCTGGCGGAACGCGCGGGCATGCCGGCGGGCGTCTGCAACGTCATCACCGGGCCTTCGGGGGAGACGGGGGGCGAGCTGACCTCCAACCCGATCATCCGCAAGCTGTCCTTTACCGGGTCGACGGAAGTCGGGCGCAAGCTGCTGGCGCAATGCGCGCCGACCATCAAGAAGACCTCGATGGAGTTGGGCGGCAACGCGCCCTTCATCGTTTTCGACGATGCGGACCTCGATGCCGCGGTGCAGGGCGCCATGGCGTCGAAGTACCGCAACACCGGCCAGACCTGCGTCTGCGCCAACCGCATCCTGGTGCAGGACGGCGTCTATGACGCCTTCGCCGCCAAGCTGAAGGCGGCGGTGGAAGCGCTCAAGGTCGGCAACGGCATGGAGCCGGGCGTCACGCAGGGGCCGCTGATCAACGCCGATGCGGTGGCGAAGGTGGAGGAGCACATCGCCGACGCCACCGCGAAGGGCGCCACCATCGTCACCGGCGGCAAGCGCCACGCCCGCGGCGGCAATTTCTTCGAGCCCACCATCCTCGCCAATGTCTCCCCCGACGCCATCGTGTTCCGGGAGGAGACCTTCGGCCCCGTGGCACCCCTGTTCCGCTTCAGGACGGAGGAGGAGGCGGTGGCCCTGGCGAATGACAGCGAATTCGGCCTGGCCGCCTATTTCTACGCCCGCGACATCGGCCGCATCTTCCGCGTGGCGGAGGCGCTGGAGGCCGGGATCATCGGCGCCAATGAGGGCATCATCTCCACGGAAGTCGCCCCCTTCGGCGGCGTGAAGCAGAGCGGCCTCGGGCGCGAGGGCAGCAAATACGGGATCGAGGACTACCTCGAGATCAAGTACCTCGCCCTTGGCGGCATCGGGACCTGAACGAACCATGAGCTACGATTTCGACCTCTTCGTCATCGGCGGCGGCTCCGCCGGCGTGCGCTGCGCGCGCATCTCGGCGGGCCATGGCGCGCGGGTCGGGATCGCGGAGGAACGTTTCTGGGGCGGCACCTGCGTCAATGTCGGCTGCGTGCCGAAGAAGATCATGGTGAACGCCGCGGAATACGGCATGTGGGCGGAGGATGCGGCCGCCTTCGGCTGGTCCATCACCACCGAAGCCCATGACTGGGCGAAGCTGGCGCAGGCGCGGGATGCGGAAGTCGCGCGCCTGTCCAGCATCTACGACAAGCTGCTGCAGGGCGCCGGCGCCACCATCTTCAACGCCCGCGCGACCCTGGTCGATGCCCATACCATCCAGGTGGGCGACCAGCGCGTGACGGCGGAGCGGATCGTCATCGCGACGGGCGGCCAGGCGCGGCGCATGGACATCCCCGGCGCCGAACTCGGCCTGATCTCCGACGATCTCTTCACCCTGCCCGCGCTGCCGAAGCGCGTCGTCGTCGTGGGGGGCGGGTACATCGCCCTTGAATTCGCCTGCATCCTGAAGGGGTTGGGGGCGGAGGTCGATGTGATGTATCGCGCGGCGCTGCCGCTGCGCGGCTTCGACGACGACATCCGCCAGGCGATGGTGGAGGCGCTGACCGCGCAGGGCATCCGGCTCAACGCCAACACCGCGCCGACCTCCATCGCGAAGGTGGGGGACCAGATCATCGTCACCGCCGCCGACAACATGATGCGGGAGGTCGATGCGGTGTTCTTCTGCACCGGCCGCACCCCCTACACCGCGAAGCTCGGGCTGGAAGCGGCGGGCGTGGCCACCGGCAAGGATGGCGCCATCATCGTCGATGACGACCACCGCACCAGCCAGCCCCACATCTTCGCCATCGGCGACGTGATCGACCGCGTGAACCTGACGCCCATGGCAACCGCGGTGGGCCACGCTCTGGCCGACACGCTGTTCGGCAACCGCCCGCGCCGCGCCTCCTACCGCAACGTGCCGACGGCGGTCTTCACCTCCCCCCCCATCGGCACGGTCGGGCTTTCCGAGGCCGAGGCCGCGGCAGAGGGTCCGGTCGATGTCTACGTCACCCGCTTCACCCCCATGCGGCACACGATCAGCCGCCGCCAGGGCCGCCGGACCCTCATGAAACTCATCGTCTGCCAGCAGACGGACAAGGTCCTGGGCGCTCACATGATCGGGGAGGACGCGGCGGAAATCATGCAAGGCATTGGAATCGCAGTGGTCATGGGCGCAACCAAGGCCGATTTCGACCGCACCATCGGCATCCATCCGACCGCGGCGGAGGAGTTCGTGACGCTCCGCACCCGCACCCGCGAAGCCGGGGTCAAGGCCGCGGCCGAGTAGTCAGGTTTTGCGAAACCGGGGGCTGCCGCTACAGTCCCCGGCTCGGAGTGGAGCCCAGGAACGGGCTCGAGGTGGAGCCCAGAACCATGAGTGCGCGCGCGTGGACCCCGGATAGCTGGCGGGCAATGCCCATCCGGCAGGTGCCGGATTATCCCGACCAGGCCAGGCTGAAGGCCATGGAGGACAAGGTCCGCCGATTTCCCCCCCTCGTTTTTGCAGGTGAGGCTGATCGGCTGAAGGCCCAG
Source organism: Falsiroseomonas stagni DSM 19981 (assembly GCF_900114315.1). Classification (GTDB taxonomy): domain Bacteria; phylum Pseudomonadota; class Alphaproteobacteria; order Acetobacterales; family Acetobacteraceae; genus Falsiroseomonas; species Falsiroseomonas stagni. The sequence continues at coordinate 1,343,536 of NZ_FOSQ01000001.1, forward strand.
CTGGCGCGTGCGGGCGATGGCAATGCGTTCATCCTCCAGGGCGGGGATTGCGCGGAAAGCTTCGCGGAATTCCATGCCAACAACATCCGCGACACCTTCCGGGTGCTGCTGCAGATGGCGGTGGTGCTGACCTTCGGCGCAGCCCTGCCGGTGGTGAAGCTCGGCCGCATGGCCGGGCAGTTCGCCAAGCCGCGCAGCAGCGATACGGAAACGATCGACGGCGTCACGCTGCCCTCCTATCGCGGGGACATCGTCAACGGCCCGGATTTCACCGCGGAAGCCCGCGTGCCCGATCCGGGCCGCATGGAATTCGCCTATCTCCAATCGGCGGCGACGCTGAACCTGCTGCGCGCCTTCGCGACGGGCGGCTATGCGGACCTGCACCAGGTCCATCGCTGGAACCTGGATTTCGCGGCGCGCAGCCCGCTGGCCGACCGCTATGCGGGCCTCGCGCACCGGATCGATGAGACGCTGCGCTTCATGGGCGCCTGCGGGATGTCCGACCTGCCCCAGGTGCGGGAGACGGAGTTTTATACGTCCCACGAGGCACTCCTTCTTCCGTTTGAGGAGTCGCTCACCCGCCAGCCCAGCACCCATCCGGGCCGGCATTTCGCCTGCTCCGCCCACTTCCTCTGGATCGGCGACCGCACGCGGCAGCCCGATGGCGCGCATGTCGAATTCATGCGCGGCATCGCCAACCCGATCGGCATGAAGGTCGGGCCGAGCATGGAGGCCGATGAGCTGGTGAAGCTCACGGAAATCCTGAACCCGGCGAATGAGAAGGGGCGCCTCACCCTCATCTCCCGCATGGGGGCGGAGAAGGTGGAAGCGAAGCTGCCCGGCCTGCTGCGGGCGGTGAAGCGCGCCGGCCGGAACGTGGTGTGGCTGTGCGATCCCATGCATGGCAACGGCGTGAAGGCCGGCGCCTACAAGACCCGCAGCTTCGACGCCATCCTCGGCGAGGTGCGCGGCTTCTTCGACTGCCACGCGGCGGAGGGCACGGTGCCCGGCGGCGTGCATGTGGAGATGACGGGGCAGAACGTCACGGAATGCCTCGGCGGCGCGCATCGCCTGACGGAGGCCGATCTGGCGGCCAACTACGCCACCTTCTGCGACCCCCGCCTGAATGCGGAGCAGTCGCTGGAACTGGCCTTCCTGATCTCCGAGGAGCTGAAGGCCCGCCGCCCCGGCGCCGCCACCCTGCCGGCCAAGGCCGCGCAGTGACGGAGCAGGCGCCGGGTCCGTCACCAGGGGCGGATGCCGTCCGCGCCTGGACGGACACCTACTTCAACCGCACCAAGGCGGTGGTCTCCCGCTTCGGCGATTGCCGCGTGACCTATGCGGTGTTCCTGCGGCGGCCGGTGATCTCCGCGCCGCGCCTGGCAACGACCTGGCTGGACGCGGTGGCCGCCGCGCGCGGGACGAAGTTCGACATCGAGCTGATGCACCGGGAGGGCGACTGGGTCGGCGCGGGCGACCCGATCTTCTACCTCTCCGGCTCCTTCGTGCAGTTGGCGGACCTCGAGACGCTGCTGCTGCAGAAGCTGGGTGCGGCCTGCGTCGCCGCGCACAACGCCTACCAGATGTGCCTGGAACTGCCGGGCGTCCCCTTCCTCGCCATGGATGCGCGGCACTGCGCGGGGGCGGAGATGCAGGACATGATGGCCTATGCCGCCGCCATCGGCAGCGAGGCCGCGAAGCGCGAAGGGGCGCGCGGCTTCATCGGCAACGCCAATGACGCGACGGCGCATTGGTTCGGCGCGCCGCGCGGGCTGGGCACCATGCCCCATGCCCTGATCGGCTATGCCGGCACCACCGTCCGCGCCGCCGAGATGTTTCATGAGACGTTTCCCGATAGCGACCTGACGGTGCTGGTCGATTATTTCGGGCGGGAGATCACGGACGCGCTCGCGGTCTGCGCGCGCTTCCCGGACCTGGCCGCGGCGGGTCGGCTGGCCGTGCGGCTCGATACCCATGGCGGGCGGTTCCTGGAGGGGCTGGACCCCGGCTCCTCCTACGCCGTGCTCGAACGCCACGCGCCCCAGGCCGTGCGGCGCTATCGCAGCGAGACGGAGTTGCGGCACCTGGTCGGTACCGGCGTTTCCGCCGCGGCCGTGTGGCGGATGCGGGAGGCGCTGGACGAGGCGGGTTATCCGAAGGTGCGGATCGTCGTCTCCTCCGGTTTCGGCGTCGGCAAGTGCCGGGTGGTGGCGGAGGCGAGGGCGCCGATCGACGTGGTCGGCACCGGGAGCTTCATTCCGGAGGCCTGGAGCGAGACCTACGCGACGGCGGATATCGTGGAATATGACGGCGCGCCGAGGGTTAAGGTGGGGCGTGAGTTCCTGCTGCGGCGGAACGGGGCGCGGAAGCGGAACGGGGAGGGGCATGGCTGACCGCAGGGGGGCGCTGCCCCCCTGACCCCCCGCCAGGGTCCAACCGGACCCTGGACCGGGAGATTTTGACGATGGTCCAGGGGGCTCTGCCCCCTGGCGGATGGGGTCTGGGGAAGGCAGCGCCTTCCCCAGCAACTACCTCAGGGTAACGCCCCCCTGCCCCCTGGCCTTCGCCTCCTCCATCAACCGCCTTTCCTGCTGCGCCCCTTCCGCATCCGTGAAGAAGGTGAAGATCGCGAAGCGCCGCCCCTCCGTCACCGGCAGCGCCTCATGCAGCAGGTCGCAGCAGAAGATCACCGCGCCGCCGGCTTCCGGTTCGTATTCCTCCGTCCCGAACTCCCCGAAGCGCAACGTGCCGCCTTCATAGGCGCCGGTGTTGAGGTTAAGGCTCATCGCGAAGCGGCGATGGGCGGTGAAGGGGGTGCGGTTGTCGCGATGCGCGCCGAAGGCGCCGGCATTGGCACTGTCGTAGCAGCCGATGCGCGGCACTTCGAAGCTTGCGGCGCGGAAGCGGTAGGCGCGCCACATCTCCGGTACCACGCGGCGTTCGATCCGGCGCTGGAAGCCTTCGTAGAGTGTCTTGTCGTCCAGGAAGACATCGGCGCGGCGCTTGATGTTCGCGACCTTGCCCGCGCCCGCGCCCCCGGCGGAGGACGCGACGCGGTCGCTGGCCTTCTCCCCCTTCTCCCAATGGGCGAGCAGGGCGGCGATGAAGTCGGGCTCCAGGATGCCCGGGATGATCAGCGCCGGCGCGCCGCCGCGCCTTACCGGGGCGGGCGGGGCAGGGGGCGGGAGGAGGGCGAGCGCGGTGGCGAGGGCGCCGTCCCCCTGCCCGGCATAGGCCAGCCGCCCGCGCGGCGTGACCAGCGCGACCCCGCCCTCCGCCAGGCCAAGGCCCAGGAACAGCTTGCGGTCCGCATCGAAGACCCGCGCCGGGCCGGGCGCGGGCGGTTTCGCCGGTGGCGATTGCGGCAGCACCACGATCGGCACCGCGCCGGCCTGGCCGATGGCGGGGTCTGCGGCCAGGCGTTCCGCCGCCGCGCCCAGCAGCAGGATGCGGTAGCGGTCCGCGATGGTCTGCTGCGCCAGGTCGAAGGGCTGGCCCGCCGAATCCGGCAAGGCGAGGGAAGGCAGCAGGTCACCCGCCTGGAACGGCGTGGGGCGGAGGGGGGATGGGGCGCTCATGGCTGCCATTCTCGCATCCCGATGGGCAGGGCGTGAACACCCGCCTAGTGTCACCGCCATGGAAGCATCCTCCCCAGAGGCCCGGCGGGAACGCCGGATCGGCTACGCCTGTGCCTTCGCGGTGCTGTTCCTCTGGGTGGGCTTCCTGCTGACGGCGCGGCTATCGGCCCGGCAGGCGCTGACACCCTGGGACACGGCCGCGCTGCGCCATGCCGGCGCCTTCCTCGCGGCGGTTCCGCTGGTGGCGGTGCTGGGCTGGCCGAGGCTGGGGGGCGCGCGGCTGCTCGTCGTGCTCGGCACGGCGGCTTTCGGCTTTCCCCTGGCGGCCTATGTCGCGCTCGGCTTCGCCCCGGTCGCGCATGCGGGGGTGTTCATGACGGGCATGCTGCCCTTCTTCACCGCCGCCCTCGGCTTCTGGCTGCTGGGGGAGGCCTGGACCAGGCGGCGCTTCGCCTCCCTCGGCATCGTGGCGGCGGGAATCCTGCTGCTGGCCATCGGCACCTTCGGGGACCAGCCCGGCACCTGGCGGGGGGATCTGCTGTTCCTCTGCGGCAGCCTGTCCTGGGCCATCTACACCACGGCCATCCGGCGCTGGCGGATCTCGGCCGTGGAGGGGACGATGGCCGTCGCGCTCTGGGCGGGGCCGGTCTATCTGCCCATCTGGTGGCTGGCGCTGCCGTCCAGCCTGCATGCCGCGCCCTGGGGCGTCATCGGCTTCCAGATGCTGTTCCAGGGCGTCTTCGCCGTGCTGGTGGCGGGGTTCCTCTTCACCCGCGCCGTCACCGCCATCGGCCCGGGGCGGACCACGACCATCACCTCCCTGGTCCCGGGCATGGCGGCGCTGGCGGCCTGGCCGCTGCTGGGGGAACCGTTGAACGCCGCGGCGCTCAGCGGCGTGGCGCTGGTGACGGCGGGGATGGTGATCGGCGTGCTGCAACCGACCCCCGTGGCCCGCGCGCGTTGACCCCACCCGGCCCCAACCCTAGCTTCCGGTCATGACCGACCGCCTCCGCATCGCCCTTGCCCAGATCAACCCGCATGAGGGGGCGCTCGACCGGAACGCGGATCGCATCCGCGCCGCGCGGGCGGAAGCCGCCGCGCAGGGGGCGGACCTGCTGGTCACGCCCGAATTCTCCATCGCCGGCTACCCGCCGGAGGACCTGGTCCTCAAGCCCGCCTTCGTCGAGGCCTGCATGGCGCGGATCGAGGCGCTGGCCGCGGAGACCGCGGATGGCGGCCCGGGCATCGTGGTCGGCGGCCCCTGGCGGGACGGGGACCGGCTGCACAACGCGCTCTTCGTCCTGGAAGGCGGCCGCATCCTGGCCCGCCGCGCCAAGCATGAATTGCCGAATTACGGCGTCTTCGACGACAAGCGCGTCTTCATCGCCGGCCCGGCGCCGGGCCCCGTGGCGTTCCGCGGCGTGCGGCTCGGCCTGATGATCTGCGAGGATTGGTGGTTCCCCGCGGTCAGCGAGACGCTGATGGAAAGCGGGGCGGAGATGCTGATCAGCATCAACGGATCGCCCTTCGAGGCCGAGAAGCAGGATACGCGCGTGCAACTCGCCGTCTCCCGGGTCGTGGAGACCGGCCTGCCCTTCGTCTTCCTGAACCAGATCTGCGGGCAGGATGAGCTGGTGTTCGAAGGCGCGTCCTTCGTGCTGAACGCCGATCGCAGCCTGGCCGTGCAGATGCCCATGTTCGCCGAACAGGTGCTGGTCACGGAATGGAATCGCGGGCCGAAGGGCTGGGCCTGCACGCCCCACGCCGTGGCGCCCGCCATGCCGCGGATGGAACAGATCTACCGCGCCATGATGCTCGGCCTCAGGGACTATGTGGACAAGAACCGCTTCCCCGGCGTGGTGCTGGGCCTGTCGGGGGGCATCGACAGCGCGCTGTCCGCCGCCGTCGCCGCCGATGCGCTGGGCCCGGACCGGGTGAGGGCGGTGATGATGCCATCCCCCTACACCTCCACCGAAAGCCTGGAGGATGCGGCGGATTGCGCGCGGCTGCTCGGCATCCGCTACGAATCGGTCCCCATCGGCCCGGCGATGGAAGCCTTCACGGGGATGCTGGCGCCGGCCTTCGGCAACCGCCCGCCCGACATCACGGAGGAAAACCTCCAATCGCGCATCCGTGGCGTGACCCTGATGGCGATGTCCAACAAGTTCGGGGACATGCTGCTGACCACGGGCAACAAGAGCGAGATGAGCACGGGCTACGCGACCCTCTATGGCGACATGTGCGGCGGCTATTCCGTGCTGAAGGACGTCTGGAAGATGACGGTCTTCGCGCTCTGCCGCTGGCGGAACGAGAATTTCCCCGAAGGCTCGCAGGGTCCGCGCGGCCCGGTGATGCCGGAACGCGTCATCACCAAGCCGCCCTCGGCGGAGCTCAAGCCCGACCAGAAGGATCAGGACACGCTGCCGCCCTATGAGATCCTGGACGCCATCCTGGAAGGGCTGGTGGAGCGCGAACTCAGCGTCGATGCGCTGGTCGCCGCGGGGCATGACCGCGCCACGGTGCTGCGCGTTTGGCGGATGCTCGACCGCGCCGAATACAAGCGCCGCCAGGCGCCGCCCGGGGTGAAGATCACGCCCCGCGCCTTCGGCCGGGACCGGCGCTACCCCCTCACCAACGGCTTCTCGGCGCTGATCGCATGAGCGAGTCCGACGAAGACCCCATTTTCGGGGAAGCCGGCTTCGGCACCGTCTCGGGCCTGGCCGTCAGGATCATGGATCTGTCCGGCGCGAACGGGTCCGACCCCGTGGAGGTCGTGCGCGGCTTCGACACCATCGCCCACGCCAATGCCTTCGCGCGCCGCTATGTCCGGGATTCGGTCGATCGCTGCCGCACCCGGGGCATGGATGCCGCCGCCGTGCTGGAAGCCTGGTTCGCCTGGGGCGAGGATGCTGAAGTGGCGGGCGCCGGCGACGATGCCTGGAAGAGTGCCACCGAAATCCATGATTTCGCCGCCCGCCGCGCCGCGGATGCCGAGGACCGCAACTGGCGGATCCTCGACCCGAGGCGGGATGGCGACGACGAGGATGAGGAAGAGGAGGAGGAGGGCTAGGCCCTCACTTCCATCCGCCCTGCCAGGGGATGCCATAGAACGGCTCCGGCGGCGCATAGGCAACCGGCGGCGGCGCGTAGTAGACCCGCGGCGGCGGCGCGTAATACACGGGCGGCGGCGGCGCGTAGTACACCGGCGGCGGCGCGTAATAGACCCGCGGCGGGGGCGCGTAATAGACGCGCGGCGGCGGGGCCAGCGCCGCGCCCAGCGCGACCCCGGCGCCCAGCCCGACGATCGCGCCCAGCGCCACGCCGCCCCCGTTGTAGCCGTGATGGTGCCCGTAGGACCGGCCGCGCCAATCCGCTTGCGCGGGGGCAGGGGCCGCCGCGAGGGCCGCCACCGCCACCATCCCAACCGCCAGCATCCGCTTCATTGCCGCTCTCCGCCCGCCTTCAGGCCGCCCATTCTGGCGTCAAATGCGCCCAAATGATGGAGAAGACGGGCCGATGCCGCGGAGTTGCGCGCCACGCCTTGCCTTCCGCGCCGCCATGGCGTTCCTGTGCCCCCGATGAAAGTCCGTTTCGCCCCCTCTCCCACCGGCCTGCTGCATGTCGGCAATGCCCGGATCGCCATCGCCAATTGGTGCCTCGCCCGGCGCCATGGCGGCCATTTCCTCCTGCGCCTCGACGATACGGACACCGAGCGGTCCAAGCCCGAATACGCCCAGGCGATCGAGGAAGACCTCCGCTGGCTCGGCCTCGACTGGGATGGCATGGTCCGGCAGACCGACCGCCTGGCCCGCTACGCCGCGGCCGCGGAAGTCCTGAAGAAGTCCGGCCGCCTCTACCCCTGCCTGGAGACGGAGGAGGAACTCGCCTTCAAGCGCGAACAGCGCCAGAAGCAGGGCCGCCCGCCGATCTACGACCGCGCCGCCCTCAAGATGACGAAGGAACAGCTGGACCGGGCGCTGGCCAACGGGAAATCCCCGCATTGGCGCTTCAAGCTGTCCCACACCTCCGTCGAATGGCAGGACGGCGTGCTGGGCCGGCGCAGCGTGAAACTGCCGAGCCTGTCGGACCCCGTGCTGATCCGCGCCGATGGCAGCTTCCTCTACACCTTCACCTCCGTCGTCGATGACCTGGAAATGGGCATCACCGACGTGATCCGGGGCGAGGACCACGTCACCAATACCGGCATCCAGCTGGACATCTTCACGGCGCTGGGCGGCAAGGGCGATGCCATGCGCTTCGCCCATCTGCCGCTGCTGACGGACAGTGATGGCGGGCCGCTATCCAAGCGCACCGGCGCCGTCGGCCTGCGGCAACTCCGCCGGGATGGGATCGAGCCCGCGGCCCTGGTCGGCTACCTGGCCGCGCTCGGCACCTCCGGCGACCCGGTCGCCGCCATGCCCGCGGAACTGGCGCCTGGCTATGAGCTGTCGCGCGTCTCCCATTCCTCCGCACGCTTCGACCTGAAGCAGATGCTGGCGTTGAACCGCAAGCACCTGCACGGCCTGCCCTTCGCCGCAGTCCAGGCCCTGCTGCCGGAAGGCGCGGGGGAGGATTTCTGGCTGGCGGTGCGCGGCAATGTCGATCTGTTCCGCGAAACACGGGACTGGTGGGATGTCGTTGCCGGCACTATCGTCCCCCTGGCCGATGCCGCCGACCATGACCTGCTGCGCGCGGCGATCGAGACCTTGCCTGAGGAACCCTGGGATGAGGCGACCTGGCCGGCCTGGACCGGAGCATTGGCAGCCAGCACCGGCCGCAAGGGCCGCACGCTGTACCTGCCGCTGCGCCGCGCCCTGACGGGCGAGGATCACGGCCCCGACCTCAAGGTTTTCCTCCCGTTGATCGGCCGCGAAAGGGCGCTCAAGCGCCTGACGCTGGCCGCAGGCTGAGCACCATGGACATCCAGCTGCACAACAGCGCCACCAGGCGCAAGGAGCGGTTCATCCCGCTCGATGACCAGCACATCCGCCTCTATGTCTGCGGCCCCACGGTCTATGACCTGGCGCATCTGGGCAACGCCCGCCCCGTCGTCGTCTTCGACGTGCTGGCGAGGTTCCTGCGCCGCACCTACCCGGCCGTGACCTACGCCCGCAACATCACCGATGTGGACGACAAGATCATCGACCGCGCGCGGGAAAGCGGGGAGCCGATCGACAGCGTCACCGGCCGCACCACCGCCGATTTCCACCGCGACATGGCGGCCCTCGGCAACCTGCCCCCCGATATCGAGCCCCGCGCCACGGGCACGATCCCGGAAATGGTCACGCTGATCGAACGCCTGATCGCCAATGGCCACGCCTATGCCGCGGAGGGCCATGTCCTCTTCGCCGTGGCGAGTTTCGCGCAGTACGGAGCGCTGTCTGGCCGCTCAACTGACGAAATGCTGGCCGGCGCGCGGGTCGAGGTCGCGCCCTACAAGCGCGATCCCGGCGACTTCGTGCTGTGGAAGCCCTCCACCCCCGAACAGCCGGGCTGGGACAGCCCCTGGGGCCGCGGCCGGCCGGGCTGGCACATCGAATGCTCCGCCATGTCCTGGAAGCATCTCGGCCCGGATTTCGACATCCATGGCGGCGGCGCTGACCTCATGTTCCCGCATCATGAGAACGAGGTCGCGCAATCCGTCTGCGCCTTCCCGGGCAGCCACTTCGCCCGCTACTGGATGCATAACGGCATGCTGCTGGTGGACGGGGAGAAGATGTCGAAGTCGCTCGGCAACTTCCTCACCGTGCGCGACATCCTCCAGCACGGCCCCTGGGCCGGCGAGGCGTTTCGTCTGTTGCTGCTGAAGACCCACTACCGCATGGCGATCGACTACACGCTGGCGGGGCTGGAGGAAGCGCGGCGGGAACTGGACCGCTTCTACCGCGCGCTGGCCAAGATGGAGGATGTGGAGGCGACCGACGGCGCCGAGCCCTTGCCGCTGGAAACCCCAGCCTTCGAGGCCGCGCTGGCGGATGACCTCAACACGCCCTTGGCCCTGGCCACGCTGCACCACCTCGTCTCCGCCGCGAATGATGCGTTGGGGCGCGATGCCACGGCGGATCTTCCCGCGCTGAAGGGCCGCATCCTGGCCTGCGGGCAGATGCTCGGCCTGCTCGGCCAATCACCCGCCGCCTGGTTCCGGGGCGATGCCGGCGACGATGCGGCGATCGAGGCCGCCATCGCCGCGCGCCTGGCCGCCCGCAAGGCGAAGGACTGGGCGGAGGCCGACCGCATCCGCAAGGAGTTGGCCGCCCAGGGCATCCTGCTGGAGGACGGGCCGAACGGCACGACATGGCGCAGGGCGTGAGGGGCTTGCCTTCCGCCCTCTTGCCTTCCCACGGGGGTAAGGCCCCATGTCCCGGTCCGGCCATCTGACCGGAGGAACCGCCATGATCCGTCTTGCCCTCGCCGCCGCCCTGCTGATCGCCACCCCTGCCTTCGCGCAGCAGGGCCATCAGGGCCACAATACCCGCCCCGCGCCCGGCGTGGCGGAACCCGCCAGCACGCGGGAATTCCGCGCGGCCAATGCGCGGATGCACCGGGACATGGACATCCGCTTCACCGGCAACGCCGACCGCGACTTCGCCGCCGGCATGATCCCGCACCACCAGGGCGCGATCGAGATGGCGCGCATCCAGCTTCGCCACGGCTCGGACCCAGACATGCAGAAGCTGGCGGAGGAGATCATCGCGGCGCAGGAGGCGGAGATCGCCAGGCTCAGGGCGTTCCTGGCGCGATGAGGACCGTGCTTCCCGGGGAAGGCGCTGCCTTCCCCGGACCCCATCCGCCAGGGGGCAGAGCCCCCTGGACCATCATCAATAATCCCGCGGTCCAGGGTCCCGCTGGACCCTGGCGAGGGGGGGCAGGGGGAGCAGCGCTCCCCCTGCGCACAGCATGACCGGCGGCCGCGGCGAAGGCGGCGCCTTGCTCACCCCCGCCCCCGGCGAGAGCCCCATCGTCGTGTTGGTCCGCCCCCAGATGGCGGCGAACATCGGCACCGCCGCCCGCGCCATGGCCAATGGCGGCCTCTTCCACCTGCGCATCGTCGCACCCCGCGATGGCTGGCCGCAGCCCAACGCCTATGCCGCGGCGTCGGGCGCCGATGCCATCATCGATGCCGCCCAGGTCTTCCCGGACATCGCCTCCGCCGTCGCCGATTGCCATCGCGTCTTCGGCACCTGTCCCCGCCCGCGCCACGTCATCATCCCGATGCGGGACGCCCGCGCCGCGGCCGAGGACCTTCGCGAGATCAATGGCCGCGACCTCCGCGTCGCCGTCCTCTTCGGCCCCGAGCGCGCCGGGCTGGAGGCCGATGACCTGGCCCATTGCGACACGCTGGTCCGCTACCCCCTGAACCCCCAGCACACCTCGCTCAACCTGGCGCAGGCCGTGATGATCCTGGCCTATGAATGGTGGATGCAGGCGGAGAAGACCCCGCCGCGCGACTTTCAGATGAACGAGACCCGCCCCGCCACGAAGGGGGAACTCGAGAACTTCCTCACCCGACTGGTCGATGAACTCGACGCATCCGGCTTCCTGCACAATGCGCCGAAGCGCCCGGGCATGGTGCGGAACCTCCGCCACTGGTTCGAACGGGGGGAGGTCACGGCGCAGGAATTGCGCACCCTGCATGGGGTGGTGACGGAACTGGCAAAGGGCCGCATGCGCCGTGGCCGCTTCCAGGACAATGACCCGCCGCCCTGGCAGGAGACCGAGACGCCGTGACGCTGCACCCCGATGGCACCCCGGTCACGCCCCTGCCGGACCTCCGCTTCACGGAGGTCGATGCAGGGCCGCTCGGGCTTTCGGGGCGGCGGCTGTCGTTCATGGAGGCCGGGCGGGGGGCCACGACCATCCTTTGTCTGCACGGCATCGGCGCCAATTCCACGGGCTGGCGCTTCGTGCTGGCCGGGCTTTCGGATGCCGCGCGGGTCATCGCCTGGAACGCGCCGGGCTACCTGATGTCCGACCCCTTCCTGGCCGAACGGCCGCGGGCCGAGGACTATGCCGATGCCGCGGTCGGGCTGCTGGGGGCGCTCGGCGTCGAGGGTCCGGTTCATGTGGCCGGTTCCTCCTTCGGCTCCATGCTCGGCGCCTGCCTGGCCGCCCGCCATCCCGGGCGTGTCGCCTCCCTGACCTTGATGGGCACGTCGCGCGGCCAGCGCTGGAAGGGGGAGGATGGCCGCGCCGCCATGCTCGCCATGCGAAGGGCCAGCGTGGCGGAGGGCGGCGTGGCGCTGGCGCGGACGCGGTCGGACAAGCTGGTCTCGCCGCGCACGGGACCTCTGGTGATGGACCTGGTCCGCACCATGGTGGCGGCGACCAACCCCGCCGGCCTGATGCAGGCCGCCCATGCGACGGACCAGGTGGATGTGGTGGAGGATTTCGCGCCCCGTATCGCCGCGCCGACGCTGGCCATCACCGGCCAGGACGATGTGGTGAACCCGCCCGATGTCGGCCGCCTGATCGCGGAAGCCATCCCCGGCGCCCGCTTCCTCTCGCCCGAGGGGATCGGCCACCTGCCGGAGGTCGAGGCCCCCGCCCAGACCCTCGCCCTTCTCCGCGCCCAAGCCCTGGGAGACCGTTGATGCGCCTGTCCCGCCGCACCCTGCTGGCCGCCCTGGCCCTGCCCGCCGTCGCGCAGGCGCAGACGGACTTTCCCACCCGCCAGGTCCGCCTGGTGGTGCCCTTCCCGCCGGGCGGCGGCCTGGATGCGCTGGCGCGGGCGCTGGCGGATCGCCTCCAGACGGCGTGGCGCCAGCCGGTCGTGGTGGACAACCGGCCGGGCGGATCGACGGTGCCGGGCACGGACATCGTCGCCAAGGCGCCGGGCGATGGGCACACGCTGCTCATCACCGCGGACAATTCCATCACCTCCAACCCGCACCTGATCCGCGCGCTGCCGCATGACCCGATGCGGGATCTGGCGCCCATCAGCCTGCTGGTCGATGTGCACCAGATGGTGCTGGTGCATCCCTCGGTCGGTGCGCGGTCCATGGCGGAACTGGTATCGGCCGCCCGCGCCGCGCCGGGGCGGTTCAACTTCGGCTCCTACGGCACCGCCAGCCAGCCGCATCTCTGCTTCGGCGCGCTGATGGCGCGCGAACGGATCGAGATGGTGCACGTCCCCTATCGCGGCCTGACCCCCGCCGTGCTGGCGACCGTGGCCGGAGAGGTGCAGATGACCCTGGCCGGGATCGCCAGCGGCGCGGAGCACATCCGCGCCGGCACGCTGCGCGCGCTGGCCGTCGGCCGCCCCACGCGGTTCGAGGCCCTGCCGGAGGTGCCGACACTCGCGGAAGCCGGCTACGGGGATATCGACCCCCGCACCTGGTTCGGCGCCTTCGCCCCCGCCTCCACGCCGCCGGCGCTGGTCGCGCGCCTGCACCGGGACATCGCGGCGGCCATGGCGGAACCCGCGGTGCGGGACCGCATCCTGGCGCCGGCGGGCTACACCGTGCATGCGGCGACGCCGGAAGCGACGGCGGCTTTCCTGCGGGAGGATCTGGCCTACAAGGCGGGGCTGATCCGGGCGGCGGGGATCCAGCCGGATTGACAGGCAACTGGGGAAGGCGCTGCCTTCCCCAGACCCCATCCGCCAGGGGGGAGACCCCCCTGGACCATCGTCAGAGCTGCTTCGCCAGCTTCCGCGCCAGCACATACCCCAGCAGGCCGGACAGCGGCGCCGCCGGCAGCAGCAGCAGCCAGCCCAGATGCTGCCCGCCGATGATGAGCCCCATGCCGATGCCAAGCATCATGCCGCCCACCAGGCTGCCGACGACACCGGCCGTGAGGCCGAGGACCAGAATCTCTTCGCGCTTGACCATGGCGCGGGAGTAGGGGCGCCACCCCTGGTTTGACAAGGTGCCCGCCCCGCACCTATAGCGCCGCCACTTCCGGGAACGTGGACAGGCCTTCGGGGCCTGCGCCCGTCGCTGGCCATTCGGGCCAGGGGCCTACCGGGACAACCCGCCGCGATGCCCATAAGGGTGCCGGCACAAGAAGAACCCGGACCCCTGGCGCAGGCCATGGACGGGGCAGGAGCAGCGCATGACCAAGCGCGCAGAAAGCAAGTACAAGATCAACCGCCGCCTCGGCGTGAACCTCTGGGGCCGTGCGAAGTCCCCCATCGCCAAGCGCGAATACGGCCCCGGCCAGCACGGCCAGCGCCGCAAGCAGAAGCCGACCGACTTCGGCGTCCAGCTGATGGCGAAGCAGAAGCTCAAGGGCTACTACGGCAACATCGGTGAGAAGCAGTTCCGGAAGTACTACGAGGAAGCCGTGCGCCGGAAGGGCGACACCTCGGAGAACCTGATCGAGCTGCTGGAGCGTCGCCTCGACACCATCATCTACCGCATGAAGCTGGCGGTGACGCCCTTCGCCGCGCGCCAGTTCGTCAACCACGGCCACGTGCTGATCAACGGCAAGCGCCTCAACATCCCGTCCTACCTGGTCAAGGACACGGATGTGATCGAGGTGAAGGAGAAGTCGAAGTCCCTGACCGCGGTGCTCGACGCCGCCCAGTCCGGTGAGCGCGACGTGCCGGAATACATCGAGATCGACCACCGCGCGATGCGCGGCCGCCTGCTGCGCGCGCCGAAGCTGTCGGACGTGCCCTACCCCGTGCAGATGGAACCGAACCTGGTGGTCGAGTTCTACTCGCGCTGAGGTTTCGACCCGTCAGGGTCAAGCGAAGCGCCGGTCCCGCAAGGGGCCGGCGTTTTGCGTTTGGGGGGCGTCCGAAAGCGCTGGCATCCGGGCTTTGTTCGTTCTATGTTCCGGACATCAGGCGCCAGACCGCGTCCATCGCCACGGCCCGGGCAGGCCGAAAAGCGGTGCTAAACGTCCTAAATCGGCTTAATCGGCTAAATCCATAGTAGGCCGCGAAGCGTCACACCTCCCGCGTCTCCGGATAGCGCGCGAAGGGGCCGTGCAGCCGGCGGGGCAAGGCGGGCAGGGTGTGGGCGGCGGCGAGCAGCGCCAGGCGCTTCAGGCCTGGCGCGGCCAGGGCCGCACCGCGCAGCACCCGCAGCCCTTCGGCCCGCGCGCCATGGCGGAGCAATTCCTTGCCCATCACCCAGTCATTCTCCGCCTCCGCCCGACGCCTGATCGCGGCGGCGGCCTGGGGGCCGAGGCGCGCCGTCAACGTCGGATTCGTCCAGATCGCCGCCATGGCGGGGGCGAAGGCGGCGGGGTCCCGCGCCATGCGGCGATAGGCGCTGCCCCCGCGCTCCCGCACATACAGCAGGGGGTCACGGCCCTCGACGGTGGCGAAGGGGCCTTCCAGCGCCAGGCGGATCCAGCACTCCCAATCCTCGCCATAGCGCAGCGTCGGGCGGAAGCCGCCGGCGCGGTCGAAGGCTGCGCGGCGGGCCAGCAGGTGGCCGCCATTGGCCAGCAGATTCTCCACCAGCAGGCGCCGCAGGATATCGCCGGCGGGGTAGGGCCCGGCCTTCAGCCGCAGCGGCGCGTCGCCCGGCCGGGCGCTTTCGGCGACGGCCGCCCAGGGGCCATAGGCCGCGACGGCGCCGGGCGCGACCTGCAAGGCGGCGCGGAGCCGCAGCAGCGCATCCGGCGCCAGCCAGTCATCGGCATCGAGGAACAGCAGCGTATCGCCGCTGGCGGCCGCGATCCCCGCCATGCGGGCCGCGGAAACGCCGGCATTGGCCTGGCGGAGGATGCGGATGCGGGGGTCGCCCTCGGCCGCGCGTTCGGCGGCCAGGGCCGTGCCGTCGCGCGACCCGTCATCGACGATCACCATCTCCCACCGCGTATCCGATTGGGCGCGGGCGGAGGCCACGGCGTCCCCGATGAAGGGGGCGACGTCGAAGGCGGGGGTGACGATCGATACCAGCGCTGCGGTCATCACCCCAGAGTGGGGCAGTCCGGCGGGGTGCCGAAATCAACACCCCGCAAGCAGGGCCCTGCCGCTACTGGGCGGAGGCCTTGGTCGTCACGCCCCTCTCGGCCAGCAGCGACTCCAGTTCACCGGCCTGGAACATCTCGGTGACGATGTCGCAGCCGCCGACGAACTCGCCCTTGACGTAGAGCTGGGGGATGGTCGGCCAGTTGGAGAAGGCCTTGATGCCCTCGCGGATCTCCATGTCCTCCAGGACATTGACGCCCTTGAAGGGCACGCCGACGTGGGAAAGGATCTGCACCACGCGGGCGGAGAAGCCGCATTGCGGGAAGACCGGCGTGCCCTTCATGTAGAGGACGACCGGGTTCGCCTCGATATCGGCCTGGATGCGGTCGAAGGTGGGGTTGCTCATCGGGTCGGGTCCCTGTGGTGCCTGGTTAAGCCTGGTCGGGCGCGGAGGTCTGGAGCGCGAGGGCGTGCAGCACGCCCCCCATCCGCCCCTGCAGCGCCGCATAGACGATCTGGTGCTGCCTGACTCGGGGAATGCCCTTGAAGGCCGAGGAGACGACCTTCGCGGCATAATGGTCGCCATCGCCGGCGAGATCCTCGATCGTCACCTGCGCATCGGGCAGGGCGGCCTTGATCAGCGCCTCGATTTCCGCCGCATCCATCGCCATCAGGCCGCTCTCCCCTCCATCAGCGCCGGCAGGGTGGCCTCATGGGCCGCCCGCAGCGTGGCCACGGATATGGAGGACCCGCCGGCAAGAACCAAGTCCCCGCCGCCGCTGCGGCCGATCACCGCGGCCGGCACGCCGGCGGCGGAGGCTGCGGCGACCAGCCCGGCGCCATCGGTGACGGCGAGCACATAGCGCGCCTGGTCCTCACCGAACCACCAGCCATGCGGCGCGACGCCGGCGGGCGGGGCCGTGAGCGTGGCGCCCGTGCCATCCGCCATCGCCATCTCCGCCACCGCGACCAGCAGCCCGCCATCGGCGAGGTCGTGGCAGGCGGCGACGGTCCCTTCCAGGATGCGGGCACGGACGAAGTCGCCGTTGCGGCGTTCCGCGGCCAGATCCACCGGCGGCGGCGCCCCTTCCTCCCGCCCCGCGATCTCCCGCAGCCAGAGCGACTGGCCGAGCCAGCCTTTCGTATCGCCGATCAGCACCAGGTCGAGGCCCGGCTTCAGCGCCAGCCCGATGGACTGGGCCGCATCCTCCAGCACACCGACGCCACCGATGGCGGGGGTGGGCAGGATCGCGCGGCCCTCGGTCTCGTTGTAGAGGGAGACATTGCCGCTCACGACCGGGAAGTCGAGCGCGATGCAGGCCGCCGCCATGCCGCGCACCGCGCTCGCGAACTGGCCCATGATCTCCGGCTTCTCGGGGTTGCCAAAATTCATGTTGTCCGTGATGGCCAGTGGGCGCGCGCCCACCGCGGTCAGGTTGCGCCAGGCTTCCGCCACCGCCTGCGCGCCGCCCGCTTCCGGGTCCGCCTGGCAGTAGCGCGGCGTGCAATCCGTGGTGATGGCGAGGCCGCGCTTGAGCCCCTCCAGCTTCACCACGGCGGCATCCGCGCCGCCCGGGCGCTTCACCGTCTGGCCGCCGACCGTGCTGTCATACTGGTCCCAGATCCAGCGGCGGGAGCAGAGGTCGAGGCTGCCAACGAGAGTCGTCAGTGCCGCCAGCGGGCCGACCGGATCGGCGATGCTGGCGGCATCCAGCACCGGCTGCTTCGGCGTCTCCGCGGTCGGGCGGCGATAGAGCGGTGCTTCGGATTCGAGCGGCGCGAGGGGAATGTCCGCTTCCACCATGCCCTTGTGGCGGATGACGATGCGGCCGGTATCGGTCAAATGGCCGATGACGGCGAAGTCCAGTTCCCACTTGTGAAAAATCGCCTCGGCCTCGGCCTCGCGGCCGGGCTTCAGGATCATCAGCATGCGCTCCTGCGACTCGGAGAGCATCATCTCATAGGCCGTCATGCCGACCTCGCGCTGGGGGACGTTGTCCATCACCAGCTCGATGCCGACGCCGCCCTTGCCCGCCATCTCGACGGAGGAGCTGGTCAGCCCCGCCGCGCCCATGTCCTGGATGGCGACGATCATGTCGGTCGCCATCAGCTCCAGGCAGGCCTCGATCAGCAGCTTCTCCGTGAAGGGGTCGCCGATCTGGACGGTGGGGCGCTTCTCCTCGGAGTCGGCGGAGAATTCGGCGGAGGCCATGGTCGCGCCATGGATGCCGTCGCGCCCGGTCTTGGAGCCCACATAGACCACGGGGTTGCCGATGCCGGCGGCGGCACTCAGGAAGATGCGGTCCTTCGGCGCGATGCCGACGGTCATCGCATTCACCAGCGGGTTGCCGTTGTAGGCGGGGTGGAAGTTGACCTCGCCGCCCACGGTCGGCACGCCGACGCTGTTGCCGTAGCCGCCGATGCCCCGCACGACGCCATCGATCACGCGCTTCATCCGAGGCGCCTCGGGCGATCCGAAGCGCAGCGCGTTGAGGTTCGCGATCGGCCGCGCCCCCATGGTGAAGACATCTCGTAAAATGCCGCCGACGCCCGTCGCCGCGCCCTGGTAGGGCTCGATGAAGCTCGGGTGGTTGTGGCTTTCCATCTTGAAGATGGCGGCCAGCCCGTCGCCGATGTCGATCACGCCCGCATTCTCGCCGGGGCCATGGATGACCCAGGGCGCCTTGGTCGGCAGGGTGCGCAGCCAGACGCGGCTGGATTTGTAGGAGCAGTGCTCCGACCACATGACGGAGAAGATGCCGAGTTCGGTCAGCGACGGCGTGCGGCCGAGGATGGCCAGCACGCGGTCGAACTCATCCCCCTTCAGCCCGAATTCGGCCGAAAGCTGCTTCGCGCGCGCCGTGTCGAGCGGGATCGGAAGAGTGCTCATGCGGTGGCGAGGCTTTCCACAAGCGAGGTGAACATCGGCAGCCCGTCTTCCCCGCCCATCAGCGGGTCCACGAGGTCCTCAGGATGCGGCATCAGGCCGCAGATGCGGAGGTTGGGGGAGAGGATGCCCGCGATATTGTCGCGCGCGCCGTTGCGGTTGGCGGCCGGGGTAATGGCGCCGTCGGGCGTGGCGTAGCGGAAGGCGACGAGATTCTCGCCGTTCAGCCGCGCCAGCGTCTCCTCATCGCAGAAATAGTTGCCGTCGCCATGCGCCATCGGCGCGCGGAAGACGTCGCCCTGCCGCCAGTTGGCGGTGAAGGGCGTGCCAGCGCGCTCCACCCGCATGTGGCAATCCATCGACAGGAAGCGGAGCGTGGCGTTGCGCAGCAGCGCGCCGGGCAGCAGCCCGGTCTCCGTCAGGATCTGGAAGCCGTTGCAGACGCCGAGCACATGGCCGCCCCTGGCGGCGAAGTCCTTCACGGCCTGCATGATCGGCGATTGCGCCGCCATGGCGCCGCAGCGGAGGTAGTCGCCATGGCTGAAGCCTCCGGGCAGCACCACGAGGTCCGTCCCCGCGGGCAGCGAATCCGCGCGGTGGAACAGCATGGTCGGCTTGCGGCCGCTGGCGCGTTCCAGCGCGATGGCCATGTCCCTTTCCCGGTTGGTGCCGGGGAAGACGATGATGACGGCGTTCATGGGCCCACCCGTTCGCCCGCCCAAGGCGGGTCCTGCCGTTCGCCCGCCGATCGCGGGTCCTGCTTGTGCGTCGCGCGCGCCGCGGTCACGGCGCCGCCCTCAACCGATCCAGACACGCAGCCAGTGCAACCCGCCCACCACAACCAGCGTGGCCAGCGCCGCCAGCGCCGCGGCGGTCACCCAGCGGTCCAGGCCCTTCTTCCCCCGCGCCATCAGGCCGAGCCGCTTGGCCTGCGCCACCGCGGGCATCCGCTGTTCGCGCCAGCGGAGCACCATGGAGATCAGGACCGTCAGCACCAGCATGACGAGGAGGGAGACCTTGACCATCGAGGGTCAGACCACCTCGACCTTGAAGGACTCGATCACGCTATTGGCCAGCAGCTTGCGGGCCATCTCCTCCGCCGCCGCGCGCGCCTTCGCCGGGTCGGTCTCCGCCAGGTCGAGCTCGATCACCTTGCCGGTGCGGACATCGGCGACGCCCTCGAAGCCGAGGGAGGAGAGGGCATGGCCGATCGCCTTGCCCTGGGGGTCGAGCACGCCGGCCTTCGGCATGACGGTGACGAATGCCTTCACTGGACGGTCTCCGGCCCCTTCATGTCCCTCACGCCGGCCTCCGGCAGGATGCCGAGGCGGCGCGCCACTTCCTGGTAGCCTTCCTCGACCTTGCCGAGGTCGCGGCGGAAGCGGTCCTTGTCCATCTTCTCCCCGGTCTTGACGTCCCAGAGGCGGCAATTGTCGGGGCTGATCTCATCGGCCAGGACGATCCGCATCTCGTCATTCTCGTAGAGGCGGCCGAATTCCAGCTTGAAGTCCACCAGCGTGATGCCGACGCCGAGGAAGAGGCCGGTCAGGAAGTCGTTCACCCGCAGCGACAGCGCCACCATGTCATCGAGGTCCTGCGTGGAGGCCCAGCCGAAGCAGGTGATGTGCTCCTCCGACACCATCGGATCGCCGAGCGTGTCGTTCTTGTAATAATACTCGAGGATCGATCGCGGCAGGCGCGTGCCTTCCTGGATGCCGAGGCGCTTGGCCAGGCTGCCGGCGGCGACGTTGCGGATGACGATCTCGAGCGGAATGATCTCCACCTCGCGGATCAGCTGTTCCCGCATGTTGAGCCGACGGATGAAGTGGGTCGGGATGCCGATCTCCGCCAGCTTCATCATCAGGTATTCGCTGATGCGGTTGTTGAGCACGCCCTTGCCGGTGATCGTGCCCTTCTTCGCGCCGTTGCCAGCGGTCGCGTCGTCCTTGAAATACTGCACCAGGGTGCCGGCTTCCGGGCCCTCGAACAGGATCTTGGCCTTGCCCTCGTAGAGCTGACGGCGGCGCGCCATGGTGCTGAAACTCCTCGACTGCCGCGGCCGCCAGGGAATGGGGCGCGCGGGCGCTGCCGGGCGCGGGCCCGGTGCTTGGGGGGCTATAGCAGGGGAAGAAGGCGCCCGCCACGCCACCGGCGGGATGCAGGCCGGCGGCGGGTCAGGGGCTCAGCGAGACCGGGACGAAGGGGGCGGTGCCGGGCGGGGCCGCGCAGAAGCGCCAGCACCGGCGGCCATCCGCCGCCAGGCCGACCAGGCTGGCGCTGACCGTGCCGAAGCCGTTCACCGGCGGCACGCGGAGCGCTTCCGCCCCCTGGCCCGGGCGGGCGGTGTCGTCGGCCAGCCTGGCCTCCCACCACGTCCAATCCTCCCGGTCCGGATCGGGCGGCGCGCTGGCCTGGAACAGCGGCAGGTGGCGGGCGGTGCGGGGGCTGGCCAGGTCGTTCGGGTCATGTGCCGTGACCATCGCGATGCCGGGCGCCAGGCGGGAGACGACCGGCCGGCCCTCGCCCAGGCCCTTGAGGAACCAGGCGCCGTCGCGATCAGCGACCACCATGTTGAAGGGGCGCCATTCGCCCGCATCGATGGCGCGGAGCGCGGCGACGGCCTCCTCCGCCGACCGGCTGGACGCGGCCTGGAGGGGAAGATCGCCCCGGCTGCGCTTCCCCGTGGCGGGGCCGAGGCTGCCGGGGCGGTTCAGGATCCCCGCCAGTACGCCCCTGGCGCCCAGCGCCATCCAGGTCCCGCCCGCCATCAGGTCCCGCCCGCCGATCACGCCGGGACGGTCCGGCCAATGCGGGCCAGGGCACTCCCAGGGGCGGTCCAGGCGCTCATCCCGGTTGGCGGCGACCAGGACCGGCCAGGCATGGGCGGGGCGCCACAGGCAGATCAGCGAACACACGGCCGGGGCGCGACCCTCAGAAGCGGAAATACAGCCCGACACCGGGCGGCGGTGGCGGGCGGTGATACCGCGGCCGGGGCGGCGCGTAGTAGTAGGCCGGCGGCGGCGCGTAGTAGCGCGCCCGCGGCGGGGGTGGCGCGTAGTAGTAGGGCGGCGGCGATGGCGCATGGAAGCGCGGCGGCGGCGCGTAGTAGGGCGGCGGCGCGTAGTAGCCGTAGGGCTTCCAATCCACGGCCGTGGCGCCTTCCTGCGCCATGGCTGGCGCGGCAGCGGCAATCCCCGCGCCGAGCACGGCGGCCATCACCATCCCCGACATCGAACGCATCACAAGAACCTCCCCATGGGCGGTGGATATAGGCACCGCCCATGGCGAAACCGGGGCATCCGGCATGACGGGATCGCGATCGTCAGCCCTGCGGCTTGCCGCCCAGGACACGAGCAAAGGTCTGGTCCACATGCACGAAGTCCCGCGCCGGATCCATGGCGCGGTCCAGCGCCTCCGCCGTCATGCAGGCCGCGACCTCGGGGTCCGCCAGCAGGTTGGTGCGGAAATCCTGCGCATCGGGCTTGCCGAGCTTCTGCCAGGTCGCCATGGCCGAACGCTGCACGGCGGAGTAGGCGCCCTCCCGGCTCATCCCCGCCTGGGTCAAGGCCAGCAGCACCTTCTGGCTGTGCACGACGCCGCCGAGGCTTTCCAGGTTCTCCGCCATCCGCTCGGGATAGACGGTGAGCTTGTCCATCATGCCGGTCAGCCGCATCAGCGCGAAGTCGAGGGTGATGGTGGCATCCGGGCCGATCACGCGTTCCACGCTGCTGTGGCTGATGTCGCGTTCATGCCACAGCGCGACATTCTCCAGCGCCGGCATGGCGTAGCCGCGCACGATGCGCGCCAGGCCGGTCAGGTTCTCGCTCAGCACCGGGTTCCGCTTGTGCGGCATGGCGCTGCTGCCCTTCTGGCCGGCGTGGAAGAACTCCTCCGCCTCCCGCACCTCGCTGCGTTGCAGGTGGCGGACTTCCGTGGCCAGGCGCTCCACCCCGCTGGCCACGACGGCGAGCGCGCAGAAGAAGGCGGCGTGGCGGTCGCGGGGGATGACCTGGGTGGAGACGGGCTCCACGGCCAAGCCCAGATGCTTGGCGACATGCGCCTCCATCCGGGGATCGACACTCGCAAAAGTGCCGACGGGGCCGCTGATGGCGCAGGTCGCGACCTCCGCCCGCGCGGCGAGCAGGCGGGCGCGGTTGCGTTCGAACTCCGCGACATAGCCGAGCAGCTTCAGGCCGAAGGTCGTGGGCTCCGCATGGATGCCGTGGCTGCGGCCGATGGTCGGCGTGTGGCGGTATTCCTCCGCGCGGCGGCGGAGCGCCACCAGCAGCGCGTCCACATCAGCGATCAGCAGGTCGGCGGCGCGCGTCATCTGCACGGCGAGGCAGGTGTCCAGCACGTCGCTGCTGGTCATGCCCTGGTGCACGAAGCGCGCTTCCGGGCCGATGCCCTCGCCCAGCCAGGTCAGGAAGGCGATCACGTCGTGGCGAGTCTCACGCTCGATCGCGTCGATGCGGTCGAGGTCCGCCTGGGTGATGGTGGCGACCTTGGCGCTGCCGCCGCGACGAATCGCGACCGCGGCCTCGGCGGGGATGGTGCCGAGCGCGGCCATGGCTTCCGCCGCCAGCGCCTCGATCTCGAACCAGATGCGGAACCGGGTCTCCGGCGACCAGATGGCGACCATCTCCGGTCGGCTGTAGCGGGGCACCATGTCGTGGTTTCCATGTTTGATTGAGTCGTGAAGCGGTCATGACGCCGCAAAGAGGCGGTTGACAAGCCTCCCGCCACCAATGGAATTAGCGGCGCCGAGACCGGGAATGGATACGTCGTAACATGGATTTTTCTTCATTTGGCCCAGAACTTGTCGCGCTGGGACAAGTTCTCTTCATCGACATCGTCCTGGCGGGCGATAATGC
This sequence comes from Falsiroseomonas stagni DSM 19981, assembly GCF_900114315.1. Classification (GTDB taxonomy): domain Bacteria; phylum Pseudomonadota; class Alphaproteobacteria; order Acetobacterales; family Acetobacteraceae; genus Falsiroseomonas; species Falsiroseomonas stagni. Next base: position 1,366,744 of record NZ_FOSQ01000001.1, read on the forward strand.
GATTGTCGTCGGCATGGCCGCTGCCGGACTGCCGGCCGACCAGCGCAAGAAGGCGATCTTCTGGGGCATCGCCGCGGCGACCCTGATGCGCATCGGCTTCGCCTCCATCACCGTGCAGCTGCTGTCGATCGTCGGCATCACGCTGGCGGGTGGCGTGCTGCTGCTGTGGGTGTGCTGGAAGATGTACCGGGAGCTGCGCCACGGCGGCCATGGCGATGGCGAGGTGACGGACACCGGCGTCGAGCTCGACGAGAATGGCAATCCGCGCAAGACGCTGAAGCAGGCCATCACCCAGATCCTGGTGGCAGACGTGTCGATGAGCCTGGACAACGTGCTGGCGGTGGCCGGCGCGGCGAAGGATCATCCCTACATCATGATCATCGGCCTCGCCTTCTCCGTCGTCCTGATGGGCGTGGCGGCGACGCTGATCGCCAGGCTGCTGGACAAGAACCGCTGGATCGCCTGGGTCGGCCTGCTGGTCATCCTCTATGTCGCGGGCCAGATGATCTTCGAAGGCACGCATCAGGTGGCGGACAACGTGCCGGAGGCGTATGGCTATCTCTTCCTGCCGCTCGGCTGGATGGCGGTGCCGGAGGTGTTCCCCGTGGGCCTCTGGATCTTCGCGACCCTGTTCCAGGTGGCCGTGGTGGCCATGGTGGCCACCATCGTGGTGGATTTGACGCAGCAGCTGCTGCGCAGGAACCGCTGACCATGCGCCACGCCCCCTTCCTTGTTCTTCTCGCGCTGACCTTCGGCCTGGCCGGATGCGCGCAGCAGGAAGGGGAGGGGGAGGCCGGCGCCACGACATCGTCACCCGGCGGGCGGCCGACGCTCGCCGCGATGGCGGACCGCCTGCCGGGTACGGTGGCGGGCTTCACGCGGCGAGACACCACCTGGCACGAGCAGACCCGCGCGGGGCTGGGCGTGGCGATGGATTACGACGGGCCAGCCCGCAGCGCGGTGGCCACCGTCAGCGTCTATGATCGCGGCCAGCCGGACGTGCCGAATGAGATCGACTCGGCCGCGCTACAGGCCGAGTTCACCGCGGCTGTGAGCGAGGCGGTGGCCATGGCGGGCACCCGCACCAGCCAGCGCATCGCGGAACGCGACCGCACGGATGTCGAGGTGCCGGGCCAGGCGCCGATGCGCTGCGCGACTCTGCACGGGACCTATGGGCGGCAGGAGGTCCAGACGCTGGTCTGCCTCGGCCCCGCGGCGGGGCGCTACCTGAAGATCCTGGTCACCGCGCCGACCCGCCAGGTGCGGCCGGTCAGCCCGATGCCCTTCGTGGTGGGCATCGCGCAGGCTGCGCGTGGCTGAATAGGCGCAGGCTGCGCGTGGCTGAATAGGCGCAGGCCACCAGGGGCTGACGCCCCGGGCGGGCGCCTTCAGGCGTCCACCGATTCCTCGTCCAGCTTCGCGGCATTGTCCTGGATGAAGCGGAAGCGGAGTTCGGGGCGGCGGCCCATCAGCGCCTCGATCAGCTCGGACGTCCGGGCCCGTTCCTCGGTCGGCAGCACCACGCGCAGCAGGGTGCGGCGCTTCGGGTCCATCGTGGTTTCCTTCAGCGACGCGGGCGGCATCTCGCCCAGGCCCTTGAAGCGGCTGACATCGACCTTCTGGTTGGGCTTGAACTCCTTCTTCAGCAGCCGCTCCCGGTCCGCATCATCCTTGGCATAGATCGTCTTGCCGGGGGCCTGCAGGCGGAACAGCGGCGGCTGCGCCAGGAACAGCCGGCCCTGGCGCACCAGTTCGGGCAGTTCCTTGTAGAAGAAGGTCATCAGCAGCGCCGCGATATGCGCGCCGTCCACATCGGCGTCCGTCATGATGACGATGCGGCCGTAGCGCAGGCGCGCCAGGTCGAAGCGATCCCCCGCGCCGCAGCCCAGCGCCTCGATCAGGTCGCGCAGTTCCTGGTTCTGCCGCAGCTTGTCGGCCGACGCGCTGGCGACGTTCAGGATCTTGCCGCGCAGCGGCAGCACCGCCTGCGTCTCCCGGTCCCGCGCCTGCTTGGCGGAACCGCCGGCCGAATCGCCCTCCACCAGGAACAGCTCCGTGCCGTCCACGCCTTCGCGGGAACAGTCGGCGAGCTTGCCGGGCAGGCGCAGCTTGCGCGTCGCAGACTTCCGCGGCGTCTCCTTCTGCTCCCGCCGGCGGATGCGGTCCTCGGCGCGCTCGATCGTCCAGGCGAGGAGGTTGTCCGCATTGCCGGGATCGCCGGCCAGCCAATGGTCGAAATGGTCGCGCAGCGCATTCTCGACCAGGCGCGCGGCCTCGGGGCTCGTCAGCTTGTCCTTGGTCTGGCCCTGGAACTGGGGTTCCCGGATGAAGACGGAACACATGCCGGCCAGGCCGCCGAACAGATCCTCCGCCGTCACATTGGCGGCGCGGCGTTCCTTCTTCAGCTCGCCATAGGCGCGCAGCCCTCTCACGAGTGCGGCGCGGAGACCGGCTTCGTGGGTGCCGCCCTGGGGGGTCGGGATGGTGTTGGCGTAGGTGGAGAGGAAGCCATCCCCCTGCTCCACCCAGGTGATGGCCCATTCGGCGCGGCCCGCGCCCTCCGCGAATCCGACCTCCCCGGCCCAGGGCTGAGGCACGACGGTGGCGCGACCCTCGATGGAGGTGGCGAGGTAGTCCCGCAGGCCGCCCGGGAAATGCAGGATGGCGCTGGCGGGGGTGTCCGTGCCCTCGACCAGCTTTGCGTCGCAGTTCCAGCGGATCTCCACGCCCTTGTAGAGATAGGCCTTGGACCGGCAGAGGCGATGCAGCCGCGCGGGCTGGAAGACCTGCTTGCCGAAGATCTCGGGGTCCGGCTTGAAGCGGACCTGGGTGCCGCGGCGGTTCTGCACGCTGCCCAGGTTCTGCAGCGTCTGGACCGGCTTGCCCTGTTCGAAGGCGTGGCCGAACAGGGTGCGGTCGCGCGCGACCTCCACCTCCATCCGCAGCGACAGCGCATTGACGACGGAGGAGCCGACGCCGTGCAGGCCGCCGGACGTGTCATAGGCCTTGCCGGAGAATTTGCCGCCGGAATGCAGGGTGGTGAGGATGACCTCCAGCGCCGAGAGCTTGGGGAATCTCGGGTGCGGGTCGATGGGGATGCCGCGGCCATTGTCCCGCACGGTCAGCCAGTTGTCGGCCTCCAGCGTCACCTCGATCCGATCGGCATGGCCGGCCACGGCCTCATCCATCGCATTGTCGATGATCTCGGCGGCCAAATGGTGCAGCGCATTGTCGTCGGTGCCGCCGATATACATGCCGGGGCGCCGGCGCACGGGTTCCAGCCCCTCCAGCACCTCGATGTCCTTGGCGGAATAGTCGGAGGCGCCGGTGACATGGGCGGGGGCGGGCGTCGCGGGTTTGGGGGCCGCCTTGGTCGTGCCCTTGGAGGAGCCGTTGCGGGAGAAGAGGTCGTTCATGCTGTGTTCTCAATTCGGGGGCCAAGATAGCGACCGGGCGGCCCCGGCACAACCAACTCCCCCGAGTCGAGGCGTGGCGGGCCTGGCGGCCCGCCGGGCGGTTCAGTAGCCCGCCTTCTTCTCCACATCGAAGCCGCGCTTGGCGATCAGCATCATCCGGTCGAACTCGCAGACCATCTTGCGGTCCTGGTTGTAGCCGCGGGTGCGCACCGCGACGATGCCGGCGTTCGGGCGGGACTTCGATTCGCGCTTGTCGAGCACCTCGCTCTCCCCGGACAGGGTATCGCCGGCGAACAGCGGGAAGGTCAGCTTGATCTCCTTCCAGCCGAGATTGGCGATCGCCTTCTGGCTGACGTCGCTCACGCTCATCCCCACCAGCAGGGCGACGGTGAAGGGGGAGCAGATGATGCAGCGGCCGAATTCGGAATGCTTGGCGTATTCGGCATCGAAATGCATGGGGTGCTGGTTCATCGTCAGCAGGGTGAACCAGGTGTTCTCCGTCTCCGTGATGGTGCGGTTCGGGCGGTGTTCGTAGATGTCGCCGACGTTGAAATCCTCGAAGTACCGGCCGAAGCTTTCGCGGAAGCGCTGGGGCGCGATCTCCGTGTGGGTCTGGACCATGCGGCGTCTCCTGATTTGTCCGGACAAATTGGTAGCCCAGGGGGCGGGTCGGTTCAACCTCGGCGCCGCGCGATGGCGCGGTAGGTCGGCGCGACCAGCGACGGCATGATGAAGAGCGTGAGCTGGGCGGCGGAGATGATGAGGCTGAGGTCGCCATCCCCCGGCGCGCCGATCGCGGCCAGCAGCAGCACATTGTTGCGCGACCCCGTGACGAGGGCGGCGGAGAGCGCGGCGGCCACGGGCGCGCGCTGGAAGACCAGGTAGCCGATGACCTGGAGGACCATGTTGAGGCCGAGCGCGAAGGCCAGCATGCCCGCGAAGGTGGCGGGCCGCGCCATCAGGGCCGGCCCCACGCCATCCATGCAGGGGATGGCGGAGAGGGTGATGAGCAGGACCACCCAGCTGTCCAGAGCCGGCCCCGCGCGCCGGATGGCGGGGCGGCCGCAGACCCGCACGGCCAGCAGCGCGCCGGCGAAGCTGCCGCCGACCAGCACCGCCAGCCGCTGCGCCATGGCCAGCGGATCGACCTGCGCCCCCACCCCCATCAGCGAGGCCACCATGGGCAGCCAGGCCGGCGCCAGCGCGTTGGAGGGAATGCCCACCACGGTCAGCAACGCTCCATCCGCCCCCAGCAGGATGGCGAAGGCGGAGGCCGACATGACGGAGGGCGTGCCAGCGATGAGCACGGCGGCGGCCAGGAAGGGCGACTCCGCCGGCAGCACCGGCCGCAGCGCCAGCCACACCATCAGCGGCACCACCAGCGTCACCCAGGCCAGGATGAGGATGGCGAGCAGCGGACGCCGCAGCACGGCGCCGAAATCCGCGGGCTCGATCCGCAGCAGCGCCACCATCATCGTGCCGATGGACAGCAGCACCAGCCAGGGCCGCATGGCGCTGGCCAGCCCCGGCAGCGCGATGCCGATGAAGGCACCGACCGCGATCAGGGGCAGGCCATGGCGGCGGATCAGGCCGCCGGCCGCGCCCATCACTGGCGCATCTGGTAGGGGAGCCACATCACGATCTCCGGGAAGACCGTGATCAGCGCCGTCAGGCCCAGCATGATGAGGCAGAAGGGCAGCGCGGCACGCGCCACCTCCCACTGCGTGGCGTTGGACAATGCCTGGATGATGTAGAGGTTGAAGCCGACCGGCGGGGAGACCTGCGACAGCTCCGCCGAAATGATCAGGAAGACGCCGAACCAGACGGGATCGAAGCCCGCCGCCACGACGATCGGCAGCGTGACGGGCAAGGTCATCACGATGGTGGACAGCCCATCGAGGATCGTGCCGAGCAGGAGATAGAACAGCATCAGCACCACGATGAGCAGGAAGGGGCTGAGGCCCCAGCCCTGGATGATCGACGCGACCTCGGCGGGGATGCCGAGCCGCGCCACGACCTTCGAGAGGAACAGCGCGCCGACCAGGATGACGCCGATCATGGCGCAGGTCCGGACCGTCGCCAGCAGCGACATCCAGAGGGTGTGCGGCGTCAGCGATCGTTCCAGCAACCCGATCAGCAGCGCGCCGATGACGCCGACCGCGGCCGCTTCCGTGATGGAAGCGAAGCCCAGCAGCATGGACCCGATGACGAGCAGCACGAGCGAGGTGACCGGCGCCAGCATCAGCAGCGAGGCGGCCAGGTGCCGCCAGGTGGAAGGTGGTTCCCGCGCCGGAACCAGGGAGGGGGTGGACAGCGCGCGGAACGCGATCCAGCCCATGTAGAGCCCCGCCAGGATGAGGCCCGGCACGGTGCCCGCCATGAACAGGTCGAGGATCGAGACATCCGCCAGCACGGCATAGACGATCATCGGGATGGAGGGCGGGATGAGGAAGCCCAGCGTGCCCGCGCCGGCCAGCGACCCCATCGCGATGTTGCGGTCATAGCCGCGGGACAGCAGCTCCGGCATCGTGATGCGGCCGACCGTCGCGGTGCCGGCGGCGGAGGAGCCGGAGACGGCGGAGAAGATCGTGCTGCCGATGACGTTCACATGCAGCAACTGCCCGGGGATCAGCCGCGTCCAGGGGGCGAGGCCGCGGAACAGGCTTTCCGAGATGCGCGTATGGACCAGGATCTCGCCCATCAGGATGAAGAGCGGCAGCGTGACCAGCTCCTCCGCCGTCGCGCTGGCCCAGATGTCGCTGGCCAGGAAGCGGTCCATCCGGATGTCGCGGAAGAGTTCGAGCGAGATCATGCCGGCCGCCAGCATGGCGAGGCCGACCCAGATGCCGGCACCGAGGAAACCGATGACGAGCGCGATGACGACGCCGAGCGTGAGGGTCATTCGATGGTGCCGCCGACGGTGTTGGGGATCTCCGCATCCTCGCCGAGGCCGAGGCGGATGAGCCGCGCGACAAGGGCGAGGGCGAAGAGGATGAAGGCGAGCGCCAGCGCCGCCTGCGGAATCCAGACCGGGGTCTGCATGGGATAGTAGCTGACGCTGCCGAGGTCGAAGGTCCGCCAGGCCTGGCTGGTCAGCGCCCAGGCGATGAAGCCGACGATGCCGAGCGAGAAGGCGGAGACCGACGCATCCACGACGCGCAACGCCAGCGGCGACATCGCGGAGAGGCCCATCTGCACGCGGATGTGGCCGCCATTGCGGAGCGCCCATCCCGCGCCGCCGAACATCACCACGGCCTGCAGGTAGATCGAATACTCGACCGCCCAGGGCTGTGACCACGCGAAGAAGGAAGTGACGATCACCTCCGCGATCAGCAGCGCGGCAAGCGCCAGGGCGGAGACCGCTGCCGCGGCGGCGCCGAGGGCGCAGGCCATGTCGATGGCGATGAGGAGACGCGCTGTGACAGGCTTCATGCGGCGGACCCTTGCCTGGTGGAAGGATGGCCCCGCTGGGATAGGCTGGCATCCGCGACGGGCGGAGAGGACGGGCCATGACCGATGCGACGGGGCACTTCAAGGATACCATCGGCAGCGTGCCGGACAGCGTCGCGCTGCTGCAACGCCACGCGCCGGATGCCTTCGCGGCCTACCGCGCGGCGCGGGAGGCAGCCTACCGCCTGCCGCCGGAAGGCCATCTGTCGTTGGCGAGCAAGGAACTCGTCTTCATCGTGCTGGATGTCGCGGCGGGGCATGTCGAGGGTGCCGTCGCCCATGCGGAGGCCGGGATCCGCGCCGGGCTGACGCCGGGGCAGATCATGGAAGCGCTGAGCATCGCCATCCTGGTGCATGGGCATCAGTGCTGGGCACGGGCCGGCGCCGCCGTGATGCGCCATGTCGAGCACATCACGGCCACGGGAAAAGGCTGACACGCGGGCCGTCAGGCCCGGCCGACGCGGCTTCGGAACTGCTGCAGGATCGGGGCCGCCACGGGGTTGGCGCGGGCGAAATCATCGCCCATCGTCGTCGTCGCCTGGCGGAGCGCCTGCAGCAGCGCCGGGGAAGGCTCCTCCACCGTCATGCCGTGCTGCTGCAACTCTCCCATCCGGACGGTGTGCTCGCCCTTCGAGACGTTCCAGAACTCCGGCTCCAGCCGCTTGCCGAGATCGGCGATGGTGGTGCGGGTCGCGGCCGGCAGGCGGCGCCAGACATCGTTGTTCACCACCATCAGGTTGGTGGCCCAGAGATGGTTGGTGACGTAGGCGTGCTTCAGGAATTCCCAGTAGCGCTGCGCCACCGCGGTGGTGCCGCTGGTCATCACCGCGTCGATGCGGCCGGAGGCCAGCGCCGGCACCACGTCCGGATTCGTCAGCTGCTGCGGTACCATGCCGAGCCGCGTGCACATCTCCGCCGTTACGCGGTCATATGTCCGCATGCGGATGCCGCGGAGGTCGGCGGCCGTCGCGATGGGGCGCTTGAAGTAGAAGAGCTGCGTGGGCCAGGGGCACATATAGAGGACGGTCTGGTTGCGCCGCTCCAGCTCCCTCTCCCAGATCGGGCGCACGAGCGAGTGCATGATCTGCAACTCGTCGTAGTTGCTGATGAGGAAGGGGATGCTCTCGATGCCGAGGATCGGCAGGTCGCCGACATTCTGGAAGGCGGCGAATTCCGCCATCGGCACCACGCCATCGCCGACCGCGCGCACCGTCTCATTCGCCCGCACGCCGAGGGAGCCGCCGGCATGGACCGTCGTCTGCACGGCGCCATTGGTGGCGTTGCGCACTTCGGTGGCGAAGCGCTGGGCGTTGACGGTGTGGAACTCGGCAGGGCCCCAGGGGATGGAGATGTCCCAGCGCGTCGGTGCCTGCGCCTGAGCGCTGCCGGCGGCGCCGGTCGCCAGGGCCGCACCCGCGGCCGCCTTCATCACATCGCGTCGAAGCATCCCGATCTCCCTGCCCCATGGTTTCCGGGACGGAAGCGAAGCATGGGTCCGCGCCTGCGACAAGAAATTTGTACGGACAAATGTAGTGGCCGGCGTTAGCATTCCGACATGCATTCCCCGATCCGGCTGACGCGCGACGGCGCCATCGCCACCTTGCTGATCGACAACCCCGCGCGCCGCAACGCGATGGCGCGCGCCATGTGGGCTGCCGTTCCCGCACTGGTTGCGGCCGCCGTGGCGGACCCCGCCATCGCCGTGCTGCGCCTGGCCGGCAGCGGTGGCCATTTCTGCGGCGGCGCCGATATCGCGGAGTTCGGGGCCGCCTATGCGGATGCCGCCGCCATCGCGGACAGCAACCGCCTGATCCGCGAGGCGATCGAGGCCATCGCCGCCTGCCCGAAGCCCAGCATCGCCACCATTCGCGGCGCCTGCGTCGGCGGGGGCGTTGCGATGGCGCTGGCCTGCGACCTGCGCCTTGCGGCGGATGATGCACGCTTTGCCGTCACGCCGGTGCGGCTCGGCCTGACCTACAGCCATGCGGATACGCGCCGCCTGGTGCTGGCGGTGGGCGCGAATCGCGCGAAGGAAATGCTGTTTTCAGCGCGCGCCGTGGAAGCGCAGGAGGCCGCGCGGATCGGGCTGGTGGACCGGCTGTGGGACGCCGCGGGCTTCGAGGATGAGGCAGCGCGCTACCTGGCCGCCATCGCGGCCACATCCCGCCCCGCGCTGCGCGGCGTGAAGGCGATGGTGGACGCCATTGCCGCCGGCGCCGCGGAGGAGACGCCCGCGCTGGCCGCGCTGTTCGCGGAACCCTTTGCCGGCGAGGATTTCCAGGAGGGCTATCGCGCCTTCCTGGAAAAGCGCCCCGCGCGCTTCAGCGCGCCCTGACGAGCCAATCTGCCAGCGCGCAGACCGCCTGTTCCGTATGGGCGCGGCCGACGATCTGGATGGAGCAGGGCAGGCCGCCATCCGCCGCCGCCCAGGGCAGGGCGATGGCGGGCAGGCCCGCGACATTGGCCAGCGCAGTGAAATCCGCCTGGTCCACCGGTGCCGGCGTGCCGTGGGTAAAGGCGCGCTGTGGCGCGGTGGGCATCAGCAGCAGGTCGCATTGGTCGAGTGCCCGCAAGGCGCCGGCCCGTGCCTCCGCCAGGCGGAACAGCGCCTTCGCGATCCGCGCGCCATTCGCATCCCGCCCATAGGCCAGGGCTGCGCGGAAGCCGGGCGTGGCGGCTTCGGGATCATCGACCAGAGTGGGGTGCAGAGCGGCGGCCTCGGCCTCGATCAGCAGCAGGCCGGCACGGCGCGTGGCGGTCAGGTCCCAGCCCGGCACGGCAACAGGTACCAGCAGCGCGCCGGCATCGCGGAGGCGCGTCTGCGCTTCCTCCAACGCCGTGCGGATGGCGGGTTCCATCGGTGCCGCGAGGACCGCCTCCGGCAGGCCGATGCGCAGGCCGCGCGGGTTGGCTGGCTGCGCGGTCAGGGCGCGCCAGCCCGGCGGCGCGGGGCGCGAATCCGGGTCCTCCGGGTCGTCGCCGGCCATGACCTCCAGCGCCAGCGCGGCGCCTTCGACGGTCGCTGCCAGGATGCCGACATGGTCGAGCCGGGGCGAGAGCGGCACGACGCCGGTCCGTGAGACGAGGCCCGATGTCGGCTTCAACCCGATGACGCCGCAATAGGCGGCGGGCAGGCGGACGGAGCCCATCGTGTCCGTGCCGATGGCCAGCGGCACGAAGCCCGCCGCGACCGCGGCGCCCGACCCGCCGGAGGAACCGCCTGGCGTGTAGCCCGCACGCAGCGGGTTCATGCAGCGCCCGAAGCCCGGCGTATCCGTGGTGGCGCCCAGCGCGCCCTCATGCATCGCTGTTTTGCCGAGGATGACGAGGCCGGCGTCGCGCAGGCGGCGCACGACGGGCGCATCGCGATCGGCCACGCGGTGGCGGAAGGCAGCGATGCCCGCGGTGGTGCGCAGGCCCGCGACATCGACATTGTCCTTGATGCCGATGGCGACGCCATCGAGCGGACCAGCGGTCGCGGCGCGCGCGGCCAGCGCGCCGTCGCGATCCACCTGCCAGAAGCTGCCGATCGCGCCATCCTCGGCGGCGATGCGCGCGAGCAGCGCGGGGATGTCGCTGGGCGTCACTTGCGGTCGTCGATCAGGCGGATCGGCTTCTGCCGGCTTTCCACCTGCGTCAGCGCGGCGAGCGACCCTGGCGCACAGAGCGCCACGCCGATCTCCACGCCGAGGCGCGTGCGCAGCGCCCCCTCCAGGCGCGACTGCAGCGCGGCATCGGCATCGCCGCGCACTTCCAGGTGCACGACCATCGAATCGCGTCCATCGCTGCGCCCGACGCGGCAGATGAAGTCGCCGGTCGCGGTCTCGCATTGTTCGACCAGCAGCGCGCCGATGCCGGTCGGGAACAGGTTGATGCCCCGCAGCTTCACCATGTTGTCGCTGCGTCCGAGGAAACCCTTGATGCGGCGGAAGGGGATGCCGAGGGGATTGGCACCCAGCACTTCCTCCGTCACGTCATGGGTGTTGAAGCGGATGATGGGAAAGATGTCGTCCTTGAAGAGGCAGGTGCAGACCATGTCGCCCAGCGTGCCTTCCGGCACGGGCAGGCCGGTATCGGGGTCCGCGATCTCCAGTGCATGCGCATCCTCCATCACATGCATGCCGGTGCGGTCCGGGCCTTCGCCGGCGATGATCCCGGTATCGCCGACGCCGTACCAGTCATAGACCGCCGCCCCCCCCCAGGCCGCGGAGAGGCTCGCCTGGCTCTCGCTGCCGAGATGGGCGCAGATCAGGCGGATGGGCAGGTCGCGGCCGGGTTCCAGCCCTTCCTCCCGCGCCACTTCCGCCAGGCGCTTGATGTAGTCGGCGAAGCCCACGATGGCGGTGGCGCCGAACTGCTTCATGATGAAGACCTGCTGGGCGGAGCGCGTCTCCACGCCCGTGCCGGCGCTGAGGAAGCGCGCGCCGACCCAATGCGTCACCGTCTCCCGCACGTAGTGGCCGCCATTGATCATGCCGTGGCCATAGACGGAATGGACGACGTCATCGCGGGTCATGCCGGCCATCAGGTACATGCGGGCGAGCAGGCGGTTCTGCACCTCCCGGCTCTTCGGGCCGAACAGCAGGGGCTGGGGCGTGCCGGTGGTGCCGCTGGTGGTCTGCATGATGATCTGCGGGCGGCGTTCCGGCGGATGCGCGTCCTGCCCATGGAAGTCGCCGATGGGCGGATGGGCGGCGACGGAGGCCATGAGGTCCGACTTGTCATAGGCCGGCAGCTTCGGCAGGTCATCGAGGCCCCGGATGTCACCGGGCTCGATCCCCTTGGCACCCCAGAGCCGCTGGTAGAAGGGCACCTGCCAGGCGAAGGCGAGGAGCTTGCGGAAATCGGCTTCCTGCCGCGCGCGCAGGGCGTCCCGCGACAGGCCGCGCAGCGCGCCGGGATAATCGGCGCCGATGGGAAAGTCCCGCAGCAGCGCCGGATGGTCCATCGCCGTCACATAGTCAAAGACGGTCATGCGGGGCGGCTCCTTCAGGGCAGGATGGTGTCGAGCGTCGCGGCGGGCGCGCCGCCAGGCAGCGCGAGGGTGGTGGCGATGACGCGCTCGATCACGTCATCGGCCACGCCGGCGCTGCGCATCAGGCGGCGCGCCTTGTCGATGATGTCGGCGACGGGCAGCGGGTTCTCGGGATCGCCCAGCGCATCGGGGATGTCGGCGCGGCGCGTCTCACCATCCGCCAGGGTGACGGTGACGGCGCTGCCGTAGCGGGCGGGATAGGCGGCGGTGAACCCGGCGTCGCGCACCAGCGTCACGCGGTCACGCAGCGCGGCCAGGCCAGCGTCGGTGAAGCAGGCGGGGGCGAAGGCTTCCAGCGGTGGCGGGCCGTCCCGCAGCGTCACTGCCACGGCGTGTTGCAGGGAGAATTTCGACTGGATCACGCTCTCGGGCTGCGCGCGGTCGCAGAAGGCGACGGCATCGGCGTAGGTGGCGACTTCCACCGCGGCGATCTCGCGCCCCGCCACCCAGTCCCGCAGCACCAGCGCCGCATCGATGGTGGCGTGGCAGTGGCGGCAGGCGGGCCAGGGCTTGAAGCTGGTCTCATGCACCAGCCAGGGCGCATCGGGGCCGGCCAGCACGCGATCGGGCTTTGCATCCGGCGCCATGCCGGCGAAGATGCCGAGGGCGCCTTCCAGGATCTCCCGCGGGCCGGTCAGGCCATCGGCGGCGAGCAGCGCAGCCTCCAGCCCCATCACGGCGGCGCGGGCGGTGTGGAGCTGCTTCGTCATCACCGGTTCCGCCCGGCATTGCCAGACGCCGCCGGTCTGCGTGCCGGCATTGCCGAGCGCCCAGACGGTCCTGGCCTCATCAAGGTCGAGCAGCGACGCCGCAGCGGCGGCGGCGCCGAAGGGGCCGCAGCTCGCGGTGGGGTGGAACTGGCGGTAATGGGCGTGGCCCATGGCGCGGCCGATGCGGATTTCCGCGTCGTAGCCGCGGATGATGGCGTCCAGCAGCGCGGGGCCATCGGCGCCGCGTTCGACCGCCAGCGCCAGCGCCGCGGGGATGACGACGGGGCCGGGATGCAGGATCGCCTCCCGGTGCACATCATCCATCTCCAGCACATTGCCGAAGGCGCCATTGGCGAAGGCGGCATCGCGCGCGGTGTGCGCCGCGCCGAGGATCACGCGCGCGGCGCCCGCGGGTTGGCGCGCGACCTGGCGACGGAAGACGGCACCGGTCTCGCTCGCCGCCCCCGCCACCGCGCAGCCGATCCAGTCCAGCAGGTGCAGCGCGGCCCGATCGCGATCCGCATCGGTGATGGGACGGCGGAGCAGCGCGGCGATACCCTCGGTCAAGGTGCCCAAGGCGACGACCCCGTTTGCCAGCAAAGTTGTCCGGACATATCAACGGAAGCACGCCGAGGACGCAAGCCGCCATGCCGATGATCACGCCCGCCACCTTCGCTGAGACCCTGCGGCCGGGTCTTCGCATCTTCATCGCAGGCTGCGCGGCGGAACCGACCGCGGTGCTGGATGCGCTCGCCGCGCGGCCGGCGGCGCTGGCGGCCAGCACGCTGCTCGGCGTGCCGATCGCGAGCATCAACCGGCGCGACTGGTCCGCGCTGGCGCCGCTGGAATGCGCCTTCATGACGCCGGAACTGCGCGCCGGCCTCGGGGCGGGGCGCGTCAGCTTCCGCCCGCTGCACTACAGCGACGCCTTCGCCTGGTTGCGCGGCCCGGCGCGCGCCGACATGGCGATCTTCCGCTGCGCGGCACCGCGCGATGGCAGCGTGTCCCTCGCGCTGACGCATGATTTCGTGCCCGCGCTGATGGAGGCCGGCGCGGCGCTGGTCGCGGTGGTTGATCCGTCCCTGCCGGACGTACCGGATGGCGTGCGCATCGGGCTGGACCGGCTGCATGCGCTGGTCGATGGACCCTCCGCCACGCCGCTGCTGCCGGTGGATGAGCCCGGGGAGGCGATGGCCGCGCTGGGCCGCCATGTCGCCGGCCTGGTGCGGGATGGCGATATGGTGCAGACCGGCATCGGCACGGCCGTGGCTGCGGTGGTGCAGGCCATGGGCGGGCATCGGCGGCTGCGCTTCCACGGGGGGATGATCGGTGATCCGGTGCTCGGCCTGCTGGATGCGGGCGTGGTGGATGCCGTGACCACCGGTGTCGCGATCGGCAGCGCGGCGCTGCATGACCGGGTCGCGCGCGAGAAGCGGATCGCCTTCCGGCCTGTCGGCGTCACGCATGATGCCGCGCGCATCGCCGCGCTGCCCTCCATGATCGCGATCAACGCGGCGGTGGAGGTGGATTTGTTCGGCCAGGCGAATTCGGAAATGATCGAGGGAAGGCAGGTTTCCGCCCAGGGCGGCGTTGCCGATTTCGTGCGTGGGGCGCGCCGGACGAAGGAGGGGCGCGCCGTGATCGCGCTGCTGGCCAGTGGCAAGGGCGGCAGCATCAGCCGGATCGTCCCGCAACTGGCGCCCGGCACGCCGGTTTCCATCACGCGCGGGGATGCGGACATCGTCGTGACGGAACATGGCGTCGCGCTTCTGCGGGACGCGGACCTGGACCAGCGGGCGGAACGGCTGATCGCCATCGCCGCGCCGCAGCACCAGGTTGCGCTGGCCGATGGCTGGGCGCGGATGCGCGCGCGTTTCTGATCAGCGCCCTAGGCGCCGGCGCGCGTCGGCGACAACGGCCTCGGTATGTTCGCCGAGCGCGGGCAGGGTGGGATCGAGCGTGCCGGGTTCGTCGCGGAACTTGATGGGCAGGCCGATATGGAGATTGCCGTCCTCGTCCCGCACCAGCATCTGGCGCGCAGCGGCGTGCGGGCGATGGAAGGCCTCATGCAGGTCGAGCAGCGGCGCGAAGCAGACGTCACGGCCCTCGAACCACGCTTCCCATTCGTCGCGCGTGCGGGTCAGGAAGGTCTCCCGCAGGAAGGCCTTGGCAGGTTCATGGGCCGGGCCGGGCGGGCCGCTGGCGCCGGCCACGAGGTCGTCGCGGCCGAGCGCGCGGAGCAGGTTCTCGACGAATTTATGCTCGCTGCCGCCGAGGACGACGTGCCGGCCATCCTTCGTCGCATAGATGTTGTAGAAGGCACCACCGCCCCATTGCCGCACCTGCTTCACATCCGGCGCGCGATCCGCGCCGAGCACGGCGCCGGTGGCGTTGGGCAGCCAGGACAGCGTCGCGTCATACATCGCCATGTCGATGACATCGCCGCTTCCCGTCTTCTCCCGCCGCAGCAGCGCCATCAACACGGCCGACAGCGCGAGGAGGGAGGCGGTGGCATCGGCGACGGGGACGTTGGGGTGCGTGGGCAGCCCATCCTGGCCGAGATTGGTGGACAGCGTGCCGGCCAGCGCCTCCACCGCCAGATCATGCGCGGGCTTGTCGCGCAGCGGGCCATCCTGCCCGAAGGCGGATATGGAGCAATAGACTAGGCGCGGGTTGAGCGCCGTCATCGCCGAGGGACCGAAGCCGAGGCGATCGGCGACGCCGGGGCGGAAGGCCTCCACGAAGACATCGACGGTGCGGACGATGTCATGCAGCGCCGCCAACTGGTCCGGCTTCTTGAGGTCCAGCACGATGGACTTCTTGCCACGATGCGTATTGCGGAACCAGACGCTCTGCCCGCCCGCGCGTTCGCCGATGTTGCGCACCGGCTCGCCGGAGGGCGGCTCCAGCTTGATGACTTCCGCGCCATGGTCCGCCATGACCGTCGTCATGTAGGGGCCGGGCAGGAACAGCGAGAGATCGAGAACCCGGATACCGTCGAGCTTCATCACACCGCCCCCAGGGCGCGCAGTTGCGCGACTTCTTCCCGCGTGTAGCCGGCCTCGACCAGCACCGCCTCGCTATCCGCGCCATAGCCGGGACCGGCGCGGCCAGGCAGGCGCTTGCCGTCCAGGCGGATGGCACTGGCGACGACCTTGAGGTCGGGCCGCGCGGGATGCGGCAGGTCGAGGATGCCGCCGCGTTCGCGGAAATAGGGATTCGTCAGTGCCTGGCCGAGGCCAAGCACCGGCGCGATGGGGACCTGGCCGGCCAGCGCGGTGACCCAGTCGGCGGAGGTCTTCGAGCGCATCACGGGATCGAGCAAGGCCATCAGCGCATCGCGATTCGCCAGGCGTTCGTCGAAGCCCTTGAAGCGCGGATCGGCGGGCAGGTCCGGCACGCCGGCTATGGTGCAGAACTTCTTCCAGAAGCCTGGCTTGATGCACATGGCGAAGACATGGCCATCGGCGGTCGGGAACATCTCGCAGGGCACGATGAAGGGGTGGCCGCCGCGCGGACGGCGCGGCACCTCGAACCCGTCATTCAGGTACCAGGTGGCGACATAGGTCAGCGTCTGCATCGCGACATCGTAGAGGGAGACGTCAAGATCGCAGCCGCGTCCGGTGGCGCGCGCACCCGTCACACCGGCCAGCAGCCCCATCGCCGCGGTCAGGCCGGACATGAAATCCACGACGGAGAGGCCGGCGCGGGCCGGGTTGGTGTCGGGCTCCCCGGTCAGGGCGCAGAAGCCGGCCTCCGCCTGCGCCAGGTAGTCATAGGCCGGCCAGGAGGCGCGTTCGCCATCGCGGCCGTAGCCGGAGAGATGCACGCAGACGATGGAGGGCTTCACGGCGGAGAGCGCGGCGTAGTCGAGGCCGAGCCGCGCCGGCAGATCGCCGCGGAGATTGTTCAACACGGCATCCGCATCCCGCACGAGGCGATGCAGGGCGTCGCGCGCGCCCGGCTTGCGGACATCCAGCGTCAGGCTTCGCTTGTTGCGATTGAACGACTGGAAGTACTGGCTGTCATTCTCGCCGAGCGGGAAGCCGCCGGTGTGGCGCGCGATGTCGCCTGGCGGGTCGCCGCCCTCGCCCGGCGGCGGTTCCACCTTGATGACCTCGGCGCCGAGATCCGCCAGGTTCATGGTCGCGAAGGGGCCGGCGCCGAACTGCTCGAAGCTGATGATCCTCAGCCCCTTCAGGGGCAGCATCACGCGGGGAACCGCTCGATCAGCTGCTTGGCGATGATCATGCGCTGGATCTCATTGGTGCCTTCGCCGATGCACATCAGCGGCGCGTCGCGGTAGTAGCGCTCCACATGGTATTCCTTGGAGTAGCCGTAGCCGCCATGGATGCGCATGGCCTCCAGGCTGTTCTCCACCGCGGCCTCGCTGGCGTAGTACTTCGCCATGCCGGCTTCCATGTCGCAGCGCTCACCGGCGTCATAGGCCCGCGCGGCATCATAGGTGAGCAGGCGGGCGGCCTGCACGCGCGTCGCCATCTCGCCGAGCTTGAGCTGGATGGCCTGGTGCTGGCAGATCGGCTTGCCCATGGTCTTGCGGATCTGGCTGTATTTCACGCTGTCCTTCAGCGCGGCGGATGCCAGGCCAACGCCACGCGCCGCGACGTTGATGCGGCCGAGTTCGAGGCCGCCCAGCGCTGTCTGCAACCCGCGGCCTTCCTCGCCACCGATCAGGTAATCGGCGGGGACGCGGTAGTCGTCAAAGACGAGTTCCGCGCTGTCGATGCCCTTGTAGCCCAGCTTCTCCAGCTTCTTGGAGACGGTGAAGCCCGCGCCCTTCGGCGCCAGGAACATCGACATGCCCTTGTGGCGCGGCTGCGCCTCCGGATCCGTCTTGACCAGCAGGGCGAAGCAACTACCCTGGATGCCGTTGCTGATCCAGGTCTTGGTGCCGTTGATGATGTAGTGATCGCCGTCTCGGCGCGCGCGGGTGCGGATGGCCTGGAGGTCCGTGCCGCAATCCGGCTCCGTCAGTGCAAGGCCGCCACGGATCTCGCCGGTGGCGAATTTCGGCAGCCATTCGGCCTTCTGCGCTTCCGTCCCCATCCGGCTGACGCAGGCCGCCATGATGAGGTGGCTGTTGAAGATCCCGGACAGCGACATCCAGACTTCGGCGATACGCTCGACGATCTTCGCATAGGTGGTGGCGGAGAGGCCGAGCCCGCCATATTCCGGCGCGATGGTTGCACCGAACAGGCCGAGCTCCTTCATCTGCTCGACCATCTCATGCGGGTATTCATCCGCATGTTCCAGGCGCAGCACATGCGGGCGCACGTCGCGGTTGAGCCATTTGTCGATGGCGTCGAGCAGCGCGGCCTCTTCCTCGATGGCCTGCGAGCGGGCGACATGCGTGTCCATGGCTGGTGCTCCCGTGGAATTTGTCCGGACAAATACGCCCGGGCTGGCGTTGCGTCAATCACTTCCGCCGGTGGCGGCGGACAGCACCGCGACATCGGCCAGGGTCTCGATGCCCGCCACCAGGTCGCGGATGCGGGTGGCGCGGGCGGACGGCACCGGGGGGACGGCGTGGCCGCAGCAGCGGAAGAATTTTTCTTCGTTCTCCTCCGCGCTCAGCGGCACGGCGGGGTGGCCGTAGGTGTGGGGCAGATGCTTCACATGGCGGGCGCCGGAGGCCAGCGTCACGATGATCTCCTGCGGGTCCAAGGCATTCTCGTTCGTGTTCCCGTCCGGCTCGATCCGGACGCGTGACGCGAAGGCGTGGACGTGGGCGTCGCGCAAAGCCTCACCCCGGAAATCGGGCACGTCGCAACGCCCCTTGGCCAGGAAGACACCGGCTACGAAGGGCAGGCAGAGCTTCGCATAGTTGGAGGCGGGATCGGGAATGTCGGGCCGCCCGACCAGGCGCCTCACCAGCGGCGGCACGCGGCAGGTGATCTCCGCGACCTCGTCCGGCGCGAAACCTTCGTCCCGCATCAGGTCGCGCAGCGCATGCACGACGCCATGGGTGAGGCGGCCGGAGGGGAAGGGCTTGTGCGAGAGCTTCTCGATCTGCCATTCGCGCCCCAGTGCCTTCTCCACGCGATCGGGATGGACGCTCTCCTCGATCAGCGTGAAGTAGCCGTAGCGGCCGGTGAAGATGTCGAGGGGGCCGCCCATGCCGGCGGCTGCCAGGTCGCAGGCCTCGATCGCGCCGCGGGCATTGAAGCCGATCTGCAGGCCGAGCAGTGGCGAGCCTTCGAGGTGCGGCTGCAAGGTGCCGCTGGTCTGGCCGTACATGTGGCCGAAGGCGCTGCGCGTCGTTGCCTCATCGAAGCCGGAGAGATTGGCGATGGCGGCGACGGCGCCGAAGCCGCCGGCGGTGGCGGGGCGGAAGAAGCGCAGCGGCGAGTCGGTCGCGACGCCGAGCAGCCCCGCGATGTCCACGCCGACAGCCATCGCGGCGAGGAACCGGTCGCCAGAGACCTGATTGCCCTTCGCCGATTCCCGTTCGCACCACGCGAACAGCGCGGAGAGCAGTGTCGCCATGGGATGCACCACGGCACCTTCATGCACGCAGTCGAATTCGAGGCAGTGGATGAGATAGGCATTCACGATGGCGGCCGAACCGGCCGACATCCGTCGGCCCGTCAGCCAGGACGTCGCCTCATTGCCGCTGCCCCAGCGCTCCGCGAGGTCCTGCACCGTCTGCACATTGGCGCCGCTGCTGCCGGCGATGCCGACGCCGAGCGTATCCAGCAGGAAGGTCCGGCCCGCGCGGATCGCACCCGGCGAGAGATCGGCGTGCCGCACCCGCACCGCATGGGCGGCGAAGGCGGCGGCGATGTCGTAGGGCGTGCTCATCGTGCAGCGGGCTCCGCGGGCGGGGGGGTGGTGGCAGCGAAGGCGCGGGCGATCTCGGCGCGCGTCGCCATCCAGACGCCAGGCTTGCTGTTGGCGTACTGGAGAAACCTCCCGAAGGCGCCGATGCGCCCGGGGCGGCCGATGATGCGCAGATGCACGCCGAGCGACATCATCCGCGTCGCGCTGGCGCCTTCGTCGTAGAGCACGTCGAAGGTCTCAACGGCGTAGTCCAGCCATTGCTGCGGCGTGTAGCCCGGCGCCAACCAGAACTTCATGTCGTTGCTGTCCAGCGCATAGGGCATGATGACGATGGCGCGGGGGCCGTCCTTCGTCTCCACCACGTCCCAGCGCGGCTCGTCATCGGAGAAATCATCCATGTGGTAGAGGAAGCCTTCCTCCGCCAGCGTGGTGCGGAGCCGCGGCGAATGGAGGTAGCGGGACAGCCAGCCGATCGGGCGGTGGCCGGCGGTGGCCTCGATGGAGGTCACGGCCTTGCGCACGAAATCGCGTTCGCGCGCCTCGTCGTAGGAGAACTGGTGGATCCAGCGCCAGCCATGGCTGCAGGCCTCATGCCCGCCTTGCGCGATGGCCCGGCCGATTTCCGGCGCCCGTTCCAATGCCATGGCGGCGGCGGTGAAGGTGGCCTTGACGTTGTGTCTGGCGAGTTGCGCCGCCACCCGCGGCCAGCCCGCGCGGATGCCATAGAGGTAGTTGGATTCATTCGCGAAATTGCGGATCGGCACCTTCAGGTGGACGCCCAGCTCATCGACGGGCTCCGGCCCCTTGTCGCCGTCGCGCACCGACATCTCGGCGCCTTCCTCCACATTCACGACGATGGAGAGGGCGAGGCGGGAATCCTGCGGCCAGGGGGAGGTCGGCATCCGGGCTACCTGCTGTTGTCCGGACAAATGCTAGACCCGGGTCGCGCCGGGCAAAAGCCCCTCAGCCTTCGCCGCGGCGCAGGCGCATCGCATAGGTGAAGCGCTCCGCCGCGTGCCAGGAGCGGGAGAGCAGCAGCGTCGCGCCATCGGTGCCGAGGTAGCGGCGGAGGAAGCGCATGCCGACGGCGCGCGGCTTGCGGCCCAGCGCGGTGGCGACGGAAGCGGGCATGGGGGCCGCGGTGATTTCCTGGATCACTTCCGCGACTTCCACGCCGAAGCGGCTTTCGATCATGGCGTAGATCGCGCCGCGCTCCGGCAGCGCATTGGCGATGGTGGCGAAGCGGGGATGGATGAGCACATCGGCCGTCGCGATCGGTGCGCCATCCTGCCCGATGCGCAGACCCTCCAGCGTCAGCCACTTCTCCCCGACCGGCGCCGGCACCGCGGCCGCATCTTCCGGCGTCAGCGGCGCCATGCGGCGGCTGCGGATGTCGAGGCGCGTATCGGCCGCGTATTGGAACAGCGCCTCGATGCTGCGCATGGATTGCACGGTGCCGCTCGGTGCCTCACGCGCCACCACCATGGTGCCGGCGCCCTGGCGACGCTCCACCAGGCCGGAATCGACCAGGCGGCGCAGCGCTTCGCGGATCGTGTGGCGGGAGACGCGGAGGGTTTCGCACAACTCGGCTTCGGTCGGCAGCAGCGTGCCGACGGCGTAGTCACCGTTTGCGATCGCGTCGCGCAGCTGGGCCTCGATACGGGCATAGAGGGGCAGCGCGACACGGTCAGCCACGAAACGACTGCCCCCTGCCCGAAACGCCGTCGCGAGCGTGCCTGCCCATCATGCGCCGTGTCCTTCCCCCTGTCGGGGAAGGCTAGCGCCTCAGCTTTGTCCGGACAACGTCCGCGTCGTCACGACACCACGGGCAGGATCGTGATGCCGTAGTCATGGCGCAGCGTGCGGCCCAGCACGGGGTCACGCAGTTCCATGGCGAAGTGGCTGGACGGCCGGATGCCGCCGATGGCGCCGAGCGTGCCGCAGAACATCAGGCTGCCGGCGGGCAGCGCCGGGCTGCGCGCCATGAGGTCCCGCGGGTGGCGGAGGGCGGAGAGCAGGCCCTGCTGGTAGATCGTCGCCACGCCGTCGATGGTGGCGGTGGCGCGAATCTCCAGCGCATCCCAATGCGCCTCCACCTCCTCGAACCGCCACAGCGTGGTGCCGACCGGCTTGCCGCAGAGTTGCTTGGACAAGGCGATTCCCGCGGCCTCCGCCTTCCGGTCCGTATGATCGGAGCCGAGGCCGAGCCAGAGCCCATCCGCGAGCGAGACGATGACGGGCTCCACCTCCCCCGAACTGTCCGGACCCAGCACCTCCAGCACCGGCGCCTGGGTCAGGTTGGCGGCGGCGGCACGGTAGTAGACGGGCACTGAGGAAGGGGGAGGCACGCCGATCGCGGCCAGTTCCTCGATATGGTGGCGCACCGCCTCCTCGTCCCGCCCGGCCCAGCCGGCGATGACGAGGGTCGTGATCTCCACCGCGATCCGGTCCGTGCCCGTCGCGGCGATGCGGTCGAAGGTGAGCATCGGCGACCCCTACGGCCCGACCGCGCGGGGCAGCCACAGCGCGATATCGGGCACGATCATCATCAGCACGATGGCCAGGATGTAGACGGCGACGAAGGGAAGCACGCCGGCGAAGACATCGCCGATCGCGCCACCATCCTTGCGCAGCCCCTGCAGCACATAAAGCACCGTGCCGTCCGGCGGGCTGATGAGGGCGATCTCCACCAGCATGGTGACGACGACGCCGAACCATATGGGGTCGTAGCCCAGCGCCGTGACGACCGGGAAGATCACGGGGATGGTGGTGATGATCATGGAGAAACCCTCCATGAACGTCCCCAGCGCCAGGTAGAAGCCGATGATCAGCGCCATGATCGCCCAGGGCGGCAGCGGCAGGGCGGAGACGAGGCCCGCCATCATCTGCGGTACGCCGAGCATGGTGATGACGTAGTTCAGCACATAGGCACCGAGCAGGATGAGGCCGATCATCGCCGTGTTGCGCGCCGTCGCCTCCGCGCTCGCATGCAGCATGCGGAAGGAGAAGCGGCGTTCGACCACCGCGATGCCGATGGCCGCCACCACGCCCAGCGCCGCCGATTCGGTCGGCGTCGCGAGGCCCGCATAGATGGTGCCGAGCACGATGAGGATCAGCACGATGGTCGGGATCAGCCCGACCAGGCCGCGGATCTTCTCCCGCATCGGGATCACCGGGCCGGGCGGCGGCGCGGCGTTCTTCTTCAGCAGGATCACGCCGATGAACAGCGCCATCACCAGGATGGAGGGTCCGACCGCCGCCAGATACAGCGCGCCGACGGAGGTTTCCGTGATCAGCGCGTAGATGATGAAGGTGATGCCGGGCGGGATGAGGTTGCCGAGCGCCCCGCCGGCCGCCAGGCTGCCCATCACCATCTTCGGATCGTAGCCGCGCCCCTGGAAGAAGGGCATGGCGACCGAGCCCATGGTGGCGGCGGTGGCGACGGAGGAGCCGGAGATGGCGGAGAAGACGCCGGACGCCACGATGTTGGTGTGCAGCAGGCCCCCAGGCATGCGGTTCAGCCAGAGGTTCAGCGCGCGGTAGAGTCGTTCCGACAGGCCGGCGCGCAGCAGGATCTCCCCCATCAGCAGGAACAGCGGCACCGCCACGAGCACGAAGGAGGAGGAGGGGCCCCAGGCCGTCTGGCCCAGGAAGTTCCAGAAGGGACGGTCGGAG
Organism: Falsiroseomonas stagni DSM 19981; assembly: GCF_900114315.1. GTDB lineage: Bacteria > Pseudomonadota > Alphaproteobacteria > Acetobacterales > Acetobacteraceae > Falsiroseomonas > Falsiroseomonas stagni. Next base: position 1,389,831 of record NZ_FOSQ01000001.1, read on the forward strand.
AAGGCGAAGCCCGCCAGCAGCCCGAGAACGCCGAGCGCCGCGCCGACATAGATCCCCGCCGCGAAGAAGCCGCCGAAGACACCGAGCAGCAGCAGCACCGCGCTGATCGGCACATCGACGCCGCCGCCACTCCCCGTCAGAGACAGGCCGAGGAAGACAACGAGCATTACCAGGATGAAGACAACAGCGATCATGGCTTCGTCTCCGCGACGCCGAGCGCTTCCAGCGCCTCCTGCGCCTCCTCGTCATAACCGCGGGAGGAGAGGTTGCGCTCCACCTGCTTCGCGTCGCCCAGGATGGCGAGCAGCAGGTTCTCCAGCAGCATGCAGGCGATGAGGGCGAGGAACACGACCATGCCCGCGGCCCAGAGGCCCTGGGGGATGGCGAGCGGCGTGCGCAGCAGGCTGATGTCGGTGGCGTTGAACAGAAGGCTTTCGTCCACCAAATCCCAGGCACCCTGGGCGATGAAGGCCATGAAGACGCCGAGCAGCAGCAGCGACAGCAGGTGCAGCCAGATGCGGATGCGCTGGGGCAGGCGGTTCACCAGCAGGTCGATCCGCACATGGGATCGCTGCGTCAGCGTATGCGCCAGGCCCCAGGAGAGGCCGAAGGCCAGCATGTAGCCGGTGATCTCCGTGGTGGATTGCGTGCTGACGCGAAAGATGGATCGCGCCAGCACGTCGAAGGTGATGAAGAAGGCGCAGAGCACGAAGCCCCAGCCGGCGACCAGTCCCATGGCATGGCCAAGGAAGCCGACCGCGCGGCGCAGGCCGGTCGCGGCCCGCAGGATGAGAGGTGCGGGCCGCTCCACGCTCAGCGCGCCTCGTAGCGCGTGCCGGAGATGGGCGCGACGATGCGGTTGTAGGTCTCCCCGCAGGCGGCGCCGCAGCGGCGGACGAAGGCGGGCAGCACGTTGTTGCTCAGGATCCCGCGCAGGGTCTCAAGGTCCGCCGGCGTCGGGCGGGAGACGGTCATCGGCCGGTTCTCCACCAGGCGGCCGATGGAACAATTGGCGCGGTCGCCGATGTTGCAGGCGATCCCGTCCTCGGATGCCGCGTCACCCAGCTTCCACTGCTCGTCCTGGATCTTGGCGAAGGTGCTGGTGATGAGGTCGCGGGCCGGGGCGTCCAGGCGGTTCCACCAGGCGAGGTTGATGAAGTAGCCATAGGTCGACCAGGCGACGGGCAGCGCATACATGTGCGTCGTCACCTCATACCAGCGGGCGCCATTGCCCGAGCCGGTGCCGGTGATGGCGCAATCCGCCACACCGCGTTCGAGCGCCGCATAGACTTCCGGGAAGCCGATGCCGACGGCCTGGCCGCCCACGGCGGCGACGAAGTCGTTGATGCTGCCGCCGCCGGTGCGGATGCGGCGACCGCGGAGATCCGCCAGCGAATTGGCACGCTCGCGGCAGAACAGCACCTGCGCCGGATAGGGCGCCATGGCGATGATGCGGACGCCGAAGCGCTCCAGGCCGCGATTCACCTCCGGCATCAACGCCTCCGCCACCTGGCGGGCCTGGCCGATGGTGGGGTTTAGGCCGGCGAGATCGACCATGTCCAGCAGCGGCACGTCACCGGCGACGGTGTTCAGCGGCACGGCGCCGATCTCGACCTGGCCGGATCGGACCAGGCGGATGATCTCCGGCCCGTTCAGGTTGCGCTCCGGCCAGGCGGCCAGGTTGACGCGGATGCGGCCATTGCTGGCGGCGGCCAGGCCATCGCGCAGCAGCGGGATGTCGACGCGCGTGTATTGCGGGATGGCGGGCGTGGGCTGCGTCACGGCCTGGATGTTCACCTGCGGCCCCTGCGCCAGCGCGGTGCCGGCCGAAAGGCCGATGGCAAGCGCGGCGCCAAGCGCGGCGCGGCCCATCTGGACGATGCTGGTCATGATCTTCCTGTTCTCCCTGTCGATGGTAGCTACTACAGCACGGCGAGGCTGCTGTTGCGCAGGTCCGTCACCAGCATGGCGCCGGGTGCGTGGGTGATGGCGAAGTCGGGCCTTGCCGCGGCGATCACGGCCTGGGGCGTGACGCCGCAGGCCCAGAAGACCTGGATCTCGTCGTCAGCGACCTCGACAGCGTCGCCGTAATCCGGGCGGGACAAATCCTCGATGCCGATGAGGTGGGGGTGCCCGATATGCACGGGCGCGCCATGCACGCCGGGGAAGCGCGTGGTGATCTGGATGGCGCGGATCGCATCCGCCGGCGAGAAGGGCCGCATGGAGACGACCATCGGCCCGGCGAAGGGCCCCGCCGGCACGCAGGCAATGCTGGTGCGCCACATCGCGACATTGCGGCCCTGCGCCACATGGCGAAGGCGGATGCCGTCCTCCATCAACGCATGTTCGAAGGTGAAGGAGCAGCCGAGCACGAAGGCGACCAGGTCATCCCGCCAGACATGGGCGATCGAGGTCGGTTCCTCCACCAACTGCCCCTGCCGCCAGATCCGGTAGCGCGGGAGGTCGGTCCGCAGGTCGAGGTCGAGCCCGAGTTCGGGGATGTGCGGGCTGCCCGGCTCGCTGATGCCGAGCACCGGGCAGGGCTTCGGATTGCGCTGGCAGAACCGGAGGAAATCGCCGGCCAGTGCCGCCGGGAGAATGGCGAGGTTGCCCTGCACGAAGCCGGGGGCGAGGGAGGAGGTATGGCCGGCCAGCCGCCCCGCACGCGCCGCCAACCGGACGCCCAGGGCATCCAGCGGCATCGTGGGCGGCAAATGGTCCGGCATCGGGGCTCCTCGTAAACCTGTCCGGACAAATCATGCCGGTCCTTGCGATACGCGCCAATCGTGATTCCGAATGTTTTCCGATCATCCGGGCTTATCGGTGTCCGGCTTCCGCTGCCACCTCCTCCGCCAGTTCCGCCAGCGGTTCCGCCGAACAACGGAAGGAACGCAGGCGGGCGACCCGGAAGAACACCCCGAGGCTGCGGAGATCGGCCATGCGGCACGCAGCCTGCGTCGTCGCTCAGGCCGAGTCGAGACGCCCCATTTCCTCTACCAGCCGGGCCGCCAACTGGCGTGCGGGCGCGGTCGGGGGGCGGTTGGCGGGCACCAGCAGGCCGATGCGCAGCGCGTTGATCGCGGGGCTGTCGAAGGGACGCCAGGCGACCTCGCCGCGCTCGATCTCCTCCAGGAAGCCGAGGCGCGTGAAGAAGGCGATGCCCATGTTCAGGCGGATGGCGGTCTTCAGCGCCTGGATGGAGTTGGAGACGAGGCGCGGCCGCAGCCCCGACCGGAAGCGCGCGAAGCCGGCATCGACATCGGCGGAGCGCGGCAGGGGACCGGCCTGGGCCAGGAAGGGGTAGGGGGCCACATCGTCGAAGCTGACTTCGCGCTTCTGCCGCAGGGGATGGTCGGACGGCATGACGACGCCGATGGGCGCCGGCACCTCATGCTCGAAGCGCAGCGACGGTGGTGTCGGCCCGACGAAGGTGAAGCCGAGGTCGTAGGTCCCATCCGCCACCAGGCGCGGGACGTCGGCCGGGTTGGCGGCATCCAGCGCATAGGTCACGGCCGGGAAATCCGCGCGGAAGCGATCCAGCGCGCGGGGCAGGAAATCCACCAGCAGGGAATCCACCGCGGAGAGGCCGACATGGCCGGTGCGCGCGGCGCGGAGGTCGTCGATCCGGGATCGCACGCGATCGAATTCCACCAGCGTGCCGACGACGTGTTGCAGCAGCAATTCCCCGGCCGCCGTCAGCCGCATGCCACCGGGCAGGCGATCGAACAGCGCGGTGCCCAACTCCTCCTCCAGGTTCAGGATCTGGCGGTTGAGCGCGCTGGCGGAGACGTTCAGCGCAGCGGCGGCGCGGCGCACGGAGCCGCGTTTCGCCGTCTCCCTGAAGTAGGTCAGCGCCGCGGCGTGCACGGCGTGGTCAGGTGCCGGACCAGACCGGCTTGCGCTTTTCCATGAAGGCGCGGACGCCCTCGTCCTGGTCCTTCGACTGCAAGGCCTCGATCAGTGCGGGCAGGCGGGCCGCCTGGGCTTCCTGCGCGCTCAGATGGGCTGTGCGCCGGACGCTCTGCTTGATGGCGCGCACGGAGAGCGGCGCGCAGGCCAGGATGCCTTCCAGCCAGCGATCGACGGCGGCATCCAGGCCGTCCTGCGGCACGACCCCATTCAGCAAGTGGAAGGCGAGGGCTTCGGCGGCGGTGATCCGGCGTCCCGTCAGCATCATGCCCATCGCCATGCGATGCGGGATCTGGCGTTGCAGCAGCGCCATGCCGCCATCCAGCGGCAGTCGGCCGAGCCGCGGTTCCGGCAGGCCCATGGTCGCGGTATCGGCGGCGACGATGAGGTCGCAGCCCAGCACCATCTCGAACCCCCCGCCCAGGGCATGGCCGTTGACGCGGGCGATGACGGGGATGTCGAGCGTGGTGCGGAGCGCGATGCCGCCGAAGCCGCCGGGTCGGGGCGCGGCCCAGTACTCAAGCCCCGTGACGCCGTCACCATCCCGGACATCGGCGCCGGCGCAGAAGGCGCGCGTGCCGGCGCCGGTCAGCACCACGGCGCGGATGTCGCGGCGGCCCTCGATCTCGGTCCAGATGCGCTGGAGTTCGGCCTCCGTCGCGCGATCGACGGCGTTCATCGCCTCCGGCCGGTTGAGCGTGACGCGGGCGACGTGGTCCGCGACCTCGAAGATCACGCTCATTCCGCGGCGAGGCCCCGGGTGAGTTCAGCCTTCACTTCTTCCGTGTGCTTGCCGAGGCGGGCAGGCGGGATGCGCAGCGTGACCTTCGCATCCGACATATGGATGGGGGAGCCGACGAGGCGCATGGGCTCGATCTCGCCGGGGCCTTCGAGGATCATCTCATTGATCCGCGCCTGCTCATCCTCCAGCGCCTCCGCCAGGCTGCGGACCGGGGCGCAGAGCAGGTCCTGCGCTTCAAGCCGGGCGAGCCAATAGGCGGTGGTGTTGGATTTGAAGCGTTCGCGGAAGATCGCTTGCAGCGCCGGCTTGTTGGCGACCTGGTCCTCGAAACTCGTGAAGCGCGGATCGCGGCCGAGGTGGTCGATCTCCAGCGCGGTGGAGATGTCGCCGAGCGGATCGGCCTTGAAGGCACCGACCATCACCAGCGCGCCGTCGCTCGTCTCGAAGACGCCGGAGAGCGGCATGGCGCCCCAGTTGATCTCCTTGCCCCGCATCAGATGCGCCGCGCCTTCCTGCGTCTGCGCCGCCAGCATGGAATCGAGCAGCGAGACGGCGATGCGCTGGCCGCGGCCGGTCTTCTGCCGCTGCAGGATCGCCAGCAGGATGCCCTGCACCAGGTGCATCCCCGCGGAATAATCCGCGAAGGTGGTGGCGTGGACATAGAGCGGCTGGTCGGTGTTGGAACGCCGGTGCATCACGCCCGACATGGCCTGCGCCAGCACATCCTGCCCGCCCTTGTGGGCATAGGGGCCCTCCAGCCCGAAGCCGGTGCCGACGGCGTAGATGATGCGCGGATTGACCTTCGACAGGTCTTCCCACCCGAAGCCCAGGCGTTCCATCACGCCGGCGCGGAAGTTGTTGACCACGACATCGGCGGTGCGGACCAGGTCGAGCACCACCTGCCGTTCCTCCGGCTTGCGGAGATCGAGCACCACGCTGCGCTTGTTCCGGTTGAGGGAACAGAAGACCGGGCCGAGCGGGCCGGCGGGGTCGGGGAAGGAGGTGCGGGAAAGGTCACCCTGCGGGCGTTCGATCTTGATGACGTCCGCACCGAAATCGGCCAGCGTCTGGGTCGCCACCGGCCCCATCATCACCTGGGTGAAGTCGATGATTCGGATGCCGTCCAGCGGCAGGGGCGTGCTCATGCCGCCGTCTCCAGGATCTTAGCATTGGCGGAGGGTCGGTCGCCGGGATCGCCGCCCTGGGCGCGGACCGCCGCGCAGATGGCGGCCGGGGAGACGGCGCGCGGCGCGATGCCGCCCTGCACCGCCAGCGCCGCGGCAACGCCGGCGGATTGCCCCATCGCCATGCAGGGTGGAATCTCCCGCGACTGCTTCTGCGCGGATTCAGTGGCGGAGTAGTGCCGGCCCGCGACGATGGCGCCATCCAGACCCTTCGGCAGCATGGCACGATAGGGGGTGTAGTAGTCCCGCCCGCGCGCGACGGTGTCGGGGAAGTGGACGCGGTCCTGCACATCCTCCTTCGTCACGACATAGTCGCCGCGCAGCAGCCGCGTCTGCCGGATGCCGAGCTGCGGCGCCACATCGATGACGAAGCAGTTCTGGAAGCCGGGCATGTGGTCCCGCGCATACTGGACGAGCGCGTAGATGCGCTTCCGCCCCTCGAAATCCGCCTTGGACATGTCCTCGACGGAAAGCCCGTCATAGCCGACGAGGTGCGGGCAGTTGCACCAGACCACGCCGGGAAGCGGCGTCTTTAGCCACCAATAGTCCCAGGACCCGCCCATGATCTTCTTGGCCTGCTTGTCGAGGGCGGCGTGGCGTTCCGGTTCCTCGAACTGCACGCGTTCGGCTTCATCCGTGTCGACGCCGCCGAGGCGGAAGACGGTGGTCACCATGTAGGCGCCATGGGTGAAGTCCCCGCCCGCGGCCGCGACGACGTCGAGGTCCCCGGTCGCGTCGATGACGACATCGCCCATGATGGCCTGGCGGCCCGCCTTGGTCTCGCACACCACGCCCTTGATGGCGCCGTCCTGCACGATGGCGGAGGAGAACCAGGAATGCGTGCGCGTCTGCACGCCGGCCTCGGCCACCATCTCATTGGCGATGCGCTTCCAGCCATCGGGGTCGAAGGTCGCGGCCATGACGATGGGGTGCGGGCGGACATGGGACCGGAAGTCGAAGACGCCCCAGCGCGACCACTTCCGGTACATCGCCCAATCCGTCACCCGCTCCGCTTCCGGCGGATAGACGCAGGCGCCGACGCGCGCCATGCGGTCGATCATCTCCATGCAGATGCCGGTGGTGGTGACTTCCTGGCCGTTATGCATGTCGTCCAGCACCAGGACCATGCCGCCGGATGCGAGGCCGCCGAGATAGGGATAGCGTTCCAGCAGGGTGACGGAACAGCCCATCCGCCGCGCCGCGACGGCGGCCGAAAATCCTGCGGGACCGCCGCCCACGACGACGACATCCGACCGCGCGACGATGGTCGCCTCCCGCGGCGTCTCCTGCACGCGCTGCGTGTCCATGACTGGTTCCTCTAGACGGGGTTGGCCGGCTGCCAGCGCACCACCAGGCGTTCCACGGCGATGATCACGCCGAAGAAGGCGACGGAGAAGGCGGAGCCGACGATGACGGTGGCGTAGAGCATCGCGCTGTCGAAATTGTACATGGACTGGATGATCAGCGCGCCGATGCCGGTGGTGGAGCCGATCCATTCGCCGACGATGGCACCGATGACGGCGGTGGAGGCCGCGATCTTCAGCGCGGAGAACAGATAGGGCAGCGAATTGCGCAGCCGCAGCTTGAAGAAGATTTCGCGCTCGCTGGCCGAGAGCACGCGCATCAGCTCCATCGCCTGCGGATTCACCGATTCCAACCCGCGTACCATGTTCACCAGGGTCGGGAAGAAGCAGATCAGCGCGGCGATCGCGATCTTGGGCTCCATCCCGTTGCCCAGCAGCAGCACCAGGATCGGCGCCTTGGCGACCACGGGGATGGTGTTGATGAGGACGACGACGGGGAAGAAGGCTTCCTCCACGGTCTTCCGGTGCACGAAGACGGTGGCGATGATGATGGCGACGATGTTGCCGAGCGCGAAGCCGACCAGCGCCTCGATCGCTGTCGGCACCAGATTCGCCATCAGGATCGGCCATTTCGCGACCAGCGTCGTGGCGACGGCCACCGGCGATGGCGCGACGAAGGGCGGGACTTCGAGGATATAGACCAGGCACCACCACAGCAGCAGCATCGACAGGATGCCCGCCACCGGCAGCAGGCGCCGCCGCCACGCCAGGCGTCGGCGCGCGCGTTCATGTGCGGCCTCGGCCTCCTTCAGCCCGGGATCATCCATCAGGGTGTCGGCGGTGATGCTCAATGCCCCCTCCCCAGTGAGTCCCGAAGGCCGGAGACGATGGTGGTGAAGGCGGGTGTTTCCCGTATCGACAGGTCACGGTCCCGCGGCAGGTCCACCGTGACCAGCGCGGCGTTGCGGCCGGGATTGGCGGCCAGCACCAGCACCTGCTCGCCGAGAAAGACGGCCTCATAGACCGAATGGGTGACGAAGAGGATCGTCGTCCCCGTCTCCTGCCACACGCGGCGCAGTTCCTCGTTCAACCGGTCGCGGGTGATTTCGTCCAGCGCCCCGAAGGGCTCATCCATCAGCAGCAGCCGCGGCCCGCCCAGCAGCGCGCGTGCGATGGAGACGCGCTGGCGCATGCCGCCGGAGAGTTCATGAGGGAAGCTGTTCTCCCACCCCTCCAGCCCGACCAGCTTCAGCAGTTCCCGCGGTGTCGGCGCGCCCTTCGGCAGTTCGCGCCGCCCGCCGACTTCGAGCGGCAGCTCCACATTCTGCAGCGCCGTCCGCCAGGGTAGCAGCGCCGCATCCTGGAAGACGAAGCCCAGCGTCCGCGCCGCCCGCGCCGCCGCCGGTGCCATGCCGAAGACGGAGACATCGCCCGCGCTCGGCTTCACGAGGTCCGCCACCACGCGCAGCAGCGTGGACTTCCCGCAGCCTGAGGGGCCAAGCAGCGAGAGGAAGCCGCCGGCCTCCACCGCCATGCTGACATCGCGCAGGGCCGTCACAGTGCGGCGGTCCGTGACGAACCGCACCGTGACGCCCCGGCATTCGACGGCCGCGGACACTCGCTCAGCCGATCAGCGGGCGGTTGCCGTTCGTCATGCGGAGGATGTCGAGCGTCATCACCTCCTCCAGCCGCGGCGTGCGGCGGGAGAACTGGCCGAGCTGCGCGTAGAGGTCGATCTGCTCCCGCCACACATCCGGGTCCATGGTGCCCCAGCCCTCCGTGGCGGTCTTCGGGCCGAAGGCGTAGGCCAGCATCACCTCCAGCGCCTCCCGCTCATCGGCGCGATTGAGGTTCGGGAATTCCTTCAGCAGCAGGTCAACGGCGGCGGCGCGATTGGCATGGGCATAGGCCCAGCCGCGGCCGGAGGCACGGAGGAAGCGCGCGAGTACATCGGCGCGGCGTTCCAGCGTCTGCGCCGTGGCGTAGTAGGGCAGGGCGTAGAGCCGCACGCCCGTGTCCCACAGCCGCATCACCACGGGGTCCTGCACCACGCGCAGCGCCGTGGTGTTGGTCAGCCAGCCCGTGATGACATCCACCTGGCCCGTCATCAGCGGCGCCATGTCGGCGCCGATCGGGATGATGGTGACGTCACGCTCCGCGATGTTGTTCTTGGCCAGCAGCGCCCGCAGCAGGATGACGGCGGTGGATTGCGTGCCGATCTTCTTGCCGATCAGGTCGCGCGGCTGGCGCACCGGGTTGCGGGCGCGGGAGATGTAGCTGAAGGGATGCACCTGCGCGCCGGCCGCGAAGCAGCGCACCGGAATGTCCTGCGACGCCGCGAGCATGAGCGAGGGGGAGGAGGAGACCTGCCCGACCTCGAACCGCCCGGCCGCGACGACGGCCACGCCATCGATGTTCGGCCCGCCGGGCTGGATGCGCAGATCCAGGCCCTCGGCCTCGTAGTAACCGAGCTGCTTGGCGCAGACCTCGCCGATCTGGTTGCCTCCGGTGATCCAGCCGAGTTGGAGATTGATCACCGTGCGGCCCTGGGCTTCCGCCACATCCACCATCATCCCGGTGCCCGCCGCGGCGGCGGCCGAGGCCTTGAGCAACGTCCTGCGATCCAACGCCATGCCCAATCTCCATCGCACGTTGCGCGCTTGGCCCCCTCGGCTGCGCGGCGCGTCGGGATGGCATGCAAGCATGGTGCCGCCTGTGCGAAAAGAAGGAATTTCGCGGCCGAGCTGTGCGGAAAAATCGAACGGGTCGCCAGGCTTGACCCGCCAGCCCGCGGCATGCGCGCATGGGCCATGGCCCTGATCCTGACCCATGCCGCGATCCTCACCATGGATGCGGCGCATCGCACCCTGCTCGGCCAGGACATCCGGGTCGAGGCGGGCTGCATCACCGCGGTCGGCCCGGGATTGCCGCTGGCGCCCGGTGATTCGGTGATCGATTGCCGCCATGCGCTGGTGACGCCCGGGCTGGTGAATGTGCACACCCATGCCGCGACGGCGCTGTTCCGTGGCCTGGCGGAGGATCTGCCGCGCGACTTCTGGGCCGGCGCCTACCGCGTGCCGGGGCAGGAGCGGTTCACGGCGGCGGATTACGCGCTGTCGTTGCGCGCCGCCTGCGCGGAATTCCTGCTGAACGGCGTCACCTGCATTGCCGATCGCCTGGCCGGGATGGATCGCCTGGCGCCGGTGATCGAGGCCTCCGGCCTGCGCGCCGTGGTCGGCAGCACGCTGACCGATGAGCGCGCGGCGGAGGCCTGGGCCGAGACGGACCGGCTGATCGATCGCTTCGGGGCCGATCCCGCGCGCTCCCGCATCACCACCGCCATCGCGCCGCATGCGCTGGATTCCTGTTCGGATGCGCTGCTGGCCGATGTGTCGCGGCGCGCCGAACGGGAGGAGGCACGCGTGGTGCTGCATGTCGCGCAATCCGCGCCGGAGGTCGCCGCCGTGCGGGCGCGCGGCCATGCGGGCGCGCTGGACTGCCTGCGGCGGGCGGGACTAGCCACGCCGCGCACCGTGGCGGCCCATGCGATCTACCTCGACGAATCGGAGATCGAGGGCTGGTGCGCGGACGGGATCGCCATCGCCCATTGCCCCGCCAGCAACCTGAAGATCGAGGCGCGGACCATCCCGCTCCATCGCTATGTTGGCCGCGTGCCGGTCGGGCTCGGCACGGATTGGACGGCCAGCGACAACGCGATGGACATGATCTGGGAAGCGCGCCTGGCCGCGCTGGTCGGCAAGCAATCCGCCGGCGATCCCACCGCGCTGCCGGTCGCCACCATGCTACGGATGATGACGGTGGAGGGCGCGCGCGTACTCGGCATCGACCACGTCACCGGCAGCGTGGAGGTCGGCAAGCGCGCGGACCTCGTCGTCTGGAACCTTGACCGTCTGGAAATGGCACCGGCGCATGACCTCGGCGCCAACCTCCTCTATTCCGCCTCGCCACGCAGCGTGCGCGACGTGATGGTGGATGGCGCCGTGCTGGTGCGCGACGGGCGCCTGGTGGAGGAGGAGGAGGCGGCGCTGGTGGCGGCGATGCGCCGCGCGGGCTGGGGCGGCCTGCCCGCCTGATGGGCGTGCCTGCCTGCGCCGCGCGCAATGCGGCGTCTCCTGCACGGCCCTGACGGCGCGCCCACGCTGGCACGCGGGTTGCTGCATTCCTCGGGGATGAGGATGGATGCAGCATGAAGCCTGAAGGCGCCGCGATCACCGCCGGCCTGTTCCATGTCGCCGTCAAGACGAATGACCTGGCGCAGACCGTCGCCTTCTACACCCGCATCATCGGGCTGTCGGAGGTCAAGCGGCCTGATTTCGGTTATCCCGGCGCCTGGCTCGGCGTTCCGCTGCCGGGCGGCGCCGCGATCCTGCATGTCTATGCCGGTGGTCCCGCGCTGGGCGCGGAAGGTCGCGCGCCGACGGGCACGGGCGCCATCGACCACGTCTCCCTGACCTGCCACGGCTATCACGCCTTCATCGCGCGCTTCCGCGCCGCGGGTCTCGACTGGCGGGAGTTCCTGGTGCCGGGCACGAGCCTCTGGCAGCTCTTCGTCCATGATCCCTCCGGCGTGCAGCTCGAACTCACCTTCGATGGCCTGGCGGAGACGGGGGCGATGCCGGACATGTCCGACCATCGCCGCTACGTCGCCGGGCAGAATTTCCACGACCCCGCCTCCTATCCGAAGCTTGTCTGAGGAAGCCGCCATGATCAGCCGTCGCCCGTTGCTTCTCGCCGCACTCGCGGTGCCGTCCGTGGCGCGCGCGCAGGCGCCCGATCGCGTCCGGGTCGCGGTCTTCAACGTCTCCTCCGCCCTGCCCTATTATGTCGCGGTGGAGCGCGGCTTCTTCGCCGCGCAGGGGATCGAGGCCAGCGCCGTGCCGCTGCAGGCCGCGCCGCTGATCGTGCAGTCCATGGTGGCGGGCGATGTGGAGGCCGCATCCAACCTGGTGACGCTGGAGGGCGCCAACATCAATGCGCGGCGCGCCAACACCGCGGTCTACATCGCGCTGAACGGCCAGAACGCGCAGTACCAGATGGAGCAGTTCGTGGTGCGCGCCGGCAGCACCGCGCAATCCATCCGGGACCTCAAGGGCGCGCGCATCCTCTCCGCCCCTGGCCCGGCCAACATCTCCGCCGCCCGTGCGGTGCTGGCGGCGAACGGGTTGCAGGAGGGGTGGGACTACACGATCCAGGAACAGCAGATGGGCGTGCATGTCGGTGCCCTGGCCGCCGGTACCTTCGATGCCGCCTATACGCTGGAACCCGTCGCCACCATCGCGGAACGCGCCGGCGCCGCGCGGCGGCTGGAGACGGGCGTGATCGCGACGCATCTGCTGGGCCGCCGCGATGCGCAGGCCTGGGCGGCGGGTGCGGCGCTGACGGGCAGGTTCCTCAGTGAAAGGCCCGCGGTGGCGCAGCGTTTTGCGCAAGCCTGGGCGCAGGCCTGCGCGCTGGTGATGTCGGACCCCGCCAGCGTGCGGCCGCTGCTGGTGCAGCATATGCAGACCTCCGCCGAACTGGCGCCGACCATCCCGCTGGTGAACTTCCGCATGGTGAAGGACATGACGGCGGAGGAGATCGCGGATTTCCAGAAATTCGTGGACCTGGCGGTGGCGCAGGGCGTGGTGCGCGACCGGATCGAGGTGCGGTCCTTCCTGCGCGCGCTGTGAGCATCCCCCCGCGGGAGGCCGCGATCTCGATCCGCGGCCTCCGCAAGGCCTTCGGCGGGCAGCCCGTCTATTCCGGCTTCGACCTCGATGTGCGGCGGGGCGACATCCTGGCCATCTTTGGGCCTAATGGCTGCGGCAAGTCCACGCTGATCAACATGGCGGCGGGGCTGCTGCCGATGGATGGTGGCACCATCCTGTATGATGGGCGCGATGTCGCCGATGTGCGCGTCGGCTACGTCTTCCAGAACTACCGGGAGGCGTTGTTCCCGTGGCGCCGCGCCGCCGACAACATCCGCTACCCCCTGCGGCTGATGGGCCTGCCGAAGTCGGAGATCGAACGTCGCGTGGAGCGGCTGGCCGCCAGCTTCCGCGTGCGCTTCGACCTGCATCGCTACCCCTACGAACTCTCGGGCGGCCAGCAGCAGCTTGTCTCCATCATGCGCGCGCTGGCGGTGGAGCCGGAGGTGCTGTTCCTGGATGAGCCCTTCTCGGCCCTCGACTATGAGACGACGCTGTCGCTGCGGGACCTGCTGCAGGCCGTGCTGAAGGAGATCGGCGTCACCACGCTGCTCGTCTCGCACGACCTGGAAGAATCGATCGTGCTGGCGGACCGGCTGCTCATGCTGACCAGGCGGCCGACGACGGTGGCGGATGATGTGCCGGTGGCGCTGCCCTGGCCGCGCGGCACGGCGGCGCTGTCCTCCCCGGGTTTCGTCGCCATCAAGGCGCGGTGCCTGGATGTGTTCCAGGCGGCGGTGGCGGCATGAAGACCTTCGCGGCGCCCGTCGCTGGCGCGATCGGCTTCATCCTGCTCTGGCAGGTCGCCGTCTGGCTGCGCGTCGCCGACCCGATCCTGCTGCCGCCGCCCTCGGAAGCCTTCACCGATACCTGGGCGGCGCTGACGCGCGGCACGCTGGCGCTGGATACCTGGCGCACCGTGCAGCGCACGATGCTGTCCTTCCTGATCGCGACGGTCATCGGCGTGCCGCTCGGCGTCGCACTGGGTGCGAAGGAAAGCGTCTATCGCAGCGTGGAGTTCGTGGTGGACTTCTTCCGCTCCACCCCGGCCTCCGCCATGTTTCCACTGTTCATCGTACTGTTCGGGCCGGGCGAGTCCACCAAGATTGCCGTCGCTGCCTTCGGCGCTGCGCTGGTCATCCTGTTCAACGCCGCCTATGGCGTGATCAATGCGCGCAGGACGCGGGTGCTGGCGGCGCGCATCATGGGTGCCTCCGGCCCGCGCATCATGGCCGATGTGCTGGTGTGGGAGGCGCTGCCGCAGATCCTTGTCGGCATGCGTGCCGGCGTGTCACTGGCGCTGGTGATCGTGGTGGTGGCGGAGATGTTCATCGGATCCACCGACGGTCTCGGTCACCGCGTCATCAACGCGCAGATGCTGTTCGAGAGCGGGTTGATGTACGGCACCATCTTCGTGGCGGGCGCGCTCGGCTATGCGCTCAACCTGCTCTTCCTGCTGATCGAGAAGCGCTTCGTGCACTGGGCCGGGCGGTAGCGCTACACGACGTCGGTGTAGAGTTGCCGCAGCTTGTCCATGAAGGGCGCCTGCATCTTGGCGCGCGTGCCCGCCACCACGTCGCAGGGCGGTACCAGCGTGTCGCTGGCTTCCCAGGAGAAGTCGCTGACGAACTTCACCCGGGGATCCCGCAGCGCCGCGATCTCAGCCACCGTCCCGCCGCGCTTCAGCACCACGCCGGCGACGACGCCGCATTCCACTGCCTGCGTCGCGCCCTGGCCGAGGGTCGGCACCATCGCCTGCGCCGAATCGCCGAGGAACAGCGCGCGCCCGCCGGCGGCATGGCGCTGCACAGGCGACGTCGCGCTGCGCGCCCAGTGGATCTCGGGCAGGTGCTCTTCGATCTTGTCCAGCATCCAGGCCACGGCGGGGCCGGGCGTCCCGCCATCCGGCGTGAACAGGGCGCGCTGCGCCTCGGCCGTTTTCATCGCCTCGGGGATCGTCTCCGACCCGTTCAGCGGAAAGGTGCCAGCGATGTAGACGGCGCCGCCCGGCACGCGGAAAGACAACAGCCGCGCATTGCCGTTGAACCACTGGCCGTAATCGTCATAGGGGCAGTCCGCGGCTTCCGTCACCAGCAAGCGCCAGATGCAGACGCCGAGCAGCGTGCTCGTCGGCTCTCCGGCCGTCAGCGCCCGCAGCCGGCTGTAGCGCCCGTCGCCGCCGACCAGCAGGTCGAAGGAGCCGTGCCGCGTGAGGCCATCCGGCGTGCGGAAGACCGGCACCAGGCGCCCGGCCGCATCCTCCTCCAGCGCCTCGAGCACATGCGCGTTGCGGGTGCAGCCTGCCGCCGGGGCGCGCAGCAGGCGGTAGAGTTCCGACCAGCGGATCCGCACGCCCGGCTCCTCCGCGACCGAGAGCATGTCGAGGTCGAAGAGCCGCGTTCCATCGGCCAGGTCCACGAACCAGCGATGCCAGGGGAGCGATGCCTCCCGCAGCGCGGCGTGGCGGGCGGGCATATGCCGGCGCAGCGCCTTCAGCGCGTTCGGGCCGATGTTGAGGCCCGTGCCGGCCTCCGCATGCTCGCCAGGCGCCACGCGTTCGAAGGCCGCCACGTCGATGCCTGGGGAGTCGAGAAGCGCCTCCGCCAGCAGGCTGCCCGCGACTCCCGTACCGATGATGCCGATGCGCATGGAAAATACCCGCCAGTTCCGCGCGGGCCGTGCAAAGCCCGCGCCACCTGACCTATGCTTTAGCGATGCCGAGCCTGTCGATCCACCGTCTCCCCATGGCCCATCCGGGCGACCTTTCCGCGCTGGCAGGGCTGATCGCCGCCGGCACGATCCGCGCGGGCGATGTCCGCGCCGTGATCGGCAAGACGGAGGGCAATGGCGGCCTCAATGACTTCACCAGGGGCTTCTTCACGCAATCGCTGATGCTGCTGCTGGCGCGGCATACGGGCGAGGCACCGGAGGCGCTGGCCGCGCGCATCCCCTGCGTGCTGTCGGGGGGCACGGAGGGCGCCCTCTCGCCGCACTACATGGTCTTCGCCGTGGCGCGCGACCGTGGTGGCGCATCGGGCCTCGCCCTCGGCAGCGCCTTCAGCCCGCCGACGCAGGCCGGCGAGATCGGCCGCGTCGCGCAGATCGAGGCCGTCTCCGCCGCCGTCCGCGCCGCCATGGCGGATGCCGGCATTGCGCGGGCCGAGGATGTGGCCCTGGTGCAGGTGAAAGCGCCCTGCGCGCTGGCACCCGGGCCGGAGGCGCGCAGCGGTGATCCCCGCATGCTGATGGCGCTGTCGCGCGCGGCGGCGGCTTTCGGCGCCGGCATCGCGATCGGCGACATCGCGCCGGAAGCAGGCACGGAAGCGGCGCTGCTGCGGGACGTCCAGCATTTCTCCAGTCGCGTGAGCATCTCCTCGGGCATCGAGGTGACCTGCAACGAGGTCGTCGTGATCGGCCGCGCTGCGGGCTGGACGCCGGGCATCACCGCGGGGGTCGCGCCGATGCGGGATTTGCTGGACCTCGATGGCGTCATCGCCGCCTGCCGGGCGGCCGGGCTGGAAGCGTCGCCCGCCGTTGCGGATCGCAGCCGCGTGCTCGGCGTGATCGCGAAGGGGGAGCCCGACAAGGCGGGCCATATCCGCGGCGCGCGGCACACCATGCTGGGCGATACGGATATCGATGCGCAGCGGCATCTGCGCGGCGCGCTGGGTGCCATCGTCGCCGCTGTCACCGGCGATGGCCAGGTTTTTGTCAGCGGCGGGGCGGAACATCAGGGACCGCCCGGTGGCGGCCTGGTCTGCATCTTCGCGCGGGAATAGGGGCCACCGCGAGCGGCGGCCCCCTGCAGGTTCAGCGGATCGCGTCCATCACCGCATGCGTCCAGGCATTGGTCGGCGCCCGGCTGATCACCGGCGATTCGCCGCCGGAGGACAGCAGCGTCTGCACCGTACGCTCGTAATCCGCGGGCACCAGGCGGCCACCGCCCTCGGTATCCAGCAGGCGGGCGATCTCCCCCATCATGCGGCGCTGATGCGCGACCGTCTGCGCGCCGGAGGCATCGTTATCCAGCACGATCTGCGCCGCCGCATCCGGGTTCTGCCGCGCCCAGTCCCAGCCCTGCATGGAGGCGCGCACGAAGCGTGCCATCCGCGCCACGAAGGCGGCGTCCGTCAGGCGGTTCTCCAGCACATAGAGCCCGTCCTCCAGCGTGGCCACGCCCTGTTCCTCGTACCGGAAGACCTGGAGCTGTTCCGGGCGGAAGCCGCCATCGATGACCTGCCAGTACTCATTGTAGGTCATGGTGGAGACGCAATCGGCCTGGCGCTGCAGCAGCGGGTCCACGTTGAAGCCCTGGCGCAGCACCCGCACACCCTGAGGCGTGCCATTGGTGGGGTAGCCGAGGCGGGACATCCAGGCGAGGAACGGATACTCGTTGCCGGAGAACCACACGCCGAGCGTCTTGCCGCGGAGGTCGGCGGGGGTGCGGATGCCGGTCTCCGCCCGGCAGGTCAGCATCATGCCGGAACGACGGAAGGGCTGGGCAATGTTCACCAGCGGCACGCCGCGTTCGCGGCTGGCCAGCGCGGCCGGCATCCATTCCACGATTACGTCGGCGCGGTTGCCCGCGATGACCTGCGGCGGGGCGATGTCCGGCCCGCCCGGCGCAATCCGCACATCGAGGTTGGCGGCGCGATAGAAGCCGCGTGCCTGCGCGACGTAGTAGCCCGCGAACTGCGCCTGCGTGACCCACTTCAGCTGAAGGTTCACGCGTTCGACCGGCTGCGCCTGTGCCGCAGCACCGCCCGCGAGCATCCCGAGCCCCACCAGCCCGCCCAGCAGGGCGCGCCGCATCGATTCCATCACCATCCCTGTCTCTCCTTCATTGTCAGCCGCGAACCGACGGGTGCCAGAAGGTCACCCGCCGCTCGATCAGCGCCATGGCGCCGTAGAATGCCGAACCCACCACCGCCGCGACAACGATTTCCGCCCAGACCATGTCGAGGGCGAGGCGCGCGGCTTCCGTCGTGATCCGAAAACCCATGCCGGTGGTGGGGGACCCGAAGAACTCCGCCACGATGGCGCCAATCAGCGCCAGGGGGGCATTCACCTTCAGCGCCGTGAAGATGAAGGGCAGGGCTGCCGGCAGGCGCAGCAGCAGCAGCGTCTGGCCATGGCCGGCGGCGTAGCTGCGCATCAGGTCGCGCTCCAGCGCGCCGGCGGCGGCCAGGCCCGCCACCGTATTCACCAGCATCGGGAAGAAGGTCATGGCGACGACGACGGCGGCCTTGGACTGCCAGTCGAAGCCGAACCACATGACCATGATGGGCGCGATGCCGACAACGGGCAGCGCCGCGACCAAATTGCCGATGGGCAGCAGGCCGCGCCGCAGGAAGGGCACGCGATCCGCCAGCAGGGCCATCAGGAAGCCCGCGCCGCAGCCGATGGCGTAGCCCGCCAGCACGGCCTTGACGAAGGTCTGCACGAAATCCTGCCAGAGCAGATGCGCCCCGCCGACCATGCGCACCGCGATGGCGGAGGGCGCCGGCATCAGGGCCATCGGCACCCCGAAGCCCACCACCAATACCTCCCACAGCGCGAGGATCGTGGCCCCGAAGGCGAGGGGGGCGGCCAGCGCCTGCCAGCCCTGGCCCGGCAGGTCGCCGAGTCGCTTCACCAGCCAGGCCGCCAGCAGCGCCACGACCGTGATGCCGAACCACATCGGCCCACCCGGTTCGCCCGGCGCATGCACGCCGGCGATCGCCAGCGCGAAGCCCAGCACGGCCAGGGCGGCCAGCAGCGCCGTCCTCATGCCCGCGCCCCCATCCGCCGCGCCACGAGGCGCTCCGCCAGGCCCAGCAGCCCGACCAGGCTGGCGGAGACGACGGCCGCGACGGTCAGCGCCGACCAGATCTGCAAGGTCTGCCCGAAATAGGACCCCGCGAGCAGCCGCGCGCCGAGCCCCGCCTGCGCGCCGGTCGGCAGTTCCGCCACGATGGCGCCGACGACGGCGGCCGCGACGGCGACCTTCAGCCCGGCGAAGAGGTAGGGCAGGGAGGTCGGCACGCGCAGCGTCCAGAACACCTGCGCCGGCGTCGCCGAATAGGTCCGCAGCAGGTCGCGTGCCAGCGCATCGGGCGCGGCGAGCCCCTTCACCATGCCGATTGCGACGGGGAAGAAGCAGAGATAGGCGCTGATGATCGCCTTCGGCATCAGCCCCGTCATGCCGAGCGCGCCCAGCGCGACGATCACGATCGGCGCCAACGCCAGCACCGGCACGGCCTGGGATGCGATGATCCAGGGCATCAGGCTGCGCTCCAGCGCCCGCACATGGATGATGGCGACCGCCAGCAGCACCCCCGCCAGCGACCCCAGCCCGAACCCCGCCAGCGCCGCGGACAGCGTGACTATCGCGTGGTTCACCAGGCTGCGGGGCGATGTGATGGGTGGCCCCGTCAGGCTGTTCCAGGTTTCCGTCAGGACCTGATGCGGCGCCGGCAGCAGCGGCCTGGCATGCGACAGGGTCAGCGACACCATCGTGGCGAAGTCGGGCGCGTTGCCGGCCCGCGCCTGCATGTCCCACACCACCTGCCAGTTCAGCCAGACGGCGCCGAGGTACCACAGCACCACGATCCCGGCGGAGACGGTCAGCACCGGGAGGATGCTAGCCCTCATAGGAATGGCCTGCGCGAAGACCCTCCCGCACGCGCTGGGCGATGCGGAGAAATTCCGACGTCTCCCGGATCTCCAGCGGCCGGTCGGGGCCGAGGTCGCAATCGACGATGTCGGTGATCCGCCCCGGCCGCGGGGACATGACGACGATGCGGGTTGAGAGGAACACCGCCTCCGGGATCGAATGGGTGACGAAGACCACCGTCTTCCGCGTCGCCGCCCAGAGCTTCAGCAGTTGCTCGTTGAGGTGGTCGCGAACGATCTCATCCAGCGCGCCGAAGGGCTCGTCCATCAGCAGCAGCTTCGGCTCGAAGGCGAGTGCGCGGGCGATGGAGGCGCGCTGCTGCATGCCGCCCGAAAGCTGCCAGGGGAATTTCCGCTCGAAGCCCGAGAGGTTCACCAGCGCCAGCTGCTTGCGCGCCCGCTCCTGCCGCTCGGCCTTGGAGAGGCCCATGATCTGCAAGGGCAGCATCACGTTGCCCTCGATGGTACGCCAAGGGAACAGCGCCGGGGCCTGGAAGACATAGCCGTAATCGCGCGCCAGCCGCGCCTCCTCCGGCGTCACTCCATTGACGCGGATCTCGCCACCCGTCGGCTTCTCCAGGTCGGCGATGACGCGCAGCAGCGTCGTCTTCCCGCAGCCCGAGGGGCCGATGAGGGAGATGAATTCGCCTGGCGCGATGTCGATATTCACGTCGGACAGCGCATGGACCGGCCCGTCATTGGTGCCGAACACCAGCGACAGGTTACGCGCGGCGATCGCCGGCTCAGCCACCGTTGCTGATCTCCCAGAGGCGCGAGGGGCTGAGCGGCATTTCGAGAATCTCGATCTCCTTGGAAGGCAGGTCCAGCGCATCCTCCAGAGCCTGCGCGAACAGCGCGCCGACGGGGATCGCGCCCGCCTCCCCGGCTCCCTTCACGCCGAGCGGATTCAGCGGCGATGGCGTCACCGTGTGGTCCATCCGGATGCGCGGCACATCCAGCGCGGTGGGCAGCAGGTAATCCGCCAGGCTGGCATTCATCAACTGGCCCTGTTCGTCCCAGTGCAGCTGTTCGAAGAAGGCATTGCCGATTCCCTGCGCGACGCCGCCCTGGATCTGCCCCGCCAGGATCAGCGGATTGATCACCGTGCCGCAATCATGCACCACGACGTAGTCGAGGATGGTGGGGCGCAGGGTCAGCGGATCGACCTCCACGATCATCGCATGCGCGCCGCTGGCCGTGGCGCCGCCGGCGGGACCGAAATAGGAGGTCGCCTCCAGCCCCGGCTCCGTGCCCGGCGTGACCGCGCCGCGCATGGGGTTCGCCAGGCCCGCCAGCGCGCCGAGCGTGATCGAATGGTCGGGCACGCCGACGACATGCACCTTGCCATCGGCGATCACCAGATCCTCCTCCGCGCATTCGAAGTGGCGCGCGGCGGTCTTGAGGATCTTCTGCCGCACGACCTTCGCGGCTTCATGCGCCGCGCTGCCGGCGACGACGGCGCCCCGGCTGGCGAAGGTGCCGACCCCCCAATAGAACTGGTCGGTGTCGCCGGTCGTCACCTCGATGTCGCGAATATCGACGCCGAGTTGTTCGGCGACCACCTGCGCGAAGGCCGTGGCGTGGCCCTGGCCCTGGCTGCCGATGCCGGTGGCGAGGCTGACCTTGCCGCTGCCCTGCACCTGGACCTTCGCGCCCTCATAGGGGCCGATCCCGGTGCCCTCGACATAGCAGACCACGCCGATGCCGAGCGCACGTCCCTCCGCGCGCGCCCTGGGCTGCGTCTCCGCGATGAAGCGGTCATAGCCGATGGCGTCCAGCGCCTTCGCCAGGATCGGCGCGTAATTGCCGCTGTCGTAGGAGAGGCGGGAGAAATCCTGGTAGATGACGCCCTGGTCGTAGGGGAAGGCATCCGGCGGGATGAAGTTGCGGCGCCGGATCTCGTTGCGGTCGATGCCGAGTTGTCGCGCCGCGATATCGAGCAGCCTTTCCATCACGAAGACACCGTGCTGGCGGCCGGCGCCGCGATAGGGCGTGACCAGCGTGCGGTTGGTGAAGACGGCGGTGAAGACGCTGTCATAGGCCGGCACGACATAGCAGCCGAGCAGCGTGCACTGGCTGTTCAGCGGCAGGGTCAGGCCATAGGGGTCGTAGGCGCCGTTGTCGTGCAGGAACACATCCTTCACGCCGAGGATGCGGCCCGACGCATCCAGCGCGATCTCCGCATCATGGATCTGGCTGCGTTCATGGGTCGTGGCGAAGAAATGCTCAAGCCGATCCTCGATCCACTTCACCGGCCGGCCGAGGCGCATGGCCGCCCAGGGCACCAGCACTTCCTCGGGGTAGAACATCATCATCTTCGGCCCGAAGCCGCCGCCGATATTGGGCGCCACCACGCGCACCTGGCGTTCGCTCAGGCCCAGCATCGCCGCCAGTCCGTTGCGGATGACGACGGGCGCCTGGGTCGTGTCCCACACCGTCAGCCGGTCCGCGCGCGGGTCCCATTGCGCGACGACGCCGCGGGTTTCCATGGGAATGGAGGCGCCGCGATCATAGGTGAAGCGCCGCCTAACGACCAGCGCCGCCGCCTTCGCGGCCGCCGCGTAATCCCCGCGATGCTGGTGGACCTTCGCCGCGACGTTCACGCCGAGATGCTCATGCACCAGGGCCGCGCCGGGTTGCAGCGCGGCTTCGAGATCGCCGACGGCGTCGAGGACCTCCCACTCAACGGCGATGTCGCCCAGCGCGTCCTCCGCGATGTAGCGGCTCTCGGCCACCACCATCGCCACGGGCTCCCCGACATGCCGTGCCTTGTCCTTCACCAGCGGCACCTGGCAGCATTGATGAAAGACCATGCCCGGCACGGGCGGCGGCGGCACCAGCAGCGGCCCTGGCTTCCAGTAGTCGCCCAGATCCTCCGCCGCATAAGCCGCGATCACGCCGGGCCGGGCGCGCGCGGCGCCGAGATCGACCGACAGCAGTCGCGCATGGGCGTGCGGGCTGCGCAGGAAGGCCACATGCAGCAGGCCGGGCAGTTCCACGTCATCGACGAACAGCGCCTCGCCCCGCAGCAGGCGGGGGTCCTCGTTCCGGGTCAGCGGCTTGCCGAAGGAATGCGTCATGCGCCGCGCTCCGCGGCCAGCAACACCGCATCGACGATGTGCTGGTAGCCCGTGCAGCGGCAGAGGTTGCCGGATAGCGCGTGGCGCACCTCATCCTCCGTGGGTTTCGGATTCTCGGCGAGGAAGGCCGTCATGGTCATGAGGATGCCGGGGGTGCAGTAGCCGCATTGCAGCGCATGGCTGTCCTGGAAGGCCTGTTGCAGCGCATTGAGCCTGGCCGGGGCCTGCGCCAGACTCTCCACCGTGCGTATGTCATGCCCCTCCGCCTGCACGGCGAAGGCAAGGCAGGCCCTCGCCGGCGCGCCATCCCAGAGAATCGTGCAGGCGCCGCAGACGCCGTGCTCGCAGCCGACATGCGTGCCGGTCAGGCCGATCTCGTGGCGGATGAAGTCGCTGAGCAGCAGGCGGGGCTCCACGTCGCGCTCATGGGCGACGCCATTCACCGTCACGCGCACCTTCATGCCGCGCGCTCCGCCGCCAGAGTCAGTGCCCGGGCGGCCAGCACGCCGGCGAGGTGCCGCTGATAGGCCGGGGATGCCTGCACGCTGCCCATCGGCTCGATCTCCGCCTTTGCCGCTTCGGCGGCTGCCGCGATATCCGCGCCCGTCAGCGCCGTTCCGACCAGCGAAGCGGCCGCGACCGGTGCCGCCATCGGCGTCGGCCCCGCGCTGCAGAAGGCCAGCCGCGCTTCCGCGCAGCGCCCGGCGCCATCCCGCCGCAGCAAAGCGGCCACGCCCATCATCGCGTAGTCGCCGCGCCGCCGCGCCACTTCCAGGAAGGCGGTGCCGGTGTCCGGGGGCAGGGGAGGGATGATGATCGCGGCCAGCATCTCATCCTCCGCCAGCGCCGTGGTCAGCGGGCCCAGGAAGAAGTCCCGCGCCGCGACCTCCCGCATCCCGGAGGCGCGCCGCAGCTCCATCCGTGCCCCGAGCGCCAGCATCACCGCCGGCATCTCGCTGGCCGGATCGGCGTGGGAGAGGTTGCCCCCCAGCGTGCCGCGCGTGCGGATCTGCGGATGCGCCACCTCCGCCAGCGCTTCCGCCAGCAGGGGCAGGCGCCGCGCCACGGCCGCGTCCCGCTCGATCATCCGGTAGCGGACGGTGGCGCCGACGCGCAGCGACCCATCCGCCAGCCAATCCAGCGAATCGAGCCCCGCCACCCGGTTCAGGTCGATCAGCACGCCGGGTTGCGCCACCCGGAAATTCATCGCCGGCACCAGGGACTGCCCCCCGGCCAGGAAGCGTGCGGCTTCCCCATGCGCGGCCTTCAGGGCCAGGGCGGCATCCACCGTCTCCGGCGCATGCCAGTCGAAGGGCGCCGGCTTCACGCGATCATCCTCATGGGGGCGAAACTGCCAGAACCGGGCCTGCCCCTGCCAGAGGCGTTTTCCGCATCGCCCGTTCCGCCACGCCGCCGGATGCCGCCTTCTTGCCCAGGCTGCGCGCGGCGTGGTCAGCTGGGGTCATGCCCATTACCGCCTATCTCGCCGGTCCCGATGTCTTCCTGCCCGATGCGCCGGGCCATGCCGCGCGGAAATCCGCCATCTGCGCCGCGCACGGCATCACCGCCCTGCCGCCGCTGAATGAGGATGTGGCGAGCCTGGCCGCCATGCCGGAGGCGGCGGCCTGGCGGATCATCTTCGCCAAGGACATGGCGATGATGGAACGCGCCGACATCGTCATCGCCAACCTGACGCCGTTCCGCGGCGCCTCGGCCGATGCCGGCACCCTGGTCGAACTCGGCTGGTTCCTGGGACGGGGCCGGCCGATCTTCGCCTATTCCAACAGCGCGATCCTCTTCGCCGCCCGCAGCCAGGCGCAGGTGGCGGCGGTGCCGGACCCCATGCCGGGGCTGACAGTCGGCGGCTTTGGCCTGCCGGACAACCTGATGATTCCGGGCGCCGTGGAAACCGGCGGGTTGCCCATCCAGCTGCCGGAAGGCGGCCGGGACCTGCCCTTCGATTCGCTGGCGGTCTTCAGTCGCTGTGTGGCGGCCGCGGCCCGGCGACTCGGCGTGGCGCCGGGCTGAAGGTCGGGGGTTCCAGATTCGCCTTGGCCCGCTTCAGCAGGGCGATCAGCGTCTCGACCTCCGCCTCGCTCATCCCCTGGGTGGCGACTCCGATCACCTCCCGCGCCCGGGGCAGCAGCACCTCCCGCAGGGCGCGGCCGGCCGGGGTCAGGCGGATATGGACCTTCCGCCGATCCTCCTGGCTGCGGTCCCGGGTGATCCAGCCCGCTTCCTCCATGCCCCGCAGGGCAATCACGGCGGTCGGTTCCTGCATGCCGATGCGGGTGGCGAGTTCGCGCTGGGTCAGGCTGTCCTCCTCCCACAGCACGCGAAGGAAGTACCAGGCGCCGAGCGTGGCACCGCTGGGCTGGATGCGGATCTGCAGGGCGCGCTGCATGGCGCGGTTCAAATCCCGGACCTGGAAGCCGAGGCTGTGTTCCAGCGGCAGCGCCAGGGCGCGGTCCGAATCCTTGGCGGCGCGACGGGTCATGGCCCCTTCTACAACCCCCGCCGCCGCGCCGGAAAGCGCGCCGGCGGGTCAGCCGGGCAGGAGCGGCCAGAAGCAGGCGACCGCGGGTGCGCCCCGGGCACGACCCTGGCCCGATCGCCGGTTCCGGGCGGCTATTCCGCCAGGGACATGCCCAGTGCCGGCTTGGCATCCGGCGGCAGCGGGCTCTGATAGGGCTTGCCGCCGGTGCGGGCGCGGTGGTCGGCCTTGGCCTTGGCGATGATGTCGGGGTTGCGCAGCGCATCCACCGCCGTGCCCGCCATCACCTTGGCCACATGAACCATGCCCGTATGGGCCGCGTCGGTCTTGCCCTGCGCCACCACCTGCCAGGAATGGCCGGGGGTGCCGATGGCGTAGGTGGCGCCCCGCGCCTGCACGGTCGGCACCTTCCAGGACACGTCGCCCACATCGGTGGAGCCGTTCATCCCCGCGCCCTTGGCGCCGAGCGGCACGATCGCGTCACACAGCGGCTTGCCCGTTTCCGGCACCACGCCCTGGCGGCGATAGGCAGAGAGGATGTCCTCATCCCGCAGCGTCTTCTGGATCTCGGCGGCGAATTCCTTGTCCGCCTCCGTGAAGGGCGGCGGGCCGAGACGCTCGAAATTGTCGTGCATGAGCTGTTCGAGCGGCGAGTTGCCGAGCAGGTTGGAGACGGCGGAGATGACCTGGGTGGAGACCGTCGTCTCCGTCATCAGCGCCGCGCCATCGGCGATCTTGCGCACGCGCTTCACCAGCGTGTTCAGCTCATCGAGGTTCCGCGCGCGGATGAGGTAGCGGACCTTGGTGCGGCTCTGCACGACATTGGGCGCGATGCCGCCGGCATCGAGATAGGCGTAGTGGATGCGCGCGTCGGAGGGCATGTGCTCCCGCATGTAGTTCACGCCGACATTCATCAGCTCGATCGCATCCAGGGCGGAACGGCCGAGATGCGGGGAGGAGGCCGCATGGGCGGCACGGCCGATGAACGAAAAATCGATGCGCGTATTGGCCAGGCTGATCGGTTCATTCACGCCGGAGAAGGCGGCCGGATGCCAGGATATGGCGATGTCCACGTCGTCGAAGGCGCCGGCGCGTACCATGAAGCCCTTGGCCGCGCCGCCTTCCTCCGCGGGACAGCCGTAATAGCGGACGCGCCCCGGCAGGTTGTTGGATTTGAGAAAATCCTTGACCGCGGCGGCGGCGAGCAGGCTCGCAGAGCCCAGCAGGTTGTGGCCGCAGCCATGGCCGTTGCCATCGCCCGGGATCGGCCGGTGCTCCGCCACGCCGGCTTCCTGGGACAGACCAGGCAGCGCATCATATTCGCCGAGGATGGCGATGACCGGCCCACCCTCCCCGAACTCACCCATGACGGCGGTCGGGATGCCGGCGACATCCTTCGTGATGGCGAAGCCCTCGGCTTCCAGCATCGCGATGTGCTCGGCGACGCTGCGATGCTCGTTGTAGCAGAGCTCCGGCATGCCCCAGACCCGGTCGCTCAGCGCCGCGTATTCCGGGCGCCGGTCATCCACCAGGCGCCAGATCTCGTCGTCATTGCGCATTGCCGTATCCCCTAGATCCGCCCGCCATTCACCGGCAGGACATGGCCGGTGATGAGTTTCGCATGCTCCGAGGCGAAGAACAGCACGCCATCGGCGATGTCATCGGGTTCCCCCAGCCGGCCGAGCGCGATGGTCCGCAGCACCGCCTGCTTCTCGGCCTCCGGCCGCGCCTCCCAGACCTTCATCTTGTCCGGCGTGCTGTATTGCAGCCCGGGCGCCACGCTGTTGACCGTGATGCCGTAGGGGCCGAATTCCACCGCCAGCTGCTTCGTCAGCCCCACCAGCGCGTGCTTCGCCGCCGTATAGGCCTGGATCCCGGTGCGGGAGGCCTGGAGCCCTGCGGTGGAGGAGACGGTGACGATCCGCCCGCGTCCCGCCGCCTTCATGCCCGCCCCCGCGGCACGGGTCAGCCCCAGGGCAGCGTTGACGTTGACGGCGAAGATCGAATCCCAATCGGCGTCCGGCGCTTCCTCCACCCGGTGGAAGGCTGCGCCCAGCGTGCCGCCGGCATTATGGACCAGCACGCGGATGGCCTCGCCCGTTGCCGCCTCCACGCCCTTGATCCAGGCACCGGCCGCGGCGCGGTCGGAGAGGTCCACGACCGCCGTCGTGATGCCCCGCCCGACCGCGGTTTCCGCCAGCCCCGCCGCATCCACGTCGCAGGTGAAGACGCGCGCGCCGAGCGCCGCGAAACGCTGGCAGATGGCGCGACCGAAGCCGATCGCGCCCCCGCTGACGGCCACCACCTGGCCATCGAACCGGATCTGCATCAGCCCAGCGCCGCCGCGGCGTCCGCGATGGCCGCGCGGGCTTCGCGCAGGGCATAGGCGATGCGGTTGCGCGCGCGCAGCGCATCGACGGCCGCGTACTTCTCCTCATCCGTGCCCAGCGTGGTGGCGGCCAGGTCGCGGATCGGCTGGATCGTCGGCCAGTTCGGCATGGGCAGGGCATGCGGATGCAGGAAGCGGTCGCCGGCCGTATAGTCCGCCGGCACCAGCGCGCGCGATGCCCGCATCAGCGCCGCATTCGCCCGCGCCGCGTCCTTCGCCGGCCGCCCCGCCAGCGCCGCCGCCGCATCGCGCAGCGCCATGGCGCTGTCCACCACCGCCTCGATCGGGAAGCGTCCCGCAAGCGTCGCCCGCAGCGGCTCCAACTCCGCCAGCAGGGAAGCCGCGGTCGCGGCATGATCCAGCGGCACCACCGGTGTCGCCATCAGGTTCCAGACGACCTGGCCCAGCACCCGCGTATCCCGCACCAGATTGCCCTCATCGACCTTGTCGATCGTGTCGTGCGGCGTGTGCCACCACCAGCCCAGCGCATTGCGTGCCGCGGCATGCTTCGCCGGCTGTTCGCTGAGCGTGCCGAACATGGAGGGAATGCCGACGCCGACGAAGCTGTCGTCGCTGCTGCGGTTCTTACGCTTGCCCTTGTAGACCTGGTTGGTGTGGGCCTGCACGGCGGAAGCCGCCAACTGCCACAGCTCCGCCATCGCCGCCGTGTTCGCCAGCACGGTCGCGCCCGCGCCGCCCAGGCTGTCCACATTCACATGCGCGACGCAGCGGCGATCCAACTCGTCCCAGTGGGCATCGGCATACCAGGCGCTGCTGGAATAGCGGCCATGCGAATGGCCGGACCAGAAGCAGACCCGCAGGCCACGCTGCCATTGCTCGCGCCGCTCAGCGCAAAGTCGAGCCACCTCCATCATCCCCGCATTGGCGGAGCCATTGTCCATCACGCCGTAGTACCAGGTGTCGTGGTGGCCGGAGAGCAGGACGAAGGGCTCGTCACCGCCGCCCGCCGGCCCGTCCAGCTCTGCCACCAGGATCGGCGTCTTGCGCCAGCCGGTATCGGCTTCCGCATGCAGCGTGACGACCGGGGCCTTCCCCGCCGCCAGCGCATCGCGGATGGCACTGCCATCGGCATGGTCGACGCTGCACACGACGGTGCGCGGCATGCCGTCCCTGGTGCTGTTGCCCGGGCTGCCCCAGACTGGGGAGATGCACATCTCATGGATGTGCTCGTGATGGCTGATGTGCAGATGGGCGATCGCGCCCGCATTCGTCGCGCGCTGCGCCGTCGCCGGCGTGGCCATGCCCTCGATCAGCAGGATCTTCCCGGCCAGGTCCTTGCCCGCGAAATCGGCCTCCGTCCCATGCCCGACATAGAGGGGCACGCCGGAGACACCCTCCGGCGGCGAGGATTGGGAGAAGCTTTGCGTGATGGCCTTCAGCGGCTTGCCGTCGACCAGCACGGAGGCCTTGCCCGGCAGGCTGATGAAGGCGTCATGCAGGATCACCTCCGTCCGGAAGCCGTAATCCCGCATCCGCTGGTCGATGAAGGCCAGGCCCTCCCGCTCCTCCGCGGTGCCGGAGCTTTTCACCCATCGCGCGATCTCTCGCAGATTGGCCATCATCTCCGGGCCGCTGACCGCGTCGGTGAAGTTCGTCGTCGTGCCGTCGGGCATGCTTGCCGTTCCCCTCAATCCATTCTCACGCCGGCAGTGCGGATCACCCGCGTCCAGCGTTCGACATCCGTCGCCAGTCGCCGCCCATAGGTCGCGCCATCCGCGCCCGCGGGGGTGAAGCCGAGGTATTCCAGCCGCGCCGCGATGGCGGGTTCCGTGACACCGGCGGTAAAGGCGCTTTCCAGCACGCGCAGGACCGCATCCGGCGTGCGGACAGGCGCCAGCACGCCCCAGTTGCTCGCGGCCTCGATGCCCGGCAGGCCCTGCTCGTCGAAGGTCGGCACATCCGGCAGCGCGCGGTTGCGCACATCGCCCGTCACGGCCAGCGCCACGAGCCGCCCGGCATCGACATGCGGCTTGGCGGCGCTGATGCCGTTGAACATCAGCTTCACATGCCCCGCCACCACGTCATTCGTCGCCGGCCCCGTGCCGCGATAGGGCACATGCGTCAGGTCGATCCCCGCCTGGATCTTCACCAGTTCCGCCGCCAGGTGGGGGCCGGTGCCGTTGCCGCCGGACGCGTAGCTCAGTTCGCCAGGGCGCGCCTTCGCCAGCGCGATCAGTTCCTGCACGCTGCGCACGGGGAGCGATGGATGCACGAGCAGCACGGACGATCCCGTGGCCAGCAGGGAGATCGGCGCGAAGTCGCGCAGCACGTCGAAGGGCAGGCGGGGGTAGAGGCCCGGGATGATGCTGAAGCTGGCATCCGTCATCAGCACGGTGTGGCCGTCCGGCTCCGCCCGCATGACGGCTTCCGATCCGATGACGCCGCCCGCGCCGGGCCGTGTCTCGATCACCAGATTCTGGCCGAGCGCCCGGTTCACATGTGGCTCGATCAGCCGGGCGAGGTTGTCCGTGCCACCGCCAGGCGCGAAGGGGATGATCACGCGTACGGGCCGGGCCGGGAAGCCGCCCTGCGCCAGTGCCGGCGACGCCAGCAGCGCCACGCCGCCGGCGAGGAATCCCCTTCGCTGCATGCTCATCGCTTCGCCGGCACCCGCCCCTCGCCGATGTCCCACCACACGCCCGCCAGCAGGCCGAGCCCTTCGCGCAGCAGCGGCGCCAACGCGTGCTCATCCGGCCCGTGCTGGTTGCAGCCGGCATAGCTGTTCGGAATCCAGATCACCGGCGTGCCCAGCTCCTCAAGGAACATGTCGGAGGGATTGGAGCCCGAGGAGTTGGGGACGATGTTCGGCGCACGGTTCGTGGTGCGCGCCATGGACCCCGCCACCATGCCGACCCAGGGATCATCCGGATCGGTGCGGGAAGCGCCGAACATGTCGCGCTCCATCACGGGGATGATCTCGACCTCCGGAAAACCCTTCGCATCCAGGTGGCGCCGCAGCGCGGGGACGATGCTGTCGCCCGGCACGTCTGCGCAGTGCCGCACCTGCAGCCGGGCCCGCGCCTCCCCCTGCACCGCATTGGTGGGCGCGTCGGGGTGGCCGGTGATCTGCGCCAGCACGATCACGCTGGTCCAGCCGAAGATTTTTTCGGCTTTTGTCAGCCCGGGCTCGCCCCAGTTCGCATCGCCCTGCGGCAGGCCGGGGATATCCTCGAACACCAATTCGCCGATGGCACGCTTCACCGCGGGCGGGATTGCGGCCGGCGTCCAGCCCTCCACCAGGATGCGGCCCTGGCGGTCCGTGATGCTGGCCAGCGCATGCGCCAGCACCAGGCCGGGGTCCGTCAGCACCCCGCCCCAATGGCCTGAATGATGCGCATGGTCGCGCAGGCGCACCAGCAGGTCGAAGGCCACGCCGCCACGCGCGCCGAGCTTTATCTCCGGCATGAAGGTGGTCTGCCGCGGCCCGTCCAGGCCGATGAACACATCCGCCGCCAGCCGATCCTTCTCCGCCTGCAACAGGCCGCGCAGCCCGGGCGAGCCCTGTTCCTCGCCGGTCTCCACCAGCACCTTGGCGTTGAAGCCGAGCCTGCCGCCACGCTCCGCCATCACGGCGCGCAGCGCCTCGATCGCGATCAGGTGCTGGCCCTTGTTGTCGACCGTGCCGCGCCCGTACCATTTGTCGCCGCGCACCGTGACCTCCCACGGATCCATGCCGTCGGACCACTTGCCCTTCAGCCCGCGCACCACGTCGCCATGGCCGTAGACGAGCACCGTCGGCAGGGACGGATCCTCGATGCGCGTCGCAACGAAGACCGGGCCGCGGCCCTGCTTCGGATTGTCGAGGACAACCTGGTCGAACGCCATGTCGCGCATCAGCGCGGGCAGCGTTTCCGTGCAGTAGCGGCGCAGCGCGGGCTCGCTGTCCGGCAACTGGCTTTCCGTCGGCACCGCGACGAGCGCACGCAGGCGTTCGAGGTATGTCCCCTCATCAAAGCAGCGTTCCGCCCGCGCGATCGCACCCGCCCGCGTCCCTGCCATGGAGACATTCCCCTTCCTTGCAGCGGAGATGCTGGCACGCATCCGGGGGCGGCGGGAAGCCGTTCACCCCTTGCCGTCTTCGCAAAGCAGGCGCCACCCTGGCGCATCGCGGAGGCAGCACCCATGGACAACCCCGGCACCACCCAGCGCATCGCCGACTGGATCGCGACCGTCCCGCGCCCCAGGATCGCCCGCGCCGCGCCCCTGGCGATCGAAGGCATGCGCGATGCCATCGGCGTGATCCTTGCCGGCGCGGCGGAGCCGGTGCCGCGGAAGGTCTTCGCGGCCGTCTCCCGCTGGGGTTCCGGCCCCGCGCGCATCATCGGGCACGATGGCGCGCTCGCGGCCCCCTGGGCCGCGCTGGTGAATGGCGCGAGCGCGCATGTGCTGGACTACGACGATACCTTCGCGCCGCTCAGCGGCCACGCCACCGCGGTGCTCGTTCCCGCCATCCTCGCGCTGGGCGAGGAGCGCAACGCCAGCGGGCCCGACCTGCTGGACGCGCTGGTGGTGGGGCTGGAGGTGATGGCCTGCATCGGCCGCGGCGTGAACCCGAGGCACTACGCGCTGGGCTGGCACGCCACCTCCACCATCGGCGCCATCGGTGCGGCGGCTGCCTGTGCGCGGTTGATGAACCTCGATGCGACACAGGCCCGGGATGCGCTCAGCCTCGGCGTCAGCATGGCGGCGGGCACGCGCATGCAACTGGGCGCGGAAGCGAAGTCCATCCATGCCGGCTTCGCCGCCAAGGACGGAATCCTGGCCGCCACGCTGGCGGAAGCTGGCGCCGGTGGCGCGGCGGAGGCGCTGGAAGGCCGCTGGCGCTTCGTCGATCTCTATGCCGGCCGCCCCGCCCCCGAAGGCGCCATGCTGCCGCCTGGGGAGAACGAGCCGCTCGCGATCGAGAGCATCGGCATCGCCTACAAGGCCTATCCCACCTGCGCCGCCACGCATCTGTCGCTCGATGCGCTGCTGTCCTTGCGTGAAGGCGCCGGCATCACCCCGGACAGGATCGCGGCCATCGAGACCGACCTCCCGCTGGTGCTGTCGCGCAACCTGATGCATCCGCGCCCGACCACCGGGATGGAGGCGCGCTTCAGCATGGAATACTGCCTGGCCGCCGCTGCCACCCAGGGGGCGCTGACGCTGTCGGATTTCGAAGGGGATGCGATCCACCGCGATGCCATCCGCGCCCTCATGCCCCGCATCACCATGCGTGGCGTGCCGGAGCCCGAGGATGCACCGCCGCCACCGACCACCGTGACCCTGCGGCTGACGGACGGCACGACGCTGACGGAGATGCGCACCGAGCGCCGCGGATCGCGCGGCAACCCGATGCGCGAGGCCGATCACGACGCCAAGTTCCGCGACTGCGCCGGGCATGTGCTGGATGCCGCCGGCGTGGCGCGTGCCCTGGCGGCGATCCACGGCCTGGCCACCGGCGGCGATGCCGCGTCGCTGGTCGATACGCTGGTCCCGTAGCGCTATTCCGCGGCAATCCGCGCGGGATCCAGTTCCACTTGCTTCACGTCATAGGCGCGCAGCGTGGCGTAGAAGGCCGGCAGGTCGCTTTCGAACAGCCCGCGCGTGACCCCCGCCGCAAGCCGCGGCACCGCCATGCCCATGGCGTTGATCGAGGCGCCGGCGGGGCCGAAGGACATGGTGGTGCCGATGCCGAAGAGGTGGATGTCCCTGATCCACGGCGCCTGCCCTGCTTCCCGCTCGACGAAACTGTAGTCGGGCGCGAGATAGGGGAATTCGCCGAGTCGCGTATTCGCCTCCTCCGCCGGCGGCGTGTAGCGGTCCTGCCAGCGCGCGATGGCATCCGCGAAGCCCGCAAGGCAGGGGACGCGCGCGGGGTCCATCTTCACGCCGGTGCCGCAGATCAGGAAATCCGCGCCGAATTCCCCGCGCTCGGTCGCGATGATGGTGCGCCCATCCGCGCCGACCCGCGCATCGGTCCAGGGCCGGCCGACATGCATGGTGAAATGCGGGAAACGCGTGACGCGTGCATAGGTATCGGGCGGAAAACCCTCCCGCAGCCCCAGCACATGGCTCATGAAGCGCCAGCGCCATTCATCCGGCATCTCGTGGAGGTGGCGCATGAAGCCCGCGAAGGTCAGCCAGCGATAGGGCTGCACCACCATCGGCTCCGCCCGCCGGCAGAACAGGTGCACCGCGCTGGCGCCGGCCTCCAGCGCCATCGCCGCATTGTCGAAGGCGGAGGCGCCGGCGCCGAGCACGGCAACGACCTTGCCCCGCAGCGCGGCGAAGTCGATGGGGTCGGCCGCATGGGCACGCAGATGCGCGGGCAAGGCGGTGACGAAGTCCGGCATCCACCAGAAGCCCGCATCCTCCTGCCCCGTTGCCAGCACCACCTTGCGCGCGAGCATCGGCCCGGTACTGGTTTCCACGCGCAGGCAGGGCAGCCCGTCATCCGTCCGCGCCGGCGTGATGCGCCCGGCCTCCACGCCGTTGCGCACCGGCACGCCCACCACGCGCCGCAGCCACAGCAGGTAGTCGTTCCAGTATTCCTTGGGGATGTAGCGCAGCGCGTCCCAGGACGCGCGGCCGTAGCGTGCCTCATGCCACGCCTGGTAGGTGAGGGAGGGAACGCCGAGATCCGGCCCGCTCTGGTCCTTCCAGGAACGGAGATTGTGCATGCGGCCGTAGGTCAGCCACGGTCCTTCCCGCCCTTCCGCGGCGCGGTCGATGACGAGGAGGTTGCGGACCTTGTCGCGCATCAGCGCGAAGGCCGTCACGACGCCGCATTGGCCCCCGCCCACCACCAGCACGTCCAGCACGGGGGCGCCATCGCAGGTCCTGGGTTGCAGCCAGGGCATGCGCGGATGCGCGATCAGGTCGAGGTCGCGCTGCACATCGGCTTCCAATTCGGCCAGCGTGCGGGGTGCGGGCAAGGCGGTGTCTCCGGACTGGGGCCTTGAAGAGGTGGGAGGATTCCACGGCGACGCCAGACCGCGCCAGACGCCTTGTCATCGTTAGGATCGTCTACGCCGCCTGATGATCACGTTTGCAGCGTATACGTGCAGTCCGTGCTGACGCCTGTCGCAATCGCGCGCGAAGTCATTCCGCCCGGCGCGCTTCGGCGCTTGCCATGCGGCCTCCCTTATTGCCACGCTCCCTTCGCAAGCGAGAGGCGGGGAGAGTCTTCGATGAAGCGACGTGACCTGATGGGCGCCGGCCTCGCGATCGGGCTGGCGGCACCGGCAACCCTGCGTGCGCAGGCGGCGCAGTTCACCTTTCGCCTGCATTCCTTCTCCTCGCCGACGGCGCTGGACCATACGATGCACCTCGATCCCTGGGCCGAGAAGGTGGCGCGGGAGTCCAACGGCCGCATCAAGATCGATGTCTTCCCGGCCATGCAACTCGGCGGTCAGCCGCGCGACCTGGTGCAGCAGTTGGAAGACGGCGTCGTCGACATCATCTGGACGGTGCCGGGCTTCACCCCGGGTCGCTTCATGGGGACGGAGGGGCTGGAGCTTCCCTTCCTCAACACCGGCCTCAGCGCCACCGAAAGCCCGGCCGCGATGGAGTTCATCGCCAAGCACCTGGCGGATACGGAATATCGCGGCATCAAGATCATCGCCGTGCATTCCACGGACCGTGCGCTGATCCATACCTCCCGCAAGCCGATCCGCACGCTGGAGGATTTTCGCGGCCTCAAGCTGCGCGTCGCCGGCCGCTTCATCGGGGAGGCCGTGACGGCACTCGGCGCCACCCCGGTCGGCATCCCGCTCGGCGGCGTTTATGAGGCGACGGCGCGCAACCAGGTGGATGGCTTCCTGATCAACTGGGCGATCACCCAGCCCTTCCGGCTCTATGAGGTCGCGAAGTTCCACAGCGAACCGCCGGGAGTCGGGCTGTTCCAGGGCATGATCCTGACGCTGATGAATGGCCGCAGCTACAACCGCCTGCCGGCCGACCTCAAGGCCGTGATCGACGCCAATTCCGGCCCCGCCCTCGCCGCCAATCGCGGCGCGATCTGGGACAGCCAGACCAAGCCCGCCATCGATGCCACCATCGCCGCGGGGAACGTGATCATCGCCATCGGGCCGCAGGAGAAGGCGCGCTGGCAGGCCGCCGTCGCGCCGGCCTATGACGCCTGGATCGCGGAGATGAACCGCCGCGGCCGCAACGGCCGCGCGATGTTCGACGACATCCTGGCCATCACCGCCCGGCACGGCCGCGCGTGACCCTGGCCTCGGCACGCGGGGCGCTGACGCGGCTCGCGACCCTTTTCGCGCTGGTGGGCGGCGGATTGCTGATGCTGGCGGTCTGCGTCACGACCGCTTCCGTCATCCGCGGCGCCTTCGGCCGCCCGATCCTGGGCGATAGCGAGATCGTGGAACTCGCCCTCGGCGTCGCCGTCGTCTTCTGCATGCCACTCTGTGAGATGAAGGGTGCGCATGTGCTGGTGGACTTCTTCACGCAGAAGCTGCCGAAGCGCGGCATCGCGGGGCTTGATGCCGTGATGCGCGCCGTGGCGGCGCTGGTCGTCGCCATCCTGGCCTGGCGGCTCGCGATCGGCGGCTACAACCAGTGGGACCGCGAACGCGAATCCATGTTTCTCCAGCTGCCCTTCTGGTGGGGCTATGCGGCGGCCGCCATCGGCATGGTGGCATGGAGCCTCTGCGCCGCCTTCGTGGCGCTGGAGAGCTTCGTGCGGATGCGGCGGCCGGCATGAGCAACCTCACCATCGGTCTCCTCATGTTCGGCGGCGCCCTCCTCCTCATCGGGCTGCGCATGCCGGTCGGCGTCGCGATGCTGCTTGTCGGTGGCTTGGGCTATGCCGGCATATCCGGCTGGGATCGGCTGTTCGCCACGCTGAACACCATGACCTTCAGCCGCTTCTCCTCCTACACGCTTTCCGTCATTCCGCTGTTCCTGCTGATGGGGGATTTCGCGACCAAGGGCGGCATGAACCGCGCGCTGTTCCGCTGCGCGCGTGCCTGGATGGGGCATTGGCGGGGCGGGCTCGCGGTGGCCAGCATCGGCGGCTGCGCGGCCTTCGGCGCCATCTGCGGCTCCTCCCTCGCCACCGCGGCCACCATGTCCCAGGTCGCGCTGCCGGAGATGCGGCGGCATGGCTATTCGCCGGCGCTGGCGACCGGCACGCTGGCCGCGGGCGGCACGCTCGGCATCCTCATCCCGCCCAGCGTCATCCTCGTGATCTACGCCATCTACACGGAGATGAGCATCGGGCAGCTCTTCATCGCGGCCGTCATCCCGGGCCTCATCGCCACGGCGGGCTACATGCTGGTGGTGAACATCTACACGCGGATGCACCCGGAATCCGCGCCCCCGGCCGCGCGCCTGCCCTTCGGCGAACGCCTGCGCGCCACGGGCGAGGTCTGGCCTGTGGTGCTGGTCTTCCTGATCGTCGTCACCGGCATCTATGATGGCTGGTTCAGCGCGACGGAAGGAGCGGCGATCGGCGCGGCCGCCACCTGCATCCTTGCCGTCCTGCTCGGCGGCATGCGCTGGCAGGGGCTGAAGGAAAGCCTGCTCTCCACCGCGGAAACCACCGGCCTCATCTTCATCGTGCTGCTCGGCGCGGAACTGTTCAGCGCAGGCCTCGCCCTGTCGCACCTGCCGTCGGAGGTCTCCTCCTTCGTCGCGGGGCTGCCTGTCTCCCCCACCGTGATCCTGTTCGCGATCCTCATCGTCTACTTCATCCTCGGCTGCTTCATGGAAAGCATGGCGATGGTGCTGCTGACGCTGCCCATCTTCGTGCCGCTGATGCTCGGCCTGGATTTCGGCCTGGACAGGACGCAGACCCTCGTCTGGTTCGGCATCCTGGTGCTGATGAGCGTGGAGGTCGGCATGATATCGCCACCCTTCGGGATGAACCTCTTCGTCATCAACGCCATGGCGAAGGATGTCCCGATGGGGGAGACCTATCGCGGCGTGATGGGCTTCGTGGTCTCCGATGCGATCCGCATCGCGATCCTGGCGCTGCTGCCGGCCCTCTCGCTCTGGCTGCCCGGACTCTGGTAACAACACTCAGGCAAGAACAGGGACAAGAACGCTATGCGCAGAGCCTTCACCAGTGCCCTCCTCGCGGCCGCGCTGCTGCTGCCCACGGCGGCCGTGGCGCAGCCCTATCCGAACCGTCCCGTGCGGATCGTCGTGCCCTTCCCGCCGGGTGGTGGATCGGACAGCCAGACCCGCGCCTTCGGCGACGCGATGGCCGCGCAGCTCGGCCAGCGCGTGATCGTGGACAACCGTCCCGGGGCGGGCGGCAACCTCGGCACCGACGTCGTCGCCAAGGCACCGGCGGATGGCTACACGCTGCTGACCGGCGGCCCCAACATCATCAACACGCGCTACCTGATCCGCGACACGCCATACCAGTGGGAAAGGGATCTTGAGCCGCTGGGCATGATGTTCTCCAGCGTGAATGTCCTTGTCGTCCATCCCTCCCTGCCCGTGCGCACGGTGCCTGAATTCATCGCCTATGCCCGCGCCAATCCCGGCCGGCTCAACTTCGCCTCCGCCGGCGCGGGCGGCTCCATCCACCTGTCCGGCGAGATGTTCATGAAGATGACGGGGACGCAGATGGTGCACGTCCCCTATCGCGGCGATGCCCTGGCGCGGGCGGACCTGACGAACGGCGCGGTGCAGCTGATGTTCAACACCATCGCGACTTCCATCGAACCGATCCGCGCCGGCCATTGGCGCGGCATCGCGACCACCGGCGGCACCCGGGCCGCGGCGCTGCCGGAATTGCCGACCATCGCGGAAGCCGGGCTGCCCGACTACCTGGTGCTGAGCTGGATGGGTCTCTTTGCCCCGAAGGGCGTGCCCGATCCCGTCGTGGCGCGGCTGCGCCAGGCCTTCGACGCTGTCTTCGCCGATGCCACCAACCGCGCGGCCTTCGAACGCCTGGGCGTCGATGTCACGCCGAGTTCGGCGGCGGACCACTTGGCCTTCATGCGGGCGCAGGAAGCGACCTGGGCCCCGATCCTGCGCACGATCGAGCCGCAATGACCTTGCTGCGCATCGCGGCGGAGAAGTGCCGCTTCACGCCGCCGCGCCAGGTGACGGACGATACCAGCGTCCTCACCCTGAAGAATCTGGTGCTGGAGCCGCTGATCCGCTGGGATGACGGTGTGCTGCGCCCGGGGCTGTTCGGCACCTGGGCGCGTGACGGCACGGCGCGACGCTGGCGCTTCACCATCCGTCCCGGCGCGCGCTTCCATGACGGCAAGCCCTGCGTCGCCG
Organism: Falsiroseomonas stagni DSM 19981; assembly: GCF_900114315.1. Lineage (GTDB taxonomy): Bacteria > Pseudomonadota > Alphaproteobacteria > Acetobacterales > Acetobacteraceae > Falsiroseomonas > Falsiroseomonas stagni. The sequence goes on from NZ_FOSQ01000001.1 coordinate 1,428,560, forward strand.
AGGATGTGGTCGAGTTCATTGGCCAGATCTGCAACTCGCTCGACATGTTCGGCATGAAATGGGCCTATTCGCGCTATCTCGCGGAGGCCCGCATCACGGCCGAGGGCAGCGACGTGGTGACGGTGGAGAACCCGACGCCCTTTGCCGATATCCTCGACATCTTCACGGAATTCTATCTCTGCCGGCTGACGTCGGATGGCCGTCCGCTGCTCGGCACCGGTCCCTGGCGCGTGCTGGACCATGTGCCGGAACGGGATGCGCTGCTGGAACGGGTGGCGGCGCCGGCGGACCGCATCGCCTTCACCGCGATGCCGGATGCCGATGATCGCCTCCGCGCGCTCCGTGATGGCAGCGCCGATGTCGCGATGAACCTGGAACGGATGCACGCGGCGCCGGATTTCGGCGACGACCTCGCCTGGGGCCGCGCGCTGAACACGCTCTCCGTCATGTACTACCTCAACTGCGCCGAGGGCTTCTTCACCAGCGAAGCCGCAAGGCGCGCCGTCAACATGGCGGTGGATTCGCAGGCCATCATCGATGGGCTGTTCCACGGCCTCGGCCAGCGTTCCTCGACCATTGTCAGCCCGCTGCATCTCGGCATGAAGGCGGCGGCGCTATCGCCCATCCCGCATGATCGGGATGCCGCCCGCCGCCTACTTGATGGCGCCGCACCATCAGCGCCGCTGCTGATCCGCACGCCGGAACACATGCCGGAAAAGGCGCGGGAGATCAGTGAACGTGTCGCTTCCGACCTTGCCGCCATCGGCCTGCCGAGTCGGATCGAGGTGCAGAAGGACCGCCCCGAATTCGCCCGAGAGGTCGGTCGCAAGGAGATGGGCGACATGGCCATCTTCGATTCCACGCCCCACAGCACCTATCGCGTGCTGAACGACAAGGTGTCCTCCGCCGTGAAGGGCATCTGGTGGCAGGGCCATGACGATGCGGCGCTGGAGGCGATGATCACCGCCGCCAACCACGCCGTGGTCGAGGATGAGCGGGAGGCCGCCTATGGGCGCTGCCTGTCCCGCCTGCAGGCCAACCCGCCCTGGCTCTATCTGTTCCATCCCGTCGAGGTCTTCGCCCATCGCACGGGCCTCGGCGGCATCACGATGGACGGCAAGGGCGTGCTGGGGATCGCCTAGACGGTCAGCAGCTTCCGCACCGCGGCCTCATCCAGCGAACCGGCGGGGCCGGACAGTGCGACCTCGCCACGCACCATCACCGCGATGCTGTCGGCGAGTTCGCGGGCGAAATCGTAGTACTGCTCCACCAGGATCACGGCCATGCCGCGATCCCGCGCCAGGTGGTGGATGACGCGGGCGATGTCCTTGATGACGGAGGGCTGGATGCCCTCCGTCGGCTCATCGAGGATCAGCAGGCGCGGCCGGGCGCAGAGCGCACGCCCGATCGCCAGCTGCTGCTGCTGGCCGCCCGAAAGATCGCCACCGCGTCGCCGCAGGAATTGCCGCAGGATGGGGAAGAGGTCGAAGATCTCCGAATCGACGCTCGACCCGCGCGGTGCCGCCGCCAGCGCCGTTTCCAGGTTCTCCTGCACCGTGAGGAAGGGAAAGATCTCCCGCCCCTGGGGCACATAGCCGATGCCGGCGCGGGCCCGTTCCGCGGGGCCGAGGCGCGTGACGTCGCGCCCCTCCCAGGTGATGGAGCCGGCGCGCACCTTCTCCAACCCCATGATGGCGCGGAGCAGGGAGGATTTGCCGACGCCGTTGCGGCCGAGCACCGCCGTCACCTTGCCCGGTTCCGCCACCAGGGAGACGCCGCGCAGGCAAAGGCTGGCACCGTAGGACAGGTCGATCGAGGCCACGTTCAGCATCGCTCAGCGCCCCAGATACACTTCGATGACGCGCTGGTCGTTCTGCACATGGTCGATGGAGCCCTCCGACAGCACGCTGCCCTCATGCAGCACGGTCACACGGCGGCCGAGGGCGCGGACGAATTCCAGGTCATGCTCCACCACCACGACGCTGCGCTTGCCGGCGATGCGCACCAGAAGGGAAGCGGTCTGCTCGGTCTCGGCATCCGTCATGCCGGCGACGGGTTCGTCGACCAGCAGCAGCTCCGGATCCTGCATCAGTAGCATCCCGATCTCCAGCCATTGCCGCTGGCCGTGGCTGAGGATGCCGGCCAGGTCCTGGGCACGGTCGAGCAGGCCGGTCTCCTCCAGAGTCGAATCGATGCGGGTCTTCGCCTCACCGGTCAGCGCCCAGCGCAGGCAGGCCAGCGGACCGCGGGGCGCCTTGAGGGCGAGTTCCATGTTCTCGAACACCGTGAGCGCATCGAAGACCGTCGGCTTCTGGAACTTGCGGCCGATGCCGAGATTGGCGATGGCGGCCTCATCCAGCCGCGTCAGGTCGACCTCACCGAAGTTGATGGTGCCGGCCGTCGGCCGCGTCTTCCCGGTGATGACGTCCATCATCGTCGTCTTGCCGGCACCGTTGGGTCCGATCACCGACCGCAACTCCCCCGGCTCCACGATGAGCGACAGGTTGTTCAGCGCTCGGAAGCCGTCGAAGACGACGGAGACGCCATCGAGGTAGAGCCTGCGACCCCCCTTGGGCGGCTTGTTGCTCATGCGCCGCGCCCCTTCAGCAGGCCGATCAGGCCCTTGGGCAGGAACAGGGTCACCAGCACGAAAAGCCCGCCCAGGACGAAGAGCCAGAGGTCCGGCGCCGCGCTGGTCAGCCAGGTCTTCAACCCGTTGACCGAGAAGGCGCCGAGGATCGCGCCCACCAGCGTACCGCGGCCACCGACCGCGACCCAGATCACGGCCTCGATCGAATTGGCCGGGCTGAACTCGCCGGGGTTGATGATGCCGACCTGCGGCACGTAGAGCGCGCCCGCCACGCCCGCGAGCATGGCGGAGAGCACGAAGGCGAAGAGCTTGTGGTGCGTGGTGTTGTAGCCGAGGAAGCGCACCCGGTTCTCCCCATCCCGGATCGCGGTCAGGACGCGGCCATACTTGCTCCGCGTGATGCGGGAGCAGAGGAGGAAGGAGGCGGCCAGCGCGATCAGCGAGGCATAGAACAGCCCCGCCCGCGCCGTATCCGTGTTCAGCGGCTGGCCCAGCAGTTCCTTGAAGTCGGTGAAGCCGTTGTTGCCGCCGAAGCCCATGTCGTTGCGGAAGAAGGCCAGCATCAGCGCGTAGGTCATGGCCTGGGTGATGATGGAGAGGTAGACGCCGGTGATGCGGCTGCGGAAGGCCAGCCACCCCAGCACCAGCGCCAGCACACCCGGCACCAGCACGACCATCAGCATGGCGAAGGCGAAATTGTCGAAGCCCAGCCAGTACCAGGGGAGTTCGCGATAGCCCAGGAAGACCATGAAGTCCGGCAGGACGGGGTGGCCGTACACGCCGCGCGGCCCGATCAGGCGCATGAGGTGCATGCCCATGGCATAGCCGCCGAGCGCGAAGAAGGCACCATGGCCAAGCGACAGGATGCCGGCATAGCCCCAGGCCAGGTCCAGCGACAAGGCGAGGATGGCGTAGCAGATCCACTTCCCCGTGATGCTGACGAGGAAGTCGGAGACATGCAGGGGGTGCGTGACCGGCAACTGGTTCAGCACCGGCATGGCGGCCAGCAGCAGCAGCGCGACCAGCAGGCCGGCCCGCAGGCCGAGCCGCGCGCGGGAGGCGGGGAGGGGGGTGGCCGTCGCGCTCATGCTTCCGCCGCCCGGCCCTTCTGCGCGAACAACCCGCGCGGGCGCCGCTGGATGAAGATCATGGCCGCGATCAGCACGAAGACCTTCGCCAGCACCGCGCCGGCCCAGGGCTCCAGGATCTTGTTGACGAGGCCGAGGCCGAAGGCGCCGACCAGCGTGCCCGCCAGCGACCCCACGCCGCCGAAGACCACCACCAGGAAGCTGTCGATGATGTAGCCGGTGCCGAGGTTGGGGGAGACATTGTCGATCTGGCTGAGCGCCACGCCGGCGATGCCGGCGATGCCGGAGCCAAAGGCGAAGGTCAGGGCATCGACGCGCCCCGTGCGGATGCCCATGGATGCCGCGATGGCGCGCTTCTGCGTCACGGCCCGCATCTCCAGCCCGAAGCGGGTGAAGCGGATGGCGGCCACCGTCAGCGCCAGCACGACCAGGGAGAAGGCCAGGATCCACAGGCGGTTCTGCGTCACGGGAATGTCGAAGGGCAGCATCAGCGTGCCCTGCATCCAGGGCGGGCTCAGCACTTCCCGGTTCTGCGCGCCGAAGACCAGGCGCACCGTTTGCTGGATCATCATGCCGACGCCGAAGGTCATCAGCAGCGTCTCCAGCGGCCGGCCATACAGATGCCGGATCAACCCGCGCTCCATCAGCGCGCCGCAGGCCGCGGCCACCAGGAAGGCGGCGGGGACCGACAGCGGCAGCGACCAGGGCAGCAGCCAGGGGATGCCGCGGCAGGCTTCCTGCACGATGAAGGTGGTGTAGGCGCCCAGCATGACGAATTCACCATGCGCCATGTTGATCACGCCCATCACGCCGAAGGTGACGGCGAGGCCGAGTGCCGCCAGCAGCAGGACGGAGCCGAGCGACAGGCCCTGGAAGAAGGTCTCCGCCGCGCGGCGCACGGCCAGGCGCCGGTCGATCGCCGCGACGGCGGCCTCGATCTGCGGCAGGATATCGGGGTTGGCCGCGCGCGCCTCCAGCAGCACGGATCGCGCTTCCGGCGAGGAGGAAGCGCCGAGCGCCTCCACGCCCAGCAGCTTCGCGGCCGGGTCGCTCGCCAGCAGGCGGGATGCGGCGAGTGCGATCGCCATGCGGTCCCGGATGCGGGGCACCGTCTCCCGCGCCAGGGCGGCGTCCAGCAGGGGCACGTTGTCGGCGCTGCGGCTGCGGAACACCGCCTCGGCGGCCGCCAGGCGCTCCGCCGGATCGGGGGAGACCAGTTGCAGGCGGCCCAGCGCGCCGCGCAGTGCCACGCGCACGCGGTTGTTGATGCGCAGCACCTCCGTGCCCGCGGCCTCGGTCGCGGCACCGGTCAGCACATCGGTGGTGGCGGTGCCGTCGCGGATGACCAGCGAATTGTCGGCGAGCTTGAGGAGCCGGCCATCGGCGAGGGCGCGCAGCACGGGGATGGCGCGGGGATCGGCGAGGGCACCGAGGCGGTCCACCGCCTCCGCCTGCGCGTTGAAATTGCCGGCGAGCCCCGGCAGGGCGGCGACGAAGGCATCCTGCGCCCGTGCCGGCAGCGCGGCGGCGAGCAGCAACAGGAAGGCGAGGAGCGTGTGCTTCATGAAGGGGTGTGGGGGCAGCCCGAAGGCTGCCCCCGTTTCCTGCTCAGCCGCGGCGGCGGTTCGCGTTCTCGGGGATGAAGGGGCTCCAGTTCTCGGCCACGATCGGGCCAGGAGTCCTCCACACGATATTGAACTGGCCGTCCGCCTGAACCTCTCCGATCATCACGGGCTTGGAGAGGTGGTGGTTGCGGTGCATCTCCAGCGTGTAGCCGCTGGGCGCGTCCACCTTCTGGCCGTACATCGCGGTCCGCACGGCATCGACATTCGTCGTGCCGGCCTGCGCTACGGCCTGCGCCCACATCTGGAAGCCGACGAGCGTCGCTTCCATCGGGTCGTTGGTCACGCGGCGAGGGTTGCGGATATAGGCCTGCCACATCGTCTTGAAGGCCGTGTTGGCGGGGCTGTCGACGGACATGAAGTAGTTCCACGCCGCCAGGTGGCCGACCAGCGGGCGCGTGTCGATGCCGGCCAGTTCTTCCTCACCGACCGAGAAGGCGACGGAGGGGATGTCTTCCGCCTTGATGCCCTGGTTGCCGAGTTCGCGATAGAAGGGGACGTTCGCGTCGCCATTGATGGTGGAGACGATGGCGGTCTTCTTGCCTTCGCCCGCGAAGCGCTTCACGCGGCTGACGATGCCCTGCCAGTCGCTGTGACCGAAGGGGGTGTATTCCTCCATGATGTCGCTCTCGGGGATGCCCTTCGAGATCAGGAAGGCGCGCAGGATGCGGTTCGTCGTGCGCGGATAGACGTAGTCGGTGCCGAGCAGCGCGATGCGGCGGGCGGAGCCGCCATCGGCGGACATCAGGTATTCCACCGCCGGGATCGCCTGCTGGTTCGGCGCGGCGCCGGTGTAGAAGATGTTGCGGCTCTCTTCCTCGCCCTCATACTGCACGGGGTAGAAGAGCAGGCCGTTCAGCTCCTCGAACACCGGCAGGACGGATTTGCGGGACACCGAGGTCCAGCAGCCGAAGGTGACGTCGACGCGGGAGACGGCGAGAAGCTCGCGCGCCTTCTCGGCAAACAGCGGCCAGTTGGAGGCCGGGTCCACCACCACCGCCTCGAGCCGCCGGCCGAGGATGCCGCCCTTGGCGTTCTGCGCCTCCACCATCATCAGCACGGTGTCGCGCAGCGCGGTCTCGCTGATCGCCATGGTGCCGGACAGGGAGTGCAGCACGCCGACGCGGATCGGCGCGGCCTGGGCGAAGGACGGGCGGATGGACGGCGCCGCGATGGCGGCGCCGAAGCTGGCAAGCGCAGCGCGCCGGGTGATCGGCATGCGATGGTTCATGGGAACGGGCCTCCTCAGGCATCGGGTCGTGGCGGACCGCGATGGACCTCTGTGGCCCCCCAGCTTCCGCCCCGCGATCGCAGTTGCGAGATGCGTGCCAGAGCGCCTGCATACGATCGGGCCATGGCGATCCTCGCTTTCGCGTTCTCGCACTATCGGCTGCCGCCCAAGAATCGGGCGATCACTGCCCGGGGGCCGGTTTCGGCGCTGCGGATCTGTGCAAGGTGTCAGTGCGGACACGCTTCGACCTTGCCGGAGCGCGTCCCTGTTTGCAGCGCCGCCAGCCCATGCCACGCTGCGACCGATGCCAATCAACGCGCCGCCGGCGCCTTCCCACCAGCGCTCCCGCGGGCGCGCCGAACTCGGCCTGGTTGCCGCGCCCGGAGGCGCGCGCATCGCCCATCTCTACCAATCCTCCCCGCTCCGCATCCTGTTCCCGGACAGCGATCCGGCGGAGCCCAAGCAGGCGGCATTGGTGAATGTCGCGGGCGGCCTGGCGGGCGGCGATTCGCTGGAGGTCGCGATCACGCTCGGCCCCCGCGCCCGCTTCACCGCCACCACGCCGGCGGCAGAAAAAATCTATCGCACGCTGGGGCCGGAGACGGAGATTGCCTCGACCCTGCGACTCGAAGGCGGTGGCGTCTGCGAGTGGCTGCCGCAGGAGACGATCCTCTTCGACGGTGCGCGGCTGACGCGCCGCATGAAGGTGGACATGGCCGCCGATGCCACGCTGCTGGCGGCGGAAATGCTGGTGCTGGGCCGCGCGGCCCGCGGCGAACGCTTCACCCAGGGCGCGGTGCATGACCGCTGGCGCGTCCGGCGCGACGGGCGGCTGGTCTGGGCCGACGCCTTCAGGCTGGCTGATCCCGCCGCGGCAGCATCGCCCTTCGTGCTCGACGGGGCCGGGGCGGTGGCGACGCTGCTTCTGGCCGCGCCGGAAGCCGCCAGCCACCGTGACCTGCTGCGCGACCTGACCGATGGCCGGGCCGGCGTCGTCGCGCCCGGCCTGCTGGTTGCGCGCTGGATGGGGGAGGCCGGCGCCGTGCGTGCCGGCGTCGCGGGCGCCCTGGTGGCGCTGCGACAGGCCGCGCTATCGCTGCCGCCCCGCCTGCCAAGACTGTGGCGCACATGATCCGGCCTGCGCCATGCTGGGCGCGAATGAGAGGTGACGCATGAACCTGACGCCGCGTGAGAAGGACAAGCTGCTGGTGGCCATGGCCGCCACCGTGGCGCGACGGCGCCTGGAACGCGGCGTGAAGCTCAATCATCCGGAGGCGGTGGCCCTGATCACCGACTACGTCGTCGAGGGCGCGCGGGATGGCCGCAGCGTCGCCGAATTGATGCGCGATGGCGCCACCGTCGTGACGCGCGACCAGGTGATGGAGGGCATTGCCGAGATGATTCTCGAAATTCAGGTCGAGGCTACCTTCCCGGACGGCACCAAGCTGGTGACTGTCCATGAGCCCATCCGATGATCCCCGGCGAACTCTTCCCCGCCGAGGGCGAGATCGACCTCAATGTCGGCCGCCCCGTGACCGATATCGAGGTCGCCAACACCGGCGACCGCCCGATCCAGGTCGGCAGCCACTATCATTTCGCGGAAACCAACCCCGCCCTTCGCTTTGACCGTGCGGCCGCGCGCGGCCAGCGGCTCGACATCCCCGCCGGCACGGCGGTGCGGTTCGAACCGGGCCAGTCGCGCAGCGTGAAGCTGGTGCCCTATAGCGGCGCCCGCATCGTGCACGGGTTCCGCGGTGAGACGGAGGGCAAGCTCTGATGGCCGCGAGACTCTCCCGCCGCGCCTATGCCGGCATGTATGGCCCGACCACGGGCGACCGCCTGCGGCTTGCCGATACCGACCTGGTCATCGAGGTCGAGCGCGACCTGACGATCTATGGCGAGGAAGTCAAGTTCGGCGGCGGCAAGGTGATCCGCGACGGCATGGGGCAATCCCAGGTCACGCGCGCCCAGGGCGCCGTCGATACCGTCATCACGAACGCGCTGATCGTCGACCACACCGGCATCTACAAGGCCGATGTGGGGCTCAAGGACGGGCTGATCCACAGCCTCGGCAAGGCCGGCAACCCGGATACGCAGCCCGGCATCACCATCATCATCGGCCCGGGCACGGAAGTGCTGGCGGGTGAGGGCCGCATCCTGACCGCCGGCGGCATCGACCCGCATATCCACTTCATCTGCCCGCAGCAGATCGAGGAAGCGCTGGTCTCCGGCGTCACCACCATGTTCGGCGGCGGCACCGGCCCGGCACATGGCACGCTGGCCACTACCGTGACACCCGGCCCCTGGCACATGGAGCGGATGCTGCAGGCCGCGGAAGCCTTTCCGATGAATCTCGGCTTCCTCGGCAAGGGCAACGTCTCCCTCCCCGCGGGGCTGGAGGAGCAGGCGCTGGCGGGGGCGGCGGGCTTCAAGCTGCATGAGGATTGGGGCACGACGCCGAAGGCGATCGATACCTGCCTCCGCATCGCGGACCAGTACGACATCCAGGTCGCCATCCACACGGATACGCTGAACGAGAGCGGCTTCGTTGAGGATACCATCGCCGCGATCGCCGGCCGCACCATCCAGGCCTTCCACACGGAAGGCGCGGGCGGTGGCCATGCGCCAGACATCCTCAAGGTGATCGGCCACCCGAATTTTCTTCCGTCCTCCACCAATCCGACGATGCCCTACACGCGCAACACGGTGGATGAGCATCTCGACATGCTCATGGTGTGCCATCACCTCGACCCGCGGATTCCGGAGGATGTGGCCTTCGCGGAGTCCCGCATCCGCAAGGAGACCATCGCGGCGGAGGACATCCTGCACGACCTCGGCGCCATCTCCATGATGTCGTCCGACAGCCAGGCGATGGGGCGGGTGGGGGAGGTGATCATCCGCACCTGGCAGACCGCGCACAAGATGAAGGCGCAGCGCGGCCGACTGCCGGGCGAGACGGGCGACAACGACAATCTTCGCGTCCGCCGCTACATCGCCAAATACACGATCAACCCCGCCATCGCGCAGGGCGTGGCCACGCATGTCGGCAGCATCGAGATCGGCAAGCTCGCGGACCTCGTCCTGTGGTCGCCGGCCTTCTTCGGCGTGAAGCCGGATTATGTGCTGAAATGCGGCACGATCGCGATGGCGCCGATGGGCGATCCCAACGCCTCCATCCCCACGCCGCAGCCCATCCACTACCGCCCGATGTTCGGCAGCTATGGGCGGGCCAACACGCTGTCCGCCGTCACCTTCGTGTCCGGCGCCTCCATCGGGGCCGGGATCGCGGAGCGCTACGGCCTGGCCCGCAAGCTGCTGCCGGTGGTGAATACCCGCGGCGGCATCAGCAAGAAGGACATGGTGCTGAACAGCCACCTGCCGCGCATCGAGGTCGATGCCGAGACCTATGAGGTCCGCGCCGATGGCGAACTCCTGGTCTGCGAACCCGCCACCGTGCTGCCCATGGCGCAGCGCTACTTCCTGTTCTGAGAGAGGCTGATGCCGAATACGACGCCACCCCGCGCGCTTGCCGTCCACGCCGCCGGCACCTGGCCGGAAGCCGAGCAGCGCGACACCGTCCATGTCGACTTCGACGACCGCTACCGCCGCCGGAAGATGTACCTGACGGAGCGCGGCGGTTCCTTCCTGCTGGACCTCGCGGAAGCCACCGTGATGCGCGATGGCGATGGGCTGGAACTGGAACATGGCGGCTTCATCCGCGTGAAGGCGGCAGCGGAGGATCTGGTGGAGGTCACCGCACCGACGCCGGCGCTGCTGCTGCGCCTCGCCTGGCATCTCGGCAACCGGCACCTGCCGACGCAGTTGGCGGGCGATAGCATCCTGATCCGGCATGACCACGTCATCATCCGGATGCTGGAGGGCCTGGGCGCGACGCTGCGGAAGGTGCGCGCGCCCTTCAATCCCGAGGGTGGCGCATACGGAGAGCACAACCGCCTGCCGGCGCATCCCCACGGCCATGGCCATGCGCATGACCACGACCATGACCATGACCACGAACACGGGCCCGACTGCCATCACCACGGGCACTGATCCCGCCGCCCTCGCGCGGCTCCTCGCCTGGTTGTCGCCGGCCTATCCGATCGGCGCCTTCTCCTACAGCCATGGGCTGGAGATGGCGGTGGAGGATGGGGCGGTGACGAAGCGCGACCACCTCGTCGCCTATGTCGAGGCCGCGCTGCTGCACGGCGCGGGCGCCGTCGATGGCGGGTTGCTGGCGCTGGCCTGGCGGGCGGCCGCGGCCGGCGATGACGAGATGCTCGATGATCTCACGGAACTCGGCGCCTGCTGGCGCGGCACGGCGGAGTTGGCGCTGGAGGCGACGCAGCCGGGGCACGCCTTCGCACTCGCCACCAACGCCGCGTGGCCGGAGCCTCGCTTCGCCGCCTATGCCGCGCGCAACCCGGGGCGGCTGACCCATGCGGTCGCCTTCGGCGCGGCGGCGGCGTTCCACGGCATCACGCTCCGCGACGCCGTCTTCGGCTGGCTCACGGGCTTTGCCAGCAACATCGTCTCCGCCGGCGTGCGCGTGGTGCCGCTGGGGCAGACCGATGGGCAGGTGGCGACGGCGGCGCTGCTGCCGATCGTGCTGCGCGCGACCGAGGCGGCGCTGGCTGTCACGGATCCCGACGACCTCGGCGCCGCGGCCTTCGCGATCGACATTTTCTCCCTGCGTCATGAGACGCAATACACGAGGCTGTTCAGATCATGAGCAATGGCCCCTTCCGCGTCGGCATCGGCGGCCCCGTCGGTTCCGGCAAGACGGCGCTGGTGGATCGGCTGTGCAAATACATGCGCGACCACAACGACATCGCCGCCATCACCAACGACATCTACACCAAGGAAGACAGCGAATTCCTGACGCGCAGCGGTGCGCTGGACGCCGACCGCATCATGGGGGTCGAGACCGGCGGCTGCCCGCATACCGCGATCCGGGAGGATGCCTCCATCAACCTCGCCGCGGTGGCGGAGATGTCGGCGCGGCATCCGACGCTGGAAGTGCTGTTCATCGAAAGCGGCGGCGACAACCTGGCCGCCACCTTCAGCCCGGAACTCGCTGACCTCACGATCTACGTCATCGATGTCTCCGCCGGCGACAAGATCCCCCGCAAGGGCGGGCCGGGCATCACCCGCAGCGACCTGCTGGTGATCAACAAGATCGACCTGGCGCCGCTCGTCGGCGCCGACCTCGGCGTGATGGACCGCGACGCGAAGAAGATGCGCATCGCGCGGCCTTTCATGTTCACCAACCTGAAGGAGAACAAGGGCGTGGCAGAAATCGCAGCCTTCATCCTGGCCGCTGGCGGCCTCACCCGGCGAGAGGTGGTCGCGTGATGCGCCGTTTCCTGACGCTCGCGGCGCTGCTGGCGCCGGTCCCGGCCTTCGCGCATGGCGCGGGCGACCATGTGCATGGCGTCGTCGCGGGGCTGATGCACCCGGTCGGTGGCCTGGACCATGTGCTGGCCATGGTGGCCGTCGGCCTCTGGGCCGGGCTGATGGGCGGCCGCGCCCTGCTGGCGCTGCCCGCGCTGTTCCTCGGCGGCATGGCGCTGGGTGGGGCGCTTGGCATGGCCGGCATGGCGCTGCCGATGGTGGAGGGCGGCATCCTGGCCTCCGTCATCATCCTGGGCGCGCTGGTCGCGTCCTCCGCGCGCCTGTCGCTCGGCCTCGCGCTGCCGGTCGTGGCGGCGTTCGGGCTGCTGCATGGCAATGCGCATGGGCTCGAACTGGCGGCCGGCAATGGCGCGCTGGGCTATGCGGCGGGCTTCCTGGTGGCGACGGCCGCGCTGCATGGCCTGGGCGTGCTGGGCGCGCTGCGGCTTTCCGCGCTGCCGGTGCGCATCGCGGGCGGGGCCATGGCGGCGGCGATGGTGCTGGCCATCCTGGTGTGAGTTTCGCTTACAACAAGCTCGTCCCGGAGCTGCTGGTCTCGGAGCTTCCGGCCAGCCTCCGCTTCTGGGGCGGGCTTTGCGGCTTCGCGGTCGCCTATGGCCGGCCGGAGGACGGCTTCGCCTACCTCCACCGCGATGGGGTGCAGGTGATGTTGGAGGAAGCCTTCCGACCGGGCCGGCGCTGGATCACCGGCCCGCTGGAACGCCCCTTCGGGCGGGGGATCAACCTGCAGATCCAACTCCTCGCCATCGCGCCGGTGCTGGCGGCGCTCGAAGCTGCCTCCTGGCCCCTTTACATGGCACCGGAGGAGAAATGGTACCGGGCCGGGAACCGTGAATCCGGCGTGCGGCAGTTCATCGTCCAGGACCCGGATGGCTACCTGCTGCGCTTCCAGGAATCACTCGGGATGCGGCAGGGACGCGGCGCTTAGGTCACTACTATGACTTAAGCCGATTATGCCGTTTAGGCGGACTTATACCAACGCCCTCAACGGTTGACCTGTGCGTAGTCGCGGGTGGCGATGGAGGTGATGCGGCTTGGATCGTTGATGAGGGCGTTCCAGGCATCGCAGCACGCATCGACGATAGCGTCGTAGGTTTCGTAGACCCGGTTGCTGAGCTGGTTCTGGCGCAGGAACTGCCAGACGTTCTCGACCGGGTTCAACTCGGGCGAGTAGGGCGGCAATGGTAGCAGGCTGATGTTCTCCGGGACCTGGAGCTTGCCGCCGGTCTGGTGCCAGCCCGCGCCATCGAGAGTGATGACGGCATGGGCGCCTGGAGCG
>NZ_FOSQ01000024.1 GCF_900114315.1 Falsiroseomonas stagni DSM 19981
TCTGCCAGTCGCGATCCCGGTAGCCGTTGCGCTGCACCAGGCGGTCGGGGCTGCGCTCGCCATGCGCGGCGCCGGTCACCTCGCCCACCTCCAACTCCATCAGGCGCTGCGCGGCGAAGCCAATCATCTCGCGCAGGAAGGTCGCGTCGGAGCCCTTCTCGAGCATCTGCCGAAGGGCAATCTTGTCATCGGTCATCGCGGTCGCTCCAAGGTCAGGGGTTGCAGGTCTCGACAACCCAACCCTACCGAAGATCACCGCGGTGGCCGCCCGGGGCGCTCCGCTCCGCTCAGCCATGGGGCTTCGCTACGCGCCCCGGGCTCTGGACCTCCTACACCACCACCCGGGACACGACCCCGATACAGCGAATCAGGTCACAGCCGTTCTGAACAGCCGAATTTCCGCAGCCTGCTAACCACCTTCACCGCCCCAAGCTTGAACTCGCCGCTGAATGTTCTTCGTCCCATTCCAGGGCCTCCGATCGAGTGAAAACCGTATCCAGGTGCGCCTCATCCCGCATCCTGGTCGGGTGACGCACTGAGCTCGGCGACCGTGAGCGGTGCTTGCCACAAGCCGCGACGCGTGGAGACCTGGGTCAGGTTCTCCAACTCCGCCGCAGTTGCCGGATCACGCGCGAGTTCAGCGAGGCGATCCCCAAGCGCAGCAAGATGGCCGGCTGTTGCTGGAAGTGCCGTGCCCCGACGATCATGCAGAGGAAGAGGACGACGAAACAGGCTGTCTGCGAGGGCTCTCCCGAACAGGACCTGGAGCAAATCGATGCCAGACGGATGCCTGACACCGAAGGTCACGTGCATGCTGGCTTCGGTCTCCGCCATCGCACTATGGTACCAGCCATGAGGCAGATAAAGCACGTCGCCTGGGCGAAGAATCACCTGGCTGAGTAGTTCGCCCTTTCGGCTATCGGGATTGCCGGGATGCGCGGCTCTCTCGATGATCGTCCTTTGGCCAGTCTGCTCACCCTCACGCGGCCACTCCTCGCGCGCCCGCCAAATGTTCCAGATCTTTTGCCCGGCTGCCTGCAGTATCCATACGTCATGGGTGTCGCAGTGCGCCTCCAGCGCCTTGCTCCCCTTCTGGGAGATGTAGATGTTGGCCCATGATTCCGCGAAGCCGGCCGCCAAGAACATCCGCTGAATGACACGAAGGCCAATGGTGTATGTTTCTACGCCATTCAAAACGACACTCGCGCCCTGTGCTATCCAGAAGCGAACGCGATCTGCATCCGGCCGGAAGATGACGTCTCCAGCCCTCGTGCGTACCGTATAGCAATACTGCTCCGTGGGGACGCGCCGGCCAGAGAAGAGAAGTTGTAGATCCTGGTGTGCCCAGATGTCCGCCGTTGCCAACGCTTCATCGATGCTGTGAGTGGAAAGCAGTTGACCGAAGCGATGAGGATGACCCGTGAGGTGAACCGGTTTGGTGTCGAGGTAGGAGTCGAGGAAGTGGGCCGCGGTCAGTGGAGCAAGAAAATTATCAAACTGCATGACGATGCATCCTTGGCGACTTGATTTTTCGAAGCGAGAGGAGCCGCCCAATCGGGCGGCGACCTGACCTTGGGAGCGCGTTGCCTCGCCCCGACTGAAATCCGCCTTTGGCGCGTCACCACCACAGTTGAATTCGCGCGAAATCGAGAAGCCGCCGCGTTGCAAGCCACCAAACAGGACGCTGGCCGGCATCTAACCGGGCTATGCCAGTCATGCCGGGCCGCCACCATCCCTCAGCGCTGTCGACCTGCCCGCGGACAGTAATGGCATTCTCACCGCCCTGAAGGCTCGCCATTGGCACGATGTGCGAGACCCGAATGGCCGTGGCGATGGCCGGTTGGCCGACCAGCGCGACCTCCCCCGTAGTGCCGGGATGGATCAGACTGATGTCCGACTCATGGACAAGGATGTCGACGTAGATGCCCTCCCGGCCAGCAACCCTGAAGCCCGGTTCGCCGCGGCGCAGGGGTGCGCCCAACTGCTGCGGAAGGTCGCCCTCCACGACCAGGCCATCAATGGGTGAGCGAACCTCGGCGGCGGAGATTCGGAAGTCTATATGCTGAAGTCTCGCTCTCGCCTGCTCCACCTGCGCAAGCGCGATGCGCATATCGGCACCCGCGCCGGACGCCTGATGCTTCTGTGCCTCACGCTCATATTGCGCGACATCCGCGAGGGCGCTCGCGCGTTCCAGAAGAAGCTCGCGCGTCTTCAGGCGGAAGAGGACTTGCCCGACGACGACAGGGTCGCCCACCTTCACCAGCACCGCGTCGATGAAGCCGTCGAAAGGAGCGCCAACCTGTGCAAGTTGATCGGTCCTCAGCACGGCCGGCGCATGCACACGGTGTTCAAGAGGCATGATCGCCAGCCCGACGAGCGCACATAGGGCGACTGCCGCCAGGAAAGACCTTCGCAAAGTCAGACTCTGCGCAAAGCGGAGGCTGTTCGCAGTCTCGCGCCAAAGCCGCGTGGCGAGCAGGCTCTCCGCCTCATGGTAGGCGATCAACCGCGTCACCGCCTGGTCCGCGAGAAGACGAAGCAGCCACAATTGGGGTTCGGAGAGCGGATTCTCTGTTCCCTCCATAACGAGGGCGCCGACGAAATCGCCTCCTATCCCAATAGGGACAACGACAACGTTTGAAGCACCGCTCTCTCGTACATAGGCGGTCAACGACCAAGCACGAGCGCCATCCCCTGACGGCAAGGGCCACATCAACTCGCGTCCCTGTTGGGCTGCCTCGTCCACGGCCTCTTCCATCAACCGCGCCAACTCTGTGCGGCGCGGTATTGAGTCCATGTGGCTGACGGCAACGACTTTAGCCCGCTTTCCCCGCCGCCAGCAGAGTGCGACCTGAGACGCCTGCATGTAGCTGCAAAGCGCGTCGACCATCTGCTGCGCGGCAACCCTGAATCGCGCAGCACGATCAACGCGGCCCACTATGTCGATGATCTTGCCAAGGCGCTCATTCTCCAACTGCGTGGAGGTGAGTGCGCCGCGAAGCCTCATCGTGTCGGGGGCTAACTGAACCAGGGGCCCAGCGACAGAGACCGCGCGCGGCAAATCGGGTGAGTCTACGGAAACCATGACGACAACACTGCTGCCTGGCCGGTCCGCACCGAGCGTAAGGGCGATGACGGCGCGCCCTGCGCCCGCGCTTCCACCCCGTATGAGGCAGGCAGCCTCGGTGACGGCCCGATCGGCGATATCCTCGAGCAGGGGGGCGCCAAGAGTCAGTACCTCGGCGGTGCCGTCGGTTCCGCTTGCCGCGCGCCACTGTCCACCTTGCGCGCTGCGGGAGAGAAGGATGGCGGACCTTGCGTCGAAGAGCGCACGGACACTCGCCAGCATGGCCTGACTGTCGATCGCATCCGGGTCATCGCTGGTAGCGAAACGAACGAGCAGGCTGCTGGGGAGGGCGAGCGATTCGTCGGTGGCCTGCATGTTGATCACAACCCTGCTTCTTCGAATTGCAGATCGCTCACGAGTACCGCCCGTCTCGAGGCGACGCCCATCCTGGCGTGTCGCGCTTGCGCAACGCTCAATAGCAACGCTCCAACTCTACTCGCGATGCTCGGAGGGAACAGACAAGCGCATCTGAGAAGACGCTGAAGGAGAGGCGCCTTGGCGGTATGGAAAACACGATCATCGGGAGAGAGGAAGCGACGAGATGATCCTGGTTCACCCTGCCTAGCGGCCCTGCCTGCCATCTGCCGATCGATGCGCGACAGGTCATTCACTTCGGCGAGGATGACATGCAAGCCACCTGCGGCAGCCACGGTCGCCGGCAATCTGATGTCGGTGCCACGACCCGCCATGTTGGTCGCGATCGTTATTGCCGTCGGTTCGCCGGCAGCGGCAACGACCGCGGCCTCGACGGACTCATCCGACGCGGTCAACAGTCTGTACGTCCCACCTATACGATGAATTAGGAGGGCCATTCTCTCGGCGGTGCCGATGGTTCTGGTGCCGACCAGGACCGCACGCCCCTGCGCGGCGATGGAGACGGCTTCTGCTGCGACTGCCGTGAGTTTCACATTCTCGTCTGTCAGGAGTTGCAGTGGGAGGTCACTGCGTCTGGAGCGAAGATGCGAGGGAATGCGTACAACCGGCATCTGGTAAATGAACCAGAACTCCTTCGCCGCCTCCGCTGCGGTGCCTGTCAGGCCTGCCAAGCGCGGGTAGGCCCGAAAGAACCTCTGAAAACTTCGACGCCCGGCGATCTCAGACAAGGGGGTTGGTTTGAGCCCTCTGGCGATCTCAAGTGCCTGGTGGAGGCCATGGGACAAATGACGCCCCACGGCGCGACGGCCGGTCTGCTCGTCAAGCAGGATCAACTGCTCCTTCTCGATGACGAAGTGCCTGCCTTGCTCGAGAAGACAGCTTGCCGTTAATGCGAGATTGACAAGATCGACGACGCGCGTCGGCGACGCCCAAGGGGGCCTAAAGTCGTCGACGTATTCAGTGGCCACCTGCACGCCCAGATCATTCAGTCGTACGCGTCTGACTTCGGGATGGAGGTCAAAGTGGACCTTCTGCTTCAGTAACCCGGCAATCCGAACGGCTTCGCGTATCGCGTCCTCGAATCCTGCTAGCGGTTTCTCCGTTGCGATGATCAAGGGCGTGACTGCGTCATCAATGAGCAGACTGTCTGCTTCATCGACAATCGCAACGCCGAGGCCACGACCGACTTGGCCGCTTTTGGCGCCCCCTGAGGACAGCATCTGCAGGCAGAGCGCGGTCGGCGTCGGTGTTCCGCCGAGGCTGATCTCGTCCCGAAGTACATCTGCCAGCAGTTCCTTCGCTGTGGTGTAAACGATATCCGCCGCGTATGCGGCAAGCCGAGTCGCCGACTGATCCGCTTCGCCGATTGATGCGACGCTCAGTCCACACGCAGCATAGAAGGCCGCAAAGAAGGTGGCATCGCGAGTGGCCAGATACGTGTTGCTCGTGAGGACGTGACAGGGCGCGCCAGTCCAAGAGGACATCACAGCAGAAAGCGCGGCCGTCAGGCTCTTCCCCTCTCCCGTCTGCATCTCCACCAGACAGCCCCGGTCCGTCGCAAGCGCTCCCATGATCTGGACGGCATAGGGCCGCATGCCCGTTGTTCGTGATGCCGTCTCGCAGATCAGAGCAAGAGCCTCATCCTCATCAGCAATGCGAAAGGAACGTGCCAGCACGATGCGGTCTCTCTGCTCACGCATCCGCCGCTGCAAGTCGAGTTGCGATAGATGCTGTAGGCGTTCGGACATCGCATGAATGCGGACGGCCTTGTGGCGCAAGCCCCGCGCCACCCACCACCTGAGTTGGAGGTGACGTTCGGCCCTCCATGCAAACGCCTTGAGGCCGCTGGGCAGCGGGGCTTCTGCATGATTCGAACCGGCCATCCGGCGGAGGGGAGCAATCACAGACGATAACGCCGCTGAAAGAACTGTCGTGTGGCTTCAAGCCAGCGCGCGCCGAGGCTGCGGTGGGGTAATGCGATCCGAACCCAGCATGAGCGGCGATGGACAAGAAAGGGATGATCGGGTCCACTGATCCGCCCTTCGATCTGGAAGATAGGTTCGACGCTCGCAGTGCCAGTTGGATCGTGGCCAGAAACCGCAATGTCGCCCCCGCTCGCTGAACCGAGAGCCGGATTGGGGAGTCTTGTTATGGCGAGTGGCACCATGCGCAGGTCGTGCAGATACATCATCGTTCGAGCGTCGCCAGAGCATCGGACGGTGCCCGTGAGATCGGCTACGCTGGCGACACTTGCTGATGCGCTTTGCGGCACAACAGCGATCAAGCGATAATCACCCTCGGGAATCAGTGTCCCGAGTTCGGTACCGCGCTCGACCCAACCATACATATGATCGTGAACAGACGGTGCCGCCCAGTATCCGTCCGCGGGCGCGCGGACGAGCAGAAAGGCGATGTCAGCGTCCGTCTGCCTCAGCGCCTGCTCCAGTGATCGGCGGCGCTCCCGTATGGGGTCTAGATCCGCCGTCCCGCTGGCGAGAGCGCGCCGCTCCATCATTCCATTGCGGGTTAGCTGCAACTCGATTGTCCTCCGTTCCAGGGCGAGTTCAGGATCTTCGAGCCTGACAAGTGGCTCGCCAGCCCGGTGGAGCATGTTCGGGCGTCCGATGACTTCGACAACGCGGCCGGCGGTACCGGCTGAGACTTGCCTTGCGCCGATGGCTGCGATGCTGGCGGGGAGGGTTTTCCAGTCGGGCAAGGGACTGAGTATGAGCGCGCACACCAGTCCCACCGAGATGCCGCCTCGCAGCCATGCGCGCGCCGGAATGGAAGACACGTCTGCCCGGCTCGTCCGCCATGCTGCCAGCATCCGGAGCGCCGGCGGTCCTGATGCGCTGAGTGCCAGAATGACTGCGGCAAGCAGCCCAAGTCCGAGATACTGATCGGCGATGAACAGCACGATGCCTCCGATCGCGAAGATCCTGTAGCCGAGGGCCAGACCACCAAACGCGGCAAGCCCGGGATGATCGACGACGACGTCATCCTGATCGCGGCTGGTGGGCTGACCGAGAAAGAGCTTCCTCACCGCATTGCCGAAGGCGGCCGAGGACTGAGCCGCCAGGTTGGGAACATCAATCAGATCGCTGAGGATGTAATAGCCATCGAATCGCATAAGAGGGTTTGCATTGATGACGAATGCATAGATTGCCGATGTAAGCATCAGGCTGAATGCGGCGTCATTGACTGGTCCTGCCGGTGTCGACGACCACGCGAGCGTCGCCAATGATGCGACGAATACATCGACAAGCATGCCGCCGGCACCAACGGCGACCCGTGCAGACCTGCTACGAAATCCCCAGGCGGAGCTGACATCCGCGTATGGGATCGGAGCGAAGATGAGAAGCATGACACCAAGCGTATGCACGGCGCCACCATGACGACGGCACATGCCTGCATGGCCCAATTCGTGTAGTGCCTTGGATAACGTGAAGGATGCAAACAGCAGGATCGGACTTGGTGCTGCAAAGACTGCGCTGGAAGCGTCGATCACACTCTCCCAGCGCTGGACGAGCGTTGAAAGGGCGAGAAAGGCGACAAGGCCCCATATCAGCAAACCGACCGGCCCAAACACGATGCGGAGCAGGGGCGCCACTCGCCGCAACGCGCGATCGGGATCGACAAGCGGTACCTGCAGGAACAGCAGATTTTGGGCCCGTTGCAGGGCGGGCTTGCGCAGCCGGCGCTGGCCCCTGTCTGCCAGCCGCGCGCTGTCAATAGATGTGGTGATTGCCAGCAGATTGCGGCGGTAGAGTGCCGAGATGAGCTGTACCACCCGATGCTGGGTGAGCGATCCAATTTCTCCCCGATCGTAGGCTGCCTGCCAAGCTTCCCCGACGGAGCGATGCGAAGGAAGGGACGCGATGAAGCGCCAGCCATCAGCGCGAAGTCGGGCGAACTCATTGCTCATTGGATCGTGCAGCATATGCCACGTCTCGCCGCCAATCTTACGCGTTGAGACTCTAATCCGGCTGTGAATTCTGATCTGCAGCCCGCTAACATGGAGCCAGCGATCGCTGAACATTCTCGTTCCCCTGCCACGCCGCCCACCGAACCAAGGCAGAGCGCGAGACACGCAAAGCGTTTCCCAATAACAAGCGTGGCTCAACAATTACACGCGATATGAAGATCATTTTTGTAGAGACGTGTCGACAGTGGGGCTTGATCAGACGCGCGCTATTGCGTGCGAGTCCTCTTCCTAGGAAAAAAGGAAGCGCAATGCGGCCGTGATCGGCTGTGTCTGCATGCTAGCGTAAACCGCAGACGATGCGGTCCGCTCGCGTTCGTGATGCGCGGTCTGACTGGTTGAGGGATGTTCTGCTGATGGCGCGTCGATCAACTCCCTCGTCCCGCCGTCGCCAGCCCAGGGTGGGCCTGCTGGAGGTGCTCGAGCCCCGGATCATGCTCGCCGGCGACGCGCAGTTGCTTGTGCAGGACGTGCTGCTGCCGGTTAGTCCGGCTGCCGTGTCTCAGCAGGCGTCGACTGCATCGGGGCAAGCGGGGGGTGAGCAGGGTGGCTCGCTCTCCAGCGACCTCGCGCTGCTCTCTGGCGACGGCCTGAGGCAGGAGGTCGACACCGACGCGGCGATGCTGGTCGTGGAGCCAGGGCAGGTCCTGGTGGGGAGCGGCGCTTTTGGTGGCGCGGTGCTCAACGAGGGCTCCGTGTCTCCTGGTCACTCGCCTGGCAC
Source organism: Falsiroseomonas stagni DSM 19981 (assembly GCF_900114315.1). Taxonomy (GTDB): domain Bacteria; phylum Pseudomonadota; class Alphaproteobacteria; order Acetobacterales; family Acetobacteraceae; genus Falsiroseomonas; species Falsiroseomonas stagni. The sequence goes on from NZ_FOSQ01000024.1 coordinate 8,206, forward strand.
GAACGCCTACCCGTCCTACACCCAGGCATCATCGGGTACGCTTCGGATCGAGATTGCGGGGGCTGCGACGGCTGGCGTTGACTACGATCAGGTCGCGGTGGAGGGCGCTGCCGATCTCGATGGCGCGTTGGAACTGCGCCTCCTCAACGGCTTTGTGCCGACGGCGGGCGACGTCTTCAACATTCTGACCTACGGTAGCAGGACCGGAACGTTTGCTTCGATCGCTGGCATCTACGCCGGCGATGGAATGGCGTTTACGACGCGCTATGATGCGGCCGGTCTCAGTCTCACTGCGGTCGCGCTCCCCGGTGGCATCGACTTCAGCTTCTCGGAGTCTGCAAAGGCCGACACGCTCGCAGTACTCCTTACATCCCCTGGGGCCGCTGGCTCTGTCACGGCTTTAGGCTGGTTTGCCGCAGGAGGGCTACGGCTTACCGGTGATGTTACGGTTGATGTCGCTTGGGATGTGGCTAACTCCGTTGCTATCGTCGGCGTGGCTGCGAGCAGCACTACCGTTGCGCTTGCCCATTCGCCTTCCAGCCCGCTGTTGACTGCTGCGAACGGGGTCTTGCGTGTCAGTGGCGCCGATGTCGCAGCAAGCTTTACTGGCGCGGTTGTCGCAGCGACCCTTCCCGGCGCGACCGCCAGCGGTTCTGACGTACGACTGGATGTGAACACCGCGAGCGTTGCAGTCAATGAGACCGTCACAGTTGGTAGTTTCACCACTGCCCTGGCTCTGACCGCCAGTCTTGCGCCGACTCTGACCGGAACCCTGGCCATTGACCTGGGGGACTCGATCCTTAGCGGGGCGATGTCCATCGCCTACGATGCCGTCGACAGCACGTGGCGCGGCACTGTCGGAAGCGCCGGCACCTTCGATGTGGCGGGCCGTCTCCGCCTCTCCGGCTTGTCCGGTGCGACTGTTGGCGTGTCGACACCCGCCGCGAGCTTCATGCTCGCTTCCACCAGCGCCAACACGTTCGACATCAAGGGCACTGGATCGGTCATCGGGGGCACAGGCCTCTCGATTACGGGTACGTTCACGGCCGCTGCCGATGGAGCGAGTCTGAACGGCGACGCGACTATCACGGCTGACGGCCTGCCCCGCATCTATGCGGCGGTGTCGATCTGGTCGCAGTCCGGACTGCTGCGTATCTCTGGCAGTGGCGTCTATGCCGACATTTACTCTGACGTGGATCCCTCAAGCCTTGTCGGCAGGTTTGCCGCGGGCAGCATTGCAATGACCCTCGTCGGCACCGGCTATGCGGCCCGGGCCGTTGGGACCTATACGGCAGCCACTGGAAACACATCGGAACCGGCAACGCTCGAAGCGAACACGACCGGCGCCAGCCTAAGCGCAACGACTGCGACAACGAATCTGCCGGTTGATCTCAGTTTTGCAACGGCATCAAGAATTTCCCGCATCAAGGTGGATGCGTCTTCTGCGGCATTCAGTGCGGCCTTCATGACATCGCTGCGTGCCGCGGCCCTGAAGCTCGAGGTAGTCGCCCTCGGGGCAGAGGTAACCTACACGACGACAACGTCGAACCTCGGCGTCACAACCACAGCGACGACCGGCGCCGCCGATCTGGAAGGCGATCTCACTGACCTGAATGCGTTGGGTGAGGCGCTCGACGGGCTGGGCTACAATCTGAACCAGTTGCTGCACGCCAGCGATGTGCTGCATCTGGGCCGCTACATTGAACGCTACCTGCGGCCAGCTCTCGGAATGGTTGCCATCGCGGATGACACAATCCCGCTTGGCGACGCCGTCCCGACGATGGCGGGCCTGATCGCGTATCTGGAAACTAACTGGCGCCCGACGACGGAAGATGTCGGCGCGGATGCGCTTTCGGTGGTGATTGACGGCCGCGGCTACGGGTTGGACCTGCAGACGGCGGCGGTGCGCAGCGAGACGGTCAGCATCGCCGCGCAGGAGGCACTTCTCGCCCTCGGGGTCAGCCTCGATGCCGCACCAAGCACGACATTGGCTGTCCGCGGTGACATCCGCCTCGGCATTGGGTGGTCCGGAAGCACAGCATCGTTCCGCCTGGACGACTTTGCTTATGACATCAGCGCCAATGCAACCGGGCTCTCTACGACCGGCCGCTATGGCGCCTTGGGTATCGATGTCACTGGCGCAACCGCGGCGGTAAGCCTGGTTGGTGACGTCGCCATCGTGTCTGATGTCGTCACGGTCAGCCCGACAATCAACTCGATTGCGGTCAACCTGCCAATCTCCGCCTCCCTCGCTGGCGTGAGCGTGACGGCAGGGTATACGCCCACCATCGCCCTCGCGGGTACGCCGGTCGGCGGCGGAGTTGTCTCTGCCTCGGCGAGCGACTTCGCCCCGCTAGCAGGCTTCCGCAGTCTGGCGGTCGCCGATGCGACGAACGCGCTGCTCCGCCTCGCGAATGGTCTCGATACAACGCTGGAGTCGGCGGCGCTCAAGACCGCACTGCCCTACGTAGCAGGAACGCTCGCTTCCGGGGTCGATCTCGGCGGCGCCTGGCAGACTTCCGTTCTGGATACGATAGATTTCCGCAAGCCCCGCGTTGATCGCATCAGTGGCTCCGCCGCCAATGGAAACGGCGCGGCCATCTCGCTGGGGACTGTGGCGGTAGACCTGAATGGTGTCGCGCTGACCGAAGCGAAGAACATCAACGTACTGACCATCTCGGCCGCCGGGCGCGACATCAGCAGCGGCGCGGTCGCCTCCGCGACAGCCCTCTTCACGGCTCCCCTGATCGGCAAGCAGGTCAGCCTGTACACGAGTGCTGGTGCCCTTGTCGGCACCTACACCATCTCCGATGTCGACGTGACCGGAGCCGACGCCGGCTACCGACTGGAACTTGCGGGTTCCGTGACGGCAGCGACCGGTCTGACCTACGTCGTGCACGACGTCCGCCAGGCATTGTCTACGCTGCAGGACTGGATCGCGGCGGTGAACGCCGGCACGCCATTCGGTAGCGGATCGATCTCGTATAACAACACCACACGACAACTCACCCTTCCATTTGTCATCGATACCACAACCACGACAGATACGATCGCTCTCGACCTGGACCTTGGCAGCGATGACCTGAGCCTCAGGACCGGTGACCGGGCCACGATCACAACGACGGTGTCGGGCACGGCGACCCAGGTCATTGACATATCGGGCGCGGTCCTGTCCGGCACGGGCTCGATCGTGGCCGGAAGCGATACCTTCACGACGTCCAGCGACATCTTCACCAACGCCATGCGGGCGTTGCCGACTGCCAGCAGCGATGGACTCTCCTATTCGACGGGTAAGCCTCCGAAGTGGGAGGTTGCCGTTGGGTCAGAAATCTACCTGATCGAATCGGTTGACTGGCCTTATCAGCTAAACCTCACTCTGCCCACGTCATCCACCGGGGCGCTGACGTCGGATGTTGCCCTCCGCCTTCGCGTCGGCTTGTCGAACTTCGCTGTCCAGACCGACATTCTGCTGAGTGCGGCGAACACGTATTCCAACGTCGGTTTGGGCTCCATCGCCGCGCAACTGCTCGAAGCGATGGCGGGTGCGACATGGACCGTCGTCGATCGCACGCCTGGCGCGCCCGATCTTGGCTCGACCTACAGCTTCGACGCAGCGAGCCCGGACCTGACCGTGTCCGTCGTCAATGGCAAAGTCCAGTTCCAGGGGCCCAACAGCTTCTCGATATCGAAGGCATCGACGGAAGCCGCGCTGGATACGGCAACAGTAGTCACTGCGACGCATGTAACAACGCGGACTGTGGTTCTCGATCGCGCCGCCAACACAACCGCCAGCGCGTTCACCCTTCGCAAGTCGACCTTTGGCGTCAGCGCGCTGAACTTCAGCGGAAGCATCACCACGGCCGCGCAGAATTTCTATGTTGCCGGCAACTACGGCTTCATTGGCATTGAAGCCGGCGGGACGGGCACTGGTACGAGCCTGGCGGGCACAACAACATTCTCGGTCGCGCTCGACCTCGGCGGTGCGGCCATGCTGGACCCGTCGGCGTTTGCCGTCGATGCGGACACGGGCCTCGTCTCGGGCCTTACATTCAGCCGAAGCGGCAGCGGCGAAGTCCGGATCGGTGGCATCGAGTTCGCCGCGGGCTTCGATGCGGGTCAGACGTTTGGCGGCCAGGCACAATTCGTCGGCTTCGCGCCGACCCTCGACGACACTACCCCCACCGTCGTCACGCAAGATCTTTCGCTCTCGCCGGTGCTGGCGACACTTGTATCCGATGGCAAGGCGGTCGCGGGGACCCGCGTGAGCGTTCTCCCGTCTCTGTCCGATGGCTTGTGGTGGTATTCTGAACTGGCTTACGCCGACATCGCCGCGGCGGTTTCGGAGGGCGCGACTGCCATCGCGGATGCGCTGTCCGCACAGCCATTCTACACCCAAAATCTGCCGGGTCTCTCTCGCTCCATTCAGACACTGACTGGCTTCGCCACGGAGATCGCCGCGGGCGGCGCGAGCGCGTTGACTGGCACGGCAACAACAATCCAGGCGGCCGCCGCTGCTGTTGCCAGCGCCTTCGGACTGAGCACGTCCGCGGTGAGCATGACGCTGGAAGGCGCCACGCTTCGGATCCGGTTGAGCCTCTCCGATACCTTCAGTGAAGACTATGGCTTCTCCCTGAACGTTGCGACACTGAAGGATCTGGCGAAGAGCACGTCGACGGGTCTTGATGGCATTGCCGCGCTGGTCGATCGAAGCGGCAATTCCGACACGATGGCGTTCAGTGCCGCGATCACAACGACGATCGATGTTGGTCTTTCGCTGAGCCAGCCGAACCGAGTTAGCGAGAGTGTGCTCACCCCGAGCACTGCGGTCGCTTTTGCAACCGACAGTGCCGTTGTCACAAATGCCCAGTACGCCTCCCTTGTTACTGCTCTCGCCGCTGCTTTGCCGTCTTCGCTGAAGGACGGCATGATACTTCAGGCGACGGTAGCCGGCCTTCGCACGTCTGCCGAGAGCACAACGATCGGGACGTCGCGTCAGGCCGCTCTGCGTGGTCTCGCCGATGATCTGACGACGTCGCTTGGCATTGAAGTAGAACTCATCGAGGGTGATCTGGCCACGGTCGCGAATCTCGCGACTGCCAATGTGTTGAGCGCCGTCACGCTGGTGACTCCGAACCGGATCATTGCCGTCTATGAAGGCGGAACGAAGCGGGTTGGGGAGAGTACGCTCACCCCGAGCACTGCGGTCTCCTTCGCAACGGGTAGCGCGAACGTCGAAGACGCCCTTTACGATTCCCTCGTCACGTCTCTTGCCGCCGTCCTGCCTGGCACCCTAGAATCCGGCTCGCGCTTGCAGGCGACAGTTGCCGGCTATCGGACTGCCGCGGAGGCGACCGGCGTCGACGCGTCTCGCCAGGCGGCCCTGCGCGCCCTTGCTGACAGGTTGTCGACGTCACTCGGCATCGAGGTCGAACTTTTTGCGGGCGACCTCAGCACGGTAGCGAGCTTGGCCAGCGCCAACGTCCTGAGCGACGTCACTCTGCTGCGTCCGAACGGTGCCGCAGCCGGCACGACCACGACGCTGGACATGTCCCTTCGCGGGACTGGCCTAAAGATGAAGTTCTTCGCCGGTGGCATTCACATGCACACCGACACCGGCTACCTCGTGATCGATGGAGACGGCCTCACCTCCACGACGAGCGACAAGGCATCGCTGACCGTCGCGATCAACTCTTCCACCGGCAACAGCTACAATCCCGCCGTCGATACGCTGGCCACTTCAACCAGCGCGACCGTCTCGGGGAAGCTGTCCGCCAACTTGCCGCTGATCCTGGAACTGAGCGGCTCTGCCGATACGGGTGCCGGGACCCTGATTGCTGCGACACCCACGAACACACTGGGCACCTTCTTCTCCGAGATGGCAGGCGCCACCATCACTGGTAATGCACTGACGCTGACCGTTCCGGATGTGACCGGGACCTTCGCCACGATGGGTGGCGACACCAGCATCATGTCGGTCATCAAGGATGTGCAGGAATTCAAGGACAGCCTGAAGTACAGTCTGGATGCGGTGTATGAGGCGCTCTACGCCACTGTCCCCCAGGAACTCTACATGCTGGAGGGGACGGCAACAAAGTCCGTTGAATGGTTTTCGCAGCTCAGCGAACGCCTGGCGACAGCCATCGCGAATGTGACGTCTGAGGGGGACATCGTCCTCGCCTTCCGCAATGCTATCTACGGCGCCTTCGCACCCACTGCGGGCACCTGGGCCGTCCTGCAGGACACCTATACCTCGACAGGCACAGCCAGTTCATCCTCGACCGTCGATGCGAACGATGTCTACGTCAGCTGGCGTAAGGAAGACGGCACCCTGTTGCAGCAGTGGGCGCCGGGAACAACGACCGATCCGGCGTTGGCGGACGCGCTTCAGTTCAATCTCAAACTGAAGGGCACCTTCTACATCACCGATAGCGGCATGTCGCTGAAGCTCAATGCGGGCGACTTCAAGATCGACATCCCCCTCGGTGCCTATGAGGAGAAGAACGGCATTCCGCTGAAGGATGCGGACGGCCATGCCGTTGACAAGTCGACCTGGACGAATGGCGGTTTCGCGGTCCAGGTCGAGTGGGCCTACAACATGGGCTTCGGCATCAGCAAGACGAGTGGCTTCTACCTGGCGACCGCGCCAGTGACGCAATCCGGTGGCGTGAATGTCTATGCGCCGGAGATCACGTCGAAGCTGACCGCCTATCTGGATGGCTCACCGGCCGACCCGGCGGCGGCAAGCACCTACAAGGCCTTCGGGCCCATGAACATCTTCCAGGCCTATGTGGAAGACAGCAAGCCCAAGGGCGCCACGACGGCCAGTAACGTGACGATGAACGTCAAGCTCGATCTGGTCGGTGGCGCCAAGAACCGCCTGACGCTTGATGATCTGTTCAGTGTCACGCAGGCGTCGATCTACGACGCGGTTGAGGCTGTTGAGGCCCCGTATCTGCTGAACGGCATCACCTCCAAGGCCAACGGTACCCAGACCACCAGCTTCATCACGAGCTTCGTCGACGCACAGATCGACATCGACCTCGATGCAACGCTGAAGCTCTACATGGGCAAGGCGCCGAATGGCAACTGGTATGAACCCGTTAGCGCAACGACGAACATCAGCATCTTCTGGGGCTTCCAACAGGGAGTAAACTACAAGATCCCAACCGTGGATCTCACGGACTTCACCGTCGATGCGGGGGCGATCGCGGACTTCCTGGTCGCCTTCACGGCGCCCATCACCATCGTCCTCGCGCCTGTCTACGCCGCGATCTATCCCTTCCTGCTCCCCATTCCAGCGCTCAGCATCCTCACGGGCACACCCGAACCCTGCGTCGGCGATATCATCAACATCTTGCTCTACATACAGGGCAAGGAACTGATTCCGATGGCGTATCTGAAGGCGGTGAACTACGCCTATCAGATCTGCGCCGAGCTGACCAAGATGGCGTTGGACCCCAACGAGAAGTACAATCTCGGCTCCCTCAAGGACATCGCCAACCCCGCTGGTCATGAAGTTGTCTACGGCGTGCCGGACATCAAGGAAGGTGTTCGCGGCATGCAGACCATGGGGTCCCTGAAGCTTGGCGCGGCCGCTGCTGGTACGAAGCTCGCGACAGGGCTTCAGTTCACCTATCTGCTGAGCATCGACGCCTGGTACGACATGATGGTCGGTAATGCGACCGACCTGGTGACGCTGGATCTGCCGCAGATCGGCTATCCCTACGTCAACCCCGAGAACCCCTACGACATCAAGACGCTCGACATGGATCCGATCCTGTTGGCGCAGTTGAACTACGGCGTCCTGAACTTCAAGATCGAGGCGGTCGTCAAGCTTGCCCTCGCCATCGATATCAGCTTCGGATTCGACACCAGCGGTATCCAGAAGGCGATGGAAACCGGCAACCCGGCCTGGTTCCTGGATGGCTTCTATGTCGGGGACTACACGGTCGATCAGCTTTCCGGCAGTGGCGCCATCGTGCGGAACACCGGGGGCAAGGAGAAGCCGGAAGCGTATGTTAAGCTGGGCGTCGGCCTGCAGGCCAGCGCCGGCGTCGGCCTCATCTCCGGCGGCTTCGAAGGGCTTATCGAATTCGGCGGCAATTTCGACCTGCACGATATCGCGACGCCGAAACTGTTCTTCGACGGTCTTGGCCGGACGATTGGCGCGGAACCGGAGACGTTTGCCGGCGGGAACACGGTCGGAAACCTCAATCTCTACTACAATAGCGGTAGTAACGACTACGATGAGGAGCAGGACGGCAAGCTGCATCCCAGCGAGATGTGGGCGCTGTTGAGCTATACGGGGCCCGGCGCAGCCGGACCCTTCAACCTCTTCGACCTCTACATCACCGTCGACTTCGTGGTGAACCTGTTCGTCAAGGCCGAGAATCCCTTCACGGGGAAGGACATGACGATTGCGGAGCTGGAGATCCTCCGCATCAACCTGTTGAACATTCCGTTCTGGACAGCGCCGGATATGCAGCCGACGCTTGGCTACGTCGGGACGAATGCATACGGCGTTTCAAATGGAATCCTGACGCTCAATGCCGGCTCGCGGGCCGGGCAGCGTGAGCGCCTCGACAAGGATGACGATGGCGAGACGTGGGAGATCTTCACGCCAAAGGATAACTCAGACCTGACCACGGTCGTGCTCAACAAGACGTGGATTTGGACGTACCGGGATATCACCCGCATCGTTGTCGACCTTGGCAAAGGCGATGACTATTTCGACGCGCAGCGGCTTTCGAGCGACGTTGCCGTCTCCATCACCGGTGGTTCGGGTGACGATACCATCATGGCGGGCGTTGGCCGCTCTGGCGGCTACTACTTCATCGATGGTGGCGACGGTGGTGACCGCATCGACGCCAGCCTGGCAACGATCGCGACTACGCTGATCGGTGGCATCGGCAACGATACCATCTATGGCGGCAGTGCGGCGGATACGATCGAGGCTGGCGCGGGTAGCGACAAGATCATCGCCGCAGGGGGCGCTGATACCATCTCGAGCGGTACGGGAGACGACCGAATCTCCGGCGGCGACGGCGCGGATACATTCGTCCTCGGCGACTCGTTCGGCGCGACTCTGATCACCGACCGGGTCGGTCTCAGCACGTTGAACTTCTCCTCCATGACCAATGCGCTTGGCGTGAAGGTCTCCGGCCTGGGTCTATCTGCTTCCTCTCAGCGGACCGATGGCACTATCGACGTCCTGCGTGCGCCAGGTCTGCTGGTCAGCCAGATCGGTTTTGGCACTGGCAATGACACGCTTCGGGCCAGCGTCTTCCCCTCTCGCAGCATTACCGTCACCGATGTCGGAGGCAACGACGACTACTACTTCCTGCTGGGCACAGCGGCCAGCGCTGCGACAGCCGGCTCCTTCGGCATTACGGACAGCCAGGGCAGCTTCGACGAGGTTCAGGTCGAACAGCGTCGTTCGGTGGACGTCATTCGGCTCGGTTCCGGCTCCGTTGTGAACGGGCGGGAGTCCATCAGTTACAACAACCTCGTCGAGCGTCTCACCCTCCTCGGCAAGACCGCGCTCTACAGCGCAACGGACATCACCTCCTTCGGTACCAACGTCACTTTCCGTGCGCTGACTGATGCCGGAACGATCGATCTCGGGACGACCGGGTTGCGCGTCATTGCGAACTCGGTATCGCAGGGGGCGGAAGTTATCGCGGCGCATGTGATCATTCAGACGCTAGCGACGATCGAGGTGAATTACGACATTACAGCGCTGAGCGACGGATACATCGACTTCGCCACCTTCGGCGACGACGCGGACGTGCCGGACATCGCGTTGAACGCGGATCTCTATGTGTCGTCCACGTCGTCGAAGGGCGGGGCCGGCTCCGGCTGGGTGCGCCTGCAGACCGCCCGCGGTTCCATCACCAGCACGGCCACGAGTTCGATCAACGCTTCGGGCAGCCATCTTACCATGGCCGCCTTCGGCGACATCGGCAGTTCTTCCGTCAAGATGACGACAGACGTTGCCAGCGCCTCGATCTTCACGGCGGCGGATGGCACGGGTTCGGTGTTTGTGTCGGAGGCCGATAGCCTCACCCTGCGCTCAGACGCTACTCTCACGACCGTCGAGAATGGCGGCTTCGTCATTGGCAGCGCCACTCTCCAGGGACACTGGGAGAGTGCGGTCACCTGGGCCGCCTCCGTCACGCAGGCTTGGAAGAACATCCTCTCGAACAACTACGTGCTGTCCGGCGCCGTCATGGTCGCGGGCGGCTTGACGACAAGCCTGCGCGGCAACAACGCCCTGTTGCTGGCAAACGATACGGTTACAGCGGGCGACGACATTCTTCTCGAAGCGGATGACCTCGATCTGCATGCCGGCGCGCGTAGCTTGCTCGGCACGGACACGCTGACCATCCGGACGATGCATACCACGCAGGCTTATGCGATCGGCACGGCCGCGGAGGCGCTGTCTGGGACGGAGGTCCTCGCAGAGGTAACGGACCGCGACGACTACCTGGAACTCTCTTCGCGCGATCTCACCGCGATCGGGACCGGCTTCAGCACGCTCATTGTCGGGCGTTCCGCGACTGCCGGGACGATGTATCTCGGCGACGTCAAGGATTCGACGCTGTCGAAGATGTCTTCGACCGTTCGGGCGTCGGGATCCAATATCGCGGCTTCCGATCTCGCCGCCTTCCGCAACACAACGCGACTGCTGGCCGACACGATTCAGGTCCAGGGCGATGTTCAGGCGCCGGCGGACAGCCTGACGCTGGAGGCGCGTATCCTCCAGGTGAACACCAAGAACTGGCACGATCCGAATGGAACACCGGATTCCGGCGCTTCGGCGGATACCCTCGTGATGCAAGTCAGCGAACAGGCGGTGGTCAGCGGGTGGCTGAAGGGCAGTTCGGCGCTGACGGTCAACGTGACGGCCAGCACCGGCGTGAACGCGCTGGAGAGCCCGGACTACGGGGCCCTCAGCCTGGCCGTCGACACGACGGGTCTTCTGGAGGCTGTGGCTGCCGGCGCGGCCCTGAACGTTACAGTTAGTGATGCGGTGGAAATCCGCGGCATCATGAAACTCGGTGGCGCCAATGGCTCGCTGGTGCTGAAGGCGGGTGGCCCGGTCATCGTGGATCGCGGTGGCACCGTCTATGCGCGTGGGGCCAACACCTCGATCACGCTGGAATCGACCGGCGATGTCCTGGCGGTGGCTAGCGGTGGCGCCATCAGTGGCGGCATCGCCTACACGACGGTGGGGAGTGATCAGATCCCCGGCGTGACCGGTGCCAATGCCTCCATCAGCCTGATCAGCGCAAAGGCGATGCGCGTCGATGGTGCGATCGTCGCCAGCGACAGCCTGACGGTCTCTGCCGGGGATGGTGTGCGCGCTGACGCGTCATATGGCGCTGTCGCGAACCTCGACCTTCACCCGGCCTACGGCATCTTCAACCAGGCGGGCTACTTCAGCCAACTCGCGACGGTGATGTCGACCCACTACCTCGCCAACTACAGCGAGGGCTACGGGCTGCTTGTAACCGGTACGTTGAGCGTGCTTGCCGACAACTCGACCATTGACCTGCACGCCGAGAAGGCGGTGATCCTGCGCGCCAATGTGAGCACGCCTGGTGCGAGTTCGGAGATCGTTCTTCGTTCCGCTGGGTTGATGTTTGTTGAAGGGTACCTCAACGCCACCAAGGGCATCACTATCAGTGGTGGGTACACCGCGGGTGGCGTTGCGGTCTCTTCCGGCGGGTATGACGCCAACGGCACCAGCGTTGCGTTCGGGCCCGCGAGCCGACTGTGGACGACGGAATCTGGCAGCAAGATCCTCGTCAAGGGGCGCGGCGACGTCGTGGTCGATGCGGACATGCTGGCGGGCGGGACAGTTGGCGTCTCTGGCGCTACCTGGACCGGGAGCGGTGCGGATATTGAGATCATCGCCGGTGAAAGGATTGATGTAGAATCAGTTCTGCAGGCGAGCGGTGACATCAGCATTGCCGCCGGTGATGACGGATCCGATGATTCGGGCATGGCGCTGGTCACGGGGATTGCCTCCAGCATCGCGGCAGCGGGGCGTGGTTATGGCGCCACGGGCAGCACCGTCACGCTTGCAGCGGACGGCGCCATTGAGATTGCTGGGCGCGTTGTGTCCGGCGCGACACGCCAGTTGGTGGCGGGCGAAGCCACAACGGTGTGGACTACCGGCTGGGGCGGCACTTCCTCGATCAGCGTTGATGGCGAGGACGTGGTGGTCCTAGGCGGCACGACGACGGTCAATCTCGCTGAAGTCGAAGTCGGCGCGACGCTTGAAGCAGCGGATACCATCACGGTGACGTCCGGCGCGAATAGCGCCGGCATTGGCGTCCACGTCTATGCCGCGACCGTCGCGGTAGCGAACAATGCGGATGGCACGATTGTCATCGGTGCCGGTGGCGACGCCTATATCAGCGGCGTGCTGGTTGCCGGCGGTACGGTCACCAATGAACTCGATGCGTCGGGGGACTACCTCGGTCGTTCCTTCACCTATGGTGACGGCGACTCGTCGATCTCGATCAGCTCTGGCGCGCAGGTAAGGCTGGCGCAGTCGCTGACCGCTGGCGCCTCCATTGCCATCACGGGTGGCGTTGATCCGCTCGTCGGGTCAGATTCCTATACCGGAAACGCGATCCTCCTCGAGGGGTCTGTCCGCCTGCAGACCACGCAGGACAACAGCAGCATCAGCCTTGAATCCCAAGGCGCGATCCGCGTCTTCGCACCCGCTGCGACCTATGAGCTGACGGGCACTGGTTGGCCGGTGACGGCTGATGGGCGCCTCACCAGCGATGCTACGCTGCGCATCGCAATTGACCATGGGAACTATACTGCCCAGGCGGATGTCGTCGTTTCTGTCTCGAACACGGCAACCAACACGTCGACAGCCGATCTGGTCGCAGACCTCAACACGGCCCTGCGCACAGCGGCGTGGACCATATCCGCCACGAATGGCCGCCCCACGGATCCCGTGCTCGGGGCCGTCCACCCCTTCGGCACCCAAACCCTGGAACTCGAGGCCGCGCTGCTCGAGGGGCACATCAAGCTGCGTGGGCCGTACTCCTTCTCCATTCTCTCGGGCAGTACGAATGAGTCGCTGCTTGGCTTTGACGCGACGCCAATGATCGAGGCCGCCGAAGCCTTCGCAATCAACGCTCAAGGCGACAACTCAAGCGTCAAGATCGATTCGACGCTGCTGAGCGCGTCCACCTCCCAAAGCCGCCTCGTGCACATCTCTGGCATGATCGGTGCTGAGGCGAAGATCGAGATTGAGGCAGGCGAGGAGGGCTTGCTGCTTGCCGCAGCCGGGGCCCTCGACGTCCGTGCCGGTAGTTTGTCAGTCGATGCCGGTGCCCAGGGCGCCATCAGCGGGCGCCTGAGCGCGGCTGGCGCTGGCAACGACGTTACCATCACGGGGACCGGGCAGCTCACGCTGAACGGCGAAGTCTCCGCCAACAACAACATCACGATCGATGTGGCGCAGGGCAGCGGCACTGGTTTGACCATCGCTGCCACCGCGGATCTCCACACGACGTCTGGCGGCACGATCTCCATCGAAGCCGATGGCAACATCGCTCTCAACAGCAGCATTGGCGAGGATAGCACGGGTCTGACGGCCATCACGGTCACGTCCACGGCGGGCGCTGTCACACTCGATACGACAACAGGCCGCATCGTGACCGATGGTGCGGTGGCGATCGCGGGCGTCGATGTCACGCTCAATGGTGTTGTCACGACGACGGCAATCGGCGCCGCGAATGCGCCGGCGCTGGCGGTCGAGGCCACCACGGGTGACCTTGCCATATACGGCACGGTGACGGCCAGTTCGGGCACGATGGATGTCTCGGCGGGCGACATGCTCACCATTGCCGGCGGCATGGTGACGGCCAATACCATTGAAGCCGATGCCAACGTCATCCGGATCGGGACGTCCAGCCTTTCGGGCATCGTCCTCGCGACCTCGAGTGTTGACCTCAGCGCGACTGACGAGCTCACGGTTGCCGCCGGCGGTGTTGTTCTTTCCTCCGGCACTGGTTCGAGCATCACGCTTGATGCTGGTATGATGGCGATCCGCGGTGATGTGAATGCCGGCGCGACCCTCACTAGCGGGAACGTCGTGACCGCCGGCACTGATGCGACGTTGACGATCAATGGTAGCGGACTGACCATTGGTCTGACCGACGCGGGCGCCGATTTGACGCCCGGCGCCGCCATCCGCGCGACGGGGACGATCACGATCGACCTGTCGGCCGGCAGCGGCGACATCACCATGGGCGACACCAGTGAGATCGCCATCATTCAGGATGGCAGCTCGCTTGCTGGCGCGATTACGATCGAGGGCGGTGCGGACATCACGCTTCGCGGCACGATCCAGACAGAGGGCAGCCTCGGCAGCCTGACTGTCGATGCCGCCGGCTTGCTGGATGTCGGCGCTGTGATCGACGCCGGCGCTTCGATCACCCTGGGTGGTGGTGCCGACGCCGATGGCGCTGGCCTGACAGTCAGGGCGCTGACCCTGCAGACGAACGCCGCCGGCCAGAACATCGACGTGGCCGGCAATGCCGTCAACGCGGACGGCCTGATCGTCAATTCGGCCGGCGTGCTCATGCTCGACGCCAACGGAGCGGTCCAGGAGGGCGGCCTGCTGACGCGCGTGAGCGGCGCATCGCTCAATGTCGGTTCCGCCGGCACGATCGCGCTGGCGGCTACCGGCACTCTCACCATTAATGGCGAGATCGGCCCGATCTATCGCGAGAACGGTGTCGTCAAGGTCCGCCCCGCATCCGTCGATATCGACGGTGCCGCCGAGGTGGTGATCGCAGGCAACGTCTATGCGCGCAGCACGATCACGGTCAGCGGCACGGATGTGACTCTTTCGGCCGACACCAGCCTGCGGGCCCGGGATTCCGTTGGCACCGTTGCGATCGATGCCTCCGGTCTTGTGACGCTCGCGGCCGATTCCTACCTGGCCGCGCCGGGTGGCATCTCCATTGCCGGCAACACGCTGGATCTGGCCGGTGTGGTCGACAGTGGCGGCCGCCTGCTGACCAATTCGGGCGGCAATACGACCGTCACGGGTTCGCTGGACGCCGATGGGGCGATCGATGCCCGCGCTGGCGTCGATCTGTCCTTGTCGGATGCGGTGCTGCAGGGAACGCTGACGACGACTGATCTGTCCGGCGGCAACATCATCATCGAGGAAGGGGGTGCGCTCTCCGCGTCCGGGGCGCTCACCCTGCTCGCGGGCGGTTCGGTCACCGTGGATTCCGGTGTGGTGAATGCGGGAAACCATCTCCGCACCGCCTACAGCCTGACTCCGCAGAGCCAGGTTGTTTCCGTCGTGACTGGCACTTCGCTGGTCGCTTCGGGCACTGTCACCCAGCAACAGACGGTGTGGGAAACCACCGTTGTGACGGAACAGATCGGCACCGAAAGCGTCAAGATCGGTTCCGAATACTATACGATGAACGTCACCCTGACCCAGACGGGATACTGGAACGGCAGGATCTTCCGCGAGTTCTTCGTCCAGGGCACAGATTACAACAACGTTTCCGGCACGAACACCGTAGCCTGGTCCGCCTACAACCTGGCCGCGCCCGCCGCGAAGGCAACCTTCGGCCAGCTGACCGATGCGCAGCGGTCCGCCGTGCTGGATACGCTGGGCTACAAGCCGCTCTACCAGTTCACCTACAGCAACTACACGCTGCAGCGGACGGTCGATGGTGTCACAACCTCCACTGCGGCGGTGCCGACTTGGTCCGGTGCCGTGCAGCGCACGATCGCATCCCCGCTGCCGGGCTGGGAGGGCATCTATATCAAGCTGCCCGATGGCGCTTCGGACGATCTTCTGCGCGTCATCAGCCAGGGCGAGACGGCCCGCGCGCAGGAAACCGTCGGCCGCTACCAGGACAGCGCCAAGGTCAAGTACACGCAGGACAAGACCACGCTGGTCGACTACGTCACCAACAAGCGCACGATCCACAATGCGGCCGCCAGCGCCGTGGTGGATGACCAGGACAACAGCCCCGCCCGATGGACGGTTTCCTATGTCAGTGGCGGCACGCGGACCTATGAGGTCTATGACGGGCGAGAGGGGACGTCCGCGGTCGCCCAGACCGCCACGCCGCTCTGGACCGTCGAAGCGAACAACAGCACCAGCAAGACGGATACCGGCACGGGCCGGAACGTCATCGCGACGCAGACCTACCTTGACACGACCCTGAGCACGACGGGCCAGACCTCTGCCGGCACTACGTACGTCGGACAGGCGGGCTACGATCCCCATGCGACCAGCGTGGACACCAGCGCGTATGGCGATTGGCAGTATCAGTGGGGCAACTGGGACAAGGTCGGTGGCGACCGGGACGAATGGAGTTGGAGTCGCGACTGGTATGTTGGGAACCGCCATTGGCAGAGCATGCGCGAGTCGGACCGTAAGGGTACCGCGGGCTCGTACAACTACTATGTCAAGGAATCAAAGCGTTATCAGGACTGGAATACCTCCGACAGATGGGATGCCGGCTGGGTCGCGGAGACGATGCAGCACTACAACTACAACTGGAAGTCGACCTGGAACACGATCACTGATACGCGCTTGACCATGAACTTCGCCGCGGTGACGAAGCCGACGGATGTCATGGCGGATCGGCCGGTCTACGCGACGTTTGAACGCCAGAACGCGACGGTGCAATCCTACGAGAGCACCGCCTACACGCAGCAGACGACAACGTCTGACCGCACGGTGACGCGACTGCTGCGCGTTTCGGATGACAGCAGCGTCGCCTTCGGTGCCTTCAGTGGCACCGCCATTTCCGGCCAGTCCGTCACCATCGGCGCCGGGGCCGATGTGTCGGTCTACGGCACTGTGGAGGCGACGGCCGGTACCCTTGCCATCACGGCGGGTGACGATATTGGTGTGACCGGCAAGCTGCCGGACGGCACGACCGCGGCGGATACCGACGCGGCCATCTCCTCCTTGACCGCGACCAGCACCATCACGCTGACCGCTGGCGATGCGGCGACGCTGGGCGCCTCCTCCTCCGTCTCCGTTACCGGTGTCGCTGGCACTGTGGCGGTGACGGCCGATGGCGCGATCGAACTCGGCGGCACTGTCGCGACAGGCGGTGGCGCAGTGGCCCTTCTCGCAGGCCAGGGCGCGGATGGTGCTGGTTCCGTGACCGGCACGGTCGGTACGTCCATCTCGGCAGGTGCTGTCAGCCTCACCGCCGGCGGTACCTTAGGCGACATCGACACGAATGGCGCGCGGATTACGGCGGCGGGTACGCTGACCCTGACTGCGGCGGCCGGATCCGTGAGCGCCGAGGGCGACGCGGTCTCCGCAACGTCCCTGTCGGCGACGGCAGCGAACGACCTGACGGTGACCATCGATGCGGCAAGCGCCAGCGCGACGGTGACCGGCAGCGGGGCCATCACGCTGACGGCGCGCGACGCGATCAATGTCGTGACGGCGGAATCGGCGTCGGGAGCCGTCTCGATCGAGACGATGGACAGCACCACGGCGCTGGCGCTTGGCAGCATCAAGGGTACGACCGTCACGCTGACAGCGGCGGGTACGCTGAGCCAGAATGACGGCGGCCTGGTGACGGGGACGGACCTTGTCGTGCTGGCCGCGGGCGGCATCGATCTTGATACGAAGGTTGCCAGTATCGACCTGCTGGCGGCGGCGAGCGGGGCAATCACGGTCAACAACACCCGCTCCGCCGGCCTTACTGTCACGCGCGCGGCGGCGACCGATGGTGACATCACCATCAGCAATACCGGCAGCATCGCCGTCCGCCTTGTCTCAGCCGGGACGGAAGACAGTGATGTCTCGCTGACATCGACCACCGGCGCCATTGCGGTGACGGGGACGGAGACGAGCACCGTTACCGGCGCCTCCGTCACCCTCGCCGCGGCAACTGGCATCACCGGCCTCGTTCTTGCGACCGATGAAGTCACCGCGACCACGACGGGCGGTAACATCAGCCTGTCCATCGACCCGCCGACGGGTACGACGTCCGTCACGCTGCACGATGCGACGAGCGGCGCTGGCAATGTCACCGTCACCACCAATGAGTCCCTGACGGTGGAGCACGCCAGCGCCGGTGGGTCTTCCGGTGCGCTCGTGCTGACGGCGTCCGGCGACCTTCTCATTGCCGATGGCAGCGGTTCCGGTGTGAGCGGCGGCTACTCTCTGGCACTGGATGCCGGCGGAACGCTTCTGATTGAAGGGACGGCGGACGCCGCCAACACGGTGACGTTCACGAGCGGCAACGCGTTCATCCTGCCGACCAGCGCATCGTATCAGGCGCTCAACATGGTCATCGACTCCGACGCCAACGTGGTGATCGACGAGACCGTGACCATGGGGGGAAGCAGCTTCGAGGTCCGGTCTGGTGGTAACATCACCATCAACGCGCCGATCGTGAATGGCAGTGGCCAGGCGATATCCGCGCTGACTCTCGCAACCAGCGCCGCGGTTGGCCAGACCGTGCAGACGCGGGACGCCGATACGGGCGACGTGATTTATGTTGGGACCAGCGGCGCGACCTATCGGAAGGATGCGACCGGCTTCTATCAGATCAAGCGCAACGGCCTCTATATCCACCGTGGGATCGAGTTCGACGGCAGCGGCGGATCAACGGCGGGCACCTTCCTGACCAATTCGGCCGAGGCCGCGGGAAGCGATACGTCCGGGATCGCCATCTATACCTCGACAGGCACCCTGATTAGCGACAGCACCAGACGCTCCCGGATTGTGATCGGCGGGCTGCAACGGGACTACGTGAGCAGCACGGCATTGGCCGACAACGCCACCGTCGCGACCCATACCGAATACAGCAGCATCGTCACCCTCGATGCCGGGTCGCTGGTGCCCGCCTCGGTCGACATCAGCGCGCTGGGCGCTGATGGCCAGGTCTACCTGACAGCAACCGGCAGCCTTGATCTGGACAAGGTCGGCATCACGGCGACCGGCGCGGCCGTCATCGATGCTGGTGGCACGGTGACCAATGCCTTGAACGGTACGGCCAACCTGGCGCTCAAGACCTTGTCGGTTGGCTCGCTCACGGTCTCGGCTGGCAGCAAGATCGATCTGCGTGGAGCCCTGACGGACTCGGCGAGCGACGTCTCCCTCAACCTCTCATCCGCCGGCAATGTGAAGTTCAGGGACACTTCCGCGACAGCCGCGCGGACGGTGGCGCTCGACGTCGATATGAAGTCGGGTGTGCTCTACGTGTCGACGCGCGGTACGCTCGCCGTCGGCTCCGCCGTGATGGACAATGACGTCGCCAACAACAGCGCCACGCTTCAGGGCGTAGCCGGCGTCACCATCGATCTGGTTGACGCCGGCTACAACAACGGCGTCGTGGAGGTCCTCACCTCGGCTTATCTGTATGAAGCATCACCAGACGACGTCTCCGTCGACGTTCGCTCCTACAGCTTCACGGCGCAGAGCTTGAACGACGACAGCCACCTGAATGGCCTCGAGTTCTATAGCAAGACCGCGCCGGTGGCGTCTGGCAGCGTGGACAAGGTGGTGACGGTCCAGGCAGGTGGGAGCATCTTTGGTAACTATGCGGGCATCGTCGATGTCACCGCGCTGGGCGATCTCACCATCGGTAGCGATCTGAGTGCCGGCGTTTCCATCACGATCGTTGCCAGCGGCACCGTCTACATCTCGGATAACCTGTCAGCCTATGACCTGCTGACCATTACCGCGACCAATATCGTCTTCACCAGCGGTGGCATCTCGACAAACGGCTACAGCAGCTCGCTGACCAGCACGGTTGGCGACATCACCATGAGCAACGGGACGTCGATCGATGTCGGCGCCGCGACGCTGACGGTCCATGCGGCGGATGACGCGACACTGTCGGACCTGACCGGCGGCACCATCACGATCACAACCGGCGGCGATGTTTCGACGCTGCTTGGCTCGACCATCTCGGCGGCAATCCTCTCGATCGATGCGGGCGGCGCGGTCGGCTCCGTGGCGCAGGCTCTGGTTGTGGACGCCGAGACAATCAGCAGCATCACCTCCCATGGGAATGTGACGCTTGATCTGACGGGGGCTGTATCGATTGGCACTGTCACCACATATGGCGGCAGCCTGGTGGTGGATGCGGATGACGGGGTGACCCTCACCTCGACCGTCACGGTGGGCAGCGCCGATATCGACGCCGCTGGTGGGTCGTTTGAAATGGACGGCGGTTCCAGCGTCACTGCCGGCTCAGGCGCGGTCACGCTCTCTGCGGCCGGTGACATGACACTCGCCGATGTCACGGGCGGCACGGTGTCGTTGACCTCGGCGGGCGTTATCGCCAGGCAGTCGAGCTCCTCTGACATTTCCGCCAGCACCTCTCTTGCCATCGATGCTGGGGGTGATGTCGGTACCAGCGCGGCCCCGCTCGAGGTTGCGACACCGAGCATCGTCTCTGCCGATGTCACGGGTGACATGACCCTTTCGATCACGGGCGCCACGACCATGGCGGCACTCGCGGTCGATGGAGCGATGACGGTCGAAAGCACGGCCGGGGTGACGTTGAGCGGCACCAATGCCGTCGGCTCCGCGGATATCACGACGAACTCCGGCAACGTGACCATGACGGCGTTGTCCACGCTGAATGCGGGTGGCGGCACGGTCAGCATCGACGCCAACGGCGCCGCCAGCCTTCATGCTGTCACCGGCGGATCGGTCGATGTCACGGCTCGCAGCGGCGCGATCAGCAGTGTGGGCTCAGGCTTGGCGATTAACGCCACGACTCTGACTCTCGATGCCGACACATCGGTGGGCGCCTTGGGCAACGCTCTTCGGGTGTCGGCAGGGGCGATCACATCGGTTGATGCGGGTGGTGCGGCACGGCTTGATGTCACGGGATCGACGATCATCGGCCGCGTGACGGCAACCGGCATCATCGATGTCGACGCCACCGGCACCATCTCGATGACTGGCGCGCTGAGTGGTGTGGGCATCACCATCGACAGCACCGGCGGTGGCGTCACGATGGGCTCCGGCTCGACGATCAACGCCGGAGCCGGCGACGTCACTCTGCAGGCGACCGGCAATGTGACGGTTGCCACGGTCACGGGCGATGATGTGGTGCTGAACAGCAGCGGTGGGTCGCTGTTGAGCAGCCCATCGGGCGCGGCGAATGTCTCCGCGAATACCTTGAATGGTAGCGTCAGTGGATCGGTGGGTTCTGGCACATCTGCACCCATCGTAGTGGCCGTGAACTCAATTGGTTCCCTCACGGCAGGCGGGTTGCTGGCTGTGGAGTCAACCACGGCCATATCGATTGGAACACTGTCGGGCGTCGGTGCTGTGAGCCTTGAGGCGGGCGCGGCAGTGACCCTGACCGGAAGCATCTCCGGTGAGGGGCTGGCCATCACGACGACAGGCGCGGGCTCCGCGGGTGATTTCACGATGACGAGCAGCGCTTCGCTCGATGCCGGGGATAGCCAGGCAGAGATTATCGTCAGCGGGAATACGACGATTGCGACCCTGGCTTCCACGGCGGACGTCACGCTGGACGCCGGGGGCAATATCATCGCCATCGGCAGCAACTCGCTCATCTCGGGTAGTGTGCTGTACATCTCGGCTGATGGAAGCATTGGCTCGAACTCGAAGGCCGTCGCCATCGAGGCTCCCGTCATCTCTGCGTTCAGCGCGGGATCCGACATCGACGCGACCTTCACCGGGGCGACGACTCTTCAAGGCGGCGACGCGGGCGGCAGCATCGATGTCAGCGCCGATGCGGCACTGGCGATCACCGACATGGTGCAGTCGACTGGTGCGCAGAACATCTCGGCCGCTAGTGTGGCCTTCGTTGTTGGCGCCACCACTGGCAGCCTTCAGCTCAACGGGGCGGCGGCTGTCAGTGTTACGGCGACTGCGGGCGACGTCACGATGGATGACGGGGCAACCCTGATCTCGACATCCGGCAACATCGGGGTCGACGCCTCCGGCAGC
>NZ_FOSQ01000003.1 GCF_900114315.1 Falsiroseomonas stagni DSM 19981
GCCATCACCACCACCCAGATCGCCGGCCTCACCTCCACCCAGGTCAGCGGCCTCACCACCACCCAGGTCGCCGCGCTCACCACCACCCAGGTCGAGGGCCTCACCTCCACGCAGCTCCGTGGCCTCACCACCAACCAGATGGCGTCGCTGACCACCACACAGATCGGCGCGCTGAACACGACGCAGATCGGCGGGCTGGGCACCACCCAGATCCGCGGGATGGAGACCACCGACCTCGCGGCGCTGACCACCACCCAGGTGGGCGCGCTGACGACGACCCAGCTGGGCGCGCTCACCTCCGCGCAGGTAACGGGGCTCACCACCACCAGCCTCGGCGCGCTGGCGACGACCCAGGTGGTGGGCTTCGGCACCAGCCAGATCCGCGGCCTCACCACCACCCAGGTCACGGCCCTGACCAGCACGTCCATCACCGCGCTGACCACGACCCAGATGCTCGGCTTCACCACCACGCAGCTGGCGGCCCTGACCACGACCCAGATCGCGGGGCTGGAGACGACGGACATCGCCGCCCTGACCAACGCTCAGGTCAGCGGCTTCACCACCACGCAGATCGGCGCGATGACCACCGGCCAGTACAACGCGCTGTTCATGTAGCCAGCGGGATCAGGGCACGATCCGTCCAACCGGACGGATCGCCCCCTCAGGTGCCGCAGAAGGTCGCGAGGACCCGTTCCTCCGCCCTCGGCGGCAGCTGGAACCGCTCCGCCCCGGGCTGGTCCTCATAGGGGCTGGCCAGGACAGCGAGCAGTTCCTCGAAGGGGCGAAGATCCTCGCGCTCCACAGCCGCCACGATCACCGCCTCCATCTGATGGTTGCGCGGGATGAAAGCGGGGTTGGCGCGGTGCATGGCGGCACGGCGCGCCTCGGGCGATTGCGGGTCCGCGTCCAGCCGCGCCCGCCAGCGCGCCAGCCAGGCGTCGAGCGGCGCGGGGTCGGCGAACAGCGCGCGCAGCGCCCCGTCATCACCCAGCGCGCGGAAGGCCAGGGTGAAATCCGCCCCCGCCTCGGCCATCAGGGTGAGAAAATCCTGGGCGAGATCGGCATCGCCCTCCTGCACCGAGGACAACCCGATCTTCCGCGCCAGCCCGCCGAGATAGGCCGCCTGGAAGGCCGGGCCGAAGCCCGTCAGCGCCTGCTTCGCCACCCCCAGCGCCGGCTCCTCCTCCGGCGCCAGCAGCGGCAACAGCGTCTCCGCCAGGCGGGTCAGGTTCCACTGCGCGATGCGCGGCTGGTTGCCATAGGCGTAGCGGGCGCCGTGATCGATGGAGCTGAACACCGCGCCGGGATCATAGGCATCCATGAAGGCGCAGGGGCCGTAGTCGATCGTCTCCCCCGCCACGCTCATATTGTCGGTGTTCATCACGCCATGGATGAACCCCACCAGCAGCCACTGCGCCACCAGCGCCGCCTGCCGCGCCACCACGCCGTCCAGGAAGGCGCGATACGGATTCTCGTCAGTCGCTGCCTCGGGATAGTGCCGCGCAATGGCATGGTCGGCGAGGATGCGGATCCCCTCGATGTCGCCCCGCGCCGCGAAATACTGGAAGGTGCCGACGCGGATGTGGCTGGACGCCACGCGCGTCACGATCGCGCCGGGCAGCGCCGTCTCCCGGAACACATCCTCCCCCGTCGTCACCGCCGCCAGCGCGCGCGTGGTCGGGATGCCGAGCGCATGCATCGCCTCGCTCACCAGGTATTCCCGCAGCACCGGCCCCAGCGCCGCCCGCCCATCGCCGCGGCGGGAGAAGGGCGTCGGCCCCGATCCCTTCAGCTGGATGTCGCGGCGGCGCCCATCCGGCCCCACCACCTCCCCCAGCAGGATCGCGCGCCCATCGCCGAGCTGCGGCGTGAAATGCCCGAACTGGTGGCCCGCATAGGCGGCCGCGAGCGGCGCCGCGCCGTCGGGCACCGCATTCCCCGCCAGCACCGCCACGCCGGCCTCCGATTCCAGCGCGGCGGGGTCCAGCCCCAGTTCCCGCGCCAAGGCGTGGTTCACCCTGATGAGGCGCGGTGCCGCCACCGGCGTCGGGTCCAGCCGCGCATGGAAACGCGCAGGCAGGCGGGCATAGCTGTTGTCGAAGGTGAAGGCGGGGGTCGTGCTCATCCCCGCCACATCGTCCCCCGCGTGCCCCGCGACAAGCCCGCCCGGCTTCCACCCGCGCCGGCCAGGGTCGAGTATGGCGCATGCCCCGCGCCCCCTACCCCCATGCCGCGCTCCGCCGGCTGCTGCACCCCGCCTCCATCGCCATCATCGGCGCCTCCCCGCGGCAAGGCTCCTTCGGCCTGCGCACGCTCCGCAACCTCCGCGGCTTCGGCGGCGCCATCCACCCGGTGAACCCCCGCTACGATTCGATCGAGGGCACCCCCTGCTTCCCCGCCCTCGCCGCCCTGCCATCGGTCCCGGATTGCGCCATCGTCGCGCTGGGTCGCGACCAGGCGGAGGCCACCATCGCGGATTGCATCGCGGCCGGTGTCGGCGGCGTCATCCTCTACGCCTCCGGCTATGCGGAGACGCGCAAGCCCGACCTCATCGCGCAGCAGGCGCGCCTGGCGGCGATGGTGGAGGGCACCGGCACCCGCCTCCTCGGCCCCAACTGCCTGGGCGCCACCAACTACGCCATCGGCGCGCGGATGATGTTCGGCCGCATGCCCGAACCGCGCGTGCCAGGAACCCAAGGCGGGGACGCGGCCGCCATCGGCATCGTCACCCAATCCGGCTCCGTCAGCATGGCGCTCGCCCAGGCGATGGAGCGCGGCGTCACCGTCAGCCACGCCATCCCCGTCGGCAACGCCGCCGATGTCGGCATCGCCGACCTCATCGCCTACCTCGCGGAAGACGAGACCTGCCGCGCCATCGCCGCCGTCTTCGAAGGCGTCGAGCACCCGCGCCAGCTCGCCGAGGCCGCCGCCATCGCCGCCCGCGCCGGCAAGCCCCTCGTCATCCACAAGATGGCCGCGAGCGAGGCGGGGGCGGAGGCCGCGCTCTCCCACACCGGGGCGCTGGCCGGCAACCACGCCGCCTATCGCGCGATCCTCGAGGCCGAGGGCGCGGTGATGGTCGACAGCCTCGACGCCGTCATGGAGACCGCGCGCTTCCTCGCCAAGGCCGGCTCTCCGCGCGGGCGCGGCGCCGGAATCGTCCTCGCCTCCGGCGGCTTCGGCGTCGCGGCGGCGGATGCGGCGGCGGCGCAGGGCGTTCCCCTCCCCCAGCCCGAGGGCACCACCGCCGACATACTCCGCGCCCATGTCCCCGAATTCGGCGCCGCGCGGAATCCCTGCGACGTCACCGCCATGGCGCTGAACGATGGCACCGCCTTCGAGGCCTCGGCCGGGGCCTTCCTGGCCGATCCCGCCTATGCCTGCCTGATGGTCATCTACCCCTATGCCGATGCCTTCGGCGCCACGCGCTTCGAATCCTGGCGCCGCCTCGCCGCCCGCCACGGCAAGCCCATCTGCTGCTACTGGGCGAGCGAATGGCTGGAGGGCGAGGGCGTGCTGCGGCTGGAGGCCGAGCCCGGCATCGCCACCTTCCGCACCCTGCCGCGCCTCTTCGCCGCCATCGCCGCCTGGCTGAAGCGCGACGCGGCGCTTTCCCAGCCCGCCACCATCGCCCCCACCCCAGCCCCGATCCGCGACGCCACCGCCGCCGCGCTCCGCGCATCCCCGGACCGCGTGGTGGCGGAGCGTGCGGCCAAGGCCCTTCTGGCCCCCTACGGCATCCCCGTGGTGCCCGAGCGCCTGGTCCGCACCGCCGCCGAGGCCGCCGCCGCCGCCCGCGACGTCGGCTTCCCCGTCGCGCTGAAGGCCGAAAGCCCCGACATCCCCCACAAGACGGAAGCCGGCGTCATCCGCCTGAACCTCACCGACACCGCCCAGGTCGAGGCCGCCTTCGACGCCGTCATGCACAAGGCCCTCGCCGTCACCACCGCCGACCGCATCGCCGGCATGCTCGTCCAGCCCATGCTGCCCCGCGGGCTGGAGATGCTGATGGGTGCGCGCATCGACCCGACCTTCGGTCCCCTCGTCGCCTTCGGCTTCGGCGGCGTGATGGCGGAGCTGCTGCGCGACACCGCGCTCCTCCCCGCCCCCTTCACCCCAGCCGCGGCCGACTCAGCGCTGCGCCGCCTCAGGGGCGCCGCCCTCCTCGACGGCTTCCGCGGCGCCCCCGCCACCGACGTGACGGCATTGGCGAACATCCTCTCGGACTTCTCCCGCTTCGTCGCCGACCATGCCGATACGATCGAGGAGATCGACGTGAATCCCCTGATCTGCACGGGCGGATCCATCACCGCCGTCGATGCGCTGATCGTCCGGCGCGCCTGACCGTCACGCGGCCGGGACCGCCGGGCGCGCCTCATCCGCCGGCGGCTTTTCTTCCGCCGCCTGCAGGGTGATCGTGATGACCGCGCCCTGCGCATCGTTGCGCGCCTCAATGCTGCCGCCCATCGACCGCACCAGGCCGTAGCAGATGGACAGGCCGAGCCCCGTGCCGCGGTCCGGCCCCTTGGTGGTGACGAAGGGCTCGAACAGCTGCCCCATCACCGCTGCCGGGATGCCGCCGCCGGTATCGGCCACCACCAGCCGCACCATCGCCCCCGCCTCCCCGCCCGCCACCGGCTCGGCGGCAATCCTGATGCGTCGCGCCACGCCCGCCGGCAGCGCGGCCAGCGCGTCGCGCGCGTTCAGCAGCAGGTTGGACAGCACCTGTTCGAGCAGGATCGCCTGTGCCCGCACCACCGGCGGTGGATCGCCCAACGCCACCTCGACGCAGACCGAGGCATTGCGAAGCGTGAAGCGCATGAGTTCCAGCGCCCCCGCCACCGCATCGGCCAGCTTCACCGGGCCCAGCACCTCATCCGCTTCGGCACCCCGCGCGAAGCGCCGCAGCCGGTCGATCAGCGAGGCCGTGCGCTGCGACTGCTCCACGATGGTGTCGAGCCGCCGGTCAGCCTCCGCCCCATCCTGCCGCGCCAGCGCCACCTGCGCGATGTCCGCGGCCAGGGAGATGGCTTGCAGCGGCTGCTTCAGCTCATGCGCCAACCCGGCCGCCATCTCCCCCAGGGAGGCCAGCCTGGCCGCCGACAGGGACTGCGCCCGCGCCTCCCGCATCGCGGTGATATCCAGGGTGTATCCCACGATTTCGACCATACCGTCCGGCCGTTTGCCCAGGACCCGGACCAGCGACTGCATCCAGCGCCACGTCCCATCGGGCTGCAACATGCGCCATTCATAGCTGCCTTGCCCGTCACGCAGCATCTGCGGCAGAAGCTCCCTCAGCTTGGGGTCCCCAGGCTTGGAGTAGGCGCTCATATCGTCCAGCGAGACCAGCTTGGCCGCCGGCCATCCCGTCACCGCCTCAAAGTCCCCGCCGCGATACAGCAGACGCAGCGCACCGCCCGCGTCCACCTCGCGCAGGAAGATAACGGCCGGAAGCCCGCCGAGCAGGCGTTCGATCCCCGCCCGCCCGGTGCTGGCCGCCGCGGCCTCCCCCTCCGCCCGCAATTGCTGCATGCGTTCGATGGCGACCGACAGCGCCATGAAGGGCACCGCGGTGCTCAAGACGACAATCGCCAGCACGGTGAGGATGTCGATGGTGAAGGGCGCCTCCAGGCCCAGCTGCACCAGGCGCAGCACCGGCAGCAGCGCGATGCCGCCGATCACCAGGCTCAGCGTTTTCGCGCTGGGCAGCGACAATTCCCCCGCGACCCGCCACAGCTCCCGCGCCGTCGACGCCAGCAGGACCAGGATGACTGGCCACAGCAGCAGCTGCCGGACCAGGCGATCGTGGAGGAACCACGGCAGCGTGCAGGCCAGCAGCCAGACCACAGCCGGCAGTATCGCGAACCAGACCGGCGTCGGGGCGCCACGCAAGCGTCGCGCGCCCAGCCAGAGCAGGCCGAGCGCCAGCACCTGCGCCCCATTTGCGCCGACCACCGCGACCAACTCGGGCACGGTCCCGCCGCGCGTGGCCTGGAGGAAGCAGGCCAACGCCTGCGCCGCGGAACAACCCAGCCAGGCCCGCCGGCAGGGCAGGTCATGCTCGCGCCGCAGCGTGACATCCGCCAGCACGGTCGCCAGCGCGCCGACCACCGCACTCACCAGAAGGGCCGTGGGGATATCGAGGGTGGGGATCATGCCGCCGAACCTGGGGCCGACGCGCTGCCATGGGAAGCGAGGCGACACCCCGAATCACCGCAATCCCCACAAGTGGCCAAGTCTTCACAATCGCGTGTGAGACGACATCGGCCGGCGACGGGGAAGCGGCCGCGGCCAGTCCTTGCGGAAGACCAGCCCCGGCGCCGCGCTTACATCCCCGCCGCCGCCAGCCCGATCAGCGCCGCCCCCGCGACGCCGAGCATGGTGAAGGTCAGCCCCATGCCCAAGGACCGCCACGTCATCACCTCCGGCTCGCGGGAGATGCCGAAGGCGTGCAGCGCGCGTCCCGCCAGCAGCACCACCCCCAGCACATGCAGCGCCCAGCCCGGCAGGCCATTCGCCTCGCACAGTGCCATCAGCACCAGCGCCAGCGGCGCGTATTCCGCGAAGTTCCCATGCGCCCGCACCGCGCGTTCCACCAGGCGATGCGGCGTGCCCAGCGCCACCCGGTAGGCGTGCCGCTGCTTCACCACCCGCAGCGACAGATAGACGAACCCGAAGGCGATCAGCCCCGCATAGAAGGCCGTGACCGGCAGCATCACGATGTCTCCCTGATATCGGCCCGCTGGCCGCCCGTCATGCGCAGCAGCGCCTCGGCCGTCGTCTCGAACACATGCAGGGGCGAACCCGCCGCGGCCCAGACCCTGTCCAGCGCGAACAGATCATCATCCACCAGCACCACCGGCGGCGACAGATGCGCGATGGGCGCGACGCCGCCGATGGCGAAGCCGGTCACGTCCCGCACCCATCCCCCATCCGCGCGTTTCACGTGAAACCCTGTCGCGGCGGCCACCTTGCCCATGTCCACGCGATTGGCGCCGGATGCGATCACCAGCATCGCCCGCGACCCCGCCCCTTCCCCTGGCCGGAAGATGATGGATTTCGCGATCTGCGCGACATCGCAGCCCACCGCGGCGGCCGCATCCGCCGCACTCCGCGTGCCCTCCGGAAAGGCCTGGATCGTGTCGGCATGCCCCGCCGCCGCCAGCGCCGCCCTCACCCGTTCGACCGATCCGCCCGACATCGCCCCCCCATCCGCTTTGACGCGGGCCACCACCGACCTCGCCACGCCGGCCCGGGACCGCCATATACGCGCCTGCCCGATCCACGGAACCCGATGCGCGAACCCCTCGCCCTCTACATCCACTGGCCCTTCTGCGCCGCCAAGTGCCCTTATTGCGACTTCAACAGCCATGTCCGCGACCGCATCGACCAGGCCGGCTTCGCCGCCGCCCTCCGCCAGGAACTGAAGCGGGAGGCCGATCGCGCCGGCCGCCGCCCGCTGGCCAGCATCTTCTTCGGCGGCGGCACGCCGAGCCTCATGGCCCCCTCCACCGCCGCCGCCCTGATCGAGGACGCGACCCGCCTCTTCGACCCCCTGCCGGACATCGAGATCACGCTGGAGGCCAACCCCACCAGCGTGGAGCTGGCAAAACTGCGGGATTTCCGCGCCGCCGGCATCAACCGCGCCTCCCTCGGCGTGCAGGCCCTGGACCCCGCCGCGCTGGCCTTCCTCGGCCGCAAGCATGACACGCGGGAGGCCATTGCCGCCCTGGAAGCCGCGCGCGAAACCTTCCCGCGCCTCAGCTTTGACCTGATCTATGCCCGCCCCGGCCAGCAGGAAGCCGCCTGGCGCGCGGAGCTCCGCCAAGCCCTTGCCCTGGCCGCCGACCATCTCTCGCTCTACCAGCTCACCATCGAACCCGGCACGCAATTCGCCACCCTGTTCGGCCGCGGCGCCTTCACCCTGCCGGAGGGCGAGGAGGCCGAGCGCCTCTATACCGCCACCGCGGAGGAAGCCGCCGGTTTCGGCCTTCGCGCCTATGAGATCTCCAACTACGCGAAGCCCGGCGCGGAAAGCCGCCACAACCTCGCCTATTGGCGATACGGCGACTACCTCGGCATCGGCGCCGGCGCGCATCAACGCCTGTCCTTCCCCGATGGCACGCTGCGCGCCGCACGCCGCCATCGCGCGCCGGAGGAATGGCTGGCGCGGGTGCGGCGCGACGGCCATGCGGTGGTGGAGGAGGAAGCACTCAGCCCCCGCGACCGCGCCCGCGAAGCGCTTCTCATGGGGCTCCGCCTGCATGAGGGGATCGACCCCGCCCGCATCGAATCCCGCAGCACCCTGCCCTTCGACGATTGCGTGGATCGCCGCGCGCTGGACGGGCTGGCGGAGGAGGGGCTGCTCGAATGGCGGGCAGATGGACGCCTGGCCGCGACGGCGGATGGGTTGTTGAGGCTGGACGCGCTGCTGCCGGTGTTGTTGCGTTAGCGGATGCGATCATCGACGCGACAATCGGCCCGCAGGGGGGCTCCGCCCCCCTGCACCAACGGTCAACGCGGGGGGGCTCTGCCCCCCCGCCCCCCCCGCCAGGGTCCAGCGGGACCCTGGACCGCGGGATTGTTCATTGATGATGGTCCAGGGGGGTCTCCCCCCTGGCATGGGGGGTGCGGGGGGAACAGCGTTCCCCCCGCCTCATCCTAAACCCCCATGCGGACCGCCTTCCTCGGCGCCTACGGCTACGGCAACCTCGGCGACGAGCTCTGCCTGATCGAGGCCCTGCAATCCTTCCCCACCGCCGACGCCCACGCCTTCTCCGTCAACCCCGGCTGGACGCTCCGCTGTGTCCCCGGCCTCGCCGGCTGCTTCCCGGACGGGGAGGCGATGCTGGCCCTGAACCCCGCCCGCATCGTCTTCGGCGGCGGCATGTTCGGCGTGGTCGATGCCTTCCGCTACTGGATGCCCTTCCTGGCCCGCGCGATGCAGGCCGGGGCGGCCATCCACTTCCACAACCTCGGCGTCGCCTGGCTGCTGAAGGACCGAAGCTGGCTCGACGCCACCGCCCACCAGGTCTTCGCCAACCTCGCCAGCCTCTCGGTGCGCGATCCGCTCTCCGCCGAACGCCTGGCGGAAGCGGGGCTGGCCCGCCTGCCGCGCCTGACCTTCTTCCCCGAAACCGGCATCGCCCCCGATCCCGACCTGGCCGAGGCGCTGCTCGGGCCGCGCCGGCCAGGCGCACCGACGCTGCTCGGCCTCTCCATCATCCCCTCCCCCACCATGCGCGCCTGCCTGACGCATGACGCGCCGCGGGTGCGCGCGGTGCTGGCGGAATTCGCCGGCCACGCCGTGGTTCCCATCGTCAGCACCGTCCATATCGACAGCGTGGAGGAGGATGACCTGACCGGCGCCGCCGACTTCATCCGCGAATTCCTGCCAGACGCCCCCATCGCCGCGCCGCTGCTGCTGGACCGGAGCCATTGGCAGGCGGAGATGACGCCGCGGCGCCTGAAGGGGCTGATCGCGCGCTGCGACGTGCTGGTGACGCAACGCAAGCACAACGCCATCCACGCCATCGGCGCGGGGGTGCGCGTCATCGGCCTGCACCCGCTGATCGACAACAGCCTGCGCCGCACCTTCGTGACGCTGGCGAACGACCTGCCGCCAGGGTCGCGTTGCGTGGGGCTGGATGAGGTTCCACCGCCGGAGCCGGCAAGCGAATGAGGGCACTGCCGATACCGGGAAGGCTACGCCTTCCCCACCCCCAAAACCCGGGTTCCAAGGGCCCGCTGGCCCTTGGCGGAGGGTCGAAGGGGGGCGGAGCCCCCTTGCATCGCCGGCTGGCGCAACGCCCCCCCCACGCCGTCTGGAAGTCACCATGACCCAGACCCTCCTGATCGCTGAACGGCCATTCAGGGAACTCCGCTCCCGCGCCATCCTCCTCCCCTTGCCCAAGGCGATCGGGGCGGACAGGCCGGTCCTCGTCGCCACCCAGGCCATCCGCACGCCCCCCGCCTTCACCCCCGTGCCGCCGAAGCCGGATGTGGTCGCGCTCGGCGTCACCCGCGTGATCCTGGCCGGCGTGTTCGAGGATCGCCCCACCCTCAACCGCGCCCTCGCCCTCGCCGCCCGCGCCGTCGCCGCCGGCGCCACGCTGGAGGCGCGCGGCCTCACGCTGGAACGCTCCGCCGCCAGGCGCGACCCGCCCCGGGGGGTGGAGGTGCTGGACCACGCCACGGTGATCGAGGCACGGGACCATCACACCGCCAACACCCTGCTGGTCTGGCGCGTCGCGGCACCGCTGCGCGTCAATTTCTACGCGGAGCGGGAGGGGCCCGCCGACCCCGCGCTGCTGGAGGGCCTGCCCCCCGGCCCGCTGCTCGGCCTGTCCCTGCTCGGCGCGCCGGAGATGCGCGCCACCTGGCGAGCGCGGCTGCCGGAACTGGCGGCCTGGCTGGCGCCGATGCGCGACTGGCCCATCCTGCCCCTGCCCGCCAATGCGGCGGAGGGTGAGGGCGACGACTATGCCGGCAGCATCGCCTTCGCCCAGGCCCTGCTGCCCAATTCCCCCATCCTGCTGCCCCAGCTGGCCGATCCCGTGGAACGGCGACGGCAACTCACCGCCGGCCGGATGCGGGCGCTGGCCGGCCGTTGCGGCGCGGTGATCACCAACCAGGACCTGGTGGCGGCGATCGCCGCCACGGCCGGGGTGCCCGTGGCGGGGATGGTGCTGGGGCGGGACCGGCGGATCGTCGCCTGCATGACCACGCTGGCGAACCAGATGGTCCCGGGCAGCCTGCTGATCTATCCGCCACACCCGGTCTGAGGGGCGTGAATCCGCTGGCACCCTGCCGCTTGTTGCTGGTATGTTCTGACCATCGCCGGCGAAGCCACGCCGCCCGACCACCCCGCGAAAACGGTGCTAAATTCACTAAAACGGGTAAATCGGCTTAGGACTACAGCGGCTTTATTCCGCATCGCGGGACAGTTCGAGTGCCCTGGCATAGACCTGCTTGCGCGGCAGCCCCGTCGCCGCCGCCACCATCGCCGCGGCATCCCGCAGGCTCTGCCCCGCCATGGCGGCGCGAAGCTGGGTGTCGAGGTCCTCGGCCCCCGTCGTCTCCTCCGGCGCCGGCCCGACCACCAGGCAGATCTCGCCGCGTGCCTCCGCGGTCGCGTAGTGGGCGGCGAGGTCGGCCAGCGTGCCGCGCCGCACCTCCTCGAACCGTTTCGTGAGTTCGCGGGCCACGGCGGCGGGGCGGTCGGGGCCGAGCCCCTCGGCCAGCGCGGCCAGCGCCTCGGCCAGCCGATGCGGGGCTTCGTGCAGCACGATGGTGGCGGAAAGCCCGGCGCGCTCCGCCGCCCGGTGCCGGGCGATGGCGGCGGCACGGGGGCCGTCCTTCACGGGCAGGAAGCCCAGGAACACGAATGGGTGTGGCGGCAGGCCGGACAGCGTCAGCGCCACCACCGCCGCGTTGGGCCCGGGAACCGCCGTGACCGGCACGCCCGCCTCGATCGCCGCCCGCACCAGCCGGTAGCCGGGGTCGGAGACCAGCGGCGTGCCGGCGTCGGAGGCCAGGGCCAACTTCTCCCCCCGCGCGATCCTGTCCAGGATTCGGGGAATCATCTCCGCTTCGTTGTAGTCATGCAGTGGCACCAAGGCCGCGGAGACGCCATAACGCTGCAACAGATGGCCTGTTACCCTCGTGTCCTCGCAGAGCACGGCGTCCACCCCGCCCAGCACCGCGAGAGCCCGGGGCGACAGGTCGCCAAGATTGCCGATCGGCGTCGCCACCAGGGAAAGCCCGTCCGGTGCTTCCCGGGCGGCCTCCCGGTTCGTCGCCCGCTCTGGAGGGTCACCGCTTGCCACTTCGTTCCGCCCCTCAGCCGCAAGACCGCCCCGAGGCGGGTGCCCCGGCACCCCGCCGCCTCTTGGGCAGCATCGCCGTCGTCGCCCTTCTGGGCATGGCGGCCTGCGCGCCGCAACCCCCGCGCCCGGCCTTCATCGGCATCGCCCCCCCGATCGGCGGCGCGCCCGTGGTGGCCGCGCCCGTCGGGCCGCAGCGCGCGGCCATGCTGCTGCCGCTGACGGGCCCGCAGGCGCCGCTCGGCCAGGCCATGCTGAATGCCGGCACGATGGCCCTGTTCGATGAGGCGCCGCAGGGCGTGGAGATCGCGCCGCGCGACACCGGCGGCACGCCCCAGGGCGCCGCCGCCGCCGCCCGCGCCGCCATCGCGGACGGCGCCCGCATCATCATCGGCCCGCTGACGAGTGCAGAGGCCGCCGCCGTCGCGGAACCCGCCCGCGCCGCGGGGGTGCCGGTGCTGGCCTTCACCAATGACGCGCAGCGCGCCGGCGGCGGCACCTGGGTGCTCGGCATCACGCCGCAGCAGCAGGTCCGCCGCGTGGTGGCGGCCGCCGCGCAGCAGGGGGCGCAGCGCTTCGCCCTCGGCGCGCCGGACAATGAATTCGGCCGGTCCCTGGCCTCGGCGCTGCGCGGCGCGGTCGCCGAACTCGGCCTGCCCGCGCCCAGCATCGCGCTGCACCCCGCCGCGGCGGAACCGGGCATGGCCGCCTCCGGCGCCCGCGTCTCCGCCGCCCGGGCGGATGCGGTGCTGATCGGGGAGGCCGGCGAACGCGCCCGCCGCTTCGCCGCCACCTGGGTGGCCGAAGCCGGGGAGACGCCGCCCCGCCTGCTCGGCACCTCGCTCTGGCTGCAGGATGGCGCGGTCCGCAACGAACCAGCCCTGGCTGGCGCCTGGTTCGCGGGGCCGGACGGCCGGACCCGCGCGCGGTTCGAGGCCCGCTACCGCGACGCCTTCCGCGAAACGCCGCCCCGCGTCGCCGCCACCGCCTATGACGCGGCGGCGATCGCGGTCCGCGCGTTGCGCCAGGGTGCGTCGCCGGCGCAGGTGACGGCGGTGGAGGGTTTCGCCGGCGCCGATGGCCCGGTGCGGCTGCTGCCGGAAGGCCAGACGCTGCGGGGCCTCGCCCTCTATGCCGTCTCGGCCGGCGCGGATCCGGTGCAGGTCGAACCCGCGCCGCTGCCCGGCGCCCCGGGCAGCTGACGCCGGCCGCCATGCCGCTTTCCACGGGCCGCGTGCTGGCTGCCGCCGGGCTGATCGGCGGCGTGCCGGCCACCGCCCTCGGCTTGCTGATGGCGACCGGATCACTGGCCCCGCTGCCCGGCATGGCGGCGCTCGGGGCGACGGCGGCGGCCTCCCTCATCCTCACCCGCATCTGGCTCGGCAACCTCCGCCAACTGTCGGAGGCGCTCCGCCAGGCGGCGGATGACCATGGCCAGGTGCCGGCGCTGGAAGGCCCGCTGCTGCTGCCCTCCATCGCCGAGATCGGGGAGACGGCGCGCCGCCTGGCCCGCGCCCTCGGCACCCAGGCGGAGCAGCTGGCCCGGCTGCGGCAGGCGGATGCCGCCATCATCGAACGCCTGCCGGACCCGCTGGTCGTGCTGGATGAGGGGGGGCAGCCCCTGCGGGCCAATGGCGCGGCGCGGACGCTGTTCGGCGCGGCCCAGGGCGGCGACCTCTCGGCCCTGCTCCGCCACCCCGCGCTGGCGGAAGCCGTGGCGGCCGCCCGGGCCGATGGCGTGCCCCGCCGGGCCGATATCGCCCTGCCCGTGCCGGTGGCGCGGGAATTGACGGTGCATGCGGTGCCGCTGGAGCCCCCGCTTTCCGATGGCGGGCGCCTGCTGCTGCTGCTGTCGGACCGCACGCGGGACCGGGCGGTGGAACGGATGCGCGCCGATTTCGTCGCCAATGCCAGCCACGAACTCCGCACGCCGCTGGCCAGTGTCATCGGCTTCATCGATACGCTGCGCGGCCCGGCGAAGGATGACCCGGAGGCGCAGGCCCGCTTCCTCGGCATCATGGCGGACCAGGCGGACCGCATGCGGCGCCTGATCGACGACCTGCTCGGCCTGTCGCGGATCGAGATCACGGAACACCAGCCGCCGACCGGCCGGGTGGACCTGGCCGCGCTGGCGGCGGCGGAGGCGGAGGCGATGGGCCCGATCCTGGCCCAGCGGGGTGCGACGGTGGCGCTGGCGCTGGCGCCCGGCACGGTGGCGGCGCCGGCCGATGCCGGCCAGATCGGCCAGGTGCTGCGGAACCTGCTGGAGAATGCGGCGCGCTATGGGCGGGAGGGCGGGACCATCCGCCTGTCCGTCGCGCCGGCGGAGACCGGCGCCACCCGCTGGCCAGGCCGGGCCGGCGTGGTGCTGTCCGTGGCGGATGAGGGCCCGGGCATCGCCCGGCACCACATCCCGCGCCTGACGGAGCGCTTCTACCGCGTCGATCGCGGCCGCGGGCGCAGCATCGGCGGCACGGGTCTTGGCCTCGCCATCGTCAAGCACATCGTCAACCGCCATCGTGGCGTGCTGCTGATCGAGAGCGAGGAAGGGGTCGGGTCCACCTTCCGGGTCTGGCTGCCGGCCGAAAACTAGAGGGATAGCGGTTCGGATGGGACCATCCGAACCACGTCCTGGACCGGAGCCGAGGAGTTGTAGAGGAGGGTCAGCGTTCAGGCGAACGCTGATCGTACTCCGGCGTCGCCTGAACCATGAGTGGCGCCGAAGCGGGGCCTCGGCGTCGGATGGGCCATCTGGCTGCGGCCCGGCCGGGCGCGACCGCCCGGCCTGGGTCCGTGCTACAAGACGAAGTCGCTTTCGCTCAGCCTGCCGTTGCCGTTCACGATGATCTCGATATCGGCGGTGCCATTGCCGTCGAAGTCGAGCTGGACGGTCTTGAAGCCGCTGCCATTGGTGTAGCGGACCTCGGCGTCACCACTCGGCGTGAAGGCCGCGGTGCCCTTGAACGAGCCGCCGTTTGTGATGGTGCTGAAGTCGATCTTGTCGACGCCGCGCTGGAAATCGCGGATGACGTCCGCGTCACCAACGCGCGATTCGCCTGTGGTCAAATAGTAGAAGACGTCAGCGCCGGCGCCGCCGAACAGCACATCCTCGCCGCCACCACCATGCAGCGAATCCGCACCATTGCCACCGAAGATCGTATCGGCGCCGTCGGACGCGTTGGCGGTGCGACTGAAAATGTCGCTGCCGGTGATGACATCGTCGCCATAGACCTTGTCGCTGCCAACGCCGCCCTGCACGGCGTCGCCGTTGTCGCCACCATGCAACACGTCGTTGTCCGCGCCGCCAGTCATGCTGTCCGCGCCGACGCCACCATAGAGCAGGTCGCTGCCGGCACCGCCGTCCATCCCGTCGTTGCCAGCATCGCCGCGCATCGTGTCATTGCCGGCTTCGCCCTCCATGCGGTCGTCGCCGTCGCCACCATCTACGCGGTCATTGTCTGCACCTGCGGAGATCGTATCCGCGCCGGCGCCACCGAACAGCTGGTCATTGCCCGCGCCGCCGGACAGGCGGTCATGGCCGTCTTCGCCGAACAGACGGTCATTGCCTGCACCGCCGTTGAGGACGTCCAACCCGCCCCCGCCACGCAGGGCGTCATCGCCGTCATCGCCGTTCAGCACATCATTGCCGAGGCCGCCGAACAGCTGATCGTTGCCCGAACCGCCGCTCAGAACATCGTCACCGTCGAGACCGAAGATGCGCTCGTCGCCCAGCGTACCGACAATCGTGTTGGCGCCAGCGGTGCCAACCATCCGCCAACTTCCTGACATCGAAACGATCCCTGTTCGTCAATTGCTGCTTCTCGCAATAACTCACTTGTGTACCAAACGTAAACTTTGTTCTTCGTCGTCGAGATTGATGCGCAGCACGGTGTGTGGCGCAGAACACAGGCGCCCCTGATCAACGGGTCGGTTGGCAAGGCTGGACAGACGATCGCGCACAACATGCCGTCACGCTCGACAAACCCACGCTTGCGCCGTCGCCAGAAGCCAGCCCAACACCACCCCGGCGTTAGGGCCTGTGGACCCTTGAATGCAGGGACGCTCGGCGGTGCCTTTCCGCGTCTGACGGAGCGCTTCTACTGCGTGGATCGAGGCCGCGGCCGCAACATCGGTGGCACCGGCCTCGGCCTCGCCATCGTCAAGCACATCGTGAACCGCCACCGCGGCGTGCTGCTGATCGAGAGCGAGGAAGGAGTGGGCTCCACCTTCCGGGTCTGGCTGCCGGCCGAAAGCTAGAGGGATATCGGTTCGGATCGGATCATCCGAACTCATGTCCTGGCCCGGAGCCAGGGAATTCCAGGGCGCGCGCCGCGTTCAGGCGAACGCTGATCCTGCTCTGGCGCCGACGGGACCATGGGTGGCGCCGAAGCGAGGCCTCGGCGCCGTATGGGCCATCTGGCTTAGACCCGGCCGGGCGCGAAGGCCCGGCCGGGATTGGTTCTACAGCAGGAAGTCGCCCGCGCTCAGGCTGCGGTTGCCGTTCACGATGATCTCGATATCGGCGGTGCCATTGCCGTCGAAGTCGAGCTGGACGGTCTTGAAGCCGCTGCCATTGGTGTAGCGGACCTCGGCGTCACCACTCGGCGTGAAGGCTGCGGTGCCCTTGAACGTGCCGCCGTCTGTGATGAAGCTGAAGTCGATCTTGTCGACGCCGCGCTCGAAGTCGCGGATGACGTCCGCGTCACCAACGGACGATTCGCCTGTGATCGCATAGTAGAAGACGTCAGCGCCGGCGCCGCCGAACAGCACATCCTTGCCGCCACCACCATGCAGCGAATCCGCACCATTGCCACCGAAGATCGTATCGGTGCCGTCGGACGCGTTGGCGAGGTTACTGAAAACGTCGCTGCCGGAGATGACATCGTCGCCATCGTCGCCATAGACCTTGTCGCTGCCAACGCCGCCCTGCATGACGTCGCCGTTGTCGCCACCATGCAACACGTCGTTGTCCGCGGCGCCAGTCATGGTGTCCGCGCCGACGCCACCATAGAGCAGGTCGCTGCCGCCACCGCCGTGCATCAAGTCGTTGCCCGCATCGCCGCGCATCGTGTCGTTGCCGGCTTCGCCCTCCATGCGGTCGTTGCCGTCGCCACCATCTGCGCGGTCATTGTCTGCACCTGAGGAGATCGTATCCGCGCCGGCGCCACCGAACAGCTGGTCATTGCCCGCGCCGCCGAACAGGAGGTCATTGCCGTCTTCGCCGAACAGACGGTCATTGCCTGCACCGCCGTTGAGGACGTCGAACCCGTCCCCGCCACGCAGGACGTCATCGCCGTCATCGCCGTTCAGCACATCGTTGCCGAGGCCACCGAACAGCTGATCGTTGCCCGAACCGCCGCTCAGGAAGTCGTCACCGCCGAGACCGAAAATGCGTTCGTCGCCCAGCGCACCGACAATCGTGTTGGCGCCAGCGGTGCCAACGATCCGCAAACTTCCTGACATCGCAACAATCCTTAATGGTTAATGGTCGCTTAACGAAATAACCTGCTTTCGCACCAAACGTAAACTTTGTTCTTCGCTGTCGAGATTGATACGCAGCACGGTGTGTGGCGCAGGACACAGGCGTCCCTGATCAACGGGTCGGTTGGCAATGCTGGACAGGCGATCGCGCGCAGTATGCCGTCACGCTCGACAAACGCGCGCTTGCGCAGTCGCCAGAAGCCGGCCCAACGCCATCCCTGCGTTAGGGCCTGTGGGCACTTGAATGCAGGCGCACTCAGCGGTGTCTTTCCGCGTCTGACGGAGCGCCTCTGCCGCGTTGATCGCGACCGCGGCCGGACGATCGGCGGCACCGGCCTCGGCCTCGTCAAGCATATCGTCAACCGCCCCCGCGGCGTGCTGCTGGTCGAGAACGAGGAAGGGCTCGGGTCCAGCTTCCGGGTCTGGCTGCCGGCGGAGGCATCCGCTGGAAACCAACAAGGAGATCCCGGCGCTGCCGCCGGGCTTCCCCCATCGGTTCGGAGAGGCCGCCGCGATGCGGCGGCCCGCCGTGTCAGACGGAGAAGATGAAGTCGGAAAGCGTCAGCCGCATCCCGCCATTGACGCGGACCTCGAAGTCCACATCCCCGTTGCCCGTCACGTCCACCTGATAGGTCAGGAAGCCGGCGCCGACGTCGAAGCGGACCTGCGGCGTGCCGGGGGAGGTGAAGGCCGCCTCATCGATCAGCGCCAGCCCGAAGGTGAAGTCGGCGATGTGGATCTTGTCCACGCCGCGCTGGAAGTCGCGGATCGTGTCGACGTTGCCGGGCGCCGAATCGGCAATGCCATCGAAGTAGAACACATCCGCGCCGGCACCGCCCAAGAGCTGGTCCGCGCCGTCATCGCCCTGGAGGGTATCGGCACCCGCATCGCCGAACAGCGTGTCGGCGCCGCCCACGCCCGTGACGGTGGCGTTGCCGTCGCCGACGACGAGGTCATTGCCAGCACCACCATACAGCTTGTCGGAGCCGCCCTCGCCGCGAACCGTGTCGTTGCCGGCATCGCCATAGGCCGTGTCGTTGTTCGCGCCGCCGAGGACGCTGTCGAAGCCGTCGCCACCGTAGAGGAGGTCGTTGCCGGAGCCGGCGTTCAGCAGGTCGTTGCCGCCACCGCCGCGAAGCGTGTCTAGGCCCGCGGCGCCCGTGAGGAAGTCATTGCCGTCCTCGCCGTCCATGCGGTCATTGCCATCACCGCCGTTGATGGAGTCGGCGCCGGTGCCGCCGAACATGGCGTCGTTGCCATCGTCGCCGGCCATGGCGTCATTGCCGTCACCGCCGAATAGGCGGT
Organism: Falsiroseomonas stagni DSM 19981; assembly: GCF_900114315.1. Lineage (GTDB taxonomy): Bacteria > Pseudomonadota > Alphaproteobacteria > Acetobacterales > Acetobacteraceae > Falsiroseomonas > Falsiroseomonas stagni. The sequence goes on from NZ_FOSQ01000003.1 coordinate 18,612, forward strand.
CATCGCCGCCTTCACCGGCAATCACGTCGTCGCCGGCCTCGCCGCGAATGGAGTCGTTGCCGAGGCCGCCGAGCAGGAAGTCGATGCCAAGGCCGCCGAAGATCTGGTCGCTGCCGGCGCCGCCCTGGATGAAGTCGTCGCCGTCGAAGCCGAAGATCTGCTGGGCGAAGCTTGCGCCGCTGAGGGTGTTGGCGCCAGCGGTGCCAATGAGGCGCGGAAGAGTGGCCATGGTTGCGGTTTCCGTTTGTTGCGCTGATGGGCAACCGTATCAAGCGCGCCGACACTTCGCAAATTTTCATTTAATGGCGGCGCTTTTCGCAAAAATCATCCGCATCATTGCGAACAAACATCCGTATCATCCCCCCACTTCGATCCCTGGCGGCGAGCGTGAGGGGCACGCCGCCCCCGGGCGCTGACAAATCCGCTGGACATTTTTGCATACAATAGCCAATACCGATCACGTCGGCTCACGCTTGCGTGATCAACGGCACTGAACCCTTCGCCGCCGGGGCGTTACCGCCTCAGGCCCTTCCAGGTCCGCCTCCCCGTCCACGGAGTTTCGCGTGATCCCTCATCAGCCCCCGCTTCAGCCCCTCTTCCAGTCCTTCTTCCTGGGCGGGTTCGAATGCTCGACCCACCGCAACATGTCCCGCCGGCGGCTCGACATGATCGCCGCCACCCGCCACGACCTGCTGGCGCGGGAGGATTACGCGCAGCTGGCCGAGCATGGCATCCGCGCGGCGCGGGACGGGGTGCGCTGGCATTTGGTCGAGACCTCCCCGGGCCATTACGACTGGTCCGCGGTCCTGCCGCTGATCCGCGCGGCCGAGCAGGCGGGCACGCAGGTGATCTGGGACCTCTGCCACTACGGCTGGCCGGATGACCTCGACGTCTTCTCCCCCGCCTTCGTCGATCGCTTCGCCCGCTACGCCGCCGCCTTCGCCCGGCTGCACCGGGAGGAGACGGGCCGCGCCCCCTTCGTCTGCCCGGTGAACGAGATCAGCTTCCTGGCCTTCGCCGGCGGCGACATGGCGCGCTGTTCCCCGCATGAGACCGGGCGCGGCATGGATTTGAAGCGCAACCTGGCCCGCGCCGCCATCGCCGGCACAAGGGCGGTGCGGGATGCGACGCCGGGCGCGCGCTTCGCCGCCGTCGACCCCGTCATCAACATCGTGCCGCGGGAGGATGCGGAGGCCGAGGAGGTCGCGCGCCACAATGCCAGCCAGTGGCAGTCCTGGGACATGCTATGCGGGCGGGAGGAACCGGGGCTCGGCGGGTCGGAGGACATCCTGGATGTCGTCGGCGTGAACTACTACTGGAACAACCAGTGGCTGCATCACGCGGAACCGCTGAGCGTCTTCGACAGCGCCCGCTTCCGCCCCTTCCGGGACCTGCTGGCCGATACCGCCCGCCGCTACGCGCCGCGCGGCATCTTCGTGGCGGAGACGAGCATCGAGGGCGCGCCCCGCGCCCCCTGGCTGCGCTACGTGGCGGAGGAGACGATGGCGGCCCGCCAGGCCGGGCTGCCGGTGCATGGCGTCTGCCTGTATCCCGTCATCTCCCACATGGGATGGGATGAGGATCGCTACTGCCCGAACGGGCTGTTCGAGCTGACGCCCCGCCATGGACGGCGGGAGGTGCACCGCCCGCTGGCGGCGGAGCTGGCCCGGTTGCAGGCGACGTTCCGGGAGCAGGGGGTGGAGGCCGCGCGCAGCGCGGTCGGCTGATCCGCCGGCAGGGCGATTCCAGGCCGGAATCGCCCCCCTTCGCACTTTCATCGCTTTCTGGTCGAAGCGCGGCCTTGACCCCGGGCCGCGACGTGGCATGTCCCGCGCACCATGGATCTTCCCAGCCCTTCCCTGCCCGTCCCGACCGCCACCGGCGGGCGTCGCCGCGTGGCGGTGGTGCTGTTCAACCTCGGCGGCCCCGACGCGCCGGAGAGCATCCGCCCCTTCCTGGTGAACCTTTTCACCGATCCCGCCATCCTGCGCGTGCCGGGCTTCGTGCGCCCCTGGCTGGGCCGCATCATCGCCTGGCGGCGGACCAAGCCGGCCACCGAGAACTACGCCATCCTCGGCGGCAAGTCGCCCTTGCGCGAACTGACGGAGGAGCAGGCGGCGGCGCTGGAGGTGCTGCTGACCGACCGGGACGGCACGACCGAGACCAAGTGCTTCGTCGCCATGCGCTACTGGCATCCGATGAGCGACGAGACCGCCCGGGCCGTGAAGGAATGGGCGCCGGACGAGGTGCTGCTGCTGCCTCTCTATCCCCAGTTCTCCACCACGACCACGGGCAGCAGCGCCATCGACTGGGCGCGGGCCGCGGCGCGCGCGAAGCTCGACGTGCCGACCACCACGCTCTGCTGCTTCCACTCCCACCCCGGCTTCGCCAAGGCCACCGCGGCGCTGGTGCGCGGCGCCTGGGACAAGGCGCGGGCGGATCTGGACCCCGCCATTCCGCTCCGCGTGCTGTTCAGCGCCCATGGGCTGCCGGAGAGCATCGTGAAGTCGGGCGACCCCTACCAGTGGCAGGTGGAACAGACCGTCGCCTCCGTGATGGCGCATCTGGACCTGCCGGACCTCGACCACGTCGTCTGCTTCCAGTCCCGCGTCACGCCGCAGAAATGGATCGGCCCCTCGACCGAGGATGAGCTGGAACGGGCGGGGCATGACAAGGTGGCGGTGCTGGTGGTGCCGATCGCCTTCACCTCCGAGCATTCGGAGACGCTGGTCGAGCTGGATGTGGAGTACCGGGAGGAGGCCGAGAAGCTCGGCGTCCCCGGCTACTACCGGGCGCCGGCGCAGAATTCGGACCCCGCCTTCATCGCTGCCCTGGCGGATCTGGTCGGACATGCCAGGGGCAGCGGGCGGAACCTGTGTTCCTTCGCCGGCCCCCGGCAATGCCCGAAGCAGCATGGCGATTGCCCCCATGCGACGCTGATCGCTGCGATGCAGCGCGCCCGGGAACGCGCATGACCCGCCCGGGCCCGGGCCTGGCGAAGCGCCCGGCCGCCGTGCTGTTCGATTGCGACGGCGTGCTGGCGGATACCGAGGCGATGCACAACCGCATCATGGCCGAGGAGATCAGCGCGCTGGGCTGGGAGATGACAGCCGAGCAGTGCGAGCGGCATTTCATGGGCCTGTCCTGGGAAGCGATCGTGCCCCGGGTTCAGCAGCGGCTGGGGCCGGATTCGGTGCCGGCGGACTTCATCCAGGGCGTGGTGCGCCGGGTGCTGCACGAACTGCATTCGGAAGTCGTGCCGGTGCCGGGCGTGCTGGCGGCACTGCAGACCATCATCGCCGCGGGGATCCCGGTGGCGGTGGCCAGCAACTCCTCCCGCCCCGAACTCAACACCAAGCTGGCGGGGCTCGGCCTGGCGGAGACCTTCCGCGGCCGGTCCTTCACCTACAACGACGTGCCGAACCCGAAGCCGGCGCCGGACATGTATCGCGCCGCCGCCGCCGCCTGCGGGGTGGACCCGCATGATTGCGTGGTGGTGGAGGACAGCGTGACGGGCGCGCGGGCCGGCCGGGCCGCGGGCTGCCGGGTGCTGGGCTTCGCGCACCCCACGCCGGCCGCCGCCCTGCAGGCCGTGGGGGCCGAGACCTTCACCAGGATGGCGGAACTGCCCGGGCTGCTGGGGCTGGAGCCGGCAGGGTAGGCCTGATGGGGCAGGGCTGACGCCGTCTGCCGAGGGCTGATAGCCTTCGCGCGGGGAGGATCGGCACATGCGGTTCATGAGATTCATCGGCGCGGCGCTGCTGGCGCTGGCAGCCGGCACGGCGGCGGCGCAGGATTTTCCCGCGCGTCCCATCACGCTGATCGTGGGATATCCCCCGGGCGGCAACACGGATCTGATGGCGCGGGCATTGCAGCCGGAACTGTCCCGCGCGCTCGGCCAGACGGTAGTGGTGCAGAATCGCGGCGGCGCGGCGGGCACGATCGGCGCGGCGGAAGCGGCACGGGCCCGGCCGGATGGGCTGACGCTGCTGTTCAGCCCCAACAACCCCATCACGGCCCAGCCCCACCAGGTGGCGCTGAGCTACGGCATGGACAGCTTCCGCTTTCTCTGCCTGGTCTATGACAACCCGCAGGTCGTCGTGCTGGGCCGGCAGGCACCCTTCACGGACCTGGCCGGCATGGTCGCCTTCGGGCGACGGGAGAAGGAGGCGCTGATCTTCGGCTCCCCGGGCCAGGGCAGCACCCAGCACATCCTGACCGCCGCCCTGCTGAAGGCGAACGGGATCGAGGGGCTGCACGTGCCCTTCACCGGCGCCGGGCCGATGGCGCAGGCGGCACTCGGCGGGCAGATCCACATGTTCATCGAAAGCGGCTCCATCCCCGCCGCCACCGGCCTGCCCGTGCTGGGCGTGCTGGCGCGGGAGAGGCTGGCAGGGCTGCCTGGGGTGCCGACGCTGGCGGAGCTCGGCCAGCCCCTGGAAGGCAGCTCCCATGGCGGCATCCTGGCACCGGCCGGCATCCCGGATGCGGCGGCGGCGGTGCTGGAACGCGCCTGCGCCAGCGCGGTGGGGGCCGAGAGCTTCCGGACGGCGGCGGAGCGGCTGAACGCCATCCCGCTGCACCTCAACGGCGCCGCCTTCCGCGAGCGCTTCGCGGCCGAAAGCGCGATGAACGCCACCGTGCTGCGCGACCTGGGCCTGGCGCGAGAGGGAACCCGATGACGATCGACCTGCTGGCGCCAGCCTATCCCTGGATCAAGTCGCTGCACGTCATCTCGGTCATCGCCTGGATGGCGGGGCTGTTCTACCTGCCGCGGCTGTTCATCTACCACATGCAGGTGGCGCCGGAGGATGTGCGATCCCAGACCTTCAAGGTGATGGAGCGCCGGCTGCTCAAGGCCATCATGAATCCGGCGATGATCGCCACCTGGGTGTTCGGCCTTCTGCTGGTGCTGACGCCGGGGGTGGTCGATTGGACAGCCGGGTGGTGGCACCTGAAATTCGCCTCCGTCCTGGCGATGACCTGGTTCCACATGGATCTGGGGCGCGCACGCCGGGCCTTCGAGCGTGACGAGCGGCCGCGAACGGAACGCGGCTGGCGGATGCTGAACGAAGTGCCAACCGTCCTCATGATCATCATCGTGTTCATGGTGATCGCGAAGCCGTTCTGAGTCGCCGCAGCCTCACGTCAGGATTGCCTGCTCACGATCTATTGTATACGAATTAGGCTCCTGCAGGGGGAGGGGCCTTCATGGCGGCGGAGACCGAGTGGGCGCCAGCGGAGGGCGCGCTGCGGGAAACCTGGCGGCTGGCCCGAGGCTGGTATGGCGACGCGCCGCTGGTGGCCTGGGGGCTGACGGCCGCGGCGGTGGCGCTGACGCTGACGCTGCTGCAGATCGCGCTGTCCTACGCCTTCAGCGACTGGCAGCGGAACGCCTTCGACGCGCTGGATCAGCGCGATGCCGCGGCCTTCCAGGGGCAGCTCGGCTGGTTCGTGGCGCTGACGGGGCTCAGCATGGCCGTCGCGGTCGGGCGGCTCTGCGCACGGCAGGTGCTGGGCTTCCTGTGGCGGCGCTGGCTGGTGCTGAAGCTGCAGGGCGCGATGCTGATCAACCACCGGCACTACCGGATGGAGATGGGGGAGGGGGGCGTCGACAATCCCGACCAGCGGATCGGCGAGAACACCCGCTGGGCTACCATCATGACGGTGGACCTGGCGCTGGGGCTGCTGCACAGCGTGGCGCTCTTCGCCTGCTTCGCCGGGCTGCTCTGGCACCTGTCCGGCACGCTGGCGGTGACGATCGGCGGCACCACGATCGGCGTGCCGGGCAGCATGCTCCTCGCCGCAGCGCTCTATTCGGGGCTCGGCGCGCTGGTGGTGTGGCGGGTCGGGCGGGCGATGCCGCGCATCCACCTCGACCGCAACCAGGCGGAAGCCGACCACCGCTTCGCGCTGCTGCGCATCCGGGAACATGCGGAGGGGATCGCGCTGATCCGCGGCGCGGCGGATGAGGAACGCGGCCTGGCCCGTGCCTATGGCCGGGTGGAGGGCGCGATGCTGCGGCTGCTGCGGAGCGAGCGGCAGCTGATGTGGCTGGGTGCGGGCTACATGGCGGTGGCGGGGGTGCTGCCGCTGCTGCTGGGCGCGCCCCGCTTCTTCGCCGGCGCCATCACGCTCGGCGTGCTGATGCAGATGACTCAGGCCTTCGTGGAGGTGACGCGGGCGCTGTCCTGGTTCGTGGAGAACTGGCCGCGGCTGGCCGATTGGCGCGGCCATGTGGTGCGGGTGGTGGAACTGGAACGCGCCTGCGAGGCCGCCGATGGCGCGGCCGGGCAGCCTGGCATCGCCATCGCGCCGGGACCGGCGCTGAGACTCTCCGGCCTCAACCTGGGCACCGCCGGCGGCCGCGCTTTGGTGCTGGACGCCGAGATCACCCTGCGGCCGGGGGAGCGCGTGCTGGTGACCGGGGAGAGCGGCAGCGGGAAATCGACGCTGTTCCGCGCCATCGCCGGCATCTGGCCCTGGGGCCAGGGCCGCATCGCGGTGCCGGATCGCACCGCGACGCTGTTCATGCCGCAGCGCCCCTATTTGCCGCTCGGCAGCCTCCACGCCGCGCTGGCCTATCCGGCCGCGCCGGACACCTTCGGCCAGGCGGACGCTGCGGCGGCGCTGCGCCGCTGCCGGCTGGGAGCGCTGGTGCCGCAGCTCGACCAGGTGGCGCGCTGGGACAGGGTGCTCTCGCTCGGCGAACAGCAGCGCCTGGCCTTCGCACGGCTGCTGCTGCACCGCCCGCGCTGGGTGTTCATGGACGAGGCGACCTCCGCACTCGACGAGGCGAACCAAGCCGCCATGTTCGCGCTGTTCGAGGCGGAGCTGGCCGGCGCGGCGCTGCTGTCGATCGGCCACCGGCCGGGGCTCGACCGTTATCACGATCGCGTGCTGGCGCTGCGGCCAGGCCCCGATGGGGCGCGGCTGGAGCCGGTGGCGGCGGCGGCGAGCCTATGGCCCGTCGAAGCCTTCCGGCGGGGCGGGGCGTGGGATGGCATCTCAGCGGCGGGCCGAAACCCCTTGAATGTGCGGCGTCGCCTTCCATCTGCTGGTTGACGGGGGCGGTTCACCTCCTTAGGGTCGAATCGCCTTCCGGCAATCGGTCGTGCGTTGCCCCCTTCTTCCTGGCGGTTCCCCGGTTCGGGTTCCAGGCGGTCGGTGCGGCGCTGCCGGTCCCTCCCTCCCCAAGCTCCCTGGTCACCGCGACAAAGCCCGAGAACGGGGCGCGCGGCGGGCAAAGGGCACGGTGATGTCGGCCTCGCGGCCACGCTGCCTGCCTGCTCCGCCTCTGCCAGGGGTCGCCTGATCTCCCTTACCGCGGGACGCGTCCGCCCATGCATCTTTCCGAACTGAAGGCCAAGTCACCGGCCGATCTGCTTGGCTTCGCCGAGTCGCTCCAGATCGAGAACGCCTCATCCCTGCGCAAGCAGGACATGATGTTCGCGATCCTGAAGACGCTGGCGGAGAACGAGCAGGCCATCTACGGCGATGGCACGCTGGAGATCCTGCCCGACGGCTTCGGGTTCCTCCGCAGCCCCCAGGCGAACTTCCTGCCGGGGCCGGACGACATCTACGTCTCCCCCGCCCAGGTCCGGCGCTTCGGCCTGCGGACCGGCGATACGGTGGAAGGCCAGATCCGCGCGCCGAAGGATGGGGAGCGGTACTTCGCCCTCCTCAAGGTCGATACGATCAACTTCGAGCCGCCTGAGGCGCTGCGGCACCGCATCAACTTCGACAATCTGACGCCTCTCTACCCGACGCGGCGCCTGAAGATGGAAAACCCGGACGCCGAGGCGGTGGCGAAGGGGCCGACCAAGGACTACACGCACCGCGTCATCGACCTGGTGGCGCCCATCGGCATGGGCCAGCGCGCGCTGATCGTGGCACCACCGCGCACCGGCAAGACGGTGATGCTGCAGAACATCGCCAAATCCATCACCGCCAACCACCCCGACGTCTTCCTCATCGTGCTGCTGATCGATGAGCGGCCGGAGGAAGTGACGGACATGGCCCGCACCGTGCGGGGGGAGGTCGTGGCCTCCACCTTCGACGAGCCGGCGACGCGCCACGTGCAGGTGACGGAGATGGTGCTGGAGAAGGCGAAGCGCCTGGTGGAGCACAAGCGGGATGTCGTCATCCTGCTGGACTCCATCACGCGCCTGGGCCGCGCCTACAACTCCGTTGTGCCGTCCTCCGGCAAGGTGCTGACGGGCGGCGTCGACGCCAACGCCCTGCAGCGGCCGAAACGCTTCTTCGGCGCGGCGCGCAACATCGAGGAAGGCGGTTCGCTGACCATCATCGCCACCGCGCTGATCGATACCGGCAGCCGCATGGACGAGGTGATCTTCGAAGAGTTCAAGGGCACCGGCAACAGCGAGCTCATCCTCGACCGCAAGCTGTCGGACAAGCGGACCTTCCCGGCGATCGACATCACGAAGTCCGGCACCCGCAAGGAAGAACTGCTGGTGGACCGCGGCACACTCTCGAAGATGTGGGTGCTGCGCCGGATCCTGAACCCGATGGGCACGCAGGATTCCATGGAGTTCCTGCTGGACAAGCTGAAGTACAGCAAGACCAACCAGGACTTCTTCGACGCGATGAATACCTGAGGGATCGCAGGCGACGCGGGCTTCCACCCCGTCGCCCCGCCCGCTACCGCGGCAGCGATTGCAGCATGCGCAGGGCCCGCCGCGCCTGGCGGGCCGCGGCATCCTCATCCACCGATTCCAGCGCCCGCAGCGCGTGACCGATGGGCCGCAGGGCGGCGGCGGGACGCGGACCGCCGGCCTCCACGGCGACCAGCACCGCATCGCGTGCAGCCTCCAGCGCCGCAGCCGCCATCAGGGCGCGGCGCATGGGGCGGTTCACGCCCTCGGCCTCGATATCATTGGCGCAGCGCGGGCAGAGCACGGCCACGGCGAAGCGGAGCTGTTCCTCCGCCCGGGTCACCGGGCTGGCGCCGGCAGCGGCCGGGCCTGGCAGCAGGCAGAGCAGGAGCGCGGCCATGCCTGCCGCAAGCCTGCCGGATCGACGCCGCATCCCATTCTCTCCCGCAGGCCAGCCAGGGAGCCGCCGGGCCTGCCGCATGCGGGATGCGGCGGGACCCGGCATGGCGCAATATGCCCGCTGAAGGACACCGAGACACCCATGGACACCATCGCGATTCCCGACACGGCCCGGACAGAGACCCCCGCCGCACGGGTGCTGCGCGCCGCCACCTTCGCCGCCCGCGTGCACGCCACGCATAAGCGAAAGGGCGCATCCGCCGAACCCTATGTGAACCATGTGCTGGAGGTTGCGGCCATCCTGGCCGCGCATGGCGCGCCGGAAGAAGCGATCCTGGCCGGCTTGCTGCACGATACGGTCGAGGACAGCGACAAGGACCCCGAGCCGATCACGCATGAACGCCTGGTGATGGAGTTCGGCGAAGTGGTCGCGGGCGTCGTCGCCGAGGCAACGGATGACAAGACGCTGCCGAAGGAAGTCCGGAAGGCGCTGCAGGTGAAGCACGCCTCGAAGAAGACCGATGCGGCCAAGATGCTGAAGCTGGCGGACAAGATCTCGAATCTCCGCGCCATCGCGGCCAGCCCGCCGGCGGGGTGGGACCATGCCAGGCGGCTGGAATACATCGGCTGGGCCGGGCGGGTGGCGGCCGGGCTGCGGGGGGTGAACCCGGCCCTGGACGCGCTGTTCGATGCGACCTACCGGGACGCCGTGGCAAGGCTGGCCCAGGAAGCGTGAGAGCAGGCATGCGTGTGAGTGAATTTCCCGGCGTCTTCGCCGTCGAACAGGCGACGCTGACGGCGGTGCCGGCGCCGAAGCTGATCTTCGATGGACCCTTCGTGGTGCGCCGCTACCTCGGCGGCACCGGCCGGGCCAATGCAGCCTGCCCGATGGACCCGCGGCCCGATGCGGACCTTGCCACGCGCATCGAGCGGATCGAGGCCTTCTACGCCCGGATGGGCCAGGTCTGCCGCTTCCGCTCCACGCCGCTCGACCCCGAGGGGATGGTGCCGATGCTGGAGGCGCGGGGCTACCGGCGCCATGACGAGAGCCAGGTGATTGCGGGGCCGCTGGCCGGTTTCGCGAAGTCCGATCCCGCGGTCGAGATCCTGTCCGGGCCGGAGGATCGCTGGATGGCGGTGGTAGCGACGGCCGAGCACCAGTCGCCCGCACGGCGGGCAGAGAAGGCAGGCATGGCCGATCTGCTGGCCGTGCCGGCGGCCTGGGTGCTGTTGCATGAGGATGGCGTACCGGCCGCGACGGCCTTCGTGACGGCCGATGGTCCCTTGGCCGGCCTGTTCGACCTCTCGGTCCGTCCGGAGTTCCGGCGCCGCGGCCTCGGCCAACGGGTGATGGCGGCCGCCGGCGCCTGGGCTGCCGCGCAGGGCGCCAGTTGGGCCTATGCCCAGGTCGCCTGCACGAACAAGGCGTCACTCACGCTCAATGCCGGCCTCGGCCTGATCGAGCGCTACCGCTACGTCTATTTCCTGAAGAACTGACGGCGGGGTCCGGGGGCCGCCACGGCCCCCGGCGGGGGTACGGGGGCAGCGCCCCCGTGCATCCCCTTCACGGCAGCAGAACGGTACTGCCCGTCGTCTTCCGCGCTTCCAGCGCCCGATGCGCATCCGCCGCATCCTTCAGCGCGAAGCTCTGGTTCACCCGGATCTTCACCGCGCCCTTGGCGACGACGTCGAACAGCGCCGCCGCATGCGCTTCCAGGTCTTCACGCTTGGACGTGTAGGTCGCGAGTGTGGGGCGCGTCAGGTAGAGCGAGCCCTTGGCCGCGAGGATGCCGATATCGGTGGTCACGGGGCCGGAGGCGTTGCCGTAGGACACCATCATCCCGTAGGGCGCCAGGCAGTCGAGCGAGGTCGTGAAGGTATCGCGGCCGACGCTGTCGAAGACGACGGGCAGCATGGCGCCGCCGGTGATCTCCTTCACCTTGGCGGGCAGGCCTTCGATCCCGACCACCACATGGTCCGCGCCATGGGCCTTGGAGAGTTCGGCCTTCTCTTCCGTGCTGACGCAGCCGATGACGGTGGCGCCGAGATGCTTGGCCCATTGCGTCATGATGAGGCCGACGCCGCCGGCGGCCGCATGGACCAGGATGGTCTGGCCGGGCTGCACCTTGTAGGTGCGGGTCAGCAGGAAGCCCGCGGTCATGCCCTGAAGCATCATGGCGGCGGCCTGGTCGAAGCCGATCGCCTCCGGCACCTTCACGAGGCGGTCGGCCTTGATGGTGCGGGCCTCCGCATAGGCGCCGATCGGGGCGGTGGCGTAGGCCACGCGGTCGCCCGGGGCGACGTTGGTGACGCCCTCGCCGACGGCCTCGACGATGCCGGAGGCTTCCATGCCGATGGTCGCCGGCAGGGCGGGCGCCTTGTAGAGGCCCGTGCGGAAATAGACGTCGATGTAGTTCAGGCCGACGGCCTTGTGGCGGACCAGCGCTTCACCGGCCTTGGGCGCGGGGAGGGGAACTTCCTCCCAGACCATCTTCTCGGGGCCGCCATATTCGTGGACGCGGATGGCATGGTTCATCGGGGGGTGGTCCCTGGAGATGAGGGGAAGAGCTCGGCCTGGGGGCCTTGGGGGGTGGCGGTCGCGCGCCGCTCCAGATCGAGCAGCACGCGCTTGGTGGAGGCCCCGTCACCGCCGGAGTAGCCGCCGAGCCTTCCGGCCGCGGCAACCACGCGATGACAGGGGATGACGATCGGTATCGGGTTGGCGCCATTCGCCTGTCCGACGGCGCGGGCGGAAGAACCAAGTGACTGGGCGAGGTCACCATAGGACCGTGTCTCGCCGGGGGGAATGGCGCGCAGCGCGTCCCAGACCCGACGCTGGAAGGCGGAACCGAAGGGCGCGAGGGGAAGGTCGAAGGCCGTGCGCTTGCCGTCGAAATAGTCCTGCAGCTGGGCGACGGCTTCGACCAGCAGGGGTGTGCGGTCCTGGTCGCGGCCGCGGCCCCAGTCTAGGGCCACGATAGCGCCGTCCTCCTCCGAGAAGGTCACATCGCCAACGGGGGTCAGGCAGGAGAGTTGGGGCATTGCATCCGTCCAGGGCGCGCCATGCGCCACATTCCCGGGTCCCTCGTCAAGCGGGGGTGGGGTCGCTACATCGGTCGAGCCGCCGCCCTTGCCGGGAGTTTGCCTGTGACCGATGCGCCTGTCGCCGCCGCGATGCCGGAGGCCGATCCGCCGCCCTATTTCACTGCCCACGTCTTCATCTGCTGCAACCGCCGGCCGGACGGCCACAAGCGCGGTTCCTGCGCGGCCCAGGGCAGCGAGGCGCTGCGCGACTACATGAAGGTGCGGGCCAAGGAGCTTGGCCTGAAGGGTGTGCGGGTCAACCAGGCCGGCTGCCTCGACCGCTGCGAGTTCGGACCGACGCTGGTGATCTACCCCGAGGGCATCTGGTACGCCCCGAAGACGCGGGAGGATGTGGACGAGATCCTGACGGCGCATCTGCGACAGGGCGGCCGGGTGCGCCGCCTGATGCTGACGGAACATGACGTCGCGCCGAAGGGCTGACACGCCCGTCCTGTTTCACGTGAAACACCCGCCCAGGCCGGACCGGTGCTGACGGATACCATCTTTGCGCGGGCCTCGGGCGCGGGCCAGGCGGCCGTGGCGGTATTGCGGCTCTCCGGCCCGGGGACGGCGGCAGCGGTCGCCCGGCTCGGCGGGACATTGCCGGCGGCGCGCCGGGCAAGCCTTCGCCGCCTGCACGACCCCGATACTGCGGAAGTGCTCGACCAGGCCCTGGTCCTCTGGTTTCCCGGCCCCGGCAGCTACACCGGGGAGGATGCGGCGGAGTTGCATCTGCATGGCGGGAATGCGGTGGTGACAGCAGTGTCGGACGCCTTGTCGCGGCTCGGCTGCCGGCCGGCCGAGCCTGGCGAATTCACGCGGCGCGCTTTCCTGCACGGGCGCATGGACCTGACCCAGGCGGAGGCGATCGCCGACCTCATCGCCGCGGAAACCACGGCGCAGCGGCGCCAGGCACTCCGGCAGGCCGATGGCGCGCTGGCCAGGCTTTATGGCGGCTGGACGGAGCGCCTGACACGCATCCTGGCGCAGCAGGAAGCCGCCATCGAGTTCGAGATGGATGACCTGCCAACCGATGTCGCCGATCGGGCGAGGGAGGCGGCCGCCGCGCTGGCCCGGGAGATCAGCGCCCATCTGGATGACGGGCGGCGCGGGGAAAGGCTGCGGGAGGGCCTGTCCATCGCCATCCTCGGCGCGCCCAACGCCGGCAAGTCATCCCTGCTGAACGCGCTGGCGGGCCGGGATGCGGCCATCGTCTCCCCGATCGCAGGGACGACGCGGGACATCGTGGAATGCCGGATGGTCCTGGGCGGCGTGCCGGCGGTGATCGCCGATACGGCGGGGCTGCGCGCCAGCACCGATGCCATCGAGCAGGAAGGCGTCAGGCGTGCCCTGCGACGGGCGGAGGAAGCCGATATCCTCATCACTGCCTTTGCCGCTGATACAACGCCGGATGCGGAAACCCTGGCGCAGTTCCGGCAGGCGCCCGGCGCGATCATCGTCGCCACGAAATGCGACCTCGCGGCACCGCCAGCCCTCGACGCGCCAGGCCGCGTGATCCCGACCAGTGCGCGGACAGGGGAGGGGCTGGACGCGCTGCGCCAGGCTCTCACGCGGGAGGCGGCGCGTCATGCAGGGCTCGGCGATGCCCCCGCCTTGACGCGGTCACGCCACCGCTCGGCCCTGGCGGAGGCGGTGGAGCAGTTGGGTCTGGCCCGGGCCGCACCCCTGCCGGAACTGGCGGCGGAGGGCTACCGAGCAGCACTGCTGGCGTTGGGCCGCGTGACCGGGCGGGTGGATGTGGAACGGATTCTCGATTCCATCTTCCGCGACTTCTGCATCGGCAAGTAGTGGCCCTATACCCCGCCGCATGATGGCGACAACGACCTATGACGTGGTGGTGGTGGGTGGTGGGCATGCCGGCTGCGAGGCCGCGGCCGCCGCCGCCCGCTGCGGCGCCCGCACCCTTCTGCTCACCCACCGGATCGAGACCGTGGGCGAGATGTCCTGCAACCCCGCCATCGGGGGCATCGGGAAGGGCCATTTGGTGCGGGAGATCGATGCGCTGGATGGGCTGATCGCCCGCGCGGCCGATGCAGCCGCCATCCACGCCAAGGTGCTGAACCGCAGCAAGGGCCCGGCCGTGCGCGGCCCGCGCATCCAGGCGGACCGCAAGCTCTACCGCGCCGCCATGCAGAACCTCCTCGCCGCGATCCCGGGGCTCACGCTGCTGGGCGAGGCCGCCGAGGATCTGGAGCTGGACGGGGCAGGCGCCGTCGCCGCCATCATCACCGCCAGCGGCACCCGCATCCGCTGCGGCGCCGTCGTCATCACGACCGGCACCTTCCTGCGCGGCGAGATCCATCTGGGCGAGCAGCGCTTCCCGGCAGGCCGCGTCGGGGAGGCGCCCTCCATCGGCCTCGCCCGGACGCTGGACCGCCTCGGCCTGCCCCTCGCGCGCCTGAAGACCGGCACGCCGCCGCGGCTCGATGGCCGAACGATCGACTGGGAGGCCCTGGAGCCCCAGCCCGGCGATGACCCGCCGGAGCCGATGTCCTGGCTGACGGACCGGATCACGAACCCGCAGGTGATGTGCCGCATCACCTGGACCGGCGCCGCCACCCATGCGGTGATCCGGGAGAATCTGCATCGCTCCGCCGTCTATTCCGGCCAGATCCAGGGCGTCGGCCCGCGCTACTGCCCTTCCATCGAGGACAAGATCGTCCGCTTCGCGGACCGGGAGCGCCACCAGATCTTCCTGGAGCCGGAGGGGCTGGATGACGACACCGTCTATCCCAACGGCATCTCCACCAGCCTGCCGGAAAGCGTCCAGGCGGCGATCATCGCCTCCATCCCCGGGCTGGAACACGCCCGCATCCTCCGCCCCGGCTACGCGATCGAATACGACCATGTCGACCCGCGCGCCCTGCACCGGACGCTTGAGGTCCGAACCACGCCAGGCCTGTTCCTGGCGGGCCAGATCAACGGCACGACGGGGTATGAGGAGGCGGCGGCACAGGGGCTGATGGCCGGCCTGAACGCCGCCCGACGGGCCGAGGGCGTGGCCCCCGACCGGGTTCTCGGGCGGGGAGAAGCGTATATCGGTGTGCTGGTGGATGACCTGGTGACGCAGGGCGTCACCGAGCCCTACCGGATGCTGACCGCACGTTCGGAGCACCGCCTCAGCCTGCGCGCCGACAATGCCGGGCTGCGCCTGACGGATCGCGGCATCGCCTGGGGCTGTGTCGGCGCCGAACGTGCCGCGCGCCATGCCACCTTCGCCGCCGATGTCGCCGCCGCCCTGGCCCGCGCGGCGGAGGATCTCGCCACCCCCTACGCCCTGGCCGCCGCCGGCATTCCGATCCGCCAGGATGGCCGCCGCCGCACGGTGCTGGAGGTCCTGGCCCTGCCGGACATCACCGCCGCCATGGCCGCCAGCGCCTTCCCCTGGCTCGCCGCCCTGCCGCCCGCCATTGCCATCCAGGTGGAGGCCGAGGCCTTCTACGCCCCCTACCTCCGCAAGCAGGAGGCAGAGCGCCGCCTGCTGGCGCGTGAGGATCGGCTGACCATTCCGGATGGCATCGACTTCAAGGCTATCCCGGGTCTCTCGACGGAGATGCAGCAGCGGTTGCTGCGCGCGCGGCCGGACAGCCTCGGCAGTGCCGGTCGCGTTCCGGGCGTGACGCCTGCCGCCATCGCCGCCCTCGCGGTCCATCTTCGACGGATGGCCGCCCAGGCGGTATAGGGGTGTTTCACGTGAAACAGCCGCCCCCGCCGACCCTGTCGCGCCTTCCCGACTGCGCGCCGCCCGATGCGGCGCAGCAGGCGATGCTCGACGCCTACCTCGACCTGCTGATCCGCTGGAACAGCCGCATCAATCTGGTAGCGGATGCGCCAGCCGAGACGCTGCGCCAGCGCCATATCCGGGATTGCCTGCAACTCGCCGCCCTGGTTCCGCCAGGCGATGGCCCGATGGCCGACCTTGGCGCCGGTGCCGGCCTGCCCGGGCTGGTGCTCGCCATCGCCACCGGCCGGCCGACGCATCTGGTGGAATCGGATCGGCGCAAGGCCGCCTTCCTGACGGAAGCGGCGGCGCGACTCGACCTGAAGCGCGTAAAGGTCCATCCGACCCGTATCGAGGACGCCATCCTGCCGCCGCTCGACCTCATCACCGCGCGTGCCCTGGCGCCGCTGGACCGCCTGCTGCCCCATGCCGCGAGGCTGCTGGCGCCGGGTGGCATCGCCATCTTCCCCAAGGGCCGCACGGCGGACCTTGAACTCGCCGCGACGCGGCCGGCATGGACCTGCCAGGTGGAACGCTTCGCCAGCCAGACCGACCCCGAGGCCACCATCTTCCGCCTGAGCGATATCCGACATGCCAGCCCGGAAGCCTGACCACCGCCCCCGCATCCTGGCCTTCGCCAACCAGAAGGGCGGCGTCGGCAAGACGACGACGGCGATCAACCTCGCCAGCGTCCTCGCCACCGACCACAAGGTGGCGCTGCTGGATCTCGATCCCCAGGGGAATGCCTCGACCGGCCTCGGCATCGGCCGCCAGGATCGGTCCGCCGGCACCTATGCCCTGCTGGTCGAAGGGCGTCCGCTCGGCGAATTACTGCGGCCGACCCCGGTGCGGAACCTGACCATCCTGCCGGCCGACCCCGACCTCGCCGGTGCCGAGATCGAACTCGTGGGGCTGGAGGCGCGGGAGCGCCGCCTCGCGCAGTGCTTCGCCGAGGCGGCGGAGACGCTCGCCACCTACGACTACATCTTCCTGGACTGCCCGCCCTCCCTCGGCCTCATCACCCTCAACGCCCTGGTCGCGGCGGATGGCGTGCTGGTGCCGCTGCAGACGGAATTCTTCGCGCTGGAAGGCATCAGCCAGATCACGCGGACCATCGACCGCGTCCGCCGCGCGCTCAACAGCCGGCTGACGCTGGAGGGTATCGTGCTGACCATGGCGGACCGCCGCAACAACCTCTCGGAACTCGTCGCCAGCGATGTCCGCGGTTTCTTCAAGGACAAGGTGTTCGAGACGGTGATCCCCCGCAATGTCCGCGTCAGCGAGGCCCCTTCCCATGGCCTGCCCGTCCTGCTCTACGATTTCCGCTCCCCCGGCGCGCAGGCCTACGTCAAGCTCGGCGCGGAATTCCTGAAGCGGGAGCGGGCGCGGAGCCGTCCATGAGCAGCACGACACGCAAGCCGACCTCCCGCCTGGGCCGCGGCCTCTCGGCCCTCATCCCCGATGCGCCGATGCCCGCGCCCGGCGAGGCCCTGCGCCAGGTCCCGATCGAGGCGCTGGAGCCAGGCCCCTTCCAGCCCCGCGGCGTGATGGACAGCACCAGCCTGGAGGAACTCGCCACCTCCATCCGGGAACACGGCATCCTCCAGCCGATCCTCGTCCGCCCCAAGCCCAACCATCCCGGCGCCTATGAGATCGTGGGCGGCGAACGCCGCTGGCGTGCGGCGCAGGTGGCACAGCTGCACGAAGTCCCTGTCGTCATCCGCGACCTCGGTGACCGCGAAGCCATGGCCGCCGGGCTGGTGGAGAATTTGCAGCGCCAGGATCTGAACGCGGTTGAGGAGGCAGAGGGCTACAAGCGGCTGGTCGAGGAATTCGGCCTGACGCAGGAAAGCCTCGGCCAATCCGTCGGCAAAAGCCGCAGCCACGTCGCCAATACGCTCCGCCTGCTCGGCCTGCCGCAGCAGGTGCGGGACCTCGTGCGCCAGGGCAGCCTTTCCGCCGGCCATGCCCGCGCGCTGATCGGCGCGCCGGACCCGGTGAAGCTCGCCGCCCAGGTCGTGGTGCGCGGCCTGAATGTCCGCCAGACCGAGGCCCTGGTCGCCGCCCGGCCGCGCCCGCTGGGCCCGCGGGAGAAGGCGGAGGACCGGGAGACGCGCGCGCTGGAGCGGGATCTCACGGAAAAGCTCGGCCTGCAGGTGCTCGTGAAACACCAGGGCAAGGGGGGCGAGGTGACGATCCGCTACAAGGACCTCGACCAGCTCGACGGCATCGTCCGCCTGCTGTCGGGCGGCTGATCCCCTCCGCCGGGCCTCAGCGCCGGTTGAAGCCGGCGGCTTGGCGAGCGATGGCCGCGATCGCGGCGCGGGCGATGGCCAGGTCCGATTCGCGAAAGGCCGTCGTCTTGGTGCGCTTTTCCGCTTCCAGCAGGGCCGCGCCCTGCGCTTCCAGCGCCGCCACCGGCCAGTTGCGCAGCGCCCGGTCGAAGGCAGGCTTGTGACGGAAGAAGACCGGCGGCCGCAGCACGCCGGAATCGCCGCCCGCCACCGCGGCCTCGTGCAGCCGCTGCATGTGCCGCAGCGTGGCGCGCACCACCATCACGGGGTTGGCGCCTTCCGCGAAGGCCGCGTCCAACGCCCGGTCGGCCGCCACGGCATCGCCACCGGTCGCCGCCATCAGGGCCTCGTCCAGATCCATCGCCGCGCCCTCCGCCACACAGGCCATGGCCGCTTCCTCATCGACCTTGCCGCCCTGGCCGACATAGAGCGCCAGCACCTCCACCGCCCGGCGGAGCATCATCCGGTCCTCCCCCAGCCGCCCCGAGAGCCAGGTGACGGCAGCAGGTTCCGCCTGCACGCCCTGCTCCCGCAGCAGCCGGGCGATGGTGCCGGACAGCGCCTCGTCCCTCTCGCGGTAGCAGGGGATGGCGGCGACATCCGGCGCGGCCTCGGCCAGGACCCGCAGCTTGGACCGGGCGGTCAACTCGCCCGCCTCCATCACCACCAGCGCCTCGCCACGGGTCGCCAGCATGTCCTTCAGCGCGTTCGCATGGGCATCCGTCGCGTCCCGCAGGCGGACCACCCTGCGCCCGCCCGTCATCGCCAGCGCGGCGGCCTCACCAGCCAGCACGCCAGCCCGGGCCGCTTCCTCCCGCGTCAGGTCAGCCAGGCGGAAAGGGTCGTCCATGGCGCCGCCGAGCACGCTGCGTACCAGCGACTCGGCCCTTTCCCGCACCAGCCCCGCATCCTCGCCGAACAGCAGCACGGCGCGCATCCCGCCGGGATCGGCCAGCACCGCCTGCGCGCGCCGCGCATCGATCTTCGCCATGCGCCGATCAGCCGGGCATCAGCGGGAGCCCGGCGGCAGCCCCAGCACGCCCGGCGATGCCGGGTCGGACAGCCCCGGCGGCAGGGCGTCACCGGGCGACGCCGGCGGGATGACCGGCATGCTGACCGCCTCCCCGACATGACCTTCCGCACGCCGGCGGAATTCCGCGGCGATGCGCGTCACGATCTGGTCCGCCAGCGTCGCCGCCAGGCGCTGCTCGGCAGCCTCCCGGCTGCTGTCGGCGGCGAAGAATTGGTTGGCCGGGATGTTGTAGGCCTCGATCGACCGTTCCTGGCCGGACATGATGCCTTCGGGCGGCGGGCCCAGGCGCACCAGCACCCAATTCGCCGTCGCGATGTAGCGTACCCGGGTCGCCGCGCCGTCAATCTGCACGCCAACACCCTCGGCCGCCACGCCAGGGCCGACGCGCAGTTCATAGGCTGGCTGCCGCGCGCCACCGATGCCAGTGCCCAGCCGCAGGAGCAGGCCGCGCCGCATCAGCTGGCCGAAGCGCTCACCGATCGGCGCCACCCGGATGGAGAGCAGCTGCTCCCGCACCGAGGGTTCACCCGCCGCGACCGCCGCCGCGCCATTGCTGCCATAGAGCGGCCGGAACCCGCACCCCGCGAGCAGCCCCGCCGCGCCCAGCAGGACGCCACGCCGCGCGAGAAGGGCGGCGTCCTCAGACAACGAAGTTGACGACCCGTCCGGGGACATGGATGCGCTTCCTGACCGGCTTGCCAGCAAAGGCACGCTGCACGTTCTCCTCCGCCTCGGCCAGGGCGAAAATCTCCGCCTCGGAGGCACCGGCCGCGACCTCGATCGTCGCGCGGAGCTTGCCCAGGACCTGCACCGCCAGCGTCACCGTCTCCGCCTTCAGCAGCGCGGGGTCGGCGTCAGGCCAGGGCATCTGCGCCACCAGGCTGTCGCTGCCCGGGTCCAGGAGGCTGAACAATTCCTCCGCCAGATGGGGCATCATGGGCGCGGAGAGGCGTGCCAGCATTTCCAGCGCCTCACGCCGCGCGGCACCCATGCCCTCGGCGCTCGCATGGGCTTCCGCCTCTCCGATCGCGTTGGCGAATTCATGGATACGGGCGACCGCGACGTTGAAGGCGAAGCTCTCCAGCGCCTCCGTCACGGCGGCGATGGTCCGATGCGTGGCCTGGCGCAGCTTGCGGGCGGCCCCCGTGGCCCCCCCTGGCGCCTCCCCCCCCGGCGTGCCGGCAGGCGGCAGGGCGGCCAGGGTGTTGGAGGCAAGCGCGTTGCTGGCCAGGCGGTACAGGCGCTGGGTGAAGCGGAAGGCGCCGGCGACGCCGGATTCCGTCCATTCCATGTCCCGCTCCGGCGGGTTGTCCGCCAGGATGAACCAGCGCGCCGTATCGGCCCCGTATTTCGCGATGATCGCGCCGGGGTCGATGGTGTTGCGCTTGGACTTGGACATCGCCTCGATGCGGCCGATGGTCACGGCCTCATTCGTGCCCTTCACCGTCGCCGTGCGGCTGCCATCGGCGGCGGTGCCGAATTCCACCTCCTCCGGATACAGCCAGCGGCCATCGGCGCCCTTGTAGCTTTCGTGCTGGACCATCCCCTGGGTGAAGAGCCCGGCGAAGGGCTCCGCCACGCCCAGATGCCCCGTGGCCTGCATCGCCCGGGTGAAGAAGCGGCTGTAGAGCAGGTGCAGGATCGCGTGCTCGATGCCGCCGATATACTGGTCCACCGGCAGCCAGGCATTGACCGCCTCCCGCGTCACCGGCGCTTCCGCACCCGGGCTGCAGAAGCGGGCAAAATACCAGGAGCTGTCGACGAAGGTGTCGCAGGTATCGGTCTCCCGCCGCGCCGCCTTGCCGCAGGACGGGCAGTTGACGTGCTTCCAGCTGGGGTGGTGGTCCAGCGGGTTGCCGGGCTTCGAGAAATCGACGTCATCCGGCAGCACGACCGGAAGCTGGTCCTGCGGTACGGGCTGCGCGCCGCAATCGTCGCAATGGATGACCGGGATCGGGCAGCCCCAGTAGCGCTGGCGGGAGACACCCCAATCCCGCAGCCGCCAGTTCACCACGCCATTCCCGGTGCCGAGGCCTTCCAGCCGCTCGATCACCGCCCGCTTGGCCGCCGGCACCGCCAGCCCGTCCAGGAAGTCCGAATTGTAGATGGTGCCGTCATCGGTATAGGCGATGTCGCCGACCGCGAAGCTGGCGGCATCGCCGCCGGCCGGGAGCACCACGGGGGTGACGGAGAGCGCGTATTTCCGGGCGAAATCCAGGTCCCGCTGGTCATGCGCCGGGCAGCCGAAGATGGCGCCGGTGCCGTATTCCATCAGCACGAAATTCGCGATCCAGACCGGGTATTCGCGGCCGTTGAAGGGGTGCTTCACGCGGAAGCCGCTGTCGAAGCCGCGCTTTTCCGCCTGCTCGATCGCCGCTTCGCTGGTGCCCATGCGCCGGCATTCCGCGACGAACTCGGCCGCGGCCGGATTGGCTGCCGCGGCAGCCGCCGCCAGCGGATGTTCCGCCGCGACGGCCAGGAAGGACATGCCGAACAGCGTGTCCGGGCGCGTCGTGAAGACCTCGACCTCCTCGGTCCCCTCCACCGGCGCCGCCAGCTTGAAGCGGACGCGCGCGCCCTCACTGCGGCCGATCCAGTTGGACTGCATCAGCTTCACGCGCTCGGGCCAGCGATCAAGGCCGCCCAGCGCCTCCAGCAGGTCCGGCGCGTATTTCGTGATGCTCAGGAACCACTGGCTGAGCTTCTTCTTCTCGACCAGCGCGCCGGACCGCCAGCCGCGGCCGTCGATCACCTGTTCATTGGCCAGGACGGTATTGTCCACCGGGTCCCAGTTCACCCAGCTTTCCTTGCGCTCGACCAGCCCGGCCTTCCAGAAGTCGAGAAACAGCTTCTGCTGCTGGCCGTAATAGGCGACGTCGCAGGTCGCAAATTCGCGGGACCAGTCCAGCGACAGGCCCATGCGCTTCAGCTCGGCGCGCATGTTGGCGATGTTGGCGTAGGTCCACTGGCCCGGATGGATGCCACGCTCCCGCGCCGCATTCTCCGCCGGCAGGCCGAAGGCGTCCCACCCCATGGGGTGCATCACCAGGTGCCCGCGGGCGCGCTTGTAGCGCGCCACCACGTCGCCCAGCGTGTAGTTCCGCACGTGCCCCATATGGATCTTGCCCGACGGGTACGGGAACATCTCCAGCACGTAGTATTTGCGGGCATCCGCGGGCGGCACGTCGGGCACGGCGAAGACGCCGCGCGAATCCCATTCCGCCTGCCAGCGGGGCTCGGCGGCCGCGAAATCATGGCGCGCGGGGGGTGGCGGGGTGATGTCGTTCATCGTGTTGCGCTGCGTCGGTCTGCTGGGAGCCGCAGGCATAGAACCCCCGCGCCCCGCTGGAAAGGGCGCGGGGCCGGGAAGAGCTGAAGGGAAGGCCAGGGCACCCAGGCCCCGGCCGTTCAGCGGGAGGCGGCGGTCGCCTGGGAACGCAATTCGCGCGCCCGGTTCAGCACCTGGTCCTCAAGCTCGGACGCCGTGCCGGCGGAGACGGGCACATCCACCCAGGCATTGCCGCGCAGTTCCTGGCGGAAGATCGCGATCCGCACGCCGTCGGACCGCAGCTGCCGGCCGAGGATATAGGCCGTGGCGCGGAAGCGTTCGCCGGTGGTGCCGGGGGGCGAATACCAATCGGTGATCAGCACGCCGCCGAAGGGGTCGGCCGAGGCGAGCGGCATGAAGGACAGCGTGTCCAGCGAGGCGCGCCAGAGATAGGCGTTGACGCCGATGCCGCTCTGTTCGCTGGCCCCGCCGCCGCGCTGGCCGCCGCTGTTGCGGTCATTCCCGAAAAGCAGGATGCCGTCCTCACCTGTCAGCCGGCCGCGAACGCGGGATCGCTTGCTGTCGTCATTGTATTCGTCGAGGCCGGGCACGCGCATGTTCTCGGACAGGGTGGAACACCCCGCGAGGACGCTGGCGACGAGGCCGATCGACAAGACTTTCCTGAGCCGCCGCATGATTCCCATCCCGAGCGATCGGGGGCGCCAGGGCGCCCCGGCCTGCTTCCTAGCCGCTTTGTCGCCGGAGGAAAACTGGCCTCCCGGTGCCGGGCTGAAAACGGCACCTGCGTGAAACACTGTGTAAAACAAGATAGGGCGGCGGGTTTCCCCGCCGCCCCCTTTGTCCGGGCCGTCAGCCCTTCCGATCCACGAGGGATCAGAAGGTCAGGCGGGTGCCGATGACGAACACGTCGATGTTGCGGTTCGCACCACCGGGGCCGTTGGAGCCCGCGACGCCACCGGCAATGTTCTTGTCCACGATGTTGGAGTAGTTCGCGAACAGGTCCATGCCGGGCGCCAGGGTGTAGGAGGTGCCGAGGCCCCACACGGTCTGGGTACGGTCGGCGGCGGTGCCGCCGTTGTCACGCTCGGCCTTGGCGTAGAACGCGCCGACCGCGATCGCGCCGGTCACGTAGGTCGCGCCCAGGCCCCAGGTGGTGGAGCCGTCACGGCCAGCGGCCAACGGCGTGCGGGTCGTGCCGCCGTACTTGCCCCAGCGATACATGCCACCGACGGTCAGGCCGAAACCGGTCACATTGAGGCCGGCCTGGTATTCGGTCACGTCCTGGAGGGCGGCGTTGTTCGCCTGCGCGTCGGCGCGGTGGGCGGCGAGGCCCGCCGTCACGCCGATGTTGCCGAAGCTGCCGCGGTAGCGGATGGCGCCCGACAGCTCGTTGCGGATGCTGTCGTTCGGGTTGCGCTGCAGGGTCTGCGTGGCAGCCGTCAGGCCGGACGAGACCGTCCGGTATTCCTCGCCCTCGCGGCCGTTCGGCGCGAAGCTGACGCCGAAGTCGAAGCCGAAGAACTGCGGCGACATGTAGATGATCTTGGTGGCGTCGCTGCCGTCGTTGATGTCGTTCACGAGGTAGCGGTTGCCGTCCGCGGCCAGGGCCACGAACTCGTCCCACTGGCCGGACATGCCGAGCTGGGCGACGGCGCCGGGCAGGGAGACGGCCATCTGGGAGGCCGCGCTGTCCTGGTCGCCGAACTGCAGGGTGCCGAGGGTCGGGGAGGAGATGAAGCCCCAGGCCTCGTCCGTGTCCACGCCCGTGCCGGCAGTCGTCGCGGCCTGCGGGATGAAGTTGTCGATCTGCAGCTCGACCTGCGCGCCGTAGCTGAGGCCGTTCGCGGCCTTGCCGGCGACGATGACGACGATCTCGGCGTCCGTCTTGAAGTCGATCTTGTCGCGGTTGACCGTGCGGGCCGCGCCGGCCGTGCCGGCGGCGACGGTCACGGCGTTGCGGTCGGCGGTGTCATCGACATAGCCGCCGGCGAACTCGAAGTAGCCGCCAACGCGAACCGTCGGGGCCGTCTGCGCCTGGGCAACGTTGCCCAGCAGCGCAGCGCCGACCACTGCGGTGGTGCCCAGCAGAATCTTGCGCATAGTTAAACCTCCTCCTGCACCGGGTGGCCCCCGGCATGCGACGACCCGCCTGCCCCCCTCGGCAGGACGCCGCCCCCAGGATAAAACCCCGGATGGCAGTCAGGCCCGGGCCGACTATGGTCCGGCGCCATCCCGGTCGGCAACGGGCCAGCAACCAAGCTCGCGACTTCCGTGAGACAGTGTGGCGGCGGAGCCACAGCATGTTGCGCGACATTTCGCGGCGCGTGAGCAGCCCCCGGCGCCAGGAGACACCGCCACGGCCCGCTTCCGCGCAGCAATCAGCCGCGCAGCGCGCCGATCGCCGCCAGCCCGGCCACCCGCGCCCGCGCCAGCCGCCCGGCCGTGTGCCGCCCGATGCCCCCCAGCGCAACCGCCGGCACTGGCAGCCGCGACGCCAGCGCCGCCCAGCGCAACGGCCCCAGCGCCGGCGCGCCGGGATGGCTTTCGGTCGGGAAGGCGGGGGAGACGAAGCCGAGATCGGGCCACAGCCGCCGCGCCCGCGCCAGCGCTGGCCTCCCATGCACGGCCACCGACAGCAGCGCCCAGGGCGCGCCCGCGCGCCGCGCCAGCAGGAAGGGCAGCAGCCCCCGCGCCCCCGCCCGGTCCGGCAAATGCAGCCCGGCATGCGCCCGCAATGCCGCCCGGCCATCGCCGCCCACCAGCAGCACGAGGCCCCGCGACCGCGCCAGCCGCGCCAGGCCCCGCAGCACGCCGCGCTTCGCCCCCCGCGCCAGCACGCCCTGCCCGCGCGGCAACCGTGCTGCCGCGGCCCGGGGATCCGGCAGCCGGACAGGGTCCGACAGCAGCCACATCCGCGGCAGGCGCCTGCCCCGCGCGATCGGCGGCTTGAGGCGCCGCGACCAGACCTCTAGCGTCCGCGCCATGTCCGACCCCCTGAACGACCCCGCCCCGATCGCCGCCAACCTGGCGCGGGTGCGCGACAGCATCGCGGAAGCCTGCCTGCGCGCCAACCGCGATCCGGCCTCCGTCACCCTTATCGCCGTCTCCAAGACCAACCCGCAGGCGGCGGTGCTGGCCGCGCTGGCGGCCACGCAGACCGTGTTCGGAGAGAACCGGGTGCAGGAGGCGCAGCAGAAATTTCCGTCATTGCGCGCCGATCACCCCGCGCTCCGCCTCCACCTCATCGGCGCGTTGCAGACCAACAAGGCACGGGATGCCGTGCGCGTCGCCGATGTGATCGAGAGCCTGGACCGACCGAAACTCGCCGCCGCGCTGGCCGAGGCCATGGCGAAGGAAGGCCGCCGCCCCGGTCTTCTGGTGCAGGTCAATATCGGCGACGAACCGCAGAAGGCCGGGATCCCGACCGCGGAGGCCGATGCCTTCATCCGCGCCTGCCTCGACGACCACGGCCTGCCGGTGGAGGGGCTGATGTGCATCCCGCCGGTGGAAGGCGACCCCCGCCCGCATTTCGCCGCGATGCGGGAGATGGCGGCGCGCCACGGCCTCAAGACCCTGTCCATGGGCATGTCCGGCGACTACCAGGCGGCGATCGCGGAAGGCGCCACCCATGTCCGCATCGGCACCGCCATCTTCGGCGCGCGATGATCATAGTGTCGTTTCGCTGTCTTCCAGCCAGGCGGCGCGTGATTTTTGGTCTTCAAATTGTTCCTGGC
Source organism: Falsiroseomonas stagni DSM 19981 (assembly GCF_900114315.1). Taxonomy (GTDB): domain Bacteria; phylum Pseudomonadota; class Alphaproteobacteria; order Acetobacterales; family Acetobacteraceae; genus Falsiroseomonas; species Falsiroseomonas stagni. The sequence continues at coordinate 44,802 of NZ_FOSQ01000003.1, forward strand.
GCGTGTGACCCTCGTTGCGGAGCCTACGCAATCGGGGGACAGCGTGTCGGGTCGTCGCAGCATCGGTTCGGCCGCGTCCCTGATGGCCTGCGCACCCCGACCGAGCCCGACGATCATGCCCATGCCCGCCTGGGATGGCGATTGGTTGGAATCGACCAGCGCCAGGTCGACCCTGCCCAATATCGGCGTGCAGGTCACCTTCACGGATGGGCTGGCCGGTCGCTACCTTTTCAACGGGCGTGAACTCGCCACAGCAACCCAATCATCGTCTGACTCCGAGGCCGCTATCTTGCTGCCCGGTGTCCGCGGCCGCGCGGTGCTGACTCAAACGGGGCCGAATACGGCGGCCTACACCTATACGGAAGCATCTGGCGCGAATATCCAGGCGGATGTGACTCGGCAGTGAGGCTATCGGCCCGCTTTCTCTCGTTGTCGCGCGACCAGAACCCCCATCGGCGATCCAAAGGCTGCCCCATCATGAATGCACGGTTGCTCGCATGCCTCGCCGGGCTGTCGGCGCTTACCCTGTCCGGCTGCGCCGGGCGAGAGACGGTGCCAAACCCCGGTACGCTCGGGGTCGATTTCGCCTGGGCGGGAATAGCGGCCTGCGAAGCGACCTCACCCGCCCTGCGGATCACCGGTTCGCCGCCGACCACCACGCGTTTCGCGGTGCGCCTCACCGATCTCAACGTGCCGGGCTTCGCTCATGGCGGCGGCGAGGTGCCTCGCGGTACGCCGTCCCCGGCCGGGGACGAAATCCCGCAGGGCGCCTTGACCGATGCTTTTCGCGGCCCTTGCCCGCCCGTTGGCCCGCACCGCTACCGCTTCACCGTGCAGGCCTTGGATGCTCAGAACCGCACCGTTGCTACAGGAGAGGCCATTCGCCCCTTCCCGCCGTGACCCTTGACGTAATGACGCCCGCGCCGGAAGGAAAAGCCCTCATCCAGATCGGCAGTCCGCATCTATGACCCGCGTCTTCTCCGGCATCCAGCCCTCGGGCGTCCCCACCCTCGGCAATTACCTCGGCGCCATCCGCAACTGGGTGCCGATGCAGGACACGCATGAGAGCATCTTCTGCGTCGTCGACCTGCACGCCATCACGGTGTGGCAGGACCCCAAGGAACTGGCGCGGCAGACGCGGGAGATGGCGGCGGCGCTGATCGCCTGCGGGCTCGACCCCAAGCGCTGCACGCTGTTCATCCAGTCCCATGTCCATGCCCACACCCGCCTCGCCTGGATCTTCAACTGCGTGGCGCGGATGGGCTGGCTGAACCGCATGACCCAGTTCAAGGACAAGGCGGGCAAGGACCGGGAAGCGGCGGGAACGGGCCTCTATGTCTATCCGAACCTGATGGCGGCCGACATCCTGACCTACCACGCCACCCTGGTCCCGGTGGGCGATGACCAGCGCCAGCACCTCGAACTCGCCAATGACATCGCCGAGAAGTTCAACCACGACTACGGCGTGGATTTCTTCCCCCGCATCGAGCCGATGATCCAGGGCGTCGCCGCCCGCGTCATGTCGCTGCGCGACGGCACGAAGAAGATGTCGAAGTCGGACCCCTCCGACCAGTCGCGCATCAACCTGACCGACAACCACGACACGATCGCGCTGAAGATCCGCCGCGCCAAGACGGACCCGGAACCGCTGCCCGACCATATGTCGGGCCTGGAGGCGCGGCCGGAGGCCCGCAACCTCGTCGGCATCCTCGCCGCCATCACCGGCACCATGCCGGAGAACGTGCTGCGGGAGCATGGCGGCAAGGGTTTTGGCAGTTTCAAGGAAACGCTGGTGGAGGCGCTGGTGGCCCACCTCACGCCCATCAGCACGGAGATGACGCGCCTGCTGGACGATCCCGGCGCGCTCGATGCGCAGCTTCGCCTCGGCGCCGACCGGGCGGAGGCCATCGCCTCCCCCATTTGCGCCAAGGCGGAGGAAATCGTGGGCTTCCTGCCGCGGCGGTAATCGCCCTCGCTAATCCTGGACGGGGGGCGTGCCCATCGCGGCCGCCTCCCGCCCCTCCGCGATCTTGGCCTCGGCCTCCTCCTCATCCTCCTCATCCGCTTCCGGAATCTCGGCCTCCGCCAGCGCGGCGGGGTCGTGGCAGAGCGTGATGCAGATGGCGAAGTGGTCGGAGCCGTAATGGGGCAGCACCCTCAGCCCCGCGACGCGGAAGCGCGCATCGTGGAAGACATGGTCCAGCGGCCAGCGGGCGAACCAGTGCTCCGCATGGAAGGTGGGGAACAATCCCCGGCCGACGCGCGGGTCGAGCAAGCCGCTCAGCCGCTGGAACAGCCTTGTGGTGTGGGACCAGGCGACGTCGTTGAGATCACCGCAGACGATGGTCGGGCGGGGATTGGCGGCAACCTCCCGCGCCACCAGCAGCAGTTCCGCATCCCGCTCCGCCACGTCATTGCCGATCTGCGGCGGCTCCGGATGCAGGCAATGCAGATCGACCAGCCGGCCGGAGCGCAGCCGGACCCGCGCGAAGATGGAGGGAATGTCCTTCGTCACCCTCTCCCGCACCACCGCATCCCGCAGCCGGAGGCGGGAAAACAGGTGGATGCCGTAGGTGTTCTCCAGCGGATGCAGCACGGCGAAGGGGTGGGTTTCCAGCAGCGGGCGCAGCTGCGCTTCCCACCACCCATTGGTCTCCAGTGTCAGGATCACGTCGGGATCGACGCGGCGGATCAGCGAGAGGAGGTCGCCGGCGCGGCTATTATCCTGCAGCACATTGGCCACCAGGATCGTGATCGATTCCGCGGGGTCCGGCTGCTTCGCGCCCGGCACCTGCCGGCGGTGCAGGATGGTGTAGGGCCAGATGCGGAAGACCTGCCAGGTGAAGCAGGCCAGCGTCGCGATGCGCAGCGCACCCTCCGCACCGCCCCAGGGCAGCACCACGGCCTGGAAGGCCGCCGCCAGGATCAGCCCCGCCGCCAGTTGCAGGCGTGGATAGTCCCATAAGCGGATCCACCACCACGGCCGCTTCGACAGCGGCAGGATGGTCAACCCCACCAGCAGCAGGGACACCGCCCACACCAGCATCGACGGCATGGTCGCCCCGTCTTCCGTCATCGTGATCCATCCATGCCCGTCCCGCGGCCGCGCCGGGATGCGGCGAAACGACGGGCGTGGCGAGCCTCAACAGGCCGGGCGCACGAGAAGTTTCCCGGGGGAGTGGTGGGGTTCCGGGGCATGAAGGGGGAGCGCTGCTCCCCCTTCGACCCCCTCGCCAGGGGCGTGGCGCCCCTGGACCGTCACCGATTGAGGACGGTCCAGGGCCGTCTCGGCCCTGGCGGATGGGGTTTGGGGAAGGCAGCGCCTTCCCCATTGTCACCAGCGAACCCTCGGCTACAGCAGCCGTCCCAGCAGGAACAGCCAGACCGGCAGCGTCAGCAGCGACAGGGCGTGTTCGCTGGTGGTAATCGCCGCCATCAGCGGCGCATCGCCACCCATGGCGCGGGCCATCACATAGCTCGTCGCCGCCGTCGGCAGGGCCATGAACAGCACGGCGATCACCGTCGGCATGGGCCCGATGCCCACGGCCGCGCAGAACATCCACGTCACCGCCGGCATCACCACCAGCTTGAGCATGGCCGTCGCCGCCTGGGTCAGGGGCCGCGCCGAAAGCCCCTGCGGCGTCAGCGCCGCACCCACGCAGAGCAGCCCCAGCGCCACCGAGGCCTGGCCCAGGTTGCGCACCATCGGCCCGATCCCCGGCGGCAGCCCGCCCAGTGCGGACAGTACGAAGCCCACCAGCACCGCGATGATCAGCGGATTGGCGAAGACCTGGCGCAGCAGCCGCCAGGGCCGCACCCGCCCCTCCGCACCCAGGGCAAAGGCGATGGTGGAGATCGCCTGCACCACCGGCACGATCAGCCCCGTCGCCACCGCCGCCAGCGCCAGCCCCGCCTGCCCCCAGACGGCGCCGGCAATCGCGAAGCCCATCAGGTTGTTGAAGCGGATGCCGCCCTGCAGGACGGAGGTCATGGCCGGATGCCCCTCCCCCAGCAGGCGGGAGAGCACAACCGCCGCCACCGTGCCGAAGCCCAGCGCGCCCCAGATCGCCACCGCCATGCCGCCCACCGGCAAATTGCCGAGGTCGACGCCGGACAGAGCGGTCGCCACCAGGCAGGGCAGCAGCACCCAGAAGATCAGCCGCTCCATCCCCGCCCAGACCACATCATTCGGCAGCAGGTAGCGGCGCAGCACGGCGCCCAGCGCCAGCAGCCCGAAGACGGGGACAAAGGCGTTCAGCCACTGGATCATCGGGGCATGGGGGCGCGCATGCCTCTGTTTCCCCGAAGCCTCACCGCCGCGCCAGCGCCACCACGTAGAGGCAGGGCTGCGTGGCGGAGGGGTTTTCGTAGGCACAATCCGCCGGCGGGCCGAGTGCCAGGCAATCCCCGGGCTCCAGCCGGTGCGTCACGCGCCCTTCATGGAACAGCAGCGTGCCTTCCAGCAGCCAGACGCATTGCCCGCGCAGCAGGGTGTAGGATTCCGCGGGGTAGGGCACCCGCGCGCCAGGCGGCAATTCCACCCGCACCAGCTCCGGATCCGCCCCCGGGGGGGAGAGTTGCCGGCGCAGATACCCCGTGCCCGGGTCCCGCCAGCGCGCCTGCTCCGCCGCGCGGGCCACCACGCCGCCAGCCGGCGCCGCCTCCGCCCGCGCCAGCAGCGCCGAGAGCGTCAGGCCGAAGGGGCCGGAGAGGCGCCCGAGCAGCGCCGCCGTCGGGCTCGCCTCCGCCCGTTCCACCTTGCTGATCATGGCGCGGGAGACGCCCGACCGCGCCGCCAGCTCCGCGATCGACCAGCCCCGCGCCTCCCTCTCCAACCGCAGCCGTTCCGCCAGGCGGCGGGCGGCGTCATCGGGTTGCTGCGGTACGGTGAAATCCGGCTGCTGCGCCGCAGCAGGATCGTCTTGCATGGTGGACATGCGTCCATCATAGTTTCTTCCGCCTCCCGGAACCAGCCATGACCAGTGACGCCCCTGCCCCCTTCGATCTCCGACGGCTCGATGCCGCGGGGGCCACGGCCCTGGCGCCGGCGCTGGCCGAGGTGCTGGTGGATTGCGTGGCGGGCGGTGCCTCGGTGAGCTTCATGCATCCGCTGGACCCCGCCCGGGCACTGGCCTTCTGGCAGGGCGTGGCGGCGGGTGTCGCCGCTGGCGACCGCGCCCTGTTCGTGGCGGAGGAGGCGGGCGCGGTCCTCGGCACCGTGCAGCTCCTGCTCGGCATGCCGGAGAACCAGCCGCATCGCGGGGAGATCGCCAAGATGCTGGTCCGCCGCACCGCACGCGGCCGGGGCATCGGCACCGCCCTGATGCGGGCGGCGGAGGCGTTGGCCGTGGAGCAGGGTCGCACCCTGCTGGTGCTGGACACGGCGGAGGGCGGCGAGGGGGAGCGGCTCTACCGCCGGCTCGGCTGGGTCGCCGTCGGCACCATCCCGCGCTACGCCCTGCACCCCGATGGCCGCCCCTGCGGCAGCACCTTCTTCTATCGCGACCTGTCCACGTGACCCTGCTGCCCGGCATCGGCCACAATGGCGGCCCGCCGCTGGAGGAGGAACCGGACCCCGGCGGCGGCCGGCTGTTCCTGTGGAAGCGGGCCCATCGCAAGGCCTGGAAGACGCCGCCGCCCGAGATCGCGCTGCGTCGCCTGGCGCGGGCGGAGGAACTCGGGATTAGCTACCGGGACTACACGCTGGAGATCATGGAGCGCGGCAAGTACCTGTAGGGACTGCCGCGTCGGCCCCCCTCCCGCGGAGCGGTCAGGCGCCCGCCGCGGAGCGGTCAAGCGCCAGCCTGCGCCTCTTCCGTCAGCGGCGCGCCATTGGGGCGCAGCATGGCGCCGCGGGCGATGTCCCGCAGGCAGGCGGCTTCCCCCCGCCGGGCCGTGCCCACGGCCCGCGCCGCGGCATGGGCCACGCGCATGGAGGGCCGCGGCCCATCCTCCCGATAAAGGATCAGGTCCAGGTGGCACTGCGTCGCCTGGTAGTGCCAGATCTCGGCATTGCCCTCGGTGCGCCGCAGCCTTGGCTCGCCCAGCCATTGCGTCACGGCCTCCGGCGGCTGGCCGACCAGCTGGCCCGCCAGCGTCGGCACGCTGCCGGGGGGCGCCGGCCGCGCGACGATGGGCGCCACCGTCGCGGGCTCCGTCCCTTCCCCGCCCGCCGCGGCCGGGCGCGGCGCGATGCCGGCCAAGCTGGCCTGGTGGGTGGCCAGGGCCTCCTGCAGGACCTGCGCGGTATCGGACGGGCCCTGCGCCACGCAGGCCCCGAGAGGCAGCAGCAGGAGGGGAAGAAGGCGTCGCATCGTGGCGGGCATCGGCCGGGGCGGGGGCATGATGCCGCCGCCCCGGGCCAGGGGCCTCAGCCTTCGGCGTAGGCGCGGGGCGCCGGGCCGGGGGGAACCTGGGTGTCGCCCAGCATTTCCATGCGGCCGGAGATCTGGCCACCATCCTCGACCATCAGGCGGCGGCAGCGCGCCACGCCGATGACGCGGCCCGTGCCGCGGATGACCAGCTGGCCGCGCGCGGTCAGCGTGCCGTCGAAGGTGCCGGCGATCTCGGCATCCTCGACCTGGACCTCACCCTTGAAGACGCCGGTCTGGCTGATGGACAGCTCGGTCGCCTGGATCATCTGGCTCTCGACCGTGCCTTCGACGACCAGGCGCTCGGCATCCGCCACCGTGCCCTGCAGGCTGATGCCGCGGCCGACGACCAGCGTGCGGCGATCCGGCCCACCCGGGCGCGGCGTCGGCATGGTCGGGGCGCCGGGCTGGCCGCCCGGCATCCCGCCGCCCATGGAACCACCCATGGAACCACCCATCTGGGGCGGCCGCGGCGGAATCGCCGTGCCGGCGGGCGGCGTCGGGCCACCCGGCATGGACGGGGTGGGGGAGGGGGGCTTCGGCGCGAGGCTCATGGTGGAGGCATCCCTGGAGGGTCGGAACGGAGGTGCGCCCAGATCGGGGTCGCGGGTGGTCGGCACGGTGGCGGGCTGGGGGTCGGATGGTTCCGCGGCCGGCTTCTCGTCGCGGCGGCGGCCAAAGACATTCATGATCGTCCCCCTTCAAGTCCCGGCTTCAATGGCTGCGGCATCGGCCCCGCATCGGGTCACCCCGATCCGGTCGCCGGGCGCTTCCCCGCCATGCCCGTGCGCAGCATCCGGCTAACACGCGGGGGCGCGCGGAGACAACGGCGGCAAGCCGTCGTCCCGCATTTGTCCACAGACTCATCCCCGGGAATCCGTTGGTTTCGAAGACACATCGCTACGGTGCAGGAGATGCGTCATGGCCGCCGTGCCGAGCACTGGCACCAGCAGGTTGAGGACCGGCACCGCCGCCATCGCCGCCAGCGCGCCGCCCAGCGTCCAGATGGCGCCGCGGCGCCGGCGGCGCAGCGCCTCCGCCGCACCGCGATCCATCCGGCGCAGCGCCACGCCCTCGAACAGCCCTTCCCCCAGCCCGATGGCGGCGACGGCCCAGAGGCCGAGGGTGCCGATCATCGGCAGCAGCAGGGACAAGGGCAGCAGGACCAGCGTCAGCCCCGCCATCTTCGCCGCCAGCACCAGGCCAGCCCAGGCCTGGCTGGTGGCGGTGGCGCCGGTCGCGGCGGGCAGGGCGGGGTAGTGCCGCCGCTCCACCGCCGCCGCGACGCCATCCAGGAACAGGCCGGACACCGCCAGCAGCAGGGGCACGAACAGCCACCAGGCCGCGAAGAGCACCAGGACGCCACCGGCCGCTGCGGCGACACCCGCGAACCAGCCGGTGCCCGCCGCGATGTCCCCCAGGGCCCAGGAGGCCAGCGCCCCGATGGCCAGCAACCCCGCCAGCGCGCCCGCCGCCCCCAGCAGTACCGGCTTTCGGAAGGCGGGGTCGAACAACTGGTGAAACGCCAGGACCAGGGCTTTGAGCATGCACCGGGACTAGCGGCGGCGCGCCCCTTCCGGCAACTTCCGGCCACGCTTCCTCCCCTGACGCCTGCGCGAGGTCCCCCGCCCCATGCCCAACGCCCCCCTGCCCACGCTCGACCTCCTCGGCATCGGCAACGCCATCGTCGATGTGCAGGCCCGGGCGGAGGATGCCTTCCTCACCGCCCATGGCATGCCGAAGGGCGGCATGGCGCTGATCGATGCGGCGACCGCCGAGGCGATCTACGCCGCCATGGGCCCGGGCGTCGAAAGCTCCGGCGGCTCCGCCGGCAACACCTGCGCCGTCGCCGCGGCGCTCGGCGCGCGCGTCGGCTACCTCGGCAAGGTGGCGGATGACGGACTTGGAAAAGTCTTCGCCCATGACATCCGCGCCGCCGGCGTCCGCTTCCCCACCGCGCCGCTGGTCGGGGGCGCGCCGACCGCGCGCTGCCTGATCCTCGTCTCGCCCGACGGCCAGCGGACGATGAACACCTTCCTCGGCGCCTGCGTCACCTTCGGGCCCGATGATGTGGATGAGGCCGAAGTGGCCTCCGCCGCCATCACCTACCTCGAGGGCTATCTGTTCGACCCCCCCGCCGCCCAGGAAGCCTTTTTCAAGGCCTCCCGGGCTGCTCACGCAGCCGGTCGGAGGATCGCGCTCACGCTGTCCGACGCCTTCTGCGTCGGCCGCCACCGCGCCGCCTTCCGCGAATTCGTGAAGGAGGAGACCGACATCCTCTTCGCCAATGAGGCCGAGCTGCTCTCCCTGTACGAGACCGAGGATTTCGACGCCGCCCTCGCCCTGCTGCGGCAGGAGGTGGCGCTGGCCGCCGTGACGCGCAGCGAGAAGGGCAGCGTCGTGATCGCGGGCGCCGAGCGCTTCGACATCGCCGCGGTGCCGACCAAGGTCGTGGACACCACCGGCGCGGGCGATGCCTATGCCGCCGGCTTCCTGGCCGGGCTGGCGCACGGCAAGACGCTGCCGGAATGCGGCCGCTGGGGCAGCGTGGCGGCGGCGGAGGCCATCAGCCATTTCGGCGCCCGCCCGCAGGCCGACCTGAAGGCGCTCGTCGCGCAGGGCTGACCGCCGAGGGAACCGGCCGGGCCGGGCCGCGGTTCACCGCGGCGGGGGATGCCCCCGCCGGAGAACCGCCATGCCCGCCCGCCTGCCGATCCTGCTCGCCTTCCTCCTGCTCCTGCCGACGCCGAGCCCGGCGCAGGAGGGTACCGGCGCCGCCGTCACCGCCGGCCGCCCCGCGCCGCCCGCCCTGCCGCACGCGCCATCGCTGGCGGAGAGCATCGACGACCCCGCCACCCTGCTGCGCCTGGCCGGCCAGATCCTCGGCGCCGGCCGGGGCGGGGAGGCGCTGGACCTGCTGGAGCGCGCGGAGGCCCGGTTGCTGACACGGTCCGAACTCGCCAGCCGGGCCGACCGGCCCCGGCAGGGGGGCGCGGTCGGGCAGATCGCCGCGGCCCGCGCCGCGCTGGGGGGCCGGGACCGCCCGGCCGCGATCGCCCATATCGACCAGGCCCTGGCCTGGCTGGAGGGGGAGCCCGTGCCGGCGCCGCTGCCCGAAGTGCCCGCCTTTTCAACGCCCAACGCCGTGGGGCCTATACCCCTGGCGCAACGCCCGGTGCCCCTGCCCGGCATCGCGCCACAGGACATGCCGGTCGGCGGCACCGCCAGCCCGCCGGTGCCGATCGGGCCGGATGCCGAATACCCCCGGGCACCTGCCGGCCCCGGCGACATCCCGCCCAGCTCCTCCAAGACGCCGGGCTGAGGCACCGCCACGCGGCCGAGCCAACGGGACGTGACCAGGACGCAGGGCTGCCGCCCGGTCCCGGGGCGCGGTTCTTGCTCGCTTTTTCCAGCGCGCGCCCTTATGTGTGCGCCGCATCAAGTCAAAGGGCCCGCTTTGCGCCTGTGATGGCCGCCGTCCGGCGGTTCGTCCCGGGGCGCCCGGGGTCGGCCCGAACCGGAAGTCGGACTGCACCCATGGATATCCGCAACGTCGCGATCATCGCCCACGTCGACCACGGCAAGACCACGCTGGTGGACAACCTCCTGAAGCAGGCGGGTGCCTTCCGCACGAACCAGGTGGTGGCCGAACGGGCCATGGACCGCAACGACCTGGAACGCGAACGGGGCATCACCATCCTGGCCAAGTCCACGGCCGTGGAATGGAAGGGCGTCAAGATCAACATCGTGGACACGCCCGGCCACGCCGATTTCGGCGGCGAGGTGGAGCGCATCCTCTCCATGGTCGATGGGGCGGTCGTCCTCGTCGATGCGGCGGAAGGCGTGCTGCCGCAGACCAAGTTCGTGCTGACCAAGGCGCTGGCCCGTGGCATTCGCCCGATGGTCGTCGTCAACAAGGTCGACCGCCAGGATGCGCGCCCGGACGAGGTGCACACCGAGATGTTCGACCTCTTCGCCGCCCTCGGCGCGGATGACGACCAGCTCGACTTCCCCATGCTCTTCGCCTCCGGCCGCCAGGGCTGGGCGGATGAGACGATGGACGGGCCGAAGAAGGACCTCTCGGCCCTGTTCGACCTGATCCTGAAGCACGTCCCCGCGCCGGGCCTCGACGCCTCCCTCCCCTTCGCGATGAACGCGGCGATCCTGGAGGCCGACAACTTCCTCGGCCGCATCCTGACCGGGCGCATCGAGCAGGGCACCGCCCGCCTGAACATGCCGGTGAAGGTGCTGCGCCGCGACGGTTCGGTGGCCGAGACCGGCCGCCTGACCAAGCTGATGACCTTCTCCGGGCTGGAGCGCGTGCCGGTCGACGTCGCCTATGCCGGCGACATCATCGCCATCGCGGGCCTGGCCAACGGCACCATCCCGGACACGATCTGCGACCCCTCCGTCAGCGCGCCGCTGCCGGCCATCCCGGTCGATCCGCCCACCCTCGCCATGACCTTCCGCATCAATGACGGTCCGCTCGGCGGGCGCGAGGGCAAAAAGGTCACCTCCCGCCAGATCCGCGACCGCCTCTTCAAGGAATCGGAGGGCAACGTCGCCATCTCCATCAAGGTCAGCGAGGAAGTGGACGCCTTCGAGGTTGCCGGCCGCGGCGAACTCCAGCTCGGCGTCCTCATCGAGCAGATGCGCCGCGAGGGCTTCGAACTCACCATCGGCCGCCCCCGCGTGCTGATGCGGGAGAACCCGGAGACGGGCGAGAAGGAAGAGCCCTACGAGGAATGCCTGGTCGACGTGGACGAGGAATATTCGGGCGTCGTCGTGCAGAAGCTGTCCCTGCGTAAGGGCCAGATGCAGGACATGCGCCCGTCCGGCGGCGGCAAGCAGCGCCTGACCTTCCTGATCCCGTCGCGCGGCCTGATCGGCTACCACGGCGAATTCCTGACCGACACGCGCGGCACGGGCATCATGAACCGCATCTTTGCCGGATATCAGCCCTGGGCGGGGCCGATCGAGGGGCGCCGTAACGGCTCCCTCATCAGCAATTCCGATGGCGAGGCGATCCAGTACGCGCTGTTCTACCTGCAGGAACGCGGCACGCTGTTCGTGGACCCCGGCGTGAAGGTCTATGTCGGCATGATCCTCGGCGAACACAGCCGGGACAACGACCTTGATGTGAACCCCATCAAGGAGAAGAAACTGACGAATATCCGTGCCGCCGGCAAGGATGAGGCGCTGCTCCTGGTCCCGCCGCGGCGCATGAGCCTGGAGCAGGCCATCGCCTATATCGAGGATGACGAGCTGGTGGAGGTGACGCCGAGCGCGATCCGCCTCCGCAAGCGCTACCTCGACCCCAATGAGCGCAAGAAGCAGTCCCGCCGCGCGGAGAGCGAGGCGGCGTAAGCCGGCCTCCCGACCCGACCGGCAAGGCGAGGATCCCCGCCGGGATCCTCGCCTTTTTCATGGCCGCCGTCCGCCATAGGATTCGCCGAAGCCGGCCATCGAAGCTGGCTCTTGGCCGCGGCAGCCCGCCGCGGCGTAGCGTCCGGCGTGAGGGGGCCCAATCCGCGGGCCCGCCGCAGGAACGACGATCATGACCTGGCTTGCCAGGGCGCGCCGCGCCCGCACCCCCCGCCGACCCACCAGGCCGGCCCATGCCTGCCATCGCTGGTATCCCGATGACGGGGACGATGTGGTGCATGGGGGGCGCGGGATCGATGTCCTCAACCTTCCCTCCCTGACCGCCGCCAGCCTGATCGGCGCGCTGCGCCTGTCCGGCCGGGGTGATCCGCGGCCGGGGCTTTCCATCCTCATCGGCGCCGATGGCGCGATCACCTTCCCGGACGAGGCCGGGCGGGAGGAAGCCGTGAGCGGCACCATCGCCATCGAGGGCCGGCGCCTACACTTTTTCGGGATCCGGCGCATCGAGTTCCGGCCCGAGGCGTGATGGCGCGCAGCGCGGGCCGCGGATGAGGCCCCGTGGTTGACGGATGGGCCCTGCCTCCGCTCCCATCCCGCGCATGGACCCGATCGACGATGCAGCGCTGATGGCGCAGGCCGAGGCCGCGCGCGGCTTCGCCCATGCCCCCTATTCGCGCTTCCGCGTCGGTGCCGCGCTGCTGGCCGATGGCGGCGCGGTGATCCCGGGCTGCAATGTGGAGAATGCCAGCTACGGCGCGACGATCTGCGCGGAGCGGACCGCCGTGGTCGCGGCGGTCGCGGCCGGACATCGGCGCTTCACGGCCATCGCCATCGCCGGGCCCGCCGGCATTGCGCTCGGCCCCTGCGGGATGTGCCGCCAGGTGCTGTCCGAATTCGCCCCGGACGGTTCGCTGCGCGTGCTGACGCGCGATGCCGCGGGCGCCATCCACGCCACGACCATCGCCCAGCTGCTGCCCGCCGCCTTCAGCGCGACGGACCTCGCCAGTTCAACCCGGGACTAGGAAGGCGTGGGGGGGGGCGCCCGCGGCGCACCGCCGGAGGAGGTCCGGTTTGGGGGGGGTGCAGCGCGCCGCGGGCGGCCAGTCCGCAGGGTGGGGGGCACCCGCTGGACCTGGGGAAATCCTACACGGATGGGGGGTATACCCCAAGGATATTCCACCAGCGCGCTGCGCGGGGGAGACGCCTCACCCATGTCCCTGACGCACGACGGCATGAAGGCGCGCTTCATCCAGTGCCGTTTGCGAAACGGCCCGCATCTGCGCCACTATCAACCCAGGCGATGATACGGGACCCGCATGGACACGCGAGACCACGACCAGGCAGGAGGGGACCGGCCCGGTCAGCATGAAGCCCCGAAGGCGCCCCCGGTGGCGGAAAGGCCCCATCGGCTTCGCATCGATGCCCGTGGCCGGGTCCTGCTGCCGCCGCCGCTGCGCGCCGCCACCGGGCTGCTGCCCAACCAGCCGCTGCTGGTGGTGCTGCAGGATGACGAGGTGCATGTCTCCCCGGCCGGGGCGGAGAAGCCGGCCGCCAATATCCGACTGCCGACGCTGGACCGGAAAGGCCGGCTGACACTGCCGGTGCCCATGCGCGGGACGCTCGGCCTGGTGCCGGGTGGCACGGTCCTGATGCAGCCCGTGCCGCCCGGGATGCGGCTGGTGACGCCCGCCCGGCTGCTCGGCCGGCTGCGAGAGGCGCGGGAATCCCTGACGCGGCACCTCGAGCGCAGCTGATCCGCCCCAGGGAAAATGCTTTGGGGACTGGCGGCGCGGCCGCCGACGGGGCGAGAGTGCGCGGATGAACGCCACAGCCTCCCCGCGTCGCGGCCGCTTCTTCAGCGCCCCCCTGTTCCGGGACCGCCGCTTCCTCCTCATGCTCGCGCTCGGCTTCTCGGCCGGGCTGCCGCTGCCGCTCGCCGCCGGGCAGGTGCTGCGGCAATGGTTCACGGAAAGCGGCATGTCGCTGTCCGCCATCGGGCTGACGGCCTTCATCGGCCTCGCCTATGCCAACAAGTTCCTGTGGTCCCCCTTCTTCGACGCGGTGCGCCCGCCGCTGCTGGGGCGGCGGCGGGGCTGGCTCCTCATCCTGCAGCTGGCGCTGATGGCCGCGATCGCCGGGATCGGCCTGACCAACCCGGCCGGGGGGGCGGAGCTGACCGTGGCGATGGCCGTGCTGGTCGCCTTCCTCTCCGCCAGCCAGGACATCGTCATCGATGCCTGGCGGATCGAGATGCTGGGCGAGGATGACGAACGCCAGGCCTATGGGCTGGCCGCCTATGTCTGGGGCTACCGGCTGGCCCTGCTGGCCAGCGGCGCGGGCACGCTGTTCCTGGTCTCCCATATCGGCTGGTCGGGCGCCTACCTCTATGCCGCGGCGCTGATGCTGGTCGGCATCGCCGCGACGCTGGCGGGGCGGGAGGGTGTCGCCGCGCCGGTTGCCGCGATGGGCTGGGGGGAACGGCTGCGGTCCACCGTCATCGAGCCCTTCATCGATTTCATGGGCCGGCGCTACTGGCTGGCCATCCTGGCCTTCATCGCGCTGTTCAAGCTGGGGGAGGCCCTGGCCAGCATCCCGCTGACCGTCTTCTACCGCTCGGAAGGCTTCACCCGGGATGATGTGGCGGCCGTCGGCACCGTCTTCGGCCTGGGGGCGACGCTGGTCGGCGCCCTGGCGGGAAGCTGGCTGGTGGGGCGGATCGGCGTGGGCCGCGCGCTGATCCTGACGGGCGTGACGCAGATGCTGTCGAACCTGATGTACCTGGCCCTGGTCGGCGGCGGGCGGGACATCCCGATGCTGTTCGCGCAGGTGGGGATCGAGAACTTCACCGATGGCCTCGCGGATGCGGCCTTCCTCACCTACCTCTCGGGCCTGGTGAACCGCAGCTTCAGCGCCACGCAATATGCGCTGCTGTCCTCCCTCGCCGCGGTGCCGCTCCGCAGCCTCGGCGCCTCCGCCGGCGCGCTGGCGCAGGCGCTCGGCTGGTCGCAGTTCTTCATCCTGACGACGGTCGCCGCCCTGCCCGCCATGGCGGTGATGCTGTTTCTTCTGTGGCGGCTGCCGCCGCCGGCCCGGCCGAAGAAGATCGTCGCATGAGCGGCCTCTGGCTGACGCCCATCCTGCTGCTGTTCTCCAATGTGGTCATGACCTTCGCCTGGTATGGCCACCTCAAGGCGCCGTCCTGGCCGCTATGGGTGGCGATCCTGGTGAGCTGGGGGATCGCCTTCTTCGAATACTGCCTGGCGGTTCCGGCCAATCGCTGGGGCTACGGCACCTTCACCGGCCAGCAGCTGAAGGTGATGCAGGAGGTGATCACGCTGGCCGTCTTCGCCGTCTTCAGCGTGACCTTCCTGGGGGAGGCGATCCGCTGGAACTTCGTGGCCGCCGGGCTCTGCCTGGTGGCGGCGGTGGTCTTCATCTTCCTGCCCGTCGGCGATTAGGCCGCCAGCACCCCGTGCTGCCGGAGGAACCGCAGCAGCGGCAGCAGCGGCAGGCCGAGGATGGCGCTGTGCTCGCCCTCGATCCGGTTGAAGAGCTGGATGCCCGGGCCCTCCACCCGATAGGCGCCGACGGAGGAGCAGAGGATCTCCCCCTCCAGCGCCAGATAATCCTCGATGAAGGCGTCGGAAACGTCGCGCATGGTCAGCCGCGGGGTGGAGACGTCCTGCCAGATGCGCTCGCCCCCCCGCCAGGCGACCGTCGCCGTCACCAATTCGTGCCGCCGGCCACGGAGGGTGCGCAGGTGCTGGCGCGCGCCGTCCAGCCCCACGGGCTTGTCGAACCACTGGACCTTGCCGTCGATGGTGCAGGTCAGCAGCTGGTCGCCGCCGATCACCAGCGCCTCCGGCCGCCTTGACGCCACGCGCATGGCCTTGGCATCCGCCAGCATCAGGGCGGCCTCGGCGGGCGGGATGCCCTCGGCCTGGGCGGCTTCCTTGATGGCGCCTTCGTCGACCGCGGCGGCGATCGCCTCGAAC
Organism: Falsiroseomonas stagni DSM 19981; assembly: GCF_900114315.1. GTDB lineage: Bacteria > Pseudomonadota > Alphaproteobacteria > Acetobacterales > Acetobacteraceae > Falsiroseomonas > Falsiroseomonas stagni. The sequence continues at coordinate 60,553 of NZ_FOSQ01000003.1, forward strand.
CGCAGCCCGGCGCCTTCCAGCATGGCGCGGCGGCTGGCGGAGGAGCTGGCCAGGACCAGCGCCGGCGTGTCCGACTGGATCATGCGCCTGCCTTCAGCACGCCGGCGGCGGGGTCCTCCGGCTGGTGGGCCTGCGCGGCGCGGCCGCGGCGGGCGTGCCAGGCTTCCATCAGTTGCAGGACGGTCGCGGCCGTCTCCTCGATGGAGCGGCGGGTCACGTCGATCACCGGCCAGCCATGGGTGGTGCAGAGGCGCCGCGCGGCCTGGATCTCGGCCTTCACCGCCTCATGGTCCACGTAATCCGTCGTGTCGTGGTGCACGCCATGGGCGCCGATCAGCTTCAGGCGGTGGCGCCGGATTTCGATCAACGCATTGGTCTCGATGTGCAGGCCGACCACCGGGCAGGGCGCCGTCTCCAGCTCCGGCGGCAGGGGCGCGCCCGGCACCAGGGGGACATTGGCGGCCTTGATGCCGCGGTTGGCCAGGTAGAAGCAGGTCGGCGTCTTGGACGAGCGGGAGACGCCGACGATGCAGACATCGGCCTCCGCGATGCCGGCCGTGCCCTGGCCGTCATCATGCGCCAGCACGTAGTGCATGGCGTCGATCCGGCGGAAATAATCGGCATCCATCACGTGCTGCGCGCCGCGCTTCTCCCGCGCGCGCTCCCCCAGCGCGTTCTGCAGCAGTTCCATCACCGGCTCGAGCGGCGAGAGGCATTCGAGGCCGAGGCGCCGGCAATGCTCCTCCAGCGCCAGGCGGAGGCTGCGATCCACCAGGGTGAAAAGCACGGGGCCGGGCTCGGACTCGATCCCGTCCAGCACGCGGTCGAGCTGGAGGCGGGAGCGGATGAGGGACCAGCGATGGTGCACCACATGCGGATCGTCGAAGCGGGACAGCGTGGCGCGGGCGATGGAGTTCAGCGTCTCCCCCGTGCTGTCCGAGACCAGGTGCAGGTTCGTCGAGCGGATGGGCATGCGGTTCCGTGCCTGGCCTGGGTGAAGGGGCCTGAGGAGAATAACGGGGACAGCGGGGATGACGGGGAAAACCCCGGCGGGTCAAGCCCGAAGCGGGGGCGAGTGGGGAGAACCGCGCATTCCGCCGCACACGGGGGAAACCCGCCGGGCTTCCGCACGGCACTGGGGATGGTCCGGATTGCCGAACGCTGGCAGGGGCTTGGCCGCCGAAGCTCGCGTGGACAGGGCTGTGGATGAAAGCGGGGCGACCGGTGATCCACACCGCCCACACCCCCTATTACCTACCACTATCATTTAAGGATTCTTTCTTCTTGCCTGGATGGGTCGCCGGAAGCCGCGCCATCGGGCAGGATGCGGGCATGGATCGAGGGAGGCTGGGTTGACGGTTGAGGCGGGAGCGGCGACGGGCGAGAACAAGCCCCTGCTGCGGGCGGTGTCCGGTGAGGCCGTGTGGCCGCCGCCGATGTGGCTGATGCGCCAGGCCGGGCGGTACCTGCCGGAATACCGGGAGGTGCGGGCCAAGGCCGGCGGCTTCATCAACCTCTGCACGACGCCGGAGATGGCGGCGGAAGTCACGCTGCAGCCGATCCGCCGCTACGGCATGGACGGCGCGATCCTGTTCTCCGACATCCTCATGGTGCCCTGGGCCATGGGCCAGGGGCTGCGCTTTGCCGAGGGCGAAGGGCCGGTCCTCGACCCGATCCGCGATGCCGCGGGGGTGGCGGCGCTGGAGCTCGAGAAGGTGCGCGAACGCGCGGCGCCGATCTTCGAGACGGTGCGCCTGACTCGCGCGGCGCTCGACCAGCATGCCAACAAGGTCACCCTCATCGGCTTCGCCGGCAGCCCCTTCACGGTGGCCTGCTACATGGTGGAGGGGCATGGGTCGAAGGATTTCCACACCGCCCGCGGCATGGCCTTCAACGACCCGGCGCTGTTCGGCCGGCTGATCCGCACCCTGGTCGATGCCACCATCGACTACCTGCTGGCTCAGGCGGAAGCGGGGGCCGAGGTGCTGATGCTGTTCGACAGCTGGGCCGGCATGCTGCCCCCCAGCCAGTTCCGCCGCTGGGTCATTGAGCCCACCGCGACGATCGTGCGGGCGCTGAAGAAGCTGCATCCCTCCATCCCCATCATCGGCTTCCCGCGCCTGGCGGGGCCGCTGATCGGCGAATATGCGCAGCGCACGGGGGTGAACACGGTGGCGATGGACACCGCCATGGACCCGCGCTTCGCGGCTGCCACCGTGCCGGCCAATGTCGGCCTGCAGGGCAATCTCGACCCGCTGGCGCTGATCGCCGGCGGCGCGGCGCTGGAGGCGGAGGCGCGGCAGATCCTGGCGGCCATGCGCGGCCGGCCCTTCGTCTTCAACCTGGGCCATGGGATCGAGAAGATCACGCCGACCGAGAACGTCGCCCAGCTCGTCCGGATCGTCCGTTCAGGGGGCTGAGGGCGGCAACAGGACGAAAAGGCGGGCGGGGTCGCGCATCGGCCCCGCTTCCTCGGCCGCCGCATCGCCCCAGCCCGTGAAGAGATCGGCGCGCGCGGCGCCACGGATGGCGCCGCCCGTGTCCTGCGCCACGGCCAGGCGCTCCACACCCCTGCCGGCGATCCAGACGGGCGTCCCGAGCGGCGTCCGCGTGCGATCCACGGCGATCGACCGGCCGGGCGTCAGCGGTGCCCCCAGGGCGCCCAGAGGACCCTTCCCGGGCGCCAGCCCCGCCAGTTCGCGGAAGAAGATGTAGCTGGGGTTGCGGGCCATCAGGGCCGCGGCCTCCCCGGGCGGCGCGGCGCGCAGCCAGTCGCGGATGGCCTGCATGGACATCGCCTCCCGCGCCACCGCCCCGCTCTCGATCAGGAAGCGGCCGATGGCGACATAGGCGTGGCCGTTCTGGGCGGCATAGCCCAGGCGCAGCACGCGGCCATCGGGGAAGGCGACGCGGCCGGAGCCCTGGATGTGCAGGAAGAAAGCGTCCACCGGATCGACCCAGGCGAGTTCCAGCCCCTGCCCGGCCAGCGCGCCGCCGGCGATGGCGGCACGGTCGGGGAAGGGATGCAGCCTGCCATCCCGCACCAGCCCCGCCGTGCGGCGGCCGCGGAGATCCGGGGCGAAGGCGCCGAGATCGGCCTCCACCAGCGCCGGCGGGCGGGCCAGCAGGGGCGTGGAGAGGGCGGGGGTGGGCGTCGGGCTGCCGCGCAGCTCAGGCTCGAAATAGCCGGTCAGCGTGTCCTGCCCGACCGCCCAGGGGGTGAAATGGCGGGTCAGGAAGGCACGGGCGGCACGCTCATCATCCGGCGGCAGGGCGGCGGCGGCAGTGCAGGCAGGGGCGAAATCGCCGGCATCGCGGGCCAGGGGGCCATCGCCGCCCAGCGCGCGGTCCGGCGGCAGCCTGGCCAGGACGGCGCAGCTTTCGCGGAAGGCGGGGATGGACTGGGCGACGCGGTCGGACTGCCAGCCGGGCAGGTCCGTGAAGGGGACGGGGTGCGGCAGGGGTTGGGTGCAGGCGGCGAGCGCCAGTGACAGGGCGACCAGGGAAGGCAGCGCCTTCCCCGGACCCCATCCGCCAGGGGGCAGAGCCCCCTGGACCGTCATCGGTTCAGACGCTGCGCGTCGCAACCAGGCGCCAAGTGGGGTCGGGGTTCTTCAGGTCGCGCTGGAAGGTCCAGACGTCGGTCAGCTCCGTCACCGCTTCCGCCCCGGCGGCGATGCTGCCATCCCGGGCGGTGGTCAGGTTGACCTGGTCGCTGACGAAACGGACCGTGACATCGGCGACGGTACCGCGCAGGTCCGCGGCCTCGAGCGCCATGTCCTGCATCGCGCGAACCTCGCTGCGCTGGGTCTCGCCCTCACCCTCGCGGCGGGTGATCTCACCCTCGAACCCCGCATAGGTGTCGTCGGAGAGCAGCGCGCGGAGCGTCTGGCGATCACCGCGGGCGAAGGCGTCCACGATCATGCGGAAGGCACCCTCCGCCCCCGCGAGGAAGGCGTTGGGCTCGAAGCCCGGATCCACGCCGCGGATGCGCATCAGCACCTGGCCGACGGGGCTGCGCGGATCGGGGACCGAGACGCGGGCCTGGCTGGCGGTGGCGACCGTGGCGGGCGGCAGCTGGGGCTGGTCATTGTCCACCGGCCGGGGGCCACGCGGATCATAGCCCTTGCCGTCTTCCCGTGGCGGCCGTTCGAAGCCCGTGCGGCGGCCCAGCACGCTGCGCAGGCGCAGGACCAGGAAGGCCGCGATCATGGCGAACAGGATCAGATCGACAGGAAAGCCGCCGGACATTGCCAACTCCTCATTCTTCACTCACTTAAGGCCGGCCGGTGCCACCCGCAACGCCCCGTGGCCTGTTTGGCCGCGATTGCGCCGAGGATCGGGCCCCGCTAACGCCGCCAGCCCGCCGAAGACGCCAACCGGGAGCCGCCTGCCCATGATCCTGCTCCGCCACGGCCAGAGCGAATTCAACCTTCATTTCAGCGCGACCCGCCGCGACCCCGGCATCCAGGACCCGCGCCTGACCCCCCTGGGGCACCAGCAGGCGGAACAGGCGGCGGAAGCCCTGGAACGCGAAGGTATCACGCGGATCATTGCCTCCCCCTATACGCGGGCGCTGCAGACGGCCGAGCCGCTGGCGAGGCGGCTCGGCCTGCCGGTGCTGGTCAATTCCCTGGTGCGGGAACGCTACGCCTTCACCTGCGACATCGGCAGCCCCGCCACCGCGCTCAGAGCGGAATGGCCGATGCTCGACCTGTCCCATATCGAGGAGGTGTGGTGGCCGGCGACGGAGGAGCCGGCGGACCAGGTGCTGGCCCGCGCCGCGCTGTTCCGGGGCGAGACGTCCGCCCTGCCGGATTGGCGGACCACGGTGGTGGTGGCGCATTGGGGCTTCATCCTGGCGATGACGGGCCAGAGCGTGGGCAACGGCACCTGGCTGCGCGTGGACCCGACCGAGCCGGCCCTGACCGAGGTCAGCTGGAAGCACCACTGACCCAAGCCGCTGTTTCTGCTGTCCTTTAGGGGTTTTAGACGCTGTATTTTGAGGACGTCTTAATTCCCTTTACGCCAACCCCTTGATATCGCCTGTTTTTCGTCCAGCCACTACAACGGATTTAGCCGGTTATGGGCATTTAGCACCGTTTTTCGGCCTGCCTGCCACCCCCGCCACCGGTCGGAATCCACCCCGCGGCACATCGAACATAGCAAGAACAAATACCCCAACGCCACTCTTTTCCCCTCTCCCGGCGGTCCAGGGTCGCCTTCGACCCTGGCGGGGGTTGCAGGGGGCAGCGCCCCCTGCCGGCCGCCCCCCCCCCGCTGGCCCCATCCCCTCACCCGTGCTAGCCGGGCGGCCACCGCACGAGACGGAATCCCCATGTCCGACCAGACCGCCAATCCGAACGGCACCATGCCGATCCAGCTCAACATCCAGTACACCAAGGACCTGTCCTTCGAGGTGCCGGGCGCGCCGGAGATCTTCGTCTCCCTGAAGGAACAGCCGCGGGTGGACCTCGCGCTCGATGTCCAGGCGCGGCCGGTCGAATCCGGCGGCAATGTCTATGAGGTGTCGCTGCAGATCCGCGCCGATGCGAAGGTGGGGGAGACCCCCTGCTTCATCGCCGAGCTCGCCTATTGCGGCGTCTTCACCATCAATGTGCCGCAGGAACACCTGGAGCCGGTGCTGCTGGTGGAATGCCCGCGCCTGCTCTTCCCCTTCGCCCGCAACATCCTGGCGGATGTGACGCGCGATGGCGGCTTCCCGCCGGTGCTGCTGGCGCCGATCGATTTCGTGGCCCTGTGGCAGAGCCGCCGCGGCCCGAACGCGCAGCAGGACGGCACGGCCTGATCCCGTGCCGGGGCGCGAAGCGGCGCCGGGCCGCGTGGCCCGCCTCGGCCACGCACCGGCACGCTTCCGCGCCGCGCTGACACGGCGGCTGGACGGCGCCGGCTTCTGGCGCGCGCTGGCCACCGCCTTCGGGCTTGGCGCCTTCGCCGCGCTGGCCCTGCCGCCCGTGCATGCGGTGCCGGTGCTGCTGGTGGCCCTGCCCGGCCTGTTCATCATGACGATGGAGGCGCCTTCCGCCCGCCGGGCGGCGCTGGTCGCCTTCGCCTGGGGCTGGGGTTTTCACGTCGCCGGCCTGCACTGGCTGACCAATGCGATCCTGACGGAGGTCGAGCGCTACTGGTGGCTGGTGCCGCTGGCGGTGCCGGGCCTCGCCATCCCGCTGGCGGCCTTCACCGTCATTCCGGCGCTCATCGCCCGATGGGCGGCGCCGGGCTGGCCGCGCATCCTGGCCTTCGCGGCGGCCTGGGTGGCGGCGGAGATGCTGCGGGGCGTGCTGTTCACCGGCTTCCCCTGGAACCTGATCGGCACGGTCTGGGCCTTCGGCGCGCTGCCGATCCAGTCCGCCGCCTGGATCGGCGTGCATGGGCTGGGCCTGGTCACGCTGCTGGTGGTGCTGGCGCCGATGATGGGGGGCCGGGGTGCGGCGGGCGGCCTGGCCGTGATCGCCGCCTTCGCCGCCTTCGGCATGGCCCGCCTGCTGCCGCAGGAGCCTGATCCCGAACCCGTCGCCCTGGTGCTGGTGCAGGGCAATGTGGCGCAGGAGGCGAAGTGGCGGGAGGAAAGCCGCATCCCGATCTTCCAGCGCTACATCGACCTGACGGCCGCCGGCGTGCAGGCGGCGCGGCGCGATGCGCCGGACAGCCGCATCCTGGTGATCTGGCCGGAGACGGCGAGCCCCTATCTGCTGGCGAATGATCCCGGCGCGGCCCGGCTGGCCACCGCCCCCCTGCCCCCCGGTGCCACGCTGCTGGCCGGCTCCGTCCGCGCCGAATTCGCCGCGGATGGGCGGCCGACGCGCGTCTGGAACAGCCTGGTGGCGCTGGATGCCCAGGGCGCTGTGCTGGATGCCTATGACAAGGCGCATCTGGTGCCCTTCGGCGAATACACGCCGCTGCGCGGGCTGCTGCCGATCCGCCTCGTGCTCTCGGCGCTGGATTTTTCCGCGGGCCCCGGCCTCCGGCGCATCAGCCTGCCGGGGCTGCCGAGCTTCGGCGGCCTGATCTGCTACGAGGTGATCTTCCCCGGTGCCGTGACCCCGGCCGAACGCCCGGCCTTCCTGGTGAATGTGACGAATGACGCCTGGTTCGGCGTCTCCGCCGGGCCCTACCAGCATCTGGCCGCGGCGCGGCTGCGCGCGGTGGAGGAGGGCCTGCCCCTGGCGCGGGCGGCGCAGACCGGGATCTCGGCCGTCTTCGATGCGCGGGGGCGGGAGGTGGAGCGGATGGGGCTGGCGGAGACGGGGGTTGTACTGGCGCCCTTGCCCCGGGCGGGAAGCATGACTCCCTTCGCCAGCCTGGGATTGTGGATACCCTTCACTTTTCTCGCATTGGTAGGGTTGTTGTCGGGTATTCTCTCCCGCTGGAAGACTGGTATGGCACGAGTAGCGGGTGACACGTCGTGATGCGCGTAGCAGGCGTGCACTTTAATGAGATTTCTCAAAAGAGTTGACAAAGTCCTACCACGCCGATACCCCTTGGGACGGCCCGGAAACCTGCGTGATGCACGCAGTGATGGGTCCCAACCGGGCCAGGACGGCCCCAGCAAGGGTTGGTAACCTTTCTGGCGCGGAGTTCGGAGTGTTGGCCATGGCGAGTGAAGACGTCGTCGAGCGGGTGGAGCGTGAGCACCGCCCGAGCCCGATCGACGTGCATGTGGGCAGTCGCGTCCGCCTGCGCCGTACGTTGCTGGGCATGAGCCAGGAGAAGCTGGGGGAGGCACTCGGCCTCACCTTCCAGCAGGTCCAGAAGTATGAGCGTGGCGTGAACCGGATCGGCGCGAGCCGCCTGTTCGACCTGTCCCGCGTGCTGGATGTGCCGATCGGGTTCTTCTTCGACGACATGCCGCCGGAGATGGGGGGCGGCCAGTCCAACCGTCGCTTCGGCGGCTTCCAGGAAGTGCAGGACGGCTTCGAGGACGACACGCTTCACCGGCGTGAGACGCTGGAGCTGGTCCGCGCCTACTACCGCATCACCGATCCTTCCGTCCGCAAGCGCGTCTTCGACCTGATCAAGAGCCTGGCGCCGAGCGAGTAGGGGCCTGCCCCTCTCGCCATCCCGCTCGCCCGCCTCCTCGCCAGCCTCCTCGCCCTGGGGGCGTGTTCAACGCAGCTGCGGGTTGTCGAAGACCGGGTTGCGATAGCGCGACAGCGCGGCTGAGAGCGCGCGGGCCAGGTCCCGCTTCTCCTCCGGCGCCAGGAAACCGCCGAGTTCGACGCGGCGGCCCCGCTGCACCAGCAGCAGGCGCGGCGAACCCTCCACCTCCTCCTCCAGCGCCACGCGGGTCCAGTAGGGCTCGAATTCCGTGACACGGCGGCCACCCCGTCCATCGGCGGTGGAGACCAGCAGGCGGCCTTCCGTCAGCCGCACCACCTCCCGCGCCGCCTTGGTCCAGCGACGATGCAGCGTGACCAGGAAGAGGACCAGCAGGACCTCGATCCCCAGGAAGGGCAGCACGGGCCAGGCGCCGAGCAGGGTGAAGAGCACCGCGGGGATGGCGGCACCCAGGCAGGACAGCACGACGAGCCAGCGCATGCCCCGGTCGCTCAGGCTGCGGGGCGGCGTGCTGACGGCCTCGAACAGGATGGGGTCGGAAGCGGCTGACATCACCTTCCAGTATGGGGTAGGGCTGTCGGAACGCCATGGCCCAGACACCCCGTCCCCCCCGTAAAAAACCAGCCGCCCCGGCGACCCCCGCCGGGACGGGCAAGAAGCCCGCGGCGCGCGCGAAAGCCGCGCCCCGGACGCGTCGCGCCAAGGTGATGAAGGCGGACCAGGCCGCCGCCTTCCTCCGGGCACTCGCCGCCGCCAACCCGGCGCCGGAGACGGAGCTGCATTTCCGCGATGCCTATACGCTGCTGGTGGCCGTGGCGCTGTCCGCGCAGACCACCGATGTGGCGGTGAACAAGGCGACGGCGACGCTGTTCGAGGAAGCCGCCACCCCCGCCGCCATGGTGGCGCTGGGGGTGGAGGGCGTGGCGCGGCACATCCGCCGGATCGGCCTGTGGCAGGGCAAGGCGCGCAACGTCGTCGCCCTGTCCCAGCTGCTGCTGGACCGCCATGGCGGCGTGGTGCCGGAAGACCGCAAGGCGCTGGAGGCGCTGCCGGGGGTGGGCCGCAAGACCGCGAATGTCGTGCTCAACGTGGCCTTCGGGCAGGAGACGATGGCGGTGGATACCCACATCTTCCGCCTCGGCAACCGCACCGGCATCGCGCCCGGCAAGACCACGCGGCAGGTGGAGGACGGGCTGGTGAAGCGCTGCCCGCCGGACATGCTGCGGGACGCCCATCACTGGCTGATCCTGCATGGCCGCTACATCTGCAAGGCGCGGATGCCGGAATGCTGGCGCTGCCCGGCGGTGGCGCATTGCAACCACACGGCGAAGGTGCTGGCGCCGCCGGGGCGATAGCCGGCACACGCGCTCGTGCATCCGGCGGGGGCGCCCCCTCCTCCCGATTGCATAGTATACGATCGTTGCGCAGGGATGGGTCATGGCGACGATCACGGGCTTGGCGGGGGCGGACCGGCTGCGGGGCACGCCGGGGGATGACAGGGTGCTGGGGGATCCGGCGGGGACGTTGCCGGGGGATCCGGCGGGAAGGTTGCCGGAGGGCGGCAATCTCATCCTGGCGCTGGGCGGGGATGACATCGTCTTCGCGGGCTATGGGCGCGATACGGTGCAGGGCGGCGCGGGCGATGACACGATCTCCGGCGCCGGCTTCTTCCCCGGGCCGGGCCAGGGGGGCGCCTTCCTGGCGCGGGATGACGGCGCCGACCGGCTGCTGGGCGGGGATGGTGCCGATGCGATCCAGGGCGCCGGCGGCGATGACACGTTGGACGGCGGCGCGGGGCATGACCTGCTGCTGGGGGAATGGGGGGCGGACCGCCTCGCCGGTGGTGATGGCGACGATGTGCTGGTGGGCGGCCTCGGCGCGGACCGGCTGGAGGGCGGCGCCGGCCATGACGCCTTCGTCTTCGGCTTCACCGCCGCGCCGGGGGCCTTCGGGCTGGATGCCGGCCTCGGCGCGGCGCGGGACACGGTGCTGGACTTCGCCCAGGGCCAGGACCGGCTGCGCTTCGAGGGCATCGCGCCGGAGGCCGTGTCCTGGGACATCCGCGCCGGCGGCGTGCTGGTCCGCATCACCGGCTTCGACGGCAGCCAGGGGGAGATCTGGCTGCGCGGCGTGGCCGGCCTGGGGGAGGCCGACGTCTTCTACGCCTGAGCGGCCCTCCGCGCCCCCCTCGGTGGCGGCCGCTACAGCGCCACCAGGCCGCGCGGCAGGGTGGCGCCGGCCAGCGTCTCGGCGCCGGTGTCGGTGATGAGGAGCATGTCCTCCACGATGAAGCCGCCGATGCCATCGAGGTACCAGGGCATCTCGAAGGCCATGACCATGCCGGGTTCCAGCACCACGTCGCTGTCGGCCGCGGTGAAGGGCCATTCCTCCGACCAGATGGAGGCGCCGAGGCCATGGCCGACATGGCCGCGGGCATAGCTGGGGAAGCCGGCGGCGTGGACGGTGCGGATGCAGGTCTCGTGGATCGTCGCCAGTGCCGTGCCGGGGGTGAACAGGGCCCGGCCTGCTTCGAAGGCATCGAGCAGGGGGGCAAAGACCTCCCGCGCCAGGCGGGGGGCGGGGCCGAGGGTGAAGGTGCGGGCGAGGTCGGCGGAATAGCCGCCGACGACGGCGCCGACATCGACCTTGATGACGTCGCCGGGGGACAGCGTGCCGGGGCTGGACCAGGGGGAGGTGCCGAAGCCCACATACTCCCACGCCGTGACCGGGGCGCTGGCGCCGGCGGCGTGTTGCTGCACCAGGTCGAGGAAGTGGCGCCCGAGGGCGGCGCGGGTCGCACCCTCCCGGATCGCGGGGATCAGGGCCTTGAGCGCGGCTTCGGTGATGGCGCCGGCCTGGCGGAGCAGGGCGATTTCCGTCGCGGATTTACGGGACCGGAGGCGGTCGATCAGCGCCGAGGCGTCGATGACCCGCGCCGGGGCGATGGCGGCTTCCAGCGCCGGGAGATCGGCGGCCGGCACGGCCGACAATTCGACACCGAGGCGCGCACCGGCCAGGCGCTGGTCGGCCAGCAGGGCGCGAAGCTGCGCCAGCGCCGCCGCGCGGTCGAAGGTGGCGGGGCGGGCGAAGCCCGGGGGGCGATCCGCGGTGGCGGCGGCGATCAGGTCCGCCGCGCTCGCGCCATCCCGCATCACGGCGCGAAGCGACAGCGCCTCCGGCCAGATGGGGTGGGTGCGGAGCGGCGCGCAGCCGGCGGCCAGGGCGGGACCAGCGAAGAGGTCGCTGGCGACGGCGCCGACGGGCGCTGACGGGTCGGCGGGGATGACAGCCATGGCGGCGCCGAGCCGCCGCCATCCCGCGGCGACGCCGGCGGGGGCGCCGGTGGCCCAGTGGAAGGCTTCGGGCGAGACGATGAGCAGGGCATCGAGCCCCGCCCGCTGCATCATCCCCGCGGCGCGGGCGCGATCGGCATGTCCTGGCATCCGCGCATCGCAGGGTGGGTCTGACAGATTGTCAATCATCCCGCGCGGCCCCTATCGTCGCGTCGATGGGATGGGAGTGACGGGGATGAAGCGGTTCGTGTTGGGCGCCATCGCGGCGCTGATGGCGGGTGGGGCTCAGGCCCAGGGGACGGCACCGACGACGGAGTGGCGGTTCCACAACAGCTACGCGCCGACGCGGATCGAGAGCCAGCACGCGCGGGAACTCGCGGCCGATCTGCGCACGCGGACCAATGGGCGCTTCGTCCTCAATGTGTTCGAGGGCAATGCGATGAACCTGCGGGACGCGGACGCGCTGCGGACCATGCAGGGCGGCACGCCGGAGATCAGCTTCATCTGGCCGCCCTTCCTGGGGCGCGACGATGCGGCGATGTCGTCCATCCTGGTCTTCGGGCTGATCCGCAACGCGCAAGAGCTGAACCGCATCATGCCGGCGCTGCAGCAGAGCCTGAACGAGGGCGTGCGCCGCTGGAACATCGAGCCCGTGGGCTACATGCAATTGGGCCTGCTGGATGCCGCGATCTTCTGCCGCAGCCCGGTGCGGAGCCTGGATGAGCTGCGCCGCGTGAAGCTGCGGGTAGGGTCGCGGGAGCAGGTGGAGACGTTCCGGACGCTCGGCGTCGCCGCGCAGATCGTGCCGCAGCAGGAGCTGTACAGCGCGATGCAGACGGGCGTGGTGGATTGCGCGCTGTATCCGCCGCGCATCGTGCACACGATCAGCCTGCAGGAAGTGGCGAAGCACGCGACGAGCACGGGCTTCGCCTTCCCGCCCACGCCCTACATCATCCTGGCGCATCAGGGCCGGTTCCGCGCGCTGTCGGCGGAGAACCGCACGGCGCTGCAGCAGGCGACGGCCGCGATGGAACAGCGCAGCGCGCGGTTCGAACAGGATGCGGCGGATGACGAGGCAAGCCGCGTGCGGCTGCGCGATGCGGGCGTGACCTTCCACCCGACGTTCTCTGAGGCCGAGCAGCAGGCGATCCGCACCGCGGCGCTGAACACCTGGGACACGCTGATGAAGGAAGCGGGCGGGCAGGGCCCGGCCTGGCGGGCGCGCATCCAGTCCGCGCTGACCGGGAACTGATGAACGCCATCGATCGGGGGCTGCTGCTGGCGACGCGGGCATTGCTCGCGCTGTCGGCGGCGTGCTGCGCGGCGATCCTGGGGCTGGTCGTGGCCGCCGTCGTGATGCGCTACGCCATCGCGGCGCCCTTCCGCTTCACGGAGGAATTGTCCGGCCTTCTGTTGTCCGCGATGGCGTTCCTCGCATTGCCCTTCGCCATGGCGGGGAATGCGAATATCCGGGTGACGCTGGTGACGGACAAGCTGCCGCCGCTGGGCAAGCGCGTCGCCTGGTTCCTGGGCCAGTGCATCATTGTGGCCTTCTGCGCGGTCTTCGCGTGGGAGGGGTGGGCGATCGCGGATTTCACGCTGATGCTGAAGCTGATGAGCGAGCAGTCGCGGCTGCCGCTCGGCCCCTGGGTGCTGCTGATGCCGGTGAGCGTGGGGTTCACGGGGCTGGTCGCGGCCTGGGTCGCGTTGCGGCCGCCGCCGGATGAGAAGGCGGCACATCTGTGATCTGGACCACGCTGCTGGGGATGCTGACGGCGACCGTGCTGTCGGGCGCCGTGCTGGGCGCGGCGCTCGGCCTGACGGGCTTCGCCATCCTGCATTTCTTCGCCGGGGGCTCCACGCGTATCGGCGTGCAGACCGTGTGGAACACGCTGAATGAGTTCACGCTGACCGCCATCCCGCTGTTCATCCTGCTGGGTGAATTGCTGGTGGCCTCGGGCCTGGCGCGGGGCGTGTATCGCGCCATGGCGCCCTTCTTCGGGCGGCTGCCGGGGGGGCTGCTGCATACCAATATCGCGGTGTGCACGATCTTCGGGGCGGTGTCGGGGTCTTCCATGTCGGTCGCCGCGGCGGTCGGGTCCGTGGCGTATCCGGAGTTGAAGTCGCGCGGCTATGACAAGGCGCAGACGGTGGGGACGCTGGCGGCGGGGGGCACGCTCGGGCTGCTGATTCCGCCGTCGCTGTCGCTGCTGATCTATGGGGCGCTGACGGATACCTCGATCGGGCGGCTGTTCATCGCCGGCGTGCTGCCGGGCCTGATGATGGCCGGGCTGTTCATGGCCTGGATCGTCTTCGCCGCGCTGCGCAATCCCGCCATCGCGCCGGAGGAGAAGCGGGTCGCGATCGCGGAGGCGCTGCGCGGATTGCCCGCGGTGCTGCCGCTGCTGGTGCTGATCGTCGCCGTGCTCGGCAGCCTGTTCGCGGGGCTGGCGACGCCGACGGAGGCGGCGGGCGTGGGTGTGGCGGCGGCGGCGATCCTGGGCTTCACCATCGGCGACCTGACGTTGCGCGGCGTGGGCCAGTCGCTGGTCAATACGGTACGGACTTTCGCGGTGATCGCGATGGTGTTCGTGGGTGCGCTGGTGCTGGCGCAGGCGATCAGCCTGCTGGGTTTGCCGCAGCAGATGCTGGCGGTGGTGTCGGAATGGGGCCTGTCCAAGTGGCTGCTGCTGCTGGTCGTGGTCGTGGTCTACCTGATCCTGGGCTGCTTCTTCGATGGCCTGTCGATGATGATCATGACCCTGCCGCTGGTGTTTCCGTTGCTGACCGGCGTGGGGTTCGATCCGGTGTGGCTGGGCGTGGTCGTCACCATCATGATCGAGGTGGGGATGCTGACGCCGCCTGTCGGCATGAATCTGTTCGTGCTGGTCGGCATCACGGGTGGCGAGGTGAAGCTGGGCGAGGCTGCGGTGGCTGCCCTGCCCTATTGGATCGCCTTGCTGCTCGGCGTGTTGATCCTGTGTTTCTTCCCCGGCATCGCGCTGTTCCTGCCTAGTCTGGCATTCGGCTAGAGGCGGGGTCCGGGGGGCGCCACGCCCCCCGGCGGAGCGCCCCCCTTTGAAGATCTGGGCGGAGCCTCGCATCAGTTGCGTCTGCTGAGTCTTTGTCCCGCGACATAACCCCAGGTCATATACGGCCCGATCGTCGTCCCCGTCCCCACGCCGCGCGTTCCCAGCGGATTGGCCGATGACGCGCCCGCCGCGAAGAGCCCCGCGATGACGCTGCCATCCGCCCGCAGGACTTCCGCGTGTTCGTTGGTGCGGGGTCCGCCCTTGGTGCCGAGGATCGATCGGTTGAAGGGCATGGCGAGGAAGGGTGTGCGTTCGATCGCTTCCAGCCCGCCGCGGCGGCGCTTGTCGCCGGAGGCCGCGGCATCGGCGGCGGAGGGGCGGCCGAAATCCCCATCCTTCTGCGCCGCGCAGAAGCCGTTGTAGCGGGCGATGGTTTGGGCGAGTGCCGTCGCGTCGAGCCCTGTTTGTGCCGCGAGGTCGTCGATGGTGTCGGCGCGTTTCAGCCAGGTGGGATCGGCGCGGGCGCCCCAGCGGGCGGGGGGCAGGCGGTCCAGCAGGCGCGTGTCGCTGATGACCCAGCAGGGCAGGTGGACCGGGTTTCCGTCGGCGTCGCGCTCATCCATCGATTCACCGATGTTGAAGCGCAGTTCGTTGGCGAAGCGCCTGGCGTGGCGGTTGACGATGATGGCGTTGGGTTCGGTGTGGAAGGGCACGGGGCGGGCCATGAGGCGCCCGTGCAGCGTCGTCGGCACGGAGGGTGTGAGCGTCGCCTGGTCCATATGCGCGAGCGCCGCGCCGGCGGCTTCCGCCATGCGGTGGCCGTCGCCCGTATTGCCGGCGGGGCTGCCGAGATAGTCGACGGCGCCCGGGAAGTGCTGCGTGAGAAGCTCGCGATCCCATTCGAAGCCGCCTGTGGCGATGACGACACCGCGACGCGCCGTGATCGTGTGGCGGACGCCGCGCTGTTCGACGATGGCGCCGGTGATGGCGCCGGTTTCGTCGCGTGTGAGTTCGACGGCGCGGGCTTCGGTTTCCACCCGCACGCCGGCGTCCAGGCAGCCTCGCAGCAGGCCCGTGACGAGCGCCGTGCCCTTGCCCCGCGTATTGGTCAGGACGCGCCAGAGCAGGCGCGGCCACAGCCGAAAAGCGGTGCGGAAGGGGTGGTGGTAGAGGTCGGTCTCGACCGCCTCGTGATAGGTGAAGAGTTCCGGGATGGTCGATTTCCGGATGCGGAAGGCGAAGCGCCCGGCCTTCCAGCGCGACAGCGGCAAGGGGGAGAGCATGCGGCCGCGCTGCTTCGCGCCGGGCAGGTCGCGCAGCGGGTCGGGTTCCGGCGTCAGCGCGAAGCGCAGCGGCGAGTTCTCTTCCAGGAAGCGCAGCATCCGTGGCGAGGCCTCTACCAGGCGCTGCCACAGCGCATCCTCGGTCTCGGCCCAACCCTCCGGCGCGGCGGCGCGGATATAGGCCAGCGCCTCCTCCGGACTGTCCGCGATGCCGGCGGCGGCGGCGTGGTGGTTGGCGGGGATCCAGGTGCCGGCGCCGGACATGGCGCTGGTGCCGCCGATGCGGTCGGTCTTTTCCAGCACCGTCACGCGCAGCCCGGCGGCCGCGGCGGTCAGCGCCGCCGTCAGCCCGGCGGCACCGGAGCCGAGGATGAGGGCGTCGGTCTCGGGGGTCATTCCGCGCGGATGCCGCCGGCGCGCACCACCTCTCCCCATCGGCGATATTCCTCGGTGAAGAGGGTGGCGAAGGCGGCGGGGTCCCGCGCCGCGCGCGTCAGGCCGAAGCCCGTGATGCGGGCGGCGATGGCGGGGTCGGCCAGGGCTTCCGCCAGCAGGCGGCGCAGGCGGTCCACGCCGGCCGCAGGCACGGCCTTGCTGGCGAAGAGCGCCTGCCAGCCATCGGCCTCCACGTCGCGCACGCCCTGTTCGGCCAGCGTCGGCACATCGGGCAGCGCCTCCAGCCGCGCGGGGCCGAGCACGGCGAGGGCGCGCAGCCTGCCATCGCGGATCAGCGGCAGGGCGGAGGAGAGGGAGGCGAAGGAGAAGCCGATAGTGCCGGCGACGAGGTCCGGCAGCATCTGCCCCTCACCGCGATAGGCGACGGATTCCACGGCCGCGCCGGTGCGGCTGCGGAAGACCTCGATGGCCAGGTGCGACAGCGTGCCATTGCCGCTGTTGCCGGCGTTGAGCGGCCGCGCGCGGGAGGCGGCGACCAGGCCCGGCAAGTCCCGCAGCGGCGACGAAGCGGGCACCACCAGCACGAAGGGCGCGGAGGCGACGAGGCCGACGGGGACGAAATCCGCGGTGACGTCATAGCCCACAGGCTGCGTCGCGAGATGCGGCACGATGGTCATGCTGACGCTGCCGAGCAGCAGCGTATGCGCATCATTGCTGGTGGCGGCGACGCGCGTGCCGATCATGCCGCCGGCGCCGGCATGATTCTCCACGATGCAGGGCTGGCCGAGGCGTGGCGTGAGGAACTCCGCCAGCATGCGCGCCAGGATGTCCGCGGGGCCGCCGGGCGCGAAGGGCACCACCAGCCGCACGGGGCGCGTGGGCCAGGTGGGCTGCGCGATCGCGGGTGTGGCGAGCAGCAGCGCGGGCAAGGCGCGGCGCGTCAGGGTCATCATGGTTTCCTCCTCATGGCAGGTGGGCGCCGGTGGCGCGCAGCGCGGCTTGCAGGGCGGGCACATCGCAGGAGGCAGGCGCGGCGTTGCCGCGTGCGGCCATGGCGGCGGCGATGCCCGCGGCCTGGCCGATGGCCATCACCGTCGGCATCACGCGCGTCGCCGCATGGGCCTTGTGGGTGGCGGAGATCCCGCGCCCCGCCACCAGCGCATTGTCGAAGCCCAGCGGCAGCAGGGATCGCAGCGGGATGGCATAGGCGTGATCCTCGCCGAAGCCCTCGAAGTGCAGGCCAGCGCCCTGGGCGGGGTGGATGTCCATGGGATAGGCGCCCCAGGCGATCCGGTCGGGGAAGGGGGTGGCGGCGCGAAGCTCCTCCTCCGCCAGCACATGAAGGCCATGGATGCGGCGGCTTTCGCGCACGCCGATCTGCGGTGCGAAGGCCACCAGGCGCCCGCCCGCGCAGCCCGGCACGAGGTCCCGCAGGAAGGCGCTGGCGGCGAGGGATTGGCGCCGTCCCTCGACCTCGGCGGCTGAAAGCGCCAGCGGGTCCGTCGCGTCGAAGGCCAGGCGGCCGATGTTGAACCAGGCATCGCGCGTGCCCTCGATGCGGCTGGCGTGGAGGGCGGCGCGGGCGAGCCGGCCTTCGGCCACGCCCTGGCGGGACAAGGCGGCGAGGTCCTGGGGCGAGAGGGCGTTGAAGACGTCGAGGTCGATGGGTCCGAAGCGGAACATCGCGGTGGCGGGCTGCATCGCCTGCCCCGAGTCGAGCGGCAGGAAATCCGCGCCGAGCCGCGCCAGCACATCGAGATCGCCGGAGGCGTCGATGACGATGCGCGGCAGCACGCGCCAGACTCCCGCCTTGGTGAGGAGATCGACGCTTGTGATGGTGCCGCCCATGCGCTGCGCGTCGAGGATGGAGGCATGAAACAGCAGCCGCACGCCGGCTTCCTGCGCCATGCCGTCCAGCACGGGCTTCAGCACTTCCGGATCGTAGCAGACGCGGTCCATGCGGTGGCCGGTGGACATGGTGAAATACGAATGGCCGTCGCTGGCGCCGAGGGCCATGAGGCGCGCGACGATTTCCTCCGCGATGCCGGCCACCACGCGGCGGCCGGATGCGGTTTCCCAGCCCACGAACTGGCCAACGGCGGCGGCGGTGGCGGCGCCGCCGAGGAAGCCCCAGCGTTCCACCAGCAGCACATCGGCCCCCGCACGCGCCGCCGCGATGGCCGCCACGATGCCCGCCATGCCGCCGCCCGCGACCAGCACATCCGCCCTGATTTCCATGGCGCGCAGCCTAGCCCTTCCCGGTGAAGAGCGGCAGCAGGGCGGCCTTCACCACCTTCCCCCCGGCATTGCGTGGCAGGGTTTCGACGAGTGCCCAGCGGCGCGGCACCTTGTAGGCGGCGAGGCGCGTCGCGGCGGCTTCGCGCAACGTTGCGGGCTCGAGGCCGGGGGCGATGACCGCCGCCGCAACCTCCTGCCCGTATTCAACGTCAGAAATTCCGAGCACGGCGGCGTCCTCCACGCCCGGGATGGCGCGCAGCGCTTCCTCCACCTCCCGCGGGTGGATGTTGGCGCCGCCGCGGATGATCATCTCCCCTTCCCGCCCGGTTACGCGCAGCCAGCCGCCGGCATCGATCACGCCGCGGTCGCCCGGGCGGAACCAGCCATCGCGGAAGGCAGGGTCGCCGGGCACGTCATCGGGCACGGAGGGGCCGCGCCAGCGGATGGCACCTTCCTCGCCCGGCGGCAGCGGCGTGCCGGAGGCGTCCACCACCTGGAGCTCGATCCCGAAGCCGGCGCGGCCGACGCTGTCGCCGTGATCGTCCATCTCGCCGGGCGGCAGCACCGTCGCGCCGCCGCCCTCCGTGCTGCCGTAGTAGTCGTGCAGGCGGGGTGAGAGGCGGGCGCGCACGGCCAGGCGCTCCGCCGGCGCCAGGGCGGCGCCGGTCGAGACCAGGCTGCGCAGGCCGGGCCAGCGCGGCGGCGCATCGGGCGGCCAGGTGGACAGGCAGCGGCGGAGCTGCGTCGGCACCAGGAAGGTCGCGGTGGCACCGAAATCGGCGATGGCCTGGTCCAGCGCTGGCGGTTCCCAGGGCGGGCAGAACAGCCGCACCGTGGCGCCAGCCCAGAGCACGGACATGGCGAAGCCGCGGCCGCCGCCGTGATGCAGCGGCGTCGCCACCAGGAAGCGATCGGCGCGATCGAAGCCGAGGCCGACATGATGCCCGATGAAGCGCGCGCGCATGTGGGATTGCCGGATCAGCGGCCCCTTCGGCGTGCCGGTGGTGCCGGAGGACAGCGCCACCACCATCGGCGGATCGTCCTCGTCAGGGCGCGGCGGCGGCGTGGCGGGGGCCTGCGCGACCGTGGCGAGGAAGGCGTCGTCGGCGATGACCTCGCCGGGCAGTCCATCGGCGCAGCGCATCTCCACCAGGCTATGCGTGCAGGGGAAGACGGCGCGCGCGGCGGCACGCTCCGTGGGCGCCCAGCGATGATCCATCGGCAGCACCGCGATGCCGAGCCGCGCGAGGGACCACAGCGCGATGACATGCAGCGGATGATCGCCGAGGCAGAGCGCGAGCCGTGCGCCGGGCGCGACACCACGCGCCATCAGCGCCTGCGCCAGGCGGTTCACCGCGGCATCGAGCGCGGCGTGGTCCAGCGCCACGCCATCCGCCAGCAGCGCGGGATGGGTGGGACGCATGCGGGCGTTCAGGGCTAGTGCGTCGGCGAGCATGGCGGGTTGACAGCCCAGATGGGGCGGCCAGAGTTCCGCCGCACGCGCCACGGGTCAATCGCCGCACGACACGCGCAGCGCCATGGGCGATGACGCCACGACAAGGAATCGGAACGGGATGAGCGACGAGATCTGGGCGATCGATTCCGTGGTGAACATCTGGACGAAGGAAGCCCTGGCCGCGCGGCCGGATCGCACCGCCTTCTTCCGCGGCAAGATCGGCGTGGACCGGGAGACCTTCGAGGGCATCAGCCTGGAGACGATGCTGGCGCGGATGGATGCCGCGAAGATCGAGCGCGCCTTCCTGGTGGCCGCCAAGGTCGGCGTGAAATGGCACCCCGCCTGCTACCACGTGCCCTACGAATTGGTGGCGGCAGCGGTGCGGCAGTATCCCGACCGCTTCTCCGGACTGGCGGGGCTGGACCCGACCGAAGGGATGGATGGCGTGCGGGCGCTGGAGCGCGCGGTGAAGGAGGATGGCTTCATCGGCGCGCATTTCTACCCGCACTGGTTCGAACTGCCGCCGGACCATGCGAAGTGGTATCCCTTCTACGCGAAATGCGTGGAACTCGGCGTGCCGGTGCAGCTGCAGGTCGGGCAGAGCCTGGTCTATGACGCCAGCTATCCCAGGCGCTCCGTCGGCCGGCCGATCTGCCTGGATGCGGTGGCCTGCGATTTCCCGGAGCTGAAGATCATCGGCATCCATGTGGGCATCCCCTGGACGGATGAGATGATCGCGATGGCGTGGAAGCACCAGAACGTCTTCATCGCCGCCGATGCGCACAGCCCGAAATACTGGCCGGAGAGCTTCGTTCGCTACATCGACAGCTACGGGCAGGACAAGGTGATGTTCGGCACCGATTTTCCGGTGCTGCAATTCGAACGCACGCGCGCGGAGGTCGAAGGCTTGAAGCTGCGGCCTGGGCCTTTGCGAAAATTCCTTCGTGACAACGCGCTGCGGATCTACGGGCTGGCGCCATGATGAACATCGCGGATGCGCTGGCGCATCACGTGACCGCGCGGCCGGACCAGGCGGCGCTGGTCGCGGGAGACCGCGTGGTGCTGTACCGGGACCTGGATGGGCTGGTGCGGCGCTGGGCGGCGCATCTGACGGCGCTCGGCCTGCAGCAGGGCGAGGTCGTGGGCATCGCGCTGCGCGACAGCATGGAGCACATGCTGGCGCTGTGGGGGGCCGCGCGGATGGGCGCGGTGGCGCTGCCGCTGGACTGGCGCTGGACCACGGGCGAGCAGCAGGCCGTCGCGCTGCGCTTCCGCGCGCGCCTCGTGCTGGTGGAGCCCGGCGCGGCGCCGCTGGAGGGGCTGCGCTGCGTGCCGGTGGATGAAGGTTTCGCCGCTGCTGTCGAAAGCGCACCGGCCGACCTTCCCTTCCCCACCGGGCGCGATTGCGGCGGGATGCCGCTGCTGATGTCGCTGTCATCCGGCACCACGGGGCGGCCGAAGGGGCCGGTGGTGACGCATGAACAATTCATCCGCCGCTTCTGGACGCATTGGATCGACCTCGGCCTGAACAGCCGCGAGGTCTATGTCTCCGCGACGCCGCTCTATTTCGGCGGCGGGCGGACGTTTCCGATGTCGCTGATGTTCAGCGGCGGCACGGCGGTGCTGTTCCCGCCGCCCTACAAGCCGCAGGAGCTGGCGGCGGAAATCGAGAAGCGCCAGGCCACGTCAGCCTTCCTGGTGCCGACCCTGCTGCGGCGGCTGCTCGACCTGTCCGATGAGGCCGCTGCGCCACTGAGGAAAATGCGGCTGCTGCTGTCATCGGGCGCGCCGCTCCATCCCTGGGAACGCAAGGCGATCCGCGACCGGCTCTGCGCCGGGTTCCATGAGTACTACGCCAGCACGGAAGGTGGCGGGATATCGCTGCTGCGGCCGGAGGATATCGACGGGCATGAGGCGAGCGTCGGCCGTGCCGTCTTCGGCGTGGAGATCGCGATCTTCGACGAGGCGATGAACCGGCTGGGCGCGGGCGAGGTCGGGCGGATCGGCTATCGCGGCCCCGGCGTCGCCAGCGGCTTCTTCGAGGATCCCGAGGCCGACGCGGAAGTCTTCCATGAGGGATGGTTCCTGCCAGGCGACCTCGCCTCGGTCGATGCCTCCGGCTACGTCACGCTGAAGGGCCGGAAGAAGGACATGATCATCAGGGGCGGCGTGAACATCTACCCGCCGGAGATCGAGAGCGTGCTGCTGTCGGACCCGCGCATCGCGGAAGCCGCCGTGGTCGGCTTTCCCTCCGCCAGCATGGGGGAGGAGATCGCGGCCTTCGTCGTGCCGCGGCCGGGGGAGGCGCCCTCCGCCGAGAGCCTGGAGGCGCTCTGCCGCGCGCGGCTCGCCCCCTACAAGGTGCCGAAGCGGATCGAGCTGATTGCC
Source organism: Falsiroseomonas stagni DSM 19981 (assembly GCF_900114315.1). Classification (GTDB taxonomy): domain Bacteria; phylum Pseudomonadota; class Alphaproteobacteria; order Acetobacterales; family Acetobacteraceae; genus Falsiroseomonas; species Falsiroseomonas stagni. Next base: position 82,718 of record NZ_FOSQ01000003.1, read on the forward strand.
GACCTGCCGCGCAACAGCAGCGGCAAGACGGTGAAGGCGGAGCTGGCGAAGCGCCTCACAGCAGGCTGATGTCGCCAAGCACCGGCATCGCGCCGTGGATCCGCGCCAGCACGATTTCATCCGCGCTGGCGGCGATGCCATCGGCGTCCAGCACCAGGTCGCGGCCCACCAGCGCAATGGTCCAGTCGCCGGGATGGCCATAGCCGAAATGGGCGCGTTCCAGCGCGCCGGGCGCCAGGCCCAGCGTGCCGAGCGGATCCAGGCTTTCGATGTCGAGCAGGATGCGGTCGCCGGCGCCGAAATCGGCGATGCGATGGGTGCCGCCGAAGATGCCGAGCAGGAAGGCATCCGCGCCCGCATCACCCCGCATCGAATCATGGCCCGCACCGCCCAGCAGCGTATCCGCGCCCTCCCCGCCCGCCAGGCTGTCATGCCCATCGCCGCCATCGAGGCTGTCCGCCCCGTCGCGGCCCGCCAGCGTGTCATGCCCATCGCGGCCGCGCAGGATGTTGTCCATCGCATTGCCGGTGATGACGTTGTCGCCCGCATTGCCCGTGCCGCTGGTGGCGGTGCCGAGCAGGACGAGCCGTTCGACATTCGCGGCCAGGGTGTGGCTGATGGTGGCGCGCACCTGGTCGTTGCCGCGGGCGAAGCCTTCCTCGATGACGCTGCCGGGAAGGTTGAGGAGGTAGGTATCGTCCCCCTGCCCGCCCACCAGGGCATCGAAGCCGCCGCGGCCATCGATCATGTCGTTGCCGTCGCCGCCCATCAGCGTCTCCGCCGTCCCGCTGCCGAGGATGGTATCGGCGGCGCCGCTGCCCTCCACGCCTTCGAAGAAGCGGAGCGTGGCGGATTGCCCGGCGCGCGTCACCGTCGCGGCGGCCAGGTCGATGCGCGCGGCGACGGCATCGTCGCGGAGCGAGAAGGTGTCGATGCCGGCACCGGCATCAAAGAGCTCGCCCGCCTCCAGCCCCGCACCCATGACCAGGTCATCGCCACCGCCGCCGCGCAGCGTATCGCGGCCGATGAAGCCATCCAGCGTGTCGGCGCCGTCATTGCCCTCCACCCGGTCATTGCCGATGCCGCCGGACAATGAATCGGCGCCGGAACCGCCGTAGAGCGAGTCATGTCCGGCGCCGCCATCGGCGGTCCAGGTGACGAAGCCCGGCGTGGCCAGCAGCCGGTCCGCCCCGGTGCCGAACAGCACGGTCGCGGCTTCGAAGCCGCGGGCGATGCCGGGGGCGAAGCGGATGACGCCGCTGGCATCCGTGGTGACGGCGGCGGCCGCTTCCGCCGTCAGGTCCAGCAGCAGCGAATCCTCGCCGAAGCCGCCGCGCAGCTCATGCCGGCGCAGCCCCGCGACGGCGACGGCATCGCTGCCGGTTCCGCCCACGAATTCCAGGATCTCCACGCCCGTCACGCTGCCGCCATCGATCAGCGGCGTGGTCGCGGCCGGATCCGTGATGTCGATGTTCCAGCCCAGGAAGGAGGTGGCGCGGTCCAGTACCAGCCGGTCCATGCCCGCACCGCCCACGACCATCGCGGCGGCATCGGCCACCAGCGTGTCATCGCCATCGCCGCCGATCAGCGTATCGGCCAGCACGCCGGGCAGGGTGAAATCGCCGCCACCGATGCCGCCGCCCGTGCCGATGACGCTGAAGGTGGTGACAATGGCGGCACCCCCATTGGCGATCAGGCGATCCGCCTCCGCGCCACCTTCCAGCCGATCGGCCCCCGTGCCGCCGCGCAGCGTATCCGCGCCGGCCTCCCCCAGCAGCGTGTCGGCCGCGGCCGCGCCCTCCATCGAATCGGCGCCACGGCCGCCCAACAGCCGATCGGCCTGGAAGCCGCCGACCAGCGTGTCGTTGAAGATGCCGCCGGTGACATCGACACCCTCCGCCGCACCCGTGCCGATGTAGCGCAGCCTTTCGACATTGGAGATGCGGGAGCCGTCGCTGAGGAAGGTCTCGTTCTCATCCGTCGTGTCGTCCCCGTCATCGGCGTCGAGCGGTGCCATGGCGATGGTGAGCGGCGCGCCGCGCCCGGCCTCGATCCAGAGCGTGTCGTCCCCCGCGCCGCCATCGATCAGGTCGCCGCCCGCGGACCAGATGAGGCGGTCATTCCCGTCCTCCCCGAACAGCGCGTCGCGGCCTTCGCGCCCATCGATCTGGTCGTTGCCCCCGCCGCCATAGAGGCGATCCCCGAAGCCCATCGGGCTGCCGCGCGGGGCGATGGCGGAGGTCGCCGCATCGCCGCCATCGATCACGTCGCTGCCGCCGCCGCCGCGATAGGTCAGGCGTTCGAAGCCCTGGAAGGCGGTCGTGCCCTGCAGGCCGGAGACGTAGGTGAAGTCACTGTTGCCATACCAGCCGGGGACATTGGTCTTGCCGAGGTTGTTGGCGAGGTCGAGCACCAGGCGGTCATCGCCCTCTCCGCCCACCAGCGTATCGGCGGCCTGGCCGCGCAGCGCGAGGATCACGTCGTCCCCGCTGCCGCCATCCACCTGGTCCTTGTCCGCGCCGCCATCCAGCGTATCGGCGCCGCCCGATCCCATCAGCGCGTCGCGATGGATGCCGCCCGTCACCTGGTCTGCCGCCGCGCCGCCGGTCCAGTCGATGCGCTCCACCCCCGTCATGCTGGTGCCGTTGGTCAGCACCTGGCTGGCATTGGCCTTGAAGGTGAACTGCCAGGAAGCCGGTGCGCCGAGCCGGACCGTGGCGGGGGCGGCGATCACCAGCAGGTCGAAGCCATCGCCCCCATCGATCGTGTCGATGCCGGCGGAGGCGATGACATCATTGCCGCCGCCGGCAACCAGCCGGTTGCGCCCGCCGCCGCCGCCCAGGATGTCATCGCCGAGGCCCGTGCGGATGATGTCGTCGCCACTGCCGCCCGCGACGATGTCCTTGCCGGTGGCGAAGATGCCGCTGTCGAATTCCAGCACCTCGAAGTTGCGGGCGATGGTGCCGGTGCCGAAGGACATCTCCGGCGTCAGGGCCAGGATGATGCCCTTGGAGGAGGCGACACCGGGGCCGGTATAGACCAGCGTGTCCCGGCCTTCTCCGCCATCCAGCACATCGGCCTTGTCGGCGCCATTCTCGTCGGCGGCGATGATGGTGTCGGCGCCGGCGCCGCCCTTCACGGTATCGGCGCCGGTGCCGCCAGCCAGAAGGTCATGGCCCGCGCCGCCATCCAGGCTGTCGGCATAGGCGCCGCCGGTCAGCGTATCCGCGCCGAAGCCGGTGGCGATCTCCAGCCGCTCCATGGATTGCAGGACGGTGCCGTCGGGCAGGGTGACGGTGACGCCGGCGGTGATCGCGTGGTCGGCCAGCGATCCGCGGCGGACCAGCACGACCTTGTCGTGCCCCGCACCACCCTGGAGCGTATCCGCGCCACCATCCGACCCGCCGGCATAGAGCGTGTCGTCGCCCGATCCACCGCGGAGCAGGTCGCTGCCGCTGGCGCCGGTCCCGATCTGCCCGCCGGTGATGATGTCGTCGCCGGCCTGGCCATCGATGGTGTCGCGGCCGGCGCCGCCGGCGATGATGTCGTCGCCCGGGATGACGATGCCGGGCGCGTTGTAGCCGGTATAGAATTGGGCCGGCAGGCCGGGGCCGCTGTCGCCATAGATCAGGTCGTTGCCGGGGCCACCGCCCAGCACATCGCCGGCCCCGAAGCCGTGCAGCGTGTCGTTGCCGGTATTGCCGTAGATGTTGTTGAAGACCTTGGAGCCGCCGATGCGGTCATCGCCGGCCTTGGCATCCAGCGCCGTCTGTTCATCCGTCAGCTGGAGCGTGTTGGACCCGTCATCCGCCACCACGTCATTCTGGTAATGCGCGGTGTAGGTGGCCTGCACGCCGGTGATGCTGTCCGCGGTGTCCGGTCCATCCAGCACCACCTTGCGCGAATTCTCGTACAGCCAGATCGGGTCCGCCGCCCAGCCATCGGCGTCGGGGACGAAGAAGTGGATGAGGGGGCCGACGGAGACGTCGAAATCCTTCAGCCGCGTGTTGCGCAGGCCGATCTCCAGCGCCGAGACCTCGAGGTTGGCGGAGACCTCGATGCCGACGCGGGTGCTGTAGGTGCCGTGGCCGGTATAGGTGACGGTGGCATCGACATCGCCCTGGCCCATCGGCGTGTCGATGACGAAGCTGTCGCCCAGCACGCCCTGCGCCTGCTGGCCGAGGCTGGTGTCGAGGCGAAGCTGCACGCCATCGAGGTGGAACTCGACCTCCTGCACCAGGCGGACGAAGACGTTGGTCTCGACATCCAGCACGGTCCAGTAGAGCTGGGTCTTGGGGCCGGCGATGTCGATGGAGCCGGCCAGCACCTTGGCGGTGGGGGAGATGCGCGCCAGGAATTCCGCCATGGAGAAGGTGATGTCGACGAAATCCGGCCCGAAGCCGCTGCGGCTGAGGGAGGGCAGGGCGCCGTCCCCGAAGGTGACGCCGCCATAGGCGTTGACGGCTTCCGGCGCCGTCAGCTTGTTGATGGTGATCGGGAACATCGACAGGTCGAGGTCGAGCGGCTGCCCGCTGGCCGCCGTGAAGATGCGCTTGCGGCCATCGGGGATATCGACCAGGGGGATGTCGACATCGGAGATGATGTCGACCTCGCCGACCCAGAGATCGGCGGAGATGTCGATATCCTTCACGCCCGCCTGGAAGCCGTAGACGAAGTCGGCGACGATGCTGGACGGGAGCTTCGGCGCCACGAAGGGCATGTCGCCGGTGACGAAGGTCAGGGTGGGCGTCAGGACCGGGTTGGCGTTCTGGTACTGCGCCAGCGGCGTGGGGTCCGCGGCATCGGGCGGCGGGATGTAGGGGGCGGCGCGTTCGCCGGTCCATTCGGCGAAGCCGTCGGCATTGTCCTCCACCACATAATCCACGCCGAAGCTGCCGGCGTCCCAGGTCATCGTGACCTCGATGCCGAGCTGGCCATGGGCATAGACCGTGGCGCCGGCATCGATGACGGGGACGGGGATGCCGAAGCTGTCTTCCGTCAGCCGCTGTTCGAAATCGATCCGGGCGACGAGGTCGTCCCAGACCAGGGTGCCGGCGGCCGGGCCATCCAGCGCCAGGGCGTTGATGTCGCGGGTCTGGAGGGTGAGCTGGGTCATGCGTCGGGGCCTTGGCGGCGTCCCGCGGATGCAACCACCCCGGCCGTGGGAAACGATGTTTCAGCGTTTCATCACGGTTTCGTGGGGCTTCACGCCGATCCGGCGTGGGGCGTCAGGGCACGCCGATCGCCAGCCCGTCCCGCTGCGGGTCCGCGCCCCCGGCCAGCACGCTGTCCCAGAGCGAGATGCCGTGGGGGGCGGCGAAGGGGTAGGAATGGGCGTTGCGGCGCACGGTCTCCCCCGCCGCCACCAGGTCACGCTCCACCGCGCGGGGGATGCGGTTGCCGATATCGATGGCGGGGCCGGTGGCGGCGAAGCGCGGAGCCTGCACGGCTTCCTGCATCCCCATGCCGAAATCGAGGACATTCACCAGCACCTGGAGGATGGCGATGCCGATCCAGGCGCCGCCGGGCGCGCCGAGCGTCATCACGGGCTTGCCATCCTGGAAGACGATGGTGGGCGTCATGGAGGAGAAGCGCTTCTTGCCCGGCGCGATGGACCCCGCGCGGCCGGGGCGCGGATCGTACCAGTTCATCGCGCCGTTCAGCATGAAGCCGGTGCCGGGCGGGATGACGCCGGAGGGCACGCCGAGTGTGTGGGTCAGCGAGGCGACCAGGCCTGATCCATCGACGCAGGAGATGGTGGTGGTGTCCTTCGCCGTGGCGGTGACGCGCGCCGGGGCTTCGACCAGGCCATCGCGGATTCGGGCCGCGCAGTCATCGGCGTAGGCGTCGGACAGCAGGCGGTCCAAGGGCGGCGGCTGGGTGGCGGGGTCGCCGATGTGATCCTCCCGGTCCTTCAGCGCGATGCGCATGGCGGCGGAGAGGGTGCGGATGAAGGGCGCGCTGTTGTGGCCCATGGCCACCAGGTCGAAGCGTTCCAGGATGTGCAGCATCTCCGCCACCACGATGCCGCCGGCCGGGGGCGGGGGCAGCGAGATGTCGTAGCCGCGGTAGCGCACGACCAGCGGCGCCGCTTCCGTCACGCGGAAGCCGGCGAGGTCGGCGGCGGAGAGGAGGCCGCCATTCGCCGCCATGTCGTCGAGGATCAGGCGGGAGAGGGCGCCGGTGTAGAAGCTCTCGACCCCATCGGCCGCGATGCCGGCGAGGGTACGGGCCAGGGCCGGGTTGCGGACGGGATCTCCCGGTCGTTTCGGCGTGCCGTCGGGGCGGCAGTAGAGGGCGGCGCCTTCGGCCGTGAAGGCGAGTTTTCTCACATAGTCGAGGCGGCCATAGGCGGCCTCGTTCGCCGTGAACATGGTGTGGACATGGGGGCGGATGATCCAGCCTTCCTCGGCGAAGCCGATGGCGGGGGCGAAGAGGTCGGCCCAGGGGAGTCTGCCGAAGCGGGCATGGGCTTCGGCGAAAAGGCGGAGGATGCCGGGGGTGGTGACGGCGCGGTGGCCGACCTCATTGGCGCGGTCGGCCAGGATGAAGCCGTAGCCATCGGCGCATTCGCGCTGGAAGGCAGTTTCCCACATGGTGGGGGTGCAGGCGCCGGGGCAGGTGGAGAGGCCGTCCAGCACCGTCGTGCGGCCCGTGGCGGGGTCGTGCAGCTGCAGGATGCCGAGGCCGCCGATGCCGGACATCATGGGGTCCACCACGCCTTGCGTCAGCGCGCAGGCGAGCAGCGCGTCGATGGCGTTGCCGCCGGCGGCGAGGATGCTGGCGCCGGCCTCCGCCGCTTCGGGCTGCGGCGCCACGATCATGGCGCTGGGCTTGGGCAGCCGGTTCTTCGGCATGAGGCGATCCTCCCTGGAGAATCGCCATTGTGCCGGCGGGGTCCGGGGGGCGCCACGCCCCCCGGCGGAGCGCGAGGCGGAGCCTCGCTAAATCCGCCGCGCGGCGTGCACCGCGGCTGCCGACCCGTTCCCCACCAGCCACGCCCAGGCGCGGAGCAGCGCCCCGGCCGGGGCCGTGGCGGCGTCCCGTGCCTCGTCGCGGTGGTGGACTTCCTCGGCCTGGCAATGGGCGAGCAGGGCGCGGATCTCGGCGTGGATGCCTTCGGCGTCGAGGCGGTCGATCTGCTGCTGGTAGTGGTGGTCGACGAAGGTCTCCACCGCGTCGATCGTGGCGTAGACGGCGCGCGGGCCGAAGAGGGAGGGCAGCGCGCCGGTCAGCCAGCCGGCGACGCGCCAGATCGGCAGCAGGCGGCTGTGCTGGTGGGCCGGCAGCAGCACGTTCAGCAGGTCGAGGTGCCCCTGTTCGGTGGCCATGTGGCGGCGCGCGAAATCGACCACGCCGGGGTCGCGGCAGACCGCGAGGATGCCGCGATAGATCATCACCGCGCCGGTTTCCCCCGCATGGTCGGACCGGAGTTCGCCGACCAGCCAATCCGGCAGGGGCGGCAGGGTGGAGAGGATCGGCGCCGTATAGGCGGGGGGGCGTCGGTCATGGGTCATGGCGCCGGGGATGTGGGCCGCGACCGGGATGCGGACAAGGGCGGGTTGCGTGGCCGGGCGGGGCGGCGGCAGTGTGCGCGCCATGCCTGATCCCTCTGCCCTGGGGGCGCTGACCAAGCGCCTCGGCCCGCCGCGCATCGCCAGCCTGATCGTGACGATCTGGGGGGATGCGGTGGCGCCGCGGGGCGGGTCGCTGTGGCTAGGGTCGCTGCAGGCGATCCTGGATCGCTTCGGCTGCAATCCCGGCCAGGTGCGGACCGCCATGTCTCGGCTGACGGAGGAAGGGTGGCTGGCGCGCAACCGGGTGGGCCGGAATTCCTTCCATCGCCTGGGGCCGCGCGGGGAGGCCGCCTTCGGCGCCGCGGCGCGCCGCATCTACCGCGCCCGGCCCCCGGCCTGGGACGGGCAGTTCCGGCTGGCGATGACCACCGACCCCGCGGTGGCGGAGGCGCTGGCCGGGCGGCAATTCGGCCAGGCGGGGCCGGGGCTCTGGATCGGCCTGCGGGGGGCGGCGGAGGAATTGCCGGCGGCGGCGACGGTGCTGATGGCGGCGCCGCGCAGCCTGGCGGAAGCGCGGGACCTGGCGGCGCGGGCCTGGCCGCTGGCGGCGATCGCGGCCGCGCATGAGCGCTTCGTCACCGCCTTCGCGCCGCTGGAGGGTGTGGTCCCCGATGCGGCGGAGGCGCTGCCGCTGCGGCTGCTGCTGGTGCATGAATGGCGGCGAATCGCGCTGCGCGACCCCGCGCTGCCGGATGCGCTGCTGCCCGATGGCTGGCCGGGCCGGGATGCCGCGGCGCTGGCCGCGCGGCTCTATGCCGCGCTGGTGCCGGCGGCGGAGGCCTGGCTGGATGAGGCGGGGCGCAATGAGGCCGGGCCCCTGCCGCCGGCGAGCCTCGCGGGGCGGTTCGAGCTCTGACGTGTTACGGTGTTCGTGCTTTACTTGATGGTATCTGTGACATAACATCCCCGGAAAGCGGAGGAGGCGCCGGTGTACACCCAGGCCCTGAACCAGAAGGATGTCGCACCCGCCACGGCTTCGGCGGAGGATCCGGAGCGCCTGGCGCGCTTCGAGGCGCGGGTGGCGGCCGAGGACAAGATCGAGCCGAATGACTGGATGCCGGAGGCGTACCGGCGGACGCTGACGCGGCAGATCAGCCAGCACGCCCATAGCGAGATCGTCGGCATGCTGCCGGAGGGCAACTGGATCACCCGCGCGCCGTCGCTGCGCCGCAAGGCCGCGCTGCTGGCCAAGGTGCAGGATGAGGGCGGGCACGGGTTGTACCTGTATGCCGCCGCGGAGACGCTGGGCACGTCGCGCGAGGCGCTGGTCGAGCAGTTGCTGAGTGGCCGCGCGAAGTATTCGTCGATCTTCAACTACCCGACGCTGACATGGGCCGATATCGGCGCGATCGGCTGGCTGGTGGATGGCGCGGCGATCATGAACCAGATCCCGCTCTGCCGGACGAGCTACGGCCCCTATGCCCGCGCCATGGTGCGCGTGTGCAAGGAGGAGAGTTTTCACCAGCGCCAGGGCTACGAGATCATGCTGACCTTGGCGCGCGGCACGGCGGAACAGAAGGCGATGGCGCAGGATGCGCTGGACCGGTGGTGGTGGCCCGCCTTGATGATGTTCGGCCCGCCGGATGGGGAGAGCGCCCATACCGACCAGTCCATGCGCTGGAAGATCAAGCGATTCACGAATGACGCGCTGCGCCAGCAATTCGTCGATGCGACGGTGCCGCAGGGCCATTTTCTTCAGTTGACCTTCCCCGACCCCGAACTGCGCTTCGACGAGGCGAGCGGGCATTGGCAGTACGGCGCCATCGACTGGGAGGAATTCCGGCAGGTGCTGGCTGGGAACGGGCCGTGCAACCGGGAGAGGCTTGAGGCGCGGCGAAAGGCGCATGCGGAAGGCGCCTGGGTGCGGGAAGCGGCGCTGGCCCATGCGGCGAAGCGCCGCGCGCGCCGGGCCGCCGAGCGCCAGGCGGCGGAGTGAGCGCGATGAGCGAAACCCCCATGCCCATCTGGGAAGTTTTTGTGAGAGCCCGCGCCGGCCTGGCGCATCGCCATGCCGGCAGCGTGCATGCGGCGGATGCGGAAATGGCGCTGCAGGCGGCGCGGGATACCTATACGCGGCGTGGCGAGGGGCTGTCGCTCTGGGTCGTGCCCTCCGCCGCCATCACGGCGAGCGATCCGGCGGATCGGGATTCGCTGTTCGAGCCGACGGCGGACAAGATCTATCGCCATCCCACCTTCTACGAGGTGCCCGACGATGTCGGGCATATGTAGGCCGTGACCAGCATCGCGGTCGCGGCCTCGCCGCTGGTGGAGGCGCTGCTGGCGCGGGCGGATGACGCGCTGGTGCATGCGCATCGCCTGTCCGAATGGTGCGGCCATGCGCCGATGCTGGAGGAAGATCTGGCGCTGGCGAATGTCGCGCTGGATCTGCTCGGCCAGGCGCGATCGCTGTATCAGTATGCGGCGGAGGTGGAGGGCGCGGGACATGGCGAGGATGACCTCGCCTATCGCCGCGACGCGCCGCAATTCCGCAACGCGCTGATCTTCGAACTGCCGCGCGGCGATTTCGCGGAGACCATCGCCCGCCTTTTCTTCTCCAGCGCCGTGATGCTGCCCTGGTGGCAGGCGGCGATGACCTCCCCCGATGCACGCATCGCCGCCATTGCGGCGAAGGCCGAGAAGGAGATCACCTACCATCTGCGCCATGCCGGGGAATGGATGATCCGGCTCGGCGACGGGACGGATGAGAGCCATGCCCGCATGGCGGCGGCGGTGGCGAAGCTGTGGCCCTATACCGGCGAACTCTTCGCGGCGGAGCATGAGACCATCGCCGCGCTGCTGCCCGATGCCGCGGCGCTGCGCCCGGCCTTCGAGGCGACGGTCGCGCGCGTCTTCGCCGAGGCGGGGCTGGAACGCCCGCGCGCTGGCTGGATGCAGAAGGGCGGGCGCCGCGGCGTGCATACCGAGCATCTCGGCCACATGCTCGCCGTGATGCAGCATCTGCAGCGCGCCTATCCCGGGGCGGTGTGGTGAGCGTCGTCACGCTCGACCTGGCGCGCATCCGCGCGGTCGCGGGCGCGGTGGTGGATCCGGAGATTCCCGTGCTGACCATCGCCGATCTCGGCGTGCTGCGCGATGTGCGCGTCAGCGACGGCGCGGTCGAGGTCGATATCACGCCGACCTATTCGGGCTGTCCCGCGATGAACGTGATTGCCTTCGAGGTCGAGGCGGCGCTCGCCGCGGCGGGTTTTCCCGGGGCGCGCGTGCGGCTGGTGCTCTCCCCGGCCTGGACGACGGATTGGATGACGCAGGCGGGTCGGGATGCGCTGCGCGGCTATGGCATCGCGCCGCCGGCCGCCCGCGCCGGGCGCCGCGCGCTGTTCGGCGCCGATGACGACACCCCCTGCCCGCGCTGTGGCAGCCTGGCCACGGAAAAGCTCTCGGAATTCGGCAGCACGGCCTGCAAGGCGCTGTGGCGCTGCACTGCCTGCCGCGAGCCCTTCGACCAGTTCAAATGCCTGTAGCGAGGCGCCGATGAACGCCGTGTCCGCCCGCTTCCATCCGCTGCGCGTGGTCGATGTTTCCCGTGAAACAAACGATGCCGTCGCCATCACGCTGCAGCCGCCGCCGCAGGCCGATTTCCGCTTCACGCCGGGGCAGTACCTGACCTTCCGGCGCGTGGTGGACGGCGTCGAGCAGCGGCGCAGCTATTCCATCTGTTCGGGCCTTGATGACGGGACCTTGCGCGTCGGCATCAAGCGTGTCGCGGGCGGCGTCTTCTCCGGCTGGGCCGTCGATCACCTGAGGCCCGGTGAGGTGCTGGAGGCGATGGCGCCGGAAGGCCGCTTCGGGCTGATGCCGGATGCGGCGGCGGCCCCGCGGACCGTGCTTGGGATCGCCGGTGGCAGCGGGATCACGCCGATCCTCTCCATCGCCGCCAGCCTGCTGGCGCGCGAACCCCGCGCGCGCTTCGTGCTGCTCTATGGCAACCGCGACGCCGCCGGGATCATGTTTCGTGAATCGCTGGAACGGCTGAAAGACCGGTACCTGTCGCGTCTCGTCATCACGCATGTGCTGAGCCGGGAGAAGCATGAGCTGAGTGCGCTGCATGGGCGCCTCGACGCCGCGCGCATCACGGCGCTGCTGCCGGGGCTGGTGCGGGTCGGCGCCATCGACGCCGCCTTCCTCTGCGGGCCGGAGGGCATGGCCGAGGGCGCACGCTTGGCGCTGGAAGGGCTCGGCCTGGACCCCGCGCGCATCCAGGAGGAACGCTTCGCGCCGGCCGCCGGCAGCCCGCCCCGCGCGCTTCCCGTGGCGGCCGCGGAAGCCCCGCCGGCGGCGGTCGCGACCATCACGGTGGATGGCGTGACGCGGGACGTGCCGATGGCATCAGGAGAATCGGTGCTGGAAGCCGGGCTGCGCGCGGGGCTGGACCTGCCCTGGTCCTGCCGCGGCGGCATGTGCTGCACCTGCCGCGCCAAGGTGACGGAAGGCGCGGTCGCGATGGCGACCAACTACTCCCTCCAGCCCTGGGAGACGGAGGCCGGCTTCGTGCTGACCTGCCAGTCCCGGCCGACCGGCGCCACCGTCGCGGTCGATTACGACGCCAGCTAGGCACCGCCCTTGGCGAGCAATCCGAGAAAGAGCCGCACCCGCGCGGGGCGGAAGCGTGCGGGGGGCAGCAGGGCGATGACGCCACCCTCCGGCAGCACCCAGCCCGGCAGCGGCGCCACCAGGCGGCCGGCGGCCAGATCCTCCGCCACCGCGTAGTCCGGCAGCACGGCATAGCCCGTGCCGGCCAGCACCAGGGCGCGCACGGCCGGGGTGGTGTCCACCGTCGCCACGGCGCGGGTTTCCACCGGCACGGCCTCCGCCGTGCCATCCCGGCGGAAGCGCCAGCGGCAGGGGTCCTTGAGGCGCGCATGGGCGATCCAGGGCAGGCCCGCCAGCGCGGCCGGGCTTTCCAGCCCCGCGCGCCCGGGCGTGCAGACCAGCAGCTGGCGAAAACTGCCGAGGCGGCGCGTGGCGTAGCTGCCCGGTTCCTCCCGCAGCCAGCCCGTGCGGATGGCCAGGTCCAGCCGTTCCGCCATCAGATCATGCACCGCATCGGCCAGGCGGAGCTCCACCGGGCAGGCCGGATGCGCCGCGATGAAGCGCGCGACGGCCGGGGCGATGACGGCCGTGCCGTAGTCCAGCGGTGCGGCGATGCGGAGCGTGCCCGCGGGCCCGGCGCCCTCCGCCACCTCCGCCAGGGCGGCCACGGCCTCCGCCAGCGCGGGCGCGCAGCGGGCATGCAGCGCGGCGCCGGCCTCGGTCGGTGACAGGCGGCGGGAGGTGCGGGTGATGAGGGTGGTGCGCAGCTCCTGCTCCAGCCGCGCCACTTGCTGGGAGACGAGCGACTTCGTCACGCCGAGGCGCGCGGCGGCGGCGGTGAAGGACCCTGCCTCCAGCGTCGCGGCGAAGAAGGCCAGGCGGTCGAGCGAGGGGAGCATGGAGCCGATTGTCCAGTTATGCTGGACAGTGTGTCAAGAACGTCAGTCTCGATGGACGATCCACCGGGCGTCATGGTGCCGCCAGGCCCGATGCGGGCCCCGAATGGAGACCGACCATGACCATGACCCGGAGAAGCCTGATGACCGCCGTCGCGGCCGGCGCTGCCTTCCCTACCCTGGCCGCCACGCCCCTGTCCTGGCAGGTGCTGCAGGGCGCGCCGACCAGCTTCGGCAAGACCTCCGTCCTGCTGACGGGCCAGCGCGATGCGGTGCTGGTGGATGGGATGTTCACCCTGGCGGAAGGGCGGATGGCGGTGGAGGCGATCCGCGCTTCCGGCAAGCGCCTCACCACCGTCTTCGTCAGCCATGGCGACCCGGACTACTATTTCTCGCTGGAGGTGGTGCGGGCGGCCTTCCCGGCGGCGCGCTTCGTCGCCACCGCCAGCACCGTCGCCCACATCAATGCAACGATGGCGAAGAAGCTGGAGGTCTGGGGCCCGCGGATGGGCGAGAACGCGCCGCGCAGCCCCTTCGTGCCGGAGGTACTGACGGGCAGCACGCTGGTGCTGGAGGATGAGGTGCTGGAGGTGGTGACGCCGGAGCCGGCGCTGCCGGATCGCGGCTACCTCTGGTCGCCCTCGCTCGGCGCGATGTTCGGCGGCGTGCTGGCCTTTGCCGGGCTGCATGCCTGGACGGCGGATACGGCGACGCCGGCGTCCCGCCTGGCCTGGCGGCGGGCGCTGGCGACGATCGAGGCGCGCAACCCGCGGATCGTGGTGGCGGGGCATGGGGTGGCGGGGGCGGCGACGGATGCGTCTTCCCTGCGGGCCACGCGGGACTATCTGGAGGCGTTCGAGGCCGAGTTCGCCGCGGCGGCGGATGGCGCGGCGCTGATCGCGGCGATGAAGCGGCGCTTCCCGGGGCTGGGGCTGGAGATCGCGCTGGAGATCGGGGCGAAGGTGGCGAAGGGGGAGATGAGCTGGTGAGGGCAGAGGGTTGCTGAAGCCGGGCCCGGCCCGCTTCGGCACCGGCCTTCGGCGGGCGGCGGGGCCACCCCTCCCCCGCCACAGCCTCACGCCGCGCGCAGCGTGCCCAGGAAGTCGCTGACCTCCTTCTCCAGCGCCCCGCCCTGGTCGGAGACATCCCCGGCCGCCTGGCGCACGCCGGCTGCCACGCCATCGGCCTCGACGGCGCACGCCTCCACGGCGGTGACGCCCTGGTTGGCCAGGCCCGTGCCTTCCGCCGCGCGCTGGATGTTGTCGGAGATGCTGCGGGTTGCGGCGCTCTGTTGTTCCACGGCGCCGGCGATGCTGGCGGCGATCTCGTCGATCCGCGCCGTGGTGCCGGCGATGGCCCGCACGGCTGCCACGACGCCGGCTGTCGCGCCGGTCATTTCGGTGATCTGGCGGCCGATATCCTCGGTGGCCGTGGCGGTCTGGGTGGCCAGGGCCTTAACCTCCCCGGCCACGACGGCGAAGCCCTTGCCGGCGTCGCCGGCGCGCGCGGCCTCGATCGTCGCATTCAGGGCCAGAAGGTTGGTCTGCTTGGCGATGTCGCTGATGAGGGAGACGACGTTTCCGATGCGGCTGGCGTTCTCCGCCAGGGCGGTCACGGCCGCGTCGGTGCGCTGGACCTCGGCCACCGCTTCCGCCGTGGCGGCGGTGGAATGGCGGACCTGGCGGGCGATTTCTTGGATGGAGGCGGAGAGTTCCTCGGTGGCCGCGGCCACCGTGCTGACGGCGTCGGTGGCGGTGCTGGTCCCGCGCGCGGCGGCGCCTGTTTCCGCCCTGACCTTGCGGGATGCGTCGGCCATCGTGGTGGCGTGGCCGTCGAGGCGCCTGGTGGCGCTGGCGACGCTGGCGATGGTGGCACCGACGCTGGCCTCGAAGCGATCGGCCAGGCTGAGAAGGGTGGCACGGCGATCGGCCTCCGCCTGCTGCTTGGCCTCTTCGCGCTCCTGGCGAAGGCGCTCGGCCTCCATCATGCCCTGGCGGAAGACCTCGAGCGCGCTTGCCATCTCACCGATCTCGTCGCGGCGGCCGGTGCCGGGGATGGTGATGCCGGTGCTGCCGTTGGCGAGAAGGCCCATGGAACGCGTGATGTCCTTCACCGGTCGGCCGATGCCGCGGTTCATCAGCCAGGCGACGAGAATGGCGAGGATGAGGGCGCCAATCGCCATCATCAGCGTCCGCAGGTTGGCCTCGGCGATGGCGGCGTTGAAGCTGGTGCGGTCCAGCGCCAGGGCGTAGACGCCGAAGGCCGTGCCCGAGAAATCCCGCACCGGTGCCAGGGCCACCATGTAGTCCGTGCCGCCGAGTTGCAGCGGCTGCATCGTCGGCTGGCCACCCAGAACGGCGCGCAGCGTCGTCACATCGAAGGCGGGTGCCAGGGCGAAGGTGGAGGCGAAGGTCTCGAACCCCCCGTCCCGGGCGATGTAGAAGGCGATGGGGGCGCTGGTGCTGCGGGTGAAGGATTCGAAGAAGGGCGCGCCGAAGGACAGGCCGACTTCGACCGAGCCGAGATGCACACCCTGGCGGGCCACCGGCACGACCCCGCGGATGCCGAGGCCGTCCAGCCCGTTCTCCAGCCCGGCCAAGGGCGCCCGGGTGCGGTTCACCTCCACGACGGTGCGACGGAAGCCGGAGAGGTCGTCCCCGAAGCGATCCGGGCGATGGACGCGCAGGAAGGAGGTGGCGGGCGCGGTGTGGAACTGCAGCTGCGTCACGCCATGGTCGCGGCGCAGCGCGGCAAGGCCGGGTACGGTGATGCGGGCCAGCGCGTCGCGATCCCCGGCGGCGAAGGCGTCCTGGATGGCGGTGTTGCCGGCCATCATTTCCGCCATCGACCGCGCGCGCTGGGATTCGCTGGCGATGCGGTCACCCAGGAATTCCTGCAGGGCGTGCAACTCCCGGTCCGCCGCGTCGCGGACCAGGGCATCGCTGAGCTGGAGGTTGCTGAACGTCATGACCCCGATGGCGATGCCGGCGGTTCCGGTCAGCGCCAGCACCAGTCGCATGCCGATACGACCGAAGCGGAACCTGCCCTGACCGCCACCTTCGCGGAGGGTATTCGACGCCATGGGAGTAATCCTTGCCGAGCCTGGCAAGGTGTACGGGGTGCCGGGATAAGGCGGGGTTAAAGCCCCCCGGAAGGGCGCCTTCCGGCGCCCTTCTCAGGGCCTCACACCCGCATCGGCATCAGCACATAGAGCGCTTCCGGCTTGGCGCTGTCCGTCACGATCGTCGGCGCGGAGCCGTCGGAGAAGCGGAACTCCACCGTATCCGCGATCTGGTCGGTGATGTCGTTGAGGTAGCGGGCCTGGAAGCCGATCTCGATCGGCGCGTGCTCGTAGCTCACCACATCGCCATCCAGCTCCTCCTGCGCCTGGCCGAGTTCGGCGCTGGCGGCGGAGAGCAGAAGGTGGTTGCGATCGACGCTGAGCTTCACAGGGCGCGAGCGTTCGCTGCTGATGCCGGCGACGCGGCCCACGGCCTCCGCGAAGGCCTTCTTCGTCACCTTCAGGATCTTGTCGTTGCCGCGCGGGATCACGCGTTCGTATTCCGGGAAGGTGCCGTCGATCAGCTTGGAGGTCAGCTGCACGGGGCCGAGGGTGAAGCGGATCTTGGTATCGGACAGCGCAATGGCGATCTCGTCCTGCACTTCCTCGGCCAGCTTGCGCAATTCGTTGACCGTCTTGCGGGGGATGATGACGCCCGGCATCTCCGACGCGCCATCGGGCAGGGGCTCCTCGACACGGGCCAGGCGGTGGCCATCGGTCGCGACCGCGCGCAGGACCTTCGCGCCGCCGGCTTCCGTCGCGTGGAAGTAGATGCCGTTGAGGTAGTAGCGCGTCTCCTCCGTGCTGATCGCGAAGCGGGTGCGGTCGATCAGTTCGCGGAGCTGCCCGGCGGGAAGGGCGAAGCGGTGGGGCAGCTTGCCCTCGGTCATCGAGGGGAAATCCTCGACCGGCAGGACGGCGAGCTTGGCGTCGAAGCGGCCGGCGCGGAGCGTCAGCTGGCTGTCGCCGCCGGGGTGGTCGAGTTCGATCTTCGCGGCCTCGGGCAGCTTGCGGACCAGCTCGAACAGGGTGGCGGCGGGGGCCGTGGTGCGGCCGGTGCGGGTGACGGTGACGCCCGGCACCTCCTCCACCACCGCGATCTCCATGTCCGTCGCCGTCAGGCGCAGGCCGCCATCGCGGGCTTCCAGCAGGACATTCGCCAGGATGGGGATGGTGTTGCGCCGCTCCACCACGCTCTGCACATGCGCGAGCGCCTTGAGCAGCACTGCCCTGTCCACCGTGAACTTCATGGCACCCGATATCCCGACATTCTGAAGCGGCCCCGGGGCGGAGCCGCCCCCGGACCCCATGGCCCCCGACAACGGACCCTACATAACAGGCCGGAATCGCTTGTTGAAGGCGGGGTTTTCCCCTGATTCCGGCACTACCCCCGGAACGACGGCGCGCGGGCGAGCAGGCAGGTCAATTGAAACATGACCTGGGCGCCGATCTGGGCGGTGGCGGTCGATCCGTCATACTGGGGCGCGACCTCCACCACATCGCCCCCCACGATATCCAGCCCGGCCAGGCCGCGGAGCAGTTCCAGCACCTGGAGGGGGGCGAGGCCGCCCACTTCCGGCGTGCCGGTGCCCGGCGCGAAGCCGGGATCGACGGCGTCGATGTCGAAGGAGACGTAGATGGGGCCGGTCGCCACCTGGCGCGCGCGGGCGATGACGGCGGGGATGCCCATCGCCGCCACCTCATGCATCGGGATCAGCGTCATCCCGCTGGCGGTGGAGAATTCCCAGAGATAGCCGGCGCCGCCGCGGATGCCGATCTGGATCGTGCGGTCGGGGTCCAGCACGCCTTCCAGCACGGCCTGGCGGAAGGGGCCGCCATGGTGGAAGCGGGTGCCCTCATACTCGCCGCCGGTGTCGGCATGGGCGTCGATATGGACCATGCCCAAAGGGCGGTCGCGGCCCAGCGCCTTCAGGATGGGAAGGCTGATGGAATGGTCGCCCCCGGCCGAGACCAGGCGGATGCCGGCGGCGTGGAGTTGCGCCACATGCGCCTCGATGTCGGCGTGGCAGGTTTCCAGGGAGAAGCGGGACGCCATGGGGACATCGCCGATATCGGCGACGCGCGCTTCCGTCATCGGCGCCATGTGCAGCGCGGGTTCATAGGGGCCGATGCGTTCCACCGCCCGGATGGCCCGCGGGCCGAGGCGCGATCCCGCGCGGTTGGTGACGCCGAGGTCCATCGGCACGCCGAGCAGCCCGATCTCCGGCGGGTTCGCGAGGGGATCGGCTTCGAGGCGCGCGCCGCAAAAAGTGGCAATGCCGGCGAAGGGCCAGCTGCGGCGGTCGCCCTGGAACTGGCTGTCGATGATGCGGCGGAAGAGGGGGTCCTCCGTCTCGCCCTGGCCGGAGGCCCCTTCGGCGAAGCGAGCCTTCAGCCTTGCCAGCCTGTCCTGATCCATGCGCGTCACCCCGTGCGAAGCGGCCATCATGCGCGCGGGAAAGCGCCCGGTCAGGGGGGTGACCGGGCGCCACGCTCACGTTCCGATCGGAATGGTCGGGCGAGCCGGCAGGGGAACCGGACTTCGTCCACCGGCAAGGTCGAGGCCGGCAGGGAAAGGTTAGCCCGGGCGCCAGCCGCCTTGCAAAAGGCGATTGCATGTCCGACCGGAAAAATCGGGCAAGCCGAAGGTGGGTCGCGCGGACGTGAACCGGCCGCTCCGCGGCGGGCCGCGATCAGGCTGCTGCGCGCTGCGCGACCTGGCTTGCCGGGCGGCGTCCGGCGGCCCAGTCGCCGCAGGCGGCGCCGAAAGCCTCGAAGATCGTGCGGCTCAGCGCATCATGCTCCCAGTCATATTCCGGGTGCCATTGCACGCCCATGGCGAAGCCCGGGGCATCGGCGACGCGCACGGCCTCCACCGTGCCATCCGGCGCCCAGGCTTCCGCCACCAGGCGGGGGGCGAGGCGGCAGATGCCCTGGTTGTGCAGCGAATTGACGGGCACCGCTTCCGGCCGGAAGCGCTGGCCCGAAGCCGTCCAGATCTTCCCGAGCTGGCTGTCGGCGGACAGGCGCACGGCGTGCGCCTTGCCGGTGCGGACTTTCGGCAGTTTCTGGTCCGACGGCGTCGAATGGTCGAGGCGGCCGGGCAGGTCCTGGATCCGCTGGTCGAGCGACCCGCCCAGCGCCACGTTCAGCTCCTGGAAGCCGCGGCAGATCGCCAGCACGGGCAGGCCGGCCGCGATGGCGGCGCGGATCAGCGGCAGGGTGGTGCTGTCCCGCTGCGGGTCCTCCGGCGTGCCTTCGGCATGGGCGGGGCCCTGGTAGTGGTCGGGATGCACATTGGACCGGCTTCCCGTCAGCATCAGCCCATCGAGGCGGGGCAGGATGTCCGGTACCAGCGCCTCCCCCGCCGCGGGCAGCAGGACGGGGACGCCGCCGATCGGGCCGAGCGTGACCCGGATGTAGCTGTCGGACGCCGCATGGTTGGGCGTGGCGAAGATGCCGAACGCCTTCACGCAGCAGGAAATGCCAATCATCGCGCGCATGCGGCGAATGTCCTGCCTGGGTATGGCAGGATCAAGACAGGTTTTCGGTTAATCGCGCGCTGACTGCGCATGGCTGGGCCTTGTTGCCGCTTTGCCGCGCAGGGAATGCCCGCGCGGGGCGCCACAGGGGCACGCAATCCGGTTGCGTCGGGCGCGGGGGGCCGCAGAATGGCATCCTCATTCCAGGAGATCGGGGCATGGTCGGACGTCGGGGACTCATCGCGGGCGCGGCTGGGTTGGGGATGGCGGGGCTGGCGCGGGGCGCGGCGGCGCAGGCCGCCTGGCCGGACCGGCCGCTGCGCTGGATCGTCGGCTACCCGCCGGGCGGGGCCTCCGACGCCTTCGCGCGGCTGATCGCGGCGCAGATGGGCCCGCGGCTCGGCCAGAATGTGGTGGTGGAGAACCGGCCCGGCGGCGGTGCGGTGCTGGCCAGCGAGATCGTCGCCCGCGCACCCGCCGATGGCTACACCTGGATGCATGTCGATAACGGCATCCTGACCTACAACCCCGCCCTCTATGCCCGCCTGCCCTACGACCCGGACCGGGATTTCACCGGCGTGGGCTTCATCGGGCGGTTTCCGCTGTTCATCGTGGTGCGGCCGAACGACCCGGTGCGGGATTTCGCCGGGCTGCTGGCGGCATCCCGCACGCGGGCGCCGACCTACGGGACGCCGGCCGTGGCGTCGCCGCACCATTTGGCGATGGAACTTGTGAAGCGGCGCACCGGGCTGGCGGCGGAGCATGTGCCCTATCGCGGCGGCCCCGCCGCCATGCAGGATCTGCTGGCGGGCAATGTGGACGTGGTGGTGATCGACACCGCCACCGGCACGCCCTTCATCCGCGATGGCCGCGTCCGCGCGCTCTGCGTGATGAGCGAGGCGCGCAGCGCGCTGTTCCCGGATGTGCCGACGCTGCGCGACCTGGGCCATGACGCGGTCGCCTATGGCTGGCAGGGGATGAGCGTGCCCACCGGCACGCCCACCCCCGTGATCGCCCGCCTGGCGGAGGAGATGATCCGGGCCATGACGTCGCCCGAGCTGGCGCGGCGGCTGGCCGACCTCGGCATCGAATACCAGCCCTGGACGCCGGCGCAGTTCAACGCCTTCGTGGCGCAGGAGAACGCGATCTGGCGGCCGCTGATCCGCGACCTCGGCATCCGCCTGGATAGCTGAAGCCAGCAGCCCGTTGCCCCCGGCGGGTTTCGGGGGCAGAGGAAGCGGCTATGGACAGACAGGGCATGGCGGGGCCGCTCCGCCGGGTGATGGCGCTCCTCGCGCGCGGGCGGCAGGGGGTGCGGCAGGGCGTGGCGGACATCGCCAGCCGCGCGACCGCGCCGTCGGTGGAGGCGCGGCACGCGGCCTGGAACACCAAGGTGCTGGGCTCCGCCTATGCGCGGCAGCTCTATGCCAGCGGGGTCGCCGGGCCGGGGGTGCAGCTGCAATCCTTCCCGGTGCAGGTGCGCCTTACCTCCGGCCTCTGCCGGCAGGCGGATATCGAGCAGCCCTGGCTGCACTACTGGTGCTCCCGCCTCGGCATGCTGCCGATCTATCACCGCAAGGTGTGGGAGGATTGCTTCGTCGCCCAGGCGCTGTGGGAGGCGGGGATGCTCAACAACCGCCGCCGCGCCCTGGGCTTCGCGGTGGGGCGGGAGATGCTGCCCGCCTTCTTCGCCGCCCATGGGGTGGAGGTGCTGGCCACCGACCTCGGCCAGCAGGAGCAGACGGCGAAGGGCTGGCAGCAGACCGGGCAGCATGCGAGCGAGCTGGAGCACCTGTTCTGGCCGACGCTGGTGGAGCGCGAGGTCTTCGACCAGCGCGTGACCTTCCAGCCCGCCGACATGCGGCGCATCCCCGATGCGCTGGCCGATGGCAGCCGGGATTTCGTCTGGTCCGTCTGTTCCTTCGAACATCTGGGCAGCATCCAGGCGGGGCTCGATTTCGTGGTGCGCGCCATGGATTGCCTGCGGCCCGGCGGCATCGCGGTGCATACCACCGAGTTCAACATGGCGGCCGAAGGCCCGACGCTGGATGGCGGCAGCACCGTGCTGTTCCAGCGCCGCCATATCGAGGCGCTGGGCGAGCGCCTGGCCGAGGCGGGGCATGAGCTGCTGCCGGTGGATTTCCACCCCGGCCGGGGCGTGCTGGACCAGTTCGTGGACCTGCCGCCCTTCTCGGAGGAGGGCGGCGCGCTGCCCGTGGCGGATACGCCGCATCTCCGCCTGGCGATGGGGGAGCATGTCGCGACCTCGATCGGGCTGATCATCCGCAAGGCGCGGTAGGGCGCGCGGGAATACTGCGGATTTAGCCGATTTAGCCGTTTTTGGCCCGTTCAGCACCGTCCTCGCGGGGCCTCCGCCGCCCGGGGACTTCCGGATGCGCAGGGCTTCCCCGCCCGCCATGCGGCGCCTGCTTGGAGCGAGGGCGGACATGGATCGGGCGGCGATCGCCGGAACATAGACCGAACACGCCCGGGTTCGCCAGCGGAAACACCCGCGCCGCTAACACGCGATTCATCCGCGCCGGCCATGATGCGCCCCAGGCGGCCCCGATGCCGCCCCGCCAGGAGGGCGCACCCGATATCCAGCGGGGAGCCCCGCCATGCCCAGCGCCTTCCTCCTTCCCTTCCGTGCCCGCACCCCGGTGCGCGACTTCCTGCGCAACCTGAAGCGCTGGCTGACCTACAAGCCGCACCGCGCCTATATGCGCGGGCGCTGAGGCACCCCTATCCTCCATCCCCGTGACGGGGACGGGGACCAGGCGCCTTGCATGACGTGATCGTGGTGGGGGGCGGGTCCGCGGGCGCCACCCTGGCCGCCAGGCTTTCGGAAAACCCCGCCCGCCGCGTGCTGCTGCTGGAAGCGGGGCGGGACTGGCGGGCGGCGGAAGCACCCGCCGCGCTGCGCAGCCCCAACATCATCCCCTTCATGCACCACCCCGCCCACCAGGCCGCCTGGCAATGGCCGGGGCTGATGACGCGCCGCACGGCGGCGCAGGAACCTCGCTTCTACTGGCGCGGCCGGGCCCTCGGCGGGTCCTCCACCGTCAATGCCCAGATCGCCATCCGCGGCGTGCCCGCCGCCTTCGACGCCTGGGCGGAGGCGGGGTGCGAGGGATGGTCGGCGGCCAGCGTGATGCCCCTGTTCGACCGGATCGAGGATGACGCGCAGTTCGGCGTGCCGGGATGCCGGCAGGGCGGCCCGCTGCCGGTGTGGCGGATGCCGGAGGATCGCTGGGGCGCGGTGGACCGCGCGCTGCGCGACGCCGCGCTGGCGGCGGGGCATCCCTGGAAGGCGGACCTCAACGCGCCGGAGGGGGAGGGCATCTCCTGCAACCCCATCAATTTGCGCGACGGGCAGCGCGTGACCACCAATGACGGCTACCTGGAACCCGCCCGCGGCCGGCCGAACCTCGACATCCGCGGCGATGCGCTGGTGGATCGCGTGCTGTTCGACGGCCGCCGCGCCCGCGGCGTGCGGGTGCGCTTCGGGGACGGGGCGTGGGAGGAGGTGGCGGCGCGGGAAGTCGTGCTTTGCGCCGGCGCCATCCATTCGCCAGGGCTGCTCATGCGCAGCGGGATCGGGAAGGCGGGCGATTTGCGGGCGCTGGGGATCGAGGTGCTGCACGACCAGCCCTCGGTCGGTGCGCATTTCATGGACCACCCGATCCTGCGCGCCAGCCTGGCGCTGAAGCCCGCGCATCGCGCGACGGGGGCGGATGCGCGCCACACCAATTGCTGCGTCACCTATTCCAGCGGGATGGGCGGCGAGCGGGACATGATCCTGATCGCCTACAACCATCGCGGCCTGTCGGAGGATGCCGGCCCCGCGCCGAGCGGCGGGATCAGCCCCGCGCCGAGCGGCGGGATCAGCCCGGCGCCGAACGGGGGGATCGGTGTGGCGCTGTATGACGCGCTGTCACGCGGCTCCGTCCGGCTTGTGTCCCCGGACCCCGAGGCGCAGCCGGTGGTGGAGGAGAACATGCTGGACCATCCGCTGGACCGCGCCCGGATGCGCGACGGGGTGCGGCGGCTGGCCAGGCTCTGCGCGATGGATCCGGTGGCGGGGATCGCGGATTCCATCACCTTCGGGGAGACGCGGCTGGGGATGGCGGAGGCCGCCGCGCTGCCCGACGCGGCACTGGACGCGCTGATGCTGGCGGAGGCAGGGGACATCCAGCACGCCGCCGGCACCTGCCGGATGACGGCGCATGAGGACCCGCGCGGCGTGGTGGATCCGGACCTCAAGGTGCGGGGGGTGGAGGGGCTGCGGGTGGCCGATGCCTCCATCATGCCCGCGGATTGCCGGGCGAATTTGCACTTCACCTGCGTGATGATCGGGGAGATGGCGACACGCCGGATGGCGGCGGGATGATGGACAGGGGCGTGGCGATCTGGGACATCGATACGACGGCAGCGGCGCCGTGCAACGGCTTGCCCCCGCATCGCCGGGCCGTGGCGCCCGCCCCTGGATGCTGGACCCGATGACCTTGTCGAAGGAAGACGCCCCGCCCCTGGCGTCGGATGAGATCCTGGAAGCAAGCCGCGCCCTGCTGCGCGATGGCAGGCGCGACGAGGCGCTGGACCTGCTGGAGGAGGGCTGCCGCCGCTTTCCCGGCGCGATGGCCGATGGCGTGCCCGTCTTCGGCCAGGCCTTCGTGCAGGCGGTGCTGGAGGCCTGGGAGGCCGGCCCGCAGATCACCCGGCGGCGCCTGGCGCTGCAGGCCAGGCTGGTCGGCCTGATCGACGGGCATCCCGCCCTGGTGCTGCCGCGCTTCCAGTGGCTGGACTACATCCTGCGGACGAGCCGCCCGTTCGGCCCCGTGGTGCGGACCCATCTGTGGAACCGCGCGGTGGTCGATCCGGCGGTGCCCTTCCCGCAGCTGCTGCGGCTGGTGTCCTTCGCCTTCCATGCCCGGGCGACGGAGACGCTGCGCCTGGCGGTGCCCCGGCTGCGCCAGCTTCTGGCCCGGCGGCTGGCGCGCCATGGCGCGGAGGACGTGCCGGCCTGGTGCCAGGCGGGGGACATCCACCTGCTGGCGGATGAGCCCGTCGAGGCGGAGGCCTGCTACCGCACCGCGCTCGACCAGGATCCGGCCTGCGCCCGGGCGGTGGTCGGGCTGGCTTGCGCGGCGCTCGCGCGCGATGCGACGGAACTGGCCTGCACGCTGGCCGAGCGCGCGGCGGACATGCTGCGAGAGGCCGGGGAGGCCGAGGCGGCCGCGGCGATCGATGGGGCGGTCCTGCTCTGGTCACGCCGCATGGCGGTGGCGCCGCCGGCGAGCCTGGAGGTCGTGTTCTTCTGCCACGTCTCGGGCAAGCTGAACCGGAATGCGCATCTGGGCGCGCCGGGGCTCGGCCTGCTGGAGGGTGCCGTGCGGTCGCTGCGGCAGGCGATGCCCCTGCCCGACGGCGTGCCGATGACGGTGTTCTACGACCATCGCGACACCGCCATGAACCGCGCCTTCCTGGCCAATCTGATGCGGTTCTGCGAGGAGGAGGGCCTCGGCCTCGTCATCAATACCGAGCACGGGCTGCGCCGGCAGTGGCTGCATGCCTTCGGCCGGGGTGACGCGGATGTCGTCATGGTGGTGGAGCAGGATCACGACTTCATCCCGCCCTGCCCGTCGCCGGCGGAGATCCTGGACCTCTTCGCCCGCCGGCCCGACCTCAACCAGCTGCGCCTGAACCGCCGGGCGAATATCGCCACGGGCTTCGATGCGCTGCTGGTGCAGGGCGCGCGGGACAGGGCGGATGGGGTGACGTTCACGGCGCGCTTTTCCAACACGCCGCAATTCCTGCGCCGCGACTTCTATGCCGGCCTGGTGCTGCCCCGCATCGACCACGATATCGGCAATGACGGGCGCAACCAGGGGGCCGGCGGGGTGGAGGACAACATCAACCCCTGGCTCCGGCGGCTGGAGGGGGTGATCGGCGTCGTCGCGCCGATGCGCCTGGCGGGGCTGGCGATCTGGGGCCATCCGGGCGATCCGGCCCGCTGCGCGCATATGGGGGTGTGATCAGGCCACCAGGTGCCTGACCGGCAGGCCCAGCGCTTCCGCCACCAGGGTCCGGTGGCAGCGCCGGTGGTCGGCTTCGAGGCATAGAAGGCAGACCGCCTCCCGCCCCGCCTGGTCGCGCAGATCGGCGAGTGCAGCCTGGGCTTCCGTGCCCGCCAGCGTCGTGGCGAAGATGCGCTTCATGTCGTCCGGCCGGCCTTCCCGCACGGCCTGGCGCCCTGCGGCGGGGGTGCCGAGGGCGCGGAGGTGGCGGTAGCCGATGCCGACCTCCTCCAGGGAAGCGGAGAGCGCCCGCTTGGCGAAGCCGGGGCGCCGGCTGTTGGCCAGCGCCCGGACATCGACCAGCGTCTTCACCCCGGCGCCCGTCAGCGCCGCCAGCAGGCGGGCGGGTGTCGTCTCCTCATAGCCGATGGTGAAGATGGTCATCTACATGCCCTCAAGCGCCGGGCGGCCCCTCCGGGGCCTTGGCTCGCCGCATAAGCGGCGGGCCGCATTCCGGGACCCCGTGCACGTTGCTTCGCAACGTGCACGGGGTCCCGTCGCGGCCTCGGCCGGCTTCGCCGGCCGCAGGTCACTCAATGATGCCGTTGGCATCACTTCGGCAGGGCGGCGTGGGCGGCGAGGCAGGCGATGTCCAGGATCTGGTTCACCCCCGCCTCCATCCCCACGATCTGCACCGGCGCGGAGAGGCCCATCAGCAGCGGGCCGATGGTCTGCGCGGAGGTCAGGCGCGGCGCGGCCTTGGTCAGGATATGCGCGGCATGCAGGCCGGGCATCACCAGCACATTGGCCGGGCCGGTCAGGCGGCAGAAGGGGTAGAGCTTGGCGCGGAGGTCGGGGTCCAGCGCCACATCGGCCGCCATCTCCCCGTCATATTCGAAATCGACCTCCCGCTGGTCCAGCAGCTTCACGGCATCGCGGACGTTGCCGGGGATGCTGCCCTTGGGGTCGCCGAAGGTGGAGAAGGACAGGAAGGCCACGCGCGGTTCCTGGCCGATGCGGCGCGCGGCCGCCGCGGCGCGGATCGCGATTTCCGCGAGCGTCGCGGCATCCGGGCGTTCATGGATGGCGGTATCCGCCACCAGCACGGTGCCCGACCGGCGCGCCAGCATCAGCGTCAGGCCGAACAGCACCGTGCCCGGCGCCGGATCGATCGCCAGCCGCACGCCTTCCAGCGCCGCGGCGTAGCTGCGGGTCACGCCGGTCACCATCGCATCGGCATCGCCATTGGCCACCATGCAGGCGGCGAAGACGTTGCGGTCCAGGTTGACCAGGCGCTGGCAGTCGCGCAGCAGGAAGCCTTCGCGCTGCCGCTTGGCGTAGAGCCAGTCGGCATAGGCGCCGTTCTTTTCCGACACGCGGGCGTTCTGGATCTCGATCCCGGCGCCGAGCGGGATGCCGAGCGCGGCGACGGTCGCGTTCACCCGATCCTCCCGCCCCACCAGCACCGGCGTGCCGTAGCCGGCATTGCGGAAGGCGATGGCGGCGCGGATGACCTTCTCCTCCTCCCCTTCCGCGAAGACCACGCGGCGGGGATGGGCGCGGACATTCTCCGCGATCGCCTCGATCGCGCCGGCCGTGGCATCGAGCCGGCCGGCGAGGTCGCGGGCGTAGCGGGCGAGGTCGGTGATCGGCTTGCGCGCGACGCCGCTTTCCATCGCCGCCTTGGCGACGGCGGGGGAGACGCGGGAGATCAGGCGCGGGTCGAAGGCGTTGGGGATGATGTAGTCCGGGCCGAAGCGGAGCGATGCACCACCCCTTGGGCCCGCACCGGCGCCGGCCACTTCCTCCGGCACATCCTCCCGCGCCAGCATGGCCAGGGCCTCGGCCGCGGCAACCTTCATGGCGTCATTGATGGTGGAGGCGCGGACATCGAGGGCGCCGCGGAAGATGAAGGGGAAGCCGAGGACGTTGTTGACCTGGTTCGGGTAGTCGGAACGCCCCGTCGCCACGATGCAGTCGGGGCGGACGGCGCGGGCCTCATCCGGCGTGATCTCGGGATCCGGGTTCGCCATGGCGAAGATGACGGGGTTGGGGGCCATGCTGCGGACCATGGCGGGGGTGACGGCGCCCTTCACGGACAGGCCCATGAAGCAGTCGGCACCCTCCATCGCCTGGGCCAGCGTCCGTGCCGTGGTCTCGACGGCATGGGCCGATTTCCACTGGTTCATGCCCTCCGTCCGGCCGCGATAGATCACGCCCTTGGTGTCGGCCAGGATCACATGCTGCGGGCGGATGCCCATGGCCTTGACCAGTTCCGCGCAGGCGACGGCGGCGGCGCCGGCGCCGTTGATGACGAGCTTGACCGTCTTCAGGTCGCGCCCCGTCAGGTGGCAGGCATTGATGAGGCCCGCGGCGGCGACGATCGCCGTCCCATGCTGGTCGTCATGGAAGACGGGGATGTCCATCAGCTCCCGCAGCCGCTGCTCGATCACGAAGCATTCGGGGGCCTTGATGTCCTCCAGGTTGATGCCGCCGAAGCTGGGGCCGAGGTAGCGGACCGCGTTGACGAAGGCGTCCACATCCTCCGTGTTCACACACAGATCCATGCTGTCGACATCGGCGAAGCGCTTGAACAGCGCGGCCTTGCCCTCCATCACCGGCTTGGAGGCCAGCGCGCCGAGATTGCCGAGGCCCAGCACGGCGGTGCCGTTGCTGATGACGGCCACGAAATTGCCCTTCGAGGTGTAGTCATAGGCCAGCGAGGGGTCGCGATGGATTTCGAGGCAGGGCGCCGCCACGCCCGGGCTGTAGGCCAGCGAGAGGTCGCGCGCGGTGATCAGCGGCTTGGTGAGGCGGATCTCCAGCTTGCCGGGCCGGCCCTCGGCATGCATGGCGAGCGCTTCCTCGCTGGTCACGCGGGCGGTGCGTGTATCCGCGACGGCCTCGACGGAATTCTTGCGCGCGTCGTCCATGGTGTCTGTTTTCCCCCAACCCACTGACCGATGGTTATGCGTCCGAACCCCGCCCCGCGAAAGCCGGTCGCTTCGCGTTTGCGAGGGGCTTAGCAGCGCGAAGGGCGGCGCCTGCCGCGCTTCGCGTCACGCCTGGCGCGCTTCGCGACAGCATGGCGCCGTTCGTCGCATCGGCGTGGCGGCGGCGGCGGCGCGGGGCCTATCGCGGGCCATGCGCCCCGATCCCGGGGCGGGATGGAGAAAGCCCATGAGACGGACCCTGGCCGCCATCGCGCTGCGATGCCTCGCCGCCCTCGCCTTCGCCACGCCGGCCGCGGCCCAGACCGGTTTTTCGCGGATCGAGGCCGGGGGGATGCCGGTGACGCTGGTCTACCCGACCGCCGAACGCGCCACGCCGCACAGCTTCGGGCCCTTCACCATCACCGTGGCCCCCGCGGCGGAACCGCTGCCGGGCATGCGCCGCCTGGTGGTGATGTCCCACGGCACGGCCAGCAACGCGCTGGCGGAGCATGACCTGGCGGCGCGGCTGGCGGCGGCGGGCTTCGTCGTGGCGCAGCCCCAGCACCGCGGCGACAATGCGGAAGACAGCAGCGCCGCGGGGCCGGAGAGCTTCCGGCGCCGACCGGGGGAGGTCTCCGCCGTGATCGATGCGCTGGCGGCGCACCCGGCCTGGGGGAAGCGGCTGCTGCTGGACCGGGTCGGCGTGCATGGCACCTCCGCCGGCGCGATCACGGCGCTGGCGCTGGTGGGGGCGGAGTGGCGGATGCTGGACCTGGTGCGGCATTGCCAGGCGGCGGGGGATCGCGACCTGGCCTTCTGCTACAATGATGCGCGGACGGAGGAGGCGCGGGCCGCGCGGCGGGCGCGCTTCGAGGCGGCGCGGGGCGTGCCGGACGCGCTGCTGGGGGCGGACATCCGGGCCAGCCATGGCGGGCGGGACGGGCGGATCAGCGTGGCGACCGTCGCCATCCCCGCCGCGGCGATCTTCGCGGCAGACAGCCTGGCGGGCATCACGGTGCCGGTCGGCGTGGTGACGGCGGAGCGGGACGGCATGAACCCCAACGCCTTCCACGCCGACCACCTGCTGCGGAGTTGCGGGACCTGCACGGCGCTGGCGGTGATGCGGGGCGCCGGGCATATGGATTTCATGTCCCCCTGGCCCCCCAGCGTCGCGCAGGCCGTCGCCGCCCGCATGGCCGTGGGCGCGGCGCCGGAGCCGGGCTTCGACCCCGCGGAGCGCGTGGCCGCGCAGGGCGCCATCGTGGCGCATTTCCAGCGGTACCTGGCGCCATGAGCGAGGGGTGGCTGCCGGCGGGGGCGGCGCGGGCGCTGCTGCGGCGGCTGGCGCTGGTGCTGGCGGCCACCCCGGTGATCGCCCTGGCCTGGTCCTGGCTGCGCGGGCCGGGCGCGGCCTTCGACGTGGTGCTGGCCCATACGCTGGGCATCAGCCTGCTGAGCTGGGCGGGGACGGATGCCGGGCGGTATCTGCTGCGCGGCGTGCTGCGGGCGGGGCCGCCGCATTACTGGCCCGGCCCCGCCCGGGCCGCGCTGCTGATGGGCCTCGTCCTGCCGCTGGCGCTGCTGGGCGGCACGGTGATCGGCAACCTCTATGCCGGCGTGCCGGTGCTGCGCCTGCCCGGGGCGCCGGGGGTGGCGACCTGGCTCGGCTTCTGCCTGGCGCTCAGCCTGGGCTTCACCGCGCTGTTCCTCGGCAAGGCAAGGCGGGAACGGCGGGAACGCGAGGCGCGGGAGGCGCATCTGGCCGCCCTCCAGGCGCAGCTGGAGCCGCATATGCTGTTCAACACGCTGGCGAACCTGCGCGCGCTGATCGAGATCGACCCGCCCCGCGCCATCGCCATGCTGGACCGGCTGAACGCCTTCCTGCGCGCGACGCTGGGCGGCAGCCTGGCGGCGCGGCATCCGCTGGGCGAGGAGGTCGCGCGGATCGAGGATTTTTTCGGGTTGATGCGCGTGCGGATGGGGGGGCGGCTGATGGTCTCCATCGAGGTGCCCGACGCACTGCGCGGCGTGATGGTGCCGGCGCTGATCCTGCAGCCGCTGGTGGAGAACGCGATCCGGCACGGGATCGAGCCCCTGCCGGAGGGGGGCGCCATCACGCTGCGCGCGGCGCGCGACGGCGACACGCTGGTGCTCACGCTGGGCGATACCGGGGCGGGGCTGCCGGAGGGCGGCGCGATGCGGCCGGGCGGCTTCGGGCTGGCGCAGCTTCGCCAGCGCCTTGCCACCCTGCATGGGCGGCGGGCCGGCCTCGAAGTCTCCCCCGCGCCCGGGGGCGGCACCCTCGCGACGCTCCGCCTGCCCCTGGAGGATGCATGACCACCGCCCTGATCGCGGAGGATGAGCCGCTGCTGGCGGCGGCGCTGGCAAGCGCGCTGGGCCGGGCCTGGCCGGGCCTCGCGCTGCTGCCCGCGGTGGGGGATGGGCGGGCGGCGCTGGATTTGGCGCTGGCGGCGAAGCCGGATGCCTGTTTCCTCGATATCCGGATGCCGGGGATGGACGGGCTGGAGGCGGCACGCGCCATGGCGGAGGATTGGCCGGAGGGCGCGCCCTTCCCGCTGCTGGTCTTCGTCACCGCGCATGACGAATTCGCGCTGAGGGCCTTCGAGGCGCAGGCCGTGGACTACCTGCTGAAGCCCGTGCAGCCCGCGCGGCTGGCCGCCTGCATCGCCCGGCTGCAACGCCGGCTGGCCGAGCGCGCCGACCCCGCCGCGGCACTGGCGCAGGCGGTGGCGCGGCTGGGCGCCCTGTCCCTGCCCGCCCCGGCGGCGGAACCCCTGGTGGTGATCCGCGCCCAGCTGGGGGAGGCGGTCCACCTGGTGCCGGTGGAGGAGGTGATCTACTTCGACGCCGCCGACAAATACCTGCGCGTCGTCACCGCCAGCCGCGAATTCCTGATCCGCCTGTCGCTGCGGGAGCTGCTGCCGCGGCTCGACCCCGCGCGCTTCTGGCAGATCCATCGCGGCACCGTGGTGCAGGCAAGCCACATCGCCCTGGCGCGGCGCGACGAGACCGGGCGCGTGACGCTGACCCTGCGCGGCCGGGCGGAGACGCTGACCGCCAGCCGGCTGCACGCGCATCTGTTCCGGGGGATGTAGGGCCCCGGGCGGCGCCTTCAGCCGGCGCCTTCCGGCTTGTCCTTCGCGGCCCCCTTCGCGCCGATCTGCACGGGGCTGCCCTTGGCCGGCCTGCCGCCGGCATCGCGCGCCGCATTCACCGCCGCGATCTCATGCGTATAGCCCTTGCCGGGATCGATGCCCTTCTCGGCCGGGTCTTCCTGGTCCCGCGTCACGTCATGCGGGCCGACGCTTTTCGGGCGCGCGGTCCTGGTCTCCAAATCGTATTTTCCGGTGAAGGAGGTGCGGTCCTTCTCGCTGTCGCTCGCCATGGCGTGGTCCTTCCTGTCTCGTCGTGGCACCAACGCGGCGGCGACGCGAAGGATCACCTCCCCCATGCTGCGGCTGATCGGCCAGGCCACCTCCATCAATGTGCGCAAGGTCCTCTGGACCTGCGCCGAGATCGGCATCCCCGTGGCGCGGGAGGATCGGGGGGAGGAGGCGGCGCTGCGCGCCCTGAACCCCAATGGCCTGGTGCCGGTGATCGAGGATGAGGAAGGCGTGTTGTGGGAAAGCAACACGATCTGCCGCTACCTCGCCGCGAAACATGGGCGCGCCGACTTGCTGCCCGTGGCGCCGCGGGCGCGGGCGCAGGTGGAGCGCTGGATGGATTGGCAGGCGACGGACCTGAACGCGTCCTGGCGCGGCGCCTTCATGGGCCTGGTGCGCCGCCACCCCGACCACGCCGATGCTGGCCGCATCGCCGCCAGCGCGCGCGCCTGGAACGAACTGACGAAAATCCTGGATGGGCAGCTGGCCCGCACCGGGGCCTATGTGGCGGGCGATACCTTCACCCTGGCGGACATCGTCATCGGCCTGTCGGTGAACCGCTGGATGATGACGCCGATCGAGCGGCCCGACCTGCCCGCGGTGGCGGCCTATGTCGCAAGGCTGATGGCCCGGCCTGGATTCCGGGCGCACGGCGCCAATGGGGTGGCGTGACCGTCAGACGACCCTGACGCCGCTATCCACCGGCACATCCGGCGCGC
Organism: Falsiroseomonas stagni DSM 19981; assembly: GCF_900114315.1. Classification (GTDB taxonomy): domain Bacteria; phylum Pseudomonadota; class Alphaproteobacteria; order Acetobacterales; family Acetobacteraceae; genus Falsiroseomonas; species Falsiroseomonas stagni. Next base: position 115,358 of record NZ_FOSQ01000003.1, read on the forward strand.
CCAGCGCGACCAGCAGCGCGGCGCGGAGCGCGGCCAGCTTCCGCTCATTCTCCACCTTCAGGCCGAAGACGTCCTTCACATAGAAGACGTCGACGGCGCGGACGCCATAGGTGGTGATGTGGGCGGAGGCGATCTGCAGGCCCTGGCCGCTGATCGCCGCGGTGACGGCATGCAGCAGGCCCGGCCGGTCTCGGCCATTCACCTCGATCACCGTGTGGGTGTTGCTGGCGTGGTTGTCGAGCACGACGCGCGGCGGGATGGTGACGGCGCGCAGCCGCGCGGGTTCGCGGCGGAGCTTCGCGATCTCCTGGTCCAGCCGCAGGCGGCCGGAGAGCGACTGCTCGATCAGCACGGACAGCCGCGCCAGGCGATGCGGCGCGTCGAACGCCCCGCCCGCCGCGTCCTGCACCCAGAAGGTGTCGAGCGCCATGCCGTTGGTCATGGTGTGGATGCGCGCATCGACGATGCTGGCACCGGCCACGGCCAGCGCGCCGGCGATGCGACTGAACAGGCCGGGATGGTCGGAGCAGTAGACCGTCACCTCGGTGACCGATCGCGCCTCGATCACCCGGGTGCGGACGGTCAGCGGCGCCTGGTCGGCTTCCGCGTCGCGGATCATCTCCGCATGGCGGGCATGGGTGTCGGGGTCGAAGGACAGCCAGTAGCCGGGGTAGCCGAGGCCGAGGAACCGGTCGAGGTCCGGCTTGGCCATCGTCTCCAGCAGCCCGGCCGCCGCGGCGCGGGCCCGGGCCACGCGGGTGTCGCGTTCCGGCACGGAAAGCCCGCCGGCCAGCACTTCCGCGACGCGCCAGTAGAGTTCGCGCAGCAGGGTCGCCTTCCAGCCGTTCCAGACCTTGGGCCCCACCGCGCGCATGTCGGCCACCGTGAGGACCAGCAGCAGGCGCAGCCGTTCCGGCGATTGCACCGTCTCCGCGATGTCGAGGATGGTCTTGGGATCGTCGATGTCGCGCTTGAAGGCGGTGGCGCTGATCAGCAGGTGATTGAGCACGAGCCAGGAGACGGTCTCCGTCTCCTCCGGCGACAGGCCAAGGCGGGGACAGAGTTCGAGCGCGACCTGCGCGCCGAGTTCGCTGTGGTCCCCGCCCCGTCCCTTGGCGATGTCGTGCAGCATGACGGCGACATAGAGCGCGCGGCGGGACTGCACCTGGCCGATGAGTTCGGAGGCGACGGGCGCGATCTCGTTCAGCTCGTTGCGTTCGAGCGCGGAGAGGACGCCGATCGCCTCGATCGTGTGCTCCTCCACGGTGAAGACATGGTAGGTGTCGAACTGCATCAGGCCGACGATGCGCGCCCAGTCCGGCATGAAGCGGGACAGGAAGCCGACCTCGTTCAGCACGCGCATCCAGCGCGGCGAATCCTTGCCCGTCAGCAGGTCGAGGAACAGGGCATTGGCGGTGGGATCGTCACGCAGCGTGACGGCGTAGCGCGCATTGCGGATCAGCGCGCGATGCGCGAGCGGATGGATCTCCAGCCCCCGGTCGCGCGCGGCGCGCACCAGGCGGAGCATGATGGCGGGGTCTTCCGCCACCTGGCGATCGGGGGCGAAGAGCACCTTGCCATCGGCCAGCGCCATGCCGGCATGGGACAGCGCGGCATCGCCGGCCGGCACCACGGCGGGCGGGCCGAGTGCCGCGCGTTCGATCGCGGGTTCCAGCAGGCGCGTCAGGCGCACCACGTCCCTGGCTGTCAGGAACAGGTGTTTCATGAAACGCTCGACGCCGTCCTGCACGCCGTGGCGGGTGTAGCCCATGCGGGCGCCGACCACGGGCTGCAGGTCGAAGGTCAAACGCTCTTCCGCCCGTCCCGTCACGTAGTGGAGGTGGAAGCGGACCGTCCACAGGAAATTCCAGGCGCGGCGGATGCTGCGCGCTTCCTGCGGCGTCAGCAGCCCGCCGCCGGGGCTGTCGGGGCCGACGAGTTCGGGCATGCGCTGCACGCCGAAGGCATGGCGTGCCAGCCAGTAGAGGGTCTGGAGGTCGCGCAGCCCGCCGCGGCCTTCCTTGACATGGGGCTCCACCAGGAAGGGGCTTTCGCCGTAGCGCGCATGGCGCGTCGTGCGTTCGGCGCGCTTGGCGGCCAGGAAGGGGGCCAGGCCGCTGGCCTTGCGGGCGGCGGCGAAGGTGTCCTGGAAGCGGTCATGCACCGCGCGATTGCCGGCGAGGTAGCGGGCATCGATCAGCGCCGTCTGGATGGTGACGTCGCCGCGCGCATCCTCGATGCATTCGCTGATGGTCCGCGTGGCGTGGCCGACCTTCAGGCCGAGGTCCCACAGCAGGTACAGCAGGAATTCCACCGCGCGGCGCCCCTGCGGGCCGAGCGGCGCGTCCGACAGGAACAGCAGGTCGATGTCGGAATAGGGCGCCAGCACGCCGCGGCCGTAGCCGCCGGTCGCGATGAGGGAGAAAGTTTCTTCCGATGGCGCTCCGGCTTCCTGGGGCGGGACCTGTGCCAGCGTGTAGGTATGGATGGCGCCGACGATCCCGTCCGTCAGCGCGGCCAGCCAGCGCGCGGCGCCCAATCCGGAGAGGTCATGCGCTTCGAAGGCGCGCTGCACGCGGCCCTGGACGCGACCGAGCTGCCGGCGCAGCAGGCCGAGCGCGATGTCGCGGGCGACGGGCCGGCCATCATCGACGAGCCCCGCGATCAGGTCCGGCAGGACCTCCGGTGGCTCGCTGGTGGGCAGCACGGAAGCGGCCGCCGATGAGGGCGGTTGGCCGAGGCTGACTGTCATCTGTGTCACACTACCGTGTCACCTGGCGCTGCAACAGGGTTCTCTTGCTGCGCTGCGTCAACTTCCGCCGAGAGCGCCTTCAACCGATAGAGCGCTTCCTGCGCTTCCCGCGGCGACAACGCGTCCAGATCCATCGCCGCGAGTGCGGCTTCAATCGGGGAGAGTTTCCGCGCAGGCGCGGACACGCGTTGCGCGAAGAGGGGCAGTTCCTCCGCCAGCGCATCGGGGCCGCCGCCGCGCGCGCGGGCTTCGAGGGCGGAGAGCACCTGGTTCGCGCGCGCCAGCACGGGGCGCGGCACGCCGGCCAGGCGCGCGACATGCACGCCCCAGCTGCGTTCGGAGGCACCGGGGCCGACGAGATGCTGGAACACCACCTCCCCCCGCCATTCCCGCACCTTCATGGATGCCAGCGCCACATCGGGCAGCCGCCCGGCCAGCGCGGTGAGTTCGTGGAAATGCGTGGCGAAGATGGCCCGGCAGCGGATGCGGTCATGCAGCGCCTCCAGCACCGCCCAGGCGATGGCCAGCCCATCCCAGGTCGCGGTCCCACGCCCCACTTCATCCAACACAACCAGTGAACGGGCTGTTGCCTGGTTCAGGATGGCCGCGGTTTCCGCCATCTCCACCATGAAGGTCGATCGCCCGCCGGCGATGTCGTCCCCGCCGCCGACGCGGCTGAACAGGCGGTCCACCAGCCCGATGCGGGCGGCTTGCGCGGGGACGAACAGCCCGGCCTGGGCGAGGACCACCATCAGCGCGTTCTGCCGCAGCCAGGTGGATTTGCCCGCCATGTTGGGGCCGGTCAGCAGGCAGAGGCGCCGGCCGGGGGAGAGGTCGCAATCATTCGGCACGAAGGCCGCGCCGCGGGCGCGCTTCTGCATCGCCTCCACCACCGGGTGGCGGCCGGCCAGGATGGCGAATTCCGCGCGCTCCGTCAGTTCGGGCCGGCACCAGCCGCCCTCCGCGGCCAGCGTCGCGCTGGCGGCATGGACATCGATATCCGCCAGCGCCCGCGCGGCCCGCGCGATGGCGTCGCCCTCGGCCAGCACCAGGCGCTTGAGGTGGGCGATGCAGGCGCGTTCGCGCGCCGCCGCGCGGTCCCCGGCCTCCGCCACCTTGCGGTCGAGCTCGGCGAGCGCGGGGCAGGTGAAGCGGACGGCATTCGCCATGGTCTGGCGATGGATGGGCGAGAGCGGCTGGCCAGCGGGCACGGGGGAGGCGCGGAGCAGCTTCTCGGCCGGTGCGGCCGGCACCTCCGCCAGGAAGCCGAATTGCTGGTGGTGGCGGATCTTCACGGCCGCGATGCCCCAGGCCTGCGCCAGATCCTGCTGCAACGCCGCAATCGCATCCCGCCCGCCATCGCGGAGCCGCCGCAGCGCATCCAGTTCCCCGTCGAAGCCCGGGGCGATGACGCCGCCATCCTCCAGCCGCGCCGGCATTTTCGCCAGATTCAGCGCGCGGGAGAGTTCGGCTTCCAGTGACGGGTCCACGGCCAGCGCCGCCGCGGCTTCCGCCATCAGGGCGGGTGCGGGCAGTGCGGCGGAGAGGATGGCGTCGCGGAGGGAGGCCGCGATGCGCAGCCCCGCCAGCAGCGCGGCCAGGTCCCGCGGCGCGAAGCGGTCCAGCGCCAGGCGGGCCAAGGCGCGGGCCATGTCGGGGGCGCCCTTCAGGCTGGCGCGGATCGCGCCCCGCGTCGCCTCCGCCCCCAGCAGGAAGGAGACGGCATCGTGGCGGGCGGAGACGGAGGCGGCCTCCGCCAGGGGCGCCGCGAGGCGGCCGGCCAGTTCGCGCGCGCCGGCGGCGGTCAGCGTGGCGTTCACCGCGCCGAACAGCGTCGCCTGGTCCCCGCCGCGCTGGTCGCGCAGGATCTCCAGGCTGCGGCGCGTGGCGGCATCCAGCGCCAGCGTGCCGGCCGCACCCGCCTGGGGGCGCGGCGGGTCGAGGCGCGGCAGGGCGCCGGCCTGCGTCTCCCGCACATAGGAAAGGGCCTGGGCGGCGGCGGCGAGCTCGGCTTCGGTGAAGATGCCGAAGCCTTCGAGCGTCGCGACGCCGAAGGCCTCCCGCAGCAGCCGGGCGGGGTCGCGCGGCTTCACGCGGTGGGCGATGCGGCCGGGCAGGCGATGGAGGAGGTCGGGCAGTTCCGCGAGATCCCGCTCCGCCACCGCCTCCACCGGCTCCAGCCGGGCGAGCAGGGCGCCGAGATCGGCCTTGGGCAGGGCCATCGTCTCGAACCCCCCGGTCGAGACATCGAGCCAGGCGCAGGCGAAGGCACCGTCGGTTTCCGCCAGCGCCAGCAGCCAGGCGGGGCGGGTGGCGTCCAGCAGCCCGTCCTCCGTCACGGTGGAGGGGGTGACGACGCGCACGACCTCCCGCCGGATGGTGCTGGCGCGGCGCGCCTTGGCCTGTTCGGGCGTTTCCATCTGGTCGCAGACGGCGACGCGGAAGCCGGCGCGGATCAGCCGGGCGAGGTAGGCTTCCCAGGCATGGACGGGCACGCCCGCCATGGGCACGGGCTGGCCGCGATGCTCGCCCCGATGGGCCACGGCGATGTCCAGCACCGGGGCGGCGCGTTCGGCATCATTGAAGAAGAGCTCGAAGAAATCGCCCATCCGGAAGAACACCAGCGCATCCGGGTGCTGGGCCTTGGCGGCGAACCATTGGGCGAGGGCGGGCGTCGCGCCCTCCGCGGGGGGAATGCTATCCGTCACCAGGGCGATGCTACAGCAGGCCGTGCCGGGGCGGAACCGCATGGCTTGCGGGGCGCGGACAGCGCGCCGTAGCCTGTCCGCCACAGCGGCCGGTCAGCGCCGCGGGGTCGGGGAGTTTCCATCATGCGTCGTCGGGACCTTTTCGCCGCGGGGGCGGCCCTTGCGGTCGCCGCGCCGGCAGTCGCGCAGAACAGCCGCGCCACCACGCTGCGCATGGCGCCGCAGGCCAATCTCAGCGTGCTGGACCCGGTCTTCACCACCGCGACGGTCACCGGCAACCACGGCTTCTATGTCTTCGACACCCTCTATGGCGTGGACGCGCAGCTTCGACCCACGCCGCAGATGGCCGAGGGGCATGAGGTCTCCGCCGACGGGCTGACCTGGCGGATCCGGCTGCGGGAGGGGCTTCGCTTCCATGATGGCGAACCCGTGCGCGCGGTGGACTGCATCGCCTCCATCCGCCGCTGGTGCGCGCGGGAGCCTTTCGGGCAGCTGCTGGCGCGCGTCGCGGAGGAATGGATCGCGGCCGATGACCGCACCATGGTCATCCGCCTGCGCCGCCCCTTCCCGCTGATGCTGGACGCGCTGGCGAAGCCCGACGCCGCCAGCCCCTTCATCATGCCGGCCCGCCTGGCGGCGACCGATCCCTCCCGCGCCGTGACGGAGATGGTGGGGTCCGGCCCCTACCGCTTCATCGCCAGCGAGTTCAATTCCGGCAGCCGCGTGGTCTATGAGAAGTTCGACGGCTATGTGCCGCGGCAGGAGGCGCCGACCTGGACCTCCGGCGCCAAGGTCGCGCATTTCCGGCGGATCGAGTGGCATATCCTGCCCGACCCCGCGACGGCGGCGGCGGCCTTGCAGGCGGGCGAGATCGACTGGTGGGAACGGCCGCATCCCGATCTGCAACAGCTGCTCGCCCGGTCCCGCGACATCAGGCGGGAGGTGACGGACCCCACGGGCCGCATGGCGGTGCTGCGGATGAACAACCTCCAGCCGCCCTTCGACGATGTGCGGGTGCGGCGCGCCGTGCGGCTTTCCGTCGCGCAGGACGAATACATGCGGGCGTCGCGCGGCGACGATACGCGGGACTGGTCGGTGGGCCGCAGCCTCTGGCCGCGCCACACCCCCTATTTTGAGGATCTGGGCGCGGAGGTCATGCCGGGCGACCTTGACCGGGCACGGGCGGCGCTGCGGGAAGCGGGCTATGCGGGGCAGAAGGTCGTGGTGATCAACCCGACCGACTTCCCGGATATCGGGCCGCTCGGCCAGGTGACGGCGGACCGGCTGAAGCGGGCGGGGATGAATGTGGAGCTGTCGGAGAGCGACTGGGGGACGGTGGTGCAGCGCCGCGCCAATCGCGAACCCACGGATCGCGGCGGCTGGTCGATCCTGCACACGACGGGCGGTGCCTCCGCCTGGGCGAACCCTGCGACGTCCTTCCTGGTGCGCGGGCAGGGGGCGAATGGGTGGTTCGGGTGGTGGAAGTCCGACCGGGCGGAGGAACTGGCCGAGGCCTGGCTGAACGCGCCGGATGAGGGGCGGCAGCGGGCGCTGGCCTCCGAACTCGGCCGCCATGCGCTGGATGAGGCGGCCTTCGTGCCGCTCGGCCAGTTCGTGATTCGCACGGCCTTCCGGCGGGACATCACCGGCATCCTGCCGGGGTCGTCGCCCTATCCCTGGAATGTCCGCCGGGGGTAGCGCTTAGCCCAGCAGGCGGCCGATCACCCGGGCGGTGTAGTCCACCACCGGGATGATGCGGCCGTAATTGATCCGGGTCGGGCCGATGACGCCGATGGCGCCCACGATCTTCTCCTGGCCGTTGCGGAAGGGGGCGACGACCATGGAGAGGCCGGCACTGTCGAACAGGCCGCTCTCCGCGCCGATGAAGATCTGCACGCCCTCCCCCCGCTGGGCGAGGTCGAGCAGGCGCAGCATCGTCTCCTGCGCCTCCAGCCGTTCGAACAGCGCCTGGATTTCCGTCACGCGCTGCACATGGTCCAGGTTCTGCAGCAGCTTGGCCTGGCCGCGGAGGATGAGGCTGCCGCCGCTGCCGCCGGACCAGGTGCCGAGCCCGGCCTCGATCACCTGGTGGGTCAGGGCATCAAGGGCGGTGCGGTTGGCGGCGATCTCCTCCGCCACCGTGCCGCGGGTCTCATCCAGGGTGCGGCCGGAGAGGCGGGCGTTGAGGTAGTTGCTGGCCTGTTGCAGGGCGGAGGGGGGGAGGCCGGCCGGAACCTCGATGACCCGGTTCTCCACCTGGCCATCGGCGGTGACCAGCACCACCAGGGCACGGCCGGCGCCGAGGGCCACGAATTCGATGTGGCGGACCGGGGCCTCCCGCTTCGGGGCCACGACCAGGCCGGCGGCGCCGGCGAGGCCGGAGAGCATCTGGCCGGCTTCGCCCAGCGTTTCCTGGAGGGATCGGCCGCCGGAGGCGCAGCGCGCGGCGATGGCGTCCCGCTCCTCCTCCGCCAGGGCGCCGAATTGCAGCAGGCCATCGACGAAGAGGCGGAGGCCCCGCTCCGTCGGCAGGCGGCCGGCGGAGGTGTGGGGGGCGAAGAGCAGGCCCGCGTCTTCGAGGTCCGCCATCACGTTGCGGATGGTGGCGGGCGACAGGGCGTGGGGCAGGCGGCGGGAGAGGGTGCGGGAGCCGACGGGCTCTCCGGTCTGGACGTAGATCTCCACCAATTCGCGCAGGATCGCGGCGCTGCGATCGTCCAGGTTGGGCGGCAGGGGGATGGTCGGCGTCATGTTGGGGGCCCCCGACGGACGCGGCGGCCTGGTGATTGGACCCATGGGTCAGTGTCCCGGACCGTTTATTGAGGGGAAACGCTAGGGGCGGGTGGCGTGGCCGGTCAACCACGCGTGTGGATTCGGCGCCGTTGTAACGCGGGGTGACGGCGCCCTGGAATCGCCGCTACCGGCAAGGTTTCGACACAGAGGCGCCACGCCAGGGTTACCGGCATCGGGTCATGTGGGGTCCGGACAGGGACAAGGGGAGACCCCGATGCAGGCGAAACAGGGGGCCACGCTGTGGCCGGCGCTGCTGACCCAATGGCTGGGTGGCGGGATTCGGGCATGACGGCGGTGTTCGCGGCGGCGTCGCTGATGCTGGCGGGCGGTGCGGGGATGATGACGTCCCTGATGCTGTCGCCGGTGGGGGGCGCCTTCCGGCTGGCGGCGCTGGTGATGGTCTCGGCCCTGGCGGTGGGGGTGGGGCTGCTGCTGATCGCGGGGCCGCCGGAGGGGGATGAGTTCCTGCTGACCTTGGGGGCGGTTCGCGCGCTGGTCGGTTGACCGAGGGCGCCGGCGGGGGGCAGGGGTGGGGCCATGCGTGGTGTCCTGGTCCTGCTGGCCCTGCTGGTGCCGTGTTCGGTGAGGGCGGAGGGCGCGTGGACCGCCTGCCGCCAGGCGATCGCGGCGGCGGAGCGGGGGAGCGGCGTGCCGCCGGGGCTGCTGCTGGCGATCGCACAGGTGGAAAGCGGGCGGGCGGCGCCGGGGGGTGGGGTGGCGCCCTGGCCGTTCGCGATCAATGCCGAGGGGGTCGGGCGGTTTCCGGAGACGCGGGACGCCGCGGTCGCGATGGTGGAGGGGCTGCGGGCGCGCGGCGTGACCAGCATCGATGTGGGCTGCATGCAGGTGAACCTGTTCCACCACCCGGATGCCTTCCCGGGGGTGGAGGCGGGGTTCGATCCGGCTTTGAACGTTGGCTATGCCGTGCGCTTCCTGCGGGATCTGCGCGCGCGGACGGGCAATTGGGCGGAGGCGGTGGCGGGGTATCACTCCGGCGAGGCGGGGCGGGGGATGGCGTACCACGCGCGGGTGACGGTGACGCGGGTGGCGGGGGGCGTGGCGCTGTCGGCGCCGGGGGCGCTGCGGGGATTGTGCGCACCGGGGCTGCGGGCGGCGATGCTGGTGGCGCCGAATGGGCGGCCGCGGGTGGTGTGCCGGGGTTAGGGGAGGGAGGCGAGGCGGGTGAGGAGGCGGTCGCGGAGGGTGGTGGCGTGGGCGATATAATAGTCGGCGCCGGCGCGATCGTATTCCTGCAGCGCAGCCGTGACTCGGTCCAGGGCCGACTGCCAGTACTGCCGCGGCGCAACTCGCGTGCCGAGAGTCTCTTCGGCGATTCCGATGTTCTCCGTTGTCATGGCCCACTCCAGAGGCACGCGGTCGCGGCGGCATTCCTCCAACGCGAGCCGAAACGCGGCGATGGCCTCCTCCAGTCGGGCTGTCCCGCTCCCCCGCTCCCCAAGCGTTAGCAAGGCGTTGCCGAGGTTGTGCTGCGTGGTAGCCCAGCGGAGTGGGACGCGGTCGCGGCGGCGTTCCTCCAGGGCGAAGCGATAGGCGGCGACGGCCTCCTCCAGCCGGGCCGTGCCGCTTTCTCGCTCCCCGAGCGTCGCCAAGACAGTGCCGAGGCTGCTCTGCGTGTCAGCCCAATGCAACGGCACGCGATCCCGGCGGTGTTCCTCCAGAGCGAGGCTATGGGCGGCAAGGGCCTCCTCCAGTCGGGTCGTGTCGCCGTGCCGCTCCCCGAGCGTCGCCAAGGCATCGCCAAGGTTGGTTTGCGTCATAGCCCAGTCGAGCGGCACGCGGTCGCGGCTACATTCCTCCAGGGCCAGGCGATAGGCGGCGACGGCCTCCTCCAGCTGACTCGGATCGCTCCACCAATCCCCGAGCGTCGCCAAGGCGCTGCCGAGGTTGTTCTGCGTGGTGGCCCAGTACAGTGGAACGCGGTCACGGCGGCGTTCGTCCAGGGCGAGGCGATAGGCGCTGATGGCCTCCTCCAGCCGGGCCGTGCTGCCATCCCGCCTGCCGAGAGTCACCAAGGCATTGCCGAGGTTGTTCTGCGCTGTGGCCCAGTCAAGCGGGACGCGGTCGCGGGGGGCGAGGGCGAGGACTTCGCGATAACGGGCGATAGCCTCGTTCAGCGCAGCATTGTCGCCATATTCCCCCCCGTGATCTCTTAGTGCGTCGGCTGAAGAGAGCAGCCACTGCCAAGCCTCGCGTGGATCGAAGGCGACCAGGGCTGATGCTTCCTGGTACAGCGCCGCGGCTTCCCGGTAGCGCAACCCGGCCTTCTCGACCGCCGCCTGCGCGGCCTTGGTTTCCGCGAGGCTCGTGCGGCGCGTGCGGCGCTCGGCTTCGATCTCCGCGGCGTGCGCTTCCAGCCGCGTCAGCGCCTTCTCTTCCTCCGCGGCCATGGCGGCCAGGGCCTGGCGGGCATCGTCCAGGCGGCCGGCGGCGTGGGCGGCGCGGGCCTTCTCGCGAAGGGCCTCCGCGCGGGGGGAGAGGTTGCGGGAGGTGGAGAGGGCGTCGATGCGTTCGCCGGCCTCGCGCCAGTCCCGCGCGATGGCGAAGAGGGTGGTGGGGAATTGTTCGGGCGGGATTTGGCGGCCGACCATGGTTTCGAGGAAGCCGGCGACCAGCGCCAGCGTGCCCTGCTGCTCCGCCCGGACGCGGGCGAGGTCGCTGACCAGGGCGCGCTTCTCGCTCTCGGACATCGAGAGGTCGCGGGTCAGGCGATCCACCAGCAGGCGCAATTCGCGCAACTCGGCCTGGATGGCCTCAATAGTCGCACGCATCGCCGCGGTATCACCCGCCAGCGCGGCGATGGCCTGGCCGATGGCGGTCGTGTCTTCCCGCAGCGCGGCGAGGCGGGAGATATCGAAGGCGGTCTTGACGCGGGGCTTGTCCTTCAGGGCTTCGCGGAGCAGCGCGCGGAGGATGTCGCGCCAGGCGGGGGTGCCCTCGGCCTCGCCGAAGAATCGGGCGCGGAAATCGGGTGGGGCTTCGCCGGCGCCGGCGACGAGTTCGTCCCAGGCGGCGGTTTCCACGGTGGTGATGCGGGAAAGGGCGGCCTCGGTGGGGTTGCCGCTGCGGAGCAGGGCGTCGAGGGCGCGTTCCATCTCCGCCACCAGCGGTGCGTTCTCCACCACCGTCATGCGGGGGCAGAGGCCGATCTGGTCCCGCAGCCAGGCATGGGCGGCGGCGATGAAGGGGGGTGGGGTGGCGGCGCGGGTGCCGAAGCGGTCGGCTTCGTCCCAGCCCTGGTAGTCGCGAAGGAGGTAGAGGTTGGTGCTGAGCTGGATCAGGCGGAGGGTGCGTTCCAGATCGTGGTTCGGGGGGATTCGCCGGTGTAGCCGCGGAGGCGGGCGCCGACTTCTTCCATCACCTCGGAGGCGCGCTTGCCGAAGAGGGCGCCCAGCACGTTGTCGGCGACGCTGGCCGCTTCCTTCGCCGCCTCGATCCCCAAAGCGCCGACAATGGTCGAGATGATCGCCAACCGAATCCCCCTTCCCGCCCAACGCTACCTTTCCGGCTCCGATCTGTCCCTCTCGTCTGGCGGAAATCCGAAAAAAGGAGGGGGCACGGGGGAGTTCACTCCCCCGCCTTCCTGCTTCGTGTTACCCCCCGCCGCATGATCGATTTCCCCGCCGGCTTCAAAGCCCCCTTCGTCCGTCCCTCCGGCCGTGTGGCCGATGCCATGCGGGAGGTCACGCTCACCCCGGGCCAGGCCCGGCATGCGGAGGGGTCCTGCCTCATCCGGTTCGGGGTCACGGAGGTGCTCTGCACCGCCAGTGTCGAGAGCAAGGTGCCGCCTTTCCTGCGGAACACTGGCCAGGGCTGGGTGACGGCGGAGTATGGGATGCTGCCGCGCGCCACCCATACGCGCGGCGATCGTGAGGCCGCGCGGGGCAAGCAGTCCGGGCGGACGCAGGAGATCCAGCGGCTGATCGGGCGCAGCCTTCGCGCCGTGACGGACCTCAAGGCGATGGGGGAGATGTCGATCACGGTGGACTGCGATGTGCTGACCGCCGATGGCGGCACGCGCTGCGCCAGCATCACCGGCGCCTGGGTGGCGCTGCATCTCGCCTTCCAGCACTGCATGAAGATGAATGTGCTGAAGACCAATCCGCTGCGCGACCAGGTGGCCGCGATTTCCTGCGGCATCTGGAACGGCACGCCGGTGCTCGACCTCGATTATGCCGAGGACAGCAAGGCGGAGACGGATGGCAATTTCATCATGACGGGCTCTGGCGGGATCGTGGAGGTCCAGGCGACGGCGGAGGGGGCGCCGTTCTCCGAGAATGAGCTGCTCGCGCTGCTCGGCCTGGCGCGGGCGGGGACGGCGAAGCTGTTCGAGTTGCAGAAGGTGGCGATCCGGGGATGACGCACCGGTTGCTCACCGGGCCGAAGCTGGTGCTCGCCACGCACAACAAGGGCAAGGTGCGGGAGGTGGCGGCGCTGCTCGCGCCCTGGGGGTTCGAGGTCGTGGCGGCGGGGGAACTGGGGCTGCCGGAGCCGGCGGAAACGGAAGAAGATTTCCTCGGCAATGCGCGGATCAAGGCGCTGGCGGCGGCGGTGGCTTCCGGCCTGCCGGCGCTGGCGGATGACAGCGGGTTCTCCGTGGCGGCGCTGGATGGCGCGCCGGGGGTGCGGACGGCGGATTGGGCGGAGACGCCGGCCGGGCGCGACTACGCCATGGCGATGGGCAAGGTGGAGAAGCTGGCCCGCCACGCGGCGGATCGGGGGGCCTGGTTCTCCTGCGCGCTCGTCCTTGCCTGGCCGGATGGGCATACCGAGGGGTTCCTGGGCGAGGCGCATGGCGCCTGGGTCTGGCCGCCGCGGGGGGCGAATGGCTTCGGCTATGACCCGATGTTCGTGCCGAAGGGCGGGGCCGAGACCTTCGGGGAGATGACGCCGGAGGCGAAGCACGCGATCAGCCACCGGGCGGACGCTTTTCGCCAGTTGTCCGCGGCCTGCCTCCCCCCACGATGATCCGCCGCGCGGCCCTGCTGCTGGCCTTGCTGCTGCCGATCGCGGCAGCGGCCGAGGAAGCGGGGGTGCTGCGGACGGAAGCGGGGGTGGTGGCGCGGGATGGCGCGGCCACCGGCGCCATGGTGTGGCTGCATCCGCATTACACGGAGGGGCCTCCGCCCGAGGCGCCCGCCTTCATGGCCAGGCTCGCGGCGCGGGGCTGGGATCTCTGGCGCCATGACCGGCCGCCGGGCGGGCCGGTGCCGCCGGCCTCCCCCCTGACCAGCTGGGTCGATCCACTGGCGGAGGGGACGGCCGCGCTGCGGGCGCGGGGCTATGCCCGGGTGGTGCTGGTGGGGGAAAGCCGGGGGGCCTTCCTGGCGCTGGCGGCGCTCCGCGTGCCGGGGCTGGCGGATGCGGTGGCGCTGGCGGCGCCGGCGGCGCATGGGCGGAGGCCCGAACGGCGGGCGCAGGCGCTGGCGGATTTCGCGGCGGCGCTCGATCGCGCCAGCCCGGATTCCGTGCGGCGGATCGCGCTGCTGCTGTTCGAGGATGATGGCTGGGACCCCGATCCCGCGGCGCGGGCGGCGCTGTTCCGGGCGGCGGTGGCGCGCCTCGGCTGGGATGCGCTGCTGGTTGATCGGCCGCCGGCGCCGACCGGGCATGGGGGCGTGCAGGAGCCCGATTTCGACGCGATCTTCGGCAGGTGCCTCGCGGATTTCCTGGAAGGCCGTCCCGCCGCCTGCCCCTGATGCGGGTGGGCGCCCCCCTTCCAACGGGCGGCGCGGCGTGCGACGGGAACGGCAACCCGAAGCGGAGCGCTTTGCCATGACCCGCAGCCTCAAGGTCGCGGTCCAGATGGACCCGATCTCCTCCATCAATATCGACGGCGACAGCACCTTCGCCCTGATGCTCGAAGCCCAGTCCCGCGGCCACGCCCTGTGGCACTACCATGTGCGGGATTTGGCGCTGAACGGCGGGCGGGTGATCGCCCGCGCGCAGCCCGTCACCGTCCAGCGCGTGAAGGGCAACCACTTCACCCTGAGGGTGGAGGAGGAGCTGGACCTCGGCCAGGTGGACGTGGTGCTGATGCGCCAGGACCCGCCCTTCGACATGGCCTACATCACGGCCACGCATATCCTGGAACACATCCACCCGAAGACGCTGGTGGTGAATGATCCGGCCAGCGTGCGGAACGCGCCGGAGAAGCTGTTCGTCACCCATTTCCCGGAACTGATGCCGGAAACGCTGGTGACGGCCGACATCCGGCAGATCCGGAAATTCCGGGAGAAGCACGGCGACATCATCATCAAGCCGCTGTTCGGCAATGGCGGCGCCGGGGTGTTCCACCTGCGCCCCGACGACCCCAACATGAACGCGCTGGTGGAGATGTTCACGGAACGGTCGCGGGAGCCGCTGATGATCCAGCGCTACGTCCCCGCCGTCCGCTTCGGCGACAAGCGCATCATCCTGGTGGACGGCATCGCCATGGGTGCGATCAACCGCGTGCCCGCGGCCGGCGAGGCACGGTCCAACATGCATGTCGGCGGCCGGCCGGAACCGACGACGCTGACGGACCGGGAGCGCGAGATCTGCGCCGCGATCGGCCCGGCGCTGCGGGAACGCGGGCTGATCTTCGTCGGCATCGACGTGATCGGGGACTACCTGACGGAGATCAACGTGACCTCCCCCACCGGGCTGCAGGAACTGGCGCGGTTCGACGGGGTGCATCTGGAGCGCGCGATCTGGGACGCGATCGAGGCGAAGGTCTCGCGATAGACGCAAGGGGGCTCCGCCCCCTGCAACCGGTGTTGTCCGCAAGGGGGCTTCGCCCCCCTGCAACCAGTGTTGTCCGCAAGGGGGCTTCGCCCCCCTGCAACCCCCGGCCAGGGTCCAGCGGGACCCTGGACCGCGGGATTTTTCGATTGATGAAGGGCCGGGGCCGGTTCGGCCGTGGCCCGGGGGGAGTCAGGCTACCGCGGATGCCCGTCCCGCATCAGCGCCGGCAGCTGCGCGAGGTCCAGCCCCTCCAGCAGATCGTCGCCCACCAGGGCGCTGCCCCACAGCGCCTCCAGCACCGCCACCGCGGCGGCGGTCAGCGGCATCGCCACGCCCCGCGCCTCCGCCAGGCGCAGCCACAGCGCCAGGCCATAGGTGACGCTCTCCGCCAGGTGGGTGGCGTCCAGCCCCAGCGGGCCGGGCGCCGGGCCCTGGGCGGCCAGCGCCGCGGCCATCCGGGCGAGCGGCGCTTCCTCCAGCCCATGGGCGCGGGACAGGGCGGTGGGCAGGGGCGTGAGCGCATGGCCGAGCGTGTGGGCGAGGTGCAGGCGCTCCGCATCCAGCCGGTCCGCCAGGCGGCAGATGGCGGGCGTCATGCGCCCATGCATGTCCCAGGGCTCCGCACCCTCGATCCGCGTGGCATTGCCGATGGCCAGCGCCGCCTGCAGCACGGCCTCATGATTCGCCAGCGCCGCGCCGATGGCGTCGGGGAGCGGGCGGAAGGACAGGCCGAACAGGTCGGCGGCGAGCTGCGCGAGGCCGGGGGCCGCGGCGGCCGGGACGGCGGCGATCTCCACCCCCTCCCGCAGCGCGACGATGCGGACGGTGTCGGGCGATTCGCGCACGGCCAGCAGGGGGGGCGTCGCCATGGCGCCGATGGGCGCCTGCCGGCCGAGGCTGGCCAGCAGCCGGTCCAGCAGCAGGGGGGCGAGGGAGTGGCTCGGCGCCAGCAGCACCGGCACGCCGTCATGCAGCATGGGGGCCACGCGCCACAGGACGGGGCCCAGCGCGTGCGGCGGGACGGAGACCAGCACCGCCTCCGCCTGCCACAGCGCGCGGGACACATCGACGGCGACATCGACGCGGGCGGTGCCGGCGATGATGCCCTCCACCCGCAAGGTCGCGCCGATGCCATGGGTGCCGCCGCCGCGGGGCGACCAGAGCGCGACGGAATGGCCGCGGCTGACGGCGATGGCCGCCGCCGCCGGCCCCACGGCCCCCGCCCCGAGCACGGCCAGGCGCATGAGCCCGCCTACTCCAGGGAGATCGAGAGCGGCGCCGCGACGCGGGTCCAGCGGTCCAGATCCTCCCGCAGCAGCCGGCCGAATTCCGCCGGGCCGCTGCCATTGGCGGTGGAGCCCAGCGCGGGCAGGCGGGATTTCACCAGATCCGTGTCCAGCGCCTTGGCGAATTCGGCGCGCCAGCGCTCGATGATCGGCGCGGGGGTCGCGGCCGGGGCGGCGATGCCGGTCCAGATGGAGGCCTCGAACCCTGCCAGCCCGCCCTCGATCAAGGTCGGCACATCGGGGGTGGGGGGGAAGCGTTCGCGGGAGGAGACACCGAGCACCTTCATCTGCGCGCCGGAGACGGCGAGGACGGAGGCGACGGAGATGAACATCAGCCCGATCCGCCCGGCGGCGAGGTCGTTGAAGGCGGCCGCCGCGCCGCGATAGGGGATGTGCTCGACATTCAGCCCCTCCCGCGCCTTCAGGTCTTCCATGATCAGGTGGGTGTTGGTGCCGATGCCGGTGGAGCCGTAGGGCACGGGCTGCCGGGCGGCCTTGCAGTAGGCGATGAGTTCGCGGGTGTTGTTGACCGGCAGGCTGGGCGCGGTGGCCAGCGCCACGGGGCTGTCGGAGAGGTGGATGATGGGGGCGAAGTCGTTGACCGGATCATAGGCCAGGCGGCGGCCGACGGCCTTGGCGATGGTGAGCTGCCCGGCGGTGGCCAGCAGCAGCGTCAGCCCATCCGGCGCCGCGCGGGCGGTTTCCTGCGCGCCGATGATGCCGCCGGCGCCGGCACGGTTCTCGATCACCATGTTCTGGCCGACGCTCTGCGACACGGCCTGGGCGAAGAGGCGGCCGAGCACGTCCTGGCTGCCGCCCGGGGCGAAGGGGACGATCAGGCGCACGGGCCGGTCGGGCGACCAGGCGCCCTGGGCGCGGGCATGCGTCGCCAGGATGGGCGCGGCGAGGGTGGCGCCCAGCAGGGTGCGGCGGGCAAGGCGATGCGGCATGGAGACGGCCTCTTCGCGGGTTCGATTCATGCCCCACCCTGCCGTGCCGGGGCGCGCCGCACAACGCACTCCCGTGCGCGTCGCACAACGCACTCCCGTGCGCGTCGCACAACGCACTCCCGTCCGCGTCGCACAACGCACTCCCGTGCGCTTCGCACAACGCGCAACCTGCGCGGGATGATTTGTTTCCCGACAAAGGGTCCGGGGGCGGTCTTCTCCTGCCGTCCTCTCTCCGCCGCCGCGCCTGAAACCGATCGTCACGCGATGGTCGCGCGGCTTTCATTGCCATGTCGCGGATCGCCGCGTTAATGCGGGCCATGGAAGCCACCGCCCGCCTGACCGCTTCCGACGCGCTGCGGCCCCGCAGCCTGCTCCGGAAGTCCCCGATCCAGTTCTCCTCCGCCGATCCGGAAGGATTGTGGGGGGATGTGCTGGGATTCCGCCGGTTGGGGGGGCGGTTCCGCGCCTCCCGCCGCCTGGTGTCGATCCTGGCCTGGACGCTGATCGCCATCCCCATCCAGGCGCTGCTGCTGGCGCTGCCGGGGCGGGCGAATGTCGCCTTCGGGCAGGTCTATTTCCGCGTGCTGTGCTGGCTGATCGGCCTGAAGATCCGGGTGGTGGGGGAGGCGACGCGCCAGGCGCCGGTGCTCTTCGTGTCCAACCATTCCTCCTGGCTCGATGTGCTGGCGCTGGGCACGACGCTGGATGCGGCCTTCGTCGCCAAGTCGGAAGTGGGGCAATGGCCGCTGATCCGCACCGTGGCGCGGCTGGGGCGGACGCTCTTCGTCAGCCGCACCCGGACGGCCACGAAGGGAGAGGCCGGCGTGATCCGCGAACGCATGGGCCAGGGGGAGAGCGTGATCCTGTTCCCCGAGGGCACGACCAGCGATGGCGGCCGGGTGCTGCCCTTCCGCAGCGCCTTCCTGTCCGTCGCCGACCATGCGCGGCAGGTGCAGCCGGTCTCCGTGGTGTTCGACCGCCTGGGCGGGCTGCCGGCCTGCCGGCGCGACCGGCCGCTTTTCGCGTGGTACGGGGATACCGACATCTTCACCCATTTCTGGCGCCTGGCGCGCCACCCTGGCGGGCGGGCCACGGTCGTGCTGCATGAACCCGTGGACCCCGCGGACTACCCGGACCGCAAGGCGCTGGCGGCCGCGTGTTCGGAAGTGATCGCCCGCGCCTGCGCCACCATGCGGCAGAACCGGCCCGTGGTGCCGCTGCGCGCCCCCCTGCCCCGCATTCCCGCTTGACCCGGCGCGGCGGCGTCCCGCAGCCTGCCGGCATGGCGATGAACCCTTCGGCCGTGCGGCCGTCGCACGGGGTCGCTTGACCCGGGCGCGGCACCTGCGCACATCCCCCGCTTCCCCCCGCCGTTTTCCCGGCGGGGCGGCGGAGTGTTTTCACCGGTGAACGCCCCCAGCCCCCCTTCGACCATCACCGGCGATACGCCGGCGCGGCCCCTCAAGCGGCTCTTCATCCGCACCTGGGGCTGCCAGATGAATGTCTATGACAGCGCCCGCATGGCGGATGTGCTGGCCCCCCTCGGCTATGCGCCGGCGGAGGCGCCGGAAGACGCCGACATGGTGGTGCTCAACACCTGCCATATCCGGGAGAAGGCGTCGGAGAAGCTGTTCTCCGAACTCGGCCGTTTGCGCGTCCTGAAGCAGGCGAAGGAACAGGGTGGGGATCGCATGATCCTCGCCGTCGCCGGCTGCGTCGCGCAGGCGGAAGGGGCGGAGATCACCGCCCGCGCCCCTTACGTGGACCTCGTGCTCGGCCCGCAGACCTATCATCGCCTGCCGGAGATGGTGGCCCGTGCCACACGGGCGGCGGGCGCCGTGATCGAGACCGATTTCCCGGCCGAGGAAAAATTCGACTTCCTGCCGGACAGCACGACGCCGCAGGGCGTGACGGCCTTCCTGACCATCCAGGAGGGCTGCGACAAGTTCTGTTCCTTCTGCGTCGTCCCCTATACGCGGGGGTCCGAGTATTCGCGCAGCGCGGCGACCGTGATCGCGGAGGCCCGGCGCCTCGCGGCGCAGGGGAGCCGGGAGATCGCCCTCCTCGGCCAGAACGTGAATGCCTGGCACGGGGAAGGCCTGGACGGGAAGACCTGGAACCTGGCGCGGCTGCTGCGGGAACTGGCCGATATCGAGGGCGTGGCCCGGCTGCGCTACACCACCAGCCATCCGCGGGACATGGATGACGAGTTGATCGCGGCGCATGGGGATATCCCGGCGCTGATGCCCTTCCTGCATCTGCCCGTGCAGTCGGGGTCGGACCGCATCCTCCAGGCCATGAACCGCGGCCACAAGGCGGATGACTACCGGCGGATCGCGGAGAAGCTGCGCGCGGCGCGGCCGGACATCGCGCTGTCCTCCGACTTCATCGCGGGCCATCCCGGGGAGAACGAGGCGGACCACCAGGCGACGATGGCGCTGATCCGCGATGTCGGCTTCGCGCTGGCCTATTCGTTCAAATACTCGTCCCGCCCCGGCACGCCGGCCGCCGGCGCCACGATGCAGGTGCCGGAGGCGGAAAAGGACCGCCGGCTGCAGGAAATCCAGGCGCTGCTGCGGGAACAGCAGGACGGGTTCAATCGTTCCTGCGTGGGGCGGCGCTGCGATGTGCTGGTCACGGGGCCAGGTCGCCACCCCGGCCAGCTCGCGGGACGGTCGCCCTGGCTCCAGCCCGTGCATTTCGTGGGCGCGGGCCAGCAGCCCGGGGATGTGATCGCGGTGGACGTTGCCGCGGCACTCCCCAATTCACTCGCCGTGCATCCTCTTGAGCGGCCCGCGGGGAACGGACCGCCCGAGACCAGCCCCCAACCCCCCTGTCAGGAGAAGGCCGCCGCTTGAACACCCCGCCCGCCGCGCTTTCGACCCCCCCCTTCGGCCTTCCTGCTGGTCGGGTCGCCGAACCCGTGGCGCGACAGCGCCTCGCCTCCGCCGACCAGCCCGCCCAGCGCGTGGTCACGATGCAGTTCGACGACAACGCGCTGGTCCCGCTCCTCTACGGGGAGCATGACCGCAACCTGGCGCGGATCGAGGTCCGGCTGGGAATCAGGTTGAACAGCCGGGGGAACCGGCTGACCGTGACCGGCACGCCGGAACGGACGGAAGTGGCGGAAGCGGCACTCGGCAGCCTCTGGCGACAATTGCAGAAGGGCGAGGCGGTGGGATCGGCGGAGGTGGAGGCAGCGATGCGGATGGCTGAGGGCGTGCAGGAAGCTGACCCGCGCCTGCCGCTGCAGGACATCCCCGCGATCCGGACGCGCAAGGGCGCCATCGCGCCGCGCACCCCGGCCCAGGCCGCCTATATCGACATGCTGGCCCGCAACGACATGGTCTTCGGCATCGGCCCGGCGGGCACGGGCAAGACCTACCTCGCGGTCGCGCAGGGGGTGGCGCTGCTTCAGGCGGGCCGCGTCGACCGCATCGTGCTGTCCCGGCCGGCGGTGGAGGCGGGCGAGAGGCTCGGCTTCCTGCCGGGCGACATGAAGGAGAAGGTCGATCCCTATCTTCGCCCGCTTTACGACGCGCTGCATGACATGATGCCGGCGGAGCAGGTGAAGCGGCGGATCGAGGCGGGGGAGATCGAGGTCGCGCCGCTGGCCTTCATGCGCGGCCGGACGCTGGCCCATTGCTACGCCATCCTGGACGAGGCGCAGAACACCACGCCGGCCCAGATGAAGATGTTCCTGACGCGCATGGGGCATGGGAGCCGGATGGTGGTCACCGGCGACCCGACCCAGATCGACCTGCCGCCGGGGCAGAAATCCGGGTTGAACGAGGCGCTGGCGATTCTTGATGGGGTTGATGGCATCGCGGTGGCGCGATTTGCGGAACGGGATGTGGTAAGGCATCCCCTCGTGGCACGGATCGTCGCGGCCTATGGGCGCCTGGATGAGGCTGCCCAGAGGGGCCGGGGGCAGAAGGAGAAGGATGGAACCGTTAAGTAGACCGCCCGGCGCGGCAGGGAATTCTTCCCGTAGCGCTGGGGTCAGGGATGGGGCGATGGACATCACCATCGTCCTGGCGGCGCCGGGATGGCGCGCCGCGGTGAAACGGCCTGAGGCACTCGCCAGGCAGGCCGCTGAGGCAGCCTTGCGCGAATCCGGGGCGGCCGGCGCCATCACGGTGCTGCTGGCGGATGACGCCACGGTGCGGCGCCTGAACAGCGACCACCGCGCGAAAGCCAAGCCCACCAATGTCTTGTCCTTCCCCGGCGGCATGCCCGGGCACCTCGGCGACATCGCCCTGGCACTCGGCGTGGTGCGGCGGGAGGCGCGGCAGAACGGCCGCCGGCCGGCGGACCACCTCGCCCACCTCGTCGCCCATGGCGCCCTGCACCTGGCGGGGCATGACCATCTGGAAGCCGGCGAGGCCAGGCGGATGGAACAGGCGGAGGCGCGCGTGATGCGCCGCCTCGGTCGGCCCAACCCGTGGAAGGAAGGCTCCGCCGCCACGCGGAGGTCCGCGCCATGAGCGGGGGCAACGGCCAATCCGCCCATGACCGGCGGAACAGCTTCTTCGGACGCCTGCAGACCCTGCTCGGACGGCGGGAGAATGAAAGCGTCCGCGACCGGGTCGAGGAATTGCTGGAGAGCCGGGAGGAGGAGCGCGCCAACCGCGCGGCGGAGCATGACGGCAGCGGGCTCGACCTGAACGAACGCCTGCTGCTGTCCAACGTGCTGCTGCTGCGGGACAAGACGGCCTATGACGTCATGGTGCCGCGCGCCGACATCCTGGCGATGCCGGAGGATCTGACCCTCGACCAGGCGATCCGGCTGATCCAGCGGGAAGGCCACAGCCGCTTCCCGGTCTATCGCCAGAACCTCGATGACATCGCGGGGATGGTGCACATCAAGGACGTCTTCGCCGCCGTGGGGCGGGACCCCGCCACCTTCTCCCTGAAGGCGATCCTGCGGCGGCCGCTCTTCGTGGTGCCGACCATGCCGGTGCTGGACCTGCTGCTGCAGATGCGCGCGGCGCGGATCCACATGGCGCTGGTGGTGGACGAATACGGCGGCATCGACGGGCTGGTGACGATCGAGGATCTGGTCGAGACCATCGTCGGCGACATCGCGGACGAACATGACGAAGTCACGCCCGTGACCATGCAGGACCGGCCCGACGGGACGGTGGAGCTGGACGCGCGCACGACCGTGGAAGCCTTCGAGGCCAAGTTCGGCAGCGTGCTGACGGAGGAGGAACGCAACTCCGACATCGATACGGTCGGCGGGCTGGTCTTCACCCTGGCAGGGCGCGTGCCGGCGCGCGGCGAGTTGATCTCCCACCCCTCCGGCCTCGAATTCCGGGTGCTGGACGCGGACCCGCGGCGGATACGCAGGCTGCGGGTGCGGATGCCGGGGACGGAGCCGGCGAAGCAGGCGGCGGAGTAGGTCGCTCGGGGTGGCTTGCAGGGGGGCGCTGCCCCCCCGCACCCCCCACCAAGGGCCAGCGGGCCCTTGGAACCCATGAGATACAGCGACGAAGGGGGAGGGGGCCGTAGTGCCCCCTCCCCCTTCGTCGTCATGCCCGCGGTCCAGGGTCCCGTTGGACCCTGGCATGGGGGTCCGGGGGAACAGCGTTCCCCCGGAATCACCCGCGCACCATCCCCGCCTCCGCTCCGACCGCCTCGCTCCCCGGGAACGCCGCCGCGACCGCCGAGGCTGGCAGGCGCAGGTGGTCGCGCAGCAGGCCCTTCGCGATCGCGCGCAGGTCGCGGGTGGGCTGGACGTCGCGGTTCTCGAACAGCTTGCCCTGGCCGAGGCCCGGCCAATCGGCCAGCACGCGGCCGCCCTGGATGGCGCCGCCGGCCAGGAAGGCCGCGCCCGCGGTGCCGTGGTCCGTGCCAGCGTTGCCGTTGACGCGCGCGGTGCGGCCGAATTCGGTGATGCAGAGCACGGCGGTGCGCGCCCAGGCGGGGCCGAGTTCGGCCTTGAGCGCGGCCAGGCCGCCATCGAGCTGCCGGAGCGCGGGCAGCATCCGGTCGGCCTGGGCGGCATGGGTGTCCCAGCCGCCGATTTCGAGGGCGGCGACGCGCGGGCCCTCCGCCGCCGCCAGCAGGCGGCCGGCGGCGCCGGCCAGGCGGAGGAAGCCGCCCTGGTTGGTGGGCAGGGGCGCGCCCATGGACAGGGCCTCGCTGGCAAAGCCGCGGCCGCGCAGGCCCTCCGCCACGCCGGGGCCGAGCAGCGGGTCGTCATGCAGCAGCTCCGCCATGCGGAGATACAGCATGGCGTCGGGCCGCGCGGGGCGGGGCGGCGCCCACATGCCGACGGGCTGCGGGCCGCGCAGGATCAGCGGCAGGTCGATGCCGAGCGCCAGGCCGCGGCGGGCCCTGCCTTCCGTCAGGGCGGCGGCGGCCAGAGCGCGGTTGAGCCAGCCGGAGGTGAGGCGCTGGTCGCTGCCGCCTTCCAGCAGGTCCTGGCCATCGAAATGGCTGCGGGTGCGGTAGGGGCCGGCGACGGCGTGGATGGGCAGCAGCGCGCCTTCGCCATACATCGCGTGCATCGCGGCCAAGGCGGGGTGCAGGCCGAAGAAGCCGCCGAGGTCGAGCACCCCGCCCTCGGCCCCCGGTCCTGGCAGGGCGAGGGCGCCGCGCAGGCCGGCGTAGTCGGCATCGCCATAGGGGACCAGGGCGTGCAGCCCATCCATGGCGCCGCGCAGCAGGATGACGACCAGGCGGGATTCGCCGGGGGTGGGATCGGCCAGCGCCAGGCGGGCCTGGCCGAGGGTCGCGACGGCGCCGAGGCCCAGCAGGAAGCCGCGGCGGCCGAGCCGGGGGAGGTGGGTCATCGGCGCTGCATCTCCGGGCTGGCGAAGAGAAGGGCGATGGCATCCCGCGCGCCGCCGGCGGTGGTGACGGCGCGGCGCGTGGCGGGGCCGGCGAGCGGGCCGAGCGTCGCCTCCAGCAGCGCGCGGGGATCCTGGCGGGCGAAGCGGCCGGCGATGTCGAAGGCGAGGTCGAGGCGCTGCATCACGCCCTCCGGCCCCGCCCAGCCCTGCGCCGTGTCGGGCCATCCATTCGGCTGCGGCGCGTTCCAGAGCGGCTGCGCCAGCGCGGCCATGCCGGACATGACCGGGCGCGGGTCCGTGGTGCCGCCGGCGCGGTGGACGGCCAGCACCCACTCCATCGGGCTTCGCAGTTTCGTCAGTGCCGGATCGGCGGCCTGCGGCAGGCGTGGCAGGGCGCGGGCGGCGGCGCCCAGGTCTCCGTCCGTGTCCCGCAGCACTGTCTCGATCGTTGCCACGGCGTCGGGTGGCGGGTCGTCGGCGATGAAGTGGCGGACCAGCCTGAAGGCGATGTGGCGGAGCGTGGCGGGATGGGCGGCCAGGAAGCGCAGCGCTTCCTCATAGGCGCCCGGCCCTTCCTCGAACCGCTTGCCCATCACCGTCTTGGGGCCGGGTTCGTGGTTGGCGGGGCGGAAGATCGTGCCGAAGGGCTCCCGCATCCGCTCCACCCCCCAGCCCGTCATCAGCCGGGCGAATTCCGTGACATCGGCCTGGGTGTAGCCGGCGGCGGGCGACAGGCTGTGGAGTTCCAGGATCTCCCGCGCCAGGTTCTCGTTCAGGCCCCGGCCGCTGCGCCGGCCGAACGGGCTGCTCGGGCCGACCGAGGCGACTTGGTCCAGGTAGTAGAGCATGGCGGGGGACATCGAGACCGCTACCAGCAGGTCGGCGAAGCGGCCGGTGATGCGCGGGCGAACCACGTCCCTCAGGAAGCCCGCATAGGCGGTGGTGACGCCGAAGCCGCCGCGCTCCGCCACCGTGAAGTGGTTCAGCCAGAACATCACGAGGCGTTCGCGGAAGGGCTCCTCCGCCGAGAGGAGGTGCCTCGTCCAGGCCTCCTGCTCCGCGCGGAACAGGCGGGTGACGGGGCTCGGTTGGCCGGCGGGGGGCGGGGATGCGTCATGCTCCCGCCAGGCGGCGTAGCCTTCCGCCAGCGCGAAGGCCGTGTCGCGGCCCTCCGGCGGGGGGATGGGGGGGCCGGCGCCGATGGTCTGGGCATCGAGCCAGGCGAGGGGATCGGCGGGCAGGGCCGCGCGGGGCCCGAGACCGAACCGGTGGACGGCGAGCTGGGGCGAGATGCTCATGCGCGAAGGCTGGGCGCGAAGAATGGCGGAATCTTGGGTTACGAACCGTATCGGTCCCGGCAAGCTGTTGATCTCGCTCGGGACCGACTACACGAATGGGTGAATAATCCACATGCCTTGTGTGGTCAGGGGCGGGCCGGACGGCCGCGCCGTTCAGGCCGCGGCGGCGGGGCAGGAGCCTGGCGCCCCCATCGCCGGCAGCCCGAGCAGCGTGCCGAGCGGGGCGATCCTGGCGCGCGGGCCAAGCTCCGCCAGCAGCCGGTCGAGGAACCGCCAGGCGGCCTCGTCATGGTCGAGGTGATGGGTCAGCAGGCCGATCGGCGCATCCCACCGGCCTTCGCGCCGCCCTTCGCGCAGCAGGCGGACAAGGTGCAGGGTGACGGATGCCTCGCCCTGGAAGCGTGGCGGGCCATCCCTGTCCAGCAGGTCGAGATGGACATCGAGGCGCGGTAGCGGCGCCACGGCGGCGTCCTGCCCGCCATGGCCGGACAGCCCCGCGAAACCCGCCTGCGCCGCCGCCGCGGCAAGGGCCGGCGTCAGGCGGTTCCAGGCGGGCACGAAGACGGGGAGGCGGTTCGGCAGCCCCTCCAGGGCGGCGGCCGCGCGGCCGATCTCGCTGGCCAGCATGCCGAGGCCGATCACCCGCGGGACCTCGGAGGGCGCCTCCCCCGGGCCGGCGATGTTGCGGTGGGTGATGCCGTGCTGCGCCACGGTCACCAGCGGGCAGGCCGCCAGCAGGGCGGCCAGGGCGGACGACGTGGGCGCGCCGGCGGCGGGCGGCGTGACCGCCAGGGTCAGCGGCACGGCGTGGCGATGCGACAGGGCGAGGAGCCGCCGGAGCGCCGGCGTATCCGCCTGCGTGCCATCGTCACGCCACCACAGCAGCGGCAGGCGGCCCCGGCGCCGCCAGAGGGCCAGCTCCAGCCGAAGGAGAATCCGGGACAGGGGCAAGCGGAACCTCGGGGGGAGGGAGAGGGGGAGAAGGGAATGCTCCCACCCTACCCGCGCCAGCTTTCACCCCGCTTACGGCCGCCGTGGCGGCTGTCTTCAATCCGCCGTCCCGGCTTGGGCCAGCCGCTGGTCGTCATTGGCGGAGGCGGGCGGCACCACCGTCTGGACCCGCGCGAAGGTCGCCAGAGCCTGCCCCACCACCTGGTCCATGTTGTAGTAGCGGTAGGTCGCGAGCCGTCCGACGAACCAGGTGTCCCGCTCCGCATCCGCCAGCGCCTCGTAGCGCTTGTAGAGCGCGGCGTTCTCCGGGCGGGGGATGGGGTAGTAGGGGTCGCCCTCCGCGGACGGGAATTCGTAGGTCACGCTGGTCTTCGGATGCTGCTGGCCGGTGATCCACTTGTATTCGGAGACGCGGGTGAAGGGCGTCTCCTCCGCCGGGTGGTTCACCGTGCCGGTCGGCAGCGCCCATTCGCGGTCCAGCGTCTCATGCCGGAAATTCAGGCTGCGGTAGGGAAGCTTGCCGTAGCGGAAGCCGAAATACTCATCGACCGGACCCGTCCAGATGATGCGGCGGAAGCTGAAGCGCTTGCGCGCTTCCGCGAAATCCATGCCGGTGCGCACCGTGATGCCGGGCTGGTCCAGCATGCGCGCGAACATCGCGGTGTAGCCATCCCGCGGCATCGCCTGGAACCTGTCGGTGAAGTAGCGGTCATCGGTGTTGGTGCGCGTCGGCACGCGCGCGGTGACCGACTTGTCCAGCTCGCCGGGGTCGAGCGCCCATTGCTTGCGCGTGTAGCCGCGGAAGAAGAGTTCGTAGAGTTCGCGGCCCACCTTGGCCACCACCACATCCTCGCTCGTGCGGATCTGGTCCGGCGTCTCCGCCCGCGCCGCCATCCATCCCTCCACCTCGGCCTCCGTCAGCGACAGGCCGTAGAGGGTGTTGATGGTGTCGAGGTTGATCGGCATCGGCACCTGCACGGGCTGGCCGGTGGTCGGGCTGATGACCTGCGCGAGGACGCGGTGTTCGTAGTTGCGCCAGGCCGTGAACTTCGAGAGATGGCCGAACACCGCTTCGCTGTTGGTGTGGAAGATGTGCGGGCCGTAGCGGTGGATCAGCACGCCCGCCTCGTCGAGATGGTCATAGGCATTGCCGGCGATGTGCGGCCGCTTGTCGATGACGAGCACCTTGTCGCCGCGCTGCGTCGCCAGGCGTTCGGCCAGGACGGAGCCGGCAAAGCCGGCCCCCACGATGAGCCAATCAAACATGCGCCGCCCCCGCTGCCCGGATGGTCTGGAAGGCACGTCCGGCACCCGCGCGCGCCACCGACATCTGCGGCGCCGCGATGTCGCCGATCAGCCCGGCCATGCGGCCCCAGGTGATGTCCCAGGAATTGCGGGCGAGCTGCGCATCGACGCGGGTGAGCCAGGGCCCACGATCCCGCGCCAGCATCATCTCCACCTTCGCGGCCATCGCGGCGGCATCCTCCGCGATCTCCACCAGGCCGGCATCGGCATAGTCGCGCACCACGTCCACGACGGGGGTGGAGACGACGGGCAGGCCGGCGGCGAGGAATTCGGGCGTCTTGGTCGGGCTGATGAAGCGTGTGCTCTCATTCAGCGCGAAGGGCATGAAGCCGACATCCCAATGCGCGAGATGCGCGGGCAGGTCGGCATAGCCGCGGCCACCGAGCCAGTGGATGTTGGCGGCGCGGGGCAGGGCCGCTTCGTCGATCTTCACGACGGGCCCGACCATGACGAAGGACCAGTTCGGGCGCAGCGCCGCGAGCGTCGCGACCAGGTCGATATCCATCCGTTCGTCGATGACGCCGAAGAAGCCGAGGCGCGGATGCGGCAGGCCGCGCATCGCTTCCGGCTCCGCCGGGCCAAGGCGCGCCTGGCCGAAATGGGCGGTATCGATGGAGGAGGGGAAGCAGTGGACGCGGGCGTGCCGGCCGCGCTTCGCCTCATAGAGGCTTCGGCCGCCAGTGAAGACCAGGTCCGCGCGGGCGATCAGGCGGCGCTCCATCTCCAGCATCGCCGGCGGCGCGCCGCGGAAGGCGGAGAGTTCGTCCATGCAGTCATAGACGGTGACGTCGGGATGCAGGTGCCCCGCGAAGGCCAGCGCCATCGGCGTGTAGAACCAGGCGACCAGCTTGCGGCCGGCGCGGGCGGCGAGAAGCCCGTCCATCAGGTCCCGCTGCGCGCTGACGGCGGCATCGGGCGTGGTGCCATGCGGCAGGATGGGCTGCGCGACGGTGACGCCGCCGGGACGGGGGGAGAGGTCGAGCCGCGGGGCGGGCACGTCCTGGTGGAGCGGTTCCTCCAGGAAGATCACCTCATGCGTCCGGGCCGCGCGCGTCATCAGGTGCTGCGGGCGCTGGAAGACGAAATCCCAGCGCAGGTGGGAGAGGCAGAGCAGCACGGGACGTGCGTGTACGGCACAAGGCGGGGCCTCGTTCATCCTGATCTCCTATGGTCAGGGGGCGGATGGACGGGCACACGGCAGCCTGCCGCGCGGCGTGATCGCCGCTGCCCTGGACCATCCGGACGTCCTGGATGCCCGTCAGAACGCGGGATGCTGCGCTGCGGTTCCGGCGGGGATTCCGGACTCGTGAGCGGCGGCGGCGGGAACGCGCGGGCCAGGCGACCGGCACGGTTCGGCACCGCTGCGCGAACGCATCGCGTGAAATCCGCTCAAGGCGCGCATCCCGGCCGGTGCGGCCCGCGTTCTTCCGACCGTCCCCGAAGCGGGCCCCGGGGGGCCGGCGGCGGATGGGCCAGCCGGGGAAACCGGCGGTCCCGAACGAGAGAGATGGGAGAACGGCATCATGGCCGGCAACAACCAGGGCAACAGCAATCCCGGCAATTTCGCGAATGACCGGGAGAAGGCGGCCGAGGCCGGGCGCACCGGCGGCCAGCACCAGGGGCGGGAGAACAACCCCGGCAATTTCGCGAACGACCCGGAGAAGGCCGCGCGCGCCGGCCAGGTCGGCGGCAGCCACCAGGGGAAGGACAACAACCCCGGCAACTTCGCCAATGACCGGGAAAAGGCCAGCGAGGCCGGCCGCATGGGCGGCCAGCACAGCCAGGGCGGTGGCGGGTCCCAGGGGAATTCCGATGGAAACCCGGGCAACTTCGCCCAGGACCGGGAGAAGGCCAGCGAGGCCGGCCGCAAGGACGGGCAGAGCAGCGGCGGCGGCAACCGCCGCTGAGTGACGGTGGGAGCCGCCGGCGTGATCCGGCGGCTCCTGCTTCGTCAGAAGCGGAACTGCACCCCCGCGAAGACGCTGCGGCCGAAGCCGGGCTCGAACAGCGCGCTGTTCGCAGCCGCCACCGTCGCCACGCTGGTGCTGGAAATGTAGCGCGTGTCGCCGAGGTTCCGGGCCTCCGCGAAGGCGGTGACGCCATGGCCGAAATCCCAGCCGCCGCGGATGCCGAACAGGGCGTAGCTGCTGGTCTTCAGCGTATTGGCGTTGTCCGCGTAGAAGGCCTGCGGCACCCAGTCCAGGTGCGGCGCCACCCAGCCACCGGCGGGATGGGCGTAGCGGAGCTCGGCGCGCAGCAGGTGCCGCGGCGCGCCGGGCAATTCGTTGTCGCCATAGCTGCGGTCGCCGTCGAAGCGGAAATCGCTGAAGGTGTAGGCGCCGCGCAGCCGCAGCGTGTCACCGACCGCGATCGAATCCCGCGCCGCCAGCCAGTCCGCCCCGGCCTCGATCCCCTGGTGGATGGTGCGGTCGACATTCTGCGCCAGCGACGTGCCCGCCGTGGGGCCGGCGAGGAGCTGGATCTCGTCCTTGATCCAGGAGCGGTAGAGCGTGACCTCGTAGCTGAGGTCGCCCTGCCGGCCGCGCGTGCCGATTTCCGCCGTCACGGCGCGCTGCGCGTCGAGGCGGGAGAAGCCGCCGACGGCGACCAGCGGCGTGAGATCCGACAGCGTCGGCGGCTCCGTGCTCCAGGTGAGGTTGGCGAAAAGCTGCGCCTGGTCCGTCACGTCCCACAGCGCACCGAAGCGCGGGTTCAGCCACTGCCAGTGGCCGCTGCCGCTGTCGTCGCGGAAGGGGTCGGCTGATGTGACGGCTTCCGTCAGGAAGCGGTCGCGCGATGAGCGATAGGCCTCCCCGGCCTGCAGGCCGGTGATGATCGCAACATCGGGGCGCACCCGCAGCGTGCTTTCGGCATACAGGTCGTTGGTGCGCGCGCGGTCGAGGGAGGAGGCGGTGCGCGCGCCGGCGCGGCCGCCGATGTTCAGGTATCGGTTGCTGTCGGTGACGCCGATCGCGGCATTGGCGCCGACCACCAGACGGTGGTCCATGCCGCCCACCACGCCATCCAGCGTGGCGCGGGCATAGGCGCCGACATCGTCGTTGCGCTGGTCGATATACTGGAAGATCGGGTGGTCCAGTTCACGCCGCACCAGGCTGATGCCGGCTTCCAGCAGCACGCCCTCCATCGGCCGGACCGCGGTGCGGCTGCCGAGGCGGAGGCTTTCGATGTTGCGCTGGTAGTCGCCGGCCAGGTTGGCGCTGGCGGCGGTGCGTGGCGACCGCAGCGCCTGGTCGCGCGTCACGGCCCCGGGGATCTGCTGCCAGATGTTGTTGTAGGTGACGTAGAAGCGCGTCTCCGCATTGTCGGACCAGCGATAGCCGACATTGCCGTTGACGCGCTGGCTGCGGCCGGCGCTGTGGTCGCGGAAGCCTTCCTGGCTGAGGGTGGAATAGGCGATGAAGGCATCCGCCTGGCCGGCCGTGGCGCCATAGCTCAGCAGGCCGCGGGCGAAGCCGTGGCTGCCGGCTTCCAGGCGGACCGTGCCGCCGGGGTTGCTCTGTGCGGTCTGGGACACGCCGTTGAGCGCGCCGCCCAGCGTGTTGGCGCCGAGCGCGAAGGCGTTGCCGCCGCGGAAGACCTCCAGCCGCTGCAGAAGCTGCGCATCCAGTTCCTGGAAATCGCCGCTGCCATCGGCCTGGTTGATCGGCATGCCATCCAGCGTCAGGCGCACGCCGCGCAGGTGGAAGTTGCGGGCCAAGCCGGAGCCGCGGATCGAAAGGCGCGAATCCTCGCCCCATTTCGGCTGGGCGAAGACCCCGGGGGTGAGGTCCAGCATCTCCCGCAGCGTGGTCGAGCCGGGGCGGTCGAGGAAACGCTCCGCCGGCACGATGGAGACGTTGCCGGGGATGCGGCGGGCTTCCTCCGTCGCCTGTTCGTTGGACGGCGTCGCGGCGGCGGCCGGGATGGGCGGCGCGGTGACGGTGATGGAGATGCCCGGGGTGGCTTCCTGGGCGAAGGCGAGGGTGGGCGCGAGCAGCGCCGTGCCGGCCAGCAGCCGGCAACGCGTGATGAGACGCATGATGATTCCGTTCCTGTCCTGATAGGTGCGCGAAGGCGCGGCGCGGTGCCGCGCGGACCGTCAGGAGAGGGGGGGAGCCTGGGCGCCGAGCGGCGGCCCGCGGATGGGCGGGCGCGGCGCGGTGGATTGGGGGAGGGCGTCCGCCTGCGCCACGCGCACCCAATGGGGCGTGGGCAGCAGCGGCGGGTCGAGCGCCGCGACCGCGGGCACGGCGTGGCAGGCGGGGCAGAAGCCGGGGCCGTGTTCCGCCGGGTCATGCGCCGGCAGGGGCAGGACCTGGCCATCGGCGCCGATGGCAACGCGCTTCAGGCCATCCGGCCCGCAGATCTCCATCACCAGCGCCGCATGCCCGGCGCCACGCGCCAGGCACAGCGAGGGCGCCAGCACCGTCTGCAGCAGCAGGACGGCGCCGAGCAGCGGCCCGAAGCGACGGAGAAAGCGGCGGATCAGGTCGCGACCTCGATCAGCACGGGGACGTGGTCGGACGCCTTCTCCCAACCCCGCGCATCCTTCAGCACGGTGTGGCTGCGAAGGCCGCCGGCGAGGTCGGGGGAGACCCAGACATGGTCGAGCCGCCGCCCGCGATCCGAGGCCCGCCAATCCGCGGCGCGATAGGACCACCATGTGTAGAGCTTCTGGTCCGCCGGCACGAAGTGGCGGAGCGCGTCATGCCAGTCGCCGGCCGCCATCATCGCGGTCAGGGCCTGGGTTTCCACCGGCGTGTGGCTGACGACGTCCAGAAGCTGCTTGTGCGACCAGACATCGTGTTCCAGGGGGGCGATGTTGAGGTCGCCGACCAGCACGGCGCGCTTGAATCCGCCGGCGGCCTTGCGTTGCGCGGACCAGGCGGTGGCCTCCGCCACGAAATCCAGCTTGTGCGCGAACTTGATGTTCTTCTCGCGGTCGGGGATGTCGCCGCCGGCCGGGATGTAGAAGTCGTGCAATTCGACGGGGCCGCCGGGGGCGTCGATCTCCACGGCGAGGTGGCGGCAATCACCCTTCCCGCACCAGTCGGGATCGGCGCCGTCGCGCGTCGTGAAGGCCAGCTTCGAGAGGATGGCGACGCCGTTGTAGCCCTTCATCCCGCGCACCGCGCGATGCGCGAAGCCGAGGGCTTCGACGCCGTCATGCGGGAAGTGTTCGTCGGGGCACTTCGTCTCCTGCAGGCAGATCACATCGGGGCTGAGCGCCGCGACGAGATCCGCCAGCAGGGGCAGGCGGAGGCGGACGGAATTGATGTTCCAGGTGACGATGCGCAGCGGCCGCGCCGCCTGGATCACCGCCGGGGAGGCTGGCGCTTCCCCCTTTTTCCGTCCTGCCGTCATAGCTCGACGCCTCGCTTCACAGGTGCCAGGGCGGCCCGCCGCACTTCAGGCGGGCCGAGGCGCCGAACGGCGCCCGCGGCCTATGCCGCGAAGCCAAGCCGGGCGGATGCCCGGCGCCCGGCGTCTGAGGGGCATGGATGCGCTTGCATCCATGCCATGAAAATCAAACGATCTTGGTCTTGACCGTGCCGACACCCTCGACGAAGCCTTCGAGGACATCGCCGCGGACCACGGCCGCCACGCCTTCCGGCGTGCCCGTCATGATCAGGTCGCCCGGTTCCAGCCGCACCAGGCCGGAGAGGTTCGCGATGACTTCCGGCACGGACCAGATCAGCTTGGAGAGATCGGAGGTCTGCGTGACCTTGCCGTTCACGCGCAGCTCGATCTTGCCCTTGGAGGGATCGATGCCGGCGGCCGGAACCAGCAGGCCCATCGGCGCGGACTGGTCGAAGCCCTTGCCCATGTCCCACGGGCGGCCGGTCTTCTTCGCCTCGTTCTGGATGTCGCGGCGGGTCATGTCGAGGCCGGAGCAATAGCCCCAGACATGCTTCAGCGCGTCCTCGATCTTGATGTCCACGCCGCCGGTGCCGATGGCGACCACGAGTTCCATCTCATGGTGCAGGGACTTGGTGACGGAGGGGTAGGGCATGTCGGCGTCGTTGATGACAACGGCGTCGGAGGGCTTGGTGAAGTAGAAGGGGGGCTCCCGCGTCGGGTCGGAACCCATCTCGATCGCGTGCTCGGCGTAGTTGCGGCCGACGCAGAAGATGCGGCGCACCGGGAACAGGCCGCCGCCCTTGACGGGCAGGGCCGCCTGGGCGGGCGGGGGAACGACGTAGTCGGCCATGGACGATCCTTGCGATTGGGGCCTGGCGGCCTGGGACGAATGGCCGGGACCATAGCCCCGCCGGCCCTGCGCGCAAGATCATCACGGGGCGCGGCCGATCCCCGATTGCAGGCCGTGGGGCAGCGCCGCCAGGTCGATCGCGTCCAGGATCGGGTTGGCGCGCAGGTCCCGGCCCCACAGCGCCTCCAGCGCCGTGACCACGGCGGCAGTCACGGGCATGGGCGTGTCGCCGGCGAGGGCCAGGTAGAAGGAGAGGCCGAAGGGCACGTCCTCCGTCACGTAGCGGGTCGCCATGGTCTTCGGGCCCAGCACGTCGGGGCGCCTGGCGGCGATGGCGGCGGCGGTTTCCGCCAGCGGCGCGGGGGGCACGCCGTTGGCGCGCTGGAGGAAGCTCGCCAGGCTGTCGAGGCGATGGCCGAAGCGGGCGGCGAGCGTGTCCCGCTCCGCGCCCATCGCCTCCATCATCCGGCAGGCGGCGGGCGTCATCATGGCGTATTGGGACCAGGGCTCGGCCCGTTCCATCCGCGTGACGTTGGTCAGCGCCATGACGGCATGGGCGATGGGGTTCAGGTTCAGCAGGCTGGCGTGCAGCGCATCGGGCGAGGGCGGGCAGGCATGGCCGAACAGGTCCTGGGCCAGCGCCGCCATTGCCGGGCCGGCGGCGGCGGGGATGGCCGCGACCTCCACCGCGCTGCGCAGCATCGCGACCTTGACCCGCCCGGGCGCCAGGCGGCGGGCGCCGCCGGGGGTGGTGGCCATGGCGCCGATGGGGGCGCGGCCCGGGTCCGCGCCGCGGGCGGCGAGCATGGCGTCGAGCGCCAGCGGCGCCAGGCTGGCGGCGGGGGCGATCAGCAAGGGCACGTTCGCGGGCAGCGCGGCGGCGACGCGGGGCAGGACATCAGCGAAGGCATAGGCGGGCACGGCGAGGAAGGCGGCATCGGCGCCGGCGAAGGCTTCCTCCAGGCTGGTGGTGGTGGGCAGGGGGAAGGCGCCCTCGATCAGGCCCTCCGCCTGGAGGGTGCCGTCGATGCCCGCGATGCCGGCGCCGGAGGGGGACCAGAGGATGGCGCTGTGCCCGCGGGAGACGGCGAGGACGGCAGCGGCCGGGCCGATCGCCCCGGCCCCCAGGACAGCGAGGCGCATGAACAAAGATCCTTCAGAGGAGGCGGAGGCAGGCGGCGCCGAGGGTGATGGCGAGTGCCCCGGCGATGCGCGTCGGGCCCGGGCGTTCCCCCAATAGCAGCGCCGCCAGCGCGACGCCGAACAGGATGGAGGATTCGCGCAGCGCCGCCACCGCCGCGATGGGCGCCTGCGTCATGGCCCAGAGCGCCAGGGCGTAGGAGCCGAGCGTCGCCACCCCCGCGCCCAGCCCGATGCGCCAGCGCCGGCGGACATGGCCCGCCAGCGCCGCCGGGCGCTGCCAGGCGACCAGGCCGACGAAGAGCAGCGCCGTCAGCAGGAAGACCCAGAAGGTGTAGGACACCGCATGGCCGGAAGCCCGGGCACCCGTGCCATCCACCAGCGTGTAGAGCGCGATGACCAGCGCATTGGCCAGCGCGAAGCCGATGGTGGGGAGGTCCGGCTTCGCGCCCTTCTTCCAGGCCATGGCCAGCACGCCGCCGCAGATCAGCACGACGCCGAGCCATCCGGCCGTGCCCAGCGCCTCCCCCAGCACCGATCCGCTCAGCAGCGCCACCAGCAGCGGCGCGGTGCCGCGCATCAGCGGGTAGGCCAGGCTCATCTCCCCGCTGCCATAGGCGGCGGCGACCAGCCAGAAATACAGCAGGTGGATGACGCCGGAGGCGATCAGGAAGGGCCAGGCCTCGGCCTGGGGCAGCGGCAGGAAGGGCAGCGCCACGGCCGCCAGGGTGGCGGAGCCCAGCACCACCAGCGCGGTGTCCAGCAGCTTGTCGCCGCCCGACTTCACCAGCGCGTTCCATCCGGCATGAAGGGCAGCGCCGAGCAGGACCAGCAGCATGACCGAGGTGGACAAGAACGCGCCTTCGCCGTGTCACGGGACTGTCATGAAAGCCCCTGGCGGGCGTCCCGTCTATCGGCCGGCCGCGCGGCGGAGGCGGGGTTTCTCGGACGGGGCTTCCCGGTCCAGCAAGGCGTGCATGGCGGCCACTGTCTGCGGGGTAAGGCGGTGGATGGTGTCGGCAAGGCGGTTGGCCAGCGCCGTCGCCTCCGGCGTCAGGCCGCCGGTGTCCAGCGTGACCTTGGGGTGGGAGAGTTTTGCGAGTTCCGACAGTTCCTCGGCCTCGTCCCAGATCAGGCCGAAGAACTCGTTCACCTGGTGGACCAGGCCGGCGGAGGGGCGGCCGCGATGGCCGTGCTCCAGCGCGGAGAGATAGGCGGAGGAGACCTGCAGCGCGGCGGCCATGTCCTTGAGGGTGACGCGGCGGGCGCGGCGGAGCGCGCGGAGGCGGGCGCCGAAGGGGGTCATGGCCCGCAGGGGGGCGCCGCCCCCCTGCACCGACCTAGCCCGCAGGGGGGCGCCGCCCCCCTGCACCCCCGGCCAGGGGCGAACCGCCCCTGGACCGTCATCAATGGCCTGGGTTCCAAGGGCCCGCTGGCCCTTGGCATGGGGGGTGTGGGGGGAACGGCGTTCCCCCCACCTGGCCTGGAAAGCAGCGTTACCACCCCTTCGCCCGATGCACCCGCCGCAGCAGCAGGTTCACCGCCCCCGCATTCGTGGGATGCGGATGCGCCGCCCCCAGCACCAGCGGGCGGAGGTCCGGCGCGTTCAGCCAGTGCGGCAATTCGCGCTTGAGGATACCCCCCTCCGGCTGCGGCCCCTTCCCCGTCACCACGGTCACGGTGCGGATGCCGTCCGCCGCCGCGTCATGGATGAAGGCGCGCAGCGCCGCATGCGCCTCCTGCACCCGTCGCCCATGCAAATCGAGCGTGCGTTCGGCGCGCATGTCGCCGCGCCGCAGCGCCGTCCAGCGCTTGCGGTCGAGCCCGCCCGGCGCCTCCCCCACCCGGATCTCGGGGATGGCGGGGCGCCCGGCCGGCTTGGGCGCGGGCTTCACCAGGATGGGCTCCGCCGGCGGCACCGGCGGCGGCGCGGGCGGCGCTTCCGGCGCGGCGGGGCGCGCGCGGCCGAACAGCGGCGTGATCTCCGCCGTATAGGCGTGCCACAGCGCGAGGTCGGTGCCGCTCAGCCCCTTGGGTCGCGCGCGTCGGATCACGGCGGGGATCAGCCCCCGGGCGCGGCGGGGCTGGCCAGGCCGGGGGCTGCTTCGTCCTCCAGCAGCAGCACATGCAGGCGGCGGGGGCCGTGGGCGCCGAGTTCCAGCGTCTGCTCGATATCCGCGCTGCGGGAGGGGCCGGTGACGAACATCAGGTTGCGCGGCATGAAGCCGCCGGTCAGCGGGTCCTTCCGCTCCGCCCGCAGCCGGTCCCAGGCTTCCTCATAGGCGCCGACGATGGCCGAGGCGCGGAGCACGACGATCTCCGTCTCCGGCAGCAGGTTGAGCGTGGCGGGGCGGACGGGGTCGGAGGGGAAGAGGATCGTTCCCGTTTCCGCCACGCCCGCCCAGCCATGCTGGAGGGAGACGACATCGCCATCCCGGGCGCGCCGCGCCTCCCGCTCGATCATCGGGCGGGCGGACCAGTCGATGGCGGCGAGTTCGGGGTGGGGGGCGACCACCAGGCGGGCGGGCAGGTTCTGGGCGGCGAGGAAATCCGCCACCGCGGCCGGGATCGCGGCCAGATCCGGCACCCGTTCGACCGTGCCGAATTCCTTCTCCACATTGCGGATGAAAAGCGCGATCTGCTCCGGCCGCGGCAGGCGGGACCGCGCCGGGATCAGGTGGCGCGGGTGGGTCGCCAGGCGCCCTTCCAGCATGGCGCGCTGGTCTGTGGGCAGGGGCCCGCGCTTCAGGCCGCGGCGGATGGCGCCGAGGATGGCTTCCTTGCTCATTGGCCCTGGTCCCGCGCGGCGGCGGCCTGCTCGGCCTCCATGGCGTCACGCACCGCCTGTTCCAGCACCGCCAGGGACCGTTCGATCCGGTCGAGGTCCTGGTTCAGCCTTGCGGCCGGGGTGTCGGCATCGATGGCGGCGTAGATCTCGGCCAGCGTGCCGGTCGGGCGCTGCGGCACGCGGGCGGGCTGGTTCTGCGGAAAGCGGTATCCGTGCACGCGCTCTGCCTCATGGTCGCTCATCGGCGGGCTTCCTTCTGCCGGGCCTGGTAGCGGGCCATGAAGGTGCCTCCCGGTTCGGGCGCCGGCAGGTCACGCCCCTCCGTCCATCCGCCGGCGAAGGGCAGCCAGCGGAAGGCGCCCTTGCCGCGGCTCAGAGCCGACAGCGCGCGGATGCCGAGGCGGGTTGCGAGCCGGTAGGCGGAAGGCCGCCGCGCGAACCAGGCCCAGAGGGCGAGGTTGGAGCGGATGCCCTGGGGGGAGAGGTGGCGTTCGAATTCCCGTTCGCGCCAGTGGCGCATCAGCTTGGGCAGCGGGATCTTCACGGGGCAGACGCTTTCGCATTTGCCGCAGAAGGTGCTGGCGTTGGGCAGGTGCCCGGCCTTGTCGACGCCGACCAGGGTTGGCGTCAGCACGCTGCCCATCGGGCCCGGATAGACCCACCCATAGGCATGGCCGCCGACCGCGCCATAGACGGGGCAGTGGTTCATGCAGGCGGCGCAGCGGATGCAGCGCAGCATCTCCTGGAAGTCGGTCCCCATCATGTTGGACCGGCCATTGTCGATGAGCACCACATGATACTCTTCCGGCCCGTCCAGGTCTTCGGGCCGGCGCACGCCGGTGGAGAAGGTGGTGTAGACGGAGAAATCCTGGCCGGTGGCGGAGCGCGCCAGAAGGCGGAGGAGGGAGGTGCAGTCCTCCAGCGTCGGCACGACCTTCTCGATGCTGGCGAGGACGATGTGCACGCGCGGCAGCGTCTGCGTCAGGTCGCCATTGCCTTCATTGGTGACGATGACGCTGCTGCCGGTCTCCGCGATCAGGAAGTTGGCGCCGGTGATGCCGACATCCGCCGCCAGGAATTTCTGGCGGAGGCGGGTGCGCGCTTCCGCCAGGATATCGCGGCGTTCGTTGAACACCCGGTCCTTGGGAAGATCCGTGTGGGACAGGCGAAACTGAGCCTCCCAATCCTCCCGGTTCAAATGGAAGGCGGGGGCGATGATGTGGCTGGGGTGTTCGTGGCGAAGCTGGATGATGTACTCGCCGAGGTCGGTCTCGACCGGCTGGATGCCATGGGCCTCCAGATGGTCGTTCACGCCGATCTCCTCGGAGATCATGGACTTGCCCTTGGTGACCGTCCGCGCACCGGCCTTGCGGCAGATGTCGAGCACGGCGGCGCGGGCATCGGCGGCGGTGGAGCACCAATGGACCTGGCCGCCCGCGCGCTCGACATTGGCGGCATAGGTCTCGAGGTAGAAATCGAGATTGGCGAGGGTGTGGTTCTTGATGTCGCGGCCGGTGTCGCGAAGCGTCTCGAACTCCGGCAGGGCGGCGACGGCGGCGGCGCGGCGCTGGAGGAAGGCGCCCTTGGCCTTGCCGAGGGCCTTCTGGAGGCCGGCATCTTCGAGCGCCGCGGCGGCGTTGCGCTTGAAGGCGGGGGAGGTGACCTGGACCATGGGAACTCCTGTCGGGCCCAATCTAGCGCGTCGGGGCGGATTGGTCAGGGGCTTGGCGGTGGGGCCGCCTCTCGCCCATGTGCCTTTTCTGCAACACATAGGCGGTATACCATGCCCGCCAATGAGTGAGATCAGTAACGATACGGCAATGAGGTTGTTGCAGCCTCACCCTGCCGATAAGTTGGAGGCATGGCCGTTGTCCTCAGCTACACGACGGGCGCCGCGTTGACCTACACGCCAGCGCCAGCCCCCCCGCAGGATGCCTCCCCGGAAGCGGTGGCTGCATCGAACGTCTTCGCGACCGCGGCAGGGCTGGAACTCGAGGAAGGATTGGCGCGCGGCACGCCCTATCCGACGGTCGAAGGCGGGCGCGTCGTCTGGGTACACCCTGACGGATCACGCCGCCTTTCGGCCAACCAGGCATCCCCCCGGGCCTGACCAGCACCCGTGGCTGCCGAAGGCTGGCTCTGGATCGTCGCGGGACCCAACGGTTCCGGCAAGTCCACGCTGGCGCGCAGCGGGGCCCTGCAGGCGTGGCACCCCTCGATACCCTCCGTTGCCCAATCGCCGGACGACATCGCCAGGCTGCTGCCGCCAGTCGTCCCGGGGGCTTCCGCCTTCGCCTATGTCCGGGCAGCGCAGACTCTGTCCGACTCCCTTGTGGAGGAAGCGGTGCATGCGGGCCGCACGATCCTGGTCGAGACCGTGGGCAGTTCACCGAAATTCTTCGCCCTCATCGACCTGGCGCGAAAGATCGGGCGCCGCTTCGGGATCATCTACGTCACCGTCGAACTCGCTGACCTGAATGTCGCGCGGGTCGCGCATCGCGTGGCCCTCGGCGGCCATGATGTGCCGAGCGAACGTGTCCTCGCGCGCCGTGATGCGTCCTATGCCAATTTCCCGGAATTCGCAGGCCGGGCCGATGCAGGACTCGTCATCGACAATTCGCTGACCGACCGCGCCACGCACCGGCCGCAACCGCGGATACTGGCGGAGAAGCGCGAGGACGGTGCGTGGCGCGTCGTCGATGGCAGCGTGGCACCAAGGCTGACGCACTGGATCGCCGCCCAAGGGTGACATGCCAGGGGTGACAAGCCGGGGGAGAGGCGCGCTACCGCGCCTCCCCGATCGGCGCGACATCGCCGGTGACGCCTGCCAGCACTTCCGCCACGTGCCGGACCTTCACCGCCGATCCTTCGCGCTTCAGCTTGCCCGCCATGTTCAGCAGGCAGCCGAGGTCGCCGGCCAGCAGCGTGTCCGCGCCCGTCGCCGCCACGTCCTTCGCCTTGTCGCCGACCATGCGGTTGGAGATGTCGGGATACTTCACGCAGAAGGTGCCGCCGAAGCCGCAGCAGATTTCCGGCTCTGCCATTTCCTTCAGGGCCAGGCCTTCGACCGTGGAGAGCAGCGCGCGGGGCTGGGCCTTCACGCCGAGTTCGCGGAGCCCCGAGCAGCTGTCGTGATAGGTGGCGATGCCGTCATAGCGCGCCGTGACGGATGTCAGGCCGAGCACGTCGGTCAGGAAGGATGTCAGCTCATGCGTCTTGGCGCCCAGCGCCTCCGCCTTGCCGCGATAGAACGGGTCATCGGCGAAGAGCGAGGGGTAATGGTGCGCGATCTGGCCGGCGCAGGAGCCGGAGGGCGCGACGGTGTAGTCATAGGGAAAAAAGGCATCGACCACGGCACGGGCCAGGTCGGTGGCGGTGGCGCGGTCCCCGCTGTTGTAGGCGGGCTGGCCGCAGCAGGTCTGGGTGTCCGGCACCACGACCTCGCAGCCCGCCTCCTCCAGCAGCTTCAGCGCGGCGAAGCCGACACTGGGGCGGTACAGGTCCACCAGGCAGGTGACGAAGAGCGCGACGCGGGGGCGGGGCGGGGTCATGCCCGCAATGTAGGACAACCCCCCGCGATGCGGGAGGGTCAGGTTTCGGCCTGTGCCCCGCTGGTGGGCGCCGGTTCCGCGAAGGGCGGCTTCAGCCAGAGGGGATCGCCCTTGCCCAGGCGCTTCGTCACGAATTCGGCATGGGCGGCGGCCTCGGCCTCGGTGGGCGCGACCAGGACGGGGCGGCGGGCGACGGGGGCCGCGATCACCACGCCGGGCATCACGGGCTTGGTGGTCACGGCCGCCAGCTCGAACCCCGGCTGCTTGCCACCCATGAGTTCGAGATAGACTTCCGCCAGCAGCTTCACGTCCAGCAGGGCGTTGTGGCTGGTGCGCATGGAGTTATCGACGCCGAGGCGCCGGCACAGCGCATCCAGGCTGTTCGGCAGGCCGGGGTAGCGGCGCTTGGCGATCTCCAGGCTGTCCACCATCCGCGCGCGATCGAGCTTCTTGTGCCCGGCGCGGACCAGTTCGGCGTCGAGGAAGCCGAAATCGAAGCGGGCGTTGTGGGCGATGACCTCGCTGTCGCCGAGGAAATCGAGCATCGACTGCGCGATGTCGCGGAACAGCGGCTTGCCGCGCAGCATCTCCGCCGTGAAGCCGTGGACCTTCGTGGCTTCCTCGGGGATGTCGCGCTCGGGATCGACCAGCACGTGGAAGGTCTGGCCGGTGGGCATGAAGTTGTAGATCTCGATGGCCGCGACCTCGATCACCCGGTCGCCGGTGGCGGGGTCGAGGCCGGTGGTCTCGGTGTCGAGCACGATCTGGCGCATGGGAACCTCGAAGAAAGCGCCCCTCCCCTCTCCCAACCCTCTCCCCCCCAGGGGGGAGAGGGCTTTTCGAATCAGGGTCGGCGCAGGCGGCGGACGATCACCTTGATCTGGCGCTGGGCGGCGTGGCGGGACAGGCCCGTCCTTACCACATGATCGGCGCGGCAGCGCTTCTCGGCATCCGGCATCTGTCGGGCGAGGATGGCGGCGAGGCGTTCCGGCGTCATGCCACCACGGGCCAGGACGCGCGCGCGCTGCGTGGCGGCGGGGGCGGAGACGACGATGACCGCATCGACCCGCCCCTCCCCCTTCGTCTCGAACAGTAGGGGCACGTCGAGCACCGCCAGGCCTTCGCCCCGGCGGCGGCAGGCGGCGAGGAAGGCGCGCTCCGCCCGGCGGACCAGGGGATGGACGATGCGTTCCAGCACGCGCAGCGCGGCGGGATCGCCAAGGACGCGGTTTCGCAGCGCCTCCCGGTCCACGCGCCCGTCACGGGTGGTGCCGGGGAAGGCGGCCTCGATGGGGCGCACGGCGGCACCGCCCCGGGCTTGCAGGCGATGGACGGCGGCATCGGCATCGAAGACCGGCACGCGCAGGCGCCGGAAGGCCCGGGCGGCGGTGGACTTGCCCATGCCGATGCTGCCCGTGAGGCCCAGGACCTTCATGCGCCAGGCACCTTCATCGGCGCGGGATGTCGTGCGCCACGTAGTCCCGCAGCGCCTGGTCCACCTTCGGCTCCACGCCGAACCATTCCCGGAAGCCGGGCCGCGCCTGGTGCAGCAGCATCCCCAGGCCATCCACCCCGCGCAGGCCCCGCGCGCGGGCGGCGGCCAGCAGGGGGGTTTCGAGCGGGACATAGACCATGTCGGCCACCACCGCCGTGGCGGGCAGGGGCGCGAGGTCGATCTCCAGCGGCGGCTCCCCCACCATGCCGAGCGACGTGCCGTTCACCAGCAGGCTCGCTGCCTCCAGCGGCGCCGCGGTCGCGACCTCCACCGGCCCGCCGAGGTCGCGGGCCAGCGCCTCCGCCCGCGCGGGGGTGCGGTTGACGAGGATCAGGCGCGGGCAGCCGGCATCGAGCAGCGCGGCCGCCACCGCCCGCACCGCGCCCCCGGCGCCGAGGATCACGGCCGGGCCATCGGCCGCCGCCCAGCCCGGCGCCTGTTCCCGGATGGATTCGAGAAAACCGTAGCCATCGGTGCTGGTGCCGTGGATGCGGCCATCGGCATCGAAGACCAGCGTGTTCACCGATCCCGCCCGCTTCGCCACCTGGTCCACCACGTCGCACAGCGCATAGGCCGCTTCCTTGTGGGGGATGGTGACATTGGCGCCGGCGAAGCCGAGATCGGCCAGGGCGCGCACCGCCGTGGCGAACCGCTCCGGCCGCACGGGCAGGGGCAGGTAGGCGCCATCGATGCCATGCCTGGCCAGCCACCAGCCATGCAGGCGGGGTGACCGGGAATGCGCGACGGGCCAGCCCAGCACGCCCGCCTTGCGGGCCTTACCGGAGAGGGTCGGAGAAGGGCTCGTTTCCATGATGATGCCAGTGAAGCATCGCGCCGGGCGGGGTCAATGGCACCGCCATGATGTTTGCTGATTGCCGTTTTCGAAAATCGATTATACAGAATAGGGCTATGGCCGAACCCCTCTCCACCCCCGCCTATGCCCGCCTGCGGGACCGCCTCCGCGCCGATATCCTGGGCGGCGCCTGGCAGCCCGGCACGCACCGCACGCTGGGCGCGCTGGCGGCGGAGCACGGCGTCTCCATGTCCCCGGTGCGGGAGGCGCTGCTGGCGCTGGAGGGGGAGGGGCTGGTCGAGATCCGCCAGCATCGCGGCGCCGTGGTGCCGGTGCTGGACGCCAGGCTCTTCGCCGATCTCTACGACCTCCGCGGTGCCCTGCAGTCCCTGCTGGCCCGCCGCGCGGCGGAACGGGCGACCCCGGCGCAGCTGGCCGCCATGGCGGTGCATGAGGCCGCCTATGCCGAGGCAGCCGCGAAGGGCGACGCCGCCGCGGCGCTGGCGGCGAATGAGGCCTTC
This sequence comes from Falsiroseomonas stagni DSM 19981, assembly GCF_900114315.1. Taxonomy (GTDB): domain Bacteria; phylum Pseudomonadota; class Alphaproteobacteria; order Acetobacterales; family Acetobacteraceae; genus Falsiroseomonas; species Falsiroseomonas stagni. The sequence goes on from NZ_FOSQ01000003.1 coordinate 159,444, forward strand.
CACGATGCGCTGGAGGCTTCGGCGGACAACCCGCAGGCCACCGCGCTCTACAAGGCGCGGAGCGCCTTCGTGAATGCGGTGCGGCTGCGCCTCGGCTTCGGGCAGGCGCGCATGGCGGAAGCCGCCGCGCAGCACCGCGCCATCCTGGCCGCCATCGCGGCCCGCGAACCGGAGGCCGCCGCCGCCGCGGCCTTCGCCCATGCCATGGCGGCCAAGCGCGACCTGATCGCGCGGTTGGAGGACGGAAAAGCATGACAACGGGACTCACCCGCCGCACCGCGCTGGCCGCGGCGCTGGCCGTGCCGGGCATCGCCCACGCGCAATCCTGGCCGGACCGGCCGCTGCGCCTTGTGGTGGGCTTCGCGCCGGGCGGCGCGGCGGACCTCGTCGCCCGGCTGGCGGCGGCGGAGATGGGCCGCGCGCTGCGGCAGAATGTGGTGGTGGAGAACCGGCCCGGGGCCTCGGGCAATATCGCGACGCAGGCGGTGGTGCAGGCGCCGGCGGATGGGATGACCCTGGCGCTGGCGGGCCTTCAGCTCGTCACCAATCCCGGGCTGATCCCGCAGCTCGGCTACGATCCGGGGCGGGACCTGGCGATGGTGGGGCAGCTGACGGCGCTGCCCGTCGTCGTCATGGCCAGCACGCGGTCCGGCATCACCAGCATCGAGGACGCGGTCGCCCGCGCCCGCGGCCCGGGTGTCACGATCGGCACCGCGGGGGTCGGCACTTCCTCCCACCTCGGCGCCGAGCTTCTGTTCCGGACCATCGGTGGGCGGTTCGAGGCGGTGCAGTATCGCGGCGGCGCGCCCGCCTTCCAGGCGCTGATGACGGGCGATACGGAGATGATGTTCGACCTGGTCGCGAGCTACCAGGCGCCGGCGGTAGCGGAGGGCCGCATCCGCATGCTGGGCGTGATGCAGCAGGACCGCACGGCGGGGCTGCCGGAAGTGCGGTCCTTCGGGGAGGCCGGGCTGCCGCCGGCGGCGATGATGCGGTCCTGGCAGGGGATCTGCGTGAAGGCCGGCGCGCCCCCCGCCATCATCGCGGCGCTGCACGCCGCGACCCAGGCCGCCGTCCGCTCGCCCGATTTCCAGGCGCGGCTGAAGGCGCTGGCGATCGAGCCGGTGGAAAGCGCCGATCCCGCCGCCTTCGACGGGCTGTATCGCGCGGAACTCACGCGCTGGACGACGCTGATCCGCGAAGCCGGGATCACCGTGCAATGAGCGCCGCCATCAAGGGCCCCCGCATCACGGGCATCCGCACCTTCCTGATGCAGGCGGGGCCGCTCGGCGTCTCTGGCTGGGCGGCCGATGTGCGGAACTCCATCACCACCGGCACGCGCAACTGGCTGTTCGTGAAGGTGGAGACGGAGGACGGCATCACCGGCATCGGGGAGGGCAGTGGCTGGCCCCGTGTGGTGGAGGCCGCGGTGCGCGACCTTTCCTCCGTTGTCATCGGGCAGGACGCCTTTGCCATCGAACTCATGACCCAGCGCATGCAGGTCGCGATGATGGGGCATGGGATGTCGGGCGTGGTCGGGCAGGGCGCGATCGGCGCCATCGACATGGCGCTGTGGGACATCAAGGGGAAGGCACTCGGCGTCCCGGTCTGGCAGCTGCTGGGCGGAAGGCTGCGGGACCGTATCCGCGCCTATGCCCATGCCAGCACGCCGGACCAGGCGCGGGCCGCCGTCGCCAAGGGATTTCGCGCGCTGAAGACCGGCGGCGTGAAGAATCCGGTGGAGAAGGCGACGGCGATCCGGGAGGCCGTGGGCGACGACATCGACATCATGATCGACGCGCATGGCCCGCCCTGGCTGACGGCGCCGGATGCCATCGGCATCTGCCACGCGCTGGCGCCGCTGGCGCCGCTGTTCGTGGAGGAACCGCTGGCGCCGGAGGATATGGAGGGCTACCGGCGGCTGCGCGCATCCACCGACGTGCCCCTCGCTTCCGGCGAACGCCATGGCGGCTTTCAGGGCATCGCGACGCTGCTGCATGAGGGGCTGGTCGATGTCGTGCAGCCCGATGCCGGGCGCTGCGGCGGCATCACGGGGCTGCGCAAGATCGCGATCCATGCGGAGAGCCGCTTCGCCACCCTTGCGCCGCATGCGGGGTCGCTCGGTCCCGTCGCGGAATATGCAGCGCTGCATGTGCTGGCGGCCGTCCCCAATGCGCTGATCCTGGAGAAGATGGACCCGGATTGGGACGGCCGCGCGCGCTGCGTCACCGCCACGCCGGAATTGCGGGACGGGCACCTGATGATCCCGGAAGCGCCGGGCCTCGGCATCGATATCGACGAGGAATTCGTGGCGCTGCACCCGAGTATCCGCAATGTCGGCCTGCCCGCCGGCGGCTGGCCGGAAGGCACGGAGGCCGCGACGCTCTACGCCCAGCCGCGCCACCCGCGCGCGCCGGCCTTCCGGGGGAAGCGTTGATCGCTTGACCGTTCCGCCCCGCCGGGCGGAGGCTTGCCCGCGGACCCGCCGCCACAGGCGGGCCGTCGGAGGAAATGTCATGCGCCCCATGCTTCGCCTGGCTGTCGCGGCCGGGATGATGGCCGGCCTTGCCGTGCCGGTGAGTGCCGCCGAACTGCCAAGGGCCACGCGGGCGGAGGAGGTGGGGCTGTCCGGCGAACGCCTCTCTCGCCTCGGCGAATGGCTGGAAGGGGAGGTGCGCCGCGGCTTCATCCCCGGCGCCGTCATCGTCATCGGCCGCAAGGGCCGCATCGCGCAGGAGGTGACGGCCGGGTTCCGGGACCGGGAGGCGCAGGCGCCGATGCGCGCCGACAGCATCTTCCGCATCGCCTCCATGACCAAGCCGATCGTGTCGCTGGCGGTGATGATGCTGGCGGAGGAGGGGCGGCTTTCCATCGCCTATCCCATCGGCAATTACCTGCCGGAGTGGCGGGAGACGCCGCGCGTGGCGGAAGTGCGGGACGGGCAGATGGCGCTGGTGCCGGCGCGCCGGCCGATCACCATCCAGGATTTGCTGCGGCATACCTCGGGGCTCGCGGATTCCTCGCCGGGCGATCATCCGGTGCTCGCGGCCTATCGCGCTTCCGGCGCGCGGGAGCGCGGCCTCAGCATGGAGGAAATGAGCCGGCGCATCGCCGCGCTGCCGCTAATGCACCAGCCCGGCACGACCTGGGAGTATTCCTGGTCCACCGACATCCTCGGCCGGCTGGTGGAGGTCGTCAGCGGGCAGGACCTGGACAGCTTCGTGCGCAGCCGTATCACCGGGCCGCTCGGCATGGTCGATACGGGCTTCGTGGCGCCGCAGGCGGCGGCAGACCGGCTGGCGCAGCCGCAGGTGGATCCGGCGACGGGGCAGCGGCCTTCGATGCCCAATCCGCTGCAGCGGCCGGGCTGGTTTTCCGGCGCGGGGGGCATGGTCTCCACCGCGCGGGATTATGCGCGCTTCTCCCAGTTCCTGCTGAACAAGGGGGAGCTGGAGGGCACGCGCCTCGTCTCCCGCACCACCATCGACCTGATGATGTCGGACCATCTGCCGCCGGGCACGCAGACGCGGCGCGTGGTGGAGGGGCGTTTCGGGCCGCTGGCGCCGACGCCGGAGATGGGCCAGGGCTTCGGGCTGGGCTTCGCCGTGCGCAATACGGTGGGCCACAACCCGCTGCCGGGCAGCCCGGGCGATGCCTATTGGGGCGGGGCCTATGGCACCTATTTCTGGGTCGATCCGAAGGAGGAGATGTTCGTGGTGCTGATGATGCAGAGCACCACGGCGCGGCTGCCCTTCCGCTTCCAGCTGCGGGCCCTCGCCTATCAGGCGCTGCAATAGATCCTACCAGGCGCTGAACTGAACAGGCCGGCAGTGGGGGAACCCCGGCCCGTGCCGCGATTTACGTCGCGGCACGGGCAGGAGCGCCGCCATGGGTTTCATCTGGACCATCATCATCGGGTTGATCGCAGGTGCGATCGCCAAGTTCGTCATGCCGGGGCGTGATCCCGGCGGCATCATCGTGACGATCCTGCTGGGCATCGTTGGTGCGCTGGTGGCGACCTGGCTCGGCCAGGCCATCGGCTGGTATCGCGCGGGCGAGGGCGCTGGCCTGATCGGCGCCGTCGTCGGCGCCATCATCGTCCTCATCATCTATCGCATGGTCGCCCGCCGCGACAGCGTGACCCGCAGCTGAGGACGGTCCAGGGCCGTCACGGCCCTGGTGGATGGGGTATGGGGAAGGCAACGCCTTCCCCATGCACCTCAGAGGTTGGTGATCCCCGCACGCTTCACCGCATCCGCCCAGAAGGCGATATTCTCCTCCACGAAGCGCGTCGTCGCCGCCGGGTCCATGATCTGCGGCTCGAACCCGATTTCCCTGAATCGCGCGACGAGTTCCGGTTGCGACAGTGCATCCGCCATGGCGCGGCTGAGTCGTGCCGTTGCGTCCGCCGGCATGCCTGCGGGCCCGGCGATGCCGAACCAGTTCTCCACGATCACGCGCGGCAGGCCGGATTCCACGAAGGTGGGGATATCCGGCATGGTCGGCAGGCGCGTGCGGGCGGAGATGGCCAGCGCGCGCAGCGTGCCGGCGCGGATATGGGGGGCGGCGCTGGGCAGGCTGTCGCACATGGCCGGCACTTCGTTCGCCAGCACCGCCTGCAGCGCGGGCCCGGCGCCGCGATAGGGGACGTGGACGATATCGACGCCCGCTTCCAGCTTGATGAGTTCGCCCATCAGGTGGTTCGACGACCCGTTGCCGGAGGTCGCGTAGTTCACCGCGCCCGGCCGGCGCTTCGCTTCCGCGATGAAGCCTGCCAGGTCGCGCGCCGTGAAGCTGGGATGCACGACCAGCACGGAATGGAACAGGCCGAGCATGCCGACATGGGTGAAGTCGCGCAGCGCGTCGTAGCCGGGGTTGGCGACGACGGCGGGGACGATGCCGTGCGATCCGACGCCGGAGACGACGAGGGAGTAGCCATCCGCCGCCATCCGCGCCACGGCCTGGGAGCCGACGCCGCCGGAGGCGCCGCCGCGGTTTTCCACCACCACGGTCTGGCCCAGCACGGATTGCAGCCGTTCCGCCGCGAGGCGCCCGACGACATCGGTGGAGCCGCCGGGCGGGAAGGGCACGACGAGGCGGATGGTGCGGTTGGGATAGGCGCCTTGCGCCATTGCCAGCCCTGGTGTGGCGAGGGCCGCGGCGATTGCCGCGCGGCGGGTGATCTTCATGCGGTTCTCTCTCCGGGTTTCAGCGGCGGCGGATGATCAGTTCCTTGACGAACTGGTCTCCATGGATGGCGGTGACGTCGATCTCATCGGCCAGGTAGACGATGCGGCCTTCCAGCGTCTCCGGCAGCTTCGCGGCGGAGGGGCTGTGCGTGGCGATGATGTGCAGCACGGGCAGCGGCACGCCGTGCTGGGCGGCCAGGCGCGCGGCTTCGAAGGCGTGCGGCATGGCGCGGCCGATCGGCGTCTTCTCCACCCCGCCGCCGGGCTTCGGCTGATACTCCACGAGCTTCGAGGCATCCTGCAGCAGGCAGGCGGCGATCAGTACGTCCCGGTCGATCTGCGTGCCGTGGAAGCGCTGCAACACATCGGCGATGGCCAGCGCGAGGGCGGTGACGCTGCGGGTATGGGGCACGTTGGGATAGGCGATCTCGCCGGATGTCGGCACCGATGCCAGATCGTCAAAGGATGATTGCGCCCAGAGGTCGCGCCACACCGCGCGCACCTTCTCGGCCAGCGAGGCATCGCTGATCTGCGCGACTTCGGGGAAGTAGGTGTCGAGATCGAGCATCGGGCGCGGCGTGTTCGTCATGCGCCGAGGCTAGGCGCGTATCGCAGGATTGGACAAGGTGCGTTGCCCGCCCTCGCGACGCGGCGCATGATTCCCGACACGCCCCCAAGAGACCGCGCATGAATCCCGAGGACCGCTTCCCCAATTTGCCGCTGCCGATGCGGCCGCGGCTCCAATGGCCGGATGGCAAGCGCGTCGCGCTCTGGGTCGTGCCGAATGTGGAGCACTACGAATTCCTGCCGCCGGTCGGCGCACGGCGCGATCCCTGGCCGCGCACGCCGCATCCCGACATCCAGGGCTATGGCACGCGGGACTACGGCAATCGCGTGGGCTTCTGGCGGATGGCGGAGATGATGGACCGGCTGAAGATCCGCTGCACCGTCAGCCTCGGCGTCGCGGCCTTCGAGCATTATCCGGAGGTGATGCGCGGCTGCCTCGACCGGGGCTGGGACGTGATGTGCCATGGCATCTACAACACGCGCTATCTGTGGGACGTGCCGGAGGAGGAGGAGCGCGCCTATATCCGCGATTGCGTCGAGAGCTATGCGCGCGTCACCGGCGGCGGCAGCATGGCGGGGTGGCTGAGCCCGGCGCTGTCGCACACGCTGAACACGCCGGACCTCGTGGCGGAGGCGGGCTTCCGCTACTTCTGCGACGTGGTGCATGACGAACAGCCCTGGCCGATCCGCACCCGTGGTGGACAGACCATGATCTCCCTGCCCTACACCGTCGACCTCAACGACGCCGTCACGAACCGCGCGGGGTGGGAGGCACCGGATTACTGCCGCATGGTGCGCGATGCCTTCACGCGGCTCTACGTGGATGGGGAGACGCAGGGGCGCGTGATGTGCCTGGCGGTGCATCCCTACAACATGGGCCAGCCGCATCGCGCGCGGCACCTGGAGGAAACGCTGGCCTGGATCATGGGGCATGAGGGCGTGTGGCAGGCCACCGGCGCGGAGATCGCGGATTGGTACCTGGCGCACCACCATCCGCGCGTCATGGCCGCGCTGGAGGGCCGCTGACATGGCCGGTCTGCGCCAGCCGGGGATGGACCACGATCTCTATCCCTACGCGCCACTGCCGGGACGTGGCGCGCTGCGCTGGCCGGGTGATGCGGGGCTTGCCTTCGCGCCTGTGCTGTATCTCGAACACTGGGAGTTGCTGAACACGCCAGGGACGAAGCGCGTGGCGCGGGCGCAGGGGCCGTGGGGCAACCTTTCCCCGGATTGGCGCAGCTTCACCTACCGGGACTACGGCAACCGCATCGGCATCTGGCGGGTGCTGGAGGCGCTGTCGGCGCGCGGGCTGCGCGCGACGGTGGCGTTGGGCAGCGCGGCGGCGGAACGCCACCCCGCGGTGGTGGAGGCGATCGTGGCGGCGGGGCATGAGGTGGCGGCGCATCCCAGCCACGCCACGCGCCTGCACGCCAGCCACATGAGCGAGGATGAGGAACGCGCCGCCATCGCCGCCGCCATCGCCAGCGTGGAACGCAGCACCGGCACGCGGCCGCGCGGCTGGATCGCGCAGGATTTTTCGGAATCGGCCCACACGCCGCGGCTGGTGGCGGAGGCAGGGCTGGAATGGCTGGCGGATTGGCCGAATGACGAACAGCCCTACCTGCTGAACACCACGCCCGGCATCGTCTCCATCCCCGTGATGGCGGAGCTGGATGATGCGCAGATGATGTGGGCGAAGCTGATCCCGGGCTGGGAATGGCCGCCGCTGGTCGGCGAGGCCGCGGCGCGGTTGACGGCGGATGCGGCGGGCGGCGCGGGGCGGTGCCTGCTGCTCGGCCTGCATCCCTGGCTGGTCGGCCAGCCCCACCGCATCGGGCACCTGGAACAGGCGCTGGATGCGGTGCTGGCGACGAAGCCCTGGTGCGCGACGCTGTCGGAGATCGCGGCCGCGGCGAAGCCTCAGATCAGCCCAGGCTGAGCGTCGGGATCAGCGCGCGATAGATCTCCCGGTCGCGCCGCAGCGCGGCGGCGAAGAGGTCCGGCGGCAGGAAGGCGGGGTTGACGCGGGCGCGCGTGGCGAATTCGCGGAATTCGGGGCTGGCGATGGCCACGCGCACCGCCTCCACCCAGGCAGCGGCCACAGCATCCGGCAGGCCGCGCGGGGCGAAAAGGCCGATATCGACGCTCTGCACCAGGTCGACGCCGCTTTCCCGCAGCGTCGGCACATCGGCGGCCAGCGGATTCCGCGTTTCGCCGAACTGCACCAGCGCGCGCAGCCGGCCATCGGCGACGGCGGGCAGGATGGCGACGGGCAGGCCGATGACGAAATCGGCGTGGCCGCCGAGCACCGCCGTCATCGCCGGCGCCAGGCCCTGGAAGGGCGCGTGCAGCAGCTTCACGCCGGCGGTGCGGGCCATCGCCTCCCCCGCCAAATGAACGGCGGTGCCGGCGCCGGAACTCGCGAAGACCACGCGTTCCGGATTGGCGCGGGCATGGGCCAGCATCTGCGCGAAGCTGGCATAGGGCGCATCGGGACGCGCGGCGAGGATATGGGTGTTCGCCGTCACGCGGCAGAGCGGCACCAGATCCTCGAACGCATAATTCGGGTTGGGCAGCAGGGGCAGCACGGTGGCGACGGCGCCGGCGGCATAGAGCAGCGTGCGGCCATCGGGCCGGGCCGTCACCACGGCACGCGCGCCGATGGCGCCGCCGGCGCCCGCGCGGTTGTCGACCACCACGGCATGGCCGAGCGCGCCGCGCAGCAGCGGCGCGAGGGCGCGCACCTCCTGGTCCGTCACCCCCGGGGCATAGGGAACCACCACCGTGGCGTTGCCGTCGATCGGCTGCGCCACGGCGTTGCGCGCGGCAGCAGCCATCATTGCCAGAACCAGTGCACTGCGCCTGCGCATCATCATCGTTTCCTCCGCGGGACTTTCGCCGCGGATGCAGGATGCTACGCTGCCGCAGGCCCGGCAATCAGGACATCCCGCGATGAAGAAGACGGCACGCATGCGCCAGTTGCTGGCGGGGGAGGAGGTCGTCGTCTCCCCAGGGGTCTATGACGGCTACAGCCTGCGGCTGGCGCAGCGCGCGGGGTTCCACACCGCGAGCACGAGCGGCGCGGGCATCGCGAATGCCAGGCTCGGCGTTCAGGACACCGGGATGATGTCGCTGCACGAGAATGTCGATGCCTGCCGCGCCATGGCGGCATCGGTCGATATCCCGCTGATGGCGGATGCCGACACCGGCTACGGCAATGCCGTGACCGTCTTCGGCGTGGTGCGGATGTTCGAGGATGCGGGGGTCGTCGGCATCAATATCGAGGACCAGGAATTCCCCAAGCGCTGCGGCCACATGAAGGGGAAGGAACTGATCCACCCGAGGGAGATGGCGAAGAAGATCGAGGCCGCGGTGAAGGGAAGGCGCGACCCTGACTTCATCATCAATGCCCGCACCGACGGCATCGCGGTGGAGGGGATCGAGGGCGCGGTGGAGCGCGCGAAAATCTACGCGGCCGCCGGCGCCGACATGATCTTCCCCGATACCGTGCGCGGCGAGGATGACATCAAGCGCCTGGTCGATGCGGTGGACATCCCCATCAGCATCAATATCGGCTTCGGCATCCGCAGCCGCCCGACCACGCCGCTGATCCCGGTGAAGCGGCTGAAGGAACTGGGCGTGAAGCGCGTCAGCGTGCCGCGGATGCTGCCGGCCGCGGCGCTGAAGGCCATGGAGAACGCGCTGGCGCTGCTGCGCCACACGCTGGAGACGGGGGAGGTGGTGGACCGGCCGGACCTGCTCTTCTCCATCGACGACATCAAGACGCTGATGGATTACGAGACGCTGGAACGGCTGGAGGAGGAGCTGCTGCTGCCCGAGCAGCTCTTCCGCAAATACCAGGCGGAGAAGGCGCGGATCTGAGTCAGCCGGCCTGGTAGGCCAGGATGGCGGCGGCCAGATCCTCGCCCGCCCAGCCGACCGATTTGAAGACGGTGACGTCATCGGGGCGGGTGCGGCCGGGATGGACGCCGCGGGTCAGGGCTTCGAGGTCGGCGACGACGGAGGCCTCCGTGATCGCGCCCTCCGCGATCGCCCGCACGACGTCACCGGCCTCCGCCAGCACGCCGGCGCGGGTATCCGCGACAACAGTGGCGCGGGCCAGCAGGGCGCCGTCGCTTTCGCGCATCGTCGGGCGGAAGGCGCCGACCAGATCCACATGCGTGCCGGGGGAGATGTCGGCGCCGCGGACCAGCGGCGCGTCGGAGAGGGTGGCGCAGGAGATGATGTCGAAGCCCCGCGGGTCCGGGCTAGCGGCGGCGCGGGCGGGCAGGCCGTGGTGGGCCAGGCGGCGGGACAGGGCCTCGGCCTGGTCGGGCTTGCGGGCCCAGATCGCCACCTCCTCGATCGGGAAGCGGTCGCACCATGCCTCCGCCAGGGTGGTGGCGACGCGGCCGGCGCCCATCACGAGGAGGCGGCGGCTGTCGGGCCGCGCCAGGTAGCGGCCGGCCAGGGTGCTGGCGGCGGCGGTGCGGCGATCCGTCAGCTCCCCCCCATCCAGCATGGCCAGCGGCTGGCCGGTGGCACCGTCCGACAGCAGGTAGACGGCCTGGACGGCGGGCAGGCCGCGGGCGCCATTGCCGGGCAGGACATGGACGATCTTGACGCCCGTGAAGCCCCCGGCTGATGCCGGGCCCGTCCAGGCGGGCATGAGGAGGAGCATCCCCTCCGCTTCGTCACCCGGCTGGGGCAGCGGGTGGCGGTGGCGCAGCGGCGCGGCGCAGCCCTGGCGGAACATCGCCTCCAGCGCCTGTTCCAGCGCGCCCCAGGGCAGGGCGGCGCGAAGCTGTTCCGCGGTGACGATGCGCATGGAGGACAACCTTCTGCCGGGTGGGCTGGGGGGCAGGGACCTGTCGCATCCCGCCCGCGGGGCGCCAAGGGGGGGCGCCAAGGGAGGCGGGCGCGGCGTTTGAACGCGGCGTTTGACAGGGGCTTGCGGCATGCGTAGGGGCGTGGGCCGGGGGGCATGCCGCGAGATGCGCGTTGATCCGGGGCTACGGCTGGCGCAGCATCCCGGGAACGGGGATGGCCGGCGGTGCCCGCGATCGGCACGCGACGTGGTGGCACCACGCGGTTGAAACAGCCCGGGCCTGAAGGGGCGGGGCATGAGGGAGATGACGGTATGAAGGCGCTTCGCCTTTCTGTGACGCGCGCCCTGGGAGGCGTCGCCCTGGCGGCATCCCTGGCGGCACCGCTGGCCGCGCAGCAGGCGCCAGCGGCCGGTACGGCGACGACGCTGGACGCGATCCGCGCCCGCGGCAGCCTGATCTGCGGCGTGAACACCGGCCTGGCCGGCTTCGCCCAGCCGGACAGCCAGGGCGTGTGGCGCGGCTTCGACGTGGATTACTGCCGCGCCGTCGCCGCCGCGCTCTGGAACGACGCGAGCCGGGTCCGCTACGTGCCGACCACGGCGCAGAACCGCTTCACTGCGCTGCAATCCGGCGAAGTGGACATGCTGTCCCGCAACACGACCTGGACGCTGTCCCGCGACACCTCGCTGGGCTTCGACTTCACCGGCATCAATTTCTATGACGGCCAGGGCTTCATGGTGAAGGCCTCCGCCGGCGTGCGGACGGCCCGGGACCTGAACGGCGCCACCATCTGCGTGCAGCCCGGCACGACCACCGAACAGAACCTGACGGACTGGGCGCGCGCCAACCGCATCCAGTTCACCCCGGTGGTGATCGAACAGCTGAATGACGTGGTGCAGGCCTATGTCTCCGGCCGCTGCGACGCCTACACGACCGACGTGTCCGGCCTTGCCTCCACCCGTTCCGCCCAGGCGCGGCCGCAGGAACACGTGATCCTGCCGGACGTCATCAGCAAGGAGCCGCTTGGCCCGCTGGTCCGCCATGGCGACCAGCGCTTCGCCGACCTGCTGCGCTGGATCCACTACGGCCTGATCGGTGCCGAGGAATTGGGCATCACCGCCGCCAACGTGGCGCAGGCCGCCGCGTCCGACCAGCGGCCGGAAGTCCAGCGCATGCTGGGCCGCACGGGTGACCTCGGCCGGATGCTGACGGTGGACAATGCCTGGCTGCTCAACGTGATCCGCACGGTCGGCAATTACGGCGAGGTGTTCGAGCGCAACCTGGTGCCGATCGGCCTGCAGCGCGGCCCGAACGCGCTCTGGACCAATGGCGGGCTGCAGTACTCGCCCCCGTTCCGGTGAGGTGAAAGGGGGGGCGCCGGCGGATCGCCGCCGGCGCCCCCTGCCCGCCGGACCTGCCCGTGGCCGATGAAGCCGGCCCCACTCTTGCATGGACCGGCCTGCCGCCCGACTCAGCGGATGATCATCACGCCGTGCCTGATTGCCTGAAGCGGGGCCAACCCCGCCGGGCCACTCCACCAGGGAAGCCTCATGTCCTCATCCACCGCCGATCCGCGCCTGGCCTCCGCCGGTCCGCCGCGCCGCCCGATCCGCCTGTCCTGGTCGGATGAAAGGCTGCGCGCCATCGTCTGGCAGATCCTCGTCGTCGGCATCGTCGGCTCCATCGTCTGGTGGCTCTGGTCCAACACCGTGCACAATCTGGAGGTGCGGCGGATCGCGACCGGCTTCGGCTTCCTGCAGCGGGAGGCGGGGCTGCCGATCGGCGAATCGCTGATCGACTACGACCCGACCCACAGCTACCTGCGCGCCCTGACCGTCGGTGTGCTGAACACGCTGAAGGTGGCGGTGGTGGGCGTCATCCTCGCCACCATCCTCGGCACGCTGATCGGCATCGCCAAGCTGTCGAAGAACTGGCTCGTCTCCAAGCTCGCCAGCTTCTACATCGAGGTCATCCGCGACCTGCCGCTGCTGCTGCAGCTGCTGTTCTGGTACACCATCCTCCAGGGCCTTCCCGGGCCGCGCCAGGCGCTGAACCCGGTGGATGGCGTGTTCCTGTCCAACCGCGGCATGAAGCTGCCCTGGATCGAATGGCTGCCGGCGCATAACTGGGCGCTGCTGGCGATGGTGGCGGGTGCCGTCGGCACCTGGGCCTATGCGCGCGCCATGCGGGCGAAGCAGTATGCGGATGGCCAGCCGCGCAAGATCTGGCCGGCGGGCCTGGCGCTGATGGTCGGCCTGCCACTGGTGGTCTGGGCGGCGCATGGCGCGCCCTTCACGCCGGACATCCCCGCGCTGCGCGGCTTCAACTTCCGCGGCGGCATCTCCATCAGCCCGGAATACTTCGCCCTCCTGCTCGGCCTTGTGACCTACACCGCCGGCTTCATCGCGGAAATCGTCCGCGCCGGCATCCAGGCGGTGAACCAGGGGCAGTGGGAAGCGGCCGAGGCGCTGGGCATGCGCCGGGCGGAGATCCTGAAGCGGATCGTGCTGCCGCAGGCGCTGCGCGTGATCGTGCCGCCGATGACGTCCCAGTACCTGAACCTGACGAAGAACAGCTCCCTGGCCGTGGCCATCGGCTACCAGGACATCGTCAGCATCGCGAACACGACGCTGAACCAGACGGGCCAGGCGATCGAGGGCATCGCCATCATCATGCTGGTCTACCTCAGTATCAGCCTGTCGATCTCGCTGTTCATGAACTGGTACAACGCGCGCATCGCGCTGGTGGAGCGCTGAGCCATGAGCGACATCACCGCCAACACGGCCGTGCCGCACCAGGCCGGCGCCGAACGCCGGCAGCCGCCCGTCGCCACCACGGGCATTGTCGCCTGGGCGCGGATGAACCTGTTCTCCTCCTGGATCAACACCGCCGTCACCCTGGCGCTCGGCTACCTGGTGGTGCGCTGGACGATCGGCTTCGTGGACTGGGCCTTCCTGAACGCCATCTGGTCCGTGCCCGTCGTGAACGGGCAGGCGCAGACCCAGGCGTGCCGGGAGATCAAGGGGGTTGGCGCCTGCTGGGCGGTGGTGACGGAAAAGCACCGCTTCATCCTGTTCGGCACCTACCCCTATGAGGAACACTGGCGGCCGCTGCTGGTCTGCGTGCTGTTCGTCGCGCTCTACATCGTCTCCGCCCTGCGGCGCTTCTGGAACTGGCGGCTGATCCCGATCTGGGTCGGCACGCTGACCGCGATCGGCATCCTGATGTGGGGCGGCGTCTTCGGCCTGACCTATGTCCCGCAGGAACGCTGGGGCGGGCTGCCCATCACGCTGATCCTGTCCACCTTCGGGCTCGCCTTCGCCTTCCCGCTGGCGGTGCTGGTGGCGCTCGGCCGGCGGTCGAAGCTGCCGGCGATCAAGACGCTTTGCGTGCTGTATGTGGAACTCATCCGCGGCGTGCCGCTGATCAGCCTGCTGTTCATGGCCAGCGTGATGTTTCCGCTGTTCCTGCCGGAAGGCATGAACATCGACAAGCTGCTGCGCGCGCAGGTCGCCATCACGCTCTTCGCCGGCGCCTACCTGGCGGAAGTGGTGCGCGCCGGCCTCCAGACCCTGCCGCGGGGGCAGTATGAGGCGGCGGATGCGCTCGGCCTCTCCTACTGGCAGAAGACGGGCTTCATCATCCTGCCGCAGGCGCTGCGGCTGGTGATCCCGCCGCTGGTGAACACCTTCATCGGTTTCTTCAAGGATACGTCGCTGGTGCTGATCATCGGCATCTTCGACCTGCTGACGGCGGGCAAGACCGCGATCGTGGAGCCCGCCTGGCAGGGCTTCGGGATCGAGGTCTACATCACCATCGGCCTCATCTACCTGGTGTTCTGCTTCGCCATGTCGAAGTACAGCCAGGATCTGGAACGCGAACTCAACCGGCACCGGCGGCGGTAGCGGCGGCCCGCGGGGCAACCCGAGGCCGCACCACCACGCCGACCAAGCCGGAAGCCGGAAGACAGGGAAAGACACAATGAGCGAGACCATCGAGACCGAGGCCCAGATCGCCTCCGCCATGCGGACGGATGCGCCGCCGGCGATCGTGCTGGAAGGCGTCAACAAGTGGTTCGGCGCGCTGCACGTGCTGCGGGACGTCAACCTCTCCGTCGCCACCGGCGAACGGGTGGTGGTCTGCGGGCCGTCCGGGTCCGGCAAATCCACGCTGATCCGCTGCATCAACCGGCTGGAGACGCACCAGGAAGGCAAGATCCTGGTGGACGGGATCGAGCTGTCGGACGACCTCCGATCCCTCGACGCCATCCGGCGCGAGGTCGGCATGGTGTTTCAATCGTTCAACCTGTTCCCGCATTTGACGATCCTGGAAAACTGCACCCTGGCGCCGATCTGGGTGCGCCGGATGCCGAAGAAGGAGGCCGAGGAGCTGGCGATGGAATACCTGACCCGGGTGCGCATCCCGGAGCAGGCCAAGAAGTATCCGGGCCAGCTTTCCGGCGGCCAGCAGCAGCGCGTCGCCATCGCGCGCGCGCTGTGCATGAAGCCGAAGATCATGCTGTTCGACGAGCCGACCTCGGCGCTCGACCCCGAGATGATCAAGGAAGTGCTGGACACCATGGTGATGCTGGCCTCCACCGGCATGACCATGATCTGCGTGACGCATGAAATGGGCTTCGCCCGCCAGGTGGCCGACCGCGTGGTGTTCATGGACCGCGGCGAGATCGTGGAGAGCGGGGAGCCGGAGAGCCTGTTCAGCGACCCGAAGACGGACCGCCTGAAGCTGTTCCTGAGCCAGATCCTCCGGGGCCATTGACCGGGAAGGGGGGCGGCGCGAGCCCGCCGGTGGCGGCGCGCTTGCGTCCCCCCCGCCCGCGGGCCTATGCCTCGCGGCGTTCCGCCTCTGGAGCGCACCCTTGAGCCATTCCCCCGCGGCCGAACGTCCCGTGACGCTGGCCGCCCTGATCGGCGTGCTGGGCATCGTCTATGGCGACATCGGCACCAGCCCTCTCTACGCCCTGCGTGCCGCCTTGCTGCACTTCTCCGCCGACGGAATCGAGCGGTGGGAGATCCTTGGCATCCTCAGCCTGATCTTCTGGTCCCTGATCCTCACGGTGACGGTGAAATACGTCATCTTCGTATTGCGGGCGGACAACCGGGGGGAGGGCGGGATCCTGGCGCTGATGGCGCTGGCGCAGCGCCATGCGCGCACGCCGCGCGGCCGCTGGATGGTCGCGGTGCTCGGCATCATCGGGGCCAGCCTGTTCTTCGGCGATGGCATCATCACGCCGGCCATCTCCGTCCTCTCGGCGGTGGAGGGCCTCAAGGTCATCTCGCCGCATTTCGAGGAAGCGGTGGTGCCGATCGCGCTCGGCATCCTCATCGCGCTGTTCCTGGTGCAGTGGCGGGGCACCGCCACCATGGGCAAGGTCTTCGGGCCGATCTGCGCGCTGTGGTTCGGGACCATCGGGCTGCTCGGGCTGATCGAGGTGATCAAGGAGCCGGAAGTGCTGGCGGCGCTGTCGCCGCACCACGCCATCACCTTCTGCGGCTACTACAAGCTGGCCGCCTTCATCGCCTTCGGCTCCGTCGTGCTGGCGGTGACGGGGGCCGAGGCGCTGTATGCCGATATGGGCCATTTCGGCCGCAAGCCGATCCAGCTGGCCTGGGTGGCCTTCGTGCTGCCCGCGCTGGCGCTGAACTATTTCGGCCAGGGCGCGCTGCTGCTGTCCGAGCCGGAATCGATCGAGAATCCCTTCTTCCTGCTGGCCCCGGACTGGCTGCGCCTGCCGCTGGTGATCCTGGCGACGGCGGCGACCATCATCGCCAGCCAGGCGATGATCTCCGGCGCCTTCTCCATCGCGCGGCAATGCGTCCAGCTCGGCTTCGTGCCGCGGCTCGAGGTGCGCCACACCAGCGACACGGAGCAGGGCCAGATCTACATGCCCCAGGTGAACATGATGCTGCTGATCGGCGTCATCATCCTGGTGCTGGAATTCAAGAACAGCGACAGCCTGGCGGCGGCCTACGGGCTGGCGGTGACGGGCACCTTCCTGGCCACCTCCTGCCTGGCGATGCTCGTGTTCCGGCGGGCCTATGGCTGGCCGCTGATGCTGGTCATCGCGGTCTTCGGGCCGCTGCTGCTGCTCGACCTCGCCTACTTCATCTCCACCGCGCTGAAGATTCCCGAAGGCGGCTATGTGCCGCTGCTGCTGGGCATCGCGACCTTCACCCTGATGCTGACCTGGCGGCAGGGGCGGGACCTGCTCTTCGCCCGCTTCCGGCAGGACAGCCTGCCGCTGAAATCCTTCATCGCCCGCCTGCCGCAATCCCGCACCATCCGGGTGCCGGGGATCGCGGTGTTCATGACGGGGCAGGCGGACCTGGTGCCCGGGGCGCTGCTGCACAACCTGAAGCACAACAAGGTGCTGCATGAGCGGGTGCTGTTCGTCACCGTGATCAACGAGGACATCCCCCGCGTCGAGCAGCGGCGGGAGGTGACGGAACTGGCCCCCGACATCCACCGCGTGATCCTGCGCTACGGCTTCCAGGAAAGCCCCCACATCCCGCGGGAGCTGGAGGCGCTGCGCGACATCGGCATCGCGTTCGAGCCGATGCAGGCCAGCTATTTCCTGGGGCGGGAGACGGTGGTGGCGGCGGCGGTGCCGAAGATGCCGCGCTGGCGCCAGTGGATCTTCACCCTGCTGTCCCGCAACGCGGTGCCGGCTACGGAATTCTTCCGCATCCCGTCCGACCGCGTGGTCGAACTCGGGGTGCGGGTGGCGATCTGATCGGCTTGCGCGCGCCGAACCTTGGGGCGGCGCGCGCGTTCGGTTCGGCTCGGACACGTCCAGGGAAGGGGATGCGGTGACGGCCGCCAAGCTCATCGAGGTCACGCTGGCGATGGCCTGGAGCCCGGGCATGGCGCCCGGCGAGGAACCCGCGCGCATCGTCTTCCGCATCGCGATCGACGGGCAGGGGCAGCCCGATGCCGCCGCCTGGCTGGCGGACCCCGACCCCTGGCCCGCGCGCTACGAGGCGCCCGGAAAGCCGCCCCTGGGCGGCGACGTGACGCATGACGAGGATGGCTGGTCGCTGCGCTTCTTCGCGGAGTCCACGGCGCCGCCTGATGCCCCCATGCATCGCATCCGCCACCTCGGCATGCCGCGGCCGGGCGAGGTGCTGACGATCCGCGAGCCCAGCGGGGCGGAAGCGGCGTGGCGCGTGGTGGGGATCGGCTAACCCCCTCCCCCAAACGAAAAAGACGCCCGCCATGCCGGCGGGCGTCTTCATCGAACTGGTGGAGCCAAGGGGAGTCGAACCCCTGACCTCTTGAATGCCATTCAAGCGCTCTACCAACTGAGCTATGGCCCCGCACCGTGGCGAGGCGCGCCCTATAGCGGCGCCTGGAAGCCTGCGCAAGCCTCCCCGAACCCCCTTTCCGTATCGCCCCGCGCCGCATAGTTATGGACCATCACGAGCCGCCGTTCTCGGCGGCCGCGGGCGGGAGAGCGCGATGCGAAAGATCCATCCTGATGCGAAGGCGGCGCTGGCCGGCCTGCTGAAGGACGACATGACCATCATGTCGGGCGGCTTCGGCATTTCCGGCATCCCGTCCCTGCTGATCGAGGCGATCCGGGAAAGCGGCGTGAAGGGCCTGACCGTCATCTCCAACAATGCGGGGATCGACGATGCGGGGCTCGGCCTGCTGCTGCACACGCGCCAGATCCGCAAGATGATCAGCAGCTATGTCGGTGAGAACGCGACCTTCGCGAAGCAGTACCTTGCCGGTGAGCTGGAGATCGAGTTCAACCCGCAGGGCACGCTGGCGGAACGCATCCGCGCCGGCGGCGCCGGCATCCCCGCCTTCTTCACCAAGACCGGCTACGGCACCGCCGTGGCGGAGGGGAAGGAGACGCGGGAATTCGACGGCGAGCATTACGTGATGGAGCGCGGGCTTTTCGCCGATCTCGCCATCATCCACGCCTACAAGGGCGACCATGAGGGCAACCTCGTTTATCGGAAGACCGCGCGGAACTTCAACCCGATCATGGCCAGCGCCGCGCGCGTGACGGTGGCGCAGGTGGAACACCTGGTGAGGCCCGGGGAGATCGACCCGGACCACATCCACACCCCCGGCATCTTCGTGAAGCGCCTGGTGCTGTGCCCGCCCGATTTCGAGAAGCGCATCGAACAGCGCACCGTCCGCAAGCGCGCGGCCGCCGCCGCCGCTGGCGCTGAATCCCAGGCCTGAGGAGCACCACGACATGCCCTGGACCCGCGACCAGATGGCCGCGCGCGCCGCGCGCGAGCTGCAGGACGGCTTCTACGTCAACCTCGGCATCGGCATCCCGACGCTGGTGGCGAACCACGTGCCGGATGGCATGACGGTGCAGCTGCAATCGGAAAACGGCATGCTGGGCCTTGGCCCCTTCCCCTATGAGGGGGAGGAGGATCCGGACCTCATCAATGCCGGCAAGCAGACCATCACCGCCCTGCCGACCAGCAGCTTCTTCGACAGCGCGCAGAGCTTCGGGATGATCCGCGGCGGGCATATCGACCTGTCCATCCTGGGCGCTCTCCAGGTCGCGCAGAATGGCGACCTGGCGAACTGGATGATCCCCGGGAAGATGGTGAAGGGGATGGGCGGCGCGATGGACCTGGTCGCCGGCGTGAAGAAGGTGATCGTGCTGATGGAGCACACCGCCGGTTCTTCCGCGAAGCTTCTCAAGGCCTGCAATCTGCCGCTGACGGGCCGCCGCGTGGTGGATCTGGTGGTGACGGATCTCGGCGTCTTCGCCATCGACAAGAAGGGCGATGGCGCGATGCGGCTGCTGGAAACGGCGCCGGGCGTGAGCGCGGAGGAGATCCGCGCCAAGACCGAGGCCGACTACATCACGGCCTGACGTCTGGACGGGGTGGGCTTCGGCCCGCCCCTATTGCAGCTGAGGCTGCTGGCGGCGCTGGTAGCGCAGGCGGTCTTCCTCGAGGATCCGGCGCAGGCGGTCGAGTTCCCGCTCCCGCTCCGCCAGCGAACGCTCGGCGTCATTGCCGGTGCTGGCCGGCAGGGCGGCGGGCTGGGGCGCGGTGTCGCGGAACACGGGTTCCTGGGCGGCAGGCGGCGCCGGGGCGCGGGCGCGGCGGACGGTGCTGCTGCCGGTGCGGCGCGCGGGCGTCGCGGTGGCGGGCACGGGCGGCGGGGGCACCCAGTCCAGGATCGGGATCGGGCCGCGCGGCGCGGCGGATGTGGCGGCCACGCCGGGTGCCGTCGGCGTGAAGCGCGGCTGGACCGGCATGCGCTGGCGGAAGCTGTCGAATTCCTGTGCGGTGGAGCTCATCAGGTCCCGGCCCGGGCCGCTGTCATTCCAATGCTGGGCAGCGGCCGGCTGGGCCAGGAGCAGGCCGATCGGCAGGACGAGAAGGGTGACGTGGCGCATCGGCCAGGATTCCGGATCGAACGGTGGGTTCACCGGAAGATGAACGCCCGCGCCGCGCCGCACAAGCATCGGCGTGCGGCGGAACGGTGCGCCCGCGTCAGCGGAGCAGCAGAAAAACCAGCATGAGGCTGCCGAGCGCGATGCGGTACCAGCCGAAGGGCGTGAAGCCGATGCGGCCGATGACGCCCATCACCCAGCGCACCACCACCAGCGCCACGATGAAGGCGGTCACGAAGCCCACGCCGATCTGCGCGAGGCCCTCCAACTCCAGCTCCGCCCGCGCCTTGAACAGGCTGTAGGCGGTGGCGGCGACCATGGTGGGGATGGCGAGGATGAAGGAGAATTCGGCCGCCACCTTGCGGTCCACCCCGATCAGCAGCGCGGTGATGATGGTGGCGCCGGACCGCGAGGTGCCCGGGATCATCGCCAGCGCCTGGCCGAAGCCGATGATCAGCGCCGCCAGCGGCCCGATCTGCGGCACGGAATGGATGGTGGGGGTGTGGCGCAGCCGCTCGATCAGGATGATGGCGATGCCACCCACGATCAGCGCGAAGCAGACGACCCAGGGGCTGAACAGCAGCCGCGTGATGGTGCCGTGGAGCGTGGCGCCGATGGCGGCGGCCGGCAGGAAGGCCAGCAGCAGGTTGATGGCGTAGAAACGCTCCGGCCCCGGGCGCCAGGCCTTGGTGACCAGCGACATCAGCGTGGGCCAGAAGACCACCACCACGGCCAGGATGGCGCCGAGCTGGATGACGATCTCGAAGGTCTTGCCCGGCGGGCCCTGGAAGCCCAGCAGCTCCCCCAGCAGGATCAGGTGCCCGGTGGAGGAGATGGGCAGGAATTCGGTGATGCCCTCCACGATGCCCATGAGAAAGGCGGAGAACAGGGTGGCGGCATCCATGGGCGCGGGGCACTCCGGGCGGGGCGGGCCGTGCAATACAGGGCGCGGCGGCCGCTGGCTATTCCATCTGGAGGCGGCCGAGCAGGCCAAGGTTGCCGCGTTCCGCCCGCAGCAGCAGCAATTCGCCGTGCGACGCCTCGATCCCCGTCACCGCCAGGATGTTGGCGCGATGGGTGATGAGGATGACGGCGCCCGCCCCCTGGCGGCGGGCGCGTTCCAGGCTGATGACGTGCTGGCGAAGCTGTTCGCCGCGGGTGGCGGTCCCCGCCCTGTCCCAGGGGTCGAGCGTGGCATCGGGGATGACGGGGCCGAGGTCGAGCAGCAGCGCCGTCTCCCAGGCCGAGCATTGATGGGAGGTCAGCAGCGTGACGGGGGGCAGCCCGGCTTCGCGCAGCGCGGCGCCCCAGCGGCGCATCTCCTCCCGCCCCATATCCGTCAGCACGGCGGAGGGTTCGCAGCCCGGGACGGGGGGCGCCGTGCCGGGTGGGGCGGGGATGGCGCCGCCATGGCGCATCAGTGCCAGGCCGCTGTCACGCAGCAGGGCGGGTTCATGATCGGCCCGCGCCGGCTTCACGCCGAGCAGGGCCAGTATCAGCAGCAGGCGACCGACGATCCGCATGGGGCATCCCCATCAAGGCGGTTCGGCCCGGGGGTAGTGTGATGGGTAGTCCGGGGGGATCCGGGCCGGGATCCCCCCTTGGCCAGCGCGCGGTGGCGCGTCAGCGCACCGTCTGGGCGGCGCTGAAGGCGAAGTTATCGTAGCTGTTCTCGGCGATCCGGAACCACTGGAACTGCTCGGTCCGGAAGCGATTGTAGCTTTCCATGATGCGGGCGAAGCGGGCGTTCTGGCGGCCGATATCGGCCACCATCTCCTCATTCGCGCGCCAGGCGGCTTCCAGGATGGGGCGCGGCCAGAAGCGCAGCTGGGCGCCGGCGGCGACCAGGCGGCGCAGCGCCTGCGGGTTCAGGTGGTCATAGCGGGCGACCATGTCCGAATCCGCCTCGGCGCAGGCGACGTCGAGCGCGTGCTTGTAGAGGTCCGGCAGCGCCGCATAGGCGCGCTGGTTGGAGATGAAGTGCAGGCGGGCGCCCGGCTCCCAGAAGCCCGGGGCGTAGTAGAAGCGGGCCACGCGGACGTAGTTGGCGCGTTCATCGTCATGCGGGCCGACGAATTCGGCGGCATCGATCACGCCGCGCTCCAGCGACGGGTAGATGTCGGCCGGGGCGATCAGGGTGGGCGCGGCGCCGAGGCGGGTGAAGAGCTGGCCGGCCAGGCCCGTGATGCGGAACTTGAGGCCGCGGAGCTGGTCGACCGAGGTGATCTCGTTCCGGAACCAGCCGCCCATCTGCGCGCCGGTGTCGCCCGCCGTGATGCCGTGGATGTTGTATTCGCGGAACAGCTCCGCGGCCAACTCGTTGCCGCCGCCATGGCGGAACCAGGCGGTCATCTGCCGCGTGTTCAGGCCGAAGCACATGGCGGTGAAGGGGGCGAAGCCGGGTTCCTTGCCCAGGTAGTAGTAGGCGGCGGTGTGACCGGCCTCGATCGTGCCGGCCTGGACGGCGTCCAGCACCTGCAGGCCGCCCACGATCTCACCGGCCGGGAAGGGCTGGATGCGGAACTTGCCTTCCGTGAGCTGCGCGACGCGGGCGCAGATGCGGTCGAAGGTGCCGTAGAGCACGTCGAAGACGCGGGGGAAGGAGGAGGCGGCCCGCCAGCGGACCTCCGGCAGGGCCTGGGCCAAGGCGGGGGTGGCGATGGCGGCGGCGGGAATGGCGGCGGCGGCGGCGCCCACCATGGAACGGCGATTCATCGTGATTTGTCCTCCCTCAGGCTGGGCGCGGATGCGGTGATCCGCCACTGGCGCAGACGCTTAATGCATCCCCGGCCCGGCGGAAATAGGCGCCTTTCGCCCCCGATCGTTCACAGGACGAATCCAGCCAGCACCACCCCCGCGACGATCATCTGCAGCAGGTTGGCGGCGACGGAGAGCTTGTGCGCGCGGTCGAAGGCGCGGCCGGCATCGGCATCGCCGGCCTTGGCGGCGTCGGAGAGCAGGTTGATGCGCGGCATCAGCACCTGGCGCAGCCAGAAGGCGAGGCCGGCGATGGCGGCCATCATCCCCGCATCGGGCTTGGACAGCGGAAACAGCGCCACGCAGGCGGCCGCCGATGTCGCGAGCACCCAGAGATAGTAGGGCGGGAAGACGGCCCGGACGAAGCGGCTGGCCATCTCCGCCGGCAGGGCCTTGAAGATCATCGGCGCGATGAGGGCGGCGAAGAAGGCCATGCCGCCGAACAGCAGCGCGGTGGCGAAGAGGGCGAGGGTGGCGAGGATGGTCACGGGCGGCTCCGATGTTCAGCCCCGCATGTCGCGACGATGCCGCGCCTGGCAAGGCGCCTCGCCCGCCTCCCGCGCTGGGCGTGGCGCCCGTCAGTGCCCGCGGACGACCTTCGCCACCGGGGCCCCGCGGCCGCCAAGCCGGCGGATCCCGCCGCCGCCGAACAGCAGGGCGGCGCCGAGGATGAGGAAGCCCGCGCTCCAGAGCAGGACATCGCGCAGGCTGGGGCCGGTGAGGTGCGGGCCGGCGGGGGCGATGAGGCCGAGGAAGATCGCCATCAGCATCCCGAAGGTGCCGCAGCCCAGCGCGACGAGGGCAAGGGCATGGGCGAGCGTGCTGAACAGGGCGGCGGCGCGGGACCGCGTGGTGAGGCTGTTCTCATGCGCCTGACGGCCCACGAGGTAGAGAAAGATTGCCGCGATGACGAGCCAGATCCACATGCGGGGCGGTATCCCTTGACGGGCGGATCATGCGGCGGCGGGGCGCCGCGGGCAAGAAGCCGGGCCCGCCCCCTGGAGGGGACGGGCCCGCCGGGCACTCAGTAGCGGTACTGGTCGGCCTTGAAGGGGCCGCTTTCGGCGACGCCGATATAGGACGCCTGCTGCGCCGTCATCTTGGTCAGCGTCGCGCCGACCTTGGCGAGGTGCAGCATGGCCACCTTCTCGTCCAGGTGCTTCGGCAGGACGTAGACCTTCTTCTCGTACTTGCCGGGGTTGGTCCACAGCTCGATCTGCGCCAGCGTCTGGTTGGTGAAGGACGCGGACATGACGAAGCTGGGGTGGCCCGTGGCGTTGCCGAGGTTCACCAGGCGGCCTTCGGACAGCAGGATGATGCGCTTGCCCGTGGGGAACTCGATCTCGTCCACCTGGGGCTTCACATTGTCCCACTTGTAGTTGCGCAGCGCAGCGACCTGGATCTCGCTGTCGAAGTGGCCGATGTTGCAGACGATGGCGCGGTGCTTCATGGCGCGCATGTGGTCGGCGGTGATGACGTCCACATTGCCCGTGGCGGTGACGAAGATGTCGGCCTGCGGCGCGGCCTGCTCCATCGTCACGACCTCATAGCCCTCCATCGCCGCCTGCAGCGCGCAGATCGGATCGACCTCGGAGACCATGACGCGGCAGCCGGCGTTGCGGAGGCTGGCGGCGGAGCCCTTGCCCACGTCGCCGAAGCCCGCGACCATCGCGACCTTGCCGGCCATCATCACGTCCGTGCCGCGGCGGATGGCGTCCACCAGCGATTCACGGCAGCCATAGAGGTTGTCGAACTTCGACTTGGTGACGCTGTCATTCACGTTGATGGCGGGGAAGAGCAGCTTGCCTTCCTTCGCCATGTTGTAGAGGCGGTGGACGCCCGTCGTCGTCTCCTCCGACACGCCGACGATGTTCTTCGCCAGCTCCGCGAACCAGCCCGGCTTGGTCTTCAGGCACTTCTTGATCAGCGCGAAGAAGACTTCCTCTTCCTCATTCGTCGGCTTCTCCAGGAACGCCACGTCGCCCTGCTCGGCGCGCAGCCCGTAATGCACCAGCAGCGTCATGTCGCCGCCATCGTCCAGCAGAACGTTCGGCGTGCCGCCATCGGCCCATTCGAGGGTCTTCTGCACATAGTCCCAGTATTCCGGCAGCGTCTCACCCTTCACGGCGAAGACGGGCGTGCCGGTCGCGGCGATGGCGGCCGCGGCGTGGTCCTGCGTGGAGAAGATGTTGCAGGAGGACCAGCGCACATCGGCGCCGAGTTCCTTCAGCGTCTCGATCAGCACGGCGGTCTGGATGGTCATGTGCAGGCAGCCGGCGATGCGGGCGCCCTTCAGCACCTTGCCGGGGCCGTATTCCGCGCGCGTCGCCATCAGGCCGGGCATCTCATCCTCGGCCATCGAGATTTCCTTCCGGCCCCAGCCGGCGAGGGAGATGTCCTTGATGATGTAGTCGGCGGCTTCGGGCATGGGCTTCTCTTCTCGCAACGCGGGTTGTGGGCCGCCGGGTAGCATGCAACGGCCGGGAAGGCCAGATGTACCTACCAGATATAAGGATATCTTTATGCCGGGAGGTAACCTGCGGGGCGTGACGCCGGCGTCGGGCTGCGCCTATCCTTCGCGTCAGGCAGGCCGCAAGGGCCGCCGGACCCTGGGAGGGACATGCCATGATCGGTTTCCGGAAGGGCCTCCGCGGCCTGGTGGTGGGCGGGCTCGCGGTGCTGGCCGCGCTGCCGGCGCTGGCGCAGCAGGCGCCCGCGCGCCCGGCGGTGACGCGGGTGGAGGCGCCGGCCTCGGCCATCTTCATCGGCAACAGCTTCTTCTACTACAACAACGGCATTACCAATCACCTGACGGGCTTCATCCGGGGTGGGGAGCCGATGGGGCCGTTCCGGTCCACGCTGGTCGGCATCGGCGGGTCCAACATGCAGTGGCATGACGTGGCCAGCTATTTTCGCCCCGATGCGGTGGCGAGCTATGGCTTCGATGCCCGCAACAACATCGTCTTCCGCCCGCCGGGCAAGCTGTTCGACCTGGCGATCATGATGGATTGCAGCCTGTGTCCGGTGCATCCGCAGTTGTCGCCGGTGTTCGAGGATTATGCCCGGCGCCACAGTGCGACGGTGCGCGGCCAGGGTGCGGAGCCGGTGTTCTTCATGTCCTGGGCCTACAAGGACAAGCCGGAGATGATGGCCGGTCTCGCCGCCGCCTATACGGCCGTGGGCAATGCCAACAACGCGCTGGTCATCCCGGCGGGGTTGGCGTTCGAGCGTTCGATCGCGCAGCGTCCGGCGCTGGACCTCTATGTGTCCGACCTGCGGCATCCGAGCCTGGCCGGCACCTATCTGGCCGCCGCCACGACCTATGCCGCCGTTTTCGGCCGCAATCCCGAGGGCAACCGCTACACGGCCGGCCTGGATGCCGACACCGCTGCCCATCTGCAGCGCGTCGCCTGGGAGACGGTCCGCGCGTATCTCGGCACTCAGCGCGCATCGGCCAACTGATGACGGTCCAGGCCCGTCTCGGGCCTGGCATAGGGGGTATCGGGGGAAACAGCATTTCCCCCGGGCCACTGGTTACGCGTCCTTCGTCCAGGCCACCCGTTCCAGATAGGTCTTCAGGAAGGTCTTCACCCGCGGTTCGCCGCCACCGCCAAACACCTCCCCGGGAGGCGCGGCTTGCACCACCACCCCGTGGTCCAGGAACACGACCCGGGTGGAGAGGCTGGCGACGAAGCCCATCTCGTGGCTGACCACCAGCATGGTGACGCCGGAGGCCGCGAGCGTCCGGATCACGTCCAGCACTTCCGTCGTCAGTTCGGGGTCGAGCGCCGCGGTCGGTTCGTCGAACAGCAGCACGCGCGGTTCCATGGCCAGCGTGCGTGCGATGGCGACGCGCTGCTGCTGCCCGCCCGACAGTGCCGCCGGCTTGCGGGCGCCGAGCGCCCCGAGCCCGACTTTCGTGAGTGCCGCTTCCGCCTTGGCATCGGCGTCCTTCGCGGGCATGCCGCGGACGACTTTCAGGGCTAGGGCGACGTTGTCCCGCGCCGTGAGGTGGGGCCAGAGGTTGAACTGCTGGAACACCATGCCGATGGCGCCGTCGCCGGGCTTCGCCGTGCGGCCTTCCACCAGCACGTCGCCGCCGGAGATCGGATCGAGCCCCGCGATGCAGCGGAGGAGGGAGGATTTGCCGGAGCCGCTCGGCCCGATGACGCCGATCGCCTCCCCCGGCATCACGTCCAGGCTGATGCGGCGCAGGATTTCCACGTCGCCGACGCGGCGTTCGAGGGCGCGGACCTGAAGGACGGGATTCATCACGCGGCCATCCGGCGTTCGATGCGGCGTTCCAGGCCGCGCGCGGCCCAGGATGTCGCCTCCGTCAGGGCCCAATAGACCAGGGCCAGCACCAGCGTCGTCTCGGCAAAGGCGAAGGTGGCGGATCCGACGCCCTGCACGCGGAAGGTCAGCTCCGGCACCGTGATGATGGACAGCACGGCGGTTTCCTTGATGAGGATGACGGCGAGGTTGACGAGCGACGGCAGCACGGCCAGCGCCATCACCGGCAGCATGATGCGCAGCACGGTCTGCGGGCGGGACAGGCCCAGCATGCGCGCGGCTTCCAGCTGGCCCTTCGGCACCGCCATGAAGCCGGCGCGGAAGACCTCCGAGAAATAGGCGGCGCCATAGGCGGAGAGCGCGACCAGGCCGGCCACCACCGGCGAGAGGTCGATGCCGATGAAGGGGCCGCCGAAATACAGCAGGAAGCACTGGACCAGGAAGGGCGTGCCGCGCACCGCCTCCACCAGGGCGGCCAGCGGCCAGGTGAGGGCGAGCGGCGCGAAGAAGCGCACCGCGCCGATCAGGAAGCCCGCGACGATGCCGATGGCGACGCCGCCGAGCCAGAGCGCCAGCGTCATCGGCAGGCCCTGCGCCGCGGCGATCAGGCTGTCATTCAGCGCCTGGATCATGCGGGTCTTCCGCGTGCGAACATCATCAGCAGCAGGTTCATCGCCAGGTAGATCGCCCCGCACAGCGCATAGGCCGGCAGCGGTTCGAAGGTGGAGGAGGCGATGGCCTGGGCACTCCGCGTCAACTCCAGGATGCCGACGACGGAGATGAGCGACGACGCCTTCACGATCAGGATCGCTTCGTTGATGACCGCCGGGCGCATGGCCTGCAGCGCGATGGGCAGGCGGATGCGGAGCAGGATCTGCCGCGGCGTCAGGCCGAGCAGCCGCGCGGCCTCCAGCCCCCCCTTCTGCACCAGCGCGAAGCCGCCGCGGATGATCTCCGCCATATAGGCCGCGCAGCAGAGGCCGAGCGTCGCCGTCGCGGCGAACCAGGCGGGCAGGTCGATGCCGAGGAAGGGCAGCGCGTAATAGGCCAGCATCAGCTGGATCAGCAGCGGCACGCCGCGGAAGAAGCTGACATAGGTGAGCGCCCAGGCGCGCCGGGCTTCGCACCCCACGGCGATGGGCACGCCAAGGACCAGGCCGAGGGCGATGCCCACGGCCGAGATCCAGACGGTGTTCCCCGCCGCCCAGAGCATGGGCGGCAGGGCTTCGGCGATGAAGTCCAACGTCTAGGCGTTGGCTTCGACGACGCGCGCGGGCACTTCGAAGGACTGGCCGAACCATTTGGTCTGCAGCGCGGCCAGGCGCCCATCGGTGCGCATGGCGTCGATCACGCCATCGATCGCGTCCAGCAGCGGCGCGGTGTCGGCATCCTTCCGGCCGAGATAGCCGAAATAGACCTTGGCGCCGAAGGGCGGGTTCACCACGGCGAAGACGTTGCGGCGCTGCTGCGCGACATAGGCGATGTTGGGCAGGGAATTCGCCACGGCCACGATGCGGCCGGCGGCGAGGTCCGCATAGGTCTCGCTGAAGGATTGGTATTCGCGGATCTGGACGTTGAGGTTGTTGGCCGCGATGAAGTTCTGCAGCTGCGTCAGCTGCGCCGTTGCCTGCGCGGAGCCCACGATCTTGCCGTTGATGTCCTCCGGCTTCTGGATGCTGGAATCGTTGGCGCGCTTCAGCAGGGCGACGGTGGCGTCCGCGATGGGGGCGGTGAAGCGATAGCGCTCCATCCGCGCGCGGGTGATGGTGGCGGGGCCGGCGACCAGGTCGAAGCGCCCGGCCTCGAGGCCCGGCAGCACGCCCGGCCAGGGCAGGTCCTGGAAGCGGATGCGCAGGTTCAGCGCGCGGCCGACTTCGGCGAAAAGCTCGCTGTTCATGCCGACCTGGCGGCCACCCTCGGTGAAATCGAAGGGGGCGAAGTGCAGTTCGGTCGCGATCATCAGCTCGCCCGCGCGGCGCGCCTTCTCCAGATTGTTCGCGTGGGCGAAGCGGGGCGCCAGCATGGGCGCGAAGAGGGCCGCAGCCGCGGTCAGCCCCGCCTGGCGGCGGGTCGGGGTGAAGGCAGTCATCATCGTCTCCTGGGCCGTTGGGCCTCGTGTGAATTCGGTCCGGGCCGTGCCGGCGTCTTCCCCGTTCGTCTGATCGCCGCCCCGTCTGCGCGGGGCTGTTGACATGACAGGTCATGACCGTAGGGTCGCCTTCCCTGCGTATCAAGCCCAACCGTGGCGGGAGCTTGCACCATGACGCACCAGCTTGGAAACAACAGCCTGCCGGTCATCGACCTCACGCCACTGGACAGCCCCGGGGGGGAGGCGGCGGTGGCGGCTTCCATCAACGCCGCCTGCACGGGGCCGGGCTTCTTCTATGTGCGGAACCACGGGGTGGATGAGGCGGTGATCGCCACCGCCATGGCCGCCGCGCGCCGCTTCTTCCTGCTGCCGCAGGAGGTCAAGGCGCGCACCAAGGCCAATCTGATCCATCGCGGCTGGCACGCCGCCGGTGGCGCGGTGATGGAGGGTGCCAAGAAGCCCGACCTGAAGGAGTTCTTCTCCATCGGGCTCGACCTGCCGGCGGACCATCCCACGGTACTGGCCGGGGAGAAGCTGCGCGGCCCCAACAACTGGCCGGCGGAGGTGCCGGAACTGGCGCCGGCGATGGAAGCCTATTTCGCCGCGATCGGCGCCTGCGGGGCGAAGCTGCTGCGCGCCGTGGCGCTGAGCCTCGGGCTGGATCGCGACTTCTTCGCGCCCCACTACAAGACCCCGCTCCAGCGCACCCAGGCGATCTTCTACCCGCCCCAGGCGCCGGACGACACGGATGGCTTCGGCGTGGCGCCGCACACGGATTTCGGCTGCATCACCCTGCTCTGGCAGGATGACAGCGGAGGGCTGGAGGTCCGGGAACGCCAGACCGGCGCCTGGATTCCCGCCCCGCCCCTGCCCGGCACGCTGGTGGTGAATGTGGGCGACCTGCTGGGCCGCTGGAGCAATGACCGCTTCGCCAGCACGCCGCACCGCGTGGTGAACCGCAGCGGGCATGAACGCATGTCCGTCGCCACCTTCTACGACCCGGATTTCTCGGCGCCCGTCGATCCGCGCGCGCTGGGCGCGACCGACCCGCACTACCCGCCGACGACCTGCGGGGAGCATATCCTCGGCCGCTTCGCCCAGGCCTTCGCCTACCGCAAGCAGGGATGACCCCTCCGCAGCCGCGCTACGCCGCGGTCAAGGACCATGTCCGGCGGCGCATCCTGAGTGGCGAATGGCCGCCGGATACGAAGATCCCGTCGGAGAACGCGCTGGGGCCGGAACTCGGCGTCAGCCGCATCACGGTGAACCGCGCCTTCGCGGAACTGGCGCAGGAAGGGCTGCTGCGGAAGGTGCAGGGCGTGGGCACCTTCGTCGCCCGCGCCCGGCCGCGCTTCGGGCTGATGACCATCCAGGACATCGCGGAGGAGATCACGGCCCGCGGCATGGCCTGGAGCTGCCGCGTGCTGCGCCTCGGCGTGACGCCCGCCCCGGCGGAAGCTGCCGCCGCACTGGTGATGGCGCCCGGCGCGCCCGTGCCCCACAGCGCCATCCTGCACCTCGGCGACGGGGCGCCGATCCAGCGGGAGGAACGCTGGCTGAGGCCGGGCTACGCGCCGGGATACCTGGAGCGGGATTACCGGGCGGAGACGACCTTCGCGCATCTGGTCCGCGCCGGAAACGCGACGGCGATGGAGCAGTCCATCACTGCCATCCTGCCCGACGCCGCGCTGGCCCGGCTGCTCGCGGTGGCGCGGGACCAGCCCTGTCTGGTGATCCAGCGCACCACCTTCACGGACGGACAGGCGATGACTTTCTCCCGCCTCGTGCAGCCGGCGAACCGGTTCGAGATTGCGGGAAGGGCGACACTGTAGCGGCAGGGGGCGCTGCCGCCAGATTATCCCATTGATGATGGTCCAGGGGGCTCTGCCCCCCAAATCTTCCACAGGGGGCGGATGGGGTTCGGGGAAGGCAGCGCCTTCCCCGGGAATCACTTGAGCCCGAAACCCAAGGCGGTCAGCGCATCCTTCATCCGGTCGCGGCCGGACAGCGCCGCCGCCGTGCCGACGCGGCTGATCATGCGCTGCGTCCAGTCCTGCTTCCCCATGCCGACAGCCTGGGAGAAATCGCCGAGCGCCTTGTCATAGCCCGCGATCGCCGCGCCTTCGTCGGTGATCCCATACTGCTCCCGGTGCAGGACCAGGGATTGAGGCAGGCGCGGCTTCACCGCGCCCGGCACGGCGGGGTCCGGATGGCCGACGGCCAGGCCGAAGGCGGCGAAGGCGTTGGGGGGCAGGTTCAGCTCCGCCGCCACCTTCTCCGGATGATGGCGCAGCGCGCCGACATAGACGGTGCCAAGCCCGAGGCTCTCCGCCGCCACCACGCAGTTCTGCGCGGCCAGCGCGGCATCGACCAGCGCGACCATGAAGCTCTCGAGGTAGTCGAGACCCTCGAGCTTGCGCTGATGCGCCTCCCCCAGCCGGGTCAGGCGCGAGAGATCCGCGACCCAGCAGAGGAACAGCGGTGCCTGGCGGATGAAGCGCTGGCTGTTGGACAGGTCCGCAAGGCGACCCTTCCGGTCGGGGTCCTCCACCGCGACCACGGACCAGGCCTGGAGGTTGGAGGAAGTCGGCGCGGATTGCGCGGCGGCGACCAGCGTCTCCAGCACCCCCGGCGCGAGCGCATCGGGCAGATAGGCGCGGACGGAGCGGTGGCCGAGCATCGCCTCCAGCACCGCATTCACCGGCGGCTCCACCGCCGGGGCGGCGCCGCCATAGCGGGACTGGAAATCGGCGGGGAGGGGAGAGGGCTGCTGGTCCATGGAAGGCTCCTGTGTTGCGCACAGGTATCCATGGGGAGGGGGCGGAGGGCTACCCCCCTTGGCGGCAGGAAGGGGGAGCGCTGCTCCCCCTTCGACCCTCTCGCCAGGGCCGTGACGGCCCTGGACCATCCTCAGTCAGCCGACGCGGTTGTCGACGAGTTCCTGCACCACGGCGGGGTCCGCCAGGGTGGAGGTATCACCCAGCGCATCCGTCTCATTCGCCGCGATCTTGCGAAGGATGCGGCGCATGATCTTGCCCGACCGCGTCTTGGGCAGGCCCGGGGCCCATTGGATGGCATCGGGGCTGGCGATGGGGCCGATCTCCTTCCGCACCCAGGCGACAAGCTCCTTGCGAAGCGCCTCGGTCGGCTCCTCGCCGGCCTTCAGCGTGACATAGGCGTAGATGCCCTGGCCCTTGATCTCATGCGGCATGCCGACGACGGCGGCCTCCGCCACCTTGGGATGGGCGACCAGCGCGCTTTCGATCTCCGCCGTGCCCATGCGGTGTCCGGCGACGTTGATGACGTCATCCACGCGGCCGGTGATCCAGTAATAGCCATCGGCATCGCGGCGGGCGCCGTCGCCGGTGAAATAGGTGCCCTTGAAGGTGGAGAAATAGGTCTGCTGGAAGCGCTCATGGTCGCCATAGACCGTGCGCATCTGGCCGGGCCAGCTGTCCGTGAGCACCAGGTTGCCCTCGGTGGCGCCTTCCAGGACGTTGCCGTCATTGTCCACCAGCGCGGGCTTCACGCCGGGCAGGGGCAGGGTGGCGGAGCCGGGCTTCTGGGCGATGGCGCCGGGCAGGGGGCTGATCAGGATGCCGCCGGTTTCCGTCTGCCACCAGGTGTCCACGATCGGGCAGCGTTCGTCGCCGACATTGCGGTAGTACCAGAGCCAGGCCTCGGGATTGATGGGCTCGCCGACCGAACCCAGGATGCGGAGCGACTTGCGGCTGGTCTTCTTCACCGGCGCCTCGCCATCCCGCATCAGGGCGCGGATCGCGGTGGGGGCGGTGTAGAAGATGTTGACCTGGTGCTTGTCGATCACCTCCCAGAACCGCGACACGGTCGGGTAGTTGGGCACGCCCTCGAACATCAGCGTGGTCGCGCCATTCGCGAGGGGGCCGTAGACGATGTAGGTGTGGCCCGTGACCCAGCCGACATCGGCGGTGCACCAGTAGATCTCGCCATCGCGGTAGTCGAAGACGTTCTGGTGCGTGAAGGACGCCCAGACCAGGTAGCCGCCCGTCGTGTGCAGCACGCCCTTCGGCTTGCCCGTCGATCCGCTGGTGTAGAGGATGAACAGCGGGTCCTCCGCGCCCATCGGCTCCGGCGTCGCGGTCTTCGGCTGGCTGTCGCAGGCGTCATGCCACCAATGGTCGCGGCCTTCCTGCATGGCGACGGTGCCGCCGGTGTTCTTGGCGACGATGACGTGGCGGATGGAGGGGCAGGTCTTCAGCGCCTCATCGGCGTTGACCTTCAGCGGCACCTTGCGGCCGCCGCGGCGGCCCTCATCGGCCGTGATCAGCAGGACGCAATCGCTGTCCTGGATGCGGGAGGACAGGCTGTCGGGGGAGAAGCCGCCGAAGA
Organism: Falsiroseomonas stagni DSM 19981; assembly: GCF_900114315.1. GTDB lineage: Bacteria > Pseudomonadota > Alphaproteobacteria > Acetobacterales > Acetobacteraceae > Falsiroseomonas > Falsiroseomonas stagni. Next base: position 192,930 of record NZ_FOSQ01000003.1, read on the forward strand.
CGATGGAGTGCACCGCGCCGATGCGGGCGCAGGCCAGCATGGCGACGGCGGCTTCGACGATCATCGGCAGGTAGATGCAGACGCGGTCGCCCTTCTTCACGCCCAGGCCGCGCATGGCATTGGCCAGCTGGCAGACGCGGGCGTGCAGGTCCTTGTAGGTGACCTTGGCGTCGGCGTTGGGGTCATCCCCCTCCCAGATGATCGCCACCTGGTCGCCGCGGGTGGCCAGATGCCGATCCAGGCAGGATTCCGTGACGTTGAGGACCCCATCCTCGAACCACTTGATGGAGACCTTGCCGGAGGTCCCGCCGAAATCGACGTTCTTGATGATGCTGGGGGGCTTCATCCAGGCGACGCGCTTGGATTCCCCCGCCCAGAAGGCATCGGGGCTGGCCGAGGCCGCTTCGTACATCGCCTTGTATGTCGCGGCGTCCACATGGGCGCGGGCGGCGATCTCGGGCTTCACGGCGATCAATGCGTCAGACATGGGCGTCCCCAACCTTTATCCGGCCTTGCGGCGGGTTCGTAGGTCCCGAATGGGCCATGGGCCTTGATATGCGTCAACCGGTCCCGCGATGCAGCGTGAATCGGTAACGCTTGGGACGGAAAAAGAGAAAACCGCCGCCCCCGGATGGGGACGGCGGCCGAGTTGGGGAGAGAGAGGGAAGCGGTAGCCAGGCTCAGTTCGTCGCGCGGGGCGCCTGGGGCACTGCCGGGGTGGCCGGCTGAGCCTGCTGGCCCTGCGTGGCGGGGCGCGCCGCCGGGGCGGTGGCCTGGGCGCTGCCGCCGGGGTTGGCCGGCGTCGCCGCCTGGGTCGGGCGCTGCGTCGGCGCCGCGGGCGCCGTCACGGCGGGGCGGGTCGTCGCCACGGGGGCGGTGGAGGTCACGGTACCGCTGGAGCCCTGGGCGAAGGCCGGGACCGCACCGATCAGGAGCAGCGTGGCGGCGAGGGGCAGGCGGGAGAGGGAGCGCATCGGAGGCAGTCCTTTGGGCCTTGGGTTTGCGCCGTGGTGTCTGGCGCAAGACAGAGAATGGACATGCCCCGTGTCGGGCCTTGGGCGCCGCCAAGGTGTTTTCAGGTCAGGCGCGGCGGCCGCGTGGCGATGGCGGCGGAACGGTGGCGAGGGCCGGGATGCCGAACAGGCGCGGGTCCCAGTCCAGCGGCTCCGCCGGGCCGGCGATGATCCGCGCGCCATCGGGATGGGCGGGGTTGATGACGATGTTGGCCTCCCGCGGCACCAGGGCGGAGGGCACGCGCATCAGCGCGGTGCGCCCTGCTGCAAGCCAGGCGGCGCCAGCGGCCACGGCCTCCGGGCTGCCGGGGCTTCGCCAGCCGAGCGGCGGCGCGGCGCAGAGATCCTCGATGGCCAGGTCGTCCGGCACCGCTGCCTCCACCAGCAAGGTGCCACCGAGGTTCCGGCGCTGCGCCAGGCGTTCCAGCATGGCGAGCGACAGGGTCGCGGCGGCGTAGATCACCGGCCGGCCCGGCGGGTTCCAACGCCCGCCATGCAAGGCGGCGCCCAGCCCATCCCAGACCGGGTGCTGCGCGGTGCCGAGGCGATAGACACGCACCGAGGCTAGGCCGGCAGCCCGTATTCGATGTTGACCAGCAGGCGTTCCACCTGCCGCGCGCCGAGGTCCGTTGCCGCGACCTCGATCGGCGGGCGGTTGCCGAGCAGGGGGTGCGGTTCCGTCAGCCAGGCCTGGGCCTCGCCCGTTTCGCCCAGCGCCTGGGTGGCCAGCGCCGCGATGCGGGCCAGGCGTTCGGCACGTTCGCTCGCGGCGGCGGAAAGCCGGGGGCTGCGCTTGAGCGTGGCGGGGGAGGCGACCAGCGCCTCCACCCGGCGGCGGAGGGTGGAGCCCTTGTCGCCACCCGGCACCACGGCGGTGGCGAGCGCGCGCACCACGCCACGGGGAAAGCCCTGCTCCACCGCCGCCGTCAATTCGCCAAGCGACCGGAGGTCGGCCCGCAGCGTGCGCGTGCCGCCCAGCGCGGCGGCGACCTTGGCGACCTCGACGGGATACATGGCGGGCAAGGCTCCGGGATCAGGTGAGCCCATCATAGGGGGTCAGTTGGACCGGCGGCTACAGCCCCGCCTCCGCCGGCACGATCACCTGTCCCTCCGCGTCGATCCTCACCGGCACGGCTTCCAGGCTTTCCCCGTAGCAGGGGCCGGAGAAGCATTCGCCATCCTCGATCCGGAAGCGGGCGCCATGGGCGGAGCAGACGATGTGGGCGCGCTTCGCGTCCAGGAAGCGGTTCGGCGCGGGGTCCAGCGGCAGGCCGACATGCGGGCAGGAATTGACATAGACCAGCACGGAGGCGCCCCGGCGGATGGCGAAGAGCCCCGTGAAGGCGCCCGGCGCCGGCGCGAAGCCGCGGCTTTCGCCATCCGGGATGTCCTCCACCCGGCACAGCACCCGTTCACTGGCGGAAACCTCGCTCACGCCTTGATCCCGCCCAGCTTGCACAGCGCCTTCCAGTGTTCCGGCGCGATCGGCATGACGGAAAGGCGGGACATGCGGACCAGCGCGATCTCGGCCAGCGTCGGGTCCGCCTTGATGGTGGCCAGCGTCACGGGCGTTTTCAGCGGCATCAGCGCCTTCATGTCCACGCAGACCCAGTCGCCCTTGGGATCGTCGGGCTGCACCGTGGGGTCGGGATAGGCTTCGCGCGCCACCTCCACCACGCCCACGATCTCCTTCCCGATATTGGAATGGTAGAAGAAGGCACGGTCGCCGGTCTTCATGGCCTTGAGGTTGGCCTTGGCCATGTGGTTGCGCACGCCGGTCCAGGGCTCGATCCCGTTGGCGACCTGCTGGTCCCAGGAGAAGGCGTCGGGCTCCGACTTCACGAGCCAGTAGGACCGGCTGCTCATCAGGCGGCGACCCCGTCCTTGAAGACGGTGCGGAAGGGGCGGATGACCGTGCTTTCGAACAGCCCGGCCTTGGCGTAGGGGTCGCCGGCGGCGAAGGCCTCCGCCGCCGCGCGGTCCGCCACATCCACCACCAGCAGGCTGCCGCAGGGCTTGCCCTCGGCATCCAGCACCGGGCCGACCAGGACGAAGCTGGCGGCGTGCTGCTTCAAATAGTCCACATGGGCGGGACGGGTTTCCATCCGCAGCGCCAGGGACGCCGGCTTGTCGGTGCAGGAAATGGCGAAAAGCATGGGCGGAGGGTTCCTTCGGACCGCGTCGGTCACGAAAGGGACGTAACGCCCCTGCGGCCCGGCTTCAATCCGGCGCCAACCACCCCTAGTCTATGGGCGTGGACGCCAGACCCCTTTCGCCGCCCGCGGGATCAAACCCCCCGGGCGAGCCCCGTATGAACCCCCCCGCGACCGCGGGCGGGGCACGGTCGCTGCATCGCTTCGCCAATCCCGGCCGATTCCTGCGGATGACGGATGCGCTGATGCCCTGGCTCTGGGCCTCCGCCATCCTGGTGACCGGCATCGGCGCCGCCTGGGCGCTGTTCTTCTCCCCGCCCGATTGGCAGCAGGGGGAGACGGTGCGGATCATGCACGTCCATGTCCCGATGGCCTGGCTGGCGATGGGCGGCTACACGGGGCTTGGCGTATTGTCGATCATGTCGCTGATCTGGCGGCACCCGCTGGCGGACCTGACCGCGCGCGAATTGTCGCCGGTGGGCGCGGCCGTCACGGCGCTCTGCCTGGCCACCGGCAGCCTCTGGGGCAAGCCGATGTGGGGCACCTGGTGGGTCTGGGATGCGCGGCTGACCAGCGTGCTGGTGCTGTTCTTCCTCTGGCTCGGCCATGCCGCGCTGGTCCGTGCCTTCGATGACATGGAACGCGGCGCCCGGGCAGGCGCCATCCTGGCGCTGGTCGGGCTGGTGAATGTGCCGATCGTGAAATTCTCCGTCGACTGGTGGAACACGCTGCACCAGCCGGCCTCCGTCACCCGGATCGATGCGCCGGGGATGCATGTGGACCTGCTCTATCCGCTGCTGGTCAATGCGCTGGGCTTCACGCTGCTCTTCGCCGCGGTGGTGCTGGCGCGCACCCGCAGCGCCGTCATGGAACGCCGCGTGAGGGCATTGCAGACCGCGCGGGCGCGGCGGGCGGAGGGCACGGCATGACCACGCATTGGATCCACGTCACCGCTTCCTGGGGCCTGACGCTCGCGACCTTCGGCGGCCTCGCCATCGCCGCCATGCTGCGCAGCCGCGCGGCGGCGGCCACCCTGAAACGCCTTGACCCGCGCGGCGATGGCCGCGGGAGGGATGCATGATGACGCGCAAGAAGCGCCGGATGTGGATCCTGCTGCTGTGTGCGCTCGGCCTCGGCAGCGCCACGGCGCTGACGCTGACGGCCTTCCAGGACAATCTGGTCTTCTTCCGCTCGCCGTCGGATGTCATGGCGCAGCAGCCGGGCCCGGACCGCGCCTTCCGCCTCGGCGGCCTGGTGGAGGCCGGCAGCGTGGAGCGCGATGCCGCGGTGTCCGGCCAGCGGCCCACGGTGCGCTTCCGCGTGACGGATGGGGCGCATGTCATCCAGGTTGCCTACCAGGGCGTGCTGCCCGACCTGTTCCGCGAAGGCCAGGGCGTGGTGACGATGGGCCGCATGGTCGATGGCACCTTCCGCGCGAGCGAGGTGCTGGCCCGGCATGACGAGACCTACATGCCGCCCGAGGTCGCCGATGCGCTGAAGCGGTCCGGCCACTGGAACCCCGCCCAGGGCGCCGCGCCCCCGCCCGCCACCTGGAACACCCTGGACCCCGCGCGGCCCGCCGCGCCGGGGAGGACCGGATCATGATCGCCGAACTCGGCCATTTCGCCCTCGCCCTCGCCCTGGTGCTGGCGCTGGCGCAGGCGCTGCTGCCGCTGATCGGCGCGCATGTGCGCGACGGGCGGATGATGGCCTCCGCCGCGCCGCTGGCGGTCGGGCAGTGCCTGGCGCTGATCGCGTCCTTCGCCTGCCTCGTCTACGTCTACGTCATCAACGACACGACGGTGCTGAACGTCGTGCAGAACAGCCATTCCCTGAAGCCGCTGCTCTACAAGATCACCGGCACCTGGGGGAACCACGAGGGTTCGCTGCTGCTCTGGGTCAACATCCTCGGCCTCTGCGGTGCCGCCGTGTCCGGCTTCGGGCGCGAATTGCCGACGGCGCTGCGGGCGCGGGTGCTGGGCGTGCTGGGGCTGATCTCCGTCGGCTTCCTGATGTTCACCATCAAGACGTCCAACCCCTTCGACCGGATGTGGCCGCCGCCGCCGGATGGCCAGGGGCTGAACCCGGTGCTGCAGGATATCGGGCTCGCGATGCATCCGCCGCTGCTCTACGTCGGCTATGTCGGCTATGCCGTGACCTTCGCCTTTGCGATTGCCGCCCTGATCGAGGGGCGCGTCGACGCCGCCTGGGGGCGCTGGGTGCGGCCCTGGTCGCTGGCGGCCTGGTCCTTCCTGACGCTCGGCATCGCGCTCGGGTCCTGGTGGGCCTATTACGAACTCGGCTGGGGCGGCTACTGGTTCTGGGACCCGGTCGAGAATGCGTCGCTGCTGCCCTGGCTGATCGGCACCGCCCTGCTGCATTCCGCCATCGTGGTGGAGAAGCGGGACGCGCTGAAGACCTGGACCATCCTGCTGGCGATCATCGCCTTCGCCATGTCGCTGCTCGGCACCTTCCTGGTGCGGTCGGGCGTGCTGAACAGCGTGCATTCCTTCGCCAATGATCCGGAGCGCGGGCTGTTCATCCTCGCGCTGCTGATGGTCTATGTCATCGGTGCCTTCCTGCTGTTTGCCTTCCGCGCCTCCGCCATGATCCCCACGGGGATCTTCGCGCCGGTGTCGCGGGAAGGCGCGATCGTGCTGAACAATCTGCTGGTCTGCTCGATCACCGCGGTGGTGTTCGTCGGCACGCTATGGCCGATGTTCGCCGATGCGCTGTTCGGCATGAAGGTCTCCGTCGGGCCGCCCTTCTTCAATGCCGCCAGCTTCCCGCTGGTGGTGCCGCTGCTGCTGGCCATGGCGGCGGGGCCGCTGATGCCGTGGAAGCGCGCGCAGCTCTTCTCCGTGGTCATGCGGCTGTGGTGGTGCGCGGTGATCGGCTTTGCCGCCTTCTTCCTGGCCCTGCTGCTGAGCGGGCAGAAGGTGATGCCGGCCGTGGGCTTCGCCTTCGCGGCCTGGGTCGTCGGCGCCGCCATCGCCGACATCGCGGATCGCACCGCGCTGTTCCGCACCAACCTGGGCAATTCCTGGAACCGCGCGAAGGGCCTGCCCCGCGCGGCCTGGGGGGCGGCCATCGCCCATGCCGGCGTCGGCATCTGCGCCGCCGGCATCGCGGGCATGGGGCTCGCGCAGGAACGCATGGTGGCGCTGGCGCCGGGCGAATCCACCACGCTCGCCGGCTATGAATGGCGGCTGGAAGGCGTGCGCGACGTGGAGGGTCCGAACTGGACCGCGCGGCGCGCCACCATCTCCCTCCTCAAGGACGGCGCCGTGGTGCATGTCATGGAACCGTCCCGCCGCTGGTTCCCCATCGCGCGGCAGAACACGACGGAAGTCGCCATCCGCACCAACCTGATCGCCGACCTCTACGCGGTGATCGGGGAGGAGGAGGCCGGCACGGGCAAGGCGGTGATCCGCCTGCACTACAACCTGCTGGCGCCCTGGATCTGGCTCGGCGCCGCCATCATGGCGTTGGGTGGCGGATTGTCGCTGGCCGACCGCCGGATCCGCGTCTCCGCCCCCAACCGCGCCACCGCGCGCATGGTGCCGGCCGAATGACGCCGACGACGAGGCGCCTGCTGCTGCTGGCCCCCTTCGCCGCCGCCGCGGCCGGGGGGGTGGGCTTCTACGCCGCGCTCGATCGGCAGCGCCGGGGCGTCTACAACCCGCGTGGAGTGCCCTCCGCCCTCATCGGCCAGCACGCGCCGGACTTCACGCTGCCGGCGCTGGAGGAAAGCGGGGTGGAGGGTTTCGGCGCCGCCGACCTCCGCACCTTCACGCGCCCGCTGCTGGTGAATTTCTGGGCCAGCTGGTGCGTGCCCTGCATCATCGAGCATCCGCAGCTGATGAAGCTGTCGCGCGAAGGCGTGCCGGTGCTGGGCATCGCCTACAAGGACAAGCCGTCGGACAGCCTCCAGTTCATCCGCCGCCACGGCAATCCGTTCCGGCGGCTGGCCAGGGACGAACCGGGCCGCGTCGCGATCGACTGGGGCCTGTATGGCGTGCCGGAGACCTATCTGCTGGACCGCCAGGGCATCATCCGCTGGCGCTATGCCGGCCCCATCACGGATGAGGTGCTGGCCCAGGACCTCCGGCCGCTGCTGCAGCGGTACGCGGCATGAAGAGGTTCCTCCTCGCCCTCGCGCTGCTGGCGCCGCTGGCGGCGCCGGCGATCCTGGTCCCGGGCGTGGCCCACGCCACGACCAACCCCGCCGACATGCTGCCGGATGCGGCGCTGGAACAGCGCGCGCGCGCGCTGGGGCGCGAGATCCGCTGCATGGTCTGCCAGAACCAGTCGATCGAGGACAGCGAGGTGGCGCTGGCGCGCGACCTGCGGCTGGTGGTCCGCGAACGCATCACCGCGGGCTACACCGATGCGCAGGTGCGGGACTTCCTGCATGCGCGCTACGGCGACTTCGTCCTGCTGCGGCCGCCCTTCACCTGGTCCACCGCGGCGCTCTGGGCCACGCCCGTGGTGGCGCTGCTGATCGGCTTCTCCCTCATCCTCCTCTCCCGCCGCCGTTCCGCGCAGCCCGCGCCGCCGGCGCCGCTGACGGAGGAGGAAAAGCGCCGCCTGGCCGCGCTGGATGCTGAAACAAGGGACGGGACGCGCGCGTGACTCTCTGGCTGCTGCTTGGTGCCGTGGCGCTGCTCGCGCTCGCGCCCCTGATCGTCACCCTCCTGCGCCCGGGTCGGGCGCGTGGCCGGGCGGAGGCCGACCTGGCGCTCTACCGTGCGCAACTCGCCGAGCTGGACCGGGAGAGGGAGTCCGGGCGGCTCGATGCCGCGCAGCACCAGGCGGCGACGCTGGAAGTGCAGCGCCGCATCCTGGCCGCGCCGAAGGAGGATGCGCCCGAATTCGGCACCCGCCACACCAGCGCCGTGCTGGCCGCCATGGTGTTCCTGGTGCCCGCCGCCGCGCTCGGCCTCTACCTCGTGCGCGGGGTGCCGGATATGCCCGCCGCCCCCTTCGTGGAACGCCAGCGCCTGGCGGAGGAGGAGAACGCGATGCTGGATACGCTGCGTGGGCGCCTCGCCATGCTCGATCCCTCCAGCGACGCGGCGCGGCAGGGGCAGATCCTGCTCGGCAATGCGGAACGGTCCCGCGGGCGGCTGGAGGAAGCGGCACGCGCCTATCGCACCGCCCTCGATGCGCGGTTCGACGGCCCGCTGGCCGCCGACCTGGCGGAGCTTGAGATCGAGCGCGGCGAACACGCCGCCGCCGCCGCGCTGATCGCCCGCGCGCTCGGCTCCTCCCCCCGCGAACCGCGACTGCGCTTCCTGGCCGGGCTGGCGGAGGCGCGCGCCGGGCGGGCCGACAATGCGCGCCGCACCTGGCAGGCGCTGCTGGCGGATGCGCCGCCGGAGGCGCCCTGGCGGCCGGTGGTGGAACGCCAATTGCAGGCACTGCCCTGAGGCTTTCGCGGCGCTACACTCCCGGCAAAGGGAGAGAGCGCCATGCGGAAATTCCTCAACGACCCCCGCGCCACGGTGCGGGAGATGCTGGAAGGCCTGGCGGATCTCTCGCCCGGCCTGGCGCTGCTGGCGGAGGAGGGTGTCATCCTCCGCGCCGCGCTGCCGCCCTTCGCGGAGCGGCGGGAGGTCGCGGTGATCTCGGGCGGCGGCGCCGGGCATGAACCCGCCCATGCCGGCTATGTCGGCCCCGGCCTGCTGCATGCGGCGGTGGCCGGCGATGTCTTCACCAGCCCGCCCGTGGATGCCGTGCTGGCCGCCATCCGCGCCGTCGCGGGCCCGCCTGGCGCGCTGCTCATCGTCAAGAACTACACCGGGGACCGGCTGAATTTCGGCCTCGCCGCCGAATTGGCGCGGGCGGAGGGCATCGCCTGCGAGGTCGCGGTGGTGGCGGATGACGTCGCGCTGGCCGGCACGGTGGAGCCCGCGCGCCGCCGCGGCATCGCCGGCACCGTCCTGGTCCACAAGGTCGCCGGCGCCGCCGCCGCCGCCGGGCTGGGGCTGGAAGCGGTCGCGGCCGAAGCGCGCGCGGCGGCGGCGGCGCTGGGCAGCATGGGCGTGGCACTCGGCGCCTGCACCGTCCCCGCCGCCGGGCGCCCGGGCTTCGACCTGCCGGAGGGCGAGATGGAACTCGGCCTCGGCATCCATGGGGAGGCGGGGGTGGCGCGCCTGCCCCTCGCCCCCGCGCGGGACATCGCGGCGACGCTGGTCGACCGCATCCTGGCGGAGATGGCGTGGCCGCCGGGCAGGCCCGTGGCGCTGCTGGTCAACGGGCTCGGCAGCACGCCGCCCATGGAACTGGCCCTGATGGCGCGGGAGGCGCTGGCCGCGCTGCGCGCCCGCGGCGTGACGGTGGCGCGCGCCTGGTGCGGCACCATGCTCTCGGCGCTGGAGATGCCGGGATGCTCCTTCTCGATCCTCACGCTGGATGATGGGCTGCTGGCGCGGCTGGATGCGCCGGCCAGCGCGCCGGCCTGGCCGGGCGGCGGCATGATCCCGGCGGCGCGCGCGACCATCGCCCCGGCCGAGGCGCCGCCCCACCCCTTCACCGGCACGGCCGATGCCGCGATCCGTGATGCGGTGCTGGCGGTGGCGACGGCGCTGGAAGGGGCGGAGGCGCGGCTGACGGCGCTGGATGCGGCGACGGGGGATGGCGACCTCGGCCTGTCGCTGGCGCGCGGTGCGGCGGCGTTGCGCGCCCTGCCCGATGGCGCCTTCGCGGATGCGCCCACGGTCCTGACGGCGATGGCCGCGGCGCTGCGCCGCGCCATCGCCGGATCATCCGGCCCCTTCTACGCCACCGCGCTGCTGCGCGCCGCCCGTGCATTGCCCGCACAGCCTGCCCCCGCCGATTGGGCGGCGGCGCTGGAGGCGGCGGTGGAGGCCATCAGCGGACTCGGTGGCGCGCGGCCCGGGGACCGGACGATGCTGGATGCGCTGCACCCCGCGGCGCTGGCCTTCCGGGCGGCCCTTCCCGGCGGGGGCGCCGCCGCGCTGGCGGCAGCGGCGCGGGCGGCGGAGGCGGGTGCCGCTGCCACGGCCGCGATGCGCCCGCGCCTCGGCCGGGCCAGCTACCTCGGTGACCGCGCGCTCGGCCACACCGATGCGGGGGCGGCGGCGATCGCCGCCTGGATGGCCGCATTGGAGGAAGGCGTGAGCAGGCGGTAGAGCCGGACCAGCCGCGCCGCTTCCCCCGCCCAGCCGAAGCGGGTCAGCGCGGCATCCCGCCCGCGCCGCCCCATGGCGTTGCGCACCGCCGGGTCCGACAGCGCCTGGATCGCGGTCGCCACCGCGGTGGCATCGGCGGTGTCCACGGTCAGCCCGCAATCGGCGCTGCGGACGATGGCGGCAACTTCCTCCGCCAGCCCGGGCACGATCACGGGCAGGCCGGCCAGCATGCAGTCGAACAGCTTGTGGGGCAGGGCCAGGCGGTGGTTCTCCACCCCCGGCTGGAACAGCACCAGACCGATATCGGCCTCCGCCGCCAGGGCCAGCGCCTCCTCCCTCGGCATCCAGTCCAGGTATTCCACCTGCGCCGCCAGGCCGAGCGCCAGGCTGCGTTCGCGGAAGGCGGCCTCGCTGCCATCGGTGAAGCGGCCGATCAGGCGCAGCCGGGTGCCGGGCGGCAGCAGGGCCAGCGCATCCAGCATGATGAAGGCGCCGCGCGCGCGGGTCAGCGCACCCAGGTGCAGCAGCGTGAGCGGCCCCGCGCGGTGCCGGCGCGGCGTGACGGGCACGGGGGTGGCGTAGTTGCGCACGGGCGTGCAGCGCGCCAGGCCGCCCAGCCATCCCTCCAGCCCATCCTTCGCCACGACCACCGCATCGGCGCGGGATGCCAGCAGCCGGCAGGCGGTGGCGACCAGCGCCCGGCCGAAGGGTCGCAGCATCCGCGGCAGCACGGGGTCGAGGCGGGAGGGGTAGTGTTCGTGCACGTCCAGCACCACCCGCGCCCCGCAGCGCCGCGCCGCCAGCAGCGCCGCCGCCCAACTGTCCGGTTCATGCGCATGGATCACCGCTGGGCGCAGCGCCGCGGCGCGCCGGGCCAGCGCCGGGATGCCGCGCAGGCGCGCCCACCAGCCGGGCCCGGGCCGGGGATAGGTCTGCAGCGCCACCCCATGCAGCAGCCTGGTCGCACCGTCCGGGCCCGGCGCCAGGTGGCGCACCGGAAAGCCCGCCGCGGCCAGCGCCGCGCCTTCCTTGGCGACGATCCGCACATCATCCGGCGGATGGGCGGCGGACAGCATCAGGATGGCGGGCGGGGTCACGGGGCCAGGGCCGCGCGGATGGCCGAGAGGGGGGCATGGCCGGCCGCCGCTTCCACCGTCGCCACCAGGCGCGCGGCGATCTGGCGGCTGTCGAAATGGCGTTCCGCCAGGGCGCGGGCGGCGCGGGCCATCACGCGGCGGCGGGCCGGGTCATCCGCCATGGCGAGCAGCGCCGCCGCCAGCCCGGCGCCATCGCCGGGCGGCACGGTCAGGCCGCAGCCGCCTTCCGCCAGCAGGCGCTGGGCGCGGCCCGGCACATTCGTCACCACCGGCAGCCCCGCCGCCAGGCATTCCGCCAGCTTGTTGGGGGCCGTCCATTCCGCGAATTCGGGCACCGGCGCCAGGCAGAGCAGCCCGACATCCGCCCCGGCCAGCAGCCCGGCCAGGCGGCGCTTCGGCATGGGGTCCAGGAAGGACACGGGCAGGTCCTCCGCCGCCGCGCGGGCCACCAGCGCCGGCTTTTCCGCCCCATCGCCCACCAGCAGGATACGGATGCCGGTGGCGCGCAGCAGTGCCGCGGCATCGAGCAGCACGCCGAGCCCGTTGGCGCGGCCATGGGCGCCGGCATAGACCGCGATCATCTCCCCCTCCCGCGCCTCCGCGGGGCGCCAGGGCCGGGCATCGGGGCCGAACAGGGCGAGGTCCGCGCCCTGCGGCAGCACGCGCAGCCGGTCCGGGTCCGTGCCGCGGGCCAGGGCGGTGCGGGCCATGCCCTCCGTCAGCGCGACGACGATGGCGGCCCGGCGGCAGGCGGCGTCCGCCAGGCGGCCGATCGCGCCCAGTATTGCGCCCGGGACGCCGCCGCTGCCCGTGCTTGCCCCGCCGCCGGGGCCGGGGCGCGACAGGGCGGCCGGCAGTTCGGGCCAGGGGTCGCGGATCTCGAACAGGAAGGGCGTGCCGCGCAGCCTTCGGGCCAGCAGCGCGGGGATCGCGACGGTGGGCGGGGTGGAGGAGGCGATGACAAGGTCCCAGCTCTGGCCGAGCGAAAGGCGGGACGCCGCCAGCGCGTAGCGCAGGAAGACCATGCTGCGGCGCGCGAGGGATTGGGCATTGCCATAGGGCAGGTCGAATTCCACCACCTCGAACCCCGCCACCGGGCCGCGGCGGGCGCCGCGGCGGAAGGGGCCGTCCAGCCCGGTGGCGGCGCCGGCATAGCGGCCGCAGGCCAGCGTCACCGCGTGCCCCGCCGCGGCCAGGGCGGCGGCGTGGTTGTAGGCGCGCGTCGCCGTCGCGCCGTCCGGCGTCGAGAAATGCTGGTGCAGGTACAGGATGCGGAGCGCCATCGCCGTCGGTGCCATTGCCGTCAGTTGCGGGCGCAGGACCGGATCAGGTCGATCACCCGGGCCTGGTCGGCATCCGACATCCCGGTGCCCGATGGCAGGCAGAGCCCGCGTTCGAACAGCGCGGCGGCGGTGGCGCCACCGGCCTGGGGCGCATCCCGGAAGGCGGGCTGCAGGTGCAGCGGCTTCCAGGCCGGGCGGCTTTCGATGCCCGCGGCCTGCAGCACCCGGCGCACCACCTCCCGGTCCGCGCCGAAGGGGGCGGGGTCTATCAGCAGCACGGTCAGCCAGCGATTGGCGCGGCCCCAGGCGGGTTCGGCGATGAAGCCGGTGCCCGGCAGATCCGCCAGCCCCGCCACGTAGCGCGCGAAGACATCGCGCCGCCGCGCGACGCGCGCCGGCAGCGCCGAAAGCTGCGCCAGCCCGACCGCGGCCAGGACGGAGGAAAGGCCGTAGGTATAGCCAGTGGTCTCATGCTCGTAATGCGGCCAGGCTTCCTTGGCCTGGCCCGCCAGCTGCCGCGCCCGCGCCAGCAGCGCCGCATCGTCGCCGGCCAGCGCGCCGCCGCCGCCCGCGGTGACGATCTTGTTGCCGTTGAAGGAATAGGCCGCCAGCCTGGCGCCGCGCCCGGCATGGCGCCCGCCGCGCTGCGTGGCGCCCATGGCGGCGGCGCTGTCGCACATCACCGGCACGCCCCAGCGGTCGCAGGCCGCGACGATGGCATCGAGGTCGCAGCACTGGCCATAGAGATCGACCGGCACCACCACGCGCGGCAGCCGCCCGCGCCGCGCCGCCTTCGACAATTCCTCCGCCAGCAGGCCGGGGTCCATGGTCCAGCCGGTCTCCACCACATCGAGGAAGCGGGGGATCGCGCCCATCTGCACCGCCGGCGCCACGCTGGCGACGAAGGTCATGGCCGGCGCCCAGACCTCATCCCCCGGCGCGACGCCCAGCACCCGGTAGCCCAGATGCAGCGCGGCCGTGCCGGACGCGGTGGCGAGCACCGACTGCATCCCGGTGGTCGTGGCCAGCGCATCCTCGAACGCCGCGGGGGTGGGTCCGGCGGGGGCCAGCCACCCGGCCTCCATCGTCTCCCGCACCCGGTCGAGTTCCCCGCCCGCGAGATGCGGGGGAGACAGCAGAAGGGGTGGCGCGGGCGGCCGGGCGGGGAAGGGCAGGATCGCGCCGGCGTGAGCGGGCTGGGGCGTGGCCATGCGAACCCATAAGTTGAAAATCAACGACTCGGTATCACATCCTGATTGATCCGTTAACGATTAGGCAAGCGCTGTCTGCATCAGCCCGAGCAATTGCAGCCGGAGCCATCGGCGCTCCACCCGGCTTGCGCGGCTCCGCCGCGGTGGGGGGCTTGCGCGGCTCCGCCGCGGTGGGGGGCTTGCGCGGCTCCGCCGCGGTGGGGGGCTTGCGCGGCTCCGCCGCGGTGGGGGGCTCGCGCGGCTCCGCCGCGGTGGGGAGCTCGCGCGGCGCCGCCGTGACGGGGGGACAGCCGAGGGCCGGCATCGTCGCATGGCCGGGCGCGGTGGCGCCCTGGCCGAGCAGCCAGACGCCCAGGCTCCGCAGGGCCAGCGCCAGGTCGGTGGAAAGCCGCGCGGGGGCCTCCGCATAGGCGGCGTCCAGTTCCAGCCGCCGCTCCCAGGGCACCGCGTTCCGCCCCGCCGCCACGCCGGGGCCCAGCAGCCCGGGCCGGACGCGCAGCCGCAGCGCCTGGCGGGGCGAATAGAGGGGAAGGTAGTCCAGCGGCAGCGGGCGCGGGCCGACCAGGCTCATCTCCCCCCGCAGCATGTTCAGCAATTGCGGCAGTTCATCGAGGCCGCTGGCGCGCAGCCGGCGGCCGAAGCCATCCAGCCTTTCGGCATCCGGGCCCTCGCCCAGGGCCATTGACCGGAACTTCAGCAGCCGGAAGGGCGCGCCGCCCATCCCGGCGCGGGTCTGGGTGAACAGCACGGGGCTGCCGAGGCGCAGCCGCACGGCCAGCGCGACCAACCCGATCAGCGGCGACAGCACCACCAGCAGCAGCGCCGCCACCGCCACGTCCAGCGCCCGCTTGCCGAACCGCTCATGCATCCGCCGTCTCCAGCGCCCCAGCCTTCAGAGCCCGGGCGGACAGGCCGAGGCTGAGCGCGAGGCCGAGCGCGAACCAGGCCATGCGGTTGCCGAGGTCGGTGGACACCATGATGGTCATCGCCACCGGGAGCACCATGGCGGCCATGCGGGCCAACCGGGCCGGGGGCACGGCCGGGGCCAGGCGCAGCATGGCGAAGGCCGCGCCGCCGAAGGTGCCGAGCCAGAGCAGCAGGCCCGGCAAGCCGCCCTCCGCCAGCGCCTCCAGCATGTGGTTGTGGGGGTAGAGGCCGCGCCGTTCCCCGTGCCCGGCCGCGATGGTGAAGCCCCCGGTGCCGAGCCCGAGGGGCGCGGCCTGCCCCGCCCAGTCCAGCGCCGCGGTCCAGAGGCCGCGCCGCGCATCGAGCCCGGCGGCATCGCCGGTCAGCCGTTCCAGCGTCCGCAGCCCCTCCGCATGGTCGGGATGCAGCAGCAGCCAGAGCAGGCCGGCGAGCCCGGCGGCCGCCACCATCGCGGCCCAGGCCAGGGCCCGCGCGCGGGGCAGGCGGATCGCCGGGGCCAGCGCCACGCCCAGCAGCAGCGCGACCAGCGCGGTGCGCCCACCCGGCAGCAGCGCCGCCGCCGCCAGCGCCAGGATCAGCGCCGCCCAGCCGGCGCGGCGGGGCCAGGAGGGGGCCTCCACCAGCTTCACGGCCGCCAGCGCCGCCGCCGTCGCCATGGCGAGGCCGGCCAGCTGGTATTGCAGGCGCTGCGCTTCGGGATCCAGCAGCGCGCCCAGGCCCCAGCCTCCCAACACCCCCCAGGCGACGATGGCGGCCAGCAGGGCGCCGATGGCGATGGTGGTGGCGGACAAAGCGCGGCGCGAAGCCGGTTCCGCCCCCACCAGCATCCCCGCGGCCAGCATCAGCGGCGCGGCGATCGTCGCTTCCGGCAGCTTGGCCGAGAGCACGGCGGAGGACGGGCTCCAGGCCCCCGCCACCACCAGCCAGGTCCAGAACAGGCCCGCCGCCGCCAGCGGCAGCGCAAGGGCCCGGTCCACCCGCCAGGCCCGCGACACCGCCAGCAGCGCCAGCGCCGGCAGCAGCAGCGCCAGGCTGGCCAGGGTCAGGTCCACCGGCAGGCCGGCCAGCGGCGGCGCCGTCTTCAGCGCGCCCGCCATCTGCAGGATGGCGGCGAGGCTGCCGGCCGCCAGCGCGACGGGTGCCAAGGGGGCGGGGGCCAAGGGGGCGGAGGCTGTCATTCCGCCGGCTCCGCGCGCAGCCCGCGGGGGGCCGGCCGCGCGCGGGGCGGGGCCTGCCGCAGCAGGACGCCGGCCCCCACCAGCCCCACCGCCGCCATCGGCGCCATCACCAGCAGCAGCAGCAGCAGCAGCGGCCGGTTGGGGAGGGAGGGGCGGATCTCCACCATCGGCGCGGAGACGAGGCGCGCGGCCACGGCCTCATCCGCCGCCACCACCACGGCGGCGCGCTGGTTCAGCGCCAGCAACTCATACAGCGACTGCCGGATGTAGAGGTCGGGCTCCCGCGCCAGCCGGGCCTCCAGCGCGGCGACGCGGCGGCGGGCCAGTGCCTCCAGGTCCGCGCGGACCTTGGCCTCGGCGAAGGCGTGCAGGCGGGCCAGCGCATCCAGCGCGAAATCCCGGTCCTCATGCGGCAGCGCCAGGGACCAGGTCAGGGCGCCCAGCGTCTGGGTCAGCGCCAGGTTGCGCTCCAGCCAGTTGCGCGCATCGTCCAGGTCGGCCTCGATCCGCAGGTCCAGCGCCGCCCGCACCGCGCCGCCGGGCCCGGAAGCGCGGTGCCCGGTCAGCAGCGCCAGCAGGGGCGTGTCCCGCGCCAGCATGGCGGCGGCTTCCGGCGATCGCAGCGCGCCGAGATAGATGGCGAAGTTGCCGGTCGGCCTGGTGTCCAGCAGGCCGGAGACGGTGGAGGCCGAGGAGAGCAGGGTGGAGGTGGCGATGCCCGTCGTCTCGGCCGGCGCCACCATCGCTTCCGCCACGTATTGCCGCGGCCACTGGATGATGGTGGTGCCGCCCGCGCCCAGGATCAGCGCGGCCAGCAGCACGACGCGCCAGCGCAGCGCGATGATGTGGCGGATCAGCCGGTCAAGCGGCATCGGGCGCGCCCTCCTCCGGCCCGGTCGGCGGCAGCGTCACCGCCGTGACGATGCGGGAAACCGGCGCGGCGGCGGTCACGACCAGCACCGGCACGGGGGACAAGGTCCCGTAGGCGGGGCTTTCCCAGCCCTCCGCCAGGCGCAGGGACAGGGGGGCGTCGGCGGTGATGCGGAGGATGGCGGCGGGGCCGCTCACCCCATCGGCGGCCAGGCGCCAGGGCCCCGGCGCCAGCCGCCAGTGCAGCGCCACCCCCCGGAACGGACCGGCGAGGCGATCCTCCGCCATCCAGCACCGCGCCCCCGCCCGGATGCGGCGTTCATGGCGGTTGCCCCTGGAATCGCGGCGCCAGGCGCCATCGGGCAGGGGGCCGAGGCGCGGCCAGCGCGCCAGCAGGAAGCGACCCGCCCGGGGCAGCGGATCCTCCCCATCGAAGACCGGCGCGTTGTGGGCCGCGGCACCGGCGATGGCGTCCCACCAGCCGGGCGAGGGCGGATTGTAGGAGCCGGTCCCGCCATCGCGCAGCACCGTGGCGCTGCCATCCCGCAGGATGAGATGCAGCAGGTCGGACTGCGCGGGACGGAAGCGCAGCGGCCCGGTGCGCAGCAGGGCGGTGGCGCCCCCCATGTCCCACCCCATGCTGCCGGCGGCCGCCCAGCGCGCGGGGCGATCCAGGCGCGCGGCTGGGCAGGGCAGGCCGAGCCAGGCGCAGCCGGCATCCGGGTCCGCCCCGGCCGAGGCATCGGCGAAGAGCCGCGCGGCGCGCTCCACGCTGCCGCGCGCATCCGCCGGGCCGTGCAGGCCGAGGTCCGCGAGCGCGGACCCGTCCTCCACCCCCAGAGCAGGCCCGGTGCCATCTTCCGCCACCACGCGGTGCAGCCAGGTCGCCAGCGCGGCGGCGCGGGCCGCGAGCGGTGCGGGGAAGGCGGGGGCGCCGTGGCGCCGGCGCAGCCATTCCGCGACGGAGAGCGTATCCAGCGCCAGCCGCGCATAGCCCGCCGAGACCTGCGCGAAGCCGCCATCGGGCGCCACCAGCCGCGCCATCGCGGCCGACAGGCGCCGCGCCGACCGCGCCGCGCCGCGCCCATCGCCCAGCAGCAGCGCGCAGGCGAAGGCGCCGGCGGGCTCCGAGATCGCATGATTGTTGTCCTGCGCCGCGGCATAGGCGGGGGTCGCGGCGATTCGCCGGGCGAGGAGGCCGAGCAGCGCCCGCGCCCCCGCCGGCGGGTCCCGATCCGCGTCGAGCAGGGCGAGAATGAGGGACAGCATCAGTGCCCGCAGCGCCGCTTCCTGCCCGCAGGCCCAGGCCGGGCCGCGGAAGGCGGGGTTGGCGGCGGCCCAGCCGCGCAGCAGGGCCTCCGCCCGCGCCAAATGGCCGCCGCCGGGGTCGATCCGCGCCGCCTGCCCCAGAAGCAGCGCATCCGCGAAGCGATGCCGTTCCCAGACAGGGCGCACATCGCCGGGGCGGAACAGGTCCATGCCGATGGCGGGGGCGGCAGCGTCGAAGGGGCCGTGCCAGTCCGGCGTCTCCGGCAGGGTCGCCGCCGCCCGCAGCAGCCGCCCCGCCGCCCCCGCCGGCAGCGCCGGCGCGGGCGGCGCGGTTCGCGGCAGAATCGTGCCCGCGATCGCCGCCGGGTTGCGCAGGCGCGCGGCCGGAACCCCCAACGCCATCGCCGCGCGATGCCACAGGAACAGGCCGACCGGCCGCGGGCCGAGCCGCCAGGCGGCATCCAGGCGCAGCAAGGCCCTCACCCGGCGGTCCGGGGCGGGGCTGGCGGGCGACGCAACCCGGGCGTCCAGAACCGGGTGAGAGGGGGCTTGGTTCGGCATGAATGGAATGTTTATGCTACACAGGGTCGTAAATCATGCCATCGCAATTAACGCCTGAGTTGAGACTTGTCTCAGCCGTCCTGGCCGGGCTGCTGGCCTGGATGCCGGTCGCCCGGGCCCAGCCAGCCGGCCCGCCGGCGATTTCATCCTCACCCGGTTCCGCCACCGGGCCCGCGGTAGGCTCTGCCCTGTCGCCGCCGCCCCTGCCCTCCCTGCTGCCCGGCGGCCTGCCCCTGCCGAGCCTGCCGGCCGGCACGCAGCAGGAGATCATGCAGCGGATCCTGGACGCGGCCGGCGGCCGACCCCCGCCGGGCCCGCTGCCCGCCCCCGCGGCGCCCACGCCGTCCTCCCCCTTTCCCGCCATGCCGGCCATGCCGGGGGTGGCCCCCGCGGCATCGCTGGGGGAGCCCTTGTCCCATACGGAGGCCTTCTTCGCGGAACGGCTGGGCCTGGCGCTGCGGCAGTTCGGCTATGACAGCTTCCGCAGCGGCCCGGGCGGCGCGGGCGTGCTCGGCGCCCTGCCGGACGACTACATCATCGGCCGGGACGATGAGCTGGTGCTGGCCCTGCGGGGCCGCACGCGGTCCACGCTGAACCTGCGCGTGCTGCGGGACGGCACGCTGGTAACGCCCGACCTGCCGCCGATTCCCGCCGCCGGCCGCACGCTGCGCGACCTGCGCGCGGACCTGGAAGCGCGGATCGCCCGCGACATGCCGGGGACGGAGGCCTACCTGGCGATCGGCCAGGTCCGGCAGATCGCGATCTTCGTGGGGGGCGAGGTGCAGCGACCCGGGATGCAGGCGCTGACGGCGCTGTCCTCCGTGCTCGATGCGCTCCAGCAGGCCGGGGGCGTGCGCAAGACAGGCTCGCTCCGCGGCATCCGGGTGGAGGGGCCGCGTGGCAGCCGGGTGGTCGACCTCTATGCCGTCATCGCCGGCGAACGCGGCAGCGTCGATCTGTCGCTGCGCGAAGGGGAACGGATCGTGGTGCCGCCGCTGGGCGGCGTGGTGGCCTTGGCCGGGGAGGTGACGCGGCCCGGCATCTACGAACTGCCCGCCGGCAGCGCGGGCGTGCCGCTCTCCGCCGCGCTGCGCCTGGCCGGCGATCCGCTGCGCCCGGCGGGCAACCGCTTCCTGTCGCAGGGCACGGATGGCGGCGGGCGGCGGAGCTTCACGGAGCTTCGCCCGCAGGACCTGGTGCGGCGGGGCGACAGCGTACTGGTGCAGCCCGGCGCCGATGTGATTGCCAACCAGCTGCGCCTCGCCGGCCATGTCACCGCGCCGGTGACGCGCGCGATCGGGCGCGGCGGCGTCTCGCTCAACGGGCTGCTGTCCGACCCGCGACTGGTGCGGCCCGATCCCTATCCGCGGCTGGCCGTGATCCTGCGGCTGGATGCGCAGACGCGGGTGCGCCAGTTCGTGCCCTTCGACCTGTCCCGCACGCTCCAGGGCCAGGGCAACCTGCCGCTGGCGGAGGGTGATGAGGTGATCGTGCTGGGCAACAGCGACATCGCCTGGCTGGCCAGCCCGCCCGTGCAGCGCGCCTTGCGCGGTGAGGCACCGCCCGATGACAGCTGCCCGGCGCTGACGCAGCTTGCCATCGCCGCCCGCAGCGCGCCCGCGCGCTTCGCCCATGCCCGCGGCGCCGGCTTCCCCGATATCGGCGCGCCGGGCTGCCCGCAGGTCTTCCGGGACTATCCGCCGCTGCTCGCCTTCCTGCTGGATACCGCCGTGCTGCTGGCGGGCGAGGTCCGGCAGCCCGGCCTGTTTCCGATCCAGGACAATACGGGGCTGGACGCGCTGCTGGCCGCGGCCGGGGGCGTGACGGATGGGGCGGACCTCTCCGCCATCGAACTGGCGCGGGAGCCGGTCGAGCAGGCCGGGACCATCCCGCTGTCGCGCACCCTGCTCGATCTGCGCAGCCGTAACTTCCGCGCCGTCCGACTTTCCCCGCGCGACGTCATCCGCGTGCCGCGCAGCTTCACGGACCGGGAGACGGGGCCGGTGACCCTGGCCGGGGAGGCGGTGCGCCCCGGCGTCTACGACATCCGCCGCGGCGAACGCCTGTCCGAACTCCTGGCCCGCGCCGGCGGGCTGACGGGGCAGGCCTACGCCTACGGCACGGTCTTCACGCGGGACAGCGTGCGGCTGCGCCAGCAGGAAGGCTTCGCGCGCACGGCACGCGACCTCGAGACCTCGCTCATCCAGGTCGCCGCCGGCCAGGCGGTGGCGGGCGGGCGCGGGCAGAATGTCGATGTCGGCAACGCCATCAGCGCCGGGCGGGAACTGGCCAATGCGCTGCGCCAGGCTCAGGCGGCGGGACGCATGGTGGTGGAAGCGAACCCCGTGCTGCTGGCGGCACGGCCGGAACTCGACGTGCTGCTGGAACCGGGGGACCTGATCGTCATCCCCAAGCGACCGAACGAGGTCACCGTCGTCGGCGCCGTGCTGAACCCGGGCAGCCTGCAATTCCAGTCGGGCTGGCGGGCCAGCGACTACCTCCGAGCCGCCGGCGGGCCGCAACGCTTCGCCGATACCTCCCGCGCCTTCGTGGTCTTCCCCAACGGCCAATCGGCCCCCGCGGGGCTTTCCGGCTGGCAGGCGGGCGGGCCGCCCGTGCCGCCCGGCAGCCTGGTCGTCGTGCCGCAGGACCCGTCGCCCTTCGAGACCTGGGGCTTCATCCGCGACCTCACCCAGGTGCTGAGCCAGGTCACGATCTCCTCGGCCGCGCTCGCGGTGATCGCGCGAGAGATGCGCTGAGGGCGTGGCGCGGGTGGAAGACAGGGGGGCGTTGCCCCCCTGGACCCCCCACCAGGAGGCAGCGGCCTCCTGGACCACATGCTGTTCAACGCCGGAAGGGAGGGGGGCCGAAGTGCCCCCCTCCCTTCCGGCGTTGAAAACCGATGACGGGGTCCGGGGGGCGTCACGCCCCCCGGCCGGGGGTCCAGGGGGCAGAGCCCCCTGGCTGCTAGCCCTCGTAGCGCTCCTCATCGCGCCCGCGCCGACCCGCGCCGCGGATGAGGTGCCCGGGACCGGGTCCAACTATGGCGGCGTGGGGTTGCTGGAGATGCGCAATGCGCGCTTCCGGCCTGATGGGGTGCTGGAGGCGGGGACGGCGCTGCGCCACCAGCGGCGCTTCCATTTCCTGTCCTTCCAGGCCCTGCCCTGGCTGGAGACGACGTTCCGCCTGACCGAGCGGCTGGATGGCACGACGGGTGCGGGGATGACCAATGACCGCGCCTTCGATGTGAAGGTCAGGCTATGGGAGGAGACCGACTGGCGGCCGGCGCTGGCGGTGGGGTTGCAGGACTTCATCGGCACGGGGCTCTATTCCGGCGAGTATGTCGTGGCCTCCAAGCGCTTCGGCCCGCTGGATGCGACGGTTGGGCTGGGCTGGGGCCGGCTGGGCACCGCGGCGGATGGGCAGAACCCGCTGGCGGCCTTGTCCCCGCGGTTCGAGGCGCGGCCGCGCGATGTGGACCAGGGCGGGTCGATCAACACCTTCCAGTTCTTCCGCGGCGCGAATGCCGCGCTGTTCGGCGGGCTGGAGTATTCGCTGCCGCCGGTCTGGAGCCCCTGGGGCGAGGTCGATGGCTTGCGCGCGAAGGTCGAGCTTTCCGGCGATGCGCTGCGGGATGAGCGGGGCGGCTGGCCGGCGCGGAGCACGGGGTTGCGGGGGGAAGCCGCCAGCCGGGTGAATTACGGCCTGCAATGGTCGAATGGCTGGCTGGATGCCGGGGTGCAGTTCGTGCACGGCACGGACCTGCTGCTGCGGCTGTCCGCGCGGCTCGACCCCGATCGCGTGCCGAAGGTGGAGCGCCCGCCGCCGCCGGCGATGGGCGCACGGCCGGAGGCCCCGGCGGCGGATCCGGAGGCGGCTGTCGCAGCGGCGCTGCGCGCCATCGGCTTCCGCCCCGTGCGCATCCGGATCGAGGGCCAGGTCGCGCGCATCGCGGTGGCGGGCGGGCGGCAGCGGACGCTGGCGCGGGCGGCCGGGCGGATGCTGCGGGCCGCGCAGCCGCATCTGCCGCCGGGGGTGGAGCGCATCGTCTTCTCCTGGCGCCAGGCGGGGGTGGAGGTGGCGCGGCTGACCTTGCCGCGTTCGGCCATGGAGGCCGCGGCGCGGGGCGATGGCAGCGCGGAGGAGGTTTTCTACGCCAGCCGGCTGGAAGCCGCGGGCGCCGATGATTTCGGGTTGATCGATGGCGGGCGCGGCTTTTCCTGGGGGTTGGAGCCGCGATTCTCGACCCTGTTCGGCGATCCGTCCCGGACCCTCCGCTGGCAGGCGCAGGCGGTGGTGGGGGCGCGGGCGGAATTCGGGCATGGCCTGGCCGTCGCGGGCAGTCTGTCGCAGGCGCTGGCGGGCAATCTCGGCAATGCGCCGGCCTCCGACAGCCGACTGCCCGGGGTGAGGAGCGAGGCGGCGCGGTATGCCCGCGAAGGGGAGACGGCGATGCCAGCGCTGTATGGAGAGCGCATCTGGGGGCTCGGGCCGGATGTCTTCGCCCGCGTGACGGGCGGCTATCTGGAGCCGATGTTCGCGGGCGTTTCCGCCGAAGTGCTGTGGCGGCCGCATGGCCGGGCCTGGGGGGTGGGCGTGGATGTCGCGCAGGTGGCGCAGCGGGACTACGACCAGCGCTTCGGCCTGCAGGGCTACAACGTCACCACCGGGCATGTGTCGGTCTACGGGGATTTGCCCTGGTTCGGGATGTATGGCGTGGCGCGGGCGGGGCGGTACCTCGCGGGGGATTGGGGCGCGACGGTCGAGGTCGGGCGCCGCTTCCGCAGCGGGATCGAGGTCGGCGGCTTCGCGACACTGACGGATGTGCCCTTCAAGACCTTCGGCGAGGGCAGCTTCGACCGGGGGATCTATGTGCGCGTGCCGCTCGACCTGTTCGGGATCGAGACGCGGACGGTGGCGCCGCTGACGATCCGCGGCGTGACGCGGGATGGCGGGGCGCGGCTGGGGGTGGACAACCCGCTGTGGGAGGTGACGCGGGAGGGGCGGGCGCGGGGGTTCGAGGAGGGGTTCGGGGGGTTCATGCGGTGACTTCATCGCTAGAAAATAACTAATTTAATGCGAAAAAAAGTTCGGCGCAGAGTAGATTAAAGCGTACCACATAAGACTCACAGAGCAATCGCGCATTCCGAAACGTCAAAGTGGCTTTTGGATAACGGTCAAGGCGATGTGATAACTACTTACGTGCTGAATTTTAGATGCGTCGTAAGATTTCGCTGCGTGCGACTACCTGATCGGCGCGAACCGCCCAACCTAAGTCAACTCCGCCCCACGACTCGATGCCAACAACCCGAGTTCCGTCTGAATTTAGGATCGGCGCGCCTCCTGCTCCCGGTCCAAGCTGACAACCGTGAGCAAACTGACTTTGGCTTACGCTAAAGACCCTACATCTCGTGTCCCGGGCGAGCATTTGATCGGGTGAATTCAAGAATGCAATTGCACCCAAAGGTTGTTCAAGTAAGGGTGGTGCGTCGGATAAGGTTAGCCATCCGCCATCTACCATGCTCACGGTGTCCATTTGAAGAACGGTTATCCCTATATTTTCAGAGGATGTGCCTAATGTTCCAGGCAGCATAATTGTTTCTCGAGGTGGCAGTTTGATCGGGATGCCTGCTCTGATTGACCCGTCTGCTGCAATAGGGAAAAATTCTATACGCCTTTCGCTAGTTTGATCTCTTCCCAAGCAGTACGAAGCAGTGATAACGAGATCGGCAGCTACACGGAATGCTGTGCAATTCACGTTGCGCGTTCCCGAAGCGCCGAATGCCATCGGTATCTCAAGCCTTCCAACCGCTAACGTAGACGGACGCAGTGGGTCGAATGCTGGAAGTGTTCTGGTGGGTTGCAAGCCAATCGTCGTGGAAGGCGATGGAAGCGACGGACCTTGGCCCGGAGCGCGTTCCGCGAGGAAACGCCGAATGGCGTCTAGGCGCTCCGAATTCTCAATTAGGCCGGATTCAGCTAAAAAGCGAAGGTTTGCTGCCGCCCTATCGGCGTCTCCAGTCTTGATCATTTCTAAGATGCGAGATGCCTCGGCTCTCGTATTTTCAAGCGCTTCGCTCTGTCGTCCGTTCATGAAGGCAACAACAGCGTTACCAACCGCAGCTATTGCGGCAACTAAAATTGCAACAATTAATGGACTTGCCCACCGGGAGCGCTTAGCATCTTCTATTTTGAACAAAAAATCTTGCT
Organism: Falsiroseomonas stagni DSM 19981; assembly: GCF_900114315.1. Lineage (GTDB taxonomy): Bacteria > Pseudomonadota > Alphaproteobacteria > Acetobacterales > Acetobacteraceae > Falsiroseomonas > Falsiroseomonas stagni. Next base: position 217,859 of record NZ_FOSQ01000003.1, read on the forward strand.
CCGATAGCGATTGCGCCCGTTCGCTTATCGCAAGTTCTCTCCTCTTAAATTCCTGTTCGCTGAGCCATTTTTCTCGTTCAAATTTATTAGCTGAATCTTCTATGGCGGCCATTTGTGCCCCCTCCCTTCAGCGTCATCCAAGATGGATGGTGCGGCAAATGGTTTGCAAAAAGCAAGAGCTAGCTGTCATCGCCAGTGTTCTGTTTTACGTCGCTCGACACAACGCAGAACGTTGTCTGAGCGCCCTGACAGAGCTGCGAAGCATTCACCACAGGTTGACCACATTGTCGCCATCCCTGCGTGCATGCAAGTCACCGTTGCATACGAATTTCGCTTCGCCTACAGAACTCGCTTTGCTACCTGATGCCTAATTTTTCGCATGCGCGACGAACACTTTCGTAGCCATCGGCCGCGAGCATGACTGGTCTTGGCAATTAATCGCCGGAAACTTACGAGTTGGGCACTGATGCCTTGCTAAATCTAACCTCCTCCGGCGTACTAGCGATGCCGCGCGCCCGCAGCCAGGCCGAGATGCGCGGATCGGCGCTCCACACACAGAGCGGCACCGCCAGCACCATCCCGAGCGTGAAGGGCAGCGCGATCAGCAGCGCTGCCACGGACACGCTGGCGAAGCAGGCCGTCAGCACCACGCCGACCACCGTGTGCCGCCACAGCAGCCGCGCCGCATCGCCCCAGCCGATCCCGCGATCCGCGCGGTTCTGCGGCGCCCAGCCCGTGCGCGCGCCGAAGGGCAGGGTCAGCAGGAAGATCGCCTTGTTCAGCGTCGACAGCGGCTCGAACAACTGCATGAAGACGAATTCCGCCACCGCGCCGCGGGCGAAGGCGCAGCGGCCGCCATAGGTGGCGGCGACATCGCGCTGGACCAGCGCCTGCGCGTAGCCCGACAGCTTGGGCGAGAAGTAGCAGAGCGCATGGGCGAAGACCGCCAGCGCCAGCGCGCCCATCGGCGTACCGGCGCCGCCGCCGGTGATCGCATTCCCCGCCGCCAGCAGCAGGATCGCGGCGTAGAGCGGCGCGCCCAAAAACAGAAGGATGGCCTGCACCAGTTGCAGCCGCCCGAGCGCCGTCATGCCCTTCAGGCCGAACAGCCGAAAATACTGCATGTTGCCCGCGCCCCAGCGTTCGTCGCGGCGCATGAATTCCGGCATCGCCGGGGGGTTGGCCTCCATGCTGCCATCCTCCGCCGGCAGGCAGCGCACGGCCCAGCCCGCGGCCTGCAGGCGCACGCTTTCCACCATGTCGTGGCTCAGGATGCGGCTGCCATCGGGCAGGGGTTCGAGCTTCGCGTGGTCCCGGAACGGCGCCACGCGGATGATGGCGTTGTGGCCCCAATAGGGGCCGGAATCCAACTGCCACCAGGCCTGCCCCGTGGCCCAGCTGCGCATCCCCGCGCGCATCCCGAACTGGAACAGCCGGGGAAAGGCGGCGGTGGCGGGGCGGCCGACGATCAGCTGCTGCACGATGGCGAGCTTCGGCTCGGCCTCCATGATGGCGACGAGGCGTAGCACCGCCGCCGGCGTCATGACGCTGTCGGCGTCCAGCGTGATGAAGAATTTCTCCAGCGTGACGTGGGACTCAAGAAAGTCCATCACGTTGCCGGCCTTGTAGCCGGTGTTGTCGCTGCGGCGGCGGTAGTGGACGCGGCCGGGATGGGCGGCGGCGAAGGCGGCGATGGCGGCTTCCTCCGCCGCGGCAATGACGGGGTCCTGCGTGTCCGACAGCAGCCACAGCCGGAAGCGGTCGGCGGCGCCGGCCTCGGTCAGGCCATCCAGCAGCGTGCCGAGCGGCGGCAGCACGGCCTCCATCGCCTCGTTGCGGATGCAGACGGCGATGGCGGTGACGGAATCCGGCCGGCCGATGCGGGCGCGGGCCAGCGCGGGCAGCACGGCGGCGGGCGGGTCCCGCGTGCTGAGCAGCAGGGCGAGCCCGACGATCGAATTGGCGGCCGACAGCGCCGTCCAGGGCGTGGTCAGCGCGACGGCCAGCAGGATCAGCGCCTCCCACCCATTGAGCGGCGCCAGCGCCCGCCAGGTGAGCCAGAACAGCAGCACGGCGATGGCGGCGACCAGCGCGGCGAAGGCGGCGCGGCGCGGCAGGGGATTCTCGTTCGTCACGCGCCATCCATCATCCGGGATGATGGCGCCCTTACGGCATGAGGGGGATGCCCGCCAGCGCCAGCACGAAGGCCGCGACCGACAGCGCCAGCCAGCCGAGCGCCGCCAGCATCACGCCTGCGGCACCCGGCGCCGCCAGCAGCGCGAAGGCGGGAACGACCTGCATCGCATGGGTGCCGAGGAAATGCGCGATGCGCAGGTCCCCGCCATCCCGCGACCAGAAGAAGGGCGGCCAGGATGCGGCGTCCGACAGCGTCCCGCCGATGACGGGGCCGCCCTGCGCGCCGATGGCGAAGCCCGTGACGCCGCCCATCACCCCCGCCACCACCAGGCCGAGCCCGACCGCCATCCGCCAGGGCCGCGCCTGCGCCGCATCGCCGCGCCACAACACCAGCAGGCCAAGCACCGCCGCCAGCAGCACCAGCGCCAGCGCCGCAGCCCCCATGACGGAGAACATGAAGGCCCCCAGCGGATCGCTCGCGAAATGGCTGCGCAGGCCGAGCGCGGCGCGGAGCGTGATCCAGCCCTGCTCGAACAGCCCCGCCGCCACCGTCCCCCACAGCACCAGCCGCGCGATCCGACCCTCCCGCGCCGCCGGCGCCAGCACCCCCCAGGCCCAGGCGAGGGTCCAGAACCAGACGGCGAGCGAGGCCGCGAATTTCGCTGGCTTGGTCCAGACGGAGACGCCGTTGATGCTTCGCCCATCCACCAGCATTGCCGCAAGGCAGGCCGCGAGCAGCGCCGCCATCGCCCAGCCCAGCCGCGCCAGCACCGGCTGGCGGCGGTCGAGCTCCCGCAGGATCGCGTTCATGCCACCCTCCCCAAGCGGGTCCCCTTGGCCGCGCGGAGGCCGAGGAACAGCAGCAGCCCGACCGGCCCCGCCAGGAAGGTCGGCGGCAGGCAGAGGCGGACCAGCCAGGGGTTCACCCCCTCCGCCGCGCCACGCCGGCAGATCCAGGCGCCGATGAAGAGATCGAAGGCGAGGTAATGCACCCAGCCCGCCAGCAGGACGCCGGGGTTGCGGAACAGCGCGGCCACGCCGGCGAGGGAGGAGAACCCGCCCTCCGCCCCCGGCGCATGGGTCACCAGCAGCACCAGGTAGAGCGCCGCCAGCAGCGCCGGCAAAGCGAGGCCGGCGAACCACCAGGTCACGGCCCGGTGGCGCGGCGCCACCAGCAGCGCGAGCCAGCCTGCCATGGCGACAAGATTCGCCGAGGAGAAGACGGTTTCCATGTCCCGGGGCCTCAACTGTCCATCGGTCAGTTTGTGCCAATGTGGTCTGACCATTGTCAAGTTTGAATCGCGGCGGCAGGATCGGCGCATGACCGTCACCCCCAAGCCCCGCGGCCGGCACCATCACGGGGACCTCCGCCGCGCCCTGCTGGATGCGGTGGCGGAGATCGTGCTGGAGGCGGGGCCGGAGGCGGTGAGCCTGCGCGAATGCGCGCGCCGCGCCGGTGTCTCCCATTCCGCCGCCGCGCCGCATTTCGGCGACAAGCGCGGGTTGCTGACGGCGTTTGCGATCGAGAAGTCGGATCGGCTCGCCCGCAGCATGGAGGCGGCGGTGGCCGCCCTGCCGCCGGGTGCCGATGGCCGCGCCCGCCTGGCCGCGACCGGGCGGGGCTACCTGGCCTTCGCGCGGGAGAATCCGGCGCATTTCCGCCTGATGTTCCGCACCGACCTGATCGACACGACCAATGCCGAATGGCGCGCTGCCGCGACAAGCGCCTGGACGCCACTGGCCACCGCCATGGCAGCCGCCGCGCCGGGCGCGGAGGGACGGGCGCTGCGCGCACGCCTGGCGATCGCCTGGTCCGCCGTGCATGGCTTCTGCACGCTCCGGCTGGAAGTGCCGGGGGCGGACCTCTGGGCGGGTGAGGATCGCGCGGCGGAGGTGGCGGAGGACATGATCGCGCTGCTGGTGGAAGCATGCGCCGCGCCGGCCTGAGGCGCCTCAGAACCCCGTCAGCAGCAGGCCCAGCGCCCGGGTGATGTCATCGTGGTGCGGGGCGAGGTTGGCGACCGGGTGGCCGAGTTCGCGCCGCGGCACGGCGGCCAGGTATTGCGGGAAGAGCAGGTGTGGCTCGCCCTCGACCTCGATGGCTGGGTTCAGGCCGCGTGAGGGTTTTGGCGCCGTCGCCGCCGGCAGTAGCGGGACCACGACGCGGGTCGACAACTGGTCATGCAACTCGTGCTGCACATCGAGCAGATAGCCCGTGGCGGCGCGATGGAGATCGAATTGCGCCACGCCGTCAGAACATCCGGTATTTCGCCAGCGGCAGGCCGTTGCGTTCCACCCATTCGTTCTGCGCGTCCATCGCCGCCCGGTTCTCCGCCTGCCAGCGGCGGATCTTCTCGGCCCGCAGGGCCTGGGCTTCCGTGACGCCGGGGATGGGGGGGAACAGGTCCGGCCGCAGGCGCTCACGCGGCACGCCGGTCGCGGCCTCCACCGCCGCCACGCGTTCCGCCGGCACCTTTCCGCTGCGCTGCCAGCGGAGGATGGAAGGGTGGGAAAGGCCGAGGCGCTCGGCCAGCCGCATAACGCCGCCGGCGGCGGCGATGGCTTCCGTAATGGGGGATGGGGTCGCTGCCATCCCCGATCCGTAGCCGAAGGCTACGGATCGCTCCAGCGGAAAGGCTGGGGTCCAAGGCCAATCAGACCCGAGGCGCCCGGCAGATGATGGGGTTTGGACCCTATGCCGCCATGCGCCGCACCCAGGCGCCGTAGAGCCGCGGCCCCACCAGCGCCGCCACCGCCACCAGCAGGATCGCCAGGCTGATCGGCCGCGTCACGAAGACCGACCAGTCGCCCTGGCTGATCGTCATGGCCTGGCGCAGCGCCTGTTCGGCCATCGGCCCCAGGATCATGCCGATGACCACCGGCGCCACCGGGAAGTCGAAGCGGCGCATGAACATCGCGATGATGCCGATGCCGTACAGCAGCACGAGGTCCACGACGGAATTGCTGATGCCGTAGGTGCCGATGGTCGCGAAGACCAGGATGCCGGCATAGAGCTGCGGCTGCGGGATCTTCAGGATCCGCGCCCAGAGCCCGACCAGCGGCAGGTTCAGCACCACCAGCATGACATTGGCGATGAAGAGGCTGGCGATCAGCGTCCAGACCAGTTCGGCCTGCGACGTGAACAGCATCGGCCCCGGCTGGATGCCATAGGATTGGAAGGCGGAGAGCATGATGGCGGCGGTGGCGCTGGTGGGCAGGCCCAGCGTCAGCATCGGCACCAGGATGCCGGCGGCGGCGGCGTTGTTCGCGGCCTCCGGCCCGGCCACGCCCTCGATCGCGCCGGTGGTGCCGAATTCCTTGGCATGCTCCGGCTTCACCAGTTTCCGTTCCATGTAGTAGCTCAGCATGGTCGGCATCTCGGTCCCGCCCGCCGGCATGACGCCGAAGGGAAAGCCGATGCCGGCGCCGCGCACCCAGGGCCAGAAGCTGCGCTTCCAGTCGGATTTCGACATCATGATGCTGCCGACCGGCAGCACCTGCTGCTTGCCCTCCACGTAGCGCCAGGCGAGGTAGAGCGTCTCCCCCACCGCGAAGAGCGCGACGGCGACGAGCACGACGTTCACCCCGTCCAGCAATTCGGGGATGCCGAAGGTGAGGCGCGGCTGGCCGGTCTGGAGGTCGATGCCGACCAGCCCGAGCAGCAGGCCGAAGAACAGGCTGGTGAGGCCGCGCAGCGCGGAGCCACCCAGCACGGCGGAGACGGTGACGAAGCACAGCACCATCAGGCAGAAATACTCGGCCGGGCCGAGCTTGAGGGCGAGTTCGACGACGATGGGGCCGAGGAAGGCGATGCCGATGGTCCCCACCGTGCCGGCGACGAAGCTGCCGATGGCCGCCGTCGCCAGCGCCGGGCCCGCGCGGCCGTTCTTGGCCATCTTCGACCCCTCGAGCGAGGTGATGATGGAGCCTGACTCGCCCGGCGTGTTCAGCAGGATGGAGGTGGTGGAGCCGCCATACATCGCGCCGTAGAAGACGCCACAGAACAGGATGAAGGCGCCCGTCGCCGGCACGCTGAAGGTGATGGGCAGCAGCAGCGCGATGGTCAGCGCCGGCCCGATGCCCGGCAGCACGCCGATCGCGGTGCCGAGGAAGCAGCCGAGCAGCGCCCAGCCGAGATTGGTGAGCGTGAGCGCATGGCCGAAGCCCATGGCCAGGCCGGCGAGCGTATCCATCAGCCGGGATCTCCGAAGACCAGCGCCTCGATCACCCCGGCGCCGATATTGACGCCGAGCGCCTTCACGAACAGGGCATAGGCGCCGAGCGAGACGACGAAGGCGATGGCGACGTTGCGCGCATGGGCGACGCTGCCGAAGGCCGCCGCCGCCAAAGTGAACTGCACCGTCGCGGCGACGGTGAAGCCGAAGGGGACGATGAGGGAGAGGTTCGCCAGCAGCCCCGCCAGCAGCAGGGTCAGGGCGCGCCAGTTGGTCGGCGGTGCTGCCTGCACCTCCTCCAGGTCATGCGACCAGCCGCCGCGCAGCGCGGCGGCGACCAGCCCGATGCCGAGCACCACCAGCGCCGCCGCGATCAGGTAGGGAATGGCCTTGGGCCCGACCTGGGCATAGAGCGGCGTGGTCGGGATGACCGTCGCCTGCCAGGCGGAAAGAAGCCCGAGGGCCAGCACGAAGACCGCCGCCCCCAGGTCCGAACGTTGGGTATCGCGCATCCGGCCTGGGCCTCCGCTGGTGTCAGGTGCCGTGCCGCCGGGGCGGCACGGCAGGAACGCGTCAGCCCGCCAGGCCGATGTCGCGCAGGACCTGTTCGGTGTCCGCCTGGTCGCGGGCCAGGAAGCGCTCGAACTCCGCGCCGGAGAGATAGGCCTCGTCCCAGCCCTGGCGCGCCACGATCTCCTTCCACTGCGGCGTCGCGACCAGCGCGCCGATGTAGTCGGACAGCGCCTGGCGCTGGGTCGCGTTGATGCCGGGGGCGCCGAAGACGCCGCGCCAATTGCCGATGACGATGTCGATCCCGCTTTCCTTCAGCGTCGGCACGCCATCCAGGCTGCGCGTGTCGCCCGTGGTGGCCAAGGCGCGCATGCGGCCGGCCCGGATCTGCTCCGCGAATTCCGACACGCCGGAGATGCCGGCGCGGACCTGCGCGCCGAGGATCGCCGCCTGGGCGGGGCCGCCGCCGGCGAAGGCGACGTAGCTGCCTTCGCGGGCGTTCTTGCCGAGCGACTTCAGCAGCAGGCCGAGGGTGATGTGGTCGATGCCCCCCGCGCTGCCGCCGCCGACGGACACCGCGCCCGGGTTCGCCCGCAGCGCCGCCATGAAGCCCGCGAGGTCGCGCAGATCGCTGCTGGCCGGCACCACGATCACGCCGGGCTCCGTCGTCATGCGCGCGATCGGCGTCACGTCCTTGATGCCGACGGGGGTGCGGTTGGTGATGACGGCGCCCACCATGACGGCGCCCGCCACCATGATGGCGTCGCCGCGGCCGCGCCGCTGGCTGACGAAGCGGGGCAGCCCGACCGTACCGCCGGCGCCGCCGACATTGTCGAACTGGAAGGAACCGACCAGCCCCGCCCCGCGGGAGGCCTGTTCGATCGCGCGGCCAAGCCCGTCCCAGCCGCCGCCGGGCCCGGCGGGGACGAAGACGTAGAGGCTGTTGAAGCGCTGCTGGGCGCTGGCCTCGCGGCCCAGCAGGGTCATGGCGGGCAGGGCGGCGGTGGCGGCGATCAGGCTGCGGCGGCTGGTCATGTTTCCTCCAGGAATGGCGCGTTCCTGTCCACCTTAGAAGCCGATCGTCCGCACCGGAAGGTGCCAGCATGCCGCCGCTTCCCTGCTTGCGCGAGACTTACCGGGATGGAACGCAACCGGACGGTCCGCCGCGCGTCCTGGCTGCATGTCTGCCTGGCCGGGAGGAACCGAACGCCCATGCCCGCATCCCCGCCGGACGGCCCTGCCGGGTCCGCCCACCCCGAATTGCATCGCAGCATCGGGCCGGTCCAGCTCTTCGCCTACACGCTGGGCGGCATGCTGGGGGCGGGCATCTATGGCCTGGTCGGCCGCGCGGCCGGGGAACTCGGCGCCGCCGTCTGGCTCGGCTTCATTGTCGCCATGGTGGCGGCGCTGCTGACGGGGCTGTCCTACGCCTCCCTCGGCAGCCGGCATCCCCGTGCGGGGGGCGCGGCCTATGTCACCCAGCGCGCCTTCGCCCGGCCGCTGCTGACCTGGGTGGTGGGCCTGGCCGTCATGGCGTCGGGCCTCACCTCCGTCGCCACCCAGTCCCGCGTGGTGGCGGAGAACCTGCTGCGGCTGCTGGGGGCGGAGGCGGTGGCCCCGCTGGTCCTGGCGCTGGGCTTCCTGCTGCTGATCGCGGGCGTGGTGCTGCGCGGCATCCAGGAGAGCATGTGGGTGAACATGGTCTGCACGGCGGTGGAGGCGCTGGGCCTGCTGCTGGTGATCGCCGTCGGCGCCCCCTGGTGGGGCAGCGCCGACCTGTTCGAGACGCCATCGCCCGACGGCATCGGCCTGTCCTTCCTGATGACCGGCGCGATCCTGACCTTCTTCGCCTTCATCGGGTTCGAGGACACGCTGAACGTGGCGGAGGAGGCGAAGGACCCGCGCCGGACCCTGCCGATCGGCATCATCGCCGCCATGCTGGCCGCGACCGCCCTCTACATCGCCGTCGCGATCACCGCCGTCTCCGTCGTGCCCTGGCGGGAACTGGCGGCGGCGCCCGGGCCGCTGGCGGAGGTGATGGCCCGCGCCGCGCCCTGGTTCCCCGGCTGGGGCTATGTCGCCATCACCATCTTCGCGGTCTCCAACACCGCCTTGCTGAACTACGTCACGGCATCCCGCCTGCTGCTGGGCATGGCCCGGCAGGGGCTGATGCCGGCGGCCTGCGCGCGCATCCACCCCACCCGCCGCACGCCCCATGTCGCGACCCTCGTCCTGCTGCCGGTGCTGGTGGCGCTGATCCTGGCCGGCGATATCGGGCAGCTCGCCGCCGCCACCGTCCTGCTGCTGCTGGCGGTCTTCACCGTGGTGAACCTGGCGCTGCTGGTGCTGCAGCGGCGGGACGGGGAGGTCGCGGGCGGGTTCGAGGTGCCGTCTTTCGTCCCTGCGCTCGGCGCCCTGGTCTGCGGGTCGCTGCTGGTGAACCGGCTGCTGTCCGGGGATTGGCGGGCACCCGCCCTGGCCGGCGGGATGCTGGCGCTGATCCTGCTGGCCTATGCGATCTGGCGCCCGAAGGCGCGGGAGAGGGAGGGCCTTGCGCCCGGCGAACAGGTGGCCGGTGGTCGTTAACGGGCTGGAAAGAAACGCTTGCTTGCCTCCGGCGTTGCGGATGAGCATTGTCGGCCGGACCAGCGGGAGCCAGCCCCATCATGCGACCCATCCGCGCCCTCCGGGGCGCCTTCGCCCTGATGGCGATCGGCCTTGCCCTGGCGGGCGGCGCGGCGGCCCAGCAGGCCCAACAGCAGCAGGCCCCGATGCGGGAGATCACCCTGCAGAACGAGACCGACCTGGTCCTGCAGAATTTCTACCTCTTCACCCCCAACGCCCAGGATCGCGGGCAGGACCGGCTGGGCCGGGATACGGTGCCGCAGGGCGCCACCTTCCGGCTTCGCCTCGGCCGCATCCAGAACTGCACCTGGGACACGGTCGCGATATTCCAGGACGGGTCGGAGGATATCCGCCGCCGCGTCGACATCTGCCGCACGCAGCGCCTGGTCTATGGCGACCCCGCCCTGCCGACGCTGGAGACGGAGATCGCCAACCGCAGCGACATCGTGCTGCGCGAACTCTACGCCGCCCCCGCCCGGCCGGAACCGCGGGCGCCCGAGGCCTGGGGCCCGGATCGCCTCGGCGCCGGCGTGATCGATGCCAATGCCAGCTTCCGGCTGCGCATGCGCACCCGCGACTGCGCCTTCGACCTGCGCGCCGTCTATGCCGATGACCGGGAGGAGGTGAAGCAGGGCCTCGACCTCTGCGCCAATCGGACCGTGGCCTTCGACCGCAGCGGCATCCCCCGCCCGCCGACGCACTCCGTGGCGCTGGTCAACCGGCACCTCGCCACCGTGCAGGAGGTCTATGTCTCCCCCAGCAGCGACAGCGATTGGGGCCCGGACCGCCTGGGCGCCGCCACCCTGCCGCAGGGGCAGGAGACGGTGGTGCAGGTGGAAGGCGGCTGCGAGGCCGATATCCGCATCGTCTTCCCGAATGGCGGGGCGGAGGAAGCGCGGGAGGTCAATATCTGCGACCAGCCGCGAATCGTCATCGCCCCCGGCTGGGTGGTGCAGCGGATCGAGGAGACGCCCGTCCCCGCCACCACCCCGGTACCGTCGCCGGGCAGCTTCCGCCTGCGCAATGCCGGGCCCCTGCCGGTGGTGGAGGTCTATGCCGCCCCGCCCGGCGCGCCGCGCGGGGCGGATCGCCTCGGCGCCGATGTGCTGCCGGTGGGCGATGCGATGGATCTGCCGGGGCTGGAGGGCGGCGCCTGCGCGGCCGACCTGGTGGTGGTGTTCCGCGATGGGCGGGAAGTGTCGCGGCCCGGCGTCGATCTGTGCCGGGGCGAGGAGATCGAGGTGCGATGATGCCTTCCCTGTCCCTGCGCATGGCCCTTCCCCTGGCTGGCGCCGCCGCGCTGCTGCTGGCGGCCATCCAGCCGATCTCGGCCCAGCTCCTGGCTGTTCCGACCGGCCCGGTGCTGCCGGACGCCCAGCGCGGCGCCTGGTTCGCCGGCGACTGCGCCGATCCCCGCGGCATGCTGGTGGTCACGGCCCGCAGCGTGGCGCGGGTGGATGCGGAAGCCCCCGCCCGCCTGTTCCGCCTGGCGGCGACGCGGGCCGCCGATGGCTGGACCATCGGCACCGCCACCGGGGCGGAGGCGCCGCGCATCATGCTGCGGCCGGCCGGGGAGGGGCTGGAGACCGCCGAGCCCGACCCCAAGACGCGCGATGACCGCCTGCCCGGCACCGCGACGCTGGCCGCCTGGCGCCGCTGCGCCGCGCCGCCACCGGTGCTGGCCGCGCTGCATGGCGAAGGCGCCGCCTTCCTCGCCATCGTCGAGCATCTGGAAGCCGGCTGCGCCTCCGGCACCCCTGGCGTCTGCGCCCAGGCCATCGTCGCCCAGGCCGATGTCAGCGGCGACGGCCTGCTGACCACGGCGGAAATCGCCCGCCTGGCCCGCGGTGCCGCCTGGCTGGGCGCCGTGCAGGAAGGCGGGACGCAGGATGTGATCGCCGCCGCGGTCGGCGCCGGGGCCGTCGCCGGCATCCTGGCCGGGCGCGTGCTGCTGGAAAGCCTGGACTACGATGGCGATGGAAGGCTTTCCGCCGCCGAACTGGCGCAGGACCGCGCCGCCTTCGCCGCCGCCCCCGGCAGCACCGCCGGCCGCCCCTTGCGGGTCGAGGGCCTGACGGAGGGCGCAGGCATGCTGCGTGGCCTCTTCGAAGGCCTGATGAACCTGCGCTGAGCCGCGGCGGATGGCCGTGCCTGAACGCGGCGGAGCCGCGGGGGCTGAGCGCGGAGCAGCCGCCAAGGGCCTTTTGGGCCGCCGGAAGACGTCAGTCCCGATCCCGCCGGCACGGCTGGCGGGAATCGCGGGGCTCTGGGTTGCGGCCGGCCTGCTCGGCCTTGGCTGTTTCCTGCTGTTCAGCGCGGCGGTGCCGAAGATCGGCCTGCCCGCGCACCTCGCCATCGGGACGCTCCCCCTGGCCAGCGCGCTGTGGGCGCAGGCGGTGATCTTCCCGAAGCCGCGCCCCCCCTCGCCCTCGCCGCGCAGCCTGCCCATCACGCCCGGCCCGGTCCGCGCCGTCGCGCTGCCCGATGTGCCGGCGCCCCTGGTGGCCCGGCTGCTGCTGGATGCGGCGCAGCGGCCGGAGACGGAGGCGGAGCGGCGGGAGATCGCGGCGCGCCGGGCCCATGACCCGGTCTTCGCCGCCGCGGCCGACGGGCTGGACGAGACGGCGACGCGCGCCCTGCTGGCCAGCCGCCGCCATGCGGTGCTGGCCGCCGATCTGGGTGCGACCGCGCGCCGCATCGCCGCCGCCCGGGCGGTGCAGGCGCCGCTGCCGCCCGATCCGCGGCGGGACGAGCTGCATGCCGCCCTGGCCGCAACCTCCCCCGCCGCCGCCGCCGCGCTGCTGGAGGTGATGCGCGTGGCGCCGGACCTCGACCCCGCCCGTGTTGCCGCCAACCTGCTGCGGGACGCCCCCGCCACCCCGGACCCCGGGGCCGCGCCGAAGCTTGATGAGACAAGCCTGGCGGAAGCGCTGGAAGCGCTGAGCCGGCTCGGCCCCGTGACCGCTCAGCCGAACCCGGATGGCAGCATCACGCTGCGGCCGCGATACGCCGTCCTGTCGGCGCCGGGTATTCCGGCCTCAGGGGTCCTCCTCGCGCCGCCAGGGTGACAGCAGCAGCCATTCGGGGGGGCCATCCGGGCTGCCGGCGCGCAGATCCGTCGCCAGCAGCCGGGGGGCGATGTCGCTGCCGGGCAGCAGGGGCAGCCCCGCCAGCGTGGTTCCGCCACCCGGCAGCACCGGCACCACCACCGGGGGCGGGTCCGGCGTCACGACCGGGGGCGTGACCGGGTCGGGCTGGTCCGGCGTCACCGGCTGCCCGCCGCAGAGCGTGGCGCCCATGACGCAACTGTTGAAGAGGTAGGTGGAGCCGGCGGAGGCCACCGCCACGGATTGTGCCGCCGTGCCGCCCCCCGCGCCGCCCAGCGTGCCGACGATGAAGGCGGAGCCGCCGCTGCCCAGCAAGCCGAGGCGCCCGGCCTCCAGCACCCCCACCGCGCTGCCGCCATCCAGCAGCAGGAACAGCGGGGAGGATCCGACGACGAGGTCGAAGACGGCGGGGCCGGCCGCGGCGGCGGCGGGGGCGCCGAAGGTGGAAAGCTGCGTCGCCTGGGCCGCGGCGGGCAGGCCCGGCAAATCCGCCGCCACGCCGGCGGGGATGGCCACCAGCCCGCCGGTGCGGCGCGTATCGACGATCATCACCGGCAGCGCTGTGGGATCGCGCGCCAGCAATCGGCTGGTGGTGCCGGAGGCGAGGCCCCCCGGCACCGCCAGCAGCACCGCGCGGTCCGCCGCCAGGCTGGCGCCGTCCAGCGTCAGGGTGCCGCCGGCGCGCAGCACGATGTCGCTGCCCGAGACGCCGCCCGCGATGGCCAGCGCGCCGGTGCTGGCCAGGGTGAAGGCGCCGCCGGCGCTGCCCGCCGCCAGCCGCGTCACCGCATTGCCCGCCCCCTCCAGCGTCACCGCGCCGCTGGCCTGGACGCTGAGGCTGCCGGTGGTGATCCCGGCCCCCGTCGCCGCCTGCGTCACGCTGCCCGCGCGCGCCACCAGCCCGGCGCTGGCGGCGGAAAGCCGCGAATCCAGGGACAAGGCGGTGGCGGACAGCGATGCCACGCCCGTCACCGCCAGCGGATCGGCGACGGACAGCGCGCCTTCCACCGCCAGCGCCAGGCTGCCGGCGCGGCCGGCCACCGCATCCAGCAGGTGCTGGCCGGCGGCATCCAGCCGCACAGCGCCGGTGGTATCCAGTACCAGCATCCCAGCCCGCAGCCCGCCCCCCGCGGCATCCGCCACGCCGCCTTCCGTCCGCAGCGTGGCGCTGGGCGCGACCAGGAGCCCCGTCAGCAGCAGGGGTGAGGCACCTTCCTGCGACAGGGCGAAGTCGCCCGCGGCGGCGCTGTAGCCCAGCGCCGGCACGCGGTTGCCGGCCCCCGTCAGCGCCACATTCCCGCCCAGCGACACCACGCCCAGCAGCGGCGCCACCAGCCCCGCCCCGGTGCCGGACTGGGTGATGTCGCCGCCCGCCTGGAACTCGATCCGCGTGCCGGCGGAGACCGCACCCTCGATCGCCAGGCTGCCGCTGGTCGACAGCCGGAACACCCCGCCCGCCTGCCCGGCGGCGAGGCGCGGGATGGCGTTCGCCCCCTCCGGCAGCAGCACGTCGCCCGTGCCGCCATCCAGCCGCGCCACCCCCGCCGCCAGCGGCGCGCCGGTCAACTGCGTGATGCCCTGGGCCGCGGACAAGGTGGCGGAGGGCAGGGTCAGCGGCAGCGCCAGGGTCAGGTCCGTGGTGGTGGACAGGAACAGCCCCCCCGGCGCGGTGATGGCGCCGAGTTCGCGGATGGCATTGGCCGCGGCCCGCAGATCGACCCGCCCGGCGGCGGTGGCGGTGATCCGTTCCGCATCGATGGCCGCCGCCCCGGCGGCCTGCACGAGGTCTCCGCCGACCGTGATCCGGACCTGCGGCGCGGCGATGCCCGCGGTGGCGTCGGGCGCCGCGCTGCCGGCGGCCGCCACCTCCCACTCGAAGCCGGCCAGGCCGCCGAAGGCGCCGATGCCGTTGGACGCCGTCGCCAGGCGGACATTGCCGAGCGGGCTTTCCGCCAGCAGCCGCGGCGCGGTGATGCCGCCGCTGGCGGTCTGGGTGACGTCCCCCGATTCCGCGCGCAGCACCACCAGGGCGGCGGCCAGCGGTGCCTCCACCGCCAGGTCCTGCGCGGTCAGCCGCAGCGTGCCGCCCGCATCCACCGCGCCCGCCACGCGCAGCGGATCGCGGTTCACCAGCGTGAAGTCGGTGGCGGCGCCGGAGGAACCCAGCGCCGCGATCGCATTGTCCCCCGCATCCAGCCGCACCTGGCCGCCGATGGCGGTGACGCGCAGCAGCGGCGTCTCGATGCGGCCGCCCTGGGTCGTGATGTCCCCGCCCGCTGTCAGCGTGACGCTGGTGCCGGATACCGTTCCCGCGACCGACAGCGCGCCGCCGGTTGCCAGCACGAAGGCGCCGCCCGCCGCGGCATCGCCCAGCGCCGCCACCTGGTTCAGCGGGTCATCGAAGGTGATGGCGCCGCCGGTCGCGTTCAGGCGCAGCCGCGTCGCGGTGATGGTGGCGCCGAGGTCCTGCGCGATCTCCCCGGCGGCACGGATCTCGACATCCGTCGCGGTGACGGGGGCGGCGAGCAGCACGGCGCCGCCGGCATCGACGATGAAGCTGTCGCGCGCCCGGCCATAGAGCAGGGGGATGCTGTTCAGCGTACCGTCGAACAGCACGGAGCCCGCTTCCGCCACGGCCTGGAGTTCATCGGCGATGAGGCGCGATGCGGCGGGGTCCTGCGTCAGGTCGCCGGTCAGCGTCGTGAAGGACAGCCGCCCGCCATTGATGGTGCCGGCGATGTTCAGCGCGCCTTCATTCACCAGGGACAGGCCGAGCGGCACGGTGGCGTCGCCCAGCGTCGTCACCTGGTTGCCCGCGCCCGTCAGCGCCACCGCGCCATTCGGGGCCTGGAGGCGCAGCAGCCCGGTCGTGATGCCGGCGCCCGCCGCATCCTGAGTCACGCCGCCATCGGCGTTGAGGTCGAGGCTGGTGGTCGCCGTCAGGGGTGCCTGCAGCGCCAGGGCCCGGTTCGTCGCCAGGGCGAGTTCCGGCGCCACGATGGCGCCATCGACGGACAGCGCGGTGGTGGTGGCGATGCCGAAGCGCGTGGCGGCGGCGCCGCCGGCAAGCGCGCGGATGGCATTGCCCGCGGCTTCCAGCCGCACCTGGCCGCCGCTGCTCCGGGCTTCCAGCGTGCCGACATTGAGAAGGGCGGTGACGCCGGCCTGGGTGATGTCCCCGGCGCTGCGCAGCACCAGGTCGCCCGCCACGGTCACGGGGCGCAGGATGGTGATGCCCTGGCCGGTGGTCGCTGTCGCGTTCGTCGTCTCCAGCGTCAGCGGGCCGCTCGGCTTGTTGATCGCGGCCTCCACCGTGATGGCGGCCTCCGCCTGCAGGGTCAGGGCGCCGGCGGTGGCGTTGATGGCGGCGGCGGTGATCTCCGCCGGTTCGGTCGTGCCGGACAGCGTCGTCACCACGCGCAGCGTGACGGGATCGACCAGCACCCGGTCCGCCGCCATGGCGCCGTCGAGGGCCAGCGCGTTGCGGGAGGAGACCTCGATCTCGCCGCCCGTGGCGGAGAGGCTGCCCCGCATCTCCGTGCGGTCCTGCCCATGCACCAGGATGCTGCCGCCGCCATCGGCGGAGACCCGCGCGCCCGGTTCCACCACGGTGCGGCTGGCCAGGCGCCGGGGCGCACCGGGCCTGCTTTCCGCCCCCGCACCGATCGCGACCCGCCCGCCATCCGCCGACACCCGCGCGCCCGCGGCGACGCGGACGGTGCCGGATGCCGTCGCCTCCACCACCCCGCGCGGCGCGGTGACGTCGCCCGTGATGGTGACGCCCCCGCCCTGGGCGCGCAGCGCGACCTGGGACGCGGTGGTGGTGCCGCCGGCCTGGACAAGCGTCTCGATCACGCCCGATGCGGCGGAGGCACTCAGCAGCACGCTGCCGCCGGCTGCCTCGATGGTGCCGGATTGCGTGACCAGCGCGGTGGCGCCGCCGGGCGCGGCCTGGACCTGCCGTGTGACATCCAGCGCCAGCAGCCCGTCGCCGGCCAGGTCCAGCGCGAAGGCCTCCCCCCCCGCCAAAGCGACGCGGCCGAGCCGCGCCCGGATGGTCCCCGAATTGGCGACGGAGGGCGCGACGAGGGCCGCCAGCCCGCGATCCGCGACGGTGACGGTGCCCCGGTTCTCCACCCGCGTGCCCGGGCGCGGCTGGCCATCGAACACCATGCGCCCGGCCATGAAGTTCTGGTTGGTGATGTCCGACGTCGTCGCGATCAGCGCCGCCACATCCACCTGCGCCCCCTGCGAGAAGACGACCCCCGCCGGGTTCACCAGCGCGACCCCGCCATTGGAGGTGACGCGTCCCGCAATGGCGGAAGGATCGCCCCCCGTCACGCGCTGGAGGGAGAAGGAGGAGGCCGAGGGCTGGCGGATATCCACCTGGTGCTGCGCGCCGACATCGAAGCGCTGCCATTCGATCACGGCGCGATCGGTCGCCTGGTTCACCTGGGTGCGGGCGGCGGTCTGGCTGATGCTGGCCTGCCCCGCCACCACTTGCCCGCCGGAGGGCCGCGCATCCAGCGCCTGCGCCCAGCCCGGCAGGGGGGCCAGCGTCAGCGCGATGGCAAAGCGGAACAGGGGCGGATGCCGGGCCATGGCCCAGCATAGCCTTGGGCAAGCCTCAACCGGAAGGTGATTGTTGCGTTAACGCATGCATCCGGTGGATGCAATCCTTAACCGCACCCGGGCTTGGCGCCGCGCCACCGCCATGCCGTTATGCCGCCCGGAAGACCAGGAAGCCCCACCATGCCCAGCCCCAGCAACAGCGTGCGCATCGCCCTCCTCCCCGGTGACGGAATCGGGCGGGAAGTCACGGAAGCCGCCACCTTCGTGATGGAGAAGCTGGCCCGCCGCCACGCCATCGGCATCGCGACGGACAGCCTGGAAGCCGGCGCCTTCGCCTACCAGGCCACCGGCACCGCGCTCTCCGACGAGACCTTCGACCGCGCGAAATCCGCCGACGCCATCCTGCTCGGCGCCATGGGCTGGCCGGGCATCCGCTACGACGACGGGACGGAAATCGCGCCCCAGCTCGACCTCCGCTTCCGCCTCGGCCTCTACGCCGGCGTGCGGCCGATCCGCGCCATCCCCGGCGTGCCGCTGCCGCTATCCGACCCGCGCGCCGCGAAGATCGACCTGGTGATCCTGCGGGAGAGCACGGAAGGCCTCTTCTACGCCCGTGGCCGCGGCACGGTGACGGATGACGCGGAAGCGCGCGACACCATGCTCATCACCCGCGCCACCACCGAACGCCTCTCCCGCTTCGCCTTCCGGCTCGCCGAGCGCCGCGCGGCGCGGATGGGCCGCAGCCAGCGCGTGACGCTGGTGGACAAGGCCAATGTCTTCACCTCGATGGCCTTCATGCGGAAGGTCTTTCTGGAGATCGCCGCGGAATTCCCGGGCGTGCCGGCGGACGCCCACTACGTCGATGCCATGGCCCTCGATCTCATCCGGAAGCCCTGGGACTTCGACGTGCTGCCGACGGAGAACATGTTCGGCGACATCCTCTCCGACCTCGGCGCCGGCCTGGTCGGCGGCATGGGCTACGCACCCTCCGCCGATATCGGCGACACCCACGCGGTCTTCCAGCCCAGCCACGGCACCGGGCCCGACATCGCCGGCAAGGGGATCGCCAACCCGACGGCGGCCATCCTCTCGGCCGCGCTGATGCTGGACTGGCTGGCCATGCGCGGCGCGGGGCAGGGCTTCGCCGATGCGGCGACGGAACTGGAAAGCGCCGTGGACGCGGCCTTCGCGAAGGGGCTGCGCAGCGCGGAATTCGGCGGCGTGGGGACGAAGGGTGTCGCGGAAGCGATCGCCGAGCAGATCAAGTAAGGGCGAGGCTCCGCCCAAATCTGAAGAAAGGGGGGCGCTCCGCCGGGGGGCGTGGCGCCCCCCGGACCCCGCCAGCATTTGCGCCAACGGCAAGCGCGCGACAAACTCAAAGCAATCAAGCGGGAGCGACGCCAAGACCATGGACGTGTTCGAGGCCCTGGCCACGCGGCGCAGCATCCGCGGCTTCCGGCCGGACCCCATCCCGCGCGCCATACTGGAAAAAATCCTGGGCGCCGCCTCCCGGGCACCATCGGGATCGAACATCCAACCCTGGCGCGTGCGCGTGACCACGGGGGCGGAGAAGGCAGCGCTCTCGCTGGCGCTGCGCGCGGCGCATGACGCTGGCGCCAAGGTGGAGCGCGACTACCACTACTACCCGCGCATCTGGCGCGAACCCTACCTGGCGCGCCGCCGCGCCTGCGGCCTCGGCCTCTACAAGCTGGCCGGCGTCGCCCGCGGCGACAGCGCGGCAGCCCATGAACAGCGCGCCCGCAACTTCGACTTCTTCGGCGCGCCCGTCGGCCTCTTCTTCTCCATCGACCGCGACATGGAACAGGGCTCCTGGCTCGACACCGGGATGTTTCTTCAGTCCATCATGCTGGCCGCCCGCGCCGAGGGCCTCGACACCTGCGCCCAGGCGGCCTTCTGCGACCATCACGACGTGGTGCGCGCCCATCTCGGCATCCCGGACGACCAGGCGCTGGTCTGCGGCATGTCGATCGGCATCGCGGACCACGACGTGCCGGCGAACGCCCTGGTGACGGATCGGGAGCCGCTGGAGAATTTCGTGACCTTCGGGCCGGAGGCGTGACCCACCTCGACAGCCGGCAGAGCTGGATCCGACTCTCCGCCATCATGGCGCTGTCGACGCTGGGCGGCGCGGGCATGTGGTCGGTCGTGGTGGCGCTGCCCTTCGTGCAGGCGGAATTCGGCGCGACGAGGGCCGATGCGTCGCTGCCCTACACCCTCACCATGGTGGGCTTCGCCGCGGGCGGTATCCTGATGGGGCGGCTGTCCGACCGCTTCGGCGCGATGATCCCGGTGATGGGCGCGTCCTGCGTCATGGGCATCGGCTACATCCTGGCGGGCGTGGCGCCGAGCCTGATGTGGTTCGCGCTGATCCAGGGCGTGCTGATCGGCGCGCTCGGCTCCTCGGCCAGCTTCGGGCCGCTGATGGCCGATGCCTCGATGTGGTTCCTGCGGCGGCGCGGCATCGCGGTGGCGCTGGCGGCGTCGGGCAACTACCTGGCCGGCGTGGTGTGGCCGCCGCTGCTGACGGTGCTGATCGGCAATTGGGGCTGGCGCGTCGCGCACATCGTCGTCGGCTGCATCGTGCTGGTGACCATGCCGCTGATCGCCCTGATGCTGCGCGCCCGCCCGCCGGTGGCGAAGGTCGTGCCCCCGGTCGCGGGCGCACCGCCGCCGCGCGCGGAACGGCCGCTCGGGATGTCGAAGAATACGCTGACGGGGGTACTGGGCTTCGCCGGCATCGGCTGCTGCATCGCCATGGCCATGCCGCAGGTCCATATCGTCGCCTATTGCGGGGACCTCGGCTACGGCGTGGCGCGGGGGACGGAGATGCTCTCCCTCATGCTCGCCTTCGGCATCGTCTCCCGCATCGCCTCCGGCTTCATCGCGGACCGCATCGGGGGCTTGCGGACGCTGCTGCTGGGATCGCTGCTGCAGGGCGCGGCGCTGGTCATGTATCTCGGCTTCGACAGCCTGTTCTCGCTCTATGTGATCTCCGCCCTCTTCGGCCTGTTCCAGGGCGGCATCGTGCCGTCCTACGCCATCATCGTGCGGGAGTATTTCCCGGCGCGCGAAGCGGGCACGCGGCTCGGCATCGTGCTGATGGCGACGCTGGCGGGCATGGCGATCGGCGGCTGGGTCTCCGGCTTCATCTTCGACCTGACCGGCAGCTACGCCGCCGCCTTCCTCAACGGCGTCGCCTGGAACCTGGTCAACGTCATCATCGTCACGACGCTGCTGATCCGCGCGCAGGGGATGCGGGGGCGGGCCGCGATGGCGTGACGCGCTACGCCGTCCTTCGCCCGCGCAGCGCATCCAGGCTCCACGGCCCCGCGCCGGCGACGCTGAGATACAGGAACACGAAGCAGTAGAGGATCGCCGCATCGCCGCCGTTCAGCGCGGGGAAGACGTGGCGCGGCGCATGGCCGATGACATAGGCTGCGGCCATCTCCCCGGATGCGATGAAGGCAGCCGGCCTGGTCAGCAGCCCCAGCGTGATCAGCGAGCCCAGCCCGAGTTCCAGCACCCCCGCCACCCAGGACAGCGTCAGCGCATCCGGCAGGGGCGCGCCGCCCGCCATCGGCGGGAAGCCCAGGATCTTCTGCGTACCATGCGCGAGGAACAGCAGCCCCGTCATGATGCGCAGCACGGACAGCATCCGGGGCGCCCAGGCGATGAGGGTAGGGTGGTTCGCGACATCAGGCATGCAGGGGCGTTTCCAGGCCGGCGGGCGGAATGCCCGGGTCCGGTGCTGCAACGCGGCAGAGCGCCAGCGGCTGCGCCGGCCTACGGCGCCGTGACCAGCACGCGGCTGAACAGCAGCTCCCCCGCCGCATCCAGCCCGCCTTCCACCCACCCCTGCCGCCGGTAGAATTCGGCCGCGCGGGTGCCGGGTTCGGTATCCAGCGTCGCGGTCCTGTGCCCCGCTTCCGCCAGGCTCGCGCAGGCGCGGGCGATCAGCGCGCTTCCGATGCCGCGGCCTTCGAAGGGCGGATCGACGAACAGCGCCCAGATCGACCCGTTGCGCGGATCCCCGGCCGAGAAGCCGCGGATCGCGCCCGCTTCCTCCCACACCCAGACCGGCGCGTTCTCCACGAACCAGACGACATCCGCCGGGGAGACGCGCGCGGGGTTGAAGCTGTTCTCCCGCACGCCGAGGCGGATGCGCATCAGGTCCGGGATGTCGGCCAGCCCAGCGGTGCGGATCACGGGCCTTCAGGCCCGCGGCAGCGCGACGCCCACCAGCGCATCCCGCGTGACGAGGGAGGCGAGCCGCCCCGCGTCCCAACCCTCGGTCCCCGCGGGGCGTTGCGGCAGCACCATCCAGCGGAAATCGGCGGTGCTGTCCACGACCTTCACGGCGACGCCATCGGGCAGCGTCGTGCCCCATTCCGCCAGCACGGCGCGGGGTTCGCGCACCGCGCGCGCGCGATAGGCGGCCGATTTGTACCAATGCGGGGGATAGCCCAGCACGGCCCGCGGGTAGCAGGAGCAGAGCGTGCAGACGACGAGGTGATGGACCTTGTCCGTATCCTCCAGCACGCCGAGCGGCGGCGCGCCGGCCATGGAGACGCCCATCGCCTCCGCCGCCTGGCCGCCGTCGCGCAGCAGCAGCGCGCGGTACTCGGCATCGGTCCAGGCGCGGGCGACCATGCGTGCGCCGATCTCGGGGCTGGCGCGGTCGGTGCTGGCGATCTGGGTGGCGATCTGGTCTTCCGTCAGCACGCCCTTGGCGACCAGGGCGGCGACGAAGCGGTCGAGCAGCGCGACGCTCTCCGCCGATGGTGCATGCGCCATCAGGCCGTGCCCTCCAGCCAATGCTCGTAGAGTTCGACCAGCACCGTGTCCCCCGCCGCGCCCTCGTTCCAGAGCGAGGGCTGGTCGAAGCGCACATGGTAGAGCGGCACCTTCGCCGCCGGCCGCGCGAAGGCCAGATCCTCGGGGTTCGGATAGGCGCCGAGGGGGCGTTCCACCACGCCTTCCCGCCCGCGCAGATAATGCGGGGTGCGGATGTGGCAGGGGCCGCGGAGTTCGGGAAAGTCGCGCTTCACGCGCACGCGCTGTCCCGCCTGGAACGAACCGCTCATCGCAACTTCTCCGCCTGCACCACGCCCTTCTCGACCATCAGCGCCGAGATGCCGCGCAGCCAGCGCTCATAGTAGCCGAGCGCGTGGTATTCGGGCTCCGGGATCGCCTCGATGCAGCGGCGCATCTCATCCACCGTCATCAGCCCGCTGCGGCCGAGGATCTGGCGCAGCGCATCGACGCGCTTGCCGAATTCATCCGGCGGCGCCTCGTCATCCGGCTCGACGGCCGTGCAGCGGAAGCGCGGGGCGCCGCCGAGGTCGTGGGTCGCTGGAGGGGGTGCTTCGTCCGTCATGGGCGCATCGTAAGCCGATTTCGGCTGGCGCTACCACCACCCCCGCAAGGCGGCGCCGAGGTGCCAGCGATCATCCCGCCAGGGCGTCGCGGCGGGCGCGACGTGGGCCCAGCCCTCCGCCGCCAGCGCGGCGGCCAGCCCGGCATCCCGCGTGACGGCGACCCAGACGGAAGGCTGGCCGCCCGGCGCGGCGGCGAGGGAGAGCACCTGCGCCCCCGCCTCCCGCCCCGCCGCGGCGATCAGCGGCGGCAGGTCGAAATGCGTGTTGCTGGCATGGAAGGCCGCGGCCCCGCCGGGTGCCAGGCGGTCGAGGAACAGCGCCACGCCCTCCGCCGTCGCCATATGGACGGGGACGGAGGCGCCGGAATAGGCATCCAGCACCACGAGGTCGATCGACCCCGGCGCGGCATCCCGCAGCCCGACGCGGCCATCGGCGATGACCACCGGCGGGTCGCCGCAATCCCGCAGGAAGGTGAACCAGCGCCGCGCGGCGTCCACCACGGCGGGCGAGATCTCGATGTAGGACAGGCGGAGGCGATCCGACCCGTAGCAGGCCATGGCCCCGGCACCCAACCCGACCAGCACCGCCTGCATCGGCGTGTCGCGCCGTGCCGACATGACCGCGATCAGCCGCCCGCCCCCGGCTTCCCGGTGGTAGTAGCCCGTGGGTTCCAGCGCCCGGGCGGGGTCCTGCCACTGATAGCCATGCAAGGTGCGGCCATGGGCCAGCACCAGGCGGTCCCCCTGGTCCTGCACCTGCACGGCGCCGTAGAAATCCCGCCCCCAGCGGATGGACCCGCCCATCCCCTCCAGCAGCGGCGCCAGCGCCAGCAGGGCCGCGGCGCTGCCCCAGATCAGCTTCGGCACCAGGTCCCGCCCGATGGCCGGCAACAGGCAGAGCGCCGCCAGGGCCAGCGGATATTCCAGCGGCCGGTCGAACAGCATGGGGGCCAGCAGCGCATTGACCGTGCCCCCCAGCGCGCCGCCGAGCGACAGGCACAGGTAGAAGCGCGTCAGCCCCGCGGCCTCCGGCCGCGCCAGCGCCAGCCGGGCATGGGCCAGCGTGCCTGCCGCCAGCAGCCCGCCGACATGGATCAGCACGCCCGCCGAGGGGAAGGCGCTGCCGAAGGCGGGCGCGACGACCTCCAGCAGCATGGCCGGCAGGAACAGCGTGACGCCGGCCAGCCCCCAGCGCGCGGCCGCGGCCGGCCGCCAGAAGGCCAGGATCCAGCTGAGGAGATAGGCCGCCAGCGGCAGCACCCAGAGCAGCGGCAGCGGCGCGATCGTCACCGTCACGCGCTCCGTCGCGCCCAGCAGCAGGCTGGCGGGCAGGGCGGCCAGCGCCACCCAGGGCAGGGCCTGCCGCCACCCCGCGCCGCCGCCGGCCTGCCGCGCCACCGGCGGTGCGGGGTGGCGCAGCACCGGCCAGGCGCAGGCCAGCAGCCCCAGCGCGCAGGCGGCGAAGCCCAGCGTCCAGAACCGCCCCTGCGCGCTGAGCGCCAGGTAGGGCTCCAGCAGCAGCGGATAGGCCGCCAGCCCCGCCAGGCTGCCGGCATTGGAGACGGCATAGAGCCACCAGGGCGCATCGCCCGCGACGCGCGCGTACCAGGCCTGCAGCGCCGCCGCATTGGCGCCCAGCACCAGCACCGCGGGGCCATAGGCGACGGCCAGCGTCGCCAGCACGTCGATGGCCGGGCCCATGCCCGTGGCGCGCGGCGGCGGCACCGGCGCCAGCAGCGGCAGGGCCAGCAGCGCCAGCCCCAGATGCACCGCCGCCGCGCCGCGGGGGCCGAGGCGCGTCGAGGTCAGGTGGAACAGCGCGCTGCCCGCCAGCAATCCCAGCTGGAAGAACAGCATCACCGCCGTCCACACCGCGGCACCCCCGCCGAAGGGCGGCAGCAGCGCCTTGCCCAGCATGGGCTGCACGGCGAAGAGCAGCGCGGCGGAGGTCGCGACGGTCGCGGCGAACAGCAGCGCGGTCAGGCGGTGCTGCGTGGAGGGAGGCGGGGAGGCGGAAGGCGAAGGGCGGGCCGCGAAGACCGCGTCCTTCACTTCACCTCTTCCTCCGCGCCGATGCCCCAGAGTTCGGCCCGGCGCAGGAAGCCGCGATGGCCGGCGATCTGCACCTCGCACCAGCTGTTGCTGGCCTCGCATTCCCGGATGCGGCCGATGACGCCGGGGCGGAGCCGCGCGACCGCCGGGCTGCCCTCCTCCGCCCGGCGCCGCAGCGTCACCTCCTGCGCCGTGGCGGCGCCGCGGATCAGCACGGTGCGGCGGCCCGCCAGGGTCGAGGAATGGACCCAACCCTCCGCCCCCTCCGCATCCCGGATGCGGCGCCAGAGCTGGAATTCACCGACGATCTGCACCGGCAGGTCGCGGCGCTGGAAGGTCCATTCGATCGGATAGCTGGTGGACGGCCCGACCCGCATGTTGACCTCGTCCGACCGCAGCGCGGCGAAGCGGGGCAGGGGAAGGCCGGTGACGGAGCCGGTGGAGGGAATGGGCGGCGGCGGGGGCTGGGCCGGTTCCGGCGTGCGGTTGGCGGCGGCAGCCGCGCCGGCGGCGGCGGCCCCGGCCGCGGCCCCGGCGGCGACGGCGGCGGCGGGGCGTCGGTTGGGCTGCTGCTGCTGCTGCTGCGGGTTGCGGGCGGCGGCTGCCGGCGCCTGGCCGGGCCGCTGCGCCTGCGTGCCGGTCGTCCCCGGCGGCCTGGGCGGCGTGGCGCCGGGCTGGGGCGGGCGGGCTGGCGCCGCCTGGCCCTGGGGCGGCCGGGCGGGCGTCGGCTGGCCCTGGGGCGGCCGGGGCGGCGTCGCCTGGCTCTGCTGGGGCGGGCGGGGTGGCTGCGCCGGTGGGCGGGCGGCGGGCTGGCTGGGCGCGGGGGTGGCGGCGGCGGTTGGCGGCGCGGCGGGCGGCGTGGCCTGCACGGGCCGCGGCGGCGCCAGCGTGCCCTGGCCCGGCGCGATGCTGGATTGCGGCAGCGCGACACCCCCCGAGAGGGCGACCAGCAGCACCGACAGGACAGCGGGACGGGCGAAGCGCATGCCCGATCCCTTCCGCATTCCATGGCGCCGGGTCAAGCGCCTAAGTGCGGTTCCTGCGATGACGTGGGAGGATCGGCCAAGGGCGAATGGCCGGGGTGGAATGGCCGGGGTGGAATGGCCGTGGTGGAATGGCCGGGGTGGAATGGCTGGGGGGGCGGGCGGCGGCGCGGGTGGGACCTGGTGCCGCGCCGCCGCCTGCCTGGACCGCCGATGGGGGGATGCGGCGGCCGTCATCCCAACGGGGCGGCACTGCGGAAGTTGCAGCGCCGCTACCCGGTCACGCGTCTGTCAGGCGGCCCTACTTCAGCCCGTCCCAGAATTCCTTCACCTTGGCGAAGAAACCCTCGGATTCCGGGCTGGAACGGCCGGTCTTCTCACATTCCTTCTCGAACTCCGCGAGCAGCTCCTGCTGCCGCTTCGAGAGGTTCTGCGGCGTCTCCACCGCCACCTGGACGTACATGTCCCCGCGCGCCGCGGAGCGCAGCACGGAGAAGCCCTTGCCCCGGAGCCGGAACTGGTCGCCCGTCTGGGTGCCGGCCGGGATGGTGACGCGGGCACGGCCCCCGTCGATGACGGGGACTTCCACCCCGCCGCCCAGCGCCGCCTGCGTCATCCGCAGGGGGACACGAACGAAGATGTTGGCGCCGTCGCGCTGGAAGATCGGGTGCGACTTCACGCTGACATCGACATAGAGGTCGCCCGCCGGCGCGCCGCGCAGCCCGGCCTCCCCCTCGCCGGACAGGCGGATGCGCGTGCCGTCCTCCACCCCCGCCGGGATGGTCACGGCCAGGGTGCGGTCGCGCTGGGTGCGGCCCTGGCCGGCGCAGACCTTGCAGGGGTTCTTGATGATGCGGCCGGAGCCGGAGCAGGTGGGGCAGGTGCGCTCGATCAGGAAGAAGCCCTGCTGCGCGCGCACCTTGCCGGCGCCCTGGCAGGTCGGGCAGGTCTGCGCCGCCTGCGCGGCCGGGCCTTCGCTGCCGGTGCCCTTGCAGGCCTCGCACACCACGGAGGAGGGGACGCGGATGGTCTTCTTCGCGCCCGCGAAGGCCTCCTCCATCGTCACTTCCACCTGCTGGCGCAGGTCGGCGCCGCGGCCGACGGGCCCCCGCCCGCCCCGGCCACGGCCGCCCAGGCCGCCGAACATCTCCTCGAAGATGTCCTCGAAGGCGCCGCCGAAGGGGTTGCCGCCGGCACCGCCGCCGCCGCCACCCCCGCCGAAGCCGCCCTGTTCGAAGGCGGCGTGGCCGTAGCGGTCATAGGCGGCGCGCTTCTCGGCGTCCTTCAGCACGTCGTAGGCCTCGTTCAATTCCTTGAACTTGCCCTCGGCGCTCTTGTCCCCCTGGTTGCGGTCGGGGTGGTACTGCATGGCGAGCTTGCGGTAGGCCTTCTTCAGGTCCTCCTCGCTCGCGTCCCGGGCGGCGCCCAGGACCTCGTAATAGTCGCGCTTGGCCATGGGGCCCCAAGTCCTCACGCTGGCTGGCCCGGGCCGGGGGAAACCGGCAGGGCAGCGTGTTCAACAAGCCTGTTTCAACAAGGCAACGCCCGACCCCCTTTCGGAAGCCGGGCGCGCCGGAGACCGGTCGATCCGGAAGCCTCGGCCTTACGAGGGCTTCTTCTTCTTCGGGTCGACTTCCTCGAACTCGGCGTCCACCACCTTGTCGTTGGGGTTGCCGCCCGGCCCGCCCTGGCCACCGCCAGCCGCGCCGGCCGCATCGCCCGCCGCAGCCTGCGCCTTGTAGAGCGATTCGCCCATCTTCATCGCGACCTGGGAGAGGCTGTCATTGGCGGCCTTGATGGCCTCCAGATCCTGCCCTTCCATCGCGGTGCGCGCGCTCGCGATCGCGGCCTCGACCTCGGCCTTCTCATTGGCCGGGACCTTGTCCGCGTTGTCCTTCAGCGTCTTTTCCGTCGAATGCACCAGGGCATCCAGGCCGTTGCGGGCCTCGACGGCTTCGCGGCGCTTCTTGTCGGCTTCCGCGTTGGCTTCGGCTTCCCGCACCATCCGCTCGATGTCGTTGTCGGACAGGCCCGACTTCGCCTGGATGCGGATCTGCTGTTCCTTGCCGGTGGCCTTGTCCTTCGCGCTGACGGAGACGATGCCGTTCGCGTCGATGTCGAAGGTCACTTCCACCTGCGGCACGCCGCGCGGCGCCGGCGGCAGGCCGGTCAGGTCGAACTGGCCGAGCAGCTTGTTGTCCGCCGCCATCTCCCGCTCGCCCTGGAAGACCTTGATGGTCACCGCGGACTGGTTGTCATCGGCCGTGGAGAAGACCTGCGACTTCTTGGTGGGGATGGTGGTGTTGCGCTCGATCAGGCGGGTGAAGACGCCGCCCAGCGTCTCGATGCCCAGCGACAGCGGGGTCACGTCGAGCAGCAGGACGTCCTTCACATCGCCCTTCAGCACGCCGCCCTGGATGGCGGCGCCGATGGCGACGACCTCGTCCGGGTTGACGTTGCGGGCGGGTTCCTTGCCGAAGAACTGCTTCACCACCTCGATGACCTTCGGCATGCGCGTCATGCCGCCGACCAGGATGACCTCGTCGATCTCCCCGGCGGACAGGCCCGCATCCTTCAGCGCCATCTTGCAGGGCTCGAGCGTCTTCTGGATCAGGTCATCGACCAGGCTTTCCAGCTTCGCCCGCGTCATCTGCATCACCAGGTGCTTCGGCCCGGAGGCGTCGGCGGTGATGAAGGGCAGGTTCACCTCGGTCTGCTTGGAGGAGGAGAGCTCGATCTTCGCCTTCTCGGCGGCTTCCTTCAGGCGCTGCAGCGCCAGCTTGTCGCCGCGCAGGTCGATGCCCTGCTCCTTGCGGAACTCATCGGCCAGGTAGTCGATGATGCGCGCGTCGAAATCCTCGCCACCCAGGAAGGTGTCGCCGTTGGTGGACTTCACCTCGAACACGCCGTCGCCGATCTCGAGCACGGAGACGTCGAAGGTGCCGCCGCCGAGGTCGTAGACCGCGATGGTGCCGCCCTTCTTCTGGTCCATGCCATAGGCCAGCGCGGCGGCCGTCGGCTCATTGATGATGCGAAGGACTTCGAGACCCGCGATGGACCCGGCTTCCTTGGTCGCCTGGCGCTGCGCGTCGTTGAAGTAGGCGGGGACGGTGATGACGGCCTGCGTCACCTTCTCGCCGAGATAGGCCTCGGCCGTCTCCTTCATCTTGGTCAGGATGTTGGCGCTGATCTGCTGCGGCGCGTAGGTCTTGCCGTCCACCTCGACCCAGGCATCGCCATTCGGCGCGCGGGCGATGGAATAGGGCACCAGGCCCTTGTCCTTCGACACCATCGGATCGTCGAAGCGACGGCCGATCAGGCGCTTGACGGCGTAGAGCGTGTTGGTGGGGTTGGTGACGGCCTGGCGCTTGGCGCTCTGCCCGACCAGGCGTTCGCCGTTCTTGGCGAAGGCGACCATGGAGGGGGTGGTGCGGGCGCCTTCCGCGTTCTCGATGACGCGGACGTCCTTGCCTTCCATGATGGCGACGCAGGAATTGGTGGTACCGAGGTCGATACCGATGACCTTGCTCATCCGATGTGGCTCCTCTTGCGGCGGCGAGGGTGCGGCCCCTGAAGGCACCGCGCCCGGCCCCTGCCGGATGGGGGTGTGTGGATGGAGCGTGACATATTCATCGCAGTGGCCCCGGGCAAGGGGGTGAAGCCCAGGACTCAGGCTTTGCGCGCTGAAGTCGCGGTGCGGTGGTCCGGCTGTGGCGTGGGGGACGCTTATGTCGTTCCGGCGCTTCCCTTCCTTGTGTAGATTGCGGCCGCCGATGATCCAGACCCTCCCCCTGCACCCCGACCGCGATCTCCTGGCCGGCGAGCTTCATGCCCGCCCGGCCCTGCCGCTCGCCACCCCCGTCACCATCAGCCGCCTGGCCATGCTGCGCGATGCGGGGGCCGATCGCGGCGCCGCGATCCGGCACCTGGAGACGCTGTGCCGCCGCTACGGGGTGACGCCCCCCGCGCCGGGCGCCGATTTCGTGATGGCGGATTTCGGGCGCTTCACCCTGCGCTACGAACGCCATACCGAATTCGATGGCTGGACCTTCCTGCGCCCCGGCCCCGATGCCGGCGCCCCCGACCCCTTCGAGGATACGGCGATCGAGGCCGTGCCCACGGATTGGCTGGCGGAACTGCCCGGCCGGACGCTGGTCGCCGCCCATATCGCGGTCCCCCGCACGGCCGGAGAGGACGAGCCCCCGCCCCCCGGCTGCTTCGTGCCCGACAACCTGGCGGGGTCCAGCGTTTCCGCCGGCGCCGCCACGGCCTGGACGGATTTCCGCCCCGGCGCGGATGGCTTCACCCGCATCCTGCTGCAGGACCACGGCATGACCGCGGCGCTGGCCGGCCGCCTGGCCCAGGCGGTGTGGGAGGTGGAGACCTACCGCCTTCTCGCCCTGCTCGCGCTGCCCCAGGCGCGCGCCTGTTCCGCCGAACTGGCCCGCGCCTCCGCCGGCCTGGCCGCGCTGACCGCCCGCCTCCCCGGCCTCGACAAGCTGGATGAGGAACGCGCGGCGCTGGATGAACTGACGGACCTGGCCACCACCATCGAACGCCTGGCGGCGGAGACGGCGGACCGCTTCAGCGGCACCCGCGCCTACCACGCCCTCGTCGGCCGCCGCCTGCAATCGCTGCGGGAGACGCGGCTGCATGGCCTGCCGACGCTGACTGAATATCTGGAACGGCGCCTCGACCCCGCCGTGGCGACGGTCGAGGCGACGGGCACGCGCATCGCCAACCTCTCCGTCCGTTGCGGCCGCGCGGTGGATCTTCTCCGCGCCCGTGTCGCCGTGGCGCAGGAAGCGCAGACCCAGCAGCTGTTGGGTGCCATGGCCGATACGGGCCGTGCCCAGCTGCGGCTGCAGGAGACGGTGGAGGGTCTCTCCGTCGCCGGCATCTCCTATTACGTGCTGTCGCTGGCGGGCTATGCGCTCAAGCCTCTGCCGCTCGGCGACATCAAGGCGGACATGCTGCTGGCGGTGCTGGTCCCGGTGGTGGCCGGCCTTGTCTGGATCCGCATGCGCCGCAACCGCCGAAAATCAACGGCCTAACTGGCGACGGTCCAGGGCCGGCTCGGCCCTGGCGCGGGGGGTGCGGGGGGAGCGGCGCTCCCCCTGCGGACCAAGGTCGGGTGCGGGGGGAGCGGCGCTCCCCCTGCGGACCAAGGTCGGGTGCGGGGGGAGCGGCGCTCCCCCTGCGGCAATCTAGAGACCTGCCGTGAGGTACCGCACCCGCTTCCCGTTCCGCGGATCCGTCGCTTCTCCCGCCGGCCGGAACCCCAGCCTTTCGTGAAACGCCATGCTGCCCGGGTTGGGCGGGTCGAGGTTCACCTCGCAGGCCAGCGTCGCCAGCCGCGCACCCCGTGCCTGCGCCCGCAGGTCCGCATAGAGCGCCCGGCCCAGGCCCTGGCCCTGCGAATCCTCCGCCACCACCACCCGGTCGACATAGGCGAAGGCGGGAAAGTGCTGGAGGAACCAGCCATGGTTCGGCCCCTGCGCCGGCGTCTCGTGGCTCAGCGCCAGCAGGAAGGCGGCGGGCGTGCCATCCGCGCCCTCGATCATCCGCGCGCTGAAGGACACTGCCACCAGCGCGCCGAAATCGGCGGGCGACAGCGCGTTCACCGCCGCCGCATGGGCGTTGTTCAGCGCGTTCAGCGCCGGCAGGTCCGCCGGCGCGATGGCGCGCAAGGTGGCCAGGCTACTTGCCCGCCACCACCACCATGGCCGGCTTCAGCAGGCGGCCGTGCAGCGTCCAGGCCGGCGTCCAGGCCTGGATGACGGTGCCGGGCTCCACGCCCTCCGGCGCCGGCTGTTCCGCCATCGCCTGGTGGAATTCGGGATCGAAGGCCTGGCCCTGCGCATCCAGCTTCTGCACGCCGTGGCGTTCCAGCATGGCGACGAAGCCGCGCTCCACGCCCTCGAACCCGCCGCGCAGCTTGGCCAGCAGCTCGGCCTCGTCCTCCGCCGCGGGCGGCAGGCTGTCGAGGCCGCGGCGGAGGTTCTCCGCCGTCTCCACCACGTCGCGGGCGAATTTCTGCACGGCGTAGAGCCGCGCATCCTCGGCCTCCCGCTTGGCGCGGGCGCGGAGATTGGCGTTGTCCGCCTCCGCCCGCAGCCATTTGTCGCGCATCTGGGAAAGCTCGGCCTCCAGCGCCGCGATGCGCTCGGCATCGCTCGGCGGGGTGCCACCGGGCTGGGTGCCGGCCTGGGCGCCCTCGGTCGTGGTGGCCTCGGCCGCGGCGTCGGCCGGGGTGGGGGTATCCTGCTTGTCGCTCATGTCGGTGGTGATCTGGATCTCAGGCCCAACTGGCCAGTAGGGGTGGCGGATCGGGAAGGGGAGGCGTTCGAAACGCGCCGCCCCCACCTAGGCGCCCCGATGCCCCCAGGCAAGCACCCGGATGCAGGCATCGGGCGCCGGCACCGGGGCCGGCCCGGCCCGTCAGGCCGCGCGCAGCCCCTGCACGGTGGCGCCCAGCATCTGGCGCAGCGCCGCCGCCCCCTGGTCCAGCCGCCGCGCCGTTGCCTCCAGGGAGGCGACGGCCGCGGTGGTCTCCCCGATCGCCTGTTCGGCGCGGCTGACGGCGCTGGCCGCGGCATCGGTGCTGCTGGCGACCTGCGCGGCGGTGCCGGCAATCTCCCGCGTCGCGGCGCCCTGCTGTTCCACGGCGGCGGCGATGGCGCCGGACACCGCATCCAGATCCCCCACCACATCGGTGATGCCGCGGATGGCCTTCACGGCTTCGGCGGTGGAGGTCTGGATGCCGGCGACCTGCTGGCCGATCTCCTCCGTCGCCTTCGCCGTCTGGGCGGCCAGGGCCTTCACTTCCCCGGCAACCACGGCGAAGCCCTTCCCGGCCTCCCCGGCGCGCGCGGCCTCGATCGTGGCATTGAGGGCGAGGAGGTTGGTCTGCCCGGCGATGTCGCTGATCAGCCGCACCACCTGGCCGATGCGCGCCGCGCCCTCCGCCAGGCCGTTCACCAGCGCATCCGTCTCCCGCGCCTGGCTGGAGGCGCGGCCCGCGACCTGTGCGGCGCCCGCCACCTGGCGCGTCACCTCCGACACCGCCGTGGCGAGTTCCTCGGCCGCTGCGGCCACGGTCTGCACCCCGGCGGCGGCGGCGGCGGTGGCGCGCGCCGCATCCTGCGCGCTGTCGCGCCCGGCCTTGGCCGCCAGGCTCAGCCCGCCCGCGGCCTGGCCGATCTCGGCTGCCGCCGAGACCACGCCCTCGGCCACGCCGCCGACCTGGGTTT
This sequence comes from Falsiroseomonas stagni DSM 19981, assembly GCF_900114315.1. GTDB lineage: Bacteria > Pseudomonadota > Alphaproteobacteria > Acetobacterales > Acetobacteraceae > Falsiroseomonas > Falsiroseomonas stagni. The sequence goes on from NZ_FOSQ01000003.1 coordinate 250,670, forward strand.
CCACCTGGCCCGCCAGGGTATGGCGCCCGGCCCGGGCTTCCGCCGTCGCCGCCGCATCGCGTTCCAGGCGCCGGCCGAGTTCCGCCTTCTCCGCCGCCCGGGCGGCTTGCGCATCCAGCAGCGCCGCGCCGGCCGTGGCGAAGCCCTTCTCCAGCCCGGCGACCAGCGCGATGAGCGCGGCGGCTTCCGCCACCAGGACGCCGGCATGGACGCCCACGCGCAGCAGCGTGCCGGCTCCGCCGAAGACGACCACCGGCGCCATCTCGTTCAGCAGGGTGTGATGCAGCGCGACGGTCAGGGTGGCGAAGATGATCGCCCGCCGGTCCACCAGCCCCGCCACCACCGCGAGCGCCGCGAAATAGGCCATGTGCATGTCGATCCGCAGCGATGGCGGCGCCACCCAGACCAGCACGGAAACCTGCACCATCAGCGCCACCGCGATCACCGGCCGCGCCGCCGCCTGCCCCGGCCCCTTCCTGGCCGCCAGCAGCACCGCCGCCATCGCCAGCGCCGCCAGCGCGCCGCCGCCGCCCACCTCCGCCAGGCCGCCACCCGCCGCCCAGGCGATGAGCGCGAGGAGGGGCACCATCAGCCCCAGCGCGAACAGCAGGATTCGCGCGGTGTCGCGGCGCAGCTTGTCGAGATCCATCGTGGCAGTCTCCTCAATGCAGGCGGGCATGGTTCACGCGAGGCGCGCCGCGCAGGCGGCCCGGCCGAAGGCGACAAGGATCAGCAACGCGCCGCTTTCCCGGCGCAGCGAGGCGACATCCGCATCGCGCAAGGCGGGGGCGGCCATCGCGATGGTGAAGGGGCCGAGCGGGCGGACCATGGCCGGGTCCCAGCCCGGCACGCCCAGCACGCCGAGCAGCGCGCGATCCGCGCCAAGCCCCGGTGGGAAGACCATCAGCACCGGCAGGCCGGCGCGTGGCATGGCCTGCAGGGCCAGCAGGCCGAGGGTCGCAAGGCCGAGGAGCACCCACGCCCCGCCGGCGGACCGCGATGCGGCGATGGGCGGGCGCGGCGCCGGGGGCGCCAAAGGGGGCAGCGGGGCCATGCATCTCCCTAGGCCGCCCACGATAACCATCCATGAACCATTGCCGCGGACGCGGTTTCGGAACCATTGCCGCGGACGCGGTTTCGCCCCCCCCGTCTTCCGGACTACACCCGGCCTCATGCTCCGCAGCATCTTCACCGTCGGCGGCTGGACCATGGCGAGCCGCATCCTCGGCTTCGCGCGGGACATGCTGATCGCCGCCCGCCTGGGCGCGGGCCCGATCGGCGATGCCTTCTTCGTGGCGCTGCGCCTGCCCAACCTGTTTCGCCAGCTCTTCGGGGAAGGCGCCTTCAACGCCGCCTTCGTGCCCGCCTTCGCCGGCGCCTATGCGCTGGACGGGCCGGCCAAGGCGCGGGCGCTGGCCAATTCGCTGGCGGGGCTGATGACGCTGTCGCTCAGCGGCCTGGTCGCCATCGGCATCATCTTCATGCCGCAACTGCTCTTCGTGCTGGCACCGGGCTTCGTGGGAGAGGCGCTGCGCTTCCCGCTGGCCGTGGAACTCACGCGCATCACCTTCCCCTACCTGCTGTTCATCTGCCTGGCGGCGCTGGTCTCGGGCGTGCTGAACGGCATGGATCGCTTCGCCGCCGCTGCCGCCGCGCCGGTGTTGTTCAACCTGATCTCCATGGCGGCGCTGCTGGGGCTGACGCCCTATGTCGCGACGCCTGCCCATGCGCTGGCCTGGGGCGTCGTCGCCTCGGGCCTCGTGCAACTGCTGATGCTGATCGTCGCGGCGCGGGTGGCGGGGATGGTCATCAACCCGCTGTCCCGCCCGCGGCTGACGCCGGAGGTGCGCGGTGTGCTGCGCCGGATGGGCCCGGGGCTGGTCGGCGCGGGGGTCACGCAGCTCAACCTCGCCATCGGGATCATCATCGCGTCGCTGCTGCCGGCGGGCGCGGTGAGCTTTCTCTATTATGCCGACCGGATCTCGCAGCTGCCGCTGGGTGTCATCGGCGCGGCGGTGGGCACGGCCCTGCTGCCGCTGCTGTCGCGGCAATTGCGCACCGGCAAGGCGCTGGCCGCCCATCGCAGCCAGAACCGGGCCATCGAGCTGACGCTGGCCTTCGCCCTGCCGGCGGCCTTCGCCATGGCCTGCGTCGCGCGGCCCATCATCGGCACGCTGTTCGAACGCGGCGCCTTCGACGCCGCCGCCACCGCCGCGACGTCGATGGCCCTCGTCGCCTATGCCGCGGGGCTCCCCGCCTTCGTGCTGGTCAAGGCGCTGACGCCGGGCTTTTTCGCCCGCGGGGACACCGCCACCCCCGTGAAGGTGGCCTTCTTCGTGGTGGCGCTGAACCTGGCGCTCAACCTGGTGCTGACGCGGTACCTGTCGCATGTCGGCATCGCGCTCGCGACCTCGCTCGCCTCCTGGGTGAATGTGCTGGTGCTGGGCTGGCTGCTGGTGCGCCGCCGCCGGCTGGTGCTGGACCGCCGGCTGCGCCGCGCGGTGCCAAGGCTGGTCGCCGCGGCGCTGGTCATGTCCGCCGTGCTGCTGGCGCTGCAGGCCGCGATCTTCCCGCTGGACCACGGGCTGGCCCGCTTCGGGGGCCTTGCCGTGCTGATCGGCGCGGGGCTCGTGACCTATTTCGGCGCGGCCCAGGCGCTGGGCGGGCTCGACCTGCGGGAGGCGTTGCGCAGCCTCAGGCGGCGGAAGGCGTAGCGGCCTGTCGAAACGTGCCTGGCCCGCGCGTCATCCCCCCGGACGCCGATCCTGGCGCCGAGGAGACCGCCCATGCCCCCCATCGAGATCATCGGCATCCCGCAGAGCAACTTCGTCTGGGCCACGCGCATCGCGGCCGGGGAAAAGGGGCTGGCGCCTGTGAACCTGCCCCTGCCGCCCGGCCACGCCGAGGTGATGGCCCTCCACCCGTTGGGCCGCATCCCCGTGCTGCGGCAGGGCGGCCTGGTGCTGGCGGAATCCCGCGCCATCATGGCTTTCATCGACCACGCCTTCGACGGACCGCCCCTCATGCCGCGCGACCCGCGCGCCGGCGCGCTGGCGGAGCAATGGGTCTCCCTCATCGTCACGGCGGCGGAGCCCGTGCTGATCCGGCAGCATCTGTTCGCCTACCTCTTCCCCGGCACCGCCGATGGCCGGCCGGACCCCGCGCGGGTGGCGGCGACCCTGCCGGCGCTGGATCGCCATTTGGCCATGCTGGATGCCGCGCTGGCGGAGGGCTTCGCGGGCGGCGCCGCCTTCACCCTGGCCGATGCCTATCTGGTGCCGATCCTCTACTGGCTGCGCGGCCTGCCGGAGGCGGGCGCGCGCATCGCCGCGGCGGGGCACCTCGGCGGCTATCTCGACCGCATGCTCGCCCGGCCCGCCGTGGCGGCCACGGTGCCGCCGCCGCTGCCGCGCTGAGCGGTCTCTCAGCCCTCCAGCACCGTGATCCCGCGCAGCCCCGCCGCCAGCACGGTGCGGAGGTCGCGCGGGGCCAGGGCGACGCAGCCCTCGGTCGGGGAGAAATCCTCGCGCGCCACATGCAGGAAGATCGCGCTGCCCCGGCCGCGCTCCACGGGGGCATCGTTCCAGCCGAGTACGCCGATCACGTCATAGACCGCATCGTCGCGCCACAGCCGCTCATGCGATCCCCCGAAGGGCAGTTGCACCGGGCGGTTGTAGGCGCGGTCGCCCGCATCGTCGCACCAGCCATCGGTGGGCGACAGCGGCTCCACCGGCACCGCGCAGCGCGGCGGCGGGCCGCGATCGGCGCGGTAGAGCACGCGGCGCAGCGCCATGCTGGCCGCTGGCGTCGCGCCATCGCCCTCCTGCTTCGCCGTGGCCGGGCGGACGCCGCCCTTGCCCAGCGCGCAGGGCAGCACGAGCCCATCCAGGATCAGCAGCCCGCGCCTGCCATCACCCTGCGGCTGGACGCGGGCGAAGCCGGACTCGCCCGGCATCAGGCCAGCAGGTGACCGAAGCGGCGCGCCTTGGTCTCCAGATAGGCGTCGTTCACGCCATTGGCCTCGAACTGATGCGCCTCCCGCCCCTCCACCCCGATGCCGCAGGCCGCGAGGCCCGCCAGCTTGTCGGGGTTGTTGGTCAGCAGCCGCACCCGGGGGATGCCGACCGCGCGCAGCATCTCCGCCGCCACCCAGAAGTTCCGCTCATCCGCGCCATAGCCCAGGGCCCGGTTGGCATCGAGCGTGTCGAGCCCCGTATCCTGCAGCGCATAGGCGCGGAGCTTGTTCACGAGGCCGATCCCCCGCCCTTCCTGCGCGAGGTAGAGCAGCACGCCGCCTGCCGGGTCCTTGGCCATGCGGGCGATGGCGCCGCGCAGCTGGGGACCGCAATCGCAGCGGAGGCTCCCCAGCAGGTCACCGGTGAAGCATTCGGAATGGATGCGGGCCAGCGGCGCCGTGCCGGCGGCGAGCGCCGCTTCCGGCTGGCCGACCAGGATGGCCAAATGTTCGATCCCGCCATCGGCGGCGCGGAAGGCGACGATCCGGGCCTCCGGCGCATCCTCCAGCGGCACGCGCGCCTCCGCCACGCGCGCCAGAGTCAGGGCGGCGCCGGTGGGGTAGGACAGGATATCGGCGGCATCGACCGTCAGCAGGCCGGCCCGGAGGGAAGCGGCCTCCGTCGCCGGGGCGGCGACCAGGGCGGGCAGGAGGCGCGCCAGCTTGGCCAGGCCGATGGCGGCCAGGGCGTGCGGCGGCAGGGTGGCGCGCTCGGGCTCCACCGGCAGCAGGCGTTCGGCCGTCGGGTCCGCCAGGCTCTTCAGCGCGGCGGGATCCATCAGGCCGGGGGGCAGGCGCAACGCCACCACGCCCATCTCCGGCGGCGAACCGGCATTGGCCGCCGCCAGCGCCTGCGGCACCGGGCGCTGCAGCACCGCGGCCGCGCGGACGGGCGCCAGCAGCAGCAGCGCCGGGCCGATCGCGGCGGTCGCGATGTCCGACAGCCCCCGGGCGGACACCATCTCCGCCGCCGCGACCAGGATCGCGCCTTCCGGCCCGCGCACCAGCACCGGCGTGCCCCGGCGCAATTCGCTGGCAACCCGGTGCACGGCGCGCAGCGCCGCCACCTGCGCATCGCCAGGGGCGGGTTCGGTGTTCGGGCCGACGCCGTGATCGCGCAGCTGTGATGCGAGGGGGGCGGAGTTTTTCATCGTCTGGCGTTCCGGAATTCGCCCATAGGCGCGCCCGAATGTGGCGTGCGGAAGGCGTTTGGGAGGGGGCCGGCCCCCAAGAAAATCGTTCTGCCCGTCAAGCCGGGGTGATCGTGACCTAATGGTCACGAGGCTTGCTCCCCGCATGACGCCTCGGGCAAGATTGGGACGATCCGATCGCGTGTCGCGTCCCGAAATCGCGAGATTCAGGCACGGCTGCGTGAAACCGATGCGCACCGCGCCCGTTGTGAAGGCGCCTCACAGATACGGGAGCTACCATGGCCGGTCCACGCCCCATCCTCGTCGTGGACGACGACGAAGCCCTCCGCCAGACCCTGGCGGAACAATTGGCTCATGACGGTGAATTCGTTGCCTCCGAGGCTGCCACGGCCGCCGAAGCCCTGGCCAGGCTGGCCGCGGAGGATGCGCGCTTCGATGCCATCGTCCTCGACATCGGCCTGCCGGACGGGGACGGGCGCGAACTCTGCGCCCGCCTCCGCAAGCAGGGCCTGCGCATGCCGATCCTGATGCTGACCGGTGCCGATGGCGAACAGGACATCGTCCGCGGCCTCGATTCCGGGGCCAACGACTACATCGCCAAGCCCTTCCGGGTCAGCGAACTGATGGCCCGCCTGCGCGCCCAGCTCCGCGTCTTCGACAACAGCGAGGACGCGGTGTTCACGGTGGGTCCCTATACCTTCCGCCCCTCCGCCAAGCTGCTGCTCGAAGCGGCCCGCAACCGGAAGATCCGGCTGACGGAGAAGGAGGCGGCGATCCTGAAGTACCTCTACCGCGCCGGCGGGCGCCCGGTCGGGCGGCAGATCCTGCTGAACGAGGTCTGGGGCTACAACAGCGCGGTCACGACCCACACGCTGGAGACCCACATCTACCGCCTGCGCCAGAAGATCGAGCCGGATCCGTCCAATGCCCGGCTGCTGGTGACGGAAGGCGGCGGGTACCGGCTGGACCCGGCAGCGGGGCGGGCGCAGGCGGCGTAAGGCCCGCGGGTGTCGAGAAGGGGGAGCGCTGCTCCCCCTTGACCCCCTCGCCAGGGTCCGAGGGGACCCTGGACCGCCGGATTTGCCAGTACTGATGACGGTCAGGGACTGGCGAAGGGGGGGCGGCGAGCCTCACTCGAACCGGCAGGCCTCGTCGAAGCTCAGCCGCGGGCCGCGCGGCGGCAGCGCGGCGGGTTCGCCATGGCCGAGTGCCACCAGGAAGTTCGACTTCCACCGCGTGCCGGCGAAGAACAGATTGTCCAGCTGGTAGTTGTCGAAGCCGCTCATCGGCGCGGCATCCAGCCCGACCGCCCGCGCCGCCATGATGAGGTAGGCGCCCTGCAGCGTGCCGTTTCGAAGCGCCGTCGTATCCGCCAAGGCGGGATTGTCGGCATACCAGCCGCGCAGCTCCGCGCCGGGGAACAGGAAGCCCAGCTTGTCGTAGAAGGCCTGGTCATGCGCCACGATGCAGACCACCGGCGCCTTCATCGTCTTCTCGACATTGCCGGGCGACAGCACCTGCTTCAGCCGGGCCTTGCCTTCCGAGGTCCGGATGAAGACGAAGCGCGCCGGGCTGCAATTGGCGCTGGTCGGCCCCATGCGGAGAAGGTTGTACATCTCCTCCAGCTTCGCCTCCGGCACCGGCCGGTCCTGCCAGGCGTAGTGGGTCCGCGCCTCCCGGAACAGGATATCGAGCGCCTGGCCATCCAGCACGGGCGCGGGCTGGGGCGCGGGCTCCGGGATCGGCGGGACGGCGGCGGGGGCTTGGTCGGTCATGGAAGGCGGCTCCGGCAGGTCTCTGCCGGAGGGAGATAGGCCGGCGCGGCGCGCCGGCCAATGCGGCCGTTATGCCTCGACCTGCTCCACCCGCACCACTTCCGGCACGTAGTGGCGCAGCATCGTCTCCACCCCGTGCTTCAAGGTGGCGCGGGAGGAAGGGCAGCCGCTGCAGGCGCCCTGCATGCGCAGCCGGACGATGCCCTCGCGGAAGCCGCGGAAGACGATGTCCCCGCCATCCGCGGCCACGGCCGGACGCACGCGGGTGTCCAGCAATTCCTTGATCTGGGCGACGATCTCGCCGTCCTCGGCCTCGAAATCCTCGGCCTCGGCGGCTTCGTCCTCGCCTTCCATGGTGGGAAGGCCGGCCAGGTAGTGCTCCATGACGGCGCCCAGCACGCGGGGCTTGAGCAGCTGCCAGTCCGCATCCTCGGTCTTCGTCACGGTGACGAAGTCATTGCCCAGGAAGACGCGGGCGACATCGCCCACGGCGAAGATGCGCGCGGCCAGCGGCGAACGGCCATCGGCCTCCGCCACCGCGGTGAAGTCGGCGGTGCCACGGCCGCCCATGACATCCCGACCCGGGATGAATTTGAGGGTGGCCGGGTTCGGCGTGCTTTCGGTTTCGATGAACATCGGGACTGGTTTCCGCGCTTGACTGGCGATACCCGACCTATGTGGTCCGTTTTACCGTCCCGCGCAACGGCAGCCCGATGGCGGGCGCGTGGCCTTCACGTCACGCGTTCCAGTTCCGCATCGCTCAGCGCGCCCGGCACGATGGTCATCGGCACCGGCAGCTTGGCGGCGTAGCGCCCGGTCAGCGCCGCGATCAGCGGGCCGGGGCCCGATCCGTCCGTCGAACTCGCCAGCACCAGGATGGAGATGCGGGGGTCCTCCTCCAGCAGCGCCAGAAGTTCATCCCGCGGCTCGCCCTCCCGGATCAGCAGGATGGGCAGGCCGCCGGTGATGTCGTTCACCTCCGCCGCCAGGGTGGAAAGCAGTTTCTCCGCCTCCTCCCGCCGCTCCTCCGCCATCAGCGCGCCGATGCCGGCCCATTCGACCTGTCCGGCGGGCTCCACCACCCGCAGCAGGGCCACGCGGCCGCCGGATTTCTTGGTGCGCAGCGCCGCGTAGCGCAGCGCGACGCCACGCTCCGGGCTGTCATCCACCACCACCAGGAAGACGCGGTCGCGCCGGGCCTTGGCCGCCGCCGCCGTCTCATCCGCCCGATCATCCGGCATCAGCCCCTCCGGAACAGCACGCTGCCGATCCAGCCGGCGAAGGCCGCCAGCAGGATGCAGGCCAAGCCATACAGCACGGGCTGCCCGCGCGCGACGTCGGCGATCCAGGCCGCCGTGCCGCTGCGTACCACATCCATGCGCAATTCCTGCCGCGCCACCACGCGGCCTTCCCGCACCAGCATCACCTGGATCTGGTAGGCCCCGGTCGCGACCGTTGCCGGCAGCGGCAGCCGGGCGTGGAACAGGCGGCCGCCGGAGACCTCCACCGGCTTCACCTGGTCCACCCAGAGCCCCGCATCCTGCTTCAGGCTGGCCAGCGCCGCGCGGAATTGCGGCCCCCGCGCGCCCAGCTGCACCAGCGGCATCAGGTCGAGCCCGAGGCGGAGATCCTGCCGTTCCACCCCGTCCAGCAGCGTCGCCACCGGGCTGGTGGAGGCCAGCGCCCAATAGGTCGGCACCCGGTTGAAGCGGGCGGAGGGGCCGTTGATCCAGGCGCCCAGCATCTCGACCTTCTGCCGCACGACGATGGAGGTGGTCGGGCCCGTGGCCAGCACCACCACCTCATCCCCCTGGGCGCCGATCAGGCGTTCGGTCGCGCCGAAGACCAGGATCTCGCCCCCCGTGAAGGCGGTCGTCACCTCGATGGTGGAGACGGAAAGCTGCGCGGCGAGCGATGGCGGCGCCAGCGTCGGCGGCGCGGCGGGCGGTGGCGGGGCGACCTGGGCGGCAGCGGGCGAGGCCAGCGCCAGGAACAGCAGCAGCGCGCGAATCACGGCGCCGGGCCGATGACGAAAAGCTGCTCCGGCACCCGCAGCAGGTCCCACAGCAGCGCCAGCGCGACGGACAGCACCAGCGCGCCGAGCAGCGCGCGCGTCTCCTCCCCCCGCAGCTTCGTGCCCATCGCGGCGCCGATCTGCGCCCCCACCACGCCGCCGGCCAGCAGCAGCAGGGTCAGGACGATGTCGACGCTGCCGACCTGGATGGCCTGCAGGAAGGTGACGTTGGCGGTGACGAAGACGACCTGGAACAGCGACGTGCCGATGACCACGGCCGTCGGCATGCCGAGCAGGTAGATCATCGCCGGCACCAGCATGAAGCCGCCGCCCACGCCCATGACGGCGGAGAGCAGGCCGATGGCGAAGCCGATCAGCAGCGGCGGGATGACGGAGATGTAGAGGCGGGATTTGCGGAACCGCATCTTCAGCGGCAGCCCGTGCATCCAGAAATGCTCATGCAGCCGCCGCGGCCGCGCGCGGCGTCGCCGCAGGATGGCCGTCAGGCTTTCCCGCACCATCAGCCCGCCGACCGTGCCGAGCACGACGACGTAGAAGATGGCGACGGCCAGATCGACCTGCCCCGCCCGCCGCAGCCAGGCGAACAGCTGCACGCCCAGCACCGACCCCGCGAAGCCGCCCACCAGCAGCACGGTGCCCATGCGGACATCGACATTGCCGCGCCGCCACTGCGCCATCAGGCCCGAGACGGACGCGCCAAGGGTCTGGTTCGCGCCGGAGCCGACGGCGACGGGGGCGGGGATGCCGATCAGGATCAGGATGGGCGTCAGCAGGAAGCCGCCACCGACGCCGAACAGGCCGGATAGCCAGCCCACGCCAAAGCCGATGCCCAGCAGCAGCAGGGCATCAACCGACATCTCGGCGATCGGCAGATAGACCTGCATCGCGACTCACTCTTCCCGGGGGACATGGCGGGAATGCGGCGGTGTGGACCCGGAAGCCCGGCGCCGCAAGTTTCCGCCCGGAAAAAATCCGGCTCTCCGGACCACAACCTGCGGAAGAACCATCGCCTCGCCCGAAACCCCCCGAACCCGCCATCCCGGGCTGCGTTGCCTGCGGGCATTCAAGCCGAGGGGTTCTTTCCATGCAGACCACTATCGCCACCGCACAGGGCATGCCTGCCCAAGGGATGACGGGCGGCATCGCCGCCGAGGGCGCGCCCGCCCTGCCCAGCCGCATCTCCTGGGGCGCCGTCATCGCCGGCGGCGTCGTCGCCGTCGCCGTGGGCGCCATGCTCAATGTGCTCGGCCTCGCCATCGGCGCCACCACGATCGACCCCGTGACGGTGGGGGAGACACCATCGGCCGGCACCTTCGGCATCGCCGCCGGCCTCTGGCTGCTGGTCGCCAACCTCATCGGCCTGGCCGCCGGCGGCTATGTCGCGGCGCGACTGTCGGGGACGGCGGATGACACGGATGGCGTGCTGCACGGCCTGTCCGTCTGGGCGATCGGCTTCCTGATCTCCGCCGTGCTGCTGGGCAACGCGGCGGCCGGCGCGGCCGGCGGCATCAGCCGCATGGTCGGCAGCGCTGCGCAGGGGCTGGGCCAGGGCGCCGGCGAGGCGATTGCCGCCGTCGCCCCCGCCGCGCGCAGCATCGATCCGCGCGCCATGGCTGAGCGGCTGCAGACGGGCCTGCAGACCGGCGGCGACCCGGCGACGATGACCAACGACCAGCGCCGCACCGAGATGGCGCAGATCATCGCCAGCCGCGTCACCAGCGGCACCGCCGACCAGGGCGCGCGGGATCGCCTGGCACAGCTGGTCGCCGCCGAATACGGCGTGGCGCCGGAGGAAGCCCGCACGCGCGTCGATCGCCTGGAAGCGGAAGCCACCCGCGTGGCGCAGGAAGCCGAGGCGCGCGCCCGCGCCGCTGCCGATGCGGCGGCCAATGGCGCGGCGGTCGGGGCCTACTGGATCTTCGCGGCCATGCTGCTCGGCGCCGTCGCGGCGGTGTTCGGGGCCCGCACGGGCACCCGCAACACGGTGCGTGCCATGGATCGCCGCCTGGCCTGACGCAGACTTCCCGGGTGCCGCAAGGCACCCGGGCCTTCAGTCGAGATGGGCCAGGAAATGCGCCAGCGCCGCGATATGCGCGTTGCTGAGCCCGATCACCGCCGAGTTCATCTGCGTGTCCACGCCGGCGCGGGTGCCGTCGCGATACCCGATCATCGCCTGCACCAGGTAATCCTCCCGCTGCGCGGCCACGCGGGGAATCTGGGCCCGGCCCCCATAATCCGCGACATGGCAGGTCGCGCAGTGCCGCGGGCCGGTCAGCGCCTGGCCGGCGGCGAACAGAGCCTCATCCTTCGGCGTGCGATCATCCGGCGGGCCGGGGGGCAGGCTGGCGAAGAAGGCGGCCAGGTCCTCGATATCGCGGTCCGGCAGCCCCTGCGCGAAGGGGTTCATCGCCGGGGCGTGGCGGATGCCCTCCCGCAGCAGGATCATCTGCACGGTGATGAAATCCGCCGGCTGCCCGGCGAGGGAGGGCACGCCCGGCACCTGGCTGCGGCCATTGTCGCCATGGCAGTTCACGCAGCGATGCGCGGCAAGGTCCGCGCCCCGGGCCGCATCCGCGGCCCGGGCCATCTCAGGCACGGCGGCGGCCAGCAGGGCCGCCGCCAGCAGTCGCAGGAGCATCACTGGCGATAGGTGATGCGATAGATCGCACCCATCTGTTCATCCGCCACCAGCAGCGCACCGTCCCGCGCCACCTGCACATCCACCGGCCGGCCGAGGAAGCGCTGGTTGGCGTCGTCACGCAGGCCGGTCATGAATTCCTCCACCCGCGTCACATTGCCCTGCGCGTCCAGATGCGCGACCGCGACATCGAAGCCCGAGAGCCGTTCCCGGTTCCAGGACCCGCGGCGGGCGATGAAGATCTGGTTGCGGTACTGCTCGGGGAACATCGTACCCGTGTAGAAGCGCATGCCGAGGGCCGCCGTATGCGGTCCGAGCAGCGCCGCGGGCTGCACGAATTCGCTGCAGGCCCGCCCGGCGTTGAATTGCGGGTCCGCGCTGCCGGCGGAGCAGTAGGGGAAGCCGTGATCCTCCCCGCTGCGGCGGATGCGGTGCAGCGTGTCGTTCGGCCAGTCATTCCCCGCCCAGTCGCGGCCATTATTGGTGGCCCAGAGTTCGCGCGTGACGGGGTGGTGCGCCATGCCGACGCTGTTGCGGACGCCGCGCGCCTCGATCCGGCGGTCGCTGCCATCCGGGTTGAAGGAGACGAGGAGGGCGAACTTGTCGCGATCCGTTTCGCAGACGTTGCAGTTCACGCCGACATTCGTATAGATCCGGCCATCCGGGCCGAGCGACGCGAATTTCCAGTGGTGGTTGCCGGCGTGCTCCTGCTCCGTCGGCAGGCCGAAGGCGGCGGTCAGCTCGACCGGCGCCGGGATGTTGTCGAGGTTGGCCTCGATGTTGTCGTAGCGCAGCACGCGGTTGACCGCGATGACGAACAGGCTGTTGCCGACCATGACCAGGCCGTTCGGCTGCGCCAGGCCCTGCGCCACGATGCTGGTGCGGGTCGTGCCATCCGCGTTGCGCCGGACGGCATAGACCCGGCCGATGGCGCGGGACCCGGCGAAGATCGTGCCGTTCGGCCCTTCCGCCATCATCCGCGCGCCGGGGATGCCATGCGCGTAGATCTCCGCCTGGAACCCCGGCGGCAGGCGCAACGCGCCCACCGGCACCTGGTCCGGCGGCGTCACCGTCAGGCGCGGTGCATGGGGGGCGAGGGTGGAACCCTCCGGCCTTCCGACCGCCCAGCCCGGTACCGGGGCGGGTGCGGGGGCCTGGGCAAGTGCCGGAAATGTGGCCAGCGCGGCGAGGAAGCCGGCCGCCAGAAGCGATGTGCGGACCATGTATCTCTCCCTTCCGGTGCGCTCTTCGGATGGCCACCGGGATGGGGGAGCATGGCGCAGCACGACCGGGGAGTGCAATCGGTTGCCCCGGTCATTCCGCGGTTCAGATCGGGTCGCGCGTCGGCCCCGTGCCGCCGGTGGCGTCATCGGCGGCGCCCGCGCCACCCACGACCGGCTTGTCGCCCATCCGCTGCCCGCCGCCGCGCCCGGCTTCCGCCGCGCCGAGCATGGTGCGCTGGCCCTGGGTCGCTCCGGTCATGGCGGGGTTCATGGCCGGGTTCATCGCATGGTCCAGCCCCTCCGCCTGCCAGGCGCGCCTGGCCTGGGCCGCGGGCATCGAAAGCCGCACCGTCCCCGCCGCGACCGAGGCGATGCTCTCGCCCGGGACGTAGTGGTGCTGCCCGCTGCCGTCCCGCGCCAGCTTGATCCGGTCGCCCTCGAGGTGATCGACCGTGCCGATTTCCTCCCCATCGCTGCCGAGGACCTTCATGTGTTCCTGCACCTGGTGCAGCGGGCCGTGATGCGTCATCGCGTTACCTCCTGGGCGCCCATGGGGGCGCCTGGACTGGAACGGGACACGCCCGGCCCGGTTGCCGGTTGACGCGAAAGCGCCACGGGCCGAGAGGCGAGGGATGAGCGACGATCCCCGCCGATACGCCCCCGCCACGCTGCGCAACCGCGACCCCATCCTGGCGGAACTCCGCCGCCTGCTGCCGCCGCGCGGCCTGGTGCTGGAAGTCGCCAGCGGCACCGGCGAGCACGTCGCGCATTTCGCCGCCGCGCTGCCGGCGCTGGACTGGCAGCCCACGGACCTCGACCCCGACAACCGCGCCAGCATCGCCGCCTGGTGCGACGGGCTGTGCCATGTGCGGGACCCGATCGCGATGGATGCCAGCGCTTCATGGCCGGTTCCCGCCGCCGATGCCGTGCTCTGCATCAACATGATCCACATCGCCCCCTGGGCGGCGACGGAGGGGCTGATGGAGGGCGCCGCCCGCGCCCTGCCGTCGGGCGCGCCCCTCATCCTCTACGGCCCCTATCGCCGGCAGGGCGTGCCGACCGCGCCGAGCAACGAGGAATTCGACGCCAGCCTGCGCGCCCGCGACCCCGCCTGGGGCCTCCGCCAACTGGAGGATGTGGCCGCGCTGGCCGCCGCGCGGGGATTCGGCCCGGCGGAGGTCACGGCCATGCCCGCCAACAACCTGATCGTCGTGTTCCGGCGGGCATGACCCTGCCCGAGGGCATTCCGCTCGCGGCGCTGGTCGTGGCCTCGCTGGCGAGCGGCATCGCCCGGGGTTTCTCCGGCTTCGGCGCCGCGCTGGTCTTCATGCCGATGGCTGCCTTCGCGGTCGGGCCGCGCCTGGCCGCGCCGCTGCTGCTGGTGATCGATTTCCTGCCGATGATCCTGCTGCTGCGCGGCGCCTGGCCGCTGGCGGACAAGGCGGAGGTCGGCTGGCTCAGCCTCGGCGTGCTGCTGGGGCTGCCGATCGGCATCGCGGCACTGGCGCTGGCCGATCCGCTGGCGCTGCGCTGGCTGGTGGCGGGGGTGATCCTGGCGCTGCTGGTGCTGGCGGCCTCCGGCCTGCGCTTTCCGGCCACGCCGCATCGGGGGGCCGCGGTCGGCGTCGGATCGGTGGCGGGGGTGCTGGCCGGGGTTGCGCTGGTGCCGGGGCCGCCGGTGATGGCCTGGCTGCTGGGGCGGCATCTGCCGCCGGCGCAGCTGCGGGCGGTGTTCAACCTGTTCCTGGCGGCCAGCGGCTTCCTGACCGCGGCCGGCTTCGCCATCGCGGGCCTGTTCAGCGCCGCGCTGCTCGGTCCGCTGCTGGTGGCGGCGCCGACCTATGCGGCGGGCACCTGGATCGGCACGCGCCTCTTCACCGTCATGTCGCCGGTCGTCTTCCGCCGCGCCTGCTACGCGATGATCGCGGCCTCCGCCCTGCTGTCGCTGCCGCTGCTCGATCCTTATCTGCGCTGAAACGCGAAGGGGCCCGCCGTCGCCGGCGGGCCCCTTCGTCAGTGCAAGGCGGGGCCGGTCAGACCTGGCGCTCGGCCAGCATCTTCTTGATCTCGCCGATCGCCTGGCCGGGGTTCAGCCCCTTCGGGCAGGTCCGGGCGCAGTTCATGATGGTGTGGCAGCGATAAAGCTTGAACGGGTCCTCCAGCGCATCCAGCCGCTCGCCCGTCGCCTCGTCGCGGCTGTCCGCGATCCAGCGATAGGCCTGCAGCAGCACGGCCGGGCCGAGGTAGCGGTCCCCGTTCCACCAGTAGGAGGGGCAGGCCGTGGAGCAGCAGAAGCACAGGATGCATTCCCACAGCCCGTCGAGCTTGGCGCGCTCCTCCTTGCTCTGGAGGCGCTCGCCATCCGGCGGCGGGGGGGTGTCGGCCTTCAGCCAGGGCTCCACGCTGCGGAGCTGCGCGTAGATCTGGGACAGGTCGGGCACCAGGTCCTTCACCACCGGCATGTGCGGCAGCGGGTGGATGCGGACCTCGCCCTTCACATCCTCGATCGGCTTCAGGCAGGCCAGCGTGTTCAGCCCGTCGATGTTCATCGAGCAGGAGCCGCAGATGCCTTCCCGGCAGGACCGGCGGAAGGTCAGCGTGGTGTCGACCTCGTTCTTGATCTTGATGAGGGCATCAAGAACCATCGGCCCGCAGGCGTCGAGGTCGATGTCGTAGGTATCCGTGCGCGGGTTCTCCCCGTCATCCGGATTCCAGCGATAGATCTTGAAGCTGCGCACCTTCTTCGCGCCATGCGGCGCGGGATAGTGCTTGCCCTTCGAGATCGTCGAATTCTTCGGCAGCGTGAACGTCGCCATGATCCATCGGGCTCCTAGTACACGCGGGCCTTGGGGGGGAAGACCTGCACTTCATTGGTCAGGGTGCGCATCTTCACGTCGCGGTAGTCGAGCTTGACGTTCCGCTTGTCGTCCACCCAGGCGAGGGTGTGCTTCATCCAGTTCTGGTCGTCGCGGTCGGGGAAATCCTCATGCGCATGCGCGCCGCGGCTTTCCTTGCGGGCATCGGCGCCGACCACGGTGGTCAGCGCGTTGCCGATCAGATTGTCCAGTTCCAGCGCTTCCAGCAGGTCGCTGTTCCAGATCAGGCTGCGGTCGGCGATCTTGATGTCCTCGTAGCCCGCCGCGACCTTGTTCATCTTCTTCACACCCTCGGCCAGCAGTTCCGTGGTGCGGAACACCGCCGCGTGCTCCTGCATCGTCCGCTGCATCTGCAGGCGGACGTCGGAGACGGTGGAAGACCCCTTGGTGTGGCGGATCTTGTCGAAGCGGGCGAAGGAGGCTTCGCCCGCGCCCGGCGGCAGCGGCGCCTGGGTCGCGCCCGGCTTGATCGTCTCCGCCGCCCGGTGCGCCGCGGCGCGCCCGAAGACGACGAGGTCCAGCAGCGAATTGGTGCCGAGGCGGTTGGCGCCATGGACGGAGACGCAGGCGGCCTCGCCCACCGCCATGAGGCCGCGCACCACGCGATCCTGGTCACCCGGCGTCGGGTTCAGGACCTCGGTGTGGATGTTCGTGGGGATGCCGCCCATGTTGTAGTGGACGGTGGGGAGCATCGGGATCGGCTCCTTCGTCACATCCACGCCGGCGAAGATTTTTGCCGTTTCGGAAATGCCCGGAAGGCGCTCGTGGAGAAGATCGGCGCCGAGGTGTTCCAGGTGCAGGTGGATGTGGTCCTTCAGCGGGCCGACGCCGCGGCCTTCCCGGATCTCCACCGACATGGCGCGGGAGACGACGTCGCGGGACGCCAGGTCCTTTGCTGTCGGCGCGTAGCGCTCCATGAAGCGCTCGCCTTCGGAGTTGGTGAGGTACCCGCCCTCGCCGCGCGCGCCTTCCGTCACCAGGCAGCCGGAGCCGTAGATGCCGGTCGGGTGGAACTGGACGAATTCATTGTCCTGCAGCGGCAGGCCGGCGCGCAGCGCCATGCCGCCACCATCGCCCGTGCAGGTATGGGCGGAGGTGCAGGAGAAATAGGCGCGGCCATAGCCGCCCGTCGCCAGCACCACGGACTGGGCGCGGAAGCGGTGCAGGGACCCGTCCTCCAGGCACCAGGCCGTCACGCCGCGGCACACGCCCTCATCATCCATGATGAGGTCGAGGGCGATGTATTCGACGAAGAACTCGCAATTGGCCTTCAGCGCCTGCTGGTACAGCGTGTGCAGGATGGCGTGGCCGGTGCGGTCCGCGGCGGCGCAGGCGCGCATCGCGGGCGTCTTGCCGTAATCCTGCATGTGGCCGCCGAAGGGGCGCTGGTAGATCTTGCCATCCTCGGTGCGGCTGAAGGGCACGCCGAAATGCTCAAGCTCGATGATCGCGGGAATGGCTTCCCGGCACATGTATTCGATCGCGTCCTGGTCACCCAGCCAGTCCGACCCCTTCACGGTGTCGTACATGTGCCAGCGCCAGTCATCCTCGCCCATGTTGCCGAGGGCGGCGCCGACGCCGCCCTGCGCCGCCACCGTGTGGCTCCGCGTCGGGAAGACCTTGGTGATGCAGGCGGTCTTGAGGCCGGAGGCCCCCATGCCGAAGGTGGCGCGAAGCCCCGCGCCGCCGGCGCCGACCACGACCACGTCATAGGTATGATCGACGATGCGGTAGGCACCGTTGCCGATCGAGGGCTTCGAGATGGCGTTCATCAGCTGTGCCGTCCATTCATCAGGCGGGGCCCCGTAGCCCGCGCCACCAGATCATCAACTAGGCGCGGCGTGTCAGACCGCAATGCGCAGAACGGCCAGCGCGGCCGCCAGCGCCAGCAGCGTGCAGGCGAACTTCACCGCGAGCACGGCGGCCATCTTGCGGCCCTCCGGCTTCACATAATCCTCGATCACCACCTGCAGCCCGGCCGCGATGTGGTGGAAGGTCAGGCCGATCAGGGCCAGCAGCAGCACCGCGTTCAGCGGATGCCCGATCCAGGCCTGCGCCACATGATGCGGCATGCCGGCGGAGGTCGCGAGCGAGGCGATGAACCAGATTGTCAGCGGCAGCAGCGCGATGGAGGTGACGCGCTGCCCCCACCAATGCGCGACGCCGGACTTGGCGGAACCGGCCCCCCGCACGCGGCCGAGCGGCGTGCGAAGCTGGGCCTGGCGGGGGGATTCGCCCGTGGAATGCGACATCTTGCCTTACCTCACCAGGACATCAGCAGCGCGAGCCAGGTAGCCGCCGTCAGCACGCCCGTGCCGACCAGCACCGCACGGCCCGTCTTGTAGACGGTCGGGATGTCATAGCCCCAGCCCGCATCCCACAGCAGGTGGCGAACCCCCGCCAGGGTGTGGAACCAGGCCGCGCCCGTCAGCCCCATCAGGAACAGGATGCCGATGAAGGAACCAAGGAACCATTGAACCGTGGCGAAAGCCTCCGGCCCCGATGCCGCGGCCACCAGCCACCAGACCATCACAGCCGCGCCCACGGACCAGATCACGCCCGTGATGCGATGGCTGATCGACAGCGCGCTCGTCATCTGCAGCATGTCATAGACCTGCAGATGCGGCGACAACGGGCGGCGCACCGGCGTGCCATCCGACCGGCGACCGACCATGGTCGCCTCCCGCGAATCCTGCATTATCGACATGCGGCGCCCGCTCCTCATGGCACGCCCGGCGTCGAGGCTGGGCGCGCGCTCACCTGTGGATGCTTTTATGGTGCACCGCGCCATAGCGTCAACGCGGTGCAACATGGACAGGCGTCCATCTGACAAATCGTGCATGAAGGCGACAGGAATGATATCCTATTGCCATGCGCAAGCCCGAGCCCCGCACGCTGCCGCGCTTCGCCCCCCGCCGCCCGGTCGCGCCTGGGACCGCCCCTGGGACCGCCCCTGGGGCCGCCCCTGGGGCCGCCCCCGGCCCGGAGGCGCCCGCACGCCA
Organism: Falsiroseomonas stagni DSM 19981; assembly: GCF_900114315.1. Lineage (GTDB taxonomy): Bacteria > Pseudomonadota > Alphaproteobacteria > Acetobacterales > Acetobacteraceae > Falsiroseomonas > Falsiroseomonas stagni. Next base: position 269,385 of record NZ_FOSQ01000003.1, read on the forward strand.
CCCGCGCCCTCGCCTCGCCCGCGCGCTGGAGGTGCTGCACAAGCTGCTGACGGGTGGTGCGGCGCTTGGCGCCATCCTCCGGCTGCTCTTCTGAACCGGCCGGAACCCCCCTTCCTTGCCGCCGCCGGAAGGCCCGCCTACCGTCTTGTTGATGGAGACGCCACGACGCCGCGGCAAGCGGGCAACAGGCAGGGTAGCGGTGCTCGGGGCGGGCATCACGGGCTGCTCGACCGCGCTGTTCATGGCGCGGCAGGGCTACAGCGTGACGCTGTTCGACCAGGCGCGTCAGCCCTTCGAGGGATCGAGCGGCTGGAACGACGGCAAGCTCCATCTCGGCTATCTCTACGCCGCCGATCCCAGCCTGGGCACCGCGCGGCAGCTGCTGACGGGCGGCCTGCTGTTCAAGGACATCGTGGAGGAGCTGCTCGGCGGCTCCATCGCCGGCGCCACCACGCCGCGGGACGAGATCTTCCTGCTGCATCGCGATTCGGTCGTCCAGCAGCAGGGGATCGAGGCCTATTTCCGCCGGGTCTCCGACCTGGTCCGCAGCCATCCCGATGCCGGCCGCTACTGGGACGACGCCGCCCGCCGCGGCGCCACGCCGCTGACGGCGGCGGAGGCCGCGCAGACCGCGCCGGAGGGCGGCGCCATCCTCGGCGCCTGGCGCCTGCCGGAGCGCAGCGTCTCCTCCCGCTGGATTGCGCGGCGCTACATCGCCGCACTCGCCGCCGAACCGAAGATCGAGCTCCGCACCGGCAGGCGCGTGCTGGGCGTCCGGCCGGAGGGGGAGGCGGGGCTGGAGGGCAGCCTCGATGGCCCCTTCCGGGTCGAGACCGATGCCGGCACGGACGGCCCCTTCACCATTGTGGTGAACGCGCTGTGGGAAGGCCGCTGCGTGATCGACCAGGGAATCGGCCTTGGGCCCCTGCCGGAAGTGACCCACCGCTATCGCTACGCGCTGTTCGTCCACACCGCCCGGCCCGTGGCGCAGGACAACGCCCTGATCGGGACGGGCCCCTTCGGCGATGTGAAGGCCTATGGCGACCGGGATTTCTACCTGTCCTGGTATCCCGCGGGCCTGGTGGCGGAAGGCCGCGACCCCGCGCCGCCGCCCGTGCCGGCGATGGATGAGGCCGCGCGCCAGGCCCTCGCCCACCGCATCCTGGACGGCCTGGCCGAACACCTGCCGGCGGTGCGCCGCGTGGCCGATGGCGCGGCGCATATGGACGTCCAGGGCATCTGGGTCGTCGCCCCGGGCAGCGGCCCCCTGCACGACCCCGCCGCCGGGCTCCATCGCCGCGACCGCTTCGGCATCCGCCGCACCGGCCGCTACATCTCCGTCGACAGTGGCAAGTTCAGCACCGCGCCCTGGATGGCGCGCGAAGTGGCGGCGATGTTCCGGGGGGGGTAGGGGGCGCCTGCTCCTCCAGCCGCTTCAGTCGTCGAGCAGCTTCCGCGCCACCAGTTCCTCGGCGATCTGCACCGCGTTCAGGGCCGATCCCTTGCGGAGGTTGTCCGTGACGCACCAGAAGGCGAGGCCGTGCGGCACCGTCAGGTCGCGGCGCAGGCGGCTGACATAGACCGTGTCCTCGCCCGCGATCTCGGCCGCGGTGGCGTAGCCGCCATCCTCCCGCCGATCCAGGATGATGACCCCCGGCGCGTCCCGCAGCGCGGCCCGTGCCTGCGCCTCGCTCACCGGGCGTTCGAAGGCCACGTGCACGGCCTCCGCATGGCCGATGAAGACCGGCACGCGCACGCAGGTCGCCATCACCGCGATGTCGGGGTCGAGGATCTTCCGCGCTTCCGCCGCGAGCGCCCATTCCTCCCGCGTCGCGCCGTCATCCATGAAGTCGCCGATATGGGGGATGCAGTTGAAGGCGATCTGCTTCGGGAACTGCTCGCCCGGCGGGGTCTCGTTCACATAGACGCCGCGGGTCTGGGTCCAGAGCTCGTCCATCCCCTCCCGCCCGCCATTGGAGGCGGACTGCCCGCCATCGGAGACGGATTGGTAGGTGGAGACGACGACGCGCCTGGCCTTGCCGATATCGTGCAGCGGCTTGAGGGCGACCAGCATCTGGATGGTGGCGCCGGTGGGGTTGCCGATGATCCGCCGCTTGCTGAAGCGGGTGATGGCGTTCGCGTTCACCTCCGGGATCACCAGCGGCACGTCGGCTTCCATGCGGAAGGCGCTGCTGCAGTCGATCACGACGCAGCCCTGGCCCGCGGCGCGCGGCGCGTGCACCTGGCTGACCGCCGCGCCGGCGGCGAAGAAGGCGATGTCGGTGTCGGAGAAGTCGTAGCTTTCCAGGCTGCGGACCTTCAGCACCTCATCCTCGCCGAAGGATACTTCCTGCCCGCCGCCGCGCCCGGCGGACAGCGCCACGGCCGCATCCACCGGAAAGGACCGTTCCGCCATCGTCTTGAGGATTTCCCGCCCCACCGCGCCGGTGGCGCCGACGACCGCGACCTTCATGCCCATGCTGCGGCTCCTGCCTGGAAGGGGAGGGGCGGCTTAGGCGGTTAAGCCGGAGGGGGCAAGCAGAGACCCCCTCCGGCCGGTCGGGTCACAGCGCCCGTACCGCCCGCAGGAACCCGTCCGTCTTGGCGCGCAGCAGTTCCGCCTGGCTGGCCAGCGCGCCGCTGTCGTCGCGCACCGCGCTGGCGGCGCCGCCGGTGGCGTTGGCCGCGCCGCGGATGCCCTCGATCCCGGATGCGACCGTCTGGGTGGCTTCCGCGACCTGTGCCGCGCTGCGGGCGATTTCCTGCGTGGCCGCACCCTGCTGTTCCACGGCGGCCGCGATGGCGGTCGCGATCTCGCTGGTGCGTTCCACGGTCGTGCCGATGCCGCGGATGGCGGCCACGGCCCGGCTGGTGGCCTGCTGCATCTGGCCGATCTGCTGGCCGATCTCCTCCGTCGCGCGGGCGGTCTGCCCGGCCAGCGTCTTCACCTCGCTCGCCACCACGGCGAAGCCCTTGCCGGCGTCGCCGGCGCGCGCGGCCTCGATCGTCGCATTCAGGGCCAGCAGGTTGGTCTGGCCGGCGATGTCGCCGATCAGCCGCACCACGTCCCCGATGCGGGCCGCCGCTTCGGACAGGCCCTGCACGGTGGTGTCGGTGGCGCGGGTCTCCGCCACGGCCTGGCTCGCCACGCTGGCGGCTTCCGAGACCTGGCGGGAGATCTCGGTGACCGAGGCCGCCATCTCCTCCGCTGCCGCCGCGACGGCCTGCACATCCGCCTGCGCGCGCCCGCCCGCCGCGGCCACGGCCGCCGCCTGGGTGCCGGATGTCTCGGCCGAGGCGCTGAGCCCGACCGCGGATTGCCGCAGGCGCTGCGCGCTTTCCGCCACCGCGCCGACGACCTGGCCGACCTCCGTCTCGAAGGTATCGGCCAGGCGAACCTTTTCCGTCGCCACGCTCCAGCACAGCATCGTGGCGGTATAGGCGCCGGCCGCGTCGCGGATGGCGGAGATGCGGAGTTCCAGCACCTCCTCCCCCATCTTGATGCGGGCGGTGTGCGGCAGGCGGGCCGGGTCGGACAGGATCGCGCGCTGGTGGCCGGGGTTCTTGTGGAAGATGTCGATGGACTGGCCGATCATCTCATCCGCCGCGCAGGGCATCATTGCCGCCAGCTTGTCCACCAGTTTCCGCGTCTCCGCGTTCATGTAGGTCATGCGGAAATCGTTGTTGGGGTCCGCGGACATCACCGCGGTCGGCAGCTGTTCGATCATCTGCTGCTGGGCGAAGGCCCGGCCGGTGGTCACGCGCAGCGTCTCCAGCGCCTCCGCGATCGAGCCGATCTCGTCGCTGCGGCCGCGATGCGGCACGGCGATGGTCGCGTCGCCATCGGCGATCCGGCGCATCACGCCGGACAGGCGGCGTAGCGGCGTGCCGATCAGGCGGGACAGCAGCAGGCCGGACAGGATCAGCACCACCGCGATGGCCAGCCCGGCCCAGATCGTGCCCTGGCGGGCGGCCTCGGCCTCCTCCGCCACGGCGGCGCGCTGCGCGGCGGAAATGCGCAGCGCCGCTTCCGTCACGGCGCCGATCGTCTCCCGCATCGCCGCGCGGGCGGGCTCCACCTGTTCGCGACGGGTCTTCGCGATCTCCTCGCCCGCCACCAGCACCTTGTTCGAGGCCTCGCCCACGGCGATGGCGCGGTCCATCAGGCGGTTGATGTCGTCCTTCACGCGGGGCGGCGCTTCGATGGACGCCAGGCCGCGGCCATGCACGCGGCCCTGCGCGATCCCGCGGCGGATGCGGCGGACCTGCGCTTCCTCCCCGGTCGCCAGCAGGCGCTGGATGCCCAGCCGCGTATCGTTCACCGCGGCGTGCACCGTCATCAGGCGCTGGCGGGCATCCTCCTGCTGGTCGGCCGGCACGTCGAAGCCGATTGCTGCCGCCACCGCCTCGAACAGGCTGTCATAGTCGCTGCTGCGCGGGAAAAGCTCATTGTCCCGGGCCTGGATCATCTGCAGCCGCAGTTGCGAGACGCGTTCCAGCGCCTGGCCGTAGCTGGCCGCCGCCCCATCCAGCCGCTGGATCGCCGCCGTCATCTCTGGCCGGTTGAGCCGCTGCCCGGCTTCCCGCACCACGCTGCGCCCCTGCTCCAGCGCGGTCGCGATCCGCTGCCAGGCCGGCGCCTGTTCGGCCTCCAGGTGCAGCAGCAGCAGGTCGCGCTCCAGTACCGCCACCTCGCGCAGCGCGTCGGCACCCTCCTCCAGCCGGTCCATCGCCGCCTCGGTCTCCGCCGAGGCCGCCTGTTCCGCGATGATGCCGGTGGTGGCGCGCCACACCAGGCCGGTCAGCACGGCCAGCATCGCCAGGGTGAGCAGGGCCGAGGCCGCGAGCTTCCTGCCCACGGTGAAATCCGGGATGAGTCGCATTATTTTCGAGCTTCCGGGCAGAGTTTCGCCGGGAAAATCTCAGACCCATCTTGCCGGACAGTGAATGACGGGCAGTTGTGACTGCCCGCCTCACGGTTGTGTGAGTCGGGCTGGCCTCAGCCCTGCACCAGGCTGTCCGGCACCGCGTGGCCGGCTTCGCGCAGGTAGCGCGCCGCGCCGGGGTGGAAGGGCAGGAAGGTGTTCTTCGTCCAGTTCTCCGCCAGCGTCTCCGACGCCGCGGCGATGGCCTGGCGGAATCGGGCATTCTGGCCCAGCACCGACTTCGTGATCTCATAGGCCAGGTCGTCGGAAAGGCTGCGGTGGCTGATCGCGAAATTGTACATGCCGACGATGTTCAGCGGCTTTTCCTGCTTCCGGTAGGTGCCCATCGGCAGCGTGCCCGGCGACAGTTCCGGGAATTGAGTCGTCAGGCGCCGCACTTCATCCGCCGTGAAATCCAGGTAGTTCACATCGGCCTGCACCTCGATCTCGCTGAAGGCCGGCACCGGCACGCCGGAGGCGAAGAGGAAGCAATCCAGCAGCCCGTCCTGGATCTGCCCCACCAGGTCGGACGCCGAGCCGTAGCGCACCGCGGAAGGCCGCACCCCCAGCGTGTTCAGGATCTGCGGGTAGTAGGTGCCCGGCGTGCCGCCGCGCGGGCCGACGCCGACGGAACGCCCGCCGAGCTGCGCATGCCCCGTGATCCCGCTGCGCTTCAGAGCGATGCCATGGAAGGGCGTGTCGTACATCGGGAACAGCGCGCGAATGTCGCGGAAGCGGTTGCCCTGGGTCCAGTCGCCCTGGCCGTTCCAGGCCTGCAGCGCGACGCCCATCGTCACCATCCCCAGCTCCACCTCCCGCCGGTTCACCAGGATGATGTTCTGGTTCGGTCCCTGCGTGGTGCGGTAGGAAATCGCGACGCCCGTCGCCTCCTGCGCCATCTGCCCCCAGGCCGGGCCATAGAGTGCGTAGGTCCCCCCCGGCGCCGCCGTGCCCATCGTCAGCGCCCGCGGCCAGGATGCGTTGCGCGGCTGGGCCAGGGCGGGGCTGGCGAGCCAGGACGCCGTCAGGCCGAAGGCCGGGGCGGCAAGAATATGGCGGCGACGCATGACGCTTCCTCCGTTTGTTGCTTGTATCCCGCCCGCATTACAGCCGGAACATCCGCCGGGGCAAGCCCAAGGGGCTTGCGCGCAAGGGGGCTTGCGGGGACTCGGCCGCCGGCCACATGCCGTGGCAATGCTGCACCTGCTGAAACTCTGCGTCGGCCCGAAGGAGGTGGCGGAACTCGCCGCCAACCAGGCGCGCCGCGCTGCGCTCGACCCGCCGCTGCGCCACCAGACGCGCATGGTGCCGAAGCGTGCGGCGGAATTGCTGGATGGCGGGTCGCTCTACTGGGTGGTCGCCGGCTTCATCCGCGTGCGCCAGCGGATCCTGGATGTGCGGGAGGAACGCTGGGACGACGGTTCCGCCTGCGCCGGCCTGGTGCTGGAGCCGGAACTGGTGCTGGTGGAGCCGCGGCCGCAGAAGCCCTTCCAGGGCTGGCGCTACCTGGAACCGGCCGCCGCGCCCCCGGATGCGCCGCGTGGCGGCGTGGCGGCGACGGGGCTGGAAGCCCTGCCGCCCGCGCTCCGCCGCGAACTCCAGGCGCTCTGCCTCATCTGACGAGACAGCGGGTGAAGGACACCCGCCAAACGTCTTGGATTACGTGGATTTCAGTTGCGCCCCATCCTGCCGTGAGGGGCGTGGGTGCACCCTGCGGGTCACTCGAAGGCGTTTCCCCCCGGGCGCCAGCGACGCCAGCCCCATGTCCCGGATTCAGGAACGCACCCATGCGCATGTCCCTTCGCCTCCTGCTCGCCGCCGCCGCCATCAGCGCGCCGGTGCTGCTGACGGCCCCCGCCAGCGCCAACAGCCCCATCGCCCCCAACGGCACGCCGTATGAGGAAGTGGCCGCGGCCCGTGACGGCCAGCCGCAGACCCGCGCCCAGCGCCGCCAGCGCCGCGAAGCCGCGGCCGCCCGCCGCCACCGCAACGCCCAGCGCGCCGCCGCGCGCCGCGCCCGCCCGGCCCAGACCCCGGCCGGCCAGGGCTGAGCCGCCTCTGACGGGCTGACATTTCGGCGCCCCGCCACAGGGGCGCCCGCTTTCGGCGCTGGCCATTTCCCGGCAGGCCATCGCCGACGAGGCCGATCTGGTGGAGACCCCAGGCCCTTGCGGCCTTCGGCCCCCGCCCGGGGTCGGCCCCTTCGGGCCGGTCGCAGCAATGCGACCGGCCCTTTCTTTTGCCCACCCTTGGCCGCCACACCCGATCCGCGCCACCATCGCCGCCTTGCAGGAGATGCGCGTGCCGATCACCCGCCGGGATGCCCTGACCACCGCCGCGTCGCTTCTGCCGGGACTCGCCGCCGCGCAGGGCACGCTGCCCCGCGTGGTCATGAACGATGCCAGCCGCCTGAACCCCACCCCCGTCGCCCGGCACTGGCGCCCCGCCACCGATCGCGCCGGGCAGTGGCACGAATCGCTCCGCGCCGAACTCCGCGAAGCCGCGGCTGCCCGCCGCCCCGTCGTGGTCGGCGCCGCCCGCCATTCCATGGGCGGGCAATCCCTGGCGCGGGACGGCACCGGCATCACGCTGACGGCGCCCTGGTTCGAGCTGGACCGCGCCAACGGCCTCGCCCGTGTCTCCGCCGGTGCCACCTGGTCGGAGATCATCGCCTGGCTGGACCCGCAGGGCCTGTCCCCCAAGGTCATGCAGTCCAACGCCGATTTCGGCGCGGCCGCCACCTTCAGCGTCAACGCCCATGGCTGGCCGGTACCGCATGGCCCCTTCGCCAGCACCGTCCGGTCCTGCCGCGTCATGCTGGCGGATGGCACCATCCTGGAGTGTTCGCGGGACCGGAACGCGGAGCTGTTCGGCCTCATGGCCGGGGGCTACGGGCTGTTCGGCGTGATCCTCGATCTCGATATCGAGGTCACGCCCAACCTGATGCTGCGCCCCTATGCCCAGCTCCTGCCCGGCGCGGATTTCGCCGATGCCTTCATGCCGCTGGTGGCGCGCGATCCCACCGTCTCCATGGCCTATGGCCGCCTGTCCGTGGCGCGGGAGACGCTGTTCGACGATTCGATTCTGACGGTCTATCGCGCCGCCGCGCCGCAGCCCGTGCCCCTGCCGCCGGCGGCCACCCACGGCGCCATGACCGGCATCTCCAACACCATCTACCGCCAGCAGATCGGCAGCGAGACGGCGAAGCGCCTGCGCTGGGTGGCGGAAACCCGCCTGGTGCCCGCCATCGGCACCGGCCTCGCCACCCGCAACACGCTGATGAACGAACCCGTCTCCAACCTGGCGAATACGGCGCGGCGCCGCACCGACATCCTGCACGAATACTTCGTGCCGCCCGACCGCTTCCGGGATTTCCGCCAGGCCTGCCGGGACATCATCCCGCCGGCCGCCACGGAATTCATCAACGTGACACTGCGCTATGTCGGCACGGACGACACCAGCGTGCTCTGCTACGCGCCAGCCCCGCGCATCGCGGCGGTGATGTCCTTCTCCCAGGACATCTCGGCGGAGGGAGAGGCCGACATGCTGGTGATGACGGAGGCGCTGGTGGAGCGCGTCATCGCCCTCGGCGGCGCCTTCTACCTGCCCTATCGCCTGCATGCGCGGCGGGACCAGATGCACCGCGCCTATCCCCGCGCGGCCTTCTTCGCCGATCGCAAGCGGCACTACGACCCCGGCCTGCTGTTCCGCCACGCGCTGTGGGACGGCTATCTTGCGTAGCGTACCGACGAAGATCGTTCCTTCCATGCGGCCGCCGAAGGCGGCCGAGGCTGCGAATGCAGCCCGCCGGAAGTCCGGCGAGCCAAGCCGGCGGAGCCGGCGCGTCGCGCCGGAGGCGCGCCTACGGCCCCTCACGTCTGAGGGCAAGTCAAGATGAACCCGCGCCTCGCCGCATCCCTGCTGGCCGCCGCGCTGTTCTTCGCGGCCATCACCAACTACGTGCCCGCCTTCGTCGATGCGGAAGGCCGGGTCTTCGGGCTCTTCCGGCTCGACATCTACAAGGATGCGCTGCACCTCGCCTCCGCCCTCTGGGCGCTGGCGGCCGTGCTGCTCGGCCGCGCGGCCTCGGTCTCCTTCCTCCGCCTCTTCGGCACGCTCTATTTCCTCGACGGTATCTGCGGCGTGCTGACGGGGGCGAGCTTCCTCGACCTCAGCCTCTTCATCCACGGCATCGCCCGCGACATGCCCTGGATGATCAGCATCCTTTCCAGCGTGCCGCATCTGCTGCTCGGCGGCTTCGGGATGGCGACGGGATGGCTGGGCGCGCGCCGCGGATGAGGCGCCGGCCCTGGAGTCGGTTGGGGCGCTGGGCGCGGCGCCTCGCGCTCGTGCTGCTGCCCGTGCTGCTGCTGGCCGCCGCCCCCGTGGTGGTCGTGGAACGCGCCTGCCTGGCGGAGGAAGCGGACCGCGCGCCGCCCCCGCCCCGCTACGACCTCGGCGGTGCCGAATGGCGCCGCGCCGCCGGCGACAGCTTCCTCACCTACCCCGAATGGTTCATCGTCCATGCCTATGAGGACATGGCCGGCGTCGCGCGCCAGGCCTCCGAATCGGATTTCGACTACCTGGCCTCCATCGCCGGCTTCTGGCGCAGCCTCTGCCAGGCGACGCGGGAGGCCGGGCGCACCGGCGCGATGACGGCGGACCAGGCCACCACCAACCACGTCATCGGCATCAGCTTCACCGCGGAGATGGCGGTGATCGGCGCCTATGAACGCACGATCGGCGCGCTGACCGCCTGGATGCGCGGCCCCCGCCGCACGCCGGAGGATGAATTCGCGCTTCGCGTGGCGGAGGATTACGCGACCTTCCTCCGCCAGGTGCCCTGGTACGAATACCCCTTCGGCACGGAGCTTTCCCGCCTCTGGCAGGAAACGCCCTTCGGCGAGGTCAGCGTGCTGCGCAGCGCGGAACGCCGCCTCTGGCTCAGCGCGCTCTATGGCGGGCGGGCGATCTATGCGGAGGCGATCGGCGCCCTGGCCGGCGTGGCGCCGGCGGCGCTGCGCATCCGCAGCGTCATCGCGGGTGGCGATCCCGAGTCCGACCCGCGCATCACGGTGCTGCACCGGTTCGAGGATGGCGCCACCCTCATCGAGACCCCCCGCTATCGCGCCCTGACGGACATCCTGGCCGGCATCGCAGGGCGGGGCGGGGAGGTGCGGGAGATCGCGGGCAATCCGCGCATTCTCGTCACCGTGCTGGCGCCGGCGGGCGTGGCCCTGCCGGGCGAGCCCGTCTTCGCCCTGCCCATCCAGTCCCGCCCGGGCTGGCGGCGCCTCGGCCTGGATGTCGAGGTTCCGGCCCTGGCGCGGCTGATGCGCGACGCCGCGGTGGCCGGCGCCACCTTCGAACACGCCTATGACTATTGACGGCACCCTCCGCCTGCTGCGCGGCGCGGCGCTCGCCCTGGCGGCCTGGTTCGGCGGCATGGCCGCGCTGGCGCTGGTGGTGAACCCGCCCGGCGCCATCGCCTTCGGGCCTTCCGCCGCGCTGGCCCGGGCGGTGGGGGCGACCGATGCGGCGCTGCTGGAATCCGGGACCGGCTTCGTGCTGCTGCGGGACGAGGCGCCGGGACTGCCGGGGCGGCTCTATGCGAATGGGGCGTGGTTCGTGTGGCCGGCGCTGCCGAAGGGGTGCCTGCGGCCTTGATGGGGAAGGCGCTGCCTTCCCCATACCCCATCCGCCAGGAGGCAGAGCCTCCTGGACCATCGTCAATCATCTCCCGGTCCAGGGTCCGGCTGGACCGTGGCGGGGGTGCAGGGGGCAGCGCCCCCTGCAGTCTACGCCTGCGGCTCCGCCGCCGCCCCCGCCACAACCCGCTTCGGCTCATCCTGCGCCCCCAGCAGCGCCAGCAGCCCTTCCAGCAGTTGCGCCGGTGCCGGCGGGCAGCCCGGGATCACCAGGTCCACCGGCAGCACCGGCGTCACCCCGCCCTCCACCGCGTAGCTGCCCTTGAAGACGCCGCCATCCGCCGCGCAATCGCCGACGGCCACCACCCAGCAGGGCTCCGGCGTGCAGGCGCGGGTGCGTTCCAGCGCCTCCCGCATGTTGCGCGTCACCGGCCCCGTCACCAGCAGCACATCGGCATGGCGGGGGGAGGCGACGAAGCGCAGCCCGAAGCGCTCCAGGTCATAGAGCACGCCAGCCAGCGCATTCACCTCCAGCTCGCAGCCATTGCAGGACCCCGCATCGACCTGGCGGATGGAGAGGCTGCGGCCGAGCCTGGCGCGCGCCGTTGCCTCCACCCGCGCGGCCAGCGCCTCCACGACCTCATCGGGCGGGGGCGTCGCGGGTTCGGTCAGGGGCCTGCCGACCAGCCCCTGGGCGAGTCGGGGCCAGAGCAGGCGGCGGAAGGTCTTCATGCCGTGCGTGCCATCCGAAGCAGGTCGTTGCCCTCGGGATCGCGCAGCAGCAGTTCCGTGCCCGGCGGCACGCGCTCCACGATCCAGCCGATCTCGTCCAGCGCATGGGCGCGGTCGCTATAGGCCCAGTGCTCCAGCACGCCGCGGCCCGGCCCCGGCTTGAACAGGGTGACGGTGAACTGGCCCGTGGCGCCGCGGGCGGCGCTGGCCTTGCTGTGGGCGCGACCGCTCATCCGCCGAACACAGCGGAAGCGCCGGCGCCTGTCACCCGAAACCTCCGCGATGTCACAGGTCCCTCTCCGCGATCTTCACAGATCGACCCCGCTGTAGGAGCAGTTGAAGGATTTGTTGCAGAGCGGGAAATCGGCGACGATGTTGCCCTCGATAGCCGCTTCCAGCAGCGGCCATTGCAGCCAGGACGGGTCGCGCGGGAAGACGGCGCGGATCAGCCCGCCATCATCCAGCGCCATCCAAGTGACGATCTCGCCCCGGAACCCCTCGACCACGGCGATGCCCTCGCCGCCCTTCTGCGGCAGCGATTGGTGGATCTCCCCGCCGGGCGCCGCCGCCAGCGCCTCCCGCACCAGGGCGATGGAATCGGACAGTTCCGCGATCCGCACGCGCACCCGCGCATCCACGTCGCCCTCGGTCCGGATGGCGGCCTCGGGCACCAGCGATTCGTAGGGTGCGTGGGGCAGGGCGATGCGCGCATCGAAGCCGCGGCCGGAGGCCCGCCCCACATACCCCCCCGCCGCGAAGGCGGCCGCCAGCGCCGGCTTCAGGAAGCCCGTGCCCACCACCCGGTCCTGCAGGCTGGCATGGCTGTCATAGATGGAGACCAGCGCCGGCATTTCCGCCTCCACCGCCGCCAGCGCGGCGAGGATCGCCTCCGTGCCGCCCGGCAGCATCTCCATCGCCAGCCCGCCCGGGATGACGCGGTCCATCAGCAGGCGGTGGCCGAAGGCGGCGGCGTTCGCGCGCAGCACGCCTTCCCGCAGCAGGCCGCAGCGGGCATGGGGATAGGCGAAGGCCGCGTCGTTGCAGATGAAGCCCCAGTCACCCAGGTGGTTGGCGATCCGCTCCAGCTCCAGCATCGCCAGCCGCAGCCACACCGCGCGCGGCGGCGGCGTGGCGCCCGTCGCGGCTTCGGCGGCAAGCGCGAAGGCCAGCGCATGGGCCACGGTGGTATCGCCGGACAGGCGCGCGGCGTAGCGCGCGGCGGCGCGGGGGGACTTGCCCGTCATCAGCCCGATCGTGCCCTTGTGGGTGTAGCCGAGCCGCTGTTCGAGCCGGACCACCACCTCCCCCTGCACGGTGAAGCGGAAATGCCCGGGCTCGATGATCCCGGCATGGACGGGGCCGACGGGAATCTGATGCCAGCCCTCGCCCTCGATGGGCAGGAATTCCGGCTGCTCCGCCGGCAGGGTGCGCCGCGCGGGCCGGGCGGCGTTCGGCCCCGTCACCGGCCAGCGCCCATGGTCCAGCCAGGGGCGGAGATCGACGCCGCCTTCCGCGCTGTAGGACCAGAGGTCGCGGATCATCCGCTCGAACCGCACCGCGCCGGGGCGGGCGGGGGAGAGGGCGGGGTAGCGCCCGTCCTGCACCGGCGTCGTCGCCAGCAGCAGCGTGTTCCCGGCCTCATCCAGGAAGGCCGCATGGACGAAGCCCGGCTCCGCCCAGAAGGACAGCAGGGCGAGGCTCGGTTCCGTCCGCAGCGCATCGCGCAGATCGCCGAAGGCCGCCGGTGCCAGCAGGTAGCGTTCGAAGGGCGCGCATCCCTGCGCCGCGCCGCGCCGGATCCAGGCGGAGGCCGCGCCGCTCATCCCACCATCCTCGCGCCGTCCCGCAGCAGCGCGGCCAGCCCGGCCGGCGCGGCCAGTGCCAGCAGCGCCGCCAGCACCAGGTGCAGCCAGGTGGGGATGCTGGCCCATAGCAGGCCGCCGGGCAGGGCGAAGGCGCCCTCCGCCGGGCGATCGGGCGTCGGCTCCCCCAGGCACAGCCGCTGCATCGCCGTCACCAGCGCGCCCCCCGCCACCAGCAGCCCGAGCCCCAATGGCAGCAGCAGCCAGGGCTGCGATGCCGCCGTTGCCACCACCATGGAGAATTCGGACAGGAACAGCGTGAAGGGCGGCAGCCCCGCCAGCGCCGCCATCGCCAGCGCCAGCGCCCAGCCCAGCCCCGGATGGCTGGTGGCGAGCCCGCCGATATCGGCGATCTTCTGGCTGCCCTTCAGATGCGCCGCAGCCCCCACCGCGAAGAAGGCCGCGGACTTCACCAGCGAATGCCCCAGCATGTGCAGCAGCCCCGCCAGGCTGGCCGCCGGCCCGCCGATGCCGAAGGCGAAGGTCGCCAGGCCCATATGCTCGATGCTGGACCAGGCCAGCAGCCGCCGCGCATCCCGCCGCCGCCACAGGGCGAAGGCGGCCAGCAGCAGGGACAGCAGCCCGAAGGCCACCAGCAGCGGCCCCGGCGGCAGCGCGCCGGGATGCGCGCCGACGATCGCCTTGGCCCGCAGCACCGCGAACAGCGCCGCGTTCAGCAGCAGCCCGGACAGCACGGCGTTGATCGGCAGCGGGCCCTCGGCTTCCGCATCCGGCAGCCAGGAATGCAGCGGCGCCAGCCCCGCCTTGGTGCCGTAGCCCACCAGCAGGAAGACGAAGGCCAGCGACAGCACGCCGGGATCGCAGCGCGACGCCACCGCCACCAGCGCGCCCCAGGACAGGCCGGGATCACCCGTCCCCACCACCGGCTGCGCCGCCAGGTACAGCAGGATCGTGCCGAACAGGGCGAGTGCGATGCCGACGCCGCAGAGGATGAAGAACTTCCACGCCGCCTCCACCGCCGCGGCCGTGCCATGCACCGCCACCATCAGGACGGAGGCGAGGGTCGCGATCTCGATCGCCACCCACATGACGCCGAGATTGTCCGACAGCAGCGCCAGGTATTGCGCGCCCATGAAGACCTGGAAGGCCGCGTGATAGGCCCGCGCGCGCAGATCGTCGAAGCGCTCCGCCGCCACCGTGGCGAAGGAAAAGCAGGCGGTGGTCAGCCCGATGACGGCGCCGACCAGCACGAAGGGCAGGTTCAGCGCATCCGTCCGCGTCCAGCCCTGCTGCCCGAACTCCTCCCCCATCACCACCAGCGCCAGCACCAGGCTGGCGGCGGCAACGCCGACATTGACCGCCGCCGGCAGGCGGCCCCGCTGGCCATCCCCATGGGGCATCAGCGCCAGCACCACGGCGCCGCCCCAGGGCAGGAAGACGATCAGCCAGGGCAGGTGCAATTCCATCACCCCCCCCGCAGCCGGTCGAGGAGGGAGGTGTCCAGGGTCTCCAGCCGGTCCCGGATCTGGAAGACGACGACGCCGGCGACGACGGCCACCATCAGCACCAGCGCGGCGGTCGACAGTTCCACCACCAGCGGCATGCCCGTCACGCCGACGGCGGCCAGGATCAGCCCGTTCTCCAGGCTCATCAGCCCGATCACCTGGCTGATCGCGTTGCGCCGCGTGATCATCATCAGCATGCCGAGCAGCACGACGGAGAGTGCCAGCGCCATGTCCTCCCGCGTCAGGGCCTGCGCCTGGCCGGCGGTGATGGGCAGGATGACGAGGACGGAAAGCCCCACCAGCGCCACCGCGGCCACCAGCGATGCGCCGACGCCCAGCGCCGTCTCCACCGTGCGATGCAGGCCAAGCCGCCCGAGCAGCAGCCGCAGCGCCAGCGGGATGGCGACGGCCTTGGCGACGAAGGCGATGGCGGCCGTCACATAGAGCCCCGCCGCCCCCTGGATGTAGCCCTGCCACGCCGCCGCCGCCGCCAGCAGCGCGCCCTGCACCGCGAAGGCGCTGATCACCGCATCCAGCCGCCGCTGGTACAGCAGCACGAAGGACAGCAGCAGCACCCCGCCGCCGAGGAGATGCGCCACGTCATAGGCGGGCGTGCCGAAGCTCATGCCCCGCCCCTCATGCGAGACTCGTGGAAACGAACAGCAGCAGCGCGCCCAGCAGCCCCAGCAGCAGCGCGGCGCCGAGGAATTCAGGCACCCGGAAGACGCGCATCTTGGCGATGGCGCTTTCGAACACCGCCAGCGCCAGGCACAGCACGCCCATCTTGGCGATCCAGGCCAGCAGCCCGACCACCCAGCCCAGCGGCGCCCAGCCCGGGGCCGCGGTGCCGAAGGGGAAGAAGATGGCGGCCAGCAGCGCGAACCACAGCGTCAGCCGCATCGCCGCCGCCGCATCCCACAGCGCCAAATGGCGGCCGGAGGCTTCCAGGATCATCGCCTCATGCACCATGGTGAGTTCGAGGTGGGTGGCCGGGTTGTCCACCGGGATGCGCGCATTCTCCGCCACCGCCACCGCCAGCAGCGCCACCAGGGCGAGGCCGAGCGAGACGCGCAGGCCGAGCGTGCCTTCCTGGAACGTCATGGCGATGGCGTCGAGCCCCGTGGTCCCCGCCAGGATGGCGAAGGACATCACCGCCAGCAGCAGCGCCGGTTCCGCCAGCGCCGCGAAGGACATTTCACGGCTTGCGCCAAGCCCGCCGAAGGCGGTGCCGACATCGAGGCCCGCCAGCGCCATGCAAACCCGCCCCAGCGCCAGCAGCCCGGCGATGACGATCAGGTCGCCAAGCCCCGCCAAGGCCATGCCATGGGCGAAGGAGGGCACCAGCGCCGCGGCCGCCAGCGCGGCGGCGGCGCCGACATAGGGCGCGCCCCGGCTGATCCAGCTCGCATTCTCCGCCAGCACCGGCCGCTTGCGCAGCAGCTTGAGAAAATCCCGCAACGGCTGCAGCGGGCTGGCGCCGACGCGCCCCATCATCCGCGCCTTCAGCCAGCGCACCACGCCCACCACCAGCGGCGCCGCCACCAGCAGCAGCGCCAGGTGGATCGCCTGGGTCAGCACGCCCATGACGGCCGTCATCACCGGGCCTCCAGCCAGGCGATCAGCGCCAGCAGCGCCACCAGCGTGCCGAAGGGCAGCATCAGGCACTGGGCGAGGGTCAAATCCCGCAGCCTCTCCACCTGCGCGGAGATCGCATCCCGCAGCCGCGCCACCGGCGCCAGCACCAGCGCATCCGACGGATCGGCGAAGCCGGCCTCGATCCGCGCCGGGGCGGGGTCGCCGGGCGGGGGCATGGCCACCCGCGCATGCGCCGCCAGCAGCGGCGTGCCGAGGATCTGCCGCAGCGGCTGGCCGAACCCCGCGGCGCTGGGCTGGGTCACCGGGTCGCCGCAGACCAGGTGCTGGGGCGGCGCCATGAAGCCGCCATCCCAGGCCGGGCTGCGCGCCACGCCGGCGGGCGTGCGCCGCCGCACCGCGTACCAGATGCCCGCGCCCAGCACCGCCAGCAGCGCCGCGATGCCGATCGGCAGGTAGGCGCCGGCGCCATCGCCCACCACCACCCCGGCAAGGGTCGCGCGTTCCGTCACATCCTGCCGCACCAGCCGTTGCAGGGCGCCCTCCGCCAGCGCCAGCATCGGCCCCGGCAGCAGGCCGAACAGCACGGTCAGTCCCGCCGGCAGCAGCAGCGCGACCCGCGCGGGCCAGGGCCCATCCTCCGCCCCCGCCGCGCGGGGCGTGCGCGGGCGGCCCAGGAACACCAGGCCGAACAGCCGCACCATCGCCGCCGTGGCGAGCGCAGCCGACAGCGCCGCCAGCGCCGCCACCCCCAGCGCCAGCACCTGGAAGCCGAGGTCACCCACCCGCCAGGCCGAGAGCAGCGCCTGCAGCAGCAGCCATTCGCTGGCGAAGCCCGACAGCGGCGGCAGGCTGGCCGCCGCCCCCACCCCCACCAGCATGGCCGCCGCCGTCCAGGGCATCCCCTGGATCAGCCCCCCCAGCCGATCGAGGCGACGGGATGCGGCGCCGACCTGCACCTCCCCCATGCCGAGGAAGAGCAGCGTCTTGAACAGCCCGTGATTGAGGATGTGCAGCAGCGCCGCCCCCGCCGCCAGCCCCGCCAGCGCGCCCAGATCCGCGCCCCGGAAGGCGCAGGCCAGGCCGAGGCCGATGACGATCAGCCCCACATTCTCCACGGAGGAACAGGCCAGCAGCGTCTTCCCGTCCTCCTCCACATTGGCGCGCAGCGAACCGATCACGGCGGAGGCCGCGCCCATCACCAGCAGCGGCACGCCCCACCAGATCGGCTGCGCCGGGCCGCAGAGGTCGAGCAGCAGCCGCGCCAGCAGATAGACCGCGACCTTGGTCATGGCGCCCGACATCAGCGCGGTGACATGGCTGGGCGCGGCCGGATAGGCGATGGGCAGCCAGGCATGCAGCGGCACGAGCCCCGCCTTGGCACCGGCACCCACCATCACCAGCAGCAGGATCACCGCGGCGCGCGGCCCTTCCGGCGGCATGGCGCGGATCGCCGCGAAGCTGACATCGCCGCCCGGCGCCGCCAGCAGCCCGATGGCGGGCACCAGGCAGATGCCCGACAGGATGGCGAAGACCAGGTAGAGCCTGGCCGCGCTGCGGTTCTCCCCCTGGTCATGATCCGCAGCCACCAGCACCCAGGAAGCGAGGGACATCGCCTCGAACCCCAGCAGCAGGGTGAAGCCGTCGGCGGCCAGCAGGGTCAGCGCCATGGCCGCCAGGAACAGTGGATAGGCGGCCAGCACCCGCACCGGCGCCTGGTTGGCATGGGACAGGGCGAACAGCGCCGAACAGGCGCCGACCAGCCCCAGCAGCATCAGGAACCAGGCCGACAGCCCATCGAGCGCCAGCAGCAGCGGCGCGAAGCTGCCCGGCATCAGCGGCCGGGGCGCGACCGGCCCGCCCAGCAGCGCCCCCAGCCCGCAGGCCGCGAAGACCAGCGCCGCCAGCAGCGCCCCCCCATGCACGATCATGCCGACCGGCAGCCGCCGCCCGCCCGCCGGCATCTGCGCCGCCAGCACCGGCACCACGGCCAGCACCACCAGCAGAGCCAGCGTGAGGGAGAGCGCCGTCAGCACGGCAGGCGGGCGAAGCGCATCACGGCCGCGACGATACGCAGCCCGGCGGCGGGACAGAAGGGGGAGGGTGGTTCATGGACATCTCGCAACGGTCCTGCCCCGTCCTGGTTCCTTCCCGGGAAAGTCCCCTTGGCCTCGGGGGACCACCGGCGCTAGATGACGCCACTCGGCGCCCCCGGCGCCCAACCCATCGAAATCCAGGGAGTGCGCCCGTCTCCATGGGCCCCTTGCTCGCCTTCAGTCGCGCGGTCGATGCCATGAACACCGCCTTCGGCCGCCTGGCCGATTGGCTGGTGCTGCTCGCCTGCCTCATCAGCGCCGGCAATGCCTTCGCGCGCTACGGCTTCTCCTCCGGCTCCAACGCCTGGCTGGAGGTGCAGTGGTACTTCTTCGCCGGCGTCGTGATGCTGGGCGCCGCCTATACTTTGTTCCGGAACGAACATGTGCGCGTGGACCTGATCTACGGCTCGATCAGCGAAAGGGCGCGGCTGTGGGTGGATGTGGTCGGCATCGCGCTGTTCCTGCTGCCCGCCATGGTGCTGCTGGCCTGGATGACCTGGCCCTTCTTCGTGGAGAGCTGGATGCGGGCGGAGACCTCCTCCTCCCCCGGCGGCCTCATCCGCTGGCCGGTGAAGCTGCTGCTGCCGCTGGGCTTCGCGCTGATGGCGGTGCAGGGGCTGTCGGAGCTGGTGAAGCGCGTGGCGCTGCTGCGCGGCATCCGGCTGGAAGACGGCCGCATCCACGCCAGCTACGCCCGGCCCGAGCAGTAGGCCCGGGATGGAAAGACGTTTTCTTTTTTCGGCCGCCAAGGGCGGCCCGCGCACAGCGCTCGCTTCTGGCCCGATTCCACGGCGCGTCGGCGCGCAAGGCAAGGCCGCGGATGCGGCCGCCCGCCACTTGAGGGCACGATGAACATCTTCTCCTTCATCGCATCGATCCCGCATGAGGACCTGATGCCCCCGCTGATGTTCGCGGGGCTCATCGTCTTCCTGCTCATCGGCTTCCCGGCCGCCTTCTCCCTCGCGGCCGTCGGCCTGTTCTTCGGCTTCATCTCGGTCGCGCTGGGCTTCTTCCCGGAAGCCTGGATGTTCAACCTGCCGCTCCGCATCTTCAACATCCTGTCGAACGACCTGCTGCTGGCGATCCCCTTCTTCACGCTGATGGGCGCCATCCTGGAACGCTGCGGCCTGGCGGAGGACCTGCTGGAAGGCACCGGGCAGCTCTTCGGCAAGGTGCCGGGCGGGCTCGCCTATGCGGTCATCCTCGTGGGCGCGATCCTCGGCGCCATCACGGGCACGGTCGCGGCCAGCGTCATCGCCATGGGCATGATCAGCCTGCCCATCATGATGCGCACGGGCTACGACATGCGCATCGCGACCGGCGTCATCGCGGCATCCGGCACCATCACGCAGGTCATTCCGCCCTCCCTCGTGCTGATCGTGCTGGGCGACCAGCTCGGCCAGAGCGTCGGCGACATGTATGCCGGCGCCATCGGCCCCTCCCTCCTCCAGCTCGCGCTGTTCATCGCCTTCATCGCGCTGGTCAGCATCTTCGCGCCCCACAAGGTGCCGCCTTTGCCGGATGATCTGCTGGAGCCGCGGACCTGGCGCCTCTGGTGGCGCGTGCTGAAGGGCATGGTGCCGAGCGTCGTGCTGATCTTCATGGTGCTCGGCACGATCTTCATGGGCCTCGCCACGCCGACGGAAGCCGGCGCCATGGGCGTGGTCGGCGCCATCGCGCTGGCCGCCATCAACCGGCGCCTGACGCGGCCGCTGGTGCGCGAAGCCATGGGCACCACCATGCGCATCACCAGCATGGTCATCTTCATCCTGATCGGCGCCACCGTCTTCTCCCTGGTGTTCCAGGGCGTCGATGGCGGCATCTGGATCGAGCACCTGCTGGCGCAGCTGCCGGGCGGCCAGACCGGCTTCCTGATCTTCGTCAACATCTTCATCTTCTTCCTGGCCTTCTTCCTCGACTTCTTCGAGATCGCCTTCATCGTCATCCCGTTGTTGGCTCCCGTCGCCAAGAATCTGGGCATCGACCTGGTGTGGTTCGGCGTCCTCATCTGCATCAACCTGCAGACCAGCTTCATGCACCCGCCCTTCGGCTTCGCGCTGTTCTACCTGCGCGGCATCGCGCCGAAATCGGTGCTGACGCGGGACATCTACTGGGGCGCGGTGCCCTGGCTCGGCCTGCAACTCATCCTCGTCGCCATCGTGATCTTCTGGCCGGAAAGCGTGACCTACTGGCTGGACCGCGCGCCGCGGCAGGACCCGAGCACGGTCATCATCGACCTGCCGCCGCCCCCTGCGCAGCCGGACATGCCGGCGGTGCCGATCTTCCAGTAGGGGGCTTCCCGTGATCCTCACCCCGATCGCCCATGTCCGTGGCGGCAGGGCGGAGCCCATCGACGATGGCTGGGACGCGGTGGAGGCGTCGATCCTGCTGGATCCCGCCCAGCTCGGCCCCGATGCCGCGCAGGGGCTCGATGCCTTCAGCCACGTCACGGTGGTCTTCGTCTTCGATCGCATCGATCCCGCGACGGTGGAGCGCAATGCCCGCCACCCCCGCGGGCGCCAGGACTGGCCCCGCGTCGGCATCCTCGGCCAGCGCGGATCGCCGCGCCCCAACCGGATCGGCGTCACCACCTGCGCGCTGCTGGGCGTCCAGGGGATGGAACTGCGGGTGCGGGGGCTGGATGCCATCGACGGCACGCCGGTGCTCGACATCAAGCCGCACATGACGGGCTTCGACCCGCGCGGGCCCGTCCGCGAACCGGACTGGGCGGTGGAGATCATGCGGGGCTACTGGTAGGGCGCCAGATGGAGCGGATCCCCGCTCATCGCAGCGCCCAATCCCCCCAGATCGCCTTCGCGGTCTCCGTCCTCTCCTGCCGTTCCTTCAGGTGATTCGGCTTGCCCTTGCCGCCCGCCGCATTGGGGCCGAGGTTGATGGCCTGGCTGACCTTCAGCGCATCATCCATATCCGCATGGTCGTTCAGCTTGTGCCGGGTCCAGAACCAGGCCGCGGTCTTGAGGGCGATTTCCGCGTCCTTCGACACCAGCTGCGGCTGCGCCTCCAGCGGCAGGTCGAGCGCCTTGCCGGCCTCCCGGTAGTTGCCGCGCCCGGTCAGCTGGATCAGCCCCCGCCCGCGATAGGTCCAGCCATCGCCGGATTCGACGCCGCCATTGCCGTTGCGGTTGGCATAGACGGTGTTGGCCAGTTCCTGCGGCTTCCTCTTCTCCGCCACGTCGCTGTCGGCCAGCGCCTGCTCCAGCGCCTTCTTCTCCTCCGGCGTCTTGGGCTCCCCTGCCTTCAGCTTGATGGCGTCGTGGCGGGTCTTCTGGTCCTCCGGCAGGAAGGACTTCGCCTGTTCCTCCGTCAGGTACCTGCCATGGGTCGCCAGCAGCCCCGCCAGGGTGCTGAAGACGAAGCCTTCGTCCAGCTTCTGGAACGACGAACTCTCGATGCAGCATTGCGCCAGGAAGTGGGAAAGCCGCAGCCCGCTGCGGCTGATCTCATGGAACCACAGCGCGCCGGATTTCGATGCGGCGACCAGCGCGTCGAAGACGCGGCGCTGCGTGCCGGGCAGGGTCTTGCCCTGGCCCACCAGCCGCAGCAGGTCTTCCTCCGTGATCGGCACATCGGCCAGCTGCTGGACCGGCCCGGCCACGTCCCCCGGCGGGAAGCAGCTGATGGGCAAGTGGCAGCCGAGCCCCGGCCGGGGCATCACCGCGGGGCAGACATCGCCGAGCGGGTTGGCCCGCCAGCCATCGCCCTCGAAGCCGAACAACCCCCCTGGCAGGCCCATCACCGACGCTCCCGCTCCACAAGCCGAGCATAGGCGGGGCGGCTACAGCATCGCCAGCGCCTGCTTGCGCCGGGGCGGCGGGAAGGCCGCGTCGAGTTCCGCCAGCTCCGCCGGCGTCAGCACCAGCTCCCGCGCCGCCGCATTCTGCCGGACATGGTCGGGGTCCGCCGCCTTGGGGATCGCGATGACACCGGGCCGCGCCAGCACGAAGGCCAGCGCCACCTGGGCGGGCGTCGCGCCATGCCGGGCGCCGATCGCGCGCAGCGCGGGGTGGCGCAGCAACGCACCGCCCTGGCCGATGGGGGAATAGGCCATCACCGGCATGCCCCGCGCGCCGCAGAAGGGCAGCAGGTCGAACTCCACGCCGCGCGCCCCCAGGTTCCATAGCACCTGGTCCGTCGCGCAATCCGGCAGGTCACGCCCCAGCTCCTCCAGGTCATCCACATCCAG
Organism: Falsiroseomonas stagni DSM 19981; assembly: GCF_900114315.1. GTDB lineage: Bacteria > Pseudomonadota > Alphaproteobacteria > Acetobacterales > Acetobacteraceae > Falsiroseomonas > Falsiroseomonas stagni. The sequence continues at coordinate 291,911 of NZ_FOSQ01000003.1, forward strand.
GTTGGAGACGCCCCAGCGCGCGATCTTCCCCGCCGCGACCGCCTTCTCCATCGCTGCCACCGTCTCCGCCAAGGGCACGCCGCCGCGCCAGTGCAGCAGGTAGAGGTCGATCCGTTCCACGCGGAGCCGCTTCAGGCTCGCCTCCAGCGCCAGCGGCAGCGTCCGCGCGCCGGCATTGTGCGGATAGACCTTGGAGACCAGGAAGCACTCATCCCGCCGCCCCGCGATGGCCTCCGCCACCACCTGCTCCGCGCCGCCCTCGGCGTACATCTCCGCCGTGTCGATCACGGTCATCCCCAGATCGAGCCCCAGCCGCAGCGCGGCCGCTTCCGCCCGCCGGTCGGACCCCCGTTCCCCCATGTACCAGGTACCCTGGCCGAGGGCGGGCACCGCCGTGCCATGGGCGAATGTCACCTGTTTCATGGAACCTGAACCTCCTTTCGCCTATCTTCGTCGTCATGAAGACCGCAGCAAGCCACGCCCTTCTCCTCGCCCTGCTGGCCGCCCCAGTGGCCGCCCCCGTGGCGGCCCAACCGGTGACGACCCCCGCCGCGGTCCCGCCGGAGGAGATCGGCAGCTGGCGCCTGTCCTGCATCACGGACCGGATGACGGACCGCGCGGATTGCCTGCTGCGCCACCGCGAACCGGTGGAGCGCGCGCAGGGGGGCGGTGGTTCGTCCCTGGTGCTGGAAGTGCAGGACCGTGGCGGCCGCCTGGTGCCCGTGGTCACCGCCCGCGACCTGACGCTGGAAGCCGCCGGCCGCGGGTTGCTGGCCGTGACCGGCAGCGCCCAGCTCCGTTTCCCCCCCAACCGCTATTTCGAGATGCCCTGCACGCTGGAGGGCCGGACGCTCGCCTGTGCCCCCAAGCCGGAGGATGCGGCGCGCGCCGCGGAAGAACTCCCCGCCGCCGGCGCCGCCCTGGTCCGCGTCACCGGCCTCGGCGCCGCGACCGCGCAGGCGGAGCCGGTGGAGTTGCGGCTGGAGCGCACCCGCGATGCCCTGGCCCGCTACCGCGCCCGGGTGCCGGAGGGCACGGCCCCCCAGCCCCAGCCCAGCGGCCTGACGCTGCCGGAAATCCTCGGCCGCGTGCAGCGCCTGTTCGGCAACTGATGACGGTCCAGGGCCGGCTCGGCCCTGGCGAGGGGGCACGGGGGAGCAGCGCTCCCCCGTCCTAGACGACCTTCGCCGGATCGGTGTTGCTCCCGCACACCACCACCGCCACCCGCGCCCCTGCCGGCGGCACGAAGGCCCCGGTGGTCAGCGCCGCCAGCGCCGTCGCGCCTCCCGGTTCCGCCACCGCCCGCATCGCCTGCCACAGCCGCTTCTGCGCATCGAGGATCGCCGCATCCGGCACCAGCACGGCGCGGGCGACATGGTGCCTGGCGACCTCGAACATCAGCGCGCCCACCTGCCGCGCCCCCAGGCTGTCCGATGCCAGGCCGCCGACGGGGCAGGGGACGGGCCTGCCTTCCCGCAGGGCGGTGGCGAGCGTCGGGCAGCCCTCGGGCTCCACGCTGATGACCTCCGCGCCGCGGCCGGCATACCAGGCGGCGATGCCGCCGATCAGCCCGCCGCCGCCGGTCGCCACCAGCACATGCGTCGCCTCCGGCGCGTCCTGCCACAATTCCAGCCCGACCGTGCCCTGGCCCGCCAACACCTCCGGCTGGTCATAGGCATGGACGATCATGGCGCCGGTTTCCGCCGCGCGCGCCTCGCTCGCCTCCCGCGCCTCGTCATAGGCCTGGCCGACCTGGTGCAGCGTCGCGCCATAGGCGCGGATGCGGTCGGTCTTGGCGGCGGGCGTCGGCACCGGGCAGAACACCTCCGCCTTGTGGCCGAGCGCCCGGGCGGCATAGGCGACGGCCGCGCCGTGGTTGCCGCCCGAGGCGGTGGCGACGCCGGCCGCCGGCACCGGCAGGGACAGCATCCGGTTGAAGGCGCCGCGCGGCTTGAAGCTGCCGGTGGCCTGCAGCAGTTCCAGCTTCAGGATCAGGGGGATATCCAGCCCGAGGTCGCCCCCCGCCATCCGCATCACCGGCGTGCGCCGGACATGGGGGGCGATCCGCCCTGCTGCCGCCTCGATATCCGCCGCCTCAATCATCGCCACGCTGCCATTCCCCGATGCAGGCGCGCAGGCTGGCAGCGACGCCCTTGCCCGGCAACCGCCACAGGGCGGCGCGGGTTCATTTGACTCCCGCCACCTTTCTGCCATGGTCCGCCCGCCATGAATTGGGGGTCTTCGGACCGCTATGCCGCTGCACGGGTCCTGCGTGGCCCTGGATGATGATGGCGTCCTGATCCTGGGCCCCTCGGGCGCCGGGAAGTCCGATCTTGTCCTTCGCCTGATCGGCCTCGGCTGGACCCTCGTCGCCGATGACCAGGTGGAGGTCGCGGCGGACCAGGGCGCGCTGATCGCCTCCTCCCCCGCCCCGCTGCGCGGCATGCTGGAAATCCGCGGCCTCGGCCTGATGCGGGACCTGCCCGCCGCCGCCAGCACGCGCCTTCGCCTGGCGATCCAGCTGCGGGACACCCATCCGCCCCGCCTGCCCGAACCCGCCGCCTGGACCGCGCACCAGATCGCCCTGCCGCTGGTCGCGCTGCGGGGGAAGGAGCCTTCGGCGCCGGACAAGGTGGCCTTCGCCCTGAAAGCCGCCTGTGGCCGCGCCGCGATGGCCGCCGGGGCCTTCGCCCGGTAATGGACACGCTGCCGCCCCCCGCCCGCCCGGTGGTCCTCGTCACCGGCCTCTCCGGCGCCGGCAAGGCCTCCATCCTCCGTACCCTGGAGGATCTGGGGTTCGAGACGGTGGACAACCCGCCCCTGACGATCATCGAGGAACTGGTCGGCGATGGCGCGACACCGCTGGCCATCGGGGTCGATGCCCGCACCCGGGGCTTCGATGCGCCGGACGTGCTGCGCGTGGTCGCCCGCCTGCGGCTGCGCCCCGATGTCGCGGTCAGCCTGGTCTTCGCGACGGCGGAGGCACCCGTCCTGCTCCGCCGCTATTCGGAAACACGCCGCCGCCATCCGCTCGCGCCGGGTGGCACGCTCGGCAGCCGGGTGGAGGAGGGGATCGCCCGCGAATCCGCCCTGCTGGCGCCGCTGCTGGATGCGGCCGATGTCGTGCTGGATACCTCCGACATGCCGCTGCCGGATCTGCGGCGGCAGATCGAACAGCGCTTCCGTCCGGCCAATGCGGCGGGGCTCGGCATCGGCATCCTTTCCTTCGGCTTTCCCAAGGGATTGCCGCGGGAAGCGGATCTGGTGCTGGACGTCCGCTTCCTGCGGAACCCGCATTACGACCCGGTGCTGCGCCCCATGACGGGTCGCGAATCCCAGATCGCGGCATTTGTCGAGGCCGATCCCGCCTTCCTCCCATTCTGGGACCGCATGACGGGCCTGCTGGACCTGCTGTTGCCCCGCTACGTCGCGGAGGGGAAGAAGTACCTGACGCTCGCCTTCGGCTGCACCGGGGGCCGTCACCGCTCCGTGCTTGTGGCGGAGCGCATGGCATCCCATTTGACCTCGCTGGGTTGGCGGGTGGACCTGATCCACCGCGAACTCGCTTCCTCGGCCGCCAACCATGCCCCCGCTGCGCAGGGGGCGGTCGCTGGAGAAAATCCTGTTGCGGGGCGGGAGGCCCTGTCGCACTCATCATGATCGGATTGGTCCTCGTTACCCACGGCCGCCTCGCCGAGGAATTGCGTCTCGCCATGGAACACGTGGTGGGCCCGCAGACCTCGGTCGCGACCGTCTGCATCTATCCCGAGGACAAGCTGGAAACGCGGCGGGAGGACATCCGTGCCTCCATCGCCGGCGTGGACCAGGGCGATGGCGTGGTGGTGCTGACGGATATCCTGGGCGGCACCCCCTCGAACCTAGCCTTCCAGCTCTGCGACCACCGGACGGTGGAAGTCATCGCCGGCGTCAACCTGCCGCTGCTGGTGAAGCTCGCCAAGATCCGCGGCTCCGAACCGCTGGCGGAGGCGGTGGTCCATGCGACCGCCGCCGGCCGTAAATACATCGCCTGCGCGGCCGACATGGCCGATGGCACGAAATCGAATGGCACCCCCCCCGATGGCTCCTCGAATGGCCATGCGCGCGACGCCGGAGGCACTGCATGAACGAATGGCCGGATGAAGCCGGGGAGGCGAAAGCCAGCCCCCAGCCGGGCGCTGCCCTGATGGCGCAGGGCGAAGGCCCCTGCGGTTGCGACCCCGCCGGCGGATTGGTCATGCGCAAGACGATCAAGATCATCAACAGCCGCGGCCTGCACGCCCGGGCGGCGGCCAAGCTGGTCACCGTCGCCGAACGCTTCTCCGCCTGCGTCAACGTCTCCCGCCACGGGCAGACGGTGCCGGCCTGCTCCATCATGGGCCTCATGATGCTCGGTGCCGGGCAGGGCAGCGAGGTGGTGGTGGAGGCCGAGGGCTGGGACGCCAAGGAAGCGATGGACGCCATCGCCGGCCTGATCGAAGCTGGCTTCCATGAAGACTGACAAGCGGGCGGGATGAAGACGGACAAGCCCGACAAGGCGGATGCGAAGGCCAGCCTGGCGGCCGACCGGCGTGCCGCGCGCCGGGTGAAGGAAACCGTCATCCGGGGCATCGCCGTCTCCCCCGGCATCGCCATCGGCCCGGTCTTCGACACCACCGAACCCCCCGCGGAAGCCCCGCGGCGCAGCATCGCGGAAACCGCGGTGGATGCGGAAAAGCAGCGCCTGGCCGCCGCCGTCGCCGCCAGCCGCAAGCAGGTCGCCAAGCTCAAGATGCGCCTCGGCGTGCTGCCGGAGGAAGCGCAGGAGGAACTCGAACCCCTCCTCGACGCCTATGCCATGATGCTGGGTGATTCCCGCCTGATCCGCGGCGCCCGCAAGCGCATCGAATCCGGCCTGCTGGCGGCGGAAACCGCCGTGGCGGACGAAGCCGACGCGATCGCGGAGGTGATCCTCTCCGCCAAGGATGACGACAAGGCCGGGCTGCGCCGCCGTGCCGGGGAGGTGCGGGAGATCGCCCGCCGCCTGACCCGCAATCTCACGCAAAACCCCTTCCGCAGCTTCAAGGACGTGCCCGAAGGCGCGATCCTGGTGGCGGAGGAAGTGACCCCCGCCGACGCCGCCCTGCTCGACCCCACCCGCATCGCCGGCGTCGCGACGGAGGAAGGCGGCGCCGATGGCCACACCGCCATCATGCTCCGCGCGCTCGGCATCCCCGCCGTGCTCGGCGTCCATGGCCTGACGGAAGCGGCGCGGCGCGGGGACCAGATGGTGCTGGACGGCGCCGCCGGCACCATCGCGCTGCACCCCACCCCCGCGACCCTGGTCTGGGCCAAGGACCAGGTCGGCGTCTATGCGCGGGAACGCACCAAGCTCGCCAAGCTCCGCCGCCTGCCCTCCATCACCACGGATGGGGAGGAGGTGGAACTGCTGGCCAACATGGAGATCCCGGCCGAACTCCCCCTGATCGCCCAGGCCGGCGCCCAGGGCATCGGCCTGCTGCGCACCGAATTCCTGTTCATGAACCGGGAGGATCTGCCGGACGAGGATGCGCAGGTCGCGGCCTATGCGCCCATCGTCGAAGCCATGGCCGGCGACCCCATCACCATCCGCGTCCTCGACTGGGGTGGCGAGAAGGAGATGGAGGCGCTGGCCGCCGGCGTCCCCGCCCAGACCAGCGCCAACCCGGCCCTCGGCCTCCGCGGCATCCGCATGCTGCTGAAGCGCCCGGAACTGCTGGAAGCGCAATTCGCCGCCATCCTCCGCGTCGCCGGCCGCGCCCCCGAAGGCGCGGTGCGCGTCCTGCTGCCGATGGTGACGATCCCCGCCGAGGTGAAGGCGGCGCGGGAGGTCTATGACCGCGTGGCGCGACGCCTCCGCCGGCGGGGTGAGAAGCTGCCGGAGAAACTCCCCGAGCTCGGCGCGATGATCGAGACGCCGGGCGCGGCACTCGCCGCCGATGCCATCGCGCTGGAAGCCGATTTCTTCGCCATCGGCACCAATGACCTGGCCATGTACACGCTGGCGGTGGACCGCGGGGATGCGGAGGTCGCCCACCTGTATGACCCGCTGCACCCGGCCGTGCTGCGCCTGATGCAATTCGCGACCGAGGCGGCGCTCCGGCTGCGCATGCCGGTTTCCGTCTGCGGGGAGATGGGCGGCAACCCCCGCCTGGTGCCCCTGCTGCTGGGCCTGGGCATCCGCTGCCTGTCGATGAATGCCAGCGCGATCCCGCGGGTGAAGCAGGCGGTCCGGTCGCTCGACATCGGCGATTGCGCCCGCTTCGCCCGCCGCGTGATGGAACAATCCGACCCCGCCCGCATCCGCGAACTGGTCGATGGCTTCGCGACCGGCGTGACGGAGCGCGGCTGACCCTCAACGACTGGCGTATCGCTGTCCCGTTCCCCATGGATGTCGCTGCCGGCCGTCCCGGGCCCGCCTTCTACCTCGCCGGTGATTCCTTCCCGGATGATGTCGGGGTGGAACGCGCGCTCGCCCCGCGCCTGACCCCCCATATCGGCGGCTGGATCGGCCAGGAGGCGCTTGCCGGGACCCCGGGCGGCTTCGACCCCGGCATCGCCGCCCGGAGCGCGCAGCTGGAAGCCGCGCTGCCCGATGGCCCGGCGCTGCGGCGCGTGGTGCTGATCGGCCGTTCCTCCGGCGCCCGGGTGGTGACGGAGGTCGCCTGCCGCCGCCCCGTGCGGGCGGTCATCTGCCTCGGCTATCCCTTCCGCCGGCCGGGCGCGGCGGAGGAGCCGGCGCGTTTCGCCCATCTCGCCGGGATCGCGGTGCCGACGCTGATCCTGCAGGGCAGCCGCGACGCCTATGGCACCCCCGCGGCGGCGCGGCGCTATGCCCTGTCGGACCGGATCCGGGTCCAGGCGCTGGATGCCGATCACCGGCTGCGCCTCGCCGCGCCCGACTGGGACGCGGCCTGTCGCCTGATCGTGGCGTTCTGCGCCCGTGCCGGCGCGCCGGACGACCTCACGGATTGATGATCCGGCCGGGGGCCTCGCCGCTTTCCCGCCGCGATCATGCCGCCGGGGCGCCGCTTCACCCCCTGACCCTTCGCGGACTGTCACGGAAAGGGGATCGCCATGCCGCCCATCCGCCGCGCCGCCGCCACCGGGCTGCTCGCCCTCTGGCTCTCACCCCTGCCGGCAGAGGCCGGGGGCCCGACCGCGCCGACGGAAGCCGCCGTGCCGGCCGGGGAGTGCCGTGGCCAGGCGCCGCTGGAGGCTTGGCGGGAGAGCCAGCGCTGCCGGCCTGCCCGGGATGCCGGGCCGGAAAAGGCCGGATAGGGTGCAATCGGGCTGGCGTCGGCCCTTATGTTCGTTCTATGTTCTGACCATCACGGGGCGCACCGCGCCTGGCGGCCTGTTGCCTTGGCGCCTGTTGCCTTGGCGCCTGTTGCCTTGGCGAGGGTCCGGCATTTGTCCAAAGCCGCCCTCGAATCGCGATTAAATGCACTAAAACGGCTTAAACGGCTAAATCCGTCGTAGCCTTGAAATCGTCGTACCGGGTGATCACGCTGCCCCATCCGGCACCACCGGCACCGGCAGGACGCCAACCCCCGGGCGGGCGAAGAGGTAGCCCTGCATGGCGCGCACGCCCATGGCCCGCAGCGCCCGCATCTCGCCCACCGTCTCCACGCCCTCCACCACCGGCACCAGCCCGAAGGAATTCAGCTGCGCCAGGGTCAGCCGCACCTGCTCCAGCCGTTGGGGGTCAAGGTCGAGGCCCATGATGACCTCCCGCGCGATCTTGGCGCCGTCCGGCCGCCAGGCCATCAGCAGGGGCATCCGCGCATGGCCGGTGCCTACATCGTCCAGCGCGATGCGCAAGCCCCGCCGCTGCAAGGCGCCGAGTTCGAGGGCCAGCGCCTCCGGGTCCTCCACCGCCTCCATCTCGCTGATCTCGAAGACCAGGCGGTCCATCGGGAAGCCCAGCGCCGCCGCGTCATCGGCGGTGCGGCGGACGCCGTATTCGGGGTGGGAGACGCAGCCGGGATAGAGGTTCAGCGTCAGCGCCGCCGTCGTGGCCGGCAGGCCGAGGCGCAGCGCCTCCTCGATCGCCGCGCGCCGGATATCGGCATCCACCCGGTAGCGGTCGGGCAGCGGGACGGCGGCCAGCACGCTGCCCGCCGATTGCCCGGCACGGCCCCGCACCAGCGCTTCCTGCGCGATGGTCAGGCCGGTCTCGACATCCACGATGGGCTGGAAGGCGATGGCGAAAGGGGGGGCCAGGGTGGAGGTCACGGTACCCTACTCTGTTCCACAACTTGTCCGGACACGCCAGCGTTCCGGCGCCCTGGCCCGTGTCGCCGGGTTGCGCAACAGGCCGCCGGGCCGCACATCCCGGTCATGGCATCCCCCGCCGGCACCGGCCGATTGATCCTGATCCTCGGCCTGGCCTGCTTCGCCGCCAACCTGGCCATGCGGTCGCTCGACCCGCTGGTGGGCGTGCTGGCCGGCGAATTCCGCACCACGCCGGAGACGGTCGCGCTGCTCGCCACTGCCTTCTCGCTGCCCTATGCGCTGGTGCAGCCGGTGCTGGGGCCGGTGGGCGATGCGGTGGGCAAGCGCCGCGTCATCCGCGCCTGCCTGGTGGTGCTGGCCCTCGCGCTGGTCGCGCATCTCTTCGTCACGGACCTCGCCACGCTGGCGGTGCTGCGGATGATCGCCGGTGGCGCCGCGGGCGGCACCTTTCCGCTCTGCATCGCCACCATCGGCGACCGGGTGCGGATCGAGGACCGGCAGCTCGCCCTCTCCCGCCTGCTGGTGGCGGGGCTGACGGGGTCGGCCGCCGGCGCGCTGCTCGCGGCGGCGCTGGAGCCGTATCTGGGCTGGCGGGGCGTCTCCCTGCTCTGCGCCGCGGCGGCGGCGGGGGCCGTGCTGGTGCTGCGGCCGGATGCGGGGGAGGCGCCGGTGGAACCGCGCCGGCTGAACCTGGGGGAGGCGCTGGCCCGCTACCGCCAGCTCTGGTCGCTCCGCGCCGCGCGGGTGCTCTATGGCAGTGTCTTCCTGGAGGGGATGATGGTCTTCGGCATCTTCCCCTTCATCGCCCCCCTGGTCATCGAACGCGGCTTGGGCGGGCAGCGGGAGGCCGGGCTGGCCGTCGCCGCCTTCGCCGCCGGGGGCTTCCTGTTCGCCGCCCTGGCGCCGGCCATGCTGCGGATCGGCGGGCAGCGGCTGACGCTGCGCTATGGCGGCTTCGTCGCGGCATCCGGGATGGTCGCGCAGGCGCTGGCCCCCAGCGCCTGGGTGCTGGTGGCGGGCTGCCTGGTGCTGGGGCTCGGCTTCTACATGATGCACAGCGCGATCCAGACCCGGGTGACGGAGGTCGCGCCCATGGCCCGCGGCAGCGCGGTGGCAATGCATGCCTTCTGCTTCTTCATGGGCCAGTCGCTCGGTCCCGCCGTGATGGGGCTGGGCCGCGGGGCGCTGGGGGCGGAGCCGCCGCTGTTCATCGCCGCCGCGGGGCTGGCCTGCCTCGGCCTGTTCCTGGCCCGGCCCGGGGATCGGCCAGGTCGCCCGAAACCGGGTTGAGGTTCGCGATTCGCCCCGTTGCTGGAACGCAGGGTGAATCGGAACAGGCAGGGGCCGCGCAAGCAGCCGTCGAATCAATGCCCTGGCCCGAGTCGCCGGAACGAATCGCTGACCCCCGCCGGATGTTCGCGTACCACAATATCTGGGGGGCTCGTTCCGATTCGCGGCACAACGGCGTTCCCCGATCCGCGGCCCGAGTCGCGCCCGAGTCGCGGAACGCCTTGAACCGACTCAGAAATCCGTCGCGCGGCCCTTCTGTTCCCAGTCGCCATAGCGCGTGGGCTCCGGCCCCTTCGGCCCGCCGATCTCCTTCGGCAGCACCATCCGAATGGGCTTGTCGGAGGGCGGATCACCCACTGGCGCCGGCGGCTTCTCTCCCGGCAGGGGCATGTCGCCATCCGGCGGCGGCTGGATCACCGGCGGCGGCTCGGAAGGCGGCTGGCCAGGGGGCGGCCCAGGGGGCGGCCCGAGGGGCGGCCCAGGGGGTGGGCCAGGGGGTGGGCCGGGCGGGTCGCTGGGCGGGATCGGAAGTTGCTGGGCCATCGGGCCGTGATTGGCATCGGTCATGCCCCACATGTAGGACCTCCTCGCGCAGGTGCAGACCCCTTCAACGCATCGCGCGGCGGAAAGACGGAGGCACCGGGCGATCATGAGCGGATATCTGCGGACGGCCGTGCTGCTGGCGGCGATGACGGCGATCTTCGTGGGCGTCGGCTTCGTCATCGGCGGCCAGCAGGGCATGGTCATCGCCTTCCTGGTGGCCTGCGGGATGAATGTCTTCGCCTGGTGGAACAGCGACCGCGTCGTGCTCGGCATGCACAACGCCCAACCCATCGGCCCCGCGGATGCCCCGCGGCTGTTCGCCATGACGGAGGCGCTGGCGGCACGGGCGGGGCTGCCCATGCCGGCGCTCTACGTGATCCATGAGGACCAGCCCAACGCCTTCGCCACCGGCCGCAGCCCGGACCGCGCCGCGGTCGCGGTCAATACCGGCCTGCTGGACCTGATGCCGGAGCGGGAGGTGGCGGGCGTGATCGCCCATGAACTCGCCCATATCCGCAACCGCGACACGCTGATCATGACCATCACGGCGACCATCGCGGGCGCCATCGGCATGCTGGCGCAGTTCGGCTTCCTCTTCGGCAGCCGCAACAGCGAGGGCCGGCAGAACCCCTTCGGCCCGATCGGCGCCATCCTGCTGGTGGTCCTGGCCCCCATCGCCGCGATGATCGTGCAGATGGCGATCAGCCGGTCCCGGGAATATGAGGCCGACCGCGTCGGCGCCGAGATCGCCGGCGACGCGGAGGGCCTGGCCAACGCGCTGATGCGGCTGGAGGGCTACAAGCAGGGCCGGGTGAACGAGGCCGCGGAAGCCAACCCCGCCTCCGCCCATGTCTTCATCATCAACCCGCTCTCGGGGCTGCGGATGGATGGGCTGTTCTCCACCCACCCCAGCACGGCCAACCGCGTGGCCGCGCTGCAGGCGCTGGCGGGGCGCATCGGCCCGCCGCCCGGCGGTGGCGGCATGGCCGCGCCGCCGCGGCGGATGCCCCAGTCCGGGCCCGCACGGCCCTCGGTGCAGCCCGGGCCCTGGTCCGATAGTGGCGGAAGGCGGAACCCATGGGGCTGATGCTTCGTTGGCCACGGCATCCCGACCGAGGACCACCGGCCATGCCAAGCCCCGGCGCCTGGCGCCGCCTGCCGATCCTGGTGCGCTTCCTGCTGTCCCATGCCGCGATCGGCTTCGGGATCGCCGCCATCGCCACCACCGCCTTCGTGCTGGCGAACCCCGGCGGCGCCGGGGGCATCCTGCTGACCGCCGCCGGGCATTGGTGGCCGGTGTTGGTGCTGTGGTTCTTTCTCGGCCTCACCTTCGGCAGCGCGCAGATCGGCGCCGCGACCGTGCTGCTGGCGGACCGCCCGGCGAAGTCGCGGCCCCCGGGCGGCGGCGGCCGCGCCCCCGCCTTGGTGCCGATCCCGGTCCGGCGCTGAGGATCAGCGCGGCTTGCGGATGCGGGTGGACCAGATGTGCCAGAAATACGTGCCGAGGATGCCGGCCACCACGACATAGGCGAAGGGCTCCAGCCACCCTTCCACCTGGTCGTAATGGTCTTCCATGAAGTAGCCGGCGCAGATCAGGAAGGTGATCCACACCGTGCTGCCGATGGTGGTGTAGAGGTAGAACAGGCCGCGCGGGATGCGGATCAGCCCGGCGGGGATGGAGATGACGGTGCGGATGCCGGGCAGCAACCGGCCGAAGGACAGCGCGAAGGGGCCGTATTTGCGCAGCGTATCCTCGGCCTTGCGGAGGTCATCCTCCCCCACCGCGAACCAGCGGCCGTAGCGGCCGACCATGGGCCGGATGCGGTCCGCGCCGATGGCGCGCGACAGCTCGTACCAGAAGACATTGCCCAGCAGCGTGCCGACGATGCCGGCGATCAGCGCCAGGGTGAAGGACATCTGCCCCCGCGCCGCCGCGAAGCCCGCGAGCGGCATGATCACCTCCGACGGGATGGGCGGGAACAGGTTCTCCAGGAACATCAGGAACAGCACGCCGGGCCAGCCGCCGGCGGCCACCACGTTCGTCACCCACTCGATCATCCACCGACTCCGTACAGCACGATCGCCACCCGGCGGCCGCGGGAATAGTTGAAGCCCGCCACGGTCCCGCGTTCCTGCGGCACCAGGCCGAGGGCCGCCGCTTCCGTCCGGAAACGCGCTTCCTCCCGGTCCGATACGGCGGCGAGGCGCCCGGGTTCCCCGGCCAGGAAGCGGGCCGCTTCCTCGCCGCCGCGCAGCAGGCGGATCTCACCGCCCAGCGCGAACATCAGGCTGGGCTCGTGGTAGCCCGTGATGCCGAAGCGTTCATCGGGCAGCCCCGGCGCGGCCTGGTGGACCAGCGCCGCCAGGCGCGGCGAGATCCAGGGCGCCGTCAGCCGCGGCAGCACGCCCTCCAGCACCACGGCCTGCAAGGGCACCGCCAGCAGCACCGCCAGCAGCGCGGCCCTTGCCGGCGCGCCATCCCGCAGCACCAGCCAGACCCCCGCGGAGAACAGCGCCGCCGCCGGCACGGCCAGCAATGCGACCAGGGAGACACGGCCATCCGCCAGCACCGGCAGCGCCACCGCCACCGCCGCGATGCCGAAGGCCACCAGGATGGCGACCACCAGGGAGAAGACGGAAAGCCAGCGCGGCGCCTGGCGCCGCAGCGGGTCCAGCGCCCAGGCGGCCGCCAGCAGCATCAGCGCGGGATAGGCCGGCATGGCGTAGTGCGGCAGCTTCGTCGTCACTGCCTCGAACATCAGCCAGACGGGCACGGCCCAGGCGAGCAGGAAGCGCGTGGCGGGCTGCAGCCGGTCCGCCCAGGCGCCGGGGGCGGCGCGCAGCACCAGGAAGGCGGCCGGGAACGCCGCGATGCCGAAGCTGAGGAAATAATAGCCGGGCGGGCCCCAATGATTCTCATCCGCGCCGCCGACCTTGTTCAGCATGTCGCTGCCCAGGGCATCGGCGATGAAGCGGCCCTCGGTCGCGATGGTGACCGCGATGAACCAGGGCGCGGCCGCCAGCACCATCAGCGGAATGCCCCAGCCCGGGCGCAGGGCGCGCAGCCAGGGCGCGCCGGATTTCCACCCGCGATCGGCGGCGAACAGCGTGATTCCCGCCAGCAGCGGCACCGCGGGCCCGATCGGCCCCTTCAGCAGCACCGCGCCGCCCAGCATCAGCCAGAACCCCGCCGCCTGCCTGGCGCTGAACTGCCCCGGCGCCAGATAGGCCCGCCCCATCAGCCCCATCGCCACCACGATGGTGCCGAGCAGCGCGGCATCGGTCTTGGCGATATGCGTCTCGACGCCCAGGACGAAGCACCCCGCCAGCATGGCCGCGCCCAGGAAGGCCGCCCGCCGCCCGACCAGGGACCGGCCGAACTGCGCCGTCGCCAGCACCGCCAGCATCGCGCCGAGGAGGGAGGGGATGCGATAGGCCCAGATATCGGCCCGAGTGCCGAGGCGCAGGCCCTCCAGCACATGCACCGAGGTGGCCTGGGCCCAGTGGATGCCCGCGGGCTTCTTGTTGCGCTCCACCTCGCCCAGCCGGATGCGGACATAGTCGCCCGTCTCCACCATCTGGCGGCTGGCCTGGGCGAAGCGGCTTTCGTCGCGGTCCCCGGCAGGGATGGTGAAGAAGCCCGGCAGCCAGAGCAGCAGACACAGCAGCGCGAGCCAGCGAAGCGGGCGGCGCGTCTCCGGCAGCCTGTCGAGGAAATCGCGCAGCGCTTGCATGGCGCGGCCCTAGCACGGCGCGGGCCGGGGGGCCATAAAGCGCCGCTCATGCCCCCCAGCACCCCCACGCGCACCCCCCGACGCACCCAATCCGGCAAGCAGGCGCCCGGCGTGCTGACGCGCAACGCCGCCCTCTCCCTGCTCGCCGCCGTCTTCGAACGCCGCCGGCCGATCGAGGAGGCCCTCGATGCCCTGCCCGCGGCGCTGGAGGCGCGGGACCGCGGCGCCGCCCACCGCATCGCCGCCGCCGTGCTGCGCCGCGCCGGCAGCCTGGACGCCGTGCTGGAACCCTTCCTGCGCCGTGAACCGCCGCCGGTGGTGCGCGCCGCGCTGCGGATGGGGGCGGCCGAGTTGCTCCTTCTCGGCACCCCCGCGCACGCCGCCGTCGCCGCGACGGTGGAGGTGGTGCCCCGCCCCTTCGCCGGCCTGGTCAACGCCGTGCTCCGCAAGGTGGCGGCCGAGGGGTCGCTGGATGGGCTGGATGCGGAGCGGCTGGATACGCCGCCCTGGCTCTGGTCCACCTGGCACGCCGCCTATGGCCCCGCCGTGCGCGCCATCGCCCGCGCCCACCAGGTGCCCGCGCCGCTCGACATTTCCCTGAAGCCGGGCGCGACCCCGCCGGAAGGCGCCGTGGAACTGCCGACCGGCAGCTGGCGCCTGCCCGCCGGCACCCGCGCCGCTGACCTGCCCGGCCTGGCGGAGGGCCTTTTCTGGGTGCAGGACGCCGCCGCCGCCCTGCCTGCGAAGCTGCTGGCGGTGAAGCCCGGCGAACGCGTGGCGGACCTCTGCGCCGCCCCCGGCGGCAAGACCGCGCAACTGGCCGCCGCCGGCGCCGCCGTGACGGCGGTGGAACGCGACCCCCGCCGCGCCGCCAGGCTGCGGGAGAACCTGGCGCGCCTCGGCCTGGATGCCGTCGTGCTGGAAACCGATGCCGCGACCTGGCAGCCCGATGGCGCCGGCTTCGATGCCGTGCTGCTGGACGCCCCCTGTTCCGCCACCGGCATCATCCGCCGCCACCCGGACATCCCCCACCTCAAGCGCGTGGCGGACATCACGGCGCTGGCGGAGACGCAGGCGCGGCTGCTGGAACAGGCGACCCGCCTGCTGCGTCCCGGCGGGCGCCTCGTGCTCGCCACCTGTTCCCTCCAGCCGGAGGAAGGGGAGGCGCATCTGGCCCGCGCCGCGGCGCTGGGGCTGGTGGCGGACCCGATCACGGCCGCGGAGCTGCCGGGGCTGGAGGAGGCGATCACGCCCCGCGGCACGCTGCGGACGCGGCCCGACCTCTGGGCCGATCGCGGCGGGCTGGATGGCTTCTTCGCCGCGCGTTTCCTGCGGCTCTGAGGGGATTGGGCGGAAAATCCTTCTCATCCGCCCCGCCACTGGCGTGATCCGAAAAAATTTGTTCTAAAGTTCCGGTATCGTGACCCGGGACACCCAAGGCATGGCCGCCGCCGAACTCGACCGCATCGACCGTGAGATCCTCCGCCTGCTGATGCAGGACGCCGCCCGTTCCCTGGCGGAGATCGCCCAGGAAGTGGGGCTGACCCCCACCCCCTGCTGGAAGCGCATCAAGCGGATGGAGGAAGCGGGGGTCATCACCGGCCGCGTGGCGCTGGTGGATGCCACGCTGGTCGGGCTGCCGATCTCCGTCTTCGTCTCGATCGAGACCGGCGACCATTCCGCCGACTGGATCGCCCGCTTCGCCGCCGCCGTGGACAGCCTGCCGGAGATCGTGGAGTGCTGGCGGCTGGGCGGCGATGTCGACTACCTGCTGCGCGTCGTCGTGCCGGACATGGCGGGCTACGATGCGTTCTACCGCCGTTTCGTTGCGGCGGTGCCGAGCCTGCGCAAAGTGACCGGCCGCTTCGCGATGGAACGCGTCAAAAGCACGACCGCCCTGCCGATTTGAGGGGGTGCGAGCCCCCCCGCCCGGTTTCCCCGCGGGGCGGTGGCGGGTAGAAGCGGAACTGACATGTCCTCTTCACGCCCCATCCGCATCGCGCCCTCCCTCCTCGCCGCCGATTTCGCGCGGCTGGGGGAGGAGGTTGCTGCCATCGAGGCCGCCGGCGCCGATTGGCTCCACCTCGACATCATGGACGGCCATTTCGTCCCCAACATCTCCTTCGGCCCGTCGGTGGTGAAGGCGCTGCGCAAGCATGCGCGGATGCCCTTCGACGTGCATCTGATGATCGCGCCGGCGGACCCCTACCTCGCGGCCTTCGCCGATGCGGGGGCGGACCTCATCAGCCTGCACCCGGAAGCGGGGCCGCATCTGCACCGGTCGCTGCAGACGATCCGGGCGCTGGGCAAGAAATCCGGCGTGGTACTGAACCCCGCGACGCCGGTCGGCGTGGTGGCGGAGGTGATCGACCTGGTGGATCTGGTGCTGGTGATGTCGGTGAACCCCGGCTTCGGCGGGCAGTCCTTCATCCGCACCCAGCTTTCCAAGATCGCGACCTTGCGCGGCATGATCGAGGCCTCCGGCCACGACATCGCCCTGCAGGTCGATGGCGGCGTGACGGCGGTGACGGCGAAGGATTGCATCGCCGCCGGCGCCGATGTGCTGGTGGCGGGCACCGCGGTGTTCGGAACGTCTGACTACGCCGCCGCCATCGCCGGCCTGCGCGGATAAAGGGAGACGCCATGATCGGGGGGGTCCTTCGCGGCGCGCGCCGCATCCTGGCGAATCTGAAACCGATCAAGGTGCCGGACGGGCCCGCGCGGTCCTTCCGCGACCTCTGGCCCGGCGATGCCGCGCGGGGCGCCCGCCTGCTGCGGGGCGAGTTCGAGGTGCAGGGCACCGTCCGCCCGCTGCGGCCGCAGGATGCGGATGGTGGCCCCGGCGATTGGGGCGGCGGCGGCGGTTCCGCCGCCTGGCGCAGCGCGGCGCATGGCTTCGCCTGGCTGCGGGACCTCCGCGCGCTCGGCACCGATGCCGCGCGCCTGCGCGGCCGGGCGCTGACGGCGGATTGGCTGGCGCTCGCCAGCCATGAGGCGCTGGCCGAGGCCCCCGAAGTGGCCGGCGCCCGCATCTCCGCCTGGCTCGGCCATTGGGACTTCCTGGCCGCGACGGCGGAGGACGGGTTCCGCAAGCAGTTGATGCAGCGGCTTGCCCAGGATGCCCGCGGCGTGGTGGCCGGCCTGCCGGCGGAGGCAGCGCATCGCGGCGCGCTGGTCGCGCTGAAGGGCGGCATGGCAGCCGCCGTGGCGCTGGAGGAGGAGACCTGGCTCGCCCGCTGCGTCCGTTTCCTGCCGCAGGAGCTGGAGCGCCAGTTCAACCCGGATGGCGGCCATGTGGAGCGCAGCCCGACGGCGCAGCTCCTCGCCCTCCAGGACCTGATCGAGATCCGCAACCTGCTGCATGGGGCGGGGATCGAGGCGCCGTCCCAGCTGGCCGGCACGCTGGACCGCGCCGCGCCGGCGCTGCGCCTGCTGCGCCACGCCGATGGCGGCCTCTCCCTGTTCAACGGGACGCGGGAGGAGCAGGCCGCGATCATCGACCTGGTGCTGACCCAGGGCCAGTCCCGCGGCCGCGCGCCGACCCACCTGCCGGAAACGGGCTTCCAGCGCCTGTCGGCCAGCCGCACCCTCGTCATCGCGGATTGCGGCGCGCCGCCCACCGCGCGGCGGGATGCGACGCCGGGCGGGTTGCCGCGCGGTGCCGACCGCAACGCCCATGCCGGGACCCTGTCCTTCGAGATGTCGGTGGGCCGCGACCGGCTGATCGTGAATTGCGGTGCCGCCCCGGCGGCGGAGGGGGAGTGGCGCGACGCGCTGCGCGCCACCGCCGCCCACTCCACCCTGGTGCTCGCCGATACCAATTCCAGCGAGTTGAAGCCCGAGGGGCTCGGCCGCCGCGTGGAGCAGGTGGAGGCCGACCGGCAGGAGGCCAATGGCGCACAGTGGCTGGAGGCCAGCCATGATGGCTGGGTCCGGCAATTCGGCCTGCGGCACCGCCGGCGGCTCTATCTCTCGGAATCCGGCGACGATCTCCGTGGCGAGGATGTGCTGGAGGCCGAGCGCGACGTGGCCGTGCCGAGCTTCGCCGTGCGCTTCCACCTTCATCCCGCGGTGGTGGCCAGTCTGCAGCAGGATGAGCAGGGGGTGCTGCTGCGCCTTCCCTCCGGCGTCGGCTGGCGGCTGCGGGTGAAGGGCGCGCGCGTCGCGATCGAGGAGAGCATCTACCTGGCCGCGGAGCCGCGCCGGAGCCAGCAGGTGGCCTTGTACGCGGAAGCCGGCGCGAACAGCCTGCAATGGGCGATCGTGCGGGCCAGCATGGGCACGCCGGGCGGGGCGGAGGCGGAGGAGTAGGGTGGCTGTGGCTGCCCGGGGGGAACGCTGTTCCCCCCGTACCCCCCATGCCAAGGGCCCCCTCCTTGACGGTTTGGGGCCCCTTGGAACCCTTCAATTGACGATGGTCCAGGGGGGTCTCCCCCCCAAATCTTCCACATGGGGCGGATGGGGTGGGGGGAAGGCAGCGCCTTCCCCACGGCGCACGTGAAAATCCTCGAAATCACCAACGTCGATTTCTCGTTGCGCCACTTCCTCCTGCCCCTGATGCGCGGCCTGCGGGACCGGGGGCATGAGGTGGTGGGCGTCTGCGCCGAGGGTCCCTTGCTGGACCTCCCCCGCGCCGAGGGTTTTCGCATCGCCCCCGTTCCCATGGCGCGCAGCCTGAACCCTGTGGCGCAGGCGCGGGCGCTTTCGGCCCTTGTCGCCCTGATGCGGGCGGAGAAGCCGGACCTTGTCCACGCCCATATGCCGATCAGCGGCTTGCTGGCGCGCACCGCCGCGCGCGTCACCGGCGTGCAGCGGATCGCCTATACCTGCCACGGCTTCCTCTTCAACCAGCCCGGCCCCTGGTGGCGAGGCACCCTTGCCCTCAACCTCGAACGCGCCGCCGGCCGCATCACGGATACCTTCCTCACCGTGAGCGCGGAGGAGGCGGAGGATGCGCGGCGCCTCGGCATCCACCCGCACGCCACCGCCGTGCTGAACGGGCGCGACCCCGCCCGCTTCCGGCCGGACGCGGCGGCGCGGGCGCGGCTGCGGGCGGAACTCGGCGCGGGGCCGGCGGATTGCGTCGTCATCGCCGTCTCCCGCCTCGTCCGCCACAAGGGGATTCCGGAGTTGCTGGCCGCGGCGCCGCCGGGCTGCACCTTGTGGATCGTCGGCGAACGCCTGCCCTCCGACCATGGGGAGGATCTGGAGCCGCATTTCGCGCGCGCGGCGGCGGCGCTCGGCCCGAGGCTGAAGCGCCTGGGCTACCGGCACGACATCCCGGCGCTGATGGCGGCGGCCGATGTCTTCTGCCTGCCCTCCCACTTCGAGGGCCTGCCCATGTCCATCATCGAGGCGATGCTGACCGGCCTGCCCGTGGTGGCGACCGATATCCGCGGGCCGCGCGAGCAGGTGGTGGATGGCGAGACCGGGCTGCTGGTGCCCCCCGCCACCGTCGAACCGCTGGCCGATGCCCTCTCGCGCCTCGCCGCCGATCCCGCGCTGCGCGCCGCGATGGGGGAGGCCGGCCGCGCCCGGGCGCTGGACCGTTTCGATGAGGCGAAGGTCGTGGCCCGCAGCATTGCATTGCTGGAAGGCACCAAACGCGGTTGATGCCCCGGGGGGAGGGGTCTATGCCGCGCCGCATGAGCCAGACCCTCCCCGTCCGCCGCGCGCTGCTCTCCGTCTCCGACAAGACGGGCATCGTCGAATTCGCCCGCTTCCTCGTCGCCCAGGGCGCCGAGATCCTCTCCACCGGCGGCACCGCCAGCGCCATCCGCGCGGCCGGCATCCCGGTGAAGGATGTGTCGGAGCACACGGGTTTTCCTGAGATTCTCGATGGCCGGGTGAAGACACTGGTGCCGCAGGTGCATGGCGGGCTGCTCGGCCGGCGGGACCTGGCCGACCACCTCGCGCAGATGGAGGCGCACGCCATCGCGCCGATCGACCTCGTCGCCGTGAACCTCTACCCCTTCGAGGCGACCGTCGCTAAGGGTGCCGAGTTCGAGGACTGCATCGAGAATATCGACATTGGCGGGCCCGCGATGATCCGCAGCGCCGCCAAGAATTTTGCTTCCGTTGTCGTCATCACGGAGCCCGAGCAGCTTTCCGAAGTGCGGGTGGAACTGGAAGACGGCGGCACCACGCTGGCACTGCGCCGGCGCCTTGCCCAGGCCGCCTATGCCCGCACGGCGGCCTATGACACCGCGATCTCCACCTGGTTCGCGGGCGAGAACAAGGATGTCTTTCCGCAGCGCCTGGCGGTCGCCGGCATTCTCCGCCAGGGCCTGCGCTACGGCGAGAACCCGCACCAGCAGGCCGCCTTCTACACCGATGGCAGCAACCGCCCCGGCATCGCCACCGCGCGCCAGGTCCAGGGCAAGGAACTGTCCTACAACAATCTGAACGACACCGACGCCGCCTTCGAATGCGTCGCCGAATTCGACGAGCCGAGCATCGTCATCGTCAAGCACGCCAATCCCTGCGGGGTGGCGACGGCGGCGAGCCTGGCGGAAGCCTGGGACCG
The DNA here is from genome assembly GCF_900114315.1 of Falsiroseomonas stagni DSM 19981. Taxonomy (GTDB): domain Bacteria; phylum Pseudomonadota; class Alphaproteobacteria; order Acetobacterales; family Acetobacteraceae; genus Falsiroseomonas; species Falsiroseomonas stagni. The sequence continues at coordinate 312,257 of NZ_FOSQ01000003.1, forward strand.
CGCCCTGCTCTGCGACCCCGTCTCCGCCTTCGGCGGCATCGTCGCCGCCAACCGCGTGCTGGACGCCGCCGCTGCCGAGAAGATCGCCGCCATCTTCACGGAAGTGGTCGTGGCGCCGGATGCCGATGACGCCGCGAAGGCGGTCTTCGCCCGCAAGAAGAGTTTGCGTTTGTTGCTGACGGGCGGGCTGCCCGACCCCGCCGCGCCGGGGCGGCTGGTGAAGTCCGTGGCCGGCGGCTTCCTCGCCCAGTCCCGCGACAATGGGCGGGTGACGGAGGGGGCGCTGCGCGTGGTGACGCAGCGCGCGCCGAGCGCGCAGGAGATGCGCGACCTCCTCTTCGCCTTCCGGGTCTGCAAACACGTGAAATCCAACGCCATCGTCTATGCGAAGGACCTGGCCACGGTCGGCATCGGCGCGGGGCAGATGAACCGCGTCGAATCCTCCCGCATCGCGGCGTGGAAGTCGGAAGCGGCGGCCAAGGCGGCCGGTCTCGACCAGCCGCTGGCACTCGGCTCCGTCGTCGCCTCCGACGCCTTCTTCCCCTTTGCCGATGGGCTGGAGACCGCCGCGGCGGCCGGCGCCACCGCCGTCATCCAGCCCGGGGGATCGATGCGGGACGCGGAGGTGATCGCGGCCGCCGACAAGGCCGGGCTAGCGATGGTGTTCACGGGAATGCGGCATTTCCGCCACTGAGCGCGACGACTTGATGCGGATTCATCGAAATCCTTGAATCCGGCCCCGCGACAGCGGCTACAGCACGCTGCGCGAGCGGACGCGAACGCATCCCGGTCCTGCGTCAGCAACCCATGAGTGGCAGCCAGCCGGACGGTGCGACGGCAGGCGCCACCAGCCCGGAAGGCACCCGTGCCCGAAATCCTCTCCCTTCTTCCGCCCCCGGTGATGTTCTTCGTCCTCGGCTTCGCCGCGGGGCTCCTCCGCGCCGACCTGTCGATCCCGGAGGCGCTGGCCCGCGCCCTGTCGATCTACCTGATGATCGCGATCGGCCTGAAGGGCGGCGCGGCGCTGGCGAGCCCGGGGGCGACGGAAGGGCTGTGGGCGGCGCTCGCGCTCGGCATCGGCCTGTCCTTCCTGCTGCCGCTGCCGGCCTTCCTGTTCCTGCGCGGCGCCCTGCGGATCGAACGGGAGACGGCGGCCGCCATCTCAGGCCATTACGGCTCGGTCTCCGTCGTCACCTACGCCGCCGCCGCCGGCACACTGGCGACACTCGGCGTGGCGCAGGAGGGGTTCATGCCCGCTGTCCTCGCCGCCATGGAAACCCCCGCCATCCTGACGGCGCTGCTGCTGGCAAGGCTTGGCGCCGGGCCGGACCAGCCGCGGCTGAATGCGGGCAAGCTGGCGCATGAGGTGCTGCTGAACGGGCCGGTGGTGCTGCTGCTCGGCAGTTTCCTGATCGGCTTCCTCGCCGGCGCGCCCGGGCGCCAGCAACTGGCCCCCTTCACCGAGGCGCTTTTCCCCGGCGCGCTCTGCCTGTTCCTGCTGGAGATGGGGCTGATGGCGGTGCGCCAGCTTCGTGCCGGCGGGCGGGGCCTGTCCTGGGGGCTGGTCGGCTTCGGCATGGCGATGCCGCTGCTGGGGGGCACGGCGGGGCTGCTGGGCGCGCAGGCCATCGGCCTGTCGACCGGCGGCATCGCGCTGATGGCGGTGCTGTCGGGTTCCGCCAGCTACATCGCGGTGCCCGCGGCCATGCGCCTGGCCTTGCCGCGGGCCGATGCGGGTGTCTATGTCACCCTCTCCGTCGCCGTGTCCTTTCCCTTCAACATCCTGGTGGGAATCCCGCTCTGGGTGAAACTGGCCGGGGCCTGACCATGCATCACCGCAAGCGCATCGAGATCGTCGTGGAGCGCGTCCGCGCCGATGACGTCACGGACCTGCTCGACCGCCTTGGCGCCACGGGCTGGACCATCCTGCCCGTGCTGTCCGGCCGCGGGCGGCGGGGCGTGCGGCTCGGCGGCGATCTGTCCGGCGTGCTCGACAACGTCGTCATCGTCTGCATCGCGAGTGAGGCGGTGACGGCACGCGTGCTGGACGCCAGTGACGAATTGCTGGGCGCGCGCCCGGCCATTGTCAGCATCACCGACTGCACCGTCCTGCGCGCCGACCATTTCTGAACAGGGGCTCGTGCCGATGCAGCGCCTGCTCGACGGGTATCGGCGCTTCCGGGAAGACACCTGGCCGCAGCAGCGCGCGCGGTTCGAGGCCCTGGCCGCGCAGGGCCAGCGGCCGCGCACCATGATCATCGCCTGCTCCGACAGCCGCGTGGACCCGCAGATGATCTTCGCGGCGGCGCCGGGGGAGCTGTTCATCGTCCGCAACGTCGCGAACCTTGTCCCACCCTACATGCCGGACGCCGCCTTCCACGGCACCAGCGCGGCGGTGGAATTCGCGGTCCGCGTGCTGGGGGTGAAGGACCTGGTCGTGATGGGCCATGCGCTGTGCGGCGGCATCCGCGCGCTGCGCGAAGGCGTCCCGGTGGAAGCCGGGGACTTCATCGCGGGCTGGATCAACATCGCGGCCCGCGCGCGCGACGCCGGCCTGCGCTGCGACACGCCGGAAGCGGCGCAGGAGGCCTGCGAGCATGAGGCCGTCCGCATCTCCCTCGCCAACCTCCTGACCTTTCCCTGGGTGGCGGAGGCGGTGGAGGCGGGCACGCTCGCGCTGCATGGCGCGCATTTCGGCGTGGCGACGGGCCGCCTGGTGCTGATGGACGCGCAAGGGCGTTTCGCGCCGGCGTGATCGCCATGGCAGGATGGCACCGACGAATCGGGGGATTCCGGTGCCGGACTGGCTGCCCATCGCGCTGATCGCGGGCGTCGCCGCCCTGGCGGTGCTGCTGCTGATGCTGGCGCTGCGCGGCCGCGCCGCCGAACGCATGGACCGCATCGCGGCCACGCTGGATGCCATCACCGCCGCGCAGGAACGCCTCGCCGCCCGCACCGACGAACGGATGCGGGAACAGGAACGCGCGCTCGGCCAGCGGCTGGACGTGGCGGCGGAACGCACCCAGGCCACGGCCAGCGCCATCCAGCAGCGGCTTTCCGTGATCGACAGCGCGCGGCAGAACATCGAGGCGCTGGGCGGGCAGGTGACGTCGCTCGCTGCCGTGCTCGGCAACAAGCAGGCGCGCGGGGCATTGGGGGAGGTGCAGCTGCGCGACCTGGTGCAGGACCGGCTGCCGCCATCGGGCTTCGCCTGGCAGCACACCCTGTCCAACGGCACGCGCTGCGACTGCCTGATCCGCCTGCCCTTCCCGCCCGGCCCGATCGCGGTGGACAGCAAGTTCCCCCTCGAAGCCTGGGCGGCGATGCAGGATGCGCCGGATGTGACGTCGCGCGCGCAGGCCGCCCGCCGCTTCGCCGCCGATATCCGCCGGCACGTCGATGATATCTCGAAAAAATACCTGATCCCCGGGGAGACGGCGGAAGGCGCGCTGATGTTCCTGCCCTCGGAGGCCATCCACGCGGCGCTTCTGGCGCAGCATGGCGACCTGTTCGCGGAGGCCGCGCGGCGCGGCGTGCATATCGTGGGCCCGTCCAGCTTCTGGGCCGTGCTCAACACCATGCGCGGCCTGTTGCGCGATGCGCGCCTGCAGGATGAGGCGCGGCGCATCCGCCAGCAGGTGGAGGCGCTGGCGGAGGAGACCTCGCGCCTCGAACGCCGCGTCGGCGCGCTGCGCGGCCACTACGCCGCCATGGCGCAGGACATGCGGGATATCGAGGTCACGGCGGAGAAGATCGCGCGCCGCGGCGATGCGATCCGCGCCCTCGACATCCCCGATGAGACCCCTCGAAAGGCCGCGGAATGAGTGCGTTGCAGATCCAATCCGGCCTTGGCCTGCTGGCCCTGGCGCTGCTGGCCTGGGTGCTGGGCGGGTGCCGGCGGGGGGTGCCCTGGCGGGTGATCCTGGCGGGGCTCGTGTTGCAGATCGTGCTGGCGGCCGCGCTGCTGCACATCGCGCCGCTGCGTGCCGCCTTCGCGCTGATCGGCCGCGCGGTGGATGCGCTGGCGGCGGCGACGAAGGAAGGCACCACCCTGGTCTTCGGCTATCTCGGCGGTGGCCCGCTGCCCTTCGCGGAGCCCTTCCCCGGCGCGGGCTTCATCCTGTTCTTCCAGGGCCTGCCGCTGGTGCTGGTCGTGGGTGCGCTGTCCGCCCTGCTCTACCACTGGCGCATCCTGCCGGTGGTCGTCGCCGCCCTGGCGAAGGTGCTCTCGGGAACACTCGGCATCGGCGGCGCCACGGGCTTTTCCGTCGCCGCCAATGTCTTCGTCGGCATGGTGGAGGCGCCGCTGCTGATCCGCCCCTGGCTGGCCCGGCTGACGACCAGCGAGATGTTCGTGGTGATGACGGCGGGGTTGGCCACCATCAGCGGCAACATGCTGGTGGTCTATGCCTTCATGATCGCCCCCGTCGTGCCGGATGCGGCGGGGCAGCTGCTGGTGGCGTCGCTGATCGCCGCCCCCGCTTCCATCGTCGCCGCGCTGCTGATGATCCCGCCCCGACCCGGCGAGGTGCCGGATGCCGGGGAGCAGGCCGAGGCCCCCCGCCTCTACGACAGCGCGATGGAGGCGGTGGTCCGCGGCACGATGGATGGGCTGCAATTGCTGTTCGGCATCATGGCCATGCTGATCGTCTTCGTGGCGCTGGTGGCGCTGGTGAACATGGTGCTGGAACCCGTCACGGGCCTCACCTTGCAGGTCATCGCGGCCTGGCTGTTCTGGCCGCTGGCCTTTGCCATGGGCGTGCCGCTGGAACACGTCGGCACCGTCGCGCAGTCGCTCGGCATCAAGGTCGTGGTGAATGAGTTCGTCTCCTACCTCCAGCTCGCGACCAGTGGCGGGCAGGGGCTGGACGGGCGCTCGCGGCTGATCCTGACCTATGCGCTCTGCGGCTTCACCAATTTCGGCTCCGTCGGCATCATGCTGGGGGGGATGACGGCGATGGTGCCGGAACGGCGCGCGGATATCGTCCGGCTGGGGCTGCCCGCGCTGGTGGCGGCGATGATCGCCTGCTGCATGACGGGCGCGGTGGTGGGGATGCTGGTCGCGCCGTGACGGAGCCGCCGGCCGCGCTCCGCCAGGTGCTGCTGCCGGGGGAGGAGGTCTGCTGGCACGGCCGGCCCCGTGCCACGGAGGGGATCGGCTGGGGCATCGGCCTGTCGCTGTTCGGCATCTTCTGGACGGTGATGGTCGCGCGGGCGCCCTTCGACGGCCCAATCTTCATCAACAATGTTCCGGTCGACGACCCGGCGACGCGGTGGGCGGCATGGGCCGTCTTCCTGTTCGTCGGCATCGCGATGAGCTTGGCGCTCCCGGGCCTGATGATGGCCGTCCGTCGCACCGCCTATGCGGTCACGGACCGCCGGGTGCTGGAAGTGATGCGCCTGCCGGTCATCGGCAGCCTGCACAGCTACCTGCCCGCGCGCATCTGGGGGACGGAGCGGGCCAACAAGCGCGGCGCGGAGGCGACCGGCTGCCTCGATATCCTGCGCCCCGCGCCGTCGGGACAGCCGGCTGGCGCCGGCGGGGCGCTGGTCCGGTTCTTCGCGATCCAGGACGACATCGGCGCGCAGGCCGCGGTCCATGCGTTGGTCGCGGCGCCCCGGCCGACCATGCACGACGCGCCAGGGCCGGCGCCGGCCCTGCAGGCGCTGTTCGATCCGACGCTCCGGCCTGGCGAGGCGCTGCTCTGGGCCGCGCAGCCCGACCGTGCCGCCTATGCCTGGGCCACGCTGGTGCCCTCGGTGCTGATCCTGTTCTTCCTCTCCCCGGTCTTCGTCGCGCTGCTCGGCGACCAGTTCAGCGATCCCATGGCCATCGGCTACGGCGCCTTCCTGCTGGTGGCGCCGGGGCTCGCCTGGCGCCGGGCGTCCTTCACCGCCTACGGCGTCACGACGGAGCGCGTCATCGTGCTGGACCGCCGCCCGGCCCGGGGCATCAGGACGACCTGGCCGCTGGGTGTGATCGAGCGCATCGAGCGCAGCTGGCCGCTGGCCGGGGCCGGCAGCCTGGCGGTGAGACATGCGCGGGACCGGGATGCGGAGGGCCATCCCGCAAGGCTGGTGCTGCGCGCCCTGCCCGATGCCGCCGCGGCCGAGGCCGCGCTCTTCGTCGCGCTCGACGGGTTGCGGCGTGACGCGGCGGCGCCGACGCGCCAGGATGCCACGCCATGATCTCCTTCATCGAACAGCCGGAACCCGGCAGCCCGCGCCCCTTCAGCCGCGCCACGCGCGCTGGCGGCCTGGTCTTCGTCTCCGGCCATTCCGCGCCGCACGACCCCGCCCGCGGCATCCATCGCGGCGCGACGCCGGCGGAGGAGGTTCGGAACGCACTGGCGGAGGTGGCGCGCATCCTGGCGGAGGCCGCGTCCAGCCTGGAGCGCGTGGTGCAGGTGACGATGCTCATCACCGATCCCGCCGACTACGCCGCGCTCAACGCCGAATATGTGAAGCACTTCCCGAAGGGGCTGCCCGCCCGCCACACGGCGCGCTTCGGCGTGCCGACCGAGGCCCGCGTCGCCTTTTCCTGCATCGCTATCGAAGACAAGCGGCCCGATCGGGCCGTGGCCGGAGACTGACCGCCATGCGTTCCCGCCTTCTCCAGCGCAATCTGCGCATCGATCCGCCGCTGGCCCTGACGGGGCAGGGAATGCTGATCCATGACAGCAACGGCAAGGCCGTCATCGACGGCTCCGGCGGCGCCGCCGTGGCCTGCCTCGGCCATGGTCATCCCCGCGTGCTGGAGGCGATGCGCGCGCAGATGGACCGCCTCAGCTATGCCCATACCGCGCTCTATTCCTGCGAACCGGCGGAACAACTGGCTGATATGGTGCTGGAGGGTGAGCCCGGTGGCCTGACCCACCTGTATCTCTGCTCCTCAGGCTCCGAGGGCGTGGAGGCCGCGCTGAAGCTGGCCCGCCAGTACTTCGTCGAGATCGGCCAGCCGAACCGCCGAAACTTCATCGCCCGCAGGCAGAGCTATCACGGCAACACGCTCGGCGCGCTGGCCGCCGGCGGGAACATGATGCGGCGCGCGATCTACCAGCCGATCCTGTCCGACGCCTTCCACCACGTCTCCGCCTGCTACGCCTATCGCGACCGCCGCGACGATGAGAGTGACGCGCAATACGTCGCCCGCCTGGCGGCGGAGCTGGAGGCGCAGTTCCAGTCCCTCGGCCCCGATACCGTCGCGGCGTTCATCGCGGAGCCGGTGGTGGGTGCCACGCTCGGCTGCGTCGCGGCCCTGCCCGGCTATTTCCAGGCCGTCCGCGCCATCTGCGACCGCCATGGCGCGCTGCTGATATTGGATGAGGTGATGTCCGGCATGGGCCGCACCGGCACCATGCATGCGTGGGAGCAGGAGGGCGTGCCGCCCGATATCCAGGTGGTCGCCAAGGGCCTCGGCGGGGGCTACCAGCCGATCGGCGGCATCATGATCGGCGCGAAGATCATCGACGCGCTGCGCGACGGCTCCGGCGGCTTCATGCATGGCCACACCTACCAGGCCCATCCCATCGCCAGTGCCGCGGCGCTGGCCGTGCAGCAGGTGATCCGGGAGGAAGGGCTGCTGGAGAATGTCCGCGCCATGGGCGCGCTGCTGGAACAGCGCTTGGTCGAGCGGCTCGGCAATCATCGCCATGTCGGGGATATTCGCGGCCGCGGCCTGTTCTGGTGCGCCGAATTCGTCGCCGACCGCGCCAGCAAGGCGGTGTTCGACCCCGCGCTGAAACTCAATGAGCGCATCAAGCGGGAGGCCTATGAGCGCGGCCTGGCCTGCTACCCCATGGCCGGCACCATCGATGGCAAGCGGGGGGACCATGTGATCCTCTCGCCCCCCTACATCGCCAGGCCCGCGGATATCGAGGCGATCGTCGCCCGCTTCGGGGATGCGGTGGACGCCGCCATCGCCGGGCTTCCGCCAAGCGGTTGAAGTATTACGCCGGAACCGCCCGCCTGGACGCGCGTTTTCATCCCCGAACCGGCCATTGTGGCCGGGAAAGAGGAGAACGCGACCATGGACAAGGACCGGATTTCGGGCGCCGCCAACCAGGCCAAGGGCAGCATCAAGCAGGGCGTCGGTGAGTTGACCGGCGACGCGAAGCTGCAGGCCGAGGGCATGGCCGACAAGGCGAAGGGCAAGGCCCAGAGCGCCGTCGGCGGCGCCAAGGACGCGGCGCGTGACGCCGTGGACGGCAAGGACCGCGTCTGATCTGACGATGGTCCAGGGGGCTCTGCCTCCTGGCGGTTGGGGTCCGGGGAAGGCAGCGCCTTCCCCGGCGTACCGGACGCAAAAAAGGCCCGGGGAGTCGCCTCCCCGGGCCTTTCTCACGCCCGCCTTGCGGCGGAAAGGTTCAGCGACGCAGCCCGAGGCGCCCGATCAGGCTCTCGTAGCGCTTCACGTCCTTCTTCTTCACGTAGTCCAGCAGGCCGCGGCGCTGGCCGACCAGCACCAGCAGGCCGCGCCGGCTGTGGAAGTCCTTCGGGTGGGCCTTCAGGTGCTCCGTCAGCATGGCGACGCGCGCGGAGATCAGGGCGACCTGGACCTCCGGGCTGCCGGTGTCGCCCGGCTTGGTGGCGTATTCCTTGATCAGGGCCGCGCGGGCCTCTGCCGTCATGACCGACATCGTGTGTCCTTCCAGGTAGGGGTTAAGTCTCGTCCCTGACCTGGATCCAAGGGCCGTCGGGATGGCCGAGCTGGATCAGCCGCTCGGGCTGCATCCAACCGCCTTCCAGCCGGCACAGGCCGAGGAGACGCTCCCCCGCCATCGCGCGCAACAGCCCCCCTTCGGGGTCCGCTTCGCGGGGAATCCTGCCCATGAGGTCCACCAGGCTGATCGCCTGGCCCTGCATGAGGCGGGCGGCCTCCTCTCCATTGACGGCCAGTGCCGGGATGTCGGCCAGCGCGGTCGTCACGGGAAGAAGGAGGTCCGGGGAAGGGAGAGGCGTATCGCCGGTTCCGAGCAGGCTGTCCAGCGAAATCGCGTGTTCCTGCCGGAAAGGCCCGACCCGCAGGCGCCGTAGCGCCGTTATGTGCCCGACCGAGCCCACCGCCTTTGCCACGTCGCGCGCCAGTGAGCGCATGTAGACACCCTTGCCGCTTTCGACATGGAAGATGGCGGTGTCGATGTCCGGGCGCTCGATCAGGTCGAAGCGGTCGATCCGCGCGGGGCGCGGTGCGATCTCCACCACCTGGCCTTCGCGGGCCAGGTCATAGGCGCGCTCGCCGCCGATCTTGATGGCGGAATAGGCGGGGGGCACCTGCATGATGTCGCCGCGGAAGGCGGGCAGCACGGCCTCGATCTCCGCATCCGTGGGCCGCACATCGCTGGTCGCTGTCACCTTGCCATCGGCGTCGTCGGTGTCCCGCGCCTCCCCGAACTTCAGGGTGAAGTGGTAGCTCTTGGTCCCGTCCATGACGTAGGGGACGGTCTTGGTGGCGGCACCAAAGGCCACCGGCAGAAGGCCGGTCGCCAGCGGGTCCAGCGTGCCGCCATGGCCCGCCTTCTGCGCCTGGAAGGCGCGCTTCACCTTGTTGACCACATCGGTGGAGCCGATGCCGGAGGGCTTGTCCACGATCAGCCAGCCATCGAGCACGCGGCCCTTCGGCTTCTTGTGGGGGCGGTGGCGGTTGGGCGGGCTCACGATGGGTCGTTGTCCTGGCGGTCGTCGGATTTGGCAGCGGGCTTCGGTGCGAGGTCCTGCAGAACCTCCGGCCGCTGCATGACCTTGTTGATGTGCATGGCGTAGTCGAGCGCGGTGTCGGGCTGGAAATGCAGGTCCGGCGCGAAGCGCAGCCGCACCGCGCGGCTCACCAGCGTCCGCAGATAGGGCGCGACGCGCTTCAGCCCGGCATGCTGCGCCGCGGTCAAATCCTTCCCCAGCCCGCTGACGAAGGCCGTCATGTGCCGCAGGTCGGGGGAGGCGCGAACCTCCGTCACCGTCACCTGCAACCCGGCCAGGTCGGGGTCGCGGAATTCCTCCCGCGCGAAGATGGCGGCGAGGGCGTGGCGCACCTCCTCCGCCACGCGGAGTTGGCGCTGGGACGGGCCTTGCGGTGCGTCGCGCTTCGCGGCGGGCTTGCTCGCGCGGCGTTCGGTGCCGCGGTCGTCGCGGCGCTTGTCGGTCGTAGTCGCATCCCCGGTTCGGCGGGCCATGCTGGGATTCCTCAACAATCGAACGGGCAAAGCAAAGGGGCGCGGCGTGTCCGCCGCGCCCCCTTCCTGGCCCAGGCCTGGTGCGTCAGAGCGTGCCGGCGACCGTCTCGGTCTCGTAGCACTCGATCTGGTCGCCGACGCGGATGTCGTTGTAGTTGACGAAGGACATGCCGCATTCGTAGCCGTTGGTCACTTCCTTCACGTCATCCTTGAAGCGGCGCAGCGTGCTGAGCTCGCCCTGGTGGATGACGGTGCCATCGCGCAGCAGGCGGACGCCGCAGCCGCGCTTGACCACGCCTTCGGTGATGCGGCAGCCCGCGACATTGCCGATGCGCTTGACCTCGAAGACCTGCAGGATCTGGGCGTAGCCCAGGAACTTCTCCCGCTGCACCGGCGCCAGCTTGCCGCGCACCAGTTCCTCGATGTCGTCCGCCACCTCGTAGATGATGGAGTAGTAGCGGATCTCGACGCCGTCGCGCGTCGCCAGTTCCCGCGCCTGGGTGGTGGCCCGGACGTTGAAGGCGACGATGACGGCGTTGGACGCCTTGGCGAGCTGGATGTCGCTTTCGGTGATCTGGCCGACGGCGCTGTGCAGGACACGGACCCGCACCTCGTCGTTGCCGAGCTTGCCGAGCGTGACGCCGATGGCTTCCGCGCTGCCCTGCACGTCGGCCTTGCAGACGACGGCCACTTCCTTCTGCGCGCCCGCCTGGATTCGGGCCAGCATGTCGGCCAGGCTGCCTCGGCCGGCGGTGATCGCCGCCACCTGCTTCTCCCGCAGCTTCCGCGTGCGGAACTCCGAGATCTCGCGGGCCTGCGTCTCGTCCTTCACCGCGACGAAGTTCTCGCCGGCGGTGGGAACGCCCGACAGGCCGAGGATCTCGACCGGCAGGGACGGGCCGGCTTCCTTCACCTGGCGCGTCTTGTCGTCCAGCATCGCGCGCACCCGGCCCCATTCGGCGCCGGCCACGACGATGTCGCCCGTCTTCAGCGTGCCCTTCTGGACCAGCACCGTCGCCACCGGGCCACGGCCGCGGTCGAGGCGGCTTTCGATCACGGTGCCTTCCGCCGCGCGGTCCGGATTGGCGCGCAGGTCCAGGATTTCCGCCTGCAGCGTGATGGCCTCGAGCAGCTTGTCGAGGTTCAGCTTCTGGGTGGCGGAGACCTCGATCTCCTGCGTCTCGCCGCCCAGGCTTTCCACCACGATCTCGTGCTGCAGCAGTTCCTGCTTCACGCGTTCGGGGCGGACGCCCGGCTTGTCGATCTTGTTGATGGCCACGATGATCGGGACGCCGGCCGCCTTGGCGTGGCTGATCGCCTCGATCGTCTGGGGCATCACGCCGTCATCGGCCGCCACGACCAGCACGACCATGTCGGTCACGCTGGCGCCACGGGCGCGCATGGCGGTGAAGGCCGCGTGGCCCGGCGTATCGATGAAGGTGACCTTCTGCCCCGTGGGGATCGTCACCTGGTAGGCACCGATATGCTGCGTGATGCCGCCGGCCTCGTGCGCGGCCACATCGGCCTTGCGCAGCGCGTCCAGCAGGCTCGTCTTGCCGTGGTCGACATGGCCCATGATGGTGACGACCGGGGCGCGGGGCTCCAGGTCAACATCCGTGTCCTCGTCGCCCTCGATGCCGATCTCGACATCGCCTTCCGCCACGCGCTTCACGCGGTGGCCGAATTCCTGGACGATGAGTTCGGCCGTGTCGGCGTCGATCGACTGGGTCAGCGTCGCCATCACGCCCATGCGGAACAGGGCCTTCACCACTTCGCCGCCACGCGCGGCCATGCGGTTCGCCAGTTCCTGGACGGTGATGGTTTCCGGCACCACCACGTCACGCACGACGCGCTCGGCGCCGGAGCGCAGGCGCGCCAGCTCCTGCTGCCGGCGCTCACGTTCACGCGCACGGCGGACGGAGGCGATGGAGCGCGTGCGCTCATCCTCGCCCTCGATCGCCGCATTGACGTCGATGCGGGTGTCGCGGCGCCGGTCGGACGGCGTCAGCGTCTTCTTGGGCGGCGGCGCCACGGGCTTCTTGGCGCCGGGCGGGCCGACCATGCCGGGGCGGCGGACGGGACGGGCGTCCTCGTCATCCTCCCGCGGCGCGCGGGCCTTCAGCGTCAGCTTGGCGGCCGGCACATCGGCGGGCGGCACGTTCGGCGCCACGTTCGGCGGTGCGCCGGGCGGGCCGGCCGGACGGCGCGGGCCGATCGAGGACGGCACCGGGCCGGGGCGGCCGGAGCGCAGCGGCGGTGCCATCGGGCGCGGCGGGCCGCCGGCACGATCGCCATAGCCGGGGCGGGCGCCGAAGCCCGGGCGGGCACCGTCGCGCGGCCCATCGCGGGACGGGCCATCGCCCTGGCGGGGCGGCGGCGCATCGCGGCGCGGCGGGGGGGGCGCATCCGGCCGGCGCGCCATCGGCGCGGGCGGGGCCTGCGGACGGGGCGGCGGCGGTGCCACGGGCTGGGGCTGCGGCGTCGCGACCGGGGCAGCGGCCACGGGGGCGCTGTCCTCAGACGCGGCGGGCGGCGGCGGCGGCGGCGGGGGCGCACGGCGCGCTTCCTCGGCAGCGCGGCGCGCCTCCTCGGCGGCAAGCCGTTCCTCATCCTCGGCGCGGCGCCGGTCTTCCTCGGCGCGGCGGGCCGCTTCCTCGGCGGCGGAGCGCAGCTGGAGCGCCTGGCGCTCCCGCTCCTCGCGCTGGCGCTGCGCCTCGACGCGGCGCTGCTCCTCCAGCACGCGCTGGCGCATGGCGACTTCCGCCTGCGTCAGCGGGCGGCCGGCCGCGGCGGGCGGCTTGCCCGCCGGCGCGGCATTGCCCGACCGAGGCGGCCCACCCACGGCGGGGCGAGGCCCGCTGGGCTGGGCTCCGGCCGGCGCTGCCGCCGCTGGCGCGGCACCCGGCTTTGCCGGTGCCACGGGTGCGGTGGGGGCGCGCTTCTTCAGCACCTCCACCTGCACCACCTTGCTGCGGCCATGGCTGAAGGACTGGCGCACGCTGCCAGCGTCCACCGTCTTGCCCAGCTCCAGGCGGCCGCCGGGCCGGAGGGAAAGCCGGCCCTTTGCCGCATCCTGGTCGTTCTGGTCGCTCATCCGCCGATCCGAACCCGATCTCTCGTCCGTCATGTCTAGCCGCGTGTTGAACGCGGCACCCTGTGCAGTCCGCGCAAGCGCGGGTGAAGTCGGTCCCCGCCCCGGCGAACCGGAGCGCGGTATTCAGTCCCCGGCTGTGGCCGGGGGGGGTGTCGCCTCGGGCGGCGCGCCCGGCGCGTCCCCCTGTCTTGGCCCCGCGGCGGCAACGCCCGCGAGCCGTGCGGCTTCCGCCGCGATTCCGTCCGCCAGCTTTCCTGGCGCGATGACAACATGCACCGCCCGGTCCCGTCCGAACAGCGCCCCCAGCTCCTCCGCGTTCAGCGGCGCCACCGAGGCGACCCGCCGCAAGCCGAGGAGCCGTTCCCGCTCCGCCAGGCTTCCATCGGAAGCCTGGACCACAAGGCCGGCCTGGCCGGCCTGCAACACTTCCCGCGCCGCCTGCCAGCCACTGACAGCCTGCCCGGCGCGACGGGCGAAGCCGATGAGGTCGCGGACGCGCCCCCGTAGGCCGTCCTCGATCCGCGCGCGAAGGTCAGGGGGCACGTGCACCGAACCGCGTGCGGCCTTGGCAAAGGCACCACGGGCCGTGGCACGTTCTATCACATCGGCCTTCGCGCTCAACCACATTCCCCGGCCCGGCAGGCGCCCGGCCAGATCGCAGACCACCAGACGGTCGGGCGACAGCACGAAGCGCAGCATCGCCTCCTTCGGCAGCCGTTCGCGCGTGACCAAGCAGCGACGCAGCGGACCCTTCTCGGGTTCCTCCGCGTCATCCGCGAGGTCATCCTCCGCACAAACCGCGGGCCCGGCCGCCACGAGGGCAGCCTGATCCTCGATCAGCGTCGCCGGGACCCCGGCCTGGGCCGGGTGCGGCGCGGTGTCAGGCGTTGCGTTCGTCGCCCTGCTCCCCATCCGCGGCGTCCTCGGTGGCACCCTCTTCGATGGCTTCGTCGGCGCCCTGCTCCTCGGCACCCTGCTGCGCGGCGAGGGCACCGACGACGTCCTCGTCGCCGAACCAGCCGGCGGACTGGCGCGCGGCCAGGATCACGGCATTCGCCGTATCCTCGTCCACCGCATCCGTGCCCAGGATCTCGATCAGCTCGTCGCCCGCCAGGTCGGCCAGGTCATCGAGGGACTTCACGCCCTTCTCGCCCAGCGCCACCAGCATGGCGGGGGAGAACCCGCCCACCTCGGCGACCGCGTCCTCCACCCCCATCTCGCGACGCTTCTCGTCGAGTTCAAGGTCGCGCTTGTCGAGGAAGGCCTGCGCGCGGCGCTTCAGCTCCGCCGCGACGTTCTCGTCGAAGCCCTCGATGCCCGCGAGCTCCTCGTCATCGACATTGATGATGTCCTCGATGGAGCCGAAGCCCTCGGTCACCAGCAGCCCGGCGATGACGTCGTCGACGTCCAGCCCTTCGACGAAGAGGCCGGAACGCTTGCGGAAATCCTCCTGCCGGCGCTCGGATTCCTCGGCCTCCGTCAGGATGTCCACGTCATAGCGCGTGAGCTGGGAGGCGAGGCGGACATTCTGGCCGCGGCGGCCGATGGCCAGGCTGAGCTGGTCATCCGGCACCACCACCTCGACCCGGCGCGCATCGTCGTCCAGCACCACCTTGGTGACCTCGGCGGGCGCGAGGGCGTTCACGATGAAGGTGGCCTGGTCCTGCGACCAGGGGATGATGTCGATCTTCTCGCCCTGCAGTTCCTGCACCACGGCCTGCACGCGCGAGCCGCGCATGCCGACGCAGGCGCCGACGGGGTCGATGGAGCTGTCGCGGGAGATCACGGCCATCTTGGCGCGCGAACCGGGGTCCCGCGCCACCGCCTTGATCTCGATGATGCCGTCATAGATTTCCGGCACTTCCTGCGCGAACAGTTTTGCGAGAAAGCCCGGATGGGTGCGGGACAGGAAGATCTGCGGGCCGCGCGGTTCCTCCCGCACGTCGTAGATGTAGGCGCGGACGCGGTCGCCATTCCGGAAGGCTTCGCGCGGGATGGTCTCGTCGCGGCGCAGCAGGGCTTCCGCGCGGCCGAGATCGACCATCAGGTTCCCGTATTCGGTCCGCTTCACCACGCCGTTGATGATCTCGCCGACGCGGTCCTTGTATTCATGAAACTGCTTGCTGCGCTCGACCTCGCGCACGCGCTGCACGATGACCTGCTTGGCGGTCTGGGCGGCGATGCGGCCGAAATCGATGGGCGGCAGCGGGTCGACGATGAATTCACCGATCTGGATGCCGGGCTTGATCTTCTGGGCGATGCGGAAGGAAAGCTGCGTCGCCTCGTTCTCGACCGGCTCGGCTTCCACCACCTCCGTCCAGCGGGAGAGGCGGACCTCCCCGCTCTTGCGGTCGATGGTGGCGCGGATGTCCTTCTCATGCCCGTATTTGGCGCGGCCGGCCTTCTGGATGGCCTGCTCCATCGCCTCGAGCACCTCGTCACGCTCGATCATCTTCTCCCGGGCGACCGCATCGGCCACCTGCAGGAGTTCCGGGCGCGCGATCGCGACATCCATCGCCATGGCGTCAGTTCCTCTTGGGTTTGCGGCCGCGGGGGGGCGCCCCGGCGGCCTCGTCCTGGGCCTCCTCCGCGCCGGCGTCCTCGGCCGGCGCGGCGGTGGCCGCGATCAGTTCATCGGTCAGCACCAGCTTGGCGCGGCGGATATTGCCGCGCGGCATGTCGAGCTGCGTCCCATCCTCCAGCCGCAGCCGCGCCACCTCCGCATCCGCGCCCAGCGTGATGCCGCGGAACCGCTTGCGGCCGTCCTGCGGCACGACGAGTTCCACGGTCGCCAGGTGCCCGGCGAAGCGGTTCCAGTCCTTGGCGCGGGTCAGGGGGCGGTCGATGCCGGCGGAGGAAACCTCCAGCATCCATTCGCCCTTGATCGGGTCTTCCACGTCCAGCACGGCGCCGACGGAATGGCTGATGGTCTCGCAATCCTCGACGCGGAACTGCGCCTGGTCAGCGCGGTCCGCCATGATCTGCACCACCGGCCTTTCCTTGCCGCTGACCTGGACTCGCACGAGTTCGTAGCCAAGCTGCCCCAGCGTCGGCAGGATCGCCGCGGCGATCCGGGCCTCCAGGCCCTCATGGTGCGGTTGATCTTCGTCCATTGCGCATTCCAGGCCGACGCGCCCGGGGCCACAGGAAGCGGCCAACAAAAAAGGCGGCCCGTTTCGGGGCCACCTCCCGGTCTCGTCGGAAAGCGATCTCTTGAATGCCATATAGACCCGGGCGGATGCGGCTGCAAGCGTGGCGCCGCGCCCCGCGCTATTCCGCCCCTGGCGGCGTCGGCACCCGGGCCAGGTGGGTCACCCGCCGGCGGCCATGCGCGCTGGGCGACAGGGCCTCCCCATGCAGCCGATTGTCGAAGACCCGCGCACCGCCGCGCGCGACCTCCAGCAGACAGAAATGCCCGGTGACGCGGGCAAGCCACCAGCCCGCCGGCAGCCCGTCCCGCACCGCGCGCGTCAGCGTCTTGCGGCCCTCCACCGGGCGGGGTTCCGCGGGGATTCCGGCCAAGCCGAGCGCGCCCAGCAGGTCGCGCCACCAGGCCGTCACCACCTCCCGACCCGGCGGGTAACGGTCCGGCGCCACCTGGGCGAGCAGCGCACAGGCGCTGGCATAGTCGAGGCCCGCGGCGGTCGCGACTGCGGTCGGGCCGCACCAGGGGGCATGGCCGCCACGCTCGCCGGCGAAATCCTCCGGGCGGCGCAGGCGGCGATCATTGGCGGGCGGCGGCAGCATGGCGGGGGCCCCGAACGAGGAGGGCCTCACGATAGCGTGAATTATACAATCACACAATCGAGGCCATGACGCCCGTTGCGCGATCAGGCCTTGCGGAAGATCCACCAGATGGGCTGCCGGCCCTCCCGCCGCGCCTTCGCCTCATACCGCGTGCCGGGCCAGCCCGCCGGCCGTTCCGCCGCATGCCGCTCGGCCTGCACGAAGAGGGTGGTGCCCGCGAAAACCTCCTCCACCCAGGCCTGGTAGGTCGGGTCGTCGCTGGCGATGCGCCATTCCCCGCCGGGCCGCAGCGCGCGGGCAACCAGGGCCAGCAGTTCCGGATGCACGAAGCGCCGCTTGGCGTGGCGCGATTTCGGCCAGGGGTCCGGGAACATCAGCATCAGCCGGTCGAGCGACCCCTCCGGCAGCGCCTGCACCAGGTGCCGGGCATCGGTGGGCCAGAGGCGGAGATTGGCGGGCAGCGCGCCGGTCGCTTCCTCCCCTTCCGCCACCAGCCGCGTCAGCAGGGAGCAGAGGCCATTCTCGAAGACCTCCGAGGCGATGTAGGCGACCTCGGGGTGGGCCGCGACCTGTTCCAGCGCGTGTTCCCCGCCGCCGAAGCCGATCTCCAGCCAGAGCTTCGCGCCCGGCATGGCGAAGGCCGAAAGCGGGTCGCTTGCCTGGTCGGCGGAAAGGCGCAGCCGCGGCAGCGTCACGTCCAGCAGGCGCTGCTGGCGCGGCCGCAGCGGGTGGCCGCGGCGGCGGCCATAGAGGCGGTCGGGCACGCCCTCGGCGAGGGGCGGTCGGTCGGCGGTCATCGCTATCCCCGGAAACAGGAAGGGGGCGGCAGGCCTGCGCCCGCCGCCCCCGAGTCACGCAAAGCCTGGGATCAGCGGCCGAAGGCGCGGCGGATCTCGTCGGCCAGGTCGGTCTTTTCCCAGGTGAAGGTGCCCTTCTCCGCATCCGGCGTCCGGCCGAAATGGCCATAGGCGGAGGTCGGGACGTAGATCGGGCGGTTCAGGTGCAGATGCTCCCGGATCCCGCGCGGGGACAGGTTCACCATGCCGTCGATCACCTTGGCCAGCTTCACCTCGTCCACATCCTTGCCCGTGCCGTGCAGGTCGAAATAGACCGAGAGCGGCTTGGAGACGCCGATGGCGTAGGAGACCTGGATGGTGCAGCGATCCGCGAGGCCGGAGGCCACCACGTTCTTCGCGACGTAGCGGGCGGCATAGGCGGCGGAACGGTCGACCTTGGTCGGGTCCTTGCCCGAGAAGGCACCGCCGCCATGGGGCGCCGCGCCGCCATAGGTGTCGACGATGATCTTGCGGCCCGTCAGGCCGCAATCGCCGTCCGGCCCGCCGATGACGAAGGTGCCGGTCGGGTTCACGTAGAACTCGTTGTCCGGGCACATCCAGCCCTTGGGCAGGCTGGACTCCACGATCGGGCGCAGGATGCGCTTGATCTCGGCCTGGTCCAGGTGTTCCTGGTGCTGGGTCGAGACGACGATGGAGGTGGCGCCCACCGGCTTGCCATCGACATAGCGCAGCGTGACCTGGGACTTCGCGTCGGGCAGCAGGCCCTGGACGGAGACGTCGCCGGCACGGCGCAGCTCGCTCACGCGGCGCAGGATCAGGTGCGCGTAGTAGAGCGGCGCGGGCATCAGCTCCGGCGTCTCGCGGCAGGCATAGCCGAACATGATGCCCTGGTCGCCGGCGCCTTCATCCTTGTTGCCGGCAGCGTCCACGCCCTGCGCGATATGCGCGGACTGCGCATGCAGGTGGCACTCGATCTGGGCGTTCTTCCAGTGGAAGCCGTCCTGCTCGTAGCCGATGTCATGGATGGCCATGCGGGCCAGGTGGATCAGCAGCTCCGGCGTCACGCTGCCGGGGCCACGCGTCTCACCGGCCAGCACCACGCGGTTGGTGGTGCACAGCGTCTCGCAGGCCACGCGGGAATAGGGATCGGCCGAGAGGTAGGCGTCGAGCACGGTATCCGAGATGCGGTCCGCCACCTTGTCCGGGTGGCCCTCGGAGACGCTCTCCGACGTGAAAAGATATTCGCCCTTGTCGCGCATGGCTTGGTTCGGCCTCTTGTCGCGGGAGAGCCGGAACGCC
The DNA here is from genome assembly GCF_900114315.1 of Falsiroseomonas stagni DSM 19981. Classification (GTDB taxonomy): domain Bacteria; phylum Pseudomonadota; class Alphaproteobacteria; order Acetobacterales; family Acetobacteraceae; genus Falsiroseomonas; species Falsiroseomonas stagni. Next base: position 331,363 of record NZ_FOSQ01000003.1, read on the forward strand.
CCGGCCTGGCAAGAATGCCCCAGCGGATCCGGGACGGGCGCGTATCGCAGTGCAAAATGGCGCGGTCAAGGCAGGTCGGCGCGTCCGGGGCGTGCCAATCGCGTCAGGGTTGTGGCCGGGGGTCGAGCATGAGGGCCGCCGGGTCCGGCACCCCGCCGGGGATGGCAAGCTCCACCGGTGGGCGGCCCCGCGGGTCGGCATAGGCGCCGATGGGATGCCAATCGGCCAGGCTCCGCTGGTGGCCGGCATGGCGGACCGCGCCGGTATTCACGGGCGTCAGCCGCGCTTCCGCCCCATGACGGTCCAGCAGCCGGCGGAGATCGATCCGCAGCGCCACCTGCGGCCGGGCGGGATCGGCCTTGCGCAGCCCCTCGACCCGCGCCGGGTCGAGCCAGAAAAAGACATGCCCGTTGATGTGCTGCCGCCACTGCGCCGGGCTGGTGCCGGTGCCCGCCAGCGCGCCGGCCAGCGGGCCATCCGGCATCTTCTGGCGGCGCAGCTCGACCAGGCCATGGACGGGGTGGCGCAGCGTGGTGAAACCCGGGCGGTGTTCCGCCAGCAGCCTGGTGGCCTCGGGTTCCGGTACCTCGAACAATGCGACCAGGGCGGCGGCGCTGAGCAGCCCGTGGCGGCGGATCAGCGGCAGGGCATCTGGGCTCGTCAGGTGCCAGGCGACGCCGCCGGTCCGCGCGACCAGCGCCGCCGCGTCCCAGCCCCGCATCCCTATCGCATGCCGAGCACATCCATCATGGAATAGAGACCGGCGGGCCGGCCCTGCAGCCACAGCGCCGCGCGGATGGCGCCGGTCGCGTAGGATCGCCGGTCGAAGCTGCGATGGGTCAGCGCGATCTGCTCCGTCCCGGAGGCGAAGAGCAGCGTGTGCTCCCCCACCACCTGGCCGCCGCGCAGGGCGGCGAAGCCGATGGGGCCGGTCTGGCGAGCGCCGGTATGGCCATCCCGCCCGGAGTCGATCCCCACCTCCTCCAGCGTCTTCCCCCGCCCCTTCGCGACCGCGCGGCCCATGGCGATGGCGGTGCCGGAAGGGGCGTCCACCTTCTGGCGGTGATGCATCTCCAGGATCTCGGCATCGTATTGTTCGGGCGGCAGGGTGGCGCCCATGCGTTCGGCGATGGCCAGGACCAGGTTCACCCCGGTGGAGTAGTTGGCGGCATAGCAGACCGGCGCGGAGCGTGCGGCGGCGGCGATGGCGGCCTCCTCCTCCAGCGTCAGGCCGGTGGTACCCAGCACATAGGCCCGGCCCGCGGCGGCGGCGGCGGCGGCGTGGCCGGCGGCGGCGGAGGCATGGGTGAAGTCGATCACCACGTCGCTGGCGGCGAACAGCGCGCTCGCATCCGGCAGCAGGGGTGCGGGCAGCCCGGCGGGGTCGGCGCCGGGCCGGTCGATCCCGCCGGCCAGCGTGGCGCCGGCGATCACCGCTTCCTCCGCCAGCAGCCGCCCCATGCGGCCGGCGATGCCACAGATGCCGATGCGGACCATGCGAACCCCCCGTTTCCCGAGCGCCCAGGCTTCGCCCGCGCGGCGGGAGGGGTCAAGGCCAGGGCTAAAGGCTGACGACCTGCCCCGCCCCGACCGCCGCCAGGAAGGTGACCACCCCCGCCACCTCCACCCCCGGCGCCAGCGATGTGGCGGCGATCGCCTCCGCGCGCAGCCCGGCCTCGCAGGCGATCAGGCGGATGCCGAGGTCCCGCGCCGCCTCCATCAGCGTCGCGATCCCCGCCACGCCGCGGGATGCCAGCAGCGCCTCCCGCGCTTCCTCCACCAGCGGCGCGGTCGCCAGGAACAGGCGGCAGCCGCCATTGGTGGCGAAGAGCGTGACGTCCCGTCCCACCGCCGCCGCGCCGGTGGCGAGCACCAGCGCGTAATGCGCGGCCTCATGGTCCCCATGCCGCAGCAGGATGCCGAGCGGCTGGGTCACACCGCGCAGGCCGGGGCGACGACCTCTCCATGGCCCGAAAGGTCATGGATGGTCGCGGCATCCCCGCACAGGGCACAGGCGGGGTCGCGCTTCAGCTTCACCGTCCTGAACCGCGCATCCAGCGCATCCCACAGCAGCAGGCGGCCCGACAGATCCTCCCCGATGCCGAGGATGACCTTCAGGACCTCCGTCGCCTGCAGCGTGCCCATCACGCCGGTGACGGCGCCCAGCACCCCGGCCTCCGAACAGGTGGGCACCAGGCCCTCCGGCGGCGGTTCGGGGTGCAGGCAGCGGTGGCAGGGATGCGGCGCGCCGAGGTGGGATTTGAAGACGGAGAGCTGACCCTCGAACCGCAGCACGGCGGCGGAGACGAGGGGGCGGCCCAGCAGGTGGCAGGCATCGCCCAGCAGGAAGCGGGTGGCGAAATTGTCGGTGCCGTCGCAGACGAGGTCGTATTTCGGCACATTCTCCCACGCCCAGGCGGCATCGAGGCGCCTGGCATGGATCTCCACCTTCACCTCCGGGTTCAGGGCGCCGATCGTCTCCGCCGCGCTGTCCGCCTTGTTGCGGCCGATCCGGGCGGTGACATGGGCGACCTGGCGCTGAAGGTTCGACAGTTCCAGCCGGTCATCATCGATGATGCCGAGCGTGCCGATGCCCGCCGCCGCCAGATAGAGCGCGAGCGGCGAGCCGAGGCCGCCGGCGCCCACCAGCAGCACCCGCGCCGATCGCAGGCGGGATTGGCCGATCGCGCCCACTTCCTCCAGCAGGATGTGGCGGGAGTAGCGGCGGAGCTCCGCCTCGGTGAAGTCGAGGTCCATCGGCGTGATATGGGCGCGGGCCGGGGGGCGGCGCAATACGGCGCGCGGCACGCCACGGTGTGACATTTAAGTCGCTTAGCCGTTTAGCCCGATTATGCCGATTTAGGACGTTTAGCACCGTGTTCGCGGCCAGGCCGGCACCCGGGACGGGGCGGCGCGGACGCGATGCGGGTCCATGACCATCGGAACATAGAGCGAACAAGGCGGTCGGCGCCATCTTTTTCGTGATTCCTGGCGAAACCCTTCCGGGGGTTGGCGCGCTGCGCCCGCCGGGTTATGCCCCCGGCCCCGCCTTCCGGCGGGTTCCCCCTGCCGCGCGCCAACATGGCCCGCAGGGGTTCCGCGCCCCGGCCCCGCCGGCGCTCGGGCGGGGCCCATGGCCCCAGGCACAGCCCGTTCCGGGTTAACGCCATGGTAGCAACCCCGGCGCCAGATGCGCCGGCGATCGCAGGAGGTGATGGCGGAGCATGCGCATGCGGACGCGCCTTGGGCTGGACGGCCGATCAGTGAAGGACCGTGCCCGTCGCCATGGCCGATGGACCCTGCTGCTGCCGCTGCTGGGCTGGCTCCTCGCTGCCCCGGCGCCTGTTCATGCCCAAACCGGCTGCCCCGACGTGCTGCTGGGCGACAGCCTGGCCGTCGGCATGGCCCCCTTCGCCCAGGCCCAGGGGTTCGAGGTGATCGCCCGCAACGGCGCCGGCATCGCCTGGCTGCGCCAGCAGGAACCCCGCTGCGCCCGCCGCCTGGTGCTGGTCTTCGGCACCAATGATCTGCGCGGCATGCGGAACGAGGAAGCGGACCAGTACCTCCGCCAGATCAGCGCGGTGATGGAGCGCTGGCCGGCGGCGCGCATCATCTGGGCGACGCCCGGCTGCTTCAACCGCGACGCCCAGCTGGAACAGGGCAGCACGGCGCTGGACCGCGTCCTGGCGCGCCGCGTGAACCAGGCCGATGACGCGCTGCGCCACCTGCCCGCCATCCATCGTGGCCGCGAAGCCCGCTGCACCTATGAATCCCATGACGGGGTGCACCCGACCGGGGAATGGTACCGCAACTGGTGGTCCGCCCTGGTGCGGTCGATGGAGCGGACCCAGGTGGCGGGGATGCGCTGACCTCCCGGGCTACGGGGCGACCGGCCGGGAAGCGAGGTAACTCTCCAGCGACACCCGGTCGGGCGGCGGCGTCCAGGGTGTGGGGGTGAGGCCCGCGAAGGCCGTCGCCTCGTCGAACCAGCAGCGCGGGGCCGGGTAGCCCCAATCCATCGTATTGGCCCGCCGCGCCGCATCCCAGCGCACGGGTTCCTGTTCCAGGTCGGTCATGTGGTGCGGGGCTTCCAGCACCAGCTCCACCCGATGGCCGTCCGGGTCGCGGAAATAGACGTATTGCACATGGCCGAGACCGTGCCGCCCCGGGCCGCGTTCGACCGAGGGGCCGTATTTGTGCAGCCCCGCGGCATCGCAGGCGCGGAACATGTCGATCATGCTGGGCGTGACATAGGCGAAATGGTGCAGGCGCGGGCCCGGCCCGGCGAGAAACACCAGGTCCCAGGGGATGTCCTTGCGGTGCATGAAGGCGCCCATCAGCGCATCCTGCGGCCCCGCCACGATGTAGTCCGAGGTGCGGAAGCCGAGCCTCGTGTAGAATTCCGCCGCGGCGGCGACATCCGCCATGTGGATCTGCTTGTGGTCGAAGCGCAGCGCGGCGCCGCCGGGGTGGTGGTCCGTCTGCAGCAGGCGGCGGTCCACCGCCTGCATCCGCGCGCAGAATTCCAGCGGCGTGCCCATGGGGTCCGCCACCTGCATGGTGCGGCCCTGGAAGGGCACATCGACGAAGCGGGGCGTCAGGCCGATGCCATCGAAGAAGGCGGCGGCCTTGTCCAGCTCCTCCTCCGTCTGCACGCGCAATCCCACGCGTTCGCAGATCGGCGGCGCATCGGACTGCCGCAGGACGAGGCTGTGATGGGCGATCTCCTCGATCCCCCGCAGCCAGGCCACGGCGCCCTCGCGCCCCGTCACCACCAGCCCGATGACGCGGGTGTAGAAGGCGATCGCGGCATCGAGGTCCCGCACCGTCAGCACCACATGGCTGGCGCGGGTGGTGTTGAAGGGGGGGTAGTGGACGGGCGGCGGGATCGACATGGGCGGGACTCCGGAACGCTTCATACCAATGGCAGGATGGAGTGACCTGCGGCCGACGAAGTCGGCCGAGGCCGCGAATGCGGCCCGCGGCCAGTGCCGCGAAGCCAAGCCCGCGGAGCGGGCGCCGGCGTTTGAGGCATCAAAAAGAAATACCAACGAGTCGCTGAAAGCGGCCGTTGGCTTCAGATTGTGCGGAACCAGTCTTCGTTCTCGACCTTCAGCGGGCCGTTGATGCGCGCGACCGCATTGTACCAGGCGACCGCCATGACGAGGTCCATCGCCTCCCGCAGCGGGAAGGCGGCGATGAGGGCGGACCAGGTGGCGTCGGAGACCTCGATCTGGCGGGTCGCCTCCGCCGCATAGGCGCAGACCGCGCGTTCGCGGTCGCTGAACAGCGGCGATGTCGCGTGGTCGTCGAGGGCGAGGAGCTGTTCGCGCGTGACGCCGGCGCGGATGGCGTGGTTCCAGTGATGGTCGAATTCGTAGCGGGAATTGGCCGCGCGCGCCGTCATCATGATGCCGAGTTCGCGGTGGTGCTGGTCCATGACGGAGCCGTGGCGCATCTCCTTCGTGAAACTCAGCAGGGAATCCATCAGGTTCGGCATGTTGGCGAGTGCGAGGAAGACATGCGGCGTCGGGTTGCCGCGTTCCCGCTGCATGCGGTCATAGGTGGCGCGGTGTTCCTCGGGGAACTCCTCGCGCGTCGGCAGGGGAACGCGGGCCATGCGGGCGGAACCTCGTGTCAGGCGCGGCGGAAGATGGAATGGCTGCGGCGCGCGGCGATGCGCCACCCCGCCGGGGTGAGCACGAAATCGTCATGGTATTCGACGATCGCTTCCGGCCCGGTGAGCGGTGCCTCCCCGCCCGCATGGCCTTCGTGCCGATAGACCGTGGCGTAGGAGATGCCGCGCGCGGTCGCCGGCCCCGTCACCGTCACGACGGCGTTGGAGGAGACGTGGTAGGACAGCACGTCCCGCGGCCGCCGTACCATGAAGTCCCGTAGCGCCGCATGCCCCTTCAGGCTGGCCTTGGGACGGATCCATTCGCCGTCCTCGGTGAAGATGCCGACAAAGGCCTCGGCATCATGATGGTCGGCGGCCACGGCGTAGGTGGCGATCAGCTTCAGGCAATCCTGTTCGATCGCGCGGCGTTCGTCTTCCGTCATCCCCGCGCTCATGTGCCGAGGATGTTGCGGTCATGGATCACGCGGCCCCATTCCTCCCACTCCCGCTCCACCTTGGCGCGGAGCGCGGGCAGGGGCAGGGGGTCGGTCAGCATGGAGACCTCCGCCGCGCGGGCCCGGCCTTCCGCGCCCAGGGTGATGGCGTTGATCTCGTTGTGCAGGCGCTCCACGATCTCCGCCGACGTGCCGGCGGGGGCGAGCAGGCCGAGCCAGAAATCCATGGCGAGGCCGGGGGCCACGGTTTCCGACACCAGCGGCGCATCGGGGAAGATGGGCGACCGTCTTTCGCCGACGGTGGCGAGCACGCGGCCGCGGCCGGAGGCGATGAGCGGCCTGGCCGTCAGCACATCCAGCAGCGCGACATGGACGTCGCCCGAGAGGAAGGCCGCGCCGAGCGGGCCGCCGCCATTATAGGGCAGGTGCACCATCTCCGTCCGCGTCTGGGCCATGAACATCTCCATGGCGACGTGGCTGAAGGCGCCGACGCCATGGCTGCCGAGGTTGTACTTGCCCGGATTGGCGCGCAGCTCCGTCACGAAATCGCCGATGGTCCTGGCGGCGACATTCTGGTTGACGACGATGACGGAAGGGCCGCTCAGCGTGATCGCGATCGGCACCAGGTCGCGCGGCGTGTTGTAGGGCGCGGGGCGGCGCAGATGGGGGGAGATGAGGAAGCCGCTGTTGGAGGCGTAGAGGATGGTGTGGCCATCGGGGGCCGCGCGCACCGTTGCCAGCGTGCCGACGATGCCGCCCGCGCCCGGCTTGTTCTCCACCACCACCGGCCGGCCGAGGCGCTGGGCGAGTGGGGCGGCGAGGGTGCGGGAGAAGATGTCGGTCTGGCTGCCCGGTGCGGCGGGGGAGATCAGGCTGATCGTGCGGCTGGGATAGGCCGTCTGGGCCCAGGCCGGCGACGGCGCCAGGGACGGCGCCACGACGGTTGCGGCGCCTGCCGCGCCGACCAGGCCGCGGCGCGTGATGCCTCGCATGGGACTTCCTCCGCATTGGTCTTCTTGTGGCGGAGACGCTTTCACGCGTGGCAGGGAGCGTCAAGCGAAAATCGATATTTCGGCGTGGCGGCTAGGCGCCCTGGCCCCAGCGGCTGCGGGGGGTGATGGCGTCGCCCAGGCCCTGGTTGCGGGCGGCGGCCTCGATATCCTCCGCCGTGCGGCGCAGATGGGCGGCGAGGAGGGCGACGGCATCCTCCTCCGCCCCATCCTGCACGGCCTCCACGATCTGCCCGTGTTCGGCCTGCACGTCGCGCGACAGGCCGCGCACCAGGCGCGACATGCGGCGGTAGCGTTCGCTCTGCTCATAGAGCGTGGTGCGGAAGCGCATCAGCCAGTCGAGCCCGCAGGCGCCGACCAGCGCCGCGTGGAAGCGGGCATGCAGGGCGGACCAGGAATCATGCGCCTCCGCACTGTCACCCGGCAGGGGGTGGCGGCTGGTGCGGAGCGCGGTCCAGGACGCCTGCACCGCCTCCCGCCACGCCGCGTCGCCGCGGGCCATGGAGCGGCGGAGCGCCAGGCATTCGATCTCGGCCCGCGTCTCCGCCAGGTCGCGCAGATCGGGCAGGGTCAGCGGGCTGGCGCGGAAGCCGCGCTGGTCTTCGGCCACCACGAGCCCGTCGGCGAGGAGGCGGGAGAGGGCTTCACGGATGATCGCGGCGCTGACCTTGAAGCGCTGGGCCAGCAGGCCGATCAGCAGCTTCTCCCCGGGCCTGATGCGGCAGGCGATGAGGTCGTCGCGCAGCCGGCCATGCACCGCCGTGGTCAGGGTCCGGGCTTCCTCCACGCCCGGGAGGGCGATGGCGACCGGGGTGGTGCGATGGGGGCTCATGGCCATGCCGGAGGATTGGCGAAACCCGCTTCCACGGTCAAACGAAAAACGATATTCGACGGGCATCGGCGTCCCCGACGCCCAAGCCGGCAGTGCCGGCGGCCAGACGCGCTGCCGGCAGCGGTGCCGGCGACCAGTGAGGATCAAGGCATGAGCCAGACGCTGCTGCCCACCACCGTCGTCGGCAGCTACCCCCAGCCGGCCTGGCTCGTGGACCATGACCGGCTGCGCAGCCGCCTGGTGCCGCGCATCCGCACCCCCGACATCTGGCGGATCGAGGAGCCGCGCCTGGAACAGGCGCAGGACGACGCGACGCTGATCGCGATGCGGGACATGGAACGCGCCGGCATCGACATCATCACCGATGGCGAGATCCGGCGGGAGAGCTACTCCAACCACTTCTCCTGCGCGCTCGAAGGCATCGAACACGTCGTGCCCGGCGAGATCATCGGCCGCACCGGCAAGCCGACGCTGGTGCCGCGCATCGTCGGCCGCATCCGCCGCATCCGCGCGGTGGAGGTCCGCGATGTCGCCTTCGCGCGGGCCAACACGGACCGCCCGGTGAAGATCACGCTGCCTGGCCCCTTCACTATGACCGCGCAGTGCAAGAACGAGTTCTATGGTGACGAGGCCGAGGTGGCGATGGATTTCGCCGCCGCGCTGAACGAGGAGATCCGGGAACTGAAGGCCGCGGGCGCCGATGTGATCCAGCTCGATGAGCCCTGGATGCAGGCGTTCCCGGACCGCGCGCGCCGCTTCGCCATCGCCGCCATCAACCGCGCGCTGGAAGGGATCGAGGGCACGACCGCCATCCATCTCTGCTTCGGCTACGCCGCGATGGTGAGCAGCAAGCCCACGGGCTATTCCTTCCTGCCCGAACTCTCCGCCGCCAACGCCCAGCAGATCTCGATCGAGGCGGCGCAGCCGAAGCTCGACCTCGGCATCCTGCGCGACCTGCCGGGCAAGACGGTGATGGTCGGCGTCATCGACCTCGGCACCACGGAGGTCGAGACGGCGGAGACGGTGGCGGGCCGCATCCGGGAGGCGATGAAGGTGCTGCCGCCGGAGCGGATCGTGCCCGCGCCGGATTGCGGCATGAAGTACCTGTCGCGGGAGACCGCCTTCGCCAAGCTGAAGGCGCTGGCGGATGGCGCGGCGATCGTGCGGCGCGAGATCGCGTGACAATCCTGGTGTTCGGCGAGGGGGTGGACCTCTCGCTCGACGCCCTCTCGGCCGCGGCGCCGGGGTATGACTACGTCCTCGCCGATGGCGGGGAGGGGATGATGCGGGCGGCGGCGGAGGCGGAGGTCATCATCGGCCTCGCCCACGCCATCCCCGGCCGCGTGCTGGCGGCCGCAACCCGGCTGCGCTGGATCCAGGCGCTGACAGCCGGGACGGACCAGCTGGAGGCGCTGCCCGAATTGCGGCCCGACGTGCTGGTGACGGCGATGCGCGGCATCCAGGGGCCGCAGATGGCGGAACTCGCCTTCCTGATGATGCTGTCGCTGCTGCGCGACATGCGCGGCGTGCTGGAACGCCAGGCGGCGCGGGTGTGGGACCGCAGGCCGCAGCGGCTGCTGCAGGGGCGCACCGTCACGATCCTCGGCGTCGGCGCCATCGCGGAGCATCTGGCGGAACGCTGCCGGCTGTTCGGCATGACGGTGATCGGCGTCAGCAATGGCCGGGCGCGGGTGCCGCATTTCGACGCGATCCTGCCGCGCGATCGCCTGGCCGAGGCCGCGTCGCGCACCGATTTCCTGGTCGTGCTGGTGCCCTATGCGGCGGAGACGCGCCACATCGTCGATGCCGGCGTGCTGGCGGCCATGCGGCCCGACGCCTTCCTCATCAACATCGCCCGCGGCGCGGTGGTGGATGAGGCGGCGCTGGCGGCGTGCCTCGCGGCGGGCGGGATTGCCGGCGCCGGGCTCGATGTCTTCGCGACCGAGCCGCTGCCGAAGGAAAGCCCGCTCTGGGCGATGCCGAATGTCATCGTCACGCCGCATGTCGGCGGCGTCAGCGACATCTACATGCAGCAGGCCCTGCCGGCGGTGGCGGAGAATCTGCGGGCGTGGCGGGAGAAGGGGCCTTCCGGGCTGCGCAACCTCGTGCAGCGGCGGGGCGCGGCGTCGGCGTAGGGGTCGTCCTCCGGCGGCAGGCGCCGCGCAGCCGGTGGACGATCCCGCCGATCACAAGCCGCCTGTTCCTCACCACACAGGCAGGCCCTCGGCTGCGGTGGCGACGATGCGGGCCGCGTCGGGCTGCAGCAGGAAGCCATCGCGCAGGTTGCGCTCCGTCACCTCCCGCACGCGCTGCAGATAGGCGTCGCGCGACGGGTGGAGGCGGCGCAGGGTCGCCGCATCGAAGGGGACATGCGTGCCAGCCTGGCGGCAGGCGCCGTCCGGCACCGGGGCCACGCCGCCCGCATTCCAGCCCGTGTTGAGCGCCACCGGCACCTCGACATCGGCCAGGCGGACGCCGCCACGCGCGATGCCGTGCTCGTCGCGCAGCGCCACCGGCGGATCGCGGGAGAGATCCACGTCCATCGGCGCGGGCATCGAGGGCGGGCGCTCGCCCCCCAGCCAGCGCGCGGTCCAGGCATAGGCCGCCTGGGTGACCAGGTGCAGCCGCACGCGGCTGCGGGCGGGGTCGATGCAATTCGCGGTGTCCGGCGTGATGCCGCGCACGCCGACGTCGCGGAAGCGCACCGGGCTGTTGACGACGAAATTGTGGTAGTCGCTGTGGGAGGAGCCCGCGATCTCCCAGGCAATGTAGCGGTCCGTGTCCGGTCGCCGCAGCCGCGCTTCGGACCGCAGCAGGTCCCATTCGCTGATGATCTTGAAGACGGGCTGGCGCACATCGGTGCGGATCGGGATGTCGATCGGCCCGCCGAGCACGAAGGCGGCGTAGATGGGATCGAGCGGATGCACCACGTTCGCATAGGTCGCCAGGTTGACCGAGGACTGCGAATCGCCGGTGGCGATCAGCGTCCGCGCGCCGGGCAGCCCGCCCAGCGGATCGACGCCGCGCGGCCGCGCGATGGCCTGGCCCGCCTGGCTGAAGATGTCCCATTTCAGGCTGTCATCGGTGATGGTCCCGCCCGCCGTCACGTCCAGCGTGCCATACCGGCGCGGGTTCCAGGCGCGCAGGCCGTTCGGCGTGCCGTGCACGCCCGCGCGCTGCGGCCCGACGCCGACCCAGGCATAGCCTTCGCGGATGAAATACTCCGACGCGCGGTACCACTGCACGTCGAGTTCCCAGTTGTTGGTGACGTTCTGCCACTCCACGATCACGCGCCCGTTGAAGCGCGCCGGATCGGCGGGGCGGCGCACCACCAGGCGGATGCGATAAGGGTGGCCATCGCTCACCACCCGCGCCGGCTCCTCCGAGGCCGCAGCGGCGCAGAGCGTCTGCGGGCAGGCGGTCGTGTAGCGGTTCGCCGTGCCCGCAAGGAAGAACTCCTCCTCGACATAGCCGCCCCCCGGCGGGAAGAGGGTCGTGGCGAGGAAGGGATAGTCGCGCGCGGGATCGCCTGGCGCGACGGTCGCGGGGACGGGGGCGGTGACGACGGGATCCGGGATCGCCCGGGCCGGTGACGCCGCAAGGCCGAGCAGCAGTGCAGCAGCGGCCAGCGCGCGGATCATCGCCCGCTCCTCCCGCTGCCGAGCGTCGTGGCGAAGAAGTCCAGCGTGCGCGCCAGCATCGCGCGGCTGGTGTCGCGCGTCTGGTCGTGGCTGCCGCCGATGAAGCTGTGGTCGATGCCGGGGAGGATGACGAGATCCGCGGCGACGCTGGCGGTGCGCAGCCGCTGGTGGAATTCCTGCGACTGCGCCACCGGCACGGTGCGATCCGCATCGCCATGGATCAGCAGAAAGGGCGGGTCGCTGCGGTCGACGTAATGCGCGGGGCTCGGCGTATTCAGCCGTTCCTCAGGGCAGGTCGCGCTGCCGCAGTTGAGGTAGGGATGCTCGCGGTGGTTTGTCGTGCCGGCCGGCGGGCGGCGCAGCGTCGCGAAGTCGAAGATGCCGTACCAGGCGGCGACGGCCTGCGCGCAGTCGGATTGCTGCAGCAGCCCGGCGGGCGGGCTGATCGGCTGTTCGACATTGGCGTTCATCCGCGGCGCCACGACGGGTGGCGCCAGGGCCTCCACGCCGCAACTCGTGCCCGCCAGCGCCGCCAGCTGCCCGCCGGAGGAGGCGCCCCAGAGCCCGACCCTCTCCCGGTCGATCCCCCAGCGATGCGCATGGGCGCGCAGGAACCGGATCGCCGTCTTCACGTCGTGGATGGCGGCCGGGAAGGGTTCCTCCCCGGCGAAGCGATAGGCGACGGAGGCGACGACGAAGCCCTCCGCCGCGACGGAGGCCAGGACCTCCGGCCAGTTCGCGAAGGCGGCTGAAAGCCGCGGCCCGCCGCCCATCCAGCCGCCGCCATGGATGTAGACGATGAGGGGCCTCGGCCCGCCGCCCGGCGGCGGCAGATAGAGGTCGAGCTTCATGGGCCGGTAGCCCGCGATGGTCGAATAGGTGATGTCGGCCAGCCCCGTGACGCCACCCGTGAAGGTGTGGCGCCGTTCCGGCCAGGGTTCGTGCACATCGCCGAAGATGCGGTAGTTCACGACCGCCTGGCCGGCCACCCGTTCGCCGGGCGTTTCGGCCAGGGCGACGCCGCCCCAGGCCAGGATACCGAGCGCGAGGCCCGACAGGCCCTTCCACATCGTCATCGATCCTTCCTCCCCGTCAGTTGGCGGCGTTATCGAGCATCTCCCGCAGCGACCGGATCGCGGTGGCGTAGCCGCGCGCGCCGAGGCCCGCGATCACCGCCGTCGCCACGGTGGAGACCAGCGAATGCTGGTGCAGCGCATCGCGGCGATGGATGTTGGAGATATGCAGTTCCACGACCGGCCGCGTGAACATCCGCAGCGCATCGACCAGCGGGATGGAGCGGAAGCTGAGCCCGGCGGGGTTGATCACCAGGCCGGCCGCGTCGCTGTCGATGGCGTCGTGGATCCACTCCACCAGCTGGCCCTCGTAGTTGGTCTGGCGGAACACGACCGTGTCCGGCCCGGCAGCGTCGCGGCACAGCGCCTCGATCTCCGCCAGGGTGGTGCGGCCGTAGATCTCGGGCTCCCGCTTGCCGAGGCGATCCAGGTTGGGGCCGTTCAGCACATGCAGCCTGCGGGTCATCGCGTTCAGCCTTGGTAGCCGAGCTGCCGCGGCAGCCAGAGCACGAGTTCGGGGACGTAGGTGATGAGCGCGAGCGCCGCGATCATGGCGAGCAGGAAGGGCAGCGTGTCCCGCACCACCGCCATCAGCGGCTGGTTCGACAGCTTGGCGACGATGAACAGCAGCAGCCCGTAGGGCGGCGTCACGAGGCCGATCATGATGTTGACGACGACCATGACGCCGAAATGCACCATGTCCACGCCCAGCGCCTGGGCGGCGGGCACCAGCACGGGCACCACGATCAGCAGGATGGTGCTGCCTTCCATCAGGCAGCCCAGCACCAGCAGGATGATGTTCACCAGCAGCAGGAACTGCCACTGCGACAATTCCCAGCCAGCCAGGATGCCGCGCACGGCATTGGGCACGTTCTCGCTGGTGATGACGAAGTTCAGCGCCAGCGCGCCGGCGATCAGCATGCCGATGGCGGCGGTGGACCGCGCGCTGTCCACCACTGCGGACCAGGTCTGGCGCAGCGTCAGGCTGCGGTAGAAGACGGCGGCGATCAGCCAGGCATAGGCGGCGGCGACGGCCGCGGCTTCCGTCGGCGTCATCACCCCGCCATAGATGCCGCCCAGCAGGATGACGGGCATCAGCAGCGCGGGCAGTGCCTCCACCGTCAGGCGCGGCACTTCGCGCAGCGGCACCTTCTCCGCGATCGGCCAGTTGTGGCGATGCGCCATCCAGCTGTTGATGCCCATCTGCGCCGCCGCCATCAGCAGCCCGGGGATCACGCCGCCCAGGAACAGGTAGCCGATGGAGGCATCGGCGACGAGCGCGTAGAGCACCATCGGGATGGAGGGCGGGATGATCGGCCCGATCACGGCGGTGACCGCGGTGAGGGCAGCGGCGTAGCTCGGCGTGTAGATGCCGCCCTTCGTCATCATGTCGATCTGCACCTTGCCGCTGCCGGCGGCATCGGCGACGGCGGAACCGGACATGCCCGCGAAGATCACGCTCTGCACGATATTGACGTGGCCGAGCCCGCCGCGGAAGCGGCCCACCAGCAGGTCGCAGAAGCGCAGCAGCCGGTCCGTCAGGCTGCCCGCATTCATCAGCCCCGCGGAGAAGATGAAGAGCGGCACGGCCAGCAGCACATAGCTGCCGTTCAGCCCGTTCAGAACCTGCTCCGCCGCGATCGACATGTCCTGGCCCGAGGCGCCGAGATAGACGATGGAGGCGCAGATCATCGCGACGCCGATCGGCAGGCCGAGGCAGGAGAGGCCGAGCAGGGTGATGAGGCAGAGCGTGAGGGGGGAGAGCATGGTCAGGCCCCCCGCGCCAGGCCGCGCCCGGTGACACTGCGCCCGGTGACGGACCGCCAGACGATCAGCGCATGGCGCACGATCTGCGCGATGGCGAAGATGACGTAGACGGAGAAGACGAGGTCGAAGCGAAGCCCCAGATAGGCGGTCTTCTCCACCTTCATGAAGGTGACGTAGTCCACCACCGCGGGCAGCGACCAGGTGAAGATCGCGACCACGGCGGTGCCGGTGACGGCATCCGCCACGCGCTTCACCGCGGGCTTCATGGCGCCGTAGATGACGTCGAAGCGGATCTCCTCCTCATCCCGCAGCACCAGGCCGGCGCCCCAGAGGATGCCCCAGACCCAGCACAGGGTGGAGAACTCGGCCGTCCAGCTCAGCGGTGCGTTCAGCACGTAGCGCGTGACGATCTGCAGCAGGAAGGCGACGAACATCGCCACCAGCAGGGCGGAGAGCACATCCTCCGCCCGGCGGCCGAGCCAGTGGACCACGACGCGCGATCAGCGGATCGCGTTGATGCGGTCGAGGATCCCCGCCGGCCAGCCCTGGGACTGGGTGGAGGCGAGGTAGCGGCGCTGCGCCTCCGCCCGGAAGGCATCGACGTTGGGGGCATAGACCTCCAGCCCCTGGGCGCGGAAGAAGTCCAGCATCTCCTGCTCCTGCGCCACATGGCGGCGGCTGCTTTCCGCGATCGCCTTGTCGGCGGCGGCCTGCATGGCGGCGCGCTGGGCGGGCGTCAGGCCATCCCACACGCGGGCGGAGACGGAGAGCAGGTCATAGGCGACAAGGTGGCTGGTCAGGACGAACTGCGTCGTCACCTCATGGAACCGCATGGTGCGGCTGGTCGGCAGCGGGTTGTCCTGGCCATCCACCGTGCCGGATTGCAGCGCGGTGTAGAGTTCCGCGAAGGCGACCGGCGTCGGGTTGGCGCCGAGTGCCTCGCCCAGGAACTGCCAGGTCTCCCCGGGCGGCATGCGCAGCTTGATGCCGCGCATGTCGGCCGGCGTCGTGATGCGCGTGCGCGGCTTCAGGTTGACATGGCGCGTGCCGAAATAGAGCGGGCCGAGCACCTGCACGTTCAGCTGTTCGCGCGCCATGCGCTTGAAGTCGTCGCCGATCGGGCTGGCGAAGACCTTGGTCATGTGGTCGACGTCGCGGAACAGGTAGGCCGACGCCATCACGGACCAGGCGGGAATCTGGCGGGAGAAATCCTGCGGCGCGAGGTTCGCCATCTCCACATTGCCGCGCTGGATCGCGACCAGTTCCGTGCCCTGGCGGAACAGCGTGGCGTTGAGGTGGAGTTCGACGTCGAAATCGGCCGCCAGGTCGCGCTGGAAACCCTTCATCGCATCCGCGCGGATGTCCTGGTCGGAGAAGACGGCGGTGAAGCGGATGCGGCGGCGCTGCTGGGCGCGGGCCGGCAGGACCGGCGCGGTGGCCAGCGCGGCGGCGGCGGCCAGCAGCGGGCGGCGCCCGATGAGCGATGACATGGCGTTCTTCCTTCCCTCGGTCGTCCTTGGCCGCCAGGCGGCATGGAGGCGGAAGGCTACTGGCGGCGATACCGGCGATCAAGCGGGATTTCCGCTGATATCGGAGATTCAGTCTTTCATCCGATGTTGCGGCAGCCGATCCGCCGGCCAATACTGCGCCTGCCAGGGAGGGACAGCGCGGTGATCCGCAGCACCGGCGGCAGCGGGGAGGGGGAGGGCGGCGATGCCGCCTATCGCCGGCTGCGCGCCGATGTCGTGCTCGGCCGGCTGCGGCCGGGGCAGAAGCTCGGCCTCGATGCGCTGCGGCGGGAGTACGGCTTCGGCGTCGGCACGCTGCGGGAGGCGCTGAACCGCCTGGCGAGCGAGGATCTGGTGGTGGCGGAAGGACAGCGCGGCTTCACCGTCGCCCCCGTCTCCGCCGCCGATTTCTGCGAGATCGCCGATCTGCGCCTGCTGCTGGAACGGCACGCCATCACGCTGTCCTTCGCCGCGGGGGATCTGGACTGGGAAGGCCGCGTGGTCGGCGCCCACCACAAGCTGGCGGTGCTGGAACGCCGCCTGCTGGCCGGGGAGGCAGCGGACGCCATGCTCTGGAAGCGCTGCGACCGCGACTTCCACCAGGCGCTGATCGATGCCTGCGGCAGCGCCGTGCTGATGGAAAGCTATGCGGCGGCCTATGACCGCTACCTCCGCTACCAGATGGTCGCGGTGGTCTTCCGCGGCGCCGTCGCGGCCGGGCAGCACGCACAGCTGCTGGACTGCGCCTTGCGGCGGGACGCGGAGGGCGCGGGCCGGTTGCTGGAAGCCCATATCGCGGGCTGCGTCGACCAGGTGCTGAACGACGACGCCCTGGCACCCTTCGCGGCGGCGCCGCGACGCCGCCCGGCGAGGCCGGCATGACGGCCCCGTCTGAAACGGCCCCGTCTGAAACAGCGGGGGAGCGCGCCTATCGCCTGATCCGCGCCGATATCCTGCGCGGCGTGCTGGAGCCCGGGCGCAAGCTGAAGCTGGATGCGCTGCGCGACGCCTATGATGCCGGCGTCGGCACGCTGCGGGAGACGCTGTCGCGCCTGGTGGCGGAACGCCTGGTGATCGCCGAGGGCCAGCGCGGCTTCGAAGTCGCGCCCTTCTCGCCCACGGAACTGCGGGAGCTGGCGGGCCTCCGCCTGCTGCTGGAAGGCCATGCGATGGAACAATCCTTCCGCGCCGGCGATGTGGAGTGGGAGGCGCGGGTCGTCGCCGCGCATCACAAGCTGTCCCTGATGGAGGAAAGGCTGCTTGCGGGGGATGGGGCGGCGCTGGACGGGTGGCGACGCTTCGATGCCCAGTTCCACCAGAGCCTGATCGCGGCCTGCGGATCGCGCACGCTGATGGCGATGCATGCCGCGATGTTCGACCGCTACCAGCGCTACCAGAACCGGGCACTCGGCTTTCGCGGCGCGATCGCGGCCGGGGAACATGCGGCGCTGCGCGATGCCGCGTTGCGGCGCGATTCCGGCGCCGCGCGGCGCATCCTGGACGCCCATATCCTGGGCGGCGTGAACCACGCCCTGGCGAGCGGCTTCCTGTAGCGCCGGCACCGGCCCTTGGCGGGCGTGGGCATTCGCCGTAATCGCAGCGCCAACATCCGCAGCCCCGCCGCGGCAGCAAAGGAACCACCCGCCCATGTCGTGCTCCGAGATCGAGAAGGCGGAGGCGATCGTCGCCGCGGTGACGGGCACGCTGGACCTGGCCCATGGCGCGGACCAGGACGTGGTGCCGGTCAACCTCTATGCCGATGAGGAGGCGTTCCGCCTGGCGCATCCGGCGGCGACGCGGATCGGGCCCGCCGATCACCCGCGCATCGCCCGGACCGTCGCGCGGGCGCTGCACCGGCACGGCTTCGAGGTGGCCGTGCATGTGCTGCGCGCCGCGCCGATGCGCGCCTGGCTGGCGGCGCAGGGGGGGGATGCCGACCTCTCGGCCTATCCCGGGGAGCCCGCGGACAGGCTTTCCGGCGATGCGGCGCTGCGGGCCCTCGGCCTGCGGGCCGCGGACCTGCGCGAGGCGCCGCGCAAGCCCTCCACCGGCCGGACGCTGGCCGCGCGCATCGCGCGCTGGGCGACCGACCCGGAGGCCGATGAGGACCAGATCGACCTGCTGACGGAGGAATTGCTGTCCCAGCGCCTGGACGGGGCGCTCGGCGTGGTGGAATCGATGCTGGAGCCCCAGGACTACGCCTATGCCCGCCAGGCCATCGAATTCGCGGCAGCGACCCATGTGGTGGGCGAGGCGGGGGAGGAACGCCTGGCGGCCCTGTTCGTCAGCCCGGTGCTGCGCCACGGGGAGGAACCGCGCGACCCCGCGATCCCGGCGACGCTGCAGGCGGCGCTGACGGAGGTCGCGATCGACCCGGCCTTCACGCCGGTGATCCTGGCGCCCTTCTGGATTGCGACCGCCGCCATCGCGCGGCTCCGCCCGTCCGATCTGCGGGAGGCCGCGGAGGCGCTGGTGAACGGGCAGGAACCGCCGATCCCGCGCGCGGCGCCGCTGGACCGCGATGTCTGCCTGCTCGGCCTGACCGTCTCCGTCGAGCCCGCGGGGGACCAGCCGGACGAGGCCGAGACGGGCGCGCGGCTGGACCGGTGGGAGGCGATCATCGCCGAGGCCGCGGGGGGTGGGCAGGCCTCCGCCCCGCTGCCGCTGGCGATGGCGCTGGACCTGCTGCGCCGCGCCAGGCTCGCCATCCCCGATGATGGACCCGCGGATGAGGAGGAGGGCGAGGAGGAACCGGCGGTGGACGAGGCGTTGATCGCGGCGCTGGCCGGGCACCTCGCCGGCATCGGCACCGGCAGCGCGCTGATCACCGGGGAGGAGGGTGGCGTCGTGGCGCTGTCCATCGCCGATGGCGTGGTCGACATGGCGCTGGAGGATCTGGTCGAGGTGCTGGCCGAAGCCCTGGCGGAGGGCGGCATCCTGTTCGTGGTGCCGGCGACCGCCGGGGCGGCCCGGGGCCATGCCTATGTGCTGGAGCGCGGGGAGGCCGAGGGCGTCTCCGCCGCCGATGCGGCGGCAATGTTCGCGGAGGAAGCGCCGGCCGACTGGGCCGCCGCCCCCGCCGCCTGGGCGGATGCGCCCCCGCTGGACTACGACCCCGGCGCCTGACGGGCGCGCGGCCTATCCCGCCACGGCCTGCCCGATCTGCGCGGCAGCCGTGGCCAGGGCAGCGCGCATCGCGGCCTCGTCCGGCTTGTCCATCAGGCCGAAGCTCGTGCTCAGTCCGGCGCGGATGCGCCCGTCCCGCCCGATGATCGGCACGCCGAGGGAACGGAGCCCGAGCCGCAATTCCTGGTCCACCAGGCAGGAGCCAGCCTGCCGCACCGCGGCCAGGCCGGCCAGCACATCCGGCACCGCGACGCGGGTGAAGGGCGTGTAGGCGTCGAGCGGCCCGGGCCCGAGCAGCGCCGCCACCTGCGCCGGTTCCAGCCAGGCCAGCAGCACGCGCCCGATCGCGGTGGCATGGGCGGGCAGGCGGGTGCCGACGGAGCGGTCCAGCCCCGCCACGGGGTTCGGCGCGGCATAGGCCACATAGACGACCTCCGCCCCATCCAGCACACCCACGGCGCAGGGATGGCCGAGCCGCGCGGCCAGCGGCCCGATATGGCGCTGCGCGTCCCGCCACCAGGGCTGGGAGGCGAGATAGGCATAGCCGAGGTCGAGCACCGCGGGGCGCAGGGCGAAGTGCTTGCCATCCTCGCTGGCGACATAGCCGAGGGCCTGCAGCGTCAGCAGCAGCCGCCGCGCCGCGGCCCGGCTGATGCCGGCCTGCGCCGCGGCCTCCGACAGCGTCAGGCGCGGCCGGTCCGCCCCGAAGGCACGGATGACCGCCAGGCCGCGGTCGAGGCTCTGCACATAGTCGCCATCGGCAGGCTGCTCTTGACGCTGCGGCATGGGGATTCCAGTGTTGTGCGCAATACGCCCTTGATGTGCGATAATCGCACAAATTGAGGGGCTGCGCCAGTCCCGGCCGGGGGCGGGCAGGAAGGTGATGGATGTCCGCTCGCGTGCCGCCGCGCTATCACGAGGCCATCGACCTGGACGCGCTGTGCCAGGAATTCCCGCCGGCGCCCGAATTCTTCGACACGGTCTGGACCCTGCCGGAGGAAGCGCTGCGCGCGCGGCGGGAAGCGGCCTTCCTGAAGCAGATGGAGCGCGCCTGGCAGGTGCCCTTCTACCGGCGCCGCTGGTCGGCAGCGGGGCTGCAACCCGGCGATATCCGTTCGCTCGACGACCTGAAGCTGATCCCGACCTTCTCCGTGCATGACATGCGGGAAAGCCTGGAGCGCGACCCCTTCTGGCCCGATTATTTCGGCGTGAATCCGGCGACGGACGAGGCACTGCCGCTGGTGTTCCAGACCTCCGGCGGCACCACGGGCCTGCCGCGGCCGATGATGTTCGCGCCGAGGGACCGGGAGGTGATGAATATCGTTACCGGAAGGCGGTTGTTCATGCAGGGGGTGCGTCCCTTCGACCGCCTGCAGGTCACGCTGTCGCTCGGCCTGCCGAATGGCGGGCTGCTGGTGCGGGAGGGAATCCAGAAATACACGGGCGCGGTGCCGATCATGACGGGATCGGGCGCGCAGACGCCGACGCGCCGGCAGATCGAGCTGATGCGCGCCTGGGGCGTCACGCACCTCATCGGCTTTCCCGCCTATCTCCGCCACATGGCGCTGGTGGCGCGGGACGAACTCGGGCTCGACCCGCGGGGCTTCGGCATCAAGGGGCTGATCACCCATCTCGGCGTGGAGGATCGCGGCACGCTGGAGGAGCTGTGGGGCGCCGATGTCTACGACACCTACGGGATGAACGAATTCGGCAGCGTCGCCGTGGACTGCGCCGAGAAGAGCGGCATGCATGTCTTCGAGGATTGCTTCGCGGTCGAGGTCCTGGGCCTGCCCGATGAGCACGGCACGCGCCGCCTGGCCGCGGAGGGCGAGGACGGCAGCGCCATCGTCACGACCTTCTTCAAGCATGTCGCGCCGATGATCCGCTTCGACACCAACGACATCACCAGCTTCGCCCCGGGCCGCTGCGCCTGCGGCAGCACGCATCGCCGCATCACCGGCATCCGCGGCCGCGCGGATGGGATGGTGAAGCTGCGCGGCGTGAATGTGTTCCCCGAGGCGATCGGTGCGCTCGTCGCGGCCGATCCGCGCGGCAATGGTGAATTCCTCTGTGTGCTGGAGCGCGGTGAACGCATGGTCGTGCGCGTCGAGATGTCTGACGGCAGTGTTGCGGCGGATGTCTTCGCGGCGGACCTCGCGGGCCGCTTCAAGGAAGCGCTTTCCGTCAGGCTGGAGGTGGAGGTGGTCCCGAAGGGAACGCTTGCGCCGCTCACGGGCCTCGACACCACCTCGAAGATCCGCCGGCTGATCGACCGCCGCGCGGTGCAGGAAGCCTGACATGCGGATGCTGGACGCCCATTCCCACTGGGGCACGAAGCGCGGCTACCTGTTCCGCACGCCGGAAGCCCTGGCCCGGCAGCAGGCGATCTGGGGCACGGAGGTGGAGTATTTCACCGAGGACGGCATGTGCGACGAATTCGTCCGGCACGAGACGCGCGCGATCCTCGACCTGTCCTATCCGAAGTTCTGGCCGATCGAGGAGATGCGGGCGGAGAACGACTACGCCTTCGACCTCGCGCGCCGTCGCCCGGATGCCATCGCCGGCCACTGGCTGCAATTCGATCCGCGCCGCGGCTATGAGAGCATCAAGGAGTTCGAGCGTGCGCTGGGCGCCGGCGCGGGCTTCGTCGGCATCGGCGTGAACGGCCAGGTCACGGGCGTGCCGGCCAGCGATCCGCGCTGGGACGTCTTCTACCAGGCGGCGCAGGCCCATGGCACGCCGGTGATGATCCTGACCGGCCTGACCGGCATCGGCCAGGGCCTGCCGGGCGGCGATGGCATCGAACTCGACCACGGCCATCCCCGGCACATCGACAACGTCGCCTCGCGCTATCCGAAGCTGAAGATCCTCGCCGCGCGCCCCGCCTATCCCTGGCAGGACGAGATGCTGGCGATCCTGCGGCACAAGCCGAATGTCAGCTACGAACTGCATGGCTGGGGGCCGAAGCGCTATTCGCCGGAACTCCGCAAGGCGATCGCCACCTGGCTGCAGGACCGCGTGATGTTCGGCTGCGACTTCCCGGTGCTGCGGCACGCCAAGCTGAAGGCGGACTGGCTCTCCATGGGCTTCGCCGACGATATCCTGGCGAAGGTCCTGCACCGCAACGCGGAAGCCTATTTCGGCCTGGGGGAAACAACGACATGAACGATGCCATGAAGAGGCGAACCGTCCTGGCCGCGGCGGCGGGCGTGCTGGGCGCGGCCCCGGGCGCCAGGGCGCAGGCGGCCTTCCCGGCCCGCCAGGTGCAGATCGTGGTGCCCTTCCCGCCGGGTGGCGCCACGGACCTGATGGCGCGGCTGCTGGTGGAGCCCATGACCCGCTCGCTCGGCCAGTCCGTGATCGTGGAGAACCGCGCCGGCGCGACCGGGGCGATCGGTGCCCAGGCCGTGGCGCGGGCGCCGGCCGATGGCCACACCATCCTGATGGGCACGGCCAGCGTGAATTCGGTGCTGACGGCCGTCCGGCCCGATGTGGGCTACGACACGCTGCGGGACTTCGCGCCGATCCTGCTGGTGGCGAGCTTTCCCAACATGCTGGTCGTGCATCCTTCCGTCCCCGCGACCAGTATCGCGGAACTCGTGGCCCTGCTGCGCCGGGCGCCGGACAGCCTGACCTTCGCCAGCAGCGGCATCGGATCCTCCGTCCACCTGGCGGGGGAGTTGTTCAAGCTGATGACGGGCACGCAGATGACGCATGTGCCCTATCGCGGCAGCGCGCCGGCGGTGACGGACCTGCTGGCCGGGCGCGTCAGCATGATGTTCGACAACATGACGACCGTGCTGCCCCATGTGCAGCGCGGCCAGCTTCGGGCCCTCGGCGTCACGGGGCGGGAACGGTCATCGATGACGCCGGAGGTACCGGCCATCGCGGAAACCCTGGCGGGCTATGACGCGACATCCTGGGTCGGCCTGATGGCGCCGGCGCGGACACCCGATGCCGTGGTGCAGCGCCTGGCCGCCGATGCCCGCGACGCCCTGGCCCAGCCCGTCATCGCCAACCGGATGCGCGAACTCGGCGCCGATATCGGTGGCGGATCGCCCCAGGACTTCGTCCGCTTCCTGGAGGAGGATGTGGCGAAGTGGCGGCGCGTGGTGCGGGACGCCGGCGTGAAGCCGGAATAGCGCGCCGTCGCCGCCCGGGCGGGTTTCACGAAGGCGCCGCCGATCTGTCATGCGACGGTCGCCCACCAGGACTAAGCCGAGGCCGTCAGGACAGGGCGGACCTCCATGCGGCAGCGGCGCAACGTACTTCTCATCGTCGTCGACCAGTGGCGCGCGGATTTCGTGCCGGCCCTCGGCGCGGATTTCCTGCGCACGCCGAACCTGGACCGCCTGTGCCGCGAAGGGGTGACCTTCCGCAACCATGTCACGACCGCGGTGCCCTGCGGCCCCGCCCGCGCCAGCCTGCTGACCGGCCTCTATTTGATGAACCATCGCGCCGTGCAGAACACGGTGCCGCTGGATGCGCGCCACACCAACCTCGGCAAGCAGCTGCGGCTGCTGGGCTATGATCCCGCGCTGATCGGCTACACCACCACCACGCCCGATCCGCGCAGCAGTGGGCCGAAGGATCCGCGCTTCACCACGCTCGGCGACCTGATGGACGGCTTCCGCAGCGTCGGTGCCTTCGAGCCGAACATGGATGGCTATTTCGGCTGGCTGGCGCATCAGGGCTACACGCTGCCGCCGAAGCGGGAGGATATCTGGCTGCCGGAAGGCGAGGATGCCGTGCCCGGCGCCACCAACCGCCCCTGCCGCATCCCCGCCGAACTCTCGGACAGCACCTTCTTCACGGAGAAGGCGCTCACCTACCTCAAGGGCAAGGGCGAAAAGCCCTGGTTCCTGCATCTCGGCTACTACCGCCCGCATCCCCCCTTCATCGCGCCCGCGCCCTACAACACGATGTACGACCCGGCCGACATGCCCGCGCCGATCCGGCGCGAGCGGTGGGAGGAGGAGGCCGCGCAGCACCCGATGCTGCGCCACTACCTCCGCGGCATCCGCCAGGGCAGCTTCTTCCATGGCGCCGGCGGCGTGGCCACGGGCCTCGACGAATTCGCCATCCGCCAGATGCGCGCGACCTATGCCGGGTTGATGACGGAGATCGACGACTGCCTCGGCCGCGTCTTCTCCTACCTGGAGGAGACGGGGCAGTGGGACGACACCACCATCATCTTCACCTCCGACCACGGTGAGCAACTCGGCGACCATTGGCTGCTCGGCAAGGTCGGCTATTTCGACGAAAGCTTCCGCATCCCGCTGGTGGTCAAGGGCGCCGGCGCCGAGCACCGCGCCGGTGAGATCGACACCGCCTTCACCGAGAGCGTGGACGTGATGCCGACCATCCTGGAATGGCTGGGGGGCGAGGCGCCGCGCAGCGTCGATGGCCGTTCGCTGCTGCCCGTCATCGCCGGAGAGAAGCCGGCGGATTGGCGTGACGTGCTGCACTACGAATATGATTTCCGCGACGTCCACTACTCGAAGCCCGAGGGCGAGCTCGGCCTCTCGATGGATGAGAGCAGCCTCTGCGTCGTGCAGGATGCCGACTACAAGTATGTGCATTTCGCCGCGCTGCCGCCGCTGTTCTTCGACCTGGCGCGCGATCCGAACCAGTTCGAGAACCTCGCGGAGAATCCCGACTACGCCGCCCTGGTGCGCGACTACGCGCAGAAGGCGCTGTCGCTCCGCCTGCGCCATGCCGAGCGCACCCTGACCCATTTCCGCGCCACGCCGCAGGGGCTGGAGGAGCGCAAGCCCGACCCCGCGCCCGTAGCCACGCGCGCAGCCGCCGAATAAGGAGCCACGCCGATGATCCCGCGCCGCCTGCTGCTCGCCACGCCCGCGCTCCTCCTGCCGCGCTTCGCCATCGCGCAGGCGGACCAGCGCCCTTCCATCACCATCGCCGTGCAGAAGATCAGCAACACCAACACGCTCGAAGTGCTGCGCGAGCAGTCGAATGTGGGTGAGCGGATCTTCTTCTCCTCGATCTGGGAGGGACTGATCGGGCGCGACTGGCTGGGCGGTCTCGGCCCGGTGCCGGGGCTGGCCACCGAATGGCGGCGCCTGTCCGACAGCGTGATCGAGCTGAAGCTCCGCCCCGGCGTCCGCTTCCACAATGGGGAGGAGATGACGGCGGAGGATGTCGTCTTCTCCTTCTCCCGCGAACGCATGTTCGGGGAGACGCTGGCGACCGCGCATGGCCGGACGATCCCGATCGGGGAGGGGATGCCCGCCCCGCGCCCGGGCAAGGAATTGCCGCCGGAGGTTCCCGCCGTGGCCCGCCGCGCCTGGCCGGCGCTGGAACGGGTGGAGGCGGTGGACCGCATGACGGTGCGCTTCCACAACGCGACGCCGGACGTGACGCTGGAAGGGCGCCTGTCCCGCTATGGCAGCGAGATCGTGAGCCGCCGCGCCTTCGAAGCCGCATCCTCCTGGCTCGACTGGGCGCGCAAGCCCGTCACCACCGGCCCCTATCGCGTGCAGGAATTCCAGGCCGACCGGTCGCTGCTGCTGGTGGCGCATGATGATTACTGGGGCGGCCGCCCGCCGCTGCGCCAGATCCGCTTCGTCGAGGTCCCCGAGGTTTCATCCCGCGTCAACGGCCTGCTGGCCGGCGACTACCACTTCGCCTGCGACATCCCGCCGGACCAGATCCCCGGGATCGAGCGCAACCGCGCCTTCGAGGTGCAGGGCGGCACCATCCTCAACCATCGCCTGATCTGCTTCGACAAGAGCCACGCCCAGCTGCGCGATGCCCGGGTGCGCCGCGCCATCACCCATTCGATGGACCGCAAGGCGATCGTGGAGAGCCTCTGGGCTGGCCGCACCGAGGTGCCGAAGGGCCTGCAATGGCCCTATTACGACCAGATGTTCCATGCGGATTGGGACGTGCCGGCCTATGACCCCGCGGAAGCGCGGCGCCTGCTGCGGGAGGCCGGCTATCGCGGCGATCCCATCCCCTATCGCCTGCTGAACAACTACTACACCAACCAGAACGCGACCGCGCAGGTGCTGGTGGAGATGTGGCGCTCCGTCGGCCTCAACATCCAGATCGAGATGAAGGAGAACTGGGCGCAGATCCTGGAACGCACGCCGACGCGCGCGGTGAGGGACTGGTCGAACAGCGCCCCCTTCAACGATCCCGTCTCCTCCCTGGTCGCGCAGCACGGCCCGAACGGCCAGCAGCAGCAGGTCGGCGAATACAGCAATGACGAGTTGAACCGGCTGTCGGTGGAACTGGAGACGGGCACGGACCGCGCCCGCCGCCGTGCCGCCTTCCGCCGCATGCTGGAGATCGCGGAGCGCGAGGACCCCGCCTACACCGTCATCCACCAGAACGCGACCTTCACCGCCAAGCGCCGCGATATCCGCTGGAAGGCCAGCCCCGCCTTCGCCATGGATTTTCGTCAGTCGAATTGGGGTGTTTGAGCCGATGATCTCGCGCCGTCTCCTCCTCGCATCACCCGCGCTCCTGGCGGCGCCCGCGCTCGCGCAGGCCGATCAGCGCCCGGTGATGACGATCGCCGTGCAGAAGATCGCCAACACCAACACGCTGGAGACGCTGCGGGAGCAGTCGAACGTCGGCAGCCGCACCTGGAATTCCTATGCGGAGACGCTGATCGACCAGTCCTGGACCGGCGACCTTTCCCTGCGTCCGGGCCTGGCGGAATCCTGGCGGCGGATCGATGACCGGACGCTGGAACTGACGCTCCGCCAGGGTGTGCTGTTCCATGACGGCCGGACGATGACGGCGGAGGATGTCGCCTTCACCTTCAGCGCGGAGCGCATGGGCTGGAACCTGACGGTGGAGCAGGCCCGCAACCTGTTCGGCTCCGTCCCGGGCCAGACCCAGGGCCGCACACCGCCGCCGGAGGCGCTGGCCGTGGCGCGCCGCACCTTCCCCGGCCTGGATCGCATCGAGATCGTCGATGCCCGGACGATCCGTTTCCACAACCGCGTGCCCGACGTGACCCTGGAAGGCCGCATCAGCCGCAACGTCGCGATGATCCTGTCGCGCGATGCCTTCGAGAAGGCGGGTTCCTGGCTGGACTGGGCGCGCCGGCCCATCGGCACCGGGCCCTTCCGCGTGGTGGAGTTCCGCCCCGACCATTCGCTGGTGCTCGACGCCTTCGACAACTATTGGGGCGGCCGCCCGCCGGTGCGGCGGCTGCGCTTCCTGGAAGTGCCGGAGGTGTCGTCGCGAATCAACGCGCTGCTCTCGGGCGAGGTCGATTTCGCCTGCGACATACCGCCGGACCAGATCGCGACGGTGGAACGAAGCCCGCGCCACCATGTCGTCGGCGGGCCCATCATGAACCACCGCCTGACGGTGTTCGACAAGAACCACCCGCATCTGCGCGACGCCCGCATCCGCCGCGCCTTCACGCACAGCATCGACCGCGATGCCATCACGCAGGCGCTGTGGGGCGGCCGCGCGCCGGTACCGCGCGGGCTGCAATTCGAATTCTACGGCCCGATGTACCACGCCGACTGGTCCGCGCCCCGCTTCGATCCCGCGGAGGCCCGCCGCCTGCTGCGGGAGGCCGGCTACCGCGGGGAACCGATCCCCTATCGCCTGCTGAACGGCTACTACACCAATCAGGTGCCGACCGCGCAGATCCTGGTGGAAGGCTGGCGCGCCGTTGGCCTCAACGTTGTCATCGAGATGCGGGAGAATTTCCCGCAGGTCCTTTCGCGCGAAGGACAGCGCGGCGTGCGGGACTGGTCCGGCAGTGCCAGCTTCAACGACCCCGTCTCCTCCATCGTCGCCGCGCATGGGCCGGAAGGCCAGCAATGGCAGATCAATGAATGGCGGAACGAGGAATTCGGCCGCCTGTCGAACGCGCTTGAAACGGGCACCGATCCTGCCGAGCGTCGTCGCACCTTCCGCCGGATGCTGGAGATCGCGGAGCGCGAGGACCCCGCCTACACCGTGCTGCATCAATCCGTGAACCTGACGGCGAAGCGACGCGACCTCGGCTGGACGCCCGGTCAGTCCTTCCAGATGGATTTCCGCAGCCGGAACTTCACGGCGTGAGTGCGCTCGTCTCGCTGCGCAACCTGCGCGTCAGCTTCGACGGCCAGGCGGCCCTGCGGGGCATCGACCTGGATGTCGCAGCGGGCGAGGCGGTGGGTCTTGTGGGCGAATCCGGCTGCGGGAAATCCGTGACCTGGCTGGCTGCGCTCGGCCTGCTGCCGGGCAAGGCCCGCGTGACGGGCAGTGCCACGCTGCAGGGGCAGGAACTGCTCGGTACCGCCCCCGCCACGCTGGACCGTGTGCGCGGTGGCCGCATCGCGATGATCTTCCAGGACCCCGCCAGCAGCCTGAACCCGGTGATCCGCATCGGGCGCCAGGTGGAGGAGGCGCTGCGCCTGCATCGTGGGATGCGCGGCGCGGCGGCGCGGGCGGAGGCGAAGCGGCTGTTCGACCAGGTCGGCATCCCCGATGCCGCGCGGCGGCTGGATGCCTGGCCGCATGAACTCTCCGGCGGGCAGAACCAGCGCGTGATGATCGCGATCGCGCTTGCCGGGCGCCCCGAATTGCTGGTGGCGGATGAACCGACCACGGCGCTGGACGTCACCATCCAGGCGCAGATCCTGACGCTGCTGCAGGATCTGCGGCGCGATACCGGCATGGCGCTGGTGCTGATCTCCCACGATCTCGGCGTGGTGGCGGATAGCTGCGACCGCGTCTGCGTCATGTATGCCGGGCGCATCGTGGAACAGGCGCCGGTGGCGCGGTTGTTCGCGGCGCCGACGCATCCCTATACGCGCGGCCTGCTGGGCGCGCTGCCACCGCTCGACGGACCCCGGCGTCGCCTGGCGGCGATCGGCGGCAGCGTGCCGGAGCCCTGGGCCATGCCCAGGGGCTGCGCCTTCGCGCCGCGCTGCGCGGAACGCTCCCCGGCCTGCGACCTCGCCGTGCCGGACGCCGTCCATCTCGCATCCGGCCACCAGGCCGCCTGCATCCGCGCGACCGCCATGGACCTGCTGAAGGAAACCGTCGCCGCATGACGCCGATGCTGGAGGCCAAGGGCCTGGTGCGCCGCTACGCCATGCGGCGCGGGCTCATGGGACGCAGCGTGGAGGTCCGCGCCGTCGATGGTGTCTCGCTCTCCGTCGAACGGGGCCGCACGCTCGGCCTCGTCGGTGAATCCGGCTGCGGCAAATCGACGACGGGCCGCCTGGTGCTGGGGCTGGAGGCGCCGGATGCCGGCAGCGTCGCCTTCCAGGACAAGCCCATGCCGCCGGCGGGCACGCCCGCCTGGCGCGCGCTGCGGTCGCGCATGCAGATGGTGTTCCAGGACCCGCTGGGCGCGCTGGATCGCCGCCTGCCGATCGGCGCGCAGGTGCAGGAACCCCTCGACATCCATGCGATCGGTGAGGCGAAGGACCGCCCCGCCCGCGCGATCGAGGCGCTGCGCGCGGTCGGGCTGCGGCCGGACCAGGCCGCGCGCTACCCGCATGAACTCTCCGGCGGCCAGCGCCAGCGCGCCGTGCTGGCGCGGGCGCTGGCGACGGAACCCGCGCTGCTGGTCTGTGACGAGCCGATCAGCGCGCTCGATGTCTCGATCCAGGCGCAGGTGATGAACCTGCTGATGGAGCAGCAGGAACGCCTCGGCCTTGGCATCCTGTTCATCAGCCACGATCTGCGCGCGGTGCGGCAGGTGAGCCACCGCGTCGCGGTGATGTATCTCGGCACCATCGTGGAGGAGGGGGAGCCCGATGCGGTGCTGCACGACCCCGCCCATCCCTATGCGCAGGCCCTCGTCTCCGCCATCCCGCATCCCGGCCGCACGGGCAACCGCATCGTGCTGCAGGGGGATCCGCCGAATCCCGCGGACCGCCCGACCGGCTGCGCCTTCCACCCGCGCTGCCCCGTCGCGACCGCCTTCTGCGCGCGGGAGGCGCCGGTGCTGAAGCCGCGCAACAGCGATGGCCGCCTCGTCGCCTGCCATGTCGCGCAGGGCGATGTCGCGCCTGCCGTCACGCAAAGGGCTGCCTGAGATGATCCGCTTCCTCGGCAGCCGCCTGCTGCGCGCCGCCATCACCATCGTGATGGTCGTGACCTTCGCCTTCGTCGTGCTGCGCCTGTCCGGCGACCCCGCGCAGATCATCATGGGCGCGGATGCGCCGCCGGAGGCGGTGGATGCCTTCCGCGCGGCCTGGGGCCTCGATCGCCCCGTCTGGATCCAGTACTTTCATTACTTCGGCGCGATCCTGCAGGGAGACCTTGGGCGATCCATGCGCGACGGGCGCGATGCCATCGTGCTGGTGGCGGAGCGGATTCCCGCGACGCTGGCGCTGACCCTGCCGGCGCTGGCCATCAAGGTGGGGCTCGGCATTCCCGCGGGGATCACCGCGGCGCTGCATCGCAATTCCTTCATCGACCGCGCGGTGATGATGCTGGCGGTGGCCGGCTTCACCGTGCCGTCCTTCGTGCTCGGCCTGCTGCTGGTGCTGGTCTTCGCGGTGCAGCTGGGGTGGTTGCCGTCGGGCGGG
The DNA here is from genome assembly GCF_900114315.1 of Falsiroseomonas stagni DSM 19981. GTDB lineage: Bacteria > Pseudomonadota > Alphaproteobacteria > Acetobacterales > Acetobacteraceae > Falsiroseomonas > Falsiroseomonas stagni. Next base: position 361,914 of record NZ_FOSQ01000003.1, read on the forward strand.
CAGGACAGCTGGCGGCACGCGATCCTGCCCATCATCACGCTCGGCATCGGCGGGGCCGCCGTGCTGGCGCGCTTCACCCGCAGCGCCATGCTGGAAGTACTGGGCCAGCCCTATATCCGCACGGCCAGCGCGAAGGGCGTGCCCTGGCGCGCCGTGGTCTGGGGCCATGCGCTGCCCAACGCCGCCATCCCCACCGTCACCATCGTGGGCTTCATGGTCGGCAGCCTGATCGCCGGCGCCGTCGTCGTCGAAAGCGTCTTCTCCTGGCCCGGGGTCGGGCGGCTGCTGGTGGTGGCCGTCGCCAACCGGGACCTCGCGGTGGTGCAGTGCATCCTGCTGCTGGTGGCGATGACCATGGTGACCTCCAACCTCATCGTCGATCTGCTCTACGGGCTGCTCGATCCGCGGCTGCGCAACCAGCCGAAGCGCGCGGCGGGGATAGCCTGACATGTCCGACATGACCCTGCCCGCCATCGCGGACGCGCCGCCGCGCGCGAAGCGCGCCCTGCCGCCGCCGATGGTGCTGTTCGGCCTCGTCTGGCTCACGCTCATGCTGCTGACGGCGGTGCTGGCCGATGTCATCAGCCCCTATGCCTATACCGCTCTCGACCTCCGCAACCGCCTGGCGCCGCCGGCCTTCATGGGCGGCACCTGGCTGCATCCGCTGGGCACGGATGAGCTGGGCCGCGATGTGCTGGCCCGCCTGATCTATTCGATCCGCATGAGCCTGCTGATCGCCTTCGGCGCCACGATCATCGGCGCGCTGATCGGCACGACGCTCGGCTTCCTCGCCGCCCATTTCAGGGGTTTCGTGGAGCAGGTGGTGCTGGCGCTGGTCGATTTCTCGGCCAGCCTGCCCTTCCTGATCCTGGCGCTGGCGGTGCTGGCCTTCTTCGGCAATTCGATGGTGCTGTTCATCTGCCTGCTCGGCCTGCATGCCTGGGAACGCTACGCCCGCATCGCGCGGGGCCTCGCCATCAGCGCGGGGTCGCAGGGCTATGCGGCGGCGGTGCGGCAGCTCGGCGCCTCTCCCTGGCGGATCTATGGGCGCCACGTTCTGCCGAACATCGCCTCCACGCTGATCGTGTCGATGACCTTGGCCTTCCCGGAGATCATCCTGCTGGAAAGCGGCCTGTCCTTCCTCGGCCTCGGCGTGCAGCCGCCTTCGACCTCGCTCGGCTCCATGGTGGGTTATGGGCGCGAATACCTGACGCGCGCGCCCTGGATCCTGCTCTCTCCCGCCCTCACCATCGTGCTGACCACGCTGTCCGTCTCCCTCATCGGCGACTGGCTGCGGGACCGGCTCGACCCCACGCTGCGATAGGCCCTTCCCCATGACGCGCTTCATCCTCGTGGCCCTCGATGGGCTGCGGCCCGACATGGTGTCAGCGGCCGCAACGCCATATCTGGCGGCGCTGGCCGCCGCGGGCACGCGCTTTGCCAATGCGCGCAGCGTCTTCCCGAGCGAGACGCGCGTCGCCACGCCCTCCCTCATCACGGGGTGCCGCCCCGGCGGGCATGGCATGGTGGCGAACACGCTGTTCGACGCCAGCGTGGCGCCGGACAGACTGCTGCGCACCAAGCTCGTCAGCGATGTCCTCGCCATGGCGCAGGGCGGTGAGAGCCCGCTGGAACGGCCGAGCCTGGCGGAGCGCCTGGCGCCGCAGGGCCTGTCCTTCGCCCTCGTCAGTGCCGGCACCGCGGGCGCGGCGCGGCTGCTGCACCCGGCGGCGGAACGCCTCGGCAGTTTTCGGTGGAACGTCGAGGATGAGGCAGGCGAGACCGCCCGCCTGGTCAGCGACCGGCTGGGGCCGACGCCGCCCCATGCCGTGCCCAACCTCGCGCGGCTGCGCCACGCCGCGCGCGTGATGCTGGAGATCGTGCTGCCGGAACGCCGGCCCGATGTGACGCTGCTGTGGCTGTCGGAGCCCGACATCGCCTTCCATTGGGGAGGGCTGCTGTCGCCGGAGGCGCAGGCGGGCCTGCGCGCCGCCGATGAGGTGCTGGGCGATATCGTCGCCTGGCGCGATGCGCAGCCGGATGCCGATGACATCGCCATCATCGTGCTGTCCGACCACGGCCACGTCACCGGCCGCGGCAAGACATCGCTGCGCGATGAACTGTGCCGCGCGAGCTTCCGGGCCGGCACGGGGCTGGGGGAGGGCATCGACATCGCGGTCGCGCCCGCGGCGGCGCCGGGCCTCTGGTTCCGCGATCCGTCGCTGGCGCCGCAGGTGGCGGCCTTCCTGGCGGAACAGAACTGGGCCGGGCCCTTGCTGGCGCGCGATCCCGCGATCCTCCCGCCCGGGCAGGCCACGCCCCTGTCGCTGCTGGGCAGTGGGCACCGCCGCAGCGCCGACCTCGTCGTCACCTTCGCCGGCAGCGAGGCGTCCGACGAATGGGGCCTGCCCGGCTTCGCGCCCTTCGATGCGCCGGATGTGCCGGAGGGTGGCGGCATGCATGGCGGGCTTCACCGGGCGGAGCTGGCGACCGTGCTGGTGATGCAGGGCGGGCCGTTCCGCGAAGGCGCGGTGGCGCAGATGCCGGCGGACCTGACCGACATCGTGCCGACCATCCTGCATCTGCTGGGGCTGGAGCAGGAGGGCCTGGAAGGCCGGCCTTTGCTGGCCGGCTGGGATGCGGCGGCGGATGCCCTGCCGATGCGGGAGCGAGTGATGCTGCCGCGCGGCTTCGTGCTGGAGGCGATGCGCGCGACGCCGGAAGGGCGCCTCTACCCCACCGCGCTGCGGCGCTGTGGTTGAACAGGCGCGCTTGTCATCAAAACTTCAATGAAGCGTCATCAACCTGTCCCTGCCGCCTGTTGCCCGCGCTGACGCCGCGGTCGACCCTGCGGGGCGGATGGGGAGTGCGTGCGGATGGGCCAGGGTTGCGATGCCGGTGCCTTGCATTATCGCGGGCACTGCATCCGCGCATGGCGCCGCAAGCGCGGCTGGACCATCCGCGTCAGCCGCGCCAGCGTCACGACATTGCCGCCCGCGGTGCTCGTGATGCTCCGCAACAACGTACCCCATGGACGCGCCATGCTGATGACGGAGGCGCGCCACTGGATCGATCGCCTGGTCGATGGCCCGCCCTGGCAGGGTAGCCCCTGACGCCACGACAACGTCACGGCATCGTCAAGCGATGGCAATGCAGCCTGTCTAAAGCCCGGCTACGACATCCGGGGATGGACAGGATACGATGCGCGCCCTTCTGCTTGCCGCCACCGCGCTGATCGGGCTGGCGCCCGCGGCGATCGCCGACCAGCGCTTCGACGCGACGCTCGCCGGCCATGCGATCCTGCCCGCCTTCACCATGGCCGTGCCGCCGGCGGATGCGCCGCGGGATGCGCTGGTCTCCGGCAAGTTCGCCGGCCCCGGCAACCTCCGCGTGGACCGGCCGGGCGCCATCATGGGCGATACCGGCCCGCTGCATGGCCGGCGAGAGACCGGCATCGCCTTCCCCTTCATCGGCCAGCCCATCCAGGGCTTCTCCGGCATCAAGCCGGTGGCGGGCGATCCCGGCGCCTATTGGGTGCTGACCGACAACGGCTTCGGCACGCGCCGCAACAGCCCCGATACGCTGCTGATGTTCCACAAGGTGCGTCCTGACTTCCGCACCGGCCAGGTGGCGGTCGAACGCACGACCTTCCTCTCCGACCCCCAGCGCCGCATTCCCTTCCGCATCACCTATGAGGGTACCGAGGCGCGCTACCTGACCGGCGCCGATTTCGACCCGGAGAGCATCCAGCCGCTCGCCGATGGCAGCTTCATGATCGGCGAGGAATTCGGCCCCTTCCTGGTGCATGTCGATGCCGAAGGCCGCGTGCTGCGCGTGGTGGAGACGCGCATGGACGGCCAGGTGCTGATGAGCCCGGACAACCCCGCCCTGCAGGTCGCGGCCACGCCCACGGCGGGCGTCGCCTATCGCGTGCGGCGCTCCGGCGGGTATGAGGGCATGGCCCTGACGCCGGATGGGCAGACGCTGTGGGCGATGCTGGAACAGCCGCTCTTCGCGCCCAATTCCGACCAGCCGGAGGGTCAGTTCCTGCGCGTGCTGGAATACAGCGTGCCGCGCGGCGAATGGACCGGGCGCACGGTGCGCTTCCGCCTGGAACCCGGCGCGACCGCGATCGGCGACTTCAACTTCATCGACGCGACGCGCGCCCTGGTGATCGAGCGTGACAATGGCGAAGGCGACCCCGGCCTTGCCTGCCCGCAGGGCCAGCAGCCCACCCGCGCGCAGCCCTGCTTCCCGCTGCCCGCCCGCGTGAAGCGCGTGACGCTGGTGGACATGGCGCAGACCGATAGCGAGGGCTTCGTGCGCAAGATCGGCCATATCGACCTGATGGCGATCCGCGACAGCGAAGGCCTGGCGCGGGTGCGGGGCGACCTGCCCGCCAATGCGCCGCGGGACCGCTTCACCTTCCCCTTCTTCACGATCGAGGATGTGGCGGTGGTGGATGAGGACCACATCATCGTCGGCAACGACAACAACCTGCCCTTCAGCGCCGGCCGCCACTTCTTCCAGGCCGATGCGAATGAGCTGATCCTGCTGCGCGTGCCCGAATTGCTGCGCGCGCGCTGAGAGCTTGTGAATTAATGCCCGAAAGCGCCGGAATCCGAGGAAATATCCCAATGATTTCAACGGGCATTAATGCTCAAGCTCGCTTCTTTCACAGGCTCTGAGGACCGGCACCATGCATCGCCGTCGCATCCTGCTCTCCGGCGCCGCGAGCCTTCTCGCGGCGCCTGCCCTCGCCCAGGCGGATTGGCGGACCCAGTTCCGTGAGCTTCGCCTCGGCATCTCCTCCGCCGAGAATGAGCGGGATGCGGTGGCGCGGCAGCAGCCCTTCCAGGACTACATCCAGCGCGCGCTGGGCATTCCGCTGCGCGTCTTCCGCGCCACCGACTATGCGGGGGTGGTGGAGGCGATGCGCAGTTCCAACATCGAATTCGCCCGCATCGGCCCGGCCAATTACGCGCTGGCGCGGCGCGTGATGGGCGACCGCGTCATCCCCTTCGCGCGCGACCGCGACAATGAAGGGGAGACGGGCTACTACGCCGTCGCCTTCGTGAAGGCCGACAGCCCCTTCCGCCGGATCGAGGATCTGCGCGGCCGCAGCTTCGCCTTCGCCGATCCCAACTCCACCTCCGGCTTCGCCTTCCCCGCCTATTTCCTGCGCCGCCAGGGCTTCGTGCCGGAGCAGTTCTTCAGCCGCACCGGCTTCTCCGGCAGCCATGAGCAGAGCGTCATCGCCGTGCTGAACGGCACCTACGATGCCGCTGCCACCTTCTGGTCCAACGAACGCCACGGCAACATCCAGCGGATGGTGGAAAAGGGCATGGTCGCGCCCGGGTCCACGCGCATCGTCTGGACCAGCCCGCAGATTCCGAACTCCCCCTGGGTGATGCGCGCGGAACTGCCGGAGGGGCTGCGCCGTGCCTGGCAGGAAGCGGTCTTCGCCATGCCGGAACGCGACCCCGCCGCCTTCCGCGTCGCGGCCTCCGGCGCCAGCGGCCTCGCGCCGACGCGGCATGAGGACTACCTCGATGTCATCGCCGTGGTGGAGGAGAATCTCGCCCGCCGTCGAAACCGGGGCACGTGACCCGGGCCCTGGCGGCGGAGGCCGCCTGGCAGCGGGCGCGCCGGCACCATCGCCGGCAATGGCTGCTGTGGTCCACGGCCTTCCTGTTCGCCATGCTGCTGGCGTCATGGGTCGGGGAGGTTGACTTGGCGCGGCTGCTGCGCGGGCTGCCCATGGCGGCGGATTATGTCTGGCGCACCATTCCCACCCTGCGCGTCGCGACGCTCGGGGAGGATCTGGCGGAGTGGCTCTGGGGCCTCGATGTCTGGGTCGTGCTGCTGCTGGATACGCTGCTGATCGCCTATGCCGGCACGCTGCTCGGCGCCGTCGCGGCGCTGGTCTGTTCCTTCCCCGCGGCGGCGACGCTGGCGCCGCGATGGGCCATGGGGCCGGCGCGGCGCGTGCTGGAATTCGCTCGCACGGTGCCGACACTCGTCTTCGCGCTGATCTTCGTCTACGCCTTCGGCCTCGGCCCCTTCGCGGGGGTGCTGGCGCTGGTGCTGCACAGCTGGGGCGCACTCGGCAAGCAGTTCGCGGAGGTGCATGAGAATGCGGACCTGCGGACCGTGGAGGCGATCCGCGCCGCGGGTGGCGCCTGGCCGCAGGCCATGCGCTACGGCGTGCTGCCGCAATCCCTGCCGGACATGCTGTCCTTCGGCCTGCTGCGCTTCGAGATCAATGTGCGGGAGGCCTCCGTACTCGGCATCGTCGGCGCGGGCGGGATCGGGGAGGAGCTGTACCTCTCGGTCCGCCAGTTCAGCTATCCCGACATCTCCGCCATCCTGCTGCTGATCCTGCTGACGGTGACGGCGATCGATCTTGCCTGCGGCTGGCTGCGCCACCGCATCATCGGCCCCGGCGCGGCGGCTGGCGCATGACCGCGCGGCGTTCCGTCCTGCTGGTGTCGCTGGGCTTCGCGCTGCTGCTGCTGGCGCTGTGGCGCGTCGATGCCTCGCCGCAGCGAGTCTGGGACGGGCTCGGCAAGCTCGGCTGGCTGGTGGTGCTGATGTGGCCGCCATCGCCGGGCGGGGCGCTGCCGGACCTGCTGCGCGCGCTGGCCGAGACGCTGGCCATGGCCTTCCTCGGCACCTTGCTGGCCGCCGTCGTGGCGCTGCCCTTCGCTTTTCTCGGCGCGGGCACCATCGTCGCCAATGCCTGGGCGCGCTTCACCATCCGCCGGGGCTTCGACGGGCTGCGCGCGATCGACAGCCTGGTCTGGGCGCTGATCTTCGTCTCCGCCGTCGGCATGGGCCCTTTCGCCGGCATCCTGGCCCTCGCGCTGCCGGATATCGGGACCTTCGCAAAAACCTTCTCGGAGGCGCTGGAGGCGACGGAGCGGCGGCAGGTGGAGGGCGTGCGCGGCGCCGGTGCGTCCCGCCTGCTGGTCATCCGCTACGGGCTGATCCCGCAGGCCCTGCCCATCATGCTGTCGCAGGTGCTCTACATGTTCGAGAGCAACACGCGATCGGCGACGATCCTCGGCGTGGTCGGCGCCGGGGGCATCGGGTTGGCGCTGTCCGACCGCATCCGCATCAACAACTGGGACGAGGCCGCCTTCATCCTGCTGATGATCCTGGTCACCGTCGCCCTCATCGATGGAGCCAGCCGATGGCTGAGGCTGAGACTGATCCGCGCCTAGGTGCCTACCAGGACCCGGGGAGCGCCACGAAGGCGCTGGGCCTGAAGCCCTTCATCCACGAGACCGCCAAGGTGCGCGACAGCGAATTCGGCATCTATACCGAGGTCGGTGCCCGCAGCACGGTCGTGGAGACGGTGTTCGGGGACTACTCCTACGTCGTGCACGACAGCCAGATCATCTACGCGACGATCGGCCGCTTCTGCTCCATCGCCAGCCATGTCCGCATCAACCCCGGCAACCACCCGCTGGATCGCGTGGCGCTGAGCCATGTGACCTACCGCGCCAGCGCCTATGGGCTGGGGGAGGACGAGGCCGGGTTCTTCGACTGGCGGCGGCAGAAGCGCGTGACGCTGGGGCATGATGTGTGGCTGGGCCATGGCGTCATCGTGCTGCCTGGCGTGAGCATCGGCACGGGGGCCGCCATCGGTGCCGGCGCCGTCGTGACGAAGGACGTGCCGCCCTTCGCCATCGTCGTCGGCAATCCCGGCCGCGTTCTGCGTTTCCGCTTCCCGGACGCGGTGCGGGACAGCCTGCTGCGCATCGCCTGGTGGGACTGGCCGCGGGACAGGCTGGCGGCGGGCATCGCGGAGATGCGCAATCTGTCGGCCGAGGATTTCTGCCGGCGCCACGATCGCCACGGGGCCGATTGAGCGTTCCGGCGGCGGGGGAGGAAGCCAGCGGCGCGCAATACCGCTACCCCAGCGTACCACTAACCCACTAAAAGAAATTGGCGGACCCGATACGATTCGAACGTACGACCTTTGCCTTCGGAGGGCAACGCTCTATCCAGCTGAGCTACGGGTCCCGCACCCCCTCCATAGCCAATGCCGGCGGCGGAAGGAAGCCCCGGCGTCGCCATGCGCGGGCATTTCACCAGAAGCCCTGCCTCGGCTACCCTTCGCGGCAATGAAGGGGAGGGTCCCGGCCCATGACAGACGCGCTGCCGACCGGCACGAACGACGCCAAGGCGCTGCTCCAGGCGCTGTACGCCGAGATGGCGCCCAAGCACCTGTTCCCCTTGTGGGAAGTGCTGGCGGCCCTGGTCACGCCGACGCCGGCCTCCCCGGTGCGCCCCCATCTCTGGCGCTACGGGGAAGCGCGGGACCACCTGATGCGGGCGGGCGACCTGATCTCCGCCGAACAGGCGGAGCGCCGGGTGCTGATCCTCGAGAATCCGGGCCTGCCGGCCTCCTCCTCCGTCACCACCAGCCTCTATGCCGGGCTGCAGCTGATCCTGCCCGGGGAGGTCGCGCCCTGCCACCGCCACACCCAATGCGCTCTCCGCTTCGTGATGGAGGGCGACGGCGCCTTCACGGCGCTGGATGGGGAGAAGGCGGTGATGCGCCCCTTCGACCTGGTGCTGACGCCCAATTGGCAGTGGCATGACCACGGCAACACCAGCGCCGCGCCCATGATCTGGCTGGATGGGCTGGACATCCCGACGGTGCGCCACTTCGCCGCCAGCTTCGCCGAACGCCTGCCCGATGGTGCCATGGCGCATGCGGAGACGGCGCCGGCGGGGGACACCGCCTCCCGCTACGGCCGCAACCTGCGGCCCTTCGCGGGCACGGCCGCGGCGCGGCGGCCCGCGCACCAGCCGATGTTCCACTACCCCTATGCCGAATGGCGGGACAGCCTGGCGGCCATGGCGCGCGCCGGCGATCCCGATCCGCATCTGGGCCATGCCCTCGAATTCGTGAACCCGGCGGATGGCGGGCCGGTGATGCCGACCATCGCCGCCCATGTCCGGCTGCTGCCCGCCGGCTTCGCCACCCGCCCGCGCCGGTCGACGGACGCCATGGTGCTGGTCGTGGTGGAGGGCCACGGCACCGCCCGGATCGGCGACCAGGCATTCGCGCTGGCGGAGCGTGACCTGCTGGTCGTCCCCTCCTGGTCCAGCCTGACCCTGTCGGCCGAGAGCGACCTGGTGCTGTTCGGCTATTCCGACGCGGCCGCGCAGCAGAAGCTCGGCCTGTACCGGGAGGCGCGCCTCTAGCCGCGTCGAGGCAGGCGCGGCCGAAGCCGCGACGTTGGAAGCACGGCTGAAGCCGCGATGCGGAAAGCGCGGCCGAAGCCGCGATGCGGAAAGCGCGGCCGAAGTCGCAACGCGGAAAGCGCGGCTGAAGCCGCGACGCGGCCCGGCAACCCCGCGCGCCCCGGACGCGTTGCCAGGGCCAGGGCTGCCGGAGACCGTCCGGCGGCCGCCAGCCGAGGGCTCACGCCATGTCCGACATCACGCCGCGGGCGAAACCCGCCGAAACCGCCGACCGCCAGGTCGACAAGGGCAGCATCGACAGCTTCCCCGCCAGTGACGCGCCCTCCGGCACCACCCAGGGCAGCCGGGCCGTGTCGCCGGAAGACATGATGGCGGCGACGCGCACCCACACGCCCCACCCCGTCACCCTGACCCGCCACTTCCCCGATCCCGAATCCGCCAAGCTGGCGCTGGAGAACCTGGTCCGCTCCGTGCCGCTCGACCGCGACTGCACGGCGATCGAGGGGCTGGAACTCCGCCTGCAGGTCCCCCGCGACGATGCGGCGCGGGTCGAGGGCATGCTGATGTCGGCGTGACGTGGCCCGGGCGGCGGGGGTGCTTCCCGTCCGCCGCAGGGACGCGTAGGAACGGCCCGTGCCTGGAGAATGAATGGCCATGCGCTGGGTCCTGTTCCTGCCGTTGCTGATCCTGATCGCCCTGTTCGCCCTGTCGAATACGCAGGAGGTGGAACTGCGGCTCTGGCCCTTCGATATCGGCTGGGCCTCGCCGCTCGGCCTTGCCGTGCTGCTGCTGTCGGGCGTGGGCTTCCTGCTGGGCGCCTCGATCGCCTGGGCGGCGGCGCTGCCGGCCCGGCGCCGGGCGCGGGAACTCCAGAACGCCGCCCGCCTGATGGAAGCCGAACTCGCGGGCTACAAGGCGCGGGAGGAACAGGCGAGGCGGGATGCCGATCTCGGCCGCCTGCCCGCACCGACCGCCTGACCATGGCCACGACCCGGAACGCGCCCTGCGGCCTCTGCGTCGCGCTGGATGCGCCTGACCTGGCGACGGCGGAGGCCTGGGCGGCAGCTGTCGCACCTTCCGCCGGGCTGCTGAAGGTCGGGCTGGAGCTGTTCTCGGCCGAGGGCGCGCCCGCGGTGCGGCGGATCGCCGCGCATCGCCCGGTCTTCCTCGACCTCAAGCTGCACGACATCCCCAACACGGTGGCCGGCGCGATCCGGTCGCTGGCACCGCTCGGTGCCGCCTGGATCACAATCCATGCCGCGGGCGGCGCCGCCATGGTGGCGGCGGCGCGGGAGGCGGCGGAGAAGGCCGGCGGCGCCAATCGCCCCCGGATCCTGGCCGTGACGGTGCTGACCAGCATCGATGCCGCGACTCTGTCGGACATCGGCGTCGCCGGCGGCACCATGCAGCAGGTGCTGCGCCTCGGCCGCCTGGCGGTCGCCGCCGGCGCCGATGGCCTGGTGTGCTCGCCGCGGGAGGTCTCGGCCCTGCGGGACGCACTGGGGGAGGGGCCTGCCCTGGTGGTGCCGGGCATCCGCCCCGTCGGCAGCGTCGCCGACGACCAGGCCCGCACCGCGACGCCGGAGGCGATGGCCGCGGCGGGCGCGACCTGGGTGGTGGTCGGCCGCCCCATCACCAAGGCCGCGGACCCCGGCGCCGCGGCGCAGGGCATCGCCACCGCGCTGGGCTGGTAGGCACCCCCATGCTGGTGAAGATCTGCGGGATCAACGACGAAGCCGCGATGCGCGCGGCGGCGGGGGCCGACCTGGTCGGCTATGTCTTCTTCCCGCCCTCGCCCCGCGCGGTGACGCCGGCGCGGGCCGCGGCGCTGTCCGCCACCGTCTCCGGCGGGCCGCTGCGCGTCGGCCTCTTCGTCGATCCCACGGATGACCAGTTGGCGGAGACGCTGGCCGCCGTGCCGCTCGATATCCTGCAATTGCACGGGGAGGAGACGCCCGATCGCTGCGCCGCGATCCGCGCCCGCTTCGGCCTGCCGGTGATGAAGGCGCTCGGCATCGCCTCGGCCGCCGATCTCGATGCCCTGGCCGCCTACGCCCCGGTGGTGGATCGCTTCCTGCTGGACGCCAAGGCCCCGCCCGGCGCGCCGCTGCCCGGCGGCAATGCCGCCCCCTTCGACTGGACGCTGACCGCCGGCCGCGCCATCCCCCGCCCCTGGCTGCTGGCCGGGGGGCTGACCCCGGACAATGTGGCGGAGGCCATCCGCATCTCCGGCGCGCCCGGCGTCGACGTATCCTCGGGCGTCGAGGCCTCTCGCGGTGTGAAGGACCCGGCGCGGGTCGCCGCCTTCGTGGCGGCCGCCCGGGCGGCGTGATCCGGCCCGCGACCCGCGCCGACGCCCCCGCGATCGGGGAGATGCACGCCCGCGCCTGGACGGAAACCTACCCTGGCCTGGTTCCCGCGGCGCTGTTCGAGGAGATGACGAACCCCGCCCGCCGCCGCGCCGCCTGGGCGCGCAACCTGGCCGAACCGCTGCTGGAAGGCGGCACGTTGGTGGCGGAGGAGGCGGGCGCCATCATCGGCTTCGTCAGCGTCTGCCGGGCGCGGGACGCCGCCCTGGGCACGGCGGGGGAGGTCTCCGGCCTCTACCTGCTGCGCCAGGCCCAGCGCCGCGGCCTCGGCCGCGCCTTGCTGGCGGCCGGCGCCGCGCGGTTGATGGCGGCGGGCATCACGGACGCCGCCGCCTGGGTGCTGGATGCCAATCACCAGGCCCGCGCCTTCTATGCCGCCACCGGCGCCGTCCCAGGCATCAGCCAGACCGGCTACCACCGCGAAACAGCCGTTTCCGAGACCGCCTATCTCTGGCGCGATCTGTCTTGCATCCCACCTCATCACCACACGGGTCCCGCTTCGGCGTCAGCCGCCGCGAAAGCCCGCGGTATCTGACGCCGAAGCGAGACGCCCCGGGCCCGTGACCCTTCCGCCGCCCTGCGCTAAAGACGGCCCGACGCCCAGGAATAATGCCCGTGAACAAGCCCCTTCCCAATTCCCTTCGCCAGGGTCCTGACGGCCGCGGCCGCTTCGGTGAATTCGGTGGCCGTTTCGTCGCCGAGACCCTGATGCCCCTGATCCTCGAGGTCGAGGCCGCCTACGAGGCCTCCAAGAAGGACGCGGCCTTCCAGGCGGAATGGCGCCGGCTGCTCACGCATTACGTCGGCCGGCCGAGCCCGCTCTGGTACGCGGAACGCCTCACGACCCATCTCCGCAAGAAGGCGGCGCCCGGCAAGGGTGCCAAGGTGTATTTCAAGCGGGACGAGCTGAACCACACCGGTGCGCACAAGATCAACGCCGTGCTCGGCCAGATCCTGCTGGCGAAGAAGATGGGCAAGACGCGCATCATCGCGGAGACGGGTGCGGGCCAGCACGGCGTCGCGACGGCCACCGCCTGCGCGCTGATGGACCTGCCCTGCGTCGTCTACATGGGCGCCACCGATGTGGAGCGGCAGCAGCCCAACGTCTTCCGCATGAAGCTGCTGGGCGCGCAAATCGTGCCCGTCACCTCCGGCGCCGCGACGCTGAAGGATGCGATGAACGAAGGCCTTCGCGACTGGGTCGCGAATGTCCACGACACCTACTACTGCATCGGCACCGTCGCCGGCCCCCACCCCTATCCCGCCATGGTGCGCGACTTCCAGAGCGTGATCGGCACCGAAGCCCGCGCGCAGATGCTGGAAGCCGAAGGCCGCCTGCCGGATGTGCTGGTCGCCGCCGTCGGCGGTGGCTCCAACGCCATGGGACTGTTTTATCCGTTCCTCGACGACAAGGATGTCGCGATGGTCGGCGTGGAAGCTGCGGGCCGTGGCCTCGACACGCATGAACACGCCGCCGCGCTCTCCCGCGGCCGGCCCGGTGTGCTGCATGGCAACCGCACCTACCTGCTGCAGGATGGCGACGGCCAGATCACGGAAGCGCACAGCATCTCCGCCGGCCTCGACTATCCCGGCGTCGGCCCCGAACACTCCTGGCTGCATGAGATCGGCCGCGTGCAATACGTGGGCGCGACGGATGACGAGGCGCTGGAAGCCTTTCAATTGTGCTCCCGCCAGGAAGGCATCATCCCGGCGCTGGAGCCCGCGCATGCGCTGGCCCATGTCATCAAGGCGGCGCCCGAGATGCCGGCCGACAGCATCATGCTGATGAATCTCTGCGGCCGCGGGGACAAGGACATCTTCACCGTGGCGAAGCACCTGGGCGAGAACATCTGAGATGAGCCGCATCGCCGCCAAATTCGCCGCCCTCCGCCAGGAAGGTCGCGGTGCCCTCGTCACCTACCTCCAGGCCTTCGATCCGGACCGGGAGACCTACCGCGCCATCCTGCACGGCCTGCCCGCCGCCGGCGCCGATGTCATCGAAGTGGGCGTGCCCTTCACGGATCCCATGGCCGATGGCCCGTCGATCCAGAAGGCCGGGCAGCGCGCGCTGAAGGCCGGCGCCACGGCGGCCGGCGTGCTCGACCTGGTGCGCAGCCTGCGGACGCTGGATGACACCACCCCGGTGGTGCTGATGGGCTACTACAACCCGATCCTCACCTACGGCGTCGAAGCCTTCTGCAAGGATGCCGCCACCGCCGGCGCCGACGGCCTCATCATCGTCGATGTCCCGCCGGAGGAAGCGGATGAGGTGGAGCCGCATGCAACGGCCAACGGCCTCGACCTGATCCGCCTGATCGCCCCAACCACGGACGAGGCGCGGCTGCCCAAGGTTCTCGCGGCCACCACGGGCTTCATCTACTACGTCGCCATCACCGGCATCACCGGCACGCGCAGCGCGGACTATGCGTCCATGGCGCCGACCATCGCGAACCTCAAGCGCCACACCGACCTGCCCGTCGCGATCGGCTTCGGCATCCGCAGCCCCGCGCAGGCGGCGGAAGCGGCGCAGGCGGCGGACGGTGCCGTGGTCGGCACGGCCCTCGTGGACACGCTGGCGGCGAGCCTCGACAGCGAAGGCCGCGCCGGCCCGGACACCGTGAAGAACGTGCTTGGCCAGGTCAGCGGCCTGGCGCAGGCCGTGCGCGCGGCGCGGAAGGTCGCGGCGTGAGGCAAGCAGCAGGGGGACGCTGTCCCCCTGCACCCCCTGCCAGGGTCCAACGGGACCCTGGACCGCGAGGTTTTATCGGCGGGTGAAGGGAGGGGCCTGGAACGCGCGCTTGTCCGGCGCGGGCTCGGTGCCCCTCCCTCCACCCGCCGATCAATTCATGGGTTCCCAAGGGGCCGCTGCCCCTTGGCATGGGGGTGCGGGGGAACGGCGTTCCCCCGCGGGCAACCGCAGCCGCCCTCAGCCCGCGGCGGGCAGGCCCTTGCTCGTGCTGTACTCGAAGTGCAGCGCCTCGCCCGGGAAGACCCGCGGGTGGATGGCGTGGGCGGCCATCGCGGCTTCGGAGAAGCCTTGCAGGATCAGTTTCAACTTGCCCGGGTAGGTCGCGATGTCGCCGATGGCGTGGATGCCGGGGATGGTGGTTTCGCAGGTCGCGGGCGTGACGGCGATGTGGCTGCGTTCCAGCCCGAGCCCCCAATCCGCGATCGGGCCGAGTTCCATGGACAGCCCGAAGAAGGCCAGCAGGTGGTCCGCCGGCACGGTCTTCACCTCCCCCTTAAGGGTCGCGAGCGACACGCCGGTGAGCTGGCCGCCTTCGCCTTCCAGCCCGTGCAGCTGGTAGGGAATCGCCAGCTCGATCTCGCCGCGTTCGGCCGCCTGCTTGAGTTGGGCCGCGCTTTCGGGCGCGCAGCGGAACTTGTCGCGGCGATGCACCACCGTGACCTTGGCGGCGATCTGCTTGAGGCTGAGTGCCCAATCCACCGCGCTGTCGCCGCCGCCCGCGATCACCACCTGCTTGCCGCGGAAATCCTCGCGGCGGCTGACCATGTAGCGCACGCCGCCCGTGGCCTCGAACTCGGCCAGGCGGTCGAGGGGCGGGCGGTTGGGGCCGAAGGCGCCGGCGCCGGCGGCCACCACCACCGCCTTGCAGCGGATGGTGTCGCCCGTGCTGGTGGCGAGGACGAAGCCATCGCCCTCCTGCCGCAGGGCATCGACGCGGCGGCCCATCATCAGCAGCGGGTTGAAGGGCGCGCATTGCTTGTGGAGTTGCGCGATGAGGTCGGCGCCCGCGATCTCGGGATGGGCGGGGATGTCGAAGATCGGCTTCTCCGGATACAGCGCGGCGCATTGGCCGCCGATCTCCTCCAGCGCGTCGATCACCACGGTCTTCATCCGCAGCATCCCGCATTCGAACACCGCGAACAGCCCCACGGGCCCGGCGCCGATGATCGCCACATCCGTCTCGACCACTGCGGTCATCCGATCCGTCCCCATGCCATCCTCGCGCGCACCCCTTGGCCGAAGCCCTCGGCCCGATCAAGAGCGCAGGATCAAATTGGGAACGGGTCCGCTTGTGCCAGGGGGGTGCGGGAGGGCAGATTGGCCCCGCATGTCGCGCACGCTGCTCCTCCCCGATGAAGGCGCCACCGCCGCGCTGGCCGCCCGCCTGGCGCGGCTGGCCCGGCCCGGGGACGCCGTGCTGCTGGAAGGCCCGCTCGGCGCTGGCAAATCCGCCTTCGCCCGTGCCTTCCTGCGCGCTGCATCCGGCGATCCGGCGCTGGAGGTGCCATCGCCGACCTTCACCCTGGTGCAGTCCTACGACCTTCCCGCCGGCCCTGCCTTCCACTTCGACCTCTGGCGCCTCGATGGCCCCGGCGGCCTGGCGGAGCTGGGGTGGGAGGAGGCGCGGGAGGGAATCGTGCTCGTGGAATGGCCCGACCGCCTGGGCGATTGGCGGCCCGACAACGCCCTGGTCATCACCCTGGCGCCTGGTGCCACGGAGGATTCGCGCGTGGCGACGTTGGCGGGATGGGACGGGCGGCTGCAGGACCTCACGGCATGATGCGGGCGGCGGAAGCGGCTTCCTTCCTGGCGGAGCATGGCTATGGCGCGGCGGATTATGCGCCGCTGCCGGCCGATGCCTCCTTCCGCAGCTACGCCAGGCTGCGCGGCGGCCCGCGCCCCGTGCTGCTGATGGACGCGCCGCCGCCGCAGGAGGATCTGCGCCCCTTCCTCGCCATCGCGGCCCATCTGCGCGATGCCGGGCTCTCGGCGCCGGACATCATCGCGGCCGATGTGACGCGCGGCTTCTGCCTGGTCGAGGATTTCGGCGCGGCCACGGTGGCGCAGTTGCTGGATGCCGGCGATGACCCGGCGCCCCATTACCTGGCCGCCACCGCCGCGCTGGCCCGCCTGCACGCCGTGCCCCCGCCGGACGGCCTGCCCGCCTGGGGCATCGACCGCATGACGGAAACCGCCGGCGCCACTTTTCTTCAGTGGTGGTGGCCGGCGACTTTCGGCGCGGCGCCCACCGCGGACGTCATCGCGGCGTTCGAGGGCGCGATGCGCGCCATGCTGGCCCCCTTCCAGGGGACCGGCTTCGTCCACCGCGACTATTTCCCCGCCAACCTCATGCCGCTGCCGAATCGCGAGGCGCCGCTTGATGTCGGCATCCTCGATTTCCAGGACGCCGCCATCGGCCACCCCGCCTATGACCTCGTCTCCTTGACCGAGGATGCCCGGCGGGACGTGGACCCGGCGCTGAGGGCGGCCTGCATCGCGCGCTACCTGGCGCTGCGGCCGGACCTCGATGCGGGCGATTTCCGCGCTGCCATGGCCGCCTGCGCGGCGCAGCGGCATCTGCGTGTCGCGGCGCTCTGGGTGCGGCTGGCGCGGCGGGACGGGAAGCCGCATTACCTGGTGCACGGGCCGCGCTGCTGGGCGCAGCTCGGCCGCGCGCTCTCCCACCCCGCCACGGCACCGCTGCGCGACTTCCTGGATGCGCATGTGCCGCCTTCCATGCGACAGAATCCCCTCGTTCTTCAGGACGCCACGGCATGATCGCCCTCTCCCACGCCATGGTGCTCGCCGCCGGCCTCGGCACCCGCATGCGGCCGTTGACGGATGACCGCCCGAAGCCGCTGCTGCCGCTGGAAGGCCGCAGCCTGCTGCACCATGCGCTGGACCGCCTGGCCGCCGCTGGTGTCACGCATCACGTCGTGAACGCGCATTACTTCGCCGACCAGGTCGCGGAATCCGTCGCGGCGCATGACGCGCCCGGCCGCCTGGTGCTGCGGGAGGATGTGCTGCTGGAAACCGGCGGCGGCATCACCAACGCGCTGCCGCATCTGGGCGAAAGCCCCTTCGCCGTCATCAATGGCGATGCCTTCTGGCTGGATGGCCCGACCCCGGCGCTGGACCGCCTGGCCGCCGCCTTCGACGGTGCGGAGATGGACGCGCTGCTGCTGCTGGTCCGCACCGCCCAGGTGGATGGAGAGGTCGGGCGCGGCGACTTCCTGCTCGACCCGCTCGGCCGCGTGCGCCGGCCGAAGGAGCGGGAGATCTCCCCCTACCTCTTCGCCGGCGTGCAGATCCTCTCGCCGCGACTGTTCCGGGAGGCGCCGCCCGGTCCCTTCTCCCTCAACGTCCTGTTCGACCGCGCGATCGAGGAAGGGCGCATGTTCGGCCTGGTGCATGATGGCGCCTGGTTCCACCTGTCCACACCGCGCGACCTGGACCGGGCGGAGACGATGCTGCGCGCGGGCATGCTCACCGCGTTGTTCTGATGCACCTCTACGACATCCCCGCCGAGCTGCCCTTCCTGGACTGCCTCGCGGCGGGGGTGCTGGATGCGTTGAAGGACCGGCCGCCGGAAGCCCTGGCGCGGGCCACCATCCTGCTGCCCACGCGCCGTTCCGCCCGCGGCCTGCGCGATGCCTTCCTGGCCGCGGCGGAAGGCCGGGCCCTGCTGCTGCCGCGGATGCGCGCCCTGGCCGGGCTCTCGACCGAGGATGCCGACGAACTCGCCTTGCCCGCGCTGCTGGACCTCCCCCCCGCCGTCGCGCCGCTGACGCGGCAGGCCGTGCTGACGGGGATGGTGATGCGCCTGCCGCCCCGCCATGGCGGCCCCGCCACCCCCGAACAGGCCTGGGGCCTGGCGGCCGAGATGGCGCGGCTGTTCGATGAGGTGGCGCTGGAGGAGAAGGACCCCGATCTGCTCAGCCAGGGCAACCCGCTGGCCTATGCCGAGGCCTGGTTGGCACGCCTCGAAGCCCTGGTGCCCGGCGAACAGGCGACCCATTGGCAGATCACCACCACCTTCCTCCGCGGCGTCGCCACCGCCTGGGCCGGGTGGCTGGAGGGCGAGGGGCTGCTGGATATCGGGCTGCGCCGCGTCCTCGCGCTCCGCGCCCAGACGGAAGCCTGGCGCAGCGCGCCGCCGGAGGAGCCGATCATCGCCGCCGGCATCGGCGTCGGCGGCACCATCCCGGCGGCGGTCGAGTTGCTGAAGGTGGTGGCCGCCCTGCCGCGCGGCGCCGTGGTGCTGCATGGGCTGGACCGCGCGGCGCTCGGCCAGGTCTGGGATGCGGTGTCGCAGGCGCCGACCCACCCCTTCTGCAGCCAGGCGCGGCTGCTGGCGGATATGGGCGTGGAGGCGCGGCAGGTCCGCCGCTGGCCCGGCTGCGGCCTGCACCAGCCCCGCGCCGTGCCGGAAGCGCGCCCGACGCTGCTGGAAATGGCGCTCCGCCCGCCCGCCGGCATGGCGCCCTGGACCGTGCCCGCGCCCGATTCCTGGCGCCCGGGCCTGCAGGGCCTGCAGGTTCTGGCCGCCCCCGACGCGCAGACGGAAGCCGCCGCCATCGCGCTGCTGCTGCGGGAGGCGCTGGAAAAGCCCGGCGCCCGCGCCGCCCTCATCACCCCCGACCGCGACCTGGCGCGGCGCGTCTCAGCCGAGCTGATCCGCCACGGCATCATCGCCGATGACAGCGCCGGCGAACCGCTGGGCCAGACGCCGACCGGCACCTTCCTGCGGATGCTGGCCCGCGCGGTGGCGGAAGATCTTTCGCCGGTTCCGCTCCTCGCTTTGCTCAAGCACCCGATCTGCGCGGCGGGGATGGCGCGGGCGGATTTTCTCGATGCCGTGCGGCTGCTGGAACGCCGCGTGCTGCGCGGGCCGCGTCCCCAGGGCGGCCTTTCCGGGCTGCGCGCCGCCATCGAATCCCTGTCGGAGGGCGCCAGCAAGCCGAAGCTCGTTGCGCTGCACGCCGCGCTCGAAGCGTCGCTCGGCGATTTCGCGTCGCTGCACGGCGCGCCCCGGCCGCCCGCCGACCTGCTCGCTGCCCATCTGGCGGCGGCGGAAGCCCTGGCGACCACGCCGGAGGCGCCGGGCGGGCTGCGCCTCTACGCGGCGGAGGAGGGGGAGGTCCTGGCCTCCCACCTCGCCGACCTCGCTCCCGCCATGGCACGCCTCCCGCCGCTCGACCCCGGCGCCTGGCCGGCGCTGTTCGATGCCGCGATCGAGGGCATCGCCGCGCGATCCGTCCGCGCCCAGGCCGGCCGCGATGCCGGCGCCCATCCGCGGGTGGAAATCCTCGGCCTGCTGGAAGCCCGGCTGCTGGCCTTCGACCGCGTGGTGCTGGGCGCGTTGGACGAGACGGTATGGCCGCTGGCGACCGATCCCGGCCCCTGGATGAGCCGCCCCATGCGCGCCCAGTTCGGCCTGCCCGAACCCGAGGCCCGCATCGGCCGCGTCTGCATGGATTTTTTCCTGTTCGCCTGCGCCGCGCCGGATGCGGTGCTGTCCCGTGCGGCACGCCGGGGGGGGGCGCCGACGGTGCCTGCGCGTTGGATCACGCGCCTCGAAACCTTCCTGTCCGGCCAGGACCTCAAGCTGCCGGAAAGCCAGGCCGCCCGCATGGCCGCCGCGCTCGACCAGCCCGCCGAGATCCTGCCTCTGCGCCGCCCCTCGCCCTGCCCGCCCGCCGCGCTGCGGCCGCGGGAGATCAGCGTGACGGAAGTCGCGACCCTGCTCGCCGACCCCTACGCCTTCTACGCCAGGCGGGTGCTGGGCTTGAGAAAGCTCGACCCGCTGGATGCCGATGTCGGCGCGCTGGACTACGGCATCATCGTCCATGCCGCGCTCGCCCGTTTCGTCCGCGATGTCTCCACCGCGCGGGCGGGCTGGCCGGGGGATGACGCCGCCCGCGCGATCTGGGCGGAGGCGGCCGAGGAAGCCCTTGCCGCACAGGGCCCGCGCCCCGCGCTCGCCGCCTTCTGGCGCCCGCGCCTGGCGCGCATCGGTGCCTTCGTGATCGAGATGGAGCGCGACATGCGCCGGGACGGCCATATCCGGCAGAGCTGGGTGGAGCGGGAAGGGCGCCTCGACCTGCCGCGCCCGCGCGGCAAGGTGGTGTTGAAGGCGCGCGCCGATCGCGTGGACCAGCTGGGCGACGGGACGCTGGCGGTGCTGGACTACAAGACCGGCACCCTGCCCAGCACCGAGGATCTCGTGGACGGCACCGCGCCGCAATTGCCGCTGGAGGCCGCCATGGCCTGGCGCGGCGCCATCCAGGGCGTGCCGGACAGCCCCGTGCGGGCGCTGACCTACTGGAAGCTCTCGGGCGGGGAGACCGCCGGCGAGGTCAAGGCGATGATCACGGAGCCGGAGGAGGTCGAATCCGCCGCGGAGGATGCGCTGGATCGCCTCGGCCTGCTGGTGGACCGTTTCCTGCTGGGCGACGTCCCTTTCACGGCGCGGCCGCATCCCGCGCGCAGCACCAAGGGCGATGACTACGACCAACTCTCCCGCGTCGCGGAATGGGCGGATGCGGAGGGGGAGGAATGAGGGGGCGCCGAGGTTGCCCGGGGGGAGCGCTGCTCCCCCCGATATGCCCATTGACGACGGTCCAGGGCCGGTTCGGCCCTGGCGGATGGGGTGTGGGGAAGGCAGCGCCTTCCCCACGACTGTCCCGCCCATGAACCTCCCCCTTACCCCCCGCCAGGAAGCCGAGTTCGAGCAGGGCCGCGCTTCCGACCCCGCCTCCTCCGCCTGGGTCGGCGCCTCCGCCGGTTCCGGCAAGACCAAGGTGCTGACCGACCGCGTGCTGCGCCTGCTGCTCGCCCCCGGCACGCGCCCCGCCAGCATCCTTTGCCTCACCTTCACCAAGGCCGCGGCGGCGGAGATGGCGACGCGGCTGGCCCGCGAGCTCGGCCGCTGGGCGGTGGAACCGGAATCCCGCCTGGCGGATCGCCTGGCGCGCCTGCTGGGCCGCGCGCCAACGCGCGACGATTTGGATACGGCCCGCGCCCTGTTCTGCCGCGTGCTGGAATTGCCGGGCGGCATGCGCATCAGCACCATCCACGCCTTCTGCCAGTCCCTGCTGCGCGCCTTCCCGCTGGAGGCCGGCCTCGCCCCGCAATTCGGCGTGGTGGAGGACGCCGATGCCCGCACCCTGCTGGCCGAGGCGCGGGAGGCCGTGCTCGCCGGGCCGATGACGCCGCGTGAGGCGCTGGAGGCCCTGGCCAGCCTGGTGCCGCCCGAATCCTTCGCCCGCCTGGTGCAGGCGCTGGACGGGGACCGCGAACGCCTCTCCGCCGCTTTGCGCGGCACCGGGTCGCTGGAGGGCCTCTGCGCCGCCATCGCCACGCATCTCGGCCTGCCCGAGGGCGCGCATGAGGCGACGCTCGTCTCCGACGCGGCGGAGCAGGCGGACCGCGATGCGGTCATGGCCGCGCGCCTGCTCCAGTCCAGCCGGAACGAGAATGACCAGGCGCGGGGCTTGCGCATCCTCACCTGGCTGGAACTCCACCCCGCGCATCGCGTGGCGCGCTGGGCGGAATGGGTGGAGATCTTCCTGACGAAGGAGGGCACGCCCCGCAAATCCATGGCGACCAAGCAGGTCGGCCCCCGCCAGGGCGAATGCGCCGCGATCCTGGCGCGGGAGGGTGAGCGGGTGGCGGCGGTGGAGGGCAGTCGCCGCGCCTGCCGCCTGCTGGCCGCCACGCGCGCGCTGCTCGCGCTCGGCGCGCCGGTCCTGGCCGGCTACGCCGCCCGCAAGCAGGCGCGCGGGCTGATGGATTACGACGATCTGATCCTGTCCGCCCAGCGCGTGCTGCAGGACCCCGGCAGTGCCTGGGTGCTGTTCAAGCTGGATGGCGGCCTGGACCACGTACTGCTGGACGAGGCGCAGGACAGCAACCCCGCGCAATGGGGCATCGCCGCCGCGCTGACGGAGGAGTTCTTCGCCGGCGCCGGGCGGGAGAAGCCGCGCGACGAACCGGCGGTGCCGCGCACGGTCTTCGCGGTGGGCGACATCAAGCAGTCCATCTACGGCTTCCAGGGCGCGGATGCCGCGGGCTTCGCGCGGTGGAAGGGGCATTTCGGGCGGCGCATCGCCGCCCTCGGTGATGCGCTGCGCGACGTGCAGCTCAAGGTCTCCTTCCGCTCCACCGCGCCGGTGCTGGCCCTGGTGGACGCCGTCTTCGCGGATGGCGAGGCGCGCGACGGCGTGGTGAACCCAGGCGAGGACTTGCTGCACCGGCCCGACCGCGCCGGCCATGCCGGGCGGGTCGAGCTCTGGCCCATGCTGGAAGCGGCCCCCACCGAACCGCCGCCGCCCTGGGAAGTGCCCGAGGCCCCCGCCCAGGCCACCGGCGCCGATGCCCTGCTGGCGGAGGCGATCGCCGCGCGCATCGCGCATTGGATCCGCAGCCGCGCGCCGCTGGAAAGCCGCGGCCGCCCGATCCGCGCGGGCGACATCCTGGTGCTGCTGCGCAAGCGCTCCGGCGGGCTGCTGCCGCGCCTGGTCCGCGCGCTGAAGGAACGCGGCGTGCCCGTCGGCGGCGCCGACCGCATCCGGCTGATCGAGCAGATCGCGGTGCAGGACCTGCTGGCGCTGGCCGATGTCCTGCTGCTGCCGGATGACGACCTTCAGCTCGCCGCGCTGCTGAAATCGCCGCTCATCGGGCTCGATGAGGACCAGCTCTTTGCCCTCGCCCATGGCCGCACCACCAGCCTCTGGGCCGTGCTGCAGAAGGCGCGCGGCGCCGCGACGCCGGAAGGCAAGGCCGCCGACTGGATCGCGGGGCTGATGGCGCGCGCCGACCTGGTCACGCCGCACGCCCTCTTCGCCGAAGTGCTGGGCGAGCATCGGGGGCGGGAGAGGCTGCTGAAGCGCCTCGGCCCCGATGCCGCCGACCCCGTGGATGAATTCCTCAACGCCGCGCTGGACCATGGCAGCCGCCACCCGCCCAGCCTCCAGCATTTCGTGGGCTGGCTGCGGCGCGGCGGCGCGGAGGTGAAGCGCGAACAGGAAGGCGCGGGCGATGCCGTCCGCATCATGACCGTCCACGGCGCCAAGGGGTTGCAGGCGCCCGTGGTGATCCTGCCGGACACGATGGGCGGCGGCCGGGACAATGCCGATGTCCGCTGGCATGAGCCGGCGGAGGGCGTGCCCCTGCCGCTCTGGGCGCCAAACCGCGACCACCACGCCCCCGCCTATACCGCCCTGCTGGCCGCGGAGAAGCAGGCGCGGGCGGAGGAGGAGCACCGCCTTCTCTATGTCGCGCTGACCCGGGCGGAGGACCGGCTGCTGGTCTGCGGCTGGCAGAAGAAGCGACCCAAGGACGCGCCCTGGAAGGAAGGCACCTGGTACGACCTGGTCGCCCGCGGGTTCTCCCGGCTCGACGCCGCGGTGGCGGAGCCCTTCGACCCCGAGGCCTTCGGCGCCCCCGCCGGATGCCGCTTCGCGGCGGGGGAGGCCCTGGCCCTCTCCGCGCCGCAGGAAACCGCCGCCGTGCCCGATGGGCGCGACGCCCCGCCCCCCGCCGCGGCCGACCTGCCCGCCTGGGCCCGCACCCCGGCGCCGCCGGAGGGGGTGGTGGATGCCCTCGCGCCCTCCGCCGTGCCAGGGGAGAATGAGGGGGAGAATGAGGGTGGCCCCGCCGCCGCCCCGCATGGCGCCGCGGACCCCACCGGGCGTCGCTTCCGCCGCGGCCGCATCGTGCACGCCCTGCTGCAGCATCTGCCCGAGCAGGACCCCGCCCTGCGCGAAGCCGCCGGCCGCGCCTTCCTGGCCCGGCCCGGCCACGGGCTGGACGCCGCGGAGCAGGCGGAGACGCTGGCGGAGGTGATGGCCCTGCTGGAAGCCCCCGGCATCGCCGCCGCCTTCGGCCCCGGCAGCCTGGCGGAGGCGCCCATCGCCGGCCAGGTGGGCGATCTGCTGGTCAGCGGCCAGGTGGACCGGCTGCTGGTCACGCCCGGCCGGGTGCTGGTGCTGGACTACAAGACCAACCGCCCCCCGCCGGTCACGGTCGACTCGGTGCCGCGCCTCTACCTCCGCCAGATGGCGGCCTACCGCGCCGTCCTGGCCCGCGCCTTCCCCGGGCGGGCGGTGGATTGCGTGCTGGTCTGGACCTATGGCGCGCGACTCATGCCGCTGCCGAACGAGTTGCTGGATCGGCATGCGCCGGGCGCATGACGCCACGCATGCGCCTCACGCGGCGCTTGCTTGACCGCGGCCGACCCCGCCACGATCTTGCCATATAACAGCCGGGCCCCCGCCCGGCGCTGGAGACGACCCCCGATGAGCGAACTCACCAAGGCCGTGACCGACGACAGCTTCCGGCAGGACGTGCTGGAAGCCCCCGGCCCCGTGCTGGTGGATTTCTGGGCCGAGTGGTGCGGCCCCTGCCGCATGGTCGCGCCGATCCTGGACGAGATCGCCAAGGAATACGAAGGCAAGCTGACCATCGCGAAGGTCAACATCGACGACAACCCGATGACGCCGAACGACTACGCGGTGCGCGGCATCCCGACCATGATCCTGTTCAAGGACGGCAAGCCGGTGGACACCAAGGTCGGCGCGCTGCCCAAGGGGGCGATGAAGGAATGGGTCGCCAGCAAGCTGGGATGAAGTATCCCAGCGAGCTGGGATGACATCCGAGCAAGCTGGGATGGCTTGATTCCAGCCGCGGGGCGCTTTCCGGCGCCCCGCGGCTGACTACATGCGGGCGATGATCGATCGCCGCACGCTGCTCGCCTCCACCCTCCTGCCCCTGCCGGCACTCGCGCAGGCCGGCGATCTCGTGCGGTCGGACCGCGCCGCCTTCCGGCTGACCACCCTCGCCACCGGCCTGGAACACCCCTGGGGCGCCGCGCTGCTGCCGGATGGGCGATTGCTGGTGACAGAACGGCCCGGGCGGCTCCGCGTGGTGACGCCGGGCGGCCAGGTTTCCAATCCGCTGGCTGGCGTGCCGGAGGTCGAGGCGCGCAGCCAGGGCGGGCTGCTGGACGTTGCCCTTGCCCCGGATTTCGCGCGGACGCGGGAGGTCTACCTCTCCCACGCCATGCTGGTGCAGGGCGGCGCGCTGACGCGCCTGACCCGCGCGCGACTCTCCGCCGACGCCTCGGCGCTGGAGGGCGCGACGCCGATCCTGGATGCGACCCCCGCCCAGCCCAGCGGCCGCAACCACTATGGCAGCCGCATCGCCTTCGGCCCCGATGGTCGCCTGTATCTCTCCACCGGGGACCGCCAGAACGACAAGATGCGGTCCCAGCGCCTGGACGATCTGGCGGGCAAGGTGCTGCGGCTGGAACGGGATGGCAGCCCGGCCGCCGGCAACCCCTTCCTCGGCCGGGCCGAGGCGCGGGCGGAGATTTTTTCCTATGGCCACCGCAACCCCCAGGGGCTCGCCTTCAACCCCTGGACCGGCAGCCTGTGGCAGGCGGAATTCGGCGCCCGCGGCGGGGATGAGGTGAACATCGTCCGCCCCGGCCTCAACTACGGCTGGCCCGTCGTCAGCCATGGCGTGGACTACAATGGCAGCCCCATCGGCACCGGCCAGAAACTCGCGGAGGGGATCGAGGCGCCGCTGCATTTCTGGACGCCCTCGGTCAGCCCCTCCGGCATCGGCTTCTACACCGGCGGCGCCTTCCCGGGCTGGTCCCGCAGCCTCTTCGTCGCGGCCCTCAACCCGCCCGGCCTGGTGCGGCTGCAGACGGAGGGCGACCGCGTGGTGGCGGAGGAACGCCTGCTGTTCGATCGCCGCATCCGCATGCGCCAGGTCGTGGTCGCCGCCGATGGCGCGCTGCTGGTGCTGACGGATGAGGCGCGCGGGCGGATCCTGCGCCTCAGCCCGGCCTGAGGTCAGCGGTCGTCTTCAGTGGTCGTAATGCAGGCGGAGTTCGCGGCGCCCATCGGGCAAGCGCGATTCCGCCACGCGGTCGGCGGCATGCCAGAGCAGCAGCGCGGCAAGGCGCGTCGCCACTTCCTCCCCGTCCGCCTCTGCCGACAACAGCGGCGCGGCGTCCTCCCGCAACGACCGCCCATGCCAGCGGAGCGTCACATCCAGGTTGAACTCGTCGAAGCGCCCCGTGAGCGCGACCACCGTGCCGGGATCGGCCTGGCGGGTCAGCAGCCCGGCCGCCTCCTCCATAGCTCCTCGTAGCCGGGCCACCACCTCCGCCCGCGCACCCCAGGCGCTGCCGGCATCGGTGGCGAAATCCTCCATCGCCTCATGGCCCTCCGTCGGCCTCCACACCGCCTCCCGCTGTCGTGTCGCGCCGGCGCGGAAGGCGGCGTTCAGCACCAGGCCGACGATCAGCCCCAGCACGAGGGAGGAGGTCAGCAGCATGCGCGCGCTATCGGGCAGCGAGACGAAGAGTTGCGGCGTGGCGTCATAGGACACGCCGACCACAAAGGCCGCACCCACCACCAGGCTGCGCCGCGCATCCAGCGCCCGCTGCACCACGATCCCCATGCCGGTGACGACGATGAAGGCGGCCGCGAAGAACAGCGCCGCCCCCAGCACACCCCGCGGCACCGCCAGCACCAGCGCCGGCGCCCCCGGCACCAGGCCGAGCGTGATCCACAGCACGCCGACCGCGATCGCGACCCGCCGCGCCATGACGCCGCTGGCGATGGCAAGGCCGACGCTGGCCGTATAGGTGTTGGTCCCCGGCACGCCGATGACGCCGGCCATGACGGTGCCGAGCCCATCGGCCAGCACGCCCGCACGGATGGACCCGAAATCCGGCCGCTTCCAGCCCGGGTCGTTCGCGCGCTGGCAGGCCACGATGTCGCCGGAAGCGCGCACCAGGCAGGCCAGCGCCCCAACCAGCACCCCCGGCAGCAGCGCCAAGGGCAAGGACGGCATGGCGATGGGCCAGTGCGGCCACTGCACGGCCTGCGCCACGTCTGGCACGTGATGCTGAACCAGCGCGATGTCGAGGAGATGCGCCACCACCCCCGCGCCCAGCCCCGCCAGCACCGCCACCGGCCGCCACCGCGCCCCGCCCCAGACCGTCAGCACGATGATGACCAGGATGGTGATGGCCGGTGCCACCAGATCATGCGCGGGGTTGCGGGCGCCCGGCCCGAACCCCGTCATCAGCCGCAGCCCGAGCAGCCCCAGCACCAGGCCGATCATCAGCACGACCAGCCCCGCGAGCTCCGTCGGCAGATAGGGCCGCAACCGCTGCACCAGGAACGACAGCCCGACCTGCGTGATCCCCGCCGCCAGCGTCAGCCCGGCGACGGCGCCAAGGCCGCCCATCTGGGCCGCCACCAGCGATGGCGGCAGGTACACCGCGGTGAAGACAGCCGGCAGCAGGAAGCCGGACCCGATGCCCCGCTGCCCCCAGGCCTGCAGCAGCGTCGAAACGCCAAGCGCGATCATGGCCAGCGCGATGTAGTTGGTGAGCGTGGCGTCATCCGCCCCCGCCGCTTCCGCCACCACCCGAGGGAAGACCAGCGTGACCGCGCCAAGCCCGACATGCTGCAACGCGGCGGGCCAGATGACCGAGGCCGGCGGCGCGGAGGCGAGCGTCCAGGACGGCCTGCTACCCGTGGTCATCCCCCGCCCGCTCCCCGTTGGTGTCGGCACATCGCACCCTTGCCGGGTGGCGTCAAACGGTCCGTGCCAGGATCAAGGTCAGCGGAAAATCAGCTCTGCTCGAGCTTCAGCACCTCGCCCGCGAGGTAGAGGCTGCCGCAGATCAGCACGCGGGCCGGCGGGCCATCCTGTGGCAGCCGGGCCAGCGCCTGTTCCACCGTGCCGCCGGCGGTCGCGGTGCCGCCGCTGGCGGCAATGATGGCCTCGATCGGCATGGCCAAATGCTGGCCGGGTTCCGCGATGGCCTGGATGGAGGTGGCGGCGGGGATCAGCGGCGCCAGGAACTCCGCCGCCTGCTTCGACCCCTTCATACCCACCAGCAGATGGCAGGGCCGGTCCGCGAAGGCGGTGCGGAGGTGTTCGCCGATCACCACGCCGGCGCCGGCATTATGCCCGCCATCCAGCCACAACTCCCAGCCATCCGGCAGCAGCGCCGCGAGCCGCCCGGTCAGCCGCTGCATCCGCGCGGGCCAGGTGGCGGTGGCGAGGCCGCGGGCGATCGCCGCTTCCGTCAGCCAGGCGGGGTTCCAGGCCCGCAGGGTTGCGATGGCGATGCCGGCATTGTCCGCCTGGTGCGGCCCGGCCAGCGCCGGCGGCGGCAGGTCCAGCACGCCTGCCGCATCCCGCCAGCGCAGCCGCCCATCCGGCTGCCGCGCCACGTCCCAGGCATCGCCACGAGCGAACAGGGATGCGCCCTGGTCGGCAGCGACCTGGCGCAGCACTGCAAGTGCGCCCGGCGCCTGCGCGCCGGTGGCGCAGGGCACACCGGGCTTGATGATCCCAGCCTTCTCGAAGGCGATTTTTTCGAGCGTGTCGCCGAGGAAATCCATGTGGTCCATCGAGATGGACGTGATCGCGGTGGCGACGGGGTCGATGACGTTGGTGGCGTCGAACCGCCCGCCGAGGCCGACTTCCAGCACCAGCAGGTCGGCCTCCACCGTCGCGAACAGGTGCAGCGCGACGGCGGTCGTCACCTCGAACACCGTGATGGGGGCGCCGGCATTGACGCGCTCCACATGCTCCAGCGCCTGGGTCAGCGCCTCCTCGCTCACGAGTTCCCCGGCGAGGCGGATGCGCTCATGGAACCGCACCAGGTGGGGGGAGGTGTAGACATGCACGCGCAGCCCAGCGGCCTCGGCAATCGCGCGCAGGAAGGCGCTCGTGCTGCCCTTGCCGTTGGTGCCGGCGACATGGATGACCGGCGGCAGGCGTCGTTCGGGATGGCCGAGCTTCGCCAGGCAGTCGCGCATCCGACCCAGGCTGAGGTCGATCAGCACGGGGTGCAGCTTGTGCAGGCGGTCGATGATCGTTTCGCTGCGCGAGGCTGGGATGGCCTCGCTTCGCGACGGGGGAAGGGTGCTCACGCCGGCCTGGCGGCCTCGGCCGGGGCATCGGGCGCGGGCAGTGCGGGCAGGTCGGGCGTCGGTGTCACCAGGGGCATCGGCTCCCGCAGCAGGGAGATCACGCGGGCGAGGGTCGCGCGCATGTCATGCCGCTTCACCACCATGTCGAGGATGCCGTGCTGCAGCAGGTATTCGGCGCGCTGGAAGCCCTCCGGCAGCTTCTCCCGCACCGTCTGCTCGATCACGCGCGCGCCGGCGAAGCCGATCAGCGCGCCTGGCTCGGCGATGTGGATGTCGCCCAGCATGGCGAAGCTGGCGGTGACGCCGCCCGTCGTCGGGTCGCACATCACGACGATGAAGGGCAGGCCCGCTTCCTTCACCATGCGCGTCGCGATCACGGTGCGCGGCATCTGCATCAGGCTGACCGTGCCTTCCTGCATGCGCGCGCCGCCGGAGGCGGTGAAGACGATCAGCGGCGCGTCCTGCAGCACGGCCAGCTTGGCGGCCGTGACCAGCGCCTCGCCCACTCCGGCGCCCATCGACCCGCCCATGAAGGCGAATTCGAAGGCGGCGACCACGGCCTTGCGGCCCTCGATGCTGCCCTGGGCGACCAGCACTGCGTCATCCATCGCGTTCTTCTGCTGGGCTTCCTTCAGCCGGTCGCCATAGCGCCGCTGGTCGCGGAAGCGCAGCGGGTCCGCCGGCGCCTTCGGCAGCTCGATCCGGGACCAGCCCTCATCCAGCGTGGCCTTCACCCGGGCATTGGCGGAGATCCGCATGTGGTGCCCGCAATGGGTGCAGACATGCAGGTTCCGCTCGAGGTCGCGGTGGAAGATCATCTGCTCGCAGGACGGGCATTTGTGCCAGAGGTTGTCCGGCACTTCCCGGGTTCCCCCGAAGATCGCCTTCACCTTGGGCAGGGCCCAGTCGCTGATCCAGTTCACTCTGTTCACGCCCTCAAGCGCCGGGCGCGCGGGTCAGTCCCCTTGCCGCGCGCAGGCTCGCCGGACTGCCGGCGGCGCCCGTCCGGGCGCTCGGCGCGCCAAGCAGCGCGCCGCCAGTCCACGACGGGGAGGTAGGGGCAGAAGGGGGGCGGGTGCAAGCCCCGTGGCTACCCGCCCGGTCTGCGGAACCGCACCAGGATGTCCACCTCCCCCGGCCGGTCCTTGAGGGCCTGGCGGAGGATGGCGATCAGCGTCTCCGCCGAGACGTCGAGGTCCACGACCTGGGACGTCTCCTCATACAGCAAATGCGAATGGGGCGCGGGCACCGTGTCGAAGACCGGCTCCGCCGCCGTGCTGGGCAGGCGGCCGAGCAGCCCGTGCTCCACCAGCATGTCGAGGTGGCGGGCGATGTCGGGTTCCTTGGCGGCCAGGCCCTCCGCCGCGGCCAGGCGGGTGATCTCGCCGAGCGTCAGATGCGTCTCCGGCGTCGCCCGCAGCAGCGCCAGCAGCCGCGCCAGCGGCCCCTGGGCCGGCAGGCCGGCATGGCGCAGCGCATCCCGCAGCACGGCGTCCACCGCGCGCCCCATGGCGGTCCTCCTCCCCGGTATCGTCGCCTTGATGGCTTGCAGGCACGTCGTGAAAAGGGGGGCGGCCCGCCTGCCGGCGCGCCGCCCCCCGCCTCGACCTCAGGCGAGGTCGAAGCGGTCCGCGTTCATCACCTTCGTCCAGGCGGCGACGAAATCCTCCGCGAAGCGCTGCTGGCCATCGGCCTGGCCATACACTTCCGCGATCGCCCGCAGCTGGGAGTTGGAGCCGAACACGAGGTCCACCCGCGTCGCCGTCCACTTCACCTGGCCGGTGGCGCGGTCACGCCCCTCGAAGGTCTGCGCGGCTTCCGAGGTCGGCGTCCAGGCCGTCCCCATGTCGAGCAGGTTGACGAAGAAGTCGTTCGTCAGCGTGCCGGCGCGCTTGGTGAAGACGCCGTGGCTGTTCGGCCCGACATTGGTGCCGAGCACCCGCAGCCCGCCGACCAGCACCGTCATCTCCGGCGCCGTCAGCCCCAGCAGCTGGGACTTGTCCACCAGAAGCTCCTCCGCCGGCAGGGCGAAGGCGGTCTTCAGGTAGTTGCGGAAGCCATCGGCTTCCGGCTCCAGCACCGCGAAGCTCTCGACATCCGTCTGCTCCTGCGTCGCGTCGGCGCGACCCGGCGCGAAGGGCACCGTGATGCCGAGGCCGGCGCGCCGCGCCGCTTCCTCGATCGCCGCGCCGCCGCCCAGCACGATCAGGTCGGCCAGCGAAACCTGCTTGCCGCCGCCCGCGCTGGCGTTGAATGCCTTCTGGATGCCCTCCAGCTTGCCCAGCACCACGCTGAGTTCCGCCGGCTGGTTCACCGCCCAGTCCTTCTGCGGGGCCAGCCGGATGCGCGCGCCATTGGCGCCGCCCCGCTTGTCCGACCCGCGATAGGTGCTGGCGGAGGCCCAGGCGGTCGTCACCAGCTGGGAGATCGACAGCCCGGAGGCCAGGATCTGCGCCTTCAGCGTCGCGATGTCGCCGGCATCCACCAGCGCATGCGTCACCGCCGGCACCGGGTCCTGCCAGATCAGGTCCTCGGCGGGGACGAGCGGGCCGAGGTAGCGGACCTTCGGCCCCATGTCGCGATGCGTCAGCTTGAACCAGGCGCGCGCGAAGGCGTCGGCGAACTGCTCCGGGTTCTCATGGAAGCGCTTGGAGATCGGCCCGTAGATCGGGTCGAGCTTCATCGCCATGTCGGCCGTCGTCATCATCGGCGGGTGGCGCTTGGACGGGTCATGCGCGTCCTCCACCAGCGTCCAGGCGGCACGGTCCTTCGGGTGCCACTGATGCGCGCCGGCCGGGGACTTGTGCAGCTCCCACTCATGGCCCAGCAGCATGTCGAAATAGCCCATGTCCCAGGTCGTGGGGTTGGGCTTCCAGGCGCCCTCGATGCCCGACGTGATGGCATCGCCGCCCTTGCCGGACTTCCAGGTGCTGATCCAGCCGAGGCCCATCTGCTCGATCGGCGCGCCCTCGGGCTCCCGCCCGACATGCTCGGCCGGGCCGGCGCCATGCGCCTTGCCGAAGGTGTGGCCGCCGGCCACCAGCGCCACCGTCTCCTCGTCGTTCATCGCCATGCGCGCGAAGGTCTCGCGGATGTCGCGGCCGGAGGCGAGCGGGTCCGGGTTGCCGTTCGGGCCTTCCGGGTTCACGTAGATCAGGCCCATCTGCACGGCGGCCAGCGGCGTGGCGAGTTCGCGGTCCCCGCTGTAGCGCTTGTCACCCAGCCAGGTGTCCTCGGCGCCCCAGTAGATGTCCTCCTCCGGCTCCCAGATGTCGGCGCGGCCGCCGGCGAAGCCGAAGGGCTTCAGGCCCATGGACTCGATGGCGCAATTGCCCGCGAAGATGAACAGGTCGGCCCAGGAGATGCGGTTGCCGTATTTCTGCTTGATCGGCCACAGCAGGCGCCGCGCCTTGTCCAGGTTGCCGTTGTCCGGCCAGCTGTTCTCCGGCGCGAAGCGGTGCGCGCCATTGCCGGCGCCGCCACGGCCATCGCCCGTGCGGTAGGTGCCGGCGCTGTGCCAGGCCATGCGGATGAAGAAGGGCCCGTAATGCCCGTAGTCTGCCGGCCACCAGGGCTGGGAGACCTTCATCAGCGCGAAGATGTCCTGCTTCAGCGCCTCGATGTCGAGCTTGTTGAACTCCTCCGCATAGCTGAAGCCCTGGCCCATCGGGCTGGACTTGGCGGAGTGCTGGTGGAGGATCCTGAGGTTCAGCGCATTGGGCCACCAGTCGCGGTTCGACCGGCCGCCGAAGGTCGCATGCTTCGCCACGCCATGCGCGGCGCCATGCATGACGGGGCATTTGCCCGCACCCGTCCCACCATGTCCGTCCATTCTTCTCTCTCCATTACTGGCCGTGCCACAGCCCCACGCCCGGTGACGGGCATGCGGCGTTGCGTCAGCCTAGGCTGTCAGGGAGATAGACGGAAGCGAATTGGTTCTACCGGTTCGATAGATCATGACTATAATGTCAGCCCGCCTGACGCGATGAACGCCCATCCCCTGATCCCGAGCCGATGAACCTCCGCGACCTCCGCTACCTCCTCGCCGTCGCCGAGCACGGCCATTTCGGCCGCGCCGCGGAGGCCTGCGGCATCAGCCAGCCCACCCTCTCCGTCCAGCTCCGCAAGCTGGAGGAGCTGCTCGGCGTCACGCTGTTCGAGCGGGCGAGCAAATCCGTGGTACCGACCGCGGCCTGCGAACGCCTGATCGGCCATGTCCGTACCGCGGTGGCGGAGGCCGACACCATCCTCGATGTCGCGCGCAGCCTGCGGGACCCGCTGGCCGGCCGCTTCCGCCTCGGCATCATACCGACGCTGGCGCCCTACCTGCTGCCCCTGGTCTTCGGCCCGCTGCGCGATGCGCTGCCGGCGCTGGCGGTGGAGCCGTGGGAGGACCAGACCGCCGCGCTGCTTGATCGCCTGCGCGCGCATGACCTGGACGCGGCGCTGCTGGCGACGGAAGCGGATGGCCCGGACCTGGCCGGCCTGGCGCTGTTCACGGAGCCCTTCCTGGCCGCCCTGCCCCCCGACCACCGCCTGGCCGGGCGCGATACGGTGTCGGAGGCGGAACTGGCCGGGGACATGCTGGTTCTGTCGGATGGCCATTGCCTGCGGGACCAGGTGCTGGCGGCCTGCGGCGCGCCGGGCGGGGGCAGCCAGGGGGGACCGCTGGGCGGCACGCTGCGGGCGGCGAGCCTCTCAACCCTGCTGAACATGGTGGCGGCGGGCTATGGGACCACGCTGATCCCGGGCCTCGCCGCCGGGGTGGCGCAGGATGCGGGGCTGGTTCTGCGACCGCTGTCCACGCCCGCCGGCCGCACCATCCGGATCGTCCACCGCGCCAGCTACCCGCGCCGCGTGGCGGCGGAGGCCGTGGGCGGCGTCATCGCCGGGCGACTGCGGCACTTCGCGGCGCCGTGACGTCGCAGGGGGGCGCTGCCCCCCTGAACCCCCCGCCAGGGTCGAGGGCGACCCTGGACCGCCGGGGTTCTGGTTCCGCTCCTCCAAAGGCCGTCATGCGAGGGCGCCGAAGGCCACGCCCGGCGGGGGCAGCGCCGTGGGGTCCGCCGCCAGGGCCATGCTGGCCGCGGTGAAATAGCGGCAGAAGCGGTCCAGATGCCGGCCCGTGCCGATGGGATACTGGCAGAGCTTCCAGCGATTGCCGGCCGAACCCTCGAACCGCAGCGACCCCGCATTATAGGCGGCCGCCACCAGGGGCGGGTCGAAGCGGGTCCGCGCCGCCTGGCGCCAGATGAACGCCATCCCCGCCCGGATGGAGAGGGAAGGGTTCTCCAGCGCCGCCAGCGAGATCGCCTCATCCCCCAGCACCTCCCGCGCCGTGGAGAGCAGGGTCTGCATCAGCCCGACCGAGACGCGCCGCGGCGTCAGCGCGGGGTCCACCGGGTCGCAGCCCGGCTCCAGCCGTCGCGCGGCAGGCAGGCCGCCGGATTCCGTGCAGATGGTCGCCACCACCAGCTCCACCGGCACGGGGAAGCGGGCGGCGGCGGTGGCGATGGCATCGGCGCGGTCGCGCAGCACCCGCGCCGCCAGCGCCGCCTCCGCCGGGGATGGCTTCGCCAGTTCCCCATCCA
Organism: Falsiroseomonas stagni DSM 19981; assembly: GCF_900114315.1. Lineage (GTDB taxonomy): Bacteria > Pseudomonadota > Alphaproteobacteria > Acetobacterales > Acetobacteraceae > Falsiroseomonas > Falsiroseomonas stagni. The sequence continues at coordinate 396,820 of NZ_FOSQ01000003.1, forward strand.
CCTCGATCCCCCCCGGCACCAGGCGCCACAGGACGCCGCCGGGAAAGCGGGTATGGGGGGTGCGGAGCGCCGCCAGCGTCGCGGGGTCCAGCACGGCGCCGAGGCCCGTCGGCAGCGCCAGCCGCCGGTCCCCCTGCAGCGCCGCCCAGGTGACGGGGCCGAGCACCCCATCCTCCGCCAGGCCGCGGCGGCGCTGGAAGGCCATCACGGCATCGCGCGTCGCCGCGCCGAACAGCCCGTCCGGCTTCAGCCCCGCCCCGGCGCGGTCATTCAGCAGGCGCTGCGCGCGGAACACGTCGTCACCCCGCATCATCGGCTGGGTGAACCAGTAGCTCCGCGCCAAGGGCGGCGCCGAGGTGGGCGCCAAGGCGGAGACGGGCGAGTCGATTGTCTGGGACATCAGGGGCACCCCGGGTTCTGGGCGGCACGGGCCATGGCAAGGGCCGCGCGGCGCTGGGCGACGCGGTCATCGAGGGACGGCAGGCCGGGGGCGGAGGAGGCGGCGGCGATCTCGGCCGCCACCGCCGCCAGCGCGCCGCAGCGCCCCGCCGGCGGGACATCCCCGGCCAGCACCCGGTTCAGCCCGACCCCGGCGCGGTAATGCGCCGCCGGCCCGGCGGGCAGCGGCGCCAGCGCTGCCAGGATCGCGTCATTGTCGGCGCGCCGCGCGGCCGCCACCGCGCGATCCCGCCGGCGTTCCAGCGCATCGGCCAGGCGCAGGGCGGCTTCCGCCCGCTCCGCCGCCGGGGCGTCGGCGGGGGTCAGCGCATCGGCCTCCCGGAAGGCCGCGATGGCGCAATCCATCCGCTCCTGCCGCGCGCAGGCGGCGCCGCGGGCCAGCCAGAGCGTGGCGCAGGCGCGGTCCCGCACCGCGCAATCGAAGGGCCGGTCGGCCATGGCCTGGGCCACCGCGGGGTCCCGCCGCACCGCGCCGGCCAGCGTCACGGCCTCCCGCGCCACCTCCGGCGCGCAGGCGGTGAGGAGGAGGACAGGAAGGATGATCGCGCGCATCTCAGCCGCTCCCCCCTTCCAGGCCGGCGGGGGGCGGCGGGGTCCGCGCCGCCGCGTCCCGGGCCGCGCCCTCCACGAAGGCGGGGTCGGCGAGCCGGGCTGAGACCCGCGCCAGGGTGGCCGGATCGGCGCGGCCCAGCGCCTCCGTCATATAGACCAGGCGCTCGATCTCGGCGGCCACGCGGCCATCCTGGCGTGCTTCGCGCACGGCCGAGGCCAGGGCCGCGGTCGGGATGCTGGCGCCGGCCACCGTCACGCGGGGCAGGTCCAGCCCGGCCAGCGCGGCCGCGCCGGTCATGGCGGCGCGCAGATCCTCGATCGCATCGGCCAGCGCCTCCGCATGGCCCTCGAAGGCGGCCCGCAGCGCGGCGGCGCCGTCCCCGCCCACCCCGCCCGCCAGGATGCGCGCCGCCAGGGCATCCGGGGCTTCCGGCGGCGTGCCGGCCACGGCCTCCCACACCGCCAGCGCCAGCGCCGGCTCCACCGCGCCCTGCCGCGCCAGCGGCGCCATGGGCGGGCAGCGCAGCAGCGCCGCGGCCGCCAGGCCGGCATCCACCACGGGCGGCAGCAGGCCGAGGTCGAGCGGCGTGTCCAGCATGGCGGCCTTCCAGCGCGCGAACCTCTCCCGGTCCCGCACCAGGCCGATGCCACCCACCACCACGGCGGCGACAAGCCCGGCCGGCCCGGCACCGCCCATCAGCCCGCCCAGCATGCCCGCCAGCTTCGTGCTCTCCGCCGCCGCGCGGCCGACCGTCGCCATGGCATCCGCCACGGCCGTGCCGACCGGGCCGAGGTCGCCGACCTCCCGCAGCACCGTGCCCGCTTCCTCGGCCAGCCTGCCGAGGCTCTCCGCATCCGCCCGGCCGCCCAGCACCGGCGCGATGCGGTCGAGCAGCCCGTCCACCCGCGCCAGCGCGCGATCCGCCCCCGCCAGCGCCCCGCTGCCGACGCCCAGCGTGCCGACCGCCGAGACCACGGCGCGGAGCGACTGGAGATGCCCCTGCACCTCCCTCAGTCGGCTGTCCCCGCCCGGCTCCGGGGGTGAGGGGGGTGCGGCGGGCGCCTCGGCCGCCGCACCGGTCACGCGCTCCGCCGCCCCGGCCGCCACGCGCGCCGCATCCGCCGCCGTCTCCGCCGCCTGCCGCGCCTGCTCCCCGCTGCGGGCCGCGAAGTAGAAGGAGATGACGGCGCCGATGAAGCCCGTCACGGCCTCCCCCGCATCCAGGCCGAGCGGGCCCTTGAGGGCCAGCATCAGGAAGCCGAGCACGATGATGAAGATCGACAGCAGGGCGCGGATCGACCCCTCCGGCACGCCAAGCGGCAGGTCCATCAGGCGTCCGGTCAGGCGCGGGCGCTCCGCCTCCGCCACGCTGCCCGCCCGCGCCTGCATCTCCCGCGCCAGGCGGCGCAGCATCACCCAGGACCCCGCCAGGAACAGGACCAGGACGAGCACCACCCCGGCCGCCGCGACGGGTGCCGGCGCCAGGCTCCCGCCATGAGGCGCGGCCTGCGCCAGCGCGCTGCCGGGCGCGGCGAGCAGGGCCAGCGCCACCGGGACCGCGCCCGGGCGCGGGATGCTTGCCGGATCGGATTGAGACAGGACCATGCCGCCACCTCCTGAGAAGCTGACGCGGACTTAAGTCCTATCAATCGAACAAATCAAGAACAAAATCCGCGCGCATCGAAACGCGGGGCGAATGCCTTGTCTCAGGCCTTGGCGGTGGCGGGGCGGATCTTGCGGGGGGGTTCCTGCAGCGGGCCGCCATTCACGCGTTCCCGCAACTCCTTGCCCGGCTTGAAGTAGGGCACGGCCTTGCCGTCCACCGCCACGGCGGTGCCGGTGCGGGGGTTGCGGCCGGTACGGGGGTCTCGGCGCTTGGTGGAGAAGGCGCCGAAGCCGCGCAGTTCCACGCGATCGCCGCGCGCGAGCGCGGTGATGATCTCGTCGAAGATCGTGGTGACGATCAGCTCGACGTCGGGCTGGCGGAGATGCGGGTTCGCCGCCGCCAGGTGGGTGATCAGTTCGGACCGGGTCATGGCAACCCTGCAGCCTTCTCCCTCGTTGCGCTCAAGGCTGCCAAAGCGCGCGCACGCGGTCAACGCCAAGCCATTCATTCACAAGGCCTTTCGTGAAGGCCCCGAAGACGGCGCCGAAGGTGCGTTCGGTGAAGGACCGCGTCTCGACGTCCCGGACGGGCAGGGTGGCGGGAATCGCGTGGGTCGCGGCCAGCCATTCGCGGGCCTCGGGCTCCCCCCCGATCGCGTCGATGAGGCCGAGGGAGAGCGCCTGGCGGCCGGTGAAGATGCGGCCATCGGCCAGGGCGCGGACCTGCGCGACCTCCATCCGCCGCCCCGTCGCGACCATGTCGACGAACTGGTCGTAGAGGTCCATCACCACGCGGTTGAGCTCGGCGCGGCCTTCCTCCGTCAGCGGGCGGAAGGGGCTCGGCTGGTCCTTGAAGACGCCGGAGGCCACCGTCTCCGCCCGCACGCCGAGGCGCGCCATCAGCTCCGTCGCCTCGAAGTTCTGCAGGATGACGCCGATGGAGCCGGTGACGGTCGCCTCCCGCGCGAAGATTCGGCCGGCGGGCATCGCGACCATGTAGCCGGCGGAGGCCGCGGTGCCGCCCAGGACGGCGACCACCGGCTTGTCGGCGGCGAAGCGGGTCAGGGCGCGGTGCAGGCCCTCTCCCCCGGCCACGCTGCCGCCTGGGCTGTCGACCGCCAGGATCACGCCGCGGACGGAGGCATCGCGCCGCGCGCGTTCCAGCGCCTCCAGCAGCTTGCGGTCGTCGCCGATGAAGCCCTGGAGGCTCAGGCGGGCGAGGTGCGGGCCGCTGCTGCCGGTGATCGCGGCGCGGACATCCGGCTGCCAGGTGAGGAACACCGCCGCCGCCGCGACGGCCATCACCGCGAGGGCGCGCCAGAGGGAGAGGCGGCGCTTCAGGCGCCGGCGGTCGAGGAGAAGGTCGGCATCGAGGGGCATGGCTGTCAGATAGGGCCGGCGGGCAGCGACGGCCACTCCGCAATGTGGCCTGCCGCCAGGTATCGCGGGACTTTCGCGACCTCCCCCAGCACACGGTCGCACGCGCGGGCATCGAGGTGCCAGGCGCCGCGGCGGACGGGGCCGTACTCCACGGCGCGGCAGCGCTTCTCCGGCGCCGGCCAGTGGCGGTGCAGCGTCATGGCGTAGCGGCGGCCGGTGCAGAACAGGCCGATGCAGAAGACGCGCCGCGCGGAGAGCAGGCCGGCGGCGGCGATCAGGGGGAGGGAAAGGGTGACGTTCTCCCCGGTATGGGTCGCCCGGTGTTCGAGGATCAGCGCGTCGCTCGGCACGCCGAAGGCCACGATGGCGTCCGCGATCACCGTGGCTTCCGTGTCAGGGCCGCCGGGTGTGGCGCCGCCTGTGACGAGGATGCGAGGGGCGTGGCACTTGAGAAAAAGCGAAGCGGCCGCCTGGGCCATCCCGGCAACCGCGATGCGGTTGCCGAAGACGATGGCCAGGTCGGCCGCTTCTGCCGGATGGTCCAGGCAGTGGTCACGCTCGATGCGGGCGATCTCGCCCGCATCGGGCATGGGCTGGTTACTCGTCGGTCGAGCTCTGGTTGCGGCGGCGGATGGCCGCGCCCAGGATGTCGCCCAGCGAGGCGCCGCTGTCGGTGGAGCCGAACTCCTTCATGGCCTCGCGCTCCTCCTCCACTTCCTTGCCCTTGATGGTCAGGGCCAGGCGGCGGCCGGCGCGGTCCACGGCGGTGATCTTCGCATCGACCTTCTCGCCCACGGCGAAACGGTCGGGGCGCTGGTCGCCACGGTCGCGGGCCAGTTCGGCGCGGCGGATGAAGCCCGTCAGGACCTCGTCGACCTTCACCTCGATGCCGTTCGGCTCGATCTTCGTCACGATGCAGGTGACGACATCGCCCTTGCGGATCCGGTCCAGCACTTCCGCGGCCGGGTCGGCCTGGAGCTGCTTGACGCCGAGGGAGATGCGCTCCTTCTCCACGTCAACGTCCAGCACCTTCGCCTTGACGTTGTCGCCCTTGCGGAAGGCGGTCATCGCCTGCTCGCCAGGGACATCCCAGCTCAGGTCGGACATGTGCACCATGCCGTCCAGATCCGGGCCGAGGCCGACGAAGAGGCCGAACTCGGTGATGTTGCGGATCTCGCCCTCGATCACCGTGCCGGGCGGGTTGGCCTCGGCGAACAGCTCCCACGGGTTGCCCTGGGCCTGCTTGAGGCCGAGCGAGATGCGGCGCTTCGGGCCGTCCACGTCCAGGATCATGACGTCCACTTCCTGCGAAGTGGCGACGATCTTGCCGGGGTGCACGTTCTTCTTGGTCCAGGACATCTCGCTGACATGCACGAGACCCTCGACACCAGGCTCCAGCTCCACGAAGGCGCCGTAGTCCGTGATGTTGGTCACGCGGCCGGAGAACTTGCCGTTGACCGGGTACTTGATCGCCACGCCATCCCAGGGATCGGCCATCAGCTGCTTCATGCCGAGGCTGATGCGCTGCGTCTCCGGGTTGAAGCGGATGACCTGCACCTTCACGGCCTGGCCGATGGTCAGGGCCTCGCTCGGGTGGTTGATGCGGCGCCAGGCGATGTCGGTGACATGCAGCAGGCCGTCCACGCCGCCGAGGTCCACGAACGCACCGTAATCGGTGATGTTCTTGACCACGCCGTCGAGCACCATGCCTTCCTTGAGGCCCTGGATGAGCTCGCTGCGCTGCTCGGCGCGCGTCTCCTCCAGCACCGCACGGCGGCTGACGACGATGTTGCCGCGGGCGCGGTCCATCTTGAGAATCTGGAACGGCTGCGGGCTGCCCATCAGGGGCGTCACGTCGCGCACCGGACGGATGTCGACCTGGCTGCCGGGGAGGAAGGCGACCGCGCCGCCGAGATCGACGGTGAAGCCACCCTTCACGCGGCCGAAGATCACGCCGTTCACGCGCTGCTGCGCGGTGAAGGACTTCTCCAGGTTCGTCCAGGCTTCCTCGCGCCGCGCCTTCTCACGCGACAGGATGATGGAGCCGTCGCGGTCCTCGTAGCGCTCCACGAAGAGCTCGATGACGTCGCCGACCTTGACCTCGGGCTTCGCACCCTGGGGGGCGAACTCCTTGAGGGGGACGCGGCCTTCCGACTTCAGGCCGACATCGACCACGGCGAAGTCATCGTCGACGCGGATGACCTTCCCGGTGATGACGGAGCCGTGGAAGGAAGAGTTCTCGCCCAGCGTCGCGTCGAGGAGGGCGGCGAAGTCCTCGCCGGGATCGGTGGCGAGGGTGTTGGCGGTTGCCATGTAGCAGATGTTTCCCGGTCGATGCCCCGCGAGGCGGGGCATGGGGTGTGCGCCCCCGCGGCTAGCCGCCACGGGCACGACCTGGCCGGCATCGGTCCCCTGGATCCGCGCGGCCCACAGTCTGATGACGGGATGACGGTCCGCCGATGCCGGCCCCGGCCAATGCGGTGAACAGCGGGCGCGACTGGCGCTCCCCCTGGCTCCCCTTCCGCGATGGCATGGGCACCGCGGTGTCCCCGAGAGGGCGGCGCGGTTCAGGCATCGCCTACGCCCCGGGGCTTAGGCGAGTCAAGGGTGAATCCCTTGTGCAGCGCGGTATCAGGCCGTCGCCATCCGGGCGCGGACCAGGCGGAGCGCGGCGGCGTAGGCGGCCTCCGCGTCCAGCGCGGTGGTGTCGAGCACGGTGGCGTCCTCGGCCGGCTTCATGGGGGCGACGCTGCGGCCGGCATCCTGGGCGTCGCGGGCGCGGAGCTCGGCCTCCACCTGGTCGAGGTCCGCGGCGACGCCGCGGGCCTGCAGCTCCGCCCATCGGCGGCGGGCACGTTCCTTGGCGCCAGCGGTGACGAAGAGCTTGATGGGGGCGTCGGGGAAGACGACGGTGCCGATGTCCCGGCCATCCATCACGGCGCCATGGCGGCGGCCGAACTCCCGCTGCCAGTCCAGCAGCGCGGCGCGGACGGCGGGGATGGCGGCGACGGCGCTGGCGGCCATGTCGGCGGCGGGGCCGCGGAGATCGGTGCGGGCCAGGTCCTCGGCCGTCATGGCCCTGGCCTCGGCCTCCGCCACCACGACGTCACGCGGGTCCAGCCCGCGGTCCAGCACGCGGCGGCCGACCGCGCGGTAGAGCAGGCCGGTGTCGAGGTAGGGAAGGTCGAGCGCCGCCGCCAGGCGCCGCGCGAGGGTGCCCTTGCCGGCAGCGGCGGGGCCATCGACGGCGATGACGAGCGGGCGGGCATTCATGGCGCGGCGATGGGTTCCGCGCCCGCCAAGCCATTGATCAGGCTGGCGAAACCGGGGAAGGAGGTCTCGATGAAGGCGGCGTCGTCCGCCGTCACGCCGCGCTTCGAGGCCAGGCCCATGACCAGCGCCGACATGGCGATGCGGTGGTCCATGTGGGTTTCCACCAGGCCGCCGCCCTCGATCGGGCCGCCGGCGCCATGGACGATGAGGTCATCGCCATCCACCTCCACCCGCGCGCCATTGGCCACCAGCATCGCGGCGGTGGCGGCCAGGCGGTCGCTTTCCTTCACGCGCAGCTCCTTCAGCCCGCGCATGCGGGTGGTGCCGGAGGCGATGGCGGCGGCGACGGAGAGGACCGGGTATTCGTCGATCATCGAGGGTGCGCGGAGTGCGGGCACATCGACGCCGCGCAGCGCGGAGGCGCGGATGACGAGGTCGGCGACGGGCTCGCCACCCTCGATCCGGCGGTTGGTTTCCGTGATGTCGGCGCCCATTTCCTGGAGCGTCAGGAAGATGCCGGCGCGGAGCGGGTTCATGCCGACGCCCTGGATCGTCACCTCCGACCCCGGGACCAGCAGGGCGGCGATGGCGGGGAAGGCGGCGGAGGAGGGATCGCCGGGGACGACCACGGGGGCGGCGAAGAGTTCGGGCTGGCCGAGCAGTTCGATCACGCGGCCATGGCCTTCGACCTGGACGTCCACGACGGCGCCGAAGTGGCGGAGCATGTTTTCCGTGTGGTCGCGGGTGGCCTCGGCCTCCACGACGCGGGTCACGCCGCGGGCGCAGAGGCCGGCGAGGAGGCAGGCGGACTTCACCTGGGCGGAGGGGACGGGGACCACATAGTCAAGGGAGAGCGGATCGGCCGCGCCTTCGACGGCGAGCGGCAGGCGGCCGCCGGCGCGGGTGGTGAAGCGGGCGCCGGTGGCGGAGAGGGGGTCCGTCACCCTCTTCATGGGGCGCTTCCGGAGCGACGCATCGCCCGTCATCACCGCGAAGATGGGATGGCCGGCGAGCAGGCCGCAGAGCAGGCGGGCGGCGGTGCCGCTGTTGCCCATGTCCAGCACATCGGCGGGCTCCACCAGGCCGCCGATGCCGCGGCCGGCGACGCGCCAGTGACCCTGGCCGAGATTGTCGACCGTGGCGCCCAGCGCCCGCATGGCGGCGGCGGTGCGGAGGACGTCCTCACCCTCCAGCAGTCCCGTGATGTCGGTGGTGCCGACGGCCAGGGCGCCGAACATCAGGGCGCGGTGGCTGATCGACTTGTCGCCGGGCACGGTGACGGTGCCGCGCAGCGGGGATGAGGGCGCGGCAGCCCTCAAGGGCCGGGCGATGGGGGCCTGGTGGGCGCTGGGCGCGAGTTCCTGCATGGCAAGGCGTTTGACATGCAGGGCGCGAAGTGGCAATCGCGCGCACCGTTTCCGCCCACCCCTCCGCCCCGGCCGCGCCCTGTTGAAGGTGCGAGGCCCGGGCCTGACACGAGGCTGATGTTCCCCATGGCGAAGCCTGAACTCGGATTGAAGCGCGTCTGCGTCGCCTGCGGCACGAAGTTCTACGACCTGACCCGGGCGCCGGCGGTGTGCCCGAAGTGCGGGACGGAACAGCCGGCGGAGCAGCCGCGGCTGAAGCGTGCCTCCCAGGTTGCGGATGAGCGGCTGAAGAAGCGGGCCGTGGTGGCGGAGGTTGACGCCGAAGAGGGTGTCGAGGTCGAGGCGGATGACGACGCCGAGGCGATCGAGGACGCGGACGAGCTGGAAGACGACGCCGAGGCGATCGGCGAGGAGCTTGAGGTCGAGACGGACCGCGAAGAGGAGACCTGAGCTTTTTAGGTCCTTTAGTGGTTTTAGGGGATTGAGGGCGCCATCCGCGGCCCTTTTGGACAAATTCCCCGGGTTGAGCATCTACCGAACCCCCGGCGCCGCGAGGCCCGGGGGTTCTGTCGTTCTGAACAGTTTCGGCCTTCCGGCGATGAGGCGGTGGAAGCGGGAGAGCCAGTCCAGCTGCGAATGGCTCGGCCGGGGGCGATCCGGGCTTCTGAATAAATTCCTGACGACCCGGAGGAGCAGGGGCTCCAGCTCCGGATAGGGGAGGCACCAGGAGGGGGCCGGCATGGCGGAGACCATCCCGAGGCGGCGCACCAGCGCCATGCTGGCGGCGGGCAGGAGGCGGGCAGCGCGCCGCCAGGCTCGGACGATCCTCCATTCCAGGCTTTTGACGGATGCGAAGGCCATGGGGTGGCGGGAGGCGGCGAGCAGCAGGCGATCCAGCGCGCCGCTATGCGCCAGGCGGGCGAGCAGGCGATGGGCGGAATTGGCGGGGCCGTATTCGGCGGGGAGAGCGCGCCAGGGGCCGGCGGAACAGGCGACCCAGAAGATGGCGTCCATGGTGCGGCGGGTGCGTTGCGCCGGGCGGCCGCGGGGGTCCGTGCGGGCGATGAGGGGGGCGAGGGCGGCCCATTCGGCGTCGGTGAGGGGGGAGAAGGGACGGGGGGTGGTGCGGTGGAGGGGGAAGGTGAGGGGTGGGGTGGGCATGGGGGGAGGGCCTCGCCGGGGGAGGGGAGGCGGGGGAGGATATAGGAATATTTACCGAAACACAAGCGATTTTCGCTTGCCGCTGCACTACCGCGGTCGCTCCGGTTTTCAGCTATTGATCAACTTTTTGAGCGTTGAGCACGATATAGCGTTTCGGGGTCTCGTCCATCGCTAATATTCGTGTGTATTGAATGTTTATTCGCCTATTCGTTCTGTTGGCATACTGGTCAAGACCCCAGCTGAATACTCCACCGTAATCGGCGAGAGCACGAGAGCTCATGCTAAACGCTACCGTCCTCCCTAGATCGAAATCAAACACCGATCCGTAGCCCGAGTTGGCGTTAAATGATGCGACGCTAAAATCTTTCTGCTTTATAGCATTGTCCTGATAATTGCTGTTTACATAGTCTTTGGTGGCTCTGTCCAAATTCGCAATCATGTTATAGCCGCCAAGCACGCTGATCTTGGCTGCGCCATTATCAATCACTCTGTGCGTCTGTTTTATTGCTGGCTCAACCTTTGCTGTTAGCGCCTCAACGTCCCCCTCTCTCTTTTCTATAAGTGCCTGCAAGAGAGGCGTTGTTGGCGTGCTTGTGCGTCCAAGATTACGGTCAAACAACCGCTTGACCAAGTCTGTCAAGAAAACAGAACTGCTGACGCCTGCAAGCGCCGTCCCATAGTTGAAGGTTGCGATTGGGTCGTTAAGCAAAACGACGCTGAAGTCGGCGATAATGCTTCCTGGTTTCGGAATATTCGCGCGAACCGCTTGTCGGCCTGTAAAATCGCCTCGCTGCCTAACAGTGCCGGTGTCAGCGAAATGAGCCGCAAGGGCGAGCGCCCACGCAAAGCCGGCTAGGGCGGTGTAGCCGTCGTATCCCTGAAACTCGTGCCTATCTGAAGTGTCGCCACTAAGCTTTAGCTGAAAATCTGCTACTTCAACCACTGCTCTTCGCGCTCCACTGAAGATGCTGGTATCTTCCAGACGCTACAGTATCGATATAGCAACAGTCTGTCGACTGTAAAGTTAGTGCCTCCCTGGGGCGGGCAGCCGGGCGTTCGCCTTTCGATGTGCTTGCGGCGTAGACTGCGAGAATGGCGGACCCCAGGATTAGAATTGCTGCGGCAATTTTTGCTGCGCGAAATGTCGTCTCGCCTGCTTTCACGCGCGCCCACTCTGCGCCGAGCAGTTCATGACACGCGGAAAGTAGCTGGGCTTCGAAATGTCTGATATTCTGAACGGTAAACAAATTCTCATCCCGCGCTATGAGATTGAAGCCTTCCATGACCGACAATAAGTTGCGCGAGAGGCGATCTTTTGGAGCGATGCGCAGAAGAATATTAAAATTAGCTGTGTTTAATGCGACGTAAAGCGACCTCAGTGTCTCGATTTTTTTGGAATCATCAGAATATTTGGCATTCATTGCGTCATGGATAGCGTTTATGTGAGTCAGAAATATTGCCATATCGGCTCGTAGGGCGTCAATCCAAGTCTGTCGAAAATCGGATATTTTCTGCTCTTTGCTGATAATTAGACCAATAAAAGTTATAGTCCCGGCGATAGCCGCTGCTCCGATTGCTCCCAAAGCTGCATCAGGTAGATTAATCATATTCCTCGTTGTTATCCGAAGGCTGCTACGCTCAACTCAGTTCCGACTTTGCCATAGTGGAAAAGCATGAGCAACATGATTTAGAGCACACAGCCGGTCGTCTTGCCGCCAGCGGTAGGGTATGCTTGCGGCGACGACTACATAGCTATGATTAGCTTGTATATCGTGATTTATTTGAGCGTGCCTGCGCATATGCACATCAAGCGAGACCGATACCTGTGTTGCAAGGGCCCGCTGGCCCTTGCTGGGGGAGTTTGAGGGGGCGAAGCCCTCTCAAGGCGACTCGCAGCGGGCTCCGTCCCCGCGTTCATCGCTGGCAAAGTGGCCTTGCCGCACCCTACTATCTTCCAGGACCCGACCCCGCAGGAGCCGTCGTGCCATGCCGGTTGAATGGAGTTTCACCGCCGAATCCTACCTCGACCAGTTGCCCCATGCGGCGCGGGCGCAGGTGTTGCATGCGCTGGAGGGGTTGCCGGGTGCGTGGGATGGGCTGCTCGGCGGGCGGCTGGCGCCGGTAAAGGGGGAGCGGCCGGACCTGTTCCAGTTGCGGGTGGGTGGTGATCTGCGCGTGTTGTTGCGGCGGCGTGGCGCGGTGATCACGGTGGTGGATGTGGTCCGGCGCAGTCAGATCGATGGGTTGCGGCGGGCGGCGATGCCGCAGACCGCGGCGGGGTGAAGACCTTCGCGCCGTTGCGGCTGGACCCGGCCGTGCTGGCCGGGGACCTGGATGCGTTGGAGGCGCTGCTGGCGGCGGAGGCTCGGCTGAAGGAGCGGGACATGGTGATCCCCTTCTTCAAGGCCCGGCCGAATCTGTCGGCCGCGCTCGGCTTTGCCAACAATGATGTGGAGTTGCCGGACCGGGTGGCGCAGGAGCTCGACCTGTTCGGCGATTTCGCCTGCGATGTCGCGGCGGGGGACAGCGAGGCGAATGCGTATACGCTGGTGGAGTTCGAGGATGCGCAGGAGCGCAGCATCTTCGGCGCCCTGCCCGTGGGCAAGACCGTGAAGCGCTGGTCGCCGCGGTTCGAGCATGGGTTCTCCCAGTTGGTGGACTGGGCCTGGCGGATTTCGGCCGAGGGGCAGGGCAGCGATGCGTTCCGGCGGGTGTTCGGGGATGCCAATCCGTCGATCAAGCTGTTGCTGGTGATCGGGCGGGATGCCGATCTGACGCGGGATGATCTGGCGCGGTTGCGGTGGCGGGCGAAGCACACGTCGCTCGGCGCTTTCAGTTTTTCCTGCTTCACCTTCGACGGTTTCCTGCAATCGGTGCGGCGTCGGCTGCTGTTGGCGTCGCAGCCTGGCGCGGATTGAGGGGCGGGCTCCCATACCTGGGTTGCAAGGGCCCGCTGGCCCTTGCTGGGGGAGTTTGAGGGGGCGAAGCCCTCTCAAGGCTGATGGTGGCTGGGGTTGGCGGAGGTTGCGCGATCCCCCACCCCGACCCTCCCCCGTAAGCACGGGGGAGGGAGTTAAGGCGCGGCGAGGAGGAGGCGGTTGAGGGGTTCGAGGGCGGCGACGAGGGCGGCGCGGTCGCGGGTGATCTGGTCGGCGGGGGCGGGGATACTCGAGACAATCTCGGACCAGGGGGTGCGGCCGTCGATGCGGGTGAGGAGGGCTGCGGCCAGGCGGGGGAGGGGGATCTGGACGCGGAGGCTGTCGAAGGTGACGGGGAGGAGGCCGTCCGGGCGCAGGGCGCGGGCCATGGCGGGGCCGTCGAGTTCGCGGAGCACGGGGATGGCGGCGTCGTCGGCCCAGTCGGCTTTCGGGGCTTCGTCGCGGGTGAGGTAGGCGATGTGGATGCCCATGTTGCCGCAGAGCGCCTCGGCCAGGGCGGCGCGGGCGATGGGGTCCAGCCCCGCGGTGCGGGCGCGGAGCTTCGGGTCGGTCAGCCAGGTGTCGGGGTTGTAGCGCAGCGGCTCCACCAGGCAGGCGATGCGGAGGCCGGCGCCGGCGACCAGGGCCGCGAGCTGGGGGATGGTGTAGGCGCGGTCGCGGGGGTTCAGCAGCAGGTCGTAGAAGCCGGAATCGCCGCCCTTCAGGTGGTCGTCGATCCAGGGGTTGCGTTTCAGCCAGGCGGTCTCGGGCAGTTGCTTCCAGACGCGCTTGCCGGTCTCGACGCGGGTGGCCGGGGGTTCGTCGGTGGGGGCGAGGAGGCGGAGTGCCTCCTGCAGCATGTAGACGCCGGTGCGGCCGTGGGGGGCGTAGACCATGATGCCGATGCCGCCGCCGGGGGCGAGGACGGAGGCGAGTGCGGCCAGGCCTTCGTCGGGGTTCGGGAGATGGTGCAGGACGCCGCAGCAATCGATGTAGTCGAAGGGGCCGAGGCCGGAGCGGGGCAGGTCGAGGAGGGAGCCTTCCTCGAAGGTGATGTTGGTCAGGCCGCGGGTCCTGGCGCGGGCTTCGGCGATTCGGCGGGCTTCGGTGGAGCGGTCGAGCCAGGTGACGCGGCCGGGGCGGTTCAGCGTCGTCATCTGCTGGGCGAGCATGATGGTGCCGTCGCCGGAGCCGCCGCCGGCCATGAGGGCGTTGAGTGGCTGGGAGGCCGGGCGGCGGGCGCCGAAGATCCAGTGATCGATCTCGCGCAGGTGTGAGGGGCTGCCGATGATGAGGCGCTTCGCTTCCTCCCGCGGGTCTCGCGCGGGGTAGGGAAAGGCCTCGTATTGGGCGGCGAGCTGGGCGTCGGTGGTGTCGCGAGGGGGCATGGGGACTGCATAGGGAAGTTGGGGCGGGGGCGGAAGAAGCGGGGGTTGCGCGGTTGCCCGGGGGCGGGGGTGGACGTATCTAGGCTGCATGCTCCGCACAGCCCTGATCCTTGCCGCACTGGCCGTGCCGCTGGCTGCCGTCGCGCAGCAGCGGGCCACGCCGGCCCAGCCCCAGCGCCTCGGTACCCATCAATCCTGGATCGCGGCGACGCATCAGGAGAACGGGCAGAAGGTCTGCTATGCCTTTGCCCGGGCGTCCCGGAGCGAGAACGGGCCGGCGAACCGGCAGACGGTGACGCTGACGATCACGCATCGGCCGGGGGGGCGGGACCAGGTCGCGATCTCGGTCGGGTATCCCTATCCGCGGCAGGGGGAGGCGGTGCTGAGCGTGGGGACGACGGAGTTCCGCAGCTACGGCGTGGTGCAGTCCAGCGCCTTCTTCCAGAACGGGCAGAGCCTGGTGAGCGCGTTCCGCGGTGGGCGGGAGGCGGTGGTGCGGAGTCCGGGGCCTCCGGGCCGGCCGACGGTGACGGATACGTTTCCGCTGGCGGGGTTTTCGGCGGCGTATGACGCGATCAACCGGGAATGCCCGGCGAATCCGGCGGCGCGCAGGTGAGCGCGGAACTCAGCAGCGCGGAGCGGGATCGGATCCTGGCGAAGGCGGCGCTGTTCTCGCCGCCGCCGGCGACGCTGGCGGATGGGCGGCGGGATCTGGTGGGGCTGAGCCGGGAGGAGCTGGCGGCGGAGATGGTCGCGATCGGCGAGAAGCCGTTCCGGGCGAAGCAGCTGTGGCACTGGATGTATCACCAGGGGGTCACGGATTTCAGCCGCATGCCGACGATCGCGAAGCCGATGCAGGCCAGGCTGGCGGAGCGGTTCGTGGTGGGGCGGCCGGATGTGGCCACCGAGCAGACGAGCACGGACGGGACCCGCAAATGGCTGTTCCGGTGGCGGGACGGGCAGGAGGTGGAGACCGTCTACATCCCCTCGCCGGATGAGGATCGGGGGGCGGTCTGCATCTCGACGCAGGTGGGGTGCACGCTGTCCTGCACCTTCTGCCATACGGGGACGCAGAAGCTGGTGCGGAACCTGGGGGCTGCCGAGATCGTGGGGCAGTTCATGGCGGCGCGGGACAGCTATGGCGAATGGCCGAGCCCGAAGGACGGGACGGCAAGGCACCTGTCGAACATCGTCGTGATGGGGATGGGGGAGCCACTCTACAATTACGAGAACACCGCCAAGGCGCTGCGGATCGTGATGGACCATGAGGGGATCGCGCTGTCGCGCCGGCGGATCACGCTGAGCACGTCAGGCGTGGTGCCGATGATGGACCGGTGCGGGGCAGAGCTGAATGTGAACCTCGCCGTGTCGCTGCATGCGGTGACGAATGAGCTGCGGAACGAGATCGTGCCGCTCAATCGGAAGTATCCGATCGAGGAGCTGATGGCGGCGTGCCGGCGGTATCCGGGGGCGTCGAATGCCCGGCGCATCACCTTCGAATACGTGATGCTGCGGGGGGTGAATGACAGCCCGGCGGAGGCGCGGGAATTCGTGCGGCTGCTGAAGGGGTTGCCGGCGAAGGTGAACCTCATTCCGTTCAATCCCTGGCCGGGGTCGCCGTACAAGACGTCTACGCCGGAAGCGGTGCGGGCCTTTGCGGCGGTGATGGAGGAGGGGGGGTATTCCAGCCCGGTGCGGCGGCCGCGCGGGCGGGATATCCTGGCGGCCTGCGGGCAGCTGAAGACGGCGAGCGAGCGGGCGCGCAAGGCATCGGCCAAGGTGGACGCTGCGTGACAGTGCCGGGGGGCGGGCGGCGGTGAATCCGCCCGTCTGGCTGATGGCGACCGCGGCCTTCACGGTGGGCTGCGGGATGCGGATGATCGAGCCGCTGCTGCCCATGATGGCGCAGGATTTCGGCACGGGGCTCGGCGGTGTCGCGCCGCTGATCGGGGGCTTCGCGCTGGCCTATGGGGTCGGGCAGTTCGCGATCGGGCCACTCGGCGACCGGTTCGGGAAGATCCGGGTCGTGGCCATTTCGCTCGCCATCTATGCGGGGATGCTGGTGGGGGCGGGGCTGGCGGAGGGGCTGTCCACGCTGCTGCTGTTCCGGGTGCTGATGGGGCTGGCGGCGGCGGCGATCGTGCCGCTGTTCATGGCGCATATCGGGGACAGCGTGCCCTATGGCCAGCGCCAGGCGGTGCTGGGGAAATTCCTCAACGGGATGGTGCTGTCGCAGCTGCTGGCGGGGCCGCTTTCGGGCATCGTGGGCGAGTATGCGGGGTGGCGGTGGTCGTTCCTCGGGCTTGGGATCGTTGCCGTCCTCATCACGGCTTTCTTCATCGCCCGGCTGGGCGCGCCGCTGTGGCGGGCGCCGGCGGAGGGCGGGCGCGGGGCGGGGCTTTCGGGGTTTCTCAAGCTGCTGCGGAAGAAGGCGGGGCGGCGGCTGATGATCGGCACGGCGCTGGATGGGCTGCTGATGTTCGGCGGCGCGTTTCCGTTCCTCGCCTCGCTGCTCATCGAGCGGTTCGGGATGAGTGCCGCGGAGGCGGGGCTGGTGGTGGCGAGCTTCGGGATCGGATCGCTCGTCTACACGCAATCCGCGGGGCGGCTGCTGGGGTGGCTCGGCGAGCGGGGGATGGTGATGGTGGGGGGGATGGGGGTTGCCGTCGCGCTCGCCATCTTCGCGCTGTCGCCGTGGTGGTGGGCGGTGGCGGTGGCGCAGGCCTTCGTCGGCCTGCTGTTCTTCATGCTGCACGGGTCGCTGCAGGCGCGGGCGACGGAGGCTCTGCCCGAGGCGCGCGGCACGGCGGTGGCGGGGTTCGCGATGGCGCTGTTCCTCGGCCAGTCCGTGGGGGCCGTGATCTTCGGGACGCTGATCGTCTGGGCGGGCTTCACCGTGAGCCTGCTGGTGGCCTCGGCGGGGCTGGTGGCGCTGACCTTGTGGCTGCGGGGCGTGGTGCTGCGGCCGGCGTGATGGTGCTGGCCTTTTCGCGGTTCCTTTTGGCAGGCTGGGGGCCTCGACCAGGAGGATGAGCCATGTGCGATGCCTGCGTGATGGGCGTTGTGTCCCGGCGGCTCGGCCGGCGGGGCGTGATGGCGGCGGTGGCGGCGGGGGTGGCGGCGATGGGGCTGTCCGCCAACCCGGCGGGGGCGCAGGCGGTGCGGAGCGCGCCGGTGACGCGGGTGGTCGATCTGACCCACACGCTGCATCCGGCTTTTCCGACCTTCGGCGGGACGCCGGCGATCGAGATCGAGAAGGTGCTGTCCTTCGCGCGCGATGGCTACAACATCAACAAGCTGACCTACACGGAGCATGTCGGCACGCATTTCGACGCGCCGATCCATTTCACCGCGGCGGGGGCGACGGTGGATGCGCTGCCGGTGGCGTCGCTGGTGTGCCCGCTATTCGTGCTGGACGTGACGGCCAAGGCCGCCGCCGACCCGGACTACCAGGCGACTCCGGAGGATCTTTTTGCCCTCGAGGCCTCGGCCGGGCGGCTGCCGGCGGGGGCGTGCCTGGCGCTGCGGTCCGGCTGGGACGCGCATGTGGCGGGGCCGATGTTCCGCAACGCGGGCGCGGGCGGCGCGATGCGGTTCCCGGGGTTCCGGCCGGATTTGGTGCCGCTGCTGCTGGAACGCGGGGTGGCGGGGGTGGCGGTGGATACGCTGTCCCTGGACCATGGCGGGTCCTCGACCTTTGCGTTCCACACGGGATGGCTCGGCGCGGGGCGCTGGGGGGTGGAGTGCGTGGCGGGGCTTCGCGACCTGCCCGTATCGGGGGCGACGCTGGTGGCGGGGGCGCCGAAGATCGCGGGGGGGACCGGGGGGCCGGGACGGGTGGTGGCGTTGGTGTGAGGGGGTGCGGTGGGGTAGTTGTATTCTATTTTTCGCCGAGATGCTTGCTGCCCGGTCATTGATGGCCACAAATCTGGTCGCCGTAGGGCGTATGTTACAGCCTATCGTCAGCTGTCGTTAGCCATTGCACTGCTGGCCGGGAGGTTGATGAGCTTTTTTTGCTTTCGGACTTAATGGCGGGGTAAAGATCTTAAATTTTTGTGAGGCGATAAGCATGGAGTTGGCGAGCATTATTTTCACGGCGGGTTCGTTGGAACGCGAGGCGTTGGTTCTTCGGCAATTCGAGTGGCGCGTTGAGATATCCAGCTTTTTTGGCAGGGCGATTTGGCGCGGTGATTGCCGTGGATGAGAAGGAAGATAAATCTCTTTGCCCATCAGCGGCTAGAATAATTAGCCTGATCGGGCGGGGCTACTTCCCAACCGAGTTGCCGCCACCGTTCACAAGTGCACGCTACGCAAAGCACGCCATAGCATTCACTGAACGATGGGATGGTCAAAAAATAAGAAAATTCTGGACGCGTCCGGAAAATTACAGTGTGCCTCGATATGGCCATGCTCGCCGCATGCTTTCTATTGTCAATCCAATTAATCAGCTTCATGTTTCTGATTTAATTGGAAAAAATTGGCTCGAAATAAAAAAGAGAATTGCGCGGTCAACGATAAGCGAATTTGATCCGCAGATAGTTCTGGTGGGCAATACGCGCGCAGTGACGGGAGTTAATTTTGATGGCGTGGCGCGTCGGCGCGCTGAAATCCTCGGCGCCTACGGTCGCTATGTAAGAACTGACGTTGCTCGATTCTATCCATCAATTTATACTCACGCGATCCCTTGGGCGATTTTGGGCAAAGAGTACGTTAAGGCGAATCAAAACAATAGCGATTTTAAAACCTCTTTCGGCAACCTTCTCGATAAAGCCGTCGCGGCTGGTCAGCAAGGGCAAACGGTCGGTATACCCATAGGTCCTGACACTTCGCGCATTGTCTCTGAGCTAATTGCATCAGAAGTCGAGGCAATCGCGCATACGCAAATTCGCAACCTAGAGCACCGCGCGGTGCGTTATGTTGATGATATGCTTATAGGGCTGCATGAGACCGAAACCCCTTCGGCTGTTTTGTCGGCGTTGTCCAATGCACTTTATGAGTTCGAGTTAGAACTGAACGCCGACAAAACTTCTACCCATGGAATAGGGGCCAGCCACTCACCAGAATGGATACATTACATAAGAACATTTGATTTAAATCAGAAAAAATCACGCCAGCGAGACGATCTCGACTCTTATTTCGAACAAATATTCCATCTCGCTGATTCACACCCGAAGGACAATGTTGTCCTATTCGCTGCGAAGCGCGCGGCTAGCTTTACCGTCGACCAAACTAACATGTCTCATCTTGTCCGATGGCTGCTTTACGCAGCGCGTCGAGCGCCTAGTTGTCTGAGCTTCATAGTTGAGCATTTGTCTGCCATTAGTGTGGAAGATTTTATGTCTGATAATGAGATTAAAGCTTATATCTTGCAACAGCTTCCCCGTAAGGCTGAAGCTGTACATACTCATGAGGTTGCGTGGCTTCTCTTTTGGGCTCGGGAGATGCGTTTGAGTTTGCCAAGTACTGTTATGGGGAAAATTACGGATCTGCGTAGTTCGGTAGTTGCAATGCTCACTCTCGATCTAATGCAAAATAATCTCATTGCTGGCGAGATAGATATTTCTGCTTGGAGGGCGTCAGCCACTGCCGAAGGATTGCGTTCAGGGTTATGGCTCGTGGCCTATGAAGCTACAAAAAGGGAGTGGTGGCCCATGCGCCAAGCCTCTGGCTTCGTGTCCGGGCACCAATTTTTCGGAGATATTTGGGAAAGAAATATTTATTTCTACGATCCCGCCAAGAAAATTCGCAGCAAATCCAATTCAAGTTTTTCGCTAAACATAGATTCAGGGAGTGGCTTCAGCTTCGGTAGTTATCCAGATGTCAGATTGTGACCGAAGGGCAGCGAAACATTTATTTTTTGCGCGACTTCGAAGTCTTTCGCTAAATCACCCTCGCCCCGCCGACAGCACCCCCCGCACCGTCTCCACTACCATCGGCACGCCGATGGCCTGCATCGCGCCGTCCCACACTTCCGCCACAGCGATGACGGTTTCCGTCCCCGCCACCACGGGCAGCCCGTAGGCGGCGTCCAGTATTTCGGGGGATCGGCCCGCCGCCATTACCACCAGCGCGATGCCAACTGCCAAGGTGACGCCGCCCGCGCTTCGGGTGGCACTGTGGGGGGAGAAGTCGTCCGGCACGCCGCGGGGGGCGGGGGTGTCGGCGGTGTGGAGCCAGGGTTGGCGCATCGTTTCCTCGCTCGGTCCTTCAATCTCGCGGTCCAGGGTCCCGTTGGACCCTGGCGGGGGGTTCAGGGGGGCGGCGCCCCCCTGCGCTGAGCAAAGTCAGAACTGGAAGTAGATGAACGGCGCCACGCCTTCCGGCGCCGCCAGCAGGATGCCCAGCAGCAGCGCGCCGAAGACCAGGCCGAGCAGCGCCGGGTGGAGTGGTGCCAATACCGCTTCGCTGCGCTGGCGGAGGTCGGCGGGCAGGAAGTGGAGCGCGAGGCCCAGCGCCACGAAGGCGAGCAGGCGCCAGGTCCAGGCCTCGCTCGGCATTTCCACGTCGACCAGGCCGGCGGCCATGGTGCCGACGGTGGCGAGGTCCGGGGCGCGGAACAGCACGAAGGCGGCGACGACGATGTGGAAGGTGATGGCCCAGCGCAGGATGCGCCCTACCCAGCCGGACGGCACGGCGCGGAGGCCGAGGGCGCGTTCGATGACGAGGGCGGCGCCGTGCAGGGCGCCCCAGGCGACGAAGGTCCAGGCGGCGCCGTGCCAGATGCCGCCGAGCACCATGGTGAGCATCAGGTTGCGGGCGGTGCGGCCCTCGGTCCCGCGGCTGCCACCGAGCGGCTTGTAGAGGTAGTCGCGCAGCCAGGTGGAGAGGGAGATGTGCCAGCGGCGCCAGAACTCGGAGAGGGAGAGGGCGCGGAAGGGCTGGTCGAAATTCTTCGGGAAATGGTAGCCGAGCAGCGCGGCCAGGCCGATCGCGATGTCGGAATAGCCGGAGAAGTCGCACCAGATCTGGATGGTGTAGCCATAGGCCGCGAGCGCGATGTCGAACGGGCCGTAGGAGGCGGGGTCGCGGAAGACGGGGTCGACGATGCCCGTCGCGATCTCATTCGCCAGGACCATCTTCTTGAAGAGGCCGCCGAGGATGAGGAGGCCGCCCATGGCGAGGGGCACGCGCCAGCGGTCTGGCAGGGCGGCGACCTGGGGCAGGAAGTGGGCGGCGCGGACGATGGGCCCGGCGGCGAGGTGCGGGAAGAAGGTGAGGTAGACGAGGACGTTCAGCGGCGATCGCTCGGCCGCGACGTCGCCGCGGCGGACATCGACCATGTAGGAGATGGCCTGGAAGCAGTAGAAGCTGATGCCGACGGGCAGCAGGATCTCCGGCGCCGGCAGGGGCGGGAAGCCGAGTGAGACGGCGAGGGGCGTTGCCTCCCGCAGCAGGAAGCCCGTGTATTTGAAGTAGGCGAGCCAGCCGAGCGTGCCGCCGACGCCGAGGATGAGCCAGTTCTCGTCATCGCGGACCTTGAGGCCGATGGCCCAGGCGAAGAGGCCGATGGCGAGGAGGGCGGCGCAGAAGGGGATGCTCCAGAAGCCGTAGAAGGCCAGGCTGGCGACCAGCAGGAAGGGCCGCACCAGCGCGGGCGCGGCGCGGACCAGCAGCCAGTGGGTGGCGAAGACCACGGCGAAGAACAGGGCGAAGATGCCTGTCGGGAAGAGCATGGCGGGTGGTCAGGCTCCGGTGGCGCGGGGGGCGATGCCGGCGCCGTGCAGGATGGCGGCGTGGAGTTTCTCGGCCGTCAGGCGGTAGCCGTCGGGCGTGAAGTGCACGAGGTCCCGCTGCATCAGGGGGGGCGAGGCGGCGGCGAGGGCGGGGAGGCGGCAGGCATCGCGGGTGACTTCCGCCGACCAGTCGAAGAAGCCGGCGCGGGTCTGTTCCACGGCGCGGCGCTGCGCGGCCTTGACGGTGGCGAGCGAGACGAGGGGGGTGACGCCGCCGCAGCCGGTCGCGGGGCGCGCGGGCTGGCCGGGGCGGCGCGGGGCTGGGCGGGCGGGGCGGCCGGCATCGGGGGCGCCCATCAGCATGATGCCGCTCCGCGGCAGGGCGGTGCGCAGGGCGCGGATGCGGCGCGCCAGGGCGGCGGCATAGGCATCGGCGTCGAGGTCGCGGTCCGTCGCCTCGTTGGTCCCGTATTCCAGGATCACCAGGGCGGGGGGCGTGAGGGCGAGTTCGCGGGCGAGGATGGAGGGGTCGCGGTTGTCGAGGGTGGAGAGGGTGGCGCCGTTGATGCCGAAGGCCTCCACCAGCACGCCGCGGCCGCGGCGGTCGATGCCCCAGCCCAGCAGCTCCACCGGCCCGTCGCCGAGGAGTTCCAGCGCCATCTCCTTGGTGCCGGGGGAGACGTCGTAGCGCATCTGGCGCAGGTCGGGCGCGGGGGTGGCGGTGGCGTGGGGGGCATCGGGCGTGCCGGCGGCGCGCAGGCGGAAACTGCCGGAGGAAGGGCCGGTGGCGAGCGTCAGGCTGATGCGGTCGAAGCCGCGGGGGTCGGTGGTGCGGAGCGTCAGCGTATCGCCGGCCCGCGCGCCGGTCAGGCGGTAGCCGGTCAGGCCGAAGGGGCCGGGGCTGGTGGAGCGCAGCGCGTTGCGTGCCTCCCATTCGCCGTTCTGGGCGATGAAGAGGCCGGCGGGGTTCCAGAATCGCTGCGCGCGGGCGGGGGGCAGGCGGCCATGGCCGATGGCGCCGTAGCGGGACTGGAACAAGTCGCGCAGGCGTTCGGAGAGGATGGGGCCGGCGGCGTGGCTGTCGCCGAGGATGAGGACCAGGGCGCGGCCCTCCGCCCCGGCTTCGAGGGCGCGGAGCGCATGGCCCAGGGGGGCGAAGGGATCGGGGCCGGCGGCGGGGGGGAGAAGGCCCTCGAAGGCCGGGTCGGGGGGCAGGGCGAGGCCCTCCGCCCAGCGGGCGGCCTCGGCCGGGCTGGCCGGGCGGTCGCCCGTCTCCCGCCCGCAGGCGGCCAGCAGCGCACCGAGGCCGAACGTCGTCATCAGGCGCCGTCGGGCGAACATTGAGGCTGGCTGGTCCTTACCGATTAACCCTCTGCATGATATAGCCGATTCACGCCACACGCGAAGTCGGAGTGCCTGCATGCGGGCTGAATGGTGCCGAAACGGCCAGACGCGGCGAAACAGCCTGCTGGGCGCCGCCGCTGGCCTGTTCTCACTTTCCGTTCCGCGTCTCACGCAGGCGGCAACGCCCCCCGCGCCGGGGGCGACAGCACCGGCCGGCGGGGTGGTGGAGCGCAATACGCCGCCGCGGGTGGATTTGCTGTTCTGCGGGGACAGCCTGGCGCAGGGGATGTTCCTGTCGCTCCAGCCCGCGATGCGGCGGCGTGAGACGCTGCGCATCATCAACGGCACGCTGCACGCCACCGGGGTGACGCGCGGCGACGAATATGACTGGACCGCGGTGTCGCGGGACCTGGTGCAGCGGCACCGGCCGCACCTGGTGGTGTTCTGGATCGGCGCCAACGACTTCCGCCCGATGGTGCTGCGGTCCATGCGGGCGCGCTATCCCTTCGGCACGGCCGCCTTCGCGGAGCTCTATGGCCAGCGCGTGGCGGAGATGGTGGGCAATGCCGTGCAGGGCGGCGCGCGGGCCGTGTGGCTCGGCCTGCCCAACATGCGGGAGAGCCAGTTCGCCGGCGCGGCGCGGCAGTTGAACGCGATCCAGCAGGCGGCGGCGGAAGGGGCGGGGGCGGTGTTCCTGCCGACCTGGGAGGCCACCAGCGACGCGCAGGGCCGCTACATGCCGGCGGTGGCGCTGGAACGGTCCGTGCAGACGATGCGGGCGGAGGATGGGGTGCATTTCACCCATTTCGGCTACCGCCGCATCGCCAGCCTGCTGTTCGACGCCGCCGGCCAGCGCTTCCCCGAACTGGCCCCCTGCCTCGGGCGGGTCAGCGAGGCCTGAAGCACGCGCTTGCCGACCCGAGGCGCCGCTTCCATCATTGCGCCGATGGGATGAGGGGGCGCGGGCGATGATCGGGCGGCGAAGCCTCGGCATGATGGCGGCAAGCCTGCCGATGGGGGGCCTGTCCATGGCGGCCCTGGCGCAGGGCAGCGCCCGACCGGTGCGCATCCTGGTGCCCTTCCCCGGCGGCGGCACCATGGACCTGGTCGCGCGGCTCTTCGCGCCGACCATCGGGCCGATGCTCGGCGCGCCCATCGTCATCGACAACCGGCCGGGCGGCGGCACCGTGATCGCGACCCAGGAAGCCGCGCGGGCGGCGCCGGATGGCACGACGCTGCTGATGGCCTCCAACTCCTTCACCATCAACCCCTTCATCCAGCGCAGCCTGCCCTATGACGGGGAACGCGACTTCGCGCCGCTGGCGCATGTGGCGGTGCTGCCGCACATGCTGGTGGTGCATCCCTCCCTCGGCGTGCGGGACCTGGCGGGGCTGGTGGCGCTGTCGCGCAGCCGGCCGGGGGGGCTGAGCTACGCCACCTATGGCACCGGCACGTCGAACCACCTCAGCACCGAATTGCTGAAGGCGCGCACGGGGGGCGACTTCACCCATGTGCCCTATCGCGGGTCGGGCCAGTGGCTGCCGGACCTGCTGGAGGGGCGGGTGCACATGGTGCTCGGCATCCTGGCGGAGGTGGTGCCCCCGGTGCGGGAGGGGCGGCTGGTGCCGATCGCGCTGGCGCATGGGCAGCGCCTGGCGGCGGCGCCCGATGTGGCCACCTTCGCGGAACTCGGGATGGCGGATTTCTCCTCCAATTCCTGGTTCGGCTTCTTCACCAATGCGGCGGTGCCGGAGGCGCAGCGGGCGCGGCTGGAGGAGGCGGTGCGCGCGCCCCTGGCGCAGCCCGCCGTCAGGACCCGCTTCGGCGAATTGTGGATCGAGCCGACCGGCCAGGGCGCCGCCGACTTCGCCGCCTTCCTGCGCGCCGAACGCGCGCAATACGCGGAAGCGGTGCGCCTGGCCGGGCTGCAGCCGCAATAGGGCGCGCGGGGACGGGGCTGGACAGGGGCTTGATGACCATGCGGTCACTGATCGGGGCGGCCTTCCTGTGGGGCCTGGCGGCCATGCCCGCCGCCGGCCAGCCCCGCCCCGAACCGCCGCCGCCGGAGGCGCTGGCAGCCCCCGGCCGGCCCGGCTGGATGGTCGATGCCCGGCAGGGCTGCTGGCTGTGGAACGCCGCGCCGCGGGCGGGGGAGACGGCCAGCTGGTTCGGCGACTGCCCCGCCGGCCCGGCGGAGGGCCGGGGCAGCGCCGAGTTCCGCGCGCCGGCCGACGGCGCCGGCCCGGCGATCCGCTACATCGGTGCGATGCGGAACGGAAGGCCGGACGGCATGGGCCAGGCCCGCGGCGCGGCCGGCGATGGCTATGCCGGCGAATGGCGCGCCGGGCTGCCGCATGGCTTCGGCATCCTGATCGCGGCGAATGGGGACCATTTCGAGGGCGCCTGGCAGGATGGCCGCCGCGCCGGCCCCGGCGCCCAGGTCTTCGCCAATGGCGACCGCTTCGAAGGCGCCTGGCAGGACGACCGGCCGCATGGCTATGGCCGCGCCGTGCTGGGGGGCGTCGAGCATAGCGGCCTCTGGACCGAGGGCTGCCTGCGCGATCCGGCCGGCGGCACCGTCGCGCTGGGGCGGGCGGCGTGTCCGTAGCGGCGGGCGGGCAGGACGAGACCTTCTGGGCGGAACTGCGCGCCTGGCGCCGCGACTTCCACGCGCATCCCGAAATGGGGTTCGAGGAGCACCGCACCAGCCGCCTGGTGGCGGAACGTCTGCGCGGCTTCGGCATCGCCGATGTGGTGGAGGGCGTGGGCGGCACCGGCGTGGTCGCGACGATCACGCGCGGCAGCGGCAATCGCTGCATCGCGCTGCGCGCCGACATGGACGCGCTGCGCATCACGGAGGATTCCGCGCTGCCCTACCGGTCGCGCAACCCCGGCGTGATGCATGCCTGCGGCCATGACGGGCACACCACCATGCTGCTGGGCGCGGCGCGCATCCTGGCGGCGGAAGGCGGCTTCGACGGCACGGTGCGCTTCATCTTCCAGCCCGCGGAGGAATGGGGGAAGGGCGCGCTGGCCATGCTGGCCGACGGGCTGATGGCGCGCTTCCCCTTCGACGAGATCCACGGGCTGCACAACCAGCCCGGCCTGCCCCTCGGCGCCTTCCGCACCCGCGCCGGCGCGGTGATGTCGGCGGAGGACAATTTCGAGATCCTGCTGCGCGGCCTGGGTGGCCATGCCTCCCGCCCGCAGGAGGGGCGGGAGGTGCTGGTGGCGGCCTGCGCGCTGGTGCTGAACCTGCAGGCCATCGTCGCCCGCCGCGTGGCGCCGACCGAGACGGCGGTGGTGTCCGTCACCGAACTCCTCACCGATGGCACGCGCAACGCGCTGCCCGGCACGGCGCGCATCCTGGGCGATGCGCGCAGCTTCGACCCGGCGGTGAGCGCCACGATCGAGGCGGAGATGCGAAGGATCGCCGCCGGGACCGCCGCCGCGCATGGCGTCGATCACGCCGTGACCTACACGCGCGAATTCATCCCCACGATCAACGATGCCGAGGCGACGGCGGCGGCGCTGGCGGCGGCGCGCCAGGTGTTCGGGGATGCGCAGGTGGCGGAGGCCGCGGCGCCGCATACGGCATCCGAGGATTTCGCGCGCTTCCTGGCGCAGGTGCCGGGCTGCTTCGCCTTCATCGGCAATGGCGAAGCCTCCCGCCCCCTGCACAATCCCGGCTACGACTTCAACGACGACGCGCTGCCGGATGGCACGCGCTTCCTGGTGCGGATCGCGCGGAACCGGCTGCCGGGCGCGGATGTCGGCGCGGCGGACCAGGGCCTGGAGGCGCGCCGCCCCCGATCGCAGGAAGGCGTCGAATTCCGCCGGCGTGGGTGATCCGTGCAGGGAGCCGGGAACGATCTGCGTTCAGATGGAATCGTCTGAACGCATTTCCTGCGCTGGATTCGAATGCTTCCGCAGCCTGCCAGGGTCGAAGCGCGTGCCGACACGCTCGATCACTGCCTGCACGTCGTCGCGCGGATGATGCGCGCGGGAGCATATCGGCCAGGCCCTGAGGCGCGGTCCCATGCCGAGGATCGACCCGTCCCGCCCCGCATGGAGCGGCCTGTCGCGGTCGATCTCCGTCATGGCGCGCGGTTGGTAGGGAAGGCTACCCATCGGCTTGACAAGCGTCGAGCGGGGCAAACAACAATACCCCCGCGCCGATCCTGATGATGGACCGGGTGCCGCCGGTGGCGGCCAATCAAGGGGAGGGCGCGGCATGAAGCGCGGATGCTTGCTGATCGGATCGCTGATCGGCTGTCTTGGATGGCTGGCGGCGACGCTGCCGGCCGCCGCGCAGACCGCGCCCTGGCCCACGCGGCCGCTGCGCCTCATCGTTCCCTTCGCGCCGGGCGCCACGGCGGACCTGCTGGGGCGCATGGTCGGGCAGCGGCTCAACGAGGAACTCGGCCAGCCCGTGGTGGTGGAGAACCGCGCCGGCGCGGGTGCCACGCTGGGCAGCCAGGTCGTCGCGCAGGCGGCGCCGGATGGCTACACGCTGCTGCTGTCCAACGCCGCATCGCAGGGCACGGCGCCGGCGATGGGGCGCGTGCCCTACGACCCCGTCGCGGATTTCGCGCATGTCGCGCTGGTCGGCACCATCGCGCAGTACCTGGTCGTCAATCCCGCGGTGCCGGCGCGGGACCTGGCATCCTTCATCGCCCTCGTCCGCGCCCATCCCGGCCGCTACAACCTTGGCACCGCCGGCAACGGATCCATCGGCCATTTCGCCGGCGCGCTGTTCATGTCCCGCGCGCAGCTCGACATGGTGATCGTCCCCTATGGCGGCACCGCGCCGGCCACGCGGGACCTGCTGGCGGGCAATGTCCATGCCGTGTTTCAGAACGCGCCGGAGGCAGGCCCGCATGTCCGCGACAACCGCCTGCGCCTGCTGGCCGTGACGGGAGAGGCGCGGGAGGAGGATTTCCCGCAGGTGCCGACCTTCGTCGAAGGCGGCTTTCCCGGTTTCGTGAACTACACCTGGTACGGCCTGTCCGCGCCGCGCGGCACGCCGGATGCGGTGGTGCAGCGGCTGAACGCCGCGATGCTGCGGGCGCTTGCGACACCCGCCATGCGCGACACGCTGCGCAACATCGGCGTCATGGCGGGCCACACCACCCCCGCGCAATACACCGCATTCGTGGCGGCGGAGGTGGCCAAGTTCACGCGCCTGGCGCAATCCACCGGCATCAGGGCTGAATGAGGAAGCGGCAGCATGGAATTCGCCTTCGACGCCCGGGAAGATTCGCTGCGGCGTGAGGTGCAGGCCTTCATCGCGGAGGAGCTGACGGCAGCGATCCGCGAGGATATCGATGCCGGTGAACTCGGCGTGCAGTTCGGCCCCATCGCCACCGCCTTCTTCGACAAGGTGCGCGCCCGCGGCTGGACCGGTGTTTCGTGGCCGGTGGAATATGGCGGCCAGGGCCGCACCGCGATGGACCAGTTCATCATCGAGGAGGAGTTCGGCCGCGCGGGCCTGCGCATCGGTGGCGCCGGCACCGGCGCGCCCGCCATCCTGGCCAGCGGGACGGAGGAGCAGAAGCGCGCCTTCGTGCCGGGCTGCATCCGCGGCGACATCATCTTCGCGCAGGGCTACAGCGAACCGGGATGCGGCACCGACCTGGCCGGCATCCAGTGCCGCGCCACGCGCGTCGGCGACACCTATGTGATCCGCGGCCAGAAGACCTTCATGACCTCGGCCCATGTGGCGACGCATATCTTCCTGATGGTGCGCACCGACCCGGCCTCCAGGCGCCATGCGGGGCTGTCGATCCTGCTGGTGCCGATCGATGCCGCGGGCATCACCATCCGCCCGCTCTGGACCATCCAGAACGACCCGGTCGCGCCCCGCGGCACCACCTATGGCGAGAACCGCACCAACGAGGTGTTCTTCGACGATGTCGTCGTCCCCGCCTCCTGCCTGCTGGGGGAGGAGGGGGATGGCTGGAACGTCGCGCAGCGCGGGCTCAGCATCGATCGCGTCGGCGCGCGCCGCTACCTCATGTCCGTCCTGCGGGACGAGGATATCGTCAACTGGCTGAAGAAGGACGAGGCGCCGAACCGGGCGCTGCGCGCGGACCCCGTGGTGCGCGACAAGGTGGCGGAGCTGTGGATCGAGGGGCAGGTCTGCCGCCTGTTGACCATGCGCAGCATGACCATCGCGCGGCGCGGCGGCGACTTCGTGCACGAGGCCTCCGCCGAGAAGGTCTTCGCGCCGGAACATGGCGTGCGCGCGACGGAGGCGATCGGCCAGATCCTGGGCCCGCATGCGCAGCTGCTGAGTTCGTCGCCGGAAGCGGTGGAGGAGGGCGTCTTCGCGCACAACCTGCTCGGCGCCTTCCAGTCCACCATCAACCACGGCAGCGTGCAGGTCATGCGCGACCAGATCGCGCGCAAGGGACTCGGCCTGCCACGGCCGGGCAAGCGCGGAGAGACCGTTTGAGAACGCTGGCGGCTGAGGGTTCGCGAGGGATTTTTCGGCCCTGGCAGGAGCCGGGCGCGGCCGATGCTGGTTGCATCGGCAAGCCGGGCGACGAACCAGGGGCGGAAAAGCCCAGCGAAACCGACCCGCCAGTCTTCTCAAACGGTCTCTGAGGCAGGGGAACCACCATGGACGTCCTGCCCGATGAGGATGAGGCCGCCATCCAGGCGACCGCGGAAGACTTCCTTGCCGCCGAATGCACGCCCGCGCTGGTGCGCGCTGCCGAACGGGATGCGGCGCGCTGGTCGCCCGCGCTGTTCGCACGCATCGCGGAACTCGGCTGGCTGCGGCTCTGCCTGCCGGAGGAGGATGGCGGGGACGGGCTGCCGCTGACGCATCTGGCGGTGCTGTTCGACGTGCTGGGCCGCCACCTGGCCCCCGTGCCGATGCATGGCACGATGGTCGGCGCCATCACGCTGGCGCGCTGCGGCACGCCGGCGCAGCGCGCCATCCTGCCGGCGGTCGGGCGGGGGGAGGCGCGGATCGCACTCGCCATCCAGGAAGCCGATGGAAGCTGGTCCGCCGATGCGCTGGCCCTGCGCGGGCGGCGGGAGGGGGATGGCATCATCCTCGATGGTGCGAAATCCTTCGTCGATGGTTTCCGCGAAAGCACCCACGCCATCGCGGCCTTCCTGCTGGATGGCGCGCCGGCGCTGGCGCTGCTGGAGAGCGATGCGCCGGGCCTGTCGGCGACGGATCTGGTGACGACGGCGAAGGACAGCAGCGCATCGCTGGTCTTCGATGGCGTCCGCGTGCCGGCATCCCGCATCATCGCGGGCGCGGCGCCGCTGCGGCTGTTGATGGACCTGGCCGCCGCCTTCCTGGCCGCGCAGATGGCGGGCGCGGCGCGGCGGGCGACGGAACGCGCGGCGGATTACGCGAAGGACCGCGTGGCCTTCGGCCAGCCCATCGGCGCCTTCCAGGCCATCCAGCACATGGCGGCGGACATGCTGATCGGCGCGGAGGGCGCGCAGCTTCTGGCGCGGGAGGCGATCTGGCGGCTGGGGGAGGGCCTGCCCGCGACGGTGGAGGCCGCGCAGGCCAAGGCCTTCGCGAACGAGAAATGCCTGGCCGCCTGCCGGTCCGCGCAGCAGATCCATGGCGGCATCGGCTTCATCGAGGTGCATGACCAGCAGCTCTGGTACCGCCGCGTCGCGGCCTGGGCGCATCGCTGCGGCACCGCGCGCGAACACCGCCGCACCGTCGCCGCCGCGCTGCTGGACCAGCAGGGGCCCGTGCGGCTCGACGTTCCTCTCGTGGCGGAATGACCATGCTCCCGACATCCATCCAGATCGTCGAAGTCGGCCCGCGGGAGGGCTGCCAGTTCGAGGGCATCGGCCAGCCCGACAAGATCAGCACCGCCGACAAGATCCGGCTGATCGAGGCGCTGGCCGAGACGGGGCTGACATCCATCCAATGCGTCAGCTTCGTCCATCCGAAGCAGGTGCCGCAGATGGCGGATGCGGAAGCGGTGGTCGCCGGGCTGACGCCGCGCGACGGCGTGCGCTATTCCGGCATCTACCTGAACGATGTCGGCATCCGCCGCGCCATCGCGACGGGCAGGCTCGCCATTTCCGGCAAGATCACGCTGACGGCCTCCGCCAGCTTCGCGCAGCGCAACCAGAAGCGCAGCCTGGAGGAGGACCTGGCGATGCAGCGCCGCATCGCCGCGATCTACCGGGAGAACGGGATCGCCGTGACGTCGGCCAGCGTGATGGCGGCCTTCGGCTGCAACGACGAGGGCGCCATCCCGCCCGCGCGCATCGTGGCGCTGGTCGCGCAGCTGCATGAGGTGGCGGAGGAGGCGGGTTCCTCCCTGAAGCTGCTGAGCCTGGCGGATACGATGGGCTGGGCGGACCCCGAGCTGGTGCGCCGGCTGGCCGGCATGGTGCGGGAACGCTGGCCCGCGCTGCGCCTGCGGCTGCACCTGCACGACACGCGCGGCCTCGCCATCGCCAACACCTATGCCGCGCTGCTGGAAGGCGTGGACAGCTTCGATACCGCGGTGGGCGGGCTCGGCGGCTGCCCCTTCGCGGGGCACAAGGGCGCGGCCGGGAATGTGTGCACGGAGGAGGTGGTCTTCCTGTGCCAGCAGCTCGGCATCGAGACCGGCATCGACCTGCCCGCGCTGATCGACTGCGCGGCGCTGGCGGAATCCATCGTCGGCCATGAATTGCCGAGCACGCTGGTGCGGTCCTGCCGGGGCGGCGGGTCGCGCCTCAGGGCGCCAGGCGCTTCCTGAAGAAGCGGCGCGCCTGGCCGGGCGGGTAGTCCTCCAGCGCGCCGAATTCCTCATAGCCCCGGGCGTGGTAGAAGCCGGCGGCCTGGAAGGTGTCGAGCCAGGCGCCGATGGCGCCTTCCTCCCGCGCCGCATCTTCCGCCTGGGCCAGCAGCCGGGCGCCGAGCCCCTGGCCGCGGCGCGCCTCCTCCACCCACAGCGCCTCGACGAACAGCCAGCGCCAGGACAGCACGCCGATGAGGCCGGCGGCGATGGCGCCGGCCTCGTCGCGCAGCAGCCAGGCGATGCGCCGCTGGTCGGGCGGCACGGTCCGGGCGTGATGGGCGTTGATCGCCTGCGCCAGCGCGCCGCGGGTCTCCGCCCCCGGCGCTTCCTCGACCACGAGGGTCAGCCCCTGTTCCGCCATGTCAGCCCCGTGTTTCCGACGCCATCATGCGGCATAACCCGCCCGGGCGCCGCATGCGCGCGCGCCGGAGAACGCCGCCCGATGTGCCTGGCCTGCCCCGTGACGCGGCGCGGCGTCGCCACCGCCCTCGCCTGCATCCCCGCCCTGCCGGCAATGGCCGGGGAGGGGACGGCGCTGGTGGAGCCGCGCATGCGGCTGGCGCAGCCCGAGGGCATCGCGCTGACGCTGGATTGCTGCGGCGGCGGCTTCGATGACCGCATCGCCGGGCTGCTGGTGGAAGCCCGCATCCCCGCGACTCTCTTCGTCACGGCGCTGTGGCTGCGGCGGAACGGCGCGGCCATGGACCGGCTGCGCCAGCACCCCGACCTCTTCGGCTTCGGCAATCATGGCGGCCGCCACCTGGCGGCGGTGCTGGGCGGCGGGCGGGTCTTCGGCCAGCCGGGGGTGGGGGATCTGGCGGGGCTGCGGCAGGAGATGGCGGAGGGCGCGGCGGCGATCGCGCAGGCCGGCGGCGGCGCGCCGCGCTGGTTCCGCGGCGCCACGGCGCGCTACAGCCGCGATGCCCTGCCCGCGATCCGGGACGCCGGCTTCGCCATCGCGGGCTATTCGCTGAACGCCGATGGCGGCGCGTCCCTGCCGGCCGCCACCGTCGCGGCGCGGGTCGGGCGCGCGGTGCCGGGCGATGTCATCCTCGGCCACCTGAACCACCCCGAACGCCCGGCCGGCGCCGGCATCGCCGCCGGGATCGCCGCGCTGCACCGGCGCGGCGCGCGCTTCATCCGGCTGGACCAGCGGGGGCCGGCGGAGGTGGCCTATGCCACCGAACCGGCGGACCGCAGCGCCGCGATCCGCGCGGCATCGTAGCCGATCTCCGCCAGCACATCGTCGGTATGCTCCCCGACCGCGGGGGGCTGCAGGCGCAGGCCCATCGTCTGCCCGTCGATGGCCAGCGGCAGCGGCGGCAGCTTCGCCACCGCCCCCGTGCCCATCCGGATCGGCAGCATGCGGCCTTCCGCATTGGCCTGCGGATCCTCGAACAGGTCGGACGGTGTCCGGACCGGGGAGAAGGGGATGCCCGCGGCCTCCAGCGCCTGGCAGAGCGCGTCATGCTCCATCGCGCGCAGCGCGGCGATGATCGGGGGCATCACCTCCTCCCGCAGCCGGATGCGGTCCGCGTTCTTCTGCAGGCGGGGATCGGTGCCGAGAGGGCCGAGGCCGAGCAGCCCGCAGAGCGCCTGCCAGTTCCGCTCCGACAGCACGGCGATGAAGACCTGGCGGCCATCGGCGGTGTCGAAGGGTTCGTAGATGCTCCAGGTCTTGGCGCGTGCCGGCATGGGCACGGGCGGCCTGCCCGTGACCGCCTGCTGCGCCATGTGCGGGGCGACGAAGAAGGAGGCGGTTTCGAACAGCGTGCCCGTCACGCGTCGGCCGATGCCATCGGCATCCCGCTGCCGCAGCGCCGCGAAGATGCCGAGCGCGCCCATCAGCCCGCCGGTGATGTCCACCACCGACGCCCCGGCCCGCATCGGCGTGCCGGGCGGCCCCGTCATGTAGGCGAGGCCCGTCATGTACTGCACCACCTCATCCATCGCCGGGCGGCTTTCATAGGGGCCGGGCAGGAAGCCCTTCAGCTCGCAGTAGATGAGGCGCGGGTTCAGCGCATGCACCGCATCCCAGCCGAGGCCGAGGCGGTCCATCGTGCCCGGGCCGTAATTCTCGATCAGCACATCCGCGCTGGCCAGCAGGTCCTGCGCCGCGCGCAGGCCGTCGGGGGATTTCAGGTCGATGCAGATGCAGCGCTTGTTGCGGTTGAAGTAGGAGAAGAAGCCGGTCGCGAAGCCGAGCAGCCCGCGCGTCGGATCGCCGAGCGGGGCGGGTTCCACGCGGATCACCGCCGCCCCGAGATCCGCCAGCGCCACGCCGCAGGCCGGACCCATCACGGTGTGCCCGAATTCGATGACCTTCAGCCCATCCAGCGGAAGCATGGCGTTCAATCCCGCGGCGGCACGAAGGGATAGGGCACGGCGGGACCGCCGCGATAGGGCAGGGCGATGGTGGCGCGGCCCGGGGTGTTGTCCTTGCCGGCGCGGTTGAGGATGCCGAATTCGACCTCGACCAGGCCGTAATCCGCCGCCCTTCGCGTCGCGGCGACGTGGCCCTGCACGGTCAGCACCTCATCCACCACATCCATGCCGCGGAACTGGTAGCTGACCTTCCACAGCCAGCCGCGCGGGCCGGCCCAGTCCTTCAGGCACTGCACGATGAATTGCTGCTTGAAGGACCCGTTCACCAGGATGTCCGGCAGCCTGTCATGCCCGATGGCGAAGTCCCGGTCGTAGTGGATGCGGTGCCAGTTCTCCATCGCCGCCGACCAGCGCATCAGATGCGCGGTGCGCAGCGGTCCCTTCACCAGCGGCGGCAGCGCATCGCCCGGTGCCACATCCTCGAAGCAGGGGGTTGTCGTCGCGGGCATCAGACGGGCCTCCGCAAGGAGGTGCGGCGCACGCGCATCAGCAGCTCCCCCTCCGCCGTGGTGAATTCGCTGAGGATGTGGATGAGGAAGAGCGGCCCCTTGCTGGTCTGCTTCGCCTCGATATCCGCGTAGCTCGACCGCACGCGGACCTTCTCGCCCCAGCGGGCGTAGCGCAGGAACTCCACCTCCGACCCGCCGGCGAGGACGTTGTAGCCGCGGAAGGGCAGGATCTCCGGCAGGCCGAGGGTCGCCACGGTGCCCGCGCCATCATGGTCCGGATCCTCCGCGAAGGCGGCGAAGGGGTCGGGCGTGCCGAAGGGGCGGCGGAACATCGCCGTCGGGAACAGCGGGGGCGCCACGGGGCCGCCATGCCGGGCGCTGGCCTCGTCATCCCGCCAATAGGCGGGGTCGTCATCCATGATGGCCTGGGCGAAGCGGCGGACCGCGCCGGGCTCCACCGCTTCCGGCGCGAATTCATGGTCGGTCGACACGCCGATATAGGCGGCGACCCCCTCGGGCAGCATCGACATGCGCTTGGTGTTTCCCCCGTATTCCCGCGGAGGATTGGAGGCGCGGCGCCGGGCGAAGGCAACCCCGCCCGGGCCCGAACACCGCCTCAGATCACCTTCGCCCGTCGCAGCGCGGCCAGGCCATCCGAATCGTAGCCGAGTTCGCCGAGGATGACGGCGGTGTCCTGCCCGAGTCCGGGCGGCGGCGAGGGCGGCGGCTCGACCTCGCCCTTCATGGTCAGGCCGATGCCGCCGACCTTCACGTCAGAGCCTTCGCAGTGGCGCTGGAAGCCGCGATCCCGCAGCTGCGGCAGGGCCAGTGCCTCGGGGATGCCGAGGATGGGGCCGCAGGGCACGCCGTGGCGCGCCAGGATCGCTTCCCACTCCGCGGTGGTGCGGCCGGCCAGCGCTCCATTCACCAGGGCCTTCACCGCCGCGCCGCGGCGGAAGCGGGCCTGGCGGTCCGCGAGTTGCGGATCCGTCTTCCAGCCCGGCTGTCCCACGGCGTCGCACAGCGCGTGGAACTGGTGATCCTCGTTGCAGACGATGTTGATGTGGCCGTCCTGCGTGCGGAAGGTGCCGGAGGGGACGGAGGAGCGGCTGTCATTGCCGAGGCGCGTCGGCACCGTGCCGGCATTGACGAAGTCGGAGACGATCCAGGCCGCCATGACCAGGGTGGATTCCAGCATGGAGACATCGACCATCCCGCCGATGCCCGTCTGCCGCGCGCGGAAGAGGGCGGCGACGGTGCCGAGCGCGGCGATGGCGGCGGCGAAGCTGTCGGAGACGACGAAGCCGGCGCGGCTCGGCGTGCCGTCTTCCGGGCCCGTCAGGCTCATCAGCCCCGACATGCCCTGGATGATCTGGTCATAGGCGGCGCGCTGCGCCAGCGGCCCGTCCTGCCCGAAGCCGGAGACGGCGCAATAGACCAGGCCGGGCCTGATGTCCTTCAGCTGCGCGTAGCCGAGGCCGAGCTTGTCCATCGTGCCGGGGCGGAAATTCTCGAACACCGCATCCGCCGTGGCGACCAGGCGGCGGAAGATGGCGGCGCCCTCCGGCGACTTCAGGTCCAGCGTGATGGATCGCTTGCCGGCATTGGTGCCGAGGAAGGAGGCGCCCATCAGCGCCGCGTTGCGCGCGGGATCGGTGCCGATCCGGCGGGCCAGGTCGCCGGTGCCGGGGCGCTCCACCTTGATGACCTCCGCGCCGAGGCTGGCGAGGAGATAGGTGCCGAGCGGGCCCGCGATGACGGTGGAGACATCGATGATGCGCACGCCTTCCAGCGGGCGCGGCGTGCGAGCGGGGAGGGCGGTGTCCGTGGCGGCGGTGTCGGGCGGCACGCTGCGTCTCCTGGGTGGTCGAGAGGAGGCCTGGATGCGCGGCCCGCACGGGCACGGCCCGTCGCCGCCCCCACGCCCCCGGTTTCACGGAGGGCGGCCCCGGGATCAAGATGGGCCGCGGCGCCGCGGTGCGGTGGCGGGGCGATGGTGACCTGCTGCGCGATCGGGCGCCCGGGGCCTGATCAGTGGCCATCGGTATCGCGAGGCAGCGGAGCGCTTGCGAGGCCCTGCGTCCGGCGAAGGAGGTGGGGCGACTCATATTCGAAGACGGTTGAATTTTCGAATATGCTGTGAGAGGTTGGACCCCAACGGAAGGTGGAGCCCCGATGCAGGGCGGCCGCACCGTGGCAGGCAGCCAAGGCCGGCCATCGGTTCAGGGAGGGAGTTTCTGGGTGACAGATCGGATCAATGTCCGCCGGCTTGTGCCCGGCGCCCTCATCGACACGCCGCCCTTGTCGCGTCGGCTCCTGCTCGGCAGCCTTGGTGCCCTTGCCGCCGGCCCGGCCCTGGCGGCCTATCCGGAACGTCCGATCACCATGCTGCACGGTTTCGCGCCGGGCGGTTCGGCGGATGCGCTGGCGCGGGTGCTCGCCCCCTCGCTGGGCAGCCTGCTCGGCCAGACCGTCCTGGTTGAGCCGCGCCCGGGCGCTGGCGGGATGGTTGCTTCGTCGGTGATCAGCCGGGCCCCGGCGGATGGCTACACGATCGGCCTGATCACCGGCGGCCATGCCGTGGCGGCTGCCTTCGGCCGCAATATCACCTTCGATCCGGTCGGCGGCTTCTCCTGGATTTCCCGCGTGGTCGAATTCGGCTTTGTGATCGCCGTGCGGGCCGAAAACCAGGCGCGCGACCTGGCTGCGCTGCTGCGCTCGGCCACCGCGGCCAATGGGCTTACATTCGGGTCGGCCGGCACGGGATCGACCCACCATTTGGCTGGCGAGATGCTGGGGGTGATGTCCGGCGCGCAACTGGTCCACGTTCCCTACCGCGGGGAGTCGGATGCGATCGTCGGCCTGATGGCGGGAAATCTGGACTTCGCGGTCATCACCACCGTCACCGCGGGCCCTCATATCCAGGGCGGCAGGCTGCGGGCGCTGGCGGTGACGGCACCCGAGCCCTTGCCGGCCTTCCCCAACGTGCCGCCCGTGGGCGAGACGGTGCCGGGCTACGCGGTCACGACATGGGCCGGCCTGGCCGCCCCCGCCGGCCTGCCCGAACCGGTCCTGCAAAGACTCCATCAGGCGGTGATCGCCTTGTCGGGGCAGCCGGAGCACCGGACCAGGCTGGCGGCGTTGGTGGATGGTCGGGTCCACACCAGTTCCCCGTCGGAACTGCGCAACCTCGTGGCGAGCGAGATCGCACGGTGGCGCGAGCTGATCGCCGCCAGGCAGCTGACGCCCGGATGAGGCTGGACCCCTGGATGTCGTTGCTATGGAGGTTGTCCCTCCGGGGCTGAGTTGGTTGGCTGTGGTTGCGAGGCCAACACCCAGCAACTCGGAGCCCCGGATGGACAGCCATGAGAATGCCCGAACCACGCCGAGCGCGCCCGCAGGCTGACTGCCCATAGGCACTGGGAGCACGCTGCGTTCAGATGGGCTCATCTGAACGCATTGCCTGCGCTGGATTCAATGATTTCCAGAGCACGAGCCGTGTTGAAGCGAACGCAGCGCCCCCTGGCGTGCCAAGGCAGGCGGCATCGCCATTCCCAGGGCCGCCGCGGCGCTGGCGAGGCATTCGATCATCAACGACAACCCCGCCCCGTCCGGCCCGGCCATCGGCAGCAGGGTGGCGACGGCGGCCGGGTCCGTGGCGTGCCGGCGTGGCGATTGGCTTGGCGGAGACCGCCGCGCCCGCGCTGCCCGGCCATGCCCTGTTCCGCAGCGCGCGGGGCGGGATGCCCCATCGCGCGGTTCACCGCCACGGGGCCGGGCCGACTTCCGGCAGGCCGATGGCGCCCGCCGCCATCCGCAGCGCCATCCGCATCTCCATCCCTGGGCGCGGGTTGATCGCCCCGGCGCCGATCAGTTCGCGGTAGCCGGGATGCGCGGAGCGCATCGGGCGCTCATGCCGCGGCCAGCGGGAAGTAGCGGTCGAGCCAGCCCTTGAGGATGTCGCGGCCGCGATTGTCGTTGCCGAAGATCGGGAAGTGGTCGGTGCCGGTGATCAGCACGAGGTCCTTGGGCTGCGACGCGCGCTCCCACAGGCGGATCGATTGTTCCACCGGGGTCACGGTGTCGTCCGCGCCATGCATGAACAGCACGGGGCGCGGGCCGAGCTGGCCGATCACCTCCTCGGCCTTGAAGTCGAACATGCTCTGCGCGGTGTCCGCGGCGACGACGGTCTGCGCGAGGTGCGAGAGGTTCTTGCGCAGATGCTCGGCCATCGGCACCACGTCCCAGCGGCTGACCATCAGCGCCTCGCCGGTGCGCTGCTTGTGGGCGCGGCCTTCCGCGAGAAGGCCGGTGAACTTCTCCCAGGCCTCGGGCGTGGGGTGCTGGCCGCGGAACTTGCGCTCGCCATTGCCCCAGCCGCAGGAGATGATGGCGGCGGCGAAGCGGGTATCGGTGCTGGCGGTGTAGGCGGCGATGGCGGCGCCGAAGGAATGACCGAGGACGGCGATGCGCGCCGGATCGACCTCCGGCCGCTGCGCCAGCCAGGTCATGGCGTTGCGCGTATCCGCCACCTGGTCGTGGCACAGCACATAGCCGCGCTGGCCCTCGCTCTTGCCGCAGCCGCGGAAATCGATGCGCAGCACGACATAGCCCCAGGATTCCATCAGCCGGCTGACCACCTCGGAGTAGGATTTGTCCTTCGCTCCGATGAAGCCGTGCAGGACGATCAGCGCGGGCAGGCGCTGGTCCGGCCCGCGCGTATCCGGCACGTGCAGGCTGCCGGCCAGCGTCAGCCCGTCCGAGGTGAAGGTGATCTCGCTGTCCATGTCCTGGCCTCCCTGCCCACGACCGGCAGCATGACCACATCTTCGAAAATTACAAGATCTTCGATAAACCGGGTTCAGCCGGGCGGGTCGATGAATTGCGGCGCGTAGCGGCGGACATTGTCCACCGTCCATTGCAACTGCTTGCGCAGCAGTTCCGCCGCCTCCGCCCCGCGCCGGGCCAGGGCGGCGTCCTTGATCGCGGCATGCTCGGCCAGGCGGCCGGGGCCCTGCGGGCGGTGGCGCTGCGACAGCAGGCGGTAGCGCTCCATGTGGTCATGGAGCAGGGCGCGCATGTGCAGCAGCCAGCGCGATCCGCAGGCGGAGACCAGCGCGTGGTGGAAGTCGCGGTGCAGCGCCACCCATTCGTTGAAGCGTTCGGCGCGCTCCGCCCGCGGGCGGGATTCGATGCCGGCCAGGCGATGGAAGGTCAGCACCACGGATTCCTCCCAGGCCTTGTCGCCATTCTCGATGGAGGAGAGGATCGCGCGCTGTTCGAACTCGATCAGCAGGCTGGAGACATCCTGCAGGTCGGCGGCGGAAACCGGCGCGACGCGGAAGCCGCGATTGGCGTCCACCTCCACCATGCCGACCGAAGCCAGGTGCGACAGGGCTTCGCGCAGCGTGCCGATGCCGACCTCGTAGGCGGCCTGCAACTCCGCGAATCGCAGGCGTGCGCCGGGCGGGTAGCGGCCATCGAGGATGTCGGCGAGCAGCCGGTTCAGCACCGCCTGGCTGACAAGCATCGCGGCCGGGGCGGCGCGCTTCGTGACGGCCCTCGCGGACATGATTCGCGTCAACTCCCTGTGGCGCTGCCTATGTGACGCGCCGCCCGGCGCTACTCAAGGCCCCGCCTTGGCTGCCGGGGGTGGCGCCGGCGCGGGGGATTTCACCGAATGCCAGGCGAACAGGCGCGGCTCGGGCGCATGGCGGTAGATGGCGGTGTAGGTCATGCGGGTGCTGATTCCGCCGCCGGGCCGCTCGATCTCGGCATCGGCCTCGCCGAACACGAAGCTGAAGCCGCCCTCCTGGTGCACGCTGCGCGCCAGCGCCGAATAGGCGCGGTAGCGCCGTTCACCGCTGCGCAGCTTGCGCAGGAACTCCTCCTTGTCCTCGACCATCCCGTTGGAGTGCACGAAGTGCAGGTCGTCGGCCAGCAACGGCGCCAGCGTATCCAGGTCGCTTTCGGTCATCGCCAGGAAGCGCCTGTCCTCCGCGCCGAGGATGGCGGCCGGGTCGGGTGCGGGCGTCATCGCACCGGCTCCGCGGGCGGCATCTCAGTGTCGCTCCTCGGGCAGTTGCAGCCGGTGCATCTCGAGAAAGGCCTGCGATGGCGGCAGCCCCCAGACATCGCGCGGCAGCCCGACCCAGGTCTTGGGCCGCTGTGGCCGGTCGCGGTGCCAGGGGCGCGGGTCCCAGAAGCCCAGCGCCTCATCGGTCATGCAATCCAGGCCGTAGAACAGTTCGATGGCGTTGCCCTCGGGGTCGCGGTGATACATCGCCACATTGTGCCCGGGGCCGTGCCGCACCGGGCCCCACAGGATCGGCACCTTCTGCCCGCCGAGGATGTCGGCGGCGCGGTGCATATGCGCGGCGTCGCGCAATTCGAACGCCATGTGGTGCATGCGCGCATCGGGGCCGCGCGTGAAGTTCACCGTGTGGTGCTCATGGCTGCAGCGCAGGAAGACGAACCGGTCCTCGATCCAGTCCGAGACCCGGAAGCCGAGCGTTTCGGTGTAGCACCGAGCGATCGTCGCCGGATCGGGCGCGTAGCAGGCGACATGGCCGAGCTTGAGCGGCCCGATACCGGGCAGGGGCTGGCGGTTGTCGTGGCAGTGGATGCCGGCATGCAGTTCCAGCGCCCGGCCATCCCGATCCCGCGACCGCAGCGCGACCGGGCAGCCAGGCGCGGGGTCCGCACACCGCTCGGCGGGCAGCCCGGCATCACGCAGGGCGCGCTCGATCGTCGCGAGGTCCTGGTCCGGCGGCAGGTCGAAGGCGAGCCGTGCGAGGCCTGGTGCCGGCCCCTTCTCGATCACGATGGCCAGTTGCCCGGCCTCGCTGGCGAGGAAGATGCGGCCATCCGCGCGCCCGACCTCGGCCAGGCCGATGACGTCGCGGTAGTAGGCAAGCTGCCGCTCGGGGTCGATCGCGGCGAGGGCGAGGTGCCGCAGGCGCTTCACGGGGATCATGCGCGCATCATCCCATCCAGGCGCGCGGCTGCGTGACATTGGCTGTGCATGTTCCCCCTCGGGCACGACTTGGCCTGCCAGCCTTGCGCGTACTATCGAAAAGGTCAATATTTTCGAAAATGCTTGCCGGGCTCGATGCCCTGGTGTCCAGTGTCGCCAGGCCCGCCTTGCCGTATCGACCCTGCAGGAGCATCGCATGCTGTTCCCCTTCCGCCGGTCCCGTCCCGAGCCGCGCCCGCCGCTGCTGGCCGAGGCGGTCATCCCGGGACGACGCCAGTTGCTGGCCCTTGGCTGTGCCTGCTGCGTCGGCCTCGCCTTGCCGCCGAGCCCCGCCGCGGCGCAGAACCCCGCCGTGCAGCAGCACCTTGCCGCCGCCCGTGCCGCTGCCGGGGATGACCTGCGCGCCTATCTGCGCCTGGGGGAGGTCGCGGCGCCGACGCCGGGCCTCGTCTCCCAGACGCCGGACCAGCTGCGTGCCCTGCCAACGCCACCCCCCGGTGCCGCCTTCGACAATCTGCATTTCGTCGGCAGCCGCTGGGTCAGCGCCTGGGCCATCACCACCACCGAGGGGCTGATCCTGGTGGATGCGATGGACAATGACGAGGATGCCGAGCGCATCGCCGATCGCGGGTTGCGCAGCCTGGGGATGGATCCCGCGCGGATCCGCACG
Organism: Falsiroseomonas stagni DSM 19981; assembly: GCF_900114315.1. Taxonomy (GTDB): domain Bacteria; phylum Pseudomonadota; class Alphaproteobacteria; order Acetobacterales; family Acetobacteraceae; genus Falsiroseomonas; species Falsiroseomonas stagni. Next base: position 439,201 of record NZ_FOSQ01000003.1, read on the forward strand.
CTCGTGGTCAGCCACGGGCATGGCGACCATTACGGCGGCGCCGGGCATTTCGTGCGGCGCTATGGCTGCCGCGTGGTGTGTTCCGACGCGGACTGGACGATGATGGAGACCGGGCTGGAGTTCGACCGCCCGGATTGGGGCCGCCCGCCGCGCCGCGACATCTCGGTGCGCGATGGCGAACTGATCCGCCTGGGAGACACCTCGCTCGAGGTGATGATCACACCCGGGCACACCATGGGCACCGTGACGCTGCTGTTCGATGTGCGCCAGGGCGGGCGCACCCATCGCGCCATGCTGTGGGGCGGCACGGCGTTCAATTTCGGCCGCCGACCGGACCGCATCCCCCGCCTGCAGGGCTACATCGATGCCACCGCCCGCGCGCGGGAAGTCGCGGCCCGGCAGAATGTCGAGGTCTTCCTGTCGAACCACAACGGCTATGACGAGGCGGTGGAGAAGCTCGCGCGGATGCAGCCGGGCGCTGCCAATCCCTTCGTCATCGGCGCCTCGGCAACGCAGCGCGCGCTGACCGTCATGCATGAATGCGCGCGCGCCACCATGGCGGCCTGGACCGCGTGAGGCATCGCGGGGCGCGCCGGGTGAAAGCGATGAAGGTCGTGGAGCCAGTCTACTGACTCCTTGGCCCTTATGTCGCGGAGCTTCCCCCGGAAGGCGTGGCATGATTGCCAGCGATCCCGCCCCGATCGTGCAGGAAGGACCGTCATGCGCCGTTTCGACCTCTCGCGCCGGCATGTCCTGGCAGTGGCCGCCGGAGGCTGTTTGATGCGAGTGAGGCCGGCAGGGCTGTGGTCTCCTGGGCGGCAAAGCAGCGCGCCTCTGCCTCGGTGGGCGGGATGTTGCCGATCGGTGCGGGGAGGCGGCGGTTGTTGAAACAGTCCACCCATTCGAGGGTGGCGAACTCGACGCCTTCCAGGCCGCGCCACGGGCCGCGGCGGCGGATGACCTCGGTCTTGAACAGGCCGATGACGCTCTCGGCCATCGCGTTGTCGCAGCTGTCGCCGACGCGGCCGACGGAGGGCTCGATGCCAGCTTCGGCCAGGCGATCGCTGTGATGGACGAGACCGCCGCCCTGGACCGGCCGCCGGTCATGCGGCGCCTGCGCCGGAGCATCGAGGACAAACCCGGCATGGGCGGTCCGCGACCCCCGCCAGCCGACGATCCGCCGCGCGACGGTGTCGATGACGAAAGCGACGTGGGCGTTGCCCCGCCAGGTCGCGACGCAGGTGAAGTCCGACACCCAAGCAGGTTTGGCCGCGGTGCGAGGAACTGTCGGTTCACGCGGTCGGCCGGGCATGGCGGGCCCTTGTCGGGCACCGTCGCCCTGGTCTCCTTCCCGCGCACCACGCCCTTCAGGCCCATCTGCCGCGCCACCGTGCAGCCGATCTTCGCCGCGATCGAGCCGATCGCCGCCCATCGCGAGCCGTGCTCCCCGGTGCCGTCCAGCACCAGACGCACCGACCGCTCCCGAACCTCTGGCGAGTAGTTCACCGCCGTCTTCTTCGCCGTCATCGCTCCACCCTCTGAATGGTTGGAGCCTCCGGCAAAGCCGGGGCGGTTCAAGGCGGCTTCCGTGGCCCGGCTGATGCGCCACTCTTCAGGAAGGCGGGTTGGGTAGGCCTGAAATGCCGACCAGTGCACGGCCCCGGATCAAGGCGGGTCTGCCGCGGATCTTCCCCCATCGGTGAATTCGGGATCGCGGATCAGCTATGGGACCACGGAGGCCCGAGCGCAGCAGGCGCGTTGGGACCGCTGTTGGGGCGAAGATCGCGGGTTGGATAATTTTTACATTCAGATCAGTAACTTATGGTAAATTACTGACGGGGCGAGACGAGCCGGAAATCGACGGTCTCTGCAAACCTATCCGCCCGCTGTCGGATGCCGGGGCGACCCGACAGACGGCGATGGATCACTTCGGCCCGCTGACCTCTCCTTCGGAGCGTATCGGTGGCGAGGGCAGTCCGAAATCCTTGAAGTCCCCAAACCAGGACAACCTGCCCTGCGCGTTCTCTGCACAACTCTCCACGTCAACCGAAATGCAGTAGATCGCGTTCACCAGCGCCTGCATGGCATCCTCACCGCCAAATCGCCCCCTGCGGTTTGTCAGTGGTCCGACAATTTCATAGGCGCAGAACCAGGATCTACCCTCTGGCGCAAGCTTCGGGCGGCCAATCCTGACGTGGAACTGTGGCTTACCATCTACCTCCATGACCCGGGAGGCGATGATTTCCGTGAGATCGTCCGCTGGAATGCCAACCATCTTGAGCTACCTCCCGATTACGAGCGGTGGGATGTAGGCACCGCGACCACATTGCGCATAACGTTCCATGGCGCTGGCCCAGCAAGACCGGGTCGTGTCCCATCGCGTGGTGTAGGAGCGCGATGATTCTCGGCGGGTTGGGCTGCCGGGTCAGGCTGGCACGGCCGAGAGCCTGACGGTGGCATTATCGCTGACGGTGCTGATGGCTTCCAGGGTCATGTAGCGGGCGCGCTGGGTTGCCGATTCGTCGGACTGCTCGAGGAGGATGGCGCCGACCAGGCGGACGACGGCGGCTTCGTTGGGGAATATGCCGACGACGTCGGTGCGGCGCTTGATCTCGCCGTTGAGGCGCTCGATCGGGTTGGTCGAATGCAGCTTCGTGCGGTGCGCGGCGGGGAAGTGCATGTAGGCGAGCACGTCCTCCTCG
>NZ_FOSQ01000042.1 GCF_900114315.1 Falsiroseomonas stagni DSM 19981
TCGGGAGGCGATCATGGTGGCGGTAGCGTTGACCCGGGATGAGCATACGGCGGCGGACCTGCGGCGGTTTGCCGCGGCCTGTCGGGACGCGGCCGCGGCGCGGCGCATGCTGGCCCTGGCGCTTGTCCTGGAAGGATTGCCGCGGGCGGTGGCGGCGGAGACCTGCGGGATGGATCGGCAGACGCTGCGGGACTGGGTTCATCGCTACAATGCCGAAGGCGTTTCCGGTCTGTCGAACCGTAAGGAGGGCGTCGGCCGCAAGCCGCTGCTGACGGCGGACCAGGTGGAGGTGGTGGCCGAGTTGGTCCGCACGGGGCCGGACCTCGCGAGCCATGGCGTGGTGCGCTGGCGGCGAGCCGATCTGGCTGCGGTGATCGAGCAGCGGTTTGGCGTGCGGCCCGACGTGCGCACCGTGGGCAAGCTGCTGCGCCGGTTGGGCTTCCGGCGGCTGTCGGTGCGGCCACGGCATCCCGGACACGACGCGGCAGCCCAGGAGGCGCATAAAAAAACTTCGCCGCCCTCGTGGCCGCCGCGATCCCGGAGCACGCCCGCGGCAAGCCGATCGAGCTTTGGTGGCAAGACGAAGCCCGCGTCGGCCAGCAGGGGACCCTGACCCGGATCTGGGCCGCCAAGGGTAGCCGGCCGCCAGCGCCGCGCGATCAACGCTATCGTTGGGCCTACCTGTTCGGCGCGGTCTGCCCCGCGCGCGGCACCGGCGCTGGGCTGGTGCTGCCGCTCGCCAACGGTGCCGCCATGACCTTGCACCTGGCCGAGATCAGCAGGCTGGTAGCACCCGGCGCGCATGCCGTGGTCACGCTCGACGGCGCCGGCTGGCACCAGACCGGCGGCAAACTGCGCGTGCCAGACAACGTCAGCCTGCTACCGCTGCCGCCTTATTCACCTGAGTTGAACCCCGTCGAGAACGTCTGGCAGTACCTCCGGCAGAACCAGCTCAGCAACCGGGTCTTCGAAGCCTACGAAGCCATCGTCGACGCCTGCTGCACGGCATGGAATGCGCTGACCGACGATCCAGCCCGCATCACCTCAATCGCCACACGCGACTGGGCACAGGTCACTGTTTAGGGGCGCCGGTAT
>NZ_FOSQ01000005.1 GCF_900114315.1 Falsiroseomonas stagni DSM 19981
ACCTCGAAGAAATCAGCCGTCATGTCGCTCCAGGCGCCCATGCCGTCATCACTCTCGATGGCGCGGGCTGGCACCAGACCGGCGGCAAGCTCCAGGTCCCGGAGAACATCAGCCTGCTACCATTGCCGCCCTACTCGCCCGAGTTGAACCCGGTCGAGAACGTCTGGCAGTTCCTGCGCCAGAACCAGCTCAGCAACCGGGTCTACGAAACCTACGACGCTATCGTCGATGCGTGCTGCGATGCCTGGAACGCCCTCATCAACGATCCAAGCCGCATCACCTCCATCGCCACCCGCGACTACGCACAGGTCAACCGTTGAGGGCGTTGGTATCAAGGCATCATCTCGGCGTGGGCGCGGCGGTGGTGCGGAGGATATCGGCCCGCAGCACCGCCACGGGCGGCACGCTGCCGCGGCGCGCGGCCTCCGCATGGCCGGCCACGAGCATGACGTAGGGCAGCAGCGCTGGCACGTTCTGGGCGCGCAGCTCCTGCTGCACCACCTCCACCTCCGCCGGCACGGCGATATCGGTCGCCTGCGACAGTTGCGCGATGATGGCGGCATAGGCGCGGACGCCGCCCTCCACCTCCGCCTGCACCGCCGCCAGCATGGGCCGCCAGGCCTGGGCCTGCTGGGGCGTGGCGCCGAAGGCGCCGGGGTTCTCCACCATGCCCTGCAACCCGGTGGCCCGCTGCTGGGCGATGAAGACGTTGCGGGACAGCACCGCCGCCGCCTGGACCTGCGCCCGCGCCGCGACCCTCGCCCGGTCCGTCCTCTCCCGCGTCTCCCGCGCATAGGCGGCGCCGAGCCGGTCCAGCGCCGTCTGCATGGCGGGGTCCGACTGTTCCCGCCGCAGCGCCGCGATCAGCGCGGCGGGGTCGTCCTGGGTGGTGGCGCGGGCCCTTGTCTCGGCCTCGAACGCCGATCGCAGCGCCGCCGTATCCGCCAGGCTGCCCTGCGCCGGCGCCGCCAGCACGAAGCGGAAGCCGACCGTGGTGATGCGGGTGGGCTCCCCGCTCGTCGCATCATAGGGCGCGTATTCGATGCGGAGGCTCGACCGCAGCTGAGCCTCCCCGGTGTTGCGGTAATCGCCGCCGCGCGCCACCAGCCCGCCCGCCAGCCCGTGCTGCCGCCCGACGCGGTTCAGCCGGAAGGGCTCCAGCGCCCATTCCGCCGCATTGCCCAGCATGTCGTGCAGCCCGAGCGGATTGGGCCGCTTCAGCCCGATCGGCGAAAGCCGCCCCGCCGCGCTGCGAGGCCCCTGGAACCAGGCATAGGCCTCCGGCCCCTCCGGCATCGGGAAGGTGCGGGCCTGGAACTCGGCCTCCGCCACCGCGGCGCCGCCGCGCGCCGCATATTCCCACTCCGCCTCCGTCGGCAGGCGCACGAAGGCCGGCGCGCCACCCCGGCGCGGCAGGCGCGGGCCGCCATTGCGGGCGAGGAACCCCGAATAGCGCTGCGCCGTCTCCATCGCCTCGAACCAGCTCACCTCCACCGCCGGCAGGCGCGCCGCCGGGGTGTTCGCGGCCGGACAGGCGGGGTTCCGCAACGCCTCCATCTGCGTGCGCGTCACCTCATACTTCGACATCCAGAAATGCCGCGGCTCCGCCCCCCCGCCGAAGGGACCCACCAGATAGGTGCGGCGCAGATACTCGATGTAGCCCGTCTCGGTCTCCGCACTGCCCAGCAACAGGGCACGGTCATCCAACCCCCCATCGCCCGCCGGCGTATCCACCCGCCGGAACGCCATCGCCCCCCCGCACGGCAAGGGCAGCACCAGATCATCCGCCAAGGCCCGCGGATTGAACGCCGCCACCGGCCAGGTCGGCGTGGGCTGGGCCAGCACGGGGGCGGCGGAGAGGAGGAGGGCGGCGAGGGTGGCTAGGGCAGGGGGACGCCGTCCCCCTGCACCCCCTGCAAAGGGGCAGCGGCCCCTTTGATCCCCCTTCAATCGGATGGTGGGGGGAGGGGCACGGAACGCGCTTGCGGCAAGCGGTTCCGCCGGGCCCCTCCCCCCACCATCCGATGCAATGCCTGGGGTCCAGGGGCCCGCTGGCCCCTGGCAAAGGGGGTTCGGGGGAAACGGCGTTTCCCCCGACCTGCCACCCACGCCGCCCTCACTCATCCCGCAGCCCCTCCGCCGGGTCCGCCCCGGCTGCGCGCTGGGCCGCGGCGGCCGCCGCCAGGATCGCGGCGGTGGTGGCGAGCAGGCAGGCGAGGGTGAATTCGTCGAGGCCGATGCGTGCGAGGTCCCGGCCTTCGGCGGCGCCGAGGAGGGCGAGGCGGTTGACCGCCTGGGCGGCGGCGATGGCGATGGCGGTGCCGAGGATGCTGCCGCCGATGGCGTAGGCGATGCCTTGCCAGATGGGGATGAGCACCAGGGTCAGGCGTCGCAGTCCCATGAGGCGGAGCAGGGACAGGGTGCGCCGCTTGCGGCTGACGCTGGCCCAGAGGGCGCTGCCGAGGCCGAGGATGAAGCCTGTCGCGCCCACGGTGGCGATGACGGCGAAGCCGGCGGTCAGGTTGCGGTCCAGCGCCAGCAGCGCGGCGACGTCATCGGCGCGGGACCGGGTCTCGATCCCCTGGGCTTGGAGGAGGGCGACGAGGGTCGGCACGTCCTCCAGCCGTTTCGCGTGCAGCCGGAAGCCTTCCGCCCGGCGGGCTGTGCCATCCGCGGTCCGGTCATCGAGGAAATCCTGCACGCGGCGGCCGAGCGCGGGGGGCGCGAAGATCGCGTCCCGGTCGAAGGCGCCGGCGGGGGCGATGGCTGTAGTGGTGAGGTCGAGGTTCAGCACCTCCCGCCCGTCGCCGACGCGGCGGATGATGCGCAGGCGGATGGCGTCGCCCGCGCTGATGGAAAGGCGCTGCGCGGCGGAGGCGGTGAGGATCACCTGCGTGTCGCCGGGCGGGGCGATGCCGGGCAGCAGCGGGTCTCCGGGCGCGGTCGGCAGGATTTCGACGGTGGCGACGCGGCCGGGGCGCGCGGTGGCTTCCAGGCTGCCGGTGGCGGAGAGCAGGCGCGTGCGCGGCACCAGGAAGCCGGTTTCCGGCCGAGCGGCCAGCGCCGCGAACCAGGCGGCATCCAGCGCCAGGTTCTGGATGTTCGCGATCTCCCGCGTGCGGGGGCTGGCGGCCAGGTCCTCCTTCAGCCCCGCGACGACGCCGGCGCGCAGCCCGGCCAGCAGGATCAGCGGCGCGATGACGGCGGCGAGGGCGAGGACGGAGCAGAGGGTGAAGGCCGGTTCGCGCCGGAGGTCGGCGAAGGCCAGGCGGAGGGAGCGCATCAGGCCTCCGCCAGGGCGGGGAGGCGGGCGGAGGCCGCGCCGGGTTGCAGGGGGATTTCGACGAAGCCGGCGGCGCGCGCGGCCGGGGCGTCATGCGTGGCGAGCAGCACGGCGGCGCCGGCTTGCCGGGCCTGTTCGGCCAGCAGCGCCAGGATGGTCGCGGCCATGTCGGGATGGACGCTGGCGGTCGGTTCGTCGGCCAGCACCAGCGCGGGCCGATGCGCCAGCGCGCGCAGGATGGCGGCGCGCTGCCGCTGGCCGACGGACAACGTGGCCGGCATGCGCGCGAGCAGTGCCCCGATGCCGAGGCGCTCCGCCAGCGCCGCGAGATGACCGGGGTCGCGCCGGCCCGCGAGGTCCTGCGCCAGCGCCGCATTGGCGCCGACGGTCAGGAAGGGCACCAGCCCGCCGGTCTGCAGCACATAGCCGAAATGCCGCGCGCGCAGCCCCGCCAGCGCATCCTTCGCGCCGCGGGACCAGAGGGCGGCGGCATCGGTGCCGCAGACCTCCAGCCGCATGGCCTCATCAGGCCGCCTGGCCAGCGCGGCGACGTCGAGCAGGGTGGACTTCCCCGTCCCGCTCGCCCCCGTCACCGCCACCAGCGCCCCGGGGTCGAGGCGCAGCGCCTCGATGGTCAGCGAGAAGGCGGCCCCGCCGGCGCGGCGGGTGGCGACCACCCCCTCCAGCCGAAGGGGCGCGTCGGTCACGGCAGTTGGTCGAGCGGCATGGGGAAGACGGCCGCGCCGGCATCCGCCCCGCTGCCGAGTTGCGTCCACAAGGCCGGCGTGCGGGCGTATTCGTCATAGAGCCGGAGCTTGGCTTCCAGCGCGTTGAGCAGTTCCCGCTGGCCGCCGGATTGCAGTTCCAGCCAGCCGCGCTCCGTCAGTTCCATGACCTGGCTGCGATAGGGCAGGCCGTCGAGGTATTCGCCGAAGGCGGCGCCAAGGCGTTCGAGGTTGCCGATCCGTCGCGGATCGCGCGCGGCGGAAAGTGCGGCGTTGCGGATATTGGCGAAGACCGTCTGCGGCTGGAGCCGCCCGGCATTGGCACCATCGATCACCAGCCGCAGCGCGCTGCGAAGGTCGGAGAGCTGGTCGCGCGTCAGCAGGATCCGGACATCGAGGTTGGCGCGGTTGCTGTCCGCCAGGTCCCGGTCGGTCGTGAAACTGCGCACGATGTCGGGCGCCGCCGCGTCCTGCACCCGGCCGAGATAGGCGAGCCGCATGGCCTGCCCCACCACATCCACCTGCTGCTCCACCTGCGGCGCCGCGGCGGCGGGCCCGCCGCGGAGCTGCGCGATGGGGGTGTTGGTGACGGCGGCGACCTGGCGGAGCAGGGCTTCGGTGATCGCCTCCACCGTCTGGCCGAAGGCCGCGACCTCCCCGTTCGGGATCGGGTAGTAGAAGGGCTCCGCCGCGCCATCGAAGCGGGTCAGTTCGCGATACTGCGCGCGGGCGCGGGCGTGGTTGTTGCGGCCTTCCGGCGTCAGCACATGCAGCGCGAAGGTGGCGATGGCGCGCTGCTTGAGCAGTTCTCGCATCTCCGGGATGCCGAGGCGGGTGGAGGAGCGCGGGTCGGTCGCATCCCGCGTGCCCGCATCCGTCACCAGGATGATGAAGCGCCCGCCGAGGCTGTTCCAGTCGGCGGCGTCGAGCGCGGCGCGCAGCCCGGCGACGGCATCCTCGTCGAAGCCCTCATTGCTTTCGGTGGCGGCGGCGGCTTCGGCGATGCGCGGCAGGATGGCATCCGCGGGGGCGGAGAAATCGGCGCGGGCATGGGTGCGCGTGACATATTCCAGCGCCTGGTTGCCGCCGAGGTCATCGCGATAGGCGACGAGCCCGAAGCGGAATCGGTCCCGCAGCGCCGTGGTGCCGATGCGCGCCATGACATTGCGGATCGCTTCCCGCGTCCGGTCGAGATAGGGCTGCATGGACAGCGTGGTATCCACCACGAAGACCAGCGCGCCCCTGAAATCCGCCAGCGGATCGCGCGGCGGCGGCGCGTTGCGGCGCTCGGCCGGGGCGGAGGCGACTTCAAGCAGGCGCATGCGGTCGCCGCGTTCGTTCTCGACTTCCTCGGCGCTGAGCACAGGCAACAGATAGAAATTGCGGCTGATGTCGACATAGGTCTCGGGTTCGAGGGCGATGACGCGGCCATCAGTCGCCCGCCGCGCCTCCGCCCCCGCCGCCGCCATGTCCCGCGACAGGATGACGCGGCGCAGCGCCGGGCCTTCGGCGAAGAACATGGTGCGTTCGCGGCCGGCGGGGTTGGTGAAGGCCAGCACCATGGTCTGGCCCCAGGGAAGGGCGCGTTCCTCCCGCATCCAGCCCTCGGTCGTGCCGGTGGCGTCGCGGCCGACCTCGATCCAGGCCTCCGCGCCGCTGCCCTGGCGGGCATAGACGTGGAACAGGGTGAAGCCCGGCACGGGGGTGCCGGTGGCGGCGCCGGGTGTCGCGTGCAGCGTGGCGCCGGGGCGCGTCAGCACCTTCTGCGTCAGCGTCTGCTTGCCTTCCATCAGCAGGGCGCGCCGCGCGCCGGCTGGTGCTTGCGCCAGCGCGGGGAAGGCGATGAAGGCGGCGAGGATCAGGGCGAGGAAGCGCATCATGGCCAGAAATCCCGAAGCGCGAGTTGTGCCAGCGTATCGCCATTCCGCGCCGCCGCTTCCAGCCGCTGGCGCAGCACGGCGCGCGGCGCCGCGGCCCCGGCATCGCCGGCCTGCTCCGCGCGGCGCCACAGCTCCGCCGCCTTGGTCGGATTGGCGGCGGAGAGCGCGCCGCCCGGCGTGAAGGTCGCGGGATCGTAGAGCCGGGCGAGGGCGGAGAGGGCCGGCGCGTGCCCGGCCTCCGCCGCGAGTTCGATCAGCAGCAGCGCGTCCTGCGGCCGGTTGGCCTGGCGCGCCCGGCCGATTTCCAGCACGCGGGCGGGCGGCAGGTTCATCGCCGCGATCTCCGCCGGTGTGGCGTTCGCCGTGGGGTCGGCCGGTGGTGCGGCTGGGGGCGCCGGGGTCGGCGGCGCCGCCGCGACCACCGGGGCGTCCGGCGCCGGCCAGAACCACCAGGCGGCGGCCCCGCCGCCCGCCAGCAGGATCAGCGCCAGCAGGATCAGCGGGAGGCGGGAGGGCTGCGCCGGCGCTTCCGGCGGGCGGATCGGCGGTGGGTCGAGGGGGCGCGGCGGTGGCGGCGGTTCCACCCGCGGCGCGGCGCGCAGCACCACCGTGGCATCGCTCTCCACCGGCTTCGGCGGGGCGGCCGCGGCGCGGCCCGGCATGCGGCGCGGCTGCGCCTGGCCGGGCCGGTTGGCGCCGAAGCCGCCGCGCTTGCCGCTCTGCGCCGGCGCGATTTCCGGCCACACCACCACCTGGTCGATGCCGAGCGCGGGAATGCCGAGGCGCACCGGGCCCGGCTCCAGATGCTCCGCCGCCTCCGGTCCCAGCACGAGCACGAGGTCATCACCCTCCGCGCCGCTTTCGAGAGGCGGGAGCCGACCCGCCGCGACCTGCCACCCATCGGGGCCGAGGCTGTCCGCGCCGAAACCCTCTCGCGTGAAGGTCACGAAGGGCGCCTCGCGCCCCGCCATGCCGGGCAGCACCAGGCGCGCGCAGCCTTCGCCGGGGCGGTGGGGGTCTTCCTCGATCCGCGGGCGCATCACGCCGCCTTCGCGCCATGCAAGGCGGTGTCGAGGTCCGACAGGATGCGTCCGAGCGCCGCGTTGCGCGCGACATCCACCGCATCCTCCCCGTCGCCCTGCACGTTCAAATCCGTGGAGCGGAGGAAGGCCTGCACCCAGTCGAGGCTCTGCTGCCGGTCATAATCCGCGGCGACGACGCCCAGCGGCGGCAGCCCATCCAGCTTGGGCCGCGGCGCGAAGACCGGGCGGCGTTCGCTGCCGACCACGGGGCGATCCGCGATCGGCTTCGCGTCGAAGCCCAGCGCGGCTACGAAGCCGCCGATGCGCAGCGCTGCGCAGAGCCCGCAGATGGCCGCGGCGGCGGAGGCATGGCGGCGGAAGCCGAGGATGCCGCGGAGTTCGGCGGCGAGCGCGAATTGCAGCTTCTCCCGCCGCGCGGATCGCAGCAGTTCCGCCACCAGCGTGCCCGCCACTTCCGGCGTCATGCCATAGAGCGCGTGGGTCGCCGGTGCATCGGCGAAGGCGTGCAGCCGGTCCGCCCACAATTTGAGCGCGACGGAGGCGAGGTGGTCGGCCTCATCCTCCGGCCCCGCGCTTTCCACTTCGGGCGGCGGCTCATCGCCGAAATCGAGTTCCGCCAGAAGCCCGGCCGCGCCGGTGCGGGCGCCGACGGGGATGGCGCCGGCCTCGGTCGCCGCGAAGCGGGTGCGGGACAGCACGGCGGAAATCTCATCCGCCTCCGGCGCCAGCGCGCGCAGCAGGTGGCCGAAGCGCTGCCGCTCCACCGCCTTCGCCAGCGCGATGGCAACCGCGCGGGATGCCGCGCGGCGCTTGGCGAGTTCCTGCGCCAGGTCGGCGGAATGCCAATGCGGCAGCAGCCTTGCGCGCAGGCGTTCACCAAGGTCCGCCAGCCGCGCCGCCACCTGCCGGCGCTTCAGCGCGGGGTCGCAGACCGGCCGCAGCCGCGCGGCCAGGTGGCCGATGCCGCCGTCATTGAGCCGCATCGCCTCGTCCCAGCTCAGCGCCGGATCGGCGAAATGCTTGCGCGCATCGTCATTGCCCAGGAAGTCGGCGCGGAGCTGCGCGACGCGCGCGGCTTCCTGCGGGCGGATGCCGGTCTCCTTCCCCTGCTCGTCGTAATCGAGGATCGCCTTGTTCGCGACATTGGGGTTGCGCAGCCAGAAGAGGTTGTCGAAGGGCCGGCCCGGATGCCATTCGCGCGGCCAGGTGCTTTCCTTGCCGAAGAAGTCGATCAGCGATGCCGCGAGCCGCGCCGTCCAGCGCCCGCCGCCTTCCGCCTGGCCCTTCTTGCTCTCGAACTCCATGTCGAATTTCGTCAGCACGAAGAACAGCGCGGTCGGCTGCGTCGCGCGCTTCGCCGGCGTGTCGCCATGCGTGCCGTTGATCCATTCCTCCACCATGCGCGGCAGGGTCCGCACTTCCTGGTTGGAGGGACCGATGCAGAGCAGCATCCCGGTCAGCTCCGTCTCCGCGCAATAACGCTCGAACAGATAGGCGACCTTGCCGCGCAGCAGCACGGCGGGGAGTTTCGCGGGGTCGGCGAGGTGCCGGGCGGGGTCGCGGATCTGTTCGCGGGACCGGGCGCCGGGGAAGTCCAGCAGGTCGGTAACGTCGAAGAAATCCCAGGGCTTGTCGCGCAGCTGCACCGTCACTTCCGCGACGAGGGCGGCCAGCACCGCGCGCGGCAGATCGGCGCGCAAGCCGCTGCGCGTGGTCACCGCAACCGTCGTGTCGTCCGGCTGGCCGAAGCGGTTCAGGGTCAGCACATCGATGATGCTGGACTCCCGCGGCACCAGCGCCGTGAGGGGACAGAAGGCATCATCGGGATGGCCGAGCTGCGCGAGCGCCCCTGCCAGCCGCAGATAGGCATCGTCCAGCCGCGCCACGCGCCCCCAGACCAGGCCGAACAGTGCAGCCCGCGCTGCATGGTCCAGCTTCGGCGCGATCTCGCTCGCCGCCTGCCAGAACCGCGCGGCCTTCAGCGCCTGCACCAGCGCATGGCCGCCGAAGCGGCTTTCGAAATACTCGCGAAGATCGACATAGACGGCGTCCTCGCTGAGCCTGTCGAACGCGCCCGGCAGCATCCGCCCGCGCGCCTGGTCCAGCGCGGCCTCGATCGCGCCGGGGGAGGGTGCTTCCACATCCGCCGGATCGAAGTCGGAGAGGAAGGCGTTGCCGATGATCTTCACCACATCGGTCTGCGACAGCAGCCGCAGCGCCACGGGCATCCCCGGCGGCGTGGCGATGCGCTTCATGGTGAAGCGCGTCACCAGCCCCGTCGCCTCCCGCCCGCCTTCCGGGTTGATGTCGCGAACGAAATCGACCGCGCGATCCTCGAACATCGCCATGAGAGGCGCGTCGGGCGACTGCGCCAGCGCGGAGATCAGATAGGATTTCCCCGCCTGGGAGGGGCCGAAGACGCCGACGCACATGGGCCGCGAAGCCGCCGCCGCCAGCCTGCCCGCGCGCAGCCCCACGCCGCGCAATTCCCGCGCCAGCGCCGCCGCATCCAGCCCGGGGCGTGCCGCGCCCGCGAACCAGTCGAGTGCGCGGCCCGCGACCTCTCCGACCTTCTTCGCCTCGGTGGCGAGCTTCTCGTCCAACTGCGTCACGGTACCCCCAGCGCGCCCGTGTCGCGCCAATAGCCGCCCTCGTCGCGCATGGTCTGCAACCGCATCCTGACGGTCGTCGGATGGCGTTCCTGCCCCTCCGCGTCGCGGATGCTGGCGGGCTTGAATTGTTCGCGGCTCGCCTCCGCCTCCGGCGATCCCGGATCGGCGATGCCGCGCGCCAGCCGCACCGTCAGCGGCAAGGCGAGGTTGCGCACATCATCCGCATTGCCGAATTCCAGCGCATACAAGGGCGTCGCGGGCCATCTCTCCAGCGGCAGTTGGCGAAAACCGAGCATGGAGGGTGCCTCGAAGGGGATCTCCACCTCCACCGCCACGGCGGTATCGGCATCGAGGTCGATGTCCCGCATGTATTCGTTGCGTTGCAACAGCTGGCCCGATGTCTCCAGCCGCCCGATGTAGCGCGCGGTGGATTTCATGCCGAGCCGCGAGGCGCGCAACAGGAAACCGGGCAGCGAACCCTCCGCCAGCGCCGCCACCATCGCGCCGACGGCGGCGGTGGTCTTCGGGTCCTCGATCCGCGCATGGGCATCGCGAAAGGGATACCAGCCGCCGGCGGGGTAGCCCTGCATGTGGACGATGCGATGCGCCGCCACGGGCAGCTTCGCCAGCACGATGTCCATCACCGCCCGCAGGCGCGAAGGCCGGCCGGACAGCAGCAGCACGTCGCAATCATAGGCGTGCGTGGCCTCGCAGAGATCGGCCAGGATGGGGCCAAGCGTGCCGCGCACCAGGCCATCCATCACCGCCGCTTCGGGCGCGATGTCCACGCTGCCCAGCCGGAAGTCGTTGGCGCCCGCATCCAGCGCCAGCCGTTCGAAGAAGGCGATGGCGCGGTCATGCCGCGGCCGGCCCGGCCCTTCCGCGATGCCAAGCCGCGCGACCACGCCCACCGCGCCGGGCTCCATCACCTCATAGCCCGAGAGCAGCGCCAGCGCGCAGGGTTCCAGCACGCGGGCCACGAATTGGCGCGTGAGCTGCCGCTCGGCCTCCGACTGCCCACCCCGGGCGCCGCCCAGCACGCGGCGCAGGAAGGCCTTGGGGTCGCGCAGCCCGGCTGCCCCCAGCGCGGCTTCCAGCGGCGGCAGGACCACACGCTCGATCACGGCCTGGAGCAGGTCGTCGCCCGCGATCTTGAAGCCTTCGCGGAAATTCTGCGTGGGGCGGATCTCCTGGTCCTGCGCCAGGGCGTAGGTCGTGACGGCGAGGTCGGTGGTGCCGCCGCCGATATCGATGCTGGCGATGCGCAGAGAGGGCTGCGCGCCATCCCGCACGCGGCCCATCAGCGCGAACAACTGCCGCGGATCGGCCTGCAACCGGTGCACGGATTCCGCATACAGCCACACCAGCTGAGTCGCCGTCGCTTCATCGAGGTTGGCGGAGACGCGGGGCGGCAGCGGTGCCGCGATGGCGCGCTCCGCGCTGCCCGCCGTCCAGCCCATCCAGGCCCAGACGAGTTCAACGGCGGCTTCCGCGCGCCGCCGCACGATGCGCTGCTCGGCGACAGGCATCGCGGTCGGCAGGGTCAGCGTCACGCGCCGCAGCCTGCGCGGCACATCGGCGTTGCGCCGCGCGGCGCGCGTGGCTGGCGCGTTGATCTGGCTGATGGCCTGCAACAGGATCTCCGCCAGCATCAGCGTGTAGAGCGAGGAGCGCGAGAAGCGCGCGCGCACCGCGGGGGTGGCGTTGCGGTGCTTCGACAGCAGCTCCCCCGTTTCCGTCAGCTCATTCATGAAGGCGCCGGAGACCGGCTGTTCCCCCGCCGTGCCGAAGGCGGCCGGCGCCGACCCCGCCCCGAAGCGCCAGCCGAGCACGGAGGGCCGTTCATCCCACAGATACCGCTTCGGCGAGGACAGCCCCGTCGCACCCTCATTGCCCACCGACAGCCCCGCCAGCCGCACGGCCTCCGGCCCCACGCGCAGCGGGGATGGCCAGGCGAAGGCGGCCGCGCGGCCGGAGCGGCGGGACAGCGCATCCTGCCCGAAGCTGGCGCGGGAGAATTCGACGCGGCTCTCGAACGGCTTGGCCGAGACGTGTTCCGGCTTCGTCAAATCCCGCAGCGCGAGCGGATAGGAATCATTCAGCGAGAGCGGCCCATCCGGCGCGCTTTCCACCAGGATGCCGCAGGTCCGCGCATTGCCGATATCGAGCAGCAGGTCGACATCCACCATGGCGCCGCGCCGCCCCGACACGCCCGCATCCACCAGCCGCACGCGCGGCGCCGCGCCGGCATGGGTCAGAACTTCCAGCAG
This sequence comes from Falsiroseomonas stagni DSM 19981, assembly GCF_900114315.1. Taxonomy (GTDB): domain Bacteria; phylum Pseudomonadota; class Alphaproteobacteria; order Acetobacterales; family Acetobacteraceae; genus Falsiroseomonas; species Falsiroseomonas stagni. The sequence continues at coordinate 11,814 of NZ_FOSQ01000005.1, forward strand.
CGTGAGATACCGCGCGAAGGGCTCCATCCGGTAGGGCAGTTCCTCCAGCTTCACCGCCTTGCCGCGTCGCTGGGCGGAGACGAGATCGAGAAACATCGTCTCCAGCCACTGGCCGAACCAGCCTTCCGCCAGGAAGCCCGCATTGTCGGCGAGGCGCGCGGCGAGCCCGAATTCCTGTTCCTCCGCGGCGTCCTCGGCGCTCGGCCCGGCATAGGCGCGGCCGTCGCGGCGGGGCACCAGGGTGGTGTCGAAGGCCAGCACGGCGCGGTGGGTGGCGCCGCGCACCGTGCCGGGGGCGAGTTCCACCACGCGCAGCCTGGCCCAGTTGGTCGGGCCCTCGTCGAAGATCGGCAGCCCGTCCGCGCTGCGGGACTGCACGCGCAGGAAGGGCAGCGGCACCCACTGGCCGAGGAAGGGTTCCAGCGCCTGGGTGCGGGTGATGCGGTAGACCTCATCCTCCGCCGGGTGGTTGCGGCCGACGGGGTCGAACAACTCGCCCTCGTCGGATTGCTCCAGCGCGCGCAGCAGCACCTGCTGGTCGCCATTCGCGTCGCGGAGGTGCATCGGCTTCTCGTCCCAGAAGGGGCGGCTGATGCGGGGCAGGGCGTTGATGTCGAAATCCACATCCAGGAACTGGATGCCGGAGGCCGGGATCAGGCTGTGCAGGGCGGCGCGGTTCATGGCGTGGCGCGGCTTCCCGGTTCGGTCGTCAGGCCGCGAGTATCGCCCGCAACCCCTTGGCGCGGCAAGGAAGACGGTTCCATCATCATCGGCGCAGCGTGAAGCGGCTGCCCGGCGCGCCGGGGTTGCGCACGTTCCGGCTTTCGCATTCCGCCCGGTTCTCGTTGCTGCGTTCGCAGCGCGCCAGGCGGTGCAGGATGCGGTAGCGGTCGTCGCAGGGCAGGTCGGCGGTGTCGTCGATCAGCAGGGTCTGTCCCTCGAACCGGCCCGTCACGGGGCCGGTGCAGCGGCGGTTGTTGTCATAGACCATGGTCTGGGTGCCCCGGCCGTTGCGGTCGAAGCACATGCGCCATGAACGGACGGTATCGATCCGGCCGGTATCGACATCCCGCGTGCGGTAGTTGGAATCGAGGTTCCAGCAGCCTTCAAGCAGCGCCACATCGCCCCGGTCCCAGCGTTCCTGCGGCAGGGCGGCGCGGGGCGGCTGGGCGGGCGGCGTCGCGGGCGGCGCCGCGGGCGGTTCCGGCGCCGGGGGGGGCTCCGGCAGCGGGCATTCGGCCATGCGGCGGCCGCGATCCTGCCGCAGCCGGTCGCGTTCCGCCATCAGCCCGCGGCCTTCCTCCCGCGCCTGGTCCAACTCGTTCAGGGCGGCCAGCCCGGCCGCATCCACGCGGCAGGCCGGCAAGGGCGGGTTCAGCAGCGCCACCAGGAAGGGCGCCGCCAGCACCGCCGCCAGCGCCAGCGCGAGCAGGGAACCCGCCGCCAGCGCGATCGCCGTCCGGTCGCCGGGCAGGGCGGCGGCGCCGCGCCCGTCATCGAAGGGCGCCAGCACCGTGATGGCCGGGCCCTGCGGCGCGGCGAAGCCCCAGCCCGCCAGCACCGGCGCGCCATCCACGGCGAAGACCAGTTCCGGTGCCGGCACGCGCCGCGCCAAATCCAGCAGCGCCGCCTTCGCGGCATCGCCCTTCGCCCGCGCCGTTTCCGCCGCGCGGCGAATGTCGGAGAGCAGGACCGTCAGCGTCGCGTCGAAGACCGCGCGCTGCTCCCGGCTCATCCGCGGCATGGGAAGGCTTGCCTCCCCCGGCGCCTGCCAGGCGATGCCGTCTGCGGTCCGCATGGGCGTGGCCAGCAGGGCCGCGTGGTGCGGGCCGAGTTCGGCCAGCAGGGGTTTCAGGGCGGCCAGCGCCTCCGGCGGCGTGATCCCGGCGGGGCCGAGCCAGCGGAGGCGCGAATCGGGCAGTTCGGCGAGGGTCTGCATGGCGCTCACCGGCCCGGGATCGTGAAGCGGTCCACCACCCGCGGCGGGCCGGGGCGCGCCACGCCGGTGATGGTGCGGTCGGGCTGCCCGGCGATGCGGATGGTCACGCGGTAGGGCGTCTCCTGCCGGTCCACATGGTCATACTGGTGGACGCGCACCTGGTAGGTGCCGGGGATGGGGTTGTCGAAGAACACGTTCTCCACCGGCGTCCGGCTGCGCTGGTTGCCGACGTTGCGATCGACGTCGAGCGTCCCGCCGCAGCCCTGCCGCTGCAGGTAGGAGATCACGGTCCCGTCCGGGCAGACGATCGACAGGTCCAGGTCATCGCGCGAATCCCAGCCCAGGATCACCTGCACCCGGCCTTCCTGCGCGCCTTCCCGCCGCGCGCGGTCGGCGTCGTCGTTCGGCGGCGGCTGTGGCGGCCGCGCGGGCGGTTCCGGCGGCGCGGGGGGCGGGGGTGGCGGGACCGGCTCAGGCTCCGGCGCCGGGGGGGGCGGCGGTTCCGGCGCGGGCGGGGGAGTGGGGCGTGGCGGCGGGGGCGGGGGTTCGCACAGCAGGCGGCGGCGGCCGACATCCTCCGCGATGTCGGCCAGGCGGCGGCGCAACTCCGCCTCCTCCTCCCGCGCCCGGTTCAGATCGTCCAGCAGGGCCAGGTCGTCGGGGTTGGCCACGCATTGCATCGGCGGCGGCACGAGCCAGCCGAAGGGATCGCGCCAGGCCAGGAACAGGCCGATGGCCAGCATCAGCGCCAGCAGCGCCGCGGCCAGCGCGGCCCAGAGCCAGTTGGCGGCGCGGGCCAGCGGCGACAGCGCCAGCATCGCCATGGGTGCGGCGGGGGCCGGCAGGGCGCGGACCAGTTCCGCCGGCGCCGCCCGTCCCGCGCGATGATGGCCCCAGGCGACGAGGAAGATCGCCTCCCCCCGCAGCCGGATGAAGTCCCGGTCCGGTACCTCGATCGCCTGGCGCAGCAATTCGCCGAGCAGGCGCAGCCCCTCATCCCGTTCATTCGAAAGGCGGTCGGCCTCGGCGCGGATGGCGGTGGCGAGTTCCTCGAACCGCGCGGCGGCGGCGGGATCTTCATCGATGGCGATGCTCTCGCCATCGCCCTCCGCGTACCAATCCGTGCTGCCGCGGGCGGGGTCGGGGCTGGGTTCGGCGAAGATGGCGGCATGGGCGGAGGAGAGGCGGCGGATCAGGTGGCCCGTCACCTGCGCCCAGGCGCCGGCCACGGGCTGCCCGCCCGCCGCCAGGGCGCGAAGCTCCGCATCCCGTGTCGTGGCCGCGAGGCTGCGTGACATGGCTCAGCGCGCCCGGGTCGGGGCCGGCGTGGCGGGGGCGGCCGGGGTTGCGGGCGTGGCGGGCGTGGGCGCGGCGGGCGTTGCCGGGGCCGGGGCGTGCGGCGCTGCAGGCGCCGGGGCGGGCGGCGTCGCGGGCGCCGCGGCGGGTTCGGGCGTCGGCGCGCAGGCGCTGTCCACCGGTTCCGCCGCCACGCCGGCTTCCCGCAGGAAGGCCAGCAGCGCGTCCGTCTTCTGCGCGTAGCTCACGCGTTCCGCCAGTTCCGCGTTGATGTGGTTGAAGGTGTTCACCCCTGCCACGCGCCCGCAGCGATCCACCAGCGGGCCGCCGGAATTGCCGGGGCTGATATTCGCGGAATGCGGCATGGCCACCAGGCCGGAGGCCAGCGTCTGGATGGCGGAGATGCGGCCATCCGTCACCACCAGCTCCGGCATCTGCGACATGTCTCCCCGCAGCACGGCCTGGAAGCGCGCATCATTCTGCACGATGGCGGCGGGGTAGCCGGCGGCGATCACCTCATCCAGCCGCTGCGCCTGGCGCGTCAGCGTCAGCGGCGTGAGGGAGGGGACGCCCGTCACGGCCAGCAGGGCGAAATCGGGCTCGCCCGGCCGGGCCTGCGGGGTGCGGCGCGTGACGGTCGCGGGGAAGGCGCGGCCGAGGTGGCGGGAGGCGACGACGAGCTGCCCCGTCACATCCGCCACGACATGCGCGTTGGTGACGACGACACCCGGCGCGATGAAGAAGCCCGTGCCGATGGACAACCCGTCCCGCCCCGGCCCCGCCACCAGCACCACGGACTGGTCGAGCAGCTGGAGCAGGTTGTTGGGGCGGGGCGCGAGCGGCGCATCGGGCGTGGCTGGCGGCGTTGGCCGCGCGGGCAGGTCCTGCGGCAGCGGGCCGCGGCCGGGCGGCGTGGTCAGCGGCGTGGCCTGGCAGACATTGCCCTCCGCCGCGCGGCGCGCGCGTTCCACCTCCTCGGCCAGGCCCTCATTCGCGCGGCGCTGCAATTCGATGGTCTGGCGGATGCGGTCGCGGTCCACCAGTTCGGCGGTCTGCGGGCGGTTGGCCACGGCATCCGCCAGCAGCTTCCAGCCCAGCCAGAAGCCGAGGAGAAGGAACAGCAGCGCCACCGCGACGGCCGCCGGCACCAGCCAGAAGCGGCGCGGCCCGATGGGTGCGGCGGTGGCGGCGGGCAGGATGGGCGGCGGAGGCAGGGGCGCACTGCGCATGGGCGCGGCCCGCGGTGCCACGGGCGCGGCGCCGGCCGGCGGGGTGCCGGGCAGGAAGGGGCCGAGCACGGAAGCGATGCGCGCGGCCGAATCCCGCGAATCGCCCGCTGGCACCAGCCCCCAGCCCGCCAGGACCGGGCGCCCATCCACCACCAGTACCGCGCGGGTATCGGGCAGGGACAAGGCGGCGGCGATCAGCGCGGCATCGCCCCCCACCCCCTGCGCCCGCGGCGCGAGTTCCGCCAGCGCGGCGCGAAGCTGCGACTCGGCGCTGGCGCGCTGCGGCTGGCCGAGGCTCGCGATCGGCTGCGCCTCCGCCCCCGGCGCGTACCAGGCGAAGGAGATGATGGCGCCCGCGGCATCGCGCGTCGGCACCGGTTCCGCGAACAGCCCGGCCTGCGCGCCCGCCGCGCGCTGCAAGGCCGCGTATTGCGCCTGGACGGGCTGCCAGCCGACCTCCACGGGCACCACCGACCCCACCGGCGTCTGCAGGAGGAAATGCGGCGCTGCCATGGTGGATCCTTGATCTCGCGCGTCGTGAATGCGAAGCGCGCGGCTTGTCGTTCAACTAAGACGACCATCCGCGCATGGCGCAAGCATGGCGAAGGCGCGGCATCATTCTTGTGTGTTGCGCGTGTTTCGCGCGTTAACGACTGAGGCGCCGCAGGACCAGCAGGCCCGCCAGGGTGAAGGGCGCCAGGTGCCCGAAGGCCAGCACCCAGGCCACGGCGCGATCCGTCCCCACCAGGTCCAGCGCGATGCCGACGCCGAGCGGGCCGAGGAAGCCGCCGGCATAGCCGCACATGCTGTGCAGCCCCATCGTCGCGCCGCGCATCCCCGGCGCCGCCGCCTGCACCGTGCCGCCCGTCAGCGCCGAACTGTCGAGGTAGATGCACGCATTCCAGGCGATGACGCAGAAGGCGGCCAGCAAGGGTGAGGCGATGCCCGCGAAGCCCGTCACGACGGAAAAGGCGGCCGCCATCGCCATGGCCCAGGTCACGACCTTGGCGCGGCCATGCTTCTGCGCCGTCTCGTTCCCCGTGACGGAGACGGCGATGCCGACCAGCCCCGCCGCGGTGAAGATCGCCGCCGGCCCGGGCATCCAGCCGGGCACGCCATCCCGCGCGAAGCTCGCGGCCAGGAAGGCGACGCCCCAGGCGCGCAGCGCGGCCAGTTCCCAGGTATGGACGGTGTAGCCCGCGATCCAGGCCATGGCGGGGCGGTTGCGCAGCACCGGGCGGAAATCCAGCAGCGCGCCAGGGGGCGGCGCATCCGGCGCGCGGGGCGGCAGGCCGCGCGGCATCACTGCCACCCCGATCGCCCCGGCGGCGATGGCGGCGATGCCGCCGAAGGCGAAGGCCGCCGCCGGGCCGGCGGCCGCATCCAGCAGCCCCGCCATGGCGAAGGACGCCGCCCCCGCCATGCCCACCCCCGCCGCGTGCCAGGACACCGCGCGGGATTGCGCCGCGCCCTCCAGCCGGTCGGCCAGCACCTTCAGCCCCGGCATGTAGCAGCCCGCCCAGCCGATTCCGGCGATGGCCCGGAACGCCAGTCCGGACCAGAAGCCCTCCGCCAGCAGGCCGAAGCCCAGATGCGCCACCGCCGTGCAGCCCGCGCCGACCAGGTAGATGCGCCAGCCCGGCACGCGATCGGTCAGCGACACCAGCACCGGCACCGCCGTCACATAGGCGGCGAAGAAGGCACCGACGAGCCAGCCGGCCTCCGTCCCCGACAGGTCCCAGCGATCGAGGTAGCCCGGCAGCAGCGCGGGCAGGGTGAAGGCGCCGATCTGCGCCAGCACCTGGGCGGCCACGATGGCGGCGGTGAAATGTCGGTCGGCCAGGGGCAAGCGGTCACATCCCGTCGCGGCGGCACCCCGCCGCGCGCGGACGAGGTTGTCGCCCCATCGCGTCGCGCGCAAGCTTGCGCCATCGTCGCCCGCGCAGGGCGCGCCAATCAACGCCCGGCAAGGGCGCATCACACCGGGGAAGGACAACATCCGATGAACCGCCGTACCATCCTGCAGGCCGGCATCGCCGCGCCGCTGCTGGGCATGCCTGCCGTGACGCGCGCGCAGGATTTCAACCAGACCGTCCGCATCGTCGTGCCCTTCGGCCCCGGCGGCACCAGCGACATCCTGGCGCGCCTCATCGCGCCCTCCCTCTCCGCCCGCATCGGGCAGAATGTGGTGGTGGAGAACCGGGCCGGCGCCGGCGGCAATATCGGCGCCGATGCGGTGGCGAAGAGCCGCCCGGATGGCCACAGCATGGTGCTGCTCGACATCTCCGCCCTGGCGACCAACCCCTGGCTGTTCGCCCGCATGCCCTTCGACCCGCTGAAGGATCTGGCGCCGGTGCAGATGGTGGTCTTCGCGCCCTACATCCTGGCGGTGAACAACGCGCTGCCGGTGCGCAACGCGGAGGAACTCGCGGCCTATGCAAAGGCCAATCCGGGCCGGCTGAACGCCGCCAATTCCGGCACCGGGACGCTGACCCACCTGGTCGCGCTCTCGCTCGCCCGGCATTGGGGCGGCGCGATGGAACACGTGCCCTATCGCGGCGGCGCGCCGGCGCTGCTCTCCCTCGTCGCCAACGAGTCGAACCTGACCATGGCGGGGTCCACGCAGTCGATGAACTACGTCGTCAACGGCCAGATGCGCGGCATCGCCGTGACCGGCCCGCGCCGCTTCCCCAACCTGCCTGATCTGCCGACCTTCCGCGAACTCGGCTGGCCGGAACCCGATGCCGGCACCTGGCAGGGCATCCTCGTGCAGGGGCAGACCCCGCCTGCGATGATCGCGCGGCTGGAGCGTGAGATCGCCGCCGTGCTGAACGAGCCCGCCATCAAGGCGCGGATCGGGGAGATCGGCGGGGAGGTGCAGGCCGATGGCGCGGACAGCTTCCGCCGCCGCCTGATCGCGCAGACGGAATCCTATGGAGAGATCATCCGCGCCAACAATGTGAGGCTGGAATAGCGCGATGGCGTTGCGCCTCCATGCGCAGGTGAACCCGGCCTCCCTCCAGGCGGCCGAATTCGATGCGGCGCGCTGGCAGCGATGGGTGGCGGAGGGTGCGGGAGCGGGCGTGATCGCCACCCACTCGGCCGATCCCTCGGATCTCGATGCCGCGCTGGCGGAGACCGAGGTGCTCTTCCTCGTCGGATCCGCTCCCCTGCATGACCTGCCGCGGCGGGCGCCGCGGCTGCGCTGGGTCAGCAGTTCCAGCGCCGGCGTCGAATGGCTGCTGAAGGCCGGCCTGCCGCCCGCCGTCACGCTGACGAATGCGAGCGGCACCCACATCCCAAAGGCCGCGGAATACAGCCTCGCCGCGGTGCTGATGCTGAACAACTTCATCCCCGCCATGGTCACGGCGCAGCGTGCCCATCGCTGGGCGCCGCGATCCGGCGGCACGGTGGCCGGCAAGCGGGTGCTCATCCTCGGCATGGGCGCGCTGGGCGGCGCGGCGGCGGATGCGCTGGCGGCGCAGGGGATGGTCGTGCTGGGCAACAGCCGGTCCGGGCGGCCGCATCCCTCGGTGATGGAGATGTCGCGCGGCGACGGCTTCCGCAGCCAGTTGCCGCGCGCCGACTTCCTGATCATCGCCCTGCCGCTGACCCCCGACACCCACGGGCTGATCGACCGGGCGGCGCTGGACCTGCTGCCGCCCCAGGCGGGCGTCGTGAATATCGGCCGGGGCGAGATCCTGGATGCCGATGCCCTGGCGGCCAAGCTGCGGGACGGCACGCTGGGCGGCGCGGTGCTGGATGCGCTGCCGCAGGAGCCCCTGCCGGCGGACAGCCCCCTCTGGGACACGCCCAACCTCATCATCACGCCGCATTGCGGGCTGTATGACCCGACCGCCTATGCGGAACGGTGCCTCCGCGCCTTCTTCGCCAACCTGTCCCGCTTCAGGGCCGGGGAGGCGCTTCACCAGGTCGTTTGCCTCGATCGCGGCTACTGACCGGGCGTCGGGAATTGGACGCGATGGGGCGCGGCGTGGTTTCCTGCGCCATGGCCGCCAGCATCCCTCCGCCGCCCCGGCCCGACGATCCGGTGCGGGGCATCCTCCTCATGCTGGTCGCGATCACGCTGTTCTCCATCGCGGACGCGATGTCGAAGCAGCTGACGCAGACGCTCTCGCCCCTCATGGTCGCCTGGATCCGCTTCGCGACCTTCTTCCTGCTGGCGCTGCTCTTCGTCGCGCGGCGCGGCGGCACGCGATTCCTGGCGGCGCGTCGGCCCTGGCTGCAGGTGATGCGCGGCATCGGCGTGGCGGGATCGGCACTGGCCATGACCTTCGCGCTGAAGGTGCTGCCGCTGGCGGAGGCGACGGCCATCAACTTCGTCTCCCCCGCCTTCATCACCGTGCTGTCGGTGATCTTCCTGGCGGAGAAGGTGGGCTGGCGCCGCTGGACCGCCATCGCGGTCGGGCTTCTCGGCGTGCTGATCGTGGTGCGGCCGGGATCGGGCGTGTTCCAGGCCGCCGCCCTGCTGCCGCTGCTGACGGCGGCCTTCTGGGCCGGCGCCGTCATCGTCACGCGCAAGATGGCCGGCGTGGGCGGCGATGGGCCGGAGACGACGCTGATCTGGACCGCGGGCGTCGGCTTCCTGCTGTTCACGCTGATGCTGCCCTTCGGCTGGCAGACGCCGGATGCGGGGCAGGTCGGCTTCGGCGTGCTGGTGGGCCTTGTTTCGTCGGTCCCCCATGCGCTGGTGGTGCTGGCCTATCGCCACGCCCCGGCCAGCGCGCTGGCGCCGTTTGCCTATACGCAGCTCGTCACCGCCAGCCTGGTCGGCTTCATCGGCTTCGGCGCGGTGCCGGATGGCTGGACCTTCGCCGGCGGCGCCGTGATCGCGGCCAGCGGCCTCTACAGCGCGCATCGCGAAAGGGTGCGGGCGCGGGAGGCCCGGCGGATCAGCTGAAGGCGAGGGCCGCGGTGTGGCGCGCGATCATCCGTTCCTCATCCGTCGGCAGCACCAGCGCCACGACGCGGCTTTCGGCGGTGGTGATGCGCGGGCCATGCGCGTCGTTGGCCGCCGCGTCCAGCGCGACGCCGAGCCAGGCCAGGTGCCCCAGAACCCGCGCCCGAACCGGCGCCGCATGTTCCCCGATGCCGGCGGTGAAGACGATGCCGTCCAACCCCCCCAGCGTGACGGCGAGCGAGGCGATGGCCCGCGCCACCGCCAGGCAGAAGAAGTCCACCGCGAAGCCCGCGCGCGGATCGCCGCTGGCCAGCAGGTCGCGCATATCCGAGGAAATGCCGCCGGACAGGCCGAGCAGCCCCGATCGCTTGTAGAGCAGGTCCTGCACCTGGTCCGCCGACATGCCGCGCGCCTGGATCAGGTGCAGCACCACCCCCGGATCGATCGCGCCGCTGCGCGTGCCCATCGGCAGCCCATCCAGCGCCGTGAACCCCATGGTGGTAGCGACGGACACCCCCGCCCGCATCGCGCAGGCCGAGGCCCCGTTGCCGAGATGCGCCACCACGACACGACCCGCGCGCAGTCCCGCCGGCAGGGCGGAGTCGATGTATTCGTAGGACAGCCCGTGGAAGCCGTAGCGGCGGATGCCATCGGCCTCCATCGCGGCGGGGATGGCGAAGGCCTGGTTCAGCGGCGGCATGGATCGGTGGAAGGCGGTGTCGAAACAGGCGATTTGCGGCAGCGCCGGGTCCAGCGCGGCGATGGCGTGGATGGGCGCCAGATTGTGCGGCTCATGCAGCGGCGCCAGCGGCACCAGCGCCGCCAGTTCCGCCAGCAGCGCCGGCGTCACGCGTTCCGGCCTGGCGTGATGCGCGCCGCCATGCACCACGCGGTGGCCGATGGCCTGCAGGGGGCGCCCTGCCCGAAGCCAGGGTAGCAGCAGGGCGGCGGCCTCCCCCGGCGTGGCCGGCGCGGGGTCCAGCGCGGGTGGTGGGATGGCGTTCCCGCCGGCATCCTTCGCCCGCGCGGCGGGGCGCTGGCCGATGCCCTCCACCACGCAGGACAGAAGGCGGTCCTCTCCCGCGAAGACCGCCGCCTTGACGGAGGAGGAGCCGGCATTGATGACGCCGATCAGCGGCGTTGTCGTCATGGGAAGCCTGTCGGTGGCGCGGCGCCAGTGTAGCGCCGCGCCAGCTTGCTGGTCAGGCTCTCAATGCCGCGAGCACCCGTTCCGGCGTGAAGGGGATCTCCGCCACGCGCCGTCCCGTCGCATCCAGGATGGCGTTGGCGATGGCGGCGCCGGTCGGCCCCTGGCTGCCCTCGCCGACACCCAGCGAGGGCAGGTCCGGCCGGTCGATCAGCACGCTTTCGATCGGCGGGATGCGTTCGAAATCGATGATGGGATAGGCGGTGTAATCCTCGCTCACCATCCGGCCGCGATCCCAGCGCCCTTCCTCCAGCAGCGTCCAGGACGCCGCCTGCACCATGCCGCCCTCGATCTGGTTGGTGATGCCGTCGGGGTTGATGGCCCGCCCGGCCTCCGTCGCCGCCCACATTTTCTCAAGTCTCACAACTCCGGTGGCGGGATCGACGGAGACGCGCGCCACGACGGCCACATGGCTGTCGCTGTTCTTGTACTTCGTCATGCCCACGCCGGTGCCGACAAGCCGCGCGCCCTGGGCATTGCCGCGCCCCATGACCACGGGCTTCGGCTGCCATCCGCTGATCTCCACGGCCTTCCGCAGCACCGCGACCAGCCGCTGGTCCGCCAGGTGGCGGATGCGATAGGCCACGGGATCGACGCCCGCGAGGGAGGCGCATTCGTCGATGAACATCTCCGCCGCCACGGCGTTGAAATAGCCGCCGAGCGTCCGCAGCGCGGAGGTCCGCACCGGCATCGCCGTGTGGAAATGCGTCGTCACGCGCTGGCCGGGGAAATCATAGATCGGCACGGCGTTGCGCGCCGAAGCGCCATTCGGCAGCGCCCCATCCACGATGGGGGAGGGCGCGACGGGATTCTCCAGGTACCAGGCAGAACGGAGGTTGCAGCCCACGCGGTCGCCAGGCCGTGTCGAATGCGGGAAGGACCAGACATCATGGCCCCAGGAGGCGATGCCGCCATCCGCGCCCATCGCCGCTTCCAGCTTCACCACCATGGCGGAGCCCCAGGGCTCCCACACCATCTCCTCCTCATGTGTCCAGTGCACGCGGATGGTGCGGCCGGGCATGGCGCGGGCGAGAAGCGCGGCATCCAGCGCCACGTCATCCGCCCCATTATGCCCGTAGCAGCCTGATCCCTGCGCGTGGATGACGCGGATCGCCTCCGGCTCCATCCGCAGCCCCCGGGCCAGATCGCCCCGCAGCGGGAAGGGGCCCTGGGTGTGGGACCAGACCGTGAGCTTCCCATCCTCGAACTTCGCCAGTGAACAGGAAGCCCCGATGGAGGCATGGGCCTGGAAGCCGCGGCGGTACTCCGCGACATGGGTGCGCGCCGGCGTCGAGGCAGGCGCCGCCTTGCTGTGGATGGTGCGCGTCAGCGCGGGCTCGGTCGTCAGGTATTCGAAGGCACCCTTGCCGCCGAACAGCGCGGCGCCGTCCCGCCACTGCGCCGCCGCGGTGATGCGCCGCGCGGCATCATTCGCCTGTTCCTCCCGCCGTGCGATCACGCCGATGAAGCTGCCATCGCGAACAACCTTCACGACACCAGGCAGCGCCTCCGCCCAGGCCATGTCGAGCGCGACGAGCCGCGCGGCATAGGAAGGCGGCCGCGCGATGGCGCCGAACAGCATCCCCTCCGGCCGCATGTCATGGATGAAGACCTGCTGGCCGAAGACCTTGGCGGGGATGTCGGTGCGGGGCAGGGAGGTGCCGATGATCGTGCCCGCATGGGGTGGCTTGCGCTGCGCCGCCAGATTGGCGGGGCGCACCAGCGACACGCGCGCAGCCGCTTCCGCATAGGTCATGCGGCGGCCGCCGATGCCCTCGATCACGCCATCGGAAACGTTGAGCGCCGCGCGCTCCACGCCCCAGGTCTCGGCCGCGACATTCACCAGCGTCGCGCGCGCATCGGCACAGGCGACGGCCAGGGCCTCGCCGCCGAACTTGATGGACTGGCTGCCGGCGGTGACGCCTTCATTCGCCGTCTCGGCCGTGTCGCCGGAGATGAGTTCGAGCCGCGCGGGCGCGACATCCAGCTCCTCCGCCGCGATCTGGCGCATGGCGGTCAGCACGCCCTGGCCGAGTTCGACGCGCCCCGTCAGGACCACGATGCGGCCATCCGGCGTGAGGCGCACCCAGCTATCCAGCTTCGGGTTCGCCCGCAGCATCGGCGGCCCGACCGGTGCCGCCTGCTGCGCGCTGGCATCGAGGCGGAAGCCGATGGCGAGGCCGGCGGCGCCGGCGGCGAGGCCCGCGACGAAGCCGCGGCGCGTGGGGGTCTGCATGCCCATGGCTCAGGCCCCCTGCTGGCGGGATGCGCGCATCACCGCGCGGACGACTCGCGGCTGCGTGCCGCAGCGGCAGAGGTTGTGTTCCAGCGCCTCCGCCACCTGCGCTTCCGTCAGGCCGCTGCGGCGTTCGGCGAGCAGCGCGGCCGCCTGCATGATCATGCCGCTGGTGCAGTAGCCGCATTGCGCGGCCTGTTCGGCGATGAAGGCGGCCTGCAGCGCATGCGGCGCCTCCGGCGTGCCGAGACCCTCCAGCGTCGTGATCTGCTGCGCGCCGGCCACGTCACCGAGCTTCACCTGGCAGGACCGCGCGGCATGGCCATCCACCAGCACCGTGCAGGCGCCGCATTGCGCGCGCCCGCAACCAAGCTTGGGACCATTCAGCGCCAGGTCGTTGCGCAGGACGTAGATCAGGGGCGTGGCGGGGTCGGCATCGACCTCCGTCGCACGGCCATTCACCGTGATCCTCGGCATATCCATTTCCTCCGCGGCGCCGTGCTGCGTGGCCGGCGCCTTCATCGCGTCACGCTAACGCTGATGTGAGGAGGGGCACAAGCTAGTTGACCGTGATCCCGAATTCCCGCGTCAGCGCCGTCCATCGCGCCACGTCGCGAGCGACGTAATCGGCGAAGGCGGCGGGTGTGTCGCTTGGCGTGATGCGCACGCCCTGGCGGAGCAGACCGGCTGCGACGTCCGAATCGCGCAGGATGCGCGTGACATGGCCGTGCAGCGCGGTGACGATCGGCTCCGGCGTCCCCGCCGGCGCGAACAACCCGTTCCAGAGTGTCGTGACCAGGTCGGGGAACCCGGCCTCGATCGTCGTCGGCACATCGGGCAGCTGCGGCAGCCTTTCATGGGAGACGACGGCCAGCGCCCGCAGCCGCCCGGATTGGATATGGGGCAGGGCGGAGACCAGGTTGAATTCGGTGATCTGCGCATCGCCCCGCAGGATGACGGGCACCATCTCCCCCGCGCCGCGCAGCGGCAGGTGCACCAGCGTGATCCCTGCGCGCTTCGCGAAGGCTTCCAGGTCGATGTGCTGGTAGGACCCGACGCCGGCGGAGGCGAAGACCAGCGGATTCGGCGCCGCCTTCGCCCGCGCCACGAATTCCGCCAGCGTCGTCGCCGGGAAATCTGCCGGCGCCAGCATGACCTGCGGCGCCTCGATCAGGTTGGTGACGCCGATCAGGCCGCGCGAGGGCACCAGCGGCCGGTCCGCCGGCGCCATGGCGGAATTGATGCCGTGGGTGGAGACGTTGTTGACGATCAGCGTGTGGCCATCGGGCCTTTCGCGCATCACGTAGTCATTGGCGATCCAGCCATTGGCGCCGGCTCGGTTCTCCACCACGACGGGCTGCCCGATGGCGCGGGACAGCGGTTCGGCGATGACGCGCGCGATGAGGTCCGTGGTGCCGCCCGGCACCAGCGGCACGATCATCCGCACGGGCCGCGATGGCCAGGCGGGTTGCGCGATGGCCGGTGAGGCCAGGAGCGCCGCGCCGGCGCCAAGCAGATGCCGTCTGGTCAGCATGGTCGTTCCCTCCTTCATTCCGCCGTGATGCCGGCGCTGCGGATCAGCGCGCCCATCGTCGCGTGGTCGCCGGCGAGTGCGGCCGTGAAGGCTTCCGGCGTATTGCCCACGACCTCATAGCCCAGCTGTTCCAGGCGGCTGCGCACCGGCGGGTGGGCCACCGCCTCCCGCAGCGCCGTGTTGATCCGCGCCACGATGGGCGCGGGCGTGCCGGCGGGGGCCAGGAAGGCGCCCCAGGTGTGGAAGGTGAAGCCGGGCACCGTCTCCGCGATGGTGGGCGCGTCGGGGAAGGTGTCGATCCGCGCCGGCCCCGCCGTGCCGAGCAGCCGCAGCTGCCCGTCGCGCACGAAGGCGTTGGGCGTCGGCAGGCCGAAGAAGCCGACCGGCACCTGACCCGCCGTCACCGCCGTCAGCGCCGGCGTCGCGCCGCGATAGCTGATGTGGTTCATCCGCAGCCCCGCGGCCTGGAGGAACATCTCCATCGCCACATGCTGCGGGCTGCCCGCGCCGCCGGAGGCATAGTCGATCTGCCCCGGCCGGGCGCGCGCGGCCTCGATCAGCCCGGCCACGCTGGTCGCGGGGAAGGAGGGATGCGCCACCAGCGCCCAGCGGATGCGCACGATCTGCCCGATGGGCGCGAAGTCCCGCAGCGGATCGTAGCCCGCCTGGGCGTTCATGTTGGGCAGCATGGTCAGCACGGCGTCGTTCACCGCCAGCAGCGTCAGCCCGTCCGGCGCCGCCCGCGCGCCGGTGCGCATGCCGATCATGCCGGAGGCGCCGGTCATGTTCTCGATCGCCAGGCGCTGGCCCAGCGTCTCTCCCATCCGTTCGGCGACGATGCGGACGACGACATCCACCGCGCTGCCGGCGGCCAGCGGCATGATGACGCGGATGGGGCGATCCGTCTGGGCGGCCGCGGGCAGCGCGACAAGGGCAAGCAAGGCGGCCAGCAGCCAGCGGCGCATCGACGGTTCCTCCCTATTTCCACCCAGGAGATTGCGGCGGCGGTCCCGTGTCAAGCAATCCCGCATCTTGACCGAAATGCCGGTGGACGTTCACTAGGCGGGAAGGCCGCCCGCGCGGGACGAGCCCCGGGGGGAACCGCCATGACCGTGATCGACAGCCACACCCACATCCTGACGGAGCCGATGATCGCCGCCATCGCGAAGGAGGTGCCTTCGCTGGCGCCGAAGCTGACGCGGGTGGATGATGACAGCGCGGTGCTGGAGATCCTCGACGTCAAGCAGAACCCCTTCCCGCGATCGGCCTGGGACCTGGAACGGCGCTTCGCGGAGATGGCGGCGCAGCGCGTGGACATGCATGTCGTCTGCAACATCCCGCACACCTTCCTCTATGAGGCCGATGGCGCGCTGGCCGATACCGTCAGCGAAATCCAGAACGAGGCCATCGGCGCGCTGGTCCGCCAGCATCCCGACCGCTTCATCGGCATGGCGACGGTCGCGATGCAGTCGCCCATGCGCGCGGCCGCGACGCTGGAACGGGCGATCACCTCGCATGGGCTGCGCGGGCTGCATGTCGGGTCCAACATCGCGGGGCGGAACCTGGATGACCCCGCGCTGGATCCGGTGTGGGAGGTCGCGGACCGCCACGGCCTGTTCATCCTGGTGCATCCGCACAAGGTCGTCGCCGCGCAGCGCATGGGCAGCTACTACCTGACCAACCTTGTGGGCAACCCGCTGGAGACGACCATCGCCGCCGCATCGCTGGTCTTCGGCGGCGTGATCGAGCGCCACCCCAACATCCGCTTCTGCCTGTCCCACGCCGGCGGCTTCACGCCCTTCCAGGCCGGGCGCTTCCGCCATGGTTGGAAGGTGCGCAAGGAACCGCATGTGCGGCTGAAGGGGGACCCGGCGGAGAGCCTGGCGCGCTTCATCTATGACAGCATCACCCACGCCCCCGGCCCGCTGCGCTTCCTGCTGGAGGAAGTGGGCGCGGACCGCATCATCTTCGGCACCGACTATCCCTTCGACATGGGCACGACGCGCGGGGTGGAGGAGATCGAGGAAGCCATCGCCGACGTGGCGATCCGGCAGAAGCTGTTCGAGGGCAATGCCCGCCGCTTGTTCGGCCTGGGCGCCTGAGCGATGGCGATCGAGGAGTCACTCGCCGCCACCCTGCCGCGCCACCGGGCGGAGGCGATGATCGGCTTCGTCGCCGATGTCTTCCGGCATGAAGGCTTTGCCGATGCCCATGCAAAGCGCGCCGGCGAACTCATGGTCGAGGCCGACCTGACCGGCGCCGACAGCCATGGCATCTTCCGCCTGCCGCAATATGTGCGCCGCCTCCGCGCCGGCGGATCGAACCCGCGCCCCGCGATCACCGTGAAGCGCCTGGCGCCGGCGGTGGCGATGGTGGAGGGCGATAACGGCCTCGGTCACCTCGTGATGTCGCAGGCCGGCGAAACCGCCGTGGAGATCGCGAAGGAAGCCGGCATCGCCTGGGTCGGCGCTCGGCGTTCCAACCACGCCGGCAGCGGCGCGGTCCATGCCTGCCTGCCGCTGCCGGCAGGGATGATCGGCATCTACACGGTGGTTGCGAGTGCCAACCACATGGCGCCCTGGGGCGGCACGGACAGCCTGCTGGGTACCAATCCGCTGGCCATCGCCATCCCGATGGGCGATGCCGATCCGGTGGTGCTGGACATGGCGACCACCGTCGTTTCCTACGGCACGGTGAAGGGGCATGCGCTGCTGGGCCAGCCCATGCCGGAAGGCTGGATGGTCGATGCGAAGACGGGCGAGCCCCTGACTGACCCGCGGCGCAGCAAGGACGGCATCCTGCTGCCCATCGGCGGCTACAAGGGCAGCGGCCTGGCGCTGATGCTCGGCCTGCTCGCGGGCCCGCTGAACCGCGCGGCCTTCGGGCGGGACGTGGTGGATTTCAACGCCGATGACCGCACGGTGACGGAGACAGGGCATGTGCTGATCGCCCTCGACGTCGCGCGCTTCCTCGACCCGAAGGCGTTCCAGGCGGAAGTCACGCGCCACCTCGATGATCTGCGCAACTCCGCACGCCTGCCCGGCGTGGAGCGTATTCGCCTGCCCGGCGAGATGCGTGCCGCACGCCGCCGCGAACGGGTGGCGCAGGGCGTGCCGCTGCCCGCGCCGCTCATGGCGCAGCTCGACAGGCTCGCCGAGGAATGCGGCGTGACGAAACTGGGCGAACGCTAATCCTCCTCCGGCATCTCCGCCACGAAGCGCCGCCGGTGCAGCGTGGCGGAGCCGAAGCTGTTCGCCAGCACCATCGCCTTCCGCAGGAACAGGCCGACATCGTATTCGTCGGTGTAGCCGATGGCGCCGTGCAGCTGCACGGCGCTGCGCGTCACCAGCATCGATGCCTCCGCCGCGCGGGCCTTGGCGCGGCTGACGACGGCGCGGCGATGCCGGAACCCGGCATCGGAATCCAGCACATCGGCCGCATCCTCCACGCTGGCCCGCGTCAGCGTGATCTGGAGTTGCAGATCCACCGCGCGATGCTGCAGCGCCTGGAAGCTGCCGATCGCCTTGCCGAATTGCTTGCGGGTGCGGAGGTAGCCGAGCGTCATGGCGAAGCCCTGCTCCATCACGCCCAGCAGATAGGCCGCGGTGGCCAGCGCCGCCTCATCCAGCGCGCGTTCCATCGCCGGTGCGACGTCATCCGCCAGGCGGCGCGCGCCGTCCATCGCGGGACGCAGAGTCGCGACATGCCCGCCATCCTGCATCATCGCCACATCCAGCGATGGGTTGGGCAGTTCGTACAGCGCCAGCCCCGATGCCTCCCGCACCGGCAGCAGGATGCGCGCGGCGCCGCGCGCCAGCGGCAGGAACAGCCGCGCCGTGCTGGGGGTGCCGGGCGCGTGCAGCGTGTCGGGTGCCTCCTGCCAGGCGGTCACGACGTAATCCTCCGGCGGGGCTTGGCCGGCGGCGGCCAGCAGCGCGGCGGAGAGGGCGCCCGGGATCAGCGGTTCCGGCACGAGGCCGCGTCCCAGCGCCTCGGCCAGCGCCACATACTCCGCCATGCCGAGGCCCGCGCCGCCAGCGGCTTCGGGCAGGCGCAGCGAGACCCAGCCCATCGCGACCATCTCCGCCCAGGTGGCGGCATCGAAGCCCGCATCGGTGAAGCGCAGGTCGCGGATGCGGCGGAAATCGGCCGGCACCACGGCGGCGGCGCTGTCCCGCACCAGGCGGATGGAGTCCTGGCGCTCGGCGTAGCTGTCGCTCATGCATCCTCTCCCAGCCAGTCGCGCAGCACCTCATCCGTATGTTCGCCGAGGCGCGGCGGCGGGCGGCGATAATCCACGGGGGTGTCGGAGAAGTTCACGGGATTGGCGATCATCGGCAGCGCATCGCCATCCTGCCCCGGCAGTTCGCGGAACATGCGGCGGTGCTTCACCTGCGGGTCATCCGCCACCGCGCCGAAATCATTGATGGGGCCGGATGCGACGCCGACCTCGTTCAACGCATCCATCCAGTCGCGCGCGGGCTTCGTCATCAAGGCGGCCTGCAAGGCCGGCAGCAGACTCGGCTTGTTCGCCATGCGCGCGCGGTTCGTCGCGTAGCGCTCATCGGCCGGCAGGTCCGGCAGGCCGAGCACGCGGCAGAACTGCGCGAATTGCCGGTCATTGCCGATCGCGACCATCAGCGGCCGGTCCGCGGTCTCGAAGGCCTGCCAGGGCGTGTTGATCTGGCTCGCCGCGCCCGCGCGCACCGGCATGCGGCCGGAGACCAGGTGGTTCATCGCGATATGCGAATGTGCCGCGATCTGCGCATCCAGCAGCGCCAGATCGATATGCTGGCCCTTGCCGCTGACCGTGTCGCGGTGATGCAGCGCCGCCAGGATGGCGATGGTGGCGTAGAAGCCCGCATTGATGTCGGAGACGCTGTAGCCGACCAGGTTCGGCCCCGCGCCGGGCTGGCCATCGGGCACGCCGGTGATGCTCATCAGCCCGCTCATCGCCTGGAAGACCGGGTCGTAGCCCGGCAGCGGCGCATAGGGCCCGTCCTGCCCGAAGCCGGTGATGGAGCAATAGACCAGCTTCGGGTTCAACGCGGACAGGCTCGCATAGTCCAGCCCGTATTTCGCCAGTCCCCCGGCCTTGAAGTTCTCGATGAACACATCGGATTTCGCGACCAGCGCGCGCAAGGTCGCCTGCCCGTCCGGCTTGCCGATATCCAGCGCGATGGCGCGCTTGTTGCGGTTCATCGCCTGGAAGGAGGATGTCTCGCCCCCGCCATCGGCGTTGCGGAACCCCATGCGGCGCACGTCGTCGCCGCTGCCGGGCTGTTCCACCTTCACGACATCGGCGCCGAAATCGCCCAGGATCTGCGCGCACCAGGGCCCGGCGAAGACGCGCGTCATGTCCAGCACGCGGATGCGCGGAAGCGGGCCGCTCATGCCGGCAACTCCAGCAGCCCGCGCGCCAGCACGTTGCGCAATATCTCCGACGATCCGCCGAAGATGGTGGAAGGCCGCGCGATCAGGAACTGCCCGGCGGGATGCAGGGCCGCGCCCGGCATCGGGTCCAGCAGCCCCGCATTCTCCCCCGCCAGTTCAAGCATCGCATCCGTGATGCGCTGGAACAGCTCCGTCGCCACCAGCTTCAGCATGGAAGGCTCCGCGCCCAGCGTCTCACCGCGCTTCAGCGCCGCCGCGCAACGCTCATACAGCGCCTTGAGGTCCGCGAGTTCCAGGCGGAAGCGCGCGTGCATCTCCAGGAAGGCGGGATCGTCGGCGCGGCCCAGGCTCTCCGCCAGGCGCTTCATCGCCGCCAGCGCATTGGCGGAAAGCCGCGGGCTGCCGATGGCGATGCGCTCGAACCCCAGCAGCGCCTTGGCGTAGGTCCAGCCCTTGTTGACCTCCCCCACCAGCATGTCCTTCGGCACGCGGACATTGTCGAAGAAGACCTCGCAGAACTCGTCATGCTGGTCGAGGTTGAGGATGGGGCGGATGGTGATCCCCGGCGTCGCGGTCGGCATCAGGAGGAAGCTGATCCCCTCCTGCTTCTTCGCCGCCTTGTCGGTGCGCGCGAGGACGAAGATCCAGTTGGCATCATTGGCGAAGGTGATCCAGGTCTTCTGCCCGTTCAGCACCCAGTCATCGCCATCCTCCACCGCTTCCAGCCGCAGCGCGGCCAGGTCCGACCCCGCATCGGGTTCCGAATAGCCCTGCGCCCAGATATCCTCGCCCGAGAGGATGCTCGGCAGGAAGCGGCGCTTCTGGTCCTCGCTGCCGTGCTTCAGCAGCAGCGGGCCGAGCATGAGCACGCCCATGTCACTGACGCGCGGGCAGCCATGGCGCTCGAACTCCTCGATCATGATGAGCTGCCGCGCGGCGCCGAGGCCCATGCCGCCGTATTCGCGCGGCCAGGCGGGGGCGAGCCATCCCTGCTTCGACAAGGCCAGGTACCAGGGCCGGTTCTCATGCCAATGCAGCCGGCGGCGCGGGAAGCGCAGATCGGCCGGCGTATGGGCCTCCACCCAGGCCCGCACATGCAGGCGGAAGGCCGCGTCATCCAGCGCGTCGAGCTCTTCGAGCGTCATGCCGCGTCTCCCCCCACCATTAGGTCAGTTCTATGGCCTTTATCGGCTGGGCGCCGGGCTGTCCAGTTGCGCCAGGATCCAGTCGCGGAAGGCGGCGATGCGGGGCGGCAGGGGATCCGCATCCCGGATCATGAGGTGGAAGGCGCCGGCCGATCGCAGCGCCACCGCGAAGGGCTGCACCAGGCGGCCGGCCTGGAGGTCGGCCTCGATGAAGCCCAGCCGGCCCAGCGCGATGCCGAGCCCGTCCAGCGCCGCGCTGTAGGCGACATCCGTGCTGGTGAAGGCGATGGGCCGCGGCAGGCGCACCGGCGGCGCGCCGGTCAACGCGTACCAGCGCTGCCAGTCATCGGCATCGCGCGGCGTCTGCAACAGCGCGTGGTTTGCCAGGTCCTGCGGCTGCGCCAGCGGCGCGGCATGGCGCAAATAGTCGGGGCTGCACACCGGGACCACGACGCGGTCCAGCAGCTTGTGGGACCGCAGCCCCGCCAGCGCCGGGCGATCCGGCCCGATGGCGACATCCATGTCGGCGGGCGGCTCATCCTCCGGCAGCGCGGTGGTGATGCGCACGGGCAGGTCCGGATGCAGCGCCTGGAAGCCCGGCAGCCGCGGCAGCAGCCAGAGCCGGATGAAGAAGCGCGATCCCCAGATATGCAGCGTCTCCGGCCCGCCGCTGGCCAGCGCCTGCGTGCCATCCCGCAGCCGTTCCAGCGCGTCCCGCACCACGGGCAGGTAGCGGGCGCCGGCCTCCGTCAGCCGCATCTCCGACGCGCCCCGCTGGAACAACGGCAATCCGAGGAAGGCTTCCAGCTTGGCGATCTGCCGGCTGACGGCACCCGGCGTGACATGCAGCTCCGCCGCCGCGCGGCTGAAGCTGTTCAGCCGGCCCGCCGCTTCGAAGACGCGCACGGCATTGAGCGGTGGCAGACGCATCGCCCGGGGCCTTGTGACTTTTCCTCAACGCCCACGTGACCATAAGTCGTTTGCCCCGGCAAGCCACGGCGTCTCAACTTCCCAGCATGGGAGAGAAACGCACATGCTGATGGATGTGGCGGACAGGCTGGCACCGGGTGTCGAGGAGCTGGTGCCGGGACGCCTTTATGTGCTGCGCAGCCTCTGCCCGCTGGATGGGCGGATGAGTTCCTACCCCGCCAATGCGCGCGGCTTCACCGCGGTGAACTGCTACCTGCTGGTGGAACCTGGCGCGGCGCTGATGCTGGATACCGGCTTCACCGCCCATGCGAAGGGCATCCTCGCGCAGCTCGCCAGCGTGCTGCGGCCGGAGACGCGGCTTTCCGTCTATCCGCTGCGCCTCAACGAATTCATGTCCGTCTGCAATGTCGAAGTCATCGCCGACCATTTCGACGTGGAGCAGTGCTATTCCGGCAATCCGGACGCGGCGCTTTGGGTGGATTTCGGCGGGCGGTCTGACCAGGCGGGCGCCATCGCCAGGCCGATGAAGACCACGCTGGTGGCGCGGGTGCAGACGCTCCAGGTCGGCGATGGCGATGCCCGCCCCGTCGATGCCTTCCAGGCGCCGATCCGGCTGATCGGCACGCGCTGGCTGTATGACCGCGCCACGCGCACGCTCTTCACCTCCGACAGCTTCACGCAGGAATGGAGCGACGAGGAGCACGGCCCCTGGAACGTGGAGCGCGCCGAGGATCTCCGCGGCCCCGCCCATCTCCGCAGCTTCCTGCTGAACACGCGCTACTGGTGGCTGGAAGGCGGTGAGACCGACTCACTCCGCCGCAAGCTGCGCGATGTCTTCGACCGGCATGAGATCACGACCATCGCCCCCGGCTATGGCCGCGTGCTGCGCGGGCGGGACGTGGTGCGCCGGCAGTTCGAGATGATGGACGAGGTGCTGGCCGGGCTCGCCCGGGGCGTCGCGCGATCCCGCTACATCGACCGCGACGAGATCAGGTGATCCCATGAACCGACCGAATCCGCTGCCGCGGGAGATCACGCCGGGTGTCTTCTGGCTGGGCGACTGCCTGGAACAGCGCGCCAAGGGGAAGATCTACCACACCTACAACGCCGCCTTCCTGATCTGCGGGACGGAGGCGTCGATGCTGGTGGAGACCGGCCACCCCAAGGATTTTCCCCTCATCGACCGGCAGATGCAGGAGATCCTGGCGACGCGCGCGTCGCTGAAATACCTGTTCGTCACGCATCAGGAAACGCCCCATGCCGGCGGCCTCGGCCGCGTGCTGAGCCGCTATCCCGAAGCGCTGCTCTGCGGCGATGTCAGCGACTACCACCTGGCCTTCCCGCAATATGAACACCGCCTGCTGGCGATGAAGGAAGGCGATCGCATCCCCCTCGGCGGGCGGGACTTCGTGGCGGTGGAGCCGGTGATCCGCGACCTCCGCACCACCTGGTGGGGCTTCGACAGCGGCAGCCGGGTTCTCTTCCCCGGCGACGGCTTCGCCTACAGCCACTACCACGAGGACGGCCATTGCGGGCTGTGCGCGGAGGAAGCGTCGTCGCTCGACCTGCCCGACGTCTCCGCCGTCTTCGCGGATCGCGCGCTGTTCTGGACCAAGTTCACCGACATGAACCACTACGTGGACCGGCTGCGGCTGCTGCTGGAACGGCTGGATGTGAAGGTGATCGCGCCCAGCCACGGGCTGCCGATCCTCGATCCGGAGGCGACGGTGCCGAAGCTGATCGAGGGCCTGCTCTATGGCGGCTCCGTCCCTGAATCGGGCACCGAGACCGGCCTCGCGCCGCCGCCCGACCTGATGGTGCCTGCCCAATAGCTGCTGCCCCCGCCTGGCGGGGACCAAGAAGAACGAAACCTGGGGAGAGGAACGATGCGAGACGCTTGTCCGCCGGCGTTTGGCCGCCGGGGCTTCGCGGCGATGGCGGCGGCGCTGCTGCCGGCCTCCGCCGCCCGCGCGCAGGAATGGCCCGCGCGCCCCATCCGCATGATCGTCCCGGGCACCGGCGGCGGCGGGATGGATGTGATCGCGCGCGTGATCGCGGACCGCATGGGCAGCATCCTCGGCCAGCCCTTCGTGGTGGAGAACCGCGCCGGCGCCGGCGGCAACATCGCCGTCGATGCCGTCGCGAAGGCGGCGCCGGATGGCTACACCGTGCTGCTCGGCCAGACCGCGCATTTCGCCATCAACCCCTCGCTCTATGCGCGGCTTCCCTTCGACACGCAGCGCGACTTCATCCCCGTGGTGCAGCTGGCCGATGCGCCGAATGTGGTGGTGGTGGGGGAGGGATCGCGCCATCGCACGCTGCAGGATGTGGTGGCGGAGGCGCGCCGCACGCCGGAGGGGCTGCACCTCGCCACCCCCGGCAATGGCACCGTCTCCCACCTCACGGGTGAG
This sequence comes from Falsiroseomonas stagni DSM 19981, assembly GCF_900114315.1. Lineage (GTDB taxonomy): Bacteria > Pseudomonadota > Alphaproteobacteria > Acetobacterales > Acetobacteraceae > Falsiroseomonas > Falsiroseomonas stagni. The sequence continues at coordinate 36,056 of NZ_FOSQ01000005.1, forward strand.
TTGTTCCAGGGCGTGGCGGGCATCCGCTTCACCCATGTGCCCTATCGCGGCGCGGCGGCGGCGGTGACGGATGTGATCGCGGGGCGCGTGCCGCTGATGATGTCTTCCGTCCCCACGGCGCTGTCCAACATCCGGGATGGCAGGCTGCGCGCCATCGCCGTGTCCGCCGCGCGGCGCAGCCCGGTGCTGCCGGATATCCCCACCATCGGCGAACAGGGCTTTCCTGGATTCGACGCCAACACCTGGTATGGCCTGTTCGTGCCGGCCGGCACGCCGGCCGCCGTGGTGCAGCGCCTGAACACGGCGGCGAATGACGCGCTGCGCGCCCCCGGCGTCGCGGACCGCGTGCGCCAGGAAGGCGGCGACATCGTCGGCGGCACGGCGGAAGCCTTCGCCCGCATGGTCGTGGCCGATGCGGCGAAGTGGTCGCGCGTGGTGCAGGAATCCGGCGCGCGGGCGGACTGACTAGCCCGCCGTCCAGCCCCCATCCACCAGCAGCGACGATCCCGTCATCAGGCTGGCGGCGTCGGAGGCCAGGAACAGGATCGCGCCCATCAGATCCTCCACCTGGCCAAGGCGCCCGAGCTTGATCTTCTGCACGACGCTGGCCTTGAAGGCCGCGTCCTGCAGGAAGGGCTTCGTCATCGGGGTCTCGATGAAGGTGGGGCAGAGCGTGTTCACGCGGATGCCGTGGGGGGCGAGGTCGATGGCCATCGCACGCGCGATGCCCTCGATCGCCCATTTGGACGCGCAATAGACGCTGCGCCGCGCTCCGCCGACATGCCCCATCTGGGAGGAGACATGGATGATGGCGCCGGGGATGCCGGCCTCCGTCATCCCCTTCGCGACGGCCTGCGCCACGAAGAAGGCGGCGCGGACATTGAGGTTCATCACCGCGTCGAAATCCGCTGGCGTCACATCGGGGAAGGCGGCGGGGCGGTTGGTACCGGCATTGTTCACCAGCACATGGAACGGCCCGGCCTTCGCGATCTTCGCGGTGGCGTCGTCGATGTCGGCGACATCCATCGCCAGCGCCTCCGCCGATCCGCCTTGCGCGCGGATGTCCTCGGCCGCTTCCCCGATCTCGCCGGAGGATCGCGCGGCCAGCACGACATGCGCGCCGGCCTCCGCCAGCGCGCAGGCGGCGGCCAGCCCGATGCCGCGCCCCGCCCCCGTCACCAGCGCGCGGCGCCCGTCCAGCCGGAAGGACGGCGTCCTCGGCAAGTCCATCACTCCGCCGCCTGCCCGTAGGGCACGTTCAACCCGCCATAGCGCCGCAGCCGGATGTTGGCCTGCTCCGCATGCCCCACGAAGCCCTCCAGCATGCAGAGGCGGGAGCAATAGGCGCCGACCATCGCGCTCGCCTCATCCGTCAGCACGCGCTGGTAGGTCACGGTCTTGAGGAACTTGCCGACCCAGAGTCCGCCCGTGTAGCGCGCCGCCCCCAGGGTCGGCAGCGTGTGGTTGGTGCCGATGACCTTGTCGCCATAGCTGACATTGGTGCGCGGGCCGAGGAACAGCGCGCCGTAATTGGTCATGTTCTTCAGGAAGAAATCATCGTCGCTGGTCATGACCTGCACGTGTTCGGAGGCGATGCGGTTGGCCTCCCGCAGCATCTCCGCCTTGTCCTCGCAGAGGATCACCTCGCCGTAATCCTCCCAGGCCTTGGCGGCGATGCCGGCGGTGGGAAGGATGGTCAGCAGGCGCTCCACCTCCCGCATCGTGTCGCGGGCCAGCTTTTCCGAATCGGTCAGCAGGATGGCGGGGCTGGTCGGGCCGTGCTCCGCCTGGCCGAGCAGGTCCGTCGCGCAAAGCTCCCCGTCGACGGTGTCGTCCGCGATCACCAGCGTCTCGGTCGGGCCGGCGAAGAGGTCGATGCCGACGCGGCCGAAGAGCTGCCGCTTGGCCTCCGCCACATAGGCATTGCCGGGGCCGACCAGCATGTCGACCGCCGCGATGCTCTCCGTCCCCAGCGCCATGGCGCCCACGGCCTGCACGCCGCCGAGGACGCGGATCTCATCCGCCCCCGCCAGATGCTGCGCCGCCACGATCGCCGGCGCGGGCTTGCCGTTGTAGGGCGGCGCGCAGGTGGCGATGCGCGGCACGCCCGCGACCTTCGCCGTCACCACGGACATGTGGGCGGACGCCAGCAGCGGATACTTGCCGCCCGGCACGTAGCAGCCCACCGAATTGACGGGGATGTTGCGATGGCCGAGCACCACGCCCGGCAGCGTCTCCACCTCGATGTCCTTCATCGATTCGCGCTGGTGCTGCGCGAAGTTGCGGACCTGCTCCTGCGCGAAGCGGATATCGTCCAGCGCGCGGGCGGGCAGTTCCGCCAGGCAGGCGCGGATCTCGGCATCCGTCAGGCGGAAATCGCTGCGGTCCCAGCCATCGAACTTCGCCGACATCTCCCGCACCGCGGCATCGCCGCGCTTCGCGATATCGGCCAGCAGCGCTTCCACCGTCGCGCGGACCTGGACCTGCGCGGCTTCCTTGTCATCCGCCGCGATCGAACGCTTGAGCCATTGGGCCATCGCCGGTGTTCCCGCCTTCCTTGGTGGCGGGAAGGTGCCGTGGGGGCGGGGCGCAGGGCAATCCCGCCGGGCGGCCTATTTCGTCAGGATCAGCTTGTCCTTGCTGGTCAGGCGCAGGCGATAGACCTCTCCCCCATGCAGGATGGTCGCTTCCCGCCCGCCCTGGAGCAACGTCTCGCTGGTCAGGGTGGGGGCAGGGGCGGGGGGCGGTTCAGGAAGGGGCGGCGCTTCGGTCAAGGGTCATGTCCCGGCTGGTCGGCGCCAGTATATCGCAAATGCGAAGCACTCGCAATGACGGTGGCTTGATTGCCCCGCCGCGCCGGCACACATGGGCAGGACGATGCCCGATGCCCCGATCCCCACCACCCTGACTGCGCCCGGCGCGGCCGCGATGCAGGAACGCGCGGCGGAGGCCGCGGCGCTGCTGCGCCTGCTGGGCAATGAACGACGCCTGCTGGTGCTGTGCCAATTGCTGGTGGAGGGGGAGGCCCCGGTGGGCAGCCTGGCGGCGCATGTCGGCCTGTCCCAGCCCGCCCTGTCGCAGCATCTGGCGAAGCTGCGCGATGATGGGCTGGTGGCGACGCGCCGCAGCGGCACCACCATCCACTACCGCATCGCCGATCCCCGCGTGGCGGCGCTGATCGCCACGCTGAAGGACCTGTTCTGCAGCGATAGCGCCTAGCGGCTGCGCGCCCAGGCCACGATCTGCCGGGCCGGCAGCGCCCCGGCCTGGCGCGCGACCTCCTGCCCTCCGCGGAACAGCGCGAGGGTCGGGATGCTCGTGATCTGCAGGCGCGCGGCCAGCGCCGGCGCTTCCTCCGTGGATATCTTCACCAGCCGCATCGCCGGCTCCAGCTCCTGCGCCGCGGCTTCGAAGGCCGGGGCCATGGCGCGGCAGGGACCGCACCAGGACGACCAGAAATCCACCAGCAGCGGGATGGAGGACAGCCTCAGGTGCCGCTGGAACCCGGCCTCATCCAGCGCCAGCGGTTTGCCGGTGAAGATCGGCTGGTGGCAGGCGCCGCAACGCGGGTGCTCCGCCAGCCGCGCGGCCGGCACGCGGTTGGCCGCGGCGCAGTGGGGGCAGGGGAGGGTGAGGGAGTCACTCATGGGGGTCTTCCCTTTATATTAGATGATACTAACTTAGAGACATCTGATATAGTGCCGCGCCGCCGCGACCCAAGGAGCCTGCCATGTCCCTGCCCCTGATCGATGCCACCCGGGCCGCCGCCCTGCTGCGCGAAGGCCGCGCCACGCTGGTGGATGTGCGGGAGGCCGATGAAAGGGCCCGCGCCCATGTGCCGGGATCCGCCCATTGGCCGCTGTCGCGGCTGGACCAGGCGGAGGCCCCGCAGGGGGCGGTGCTGATCTTCCACTGCGCCTCCGGCGCGCGCACCACGCAGGATGGCGCGGCGCTTGCGGCCAAGGCGGGCGGCTGCGACGCCTTCGCGGTCCAGGGCGGCCTGGCCGCGCTGCGGGGCGCCGGCGTCCCCATCGCGGAGGATCGCCGCGCGCCCCTGCCGCTGATGCGCCAGGTGCAGATCGTGGCGGGCAGCCTTGCGCTGCTGGGTGCGGTGCTGGCCGCGACGGTGCATCCCGGCTTCATCGCCCTGTCCGGCTTCGTCGGCGCGGGCCTGGCGATGGCGGGCATCACCGGCTTCTGCCCGATGGCGAATGCGCTGGCGGCGATGCCCTGGAACCGCCGCCCCGCCTGACTCAGGCCGGAAAGAAACGGTTCGCCGGCCTTTCCAGGCCGAGATGCTCGCGCAGCGTGGTGCCCTCATACTCGGTGCGGAACAGGCCGCGCCGCTGCAACTCCGGCACCACCCTGTCGCAGAATTCCTCGAGCCCGGCGGGCACGAAGGGGAACATCACGTTGAACCCGTCGCAGCCGCGCCCGTCCAGCCAGCGCTCCATCTCATCCGCGATGGTGGCCGGCGTGCCGACCATCGCCAGCCCGCCATAGCCGCCGAGCCGCTGCGCCAGTTCGCGCACCGTCAGATTCTCCCGCCGCGCCATGGTGATGGCGCGCTCGCGGCCGGACTTGCCGCCCTCGGTCTCGGGAATCTCGGGCAGTGGCGCGTCCAGCTCGAACTGCCGCGCATCCACGCCGAGCGCGACGGAGAGCGATCCGATCGCACTCTCCAGATGAACCAGGCTGTCGAGGTGCCGGTGCTTCGCCCGCGCCTCCTCCACCGTATCGCCCACGATCACGAGCGCGCCGGGCAGGATCTTGATCCGGTCCGGGTCGCGCCCGTAGCGCGCGGCGCGCCCCTTCACATCGGCGTAGTAGGCCTGCGCGTCTTCCAGCCTGCCACCGGCGGCGAAGACCATCTCCGCGGTCTCCGCCGCGATCTGCCGCCCGGCGTCGGAAGCCCCTGCCTGCACGATGACCGGCCAGCCCTGCACCGGGCGCGCCACGTTAAGCGGCCCGCGCACCGACAGTTCCGGCCCCTTGTGGTCCAGCACATGCATCCGCGCGGGGTCCCAGAAGATTCCCGTTTCCTGGTCACGGATGAAGGCATCGTCGGCGAAGCTGTCCCACAGCCCGGTGACGGCGTCGTAGAATTCCCGCGCGCGCTTGTAGCGTTCCCCATGCGCCATATGGGCGTCATGGCCGAAATTCAGCGCGGCATCGGGGTTGGCGGTGGTCACCAGGTTCCAGCCCGCGCGGCCATTGCTGATGTGGTCCAGCGAGGCGAATTTGCGGGCGACGTGATAGGCATCGTTGTAGGTCGTCGATGCCGTCGCGATCAGCCCTATCCGCTCCGTCACGGCGGCGAGGGCGGGCAGCAGCGTCAGCGGGTCGAAGCTGGTCACGGTATGGCTGCGGCGCAGTGCCTCGATCGGCATGTTCAGCAGCGCCAAATGGTCCGCCATGAAGAAGGCGTCGAACTTCGCCGCCTCCAGCCGCTGGATGAGGGTCTTCAGCCGGGGAAAGCTGAAATTCGCATCCGCCCAGGCGCCGGGATAGCGCCAGGCGCCGGTGTGGATGCTGACCGGGCGCATGAAGGCGCCGAGGTGCAAGCGTCTTGCTGCCGTCATCGGCGCCTCCTGCGGCATGTGGATCAGAAGGCGGGAACGACGGCGCCCTGGAAGGTGGCCTGGACGAAGTCCTTCACCTCCTGGTTCTGGTAGGCGGCAACCAGGCGCCGCACCCAGGGCGCGCCCTGGTCCTGCTGCCGCACGGCGATGAGATTGGCATAGGGGCTGTCGCAGGATTCCAGCGCGATCGCGTCCCGCACCGGGTTCAGCCCGGCGGGGATGGCGAAGTTGGTGTTGATGGTGGCGGCCTCCACCTCCTCCAGCACCCGGGGCAGCTGCGCGGCTTCCAGCTCCACCACGCGGATGCGGCGCGGATTCTCCGTGATGTCGGCAACGGTGGCGCGGAAATCCGCGCCGTCGCGCAGCCTGAACAGGCCGTTGGCGGCCAGCAGAACCAGCGCGCGGCCGCCATTCGTCGGATCGTTCGGGATCGCCACGCGCCCGCCCGCCGGAATCGCCGCCGCGCTGCGGTGGCGACGGGAATAGAGGCCCATCGGGAAGATCATGGTCTTCGCGACGCTGACCAGCGGCAGGCGCCGGTCGCGCACCTGCTGGTCCAGGAAGGGCTGGTGCTGGTAGCTGTTGGCATCCAGGTCGCCGGCCGCGAGCGCGGCATTCGGCTGGATGAAGTCCTGGAACTCGACGATGCGGATCGCGAGGCCATCGCGCGCCGCGATCTCCCGCACCTTCTCCATCACCTGCGCATGCGGCCCGGCGGTGACGCCGATGCGCAGCGGCCGCTGCGTGCTGCCGATGTCCTGCGCGCGGGCGGCCGTGGCGAAGGGCAGCGCGGCGCCGGCCAGCGCCAGGGTGCGACGAGTGATCATGGCGTGTTCCTTCTTCTTCAACGATGCGACAGCCGGCGCACCAGCCAGTCGCCCAGCGATTGCAGCGCCTGCACGAAGACGATGAGGATGACGACGACGGTGGCCATCACCTCCGGCATGAAGCGCTGGTAGCCGAAACGAATGCCGAGGTCACCCAGCCCCCCGCCGCCCACCGCCCCCGCCATGGCGGAGAAGCCGACCAGCGAGACCAGCGCGACGGTCGTGGCCGCCACCAGCCCCGGCAGCGCTTCCGGCACCAGAACCTTGGCCACGATCTGCATCCGCGTGGCGCCCATGGCGCGCGCGGCCTCGATCACGCCGGGGTCCACTTCCCGCAGCGCATTCTCGAACAGCCGGGCCAGGAAGGCGGTGGCGGCCAGCGCCAGCGGCACGATGGCCGCGCCGGTGCCGATGGAGGTGCCGGCCACCAGCCGCGTGAAGGGCACGATCGCCACCATCAGGATGATGAAGGGCGTGGACCGCGTGGCATTCACCACCAGGCCGAGCGGCCGGTTGAGCCAGGCATTCGGCGCCAGCCCGCCCGGCGCCGTCGCATGCAGCAGCAGCGCGATGGGCAGGCCGATGATGACGGCGATGGCGGCGGAAGCCCCCACCATCAGCGCCGTGTCCCACAGCGCCTCCACCAGCAGGTCCTGAAGCGCGGGGGCCAGCCAGCTCATGGCGCGATCTCCGTCACCGTCAGGCCCAGGTCGCGCATCCAGCCGAAGGCCGCATCGATGGCGCCATCCGGCCCATAGGCTGCCAGCGCCATCACGCCGAAGGGCTCCCCGGCAATGTCGTCCACCCGGCCGGAGACGATGTTGATGTCGAGCCCGAAATCCCGGCTCGCCTCGCTCACCACCGCGCGGGTGGAGTTCGGCCCGGTGAAGACCACCTGCGCCAGGCGGCGCCGCTCCCCCGGCCGCGGCGCGGGCAGCCGGGCCAGGGTGCTGGCCGGCACGCCATGGCCGATCACCTCCGCCACGAAGCTGCGCGTCGTCGGGTGTTCGGGCCGCGTGAAGACGGAGAAGACGGGGCCATGCTCGATCACGCGTCCCGCCTCCATCACGGCGACGCGATCGCAGATCGCCTTCACCACCGCCATCTCATGCGTGATGAGCAGCACGGTGAGGTCGAGCTTCGCGCGCAGGTCGCGGATCAGCGCCAGGATCTCCCGCGTCGTCTCGGGATCGAGCGCGCTCGTCGCCTCGTCGCACAGCAAAATGCGGGGGCGCGAGGCGAGGGCGCGCGCGATGCCGACGCGCTGCTTCTGCCCGCCGGAGAGCTGGGCGGGATAGGCGTCCCGCTTTCCCTCCAGCCCCACCAGCGGCAGGATTTCCGCCACGCGCGCGCGGCGTTCGGCGGCGGGCAGGCCGGCGACTTCCAGCGGGAAGGCGACATTCTCCGCCACCGTGCGGCGGCTGTGCAGGTTGAAGTGCTGGAACACCATGCCGATGCCGCGCCGCGCCGCCCGCAGCCCCGCATCATCCAGCGCCAGCAGATCCTGCCCCAGCACCGTCACGCGGCCCGCATCCGGCCTTTCCAGCAGGTTGACGCAGCGGATCAGCGTGGACTTGCCCGCGCCCGACCGCCCGACGATCCCGAAGACCTCTCCCTCCCGCACGCTGACGGAAACATCGTCCAGCGCCAGCGTATTGCCGCGGGCGAAACGCCTGGTCAGGCGATCCAGCGAGATCGCCCAGGGGGTCACAGGAGGGGAGGGACTGTCCGGCATGGCGTCGGCCATGTGGCGCGGCGCCGGGGGCGCGGCAACCCTCTCCGCAAGCAGGTCAGCCATCGACGTCGTTGCGTCAGTGGGTCCGCCGCGTCGCCCGCGCCAGCACCAGCCGAGCGACGCGCGCGACTTCCTCGGCACTGCTGAAATGCGTGCCGTGCAGGTCATCCAGCACGGGATCGACCGCGACGAAATGCCAGGACAGGGAAGCATTGACGGCAACGCCGACGAAACGGCCATCGATATCGATGGGACGGGATTCGATCATGGGAAGCACTCCGGAATCGTGACCAGGGACGGTGTCGTGGGGCGGCCTTCAGCCGCGGCGACAGCGCCGCATTCGCCGCGGGCCCGGGCAGTTCGGCGCGACGATCATGGTCAGGGGCGGGTGCACGGTGCGTGATCCTCGTTCAGCACGGCGGGAGATGCGCCGCATACCACGCTTCGTCAAGGTAAAACTGATCATTATCGTGAAATTATCCGGCGCCGCGCCACAGCGACGCAAAGCGAGCCCAGGCAGCCGCTGGACGCAACCTCCTGTCGCCCGCCACGTCATTCAACGCCATCCTGTCGTTGAATAAGGCCGGCCCATCCGCTATGCCGCCGCATGGACCCCAACCCCGAGATCATCACCCGCATCGATGGCCGCCTCGACCGCCTCGGCCTGGCGGCGGAGGAGGCGGAGGTGGCGGCCGGCCTCAAGCCCGGCACGATCGTGGCCCTGCTGCGCGGCGATGGCGCCCTGCCGCGCGGCCAGGCGCTGAGGCGCCTCGCCAACGCGCTCGACGTGGACGAAGCCTTTCTGCTCGGCCTGGAACCCGGCGACCTCATCCCGCCGCATATGCTGGAGGAACCGCAGGGCGATCTCGGCCTGCTGGCGCCGGATGAAGAAGCGCTGCTGCGGCACTACCGGCGGCTCGATGTGCCGGCGCGCGCCGCCTTCGGCCTGGTGCTGGCCCGCGCCGCGGGGCCGGAGCCCGAGCCGCCCGCCACCGGGCGCGCGCGCCGCCAGCCCGGTGCCGCCGGGGTCAGCCGGCCTCGCTGATCGCCTGTTCCAGCAGGGCCAGCGCGGCCGCGGCGAAGCGGCGCATATTGGCCTCCCGCTCCGCGCTGCCGGTCTCCAGCGTCGTCACCCGCGCCACGGCGCCGGCCACCGCCAGGCAGGCATGGCCCGCCGCATCGCCGTAGCGGTTGCCGCTCGGCCCCGCGGCGCCCGTTTCCGCAATGCCCCAATCCGCGCCGAGCCGGCGCCGGATCGTCGCGGCGCAGAGCGCGGCGTAGGGTTCGCTGGCGGATCGCATCCCCCGCATGTCCTCGGCCGCGATGCCGAGCAGCCCGCTGCGCGCCTCCGCCGTATAGACCACGGCGCCGCCGCGGAAATAGGCGCTGGCACCGGGCAGGGCGAGCAGGCTGGCGGCAACCAGCCCGCCGGCCGCGGATTCCGACACCGCCACGGTTTCCCCGCGTGCCTTGAGCAGCAGGCCGATGCGGGTGGCGATCGGCAACAGGTCCTGCATGGCGGCGGCGCTCCTGACGGGCGCGGCAGAATCTTACAGTTTTTCAATGCCTGCAAGGCCGGCTGTCACGTTCCGTGATATTGCGAGGCATTCGCAAACAGTCTAATCGCGTCAGGGCCGGCGGCGTGCCGGCACTGTCCAGCCAAGCCAGCCAGCAACCGGGGCCCCTCCTCCTCTCCGCGCGCAAGCCAGCCAGGCGCCACTTCGAGCCCCTGGAGCGCCCCGCCCGTGAAGCCCGCCCCCCTCGTGAATCCCGGCCTGCTGAAGCCGACGCTCGGCCTGGCGGGTATCGGCCTCGTCACCGCCCTCGGCGCGCCCGCCGCCACCGCCCAGGAAGCCCCGGCCGCCGCGCTGCCGGAGATCGGCATCACCGGCCAGGCACCCTCGACCTACCGCACGGAAACCGCGCCGCTCAGCCGCAGCCCCGTCACGGCCGGGGAGATGCCGCAGACCGTGAACGTCATCCCCCGCGCGGTGATGGAGGAACGCGCCGCGACGACGGTGCGGGAGGCCCTGCGCAACGTCACCGGCATCAGCCTCTCGGCCGGTGAGGGCGGGTTCAGCGGCGACAATCTGACGCTCCGCGGCTTCTCCGCCCGCAGCGACTTCTTCATCGACGGCATCAGGGACACCGGCCAGTACACGCGCGATACCTTCTTCCTGGAATCGGTCGATGTGCTGAAGGGCCCGTCCTCCGTCATGTTCGGGCGCGGATCTACGGGCGGCGCGGTGGACCAGCGGTCGCGCTTGCCGCTGGCGACCAGCCAGGGCGAGGTCTGGATCTCCGGCTACTCCCCCTCCGGCGTGCGCGCCACCAGCGACGTGAACATCCGCGCGGGCGATGTGGCCGCGCGCATCGCCGCGATGGGGTCGCGCATCGATGCATCCCAGCGCGACCACGTCTTCAACGAACGCTGGGGCGTCTTTCCCTCCGTCACCTGGGGCATCGGCGGGCCGACCAGCCTGACGCTGTCCTGGCTGCACCAGGAAGAACGCAACATGCCGGACTACGGCGTGCCCTACCGCAATGGCCGCCCGCTGCGCGTTTCCACCAACACCTTCTACGGCCTGAACCAGACGGATGAGGAGAACACCCAGACCGATGTCTTCACCGCACGGCTTGAACATCGCGTGAATGAAGGCGTGCTGCTGCGCAACACCACGCGCTGGGCGAACTACTCCCGCGACGTCTCCGCCACCGCGCCGCGCCTGAACGCTGCCGGCACCGCCATCACGCGCCAGTCCCAGGTGCGATCCGGCTTCGACAGCATGATGGTGAACCAGTCGGAGGCGTCGCTGAACCTCAATTTGCTGGGCTTCCGCCACGACATCCTGGCGGGCGTGGAGTTCGGCCGGGAATCCTCGGAAGTCACGCGCTACAACCAGACCGGCCGGCCGCTCGCCAACCTGCTCTCGCCCGACTTCTACGACACGGGCAACATCGTCACCTCCCTGGCGTCGGACATCAAGACATCCGCCGATACCATGGCCTTCTACTTCGTCGACCGCATCCACCTCAGCGAGATGTGGGAGGTGATGCTGGGCGGCCGGTGGGAGAGCTTCGAGGCTTCCCAGACCAACCGCGGCACGTCGCAGGTCTTCGGCCGCACGGACCGGGAGGCGACCTGGCGCGGCGCGCTGATCTTCAAGCCGTGGGAGGGCGTGCGCACCTACGTCTCCGCTGGCACCTCCTTCAACCCCTCCGCCGAATCCCTCACGCTGGCGGCGAACAACGCGAATCTGGCGCCGGAGACGGCGACCACCTACGAATTCGGTGCCTCCTGGAACGTCGTCGATGGCGTCCGCCTGCAGGGCGCGCTGTTCCGGACGGAGAAGCTGAACGCCCGCACCAGCGATCCCGCCAATTCCACCCTGCAGGTGCTGGATGGCCAGGTGCGCGTGGATGGCGTGGAAGTCTCCGTCCAGGGCCGCGTCATGCCGGGCTGGAACATCATGGCCGGCTACACCTACATGCAGTCGGAGATCCGCAGTTCCGGCAATGCCGCGGAAGTCGGCAAGGAATTCGCGAACGTCCCGCCGCACTCGGCCTCCCTCTGGTCCACCTATGACCTGCCGGGCGACATCCAGATCGGCGGCGGCCTGTCCTTCGTGGACCGCCGCTACGCCAACACCACCAACACCACGCTGGCACCGTCCTACACCAGGCTCGACGCAGCCCTGGCCTGGACGCCGAGCCAGTCCAACCTCCAGGGGCTCCGCGTGCAGTTGAATGCCATCAACCTGGGCGATGCCCGCACCTATGACACGGTCTACACCGGCCATGTCGTGCCCGGCGTCGGCCGCACCTTCATCGCCAGCGCGGCGGTCCGCTTCTGATGCTGGTCGAGATCGCCGATATCCTGACGCCAGGGGAAGCGGCGCGCGCGCACGCCGCCCTGGCCGCCGCGCCCTGGATTGATGGCCGCGCCACGGCCGGCCATCAATCCGCGGCCGTGAAGCACAACCTTCAGATCGAGGAAGGCACCAGGCTCCACCAGGAACTCGGCGATCTCGTCCTCGGCGGGCTCGGACGGTCGGCGCTGTTCATCGCGGCGGTGCTACCCTTCCGCGTCTTCCCGCCGCTGTTCAACCGCTACGACCCGGGCATGAATTTCGGCGCGCATGTGGACAATGCCATCCGGCAGATCCGCGGCACGCCCCACCGCATCCGCACCGACGTCTCCTGCACGTTGTTCCTGACGCCGCCGGAGGATTACGACGGCGGCGAGCTGGTGGTGCAGGACACCTATGGCGAACAGCGCGTGAAGCTGCCCGCGGGCCATGCCGTGGTCTATCCCGCCACCAGCCTGCACCGGGTGGAGCCGGTGACGCGCGGCAGCCGCGTCTCCGCCTTCTTCTGGATCCAGTCGATGATCCGCGACGACATGCAGCGACGGCTGCTCTTCGACCTCGACATGGCGATCAATGGCGTGACGGCGGAACTGCCGCCGGGCCATGGCGGCCCCGTCGCGCTGACGGGCGTCTACCACAACCTGCTCCGGCAATGGGCGGAGGTCGCGTGATGCAGGACGCGATTCATGGGCCGGACCTTTCGCCGGTCGGCCTCATCCTCCAGGCCGGGCCGGTGGTGCAGGGCGTCATGGCGGTGCTCGCGCTGGCCTCCGTCGTCTGCTGGGCCGTGGCGATCGAGAAGGCGATCCTGCTGCGCCGCCTGAAGCGGGAAGTCGCCGCCCTGTCGCATATGGAGGCCAGCCATACGGGGGAGGGTCTGGCCGCCCGCCTGCATCGCGCCGCCGCGCGCGAATGGTCCGAAGGCCGCGAGCAGGGCGAAAGCCGCGGCGAATACCGGGAGAGGATCGAGCGCGCGATGCGCGACCTTCTGGGCGGCGCGCTGCGCGGCATGCAGGGCGGCGTGCCGATCCTGGCCACGACAGGCGCCGTGGCGCCCTTCGTCGGGCTGTTCGGCACGGTCTGGGGCATCATGGGCAGTTTCCAGGGCATCGCGAAGATGCAGGACACCAGCCTGGCCGTCGTCGCGCCGGGCATCGCGGAAGCGCTGCTGGCCACCGCCATCGGCCTGGTCGCCGCGATCCCCGCCGTCATCGCCTATAACCGCATCACGCTGCGCTTTGGCCGGCTGCGGCAGGAAGCGCTGTCCGCCATCGCGACCGTCGGCGCGCGGCTCTCCGCCCGCCCGCCCCGCGCCTCCCGCGCGGCGGAGTAGCGCCATGGCCTTCCGCCTGGGCGGCGAGGATGAGTCCGAGGACCACCCCATCGCCGAGATCAACGTGACACCCTTCGTCGACGTGATGCTCGTGCTGCTGATCGTCTTCATGGTGGCGGCGCCGATGATGCAGGCGGGCGTGCCGGTGGACCTGCCGCGCAGCGCCGCGCCGCGCGCCTCCTCCCCCCAGCCGCCGGTGCTGCTGACCGTGACGCGCGACGGCGCCATCCATCTCGACCAGGACCGCATCGAGGAAGCCGCGCTGTCGGACCGCCTGGTCGCGCTGCGCCAGGCGAATGAGAATGTGACGGTGCATGTGCGCGGCGATCGCAACGTGCCCTATGGCGATGTGCTGCGGGTCATGGGCCGCGTCGCCGCCGCCGGCATCTCCCGCGTCGCTCTGATCTCGGAGCCCGATGCCGGTGGGCGCCGCTGAACCCGCGCCCCTGCCGCGCGCCGCGCCGCTGCCGGCGGAGACGCTGCCGGTGATGGCGCAGCCGCGCTGGCCGCGCGCGCTGGGCGCTGGCCTCGCGATGTCGCTGCATGGGGGTGTCGCCGCGTGGCTGCTGCTGGTCCCGCCGGCGCAGGCCCTGCCGGAGCCGGTGATGATCCCGCTGCAGGCCGTGCTCGCCGATCCGGTCCTGGAGGAGAGCGAAGCCCCCGCCGCACAGCAGGCCGAGGCCGAGCCCGCGCAAGCTCCGCCGCCCGAGCCCGCGCCACCCGAGCCCGCGCCACCCGAGCCCCCGCCGCCAGAACCCGCGCCGCCCGAACCGCCCCCGCCGGTGCCGGAGCCGGTCGCCGAGCCGCCCCCGCCCGAGCCTGAACCCAGGCCGGAGCCGGCGCCGCCCGAACCGCCGCGCCCGGCGCCCCCGCCGCCGCGCCCCGCGCCGCCGCGGCCCGCCGCGTCCCGCGTGCCGGCCTCCGCCGCCATGCCCGCGCCCGCGACGTCGCCGGCGCCAGTGGCCTCCCCAGGCCCGCCCGCGCCCGTCGCGGCCTCCGGCCCGCCGCCCTCCTACCTCCAGGCCCTGGCGGGCGCGCTGGAGCGGCAGAAGCGCTATCCCGATGGCGCCCGGGCGCGGCGCGCCAGCGGCGTCACGATGCTGCGCTTCACCGTGCTGCGCGATGGCCGCGTGGCGCGCTGGCAGATCGCGCGCGGGTCGGGCGATGCGGAGTTGGATTCAGCCGTGGAGCAGATGATCCAGCGCGCGACGCTGCCCGCCTTCCCCGCGGGGATGGAGGGCGACCTGCTGGAGGTCACCGTCCCCATCCGCTTCCAGATCCGCTAGCCCGGATCGAGCAGGTTGCCCCGCAGCGTGGCCGCCGCGTAGCGCGTGCGGAACAGGCCGCGGCGCTGCAATTCGGGGACCAGCATCGTCGCCACTTCCTCGAAGGTGGTGGGGAAGACCGTGGGCGGCAGGATGAAGCCATCCGCCGCGCCGGATTTGAACCAATCCTCCATCATGTCCGCCACCTGCGCGGGCGTGCCCACCACCAGGTCGCGCGGCAGCCGCACCGCCTGCGCGAAGCTGATGCCCTTGGCCTTCGCCACCTGCATCACCCGGTCCCGGTGCCCCTGCACGCCCTGGTTTCCGGATTGCGCCACCAGCGCGCCCTCATCATCGATCACGCTGAGATCGGCGGCGACGGACCAGGAGGCGGCGGCGATGACGAGTTCCGGATCGACCTGGCTTTCGATGAAGGCCGCCTTTTCCTTCGCGATCGATTCCGTCTCCCCCAGCACCACGGTGAAGGAAGGCAGCACCGCGCATTCATCGGGGTTCCGGCCGATGGCGTCCATCCGCGCGCGGATGTCGGTGCGATAGGCCAGCGCGGCAGACTTTGTCGCGGGCGAGCAGAAGATCATTTCCGCCCATCGCGCCGCGAAGGCACGGCCGCGATCCGATGACCCCGCCTGCATGATGACGGGCCGCCCCTGCGGCGATCGGGGAATGGACAGCGGCCCGCGGCTCGCGACGTGCTTGCCCTTGTAGTGGGCGTAGCGGATCTTCGACGGGTCCGCGAAGACGCCGCTGGCCTTGTCCAGCACCAGCGCATCCTCGTCCCAGCCCTCCCACAGCGCGGTGCAGGCTTCCAGGATTTCATCCGCGCGGTCGTAGCGCTGGTCCTTCGGCGGCAGCCCTTCCTCCCCGCAATTCTGCGCCTCGAACTCCCGCGCCGTGGTCACGACGTTCCAGGCCACGCGGCCCTTGCTGAGGATATCCAGCGACCCCAGGCTCCGCGCCAGATTATAGGGGTTGTGGAAGGTGGTGGAGAGCGTGGCGCCGAGGCCGAGCCGCGACGTGACGCGCGCCATCAGCGGCAGCAGCGTCATCGGATCGAGCAGCGAGAGCTGTCCGCCGCGCCCGACATAATCGTCGAAATTCCCCTTGTAGAGATCGGGCACGCCGAGCCCGTCCGCAAAGAAGCAGGCATCGAAGAAGCCGGCTTCCAGCACCTGGGCGATGCGTTCCCACCGCGTCGGCTCGAACAGGTCGTCCAGCGTCGCGGTCGGGTGGCGCCAGGTGCTGGGATAGCTCGCGCTCGGCCCCGTCTTCATGTAGGCGACCAGGTGCATCTTCCGCATGGTCAGATGTCCAGCCAGCGCAGCGCGCGCGGGGGCGGCAGGTCGGGGTTCGCCGCCAGCATCCGCGCCCAGACCGACTGCGTCACGCCCTGCGCCTCCTCGATCAGCGCCTGTTCATCCGTGACCAGCAGCTTGCCGTCCCGCAGCACGAATTCCCCATCCACCATCACGCTCTCCACCGTGCCGGGATGGCCGTAATGGACGATATTGCCGATGAGGTTCGTCACCGGCCGCAGCGCGGGGCTGTTCAGGTTGAGGAAGGTGAGGTCCGCCTTCTTCCCCGCCTCGATGCTGCCGAGGTCGTGGCTGCGTCCTATCGATCTTGCGCCGTTCACGTTCACCGCATCGAAGATCGCCTCGGGCTGCGGATCGACGCCCTGGATGCCCTCCGCGCCGCGATGCACGATCAGGCCGATCTTCATGGCGTGGAACATGTCCTCCGTCATGTTGTCGGTGCCGAAGCAGATGTTGACGCCGGCGGCGCGGATCTTCTTGGCGAGGACCGGATGCGGCCCGCGGCGGGATCCGTTGGCGGGGCAATGCACCATCTGCATGCCGCGCTCGCCGAGCAGCGCGACATCGCTCTCCGTGCAGTAGGTCCAATGTGCCGCGACGACATCGGGCGCCGCCCAGCCATGCCGCGCCAGGTATTCCGCCGGTGTGCAGCCATAGCGGTCCCGCACCGCGCGGATTTCCTCGATGGACTGCGCCAGGTGGATGGTACGGGGCATGTCATGCCGGCGCGCCAGTTCGGTCAGTTTCTCCAGGTATTCGGGCGTGCAATTGTCGGTCGCATGCGCTGCGATCTGGATCTGCAACCGCCCGTCATGCGTGTTGTGGAAACGCTCGATCCCAGCCTTCGTGCGCTCGAGAAAGATCTCGCCGAAGGCCGGGTCGGGCGACCAGTCGCCATGGCGGATCTTCAGCGTGTTCACGTCGGCGCAATTCTCGCTGAGCACTAGCCGCACGCCGAGCCCCGCCATCGCATCCGCGTAGTCCGGCACATGGCGGAAGGGATCGACGAAGGTGGTGCAGCCGGACCTTATGCCCTCCACGATGCCGAGCATCCCCATCACCGCGCGCTCATGCGGCGTCATGGTGTAGGACACCGGCGACATGTAGCCATAGACGGCGTTGCCCGCCCAATCCTCCACCGTCGCGCGCAGGACGGTCAGGATGGTGTGGGTATGCGCGTTGATGAAGCCGGGCAGCACCGCCTTGCCCCGCGCGCTCATCCGCGGAAGGTCCTGATGCGCTTCCTGCATCGCGGCGGTCGGGCCGATGGCGGCGATCCGGTCGCCGCGGATCGCGATGGCGCTGCGGTCAAGGATTGTGCGCGCTGCATCCTGCGTGACGATGACTGCATCGGTGATGAGCAGGTCCATCGGGCAATGCGCTCCCTCGCGGTGCTGACCGCGATTGCGGCGCCGCATCGCGATCCATAGGATCGACGGGAAGCATGTTCATGGGGTGTCCCGATGCGCAAGACCCTGCTTGCCGCGCTGCTTGCCGTGTCGCCCGCGGCGATGGCGCAGACGCTGTCCATCGGCGTCGGCGGTGCCTTCACCTCCATGGACCCGCACTACCACACCCTCACGCCCAACAACGCGCTGACCAAGCATGTCTTCGAACGCCTGGTCGCGACCGATGAGGATTTCCGCCTCAAGCCCGGCCTCGCCACGTCATGGGAGGCGATCAGCGACACGGTCTGGGAGTTCAGGCTGCGGCCGGGCGTCACCTGGCATGACGGCACGGCCTTCACGGCGGAGGATGTCGTCTTCTCCTTCGAGCGCGTCCCCCAGGTCCGCAACAGCCCCGGCAGCTTCACCATCTACACGCGCCCCGTCCAGCGCATCGAGGTGATGGATGCGCACACCATCCGCCTCCACACCGTCACGCCGAACCCGCTGATCCCGAATCTGATGAGCGGCATCACCATCATCAACCGGAGCCTCAGCCTGCAGGTGGAGACGGCCGAGTTCAACAGCGGCCGCGCCGCCATCGGCACCGGCCCCTACCGCCTGGTGTCCTATTCCCCGGGCAGCGAGGCGGTGATGGCGCGCAACCCCGCCTGGTGGGGCGGCGCGCAGCCCTGGGCGCGCGTCAACTACCGCGTCATCGCCAATGACGCGTCGCGCATCGCGGCGCTGCGCGCGGGCGATGTCGATGTCATCGATGCCGTCTCCACCCGCGACGTGGACGCGCTGAAGACCAACCCCGCCATCACCATCGCCAGCCGCCCGGCGCTGCGGAACATCTACCTCTACCTCGACCACCGGCGGGACGACACGCCGGGTGTCACCGGCCTGAATGGCGAACGCCTGCCGCGCAGCCCGCTGCGCGACCAGCGGGTGAGGGAGGCGCTCTCCCTCTCCATCAACCGCGACGCCATCGTCCGCCAGGTCATGGGCGGCTATGCCACGCCATCGGGCCAGTTCCTCGCCGCCGGGATGATGGGCCATGATCCCGAGACCCGCCCCGATCCCTTCGACCCCGCCCGCGCCCAGCGCCTGCTGGCGGAGGCGGGCTTCGCCGCCGGCTTCCGCGTGGTGCTCGCCGGTCCCAATGACCGCTACGTGAATGACGACCGCATCATCCAGGCCGTGGCGCAGATGTGGTCGCGCATCGGCGTGCGGACGGAGATCCAGGCGCTGCCCTCCAACGTCTATTTCACCCGTTCGGCGCGAGAGGAATTCTCCGTGGGCCTCAGCGGTTGGGGTACCGGCACGGGGGAGCCTGACAGCCCCATGGTCGCGCTGATCGCGACGCCGGATCGGGCGCGGGGTCGCGGCACCTCCAACCGCTCGATGTATTCGAACCCCGCCTTCGACGCGGTGCTGGACCGCGCGCTGTCCACGCTGGACCCCGCGGCGCGGGAGGCCACGTATCGGGAGGCCACCCGCATCGCCATGCGCGATTACGCCATCATCCCGCTGCACCACCAGGTGAACATCTGGGCGGCCCGCCGCGGCCTGCGCGTCGTCGCGCGGAACGATGAGGAGACCTACGCCATGTCGGTCTCCCCGGAATAGCTCAGCCCCTGCCGGTCACCGGCAGCAGCACGCCCGTGATGCCGCTCGCCGCCGGGCTCACCAGGAAGGAAGCGGCCTCCGCCAGCTGCGCCGGCTGCACCCAGCCCGACGTATCCGCCCCCGGCATCGCCGCGCGGTTCTGCGGCGTGTCGATGGTGCCGGGCAGGATGGCGTTCACGCGCAGCCCCGTGGGCTTCAGCTCCTCCGCATAGGCTTCCACCAGGCGCAGCACGCCCGCCTTGCTGGCGGAATAGGCCGCGAGTTGCGCGGGCGCCTTCAGCGCCGCCATGGCGCCGATCGCCACCAGGCTGCCGCGGCCGGCGGGGCGCATCGCCGCGATGGCGGCGCGGAACAAGTTCACCGTGGTCATCAGGTTCAGCCGGAACATCCGCTCGAACAGTTCGGCGCCACCATCCCCGATGGAGGCCATGTCGAAGCCCCCCACGGTATGCACCACGCCATCGAGGCGCCCGAAGCGCGCCAGCACCGCCGCCACCGCGGCCTCGCAGGCCGCGGCGTCGCTGAGGTCCACGCCTGCCAGCGGCAGATGCCCAACCCCCGGCAGCGCCGCCACCATCGCCTCCAGCGGTTCCGCCACGCGGTCCAGCGCCACCACGGTGGAGCCGCGCGCGGCCAGGGCGGTGGCCACCGCGCGGCCGAGATTGCCGGCCGCGCCGGTGACGAGTGTGATGTCAGCCATGATCTTCGTGCCTCACGTGATGATGCTGGGCTCCGCGCGGCCGGTATGCGCCGCGATCTGCGCGATCTCCCGCGCCGCGGCGATCACGGGGGCCAGCACCTCCTGCACCGGCAGGGCGTGGCGCGCGGCATCGGGTTCGAAGCGTTCGAGGTAGACGCGCAGCGTCGCCCCCACCGTGCCCGTGCCGGACAGGCGGAACACCGCGCGCGCATCCTCCGCGAACAGGATGCGCACGCCCTGCGCGGGCGTCACGCTGCCATCGACGGGGTCTGCATAGGCGAAGTCATCGGCTTCCGCGACCGTCAGCCCGGCGAAGGACTGGCCGGCCAGCGTGGGCAGCTTATCGCGCAGCGCCGCCATCAGCGCCTTGGCGGCGTCGCTGTCCACTTCCTCATAGTCATGGCGGCTGTAGTAGTCCCGCCCGAATTCCGCCCAATGGTCCCGCACGATCGCATCGGCGCGCCGGCCCGTCGCGGCGATGATGGTCAGCCAGATCAGCACGGCCCAGAGGCCATCCTTCTCCCGCACATGGTTCGACCCGGTGCCGGCGCTTTCCTCCCCGCACAGGGTGATGCGGCCGGAATCCAGCAGGTTGGCGAAGAACTTCCAGCCCGTCGGCGTCTCGTAGCTGGGAATGCCGAGGCGCTTCGCCACGCGGTCCACCGCGCGGCTGGTGGGCATGGAGCGTGCGACGCCTGCCAGGCCCGCGGCATAGCCCGGTGCGCGATGGGCATGGGCCGCCAGGATCGCCAGGCTGTCCGAGGGCGTCACGAACATCCCCGGCGCCACGATCATGTTCCGGTCGCCATCGCCATCGCTGGCGGCGCCGAAATCGGGCGGCGCGTCGCCCATCATCTCCGCCATCAGATCGGCGGCGTGGACGGGGTTCGGGTCCGGGTGGTGGCCGCCGAAATCGGGCAGGGGGGTCGCGTTCACGACGGTGCCGGCGGGCGCGCCGAGACGCCCCTCGATGATCGCCTTCGCATAGGGGCCGGTCACCGCGCTCATCGCATCGAAGCGCATGCGGAAGCCGGCCGCGAACATCGCGGCGATGGCGGGGAAGTCGACCAGCGTTTCCATCAGCGCGGCATGGCCGGCGACGGGGTCGATGACGGCGACGATGCTGTCCAGCAGGCGGGTTTCACCGATCGCGTCGATGTCCGGCGCCGCTTCCGCCGCGATCCGGTATGCCGTCAGCGCGGCGGCGCGGCGATGGATCGCCTCCGTCACCTCCTCCGGCGCCGGGCCGCCATTCGCCGTGTTGAACTTGATGCCGAAATCGCCGTCCGGCCCGCCGGGATTGTGGCTGGCGGAGAGCACGATGCCGCCGATCGCGCCGCTCGCGCGGATCAGCGCCGATGCCGCGGGGGTGGACAGCAGCCCGCCCTGTCCCACCAGGATGCGCCCGGCCCCGGCGGCGGCGGCCATGCGGATCGCCGTCTCCGCCACCTGCCGGTTGAGGTATCGCCCGTCGCCGCCGATCACCAGAGTCGCGCCGCGCAGCTTGTCGCCGACGACATCAAGGATCGACTGGAGAAAATTCTCGACATAGTGGGGCTGCTGGAAGACCGGCACCTTCTTCCGCAGGCCGGATGTGCCGGGTCGCTGGTCGGCAAAAGGCGTCGTCGCCACCTGGCGGATGGGCATCCCTGCGGTTCCTCCGGTCGATCTGACCGTGCTTGTGCCACGGCGAGGCGCCGAACAGAACCGGGGCAGGGTCGTTCCGCCGGATCCGATCACGAAGCCGCAGGCGGCGCCCCCAGCGCGACGGCACCGCCCACCAGCACCAGCGCCGGCGCCCCGCTGGCCCAGCCCTCCGCCAGCGCGGCGATGGTGCCGATGGTGCCGGGCAGGCTGCGCGCGCGGTCCGTGCCGCCATTCTCGATGATGGCGGCCGGCGTCGCGGGGTCCATGCCCGCGCCGACCAGCCCATCCCGCAGCAGCGGCAGCGACGCCAGGCCCATATAGACCGCGATGGTCTGCCGCGGCCTGGCCAGCGCCGCGAAATCCAGGTCCAGCCTGCCATCCCGCAGATGCCCCGTGGCGAAGGTCACGGTGCGGGCGGCATCGCGATGGGTCAGCGGGATGCCCGCGCTGGCCGCGCAGGCCAGCGCGGCGGTGACGCCGGGCACCACCTCATGCGCGATGCCGGCTTCCCGCAGGGCCAGGATTTCATCGCCCCCGCGCCCGAAGACGTAGGGATCGCCGCCCTTCAGCCGCACCACGCGCCTGCCCTCCCGCGCCAGGCGCACCAGCAGGGCGTTGATCCCGTCCTGCGGCAGGCTGTGCGCGGCGCCTGCCTTGCCGACGAGGATGCGTTCCGCATCCCGCCGCGCCATGTCCAGCACCTCCGCCGTCACCAGCCGGTCATGCACGATGACATCGGCCTCCCCCATCAGCCGCAGGGCGCGGAGCGTCAGCAGATCCGCCGCGCCCGGCCCGGCGCCCACCAGGTAGACGATCCCGGGCGGCGTGGTGTCGGACGCGTCCAGCGCCGCGGCGAAGGCCGCCTCCGCCTCCTCCACCCGCCCCGCCAAGGCGAGGTCCGCCGGCGCGCCCGTCAGCGCCTGGTCGAGAAAGCGCCGCCGCGCGGCCAAATCCGGCAGCCGGGCGCGGATTGCCGCCTGGAAGCGTTCCGCCAGCGCCGCCAGCGTGCCGATGGCGGGGGGCAGCAGCGTCTCGATCCGCTGGCGGATCATGCGGGCCAGCACCGGCGCCGCGCCGCCCGTGCTGACCGCGACGGTGACCGGCGCGCGGTCGATGATGGCGGGGGTGATGAAGGAACACAGCGCCGGCCGGTCCACCACATTCACCGGGATGCCGCGCGCCTGGGCGGCTTCCGACAGCGCGCGCAATTCGGCATCCGGCGCATCGGCGCCGACGGCCAGCACCACGCCATCCAGCATCGCCGGCGCGAAGCTGTCGGCCTGCCGGATGATGGCGCCGGCGCGCCGCAGCGGCTCCGCCTTGCGCGCCGCCACCTCCCCGCTGCCTAGGAGCAGCACGGTCCGGCCGCGCAGGTCTAGGAAGGCGGGAAAATGGCGCATCACGCGCCTTCTGCCACGCGCGCGCCCGCCGGCGAAGTGTTCTCAGGCCGTCAGAACTCGATACGGATATTGGCGCGGCGGACGAATTCCACCCAGAACGCCGTGCTTTCCTTCATCAGCGCCGAGAATTCCGGGCCGCGCAACGCCATGGGTTCCACCATCAGCGCATCCAGCCGCGCCCGCGTCTCCGGCTGCGCCAGCGTCGCGATGACGGCCTCGCCGAGCGAAGCGACGGTCGCGGCTGGCGTCGCCACCGGGACCACCATGCCGAACCAGGCATCGACGACGAGGTCCGGCACGCCGCCCTCCGCCGTGGTCGGCACATCGGGCAGCGCCGCCAGGCGGGATGGCGCCGTCACCGCCAAGGCGCGCAGGCGGCCGCCGGACAGGAAGGGGGACATGGCGGCGAGCGTATCGCAGCTGAACAGCTCCCGCCCCGCCGCCAGATCGGTCAGGGCGGGCGCGCTGCCGCGATAGGACACGCCCTCCGCCCGCACCCCCGCGCGTGCCAGGAACAATTCGGCGGTCAGGTGGCCGATGGTGCCGACGCCGCCCATGGCGAAATTGCCGCCGCCCGCCCGCAACCGCGCCACCAGGTCCTGCAGGCTGCGCGGTGCATCGGCGCCGGCATGGGTCGCGATCAGGTAGTAGGACCGCGCGCAGCCCGCGACGGCGGCGAAATCCCGGTCCACCCGATAGCCCGCATGGGGGTTCTGCGCGGCATTGATGCCGAGTGACGAACTCGTGCCCATCACGATGGTGCTGCCATCGGCTGGCGCCCGTGCGCCCTGTTCCGTGCCGGTGGTGCCGCCGCCGCCGGGCCGGTTCTCCACCACGATGGTCTGGCCCAGCACGTCCTTCATGCCGTTGGCGACGATGCGCGCGATGGTGTCGCTGCCGCTGCCCGGCGCGAAGGGCACGAGCAGCCGGATGGAGGGCCGCGGCTGCGCCAGCGCCGGCGTCGCCAGCGCCAGCGGCGTGCCCAGCAGCAGGCGCCGAGAGATCGTCATTGCCGTGTCCTCCGCGCGCGCCTTGGCGGCGCGTCGCCCCGACTGTCGGAAGCAGCGCGGCCAGCGTCAAGCACGGCTTGACCCCGGCAGGCACGGGGCGGAGCATCCCGCCGCAAGACCTCGGGGGAAACGGCGGGATGAGTGGCCGGAGACTGATCGACATCGCGCGCGTGATCCGCAGCAAGAATGCGGGCCCGCTGCATTGCACGCTCGACATCCTCTTCGACGATGACGCGACGTTCCGGGAGGCGCTGGCATCGCCCGCCATGACGGTGGAGGCGATGGCGCGTCTCTACGGCGTTTCCGCCACCACGGTGGAGGTCATTCCCTACGCCGCGGCCCATGCCATCAAGGTGGTGCTGGACCGCCCGGTGGTGGCGGGCTCGCCCGGTGATTCCGATGTCTATGGCGCGCAGCAACACGCGCCGCTGCTGGGGGTGGTGCTGTGAGCGTTGTCGGGAAGCTGATGGACCAGGGGCTGCGCCCGGGCGTGAAGCTGCGCGTGCTCGCGGCCTCCGGCCAGCTCGGCAATGGCGTGCCGGAGGCTGCGCTGAAGGCGGGGCTGGCGCGCGCGCCGCATGTGCTGGGCTGCGACATGGGCTCCATCGATGTCGGCCCCGCCTATCTCGGCGGTGGCCGCCTGGCGACCAGCCCCGCCATCACGAAGCGCGACCTTCGCCTGGTGATCCATGGTGCGCGGCAGGTCGGCGTGCCGCTGCTGATCGGCAGCGCGGGCACCGCCGGCGCGCGCCCGCATCTCGACCAGGCGCTGGCGATGATCCATGCCATCGCGAAGGAGGATGGGCTGAAGCTCCGCGTCGCCGTCATCGCCGCCGACATGGACCGCGACTGGCTGCGCGGCATGGCGCAGGCCGGGCGCGTGCAGCCCATCGGCGCCATCGGCGCGCTGACATCGGCGATCATCGACGGCGCCGCCCACATCGTCGGCCAGATGGGGACGGAGGCGTTTCTCCGCGCCCTGGCGATGGAGCCCGACATCATCCTGGCCGGCCGCGCCTGCGATACCGCGGTCTTCGCCGCCGTGCCGCTGCTGCTGGGCTATCCCGCCGGTCCCGCCACCCACATGGCGAAGATCATCGAATGCACCTCGCTCTGCTGCATCCCCGGCGGGCGGGACGCCATGCTCGGCACGCTGATGGGCGACAGCTTCGAGCTGGAGAGCATGAACCCCGCGCGCGCCGCCACCCCCGTCTCCGTCGCCGCGCACAGCCTGTATGAACAGGCGGACCCGCTGCGGGTGCATGAGCCCGAGGGGATGATGGACACGACCGATGCGCGCTACGAGGCGATCGACGATCGCCGCGTCCGCGTCTCCGGCGCCACCTGGGTGCCGGCCACGCAGCACAGCATCAAGGTGGAGGGCGCGACCTTCGTCGGCGAACGCGCCGTGCTGCTGGCCAGTACCACCGACCCCCGCGTGATCGAGAACCGCGAGAGCATCGCCGCGGGGGTGCGCAGGATCGTCGCCGACATCCTGCCCGGCGCCGGCGACTACGACCTCCGCTTCCGCGCCTATGGCACCGGGGAGACGAACCTGTTCCCCGGCGCGCGTGAGGGCCTGCCCGTGCCGGCGGAGGTGTTCTTCCTGCTGGAATGCATCGCGGGGGATGCCGATACCGCCAAGGCCATCATCGGCGTCGCCAAGCAGAACCTGCTGCATTTCGGCTTCCCGGGGCGCCTGTCCACCGGCGGCAATATCGCCTTCCCCTTCACGCCGCCGGAACTGCCGGCGGGCACGGCCTATCGCTACAGCGTCTACCACATCGCCGAATGCGACGACCTCGCCGCCGCCTTTCCCGTGCGGATGGAGACGGTGGGGTAGGCCCGCCTACCCGAAGCGCGCCAGAAGGGACGGGATGGCGGAGGGCGGCTGCGCGGGGCTGAACAGGAAGCCCTGCGCCTCCCCACAGCCTTCCGCCGCCAGGCGCTCGAACTCCGCGGGGGTGTTCACCCCCTCCGCCGTCGTCGCCAGGCCGAGGTCGGCCGCCAGCCGCATGATGGCGCGGATGATCGCCGCCCCCTCCCGCTGCGTGTCCACGCCGACCACCAGGTTGCGATCGATCTTCACGCGTCCCACGGGGAAGCTGCGGAGCTGCGTGAGGGAGGAGAAGCCCGACCCGAAATCGTCCAGCGCCAGCGCCACGCCCTGCGTCCGCAGGGAGGCCAGCGCATGGGACGCGGCGCGTTCATCGCCGAGGAACGTCACCTCGCTCAGTTCCAGTTCCAGGCGACGCGCGGGCAGCGCGCTCGCCGCCAGCGCATCCGCCACCAGCCGCGGCAGCATCTCCTCCCGCAACTGGGTGGGGGAGATGTTGACCGTGACGCGGAGATGCTCCGGCCAGGTCGCCGCATCCCGGCACGCCTGGCGCAGCACCTGGTCGCCGAACTGCGTGATGAGGCCCGTCTCCTCCGCCAGCGGCACGAATTCAACCGGGGAGACGAAGCCGCGCGTCGGATGCCGCCAGCGGGCCAGCGCCTCGAACCCCGCCAGGCGGCGGGTCGCGGCGGCGATGATGGGCTGGTAGTGCACCTCGATCTGCCGCTGGGCCAGCGCCTGGCGCAGATCGGCTTCCGCCAAGCGGATGCTCTGCGCGCCGCGCAGCGCGGCGGGGGCGAAGATCGCCAGGCGATCGCCTGTGCCCGGCCTTGCCGTGGACAGCGCGAGTTCCGCATCCCGCATCAGCGCATCCGGATCCGACCCGTCTTCGGAGACGGCGACGCCGACCCGCGTCGCCAGCAGCGTCGTCCCGTCGCCCGTCGCGACCGGCACCGCCATGTCGCGCAGCAGGGCGGCGGACAATTCATGCACGGTGGCGGCGGGGCAGCCCGCCAGCAGGACGGCGAAATCATCCGCCCCGATACGCGCCGCGACGGCGCCCGGGGGCAGGCGGCGCGCGATGCGGGTGGCGGCGATCCGCACCGCCTCCTCCGCCGCCGCGCGGCCGAATTCGGCGCGGTGCCCTTCCAGGCTGACCAGCAGGATGGCGGCGTTGTCCGGGCGTTCCGCATAGGCCCAGGCGCCGCGCACCGCCCGGCCTTCCTTCAGGCAGGTCGCCATCGGGCATTCGTCATGCGGCAGTTCCGACCCGTCCGGCGCCAGGATCCGCCAGGACCCGCACCAGCGCTGGTCATGCAGGGCGGGGCGCCAGCCCCACAGCGTGGCGGCGGCCTCATTTGTAATAGGTCAGCGTCCCCGCAACATCCGTGGTGTAGACCGCTACGCCCAGCGCATCGATCAGCGGCCGCGCCGCCTGCCGCCCATCTGCCGCCCCGTCGTCCCGGCCCAGATGGTCGATGAAGGCGGCCAGATCGTCCGACATGGGCAAAAGGTCCGGATGAGGAATGCCGGAAGCGGGAGCAAGCCTGGCCAAGCCGTCCATGGGCGCCTCGCGGATTCGGGTCGGTGAAATCGCCAGGGCAGACGATTCCTTACAATCGCTAACGCCTAGTTGATCGCTCGCATGCCAGAGGCAAGGCGTGGTTGCAAAACAAACTTAAATTCATTCCGCTTGGCGATCACGCCGCGGGCCGCGCCGCCGCCCCGTGCAGGAAGATGGCCACCGCCCGCCGCGCCAGCCCCGCCACCTCCGCCCCGTCCGGCGACGCCCGCAGGCCCAGCAGCAGCTTGATCTGCACCGCCCCCAGCGCCATGCCGAGCAGCAGCCGCGCGCCGGCTTCCGCATCCTCCAGCAGCAGCCGCCCGCGGCCGATCTCCCGTTCCAACCGCCGCTGAAGGGTGGTGGCGCCCCGGGCCAGGATCACGCGGTGGAAGGATTCGGCCAGTTCGGGCGTCCGTCCGCCCTCCGCGATCACCAGGCGGAAGATCGCGGTCTGCCGGGCGGAGAGCAACTGTCCCGCCGCCTGTTCCAGGATTCCGGCCAGGCCGGCCGCCAGATCCTCCGTCTCGCCCTCCGACTCCGGCAGCGCATGGACGGGGGCGAGCGCGGCGGCGATGCAGGCCTCGAACAGCGCCGCCTTGGAGGGGAAGTGCTGGTAGAGCGTGCGCTTGGACATGCCCGCCAGGCGCGCCACGTCATCCAGCCGCGCCTCCGCATAGCCATCCCGCAGGAAGACCTGCCCCGCAGCCTCGCACAGCAGGCGGGCGCGTTGCGGGCCGGGCATCCTCGCCCGCCCCGGCCCGCGTCGCGGTGCCGCCGCCACGCGGCCCAGCAAGGCGGTCACTCCCCGGGCGCGGGGATGGCCGCGGCGGGGGGGGCGCCCTGCTTCGCGCGGGCGGGCTTGGTGCGGAACAGCCGCAGCACCAGCATGAAGAACACCGGCACGAAGATGATGGCGAGCACCGTGCCCGTCACCACGCCGCCGATCACGCCGGTGCCGATCGCGTTCTGCCCGCCCGATCCCGCGCCCGTCGCGATGGCCAGCGGCACCACGCCCAGCGTGAAGGCCAGCGACGTCATGATGATGGGGCGCAGCCGCTGCCGCGCCGCCACCGCTGTCGCCTCCATCACGCTGCGCCCGTGGTCGAAGCCTTCCTTCGCGAATTCGACGATCAGGATGGCGTTCTTCGCCGTCAGCCCGATCGTCGTCAGCAGCCCCACCTGGAAATAGATGTCGTTCGACATGCCCCGCATGATGCTGGCCACCACGGCGCCGAGGATGCCGAGCGGCACCACCAGCATCACCGCCGTCGGGATCGACCAGCTTTCATACAGCGCCGCCAGGCAGAGGAAGACGACGAGCAGCGAGATGGCATAGAGCGCCGGCGCCTGGCCCGACGAACGCCGTTCCTCGAAGGACAGGCCCGACCAGTCGAAGCCGATCCCGGGTGGCAGCTGCGCCGCCAGCCGTTCCATCTCCGCCATCGCCTGGCCGGTGGTGTAGCCCGGCGCCGGCCCGCCCTGGATCTCCCGCGACGCGATGCCGTTGAAGCGTTCGAGGCGCGGGGACCCATAGACCCATTCCGTCCGCCCGAAGGCGGAGAAGGGCACCATCTGCCCCTGGGCGTTGCGGACGAACCAGCGGTCCAGATCGCCCGGCAGCATCCGCGCCGCCGCATCGCCCTGCATGTAGACGCGCTTGATGCGGCCGCGATCCATGAAGTCGTTGACGTAGGTCGCACCCCAGGCAGTGGACAGCGTGGTGTTCACGTCGGTGATGGACAGGCCGAGCGCGCTGGCGCGCTCCCAATCCACCAGCAGGCGAAACTGCGCTTCGTCATTCAGCCCGTTGGGACGCACGCCGGCCAGGATCGGGCTCTGCCCCGCGAGCCCCAGCAGCTGGTTGCGCGCCTCCATCAGCCTGGCGTGGCCGAGCCCGGCGCGATCCAGCAGTTGGAAGGTGAAGCCCGTGGCGTTGCCGAGTTCCGTGATGGCGGGCGGCGAGAAGGAGATGACGATCGCATCCTGCCAGCCCGCGAAGCGCCGGTTGATGCGCGCCGTCAGCGCCTGGACCTTGTTCTCCGCCCCCGGCCGGTCCGCCCAGGGCCGCAGGCTGATGAAGCCGAGGCCCGAATTCTGCCCGCGGCCGCCGAAGCTGAAGCCGTTGATGGTGAAGATCGAGGCGACGACGCCGCTCTCCTCCTCCCGCAGGTAGCGCGTGATCTCATCCAGCGTGCGCTGCGTGCGTTCCGTGGTGGCGCCGGGCGGGCCGATCACCTGCACGAAGGCGGTGCCCTGGTCCTCATTCGGCAGGAAGCCGCCGGGCAGGCGCAGGAAGGAATAGCCCAGCGCGGCGATCAGCGCGGCATAGACCACCATCATGCGCCAGGGCCGCTTCATGCTACCGCGGATGCCGCGTTCATAGACCTTCGACCCGCGGTAGAAATTGCGGTTGAACCAGCCGAAGAAGCCCCGCGTGCCCTGGCCCGGCTTGTGCGGCTTCAGCAGCGTGGCGCAGAGCACGGGGGTGAAGAAGATCGCGACCGCGACGGACAGCCCCATGGCGGTGGCGATGGTGATCGAGAACTGCCGGTAGATCACGCCCACCGACCCGCCGAAGAAGGCCATGGGCAGGAACACCGCCGACAGCACCAGGCCGATGCCGACCAGCGCGCCGGTGATCTGGTCCATCGATTTGCGCGTGGCCTCGAGCGGGGAGAGGTGTTCCTCCCCCATCAGCCGCTCCACATTCTCCACCACCACGATGGCGTCATCGACCAGCAGGCCGATGGCCAGCACCAGGCCGAACATGGTCAGCGAATTGATGGAGTATCCCGCCGCCGCCAGCATCGCGAAGGTGCCCAGCAGCACGACGGGGATCGCCAGCGTCGGGATCAGCGTGGCGCGCCAGTTCTGCAGGAACAGGAACATCACGAGGAAGACGAGGACCACCGCCTCCACCAGCGTGTGCATCACGCTGGTGATGGACAGGCGCACGAAGGGCGTGGTGTCCAGCGGGTAGACCACCTCCAGCCCCTGCGGGAAATTGGGCTTCAGCCGTTCGATGGTCGCGCGGACATTGTTGGCGGTGTCCAGCGCATTGGCGCCACTCGCCAGCCGGATGCCGATGCCGGCGGAAGGCTGGCCGTTGAAGCGGGTGGTGAAGGCGTAGTTCTCCGCCCCGATCTCGACCCGCGCCACGTCCCGCAGCCGCACCTGCGACCCGTCCGCCCGCACGCGCAGCAGGATGGAGGCGAATTCCTGCGGCGTCTGCAGGTAGGACGGCCCGATGATGGTGGCGTTGAGCTGCTGCCCCTGCACCTGGGGCAGCGCCCCCATCTCACCGGAGGAGACCTGGACATTCTGCGCGCGGATGGCGTTGGCGACATCGCCCGGCGTCATGCCGTAGTTCAGCAGGCGGGCAGGATCGAGCCAGATGCGCATCGCGTATTGCGCGCCGAAGACCTGGTAGTCACCCACCCCCGGCGTGCGGCTGATCGGGTCCTGCACGCTGGTGACGAGGAAGTCGGAGATGTCGGTATTCGCCATCGTGCCGTTGGTGGACACGAAGCCCACGACCAGCAGGTAGTTGTTGCCGGATTTCGTGACGCGGATGCCCTGCTGCTGTACCACCAGCGGCAGGCGCGGCGTGGCGAGCTGCACCTTGTTCTGCACCTGCACCTGCGCGACATCGGGGTTGGTGCCCTGCGCGAAGGTCAGCTGGATGGTGGCGCTGCCATCCTTGGACGCGTTGGAGGAGAAATAGAGCAGGTTGTCGATGCCGCTCAGCTGCTGCTCGATGACCTGCACCACCGTGCTCTGCACCGTCTCCGCGGAGGCTCCGGGGTAGGAGACCTGGACCGAGATCGCGGGCGGCGCGATGGCGGGATACTGCGCCACCGGCAGCGTGCGCAGCGCCAGCAGCCCGGCCAGCATGATGCCGATGGCGACCACCCAGGCGAAGACCGGGCGGTCGATGAAGAACCGTGCCATCGCCTCAGCTGCCCGCGCGGGCCACGGGGGCGGCGCGTTCGGTCGGGTTCACCCGCGCGCCGGGGCGGATGCGCTGCACGCCCTCCACCACCACGCGGTCACCGGGGACGACGCCTTCCGTCACCAGCCAGTCCGTGCCGATGGCGCGCGTCGTGCGCAAGGTCCGCGCCTCCACCACGTTCTGGGCATTCACGACGAAGGCCATGGGCTCACCCCGCGGGGTGCGGGACACCGCCTGCTGCGGCACCAGCAGCGCGCGGTCGGTGACGCCTTCCTCCACCTCCGCGCGCACGAACATGCCGGGCAGCAGCAGCTGGTCCGGGTTCGGGAAGACCGCGCGCATGGTGACGGACCCCGTGCCCTGGTCCACGATCACCTCGCTGAACTGGATCTCCCCGGGATGCGCGTAGCGGGACCCGTCCTCCAGGATCAGGGATGCCGAGGCCAGGTCGATGGAGGGACGCCGCAGCGCGCCGCTCGCGACATCCCGCCGCTGCTGCAGCAGCGCGGCACTCGGCTGCGTCACATCCACATAGATGGGGTCGAGCTGCGTCACCGTGACCAGCGCCGCCGCCTGGTTCGCCGTCACCAGCGCGCCCGGCGTCACGGTGGAACGCCCCGTGCGGCCATTGATGGGGGAGGAGACGCGCGTGAAGGCCAGGTCGATGCGCGCCGTCTCCAGCGCCGCCCGGGCGGACATCACATCGGCCTGCGCCGTGCGGAAGGCCGCTTCGGCATTCTCCAAATTCTGCTGCGACACGGCCTGCGCCTGCGCCAGGGACCGGTAGCGCGTCGCCGTGCCGCCGGCCGCGCGTTCCGTCGCCTCCGCCCGCGCCAGCGCGGCTTCCGCGCGGCGGACGGCTGCTTCCAGCGTGGCGGGGTCGATCTGGAACAGGGGCTGGCCGGCGGAGACGCGTTCGCCTTCCGTGAACAGCCTTTCCCGCAGCACGCCGCCGACCTGCGGCCGCACTTCCGCGACGCGATAGGGCGCGGTGCGGCCGGGCAGCGTCGTCGTCACCGGCACTTCCTTGCGTTCCAGCGTCACCACCGTGACGGCGGGCGGCGGGGGCGGCGCGCCCTGCGCCGCCGCCGGCTTCGGCGGTTCGTCGCAGGATGCCAGGACGCCCAGCATGGCGAGGCAGGGCAGCAGGCGGCGCGGCAGGGTGTGCCGCAAGCCGGGGGAGGGGTGCATGCGACCTCGATGAAACGCGTCTTTGTCGGGTTCGGAAACTGGCGCGTTTCCAGCCCGAGTCAACATAACTTGCTGCAACGCAGCGTAACGGCTGTCCGCCAGCCGTTACACCGGATCCTGCGCGCGGCGTCGGTTACGTCAGGCGTAGCCCATCCGCGTGTCGCGTTCGGTGGCCTCCGGCGCGCGATCAGCCGGCGGGCCGAAGCCGCCGCCGCCGCTGGTTTCCAGCCGCACGACGTCGCCCTGTTGCAGCTTCAGATTGTCCGTCTTGGGCGGGATCGGGCTTTCCGCACCCTCCCGCCGCAGAACCAGCGCGCCCGTCGCCGCCGGCCCGCCGCCGGCCAGGCCGTAGGGGGCATGGTCGAAGCGGTCCATGTTGGCGGTGAAGAAGCAGTGCGCGCTGTCGATGCGCCATTCCCGCACCAGGCCCAGCCCGCCGCGCCGCATCCCCGCGCCGCCGCTGCCATCGCGCAGCGCGTAGCGCAGCACGGTCAGCGGCAGCTGCGCCTCGATCATCTCGATCGGGATGTTGCTGTTGTTGTGCATCCCGCTGGCATAGGCGTTGACGCCATCCTTGGCGGGATGCGCGCCCGATCCGCCGATCTCGATCTCCACCAGCACGTCGCGCTGGCCGCCATCCTTCACGGTCTGGAAGGTGGTGACGTAGCTGTTGCCGTAATAGGCGGCGGGGATGAGGTCCGGCACCGCCTGGTGCAGTGCGCCGTTCATGGCGTTCAGCAGCCGGTGCGACACCGCGATGCGATGCGCGACAGGCGCGGGATGGCGCGCATTCACCACCAGGCCCTCCGGCGCCGTCACGCTGATCGGCCGGTAGCAGCCCGCCGACATGTGCAGCGACGCATCCGCGCAGCACATCAGCGCGAACATCACGGCTGCGTTGGTGGAAGCGAGCGTCGCATTGGTCGGCCCCGCCACCTGGGGCGAACAGCCGGAGAGATCGACGCGCGCCGTCTCCCCCTCGATCTCCAGCCGCACATGCAGCCGGATGCGTTTCCCCAATTCGATGCCGTCATCGTCGAGGAAATCCTCGAACTCGTAGGTGCCGTCCGGCATCCGCCCGATGGCCGCGCGCATGCCCGCCTCGCTCATGTCGAGGATGCGCGCACCCGCCTCGATCATCGCCGCCGCTCCAAAGCGGTTGGCGAGGCGCGTGAGGGCGGCGGCGCCCACTTCCAGGCTGGCAAGCTGGGACGACAGATCGCCCAGCAGCAGGTCCGGCTTGCGGATGTTCTGCCGGATCATCGCCCAGATGCCCTCGTTCCGCACGCCGCGGTCGATCAGCTTCACGGGCGGGATGCGCAGCCCCTCCTGGAAGATTTCCGTGGCTTTCGCGGCATAGGACCCGGCGACGAGGCCGCCGACATCGATGTGATGGCAGAGCGTGCCGACGAAGGCGATGCGCGCGCCACCGTGGAAAACCGGCTTGAAGGCCAGGATGTCCGGCAGGTGCTGCCCGCCGCAATAGGGATCGTTGAAGATCACCACATCGCCCTCGTGCCACTGCTCCGGCGGGACATGATCCGCCAGCAGCGCGCGCAGCGCGTGGGTCATGGAGTTGAGGTGGCCGGGGATGCGCGCGGATTGCGCGAGGTTCTGGCCTTCGGAATCGAAGACCGCGGTGGAGTAGTCCAGCAATTCGCGCACGATGGTGCTGCGGCTGGTCCGCCAGATCGTGATGTCCATCTCCGCCGCCGCCGCCGTCAGCGCGTTGCGGATCACCTCGATCTCGATAGGTCCCAATGGGGGGGCCAAGGTGCTCATGCCGCGATCCTCCGCGCGATGATCGCGCCCTCGGGGTCCAGCGCCGCGCGCCAGCCCGCGGCGATGACATGGGTGGCGAAGGCTTCCTCGATGATGGCGGGGCCCTCGATGGTGTCGGACAGCCGCAGCCTCTCCCGCCGCCACACCGGCCAGGCGGTCGCCGCGCCACCCTGCCAGACCTGGCGCGAGCCCGGTGCCGTCCCGCTCTCCGCCGGCGTCGCCACCGCCTCCTCCGGCTTGTCGAGCCGCCCGATGGCGGCGGCGCGGAGCGTCACGATCTCCACCGGATCACCCTCCGCCGCGTAGGAGAAGCGCGCGCGGTGCGTCGCGTGGAAGCGCGCCAGCAGCGGGGCCAGGGCAGGGGCTTCCGGCCAGGGCACCAGCAATTCGAAGGCCTGGCCGCGATAGCGAAGATCGGCCGAGACCTCGACCGCCCGCTGGCTGTCCGGCACGCCATCCGCCGCCAGCCGCGCATCGGCCTCCGCGCGCAGCCCCGCCACTGCCTCCGCCAGCGCCGCCGCGTGGCTGTCCTCCGCCCGATACAGCCGCGACCGCGCGATGTCCTGCACCAGGTCGGAGAACAGGATGCCATAGGCGGAGAGCGTCCCGGGCTCCCGCGGCAGGACCACCTCCGTGATGCCCAACTCGTCCGCGACTTCGGTGGCGTGCAGCCCGCCCGCGCCGCCGAAGGAGAGCAGGGAGAAGGCACGGGGATCGAGCCCCTTCTCGAACAGCGAAAGCCGGACCGCCGCGGCGAGCTGCGCATTGGTCACGCGCAGCACCCCCTCCGCCGCCGCTTCGGTGGAGAGTGCGAGCTTCGCCCCGATCCGCGTCGCCATCGCATCCCGCGCGCCGGCCAGGTCCAGCGCCATCGCCCCGCCCAGGAAGAAATCCGGGTCCAGCCTGCCCAGCACCGCATTCGCATCCGTCACGGTGGGCTCCACGCCGCCGCGGGCGTAGCAGACCGGCCCCGGCCTCGCCCCCGCGCTGCGCGGCCCCGCCGTCAGCCGCCCCGCCGCATCGACGCTGGCGATGGAACCGCCGCCGGCGCCGATGGTCCTCATCTCGACCATCGGCAGGCGCACGGGCAGCCGATCGACCTCCCCCTGCGTCACCAGCCCGATGACGTGGTCCTGCACGACGGAGACATCGAAGCTCGTCCCCCCCATATCCACCGCGACCAGGTTCGGCCTCCCCAGCCGGCGGGAGAGCCTCTCCGCCGCCAGCGCCCCGCCCGAGGGCCCGGACAGCAGCAGGCGCGCCGGCTGTTCCGCCGCCCGCGCCAGGCTGCACATGCCGCCATTCGACTGCACCAGGAAGATGCGCGGCCGGAACCCATCCTCGCCGAGGCGCGCCTCCAGCTTGGCGAGGTAGCGCTGCACCACCGGCATCAGCAGCGCGTTCAGCACCGTGGTGGACAGGCGTTCATATTCCCGGATTTCCGGGCTGATGTCGGAGGAGAGGCTGACCGGCACCCCCGGCAGCGCGGCCGCCACCGCATCCCGCAGCGCGCGTTCATGCGCGGGGTTGGCATAGGCGTGCAGCAGCCCGATCGCGATGGCTTCCGGCGCCGCTTCCCGCAGCCGCTCCATCAGGCGCGAGAGGTCGCCGAGCGGCGCCTCCACGCTGCCATCGGCGCGCATCCGCTCCGCGACGCCGAAGCGGCGGTCGCGGTCGATCAGGCAGGGGAAGGGGTCCGGCGCCAGGCCGTAGATGTCGCGCCGCACATGGCGCGTGATCTCCAGCACATCCTCGAACCCCGCCGTGGTCAGCAGCACGCCGGCGGCGAGCTTGCGTTCCAGCACGGCGTTGGTGGCGATGGTCGTGCCGTGCAGCAGCAGGCCCACATCGGCCAGGGCGAAGCCGAATCGGCCCGCGGCCTGCCGGATGCCGGTCATCAATCCCTCGGAGGGATCGGCCGGCGTCGTCGGCGCCTTCCAGGCCATCACGCGGCCGTGGCGCTGGTCCAGGATCTGGAAGTCCGTGAAGGTGCCACCGATGTCGACAGCGATTCGAACAGGCTGGGCGACGCTCATGCGTGCACGCGCCTGCGCTGGATGGGGGGCATCTGGTATCTCCGGTCACGACGGACCGGCAGCATGGCCGCACCCAGGGGGATGCGGAAGGGGCGCCGGCCCCCGCGGGGGCCGGCGCCGCCGAGCCTCAGGCCTTCGCGGCCTTGCGCTTCGCCTTCTTCATGCCGGCCAGCGCGGCTTCCTTCAGCGCCGGGCTCGCCTTGAACTTCACCGTGGCGCCGGCCTTCACCTGCACCTTCTCACCGGTGCGCGGGTTCATCGCCGTGCGCTTCGCCGTCTCGCGCACCGCGAAGGCGCCGAAATCGGGAATCGTGAAGCGGCCCGTGGCCACGATCTCGGTCTTGATGGCCGCGATGATGTCCGCAGCGAGCTTGCCCGCGGCGTTCGCCGGCATCTCGGTGGACTTCACGATGACATCGGTGAGGAACTTCTTTGACATGTGCGTCTCCTTGCAGCCCGCCCCGCATAGCGGAGCGCGATGCCGATGTCAGCGGCGAATACACGCGAATCGGTAATCTTCCCGCGCTGCACTGCGAAAAAGACCGCATGATGAGCCGCCGAAACGGCTTTCCGGCCGCCATCCGGGCCGGCATCACGCCCCCGTAGCCGCGCGGGCGAAGCCCAGCGCCGCCAGCGCGGCGCGCGATTCGGCGGATTCGAGGACCCGCAGGAAGGCGGCCACCGCCGCGCGATCGGCCCGCGCCTCCGCCAGGAAGAAGTCGTAATGTTCATCGGCCAGCGGCAGGAAACCCAGGCCATAGGCGCGCGCGACGCCCTCGATCGCCACGCCCCAATCCGCGCGGCCCTGCGCCACCGCCGCCGCCACGGCGTTGTGGGATTTCGGCTGGTTGGCGTAGCCCGCAGGCTTCACGCCAGCCAGCAACCCGTCCAGCAGGATGCGCGTGCCCGATCCCGCATTGCGGTTCACCAGCAGGCAACGCGGATCGGCGGCGGCCGCCGCCACCGCCGCCCGGCCATCCTGCCCGGCGAAGCGCCCATCCCCGGGGCGGAACACCACCCCCTGCAAGCGGCGCCACCCCGGCACCAGGCGCAGCCCCGGCGCCAGGAAGGGCGTGTTGTAGGCACCGGTCTTCGCATCCAGCAGATGCGCCGGCGCCAGGTCGCATTCCCCGCGCCGCGCCGCCGCCAGCCCGCCCAGGCTGCCCACCGCCAGGCTGCGCGCCCGCAGCCCCTCCGCCGCCAGCAGGTCCAGCACCGCATCCAGCCCCACGCAATGGCTGCCGATGATGGTCAGATCCGGCAGGCGGGATGCACCCCCGATCAGCCGCAGCCGCACCGCCTGGCCGGCTTCCGCCCCCTGGTCCAGCGCCGGGATGGCGAAGAACCCGTCCGCGCTGCTGAAGGCCGTCACGCTGCCGGACCCCTTGCCCAGCGGCCAGGCGACCAGCCCGTCCGCCGCCTCCGCCAGCGACGCCATCACATATTCCTCGCGCCCCAGCTCGCTCGGCAGCCGGACGGCGAGCTTAGCCTCCACGTCGCTATCCTCCCGCGCCGGCAGCCCCGCCATCGCGCGGATCAGCGGCACGGCGAACTGATGGAAGGTGAAGACGGCACTCGTCGGAAACCCCGGCAGCACGAAGACCGGCCTGCCCGCCACCGCGGCGATGCAGAGCGGCTTGCCCGGCTTCAGCGCCACCCCGTGCACGATCACGCCATCGCCCAGGATGCGGTGCGACACATCCCCGGCACCCTTGCTGGTGCCGCCCGACATCACCACCACATCGGCCGCATCCAGCGCCCGGCGGAGCGCCGCCGCCAGCGCCGCCTCCTCATCCCGCAGGATGCCGAAGGGCAGGGCCTCTCCCCCATTCTCCGTCACCGCGGCGGCCAGGATGGCGGCGTTGCTGTCCGGGATGGCGCCGGGTGGCAGGGGCGTGCCGGGCGGCACCAGTTCATCCCCCGTGGAGATCACCGCCACGCGCGGCCGCCGCACCACCGGCACCGCCGCGATCCCGGCGGCGGCCAGCATGCCGATCTCCCGGCTCGTCACCACCACGCCGGCGCGCAGCACCGTTTCCCCCTTCGCGATGTCGCT
Organism: Falsiroseomonas stagni DSM 19981; assembly: GCF_900114315.1. Taxonomy (GTDB): domain Bacteria; phylum Pseudomonadota; class Alphaproteobacteria; order Acetobacterales; family Acetobacteraceae; genus Falsiroseomonas; species Falsiroseomonas stagni. Next base: position 74,193 of record NZ_FOSQ01000005.1, read on the forward strand.
GCCGGCGAAGCCGATGAAGGCGCCCGGCGCGGCGGGGCGGGACAGCAGGATGGCGGGCGGGTCGCCGGCCTCCAGCTCCGTATGTTCGATCATCACCACCGCATCGGCGCCGCGCGGGATCACGCCGCCGGTCGCGATCGCCGTGGCGGTCCCTGGCGTCACCTCGATCCCCGGCGCCACGCCGCAGGCCAGCAGCTCCGCGTTCAGCAGCAGGCGCCTCGGCGTGGCCTCCGCCGCCCCCGCCGTATCGGCGGCGCGCAGCGCGAAGCCATCCACGCCGGACCGGTCGAAGGGCGGCGCATCGCTGGCGGCCGCGACCGGCCGGGCGATCACGCGCCCCAGCGCCGCCGCCAGCGGCACCTCCTCCGCCGGCAGCGCCGCGAAGGGGAAGGCATCGCGCAGCCGGCGCATCGCCTCCCCGGCGGAGACGACCTCCAGGAACTGTTCCTGCCGGGCGGCGCGGCGGATGCGCTCCGCCAGCGGAAGGGCCAGCGGGAGGGCCGATGGGGAGGGATGGTCAGACAAGGGAAAGCGCCTCGATCATCGTGCCCGCCTCGTAGCCTTCCGCGCCCGGCGGCACCACCAGCACCGCCTGCGCCCGCGCCAGCGCGCCGAGCGGCAGCGCGCCGGTCGCCAAGGGCGTCGCCATCCCCGCGGCATCCAGCGCCAGCGGCACCAGCTCCGTCAGCCCCACGGTGGAAGCGACCTTGCGCGCCAGCCGCGCCCTGACCGGCGCGGGCTCGACCGCCCCCGACAGCAGGCGCAGCGCCGGCAGGCCGAGCAGCAGGAAGGCCGCCGCCGCATCCTCCGCCAGCGGGGGCAGCAGCACCGCCGGCACGCCATCCCGGCGGCCGATCGCCGCCTCCTGCCCCGGCCGGGCGCCGAGGCCGCGCAGCGCATCCTCCAGCGCCGGATCGTCGGTCAGCACCAGATCCGGCATCCCGTCGCCGAGATCGGCCCCTTCCGCCCCCAGCCAGGCCGCGATCATCGCGGCCACGCCGGCATCCCGGTGGCGGAGCAGCACGCGCGGGATGCGGAGCGCCACGCTCCCCACCCCCAGCGCCGCCAGGGCCGGCAGGTCGCGCGGGCCGAGCCGCTCCCCCGCCGCGCGGATCACGCTGCCCGCGGCGATGTCGCCGCCGGGCGGGCGGACGCCATCGCCCGCGGTCGCCTCCTGCACCGCCGCAATGGCGCCGCCCAGTTCCATCGCGCCGAAGGGGTCGAGCACCGCATCCGTCCCTTCCGGCATCGCATCGCCCGGCGTGATCGCGCAAGGCGGGCCGGGCAGGGGCACGGGGGTATAGGCGCTCGCCCCCTCCGTCTCGGCCGCCGCCACCGCCCAGCCCTCCCGCATCGCCATCGCCCGGGCCGGCACCGGCCCCGCCGCCACCAGCGCGGCGGCCAGCACCCGGCCCAGCGCCTCCGCCGGTGGCAGCGCGCGCGGCGGGACGGGCGCCAGGCGGCCCAGCAATGCCGCCCGCATCGAGTCCAGCGGCGTCAGGCGTGGCGGCCCGGAACGGGGGGAGGGGGACATGGCGGGGTCCTCGGCTGCTGGCGCCGGATCAAGAGACCGTTCGGGACCACCGGCGGATCGCTGACGCGGGCTGTTCCGCGCGGGGTGCCCTCCCGGTGCGAAAAATCCCTCGTGAGCCTCAGCCGCCGGCATGCCCGGGCGGTCTCTAGGGCGGCGGCCCTCGATCCGCCAGCGCCGCCCGCGCCGCTGCCAAGAGTGATGCCGAATAGGGAATCGACCGATCGCCAACACGAAAAAGAGAGCATATTGTTCACGGGCAGTGCACGCATGGCGTGCATGAACGGTGCGCCCTATGCTCGCGAAACCTTGAAACCAAGACTGTCCCCATGACTATGCTGGCATTCGCCCTGCGGTGGCTCGGCCGCCTTCGCGGATTGCCGCTCTGGCTCCGGCTCCTCTCGGCGTTGCTGCTGGGCCTCGTCGCCTTCCTCTGCCGGGCCAATCTGCTGGACCACCGGATAGGCGCGGGGCGGGATTTGCTGCTGGTCGCGATCGTCCTCTCCTCCTTCTGGTTCGGGTTCCTGCCCGGCCTCGTTACCGGCACGGTGGTGCGCGGCCTGTCGCTGTGGTGGTTCACCGGCCCGCAGGAGGTCACGCTGGTACGACCCTGGAACGACCCGGGGATCGCCTTCTTCATCCTGATGGCCGTCGGTGGATCGGCCGCCGCCGGCCATGCGCTGCTTGTCCTGTCCAACGCCGGCGGCCGGCCCGGCGACGATCCGCCCACCCGCCTCGGCGCGTAGGGCTGCCGGATTTTCGAACATGCTGGCTTGCTCGAATCTCCTTCCCTGGGGGGGATGTGCGTTCACTTGAACGCAGCCTCCTCCAGGCTCCGCGACGACGGGGAAGGGGGGTGCCGTGCCGCCGCGCACCATGCAGAGACCGGCGGAGCCCGATGCGGTGCCGGTCAGCCAGGATGTGCTGTCCCGCCTGAAGGGCGACATCCTGGACGGGCACGACGCCCCCGGCGCGTGGCTGGCCGCGCATCGCGACGAAACCACGGGCACGGTGCTGCGCCACGCACCGCAATTCATGCCGGCCCCCTGAGCCCCGCGGGGCCGAGCGCGACGGAGGAAGGCAAGGAACGGGATGCAGGATCCCATCATCAAGGTGCGTGACGTCGCCTGGATCAGGCTCGGCTCGCCGATCTCGACCAGGCGGAGCGGTTCCTGACGGATCTCGGCCTGCTGCGGCAGGGGCGGACGGAGAATGCGCCCTGCCTGCGCGGCACCGGCGATGCGCACCATCTGCCCATCACCGAACGCGGCCCGGACCGGGTGCTGGGTGTGGCCTTCCTTGCGGATGGCGAGCCCGACCTGCATCGCCTGGCCACCCATGCCGCCGGCGCTTAGGGGGTGGAGGCGCTGAACGAACCCGGCGGCGGCAAGCGCCTGCGCCCCAAGGACCATAACGGCTTCGCCATGCAGGCGGTGCCACCATGGCCACGCTGTCCGAACGCCATTCCGTGCCGGATACCGGCGCGGATCGACCGCGCATGCCCGCGGCGCAGCCCGTCCGTGAGTGCCGCCACCCGGTCCACGTCGCTGTCCGAGGTGCCGACGGTGGCGGCGGCCGCGGGGCTGCCGGAGGCGATGGGCGCGCGGCGGTACCGGGCCGAGGCCGCCGTCATCGCCGAACCCGCCCTGCGCCGCCGGCTGGACGATCGGGTGAAAGGTGGGTCGATGGGCCGGCCGCCCCGGCGACATGCGCCCCTTCGTGGCGGCGGAGATCACGCGCTGGCGCCATGTGATCCAGCGCCAGGGCATCCCGATGCGGTGATCGTCGATTCCGCTGGCTTGCGCTATCCTGTTCCTGGTATGTTCCATTCATCATGGGCCGAACCGTGCCGCCGGCACCAGGCCCTGTCCCCCCACCGGGGGGAGAGGGTTGGGTGAGGGGGGGTGCGATACCCGCACAACCCCGCCCATTCATCCGCAAGCACCCCCGAAATTCGGTGCTAAACGCGCATAATCGGCTTAATCGGCATAAATCGCTTAGCGACTAAAAAGTCACAGCAGGGCCGGCACCTCGACACCCAGCCGCGTCGCCGCCTCGACCAGTTGCTTCCAGGCCCCCGGCGGCAGCGGGATGCCATCCGCCAGGCGCCGCGCCCGTTCCGCATCGCCGCGCTCCCCCGGCACCAGCAGGGCATCGGTGCCCGCGGCGCGGGGCTGCGCGGCCACCGTCGCGGCCAGGTCATCGACGCTGGCGGCGAGTTCCGCCGGATCGCCGAAGGCCGCCAGGTCCAGCGCGATGGCGACGCCGTTCATGCCGTAGGATTTCTCGCCGCGCAGGGCGGGGGCGATCACCGGATTGGTCGCCACCAGGCTCGTCAGGCATTCGATCATGAGGGAGAGCCCCGCCCCCTTCGGCCCCGCCATGGGCAGCAGGGTGGCGACCTTGGCGGCGTCGGTGGTGTCGGCGCCTTCCGAGTCGATCCCCCAACCCTCGGGGATCGGCGTGCCGGCCTGCTTCGCGCCGAGGATTTTTCCGAGTGACACCGTCGCGGTGGCCATGTCGAGCAGCAGGGGAGGGTGCTTCCCGCCCGGCATGGCGATGGCAACCGGATTGGTGGAGACCACGGCCTTCCGGCTGCCCGGCCAGGCCATCAGCGGGATGCTGGCGGTCATGACCAGGCCTGCCATGCCCGCTTCTGCCGCCTGCAAGGCGAAGTGCCCGACGGCGCCGGCATGGGTGATGTTGCGGGCCACGCACCAGCCCACATGCACCCGCTTCGCCGCCGCGATCGCCTCCTCCATCGCGCGCTTCATCGCGACGGGGCCGGGGGCGCCCGCGGCGTCGAGCAGCGCGATGGCGCCCGCGGATTTCAGCAGCCGCACCCCGGCGGCCGGCCTGATATCGCCGGTGCCGATCTGTTCGAGGTAGCGGGGGATGCGGATCACGCCGTGGCTGTCCACGCCGCGAAGGTTGGCGAAGACCAGCGTTTCCGCCCAGACCTCCGCGTCAGCGTGCGGCGTGCCCGCCGCGGCCAGGATGTCGCGCGCGAGCGTCTGCAGGGCCGGGGCGGCGATACGGATCCTGGACACGGCTACGCCCTCACGACCGGGAAATGCACATCGAGCCACCCCTTCAGCATGCCCGCCATGCGCTGGTTGCCGGCGGCCAGCGGGAAATGGTCGGTGCCGGTGATCAGCACCAGATCCTTCGGCTGCCCTGCCTTCTCCCACAGCCGGATCGACTGCTCCGCCGGCGTCACCGTGTCATCCGCGCCATGGATGAACAGCACGGGGCGCGGGCTGATCCAGTGCACCACCTCCTCCGCCTTGAAGTCGAACATGGATTGCGCGGTGTCGGCGGAAACCTCCATCAGCGCGTTGGGCGAGAGGTTCTTCCGCAGATGCTCCTGCATCGGCACCACGTCGAAGCGCGGTACCGTCAGCGCCTCGCCCGTCCTCTCCTTGTGCTCGCGGTTGGCGGCCAGCATCGCCAGGAACTTCGGCCAGGCCTCGCCGGGGTGCTGGCCCATGAATTTGCGCTCCCCATGGCCCCAGCCGCAGGAGGAGATGACAGCGGCGAAGCGCTGGTCCACCGCGCCGGCAAAGCAGGCGACGGCGGCGCCAAAGCTGTGGCCGATGATGCCGATGCGGGCGGGGTCGACCTCCGGCCGCTGCGACAGCCAGTTCAGCGCGTTCTTCGCATCCGCCACCTGGTCGTGGCACAGCACGTAGCCGCGCTTGCCGCCGGACTTGCCGCAGCCGCGGAAATCCATGCGCAGCACGGCATAGCCGAGGGATTCCAGCAGCCGGGCCATGATTTCCGCATGGCTCTTGTCCTTGGATCCGATGAAGCCGTGCAGCACGATGAAGGCCGGCAGCCTGGTGCCGGGCGGCGTGCCATCGGGGATGTGCAGGTCGCCCGCGATGTCGATGCCGTCGGAGACGAAGCTGACGGGGGTATCCATGAAAGGGCAGTGTCCTGTGCTCTTGTCTCGGCGCCCCGCGCGGGTGCCATTGGCGCGGGATGCCGCGCGGGCGGAGTAGGGCATTGATTTTCGAAGATGACAAGCATGTTCGAATTGTGCGCGTGATTGACGCCGGGGTCGGCGCGCCGGGAGCTCCCCCTCCGCCTGCCGGAGACTGTCATGCGCTTCCCCCGTCGCAACCTTCTCCTCGGCGCGCCCGCTTTGCTCTGGCGTCCCGCAGCGGCGCAGGACGGCTTCCCGAACCGTCCCATCCGCATCGTCGTGCCCTTCACCCCCGGCGGCATCACGGACATCCTGGCCCGCGCGATGGCGGAGATGCGGGCGCTGGCCAATACCGCCGCCACGCGATCGCCCCTGCTGCCGGCGGTGCCGACGATCCGGGAGAGCGGCTTCGACTGCGTGATGGAAGGCTGGAACGCCATCTTCGCGCCGCTGGGCACGCCGGAGGCGGTGGTCGCGCAGCTCAATGCGACGATCCGCGGCATCATCGCCCGCCCGGCGATCCAGGCGCGGCTGCTCGAACTCGGCGTGGCGCCGCGGGCCAATGCGCCCGGGGAGATGGCGGCGCTGCTGCGCGACGACATCGCGCTGTGGAACGGCGTGATCGACCGCGCGGGGATCGAACGGCAGTAGCCGTCAGGGCTCCGCCAGCGCGGCCTCCCCGGCCGCGGTCAGGCGGTAGGTGCCGCGGCTGACGCGTTCGAACCAGCCATGCACGTTGCGGAGCAGGATGGCGGGGGCATCCGGCACCACGGCCTTCAGCGCCTTCGTCGTCGCGGGCCCTTCCCGCAGCGCGCCCGCGCAGGCCAGCGCGGCCTGGCGATAGGCGGTCATGATCGGCTTGCGGTTGCCGCCGCCCGGCGTCGGGTCCCCGCGCCGCTTGCGGTGTTCCGCCACCAGGCGGGACCGGCGCCGGGGGTTGGGGCGGGGGCGATAGGGCGCGGGCTCCACCAGCACCTCCACCCGCCCGGTGCCGGGCAGCACGGCCATCAGCCCGAAGCCCAGCAGCCGGCACAGGCGATGCGCGCGGCGGTCCCGGTCGCGGCCCTTCCGCGTGGCGGGGACGGCCAGCCAGACCTCGTCGCAGGCGGCCATCCGGTCCACGCCCTGCAGCAGCAGGTCCAGCGTGAAGCCGCCCTTCATCTCCGCGATCACCAGCAGCGGCGGGTCGCCCGCGCCCAGCGCCACCACGTCGCAGCCCAGCACCTCCCCCTTCGGCGCCAGGCCGAGCGTTTCGAGATGCGCCTTCACGGCGGCGTAGAGATCGGTTTCCGGGGCGCGGCGGGGCATCGGCGCGGGCATGCGCCAGGCCGGCGCGATACGTCAATCGTCCGCCGCTATGCCGCGGCGGGCAGGCGTCAATCGCCTGCGGCGGGCAGGCGGATGCGGAAGACGGCGCCGCGATCCTCGCCGCTGGCCTCGTTCGTCGCGGCGATGGTGCCGCCCATCTGCTCCACCAGCCCCTTGCAGACGGACAGGCCGAGCCCCGTGCCCTTGTCCTCCGCCTTGGTGGTCACGAAGGGCTGGAACAGCCGGGCCATGACGGCGTCCGGGATGCCGCCGGCATTGTCGGCGATAGCGATCGTGACGAAGCCGCCATCCCGCGTGGCGCGGACCCGCACGCGGCGCGGCGTATCCGGCGGGCGGTTCGCCAGCGCGTCTCGCGCATTGCCGATCAGGTTCACCAGCACCTGCTCCAGCGGCACCTGCTGGCCCAGGACCGCCGGCGCGGGGTCGCCCAGCGATACCTGCAACTGCACCCCGCCATCCCGCAGCGTGCCGCCGAGCACCGCCATGGCGCCTTCCAGGGCCTGGCCCACCGGCACCACGCTGGGTGGCGCGCCATCATCCGCGCCGCGGGCGAAGCGGCGCAGATGCTCCACCACCGATGTGGCGCGCGTGACGTAGCTGCTGGTGCGCGCCAGGCGCGTCCGCACCGCCGGCGCATCCCCCCGTTCCAGCGCCTGCTGCGTGTTGGACAGCGCGAGGCCGATGGCGAGCAGCGGCTGCTTCAGTTCATGCGCCAGCCCGGCCGAGAATTCGCCGAGCGAGGCCAGGCGCGCGGCGGTGATGGCGCGCGCCTTGGCGTCCCGCTCCGCCGTCACATCGGCGAGGTAGCCGACGACATCCATGGCGCTGTCATCCACCCGAGCCACCACCGTCGCCGTCACCCGGACGGCGATGGTGCCGCCATCGGAGCGGCGCGCCGACAGGTCCGCGGACCAGCGGCCGTCCCGGCGCATCGCTTCCACGCCGATGGTCAGCGCATCCCCGGGCAGCAGGATGGCGCCCAGCCCGCCTGCTTCCGCCAGCGCGGCCGGCGACCAGCCCGTCACGGCCTCCACGCTGCGGCTGACGAAATCCTCCCGGTAGCAGCCCTGGTCGGCCCGCTTGCAGCCGGCGCAGGCCCAGACCCGGGCGCGGAAGACGACGACGGGGGCCAGGGCCAGCGTCTCATCCATCTCCGCCCGGGCCGCGGCGGCCCGTGCCAGCGCCGCCTGTTCGGCGCTGGCATCGCGGAGGTAGCCGACGATCTCACCCCCGCCATCCGCGCGCCGCGACAGGCGCTGCATGTGCATCACCACGTCGCGCCAGCCGCCATCGGGCTGGCGGATGCGCCAGCGCCGGATCGAGGCGCCCTCCCGCAGGGCCTGGCGCACCATCTCCACCCGCGGCGGCGCCTGGTCGTCGTAGAGCGGGGTCCAATCCTCCTGCGCGTCGAGGCTGCCATCCCCCCACCCCGTCACCGCGTGAACGTCGCCTTCCCGGTAGATGAGGGTTGAGGAACCGTCGGCGGCGACATCGCGCAGGAAGATCACGGCCGGCAGCTTCGCGTGCAGGCGCTGCACTTCCGCCCGCCCCGCGCCCAGCACCGCCGCTTCCGCCGCCGCCTGCCGCGCGCGATCCGCCATCAGCACCAGCGCGCCGCACAGGATGACGAGCCCGGTATAGCCGAGAGCCGCCAGCAGCGATGCCGTGTGCAGCAGCCCGGCGGCCTGCAGCGTCGCGGCCGCATCCACCCCCGCCACGACGATCAGGTTCGTACCCGGCACCAGCCGGGCGGCGATCAGCCTCTCCGGTCCCTCGGGCAGGAGCGATGCCTTGACCTGGAAGGCGCCGGCGCGCTCGATATCGGCGCGGCGGGCTTCCGGCAGCACCGGCGTGCCGATCCGCGCTGCCGCGCGCTGGCTGCCGGCCAGCAGCTCCCCCTCCAGCCGAACCAGCGCGATCATGTCCGATGCCTGTTCGCTGACGGCGGCGAGGTGGGGCGCGACGTCCTGCGGGCGCAGCAGGGCGATGGCGACGCCGGCAAAGCCGCCGGCCGGATCGGCCAGCCGCCAGGAGACGGGCAGGAGGAACTGCGGCCCGGGGTTGGGGCGGCCGAAGATGGGGCCGGGATGGCCATCGCGGTGCTGCTGGAAATGCTCCCGGCCCGCGACCGAGAAGCCGTGATGGCCGCCTTCGGAATGCCAGGCCACGATCCCGTCGGGCCCGGCGATGCCGAGCTGCGCGATGGCGATGGCCGGGTTGCCGAGGATGGCGCGGATCGTGGTTTCCACGTCCTGTCGCCTCGCCGCATCCTCCGGCGCCCCCAGCCCCTGCCACCGCTGCGACTGGTCGCGCAGGATCCGCGTGACCTCGATCGTCTTGGTCGCGACCTGCGCGGTTGCGGTGGCGATCGACTGGGCGCGCTGGAAGCCGGCTTCGGTCGCCGCCTGCGTCACCTGGTGGGAGAGCGCGTAGGCCAGCGCCCAGGCGCCGATCACGCTGAGCGCCAGCAGCAGGACGGCGGCGGTACGGCCCGCGGTGCCGGCGAAGGCCGGCATCCCGAATGCGCGTCGGTCTCTGGAAGCTGCCATGCCGATGTGGGCAGGGGGAATCAACGGGGAGGAGTCGAGCGGCAGGGCGCGGTATCCTGTGACAGGTGCTTGGCAGGCACGGTCAAGGCACGCAGCGCAGCATGGTCGTGAAGGCGGACCGTGGGGCGCTTCGCCCCTCTAGCCCATTCACGGCCTCGTGATGTCGCCTGATTCGTTAACTCGGCGACAGGTGTCAGGCCGCGCGGGCGCGGGACAGGAAGGTGCGGACGCCATCGCTCAACCGCCCGGCCAGGGCGGCCAGGTCCTGGGACGCGCCCAGCACGCCCTACGCCGAACGCCCCGTGGCGGAAGCGGCATCGCCGACTCCGGCCACGCTGGCGGATGCGATGGCGCTGCCGCTGGCCACGCCCTGCACGCTGCGCGCGATCTCCTGCGTGGCGGCGCCCTGTTCCTCCACCGCCGCGGCGATCGCGCTCGCCACCTCATCCGTCTGGTGGACGGCGGCGCTGATGCTGCGCAGCGCTTCGACGGCGCCCTGCGTCGCCACCTGGATGTCGGCGATCTGCCGGCCGATCTCCTCCGTCGCCTTCGCGGTCTGCGCGGCCAGCGCCTTCACCTCGCTCGCCACCACGGAGAAGCCCTTGCCGGCCTCCCCCGCGCGGGCGGCCTCGATGGTGGCGTTCAGCGCCAGCAGGTTGGTCTGGCCGGCGATGTCGGCGATCATCCGCACCACCTCGTTCACCCGCGCCGCGGCGCTGGCGAGGCCGGTGACGCTGGCATCGGTGCGGCGCGTCTCGTCGACCGCCTTGCGCGCGATGGCGGAGGCGCGCGTCACCTGGCGGCTGATCTCGCTGACGGAGGCGGAGAGTTCCTCCGCCGCCGCGGCCACGGCGTTGGTTTCCGCCGCGGTCCGGCCGATGGCCTCGGCCGCCGTCGTGGCGGCGCTGGCGCTGCGGCCGGCGCTGCCGGACAGCGCTTCGGCACTGCCGCGCATGGAGACGGCGGCGCCGGCGACATCCGTCACGACCTCTCCCACCTCCGATTCGAAGCGCGTGGCGAAATCGGTGAAGGCGCGGGCCTTGGCTTCCATCGCGCTGCCGGCGGCGTTGATGTCCGCCGCCGCCGCGGCGAAGGCGCCGGGCAGGCCGCGCAGCAGCACCTTGCGGTGATGGGCGCCGAGGCTCGCGGCCTTCATCGACCCGCCCGCTTCGCGCACGAAGGCATCCGTGACGTCGAGCAGTCGGTTCACGCCGCGCTGCGCCTGGCCGAGCGCGCCCGACGCCGGCACGCCGATGAAGCGGGCTTCGAGGTCCCCGCGCGACGCGGCATCCGTGATGGCGGCGAGATCGCCGAGTGCGCGGGCTTCGCGGGCCATGCGCCAGGCGGCGGCGCCGAGCGCGGCCAGGGTCAGCGTTGCGCCGGCCGCCAGCGCGACAGGCCCCGGTGGGCCGGCAAGCAGCCCGGCGACCGCCTGGCCCAGCGTCAGGACGCCGGCCCCGCCCAGAAGGGCGGCGGCGGGGATGCGATCAAACGGAGAAGGCGAACCGGTCATAGTTGATCCCCCTTTCGGCCAGGAAGGCGTCGAGGAGTTCGGCACCCCGACGCTGGCCGGCCTTGCGGTCATCCAGCGTGCGCTACGCCTCCAGCAGCCGCTGGTAGAGCGGCGCGATGCGCGCGACCTGCGCCTCGTCCGGCTTGCGGCGGTTGGAATGGAAGCCGGTGACGGTGCCGGCGGCGTCGCGGCTTGGCGTCACATGGGCGAAGACCCAGTAGTGGTCGCCATTGGTCGCCATGTTCTTGACGTAGCCGAAGAACTCCCCGCCCGCGCCGATCGTCTTCCACATCACCTCGAAGATGCAGCGCGGCATGTCGGGGTGGCGGACGATGCTGTGCGGCTGGCCCAGCGCCTCGGCCAGCGTCAGGCGGGAGACGGCGAGGAAGGTCTCGTTCGCGTAGAGGATGCGCCCCCGTGGATCGGTCTTGGTGACGATGATCTCGTCATCCGCGAACGGGCTGGCACGCCCCGTTGGTGTTGGCCTTGGCCCCGCCATGGTCGCATCCCGCGGATCAGGCAGCCGGCAATGACCGCCTGCTCCGCAGGATGCGGTCGCATTGCTAACGGAATGCGACCCGTGCCCCGAACGCCGTTCCGGTCGCCCCTGGCGTCAGGCCGGCGGCGGCGCGGTGCGTGCCATGGCGGGCAGGCGGGAGACGCGCGCATACCAGGCTTCCAGCGCCGGATGCCCGGGGCGCCAGGGTTCGTTGGCGTAGCGGAAATCGAGGTAGCCGAGCGCGCAGGCGATCGCGATCTCCCCGATCGTGGTCAGCGCGCCGAGGGTATGGGCCTCGGCCTCCAGCGCATCCACCGCGCGGGCGACCTTGCCCTGCTGCAATTCGATGTAGCTGCGCCGGCCTTCATCCTGCGGCAGCGCGATCTCCCGCCGCCGGGGCTGGGAGGCATCGAGGATGCCGTCGCCGAGCGCCTGCTGCCGCAGCGCGTTCCAGCGCGCAGGACCGGCCGGCGGGAACAGCGGCGGCGCGGTGCCGATGCTGTCGAGGTATTCGCAGATCACCGGGCTGTCGAACAGCGCGACGCCGTCATCGGTCACCAGGGTCGGTACCTTGGACAGCGGGTTGAGGCGCGGCAGCGCCGGATCCTTGCCGGCCTCCAGCCAGGGCTCGATCCGGTCCTCGATGCCACGCTGGATGGCGCAGGCGCGCGCCTTGCGGACATAGGGGCTGTTGGGAGAGATGGTGAGCTTCATGGCGGGCCGCTTCCTCCTGCGTTGCTGGCGGCCAGTCTTGTCCCGCGGATTGCGCCCCGCAATCCGGGGGGCGCGCAGGGGCGGCTGGGAAGGCGCTGCGCCCGGGGCCTGGCCTTGCCTCGACAGGCAGGAGCCAACCGAGGAGCGCCGCTTCCGTGATCGAGGCCTGGCAAGCCTGGCAGCCCGAACTGGCCGCCAACCGGCGCGACACCCACGCCCATCCCGAACTGGGGATGGAGGAGGTCAGGACCTCCGCGCTGGTGGCGCGCTACCTGGAAGGTCTGGGGATCGAGGTCGCGACGGGGATCGGCAAGCTCGGCGTGGCGGCGACCATCCGCGGTTCGCTGCCCGGCCAGCGCGTGATCGGGCTGCGGGCGGACATGGACGCGCCGCCGATCGAGGAAGCGACCGGCAAGCCCCGGGGCGTCGACGACGCCGGGGCTGATGCATGCCTGCGGCCATGACGGGCATACGACGATGCTGCCGGGTGCCGCGAGATACCTGGCGGCGAACCGGGATTTCGCTGGCACCGTGCACCTGATCTTCCAGCCCGCGGAGGAAGGCCGCGGCGGCGCCAAGGCGATGCTCGATGAAGGGCTGTTCGACCGCTTTCCCCGCGATGCGATCTACGGCCTGCACAATAAGCCGACGATCCCCGCCGGCCGCTTCGCGATCCGCAAGGGCCCGGCGCTGGCGGCGGCGGACAGCTTCGCCGTGGTGTTCCACGGCACCGGCGGCCATGGCGGATCGGCGCCGCAGACAGCCACCGACGTGACAGTGGTGCAGGCCGACGTGCCGAACCCCATCAACCCGCCATCGCGCTGCCACGTCCACGCGCGCTGCCCGATCGCGGAGTCCGATCCCTGCTCGACCCAGGTGCCGGAATTGCGCCAGGCGCGCGACGGGCATTGGGTGGCCGGGCATCTGGGCGGATAGACGCTACCAGGCCAGGCGATAGCCCCGGCCGCGCACCGCGGCCACCGTCACCTGGCCGGCGGAGGACTCCCGCAGCTTCTGCCGCAGCATCGATGCCAGCTGGTCCACGCCGCGCTGTTCCGGCAGCAGGCGGCGGCCCAGCGCGCGTTCGGAAATGCTGGCACGGTCGGCCAGGTTCTCCGGCGCTTCCAGCAGCAGGTGCAGCAGCGTCGCCTCGCCCCCGGTCAGCCGGATCTCCCGGCCATCCGGCGCCACGATCCGCTGCCGCGTCGGTTCCAGCCGCAGGCCGACAATGTCCCAGGCGTTGTGTTGCGGCGGCACGGTCGCCGGACGGGCCAGGGAGGCGACGGAATCGAGCCGCCGGCACAGCGCCCGGATCCGGGCCACCATTTCGCGCAGCGAGAAGGGCTTGGTCAGGTAGTCATCCGCGCCGACCTCCAGCCCCACGATCCGGTCGACTTCCTCCGCCCGTCCGCTGACGACGATGATGCCGATATCGGGTCGCCGTGCCGCTTCCTGCACGAAGGCGATCCCGTTGCCATCGGGCAGGCCCAGATCGACCACGACGATGCGCGGGTTGCAGGCCGCCAGGCGTTCCCGCCCCAGGGCCAGCGTCTCCGCCGCTTCCACCCGCCAGCCATCCTGCGCCAGCGCATCGCTGATCGCGGCAGCCACGCCAGGATCATCTTCCAGCACAAGGAGGGGGCGTGAAGGCGGCACGGCTCCTCGCCTTTCGTTGCAAAGGATGACGTTACACAACCATACCGCGAAAAATTAACTATGTCGACACGGATCGGATGTCGCCGCCGGCCCTGGCTCAGGTGTCGAACAGCGGGGCGAGGGGGTTATCCGCGCGGGCGGCGGCGGCGAGGAGAATCGACGTCGCCGCCGGGTCGAATTGCAGGCCGGCGCAGGCGCGGAGTTCCGCGAGCGCCGCATCCCGCGCCAGGGGCCTGCGGTAGGGGCGGCCCGGCTCCACCATCGCGACCAGGGCATCGGCGACGGCGACGGCGCGCGACAGGCGCGGCTGCCCGGTGGCCGGCAGGCCGGCGGGATAGCCGCCGCCTTGCCAGCGCTCATGGTGCCCGAGCGCGACCTCGACGATGAGGGGCGGGAACCCGGCCTCGGCGAGGATGGTGGCGCCCGCCGCGGGATGGGCACGGATCAGGTCCCGCCCGGCCTTGTCCAGGCTGGCGGGGGAATCGAGCGTCCCCGGCGGCACAAGCAGCTTGCCGACATCATGCAGCAACCCGGCGACGAAGGCGGTGCTGGGATCGCCGAGATAGGACGGATCCTCCATCGCCATCGCCAGCAAAGCCTGGCCGACGCGGACGGAATGCCCGGCGCTGGCCGCATGATGGCGGTGCAGGCTGGTGAACAGGGCCAGCACGGCCTGCCGCTGCGGATGGGCGTCGAGCAGCGCGGCGAAGGCAGGCCCGGGCAGCGGCGGGGAGGCAGCAGGTTCCATGCCTGGGCAGGCTAGCCATGGGGGCGGGGTCCGGAAGCCCCGGGACCGGGCTGGCCTACAAATCCGAACAAAACCTGCGTCGAGCCGCCACGGCTGCCGCGCGTAACCATGGCGGTGCGCGGCACAGGGGCGGGGAGGCGGGGATGGCGACAGGGCAGGGCACAAGCCGGCGCGCCGGCCTTGGCCGCAGGGTCTTGCTGGGCCTCATGCCCGGCCTTGCTGGCGCGGTCGTGGCCGGCCCCGCGCGGGGGCAATTGCCCCCTCCCGGCGCCACGCCGGATTCCGCGGAATGGGAGGGCTTCCGCCGCCGCTTCATCACCCATGACGGTCGCGTCGTGGACAATGGCAATGCGGGCGCCACCCATTCCGAGGGGCAGGGTGCGGCCATGCTCTTCGCCGTCCGCTTCGATGATCGCGCGACCTTCGACCGCCTGCTGCGCTTTTCCCGCCAGGCGCTGCGCCGGCCGGATGACGCGCTGCTGGCCTGGCGCTACCAGCCCGGCGCCGCCGTGCCGGTCTCGGACCTCAACAACGCGACCGATGGCGACCTGCTGGGCGGCTGGGCGCTGGCGGAGGCCGCTGCCCGCTGGTCCTCCGGCGAATACCGGCGGCTTGCGGCCCAGGTGGCGCGGGACATCCTGCGCCGGCTGGTGCTGCCCCTGGCGGATGGGCCGCTGTTGCTGCCGGGGGCGGAGGGTTTCCTCAAGCCCGACCATGTCGTGGTCAATCCGGGCTACGCCATGCCCAACGCCTTCCGCGCGTTGGCCCCGCTGGCGCCCAGCCCCGCCTGGGCGGCGCTGGAGGCGATGGGCCGGCAGATCACCGATCGTGCCCGCTTCGGCCGCTGGCGGCTGCCGGCGGATTGGGTGGCGATCTCCCGCGGGGATGGCCGGCCGATCCTGGCCCCTGGGCCGGCGCCGCGCTTCTCCTATGACGGGGTGCGGGTGCCGCTGCATTTGGCCTGGTCCGGCAGCGTCGCGGCGCCCGCGCTGCTGGCGCTGGCCGAGTTCTGGGCGGACCCGGACCACGCCGCCGCACCGGCCTGGGTCGATTTGCGCAGCAACCTGATCGCCCCCTATCGCGGGGATGCCGGCATCCAGGCCGTGGCGCAGCTGACGGTGGCGACGGTGCTGGGACGCGCCTTCACCCTGCCGCGGGTGGAGGAGACGGCGCTCTACTACCCGGCCTCCCTGGCGCTGCAATGCCGCCTGGCCTGGCAGGATATCGGCCCCCGCATCGCCATGGCCCCCGCCGCCGCCGCGCAGCCCGGGTGACGCGGCTTCGCGGTGGCGCCATCGGCCCGACCGGTGATATCCGGGTCCCGGGTGCGGGGGGTTGTGATGCGAAACGAGGGTGCTCTGCGGGCGGCGCTGCTGGGCCTTGCCTTGACGGCGGTGGCCGCGCCGGCTGCGGCGAATGGCAATGACCCGCTGGAGCGGGTGAACCGCTACACCCATGGCCTCAACGCGACGCTGCGGACCCATGTGCTGACGCCGGCCGCGCGCTTCTATGCCGGCCAGGTGCCGGCGGAGGTGCGGCAGGGCATCGGCCAGGCGCTGTCCAACCTGGGGGAGCCCGTGACCGCGCTGGCCGGGGTGGCGGGCGGGGAGTTCGGCATCGCCGGCCATGCCTTGCAGCGCTTCGGCATCAACACGGTGCTGGGCTATGGCGGGGTGCGGGATATCGCGGCGGAACGCGGCCTGGCGCCGCGGCCCTTCGGCCTGGCGGATGCGGCCTGCGGCTGGGGCGTGCCGAGCGGTCCCTATCTGGTGCTGCCGATCCTCGGCCCCTCCACGCTGCGGGACGCCGCCGCGGCCTTCGCGACAGGCGTCGCCCTGTCCCAGGCCGTGGGGCCGGAGGCGCTGCTGGGCTGGCAGGCGGGTTCCGCCTTCCACGGTTACGCGGGCGCGTACCGGGACCTGGATGCGGCGGAGGCGCATGCGCTGGATGCCTATGCCATGCAGCGCAGCGCCCACCTCCAGCGCCGCGCCCTGGCCTGCCCCGGGGATGCGGGGCTGCAGGTCGCGGCGGGGATGGCGGAGGAGGAGGAGGAGTAGGCCGCGACCCAGCCGGCGTCAGGCTTCCGGTGAACCGGCGGCTGGCGCGAAGGCCGGCAGCGCGAAGCCGTCCGACCCCGCCGTGAAGTGGATCACCACGGGCAGGCCGATGCGCGGTGCCTCCCCGGTGAAGCGGCCGAGCGCGCGAACCCCTTCCTCCATCTCCACCACCACCAGCGTGTAGGGCAGGTCTTCCTTGAAGCCGGGGTGGAAGGCGTGATGCGCCACCATCCAGCTGTGGACCGTGCCGCGGCCGCTGCAATCCTTCCAGGTGACGTCGAAGGAATGGCAGGCATCGCAGAGGTAGCGGGGGTAGTGCCGCAGCTTGCCGCAGGCCGCGCATTGCTGCACCCGCAGCACGCCCTGCGCCGCGCCGTCCCAATAGGGTTGCGTCAGGGGGGAGGGATGCGGCGCTGGCTTCATGATGTCCGACATGCCGCCTATCCCCGCCGCGCGATCATCAGGGCGCCGTCGCCCAGATCGCCATAGCCCGTCGCCAGGCCGACCTCCACGCCCGCCACCTGGGCGCGGCCGGCCTGGTGGCGCAGCTGCCTTACCAGCTCCACCACATGGTTCATGCCGATCATGTGCGCCTGGCTGAGCAGCCCGCCATGCGTGTTCACGGGCAGCGCGCCGCCGAGGGCGATGCGCCCACCCTGCACGAAGGCGCCGCCTTCCCCCTTCGCGCAGAAGCCCATGTCCTCCAGCTGGCACAGCACGACCCAGGTGAAGCAGTCATAGACCTCCGCCACCTGGATGTCGGCCGGCGTCACGCCGGCCATGGCGAAGGCGCGCGGCGCGGCCTTGGCGATGCCGAGGCGCGTCATGTCCGGCCGCTGGGTGATGGCGCTCGGGCTGTCCGGATGCCCCTCCGCGATGCCGGAGACCAGCACGCGCGGCGCGCGCATGTCGCGGGCGCGATCGGCGGCGCTGACGATGAAGGCGGCGCCGCCATCGCTTTCCAGGCTGCAATCCAGCAGCCGGAAGGGGTCGGCGATCATCCGGCTCGCCTGGTGGTCCGCCACCGTCATGGGCTTCTTCATGATGGCATTGTCGTTCAGCATCGCATGGCCGCGGATCGCCACCGCGATCTCCGCCAGCTGCGCGCTGGTGGTGCCGAACAGTTCCATGTGCCGCCGGGCCATGGGCGCGTAGAGCTGCGCCGGCGCAATGGCGCCGAGCGGCAGTTCGAACTCCGTCACCAGGTGGAATTGCGGCATCGCATGGATGCGGGCGCCGACCTTGGCGGCGATGGAGGTGTTGCGCCCCGCGGCGATCAGCACGTGGCGGCACAGCCCGGCCTGGATCGCCGCCGCCGCCGTCTGGATGGAGGCGATGCCGCCCGCGCCGCCCATCGGCGTGACCGCGGTGTAGCGCAGGTCCGTGATGCCGAGATTGGTGGCGAGTTCCTCGGCGGAGGCGCCGGTGGTGCCGATCGGCATGATGCCGTCGATGTCGCCGGGCGCCAGCCCGGCATCGGCGATGGCGAGGAGCGATGCCTCCAGCTGCAGCGCCGTCGCGGGCCGGGTGGCGCCGCGCTGATAGGCGGTCTCCCCGATGCCGGTGATCGCCGCCTTGTCACGAAGCGCCATCAGCCCGCCCCGCCCCCGCTGCTGCCCTGGCCTGGTGCTGGCATCCGGCGCGCTTCCCCCTTGATTGCGGGGCATCATGACCCCTGGGCCACGGGGGCGGAAGCCCGGGACGGGCGCTGAATGACAGGGGGGTCTTCGTGCCGCGAGGAAGGGCCTGGCAGGCTGCCGGGACGTGTCTTCCTGCGATGTCGGGAGAGTGGCTGGGGGACCTGGATTCGAACCAAGACTGCCCGAGTCAGAGTCGGGAGTTCTACCGTTAAACTATCCCCCACCAGCGTGGCATCGTGATGCCGTCCGTGGCGTGGCGGCGAGGTAGCATGATGGTCGGGGCTCGGCAACAGCCCCGCGCCAACTCCCAGTGGCTGGGAAATCGGGACGGCCGGAACGATCGCGCGCGCCTCGCCAGGCCCGAAGGCCGGTCATCATGACGCCTTTGTGATTGGCGGCCGGGGCGGACCAATTCCCGGAAATGTCCACGATCCCGCGGGTTTACGCGGGCCTGGCGGCGATGCCGCGTGAGGATCGCGCCGTTGCGCACAAGGAGGGCGCCGATATCTTCCGCCGCGTTAACGGAGAGCCCAATGTTTCAACGCTTCGGTACGCGGCTGGCTGACACGCTGATCGGCACGGAGGATGAGGAGTCCCTCTACGGCGGTGGTGGCAATGACCTGGTCCAGGGCCTGGGCAGCGACCACTACCTCTCCGGCGGCGCCGGTGACGATACGCTGCAGGGCGGCGACGGAGCCGATACCCTGCACGGCGGCGCCGACAATGATCGCCTGGAAGCCGGGGCGGGCGATGATCGCCTGTTCGGCGGGCAGGGGGCGGATACGCTGATCGCCATCGGCAGTGGCGCGGCGACGCTGCACGGCCAGGATGGGGATGATTCGCTGCTGGGCGGCGACGGCGGCGACCTGGCGTTCGGCGGCAAGGGCGACGATACGCTCCTCGGGGGGCTGGGTGATGACGCCTTGTCGGGGGGCGATGGCAACGACGTCGTGCAGGGCGAGCATGGCGACGACGCCATCCTGGGCGGCACCGGCGACGACGATCTGGATGGCGGCGATGGCCAGGACCTGATCGCTGGCGAGCAGGGCGCCGATACCCTGCGCGGCGAGGCGGGGGATGACGAACTCGCCGGCGGCGACGATGACGACAGGCTCGAAGGCGGGGAGGGCGCGGATTACCTGCTGGGCGACGCGGGCGCGGACACGCTGCTGGGGCTTGGTGGCTACGACATCCTGTCCGGCGGTGCCGGCAATGATCGCCTCTACCTGAACGATGACAGTGACCCTTCAGGCGACTCGATGGGGGGTGCTGTCGGCGGCGGCGACGGCGATGATCTCGTCTGGGGTAGTGGCGGCGACGATTCTGTCGTGGGCGGCCGTGGCGCGGATACGCTGCTGGGGCATGGCGGCGCCGACTTCCTGGCCGGCGAAGACGGCGATGATCGCATCTACCTGAACGATGACAGTGATCCTTCCGGCGACACGATGGGGGGTGTTGCCGGCGGCGGCGATGGCAATGATCTCGTCTGGGGCAGCGGCGGCGCCGATTCAGTCGTGGGCGGCCGTGGCGCGGATACGCTGCTGGGCCATGGCGGCGCCGACTTCCTGTCCGGCGAAGCGCATGATGACGTGCTGATGGGCGGCGCTGGCGCCGATACGCTGTCCGGCGGTGCCGGTAATGATCGCCTCTACCTGAACGATGACAGTGACCCTTCAGGCGACACGATGGAGGGTTTCGTCGTCGCCGGAGACGGCGATGATCTCGCCTGGGGTGGCGGTGGCGCCGACACGTTGTCTGGCGAACGTGGCGCGGATACGCTGGTTGGGCATGGCGGCTACGGCATCTTGAACGGCGGTGCCGGCAATGATCGCCTCTACCTGAACGATGACAGTGATCCTTCCGGCGACACGATGGGGGGTGCGGTCGGTGGCGGCGATGGCGATGACCTTGTCTGGGGTAGCGGTGGCGCCGACTCAGCCATCGGCGGTCGACACGCCGATACGCTGCTGGGCTATGGCGGCGATGACTTCCTGGCTGGGGAAGATCATGCCGACCTGGTGATCGGCGGTGACGGGAGGGACACGCTGGGCGGCGGCGCAGGCGCCGATACCCTCCTCGGCGGTGCTGATGACGATGTGTTCGACGGTGACGTGGGGAACGACCTCATGCTCGGCGGTGCGGGCGCAAACACCATGGTTGGCGGGGGCGGTGATGACCGCATCTACCTGCATGATGACATCGCCCCCGACGCGATCACCACCGGCGGGGATGCCGTCGGTGGTCTGGGTCGGGACCTGATCTGGGGCGCCGGCGGCGCCGACATCATCACCGGCGACGAAGGCGCGGATACGCTGATCGGCGGCCTGGGCGCGGATTCCTTGCACGGTGGCGCGGGGGCGGACTTCATCAGCCTGTCGGACATGCTCGGCCTGCTGGCGGACCAAGACGGCGGCCTTGCAGCCGGTGGCAGCGGCACCGATACGATGCTGGGCAGCCTGGGGGCTGATTCGATATCCGGCATGGAGGGGGGCGACAGCCTCGTCGGGCTTGGCGGTGCGGATGTCCTGGATGGTGAGGACGGCCGGGACACGCTGCTGGGCGGCGATGGGCGCGATGTCCTGATCGGTGGCGCGGGAAGCGATCTCATCGAGGGTGGCGCCGGCGACGATACCATCATCCTCGATACCCGGGACGGCGGGACGGATACGGTCTCCGGCGGCGCCGGGGCTGATGATTTCGCCATCTTCGATTTCGGCGCACGGCACCGGATCATGGATTTCAACCCGGAGGAGGATCGGTTCACCTTCATCGACCGGTCGCTGGGCGTGGCCACCTTCGGGATCACGCTGACCGGCGCGCCGGAGGGTGACGAGGCGCAGGTCGTCTACAACCGGGCGACCGGCCTGCTCTCCTGGCATGCCGAGGGTGAACAGGGTGACGGCGTCATCGTCGCCTGGCTGGATGGGGCGCCCGATCTTCTGCCCGGGAACTTCTTCATCCAGATCATCCCTGATCCGCTGGCGGGATAGCCGCTGCCGCAGGTCCCGCGGGGCGGCGACTCGGAATTGCCTTGCCCCCGCGGCGTCATGGCCGGATCATGGGGCGCGCCCGCCCTTTGTCGCCTCATCCCGGGGCGGGCGCCCGGACCATGATGACGAAGGATGCGCACCAGGCGGCCGATGCCGCGCCAGCCCTCGATGCCTGCGGCGCCCTGCCGTCGGCCGGGGCGGCGCTGCGCCCGCGGGATGTCGCGGCTTCCTGCGGGTCCCGGGCCTATGCGGCGCTCGACCTCGGCACCAATAACTGCCGCCTGCTGGTCGGCACCCCCGCGCCGGGGGGCAATTTCCGGGTCGTGGACAGCTTCAGCCGCATCGTCCGGCTGGGTGAGGGGCTGGGCGCCACGGGCAACCTCTCCGACGCCGCGATGGACCGGGCGGTGGCGGCGCTGCGCAACTGCGCCGACAAACTGGCCAGGCGCCCCGTGCGGGCGCTGCAGGCCGTGACGACGGAGGCCTGCCGCCGCGCCGGCAACGGCGCCGCCTTCCTGGCGCGGGTGGAGGCCGAGACGGGCCTCCGCCTTCGCGTCATCTCCGCGCGGGAGGAAGCGGAACTCGCCATGGAATCCTGCGCGCCGTTGCTGGAGCCTGGGGACCGGCGGGCGCTGCTGTTCGACATCGGCGGCGGATCGACCGAGATCGCCTGGATCCGCATCCATCCCGGCCGCCAGGTGCCGGAATTGATCGGCTACATCTCCGTCCCCGTCGGCGTGGTCACGCTCTCCGAACGCTGCGGCCCATCCTGCTTCACCGAGGCGGGCTTCCACGCGGTGGTGGATGAGGTCGCGGCCAAGCTCGCGGGCTTCGATGCCGTCCATTGCATCGGGCAGGAGATCCGCGCGGGCGGCGTGCGGCTGATGGGCACCTCCGGCACCGTGACCACGCTGGCCGGCGTCGCCATGGCGCTGCCGCGCTACCGGCGCCCGCTGGTGGATGGGCAGACGCTGGAAGCCTGCGTGGCCGACCAGGCGCTGGGGGACCTCTTCGCCCTGGGGCGGGATGGGCTGGCGGCGCATCCCTGCGTCGGGCCGGACCGCGTGGATTTCGTCCTGCCGGGCTGCGCCGTCTATGCCGCCATCCGCCGCGTCTGGCCCGTGCCGCGGCTGACGGTGGCGGATCGCGGGCTGCGGGAGGGCATCCTGCTGCGCCTCATGCGGGCCGATCGCCTGGTGGGCGCGCGGCGGGCGGCACCCCGCGGCTGGCACGGGACGGCCTGAGGGCGTATTGCCCGGCCATGGCGAAAACACCCGGCGGCAAGCCGCCCAGCACCTCCGTCCCCGGCCGGCAGCAGACCAAGGGCGGCGCCAGGCCCGCGGACCGCGCGCTGAAGACCCGGCTGCGCACCGCGGAAGGCCGGACCATCGGCAGCCAGAAATGGCTCGAGCGCCAGTTGAACGACCCCTATGTGAAGGAAGCCAAGGCGCGCGGGCTGCGCAGCCGGGCGGCCTTCAAGCTGGAACAGATGGATGACAAGTTCCATCTGCTGAAGCCGGGCAGCCGGGTGGTGGACCTCGGCGCGGCGCCGGGGGGGTGGACGCAGGTGTCCCTGGCGCGGGCGGGGGCGACGGCGAAGGTGGTGGCGATCGACCTGCTGCCGGTGGACCCGATCCCGGGCGCCATCCTGATCCAGGGCGATTTCCAGGAAGCGGCGGCGGAGCAGGCGGTGCTGGCCGCGCTGGACGGCCAGGCGGATCTGGTTCTGTCCGACATGGCGCCCAACACCACGGGCCACAACGCCACCGACCACCTCCGCATCATGGCGCTGGCGGAGCTGGCGCTGGATTTCGCCGGGCGCGTGCTGGCGCCCGGCGGCGGCTTCGTGACCAAGGTCCTCGCCGGCGGGTCGGAGAAGGAGTTCCTCGCGACCCTCAAGCGGGATTTCGCGGTGGTGCGCCACGCCAAGCCGCCGGCCAGCCGGAAGGACAGCGCGGAGCTCTACGTGGTCGCGACCGGCTTCCGCGGCGGCAAGGCGTAACCTCCTACAGCACCAGGTCCGCGATGGCCTGCGACACCGGCTGGCTGGTCAGCACCGCCAGGTCCAGCGTGCCGTTGCTGTCGGCGTCGAGGCGGTAGAGCGTGTTGTTGTTCACCAGCGCCGCCTCGCCCGGCACCTGCAGCGGCACCAGCGCATTCGGATCATCCCGCTCCCCGCCGGCAAGGTAGCCATCCGCGATGCCGCGGCCGAGCGCATTGGCGACGAGGGCGAAGCCGCTGACCTCCTCCGGCGCGCCGCGCACGCCCGCATTGAACAGCGTCGGGTCCGGCAGCGTGCGCAGCAGGGAGACGACGTTCACATGTGCATCCGCCGCGGTGACGGCGATCGGGCTGCCATTGGCGTCCACGGCCTGGAAGGACAGCGTCTCCCCGACATGGCTGCCGATGCGGCTGATGAGGTCGCCTTCGGTGCGGATGTTCAGCGCGTTGATGACGTTCAGCACGGCGGGATCGAGCGTGCCGCCATTCAGCGCCTCCGCCGCATCCCGCCCGCCCAGCGCGTCCACCGTCAGCAGGCGGACCGTGCCCGGGGCGGTGGGGAGGCCCGCGGCGATCAGCGCCTCCGCCGCCTCATAGGCCGCGACCTGCGCGACGGCGCCGCCGAGGCTCGGCCCGACGAACTGCACGCCGCGGCCGAGCGTGGCCTGCGCCTCCACCGCATCGGCGATCATCGCCTGGAAGGCGGCGGAGCGGACCTGGAGGCCACCGAGATCGACGGCGGCGACGGTGTCCGCGATGGAGCCGACCTCCAGCCCGTCGATCACGAAGATCATCGGCCCGCCATCGGCCGGCAGGACCTTGATGGCGGAGAAGCCCGACTCGACGTCGTTGTACTGCTCGTTGATGGCGAAGTCGTAGCCGCGCACCTGCATGGCGATGGCATCGGGGCCGAGCGTGTTGACGACGCGCGCGGTGGCCGAGAGCGCGGCGCCGACCTCGACCTGGATCTGCAGGAAGTCGGACAGGCCGGTGCGGACTTCCCCGGTCGCATCGGGGCCGCGGTATTCCGGCGGCAACTGGTCGAGCAGCCCCTCCAGCCGCGCGAAGTTCAGGTCATCGAGGTTGGCGATGAAATCCGCCACGGCCTGGGGCGCCGGGAGGTCGGCGATGTCGTCGATCAGGTCGCTGACATCGACGGCGGCGGTGTCGACGACCTCGGCGGGCTGGGGCACCTCGATCGGGCCGGTGATGGTGGTGACGGCGCCGGAGACGGCCTCCCCGGCCTCGGTCAGGGCGTCCTCGATCAGGGTGAAGGTGATGCTGCCGGACATGAAGCTTTGGTATCCTCTGTGCGTGTCGGGTCCGGCCCCCCAACGCCCATCGGCGGCTTGCGTTCACATCCTGCCCGCCGCCAGCGCATCCCAGGCGCCCGCGCCCTGCATCCCAGGCGCCCGCGTCCTGCATCCCAGGCGCCCGCGTCCTGCATCCCAGGCGCCCGCGCCATGCATACGTCACCGTATCGCCCTGGACGGGCAGGGCGCTTCCGGTGTAGGCGGGGCCGCCAAGGTTGCGGATCGAAAGAGGCTCCCGCCATGGCGCGCTCCCCCGAAGCAGTTTCATCACCCGACGTGCCCCGGGCGGCCCTGCCGCGCTTCGAGGAGGCCTACGCCTTCGACGACGTGCTGCTGGTGCCCGCCTACTCCACCGTGCTGCCGGCGGAGACCGACACGCGCACGCGGCTGACGCGGGAGATCTCGCTCAACATCCCGCTGGTGGCAGCGGCGATGGACACGGTCACGGAAGGACCCATGGCCATAGCCATGGCGCAGGCCGGCGGCATCGGCGTGATCCACAAGAATCTCTCGCCCGAGGACCAGGCCGCGCAGGTGCGGCGGGTGAAGAAGTTCGAATCGGGCATGGTGGTGAACCCGCTGACGATCCACCCCGACCAGACGCTGGCCGAGGTCCGCGCGCTGCAGGAGAACCACCGCATCAGCGGCATTCCCGTGGTGGAACGCGACAGCGGGCGGCTCGTCGGCATCATCACCAATCGCGACGTGCGCTTCGCCACCGATCCCAACCTGCGCGTCTATGAACTGATGACGCGGGAGAATCTGGTGACGGCGGATGCGGATGTAACGCCGGAGCGCGCGCGCGCCCTGCTGCACAAGCATCGCATCGAGAAGCTGCTGGTGGTGGACGACCATTTCCGCTGCGTCGGCCTGGTCACCGTGAAGGACATGGACAAGGCGCAGGCCAACCCCAACGCGGTGAAGGATGCGATGGGCCGGCTGCGCGCCGCGGCCGCGACCGGCGTTGGCGAGGATGGCTTCCTCCGCGCGCAGCTGCTGGTGGCGGCGGAGGTCGATGTCATCGTCGTCGATACCGCGCATGGCCATTCCGGCGGCGTGCTGCGCGCGATCGAGCGCATCAAGAAGCTGTCGAATTCCGTGCAGATCGTGGCTGGCAACGTGGCGACGCCGGAAGGCGCGCTGGCGCTGATCGAGGCCGGCGCGGATGCCGTGAAGATCGGCATCGGGCCGGGCTCCATCTGCACCACGCGCATCGTGGCCGGTGTCGGCGTGCCGCAGCTGACGGCGGTGATGGAAAGCGCCATCGCGAGCCGCGAGAAGGGCGTGCCCTGCATCGCCGATGGCGGCATCCGGTCCTCCGGCGACATCGCCAAGGCGATCGCGGCGGGCGCGGATTGCGTGATGATGGGCAGCGTCTTCGCCGGCACGGATGAGGCGCCGGGCGAGGTGTTTCTCTATCAGGGCCGGTCCTACAAATCCTATCGCGGCATGGGCTCGCTCGGCGCCATGGCCCGGGGTTCCGCGGATCGGTATTTCCAGGCTGAGGTCTCCGACAAGCTGAAGCTGGTGCCGGAAGGCGTCGAGGGTCGCGTGGGCTACAAGGGCCCGGTCGGCACGGTGATCCACCAGATGGTGGGCGGGCTGCGCGCCGCCATGGGCTATACCGGCAGCGCCACCGTGCCCGACCTGCAGAAGAACGCCCGCTTCCGCCGCATCACCAATGCCGGGCTGCGGGAGAGCCATGTGCATGACGTGGCGGTGACGCGGGAAGCGCCGAACTACCGGCTGGAGGGCTGAAGGAGGGGCGCCACGGCGCCCTTTTTCCCGCAACTCATTGTTTTCGCAAAATACTATGAATTATGCCGATTAGCCGATTTATGGGCATTTAGTCGCGTTTTTCGTGGTGCCGCTTCCCGTGGCACCCCCAGCGTGGCCCTGGTGGGCGCCGCGCGCAGCTATCCCGGATGATGCCTGGAACATAACAGGAACTGGCGCGCAAAGGCCAGCGGTTTCCGCGCGGCCGGTTCAGGAACTGATCCAGCAGGGCAACTGGTGTTCGGCCAGGCGCGCGCAGAAGCGTTCCGCTTCCTCCCGGTTCGCGAAGCCGGCGAGGCGGAGGCGGAAGATGGGCGGCGCATTGTCCCGCTCCACCCGCAGGATGATCGGCGTGCGCCCGGCGGCGAGGTCCGGCAGGCGGGCGGCGAAGCTGTCCCAGTGGCGCTGGGCCTCGGCCTCGCTGCCCGCGGCGGTGATC
Source organism: Falsiroseomonas stagni DSM 19981 (assembly GCF_900114315.1). GTDB lineage: Bacteria > Pseudomonadota > Alphaproteobacteria > Acetobacterales > Acetobacteraceae > Falsiroseomonas > Falsiroseomonas stagni. The sequence continues at coordinate 100,876 of NZ_FOSQ01000005.1, forward strand.
TGGACGCGGAGCCCGGGCGGGGAGGCCGGGCGCGGGGCTGGCGCGTCGGTGGCCAGGATGACGGGCGGGGGCGCCGCGCCGACCGGCCCAGGGAGGCGGGGGGCTGGGGCTTCCGCAGTGGAGGAAGCCTCGGCGGGCCGGGTCGGTGCAGTGGCCGGCGCCGTGGCTGCCGGCGCGGAAACCACGCGTGCGGGCCGCGCGGCGGACTGGGGTACGGATGCCGGTTCCGGCGCGGCGGCGACCGGCGCGGGCGCCGGCGCGGCGGCGACGGGTGCCGGTTCCAGCGCGGCGGCGACAGGTGCGGGCGCCGGCGCGGCGGCGACAGGTGCGGGCGCCGGCGCGGTGGCGACGGGGGCGGACGCCGGCGTGGCGACGACAGGTGCGGGCGCTGGCGCGGCGGGGATGGGTGCCGGCGCGGCGGCGACAGGTGCGGGCGCCGGCGCGGCGGCGACGGGGGCGGGCGCCGGCGTGGCGACGACAGGTGCGGGCGCTGGCGCGGTGGCGATGGGCGCGGGCGCGGTGGCGACGGGAGCGGGCGCTGGCGCGGTGGCGATGGGCGCTGGCGCGACGGCGTCGGATGCGGGCGCCGGCGTGGTGGAAACGGGTGCGGTCGCTGGCGCGGCGGCGACGGGGGCCGGCGAGGCGACGGATTCGGGCGGCGGCGCGGCGACCACGGGTTCCGGTGCTGGCTCGGCGGCGACCGGTTGGGGCGCTGGCGCCGGTGCGGCGGCCAGGATCACGGGCGCGACAGGCAGCGGGGGCGGTGGATCGGCCACGTCGGACAGGTCCAGCAGCCGGATCCGCGCAACACCGCCGCGGCCCGGCAGCACGGGGGGCAGCATGATCCGGTCCTCCGGCACCGCCGCGACCGGGGCCTCGGCGGTTGGGGCCGGGGGCGGGGGCGGGGCGCAGGCCAGCAGGGGTGAGAGGAGGAGCAGGGCCTGCACGCGACGCGCAGCAGCGCGCCCGGCCGGGCCGGGCCTGTTCCCTTGGCGATCGCTGCCTGTCATGCGCGCTGGCGTGGAGCCTCCTGCCACCGGGGCGCATCATGGCGGAGGGGCGCGGGCGCCGCTACCGGGGCTGTTGCAGCGGCGGGAGGTCGGGGGGCCTCGGGGCAGGGCCTGCCTCCATCCGAGCCCCCGCAAGGCGGTGGCTAGCGGCGGGCGGGCGGAACCTCGCTGATCCGCAGCGTGGCGCGCTGGGGGGCGCCGCGTTCGAAGGTGCCGATCCAGATGTTGTAGTTGCCGCTCGCCGGGCGCTGGATGATGATCCCGGGGTTCACGCCATCGAAATCGTCGTTGCAGATCCAGCGGCCGGCGGCATCGTTGATGACCAGCGTCGTGTCCACGCCGGCGACGACGGAGATGTAGAGCGGGTATTCGCCGGCGGTGTAGTTCAGGTCCACATCGGGCTTGGAGAAGTCGATCCAGCCGGCGCAATCGGGGCCGATGCCGGTGGCTTCCCGGTCCCCGCCGGCTTCCACCTGCACCTGATGCGGATCGGGCTCGAACCCCGCGCGGAGGTTGGCGGTGGCGTAGCGCGGCGGCGCCTGCCAGTTCGGCGTGGCATTGGGCGCGGCGCCCTTCTGCTGCGCCAGCACCCCGGCCGTGGCCATGACCAGCATCACACCGGCGGCGGCGATCGTCCTCAGCATTGTTCTGTCCTCTGCGGCGCACCGGGGGCGCGCGGTCCTTTGGGGGCGCGCCGGATGCGCGCCCGCCAGCAGATGAGCCCGGCGCGGGGGCGTGCCGCAAGGGCCGCGCAACCGTTTGAAACACATCGCGCCTTGGTGAAGGACGGCGCTGATCCGCGCGGCGTTCCCGCCCGTATGGCATCGGGCCGCAAGCGTGGTGCTTGCCCCCGGCGCCCGGCGGGGCGACCATCGGCGGGAGGAAGGACAACTGACGATCATGGCATCCCCCCCGGCGCCCCGGCCCACCGCGGTCGGCGCCTGCGTCTTCGACGCCTATGGCACGCTGCTGGACGTGCATGCGGCGGTCGGCGGCCATGCCGCGCGGATCGGCGGACCAGGCGGGGATGCGGGTGGCGGGAAGGCCGCGGCGCTGTCGGCGCTGTGGCGGGCGAAGCAACTGGAATACAGCTGGATCCTGTCCCAGACCGGCGACTACGAGGATTTCGCGGCGCTGACCGAACGCGCGCTGGACGTGGCGATGGCGACCCATGGCATCGCCGATGCCGGGCTGCGCCAGGCGCTGCTGGCGGCCTACCAGGAACTGGATGCCTTCCCGGATGCCGCGCCGGCGCTGGCGGCGCTGCGGGCCAAGGGGGTGGCGACCGCCATCCTGTCCAATGGCTCCCCCGCCATGCTGGCGGCCGCGGTGGGGGCGGCGGGGCTGGCGCCCTGGCTGGATGCGGTGCTGTCGGTCGATGACCTCCGCATCTACAAGCCCGCGCCGCGCGTCTATGCGCTGGCCGCCATGCGCTTCGGCTGCGCGCCACGTGACATTGTGTTCATTTCGGGCAATGCCTGGGATGCCTATGGGGCGGCACGCTTCGGCTGCCGCGTCTATTGGCTCAACCGCACCCCCCATAATGGGGAAAGACAGCCCGAGGAATACGGGTTGGATCGCCTGGCGGAGGGACGGATCGCGTCCCTCGCCGAACTGCCTGATCGGATTCTCTGAATGACCCCTGCTGCGCGGCTTGCCGCGGCGATCGACCTGCTGGCCGCGGTGGAGGCTTCGCCCCGCCGCCCGGCCGATGGCATCGCCAATGATTTCTTCCGCGCCCGCCGCTACATCGGCAGCTCGGACCGGCGCAACGTGTCCGACCGCGCCTGGGGCGTGATCCGGCAGCGGCTGCGCCTCGCCTGGCATTTCGGGGCCGTGGGGGAAACCCGGCCCGGCGCGCGGCTGCTGGTGGCGGGGCACCTGCTGGTGGCGGAAGGCTGGGTGATCGACGGCATCGCCCAGAATTTCTCGGGGGAGCGGTTCTGCGCCGGGCCGCTGACCGAGCATGAGCTGGCGGTGCTGAAGAAGCTGGAAGGCCGCCCGCTGATCCATCCGGAGATGCCGGAAGGGCCGCGGCTCAACCTGCCGGAATGGGCGCTGCCGGGCCTGAAGGCGCGCTTCGGCGACGCCCTGGCGAAGGAGGCCGAGGCGATGGAGGAGGCCGCGCCACTCGACCTGCGGGCCAATCTGCTGAAGGGCACGCGGGATTTGGTGCTGGCGGCCCTGGCCGGGGAAGGCGTGCCGGCTTCCATCACGCCGCTGTCGCCCTGGGGGCTGCGGGTGGCGGACCGCCGGCCGGTGGGCGCGACCCGCGCCTATCTGGAGGGCCTAGTGGAGGTGCAGGACGAGGGCAGCCAGCTGATCGCCCTGCTGACGGATGCGAAGCCCGGCATGCGGGTGGCGGATTACTGCGCGGGGGCGGCGGGCAAGACGCTGGCGATCGCGGCGACCATGGACAACAAGGGCCATATCGTCGCCTGCGATGTCTCCGCGACACGGCTGGAGGGGGCGGGCAAGCGCCTGCGCCGCGCCGGCGTGCACAATGCAGAGCGCCATCTGCTGGCCGCCGGCGACAAGTGGCGGAAGCGGAACTCGCGGAAATTCGACCGGGTGCTGGTGGATGCGCCCTGCACGGGCAGCGGCACCTGGCGGCGCAACCCGGATGCGCGGATCCGCACGAATGCGCGTGACCTGTCGGAGCTGGTGCTGAAGCAGGCGGCGATCCTGGACGATGCGTCGGAATTGGTGCGTCCGGGCGGGCGGCTGGTCTACGCTACCTGTTCGCTGCTGCCGGAGGAGGATGAGGTGCAGGTCGAGCGCTTTCTCCAGCGCCATCCCGATTTCGAGGCGGTGCCGGTCCCGGGTCTCTGGGCCGGGCTCGCGCCGGGCGTGACCGCGCCGGTGGAGGCGGATTGCATGGCGCTGTCCCCCGCGCGGCATGGCACGGATGGGTTCTTCGCGGCCGTGATGCAGCGGCGCGCGGCCTGATGGCGCGGGCGGCGGGGACAGTCCGATGATCTGCATTCGCCGCGCCCGGCCGGGCGATGCCGCTGGGATCGCGGCGGTGCATGTCGCCGCCTGGCGCAGCGCCTATGCGGGGATCCTGGGGGAACGCTACCTCGCGAGCCTGTCGGAACCGCGGATGACCGCCTTCTATGAGCGGGCGATCATGGACCGCCGCGATGGCCATGCCGTCTTCGTCGCGACCGCCGGCGGGGGCGACCAGCCGACGCCGGAGGGGGACGGGCCGGTGCCGCGGGAGGCCGCGGTGGTGGGCTTCGCCTCCGGCGGCCGGGCGCGGCGGCGCGGCCTGGCGGAGGGCGAGGTCGAGACCCTCTATGTGCTGGATGATTTCCGGGAACGCGCGGTCGGGCGCCGGCTGATGCGGGCGATGGCGGCGCATCTGCGGGCGATCGGCTGCAATTCGGCCATGGCCTGGGTGCTGGAGGACAACCCCAGCCGCTTCTTCTACCGGCACCTCGGCGGGCGGATGGCGATGCGGGAGTCGATCCGCGTCGCCGGGCAGGGGGTGGAGCAGGTGGCCATGGTGTGGGACCCCATCGATGTTCTGCTCGCCGCGACCCTGACAACGCCGGAGGGCAGCTAGGCAGGCTTCGCGCTTGCCCCGGCGGCGGGGTTGTGTTCTGCACCCGCCATGACGAACCCCGACACCCTCCCCGACATTCCCGCCCGGCATGAGCGCATCCTGGTGCTCGATTTCGGGAGCCAGGTGACGCAGCTGATCGCCAGGCGGCTGCGCGAAAGCGGCGTCTATTGCGAGATCTGGCCCTTCAACGCGGCGCCGGAGGCGCGCATCCGCGCCTTCGACCCCAAGGGCATCATCCTGTCCGGCGGCCCGGCCAGCGTGACGGAGGGGGCGAGCCCCCGCGCGCCGGACTACGTCTTCGAGTCGGGGCTGCCGGTGCTAGGCATCTGCTACGGGCAGCAGACCCTGGCCCATCAGCTGGGCGGCGTGGTGGAGGGCGGGCATGCCCGGGAGTTCGGCCGCGCCTTCATCGATGTGACGGGCGACTGCGCCATCACCCAGGGCGTCTGGGCCAAGGGGGCGCGGGAGCAGGTGTGGATGTCGCATGGCGACCGCATCACCCAGCTGCCGCCGGGCTTCCGGGTTGTGGCGGCGAGCGAGGGCGCTCCCTTCGCCCTGATCGCCAATGACGAACGCCACTACTACGGCACCATGTTCCACCCGGAGGTGGTGCACACCCCGCATGGCGCGGCTCTGCTCAAGAACTTCACCCACCTGGTCTGCGGCTGCCGCGGCGACTGGACCATGGGCGCCTTCCGCGCGGAGATGATCGCCAAGATCCGCGCCCAGGTCGGCCAGGGGCGCGTGATCTGCGGGCTGTCGGGCGGCGTCGATTCCTCGGTGGCGGCGGTGCTGCTGCATGAGGCGATCGGCGACCAGCTGACCTGCATCTATGTGGACCACGGGCTGATGCGGGCGAAGGAGTCCGAGCAGGTGGTGGCCACCTTCCGGGACCGCTTCAACATCAAGCTGGTGCACCGGGATGCGAGCGAGCTGTTCCTCGGCCAGCTCAGCGGAGCCACGGACCCCGAGATCAAGCGCAAGACCATCGGGCGCCTGTTCATCGAGGTGTTCGAGGAGGAGCAGAACAAGGTCGGCGGCGCCGACTTCCTGGCGCAGGGGACGCTCTACCCGGACGTGATCGAGAGCGTCTCCGCCACCGGCGGCCCCTCCGTGACCATCAAGTCCCACCACAATGTCGGCGGCCTGCCCGAGGGCATGCGGATGAAGCTGGTGGAGCCGCTGCGGGAGCTGTTCAAGGACGAGGTCCGCGTGCTGGGCCGCGAACTCGGCATCCCGGAGGAGATCGTGGGGCGGCATCCCTTCCCGGGGCCGGGCCTCGCCATCCGCATCCCCGGCGAGGTGACGCGGGAGAAGGCGGACCTGCTGCGCCAGGTGGATGTGGTCTACCTGGAGGAGATCCGGAACGCCGGCCTCTATGACGCGATCTGGCAGGCCTTCGCGGTGCTGCTGCCGGTGCGGACGGTCGGCGTGATGGGCGATGGCCGCACCTACGACATGGCCTGCGCGCTGCGGGCGGTGACCAGCACGGATGGCATGACGGCCGACGTCTACCCCTTCACCATGGAATTCCTGAGCCGGGTGTCGAACCGGATCGTGAACGAGGTGCGCGGCATCAACCGCGTGACCTACGACATCACGAGCAAGCCGCCCGGGACGATCGAGTGGGAGTAGGACAAGGGCTGGGGAGCGGCTGAGGGGGGATCCCCTGCCGTTTGCCAGGCTGCCGCGGCGGTGTGCCTTGCTTCATCGGCCCGGCACGACCGTTTCGCGCTTCGGGGCCGTCGCGTAGCGCCGGCGGCCTTTCACCGTCTGCCCGGTGCGGCTACGGGATCTGGCTCAGGCGCGGATCACGGCCAGCATGTCCTGCAACAGCTTCTGTCGCGTCACCTCTGTCGCGCCGATAGTGGCTGGTGCGGTACGGCCCGGCCACTCTACCGTCAGGAACCGGAGCGGGCCGGCGAAGATGCCATGCGCTGCATCATCGTAGAACCAGGTGTCGATATCCGCTCCCGCGGCGCGCTGCCGCGCCACCCATTGTTCGGGACTCTCGGCAAGGTTGAAGGCGTTCAGCATCGCGTTGCATCGCGCGGCATTGCCGGGCGGGCCGTCGAAGCCCGCCATGTTCAGGCGGCAGGGAACCCGGCGCGACCAGCGCCAGTCGGTGGCTGACCCGCCGGCATAATTGTCGAGCCGTCCGAAGACGGCGCGGACTGGGACGCTGAGCCGATCCGGCAGTCCAAGCCCCGCACCGGCCAGACCCTCGGCGAAGACCATGCGGACATGCGCGGGGCTTGCCACGGCCGCGAGGTTCGCCACGACGTCGGCGCCGTTCGACAGCCCGTGGATGAAGATCCGGCCCGTATCCACGCTGTCCAGCATGGTGGCCAGGCGATAGGCGCCGAGAGCGGCGGCATAGATCATCCGCTGCCGCGCCTCATAGGTCACATGCCGGATCCAGAACTGCGCTTCACGCTCCAGACCCGCCAGGCGATAGGCGTCGAAGCCCAGCACCGCGACGCCCTGGGCATGAAACAGTGCCATCGCGTTGGCCTGGTCGCGGGCGCCGCCGCCGCCATGCACCAGGATCAGCAGCGGCGGCTTCGTCACGCCCCCGGGCAGGCGGAGGTCTACGGACGGATGCCGGGGGTCGAACGGGGGCAGCGTGCCGCTGACCGTGTGGATGCCGGGAGCGACTTCCACCAGGCGGGGCGACATTCCGCCAGCCGGGGTTTCCGGACCCGCGCAACCAGCGGCCAGCGAGGCCAGCAGCAACCCACGGCGACCCATCACCCCGGCGCTTGACCCTCCCTTCATCACGACCTCCCAGGCTCCATGGCGTGTTCCCGCCCAACAGTTCGCGGGGTGCCGGGACGTAGATCACCCGTGGCGTGGCCGGTCCCGCCACGATGCAGAAGCACGACGCGTCAGGGGCTGTCGCGGGAACCCGGCCTCAGCGAGAGCGTGGTGCGGCCACACTTCCCGAGGGGGTCCTTCCAGTCAATATGGTTCACCATGCTGAGGGGCTTGAGGCGCGCAGGTTCCGTAGGGCCTCTCGCCCGAGGACGATGTCCGGCGCGATAGGCCGCGAGATCGGGGACGTTTCGCGAGCCCTGCTGCTGCAGCAGCAGCGCGTCGGCGGTTCCACCGTGCGATGGCCATGCGCGGTCCCGATGGCGCCGTTCCGTTGGGCGAGGCGCTGGATATTCGAGCTGGGCTGCATGCCGCCGTGGGCGCCGGGGCCCGTCCGAGGCGGCCCCGCGATCGCCTGTGTCGCGGCGCCAGAGGCGTGGGCGTTCTGCGGTGTCATTCGATGGCGCAGGCGTTGATCGTACCGTGATGACATGACCGATCATCGCCGCGCTTCATTCGGGGCGTCGGCGCATCCAGGCCGCCAAAGCGGTGGTCGCGGCGGCCGCGGCCAGCAGCGTCGCGCTGGCGGGTTCCTGGAGGAAGACGGACCAGTCGCCGCGGGCGAGGACGAGGGCGCGGCGCAGCGCTTCCTCGAAGGGCGCCGCCAGGGTGAAGCCGATCAGCAGGGGCGTCGGGTCCAGACCGGCGCGGGACAGCGCCCATCCCAGGATGGCGAAGCCCAGCAGCAGCCAGAGGTCGAAGACGCTGCCCGAACTGGCCCAGAGGCCGCCGCAGCACAGCACGATGACCAGCGCCGCCAGCAGGCGCAGCGGCAGGCGCAGCAATGCGGCCCAGAGCCCGACGAAGGGCAGGTTCAGCGCCACCAGCATCGCGTTGCCGACCAGCATGGAAATGATGATGGCGCCGACCAGATCCGGCCGCTCCGCCACCACGCCGGGGCCGGGCGCGATTCCCTGCAGGAACATGGCCCCCGCCAGCACCGCCATCGCCGCATTGGCCGGCAGGCCGAGTGCCAGGAGGGGGGCGAAGGAGGTCTGGGCGGCGGCGTTGTTCGCGGCCTCCGGCGCCGCGACGCCGGCCATCTCGCCCTGGCCCCAGCGGCCCCGGCGGCGGAACAGGCCCCGCTCCGCCGCCTGCGCGGCCAGGGCGGCCAGCAGGGTGGAGGCGCCGGGCAGCAGGCCGATGGCGCTGCCGATGACGCTGCCGCGCAGCGCCGGGCCCGCGGCGGCGCTCACATCGCGCCGCGCGGGCCAGGGGGAGCCGACCGGCAGGGTGCGCCGCGCGGCGCCGCCTGATTCCAGCGCCCGGATCAGCTCCGCCACGCCGAACAGGCCCATGGCCAGCGGGATGAAGCCGATGCCGTCGGCGAGTTCGGGGATGCCGAAGGTGAAGCGCGGCCGCCCGCCCGCGACATCCGTGCCGACCAGGCCGAGCAGCGCGCCGAAGGCGGCCAGCGCCCAGGCCGCCAGCAGCGGCGCCGGGGAAAGGGCGACGGCCGCGGCCACGCCCAGCAGCATCAGCGCCGCCGTCTCCGCCGGGCCGAAGGCTATGGCGAAGCGCGCCAGCGGCGCCAGCAGCAGCGCCAGGACCAGCGCCGCGATGACGCCGCCCAGCAGGGAGGCGAGGGCGGCGATACCCAGCGCCGGCCCCGCCCGTCCGGCGCGGGCCAGCAGATGGCCCTCCTGCGCGGTGACGACGCCGGACGCCTCGCCGGGCACCCGCAGCAGGATGGCCGTGGTGGATGAGCCGTACTGGGCGCCGTAGTAGATGCCGGCCAGCATGATGAGGGCGCCCGCCGGCGGCAGCGCGAAGGTGACGGGCAGCAGCAGCGCGATGGTGGCGACGGGGCCGAGGCCCGGCAGCACGCCGACCAGCGTGCCCAGCGCCACGCCGGCCAGGCAGAGCAGCAGATTGCCCGGCAGCAGCGCGGGACCGAGCCCCGCGCCGAGCATCGCCAGTGCCTCCGTCATCGCGCGCCGAGGGCCGGGGTGGGAAGGCCGAGGCCGCCGAGGAACAGCGCGGTGGCGGCCAGGGCCAGGGCACCGCCGCCCGCCAGGATCGCCAGCGGCCGCATGCCCCCGGCGGCCGCCAGGGCCAGGCTGCCGGCCGCCCATGATGCCGGCAGGAAGCCCACCCGGGGCAGCAGCAGCGCGAAGCCCGCCACCGCCAGGCACAGCATGATCCCGGCCCTCGCGCCGCCTGGCGCCGCCTGCGCGGCACCGCGCGCCGTGGCGGCGTGCAGCAGGCCGAGCACCGTCAACGACGCGGCCAGCAAGGCAGGCACGAAGCCCGGCCCCGGCCGGCCGGAGGGCAGGCGGAAGGGCTGGCCGAGCGCGACGACGAGGCACGCCACGCCCAGCGCGGCCAGCAGCAGGCCCGGGGTGGCGTCTATAGCGCGAATGCGAATGAGTTGCAAAAAGCTCATGCCCCGCTCATATCGCGTCCAGCACATCCCTGGGAGTCCCCCTCATGCCATCGCGTCGCGCCCTGACCCTCGCCGCCCTGGCGGCGCTGCCCCTGGCCCCGCGCATCGCAAGGGCCGATGCCTGGCCGAGCCAGCCCATCCGGCTCGTCGTCGCTTCCGCCGCCGGCGGGAATGCCGATGTGGTCGCGCGGCTGGTGGCGAATGCGCTGGAGCCGCGGATCGGCCAGCGGATCCTGGTGGAGAATCTGGCCGCGGCATCCGGCATGCGGGCGACGGAGGCGGTGGCGCGGGCGGCGCCGGATGGGCATGTGTGGCTGGTCGGCACCTCCTCCCAGCTCGTGCACAATATCGCACTGTTCGACCCGATGCCGGTGGACATCGCGCGGGCCCTGCGCGGCGCGGCGATGATCAATGAATCGCCGGGCGTGCTGGTGGTGAAGGCGGATCATCCGGCGCGCGACCTGGCGGATTTCATCGCCCGCGCGAAGGCGGCCCCGGGTTCCTTCGTGATGGGCAGCGGGCCGGCGGGGACCACCACCCATATCATGGGGCTGCATTTCGCGGATCGCGCCGGCGCACGGTTCGAACACCTGCCCTATCCCGTCGGCAGCCAGGCGATGCGGGACATCCTGGGCGGGCGCGTCACCGCCATGTTCGACATCGCGGTCACGGCGCTGCCGCAGATCCGTGGCGGCGCGGTGCGCGGGCTTGGCGTGTCCTCCGCCGAAAGGCTGGCCGCCGCGCCGGACCTTCCGACCATGGCCGAGGGCGGGCTGCGCGACTTCGTCGCCGGCACCTGGAATTCCATCGCGCTGCCGGCGGCCACGCCCGATGCGGTGGTGGCGCGTGTGAATGCGCTGGTGAATGAGGTGGTGCAGGCGCCGGCGATGCGGGCGCGACTCGGCGAACTCGGCGGCTTCGTGCCGGCGGCGATGACGCCGGCGGAGGTCGATGCCTGGGTCACGCGGGAACGGGCGTTGTGGATCCCGGTGGTCCGCGCCACGGGGGCGCGGGCCAGTTGATGCAGGGGGCGCGGGCGCCGTGTGGCGCCCGCGCCGGCCGGGCTACTTCGCCACCGCCGCGTCGCCGCGCGTCTTCCACAGCGACCAGGCGATGCCGGCCGCCAGGATCACGAAGGTGATCGACAGCGACAGCGCCGGCGGGAACTTGCCGGTCTCCGGGAAGACCAGGTCGGCCACGAAGATCTTCGACCCGATGAAGACCAGCAGCACCGACAGCGCGTACTTCAGGTAGTGGAAGCGGTGCACCATCGCGGCGAGGGCGAAGTACAGCGCCCGCAGGCCGAGGATGGCGAAGATGTTCGACGTGTAGACGATGAACGGGTCCGTCGTGATGGCGAAGATCGCCGGCACGCTGTCCACCGCGAAGATCACGTCGGCGACCTCCACCAGCACCAGCGCCAGGAAGAGCGGCGTCATGAACCAGGTGGCCTTGCCGCTCTGCGGGTGCGGCTTCTTCACCCAGAACTTCTCGCCATGCAGGTCATCCGTCACGTTGAAGCGGCGGCGCATGAAGGTCAGCAGCGGGTTGGACGCGATGTCCGGCTTCGCATCCGCCATCACCCACATCTTGATGCCGGTGAAGATCAGGAAGGCGGCGAAGATGTAGAGCACCCAGGAGAACTGGGCGACGATGGTGGCGCCGAGCCCGATCATGATCGCGCGCAGCACGATGACGCCGAGGATGCCCCAGAACAGCACCCGGTGCTGGTAGATCCGCGGCACCGCGAAGTAGGTGAAGATCATCGCGATGACGAAGACATTGTCCATCGCCAGCGTCTTCTCGACGATGAAGCCGGTCCAGTAGAGGGTCGCGGCCTCCGCGCCCGCCAGGCCGACGCCCTCGGGCTTGAGGTTGTCGAAGCTCCACCAAACCCAGAAGCCGAAGGCGAGGCCGAGGCTGATGTAGATGGCGGAGAGAACGAGGCTCTCCTTCACCTCGATCTCCCGCGCCTCCCGGTGCAGGACACCGAGGTCGAGAACGAGCAGCAGGCCGACGACGGCGATGAAGACAAGCCACATCCAGACGGGCGTGGCGAGGAAGGTTCCTGTCAGGAACTCGAACATGGGGGACTCCAGGGGGGTGGTTCGGGGGTGGCGGTCGGGGGGGCGTCAGCCCGCGGGCGGGGGGCGAGCCAGGTGTTCTCGCAGCAGAGCCATGTTCCGACGGTTAGCGCGCAGGAAAATATCCGCGGTCCAGCCGAGGAGGGGCACCGCGCCGATCGCGGCGTCGAGCGCGACGTTGCCCGCCATGCGCAGCAGCACCGGGCGCGGCACGCCAAGGCGCGCGGCTTCCAGGATGAGCCAGGCGGAGACGCCCTTCGACACCAGCGGCCCGATGCCGGGCAGCAGGTTGGATGCCGCGTCGGCGCCGAAGCGGATCGAGGTGCCGGGCACGCGGAGCGCGCTGTCCAGCATCCAGGCGAGGCGATCGAGGCGCGCCAGCGCGGCTTCGGACTCGGCCGGACGCCCAGAGGATGGATCGGCAGACGGATGGACGGACGGGTCGCGTGAAAGCGACATCGGCATCTCCCAGGTGCAGGCCGCGCGCAACGCGGCCTTCAGATGGAAGGTGTCCGACATGACGGCGCCATCGCCGCCAGAGGGGCCCGGACCCCCAGCAGGAGGCAGATGGATCGCCGCCTGCACGGTTTCAAGATGGCCGATTGTTCATCCGGGCCTCGGCCATGCCGGGCCGGCCGGGGTGGCGGCCCAGGGTGGCGCCCCGGGGTGGCCTGTCTATGCTTCCCGCGCCGGCACGACGGAGGCGGCACCCCATGAATCCCGACATCACCCGCATCCCCAGCCGCAAGCTGCCCAGCAAATCCGCGGTCTCGGTCTATCGGCTGCCAGGCGGGGGCGGGTTCCTCTGGGCGGTCGCCGTATCCCCGGACCGGACGCAGGATATCCGGGCGCAGACGCGCGGCACGCTGGCGGTGCTGGACGGCTACCTGGCCGATGCCGGCGTTGATCGGACCCGGATCGTGAAGGCGGAGGTCGTGGTGACGGACCATGACAACAAGCCGGCCTTCGACGAGGTCTGGGCTGCCTGGATGCCGGACGGGCAGGGGCCGGTGCGGTCCTTCGTGGAATCGCGGATGCCGGAGGGCGATCTGATCGAGATCATCATCACCGCCGCCCTGCCGGCCTGATCGCGCGGGGTGACCAAGGCATGGACCTGACCCTGCCGCGCTGCCGCTGGGCGGCGACCGACCCGATGATGGCCGCCTACCACGACACCGAATGGGGCGTGCCCGTCCTCGATCCCCGCGCCTTGTGGGAAACGCTGATGCTGGAGGGATTCCAGGCCGGCCTGTCCTGGCAGGTGATCCTGCGCAAGCGGGAGGCGTTCCGGGCGGGCTTCGCGGGGTTCGATCCCGTCCGCGTCGCGGCCTTCACGGAGGCCGATATCCTCCGCCTGTTGGCGGACCCCGGCATCGTGCGGTCCCGCGCCAAGATCGAGGCGACGATCGCCGGCGCGCGGGTCTTCAACGCCATGCAGGCGGCAGGCGAGGATTTTGCCCAGTGGTGCTGGTCCTTCACCGGCGGGCGCACGATCCGGGGCGATGGGGTTTCCACCACCACGCCGCTGGCGGAGGTGGTGTCGAAGGCGCTGAAGAAGCGGGGGTTCAAGTTCGTGGGCCCCACCATCGTCCATGCCTGGATGCAGGCGGTGGGGATGGTGGATGACCACCAGGCGCATTGCTTCCGGCATCGCATCGGCTGATCCTCGCGCCATGCGCGCCCTTCTCGCCCTGCTGCTGGTGATCGCCCTGCCCGCGCGGGGGGAGGAGGCGCTGGGCCTGGCGCCCGGCCACACGCTGCGCCTGCACGCGGCGCCGCGGGCGGAGGCTCCGGTCTCCCGCAGCTACACGCTGACCCTGGCGGCGGGGGATTGGCTGGCGGTCACGGCCCCGGCGGCGCAGGTGAATGGCGCGGCGACGGAACCGCCGATCGAGGTCGCGGGGCCGGGTGGCGTCACGGCGCGGGACTACGGGCGGCTGGTGATGCGCGCGGCGCAGGCGGGCGACTACCGGGTGGCGGTGCGGGATTTCCATGCGCTGTCACTGTCCCGCTACCCCGCCGGGCATCCGGTGGTGGATCCGGGCCTGGCACCCGGCGATGTGCGGGTGGATGGAAGGCCGCTGCGGGCCACGCCGGTTGTGACGACGGAGCCGATGGACCTGCGCTACGACGACGCGCCCCCGCCTTCCGGCTGGCCGGCGCGGGTCGCGGTGGCGGTGGGGGATGGCTTCACCTTGCATCTCTATCGCCGCGACGCCATGCGGCAGATGGAGTTGTGGCCTGCGGACCCGGTGCCGGTCGTGGCGGCGCTGCTGCGCGGCACCGCGCCGATCGAGGCGCGCACCGACCTGCCGCTGTTCCCGGCTGGCAATTTCAGCGTGGCCTTCGCGGCGCAGGCGGAGCGGCGGCACGGGCCCTGCATCGACTGGCTCCGCCATGTCGCCTTCCACACGCAGGAAAGCGTCTGGCCCTTCGACCGGCTGGCCTATGTGGCGCTGGGGCTGAGCCGGGACGGGCGGTATCTCGCCACCGCGATGGGGGAGACCCGGCCGGTCCCCGCCAAGGGGGATCCGACGGAGGCGCGGGAGGGGACCAGCCCTGCCTATGAGGCTGCGCTGCGGGCGCGCATCGCGGCGGACCCGGCGGCGCTGGAACCACGGCTTTCCGCGCTGGATGCGGTGCTGGAAAGCCTGGTCATCCCCTGCGGGGTGCCGTGACGGTCCTGGTCATCGGCGGGCACGGGCTGATCGGCGGCGCCATCGTGGCGGCGCTGCTGGCGGCGGGGCATGCGGTGGCGGGGGCGGGGCGGGGTGTCCGGCAGGCGGCGCGCCGGCAGCCGGCGGTGCGCTGGCACCGGATCGACATGGCGGATCCGGGCGCGGATTGGGCGCCGGTGCTGGCGGGCGTGACGGCGGTGGTGAATGGCGCCGGCGCCTTGCAGGACGGGCCCTCGGACCGCCTGGCGGGCGTGCATGTGGCGGGGCTCGCCCGGCTGCTGGCAGCCTGCGAGACCGCGGGGGTGCGGCGCTTCATCCAGGTTTCCGCGGCGGGGGTGGGGGACAGCCCCGGTGCCTTCGGCGCGACGAAGCGGGAGGCGGAGGCGCTGCTGGCGCGGTCGGGCCTCGATTGGCTGGTGCTGCGGCCCGGGCTGGTGCTGGCGCCCGTCGCCTATGGCGGGTCCGCGCTGCTGCGGGCGCTGGCGGCCTTTCCCCTCTTTGTCCCGGCGCTGCATGCGGACCGTGTGGTGCAGGTGGTGGGGGCGGATGATGTGGCCGCGGCGGTGATCGCCGCGCTGCGGCCGGGGGCGCCTTCTGGCGTGGCCATCGACCTGGTGGCGCCGGCGGCGACGACGCTGGCGGAGATCCTGGCGGGGTTGCGGGGCTGGCTCGGGCTGGCGCCGGCGCCGGTGGTTGCGATGCCGGGCCTGGTCGCGGCGATGGGCGCGCGGGTGGCCGACGGGCTGGCCTGGCTGGGCTGGAGGAGCCCGATGCGATCGACCTCTCTCGCGCAAATGGCGGCCGGGGTGCAAGGCGACGGGGCGGCGGCCGCGACGCTGCTGGGGCGCCCGGTCCGGGGGCTCGGCGCGTGGCTGTCCGCCCATCCGGCCGGGGCGCAGGAGGCCTGGTTCGCGCGGCTCTATCTGATGAAGCCGGCCGTGATCGGGGTGCTGGCCGCGTTCTGGCTGGTCTCCGGCCTGGTGGGGCTGTTGCGCCCCGCGGAGGCATCGGCGGTGCTGGAGGCAGCCGGCTTCGGGCCGGCGCTGGCACGGGCGGTGGTGCTGGGTGGGAGTGTGACGAACATCGCGCTCGGCCTGATGGCGATGCACCGGCGCGGTGCGCGGCTGGCGCTGTGGGGCATGGTGGCGGTGACGGGGGCCTATCTGGCGGGGGCGACGCTGTGGCGGCCGGACCTCTGGCTCGATCCGCTGGGGGTGCTGGTGAAGACGCTGCCGGCGGCGATGCTGGCGCTGGCCGGGCTGGCGGTGCTGGACGACCGATGAGCCTGTTCCTGGCGATCAAGGTCCTGCATGTCATCGGCGCCGCGGTGCTGCTGGGCACGGGGGCGGGGATCGCCTTCTTCATGCTGATGGCGCATCGCGCGGGCGATCCGCGCATCATCGCCCATACCGCGGGCGTGGTCGTGGTGGCGGATACGGTCTTCACGGCGACGGCGGTGGTCGCGCAGCCCGTGACGGGCCTGGCGCTGGCCTGGATGGCGGGACATTCCCTGTGGGATGGCTGGCTGCTGGCCAGCATCGCGCTCTATGTGCTGACCGGCCTGTTCTGGCTGCCGGTGGTCTGGATGCAGTGGCGGATGCGCAACCTGGCGCGGGCTGCGGTGGCCGCCGGCACGGCGCTGCCGCCCGAATACCACCGGCTGTTCCGCGCCTGGTTCGCCTGCGGCTTCCCGGCCTTCGCGGCGGTACTGGGCATCATCGCCCTGATGGTGGCAAAGCCGCCGCTCTGATACCTGTGGCAAGATGGAGTGCCCTGCGGCCGACGAAGTCGGCCGAGGCCGCGAATGCGGCCCGCCGGAAGTCCGGCGAAGCCAAGCCCGCGGAGCGGGTGCCGGCGATTGAGGCATCAAAAAGGAAGACCAACGAGTCGCTGCAAGCGGCCGTTGGTATGAGGAGGCCCCGCATGACCGAGTCCCGCGCCGTGACCATCCACGGCATCAAGAACTGCGACACGATGAAGAAGGCCCGCGCCTGGCTTGAGCAGGCGGGGATCGACCACCGCTTTCGCGACTACAAGGCGGAGCCGCCGCGGCCGGAGGAGATCACGCGCTGGGCGGGGCAGGTGGGGTGGGAGGCATTGCTGAACCGTGCCGGCACCACCTTCCGCAAGCTGCCGGAGGCGGAGCGCGAGGGCATCGACCAGCCGCGCGCCATCGCGCTGATGCTGGCGCAGCCCTCCGTCATCAAGCGGCCGGTGCTGGAGATCGGCGACCGCGTGCTGGTCGGCTTCAAGCCGGAGGAATGGGCGAAGGCGCTGGGATAGGGCGCGTCACGTCAGGTACAGGCGGTCGGCGTATTCACTGATGTGGGTGTCGGTGGGCTGGCCGCGGCGGCGCCCCGGTACCTGCGCCGGGGCGAGGTCCCCCGCCAGGGCGGCGACCAGGTCCTGCCGGATGCGGGGCGCGTTGCGGTACCATTGGTGGCCGATCCAGTTGGCCTCCGCTTCCGTCTGCGGCACCACCGCGCCGGTGCCGGAGGGCAGGACATCCCGCGAATAATCCACCACCGCGGCATTGGCGGGCAGGTCCGCCATCCGTCGCGGCCCGGCACTGCCCAGCCGGGCCACGCCGTTCAGCGTGGCGGAGATGAGCCACAGCACGCCGTCATCGCGGTTGACGCCGATCGTGACGTAGCGCGCGAGGTCGGCGATGGGGCGCAGCCCGCCGAGGCTGTCATCCGCCGCCTCCCCCGCGCGCGGCCGGTCCAGCGCATCGGCTTCATCGTCGCCGGCCAGCAGCAGCGCCTGGGCAAAGAGGGGGCGGTTCATGCCGGGCAGATGCGGCGCGATGGCCTGCATGCCGTGCCGCGTCACGCGCACGCCCATGGAATGCGCGATGTAGGCCAGGCGCAGGCCCTGCCGCGGCGCGCGCGCGATGGTGTCGAGCAGCTTGGCGAGGGCGAGGCCGGAGCGGGAGGCGGAGAGGCGATCGTCCTTGTAGCCATCGGTGCTGCCGGCACCATGGCTCGGCCAGGTGAAGGCCAGCGGCAGCAGGGGCGGGGCGCCGCCCTGTTCGAGCCAGAGCGCGAGCTTGGCCGTGCGGGTCAGCGCTTCGGCGAAGGCATGGTTGAAGCCGTGCACGAAGAGCAGCGGCATGGCCTTCGTGTCCCGTGCCGTGAGGAGCCACTTCTCCACGGTCGCCTGCAATGCGGTGTCGGGATCCTCGGCGATTTGCAGGGAGCCGGGGACGAGGCGGCCCTCCGGCACCGGATCGGCCACCGCTTCGCAGGTGACGACGCCGAGCGTGAGCCTGTCCGGCGGTTCGGAACATTCGGCCCCGAAGCCGCCGGCGGCAGGCTTGCGGTTGGTGGCGAAGAAGACCTGGCGTTGCGACACGGCATCGTTCCTGTCAGCGACAGAAGGACCGTAGCGCCGGCAGCGGGGCGCGGGAAGGCCGTCCGGCGTTGGGTGCGGTGCCGCCGCTTTTCCAGGCAGTGGCGTGACGGGGCCGGCAGAAAGGGCGCCCGAGGCCCTTGCCCGTTGCGCAAGGCCCAATGACACTGAGTTGTCCGCCGGTGCCATCCGGCGTTCCACGACAGGTCTCTTGGGAGAGCTTCACGAATGAACCTTGCGAAGATGGGCGCCGCCCTCGGCGCCGCGATGCTGGGCGCGATCACGGTCGCGCCGGCCGTGGCGCAGCCCGCGGCCACGGCCGACACCGTCGCCGCGATCCGCGCGCGCGGGCAGCTCGTCTGCTCCCACGCGCCGTCGACCGTCGGCTTCTCGCTGCCGGACAGCCAGGGCAACTGGCGCGGCATCGACGTTGATTACTGCCGCGCCGTCGCGGCCGCGATCCTCGGCGATGGCAACCGCATCCGCGTCATCCCCTCCTCCACCCAGCAGCGCTTCACCATGCTGCAATCCGGTGAGATCGACCTGCTGGTGCGCAGCACCACCTGGACGCTGGCGCGCGAAGCCTCGCTGGGCTTCGAATTCGCCGCCATCAACGTCTATGACGGCCAGGGCTTCATGGTGCACCGCGACGCGGGCGTGACCTCCGCCCGCCAGCTCGATGGCGCGACGGTCTGCGTGCAGCCCGGCACGACGACCGAGCTGAACATGGCGGACTTCTTCCGCTCCAACCGCCTGCGCTTCACCCCGGTGGTGATCGAGAGCATCGAGGAGATCCGCAACGCCTTCATCTCCCGCCGCTGCGACGCCTATACGAACGACGCGTCGTCGCTGGCGTCCTTCGCGGCAAGCCAGGGGGCGAATGCGAACCGCTACCTGCTGCTGCCGGAGATCATCAGCAAGGAACCGCTGGGGCCGGTGGTGCGGAAGGGCGATTTCCGCTTCTTCGACATCGTGCGCTGGACGCATTTCGCGATGGTGACGGCGGAGGAATTCGGCATCACCCAGGCGAATGTCGATACCTTCATGAACAGCAACAACCCGGACATCCAGCGCTTCATGGGGCGCACGGGTGACCTCGGCCGGATGCTGGGGCTGGAGAATGACTGGGCGGTGAAGATCATCCGCGCCGTGGGCAACTATGGCGAGGTGTGGGAGCGCAACATGACGCCGATCGGCTTCCCGCGCGGCATCAACAACCTCTGGACGCGCGGTGGCCTGCAATACGCGCCGCCGATGCGCTGAGCATCGAGAGGGGGCGGGCCTTGGCCTGCCACCGTTCGGTTTCCGGGGGCGGCGGGTGACCGCCGCCCCCTTCTTCGTTGGAGGAAGGCAAGCATGAAGAGCTTCATCGCCGGCGCCGTCGCGCTGCTGGCTTCCGCGCTGCCGGCGCTGGCGCAGACCGCGCCCGCCGCGCCGGCCGATACCGTCGCCGCCATCCGCGCCCGCGGCCAGCTGGCCTGCGGCGTGACGCCGAACACCATCGGCTTCGCGTCACCGGACAGCCGCGGCGTGTTCCGCGGCCTCGATGCCGATTACTGCCGCGCCGTCGCCGCCGCGCTGCTGGGCGATCCGGAGCGTGTGCGCTTCGTGCCGCTGTCGGCGCAGCAGCGCTTCACCGCGTTGCAGGCGGGCGAGATCGACCTGCTGGTGCGCGCCACCACCTGGACGCTGTCGCGGGAAGCGCAGCTCGGCCTCGTCTTCGCCGGCGTGAACTACTACGACGGCAACGGCTTCATGGTGCGCCGCAGCCTTGGCGTCACCTCCGCCGCGCAGCTGGATGGCGCGAGCGTCTGCCTCCAGGCGGGCTCCACGACCGAGCTGAATGTCGCGGACTACTTCCGGGCCAACCGGATGCGGCTGCAGCCCGTGCTGTTCGACAATATCGAGGAGATCCGCTCCGCCTTCGTCGCGGGCCGCTGCGATGCCTATTCGTCGGACACCTCGACGCTCGCGGCGTTCCGTGCGGGGCAGGGGGCGCAGGCCGGGGAATACATCCTGCTGCCGGAAGTGATCAGCAAGGAACCGCTGGGGCCGGTGGTGCGGAAGGGTGATTTCCGCTGGTTCGACATCGTGCGCTGGACGCATTTCGCGCTGCTGACGGCGGAGGAGCACGGCATCACCCAGGCGAATGTCGACAGCTTCGCCACCAGCACCAACCCCGACATCCAGCGCTTCATGGGCCGCACGGGCGACCTCGGCCGGATGCTGGGGCTGGAGAATGACTGGGCGGCGAAGGTGGTGCGCAGCGTCGGCAATTTCGGCGAGGTGTGGGACCGCCATGTGACGCCGCTCGGCACGCAGCGCGGCATCAACAACCTCTGGACCCGCGGCGGGCTGCAATACGCGCCGCCGATGCGCTGAGGTGACGTGACGTGGCCCTTCCCGGCGCGGGCCGGGAGGGGCCATGATCCCCGGATGATGCGCAGCCTCCGCACGCCGGTTCTCGACATCGCCTGTGAGGAATCCGGCCCGCCGGATGGCCCGCCCGTCCTGCTGCTGCACGGCTTTCCCTATGCACCGCGGGCCTATGACGGGGTGGTGGCGCGGCTGGTCGCGGCAGGGCGGCGCTGCCTGGTGCCCTACCTCCGGGGCTATGGGCCGACGCGGTTCCTGGCCGCGGAGACGCCGCGATCCGGCCAGCAGGCGGCGCTGGGGCAGGATCTCCTCGACCTTCTCGATGCGCTGCGGATCGAGCGCGCGGTGGTCGCCGGCTACGATTGGGGCGGACGGGCGGCCTGCATCGTCGCCGCGCTCTGGCCGGCGCGCGTGGCGGGGCTGGTGACCGGCACGGGCTACAACATCCAGGACATCGCGGGCGCCGCCCGGCCGGCCCCGGCCGAGCAGGAACATCGCTGGTGGTACCAGTATTATTTCCACACGGAGCGCGGGCGGGCGGGGCTGGAGGCGGACCGGCGCGGCATCGCGCGGCTGCTGTGGCGGCTCTGGTCGCCCGACTGGGCCTTCGATGACGCGACCTTCGCGGCCAGCGCGAGCGCCTTCGACAATCCGGATTTCGTCAGCGTCGTGATCCAGTCCTACCGCCACCGCTACGGCTATGCCGCCGGCGACCCGGCGCTGGAAGCCGTGGAGGCGGCGCTGGCGGCGCGGCCCACGATCACGGTGCCCAGCATCAACCTGCATGGCGGCAGCGATGGCGTCGGGCCGGCGGAGGGCTCGGCCGGGCATCATCGCTTCTTCACCGGGGCGTATGATCGGCGGGTGCTGCCGCGCATCGGCCACAACCTGCCGCAGGAAGCGCCCGAGGCCTTCGCCCGCGCGGTGCTGGACCTGCCGCCGGGCTGAGGCTTCGCAGCGCGGCGCGGGTCGTGTTCCATGCGGGGGCAACATCCCAAGGCCGCGCCGCATGCCCGACCCCGCGATCCTCGACCGTCTCCGCGCCGCCGTGGAGGCGGGGTTCGAGAAGGAGGTGGCGTTCCTGCAGGACCTGGTGCGGTTTCCCTCCCTGCGCGGGGCGGAGGCGCCGTTGCAGGACTGGGTGCATCGGGAGTTGGCCGCGCGGGGCTATGCGATGGATCGCTTCACCCTGGCCGACGTGCCGCTGGACGGGCACCCCAAGGCCGCGCCGATGGTGGATGCGGACCCCGCGCGCAGCGTGCAGGTGGTGGCGACGCATCGCGCCGCGAACCCGACCGGACGAAGCCTGATCCTGCAGGGGCATATCGACGTGGTGCCGGAAGGCCCGCATGCGATGTGGACCCACCCGCCCTATGCCGCGGTGATCCGCGACGGGTGGCTCTACGGCCGCGGCGCGCATGACATGAAGGCGGGCGTGGCCGCCATGGTCTTCGCCATGGATGCGATCCGCGCGGCGGGGCTGGAACCCGCGGCCGATGTCTACCTCCAGACCGTGACGGAGGAGGAGAGCACCGGCAATGGCGCGCTGGCGACTCTGCTGCGTGGCTACCGGGCGGAGGCCGCTTTGGTGCCGGAACCCACGGGCCATGCCATCACGCGCAGCCAGACCGGCACGATCTGGTTCCGCCTCAAGGTCCGCGGCGTGCCGGTGCATGTGATGGTGGCGCAGGACGGCACCAACGCCATCATGTCCGCCTATGCGCTGATCAACGCGCTCTACGCCCACACCAAGGTGCTGAACCAGGTGGGGCGGGACGATCCCTGGTACGGCGCGACGGACCCCATCAAGTTCAATCCCGGCATCATCCGGGGCGGTGACTGGGCTTCATCGACGCCATCCTGGTGCGAGGTCGATTGCCGTATCGGCCTGCTGCCCGGCACCACGCCGCAGGAAGCGATGGCGGGGGTGGAGGCGGTGGTGCGGGAGGCTGCGAAGGGCGATTCCTTCCTGGCCAACAACCCGCCCGAGATCACCTGGCACGGCTTCCAGACCGACCCCTATGTGCTGGAACCGGGGTCGGAGGCCGAGGCCGTGCTGGCGGCCGCGCACCAGGCCGTGCATGGCGGCGCGATGCCGGAACGGCGCAGCACGGCGGTGAATGATGCGCGCTACTACGGGCTGTACATGGGCGTGCCGGGCCTCTGCTACGGGCCGAGGGGCGAGGGGGCGCATGGCTTCGATGAACGCACCTCGCTGGCGGACCTCAGGACCTGCACGCTGACCATCGCGGCCTTCATCGCGGATTGGTGCGGGGTGCGGGCGGCATCGTGACGCCGCGGGAGCAGTCGTGGATCCTCGACCTCGTCCGGGCCAATCCGGTCAATGCGGCGCTGCTGGACCTGCTGCCGGCGCTGGGATTGCCGCAGGCCCATCTGACAGCGGGATGCGTGTTCCAGGCGGTGTGGAACCGTCGCGCCGGACGCGCGGCGGGCTGGGGCATCAAGGATTACGACGTCTTCTATTTCGATGATCGCGACCTGTCCTGGGAAGCGGAGGACGATGCCATCCAGCGCTTGCGCGCGGCGACCGCCCATCTGCCGGCGGCCATCGAGTTGCGGAACCAGGCCCGCGTGCATCTCTGGTATCCCGGGCGCTTCGGCACGCCCTACCCCCGCCTGGCATCGGCCCGGCAGGGCATCGACCGCTTCCTCGTCGCCTGCACCTGCATCGGGATCGAAGCGACGACCGGGGAGGTGTATGCGCCGGATGGGCTGGACGATCTGGCGGCCGGCGTATTGCGGCATAACCCGGTTGATGAACGGCCCGACCTGTTCCGTCGCAAGGCGGAGTCGTACCGTGAGCGCTGGTCTTTCCTGACGATCGAGGGATGACGCGAGAGCGCCCGATCCGGTAGCGGTCGGCGGGTCTGCGGAGGGGGAGCACACAATCCATGCCCAAGCATCGTGTCTTCCTGGCCGCGCCGCCCGGCGCCGATCGCGCGGGCTTCCGGGCGGAGGTGCTGGCCGGGCTGGCGCCGGGGCTGCTGGCGGCGGTGCCGGGCCTGTCCGCGCTTTCGGCCTGCCTGGTCGATGCCACGCCCGCCGTGCCGCCCTGGCAGCGGCCGGGGGAGGCGCCCGCGCCGGCTGAGCCCGCCTTCGACGCGGTCATCGATGCCTGGGGGGAGGGAGCCGCGCTGGAGGAGGCGCTGGGCTGGCTGGCGCCGCGCATCGCGGGGCTGCCGCAGGCCTCCATCCGGGTGGCGGAGACGGTGGAGAAGGATGAGTTGTCGCGTCCCGCCGGTGGCCCCGCGCCGGGCGTGAAGTTCCTGGCGCTGATGTGCTTCCACGAGGACCTGCCGCCCGCCACCGCGCGGCGGCTATGGACGCACCACGCCCCGCTGGCGCTGCGCGTCCATGTCGGCATGGGGCGCTACGTGCGGGATTGGGTGGAGGCGATCGCGCCGGATGACCTGCCCGTGCCGCGTTTCGGCGGCGTGGCGGAACTGCACTTCCCGTCCGCCGAGGTCATGGCCGCGCAGTGGTTCGACAGCGAGGCAGGGCGCCAGGCGATCATCCACGATGTCGGCCATTTTCTCGAACGTGCCACGCGGCTCTACACGACGGAGCATGTGCTGAAGGCGTGAGGGCTTCAGCGTGCTGAAAGCCTGATGCTGGCGGTGCGGACCCCCGCACCCAACCCTCTCCCCCCGTTGGGGGGAGAGGGCTTCGGGTGTCACGGCGCCTTGTGGATCGGGTCCACCCAGAGGACCTGTTCCGGCTTCTCCACCGGCTCGATCTCCAGGTTCACCACAACCGCCTCATTGTCCGAGCGGACGAGGACGCATTCCAGCGTCTCATCACTGCTGGCGTTGATCTCCTGGTGGGGGACGTAGGGGGGGACGAAGATGAAGTCGCCGGGGCCGGCCTCGGCGACGAATTCCAGCTTCTCCCCCCATCGCATCCGGGCGCGGCCCTTCAGGACATAGATCACGGATTCGAGGGCGCCGTGATGATGCGCGCCGGTCTTGGCATTGGCGTGGATATGCACGGTGCCGGCCCAGATCTTCTGCGCACCGACGCGCGCCAGGTTGATGGCCGCGGCGCGGTTCATGCCGGGGGTCTGGGCGGTGTTGGTGTCCAGGCTGTCGCCGGGGATGACGCGGACGCCGGTGTTCTTCCAGCCATCCTCGGGCGTGTGGTGGTGCGGTTCGTCATCGTGGTGGTGGTGATGCGGGATGCCATCATGCGGCATGGCCGGGTCCTCGTGATGCAGAAGGGGCAGTCTGGGTCGGTGGGTGGGGCGGATCAATCGGCCCGCGCGCCGGAGGCGCGGATCAATCTGCCCGCGCGCCCGACGCCCGCACCAGCGGCACCCAGAGGTCGATCTCGGATCTGAGGAAATCGCTGAAACGTTCGGGGGTCCAGCCGCGCATGGCCGGCGTGCCCATGTCATCGAAGCGGCGGCTGATGGTGGGGTCGCCGAGCGCCTGGTCGATGGCGGCCGCCATGCGGTCCACGATCGGCCGCGGCGTGCCGCCGGGGGCGTAGATGCCGTACCAGGAATAGGCCTTGAACTCGCCGAGCCCGATCTCCCGCGCCGTCGGCACATCGGGCGCGGAGGGGCTGCGCTCCTCCGTCGTGACGAACATCATCCGGGCGCTGCCATCGCGGTGGAAGGGGGCCAGCAGGCTCGGGATGTCGGTGGTGAAGGCGATCTCCCCCTGCTGGAGCGCGAGGAAGGTCTGGCCGGGGTTGCGGTAGGTGACGTGTTCCGCCGTCGCGCCGATGCGGGCGAGGAAGGAGGAGGAGCAGATATGGCCGGAGGTGCCGGCGCCGGCACTGCCATAGCTGAAGCGGCCGGGATTGGCGCGGAGCAGGGCGATGAAATCCTGCGCGTTGGTCACGCCGAGCCTCGCCGAGGCCGAGATGGCGAGCGGGATGAAGACCGTCGGCGCGACGGAGGCCAGGTCCCGCAGCGGATCATAGGGCAGCCGGGCATAGAGGCCGAGGGCGAGCGCCATGTTGGAGACGGTGGCGAGGAGGAAGGTCTCCCCGTTCGGGGGCTGCTTGGCGACGTAGTCCGCGCCGACGGTTCCGCCGGCGCCCACGCGATTCTCGACCACCACGGGCTGGCCCAGGATTTCCGACAGCCGGGGCGCGAGGAGGCGGGTTGTGATGTCCGTGCCGCCGCCGGTGCCGAAGGCGACGACGATGCGGATGGGGCGCGTCGGCCAAGGGGCCTGGGCCAGGGCCGGGCTGGCCAAGGGGGCGGCGAAGGGCAGGGCGAGGGCGGTGCGGCGGCGAAGCTGGGTCATGGCGGGGCTCCCGGGGGTGCGCGATCAAAGCGCGGCGCGCGGCGGCGCGCATCCCCCCCCCGTTCCCCTGGCACAGGCGCGGCGCGCGGCCGGTGTCAGGGGCCGGGCGGCGGCAGGACCGGGATGGCCGGCGCGTGGGGTTCCAGCATCAGCACATCCTGCCGCAGCAGGCAGACGCGGTCGCGCGCCACGAGGCGGGTGGTGCCATCCGCGCCGCGGCGAACCACGTAGCGCCAGGCGGTCAGCTCCCCCTCCGCCGCGATGCGGCCGGCCAGGCGATCGGCCTCCGGCCCGGTGCCGCTGCCGGGGATGTCCTGGCGGGCCAGGCCGATGAGCATGTCGCCGCGCATGGTCACGACACGAAAGAGGGAGAGGCCCCCCGTGGCCGCGCCGGCGCGGGTGGCGGAGATGCGGGCGGCCGCGGTGGTGAAGAGCAGGCCCAGGGCCAGGCCCTGGAGCATGGAGACGGCATCGATTCGCGCGGGCATGGCCGGCGACTCCGGGAGAATGGTGGGGGCATTCTGCCCTTGATCCGTGGCCGGACCATGTCGCGTCTGTTTCACCGGTTTCGTCATCCGGTGCGCGGCATGGCCGGCCGCGCGCATCATGCGCCCGCCGGCATTGCGGGGTCGATAAGAAAGACCGGCCGGGTCGATGCGGCCGGGGCCGACCTATTCCCGGATGTTCAGGCTGCGGACGAGGGGCGCCCAGGTGGCGTTCTCCTCCCGCACATAGGCGGCGAAGCGGTCGGGGTTCCAGCCGGTCATGGCGGGGGTGCCCATCTCCTCGAACCGCCGCTTGATGGTGGCGTCGGAGAGCACCGTCTCCAGCGCCTGGGCCATGCGGTCCACGATCGGGCGGGCCAGGCCGGCGGGGCCGAAGATGCCGTACCAGGAATAGGCCTTGTAGTCCGGCATGCCCGCTTCCCGCGCCGTCGGCACATCCGGCACCAGGGAGGAGCGGTCATCGGTCGCCATGAAGATGATCCGCGCCGTGCCGGCATCGTGGAAGGGCTTCAGCAGGCTGGCGATGTCGGCGCAGTAGTGGATCTCCCCGGACTGGAGCGCGGTGAAGACCTGGCCGCCGCCGCGATAGGGGACGTGGATCGCCTCCGTCCCCGTCTTGATGGCGAAGGTGGCGGCGGCGATGTGGCCGGAGGAGCCGACGCCCGAGCTGCCATACTGGTAGAAGCCCGGCCGCGCCTTCATCAGGGCGACGAATTCCTGCGCCGTGCGGGCGGTGACGCCGCGCTGGGTGATGGCGAGGCCGATCGGGACGAAGACGGTGGGGGCGACCGGCGTCAGGTCCCGGATCGGGTCGAAGGGCATGGGCGTGGGCAGGCCCGGGGCCAGGCCGATGGGCGAGAGGGTGGCCAGGACGAAGACATCGCCAGTGGGGGGCTGCTTGGCAACATAGTCGGTGCCGACCACGCCCCCGGCGCCGGCACGGTTCTCGATCACCACGGGCTGGCCGAGCACGTCCTGCAGCCGGGGCGCGATGATGCGGGTGGTGACATCCGACCCGCCGCCGCCGCCGAAGGGCACCACGATCCGGATCGGGCGCTGCGGCCAGGCGCCGGGGGAGGTGCCCTGGCCGAGTGCGGGGGCCGCCAGCAGGGCGGCCGGCGCGGCGAGGAGGGCGCGGCGGCGGAGCGTCAGGCGCATGGTGTCCAATCCCTATATCTTGTGGTGGGCATGATGGGGGCGCCGGGCTGCTTCGCGAAGGGGGCGGGGCGCTGATTGCCGCACGGGCCTGTGGATAGCGGGGACATCGGGGATGGCTTGGAATCCCGCGCGATTGGGGGTGGAGCCGGGCGCGGGCAGGGCGTAATTTGCAGTTCGTCAATGAACGAAACGGGAACTTCGGCACCCCTTTAGCCAACCGAAAAAAATTGCAACAGGTGAACTGCGGGGCGCATGTGGTGTTTGAGTGAGTGTGGCAACACTACATCTTGTTGGACTGGGCCCGTCGGGGGCATTCTCCGCGCCACGGGGGAGTCGCTCCGTCACTGCGGAGCAATTTCGGGGGGTTGGTCGTGTTTGATGCAGTTCAGCTTGAAGGCCATGGCCAGGTTCGGATCGATCGGTCGCGCGATGCGCTGCTGACGGATTTCGGCAAGGCGACGCTTGATGACCGCTACCTGCTGCCGGGGGAGTCCTACCAGGACTTGTTCGCGCGGGTGGCGTCCGCCTATGGCGATGACGCGGCGCATGCGCAGCGGATCTATGACTATATCAGCCGCCTGTGGTTCATGCCGGCGACCCCGGTGCTGTCGAATGGCGGCACCACGCGGGGGCTGCCGATCTCCTGCTTCCTGAACGAGGCCAGCGACAGCCTGGATGGCATCGTCGGCCTCTGGAACGAGAATGTGTGGCTGGCCGCCAAGGGGGGCGGCATCGGGTCCTACTGGGGCAACCTGCGCGGCATCGGGGAGAAGGTCGGCCGCAACGGCAAGACCTCCGGCGTCATTCCCTTCATCCGGGTGATGGACAGCCTGACGCTGGCGATCAGCCAGGGCAGCCTGCGCCGCGGCTCGGCCGCCTGCTACCTGCCGGTGAACCATCCGGAGATCGAGGAATTCCTCGAGATGCGGCGGCCGACGGGCGGCGACCCGAACCGCAAGGCGCTGAACCTGCACCACGGCGTGCTGCTGTCCGACGCCTTCATGCGCGCCGTCGAGAATGACGAGGAATGGGCGCTGGTCTCCCCCAAGGACGGGGCGCTGATGCGCAAGGTCTCCGCGCGCAGCATCTGGATCCGCATCCTGACGGCGCGGATCGAGACGGGCGAGCCCTACATCATCTACTCCGACCACGTGAACCGCGCGCGGCCGGAGCACCACAAGCTCTCGGGCCTGGAGGTGAAGACCTCCAACCTGTGCAGCGAGATCACGCTGCCGACGGGCATCGACCAGCATGGGATGGAGCGCACGGCGGTGTGCTGCCTGTCGTCGCTGAACTGCGAGACCTGGTTCGAGTGGAAGGACCATCCGCGCTTCATCCCCGATGTGATGCGCTTCCTCGACAACGTGCTGCAGTCCTTCATCGACACGGCGCCGGACAGCATGGCGCGGGCGAAGTACAGCGCGATGCGGGAACGCAGCGTGGGCCTCGGCGTGATGGGCTTCCACAGCTTCCTGCAGGCGATGAACGTGCCGTTCGAAAGCGCGATCGCGAAGGTGTGGAACAAGCGGATGTTCAAGCACATCCGCGAACAGGCCGATTTCGCGAGCCGCATGCTGGCGGAGGAGCGCGGGCCCTGCCCGGACGCCGCGGAATACGGCTTCATGGAGCGCTTCTCGAACAAGATCGCGATCGCGCCGACGGCCAGCATCTCCATCATCTGCGGCGGCGCCTCGCCGGGGATCGAGCCGATCGCGGCCAATGTCTACAACCACAAGACGCTGTCTGGGTCCTACATCGTCCGCAACCCGCATCTGAAGAAGGTGCTGGCGAAGCATGGGCGGGACGATGAGGAAACCTGGACCAGCATCACCGTCACCAAGGGCAGCGTCCAGCACCTCGACTTCCTCACGGAGCAGGAGAAGCTGACCTTCCGCACGGCGTTCGAACTGGACCAGCGCTGGGTGGTGGAACACGCCGCCGACCGCACGCCCTTCATCTGCCAGTCGCAGTCGGTGAACCTGTTCCTGCCGGCCAATGTCCACAAGAAGGATCTGCACCAGATCCACATGATGGCGTGGAAGAAGGGCGTGAAGTCGCTCTACTACTGCCGCAGCCTGTCCATCCAGCGCGCGGATACGATCAGCGCCAAGGTGGTGGGCCAGGGCGATGTCATGGCCGCGCATAACGATGGCGCCGCGGCGCCGGCGCTGCTGGTGGCGCGCGGCCTGGATGCCGGGGCGAATGCGACCGCCAACGGCAATGACTTCGAGGAATGCCTGGCATGCCAGTGACGCTGCCGGTCATCGACCTCGACATGCTGCCGAGCGAACCGGCGGGGCTTCGCGCGCGCAAGCGCGCGCTGGAACGCGACCTCGACCGCATGCTGGAACTGCGCGGGCCGGTGACGGAGGTGCGGCGGCTTGTTGCCGACCTCGACCGCGTCGCGGTGGAACTGGCGCGGAGCATGCGGGACGGTTCTTCACAACGCGCGTCTGACCACCACTTCGCCAACTGACGATTTCGTAGACGAGAGCATCATCATCATGCCCGACGATTCCTTCCCGCGCGACGAACTGCCAATCCGCTTCGACCTGCTGACGGCGAATCCCGTCTACAAGCCGTTCCGCTACCCCTGGGCCTATGAGGCGTGGCTGCAGCAGCAGCGCATCCATTGGCTGCCGGAGGAAGTGCCGCTGGCCGATGACGTGAAGGATTGGCAGAAGAACCTGACGGGGTCCGAGCGGAACCTGCTGACGCAGATCTTCCGCTTCTTCACCCAGGCCGACGTCGAGGTGAACAACTGCTACATGAAGCAGTACAGCCAGGTCTTCAAGCCGACCGAAGTGCTGATGATGATGTCGGCGTTCTCCAACACCGAGACGATCCACATCGCGGCGTACTCCCACCTTCTCGACACCATCGGGATGCCGGAGATCGAGTACACGGCCTTCCTCAAGTACAAGGAGATGAAGGACAAGTACGACTACATGCATTCCTTCTCGGTCGAGAACAAGACCGAGATCGCGAAGACGCTGGCCGCCTTCGGCGCCTTCACGGAAGGGCTGCAGCTCTTCGCCTCCTTCGCCATCCTCATGAACTTTCCTCGGTTCAACAAGATGAAGGGGATGGGGCAGATCGTCAGCTGGTCGGTGCGCGACGAGACGCTGCACTGCCTGTCCGTGATCCGGCTGTTCCGCACCTTCGTGCAGGAGAACCCCGAGATCTGGACGGAGGAGCTGAAGCGCGACCTCTACCTGATCTGCTCCACCATCGTGGATCATGAGGACGCCTTCATCGACCTGGCCTTCGAACTGGGCGGCGTGCAGGGCCTCGATGCCGAGCAGACCAAGACCTACATCCGCTTCATCGCGGATCGCCGCCTGCAGCAGCTGGGCCTCAACCCGCTCTACAACGTCGAGAAGAACCCGCTGCCCTGGCTCGATGAGATGCTGAACGCGATCGAGCACACGAACTTCTTCGAGAACCGCGCGACCGAGTATTCGCGCGCCAGCACCGAAGGGTCGTGGGAGGAAGCCTTCGGTGGCTCCACCTTCACCAGCGCGCAGCCGGAAGGCGAGATCGAGCTGACCGGGCGACGCTGAAAACGACAACGGCGCCCCGCGATGCGGGGCGCCGGTTGCGGCTGTCAATCGCCCGCGGCGGCAGCGCCGCGGGCGTTGTCGTCTTCAGTTCTCGGACGCGTCGGGGTGCCGCAGCAGCCACAGCCGTTCATGGGCCGCGACCAGGCTTTCCATGTTCTTCCGGCGGTTGACGTCCGGCGAGACGGGGCGGCGGGTCAGCATCATCTCGAGGATGCGGAGCAGTTCCTCCGCGACCTCGAAGTCGCCCTGGTCGCAGGCATGGTGGAAGGCGATCAGGATCTTGTCGGACAGCCGGCGCGTGTGACGCGGCGGCCCAGAGGGCGCGCGGCCCGCATCGCGGCCGGACGGATCCCGTTCCTCGTCAGACATGCAGCATGCAGCTCCCAGTACGGCGCCGGGGTCTCCGACGCGCGGCGCGCACAATAGCTTGGGTTGAGGCGCGCCGGAACCCTCCGCTTCAGAAGGGTTCGGTCAGCCCCCGGCGGTGCGCATATGGGCGCGGACCGACTGGGCGATCGTCTCCGGCGCGGTTTCCGGCCGGAACAGCGTGCGGACGCGGCCATCCGGGCCGACCAGGTAGATGAAGGAGGAGTGGTCCATCAGGTACTGGCTCATCTCCGGCCTGTTCACCTTTGCGTAGAATACACGATACGCCCGGGCGGCGGCGGCGACCTGTTCCGCCGTGCCGGTCAGGCCGACCATGCGGGGATGGAAGCGGGAGACGTAGTCGGCCAGTGCCTCGGGTGTGTCGCGCTCCGGGTCGATGGAGATGAGCACGGGCGTCACCCGCCGCTCCTGCTCCCCCAGCAGGTCCATGGCGGTGGCGATGATGCCGAGTTCCGTTGGGCAGACATCGGGGCAATAGGTGAAGCCGAAATAGACCAGCATGAAGCCGCCGGCGAAATCCGCCTGCGTGACCGCGCGGCCTTCGTGGTTCACCAGGCTGAAGGGCCCGCCCAGCGCCAGGCCCTGCGGCAATTGCACGCCCCCCGCGGCCGGCGCCGGCATGTCCTGCCCGAAGATGGAGGCGATGCGGCGCAGGAAGGCATCGGCGACGGTGTCGTCATCCCCCTTGCCGAGCCAGGCCGAGGCCCACAGCCCCCCCAGCATGAGAAGCAGGATGAGCGCGGCGATGCGAATGGCGGCGAGCATGGCGGGGGAGATAGGCGCCCGCCGCCGCCACGTCTACCGGACGCGGTGGCGCGGTTCCGCTAGGATCGGCGCGGCGGCAGGAGGCGGCGGGCGTGCGCGCAGGGGAACACCAGGTCATCGTCATCGGCGCCGGCGGCCACGCGCGGCCGGTGGTGGAAGCCCTGCTGCTGCTGGGGCAGCGGATCGCCGGGCTGGTGGACAATGACGCCAGCCGCCCGCCCGTGCTGGGCCAGGCGGTCCTGGGCGGGCTGGACCTGCTGCCCGCGCTGCGGGCCCGGGGCATCGGCGGCGCCGTGATCGCCATCGGCGACAATGCCGCGCGGCTCCGCCTCGGCGACCTGGCGCGCGGCCTGGGCTTCACCCTGCCGACCCTCGTGCACCCTACGGCCCTCGTCTCCGCCCATGCGAGCCTGGGGGAGGGAGCCCAGATCCTCGCCCGCGCGGTGGTCGGGCCGGAGGCGCGAATCGGACGCCTCTGCCTGATCAACACCGGCGCCATCGTCGAACACGAATGCACGGTGGACGAAGGCGGCCACATCGCCCCGGGCGCCATCCTGTGCGGCCAGGTCCGCATCGGCGCCCGCTGCCTGATCGGCGCCGGCAGCACCACCATCGCCGGCCGCCTGATCGGCCCGGACGCTATTGTCGCGGCCGGCGCGGCGGTGACGGCGGATGTGGCGGCGCGGGCGCGCGTGGGGGGGGTGCCGGCGCGGGGGATGTAGCGCGGGTTGCCCCTGGAGAAGGGCCTCCGGCCCCTCTCCAGACCTCACTCCGCCAGGGGTCAGCGGGCCCCTGGACCCCAGGCTTTTCATCGATTGAAGGGGGATCAAAGGGGCCGCTGCCCCTTTGCGGGGTTGGGGTACGGGGAAGGGGCGGAGCCTCTTCCCCTGGCCATCGCCGCTACATCCCCAGCCCGGCCCCCTCCCTCAGCACCGCCTCCGCCGTCCCGTCCCCGTCATGCAGCGCCAGCCCCGGCAGCACGCGTGCCGGGCTGCGGCCGTGGTGGCGGGCGGCGAGGAGGATGCGTTTCGCGGCCTGGCCGGGGCGGGGCCAGAGGGGGAGGAGGGTGTGGCTGCCGCAATGCGCGGTGGTCAGGGCGGCGATGCCATCGGCCAGGCGGGCGGCGGGCAGGATGAGGGTGAGGCTGCCGAGGCGGGCCAGGCGGTGGGCGAGCAGGCTGGTCCAGGCCGTGAGGGGCGTGTCCTCCGCATGGGTCGCGTTGGCGCGGATGGATTCGGGCGGCCGGGTGCCGGCGGGCCAGTAGGGCGGGTTGGCGAAGGCGTGGGCGATGGGCGGGAGCGTGGGGCGCAGCGCGGGGTCGGTGATGTCGGCCTCCAGCACCGTCACCTGGTCCGCCCAGCCATTGAGGGCGGCGTTCTCCCGCGCCAGGGCGGCGAGGCCGGGGTCCCGTTCGATCGCGGTGACGCGCAGGCCGGGGATGCGGGCCAGCAGGCAGAGGAAGACCGCGCCGGTGCCGCAGCCCGCCTCCAGCACCGCCTGGCCGGGTTTCGCGGGGATGCTGGCGGCGAGCAGCACGGCGTCGTGCCCGGCGCGCAGGCCGCGTTCGGGTTGACGGAGGCGGACGCGGCCGTTGAGGAGCGTGTCCTCCGTCGTCATCGCCAGCCCTCCGTTTCCTGCGCCTCCCGCAGGATGCGCCGCGCCTGCGCTTCCTGGTCCTCCGGCACGGCGAGGCGCCGGGGAAAGGCGCCGATGCCGCCTTCGAGCGCGCCGATATGGCCATCGAGCACCACCGGATCGCAGCCGCCGTCGCGCAGCAGGGCGATGAGGAAGGAGAGGCGCACGGGATCGGTGGTGGCAAGCAGGACACGCATCGAACCGCCCTCCGGGCTGCCTCCTTGCCCGGCTGGGGGGCGGTGGCTAAGTTGCGCGGCACCCAATCGAGGTCAAGATCGCGTGGATTTGTCCGTCGCGCCGAGCACCACTGCAGCTTCGGACATCGTCCGCGGAGAGGACGCGCTTGCGGCGCTGACTGCGCTGGTGCGTGACGACCTGGAGGCCTGCAACCGGCTGATCGTGGAGCGGATGCAGAGTCCGGTGGCGCTGATCCCCCAGCTGGCCGCGCATATCGTGGCCGCGGGCGGCAAGCGGCTGCGGCCGCTATTGACCCTCGCGGCGGCGAAGCTGGCGGGATACCGGGACGGGCAGCGGCATGTCGCGCTGGCGGCCTGCGTCGAGTTCATCCACACCGCGACGCTGCTGCATGACGATGTGGTGGATGAAAGCGCGCTGCGCCGCGGCCAGGCGAGTGCCAATGCGCTGTTCGGCAACAAGCCCAGCGTGCTGGTCGGCGATTTCCTCTTCGCCCGCGCCTTCCAGGTGATGGTGGAGGACGGGTCGCTGGAGGTGCTGCGCATCCTGTCCGAGGCCTCGGCGACGATCGCGGAGGGTGAGGTTCTGCAGCTCATCACCCAGAACGACACCGCGACGACCGAGGAGCAGTACCTCGCCGTGATCGAGGGCAAGACGGCGGCGCTGTTCGCGGCGGCGACGGAGGTGGGCGCGATCGTCGCGGCCTGCACGCCGGCGCAGCAGCAGGGGTTGCGCGCCTATGGCCACAACCTCGGTGTCGCGTTCCAGCTGATCGACGATGCGCTGGACTACAGCGCCAGGCAGGAAGCGCTGGGCAAGACGGTCGGCGATGATTTCCGGGAGGGCAAGATCACGCTCCCGGTGCTGCTGGCCTTCCAGCGTGGCGACGAGGCCGAGCGCGTCTTCTGGCGGCGCACGCTGGAGGAGCGCGAGCAGGCCGATGAGGATCTGGGCCGCGCCATCGCGTTGATGGAGAAGCACGCAGCCTTCGCCGATACGGTGGGGCGGGCGCGTGACTACGGGAATGCGGCGCTGGAAGCGCTGGCGGTGTTCCCGGATGGGGTGGAGCGACGGGCGCTCGCCGGCATCGTCGAGTTCTGCATCTCTCGGGCGCGGTAGCGCTCCGAAAGGGCGCGGTAGCGCTCCGAAAGGGCGCGGTAGCGCTCCGAAAGGGCGCGAAGCGCGCTTGGCGCCGCGGCGGCCTAGCGGCAGGCGGAGAGCGTCCAGAAGCCGGGGCGGAGCGATTCGCGGCTGGTCGAGGGCGTTCCGGGGATCTGACCATACCACAGCGCCTGGCCGATGGCGGGCAGGAAGAGGTGGCGGGGCGCCGGCGTGCCGCTGCGGGGCGGGGTTTCCTGGATCGACAGGTCCGCCCGCACGCCATGGAAGGTCATCAGCGGCAGCGCATCCTCCTCCGTCTCCAGGTCGCGCGTGCCCTCCGCCGTCGGCGGGGCGACCGGCAGGATGTATTGCGTGCCGTAGCCCTGGGATTGGGTGAAGCGGAACCAATAGTCCCGTGACGAGGCGTCGGAGCGAAGCCGCAGCAGCAGGTCCGATTCGGCGCTGGCGGGCG
The DNA here is from genome assembly GCF_900114315.1 of Falsiroseomonas stagni DSM 19981. GTDB lineage: Bacteria > Pseudomonadota > Alphaproteobacteria > Acetobacterales > Acetobacteraceae > Falsiroseomonas > Falsiroseomonas stagni. Next base: position 136,261 of record NZ_FOSQ01000005.1, read on the forward strand.
GGCCGTCCCGCCGCAATTCGGCGGTGAATTCGCCCTCGCCAGTGAAGCGATAGCTGGCGCGTTCGGCGGGGCAGGCGGCGGGGCGCGGTTGCTGGGCGCGGGCGACGGCATCGAGCGTGACGGCGGCGAGGACCAGGGAACGACCCTCGATGCGGAAATCGAGCATGGCGCCGCCGGCGGTCGGGCAGCAATTCCCGTCCTCCTCCCGCCACAGCGGCGTGCGGGCCGAGAGGGTCTCGGCATCGTAGTCCACGCCCTGCATGACGCCGAGGCCGGCGGGCAGGCGAGCGGGGAGGCTGGCCCACCAGCTGTCGGATTCCAGTTCTGACCAGCCTTGCGGTGTCTGGCGGTAGAAGAGGTCGGCATTGCCGTTGCCGGAGCCGCCGGTGCGGCCCTCAGCATGCAGCAGCAGGCCGGCATCGCTTTCCACCAGGCGGGGGGGCTGGAAGGACACGCCCTCGAACGACCAGCCGACCAGGCGCCAGCCGCCGCGGGTTTCCGCCATCAGCACGATGCCGGCGCGCAGCCCGTCGCTGTCGGTGAAGCCGTGCTGGATCTGGAACAGGATGCGGGTGTTGCGGTCCTCGCTGGCAACCAGGCCCGCGGTGGTGACCCGGCAGTTGCGGAGCGCGCTTCCGAGGCAGCTGCGTTCCAGGGCGGCTGGGCGGGCGAAGACGGGGTTGGGCGGGCAGTCTCGCCGGCCATCGGGGCAGCGCTGGATTTCCAGCCGGCGGATGGAGCGGTCCTGGCGGACCAAATCGTCGAACTGCGCGGTGCGTTCGCGATATTCGTCCAGCAATTCGTCGCGGGTGAAGGGGCGGGGGGCGGTGGTGGTGTCGCCGGCTTCAAGCCGGCGCTGGAAGGCCTCCGCCCGGACGGCCAGGGTCGCGGGCCGGCCGGTGGTGGCGGTGGCCGCACGCTCCGCGGCGCGGAGGCGGGCATCGGCGGCGCGGAGCGCGGCATCGCCGCATATGGTGGCCTGGAGCGGCCCGGCGGGCGCGGTGCAGGCGGCGGCGCGGGGCTGGGCGAGCGCCGGTGCGGCGAGGAGGAGCAGGAGCGAGGCGGCGGCCAGGCGGCGCATCGATGGCGATCCCCGAGGGGCGCGGCCCGATTCCGCGCCGGTGGCCGGGAGGATGCACCGGAAGGTTGGTGGCCCGGAAGAGTTGCCGGGCGGCAGCCCGCAGAGGTCGTTGCGATGCCGGTGGGGGTTGAGTATACGGTGGAACTGCTTGCGGCAGGAAGTCGCGTTACGGTTGTGTTTCCTGGTGCTTCGGGGAAGCGAATGGCAACATTTGATATCGCGGGTCTCTATCCCGGCACGTTCAACCAAGCCACGGGCGTCTTCAGGATCACCGAGGCCTTTATCCCCTTCGCCTACTCCTACAGCGATGCCAATGGGAGCGTCGTCGGTGGCGATCAGCTCGTCGGCGATGCGAATGATGGCGTCGGGCCGTTCACGGACACCTATGTCGGCTCCGTCAACGGCCACTGGGTCGTCTATAATGAGACGGACGGCTACGCCCTGGCGACCACCACGGCGAACCCCTATCCCGGGGGCATCACCGCTGTCGTGGACCAGACGACGCCCTTCATCTTCTGCTTCGCCGCGGGGACGGCCATCGCGACGCCGGGCGGCGAGGTGGCGGTGGAGGCGCTGTCACCCGGCGACCTGGTGCTGACCGATGATGGTCGCGCGGTGGCCGTGACCTTCGTGGGCCGGCAGACACTGGCGGCCTTCTTCTTGCCGGAGGAACGCAGCCTTGTGCGCGTCGCGGCCGGTGCGCTCGGCGATGGCTTGCCGAAGCGGGACTTGGTGCTGACCGGCGACCATGCGCTGCTGCTGGAGGGCGTGCTGGTGAATGCCGGCGCGCTGGTGAATGGCACGACCATCGCGCGCGTGGCGCGTGCCGAATTGCCCGACCGCTTCACGGTCTATCATGTGGAGACGGCGGCGCATGACGTCATCCTGGCGGAGGGCGTGCCGGCGGAGACCTTCATGGATGCGAAGGGGCGGGAGCGCTTCGACAACCACGCCGACTACGTGCCGCCGCCGGGCGCCGCGCGGAAGATCGAGCACGCAGCGCCGCGCGTGACGGCGCCGCGGCAGGTGCCGGCACGGGTCCTGGCGAGGATCGCCGCCAGCCCGGATGGGCGCGCCCTGGCGGCGTGACTCGGCCGCAGGACGCCGGGCCGGAGGTGCCGGCAGCGGGCGATACACTGACGCCGAAGCAACTCCCGGCCCTCGTCGCGGGGTGCGAGCCGGCTGAGGCCTTGTCCCGGCTGCGGGCGGCCCTCGCTGCCCGGCCCGATGACGTCGCCCTGCGGATCGCCGCCGCCCGGCTGCTCCGGCCGGGCGCGCCGGAGGAGGCGCTCGCCCTGCTGCGCGATGGCCCGGCGGCGATGGACCCCTCGGCGATGGACCCCGTGCTGGGGCTCGAGGTCGCGTCGCTGCTGCAGGTGCTGAAGCGTGGGGCGGAGGCTGCCTCGGTGGTTGCGGGCCTTGCCGCGGCGCATCCCACGGAGGGGCGGATCGCGGCGATGCGGGGCAACCTCGCGGCGCAGGCGGGCGACCACGCGCTGGCGGCGGAGGCCTTCGCCACCGCCTGCCGGGCCAGCCCGGACGATCCGGGCCTGGCCGTGCGGCTCGCCCGCAGCCTGCGCGACTCGCGCCGGCCGGCGGAGGCGCTGGCGGCGCTGCGGTCGGTGACGACCCCGCAGGCGGCGGCGGAGCGCGCCTATGCGCTGCTGGCGATGGCCGAGCTGGACGCGGCGGGGCAGGAGATCGAGGACCTCGCCCGGGCGGAGCCGGACTTCGCGCATCTTCCCCGCCTGGTCTCGCTGCGGGCGGAGGCGCTGGGCGACATGCCCGCGGCGGCGGACGCCCTGGCGCGCGCGATGGTCATCGAGCCCGGCAACACGAAGCTGCTGGAGCGACGATGGCGCTGCCTGCGGCTGGCCGGCGATGCGGCGGGGCTGGCGGCGCTGCCGGGCGCGGCCTCACTGGGTGGGGAGCCCGTTGCCGCCGCCCTGGTCGAGACCCTGCTGGAACAGGGCGACTGCGCGGCGGCGGAGGCGCTGCTCGCGACCTGGACCGAGGAGGTGGCGCGGCTGCGCGGGGGCGTGCTGCTGGCGTTGCGGCGCGGGGATGCCGCGCGCGCCGCCGCGCATGCCAGCGCCATCCTGGCGCGTGTGCCGAATGACGGCTGGGCGCTGTGGCGGCAGGCGGAGGGCCTGGCGCTGGCCTTCCGGGCGGAGGCTGCCTGGGCCCGGCTGCGGCGGCTGGAGGCGCTGGGCGCGCTCGGCCGGCGCACCGCGCGGCACAATGCCATCGGGCATCTCGTCAACGACATGCGGCTGCACCCCGCGGCCACCGCCCGGCTGGCGATCGCGGCCACGCTGCCGCGGGCGGAGGCGATGGCCGTGGCGGCGGAGTTGCTGCGGCGGGAGCCGGGGATGACCGCGCCGGCGCTCGCGCTGGTGCGGGCGGGGGTCGCGGCCATGCCCTGCGACGTCGCCGCGCCCGCGATCCCGGCCCGGCTGCACCTGTTCGCGGCGGGGCAGGGGGATGCGCAGGCCACCTTCCTGGCCGGGCGCCTGGCGGCGCTGCATCCCGGCTGGGCGGTGCAGGTCTGGACGACCGAGCGGCTGCTGGCGCGCGCGGATGGCGACCTGCCGCCGGCGCTGGGCAAGGCCCTGCGGCTGGCGCCCGGGCACGCGATGCGGGACGACCTGCTGCGGCTCGGCGTGCTGGTGATGGAAGGTGGCGCCTGGGTGGACCGGTCGCTGCTCTGCGTTGCCTCGCTGGCGCCGCTGCTGCCGCCGGGGGCGGGGATCGTGGCCGGCGTGGATGGGTGGGGTGCGGCCGGGACGATGATGGTGGCCGCCCGTCCGGGGCATGCGGTGCTGAGCGCGGCGCTGGAGGAAGCCTGCCGGGAGGTGATCGGCGGTTCGCGGGAATCCGCCTGGCTCACAACCGGGGGCGGGCTGCTGACCCGACACCTGGCGGCGCATCTGGCGCAAGGCGGGGCGCCGGATCGCGGCTTTGTCCTGCATTACCTGGCGGTGCTGGGCCGCCACTTGCGGCCGACGCGGCGCCTGCCCTGGCAGCGGGGTTTCGCCGACTGGGCGAAGGAGGCGTAGCGGCGCCGGGTGACCGGCGCCGCCACGATCCGGCGTTCAGACGCCGGCGAGCGCCGTCTGCTGGTCCGTCTGGCCGCGCATGGCCCAGCCGGTGGTCCGGTTCTCGATCGCCACCGCCGCGACATACATCGCGACCCCCATGATCGCCGTCACCATCAGGCCGGCGAAGACCAGGGGGACGTCGAAGCGGGACGACGCCAGGATCATCAGGTGGCCGATGCCTTTGTTGGCGGCGACGGTTTCGGCGATGATCGACCCCACGAAGGCCACCGTGATGGCGATCTTCAGGGAGGCGAAGAAGTAGGGCATCGCGCGCGGCAGGCCGACCTTGCGGATGATGTCGGTGGGCTTGGCGCCGAGCGCGCGCAGCACGTCCCGCAGTTCAGGCTCCACCGTCGCGATGCCGGTCGCGACGTTCACGACGATGGGGAAGAAACTGATGAGGAAGGCGGTGATCACGGCGGGCACGGTGCCGATGCCGAACCAGATCACCAGGATCGGCACCACCGCCACCTTGGGGACGGAGTTGAAGCCGATCAGCAGCGGGTAGAGCCCGTGATAGAGCAGGGTCGAGCTGCCGATGGCGATGCCGAGCAGCAAGCCGAAGACGATGGCCAGGCCGAAGCCGATCAGCGTCGTCATCAGGGTCTGCCAGGAATTGTCCAGCAGCGGCTTCCACCACTTGATCATGCTGGCGGCGATGTCGGTGGGCGCGGGCAGCACGAATTGCTGCACCTGGAAGGCCTTCACGGCGACTTCCCAGACCACGAACATGCCGATGATGACCAGCCAGGGCAGCCAGGCCTGGAGGCGGCGGCGGCGGCGCGCGGCCTGTGTCAGGGCTTCGAGGCGGCGCAGCGCCTCGGGCGACATCGACCCGTCGCTGACCTTCGCATTAGTGGCCATTGACGACCTCCTCGCCCTTGCGGGCGGCGCTGATGTGTTCCCGCAGGTCATGCACCAGGGTGACGAATTCGGGCTGGTAGGTGGTGTCGAGGTTGCGCGGGCGGGGCAGGTCCACCTTCCGCTCCGCGATGATTCGGCCGGGGCGGGACGACATGACGAGCACGCGGTCCGCCAGGAAGGCGGCTTCGCGCAGATCGTGCGTCACCAGGATCACGGTCGGGCGGCGCGCCATCCAGACATCCTGCAGGACGGACCAGAGGTCCTCACGCGTGAAGATGTCGAGTGCGGCGAAGGGCTCGTCCAGCATCAGCAGCGCGGGTTCGTGGATCAGCGCGCGGCAGAGGCTGGCGCGCTGCTGCATGCCGCCGGAGAGCTGGTGGGGGAACTTCTTGTCGAAGCCACCGAGACCGACGAGCTTCAGCAGGTCCTGGGCCTTCGCCTCATACATCGCGCGCTGACTGCGGAGCTGGCGGCGATGGGGTTCCACCACCTCCAGCGGCAGCATCACGTTGTCGATGATGTTGCGCCAGGGCAGCAGCGTCGGGTTCTGGAAGGCCATGCCGGCGATGCTGAGGGGGCCGTCCACTTCCTGCCCGGCGACGACGACATTGCCGGCGGTGGCGGGCCAGAGGCCGGTGACGAGGCGCATCAGGGTGGACTTGCCGCAGCCGGAGGGGCCGACGACCGCGATGAACTCGCCTTTCGCAACCTCGAGCGTGGCGTTCTGCAACGCCAGCGTCCCCTCCACGCCGCCGTAGCGCATGGCGACGCCACTGATCTCGACGAACGGTCGCTCCATTGAATCCCCCGGCCGGGCGCCCCCTGGATCGGGCGCGTGCTGCGTCGTGTGTGCGACAGGGGGGGTGGCGCGCGCAAGCCGTCGTGAGCAGGTGATGCCTGCTGCGGCGCAGCGTTACCGTCGCTTAATGCCCATTCGAGGGCAGCATGCCCTTTTTCCGGGCAATCACGGCGCGGTGAGCAGCGGCGCGCAGGCCAGCGGCATTCGGGGCGGTGGCGCTGGCCGGGCGGGTGGCGCCGGGCGCTGCCGCGATTCGGGGGTGAACCACCAATCCAGCGAGGCATCGCAGCCATCACCCGGGGGCGGTGGGGCGATGTCCCGGCATTCCGGGCTGTCGGCGGGGCAGCGCAGCCGGAGGTGCATGTGGCTGTCATGCCCCCGCCAGGGGCGCACGCGGCGCAGCCAGGCCTCCCCCCGATGGTCGGCGCAGAGGCGGCGCTTGATGGCGGGGTTGACCAGCAGACGGTCGAGCCCCGGAGCCTCCGCCGCGATGCGGATGAGCGTGGCGTGCCGTGGCGTCCAGCGGGCGGGATCCACCGCCGATTCGTCGGGCAGGACGAGGGAGGGGATCGACAACTCCTCCCGCTGCGAAGCCGGCACGCGAGGCTTGGGGCGGAGGTCGAGCCAGATATCGGCGTCCAGCCCGGTCTGGTGGCTGGCATGGCCCCAGGGCAGGGGGCCGCCGCGGGGCTGCGACAGATCCCCGATCCAGAGGTCGGGCAGGCCCGCCAGGCGCGCCTGGCCGGCGACATGGGCGACGAGCGCGATGGTGGCGGGATGCCCCCAGTGGCGATTGCGGCTGGTCCGGATGGCCTGCCAGCCCGGGCCCTCCGGCGGCAGGGCGACGGCGCCGGCGATGCAGCCGAGATTGGTGGTGCCGATGGACTGCGCCGGGCCGGCCGTGGGGCGGGGCAGCGCCGCCCACTCGGCGGCACGGGCGACGGGGCCCTCCGCCGCCTGCGCTCCGCCGCCGGCAAGCGCCGCCAGCAGGGATAGGACGCGGAGGGCGGGCCTCAGAAGCGCCTCTCGAACACCGTCACCACATCGCCGGGCTGGAGCAGGGCCTGGCGGCTGGCGCGGAATTCCTGCGCGCGACCTTCCTCCGTCACCCGGGTGAGGGAGACGTAGTCGCGGAGCGCGCGGTAGTTGAAGCCGCCCGCGACGGCGATGGCGGTGAGGGTGGTCATGCCGGGTTGATAGGGAAACTGGCCGCCCCGCTCAACCTGGCCGAGGACGAAGACGGGGCGATAGGTCATCACCTCCACCGCGGCGGAGGGGTCGCGGAACAGGTTCTTGTCGCGCATCGACTGCTCGACCGCGCGCTCGACCTCCGCCGTGGTGCGGCCGGCGGCCTGGATCGAGCCGATGAGCGGCAGGGCGATGGTGCCGGCATCGGTGACGCGGAACTCGCCGGTCAGGCGCGGGTCGTTGAACACCGTCACGCGCAGCTGGTCCTCCGGGCCGAGGCGATAGGAGGACCGGCTGGCATCGGGCAGCGGCGGCAGGTCCAGCCCCGGATTGGCGCAGGCGGCAAGGCCGAGGGCGGGCAGCAGCGGCAGCAGGAGGGCAAGGCGGCGGGAGGTCATGGCGGGCGGTCCCCTTCGATTGCAGTCGGGCGGAGGGACGCGCGGGAAGGCTTCGCGTTTCCTTCCGCAGGCGGGTCATCACGCTGTTGTTTGCGCGCCGCCGGAACCGATGCGGGGCGGGCCGGTTTGTGCAGCGCGGCGCGACCTGCGAGTGGCAGGCAAATCGGGCGCCGCCGGGGGAGTTCCACGCCGATGCTCGACAGACCGGTCACCGACCAACGCATGCCCGCGGATCGCCGCGCCCCGGCGCGCGCGGCGCCGCCGGCCGCGCCGATCGAGCCGGAGGGGCTGAACGTCACCGCGCTGCTGGGCGCGCTGCGGCGGCGGCGGATGGTGCTGGTCGCCTGCATCCTGCTGTTCCCGCTGCTGGCGCTGGTGGCGGCCAAGAACATCACGCCGCGCTACACCGCCGGCGCGACGGCGATGTTCGAGCCGACGGAATACGCGGCGCGGGAACTGCAAAGCATCCTGCGGGATGAGAGCACCACGGATGCGGTGCTGGCGAGCCAGGTGGAGATCGTGCGCTCCCTGTCCGTCGCGCGCCGGATCGTCGCGCGGTTCAACCTGACGGAGCGGCGCGAATTCGCGTGGTGGCTGCAGGACCGGGAGAGGGCGGACAGCATCCCCTTCCGGGCGCGGACCGCCCTGGCGGGCTGGGCGGAGCCGGTGCTGCCGGACCTGGCGGCGCTGATCGCGCCGCGCCCGATCGCGGGCGTGCCGAGCGGGGAGATCGCGGAGATCCAGGCGGCCGAATTCGTGCAGGCACGGCTGGAGGTGCAGGTGGTGCGCAACAGCCGCGTGCTGCAGATCCGCTTCACCTCGGAAGACCCGCTTCTGGCGGCGGCGGCGGCAAACCTGGCGGCGGAACTCTACATCGCCGACCAGCTGGAGGCGAAGTTCACGGCGGTGCGCCGCGCCAATGACTGGCTGGATGGCCGCATCGCGCAGCTGCGCGCGGAGGTGCAGCGCAACGAAAGCCAGATCGCGGAACTGCGCAGCACCTCCGGCTTGACGCGCGGCGTGAATGCGGGCCTCGGCACCGAACAGATCAGCCGGATCACGCAGGATCTGGTGGAGGCGCGCAACCAGCTGGCGACCGCCGAGGCGCGCTTCAATGCGGCCCGCGGCGGCGGCGGGGGCGCGGACATGGCCTCCCTCGGCTCCGCCAACCTCGTCGCCCAGCGCCAGGCGAGGGACGAGGCGCGGCGGGAACTGGACCGGCTGGCAGCGACGCTGGGCAGCGGGCACCCCGATGTGCGCGCGGCGGCGTCCCGCCTGGCGGCGGCGGAACGCGCCGTGGGCGGGGAAACGGGTCGCGTGGTGCAGGCGCTGGATGCGGAAGTCCGCGCAGCGCGCGCCCGCGTCACCAGCCTGGAAGGCAGCCTGGCGCAGCAGGAGGAGCGGATGGCCCGCACCCAGGGCGCCGAGATCCGCCTGAACGCGCTGGAGCGGGAGACGGAAGCCGCGCGGAGCCTGCTGCGCGCGGTGCTGGAACGCAGCCAGTCCACGGTCAGCCAGACGGCGATCGAGAAGCCGGATGCGCGCATCCTGTCCCCCGCCACGGTGCCGGGGATGCCGTCCTTCCCCAAGCCCACGCTGTTCGTCGCGGCGGCGGCGGCGCTGGGCGCGCTGTTCGGGCTGCTGCTGGTGTGGTTCCTGGAACAGGCGGACAGCACGCTGCGCACGGGGGATGACGTGCGCGCGGCGCTCGGCCTGCCCTGCATCGCACTCGTGCCGATGCTGCGGCGCGGGATCCTCGGGCGGAACCGGGTGGAGGATTATGTGGCGCGCAAGCCGCTCAGCCCCTTCTCGGAATCCATGCGGAACCTGCGGGCCGCGCTGTGGCTGGGGTCCGATCCGCCCAAGGTGGTCGTGATCACGGCCGCCAGGCCGGGCGAGGGCAAGACCACCACCTCCATCGCCCTGTCGCGGTCGGCGGCGATGAACGGGGAAAAGGTGCTGCTGGTGGATTGCGACATCCGCCAGCCCTCCATCGGCAAGGCCTTCCGGGCGGAGGCGGCGGCCGGGGTGACAGAGCTTCTGCTGGGCCAGGCGCGGTACGAGGACATCGTGCGGCGCGACCACCTGACGGGGCTGGACTACATCCCGGCGGGGGCGGCGGAGATCCATTCGCTCGGCCTGTTCATGTCGGAAGCCATGGCATCCCTGCTGGAGCGTGTGCGCCGGGACTACGACCTGGTGATCCTGGATGCGCCGCCGGCGCTGGCCATGGCGGATGCGCGCGTCGTGGCCCGTCTTGCCGATGCCACATTGCTCTGCGTGAAATGGCGGGACACGCCGAGGTCCGTGGTGCGGAACTCGCTTGCCCTGCTGGAGGACGCCAAGGCCCGGATCGTCGGCGCGGCGCTGACGCAGGTCGATGCGAAGTCGCACCGCCGCTCCGGCTACGCCGACAGCGAGGTCTACCATCCCCGCTACAGCGGCTACTTCAGGGAGTAGGGTCTTTGGGTCGCTATCTCGTCACCGGCGGGGCCGGGTATGTGGGCAGCCACACGGTCCTGGCGCTGCTGGACCGGGGTGATGAGGTCGTCGTGCTCGACGATTTCTCCAAGGGGCACCGGGAAGCGGTGCCGACATCGGCCCGATTGGTCGATGGGCGGTGCGAGGATCCGAGGGCGCGGGCGGAGGCCTTCGGCGGCGGCCGCTTCGATGCGGTGCTGCATTTCGCCGCGCTCTCCCTGGTGGGCGAAAGCATGCAGGTGCCGCTGCGCTACATGGCGGAGAACCTCTCCGCCCTGGCCGCGGTGGCGGATGCCGCGGTGCGGCACGGGTGCCGCAAGCTGGTGCTGTCCTCCACCGCCGCGCTGTTCGGCTACCCCGAGCGGATTCCGATCGATGAGGAGCAGCGCCTCGGCCCTGTCTCCCCTTATGGCGAGAGCAAGCTGATGTGCGAGCGGGCGCTGGACTGGGCGGAGAAGATCCACGGCCTGCGCTTCGCCTGCCTGCGCTACTTCAACGCCGCCGGCGCGGACCCGGCGGGGCGGGCCGGGGAGGATCACGAGCCGGAAAGCCACCTGATCCCGCTGGCGATCGATGCGGCACTCGGCATGCGGCCGGCGCTGACGGTGTTCGGCACGGATTACGACACGCCGGACGGCACGGGGGTGCGGGACTATGTGCATGTGGCTGACCTCGCGGATGCGCATCTGCGGGTGCTGCCGCTGCTGGATGAACGGTCGGTTCGCTACAACCTCGGCAACGGGACCGGCTATTCCGTTAAGCAGGTGATCGAGGCGGTGGAGCGTGTCGGCGGGCGCCCGGTGCCGCATACGCTGGGGCCGCGGCGGGAAGGCGATCCGGCGACGCTGGTCGCCAGTTCCGCCAGGCTGCGGGCGGAGACGGGCTGGAACCCGCGCTTCCCGGGGCTGGATGAGATCGTGAAGACCGCCTGGGATTGGCGGGTGAAGCACCCGAAGGGCTATGCGGGGGCGCAGCGGGCGGCGTGACCATCGCCGCCCGTCGGGCTGTTGGAGCCGGGGGGCGATCCCCCGGCCTTTTTCATGTCAACTCGTCATCCGGTCCAGCACCGGGATGCGGCGCAGCACAAGGCGCTTGCCGAGGATGGGCAGCAGCACGCCGGCCGCCGTCAGCACGGGGATGTGGATCCAGAAGGCCGATGCCGTCCAGCCGATGCCGGCCAGGATCAGCGCGGCCTTGGCGACACCGATGGCGATGGTGTTGAAGAGGTAGATGACCATGCTGGCCGATCCCAGCACGAGTGGCCATTGCCAGCGCGTGACCGGGCCGACGCGCATCAGCCCATGCAGCGCGGGGATGGAGAGCAGGCCGCAGCCCAGCAGCGAGAGATCGCCGGACAGCGGGCCGAAGACGGTGGCGAGCAGCGCGGCCATGAAGGCCAGCCACCACAGTGCCAGGTAGCGGGTGAAGAGGGGCAGCAGCAGCGCCTCCCGCTCCGCCGCCCAGATTCCGATGGCGAAGAAGACGGCATGGCGCGCCAGGCGGTCGGCATAGAGGATCGAGGGCGGGTCGAGCGCCAGCAGCAGCAGGCCGACCACGACAAGGCCCGGCGCCCCGATGCGGCGCCAGACCGGCGGCGCGGCGATGGAACAGACGAAGAGCACCCAGAGATACCAGACGGAGGTCGCGGGGCTGCGCGCCGTGGTGAACAGCAGGTCCCTGAGGCCGCCCAGCAGGCCGTCCGGCTGGTTGTCCACATGGACGAACTGCTCGGCCGCCAGCTTGCCGAAAAGGATTAGCAGGCCGAACAGGAAGAAGGGCGGCAGCAGCCGCGCCGCGCGCTTCGCGGCCAGGGCCGGCATGCCGGCCAGCGGGGTGCGCTGCGTGCCCAGCAGGCCGAAGACGGTGCCCGACAGATACAGGAAGAAGGGCATGTGGAAGGCGTAGATCGCCGTCCGCAGCAGGTCCCACCATTCCGCGCCGCGCGGTGGCGCGCCGGCGACGATGTGGCCGAAGACGACGATGAGGATCGCCACCCCCTTGGCGCGGTCGAGGTCGAGCCGCCTTTCGCGCGGCGGGCGTGCGGGGGCGGTGGCGACGAAGGCGGGCAGCGTGGCCGCGGCGGTGTTCATGCCACGCGCAGGCGCCGGGCCAGGGCTTCGCGCATCAGGCCGGCGGGAATGCTCTCCCGCTGTTCCAGCCGCGCCCGCGCCAGCGCGGCAGCGAACCAGGTGAATTGCGCGACGGCGGTGCTGGCGATCAGCGTGTTGTCGAAGCCGCTATGCAGCAGCGCGGCGACGAGGGCGGCGCGCAGCACCAGGCGATCCGCCGCCGCCACGCGTCGGGTACCAAGCCAGACCCAGGCGACGATGGCGCTGAAGATCAGCGCGCAGCCGAGGATGCCAGCATCGACGGACAGGCGCAGGTATTCGTTGTGCGCGGCGTTGGACCGGATGAGGCGGATGCGGGGATCCTCAGGATCCACGATCAGCTTGCCGGCGCCAAGGCCGTAGCCGAAGAGGGGACGCTGGTCGATCGCGTCGATGAAATAGGGCCAGATGACGTCGCGGCCGGAGAGGTTGACGTCATCGTCGCCGAAGAAGCGATCGGCCGCGAAGATGGCGACGGGGCCGAGCAGGATCGCGCCGGGCAGCATGCCGCCCATCACCAGATCCACCTTGCGCTTCAGCGGCAGCACGCGGCGATCCGCCAGCAGGAAGACGATGCCGAGGAAGAGCATCACGGCGATCAGCGGCGCGCGCGCCTGCGTCGCCAGCAGCACCGCCAGCGCCGCGCCGGTCAGCAGCAGCCAGCGCGTTCGACCGGTGCGCAGATACTCGAGGGTCGCGGCGAAGACCGCCGTGACCGCGAAGCCCGCCAGGAAGGGCGGCGAATGCATGCCCTGGAAGCGCCAGTTCGCATCGAAGGGGGATTGCAGCCCGGTCGGCCACACCAGGAAGGCGGCGGCGGCGCTGAGCAGCGGGATGAACACGATGCCCTTGCAGAAGCTGGACCACACCCGCCGAGGCGCCGCGGCGAAAGCCAGCACGAAGGGCGCGGTCGAGCCGATGAAGCTGCGCACCATCTCCGCATTGGTGGAAACGTGGCCCATCGGCAGCACGACGATGCTGACCATGGCGACGATGGTGAAGGCCAGGAACGGCCAGTTGATGGCGGAAGAGAATCCGTAGCGCATGCAGAGCATCGCCGCGATGGCGAAGGGCACCAGCTTCACCACCGCGCTGCCCAGCGCCGCCGCACCGCCGGTCGCCATCAGGTCCAGTTGCACATCGACGGCGAGGCCGTAGACGGCGACGAGCAGGCCGACCGCGAGCAGCGGTGCTTCATAGAACAGCAGCGCCACCATCAGCGCCACGGCCGCCGGCATGACGGCCAGGGCCAGTTGCGGTTCGAGGATCGCGAGCGCCAGCAGCGCCGCGGCTGCGAGGAGCGCGAGAAGAAGGGCGAGGAGCGAGGGTGGAACGGTGCGCATGCCGTGGCGTTGTGCACGCGAACGGGGACGTTTCCCAATCAGCTTTCAGTGTAAACCTTCAAGCTGGGATCACGCATGGGAGTGAATGCGAAGGCGGCGGCGCCGCGCCGCCCGGCGCTCACGCGGTTGCGCGTGCTGCTGATCGGCTGGGTGCTCGTCTATCACCTGGAACTGCCGCTGCGCGCGCTGCGTGGCCTCGGCTTCGTGGAGGCTGTCGCGCTGAAGGGATATCTCGGCGTCGATGGCTTCTTCCTGCTGTCGGGCTTCGCGCTGGTGCTGGGCTACGCGCATCGGCCGCCCGCGGGCTTCGCGGGATGGGCGGGCTTCATGCGCGGGCGGATCCTGCGCGTGATGCCGCTGCACCTGGTGCTGCTGTTCGCGCTGCTGGCGCTGGTGCTGGCCGCCTCCGCGGCGGGGCTGTCGGTGAATGCGCCGGAGCGCTTCGGGCTGCGCGAATTCGTGTTGCAGGCCTTGCTGCTGCATGGGTGGGAGACGACGTCCCTGCATGCGTGGAACTACCCGTCCTGGGCGCTGTCCGTGATCCTGGCGGGCTATATGGCCTTTCCGTTGCTGCTGGCGGGCGTGCTGGCCGCGCCGGCGGCGGTGCTGTGGCTGCTGCTGGCCATCGGGGGCGCGGGGCTGCTGGCGCTGGGCGCCATGGACCCGGCTTTGCAGTTGAACCACACGCTGCATCTCGGCCTGCCGCGCTTCTTCCTGGAATTCATGGCCGGCATGGCGCTGGCGCGGCTGGTGCAGGGCGGCGCCATGCCGCGATGGGCGGCAACGCTGGGCGTGGCGCTGGTCCCGGCGGGGCTCTGGATCGGCGTGGATGCCGTGGTGGTGGCGGGTCTCGCCAGCCTGGTGGCACGCGCCGCGCTCCTGCCGGGGCAGGACGAGGGCGGCATCCTCCACAAGCTCGGCGAGGCGTCCTTCGGCGTCTATCTCAGCTGGGTCTTCGTGGAAGCGGTCCTCGTGCTCGTGCTGCGCCTGGTGCAGCCCGGCGCGGGCGGACGGCTGCTGCTGATGGCGGCGGGGCTGGGCGGCACCTTCCTCGCGGGCTGGATCGCCTGGCGGGTGATCGAGGTGCCGGCGGCGCGATGGCTGGCGCGCCGGCCGTCACCGGCTGGCGCGTAGCGCCTCCGCCAGGCGGGGGCGGGGGCGGGGCGCTTCCCCCTCCTGGATGCGCCAATGGCCGCCATGGGTCACGGCCCAGAGCGTGGCGGGCAGGCCGAGGCGGCGCAGCACCGGCAGCGCCACGGACAGGTCGCGCGCCCAGGCGGCCTCATCCTCGGCATGCGGCAGGGCGCCACCGAGTTCGGCAACGATGACGGGGACCGCGTGGCGATCCCGCCAGGCGGCGACGGCGCCGAAGCGTTCCGCCACCCAGGTCGCGGCGCCGCCTTCATAGTCATGGACCTCCGCGATGGTCAGCGGGTCCGCGGGCGGCGGCTGGCGGAGGAGGGAGCGCCAGGAGCACCATTCATGCCCGCCCCAGACAAGGGCGTGGCTGGGCGCGGCGGCGCGCGCGGCGGCCAGCAGCCGGTCCCGCAGCGGGGTCCAGGCAGCGGCATTGTCGAAGGCGGGTTCGTTCAGCGGGCCAAGCGCGACCCGTGCCGGGTCCGTCGCGCCGCCGAACAGCCGCGCGCGCGCCTGCATGACGCGCCAGGCGGCATCGTCCCACCGGTTCCAGGGCTCGTAGAGATCGGAGAGGCCGAGCAGGACCGGCAGGCCGGCGGCATCCGCATCCTCGATGGCCTGGAGGAAGAGGCGGGGCACGTCCTCCCCGGCGCCGGCGTCGCGCGGGATGAAGAGGCGGGCGTGGTCGAAGCCGGCGGCGCGGAGATCCTGCCACCAGGCGCGGCCGAGGCGGCGTGGCCGCTGCGCGGCGGCGACGGGAAACCAGCGTTCGAGATTGGCGCCGAGGCGGAGGCTTGGCAGCAGGTCGCGGAAGGTTGGCGCCTGGGCCCCCGCGGAGCCGGCAGCCAGGACGGCGCCGGTGGCGAGAACGGCGCGGCGGGTCGGGCCGTGCATGCTCAGGCCGCCGCCTGGCCGCTGAGCGTGCCGCGGAGGTAGCCGAGGTTGTAGGCGGCGCCGCACCGCGCGCGCACCAGGGCCGCGGAATCGCGCGGCCAGGCGAGCAGCGGCGCCTGGAGCAGAAGCTTCGCGGCGGCGCCGGGTGCCCGGCGCGGCCAGCCGCGGCGGCGGTCCCGCAGCGCATCCGTGGCGCCCTGCCAGTGCAGCCGTGACACCAGCCATGATGGCCGCAGCCGGGCCGCCTGGATGCTGTGGCGGACGGTGACGCCGCCATCGTAGAAGACGCGGCCGCCCCGGGCCTGGAGGCGCGCCAGCACCTCCTCCTCCTCCCCCGACAGCAGGCGATCGCCGATGCGGCCGAGTTCTTCCGGGAAGCCGCCGACGGCCAGCAGGTCCTGGCTGCGGAAGGCCATGTTGGCGCCATAGATGGCGGCGCACTGGGGCAGCGGGGCGTTGCCCGTGGCTTCCGCGCTGCCGTCCCATTCGACGATGGTGAGCACGCCGCGCAGGGCCTGGGGCCACCAGGCGGGCAGGGGGGCTTCCCAGGCCGGCAGGATGCGGCCGCCGATCGCCACGGCCTGGTCCGGCAAGGCGCGGATGGCCGCGACCAGGCGCAAAGCCCAGTCGGGCTCCGGCACCGCATCATCGTCGAGCCAGGCGGTCCAGGGGGCGGTCGCGGCCTTCAGGCCGAGGTTGCGGGCAAGCGACAGGCCCGGCGTGCCGGTGCGCACCAGCCGCGCCCCGGCACCCGCGGCGAGGCGCGCGATGCCGGATTGCGCGGCGTGGGGGGAGGCACTGTCCACGACGATCAGCTCGATCGCGGGTTCCGCGGGCGGGGCGCCGGGCCCGGCGCCGCCCATCAGGACAGGGGCGTCGCGGAGCAGGCGGACGCCCTGTTGCCGCGCGAGCCCATCCAGGCAGGCCTCAAGATAGGCGGGCCTGGCATGGGTGCAGATGATGACGCTCAGGGCCGGGGGTTCGAAACCCGCAATGTATCCGTCGGCCACCCTGGCTCCTTCATCCGTTGAAGCGGAAGGCTCCTGCCACCTGGTCGCCGCCGGCCGGCGTTTCCGCCGGCTTCTGCTGCGCCGTCATGGCTTCCTTCGCGCGGGCCTCGATCTGCTTGGTCACTTCGACCAGGACGCGCGCGAGGTTCGGGAGTTGCAGGACCGGCACGACAAGAAGGGCGGAAGGAACGGGCTTGGCATCGGCGCCGCCGGCGGCGGCGGCGCCGGTCTGCGCGCCGAGGGTGATGCGGGCGACGCCGCTGGCGACGTGGACATCGATCACGCCGTCGCCGAAGACGGTGGGAAGGGCGGTCATGGGACTTTTCCTCAGGCTGGGGTTGGTCGCGCGATCACTGTTCGCGGAAGGCGCGGTGGAAGCTGTCGAAGACGGGCTGCAGGAGGTAGCGCGCGAAGGAACGGCTGCCCGTCTGGATCTGCGCTTCCACCATCATGCCGGCGCGCAGCGTAACGCCTTCGAGGGAAGCGAGCTGGGCTTCGTCGATCTGCACCTGCACGCGGTAATAGGCTGTGCCGCGGCGGTCGTCCTGCGTGATGTCGGAGGCGACGAAGGTCACGTGGCCGTGCAGGTAGGGCACCAGGCGCTGCTTGAAGGCGGGCAGCCGGATCTCCGCCTGCAGGCCGGTATGAACCACGTCGATGTCGTTCGGCTGGACGTTCACTTCCGCGATCAGGCGATCATTCTCCGGCACCAGGTCCAGCACGGGATCGCCGGGGCGGATGACGGCACCGACGGTGAAGACGCGCAGGTTGAGCACGGTGCCGGCTTCCGGCGCCGTGATCTCCATCCGCGTGGACACATCCTCCGCCGCGCGCAGCCTTTCCTCCGCCTCCGCGAGCCGGACGCGGACGTCGCGCTGCTCGGTGGAGGTTTCCTGCATGCGCTGGTCGATGATGCGCTGCATGTCGCGCTCGGCCTCCGCGATCTGGGCGCGGGAGCGGACCATCTGGTTGGTGATGTCGGTGATGTTGCCATCCACCGATGCCACCTGGCGCTGCAGGGCGAGGAGCTGCGGCAGGCGCGCCAGGCCCTGACGCAACAGCTGGGCGGTCGCACTCTCCTCCGCCCGCAGCAGCACCAGCATGCGGCGCTGGGCATCCATCTGGCCCTCGGCGGAGGCGATGGTGGCGTTGTGCTGGTCGATCCGGGCGCGCAGCACCTGGAGCTGGCTTTCCAGCGACAGGGTGCGATTCTGGAACAGGACGCGCTGGCCGGTGATGTATTCCTGCGCGCGGAGGCCGGCGGAGGCGATGAGCTCCGCGGGGAAGGTCACGTCGCTGGCGCGGGCGAGTTCGGCGGCAAGCCGTGCATCCTGGGCCAGCAGGGCCCAGCGCTGGCTGCGCAGCGTTTCCGTCTGCTGCATGGCCTGCGGCTGGTCGAGGCGCATCAGCACCTGGCCCTGCGCAACCGTGGCGCCGTCCCGCACCAGGATCTCCCGCACGATGCCGCCTTCGAAATGTTGCACGGTGCGGCGCGTGCCTTCCACCTTCAGCAGCCCCGGGGCGATGGCGGCTTCCGCCAGCGGCGTCAGCGCCGCCCAGAGGCCGAAGCCGAGCACGAAGACCAGGGTGATGGCGTAGCCGAGCACGACCGGCACACCGGTGCGCGGGCGCGCCGCATCGATCGGCAGTTCGGGCTCCGGCGGCGACCAGAGGGCAGGCGGTGCATCGGCGCTGCGGCGCAGCAGCGGCAGCTGGCCGGTGCTGGCCTGGCCCAGGGGCAGGGCCCCGACCGGGGGGATGGCCTGGCTCATCGTGCGCCCTCCGCCCGCCCGGCCGGGGGCTGGGTGATTTCCTGCGGCTTCGCCTGCTGCATCAGGCGCTTGAGCACCTCCGCCCGCGGGCCGAAGGCTTCCGCCGCACCATCGCGCAGCAGCAGCACCTTGTCCACGCCCTGTACCAGGGTCGGGCGGTGGGAGACCAGGATGACGGTGGTGTTGCGGGCCTTCAGCGCCTCCAGCCCCCGGATCAGGGCCTGTTCGGCGTCGCCGTCCAGGTTGCTGTTCGGCTCGTCCAGCACCACGAAGCGGGGGTTGCCGAACATGGCGCGCGCCAGGCCGATGAGCTGGCGCTGGCCGCCGGACAGGTGCTGGCCGCCATCGCCGATCTCGGTGTCATAGCCCTGGGGCAGGCGCAGGATCATCTCATGGCAGCCGGCAAGCTTGGCGGCTTCGAAGACCATCTCCGGCTCCGCGTCGCGCATGCGGCCGATGTTCTTCATCACCGTGCCGTCGAAGAGTTCGACATCCTGGGGGAGGTAGCCGACATAGCGGCCGAAATCCTCCCGCTGCCAGGTGAACACATCGGCGCCATCCAGCCGGACCGTGCCGGCGGAGGGCTGGAGCGTGCCGATCAGCAGGCGGATCAGCGTGGTCTTGCCGGCGGCGGAGGGGCCGATGATGGCCAGGCTCTCCCCGGCCGTGAGGGCGAAGGAGATGCCCTTGATGATAGCGACGGGCTGGCCCGGGAAGCCGAAGGTGACGCGTTCCGCCGCGACGCGGCCGGTGGGCTCCGGCAGCGGGATGCCCGGCGGGCGGATGCGCGGCAGCGCCAGGAAGCCCAGCAGGCGGCGGTAGGATTGCCGCGCCTGTACCAGCTGCTTCCAGCCGCCGATCATCTGTTCCACCGGCGCCAGCGCCCGGCCCATGATGATCGAAGCGGCGATCGAGGCGCCGGAGGTCAGCTGCTGTTCCAGCGTCAGCCAGGCGCCGACGCCCAGCACCGCGACCTGGACCGTCAGGCGGAAGAAGCGGGTGATGGAGAGCAGCATGGCGGCGCGGTCCGCCGCCTTCTCCTGCGGGGGCACGGAGGCGGAGAGCCCTTCGCGCCAGCGCTGCAGCACGGCGGGCGCCATGCCCATGCTGTCGATCACCTCGGCATTGCGGACCATGCTTTCGGCGCGGCGCTGGCTGGCCATGCCGGCGGTGCTGGCCTGCCGGAGCAGCGCGCCCGTTGCCCATTCATTCGCCAGCGTCAGCCCGAACAGCAGGACGGCGCCGGCCAGGGCGATCCAGCCCAGCGTCGGGTGCAGGGCGAAGATGACGGCCAGGTAGACCGGCACCCAGGGCACGTCGAAGACGGTGAGGGAGGCGGGGGAGCCGAGCCAGCCGCGGCAGACCGCCAGGTCGCGCAGCGCCTCCATCCGGTAGGGGCGGCCGCGGAGCTGGCTTTCGATGGCGCGGATGAAGGCCTCCGGCGCGGCCTTGCCCTCGATCCAGGTGGCGAGGCGCTGCATGATCTGGCCCCGCAGCCCGTCCAGCACGGCCATGATGAGCAGGGCGAACATGGCGATGGCGGTCAGGTAGTAGAGCGTGTCGAGGCTGCGGGTGGACAGGACGCGGTCGAAGACCTGCATCATGTACAGCGAGACGGTGAGCTGGAGCAGATTCACCACGCCGCTGAACAGCCCGACGGCGACGAGCTGGGACTTGCCGGCCGCGATGGCGTTGGACAGCACCGTATCCGGCATGCGGTCGGGCTGGCCGGGGATCAGGGGCATGGGCCTCAGCATCGCGTCAGCTCCCGACCCAGGCGACCAGCGCCGGGCCGTAATGGCGCCAGCCCAGCGCCGCGGCGGCGGCCAGCAGCACCAGCGCGACGAGGTTGGCGTTGACCAGCGTCACGAAGCCGGGCGGTGCGCGGAGGCGGCCGATATGCTCCTGCACCGCGGCCAGGCGGATCTCCTCCACCCGGTTGTGGAGGCTGCGGAAGGCGTAACCCTCCAGCGCCGCATCGGCGTCCCGGCGCAGGGTGTCGAGCCCGTTCGGCGCGAGCGGCCGGCCGGCCTCCACCGCCATGGCGAAGGCCAGCATGTCCCGCAGGCGGTGGTCGTCGCCCGGGCTCAGGAAGCTGCTGAGAGGCGGCAGCGATGGGTTCATGCGCACGCCCTCGGCCGTCCCGGCTGCCGCCGGCGAATCCCGTTCAGTCCTGATATCGTTGTCGGCCATGAACAATCCGTGAGAACGATCTGTCGTTCCGTTGAAGCGACGCTGGAATCGTGACGTGGTAGCACGCCCAGGCGGGGGCACAAACCGGAGTCACAGGGTGCATCAGGATCGCTACAGGATCGTCGCCGGCCTGCTGCTCGCAGGCTTATCCGCCACCCTTTCCGGCCGCGCGGATGCGCAGGCCGTGCCGCGTGGGGAGGTGCAGCGCGGCGTGACCGTCGCGGACCGGGCGCGGGAGGATTACGACCCGCTCGGCGTGCGGCTCGGCGCCTTCCGGCTGGATGCCGCGGCTGAACTCGGCATGGGCTATGACGACAACCTGTTCGGCACGCGCCGGGGCCGCACCGCGGATGGCTACGCGACCTGGATCGGCGAGACGTCGCTCAACAGCGACTGGTCCACCCATGCGGTGGGCGCCACCGCGCGGATCGAGCAGCGGCGCTACATCGAGGAAACCGCCCAGGACTGGACCGACTACGCCGTCGGCCTGTTCGGACGCTACGACCTGAATGCCGAGACGAATTTCGAAGGGCGATACAACCGGGTGCAGGAGCATCTGGAGGTCAGCAGCATCGATGTGCAGCAGGCCGGCCTGTCCCGCCCCATCCCCTACTACTACGATGAGGTGCAGGGGCAGGCGACGACGCGCTTCAACCGCATCGGCGTGACGGCGATCGGCAATTGGCGGGGCTACCGCTTCGACGATGTGGACCTCGGCGGGCCGCAGCAGCAGCCATCGGGACAACGTCAGGGCGATGTGTCGCGCTTCGATTTCAACTCCACGCTCGGCGCGCTCGGCCTGTCCTACGCGCTTGCACCAGGGCGCTTCATCAACGTCATCGGGCGGGTGCAGGAGATCAAGTACCAGTCCAGCGCGCAATCCGGCCGCGACAGCATGACCTATGAGGGGCTGGCGGGCTTCACCTATGATTTCGACGGCGTCTGGCGCGCGCGCGTCGCGGTGGGCTACCGGCAGCGGAACTATGACGGGCCGGGGCTGAAGACGCTGTCCGGCCCGGCCTTCGAGGGTGATGTGACCTGGCAGCCGACCCAGTTGACGACCGTCACCTTCCAGGGCCGCCGCACCATCGAGGAATCGATCCGCGACAACGCCACCAGCTTCACCCGGACGCTCGGCCAGGTGCGGGTGGACCATGAATACCTGCGCAACGTGATCCTGGGCCTGGAACTGGGCCTCGACCGGCGGGAATACGAACAGCCGAGCCAGCAGGCGACGGACGGCTTCGCCATTCTCTCCGCGCGCTACCTTCTCAACCGCAACGTGTCGCTGGTGGGGTCCTACCAGCATGCGCGGCGGCTCGATTCCTCCTCCGGCGTGCAGGAGTTCGACCGCAACCTGATCCAGTTGCGGCTGCGCATCGCCTTGTGATGAAGGCGGCGGCGAAAGCCGGCGGCGGCCCCGCGTTGGGGTGATCGCCGCCGGGCGCTTCCCGGGGGCCGCCAGCCGCCGGGAGCCCCGCCTTGACCATCGATACCGACCATCCCGCGCCGATCCGCCTGCTTGGGCTGGATTTCGAGGCGCGGGACACCGATGCCGCCCTGGCGATGCTGGCGGCGCGCGACGAGGCATCGCCCTTCGCCTACCTCGTCACCCCCAATGCCGACCATCTGGTGCGGCTGGCGCGCGACCCCGCGCGCTATGCCCCGCTGTACCGCGATGCCGCCTGGCGGCTGATGGACAGCCGCGTGGTGGCGCGGGCGGCGCGGGCCATGGGGCTGGCGGCGCCGCCGGTGGTACCGGGCAGCGACCTGACGGCCCGGCTGCTGGAGGCGGTTGTGCGGCCGGATGATCCGGTGGCCGTGCTGGGCGGCGGGGCGGGGACGGTGCAGGCGGTGGCGCGGCGCTTCGGCCTGCGACGCCTGGTGCACCATGAACCGCCCATGGGCTTCGATGCCAATCCCGTCGCCTTCGCGCGCGCCGTCGACTTCGTCGCGAATTCCGGCGCGCGGTTCAGCTTGCTCTGCGTCGGATCGCCGCGGCAGGAAATGGTGGCGCGGGCGGTTCTCGCGAAGGGGGGCGCCACGGGCACGGCGCTCTGCGTCGGCGCGAGCCTGCTGTTCCTGTCCGGCGAGGAACGGCGCGCGCCGCGCCTGGTGCAGCGCGCGGGCCTGGAATGGGCCTGGCGCCTGGCGCGGGACCCGAGGCGGCTGGCGCGCCGCTACCTCATCGACGATCCCGCCATCCTGGCGCTGCTGTGGCGGGAACGCCAGCGGGCCCTATAGGCCCGACAGCACTTCTCGCTTCAGGCGCTGTAGCGGCGTGCCGCGATGGGCGGCGTCGGTGCGGGCCAGGTAGGCGCGGCTGGTTTCGGTATGGCCATACAGGTGTTCGGTGCCGGGGGCAGGGCGGAAGCGATGCGCCAATGCCAGCGCGGCCGGGGCGGCGCGCAGCCCTTGCAGCACCACGCCGTTGCGCGCGCCCTTGGCCTGGTAGGCGAGGAAGCGCGGCAGCAGCGCGGCCGGGTTCGCGCCGTGCTTCATGGCGATGTAGAGCCGGTTGCGCACGAAGTGGAACCAGCGCGTCCCGGTCCAGCCAACGCGCGCCTCCGGGCTGACCTTGTGGCGCACGGCGATGTCGCCGCGGTAGCGGATGGTGCGGCCCATGTTGATGAGGCGGAGCGCGAGGTCGTATTCCTCCCACGCGAAGAACAGCGCGTCGTCATAGCCGCCGGCGGTGTCGAAATCCGCGCGCCGCAGCGCGTGGCCCGCACCGACGAAGGTGGCGACATCGAACACCTCCGCCGCGCGCGGCAGCAGGCCCTTCGGATAACCCCAGGAGGAAAGATCGTCCTGCCCCGTCGCATGGACGAGGATGCGGCAGGCGATGGCGCCGAGATGGGGCGCGGCATCCATCGCCGCGACGGCGCGGGCCAGCGTATCGGTGGTGGCGAATTCCGCATCATTGTCGAGCGCGAAGACGATGCGCGCGCGGCCGAGGGCGGTGGCGCGGTTGCGGCCGCCGGCAACGCCGTGGTTGCGGTCGAGCGCGACCAGGGTGGCGTCCGTTGCCCCTTGGACAGCGGCGCGAAGGCGGGCCATGGCGATGTCGCTGCTGCCCTGGTCCACGATCCAGACATGCTTGCTGACACCCTGCTGTGCGCGGGCGGAGGCGATGGCGGCGATCGTCTCCTCCGCGCGTTCCATCGCCAGGATGATGACATCGGCATCGACGGGGTGCAGGGGCCCGACGGCGCCGGCGACATGCTGCGGCGGGGGGAAGGCCGGGCGGTTCGTCATGGCGGTTTCCGTCATCTCGGGGGAAGCGCGAAATCGGGGGCGGGGATGGCCAGGTAGGCCATGCGCTTCGCCTCCATCCGGCCGCGCGTGACGGTATCCAGGATCAGGCCGCAGGCCAGCGACAGGAAGGCGAGCAGCATCAGGCCGGTGGAGAGCACCGCGGTCGGCAGGCGCGGCACCAGGCCGGTGGCGAGGAAGGTCTGAAACACTGGCACGGCGATGCCCACGGACAGCAGCGCCAGCGCCAGCGCCAGCAGGGCGAAGAAGGGCAGCGGCCGTTCGCGGCGGACCAGCAGCGCGATGGTGCGCAGGATGCGGAAGCCGTCCCGCCAGGTGTTGAGCTTGGAGGCGCTGCCGGGCGGGCGTTCGCGATAGGCCGTCACAACCTCACCCACCGGCATGCTGAGTTCCAGCGCGTGGACGGTGAACTCCGTCTCCGTCTCGAACCCCGCCGCGAGTGCGGGGAAGGATTTGGCGAAGCGGCGGGAGAAGACGCGGTAGCCCGAGAGCATGTCGGAGATGCGGTTGCCGAAGATCAGCCGCACGACGCCGGTCAGCACGGCATTGCCGAGGCGATGGCCGGGACGATAGGCAGCCACGGCATCGGTGATGCGCGTGCCCGTCACCATGTCGAGCCGTTCCTCCAGCAGAAGCCGGATCATCTCCGGTGCGGCGGCGGCATCGTAGGTGTCGTCGCCATCGACGAGGACGTACACATCGGCCTCGATATCCGCGAGCATGCGGCGGACGACATGGCCCTTGCCCTGCAGCCGTTCGGTGCGGACGACGGCGCCGGCGGCCAGCGCAGCCTGGCGCGTCCGGTCGCGGCTGTTGTTGTCGTAGACGAAGACGGTGGCTTCCGGCAGCGCGTTGCGGAAGGCGGCCACCACGCGGGGGATGGCCACTTCCTCATTGTAGCAGGGCACCAGGACGGCGATGCGGGGCGCGGGCGGGTGCGCGCCGTCCCAGGCATGGTCGGCCGGCGCGTCAAGGCGTTGCATCAGGTTCATCTCCCGCTGGTGCATGCGGCCGCTAGAGCGCGTTCCGCATGCACGCCACCGCCAGCAAGGTGCGGAGGATGATGGTGATATCAAGCCAGGGCGACCAGCGTTCGATGTATTCGAGGTCGCTTTCCACCCGGCGGATGATCTGTTCCTCCGTGATGGTCGGCCCGCGCCAGCCGCGCACCTGTGCCAGGCCCGTCAGGCCGGGCTTCACCTGGTGGCGGGCGGCGTAGTTGGCCACGACCTCATCGAAGCGGCGGCCGGCGGCGCGGGTGCCGGGGGCATGCGGCCGCGGGCCGACGAAGGACATGTCGCCCTTCAGGATGTTGAAGATCTGCGGCAGTTCATCGAGCGAGGTCCGACGCAGGATGGCGCCGACCGGCGTGATGCGTGCGTCGCCGGCACGGACCTGGCGCAGCACCTCATGGTCCGTCGCATCCGCGTACATGGTGCGGAACTTCAGCACGTCGAAGGGCTGGTCGTTGAAGCCGGTGCGGCGCTGGCGGAAGAAGACCGGGCCGGGGCTGTCCAGCTTGATGGCCAGCGCGATCAGCAGCATGGGTACGGCGGCGATGGCCAGCGCCAGGATGGCCAGGGCGTAGTCCTCCGCCACCTTCACCGCGGCGCCGAGGCCGGAGATGGGGCGGGCGCGCAGCAGGACGGGGCCGGCGGGGCGGCGGCCGGCGGGCAGGCGATCCGCCAGCAGGTCCGGCGCCAGGCGGATTTCCAACGGGAAGGCGCTGAGCTGCTCCATGACGGCGGCGATCCGTGTCTCGGCCGACCAGGGCAGGGCGAGCACCACCACCTCCACCTGTCCGGCGCGGATCATGGCGCCGAGCTGCGCCATGCCACCAAGACGGCGAAGGCCATTCGGCAGGGCCTCGCCATCGGTGCGCGGGCTGCGATCATCGACCAGGCCGAGGAGGCGGAGGCCGCTGCCACCCTCGCGGCGCATCGCCTCCATCAGGCGGCTGGCCTGGGGGCCAGCGCCGAGGATGACGGCACGCTGCGCGCTGCGGCTGCCATCCTGGCGCAGCAGGGCAGCGACGGCGGTCCGCGCGGCGAGGAGGCTGCCCCCGCCGAGCAGCGCCGCGGTGCCGAGCCAGGCCGGATCGATCCGCCGCTGCGCGCCGAGCGCGACGGCCGCGAGGATCAGGACGAGCATCGCCGCCGCCAGGCCCTGCAGCGCGCGGCTGCGCTGCTGGCCGGCACGGTGCAGCGCGGCGTGGTCATAGGCGCCGATCGCGCCGGCGAAGGCGACGGCCAGGCCGGCGAGAAGACCGGTCATTCCCGCGTGGCGCGCGCCCGGACTGTTGATGAGGGCATCCGCCAGCAGCCCGGCGCCGCCGACGGCCACCAGGTCCAGCAGCACGACCAGCGCGGCCACCATCACCGGCGGCAAGGGTGGCGCGTGGGCTCGTATCGCGTCGGGCAGGGGCTCCGCCCCGATCCCGGCGAGGAAGGGCGTCACGGTGCCGCCACGCCCTTCATCCGGCGCGCGGTTGGCCTGGTTTCGCTTCGGCATGGAAGCGGCTCCGCTGGTGGCGTGGGCGGGAAGGACGGGGCGCATGTCGGGGGCGGCCTGGGGGGTCGAGATGCGCATCCTGCCGTATCTTGTTCAGGGGCTGTCGAGGGCTGGTTCCGAGGCACTCAAGCCCCGTTGCCATCCACGAATACGTAACGTCGCGACAGGAGAAAGTTCCCGACCATGCCGGCCAGGGCACCGGCCGCGACGCCGATGACGGGGTGCTCGGCCACGGCCGGAACCCCCGCGACGAGCGCGGCATAGGTGCCGTAGTTGCATGCGAATCCGATCAGGTTCACGACAAGGAACAGCGCCCATTGCCGCGCGACGGGACCCTGGCCGCGGCCCCTGAAGGTCCAGGCGCGATTGAGCGCCCAGGTCGTGGTCGCGGCGGCCACATAGGAGACGGCGCGGCCGGAGTAGAGGCCGAGCCCCAGCGCCAGCCCCGCATAGAGCACGGCCGTGTCCACCACGAAGCCGACGGTGCCGACGACGCCGAAGCGCAGGAACTGCATCAGCGTCGCGGTCCGCGCCGGGCCGAGCCGGGCAGCCAGGCGGTGGAGGGGGCCGTTGTAGGTCTGGTCGGACATGCATGCTCCTGCTGCACCGCAGCATGACGAATAGGCAGAGCCGGCACAAACCACGGCATGGTGACGGAAAAGCGGCAGGCCCCCTGCCTTGCCCGTGTTGGGGGCGCCTGCGACCCTCACGATCCTGTGGCCTGGATGGAAGACGGATGCGGATCGGGATCGTGGGGCTCGGCAATATGGGGCTGGGCATGGCGGGGTGGCTGGCCGGTACCGGCGCGGCGGTGACGGGCTTCGATCTGCACGGGCCGTCCGTGGCGGCCGCGCTGGACAAGGGGGTCACGATCGCGGGGGCGGTCGCGGGCGTGGCGGCGCCGGTCGTCATCCTGTCCCTGCCGCAGGAGCGGGCGGTGGAAGCGGTGCTGGCCGCGCTGCTGCCGGCGATGGAGAAGGGGGCGGTGGTGGTGGATACCTCCACGCTGGACCCGCTGGCGGCGCGGCGCTTCCACGCGCTGGCCGCGACGATGGGGGTGGATTACCTGGATGCGCCGGTCTCCGGCGGCCCGGCGGGCGCGGCGGCGGGGACGCTGGCGATGATGCTGGGCGGCGAGGCCGCGGCGATCGAGCGCGCGCGGCCGGTGCTGGAACGCATGGCGGCGAAGATCATCCCGGTCGGCGGGCCGGGCGCGGGGCAGGTGGCGAAGCTGGTGAACAACCTGCTGGTGGCGACCCACCTGGCGGTGGCGGCGGAAGCGCTGCGGATGGGGCAGGCCGCGGGGGTGGAGGTGGCCGCGCTGCTGCCGGTGGTGAACGCGGCATCCGGCCGTTCGGCGGCGACGGAGGTGAATTTTCCGAGATGGATCGCCAGCGGGGCCTTCGATTCGGGTTTCTCGGCGGGGCTGATGCGCAAGGATGTGCGCCTGGCGCTGGGGCTCGCCAAGGCGGTCGGCGCGAAGCTGGAGGCCTGCGGCGCGGCGGCGGCGTTGTGGGAGGAGGCGGACATCGCGGATGCCGCCGACTTCAACCGGGTGCCGGCGGCGATCCTGGCGGGGGAGGCCGCGTGATGGCGCATGCAGCATTCGCGGCAGCGACGGTCGCGGCGCAGGGCGTGGCGGCGCTGCTGGGCGGCAGAGTCGGCAGCGTGGTGGATGGCCAGGTCGTCGAAGGGCAGGGCGCGCCCCTGATGCTCGATGACCCCGCCACGGGGTTGCCGCTGCTGGGCTACCGGGATGCGGGCACGGCCGTGGCGCGGGAGGCCGCCGCCGGGGCGGCCCGGGCGCAGCGGGCATGGATCGCGCTGACGGCCGCGGAGCGCGGGCGCAGGCTGTGGGCGCTGGGTGCCGCCATCCGGGCGGAGGCCGAGGCGCTGGCCCTGCTGGAATGCGCCAATACCGGCAAACCGCTGCGGGATTGCCGGGGTGAGGTCGCGCGCGTGGCCGAGATGGCGGAATACTGGGCGGGCTGGTGCGACAAGGTCGAGGGCCGCGTCGTCTCCGTCCCCTCCGGCCATTTCGTCACGGTGCGGCGGGAGCCGATGGGGGTGGTGCTGGCCATCACGCCCTGGAACGCGCCGCTGTTCACCGCGGGGTGGAACGTGCTGCCGGCGCTGGCGGCGGGCAATGCGGTGGTGCTGAAGCCCAGCGAGTACACGCCGCTGACCTCCGCCGCCTTCGGGCTGCTCGCCGCGCGCGCCGGGCTGCCCGTGGGGTTGGTGCAGGTGGTGGCCGGCGCGGGGGCGACGAGCGGGGAGGCGCTGCTCGCGGCGCCGGAGGTCGCGATGGTGACCTTCGTCGGCGGCGCGGTGAGTGGCACGCGGATCGCCGGTGCCTGCGCCGCGCGCATGATCCCCTGCGTGATGGAACTGGGCGGCAAGTCCGCCAACATCGTCTTTGCCGATGCGGATCTTCCGGCGGCGGTGCAGGGGGCGCAGCAGGCGATCTTCGCCGGCAGCGGGCAATCCTGCGTCGCGGGGTCGCGGTTGCTGGTGCAGCGGTCCATCCATGACCGCTTCGTGGAGATGCTGGCGGAAGCTTCCTCCCGCATCCGGCTGGGTGATCCGCTGGATGCCGGGACGGAGGCCGGGCCGGTGTGCAACGCGCGGCAGTTCGAGCATGTTCGGGCGCTGGTCTCGGCCGGGGCGGCGGAGGGGGCGGATGTCTTCACCGCGCCGCGCGGCCGCACGCTGCCCGAGGCGGGCTTCTGGGTGCCGCCCACGATCATCGCGGGCGTCACCAACGCCGCGCGGGTGGCGCAGGAGGAAATCTTCGGCCCGGTCGTCGCGGCCATCCCGTTCGAGGACGAGGCGGAGGCGATCGCCATCGCCAACGCCACGCCCTTCGGCCTGGCGGGCGCGGCCTGGACGAGCGATGTGGGCCGGGCGCACCGCGTGGCGGCGGCGGTGCGGGCGGGGACGTTCTGGATCAACGGCTACCGGACCATCCATGTCAGCGTGCCCTTCGGCGGCTTCGGGGCGAGCGGCCATGGCAGGTCGTCGGGGCAGGAGGCGCTGATGGCCTATACCCAGGCGAAGGCGGTGTGGGTGGAGACTGCGGCGGTGCCGGCGCTGGGGTTCGGGCATCGCCCGGCGGGCGTGGGGGGATAGACCGGCGGGCGTGGGGGGATAGACCGGCGGGCGTGGGGGGATAGACCGGCGGGCGTGGGGGGATAGACCGGCGGGCGTGGGGCGGGGGTTGTTGCCTATCCCCTTGCATCCGGCCCGGTAACTCTGTTCCTTACGCGGCATCCAAGGGTGGCCCGCATTCGCGGGCCGCCAGCCATGCCGGGGGGCACCGAGGAACCATGAAGCGTCGCCAAATCCTGTCCGGGGCCGGTGCGGCCCTGGGTGCATCCATGGTGGGCGTGCCCGCCCTCGGCCAGGGCACCAGCGGGGCATCGCGCCTGCTGAAGTTCATCCCGCAGGCGGACCTCGCCGTGCTGGACCCGATCCTGACCACGGCCTACGTGACGCGTCACCACGGCTACATGATCTGGGACACGCTCTACGGCTTCGACCAGGACTACAAGCCGCAGCCGCAGATGGTGCAGGGCCATGTCGTCGAGGATGACGGCAAGCGCGTGACCATGACGCTGCGCGATGGCTTGCGCTGGCATGATGGCGAACCCGTCCGCGCGCGGGATTGCGTGGCCTCCATCCGCCGCTGGGGCGCGCGGGATGCGCTGGGGCAGGTGTTGCTGTCCGTGACGGATGAGCTTTCGGCGCCGGACGACAAGACCATCCTGTTCCGGCTGAGGCGGCCCTTCCCGCTGATGTTCGAGGCGCTGGGCAAGCCCTCCACCCCCGTTGCCTTCATGATGCCGGAACGCCTGGCGAGCCAGGACCCCAACACGCCGCTGCGCGGCGACCTGATCGGCAGCGGCCCCTTCCGCTTCGCCGCCAGCGAACGCGTGCCGGGCGCGCGCATCGTCTACACGCGCTTCGATGGGTATGTGCCGCGCAGCGAGGGCACGCCGACCTGGACCGCGGGGCCGAAGCGCACCTTCCTCGACCGCGTAGAATGGCACGTGATGCCGGACCCGGCGACGGCATCGGGCGCGCTGCAGAACGGCGAGATGGATTGGTGGGAACAGCCGACGGGCGACCTGCAGCCGGTGCTGCGCCGCAACCGCAACGTGGTGCTGGAAATCCCGGACCCCACGGGGCTGATGGCGGTGGCGCGCTTCAATCACCTGCATGCGCCGTTCGACAAGCCGGCGGTGCGGCGCGCGCTGCTGGGTGCCATCAACCAGGCGGATTTCATGACCGCCGTGATCGGCACGGATCGCAGCCTGTGGCGGGAGAATATCGGCTTCTTCCCGCCGGGCACGCCGCTCGCCTCCGATGTGGGGCTGGATGCGCTGACCACCCCGCGTGACATGGACAAGGTGCGGCGTGACCTGGCGGCCGCCGGCTACAACGGCGAACGGGTGACGCTGATCGCGGCGTCCGACTTCCCGTCGCTGAACGCGCTGGCGCAGGTGACGAACGACATGCTGCGGCGCGCCGGCATGAATGTGGACTACGTCGCGACCGACTGGGGCACGGTGGTGCAGCGGCGCGCGAGCCGCGAGGCGCCGGAGCGCGGCGGCTGGAGCATGTTCTGCACCTTCTGGGCTGGCGTGGACATGTTCAACCCCGGCGTGCACCAGAGCCTGCGTGGCCATGGCCAGGCCGCCTGGTTCGGCTGGCCGACCATCCCGCGGATCGAGGAACTGCGCACCGCCTGGTTCGATGCGCCGGACCTGGCGGCGCAGCAGGCGATCGCGCGGCAGATCCAGGAAGTGGCCTTCCAGGAAGTACCCTATCTGCCGCTCGGCCAGTATTTCCAGGCGACGGCGTACCGCCGCGGCATCAGTGGCGTGCTCAAGGGCCTGCCGTTGTTCTGGAACGTGCAGAAATCCTGAGCAGAAGGGGCGCGGGGGGAGCGATCTCCCCGCGCCTTCCCGCTTGCGGGATCGGCGATCCCCTGTTCTCATCCCCTGCGACAGGGTGATCGGGAGAATGAGGGAATGCATCGCAGGAACCTGCTGAAGGCAGGCGCCGCCGTGGCCGCGGCATCGTCGCTGAGCCACGCCGCCATCGCACAGCCCGCGCAGAACCGTGTGCTGAAGATGGTGCCGCAGGCGAACCTCACGAGCCTGGATCCCATCTGGACCACGGCCAACATCACCCGCAACCACGGCTACATGGTCTACGACACGCTCTACGGCATGGATGCGGATTTCCGCCCCCAGCCGCAGATGGCGGAGGGGGCCGTGACCAGCGACGGTGGCCTGCGCGTCACCATCACCATCCGCGCCGGCATGAAGTTCCATGACGGGGAGACGGTGCGCGCGGCGGATTGCGTCGCATCGCTGGCGCGCTGGATGAAGCGGAGCCCGATCGGGCAGAAGCTGGAAACCTTCGTCGATGCGGTGGAGGCGTCCGGCGACCGGCAGATCGTCTTCCGGCTGAAGCGTCCCTTCCCCATGCTGACCGCGGCGTTGGCGCAGGTGTCCAACAGCCCGGCCTTCATCATGCCGGAGCGCATCGCGCGCACCGATCCCTTCCAGCAGATCCGGGAGACGATCGGCAGCGGCCCCTTCCGCTTCGTGCCGGCGGAGTTCAACTCCGGCAGCCTCGCGGTCTATTCCCGCTTCGCCGACTACAGCCCGACGCCGACGGGCCGGACCAGCCTGACGGCGGGGCCGAAGGTGGCGCATTTCGACCGCGTCGAGTGGCACATCATCACCGATGCCTCGACCGCCGCCGCCGCGCTGCAGACCGGCGAGATCGACTGGTACGAACAGCCGCCGCCCGAGATCCAGATGCTGCTGCGGCGGAATCGCAACGTGGTGATCGAGGCCGTGGACCCGCTGCCGCTGATCGGCATCCTGCGCTTCAATCACCTGCATCCACCCTTCAACGACAAGAGGATGCGCCAGGCGCTGCTGCCCGCGATCGTGCAGTCCGACTTCATGAGCGCGGTCGTGGGCCCGGACCCGTCGCTGTTCATGGAGAATGTGGGCGTCTTCACGCCCGGCACGCCGCTGGCGAATGATGCGGGGCTGGAGGCGTTGAAGAGCCCGCGCAGCGTGGAACGCGCGCGGGCGCTGATGCGCGAGGCCGGCTACACGAACCAGCTCACGCGCCTGATCGGGCCGACCGACATCCTGGCGCCATCGGCGATGACGCAGGTGGGGGCGGATCTGCTTCGCCGCCTCGGCTTCAACGCCGACAATGCCTTCAGCGACTGGGGCACGACGGTCACGCGGCGGACATCGCGGGAGCCGGTGGAGCGGGGCGGGTGGAGCATGCTGTTCACCAGCTTCTCCTCCTTCGACTTCGTCGATCCCAGCGCGCATTTCCCGCTGCGCGGCAACGGCACGAATGCCTGGCCGGGCTGGCCGAACATGCCGCGGCTGGAGGAGTTGCGCGACGAATGGTTCGTGGCGCCGGACCTCGATGCGCAGAAGCGGATCGCGCGCGAATTGCAGACGGTGGCGATGGACGAACTGCCCTACATCCCCGTCGGCGCCTACATGTCCATGACCGCGCATCGGCGGAACCTGGCGGATCGGGTGAAGGGCATGGCGCTGTTCTGGGGGCTCCGACGCACCTGAGCGTGGCTGGCGTGACGGCTTTGGCACGAGGGAGGCGGCGATGATCGGCAGGCGTGGATTGATGGCGGCGACGGCCGCTGGCTTGGCGATGCCGAGCGTGGTGAGCGCGCAGGGAGGGGCCGCGCGGACGCTGCGCGTGATCCCGCAGGCGAACCTCACCTCGCTCGATCCCGTCTGGACCACCGCGGTGGTCACGCGGAACAACGCCTTCATGATCTACGACCAGATCTGCGCCCAGGATTCCAAGGGCGAGATCAGGCCGCAGATGGCGGAAGGATGGGAGGTGGCCGATGGCGGCCTCAGCGTCACCTTCACGCTGCGGACCGGGCTGCTGTTCCATGATGGGGAAAGGGTGACGGCGCGGGACTGCGTCGCCTCCATCGATCGCTGGTCGAAGCGCGATCCCTTCATGCAGGTGCTGCAGCCCTCGGTCGCGGAGGTCACGGCGCTGGATGACCGACGCTTCCGCTTCCGCCTGCACCGGCCGGTGCCGCTGCTGCTGGCCGCACTCGGCCAGACGCAATTCCCCTGCTTCATCATGCCGGAACGCATCGCGCGCACGGATGCCTTCACCCAGATCCGGGAGGCCGTGGGCAGCGGTCCCTTCCGGTTCCTGCCGAATGAGTGGAACCCAGGCCAGCGATCGGTGTGGGCGAAGCATGAGGGCTATGTGCCGCGGCAGGAGGCGGTGGATGGGCTCGCGGGTGGGCGCGTGCCGCGGATCGACCGCGTGGAGTGGACCGTCATCACGGACCCCGCCACCAGCGCCAATGCGATGATGCTGGGGGAACAGGATTACTGGGAATACCCGCTGCACGACCTGCTGGGCCTGATGCGGCGGAACCGCGAACTGGTCGTGGAACAGCGGCTGATGGACGGGACCTACGGCATCGCGCGCTTCAACACGCTGCACCCGCCCTTCAACAACCCTGCCATCCGCCGCGCCGTCGCCATGGCGCTGGACCAGCGGGACTACCTGACCTCCGTCGCGGGTGCCGATCCCGCGGGCTGGGGCGTGTGCGAGGGCGTCTTCACCTGCGACACGCCGATGGCGAATGACGCGGGCAGCGAGATCCTGCGCACGCGCAACATCGACCGCGCCAAGGCCGCACTCGCGGCCGCTGGCTATAATGGCGAGAAGGTCGTGCTGATCGCGCCCGGCGACTATCCGCAGATCAACACATTGTCGCTGGTGACGGCGGATCTGCTGAAGCGGCTCGGCATGAACCTGGAACTGGTGGCGGCCGACTGGGGCACGCTGATCCAGCGGCGAACGAGCAAGGAACCGGTGGAGCGGGGCGGCTGGAGCATCATCCACACCACGTCGTCCGGCCAGTCGCTGACCCTGCCGGTGACGCATCTGTTCCTGCGGGCGAATGGCCCGAATGCCTGGTTCGGCTGGCCGGATGATACGGAGATCGAGCGGCTTCGCGCGGAATGGGTCGCGGCCGCCACGCCGGCGGAGCATCGGCGGATCGCGGAGGCGCTGAACAGGCGCGCGATGGAGACGATGCACTACCTGCCGCTGGGCTATTACTGGCAGCCCAGCGTCTGGCGCCGCAACGTCACCGGCGTGTTCCGCGCGCCGGCGACCGTGTTCTGGAATATGGGGAAGGCGTGATGGCCATAATGAAGGTTTCTCGTCGTTCGGCGCTGCTGCTCGCGGGGGGCGCGCTGGCAGCGCCGCGGATCGCGGATGCGCAGGCGAATGCGCGCACGCTGCGCTTCGTGCCGCAGGCCAACCTCTCCAACATCGATCCCGTCTGGTCCACAGCCGTCGTGGTGCGCAACCACGGGCTTATGATCTACGACACGCTCTACGGGCTTGGCGCCGATTTCCGGCCGCGGCCGCAGATGGCGGCGGGGCATGAAATCACCGAGGAAGGCCGGCGCTGGACCATCACGCTGCGGCCGGGCCTGCGCTTCCATGACGGCGCGCCCGTCACCGCGCGGGATTGCGTCGCTTCCATTCAGCGCTGGGCGAAGCGGGATGTGCTGGGGCAGCGACTCGACGGGCTGATGGACGGGATCGCGGCGCTGGATGATTCGCGCTTCGAGATCCGGCTGAAGAAGGCCTGGCCGGGCCTTGCCTTCGCGCTGGGCAAGCCATCCGCCAACATCTGCGCCATCATGCCTGAACGCGTGGCACGGACCGATCCCTTCACGCAGATCACGGACTACACCGGCAGCGGGCCCTTCCGCTTCCGCCAGGACCTGTTCCGCCCCGGCGACCGCATGATCTATGAGCGCTTCGCCGGCTATGCACCGCGGAGCGAGCCCGCGGATTTCCTCGCCGGTGGGAAGCAGGTCCATTTCGACCGGGTCGAGTGGATCGTCATGCCCGATCCCTCCACCGCCAGCGCCGCGTTGCAGAACAACGAGGTGGATTGGTGGGAAACGCCGCTGCCGGACCTGCTGCCGCTGCTGCGGCGGAACCGGGAGATCCAGACGGATCTGGTGAACACCGCCGGCAACCTGGGCGTGCTGCGTTTCAACTTCCTGCAGCCGCCCTTCGACAATCCCGCGATCCGCCGCGCCGTCCTGCCGGCCGTGGACCAGCGCGCCTTCATGAACGCGGCGATCGGGACGGACCCCGCCCTATCCACCATCCCTGCCGGCGTCTTCACGCCCGGCACGCCGCTGGCGAATGACGAGGGGCTCTCCGTCCTGTCCGGGCCGCGAGACCTGGAAGCCGCGCGAAGGGCGCTGCGGGAGGCCGGGTATCGCGGGGAGCGCGTCGTGCTGCTGTCCGCGACGGACCTGCCGGTGCTGCAGAACCTGGCGGAGGTTGCGGCCGACATGCTGCGGCGAATCGGCTTCAACGTCGACCTCCAGGCGATGGATTGGGGCACGCATATCCAGCGGCGCACCAATCGCGGGCCGGTCGATGCGGGCGGCTGGAGCGCCTTCTGCACGACCTGGGAGGGGCTCGATGTCTCCGTGCCCGGCAGCCACATGCCGATTCGCGGCAACGGCACCAATGCCTGGGCGGGATGGCCGACGCTGCCGCGGCTGGAGGAACTGCGCGAGGCGTGGTTCGAGGCCACGGACCTCGCGGCGGAACAGGCGATCGCGCGGGAGATCCAGCGCGTGACCTGGCAGGAAGTGCCGTTCATCCCGCTGGGCCAGGTGCTGCCATTGATGGCCTATCGCCGCAGCATCACGGGCGTGGTGAAGGGCGGGCCGGCGCTGTTCTGGGGCGTTCGCCGAGCCTAAGGCGCGGCTGGCACGGGATGTGCTGACAGGCTTGGTCGTAACGCGTCTCCCCGCCGAGTCCCGGGCGGGGGGTGCTGGCGCGCAGCACAGGGATAAGGCAGTCTGCCCACAACAAGGGCGGCGAGCTCATAACAGGGGGTTGCTTCGAATGGATCGCAGGTCGTTCATCAAGACCGGTGTGGCGGCGGGTGCCGTCGCGGCCGGCGGGGGCTTCAGCGCCCCGGCGCTGTCCCAGGGCGCCAATGCGCGCACGCTGCGCTTCGTGCCGCAGGCCAATCTGGCCAATTTCGACCCGATCTGGGGCACGCAATACGTCGTCCGCAACGCCGCCGTGCTGGTGTGGGACACGCTCTACGGCTTCGACGACAAGCTGGAAGCGCAGCGGCAGATGGTGGAGGGGGAGACGGTCTCCTCCGACGGTCTGGTCTGGACCTTCAAGCTGCGGTCGGGCCTGCGTTTCCACGACAACACGCCGGTGCTGGCGAGCGACGTCGTCGCCTCCATCAACCGCTGGATGCCGCGCGACCCGATGGGCCAGCTGCTGCGCGCGTTGAACCAGGAACTCGTGGCGGTGGATGACACCACCTTCCGCTGGACCCTGTCCCGTCCCTTCCCGAAGATGAAGATGGCGCTGGGCAAGAACGCCACGCCGATGTGCTTCATCATGCCGGCGCGGATCGCGTCGCGCTTCGACAGCTTCACGCAGATCAACGAATTCATCGGCTCCGGCCCGATGCGCATCGTCACCAATGAATGGGTGCCGGGCGCGCGGGCGGTGTTCCAGCGCTTCGATGGCTATGTGCCGCGGAACGAGCCCGCGAGTTGGCTGGCCGGCGGCAAGCGGATGATGGTGGACCGCGTGGAATGGGTGATCATGCCCGACCCCGCGACGGCATCGGCCGCGCTGCAGAACGGCGAGATCGACTGGTGGGAGAACCCCCTCACGGACCTGGTGCCGGTGCTGCGCCGCAACCGCAACATCCGTGTGGATATCGCCGACCCGCTGGGCAATATCGGCGCCTTCCGCATGAACCACCTGCACAAGCCGTTCAACGACGTGCGCATCCGCCGCGCCGTCCTGGCCGCGATGAGCCAGGAGGACTACATGACGGCGCTGGTCGGCAACGACCGGAACCTGTGGTCCGCGCTGCCCGGCTTCTTCACGCCCAACACGCCGCTGTACTCGGAGGAGGGTGGCGACATCCTCAAGGGTCCGCGGAACATGGACATGGCCCGCCGCCTGCTGGCCGAGGCCGGGTACAACAACGAACCCGTGACGTGCCTGGTCGCGCAGGACCAGCCCATCACCAAGGCGATGGGCGACATCACGGCCGACCTGCTGAAGCGGATGGGCATGAATGTCGATTTCGTCGCGACGGATTGGGGCACGGTCGGCCAGCGCCGCGCGATGAAGAACCCCCCCGGCCAGGGCGGCTGGTCCATGTTCCACACTTGGCATGCAGGCGCGGACGCCATCAACCCCGTCGTCTACAACGCGGTGCGGGCCAATGGCGACGGCGCCTGGTTCGGCTGGCCGAACATCCCGGCGGTGGAGGCCGAGGTGCCGAACTGGCTGGCGGCGAATTCGCTGGCGGAGGAGCGGACGGTGATCGGCCGCCTGAACCGTGCGGCGATGGACAATGTGGTCTATGCGCCGACCGGCTTCTTCCTGTCCTACCAGGCGTGGCGGAGCAACGTCTCCGGCATCGTGAAGGGCCCGATTCCCTTCCCCTGGGGCGTCAGCAAGACCTGAGAGGTTGTGGATTAATGCCCGAGAGCGCGACCTGGAGGCGAGGGTCAACGACCAACTCGGGCATTGATGCTCAACCTCGATTTTTTCACAGGGCCTGATCTGAAGGAAGCCTGCCCGGATGTTCGCTTACATAGTCCGCCGCGTACTCGCGACGATCCCCGTCATGGCGATCGTGGCGCTGTTCGTCTTCTCCCTGCTTTATATCGCCCCGGGCGATCCGGCCGCGGTGATCGCGGGGGATCAGGCGACGCCGGCGGATGTGGAGCGCATCCGGGCGAGCCTCGGCCTCGACCGCCCCTATCTGGTGCGGTTCGGGGCCTGGCTCTGGGACATCCTGCGGGGTGATCTCGGGACCTCGATCTTCACCAACCTGCCGGTCGCGACGATGATCCGGCAGCGGATCGAACCCACGCTCTCGCTGATGATCGTCACGCTCATCCTCGCCGTGTCCATCGCCGTGCCGATGGGCGTCGTGGCGGCGTGGCGGCAGGGCACCTGGATCGACCGCGCGGTGATGGGCTTCGCGGTGCTGGGCTTTTCCGTGCCCGTCTTCGTGGTGGGCTATGTGCTGGCCTACATCTTCGCCCTGGAGCTCGATTGGCTGCCGGTGCAGGGCTACACGCCCTTCAGCCGCGGCTTCTTCCCCTGGATGGAGAATCTGATCCTGCCCGCGGTGGCGCTGGGTTCGGTGTACATCGCGCTGATCGCGCGCATCACGCGGGCCACCATGCTGGAAGTGCTGCAGCAGGACTACATCCGTACCGCCAAGGCGAAGGGCGTGGGGCAGCGCTCCATCCTGTTCGTGCATGCGCTGAAGAACGCGGCGGTGCCGATCGTCACCGTCATCGGCATCGGCATGGCGCTGCTGATCGGCGGCGCGGTGGTGACGGAAAGCGTCTTCGCCATTCCGGGCCTCGGCCGCCTGACGGTCGATGCCATCCTGCGGCGCGACTACCCCGTCATCCAGGGCGTCGTGCTGCTGTTCTCCTTCATCTACGTGCTGGTCAATCTCGCGATCGACCTGGCCTATACCCTGTTCGACCCGAGGATCCGGTATTGAGCACCGCGACCATGGATGGCGGCCGCCCCGCCACGATTCCGCCCGGCATCAATGTCGCCCCGGAGATGGGCGACATCATGCCGCCGGTGAAGGCCAAGAAGGGCTTCATCGGCTTCCTGCGCCGGAACCCCACCATCGCCATCGGCGGCACGCTGGTGCTGCTGATGGTCTGCGTCGCGATCTTCGCGCCCTTCCTGGCGCATCGGGACCCGACATCGCTGGCCCCGGCGCTGCGCACGCGTGAACCCTCCGCGCAGTTCTGGTTCGGCACGGACATGCTGGGCCGCGACGTCTATTCGCGCGTGCTGCACGGCGCGCGGGTGTCGCTGACGGTCGGCTTTTCCGTAGCTTTCTTCGCGTCGCTCATCGGGCTGACGATCGGGCTGATCTCCGGCTTCATCCGGCTGGCGGACAGCATCATCATGCGGTTCATGGATGGCATGATGTCCATCCCGCCGATCCTGCTGGCGATCGCGCTGATGGCGCTGACGCGCGGCAGCGTGGGCAATGTGGTGCTGGCCATCACCATCGCGGAAATCCCGCGCGTGTCGCGCCTGGTGCGCGGCGTGGTGCTGTCGCTGCGTGAGCAGCCCTATGTTGATGCCGCAGTGGCGTCCGGCACGCGGACGCCGATGATCATCCTGCGCCACATCCTGCCGAACACGCTGGCGCCGCTGACGGTGCAGGCGACCTATATCTGCGCCAGCGCCATGATCACCGAAGCCATCCTGAGCTTCATCGGCGCCGGCACGCCGCCCATCATTCCGTCCTGGGGCAACATCATGGCCGAGGGCCGGGCGCTGTGGCAGGTGAAGCCCTACATCGTCTTCTTCCCGGCGGTGTTCCTCTCCATCACCGTGCTCGCCGTGAACCTGCTGGGTGACGGCCTGCGTGACGCGCTCGACCCGCGCATGGCGAAGAGGCTGTAAGCGACATGGCGCTTCTCGAAGTCGAAAACCTGCAGACGCATTTCCGCACGCCGGATGGCATCAATCGTGCGGTGGATGGCGTGAACTTCCACGTCAATGCCGGTGAGACGGTCGCCATCGTCGGTGAATCCGGCTGCGGCAAGTCCGTCACCGCCATGTCCATCCTGCGGCTGATCCCGGAGCCGCCCGGCAAGATCGCCGGCGCCATCCGCTTCAACGGCAAGAACCTGCTGGAAGCCTCCGACAAGGAGATGCGGGCGATCCGCGGCAACGAGATCAGCATGATCTTCCAGGAGCCGATGACCAGCCTGAACCCGGTGCTGACCGTCGGCCGCCAGATCGGGGAGACGCTGCGCCTGCACCAGGGGCTTTCCGCGCAGGAGGCCGAGGACCGGGCGGTGGAGATGCTGAACCTCGTCGGCATCCCCGAAGCGAAGCGGCGGGTGAGGGAATACCCGCACCAGCTCTCCGGCGGCATGCGCCAGCGCGTGATGATCGCCATCGCCCTGGCCTGCAACCCGAAGCTGCTGATCGCCGATGAGCCGACGACGGCGCTCGACGTGACCATCCAGGCGCAGATCCTGGAGTTGATGAAGGATTTGAAGCACCGCGTCGGCGCGGCGATCGTCCTCATCACCCATGACCTTGGCGTGGTGGCGGAAGTCGCGGAGCGCGTCATCGTCATGTATGCCGGCCGGAAGGTGGAGGAGGCGGCCGTCGGGCCGCTGTTCCGCAACCCGCGCCACCCCTACACGCAGGGGCTGCTGGGATCGATGCCGAAGCTGGGCTCGTCCCTGACCGGTGAGGAAACCAGGCTGGCGGAAATCCCGGGCCTGGTGCCGAGCCTGAAGAAGAAGATCCCGGGCTGCGTCTTCGCCTC
Organism: Falsiroseomonas stagni DSM 19981; assembly: GCF_900114315.1. Classification (GTDB taxonomy): domain Bacteria; phylum Pseudomonadota; class Alphaproteobacteria; order Acetobacterales; family Acetobacteraceae; genus Falsiroseomonas; species Falsiroseomonas stagni. Next base: position 176,881 of record NZ_FOSQ01000005.1, read on the forward strand.
CCGCTGCCCGAAGGTGACGGACCTCTGCACGCAATACGCGCCGGCGCTGGAGGAGAAGGCGCCAGGCCATGTCGCGGCCTGCCACTACGCGCTGCGTGAGGAGGTCGTCGCGGCATGAGCACCCCGATCCTGCAGGTCAACGACCTGAAGAAGCACTTCCCGATCAAGGCGGGGTTCCTCGGCGGGACCACGGGCTATGTCTATGCCGTGGATGGTGTCTCCTTCGACATCATGAAGGGGGAGACGCTGTCGCTGGTGGGCGAATCCGGCTGCGGCAAGTCCACCGTCGGCAAGGCGTTGTTGCGGCTTTTCCCGCTGACGGGCGGGCAGGTGATCCTGGGCGGCGACCGGATCGACGACATGCCGAACGGCACGCTGCGGCCGCTGCGGCGGAAGATGCAGGTCGTGTTCCAGGACCCCTTCAGCAGCCTGAACCCGCGCATGAGGGTGCGGGACATCCTGGCGGAGCCGATCCGGAATTTCGGGCTGGCCAAGGATTCGGCCGACCTCGAGCAGCGCCTCGAAGGGCTGATGGACAAGGTCCGGCTGCCGCGGGATGCCATCAACCGCTGGCCGCATGAATTCTCGGGCGGCCAGCGCCAGCGCATCGGTATTGCGCGTGCCTTGGCGGGTGAGCCTGATCTCATCATCTGCGACGAGGCGGTGAGCGCGCTCGACGTCTCGGTGAAGGCGCAGATCGTCAACCTGCTGCAGGATCTCCAGACCGAGCTTGGGCTGGCGATGCTGTTCATCAGCCACGACCTGGCGATCGTGGAGCACATGACGCACCGGGTGGCGGTCATGTATCTCGGCAAGATCGTGGAGGTGGCGCCGAAGCGGTCCCTGTTCGGGGCGCCGAAGCACCCCTACACGGAAGCGCTGCTCTCGGCCGTGCCGGTGCCGATGCCGGGGGCGCAGCGGGAACGCATCATCCTCAAGGGGGATGTGCCAAGCCCGATCAACCCGCCCAAGGGCTGCCGATTCCACACGCGCTGCCCCTATGCCTTCGACCGCTGCCGGACGGAGGAGCCCCAGCTTCGCCCCGTGGCCGATGCCCTGGCGGAGGGGCACATCGCCGCCTGCCACCTGCATGACCGGCCGGCGGCGGAGAACCCGCTGGCGGGGGCCAAGGGGGCGCAGCTTCTGGCGCTGGGGTAGCGCTTCACGCCATTGAGTCACCCTCGCGCCGCTTGACGTTCGGCGGGGCGAGGGCGACTCTCTGCCCCAGGGAGCGGCCCCCATCCGGGGCCGGTCAATCCAATCTGGGGAGAGGCGCGATGCCGCAGGTCAGTCTGACGGTGAACGGCACCAAGCACACGGTCGAGGTCGAGGCCCGGACGCTGCTGGTGGAATTGCTGCGGGAGAAGCTGCGGCTGACCGGCACGCATGTGGGCTGCGATACCAGCCAGTGCGGCGCCTGCGTGGTCCATATGGGCGGTGACAGCATCAAGTCCTGCACCATCCTGGCCGTGCAGTGCGAGGGTGCGGATGTCACGACCATCGAGGGCCTGGCCGCGGCCGATGGCACGCTGCACCCGATGCAGGAAGCCTTCCGCGAGTATCACGCCCTGCAATGCGGCTTCTGCACGCCTGGCATGGTCATGTCCGCCATCGACCTGGTGAACAAGCACCCGGATGGGATGAGCGAGAAGGAGATCCGCGAGGGTCTGGAGGGCAACCTCTGCCGCTGCACGGGCTACCACAACATCGTCAAGGCCATCGCGGCCGCCAGCGATGTGATGCAGGGCCGCACCGCGGAACTGACGCCGGCCGCGGCTGAGTAGTCTTCGCCGGTTGGGTGCTCCGCCGCGCCAAGGCCCCGGGAGAGGGCCGCGCGGCGGCGGGCCAGCCTGTTGCACGTCAACGGGGAGGATAGGTTCATGAATGCGGTTCAGCCCTTCGAGGGCATCGGCGCCAGCGTGCGCCGCAAGGAAGATTTCCGGTTCCTCCAGGGCAGGGGGATGTACACCGACGATATCAACCGCCCGGGCCAGACCCACGCCTTCATCCTGCGCAGCCCGCACGCCCATGCCACGATCCAGGGGATCGACACGGCGGCGGCGAAGGCGATGCCGGGGGTGCTTGCGGTCTTCACCAGCGCGGACATGACCGCTATCGGCGGCATTCCATGCGGCTGGCAGATCCACAACAAGGACGGCACGCCGATGGCGGAGCCGAAGCACCCGGTCCTCGCGGAAGGCAAGGTCCGCCATGTCGGCGACCCCGTCGCGGTAGTGGTGGCGGAGACGCGCGCCCAGGCCCGGGATGCGGCGGAAGCCATCGTGGTGGATTACGCGCCTCTGCAGGGCGTTTCCTCGACCGAGGCCGCGATCGCGCCGGGGGCGCCGGCGGTGCATGACGGCGTGGCTGGGAACCTCTGCTACGACTGGCATATCGGCGACAAGGCGACGACGGACGCCGCCTTTGCCAAGGCCGCGAAGGTGGTGAAGTTCTCCACCACCAACAACCGCCTGGTGCCGAATGCGATGGAGCCCCGCGCGGCCATCGGCGAATTCGATGCCATGAGCGGCGACTACACGCTCTACACCACCAGCCAGAACCCGCATGTGATCCGGCTGCTGATGGGCGCCTTCGTGCTGTCCATCCCGGAGAGCAAGCTGCGCGTGGTGGCGCCGGATGTGGGGGGCGGCTTCGGCAGCAAGATCTACCACTATGCCGAGGAAGCGATCGTCACCTGGGCGTCTGCCAAGGTGAAGCGGCCGATCAAGTGGACGGCGGATCGCACCGAGAGCTTCATGTCCGACGCCCATGGGCGCGACCACGTCTCCACCGCGGAACTGGCGCTGGATACTGACGGAAAAATCCTCGGGCTGAAGGTGCATACGCTGGCGAATATGGGGGCCTATCTCTCCACCTTCGCGCCCTGCGTGCCGACCTATCTCTACGCCACGCTGCTGTCGGGCGTGTACGCCACGCCGGTGATCTATGCGGAGGTGAAGGCCGTCTTCACCAACACCGTGCCGGTCGATGCCTATCGCGGCGCGGGGCGGCCGGAGGCGACCTATTTGCTGGAACGCCTCATGGATGTGGCGGCGCGCGAGATCGGGATGGACCGGGTGGAGTTCCGCAAGAAGAACTTCATCCCGACGGCGGCCTTCCCCTACCAGACGCCGGTCGCGCTGCAATACGACAGCGGAGACTACTTCTCGACCCTCGCCGGCGCGCTCGAAACCTCGGGCTGGGCGACGTTCGAGGAGCGGCGCTCCGAGGCCAAGGCGCGGGGCAAGCTGCGGGGCATCGGCATCTCCACCTATGTGGAGGCCTGCGGCATCGCGCCCTCCGCCGTGGTGGGCAGCCTGGGCGCGCGGGCGGGGCTGTATGAGGTGGGTACCATCCGCGTCCACCCCACGGGCAGCGTGACGGTGCTGACGGGCACGCACAGCCACGGCCAGGGGCATGAGACGACGCTGGCGCAGCTGGTGGCGGACAAGCTCGGCGTGCCGATGGCGAATATCGACATCGTGCATGGCGACACCGCCAAGGTGCCCTTCGGCATGGGAACCTATGGCAGCCGGTCGCTGGCCGTCGGCGGCTCCGCCATGGACAAGGCCATGGACAAGATCATCGCCAAGGGCAAGCGCATCGCGGCCCACCTGATGGAAGCCAGCGTCGACGACGTGGAGTTCGAGCGCGGGACCTTCCGGGTGGCGGGCACGGACAAGACCAAGTCCCTGACCGACATCAGCCTGGCGGCCTATGTGCCCCACAACTACCCGATCGATGAGATCGAGCCGGGGCTGGACGAGACCGCCTTCTACGACCCGAAGAACTTCACCTATCCCGGCGGCTGCCATATCTGCGAGGTGGAGATTGACCCGGATACAGGGAAGGTCTCCGTCATGGGCTTCACGGCGGTGGACGATGTGGGGCGCGTGATCAACCCGATGATCGTGGAGGGCCAGGTGCAGGGCGGCGTCGCCCAGGGCATCGGCCAGGCGCTGCTGGAGGCCGCGATCTACGACGCGGATGGCCAGCTGATCAGCGGGTCCATGATGGACTACACCATGCCGCGCGCCGACGACCTGGCGCCGGTTTCGGTCGCCACGCATACCACGCTCTGCACCCATAACCCGCTGGGGGTGAAGGGCTGCGGGGAGGTGGGGGCCATCGGGTCGCCGCCGGCGGTGATGAATGCCGTGGTTGACGCGCTGCGAGATTTCGGCGTGAACCATGTTGAGATGCCGGCGACGCCGGCGAAGATCTGGAACATCATCAACGGCCACCGCATGGCGGCCGAGTGAGGGACGAGAGCCATGTATGATTTCGAGTACCACAAGCCGTCCTCCGTCGCCGATGCGGTCAAGATCCTGGCGGCGGACCCGGATGCGCGCGCGATCTCCGGCGGCATGACGCTGCTGCCGGCGCTGAAGCTGCGGCTGAACAAGCCGACCTCCGTGGTGGACCTGTCGGGCATCGCGGACCTCCGCGGCGTGAAGCGGGAAGGCGGCAAGCTGGTCGTCGGTGCGCTGACCAGGCACTACGAGGTCGCGACCTCCGCCGAGGTGAAGGCGTCGATCCCGGCACTGGCGGCGATGGCGGCCAGCATCGGCGATACGCAGGTGCGCAATCGCGGGACCATGGGCGGTTCGGTCGCGAACAACGACCCCTCGGCCGATTATCCGGCGGCGCTCCTGGCGCTTGGCGCGACGATCCAGACGGACCGCCGCACGATCAGCGCGGATGATTTCTTTCAGGGCATGTTCGCGACGGCGCTGGAGGCCGGGGAGCTGGTGACGGCGATCCACATCCCGGTGCCGGAGAAGGCGGGCTACGCCAAGATGAAGAACCCGGCCAGCCGCTACTCCATGGCCGGCGTCTTCGTCGCCAAGGGCCCGGCCGGCGTGCGCGTGGCGGTGAACGGCGCCGGCAACAACGGCGTGTTCCGCGAAGCGGCGATGGAGGCCGCGCTGTCGGCCAACTGGTCCGCCGATGCGGTGGCTGGCATCAAGGTCGATCCGTCCGGCATGAATGGCGACATCCATGGCAGCGCCGAATACCGCGCGCATCTGGTGACGGTGATGGCGAAGCGCGCGGTCGTCGACGCGGGCTGAGCCTTCCGGCCTTTTCGGACAGGGGGCGTGCCGCAGGGCGCGCCCCTTTTTCGTGCCTACCGCATGGCCGGAGTCAGTTGCAGGTCCCGCCAGGCCATGCGGGACAGCAGGGTCAGCGCCGCGGCATAGTAGTCGGGCGCCGCTCCGATCCGGGGCATGGCGCCGGCATCGCCCCGGGCCAGGACCGCGGCGATGGAAAGCCTGGCCACGGCGACGATTCCGGAATGCGCGGGATAGGGCGCCGGATGGCCGGAACGCAGGTCGGTCCAGGCCGGCATCGCCCGGTGGTCCGGATCGGCCCAGAATCCGATGGCTGCGTGGACGCTGGGGTGGTCGGTCTGCCCGGCCCAGACGACATTCAGCGGGATGCGCACGGCGTCGAAGGAGAAGCGGGCTGGCCAGCCCTCCGCCGGGAGGATGTCGCCATTCGGGCGCAGTTCGAGCCAGTCCGGCGGCAGGCCATTGCGGCCGAAACGGGCCTGGGCCAGCAGGGCCAGCCCATCGGTTTCGATCCGGCCCCAGACGGGGTCCCCCACTTCCCGGCCGAGCGCACGCAGGGCGGGGAAGGCGCAATAGGACAGGTTGAGCACGGTGCGCGCCCGGCCCTGGAAGCCATAGGCGCCGGGCAGCAGCACCCAGCGCCCCTGGACCTGGACAGCGCAGGACCGCAGCAGGTCCCGAGCGATGGCGATGGCACGGCGGCGATACTCGGCACTGCCCCACCGAGCGCTGGCTTCCAGCAGCGCCCAGGCGATGAAAAGGTCGCCATCGCTGGCATTGTTCGGATCGGTGACGTTGGGCTGCTGGTCCGGCTGGTAGCGCCAGGAGAACAGGTTGTCCTCCTGCCGCTTCAAATTCGCCAGCGTCCAGCCGAGCATCCGGCCGAAGCTGCCCTGGTCATCCGCCTTGACGGCAGCGAGCATGGCATATCCCTGGCCTTCGGAATGGGAGACGTTGCGATTGCCGGTGTCGACGACGCGGCCTTCGGGCAGCAGGTAGCGCCGGCGGAACTCGGCCCAGTCATCCTGCGCCGTGCCGATGCCAATCGGTTCCGTGGCCGGCTGGGCACGGGCGGCGGGCGGGCGCTGGGCGCGGCTTCGCGTGGCTGCCAGCGCCAGCGTGGCGGTTGCGGCCCCGAGCAGCAGGCCACGCCGTCCTGTCAGGACGTCAGGCTGGAGCCGACCGCCCCCGGTGGGCCACATCGGGGCCGGGGGCGGTTTTTTCCGCATCATCGCGGGGGCACCGTGATGGATTTCAGCCCCCGGGGAAAGCCGACTTCGTTGCCGATCTCTTGCTGTGTCTCAATTCGTCGCTGGACGATTCGTGAGAAGCTGCGCGAGATGATGGCCAGCGTGGAGTAGCAGGATGCCTCGCCTTGCCTGGCTGGTCGCTGTGTTGATGCTGGGCGCGCAAGCGCCCGCCGCCCGCGCGCAGGACCGGACGGCCACGCCGCCGGTCGATGCTGCCCCCGTGGATGGCTTCCCCGCGCTGCGGGTGTTGTCTGTCGCGCGGCAGGTGGAACTCGACATGTCGGCCGCGGAGGCGATCGAGGTGCTGCTGGATGGCGGCCTCGTCATCGACCAGCAGCGGGACCTGCCGCCGGATGGTCTCAGCCGCCTGATCCTCGCTGTACCTGATGACGATGACTGCATGCCTCGCGGCGCGCAGCTGGTCTGTCCCTCCGTTCGCGTATTCCTCATCAACGACCCGCAGCGCGGTCACCGGGTGACGCGGGTGGAAGCCTATCAGCGCGTGGATACGCGGCTGACCGTGGCGCAGGTCTTCGAACAGGCGGCGACGGCGATGGGCCCGGCCCTGCAGACGGAGATGTGGCCGGAGCAGGTGCGGGGCGGTTCCGTTGTGGTCTGGCGTCAGCGGTGGCGGGAGGATCTGGCGGATGGTCCCTCCACCGAGGTGATCGCGACCCAGCAACCGCCGGACCGGCCGGTCTTCGGCATGGCGGATCCCAACGCCCGGGCGACCGGCGTCGGGGTGGTCATCGCCAATGTCGATGCGGAGGGGGCCTTCTCCTCGGTCCGGCGCCGCCTGGGCATCCGCCCGCAGCGTTGACCGGGCGGCTCCGCCCATCCGGCGGGTCTGCTCGCCCCTCGCTACCGGAACACCGGCCCTACATCGGGCGTGCCGCGGAGGTAGCGTTCGTGGATCTCCGCGAGCGTCCCATCGGCGCCGCGCAGATACAGGAAGGTGTTGACGAAGCGCAGGAGGTCAGGCTCGCCGAGCCGCATGGCAAGCGCGTGATGCGCGTGGCTCACCGTGAAGCGCGGCTCGATATCGAGTTCAGGGCGGGACAGGGACAGATCCCGCAGCAGCCAGCCATAGCTGACCGCCGCATCCGCCCGCCCATGGGCGGTCGCGTCGATGCAGGCGACCAGGCCAGGCAGCAGCAATTGCGTCGTGTCCGGCGGCAGCATGGTGCGCGCTTCCTCCGCCGCGAAGGTGTTGTCCGGCAGCGCCACCCGCAACCCCGCGAGATCGGCCAGCGACCGCACGGGGCTGGCCCGGCGGGTGGCGACGGCGACGGAGAGTTCGCCATGCGGGGAGGCGAAGGCGACATGGCGTCTGGTGGCCGGCACCACCGGCACCAGCGCGGCCAGGATGTCCACGCGGTCCTCTTGAAGGGCCGGGATCCGGTCGCGCACCTCCAGCCGCTGGAGGCGGAGCCGGACGCCGAGGTCCCGGGCCAGCAGCCTGGCCAGCGCCACTTCCGCCCCGTCCGGCGTGCCGTCATGGTCGTAGCTGCCCCAGGGCGGGGCCTCCAGCCAGACGCCGATCCGGACGATGCCGGAGCGGAGGATGCGACCGAGCGCGCCGGTGGCGGCCCCGGGGGCTTCGCCGGCGGCCCGGGCATGGGGGGCCGCGAACAACCCGGCGGCAAGCGCGGGCAGCAGGCGGCGGGGAAGGGCGCGGGGCATGGGGCCGGGGGAGGTCATCAGAAGAAGGGCGGGCGGGGAAGCGGGCGGTCATAGGCGCCCTGGTGCAGCGATTGCAGCGTGCCTTCCTGGCGCGCGATGTAGAGCATCGTGTTCACGGCCTGCAGCAGGTCATGGTCCCCGAAGCGGCAGGCCGGCGCGAGCCAGAGGGTGCCGAGCGTCAGCTTCACCTCCAGCGCCGGGTACAGCGCCGCGATGCGACTGGCGATGGGGGAGGTGACGATGGCGGCCTCCACCTGCCGGTCCGCCAGCGCGGCGGCCAGGGCGGGCAGGTCCGGCAGCGCGATGACGTCCATCTGGCTCGCCGGCACGCGGGACGGCAGCAGCAGCAGGGGGTATCCAGCCTGCGCCGCCACGCGCCGGCCGCGCAGCGCGGCGATGGAGGGCAGGGGCAGGGGGCGCGGGGCCACCACCACCAGTTCCAGCGCGGCATAGGGATCGGCGTAGAGGACCTCGCGTGCCACCTCGATGGTCAGGGGGGGCGCGTTCAGCAGCAGGTCGAACCGGCCGGCGCGCAGCTCCGCCACCGCGGTCGCGGTCGTGGTCCGTACCAGCTCCAGCGGCACGTCCAGGCCATCGGCGATGAGGGCGCCGACCTCCACCGCCATGCCGGCGGGGCCGTTGGTGGAATCATCCCAGGCCGTCGCGGTGCCTTCCAGGTCGATGCCGGCGCGCAGCCGTTGCAGCGCCGGGATGCGGATCGGCGCCGGGAAAGGTTGCGCCCGCGCCGTCCGGCCCAGGATGGCCGGCGGCGTCGCCGCGAGGAGGGCCAGCAGGGCGCGGCGGCAGGGGTCAGCCATGGCTGGCCTTCAAGGCGGCCCAGGCGGTGGCCATGCGGGGCAGCGCATCCTCCGGCGCCTCCGCGCCCGACAGCATGGCCATGATCCGCGGGGTGGCGCTCCTCATCCAGTCGCTGAGCCAGGGGGCCAGCAGGTCCTTGGGGCGGGAGAGCACGGCCTGGCGGCGGAGGATGGCGCTGTCGCCGGACCAGCGCGCCTGTGCCGCCTCCACCGCCGGATCCTCCAGCAGCGGGAGGGCGCAGAAGGGAAGGCCGCCCTCCAGCAGCAGTGATTTCTGCATGGGGTAGCGGTCGCCGGGGCCGTGGCCAGCCAGGAAGGCCAGCGCCGCCTCGACGCCCGCGCGGCGGGGGGGCGCGGCCATGGCGGTGGGCGTGGCGGCGAAGAAGCGGACCCAGCTGCAGCTCTCCTGCGTGCCGCGCGGGCCGCCGCGCGGCATCATCGCCACTCGGATGGCGCCGGCGACGGCGGATTGCGCCGGGTCGTTGAGGCTGCGCAGCCGGTAGCTGGGCGCCAGGCAGAAGGCGGCCTCGCCATCGGCCATGGCTTCGAGGATATCGGGTTCGGCAAGCTGCGGCGCCGTGGGCGGCAGGATGCCGTCCCGATGGATCGCATCCCGCAGGAACCGCATGGCCCGCACCGCGCCCCGGTCCGGATCCTGCATCACCGGATCGAAATCCGCATCCACATGCGTGCCGCCGAAGGCATAGACGAGGGCGGTGAGGATCTCCATCAGCCAGGGATCGGCGGTGAGCGGCAGGGCGAGGGCGTGGCGCACCAGGCCGCGGCGCTGCAGGAATAGCGACTGCTCGACCACCTCCTCCCAGCTCTCCGGCGGGGCGGCGATGCCGGCGCGGTTCAGGATGGCGCGGTTGCACAGGAAGACGATGCTGTCGGTGTAGTAGGGCACGCCGTAGCGACGGCCGCGCCAGGTCATGCCCTGGTTGCAGGCGGGGCGCGTCTCCGCCGCGATGGCGTCCGCGCCTGGCAGGTCATCCAGCGGCGCCAGCCAGCCGCGATGGGCGAATTCCGGCAGCCACAGGTCGGACATGGCGCAGACATCGATCTCTGCTTCCCCCATGAGGCGCGCGGCGAGCGCGTCCCGATAGGCAGCCCAGGGCAGGTGCAGCAGCCGGAGACGGCGTTGGCTCGCCCGTTCGAAGGCGGGGATCTCCGGCCGCAACAGGGGCTCGACCGCCGACCAGGCGAAGAGGGTGACGGGCCTTCCGGACCCAGGCTGGGTCTGGGCGCGCGGCGTGGCGGGGGCCAGCAGCGTGGCGAGGGCCAGGGGGGCAAGGGCGCGCCGCGTGGGACGCAGGGTCATAGCGGGGCGAGCGGTGGCAGGGCGAGGCCGGTTTCCCGGCGGAACAGCGCGGCCAGCGTGCCTTCATGCAGCATCTCCGCCAGGCAGGCATTGACCGCGCGCAGCAGGTCATGGTCGCCGAAGCGGACCGCGGCCGCATAGGTGAAGGGGCGGAGCGCGAAGCGGGCACCGAGGCCCGATCCCGGGTTGCGGGCCACCAGCGCGCGGGCCTGGGGCGCCGGCAGGAGGGCGGCCTCCACATGCCGCGCCAGCAAGGCTTCCTCCATGGCCGGAAGGTCGGGGAGAAGGCTGACCAGCGCATGGGCGGGCAGCCAGGCATCCTGGCCGAAGGCGTCGGCGCTGGCCTCCAGCACGCCGACCCTGAGGCCCGCCAGGGCTTCCGGCCCGCGCAGGCGGCCGGGCAGGGCGGAGAGGATCACCGCGTCGAGGATGGCATGAGGGTGGGACAGCATGACGCTCCTCGCGGTGCGGCGGGTCAGTGGCGTGGGTAGCGCGATGTCGGCCTCCCCTGCCAGCAAGGCGGGAAGCAGGCCCGGACCGGCCTGGGTCATGACCTCGCAGACCAGGCCGAGTTCCTCCGCGATCCGCGTGGCGACCGCGGTGTTGAAGGGGTCGTGCAGCCGGTAGCTGGCGCCGCGCGCTTCGGCCGGCAGCGCCATGGCGGTGGTGTTGAGGACGATGAGGCGGCCGCGCGACCGCGGCCGGGCCAGGGAGCCATCGCCATCGGCCCGGGCCTGGGCCTGGGCCAGCGCCGGCTGGAACAGCGCAGGAAGGGCCAGCGGGAAAAGCGCGCGCCGACGGAGGGGGCGGAGGGATGGGCCCGGCATGGTGGTGGGCGAGGGCAAGCGCAGTGATCCGGCCTGGGTCTGGATGCCGGATGCGGCCGCTGCGGCCGCCAACCGGCGTCAGGCCGACAGTAGGGACAGCGGGACACTGCCGCAATTGATCCGTATCAAACCGGCATCGGCATTATCGCTTCCGGCACGCGATCGCGGCAGAAGGCGCCGCAGGCTGATCACCGCCGGGGTGGCTGGCGACAGGTCATTCTTTAATTTCAATCAATTCAGTGATCCCGGGCACATGGCGGTCGCCACGGGCTGTCCATCGGAGTTTGCAATCAAAGGTTGTGTATGGTCACGCGGCGAGCGGCACTTGCAGGCATAGGCTCTGCGTCGGCAGCACTTCGCGCCAGGACTCGATCAGGCGGCGATAGGCCAGGCCGACGCGGCGCGGCTTGCGGTCGAGGTCATAGAGGCCGCGGGGGTTCACATCCCCTTTCTGGATACGCAGCGCATGGGTCCAGTCGATCTGGTCGGTCAGCGAATACCAGGTGAAGCCGAGCACGGGGATGCCTTCCCGCTTCAGCCGCAGGATGCCGGACCATTGCTTCCACAGCCAATGCTCGGCCTCGTCGCCGCGCGGGCCTTCATCGAGGTTGGTTTCCGTGTGCATCACCGGCAGGCCGTAGCGGGCGTGATAGTCGCGCGTCACCGTGTCGTAGCCGAAGACCTCTCCGGCCCACCGGCCATGGCCTTCCGCGTTCAGCAGATGCTCGTTGGTCTGGTACCAGTCATTGCCCATGACGCAGTGGCGCTTCAGCGCGGGGGCTTCGCGCTGGAAGAAATGGTACTCCTCCCGCGTCATGCCGCTGTCCATCAGGAATTCGTACATCGTGCTGTCCACGCGGCGGCCGTAGTTGAGGTCGAGCGTCAGGAAGCGCTCCGCATTGCGGAAATCGGCGTGCGGGACGGCGCGGGGGCATTCCGCGTGGAAGGCCTCCGTCGATTCGGACTGGATGAAGATGGCGTCGGGGCGGTGCTTCAGGATCTCCCGCATCGCCAGGACATTGGCGCGGACGATGGTCTTGATGGCGGTGACGTAGCTGCGGTCATCCGTCTTCTGCTCGTTCCACCAGCCATAGCGGGCGGAGAAGACGGCGGTGATGAACATCTCATTCACCGGGGTGTAGAGCTGAACCCACGGGAAGCGGCGCGCGAAGGCGCCGGCATAATCCGCGAAAAGCCGGGGGAAGTCCGGGTTCTGGAAATCGCCGATCCAGTCGGGCACGCCGAAATGGCAGAGATCGACGATCGGGCGGATGCCGAGGCGCTTGAGTTCCGCGAAGCCGGCATCGGCAAAGGCCCAGTCATGCAGCCCGGGGCCGCGCAGCGTGGTGTGGAGCTGCGGGCCATAGCGCAGCGCATCGCAGCCCAGCTCCTTCACCAGGGCCAGGTCTTCCTGCCAGCGGTCGTAATGGCCGCATTCCCGCAGCTGGTCCCGGCGGATGCGCCCGCCATCGATGGTGGGGGCGCTGTTCTCGATCCCCGTGGCGAAGAGGAAGCCATGGTGCGGCGCGAGCTGCCGATTAAGGGGCGTGTCGAGGCTGATGGCGGCGTCGAGCATGGTCCGGGTGTCCATTGACGGAAGCCGTGGAAAGGGTGGCTGGCGGGCCGTGCCGGGTTCCTGCCGGTCACGGCGTATTGTCTACGATATTTTTCACGATCAGGTGAAGCGGATTCGGGGGCCTTTCCCGCCATCCCTTTGCATCGGCGCCCGGCGGGGGCAGGCTGGCCGCCTGACGATAGGGGAGAGCATGGCGTGCGGATCGACGACCCGGCGGTGATCGCGGAGGCGAGGGCCGTCTTCGACCGCTATGAGGCGGCGCTGATGGCGAACCGGACGGAGGAGCTGGATGCCATCTTCTGGGCCGATCCGCGCACGGTGCGATTCGGGATCACGGAAATTCTCTATGGACATGACGCGATCCGCGCCTTCCGGGCGGGCGTTAAGTCCTATGCCCAGCGGGTGCAGAAGCGGGTGCAGATCACGGCCTTCGGGCCGGACGTCGTGGCGACGCATCTGGAATACGAACGGGTGGGCACCGGGCTGATCGGCCGGGAGACGAAGATCATGGCGCGCATCCCTGGCGAGGGTTGGCGCGTGGTGTCCGCCCATGTGTCGCTGCTGGCAGGCGTCGATCCGGGCCGGCAGGAGAGGCCGGCCGGGGGGAAGCCATGAGCGCCGCCGACATGCAGGTGGTGCCGGGCGGCGGGCCGCATCTGGTCGTGATCGGCGCCGGCATCGTCGGCGCGGCGACGGCGCTGGCGGCGCTGCGGGAGGGGTTCCGGGTGACGATCCTGGAACCCGGCGAGCCCGGCGGCGAACAGGCGGCGAGCTACGGGAACGGGTGCTGGCTCAGCCCCATGTCGGTGATCCCGCCGTCATCGCCCGGCCTGTGGAAGAAGGTGCCGAAATTCCTGGCCGACCCGCTGGGGCCGCTGGCCATCCGCTGGTCCTACCTGCCCCGCGTGCTGCCCTGGCTGGCGCGCTATCTCTGGGCTGGCTGGACCGAGGCGAAGGTCGAGGCGACGGCTCGCGCGCTGCGGCCGCTGCTGGTGGATGCGCCGGCGCTGCACAAGGAACTGGCGGAGGAGGCCGGCGTCGGCCACCTGATCGAACGCCGCGGCCTGGCCTACATCTACGAGAACCGCGCGCAGTTCGAGAGCGAGGCGATGGCCTGGCGTATCCGGCGCAAGGTGGGGGTGGAGTGGCTGGAACTCGGCGCCGACGAGATGCGGCAGCGGGAGCCCGACCTGGATCGCCGCTACACCTTCGCGGCCCTGGTGGAGGAAGGCGGGCATTGCCGCGATCCCGGCGCCTATGTGGCCGCGCTGGTGGCGCAGGCCCGGGCGGAAGGGGCCGAGCTGCGACGCCAGGCCGCGACGGGGTTCCGGATCGAGGAGGGGCGGCTGCGGGCGGTGGAGACCGGGACGGGGGAGGTCGCCTGCGACAAGGCGGTGATCTGCGCCGGCGCCTATTCCCGCAAGCTGGCCGCCGCCGCCGGGTCCCGCGTGCCGCTGGAGACGGAGCGGGGCTACCACGCGATGGTGGTGGATCCGGGGGTGGGGCCGCGGACGCCGCTGATGCCCTATGACGGCAAGATGTCCGTGACCTGGACGGACAAGGGCCTGCGCTGTGCCGGCCAGGTCGAGATCGCGGGGCTGGAGGCGGCGCCCAACTGGAAGCGGGCGGAGATCCTGCGCGACCACCTGCTGCGGAGTTTCCCGGGCCTGCCGCGGGACCTGCCTGCTGATCGCGTCAAGGTGTGGATGGGGCACAGGCCGTCCATGCCGGACGGGCTGCCCTGCATCGGGCCATCCGGGGCGTCACCCGATGTGTTGCTGGCCTTCGGGCATGGGCATGTGGGGCTGGTGGCGGCGCCGCGGACGGCGCGACTTGTGATGGCGTTGCTGGCGGGGAGACGACCTGAAGTGGCGGTTGAAGCGTTCCGCCCTGCTCGATTCTCTTGACAAAGAGTTCCCGGCCGCAATTTTGCTGGTTTTCCTTGCGCCGGGATGCCATCTTGCATGGTGGCGGCCCTGCATCGTGTCGGGTCGTGTCCACAAGTACGGATCGCATAACATCGTGTTTCCCGACAACGAACAGGGCGGCGCCGGGTCCGTCGAAGCCGAAGTGAAGTGGTACAATGCCCGCAAGGGCTTCGGCTTCGTCCTCGGTCCCGATGGGCAGGACGTCTTCTTCCACGCCTCGGCGCTGACCGAGGCGGGCATCGAGCCGCCGGATACCGGTGACAAGTTGACGTGCGAGATCGGGACGGACCGTCAGGGCCGTCGCCTGGTCACGCGCATCTACTCCGTCACCAAGGGTGCCGGGGGCGGCGGCGGTGGTGGCGGCGATCGCCCGCCGCGGCCGGGCGGCTTCGGCGACCGTCCCCCGCGCCGGGATTTCGGCGGCGGCGGTGGCGGTGGCTTCGGCGACCGTCCCCCGCGCCGTGATTTCGGCGGCGGCGGCGGTGGCTTCGGCGACCGTCCCCCGCGCCGTGACTTCGGCGGCGGCGGTGGTGGCTTCGGCGACCGTCCCCCGCGCCGTGACTTCGGTGGCGGCGGTGGTGGCTTCGGTGGCGGCGGCGGCTTCGGCGGCGGTGGTGGCGGCTTCGGCGCCCCCCGCGGTGGCTTTGGCGATCGTCCCCCGCCGCGCCGCGACTCCGGCCGGGATGAGGGTGGCCCGACCTATGCCGTGAACGGCACGGTGAAGTGGTTCGACCAGGTGCGCGGCTTCGGCTTCGTGACCCCGGACGATGGCGGCCAGGACGTGTTCCTGCACTCCTCCGTTCTGCAGCGCGCCGGCAAGGCCGACGTCCAGCAGGGCGAGAAGGTGAACCTGGATGTCCGTGACGGCCAGCGCGGCCGCCAGGCGGTCAACCTGAAGGAATAGTGCGCGAGGGCTTGTGGCGGGAACGCCGGCAAGCCTGGACAGCACGGCCCGGACCTCGTCCTTGTGGCGAGGGTTGTGATCCCCGGTCGCGAAAGCGGCCGGGGCTTTTTTTGTGCATGCGCCAGGATGATGGGCCAGCACACGCATATTTTTTCGATCCGTTAACCACTTTCGCGATTCGTCAGGGCCAAGTGCCGTTTTTGTTTACGAACGGTTTACCGCCGCCGCGCAAATCTCAGGACGGTCCCCGGAACGTTTCGGGGGCTCCGGGGCACCCCCGGCCCGGGGAAAAACCCGAAGGGAACCCGCGATGAACGTGACGCCATTCCCAGGATCCGCCGGCAGCGGCATCGGCCCCGCGCTGCGGGCCGCACGCCGACAGGACACCTTCGGCGCGCTGCGCTGGCGCGACATGGCCACCCCCGATGGCTGGAACCCGGCGCCCTCCGCGCCGGGCACGGAAACGCCGACGCTGATCCTCGCCCGGGCCGTGGCGGGCATCGTGGCCATCGCGGCGGAGCGGGCGAGGGAGGCAGGGGAGCTCGCGGTGCTCCGCGACCAGGTGCTCCGGGTGCTGGACCAGCCCGGGGAACCATCCAGCCCCGACCCGCGGGAGGCAGAGGCCCCGGAGCCCCCCCCCATCACTGACGCCGACCCACAGACCGAGGTCGAGCGCCTTGCCTCCCTGATGCAGCGTCAGACCGACCGATAGGTCATCCGAAGCGGCGCGGCCTCAGCCCGCCGTGGAACCAGTTGATCATCGTGTAGATGTCGTAGACCGGCAGGCCGATCTCCGCCTGCAACGCCGCCGCGTAGGGCGGCATGTTCGTGCATTCCAGCACGATGGCGCCGACCTCGGGATGCCGCGCCACCAGGGCACGGCCGGCATCGATGATGTCCTGCTCCGCCAGCGCGACATCCATGTCCACCTTCGCCGACTGGATCAGCACGCGGAAGAACTCCCGGCCGCCCTCGGTGCCCTCCACCGGCGTGTCGAGGGGGACGCCCGCGGCGTCCAGATGCGCCTGCGTCAGCGACGCCTTGTTGACGGTGATCACGCCGACGCGCCGGCCCGGCGGCAACGTCGCCTGCACCCAGGGCACCTGCATCAGCGACGAGGTCGCGACCGGGACCTGGACCGCCGCCGCCAATTCGCGCTGGAACAGGGACAGGAACCCGCAATTCGTTGTGATGGCTTCCGCGCCCAGATCGACCAGGTCCCGCGCGGCCTCGATGAAGGCCGGCAACAGGCCCGGGGCGCCGTTCAGCACCACCCGTTCCGGACTGGCGCCGCGAACGACGCGGAACAGCACGGGAAACGGCCAGGTCGTGCCATTGCCCATGTCGCCGGGAATACGGGGGAAGCGCGCTTCCAGCATCAGGATGCCGAGCGGCGCGCCGTAGATGGACCGTCCACCGCGGGCGATCCGCGGGACATGCGGGGGAATGCTCATGCGCGACAGCGTCGCGCGGCCGGCCCTGCCGGGCAAGCCGCGCCCCGCGTTGGATTGACGACATCAACCATCCCCGATCCGGCTTCGTGCCGGCGAGGCGCGACCGGTGCCCACCCGCGATGGCGATGTCGCCGGGCACGTCGCGCCGACGGCGCCCGCTGGTCCATGGGGGACGAAGCCATCCCGATTCCACGTCCCGCCGAACCATGCCCCGCCTGGAATCGCTCCCCACCCCTGCGGGCAATGGCACGGGGGTTGCGCGCGGCGCCGCTGTCCGGTTCATCTATGAAAACGACCGTGGCTTCCTGTGGTATGATGTCGATGGCACCGGGAAGGCTCGCGCCCCCAATCCGGTGGTACAATCCATCGGCATTCCTGCCCTGAATGCCGCAGACATCCCGATCACCGCCTGAAGCGCATCACGACGGAGCCGCCATGAGTATCAGCCGACGCCTGCTTGCCCCCTTCGTCGCGATGCTCGGCCTGGGCGCGGCCCCGGCCATGGCGCAGGAGGCACCCTGGCCGAACCGGCCGATCGAGTTCCTCGCGGGCTTCCCCAACGGATCCGGCGTCGACATCTACCAGCGGCGCCTGGCGGGGCCGCTGAGCCGGGCACTCGGCCAGCCCGTGGTGGTCAACAACCGGGTGGGGGCGGGGGGCAACATCGCCTCCGACGTCGTCGCCAAGGCGCGGCCGGACGGCTACCTGATCCTGTTCGGCACCGCCGGCACCCATGCGATCAACCAGACGCTCTACCGGCGCCTGCCCTTCAACGTCATGACGGATTTCACGCCGATCGCGCATCTCGGCGACGTGCCGAACATCATGATCACCAGCATCGAGCGGCGGCCCAACTACCGCACCTGCCAGGACGTGATCGCGGATGCGCGGGCGCGACCGGGGGCGCTGAACTACCCGAGCACCGGGAACGGCGCCTCCACCCACCTGGCCGGTGCGCTGTTCGCGGCGCGCGCGGGGTTGGACGTCGTGCATGTGCCCTTCCCGGGGCAGCCGGGGGCGGTCACGTCGCTGCTGGGCGGCCAGACGGACTTCTTCTTCAACCAGGTCGGGCCGGCCATGGGGATGATCCAGCAGGGCGCCGTCCGTGGCCTCGCGGTGACGACGCGGACGCGCATCGCGGCGCTGCCGGACGTGCCAACGGTGGCCGAGGCTTGCGGCCTGCCGGATTTCGAGAGCACGACCTGGTACGGCGTCTTCGGCCCGCCCGGCCTGCCTGACGCGATCACGCGGCGGCTGAACGAGGAGATCGTGAAGATCATCGAGGAGCCGGAATTCCGCCGCTGGCTGATCGACACGCAGGGCATCGACCCGCCGACGGTCCGCACCCCCGCTGAATTCCGCGCGGTTCAGGAGCGTGACGTGGCACGCTGGGCGCAGGTGGTGCGCGACGCACGCGCCACGGTGGACTGACTGGCGAGGGGGGCGGGTGATCCGCCCCCCCAACCATTCGCCTCAATTCCGGCGGCGGCGCTCCGCGGCTTCGTCCCGGCGCATCTGCAGGAACAACTCGTATTCCTCATGCCGCGCGGGCACCCAGCCGATGACGTTGCCGCGTTCCACCGCGCGGTGGATATCCGGCGCCGCGGCGGGCAGGGCCAGGTGGAAGGCCACCATGTCGTCCTTGAAGGACTGGGGAAGGTCCTTGCGGACGACGATGGGTCCGTTCTCGATGGGGCCGCTGCGCCAGATGATGCGGATGTCGCGCATGTTGATCATGCCCTTCTCCGCGGTCGCCCGCAGCATACCGCGGTTGAACCCATCCTCCGCATTGCCGACGCCCGACGCCCAGGTGACGCCCGCATCGAACTGGCGGCCCATCACGGCGACGATCGCCTGTTCATGCCCGCCGGCGAAGCCGGTGCGGCCGAAGAAGGCCTCCGGGTTCACGCCGGCCTGGCGCAGCGCCGCGCGGGGGATCAGGAAGCCGCTGGCGCTGTTCGGGTCCGCCCAGGCCATGGACCGGCCGCGCATCTGTTCCAGGCTGGTGATGCCGCTGTCGGCGCGGGTGTACATCACCGCGATATAGCTGGTGCTGCCATCGGCCTCCTGCGTCTTCAGGATGGGCTCGACATTGCCGTTGGATTCCATCCAGGAGGCGGCATAGGCGGCGGGCGACATGCTCGCGATCTCGATGTGCCGCCCGGCGAAGGCCTGGACCACGCCGCCATAGTCGCTGGCCTGGAACAGGCGGACGGGGACGCCGAAGGTCTCCTCGATCAGCCGCGCATAGCCGCCATAGCGGCCGATGCGGTCAGCTTCATTCTCCCCGCCCAGCACGCCGATGCGCAGCGTGCTGATCTGCTGCGCCCAGGGGCGGCGGCCGCGTTCCGGCATGGGGAAGCGGGCGGCGGGCGTCTGCGCGCCGGCGGCGATGGGCGCGAGCAGGCTCGCGGCCAGGAGGGAGCGGCGGGGGAAGGGCATGGCGGGCGGCTCCGGCTGGGATGACGGTTCGGCGACCATATTGCGACAGGACCGCCGATCCGCCAGGGCGGAATCGGCGGCTTGCCGCTACCAGGAATACGAATCCGGCCGCAGGATCGCCTTCGTCGTGGCGGCGAGGTTGCGGGGTTCCGGCTTCGGCATCACGGGCCGCTCCATCCGGCCCCAGCCCGGCGCATCCAGCACCTTGCCGTCCTGCATCACCACGCGGCCGCGGACGATGGTGGCGATGGGGGCGCCCACCGTCTCCATCCCCTCGAAGGGTGTGAAGCGGCTGCGTTCGCTGTGCAGCTCGGCACCGCGGATGGTGTCGCGCTTGGTTGGATCGACGATGGCGATGTCGGCATCCGCGCCGGGCTGGATGACGCCCTTGCGGGGATAGAGGCCGAAGGCCCGGGCCGGCGCGCTGCCGGCCATTCGGACATACTGCTCCATGGTCATACGGCCCTCATGCACGAAGGTCAGCATCAGGCGCATGGAGGTCTCGACGCCCGGGAAGCCGCAGGCATTGTCCCAGAAGGACGGGCGCTGCTTCTCCTCCATCGCATGCGGCGCGTGGTCGGTGCCGAGGATGTCGATCGTGCCGTCCAGCAACGCCTGCAGGATGGGCTCGCGCTGGCGGCCTTCCCGGATCGGGGGGTTGAGGCGGCCGACGCGGGCGGCGTCGCCGGTCAAATCCTCCGCCGCGATGATCACGTATTGCGGGCAGGTCTCCACCGTCATCGGCACGCCGCGCGCCTTGGCGTCGCGGATGATCGGGATGCTGCGCATGCAGCTTTCATGGACGATGTGGATCCGTGCCCCGGTCCATTCGGACAGGGTGATGGAACGGTTGAGGCTTTCCAGCGCGGCGATGTCGGCGCGGGCGGCGAGATGCGCGAAGGCGTCGTCGCGGCCGGCCGCCTTCATCCGGTTCTCCCGCCAGAAGAGGATGGGCGAGTTCTCCGCATGGATGGAACAGCGGAGCCCGAGTTCGGCCAGGATCTCGAACCCCTCCAGCACCGCGCCGTCATTGGGGGCGGGGTTGTTGCCGGTGGTGTTGCCGTAGAAGAGCTTGAAGCCGATCACCCCGGCCTCCGCCAGCGCCGGCAGATGGTCGAGCGAGCGTTCGTCGAGGATGCCGTAGAGGCCGAAATTGACGATGGCCTGGCGCTCTGCGGCTTCCCGCTTGGCGGCCAGCGCCTCCACCGTCGCGATGGCGGGTTCGGTGTTCGGCATGTCGAAGACGGTGGTGACGCCACCGGCGGCGGCGGCGCGGGTGCCGGTGCGCCAATCCTCCTTCTGCTCCATGCCGGGTTCGCGGATATGGGTGTGGACGTCGATGGCGCCGGGGATGACGAATTTTCCGCGCGCATCGATGGTCGCGGCGGCCTTGGGCGCGAAGGCCGGGTGGCCCACGAAGGCGATGAGCCCGTCCTTCACCGCGACATCGGCGGCGAAGCGGCCCGTTTCGTTCACCACCGTGCCGCCGGTGATGAGGAGGTCGGCGAGGAACGGAGTGTCTGTCATGGCGTCTTGCGGTTCCTTCCTGGGCGGCCCGCGATGCGGGCCGAGGCCGCGAATGCGGCCCGCGGCAAGTGCCGCGAAGCCAAGCGCGCGGATGCGCGCGCCCGGCGTTTGAGGGCTTGGAAAAGGGTCAGATCACCCAGCCGCCATCGACGGCGAGGTCCTGGCCCGTGGTCTGGCGGGACATGTCGGAGGCCAGGAACAGCACCGCATTCGCGACGTCCATGTCGGTGCTGATGCGCTGAAGCGCGTATTCGGAAGCGTGCTTGCGGCGCGCTTCCTCGATGCTGATGCCTTCCTTCCGCGCCATGGTCGCGCGCACCTGTTCGAAGCGCGGACCTTCCACCATGCCGGGGCAGACGCAGTTCACGTTGATATCGTAGGGGCCGAGTTCTAGCGCGGCCGATTTGGTGATGCCGCGCAGGCCCCATTTGCTGGCGGAGTAGGCGCTGCGGCCGGCGCGGCCACGCAGGCCGAAGGTGCCGCCGACATTGACGATCTTGCCCCGTTTCGCCGCGATCATGCTGGGCGCGAAGGCGCGCATGGTCATGAAGCAGCCGGTGACGTTGAGGCGCAGGATCTCGTCGAACTCCTGGGGCGTCGTCTCCCAGAAGGTTTTCCCGAGTGGCCCGCGGCCACCGGCGATGTTGACCAGAACGTCCACGCGGCCGAAGGCCGAGAGCACCGACGTGGCCATCGTATCGACGCTGGCGGAATCCATCAGGTCACAGAAGAAGATCTCCGCGCGCCGGCCCATGGCGCGGCATTCCGCCTGGACTTCCTCGATCGCCTTGGTGTCGCGGCCGACCAGTGCCAGGTCCGCGCCATGTTCGGCCAGCAGCTTCGTGCAGGCCGCACCCATTCCCTTGGCGGGGCCGGTCACGACGGCCACGCGGTCCTTCAGCAGCATCACGACGATTCCCTTATTCCGCGCGCAACAGGCGCTTCGACTTGGTCCAGCCCTTGGCGAGGTACCGGCAGTGGCAGGCTACATGGGGCGCTACTTCGTGGCACCAGGCCTTCACTTCCGCATTCACGCCGCGCAGGCGCTCCGCGGCCTCGTTCGCCTCCGCGGCCAGCTTCGACTCATCGAGGCCCAGCACCTTGCGGTCCCGCAGCTTCCATTCGCCGCCGATCATCACATCGACGACGGCGGCGCCATCCTCGGTCCAGACCAGCTGGTTGGCGGCATCGTTCAGCGGCGCCCAGTTGATGTGGTCGAGGTCGAGCAGCACGAGGTCCGCCGCGCGCCCGGCCTCGATCACGCCGCCATCAAGGCCCAGCAGCTTCGAGGAACCGGCGGTCGCCAGCCGCACCGTCTCCGCCGTGCCGAGCCAGTCATCCTCCTCCGAATCCTCCCAGAGGCGGGAGGCGAAGGCGGCGAGGCGCATGGACTCGAACATGTTCTGGTTGTCGGAGGAGGAGGAGCCATCCGTGCCGATGCCGACGGTGACGCCCGCCTTGATGGCCTTGCGCGCGGGGGCGATGCCGGAGGACAGGCGCATATTGGCCCCGGGATTGTGGGACAGGCCGCCGCCGCGCTTCGCCAGCAGGTCGAGGTCGCTATCCGTCAGCCAGACGCCATGGGCGACGCTGAACCAATCCCCCACCAGGCCGAGCCGATCCATATGTTCCAGCAGCGTGGCACCTTCATAGCGGATGACGCCGCCGGCATACTGGTAGCGGCTTTCCGCGACATGGGTCTGCATCCGCATGCCGTATTCCGCGGCCAGCGTGCGGCAGCCCTTCATGAACTCATCGGTGCAGTGCAGCGGGATGGTGGGTGCGCAGCCCAGCACGATGCCCTTCGACGTATGGGACCAGGACTTCGCCGCGGCGGCGATGGCATCCAGGATCTGCTGCGCGGGCGGCATGCGCATCCCCTCCGCCCGGGCACGGACGGAGGCGGGCAGGGCTTCCGGCAGGCCGGGGGTGGCCTGGAAGAATGTGAGGTCCGCGACCATCGGGGCGATGATGCCGCGCAGGCCGACGGTCGCGTAGGCATCCGCCATGGCGTCCAGCCCCTCCACCGTGGGGCAGGGGAATTCGGCCGGCAGGTCGAAGACGGCGGTGCAGCCCTTCTTCAGATTCTCGACCGCGTTCAGCGCGGTGGACAGCCACTTGTCCCGCAGCACGCGGCCGCCGCTGATCCAGGGCGCATGGGCAAGGAGCAAGGCGAGGTCCCATTTGTCGCCGGCGCCCTTGGCGAGGCCGCCATGGCCATGGGTGTGGCCGTTCACCAGGCCCGGGATGATGAGGCGCTTCGAGGCATCATGGGTCTGCGCACCTTCGACCGCGGTGCCGGGCGGCAGGATGGCGGCGATGCGGCCGTCCTTCACCAGCACATCGGCCAGCGGCGCGGAGAGGGCGTCGGGCGCAAGCACGCGTGCGCCGGTCAGCAGCAGGGTGGGGGCGGGCATGGGCAGGGTCCTCCGGGGATGGGAGAGGTGGGCGTGACCCCCACCCCGACCCTCCCCCGCAAGCGCGGGGGAGGGGGATTTGTCGCTGCCGGCTCCCTCCCCCGGGCTTCCGGGGGAGGGTCGGGGTGGGGGTTTGCGCGCCCTTACAGGCGGCGCTCGGAGGCCGGCGGCAGGTAGCGGTCGGTGAACATGGTGCTGGCGGCCGGCGGGTTGGCGACGCCGAGTGCCTCCGCATTCACCGTCACCAGCTGCTGCGCGCGGGCCATGTCCACATGCCCCATCCCGTGCTGGCGGCTGTTGGGCGTGATGATGGAGCGGTCGCGCGTCATGGCGAAGCGGCGGGCTTCCAGCGCCTCATCGAACAGCGGCTCGCGGCGCTTCAGGCTGGCCATGCCGCCGGGCACGTCGTTCAGCAGCGCCTTAAGGCCATCGATGGAGGCCTTCACGAAGCGGGAGGCCACTTCGCCATTCCGCTCCAGCCAATCGGCGCGGCAGAAGACGCCGGAGCCGTAGAGGTCGAGGCCGTTCTCGGCATAGGGCCAGGACAGGATGTCATCCTCCGGGATGCCGAGGCCGACCAAGTTGAAGTGCACGGTAAAGAGGAAGCCCGTGACGGCATCGACCTGGCGGGTGCGCAGCATGGTGTCGCGCAGGTTCGCGGCCATGGAGGTCCAGCGAACGCGGCTGGCATCGATGCCGGCGACGCGGGCGAAGGCCGGGAAGAGCAGGCGCGAACCCTCGCCTTCCGGCGCGCCGAGGTTCTTGCCGACGACGTCCTGCGGCTTCTCGATGCCACGCCCGCGCATGGTGACGATGGCGGCCGCGGTGCGGTCGAAGACGGGATAGAGCATGACCAGGCGGCTGGCCGGGTTTTCCGCGTTGAACTTCACCGCGCCGGAGAAATCCGCGAAGCCGATGTCGTAGGCGCCGGAGCCCACCTTCACCAGCGCATCGCCGGAGCCGAAGCCGCGATCCATGCGGACGGCCAGCTGTTCGCGGCGGAAGATGCCGCGATCCTCGGCCAGGGACCACATGCCGTGATTGCCCTGCAGCGCCCAGTCCAGCGTGAAGCGGACGGCGGATTGCGCGGCGGCGGTGCGGATGGTGGGAAGCGTGAGGGCCGCGCCGGCGGCGGTGGCCAGAAGGGTGCGGCGATTGAGGCTGGTCATGGGCTTGGGTCTTTCCGTGTGACAGGCGTCAGTTGATCCGCCGCAGCGGGGCGGCGGGCAGGAATCGGGTATCGAGGATCTCGGCGGCGGCTGGCACGCGGGGCAGGCTGAAGCCCTGGGCGACGATGCCGATGGCACGGGTCAGGCGTTCGGGCTCTACATGGCCGATGCCGTTGGCCAGCGCCTCCGGCGTGCGGATCTGATTGTCGATCACCCATTGCAGGCGCTCGGTCTCCAGCGCCGGGTCGAGCAGGGCTTCGCGGCGGGCGATGTGCTGCACGGCGGCGCGGGGGTCGCGGATCGCCTCGATCCAGCCACGGGTGATGGCGCGCACCAGCCCGGCCACCACCTGGGGGCGGCGCTCGGCCATCTCGGTCGAGACCAGGATGGAGTTGGACAGCACATCGACCCCGTGGTCGCCGTAATACATGAAGCGGACATCCTCGCGCCGCACGCCGAGGCCCTTCAGCCCGAACCATACCGTGGAATCGAAACCTGTCACGGCCTCCACATCACCGCGGACCAGCAGCGTCTCCCGCAGCTGGGGGGTGACGGATTGGAAGTTGACGCGGGCGGGGTCGATGCCCGCCAGGGTGGCGAAGGCGGGGAACAGGCGGAAGCCCGTGTCGTTCTGCGGCGCGCCGACTCGGCGGCCGGCCAAATCCTGCGGCCGGTTGATGTTGGCCCGCGCCAGGCTGACCACCGCCATGGGCGGGCGGGTGTAGAGAACCATCGCCGTGACCACGCGGCGTTCCGGCTGGCGGGCGGTGAATTCGATCAGCGTGTTGATGTCGCCGAAGCCGGCATCATAGGTCCCGGCCGCGATGCGGCCGATGGGGGCGGAGGAACCCTCCCCGGGGTCCATCCGCAGCGTGATCCCTTCCTCCCGGAAGAAGCCGCGATCCTCGGCCAGGAAGAAGGGGGCGTTGGGTCCCTCCAGCCGCCAGTTGAGGATCATGCGCACATTCTCCTGCGCGAAGGCGGGCGCGGCGGCGAGAAGGCCGGCGGCCAGCGCCAGGGCGCGGCGTGCGAGTGCTTTGGGCATGGGCTGCTCCTTTGGCGTGCAGCGTCCCGTGCCGCGGCACGGCGGTGCGCGGGGGGACGAGGCGTTTGCGCCCCGCGTCCGCAAGCCCCGTGCCAGGGCTCAGGTCACGCGCCAGCCACTGGCGAAATCCTTCAGCCGGTACCAGCCGGTGACGAGTGGCATGAACCAGGGCGTGCCGCTGTAGCCCGGCAGGGTGGGCATGGGCATGCGGGAGAAGGCGGAGGCGCGGTTGTCGCCCCCCAGCATCATCCGCGCGGCGACGGTGCCGAGATGCGTCATGGTGACGACGCCGCTGCCATTGCAGCCCAGCGCATGATGCACGCCGTCCTGGACGCCGACATGGGGCAGCATGTCGAAGGCGAAGGCCACATTGCCCTTCCAGCCATGGGTCAGGCGCACGCCTTCCAGCGATGGCAGCAGGTGGACCAGGTGGCGGTGCAGCCAGCGCGCGCCCACGCGCGGGTCGGTGTCCGACAGCGTGGCGCGGCCGCCGAACAGCACGCGGGTGCCGTCGGGAGAGGGGCGGAAGTAGTAGAGGATCTTCTTGGTGTCCCCATAGACGCGGAATTTCGGCAGCACCTCCGCCACGCGATCCCGGCCCAGCACCGCCGTCGCGACCATGTAGGAGGCGACGGGGACGATCCGCCGGCGATGCCAGGGCAGGGCGGCGCCGGTGTAGCCGTTGGTCGCGACCATGACATGGCGGGCGCGGATCACGCCGGCGGTGGTGGAGACGAGGAAGCCCGTACCCTCCCGCGCGATGCCGTCCACGGTGACGCCGCCGGCCAGCGCCGCCCCCGCGCGCCGTGCCGCCCGGGCCAGCCCCTGGGTGTAGCGGGCGGGGTGTAGGCTGGCGGCGCGGTGGTTCACCATGCCGCCGTGGTAATGGGGCGTGCCCAGTTCCTCGGCCAGGCGGGCACGCGGCAGGATCTCCGCCGTGCCGGGGATGGCGGCGTTCAGCAGGGCGGCGCGTTTCGCGAGCGATTCCATCGCGGCCGCGCTATGGGCGCCGACGAAGCGGCCGCAGCGGACGTAGTCGCATTCGATCGATTCGCGGGGCAGCAGCGCCTCGAAGGCATCGAAGCTGGCCTCGGCCTCATCCACCATCTCGCTCAGCAGCGCGGGGTCGATGCCCTTGGAGACATCGGATTTGGCGCGCCCCAGGCTGCCCGCGCCGGACAACGCGCCGCCATTGCGGGAGGAAGCGCCCCAGCCGATCGCCTCCCGGTCCAGCACCAGGGGCGCCATGCCGCCGCGGGCGAGTTCAAGCGCCGTGGACAGCCCCGTGATGCCGCCGCCGATGATGACGGTATCGGCCTGGTCGGGCAGGGCGGTGACGGGAGAGGAAGGCGGGGCTGCGGCCTCCCACCAATAGGGCGTGGTGCGGAAGCCGGGGGCGAAGATGGCTTCGTCATTCATGCTGGCCGTCCCGCGCTGCGCGCGAGGTAGAGCGTGGCTGCCACCATGATGAGGGTCCCCCAGACCAGTTCCCAGCCCGGCCTTTCGGCGAAGGCCAGCATCGCGATCACGGCGGAGGCCGGGATCTGCACATATTCGATGGGCGCCAGCAGCCCGACCGGGGCCCGCCGCGCCGCCCAGGACGCACAGAAATCCCCGAGGATCGCGAGTATGGAGCCCGCCACCAGCATGGCCGCCGCAAAGCCCGTGGGCGTCTGCCAGACGAAGGCGGAAACGGGTCCCCAGACGATGACGGAGGCCAGCGCATACCAGGCGACGACGCGCGCCGGCGGCTCCGTCGCCGAGAGCATCTTGACCGCGATCAGCACCAGCGCGCCGGTCAACCCACCCAGCAGCGCCGCCAGCGTGCCGGCGGAAACCCCTTCCTGGAACCCACCCTGGCCGGTGGCGATGACGAGCACGCCGGTGAAGCCGATGGCCGCCGCGATGGCCCGATCCCAGCCCACCCTCTCCCCCAGCAGCAGGAAGGCGAGGGGCAGGGCCCAGAGCGGCCGCGCATGCATGATGGCCACAGCATCGGCCAGGGGCAGCCAGAGGATGGCCAGCATATGGACCATGAAGCCGACCAGCCCGGCGCAACAGCGGAACAGATGCGCCCCCGGCCGGCGCGTATGCAGCGCCGACGGCCCCTTGCGCATCAGCCAGGGCAGCATGACCAGCACGGTGAAGGCACCGCGGGCGAAGGGAACCAGGGGGACGGGCAGGCCATCCTGCATAGCGGCACGGAAGCAGGCGCCCATGGCGGCGAAGGACAGGCAGCAGGCCAGCATGAGGCCCATGCCGGCCAGCAGGCGCCGCGTCTCGCGTGATTGTTCGCCTTTCGGCGCGGTCCCGGCGTCCATCCGGAGGGGAGGCTAGGCCCTGGGACGGGCCAGGGAAAGGTGGGGGTGGCCGGCGGCCACCCCCTCGGGCCGGCTAGCGGCGGTCAGCGGCCAGCTCCGCCTCCAGCTCCTTGATCCTCGCCACCAGCGTGGTGCGGAGGGAGGAGGAGGCCGTGGGCTTCATGCCGGCCAGTGTTTCCTTGAGTTCCGCCAGCAGGCGCTTCTTCTCCTGCGGGCTGCGGCGGATGGGGCGATTGTCGGAGAACTGGCCCTCATGCGATCGCATCGGCGTGTCCTTCCCGGGCTGTTGTTGAGCACAGGGGTTAGGGGGGCGGCGCGGCGGCGTCAACGCGGGCGGGGGATGCCGCTGGGCGGTGCAGGGGCTGCCTCGCCGGGATGCAAGCCGTGTCCAGGATCGCACCCCTTGTTGTCCGGACAGCTTGCCTGAAACGCCGGGGCGGCGCAGATATCACGCCGCGCGGGGTGCCGCGCGACAGGGAAAAGTCCTCCGGGGAACCAAGCAATGCCGAACACGATCCTTAAGGGCGTGACACCGTCTCGCCGCGCGTTGATGCTCGGTGCCGCCGGGGCGCTTGCGGCGCCGGCCGTGCTGCGGGCGCAGCCTGCGCCGATCAAGCTCGGCATCCTCCAGCCCGTCACGGGCGCCCTGGCGCAGGACGGTGAATATGGCCGCATCGGCGCCGAACTCGCCATCCAGGAGCTGAATGCGACCGGGGGCATCAAGTCCATCGGCGGCGCGCAGATCCAGATGGTGTTCGGCGATGCGCGGTCGAACCCCGAAGGCGGCACGGCGGAAGTGGAACGGATGCAGGCCGAAGGCGTGGTCGCCATCGTCGGCGGCTTCGCGAGCCCGATCTGCCTGGCGGCCAGCCAGGCGGCGTCCCGCTACGACCTGCCCTACATCGTCGATGTCGGCGTCAGCGACCAGATCGTCTCCCGCGGCCTGCGCAACACCTTCCGCTTCAGCCCGGGTGCGGCAAGCATCACGCGCGCGGCGCTCGACAATCTGGTGCGGCTGAACGACGCGGCCGGCAAGCCGGCCAGGACCGTGGTGCTGGTGCATGAGGACGGGCTGTTCGGCACGGGTGCCGCCCGCACCATGCAGGCCGAACTGCCGCCGCGCGGCTTCGAGATCCTGGAGACGATCAGCCACCCGTCGCCCGCGCGGGACATGTCCAACATCGCGCTGCGCATCCGCAGCCTGAACCCGGACCTGATCATCCCGTCCAGCTACTACAGCGAATTCGTCCTGCTGAGCCGCACGCTGCAGCAGCGCCGCATCCGGCCGAAGGGCATCTACGCGATCCTGAACGGCGCCGCGTCCAATTTCCGCTTCGTGCGCGAATTCCCGGAAGCGGCCAATCTGGTGATGGACGTCAACCACTGGGCCGATCCGCGCAAGCCGAAGACGACCGAGCTGCGCCGCATGGTGGAGGCGCAGAACCGCTTCTGGCTGTTCAACGTGCCGATGAACTACTCCGCCGTCATGCTGGTGGCGGATGCGCTGGAGCGTGCAGGCCGTGCCGACCGCAACGCGGTGATCGAGGCGCTGGCGAAGACCGATGGCAGCTTCACCCGCCACATCATGCCCTATGGCCCGACGAACTTCGTCAATGGCCAGAACCAGGCGGGCCAGGCGGTGAACACGCAGATCCAGAACAACGACGTGAAGGTGATCTTCCCGACGGAGTTCGCCGACGCGCAGCCGATCTTCCCCTGGCCGGCCGGGTGACCATTGCACTCCCTTCCGCTTGAAATCGTGCTGGAGGCCGTGGCGAACGGCCTCCTCACCGGTGCCGTCTATGGGCTGGTCGCGCTGGGCCTCACGCTGGTCTATGGCGTGCTGCACATCATCAACTTCGCCCATGGCGCGCTGCTGACCATGGCGATGTATGCGGCCTGGGTGTGCTGGGCGGTGTTCGGGCTCGATCCCTATGTCGCCATCCTGCCGCTGGTGCCGATCTTCTTCGCGGTGGGCTACGCGGTGCAGCGCTTCGTCATCATGCCGGCCAGCCAGGGCGATGATAACAACATCCTGCTGGTGACGCTCGGCCTGTCGATCGTGCTGGAGAACGCGATGCTCGCGATCTTCCGGTCGGACACGCTCTCCGTCCAGGTTCCCTACGCGATGGAGGTGATCGAGGCCGGGCCGATGCTGCTGTCCTTCCCGCGCGTCGTGGGTTTCGGGGTGACGCTGGTGGTGGCGCTGGTGCTGTTCCTGGTGCTGACGCGTACGGATACGGGGCGTGCCATGCGGGCGGTGGCGAAGGAACGCACCGGCGCGGCGCTGGTCGGCATCGATGTCCGGCACGTCTATGCCGTGACGTTTGCCATCGGCTGCGCGTGCCTGGCGATTTCCGCCTGCCTGCTGCTGCCGTCCTTCTACGTGAACCCGCGCGTCGGCAATGCCTTCGTGCTGGTGGCCTTCACCATCGTCGTGCTGGGCGGCATGGGCAGCGTGCCCGGCGCGCTGCTGGGGGGGCTGTTCATCGGCGTGGTGGAGAGCCTGTCGGGCCTCTATCTCGGGGACAGTCTCGGTCAGCTCGGCATCTTCGTGATCTTCATCCTGGTGCTGCTGTTCCGGCCGACCGGGCTGTTCGGGGCGCGCGCGTGAAGGACCGGCAGCTTTCCCTGATCCTGGCCTTCGCGGGCATCGCGGCGCTGGTGCCGCTGTTCGTCACGGCGGGCACATGGCTGAACTTCGCGGTGTTCACGCTGATCCTGTGCCTGGCGGCGCAGGGCTGGAACATCCTGGGCGGCTATAGCGGGCAATACAGCTTCGGCCACGCCGCCTTCTTCGGCACCACCGCCTACCTGACCGCGGTGTTGCAGACACGCTACGGGATCAGCCCCTACGCCGCCTTCGCGATCGGCATCGCGGCCGCGGCCGCGGTGGGATGGGTGATCGGCTTCCTGTCCTTCCGCTCCGGCCTCAAGGGCAGCTATTTCGCGCTGGTGACGCTGGCCTTCGCGGAGGTCTTCCGCGTGCTGGCCAATGCGTCGGAGATCACCGGCGGCGCGGCGGGCACGCTGATCAAGCTGGATGTCAGGCCGGAGAATTTCCAGTTCGCCTCCCGCGGCACCTTCTTCTGGGTGGTGCTGGGCATGGTGGTGCTGGCCATGCTGCTGACCCGCGCCCTGGAACGCTCGCGCCTCGGCGCGCAGATGGTCGCGGTGCGGGAGAATGAGGATGCGGCCCGCGCGCTCGGCGTCGATGCGCTGCGCGTGAAGCTGGCGGCCATCGCGCTGTCGGCCGCGATGACGGGGGCCGCCGGCGGCCTCTACGCGCAGTATTTCCTCTACCTGGACGCCACCATCGCCTACGGCACCTGGATCAGCGTTGAAGCCCTGCTGGCGCCGATCGTGGGCGGGGCGGGTACGGTGTTCGGGCCGGTCGTGGGCTCCATCGTGCTGCACAGCCTGTCCGAATTCACCAAGAGCCTGGTGGGCCGCATCCCCGGCATCGACCTGGTGATCTTCGGCATCATGCTCATCCTGGTGGTGCGCTTCCCGCCGCGGAACATACCCGGGCTGATCCGGCGCTGGAGGGGGACGAAGTGATCGAACCCGATCCCGCCTTCCTGGCCGTCCGCAATGTCTCCATGCGGTTCGGCGGCCTGCTTGCCGTCTCCGATGCGTCCTTCTTCGTGAAGGAGGGCAGCATCACCGGGCTGATCGGGCCGAATGGCGCGGGGAAGACAACGCTCTTCGCCATCGTCTCCGGCTTCCAGAAGCCGACCACCGGGCATGTGCTGTGGAAGGGGGAGGAGATCACGGCGCGGCCGCCGCATCTGCTCGCCCGCGCCGGCATCGCGCGCACCTTCCAGATCGTGCAGCCCTTTGCCGGTCTCTCCGTGCGGGAGAACATCGCCGTCGGCGCCTTCCTCCGGCACAAGCGGCGCGACGACGCGATCGCGCTGGCGGAGAAGGTGGCGGCGCGCGTGGGGCTGACCGCGGAACTCGACAAGCCCGCGGCCGCGCTGACGGTGGCGGGACGCAAGCGGGTGGAACTGGCGAAGGCGCTGGCCACGGAGCCCAAGCTGCTGCTGCTGGACGAGGTTCTGGCGGGGCTCAATCCGAGCGAGGTGCGCGACATCGTGCCCGTTGTCCGCGCCATCCGCGATTCCGGCGTGACCGTGCTGATGATCGAGCATGTGATGCAGGCCGTGATGAACCTCTGCGAGGCCGTGCATGTGCTGGCGCAGGGCCGCATCATCGCCAGCGGCACGCCGGCGGAAGTGGTGGCGACGCCGGCCGTTGTCGAAGCCTATCTCGGTCACGGCGCGGCAACGCGCCTGTCAGGCAAGCGCGATGCTTGAAGTCAGGGATCTGGTCGCGGGCTATGGCCTGACCCGCGTGCTGGAAGGTGTCTCGCTGGAGGTGAAGGCCGGCGAGATCGTCGCCGTGCTGGGATCGAACGGCGCGGGCAAGACGACGCTGAACATGACCATCAGCGGGCTCGTCAGGCCGCGCAGCGGGGAGGTGCTGTTCGAGGGGCAGCGCATCACCGGGCTGTCGCCGGCGCAGGTGATGGAGCGCGGCCTGATCCAGGTGCCGGAAGGCCGCAAGATCTTCCCGAACCTGACGGTGCGGGAGAACCTCGAACTCGGTTCCTACCGCCGCGCCAGGCCGAACCGTGCGCGGAACCTGGAAAAGGTCTTCGCGACCTTCCCCCGCCTGCGGGAACGCGTGGCCCAGGGCGCGGGCACGCTCTCGGGCGGTGAGCAGCAGATGCTGGCGATCGGGCGCGGCATGATGGCGGAGCCGCGGCTGTTGATCCTCGATGAGCCGTCGCTCGGCCTCTCGCCGTTGCTGGTGGAGGAGATGTTCACCCTGATCCGCAGGCTGCATGGAGAAGGGCTTGCGATCATGCTGGTGGAACAGAATGTCGCGCAGTCCCTCGACATTGCGGACCGCGCCTATGTGCTGGAACACGGGGTCTTCGCGCTGTCGGGCCCGGCTGCCACAGTGCGTGACGACCCGGAGCTGAAGCGCGCCTATCTGGGTCTGTAACGGGGAAGGAAACAGAAGCCATGGCCATGCTGACGCCGGGGGTTGCCGCGGCAACGGAGCTGCTCGCCACGCCACCCTCGCCATGGCTCGGCGAATGGTCGCGCTTCGCGGCCAAGGTTCGCTTCGCCGATCTGCCGGCGGATGTGGTGGCGCGCACGCGGCTGGCGCTGCTGGATTGCATCGGGGCCATCGCATCGGGCGCGCAGGAGCCCGAGTGCCAGGCGCTGGCGGCGCGGATGATCGCGCGTGAGGGTGGCGGCGATTCGCCGGTGATCGGCTTCGCCGGCGGCGCGCGTCCCGGCACGGCGGCCTTCCTGAATGGCACCGCCGGCACGATGCTGGAACTGGATGAGGGCAACCAGTATGCCCGCGGCCACCCCGCCATCCATGTCGTGCCCGCGCTGCTGGCGGCACCGCGCGGCGACGGCGCGGCGCTGCTGGTGGCGCTGGCGCTGGGCTACGAGATGGGCAGCCGCGTCGGCATCGCGAGCAAGCTGAACGTCGCGATGCACCCGCATGGCACCTGGGGCACGCTGGGCGCCGCGACCGGCATCGCCAAGCTGCATGGCGCGACGGCGGAGGAATTCCGCGGCGTGATCAACATGGCCTCCACGCTCGGCCTGGCCACGTCGCGCAAGACGATGCTGGAAGGCGGCACGGTACGGAACACCTATGCCGGCGTCGCCAACATGCTCGGCATCACCGTGTGGGATCTGGTGCGGGCGGGGTTCGAGGGTGAGCGCGACGGCGTCGCCACCATCTTCGGCCATGTCAGCGCGAATGACTTCCGGCCGGATGAGATGGTGGCGGAGCTCGGCACGCGCTGGGAGATCGCCCGCAACTATTTCAAGCGCCACGCCGCCTGCCGCTATACGCATGGCGCGCTGGATGCGCTGGCGAAGATCGTGGCGGAGCATGGCGCGCTGACGCCGGACCAGGTGAAGGCGGTCCACGTCCACACCTATGTCTGGGCCGCGCAGCTCGACAGCCCCGCGGCGCCGAACATGCTGGCCGCCAAGTTCAGCATCCCCTTCGCCATCGCCACCTTCATCCGCCACGGGGCCGCGACCGTGCCAGCCTTCCGTGGACCCGCGCGTGAGGATCCCGTGACGCTGGCGCTGGCGCAGCGAGTGACGGTCGACGAGGATGCGGCGATGACGGCGATGCTGCCCGGCCTGCGCCCCGCGCGCGTCGCCATCACGCTGAATGATGGCCGCGTGTTGCGCGCGGAGGTCACGACCAATCGCGGGGATACCGAGGATCCCTTCTCGGAGGCCGAGGTGCGCGAGAAATTCCATGACCTGGCTGACCCGGTCTATGGGCGCGATCGCGCGACGGCGATCGAGGAAGCGGTGCTGGCGATCGGCCCGCATGACGAGGCGACTTCACTGGTGGAATTGCTGGCACGATGAGTCTTGCTCATGTCCGCGAGCGCGGGGCGCTCGACGCCGTGACGCTGGCCGTCCTGAAGGGACGGCTGGAGCAGATCGCCGACGAGATGGACGCAACGCTGTATCGCAGCGCGTTCAACCCGATCATCGCGGAGGCGCGCGACGCCTGCCACGGCATCTATCATGCGGAAACCGGCGCCACGCTGGTGCAGGGGACGAAGGGGCTGCCGATCTTCGTCGGCGCCATGTCCTTCGCCGTGCAGGCCGTCATCAAGCGGGTGCAGGCGGGCGCCGGGCTCGACCCCGGCGACACCTTCATCTTCAACGACCCGTATGAGGGCGGCACCCATCTGAATGATTTCCGCCTCGTCCGGCCACTGTTCCGGCAGGGGAAGCTGTTCTGCTGGCTGGCGAGCGTGGGGCATTGGCTCGACATCGGCGGCAACGTGCCTGGCAACTACAATCCGCGCGCGACGGAGAGCCACCAGGAAGGGGTGCGCTTCCCGCCGGTGAAGCTGATCCGCGCCGGCGTGATGCAGCAGGACATCCTCGATATCCTGGCGGCCAACAGCCGCGTGCCGCAATCCAATTGGGGCGACCTGAACGGCCAGTTGAATGCGCTGGATCTCGGCCAGCGACGCCTCTCCGCGCTGCTGGATGAAAGCGGGGAGTCGACGGTGGAATCTGCCTTCGTGGCGCTGGCGGATCGCGCCGCGGCGCTGATGCAGGCGGAGGTCGAGGCGCTGCCCGATGGCGACTACGCCTTCGAGGATTACCTCGACAATGACGGCGTGGTCGATGAGAAGCTGGTCATCGCGCTGGACATGAAGGTGCGCGGCGGGTCGATGCTGCTCGACTTCTCCCGCAGCAGCGATGCCTGCCTCGGCCCGATCAACATCAGCCGGGCGACGACGGTGGCGGCCTGCTATGTCGCGCTGAAGCATGCCTTCCCCGATGTGCCGGCGAATGCGGGCGTGCTGCGGCCGATCGAGTTTGTGATTCCTGATTCCTCGCTGCTCGGCGTCGGTCCGCCGCGGCCGGTGGCGGGCTATACCGAGACGATCCTCCGCCTCATCGGCGTCATCTTCGGCGCGCTGGGCAAGGCGGTGCCGGAACGCGCGACGGCAGCGCCCTTCGGCACCATCAACGCGCTGTCGCTGTCCGGCCAGCGCAAGGATGGCACGCGCTGGGTCATGTTCTCCTTCTTCGGCGGCGGCCTCGGCGGCAATCCGGAGAGCGATGGGCTGCACCACGCGAACAACCCGATCTCCACCGCGACGATCCCGCCGGCGGAGATCCTGGAAGCCGCCTACCCCGTGATGTTCACCCAATGGGCGCTGCGGCCGGACAGCGGCGGCGCCGGGCTGCATCGCGGCGGTGTCGGCGCGATCTATGAGATCGAGGCGCTGTCGCCCGGCACCACGGAAGTGGCGCTGCTGGGGGAACGCGGTCGCTTCGCGCCCTTCGGCGTCAGCGGCGGGCAGCCAGCCGCGCTGAACACCTTCGCCTGGCAATCGGCGGATGGCTGGAACACGCCGCCCATGGCCAGCAAGATCGTCGGCGTGAAGATCGAGGCCGGGCAGCGCGTGCGCCTGGAAGCACCGGGTGGCGGCGGATGGGGCGACCCGATGCAGCGGCCGCGGGAGGCTGTGGCGCGTGACATCAGGCTGGGCTTCGTCAGCGCGGAACGCGCGGCACAGGACTACGGATACCGGGCATGAGCAGCGCACCCATCGTCGGCGTGGACGTCGGCGGCACGTTTACCGACCTGTTCCTCTATGATCCCGGCACAGCATCCTTCCGCACGGCGAAGGTGCCGTCGAACCGGGGCGATGAGGCCGTGGGCTTCATGAACGGGCTGCGGGCACTGGGCGGGCCTGCGGGGTTCGAGGCCATCGTGCATGGCACGACCGTCGGCACCAATGCGCTGCTGGAACGCAAGGGTGCCAAGCTCGGCGTCATCACCACCGCGGGCTTCCGCGACGTGCTGGAGATGCGGCGGCGGGACCGGCGCAACACCTGGGGCCTCTGGGGCGAGTTCCTGCCCATCACGGACCGCGACATGCGCTTCGAGGTGCCGGAGCGCACGCTGGCGGATGGGACGGTGCACACGGCGGTCGATATCGCGGCCGTCGAGGCGGCAGCGCGTGAATTGCTGGCGCGCGGCGCCGAAGCCTGCGCGATCGTCTTCATCAATGCCTATGCGAGCGGGGTGAACGAGGCCGCGGCGGCGAAAGCCGTGCGCGCGATCTGGCCGACGCCGCATGTCAGCGTTTCCTCGGAAATCCTGCCGGAGATTCGGGAGTTCGAGCGTGCCTCCACCACCGCGCTCAACGCCTATCTGCAACCCGGCGTGGCGAGCTACCTCGGCAAGCTGGAAGGCGCGCTGGAGAGCGCGGGCTTCGGCGGGCGGTTCCACATCGTGCAGTCCAATGGCGGCATCATGTCCACCGCTACCGCGCGCAGCGTGCCGGCGCGCACGGCGCTGTCCGGGCCGGCGGCTGGTGTCATCGCAGCGGCGGCCATCGCCAAGGCGGCGGGGTTCGAGAACGCCATCACCTGTGACCTGGGCGGCACGTCTTTCGACGTGTCCCTGGTCGCAGGCGGAGAGATGGCGCTGGCGGCCCAGGCGACGATCGATTTCGGTCTGGTGATCCGCAGCCCGATGATCGAGATCACGACCATCGGCGCCGGCGGTGGTTCCATCGCCCATGTCGATCGCGGCGGGCTGTTGCAGGTGGGGCCGGAAAGCGCGGGCAGCCGACCGGGCCCGGTCTGCTACGGCCAGGGCAATACGCGGCCGACACTGACGGATGCGAATGTCGTGCTCGGCCGGATCAATGCGGACAAGCCCATCGGTGGCGCGCTGGCGCGGCTGGATGTGGAGGGTGCGAAGGCCGCGCTGCTGCATCATGTCGGCCAACCGCTTGGCCTTGATGCCATGGCGGCGGCGGAGGCCGTGGTGCGTGTCGCCAATGCCAAGATGGCCGGTGCCATCAGGCTCGTTTCCATCGAGCGGGGGCATGATCCGCAGAAATTCGTAGCACTGCCCTTCGGCGGCGGCGGCGCGCTGCATGTCGGCGCGCTGATCAAGGAAGTGGGGTTGCAGGCGGCGCTGGTGCCGCGCTTTCCCGGCGTGACCAGTGCCATCGGCTGCGTCATCGCCGATGTGCGGCATGACCAGGTGCGGACGCTGAACCGCAACCTGGATGGCATCGACGCCGCCGCGCTCGACCAACGCATGGTGGAAGAAGCGACCGCCGCGCGCGCCGTGGTGGAGGCCGCGGGGCTCCCGGTGGAGCGCATCGAGATCCGCTTCGAACTCGACATGCACTATGCCGGCCAGACGCACACCGTTGGCGTGCCGCTGCCCGTGCATGTGAAGAACGGCACCACCGGCGTCAGCGAAGCCATCATCCGCATGGCCTTCGAGGCTGCCTACCAGACGGCCTTCAGCCGGCTGCTGCCGGGCCTTGGCATCCGCATCGTCTCGCTCCGCACGGCCGCCATCGGCATCCGGCCCGACTTCGACTTGACGGCGCTGGCACCGCCCAAGGATGCAACGGTGGAAGGCGCGGCACGCGGCGCGCGGCAGGTGTGGTTCGATGGGGCCTGGCATACCGCGACCGTCTGGTCGCGGCTCGACCTGCCGGAAGGGTCGCGCGTGCATGGGCCCGCGATCCTTGAACAGGGCGATGCGACGGTCGTCGTCGATCCCGACCTGGTCGCGCGCACCGACCGCTTCGGCAACCTCATCATCGAACGGGAGTGACGGCGATGGCCGAGGCGGCGATCCCCATCAGCCAGACCGCGCTGCTGCTCTGCGATCTGCAGAACGACTTCATCCATCCCGATGGCGCCTATGGACGCGCGGGCTATTCCGCGCCCGCCATCGCGGCCATCCCCGGACGCCTCAAGCCGCTGGCGGATGCGATGCGGGCGAAGGGCGGGTGGATCGCCTCCACCCATTTCACCCTGTTCACGGGCAAGGGTGGCGAGCCCTGGATCGACCCGCATCTCAAGGCCATGCGCCCCTTCCTGAAGAAAGGCGATTTCGTCATGGGCGGATGGGGGCACCAGGTGGTGGAGGAACTCGCCCCCTCCGACCTGCCGGTGGAGAAGGTGGGCTACGACGCCTTCTACCAGACGCGCCTCGAATGGGTGCTGCGCAAGGCGGGCATCCGCAAGCTGCTGGTCAGCGGCATCGTGACGAATGGCGGCGTCGCTTCCACCGTCCGCGGCGCGCATGTGCGGGAGTTTGAGGTGACGGTGCTGGAAGACGCCTGCGCCGCCTTCACCGAGGAACTGCACAGGACGGCGATCGAGGCGCTTCGCCCCGTGGCCCGCATCAGCACCATCGCCGAGGAACTGGCGAAGCTGCCATGAGCATCGGCCGCGTCGTCACCGAGGCCGATCCGGCCTTCGAGATTGAGGTTCCCGTCGCCATCATCGGCGCCGGCGCGGCGGGGCTGGTGGCCGCGCTGTCCTGCCTCGATGCAGGGGTGGAACCGCTGCTGCTGGAACGCGATCCGGTGCCGCGGGGCAGCACCTCCCTCAGCGCGGGTCTCATCCCGGCGGCGGGCACGCGCTTCCAGCGCGCCCATGGCATCGAGGATGATGCCGAGACTTTTGCCCGGGATATCCAGAAAAAGGCGCATGGGCAGGCGGAGCCCACCACCGCGCGGACGGTGGCGGAGAATGCGGGCCGCGCCATCGAATGGCTGGCGGATCGCCACGGGCTCGACTTCTCCGTGGTGCACGACTTCTCCTATCCCGGCCACACCCATCGCCGCATGCATGGCCTGCCGAGCCGCAGCGGCGCGGAACTCGTGGACCGGCTTCGCAGCGCGGCGGAGGCCGCCGGCGTGCCGCTGCTGACGGAAGCGCGCGTCACGACGCTGGTCGCGGACCCGTCGGGACGCCTGCGCGGCCTGGTCGCGACGCGGCCTGATGGCAGCCAGGAACGCATTGGCGCCAAGGCGATCGTGCTGGCCTGCTGCGGCTATGCCGGGAACAAGGTACTCGTTCGCAAATACATCCCCGAACTCGCGGACGCCGTCTATTTCGGGCATCCCGGGAATGAGGGCGAGGCGCTGTCCTGGGGCGAGCAGATCGGCGCGCAGCTGCGCGACATGACGGGCCACCAGGGCCACGGATCAGTCGCGCATCCCCAGGGCATCCTCGTCTCCTGGGCCGTCATCATGGAAGGCGGCTTCCAGGTGAACACCGAGGGGCGGCGCTTCTGGAATGAATCCTCCGGCTATTCGGAGGCGGGCGTCGCCGTCATGGGGCAGCCCGGCGCCATCGCCTGGGATGTCTTCGACAGCCGCATCGCCGGCATCACCGCGCAGTTCGAGGATTTTCGCCAGGCGCAGGCGCAGGGCGCCGTCATCAGCGCCGAGACGCCCGCTGACCTCGCGCGCCTGATGAAGCTGCCGGAGGACGTTTTCCTTGCGACCTTCGCCGAGGTCGCTGCGCTGAAGCGCGATGGCGCGACCGATGGCTTCGGCCGCAACTGGCAGGGCGTGGCGCCGCTGGCCGGGCCGCTCTGCGCCGTCCGCGTCACCGGCGCGTTGTTCCACAGCCAGGGCGGGTTGGTGGTGGATGAAGGCGCGCGGGTGCGGCTTGCCGCGGGCGGGATCGTCCCCAACCTCTTCGCCGCCGGCGGCGCGGCTTGCGGTGTCTCCGGCCCTGAGGCCGGGGGCTATCTGTCCGGCAACGGGCTGCTCAGCGCGGTGACGCTGGGGCGGATCGCGGGGCAGGGTGCGGCGGCCGCGGCCGGCCACGACTGAATAAAGAACACAAGGGAAGACGTTCGATGGACCAGATGGTGGGCGACCAGTTCGGCATCGGCCAGCCCGTGCGGCGGAAGGAGGATGTTCGCCTCCTCACGGGTCGCGGCACCTACACGGATGACATCAATGTCGAGGGCCAGGCGCATCTCGCGGTGCTGCGCTCTCCCCATGCCCATGCGCGGATCGTCTCCATCAACCTCGACGCCGCGCGCGCGGCACCCGGCGTGCTGGCGGTGCTGACGGGTCAGGATGCGGAAGCCGATGGCATCGGCCTCTTCCCGGTGATGGTCGAAGTGCCGCCCATGGATGGCACGCCGCCGCTCTACGCGCCGCCGCGCACCATCCTGCAGACGGAACGCGTGCGCTTCGTGGGCGACCTGGTCGTCGCCGTCGTCGCGGAGACCCGCGCCCAGGCGCAGGATGCCTGCGAACTGGTCGAGATCGACTACGAACCCCTGCCCGCCATCACCGACACCGCCCGCGCGCTGGACGCGGACGCGCCGGTGATCTGGGAGGAGAATGGCACGAACCTCTGCGTCCACTGGTCGAATGGGCGGGAGGCTGAGGCCGATGCGGCCTTTGCCACGGCGCATACGGTGGCCCGCGTCGAACTCGTGCAGAATCGCCTGGTCGGCAACCCGATGGAACCCCGCGTCGCGATCGGCCGCTGGGATGCGGAGCGGGAACGCTACGAACTGCACAGCCCGAGCCAGGGCGCGATGAAGGTGCGGGAGTCGCTGGCGAAGTTCGCCTTCAAGGTGCCGCTGGAGAAGGTGCGCGTGATCTCCCGCGATGTCGGTGGCGGCTTCGGGCTGCGCGGCAAGAATTTTCCGGAATCCGCGCTGGTGTTGTGGGCGGCCAAGCGGCTCGGCCGGCCGGTCAAGTGGCGGTCCGATCGCAGTGAGACGATGGTGAGCGACCCGCATGGCCGCGATCACGTGACCACGGCGGAGATGGCCTTCGACGCGAATGGCAAGGCGCTCGGGATGCGCGCCCGCACCATCGCGGCCATGGGCGCCTATCTGTTCGATTTCGGGCCGCGCATCCCGACGGTGGCGGGGGCGCGTATCGCGGGCACGGTCTATGACCTGCAGGCCGTGAACCTCCAGGTGCGCTGCGCCTTCACCAATACCGTGCCGACCGATGCCTATCGCGGCGCGGGCCGGCCGGAGATCGCCTATACGATCGAAAGGCTGCTCGATATCGGCGCCGCGCAGTTCGGCATCGGCAAGGATGAGATCCGTCGCCGCAACTACATCCGCGCCGACCAGATGCCGTACCGGAACTGCGTCGGCAACGTGCTGGACAGCGGCGATTTCAGCGGCACCCAGGCCATGGCCCTCAAGCTCGCGGACTGGGATGGCTATCCCGCGCGGAAGGCGGCGTCGGAGGCTGCGGGAAAGAAGCGCGGCATCGGCATCGGCTATTTCGTCGAAGCCTCAGGCGGCCAGCCGCAGGAATGGGCGCGGGTGGTGATGACGCCGGAAGGCAAGGCGCGGCTGCATGTCGGCACCTTCAGCCACGGCCAGGGGCATGAAACCGCCTTCGCGCAGATCGTCCATGCGCGCCTCGGCATCCCGTTCGAGGATGTGGAACTGATCCAGGGCGATACCGACCAGGTGGAGCAGGGCTTCGGCACGGGGGGATCGCGGTCCTCCCAGATGGGCGGCGTCGCGTCGTCGCGCGCCTCGGAAGCGGTGCTGGCCAAGGCGAAGCGGATCGCGGCGCATCTGCTGGAAGCGGGCGTGGCCGATATCGAGCTGGTCGGGGGCCGCTTCGCCGTCGCGGGCACGGACATGGCGGTGAGCTGGCAGCAGGTGGTGGCGGCCTCGCTCGATCCGGCCAGGCTGCCGGCCGGGGAGACCCCGGGCCTCGACGAGCAGGTTCTCTACAAGCGCAGCACGGAGTGCAACTTCCCGAATGGCTGCCACGTCGCGGAGGTCGAGATCGACCCGGAGACGGGGCGGCTAGCGGTGGTGAGCTATGCCGCGGTCGATGACGTCGGCAACGTGATCAACCCGATGCTGGTGCACGGCCAGTCGCATGGCGGCATCGCGCAGGGGCTTGGCCAGGCGGTGCTGGAACATGCGCTCTACGATCCGGAAAGCGGGCAGTTCCTGACCGCGACCTTCCAGGACTACGCCATGCCGCGGGCCGATGACCTGCCGGACATGGCGATCGACTTCAACATCGTGCCGACGCCGATCAACGACCTGGGCGTGAAGGGGGCCGGGGAGGGTGGGGCCTGCGGCGCGCCGCCGGCCATCGTCTCCGCGGCGTGCGAGGCGCTGGGCATCGATCACATCGACATGCCGCTGACGCCGGAGCGCGTCTGGCGCGCGCTGGCGGGGTGATCGATCCGCGACGCCGGACGCAGCGCCTGCCCACCCTCGGGCAGCGCGCGCCGGTGGCTCGCCTGGTCCGTGGGGTGGGTCGCCCGCCACGGGGCGTTGCGATAGCATCGGTCTGATGCGCGCGGGGCGCGACAAGCGCCGCGGCCACGGCTAACCTTCCCGCGATCGGCTTCCAGAGAGCACCTCACGTGCCGCAACCGCTTGCCCTGACCATACCGCCCGATACGGACGAGGTCCCGCGTCTGCTCGACGCGCTGGAGGGATTCGCCGAGGAGGCTGGCCTGTCCCCCAAGGCCGCGCATCGCCTGGCCCTGGTGGTGGAGGAACTGGCCGCCAATGTCGCCATGCATGGTACCGGCGGCGCCGGCGGCGCCACCTACATCGCTGTCACCGTGCGGGCGGAGGCGGATGAGGTGATCGCCACCGTGGAGGACGACGGCCGCGCCTTCGATCCGCTGGTCCGGGCCGCGCCGGACACGGATGCGGCGCTGGAGGACCGGGAGATCGGCGGACTCGGCGTTCATTTCGTGCAGCAGATGACCAAGGCGATTCGCTACAGCAGGGAGGATGGCCTGAACCGGCTGACAGCCGTGCTGGACGCGGCCGGCTGACCGACAGTGCCCGATACCGGGTCTCACGCCCTGGCCGCGCTGCCCTTCGGCGCGGTGATGGCACGGCTTGAAGCGCTTGCAGGCTTCGCGGCCTCCGACGTGCTGATGAACCGCCTGGTGCGCGCCGCGCCCCTGGTCGCCCGCCTGCCGATGGATCGCCCGGGGATCGACCATCCGGACTGGGCCGCCCTGCTGGACGCGGTGACGGTGCAGGAGACGCGGATGTTCCGCGCTTCCGCGCAACTCGACCTGTTCCGCGGCCTCCTGCTGCCGACGCTGGTGGCGGGCGCGGCGGGGCGGCCGCTTTCCCTCGTCTCCGCGGGTTGCGCGACGGGGGAGGAGGCCTGGACGCTCGCCATTCTCGGCACCCGCGCCGGGCATCCCTGGCGGGTGCTGGGCATCGATGTCTCCCGCCCGGCGCTGGAGGCGGCGGAGGCCGCGCGATACCGCCTCGGCCCGCCCGATGCGCTGCGGGAGGTGCGGGCGGAGGACCGGGCGCTGCTCGACATCGCGGATGGGTGGTTCGAACCGGTGGCGGCGCTCCGCCCCGGCGTTCGTTTCCGGCGGGAAAACCTGCTTCATGGCGGCCTGGCAGCGGCATCCGCCGATGCGATCCTGTGCCGCAACGTGCTGATCTACATGACGCAGGAAGGGCGGCTGGCGGTCCTCCGCCACCTGGCCGCGGCGCTGCGGCCGGGCGGTGCCCTGCTGCTGGGGCCGACCGATTCGGCCCCCCCCGGCCTTGGCCTCCGGCCCTGGTCGCGGGATCTCGTCGGCATCTGGCGGCGGGAGGAAGCGGGTGGCTGAAGCCCTGGTCGCCGGTGGACTCGCCTTCCTGCTGCCGCCCGGCGCCCAGCCGGTGGAGCCCCAGCGCCTGCGGCCGGCACCGCTCGCCGGGGCCGGGCTGCTGGGCATCGTGGTGATCGGCGGCCAGGCGCTGCCGGTGATGTCGCCCCAGCCCGGCCTGCCGGGGGGCGAGGCCTGGGTGATGATCGACGGCCCCGGCGGCCGCCTGGTGATGGCGGGAGAGGCGGTGGTGACGCCGGCGCCGCCGGATGCCCTGCCGCTGCTGGCGCCGCGCCTTTCCGCCCGGCCCGTGCCGGCGGCGGAGGCGGCGACCGGCGCCGGATGGGCGGTGCCCGCCCGCGCGGGCCGGGCGCGGCTGGTGGCGATGGCGGCGGAGATCGGGGGGCTGCGCCTTGTGCTGCCCTTCGCCGCGCTGGAACGCGTGGTGCCGATGCCGGCGCTGCGCCCGGCACCGGGCGCGGGGGCCGCCGCGCTGGGCTACGCCGTCGCCGCGGGCGCGCCGGTCATGGTGCTGGATCCGGCCTGGGCGGCCGAATCGGCGCTCGCGGAAGCCTCGCCGCCGGGGTTGCTGGTGCTGTTCCGGCATGCGGGAAGGCGCCTCGGCCTTCCCTGCCATCGGATCGAGCCTGCGCGGCCGGGGGAGGCGACGCTGGTCGCGCGGCTCGACCGGGCCCTGGCGGAACTGGCCGCGGCGCCGCTTGGCCAGGTCATGGCGCCCCCGGTGCCGGAGCCGGTCCGCGCCCTGCTGGTCTGCACCGCCGGTGGCCAGGCCTTTGCCCTGCCGGTGGAGGAGGTTCAGGCGGTGATCCCGCCCATGACGCCGAGCCCCACCCCTGAGGGACGGCTTTCCGCCTTCCGCGGCGTGGCCGCGCATCGGGGGGATGTGCTGCCTGTGCTCGATGCCGGGGAACGCCTCGGCCTCGCATCCGTACTGGGGACGCCGGACGCGGAGGCGCCGCTGCTGCG
This sequence comes from Falsiroseomonas stagni DSM 19981, assembly GCF_900114315.1. Taxonomy (GTDB): domain Bacteria; phylum Pseudomonadota; class Alphaproteobacteria; order Acetobacterales; family Acetobacteraceae; genus Falsiroseomonas; species Falsiroseomonas stagni. The sequence goes on from NZ_FOSQ01000005.1 coordinate 221,572, forward strand.
CCTGGCGGGGGTACGGCCGGTGGCGCTGGCGGTATCCGTCGTCACGGGATTGCGGCGCATCCCGGAAAGGCTGATCGCCGCCGTGGCGGGGGAAGGGCTGGTGTCCGCCATCGCGGAATTCCAGGGCGCACCCCTGCCGATCTGCCGCGCCGCCATCCTGGGTGCCGCGTCTTGATCCGGGTCCTCGTCGTGGACGACAGCGGCTTCATGCGCATGGCGCTTCGCCGGATCATCGAGGCTGAGGGCGACCTCAAGGTGGTCGGTGAGGCCGCGGATGGCGAGGCCGGGGTGGAGCAGGCCGCGAAGCTCCGCCCCGACGTCATCGCCATGGATGTGGAGATGCCGAAGCTGGATGGGCTGGAGGCAACGCGGCGGGTGATGGCGCTGCCCGACCCGCCGGCGGTGCTGATGGTGAGCCACCACACGCGCGACGGATCGGCCACGGCGCTGGCGGCGCTGGATCGCGGTGCGGTGGACTATGTCTGCAAGGATGGCGACCTCGGCGGCGTGGACCTCGGCATGCTGGACCGTGAATTGCGGCCCAGGCTGCGGCACTGGGCGGGGCAGCGCGCGGCGGTGCGGCCGATGGCGCGGGCGGCGGGGCCGGTCCGGGTGGTCAAGGCCGCGGGCGGCTGCGACGTGGTGGTGGTGGGGGCCTCGACCGGCGGGCCGGATGCGCTGGCCGCCTTCCTGGCCGCGGCGGGGCGCCTGCCGGTGCCCTGCGTGGTGGCCCAGCACATGCCGGCGGACCTGGCGCCGGACCTGGCGCATCACCTGGCCCGGCTGTCGGGCGTGCCGGTCGGCGTTGGCCGTGCGGGACAGGTGCTGATCCCGGGGGAGATCACGGTGATCCCGGGTGGCACCGATGGCCATCTGGCACGCCGCGCGGTGGGGGGGGAGGGCGGGCTGACGCTTCGACTCGCCTCTGGACCGATGGCGGTGCATCCTTCGGTGGACCTGCTGTTCCAATCCGCCGCGCTGGTGGCGCGCCGCGCGCTGGGCGTGGTGCTGACCGGCATGGGCCGGGATGGGGAGCAGGGCGCCCGCGCCATGACGGAGAGGGGCATGCCCGTGCTGGCCCAGTCACCCGCAAGCTGCGTCGTCGCCGGCATGCCCGGCGCGGTCATCGAAAGCGGGCTGGCGGTGGAGACGGCGGACCCCGCCGGGCTCGGCCGCCGGGTCCAGGCCCTCACGCGGGAGCGTGTGGCATGATCCTTGACCGGGAGATGCTAGACGCCTTCGTCCCAGAATTCGAGGCCGAGGCCGTGCGGCTGGCGATGGTGCGGGACGCCGCGCCGGCGCAGCGCGCGCTGGACCAGCTGCGCGCCATGGCGGCGGCACTCGGCGCGCCATCGCTGGCGCGGATGGTGGAGGATGCGGCGCTGGAGCTCGACCCGCTGGACCTGCCCGCCCTGCATCGGGCGGCGGAGGCCCTGGCACGCCAGGCCCGCGCGGTGGGGGAGGCCGGGGCGGATGTCGCCCCTGGGCCGGCAGCCCCGCCCCCCGCTGCCGCGGCGCCGCCACCGCCGGCGCCGAGCCTGGACCGGGAGATCCTGGACGCGCTGGCCCCGGAATTCGACGCGGCCTGCGCGAAGCTGGCGGCGGCGGGCGACGAGGGCGCGGCGGGGCGGGCGCTGGACGGGTTGCGGGCCCTGGCCGGCGCGGCGGGGCTTGCCTCGCTCAAGCTGCTGCTGGACCGCGCGCTGCCGCTGCTCGATCCCTTCGATGCGGCCGGGCTTCGTGACCTGGCTGCTGTGCTGGCCAGCCATGCCGCGCTGATCGTGGCGCATGGCGAGGACCTGCCGCCACCGGCCGCGTCGGCCCCCCCTGCGGCCCCAGGCCCGGCGGCGCTGGACCCGGAGATGCTGGCGGCCTTCACGCCCGAATTCCAGGCGGGCTGCCTGCGGCTGGCCGCGGCGACGGATGAGGCGGCGGCCGCCCGGGCCGCCGATTCGCTGCGTGCGATGGCGGAGGCGCTCGGCCTCGATTCGCTGCGTGCCCTGTTGGCGGAAGCGCCCTTCGACGCGACCGCGCTGGCGTCCCACGCCGCCGCCATCGCCATTGCCGGCCAGGACCTGCCCTTCGCCCCGGCCCCCACCGCGGCGAAGCGCCGCGTCCTGGTGGTGGATGACAGCGCCATGATGCGCCGCCTGGTGCGGGAAACGCTGGCGACGGACCCGGATTTCGAGGTGGTCGGCGAAGCCGCCGATGGCGTGCGGGCGCTGGCCGCCATGCGCGACTGCCAGCCCGACCTGACCATGCTGGATATCGAGATGCCGGAACTCGACGGCATCGGCGTGATGCGGCGCTGGGCGCTGGAGGGGATCGGCCAGGTCGTCATCGTCTCCTCCGCCGCCCGGCCCGGATCGGCGACGGCGGTGGAGGCCAGGCGGCTCGGCGTTGCCGGCATCGTCGGCAAGCCCTCCGGCGCCCTCAGCCCGGACCTCAAGCAGCGGCAGGGGGAGGCGCTGCTGCGCACCGCCCGGCGTGCGGCCGGGCTGCCGGTGGAGGCAGCGCGGTGAGCCCCGCTGGCGGAGAGACCGATGATTGACGACGAGGGCCTCTGGCAGGAATTCGCGGGCGAGTCGGAAGAGCACCTGGATGCCATCGAGCGTATCCTGGCTGGCGGCGCGGCGGCGGACCGGCCGGCGGTGGACCGGCTGTTCCGGGCCTTCCACTCCCTGAAGGGCATGTCCGATGCGCTCGGCGCGCCGGGGATGAAAAATGTGGCGCATCGGGCGGAGGACATCCTCGGCCTGGCGCGCAACGGCAGGCTGGTGGTGGAAGGCGCCATCGCCGACGCGCTGCTGGCCGCGGTCGATGTGTTGCGGCGCCAGCGCGCGGTCGTGATCGACCAGCACAAGGACGTGCCCGCGCCGGCGGAATTGCTGGCCAGGCTCGGCGCGCTGGCCGATGGCAATGTGCCGGCCCCGCCCCGGCAGCCCAGCCCCGCGCCCACCCCGCCAGCCGCGCCTTCGCCCGGCCCGGCGGCGGCGCTGCTGGGCGCGCTCGCTTCCCGGACCGTGGAGGCCGCGCCCCTGCTGGCGGCGCTGGCCGTGGAACGGCGGCCGGAGGCGCTGCGGGAGGCCGCCGATCTCGGCGATGCCTCCCGGATGCTGGGGCTCGGGCGGCTCGGCGCGGGGTTTGACCGGCTGGCGGCCCAGGCCGGCGGCGCCGGGGCGCTGGCGGCGCTGGGCGGGTTGCGGCGGATGCTGGCGCTGCTGGAGGCCGAGGCCGGGGAGCCTGCGGGGGCCGACCGCCTGGCGGGTGCGCCAGGCACCGAATCGGCGGCGCTCGGCCCGCGCCTGGCGGCGCTGGCCCTGCAGGCGGAAGCGGTGACGGCGGGTGGCGATACGGCGGCCGCGATGACGGCGGCGCTGGAAGCGGCGGAGGTGGCAACAGCCTTCGGGTTGGAAGGGCTGGAACACCTGCTGCTGTCGCTGGCGGACCTGGCGGATCGCGCCAGCGACCCGGACGCGGCGGCGACCCTGGCGGCGCAGGGGCCGGTCATCGCCGACCGGCTGCGCAGCGCCGCGGAAGGTGGGCTGGCCGCGCTGCGCCAGGCGCAGGAAGTGGGGCCGGGCCCCGAACAGGCGGATTCGCGCATCCCTGCCGCCTTCGCGCCACTGCTGGGCGCGGAAGGCCGCCGCCGCGCGCTGGCGGCGCTGGAAGGCGGGCGGATCCTCTACCGCCTGCGGATGGCGACCGGCGTGCCCGCGGAGGCCGAGGCCGCCGTGGCGGCGGCCCTGGCGGCGGAGGCGGAGGTGCTGACCAGCCGCACGGTGCTGGACGCGCAGCCGCCCCATCTGGACATGCTGCTGGCCGGCCCGGCGGAGGCCGATGCGCTGTCCCGCGCCGTGACGGCGGCCGATCCCGCCCGCGCCGTGGTGCTCGAACTCTCGCCCATCGCAGATGGCGCCGGCGTGGCGGAGCCGGCCGCGCCCATGCGCGCTGCGCCGGTGACGCTGCGCGTGCGGCAGGAGACGATCGACCAGATCATCGCGCTGGAAGCGGAGGTTCGCGCCGCCTCCCTCGCTATGGCGGAAGCCCTGACGGATGGGGGGATGACGGAGGCGCTGGCCAATCTCGGGGCGCTGGAACGCCGCCTGGCCGGCGGCGCGGCGCGGGAGTTGGGCCAGGCCGTCGGCCGGCTGCGCCAGGTGCAGGAAACGCTGGAGCGGGCGGAGAACCGCCTGGCCGTCGGCATGCGACGGCTGGATGATTCCGTGATGGAGTTGCGCGTCGTGCCGGTGGGCACGCTGTTCGGCCGCCTGCCCCGCGTGGTGCGCGCCGTGGCCCAGGCCTCCGCGAAGGAGGTCGAGCTGGTGATGGAGGGCGAGGACGTCACCATCGACCGCAGCCTGGTCGAATTGCTGGCCGACCCGCTGCTGCACCTCACCCGCAATGCGGTGGACCATGGGATCGAGACGCCGGAGGAGCGGGAGGAGGCGGGCAAGCCGCGCCGCGCGACGCTGCGCGTTTCCGCCGCCCGCCGCACCGGCCAGGTCCGGGTTCGCGTCAGCGAGGATGGCCGTGGCATCGATCGTGCCCGGGTCCTGGCCCGCGCCATCGGCCGCGGCCTGGTGACGGCGGATCAGGCCGCGCGGATGAGCGAGGATGAGGTGCATGCGCTGCTCTTCCGCCCCGGCTTCTCCACCGCCGAGACGATCACCGAGACATCGGGCCGCGGCGTCGGCCTCGATGTGGTGCAGGACGCCATCCGCCGCGCCGGCGGGACCGTGGAGATCGCGAGCGCGCCGGGGCAGGGCACCAGCTTCACGCTCCGCCTGCCGCTGACGGCGGCGGTGCAGCCCGTGCTGCTGGTGGAAGTGGCGGGCCATCCCTATGCGCTGCCGGCGGCGCGGGTGGAGGCGGTGCTGGATGGTGCGGCGGCGCCGGGATGCGAGGTTCTGTCGCTGGCGGCGGTGCTGGGGCTGCCGACCGGCGAAGCGCGTGGCGCAGGCGCCATCGTGATCGTGAAGTCGGGCGGGCGATCCTTCGGGCTATCGGTCGGGGCGGTGCAGCGGCGGACGGACCTGCTGCTGCGGCCGCTGCATCCGGCCCTGGCGGCGCTGCCGGGCATTGGGGGCGTCGGCGTGCTGGGCAATGGGGAGCCCGTGGTGGTGCTGGAACCCGATGGCTTCGCGCCGGAAGGCGCCGTGGGGTGATCCTGGGCGCCGCGAACCGGCTGCGCACCGGTTGCCTCCCCCTGCTGGACGCTGCGGCGCCGGGCGGGTAGAGGCACCCACCCAATCCCTACCGGCGCCAAGGGCTTCGCGCCGGATTCTGACAGGAAGGACCTGCCCGTGATTTCCCGACGCCACGCGCTCGGCGCCGGCGGCCTGACGCTGCTGCTCGCCGCCTGCCAGACCCCCACCCCGCCCCGGATCGTGCCGGAGGACGGGACGATCGACATCCTGTCCCTGCTGCGCAGCAAGCCGGAGCACACGCGCTTCGTGAATGCGCTGGTGGTCAGCGGCGCGACGTCGCGCCTCGGCCGGCAGAACGGCGCGGTAACGCTGTTCGTGCCGACGAACGAGTCGCTGAACAGCCTGCCGGCGGCGACGCTGGCGCTGCTGGACAACCCGCCGGCCCAGCCGACGGAGGCGCAGCGCGCGCAGATCCAGGCGCTGGTCTTCGGCAATGCGGCCTGGGGGCTGCTGCGCTTCCCGGACATCGCGGCGCGCCGCAACACCATCGTCACCTGGGACCGCGCTCGTCTGACCGTGACCGCGACGGGTGAACGCACCGCGCGCCTGGCGCGGGAAGGCGTGACGCTGGCGGCCGGCCGCCCGGTGCCGGAAGTGACGCGCGGCAACGTGCTGGCCAGCGACGGCGTCTTCCACGTGACGAACGGCTTCGTCGCGGGCTGAGCGTTTCGGGGCGGGGTGCTTCCCGCCCCGTCCTACCCTGCGTGCTTAAGCGCCAGCGCCGTGATGTCATCCGCCTGCGGTGCGCCATCGGCGAAGGCACTGACGGCGCGGAGCACCGCTTCGACAACCTGGCGCGGGTCCGTCCCCGACTCCGCCAGCGCCGCCATCAGCCGCGCCTGGCCGAAGAAGCCGCCCTGGTTGTCCTCGGCCTCCGACACGCCATCGGAATAGCAGAACAGCGATTCGCCCGGCGCCAGCGAGAAGCTGTCGGAGGCGTAGGGAATGCCCTCCATCACGCCGAGCGCGGGCTGGCGGCGCAGCGGGCCGAGCAGGCGGGGCGCGCCGCCCCCCAGCACCACGGGCAGGTCGTGCCCCGCGACGGCGACGCGGCCCGTGCCGGTGGTGCCATCGATGACGCCGACCACGACGGTGACGAAGGTCTGGCTTTCATTGTCGGCCGAAAGGTCGTCATTCGTCATCGTCAGGATGTCGCCGGGGTCCGGCGCGCCGACATCGGATGACAGGCGCTTCGCCGCCGCGCGCATCAGGCCGAGGGTGCGCGCCATGGTGAGCCCCGCCGGCGCGCCCTTGCCGGAGACGTCGGCCACGGCGAAGAGCATGTGCTTCGCATCCAGCCGCAGGCAGTCATACAGGTCGCCGCCGACCTGCCGTGCCGGGACCATGGCGGCATGGACGGAGAGCGCCCCGGTGGCGGCCGCCGCGAAATCCCGCGGCACCAGCGACAATTGCGCGGCGCGCGCTGATTCCAGTTCCGCCTCCAGCGCGTGCAGGCGGGCATCGGCGACCTCCCGCAGCCGCTTCTTTTCCAGCACCGCGCCGAGGCGCGCGCGCAGCAGCGGCGGGTCGAAGCTTTTCGGCAGGTAGTCTTCCGCGCCGAGTTCGATGCAACGGACTATCTTGTCCATCTCCGTCAGGGCGGAGATGACGATGACGGGCGGCGCGGCGCCGCGGGCCGCGTGCAACTGTTCCAGCACGCCGATGCCGTCGAGGTTCGGCATCTCGAGATCGAGCAGCACCACGTCGAAGCGCTGGCGTTCCAGGGCGGCCAGGCCCTGCACGCCATCCTCCGCCATCGTGACCTTGGTGTAGCCAAGCTCCCCCAGCCGGCGCTTCAGCACCAGCCGGTTGAAGCTGCTGTCGTCGACGACGAGGATCTCGACATCCCCGTCCGCTGCCTGCTGCCCGCTCATGCCCCGTTCCGATCGGATGCCATCGCTTCCACCACCGCGCGGGTTTCGGAGGCGAGCTTGGAGAGGTCGATCATCGTCACCGTGATTTCCTCAGCCGCGGTCGCGTTGGACTGGCCGATGCGCGACAGCGTGCTGACGCGGTCGGTGATGGAGGTGACGGTCGCCTGCTGCTCCTCCATCGCCACCGCGATGGCGCCGGCGAGGCGCGCGCTTTCCGTCACGATCGTCTCCAGCTCATCCATCGCCTCGCCCACTGCCGCCGCGGTGCCGCTGCCTTCGCGCGTGCGGCGGCCGGCGACGAGCACGACATCGGCGATCTCCTGCGCCAGCGTCTCGCTGCTCGCGGCAAGGGCCCGCACTTCCTCCGCCACCACGGCCAGGCCGCGGCCGTGTTCGCCGGCGCGGGCGGCCTCGATCGCCGCGTTGATGGCCAGGATATTGGTCTGGGTCGCGATCTTTGCGATGGTGCCGGCGATGCGCGTGACGCGTTCGGTATCCTCCGCGACAGCGTCGACCAATTCGATCAGGCTGCGCAGCTTGACCAGGTTCTCGGCCAGCAGGGCCTTCGATTCATCCGCACGGTCGCTGCTTTCCTGCGTGGTGCGACCGACTTCGCGCACTGCATCCTGCGTCTGGCCGAGCGCTTCCTCCACCTGGCGAAGCTCCGCCAGCTGGGTCATGGCGCCGTCGCTGACCTGGCCGATGGCATCCGATGCCTGGGTGGTGGCGATGGCGGTGCGGCGCGCATTCTCCAGCGCCGTCTCCGTCAGGTTGCGCGCGGCGACGAGGTTGTCACGGAACACCAGCACGGCGCGCGCCATGTCGCCGACCTGGTCGGTGCGGTTCGTGCCCGGCACGGTCGTCTCCACCGCGCCGCGGGACAGGCTGACCATCGCGCCGGCGAGCCTCCCGAGCGGCCGGGCCAGCCCCTGCACCAGCACCATCCAGACCAGCGCGCAGCCCACCAGCCCGACCGCGCCGGCACCCATGACGATGGTGCGCGCTTGGCGTTCCAGCTCATGCGCCGCGGCGAGGGAGGCGTCGGACCGCCGCTTCACCTCCGCCCGCGCGGCCGTGGCGACGCGGTTGAAGGCGCTGGCGAAGTCCAGCCATTCCTCATGCAGCGGCGCGAATTGCGCACGCTGGCGGGCGGCGAAGGCGGCACGCACCTGTTCGGTGAATTCCGGCAGGCGGCGCGCCATGTCGACACCGCCGCCCATGACGATGGGGTCGATATCGGCGGCCAGAAGACGGTTCACGGCCTCGAAGGAATTGCTGACCAGCTCGCCGTTGCGGACCATGCGATTGGCCGTGGGGGCGGGCTGCAGCACGCCGGCGATGACGCTGGCGAAGGCGGAGGAGAAGTCGGCGACATGCAGCGCCAGCTCATCCACCGATGTATCGGCTTCCCGGTCCCGGCCGCCGAACTGCTCGATGATCGCGAGCTGCCGCGCGACGACGACCAGGGCTGAGCCGGAGAGCAGCCCGACGACCATCACCATCAGCAGCGTGATCAGGCCCGCGCGCACGCCGATACGGCCGAGCCAGCCGCGCAGGCCGCCGCCGCCAGGCTGCACCAGGGCGCCCGGCGCCCCTTCGGCCGCCGCTGCGCGGCCGCCGCTGCCGCGCAGCGTGACGTCCGGCTTCGTCATGCCGCCGCTCCCCCCGCGTTCCGGGGCAACGTGGCGGGGCAGGTGCGCATGTGAGCCATGGGACGGTCCGGGCCGGGTTCTCTCAACCGACGGTAAGGCTACAGGCCGCGGGGTTCGGCAACAAGCGCGGCCACCCCTTTGACGGTTCGTCATGGCCGGCCGATCCTGCTCTGCCCTGAACGGGCAGGAGGAAAGGAAACGCCATGGCCGAGCATCCCTTCACCGCGGAGGACCTTGAGGCGCTCCGCCAATGGGACACGCCGACGATCTGCAACGCGCTGGAATTCGTGGCGCCGCAGCGCCGCGGCCATGGCTTCACGGTGCGCCCGATGGTCTGCGCCGACCCGAAGCTGCCGCCGATCTGCGGCCTGGCGCGTACAGGCACGATCCGCGCCGCCCAGCCCTCCGGCCGCCCGAAGGACCAGGACCGCGCCATCCGCATCGGCTGGTACGAATATGTGGAGCGCGCCAGCCTGCCGACCGTGGTGGTGTTGCAGGACCTGGACGACACGCCCGGCGTCGGCGCCTTCTGGGGGGAAGTCCATACCGCCGTCCACAAGGCGCTCGGCGCGCAGGGCTGCGTGACCAACGGATCCATTCGCGACCTGGATATGCTGGCACCCGGCTTCCAGCTGGTGGCGGGCGTGGTGAACCCGTCCCACGCCTATGTCCACATGGTGGCCTATGGGCAGGAGGTGACGGTGCACGGGATGCATGTGGCGCATGAGGATGTGATCCACGCCGACCGCCACGGCGCCGTGGTGATCCCGCATGACGTGGTGCGCCTCATCCCGGCGGCGATCGAACTCGGCGCGCGGAAGGAGAAGGTGATCCTCGACCTCTGCAAATCGCCCGATTTCAGCGCGGCGAAGCTGGCCGAGGCGCTGTCGAAGGCGGACGAGATCCATTGAGGCGCCTGGCAGCGCTGGTGGTGGCGCTGCCGGCGGCGGCGCAGGCGCCGGGGTGGGAGGCTTCGGTCCTGTCCCTCGCGCCCGCGCTGCGCGCCTGCCTGGAAGGGCAGGCGGGGGCCATGGTGGTGGATGCCTGGGCGCTGGACGGCGCGCGCGTGACGGCGCGGCTTCTGCTGCCGGGCGGCGCGCGGCAGGATTGCGTCGCGGCCGGCGCGGTCGAATCCCGCGCCCCCGCCGGCATGGCCCGCCCCGGTGAGGGGCTGCGCGCCTTCATGCTGGAACGACGCTGCGTGGATGCCTGGCGGGTCACGGACCCGGATGGGCGCGAACTGGGCTGGCTGGCCTATCCGGAGTGTGGATGAGACAGACGATCTGCGACGTCCGCCCGGAATGGGTGGACCACTACGGCCACATGAACCTGGCCTACTACCTCGTGGCCTTCGACCTCGCGACCGACCTGGTCTGGCCCGAATGGGGGCTCGGCGCGCCGCTGCGGGAAGCGGGCTTCGGCACCTTCGCGGTGGAATCCTGGCAGGGCTACCGGCGGGAGGTGACGCTGGGGATGCCGCTGGCGGCGGAAAGCGTGCTGGCCGCCTATGACCATCGCCGGCTGCTGGTGAAGCACCGCCTGTACCACGCGACCGAAGGCTGGCTCTCCGCGGAGAACGAGGTGCTGTTCCTCTGCGTCAACCTCGCCACGCGCCGCGCCGGAACCTGGCCGGAAGCGACGCTTGCCCGCTTCGCCGAGAAGCAGGGGACGGAGGCGCCGGAGCGCCTCCGCCTGCAACGCGTCAGTCCAGCCGCAGGTTGAGCGGCCGGATCACGGCGGCCCAGCGTTCGCGGTCCGCCGTGATGAAGGCGCGCGCCTGGTCGGGCGTGCCCGTCACGGGCAGGATGCCCTGGGTGCGGAAGACCTCCTGCGCCGCGGGGCTGCGCAGCGCCTCCGCACTTGCTTCCGCGATGCGGGTCGCGGCGGCGGCCGGCATGCGGGCGGGGCCGACCAGGCCGAACCAGTTCGCCGCATCCAGCTGCATGCCCTGCTCCCGCAGCGTCGGCACCGCCGGCAGCAGCGGCACGCGGGTGGAGGAGCCGATGCCGAGCACCTTCACGCGGCCATCCCTCGACAGCGATTCGGCCGGGCCCGCATTCATGAACATCGCATCGACCTGCGCCGCCACCAGCGCGGTATAGGCCGGCGCCGCGCCGGTATAGGGCACGTGCAGCATGTCCACGCCCGCCGCCTGGATGACCCGCGCGGCGGCGAGGTGCGAGGTGGAGCCGATGCCCCAGGACGCATAGGTCAGCGCACCCGGCCGGCTGCGGGCCAGCGCCAGGAAGGCATCCAGCGTATCCGTGCCGAGCCCGGAGCGCACGACCAGCGCGAAGGGGCCATCGGCGAAGAGCGTGATGGGCAGGAAATCCGCCATCGGGTCATAGGCCAGGCGCTGATAGACCAGCGGATTGACGGCATGGGTTTCCGCGCTGGCCACGAAGAGCGTGTGGCCGTCCGGCCGGGCCTGGGCGACGAATTGCGCGCCGACCGCGCCATTGGCGCCGGGGCGATTATCCACCACGACGGGCTGGCCCACGACCGGTGCCATGGCCGCGGCAAGAGCCCGCGTCACCACATCCGTCGCGCCGCCGGCATTCCAGGGCACGACAATGCGGATGGGCTGGTCGGGGAAGGCTAGGGCAGGCGTGGCCAGCGGCAGCAGGGCCGCAGCGCCGAGCAGCGCGCGGCGCGAGACCGGGGTCGTCATCGGTGGGAATCCTCCGGGGGCAGGCGCGGCATGGGCCGCGAACTTGTCCGGACATCCCAGCCGACCGTTCCGAAAGTGTCAAATGATACGAATTTCGGCATCACTCGCTGCGATTCACCACCCAGATTCCCGCGGCGACCAACAGCAGCGATGCCAGAAGCGCCGGGGTCACGGCTTCGCCCAGCAGCAGCGCGCTGAAGCCGACGCCGAAGGCGGGGGTGAGGAAGAGGAAGGGCGCGAAGGCGGACGCCGCATGGCGCTGCACCAGCCAGAACCACGCGATGTAGCTGACCACGGCGACGCCCAGCACCTGGAAGGCCAGGGAACCCAGCACGCGCGGCGTGGGCGCGAAGACCCCGGCCTCCCCGATCGCGTAGCCCAGCGGGATCAGCAGGGCGGAGACGGCGAGCTGGTAGAGCAGCGTGCGCTCGGAGGCGATGCGCGTCAGCCCCGTGGCCTTGATGGTGGTGATGGTGCCGCCCCAGAAGATGCCCGATGCCAGGGCGATGACATCGCCCATCAGCGCCGCATCGGGCGCCGCGCCCAGGCGGTCTGCGAACAGCACGGGGACGGAGGCGAAAGCGATGACGATTCCGGCCAGCTTTCGGCGTGTCAGTTTGTCTCCGCGCACCAGGAAATGCGTGGCGATCACGGCGAAGAAGGGCGCGGTGTAGAGCAGCACCACCACGCGCGCGGCGCTGGTCAGTTCCAGGGCGCGGAAGATCGCCCAGAATTCGGCGGAGAACAGCACGCCCGCGAGCAGCCCCGCCGGCAGCGTGCCGTCCCGCCTGAAGACCGTGACGCCCCGCCACCAGCACCAGGCCAGGATGAAGGGGATGGCGAGCAGCGATCGCAACCCGGCCTGGACGAGGGGGGAGATGCCCTCGCTGCCCCATTTCATCGTGACCTGCGCGAAGCCCCAGGCGGCGCAGAGCGCCACCAGCAGCACCGCGTGGCGGGCGGGCATCACGCCTGGTGCCGGATGATCCCGCCCACGATGGTGGCGCGCACCTGCGTCCCAGCGATGGTGGCGGGATCGCCATCCAGCACGTCGCGGTCCAGCACGATGAGGTCGGCGAGTTTTCCGAGCTCCAGCGAGCCTTTTTCGTGTTCCTCGCGCTGGGCCCAGGCGCCGAGCCAGGTGTAGGCGCGCAAGGCCTCCCGCGTCGTGATTGCCTCCCGCGCATCGAGGTCCGTGCCGCCGGTGGTGCGGCGGTTGACCATGGCGGCGATGGCGGTCCAGGGGGAGACGCGGCAGACCGCGAAATCGGAATGGCCGGGGGCGGGGACGCCGGCGTCGATCAGGCTGCGATGCGGCCACATCCAGCGCATCGCCTCCTGCCCCCGGTTCGCCGCATAGGCTTCGCCAAGTTCATCCATGAAGCCGGTGGCGGAACTGTCCACGAACTTCCCCCGAGCGAGGCGCGCCAGGATGTTCGGCGTGACGTAGCAGCAATGCTCGACGCGCATGCGATGGTCGTCGATGGGATACGAGGCCAGGGCTGCTTCCATGACGTCCAGCGCGAAATCGATGCCGCGATCGCCGACCCCCTCGATCATCACCTGAAGGCCGGCCTTGTGGGCGGCAGTGGCGCGGGCGGTCAGGTCTTCCCGTTCGTAGAGCAGCATGCCGGTATTGGGCACGGGCTCCCCGGGCACCGGCGTGCCGAGATAGGGGGCCCAATAGGCGGCGGTGCGGCCGGAGGTCGAGCAATCCGGGCACCACTCGACGCCCACCAGGCGCAGCCATTCATCGCCGAAGCCGGAGCGGATGCCGGCGCCGATGAGGTGGGGGATGAGCGGCTCGTCCCTCCCGCTGGCGATGATCCCCATCCGCATCCGCCAGCGCCCATCGCGATGCATGAGCTGGTAGGCGCTGATGGCCTTGGAGGGACACAGCGAGTTGGCCACGGAGGTGATTCCCGCGGCCAGGCACTGGTCCTGCACCATCTCCATGCCCTCGGCGATGTCGCCCTCGCTGTCCTGGCCATGGACGGCGTTGAGGAAGACATGCGCCGCGGTTTCCCGAACCAGGCCCGTGAGGCGTCCGTCATGTTTGTCGAAGCGGCCGAAGGCGGGCTCGGGCGTCTCCGCCGTGACGCCGCAGGCCGCGAAGGCGGCGGAATTGGCGAGGCCGAGATGGCCATCCGTCCGCAGGATGAAGATGGGGCGCCCGAGGCTGGCGGCATCCAGTTCCGCGAGCGTCGGATAGCCGCCGCAGGCGCGTTCGTTCAGCCGGTAGAAGGCGGCCCAGCGGCCAGGCGCCACGGCCTCGCAGCGCCGGCGGATCGTCTCCAGCAATTCGTCCCGCGTCCGCACGCGGTCCGGGGAGACGAGGGTCCAGGCGCGCAGCCGGATGGCATAGGCATCGGGATGCGCGTGGCTGTCCACGATGCCGGGCAGCACGCGCTGCCCCTCGGCATCCAAAACCTTCGTGCCGGGGCCGATGAGGTCGCGGATCGCGACGCTGTCGCCCAGTGCGACGATGCGGCCATGGAGGGCGGCGAGCGCGCCGCATTCGGTGCCGGCCGCGTCCATGGTCGCGATGCGGGCGTTCAGCAGGACGAAATCGGGATGCATGGTCAGCCCACCAGCCGGTCGATATGGTCCCGCACCTTGTAGTAGTTGCCGACGAAGGGCAGGAACCAGGGCGTGCCCGTATAGGTCGGCTGGGTCGGAAACGGCAGGCCATCCAGCGCGAAGGGCGCATTCGCCGCCCCCGCCAGCTTCAGCGCGACATTGTGGCCGAGCCAGGTTGCCATCGCGACGCCGCTTCCCTGGCAGCCCGCGGCGTAGTGCATCCCGTCCTGCACGCCGATATGCGGCAGCAGGTCGAAGGTGAAGGCGACATAGCCGGTCCAGGCATGGGTGATCTTCACGCCGGCCAAATCCGGGAAGGTCTGCAGCATCGTGTCATACAGCGCCGGCGCCGCCTGTTCCGCCGTCGCCGCGCGGAAACTCGCGCGACCGCCCCAGAGCACACGCTTCCCGTCCGGCGACGGCCGGAAGTAGTTCAGCACGCGCTTGCTGTCGCTGATCATGCGGCGGCCCGGGAACAGGCGGTCCATCGTCTCCGGCGGCAGTTCCTCCGTCGCGATGATGTAGGAATTGAGAGGGATGAGGCGCTTCGCGAGCCAGGGCAGGGCGGTACCGCGGGCATCCTTCGTATACCCGTTGGTCGTGACGAGGACGGCATTGGCGCGCAGCACGCCCTTGTCCGTCGCCACGCGGAAGCCATCCCCGTTCCGCGTCACGCCGGTGACGCGCACGCCATCCACCAGCCGCGCGCCCGCCTTCTCCGCCGCCTGCGCCAGGCCGCGCGCATATTTGCCGGGATGCAGGCTGCCGGTGGCGGCGGCGGCCATGCCGCCCTCATAGTGATCGCTGCCGACGAATTCACGCTGCCGGGCTTTCGGCACCATCTCCGTCGGCAGCCCCGTCACCTCCGCGATCCAGTCGGCGCGCGCTTCCATGGCCTTGTAGTGCGCGCGGGACCAGGCGCCGGTGTAGCGGCCGCAGCGGACATAGTCGCAGTCGATCCCCTCCCGCGCGATCGTCTCCTCGATGAAGGGGAAGGATGCCGCGGCGGCACCGGCGATGGCACGGCCCTTCTCCTCCCCGTATTTCGCGGCAAGCCCTGTGGAGGCGACCTTCAGCCCGCCGGAGACCATGCCGCCATTGCGCGATGACGCGCCCCAGCCGATGCGCTCCGCATCGATCACCGTGACCTCATGCCCCAGGCGCCGCAGCGTCAGCGCGGCGGACAGGCCGGCATAGCCGCCGCCGATGATGGCGATGGGCGTCTGGTCGGGCAGGGTGTTGTCGCGGTCGGGCGGCTCGGCCGCTTCCCACCACCAGGGGCGAGCCTTGAAGCCCGGGGCGGCGATGGAGTGAAGATCGGTCATTGCCCGCGCGCGCGTCCCGCTGTTGACTTGCAGGCAGCGAGGTTCCCGCCGGACGCCGTCCGGATCAAGGGGACCCCCGGGGGCTTCTTACCGAAGGGACGAACCAATGCAGACATTCCAGCAGGATTGCATCGAGCTTGCCTGGCGGAAGTTCAACCGGGGGGAGGTCAGCCGCCGCGCGCTGCTTGCTGGCCTGGCCGCGTTGGGCGCCACCGCGACGGTCGGGGACGCCGCCGCGCAGGCGGCGCGGAACCTGGTCATGGTGAACTGGGGCGGCATCGCCAATGACGGCTTCGGCCGCTTCTATGGCGATCCCTTCGCCGCCGCCAATCCCGGCTGGCGTGTGGTGCAGGACAGCACGGGGCCGTCTGCCGGGCGCATCCGGTCCATGGTGGAAAGCGGGCGCGTCACCTGGGATATCTGCGACAGCTCCGCCACCTCCGCCACGCTGCTCGGCGGGCTGAACCTGCTGAACCGCATCGACTACAATGTCGTGGACCGCAACAACGTCATCGGCCCGACCTTCGCGCTGGACCATGGCGCGGCGCCCTATTCCTTCAGCAATGTGCTGGTCTACGACAGCACCAAATTCCCGAATGGCGGGCCGACGAGCTGGGCGGATTTCTGGGACCTCCGCCGCTTCCCCGGCACCCGCCTGCTGCGCCGTGATGCCGCCGGCGCGCTGGATGCGGCGCAGATGGCGCTGGGGAAGGACCCGCGGAACCTCTACCCCCTCGACATCCGCGCCTGCATCGCGAAGGTCCGGGAAATCCGCCGCAACTGCGTCTTCTGGAACAGCGGTTCCGAATCGGAACAGTTCATCCGGACCGGAGAGGCGGTGATGGGCCAGATCTGGCACACCCGCGCCAAGGTGCTGGAGCAGGAGAGCAATGGCCGCTTCAAGCACATCTGGAACCAGGGCATCCTCCAGCCCGGCATCTTCGTCAGCCCCCGCGGCAATCCGGGCGGCGAGATGGTGCAGCGGCTGCTGGCCTCCATGCTGTCCAACCCGGAACAGCAGGTGGAACTGCTGAAGTTCCTCGGCAATGGTCCGACCAACCCGCGCGCGGCCGCCCTGGTGCCGGAGGAATTCAAGCGCTTCAACCCGACCGACCCCGCCAATGCCGCCGTCCAGGTGGCGCAGAACGGCACCTGGTGGGGCAGCGTCTATGCCCAGGCCAATGCCGACTATATCGACATGGTGACGGGCTGAAGGCACTCTCGCTGCGTTGCAGCAAGCGAGGCGCCGCGTGGCGAAACCCATCCTCCTGGTGAAGTCCGGCGGCGAAGCGGCGGTGGCGGAATGGCAATCCCATTTCGCCGCCTGCGCGCCGCAGGTCGAGGTGCGGTGGTGGGACGACGCCACCGTGGCGCCGGAGGATGTCGCCTATGTGTTGCTGTGGGACCCGGAGCCGGGGCGGATCGCGCGCCTGCCGAACCTCCGCGTGATCTTCGGCGCCGGGGCCGGGGTGGATTTCATCACCCGCGATCCCGACCTGCCGAAGCACATCCCCCTGATGCGGATGGCGACCGAGGGCGCGGCCCAGCGCATGGGGGAATTCGTCTGCTGGTCAGTGCTGTCGCTGCTGCGGGGTGCGCGGCGGATCGCGCTGCAGCAGCAGGCACGGGACTTCACCTATTTCGATGGCATGGGCCTGGCGACGGAGACGACCGTCGGCGTGATGGGCCTCGGCCATATGGGCGCGCAGGCCGCGACGATGCTGCGCGGCCTCGGCTTCCCGGTGATCGGCTGGTCGCGCACGCCGAAGGACATCCCGGGCGTCGAAGGCTTCGTCGGCGCCGGGGCGCGCGACGCCTTCCTCGCACGCAGCCAGGTGCTGGTCTGCCTGCTGCCCTCGACGCCGGAGACCAACGGCATCCTCGCGGCACCGCTCTTCGCCAAGCTGCCGAAGGGGGCGGGGCTGGTGAATGTCGGCCGCGGCGCGCACCAGAGGATCGATGACGTGATCGCGGCGCTCGACAGCGGCCAGCTCTCCGGCGCCGTGCTCGATGTGTTCGAGACGGAGCCCCTGCCAGCGGAGAGCCCTGCCTGGACCCATCCGAAGATCCTCGTGACGCCGCACATCGCCAGCCTGCCGACGCGGCGCGAACGCGCGGAGCACGTCGCCCGCGCCATCGAGGCGTTCGAGCGCGGCGAACCGCTCCGCAACCTCTTCGACCATGCGCGCGGCTACTGAGATGCTGCCACCCCCGCCGATCCGCCCCGATCCGACCCACCAGCCGACCGAGCGCGAGCTGCGGGAGGATCTGGCGGCGGCCTACCGGCTGGTGGCGCTGTTCGGCATGACCGACCTGGTCTTCACGCATCTTTCGGTGCGCGTACCGGGGGAGGGGCATCGCTTCCTGGTCAACCCCTATGGCCTGCTGTTCGAGGAAGTGACGGCATCGAGCCTGGTGCTGGTTGATGCGGAAGGGGAACCGCGGCAACCCACGACCTGGCCCGTGAATCCGGCGGGCTTCGTCATCCACTCCGCCGTGCATCTCGGCCGGGCCGATGCGAATTGCGTGATGCACACGCATACCCTGGCCGGCATGGCGGTTGCCGCGCAGCGGGACACGCTGCTGCCGCTGAACCAGATGATGATGGAGTTCATCGGCCGCGTGGCGCTGCATGACTATGAAGGCGTGGCGACCGAGGAAAACATGTCGGAGCGTGAGCGCCTGGTGCGGGACCTCGGCGAAAAGCCGGCCATGATCCTGCGCCATCACGGGCTGCTGACGGTCGGCCGCACGGTCGCGGAGGCCTTCTACTGGATGTACTATCTGGAGCAGTCCTGCCGCATCCAACTCGCCGCGCAATCCAGCGGCGTGCCGCTTGCCGTGGCGCCGGCGGATGCGGTGGCACGCACCCAGCGCCTTTTCGACAGCGGCCCCACCAAGGGCTGGTTGCCCTGGCAGGCATTGCGGCGGAAGCTGGACCGCGAACAGCCGGGCTACAGGGACTGAACCGATGTTGGGAACGGGCCACGCCCTCGCGCTGCGCGGGCTCACGAAACGCTATGGCAGCTTCACCGCCGTCGATTCCGTCTCGCTGAAGGTGGAGCGGGGCGAGTTCCTGACGCTGCTCGGCCCTTCCGGCAGCGGCAAGACGACGATCCTGATGTGCATCGCGGGGTTCGTCGCGCCGACGGAAGGTGCCGTTCTGCTGGATGGCCAGGACATCACGCCGCTGCCACCGGAACGCCGCGACTTCGGCATGGTGTTCCAGGGCTATGCGCTGTTCCCGCACATGACGGTGGCGGAGAACGTCGCCTTCCCCTTACGCGTCCGCAAGCTCGGCGCTGCCGATCGCGACGCGAAGGTGCGCGCGGCGCTGGACCTGGTGCAGCTGTCGGGCTTCGCCGAACGCCTGCCGCGGCAACTCTCCGGCGGCCAGCAGCAGCGCGTCGCCTTGGCCCGCGCGCTGGTCTTCGACCCCGCGCTGCTGCTGCTGGATGAACCGCTTTCGGCGCTGGACAAGAAGCTGCGCGCGGAATTGCAGGAGGAGCTGAAGGTCCTGCACCGCCGCGTCGGCCGCACCTTCGTCAATGTGACGCATGACCAGGAGGAAGCCCTGTCCCTGTCGGACCGCGTCGCCATCCTCAACCATGGCAAGCTGGTGCAGGAAGGCGCGCCCGCGCATCTCTACGAACACCCGCGCACGCGCTTCGTCGCCGACTTCCTCGGCAAGTCCAACTTCCTGCATGGGGAGGTGCGGGAGAGCGTGCCCGGCGGCTTCGTGATCGGCGCGGGCCCGACGCGCATTTTGCAGGCGGTGGCGGAGAACCACCGGCCCGCCCATGGCAGCCGCGTGCTCTTGAGCCTGCGCCCGGAGAAGATCGCCCTGCTGGCGGAGGAGGATGCGGCCGACAACGTCGTCATGGGCCGCATCGCCGCCTGGTCCTATCTCGGCGCCGGCTACACGCTGGTGGTGGAGACCCCGGATTTCGGCGCGCTGCGCGTGGCGCTGCCGACCTGGCAGGCGCCCATCGCGCCGAGCGAGGGCCTGGCCGTCCGCCTCGGCTGGAGTTCCACCGCCAGCGTCCCCGTCGTCGAGGACGCGGCCTGATGTCCGCCAGAAGGTGGGGGCAGGATGCGGGCTGGTGGCTGCTGATCCTTCCCGCCTTCCTGCTGATGACGGCCTTCTACATCGCCCCCATCGCGCAGGTGCTGGCGATCTCCTTCACCGAGCCCTCGCCCGGCCTCGGCAACTACGAACGCCTCTTCACCAGCGAAAGCGTGCAGCGCGTGATCATCACGACGCTGCGCATCTGCACCATCACCACGGCGCTCGCGCTGCTGCTGGGCTATGTGCTGGCCTATCGGATCGCGCTGGCGAGCGAGTCTGCGCGGCGCTGGTGGATCCTGGCGGTGCTGGTGCCTCTGTGGATCAGCGTACTGGTGCGCGCCTTCGCCTGGGTGACGCTGCTGCGCCGGCAGGGGCTGGTGAACAACGCGCTGATGGATACGGGGATCATCAGCGAACCGCTGCAACTCGTCTGGAACGAATTCGGCATCATCGTCGGCATGGTCCACTACATGGTGCCCTACGCGGTCCTGCCGCTGCTGGCCTCGATGCGGGAAATCGACCCGCGGCTGCTGGCCGCCGCACGGGGCCTCGGCGCGCCGCGCTTCACCATCTTCCGCCGCATCTTCCTGCCGCTGTCGCTGCCGGGGTTGATCGCGGCCGGCGTCCTGGTCTTCATCTTCTCGCTCGGCTTCTACATCACCCCCGCCATCCTGGGCGGTGGCAAGACGCTGATGGTGGCGGAGTGGATCGGGTTGCAGATCCTCGACCTCATCCGCTGGGGGCTTGGCACCATGATGGCGACGGTGCTGGTGGTGGCGATCCTGGCGACGCTCGCGATCTTCTCCCGCCTCGTCGATCTGCGGCGCGTCTTCGGTTCGGGGGCCTGAGCGATGGACCACGCGCATCGCCCCGGACGCTGGACCATCGCCGCGGCCTGGATGGTCGCGATCTACCTGGTACTGCCCATCAGCATCGTCATCCCCGTCTCGCTCACCGACCAGCGCTTCCTCTCCCTGCCGCAGGAAGCGCTGAGCCTGCGCCACTACGCGACGGTGCTGGGCAGCGAGGCCTGGCTGGGATCGATCTGGCAGTCCTTCCTGATCGCGGTGGCGGCGACGGTGATCGCTGTCGTGGCCGGGACGCTCTGCGCGATCGGCTGCTGGCGGCTGTCGCGGCGGTCCACGGACCTCGTGCGGGCGATGATGCTGCTGCCCATCATCATCCCCTCCATCGTCTATGCCGTCGGCCTCTATCGCTACTTCGCGAAGCTGGACCTGCTGGACCGCTTCCTCGGCGTCGCCATCGCGCATGGCGTCACGGGCATCCCCTACGTCGTTATCACCGTCTCCACCGCGCTGGCGGCCTTCGATCCGCGGCTGGAACAGGCAGCGCGGGGCATGGGGGCGTCGCTGTCGCAGACGCTCCGCTGGGTCATCCTGCCGCGGATCGCGCCGGGCATCCTCTCTGGCGCCATCTTCGCCTTCATCCATAGTTGGGATGAGCTGGTGATCGTGCTGTTCATCGCCTCCCGCGATGTCTTCACCCTGCCGCGCCGCATCTGGGACGGCATCAACGAGAATCTGGACCCCGCCATGGCTGCCGTCGCCGTGCTGCTGGTGGTCTTCACCTTGGCGCTGCTGCTGTTGGACCTGGCGCTGCGGCGACGGCGCGATGCCTGAGGAAGCGATCATGCAGAAGACCCCGCCCAGCTTCGCGATGAGCGAGTTCGACCACCGCTACAACATGCTGATCGAACGCTTCGCGAGCGAACCCGATCCCGCCTTCGAAAGCGCGTCGGAGCAATCCTTCGTCTGGGGCCGCCAATGGGGCTGCAACTCCGATGTCGGCCGCCTGCGCGTGGTGCTGATGCACCGCCCGGGGGAGGAGATGCGCGTGGTCGACACGCTGCCCCACATCCCCGAACTCAACGCCTTCGGCGATCCCACGACCGGCGCCTATTGGCGCGGCAACCAGCGCCCGACGCTGGAGGAACAGCAGGCCCAGCATGATGCGCTGGTGGCCGCGCTCCGCGATGAAGGGGTGGAGGTCGTCTATCTCAAGCGCGCCGCCGCCGGGCGCCACAAATCCATCTACACGCGGGACAGCTGCATCGGCATCAAGGGCGGCGCCATCGTCACCCGCATGGGCCCGCGCATCCGTCGGGGCGAGGAAGCGCCGGTGACGGAAACCCTCGCTTCCATCGGCATGCCGATTCTCCGCACCATCCACGGCACCGGCCTCATGGAAGGCGGCAGCTTCGCCTATATCCGGCCCGACGTCGCCGTCATCGGCGTCTCCTCCCGCGTCAATGAGGAAGGCGCCCGGCAGCTGGAGGAGGTGCTGGCCGTGCAGGGCACGCGCCTCATCCGCGTGCAGATCCCCGGCTACCGCCTGCACATCGATGGCGGCTTCGTGATGATCCACCACGACGTCGCCATCGTGAATCCCTCCATGCTGCCCTTCGTCTTCATGGAGGAGTTGAAGCGCCTCGGCATCCGCATGATCCCCGTGAATCACGAGGATCCCTCCTGGACCGTGAACTGCCTGGCCGTCGCTCCCGGCCGCGTCATCATGAGCGACCGGGTCAGCGCGCGCACGCAGGATGCGCTGGACAAGGCCGGGATCAGCATCCGCCTGGTGGAGTATGATCGCGTCGGGCTGGGCGGCGGCGGCATCCATTGCTCCACCAGCCCGCTGGTGCGGGACCCGGTCTGACGCGCCCGCCTATCGTTTGGTCACGCCCCAGAAAACCGGGACGGTGGTGGGGCGCAGGCCCTCAATATTGGCGCGATGCGCGGCGAGTGTGCGGAACTGCCCGGCATTGATGTAGGGCAGGACCTCATAGGCGCGGGCATGAACGCGATGCAGGATGTCCTGGCGCCTGGCCGCATCATTCTCCTCCCACCAGGACCGGCGGAGGTCCTCCAACTGCTGGTCGCAGGGCCAGCCGGTCAGGCCGCCCTCGCAGGGGCTGGCGAGGTAGAGGTTGGTCAGCGGGTTCTGCCCGTCCAGCACATTGGCGACGGTCACGAAGAAGTTCCAGCCGCCCTGGTCCACCGGTTCGCGCCGGTTGCGGCGCTGCGTGACCGTCGCCCAATCCATGCTGGGCACGTCCATGTTGAGGCCCGCGCGCTGGAAGGCCTGCGCCATCACCAGCGTCGCGGCGTTGTTGATGGGGCTGTCGGCGGCGTTCATGAAGACGATGCGCTGGCCGTTGTAGCCGGCTTCCCGCAGCAGGGCGCGCGCGCGGTCCATATTCGCCTCCCGCAGCCCCTGCGCGCCGGCGCTGCTTTCGAGTGGCGTGTTGCAGAAGAAATAGGCCGGGCAGTAGGGCACCTGTTCGCTGGGCCGTATGCCCACGGCTTGCAGCACCTCCTGCTGGTTCACCAGGTGCAGCAACGCCTGGCGGGCGGCGGGGTGATTGAAGGGCGGCTGGGTGTGGTTGATACGCAGCCAGACCATGAAGCCCACGGGATTGAGCGCCATGGTGCGGATGTTGCGGTTGCGCTCCAGCGTCGGGACGATGTCGGGGGAGGGCTGTTCGATGAAGTCAATTTCACCGGATTGCAGGGCGGCCGCGGCGGTGGCGGGGTCCGGCATCGCCAGCCATTCCACGCGGTCCACATTCACCACCTTGCCGCCCGCGAGCCCATCCGCCGCCTCCGCGCGCGGGCGATAGTTCGGGTTGCGCGTGTAGACGGCGCGATCGCCCACGCGCCATTGGCTGGCCTGGAAGATGAAGGGGCCGCTGCCGGTCGCGTCCGCGATGGCGGTCGTTGCCGGTGTCTGCGCGATGCGTTCGGGCATCACGAACAGCGCGCTCGCGGTCGGCCGGGCCAGCGCCTCCGTCACCAGCGCGAAGGGGCGGGACAGGGTGATGGTGAAGGTCCTGTCGTCGACGACTTCCATGCCGGCAGTGGCGGCAGCCAGCGCGCGGCCGACGATATCGCGTTGCGTCCAGCGTCGGATGGAGGCGACGGCATCGGCCGCCCGCACGGGCTGCCCATCATGGAAGGAGAGGCCCTCGCGCAGCGTGAACCGGTGCAACAGGCCATCGGCGCTGGCGACATGCGTATCCACCATCTGCGGACGGGCGACGCCCTGGCTGTCCAGCGCGAAGAGCTGGTCATAGACCATGAAGCCGTGGTTGCGGACGAAGGCCGCCGTGGACTGCACCGGGTCCAGGCTGGCGAGGTCATTGATGAGGACGACCCTCAGCGTGGACTGGGCCTGGGCCAGCCCCGCCGTGAGAGAGATGGCGGCCGCCGCGACCGCCCCGAGCCAACGCCTGCGCATGCGTCACTTCTCCATCCCGATGCCGCGATCATCATCGCCGCACGGCTTGAAGGCAATGATCGTTCCGCATCGCCGGGTTGACGTGCCACTATCGTCGCCTGACAGTCCCTTCATCTTGTGCGGTGCGGAAAATGGTATGCGGTGTACGGCGTGATGGCTGACATGATCTTCACCGGCGGGCCCATCTTCCGCGGCCTCGCGGGCGGGTTTGCGGAGGCGATGGCCATCCGCGATGGGCGCGTGCTGGCCGTTGGCACTCTGGCGGAGGTGGAGGCGGCGGCGCCGGCGGCGCGGCGCATCGACCTGGCGGGCCGCGCTGCGATTCCGGCCTTCAACGAAGCGCATATGCACCTGCTGCCCTACGGCCTGGCCCTGGCCGGTGTGAATCTGCGCGCGGAGCAGGTGCGCACGCTGGATGAGGCGCTGAAGCGCATCGGGGACGCCGCGAAGGCTGCGCCCAAGGGGGCCTGGGTGCTGGGCCGGGGCTACGACCATGCGGAACTCGATATCGGGCGGCACCCGACGGCGGCGGAACTCGATGCCGTCTCCCCCGATAATCCCGTCTTCATCGTGCGCACCTGCGGCCATATGGGCGTGGCGAACACCGCAGCGATGCGCGCCGCCGGCGTCGGCCACAACACGCCGGATCCCGAGGGCGGCGTCATCGAACGCAAGCGCGGCGCGCTGACGGGCCTGTTCCAGGAACGCGCCATGCGGCTGGTGCGGGACGTGATCCCGCCACCGGATGCCGAATCGCTGGTGGCGGCGATCGAGCGTGCGGGCAACCACCTGGCCTCCTTCGGCTTCGCCAGCGCCACGGACATGAATGTCGGCATGACCGCGGGGATGGCGGAGGTCGAGGCCTTCCACGCCGCCGTTGCCACGGGCCGTTCGCCGCTGCGCATGTGGAACGTGCTGGCCGGCAATCCCGAGGGCATCGCGCAGCAGGCATGGGAGGCCGGGCTGCGGCCGAACCAGGGCGACGACATGCTGCGCTGGGGTGCGGTGAAGGTCTTCGCCGATGGCAGCGCCGGCGGGCTGACCGCCGCCTTCTTCGATCCCTATCTGGAGAGTGCCGGCGGCGGCACGGGCGTCTTCACCTTCCCCGACGACAAGATCCATGCGCTGCTCAAGCTGTATCACGAGCAGGGCTGGCAACTCGACATCCACGCCATCGGCGATGCGGCGATCGAGCAGGTGCTGCAGGGCATGGAGGCCGCGGATAGCGAAGCCCATCCCTTCGTCGGACGACGCCATCGCATCGAGCATTGCGGCTTCCTCAACCGCGACCAGATGCGCCGCATGAAGGCGCGCGGCATCCTGCCGGTTCCGCAGCCCGTCTTCATGTATGAGTTCGGCGACCTCTACATCCGCAACCTCGGCCTGCCGCGCAGCGAGAATGCCTACCCCATGCGGACCTGGCTGGAGGAAGGGCATCATCCCGCTGCGTCCTCCGATTGCCCGGTCTCCACCGTCGATCCCTTCATCAACCTCTTCACCATGATCACGCGCAAGACCAGCCGCGGCACGGTGATGGGGGCGGGGGAAGCGCTGACGGTGGAGCAGGCCGTGCACTGCCAGACCTGGTGCGGCGCCTACACGCAATTCGCGGAGGACCGCCGCGGCACGCTGGAACCCGGCATGATGGCCGATATCGCCGTGCTGTCGCGCGACATTTTCTCGTCTTCGCCGGAGCAGATCCTCCACGACACCCGCGCGGACCTGACGCTGCGCGGCGGCACGGTGATCTTCGACCGGCACGGGGAGGCCGCCTGATGCTCCGCCACGCCGTCCAGCGCCTGCTGCTGGCCGTGCCGGTGATGTTCGGCGTGCTGCTCGTCGGTTTCCTGCTGATGCAGGTCGTGCCGACTGATCCCGCCGTGGTGCGCGCCGGCCCGAATGCGAGCGTCGAGATCGTGGAGGCCATCCGCCGCGACCTCGGCCTCGACAAGCCGCTGTGGCTGCAATTCTTCCTGTATCTCGGCCGCCTGGCGCAGGGCGATCTTGGCGTCTCCATCATCAACAACGTCTCCGTCGCGCAGGAACTCGGCAACACCATCGCGCCGACGCTGGAACTGATGGCGGCGAGCCTGGTGTGGTCCATCCCGCTCGGGCTGTTCCTGGGCACCATCGGCGCCTATTGGCGCGGGTCGCTGATCGATCGCGTGGTGATGGCGATCAGCGTCGCAGGCGTGTCCGTGCCGGTGTTCTTCCTGGGCCTGGTGCTGATCTGGTTCGTCGGCTTCCAGTGGCAGTGGCTGCCCTTCACGGGGCGCGAGGGTCCGCTCTGGACCTGGCAGGGCCTGCGCGCGGTGATCCTGCCGGCGGTGACGCTGGGCGGTGTCTTCGTGGGTCCGGTGGCGCGGATGACGCGCACGGCGGTGCTGGATGTGCTGGGCGCGGACCACGTGCGGACTGCACGCGCCAAGGGCCTGCCTGAACGCATCGTCGTGCTGCGCCACGCGCTGCGCAACGCGATGGTGCCGGTGGTGACGCTGATCGGGTTGCAGATCGGCTTCCTGCTCGGCGGCGCCGTGGTGACGGAGACCGTCTTCTCCTGGCCCGGCGTCGGGCGGCTGGCGGTCGGCGCCATCCTGTCGTCGGATTTCCCCATGGCGCAGGGCACGATCATCGTCCTGTCGCTCGGCTTCATCCTGGTCAATCTGACGGTCGATCT
The DNA here is from genome assembly GCF_900114315.1 of Falsiroseomonas stagni DSM 19981. Lineage (GTDB taxonomy): Bacteria > Pseudomonadota > Alphaproteobacteria > Acetobacterales > Acetobacteraceae > Falsiroseomonas > Falsiroseomonas stagni. The sequence continues at coordinate 247,887 of NZ_FOSQ01000005.1, forward strand.
GCTGTACGGTGTGCTCGATCCGCGCGTGAGGACGGCATGAGCGGCGTGGCTGTGGCGCAACCGCCCGCTCGGCCCTCCACGCTGCGCGTGCTGCTGCGCGAACCCGCCGCAGCGGTGGCGGCGGGGCTGGTCGCGATCGTGATCCTGGCGGCGCTGCTGGCGCCCTGGCTCGCGCCCTACGACCCCTACGAAACCGACCTGATGGCGATCATGCAGCCGCCGGGCGGCGCCTATCTGCTCGGCACGGACGGGCAGGGCCGGGACATGCTGTCGCGCCTGCTGCACGGCTTGCGGGTGACGCTGGCGATGGGCGCGCTGAGCCTCGGCTTCGGCGGCGTGCTCGGCGTCGCCATCGGGTTCTGCGCGGCCTATTACCGGCGCGTGGATGGGCTGCTGATGCGCCTTGCCGACATCATGCTGTCCTTCCCCGCCATCCTCTTCGGCCTGGCCATCGCGGCCATCGCGGGGCCGGGTGTGACGGCGGTGGTCATCGCGCTGTCCGTCGCCACCGTGCCGCTGATGGCGCGCATCGCGCGATCCACCGCGCTGGTGGTCCTGGGGCTTGACTACATCGAGGCCGCGCGCGCCCAGGGCATGGGCGACGCGCGGCTGATCTGGCGGCACCTGATGCCGAACTGCCTCTCCCCCATCCTCGTCTTCGCCACGCTGCGCTTCGGGCAGGTGATCCTGCTGGGTTCGGCGCTGTCCTTCCTCGGCCTCGGCGCGCAGGCGCCGATCGCGGAACTCGGCGCCATGGCCGCGCAGGGGCGCACCTTCCTGTTCTTCGCGCCGCATATCAGCGTGATTCCCTCGGTGGCGATCTTCGTCATCGTCCTCGCCTTCAACGTGCTGGGGGACGCGCTGCGCGACGCGCTCGACCCCCGGCTGCGAATCTAGAACCACGCAGGGAGAACCAAGCATGAGAACCGGACTGCTCCGCCGCGGCATGATCGCCGCCGCCGCCCTGGCCGCCACGCTGCCCGCCTTGCCCGCCGATGCGCAGACGCCGCGCAACACCGCGGTCTTCATGCGGGAGATCGACGCGGACCGCTACGACCTGCACCGCAGCACCGCCCGCGGCGCTGGTGAGATCGTGACCCTGATGACCGACACGCTGGTCAGCATGGATTGGGATGGCCGCACCATCCGCCCGGGCCTCGCGGAAAGCTGGACGGTGTCGGAGGACGGCAAGCTCTACACCTTCCGGCTCCGCCGCGACGTCACCTTCTGTGACGGCAAGCCGATGACGGCGGAGGATGTGGTCTACTCCATCAACCGCTGGATCGCCCCCGCCACGCGCAGCCCCGTCGCCTGGCGCGCGGGCCCGGTGAAGGAGATCCGCGCCGTCGATCCCTACACCGTCGAATACGAACTCAACACGCCGTTCAGCGAGCTTCTGTCCCAGCTCACCCTGTTCTTCGCCGGCATCATCGACCGCGCGACGGTGGAACGCCTCGGCGACAATTTCGGCAGCCAGGGCTTCAACGGCACCGGCCCCTATTGCTGGGCATCCTGGACGCCGCGCAGCGAATTGGTGCTGACGCGCCACCCCACCTATCGCTGGGGCCCGCCGATCTTCGAAAATCGCGGCCCCGCGCATGTCGAGCGCATCGTCTGGCGCGTGGTGCCGGAAGCGACGGCGCGGCTCGCGGCCCTGCAGACCGGCCAGGCCGACGTCACGCAGTACATCCCGATGGTGGCGGTCGACAGCGTGCGCCGCGTGCCGAGCGTGACGGTGACGACGCAGCCCAACTACTTCTGGGACTACTACCTCGGCTTCAAGGTGGACAAGCCGGTCGTCAGCGACCGCGCCGTGCGCCGTGCCATCCACCAGGCCGTGGACCGCGCCGCCCTGGTGCGCGCCGTCTGGTTCGGCCATGCTCAGCCCGCGCTGAACATCGTGAACCCCAACACGCTGGACTATGACGCGCAGTCCGACACGCTCGTGCCGCGCTTCGATCCGGCGGCCGCCGCCCGCACGCTGGACGAGGCCGGCTGGCGGGTGGGTTCCGATGGCGTGCGCGTGAAGGATGGCCAGCGCGCCACCTTCCTGACCTACGGCATCAACACGCTGGAGAACCAGCGCCAGGGCGAGATCATCCAGCAGGCGCTGCGCCGCGTCGGCATCGAGATGCGCATCCAGCTCTTCGATGCGACCGTCGCCTGGGGCCGCATGGCGACGCAGGAATTCGATGCGCTGTTCCTGTCCTACCCCTACTTCTCCGCGGGCGATGCGCTGTCCCTCTACTGGCACAGCCGTGCGCGGCCCAGCCCGAACCGGATGAACTGGAACGACCCGCAGACGGATGCCTGGCTGGATGAGGCCCGAAGCGCCACCGATCCCGCCGTGCGCGCCCGCGCGCTCGCCCTGCTCCAGCGCAAGCTGGCGGAGGAAGCGCCCTGGCTGACCACGGCACGGGAGAATCTCTATGTCGGCAACAGCAACCGCGTGACCGGCATCCGCGCGCATGGCCTCTACGGCATCGGCGTCTACAAGGCGCTGGACATGCGGATCGTCCGGTAAGGAAGGGAACAGCGGGCATGGCCACCACCGTCATCCGCAACGCGGACCTCGTCGTCGCCTGGGATGCCTCGACGAAGAGCCACACCTACCTCTCGGACGCCGATGTGGCGTTCGAGGGCGGCGCCCTCACCTTCGTCGGCCGCGGCTATGCCGGCCCGGCGGAGGAGGAGATCAGCGGGCGCGGCCTGATGGTCATGCCCGGCCTCGTCAACATCCACTCGCACCCCTCCAGCGAGCCGATGAACAAGGGGCTGATCGATGAGATCGGCAGCCCCGGCCTCTACAACTCCTCGCTCTACGAATTCATGCCGATCTTCCGCGCCGATGCGGAAGCGGTGCCGTCCTGCGTGCGGGTGGCGCTGTCGGAACTGCTGCTCTCCGGTGTCACCACCGTGGCAGATCTCTCCATGGCCCATCCCGGCTGGATGGACCTGCTGGCGGAATCCGGCATGCGCGTCTGCATCGCGCCCATGTTCAAATCGGCGAAGTGGTTCACCAAGAATGGTCACGTCGTCGAATATGAATGGGACGAGGCCGCCGGCGAGAAGGCGATGGCGGAGGCGCTGACGCTGATCGAGCGCGCCGAACAGCATGAGAGCGGCCGCCTCTTCGGCATGGTCGTCCCCGCGCAGATCGATACCTGCACCGACACGCTGCTGAAGGAGAGCTTCCAGGAGGCCGGCCGGCGCGGCGTCTCCTGGCAGATCCATGCTGCGCAGTCGGTCGTGGAGTTCCACGAGATCACGCGCCGCCATGGCAAGACCCCGATCGGGTGGCTCGACAGCATGGGCCTGCTGAGCGAGCGCAGCATCATCGGCCACGGCATCTTCCTCGACGACCATCCCTCCACGAAGTGGTGGACGGATACGGACATGAAGCGCCTGGCGGAAACCGGCACCACCGTCGCGCATTGTCCGACGGTCTTCGCGCGCCGCGGCATCACCCTGAAGCATTTCGGCCGCTACAAGCGCGCCGGGGTGAATATGGGCCTCGGCACCGACACCTATCCGCACAACATGCTGGATGAGATGCGGCTCGTCGCCTATCTCGCCCGCACCCAGGCGAACGACCCGCGCAGCATGACGACGACGGAGCTGTTCGATGCCGCGACCGTCGGCGGTGCGCAGGCGCTGGGCCGCGACGATATCGGCCGCCTCGTCGCCGGCGCGCGCGCGGACTTCGTCCTCGTGGACGTCACGCATCCCCGCATGCGCCCCTCCCGCGATCCCGTCCGCAGCCTAGTCTATGCGGCGGGCGACCGGGCGGTGAAGGACGTCTTCGTCGATGGCATCAAGGTTGTCGGCGACGGCCAGGTGCTGACCATGGACTACGCCGCCGCCGCCGAGCATCTGAACGAGGCGCAGAAGCGCATCGTGGATCGCGCACCGTCGCAGGACTGGGCGCATCGCCCGGTCGAGGTGTCGAGCCCGCCGACCTTCCGTTGGTCGTGAGCCCGCTCCTCGAAATCCAGGGGCTGCGGACGGTGTTCCGCAGCGCCGGCGGGGACATCGCCGCGGTGGATGGCGTCAGCCTGGAGGTCCCCCGCGGCCGCACGCTCGGCATCGTCGGCGAGAGCGGCTGCGGCAAGTCCATGCTGTCGCTCTCCGTCATGCGCCTGGTGCCGCCGCCGGGCCGCGTCGCGGCGGGGCGCGTGCTGCTGGAAGGTCGTGACCTGCTGACCCTCTCCACCAGCGAGATGCGCGCCGTGCGCGGCGGCCAGGTCGCGATGATCTTCCAGGAACCGATGACCAGCCTGAACCCGGTGCACCCCATCGGGCTGCAGATCACGGAGGCGATGCGCGCGCATGATCCGCGCGCCAGCACCGCCGAGCTGCGTGACCGCGCCATCGCCGCGCTGGAACGCGTCCGCATCCCGGCACCCACGCGGCGCTACGATGAATTCCCGCACCAGCTCTCCGGCGGCATGCGCCAGCGCGTGATGATCGCGATGGCCCTTGCCTGCAAGCCGAAGCTGCTCATCGCCGATGAACCGACGACGGCGCTGGACGTGACGGTGCAGGCGCAGATCCTCGACCTGCTGCGCGATCTCCAGGCGGAGACCGGCATGTCCATCATCCTCATCACGCATGATCTCGGCGTCGTCGCGGAAATGGCCGATGAGGTCGCGGTGATGTATGCCGGCCGCGTCGCGGAACGCGCCAGCGCTCGCGACCTCTTCGGCAGCCCGCAGCACCCCTACACGCTCGGCCTGCTCGGCTCCGTCCCCCGCCTGGATGAGGATCGCGACCGCCTGCTGGCGATCGAGGGTGCGGTGCCGCCGCCCTTCGCCCTGCCGCAGGGCTGCCGCTTCAACCCGCGCTGCCCCTTCGCGATCGAGGCCTGCACCGCCGCGCAGCCGCCGCTGGAGGAGATCGAGCCCGGCCATTTCGCCGCCTGCATCCGGGCGCCCGTCGAAAGCGCGGTGGAACTCGCCCGATGAGCCTGCTGGAAGTCACCGACCTCACCAAGCACTACCCCGTCCGCCAGGGCATCGTCATGGCGCGCCAGGTCGGCACGGTGCGCGCGGTGGATGGCGTGTCCTTCCGGATCGAGCGCGGCGAGACGCTGGCCCTCGTCGGCGAATCCGGCTGCGGGAAGTCCACCACCGCGCGCCTCGTGCTGCGCCTGATCGAGCCGACCAGCGGCACCGTGCGCTTCGACGGGCAGGAAGTGTCGGGCGCCGCCCTGCGCACCCTGCGCCGCCGCGTCCAGGTCGTGTTCCAGGACCCCTATGCCAGCCTCAACCCGCGCCTCCGCGTCGGCGAGACGATCGCGGAGCCGATGGAGGTGCATGGCATCGGCGATGCGAAGTCGCGGGAAGCCCGCGTGCAGGAATTGCTGCGCCTCGTCGGCCTCGCGCCCTTCCACGCGCAGCGCTACCCGCATGAATTCAGCGGCGGCCAGCGCCAGCGCATCGGCATCGCCCGCGCGCTCGCCGTGCAGCCGGATTTGATCGTCTGCGATGAGCCCGTGAGTGCGCTCGATGTCTCGATCCAGGCGCAGGTGGTGAACCTGCTGAAGGATCTGCAGCGGCAGTTCGGCCTCTCCTACCTCTTCATCGCGCATGACCTCGCCGTGGTGCGGCACATGGCCGATCGCGTGGCGGTCATGTATCTCGGCCAGATCGTGGAGACGGCGCCGAAGCGGGATCTCTTCGCCGCGCCGCGCCACCCCTATACGCGGGCGCTGCTGCGCGCGATCCCGCATCCCGATCCGCGCCGGCGCGGGCAGGTCACGCCGTTGGGTGGCGACGTGCCGAGCCCGATGAACCCGCCCTCCGGCTGCCGCTTCCACACGCGCTGCCCCTTCGTGCAGGACATCTGCCGCAAGGAAGAACCCGTGCTGCGCGACATCGCCGCCGGCACGCGCGTGGCCTGCCACCTGGCGGATACGCTTCCGCCCTTCGAGGCCGAGATAGGCGAGGGCCTCTCGGCAGTGGCGACGAAGCGCCTTGCGCTGTATGCCGCAGCGAAGGACCGGCGCGCGTCAGGAATCCGGTAGCGTTTCGCCGCGCAGCGCCTCCCACAGCGCCGCGATGTCGTGGAAGACGTCATAGGTGGCGACACGGCCTTCGCGCAGGGTGAACAGGTTGGCCACGCGCGCGGCCACCTCCCGCCCCGTGGCGCGGGCGCGCCAGCGGCCGGAGAGCACCACCAGCACGGTGTCGCCTTCCGTCACGCGGCGGATCGGCGTGACCTCCAGCACCTCCAGGTGTTGCGCCACGGCGGCGAAGAAGCGCATCGCCTCCGCCACGCCCTGCCAAATGCCGCTCCAGGGCAACAGGCCCGGGCGGCCGGAATAGGCGATGCGGAGGTCAGGCGTGGCAACGGCCGCCAGCACATCCTGCGTCATCCTGCCGCACCCTCCCTGGCCGTCCGTCGAGCCTGCCCGTAATCTCCGGCGGTCAAAAGGGAGGGCCGGCCATGGTCATGCAGTTGGTGGCGCCGCGGCTGATGCTGATGGGCGGCGGTTCGGTGGCGAAGCTGGCGGAGGTGCTGGCGCAGCTCGGCCTGTCGCGTCCCCTCGTTGTCACGGACCCCTTCATGGTGTCCTCCGGCATGGTGGAACGGGCGCTGTCGCCGCTGCGCGCGGCGGGCCTGTCCTTTGCCGTCTTCAGCGACACGGTGCCCGACCCCACCGATACGGTGATCGAGGCCGGCGTGGCGGTGCTGAAATCGGGTTCCTATGACTGCCTGGTCGGCTTCGGCGGCGGCAGCCCGATGGACACGGCCAAGGCCATGGCGATCCTCGCCGCCGCGCCGCCCGGCACGCATATCCGCGCCTTCAAGGTGCCGGCCGCCGCCAATACCGGCGCCGTGCCCGTGATCTGCGTGCCGACCACGGCCGGCACGGGCAGCGAGGCGACGCGCTTCACCGTCATCACGGATACGACGAGCGACGAGAAGATGCTCATCGCGGGCCTCGGCGCGCTGCCGCTGGCGGCGGTGGTGGACCATGAGCTGACCTTCAGCCTGCCCGCCCGCATCACCGCGGATACCGGTATCGACAGCCTGACCCATGCGCTGGAGGCTTTCGTCAGCAAGCGGGCCAACGCCGTCTCCGACGATTATGCCCGCAGCGCCATGCGCCTCATCGCGCCGAATCTCCGCCGCGTCTGGGCCGACCCTGCCGATGCGACGGCGCGGGAGGCGATGATGCGCGGCGCGACGCTGGCGGGCCTGGCCTTCAGCAATGCGAGCGTCGCGCTGGTGCATGGCATGTCGCGGCCTGTGGGGGCGCATTTCCACGTCCCGCACGGGCTGTCCAACGCCATGCTGCTGCCCGCCGTCACGGCCTTCGGGCTGGAGGAAGGCCGCGCCCGCTATGCAGAGGCGGCGCGTGTCATGGGCGTGGCGACGGAGCAGGAGGGCGACCAGTCGGCCGCGCAGCGCCTCGTCGAGGAACTCCGCGCGCTGAACCACGACCTGCAGGTGCCGACCCCGGCGGGCTGGGGAATCGACGCCGACAAGTGGAACGGGCTGCTGCCGACCATGGCGCAGCAGGCCCTCGCCTCCGGCAGCCCGGGGAACAACCCGCGCGTGCCGGATGCGGACCAGATCGTCGCGCTGTACCGGGAAGCCTACGGCCGGTAGGTCAGCCCAGGCTCGCCCGCCAGGCGGCGCCCCAGGCGGGCAGGGCGGGCGGGGGCAGGGGGCGGCCGACTCCGAAGCCCTGTGCCACGTCGCAGCCCGCGGCGGCGGCGGCGCGCCAGGTCATGCTGTCCGTCACCCCCTCGGCCACCACCACCATGCCCCGGCGCCTGGCCTGCCGGACCAGGCTTTCCACCGTGGCACGGGCACGGCGGTTCCGCGGCATGGCGAGCACCAGCTTGCGGTCCAGCTTCACGCCGGCGAAAGGCAGGGACAGCAGGCTGCGGCGCTGGTCATCAAGGCCGAGGTCGTCCAGCAGCACGCCGTAGCCGCGCCGGGCCAGGCGCGTCAGCGCGCGGCGGAGCAGCGCGGTGTCCCGCACCTCCGTGCTCTCGGTCAGTTCCAGCAGCAGCGAGTTGGCCGGCAGGCCGGCGGCGCGCACTTCCTCATCCAGCCAGCAGGCCATGTCGCCTTCGAGCAGCACGGCGAGCGGCACGTTGAAGGACATGCGCAGGCGCTGCGGCGCGCGGAGGGCGGCGAGTTCGCGCAGCGCCCGGCGGGCCACCGCGCGCGTCAGCCGGGCGGCGAGGCCGCCGCGTTCCGCCATCGGGATGAAGCGGTCGGCGCCGAGGGCGACGGCAGGGCGTTCCCAGCGCGCCAGGGCTTCCACCAGCACCGCGCGGCGATCGGTCATGCGGACCATCGGCTGGAAGCGTACGGTGATCTCCCCCCGCTCCAGCCCGGCGGCGAGGGCCGCGATGTCGCTGGCCGGCATCTCGCCCGGCGCGCCGCCGGCGATCAGGGCATCGGCCAGCGCGCCCCCCTCGGCATCGACGCTGCGAAGGCCAGGGGTGGCGGGCAGGCCGGGGCGGTCCACGACCACGACGCCGGTGCCGCTGAAGGGGTCGCGCAGCGCGCTCATCAGGGCCGGGCTGTGGCGGTCGCCCTGGCCGCCCTCCAGCACCAGGTGACGTGGGGCGAGGCCCGGTCCGACCAGATGACAGAGCGCTTCCGCCCCCGTGGTCACGAGCACGGCGGGTGGCCCGGCCATGCGCTGGGCCGCGTCTCGGGTGGCCGCGATCACCAGCGGGTCGCTGGCCACCAGCAGCACCGTACCGGGCTCCGCCGTGATGCGGCGGGAGCGCCTGAGCATCAAGTCACGTCTCCCCGGACGCCGGATCCGTGCGGCCTTCACGACGCGTAACGGCAGGCCAGACGCGCCCGCTACGTGTAGCAAAGCTCGGCTGCCCCTGTCACGGCGTCTCAATTGCCGTGAAAAGAAATTCTTTATGGTTGATTGCCGAGCCCGGTCAGGCGCGGCGAGGCAGCCAGGGCTCCTCGGCCCAGAGGCGCCGCAATTCCCCATCCGCCCGGGCCAGCACGCGGCCCCAGGCCTCCGGGCCCAGGAAACGCGCATTCTGGCCAAGGCTGGCGGCCTGGGCGGCGAAATCCTGGTCCAGGGCCATCGTCTCCAGCCCCGCCAGCAGGCCGGCGCGGAAGGCGTCCGGCGCGGCGGGGTTGAGGGCGAAGCCCCGCTGCGCCGCGGCGACGAGGTCGAGCCCCTGTTCGCGGAGCGTCGGCACATCCGGCAGCAACGTGCTGCGCCGCGCGGCGGCGATGCCGATGCCGAGCAGCTTGCCCTCCCGCAGCGCGGCGATGGCGTCGGGCAGCGCCAGCATGGCGGCGGCGACATGGCCGGAGATGGCGGCCTGGCGGGCGGCGGCGGCGGAGGGGAAGGCGAGGCGCGCCAGGTCGAGCCGCCCTTCCAGCCGGAGACCGGCGAAATGCGCGGCGCTGCCGGGGGGCGGCGTGCCGAGCGTGCCGCGTTCGCCGAGCGCCCGCAGCGCCACCATGTCGGGCGGGCCGGCGGGGGCGCAGACCAGCACCATGCTTTCCTCGATCACCGCGGCGAGGGGCGCGATGCGCTCGGCTGGTGAGACCTCCCCGGCCTCCACCGCGCGGGCCAGCAGCAGGGGCGTGGTCACGACGCTGATCAGCTTCTGGTCGGGCCGCGCGCCGGCCAGCAGCGCGACCGCTTCCAGCCCGCCGCGGCCGGGGTGGTTGCGCACGGTCAGCGCCAGGCGTGGCAGGCAGCGTTCCAGGAAGGGGGCGACGCTGCGGGCCCAGAGATCGGCCGGCGATCCGCCGGGCGCACCCACCAGCAGTTCCACCGGATTGCGGCGCGACGCCAAAGCGGGGGCGGGCAGCAGCGCACCAGCGGGCAGCAGCAGCGCGGAACGGCGGCCCGCCATGGTCACGGCGCCGCGGCCTGCGGCACCGCCGCCGTCTCCCGCCGCAGCGACTTCGCGCCGGTGAACAGCACGATGGGGGCGGCGATGAAGACGGAGGAGGAGGCGCTGATGACGATGCCGAACAGCATGGTCCAGGCGAAGCCGCCCAGCGCATCGCCGCCGAACAGCGCCAGCGGCACCGCGGAGAGGAACAGCGTCATCGAGGTGCCGAGCGAGCGGTTCAGCGTCTCGTTGATGCTGAGATCCACCAGTTCCCGCAGCGGCATCTGCTTGTACTTGCGGAGATTCTCCCGCATCCGGTCGAACACCACGACCTTGTCGTTGGCGCTGAAGCCGATGATGGTCAGGATCGCGGCCACCGTCTGCAGGTTGAACTCGATCTGCGTCAGCGCCAGGAAGCCCACGGTCTTGGTGGCATCCAGGATCAGCGTGATGATCGCCGCGATGCCGAACTGCCATTCGAAGCGGAACCAGATGTAGAGCAGCATGGCGATCAGGCTGATGCCGAGCGCGATCATGCCGCCCCGGAACAGCTCCGCCGAGACGCGGTTGCCGACCGCCTCCACCCGCAGGATGCGGGTGCCCGGCGTGGTGGCTTCCAGCGCGGCGCGCACGGCATTCACCGCGCGCTGCGTGCCGGCCTCATCGGCCTGCACGGGCAGGCGGACCAGCAGCTGGTCGGGGCTGCCGAATTCCTGCACGCCGACATCGCCCAGGTTGAGCGCGGAGACGGCACCGCGCACGCGGCCGAGATCCGCTGCCTGGGGGGTGCGGACCTCCATGATGATGCCGCCCTTGAAGTCGATCCCGCGCTCCAGCCCCGGATAGAAGGCCAGGATGACGGAGGCGGTGGACAGGACGGCGGAGACGATCAGGCCCAGGACGGCGCCGCGCATGAACTGGATGCGGGTGTTGTCGGGGACCAGGCGGAACAGCGGGCGCGCCAGCAGGCGGAACATGGTCGCTTGCCCTTACGTCGGCAGCACGGCCGGGCGGCGCCGGCGGTACCAGATGGAGACCATGAGCCGCACCACCACCGTCGCGGTGTACATCTGCACGATGGTGCCGATGGCGACGGTGACGGCGAAGCCCTTCACGGGGCCGGAGCCGAAGGCATAGAGGCAGCCCATGGCGATGAGGTTCGTCAGGTTGCTGTCCAGGATCGTGCCGGACGCCTTGCTGAACCCCGCTTCCAGCGCACTGAGCGGTGGTCGCCCGAGCTTCGTCTCCTCCCGTATCCGTTCATTGATCAGGACATTGGCGTCGAGCGCGGTGCCCAGCGTCAGCACGATGCCGGCGATGCCGGGCAGCGTCAGCGTCGCGCCCATCACGCTCAGGATGCCGATCATGATGATGACGTTGGCGACAAGCGCGATGTTGGCGAGCCAGCCGAAGAAGCCGTAGGCGAAGCCCATGTAGAGGAAGACGAAGGCGGTCCCGGCGGCGAGCGAGAGCAGGCCCGCGCGGATCGCGTCGGCGCCCAGCTCCGGCCCGACGGTCCGTTCCTCCACCACCGTCAGCGGCGCGGGCAGGGCGCCGGCGCGCAGCAGGACGGAGAGGTCGTTGGCGCCGCGGACATCGAAGCTGCCGCTGATCTGGCCGCGGCCGCCGGTGATGGCTTCGCGGATCACCGGCGCGGTGATGACCTTGTCATCGAGGACGATGGCGAAGGGGCGGCCGACATTCTGGCGCGTGATCTCCGCGAAGCGGCGGGTGCCGACGCTGTCGAAGGCGAAGTTCACGACCCATTCGCCGGTCCGGCCATCCTGGCCCGCGCGGGCATCCGTCAGGTTGGCGCCATCGACCTCGACCCGGCGGCGCACGGCGTAGCGTTCCTGGCCGCGCTCCCCGGGCAGGAACATGGTGCCGGCCGGGGGCGTGGGGGCCTGGAGGTTCGCCGTCTCATCCACAAGGTGGAAGGTCATGCGGGCGGTGCGGCCCAGCAGGTCCTTGATGCGGGCGGGGTCCTCGACGCCCGGCAGCTGCACCAGGATGCGGTTCTGGCCCTGGCGGGCGATCAGGGCCTCGGCCACGCCGGTCTCGTCGATTCGGCGGCGGACGATCTCGATCGACTGCTCCACGGCGCCGGAGGATTTCGCGCGCAGCGCGACCTCCGTCAGTGTCGCGGTCACGGTGCCGTCGGGGCTGGTCGTGACCTCGATATCCGGCTGGGTCACGCCGGCGCCGGCGGGCACCGCGATGGCGGCTTCGCGCAGCAGGCGCGCGATGTCGCCGGCGCGGGCGGGGTCGGAGGCGCGGAGCGTGATCCGCCGCTGCTCCTGGTTCGCGTTCAGCCCGGTATAGAGGATGCGCGGGTTGGCGGCGGCGGTGCCGCGGCGGGCCGTATCGACCAGCGCTTCCAGCCTTTCCCGGACCATGGCGGAGGTATCGACCTCCAGCAGCAGGTAGGACCCGCCGCGCAGGTCGAGGCCGAGGCTGATCTGGCGCGCCCAATCGGGCAGCACGCTGCGCGGCAGCAGGTTCGGCACGGAGAGCAGCATGCCGAGGAGGCACACGCCAACCACCGCGAGCGCCTTCCAGCGGGCAAAATACATCATGGACGCAACGGAATCCTGGCCAAGGTCAAGGAAGCCCATGCCCCGGGCGGGGCGGTGCCACACCGGCGGAACATGCGCGGGACCCCCCCCTGATGCAAGCCCGCGCGGGAGGGAGTATCCCGGGGGAGGCTTGAGGAAGGGTGTTTCGGCATGACTCTCCGCGTCGCGCTGCTGGGTTGCGGGCATTTCGGGCGCTTTCACGCGCTGAAGGCGGCGAAGGCCCCGCGGGTGGAGTTCGTCGGCCTGCACGATGCCGACCCTGCCCGCGCCGCCCAGGTGGCGGCGGAATGCGGGGTGCCGGCGCTGGCGGCGGAGGAGGCGATCGAGCGCGCCGATGCCGTGATCGTCGCCGCGCCGACGCGCTTCCACGGCCCGCTCGGCCGGCAGGTCCTGGCGGCGGGGCGGCACCTGTTCCTGGAGAAGCCCATCGCCGCGACGCTGGCGGAGGCCGAGGCCCTGTCGGCGCTGGCCCTGGCGGCGGGCAGGGTCCTGCAGGTGGGCCATATCGAACGCTTCTCGGCGGCCTTCCGCGCGGTGCGCCAGGCCCCCACCGGCGGCACGGCCCTGCATTGGGAGGCGGTGCGCGCGGCGCCCTTCCGGCCGCGATCCCTCGACGTCTCCGTCGTGCTGGACCTGATGATCCATGACATCGACCTGGTCCTGGCCCTGGCCGGGGAGGCGCCGGAGACCGTGGAGGCGACGGGGGCGCGGGTGATGTCGGACCACGCGGATTTCGCCGTCGCGCGGCTCGGCTTCTCCGGCGGCCGGTCCGCCACCATCACCGCGTCGCGCATCTCGCTGGCCATGGAACGGCGCTTGCGCGTGCTGGGGACGGAGGGCGAGATGAGCGTCGATTTCCTCGCCCGGTCGCTGGCCGTGCTGCGCAAGGGCGGCGCGGAGGCGGTGGCGACCATGCCGGGCTACGGCATCGACCGTGGCGGCTGGACGGACCATGACAGCCTGGAGGCCGAGCAGGCGGGCTTCGTGGCGGCCTGCCTGGATGGCGTTGCGCCGGAGGTCGGCGCGGCGGAGGGGATCGCGGCGCTGAAGGTGGCGCTGGCGGTGGAGGCCGCGATTGGCTGAACGCGCGTTCGGTGTGGCTTTTGAGTGATACTGCGACCTTTAGGCCACTAACCCGTTTAAGCCGATTATGCCGTTTATGCGCCTTTAGCACCGATTTCGGGGGGGCGGGACCGGCCCTCCGGCATCCCGCCGGCGTCACAAGGCGTAGCTGTGGCGCGTGATGGCCAGAACATAACAAAAACATCGCCGGATGGCCAGGGATTCCGGCGGCCCCTCACGGCGCCGCAGGGACCTCCACGCCGAAGGCCTCCCGGAAGCCGCGCGCGCCTTCCGGCGTCACCAGCAGCGTGCGGCCGCCCGCCCGCCGCCGGACCCAGCCCAGTTCCAGGCAGCGCGTGCAGAGCGCCGCGCCCAGCACGCCCGCCACATGCGGCCGGCGTTCCGACCAGTCCAGGCAGGGGCGGCAGAAGATGCGGCCGCGCCCGGGATGGGCCATGGGGATGCCGAGGGACTCGAAGAAGGCTTCGCCGGCGGCCGTCACGGCGCCGCCATCCGGGCCGAGCTCCAGGACCCCCCGCGCCACCATGGCATCCGCCAGCGCCACGGCCAGTTGGCCGGCGAGATGATCGTAGCAGGTGCGGGCGGCGCGCATCGCGGCATCGCGCGGGCCGAAGCTTCGCGCCTGCCGGGCCGCGGGCGCGGCGCCTTCCGCCACGGCCATGATGCCTTCCAGCATCCGGGCGATTCCGGCGGAGGCCAGGCGGTGGTAGCGGTGGCGGCCCTGGCGTTCCATCGCCAGCAGCCCGGCCTCCGTCAGCCGCGCCAGGTGGCCGCTGGCGGTCTGGGGCGTGATGCCGGCGAGGGCGGCGAGTTCGCCGGCGGTGCGCGCGCGGCCATCCATCAGCCCGGCCAGCATGGCGGCGCGGGCGGGATCGCCGACCAGGGCGGCGGTCTCGGCCAGGGCATTGATGCTGGGCATGGGCCGATCCTTCCGCGTCATCCCGCGGCGCATCCTGCCATGCGCCAGCCCCGCATGCTTCGGCCTGGCGCGAAGGATCAGCCGGGCGGCTGGCGGTGCAGCGGGATTTCCAGATCGCAGACCAGGCCGGGCGCTTCCCAGGCCATGGTGACGCGGCCGCCGAGCTGGTCCTGCACCGTCCCGTGCAGGACGCGCGATCCGAAGCCAGGCGTGCGGTGGGGGGGCGGGGGCGGGCCGCCGGTTTCCACCCAGCGCAGGCGCAGCCATTGGCCCGCCGCGCGGTCCAGCGTCCAGCTCACGGCCAGCCTTCCATCGGGTGCGGAAAGTGCCCCGTACTTGATGGCGTTGGTGGCGAGTTCGTGGATGGCCATGGAGAAGGGCTGCGCCGCGCCGGCCGGCAGCACCACCGTCTCGCCCGACAACGACGCGCGCGGCGCCTGGCAGGGTGCCGCACCATTCTGTGTCGTGCCCGGCGCGGCTGCGCCCTGGGCCTCAAGCGCGGCTGCGCCCTGGGCCTCCGGCGCGGCTGCGCCCTGGGCCTCCGGCGCGGCTGCGCCCTGGGCCTCCAGCGCGGCTGCGCCCTGGGCCTCCGGCGCGGCTGCGCCCTGGGCCTCCGGCGCGGCCGTGACCAGGAAGGGGCCGAGTTCCCCCTGGATGAGGCTGCGCAGATCGGCGCCCGACCAGCGATCCGCCGCCAGCAGCGTCTGCGCGCGGGCCAGGGCGGCGATCCGGCCCTCGATCGCGTGCACGAAGCTGTCGATGGTCTCCGCCCGCGTCAGGCGCAGCGCCGCCTGGACCACGGCCAGCATGTTCTTGGCGCGGTGGTCGACCTCCCGCGTCAGCAGCGCCTGGCGTTCCTGGGCGCGGTGTTCGTCATCGACGTCGATCATCACCACCAGCGCGGCGATCACGCGCCGGTCGGGGCCCTTCACCGGCACGCCGCTGATGCGGCACCAGCGCGGCTGCTGGTCATCGACCGCATGCAGGAAATCGACGCCCAGCGTCACCTCCCCGCGCAGCGCGCGGGCGCCGGGGAAATCCTGGGGCTTGATGCGCCGGCCCTCCCCATCGAAGGCGATCCAGGCATCGCCATGCCCCTGGTCCGCGGAGGGGATGCGCGGGCGGCCGAGCAGGCGGCGGAATTCGGGATTGCCGATGATGACGTCCCCGGAGGGTGCGATCAGCGCGGCGCCGATCGGCAGGTGTTCCACCACCGTCTGCATCCCCGCCGCTTCGCGGAGCGATGCCTGGACCTCATCGCGTTCCCGCGCCGCCTGACGCAGCCGGTCATTGGCACGGCGGAGTTCGCGGGTGCGCTCCTCCACCCGCCGTTCCAGCTCCTGGTTGCTGGCGCGCAGCGCGGCGATGGCGCGCAGCCTTTCCACCGCGCCGCCGATCAGGTTGGCATAGCTGCGCAGGAAGGCGACGTCGCTGTCGAGGAAGTCGCGCGGAGTGACGCTGTCCACCTCCAGCACGCCGAAGGGGGGGCGGCCCTCTCCGCCGAGGATGAGGACATTGGCGAAGGCGCGGACGCCATGCTCGACCAGGAAGGCGGGCAGGCGGAACCGATCCTCCTGCCCCGTATCGGCGGTGATGACGGCCTCCCCCGTGGTGACGGCCAGGAATTCCGCCGCGTCGTCGCTGAGGTTGACCCGCACATGGCCGACCACGCCGGGCCGCCACCCGATGCCCGCGCGCAGCAGCATGCGGTCCTGGCCGTGTTCGTGTTCCATGACCTTGGCGAGGTCCGTGCCGAGAGCCTCGCCGACCAGGCGGCAGGCCTCCGTCAGGATGGCGTCGATATCCTCCGCCTTCAGGGCGAATTCACCGAAGCGGGCGAGCACGGTCTGCTGGCGGAGCAATTCGTCGCGCTCGCTGACGTGCCGGTTGCGCAGCGGTAGGCCCTCCCCGTGGGATGTGCGACCGCTAGAACCTCCGCCACACGCCCGGAGTTGCAGGGATTGGCCGATTCAGCCGGACAACTTCACCTGCCGGAGCACGGCATCGGCGGCGGCGGCGCTGGGAAGGCTTCCGGTATCGGCGCGGAGCTTCGCCAGCACTTCCGCGAAGCCGCTTCGCTGGGCGGCGGCGGCGGCGCCATCGGCGAGGAGCCCGTCCAGCCCCGCTGCCAGCGCCTCCGGCGTCGCGGCTTCCTGGAGGTATTCGGGGACCACCTGGCGTTCGGCCAGCAGGTTCACGAGGCTGGCGAAGGGCACGCGCACCAGGCGGCGGACGATGGCGGCGGTGATCGGGTTCACGCGATAGGCGACGAGGTGCGGGATGCCCGCCACCGCCATCTCCACGGAGGAAGTGCCGGATTTGATGAGGCCCGCGCCGGATTCCGCCGCGGCGGCGAAGGCATCGTGCTTCTCCGCGAGGTCGGTGACGAGGATGGGCCGCACCGGCCAGCCCGCCGTGCCCGCGCGCACCGCATCCGCCACCACGGCGGAGACGGGCAGCACCGGCACCAGGCCGGGATGGCGGGGGGCGAGGAGGCGGAGCGCGGCGCCGAAGATGGGCAGCAGGCGGGTCACCTCCATGCGGCGGGAGCCGGGCATGACGATCAGCACGGGCGCGCCGGGGGGGATCGCGTGGGCGGCGCGGAAGCGGGCGGCGTTGCCGGCATCGACGCCGGATTCCAGCACGGGGTGGCCGACGAAATCGGCCTGGATTCCCGCAGCCTCGAAGATCACGGGTTCGAAGGGCAGCAGGCAGAGGATGCGGTCGACCCGCGCCTTGATCTTGGCGATGCGCCCGGGGCGCCAGGCCCAGATCTGGGGCGCGACATAGTGGATGATGGGGATGCCGAGGGGGCGCACACGCTCCGCCAGGCGCAGCGTGAAGCCGGGGCTGTCGATGGTGACGATGGCGGCCGGGCGGCGGGCGGTGATGTCGGCCGTCGTCTCGTTCAGCCGGCGGGCGAGGCGGCGGATATTGGGCAGCACCTCGATCAGCCCCATCAGCGACAATTCGCGCATGGGGAAGAGGGAGGGCATGCCCTGTTCGGCCAGGCGGTCGCCGCCGATGCCGGCCACCTGGATGGCGGGGTCATGGGCGCGGAGTGCCGCGACAAGACGGGCGCCGAGGACATCGCCGGAGGCTTCGCCGGCGACGATGTAGATGAGGGGTGCTGTCATTCGAAGGACGCGACCTCCGGCCTTGGCATGGGGCCCCGCGGGAAGTCGCGGTGGTTGCGCACGGCGCCGTGTTCGCGGACATGGTCGATCAGCGCGGGATCGAGCGTCGCGAAGACCCAGCCGGGTTCGTCGAGGGTGCCGGCGGCGACGATTCCATCGGCCGGGAAGCCGCGGTCGGGCGGGCCATAGACGGCGCATTGCCCGTGATTCTCGTCCAGCGCCGCGGACCAGGGGGCGAGGCCCATGGTGGGGGCGACGGCGACGAAGCACTGGTTTTCCAGCGCCCGGGCCTGGGCGCCGATGCGGATGCGGGCGAAGCCGTGCAGGCTGTCGGTGCAGGACGGCGCCAGTATGAGCCAGGCGCCCTGTTCGACCTGCGCGCGGACGTGCTTCGGGAATTCGACGTCGTAGCAGACGGAGATGCCGATGCGGCCCCAAGGGGTATCGAAGACCTGCGGCGTGGCGCCCTGGGCGACGCCCCAGCGTTCATCCTCGAAGCGCGTCATCATGCGCTTCTGCTGGAAGGCCATGCGGCCATCGGGGGCGATGAGGGGGGCGACGTTCACCACGCGATTACCCTCCCGCACCGGCAGCGTGCCGGGGGCGAGCCAGAACCCGCTGCGGATGGCGGCCTGGCGCATGGCGGCGAGGATGGCATCGGCATGGGCGACCATGGCGCGGAGTTCCGTCGCCTCATCCGGTGCGGTGTTGCCTGCGAGGCCCGCGCCGAGTTCGACGCAGGCGTATTCGGGCAACAGGACAAGGTCGGCCTGGCCGCGTGCCTGGTCCAGCCGCGCATCGAGGCGGGCGGCGAAATCGGCGACGGTGGCGGGGTGCCCGACCTCCCACCCCAGCAGGCCGAGGCGGAGGGGGCGGGGCTGCGGGGCCGTCACAGCGCCTTGGCCCAGAAGGACAGGCGGTGGGGGGTTTCGGCCGTGTCCCCGATCTCCTTCCAGGAGAAGGTGACGCCGAGGCCGGGCAAGGGCTGGTAGCCGCGCTTGCGCCAGAAGGCGTCGAGCGGCACGTGGCCGGGCGGGCGGCGCGGGTCGTCGGCCGCGCGATCCACGCCGCAGAAGGTGGCGTGGGGCAGGCCGAGGCGGCGGGCATGGGCTTCCCGCTCCGCGAAGAAGCGCACGCCGGCGCCCTGGCCGCGGTATTCGCGCAGCAGCACCGATTCGCCGAAATAGCAGTAGCGGGCGGGGTCGAGGCCGGCCGCGGCGAAGGCTTCCCGGACCGGGGCGTGGCCCTGCGTCATGGGTTCGCAGGTGGCGGCGCCGACCACGCGGTCCCCGTCCCGGCAGACCACCACGGCGGCGCCGGGGGCATCGGCATAGGCGCGGAGATAGGTCTGTTCATAGGCCGCGTCCCCTTCGTAGAGGTAGGGCCATTCCGCGAAGACGGCGATGCGCAGCCCGGCCAGGGCCGGCAGCAGCGGGTGCAGCGCGGGGCCGGACAACGTCTCGAAGGTGAGATGGACGGTTGGCATGGCGGGATGCATAGGGGGAGGCCGCCGGGCAGGGAAGGGGAATGGCCGCGTGGACTGGATCGAGGCGATCGGGTTGGTGGCCGGGGCGATGACGACCTCCGCCTTCGTGCCGCAGGCCGTGAAGACGTGGCGGACGCGGTCGGCGCGGGATTTCAGCCTGGGGCTGCTGGTGCTGCTGGTGGCGGGCAACACGCTGTGGATGGCCTATGGGTTCCTCAAGGGATCCACGGGCCTGGTCGCGGCCAACCTCGTGACCGTGCCGCTGACGGTCTACCTGCTGACGGTGAAACTGCGGCGGGGGTGAGCCCCCTCCTCCTGTTGGGGGAGAGGGCTGCCGGGGTCAGGCCAGGGGGTTCAGGCCAGGCCGGCGACGGCGGCGTCGCGGGTCGCGTGGATGCTCAGGATCTTGTCGAAGCCGCTGATCTCCAGCACTTCGCGCACCGGCGCCTGGGGGGAGGCGACGGCGAAGCTGCCGCCGCCGGCCTTGGCCTGCTTGGCGGCCTTCAGCAGCACGCGCAGCCCGGCGGAGGAGACGTAGTGGACCTCCGCCAGATCGGCCACGACCTTGGAGCCGCCTTCGAGCATGCCGAGGATGGCGCCTTCCGCCGCGGGCGCGGTCGCGGTGTCCAGCCGGCCCTTCAGGGCGGCGACCTTCACGCCGGAAACGGAGCTTTCAGTGATGTCCATGGAGCCTGTCCTGTCCTGTCCCGCGTGACTTACACCATCGGCGCGTAGCGCGCGATCTGGGCATAGATTTCCCGGATCGCATCGGCGAGCGACCGGTTCAGCTCCTCGAGGTCCGCCACCGCGTCGATGCGGGGCTGCACGCGGTCGAGCTCCGCCGAGGAGAGCAGCAGGGAGAAGAGGCCGCCGGCACGGCAGAGGCCGATCAGCATCGAATCGCGGGGGTCGGGGATCTCGTCGTTGAAGAGCACGCCCATGATGCGCGCCTTCACCTCCCGCTCCTCCTTGTCCGAGATCACGGGGTAGCGGCGTTCCGGGAAGACCCAGAGGAAGCGGCCCTCGACGCGCTTGAGAATGCCCTTGGAGACCAGGCGGGCGAAGAGCGCCTCGCGGTAGTCATCGGCATCGGCGGCCAGCGTCTCGATCCAATGGCGGCTGTCCTGCGTCTCCGTCGCCGCGGCGATCTGCGCCAGCGCGCGATCCTGCAGCGCATCGCCCGTCGGCGCGGGATTCACGACGTAGAGTCGCGCGGGGTCGGTATCGATGCGGCCCGCCAGCGCGAGTTCCGCGAGCACGGCGCCCGCGATGGCGAAATCGCCCGAGGGGGCGGCGCGTTCCTGCAGGCGCCCGGTCTCGTCATCCAGCATCAGGAGGAGGATTTCCTCCGGCATTGTCAGCGGCATGGCGTTTCCGCACTCCCTTGCCTGCCACATCCGGCAGCGCGGCAGGGTCGCGCGCGGCGGGGGGCAAGTCAACGCAAGCGCGGGATCGTCACGCGGGCACGATGGCGGGCGCCTGGCCCGCGGCATCGATGAAGGCGGCAAGGCCATCGCGCACCACCGCGGGGTCGAGGTCGCGCAGGATGAAGACCAGGCGCGACCGCCGGGCCTCCCCTTCCGGCCAGGCGGCCAGGCGCTTCGGCGGGTGGAAGATGTGCTGCACGCCATGCACGGCGACGGGCCGGTCCTCTCCCACCAGGTCCAGGATGCCCTTCATGCGCAGCACCGCGGCGCCGCGCGTCATGGCGAGCATCTCCAGGAAGGTGGCGAGGCCGTCCCAGGGGAGCGGCGCGTCGAAGGTGAGGCAGAGCGCCTGGATGCGGGCGTCGTGGCGATTTGGGTCGTGGTGGTGGTGATGCCCGTGGTGGTGGGGCGCGGCGGCGCCGATCCAGGCGGCGACATCGGGCGCCCTCACCGCGGGGTCATAGGGGCCGGCGGCCAGCAGCAGGGCGGGATCGATCGCGCCATGCGACGCGACCAGGATGGGCGCTACGGGGTTCAGCGCCGCCAGGCGATCGCGCAGCGCCGTGGTCGCTTCGGCCGGCGCGATGTCGGTCTTGGTCAGGACGATGCGGTCGGCGACGGCGGCCTGGCGCTGGGCTTCCGGCTGGGTGTCGAGCGTCGCGACGCCGGTCGCGGCATCGACCAGCGTGACGACTCCATCCAGCACGAAGCGCGCGCCGATGCGCGGGTCCGACATCAGCGTGTGCAGGATGGGGGCGGGGTCGGCCAGGCCCGTCGTCTCCACCACCACGCGCTTCACGGCCTGGCCGGCCAGCACGCGGTCCCAGAGGTTCTCCAGCGCCTGGGCCAGGTCGCCGCGGATGGTGCAGCAGAGGCAGCCGGCATTCAGCAGGACCGTGTCGCCATCCAGCCGATCCACCAGCAGGTGGTCCAGCCCGACCTCCCCGAATTCGTTGATGAGCACGGCGGTGTCCGCCATGGCGGGGTGCTTCAGCAGGGCGTTCAGCAGCGTGGTCTTGCCGGCGCCGAGGAAGCCGGTGAGGACGGTGAGGGGGATCATCGGCCGTATAGAACCTCGGGATCGACCTCCGGCGCCGCGATGGTGGCGAGTTCGCCGTCGCGCAGCGCGCGGTAGAAGCAGGTGCGGCGGCCGGTGTGGCAGGCGACGCCGGACTGGTCGACCAGCGCCAGCAGGGTGTCGCCATCGCAATCCAGGCGGAGATCGACCAGGCGCTGCACCTGGCCGGAGGTCTCCCCCTTGCGCCACAGCGCGGCTCGCGAGCGGGACCAGTAGCAGACGGTGCCGGTGGTCAGGGTCTCGGCGACCGCGGCGCGGTTCATCCAGGCCACCATCAGGACCTCACCCGTGTCATGCTGCTGCGTGACGCAGGTGACGAGGCCCTGGCTGTCGAAGCGGATGGCATCGAGCAGCAGGGCGCGGGCGGCGGGGTCGGGAAGGGCCCCGGCGGGGGAGGGGGGAGCGGATGTGCCGGTCATGATGATACACTATATCAGGCCAGCGGCGTCTGACACCCGGCCGCGATACGGGGAATGGGCATGAGTGACCATGCGGGGCACGCGCATCACGGGGCGCATCACGGGCATCCCCGGGGCGGCGACATCGAGGCGAGCCTGGACCGCGCGGCGGCAACCTGCCTGGCGCGCGGGGCGCAGCTGACGGAATTGCGGCGCCAGGTGCTTCGCCTGGTGCTCGATTCGGCGCAGCCCATCGGGGCCTATGCGCTGCTGGACCGGCTGCGCGGCGAAAGGCGGGGCGCCGCGCCGCCCACGGTGTATCGCGCGCTGGACTTCCTGATCGAGCATGGGCTGATCCACAAGATCGAGCGGCTGAACGCCTTCGTCGGCTGCGCGGAGGAGCCGGGCCATGGGCATACCCATGCGCATCCCCACCCCCACCAGTTCCTGATCTGCGGCCGCTGTGGCAGCACGGCGGAGGTCTGCGACGAGTCGGTTGCCGGCGCGGTGGCGGCCGCCGCGGGGCGCCTTGGCTTTCATGTTCACCGCACGACAGTGGAAGTCGAGGGAATTTGCGCGCATTGTCATGATACGAAATCCACTTCCGGTTGACGGCCGTTCCTGTTTTCCGAGCGAAACTATTGGAAAGTCAGTAAATCTTCTGTTTTTGCGATCATTGCAATGAAGTTCCGGTCTGGCAGAACGGCGCCATGAAGAAGAGTGCTGATTGGCTGGCACGGCGCGAGGCAGCGCTGGCGCTTCTGAGACGCTTGCGGGAGGTCGACCAGCGTGTGGGTGTCAAGAACAGCCGCATCGCTTTCGACATCGCGTTGCTGTTCTACGAAGGCGCGGCGGCATCGCCGGCCGCGCTATCCGTCGACCAGATCGCGGCGCTGACCGGCTACAGCGGCCCGACCGTCCGCCTGGTCCTGAAGCGCCTGATGGAAGGCGAGACGATCACCACCAGTAGGCGCGTTGGCAAGACACAACTCTATGAGATGACGCCGAAGGGCCGCAGCGGCTTCGACGAATACGTCACCGCCCTGCTCGAATTCAACGCGGGCTGACGGGCGTCCGGTATTCTGACCGGGGGTGAGAGCGCGATCTGGAATACCGAAGGCGTTTCCCCCCCCCGCGATCCGGCGCGGTGTTCTTGCCGCCGGGATTAAGCGACCGGCCGGCTGGTATTTTAACGGGCTGCCCGCGCGGGCGGGGGAGGCCGTCCCGACCCCCCCCTTCCTTTCATCAGCGCGGCAGCAGGTCCAGGGCCTGTTCCAGATCGGCGATGATGTCCGCCACATCCTCCAGCCCGATATGCAGGCGCACCGCCTGGCCGGGCAGGGGCGCGGAGACGGAGCGGCTCAGGCTCGCATTGGTCGGCAGGGCCAGGCTTTCATACCCGCCCCAGCTCGCGCCGATCCCGAACAGCTTGAGGCCGTCCACGAAGCGGAAGGCGTCCGCCTCGCTGTAGCGGGGCTGCAGCACGATGCCGAACAGGCTGCAGGCGCCGGTGAAGTCCCGCTTCCACAATTCGTGGCCCGGCGCGCCGGGCAAAGCG
Source organism: Falsiroseomonas stagni DSM 19981 (assembly GCF_900114315.1). Lineage (GTDB taxonomy): Bacteria > Pseudomonadota > Alphaproteobacteria > Acetobacterales > Acetobacteraceae > Falsiroseomonas > Falsiroseomonas stagni. The sequence goes on from NZ_FOSQ01000005.1 coordinate 271,397, forward strand.
GGGTGGCGGACTTCCAGCACCTCCGGCCGGCCGGCCAGCCATTCGGCGACGATCAGCGCGCTTTCCTCCTGGTGGGCCAGGCGGACCGGCATGGTGCGCACGCCGCGCAGCGCCAGCCAGCAATCATCGGGGCTGGCATAGTGGCCCATGGCGGAGGCGGCGGCGCGGATGATGAGGTGATGGTCCCGGCTGTTCACCGTGACGCTGCCCAGCAGGATATCGGAATGCCCGCCGACATATTTCGTCAGTGCCTGGATGGAGACGTCGCAGCCATGGGCGAAGGGCTGGAAGTGGTGGATGCCCCAGGTGTTGTCGATCATGCTGACCGCGCCGTGCTTCTTCGCGACCGCCGTCAGCGCGGGGACGTCCTGCACCTCGAATGTGTGGGAGCCGGGGCTTTCGAGGTAGAGGACCTTCGTGTTCGCGGTCCAGAGCGCCTCCAGCGCCCCCGCATCGATGCAGGGGTCGTAGAAGACCGTCTCGATCCCCCAGCCCTTCATCAGCCCCTCCGCGATCGACCGCGCGGGGCCATAGGCGCTGTCCGGCATCAGGCAGCGGTCACCGGCCTTGAGGAAGGCCAGCAGCGGCACGGCGACGGCGGCCAGGCCGGTGCCGGTGATGGTGCAATGGGTGCCGCCCTCGATCTCCGCCACCACATCTTCCAGGGCGTAGTGGGTCGGGCCGCCCTGGGTGCCATAGGTCATCACCCGGTCGAAGCGGTGCTTCGCATTGTCGATGCGCGCCTGGCAGGAGGGCGCGGTGACGGTGGAGCCGCGATGCACCGGCGGGTTGACGAAGCCGAGCGTGCGGATCCCGGGGCGCGCGGCGTGGGACATGCGGGTCGCGAAGGCGTGCGCGCCGTGACCGGTCTTGGAGGCTGAATCGTCGGGCATCAGGATGCGCTCGTCTCTTTCGGGGTTTCGGGACGGCCGGCCCATTCGGTCCAGGATCCGTCATAGACACTCGGCTCCGGCAGCCCGGCGCGCAGCGCGCCGAGCGTCAGCACCGTGGCGGTGACGCCGGAGCCGCAGGAGGTGACGATGGGGCGTTCGCCATCGGCGCCGCGGGCGGCGAACAGGGCCTTGAGCGTCGCCACATCCTTCATCGTGCCATCGGGGTTCACGATGTCCGCCGCCGGCAGGCTGGCCGCGCCGGGCATGTGGCCGGAGGGCAGGCCGGCGCGGGGTTCCGGCGCCGTGCCGTCGAAGCGGGCCTTGCTGCGGGCATCGAGGATCAGGGCCTCTCCCCCGCCCTGGCGGACGATTCGCTTGATGTCGCCGATCCCGGCCAGGCGCTTCGCCACCATGTCGGGGATGAAGGTCGCGGGCGTCGCATCCGGCGCATCGCCGGTCTCGACCGGGCGGCCTTCGCGCTGCCATTTGGGCAGCCCGCCATCCAGCACGGCGGCGCGCTCATGCCCGAACAGCCGCATCATCCACCAGCCGCGGGGCGAGGCGCGGAGCCCGTGCTGGTCGTAGAAGACCACGCGCGTGTCGTTGGAAACGCCGAGCGCGCCGATCATCTTGGCGAAATGCGCGGGGGTCGGGACCATGTGCGGCAGGTCCGTGTGGGGATCGGCGATCCTGTCGATGTTGAACAGCCTGGCGCCGGGCAGGTGGGCGCTTCGGAAGCCGTCCGGCGCGTTGCCCTTCTCGGTCGGCAGATAGGTGGTGCAGTCCAGCACCACGAGATCGGGCTTGCCGAGTTCGGCGGCCAGCCATTCGGTGGAGACGAGGTTATCCATCGGCGTCAGTCCCCCAGCACGATGTGGATGCGCCGGTTCTGCCGGCCCTTGCTTTCAAGCTTCGTCACCTCGACCCGCCCGATCTCCCCGGTGCTGCGCACATGCGTGCCGCCGCAGGGCTGGAGGTCGATGGGGGCGTCTTCCGTCCCGATGCGCACCAGGCGCACGCGGCCCGCGCCGCGGGGCGGCTGGACGGAGAGGGTGCGGACCAGCGTCGGGTTCGCATCCAGCTCCTCCTCCGTGATCCAGGTCGTGGAGATGGGATGGTCCGCGGCGACGAGTTCCGCGAGCTTCTCCGTGAACCACTCCTTCGCCGGCGGCTCCGCGAGATCGACGTCGAGGCGCGACTTCTCCGCGCCGATCTGGTTTCCCGTGGCGTAGATGCCCGGGAGGATGCTGCACAGCAGGTGCAGCGTGGTGTGCATGCGCATGTGCCGGTGGCGGCGCGCCCAGTCGAGCGTGAGGGTGACGGTGGCGCCGACCGGCGGCGTGGCGCTGCCCGGGGCCAGGCCGTGCAGGATGGCGCCGGCCTCGCCCTTGATGGCTTCCGCGATCACCGCCTCCCCATCCGCCCAGCGCATGGTGCCGCTGTCCCCGGGCTGGCCGCCGCTGCGGGCATAGAGGCAGGTGCGGTCGAGAAGGACTCCCTTCTCCTCCACCGCGACGACGGTCGCGCTGCATTCGCGGAGGTAGGCGTCTTCGGTGAACAGCTGATCGGTCATGCTGAAGGAATCCATTCGGCGCGCAGTCGCGCGCGGTTCAGTTGCAGCCACATGAGGGAGAGCGCGGCGGGCGCGTTCTCGATCCGGTTTTCCGCCACCAGGCGGAAGGCGTCCTCGGCGGGCAGGGTGAGGACGCGAGTCTCCTCATTCTCCGACACCAGGCCATGGGTGGTGGCGTTGCCGGCGGAGAGGTCCACCTGGCCGCAGAAGAAATGCACGACCTCATCGCAGCCGCCCTGCATCAGCATGAAGCGGCCGATCGGCGCCATGGCGCGGGCGGTGAGGCCGGTTTCCTCCGCCAGTTCGCGGCGGGCGGAGGCTTCCGCATCCTCACCGGCTTCCAGCAGCCCGGCGGGGCATTCGGTCATGACGGGCGCCATGCCGGCGGAGAGCGCGGGCAGGCGGAACTGCTCGATCAGCGCGACGCGGTCGGTGGCGGGGTCATAGGGCAGGACCAGCACGCCCTGGCCGCGGCGCCACAATTCCCAGGTCAGGATGCCGGAGGGCGCGCCATCGAAGCGCGTGTAGCGGAAGCGGACGCGTTGCAGGGCGAAGCGCTGCGCCCAGACGACCTCATCCTCCAGGATATCAAGCCCGGGATGGGGCGGGATGGGGGGGGCCTTGGGATGACGCGGCGGTGGGGTGGCGCTCATGAGCCAGCGACCGTAGCTTCGGGGGCCAGGAAGGTCCATGTCCCCAGATCCCGTCGCCCTGCGTGCCGCCCGGACAAGGGCCATCCTCCTCGTCATCGGGGCGTCCGCCACCTTCACCGTCGCCGCGGCGGGGGTGAAGGCGATCGGCACGGCGCTGCCGGTGGCGCAGGTGGTGCTGTTCCGCAACCTCTTCGCCCTGCCCCTTCTGTTCATCCTGCTGGCGCGGGCCGGCGGGTGGGAGGCGCTGCGCACCCGCAACCCCGGCCAGCATCTTCAGCGCGCGCTGTGGGGCATGTTCGGCATGTTCGGCGCCTTCCATGGCTATGCGAACCTGCCCATCGCGACGGTCACGGCGCTGGGCTTCACCATGCCGCTGTTCCTGACGGCGCTGTCCGTCGTGCTGCTGAAGGAACAGGTGGGGTGGCGGCGCTGGTCGGCCGTGGTGGTGGGGTTCCTCGGCGTGCTCATCATGGTGCGGCCCTTCGGCGGCGGGGATGCGGCGCTGCCGCCGATCTCGGTCGGCATCGTGCTGCTGGGATCGGTCGGCTGGGCGCTGGCGATGATGACCATCCGGCGCATGGGCGATGCGGGGGAAAGCGGCGTCGCCATCGTCATCTGGTTCGCGCTGATCAGCGCGACGGCGTCCGCGCTGGCGACCATCCCGGTCTGGGTGACGCCGGATGCCACGCAATGGGCGCTGCTGGTGGGGATCGGTCTCGCCTCCGCGCTCGCGCAGTTGCAGATGACGGCGGCCTACCGGCGGGGGGAGACGACCTTGCTGGCGCCCTTCGAGTATTCGGGGATCATCTGGACGATGATCGTGGGCATCGGGATCTGGGCGGAATGGCCCGATGGGTATGAGCTGCTGGGGTTCGGCGTGCTGGTCGCGGCGGGCCTTTATATCTGGCGGCGGGAAGTCGTGAGGGGCGCGCGGCGGTAGCGTCAGGGGGGCGCGGCGCCGGTCCGGCCGAGCAGCCCGCCCAGGCGCTGCGTCTGCGGGTGGTTCGGGTGGCTGCGGAGCAGGACGGCGTGGTGCGCTTCCGCCCCCGCCACATCGCCGGCGGCGAGCGCGATCTCGGCCAGGCGGGCCTGCGCCACCGGGTGGTCCGGCACGACGCGGATGGCGGCGCGATAGGCGTTGGCGGCGGGCGCTTCCTCCCCCAGCCGGTCCAGCAGGCGGCCCTGCTGGACCAGCAGCTGGGCCTCCCGCTGCGCGGTGCTTTTCATCTCATGCAGCAGCAGGGTGCAGGCCGCGCCCAGCGCGGCCTCGGTGTCGATCGGCGCGGGGGGGGCTTCCGCCGGTTCGGCGCCCTCCGGTGCGACGGGCATCTCCGCGAAAAGGGACGGGCGGGCAGGGAACCAGCGGCGGCGGGTGGCTTCGTTCACCGCGGCGTAGCGGGCCAGGAAGGCGGCGGCCTCCGCCGGGGCGGGTCGCCAGCCGGGGCCGGGCATCGCATCCGACACCGCGGTCACGAAGCGGCGCCAGGCGGGGGAGGCGGGGGAGAGACCCTCCGGCATCGCGCGCATCGCCTCCCCCATCCGGCGCATCAGGTCGATGGCGGCGGGGGTGACGGAGAGGTTGCTGTAGCGGTCCGGATCGTCGGAGGGGACCACCAGGGGAATCGCGGCCAGAGCGAGGAAATCATCCACCGCATCGCCATTGACCATGCTCGCGCGTTCGAAGATGCGGGGCTCGATCGCGGCATCGCCGAAGATGGCGGCCCAGTTGTCCAGCAGCGCGGCGTAGTCGTAATGCGGCAGGCGGTCGGGGCCATAGGGGGGCAGGCCCGGCGGGCTCATCTGCGCGACGCGCAGCGCCTGGGTGTAGCCGCTGGCGAAATGCGCATCCTGCCGCCGGAGGTAGATCACCACGCGGATACGGCCGGCGAAGGGGGCGACCAGGTCGCGCAGCCGCGCGATGGAATCGCGTGTGGAGAGCAGGCCGGAGCATTGCTCCGCCGAGAGGATGACGAGGCGGGTGTTGTCGGGCAGCGCCGCCATTTCGGCGGCGAATTCGCGGCGGAAGCGGGCGAGCCGCGCCTCCGCCCCCATGCCGTCCCACAGTGCCGGGTTGAAATGGCCAAGCTGGTCCGGCGCCACGAGGGAGGCGGGGAGCATGCCGTGATTGGCCCAGCCGGGGGAGGCGGGATAGCAGACGCCAAGCGCCGTCAGCGCCGCCCGGCGCGCGCCGAGCACGCGCTGGATGGAGGAGGTGCCGGTCTTGGACTGTCCGATGTGCAGGATGAGTTCGGGCTTGCCGGGCTTCTGGGCGGGCGGGTCCCAGTCCGGGGCATTGAAGGGGCGAAGCGGGGGGAGCATCGCGGTCAATACCCGGCCGGGTGTCGCGGGCAGGGGGCGATGGTCATCGCCTCAGAGCGCCTTGCGGAACCAGATGCGGGCATGGCCCGCGGGCATGCCGTCCAGCCGGCCGAATTCCGCATAGCCGTTCTGCAGCCAGAAATCGGGCGCCTGGAAGCTGAAGGTATCCGTATAGGCATGGGCGCAGCCGCGCTCGCGGGCGATGGCTTCGGCCCGCAGCAGCAATTCGGACCCCACGCCCTTGCCGCGCAGGTCGCGCGACAGCCAGAGCCAGTCGATGAACAGCCACCCCCAGAAGGTCAGGCCGAGCAGGCCGCCGCGGGCGGTGCCGTCCGGGGCGCGGGCGAGCAGCGTGACCGGTTCGCGGTCGTAGTTGCCGCCCATCTCCTGGTTGTAGGCATGCAGGCCGCGCTGGATGGCGGCGACGGCATCGAGTTCGGGGAAGGCGTCCTCGCTGATCTCGACGCCGGCGTCGGCTGACATGCCGCGGGGCCTGGGAAAGGGCGGGGGCAGGGGGGCATCCACCGCTTCCGCGATCGCGGCCGCCTTGCGGATGGCGGGCTTGGCCGCGGTGATCCTGGATCGGGTGCCCTTGGCGCCCGTCGCCTTTGCCATGTGCTGCGCTTCCTGGGCGTAGGCCGTGTGTCGATCGAACCGCGGGCAATAGCGGGGGATGCCGGTGGGCGCAAAGCCCGCCGGCTTCATCCGTTTCGCCGGGATTTCAACGGTGCAGCGCCTTCAGCGCGGCGGCCAGCGCGCGCACCTCCTCCGCCGCGACGGAGCGGGGGGCCGATTCGGTCACGCCGAGGCCGCTGGCGAAGGCCTGGGCGATGCCGGTGCGGTTGCCGATGGCGGGCGCCAGCAGGGTCAGGCCGCGGCGGGCGATCTCCGCCTGGATCATGGTGAGCAGCTTGCCGGAGGCGGGGGCGCGGTTGAGCGCGATGGCGGCGGGCCGCTTCTCCCCGCGCGCCAGGTCCAGCGTGGCATCCATGGCCCAGAGATCGGCCGGGGAGGGCTGGAGGGGGACCAGCACCAGGTCGGCGCCGCGGATGGCGATCTTGGCGTCGGTGTCGGCATGGGGGGGCGTGTCGAGCAGCACGAAGTCGTGGCTGCGGCGGAGCTTGTCGAGCGCGGCCGGCACGCGCCAGCCCGCGGGGGCATCGATATCGAGGTGGGTGGCGCGGCGCCCGGCCTTCGCACGCTCCGCCCCCCAGCGGGCGAGGGTCTGCTGCGGGTCTGTGTCCAGCAGCGCGACGCGGGCGCCGCTGCCGGCCAGGGCCGCGGCCAGGTTGGCGGTCAGGGTGGATTTGCCGGCGCCGCCCTTGCGCTGCGCCACCGCCACGATGAAGGCCATGCCTGCGACTCCATGTCCCGGTTCGGGGAAAGCCTAGCAAATCCTGGCGTCGCGGTCGTGCGGCCGCGGGTGTCGCAGACGCTCCGCCCCGGGCGTCGCGGACGCTCGGCCGTGGTGGGCGGGTGGGTGGGGCGCCCCATCCCGGTGGGCGGGGGCGGGATTGTCATGGGCGTGAAGCGCGCCAGCGCCGCCGCAGTTCGCTAGGCTGCCGCGATGGATGAATTGCTGACACAAGATGAGATGGCTCGCGCCGATGCGGCGGCGATCGCCGGTGGCATCCCGGGCCTCACGCTGATGGAGGCCGCGGGGCGGGCGGTGGCGCGGGCGGTGATGCGGCGCTTCCGGCCGGTGCGGACCCTGGTGCTGGCAGGGCCCGGCAATAACGGGGGCGATGGCTATGTCATCGCGCGCCTGCTGGACCAGGCGGGCTGGCCGGTGGCCGTGGCGGCGCTGGCGCCGCCCCGGCCCGGCAGCGATGCCGCGGCCGTCGCGGCGCGCTGGCGCGGGCCGATGGTGGCTTTCTCGGCGGCGGAGGCGGCGCGCGCGGGGCTGGTGGTGGATGCGGTCTTCGGCGCGGGGCTGTCGAAGCCGGTGGCGGGGCTGGCAGCGTCGGTGCTGGGCGCGGTGGCGGCGCCGGTCGTGGCGGTGGATGTGCCCTCCGGCGTCGATGGCGCGACGGGGGCGGTGCGCGGCTTCGCCAGGCCGGCGGCGCTGACCGTGACCTTCTTCCGGCTGAAGCCGGGGCATCTGCTCCATCCCGGGCGCGGCCTGTGCGGAGAGGTGGTGCTGGCCGATATCGGGCTGCCGGCCAGCGTGCTGCCGGGGATCGCGCCGCGCGCCTTCCGCAATGCGCCGGGGCTGTGGCGCCTGCCGCGTCCGGGTGCCGAGGCGCATAAATATGCGCGCGGCCATGTCGCCGTGGTGGCCGGGGCGGGGATGACGGGCGCGGCCAGGCTGGTGGCGCGGGCCGCGCGCCGCGCGGGCGCCGGGCTGCTGACGATGCTGGCGCCGGATGCCGCCACCGCCGCCGTGCTGCGCGCCGGCGACCCGGGCGTGATGGTGAGCGAGGGGGCGCTGGCCGCCCTGCTGGCCGATCCCCGGATCGGCACCTGGGTGGTCGGCCCCGGCCTGCCGCCGGATGGCGCGAGGCGAGCCCTGCTGCGCCAGGTGGTCGATGCCGGGCGGCAGGTGGTCGCCGATGCCGGCGCCCTTCGCGCGGCCGCCGGCGATCCGGCGGCGCTGGCGGGCTGCGCCGTGCTGACGCCCCATGCCGGGGAATTCTCCGCGGTGTTCGGCCCGCCGGGGGAGGACCGGCCCGCCGCCGCCCGGGCGGCCGCCGCGCGCACCGGCGCGGTGGTGGTGCTGAAGGGGGCGGACAGCCTGATCGCCGCGCCGGACGGCCGCATCGCCATCAACGCCAATGCGCCGCCCTGGCTGGCCAGCGGCGGCACGGGCGATGTGCTGGCCGGGATCGTGGCCGGGCTGCTCGCCCAGGGCATGCCCCCCTTCGAGGCCGCCTGCGCCGCCTGCTTCCTGCACGGCGAATGCGCGGCGCGGATCGGGCCGGGGCTGGTGGCGGAGGATATCGCGGACCACCTGCCGCCTGTCCTCGCGGCAAGGTTGCTCGACGCGGCGGGGGCTTCTCGGGCAGAGTGACTGAAACACGCAGAAAGGATCCGTGATGTCGGACCTTGCCGCCCCCGCCGGGCTTTTCGATCGCGCGCTGCGCCGCGTGACCACGCTGTGGCGGGACATGGCCGCCACCGTGACGGGCGGGGAGGAGGATGGCTTCGCCGCGCAGATGCGCGCCTGCCTGGAAGCGCGGGGCGGCGAGGTCTCCGCCCGGTCCCGCGCCGCGAAGCTCGCCCAGGCCTATCTGGCGGCGGATCATGCGGGGCGGGGGGAGTTCCTGCGGGCGCTCGCGGGGTTCGATTCGGATGCCGCGGCGGTGACGGCGGCCTGGAACCGGGTGGCGGCGGCGGCGGATGTGGCGGAACGCGCTTCCGCCAAGGCCGCGCTGCGCCGCGTGCTGGAACCGCCGCGCCAGCGCCTGCTGACGCAGTTCACCACCATCCCGGACGGGGTGAAGTTCCTGGTGGACCTCCGCGCCGACCTGATGGGGCGGATGGAGGGCGAGCCCCTGCTGCAGGCGCTGGAGGGTGATTTCCGCACCCTGCTGGCGGGGTGGTTCGATGTCGGCTTCCTCGAACTGCGCCGCATCGACTGGGCATCGCCCGCCATGCTGCTGGAGAAGCTGGTGGGGTATGAGGCGGTGCACCGCATCCGCACCTGGCGGGACCTCAAGAACCGCCTGGATTCCGACCGCCGCTGCTACGCCTTCTTCCATCCCCGCATGCCGGATGAGCCGCTGATCTTCGTCGAGGTCGCGCTGGTGCAGGGCATGGCCGCCAGCGTGCAGGGCCTGCTGGATGAGAAGGCGCCGGTGCAGGACCCGAAGACGGCCGATACGGCGGTCTTCTATTCCATCAACAACTGCCAGCGCGGGCTGGACGGCATCTCCTTCGGCAATTTCCTCATCAAGCGCGTCGTCGAATTGCTGAGCGCGGAGTTCGGCAACCTCGACTGCTTCGCCACCCTTTCCCCCATCCCCGGCTTCCGGCGGTGGATGGAGGGCAAGCTGGATGCCGGCGATGTGGCGCTGGTGACGGAGGAGGAAGCCACGGCGCTGCGCGCCCTGGTCCCGGGCGACCTCGCCATTGCGGGGCCGGAGGCGGAGGCGCCGAAGCCGGAAACGCCCGCCCAGACGCTCCGCCGCATCCTGGCCCGCCGCCCGCCGGGGCGGGAGGAACCGCTGGGCAAGGCGCTGGAGCCCATCCTGATGCGGGCCTGCGCGCGCTACCTGCTGGCGGAGAGCGGCCGCAGCGCGAAGCGGGCACGCGACCCGGTGGCGCATTTTCACCTGAGCAACGGCGCCCGCGTCGAGCGCCTGAACTGGCGCGCCGATACCTCGGAAAAGGGATTCCGGGAGTCCTTCGGGCTGATGGTGAACTACCGCTACGACCCCGCGAAGATCGAGGACTATCACGAGGAATATGCGGGGGAGGGGCGGCGCGCCGCGTCCTCCGCCATCCGCAAGCTGGCCCGGGGATTCGTGTGAGGGTCTTCGCCGCCGTCTGACCGCCATCGGGGACGGATCCGCCGCCCGGCCCGGGCGCGATGCCGGTCGGTTTCGGCGTGATTTCGCCCAGGCTTCCCCCGGGCTTCGGGACCGAAGCCCTGCCCCTTCGCCAGTCTCCGCCCCGCATCGACGGGGCGGGGGGTGCCGATGGCGGGGCGGTGGTGGCTGTGGGTGGCGCTGGCGGGGCTGGTTGCGGCCGGCCCCTGCCACGCCAGCGGCGTGGACGGGTTTCCGGCGGAGGAGGTGGTGTTCCCCGCGGCGGCCGATGCCGCGCCGGCTGGGCTGGTCCTCCGCCCGCCGGGATGGCTCGCCGGCGATGCCACGGTGGTGCTGGCGCCCTCCGCCGCCTGGCCGCCGGGATTGCGGGATCGGCTGGCGACGGCCCTGGCCGAGGCGGGCGCCGCGGTGGTGGAGGCCACCGCGCCGATGGAGGCGGTCCTGGCGGGGCTGCGGCGGGATGGCGGCATCCTGGTCGTGATCGCCCCCGGGGCGGCGGTGCCGGTGGCGGAGGGGGTGACGGGGGCGATCGCGCTCGATCCCGAAGGGCCCCGGACCCGCCTCGGCGTGGTGCCACCCGCGGCGGAGGCCTGGCCGCTGCGCGCCACCCTGCTGTGCCGGTTGCTGGCGGCCAGCCTGGGGGCGGGGGCACCGCCCTCCTGGCCCGGGCAATGCGCGGCGGGCCTGAGCGCGACGCGCCAGGGGCCTGAGCGCGACGCGCCAGGGGCCTGAGCGCGACGCGCCAGGGGCCTGAGCGCGATGCGCCAGGGGCCTGAGCGCGATGCGCCAGGGGCCTGAGCGCGATGCGCCAGGGGCCTGAGCGCCCCGCGCTGGGCGCGCATCCCGGTGGATTGAGGCCGGCGGAAAGCCCTGCGAGGATCGCGGCAACAACGCCGGGTCCGCCTTGTTCCAGGGAGTGACAACGACAGGGGTGCTGGGGGTGCCGGATTTCCGGCGCATCTGGCTTGTCGGCACCTTCATCTCCATCGCGCGGTGGCTGGAGATGCTGGTCATCGCCGTCATGGTCTATGACCAGACGAAATCGCCCTTCCTCGTGGCCTCCATGACGCTGGTGCGGCTGCTGCCCATGGGGCTGTTCGGCGCGACGCTGGGCGTGGCGGCGGACCGGGTGCAAAGGCGGCATGCGCTGGTGGCGGTGGTCTGCTGCCAGGCGATGGTGGCGGCGGGGCTGGTGGTGGCGTCGCTGCTGGGCCAGCCGCCGGTCTGGCTGCTGGGGCTCGCGGCCTTCATCTCCGGCATCGCCTGGGCCAGCGACAACCCCGTGCGGCGGATGATGCTGGGGGAGATCGTGGGCACGACGCGCATGGCATCGGCCATGTCGCTCGATGTCGTGGCCAACAATGCCAGCCGGGTGGCGGGGCCGGCGCTGGGCGGCGCCCTGCTGGCGGCGCAGGGGCCGATGGCGGCCTTCCTGCTGTCCCTGGTGCTGTATCTGCTGGCCGGCGCCGCCGCGCTGCGCATCCGGCACCGCAGCACGGTGACGCAGCGGCCGCTGTCGGTGATCCGCGACACGCGGGAGAGCTTCGCCCTGGTGCTGCGCCAGCCCGGCATGCGGGGCGTGCTGATCGTGACCATCATCTACAACCTGTTCGGCTGGCCGGCGAATTCGATGGTGCCGGTGATCGGGGCGGGGACGCTGGGGCTGGGGCCGGATGGCGTCGGACTGCTGGCCAGCATGGACGGCGTCGGCGCCTTCATCGGGGCCATGGTGCTGGCGGCGCGGGCGCCGGCGCATTGGTACCGGCCGGTCTATATCGGGGGCTGCGCGCTGTATTGCGGCATGGCCACGGCCTTCGCGCTGGCGCCGGGGGTGGTGCCCGCCGGCCTCGCCCTGGTGGTGATGGGGGCGGGGGGCGCGGGCTTCGCCACCATGCAGGCGACGCTGGTCTATATCGCCATGCCGGCCGAGGAACGCAGCCGGGCGCTCGGCGTGCTGTCGGTCTGCGTCGGGCTCGGGCTGCTGGGTTTTCTCCATCTCGGGCTGATGGCGGATTGGATCGGCGCGCCGGCGGCGACCGCGTTGATGGGGGTGGAGGGCCTGCTGGCTCTGGCGCTCACCTGGCGCTGGTGGCGGGCGCCGCGCTGAGATGCTTCGCTTGCCGCCCCTGAGCCCCTATCTTCGCGACAAGACCCAGAGGAGGCGCCGATGACCGCCGAACGCCCGATCCGCCAGGCGACCCAGGATGCGCTCCAGCGGGATTCGCGCCGGCTGCGCGTGCTGCACCAGCTGGAACGCAAGCTGCTCTGGCTGTCCGCCTGGATGATCCACAACGCCAACCACATCCGCCCGAACCGGGACGGGCTGAAGGTCGGCGGGCACCAGGCCTCCTGCGCCTCCTCCGTCTCGATCCTCGCGGCGCTGTATTTCGAGGTGCTGCGCCCGCAGGACCGCGTGGCGGTGAAGCCCCATGCGGGGCCGGTCTTCCACGCCATCAACTACCTGTTCGGCCGCCAGCAGCGGGAGAAGCTGGCGACCTTGCGGGAATTCGGCGGCATCCAGCCCTACCCGTCCCGGGTGAAGGACGGGGCGGAGGTGGATTTCTCCACGGGGTCGGTCGGGCTCGGCGTGGCGCTGACCACCTTCGGGTCGCTGGTGCAGGATTATGTGCGGCTGCACGGGCTCGGCCGGCCGGAGATCGCGCGCGGGCGGCATGTGGCCGTGGTGGGCGATGCGGAGCTGGATGAGGGCAACATCTACGAGGCCCTGCTGGAGGGCTGGAAGCACGATGTCCGCGATGTCTGGTGGGTGGTGGACTACAACCGCCAGAGCCTGGACAGCGTGGTGCCGGACCGGCTGTTCGGCCGGATCGAGGGCCTGTTCCGCGACATGGGCTGGAACGTCGTCACCCTGAAATACGGGCGGCGCCTGGAAGCGGCCTTCGCGCGGGAGGATGGCGACCATCTGCGCCGCTGGATCGATGACTGCCCCAACAGCCTCTATGCCGCGCTGACCTTCCAGGGCGGCGCCGCCTGGCGCAACGCGCTGCTGACGGATCTCGGCCGGGTGCCGGGGGTGCGGGCGATCATCGACCCGCTGTCGGATGACGAGCTGGCTGCCCTGATGACGAATCTGGGCGGGCACGACATCGAGACGCTGACAGAGGCGTTCCGCGCGCAGGATGCGGCGGGGGACCAGCCGACCTGCTTCATCGCCTACACGATCAAGGGAATGGGCCTGCCCTTCGCCGGGCACAAGGACAACCATGCCGGGCTGATGACGAAGGAGCAGATGGCGGCCTTCAAGACCGCCATGGGCATCCGCGACGGCCATGAATGGGACCGGTTCGAGGGGCTGGACGTGCCGCCAGCGGAGGTCGAGGCCTTCCTGGCCGCGGTCCCCTTCGCGACGCCCATCGCGCCGGAGGGGCGCGCCCTGTCCGCGCCGCTGGTGAAGGTGCCGGCCGCCCTGCCATCGCCCCGCATCCCGCCGGGCCGGATGATGTCCACCCAGGCCGCCTTCGGGGAGATCCTGGCCGAGATCGGCCGCGGCCACGGGGAATTCGCGCCGCTGGCGGAGCGGATCGTCACCACCAGCCCGGATGTGACGGTCTCGACCAATCTCGGCCCCTGGGTGAACCGGCGCGGCATCTTCGACCGGCACCTGAAGAACGACGTGTTCCGCGACGCCAAGCTGGCGTCTGCACAGCGCTGGGGGATGGGGCCGGAGGGCCAGCACATCGAACTCGGCATCGCCGAGCAGAACCTGTTTCTGCTGCTGGGTGCGCTGGGGCTGAGCCATTCGCTGAACGGGGCCAGGCTGCTGCCGATCGGGACTGTCTATGATCCCTTCGTCAATCGCGGCCTCGATGCGCTGATCTATGGCTGCTACCAGGATGCGCGGTTCCTGCTGGTCTCCACGCCGTCGGGCCTGACCCTGGCGCCGGAGGGCGGGCAGCATCAATCCGTGAACACGCCGCTGATCGGCATGGCGCAGGACCGGCTGGTGGCCTTCGAGCCCGCCTATGCCGATGAACTCGCGGTGCTGATGCGCTTCGCCTTCGACCACATGCAGAAGCCCGATGGCAGCGCCGTCTGGCTGCGGCTGTCCACGCGCGCGCTGGCGCAGCCGGAGCGGAAGCTGGATGCGGAGGGCGTGATCGCGGGCGGCTACTGGGTGGTGCCGCCGGCGGAGGGGGCGGAACTCGCGCTGTGCTACCAGGGCCCGGTGGCGCCGGAAGCGCTGGAGGCCTTCGAGGCGGTGCGGGAGGATGTGCCGGGGGCGGGGCTGATGGCCGTCACCTCCCCGGACCGGCTGCACCAGGGGTGGATCGCTTCCCGCAAGGGCGGCGCGCCGGCCGCGGTGGAGCGGCTGCTGGCGCCGCTGGCGCGCGATGCGGCGCTGGTGACGATCCTCGATGGGCATCCCGCGGCGCTGTCCTGGATGGGGGCGGTGCGGGGGCAGCGGGTCGTGCCACTCGGCGTCGATCGCTTCGGCCAGGCGGGGGATATCCCGGACCTCTATGCGGCCTATGGGCTGGGGGCGGATGCCATCCTGGATGCCTGCGCGGCGGCGCTGCTGCACCGATGAGCGGCGATGGGACGAAGCCGGCGCGGCCGGCGGTGGTGCGGCCGATCCCGGCGCCGGTCCGCAAGCCTGCCTCGGCGCCCGTGGCGGCGGCGCCCCGGCCGCCCGCGGTCGCGGGCAATGTGGTCGCGCCCGTGGCGCCGCCGGCGGCGAAGGCCCCTCGGCCCGCGCGGCCGCCGCGCGCCGGCAAGCCGCCCATTCCGCCGACGGCCGAGGATGTGCGGGCCTGCTACCGCATGTTCCTGGGGCGGGAGCCGGAGAATGACGACGTCCTGGAACGTCACCTGGCACAGGTCGCCTCGGCCGGCGACCTGGTGAACCGCTTCCTGCATTCCGACGAATACCGGGCGCGGAGCGGCCCCCGGTCGGAGCCCCGCCTGCCTGCCGACGCGCCTTGCCTCCCGATCGAGACCACGGCCGGCGCGGCGCAGCTGGCGGCCATGCTGGAGCGCACCGGCCGCTACTGGGAGCAGGTGGGGCGGGAGGCGCCGCACTGGTCGGTGCTGACGCAGGATCGCTTCCGCCCCGATGCGATCGGGACGAACCTCGACACCTTCTACGCCACCGGACGCAACGACGCGCAGCTGGTGGAGGGCGTGCTGACCCGACACGGCATCGCGCCCGAAGCGCTGCCGCGGGCTGTCGAGTTCGGCTGCGGCGTGGGGCGCGTGACGCTGGCGCTGGCCCGGCTGTTCGACCGGGTGACGGGCTGCGACATCTCCGCCACGCACCTCGCGCTCGCGGCGGCGCAGGCGGAGGCGCGGATCGTGGACAATGTCGCCTGGCACCGCAGCACGGCAGCCGCCCCGATGCCGCCGGGGCAGGGCTGGGATTTCTGGTTCAGTCGCATCGTGCTGCAGCACAACCCGCCCCCCGTCGCGGCGCATCTGCTGCGCCTGGCCTTCGCCGGGCTGCGGCCGGGGGGGGTGGCGATGGTCCAGATGGCGACGCATCGGGTGGGCTACGCCTTCTCCGTCCGCGACTACCTGGCCGCCGCCGCCGACCCGCCGGCGATGGAGGTGCATATCCTGCCGCAGGCCGCGATCTTCGCCCTGGTGCGGGAGGCGGGGCTGGAGGTGCTGGAGGTGCGGGAGGACACGCATGTGGTCGCCCCCGACACGATCAACTGGCTGAGCAACATGTTCGTGCTGCGCCGTCCGGCGGGGTGATCGGGGAAGGCTGAACGGGGGGTAGCGGGAAGGGGCCGCGGCGCTGTATCCAGCGGCCTGCGCGGGCGTGGTGGAACGGTAGACACGCTGGATTTAGGTTCCAGTGGCGCAAGCCATGGGGGTTCGAGTCCCTCCGCCCGCATGGTCCCCCCATTGCCGCCGCGCCCCCAAGCCGCTAGGGGGGCGGGCTTCCAGCGTGCCGCGCATCCGGGCCACCACTGCCCCGGGGCGCCCTCAGGATAAAGAAGGTCCGAAATGCAGGTCACCGAGCTTCCCGCAGAGGGGCTGAAAAGGGCGTTCCAGGTCGTCGTTCCGGCGGCGAGCCTGGCGGAACGTCGTGACAAGCGGCTGAAGGAACTGGGCGCCGACCTGCGCCTGCCCGGCTTCCGCCCCGGCAAGGTGCCGGCCGCCGTCGTGAAGCAGCGCTACGGCACCGCCGTGGCCGGCGAGGTGCTGGAACAGTCGGTCGACGAATCCATGCGCCAGCTGCTGACGGAGCGCGGCCTGCGCCCGGCGATGCAGCCGAAGGTCGAGCTGGTGAACTACAGCGACGGCGCGGACCTGGAATACAAGATCGACCTGGAGCTGCTGCCCGAGATCCCGATGCCGGACTTCGCCGGCATCGCGCTGGACCGGCAGAAGGCCGTTCCGGGCGACGCGGAGGTGGACGGGTTCCTCGACACGATGCGCTCGCGCCTCGCGACCACCGAGGATGTGGCGGAAGCCCGCCCGGCCGCGAAGGGCGAGGTCCTGGTGTGCGATTTCGAGGGCCGTCTGAAGAACGAGGATGGCAGCCTGGCCGAGCCCTTCCCCGGCGGCACCGCCGCCGATATGCCGATCGAGGTCGCGGGCGATGGCTTCATCCCCGGCTTCACCGAGCAGCTGGAAGGCATGACGCCCGGGGAGAAGAAGGACATCTCCGTCAGCTTCCCCGCGGAATACGGATCGGCCGAGCTGGCGGGCAAGGACGCGGTCTTCGCCATCACGGCCAAGTCGCTCAAGACCAAGGCGCTGCCGGCGGTGGATGATGAGTTCGCCAAGCGCCTGGGGCTGGAGGACGTGGCCGCGCTGCGCAAGACGGTGACGGAGAACCTGCAGCGCGAATACGATTCGCTGGCGCGGATGAAGGTGAAGCGCCAGCTGCTGGACGCGCTGGCGGAGCGGGCGAGCTTCGAGGTGCCGGCCGGCATGGTGGACGGCGAATTCACCCAGATCTGGCAGCGGGTGGAGCAGGATTTGAAGGCCGGCAAGCTCGACGCCGACGACCAGGGCAAGGACGAGGACACGCTGAAGGCCGACTATCGCGCCATCGCGGAGCGCCGCATCCGCCTCGGCCTGCTGCTGAGCGAGATCGGCCGGACCAACAGCATCCAGGTGACGAATGAGGAACTGGGCGCCGCGATGCGCCAGGAAGCCTCCCGCTACCCGGGGCAGGAGAAGCAGGTCATCGAGTTCTTCCAGAAGAATCCGCAGGCGGTCGAGAATCTCCGCGCGCCGATCTTCGAGGAGAAGGTGGTCGATTTCGTGCTGGAACTGGCCAAGGTGACGGAGACGACGATCACCCCGGCGGAACTGACCGCGCAGGCGGCGGAGGCGGCCTGACCGGGCCGGCCCTCCGCATCGGTCGCGGGATGCGCTCCTCGGGGCGCCCCGGGGCATGCCCTGCGGGGCCTTGGGCATGAACGGGGTCGGCGCCTTGGCGGGTGCCGGCCCCGCTTGCGTTGGGCCCGCTTGCGGTGCGGCTGGCGGCATCCCAGGTGGCGCCGCCTGGATGATGCGGGGGAATGGTCGGGGAAATGCAGCAACAGGGGGGCTTTGCGCGTCGCCCTGGTTTCCCCACATTAATATCAATCGTAGAGAATCGCCTTCGAGCACCGGCCGCACCAGGGGCCGTTTCGTTGGCTGCAGCCCCGCCGGCGGCGGGGCATGAAAGGGACCACCATGCGGGACCGCGATCCGGTCGAGATCTACAACAACTCCCTCGTCCCGATGGTCGTCGAGCAGACGGCGCGGGGCGAGCGGGCCTATGACATCTATTCGCGCCTGCTGAAGGAGCGGATCATCTTCCTCACCGGGCCGATCTACGACCAGGTGGCGTCCCTGATCTGCGCGCAGCTGCTGTTCCTGGAAAGCGAGAACCCGAACAAGGACATCGCCTTCTACATCAACAGCCCCGGCGGCGTGGTGACGGCCGGCCTCGCGATGTACGACACCATGCAGTACATCCGCAGCCCGGTGTCGACGGTGTGCATCGGCATGGCGGCCTCCGCCGGCAGCCTGCTGCTGACGGCGGGTGCCAAGGGCAAGCGCTACGCGCTGCCGAACAGCCAGGTGATGATCCACCAGCCCTCCGGCGGCGCGCAGGGCCAGGCGACCGACATCGCCATCCAGGCGCGGGAGATCCTGAAGACGCGGGAGCGGCTCAACCGGATCTACGTGCATCACACCGGCCAGGCGCTGGATGAGATCGAGCGGAAGATGGAGCGCGACACCTACATGACGGCCGAGGAAGCCCGCGATTTCGGGCTGATCGACCAGGTGGTGGAACAGCGCCCCGCGCCGCCCGTGGAAGCGGCGAAGAGCTGACCGCGCGCCCTTTCCTCGACCAGGGGCTGGGCAGGAACGGAGCCTTCGGGTTTCGTTCGCGCTCTGTTTTTGATCTGTCCCTTGGAACAGGGTTATGCTTTCCCCCGCCGCAAGGCGGGGCTACATTCACCCGTTGCCGCCCCCCAGCCGGGGGGTGGGCGTCCCGCGCCGTCGGCCTTCCAGGCGACCGGGGCTTGAGGCTTTCGGAGCGCGCATGAGCAAGTCCGGCGACTCGAAGAACACCCTTTACTGCTCGTTCTGCGGCAAGTCGCAGCACGAGGTCCGGAAGCTCATTGCCGGGCCTACCGTGTTCATCTGCGACGAATGCGTCGAGCTGTGCATGGACATCATCCGCGAGGAGCATAAGACGCACCTCGTGAAGTCCCGCGATGGCGTCCCCACGCCGCGCGAGATCTGCAAGGTGCTCGATGACTATGTCATCGGCCAGGACCACGCGAAGAAGGTCCTGAGCGTCGCGGTGCACAACCACTACAAGCGCCTGGCGCATGGTGGGAAGTCCGGCGACATCGAGATCGCGAAGTCCAACATCATGCTGGTCGGGCCGACGGGCTCGGGCAAGACGCTGCTTGCGCAGACGCTGGCCCGCATCCTCGACGTGCCCTTCACGATGGCCGATGCGACGACGCTGACCGAGGCCGGCTATGTCGGCGAGGATGTCGAGAACATCATCCTCAAGCTGCTGCAATCCGCCGACTACAATGTGGAGCGTGCGCAGCGCGGCATCGTCTACATCGACGAGGTCGACAAGATCAGCCGCAAGTCGGACAACCCCAGCATCACGCGCGACGTGAGCGGAGAGGGTGTTCAGCAGGCGCTGCTGAAGATCATGGAAGGCACCGTTGCCTCCGTCCCCCCGCAGGGTGGGCGGAAGCATCCGCAGCAGGAATTTTTGCAAGTCGACACCACCAACATCCTCTTCATCTGCGGCGGTGCGTTTGCGGGACTTGAAAAAATCATCGCGGCGCGCGGGAAGGGCTCGGGCATCGGCTTCGGGTCCGAGGTGCGGGCGCCGGATGAACGCCGCACGGGCGCGATCCTGCGCGAGGTGGAGCCGGAGGATCTGCTGAAGTTCGGGCTCATCCCCGAATTCATCGGCCGCCTGCCCGTCGTCGCGACGCTCGAGGACCTCGACGAGAAGGCGTTGATCGAGATCCTGACCAAGCCCAAGAACGCGTTGATCAAGCAGTACCAGCGGCTGTTCGAGATGGAGGGGGCGAAGCTCACCTTCACCGAGGATGCGATGAAGTCGGTCGCGATGCGGGCGATCCAGCGTCGCACCGGCGCGCGCGGCCTGCGGTCGATCATGGAGAGCATCCTGCTCGGCACCATGTTCGACCTGCCGGGGCTGGAGGACGTGGAGGAAGTGGTCGTGAACCGCGAGGTGGCGGAGGGCCGTGCGAGCCCGCTGTTCATCTACGGCGAACGCCCCGTGGAACAGACCAGCGCCTGATCGGCGCTGGGAACAGGCCAGCGCCCGGTCGGCGCTGGACCCTGCCGAATGCCCGGTCCCCAGAAGCCGGCGCCGGCGGTCCACCCAGGAAGGCGCTGCCAGCATGGCAGGCCTGCCTTGTGGCCGCGGGGCAGGGGACCCATCTGGATGACAACCCCGTGGCGCCGGGGGCCGTGCCGATAACCAGGGCCCCCGTGGTGGGAAAGTCCTGGGGGCGGACCCCGCGCCGACTGTCCTGAGTGAGGTCCGACATGGCGGCCAATCCGATCCAACCCGCACGCGGCGAACTGCTTCCCGTCCTGCCGCTGCGCGACATCGTCGTCTTCCCCCACATGATCGTGCCGCTGTTCGTCGGGCGCGAGAAATCCGTCCGCGCGCTGGAAGCGGTGATGCGTGACGACAAGCAGATTCTCCTCGTCGCGCAGAAGAACGCGGCGCAGGACGATCCGGGAATCGACGATCTCTACCAGGTCGGCACCGTCTCCACGGTGCTGCAACTGCTGAAGCTGCCGGACGGCACCGTGAAGGTGCTGGTCGAGGGCGGCCGCCGCGCGAAGATCGCCGCCTACAAGGGCACCGATCCGTATTTCGAGGCCTTCTCCGAAGTGGCCGATGAACCGGCGACCGAGGCGCGGGAGCTGGAGGCGCTGGCGCGCACCGTGGTCGCGCAGTTCGAGCAGTACATCAAGCTCAACAAGAAGATCGCGCCGGAGGTCCTCGTCTCGATCAACCAGATCGAGGAGCCGGCCAAGCTGGCCGACACGGTGGCGAGCCACCTGAACCTCAAGATCGCCGAGAAGCAGGAGCTGCTGGAGATCGTGGGCGTCGGCCCGCGGCTGGAGCGCGTCTTCGCCCATATGGAGTCGGAGATCGGCGTCCTGCAGGTGGAAAAGCGCATCCGCAGCCGCGTGAAGCGGCAGATGGAGAAGACGCAGCGCGAGTACTACCTGAACGAACAGCTCAAGGCGATCCAGAAGGAGCTGGGCGAGGGCGAGGACGGCAAGGACGAGACCGCTGAGCTCGAGAAGAAGATCAAGGAGACCAAGCTCTCCAAGGAAGCGCGCGACAAGGCGATGGCGGAGCTGAAGAAGCTCAAGACCATGTCGCCGATGAGCGCGGAAGCGACGGTGGTCCGCAACTACCTCGACTGGATCCTGTCGATCCCGTGGAAGAAGAA
Source organism: Falsiroseomonas stagni DSM 19981 (assembly GCF_900114315.1). Taxonomy (GTDB): domain Bacteria; phylum Pseudomonadota; class Alphaproteobacteria; order Acetobacterales; family Acetobacteraceae; genus Falsiroseomonas; species Falsiroseomonas stagni. Next base: position 292,274 of record NZ_FOSQ01000005.1, read on the forward strand.
GACCAAGATCCGCAACGACATCGAGGCGGCGGAGAAGGTGCTGGACGCCGACCACTACGGGCTCGAGAAGATCAAGGAACGGATCATCGAGTACCTGGCGGTCCAGTCCCGCAGCCCGAAGATCCGCGGGCCGATCCTGTGCCTGGTCGGGCCGCCTGGCGTCGGCAAGACCTCGCTCGGCAAGTCGATCGCCAAGGCGACGGGGCGGAACTTCGTTCGCATGTCGCTGGGCGGCGTGCGGGACGAGGCGGAGGTGCGCGGCCACCGGCGGACCTATATCGGGTCCATGCCCGGCAAGGTCGTGCAGGGCATGAAGAAGGCCAAGTCGTCCAACCCGCTCTTCCTGCTGGATGAGATCGACAAGCTGGGCGCCGATTGGCGCGGCGATCCCTCCTCCGCCCTGCTGGAGGTGCTGGACCCCGAGCAGAACGCGACCTTCAACGACCACTACCTGGAGGTCGACTACGACCTCTCGGACGTGATGTTCGTGACGACCGCCAACAGCCTGCGCATGCCGCAGCCGCTGCTGGACCGCATGGAGATCATCCGCATCCCCGGCTACACCGAGGATGAGAAGGTCGAGATCGCCAAGCGCCATCTGCTGCCGAAGGTCAGCGAGGCCAATGGGCTGAAGGCCGGCGAGTGGTCGATCAGCGAGGACGCGCTGCGCGACATGGTGCGCTACCACACCCGCGAGGCCGGTGTGCGCAACCTGGAGCGCGAGCTGGCCGGCATCGCCCGCAAGGCGGTGAAGGAGATCGTCTCCAAGAAGGCGAAGAAGGTCGCGGTCAACGTCAAGAACCTCGAGAAATTCGCCGGTGTCCGCAAGTTCCGCTACGGCGAGGCGGAGGCCGAGGACATGGTCGGCGTCGTCACCGGCCTGGCCTGGACCGAGGTGGGCGGCGAGATCCTGACGATCGAATCCGTCGTCGTTCCCGGCAAGGGCGCGGTGAAGACGACCGGCAAGCTGGGCGACGTGATGCAGGAAAGCGTGAGCGCGGCGATGAGCTATGTGCGCTCCCGCGCCCCCAGCTTCGGCCTGAAGCCCACGATGTTCGAGAAGCGGGACATCCATGTGCATGTGCCGGAAGGCGCGACGCCGAAGGATGGACCCTCCGCCGGCATCGCGATGGCGACGTCGATCGTCTCCGTCCTGACCGGCATCCCAATCCGCCGGGATGTGGCCATGACCGGCGAGATCACGCTGCGCGGTCGCGTGCTGCCGATCGGGGGGTTGAAGGAGAAGCTGCTGGCGGCGCTGCGGGCTGGCGTCACCACGGTCTTCATCCCGAAGGAGAACGAGAAGGACCTGGCCGAGATTCCGGACAGCGTGAAGAAGGGCCTCACCATCCTGCCGGTGAGCCATGTGGATGAGGTGATCTCCAAGGCGCTGGTGCGCCCGCCGGAGGCGATCACCTGGGAAGAGCCGCCGGAGGCGCCGCCAGCCGCGGCATCCGGTGCCGGCGGGGATGGATCGGCCGTCCGGCCGCACTGAACCCGGCGGGATCGAGGCATGGGGGGCGCGCATCGGCAGCGATGCGTGCCCTTCGCTTTTTTGTTGAGTGGTCTGGGATTTGTATCGGGCCTACGGGCGGCGCGGCGCAATCCGTGGGTTTTGCGCCTCACCAGCGCCAGGAATGGCGGATATCCGCCATTAATCGGGCCGCGCAGCGTTGACGCGGCGGAAAAGCGCCTCCTAGTGTGCCGCCGGGGCGCCGGCAGAGTCGTGCCGGCTGGCCATCGAATGTCGTCACACAGGAACCTGAAGGGGGGTCCCATATGAATAAGCAGGATCTGGTCGCCGTTGTTGCCGAGGCTGGCGATCTGCCGAAGGCGAAGGCCGGGGATGTGCTGGATGCGGTCTTCGACGCGATCACCAAGGCGCTGAGCAAGAAGGATGGCGAGGTCCGGCTGGTGGGCTTCGGGACGTTCTCGACCTCCAAGCGCAAGGCCGGCAAGGGCCGCAATCCGCGGACGGGCGAGGAGATCAAGATCCCGTCCTCCACGACGGTGCGCTTCAAGGCCGGCAAGGGCCTGAAGGACGCCGTGAACTGAGATTTCCCGGCAACGGGAAGCGGGAAGGGGGCTGGTCCGCAGGGACCGGCCCCTTTTCGTTTGTGCGGGCCTGGCGTAGGGGAGGGGTGGCGGGCGCTTAGCTCAGAGGTAGAGCGGCTGCTTTACACGCAGTTGGTCGGCGGTTCGATCCCGTCAGCGCCCATTCCCGCCGCCAAAGGCGGCGGGAATCCGCCGGAGGCGGAGAGAAGCGACCTGCGCGGCACCGCCGCGCGGCGCGGCCTGCATCTGGCGATACCCCTCTGGCGCCCGGACGAGGCGGAGAGAAGCGACCTGCGCGGCACCGCCGCGCAGCGCGGCCTGCATCTGGCGATACCCCTCTGGCGACCGGACGAGGCGGAGAGAAGCGACCTGCGCGGCACCGCCGCGACTTGGCATGCCTGGCGGCGCGACCTGGGCAGCCCCGCATTTTTCCATTCACGACCGAATCCGCGCCGCATCACGCACCTCGCAAAGCGTCCACATCGATCTTCGGCGTCCCTCCATTTCACCGGGGACCCGCGCTTGACACCCCTCCGCTGCCCCCGTATCTCCCCGCCACCAGTCGCGTGCGGGTGTAGCTCAGTTGGTTAGAGCGCCGGCCTGTCACGCCGGAGGTCGCGGGTTCGAGCCCCGTCACTCGCGCCACGCGACTGGTTTTCCCCTTTCCCATCAGGTTGTTGGCGCCAAGGACCGGTCATCCGGGCTTCCTCTGGCGCTTGTTGCGGTTTCGGCAACCAACGCATGTCAACACTGCCATGATGCGCTGCACCCTATGGCGGAGCGCGGCGGGCGGGTCTAATCTCACCCTGCTGCGGTGCGGCATGGGACGGGGGCCTGCGGAAGGACGCGGGAAGCTCCCCCATCTCGCACATGCGGAGAACCCCGGGGCCTTAATGCCGGGGATTGAGGTAAGGCAAAGGGTGCCGTGGCATGACCCAGCCCATGTTGGCTGAATACTTCCCGATCCTGGTGTTCCTCGGGATCGCGGCCGCCATCGCCTGCGCGATGGTGGGCGGGGCCTTGCTGGCCGCGCACCAGAAGCCGGATCCGGAAAAGCTCTCAGCCTATGAGTGCGGATTCGAGCCCTTCGACGACACGCGCCGGCGCTTCGACGTGCGCTTCTACCTGGTCGCGATCCTGTTCATCATCTTCGACCTGGAAGTGGCGTTCCTGTTCCCCTGGGCGGTGACGCTGAACGAGATCGGCTGGTTCGGCTTCCTGTCGATGATGGGCTTCCTCGGCGTGCTGACGGTCGGCTTCATCTATGAGTGGCGCAAGGGCGCGCTCGACTGGGAATGAAGGCGCGGCTTCGCACCAATTTCAGGGGGGCGCCGGCGGGGCGCCCGGAGATCGGCATGAGCGGTTCGAACACACAGGACATCGCCTGGAACCGGGAGGCCCTGCCCCCCGGGCCGGCGCAGGACGCCGTGGTCAAAGGCATCACGGGTGAGATCGAGGAGAAGGGCTTCGTCATCGCCAACCTCGACAAGGTGGTGAACTGGGCCCGGACCGGCAGCCTCTGGCCGATGACCTTCGGCCTGGCCTGCTGCGCGGTGCCGATGATCCACGCCTATATGGCGCGCTACGACCTCGACCGCTTCGGCATCATCCCGCGCGGATCGCCGCGGCAGTCGGATGTGATGATCGTGGCGGGCACGCTGACCAACAAGATGGCCCCCGCCTTGCGCAAGGTCTACGACCAGATGAGCGAGCCGCGCTGGGTGATCAGCATGGGCAGCTGCGCGAATGGCGGCGGCTACTACCACTACAGCTACGCCGTGGTGCGCGGCTGTGACCGCGTGGTGCCGGTGGACGTCTACGTCCCGGGCTGCCCGCCGACGGCGGAAGCGCTGGTCTACGGCATCCTCCAGCTGCAGAAGAAGATCCGCCGTACGGGGACCATCCTCCGTGGCTGAGGCGAGCGCGATGCACGAGCTGGGTGCGACCATCGCGGCGGCGGCCGGCCCCGCGGTGCAGGAAGTGTTCGTGGAGCGCGGGCAGGAGCTGGTGCTGCGCGCGACGCGGGAGATGATCCTGCCGCTGATGGCGATGCTGCGGGATGATCCGCGCTTCGCCTTCGAGCAGCTGGTGGACCTCTGCGGTGTCGACTACCCCGAGCGCGCGGAGCGCTTCGAGGTGGTCTACAACCTGTTGAGCCTGTCGCTGAACCAGCGCGTGCGGATCATCGTCAGCACGGATGAGGCGACGCCGGTGCCGAGCATCGCGAGCATCTGGGTCGCGGCGACCTGGTATGAGCGCGAATGCTGGGACATGTACGGCGTGGTCTTCGCGGGCCTGACCGATCTGCGCCGCCTGCTGACGGATTACGGCTTCGAGGGCCATCCGCTGCGCAAGGATTTTCCTCTCACTGGCCATGTCGAGGTCCGGTACGACGAGGAACAGAAGCGGGTGGTGTATGAGCCCGTGGCGCTGACGCAGGATTTTCGCAACTTCGACTTCCTCTCTCCCTGGGAAGGCATGACGACGCTACCGGGCGACGAGAAGGTGCATCTGGTTCGCGCCGAGCGCGGGCAGATCGAAGGACCAAAAGCATGAGCACGGAGCTTGTGAGCGGTCTGCCGCTGCCGGGTGGCAGCGAGGATTCGGGCCGCCATCAGAAACTGTTCGACGCCGATACGCACACCATCAATTTCGGCCCGCAGCACCCGGCCGCGCATGGCGTGCTGCGCCTCATCCTGGAGATGAAGGGCGAGGTGGTGGAGCGTGCCGATCCGCATATCGGCCTGCTGCATCGCGGCACCGAGAAGCTGATGGAGTACAAGACGTATCTCCAGGCGATGCCCTATATGGATCGCCTCGACTACGTCTCCCCCATGTGCATGGAGCACAGCTTCGTGCTCGCCGTGGAGAAGCTGCTCGGCATCGAGAATGAGGTGCCGGAGCGCGCCAAGTGGATCCGCACGATGTTCGCGGAACTCACGCGCATCCTGAACCACCTGCTGAACGTCACGACCTATGCGCTCGACGTCGGCGCCATCACGCCGTCGCTGTGGGGGTTCGAGCAGCGGGAGCATCTGCTCGAATTCTATGAGGCGACGGGCGGCAGCCACTACCACGTGAACTACTTCCGCGCCGGCGGCGTGGCGAAGGACCTTCCGGCGGGGCTGGAGGACCGGATCGGCAAGTGGTGCGACCAGTTCCCGGCCTTCCTCGACGATCTTGAAGGCCTGCTCACCAACAACCGCATCTTCAAGCAACGCACCGTCGATATCGGCGTGATGACGGCGGAACAGGCGATGGCCTGGGGCTTCAGCGGGCCCTGCCTGCGCGCCTCCGGCTGCGCCTGGGATCTGCGGAAATCTCAGCCCTATGAGATGTACGAGAAGCTCGATTTCGAAGTGCCCGTCGGCGTGCATGGCGATTGCTACGACCGCTACCTCGTGCGGATGCAGGAGATGCGGCAGTCGCTGTCGATGGTGAAGCAGTGCCTGAACCACATCCGGCCGGGTGCGGTGAAGATCGCGGACAACAAGATCACGCCGCCGAGTCGCGGTGCCATGAAGCGGTCGATGGAAAGCCTGATCCATCACTTCAAGCTCTACACCGAGGGCTATCACGTGCCCGCCGGCGCGACCTACACGGTGACGGAAGCGCCGAAGGGCGAGTTCGGCGTGTACATGGTGGCGGACGGCACCAACCGGCCCTATCGCGTGAAGATCCGCGCGCCGGGCTATGCGCATCTCCAGGCCATGGAAGCGCTTTCCAAGGGGCACATGCTGGCCGACGCGGTCGCCATCATCGGCAGCCTCGACATCGTCTTCGGGGAGATCGACCGGTGAGCGTCGAACAGCCCACGCACTTCTCCTTCGACGCCGAGAGCGAAGCGCAGATCAGCAAGGTCCTGGCGCGGTATCCGGAGGCGAAGAAGGCGTCCGCCACCATTCCGCTGCTCTACGTCGTGCAGCGGCAGATGGGCCGGACCACGGGCAGCGCCTGGGTGCCGAATGTCGCGATGGATGAGATCGCGAAGCGCCTCGGCGTCGCGCCGATCCGCGTCTATGAGGTCGCGACCTTCTACTTCATGTTCAACATGAAGCCGATCGGGAAGCATCACCTCCAGCTCTGCGGCACCACGCCCTGCATGCTGCGCGGCAGCGACGATGTGATGCGCGCCTGCCATGACGCGGCGCATGTGAAGGTGGGCCAGACCAGCAGCGACGGGTTGTTCACGCTGACGGAGGTCGAGTGCCTCGGCGCCTGCGTGAATGCGCCGGTCCTGCAGGTCGATGACGACTACTACGAGGACCTGGACTACGACCGCACCGTCGCGCTGATCGAGGCGCTGAAGCGGGGTGAGCGGCCGAAGCCGGGCAGCACGATCGGACGGCAGACCAGCGCGCCGGAAGGCGGACCGCTGACCTTGCTGGACGTGGCGGGGGAATAGGGCCATGGCGCTTTCCGACAAGGACCGCATCTTCACCAACCTCTACGGCATGCAGGACTGGCGCCTGGCCGCCGCGCAGAGGCGCGGCAACTGGGACGGCACCAAGGGCATCCTGGAGAAGGGCCGCGACTGGATCATCGAGGAGATGAAGTCGTCCGGTCTGCGTGGCCGCGGCGGCGCGGGCTTCCCGACGGGCATGAAGTGGTCCTTCATGCCGAAGCAGGCGAGCGAGCGGCCGCACTACCTCGTGGTCAATGCCGATGAATCCGAGCCTGGCACCTGCAAGGATCGTGACATCATCCGTCACGATCCGCAGACGCTGATCGAAGGATGCCTCATCGCGGGCTTCGCGATGGGCGCGCATGCCGGCTACATCTACATCCGGGGCGAATACTACAACGAGAGCGTCGTGCTCGAGGCCGCGATCCAGGAAGCCTATGATGCGGGGCTGATCGGAAAGAACGCCTGCGGCAGCGGGTGGGACTTCGACCTGTATGTGCACCGCGGCGCCGGGGCATACATCTGCGGCGAAGAGACCGCGCTGATCGAGAGCCTGGAAGGCAAGAAGGGAATGCCGCGGCTGAAGCCGCCTTTCCCCGCCGCCGTGGGTCTCTATGGCTGCCCGACCACAGTGAACAATGTCGAGACCATCGCGGTGGTGCCGACCATTCTGCGGCGCGGCGCGGCCTGGTTCGCGGGTTTCGGCCGGCCGAAGAACAGCGGTACCAAGGTCTTCTGCATCCAGGGCCATGTGAACAAGCCCTGCAATGTGGAGGAGGAGATGAGCATCCCGATGCGGGAACTCATCGAGCGGCACGCCGGCGGCGTGCGCGGGGGCTGGGACAACCTGCTCTGCGTGATCCCGGGCGGGTCCTCCACGCCGCTGCTGCCGAAGGACATCTGCGACACGGTGCTGATGGATTTCGATGCGCTGCGCGAGCACAAATCGGGCCTTGGCACCGCGGGCGTGATCGTGATGGACAAATCCACCGACATCGTCCGCGCCATCGCGCGCCTGTCGCGCTTCTACAAGCATGAGAGTTGCGGCCAGTGCACGCCCTGCCGCGAAGGCATGGGCTGGGTCAGCCGCATGATGGACCGCATGGTCGAAGGCCGCGCGGATGTCGAGGAGATCGACGTGCTGGAGGAAGTGACCCGGCGCATCGAGGGCCACACGATCTGCGCGCTGGCCGATGGTGGCGTCTGGCCGGTGCAGGGCCTCATCCGGCATTTCCGGCCGGTGATGGAAGCGCGCATCGCCGACTACAAGGCGAAGCATGCGCGGCCCTCCATGCCGCTGGCGGCGGAGTAAGGGCGATGGCGAAGGTCACGGTCGATGGGATCGAGGTCGAGGTCCCGAACGGCGCCACGGTGCTGCAGGCGTGTGAGGCCGCAGGCAAGGAAATCCCGCGCTTCTGCTACCATGAACGCCTGAGCGTCGCGGGCAATTGCCGCATGTGCCTGGTGGAAGTGGAGAAGGCGCCGAAGCCGGTTGCCTCCTGCGCCTATCCCGTCGCGGACGGGATGGTGGTGAAGACGGACAGCCCGGTGGTGCGCAATGCGCGCCGCGGCGTCATGGAATTCCTGCTGATCAACCACCCGCTGGACTGTCCGATCTGCGACCAGGGCGGCGAATGCGATCTGCAGGACCAGTCCGTCTCTTACGGCATGGACAAGTCGCGGTACCGCGAGGCCAAGCGGTCCGTGAAGGACAAGAATATCGGGCCGCTGATCAAGACGATCATGACGCGCTGCATCCAGTGCACGCGCTGCGTCCGCTTTTCGGCCGAGGTTGCCGGCACCGCCGAACTCGGCGGGACCAATCGCGGCGAGAACATGGAAATCGGCACCTATGTCGAGAAGGCGCTGACCAGCGAGCTTTCCGGCAACCTGATCGACATCTGCCCCGTGGGCGCGCTGACGAGCCGGCCCTATGCCTTCGTGTCGCGGCCGTGGGAATTGCGGAAGACCGATGGCATCGATGTGCAGGATGCCACGGGTACCAATATCCGCATCGACACGCGCGGCCCGGAAGTGCTGCGAATCCTGCCGCGCATCAATGAGGATGTGAACGAAGAGTGGATGGCCGATCGTGGCCGCTTCTCCTTCGACGGCCTCAAGCGCAAGCGCCTCGACCGGCCCTGGCTGCGCGTCGATGGCAAGCTGAAGCCGGTGTCCTGGCCGGAGGCGCTAGGCGCCGTGGCGGCGAAGCTGAAGGCGACGGCACCGGATCGGATCGGCGCGGTGGCCGGCGATTTGGTGGATGCGGAAAGCGCCTTCGCGCTGAAGGCGCTGATGGCGGGGCTGGGCTCGGCCAATCTGGATTGCCGCCAGGATGGCGCGGCGATCGACGCGTCGCGGCCGGATTTCTACCGCTTCAACACGACGATCGCGGGTATCGAGGAGGCGGATGCGCTGTTGGTGATCGGCGCCAATCCGCGGACCGAGGCGCCCGTCATCAATGCGCGCATCCGCAAGCGCTGGTCACTCGGGAAGTTCCCGATCGGCGTGGTCGGCCCGGCGGGCGTGGACCTGACCTACGGCTACGATCATGTGGGGGAGGGGCCGGCGACGCTCCGCTCCATGCTGGCCGGCACGCATCGCTTCATGGCGGTGCTGCGGGAAGCGAAGAAGCCGATGATCCTGCTGGGCCGCGGCGCGCTGGCGCGGCCGGATGGCGCGGCGGTGCTGGCGGCTTCCTGGGCCATCGCCCGCGACTGCAACGCGCTGCGCGATGATTGGCACGGCTTCAACCTGCTGCATCTGTTTGGCGGGCAGATGGCGCCGCTGGCGATGGGCTTCCTGCCCGGGGCTGGTGGCAAGGATCTCGGCGCCATGCTGTCGGGCGGGGTCGATGCGCTGTGGCTGCTGGGCGCGGACGGGATCGACCCGGCCGCGATCGCGCCGGAGACCTTCGTGATCTACCAGGGCCACCACGGGGATCGCGCGGCGTCGCGCGCCGATGTGATCCTGCCCGGTGCCGCCTATACCGAGAAGGACGGCACCTACCTCAACACCGAAGGCCGGGCGCAGATCAGTCGCACCGCGCTCCATGCGCCGGGCGAGGCGCGGGAGGATTGGCGCATCATCCGCGCCGCCGCGCAGGGCCTCGGCGTGACGGTCGGCTTCGATGATCTGGCGCAGCTTCGCGCGGCGATGATCGCGGCGGCGCCGGCGCTGGCGGAGGGCTTCACGCGGTCCTTCTGCATGGACATGTCCGGCCCGGCCGGCGATGCGGATGCGCTGGGCGATGCGCCTTTCGCCTCCGCCATCACGCAGTATCACCTGGCTGATGCCATCGCGCGGGCTTCCGACGTGATGGCCGAATGCGCGCGCACCTACGGCCCCGTGCCGGCGCTCGCGGCGGAGTAGGGATCGATGGAAGCCTTTCTCGCCACCCCCGTCGGCATCCTGGCGCTGACCGTCGCCAAGGCGATGGCGCTGCTGGTGCCGTTGCTGATCGGCGTCGCCTACCTGACCTGGGCGGAGCGCAAGATCCTCGGCGCCATGCAGATGCGGCGCGGGCCGAATGTGGTCGGCCCCTTCGGCCTGCTGCAGCCCTTCGCCGATGCGTTGAAGATGCTGATGAAGGAGACCATCATTCCTTCCGGCGCGTCGCGCGCGTTGTTCCTGATGGCGCCGATGATCACCTTCATGCTGGCGATGCTGGCCTGGGCGGTGATCCCGGTGAATGACGGCTGGGCGATCGCCGACATCAATGTGGGCATCCTCTACCTCTTCGCCATCTCCTCGCTCGGCGTCTACGGCATCATCATCGCGGGCTGGGCGTCCAATTCGAAATACGCCTTCCTCGGTGCGCTGCGGTCGGCGGCGCAGATGGTGTCCTACGAAGTCTCCATGGGCTTCGTCATCGTGACGGTGCTGCTCTGCGTCGGTTCGCTGAACCTCACGGAAATCGTGCGGGCGCAGTCGACGGTGTGGTTCATCATCCCGCTCTTCCCGATGTTCGTGATCATGTTCATCTCCGCCCTGGCGGAGACGAACCGCGCGCCCTTCGACCTGCCGGAGGGTGAGTCGGAGCTGGTGGCGGGCTTCTTCGTCGAATACAGCTCGATGAGCTTCGCGCTGTTCTTCCTCGGCGAATACGCGAACATGATCCTGATGAGCGCGCTCATCACCATCCTGTTCCTGGGTGGCTGGCTGCCGCCGATGGCGATCGAGCCCTTCACCTGGATCCCGGGTCCGGTGTGGTTCATCCTGAAGATCTGCTTCTGCCTCTTCGTCTTCGTCTGGGTGCGCGCCACCTTCCCGCGCTACCGCTATGACCAGTTGATGCGGCTGGGCTGGAAGGTGTTCCTGCCGTTCAGCCTGGTGTGGCTGGTCATCACCGCCGCGGCGCTGAAGCTGTTCGGCTGGCTGCCGGCTGTCGGGTGAGGAGATAGACCATGCCCATGCTCGACCGTGTTGCCCGGAGCCTGCTGCTGACGGAGATCGTCTCCGGCATGGCGCTGACGCTGGGTCAGTTCTTCAAGCCGAAGGCGACGATCAACTACCCGCATGAGCGTTCGCCGCTGAGCGCGCGCTTCAAGGGGGAGCACGCGCTGCGGCGCTACCCCAATGGCGAGGAACGCTGCATCGCCTGCAAGCTGTGCGAGGCGATCTGCCCCGCCCAGGCCATCACCATCGAGGCCGAACCGCGGGAAGACGGCAGCCGCCGCACCACGCGCTACGACATCGACATGACCAAGTGCATCTACTGCGGCATGTGCGAGGAAGCCTGCCCGGTGGACGCGATCGTCGAGGGGCCGAACCTGGAGTTCGCCACCGAGACGCGCGAGGAACTGCTCTATGACAAGGCCAAGCTGCTGGCCAATGGCGATCGCTGGGAAGCGATGCTGGCCACGCGGCTTGAGCTTGACGCGCCGTATCGCTGAGACGACCGCCCCGGGCTTCGGGGACGATGGGAACGAGATGATGAACGCTACCGATCCCGGAGGGGCGCGATGATCGCCGCAGCCGCCTTCTATATCTTCGCGGCCGTGCTGATCGCCAGCGCGGTCATGGTCGTGACCAGCCGCAACCCCGTGCACAGCGTGCTGTTCCTGATCCTGGCGTTCTTCAACGCGGCGGCGCTGTTCCTGCTGGCCGGGGCCGAGTTCCTGGCGATGATCCTGGTCATCGTCTATGTCGGCGCGGTCGCGGTGCTGTTCCTCTTCGTCGTGATGATGCTGGATGTCGACTTCTCCGCGTTGCGCGAGGGTTTCCAGCGCTACGCACCGGTCGGTGGCGCGGTGGGCTTGGTGCTGTTCGCGGAACTGGTCTTCGTCTTCGCCACCTGGCGCTTCGCCGATGATGTCGGCGGGCTCCGGCTGAACCCGACGCCGGAGGGTGTGGACAACACCCGCGCGATCGGGCGCATCCTCTACACGGACCATGTCTGGCTGTTCCAGCTTTCGGGGCTGATCCTGCTGGTCGCCATGATCGGCGCCATCGTGCTGACCCTGCGCGGCCGGCCGAATTCGAAGCGCCAGGACATTGCGGCTCAGGTCGCGCGGTCCGGCAGCGTGAACCTGCGCCAGGTGCGCAGCGGTGCGGGCCTGGGCGAGATCGGGATCGAGCGGCCGCCGGTGGCGGCGCCGGAGACCCCGAAGAAGGTCGAGCACCATGGGCATGGTGGGGGGCACCACTGATGATGGCCGTCGGCCTTGCGCACTACCTGACGGTGGGTGCCATCCTTTTCGTGCTGGGCATCCTCGGCATCTTCCTGAACCGGAAGAACATCATCGTCATCCTGATGTCGGTGGAGTTGATCCTGCTGTCGGTGAACCTCAACCTGGTCGCCTTCTCGGCGCAGTTGAATGACCTGACGGGCCAGATCTTCGCCATGCTGATCCTGACCGTGGCGGCGGCCGAGGCCGCGATCGGCCTGGCGATCCTGGTCATCTACTTCCGCAACCGCGGTACGATCGAGGTGGAAGACGTGTCCACCCTGAAGGGCTGAGCCGATGTATGTCGGTGCGATCTTCTTCCCGCTGCTCGGCGCGACCATCGCCGGGTTCCTCGGCCGCTGGATCGGCGACCGCGCGGCGCAATGGGCGACGGTGGTCTGCATGGCCATCGCGGCGGCCTGCGGCAGCGCGGCCTTCATCCAGGTGGCGCTGGGCCATGCGCCCGGCGTCGCGCCGCTGTTCACCTTCATCGATGTCGGCAGCTTCGAGGTCTCCTGGGCGCTGCGCTACGACACGCTGAGCGTGGTGATGGTGGCGATGGTCACCTTCATCTCGACGCTCATCCACCTCTACTCCGTGGGCTACATGTCCCACGACCCGACGACGCCGCGCTTCTTCGCCTACCTGTCGCTCTTCACCTTCATGATGCTGATGCTGGTGACGGCGGACAATTTGGTGCAGCTGTTCTTCGGCTGGGAAGGCGTCGGCCTCGCGAGCTATCTCCTCATCGGCTATTGGTACGAGAAGGAGAGCGCGAACCGCGCGGCGATGAAGGCGTTCATCGTCAATCGCGTGGGCGACGTGTTCTTCATGCTCGGCCTGGCGCTGACCTTCTGGACCTTCCAGTCGGTCGAGTTCGACACGATCTTCGCGAGCGTCGAGCAGGCGCAGGCGCAGCGGTTCCTGGGCATGCCGGCGCTTGAGGTCATCGGCGTGCTGCTGTTCCTCGGTGCCTGCGGCAAGTCGGCGCAGCTTGGCCTGCACACCTGGCTGCCGGATGCGATGGAGGGGCCGACGCCCGTCTCCGCGCTGATCCATGCCGCGACGATGGTGACGGCGGGCGTGTTCCTGATGGCGCGCATGTCGCCGGTGATGGAATACGCGCCGACGGCGCTGGCCATCGTGACGATCGTCGGTGCCTCCACCGCGATCTTCGCGGCGACGATCGGCTGCGTGCAGAACGACATCAAGCGGATCATCGCCTACTCCACCTGCTCGCAGCTCGGCTACATGTTCTTCGCGGTCGGCGTGGGCGTGTACCAGGCGGCGGTGTTCCATCTGTTCACCCATGCCTTCTTCAAGGCACTGCTGTTCCTGGGGGCGGGTTCCGTCATCCATGCGATGTCGGATGAGCAGGACATCCGGAAGATGGGCGGGATCTGGAAGAAGATCCCCGTCACCTACACCGTGATGTGGATCGGCAGCCTGGCGCTGGCGGGCGTGCCGTACTTCGCCGGCTACTACTCCAAGGACATGGTGCTGGAAGTCGCCTATGCCGCGCATAGCGGCCCGGGCATGTATGCCTTCGTGCTCGGCCTGTTGGCTGCCTTCCTTACGGCCTTCTATTCCTGGCGCCTGCTCATCCTGACCTTCCACGGCGCGCCGCGGGCGGATCACCACACGATGGAGCATGTGCACGAAAGCCCGCTGGTGATGCTGGTGCCGCTGCTGGTGCTGAGCGTCGGCGCGGTCTTCACGGGCTACGTGTTCTACGACTACTTCGTGGGCGATTTGCAGGAAGCCTTCTGGAACGGTGCCATCTTCACCAGCCCGGACAACCACGTGCTGCACCACGCGCATGAGGTGCCGGCCTGGGTGCCGCTGGCGCCGACGGTCGCCGGCGTGGCGGGCATCGCGCTGGCCTATGTGCTGTACATGGTCGCGCCGGGGATCCCCGGAAAGCTGGCGGCGAGCTTTGGCGGCCTGTACCGCTTCCTGCTCAACAAGTGGTATTTCGACGAACTCTACGATGCGATCTTCGTGAGGCCGACCCGGGCGCTGGCGCAGGCCTTCTGGAAGACGGGTGATGCGCGGCTGATCGACGGCATGCCGAATGGCGCGGCCTCCCTGGCCGTGGATGCGGCGCGCGGGGCGGTGAAGCTGCAGACCGGGCGCGTGGCCAACTACGCCTTCACGATGATCATCGGCCTCGTGGCCTTCATATCCCTTCTCCTGCTCGGGATGCCCCGATGAACGCCGCCGGCTTTCCCATCCTCAGCCTTGTCACCTTCCTGCCGCTGGCGGGGGCGCTGATCATCCTCACCGTGCGCGGTGAGGAGGAGGTCGTGGCGCGCAACGCCCGCTGGACGGCGCTCTGGACCAGCCTGATCACCTTCGCGCTGTCGCTGGTGCTCTGGGTGCGCTTCGACAGCGGCTCCGCCGATTTCCAGTTCGTGGAGCAGGCGAGCTGGCTGCCGGAATTCGGCGTCGGCTACCACATGGGCGTCGACGGCATCTCCGTGCTGTTCGTGCTGCTTTCCACCCTGCTGACGCCGCTCTGCATCCTGGCGTCGTGGGAGAGCGTGCAGTCGCGCGTCCGGGAATACATGGTCGCCTTCCTCGTGCTGGAAAGCATGATGATCGGCATGTTCTGCGCGCTGGACTTCGTGCTGTTCTACATCTTCTTCGAAGCCGTGCTGATCCCGATGTTCCTCATCATCGGCGTTTGGGGCGGTGCGCGGCGGGTCTATGCCGCCTTCAAGTTCTTCCTCTACACGCTGGCCGGCTCCGTCCTCATGCTGCTGGCCATCCTGGCGGTCTGGTACCAGGCGGGCACGACCGACATCCCGACGCTGATGGAGACGGTCTTCTCGCCGCGCATGCAGTTCTGGCTGTTCCTGGCCTTCTTCGCCTCCTTCGCCGTGAAGGTGCCGATGTGGCCGGTGCATACCTGGCTGCCGGATGCCCATGTGGAGGCGCCGACGGCGGGCTCCGTCATCCTGGCGGGCGTGCTGCTGAAGATGGGGGCCTACGGGTTCCTCCGCTTCAGCCTGCCGCTGCTGCCGCAGGCGAGTGCCGATTTCGCGCCCTTCATCTTCGCGCTGTCCGTCATCGCGGTGATCTACACCTCGCTGGTCGCGCTGGCGCAGGAGGACATGAAGAAGCTGATCGCCTACTCCTCGGTCGCCCATATGGGCATCGTGACGCTGGGCATCTTCACCTTCACGGCGCAGGGGCTGTCGGGCGCGCTGTTCACCATGCTGAGCCATGGCGTGGTCTCCGGCGCGCTCTTCCTCTGTGTTGGCGTGCTCTATGACCGCGTCCACAGCCGGGAGATCGCGCGCTACGGTGGCGTGGCCAAGATCATGCCGGCCTATGCGCTGGTCTTCATGCTGTTCACCATGGCCTCCGTCGCCCTGCCGGGCTTGGCGGGCTTCCCGGGCGAACTGCTGGTGATCGTGGGCGCCTTCAAGGTCAGCCCCTGGGTCGCGCTGGGCGCCTGCATGGGCATGATCCTGGGTGCGGCCTATGCGCTCTACCTCTATCGCCGGGTCGCCTTCGGCAAGATCACGCGCGACGATCTTCGCACGCTGCTCGACCTCAGCCCGCGGGAATACGCGGTCTTCGCGCCGCTGATCCTGCTGACCCTCTGGATGGGGGTCTATCCCTCCTCCTTCCTCAATTTCTTCGAGGCAAGCGTGACGGCCCTCGTGACGCGGCATGAAGCCGCGCTCGGTGCCGCCCGCCTGGCCGGGATGTGAGCCCGATGAACTGGACCCTCGCGCTGCCGGAGATCGTCCTCGGCGTTTCCGGCCTGCTCATCCTGGCGGGTGGCGTGATCCCGAAGAAGGACACCTTCTTCCCCGTCTCCATGGCCGTCATCGGCGCCCTCGTCCTCACCGCCGCGCTGGTGCTGGGGCAGGGGGAGGGCACGGCCTTCATGGGGCAGTATGTCTCCGACGGCTTCTCCCGCTTCGCCAAGGTGCTGATCCTGCTGGGCGCGGCGCTGGCGCTCGTCCTGGCACTCGACTTCAACACCAAGGCCGGGCTGGACCGCTTCGAATACGCGGTGCTGATGCTCTTCGCGGCGCAGGGCATGCTGGTCATGGTCTCGGCCAATGACCTGATGAGCCTCTATATCGGGCTCGAGCTGCTGTCGCTCTCGCTCTACGTCATCGCGGCCTTCGATCGCGACAATCCCCGCAGCGCGGAGGCGGGGCTGAAGTATTTCGTGCTCGGCGCGCTGGCCTCGGGCCTTCTCCTGTACGGGTCGTCGCTGGTCTATGGCTTCGCGGGCACCACCAATTTCGACCGTCTGGCGGATGCGCTGTCCTCCGGCCAGGTGGGCATGGGGCTCATCATCGGGCTCGTCTTCGTGCTGGCGGGTCTCTGCTTCAAGATCAGCGCCGTGCCGTTCCACATGTGGACGCCCGACGTGTACGAGGGCGCCCCGACGCCGGTGACGGCTTTCTTCGCCACCGCCCCCAAGATCGCCGCGATCGCGCTGCTGATGCGCGTGCTGGCGGGGCCCTTCGGCGATCTCTCCGCGCAGTGGCAGCAGGTGATCTGGTTCGCCGCGGCGGGGTCCATGCTGCTCGGCGCCTTCGCGGCGCTGACGCAGAAGAACATCAAGCGGCTGATGGCCTATTCCTCCATCGGCCATGTCGGCTACGCGCTCATGGGCCTGGCGGTCGCGACTGATGGCGGGTTCCGCGGCGTGCTGGTCTACATGGCGATCTACCTGGTCATGAACCTCGGCACCTTCGCGGTGCTGGTGGCGATGCGCCGCAACGGCAAGTCGCTCGAACAGGTGGATGACCTGGCGGGGCTGGGACGCACCGATCCGCAGATGGCGCTGTGGATGGCGATCTTCATGTTCTCCATGGCCGGCGTGCCGCCGATGGCAGGCTTCTTCGGCAAGCTCTACGTCTTCCTCGCCGCGGTGCAGGAAGGCTTCTGGGTGCTCGCGCTGATCGGCGTCTTCACCAGCGTGGTGGGGTCCTATTACTACCTCCGCATCATCAAGGTGATGTACTTCGATGCGGCGGCGGAACCGATGGATCCGCGCCCGGCCGGGGTCACGGTGGTGATGGCGGGGACGGGCCTGCTGACGCTGCTGTTCTTCCTGTTCCCGGCGCCGATCATCGCGGCCGCCCAGGCGGCCATCGCCGCCCTGGCGGGATGACCACGGCCGTGATGGCCCGGCCACGCATGGGCCAAGGCGGGATGGGCCAAGGCGGGATGCGCGTGGCATGAACCTGCCCCCGGCCGGCTGGCGGCTGCGGGTGCATGATTGCCTCGGCTCCACCACCGATCCCCTGTTGCGCCTGGCCGCGGCGGGGGAGCCGGAGGGGATCGCCATCCTCGCCCTGCGGCAGACGGCGGGGCGCGGCCGGGATGGGCGGGTCTGGGACAGCCCGGCCGGCAATCTGTATGTGTCTGCGCTGCTGCGGCCGGGCGGCCCGGCGCGCGATATCGGGCAGTGGGCGTTGCTGTCGGCGGTGGCGCTGCATGATGCGCTGTCCCCCTTCCTGCCCCCGGGGGCGAGGCTCACGGCGAAATGGCCGAACGACCTGCTGCTGGATGGCGCCAAGGTCGCCGGCATCCTGACCGACAGCGCCGCGGATCCGACCGGGCAGGTGGAGTGGATCATCTTCGGCATGGGCGCGAACCTGGCCGCTGCACCACCGGTGCCGGGCCGGGAGACTGCCTGCCTGGCGCGCGATGGCCACGCCGCGCCGGCGCCGCAGGTGGTGGCGGCCGCGCTGCTGCGCGCCATCGACTGGTGGCGCGGCGTGCTGGTGGCCGAGGGGTTCGGCGCGATTCGGCAGGCCTGGATGGCGCGCGGGCCGGTCATGGGGCAGGCACTGGCCATGCGGGATGGCCGGGCTGGCCGCTATGCCGGGCTGGCGGATGACGGCAGCCTGCTGCTGGCCGGGGAGGGGCGGATCGTCGCCCTGTCCACTGGCGAGATCGGCGGGGAGGCGAGGTAGGGACCGATGCTGCTGGCTGTTGATGCGGGCAATACCAATGTCGTCTTCGCGGTGCATGACGGCACGGAATGGCGCGGGCGCTGGCGCATCCGCACGGATGCCGAACGCACCTCCGACGAATATGCGGTGTGGCTGCTGACGCTGCTGCAGCATGCCGGCCTGAAGCCGCATGACATCGAGCGCTGCGTGATCGGCACCGTCGTGCCGGCCGCGCTCTACAATTTGCGCCGCCTGTCGCGCGAATGGTTCGACTGCGAGCCGCTGATCGCGCGCGCCAGCCTGGATTGGGGCTTCGACATCCGCGTCGATGCGCCGCATGAGGTCGGTGCCGACCGGCTGCTGAACGCCCTCGCCGCGCATGAACGCTACAAGGGGCCGCTGATCGTCATCGATTTCGGCACCGCCACCACTTTCGACGTGGTGGCGAAGGACGGCGCCTATCTCGGCGGCGTGATCGCGCCCGGCATCAACCTGTCGATCGAGGCGCTGCACCGCGCCGCGGCACGGCTGCCGCGGATCGGCATCGGGCGGCCGCAGGCGGTGGTCGGGCGGAATACGGTGGCGGCGATGCAGTCCGGCATCTATTGGGGGTATGTCGGATTGATCGAGGGGATCGTCGCGCGAATCAGGGCGGAGCAGGAGGAAGCGGTGGATGATCGCCTGAAGGTGATCGCGACCGGCGGCCTCGCCCCGCTTTTCGCCGAAGGCACCACGGTGATCGAGACGACGGACCAGGATACGACGCTGGATGGCCTTCGCCTGTTGGCGCTGCGCAACCCCGCACCCATCTTCACGCGGACCGCGCGACGCGACGACCCCTGAGGCGAGGGCTGCCCCGATTTGACGGCGGCAGCCCCCTCGGCCCGGTCGGCGTCTCGCCCCGAGACGACGAGGAAGCGCCATCCGGCCCCGACCGAGGGGTCCGGGCGGATGCGTGCTTCCGACGATGACGACGACTGAACCGACTGAGAATTGGAAGAACAACATGACTGGAGACCTGGCCTTCATCCCGCTCGGCGGGACGGGGGAGATCGGACTCAACTTCAACGTCTATCGCTGTGACGGGGCGCTGCTGGCAGTGGATTGCGGCCTCGGCTTCGGGGGGCCTGAGCATCCCGAGGTGGAGGTGATGGTGCCGGACCCCGCCTGGCTGGCGGAACGGCGCGACCGGCTGCAGGGCCTGGTGATCACCCACGCGCATGAGGACCATGTGGGCGCGGTGGCGCATCTGTGGCGGCAGCTGCGCTGCCCCATCTGGTGCACGCCCTTCGTCGCCGCCGTGCTGCGGCGGAAGCTCGGTGAGGCCGGGCTCGGCCAGCAGGTACAGGTCCATGTGGTGCCGCCCGGCGGGCGGTTCGAGGTCGGCAGCTTCGACCTGGAATTCCTGCGGGTGTCCCATTCCGTGCCGGAAGCCCAGGCGCTGGCCATCCGCACGAAGTTCGGCAACGTGCTGCACACCGGCGACTGGAAGCTGGACCCGAACCCGCTGATCGGCCCACCGACGGATGAGGCCGCCTTCGCGCGCTTCGGGGCGGAAGGCGTGCTCGCCATGGTCTGCGACAGCACCAATGCGCTGGTCGAGGGCCATTCGGGCAGCGAAGCCGAGGTGCGGCGGAACATGACCGCCCTCATCAAGGGCATCAAGCGCGGCCGCATCGCCGTGACCTGCTTCGCCACCAACCTGGCGCGAGTCGAATCGGTGGCCTTCGCCGCCCGCGCGGCGGGGCGGGAAGTGGCGCTGTTCGGCCGCAGCCTGCGGAACGCCGAAGCCGCAGCGCGGGAATGCGGCTACCTGAAGGACACGCCCCCCTTCCTGTCGGAGGAGGATGCGGAGGACATGCCGGACGACAAGCTGGTGGTGATCTGCACCGGCAGCCAGGGCGAGCCGCGCAGCGCCATGTCCAAGATTGCCGCCGACACGCATCCCCACATCTCGCTGGGGGAGGGCGATACCGCCATCTTCTCCTCCCGCATGATCCCGGGGAATGAACGGGCGATCCTGCGGGTGCAGGATGAACTCAGCCGCGCCGGCGTCGATGTGATGACGGCGGATGACCACATGGTCCATGTCTCCGGCCACCCGGCGCGGGATGAGCTGAAGCGGCTGTACCAGATCGTGAAGCCGAAATACTGCGTGCCCGTGCATGGCGAATGGCGCCACATGAACGAGCACGCGAACCTGGCCGAGAGCCTGGGCGCCATCGCCCATGTGATCGAGGATGGCGACGTGCTGCGCCTGTCCCCCGGCCCGGTGGAGACGGTGGAAAGCGTGCCGGTCGGGCGGCTGGCCATCGATGGGGACAGGCTGCTGCCGCTGGATGGCGATGTGCTGGCGGCGCGCAAGAAGATGCTGATGAACGGCGTCGTGGTGGCGAGCTTCGCGGTGGATGGCGCGGGGCGCGTGCTGGGCCAGCCGCAGATCTCGGCGCCCGGCCTGTTCGACGGATTCGGGGAGGAGCCGGCGCAGATCGCGGCGGACCTGGCGCGGGCGGTCGGCGAGATGCCGAACGCGACGAAGCGGGAGGATGGGCTGCTGCGGGAAGCCGCGCGCACCGCCATCCGCAAGGCGGTCGGCCGCCGGCTGCGCAAGCGGCCGTCGGTCGAGGTGCATCTGCTGCGGGTCTGAGGTGCCGTGGCGCGGGCTGCCGAGGATGTCGAGAGACTGGAACCGGCGGACCGCGCCGCCTGGCGCGCCTGGCTGGCCGCGCACCACGCCCGGCCGGCGCCGGTCTGGCTGGTGCTGCGCAAGGGGCGTGACGCGCCCCTGACCCAGGATGCGGCGGTGGAGGAAGCGCTCTGCTTCGGCTGGATCGACAGCCTGCCGCGCAAGCTGGATGAGCAGCGCTGGATGCTGCTGGTTTCCCCCCGCAAGCCGCGGAGCCCGTGGAGCCGCGTGAACAAGGCGCGGGTGGAGCGGCTGGTGGCGGCGGGGCTGATGGCGCCGCCGGGCCTTTCGAAGGTGGCGGCGGCGCAGGCAGACGGTTCCTGGGATGTCTACGAGGCGGCCGAATCGCTTGAGGAGCCAGCCGGGCTGACCACCGCGCTGGCGGCGGTACCGGATGCCGCGGCGGCCTGGGCGCGGTTCGCGCCCTCTGCCCGCAAGGGCATCTTGTGGTGGATCGCCGCGGCCCGGACTCCCGAGACGCGGGCGAAGCGGATGGCGGAAACGGCGCGCCTGGCGGCGATGGGGCTGCGCGCAAATTTCCCGGAAAGCCGGGGGAGGTAGGGAACGATGGACTGGTTCACGGGGGTGGTGACCTACCTGCTGCTGTGGTGGGTCGCCCTGTTCTGCGTGCTGCCGATCGGCGCGCGGCCGCGGGATACGGAGGTTGAGGAGGGGGGCTGGCGCGGTGCGCCGTCGAATCCCCGGATCGGCATGAAGGTGGCCGGCACGACCGTCCTGGCGGGGGTGTTCTGGGTGGTCGCCTGGGGGTTGATGTCCACGGAGGTGATCAGCTTCCGGGATGGCTGGTGGGCCTATGGCGGCCCCGATCAATCGAGCCCGATCCCGGGTGTCGCGCCGGGTCGTGCACAAAATTAAGGCGGCCAACCCGCCTCCCCGCGGGTGCCGCCTGTAAAACGCGCAGTTTACATATGGAAGCCTGTTTTTTGGCTTCCGATGGCGGCGTTTTCTGTTGTGCCACCTTGGTGTGCAGCGTCACATTGGGTTCCAGAGAGAGGTTGATCCTTTCTCTGCCGTGTGACTGGCGTTTCCTCCCTAAACTCGGGCGGCACCCTTGGGTGCTGCCCGTTTTTTTGTATCCCCGCTCACGGGGGCTTGGGAAGGGGTTTCTTAAGCCTCGGAGCGGTTTTTTCGCTCTTTCCTTGCGGAAAACCAGGGGGGACGCGAACATTTGTTGCTGCGGTGCAGCAAGGGGCGCCCACGAAACCACCCTCGGACCCCCTGGTGTTTC
Source organism: Falsiroseomonas stagni DSM 19981 (assembly GCF_900114315.1). Lineage (GTDB taxonomy): Bacteria > Pseudomonadota > Alphaproteobacteria > Acetobacterales > Acetobacteraceae > Falsiroseomonas > Falsiroseomonas stagni. The sequence continues at coordinate 314,271 of NZ_FOSQ01000005.1, forward strand.
CCCGGGACGCAGGGCGGGCTAGGTAGGTGGCCCTGACCTCCGACGAGGATCCGCCCCTTGCGCCTCTCCCGTGCCTTCCTCCCCACCCTGAAGGAAACTCCGGCGGAGGCGACGATCGCGTCCCACCGGCTCATGCTGCGCGCGGGACTCGTGCGGCAGACCTCAGCCGGCATCTATGCCTGGCTGCCGCTGGGCTGGCGGGTGCTGCAGAAGATCGAGCAGATCGTGCGGGAGGAGCAGGACCGCGCGGGCGCGCAGGAAATCCTGATGCCGACCATCCAGTCGGCCGACCTGTGGCGCCAGTCCGGGCGGTACGACGCCTATGGGCCGGAAATGCTGCGCCTGCGCGACCGGCATGACCGCGAATGCCTGTATGGCCCCACCAATGAGGAGATGGTGACCGACATCTTCCGGGGCTATGCGAAGAGCTATCGCGACCTGCCGCGCAACCTCTATCACATCCAGTGGAAGTTCCGGGACGAGGTGCGGCCGCGCTTCGGCGTGATGCGCGGGCGGGAATTCCTGATGAAGGACGCCTATTCCTTCGACGTCACGAAGGAAGGCGCCCAGCACAGCTATCGCCAGATGTTCCTGGCCTATCTGCGCACCTTCGCCCGGATGGGGCTGAAGGCCGTGCCGATGCGCGCGGATACGGGGCCGATCGGCGGGAACCTGTCCCATGAATTCATCGTCCTGGCCGAGACGGGCGAAAGCCAGGTCTTCGTCAGCCAGGATCTGCTGGACATGGACGCGCTGGCCTCGGCGCCGGACTACGGCGCGGACTTGGCCCCCGCCGTCGATGCCTGGACCAGCCACTACGCCGCGACCGAGGAGATGCACGACCCCGCCGCCTGGGAACAGGTGCCGGAAGGCAAGCGCGTCTCCGCCCGGGGCATCGAGGTCGGGCACATCTTCTATTTCGGCACCAAGTATTCCGCGTCCATGGGGCTGTCCGTGCAGGGGCCGGATGGCAAGACCGTGGTGCCGGAGATGGGCAGCTACGGCATCGGCGTTTCCCGCCTGGTGGGCGCGACGATCGAGGCGAATCACGACGAGCAGGGCATCAAGTGGCCGGACGCCGTCGCGCCCTTCAAGGCGGTGGTGATCAACCTGAAGCAGGGCGACGCGGCGTGCGATGCGCTGAGCGAGCGCATGTACGCCGCGATTCCCGACAGCCTCTATGACGACCGCAGCGAACGCGCCGGGCCGAAATTCGCCGATGCCGACCTGATGGGCCATCCCTGGCAGGTCGTGGTCGGGCCACGGGGCGCGGCCGCGGGCGTGGTGGAGCTGAAGCGCCGCGCGACGGGCGAGAAGCAGGAAGTCTCGCCCGAGGACGCGCTGGCGAAGATTCTCGGCTGAGGATGTTCGGGGCGTTCGAACGCGCGGTTGCGCTTCGCTACCTGCGCGCCCGCAAGGGCGAACGCTTCGTCTCCATCATCGCGATCTTCTCCCTGGTGGGGATCGCGCTCGGCGTCGCCACGCTCATCATCGTCATGGCGGTGATGAACGGCTTCCGGCAGGACCTCATCGGCCGGATCATCGGGCTGAACGGGCACCTCATCGTCCAGCCCGCCAGCGGCAACCGGCTGCCGGACCATGCGGGGCTGGTGGCACGGCTGCGGGCGCTGCCGGGCCTGACGCAGGTGGCGCCGATCGTCGAGGGGCAGTTGCTGGTCACCAGCGAGGCCGGGGGCGCCGCCGGTGCGCTGGTGCGCGGCATCGCGCCCGCCGATCTGCGCGCCCGCACCACCATCGCCTTTTCGCTGCGCCGCGGCACGCTGGATGACTTCAAGGACCAGGATGCGCTGGTGATGGGCCAGCGGCTGGCGATCCGCATGGGCGTGCGCGTCGGCGACCGCGTCAGCCTGGTGCTGCCGCAGGCGAGGGGGTCCGACTTCACCGCGGCGCCGAAGCTCCGCAGCTTCCAGGTGGTGGCGCTGTTCGATGTCGGCATGCCGGAATACGACAACCGGCACCTGTTCATCCCGCTGGCCGCCGCGCAGGATTTCTTCGGCCTCGGCGATGCCGTCAGCCAGGTGGAAATCCTGGTGGCGGACCCGACCCAGGTCCGCGGCGTGACGGAGGCCGTGCGCGCGGCGATCGGCGCGCAGCCGCTGCGCATCGCGGACTGGCAGGACACCAACAGCACCATGTATGCGGCTGTCGTGGTGGAGCGGAACGTGATGTTCCTGATCCTGACGATGATCATCCTCGTCGCCGCCTTCAACATCATCTCCTCCCTCATCATGCTGGTGAAGGACAAGGGGCGGGACATTGCCATCCTCCGCACGATGGGCGCCACGCGCGGCGCGGTGCTGCGCATCTTTCTGCTGTGCGGCGGGTCCGTCGGCTGTGGCGGTACGTTGATCGGCTTCGCGCTGGGCCTTTCGGTCTGCCTGAACTTCGAGAATCTGCGCGCTGCCATCCTGGCGCTGCGCGGAACGCCCTTCTTCAGCCAGGAACTGCTGTTCATCGTCCAACTCCCCGCCGTGGTGGACCCGCGGGAGGTGGTGCAGGTGCTGGTGATGGGCCTGGCCTTGTCGCTGCTGGCGACCATCTACCCGTCCTGGCGCGCCGCGCGGATCGACCCGGCCCAGGCGCTGCGCCATGGCTGAGGCGCGCATCTTCGGCGCCTTCGAACGCGCGGTGGCGATCCGCTACCTCTGGGCGCGGAAGGGGGAGCGTTTCGTCTCCGTCATCGCCGGCTTCTCCGTGATCGGCATCGCACTCGGCATCGCGACGCTGATCGTGGTGCTGAGCGTGATGGGCGGGTTCCGGCAGGAATTGCTGGGGCGAATCCTCGGGCTCAACGGGCATATCGGCGTCACGGGCGATCGCGGCACGGTCGAGAATTTTGCCGATGTCGTCGCGCGTATCCGCGCCTTGCCGATGGTGGCGCAGGCGACACCGGTGGTGGAGGGGCAGGTGCTGCTGACCAGCGATGGCGGCAGCGCGGCGGGCGGGCTGATGCGCGGCATCGCACCCGATGATCTTCGCGCGCGCCGCATCGTGGCGGAGAACATCCGCGCCGGCAGCCTGGCGGATTTCCAGGGTGACGATGCCATCATCATCGGGGTCGGCCTGGCGCGCCGCCTGTCGGTGGGCGTCGGGGACCGCGTGACGGTCGTCTCCCCCATCGGCCGCGTCACCGTCTTCGGCACGGTGCCGCGGCTGCGGGCCTACCGCGTCGCCGCGATCTTCGAGGTCGGCATGCAGGATTACGACGCCGGCTTCACCTTCGTGCCTCTGCCCGCCGCGCAGGTCTTCTTCCAGACACCCCGCAGCGCCACGCTGATCGAGGTCCACCTCCGCGATCCCGACCGCGTGGCGGAAGCGGCGCAGGCCATCCAGGCGGCGATCCCCACGCCGCTCCGCATCACGGATTGGCAGGACGCCAATAGCGGCTTCTTCCAGATCGTGCAGGTGCAGCGGAACGTGATGTTCCTGATCCTGACGCTCATCATCCTCGTCGCCGCCTTCAACATCGTCTCCTCCCTGACCATGCTGGTGAAGGACAAGGGGCGGGACATCGCCATCCTCCGCACCATGGGGGCGGGGCGCTTCGCGGTGCTGCGCATCTTCCTGCTGTGCGGCGCGGCCATCGGTGGGCTCGGCACCATCCTGGGTTTCGGGCTGGGGCTGGTGTTCTGCGCGAATATCGAGACCATCCGCCAGGCGCTGATGGCCGCTACCGGCACGACCGTCTTCGACCCCAATGTCTACCTGCTGACGCAGATCCCGGCCGTGGTGGACCCGCATGAAGTGGCGCAGGTCCTGGCGCTCGGCTTCGGCCTCTCCCTGCTGGCGACGATCATCCCGAGCTGGCGCGCCGCGCGGCTCGACCCCGTGGAGGCGCTTCGGAATGAGTGAGCCCGCACTGCGCCTGGCCGGCGTGGCCCGCCGCTTCCGCACCGAGGCCGGCGAGCTTTCCGTGCTGAACGGCGCCGATCTGGCGCTGGTGCCGGGGGAGATCGTGGCCCTCGTCGCGCCGTCCGGCACCGGCAAATCCACCCTGCTTCATCTGGCGGGCCTGCTGGAAAAACCCGATGCCGGGGAGGTCTTCTTCAACGGCCAGGCCGCCGGCACCCTCTCCGACGATGCGCGCACGGCCATCCGCCGGCAGGGCATCGGCTTCGTCTATCAGTTCCACCACCTGCTGCCGGAATTCACGGCGGCCGAGAACATCATCCTGCCGCAACTCGCCGCCGGCACGCCCCGGCGGGCCGCCACCGAACGCGCCCAGGCGCTGCTCGCCCGCTTCGGCCTGGCAGGGCGCGAACAGCACCGGCCCGGCAAGCTCTCCGGCGGCGAACAGCAGCGCGTCGCCATCGCGCGCGCCCTCGCCAACCACCCGCGCGTGTTGCTGGCGGATGAGCCCACGGGCAACCTCGATGTCGAAACCGCGGGCCGGGTCTTCCACGAATTGCTGGACGCCGTACGCGGCGAGGGCATGGCCGCCCTGATCGCCACCCACAACCCCGACCTCGCCGCGCGCATGGACCGCGTGGTGACGCTGCGGGGGGGGAAGATCGAGCAGGCGTAAGCCCGCGCCAACACCCCCGCGCAGGTTCACCGCCTACGCGAACACTCTCTCATGCGGCCCCGCCTCGAAGGCCAGGGCGCGGATCAGGTGGAGCAGATAGGGCGCGGAGGAGATGGTGCGCAGGCGCCGCATTCGCAGCCGGGCTTCGCGCCAGGCGCTGTTGCCGAAGCTGTCACGCATGGCGCGGAGGTGGCCGATGACGGCGTCTGCGGTAGCGGCCGCTGGGATACGGAAGGGGTAGTCGGCCCCCAGCAACTCGGTCGCTTCCTCGTCATCATCGGCGACGACGACGATGGCGCCGGCATGGGCGGCGGTGAAGCCCTTGGTGAAGGGCTTGAAGCCGGCGCCCCAATGGGCTCGGGGGCGGAAGGCGTAGTGCAGGTTGTAGCCGGGCAGTACCTCGAACCAATGGTTCTTGTTGCCCGTCAGCGTCTCCACCGTCGTGACCAGCCCCGCCTCGCGCACCGCGTCCAGGTGAAGCGCGTTGTCGAAATTGCCGAAATAGGCGCAGGCGAAGCGGTCCCACTGGCAGGCGATGGGCGGGATATCCAGGTCCACATGGTGCGGCAGGTGGATCACCGCCTTGTCCGGCCAGGTGGCGCGGAGGTGCCTGTACTGCGCTGCGGAGACGGCGATGAACCCATCCGCCGCGTCCCCATCGGCCGCGGTCACGCGCCGGTCCACGAAATCGACCAGAACGGTGCAGCCGGCTTGCTTCAGCCGCGCCACCACGGATTGCGGCTTCGGCATCAGCGCGGATTTGTTGACGATGGCGACGGCGTCGGCGATGGCTTCGTCGCTGAACGCCACGCGCACCCCGCGCCCATAATCCGCGGCCACCTGCGCGAAGAGGGATGCAAGCTGCCTGCCGCGGAGATGGGCGGACCCCGCCCTTTGCTGCGCGCGTTCGATGACGAAGACGATATCGCGCGGTCCGGTTGCCTCAGGCAGGGTCGCCTCAGGCATTCCGCCTCCAGGCTTCCCGGTAGGGCGTCTTCTCGACGACGATCATGCTGTCATGGAAATGCAGGCCGCCGATCGCGGTGCCGATGGGATTGCGGCGGTCCAGCCGGCCTTCGCGCGCGTCCGGGTGTTCGCGGAAGCGGGCGCGGTGGCGGTTCTGGTGCATGAAGTCCGCCATCATCTTGTCCGTCAGGCCCTTGAAGTAGTCGTAGACATTGATGCCGAGCGTAGTGTCCTGGTGCGACGGGTAGTGGACGGTGTGCGTGTCCTCCACGATGTAGAGCCCGTTATCAGCCAGCACCGGAAACAGGCCGAGGAAGGTCGTCACCATGTCGCCCTGCTGGTGCGATCCATCGTCGATGATGATGTCGGGCGTGCCGATTTCCGCGATCACCTCATTCAAGAAGTCGAAATCGCCCTGGGTGCCGGTGAAGACACGGTTGGCGATGCCGGCTTCCTCCACGGCGCGGCTGCCGGGGTCCGTGTCGATGCCGAAGATGCCTGCCTCCGGCCCGAAATACTCGCGCGCGGCGCAGAGCGACCCGCCGCCCTGCACCCCGATCTCCAGGTAGGTGATCGGCCTCCCGTCCCTGTAGGGCAGGAGGTAGCGGTCATAGAGGTCGAGGTAGTGGTCCCATTTGTCGGACCGGAAGGGCTTGGGCGCTTCCCAGATCTGGCGATAGGTCTTCATGGGGCTGATCCTACCAGAAGCCGCGATGCGGCGCCTCCGCCTCATCCTCCAGCGCCGGGCCTTCCACGGCGATGGGGCGCTGGCCGGCGGCGAAGACCTGGCGGCAGGGCAGGTCCATGGTCAGGTTCTCCGGATGCGGGCCGATCAGCGCCTTGAGGCGGGCTTCGGAGAGGCCATAGACCAGCCGCCCGATCCCGGCCCAGTACATCGCGCCGGCGCACATGGCGCAGGGCTCGGCGCTGCTCACCATGGTGGCGGTGGCGCGGACCTCGGGGCTGAGTTCGATGCAGGCGCGGGTGGCGAGCAGCCTTTCGGCATGGGCCGTGCCGTCGCCATGCGGGTGGAAGCCGTTCTTCGCCTCCATCAGGACCGTGCCGTCGGGGGCGGCGAGGAGGGCGGCGAAGGGGTGGTTGCCCTCCGCCCGTGCCTCGGCGGCAAGGGCGATGGCCCGGCGGAGGAGTCTCAGATCGGTCGATTCGCGCATTGTCCACAGCGTGGAATGGCCGGGGCGCAGGGGGCAAGGCGAAGTCGTGGATTCCGGGGCCGCGCCCCCCTACCTTGGGCGGCATGAGCAGCTTCATCCACCTTCACGCCCATTCCGCCTATTCCCTGTCGGAGGGTGCCATCAAGGCGGACAAGCTGCCGGCGCTCGCGCGCGGGTATGGCATGCCCGCGGTGGCGCTGACGGACAGCGCCAATCTGTTCGGCGCGCTGGAGTTCAGCCAGGGCTGCACCGCCAAGGGCATCCAGCCCATCATGGGCTGCCAGCTCAACCTGGCCCGGGGCGAGACGGATGAAGGCGGCGGCCGCGCCAGCGACCCCCACCGCAACCGGCCGGACCCCATCGTGGCGCTGGCGATGAATGCGGCGGGGCTGGAGAACCTCCAGCGCCTGTCCTCCTTCGGCTACCTGGCGACCGATCCTTCGGGGGAGCCCTGCGTGACGCTGGCGGCGCTGGGCGCGCATGCCGAGGGCATCTTCCTGCTGACCGGCGGCACGACCGGCCCGCTGGGGCGGTTGCTGGCGGAAGGCCGGAAGGAAGCCGCGGAAAAGCTGCTGGCCAGACTGGCGGAGATGTTCGGGGACCGGCTGGCGGTGGAATTGCAGCGCCACGGATTGGCCGTGGAGAAGGTGATCGAGCCCGGGCTGCTGGCGCTCGCGGATGCCGCCCGCCTGCCCATCGTCGCCACCAACGACGTCTATTTCGCGAAGCCGGAAATGCATGCCGCGCATGATGCGCTGCTCTGCATCGCGGAGGGACGCGTGATCGCGGAAACCGACCGCCGCCGCGTGACGGCGGAGCACTACTTCAAGTCGGCGGAGGCGATGCGCGAATTATTCGCGGATCTGCCCGATGCCTGCGACAACACCATCGCCATCGCGCGGCGCTGCGCCGTGATGGCGGAATCGAAGAAGCCCGAACTGCCGGTCTGCCCGAAGGTGAAGCCGGGCATGACGGAGGCCGAGACGGTCGCCGACATGGCGACCAGCGGGCTGGAGAAGCGGCTGGAGGACCAGGGGACGCCGGAGGCGGAGCGGCCGAAATATCGGGAGCGCCTGGCCTATGAGCTGAACGTCATCGAGAAGATGGGCTTCTCCGGCTACTTCCTGATCGTTGCCGACTTCATCCAATGGGCGAAGGCGCAGGACATTCCGGTGGGGCCGGGGCGCGGTTCGGGCGCGGGGTCCGTGGCCGCCTGGGCGCTGCTGATCACCGACCTCGACCCCATGCGCTTCGGGTTGCTGTTCGAACGCTTCCTGAACCCCGAACGCGTGTCCATGCCGGACTTCGACATCGACTTCTGCCAGGACCGGCGGGACGAGGTGATCCAGTATGTCGTGCGCGAATATGGCGCGGACCGCGTCGCGCAGATCATCACCTTCGGCAAGCTGCAGGCCAAGGCCGCGGTGCGCGACGTCGGACGCGTCATGGGCCTGCCCTATGGCCAGGTGGACCGCATCGCCAGCCTCATCCCCTTCAACCCCGCCAAGCCCGTGACGCTGTCGCAGGCGATCGAGGGTGAGCCGAAGCTGCAGGAGATGCGCGACAATGACGAGCAGGTGAGCCGCCTGCTGGAAGTGGCGCAGGAGCTGGAGGGGCTGTACCGCAACGCCTCCACCCACGCCGCCGGCGTCGTCATCGGACGGAAGGTGCTGAACGAGATCGTGCCGCTGTATCGCGACCCGCGCAGCCCGATGCTCATCACCCAGTACTCGATGAAATATGTCGAGCAGGCGAGCCTGGTGAAGTTCGACTTCCTCGGGTTGAAGACGCTGACGGTGTTGCAGCGCGCCGTGCAGATGCTGGCGAAGCAGGGGGTGGAGATCGCCCTCGAACGCATTCCGCTGGATGACGCCAAGACCTACGCCATGCTCGCCAAGGGCGATGCGGCCGGGGTGTTCCAGTTCGAAGGGCAGGGGATGCGGGAATGCCTCCGCATGATGCGCCCCGACCGGTTCGAGGATTTGATCGCGGCGGTGTCGCTGTACCGACCGGGCCCGATGGCGAACATCCCCGCCTATTGCCAGCGCAAGCATGGCGAGAAGTGGGAACCGCCGCACCCAGCCATCATGAACATCGTCGGCGAGACCTACGGCATCCTGGTCTACCAGGAGCAGGTCATGCAGATCAGCCAGGAGCTGGCCGGCTACAGCCTGGGCGGCGCCGACCTGCTGCGCCGCGCCATGGGCAAGAAGATCCGCAGCGAGATGGAGGCGCAGCGCAAGATTTTTGTCGAAGGCGCGGTCAAGAACGGCGTGCCGGAAGCGAAGGCCGGCGAGATCTTCGACCTGATGGAAAAATTCGCTGAATACGGCTTCAACAAGTCGCACGCCGCGGCCTATGCGCTGGTCAGCTACCAGACCGCCTGGCTGAAGGCGAACCATCCCGTCGCCTTCCTCGCGGCGTCCATGTCCCTCGACCTCGGCAATACCGATAAGCTGGCGGGCCACATGCAGGAAGCCGCGCGGCTCGGCATCGCGGTGCTGCCGCCGGATGTGAACAGATCCGGCGCGGAATTCGTGCTGGAGACGCGGGACGATGGCAGCATCGCCATCCGCTTCGCGATGGCCGCCGTGAAGCGCGTGGGCCTGGGCGCGATGAAGGATCTGGTGGCGGCGCGGGATGCGTCGGGGCCCTTCGCCTCGCTGTCGGATTTCGCGGGGCGCGTCGATCCCAAGCTGCTGAACAAGATGCAGCTGGAGAACCTGGCCCGCGCCGGCGCCTTCGACAGCCTGGAGCCCAACCGCGCCCGCATGGTGCAGGGCGTGGAATCGGTGCTGCGCGCGGCGCAGGAAGCGGCGGAGCGCCGTGCGAACCCGACGCGCGACATGTTCGGCGCGGAGAGTGCGCCGCCGCCGCTGCGCCTGCCGGAAGCGCAGGATTGGCCGACGCTGGAACGCCTGACCTATGAGGCGGAGGCGGTGGGCTTTCATCTGTCTGCCCATCCGCTGGATGCGTACAAGAAGGTGCTGACCAAGATCGGCGCCGTCTCCTCCGTCCGCATCGCGGAGCGTGCGCGTGGTGGCTCCGCCAGGCTCAAGCTGGCGGGGACGGTTGTGGCCATCAAGTCGGGCCGCACCAAGACCGGCAACAAGATGGCCTGGGTGAAGTTCAGCGACGCGGAAGGCAGCTACGAAGTCACCTTCTTCAGCGAAACCCTGGCGCGGGCGGATGGCATGCTGTCCGAAGGCCAGGCGCTGGTGGTGACGACGGAAGTGCGGCTGGATGGCGACACGGTGCGGCTGACGGCGCTGGAGCTGGAGCCGCTGGAGAAGGTGGCGCAGGGGATGGCGAGTGGCATCCGCCTGTGGCTGGACCAGACCGCGGCCGTGGACCACATCCGCACCCTGCTGGGCCGAGAGGGCAAGGGGCGCGGCCGCGTGCTGCTGGTGCCCGTGACGGGGCCGGGGCAGGAGGTGGAGATCGCGCTGCCGGGGGGGTTCAATGTCTCCCCGCGCCTGATGCAGGCGATGAAGGTGGTGCCGGGCGTGGCGGAGGTGGAGGAGATCTGACGGCGCGCTACGCCGCCGGGAAGATGCGCGGGATGCTGCCCAGCATGATGGACAGCTCCGCCAAATTGTAGGCGATGCCCGCCACATGCAGGCGGCGCAGCGCGGCGGCGGCGCCATCGCCGGGGGCGCGCAGCACCGCGTCGATGCGGGGCACGGCCCAGGCCCGCGCCGCCAGCGCGCAGGCCGCCAGCAGCGACAGGCCCGCCGCCACGCGGGGCTGGCCGGCGGCCATGAAGGCGATGACGGCCAGCGCGCCAAGCCCGGTCACCGCCAGCAGCCAGGTGTTGACCAGGCCGCGCAGCATCCGGCCGACGATGGGATCGGCGAGCGGCCGCAGGAAGAAGGTCAGCGACGCGAAGGCGAAGTAGAGCATCGGGACCATCAGGATGATGAGCGCCGCCAGCGACAGGCCCGGCGCGTTGAAGACCTGCGTGTTCATGGCCGTGATCCCGCTGCCTGCCCCGCCGCGCATCATGCCGGGCCGCGGCGGCGCCGTGCAGGGGGCGTCCTGCATCACCGGGATGATTCCAGCGCGCGCCGGGATGGTCTAGGAAGGAGGCCCGCCCGAGGAGGAAGCCCGCCCTGTCGTCCCCCCTGCTCGACCTCTCGCCCGATCGGCAAGCCGCGGCGCTGCTGGATGCCGGGTTGCTGGCCGCCCATGCCGTGCGGCTGCGCGAAGCCGCGGGGCCGCTGCTGGACCGGCTGGGGCCGGATGCGCGGATCATGAGCGAGTTCCTGATCGAGGAACTGGCCCGCCTGGCCGCGCAACTGGATGCGGTGGCGCAATCGCAGCGGGAGGCCGCGCTGACCCGGCAGGAGAGGCTGCGCATCGACCCGCTGCCCACCATCCCCGCCGCCCGACGCATCGCTGCCCGCAGCCCGGAAGCGGCGGCGGAGGAAGGGCCCGTCTTCGTGGAGGCGGGCACGCCCGACTTCATCGGCTTCGGCTGGTACGGGATCGAGCCGACGGAGGGCGGCGTGCTGCGCTGGTCCGGCCAGGCGCCCTGGGCATCGCTGCTGCTGCCGGCGCTGGGCGGCGGCGACCTGGTGCTGACCGTCGCGGTGCGCGCGCCCTTTGGCAGCGGGCTCGACATGGCGGCGGAGGAATGGGTGCTGGACGGCATGCCGCTGCTGTTCGAGACGCTGTCGAATGACGGCGTGACGGGCCTGTTCTCCGCCCGCGTGACGCTGCTGGAACGCCCCGCGGGGTCCCGCGCCACGCTGCTGATCCGCACCACGCCGCGCACGGACCCCGCCACCGGCCCGCGGCGCGACGCCAGGGCCCTCGGTCTCGGCCTGTCCTGGGCGCGGGTCGAGCGCGCGGAGTGACGCGCAGGGTCATCATTACCGGCGACCTGCTGCGACCGCAGGAGGAGGCGTTCCGGCCGGCCCAGCGGGACAACATCCGCTGGTTCCACCGCCTGGTCCGCCGCCCCCTGGCCGCCGCCACCGGCCTGCCGGTGGAGACGGTGCTGTGGGATCACCTCGGCCCCGGCTTCGACGCCCCTGGCTTCTACGCGGCCGCGGGCGCCACGCCGGATGTGGAGGGGTGGGTGTCCCTCTTCGATGCCCCGGCGCTGACCATCGAGGCCGCTGCCATGATGGTGGCCGCCTATGCCGATGCCGCCATGGTGGTGGGCTTCGAACTGGCGGAGATCCAGAAGCGGCTGCTGACCCAGGCGCGCATCCCCTGGATCGACGTGAACATCCACCCCTATCGCTTCGGCCCCGACCTGCTCTTCGCCATCGCGACCGGGGAGCCGGAGGTGATGGCGGGGCTGCGACGCCACCATGCCGATGACCTGATCTTCGAGCCCTGGGCCGACCTGATGGCGGCCACGGTCAGCCGCATCCCCCCGCACCGGCCGATCCTGGAACCCTGCCTGGTCGTCGGGCAGACACGGGTGGACCGGGCGCTGATCCGCGATGGCAGGCTGCTCGACCTTGCCCATTTCGCGCCCGCGCTGCGCGAGGCGGTGGGGGAGGAGGGGCGGGTGCTGTTCAAGCCGCATCCCTACAATCCCGGCGGCTTCGGCATCCACCATGTGGGCCTGCCGCTGTCCCGCATCCGGGAGGTGCCGGACAACAGCTATGTCCTGCTCGGCCAGGATGCGGTGAAGCGCGTCATCGGCGTCTCCTCCTCCCTGGTCGCGGAGGCGCGGTTCTTCGGGAAGGAGGGTGTCTTCCTCGGCACGCCGCCCTTCCATATCGCGCCCAGCCGCCAGGCGTTGCGGATGGGGCTGCATGCCAGCGTGGTGGATGCCTGGGCGGCGGCGGATTTCTGGCGCGACCTGCTGGCGCCGCTGCTGCCGGTGACGGCGCATGACGGCCACCGGCCGGTGCTGCCGCCCAATGCGCTGCGCGCCTCGCTCCGCCAGTTCTGGGGCTGGGACGAGATCTTTCTGCAGTTGCCGTGGGACATCGCCGCGGCCCGCGCGGCAGCGCGGTAGGGACCCGCGCGGCAGCGCGGTAGGGACCCCCGCGGCAGCGCGGTAGGGACCCCCGCGGCGGCGCGGTAGCGTCAGCCGAGGAGCTTCAGCACCTCGACCGCCGAGGCCTCGATCGCCGGCACGCCGTGGTGCTTCTCCACATGGCGGCGGGCATTGGCGCCCATGCGCAGGCGGAGTTCATCATCGGCCAGCACCATCTCCACCGCATGGGGCAGCGCGGCCTCCGCCACCAGCAGCCCCGCCCCGCCATGCGGGATGCCGCCCTGGATGGTGCTGCGATAGGCGATGACGGGCACGCCGCAGGCCATCGCCTCCACCGTCGCGCGCGGCAGGCCGTCCATGGTGGAGGTATGGACCATCAGCCGGGCGCCGCGCAGCGCGGCGAAGACGCCGGCATGGGGCAGGCGGCCCGCGAAGGTGATCTTCGCGCGCAGGCGTCCGGGCACCGAGCGGCGGAATTCGCCGAGCCTCGTGCCGCCGCCCACCAGCGTCACGCGGTGCCGCGCGGCCAGCGGCACCAGGGCTGCCTGGTTCTTCCGGTCGTCGCCGAAATTGCCGACATTGATGATGTCGCAGGCGGCGTCGGCCAGCGGCACCGGGCGGCCCGGGCCTGCTTCCGCCATGTCCACGTATTTCGGCAGCACCAGCGCCTGGCCGGCGCGCCAGAGCGGCATGAAGTGCTGGCGCAGCTGTTCCCGGTATTCGCCGAGCACCAGCGACGCCTGGCCGAGCAGCGGGTCCGTGACGCCGCCGCCGACGATGAAGCCGCATCGCGTGCCAGGTTCCAGCGCCGCCTGGGTGTCCGCATTCACCCGGTACCCCAGACCCTTGTAGAGCACCATCCCGGGCGCGAAGGCGCGCAGCTCCGCCTTCAGGGAGGCCGAGACCTGGCGGTGCGGGATGGCATCCGGGTTGTCGGCCGGGCAGAAGCTGACGGGCACGGCACCGTCCAGCACCGTCTCCTCCTCCAGCGCCTCCCCGCCATGCAGGCGGAAGATGCGGACCTCCATCCCCTGCGCCACCAGCGCGCGGGCCAGGACGGCCTCCCGCATCGCGCCGCCCATGCTGCGCTGCGCATGGGACATGACGATGGCGAGGCGCCGCGCCGGGCTGCTCAAGCCGCGCCCCCCGCGGCATAGGCGTCGTCCAGCGCCGCCAGGAATTCGTCGCGCGTGATCACGTCCCTGACGCTGGCGGCGTAGCGATCGCGGGTGCCGGGGGTGGCGGCTTCCACCATGGCGCGGGCCAGGTCCACCGGGGAGGCGCGCTTGAAGTGCATCCCGTCGATGCCCTCCGCCACCTTCTCCGCCATGCCGCCGATGTCGGCGACGATCAGCGGCGTGCCGGCGCGCCTTGCCTCCTGGATCACCACCGGCGAATTCTCCCACCAGATGGAGGGCATGATCGCCCAGCCGACGGAGCCCATCAGCGCCACGGCATCGGCGGGGTCGTAGCGCCCGGCGAAGGCCAGCGCCCGGCCGGCATCGGTGATGACGGGGTCGAGCCCTGGGAACAGCTTCACCACCTCCTCCCGCTCCGCCCCGAAGACGGTCAGCGTGATGGCGGGATTGGCGCGGAGCGCCAGCGGCAGGGCGCGCAGCAGGACGTCCAGCCCCTTGAACAGCGTCGGCGATCCGAAGAAGCCGAAGCTGGCCGCATCCGCCGGGACGGGGCTGATGGGGCGGGGCAGGGCCAGCGCCTCGTCGCCCAGGTAGTTCTCGATCACCGCGGCATGGGGCCGCGTCAGCCCCCAGGCGAGGTAGCGGTCCCGGATGAAGGCGCTGGGATGGATCACGGCGTGGAAGCGGCTGAGCGTGGACAGCAGCGTCGCCTTGCGGATGGCGAAGCGTTCCAGCGTCTGGTCCGGGAAGCAGGTCAGGCAGCGCATCGGGCTTTCGGCCCGGCAGAGTTCCCGTGACTGGGTGCGGACCATCTGGCCGTAATGCAGGCAGATCGCCAGCATCTCATGCATCGTGATGGCGAAGCGCGCATCGGGGCGCGCGGCCATCAGATCCACGATCAGGTCGGTGCCGACGCGCCAGTAATGATGCAGGTGGAAGACATCGACCGGCAGGCTCGCCAGGAAATCCACCAGCACGCGGCGCTGGTGCGGGTCCTCCCACGCCAGGCGGTCATCGGCCATGCCGGCGAAGGTGTAGATGTACTCATCCTCCGCCTGCCGCATCACCGGCTCGATCGGCCGCAGCGCGGCGTAGCGGGTGCCGACATCGCTGGCGGCGACCAGGATCGGCCGGCGCCCGGCATGGCGCAGCGCGGTGAACTGGCGATGCGCCGCCATCTCACCGCCCCCCTTGGAGAAATCGGGGTGGGAGTGGCTCACGATGCAGATGCGCGGGGCGTCAGCCATGGGGCGGGGCCTCCATCCGGGCGCGGGCGGCAGGGTCGCCGGCCGTCCAGAGCCGGGCGAGGTGGTCGTTCACCAGGTCGGCCACCTCCGTGGTCGCCATGGCGTAGGGCGCGGGCGGGAAGGGCAGTTCCCCCGGCTCGGCGCGCATCAGGCGCAGCAGCCGGGCGAGGCTGTCCGGCAGCCCCGCGCCGCAGCCCGCGGCGGCGTGCAGCCCCAGCAGCCGCGCCAGGTCAGCGCGGCGCAAGGGCTGGCCGAGCGCGTCGTCCTGCCCCGCGCCCGCAGCGAGGGCGGCGGCGTAGCGCGCGACATCGACGACGAGGATCCCATCCTCCCCCGCCGCATCCCGCAGCCCCTGCACCGCCGCGGGCCCCGTCACGGCGGGGATGCGGCCGCGCCGGGCGAAGACCTGCGCCACCGCATCCGCCGCATCGCCCATCAGCAGCAGGCGGTCGCAGCGGCGCTCGATCTCCGGCGCCACCACGTGGAACAGCCTTGCGGCGGAGGGATCGTCGGTGCCCAGCATCAGGATGATCCGCGCGCTGGCGGGTGTGCTGGCAGGTGATGTGGCTGCCTTTGCGGCCAGCGCCTCCAGCCCCGGCGCGAAGGCGGCTTCCCGCCGCGCGATCACGGCCCGCAGCAGCGCGATGGCGGGGCCGCTGCCGGCATCCAGCGGCATCGCGGCCAGGCGATTGCCGCGACACAGCGCATCCAGCAGCGGCGGCACCGCGGCCGGGCGGGGCTGGATCCGCAGGCAGAAGGCTTCCTCCCCGCGCAGCCTGGCCTGCAGCACCACCTCCAGCCCCTGCAGGCCATCGAGCCAGCGGGCATCGATCCGCCCGTAGCCCGCCATGATGGTCGGCAGGGGCGCGGCGTGCCATTCGGCCAGCGGCACCGGCAGCAGCGCGGGCATCCCACCATCGGGGCCCGCATAGTAGCCGATCAGCGCGGACTCCAGGGTCGCGTCGGGCGGCACGGGATGGGTGGCGCGCAGCACCACCACGACCTCCCCGGACGGGGCGGACAGGGCCTCGGCCTCGGCCAGCGGGGCCACCTTCTCCTGCCGCCCGCGCAGCAGGGGCAGGCGGGCCAGCCAGTCGCCGAAGAGGCCATAGGCACGGTCCGCCTGCGCGGCCAGCGGGGCCAGCAGGGGGCTGGCGGCGGTGTCCTTCAGCAGGCCGAAGGCGACCTGCCAATCCGTCTCCGCCAGCAGCCGGGCCGGGTCGCGGGGAATGCGGGGATCGCGCAGATCCGCCCGCACCACGCGGTCCCCGGCCTGCAGCGTGAAGACCAGTTCCGCGGCATCCTCGGGCATGGCGTCCGCCGGATCCTCCGGCATGGCGAAGACCAGGATGAAGCCGTTGACCACGGCGTGGCGCGGATCGGCGGGCTGGATCGCGGGGCGGGCGTGGAAGCTCGAATGCTCGATGGGGCAGTCGCCGGCGCGCCCGGCGGCGATGGAGAGTTCCGTGCCCTCTCCACGCGGCGTCATCGCCCAGCCCAGCGCCACGGCGTGGCGGGGCGATAGCGGGATCACCGCATCGATGCCGACCTGCAGGCTTTCATCCGCGGCGATGATCATCGAACTGCCTCCTACCGCGCCTCATGCACCCCAGGCGATGAAGGCGCCGTTGAGGAAGCCCTGTTCCGTCTTGCCGTAGCGGAAGGGCGCGCCGGCCGGCGTTTCCACCCGCCCGCCGGCGGCTTCCAGCACCGCCTGGCCCGCCGCCGTATCCCATTCCATGGTCGGGCCGAAGCGGGGATAGACGTCGGCCTCCCCCTGCGCCAGGAGGCAGAACTTGATGGAGGACCCGATGGAGCGGTGTTCCCCGATCGGCAGCCCGGCCAGGAAGGCGGTGGTTTCCGCATCCATGTGGGACCGGCTGGCCACCGCCGTCCAATCCGCGGCGGGGCGGGGCCGGGCCTGGATGGTCCGCCATTCCGCGCGGGACGGGTCATCCCCCACCGCCAGCCGCGCGGCCTGCGCGCCCTTGCCGCGGATGCCGCGCCAGGCCATGCCGAGCGCGGGCGCATAGACCACGCCGCAGGCCGGCACCCCATCCTCGATCAGGGCGATGTTCACGGTGAACTCGCCGGAGGGGCCGAGGAATTCGCGCGTGCCGTCCAGCGGATCGACCAGGATGAAGGGCGCCCCGGCGCGGAGCGCCACATGCAGCGCATCCTCCTCCGACACCACGGGGATGCCGGGGGCGGCGCGGGGCAGGCCGGCCGCGATCACGGCATCGGCGGCCAGATCCGCCTCCGTCAGGGGCGATCCGTCGGATTTGGAGGCGACGCCGTAGCTGCGCGAACGCACCTCCACCACCCGCGCCCCCGCCTCGGCGGACAGGGCGGTGAAGCGGGCAAGCAGGGCGTGCAATTCGTTCATCGGCGCGTGGTATCCTCGCAGTTATCCTTGGGGCCATCCTGGGGACCGGGGCGCATCTTGCCGGTCGCGGTCTGGTCGTGTGATAGCAAGTTTGTAGCCGGCCCGCGGCCCCCGGGGAAACCCGGGCCCGCGCAGAAGGGCGCGGCGGGGCGCGGAAAGGAAAGCACGGCCGCGATGGATGCCGAGATCACCGCCGGTCAGTCCCCCGCCGCCCAGTCGCCTGGTGACGGCACGCAAGCGCGGGCGGCGCGGGGCCTGCTGAGCTTCCTGACCTGCGGTTCCGTCGATGACGGCAAGTCCACGCTGATCGGCAGGCTGCTCTATGACAGCCGCCTGATCATGGACGACACGCTGGCCACCATCGCGAAGGACAGCCGCAAGCATGGCACGGTGGGGGAGGAGATCGACCTCGCGCTGCTGGTGGATGGGCTGGAGGCGGAGCGCCAGCAGGGCATCACCATCGATGTCGCCTACCGCTTCTTCGCCACCCCCGCCCGTAGCTTCATCGTCGCCGACACGCCGGGGCATGAGCAGTACACGCGCAACATGGCGACGGGGGCGTCCAACTCCGACCTCGCCATCATCCTGTGCGACGCCCGCAAGGGCGTGCTGACGCAGACAAGGCGTCATTCCACCATCGTCTCCCTGCTCGGCATCCGGCATGTCGTGCTGGCGGTGAACAAGATCGACCTGGTGGATTTCGACCAGGCGGTCTTCGACCGGATCGTGGCGGAGTACACGGCCTTCGCCGCCGGGATGGGCTTCCGCACGCTGGTCGCCATCCCGCTTTCCGCCCGGTTCGGGGACAATGTGACGGCGCGATCACCGCGCCTGCCCTGGTATGCAGGCCCGACGCTGGTCGAGCATCTGGAGGCGGTGGACGTGGATACGGATGCGGCCAGCCAGCCCTTCCGCTTCCCCGTGCAATGGGTGAACCGGCCCAACCAGGACTTTCGGGGATTTGCCGGCACCATCGCCTCCGGCCGCGTCGCGGTGGGGGATGCGGTGGTGGTCGCGGCGTCGGGTCGGGCCAGCAAGGTCGCGCGCATCCTCGGCCCCGATGCGGACCAGGCGGTGGCGGAGGCCGGGGAGGCGGTGACGATCTGCCTGGCGGATGAGGTGGATGTGGCGCGGGGCGACGTGCTGGCGAAGCCGCAGGACCGCCCCGCCGTCACCGACCAGTTCGCCGCCCACCTGCTGTGGATGGATGAGGATGCGATGCTGCCCGGCCGGCAGTACCTGATGCGCATCGGCAATCTCTGGACGCCGGTCTCCATCACCAGCATCCGCCACCGCGTCGATGTGAACACGCAGAAGCAGCTGCCGGCACGGCGGCTCGACCTGAACGAGATCGGCTTCTGCAACCTCTCCGCCGCGCAGCGCGTACCGATGGATCCCTATGCGGAGAACCGGCAGACCGGCGCCTTCGTGCTGGTGGACCGCTTCACCAACCGCACGGCCGGGGCGGGGATGGTGGCGTTCAGCCTGCGCCGCGCGACCAACATCCACCAGGAGGAATTCCTGGTGGACAAGGCCGCGCGCGCGGCGCTGGACCGGCAGACGCCCCTGGTGCTGTGGTTCACCGGCCTGTCGGGCTCCGGCAAATCCACCATCGCCAAGCTGGTGGAACAGGCGCTGCACCGCGAAGGGCGCCACACCTACACGCTGGATGGCGACAACCTCCGCCACGGTCTCAACCGCGATCTCGGCTTCACCGATGCCGACCGGGTGGAGAACATCCGCCGGGTGGGAGAGGTTGCGAAGCTCTTCCTCGATGCCGGGCTGGTCGTGATCTGCTCCTTCATCTCCCCCTTCCGGGCCGAACGGCGGATGGTGCGGGAACTGATGGAGCCCGGCGAGTTCATCGAGGTCTTCGTCGATACGCCGATCGAGGAATGCGTCCGCCGCGACCCCAAGGGCCTCTATGCCAAGGCGATGTCCGGCGCGATCAAGAACTTCACCGGCGTCAGCAGCCCCTATGAGCCGCCGGAGACGCCGGAGCTGCGGCTTTCCACCGTCGGGCTGACGCCGGACCAGGCGGCCGAGGCGGTGCTGGCGCATCTTCGGGGACTGCTCCCGCGTTGACCGCGCGGCTGGTGGAGCGGTAGGGAGTAGAGCATCGTGATTGGCTTATTGAATTGAGACTCGGCGCTGCCTCGCCGCCGATCGGTGCCGGGATCGCCCTGCCATGCTGATGCAGCCGCTGTTCGAAGGCCGGATCGCGGACTACCTGCGGAACGCGACCGTCGGCGTCGATCCCTGCATCCTGGTGCATATCCCGAAGACGGCCGGGACATCGCTGCGTGCCGAACTCGCGGCGCTGCTGCCGCCCGACGTGAACATCGTGGTGGACTACGCCGATACCAGCCGCAGCTTCCACGCCCGGATGGACGATGCGGTGGAGCGCTTCATGGCGGAGGCCGGGCCGGCGGGCATCCGCTTCGCCTCCGGCCACGTCCTGGCCCGGCATGTTGCGCGGCTGCAGGCCGGCTTCGCGGATGCCCGCTTCGTGACCATGCTGCGCAACCCGGTGGACCGCGTGGTGTCGGATTATCGGCACCAGCGATCGCGGCGCCACCCCGTGCACGAAGCCTTCGCCGCGCGCTTCCCGACGCTGGAGGACTACGTCGCCTTCGCGCCGGAGCAGAACAAGATGGCGCAGCATTTGGTGCCGGAACCCATCCTGGGCGGGGGCCGCGCCGCGGCCTGCATCGCCCATGTCATGCGCAGCTACGCCTTCGTTGGTATCCAGGAGATGTACGAGATCTCCTTCCGCACGCTGACCGCGCTGGCCGGGCGGCCGGGCTGGCCGCGGCTGCGCGCCAATGTGAACGACGATGATGACGATGAACGCCGCGTCAGCACCGCGATGGCGCAGCGGATCCGGGAGGCCAATCCCCTCGACCTCGCGCTCTACGACCATTTCCATGGGCGCCTGGCCGGTGTCGCGCCGCTGCTGGCGGAGGCCCTGGCGGATCGATGACGGCGCTGCCCCTGCTGCTGGCGGGCCGCTTCGACGAATGGCTGGCGGCGGCCGCGCTGCCGCCACCGCCGCTCTGGCTGTTCGTGCATGTGCCGAAGACGGCGGGAAGTTCTCTCTCGGCGGAGGTCGCGACTTCCCTCAACCCCTATCGCAGCCTGCATATCGACCATCTGGACCGGTCGAGGCCGGCGCTGGAACGTTATGACGTGGCGGTTGAGCAGGCCCTGGCCGCCCATGCCGCCGCGCCCTTCCGCTTCGCCTCCGGCCATGTGCAGCAGCGCCATGTCGCGCGGCTGGTCGCGGGCATCCCCGGCACGCGGCTGTTCAGCATGCTGCGGGAACCCGCCGCGCGGCTGGTCAGCGACTACCTCTACCAGCGATCCCCCATGCATCCGCTGGCGGAGGAGGTGCGGCGGCGCATCCCCGATTTCGACGCCTTCCTCGACCTGCCCGGCCAGCGCAACCGCGCGGCGCGCCACCTGGTGCCGGCGGAGATCGTCGCGGCGGGCGACGCGGCGGCGGCGATCGCGCATCTCGACGCCAGCTTCGCCTTCATCGGCGTGCAGGAACGCTACGCCTTGTCCTTTCGCGCGCTCTGCGTCCTGCTCGGCGTGCCGCACCGCGCGCCGACTGCGCGGATGCGGGTGAACAGCGCCGCGGCGGTGGAACGGGCGGAGATCGCGGCGCGCCTGTCCGACCCCGCGCTGGCGGCGCGGATCGAAGCCGCCAATGCGCTCGACATGGCGCTGTACCGCCATGTCGCGGGGCGGTGGGACGCCATCGCCGGGACGCTGGAGGCCTGGCTGGACCGGCGCTGAGGGGGACGCGTCGCGGCGTTCAGCCGCGCGGCGCTAGGGCGCGGCGTTCAGCCGCGCGGCGCTAGGGCGCGGCGTTCAGCCGCGCGGCGCTAGGGCGCGGCGTTCAGCCGCGCAGCGCCTCCGCCACCGCGGTCGCCAGGCGCTGCGCGCGCTGCACCCAGGCCTGCTGATCCTCCTCCGCCAGGCCGGCCGTGCCGGCGGCGCGGGTGGTGAGGGCGGGCAGCACATCCAGCACCGCCGCGATCAGGGCGCGGTCATGGGGGGTGGCGAGCTGGGACAGCGCCTCCGCCGGCGCCGCATGTTCCAGGCGCCAGAGCGGGCCGAAATTGTCGACCTGCGCGCCCGGCCAGCGGTCGAACATCTGCGGCCAGCCCTTCATGGACCGGAATTCGAGGCCGACGGTGCCGCGCCGGTCGAACAGCTTCGTCCGCACTTGGCGCCACAGGCCGGCCGGCGCCACCAGGCCGGTGATGGCCAGGTCCAGGTGCTGGTAGGTGCCTTCCTTGTTGATGAGGTGCTGGTTCAGCTTGAGGTCGCGCCACGCCGTCGAGGTCGGGGCATCCTGCGCGTAGGCGATCGGCGCCCCGGGGGGGGGGCCTGGGGGCGACCCTGGGGGCACGCCGGGTTGTGCCATGGGCGGCGCGGCCGTTGCCGGCATGGGTGTCGACAGGGCCGCCGGGCCCTCCACCGCGGCGCTGGGCAGCGGGGGCTGCGGCGCCGTCACGCGGAAGGCGCTGCCCCGCGCGGGCACCAGGCCGCCGAAGGGCGCGGGCGTGTCCTGGGCAGGCCGCGGCGCGGGACCGCCCGGCAGCATCACCCGGGAGGGGGCCGGGCCACTCGGCGGGGGTGGCGCGGTGCCGGCGAGAAGCGGCGACAAGGGGGCTGCCGGCAGGGGCGGCGCGGCCGGGATGGACGCGATCCGGATCGGCGTGGCGGCAGGTGGCTGCGGCGCCGGCATGGCGGGTTCGATGCGCGGCGGTGGCGGGGCCGGCGGCGTGGTCACGCGCGGCACGCCGAAGGGCGCGGGCTGCGGCGGGGCGGCTTGCGGAGGCTCCGCCGCGGGCGGCTTGCGGAGGCTCCGCCGCGGGCGGCGTCGGCGGCTGCGCCGCGGGCGGCGTCGGCGGCTGCGCCGCGGGCGGCGTCGGCGGCTGCGCCGCGGTTGGCGTCGGCGGCTCCGCCGCGGGCGGCTTCGGCGGCTCCGCCGCGGGTTGCTTCGGCGGCTCTGCCACGGGCGGCTTCGGCGGCTCCGCGATGGTTGGCTTCGGAGGCTCCGCCACCGATGGCGTCGGTGCCTGCGGCGCGGGGGATGCCGCTGGCGCCTGGGCCTCTGGGGCCGATTCCGCGGGGTCACGGCGCGGCACCCCGGCAGCGCCCGTCGCCAGGGCGAGCCGGGCGACCTCGATGCTGGCGGCAGGGCCGGCATTGCGGATCACGACGCGCAGCGCGATGGCGCCGGAGGGCGTGGCGGGCAGCGGCAGCGCCACCCGCAGCCGACCCTCCGCATCCACCCGCCGCCAGCCGCTGTGGCGCGGATTGTCGGTGGCCTCCGCGGCGGCCGCCAGCAGAGCGACCTCGACCTGCGTCGCATCGCCGAGGCGCAGCGACGCGTCCAGCATGACGAGGTCGGCGGGCCCGGCCGGCAGCGGTGGCAGGGACAGCCGGGCCTCCGCGCCCGGGGCGATCGCCAGCAGCAGGCGCGGCGGCTCCGGCCCCAGCGCGATGCGGTCCGCCGTCGCGCCCTGCAGGGTCGCGGCGGCCCAGGCGCCATCGGGCAGCGCCAGCACCACGCCCGGGGCGGGGGCGGGCAGGTCCCGCATTGCCCAGTCGAAGTGGCGCGGCGCGCGCAGATGGCCGGGCTCCGCCGTCTCCACCCGCAGCGCCAGCGGCGCGCCGGCATCCTGCCCGCCGGAGGCGATGCGGACCCGATCGCCCGCCGCGGCATCCAGCGCGATCTCGAGATGCGCCTCCCCGCTTCCGGCGGGGGCGGGTTCCGGCAGGTCCAGCGCCAGCCAGCCCGGCACCAGATCCCGCCCCGGCACGGTCCAGGCGCCGATGATGCGCCCGCCCGTCACCAGCCGGACGCGCAGCAGCGATGCGGCCTCGCTGGCCGGCACGGCCACATGGAGGGCCACGCCGCAGAGACCTTCCGCCCCCCTTCCCAGCGGCTGCATGGCGCGGGGCGGCGGCGCCGGGCCGGTGGGCACCGGCGGCAGGTCGATCACCCGGCGCGGCGCCGCCACGGGCTGGACCGACAGGCGGCGTTGCAGCGCGCCACGCTGGGCCTCCGCCTCCGCCAGCGCCGCCACCAGCCTGGCGACCAGCGCGGGCATCAGCCCCGTCGCGGGCAGGGCGGGGATGCCGGGCGGCAGGCCGGCCGCCAGGGCCACCGCGCCGGCCGCATCCGCCGCCACGCTGGCCAGGGGGCGGAGGCCCGGCGGCAACGGCAGGGCAGGGCCGGGCGGACCATCGGCCTGGCGCAGCACCCCGTCCACCGGCCGCAGCACGGTGATGGGCAGGCTGCCGGTCCCCTCCAGCCCCAGCCGTTCCAGGTTGGGCGTGGCGACGATCATCGGCGTGCCGGCGGCCAGCGCAGCCAGTTCCGCGGCGCCGATCAGGAAGGCGGTCATGCGGCATTCTCCGGGTAGGCGAAGGGTTCGGCCCAGGGCCTGGCGGCCTGCGACGGGGGCGCCAGGGTGGCGGCAAGGCGCAGCTGCCCCATCCAGGCCGGGATGGCGCGCTGCCAGGTCCGCCGAGCGGCCTCGGCGGCTGCGCGGGCGGCCATGGCGGCGGCGCCGGCGGGATCGGCCAGCAGCGCCTGGACTGCCCCCGCCAGGCCGGCGGCATCGGCGCTGGTGGCGATGCGGGCGAGGTCGGGGGCGTCGGGCCCGAGCCCTTCCAGCGCCGCGGCCGAGGCCACCACCGGGCAGAAGCGCGCCGCCGCTTCCAGGAAGACCAGCGGCGCGCCTTCCAGGCGCGAGGGCAGCACCAGCGCATCGGCGCCGAGGTACCAAGGCGTGGGATCCGCGACCTGGCCGATCAGCCGCATCAGTCCACGCGGATCGGCCCGGGCCTCCGCCTCCAGATGCCCGCGCAGCAGCCCGTCGCCGAGCACCGCCACGGGCAGGTTGAGCCGGTCCGTCAGGGCGGGCAGCAGGTCGGCGCCCTTCGCCTCCTCCAGCCGTCCGACGAAGAGGATCAGCCTCTGGTCGGCGCGCAGGCCCAGCAGGGCGCGCAGCGCGGCGCGCGCGGCATCCCGGCCCGCGGCGTGGACGGCGGGGGCGGGGTTGTCGATCAGCGCGATGCGCGCGGCGGGCAGGCCGAAGCAGGAAGCGCCGCGCCGGGCGACCGGGGCGGAGACGGCGGCCCAGGCGGCGCCGGCGGCATCCAGCGCCGGCAGTGACGCGGCGATGGCGGGCGGGGGCGGACCCTCCGCCGCCAGGTGCAGGGCCACCAGCCGGGGCAGGCCGCGCGCCGCCGCGGCGCGCATCACGCCGAGCCCCGCATCCGGCCAGGGCAGGGGCAGCAGAACGATGTCGGGCGTCTCCGTCGCCAGCAACGCTTCCGCGGCCGCGTGCTGGCGTTCCATGGCGGTGGCGGGGGATTCGTCTTCATCCCAGCCAAGCCTCGCCGCCACGATTCGCGGCGTGGGCAGCCCGGGCGGCAGCGCGGCGGCGAGCGGCGCCAGCAGTGCGGGTTCCGCCGCCAGCGTCACCTCCAGCCCCTCCGCGCCAAGCCGCGCGGCCAGCTCCGCCGCATGGCGTTCGGTGCCACCGAAGCGGAGGGAGGGCAGCGCCAGCAGCAGCCGCGTGAGGTGGCGGGTCGGTGTCAGCGCCATGGGGCCGCGCGCACGATGCAGGGGGGTATCGGTCCGCCGGGCGCCATGCGGCGTAGGTAGCGCAAGCCGGCGCCGGATGCCACGCGATATGCGCGGGTCACGCGGGGATGGAGACCGGCGCCAGCCGCGGCACCCCGCGCGCCAGGGAGGCCAGCGTATCGATGGCCGGCGCCAGCGCCTGGGGGCCGAAACGCTGGCGGCCGAAGGCGAAGGCGGCTTCCGCCATGCGCGCCCGCGTCGCGCGGTCCCGCACCAGCAGGGCCAGCGCGGCCACGAACTGCGCGCGATCCTCCGCCAGCGCATAGGCCGTGCCGGCGCCGCCCTGGATGCCGAACAGCGCCTCCGCCGTCAGCACGCTGGGCAGGCCGCGCGCCAGGTACTCCACGGTCTTGATCTTGAGGCCGCCGCCGTAGAAGACCGGATTCACGGCGATGTCCAGCGTGTCGAGGAAGTCCTGCTGGTCCGGCACTTCGCCCCGCAGCACCACGCCGGGGCGGCCCTTCGGCATCTCCGCGCAGACGCCGCCGGCCACGTGCAACTCGGCGCCCAGCGGCTGGATCGCCGGCCAGACCTGGTCCAGCAGCCAGCGCAGCCCGTCGCGATTCATCGGGCTGTCGCCGCCGATGAAGCCGATGCGGGGCGGGCTGCCGGGGGGCGATCCCCGCGCGGGCAGCAGCGCCGGCAGGGCGTGCGGGGCCAGGATGACGCGGCCGGGCAGCAGCGCCTCCAGCCACCGCGCTTCCTCCGCCTGGATCGCCATGACCTGGGAGAAGCCGTCGAGGATCTTCAACTCCTCCGCCACCGGGATCTGGATGAAATGCTCCTGCCCGAACAGGCGGAAATTCTGGGCGCGTAGCGACATGACGTCATGCGTGTCCAGCACGGTCAGCTTCGGCATCCCGCGGGCGAGCCGCATCCAGGACAGGCGGAGATACTGCACCATCACGGCCTGCGGCGGATTGCGCGCCAGATGTGCCTCCAGCGAGGCCAGCAGCGCGCCGTCGAAGCGCGCGCGCTCGAACGGCGTCAGGCCCCAGGGCATCGGCGCCTCCCCCGCCGGGCGGGGCGTGAACAGGCGCCCCCGGCGGCCGAGCGCGCGGCGGGCGGCCTCGCGCTCCGCCCCCGGCAGGTCGCCGGTGAAGAAGAGGTCGAGGTCGAAGCCCTCCCGTGCCGCATCCACCACGGCGCCGATCCGGGCCTGGTTGCCGAGGCTGCCGCGCCAATAGGGCACGTCCGTCAGCATCAGCAGGCGCGGCCGGTCCAGCAGGCCGGCGAGGCCGCTGGGGGAGGCGAGGCGCGCGCGGGCGGCCCCCACCCCCAGCGCATAGCGTTGGAACAGGCGGGCGGAGGCTTCCGCGATCTCCTCCCGGAAGGCGGCGGAGGCGAGCCAGCGGCGGGCGAGGCGCGCGGCGGCGGCGGCATCGGGCGCGGCGTGGAAGACGGATGTGGCGGGCAGGCCGGCGAAGGCGGCGGCGGTGCCGATCACGGGGCGGCCGCGGGCCAGCGCCTCCACCGTCTTGATCTTCAGCCCCGTCCCGCCCTCATGCGGGTTCACCACCAGATCGGCCTCGGCATAGAGCGCGTCGGGGTCGGCCACGGGGCCGAGCAGGCGGAGGCCGGGCGCTTCGGCCAGGCCCTGGCAGGCGCCACCGGCCACCACCAGGCGCCCCCCGGCGGCCGCGACCTCGGCCGGCGGCAGCGCGGCCAGGAAGCGGCCCAGCGCGCGGGTGTTCAGCGGGTTGCCGCTGCCGAGATAGCCGATGGAAAGGCCACCGGGGGCCGGCGGTGGCGGCTGCTGCGCCACCGGCAGGTGGCCGAGTGTCGCCGTGGCGGCGCGGGTCACGAGGGTGAAGTGGCGCCGTTCCTCATCCTGGATGGCCAGCACCAAATCGGCGCGGTCCAGCCCCGCGGCCTCCTCCTCCGCCGTCGTGGCGAAGAAACGGTTCTCCAGGCCGAGTGCGGCCAGGGCATCGGCGCGGCCGGCGAAGATGTCATGCGCGTCGATCACCTTGATGATGCGGTGGTCGAAGAAGGTCAGGGCGCGGGAGAGGAAGACGTAGTTCACCAGCACCAGGTCGAATCGCGGCACCCGCGCCGCCAGCGCGGCGAAGGCGGCCTCCGCCTCCGGCAGGATCCAGTCGTCGATGGCGTTGAGGGGGCCGAGGCTCCGTGCCTCCCGCCCCCGGTCATGCGGAACCTCGATGAGTTCGTCCCAGGCATCCCGCATCGCGCGGATGGCGGCTGGCGGGGGGTTCTCCCGCATCAGCAGGCAAAGGTGGACAGCGTGGCCGGCCGCCTTCAGGGCGGTCAGCACCGCATGGATGCGGGCGCGGTTGCCGGCATCCTGCGGATGGCTGGGGGTGGGAGAGATGGCCAGGATGCGCATGCGAGGCGGAGTCTGGGGTCCTCCGCCTTGCTTTGCCAAGGGCTTCGCGCCGGGGTTGCGTCAGGCGGGAGGGGCGCCGTGCTTGCGCGGGCGGCCGGGCTGGGGCATACCGCGCCCGCCGGTCCGGGGCTCAACCCCCGGGGCGGCAAATTCGCACGCGGTGCACCCTTCCGGCACGCCACCCTGAACAGGTGGCCTGGCGAGGGTCCGGTCCCCACCCCCTCGGTTCACGGGGCGGGGGCGGCAGCGCGGAGGCAAACCGGACCACTGGAAGCTAGAAAGGATTTCGCCGATGGCGATGCCCGACGTCACCCTGCGCGGCCTGCTCGAGGCCGGCGTCCACTTCGGACACCACACGCGCCGCTGGAACCCCAAGATGGCGCCGTACATCTTCGGCGTCCGCAACCAGGTCCATATCCTGGACCTGCAGCAGACCGTGCCGATGATGGACCGCGCGCTGCGCGCGATCCGTGATGTGGTCGCCGGCGGCGGCCGCGTGCTGCTGGTCGGCACCAAGAAGGCGGCGGCGGACTACGTGGCGGAAAGCGCGGCGCGCTGCGGCCAGTACTACGTGAACCACCGCTGGCTCGGCGGCATGCTGACCAACTGGAAGACCATCCAGGGCAGCATCAAGCGCCTGAAGCAGATGGAAGAGCAGCTCGGCGGCAACATCCAGGGCCTCACCAAGAAGGAAGTCCTGATGCTGACGCGGGACAAGGAGAAGCTGGACCGCGCGCTCGGCGGCATCAAGGACATGGGCGGCCTGCCCGACATCATCTTCGTCATCGACACGGTGAAGGAGAAGCTGGCGATCGAGGAGGCCAACAAGCTCGGCATCCCCGTCGTGGCCGTGGTGGACAGCAACGCCGATCCCTCGGGCATCGCCTTCCCGATCCCGGGCAATGACGACGCGATCCGCGCCATCCACCTGTATTGCGACAGCGTCGCCGGCGCGGTGCTGGACGGCATCTCCGCCGAGCTGGGCTCCTCCGGCGCCGATCTCGGCGCGCAGGCGGACCTGCCGATCGAGGCGCTGCCCGACGTCGCCGCCGAAGTGCTGCACGAGGAGGCCCCCGCGACGGAGGCCGCCCCGGGGCAGCCGGCGGCCTGACGAGACCAAGGTGCCCCGGGCTGAGGCCCGGGGCATTTCCTGACACGCCGGGCGAACCACGCCCGGCTTGCTGATGTACCCAGGCCGCCGGGCCCTGACCCGATGCGGCCGTGATTCGATGAATCGGGAGCGATCGATATGGCCGAGATCACCGCGGCACTGGTGCGCGACCTGCGCGAGAAGACCGGCGCCGGCATGATGGACTGCAAGAAGGCGCTGGTCGAATCCGACGGCGACATGGAAGGCGCGATCGACTGGCTGCGGAAGAAGGGCCTGTCGGCCGCCGCGAAGAAGTCCGGCCGAGTCGCCTCCGAGGGCCTGGTGGGCGTTGCCTCCGGCCCCAACGTTGCCGCGATGGTCGAGGTGAATGCCGAGACCGACTTCCTGGCGCGCAACGAGACCTTCCAGAACTTCGTCGCCGAGGTCGCCGGCCTGGCGCTGTCGGTCGGCGAGGATGTGGAGGCGCTGAAGGCCGCGACCTTCCCCGGCACCACGCACACGACGCAGGACGAGCTGGTCAAGCTGATCGCGACGATCGGCGAGAACATGTCGATCCGCCGCGCCAAGGTGCTGCGCGTGCCGTCCGGCACCGTCGCCACCTACATCCACAACGCGGTGAAGCCCGGCCTTGGCAAGATCGGCGTGCTGGTCGCGCTGGAAGCCGCGAGCGAGCATGAGGCGCTGGAGACGCTGGGCCGGCAGATCGGCATGCATGTCGCCGCGGCCCGTCCGGAAGCGCTCGACATCTCCAATGTCGAGGGCTCTGCCCTTGAGCGCGAGAAGGCGGTTCTGCGCGAACAGGCCTCCGGTTCCGGCAAGCCCGCCGCGATCATCGAGAAGATGATCGAGGGCCGCATCCGCAAGTACTACGAGGAAGTGGTGCTGCTGGAGCAGGTCTGGGTGCATGACGGCGAGAGCCGCGTGAAGCAGGTGGTGCAGAAGGCCGGCGGCACGCTGACGGGCTTCGCCCGCTTCCAGCTGGGCGAGGGCATCGAGAAGGCGGCGACCGACTTCGCCGCCGAGGTCGCGGCGGCCGCCAAGGGCTGAGCCCCGCCGGCGCCGGCGCCCGGAAGGGGGCCGGCGTTCTTCGCCGGGTGCGGGAATTCTCGTATACGAAAACCTGCTCTCGGCATGGTGTGACAGGGCGGGCCAGGGGCTCGCCTTGCCGCCGCCATGATGCGCCGCCTATGGTGCGCAACCCCTCCGACGCCTGGATATTTCGCCGCCCATGAGCAGACCCCCCATCTACAAGCGTGTCCTGCTCAAGGTGTCCGGCGAGGCGCTGATGGGGTCACGCGACTACGGGCTCGATATCGGGGTCCTGCGCCGCATCGCGGAAGACGTGCGCGATGTCGTGAACCTGGGCGTGCAGGTCTGCATGGTGATCGGCGGCGGCAACATCTTCCGCGGCGTCGCCGGCGCCTCCGCCGGCATGGACCGTGCCCAGGCCGATGGCATGGGCATGCTGGCCACCGTGATGAACGCGCTGGCCATGCAGAACTGGCTGGAGAAGATGGGCGTGCCGACGCGGGTGCAGTCCGCGATCTCCATGGCCAGCCTGGCGGAACCCTTCATCCGCCGCCGCGCCATCCGGCACATGGAGAAGGGCCGGGTGGTGATCTTCGCCGCCGGCACGGGCAATCCCTTCTTCACGACTGACACCGCCGCCGCGCTGCGCGCCGCGGAGATGGGCTGCGACGCGCTGCTGAAGGGCACGCAGGTCGATGGCATCTACACCGCCGACCCGCGCAAGAACCCCAAGGCGGAACGCTACGACCAGCTCACCTACCTCGAGGTCCTGGCGCGGGACCTGCAGGTGATGGACGCCGCCGCCATCAGCCTGGCGCGCGAGAACAAGCTGCCGATCGTCGTCTTCAACATCCACGAACCCGGTGCCTTCACCGCCGTGATGCTGGGCGACGGCAAATTCACCACCGTGATCGATCCGTAGGGAGAAGGGCAGGCATGGCCGCCGATTTCGCCGCGCTGAAGCGCGACCTGCAGCGCCGCATGGATGGCGCGCTGGAGACCCTGAAGAAGGAATTCGCCGGGCTCCGCACCGGCCGCGCGAGCCCCGCGCTGCTGGAGCCGATCCGCGTCGAGGCCTATGGCACCAACCAGCCGCTGACGCAGCTGGCCAATATCGGCGTCGCGGGCCCCGGGCTGCTGTCCGTGCAGGTCTGGGACAAGTCCGTGGTCAAGAATGTGGAGGTCGCGATCCGCGACTCGGGCCTCGGCCTGAACCCCATGGCGGAAGGCCAGGTGATCCGCGTGCCGCTGCCGCCGCTGACGCAGGAGCGCCGCAACGACCTGGTGAAGACCGCCGGGAAGTATGCCGAAGCCGCCAAGGTCGCGATGCGCAGCGTGCGCCGCGACGGGATGGAGACGGTGAAGGCCTGGGAGAAGGACAAGAAGTCCGAGGCCAGCCAGGACGACGTGAAGCGCTGGTCCGACGAGATCCAGAAGATGACCGACGCCCAGATCAAGACCGTCGATACGACGCTGGCGGACAAGGAAAAGGACATCCGCACGAGCTGACGGCATTCCGGTGGGAAGGCGCAGCGCCATGCCAGCCAGCAACGGGGCGACCGTGACCGGGACGGCGCGCCGATGAGCGCGGCTGCCCAGCCTGCCGCCGATCCTGCTGCCCCTGGCCCAGCCAGTGGCGGCGGCGATGCGGTGCCGGTGCATGTCGGCATCATCATGGATGGCAATGGCCGCTGGGCTGCCGCCCGCGGCCTGCCCCGCGCGCTTGGCCACAAGGCGGGCGCGGAAGCGGCGCGCCGCGCGATCGAGGCCGCGGCCGAAGCCGGGATCGGCTGGCTCACCCTCTTCGCCTTCTCATCGGAGAACTGGCGCCGCCCGGCGGATGAGGTGCGGGACCTCACGGGCCTCATGCGCCTCTACCTGCGGTCGGAGGTGAAGACCCTGGTGAAGGAAGGCATCCGCCTGCGGATCATCGGGGAACGGGAACGCTTCGGCCCGGATTTGGTGCGCGCCATCGACGCGGCGGAAGCCATGACGGCGGAAGGAAGGCGGCTCAACCTGAATGTCGCGCTGTCCTATGGCGGGCGGGCGGAGATCGTGGCCGCGGCGCGGGCCGCCATGCGGTGCGCGGTGGAGCAGGGGATGGCGCCGGAATCGCTGGACGAGGCCGCCTTCGGGCGCCTGCTGTCCACGGCGGGCATGCCGGACCCCGACCTCATCATCCGCACGTCGGGCGAACAGCGGCTGTCGAATTTCCTGCTGTGGCAATCCGCCTATGCGGAGTTCGTCTTCCAGGACGTGCTCTGGCCGGATTACGAGGCACGGCATCTGGCCGAGGCAATCGGCGAATTCGCGCGGCGGGAACGACGCTACGGCGTTCGCGTGGCCTAGGGGCGGGGTGGTCCGGGGGGAATGACAACGGTGGCGGCGGCGGCCGATGACGCCAAGCGGTGGCGGGACCTGCGCAAGCGCGCGCTGTCCGCCGCCGTGCTGGGCCCAGCGGCGGTGGCCTGCATCTGGTTCGGCGCGGAAGCCTTCACGGCGCTGATGGCCATCGCCGTCGCGGTGCTGGCCTGGGAATGGGTGCATCTGTGCGGCCGCCGCACCCGGGTCTTCCCCGGGCTCGCCGTGCCGCTCGTGGTGCTGGCCGCCGGCGCCTTCGCGGTGGAGGACCATCCCCGGATCGCCCTGGCCGTGCTGGTGGCCGGGTGGATCGCCACCTGGGTTGGCGCGCAGCGGATGGGCAGCAGCCTTACCCAGCCCGCGGGGCGGCTCGCGGCGGGGGTGCTCTATATCGGCCTGGCCGGCATCGCGCTGATCGAGCTGCGCCACGATACCGAGGCCGGGCGGGCCAATGTGCTGTTCCTGTTCCTGGTGGTCTGGGCCTCCGACATCGGGGCCTACATGGCCGGGCGGGCCTTCGGCGGGCCGAAGCTCGCGCCCTCCATCTCCCCCAACAAGACCTGGTCAGGGGCCGCGGGGGGGCTGGTCTGCGCCCTGATCGCGGGCGGCGCCTGCGCGCTGGCCTTCACGCCGACGGCATCGCTGCTGGCGATCACGGTGGTCGTGGCCATCGTTTCCGTCGCCTCCATGATCGGGGATCTGCTGGAATCCGCCATCAAGCGGCACTTCAAGGTGAAGGACACCTCCTCCCTCATCCCCGGCCATGGCGGGTTGCTCGACCGGCTGGATGGCGTGCTCGCGGCGGCGCCGGTGGCGTCCATCATCTCCTTCATGCTCGGCCTTGGCCGGCCGCTCTGGGGCTGGGGCTGATGCCGCGCTCGATCACCATCCTCGGCTCCACCGGCTCCATCGGCCGCTCCACCATCGCGCTGCTCGAAGCGGCGGAGCCCGGGCGCTTCACGGTGGAGGCGCTGGTCGCCAACCGGGACGTGCCGGTGCTGGCGGACCAGGCGCGGCGCCTCGGCGCCCGCATGGCGGTGGTGGCGGATGAAGCCGCCTGGCCGGCGCTGAAGGCGGCGCTGGGCGGTACGGGCATCGAGCTTGCGGCCGGCGCGGCGGCGGTGGAGCAGGCGGCGGCGCGCCCGGCGGACTGGACCATGGCGGCGATCGTGGGCGCGGCGGGGCTGCGCTCGACGCTCGCGGCGCTGGCGCGCGGCGGCACGTTGGCGCTGGCCAACAAGGAGAGCCTGGTCTGCGCGGCGGAGCTGGTGCTGCGCACCGCGGCGGAGAGCGGCGCGCTGCTGCTGCCCGTGGACAGCGAGCACAACGCCATCTTCCAGGCCCTGGCGGGGCAGGACCCGAAGGGCGTGGAGAAGATCATCCTCACGGCCTCCGGCGGCCCCTTCCGGCACTGGGACCTGGCGCGGATGGCGACGGCCACGCCGGAACAGGCGGTGGCGCATCCCGTCTGGTCCATGGGCGCCAAGATCAGCGTCGACAGCGCCACGATGATGAACAAGGGGCTGGAGGTGATCGAGGCCGCGCGCCTCTTCCCCGTTCCCGAATCGCGGATCGAGGTGCTGATCCACCCGCAATCCGCGGTGCATGGGCTGGTGCAGTACAGCGACGGCTCCATCCTGGCGCAGCTGGGATCGCCGGACATGCGCACCCCCATCGCCCATGCGTTGGCCTGGCCGGAGCGGATGGCCGTCGGCGCCCCGCGGCTCGACCTGGCCACCCTCGGCAAGCTCGAATTCTCCGCCCCCGATCCCGTCCGCTTCCCCGCGCTGCGCCTGGCGCGGGAGGTCTTGCAGGCAGGCGGCGGCGCTCCGACTATATTGAACGCCGCGAATGAGGTGGCGGTGGGGCTGTTCCTGGAACGGCGCCTCGGCTTCCTCGACATCGCGGCGGTGGTCGAGGAGACGCTCGGCGCCCTGGTCGCGGAAGCCGGCACCCCGCTGGCGCTCGGGGTGGATGGCATCCTCGCGCTGGATGCGCTGTCGCGGCGGGAAGCCGCGCGGCGGGCCGGGATGCGCGCCAAGGTCGCCTGAGGCCCCGGGCTGCCACCGCCTTTGCCGACCCGGCGCGGGGCCACGCGCCAGAATTCCGGCGCCGTGAAGCGCCCCTGGAGAGCACCTTGGACTTCCTGCCAGAACCCATCCGCACCATTGTCGCCTTCGTGGTCGTGCTTGGCGTGCTCGTCTTCTTCCACGAACTCGGCCACTACCTGGCGGCGCGGTGGCGGGGCATCCATGTGGAGCGCTTCTCCGTCGGCTTCGGCCGCGCGATCGCCAACTGGACCGACCGGCGCGGCACCGAATGGCGCGTCGGCTGGCTGCCGCTTGGCGGCTATGTGAAGCTGCACGGGCAGGAGACGCCGGAGGATGCGAGCCCGGAGGTTCGCGCCTCCTGGCGACCGGGCGAGACCTTCCACGAGAAGCCGGTGAGCGACCGCGCCATCGTCGTGGCCGCGGGCCCCTTCGCGAACTTCCTGCTGGCCGCGCTGATGTTCGGCGGGCTCTACATGACGGTGGGCAAGCCCTCCGCCACCACCACCGTCTCCACCGTGCAGGAAAGCTCCGCCGCCGCGCGGGCCGGCCTGCTGCCGGGCGACCGGATCCTGGCGCTGGATGGCCAGGCCGTGACGCGGTTCGAGGAGGTGCAGCGCCACATCCAGCCGCGCGCCGGCCAGACCGTGACGCTGACGATCGAGCGCGAGGGCCGGGAGCGCCAGGTGCAGGCGGTGCCGGAAGCACGGCAGAACGGGGAGCGGACGGTGGGCGTGCTCGGCGTCGGCGCCGGCGCGGCGGAGTTCCGGCGGCTCGACCCCTTCAGCGCCATGTGGGGCGGTGTGACCCAGACCGCCGACATCACGGTGCAGACGCTGGCCGCGGTCTGGCAGATGATCGCCGGCGGCCGGGGCGCGGAGGAACTGGGCGGGCCGCTGCGCATCGCGCAGATGTCGGGCCAGGTGGCGGAGATGGGCGTCTCCGCCCTGGTCTCCTTCATGGCGGTGCTGTCGGTGAACCTGGCGCTGATCAACCTGTTCCCGATTCCCGTGCTGGATGGCGGCCACCTGATGTTCTACGCGGCGGAGGCGATTCGCGGCCGGCCCCTGCCGCCGCGGGCGCAGGAGATGGGGTATCGCGCCGGATTCGCGCTGTTGATCACCCTGTTCGTCTTCGCCACCTGGAACGACCTGTCGCAGTTCGGGCTGTTCAGCTGGGTCGCCGGCCTGTTCAGCTGAACGGGCTGGCCGCGGCGGAAATGGCGGATGGCCGCGGGTTTGGCGCCCGGGGCCGCCGCCATGCCACCGCCTTTTTCCCGGGGGCATGATGGCGGTGGCGGCGCAGGGCGCGGCCACCCCGGGGCAGGGGTGGCGGCGCCGGGTCCGCTCCGCTAGTCTCCGACCCGCCCCCACCCCCCCCAGGGAATAGCGTCTTGGTCGCCAACCGGCTCCTTTTGCTCGCCGCCACCTGCCTTGTTCCGGTCGCGCTCGCGTGGCCGGCGGAGGCGCAGACCCGTCAGCCCCGCCAGGCCGCCCCGGCGGCCGCGCCCGCGCAGGGCATCGTCCGCGGGATCGACGTGGCCGGCAACCAGCGCATCGAGCAGGACACGATCCGCTCCTACATGCTGCTGCAACCCGGCGACGCCTTCGACGCGGACCGCCTGGATCGCAGCCTGCGCACCCTGTTCGCGACGGGGCTGTTCCGGGACGTGACCGTGACGCGCGTCGGCGACCGCATCCGCGTGCAGGTCGAGGAGAACCCGATCGTCAACCGGGTGGCCTTCGAGGGCAACAGCAAGGTCAGCGACGACGTGCTGCGGCCCGAGGTGCAGATGCGCCCGCGCGCGGTGTTCACGCCGCAGCAGGCGCAGGCGGACCGGCAGCGTATCCTCGACATCTATGCCCGCCGCGGGCGCTTCGCGGCGCGGGTCGAACCCAAGCTCATCCAGCTCGACCAGAATCGCGTCGACGTGGTGTTCGAGATCACGGAAGGCGAGGCGGCGCTGGTCAGCCGCATCAACTTCGTGGGCAACAACGCCTTCTCCGACAGCCGGCTGCGGGACGTGGTGGCGACGCGGGAGCAGGCCTGGTACCGCATCCTTTCCACCTCCGACATCTATGACCCGGAACGGCTGAACTTCGACCGCGAATTGCTGCGCCGCTACTACCTGCGCAGCGGCTATGCCGATGTGCAGGTCGCCGCCGCGACGGCGGAGCTGGCGCCGGACCGCAGCGGCTTCTTCGTGACCTACACGCTGGACGAAGGCGTGCGCTATCGCGTCGGCCAGGTGCAGATCACCAGCACGCTGCGCGGCGTGGAGCCCGAGGCGCTGATGCGCGAACTCGCGGTCGGGCAGGGCGCCTGGTACGACGGCGATGCGGTGGAGCGGTCGGTCGAGGCGCTGTCCGACGCGGTCGGCCTGCGCGGCATTCCCTTCGTCGAGGTGCGCCCCCGCGTGGTGCGGGACCGGGAGGGGCGGCGCGTCGACATCACCTTCGAGATCGCCGAAGGCACGCGCGCCTATGTCGAGCGCATCGACATCCAGGGCAATGCCCGCACGCAGGACCGCGTCATCCGCCGCGAGTTCCGCATCGCGGAGGGCGATGCCTTCAACGCCGCGCAGGTCCGCCGCTCGCGCCAGCGCATCCGCGACCTCGGCTATTTCGGCCAGGCGGAGATCACGGCGCAGCCGGGATCGGCGCCCGACCGTACGGTGCTGCAGACGACGGTGACCGAACGCGCGACGGGCGAGGTCTCGCTCGGCGGCGGCTTCTCCACCGATGCCGGCTTCCTGACCGATTTCGGCGTGCGGGAACGCAACTTCCTCGGCACCGGCGTCGATGCGCGGCTGCAGACCATGCTGGCGCAGCGGCGCACGCAGATCGACTTCTCCGTCACCGACCCGTCCTTCCTGGACCGGAACCTGGCAGCGGGCGTCGACATCTTCTACATCACCCGCAACCTGACGGAGACGTCGGGCTACCGGGAGAAGCGCGTCGGTACCGCGCTGCGCGCGGGCTACGAGTTCAACGAGCGGGTGCGCCAGAGCTGGGCCTACAGCCTGGTACAGCGCGACATCTTCGACATCACGAGCGACGCGAGCCGCTTCATCCGCGAACAGCGCGGGCAGACGCTGCTGTCGCAGATCGGCACGACGCTGTCCTATGACGTGCGCGACAGCCGGATCGAGCCGAAGAGCGGCTACATCAT
Source organism: Falsiroseomonas stagni DSM 19981 (assembly GCF_900114315.1). Classification (GTDB taxonomy): domain Bacteria; phylum Pseudomonadota; class Alphaproteobacteria; order Acetobacterales; family Acetobacteraceae; genus Falsiroseomonas; species Falsiroseomonas stagni. The sequence goes on from NZ_FOSQ01000005.1 coordinate 351,431, forward strand.
CCGCGTCGGCACCGATGTCGCGGGCCTTGGCGGCGATGTCGCCTATGTCCGCCTGCGCGGTGACGTCGCCGGCTACATCCCGCTGGAGCGCTTCTTCGGCGATCCCGACTATGTGCTGGCCCTGCAGGCCGGCGTCGGCCAGCTCTCCCCCTGGGGCGGCCGGCCGGAACGGATCATCGACCGCTTCTTCCTCGGCGGCGACAACCTCCGCGGCTTCGCGCTGGCCGGTGCCGGCCCGCGCGATGTTCCCTCCGGCGACCCGCTCGGTGGCCGCCTGATCTGGACCGGCACGACGGAGCTGCGCTTCCCGCTGCCGCTGCCGTCCGAACTCGGGCTGCTGGGCCGCGCCTTCGTGGATGTCGGCTCGCTCTCCAACACCCCTGTCACCGGCACGGGCGTTGCCGATGACAGCAGCCCCCGCGTGGGTGCCGGCGTCGGCCTGTCCTGGCGTACGCCGGTGGGCCTGATCAACATCGACATCGCCCAGGCGCTGGTGAAGAAGTCCTACGACGAGACGCAGCTTGTGCGCTTCGGCTTCGGCACGCGCTTCTGAGCAGTTTCCAGGATCACCGAACGATGCGTCTGCGTCTTCTCCTGACCGCTTCCCTGATCGCCCTGGCCGCGGCGCCCGCGCTGCCGCCAGCGGCGGTGGCCCAGGCCCAGCAGGGGCAGGAATGGTTCGTGCCGGGCCAGGGCCAGCAGCGCCCGCCGCAGGGCCAGGCCCCCGCCCAGGGCCAGCAGCGCCCGCCGCAGCAGGGCCAGCAGCCGGCCCAGGGGCAGCGCCCGCCGGCGCCTGCCGCCGGCCAGCGCACCCCCGCGCCGGTCATCGCCATCGTGGACATCCCCGAGGTCCAGCGCCTCTCCGCCGCCTTCAACCAGGTGCGGGAGGAGATCGAGCGTCGCCGCGCCCGGCTGAACGAGGATCTGCAGCGCGAACAGGCGCGGTGGCGTGAGGAGCAGCAGGCACTCGCCGCCGCCCGCGCCACGCTGCCCGCCGAGCAGCTTCGCAACCGGGAACGCGAATTGCAGGACCGCATCACCGATGCGCAGCGCATCTTCCGCGACCGTTCCCGCGCCATCGACCAGGCGGCGCAGATGGCGCTGCAGCAGATCGAGCAGGCGCTGGGCGCCGTGATCCGGCAGGTCGCGGCATCCCGCGGCGTGAACCTCGTGCTGCCGCGGCCCCTGGTGATCTTCAACGAATCGGGCTTCGACCTGACGGATGAGATCAGCGCCCAGATGAACCGCGTGCTGCGGAGCGTGACGATGCTGCCGGAGGGTGCCGCGCCGGTCGAGGCGCCGCCGCCCGCCGCCGCCCCGGCCGCCCCCGCCGCGCCGGCAGCCCCGCCGGCCGCCGCCCCGCCCGCCCGGCGGAACTGAGCCCATGGCGGCCGATCCCCGCTTCCATCGGGCGGGGGCCGCGCTGACCCTCGCCGAGGCCGCTGCCGCGGCGGGTGGAGAACTCGTTGGCGGCGACCCCGCGCGCGTCGTCTCCGGCGTCGGTCCGCTGGATGGCGCGCGGCCGGAGGATGTCAGCTTCCTCGACAATCGCCGGTACCTGCCGAAGCTGGCGGAGACCCAGGCGGCGGCCGTCGTGCTCGGGCGGGATTTCGCCGGGCGCGTGCCGGAAGGCGTCGCGGCCATCGTGGTGGCGGACCCCAAGCTCGGCTTCGGTCGCGTGGCGCGTCGCCTGTTCCCGCAGCCGGCGCCGCGGCCGGGCATCCACCCGACGGCGGTGGTCGATCCGGCCGCGACGATCGGCGATGGCGTGGAGATCGGGCCCTATGCGGTGATCGAGGCCGGCGCCGAGATCGGCGCGGGCTGTGTCATCGGGCCCCATGCGGTGGTGGGGGAGGGCGTGGTGCTGGGGGAGGGTTGCCGCATCGGCGCCCATGCCAGCCTGAGCCACTGCATCGCCGGCCGCTTCGTGGTGCTGCATCCCGGGGCCCGGATCGGGCAAGAGGGGTTCGGCTTCTCGGTGACGCCGGAGGGGCGGTTCGAGACCATGCCCCAGCTCGGCCGCGTGCTGCTGGGCGATGCGGTGGAGGTGGGCGCCAATGCCTGCGTGGACCGCGGCAGCCAGGGGGACACGGTGCTCGGCATGGGCACGCGCCTCGACAATCTGGTGCAGATCGGCCACAACGTGAAGGCCGGTCGCGCTTGCGTGCTGGTGTCGCAGGTCGGCATTGCCGGCTCCACGGTCCTCGGTGACGGCGTGCAGATGGGCGGGCAGTCCGGCACTTCCGGCCACCTCACCATCGGTGATCGCGCCCAGGTCGCGGCGCAGTCCGGCGTGATGTCCGATGTCGGGCCCGGGGAGGTCGTCGGCGGTTCGCCGGCCTGGCCGATGCGGGAGACGTTGCGCGCCTTTGCCGCGCTCCGGCGCCTGGCGGGCAGGCCCGCGTCGAAGGCCTGAGCGGCAAGCCGGCGTAAGCCCCGGCCGCGCGCGGCACGGGGCGATGGGACGGGACGGAAGAGACGACGATGGACCAGAATACAGACCCCAACGCAGCAGCGCCCGCCGGCACGGTGGCCCCCTACGACATCGCCCGCATCATGCAGGCGATCCCGCACCGCTTCCCCTTCCTGCTGGTGGACCGCGTGGTGGAGATCGTGCCGAACGTCTCCGCCGTCGGCATCAAGAACGTCTCCATCAACGAAAATTTCTTCCAGGGCCATTTCCCGCAGCACCCGGTCTTCCCGGGTGTGCTGATCATCGAGAGCATGGCGCAGACCGCGGCGGTGCTGGTGGTGGAGACGCTCGGCCCCTCCGCCCAGGGCAAGCTGGTCTATTTCATGACCGTGGACAGCGCGAAGTTCCGCAAGCCGGTGGTGCCGGGGGACCAGATGCGCGTGCATGTCGTGAAGGAAAAGCAGCGCGGCAACATCTGGCGCTTCAACGCCGAGGCCAAGGTGGACGGCAAGGTCGTGGCCGAAGCCACCTACGCCGCCATGATCCTCGATAAGTGAACGGACAAGCCACCGTGGACGCCGTGCCGCCGCCTGCCGGCATCCATCCGGACGCCTTCATCCACCCTTCCGCCCATGTGGCGCCCGGCGCCAGCATCGGCGCGGGCTGCCGCATCGGGCCCGGCTGCGTCGTCTCCGCCGATGCGGTGCTGGAAGCGGGCGTCGAATTGATGGCCCATGTCGTCGTGGACGGCCGCGCCTTCATCGGCGCGGGGGCCAAGATCTATCCCTTCGCCACGATCGGCCTGCCGCCCCAGGACCTGAAGTACAAGGGCGAGCCCACGGGCGTGTCCATCGGCGCCCGCACCCAGATCCGCGAACACGCCACCATCCACCGCGGCAGCACGGGCGGTGAGGGCGTGACCCGCATCGGCGCCGACTGCCTGGTGATGTGCGTGGCGCATGTGGGCCATGACTGCCGGATCGGCGATGGCGTGATCCTGGTGAACAACGTGATGCTGGCGGGCCATGCGGAGATCGGCGACTTCGCCGTCATCCAGGGCGGCGCCGCGGTGCAGCAATTCGTCCGCATCGGCCGGATGGCGATGGTCGCCGGCATGTCCGGGGTGGAACGCAACGTGCTGCCCTATGGCCGGGCCAAGGGCTACCGGGCGAAGCTGCATGGCCTGAACACCATCGCCATGCGGCGGCGGCTCGGGCTTTCCAAGGACCAGGTGATGGTGGTGGCCCGGGCGGTGCACGACCTCTATCGCGGTGGACGGCCGGAGGACCACGTGGAGGCGATCGCCGCCGCCCATCCCGGCAACGCGCTGGTGGCGGAGATCCTGGCCTTCGCCGCCAATCGCGGCCGCCACGGGCTGTGCCCCTTCGGCCGCGCGGCGGAGGAGGATGAGGGCGGGGACGCGGCGTGAGCCTGCCGCCCTCGACGCGTCCCCCGGCGCCCGGCGCGCCTTCTTCCGCCTCCACCCTTGGTATCGTCGCCGGCGGCGGCGCAATGCCGCTGCGCGTCGCGGATGCGGCACGGCGCGGCGGGCGGCCGGTCTTCGCCGCGCTGATCGAGGGTTTCGCCGAGCCTCGCGACTGGGCTGCCATTCCCCATGCCGTGGTCCGGCTGGGCGCGGTGGGGCACCTGTTCTCCGTGCTGCGCCAGGCGGGGGTGCGCGACCTGGTCATGGCGGGGCGGGTGAAGCGACCCTCCATCCTGTCGCTCCGGCTCGATGCGGAAGGGGCGCGGCTGGTGGCGCGGGTGGGGCGGAAGGCCCTGTTCGGCGGCGATGACGCGCTGCTGACCGCGGTGGTGACGGTGCTGCGCGAACAGGGCTTCACGCCCATCGGCGCCCAGCACATCTTCGAACAGCTCCTGATGGAGGAGGGCGTGCCGACGCGCGCCCGGCCGGATGAGGAGGCGATGGCCGATATCCGGCGCGGGATCGCGGTGTGCCGGCAGCTCGGCATCGCCGATACCGGGCAGGGCTGCGTCGTGCAGCAGGGCCTGGTGCTGGCGGTGGAGGCGATCGAGGGAACCGATGCCATGGTCGCGCGCTCCGCCAGCCAGAGCCGCGAAGGCCCCGGCGGCGTGCTGGTGAAGCTGGTGAAGCCGACCCAGAGCGCGCTCGCGGATCTGCCGGTGATCGGGCCGGACACGATCCGCGCGGTGGCGGAGGCCGGGCTGCGCGGGATCGCGGTGGAAGCGCGGCGGGATGGCCATTACGGCACCATCGTGATCGACCGGGACGCCACCATCGCCGCCGCCGATGCCGCCGGGCTGTTCCTGGCGGTGATCAACATCGACAAGACCATGCAAGGAACAGACCCATGAGCAGCCTGCTGCACACCATGATCCGCGTCGGCAACCTGGAGCGGAGCGTCGATTTCTACACCCGTCTGCTCGGCATGAAGGAACTGCGCCGCCGCGACGTGCCGGAGGGCAAGTACACGCTGGTCTTCGTCGGCTATGCCGAGGAAGCGACCGGCGCCGCGGTGGTGGAGCTGACCTACAACTACGGGACGGAGAAGTACGACCTCGGCACCGGCTTCGGCCACCTCGCGGTCGGGGTGCCGGATGTCTACGGGATGTGCGAGGCGTTGCGTGCGGCGGGGGCGAAGATCACGCGGGAACCGGGGCCGGTGAAGTTCGGCACCACCGTCATCGCCTTCGTGGAAGACCCGGACGGCTACAAGATCGAGTTGATCGAGCGGAAGTAAGCCCCGCGCCCCATGCCGATCCTGACCCCGCTGGAGGATGCGCTGGCCGGCATGTCCGACCTGGCGCGGGCCGTGGCGGGGCGGGAGAGGGTAAGGCTTGCCGTCACCGGCCTGTCCCGCGCCGGCAAGACGGTGTTCCTGACCTCGCTCGTCGCGAACCTGCTGGCGGCGGGGCAGGGGGCGCGGACGCTGCCGGCGCTGGAAGCGGCGGCCGGCGGGCGGCTTCGGGGCGTGCGGCTGGTGCCGGCAGGGATCGAGGCGACGCCCCGCTTCGACGCGGCCGGCCACCTGGCGGCGCTGGCTGCCGACCCGCCGCGCTGGCCGGGGCGGACCGAGGATCTCTCCACCCTGGAGCTGGAGCTCACCATCTCCCCCGCCTCCTGGCTCGGCCAGGCGCGGGGGATGGTGATGGGGGACCGGCGGATCACGCTGGAACTGCTGGACTATCCCGGGGAGTGGCTGCTCGACCTTCCGATGTTGGACCAAGGCTTCGCCGAGTGGTCGCGGGAGACGCTGGCGCGGCTGCGCGTCGGGCGAAGGGCGGAAGCTGCCGCGGAATTCCTGGCCTTCGTGGATGCGCTGCCGCCGCGCGCCTCGGCGGAGGAGGCGCTGGCGCGGGAAGGGTTCCGCCTGTACCGCGCGGCGCTGTTGCGGCTGCGGGACCAGATGGGGTTCCGCTTCCTGCAGCCCGGGCGCGCGCTGAACCCCGGGCCGCGGGGGGAGGCGCCGCTGCTGTGGTTCTTCCCGTTGCCGGAGGGGCATGAGGGCGGCCTGGTGGATCTGCTGCGGCGGCGCCACGCCGCCTATCTCGACGACCAGCGCGCCGCCTTCTTCGACCCCTTCTTCCGCCGCTTCCATCGCCAGGTGGTGCTGGTGGATGCGCTGGGCGCGCTCCATGCCGGCGAACAGGCCTTCGACGACACGGCGGAGGCGCTGGCCGCGATTGCCAGGGCGCTGCGCCAGGGGGGCGGGTGGTTCGACCTGCTGACGGGGCAGGGCGTGCGGCGCGTGGGCTTCGCGGCGACCAAGGCGGATCACGTTCCCGCGCGGGCGCGGGATGCGCTGGCCGCGCTGATGGCGGACCTGGTCGGGCGGCAGGCGCCGGGGCCGGCGGGGGCGGAGACGCCGGTGCGGGCGATCGCCGCCATCCGCTGCACGGAGGATGCGGCCGCCCTTCTCGATGGCCGGCCGGTTGCGGCCGTGCGCGGCGTGCTGATGAAGGATGGCCGCCTGACCCCCGTCTATCCCGGGGAGGTGCCGATGCGCCGGCCCGAGCCGGATTTCTGGGACGCCCCCTATTTCGAGATGCCGGAGTTCCAGCCGCCCCGCCTTGTGGGTGAAGGCGGGGCGGGCATTCCCCATCTGGGTCTCGACGCGCTGCTGGCGGCGCTGATCGGAGACCTGTTGTGAGCGAGAAGTTGCCGCGCGGCCCGCGCGTGCTGACGGAGGAGGCGACGCCGGCGGCGCCGCGGCTCGACCTCGGCTGGGACCAGGCGGTGGTGCCCGTCGCGCCGCCGCCGATCGCGCGGCGCTGGTCGGCCCCGGCGCTGGCGGCCACGGGCGTGCTGGTGCTGCTGCTCGGCCTGTCGGCGATCGACGTGGCGGGCTTCGTGGCGGACCAGTTCGCGCGCGGCGCGCCGCTGGGCTGGCTGACGCTCGGCGTCGCGGCGCTGGGCTACGGGCTGATCGGCTGGGCCGGCTTGCGGGAGTTGCGCGGGCTGGCGGCGCTGGAGAGTGTGGAGCGCGGGCGGGAGGCGGTGGCGCGGGGCGACCATGCCGCGGCGCGGCGCGCGGTGCTGGACTGGGCGGAGCTTGTGCCGGCGGCGGCGCCGACCCTGCCGGCCTTGAGGCAGGCCAGCGACCTGCCGACCCTGCTGGCGCTGCTGGAGGCCGGGCCGCTGGCGGCGCTGGACCGCCAGGCGGTGGCGGCGGGGCGGGCGGCGGCCTTGCAGTCGCTCGCCGCCACGGCGGTCGTGCCGTCCCCGGCGCTGGACGGGTTGTTCATCGCCTGGCGCGGTGTCCGCCTGGTGCGGGAAGTGGCCGCGATCCATGGCCTGCGGCCGGGCTTCGCGGGCACGCTCAAGCTGCTGCGGCGGACGCTGTTCGAGGCCGGGGCCGTCGCGGCCGCCGACATCGCCATCAATGCCGCGGTGACGGCGGTGACGACGAACCCGCTGGTGGCGAGCGTGGTGGGCGATGCGGCGTCGGGGGCCGTCGCGGCGCGGCGGATGCTGCTGCTGGCGCGGGCGGCGTCGCGGGCCTGCCGGATTGTCACGCCGCGATAGGCTGTGGCTTTTTAGCCACTAATACCAGCGCCCTGAATGGCTGACTCGATGGTGATGTTGGTGCGCTGTCGATGTGTGATTCGCTGCGCCTGAGGGCGGAAGGGGCGGATCATGGCGGTGTCGGTAGACCGGAAGGACCATACGGCGTCGGAGTTGCGACGCCTGGCGGCGGGAAGCCGTGACGCCTCGGCGGCGCGCCGCATGCTGGCCCTGGCACTGGTGCTGGAGGGCGTGCCGCGAGCGGTTGCGGCAGAGACCTGCGGGATGGATCGGCAGACGCTGCGGGACTGGGTTCATCGCTACAATGCCGAAGGCGTTTCCGGTCTGTCGAACCG
>NZ_FOSQ01000004.1:0-135289 GCF_900114315.1 Falsiroseomonas stagni DSM 19981
GCCCTCCTTACGGTTCGACAGACCGGAAACGCCTTCGGCATTGTAGCGATGAACCCAGTCCCGCAGCGTCTGCCGATCCATCCCGCAGGTCTCTGCCGCAACCGCTCGCGGCACGCCCTCCAGCACCAGTGCCAGGGCCAGCATGCGGCGCGCCGCCGAGGCGTCACGGCTTCCCGCCGCCAGGCGTCGCAACTCCGACGCCGTATGGTCCTTCCGGTCTACCGACACCGCCATGATCCGCCCCTTCCGCCCTCAGGCGCAGCGAATCACACATCGACAGCGCACCAACATCACCATCGAGTCAGCCATTCAGGGCGCTGGTATCATGCGGGATGATGCGGATCGGCAGGTCGAGGTCCGCGACCACGCGCTTCACCACCTGCAATTGCTGCCAGTCCTTCTCCCCGAACACCGCGACATCCGCACCGGTCTGGCTGAACAGCTTGGTGCAGACGGTGGCGACGCCGCGGAAATGGCCGGGGCGGGCGGTGCCCTCGAAGCCCTGGGCGGGGCCGGTCACCTCGATCGTGGTGGCGGCGCCGGGGGGATACATGGTGGCGACATCGGGCATCCAGACGAGGTCGGTGCCGAGGCTTTCCAGCTTGCGGAGGTCGCCATCCTCGTCGCGGGGATAGCGGGCGAGGTCCTCGGTGGGGAGGAACTGCAGCGGGTTGACGAAGATGGAGACGACCACCGCCTCCGCATGGCGCCGCGCCTCCGTCACCAGCGCCAGGTGACCCTCATGCAGCGCGCCCATGGTGGGGACGAGGGCGAGGCGCTGGCCGGCCATGCGGCAGGCGGCGGTGGCGGCGCGCAGCGCCGCAAAGTCGCGGATGACCCGCATGGTGGTGGCTTCTCCCGGGCTTGTTGGGCGGGAGAGTGGGGAGGGTGGGCAGGGCGCGGCAAGGGTGCGGGGCGCGGATCACCCATTCCGCCCGGGCATCCGGTGCCGGAAGGCGAGCGCCTCCGCCACATGCGCCCGGGCCGTGCGCGCCAGGCCGGCGAGGTCCGCGATGGTGCGCGCCACGCGCAGCGCGCGGACGGTGCCGCGGGTGGAGAGGCGAAGCCGCGTGCTGGCGGTTTCCAGCAGCGCCAGGGCTTCCGGATCGGCCGTGGATTGCAGCGCGTCCCACTCGGTCTCCGCATTGCAGCGGGCGCCGCCGCGGCTGCGCTGGCGGTCGCGGGCCGCGGCGACGCGGGCGGCGACGATGTCGGATGTCTCGCCGATGGGCGCGCGGGCGAGTTCGGCGGGGGGCAGGGGCTGGATCTCAATCGTCAAATCCATGCGGTCCAGCAGCGGCCCCGACAGGCGCATCTGGTAGTCCTGCCCGCAGCCCGGCGCCTTGGCGCATTCCCGCGCGGGATCGCCGAGATGGCCGCAGCGGCAGGGGTTCATCGCCGCGATGCATTGGAAGCGCGCGGGGTAGGTGACATGGGCGTTGGCGCGGCTGATCGTCGTGCGGCCGGTCTCCATGGGCTGGCGCAGCGCCTCCAGCGCCGGCCTCGGGAATTCGGGCCATTCATCGAGGAACAGCACGCCGAGATGCGCCAGGCTGATCTCCCCCGGCCGCGCGCGATGCCCACCGCCCACGAGGGCGGCGACGGAGGCGCTGTGATGCGGTTCCCGGAAGGGCGGGCGGCGCAGCAGCAACCCGTCCTCCAGCATCCCCGCGACGGAATGGACCAGGGAGACGTCGAGCGCCTCCGCCGGCGTGAGGTCTGGCAGCAGGCCGGGCAGGCGCGCGGCGAGCATGGATTTCCCGGCGCCGGGCGGGCCGACCATCAACAGATTGTGGCCGCCGGCGGCCGCGATCTCCAGCGCGCGCTTGGCGCTTTCCTGGCCGCGCACCTGGCTGAGGCAGGCGGTGTGGTGGACGCGGTCATCGAGCCGGGGCGGGGAGGGGGCGGAGAGGGTCTGCGTGCCCCTGAAATGGTTGATGAGCGCGGGCAGGTCGGGCGGCGCCAGCACCTGGATGCGCCCGGCCCAGGCGGCTTCCGGCCCCTGGCGTTCGGGGCAGACCAGGCCGAGTTCCCGCGCGCTGGCCGCCATCGCCGCGGGCAGCACGCCGGCCACGGGGGCCAGCGTGCCATCCAGCGCCAATTCGCCGAGCGCCGCGAAATCGGCGAGTTCGTCGCGTGGCAGGATCTCCATGGCCGCCAGCACGCCGAGCGCGATGGGCAGGTCGAAATGGCTGCCCTCCTTCGCCAGATCGGCGGGCGCCATGTTCACCAGCACGCGCTTCGGCGGCAGGGACAGGCCGATGGCGGTCAGCGCGGCGCGGACCCGTTCGCGCGATTCGCCCACGGCCTTGTCGGGCAGGCCGACGACGAGGAAGGCGGGCAGGCCCGGCGCGATCTGGACCTGGACCTCGACAGGCAGGGCTTCGACGCCGCTGAAGGCGAAGGTCTGGATCCGGGCGATGGTGCTCATTCGCCCCAGGGTTGATTAATTCCGCGCCGGGATCAACCATTCCATCCGCTGATGAAACGGACAAGCAGCGTGCCCAGCAGGTCCACGTTGTAGCCGCCCTCCTGGACGATCGCGCTCGGCAGGCCGGCCTTCGCGATCATGGCACCGGCGCGGGCGAAGCCGTCCTCCGTCACGCTCAGGGCGTTCAGCGGTTCATGCTCGCTGGCGTCGAAGCCGAGCGAGACGACCAGCGCCTCCGCCCCGAATTGCCGGATGGCGGCCAGGCCGTGCTCGATGGCGGGAAGCCAGGCGGCGTCGCCGGAACCGATCGCGAGTGGCAGGTTGAGGTTGCAGCCGAGGCCCGCGCCGCCGCCCCGCTCGCCCTGGTAGCCGACATACCAGGGGTAATAGCCCGTGGGGTCGCCATGGACGGAGACGGTGAGCACATCCGGCCTCTCCCAGAAGATGCCCTGAGTGCCGTTGCCGTGGTGGCTGTCGATGTCGAGCACGGCGACGCGGTCGGCGCCGGCGCGACGCAGCGCCTCCACCGCGATGGCGGCGTTGTTGAGGTAGCAATGCCCGCCGGCGCGCGCAGCGTAGGTGTGGTGGCCGGGCGGGCGGCAGAGGGCATAGGCGCTGCGGCCGGCGGCGGCTTCCTCCGCCGCCGCCAGCGCGCAGGCGGCGGCGCCGAGGCTTGCTGCCCAGGTGCCGGGGCCGATCGGGCAGGCGGTGTCGGCGGTGTACCAGCCGATGCGGCCGATCAGGCCGGAGGGGCAGGGCGCGCCCTGGGCCAGCATCTCCGGGCTGGGATGGACATTCGCCACGATCTCCGGCCCCGCGCCCGGCAGCGCGGCCCATTCGGCCGGCGCGTCGCGCAGGAAGTCGAGGAAGGGCGCGGGGTGCACGGCCTCCAGCGCCGCCCGCGATGCGTCGGTCGGCGTGGCGGGCGGCAGGCCGAGGCGATGGAGGCCTTCGAGGAGCGAGGCTGCGCGGGCCGGAACCTCGAAATTCGGGCGCACCTGGCCGCGCATCAGGAAGAAGCGCGGGCTGTGCAATTCCTGGGCAGGATGGGCGAAGGTTTTCATGGGGCTGACGGTAAGTGGCGTTTCGTGGCCTTGTCCATGCGAGGCCGGGCGGCGTAGCGTTCGCCGGTAGGGTTGGGAGACTTCATCAAATGAGCATTTCGCGCCGCGGCCTCATCGCCGCTTCCGCTGCCGCTGCGGGCATGGGTCCGACGCTCATGCGGGTGGAGGATGCGCTGGCCCAGGGCATCGCGCCCCGCCGTGGCGGCACGCTGACCACCATCCTGCAGCCGGAACCGCCGGTGCTGCAGATCGGCGTGAACAACCAGGGGCCGACGCTGATCGCGGCGGGGAAGATCTTCCAGGGGCTGGTGAAGTTCAGCCCGACGCTGGAGCCGCTGCCGGAACTGGCGGAATCCTGGACCATCAGCCCGGACGCGCTGACCTACACCTTCAAGCTGCGCAACAACGTCAAGTTCCATGACGGCACGCCGATGACGGCGGATGACGTCATCTTCTCCATCATGAAGTTCCACATGGAAGTGGCGCCCCGCGCGCGCGCCATCTTCCAGCGCATCGACAAGGCGGAAGCGCCGGACGCGCATACGGTGGTGCTGACGCTGAAGGCGCCCTTCGAGCCCTTCCTGCTGATGTTCGACGTGACGGCCTGCGCCATCGTGCCGAAGCATCTGTTCGACGGGCAGGATTACCGCACGGCGCCCGCCGTGCAGCGCCCGATCGGCACGGGGCCCTTCCGCTTCGCCGAATGGCAGCGCGGCAATTTCATCCGGCTGGAGCGTTTCGCCGACTACTGGAAGCCGGGGCAGCCCTACCTCGACGCCATCATCTATCGCATCGTACCGGACAGCCAGAGCCGCCGCCTGGCGCTGGAGACGGGCCAGGTGCTGATGACGGCGGCGGGCGATATCGAGCCCTTCGACACCCCCGCGCTGCGCGCGCGGCCGAACCTGGAGGTGCTGACGACGGGGTGGGAATACTTCTCTCCCTTGAGCTGGATCGAGACCAACCATCGCGTCGCGCCGCTCGGCGATGTGCGCGTCCGCCAGGCGATCAGCCGCGCCATCGACCGCAACTTCATCGCCCAGCGGCTGTGGTTCAACATCGGCAAGCCGGCGACGAATCCCGTGGCCAGCACGACGAAGTTCCACGACCCCAGCGCCCGCATCGCGGGCTTCGATCCCCGCGCGGCAATGCAGCTGCTGGATGCGGCCGGGCTGCGGCCGAACGCCCAGGGCGTGCGCGCCACCATCAAGCACCTGGTCCTGCCCTATGGCGAGGTCTGGACGCGGCTCGCGGAATATCTCCGCCAGTCGCTCCGCCAGGTCGGCATCCAGCTGGAGCTGGAAAGCACCGATGCCGGCAGTTGGGCGCGGCGGATCGGGGCGTGGGAATACGAGACCTCGATCAACTTCGTCTACCAGTTCGGCGACCCGACGCTGGGGGTGGAGCGGACCTACGTCTCCTCCAACATCCAGCGCGTCACCTTCACCAACACCGGCGGCTATTCCAACCCGCGGGTGGACCAGCTGTTCGCCGCCGCACGCGATGGCCAGACGGCGGAGCAGCGCCGCGCGGCCTTCAGCGAGGTGCAGAAGATCCTGGTCGAGGAAGTGCCGCAGATCTGGCTGATGGAAATGGCCTTCCCCACCATCCATGACAAGCGCGTGCAGAATGCCGTGCGCCTCGGCACCGGCGTGCATGCGAGCTATGACGACGTGTTCCTGACCTCGTAAGAGGGATGGACCCGTCGAAGCTGCCGGGGTTTCTCGCGAAACGGCTGGTGAAGGCGGCGATCGTCGTATTGGCGATCGTCGTCTGCAATTTCTTCCTGATCCATGCGGCGCCGGGCGACCCGGCTTCCGTCATCGCCGGCCAGTCCGGCGCGGCGGATGAACGCTTCCTGCAGCAGCTGCGGACCCAGTTCGGGCTGGACCAGCCGCTTTATGTCCAGCTCTGGATCTATGTGAAGGGCGTGCTGACGCTCGACCTTGGATTCAGCCACCGCCAGCAGATGCCAGTGGCGACGCTGATCCTGGACCGGCTGCCGGCGACGCTGCTGCTGACGGGGGCTGCCTTCGCCTTCGCCATCACGCTGGGCATCACGCTCGGCACGCTGGCGGCGCAGCGCGTGGGGTCCTGGGCGGACAGCGTCATCACCGTGCTGGCGCTGACCTTCTACGCCACGCCGCTGTTCTGGGTCGGCCTCATGCTGGTGCTGTTCTTCAGCGTCTGGCTGGAATGGCTGCCGAGCTTCGGGATGATGAGCGTGGGGGCCAACCTGACCGGCATCGCCGCGGTGCTTGATGTGGCGAAGCATTTGCTGCTGCCGGCGCTGACGCTCGGCCTGTTCTACATGGCGGTCTATGCGCGGCTGACGCGCGCCACGATGCTGGAAGTGGCGGACCAGGATTTCGTGAAGACGGCGCGGGCCAAGGGCGTGCCGGAGGGGCAGGTGGTGCGGCGGCATGTGCTGCGGAACGCGCTGCTGCCCGTCATCACCTTCGCGGGAATCCAGGCGGGGCAGTTGGTCGGCGGATCGATCCTGGTGGAGACGGTCTTCGCCTGGCCGGGCATCGGGCGTTTGGCGTTCGAGGCGCTGCTGGCCCGCGACTATCCCGTGCTGATGGGCGTCTTCTTCGCGACCTCCGTCATGGTCGTGCTGTTCAACCTGCTGACGGACCTCCTCTACGCCGTGGTCGATCCCCGCGTGGAGGTCGCATGATGGCCTTCTTCAGGAGCTTCGCGCGCAACAAGGGCGCGGTGGTCGGGCTGGTGGTGCTGGCGCTGGTCTTCGCCATGGCCGGGCTCGCGGATGTGATCTTCCCCGGCACGCCCTGGGACATGGTCGCCGCGCCCTTCATGCCGCCGGGCGAGATGGACATGTGGCTGGGCTCCGACAGCCTCGGCCGGGACGTGGCGGCGGGCATCGCGCATGGGTCGCGCATCTCGCTGCTGGTGGGCGCGGTCAGCACGGTGGTGGCGCTGGCGCTGGGGGTTTCGCTGGGGGCCGTCGCGGGCTACCTCGGCGGCTTCGTCGATGACCTCGTGATGCGCTTCACGGAGTTCTTCCAGACCATCCCGAGCTTCGTGCTGGCGATCCTGCTGGTCGCGATCTTCACACCGACGATTTCGTCGGTGGTCTTCGCCATCGCGGTGGTGTCCTGGCCGCCGGTCGCGCGCGTCGTCCGCGCGGAATTCCTGTCGCTGCGCTCCCGCGAATTCGTGCAGGCGGCGGAGGTGCTGGGGAAATCGCGGCTGTCGATCGTGGTCGGTGACATCCTGCCCAATGCGCTGTCGCCGATCATCGTGCTGTCGTCGCTGATGGTGGCGAATGCGATCCTGCTGGAAAGCGCGCTGTCCTTCCTGGGCCTGGGCGATCCGAACCTGATGACCTGGGGCTTTCTCATCGGCTCCGGGCGCAGCGTCATCCGCCTTGCCTGGTGGATGAGCGTCTTCCCCGGCATCGCGATCTTCCTGACCGTGCTGGCGCTGAACCTGGTGGGGGAGGGGCTGTCGGACGCGCTGAACCCGCGCCTGGCGGGGCGCCGGACATGAGCCTGCTGCGCGTCGAGGGCCTGACCGTCGCGCTGCCGCCGGGCGGCGACCGTCCCCATGCGGTGGAACAGATCGACCTGACGGTGGATCGGGGTGAGATCGTCTGCGTCGTGGGCGAATCCGGATCGGGCAAGTCCATCACCGCCAATGCCGTGATGGGGCTGCTGCCGAAGACGCTGCCGCGGAAGGCGGGGCGCATCTGGCTGGGCGATACGGAGCTGACGGCGCAATCGCCGGAGCAGCTGCGCGCGCTGCGCGGCAGCCGCATGGCGATGATCTTCCAGGAACCGATGACGGCGCTGAACCCGCTCATGCGCGTCGGCGACCAGATCGCGGAAGCCCTTGCCGTGCATGGGGAGAAGCGGCGGGCGCGGGACCGCGTGCCGGAATTACTGGCGGCGGTGAACCTGCCGGACCCGGCCGCGCTGGCGAAGGCGCATCCCTTCCGCCTCTCGGGCGGGCAGCGGCAGCGCGTGATGATCGCCATGGCGCTGGCGCTGGAACCCGCGCTGCTGATCGCGGATGAACCGACCACGGCGCTCGACGTCACGACCCAGATGCAGATCCTGCGCCTGGTGCGGGAGATCCAGTCGCGCAAGGGCATGGGGGTGATGTTCATCACGCATGATTTTGGCGTGGTGGCGGAAATCGCGGATCGCGTCGCCGTGATGCAGCGCGGCCGCATCGTCGAACAGGGTCCTGCCAGCGCGGTGCTGAACAACCCGCGGCACGACTACACCCGCGCGCTGATCGCCGCCGTGCCGCATGGCGCACCCGCGCATACCCGCGCGCCCGTCACGACGGAAACCGTGCTGGAAGCGAAGGGCCTGGCGAAGACCTACAGCCGGGGCGGCTGGTTCGGGGCGCGGGCCGTGGTGAAGGCCGTCCATGATGCGGATTTCACGCTTCGACGAGGCGAGACGCTGGGCCTGGTCGGTGAATCCGGGTCCGGCAAATCGACCCTCGCCCGCTGCGTGGTGGATCTGGTGCGGCCGGAGGCCGGGCACATGCTGTTCCATGGCCAGGATCTGCGGCCCCTGTCGCGTGCCGACCGAAAGCCTTTCCGCAAGCGCATCCAGATGGTCTTCCAGGACCCCTATGCCTCGCTGAACCCGCGCCGGCGCGTGGGGGATATCATCGCCGAAGGCCCCATCACCCATGGGGAGCCGCGCGCCCAGGCGCTGGACCGGGCGCGGGATCTGCTGCGGCTGGTGAAGCTGGATCCCGGCGCCATGGATCGCTTCCCGCATGAATTCTCCGGCGGCCAGCGGCAGCGCATCGGCATCGCCCGCGCGCTCGCGATGGAGCCGGAACTGCTGATCGCGGATGAACCCGTCTCGGCGCTCGATGTCTCGGTCCAGGCGCAGGTGCTGGCGCTGCTGGCGGAGATCCGCGCGCGGCTCGGCCTGACCATGCTGTTCATCACGCATGACCTGCGCGTCGCCGCCCAGGTCTGCGATCGCATCGCCGTCATGCAGCGCGGTGCCATTGTCGAGATCGGGCCGACGGCGGAGGTCTTCGGCAATCCGCAGCACAGCTATACGCGCGCGCTGCTGGACAGCATCCCCGGACGGGGGTGGACTCCGCCCGTTTTCTGACAGGACTTTCCATGACCGAACCCGCTCTCGACCCCGGTGCCCGCCGGGCCATCCTGGAGGCCTGCGACAGCTTGCGGGCGGAGGCGGAGCAGGTGCTGATGCGCCTGGTGCGCTGCCCCTCTACGCTGGGCAACGAACATTCGGCGCTGTCGGAGATGGGGCGGCAATATGAGGCGCTGGGCCTGAAGCCCTTCGCGGTGCCGACGGATGTCGCGGCGCTGGAAGGCCATCCCGGCTTCTCGCCGCCGCTGATCCCCTATGCCGGGCGCGACAACATCGTGGCCGTGCATCGCCCCCGCCAGGCCACGGGCCGCAGCCTGGTGCTGCAGGGCCATGTGGATGTGGTGCCGGAAGGGGCGGAGGATGAATGGACCACGCCGCCCTATGAGCCCGTGATCCGCGGCGGGCGCATGTATGGCCGCGGCGCGGGGGACATGAAGGCCGGCATCGTCAGCTACCTCACGGCCTTCCGCGCCATGAAACTCGCGGGGCTGCAACCCGCCGCCGAGGTGCAGATGCAGTCGGTGATCGAGGAGGAATGCACCGGCAATGGCGCCCTGGCCTGCATGGTCGCGATGCCCAAGGCCGATGCCGTCATCATCCCCGAACCCGGGCCGGGTCTGCCCGCCCTCTATTCGGCGGAGGTCGGCGTGGTCTGGGCCTGGGTCACCGTCACGGGTCGCCCGGCGCATGTGCGCGACAAGCAGGCAGGGGTTAACGCGGTCGAGGCCGCGATGGCCGTGTGGCGCCGCTTCGAGGAATACGAGCGGGAGATGAATGACGGGTCCCGCATCCATCCGAGCTTCCGCGGCGTGAACCATCCCGTGAACGTCAACCTCGGCACTTTCGAGGGCGGCGAATGGAATTCCTCCGTGCCCACGCGCGCGAAGCTCGGCCTGCGGGTCGGCGTGATGATGGGCAACACGGCCGCCAAGGTCCGCGCCGACATCGAGCGCATCGTGGATCAGGCGCGCGGCGATGGCGCGATGAAGGGCGCCAAGGTGAAGCTGGAATTCCAGGGCTTCATGGCGGATCCCTGCGTCTTCGACATGCAGGCGCCGATCGTTCGCATGGCTGCAACAAGTTACGCCGATCTGACGGGGCATGAGCTTCGGCACTACCCCGCCACGGGCCTCACGGATGGACGATTCTTCCAGCTCTACCAGGGCACGCCGGTTGCCTGCTTCGGGCCGGATGCGCAGGACATCCACGGGATCGACGAAAGCGTCGGCATGGACAGCATGCACGACATCACGCGGACCATCGCGGTGACGATGGCGGGCTGGTGCGGAGTGGAGAAGCTGTGAGCAATTTTCGTCCGTCCGGAGCGCGGCTCTGGGACAGCCTCATGGAGTTTTCCCGAATTGGCGGCACGGCCAAGGGGGGCTGCAACCGGCAGACGCTGACGGACCTCGATGCCGAAGGCCGCGCGCTGTTGCAGCGCCAGGCGGAAGCGGCCGGCGCCACGCTGACCGTCGATCGCGTCGGCAACATGGTGCTGACGCGCCCCGGGCGTGATCCTGCCCGCAAGCCGGTCGCCATCGGCAGCCACCTCGATACCCAGCCGACGGGCGGCAAGTTCGATGGCGTGCTCGGTGTCCTCGCGGGTCTCGAAGTGCTGCGCGCGCTGCAGGAGGCGGGGATCGAGACCGAGGCCCCCATCACCCTGGTGAACTGGACCAATGAGGAAGGCGCCCGCTTCTCCCCCCCCATGATGGGCAGCGGCGCCGCCATGGGCATCTTCACCGAGGCCGAGGTGCTGGCGAAGCAGGACAGCACCGGCGCGGTCTTCGGTGCGGAACTCGCCCGCATCGGCTGGGCCGGGGCCGCCGATCCGGCGGCGTTGCAGGACCTCGGCGCCTATTTCGAACTGCATATCGAACAGGGGCCGGTGCTGGAGAGGCTCGGCCTCGACCTCGGCATCGTCACTCACGCCCTGGCGCAGCACTGGTTCGAGGTGACGGTGACGGGCGAGGAAGCCCATGGCGGCAGCGCCATGACGGGGCGGCGCGACGCCATGATGGCCGCGGCCGAGATGATGGTGGCGATCGAGCGCCTGGCCCTGGCCTGCGGCGCCCGCGCCACGGTGGGCCGCGTCACGGTCCATCCGGACAGCCGCAACGTCGTCCCCGGCCGGGTCTGGTTCAGCCTGGACACCCGCCACGACCACGAGGACGATCTGGCGAAACTCGCCGACGGGTTGCGGGCGGAGGCCGCCGCCATCGGCGCGCGGCGCCCCGGCATCGCGATCGAGGTCGCGGATTTCTGGATCTCGCCAGCCACGCCCTTCGATGCCGGGCTGGTGGGCAGGTTGCGCGACGCCGCGGTTTCCCGGGGGATTCCGCACCAGGAGATGCCGACCGCCATCGGGCACGATGCAGTGTATTGCGCGCGTCGCGTGCCGAGTGTGATGATCTTCGTGCCCTGCCACGGCGGCGTCAGCCACAACGAGGCGGAGAGCATCACCCCAGAATGGGCCGAAGCCGGGCTGCTTGTCCTCGCCGATGCGGTGCTCGCCACCGCCGGTGTCGCGAAGGAGTAGGGGCGTGACGCGCATCGCCATCGGGGGCTTTCTGCACGAAAGCCATTCCTTCGCCCCCGTGCCGACCACCTGGGCGGATTTCCTCTCCCCCGGTGGATGGCCCGCGGTGCAGCGGTCGGCCACGCTGCTCGACACGTTGCGACCCTCCGCCGTGCCAGCCGCCGGTGCCATCAAGGCGGCGGAAGCCGCTGGCGTGACGCTTGCGCCGCTCTCCTGGGGTTTTGCCAATCCCGCAGGCCCCGTCACGGCGGAGGCCTTCGAACGCCTGGCCGCGCTGATCTTCCACGACCTCCAGGCGGCGCTGGATGAAGGCCCGCTGGATGGCCTCTACCTCGACCTCCATGGCGCCATGGTGGCGGAGCATTTCCCGGATGCGGAGGGCGAGTTGCTGCGGCGCGCGCGGGCGATCCTCGGCCCCGATGTGCCCATCACCGCCAGCCTCGACCCCCACTGCAACCTGACGGCGGCGATGGTGCAGCACGCGGATGCGCTGGCGCCCTTCCGCACCTATCCGCATGTGGACATGAAGGAAGCGGGGGCGCGGGCGATGGCGCTGCTGCTGGAGCGCATCAAGCTGGGGCGGCCCTTCGCCAAGGCGTTTCGGCAGCTGGACTACCTGATCCCGATCACCGGGCAATGCACGCTGGTGCCGCCGATGGCGGATGCCATGGCCGCACGCGCGGCGCTGGCGTCCCGCATGGGCGTCGCGGAACTCGGCCTCTGCTTCGGCTTCCCTTATGCGGATTTCCCGGATTGCGGCGTCGGCATCGCGGCCTATGCGGTGGACCAGGCGCGCGCCGATGCGGCGGCGGACGGGCTGCTGGCCGACCTCAAGGCGCGGGAGGCTGCCTTCGTGCCGGACATCCACACCGCCAAGGACGGCGTGGCGAAGGCGATCAAGCTGGCGGACAAGGCCCGCAAGCCCATCGTGCTGGCCGATACCCAGGACAATCCCGGCGGCGGCGGCCATGGCGACACCACCGGCCTGCTGGCCGAGCTGATCGCCCAGCGCGCCGAAGGCGCCGTGCTGGCGCTGATCAATGACGCGGAGAGTGCCCGCGCCTGCCATGCGGCCGGGGAGGGGGCGCTGGTGCCCCTCAGCCTCGGCGGCAAGTCGGATGGCGCGCCGCTGGCGGTGCAGGCGCGGGTGCTGCGGCTGACCGATGGCGGCTTCATGTGCACGGGGCCGATGGCGGGCGGCAACTGGGCGGATCTCGGCCCCACCGCGCTCATCAGCCCCGCGCCGGGCGTTCGCGTGATCGTGACCAGCCGGAAGATGCAGGCCTATGACCAGGCGCTGTTCCGGCATGTGGGGATCGAGCCTTCGGCGCAGCGCATCCTCGCGCTCAAATCCTCCGTGCATTTCCGCGCGGATTTCCAGCCGATTGCGGAAGCCGTGCTGGTGGTGGCGGCCCCCGGCCCGGTGGTGGCGGACCCCGCCACGCTGCCCTTCACGAAGCTCAGGCCGGGGCTGAGGCTGCGCCCCGGGGACAACCGACGGACCGCATGATCGCTTCCCCTCCTGGTGTCGCCGCTTCTACACCCCCAACTGCGCGCGTGATCCCGATCAACCTTCGCAGCCCGCAAAGGACCCCGCCCGTGTTCCGCCCCGCCCGCCCGGTCATCCCCCAAGGCGCCGCCCCTGGCACGACGACGCTCCGCATCGAGCGCATCGTCCAACTGCCCGCGGGCTTCGCCGACCTGGCCGCGGATGCCCATGGCAGCGGGGAACGGATGCTGGAGGTGCTGCGGGAGGATTGGGAGGCCGGGACCATCCGCTTCGATGGCTGGGGGGAGGCGCTGTTCGCGGCGCTGGGGCCGAATGGCCTGGTCGGCATCGGCGGGCTGACGCGCGACCCCTTCGCGGGGGATGACGTGGTCGGCCGCGTGCGGCGCTTCTACATCCGGCGCTCCGCCCGCCGCGCCGGCGCCGGCCGCGCGCTGCTGGCTGCCATCGTCGCGGAGGCATCGGCCTCCGGCTATCCGCGCCTGCGCGTGCGCGCCCCGGCCTCCGCCTTCGCCTTCTACGAAGCCTGCGGCTTCCTCCGCGCGGTGCGGGAGAAGGGGGCGACGCACATCATGCCCCTCACGGCCTGACCGGCCGCGCCTCGGTCAGAAACCCCGGTCAGGCACCCCTGGCCGCGAGGAAGGCGTTGACATCCGCGGCGCTCGGGATGGGGGCGACGGCGCCGTAGCCGGTGGTGGACAGCGCCGCGGCCGCATTGGCGTAGCGCGCGGCCTGCCAGACATCGTCGCCCGCCACGGCGCGGGCCAGGAAGGCGCCGGCGAAGGTGTCCCCCGCGCCGGTTGCATCCACCGTGTCCACCGCGAAGCCCCCAACCGTCGCGCGGGCTTCGCGCGTCGCGACCATCACGCCATCCGGCCCCAGCTTCAGCAGCACCAGCGGGCAGAGCGCCAGGTAGAAATCGGCGATGGCTTCCGGCTCCTGCAACCCGGACAGCAGCCGCGCATCGTCCAGGCTGGGGAAGCAGATATCCGCCAGGCCCACCGCGGTATGGATGCAGGCGGAAGCGCGCCGCAGCGGCCAGAGGCGCTGGCGCAGATTGGTGTCGAAGCTGACCGTCACGCCCGCGCTGCGCGCGACCTCGATCGCGCGGAAGGCGGCATCGCAGGCGCTGTCGGAAATGCCGAGGCTGATGCCCGAGAGGTGCAGGACCCGCGCGCGGCGAATGGCCTCATCCGGCACATCGGCGGGCTTCATGCGGCTGGCGGCGCTGCCCTTGCGGTAGAAGGTGAAGTGGTGACCTGAATCGTCATGGGTGACGAAATAGACGGCGGTCGGCGCATCGGGGTCCATCCGCACGCAACTGGCATCCACCCCCTCCATCGCCCACAGCGCGCGGAAGCTGTCGCCGGCCGCATCCTCGCCAAGGTGGGTGAGCATGCCGACATCGGCCCCGCTGCGCGCGGCGGCCACGGCGGCGTTGGAGATGTCGCCGCCATGGCCCTCCAGATAGAGGCGCCGGCCATCGGGCCCCGGGGGAAGCTGGTTGAACTCCAGCATGGGTTCACCCAGGCACAGGATGTCCGGCATGGCGGCTTCGTCCCCCGATCAGGCCTTACGCTACACTGTCTGCTTGGGCGACTTCGCCCGCGGGATCAAGCGGGTGTGACCGCATTCAGGCCTGCATGAGGCCGAGCACGTCGCGCGCCGCGGCTTCGATGCCCGCGCGGTCGCCGCGGGCGAGCAGCCCTTCATCCACCAGGCGCCCCCCGATGCCGACAAAGGCGGCGCCGGCGGCCAGGTAGTCCGGCGCGTTGCGCGAATCGACGCCGCCGGTCGGGCAGAAGACCGTGTCCGGGAAGACGGCGCGCAGCGCCTTCACATGGGCGGGGCCGCCGGCGGAACTGGCGGGGAAGATCTTCACCACATCGGCGCCGCCGGCGATGGCCGCGCGCACCTCGGTCGGCGTCATCGCGCCGAGCATGGCGATCGCGCCCGCGCCATGCGCGGCTTGCGCCACGACAGGATCGACCCAGGGGCAGACGAGGAAGCGCGCCCCGGCCGCCAGGCAGGCTTCCGCCGCCGCGCGGTCCGGCACCGTGCCGGCACCCACCAGCAGCGCGGGATCGCTGGCGAGGTCGCGGATCAGCGCCGGCGCATCCGGCACCGTCATCGTGATCTCGAACACCGTCAGCCCCGAAGCGCGCAGCCATTCGACCGCGCGGGCGGCAAGGGCGGCACTGCTGGTGCGCACCACGGGGATGACTCGGGCCTGGCGGAGGCGGGGGATCAGGGATTGGCTCATGGGGCGATCCTGCGCGATTCGAGGGCTTCCGTCATCCGGGCGTGCCGTGCCTCCGCCGCCGGTGGCGCCAGCAGCGCGACCGCGACGCAGATTGCGTCGCCGAACGCGAATTGTACCAGCCGGGAGGTCAGCGGCGCCCGCAGCGCCGTCCGCTCCTCCACCACGCAAGACACCAGGTGGGTGGCAGCGGCCGCGAGGGGGGAGGCCGGGCGCGTCAGGGCGATGACGGTGGCGCCGGCCGCCGCTGCCTCTCGCGCGGCCTGCACCACCGCGCGCGACCGGCCGGTGAGGGAGAGGCAGAGCACAACGGATTCGCCATCCAGCGTCGCGGCGGCCAGGGCCTGGGCGTCCGGATCATGCCGCGCGACCACGCCGCGGCAGGTCGCCATCAGGCGGTGGGCGAGGTCCATGGCCAGGCCGGCGGCGGCGCCGAGGCCCCAGACCTCCACCCGCCCGGCCCGGACCAAGGCGATGGCCGCGCGTTCCACCGCCGCGCCGTCCAGCTGCCGCCGTGCCGCCGTGAGGGAAGCGATGGCGCTGTCGAATACCGCGCCGGTTGCCTCCGCGATGGGCATGCCGGCTTCGATGACCCGCGGCGGGCGGGGCGGCGCCGTGCCTTCCGCCACCGCATCGGCGCGGTTCAGCGCCAGCCGCAGATCGGCGAAACCCTCGTACCCCAGGCTGCGGCAGAATCGGACGACGGTGGGTTCGGAGACGCCGGCAGCCCGCGCCAGGCTGGCGACGGTGGCCGCCATGGTGCCGGCCGGGTCGGCCGCGACCAGCTCCGCCACCTTGCGCTCGGCCGGGCTCAGCCGGTCGAGCACCTGGGCAATGCGATCCCGCACCCGTCACCCCCCCAACCATCGCGGCGTCACTACACCGCGGCGGGGTCTCAGGCGAGGCGGGACATCGCCTCCGCGGTGGCCTGCAGGCGCAGCGCCTCCGCCTGGGCGCGGGCGGTATCCTCGGCGGCGGCGGCGAGGTTGGTCTTCAGCGTCTCCGCGCTCTGCCCGAGGCCGGTCATGGCGGTGTTGAGGCTGGCGATCTGGGCGCGGAATTCCGCGACGGCGGCGCGCTGTTCCTCCAGCGCGTCATCCAGGCGGCGGAGCGCGAGGCGGAGGCGGCGTTCCCCGGCATCGGGGAAGGCCAGGATCTGCGCATCCTGCGCGGGGGTGGATTCGGCCTCGGGGGAGGGGATCAGGCTGGCCGTCTCGTCGCGCATCGGATGCCTCCGGTGTGGGAAGTGTTGCCGGAACCTTAATCCGTCTTGGAAAAGAGACAAGCCAATTTTAAAGGGACGGTTCATCTTTTCCCTCTACCCACCACGGATTGCGCTCACCCACCGGTGGGTGGCGGGTCAGGCCAGCAGCGCGCCCAGGCCCAGGCTGGTCGCCGCGCCGATGGAAAGCGCCCACCGCAGCCGCATATAGGCCGGCGGCACCAGGCCGCGGGCCGCCGCCGCCGCTTCCGCCGCCGAAGTCGCCAGGATCGCCACCGCCAGCAGGGCCAGCCCCGGCCGCAGCGGCAGCAGCAGCGCCACCCAGGCGATGAGGGAGGGCAGGACGCCGAGCGCCAGGCGCGGCAGTTCCGCGCCCGATTCGGAGTCCGGGGCGCGCAGCGCCAGGCCCCAATGGACGGCGCCGAGGAAGGCCAGGATGGCCGCGCCATAGGCGGCCAGGGCCGATGGCGCCCAGCCGAAGCCCAGCGCGCTGGCCGCGGCCAGGCCAAGAAAGGGGATCAGCCCGGCGGCGCCGAGCAGGAGGGCGGAGGGGGGCAAAGGGCGGTTCATGGCCGCCATATGCGCCGATCCCGCCGGCGGGAAAGCCCCGTCCTGGACCGATCGTGCATGGGATGCCGTTTCAACCGGGGCCCCGCACCGCTACATGATGCGGCTTCAACCACCAGGGATGACCATCGCGATGGCCTCGGGCCTCGAACTGCTGCTGATCCTCGTCCTCGTCCTGCTGAACGGTGCCTTCGCGATGAGCGAGCTGGCCATCGTCTCCGCCCGCCGAACCCGGCTGGCGGCCATGCAGCGCAAGGGCAGCGCGGGGGCCGCGGCGGCGATCGCGCTGGCGGAGGATCCGCAGCGATTCCTGCCGACCGTGCAGGTGGGCATCACCCTGGTCGGCATCCTGGCCGGCGCCTTCGGCGGCGCCCGCCTGTCATCCACCATCGCCGATGTCCTGGCGCCGGTCCCGGTGATCGGTGCCTTCGGCGCGGAGATCGGCTTCGCCCTGGTGGTGATGCTCATCACCTATCTCAGCCTGATCCTCGGGGAGCTGGTGCCGAAGCAGCTGGCGCTGCGCAACCCGGAGGCGATCGCGATCGTCGTCGCTCGCCCGCTGGCGACCCTGGCGCGCGTCACGGCGCCGGTGATCTGGCTGCTTTCCACCTCCTCCGCCCTCGTGCTGCGCCTGTTCGGGCGGCACGACCCCTCCGACAATTCCGTGACGGAGGAGGAGGTGAAGGCCGTGGTGGCGGAGGGCGCGACCTCCGGCGCCATCGAGACCGAGGAGCGGCACATGATCGAGCGTGTGCTGCGCCTGGCGGACAAGCCCATCCGCGCGCTGATGACGCCGCGGACGGAGATCGAGTGGATCGACCGCACCGCGCCGCCGGAGGATGTGGCCGCGCGGCTCCGCGCTTCCGGCGTCACGCGCTTCGTCGTCGCCGACCGGCGCGTGGACAATGTGGTGGGCGTGGTCGCGGCGAAGGACCTGCTGGACCAGCTGCTGGAAGGCGCGCCGCTGTCGGTCGCCCGCGCCCTGCGCCAGGCGCGCGTGCTGCCGGATACGCTGAGCGCACTCGATGCCCTGGAAAGGCTGCGCGACGATCCGATCGGCATGGCGCTGGTGATGGACGAATACGGCAGCTTCGAGGGCGTGGTGACGGCCTCCGACCTGCTGGAGGCGATCGTGGGCGAACTCGGCCCGGTGGCCTCCGACGATTCCGCGCCGGTGCTGCGCCATGATGGCAGCCTGCTGCTGGAAGGCATGATGCCGTCGGATGAGCTGAAGGCGCGGCTCGACCTGCCGGACCTGCCGAAGGAGGGGACCTACCACACGGTCGCCGGCCTGATGCTGGCGCTGCTGCAGCGCGTGCCGAAGGAGGGCGACCGGATCGCCTGGGCGGGCTGGCGGTTCGAGATCATCGACATGGACGGCCGCCGCGTGGACAAGGTCCTGGCCGTCAAGGACGACACGCTGGCGATCCCCGGGCCCGCCGGCGCGCCGAAGGGGTGATGCCGGTGCCCGGAAGGGCAACGGCGCCGCCGTCTACTGCCCGCCGCCGCCGTTGCCGCGGGCCTTGGCGATGGGGGCGATGAACTGGGGCTCCGTGTCCCAGGGGAACAGGATCCAGGTGTCCTGGCTGACTTCCGTGATGAAGGTGTCGACGGTCGGCTTGCCGGCGGGCTTGGCGTAGACCGTCGCGAAATGGGCCTTGGGCAGCATGGCGCGCACGACCTTCGCGGTGGTGCCGGTATCGACCAGGTCGTCGATCAGCAGCCAGCCCTCGCCCTGGCTTTCCAGCGCGGCCTGGGGCGGCTTGACCACCTGGGGATGGCCGCGCTGCTCCTCGTCATAGGTCACGACGCTGACGGTCTCGATCAGCCGGCAGTCCAGCTCCCGCGCCACGATCGCGGCCGGGATCAGCCCGCCGCGGGTGATGGCGACCATGCCGGTCCAGGGGCCGCGTTCCACCAGCCGCCAGGCCAGCGCCTTGCCGTCCCTGTGCAGCTGGTCCCAGGTCACGGTGTAGTAGCGCGGCGCCATCGAATTTTCCTCTGTCTCAGGCACGGTCAGAACATCTTCCCGCCATCGGGGACCTTCAGGTCCGGCTTCAGCAGCACCACGGCGCCGTTCTCATCCGGGACGCCGAGCACCAGGACCTCGCTCTCGAAGTCACCGATGCGGCGGGGCGGAAAGTTCACCACCGCCATCACCTGCCGGCCGATCAGGCGATCCGCGGAGTAGTGGACGGTGATCTGGGCGGCGGATCGCTTCGTGCCGATCTGCGGCCCGAAATCGATCCAGAGCTGGATGGAAGGCTTGCGCGCGGTCGGGTGGGGCTGCGCATCGACGATCGTGCCGGCCCGGATCTCGACCTTTTCGAAATCGGCGTAGGTGATCGGTTCCATGGCGCGTCCTACCGCGGGCTGGACAACAGGGGAAGGGGTCCTCTTGCGCCATCCGCCCGCCCGGCGCATTGACCGGAAAGCCCGACCGGGCGCCTGCGACACATGACGCGAGCCGCACCCGCATGCTTCCGACCACGCCGTCCTTCCGCCTCGACGGGCTTCGCGCCCTGGTCACGGGTGCCAGCAAGGGAATCGGGCGCGCGGGCGCCGTGGCGCTGGCCGCAGCGGGGGCGGAGGTGGTGGCCGCCGCCCGCAGCCTGGATGAGCTGGAGGCGCTGACCACCGAACTCGGCGAGGCCGGGCTGGCGGCGCGGGCCGCGCAGCTGGACGTGACGGACCGCACCGCGGTGCGCGCGCTGGTGGAGGCCGCGGGCCCCTTCGACATCCTGCTGAACAATGCCGGCACCAATATCCGCCAGCCTTTCCTCAGCGTGGAGGATGGCGCGCTCGATGCGCTGCTGGACCTCAATCTGCGCGCCATGTTCACGGTGGCGCAGGCGGTGGCGCAGGGCATTGCGGAGGCCGGGCGGGGCGGCGCCATCATCAACCTGAGCAGCGTCAACGGCCATGTCGCGGGCCTCAACCGCAGCGTCTACACCGCGACCAAGCACGGGATCGAGGGCCTGACCAAGGCCATGGCCGTGGAACTCGGCCCGAAGGGCATCCGCGTGAACACCATCGCGCCGGGCTTCGTGGACACGCCGCTGACGGCGGGCTTCCTGGCGGATGAGAAGGTGCGCCAGGCGCAGATCCGCCGCACGCCGCTGGGGCGCATCATGACGGTCGAGGACATCATGGGCGCCATCGTCTTCCTGGCCTCCCCGGCCAGCGCCATGGTGTCCGGCACCTGCCTGCTGATCGATGGCGGCTTCTGCGCGCAGTGAGCGGCTTCGCCGCTCATTGCCGTGTTCTTCAACTGCGCGGCACTGGCCGCGGGCGCCGTTCGGCGCCTCGGCGTGGCAACAGCCACGCCGCCTGTCTCCCGATGCTGCGTGGCAACAGCCACGCCGCCTGTATGGCTCAATGACGTCCAAGGGTTCCGAACCATGAAGCGCGATTTCCACGCCCCCGGCCGCAGCGCCGTCTATGCCGCGAACGGCATGGCCGCCACCTCCATGCCGCAGGCGACGCTCGCGGCGCTCGATATCCTGCGCGCCGGCGGCAACGCCATGGACGCCGCCATCGCCGCCTGCGCCGTGTTGGGCGTCGTGGAGCCGCAATCCACGGGCATCGGCGGCGACTGCTTCTGCCTCTACGCCCCCGCCGGCACGGGCCAGGTCATCGCCATGAATGGCTCCGGCCGCGCGCCGCGCGGCGCGACGCCGGAGGCGCTGCGGGCCTCGGGCTTGACGGCCATGATGCCGACCTCCGCCCATTCCGTGACGGTCCCCGGCGCCATCTCCGCCTGGGCAGCGCTGAACGCCGCCCATGGCCGCAAGTCACTCGAGGAAATCCTGGCGCCGGCCATCGCCTATGCGGAGGACGGCTTCTTCCTCTCCGCCCGCGTCGCCAGCGACTGGGAAGGCTCCGTCGGCAAGCTGTCCAAGCAGGCGGCGGCGGCGAAGCATTTCCTCAAGGACGGCGCCGCCTATGCGCTGGGCGACAAATTCGTGAACCCGAGGCTCGGCGCCACCATGCGCGCGATCGGCAAGCATGGCGCCAAGGCGTTCTATGAGGGCGCGATCGCCGCCGACATGGTGAGGACGCTGCGCGAGGCCGGCGGCACGCATACGGAAGAGGATTTCGCCCGCGGCGCGTCGGTTGCCGGCTTCGTGGACCCGATCAAGCGCCCCTATCGCGACATGGAGGTGTTCCAGTGCCCGCCCAATGGATCGGGCATGATCACGCTGATGATCCTGGGCATGATCGAGAAGCTCGGCTTCCCGGAGCAGGGCTTCCTGAGCGTGGAGCGCCTGCACCGCCATATCGAGGCCGCGCGCCTTGCCTATCGTGATCGCGATGCCTTCCTAGCCGATCCGTCCCAGGTCGATGTGCCGGTGGAGAAGCTGATCTCCGACGAGTACCTGAACCGCCTGGCCGCGCTGATCCGCGATGACCGCGCCCTGCCGGAACTGCCGCTGCCCGGGGAATCCGACCTCGCGAAGCACAAGGACACCGTCTACCTCTCCGTCGTCGATCGCGACGGCAATGCGGTGTCCTTCATCAACTCGCTGTTCGAGGGCTTCGGCAGCGGCATTTTCGCGCCCGAGGCCGGCGTGATGCTGCAGAACCGCGGCTACGGCTTCCGGCTGGAGGAAGGCCACCCGAACTGCATCGCCCCCGACAAGCGCCCGATGCACACCATCATCCCGGGGATGGTGATGAAGGGTGGGCAGGCGGTGATGCCCTATGGCGTCATGGGCGGGCACTACCAGCCGATGGGCCAGACCACCTTCCTGGCCAACCACTTCGAGTACGGGTTGGACGTGCAGGAGGCGCTGGACGCGCCGCGCCTCTTCCCCCGCCTCGGCAAGGTGCAGGTGGAGAAGGGCATCCCGGCCTCGGTCGTGGATCGCCTCAACCGGCTCGGCCATGAATGCGAGCTGATCGACAAGCCGCATGGCGGCGGCCAGGCCATCCTGATCGACCGCGAACGCGGCTGCCTTGTCGGGGGCTCCGACCCCCGCAAGGATGGCTGCGCGATGGGCTACTGAGCGACGCCCGGCGAAGGATCACGACCATGACCGAACCCTGCGACCTGACCGCCGTGGAGGCACGGCGCCTCATCGGCACGCGCAAGCTTTCCCCGGTGGAATTGCTGGAAAGCTGCCTGGCGCGCATCGACCGCGTGAACCATGCGGTGAACGCGATGGTGGCGATGGACACCGACCGTGCCCGCGAAGGCGCCAAGGCCGCGGAAGCGGCCGTGATGGCGGGCGCGACGCTCGGCCCGCTGCATGGCCTGCCCATCGGCATCAAGGATTTGGAGGAGACGAAGGGGCTGCGCACCACCTGGGGCAGCCCGATCTTCGCCGACCACATCCCGACGCGGGACGAGGCGATGGTGACGAACCTTCGCGCCGCGGGCGCCATCGTCATCGGCAAGACCAACACGCCGGAATTCGGCGCCGGCGCCAACACCCGCAACCTCGTCTATGGCGCCACGGGCAATCCCTTCGACCCGACGCGCTCCGCCGCCGGGTCCTCCGGCGGATCGGCCGTGGCGCTGGCCTGCGGCATGGCGCCGATCTGCTCCGGCAGCGACACCGGCGGTTCGCTCCGCAACCCCGCCGCCTTCAACGGCATCGTGGGCTTCCGGCCCTCGCCGGGCCTGGTGCCGGCGGAAAGGCGGGGCCATGGCTGGTCGCCGCTGCCGGTGCTCGGACCGATGGCGCGCAATGCCCGGGATGCGGCGCTGCTGCTCTCCGCCATGGCGGATGACGATGCGCTGGACCCGCTGGCCTATACGCTGCCGGATCGCCGGGTGCGGGGCGGGGACCGCAACCTGTTCCCGCCCATGCAGGTCGATCTCGGCGCGCTGCGGGTCGCGGCCACGCCCGATTTCGGCTTCGCGCCGACCGAGCGCCACATCCGCGACGTCTTCGCCAGCCGCGTGGCGGCGCTGGCGCCGCTGTTCGGCCGGGTGGAGCACGCGACGCCGGACTGCGCCGGCACCGACGAAAGCTTCGAGATCCTGCGCGCCACCAGCTTCGTCGCCAGCCATGCGGAGAAGTGCCGCACGCGGCCGCAGGATGTCGGCCCCAATGTGCGGGCGAATGTGGAGGAGGGGCTGCGCTACAGCTTGGCCGACTACGCCCGCGCCGCGACCGAGCAGACCCGCATCTACCGCGTCTGGCAGGGCTTCTTCGCCGACCACGACATCATCATCACCCCCGCCATCACCATCAGCCCGCGCCCCTGGTCGGAACTCTACCCCGCCGAGATCGATGGCCAGCCGACGCGGACCTATTTCCACTGGCTGGCCATGGCCTATGCGGTGACGCTGGTGGGCCATCCCGCCATCAGCCTGCCGCTCGGCGTCGACAAGGCCGGCATGCCCTTCGGCCTGCAGATCGTCGGGCCGCGCGGCGGGGATGCGCTGGTGCTGGCCGTGGCGGCGGCGATCGAGGAAGCGGTCGCGGGCGATTCCAGCCTGGCGCGCCCGGTGCCGGATATCGCGAAGCTGGCGGCGGCGGCGCCGATTTCCGCCATGCCCAACTTCAAGTCCTGGGCCTGAGACCGGTCGGGCGCGGCGACCAGCGCCGCGCCCGGGTGTTGCTACCAGCGGCGATAGCCCCGGTCGTATCCCCGGTCATACCCGTGATGCGGGCGGCCATAGCCGTAGGAGGAGCGCCGGTCGTCATGCCGGTGCCGCGGCTGGTCGTTGGCGGAGGCGATGGCGATGCCGGCCAGCGCCACGCCGGCGCCCAGCGCCAGGCTCGCCGGCAGGTTCACCGTGCCGTCCGGGTTCTGGCAGCCGCCCAGCAGCACGGCGGTGGAAAGGGCAAGCACGGGAAGGATGCGCATCGGGGGAACCTCCTGTGCAGGAAGCATCCCCCTTGGGCAGGGCGGGCGCAGGGCCGGATCATGGCGGCGCCGCGCGGATGATGGCGTCCGTGCGGCGTGTCCCGCTTCTGCCGCTCCCTGGCAGGGTCAGCCCTTCCCGCCGGAGAAGGCGTTGAAGGTCTGCAGGGTATAGGTGTCCTTGACCCCGGCGACGCTCTGCACCCGTTCCACCACGAACAGGCCGATATCCTGGTCGGCCTCCAGGTAGAACTTGCCCAGCAGGTCGTACTGGCCACTGATCGAATGCATCTCCGACAATTCGGGGATGCTGTCCGCCATCTCCCGCGCCACGCGGTAGGCCTGGCCCATCTCGCACTTGATCATGACGAAGATGGCTCGCATCGCGGGGTGCTCCATTAACCGATGAGGGCGCCAGATTGGCGCGGCGGGGCGTGGCAGGGAAGGGCGGCCTGCGGTGGCGGGCTTCCCGGCACGGTCATTGCATGGCTAAATTTGAGTGATACGTCTTGCAAACAGCCGAAAAGCGGGTCAACTGCCAGG
The DNA here is from genome assembly GCF_900114315.1 of Falsiroseomonas stagni DSM 19981. Classification (GTDB taxonomy): domain Bacteria; phylum Pseudomonadota; class Alphaproteobacteria; order Acetobacterales; family Acetobacteraceae; genus Falsiroseomonas; species Falsiroseomonas stagni. Next base: position 24,067 of record NZ_FOSQ01000004.1, read on the forward strand.
GGATGGAAGGTTCCGCCCAATGGGTGGGACTTTTTATTCGGACTGGCCAATAGCAGGGTCGTCATTCTCGCTCGCTCCCTGTCGGGGCGGGCCAGAACAATGCTGTCAGGACTGGGGTCGCATGCGCACAACCTCCCAGCTAGCCGTTCTGGCCCTCATCGGGGGTCTTGGCGCGGCCTGGCATCTGTATGGTGAGCAGTACGGCCTGCCGCGCCCCCTGGCCCTGGTGGGGCTGGAGGCTGCGCCGGCACCGGCGGCGCGTGGTGGCGGGCAGGGCGGGCCGATCGGTGTCGCCGTCTCCCCCGTGCGGGTCGGGACCGTGATCGACCGCGCGGAAGCCGTGGGCACCGTCCGCGCCCGCGACTCGGTCTCCATCACCGCCAAGGTCACCGGCATCGTCACCGCCATCCGCTTCCAGGAAGGCCAGCGGGTGCGGGAGGGCGACCAGCTTGTCGATCTCGATGCCGGCGCCGTCCGGGCGGAGCTGGATCAGGCCCGCGCCTTGTTCGATGACGCCCGCAGCCAGGTGGTCCGCGCCCGCCAGCTCCAACCCGGCCAGTCCATCGCGGCGCAGCGGCTGGAGACGCTGGAAGCTGTCGCCCGCCAGACCGAGGGTCGCGTCCGCCAGGCGCAGGCCCGGCTGGAAGAACTGCGCGTCGCCGCCCCCTTCTCCGGCCGCGTCGGGCTGCGCCAGGTCAGTGTCGGCGCCCTGGTGCAGCCGGGCACGCTGGTGACCACGCTGGACGACATCTCCCGCGTCCGGGTCGAATTCTCGGTGCCGGAGGTGTTCCTGGCACGGGTCCAGGCTGGCGCCACGGTCGTGGCCCGCAGCAGCGCCTTCGGCGACCGCCGTTTCACCGGCACCGTCGCCGTGGTCGATACCCGCATCGACACGAACACCCGCACCATCCGCGTCATCAGCGAATTCGACAATGCGGATGAGGCGTTGAAGCCCGGCCTGTTCATGACGGTGGAAGTCGTCCTTAGCCGCCGCGACGACGCGATGCTGGTGGCGGAGGAAGCGCTGGACCCGCTGGGCGACCGCAACTTCGTCTATGTGATCCGCGACAACCGCGCCCGCCGCGTCGAAATCCGCGTCGGCCAGCGCCTGCAGGGTGAGGTCGAGGTCCTGTCGGGCGTGCAGCCCGGCGACCATGTCGTGGTCCGCGGCATCCAGCGCCTGCGCAACGACGCGCCCGTGCGCGTGACCGAGACCCTGACCCGCCCGACCTCCTGACCGGCTGCAAGACGGGATAACCGGCAATGGTGCTTTCCGACGTCTCCATCAAGCGTCCCGTCTTCGCGACGGTCATCAGCCTGATGCTGATGGTGCTGGGCCTGGCGGCGCTGATGCGCCTGCCGGTGCGCGAATATCCCGCCATCGACCCGCCGGTCGTCTCCGTCACCACCACCTATCGCGGCGCCTCCGCCGCGGTGGTGGACACGCAGATCACGGAAATCCTCGAAGCCGCCGTGGCGGGGATCGAGGGCATCAAGTTCATCACCAGCCAGTCGCGCGACGAGCGCAGCCAGATCACCATCGAGTTCCGCCTGTCCCGCAACGTCGATGCCGCGTCCAACGACGTGCGCGACCGCGTGGCGCGCTCCCTCGCCCGCCTGCCGGAACAGGCGGACACGCCCGTGGTCCAGAAGGTGGATGGCGATGCGCGGCCGATCCTCTGGGTCGCGCTGGTGTCGGACGTGCTGTCGCCCATGGAGTTGACGGAGGTGGCGCGCCGCCGCTTCGTCGATCGCCTGGCGATCGTCGAGGGCGTGGCCCAGGTGCTGGTGCTGGGTGAGCGCAAGCCCGCCATGCGGCTCTGGCTCGACCGCCAGGCCCTCGCTGCCCGCGGCCTGACCGTGCAGGACGTGGAGGATTCGATCCGCCGCGAGAATATAGAGCTGCCCGGCGGGCGGATCGAGAGCACGGCGCGGGAGCTGACGGTCCGCACCGATACGCGCATGAGCCGGCCGGAACAGTTCCGCCAGGTCGTGCTGTCCCGCAACGCGAACGGCCAGGTGACGCTGGGCGATGTCGCGCAGGTGGAAGTGGCGCCGGAGGACACGCGCGGCGAATACCGCATCAATGGCAAGCCCGGCGTCGGCCTCGGCATCCTCCGGCAATCCACCGCCAACACCCTGTCCGTCGCGCAGGGCGTGAAGGATGAGGTGGAACGGATCCGCGCCTCCATGCCCGATGGGGTGGAGGTCGTGATCGGCTACGACGAAAGCACCTTCATCAGCCGCTCGATCTATGAGGTCGAGCACGCGCTGGTCACGGCGCTCGTCCTCGTCGTCGTCGTCATCTTCTTCTTCCTGCGGTCCTGGCGCGCCACCATCATCCCGGCCGTCGCCATCCCCGTCTCCCTCATCGCCTCCTTCACCGCGCTGGCCGCGCTCGGCTTCTCGCTGAACGTGCTGACGCTGCTCGGCCTCGTGCTCGCCATCGGCCTCGTCGTCGATGACGCCATCGTGGTGCTGGAGAATGTGCATCGCCGGATCGAGGAGGGGGAGGACCCGCTGCTCGCCTCCATCCGCGGATCGCGGGAGATCGCCTTCGCGGTCATCGCGACGACCCTGGTGCTGGTGGCGGTCTTCGTGCCGCTGTCCTTCATGGGCGGCAATACGGGCCGGCTGTTCACCGAATTCGGCTTCGCGCTCGCGGCCTCCGTCGTGTTCTCCGGCCTCATCGCGCTGACGCTGACGCCGATGATGTGTTCCAAGCTGCTGAAGGCGCATGAGGGTGACAGCCGCCTGATCCGCTGGACGGAACCCTTCTTCCTCGGCATGAACTGGGTGCTGCGCGTCACGCTCAAGCGGGCGCTGGCCGCGCCGCTGATCACGCTGGCGGGCGTCGCGGTGCTGTCGGGGCTCGCGGGGGTGTTGTTCAACATCCTTCCCAAGGAATTCGCGCCCGTCGAGGATCGCGGCACCATCATCATCCCGACCACCGGGCCGGAAGGCGCATCCTTCGCCTATACGCGGGAACAGGTGGTGCGGGTGGAGCGGATCCTCCAGCCCTTCGTGGAACGCGGCGAGGTGGAGAGCCAGTTCGCCACCATCGGCGGCTTCCAGCGCCCCGCCCAGTCCAACGTCGCCAACATCTTCATGCGCCTGGCGCCGTGGGAGCAGCGGGACCGCAAGCAGCAGCAGATCGCGGCGGAGATGATGCCGCAGCTGCTCGCCATCCCCGGCGTGCGCGCCTTCGCGCTGAACCCGCCCTCCCTCGGCCAGCGTGGCTTCCAGCCGCCGGTGCAGTTCGTGATCGGCGGGTCTGACTACGGCACGCTGGTGCAGTGGCGCGACCGCTTCCTGGAACGCGCGCGGCAGAACCCGCGGCTGCTCAACCTGGACAGCAACTACCGCGAGACGAAGCCCGAGATCCGGGTCGAGATCGACCGCCGCAAGGCCGCCGAGATGGGGCTCTCCATCCAGGCCGTGGGCCGGACGATCGAGACGATGCTGGGGTCGCGGGAGGTCGGGACCTATGTCCAGGGCGGCGATGAGTACAAGATCCTGATCCAGGCGCGGGAAAGCGACCGCGCCACGCCCTATGACCTGCAGAACATCTTCGTCCGCACCAGCGCGGGCGGGCAGCTCGGCCTGATCGCGGGCAGCGGGTCCACCCAGGGCGCGCTCGTGCCGCTGTCGAACCTGGTGACGCTGACGGAGCGCGCGCGGCCGCAAAGCCTGGCGCGCGAGGACCGGGTGCGCGCCATCACCATCAGCGCCTCCCTCGCATCCGGCTACACGCTGGGCGAGGCCCTGGCCTTCATGGAACAGACGGCGCGGGACGTGCTGCCGCCGGAGGTGCGCATCAGCTATCGCGGCCAGAGCCTGGAGTTCAAGGAAAGCTCCGGCGCGCTCTACGTGACCTTCGCGCTGGCGCTGCTGGTGGTGTTCCTGGTGCTGGCCGCGCAGTTCGAAAGCTTCATCCACCCGCTCATCATCCTGCTCTCCACGCCACTCGCGCTGACGGGCGGGTTGCTGGCGCTGCACTTCACCGGCGGCACGCTGAACATCTTCAGCCAGATCGGCATGATCCTGCTGATCGGGCTGATGGCGAAGAACGGCATCCTGGTGGTGGAATTCGCCAACCAGCTGCGGGATCGCGGACTGTCCGTGCATGACGCGGTGCTGGAAGCCTCCGTCGTGCGGCTGCGGCCGATCCTGATGACCTCCATCGCGACGGTCTTCGGCGCGGTGCCGCTGGCCATGGCGACGGGCGCGGGCGCGGAAAGCCGCCAGGCGCTGGGCGTGGTGATCGTCGGCGGCGTCACCTTCTCCACCTTCATCACGCTCTATGCCGTGCCGGCGCTGTACCTGCTGCTGGCGCCCTTCACCAAGCCGATCGGCGCGGTGGCGGCCAAGCTGGCGGAGCTTGAGCGCACGCCGGGCAAGCCGCATGGCGGCCACCCCGCGCCGGCGGAATAGCCACCCAGGCGACGCAACGCTGCAAGGCGGCCGCCGGATAGCCCGGCGGCCGCTTCTGTTTTAAACCCCTTGGGTCAGATCAAGGGGAGGCCAGCAGTGGCAGGGATCGAGGCTCGGACCGGCGGGCAGTTGCTCGCGGATGCGCTGGTCGCGAATGGCGCGACGCATGTCTTCGCGGTGCCTGGCGAAAGCTATCTCGACCTGCTCGATGGCCTCTACGCCCAGCGGAACCGGGTGGAACTCGTGACCTGCCGGTTCGAGGCAGGCGCCGTCCACATGGCGGAAGCGCATGGCAAGCTGACCGGCCGCCCCGGCGTCGCCATCGTCACCCGCGGCCCCGGCGCCTGCCATGCCGCCATCGGCGTGCATGTCGCCTTCCAGGACAGCACGCCGCTGGTCCTGCTGGTCGGCCAGATCCCGATGACCGAGACGGATCGCGAGACCTTCCAGGAGGTGGATTACCGCCGCTTCTTCGGCCCCATCGCGAAGTGGGTCACGCAGATCGACGAAGCCGCGCGCATCCCGGAACTGATGGCGCACGCCTTCGATGTCGCCACCAGCGGCCGCCCGGGCCCGGTGGTGGTGGCGCTGAGCGAGGAGATGCAGAAGCACCTGGTGGAGGCCGTGGATGTCGGCCCGGCCCCCGTGCTGCCGCCGCACCCGGCGCCGGATGCGCTGCCCCGCCTCATGGCGATGCTCGAAAAGGCCGAGAAGCCGCTGGCGATCCTGGGCGGCAGCCGCTGGACCGACCAGGGGCGCGCGGACATCGCGCGCTTCCTGACCGCCAATGACATCCCCGTGGCCGTCGGCTTCCGCCGCCAGGGCCTGTTCGATGGCACCTCCGCCCATTTCGCGGGCGATCTCGGCGTCGGCGCGGATGCCGGGCTGGTGGCCAAGGCGAAGGAATCCGACCTGATCCTGGCCATCGGGACCAGGATCGGGGAGCCGGTGAGCCAGGGCTACACGCTGTTCGACATGGCGGGGTCGAAGCCCATCATCCATGTCTATCCAGACCAGGCGGAGATCGGGCGCGTCTATCGCCCGGCGCTCGGCATCGTCTCCGACCTCAATGCCTTCGCCGCCGCCGCGGCCGCGCTGCCGCCGGTGGCCTCGCCACGCTGGGCCGGCTGGCGCGCCAGCGTCCGCGCGGCGCGGGAGGCGCAGGCCAAGGCGCCGTCCTATGAGGGTCCGCTGAACCTCGCGGTGGCCTTGCAGGAACTCGAGAAGGTGCTGCCCGCCGACACCATCTTCACCAGCGATGCCGGCAATTTCGCCACCTGGCCGACGCGCTTCATGCATGTGTCGGAGAAGCAGGATTTCCTCGGCCCGACCAATGGCGCCATGGGCTATGGCATCCCGGCCGCCATCGGCGCGGCCATCACGCATCCCGACCGCACCGTGCTGTGCTTCGTCGGCGATGGCGGCGCGCTGATGACGGGGCAGGAGATCGCGACCGCCTTCCACCACGGCGTGGCGCCCATCGTGATGGTCTTCAACAACGGCATGTACGGCACGATCCGCATGTACCAGGAGAGGACCTATCCCGGCCGCGTTTCCGGCACCGCGCTGACCAACCCCGATTTCCGCCTGTTCATCGAAAGCTTCGGCGGCCACGGCGAAGTGGTCGAAACCACGGAGGAGATGGTGCCCGCCTTCCAGCGCGCGAAGGCCAGCGGCAAGCCCGCCATCATCGAGGTCCGGATGAACCCGGAGCAGGTGACCAACCGCGCGACGATCGCGCAGCTTCGGGCGCAGGCGACGAAGTAGCTTCGCGCCGAGGCGACGAAGTAGCTTCGCGCCGAGGCGACGAAGTAGCTTCGCGCCGAGGCGACGCAGTAGGGCAAAAACGGGGAGCGCCGTGGCGCTCCCCGTCCGGTTTCACTCCGGCTGCAGGCCCGTCGCGCGCACCAGGGTCTGCCAGGTGGTGCGCTGCGCGCGCATCAGCGCGCCGAATTCGGCCGGCGTCGTCGGGAAGGGCGCGTTGCCGAGCGCGGTCAGGCGTTCCACCAGCTGCGGGTTCTTCAGCCCCTCATTGATGACGCTGTTCATGCGCGTGACGATCGCATCAGGGATGCCGCGCGGCCCCATCACGGCGGAGAAGCTCGGCAGGTCGTAATCCGGCACGCCCTGTTCCTGCACGGTCGGGAATTCCGGCGCCAGCGGCCAGCGCGTGGGGTTGGTGACGGCCAGGGCCCGGACCTGGCCCGCGCGCACCGTGGGGATGATGCCGGAGAAGCTGTCGAACACCACCTGGATGTTGCCCGCGATCAAATCCGCCAGCGCCGGCGCCGCGCCGCGATAGGGAACATGCGTCAGCTCCACGCCCGTGCGCTGCATGAACAGCACGCCGAGCATGTGGTTGGCGCCGCCCGCACCCGCGCTGCCGTAGTTCAGCTTGCCCGGATTCGCGCGGGCATAGGCGATCAGTTCCTGGATGTTGCGCACCGGCAGGCTGTTGGTGACGCAGACCATGGCCGTGCCGGTGGCGAAGGTGGCGATGGCGGTGAAGTCGTCCACGCCCTCATAGCCCGGTGTCTTGAACAGCAGCGGCGCGCCGAGGTGGCTGGATGGGCTCGCCATCATGATCGTGTAGCCATCGGGGGCGGATTGCGCGACATGCGCCGTGCCGATGGTCCCGCCGGCGCCGGCCCGGTTGTCGACCACCACGGGCACGCCGAGGCCGTCCTGCAGCACCTGCGCCTGCAGCCGGCCCGCGATATCGCTGGCGCCACCGGGCGGATAGGGCACGACCAGGCGGATCTGGCGCGCGGGCCAGGGGGCCTGCGCGAAGGCGGGCGCGGCCAGCAGGGAGGCACCGAGGGCAGGCAAGGCGCGGCGGCGGATCATCGGCGGGGTTCCCGGATTCGTTGTGAGCCTGCCGATTAAGCCCTGGACAGGTTCGGCCGCAAAGCGCCTTGAGGGACGGAAGGCGCGGCGGGCGGTGGCGCGACGAGGCCCGGGCGCGGCGCGGCCGGCGGCGGCCGCGGCAAACGCTCGGCGCGGGGCGGCGTGCCCCCCGCCTCCCGCGTCGCGCGGCGCGGGCCGAGCATGAGTTCGCGGCGCTGGCCCGGCGTCATCGCATCCCAGCGGGCCTGCATCTCCGGCCGGTCCGGGCGGGCATCGCGTTCCAGGTCCCGGCCGAAGCGGCGCACGGCGCGGCCGCGCTGCTGGGTATCCAGCGCCGCCCAGTCGCGTTCCACCCAGGACAGGTCCGGCAGCGCGGCCTGGGCGGCGGCGGGGGGCGGCATCAGCAGCAGCGGCAGCAGGATGATGAATTTCAGCATGGCGGGGTTCCTCCTGGCGAGAATGGCAGGGGTGGCTGCCCGGATGCCAGTCCTTCAATCAGTGGCAGCGGCGGCGCGTGGCAGCCCCGGCCCGAAGACCAGCGCGTTGCGTTCCGGCAGGCCAAGCCCGTCCCAGACGGGCGCGGCCTCGGCCTCCGTCCGCGCCAGCGGCGTGTCGCCGCGCCGCAGGCGGGACAGCACCCGCCGCCGCTGGGTGGGGGTGAGTTGTTCCCAGAAGCGCGTCAGCCAGGCTTCCCGCCGCAGGCGCACGGCAAGGCTGGGCGGCGGTGGGGCGGGGGTGGTGGCGGCCGGGGCGGGTGGCGCGATGCGGGGGGCGGGAAGGGGGGCGCAGCCAGCCATGGCCAGCAGCAACCCCAGGGCCATTCCGTTGCGTCCCGCCATGGCGGCACCGTTGCAACCCCGGCGCCGCCCGGTCAATTCGACCGGGCGTCACGCCCGCGTCAGCGGCCGACCGCGTAGCCCTGCATGCCGCGGGGGTTGGCGCCGGCGAACAACTGGCCGTCATCCTCCTGCCGCGCGCCGGTCAGGCGCCCTTCGGACCATTCGCCGCCGGTCTCCACCAGGTGGCCACGGGCGGCCAGCGCCTCAGCGACCTCGGCGGGGTAGCGACCCTCGACCACCACCTTCCCGGGCTTGGCCACGCGCGGCCAGAAGCTGCTGGGCCAGTGTTCGGTGTGGAAGGAGGGCGCGTCGATCGCCTGCTGGATGGTCATCGCATGGTCCACCATGCGGCTGAACATGATGGGCTGCCACTGGTCCTGCTGCTCCCCGCCCGGGGTGCCGAAGCTGAGCCAGGGCTTGCCATCCTTCAGCGCCATGGCGGGGGACAGCGTGGTGCGCGGCCGCTTCCCGGGCTTGAGGCCGTTCGGCAGGTTCTCATCCAGCCAGAACATCTGCCCGCGCGTGCCGAGGCAGAAGCCCAGCCCCGGCACCGCCGGCGACGACTGGAACCAGCCGCCGGACGGCGTGGCGGAGACCATGTTGCCCTGCGCGTCGATGACATCGATGTGGCAGGTGTCGCCGCCGGAGGCGCCAAGGCGGGAGACGGTGGGTTCCCCGGCGCCGGGCGCGCGGGTGAGGAGTTCCGCGCGGGCGGCGGCGTTGTGGTCCACCCAGGGGGTCGCCATGCCGGGCAGGGAGCCAGGGCGCAGCTCCATCGAGGCCGTCTCCCCGATCAGCTTGCGGCGTTCCTCGTTGTAGGCGTCGGAGAGCAGGTGGTGGATCGGCACGTCGACGAAGTTGGGGTCGCCGTAGAAGGCCTCCCGATCCGCGAAGGCGAGCTTCATGGCCTCGATCACCGTATGGGCGAAGCGTTCGCCCATCGGGTCCATCGCGGCCATGTCGAAGCCTTCCAGCAGCGCCATGGTCTGCAGCATGGTCGGCCCCTGGGACCAGACGCCGCACTTCAGCAGCGTGGTGCCGCGGTAGTCGCGCTTCAGCGGCGCCTCGATGCCTGCCCGCCAATGCGCCATGTCATCGGCCGTCAGCACGCCGCGGTGGCGCTGGCCGGAGGTGTCCAGCATCTCGTTTTTCGCGAAGAAATCGCCGATGGCCTCCGCGATGAAGCCGCCATACCAGGCGTTGCGCGCGGCCTCGATCTGGGCGACGCGGTCATGGCCGGCGCTCTCGGCCTCCCGCAGCAGGCGTTCCCAGGTATCGGCGAGCGTCGGGTTGGCATAGAGGCCGCCGGCGACGGGGCCGCCATTGCGCAGCCAGATCTCCGCCGAGGTCGGCCATTCCGATTCGAACAGCGGCTTCACCGTGTTCATCGTGGCCACCACGCGCGGCACGTAGTGCACGCCGCGGCGCGCATAGCCGATGGCGTAGGACATGACGTCGCGCAGGGACCAGGTGCCCCAGTCCCGCAGCATCAGCGCCCAGGCATCGAAGGCGCCCGGCACCATGGCGGGCAGGAAGCCCGTGCCGGGCACCAGGTCCAGCCCGAGATCGTCCTTGATGTGCCCGACCGTCAGCTTCGCCGGCGCCACGCCCTGGCCGCAGACGACGCGCTGCGCGCCCGCCTTGGCGTCATGCAGGATGATGGGGCAGTCGCCGCCGGGGCCGTTCAGGTGCGGCTCCACCACGTTCAGCGTGAAGCCCGCGGCCGCCGCGGCATCGAAGGCATTGCCGCCGCGTTCCAGCACCGACATGCCGACCTGGGAGGCGATCCAGTGGGTGGAGGCGACGACACCGAAGGTGCCGGCGATCTCGGGGCGCGTCGTGAACATTCGGTGTCAGACCCATGCAACTGTCTTGAGTAACGGGATAGGCGCAGGCAGAAGCGGCGCGGTCAATATTGCGGTGCATGATCGGGCGATGCTGGTTGCAGTCGTGGGCCCTTCCGGCGCGGGCAAGGATACGCTGATGGCGGCAGCGCGGCTGCGGCTTGTCGCCGATCCCCGCTTCGTCTTCGCGCGCCGCGCCATCACCCGCCCCGCCGAGGCGGGTGGGGAGGATCATGAACCGCTGACGGAGAGCGACTTCGCCGCCCGCCGCGATGCCGGCGGCTTCGCGCTGTGGTGGGAAGCGCATGGCCTGTCCTACGGCATCCCGCGCGCCATCGAGGATGAGATGGCGTCCGGGCGCGTGGTGGTGGCGAATCTCTCCCGCGCCGTGCTGGCCGATGCCGACCGGCGCTACCGCCTGCGCGTGCTCCGCATCACCGCGCCGATCGCCGTGCTGACCGCCCGGCTGCTGGCGCGGGGGCGGGAGGATGCGGCGGATGTCGAGGCCCGGCTGGCGCGGGAGGTGAAGCTGCCCCCCGGCCTCGACATCGTGACGGTGATGAATGACGGACCGGTCGAGGCCGGCGTCGATGACGTGATCGTCGCCCTCAGCCGAGCAGCGGCAGACGCTCGGCCAGCAGGAAGGGCGCGCCCGGCGCCGCCTGGGTGAAGAGGCAGAGTTCCGTCACGCGGCGCGGCTGCGCCGGCACATCGCCGAGATGCGCCTCCAGCGCCGGCCAGACCACTTCGCGTTCCTCGGCGGTCAGGCGGCGCGTCAGCGTGACGTGGAACCACCACTGGTCCAGCACATAGTGGTAGCCGTACTGGTGCAGCAATTCGCGCTGCCGTTCCGTCATGCGGGCGGGGTTGCGCCGCGCGATCTCGGCGTCGGTCGGCGGCGCGCGATGGGAGTCGAGGCCGGTGACGCAGGCATCGCAGAGATGCTGCAATGGCTGGCACTTTTCGGATTCCAGCAGCGCCAGGAAGCCATGATGGTCCGCGAGCTTTAGCGGCGGCAGGGCGAAGGGGCGCGTCCGCGCCGCCAGCGCCATCGCATCCGCCCGCATCGCGGCCCAGGAGGTGCGGAGCCGGAAGGGCGGCTTCAGCGTGGCGTGCAGCCCGTAGCTCCGCGCATCGGCGGTGATCTCCGCGATGTCGAGGCCGGGCAAATCTGGCTGCGCGACCGTCGCGCCCGTTTCCGTGTCCCGCCCCAGCCAGGCGGAGCCGAGGCGGTGCAGCGGATCCTCCAGCCGTGGCGCCCAGTAGAGCGCGACGCGCATCACGCCACGCGCTCCCCCGCGCGCCAGACCTTGCGGACGATGGCGTGGCCCTCATGCGGGCGGACCTGCACGAGGTCGGCCCGCAGCCCGGCTTCTATGCGGCCGCGATCGGTGAAGCCGGCCATGCGGGCGGCGCGGTCGGTGATCATGGCCACCGCATCGGGCAGGGTCGTGTCGCCATGCCCCACCGCGAGCCAGGCGGCCTCGATCATCGCGGGGGGGACATAGTCGCTGGCCAGCACATCGACGGCGCCGGCGCGCACCAGGTCGGCGGCGGCGACATTGCCGGAATGGCTGCCGCCGCGGACGATGTTGGGGGCGCCGGCGATGACCTGCACGCCCAGGCGCTTCGCGGCCTCCGCGGCCTCCATCGCCACGGGGAATTCGCTGATCATGATGCCGTCGGCCGCATTGGCGGCGATCTCCTCCGGCGTCGCGTCGTCATGGCTGGCCAGCGGCAGGTTGCGGTGCTTCACGCGGTCGATGAGCCAGCGGCGCTGGGGTTCGCGCAGCCGCCCGCGCTGTTCCAGCAATTCCTCGATCCGCTGATCCACCTGCGCCGGCGACAGGCTGTGCTGGCGGACGCGCATCTTCTTGTAGCGATCCACGTCCCGGTACTGCCCGACGCCGGGGGAGTGGTCCATCAGGCTGATCATCCGCACCAGCGGATGGTCCGCGACCGTCTCCACCAGCTCCACCATGTCGGCGGCCGGCAATTCGCAGCGGAGGTGCAGGAAATGGTCGCTGCGCAGCAGGCCGGTGCCCGACAGCGCATCCAGGTCCTGCACGCCCTCCTTGAAGGTCTGGGTCCGCCCGGCATCGAAGCCGAGGTCGCCGAGGCACAGCGCGTCCAGCACCGTCGTGACACCCGCCGCCGCCGTCTGGCTGTCATGCGCGATCATGGCGGAGCGCGACGGCCAGCGCGCGGTCGCGCGCGGCTGCACCTGGCGTTCGAGGTTGTCGGTATGCACGTCCACGATGCCGGGGATGACGTGGTCGCCACCCAGATCATGGGCGCCAGCGGCATGGCTTCGGCCCGGTTGCACATCGGCTATCCGGTCGCCGCGAATGACGATGGTGCCAGCCAGCACCTCCGTCGGCAGGACGAGGAGGGCGTTGGTCAGGATGGTCTCGGAAATCATGCGGCGTCCTGGATCGGGGCAACGTCGAAAAGGCGGTCGGCGATGCGGTCACGCACCTCCGTATCATGGAAGATGCCGATGAGGGCGGCACCGCGGGCCTTGGCTTCCTCGATCAGGCCGATCACGACCTGGCGGTTGGCGGCATCGAGGCTGGCCGTCGGCTCATCCAGCAGCAGCACGGGGTAGTCGGCGGCGAAGCCGCGGGCAAGGTTGATGCGCTGCTGTTCGCCGCCGGAGAAGGTGGCGGGGGGCAGGTTGTGAAGGCGCTCCGGCAAATTGAGGCGAAGCAGCAGGTCCCGCGCCCGCGCCGTCGCAGCATCCCGCGCCACGCCGCGCGCCATCAGCGGTTCCGCCACGATATCGACGGCGCCGATGCGCGGGATGACGCGCAGGAACTGGGAGACGTAGCCGAGCGTGTCCCGCCTGATGGCCCGCACCAGGCGGGGATCGGCGGTGGCGAGGTCCACGACGGCATCGCCATGCCGGATCAGGATGCGCCCGGCGCCCGCGCCGTAATTGCCGTAGAGGCAGCGCATCAGCGTCGACTTGCCGGCACCGGACGGCCCGGCCAGCGCCACGCATTCGCCGGGCTCGACGGTCAGCGACACATCCGCCAGCACCGGAATGCGGACGCCACCCTGGAGGTGCAGCCGGAAATCCTTCGACAGATTCTCAGCCCTGAGAGCCCAGTTGCCCATCCGATTCAGACCTCCGGTACTCGCCTGCTCCGCAGGCTGCGCCCTGCGGTCATCGGAAGGGATCATGCCGCCAGCACCGAGGAGACGAGGAGTTGCGTATAGGCGTGCTGCGGATCGTCCAGCACCCGGTCGGTCAGCCCTTCCTCCACCACCTGGCCCTGGCGCATCACCAGGATGCGGTGCGCCAGCAGCCGGGCGGCGGCGATGTCATGCGTCACGATCAGCACGGCCAGGCCGAGATCCGCGACCAGCGCGCGGATCAGGTCCAGCAGCCGGGCCTGGACGGAAACGTCGAGCCCGCCGGTCGGCTCATCCATGAAGACGAGCCTCGGCCGCGTGACCAGGACGCGCGCGATCTGCAACCGCTGCTGCATGCCGCCGCTGAACTTGCCGGGGATGTCGTCCATCCGCGCGGGGTCGATCTCCACCCGCTTCAGCCATTCGGTGGCCTCCGCGCGGATGTTGCCGTAGTGCCGCGCGCCGACGGCCATCAGCCTTTCGCCGATATTGCCGCCCGCGGTGACGCCGAGCCGCAGCCCGTCGCGCGGGTTCTGATGCACGAACCCCCATTCCGTGCGCATCAGTCGCCGCCGCGCTGCTTCCGGCATGGCCAGCACATCCTGGCCGCGGTAGGTCACCGCGCCCGCATCCGGCCGCATCAGGCCCGACAGCACGCGCAGCAGCGTCGTCTTGCCGCTGCCGCTTTCGCCGACGATGGCCACGACCTCCCCAGGATGGATGTCGATCGCGACATCATCCAGCGCGGCGACGCGGCCGAAGCGGAGTTGCAGGCCGCGTGCCTCCATCAGGGGCGTGCTCATTCCGCGGCCTCCCGCATCGCCTGGCGTTCCTGGCAATGGTCGGTGTCGGAGCAGACGAAGATGCGCCCGCCCTTGTCGTCCACCAGCACCTCATCGAGGTAGGTGTCGCCGGAACCGCAGAGCTCGCAGCGATGCGGCGCGCGGATCGGGCGGAAGGGATGATCCTCGAAATCCAGGCTGCGCACCGCCGTGTAGGGCGGCACGGCGTAGATCCGCTTCTCCCGCCCCGCGCCGAACAATTGCAGCGCCGGCATCATGTGCATCTTCGGATTGTCGAAGGCCGGGATGGGGGAGGGCGACATCAGGTAGCGTTCGTTCACCATCACGGGGTAGCTGTAGCTGGTCGCGATATGGCCGTGCTTCGCGATGTCCTCGTAGAGCTTGACGTGCATCAGCCCGTAATCGGCCATGGCGTGCAGGCGCCGCGTTTCCGCGATGCGGGGTTCGAGGCGCGCGAGCGGTTCCGGGATCGGCACCTGGTAGACCAGGATCTGGCCCTCGGTCAGCCTGCGTTCGGGGATGCGGTGGCGGGTCTGGATGATGGTCGCCTCCGCCGTGCGCTCCGTCGTCGCGACCCCCGCCGTGCGGCGGAAGAAGGCGCGGATGGAGACGGCGTTGGTGGTATCGTCGCTGCCCTGGTCGATCACCTTCAGCACGTCGCGCGGGCCGAGTACCGACGCCGTCACCTGGATGCCGCCCGTGCCCCAGCCATAGGGCAGCGGCATCTCCCGCGACCCGAAGGGCACCTGGTGGCCGGGGATGGCGACGGCCTTCAGGATGGCGCGGCGGATCATCCGCTTCGTGCTCTCATCCAGATAGGCGAAGTTGTAGCCGGGGTCGTGGGTCATTCGCCCCGCTCCTTCATCACGGCCGCGCGCATCGTCCGCACATTCTCCAGCTCCGACTGGAAATCGACGTAGTGCGGCAGCTTCAGGTGCTCGACGAAGCCCGTCGCCTCGACATTGTCGCAGTGGGACAGCACGAATTCCTGCTGCTGCGCCGGCGCCTCCGACCCCTCGCCCAGCTCGGGCGAGCGCAGCGCGCGATCGACCAGCGCCATGGACATGGCCTTGCGTTCCCCATGGCCGAAGACCAGGCCGTAGCCGCGGGTGAATTGCGGCGGCTCCGTCCGGCTGCCCTTGAACTGGTTCACCATCTGGCATTCGGTGACGGTGATGTCGCCGAGGTCCACGGCGAAGCACAGCTCCTCCGGCACGAATTCTACCGCGATCTCGCCCATGCGGATCTCACCCACGAAGGGGTGGTTGCCGCCATAGCCGCGCTGGGTGGAGTAGCCCAGCGACAGGAGAAATCCCTCATCGCCCCGCGCCAGCGCCTGCAAGCGCAGGGGGCGGTCGGCGGGGAAGGACAGGGGCTGGCGCGTCAGGTCACCGGGCTCCGCCTCCTCCGCCGCTTCCCGCTGCATCAGCCCGTCCTGCGCGAGCAGTTCGGTGACCCGGGGTGTCGGTGCCAGATCCGGTTCGCCCTGGGGTGCCCCGCCTGGCAACGCGCCCGCGGCAGCCAGCCGGAAATCGAGCAGGCGGTGCGTGTAGTCGAAGGTCGGGCCGAGCACCTGGCCGCCGGGCAGGTCCTTGTAGGTCGCGCTGATGCGGCGGCTGAGCACCATCGCGTTGGTGTCGAGCGGCAGGCTGGCGCCGAAGCGGGGCAGGGTGGTGCGATAGGCCCGCAGCAGGAAGGCGGCCTCGATCAGGTCGCCGCGGGACTGCTTCACCGCCAGCGCGGCCAGGCCGCGGTCGTGGCAGGAGCCTTCCGCCATCACCCGGTCCACCGCGAGGCCGAGCTGTTGCTCCACCTGCGCGGCGGTGATCTCGGGCTGGGCGGGGTCGCCGCGGCGCACCTCCTCCAGCCAGGCATGGGCGGCGCCGATGGCGCGTTCGCCACCCTTGGTCGCGACATACATTGCTCAGCCCTCCTCGATCGCAATGCCGCGGGGCAGGGCGGCGATGCGATCCCCGGCGCAGAGGATGACATCCACGCCGCGCGGGAAGCGGGCGCGGCTGGCGGCCCAATCCGCCAGGAAGCCGTCCCGCACGCCCGCCACGGCCAGGCGGTGCGTGGCCTGGATGCCGGGGCCGGACAGGCGCCAGCCCGACCCCTCCGACAGGCTTTCGACCTCCAGGATCAGGGTCGCGCCCCGCTCCGGCTCCTCCTCCGTCCCCGGATCGAGGTCGAGCAGCCCCGCATCGGAGTCCAGCACGAAGGCGGCTTCCGCGGCCGGGGCGGCGCGGGCGCCGGTGTGGAAGCGGATCCATGCCTGCGCCTCCGCCCCCGCCGCCAGGCGGATGGGGGTATCGGCATCGGCCAGCGCCAGAAGCACGGCCGCCGCGGCGGGGCCGATGCCCGGCGGCAGTTCGGGCGGCACCGGCAGGCGCTGGATGCGGCCGGGGCGACTCATCGCTTCCAGCACCGCGCGGAAGGCGGCCTGCGAATCGAGGACGGGGTCGGCGAAGCCCGCCAGGGCGGTACCGGCGCTCATCGCATCTGGGTCATGGTGAAGAACTCCACCTTGGTGGCGGCGGCGCGGCGCGCGGTCGCGGCGCGGCGTTCGGCCTGCGCGGCTTCCAGCGGCGCGATCACCAGCGCCTCCAGCCGCGGGCGCCAGGCATCCTGCTGCATCAGCGCATCCAGCACGGCGGCGATTTCCGCCTGCGCCTGGTCGCGCCCCGCGGCATGGGCATGGCCGATCGTGCCGTCCTCCATGCGCACGCTGCAGCGCGTGACCGTCATCTCGCCGAGGTTGAAGGGCGCGCCATCGCCCCCGGCCCGGCCGCGGACCATCACCAGCCCCGTCTCAGGCCCCCGCAGCCGGCGATGCGCGGGCAGGGGGGGGAGATCGGCGAGGTGGCGGACGATATCCTCCGCCGCGGCGCGGGCGAGGACGGACATCCAGCGCTGCCGCGCGGCGGTTGCGGGCGGCGCCGTTTCCGGGCCTGCTGATTGAGGGGCTGTTGTTGCGGTCATGGATCTTGCCAAATTCATCTAGACGACTAGTTATCCGGGTCGTTAAGGTCAAGTGAAACTGCCACGACAAGGCACTCGGGAGGTTGAACGTTCGATGACAGATGCCGGCGATATGGGCATGAAGTCGGGGCCGTTGCTGGCGCGCGGAGAGGGGGTCGCCCTCTGGCGCCAGATCACCCAGCAGATGGAACGCGAAATCAGCGGGGGGCAGTACGGCCCGGGTGCGCGCCTGCCGACGGAGGCGGAGCTGGCCGAGCGCTTCGCCGTGAATCGCCACACCGTGCGCCGCGCGATGGAGGAGCTGGAAGGCCGCGGCCTGGTCCGCATCGAACAGGGCCGCGGCAGCTTCGTGGCGGAGGATGTGGTGGATTACCGCCTCGGCCCGCGCACCCGCTTCTCGGAAATCATCCGCCGCCAGAACCGCGAACCCGGCGGCCGCGTGCTGCGGATCGAGGAAGTGCCGGCGGAGGCCACGATCGCGGATCTGCTCGGCATCCGGCGCGGGCGGCCGGTGGTGGTGGTGGAGAGGCTGTCGCTGGTCGATGGCCGTCCGCTGCTGATCGGCACGCACCATTTCCCCGCGCTGCGCTTCGGCCGGATTCCCGAACTGCTGAAGGAGGATCCCTCCATCACCGCGGCGCTGGTGGCCTGTGGCGTGCCGGATTACCGCCGCAAGGTCACGCGCATCACCGCCCGCCTGCCGACCGCCGAGGAATCCGACCTGCTCCAGCAATCCCGCAACCGGCCGGTGCTGGTGAGCGAGGCCATCAATGTCGATCCGGCGGGCGAGGTGGTGGATGTCACAATCGCCCGCTACGCCGCCGGGCGCATGCAGATGGTGGTGGAAAGCTGAATGGACTGGATGATCGCGGGCGGGACGGTCCTGCGCGACGGCGTGCTCGCCCCGGGCGAGGTCGCGCTGTCCGGGGGCTTCATCGCGGCCGAAGCGGCCGGTGGCGCGCGGCGCCTGGATGCCACGGGGCTGCTGGTGATGCCGGGGCTCGTGGACATCCATGGCGATGCGCATGAACGCCAGATGCAGCCACGGCCGGGCATCGGCTTTCCTGCCGGGCTCGGCATGCGGGACAGCGCGGCGCAATTGCTGGCCGCCGGCATCACGACCGCCTGCCTCGGCGTCACCCTGTCCTGGGAACCCGGGCTGCGGGGGATCGAGGCCTGGCGCGCCACGCTGGCGGCGGTGGAGGCCGTGCGCCCCGCCGCCGGCTGCGACCTGCGTATCCATTGCCGATTCGAGGCCGACAATTTGGATGCGCTGGACGAATTGCTGGCGGATATGGCGGCCGGCCGGGTCCACCTGCTGGCCTTCAACGATCACACGCCGGGAATCGTGAAGCGCATCGCGGACCCCGCCAAGGCCGCCGCCTATGCCGCCCGCGCCGGCGTGAAGGCGGCCGATTTCATCGCGCTCGCGGAGCGCGCCGCCGCCATGCGGCCCGATGTGCCGGCGGCCCGCCAGCGCCTGGCCGATGCCGCGCGGGCCCGGGGCATCCCGATGCTGAGCCATGACGACGCGACCCCCGCCATGCGGGCGACGTTCCGCGCGCTCGGCGCTGCCGTCTGCGAATTCCCGATGAGCGAGGCGGTGGCGGAGGCCGCGCGCGCGGAGGGGGAGGCGGTGGTGATGGGCGCGCCCAATGTCGTGCGCGGTGGCAGCCACATGGGCTGGGCTTCCGCCGCGCCGCTGGCGGAGCGCGGCCTCGTGACCGTGCTGGCCAGCGACTACTACTGGCCGGCGATGCTGGAGGCCGCCTTCGTGATCGAAGCCCGCGGCGTGCTGGATTTGGCGCGGGCCTGGGCGCTTGTCTCCGCCAACCCGGCCGCGGCGGCGGGGCTGGCGGATCGTGGCCGCATCGCCGCCGGGCTGCGGGGCGATGTGGTGGTGGTGGATGCCGCCCGCCGCGCGCCGGTGGCGACCTTCGCGGCGGGGCGGCTTGCCTGGCTGGCGCCGGGGGCGGCGGCGCGGATCGCCTGAGAGCTTGTGAATTAATGCCCGAAAGCGCCGGAATCCGAGGAAAAAGCCCGATGATTTCACCGGGCATTAATGCTCAAGCTCGATTCCTTGACAGGCGCTGACCCGCGCCGCGCGGGTTCAGCCGAACAGGTCGATATCGGCCGCCGACAGGTTCGGCCTGTTCGCCAGGACCAGCAGGGCCATGCCGTCATCCGCAGCGCCCTCCGCCCACCAGGACAGCAGGCCGGTGCGTCGGTCATAGACCAGCTGGGCATCGTCGCCGATCGCGGCGGTGCCGAGGGTCAGGCGCAGCGTCTCCATGCCGGGCAGGGGGGCTTCGAAGCGCAGGCGGTCCTGGCCGATCCGCATGTCGGTGAACAGATCCGCGCCGCCCAAGAGATCGAGCAGCAGCACATCCAGGCCGGACCCGCTTTCGATGACATCGCTGCCCGCCCCGGCCTGGAGAAGGTCGTTCCCCCGGCCGCCCGAGATCGAATCATTGCCGCTGCCGCCTTGCAGCGTATCGGCGCCGTCCCCGCCCGCCAGCGTGTCATCGCCCAGCAGGCCGCGCAGCCAGTCATTGCCCCGGCCGCCATCGAGATTGTCATGGGGCATGGACCCCGCGGGCTGGTCACCGCCGGCGGCGAGGTCGAATTCGTCGCCCCGCAGCACGTCGTCATGGTCGCCACCCCGCAGCGTATCGGCCCCCCAGCTGCCACGCAGCGTGTCGGCACCGGCGCCGCCATCGAGGAGGTTGCCCTCATCGCCCAGCACGATGCCGACCCCATCCCCGCCCCAGAGCAGGTCATGCCCCGCGCCGCCCAGCAGCGTATCCGCCCCGAAGCCGGCGGTCAGGCTGTCATTCCCGTCCTCGCCAAGCAGGCTGTCATTGCCGGCACTTTCGATGATGCGATCATTGCCCGTGCCGCCCGCGACGGTGTCGTGCCCGGCATCCAGCGGCAGGAAGCCCTGGTCGGTAAGCGCGAGGTCGCCGGCGATGATGACGTCGTCGCCGCTGTCACCCGAGACGCGGTCATCGCCGCCGCCGGCGATGATCGTATCCGCGGAATCGCCGCCGAAGATGGTATCGGCGCCGCCATCCGGCAGGCCTGTGCCGGCCAGGTCGCCATGGATCAGGTCGGCGTCCATGCCTCCGTCCAGCCGGTCACCGGCCTGGTTGCCGAACAGCGTGTCCGCGCCCAGGCCCCCCTGGATGGTGCCCCCAAGGCTGCTGAGGCGGGCAATGTCGTCGCCCCCATCGCCGAGCAGCAGGTTGGGTCTCAGGTCCCATTCCTCGGGGTTCCAAGGCACCGAATCCGCAACCAGCGAATCATTGCCCCAGCCGCCGAGTAGCGTGTCGTCGCCGAAGACCGCGCGCAGCGTGTCATCGCCGATGCCGCCATCAAGGCGGGATGCATCGATGCTCCCGACCAGCAAATCGTCGCCGTCATCCCCCATCAGGGTATGCGCGCCCTCCTGGCTGAGCAGGGTATCGTTGCCATCCTCCCCCGATACGATGCTGCGATTGTTGTCCGTGAGGACTTTGTCGTCGCCTGCACCGAGCAGGATGGTCAGGGTTTCCGGTCCATAGATCAACCAAAGGGGAGAGGCGTCGAAAAAGTCGTTGCCCGCGCCGAAGCGGTACCCCTCGAAGCCATTGAACTGGTCACCAGTGTCTTCGCTGTACCCGCCAACGATCCGATGGTCGCGATCATCGAACACCACCCAATCATAGCCTTGGCCGTCGCCGCCGTGCAGCGAGTCGGCGCCGTCGCCACCCATCAGCGTATCGGCACCTTCGAGGCCCAGCAGCGTGTCATCGCCACTGCCGCCGATAAGGCTATCATTCAGTACGGCGTCCGGCGGATACAGCGCGTCGTTGCCGAATTCGGCGATGTCCCCCGTCAGGTGGTCGTTGCCGTCGCCGCCAATCAGCGTATCGGCACCGAAGCCGGCGATCAGCGTGTCGTCGCCGGCATCGCCCTGCAGGCTGTCGGCGCCAGCGCCCTCCGTGACAAGGTCGTTGCCCTCACCGCCGGACACGGTATCGTCGCCGGCGCCGCCGCCCCCATCCGGTCCGTTGGTGATGGTGTCATCACCGTCGCCGCCATCCACGCGGTCATTGCCGGCGCCGCCCAGGATGGTATCGGCCCCGGCGCCGCCGACCAGGCTGTCATTCAGCAAGGCGCCCTGCGGATACAGGGTCGGATCGATGAAGTAGGCGTTGTCGCCCGTCAGGCTGTCATCGCCATCGCCGCCGAGCAGCGTATCCGCCCCCCAGTCGCCGAGCAGCGTATCGGCATCCGCCCCGCCATCCAGCCAGTTGCCGCCATCGCGGCCATCCAGCAGCGAGAAGGTGCTGCCGCCCCAGAGTGAATCGGCGCCGTCGCCGCCCAGCAGCGTATCGGCGCCGAAGCCGGCGATCAGCGTGTCGTCGCCCCCATCGCCCTGCAGGCTGTCGGCGCCATCACCCTCCATGAGGAGGTCGTTGCCCGCCCCGCCGGACACGGTATCGCGGCCGGCGCCACCGCCCTCCCGCATGCCGTCGATGAGGGAGTCGTCGCCGTCGCCGCCATCCACGCGGTCATTGCCGGCGCCGCCCAGGATGGTATCGGCCCCGGTGCCGCCGAAGATCGTATCGCGGCCACCAGGCACCAGCGGATCGAGGCTCGAGCGATCGGCGTCGATGAAGTCGTCGTCCGCGCCACCATCCAGCCGGTCGGCACCGCTGCCGCCGATCAGCATGTCGTCGCCGGCATCGCCCTTGCCGATGCCGCCGAGGTCGCTGGTCGAGATGGTGTCGTCGCCCGCGCCGCCGGTCATCAGGTCGCGGCCCAGCCGCTGCGTCAGGCCGAGATGCTCGAGGTCCAGGATGACGGCGGTCAACTGGTCGTTGCCGCTGCCGCCCCGCAGCGTGTCCCCGCCATTGACCGCGCCCAGCGTATCATTGCCGCTGCCGCCATCCACCAGGCCGGCGCCCCAGCCGGCCACCAGCGAATCCTGGCCGCTGCCGCCCATGATCACCGTCGCGCCGAGCAAGCCAGCGATCGTGTCATCGCCGGCATCGCCCAGCAGCGTGTCGGCGCCCAGGCCCCCGGTGACCGAATCACTCCCCGCGCCCATGCTGGCGTGGATGCCCTCAGCCACGCCGGACCAGGACAGCGTGTCGTTGCCGCTGCCGAAGCGGAATGCCTCGACGTTCAGATAGACGTCGCCCTCGGCCTCACCGCCCAGGACAGTGTTGCGGAGGTCGATGACCGTTGGGGTATTCCGGAAGAGGACGAGGTCGAAACCCTCTCCGCCAT
The DNA here is from genome assembly GCF_900114315.1 of Falsiroseomonas stagni DSM 19981. Taxonomy (GTDB): domain Bacteria; phylum Pseudomonadota; class Alphaproteobacteria; order Acetobacterales; family Acetobacteraceae; genus Falsiroseomonas; species Falsiroseomonas stagni. Next base: position 46,231 of record NZ_FOSQ01000004.1, read on the forward strand.
CGAGCGTGTCGGCGCCGAGCCCGCCCCACAGCGTATCGGCCCCCCCGAGTCCGAGGAGGCTGTCCGCGCCCCCGCTGCCGTCCAGCCTGTCATCCACCTGGGAGCCAACGCGACGTATCATCCTCGACAACCAACGCCCTTGTTGCGGGCGGATATGAACCAACCATTATCGGATAGGTCAACCCAGGGTGGAGTTGGCGAGCTCCACCGGGCCCGGATCGTAGGGCAGGCCCAGCCAGTGGGGCAGGGCCTCGATCGCCGTGATGATCGCATCGGGCCGCGCCGCCGCCAGTGCTTCGGGCGTCGCGTAGCCCCAGGTGACGGCCGCCACCCGGATGCCGGCGCGGCGGGCGGCCTCGACATCGCGCGATTCGTCCCCGATCGCGACGGCGTCCTGCGGGGAGACGCCGGCGCGTTTCACCATGGCGCGGAACCGTGCCGCCTTGCCGAACAGCGCGGTATCACAGGCCCAGTGGCTGATGGTCTGCGCCGCCGGCCCCAGCGCGCGGCGCGCCGTCGCCTCGGCGTTGGAGGTCACGAGTGCCAGGGTGATGCCGCCCGCCGCCAGCCGGTGCAGCATGGCGGCGGTGCCGGGGAACAGAGGCGGGGGTGGCGCGGCGGCGGCCAGGCGCCGCATGTGCAGCGCGATCATCGGCACCTGCCAGGGCGCGACGCGAAGCGCGCGCAGGATGGCCGCGGTGGGCAGGCCGCGCAGAGCCTCGGCTTCCTCCGGCGTCACGCGACGGAAGCCGAATCGCCGCGCCGCATCATCCAGCGCGCCGAGGAACCAGGGCCGGCTATCGGCCAGGGTGCCATCGAAATCGAGAATCAGCAGGCGCGGGGGCATGGGAAGCGCAGGATCGGGCAATGCCGGTCGGCGGCAAGGGCAGGGCGCTGCCGCCGGCACTTCGTCGCGGATGCGCAGCGTATCATTTCTGTCATGTTCAATCACATTGGTTCCGGCGCGGAAGGGGCGGTCCTAGGCTCGGCGCGTGGCGCAATCCCGCGCCCAGGAACGTCCCATGCTTCGTCGTGTACTCCTCGCCCTGCCGCTTCTGGCCGCGACCGCCCTGGCACCGGCCCAGGCGCAGAACTGCGACACGCGGTTCAACTTCCACAACCGTTCCAGCCGGACGGTGATGGAGATCTACTTCGACTCCTCCAGCAACCCGAACTGGACGCGCGACGAACTGGGTGCCGATGTGCTGCCCGCCGGCCGCAGCCGCGCGTTCCGCGCCGCCTATAGCGGCCTCTACGACTTCAAGGCGGTGCTGGAGACGGGGCAGAGCGTGGAACTTCGCCGCGTGGACATCTGCCGGATCACGGATGTGACGCTGACGGATCGCGGGCTGTCCGCGCAATAGGCGCTGCACGCGGCGCGGCAAATCCTGCCGCGCCGGGTGGCGCAGGACGACGCCGCGCCGGGTGGCGGGCGATCGACTTTTCGATGTGCAGGATTGGGAAAGCTTGGCTCCGGCGGTTGGATTCGAACCAACGACCAACGGATTAACAGTCCGCTGCGCTACCGCTGCGCCACGCCGGATCAGCCAAGGCGGCGGGCTATAGCGAGCGCCCGACGCGGGGTAAAGACCCCCCGGATCAGAAAGCGACACTACCTTCCGGTAAAGTCGCCCCCCGCCCCGGAAGGCAGGAAAACCAAGGCCGCGGCCGGAATCGAACCGGCATATACGGATTTGCAGTCCGCTGCATCACCACTCTGCCACGCGGCCGCAGGTGATGCGCCCTCATATCCGGCAGCCGGCGCCGATGGTCAAGCGCGGTCGGCATTCTGTTAACGCAGTCATGCGAGGTAACCACGTGTTGCGGCGCAGTGGCGCCGCTTGGCCGCCGCGGCGGCCCCTCGTATAACCGCGCGATGCAAGAGGCCGCGACGATGGAAGTGTTGACCGCGCTGGATACCACGGAAGCAAGGCGCCGGATGGTCGATGGGCAACTCCGGCCCAACAAGGTGACCGATCCGCGCGTGATCGCCGCCATGCTGGACCTGCCGCGCGAACGCTTCCTGCCCCCCGCCCTCGCGGCCCGTGCCTATGGCGACGGGATCATCGCGCTGCCCGGCGGCCGCGCGATGGTGACCCCCATGGTGACGGCGCGGCTGATCCAGCTGCTCGGCCTGCGGGACGGCGACCGCATGCTCGTCGTCGGCGCGGGCACCGGCTACCTCGCCGCCGTCGCCGCCCATGGCGGCGCCCGCGTGACGGCGCTGGAGGAGGACGCCGCGCTCCGGGGCATCGCCGCGAAGGCCCTGGCCGGGCTGTTCCCGCCCGGTGCGGTGACGCTGGTGGCCGGCAGCCTGCGCGACGGCCATGCCGCCGGCGCCCCCTATGACGCCCTGCTGATCGAGGGCGAGGTCCCGGCCATTCCCGCGACGCTCAGCGGCCAGCTGGCCGAGGGCGGTCGCCTGGCCGCGATCCTGGGGGCCAAGGGCCCGGGTGCCGGGCCGCGCGCGGTGATCGGCCGCAACGCCGGTGGCAGCTTCAGCGTGACGGACGCCTTCGACTGCGCCACGGTGCCGCTGCCGGCCTTCCAGCCGGCCCCTGGTTTCGTGTTCTGACCTAACGATATCCGCCGTGGGCCGCCGGTTTGCGCGGGCCACGCCGCTTTGTCTTTGATCCCCGGACGGACCCGCTATGCTCGGCGGGACGCAGGAGCCGCCAGACCATGACGCTGTCCCGCCACGCGCTTGCCCTGACCGCCCTGATGCTGTCGCCGCCCGCGCTCTACGCCACCGCCCGCCCGGCGGAAGCGCAGACGCTGCAGGAGGCGCTGGCGATGGCCTATGCCAACAACCCGACCCTGCAGGCCGCCCGCGCCCAGCTTCGCGCGGTGGATGAGAATGTGCCGGCGGCGCTGGCGGGGTGGCGGCCCACGGTGCAGATCACCAGTAGCGTCGGCCAGGCCACCACCTCCACCAATGCCAGCGACCGCATCACCTCCCCCTGGCGGTCGCGCGACATCGTCTCCAACCAGGCCTCCGTCACCCAGCCGATCTTCCGCGGCGGCCGCACCACAGCCTCCACCCGCCGCGCGGAAAACCAGGTCCTCGCTCAGCGCGCCCGCCTGATCGCCACCGAACAGCAGGTGATGCAGGACACGGTGAACGCCTATGTCGCCGTGATCCGGGACCAGGAGGAGGTCCGCCTCAACATCAACAACGAACAGGTGCTGACGCGCCAGCTGCAGGCCACCAACGAACGGTTCCGCGTCGGCGAGATCACGCGGACGGACGTCGCGCAGGCGGAAAGCCGGCTTGCCGGGTCCCGCGCCTCCCGCGCCGATTCGGAAGGGCGCCTCCAGCAATCCCGCGCCACCTTCGCCCGCCTGGTCGGCCAGCCGCCGCAGCGCCTGGTGGCGCCGCAGCCGCTGCGCGTGCCGGTGGCGGATGCGCGGGAAGCCGGCACCATCGCCAGCCAGAACAACCCCAACGTCGTCGCCGCGCTGTTCGACGAAGCCGCGGCGCGCGACCTGGTGGATGTGAACTTCGCCGCCCTGCTGCCGCAGGTCAGCGTCACCGGCACCACCTTCCGGAACGACAATTCCACCACCTCCATCGACACGCGCATCAACGGCACGCAGGTCACGGCCAACCTCACCGTCCCGCTCTACCAGGGTGGCGCCGAGCATGCCGCCGTCCGCCAGGCGCGGCAGAGCGCGCAGCAGGCCCGCCAGGTGGTGGAGGATCAGCGCCGCGCCGCCACCCAGCAGGCCACCCAGGCGTGGGAGACGCTGACCGCCGCCCGCGCCCAGGTCGACAGCGTCCGCGCCCAGATCCGCGCGGCGGAGATCGCCCTCGATGGCGTGCAGCGCGAAGCCGTGGTCGGCAGCCGCACGACGCTTGACGTGCTGAACGCCGAGCAGGAACTGCTCAATGCCCGCGTCAGCCTGGTGCGGGCGCTGGCCAACGTCATCACCGCCTCCCACAGCCTCGCCTCCTCGCTCGGCCGCCTGACGGCGCGGGACCTGAACCTGCCCGTGCAGATCTACGACATGGAAGGCTACTACCGCGAAGTGCGGAACCGCTGGGCGGGCTGGGGAGACTACACCCCGACCGCGGGGCGCTGAGCGCATGAGTGGCGCTGACGGCAAGCCTGGACCGCAGGGCGCGCCGCAGGGCGCGGACCCGGCGATGGATGACATCCTCGCCTCGATCCGCCGCATCCTGAACGAGGATGAGACCCCCGCGGCGCAGACGCCGTCCGGCCCGCCGCCGTCGGAGCCGTTGGAACTGACCGAGGCGATGCTGGTGGCAAGCCCGCCGCCGCCGGAAGCGCCGCCCGAACCACCCGCGGCGCCGACCCATGTCTCCCTGCCGCCGGATCCCGAACCGGAGCGCCCGCCCCCGCCGCCCATCCAGCCCGTCGCCGTCGCGGCGCCGCCGGATACCTCGATGGAGGGCCTCGTCGCCCCCGCCGTCGCGGCCGCCACCACCGCGGCCCTCGGCCAGTTGCTGCGCAGCGTCGCGGCGGAGCGCCAGGCCCCGGTCTATCGCAGCGGCCCGAGCATCGAGGATGTGGTGCGGGAGGAATTGCGCCCCCTGCTGAAGGAATGGCTCGACCAGCACCTGCCGCCCCTGGTGGAGCGGCTGGTGCGGACGGAGATCGAGCGCGTGGTGGGCCGGGCGCTGGGGTGAAGGCCCGCCCGGCCAGGGCTATTCCGGCCGGATGTTGTTCTCCCGGATCACCGTCGCCCAGGTCTCCGTCTGACGGTCGATGAAGGCGCCGAATTCGGCTGGCGTATTGCCGACGATCTCGACGCCCATCGGGCCGGTCAGCCGGTCCCGCACCTCCGGCACCTGCAGCGCCTTCACGATGGCGTCGCGCATCCGCGTCACGATCGCCTCTGGCACCCGCGCCGGCGCCAGCATTCCCCACCAGGCCAGCGCATCGATTCCCGGCACGCCGGCCTCGGCCACCGTCGGCAGGTCCGGGAACAGGCTGGACCGCTGCGCGCCCGTCTGGGCCAGCGGTCGCAGCGTGACGCCGACCTGCCCGCCGAGCCCGGCATGGCTTGCCACGGGCATGTCCAGCTCCCCGGCCGCGGCTGCCGCGCTCATCGGCCCGCCGCCGCGATAGGGAACATGGATCATCGTCACCCCCGCCAGCTGCTGGAGGCGCGACATGGTCAGGTGCGACAGGCTGCCGACGCCGATCGAGCCATAGGTGATGGTGTCCGGCTTCGCCCGCGCGGCCTCGATCACCTGGCCGAGCGTGGTCCAGGGGCGGGCGCGGTGCGTGGTGATGATCATCGGCGCCGATCCCACCAGGCTGACGGGCTGGAGGTCCCGCTTCGGGTCGAAGCCGAGATTCGGGATGAAGGACGGGTTCACCGAATGGCTGTCGAAGACCATGACGAAGGTCAGCCCATCCGGCTGCGCCCGCGCCGCGACGGCGGTGCCCAGCGCCCCTGACGCGCCGGGCCGGTTCTCGATGACGATGGACTGGCCGAGATCCGCGGCGATGCGCGGCTGCAGCAGGCGCGTGATGGTGTCCATGCTGCCGCCGGGCGGGAAGGGGACGATGATGCGGATGGGACCCGACGGCCAGGCAGGTTGCGCCAGGGCCGGCGCGGCCAGCCCGCCGAGGCCCGCCAACAGCATCAGGCGGCGTGTCGCGCGCATGGTGTTTCCTCCGCTTTCTTGGCGGCAGGATGCGGCGCGCAACCGGCTGCCGCAAGCCACGCGCCCTTGACGTGCGCGCGCCGGCGGGGAAGGGATGCCGCCATGCTCGACAAATCCTTCGACCCCGCCGCCGTGGAAGCCCGCCTCTACAAGGGGTGGGAGGATAGCGGCGCCTTCGCCGCCAACCCGGCATCGCCCGCCAGGCCCTTCACCATCATGATCCCGCCGCCCAACGTCACGGGCAGCCTGCATATCGGCCATGCGCTGACCATGTCGGTGCAGGACATGCTGACGCGCTTCCGGCGGATGCAGGGGCGCGATGCGCTGTGGCAGCCCGGCACGGACCATGCCGGCATCGCGACGCAGATGGTGGTGGAACGCCTGCTGGGCAGCCAGGGGCTGGACCGCCGGACGATGGGGCGGGACGCCTTCCTCCAGCATGTCTGGGAATGGAAGGGCCAGTCCGGCGGCACCATCACCCGCCAGCTTCGCCGCCTGGGTGCGTCACTCGACTGGCCGCGCGAACGCTTCACGATGGATGAGGGCCTGTCCAAGGCGGTGCGGGAGGTCTTCGTGACCCTCTACCGCCAGGGCCTGCTGTATCGCGACCGCCGCCTGGTGAACTGGGACCCGGTGTTCCAGACCGCGATCTCCGACCTCGAGGTCGAGAGCCGGGAGGTGAAGGGCAGCCTCTGGTACCTGAAATACCCCGTCGAGGGTCAGCCCGGCCGCTTCCTGACGGTCGCGACCACGCGGCCGGAGACGATGCTGGGCGACACCGCCATCGCCGTGCATCCGACGGATGAGCGCTTTGCCGACCTGGTGGGCAAGAACGTCATCCTGCCGCTGACCGGCCGGCGCGTGCCGGTGGTGGCCGATGAATATTCCGATCCGGAGAAGGGCACCGGCGCGGTGAAGATCACCCCCGCGCATGACTTCAACGATTTCGAGGTTGGCAAGCGCCACAGGTTGGCGATGCTCTCCGTGCTGGATGCCGACGCCAAGGTGACGGTGGCGGAGATCGGCGCCGCGCTCACCGCCGATGGCGGCGACCCCGACTTCGTCCGCGGCCTGGACGGCATGGACCGCTTCGCCGCCCGCAAGGCGATCGTGGCGAAGCTGGAGGAGCTGGGCTTCCTCGAGAAGATCGAGCCCCACACCCACCAGGTGCCGCATGGCGACCGCAGCGGCGTGCCGATCGAGCCGCGGCTGACCATGCAGTGGTATGTGGACGCGAAGACGCTCGCCCAGCCCGCCATCAAGGCGGTGGAGACCGGCCAGACCACCTTCGTGCCCAGGCAGTGGGAGAACACCTTCTTCGCCTGGATGCGCGATATCCAGCCCTGGTGCGTGTCCCGCCAGCTCTGGTGGGGCCACCAGATCCCCGCCTGGTACGCGCCGGATGGGGAAGTCTTCGTCGCCAAGACGGAGGAGGAAGCCCAGGCGCTGGCCCGCGAGAAATTCGGCCGCGACGTGACGCTGGTGCGAGACGAGGACGTGCTGGACACCTGGTTCAGCAGCGCGCTGTGGCCGTTCAGCACGCTCGGCTGGCCGGACAAGACCGCTGAACTGGACAAGTACTACCCCGGCGATGTGCTGGTGACGGGCTTCGACATCATCTTCTTCTGGGTCGCCCGCATGATGATGATGGGCATCCACTTCATGGGGGAGGTGCCGTTCAAGCACGTCTACATCCATGGCCTGGTCCGGGACGAGAAGGGCCAGAAGATGTCGAAGTCCAAGGGGAATGTGATGGACCCCCTGGAACTGATCGACGCCTTCGGCGCCGACGCGCTCCGCTTCACCATCGCGAGCCTGACGGGCCCCGGCCGCGACGTGAAGCTCGGCCGCAAGCGCGTGGAGGATTTTCGCTCATTCGGAACCAAGATCTGGAATGCGGCGCGCTTCCTGGAGATGAACGGGATCGCGGCCGACAAGGGCTTCGACCCCGCGACGGCCACGCTGCCGCTCTCCCGCTGGATCCTGGATGGGGCGAACCGCGCGGTGGCGGAGGCGACGGCGGCGCTGGAAGCCTACCGCTTCGATGAATACGCGAACGCCTGCTACCGCTTCGCCTGGGGCAGCTTCTGCGACTGGTTTCTCGAGTTTGCCAAGCCCGTGTTCAACGGAACCGATGAGGCCGCGAAGGCCGAGGTGAAGGGCGCGGCGCAGCATGTCTTCGGGACGCTGCTGAAAATGCTGCACCCCGCCATGCCCTACATCACGGAGGAACTCTGGCACCTGTTTGGCTACGGCCCCGAATGCACGCTGATCCGGGAGAGCTGGCCCGGCGCCGCCGATGTGCGGGACGCCGAGGCGGCGCGGGAGGAACTCGACTGGGTGGTCTCCTTCATCGGGGAGGTCCGCGCCGTGCGGTCGGAGATGAACGTGCCGCCTTCCGTCACCGTGCCGCTGCTGCTCTCCGGCGCGTCGGGCACCACGCTCGCCCGCGCCGATCGCTGGATCGACGTCATCCGCCGCATGGCCCGCGCGACCGAGGTGACGGCGCTGGACGGCGCCGCGCCGAAGGGTGTCGCGCAGGTGGTGGTGGGGGAGGCGACGGTGATGCTGCCGCTCGCCGATGTCATCGACCTGGCCGCGGAGCGCGCGCGCCTCGCCAAGGCCCGCGCCGCCGCGGAATCCGAGGCGAAGAAGATCGCGGGCAAGCTCGCCAACGCCGATTTCGTCGCCCGCGCGAAGGAGGAGGTGGTGGAGGAGAACCGGGACCGCCTGGCCGCCGCGCAGGCGGAGATGGCGCGCCTAGACGCCGCCATGGCGCGGATCGCGGGGTAGGGGGATGGATTCCGGCACCCTCAAGCTCTTCGCCGCGATCTTCCTGTTCAGCCTGCCCGTGCTGCTCGGCACGCCGCAGCTGACGGGGCGGCGCATCGGCAACCATGTGGTGACGAAGGCGGAGGCGCAGGCGCTGACTGCCATCGCCGGCCTGGCGCTGGGCGTGGGCTACCTGCTGGTGGTGGGCTGAGGGGTCAGTCCTCGAACAGGCTCTCGACCTGCACGGTGATGCCGGGCGGGTCGAGGGTGAGGGGGCCCGCGCCCAGGATCGCGCTCTGGATCGTGCCGTCCCCGTCGCGCCGGTGATGCAGCACGACCAGCGCCTCCGGGTCCAGGATCAGGTAGTGGCGCACCGACGGAATGCGGAAGTAGTCGCGGAACTTGCCGACCGTGTCCTCGCGGTGGGTGGAGGGGGACAGCACCTCCACCACCACAACCGGCTCCGGCAGGACGCGGCTGTCATTGTCCGGGACCTGGCCGCAATTCACGGAGGCATCGGGGATCCGGATCGTGTCCGTGCCGACCTGCACGCCAACGCCATCCATGAAGGCCTCGCAGCCGCTGTGGTCGCGACGCAGGGCCTCCCGCAGGGCCAGCCAGGCCGCCATCTTGGTGCGGGCGTGGCGGATCAGGGCGGGCGCCATCGCTTCCACCACGACGCGGCCTGCGACCAGTTCGTAGGTGCCCTTCGGCTGCCGGTCGACCCATTCCATGAATTCGGGAATGGTCAGCAACCCGGGCGGCATCTCCAGCCGTTCCGACATGGCGCCGATCCTACGCCACCGCCCCCCCTTACCGGCAAGCGCGCATTATGGCACCCAAAGGCCAGGAATCGGGCGGCCCCGGCCGGGGGTGGAAACGCACCGACAGCAACAGGGAAGACCGCCCGAATGACCCAGTGGGACAAGTCCAAGCTGCCCAGCCGCCACACCACCATGGGGCCGGAACGCGCGCCGCATCGCAGCTACTACTACGCGATGGGCCTGACGAAGGAGGAGATCGCCCAGCCCTTCGTCGGCGTCGCCACCTGCTGGAACGAGGCCGCGCCCTGCAACATCGCGCTGTCCCGCCAGGCGCAGTCGGTGAAGATCGGCGTGAAGGAAGCCGGCGCCACGCCGCGCGAATTCACCACCATCACCGTCACCGACGGCATCGCCATGGGCCACCAGTCCATGAAGTCCTCGCTGGCCTCCCGCGACATCATTGCGGACAGCGTGGAACTCACCATGCGCGGCCATTGCTATGACGGGCTGGTGGGCCTCGGCGGTTGCGACAAGACGCTGCCGGGCCTGATGATGGCGATGATCCGCCTGAACGTGCCCTCCGTCTTCATGTATGGCGGCTCCATCATGCCGGGCCGCCACCGCGGCCGCGACGTCACCGTGCTCGACGTGTTCGAGGCCGTGGGCCAGCACGCCGCCGGCAACATGAGCGATGAGGAACTCCAGGAGCTGGAGGAGCACGCCTGCCCCGGCGCCGGCGCCTGCGGCGGCCAGTTCACCGCCAACACCATGGCCTGCATCTCCGAAGTCATCGGCCTGGCGCTCCCCGGCTCCGCCGGCGCGCCCGCGCCCGACCAGCGGCGGGACCATTGGGCGGTCGAATCCGGCCGGGCGGTGGTGGATCTGATCCGCCGCAACCTGCGGCCGCGCGACATCGTCACGATGGACGCGCTGTTCAACGCGGCCGCCATCGTCGGCGCCACCGGCGGGTCCACCAACGCCGCCCTCCATCTGCCCGCCATCGCGCATGAGGCCGGCATCAAGTTCGACATCCATGATGTGGCGGAGATCATGCGCGCCACCCCGCATATCGCGGACCTGAAGCCGGGCGGGAAGTATGTCGCGCTCGATGTCTTCAACGTCGGCGGCGTGCCGGTCATCATCAAGGCGCTGCTGGAAGGCGGCTACCTCCGCGGCGATGCCATCACCGTTACCGGCAAGTCGCTGGCGGAGAACCATCGGGAGGTGATCGTCCCGCGCGACCAGGATGTGGTGCGCCCGACCTCCGACCCCGTCTCCGCCATCGGCGGCGTCGTCTCCCTGAAGGGCACGCTGGCCCCCGAAGGCGCCATCGTGAAGATCGCGGGCATGAAGTCGCTGCGCTTCGAAGGCACGGCGCTGTGCTTCGATTGCGAGGAGGATGCCTTCAAGGCCGTGGACATGCGCGCCTACAAGCCCGGTGACGTCATCATCATCCGCTACGAAGGCCCGAAGGGCGGGCCGGGGATGCGGGAGATGCTGTCCACCACCTCCGCCATCTATGGCCAGGGCATGGGGGACAAGGTGGCCCTCATCACTGATGGCCGTTTCAGCGGCGCGACGCGCGGCTTCTGCATCGGCCATGTCGGGCCGGAAGCGGCGGTGGGCGGGCCGATCGCGCTGCTGAAGAACGGCGACCCGATCGTCATCGATGCCGAGAAGGGCACGATCGACGTGATGATCCCGGAAGCCGAGTTGGCCGCCCGCCGCGCCGCCTGGACGCCCCGGAAGACGGACTACACCAGCGGCGCGCTGTGGAAGTATGCGCAGCTCGTCGGCCCGGCCTCCCACGGCGCCGTGACCCATCCCGGCGCGGCCGGGGAGAGCCACGTCTACGCCGACCAGTAACCCGGTCGTGCCAGGCATGGCGGCCCGCCACGGAGCCGCCATGCGCCCCGGCTGGGGAGGGGGCCGCCATGAACCCGCCGTCATCGCCGTGACATCGCCCTGATCCCGCCCTGCGGCGGGCACGGGCCGGGCGCTTCATGATCAGGCGCGGCGGAATCGCCTTCGACCCTCCATCCCCGCCGCCGGAGACTGGTCATGCAACGCCTTCGCGCGCTGCTCCTCATCCTGCCGCTGGCTGTCGCCCCCGGCTGCGTCGTGGCCGGGGACCTGACCCCGGTGCATGGGGGCGGGTATTACGGCGGCGGCCATGGCTATGGCCGCCCCTACTACGCGCCGCCCCCGCCGCCGCCGGTCTACTACCGTCCGCAGCCGGTCTACCGCCCCTACTACGCGCCGCCGCCCCGCCACTGGGGCCCGCCGCCCCGGCATCATGAGCGGCGTTGGGACCGTCACTGGGACCGCCGCTGGTAGCCCTCCCCACTGCTCCTTCGCCAGGGTCCAACGGAACCTCGGAGCGCGGGACTCATCAATTGATGATGGTCCAGGGGGCTCTGCCCCCTGGCGGATGGGGCGCGGGGAAGGCGGCGCCTTCCCCGCATCACCAGCGCCCCATCCCCTAGCCCGCGCCAGCGCAGGGTACGGGCCTATCCCTCGATCTCGATGATCACCGGCGTGTGGTCGGACGGCGTGTCCTCCGCCCGCGGCGTCACATCCACCCGCGCCGCCACGAGCCGCTCCGCCAGTTCGGCGGAAAGCAAAGCGTGGTCGATCCGCAGCCCCGCATTGCGTTCGAAGGCGCTGCCATAGTCCCAGTAGGTGTAGACGCGTTCCCCGGGATGCAGCGCCCGCAGCGCGTCGGTCAGGCCCAGATTCTCCAGCGCGCGCCAGGCGGCCCGGGTTTCCGGCCGCACCAGCGCATCGGTCGCCGGCAGGGCGCCCGGCGCCAAATCCAGCGCCGTCGGGCAGACATTGAAGTCGCCCAGCACGGCGAAGGGCAGGAAGCGGTCCAGCCGTTCCTTCGCCAGCACCCGCAGGCGTTCCATCCAGGCCAGCTTGTAGGCGTAGCCGTCATCGCCGCCGGAATTGCCGTTCGGCAGGTAGATGCCGGCCACGTGCAGGCCGGCGGCGGCCACCTCGATGTAGCGGGCGTGGGTGTCGCCCTCGTCGCCCGGCAGCGACTCCGCCACCACCTCGAAATCCAGGCCCGGCTTCGCCAGCACGGCCACGCCGTTGCGCCCGCCCGGCTGCCCCACCGCCTTCATCCGGTAGCCGGAGGCGCTGAGTTCGAGTTCGGGGAACTCCTCCGTCTTGCACTTGAGTTCCTGGAGGAACAGCAGGTCCGGCTGCTCCCGCGCCAGGAAGCGCAGGATGTGGGGCGCCCGCTTGCGGACGGAGTTCACGTTGAAGCTGGCGAGGCGGATCATGCGCCCGATCCTACGCCAGGGCGCCCGGCCAGCCTACCCGACGCTGAAGCTGGTCCCGCAGCCGCAGGCGGAGACGGCCTGGGGGTTCTTCACGGCGAAATGGGCGCCGATCAGCGCCTCCGTCCAATCCAGTTCCGCCCCTGCCAGCAGGTCCAGGCTGACGGGATCGACGAAGACGCGGCCCTGCCCCTGTTCCACCACCAGATCGTCCGGCGCCGGCGCATCCTCCAGCCCGAATTTGTACTGGAAGCCGGAACAGCCGCCGGCATCGACCGCGAGCCGCAGGCCGGCATGGGGCTTGCCTTCCCGCGCCGCGATTTCGGCAACCTGCTGCGCGGCGCGGGGCGTCACGCGGAAGGCGGGGCTGATGTTCGTATCCATGGTGGGTCCGGTACTCCTTGAAGGGAAGATAGGACGGTCCCGCCCGGGTTTCCACGCCCAACGCTCTGTTGCCCGCCCGCGGCGGGCGGTGCTACGGCCTTGCGCATGGACCCGACGCGGCTTCCGGACGGCCTGGCCCCTTGGGCGGTCAGGGCCAGCGATTCACGGGGCCGGCTGCATGCCGAGCCCGGTGGCGGTGCTCGTTCGCCCTTCCAGCGCGACCGCGACCGCATCATCCACGCCACGGCCTTCCGGCGCCTGCAATACAAGACGCAGGTCTTCGTCTATCACGAAGGCGACCATTTCCGGACGCGGCTGACCCACAGCCTGGAAGTGGCGCAGATCGCGCGTTCCGTCGCCCGGGAACTGGCGCTGGATGAGGATCTGGCGGAGGCGCTGGCCCTGGCCCATGACCTCGGCCACCCCCCTTTCGGCCATGCCGGGGAGGATGCGCTGGATGCCGCGATGAAGCCCTATGGCGGCTTCGACCACAACGCGCAGTCCCTGAAGGCCGTGACGCTGCTGGAGACCCGCTACGCCGGCTTCGACGGTCTGAACCTGACCTGGGAGACGCTGGAGGGCCTGGCCAAGCACAATGGCCCGCTGCGGCGCCCATCCCCCTACATCGTCGAATATGACCGGCTGCACCCGCTGGACCTGACGACCCATGCGAGTGCGGAAGCGCAGGTGGCCGCGCTGGCCGACGACATCGCCTACAACAACCATGACCTCGATGACGGGGTGAAGGCCGGGCTGTTCACGCTGGAGGAGGCGGCGACGCTGCCGCTGGTGAAGACGGCCTTCGAGGACGCGAAGCGCCAGCACCCGACCCTGCCGAAGGACCGCGCGACCAGCGAGGTCGTGCGCCGCGTCATCAACGCCATGGTGAACGACGTGGTGGCGGAGACGCGCCGGCGAATCGCCGCCCTCAAGCCCGCCAGCGCCGCCGACATCCGCGCGCATGACCGGCCCGTGGTCGCCTTCTCCGACGCCATGATGGAGGCGAACAACGAACTCCGCGCCTTCCTGTTCCAGCGCATGTACCGCCACTGGCGCGTCAACCGCACGACGCAGAAGTGCAAGCGGGCGCTGCAGGTGCTGTTCAGCCTGCTGCATGGCGAACCCCGCCTGCTGCCGCCCTGGTGGCAGGAGAAAGCCGGCGACCCCGGCAGCCAGGCCGCGGCGCGCGCGGTGTGCGACTACCTCGCGGGCATGACGGACCGCTATGCGCTCGAAGAGCACAAGCGCCTCACCGACCCGACCATTCCCGGCTGACCGAAAGCGTTCCCATGACCCCGACTGACGACCTGTTTGCCGCCATGCGCGCCCATGTGGTGGAGGCGCTGGCCGCGCTGCTGCCCGAATTGCCGCCGGAAAACTTCGCGCGCGTGCTGGTGGAGCCGCCGCGTGATGCGGCGCATGGCGACATGGCGACCAATGCCGCGATGGTGGTCGCGAAGGCCGCGAAGCTGGCCCCGCCCAAGCTGGCGGCGAGCCTCTGCGAAAAGCTTTCCGCCCTGCCCATGGTGGTCTCCGCCACCCCCGCGGGCCCGGGCTTCGTGAACATCAAGCTGGCGGATGGTTTCGTCCGCGGCGTGGTGCCGGCCGTGCTCGCCGCCGGCCCGGCCTATGGCGATGGCCCGAAGCGGGAAGGGGGCCCCGTCAACGTCGAATACGTCTCCGCCAACCCGACCGGGCCCATGCATGTCGGCCATTGCCGCGGCGCCGTGGTCGGTGATGCGCTGGCGCTGCTGCTGCGGAAGGCGGGCTTCGACGTCACGCGGGAATACTACGTCAACGACGCCGGCGCGCAGGTGCTGGCGCTCGCCTATGCCGCCTACTGGCGGTACCTCCAGGCCCTCGGCACCACGATGACCGAGGAGGACTACGCCGCCGCCACGCCATCCGGCCTGCAATACCGCGGCGACTATTTGGTCCCCGTCGGCGTCGCCCTGCGGCAGATCTTCAAGGACACGCTCTCCGGCCCTGGTGCGACCCCGGCGGACCCGTCCCTCTGGCTCGACACGGTGCGGGACTTCACCGTGGAGGCGATGATGGCCGCCATCCGCGAGGACCTGGCGGCGCTGGGCGTCCAGCACGACATTTTCGTGAGTGAACGGCAGGTGGTTTCGGAAGGCTGGCTGGAGAAGGCGGAGGCGACGCTGACCGCAAAGGAGCTGATCTACACCGGCGTCCTCGAACCCCCGAAGGGCAAGACGCCGGATGACTGGGAACCGCGCCCCCAGGTGCTGTTCCGCGCCACGCAATTCGGCGACGACGTCGATCGGCCGCTCCGCAAATCCGATGGCTCCGGCACCTATTTCGCCAATGACGTGGCCAACCACCTGGCCAAGATCGATCGCGGCTTCCCGCAACTCGTCCAGGTCTGGGGCGCGGACCATGGCGGCTACGTCAAGCGCATGCAGGCCGCCGTCGCGGCGCTGTCGGACCGCAAGGTCTCGCTGGACGTCGTGCTGACCCAGATCGTCCATGTGATGAAGAACGGGGAGCCCGTGCGCATGTCGAAGCGCGCCGGCACCTACATCACGCTGCGCGACCTGATCGACGAGGTCGGCAAGGACGCAGTGCGCTTCACCATGCTGACGCGCAAGGCGGACGCGCAGATGGAATTCGACCTGGACAAGGTGGTGGAGCAGAGCCGGGACAACCCCGTCTTCTACGTCCAATACGCCCATGCCCGCTGCCGGTCCGTCCTGCGCCAGGCCGGCGACCCCGCGCTGGCGGACCTCGCCTCCGCGCCGCTGGACAGCCTCTCGGACCCCGCCGAACTCGCCCTGATCCGCCGCATGGCGGGCTGGCCGCGGACGGTGGAAGCCGCCGCGGTTGCACGGGAGCCTCACCGAATCGCGTTCTTTCTCCAAGACTTGGCCAGCGACTTTCATGTATTGTGGAACAGGGGGCGTGACGATTCCACGTTGCGCTTCATCCGGGCGGAGGAGCCGGAGGCAACCAAGGCGCGGCTTGCGCTGGTGGCGGCCACGGCGACCATTCTCCGCTCCGGCCTCGCGGTCATGGGGGTGGAACCCGTCGAGGAGATGCGATGAGCGACGCGATGGTGCCTTCCTATCGCCTGCACCGGCCGGCATCCGCCGTGCCATGGCGCATGATCGCCATGGCGGGGGGCGTGCTGGCCTTCGTCGCCGCCGGCGCGGCGGGATGGTGGGCGATCGAGCGAATCGGCGCCCGCAGCGTGCCGGTGGTGGAGGCTGATCCGCGGCCCTTCAAGGTCCGCCCCAGCGACCCGGGCGGCCTTCGCGTTCCCAACCAATCCGAACTCGTCCTCGAACGGCCCGGCCAGCGCGCCCAGGGCAACGCCGCCACCACCCGCGCCCCCGGCCTGGCGCCGGAAGCCGAGGCACCGAATATCGGCGGCCTGCGCGCCGCCGTGGCGCCGCCGCCCGTCGTCGCGCCCGCGCCGACCTGGCCCCCCCAGCCCGCGCCCCGCCCGGGCCAGGCGGTGCCGGGCCAGAACGCCCCCGGCGCCAGCGCGCCCGCCGCCGCCCCGCCAGCGAACGGCAACGCGCCTGCCGCGGCTGCACCCGCCGCGCCCCAGGCCGCCGCCCGGCAGGCGCCCGCCGCCGCGCCCCCGCCGGCGACGCCCGCCCCGGCCGCCACCGCCATCACCCCGCCGGCCCGCCCCGCCGGATCGGGCCGCGTCCAGGTCCAGATCGCCGCCCTGACCAGTGAGGACAGCGCCCGCGCCGAATGGGATCGCGTCGCCCGCCGGGCGCCCGAGCTCTTCCAGGGGCGCAGCCCGGCCGTCACGCGCCTCGACCGCGACGGGCAGGCCCCGCTCTTCCGCCTCCGCACCGGCGGATTCGCGGACCAGGATGCGGCGCGCGAATTCTGCGAACAGGTCCGCGCCCGCGGCGCCACCTGCATCCCGGTCCGCTGAGAGCTTGTGACTTAATGCCCGAAAGCGCCGGAATCCGAGGAAAAAGCCCAATGATTTCAACGGGCATTAATGCTCAAGCTCGATTTTTTCACAGGGTCTGAGGTTTCCATGACCCTTCTCGCCGCCGTGGTCGGCATCGCCGGCACGGCGCTCTCCGCGGAGGAGGCGGCGCTGTTCCGCCGCCATCGCCCGGCCGGCGCCATCCTGTTCCGCCGCAACGTCGAAAGCCCCGCGCAGCTTCGCGCGCTGACCGAGTCGCTCCGCCAGGAACTGGGGGCGGAGGCGCCGATCCTGATCGACCAGGAAGGCGGCCGGGTCGCGCGGCTGCGCCCGCCGCACTGGCCCGAATTCCCCCCCGCCGCCGCCTTCGAGGGCCGGCCCGAGACCACCGCGGAGGCGAATGCGGCGCTGATCGGCATGGCCTGCGCCGAATCGGGCCTTGATGTCGTCTGCGCGCCGCTGCTCGATTTGCGGCTGCCGGGGATGCATCAGGTGATCGGGGACCGCGCCTTCTCGGCCGATCCGGCGGAGGTCGCGCGCCTCGGCGCCGCCTGGATCAGCGGGCTGCGCCAGTCCGGCTGCATCCCCGTCATCAAGCACATCCCCGGCCATGGCCGCGCCCGCGTGGACAGCCACGAATCGCTCCCGGTGGTGGAGGCCGACCGCGCCACCCTGGCCCCGGATATCGAGGCTTTTCGCCTGGTCTGCGCCGAGGGGGCAGGGGACGGCCTCTGGGCCATGACCGCCCATATCCTCTACAGCGCGCTGGACCCCAGGCTGCCCGCCACGCTGTCACCGTCCCTGATCCGGGACGTGATCCGGGGCGAGATCGGCTTCGATGGCGTGCTGGTCTCGGATGACCTCGCCATGGGCGCCATGGCCGGCCTGTCCAACGACCTGGCCGGGGACACGGTGCGCGCGGGCTGCGACCTGGTGCTGCATTGCACGGGGGTGCTGGCGGAAACCGCCGCCGTGCTCGCCACCTGCCCGGCCCTGTCGGAGGATGCGGCGCGGCGCCTGGCCGCCGCCCGCGCCGCCACCGCCGCCGCCGCCCGCCCGCTCAACCCCTCGGCCCTGATTGCCGCGCGGGACACCCTGCTGGCCGCCGCCTCGTGAGCATCGAATGGGTGGGAGAGATCGCGGCCATCGCGCTCGCCGCGATCCTCGCCATCACCCTGCATGAAGCGGCGCATGGCTTCGCGGCCAAGGCGCTGGGGGATGACACGGCGGCGCGGATGGGGCGCGTCAGCCTCAACCCGATCCGCCACATCGACCTGGTCGGCACCATCCTGCTGCCGGCCTTCCTGCTGGTCTCCCAGCTGCTGACGATCGGGCGGGTGGAGGCGATGTTCGGCTGGGCGAAGCCCGTGCCGGTGAACATCTGGCGGCTGCGCAACCCGCGCTGGGGCATGGTGCTGGTGGCGGCCGCGGGGCCGGCCATCAACTTCGCCCTTGCCTGGGGCTTCGGCCTGGCGGCCCATGGGGTGGCGGCGCTGTCCGATTCGCTGCCGGAAGACGGCTCGGAATGGCTGCTCCGCTTCATCGCATTGAGCATGCTCTACAACGTGATTCTCGCCTGCTTCAACCTGCTGCCGCTGCCGCCGCTCGATGGCGGGCGCATCCTGGTCGGCATCCTGCCGGCGCCGCTGGCGCGCGCGGTGGCCAGCACGGAGCGCTTCGGCCTGCTGATCGTCATCGGCCTGATCTTCGTGCTGCCGCACCTCATCACGGGGTTCGATCCGCTGGGCACGCTGATCCGCAACGTGGCCCTGCCGGTGCTGCGCTTCATGTTCATGCTGGCCGGCCACGGGGGGTGATGATGACGGATCCCGTGCTGCATCTCCGGCTTGATGGCTATGAGGGTCCGCTCGACCTGCTGCTGGACCTCGCGCGGTCGCAGAAGCTCGACATCGCCAACATCTCCATCGTATCGCTGGTAGACCAGTATCTGGCGGTGATCGACCAGGCCCATCGGGACAAAGTCGGGGGCATGCGGCTGGAATTGCAGGCGGAATGGCTGGTCATGGCCGCCTGGCTCGCCTGGCTGAAATCCCGCCTGCTGCTGCCGAAGGAGGAGACGGCCGAGCAGGAGGACCCGGAGGCCCTGGCCGCCCGCCTGACCGACCGGCTGGCGGAGCTGGAGGCGATGCGCGCCGGCGCCGCCTGGCTGCAGGCGCGGCCTCAGCTCGGCCGGGATGTCTTCGCCCGCGGCGCGCCGGAAAGCCTGACGGTGGAGGATCGGTCGGGCATCCGTGCGGACCTGGCATCCCTCTGCCAGGCCTACGCCGCCGCCCGCCGCCGCGCGCTGGCGCAGCGGCCCTACCGCCCGAAACCGAGAAAGCTGTTCACGGTGCAGGAGGCGATCCAGCGGCTGACCCAGGTGCTGGGGGAGCTTCCCTCCTGGGCCGTGCTGCAGCGCTTCATGCCGGATGACGCGGCGCTGGACCCGGTGGAGCGCCGCGCGGCCCTTGCCAGCACGCTGATTGCAGGCTTGGAGATGGCCCGCGGCGGCGCGTTGGAACTGCGCCAGGACCGGGCCTTCGGCCCCATCCTGCTGCGCCGTGCGGAGGCCGTGGAGGGTCAGCGGGATGTGCGCGCCGCCTGAGGAGGAAGGGGAACCCCTGATGGTTCCCGACGCGATCGAGCCGCTGCCCGCCGTCTCGGCGGAGGCGATCCGCATCGCCGAAGCGTTGCTCTTCGCCACCGACCGCCCCCTGGCGCCCAACCGCCTGCAACAGGTGCTGCCCGAAGGCCAGGCCGCCGATGCCGTGCTGGCCGAACTCGCCATCCTGCTGGATGGCCGTGGCGTGACGCTGGTGGAAGTCGCCGGCGGCTTCGCGCTGCGCACCGCGCCGGAACTGGCGCCCGCGCTCACCCGCGTGGTGGAGGTGCCGAAGCGCCTTCCCCGCGCGGCGATGGAGGCGCTGGCCGTGATTGCCTGGCACCAGCCCGTGACGCGGGCCGAGATCGAGGAGATCCGCGGCGCCAGCCTGTCCCAGTCCACCCTCGAATCGCTGCTGGAACACGGCCTCGTCGCGCCGCGCGGGCAGCGGGAGGTGCCGGGCCGACCGACGCTGTGGGGCACCACGCCGCGATTCCTGGAACAGTTCGGCCTGAAGTCGCTGCGTGACCTGCCGCGGCGGGAGGAGCTGGTCAGCGCCGACGCCGCCGCGCCGCTGCTGGCGGCGATGCAGGCCCCGAAGGAACCGTACAAGCCGGCCGATCCGCCGGGCGAGGCCCCCACCCCTTGAGCATCCGATTCGAGGGCGTCTCCCATTCCTACCCCGAACGCGGCCAGGTGCTGCGCGGCCTCGACCTTGATGTCGGGCCGGGGGAGATCCTGTGCCTGCTCGGCCCCTCCGGCTGCGGCAAGACCACGCTGCTGCGCCTGGCCTCCGGGCTCGAACCCCTCCAGGCCGGGCGGATCACGCTGGGCGGGCAGCTGATCGCCGAGCCGGGGCGGGAGACGCCGCCGGAAGGCCGCGGCGTCGGATTCGTCTTCCAGGACTACGCGCTGTTTCCCCACCTGACGGTGGAGGAGAATGTGGCCTTCGGCCTGCGCTTCATCCCGCGCGGCCAGCGGAAATGGCGGATCATGGATGCGCTGGCGCGCGTCGGGCTGGAGGGTTTCGCCGCCGCCTGGCCGCACATGCTCTCCGGCGGCCAGCAGCAGCGGGTGGCGCTGGCCCGCGCCCTGGCGCCGCGCCCTTCCGTGCTGCTGCTGGACGAGGCCTTCGCCAGCCTCGACGCCAGGCTGCGCGAACAGGTGCGGGACGACACGCTGCATGTCCTCCAGGAAGCCGGCATCGCGACCCTGATCGTGACGCATGATGCGGAGGAGGCGATGTTCATGGCCGACCGCATCGCCCTGATGAATGCGGGCCAGATCGAACAGCTCGGCACCCCCACCGAACTCTACCTGACGCCCGCCACCCGCTTCGTCGCGACCTTCCTGGGGGAGGTGAATGTCCTGCCCGCGCGGGTCCATGCCGGGCGGGCGGAGACGCCGATCGGCACCGTCCCGGCGCCCGAGGCGCTGGGCAACCAGCCCGTGCAGGTGCTGCTGCGGCCGGAGGGGCTGCGGGTGATGACCGCGCCTTCCGCCGATGGCCCCGCGGCGCCGCTGGCCGGCGATCTGTCCGGCTGCGGGGCGGTGGCGGAGGTCGAGGCCTGCCGGCTGCTCGGCGCCACCACGCTGGTGCACCTGGCGGTGCCGGACGGGCAGGGGGCGCTGCTGCACCTGCATGCCCGGCTGCCGCCCGGGGTCTGGCTGGCCCGGGGGGAGAAGGTTTCCGTCGCGATGGATCCGCAACGGGCCTTCGTATTCCCGGCCGAGGCTCCCTAGATAGGGTTCGGGGTCATCGCCGCCGGATTGGCGCGACGCGGCGATCCTGCTAACGGGATGGGCCCGCAGGCCGGCACGATGCTCGGCGCGGGAATGGGGAAGAATGCTCGGTCTCGACTGGTCCGAACTCGCGCTGATCGCGGTGGTCGCGGTGGTCGTCATCGGCCCCAAGGACCTGCCTGATGCCGTGCGCGGCATCGCCAAGGGTATCCAGAAGCTCCGCCGCATGGCCGGGGAGTTCCAGGGCCAGGTGGATGAGGTGGTGCGCGAGGCGAAGCTGGATGACGTGCGGAACTCGATCAACGAGATCCGCAACTTCAACGTGCGCGACATCGTGGAGAAGGAGATCGACAAGGACGGGTCGATCCGCAAGACCTTCACGGAAGACCCGATCGGCAACCCGCTGCGGGATGCCTTCAACGGCGATTCGGTGCATGGCGCCGCCGTGACGCCGCCTCCCGCCGCCATGCCGGCCGCGCCGCCACCGCCCGCGGCTCCCGCCTTCGTGCCGCCCGGCACCCTGCCGCCCCTGCCGCAGCCGCCGCCGCCGCCCGCCGCCGTGGTGCCGCCCGCCTTCGTGCCACCCGCCTCGGTCCCCCCGGTATCGGTCCCGCCCGTCGCGACGGTGACGCCGCCGCCGGCCCCCGCGACGCCTCCCGCGCCGCCCCCTTCCGCAGCCTGAGATAACGGATCCCCCCCCGTGCCGCGTGATCCGGAAGACCAGATCGACGACAAGCCGATGCCGTTGATCGAGCACCTCATGGAGCTGCGCACGCGGCTCATGTGGTCGATCGGCGCCTTCATCATCGCCTTCGCCGTCTGCTACTATTTTTCCAGGCAGATCTACGGCTTCCTGGCCGCGCCGCTGGCGGACATCCTGCACGCGCAATCCGGCGGGCAGGACCGGCGGATGATCTTCACCGCGCTGTACGAGGCCTTCTTCACCTACCTGAAGGTCGCCTTCTTCGGCGCCACCTTCTTCAGCTTCCCGATGTGGGCGACGCAGCTCTGGCTGTTCATCGCGCCCGGCCTGTACCGGAGCGAGAAGAAGGCGATCATGCCCTTCCTCGTCGCCTCGCCCTTCCTGTTCCTCGCCGGCGCGGCGCTGGCCTACTACTTCATCTTCCCGCTGGCATGGACATTCTTCATCTCCTTCGAGACGCCGGCCGATGCGGGGTCCGTCCCCATCCAGCTGGAAGCGAAGGTCAGCGAGTATCTGTCGCTGGTCATGCACATGATCCTGGCCTTCGGCATCGCCTTCCAGCTGCCCGTGGCGCTGACGCTCATGGTCAAGGTCGGCATCCTCAGCGTGGAGGGTCTGCGCAAGGGCCGGCGCTACGCCATCGTCGGCATGTTCGTCGTCGCCGCCATCATCACGCCGCCCGACATCATCAGCCAGATCGGCTTGGCGGTGCCGCTGATCCTGCTCTACGAACTGTCGATCCTGGCCGCGCTGTGGATGACGCCGAAGCCGCCGAAAGATCAGACGACGAGTTGAAGCGGGCTTCCGGGGGCGAAGGCCCCCATCCCGCCTTCGCTTCCTCGCAGTGACGCCCCAGGGAGGGGCTGCCGACCATGCATGACATCAAGCTGGTGCGCGCCAACCCCGCCGCCTTCGACGCCGCGCTCGCCCGCCGCGGCGCGCCCCCCGCGGCGGCGGAGGCGCTGCGCCTCGATGACCTCCGCGTCGAGGCCATCCGTATCACCCAGGCCGCGCAGACCACGCGCAACGAGCTGTCCCGCCAGATCGGCGCCGCCATGAAGCGCGGCGACGCGCTTGAGGCCGAGCGGCTGAAGGCGGAGGTGAAGGCCGCCGTCGATGCCGCCGCCGCCGCGACGCCGGAGGTGCATGAGGCCGCACGCGACGCGCTGCTGGCAGCCCTGCCCAATGTGCTGGATGCGGAGGTGCCGGAGGGCCTGGACGAGAGCGCCAATGTCGTCCTGCACACCCATGGCGCGCCGGCCAATTTCGCCTTCACGCCGAAACAGCATTTCGAGCTCGGCGAAGCCTTCGGGATGGATTTCGGCAATGCCGCCAAGCTGGCCGGCACGCGCTTCACCATCCTGCGCGGGCCCCTCGCCAGGCTGGAACGCGCGCTCGGCCAGTGGATGCTGAACCTGCACACGGAACAGCACGGCTACACGGAGGTCGCCGTGCCGCTGCTGGTGAATGACGCGACCATGTACGGCACCGGGCAGCTGCCGAAGTTCAGCGAGGATCTGTTCCGCACCACCGATGGCCGCTGGCTGATCCCGACCGCGGAGGTGCCGCTGACCAACCTGGTCCGCGGGGAGATCCTGGCCGAATCCGCGCTGCCGCTGCGCTTCACCGCGCTCTCCCCCTGCTTCCGGAGCGAGGCGGGCTCGGCCGGCCGCGACACGCGGGGGATGCTGCGCCAGCACCAGTTCCCGAAGGTGGAACTGGTCTCCATCTGCCTGCCGCAGGACAGCGCGGCGGAGCATGAACGGATGACCGCCTGCGCGGAGCGGGTGCTGACCGACCTCGGCCTGACCTGGCGGCGCATCATGCTCTCGGCCGGGGATACCGGCTTCGGCGCGGCGAAGACCTATGACCTGGAGGTCTGGCTGCCCGGGCAGCAGGCCTGGCGGGAGATCTCCTCCTGCTCCAATTGCCGGGACTTCCAGGCGCGGCGCATGGATGCGCGCTTCCGCCCCGCCGGGGGGAAGGGCACGGAGTTCCTGCACACGCTGAACGGCAGCGGCGTGGCGGTGGGCCGCGCCCTGATCGCGGTGCTGGAAACCTTCCAGCAGGTCGATGGCTCCGTCCTGGTGCCGGAGGTGCTGCGCCCCTGGATGGGCGGGGTGGAGATGCTGCACCCCGCCTGAGGGGTGCAGCGGCCACCGTCAGTCGCCCGCGGCGGTGGCGAGTTGGATGGGCGCGGGGCGGCCACGCTCCGCCAGCCAGATCATCACGATGGAGCCGAGCATGGCCGCCCAGGCGCCGTAGCCGGGATGGCCGAACAGGGCACAGGCCGCCGTCAGCGCGGTGCAGAGGGCGACGGTCTGCCAGGGGTAGCGCCCGATCAGGCCCACCGGCAGGGTGTAGGGCAGCCACAGGATACGCATCACGTTGGGGGGTGTCCTTCGCGGATCCCTCGCCACCGGATGGGCCGGGCGGATGCGCGGACCACCCTCGGCCCTCCCTTCGCCGGAGACAACGCCAATCGGTGCCCCGTCCGCCGCATGGGATGGTTGCAATCCGCGGCTGAAACACGCTGAAACCGCCCGCGCTCGACAGCGCGCGACGGCAGGGTCCAGGCTGAGGCTTCGGCGGACAGGAGACCCGGCATGGCGGCGGTGGAGTTGCGGGTGCTGGACACGCGTATCGGCGCGCGATTCAAGCGGCCACGGCCGACCGACATCATCGTCGGCACCAGCACGACCCTGACCCGGCTGTTCGACCGGGTCACGGCGGCGCTCGGCTCCAACAGGCTGTCACGCCTGTCCGTCTGCTGCCATGGCTATGAGGGTGGCGTGGCCGATGAGCGCATGGCGATGTCGCGCATGGGTGGCGGCTTCGGGCTGCAACTCGGACAGGATGACCTGACCTTCGATACCGTCGGTGCCTTCAACGCGCTGTCGGGCCGCTTCATGGCCGGCGGGCAGATGGACATCTATGCCTGCGCGGCGGCGGAGGACAGTTCCTCCACCGGCTTCACCGGCAATGGGCGGCTGCTGATGCGGGAACTCGCGGGGCAGATCAACGCGACGGTCCGCGCTTCCGACTCCATCCAGATCTACAACCACGGCGTGGTGACCACGACCGTCTTCGGCATCCCCGTCTTCTCGGAATATGAGGGCGTCGATTTCGGGGATTGGGAGGGGAATGTCTGGCTCTTCCTGCCCGATGGCAGCCGGCGGCAGGACAGGCGGCCGGGGCGCGGCGTGAACTGACCGGGCCGGGTGCCGTCCTGGCGCCCGGCCCGCCCGGCTCAATCGCCGGCGGCCACGCCTTCGTCGATCGCGCGGGGGCTGGTCGTCTCGTCGATCCAGATCATCACCATGGACCCCACCAGCGCGCAGGTGACGCCGATGACGTCATGGCCGGTGAGGAAGCCGATCGGCGTACCGGCGGCGCAGGCGATGGTCGTGGGCCAGGGGTAGCGGCCGATCAGCCCGAAGATCATGCCGAAGGGGGCGTAGAGGGCAGCCATCAAGGCCGTGATCCTTTGCAAGCCGGCGCCGGGCTTGTCGCCACCATGGCGAGGCGTGCGCGCCGGGGCACGCTCTCGCCGGCGTGAGGATGACGCAAGGCACAGGTCCAAAGGATGCGGCGAATTCACCCGCGCGACAGGCCCAGGGGAAAATCCGCAATGAATGGCGGATTTTCCTGTGTATACCGTAACTTATCGGGCAAGTTTCACGTCATGAGAAGCCCGTCACCTGGCGGACATGCTCACCCGTCCAGCCGGACTCCGAGACGCCCGGCCATCTCCTGCACGAATTGCCAGGCCACGCGGCCGGACCGCCCGCCGCGGGTGACGGACCATTCGACAGCGGCCTTGCGGAGCTCCTCCGGCCCGACCGGCAGGCCGAAGGTGGCGGCGTAGCCCTCGATCATCGCGAAGAAGGTGTCCTGGTCGCAGTTGTGGAAGCCGATCCACAGGCCGAAGCGGTCGCTGAGGCTGACCTTCTCCTCCACCGCCTCCCCGGGGTTGATGGCGGTGCTGCGCTCATTCTCGATCATGTCGCGGGACATGAGGTGGCGGCGGTTGGAGGTGGCGTAGAACAGGACATTGGCGGGCCGGCCCTCGATCCCGCCATCCAGCACGGATTTCAGCGCCTTGTAGTCCGCGTCCTCGCGCTCGAAGGACAGATCGTCGCAGAAGACGAGGCAGCGGCGGGGCTGGGCGCGCAGGATGTTGAGCAGGTCGGGCAGGGTGCGGACATCCTCCCGCTGGATTTCCACCAGCGCCAGGCAGCCCGGATTCTCGGCATTGGCGGCGCCGTGGGCGGCCTTCACCAGGGACGACTTGCCCATGCCGCGCGCGCCCCAGAGCATGGCGTTGTTGGCCGGCAGGCCGCGGGCGAAGCGCAGCGTGTTCTCCAGCACCAGGCCCTTCTGGCGGTCCACGCCCTGGAGCAGCGCGATATCCACGGCGGAGACGCGCTTCACCGGCGCCAGGCGTGCGGGCGGGCCGGGATGCCAGACGAAGGCATCGGCGCCGCGCAGGTCGGGCGCCGGCGGCGGCGGGGGCGCCAGGCGTTCCAGGGCCTCCGCGATGCGGGTGAGGGTCGGGAGGAGGGCGTGCGGATCGGTCAAGGCGGGGCCCCGGCTGCTGCGGCGTATTGACGGAAAGGGGGCGGAAGCTAGGTTGCGGGCCGAGGCGCCGCAACCCCGGCGCAGCCCCAAGAAAGCCGGACCCAACCCCATGTTCATTTCGCCTGCCTACGCCCAGACCGCCGATGGCGGCACCACGGCTGTGATCATGCAGCTGCTGCCGCTGATCCTGATCTTCGCGGTCTTCTACTTCCTGCTGATCCGGCCCCAGCAGAAGAAGATGAAGGAACACCGGGCGCTGCTCGGCCAGCTGAAGCGCAACGACAAGGTCATCACCGCGGGCGGCATCGTCGGCACCATTTCCAAGGTGCGCGACGACAGCGACGAGATCGAGGTGGAGATCGCGCCCGGCGTGCGCGTGACGGTGGTGCGCGGCACCATCGCCAGCGTGGTGAAGCCGCCGGAGCCCGCGAACGACACCAAGGCCTGATGGCGTCTGCGACGCCAGGGCCTGCCGGCGTCTGCGACGCCAGGGCCTGCCGGCGTCTGCGACGCCAGGGCCTGAAGGCACCCTTTGGTGTCACGGGGGCGGGCCGCAAGGTCCGCCCCTTTTTCATGCGCGCATGGCGGCCCTTCGGCGGCATGCGCCCTGCGCGCGGGACAGGCGGCGCGGCGGGTGTCAGAAGGGCGCGGACATCAGCGGAGAGTGACGATGAGCGAGCCCAGGACCCTGCTGCAGATGGCCGGCGCCAGCCTGGCCCCGCCCGCCCTGGCGGAGGCCGTGCTGCTGGTGATCGATGCGCAGGGCGAATACCGCACGGGGAAGCTGCCGCTGGAGGGCATCGAGGACTCGCTGCCCGTGCTTGCCGGCCTCATCGCCCGCGCGCGGGCGGGCGGCGCCGTGGTGATCCATGTCGCGCATAAGGGCCGCGCCGGCGGGTTGTTCGACCGCGATGCCGCGGGCGGCGCCATCCTGGCGGAGGTCGCGCCGGCCGGGGAGGAGGCGGTGGTGGAAAAGCCGCTGCCCAACGCCTTCGCGGGCACCGACCTGGCGCAGCGCCTGGCCGCCATCGGGCGGAAGGAGCTGATCGTGGCGGGCTACCAGACGCATATGTGCGTCAGCAGCACGGCGCGGGCGGCGCTCGACCTCGGCTATCGGGTGACGGTGCCGCATGATGCCTGCGCGACGCGGGCGCTGCCCGATGCGCTGGGCGGCCCCGCGATCAGCGGCGCGGCGATCCACCGCCACGCGCTGGCGGAACTGGCGGACCGTTTCGCCGTGGTGCTGCCGGCCGCGGCGATCGGCTGATCCGGGCATGAAAAAGGGGCGCCGGATGGCTCCGGCGCCCCCTGTTCCTGGACCCTGGAAGGGTCAGGCCGCCTGGCCGCTGCTCAGGCCGCCCTTGTCCATCAGGCCCTCGACCACTTCCCAGTCCACGAGCTTGTTCAGGAAGTTGTCGAGGTAGTTCGGGCGGACGTTGCGGAAATCCAGGTAGTAGGCGTGTTCCCACACATCGACGCCGAGGATCGGCGTGCCTTCGCCGGTGGCGACGGGGTTGGAGCCGTTCGGGGTCTTGGTGACCTTCAGCTTGCCGTCGGTGCCGATGACCAGCCAGGCCCAGCCGCTGCCGAACTGCGTCACGCCGGCCTGCTTGAAGGCGTCCTTGAAGGCCTGGAGGCCGCCGAGGTCGCTGTCGATCTTCGCCGCCAGCTTGCCCGGCAGCTTGTCCCCGCCGCCCTTGGGCGACATCACCTGCCAGAACAGGATGTGGTTCCAGTGCTGGCCGGCCTGGTTCAGCACGGGCAGGCCATCGGCGCCGGCCTTGCCGGCTTCCGCCACGATCTGCTCCAGCGTCTTGCCGGCCAGGCCCTTGGATTCGATCAGGCCGTTCAGCGCCGTCACATAGGCATTGTGGTGCTTGCCGTGATGGAGCTCGAGCGTCTCCTGGCACATGCCCTGGCCCGCGAGGGCGTTGGTGGAATACGGCAGGGGCGGCAGGCTGAAGGGCATGGGGGACTCTCCCGTTGGAGGTTCTTGCCCCCGTGTCACGCCGGAGGCCGACGACTGACCTAGGCGTGGTGCTTCAGGGCGTCAACCACGCTTGCCCGCTTGGCGCGGGACGCTTGCCGGGCCTGCGCGGGACCGTCATCAAGCCGCCATGGCCACCACCGCGCTTTCGCCCATCGCAGCCTTCGCCCGCGCGCATGACCCGGACCGGTTCCTGACCGCGATCTTCATGCCGGCAGCGGTCCGGGAGGCGTTCTTCTGCCTCATCGCCCTCAATCACGAACTGGCCCGCGCGCGGGAGGCGACGATCAACCCCGTCGCCGCGCTGATCCGGCTGCAATGGTGGCGGGACGCCATCGGCGAGGCAGCTTCCGGCGCGCCCGCCCGGCGGCATGAGGTGGCGGCGCCGCTCCATGCCGCGATCGTGTCCGGCGCGCTGGCGGCGGATGACCTGCTGGGCCTGGTCGATGCGCGGGAGCCGGAGACGGAGGAGGAGGGGATCCCGACGCGGGAAGCCTTCGGGTCCTATCTCCGCGCGGGTGCCGGCGGCTTCGCGGTGGTGGCGGGGCGGCTGGCCGGGGCACCGTCGGAATCCCTGCCCCTGCTGCAGCGCCTGGGCGCCCTGCACGGGCTTTCGGGGGTGCTGCGCAGCGTGCCCGCCCATGCCGCCCAGGGCCGCTGCCTGCTGCCGCGGGACGCCCTGGCGGAAGCGGGCCTGATCACGGAGGCGGTGGTGGCGGACCCCGCCATCGCCGCGCCCCTGCTGCGGGCGCTGGCGGAGGAAGGGGGCGTGATGATCGGCAAGGCGATGGCGGAGGCCTTGCCCCACGCCGCGCTGCCGGCGGCGCTGCCCGCCGTGCTGGCGCGGCGCGACCTCCGCCGCATCGCCGCCGGGCAGCCCGTGCCGCGGCCGCGCGGCGTGGCGGACCGGCTGGCGGTGGCGTGGGCGGCATTCCGGGGCCGGTTGTAGCGGGCCACGGCCGCAGGCGGGCATTTCCAGCCAGGCGGAAGCCATGGCACCCTTCGCGCAACAAAAGGGAGGATCATGTCCATGCCGTCTCGCCGCGCCCTGCTGGCCGCGCCGCTGCTGATGCTGCCGGGGATCGCCCGGGCGCAGGACACGCCCGCGATCTTCGCGGCGGGCGCCACCAAGCATGCGGTGGAGGAGTTGCAGGCGGCGGAGCGTGCCGCCGGCCGGCCCGTCCCCTCCGCCGCCTTCGACACGGTCGGCGCGCTGCGGGACCGGATCCTGGCGGGTGAACGCCCGGCGGTGACGCTGCTGTCGGCGGAGGCGGTGGCGGCGATCCGCGGCCGCGGCATCGGGCCGGCCGATGGCGCGGTGGATGTCGGGCGCACCGGCGTCGGCCTCGCGGCCCCGGCCGGGCGGCCGGCGCCGGATATCGGGACGCCGGAGGCCTTCCGGAACGCGCTGCTGGCCGCCGAGACCATCGCCTATGCCGACCCCGCCCGCGGCGCGACCGCCGGGCGGCATGTGGCGGTGGTGATCGAGCGGCTCGGCCTGACGGAGGCGCTGCGGCCGAAGCTGCGGCTCGTCTCCTTCGGCGTCGAAGGCGTGGCGATGGCGGGGCGCGGGGAGGTGACGCTGGCCTTCAGCCAGGCGACCGAGATCATCGACCGGCCCGGCGTCCAACTGGTGGGGCTGCTGCCGGAGGCGCTGAACCTCTGGACCGTCTATCGCGCCGCCATCGTGCAGGACGGGCCGGCGGCGCGGGCGCTGCTGGCGCTGCTGTCGGGGGAGGCCGCGCGGGCGGCCTATGCGCGGATCGGGTTCCGGCCGGCGTGAGGCGCACGCCGGTGAGAGCATGATCTAGTCGGGGCATGATCGAGTCGGGCCGAATCACCCGACGAGGCGGACACTGCGCCGATGCAGGTCGCGAGGCCCCTTTCGGCGTCGCTTCCGACATGGGTCCAGGGCCTGTGGAGACCTGGCTGCGGGCGCGCCCGGCGGTGGAACCCCATCGCCCCGCCCGCCGCGAGCCCCCGCCTGGCAGGCCCGAATATCCACGCACCGATCGCAGCCCGGGCCAAACCCTATGCCGAGGAGGAGTGGCGCGTGACGGCGTGGCCCAGCACCGGCAGCGCATGCGCCGCGAACCAGCGTTCATAGGCCAGTTCGTGCATGACGGCGGCGGTGACGTCGCCGAAATAGTGGCCCTGGCGTCCGGGGGCGAAGAAGTCGAAGCCGAACAGCGTGACCGGCCGCGCGAAGACGACCGCCGCCAGGATGATCGCCGTGAGCCCCGTGGTTGGCCAGGGATAGGCGATGCCGGAGACCAGGTCGATCAGCCCGTTGGGCAGGCGCGGGGGGCCGGGGGGGGCCGGATCCTCGAAGGCGATGCCGCGGATGCCGAGCGCGGGCAGGGTGTCGAAGCCGGGTTCGCGCGTGACCAGGCTGGGCAGGATCGGGCGCTTGGTCTCGTGGAACAGCATCAGGTCGCAGCGCCGCCCCGCATCGGCCTCATGCCCGGTCAGCAGCGGGTAGTTCATGCGGATGACCATGTCATGCGCTTCGATCGCCGCGCCGGCGCCGCTGCCGCGAAGGCCGGAGCCGTTGCCGACCACGGCCACGTCGCGCGCCATCGCCAGGCGCTCCAGCGCCGGCGGCATGCCCTGCGCCATGATGCCCGGCAGGCGCTTGGCCAGCACTTCCCGCACCGGCCCGGCATCGGCGGGGCGACCCTGAAGGCAGTGGTGCTGCAGGCGAAGCGAGCGGCGGGTGAGGGGCGACAACTCTGCCATCGCCAACGCCCAGTGCCGGACCGCCTCCGCTGAGGGGGCGAGGAGTTCGGTGCGGAGCAGGGCTCGCAGCCATTCCGGCCGGGGAACCGGCGGTGCGGGCAGTTCCGAGAGGATCAGGGCGCGCAGGGCATCGAACTCGCCGAGCCGGTTGTGCAGCCGCGCCAGGGCCATTGCCGCGAAGGGGCGGCTCGGCGCATGGGCCAGAAGTGCCGTCGCGGCGGCGCGGAGGGGCTCCGGATGCGTTTCGAACAGCGCCTCCGCGACATGCCAGGCATAGCGCCGGTCGGCGTCCGGCTTGGTCTCCAGATGGTGTCGCAGCCAGTCGGCCCGCTCGCCCTGCGGCCGGGCCGCGACCGCCATGCGGAGGAGGTAGTGCGGGGAGTGGACGGTGGCCGTCACGCCTTCTTCCGCTTCCTCGCCACGATGGGGGCCGCCACGCTGCCGTCGCGCGCGATGATGGGCTTCAGGAAGCGGCCGGTATGGCTTTCCGGTGCCTCCGCCACCTCCTCCGGCGTCCCCTGCGCCACGATCCGGCCACCGCCCTCGCCGCCCTCCGGCCCCAGGTCGAGGATCCAGTCGGCGGTCTTGATGACCTCCAGGTTGTGCTCGATCACCACCACCGTGTTGCCCTGGGCCACCAGCGCGTGCAGCACTTCCAGCAGCTTGCGCACATCCTCGAAATGCAGGCCCGTCGTCGGCTCATCGAGGATGTAGAGCGTGCGGCCGGTGGCGCGGCGCGACAATTCCTTCGACAGCTTGATGCGCTGCGCCTCGCCGCCCGACAGCGTCGTCGCCTGCTGGCCGAGATGGATATAGCCGAGGCCGACATCACGGAGCACGACGAGCTTGTCGCGGATCGACGGCACGGCGGAGAAGAACTCCACCCCCTCATCCACCGTCATGTCCAGCACGTCGGCGATGGATTTTCCCCTGAATTTCACATCAAGGGTTTCGCGGTTGTAGCGCTTCCCTTTGCAGGTATCGCAGGTCACGTAGACATCGGGAAGAAAGTGCATCTCGATCTTCAGCACGCCATCGCCCTGGCAGGCCTCGCAGCGGCCGCCCTTGACGTTGAAGCTGAAGCGGCCGGCCTGGTAGCCGCGGGCGCGGGATTCCGGCATTTCCGCGAACCAGTCGCGGATCGGGCCGAACAGGCCGGTATAGGTCGCGGGGTTGGATCGCGGCGTGCGGCCGATCGGCGACTGGTCGATGTCGATGATCTTGTCGAGGTGTTCGAGACCCTCGATCCGCTCATGCGGCCCCGGCACCTCCCCGCTGCCCATCAGACGGCGGGACGCGGCCTTGAAGAGCGTCTCGATCACCAGCGTCGACTTCCCGCCGCCGGAGACGCCGGCGACGCAGCAGAAGGTGCCGAGCGGGATCTCCGCGGTGACGTCCTTGAGGTTGTTGCCCCGCGCGCCGACGACGCGGATGACGCGCTTCGGGTCGATGGGCCGGCGCGTGGCGGGCATCGGGATGCGCCGCGCGCCGGACAGGTACTGCCCCGTGATGCTGTCGGGATTCGCCTCCACCGCCGCGGGCGTGCCCTGGGCGATGATGCGCCCGCCGCCCTTGCCGGCGGCGGGGCCGATATCGATCAGATGGTCGGCGCTGCGGATCGCGTCCTCATCGTGCTCCACGACCAGTACCGTGTTGCCGATGTCCCGCAGGCGCCGCAGCGTCTTGAGCAGGCGTTCATTGTCCCGCTGGTGCAGGCCGATGCTGGGTTCGTCGAGCACATACAGCACGCCGGTGAGGCCACTGCCGATCTGGGATGCCAGGCGGATGCGCTGCGATTCGCCGCCGGACAGCGTGGCGGAGGAACGGCCGAGCGAGAGGTAGTCGAGCCCCACATCCACCAGGAACTGCAGCCTCTCCTCGATCTCCCGCAGGATGCGGCGGGCGATTTCCTGGCGCTGCGGCGTCAGCGTCGGCATCACCTGCGCGAACCAGTCCCGCGCCTTGCGGATGGACAGGTTGTTGACGTGGCCGATGTGGCATTCCGCCACCTTCACCGACAGGCTTTCCGGCTTCAGGCGATGGCCCTGGCAGGCGGGGCAGGGGCGGTCCGCCTGGTAGCGGGACAGGTCCTCCCGCACCCAGGGATTGTCCGTCTCGCGGTAGCGGCGCTCAAGGTTCGGGATCACGCCCTCGAACGCCTTCTTCACGTCATAGGCGCGAAGCCCGTCCTTGTATTTCAACGTGACCACTTCGCTGCCCGTGCCGGTCATGACGACCGAACGGAATGCCTTGGGCAAATCGGCCCAGGGCGTCGTCATCGCCACCTTGTAGTGGCGCGCCAGGCTTTCCAGCGTCTGGTCGTAATAGGGCGATGACGCGCCGGACCAGGGCTGCACCGCGCCGTCCTTCAGCGACTTGGTGTCATCCGGCACCACCAGCATCGGATCGAAGAAGGATTGCGTGCCGAGGCCGTCGCAGGTGGGGCAGGCGCCCTGGGGGGAGTTGAAGCTGAACAGCCGCGGCTCGATCTCCTCGATCGTGAAGCCGCTGACGGGGCAGGCGAATTTCTGGCTGAAGACGGTGCGCTTCTGGTCGTCCGCACCCTCCGCATAGGCGACGCCATCGGCCAGCGCGAGCGCGGTTTCCAGGCTGTCCGCCAGGCGCGATTCGATGCCTTCGCGGACCACGATGCGGTCCACCACGACCTCGATATCGTATTTCAGCTTCTTGTTGAGCGCCGGCACCTCACCGACCGAGTAGAGCGTGCCGTTGACCTTGACCCGTTCGAACCCGCGCCGTTGGAATTCGAGAAAATCCTTCTTGAACTCGCCCTTCTTGCCCTTGGCAACGGGGGCCAGCAGCAGAAGCCGCGTGCCTTCCGGCATGGCCATGATGCGGTCCACCATCTGGGAGACGGTCTGCGCCTCGATCGGCAATCCCGTGGCGGGCGAATAGGGCACGCCGACCCGCGCCCAGAGCAGACGCATGTAGTCGTGGATCTCGGTCACCGTCCCGACGGTGGAACGCGGGTTGTGGCTGGTGGTCTTCTGCTCGATGGAGATGGCGGGGCTCAGGCCCTCGATGCTGTCCACATCCGGCTTCTGCATGAGCTGGAGGAACTGCCGGGCATAGGCGCTCAGGCTCTCGACATAGCGGCGCTGGCCCTCGGCATAGATGGTGTCGAAGGCCAGCGACGACTTGCCCGACCCCGACAGCCCCGTGACCACCGTCAGCGTGTCCCGCGGGATGTCGATGTCGATGTTCTTGAGGTTATGCTCCCGCGCGCCGCGGACGCGGATCAATCCGCTCATGAGGTCACCGATCGGTCTGGGTGGGCCGTAGGGGCGCCGCCCCGTGGAGTCGGGACGGCGTTCGCGTCTTGTTCTAGATGATGCGAAGCCCTATAGGTAGTGCTTCAACGGATTTTGCGAGACCGGCGGGGACAGCTAAGTTGCACCCCGCAGTGAGGGGATGTTGCGATGGCTGGCGTCAACAAGGTGATCCTGGTGGGGCGGCTCGGCCGCGATCCGGAGATCCGCAACTTCCAGAATGGCGGCCGCGTGGTGAACCTGCGGCTTGCGACCAGCGAGCGCTACAAGGACCGCGAGGGCAACCAGCAGGAGCGCACCGAATGGCATTCGGTGGCGATCTTCAACGAGAAGCTGGGCGAGATCGCGGAGAAGTACCTGCGCAAGGGCAGCGAGGTCTATGTCGAGGGCCAGCTCGAGACCCGCAAGTGGCAGGACCAGGCCGGCGCCGACCGCTACACCACGGAAATCGTGCTGCGCCAGTTCCGGGGCGAGATCGCGCTGCTCGGCGGCCGCGGTACGGGCGGTGAGATGGGCGGCGACCCCGGCGAGGGCGGCGGCGGCTATGCCGGTGGTGGCGGCGGGGGCGGCGGCTATGGCGGCGGGGGTGGTGGTGGCCGTTCCGCCGGCGGCGGCGGCCGGTCCTCCGGCGGCTGGGACAACAGCGGCGGCGGCAGCCGGGCGCCCGCCGGTGGTGGCCGCAGCGCGCCGCCCAAGGGCGGCAGCGACCTGGACGACGATATTCCGTTCTGATCTTGCCGGGGCAGCCTGCTGCCCGTGCCTGGGTGTGCAGGGCCGTCGCCATCGCGGCGATGGTCCTCGGCGCCATCGGCAGCATGCCCGTCATCGTCTTCCTGGCGGGCCTGTGGGCCGAGTTCTTCCCGGATGCTGCGGGACTGCTCGGCCTGCCGGGGCTCCAGATCGACAAGCTCCTGCCCGAAGCCAGCGGCGCGCCCCTCATCGGACCTCCGCTGCCGCTGCTCAGCGGCGTCGTGGCGCCGACGATGTTCCTGTGGGGCCTGATGCGTCTGCCGCGCAGTGCGGAGGCACGCCGCCGCGTCACCGCCTGCGCCTTCGCCGCCTTCTTCGCCACCACGCCGCTCTTCATCGGCCTGGTGCTGGCCGTGCCGCTGATCCTGCTGGTGCTGCTGCCCGCGGTCGCGGGCTTCAGGCGGGATTTCCTGCCGGCGCATCGCCCCTGATCCACGCCCTGTTCCCCCGGGAACACGGCCCCGGCCCCATCCCCCGTCATTCTCCCCCCACGCCGCGGATGGTCGCGGCACCGGATGATGGAGACGACGATGGGCCTGTTCGATCCCAAGGGTGGCGCCGGCAATGACCGCTTCCTGGCCTGGCGCGCGACCGGGATGTTCGGCGAGTTCATCGACCTGGGCGATGGCAACAACGCCGTCCACGGCTTCGGCGGCGATGACCTGATCTTCGGCGGCAATGGCCGGGACACGATGTTCGGCGGCGAGGGGAATGACTACCTCAGCGGCGGCGACGGCGCCGATGTGCTGCGGGGGAATGAGGGCGACGACATCCTCTTCGGCCACAAGGGCGGGGACAGCCTGGATGGCGGGGAGGGCGATGATGAGCTGCGCGGCTTCGAGGATGACGACACGCTCTCCGGCGGCGATGGCGATGATGACCTCTATGGCGGCATCGGCGCGGATACGCTGGATGGCGGCAATGGCGCCGACCTGCTGAAGGGGGAACAGGGCGCCGACAGCATGGATGGCGGCGCGGGCAACGATGTCCTCGAAGGCGGCATCGACGAAGACACGCTCAAGGGCGGCGCCGGGAACGATCACCTCGATGGCGGGGACCAGGCCGATTGGATGGATGGCGGCGCCGGCGAAGACCAGATGATCGGCGGGCAGGGGGCGGATACGCTGTTCGGCGCCTCGGGCAACGACAACCTGGCGGGCAGCCAGGGGAATGACAGCCTGGCGGGCGAACAGGGCAACGACGTGCTGGATGGCGGCCAGGGCTTCGACACGCTCCAGGGCGGCATGGGGGCCGACCTGCTGCGCGGCGGGGATGAGGACGACCTGCTGGTCGGCGATGTGATCGGGGAGTCGGGGTTCGGCGCCGATACCCTCCAGGGCGGCAACGGGCGGGATACCTTGCAGGGCGCCGGCGGCAATGACCGGCTGGATGGCGATGCGGGGGACGACCTGCTGGAAGGCGGCGCTGGCCGCGATGTCCTGAATGGTGGCGCGGATGATGACCGGCTGCTGGGCGGGGCGGATGACGATACGCTGCGCGGCGATGCGGGGCTGGATACGCTGGAAGGCGGCAATGGCCGCGACCTGCTGGAAGGCGGCGCTGGGAATGACAGCCTGCTCGGCGGCGCGGATGCCGACCAGTTGAAGGGCGGCGCCGGCGACGATGTGCTGATGGGCGGCGCGGGCACGGATACGCTGGCGGGCGGCCTCGGCCTCGACCAGCTCTTCGGCGGCGGGGATGGCGACCTCTTCGTCTGGACGCAGGCGGATGTCGGCAAGCTGAGCTCCGCCGGCCAGGTGAAATATGCGGGGGTGCGGGACGTGGTGCGGGATTTCCAGGCGGGGGACCGGCTGGATTTCTCCGCCATCGATGGCCAGGCCGGCGGCGCCGATGATGCCTTCCTGTTCCTGGGCACGGACCGCTTCCTGGCCGGCGGCAACCACGGCCAGCTGCGCTTCCAGGCCCAGGGCGACGACACGCTGGTGCAGCTGGAGATCAATGGGGACGGAATCGCGGACCTGGAGGTGCTGCTGACCGGCAGCCACGCGCTGCGCTTCGATGCGCAGGTGCAGGATTTCATCCTCTGAGGGACGGTCGGCCAGGCGGGCGCCGGTGGGGCGACCCCCCGGCGCCCGACGGCGTTAGAGGGACATTCAGCCTTCCCGGCGATGGTGCGGCCGGTTGGATGAGCCAGGCCCGCCCAGGGCCGGGAGGAGTGACCATGCCCCGTTCCCGACACGCCGCGCCGATGGCGCTGTCGATCCGTGCCGCGCTGCTGGGGGTGATGGCGCTGCTGTCCCTGCTGGCGGTCAGCCTGGCCGGGCTGCATGCCGTGAATGCCTGGACCGTGCTGCGGGAGGCGGAGGAAGCCCAGGCTGCCGACCGCGCCGCGAACCGCTTCGCCGCGGGGCTGCACGAGTTGCTGCTGGAACGCCTCTTCGCCGGGAACGCCGTGCAGGCCCCGGCGCCCATGCCGGCCGAGCTGAGGCAGCGGATGGAGCGCCACCGCCAGGCTGCCCGCGATGCCCTGCGCGCCGAAGGCCTGCCCGGTGCCGAAACCCTGCCGGGCGGCGCCACGCTGCTGGAGAATTTCCGCACCGCGCTGCGGGAGGCGGAGGGCCTGCGCCAGCAGGTGGACCAGGCGCTGTCCCTGCCAAGGGACCAGCGACAGGCCGCGATCATGCAGGGCTATGTGCCGGGCATGTCGCGGCTGCTGGAGGCCTCCACCCGGCTCTGGGCGGCCTATACGCATGACGCGGCCGGGCGTGACCCGGTGCTGGCGCGGCTGGCCAGCCTGAAGGAGATCGGCTGGCGGATGCGCGAAGCCTCGGGCTTCGAACTCGGCGTGGTCGGTGCGGCCATCAGCGGGGAACGGGCGCTGGAGCCGGGCCAGCAGACCAGCATTGCCGCCATGCGGTCACGCATCGATGCGCTGTGGTTGCAGGTGGAGAACCTGGCCCCGGCCGCGGACCCCGCCACCCACCCCGCGCTCCGTGCCGCCGCCACCGCCGCCCGCCAGCAGTATTTCGAGGGCTTCCGCCGGCGGGTGGATGAGGCGGTTCGCCGCGGGGCCGAGGCGCCGGGCGGGCGCTACGGCATGACGGGGCGGGAGTGGATCGAGGGGGGCAACCCGCTGGTGGGCACTCTGCTGCAGGTGCGCGATGCCGCGGGCACGGCGAGCGAGGACCATATGGAAGCGGTCGTCGCCGCCAAGCGCGCCGCCCTGGCCTTCGCGGGCGTAGCCGCCCTGATGGTGCTGCTGGTGGCCGCCGGCGCGGCCTGGATCGTACTTCGCCGGGTCACCGCGCCGCTGGCCGAGTTGGCGGCGGCGACGGAACGGCTGGGCGCCGGGGAGCTGGACACGCGGATCCCCGGCCTGGATCGCAGGGATGAGGTCGGGGCCGTGGCCCGCGCCCTCGGCAGCCTGCGCGACTGGTCCCGCCGCGCGAAGGAACTGGAGGAAGCCGCCGCCGCCGACCGTGTTGCGCGGGAGGCCCGGCACCAGGCGATCGAGCGGGAGACGGGCAGCTTCGGCGGGGCGACCGCCGGCATCCTGGCGCGGCTTGGCGAATCCGCCGCCGAGCTTCGCCAGGCGGCCGATGTCATGGCGACCGGCGTCGCCAGCGCGGGGCAGGCCGCGACGGCGACGGCGGAAGGCGCCGAGCGCAACGCCGCCAACCTCTCCTCCGTCGCGGCGGCGACCGAGGAACTGACGGCCAGCATCGGGGAGATCAGCCGCCAGGTCGCCTCCGCCGCCGGCATGGCGCGGGAAGCGGATGAACGCGCGCGCAGCACCAACGGCACGGTGCTGACCCTGGCGGATGCCGCGTCCCAGATCGGCGACGTGGTGCGCCTGATCGGGGAGATCGCGGGGCAGACCAACCTCCTCGCGCTGAATGCGACGATCGAGGCTGCGCGCGCGGGCGATGCGGGCAAGGGCTTCGCGGTGGTGGCGAGCGAGGTGAAGACCCTGGCCGGCCAGACCGCCAAGGCCACGGAACAGATCACCGCGCAGATCGGCGCCATCCAGTCCGCGACGGACCTGGCGGTCTCCGCCATCCGGGAGGTCGGCGGCAGCATCGCCAAGGTGAGCGAGGTGGCGACCGCGATCGCCGCGGCGGTGGAGGAACAGGGCGCCGCGACGCGGGAGATCGCGGGCAGCGTGCAGGTGGTGGCCCGGCAGAATGACGAGGCAACCCGCATGATGCAGCAGGTCCAGGCCGCGGTGCGGTGGACGGAGGCGCAGGCCCAGGCCGTGCTGGCGACCGGCGATGGCGTCTCCGCGGCTTCCTCGGAGCTGCGCGGCCAGGTGGACCACTTCCTGGCGGCGGTCCGGGCGGCGTGACCGCCGCCTCTTCGGGCTTCGACATCCCGGCCGGGATCGGCTAGACCCGGCCGGACAGGAACGAAGCACGAATCTGACCCATGCCGGATGACATCAAGTCCCTTCCGCCGAACGGCAATGAGCGTGAGACGCGCCTGGCCGATGCGCTGTCGGAGCGCTATCTGGCCTATGCGCTGTCCACCATCGTCAGCCGGTCCCTGCCGGATGTGCGGGACGGTCTGAAGCCGGTCCATCGGCGGCTGCTCTACGCCATGCACCAGTTGAAGCTGGACCCGGCCTCCGGCTTCAAGAAATGCGCCCGCATCGTCGGCGACGTGATGGGCAAGTACCATCCGCATGGCGACAGCAGCATCTACGAAGCCCTGGTCCGCCAGGCGCAGGAATTCGCCGCCCGCTATCCGCTGGTCGAGGGCCAGGGCAATTTCGGCAATATCGACGGCGATAACGCCGCGGCCATGCGCTACACGGAAGCCCGGCTGACGGAGGTCGCGCAGGCGCTGCTCGAGGGGATCGAGGAGAACGCCGTCGATTTCCGCGCCACCTATGACGGGGAGGAGAAGGAGCCGCTGGTCCTGCCGGCCGCCTTCCCGAACCTGCTGGCCAATGGCGCGGCCGGCATCGCGGTGGGCATGGCGACCTCCATCCCGCCGCATAATGCGGGGGAGCTCTGCGGCGCCGCCATCGCGCTGATCAACAACCCCGACGCCTCGGTCGATGACCTGCTGGCCCATGTGAAGGGCCCGGATTTCCCGACCGGCGGGCTGATGGTGGAATCGGCCGACAGCATCCGCGAAGCCTATGTCACCGGCCGCGGCGGCTTCCGGCTGCGCGCGCAATGGAAGACGGAGCCGCTGAAGAACGGCACCTGGCAGATCGTCGTCACGGAGATCCCCTACCAGGTCCAGAAGTCGCGCCTGATCGAGCAGATCGCGCAGCTGATGGAGGAGAAGAAGCTCCCGCTGCTCGGCGACGTGCGCGACGAGAGCACGGACATCGTCCGCCTGGTGCTGGAGCCCAAGACGCGGGCCGTCGACCCGAAGATGCTGATGGAGACGCTGTTCCGCAATTCGGCGCTGGAGACGCGCTTCCCGCTGAACATGAACGTGCTCGACGCGGATCGCACGCCGCGCGTCATGGGGCTGAAGGAGGTGCTGCGCTGCTGGCTGGACCACCGCCATGTGGTGCTGGTGCGGCGGTCGGAACATCGCCTGGCGGCCATCGCGCGGCGGCTGGAGATCCTGGACGGCTACCTGATCGTCTACCTCAACCTCGATGAGGTGATCCGCATCGTCCGCTATGAGGACAAGCCGAAGGAGGCGCTGATGAGCACCTTCTCGCTGACCGATGTGCAGGCGACCTCCATCCTTGACATGCGGCTGCGCGCGCTGCGCAAGCTGGAGGAGATGGAGATCCGGAAGGAGCACAAGAAGCTCTCGACGGAGCAGAAGCGCCTCCAGGGCCTGCTTTCCAGCGAAGCGAAGCGCTGGGCCGCGATCGCCGAGGAGGTGGCGGAGACGCGCCGCAAATTCGGCGAGGAGACAGTGCTCGGCAAGCGGCGCACGGAAGTCGGCGCGCCGCTCGGCGAGATCATCGTCGATGAGAACGCCTTCGTGGAGCGCGAGCCCATCACCGTGATCCTGTCGGAGAAGGGCTGGATCCGCGCGCAGAAGGGTCACCTGGCCGCGGATGCGGAGCTGCGCTTCAAGGAAGGCGACGCGCTGAGTTTCGCTTTGCACGCCGAGACGACGGACCGCATCGTGGTCTTCGCCACCAACGGCAAGGCCTTCACGCTCAAGGCCGATGCCATCCCGCGCGGCCGCGGCGATGGCCAGCCCGTGCGCCTGCTGCTCGACCTGACGAATGAGGATGATGTGGTGACGATGTTCGTCCACAAGGACGGCATCCGCTACCTCGTCGCCGCGCAGGATGGGAAGGGCTTCCTGGTGAAGGCGGATGACCTGCTGGCGGAGAAGCGCACGGGCAAGCAGGTGCTGGTGCTGGAAGCGGGGAAGGAAGCCGCCTGCTGCAAGGTGGCGGATGGCGACATGGTCGCGGTGGTCGGCGACAACCGGAAGCTGCTGGTCTTCCCGCTGGAACAGGTGCCGGAGATGACGCGCGGCCGCGGCGTGCAGCTGCAGGGCTACAAGGATGGCGGCCTCGCGGATGTGCAGGTCTTCTTCGCCAAGGCCGGGCTGCGCTGGAAATACGGATCTGGCGTGCGGACGGAAACCGATTTGCGGGAGTGGCGCGGCAACCGCGCCGGCGCCGGCAAGCAGCCGCCCAACGGCTTCCCGCGGAGCAACCGGTTCGAGTAGCCGCTAAGCCTTGCCGGCTTCCAGCACATCCATGGTGCGGGTGAGGAAGTCGAGGAAGGCGCGGACCTTGGGGCTGGTCCCGCCTTCCGCACTGAACAGCGCATGCAGCGCGATGGGGCCGAGCGGCGCGCCCGGCGTGAGGTCCACCAGATCGCCCCGCGCCGCCGCCGCGCGGCAGAGGAAGGCCGGCAGCCAGGCGGCGCCGGCGCCGGCCATGACGATGCCATGGCGCACCAGCGGCTCCAGCGCCTCCATCCGCCGCACGGGGCGCCCTTCCTCGAAGGCCACGATGCTGCGGTGGTGGCCGAGTGGCGCGGCCTCCGCCAGCCCGGCGTCGCGGATCAGCGCCACGGCCACGTCCGGCGCCAGGCCATGCAGCGCGGCGGGGGTGGCGTAGAGCCGGACCTCGCTGTTGCCGAGGCGCCGGGCGATCAGCGAACTGTCCTCCAGCGGGCCGACGCGGATCATCACATCCGGCTCCGCGGCCTGGGCGCCGACCGGCACGGGGGCGACATCCAGCACCACCGTGACGCCGGGATGGGCGGCGAGGAAGCCGGGCAGGCGCGGCGCCAGGAAATGCGTGGCGAAGAGATGCGGCGCATTCACCCGCAGCACGCCGCGCGGCGTCACCAGCGATGCCTGCACCGCCGCCGCCGCGCCAT
The DNA here is from genome assembly GCF_900114315.1 of Falsiroseomonas stagni DSM 19981. GTDB lineage: Bacteria > Pseudomonadota > Alphaproteobacteria > Acetobacterales > Acetobacteraceae > Falsiroseomonas > Falsiroseomonas stagni. Next base: position 88,670 of record NZ_FOSQ01000004.1, read on the forward strand.
CGATCAGCGCCGCCACCTGGCGTGCATGGTCCAGCAGCACGCGGCCCGCATCGGTCAGGCGGATGCCATCCCGCCCGCGTTCCACCAGCATGGCGCCGGCCTCCTCCTCCAGCCGCGCCAATTGCCGGCTGACGGAGGATTTGGGCCGGCGCAGCACGGCCGCGGCGCGGGACAGGCTGCGCGCCTCCGCCACCCGGAGGAAGACGCGCAGGTCGTCGCTGTTCAAGGGGCCGCCCCGTTCCAGGACGGGAACGGCCGGTTCCGCCGGCGTGGCTGCCAGGGCGCGGGCAGGGGGGCCAAGTGATCCGCCGGTGCAACAGCCAGGGACAATGCTTCCATGACCTCTCCTGCCTTGCGGCGCATGGCGCCGGACAGCGCGGCCATCGCCTATGTCGACTACGTCACCGGGCTCGATAACCTCATCACGACCATCCCGGGCCCGCAATTCCGCAACAACATCCAGGCCTTCGCGAAATTCAGCGGGCTGTTCGGCCTGCCGACGGCGGTGTTCGGGGAGGAGAACGACTACTACGGCACCTTCCTGCCGGAAATCCGCGCGCTGATCGATGCGGGGGCGGCCACCTTCCCGCGCAGCACGCCATCGGGCTGCACGCCGGCCTTCATGGAATGGCTGCGCGCGACGGGGTGGCGGGACGTCATCATCGGCGGCATCTCGATCGACAACTGCACGCTTCACACGGCGCTCGACCTGCTGCGGGCCGGCTACAACGTGCAGGTCGTGGTCGACGTCTCCGGCAGCAACAGCAAGCTGGCGGAGGACATGGCCATCCAGCGCCTGGCGGCGGCGGGGGCGGTGAATGCGGGGTGGCTGAACACGCTGACCGAACTCGGCGCGGATTTCGCGGGGCCCTTCGGGCGGGGGATGATGGGCATCATCCAGGCGCACTGGCCGGCTTCCACGGTTGGGGAGGTCTCCGACACCACGCCGGACGGGCACGGGATGCAACTGCCGCGCGCCTGAAGCGCCGCGGCGGGGGGTCAGCCGGTAACGCTGACCCTCTCATGCCCCTCGGTGGCGGCGCTGTCCGCGCCATCCTCCGGCAGCACGCGCCAGACGCCGCCGGACAGCGTCTCGCTCAGCCGGTAGCGGGCCTTGTAGGCCATCTTCGGGCTCTGGGGGACCCAGTAGCCGAGATAGACGTAAGGCAGGCCGAGCCTGCGGGCGCGCGACACCAGCCAGAGGATGGCATAGGTGCCGAGGCTGCGGCGCGTCTCCTCCGGCGCATAGAAGGAATAGACGGCGGACAGGCCATCGCTCAGCCAATCCGTCAGGCAGGCGCCGAGCAGCCGGCCGCCGCCGTCGCGGAATTCGACGACGCCGGTGGTGATCGGCGTGTCCTCCACCATGGCGCGATAGTCGTAGAACCCCATCGCCGCCATGTCGCCATCGCCATGGCGGGCACCCTGGTAGCGCTGGAACAGGGCGAATTGCTCGGCGCTTGCCCGCGCCGGCATCTCCGCCGTCACCAGGTCGGCGTTGAAGCGCATCACCTTCCGCTGGGTGCGGTCGGGCGTGAAGGCATTGGCGACGATGCGGATGGGGATGCAGGCGCGGCAGCCCGGGCAGACCGGCGAATAGGCGATGTTGTGGCTGCGGCGGAAGCCGGCGCGGGACAGCCGGTCATGCAGCGCTTCCGCATCCCCGCCGGCCAGTTCGGTCACGATCTTCCGCTCCGTCCGGCCTGCCAGATAGGGGCAGGGCAGCGGCGCGGTGGTGTAGAAGAATTGCGGACGGCGGGTGGCGCGCTGGAGCATGTCTGTCAGGCTCTACTGTCCGCGCTGGCCGCTGGCAAATCAACCATCCTCCGCGATGAATCGGCCCTGGCGCCCCTCGGGCTGCAGTGCCGCGGCCCGCACCACGAGGGTGTCGGAGAAGAGGTCATGTAGGGTGCGGGAGCGGGAGGAGAAGAAGGCCGCGAGCAGCGGCACGCCGCCCGCCGCCCAGGACAGGGCCAGCAGGGTCGTGCTGGTGAAGGCCTGGCCGAAGCTGGGATGGCCCGTATCGGATTCGGACCGCACCACCAGCCCCATCAGCGCCTGCCCCGGCGTGGCGGAGAGCGGGGAGCCGATGGAGAGCGTGCCGTAGAGGATGGGCAGCACCAGCCCCCATGGCAGCAGGAACAGCCCGCCCGCCAGGCCCAGCGTGAACAGCGCCAGCAGACCCGTGCCGCCCCAGACCAGCCAGGACAGGATGAACAGGATTGCGCCATCGATCAGCCAGGCGAGGACGCGCCGGCCGATCACACCCTCGAAGGGGGGCGGCCGGTCAACGGCGTCGCTGGCGCGGTTCTGGTTCACTCGGCACTCCGGCGGCTTCGGGCTTCAGGCGGATGGTCCCGGCCACCATGGCCGGTTCCCGTCCCAGGCGCACAACGTCACCATCCCGCCAGCGTTGCAGCAGGTCATCCCAATGCTGTGAAAAAGGGTGGCCCGACTGGCCGGTGGCGATGATCGCGACCGCGCCATCGGGATCGCCGAGGTCGAAGGCCGCGCGCAGCCCCGCGCCATGCAGATGGGCATAGGGCGTGTCCCCGCCGCCCCGCATGCCGCCGCGCGACAGCGTCTCCCCATCCCCCGGGCTCGGCGCCGCCAGCCGCGTCATGCCGCCGAGGATGGGGATGAAGCGCAGGATCGGTTGTTCGAAGGTGGCGAGATGGGCGCGGCCCCAGGCCCATTTGGCGGGGTCGCCGCCCTGGGCGGACTCGATCTCCGCGGTGGCCTCGACCAGGGCGCGGGCCAGGATCGGCGCGCAGCCCGCCGCGCCGCACCAGGCGGCGCCGCGGGCGGGGTCGGTCAGCAGCAGGCGGGTGAATTCGGGGCCGGCGCTCGTGCCCTCCGGCGCGCCGCCCTGGGCCAGCGCCAGGCGGCGGAAGGCGCGCAGCCAGGCGTGGTAGATCATGGGCTGCGGCGCCTCCGCCCGCATCGCGCCATCCCAGTCCCGCAGCAGCGCCTGGGCGCGGCCGGGCAGGCCGGGGGGCGGGGGCACGGCCAGCAGGGCGGGCAGGATGTCGCGTGCCAGCAGCGACACCACGTCGTTCTGCATGGCGGCGAAGCCGGCGAGGTCATGCTTCGGCCGTTCCGCGAGCAATTCGCGGATCCGGCGCAGGCGCCAGTCGCCATACCAGTCCACGCCCAGGAACACCGGATGATCCGCCGGCGCCGGGCGTGAATTGGCATTGGCGATCTGCCCGCTGGCCGGGTTTTCGATGTGGGGCATGGCGTCGAAGGGCACGAAGCCGGTCCAGTCCATGCTGCCATCCCAGCCGCGGGAGGGCAGGCGCCCATCCCCCGCGCGGCGGATCGGCGTGCGGCCGACCAGGTATTGCGCGATGCTGCCCTCCGCCGAGGCCACCATCAGGTTCTGCGGCGGGCTGGTGAACAGCGCGGCCGCGGCCCGCGCCTGCGCCAGCGTGGTGGCGCGGTTCAGCGCCAGCAGCGCCTCCGCCGCCGTGTCGCGCGGCGCGAGGTTGGCCATGGACACGGCCAGCACATGGCCCTGCGCCGCGGCGATGCCATCGAGGCCGGAGATCACCGGCCCGTGCCGCGTCTCCCGCACAAGGAGCACCTCCGGCTCCGCCCGGCCGCGCACGGCGATGCGTTCCTCCCGGATCGTGAAGGGGCGGGGGCCGTCGGGGGTCTCGTAGGAATCGGCACCGGAGAGGCGTTCGACGAAGACGTCCTGCGTGTCCGAATGGGTGGTGGTGAAGCCCCAGGCCAGGCGCTGGTTGCGGCCGATGACGATGGCCGGCACCCCCGGCGCGCTGGCGCCAGCGCGGAAACTGCCATCCGGGAAGTCGATGCGGGCGAGGTACCAGAGGATGGGCGCCTGGAAGCCGAGATGCGGGTCGTTGGCCAGCAGGGCCGCGCCCGATGCGCTGCGCGCCCCCGTCACGGCCCAGGCGTTGGAGGCACTGTCCGGCAGCGGCGCATCCACGCCGAAGACCGGCACCGCCTCCAGGATGCGGGCGAGCGGGACGGCGCCCGGCAGCGCGGCCAAATCCGGCCGCCCGGCGCTGGCATCGCGCGGCCAGAGGTCATCCAGCCGGTCCGCCGGCAGCACCTGCGCCTGGCGGGCGTATTCCAGTTCCCGCCGCCAATTGCCGGACAGCCACAGCCCCATGACCTTGCCCCAGAGCAGGCTGTCCACGGGCCGCCAGGGCTCGGGTTCGCCCAGCGCCAGGAATTCCGGCGCCGCCAGCCGCCCGCGCGCGGCGATCAGCGCGTTCACGCCTTCCGCATAGGCGTCCAGTAGGTCCCGCGCCTGGGGTGAGAGCGCCGCGAGGTCTGATTCGGCGGATTGCACCAGGCCGAGGGTGCGGGAGAAGCGGTCGAGGCGGAGCGCCGAGGGGCCGGCGATCTCCGCCAGCCGCCCGGCGGCGCCGCGGCGCATCGCCTCCATCTGGAACATCCGGTCCCGCGCATGCAGCCAGCCCAGCGCCACGGCCGCATCGCGTTCGTTCATGGCCTGGATGCGGGGGATGCCGTGTTCGTCGAGGGTGATGGCGACGGCGGCGGAGAGCGTCGGGATGCCAGGCTCCTCCCGCGAGTCGGGAAGGCTGGAATTGACCATCGCAAGGCCGAAGGCCACCGCGATGCCCGCGAAGATGACCAGCAGGATGAGAAGGCGGCCGGCGAGGCTGAGGGCGATGCGCATGGCCGGGGAGATGGACCGCCGGGGCGGGAAAGGGAAGCGGCGGCCCTTGAACGATGGGGCCGCCGCCGCGGGATCAGCCCTTGCGGGGCGTCCCGATCGCGTCCAGCCGCTTCACGAAGGCATCCCGTGCGGCCTCGAAGCTGTCTTCCAGCTTTGATGGCAGGGTGTCCGCATTCTGCTGGTCCACATACCAGGCGCCGCCCGTCTCCGCTTCCTCATCCAGCCGGCGGAGGAAGCCGATGGCGGCGATCGCATCGCCGCGGCGGTGGGAGAGGTAGCGGTCCACCGCCACCGCCTTGCTCCGCTGCCGCCCGCCGACCTTGGGCTTGCCGTCGGACCCCGTGAATTTATGCGGCTGGCTGGTGCCCTCCGGCGGGGAGAGGTTGAAGATCCCCGCCAACTCGGTCGCCAGCGCCGTCAGCTGCTCCACCGCCGCCGTGGTGGCGGTGGCGGCCGCCGCGCTGCCGCCGCGCGTGGGCGCGGGCGGCGGGGGCAGGTTTTCCAGCATGGCGCGCGCCTGCGCATGCAGCTTGGACCGCTTCGGGTCGGCCAGGATGCGTTCGGCATTGGCGCGGAGGTTGGCGAGTTCCGCCTTGTCCTTGCCGGCGTAGTTGGAGGATCCGCTCACGACATGTTCACCATGATGGTCTTCTTATGCGTGAAGTGTTCCAGCATGGCTTCCAGCGAGGCCTCCTTGCCGAGCCCCGAGGACTTCACGCCGCCGTAGCTGAGATTGGCCTGCACCACGAGGTTCTGGTTGATCTGCACCAGCCCCGCTTCCAGCCGGTGCGCCAGGTCGAGGCCCACCTTGAGGTTGTTGGTCCAGAGCGACGCGGCCAGGCCGTAGTCGCTGTCATTCGCCTCCGCCAGCACGGCCTCGGGATCGTCGAAGGGCTGGATGACGGTGACGGGTCCGAAGATCTCCTCCCGCACCAGGCGGGACTTGCCGTCGAGGCCGGTGAAGATCACGGGCTGGATGAACAGGCCCTTCCGCAGCGCCGGGTCGGTCGGCATGGCGGAGCAGACATGGGCCGTCGCCCCCGGCGTCGCGCTGCCTTCCGCGATATACGCGCGCACCTTCTCCAGCTGGCCCTCGCTGACGATGGTGCCGATGTCGGTCTTCTCATCGAGGGGATCGCCCATGACCATGGCGTCCACCGCCTTCTTCATCTCGCCCACGAAGCGGTCGAAGATCGGGCGTTCCACATAGATGCGCGACGCCGCCGTGCAGGACTGGCCCTGGCGCGTGAAGCGCATGGAGGTCAGCGCGCCGGACACCGTCTTGTCGAAGTCGCAGTCGGCGAAGACGATCATCGGCGACTTGCCGCCGAGTTCGAGGGTGACGGGGATCAGCTTCTCGGCCGCCGCCTTGGCGACGATCTTCCCGGTCTCCACGCTGCCCGTGAAGGTCACCTTGCGGACCTTGGGGTGGCTGACCAGCGGCGCGCCGCATTCCGGGCCGAAGCCGGAGACCATGTTGAAGACGCCGGGCGGCAGGATGCGGTTCATGATCTCGCAGATCCGGAGCACCGCGAGGGGGGCTTCCTCCGCCGACTTCACCACCACCGCATTGCCCGCCACCAGCGCCGGCGCGACCTTCAGCGCCATCAGCAGCATGGGCACGTTCCAGGGGATGATGGCGCCGACGACGCCCAGCGGCTCCCGCACCGTCACGGACAGGACGTTGGGGGCGAAGGGCACGCTTTCGCCCTTCAGCTCGGACCCCAGCCCGCCGAAGAATTCGAACACATCGGCGACGACGTTCGCCTCGACGCGGGATTCGGTGCGCAGCGCCTTGCCCGTCTCCAGCGCGATCAGCCGGCCGAGTTCGTCCACATGGGTGCGGATGGCGGCGGCGCAGGCATGGACCAGGGCGCCGCGCTTGCGGGCGGGCACCTTGGCCCAGGCCTTCTGGGCCTCCACGGCATCGGCCACGGCGGCATCCACATCGGCCGCATCACCCTCCGCGGCGCGGGCAACCTCGGCCCCTGTCGCGGGATTGACCACGGCGAAGGTCTTGCCGGACCGGGCGGGGACATAACGTCCGCCGATGAAATGCACGCCGGACAGCGCCTTGGCGAGGGCGAAGCAATCGGTCGTCGGGGCATCCGGGGTCGGGTGGGGCAGGTCGAGCATGGGTTTCCTCCGCCGCAAACACGGCACTATAAGCGCGGGCCGCACCATGCGTCGCCCGCCGGCCGGCGGCAATGCTGCGGTTTGATGCGCGAAATCCGGGCAGCCCGCCTTGGGCGCCTGGCCAATGATGGATTGAAGGGGCGATTGACTGATGGAGAAGGCACCGAGCGGGCCGCTGCGCGGCCTCAGGGTCCTCGATCTGACCCGGGTGCTGGCCGGGCCGACCTGCACGCAGATGCTGGGCGACATGGGCGCCGAGGTGATCAAGATCGAGCGCCCCGAATCCGGCGACGACACCCGCGGCTTCGCGCCGCCGGTCTGGCCGGGCACGACGGAAAGCGCCTACTTCCTGGGCGTCAACCGGAACAAGAAGTCCCTCACCCTCGACATCGCGAAGGAGGAAGGGCAGGCGATCATCCACCAGCTGCTCGAGACCTGCGACATCCTGGTCGAGAACTTCAAGGTGGGCGCGCTGGCCAAGTACGGCCTCGGCTTCGACCAGCTGAAGGCGAAGTATCCGGGCCTGATCTACTGCTCCATCACCGGCTTCGGGCAGACCGGCCCCTACGCCCCGCGCCCGGGCTATGACGCGTTGATCCAGGGCATGGGCGGCGTCATGTCCCTGACCGGGGAGCCCGAGGGCCTGCCGCAGAAGGTGGGCGTGCCGGTCGCGGATCTGTTTGCCGGTCTCTATGGCTGCATCGGCATCCTGGCGGCGCTGCGCCACCGCGAACGCACGGGGCAGGGGCAGCAGATCGATATCGGCATGCTCGATACCTCCGTCGCCTGGCTGGCCAACCAGGGCATGAACTACCTGGCGACCGGGGAGAACCCGCCCCGGCTCGGCAACCAGCATCCGAACATCGCGCCCTACCAGGTCTTCCCGACCAAGGACGGGCACATCGTGCTCTCCGTCGGCAACGACCCGACCTTCGAGCGGTTCTGCAAATCCTTCGGCTGCGAGGCGATGCTGGAAGACCCCCGCTTCGCCACCAATGCCGAACGCGTGGCCAACCGGGACGCGGTGACGGCGACGCTGACGCCGGTGATGCAGTCGAAGACCACCGCCGAATGGGTGGCGGCGCTGGAGGAGCGGAAGATCGGCTGCGGCCCGATCAACAAGCTGTCCGACGTCTTCGCCGACCCGCATGTGAAGGCGCGCGGCTGCACGGTGGACCTGACGCTGAGCAACGGCGCGGCGGTCACCGTCATCGCCAACCCCGTGCGCCTGTCGGCGACGCCGGCGGATTACCGTATCGCGCCGCCGCTGCTCGGCGAACACAGCGAGGAAGTGCTGACCGGCCTGCTCGGCATGACGGAAGCGCAGGTCCAGGCGCTGAAGGACAAGGGCGTCGTCTGAAGGACGCGGGATATCGTCTGAGGGCGAGGTCGCACGCTACCCCCACCCCGACCCTCCCCCGCCAGCGCGGGGGAGGGAGCAACTGAGGACCTTCCCCGTGCGCCACGGCCATCTGCGTTACCTGCTGGCCGGGGCCTTCCACCGGATGGCCTGGGTGGAATGGGGGCCGGCGGACGGCGCGCCCGTCATCTGCGTGCATGGCCTGACCCGCAACGGGCGGGATTTCGACGTGCTGGCGCAGGCGCTGGCCGGGCAGGGGCGGCGGGTGATCTGCCCGGATCTGCCCGGGCGCGGGGCCTCCGACTGGCTGGCGGAGCCGATGCTCTACCAGCCCCCCAGCTATGTGGCGGCGCTGGCGCATCTGCTGGCGCGGATCGACGGGCCGGTCGATTGGGTCGGCACCTCGCTCGGCGCCATCTGCGGCATGGGGATCGCGGCGGCGAAGGGCCACCCCATCCGGCGCATGGTGATGAACGACCTCGGCCCCTTCGTGCCGCAGGCCGCCATGGCCCGCATCCGCGACTACATCGCGGAGGTGCCGCGTTTCGCCGATCTGGCGGCGCTGGAAGCCCATCTCCGCCGCGTCCATGCCCCCTTCGGCCGGCTGACCGATGCCCAGTGGCGGCACCTGGCGGAACATTCGGCCCGCCCCGCCGGCGATGCCGGCCTGCTGCTGCACTACGACCCCGCCATCGCCACCCCGATCCGGGCGCAGGAGGCCCAGGCGCTGGACATGCGCTTCCTCTGGAACGCGCTGGACCTGCCCATCCTCGCGATCCGGGGCGCGGAGAGCGACCTGCTGCTGGCGGAGACGGCGGCGGAGATGGCGACGAAGCCGGGCGTGCGGCTTGAGGTCATCCCCGATGCCGGTCACGCGCCGGCGCTGATGGACCCGGTCCAGGTCGCGATGGTCGCGGACTTCCTGGGCTAGCCCCGGTCAGGTTGCCGCCGCGCCTGGCGGGGGTTCCGCGCTGGGCCGCCGCCGCCGCACCCAGCCGGCGACCCCGCGCACCACGATCCCCGCGCGCCGCTTGATGTCGCGCAGCCCCTCCTTCGCCTCCGCCCGCCAGAAGAAGGGCTTCACGGGGTGCCACAGCATGTCCGGCCGCCGCCCCATCCGGTAGAGCGCCGGCTTGAAGACCAGCGTGCCGGGGGCGAGGTGAACCTGCCGCGGGCAGTTCAGGTAGAAGCGGCCGCGGTAGCGGTCCGGCGTGAATTCGCCCTCACCCCCCAGATCCACCACCGACAATCCCCGCGCCAGCGCCACCGTGCCCCAGGTGGCTTCGCAATGCCCGGCCCAGCCGGCGCGATAGGCACCGTCCATCGCCGCCACCATCGCGCGGCTCGCGCGGAAGATCGGCAGGAAGACGCGCAGCGTGCGGTCCTCCGCCAGCGGTTCCGGCGCCGACAGGCTCGGCCAGTTGAACCAGGCGGGATCGTCGCGGCGGCGCAGGACGGAGGAGATGAGGAGGTCCGCGTCATCGCCCTCGAAGGCGCGCAGGAAGCGGGACCAGGGCCCGCTGAAGCGGACATCGTATTCGACCGCCCAGTAATGGTCATGGCCGGGATGGGCGAGGAAGGCGTGCAGCGCGATGAGGTCGGTATGCCCGCCGCGCCAGAGATCCCAGTCCGGCCCGGCCGACTTGCCGGGATAGGCGGGGCTGCGGAGGTCGGCGGTCGGCACGATGTGGTGTGCGACCCGCGCCAGGCGCTTCGGGATCGCCACGCGCGGTGCCTGGTGGAAGGCGACGATCGGCGTGACATGCGGCGGGCATCCCGCCGCGACCTGGCGGAAGGCGGCTTCGCACCAGCGGTCGAAGAAATGGGTCTGGAAGACCAGCAAGACGCGCGGCTGCCCCTGTTCCTGCACTGATCCCTGCCCTGGCCCTGGATGCCGGCGGAACACGCGGGCGGGCCGTGCCGTTCCGGCATCGCTCCGTCACGAAAGCCGGAGGGTGGAAACCCCGGCCCGCGATGCGCGTCGTGCCCCCGTCGTTGCAGGGCGCGACCTATCCGCCCGGGGAGATCAGGCATGGGGACCAGCAGGCCAGACCGATGCCCGGGCGCGGATGCGGGATGAACACGCTCGCCCCGCCCGGCGCCGGCATCCGCTTCCAGGAGACGCCCGTCGCCGGCTGCTTCATCATCGATCCCATCCGCCGCGGCGATGATCGCGGCTTCTTCGCCCGCGCCTTCTGCGAAGCGGAGTTCGCGGCCGCGGGCGTCGAATCCCGCTTCGTGCAGGCCAATAACTCCCTGACGCGCAAGCCCTTCACGCTGCGCGGCCTGCACTACCAGCTGCCCCCGGCGGCAGAGGTGAAGCTGGTGCGCTGCCTGGCCGGCGCGCTGTTCGACGTGGTGGCGGATCTCCGCCCGGACAGCCCGAGCCACGGCCAGTGGTTCGGCGCCACGCTGACGGCCGAGAACCGGCAGATGATGCTGGTCCCCCGCGGTTGCGCGCATGGCTTCCTGACCATGGCGCCGGATACGGAGGCGCTCTACCTCGTCAGCGCGCCCTATGCGCCGGCGCAGGAACGCGGGCTGCGCTGGGACGACCCTTTCCTCGGCATCGAATGGCCGGAGGATCCGGCGGAGCTGTCGGCGAAGGATGCCGCCTGGCCGGCCTTCGATCCCGCCTTCCATGGCACCGACCAGCTGCGCGGCCTGATGTGACGGGCGGGGACAGGACATGATCATCATCGACCGGCTGCTGGCGCAGCGCGCGGCCGAGGGCCGTCCCATCCGCGTCGGCATGGTCGGCGCGGGCTTCATGGCGCGCGGCATCGCCAACCAGATCGTCAATTCGACGCCCGGCATGGACCTGGTAGCCATCGCCAACCGCACGCTCTCCCGCGCTGCCGCCTGCTATGCGGAAGCCGGTGCCGGCGCGCCGGTCGCCGTCACCAGCCGCGCCGCGCTGGAACAGGCGATCCGTGATGGCCGCCCCGCCATCACCGACGACCCGATGCTGCTGGTGGAGGCCGGGGGCATCGACTGCCTGGTGGATGTGACGGGGGCGGTGGAACACGGCGCGCAGGTGACGCTGGCGGCGATCCGTCACGGCCGCCCCGTGGTGTCCATGAATGCGGAGCTGGACGGCACCGTCGGGCCGCTGCTGAAGCGCCTGGCGGACCAGGCCGGCGTGATCGTCACGGGCAGCGACGGCGACCAGCCCGGCGTGCAGATGAATCTGTTCCGCTTCGTGCGCTCCATCGGCCTGACGCCGCTGGTCTGCGGCAACATCAAGGGCCTGCAGGACCCCTATCGCACGCCGGAAACCCAGGCCGCCTTCGCCGCCACCTGGGGGCAGGACCCGCACATGGTCACGAGCTTCGCGGATGGCACCAAGATCAGCTTCGAACAGGCCATCGTCGCCAATGCCACGGGCATGACGGTGTCGAAGCGCGGCATGATGGGGCGCGACCATGCCGGGCATGTCGATGAGCTGGCGCGGATGTACGATGTCGATGCGTTGCGACGCCTCGGCGGCGTGGTGGACTATGTCGTGGGATCGAAGCCCGGCCCCGGCATCTATGTGCTGGCCACGCATGACGATCCGAAGCAGCGGCACTACCTCAACCTCTACAAGCTGGGGCAGGGGCCGCTCTACAGCTTCTACACGCCCTACCACCTCTGCCATTTCGAGGTCCCTGCCTCCGTCGCGCGCGTCGTGCTGTGCGGGGATGCCGTGATCCAGCCGATCGGCCCGCCGATGGTGGAGGTGGTGGCGACCGCCAAGCGGGACCTGAAGGCCGGGGAGATCGTCGATGGGCTCGGCGGCTTCATGACCTATGGCCAGGCGGAAGCCTGTTCGGCCGCGCGGGCCGAGGGGCTGCTGCCGATGGGCGTGTCGGAAGGCTGCCGCCTGAAGCGGGACCTGCCGAGGGATTCCGTGCTGACCTATGCCGATGTCGACCTGCCCGCCGGGCGGCTGATCGACCGGCTGCGGGCAGAGCAGGATGCGGTCTTCCCCGCCGCGGCGGCCAATGACGCCACGGCGCGGGTGGCCGCCGCGGAATAGCGCGCTGGCGGCTTGACGGGGTTGCGGGCGCGGCGGAGGGTTTCCTTACAGCGCCGCAACCCAACGGACGGCGCAACCGGAGGAAACCCCATGCGCCTGACCCGCCGCGTCCTTGCCGTCGCCACAGCCGGGCTCTTCGCCGCCCCCGCGCTGCGCGCCCAGGGCACCTGGCAGCCCACCGCGCCTATCCGCATCGTCGTGCCCTTCCCGGCCGGGGGCACCACCGACATCCTCGCCCGCCTCTACGCGCAGCGGCTGGGGGAGACGCTGGGCGTTTCCGTCGTGGTGGAGAACCGCGGCGGCGCGGGCGGGTCCATCGGCGCCGATGTGGTGGCGAAGGCGCCGGCGGATGGGCAGGTGCTGCTGTTCCACAACCTCACCTTCTCCACCACCACCGCCGCGCTGGAATTCGTCGGCCGCGCGCCGCATTCGATCGAGCGTGACTTCGCGCCCATCAGCCTCGGCGCCAATGTGCCGATGATGCTGCTGGTGAACGCGCAGGTGCCGGCGACCAATCTGGCGGAACTGATCGCCTGGGCGAAGGCGCAGCCCTCGCCGCCCTTCTACGGTTCGACCGGCCCCGGCAGCACCATCAACCTGATCGGGGAAGTGCTGAAGCGCGACGGCGGCTTCGCCATGGAACACGTCCCCTTCCGCGGCGCGGCGCCGCTGGTGCAGGAGATGCTGGCCGGGCGCATCGCCTTCGGCGGCGACCAGCTCTCCTCCTCCCTCCAGCACATCCGGGGCGGCGCGCTACGGCCGATCGCGACGCTGGCGGCCAGCCGCGCCAGCGCCCTGCCCAACATCCCGACGGTGCGGGAACAGGGCTTCCCCAATGCGGAACTGCTGGGCTGGAACGGCTTCTTCGCGCCTTCCCGGACGCCGCAGCCGGTGCTGGCGCGGCTGCACGCCGAAATCGCCGCCGCCGCCCGCCACCCGCCGCTGGCGTCGCGCATTGCGGAACTGGGCGCGGAGCCCGGCGGCAACAGCGCGGCGGAATTCACCGCGCAGGTGCATGGCCAGATCGCGGCGGTGCGGCCGCTGGTGCGGGATTTGCGCATGCAGGTGGAATGATGGACCGGCCTGGACCGGCTGATTAACGGCCGGTCCATGTCGTGTCGCTACGCTCTGCCTTCGCGACCCTCCCCGTCGAAGGCATCCTTATGCGCATCCGCCAGGTCTTCCTCCTCTCCACACTGCTCGGGTCGCTGATCGGCATCGCCGCCGCGATCCTTTTCGCGGCCGGGCAGTGGAGCAGCCTGAAGCGGGAACAGTTGGCGTTGCGGGACAGCCGGCTGCTGGCGGAATCGCTGCGCCTGCCGGAGGCGCTGAACTTCGAACGCGCCTTCATCAACCCCCTCCTGGTCGCGCCCGGGGTCGCGACGGTGGAGCAGATGGCGCCGGTGCGCCAGCATGTGGCGGCGGGCGACGCGGCCCTGGCGCAGGCGCGCCTGCTGGCCGGGGGCGCGGCGGATCTGGCGGCGCTGGACCGCATCCAGGCCGCCATGGTCGGCCTGCGCAGCGCCGCCCTGGCGGCGATCGCCCAGCCCCGGGAAGCCCGCGACGCCGCCCTGATGCGGGACTATGTGGCGCGGATGTTCGCGACTCAGGAACAGGCCGCCGCCTTTGCCGGGTCCGTGCAGCGGCGGATCGCCGCCACCGATGGCGACCTGGCGCCGGCCGCGCGCCTGGCCCTGCTGGCGTGGGAGATGCGGGACTTCGCGGGGCGCCAGATCTCCCTGGTGGTGCGGGCCACGGGGCTGCGCCAGCCCATGCAGGGGGAGTTGGCGGAACAGGTGGCGCTGCTGCGCGGCCAGGTGGAAGCCGCCTGGGCGGCGCTGCGCGAACTGGCGCTGGAGGTCGACAGCCCCGCGGTGAACGCCGCCATGGCCGCCGTGCAGAACGGCTACTGGACCCGCGGCGGCGACATGTACGCCACCTATGTCGAACAGGGCCGCGGCAACCCCCCGAACACGACGGTCGATGACCTGTTCCGGATGGTCGTGCCGCTGGCCAACACCATCACCCCGCTGCGCGACGCGGCGCTGGCCGAAACCATGCGCCGGGGCGAAGCGGCCATGGCGGAAGCCCGGCTGAACTTCATCCTCGCCTGCCTCCTGGCCGTGACCTCCATCCTCGCCAGCCTGGCCGGCGCCTGGTGGTTCAACCGCCGTGTCGTCGCCCCGGCCGGGCGCCTTACCGAGGCGGTGCGGGGCCTGGCCGGCGGCGCGCGGGAAGCTGCCATGCCGCTGATGGACCGCGGCGACGAACTCGGCGAACTGGCCCAGGCCATCGATGCGATGCGGCGGGACGCCCTGGCGGCGGAGGCCGGGACGCAGGCGCGGCTGGCGGCGGAGCAGGCCCGCGCGGCGCGCGGTGCCGCGCTGGAACAGGCGGCCCGGGCCTTCGAGGGCGAGGCCGACCGCGCGCTGGGCGCCGTGACGCGTGCCACCGGCCTGTTGCAGGACCAGGCGCGGACGCTGACGGCGGCCGCCGGGGATGGCAACCGCCGGGCGGATTCGGTGGCCGGCGCGGCCATGACCGCCTCCGACAACGTCCAGGTCGTGGCCGCCGCGATCGAGGAACTGACCGCCAGCATCGGGGAGGTGCATCGCCGCGTGGCCGATGCAGCGCGCATCGCCTCCGGCGCCGCCGGCGCCGCGCGGGACGGCAATACGGCCATGACGAGCCTGGCCGACAGCTCCCAGCGCATCGGCGATGTGGTGAAGCTGATCAGCGACATCGCCGGCCAGACCAACCTCCTCGCGCTGAACGCCACCATCGAGGCAGCGCGCGCCGGCGAGGCCGGCAAGGGCTTCGCCGTGGTGGCGCAGGAGGTGAAGGCCCTGGCCTCGCAGACCGCCAAGGCGACGGAGGAGATCTCCGCCCAGATCGGCGCCATGCAGGGCGCGACCGATGGCGCCGTCTCCGCCATCCGCGCCATCGGCGACACGGTCGGCCAGCTGGAAGGCGTGACCGTCGCCGTGGCCGATACCGCCCGCGAACAGGCGGAGGCGACCCGCAGCATCGCGGAGGCGATCAGCCGCGCCGCGACCGGCGCCCAGGATGCCGCCCGCCATGCGGAGGCCGTGCGCCAAGGCGCCGGCCGCACGCGGGAGACGGCGGAGGCGGTGCAGGGCGCGACCGGGGAACTCGCCGGCCGCGGGGATGAATTGCAGGCCGGCGTGCAGCGCTTCCTGACGGCGTTGCGCGCCGCCTGATCAGCGCAAAAGCCGCGCCAGCCGGGCCGGCGGCGCGGCGCGGTCGAGGTCGAGCCAGCCGAGGCGCAGCCGCAGCTTCTGCCACGGGCCGAGCGCGCCTTCCGGCGGCGCGGGCAGGGGGGAGAGGCGCGCCGCCTCCTCCGCCCCCAGCAGGGCCGTCCGGCCCTGGCGCACGCCATGCAGGCGCCACCAGGCGATCGCCTTGGCCTCCCCGTCCGGCGCGTGGCGGAAGGCCAGCAGCGCATCCACCTCCGCCCGCTGCGCCCGCAGCGCCGCGACGGCCGGGGTTTCCGGCCGGTCGGAGGCGCCATGCCAGGGGCGGCGGAGCGGGATGGGGTCAGGCACGGCGCAGGACCTGCGCGGCTTCCACCGCGAAATAGGTCAGCACGCCATCGGCGCCGGCGCGCTTGAAGCCGAGCAGGCTTTCCATCATCGCGCGTTCCCGGTCCATCCAGCCGCGCTCCACCGCCGCCATGATCATCGCGTATTCCCCGCTGACCTGGTAGGCGAAGGTCGGCACGGCGTAGGCATCCTTCACACGGCGGACGATGTCGAGATAGGGCATCCCCGGCTTGACCATGACCATGTCCGCGCCCTCAGCCAGGTCCAGCGCCACTTCGCGCAGCGCCTCATCCGAATTGGCGGGGTCCATCTGGTAGGTCTTCTTGTCGCCGCCCTTGAGGCTGGCGCCCGACCCCACCGCCTCCCGGAACGGGCCATAGAAGGCGGAGGCGTATTTGGCGGCGTAGGACATGATCCGCGTGTGGATCAGCCCCCGCGCATCCAGCGCCGCCCGGATGGCGCCGACGCGGCCATCCATCATGTCCGACGGCGCGATGACGTCGATGCCGGCCTCCGCCTGGATCACCGCCTGGGTGCAGAGGATGTCCACCGTCTCGTCATTCGCGACATACATGCCGCCCGGGCCTTCGCGCAGCACGCCGTCATGCCCGTGGTCGGTATAGGGGTCGAGCGCCACGTCCCCGATCAGGCCGAGATGCGGGTATTCGTGCTTCAGCAGCCGGGCGGCGCTGCACATCAGGTTCTGGGGGTTCTTGGCCTCCGTCCCCTCGCCATCCTTCTTCTCGGACGGCGTGGCCGGGAACAGCGCCACGGCGGGCACGCCGGCCGCCACGGCCGGCGCCACGTGATGCGCCAGGCGGTCCAGGGTCACGCGCTTCACGCCGGGCATGGAGGCGACGTCGGTCTCGATCCCCGTCCCCTCGATGACGAAGATCGGCCAGATCAGGTCATCGACGGAAAGCTTGTTCTCCGCCACCAGGCGCCGGGTGAAGGCATCCACCCGGTTGCGCCGCGGGCGGATGGCCGGGAAGGCGCCCCCCGCCGCGAGGATCGGCGTCGCGGGGCTCGATTTGTCAAAGGCGTTCATGCGGCGGCGTCCAGGGCTTGGCTCAGGTCGGCCAGGATATCGTCGATATGCTCGATGCCAATGGACAGCCGCACATAGCCCGGGGAGACGCCGGAAGCCGCCTGTTCCTCCGCGTTCAACTGGCTGTGGGTGGTGGTGGCGGGGTGGATCGCCAGGCTGCGGGCATCACCGATATTGGCGACGTGGTAGAACATCTTCAGGGATTCGATGAACTTGCGGCCTGCCTCGGCACCCGCCTTCAGCTCGAAGCCCAGCAGGCTGCCATAGCCGCCCTTCAGGGCCGCGTCGGCGCGGCGCTTGTTCTCCCCGGTCATCAGGCTGGGATGGGTGACGGAGGCGACGGCGGGGTGGCTGGCCAGGAAGGACGCCACCTTGATGGCGTTGGCGCAGTGCCGCTCCATCCGCAGCGGCAGCGTCTCCAGCCCCTGCAGGGTCAGGAAGGCGTTCATCGGCGCCATGGGCGCGCCGAGGTCGCGCAGCAGGATCACCCGCATGCGGATGATGTAGGCGATGGGGCCGAGCGGCTTCACCGCCTGGGTCCAGACCGCGCCGTGATAGCTGGAATCCGGCTTGTTCAGCGTCGGGAATCGGGCGGCATTGGCTTCCCAGTCGAAATTGCCGCCATCCACCACCATGCCGCCGATGCTGGTGCCATGGCCGCCGATCCACTTGGTCGTGGAATGCATGACGACCGCCGCCCCCAGCGCCAGCGGCTTGCACAGCACCGGCGCGGCGGTGTTGTCCATGATCAGCGGCACGCCGATCCTGCGCCCCAGCGCCGCCACTTCCGCGATCGGGAAGACGCGGAGCTTCGGGTTGGGCAGCGTCTCCGCATACCAGCAGCGGGTGCGGTCATCGGTCGCGTTGACGAAGTTCTGCGGATCGACCGGATCGACGAAGCGGACCTCGATGCCGAAGCTCTTCAGCGTATTGGCGAACAGGTTCCAGGTGCCGCCGTAGAGATCGGTGGAGGAGACGATGTTGTCCCCGGCCTCGCAGAGGTTCAGCACCGCGAAGGTCGTCGCCGCCTGGCCGGAGCCGAGCGCCAGGCCCGCCACGCCCCCCTCCAGCGCCGTGACGCGCTTTTCCAGCACATCCACGGTCGGATTCATGATGCGGGTGTAGATGTTCCCCAACTCCGCCAGGCCGAAGAGGCGGGCGGCATGGCCGGTATCCTGGAACTGGAAGCTGGTGGTCTGGTGGATCGGCACGGCGACGGAGCCCGTGGTCGGGTCCGCCCGCCACCCCGCATGCAAGGCGATGGTCTCCGGGTTCGTCGAATCCACCATGTGGCCCTCCTCCTGCCCGCCTCTGGCGGTGCGTTGATGCCGCATCCGTTCCACGCCGGCGGGGGGGGGCGCAAGGCGGGATGCAACCTGCCGTGGTGATGGGGCAGGGGAGGCGGCCCTGCTGCCGGGTGGGGGTGAAGAGAGAGGTTTCATCTCCCGCCCCGCGCGGGTCTGGGTTGCGCCCCCAAGGGGTGGGGTCGGTGGTTTCGGCGGGCCACCCGCCGTGGTAGTCCTCGCGCCATGAACCCTGCGAACACCCCCATAGCCCCCCCGGTTGCCCTGGGCGCGGACCATGCCGGCGTGGCCCTGAAGGCCGCGATCCGGGAGGCGCTGGAGGCCGCCGGCCATCCGGTGATGGACCTCGGCACCCATGGGACGGACAGCGTGGACTACCCCGATTTCGGCGCGGCCGTGGCCAGCGCCGTGGCGGAGGGCCGCGCCGCCTTCGGCGTGCTGGTCTGCGGCACCGGCATCGGCATCTCCATCGCCGCCAACCGCAACCCCGCCATCCGCTGCGCCCTGGTGCATGATGTCACGGGCGCGCGGCTGACCCGGCAACACAACGACGCCAACGTCATCGCCCTCGGTGCCCGCATGACGGGCGTGGAGGTGGCGCTGGATGCCGTCCGAACCTTCCTCACCACCCCCTTCGAAGGCGGCCGCCATGGGCGCCGCGTGCAGAAGCTCAGCCCCGGTTGGAGCGCGTCCCCATGAACGAGACCACGCCCGCGGTCACCCCCGCCCGCTTCTTCTCCGCCCCGCTGTCGGAGACCGATCCCGAGCTCGCCGCCTCCATCCGGGATGAACTGATCCGCCAGCAGGACGGGATCGAGCTGATCGCGTCGGAGAACATCGTCTCCCGCGCCGTGCTGGAAGCCCAGGGCAGCGTGATGACCAACAAGTACGCGGAGGGCTATCCCGGCCGCCGCTACTATGGCGGCTGCGAATTCGTGGACGTGGCGGAAACGCTGGCGATCGAGCGCGCGAAGAAGCTGTTCGATTGCGGCTTCGCCAATGTCCAGCCGCATAGCGGCGCCCAGGCCAACCAGGCCGTGTTCCTGGCCCTCCTCCAGCCCGGCGACAGCTTCATGGGCCTGGACCTCGCCGCCGGCGGCCACCTGACCCATGGCGCGCCCGCCAACATGTCCGGCAAGTGGTTCAAGCCCGTGCCCTACACGGTGCGGCGCGAAGACCAGCGGATCGACATGGCGGAGGTCCGGCGCATCGCGCTGGAGAACAAGCCGAAGCTCATCATCGCGGGTGGCTCGGCCTACGCCCGCACCTGGGATTTTGCCGCGTTCCGGGCGATCGCGGACGAGATCGGCGCCTGGTTCATGGTGGACATGGCGCATTTCGCGGGCCTGGTGGCCGGCGGCGCGCACCCGTCGCCCTTCCCCCACGCCCATGTCGCGACGACCACCACGCACAAGACGCTTCGTGGCCCCCGCGGCGGCATGATCCTGACGAATGACGAGGCGCTGGCCAAGAAGTTCAACAGCGCGGTGTTCCCGGGCCTCCAGGGCGGCCCGCTGATGCATGTCATCGCCGCCAAGGCTGTGGCATTCGGGGAGGCGCTGCGGCCTGAATTCCGCGCCTATGCCAGGCAGGTCGTGGCGAATGCCAATGCGCTGGCGGTGGAGCTGAAGTCCCAGGGGCTCGACCTGGTGACGGGCGGCACGGACAACCACCTGGTGCTGGTGGATTTGCGGCCGAAGAAGCTGACGGGCAAGGCGGCGGAAGGTGCGCTGAACCGCGCCCACCTGACCTGCAACAAGAACGGCATCCCCTTCGACCCGGAGAAGCCGATGACCACCTCCGGCGTCCGCCTCGGCAGCCCCGCCGCGACGACGCGCGGCTTCGGGGAGGCGGAGTTCAAGCTCGTCGGCCAGATGATCGGGGAGGTGCTGGACGGCCTCGCCAAGGCGAATGCGCCGGACGCCAACGCCGCGGTGGAAGCCGCGGTGAAGGGCCGCGTGCTGGAGCTGTGCCGGCGCTTCCCGATCTACTGAGAGACGGCGCCAGACCATGACCACCGCCCGGACCGCCAGTGCCAAAACTGGAACTGGCGGCCCGCGCACTACAGCGGGCCGAGCGGCCGAATGGCCGCCGCGCCCAGCGCATGCGCATGGCCCTGCACGCCAGTGCAAGGCGCGAAGGCAAGCGCGCGGAGCGCGCGCCCGCCGTTTGAGGGTCTGAAAAGATGCGCTGCCCGTTCTGTGGGAACGAAGACACGCAGGTGAAGGACAGCCGCCCTGCGGAGGATGGGGCCTCCATCCGGCGCCGGCGGTCCTGCCCGGCCTGCGGCAACCGCTTCACCACCTTCGAACGGGTCCAGCTGCGCGAATTGCTGGTCATCAAGACCGATGGCCGCCGCGTGCCCTTCGACCGCGACAAGCTCGCGCGCTCCGTCCGCGTCGCGCTCCGCAAGCGCCCCTTCGACGAGGAACGGATCGAGCGCATCGTGTCGGGCATCCAGCGGCGCCTCGAAGTGGAGGCCGACAGCGAAGTCACCAGCCGCCGCGTGGGCGAGGTGGTGATGGAAACGCTGCGCGACGTGGATGAGGTCGCCTATGTGCGCTTCGCCTCCGTCTATCGCAATTTCCGCGAGGCCAAGGATTTCCGGGCGTTCCTGGGCAAGATCGAAGGCTCCTGATCCGCGTGGATGATGCGACTCACATGCGGGCCGCGCTCGCCCTGGCGGCGCGCGGACTCGGCAATACCTGGCCCAACCCCGCGGTCGGCTGCGTGATCGTGGCGAAGGATGGCCAGGTGGTCGGCCGTGGCTGGACCCAGCCCGGCGGACGCCCCCATGCGGAGACGGAGGCGCTGAAGCGCGCCGGCGACCGCGCGCGGGGTGGCACGGCCTATGTCACGCTGGAACCCTGCTGCCATTGGGGCCGCACGCCCCCCTGCACCGATGCCCTGGCCGCCGCCGGGGTGGCGCGGGTGGTGGTCGCCTTGCGGGACCCCGATCCGCGCGTCGATGGGGAAGGCTTTCGCAAGCTCGCCGCCGCGGGGATCGTGGTGGAGGAAGGGCTGCTGCGGGAGGAAGCGGAGCGCGTGACGGCGGGCTTCATCAAGCGCCTGCGCCACGGCCTGCCGATGGTGACGCTCAAGCTCGCGACCACGCTGGACGGGCGGATCGCGACAGCCGCCAAGGAAAGCCGCTGGATCACCGGCCCCGCCGCGCGCCGTGCCGCCCATGGCCTGCGCGCCCGGCATGACGCGATCCTCGTCGGCAGCGGCACCGTCATCGACGACGACCCCGACCTGACCTGCCGCCTGCCCGGCGGCGTGCCCGTCCCCGCCCCCCGCGTGGTGGCGGATGCCCGGCTGCGCATTCCCCTCGCATCGAAGCTGGTCCGCACGGCGCGGGATGTCCCGACGCTGGTCTGCACCGCCCCGGGCCACCCGGAAGTGGCGCTGGCGCCGCTGCGGGAGGCGGGGGTGGAGGTGATCGAGGTCGCGGCCGGTCCGGGCGGCCTGTCCACGCATGGCGTCCTTGCCGCCCTGGCTGAGCGCGGCATCACGCGGGTGCTGGCGGAAGGGGGCTCGGGCATCGCGGCCTCCCTGCTGCGGGAGGGGCTGGTCGATCGTCTTGCCTGGTTCCATGCGCCGATGGTCATCGGCGGGGACGGCATTCCCGCAAGTTACGCGTTACCATTGCCCGATCTCGCTTCCGCGCCCAAGTTCCGCCGCGTGGCGGTGCGGACCCTGGGGCCTGACCTGCTGTCCGAATACGAATGCGAGGCCGGCTGAATGTTCACGGGTATCGTCACCGCGCAGGGGACCATCACCGCCATCACGCCGATCGGCGGCGGGCAGGACATGCGCATCACCATCGCGACGCCGCCGGGCTGGCTGCAGGGGGCGGCGATCGGCGCCTCCATCTGCTGTTCCGGCTGCTGCCTGACGGCCATCGAATACGGCGCCAACAGCTTCGTGGTCGAAGCCTCCGCCGAGACGCTGTCGAAGACCACGCTCGGCACCTGGCAGCTGGGGCGACGGATCAACCTGGAACGGTCCCTCAAGCTCGGCGACGAGATGGGCGGCCACATCGTCTCCGGCCATGTGGACTGCGTCGGCACCGTCGTCGCGGTGGTGCCGGAGAATGGCTCCACGCGCTGGACCTTCGCCATGCCGCGGGACTTCATCCGCTTCGTCGCGCGAAAGGGCAGCATCGCCATTGATGGCTGCTCCCTGACGGTCAATGAAGCGACGGACGAAACCTTCGGCGTCAACATCATCCCCCACACCGCGGAGGTCACGGGCTTCGGCACCTTGCGGCCCGGCGACGCGGTGAACATCGAGATCGACATGCTGGCGCGCTACGTCGCACGCCTCGCGGAGTTCAAGGCATGAACGTGCAGCCCCGGACCACCAGCTTCGCCGAGTTCCTCAGCCCGACCGAGGATCTGATCGAGGAAGCCCGCCGCGGCCGCATGTTCATCCTGGTGGATGACGAGGACCGGGAGAATGAGGGCGACCTCGTCATCCCCGCGCAGTTCGCGACACCGGACGCCATCAACTTCATGGCCAAGCACGCCCGCGGGCTGATCTGCCTGGCGATGGCGCGGCACCGCGTGGAACAGCTCGGCCTGCCCCTGATGGCGCAGTCCAACGGCACCCGCCACGCCACGGCCTTCACCGTCTCCATCGAGGCGCGCGACGGCGTCACCACCGGCATTTCCGCCGCCGACCGCGCGCGCACCGTCGCGGTCGCCATCAACCCGGAACTGGGGCGGGAGCATATCGTCACCCCCGGCCATGTCTTCCCGCTGGTCGCGCGCGATGGCGGCACGCTGGTGCGCGCCGGGCACACGGAAGCGGCGGTGGATTTCGCGCGCCTCGCGGGGCTGAACCCCGCCGGTGTGATCTGCGAGATCATGAATGATGACGGCACCATGGCCCGGATGCCGGACCTCGTCGCCTTCGCGCAGCATCACGGCCTGAAGCTTGGCACCATCGCGGACCTGATCGGCCATCGCCGCCGGACGGAACGCCTGGTGAAGCGCGTCGAGGAAGGCACGGTGGAGGGGATCGGTGGCCCCTGGCGGGCGGTGGTCTATTCCTCGACCCTGCAGGAGGGGGAGCATGTCGCCCTGGTGAAGGGGGACGTGACCGGCCCGCAGCCGACGCTCGTGCGGATGCATGCGGCATCGCTGCTGCGGGACATGATCGGCGGGCGGGTGGACCAGGACCTGCACGCCGCCATGCGGACCATCGCGCAGGCCGGGCGCGGCGTGGTGGTGCTGCTGCGGGATTGGCGGCCCGATGCCCTGTCCCAGCAGATTCGCGCGCAGCGGGACCGGCGCCAGGCCGCGCCGGAGATCCGGGACTACGGCATCGGCGCGCAGATCCTGGCCGATCTGGGCTTGCGCGACATCATCCGCCTGTCCAACAACCCCCGCCCGCTGGTGGGGCTGGAGGGCTACGGGCTGTCGGTGCTCGAGACCCGGCCGATCCCCAAGGAGTGACCCGCCGGGCGGTAGGATTCGCCGCCGGCGGCATGAGGATGTAGTAGGCAGCATGAGCACCAAGGACGCGCCGACCCGCGCGGCAACCCCGATTCCCGGCCAGCCGCCCCGGCTGCTGGTCATCCAGGCCCCATACTACGCGGAGGTGGTCGGCGGCATGCTGGCCGGCGCCCGTGCGCGCGTGGAAGCCGCCGGCGGCACGCTGGAGGTGGTGGACGTCGCCGGCGCCTTCGAACTGCCCGCCGCCCTCCGCATGGCGATGGCCGCGGGCCGCGGCTGGGATGGCTTCATCCTGCTGGGCTGCGTGGTGAAGGGGGAGACCGACCACTACGACTTCATCTGCGACGCCGTCTGCCAGGGCGTCATGGCGATTGCCGCCGAGACGGGCGCGGCGCTGGGCTTCGGCCTGCTGACGGTGGCGACGCTGGACCAGGCCATCGCCCGGTCCCGCGACGATGGCATGAACAAGGGCGTGGAGGCCGCGCACGCCGCCCTGACCCAGGTGGCGCTGGCCCGCCGCTGGGGCCGGGCATGAGCGGCCCGCGCGAGTCCGGCCGGCTGCAGAAGGGCCGCCCCCGGACCGGCGCGCGCCTGGCTGCTGTCCAGGCGCTGTTCCAGTCCGAACAGGCCGGCGAGAATCCGGAAACCGTCATCCAGCAATTCGTCCGCCATCGCCTCGGCCCCAACGACGCGGATGAGGGGCTGGGGGAGGGCAGGGTGCCCGACGCCGATGCCAAGCTGTTTGCCCGCATCGTCCGCGACACCGCCGCGCGGATCGAATCGCTGGACGAGACGATCGGCAAGGCGCTCGCCAAGGACTGGCCTCTGGAGAAGCTGGACCCGGTGCTGCGGGCGCTGCTGCGCGCCGCGGCCGGCGAACTTTCCACGCCACATGAGCCGCCGGCGCGCGTGGTGATCAACGAATACCTCGACATCGCGCATGGCTTCTTCGTGGGCGATGAGCCGCGCTTCGCGAATGGCGTGCTGGACGCGCTGGCGCGCAGCCTGCGGGCCGATGAATTCGTCCGGCCGTGATGACTTGCCGGCGGATGCATGCATCCGCCGGTATCCCCATCTGATGACGGTCCAGGGGGCTCTGCCCCCTGGCGGATGGGGCATGGGGAAGGCAGCGCCTTCCCCATCTCACCCGGCATGACCCTCCCCCCCGAATTCTCCCTCATCGCCCGTCATTTCCTGCCTTTGGCCGGGGAGGGCGCCCTTAACCTCGGCGACGACGCCGCCCTGCTGACGCCGCCCCCCGGCCGCACCCTGGTCCTGGCCGCCGATGCGATGGTGGCCGGCGTGCATTTCCTGCCCGACGACCCGCCCGCCACCATCGGGCGCAAGCTGCTGCGGGTGAATCTCTCGGACCTCGCGGCGATGGGCGCCACGCCGCTCGGCTATCTCATGACCTGCGGCTTCGCGCGCGGGACCACCGATGACTGGATCGCGGCCTTCGCGCGTGGCCTGGCGCTGGACCAGCGGGAATTCGGGCTTTCCGTGCTGGGGGGCGACACCGTCGTCACGCCGGGTCCGGCGACCTTTTCGCTGACCATCCTCGGCCATGTGGCGCCCGGCCAGGCGCTCCGGCGGGTGGGCGCGCAAGCGGGCGATGATGTCTGGGTGTCCGGCACCATCGGCGATGGCGCGCTCGGCCTGCTGGCGCTGACGGCGCGCCTGCCGCCCGACGACCACCTGGCCGGCCGCTACCGGCTGCCGCGGCCGCGCCTCGCCCTCGGGCAGCGGCTTTCGGGCCTGGTGCATGCGGCCATGGATGTGTCGGACGGGCTGGTGCAGGACCTCGGCCACCTCGCCCGCGCCGCGTCGCTGGGCGCGGTGATCGAGGCGCCGTCCGTGCCCCTGTCTCCCCCGGCCGCCGCAGCGCTGGCCGCCGATCCCGCGATGCTGTCCCGCATCCTGGCCGGCGGCGATGATTACGAACTGCTCTTCGCCGCCCCGCCGACCAACGCCGCCCTCATCCGCGCCGCCGGCATGGAAGCGGGGGTGGCGGTGACGAGGATCGGGTGCTTCATGCAAGGTGAAGGCGTCCGCGTGATGGACGCCGCGGGGGGCGAGGTTCCGCTACCCCGGGGGGGATGGAGCCACTTCTGATGTCGATCGCCAGCGCGACGCCCGAGGCGAGGGAAGAGGCGCGGATGCGCCGGGATGTCTGGCTGCTGTTCTTCTGCCAGGCGCTGATGAATGCCTCCGTCGTCGGCCAGGTCGCGATGTCGGCGCTGGTGGGCTACAGCCTCGCTTCCGACAAATCCTTCGCCACCCTGCCGATGGGCATCCAGATGGTCGCCACCATGGCGGCCTCCATCCCCGCCGGCATCGTCTTCGCGCGGCTCGGCCGGCGGGCGGGCTTCATGCTGGGGGCCATCGCCTCCCTGCTCGGCTGCCTGACCTTCGCGGCGGGCATCTGGCAGCACAGCTTCTGGCTCTATGTCGCGGGCGGGCTGCCGGCCGGCATCGGCTTCGGTATCGCCCAGCACTACCGCTTCGCGGCCAGTGAGGTTGCGAGCCCCGCCTATCGCCCCCGTGCCATTTCCCTGGTCATGACCGGCGGCGTGCTGGCCGCGATCTTCGGGCCGGAACTGGTGAAGCACAGCAAGGACATGGCGCCGCCCTTCCTGTTCCTCGGCACCTACCTGATCCTGGCGCTGCTGCCGGTGGCCTGCATGACGCTGCTGTCCATCGTCCGCCTGCCGCCCGCGCCGCCCCGCCAGTCCAGCCCGACCCCGGTGGGGGAGATCATCCGCCGCCCTGCCTTCATGGCCGCCGCCCTGACCGGCGCGGTCGCCTACGGCACCATGAACCTGGTCATGACCTCCACGCCGCTGGAGATGATGGCCTGCGGCTTCGCGGTGACGGCGAGTGCGACGGTCATCCAGTTGCACGCCGTGTCCATGTTCGCGCCGGGCTTCGTGACGGGGCGGCTGATCAGCCGCTGGGGCGCGCGGCCGATCGTGGCCGTGGGGGCGGTGCTGAACGCGCTCTGCGTCGCCGTGGCGCTGTCCGGCCAGCAATTCTGGCACTTCAGCGTGGCGCTGGTGCTGCTGGGGGTGGGGTGGAACTTCATGTTCGTCGGCGCCACCACCATGCTGGGCGAATCGCACAGCCCGGCGGAACGGGTGCGCGCGCAGACCGCGAACGACTTCATCGTCTTCGGCACCGTCGCCTGCACGGCGATGGGGTCCGGCGCTGTCCATGCCGGCGCGGGATGGGGCGTGCTGAACCTGCTGTTGCTGCCCGCGCTGACCCTGGCCCTGGCGGTGACGCTGTGGCCCCGCCAGGCGCAGAAACCCGCCTGAGCCGGGCGGGGCATCGCCCCACCTGGCTCAACCCTCAGCGTGCGGTGGGGGAGGGCGCGCCGACCGTGTTGTTGGCACCAGCGCCGAGGCCCGGGCCGAGGCGGCCGAGATTGCCGAAGAGCTGCTGCAGCAGGGTCCGGTCATTGCCCGGGGACGGCGTGACGCGGCTGACCACCCGCACATCCCGCGCATCGCTCTCGCCCAGGCGCTTCACTTCCCTCACCGTGCCGCGCCCGTCGAACAGCACGGCGACCACGCGCTGATCCTCCAGCGCCAGGGTCTGGCCGGGGCGCTGACGGGTGACGCCGCTGATGTAGTACCAGGCGCTGTCGTCGAAGGTGCCGGTGACGGAGGGGGAGCCGAGCAGGCTCTCGACATCCGCCCGCGAGCTGACGCCCGGCGTGATCTGCGCCAGCGTCACATCATCCACCTGGTGGCCGCGGATGGTGCGGGGGCTTTCGAACAGCCCCGCCCCCGGCACGCTGGGCATCCAGGCGCAGCCGCCCGTCGCCAGCAGGGCGGCGAGGCCGATTGTGGCGCCGAACCCGCGCGCGGGGCGACGCGAAACGTTGACCGGGTGGCGTTGGCGCTCCATGTGGGCGGTATTCCACCCCCGCGCGGCGCGGTCAACGGCCCAGGCCCGCCTTGGGCCGCCGGGCCCGCGCCATGGGGATGGCGGATCCGCCAATGGGGGCGGCATCGCGATCGGAGCTTCACATGGGCCTGCTCGGCCTTTTCACGCGGCGGCCGCATGAGCGTGCCGGATTCGCGCTGTATGGCGCGGCCGTCGGCGCGGCGCGGCAGCCCGTCTATTTCGCCCGGCTGGGCGTACCCGATACCCTCGATGGCCGGTTCGACCTGGTCTCCTTCCATGTCGCGCTGCTCATCAACCGCCTGCGGCACGACAGCGACCCGGAGGGCCCGAAGCTGGCCCAGGCCGTCTTCGACGCCATGTTCGCCGACATGGACGTGAATTTGCGGGAGATGGGGGTGGGCGACCTCGTCGTGGGCAAGCGCGTCAAGAAGATGTGGGAAGCCTTCCATGGCCGCGCCGCGGCCTATGAGGCCGGCTTCGAATCGGGCGACTGGGCGGCGCTGGCGGAAGCCCTGTCCCGCAATGTCTGGCGGGGGGAGGCGCCGGAGGGGGCGCCCGCCGAACTCGCCGCCCAGGGTGGCCGCATGCGTGAGACGCTCGCCAGCCAGCCGCTGGCCGCGCTGCTGAAGGGGGAGGTGCACTTCCCCCCCGCGCCGCCGGAAGCCGCGGCGGCATGACCGTCGCCCCCGAATTCCCCCGGCCCTACCGGCTGGGGAATGAACCGAAGACGCTGGAGCTGGTGGCGACGCCGGCGGAATGCGCGGCGCTGGCCCGGCGCTTCGCCATCCCCGGCATCGGCAGCTTCAAGGCCGCGCTGACGCTCACGGCCGAGAATGGCGGGACGGTGCGCGCCCGTGGCCGCATCCGTGCCGCGGTCACGCAGGAATGCATCGTCACGCTGGACCCGGTGGACCAGCGCGTGGATACGGCGGTGGACCTCCGCATCCTGCCCGATGGCGTCCCGCCCACGGATGACGACCCCGACAGCCCCGATGAGATCGAGAGCGCGGGCGGCTTCATCGACCTGGGCGAGGCGATGGCCGAGCAGCTCGCCTTGGCGCTCGACCCCTATCCCCGGCACCCGGAAGCGACACTTCCGGCGGAACTGGCGGCTTCGGGGCTGGACGCGGAGGCGCCGGCGGCGCAAAGAGCGGCAGAGCCGTTACCGGGGGATTCCCGCCCCAACCCTTTCGCCGCCTTGGCGAGGTTGAAGCGGGAATAAGCCCCGGCGCGCTTGCGCCCTCTCGGTGCCGGTGGTAATGCCGCCGGCCCCACCTACTTTCCGATTGTTGACGAGAAAGGCTCGGCACCATGGCCGTTCCGAAGAAGAAGGTTTCGCCCTCCCGCCGCGGCATGCGCCGCAGCCATGAGGCGCTGACGGCTGTTGCGAGCCTTGAATGCTCCAATTGCGGTGAGCTGAAGCGTCCGCACCATGTCTGCTCCCATTGCGGCCACTACGATGGCCGTGAGGTGATGGCGGCGGACAAGGCCAAGGGTGTCATCCGCGTCTGATCGGGTTGCCGGGCTGATGCCGATGCGGCGAAGGGTCGGATCCTGATGGCGAGGGCGGTTGCGGCCCGCGGTAACGGCGAATTCGCCCTGGCCATCGATGCGATGGGCGGGGACCATGCTCCCGAATCCGTGCTGGATGGTCTGGAACTCGCCGCGGAGCGTCATCCGCAGGCGCGCTTCCTCCTCGTCGGCGATGAAGCCCGGCTGGGTGCGCTGCTGGCGCGCCGGCCCCGGGCGGCGAAGGCGTGCAGCCTGCGCCACGCCCCGGAATCCATCCCGGGCGACATGAAGCCGACCGCGGCGCTGCGCGTCCGCGGTTCCTCCATGCGCGGCGCGATCGATGCTGTCGCGAGCGGGGAGGCTTCGGGCGTCGTCTCCGCCGGCAATACCGGCGCGTTGATGGCGCTGGCCAAGATCGTCGTGAAGACGCTGCCGGAGATCGACCGGCCGGCGCTGGCGGCCATCGGGCCATCGGCGCGCGGCGATGTCGTCATGCTCGACCTCGGCGCCAATGTGCAGTGCGATGCCCGCAACCTGGTGGAGTTCGCCGTCATGGGCGATGCCTTCGCCCGCGCGGTGCTGGGGCTGACGGAGCCGACCCTCGGGCTGCTGAATGTGGGGTCCGAGGAGCTGAAGGGCGATGAGCGCGTCCGCCAGGCGGCGGAAACGCTGCGGGACAGCCACCTCGGCGCCAATTTCCGCGGCTTCGTCGAAGGCCATGACATCGCGGCCGGCACGGTCGATGTGATCGTCACCGATGGCTTCACGGGCAATGTCGCGCTGAAGACCGGGGAGGGCGCGCTGAAGCTGATGCGCGACCTGCTGCGCCAGGTCTTCACGAGTTCCGTCCCCGCCCGCGTCGGCTACCTGCTGGCGCGGCCGGCGCTGGATCGCCTCCGCGAATGGATGGATCCCCGCCGCTACAATGGCGCCGTGCTGATCGGCCTGAACGGCGTCGTGGTGAAAAGCCATGGCGGCACCGATGGCGTCGGCTTCGCCCATGCCGTGGACGTCGCCATGGACATGGTGACCCACCGCTTCAATGAACGGATCCAGGAGGGGCTGGCGCGCCTCTCGGACACCACGCCGCGCGTCGCGGCCACCCCGCGCTGATCCGCGGGCGACCGAAGCAAACCCGGCCCTGGGGGGGGAACGCGCGATGCGCGCCGTGATCATCGGCACCGGCGGCTACCTGCCGGAACGGGCCGTGACGAATGACCAGCTGGCAGCGGAAAAGGGGCTCGACACCTCCGATTCCTGGATCCGCGAACGCACCGGCATCGGCCAGCGCCATTTCGCCGCGGAAGGGGAGACGGCCTCCTCCATGGGCGCCGCCGCCTGCCGGGCCGCCCTCGCCCAGGGTGGCGCTGACGTGGCCGAGGTGGACTGCATCATCGTCGCCACCGCGACGCCGGACAGCGCCTTCCCCTCCACCGCCGCCCGCATCCAGGGCGCGCTCGGCGTCACTCGCGGCATGGCCTTCGACGTGGCGGCGGCCTGCACCGGCTTCATCTACGCGCTCGGCATCGCCGACGCCCTGATCCGGACCGGCCAGGCCACCGGCGTGCTGGTGGTCGGCACCGAAGTCTATTCCCGCATCCTTGACTGGTCGGACCGCGGCACCTGCGTGCTGTTCGGCGATGGCGCCGGCGCCGTCTTCCTGCGCGCGGGCGATCCCGCGCCGGGTGATGGGCTGCTCTCCACCCACATGCATGCCGATGGACGGCACGGGGATATCCTGGCTGTCGATGGTGGCGCCGGATCCACCGGCGGCACGGGCGTGGTGCGCATGGCGGGGCGGGAGGTGTTCAAGCACGCCGTCACCAAGCTGGCCTCCGCGGTGGATGAGGCGCTGGAGGCGAACGGCCTCGACCAATCCGCCGTCGCCTGGCTGGTGCCGCACCAGGCCAATGTCCGGATCATCGAGGCGATGGGCAGGAAGCTCGGCCTGCCGCTGGACCGCGTGGTCATCACGGTGGACCGCCACGCCAATACCTCCGCCGCCTCCATCCCCCTGGCGCTGGCGGAGGCGACGCGGGACGGGCGCATCAAGCGGGGCGACCTGGTGCTGATGGAAGCCATCGGCGGCGGGCTGACCTGGGGCGCCGCCCTCGCGCGTTTCTGACCGGAACGGCGCGCAATCAGTGTGTTGCGCAGCTTTCCTGAGGGTTTGCGCGAAGCCGGACACGGCCCCGTGAAACCCCATGGTTGACGGCCCCTGCGGATACCGGTTTTCTTGCGGGATGAATGGCTTGCAGGGGCCTGTTGTGGCATGACGACGATGACCCGCGCCCATCTCGCGGAGGCGATCTACGCCCAGGTCGGGCTCTCCCGGAACGAGAGCGCGGCGCTGCTGGAGACCGTGCTGGAGAAGATGTCAGCGGCGCTGGAGGCTGGCGAGCCGGTGAAGATCTCCGCCTTCGGCTCCTTCGTGGTGCGCCAGAAGGGCAAGCGCGTCGGCCGCAACCCCAAGACGGGGGTGGAGGTGCCGATCCAGCCCCGCAAGGTCCTGGCCTTCCGGCCCTCCCATGTGCTGAAGGCCCGGCTCAACCCCGGCCAGGCGCCTGATGCGGGCAGCGACGACGAATGAGCGACGAGCAGGTCGATGCCGATGGCCGCGCGCGACCGCGAAAGGCCCCCACGGCCTTCCGCACCATCAGCGAGGTCGCGGACGACCTGCAGATCCCCCAGCATGTGCTGCGCTTCTGGGAGACCAAATTCCCCCAACTCAAGCCGCTGAAGCGCGGCGGCGGCCGGCGCTACTACCGGCCGGAGGATATCGCGCTGCTGAAGCGCGTCAGCGACCTGCTCTACACCCAGGGCTACACCATCAAGGGCGTGCAGCGCCTGCTGCGCGAAGGCGGGATCGAGGAAGCCGGCGGCGCGCCCGAATTGCCGCTCGGCGACCTGGATGAGGCCGATGCGCCCGAGCCGGTGCGGGAGGCGCTGGATGCGCTGGAACGCCTGGCGCATGAACTCCGCGCCCTCGCCGCGCGGGGCTGAAGCCAGGTCTCTGGCCAAGTGGGCCTGATCCCGGCCTCTGGCCAAGTGGGCCTGATCCCGGCCTCTGGCCGGGCGGGGCTGAACGCGCCACCCTGCGGCGCATGATTCCGCAGCCGCACCCCGCATGAAAGCCCTTCGCAAGCTGGCCCCCGCCCCGGGCCTGCTGCTCTGTGACATCCCCCGCCCGCCGCCGCCCGGCCCGGGCGAGGTCCTGGTCCGGGTGGAGGCCGCGGGCATCTGCGGCAGCGACCTGCATATCGAGGATTGGTCGGGCGGCTACGAGTTCATCACCGCCGCCATGCCGGTCACGCTCGGCCACGAACTGGCGGGCCGCGTCGTCGACTCCGGCGAGCCCGGCCTGCCCGCTGGCACGCCCGTGGTGGTCATCCCCTCCGTCACCTGCGGCCGCTGCGCCGCCTGCCTCGGCGATGACCGTGATCGCTGCCTGGACCGGCGGGGCATCGGCATGACGCGGGAAGGGGGCTTCGCGCCCTTCGTCCTGGCCCCCGCCCGCAACTGCCTGCCTTTGCCGCCGGGCTTCGATCCCGCCATCGCCGCGCTGACGGAACCGCTGGTGATCGGCGCGCGCGCCGTCTCCGTGGGCGGTATCGCGCCCGGGGACCGGGTCCTGGTCCTCGGCCCCGGCGCCATCGGCCAGGCGATCGCACTCATGGCGCGGGAGGCGGGCGCGGCGGAGGTCACCATCGCCGGCCGCGACGATGCCCCGCGATTCGCCGTCCTGGAACGCCTGGGTTTTCACGGGTTGCGGGAGGTGGGTAACAAGGGCCTCACCCACCTGGCCGCCAGTGGCCGCTTCGACGTGGTGTTCGAGGCAGTGGGCATGCCCACTCTGGTGGCCGAGGCCCTGCCGCTGCTGCGTCGCGAAGGCGTCCTCGTCATCGCCGGCATCCACCCCTGCCCGGCGGAGATCCCGCTCAACACCGTGGTCCGCGAACAACTCCAGCTCCGCGGCACCAACCGGGGGAAGCAGGCCGATTGGGCGCGGACGCTGGATTTCGTCATCCGCCAGGGGCAGGCTCTCGCCCCCATGGTCACGCATCGACTGCCGTTGCGGGATGCGCTGGACGGCTTCGCCATCACCCGCCGGCGCGACGCCACCAAGGCGGTCCTGCTGCCGGAGCCCGGCGATGAGTGAGCCCGCCTTCCTCGCCCTCTGGAATGATCTGGCCCCGGGGCGGGAGGCCGAATACGAGGAATGGCACGCCCGCGAACATGTGCCCGAACGCGTAGCCGCCCCCGGATTCCGCGCTGGCCGCCGCTACCGCGACCCCGCGCACCCCACCCATCGCTGGTTCACGCTGTATGAGATGGACGGCCTCGATGCCCTCGCCACGCCGGAATACCGGGACCTGCTGGCCAATCCCACGCCCTGGTCCGCCTCCATGCGCCCCGATTTCCGCCACTTCCTCCGCGCGCCGTGCCGGGAGGTGGCGCGCGCGGGAAGCGGCATGGGCGCCGCGCTGGCGGTGCTGCGGCTGCGGGATGCGGCCGGTATCGATGTGACGGCACTCGCCGCCTCGCCCGGCCTGATCGGCGCCCGGCTTGGCCTGCGCGCGCCGGATGACGCGCCCGCGCATCGCCTGGGCACGGGCGGCGCCGGCGCGACGCTGGATTTCACCGCCGTGCTGCTGCTGGAGGCGCAGGACCGGGACTCGGCTGCCCGCGCCTTCGCCTCCGCCGCCGCGCGCTTCGCCCCGGGCGCCGCGCCCGCGGATCTCGGCGGCGTCCACGACCTGCTCTTCGTCTTTCCCGGCGCCGCGCCCGGCGAACGCGCCGCGCATCGCCGCCCGCACTGGAACCCGCCCGCATGAACGCCACCGATCGCATCCCCTTCGGCGCCACGGGGCTGATGATGTCCCGCCTCGGCATCGGCGGCGGCTCGCTGGCCAGCGCGGCCGGGGAGGGGGGCGTGAAGGCCGTCGTCGATGCCGCCTGGGATGCCGGCCTCCGCTACTTCGACACCGCCGCCTATTACGCGGGGGGCGAGAGCGAGCGGCGCCTCGGCCTGGCGCTGCGGGGCCGGAAGCGGGATGCCTATGTCCTTGGCACCAAGACGGGGCGCTACCTGCTGCCCGATGGCACGGATCGCTTCGACTACAGCGCGGCGGGGACGGAGGCCACGATCCGCACCGCGCTGTCGCGCCTGCACACCGAACGCCTCGACCTGGTCTTCATCCATGACGTGCAGCCCAGCCTGCATGGCGATGCCTATGAGGCCCAGCACGCCCTGGCCCTCAAGGGCGCCTTCCCCGTGCTGCAACGGCTGAAGGCCGCGGGCGTGGTCGGCGCCATCGGCGTCGCCATGCGCGATCCCGTGCCGATCCTCCGCCTGTTGCAGGAGGCACCCTTCGATGCCGTGATGCTGGCCGGCGCCTGCACGCTGCTGCACCAGGAAGCCTGCGAGGCGCTGCTGCCGCATTGTGTCGCCACCGGCACGCCCGTGCTCTTCGCCGCCCCCTTCGAGACGGGGATCCTCGCCACCGGCGCCACGCCGGCCGCGCGCTATCGCTACAAGCCCGCGGCCCCCGACCTGCTGGCCCGCACCGCGGCGATCGAGGCCGTCTGCGCCCGCCATGGCGTGACCATCGCCGCCGCCGCGATCCGCTTCCCCCTGCTGTGCCCCGCCGTAAAGGGCGTGGTCGTCGGCCACCAGGCGCCGTCGGAACTCGCGGCCAATTTGGCGCTGCTGGCGGCGGAGCCCCCCGTTGCGCTCTGGTCCGACCTGCTTGCACAGGGGTTGATCCGTGCCATTCCCGCATAGTGTGGCGCCCCGGGGGTTGGCGGCCCCAAACCCCGATGCTATTGCCCCCGCAGTCGGAGCGTAGCGCAGTCTGGTAGCGCATCAGTCTGGGGGACTGGGGGTCGTGGGTTCGAATCCCGCCGCTCCGACCATCCTGAACCGGTTCAGGACTCACGAAGGCCCGGCGGATCGCTCCGCCGGGCCTTCGTGATTCCGGGGTCCTGGTGCTTCCGGGGCCGGTGCGGCCGGTTCAGTTGCCGGCGCGGCCCTCTCGCGGGATGGCGCGCAAGGTCGCGGGTTGCAGCAGCAGGGCGCTGGCCTCGGCTTCCGGCGCGGTCGCCAGCCATTCGGCGAAGCTCTTGAACTCCAGCGCCAGTGCTTCCGCATCCGTGCCGGCGGCGTCGCGCCGCAGCAGGCGCACGACGCGGGCATGTTCGCCGCGCGCGGCCAGGATCAGCGCCAGGTTGTGCCGCGCCCGCTGGGGGGCATCG
Organism: Falsiroseomonas stagni DSM 19981; assembly: GCF_900114315.1. Taxonomy (GTDB): domain Bacteria; phylum Pseudomonadota; class Alphaproteobacteria; order Acetobacterales; family Acetobacteraceae; genus Falsiroseomonas; species Falsiroseomonas stagni. The sequence continues at coordinate 123,915 of NZ_FOSQ01000004.1, forward strand.
GCCTCCCGCTCCGCCGGCGCCAGGGTGCGCTCGGCCTCCGGCAGCCGCTTCGCCAGCAGCAGGGACACCGCCTGGTTGCTGCGGATCGTCCAGTCATTCGGCGCCGCGATGCGCGCCTGGCGATAGGCTTCCTGCGCGCGGGCGGTGTCGCCCAGCATGTCGAAGGTCAGCGCTAGCCCGGCGGCGGCGCCGGCATGGCGGGGCGCCTGGGCGCGGGCCGCGGCGAAGGCCGCTTCCCCTGCCGCCAGGTTGCCGGCGCGCAGATGCATGGTGCCCAGCCGCACCAGCCGTTCGGGCGTCGAGCCATCCAGGTCGATCACGCGTTGCAGCGCCGCGGAGGCTTCCGCATGCAGCCCGGCCGCTTCCGCCGCATCCGCCAGGCGGGCCTGGGCGAAGCGATCCTCCGGGCTGGCCTGGGCGGTGGCGCGCAGCTGGTCGATCGGCCGCGGCGCGGGCACGGCGGCGGCCTGGGGGCGCTGGGCCAGCGGGTTGGGCAGGCGCGCGCATCCCGCCATCGTGATGACGCAGGCCGAGGCCACCAGCAGGATCCGGGCAAGGCCGCGCAGGCGGCGCGGCGATGCGGGGGAGGGATGGCGCATGGGCAGGGGGAGGGCTCCGTCGCTGGGATCCGCGGCCGCCGGACCTTGCATTGGGGTGGTGCGCATCACAAGCCCCGTGATGGTGGGGGCGGCAGGCGCCGCGCAGAAGGCGCGATCACTGCACGATCCTGAGGTTCGTCAGCTCATTGGCGATGAGCTGGAAGGTCGGCCGAAGCTGGTCCGGCGTGGTCACCAGGTAGTAGTTCGCCGGCGCCGTCGCGCAGTTCTGGTAGAGGTTGCGCGTGGCCGTGCTGACGGACCCCGTGGTGTTCACCACCATCGTGTAGATCATGATGCCGTTGTTCTTGATGGTGGTGCAGAGCGCGGCAAGGCGGTTGTTCAGCTCCGTCGTCGCCGCCGCGCTGGTGGTGATGGTGCCGCCCAGCCGCCGGTCGCCGAGCCGCCCATAGCCGGTATAGTCGGCATTGCCCGAGATCGCCGGCCCGCCCGCCGCCACCACCACGCTGCTGAGCTGGGAGGAGGAGGGGCAGTCCACGGCTTGCAGGACCATGGTGGGGCCTGGCGCCGCGAAGCCGGCGGCCGCCGTGGGGAAGGACCGCGAATCAGCCGACGAGGTGCAGGCGCCCGGCAGGCCGTTGGGCGAATCGAACCAGTTCTGGTCGCCGTCGGTCATCATCACGATGACCTTGCGCATGTTCGGCGTGTTGTAGGCCAGCGGCAGCGACGTGGCCTGCCCATCCGGCGCGGGGCCGAGGTTCCAGGTGGCGCGCCAGCGCGGGCTCAGCGTCCACCAGCCCGCCAGCAGGCCGAGATTGCCCATGGTGCCGCCGCGGTTGTTGGCCCGCATGCTCTGGATCGTGTCCAGCACGGCGGTCTTGCTGGTGGACAGCGGCAGCACGGGGGTGGAGGGACAGCCGGAATTGGGCCCGACCTGCCAATTGGCGCGCCACTGGAACCAGGATTCCGTGATCGCATCCGTGCCCGTCGTCGTCGCGTTCCACAGCCGCCGCGCCCAGTCATTGTCCCCGGGCATGCGGCTGCCGTTGCGCGTGTACACGCCCAGGGTGGAGGGCCAGTAGAAGGGGCGGAAGGGCACCTCCGCCGGCGTATAGTCGTTGCGGTCGCCATCCGCGGGCGCGCCGGCATAGCCGACCCGCGCTTCCACGCAGCCCCACCAGGTGGTCGGGCTGAAATTGGCGTTGAGGTTCGCGCGCGACGTCGCATCCAGCCAGGCGGTGCGGGTCGGGCCGAGATTCACCGTGGTGGTGAAGGGCACGACGGAGACGTAGAGGTTGCGCTGCGTCTCGTTGTTGCCGAAGACGATGTTGACCAGGTCCGCCGCCGCGACGCGCATCAGGTCGGCATTGTTGTTGACGGCGGAGATGACCTGGTTCGACGCGCGCGGGATGGTGGTGATGGCGCAGTTCGTCGTGGTGCGGTTCGACGGCAGGGTGCAGTTCGTGTCCATCGACCCCGTGATGTCGAGGACGAGCGCCAGTTCCAGCCCCGTATTCGCCCGCTGCGCGCGGGCGGAACCGCGCATGGTGAAGGTGCTGATGCCGATCACATTGGCGAAGGTCGTCGGCATCTGCGCGCTGGCCGTGACCTGGAAGGTCAGCTGGTCCAGCGCGGTCAGCGTCTCCAGCCGCACGCTGGAATCGAGGAAGCTCTTCCAGGACTGCGTCAGGCCGGTCGCCGCCGTCCAGCCCGACTGCTTGACGGACATGTTGGCCCAGAACAGGGAGGAGACTTCGTTGTTCCGGGTCGCGGCCGCCAGGCCGATGTTGCGCGCACCGGCCAGCGCCGCGGCATCCAGCGCCGCGGTCATCCGCGAATAGACCAGCCAGGCGCGCATCCCATCCACGGCGACGGCGACGAAGCCGGTCAGCGGCACCATCATCAGCCCGACCATGATCGCCAGATTGGCGCGGCGGTCGGCCAGCCCGGCGCGCGATCCGCGCAGCAGGCGAAGCAGGGACGCGATCATGCCGGGCAGCCCCCGGTCAGCGTGCTCAGCGTGCCGGTCCGCGGGCGCACGATGGCATAGGTGCGGATGGGCCCCGGGTCCGGCACGGTGAAGCCCAGGAACTTCGTGATCGTCGCCAGCCGCGCCAGGATCTGCCAGGGCCGGGCGGCATTCACCACCTCCACCACCACCAGCGTCTGGCCGCTCGGCACCACCAGGCCGTTCGGCAGGGTCGTCCGCCCCGCGATGGTGGCAGGCAGCGTCGACTCGCCCCGGTAGCAGGTCCAGGACAAGGCGTTCCCGGCGCCAGTATTGCTGACCACGCCGATCGCCGTGCGGGCGCGCGAACTGGCATTGCCGGTCGCCGAATTGGCCATGATGGGAGAGGCGATGCTGTTCGCCGCGTCGAACAGCTGGCTGACGGTGGCCGTGTTCATCGTCTCGTATTGCGAGGTGATGTTGGCGATCTCCATCGCCGTGCGGTCCAGCCGGTACCAGGTGCGCATGTAGAGCAGCGCCTCCGCGACACCGACGAACAGCACCAGCAGCGCCGGCAGCATGATCGCGAATTCCAGCGACGCGATGCCGGCGCGACCGTCATCGCGTCGCATAGGGTTCGTTGCGGGCGATGACGCTGGTGGAATGCCGGAACAGCCCGTTGGGAACCAGGCTGCGGCCGACCGGCGTCAGCGCCGTGGATTGATAGACAATGCGGAAGCGAACGATCTGCCCCGCGGTGCCGAGCCCCGGTGTCGCCACCGTCATCGACCCGATGGAGGCGAAGGATTCCGTCGTCACCGTCAAATTGGTGGCGACGATCGGCATCCCCGAGGATTGCGCGACCACGCGCGCCACGTACTGCGAACTGGTCAGCCCGGATGGCGCGGTCTGCCCCGTCGCCGCCCAGCGCGCGGCCACCCGCGTGCCATGGTCCAGCCCCGCCCCGATGGCGAGCTGCCAGGCGATCTCCATCGTCATGGTGATCAGCGTCAGGAACACCGGTGTCAGCAGCGCGAATTCCAGCGCATAGGCGCCGCGATTGCCGAGCCGGGGGAAGCGGTCGCGGATGCGCTTCACCATGACCGCAGCACCTGCAGGATGGCCGGCCCGCCGACGATCAGGAACAGCGTCGGCAGGATGAAGACGATCATCGGCACGGTCAGCAGCACCGGCAGCCGCGCGGCCCGCGCCTCGAATCGCGTCAGCTGCTCGCCCCGCATCTCATGCGACAGGGTGCGCAGCGCCACCGTGATCGGCGTGCCGAATTGCAGCGACTGCGCCAGCATCACCGCCACGCGGCGCATCACGTCCAGCCGCGTGCGCTCCGCCATGTTCATCAGCGCCGCGCGCCGGTCGGCCAGGATGCGAAGCTCGCTGCCGCACAACGACAATTCGGCGGCGATGGAGCGGTTGGCGGGCGCGATCTCGACCGAAACGCGGTCGATCGCGCCTTCCAGGGAAAGGCCCGCCTCCGTGCAGATCACCATCAGGTCAAGCGCATCCGGCAGGCCCTGCTCCAGCTCCTTCAGGTAGCGCTTGCGCAGCCGCTTGGCGACGAGGTCGGGGATCAGCATCCCGGCGACCGCGGCCATCGCCAGCAGCATGCCCTTGGCGGGCTGCTGCACCTCCGCGACCGTGACCAGCACGAAGGCGAAGGCGGGCACGGAGACGAGCATGACGAGCTTGGCGCCGAGGAAGACCGGCAGCGCGCCGCTGCTGCGGAAGCCGGCCGCCGACAGTGTCTGCTCCAGATCCGCCACGGTGCGGGGGGAGAGGATGCCCGCCCGCGTCAGCGCGGTGCCGAGCCGCGCGAATCCCTGCAGCACCGCGCGCTGCAGCGACCACGGCACCGCCACCTGGTCCACGCCGACGCCGCGCTGCACCGCCAGCAGCCGCGTCGCCACGCGCTGCTCCGCCCGCAGCGTGCGCGCCAGCACCAGCCCGACCAGGGCCAGCACGATGCCCGCCAGCAGCATGATGATGGCGAGTTCCGTCGTCATGACAGCGACTTCTTGATGATGCCCTGCATGCTCAGGATGCCGAACAGCAGCATGCCGATGGCCAGCGCCAGGATGCGCTGCCCGCTTTCATCGTTGATCAGGACGGCGGCGTAGGACGGGTTCAGCAGCGCGATCAGCCCGCCCGCGCCGAAGGGCAGCCCGGCCAGGATGGCGGCGGATGTCCGCGCCTCCGATGCCAGCGCCAGGCCGCGGGCGCGCAGCGCGACGCGCTTGCGCACCACATCGGCCAGGTTCTCCAGCGTCTCCGACAGCCCGCCGCCGGTCTGCGCCTGCAGCGACATGGCGGTGGAGAAGAAGCGGTATTCCGGCACGCCGTTCTTCAGCGCCGTCTCCTCCAGCGCCCGGTCGAAGGGCATGCCGATGGAAAGCCGGTCGGCGATCTTGCGGAACTCCTCGGCCGTCGGCATCGGCGCTTCCTTGGCGACGGTGCGCATCGCCTCCGTCGCGGGAATGCCGATGCGCGTGGCGCGGATGACGAGGCCGAGCGCATCCGGCAGCTGGATGAACAGCCGCCGGCGATGCTGGCCGTGGAAGCGGGCGAACATGATCCGCGCGATGAACAGCCAGGCCACGGGCGTCGCCACCACGATGGCCTCCCCCGCGATCACCGCCACCATGCCGAGCCCGAGCCGCGCCGCCACCAGCGACAGCACCAGCACCAGCCACCAGGGCAGGGGATAGTGGTGGCGAAGCTCCGGCACGATGCCGAACAGGGCCGCCACCTTGGGCATCAGGGGCGACCGCGCGAAGGTCTGCGACAGGCTCGGCCGCACGGCGCGGACCGTGACGTTCTGGAGATAGGGCGACACCACGCCGGCGATCCGCGCCTGCCGCTTCTCCGAACGGCCCAGCGCGGACAGCCCCATCACCACGCCGATCGCCAGCGTGGCGAAGATCACCCCGCCGACCAGGACCAGCGTCTCGGGGCTCATCGGTCGGGCTCGTCGAAGGCGGCCATCCAGGCGCGCTCCAGGCCGAAATAGGCCAGGCGCTGGGTGAAGGCGGGACGCGCGCGGTTGACGCGCCAGCGCACCTTCAGCCTGCCATCCGCATCCTCGCCATCATGCTCCGCCAGGAAGATGTCGTTGAGGGTGAAGACCTCGCCCTCCATCCCCACCAGCTCGGTCACCTGCGTCACGCGGCGGACGCCGTCGCGCTGGCGTTCCACCTGCACGATGATGTCGACGGCGCTGGCGATCTGCGTGCGCACGGCGCGCGTCGGCAAGCCGAAATTGCCCATCGTCACCATGTTCTCGATACGGATCAGCGCATCGCGGGACGTGTTGGCGTGGATCGTGCTCATGCTGCCGTCATGGCCCGTATTCATGGCCTGGAGCATGTCGAAGGCTTCCGCGCCGCGGCACTCGCCGAGGATGATGCGGTCGGGCCGCATGCGGAGCGCGTTGCGCACCAGGTCGCGCTGGTTGATCTCGCCCCGGCCTTCGAGCGAGGCCGGGCGCGTCTCCAGCCGCACGACATGGGGCTGCTGCAATTGCAGCTCCGCCGCGTCCTCCACCGTGATCACCCGTTCGCCCGGGTCGATCAGGCGGCTCATCGCGTTCAGCAGCGTCGTCTTCCCCGAACCCGTGCCGCCGGAGATGATGACGTTCAGCCGGCATTGCGACGCGATCTGCAGCACGCGCGCCATCTGGCGCGGGATCGACCCGTTCTCCACCAGCTTGTCGAAGTCGATCAGCTTGCGGGAGAACTTACGAATCGAGAGGCAGGGCCCGTCGAGCGCCAGCGGCGGGAAGACGATGTTGATGCGGCTGCCATCCTGCAGGCGCGCATCGACCATCGGGCTGCTTTCATCCACCCGCCGCCCCACCGCCGCGGCGATGCGCTGCGCGATGTTGGCGAGGTGCTGCGAATCGCGGAACCGCACGCCGGACAGCGTGACCTTGCCGCGCTGCTCGATGAACACCTTCTCCGGTCCGTTCACCATGATGTCGGTCACGGTGTCGTCGTCCAGCAGCGGCTCCAGCGGGCCGAGGCCCAGCATGTCATCCACCAGCTCCAGCGCCAGCTGGCGCTGTTCGCGGGCGTTCAGCTGGCGGCGCTGCTCGGTCGCGATCTCCGCCAGCAGCCGCTCCACCTCCGCCGCCAGCCGCTCATGCGGCATGTCCGCGACCATGGCGGGATCGACGCGCTGGAGGCAGAGCGTCCGCAGTTCCGCCATCACCGGGTTGGCGCCCGATGTCGCCGCCTGGCGCGGCCGCGGCGCGAAGGCGGAAGGCGATGCCGGCGACGGGGCGGGCGGCGGCGCCAGGGTGGGCACCGGGGCGGGGGTCGAATCGCTGCGGCGGCGGCCGAAGCTCGGGGTGGCGAAGCCGCTCATTTCCGGAACAGCTTCCGCAGCTTGGCCAGGCGGCTGCCGAGGCCGGGCGGGGGCGCGGATGCCGCGCCGCAGGCCACCGCGACCCGCGCGATGCCATCGCGGAAGGCACCCTCCACGGCCTGGCCCAGCGTCGCCGCTTCCTCGACCTTGCGGGCCTGGTCGGGGATCACGACGTCCGGTTCCTGCTTCATCACCTCGGTGATCTTGGCGGTCGAAAGGCCGCCCGGGCGGCCGGCGCGGTTGAGGACGAGGAGAGGGCGGCTTGCCTGGCCGCTGCCGGGGGGCAGCATCAGCAGCCGCAGCGCATCCCGCACGCAGGCCAGTGTCGGTTCCATGACGATGACGCGCTGCTGCGCGATGTCCAGCAGCTCGTGCCCGAAGCCCGCGGGCTGGAAGGGCACGTCGGCGACGATGAAGTTGTAGCGGCGCCGCGCCAGGCTGATCAGCCTGTCCGCCGCGCCGGTCGCGTAGTTCACCGGGGCGTTCAGCTGTTCCTCCGCCGCCAGCACATGCAGCCGGTCATTCACGGCATGGGCGGTGCGCTCCACGAACAGCTCATCCACGCGGGCGGGCTGTTCCAGGGCGGTGCGCAGGCCGCCACCTGCCTCCGCCGCCAGCATCAGCGCCAGCGTCCCGCGCTGCGTATCCGCATCCAGCGCCAGGCTGTGCCGCTTGGCGACATTGGCGAGATACCACGCCAGGTTCCCCGCGATGGAGGAGGCGCCGACGCCGCCCCGCGCGCCGGTGATGGTCAGCAGCCTTCCGCCGCGCACCGTGCGTTCCTGCCGCTTGCGGGCGACGACGGCGCCGAAATTCTCCGCGATCAGCGCCGCCGTCAGCGGCTTGTACATGTAGTCCGCGACGCCGACGTTGCGCGTGATGTGGCGGTAGAAGCCGAGGTCCGTGCGGTCGCCGATCACCAGCACACGGACGTCGGGTTCCACCACCTCCGACAGATCCTCCAGCGCCGCGAAGGGCTGGGGATGGCCGGTGAGGTCCACGAGCAGCGTCCAGGGCGTGGGCGTGGTGCGCAGCAGGGCGATGGCGGCGTTGATGTCGCCGCGGCGGAATTCCGAACCCGGCGGCGCCAGGTCCTGGAACCCTTCGCGCAGCGTCGCTTCCGTCGTGGCATCGGTCGCGAAGCAGATCAGCGGCTTGCGGTCCGTGCGGAAGGAGGCGGCGGTCTCCTCCCCCGCCTCCGCCGCCAGCTTGTCGAAGGCGTTCATTGCGCGCCCCCGATGCCGGAGGCCCCGGCCATGCCCTGGGTGGTGGCGGAGGCCGGCAGGTTCCGCACGCGGTCCTGCAGCAGCCGCTGCACGGCGGCGGTGGCGAGTTCGCCCATCGCGTCCGGTGCCGCCTGGCCCTGGGTGTAGTCCGTGGGCGTCGCCAGCATCTGGATCAGGTTCGCCTCATTGGCGCCGTTCGGGCGCCAGTTCCCCTCCCGCGAATAGGGGTCGAGGCCGCTGCCGGTGCAGGCGCCCAGCAGCAGCGCGGTGCCGAGGACGGTGATGCGGATCGTCTTCATGGCATGGAGAACCCCGCCATGCCCGGCAGCCGGGGCGGGCCGCCGCGCGGTGATCCCAACTGCCGCCCTAGCATCCCGCGATCGATGTCATCGGCCTGCAACTGCCGGTCCGTCGGCGCGCGCAGCGCGTTCGGGTCCGTCGTGCCGCGCACGATGTAGGGGGTGATGATGATCACCAGCTCCGTCTCGTTCCGCTGGAAGCTGTCGGAACGGAAAAGCTGGCCGATGATCGGCAATTCGCCGATCCCGGGCAGGGCGCGGCCCGTGCTGGTGGAGGCGTCCGTCAGCAGCCCCGCGATGGCGAAGGACTGGCCGCTGCCGAGTTCCACCGTCGTCTCCGCCCGCCGCACGGTCAGCGCGGGGATCTGGATGGAGGCATTGCCGCTGGAAAGCCGCACCGCGCCCTGTTCGGTCAGCTCGCTGACCTCCGGCCGCACGCGCAGGCTGATCCGGTTCGGCGCCAGCACCGTCGGCACGAAGGCGAGCCCGACGCCGTATTCCTTGAACTGGATCGTGATGTTGCCGTCGCGGAGCCCGACCGGGATGGGGAATTCGCCGCCGGCCAGGAAGCTCGCGGTCTCGCCGCTCATCGCCGTCAGGTTCGGCTCCGCCAGCAGGCGAATCAGCCGGTCCCGCGCCAGCAGGTCGATCAGCGCATTCACGTCCGGCGTGCCGCTATAGGCGGCAGCGATCCGGGAGGGTGAGTTGATGGCGCTGGTCAGCAGGTTCTGCGTTGTCAGGTTGAGCGAGAAGCGGCCGACATTGCCGATGTTCTGCCAGTCGATGCCGATCGCCCGCGCCACTTCCCGCGACACTTCGGCGATGCGCACGCGCAGGTTCACCTGCACCTGCCCCAGCACGACGAGGCGGTTGTCGAGCGTCTGGCCCTCCGCCAGGTGTCCGCGGGCGATGGCGACGGCCTGCTCGGCCTCGGCGGGGGTGTTGACCTCCCCCAGCAGGGCCAGGCCGCCGGGGCGCGTCTCGATCCGCGCGTTCCGGCTGGGCATCACGCGCGACAGCACCGATTGCGCCTCGGGCGCCGTGAAGGCCGTCGGGCGCACCGTCACCTCATGCTGCGCCACCACCGTGCCATCCGAATCCAGCGCGGCGACCGTGGTGCGGCCCGGCGCGACGCCGAAGACGAAGAGCGAGGTGGGGCTGGCGGGTCGCACCTCCGCCACCCGCGGATCGGCCGCGAAGACGGAGGCGACGGGGCGGGAGGTCTGCACGACGCGGCCGGAACCGGCGCTGAGCGCCAGCGGCGCGCCGCCCTGCAGCACCGTGCCGCCCGGGGCGATGCCGGGGGTCGCGGCGGGCCGGGCCTGCTGGGGCTGTGCCGGGGTGGGGGCCAGCGTCTGCGCCGGCGCAAGCGCCGGCACGACCAGCGCCGCGCCCAGCAGGCAGGGCAGCAGGGCGGCGGAAAGCCTGAGGCGAAGGGCGGGGGTCAGAACCGGAACTCCTCACGACGATTCCCGCCCAGATGGACCTGGATGGGTCGCGGATTCGTGACCGTTCCGGGGGCCGCACGCAACGCCGGCGACACATCGCCCCCCCAGGTCACGCTATCCGTCTCCTGCACCGCATCGCCTTCGCGGTTCGAACTCGCGCGGACGGTCAGGCTGAGGCGACCGAGGCGCGCGGCGACGGCCAGGCGTTCCGCCGCATGGGGCGCCACTTCCAGCGTCACGGTGCGGACCTGGCGGTTGGCCTCCGGCCCATCGCCCACGGCGCCCTGCACGATCGCCTGGTCGATGGCGATGACGCGGCTGTCGATCAGCACGGTCTGGCCGGCGATGCGGCGTTCGAGCGGCACCGTCTCATCCCCGATCGTCTGGGTCAGCACGACATCCACCCGGTCCCCCGGCCAGATCAGGCCGGAGATGCCGCTGATGGCGTCCACGCCGATGGAGGCCGCGCGCATGCCGGGCGCGAGCAGCGCGGCCAGGAAGCCGCGGTCGCCGGGGCGCAGGAAATCCTCCGCCATGAAGGGGCTGCCCTGGCCGACGGGGCGCAGCGCCATCTGGCCGACCAGCTCCGCGCGCGCCTGGGGCGTGTCGCGCCGCGCTTCGGGCGGCACCGTCGCGACATCGAGCTCGACGGAGGTGATGTCGTCCGGCCGCAGCAGGGACCCCGCGCGGATCGGCCGCGCGGCGGACAGGAAGCTGCCGCGCACCGGGGCGGAGACGATCTCCTGCGGCGTCGGCGCCGGGCGCAGGCCGATCCAGGCCACGCCAAGGAAGCCGACCAGGCCCAGGATCAGGACCGAGAACAGGGTGAAGCGGAGGACCATGGGACTACCTCAGCCGGCCAGCGTCAGAAGGACGCCGCCGCAGATCGCAACCCCGTAGGGCAGGGGCCCGCCGCGCCGCAGGCGCCACACCTCCGCGCGAAAGGCACGGGCGGGGAGGGACACGGCGCGCGGCGGAATGGGAAGGGGGCGGCGGCCGCGGAAGGCGAGGTAGACCAGGGACAGCGCCCCGCCGGCCAGCGCGATCGCCACCAGCATGTCGGCGACGGAGCCCGGCGGCGGCAGCAGCGCGCAGGCCGCCAGCAGCTTCACATCGCCGCCGCCCATGACGTGGTAGCGCCAGGCGATCGCGGCGACGGCAAAGACCAGGACGAAGGCGAGAAGCCCCCAGGCCAGGTCACCCTCGGCGGCGCGCAGCGCCAGGCCCAGCAGGGCGACGAAGGCGGGGATGGCATTCGGGATGGTGCGCGCCACCATGTCGTGCAGGGCCGCGGCGATCAGGGCGATGGCGGCGAGCGGCGCGACGGCGTCCATCATGGACATGGGTGTGTTCCGGAATCCGGCGGCGTGCGGGGTATCGCTACCCCGCCGCGCCGCGTGGCGCGGCGGGGAAGGGGCAGCCGGTCAGAGGGTCAGCTTGGCGACGACGCTGGTGAAGAAGGTGCCGAGGCCGGTGCCGAGGGTCGTGAAGGCGGTGATGACGGCGGCGCCGAGGAT
>NZ_FOSQ01000004.1:135724-381196 GCF_900114315.1 Falsiroseomonas stagni DSM 19981
GATGGCGGCGATGAGGCCGTATTCGAGGGCGGTCACGCCCTTCTCGTCCTGGCGGAGAGCGGCGACGAGGCGGCGGAAATCGGAGAACGACATGGGGTGATCCCTTTCTGGTCTGCCCCGCGGCCTTCGCCAGGGGTGGGTTGGTGGTTGCACCGCGGTCCCGGTTGGGCTGCGATGCGTGGCTTTATTGAGCCGGTAACGAATTTATGAGTTGTGCGCCCGTCGGTTGCAAGACTAATTATAGTCCTAATTTCTAGACGTTGTTGGATGTGCGCCAACGGCACATCAAAAAAGCCGCAGCCGGCTGCGGGTCAGCCGATAACCCTCGCCGTCTCAACTTATGCGGATCATGGCCGCGATCCGGGTTGCGGCAATGACTACTCACGATTGCGTGATGTGGCGTTTTACGAGCTTCGTCTAAAAAGAAGTTCCGTTCCTCTGGGCTTCCCGCCAGCGCGGCGCTGCCGCTACGCTCTCCGCCATCCCCGGAGGATCCCCCATGCTGCCAACCGTGACCCGCCGTGCCCTGCTCGCCACCGGCACCGCCGCCGGGGCCGCAACGGCCTTCCTGGCCCCGGGAATCGGGCCGGCCACCGCGCAGTCCCCGCCCGGCGTCATCGTCATGGCCAAGCAGATCGACGACATCACCAGTCTCGATCCCGCGGAGGCATTCGAATATACCGGAACCGAAATCATCGGGAATGTTTACCGTAAGCTGGTGACCACCCCGAACGACGATCCGGCGCGGCTGGTCGGCGACCTGGCCGAAAGCTGGGCCACGAGTGATAACCGGATCTTTACGTTCACCCTCAAGGCGGGCGCGAAATTCGCCTCCGGCGCGCCCGTGACGGCGGAGGATGCGGCCTTCTCGCTCCGCCGCGCCGCCATCCTCAACAAGTCGCCCGCCTTCATCATCAACCAGTTCGGCTTCACCAGGGACAATGCGGAGGCGCGAATCCGCGCGACCGACGCCCGCACCCTGGTCCTCGAATGCGCCGCGCCGACCTCGCCCAGCTTCCTCTACTACTGCCTCTCCGCCGCGGTCGGATCGATCGTGGAAAAGGCGGTGGTCATGGCCCGCGCCCAGGGTGACGATCTCGGCAATGGCTGGCTGAAGCAGAATTCCGCCGGCGGCGGCGCCTATGTGCTCCGCCAGTGGCGGGCGAGCGAGAGCGTCATGCTCGACGCCAACCCGAATGCCGATCCCGCGCCGCGCACCCGCCGGATCATCATCCGCCACATGCTGGACAGCTCCGCCCAGCTGCTCGGCCTGCAGCGCGGCGACATCGACATCGCCCGCAATTTGGTGGCGGACCAGATCAACGCGCTGCGGTCCGACAGCCGCTTCCGTGTCATGCCCCAGCGCAAGGCCAGCCTGATGTATCTCAGCCTGTCCCAGCGCCACCCCGCCCTGGCCAGGCCGGAAGTCCGCCAGGCCATCAAGCTGGCGATCGACTATGAGGGCATCCAGCGCAACATCGTCTCCACCACCTATGCCGTCCACCAGGCCTTCCTGCCGGAGGGCCTGCCCGGCGCGCTGACGGAAAAGCCCTTCGCCCAGCGGCAGGAGGAAGCCCGCGCGCTGCTCCGCCAGGCCGGCTTCCCGAACGGGCTGGAGGTGGCGCTGGACTACAGCTCCGGCGCGCCGATCTCCGACATCGCCCAGGCCATCCAGGCGCAGCTCGGCGCCGTGGGCATCCGCCTGCGGATGGTGGCCGGGGAGATGCGGCAGGTCATCACCAAGACCCGCGCCCGGCAGCATGAGATGGCGATCGTCCGCTGGGGGTCCGACTATTTCGACCCGCACAGCAATGCGGAAGCCTTCAGCATGAACCCGGACAATGGCGACAACGCCCGCAACCGGACGCTGGCCTGGCGCGCGAGCTGGGAGATCCCGGACCTCACCGCCCGCACCGCCGCCGCGGTGACGGATACCGACGGGGCCCGCCGCGTCGCCACCTACCAGGCGCTGCAGCGCGAACACCAGCAGGTCTCCCCCTTCGTCATCCTGCTGCAGGAGATCGAGGTGGCGGTGACCCGCGCCAATGTCACCGGCCTCGAACTCGGGCCGATGAGCGACCGCACCAGCTTTTCCGGCATTGTGAAGGCGTGAGGCTGCCTCAGTGAGGTTGAAGGCGCTCGGCGCCACCCTGGTCACGGTGCCGATCACGCTGTTCGGCCTGGTGCTGGTGACCTTCCTGATCGGCCGGGTCGTCCCCATCGACCCGGTGCTCGCCATCGTCGGCGACCGCGCGCCGCAGGAGGTGGTGGAGAGGGCGAGACTCGAACTCGGCCTCGACCGGCCCCTGATCGAGCAGTTTCTCAGATTCGTCGTGCAGATCGCGTCCGGCGACCTTGGGCGATCGGTGATGACGGCCAATCCCGTCACGCAGGATATCGCGCGCTTCTTTCCCGCCACCTTCGAACTGGCGACGGTCGCGATCATCCTGGCGAGTCTGGTCGGCGTGCCGCTCGGCGTGCTGGCGGCGGTGCGGCAGGGGGGCTGGCTCGACCAGTCCGTGCGGCTCTTCTGCCTGGCGGGGCACAGCCTGCCGGTCTTCGTGCTCGGCCTGCTGTCGCTGCTGCTGTTCTACGCCAAGCTCGGCTGGGCGCCGGGGCCGGGCCGCCAGGGCATCGCCTATGAGGATATGGTCGATGTCCGCACCGGCGTGCTGACGGTCGATGCCCTGCTGGCCGGGGATTGGGGCGCCTTCTGGGACGCGCTGGCGCATCTGGCGCAGCCCGCGGGGGTGCTGGCCTTCTTCTCCCTCGCCTATATCGCCCGCATGGCCCGCGCCTTCATGCTGGCGGAGCTGTCATCGGAATACGTCACCACCGCCCGCGCCAAGGGGCTGTCGGAAACCCGCATCATCTGGCGCCACGCCTTCCGCAACATCGCCGTGCCGCTGGTGACGGTGCTGGTGCTGACCTATGCGGGGCTGCTGGAGGGCGCGGTGCTGACGGAGACGATCTTCTCCTGGCCCGGCCTCGGCCAATACCTGACCGTGTCCCTGCTGAACGCCGACATGAACGCCGTGCTGGGGGCGACGCTCGTGGTCGGGCTGATCTATGTCGTGCTCAACCTCTTCGCCGACCTGCTCTACCGCCTGCTGGACCCGAGGGTGCGATGATTTCCTCGGATTGGCTTCTCTCATCTGAGCCTGCTTCGCGCAGGCAGGCCGCCTGGGGCCGGCGCTACCAGGCCTGGCTGGCGTTCCGGCGCAACCCGCTGGCGGTGGCGGGGCTGGCGGTGGCGCTGGCCATGCTGCTGATGGCGGTCTTCGCGCCGCTGCTCGCCACCCATGATCCCGGCGCGCAGAACCTGGCGAACCGCCTGCAACCCCCCTCCGCCGCGCATTGGTTCGGCACGGATGAGCTGGGGCGGGACGTCTGGACGCGCATCCTCTACGGCGCGCGCATCACGCTCGGCATGGTGGTCGCGGTGGTGCTGCTGGTGGCGCCCGTGGGGCTGCTGGTGGGCTGTGCCGCGGGCTATGCGGGCGGGTGGCTCGACCGCATCCTGATGCGCGTCACGGACGTCTTCCTCGCCTTCCCCCGGCTGATCCTCGCGTTGGCCTTCGTCGCCGCCATGAAGCCCGGCGTGGAGAGCGCGGTCGCCGCCATCGCGCTGACCGCCTGGCCGCCCTATGCAAGGCTCGCGCGGGCAGAGACGCTGCGCATCCGCGATGCCGATTTCATCGCCGCCGTGCGGATGGCCGGCGCCTCCCCCTGGCGGATCGTGCTGCGCCATGTCGCGCCGGTCTGCATCCCCTCGCTCATCGTTCGCGTCACGCTGGACATGTCCTCCATCATCCTGACGGCGGCCGGGCTCGGCTTCCTGGGGTTGGGCGCGCAGCCGCCGCTGCCGGAATGGGGCACGATGATCGCCACGGCCCGGCGCTTCATCCTGGACCAGTGGTGGGTGCCGGTGATCCCGGGCATCGCGATCTTCCTGGCGTCGCTGTCGTTCAACCTTCTCGGCGACGGGCTGCGGGACGTGCTGGACCCGAAGCAGCGATGACCAACCCTTTGGTTGAGATAAACGACCTCCGCGTCGATTTCCCCGGCCCGAACGGCTTCGTTCCCGCCGTGCGTGGCGTGTCGCTCACGATGGGGCGGGAGAAGCTCGGCATCGTCGGCGAAAGCGGCTCCGGCAAATCCGTCACCGGCCGCGCGCTGATGCGCCTGCTGCCGCCGCAGGCGCGCGTGGCAGGGTCGCTGCGCTTCGATGGCATCGACATCGCGGCCGCCACGCCCCGCGCCATGCGGGCGCTCCGCGGCGCCCGCATCGGCCTGGTGCTCCAGGACCCGAAATTCTCCCTGAACCCCATCATGACCGCCGGCGCGCAGATCGCGGAGGCCTGGGCCACGCACCGGCGCGGCTCCGCGAAAGAAGCCCGCGACGCCGCCATGTCCCTGCTGGACCAGGTGCTGATCCGCGATCCCAGGCGCGTCTATGATGCCTATCCGCATGAACTCTCCGGCGGCATGGGCCAGCGCGTGATGATCGCGATGATGCTGGCGCCGCAGCCGGACCTGCTGATCGCGGACGAGCCGACCAGCGCCCTCGATGCCACCGTGCAGGCCGAGATCCTGCGCCTGATCGATCGCCTCGTCACCGATCGCGGCATGGGCCTGATGCTCATCAGCCACGACCTCCCGCTCGTCTCCCGCTTCTGCGACCGCGTCGCCGTGATGTATGCCGGCCGCATCGTCGAGGAGATCGCGGCGCGCGACCTGCACGCCGCGACGCATCCCTATACCCGCGGCCTGCTGGACTGCATGCCCCGCCTCGATGCCCCGCGTGCCCGGCTGCCCGTGCTGGCGCGCGATCCCCGGTGGCTCGCGTGATCGAGGTTCAGGACCTCGATGTCCGCTTCGGCGCCGTGCACGCCGTGCGCGGCGTCTCCTTCGCCATCGCGGCCGGGGAGAGTTTCGGCCTGGTGGGCGAAAGCGGCTCCGGCAAATCCACCGTGCTGCGCGCGCTCGCGGGTCTGATCCCCGGCTGGACCGGCGCGATGAGCCTGCAGGGCAGGGCACTCGGCCCGAAGCGCGACCGCACCTTCTTCCGCAGCGTGCAGATGGTGTTCCAGGACCCCTACGGGTCGCTGCATCCCCGCCAGACCGTGGACCGCATCCTGGCGGAGCCGCTTGCCATCCATGGCCTGGACGGGGCGGAGGCCCGGATCCGCCGCGCGCTGGAGGAAGTCTCCCTCTCTCCCATCGTCCGTTTCCGCTACCCGCACCAGCTCAGCGGCGGGCAGCGCCAGCGGGTCGCGATCGCGCGTGCGCTGATCGCGGACCCCTCCGTGCTGCTGCTGGATGAGCCGACCAGCGCGCTGGATGTGTCGGTGCAGGCGGAGGTGCTGAACCTCCTGGCCGACCTCCGCGCCGCCCGGCAGCTGACCTGCATCCTGGTCAGCCACAACCTCGCCGTGGTGGCGCATCTTTGCGAGCGCCTCGCGGTCATGCAGCAGGGGAAGGTGGTGGAGGCGCTGGACGTCGCCGCGCTCCGCGCCGGCCAGGCCCAACACCCCCACACCCGCGACCTCATCGCGCTATCGCGCGACCTAGATGGCTGACCCGCGCTATCGCGCGACCTGGAGGCTTAGCCCACCGCTTGCGTCGAACCCTGCTGGTCGTTCGCGCCACGGCGGTCATGCCGCCCCTCGCGGAACTCCTCGATCATCTTGCGGCAGAAGGCCGGGATGTCACCGGGGTTGCGGCTGGTGACGAGGCCCTGGTCGGTCACGACCGCCGAATCCTCCCAGATCGCGCCCGCATTCCGCAGATCCGTCTTCAGCGACGGCCAGGAGGTGATGCGCCGCCCGCGCACGCCATCGGCCTCGATCAGCGTCCAGGGGCCGTGGCAGATGGCGGCGATCGGCTTGCCGCTGGTCACGAAGTGCCGCGTGAAGGCAACGGCCTTCTCCGTCATGCGCAGCGTGTCCGGGTTCATCACGCCGCCGGGCAGCACCAGCGCGTCGAAGCCCTCGGCCTTCGCCTCCTCCAGCGTCTGGTCCACCGCGACGCTGTCGCCCTTCTCGTCATGCCGGAAGCCCTGGATCGTGCCGGGCTTGAGGGAGACGATGGTCACGCTGGCGCCCGCGTCCCGCAGCGCGCGGACGGGCTCCGTCAGCTCCACCTGCTCATACCCATCGGTCGCCAGCACCGCGACCTTCTTCCCGTTCAGTTCACCAGCCATGCCCGGATGCTCCTCGACGTGTTCCGGGGCAGAGCGCGCCGCACCCGCCGCGGTTCCCCGGGCCAGGCACAGCACCACCGCGGATCGCGCCGCGTCCGGGGAACAGGCGGTTGTCTCAGCCGGCCACGCGATACCGCACCACGCCATCGCCGCCGCGCGCCGCCACCAGCCGCCCGCGCGCCAGCAGCCAGTTGAGATGCGCCAGCCCCTCGCCGATCACGAACAGCATCTGGTCCATGTCGTAGTCCCGCTGGAACATCAGCCGCGCGGCCTCATAGGCCGTGCGCGGCGTGGCGCAGATGTCCTCCAGCAGCGCCAGCCGTTCCGCGTGATGCGCGGCCAGCACGGCAATGCGGTCATGCAGCCCGAAGAAGGGATCGCCGTGGGAGGGCAGGACAAGCGTGCCTTCCGGGAGTGCCAGCAGGCGGCGGTTCGACTCGAGAAAATCGGAGAGCGGATCGGCCTCCGGCTCCGGCGGGAAGACGCCGACATAGGGGGAGATGCGCGGCAGCACCTGGTCGGCCGCGATCAGCACGCCCTGTGCCGCATCGTGCATCAGCATCATCTCCGGCGCATGGCCGCCGCCGCGATGCAGCGTCCAGTCGGTCTCCCCCACCCGCAGCACCTGCCCGGCGGCGATGCGCCGGTGGCGCAGCGGCAGGGGCACCACATCCGGGCGGTAGAAAGGGCGTCGCCCCAGCAGGTGCCGCAGGTACTCGGCCGGCGCCCCGGCGGCCTCCCCCAGCGCGGCCTGTTCCGCCAGCAGCGACTCCGGCGCCTCCAGCAGCAGCAGCCGGGCCTGGAGGTATTCGCTGCGCGCCATCAGCAGCGGCGCGCCCCAGCGGTCGCACATCCACCCGGCCAGCCCGACATGGTCGGCGTGGAAATGGGTGACGAGCACGCGCGTCACCGGCAGGCCATCGAGGTGGGTGCCGAGGATCGCCTCCCAGGCCCGCCGCGTCTCCGGCCGGTCCAGCCCGGCATCGACCAGCAGCCAGCCGGGCCCGTCCCGCAGCAGCCAGCAGTTCACATGCCACGGCGGGCCGGCCAGCGGCATGCGGACCCAGAGCAGCCCGGTGCGGATCGCCACCGCCTCCCCGGGGGGCGGGGGATCGGGAAGCCGTGGGGCGGAAACCTCGCCGTCGGGAATGGTCATGGCCTCTTCATCTGCCGTTGTCCTGCCTACAGCCCGGGGCGGGCAGGGGCCACCCCGGCCATCGCGCCGGGCGTGACGCCGGCAGCCGTTCAACACCGGCCGGTAGCCTCCGGGCTTCCCACTGTTTCAGCCACATGCGCCCTTGCGTCGCGCGCCGCGCCCCTCCATGAATGCAGGCAGCGCACGGCGGGCATGCGCCGGGGGCATCCCGACCGGATCACCGGTCGGGCGCCCCCCGGCGCCCCACGACCTCGTCCGGCGCCAGGGGCAATGGGAGGCGTTCGAGGGTGTCCGACACGATCCTCGAGACCGAGGGAATGACGAAGGAGTTCCGCGGCTTTGTCGCGGTCAGCGACGTGCGCCTGCAGGTCAGGCGGGGCACGATCCACGGCCTCATCGGTCCCAACGGCGCGGGCAAGACCACCTGCTTCAACCTGCTGACCAAGTTCCTGCCGGTGACGCGAGGGAAGATCATCTATGAAGGCCGCGACATCACCAACCTGAAGCCCGCGGACATCGCGCGGCTCGGCCTGGTGCGGTCCTTCCAGATCTCGGCGGTGTTTCCCCACCTGACGGTGCTGGAGAATGTGCGCCTCGCGCTGCAGCGCGCGCGGGGCAATTCCTTCGATTTCTGGCGGCCGGAATCGCTGCTGAAGCGCTACGACAGCCGCGCCATGGAATTGCTGGAGGATGTGGGCCTGACCGAGTACGCCCGCCACAACGCCGGCGAACTCTCCTACGGCCGCAAGCGCGCGCTGGAGATCGCGACCACGCTGGCGCTGGAGCCCACCATGATGCTGCTGGACGAACCGACGGCCGGCATGACGCATGACGACGTCGATCGCATCGTGGCCCTGGTGCGCCGCGTCGCCGCGGGGCGGACGGTGCTGCTGGTCGAACACAATCTGAAGGTCGTCGAGGGTCTCTGCGACACCATCACCGTCCTGGCGCGCGGCAGCGTGCTGGCGCAGGGGGACTACGCCACGGTGTCGCGCAACCCCGACGTCCAGGCCGCCTATCTCGGCACCGATCCCGGCATCTCGGGGGGTACCGCCCATGGCTGACGCCACCGCGATGCTGCAAGTGCGCGACCTGGAAGCCTGGTATGGCGAAAGCCATGTCCTCCACGGGATGAATATCGACATCCGGCAGGGGGAGGTGGTGACGCTGCTCGGCCGGAACGGCGCGGGCAAGACCTCCACGCTCCGCGCCATCATGGGCCTCACCGGCCGCCGCACCGGGTCCATCAAGTTCGAGGGGCGGGAGATGCTGACCCTCCGCCCCGACCTGATCGCCCGCGCCGGCATCGCCTATTGCCCGGAGGAGCGCGGCATCTTCGCCTCGCTCGACGTGACGGAGAATCTGATGCTGCCCCCGGTGATCGCGCCGGGCGGCCTGAGCCTGGAGGAGATCTACACCCTCTTCCCCAACCTCAAGGAACGCGCGCGCAGCCAGGGCACGAAGCTGTCGGGCGGCGAACAGCAGATGCTCGCCATCGCGCGCATCCTGCGCACCGGCGCGCGGCTGCTGCTGCTGGACGAACCTTCGGAAGGCCTCGCCCCCGTCATCGTCCAGCAGATCGGCGCCATGATCCGCAACATCAAGCAGCGCGGCTTCACCGTGCTGCTGGTGGAGCAGAATTTCCGCTTCGCGCAGACCGTCGCGGACCGGCACTATGTCGTCGAACACGGGCGCGTCGTGGATGAGGTGGCGAACCATGAACTCACCGCCAGCCTCGACCGCCTGCACGAATACCTGGGCGTGTAAGCCCAGTCGGCCGGTTCACCTGGACCCCCATCGGAGGAAGCAAGCATGAGTCTCGACCGCCGTTCCATCATCAAGGGTGCCGTCGGCGCCGCCACGCTGCCGGCCCTCGGTGGCCTGCCCTATCGCAGCGCCCGCGCGCAGGCCGCGAACACCATCCGCATCGGCGTGCTGAACGACCAGTCCGGCCTCTATCGCGACATCTCCGGCCCGGGCTCCACCCACGCCGTGCAGATGGCGGTGCGGGAATCCGGCATCACCCAGCGCGGCATCAATGTCGAAGTCGTGCAGGCGGACCACCAGAACCGCCCCGATGTCGGCTCCACCGTCGCGCGCCAGTGGTACGACCAGAACGGCATCGACGTGATCGTCGATGTGCCGACCTCCTCCGTGGCGCTCGCCGTCAGCACCATCACGCGGGAGAAGAACAAGCTCTTCATCAATTCCGGCGCCGCGACGTCGGACCTGACGGGCTCCGCCTGCTCCCCCAACACCATCCACTGGACCTACGACACCTACATGCTCGCCAAGGGCACGGGTGGCGCCATGGTGGCGGCGGGCGGCCGGACCTGGTTCTTCATCACGGCGGACTACGCCTTCGGCCATGCGCTGGAACGTGACACGACCGCCTTCGTCAACGCCGCCGGGGGCCGCGTGCTGGGTGGCGTCCGCACGCCCTTCCCGGGCACGACGGACTTCTCCTCCTTCCTCCAGCAGGCGCAGCGGTCCCGCGCCAATGTCATCGGCCTGGCCAATGCGGGCGGTGACACGATCAACTCCATCAAGCAGGCGGCGGAATTCCGCATCACCCGCGGCGGCACCAAGCTCGCCGGCCTGCTGGTCTTCGTGACCGACGTCCACTCGCTGGGCCTCGAAGTCGCGCAGGGCCTGGTCGTGACGGAAAGCTTCTACTGGGATCTGAACGACCGCACCCGCGCCTTCACCCAGCGCCTCGGCGCCACGCCGGGCAACCTCCGCCCCTCCATGGTGCAGGCCGGCTGCTATTCCGGCGTGCTGCATTACCTGAAGGCAGTGGCGGATATGGGCGTCGCGGCCGCCAAGGCCAGCGGCGCGGAAGCCGCTAACCGCATGAAGGCGATGCCGACCAGCGACGATGCCTTCGGCGAAGGCACGGTCCGCCCCGACGGCCGCAAGGTCCACCCGGCCTATCTGTTCGAGGTGAAGACCCCCGCCGAAAGCCGCGGCGCCTGGGACTACTACAAGCTGGTCTCCACCATCCCGGCGAACGAGGCCTTCCGCCCGATCACCGAGGGTGGCTGCAGCCTCGTCCGGTCCTGATGCCGACCGCCCCGGGGGTGATCCCCCGGGGCCTTCCTGTCTGACCACCTGAGCGGGGCAAGCGCTGCGGTATGGAAGACCTGCTGTTCGAAATCCAACTGGCCATGCCGCAGGTCGTCCTCGGCGTGATCAACGGTGCCTTCTACGCGCTGCTGTCGCTCGGCCTCGCCGTCATCTTCGGCATGCTCAACGTCATCAACTTCGCCCATGGCGCGCAGTTCACGCTGGGCGCCTTCGTCGCCTGGATGCTGCTGTCCTGGCTCGGCGTGGGCTACTGGCCGGCGCTCATCCTCGCGCCCCTGATCGTCGGCGCGATCGGCGTCGCGATGGAACGCACGATGATCGCGCGATTGTATCGCATCGATCATCTCTACGGCCTGCTGCTGACCTTCGGCTGCGCCCTGGTGATCGAGGGCCTGCTCCGCAACAGTTTCGGCTCCTCCGGCCAGCGCTACGCGCCGCCGCGTGAATTCGCCGCCCTCGACCTCGAACTCGGGGATTTCTTCCTGCCGGGCTATCGCGTCTGGGTGCTGATCGCCGCCAGCACCGTCTGCCTTGCCACCTGGCTGATCATCGAGAAGACGAAGGTCGGCAGCTACCTCCGCGCCGCCACCGAACGGCCCCAACTCGTGCAGGCCTTCGGCATCAACGTGCCCCTGATGATGACGCTGACCTACGGCGCGGGCGTGGCGCTGGCCGCCTTCGCGGGCGTGCTGGCCGCGCCCATCTATTCCGTCAGCCCCGCCATGGGCGCCAACTTCATCATCACCGTCTTCGCCGTCGTCGTCATCGGCGGCATGGGCTCCATCGCGGGCTCCATCGTCACCGGCTTCATGCTGGGCCTCATCCAGGGCATCACGGAGGTGTTCTGGCCGGAAGCCTCGCAGACCGTCGTCTTCGTCATCATGGCCGTGGTGCTGCTGACGCGCCCCGCCGGCCTGTTCGGGAGGGCCTGACATGGCCGAGGGCAGCATCGCCACCGCGCCATCGCCCGGCGCCCCTTCCGTGGACGAGGAGGTGTTCTTCGGCTTCACCCGCCCGCAGGCCGCCGCCTTCCTGGCGCTGGTCGTGATCGTCGTGGCCAGCCCCTTCGTCATCTACCCCTTCTTCCTGATGAAGCTGCTGTGCTTCGCGCTGTTCGCCTGCGCCTTCAACCTGCTGATCGGCTATGTCGGGCTGCTCAGCTTCGGCCACGCCGCCTATTTCGGCATGGGCGCCTATGTCAGCGGCTATGCCGCCAAGGAATGGGGCGTGACGCCGGAGGTCGCCATCCTGCTCGGCGGCGCCACCGGCGCGCTGCTCGGCATCCCCTTCGGTTGGCTCGCTATCCGCCGCACCGGCATCTACTTCGCCATGATCACCCTGGCGCTGGCCCAGATGGTCTATTTCTTCTGCGTCCAGGCCCCCTTCACGGGGGGCGAGGACGGCATCCAGGCCATCCCGCGCCGTTCGCTGTTCGGCGTATTCAGCCTCGACAGTGATTTCGCGATGTACTGGGTGGTGGCCGGCGTCTTCCTCGGCGGCTTCCTGCTGATCCACCGCGTCGTCCATTCCCCCTTCGGCCAGGTGCTGAAGGCGATCCGGGACAATGAACCGCGCGCCATCTCGCTCGGCTACCGCACTGACGACTACAAGCTGATGGCCTTCGTCCTCTCCGCCGGCATCGCCGGCCTGGCCGGCGCGGTGAAGGCGCTGGCCATGAAGATCGCGACGCTGACCGACGTGCTCTGGACCATGTCCGGAGAGGTCGTGCTGATGTCCCTCGTCGGCGGCCTCGGCACCATCTTCGGCCCTGTCGCGGGCGCGGCCTTCATCGTCACCATGCAGACCTACCTGGCGGAATTCGGCGCCTGGGTGCTGGTGATCCAGGGCGTCATCTTCATCGCCGCCGTGCTCGCCTTCCGCCGCGGCCTGGTGGGTGAGGTCGGGCACCTGCTCAAGGTGAAGCTGTAGGGCCGGCAGCCCTACAGCAACGGTTAAGACTTCCGGTGCAAGGCTGCATCCCAGACCCCTGGGGTGCATCACGATGCCGCGATTTTTCCGGACGCTCGCCGCGAGGATCCAGATCGTCCTGGTCCTGCTTGCCCTCTGTGGCGTTGGGGGTGGCGTCGCCGCGCTCTACATCGTCACGGGCTACAATGGCGATGTGGAGGAGATGGAGGTGGCCCTCGCCCGCGCCCGGCTGACGGCGCAGCTGGATGGCCAGGTCTATGCCGCGGTGATGGAAAGCCGCGGCCTCTACCTCAGCAAGGACATGGCGGAGGTCAACCGCTTCGCCGCCGGGCTTCGCCGCCACCTCGCCAACCTCGACCGCCACCTGAAGGAGCTGGAGGCGAAGACGCCCCCCGGCGACCCCACCGTGGCGCCCGTCGCCGCCTCACTCCGCGAGTTCATGCGCTTCCGGGAGGAGATGGTAAGGGTCGCGCTGGTCGAAGGGGCCGCCGGCGCCGACCGGCTCGGCAACAACGAAGCCAACCGCGCCAACCGCAGTGCGGTGAACCGAGCCCTCGATGCCGCGACGCAGCGCTTCATGGCGGAAGCCGATGCGCTGACGGCGGAGATCAAGCACCATGGCAGCACGCTCGGCCTGACCGCGCTGCTGGTGATCGGCGGCCTGTCCGTCCTGGCCGGCCTGGCCGCCATCCTGCTGCTGCGCCGCCAGGTCATCCGCCCGCTCTCCCGCCTGACCGGTGCGATGGAGCGTTTGGCGGAAGGCAGCCTCGACATCGCGGTGCCAGAGGCCGGCCGCCGGGATGAGGTCGGCGCCATGGCCGCGGCGCTGGAAGTGCTGAAGCAGCGCAGCCGCGACGCCGTGCGCCTCCGCGACGAACAGGACGCCATCCGGGAAGCCGCCCATGCCGCCGAGACCCGCTCGCTCCGCGCCATGGCGGACCGGGTGGAGGCGGAGGCCCGCACGGCGGCGGAAGCCATGGGCCACCAGGTCGCGCAGGTCGCCGCCGATGCCGATGCGATGAGCGACCGCGCCGCCGCCGCCGCCGGCACCACCGCGGAAGTCGGCGCCGCCGCCCGCGCCGTGCTGGAGAATGCGGAGAACGGCGCCGCCGCGACCGAGCAGATGACCGCCAGCATCCAGAGCATCGCCTCCCAGGTGAAGGCCGCCGCCACCGCCACCGGCCGCGCGGTGCGGGAGACGGAGGCCGGCACCCAGGCCATCGCCGGGCTGCAGCAGGCGGTGGCGCGCATCGGCGACGTCGCCCGCCTGATCGGCGACATCGCCGGCCAGACCAACCTGCTGGCGCTCAACGCGACGATCGAGGCCGCCCGCGCCGGCGACGCCGGCAAGGGCTTCGCGGTCGTAGCCTCCGAGGTGAAGTCCCTGGCGACGCAGACCGCCCGCAGCACGGAGGAGATCGCCCGCCACATCCAGGAAGTCGGCACCGCGACAGAGGCCGCCGTCGGCGCCGTGCGGGCGACGCTCGGCACCATCGCCGAACTCGACACCATCGCGGGCAGCATCGCGACCGCCATGGCGCAGCAGCAGGGCGCGACGACGGATATCGCTCGCACCGTCTCCTCCACCGCCACGGCGGCGCGGGACATGGCGGGGCGCATCGCCGCCGTCGGCGATGCCAGCCGGGAACTCGGCGACCGCGCGGCGACGGTGAATGGCGCGGCTGCCAGCGTGGCCGATGGCATGGGCGCGCTGCGCCGCGCGCTGGTGGACGCCGTGCGCGGATCGGCCGATGCGGTGGATCGCCGGGGCGCGCCGCGCTTCCCCGCGGATCTGCCGGCCGTGCTGCGGGAAGGGGGGCGCGTCCATGCCGTGCGGGTGGAGAACATCGCCCGGGGCGGCGCCGCGCTGCGCCAGGCCCCCGCGCTGCCCGCCGGCACGCAGGCGTCGCTGGAGATGCCGGCCATCGGCCGCGCCTTGGCGGTGCGCGTGCTGGGCCAGGAAGCCGGGCAACTCCGCCTGGCCTTCGCCGCCGCGCTGACGGAGGCGGAGGTGGAGTCCCTGGCCGGCAGCGGCATGCCCATCGCCGCCTGATATCGGCGGGTTCTGCTGACGACCGGGGCAGCTTGTCCGGTCATTGGGCAGTTTCCTGCCCCGTGACGCGCCAAGGGGCTGGGATACAGGCTTGCGTCCACGCAAGTCTGTGTCACATGACCGCCCATGACCTGGTCCATCCTTGCGCGTGACGCGGCGACGGGCGAACTCGGCGTGGCCGTGGCCAGCCGCTTCCTGGCCGTGGGCGCCCTCTGCCCCCGCGTGGAGGGCGGCGTCGGCGCCGCGGCCACCCAGGCCCTGGTGAACCCCTGGATCGCGCCGCGCGCCCTCGCGGCGCTGAAGGCGGGGCAGGGGGCGGAAGACGCCCTCGGCAGCCTCATCGCCGCCGATGCCGGCCGCGCCACCCGCCAGGCGCATGTGCTTTCCGCCGATGGCCGTTCCGCGCGCCACACCGGCGCGGATTGCATCGGCTGGTGCGGCCATGTCGCGGCGCAGGATGTCTCCGTCGCCGGCAACATGCTGGCCGGCCCGCAGGTGATCGAGGCGACTCGCGACGCCTTCCTCGGCAGCGCCGGCCTGCCGCTGGCCGAACGCCTGATGCTGGCGATGGAAGCCGGGGAGGCTGCGGGCGGCGACAAGCGCGGGCGGCAATCGGTCGCGCTCCAGGTGGCGTCCGATGGCCCGATCCCCGACCTCGACCTGCGGGTGGATGACCATGCGGACCCGCTGGCGGAACTGCGGCGCATCTACCGCGTGTGGCACGGCTACACGCGCCATTTCCGGCGCTTCCTGCCCAGCGTAGACCAGTGGGGCGCCGACCACCCCGGCGTCTTCGACCGCGCCGTGATCCAGGCGGCGATCAGCGCCGCCCAGGCGGAGCAGGAATAGTGGCCGACAACGTCCTCGAACTGCGCGACGTCACCGTCAGCTTCCCGACCGATCGCGGGTTGCTGCGCCCGGTCGATGGCATCTCCTTCGCCGTCGCGCCGGGGCGCACCACCGCGGTCGTCGGCGAAAGCGGCTGCGGCAAATCCGTGACCGCGCTGGCCATCATGGGCCTGCTGCCGGGTGGCGGCCGCATCGGCGGCTCCATCCGCCTGGCGGGGAGGGAGGTTTCGACCCTGACGCCCGAGGAATGGCGCGGCAAGCGCGGCGGCGAGATGGCGATGGTGTTCCAGGAGCCGATGACGAGCCTGAACCCCGCCTTCACCGCCGGCGAACAGGTGGCGGAGGCGCTGCGCATCCACCAGAAGCTGGATCCCAAGGCGGCCTTCGACCGCGCGGTGGAGATGCTGGCCCGGGTCCGCATCCCCGATGCCGCCCGCCGCGCCCGCCAGTATCCGCACCAGCTCTCCGGCGGCATGCGCCAGCGCGTGATGATCGCCATGGCGCTGGCCTGCAAGCCGCGGCTGCTGATCGCGGACGAACCCACCACCGCGCTCGACGTCACGGTGCAGGCGCAGATCCTGGCCCTGATCGACGAGTTGAAGCGGGAGACGGGGACGGCCGTCGTGCTCATCACCCACGACCTCGGCGTGGTGGCCGACCATGCCGATGATGTGGTGGTGATGTATGCCGGCCGCGTCGCCGAACGCGCCCCGGCGGAGCAGTTGTTCGCCACGCCGCAGCACCCCTACACCATCGGGCTGCTTGGCGCCGCGCCGAAGCTGGAAGGCGGCGCCGCCCGCCTCGCCAGCATCGAGGGCACGGTGCCGGACCTGATGCACCCGCCGCCCGGCTGTCGCTTCGCCGCGCGCTGCCCCTTCGCGGTGGCGAAATGCCGGGAGGAAGCGCCGCCACTCGGGGAAGTCCTGCCCGGCCACCACGTCGCCTGCTGGCGTGAACCGCTCGATACGCTTCTTGAGAACGCCGCATGACCGCGCCGATGCTGGAACTCCGCGACGTCGTCCGCGCCTTCCCCGTGCGCGATGCGCTCGGCCGGTCGAAGGGCGCGGTGCGCGCGGTGGATGGCGTTTCGCTGAGCGTGCCGCGCGGCAGCGTGCTCGCCATCGTCGGCGAATCCGGCTGCGGGAAATCGACGCTCGGCCGCCTGGCGCTGCGCCTGATCGAACCCGATTCGGGACAGATCCTGTTCGAGGGCGAGGACCTTCGCAGCCTCTCCCCCGCCGCGCTGCGCGCCCGGCGGCGCGACATGCAGCTGATCTTCCAGGACCCCTTCGCCAGCCTCGACCCGCGCATGACGGTGGAGCAGGCGGTGGCGGAACCGCTGCGCCTGCACGGCATCGTGCCGCGGGCGAAGGAACGCGACCGCGTGGCGGAGTTGCTCTCCCGCGTCGGGCTCCGCCCCGAACTCGCGCGGCGCTGGCCGCATGAATTCTCCGGCGGCCAGCGCCAGCGCATTGCCATCGCCCGCGCGCTCGCCTCCGGCCCCCGGCTGATCGTCGGCGACGAACCGGTCTCCGCGCTGGATGTCTCGGTGCAGGCGCAGGTCATCAACCTGTTGCAGGACCTCATCCGCGAACTCGGCCTGACCTTCGTGCTGATCAGCCACGACCTCGGCGTGGTGCGCCACATCGCGGATCGCGTCGCCGTCATGTATCTCGGCCGCATCGTGGAGGAAGGCCCCACCGCGGAGGTTTTCTCGAACCCGAAGCACCCCTACACCCGCGCGCTGCTCGCCGCCGTGCCGGGGCAGGGCCACACCAAGGGCGCGGCCGCGCTGCTGGAAGGCGATGCGCCGAGCCCGATCGATCCGCCCAGCGGCTGCCGCTTCCGTACGCGCTGCCCCCATGCCGAGGCGATCTGCGCCGCGCAGATACCTCCCCTGGCGGATCACGGGCACCGCGCCGCCTGCCACCGGCAGGCGGAACTGCCCCCCGCCGCCGCGCGGCATGAACGCGATGCCGGCGGCGAACGCCTCAAGCGCCTGCAAGCCTTCTTCAGCGACCAACGAACGGGAGAATGACGGCAATGATCCGCAAGACCCTCGCCATGGGCCTCGTCGCCCTGGCCGCCCTTTCCGCCGCGCCCGCCGCGCAGGCGCAGAACATCCGCATCGGCCTGCGCGAGGACCCCGATATCCTCGACCCCACCCTGGCCCGCACCTTCGTCGGCCGCATCGTCTTCGCCGGCCTCTGCGACAAGCTCTTCGACATCAATGAGAAGCTGGAGATCGTCCCCCAGCTCGCCACCGGCTATCGCTGGGAAGACCCGCAGAGCCTGCTCATCACCATCCGCCAGGGCGTGAAGTTCCACGATGGCGACACGATGACGGCGGAGAGCGTCGTCTATTCGCTGACCCGGCACCTGACCATGCAGGGCAGCTTCCGCCGTGGCGAGATCAACTCCATGACCTCGGCCGAGGTGGTGGACCCCCAGACCGTCCGCGTGCGCCTGCGCGAACCCTTCGCGCCCTTCGTGTCGCAGCTCACCGACCGCGCCGGCATGATCGTGAGCCCCCGCGCCGCGGAGGCCGCCGGCCGCAATTTCGGCAACCGCCCCGTCTGCGCCGGCCCGATGCGCTTCGTGGAACGGATCGCCCAGGACCGCATCGTGCTGGAACGTTTTCCTGAGTACTGGGACGCGTCGCGCATTCACATCAACCGCGTGACCTACCTGCCGATCCCGGACAACACCGTCCGCCTGGCCAATCTGCAATCCGGCTCGCTGGAACTGGTGCAGACGATCGAGCCCGATGACCTCCGCCAGGTGAACCGCAATTCGCGGCTCCGCGTCAGCGTCTCCGACGAACTCGGCTACCAGGGCATCACCATCAATGTCGGCAATGGCGCCCGCGCGCAGACGCCGATGGGGCAGGACCCCCGGGTGCGCCGCGCCTTCGAACTCGCCATCGACCGCGCCGCCATCAACCAGGTGGTCTATGAGGGCCAGTACACGCCGACCGCCCAGGCCGTGCCGCCCTCCAACCCCTATCACGCCCGCTCCATCACCGCGCCCGCGCGCGATGTCGCCCGCGCCCGCGCCCTGCTGGCCGAGGCCGGCGTACGCACGCCCGTCCAGGTGGAGATGACCATCCCCAACAACCCGGATCTCCGCCAGGTCGGCGAGGTCATCCAGGCCATGGTGCGCGAAGCCGGCTTCGAGCTGCGGCTGAACGCGATGGAATTCGCCTCCTCCCTCCAGGCCGCGACGCGCGGTGAGTTCGAGACCTATCTGCTCGCCTGGTCGGGCCGCGCGGACCCCGATGGCAACATCTTCACCTTCATCCACAGCCAGGGCCCGCAGAATGACGGCAAGTATTCCAACCCCGAGGTCGATCGCCTGATCGCCGCCGCGCGGGTGGAATCCGACCAGGCCCGCCGCGCTGCGCTGTATGAGCAGATGTGGCGCGCCCGGGCGCAGGACCTCGGCCTGATCTACCTCTGGCACCGCAAGAACATCGTCGGCCACACCACGCGGCTGACGGGCTTCGTGCCGGTGCCGGACGGGCTGATCCGCCTGCAGGGCATGCGCCTGAACTGAGGAAGCGACCGATGCGCGGTGTCCTGACGCTTCTCGCGCTTCTCGCGGCGGTCGCACCCGCCGCGGGACAGCCGCTGCGCATCGGCCTGAAGGACGACCCCGACATATTGGACCCGACGCTGGCGCGCACCTTCGCCAGCCGCACGGTCTTCATCGGGCTCTGCGACAAGCTGTTCGATGTGGATGACAAGCTGGGGCTGGTGCCCCAGCTCGCCACCGGCTGGTCCTGGGCGGACCAGCGAACGCTGCGCATCACGCTCCGCCCCGGCGTCACCTTCCATGACGGCCGCCCGATGGATGCGGAGGCCGTGCGCCATTCGCTGCATCGCCACCTGACCATGCAGGGCAGCTTCCGCCGCGGCGAACTCACCAACCTCCAGGCGATCGAGGTGGTGGACCCGCTGACCATCCTGCTCCGCCTCGATGCCCCCTCCGGCGCCTTCCTGTCCCAGCTCTCCGACCGCGCCGGCATGATCCTGAGCCCCGCGGCGACGGAATCCATGGGTCGTGAATTCGGCCGCGCCCCCGTCTGCGCCGGCCCCTTCCGCTTCGTGGAACGCATCGCCCAGGACCGCATCGTCCTCGACCGCTTCCCGCAATACTGGGACGCGGCCCGCATCCACATCCCGCGCGTGACCTTCCAGGCCATCCCGGACAACACCGCGCGCCGTGCCAACCTCCAGGCCGGCGCGCTCGATGTCGCGATGCAGGTGGAGCCGGATGACGTGCCCGCGCTCCGCCGCAACGCGCGCCTCCGCATCGCCCAGGCCGAGGAACTCGGCTACCAGGTCATCACCTTCAACATCGCCAACGGCCCGCGGTCCCGCACGCCCTTCGGCCAGGATGCCCGGATCCGCGCGGCGTTCGAGGCCGCGATCGACCGGCAGGCCATCAACCAGGTGGTCTATGGCGGCCAGTACACGCCCACCGTCCAGCCCGTGCCACCGGCCTCCCCCTACCACCTCCGTGCCATCGGGCCGGTGCCGGGCAGGGACCTCGACCGCGCCCGCGCGCTTCTGCGCGAAGCCGGCGCCACGACACCCGTCTCCCTCTCGCTGACCGTCCCCAACAGCCCGGACCTGCGGCAGGTGGGGGAGATGATCCAGGCCATGGTGCGGGAAGCGGGCTTCGACCTCCGCCTCAACGCCATGGAATACGCCTCCGGCCTCGCCGCCTCGAACCGCGGGGATTTCGAGGCTTCGCTGACCGCCTGGTCCGGCCGCCCCGATCCCGATGGCAACATCTACCACGGCGCCCACAGCCGGGGTGCCACCAACGAGGGCAAGTACGCGGACCCCGAGGTGGACCGCCTGCTGGACGAAGCGCGCGCGGAGACCGATCCGCCGAAGCGCCTCGCGCTCTATGACGCCGCCTGGCGCATCGCCATCGGGCGGGACCGCAGCCGGATGTATCTCTGGCACCGCATGAACATCACCGCCTACAGCGCCCGTGTCCGCGGCTTGCAGGCGCATCCCGATGGCCTCATCCGCCTGCAGGATGTTCGCCTTGACTGACCATCTGACCCAAAGGATCGCCTGACCATGTGGGCCTGGCTCCTGCGACGCATCGGGCAGATCATCCCGACGCTCATCATCCTCTCCTTCATGATCTTCGGCCTGCAGCAGTTGATGCCCGGCGATCCCGCGCTGATCCTGGCCGGCGAGGAACGCGGCGACCCGCTGGTGCTGCAGCAGATCCGGGAGGAACTGAAGCTCGATCGCCCGATCGTGGAGCAGTACCTGTATTGGGTCGGCAATGTCGTGCAGGGGGATTTCGGCTTCTCCTGGCGCATCCGCATGCCGGTGACGGACCTCATCCTCCAGAAGCTGCCGGTGACGATCCAGCTCGCCACCATGTCCTTCATCATCGCCATCATCATCGGCGTGCCGCTCGGCATCCTCTCCGCCGTGAAGCGGGACACCGCGACGGATTGGGCGGCGAACGGCATCGCGCTGTTCGGCATCTCCACGCCGAATTTCTGGCTCGGCATCATGATGATCCTGCTGTTCAGCGTGGAACTCGGCTGGCTGCCGCCATCGGGCTACGTGCCGCTGTGGGAAGACCCCGTGCAATCGCTGGCCACCACCATCATGCCCGCCTTCGTGCTGGGCACCGGCGTCGCCTCCGTCCTCATGCGCCACACCCGCGCGGCGATGCTGACGGCACTCAGCCAGGACTACATCCGCACCGCCCGCGCCAAGGGCGTGTCGGAGAAATCGGTCATCCGCCGCCACGCGCTGCGCAACGCGCTGATCCCGGTGGTCACGCTCGGCACCATCGAATTCGGCCGCCTGCTGGCCGGCGCCGTGCTGACGGAGCAGATCTTCACCATCCCCGGCTTCGGCAAGCTGGTCGTCGATGCCGTCTTCAACCGGGATTATCCGGTGGTGCAGGGCGTCGTGCTGGCCACCGCGCTGATCTTCGTCCTCCTCTCCCTCATCGCCGATATCCTCTACATGGCGATCAACCCGCGCCTGAGGCAGGCATGAGCACCACCGTCGCCACCAAGGCGCCGCCGCTGGAGCGCGGCCAATCCCCCGCCCGCCGCGCCGTCCGCCGTTTCCTGCGCCACAAGCTGGCGGTGGCGGGCCTGGTGGTGGTGCTGTCCTTCATCCTGATCGCGGCGCTGGCCCCCTGGATCGCGCCCTACGACCCCATCGCCACCAGCTGGTCCAACATCCGCAAGCCGCCCTCAGCGCTGCACTGGTTCGGCACGGATGAGAACGGGCGGGACGTGCTGTCGCGCCTGATCTGGGGGGCGCGGGCGTCCCTCATGGCCGGCGTCATCTCCGTGCTCGGCGCGGTGCTGATCGGCGTGCCCATCGGCCTGCTTGCGGGCCTGGCGGGGGGCTGGGTGGATGCGACGATCTCCCGCATCGCGGATGCCATGCTCTCCGTCCCCTTCCTGATCCTGGCGATCGCGCTGGCGGCCTTCCTCGGCCCGGCGCTGGAGAATGCGATGATCGCCATCGCCATCACCGCCAGCCCCGTCTTCGTCCGCCTGGCCCGCGGGATGGCGCTGGATGCGAAGAGCACGGATTGGGTGGAGGCATCGCGCGCGCTCGGCAACCCGCCCTGGCGCATCGCCTTCGTCCACGTCCTGCCCAACATCATCCCGCCCCTGCTGGTGCAATCCACGCTGGCGATCGCGGAGGCGATCATCGCCGAGGCTTCCCTCAGTTTCCTCGGCCTCGGCCAGCAGCCGCCGGCGCCGTCCTGGGGGTCGATGCTCAACAGCGCCCAGCGTTTCCTCGATGGCGCGCCCTGGCTCGCCATCGCGCCGGGCGCTGCCATCTTCATCGTGGTGCTCGCCTTCAACCTGGTCGGCGACGGGCTGCGGGATGCGCTGGATCCCCGCGCCGACAGGCGCTGAAGGCAAGGGCGCCGACAGGCGCTGACGGCAAGGGCGCCGACAGGCGCTGAAGTCAAAGGCGCCGACAGGCGCTGAGGGGCGGGGGGCGCTCAGCCCCCCAGCCTTGCGGCATAGTCCTGCTTCAGCCGCAGCCACCCCGGCCAGAAGGGCGGCGGCAGCCGCTCCTCCGCCACCGCGACCAGCACATCCAGATGGGCGTGCCAGCCCGCGCTGACATTCAGCAGCGTCGCGCGCTCCGCCACCCGGCGATGCGTCAGGGTCAGCAGCACATGGCCCCCGGCAGGTTCCAGCAGGAAGGTCACGCCGCCCGTGCTGCCCCATTCGATGGCCAGCAGCCGAGGCGCTTCCAGCGCCGTGATGCGGCTCCGCATCCGGTGCTCCGCCGGGAAGCCTTCCGGCCGGGCGCCGGCGCCGCCGCTGAGGTCGTCGTTCCGCCAGACGAATTCGAACTCGGCGCCGACGCGCATCTCCATCTCGCCGGCCGCCAGCCATTGCCGGCGCAACGCGCCCTCCGTCAGATAGGCCCAGACCCGTTCGATGGGGCCGGGGAGCAGGCGCTGGATCGTCAGCGTGGAATCGGCATCCACTACGCCATGGGTATCGAGCAGGTCGCTCATCCTTCGTCTCCCTTCGGGGTCCGGTTGCGCATCGCCTCCTCCTCCCGGAGCAGGCGTTCGAGCACGTCGAGCCGGCCGGTCCAGAAGCCCTCGTAGAAGGCCAGCCAGCGATGGGCGGAAGCCAGCGGCCCGGGCGCCAGCCGGCACCAATGGGTGCGGCCCCGGACCTCACGGTGGATCAGCCCGGCCCGTCCCAGCGCCTGGATGTGCCTGGACGCGGCGGCGAGGGACATGGCAGCCGGCGCGGCCAGGTCGCCGACCGTCCGCTCCCCCGCCGCCAGGTCCTGCAGCATCCGGCGCCGCGTGGCATCGCCAAGGGCGCGGAAGACGCTGTCGAGGGCTGCCGGTTCTGATTCAACCATGTAGTTGAATATCGGCTGCGCCGATCTGTCAGTCAACCTTTATGTTGACTATCAGCGGCACTACCGCGCCGTCGCCTCCGCCACCGCGGACTGGATCGCGGGGTGCAGGTCCCGCAGCCGCATGGGCTTGGCCAGCAGCCCCGCCAGCCCCGCCGCCCCGCAGCGTTCGCGCAGCGCCGGGTCGGGCTGTTCGGAGGTGCCGATGATCGGCACCGCCGCCCGCCGCGCCGTGATGCCGCGCAGCCGCGATGCCATCTCCCACCCATCCGGCGCGTCGAGGTCCAGCATCACCACGTCGAAGGGATGGTCCCGCAGCGCCGCGGCCGCCGCTTCCCCGTCGCCCACGGCGGTGACGGCATGGTCCAGCTGCCGCAGCAGGGCGCCCGCCGCGGTGCGGTGGCTCGGCAGCGTCTCCACCACCAGCACGCGCCGCCCGCCCGACGCCTCCATCCGCGCCTGCGCCGGCAGGCCGAGCGGCAGTTCGAACCAGAAGGTGCTGCCAAGGCCGGGCTGGCTGTCGAAGCCGATCCGCCCCCCCATCAGCTCCACCAATTGGCGGGAGATCGCGAGGCCGAGGCCGGAGCCGCCATAGCGCCGCGTCGTCGACATCTCCGCCTGGGCGAAGCGTTCGAAGAGCTGGGGCCAGGATTCCCGCGGGATGCCGATCCCGGTATCGGCCACCTCCACCCGCAGCCTGCCGCCGGCGGGCAGCGGGATCCACCGCGCGCGGATGCGGATCTCCCCCTGTTCCGTGAACTTCACCGCATTGCCGGCCAGGTTCACCAGCACCTGCGCCACCCGCATCCGGTCCGCCAGCATCTGCCGCGGCAGGTCGGGCGCCATCTCCACCGTCCAGCCCACGCCCTTGCGCAGCGCGGCGGCGGCCAGGGCGGATAGCGGCTGGGACAGCATCGGCACAGTCTCCACCGGCGCGGCATCGATCTTCACGCGCCCGGATTCCAGGCGGGAGATATCAAGGATGTCGTTGATGATGCCGAGCAGCAGGTTCCCGCTGTCGAGGATCACCTGCACCGCCTCCCGGTCCGCCTCGTTCAGCTCGGAGGTCGAGAGGATCTGCGCCATGCCGAGGATGCCGTTCAGCGGCGTGCGCACCTCGTGGCTCATATTGGCCAGGAACTCGCTCTTCGCGCGGGTCGCGACCTCCGCCTGCTCCTTGGCGTTGCGCAGCAGCACCTCCCGCAGCCTCGCTTCCTCCAGCAGGGCGCGCTGCCGCGCCTCGCTGGCCGACAGGGCTTCCAGCCTCTCCCGCATCGCGGTCGCCATGGCGATGAAGGTGCTGCCGAGCCGCGCGATCTCGTCGCCCGCGCCCTCCCGCGCCGGATGGGCGCGCAGCGCGTGGGGGTTGAGCGGCGTGTCGTAGTCGCCCGCGCGGATCGCCGCCGCCGCCGCCTCCAGCCGCCGCAGCGGCCGGAACAGCCAGCGGGAGCCCAGCTCCACCACCGGCACCATCAGCGCCACGCAGAGGATCGCCGCCACCACGCCCCCGGTGACGAGGGCCGCGTGCGCGGCCTCGATCGGCGCCAGCGACATGCCGAAATGCACGGTGCCGAGCTGCTGCCCCGCCATGGTCACCGCCGTCTCGTACACCATCCGGGTATCGCCATCCGGCATGGCCAGCGGCCTGGCCTGGTGCCGGGGCGTGCCATCCCGGGCCACATCCCAGCCTGCCGCCGCCACCGGCTGCCCGCCCGCATCCAGCAGCACCATATGCGCGAAGCTGCCGGCGTTGACGCTTTCCGTGATGATGGCCTGGATGGTGGCGAAGTCCCGCTCCGCCAGCGGCGCCGCCAGCGCCGCCTGCAGGATCGGCCGGGCGGCCACCGCGCGGCTTTCGAACTGCGCTTCCAGCACCCGCAGCACCAGGCGGTCCTGGATCATGGTCAGGGCCGCCGCCAGTGCCACCAGCGCGCAGGCCGCCAGCGTGAACAGCTTCAGGCGGAAGGGGATGCTCCGCAGCATGCCAGGCGCAGCCAGGACAGCGCCGAAATCAGGCGCTGCGCAGGAGGGTGCGGGTCTCCTCCACCACGTCATCCACCTCCGCCAAATCGGCATCGGTCACCGGGCGGATGCCGCGGAAGCCCGTCAGCTCGAAGAACTGGCGCGCGGCATCGCTGCCGGGGAAGCGGCCGATGCAGGTGGTGATCCGGCGCGCCTCCTCCGGCGGGGTCCCGGCGCCCAGCAGCATCAGGAAGGCCGGCACGGCGGCGAATTGCTGCCAGACCACCAGCGTGTCCCGCACCGCGGGGCCGATGGCGTTGAACTCGCCCCGGCTCATCACCGCCAGCGGCGTGGCGGGGCCGGTGAGGAGCTGCGCCAGGCTGTCCTCGTTCCGCGCATGCACGGCGCTGGCGTCCTGCCCGATGCGGATGCCGCGGTCGCGCGCCCAGTGGACGAACTTCAGCGCCACCAGCGATTGCGGGTTGGTCATGGCGACCTGCCGGCCCCGGATCGCGCCGATGTCGGTGACCGGCCGGTCCCGGTGCGCCACCAGCAGGCCGGGGATGCGCGGTTCGTAGATCGCGAAGGGGCGCAGCCCCGCATCCTGCTGCGCGACGCGGCCGAGATTGGCCGCCGTCACCACCAGCCCATAGGCGCCGGCGACCGTCCGTTCATGGAAGGGCGCCAGCCCCGGTGCCGTCACCACCTCCACCGGCCGGGCGAGGTCCTGTTCCAGGAAGGCACGGAAGGGCTGGTACTGCGTCAGCAGCACGCGGGGGCTGACATTGGGCATGACGCCGAATTGCAGGGGCGCCGACTGCGCGCTGGCCGGGCCGGCCAGCAGGGCCGGCGCGCCCAGCAGGGCAGCGGCGCCGACCGCCCGTCTTGTCAGGTTCTGGGTCACTGCCCTGCGTCTCCCTCCGCTGCCGTCCTGGTCCGGCGATCATTCTGGCACGCAATCGGCCCGGACGCAGCCATTCTCGCGCCGCCGCCTTTCCGAGGTCAAAACAGGGCCTGTCCTGCCCGCAACTTGCCGCAAGCGGGGCTTGATGCCGCCTGGCGAAGGGGCGATCTCTGGGACGCCATGCGCGACACCGCCCCCCCTCCCGATGCCACCCGAGGCCTGGAAGCCCGCCCGCGCCGCCTGGCGCGGCCGCGTATCCTGCTGCCCGCCATTCCCTGGCCGGTCCGGCGGGTGGCGGGCATGTGGCTGCTCGGCCTGACGCTCTGGATGGCCTGCATCCTGGCGCTGTTCCGATGAACCAGGCGGGCCCCGGCTGGCACCGCCCGGATGCCTGGCGCGATGCGCGCGCGAAGCTGGAAGACCAGGCCGGGCGCTTCCGCGCCGGCACGCGCGGCCTGCTGCTGCCGCTCTTCACCTGGCCGCTGCTGCCGGATGCGGTGATCGAGATCGCGCGCGGCAACACGCGGGGCGTCGTTGCCGCCGCGCTCGGGGTCGGCCTGCCGCTTCTGGCGGTGCGGATTCTGCGGCGGGGCAGGGCAGGGGATACGCGCCGCGCCGCCGTGATCGTCGCGGTCGCCACCGGCCTCATCGCCGGGCTGGGCGCGCAGATGGCCGCGCCGCTGGCCGTGCTGCTGGCCGCCGGTGCCTGGGCCGGCACCCGCCTGTTGTATGACGGCGCGGTGCCGGAAGTGGAGGCGCCGGAACCCCCCGCCGCCCCCGGCCCGCTGGACGATGCCCGCGCCCGCCTGGCCCGCATCGCCGCGGTGCCGAGCCTGGCCGGCGTCACCGGCGCCATCGCCGCCGTGCTGGATGACCTCGATGCCCGGCCGGACCGGCTGCCGCTGGCCCGCCGTTTCCTGGCCGTCCACCTCGATGGGCTGGACCGGATCGCCGACCGCCTGGAGGCCGGCGCCGAGCCGCCGCCCGGCATGGCGCCCCTGCTGGCGGACCTCCAGACCGCCGCGGAGGACCTCCGCGCCCGGCTGCGCGCGGAGGAGAGTGCGGCCCTCGAGATCCAGGTGAAGGTGCTGGCCGACCGGCTGCGCCAGGAAGGATACGCATGAGCACCACCCAGCCGACCGCGACGCCCGCCCCCGGCACGCCGGCTCCCGCGATCGAGGATCTGGCCCGCCAGATCGACCTCTCCGACCCCGGCTCCATCCTCCGCTTCGGGCAGCAGACGCAGACGCGCGCCCAGGCCGCGGCGGATGCGATGCTGGAAGGGGCGAGGAACCAGGAGACGGGGGAGGCCGGGCGCACCCTGTCCTCCCTGCTCGCGACCCTGCGCGGCTTCGATGTCACCAGGCTCGACGAACGCCCCGGCTTCTTCGCCCGCGTCTTCACCAAGGCCGGCGCGGAAGTCACCGGCATCATCCAGAAGTATGAGACGGTGAAGGGCCAGATCGAGGGGATCGGCGACAGGCTCGACACCCATCGCACCCGGCTGCTGGAGGATGTGGAGCGGCTGGAACGCCTCTACCAGGCGACGCTCGAATGGTTCCATGCCCTCGGCGACCACGTCCAGGCCGGAGAGGCCGTGCTGGCCCGCACCGACCAGGAAGCGATCCCGGCCATGGAAGCCGCGCTCGCCGCCAATCCCGGCGACGATCTGGGGCCGCAACGGCTGCGGGACCTGCGCGGCGCGCGGGACGAGTTGGACCGCCGCGTGCATGACCTGCGCCTGACCCGCCAGGTGGCGATGCAGGCGCTGCCCTCGATCCGGCTGATCCAGGAGAATGACAAGGCGCTGGCCAGCAAGATCCACTCCGTGCTGGCCAATACCGTGCCGCTGTGGCGCCAGCAGCTCGCCCAGGCGTTGGCCATCCACCGGATGCGCGAAGCCGGCGCCGCCGTGAAGCAGGCCACCGACCTGACCAACCAGCTGCTGACCGCGAATGCGGAGACGCTGCGCCGCGGCAATGCGGAGGCGCGGACGGAGCTGGAGCGCGGGATCTTCGACCTGGCCGCCGTGCAGAAGGCCAATGCCGCGCTGGTCGCGACCATCGAGGATTCGCTCCGCATCGCCGATGAGGCCCGCGGCCAGCGCGCCCGCGCGGCGGAGGAACTGGCCAAGCTGGAAGGCGACATCCGCCGCGTGCTGGTCCAGGCCAAGGCCGGCGCGCCGGTCACGCGGCCGGTCTAACGGGCGTCCGGGGCGTGGCCTGCGCCACGTCGCCCGGCCCGTCGGTCAACCTCCCCCGGCGCCGCGCGAATGCGCGTTGCGCCCTCGTGCCTTCCCGGGCCAGATGGCGGGCAAGAACACCAGGGAGGATCACCGTCATGACGCATCTCTCGCGCCGCGCGCTGCTGGCTGCCGCCGGCGCCACGCTCGCCCTGCCGGCCCTTGCGCAATCCTGGCCGAGCGGCCCGGTCCGCATCGTCGTGCCCTTTCCGCCGGGCGGGTCCACCGATGCGCTGTCCCGCCTGCTGCAACCCCATCTCCAGGCCGCGCTCGGCCAGCCCATCGTGGTGGAGAACCGGGCAGGGGCCTCCGGCGCGCTCGGCACCGCGCTGGTCGCGCGCAGCGCGCCGGATGGCAACAACTGGGTGCTGGTCTTCGACACCCATGCGGTGAACCCGGCGCTGATCCCGACCATCGGCTTCGACACGGAGCGCGACCTGACGCCGCTGCTGCTGTTCGGCACCGCGCCCATGGTGCTGACCGCGCATCGCACCCGCCCCTGGCGCAGCTTCGCCGCCATGGCGGAAGCCGCGAAGGCGCGCCCCGACACGCTGACCTACGGCACCATCGGCAACGGGTCGCTGGCCCACCTGACCATGGCGCTGGTCGGCAAGGCGGCCGGGCTGCAGCTGGTGCATGTGCCCTATCGCGGCGGCGGCCCGCTTTCCGTCGCCGCCGTGGCCGGGGAGGTCGACATGCCCATCGCCACCCGCCCCGCCATCGGCGTCCATATCGACAGCGGCGCCTTGATGCCCCTGGCCCAGACCGGGGCCACGCGCTCGCCCTCCATGCCCGACATCCCGACTCTGGTGGAATCCGGCGTCCCTGGCATCGATGCCCGCGCCTTCTGGGGCTTCCTCGGCCCCGCCGGGCTGCCCGCCGCGATCCGCCAGCGGATGGAGGCGGCGCTGCGCAGCGCGCTTGCCATCCCGGAGGTCCGCGCCCGCGTCATCGGCCTCGGCATCGACCTGGACCCGCAGGGGGAGGCCGTCTTCGGCCCCTTCCTCTCCGCCCAGATCGCCACCTGGGGCCGCGTGGTGCGGGACAACGCGATCCGGCCGGATTAGGTTTTCAGCCCCGCCGCCCCAGCCCGAAGGGCGAGAGCAGGTCATCCGGCTCCGCCTGTGGCAGGTCCTCGTCCCGCATCGGCAGGCGCCCCCGGGGCGCCTGCCGGTCCACCATCCCCGGCAGGCCGCGGCCTAGGCGGGACAGGATGTCGTCCTGGCCCTCGCCGGTCGCGGCGGCGACCTGGTCCAGCGCCCCCGGCCGGATGGCGCGGCGCAGTTCATCCGGGGTCAGCGCCGCATTCGGCCCGTCCTGCACCCAGCTATCCACGCGGTCGCCGAGCCCGGCGCCGCGCAACTGCTCCGTCAGGCTGGCCAGCCCCCGCGCGCCGCCCTGGCCCCGCATGAGGGTGGCGAGCAACGCCATCAGCGCCATGCCCTTCATGCCGCCCAGCCCGCCGCCCGACGGCATCGGGGATGCCGCGCCCCCGGATCGCCCCGCCTCCCCACCCCGCAGGCGGGGCCTTCCGCGCGGCGAACCCCCCGGGGCAACGCCGCCCTTGGCGCGGGGTTCGGCATCCCCGCACCCCGCGGGCAAACGCCTGATTCAGGCTTTTCGGCGATGCTGGCGGCCACGCCCCGCGCCTCCGGCGGCGGGCCGGATGGTGAGGAGGCACGGCATGGGAAGGGTGGGCGTGCTCGCGCTCGCGATGCTGCTGGCCTGCGCGGCCGTGGCGGCGGCGCAGACCCACCGGCAGCAATTCGTCGGCCGGGCCGGTCACGCCGCGATCATCCGGGTGTTCGAGAATGGCGTCTTCCAGCGCTGCGCCGCCAGCAATGGCAGCGTCACCGCCCTGATGCGCATCGCCTTCACGCGCGACCGCGCCTTTTCCATCAGCGTCCCCGCCATCCCCCCGCTGCAGGCGCCGCATGTGCTGACGGTCTTCACCGCCGCTGGGCGACGCGAGTTGCCCGGTGCCGCCAGCGGGGATCGCGCCTGGGCGGAACTCGATGCCCGGACGGCGGAGGCGCTGATGGCCTCCCGCGGGCCGCTCGTCATCGAATACGGGCGGCACCGCTACAGTTGGGAGGCCGGGATGCCGATGCGCGACATCATGCTGGCGCTGGAAGCCTGCACCAGCCGCGCGCTCGGCCTGCGCTGATCAGAAGGCCAGCAGGTTATCCCGGAATGTCGCGTGCTCGTAGCGCCGCCGGGTCAGGCCGCGGCGCTGCAATTCGGGCACCAGCCCGTCGCAGATCTCCGCGATGTAGCGGCGCGTGAAATCGGCATGGACGATCAGGAAACCGTCGCCGCCGGCCTCCTGCATCGCCTCCGCCATCATCCCCGCCACCTGGCCCACCGTGCCGGTGAAGCGGATGCCGAGTTCCGCCCGCCCCGCCACCTGCCGCGGCGTCAGCCCGACGAAGCGATCCACCACCGATTGGTGGCCGTTGCTTGTCAGTTTCGGCAACGGCTCATCCAGCGGAAAGCGCGAAAAATCGATCCCGCTGAGCCGCGAGGCGGAGGCCAGGTGCTGGTCCACATGCAGCGCCACATCGGCTTCCAGGATGCGCCGGCGATGCTCCGCGGCTTCCGGGCTGTGGTCCACCAGCGGGTCGATCAGGAACAGCACCTTGATGCCATCGGGGTCGCGCCCCATCGCCACTGCATCGGCGCGGATGCGATCCCGCGTCGCGCGCATCGAAGCCACATCCTTCGCCGAGGTGATGATCGTGTCCGACCAGCGCGCCGCGAATTGCCGCCCGCGCGGCGATCCGCCCGCCTGGCACAGCACCGGCCGCACCTGCGGCGATCGTGGCGCGCTGAGCGGCCCGCGCACCTGGTGGAAGCGCCCCTTGTAGTGCAGCGCCTGCACCTTGGCGCCATCCGCGAACAACGGCGCCTCCCGATCCATCACCACCGCATCCGGCGCCCAGCTTTCCCAGAGCCGCGTGACGATCTCGACGAACTCATCCGCGCGGTCATAGCGCTCATCATGCTCGAACTGCCGGTCCAGGCCGTAATTCTGGGCGCCGCCATCATTGCTGCCCGTCACCATGTTCCAGCCGACGCGGCCTTCGGTGACGTGGTCCAGCGTGTTCACCAGGCGGGCCAGCAGGAAGGGCGGGTATTCGGTGGTGGACATCGTCGTCACCAGCCCGATCCGCTTCGTCGCCATCGCCATGTAGGGAACGAGCACCGCGGGATCGAGCTTCGGCGTCGCCATCGCGTATTTCAGGTAGTCGTCATGCGTGCCCTTGTGCGTGTAGGGGACGTTCGAACTGTCCTCCATCATCACATAGTCGAAGCCCGCGCGTTCCATCGACACGGCAAGGTCGACGAAGAGGTCCGGCATCATCCAGCGGGACTGGTCGCCGCCCCATTCATACCGCCAGGCCTTGGGACCGTAGCCGCGGGAGACGAACCAGGCGAGGTGAAACGGGCGGTCCATGCGCAGCCTTTCGCGGGTTGACGCGACCGGCGGTGTTCCATCCCCCGCGGCGCTTCCTGATCCGCGCCGGCAGCGCCAGTGGGCCAAGCCGCGCGCGCCCCTGTCAAGCTTGACCCCGATGGGCCCCGGTGCTGGCCTGCCGCTGAAGCGTGAGGAGGGAATGCGCCATGCGGGCCTGGGCCGTGGTCGAGACGGGAAAGCCGTTGCAGGAGATCGAACTGCCGACGCCGGTGCCGACCGGCAAGCAGGTGCTGCTGGAAGTCACCCATGCCGGCGTCTGCCATTCCGACCTGCATATCTGGGAAGGCGAATACGACCTCGGCAGCCGGGGCAAGATGAAGCTCTCCGACCGCGGCGTGAAGCTGCCGCTGGCCATGGGGCATGAAACGGTGGGCCGCGTGCTGTCCTGGGGGCCGGAGGCGGAGGGCCAAAAGGGGGGTGAAGGGCTGGAAGTCGGCCAGACCCGCATCGTCTTCCCCTGGGTGGGCTGCGGCACCTGCGCCCGCTGCCGGGCGGAGGAAGACAATATGTGCGCCAATGGGCGTTCCCTCGGCGTCTTCCAGAATGGCGGCTACGCCACGCATATCCTGGTGCCGGAACCGCGCCACCTCGTCGATCCCGGCAATCTCGACCTCGCCTTGGCCGCGACCTATGCGTGTTCCGGCATCACCGTCTATTCCGCCATCAACAAGCTGATGCCGATGGAGCCGGACGATCCCATCGTGCTGGTCGGCGCCGGGGGCCTCGGCCTGCAGGCCATCGCGGTGCTGAGGGCGATGGGGCATCGCCGCATCGTCTCCGTCGATATCGGCGCGGAGAAGCTGGAGGCCGCGAAGGCAGCCGGCGCGACCGATACCGTCGATGCCCGCGGCGACAACGTCGCGGCGAAACTCGTGGAAGTCTGTGGCGGGCCGGTGATGGCGGTGGTGGACCTGGTGAACGGCAGCGCCACCGCGCGCTTCGCCTTCGATGCGCTGGGCAAGGGCGGCAAGCTGGTGCAGGTCGGGCTGTTCGGCGGCGAATTGTCGCTGCCCCTGCCGCTGATGGCCATGCGCGCCGTCACCATCCAGGGCAGC
Source organism: Falsiroseomonas stagni DSM 19981 (assembly GCF_900114315.1). Classification (GTDB taxonomy): domain Bacteria; phylum Pseudomonadota; class Alphaproteobacteria; order Acetobacterales; family Acetobacteraceae; genus Falsiroseomonas; species Falsiroseomonas stagni. The sequence continues at coordinate 168,549 of NZ_FOSQ01000004.1, forward strand.
TATGTCGGCAATCCCAAGGAACTGCGCGCCCTGGTCAGGATCGCGCAATCCGGCAGCCTGCCCGGCATCCCCATCACCCGCGAACCCTTCCCGCAGGCCGACAGCGCGCTGATGCGGCTGCGGGCCGGGCAGGTGACGGGGCGGATCGTCCTGACGGCGGAGGCCGTCTAAAGCGGCCCGACGGCGGAGGCCGTCTGAAACGGATCTGACGGCGGAGGCCGTCTGACCAGGACCGCCGGGCGGACCGGCCCGGGCATGGTGCGGCGCGAAATCCGTCCTACAATCGCGCCATGCCCGGCATCGCCGCCTCACCGCCGCCCTTCACGCCGCCTTTCCCGGCCCGGCCCCCGCGGCTGCCGCCGATCCGGCGATTCCTCGCCCTCGCCCGGCGCAACTGGCTGTCCGTCTTCCCGCCCAGCGCCTTCAAGGCCGATGTCATCTTCCGCCGGATCCTGTTCCGCCAGCTGGTGATCTGCAACAGCCCCGCGACGGTGGCCGAGGCCTTCGTGGACCAGCATGAGGCCTTCCAGCGCAAATCCGCCCCGCATCGCCGCGCCCTGATCCCGCTGCTGGCCGACGGGCTCTTCGTCTCCGACGGCCCGCTCTGGCGCGAGAGGCGTCGCGTCGTCGCCCCCGTCACCCACGCGACGCGCCTGCCCGAACTCGCCCCCGCCATCACGGAAGCCGCCACCGCCCGTGCGGAGGCCTGGCGCCGCCTGCCCCCCGGCACGTCCATCGATGCGCTGGCCGCGATGGGCCAGCTCACCGCCGAGATCATCTGCCGCACCATCTTCGGCCGCGGGCTGGGGGCGGAAGCCGCGGCGGATGTCGTCGCCGCCTTCGCCGAATACCAGGCGCTGGTGGACCAGATCGACCTCGCCTCCTTCCTCGGCCTGCCGGCCTGGCTGCCGCGCTTCACCGGCGGCCGCACCCGCCGCGCGGCGCGGCGCATCCATGCCGTGGTCGATGGGCTGATCGCCGGAATCCTGGACGGGGACGCGCAGGAGGCCTCCCTCATCCGCTCCATGGCGGAGGCCCGCATCCCCGGCACCGGCCTGCCGATGGACCGCCGCGCCTTCCGGAACGAGGCGATCGTGCTGTTCATGGCGGGGCACGAGACCACAGCCAATGTCATGGCCTGGGCACTGTTCATCCTGAGCCAGGACCAGGCCAGCGCCGCCCGGCTCGACGCCGAACTCGCCGCGGTATTGGGCGGCCGCCCGGCGGTGCTGGAGGATCTGCCGAACCTCCCCTTCACCCGCGCGGTGCTGGAGGAGACGATGCGCCTCTACCCCCCCGTGCCCCTGTTGACGCGGGAGGCGATCGCCCCCGGCCGCATCGCCGGGCGGGAGGTCGCGCGCGGCACCATGCTGCTGGTCGCGCCCTGGCTGCTGCACCGCAAGCCCGGCCTCTGGGACCAGCCGGACGCCTTCATCCCGGATCGCTTCATGCCCGGCGCGCCGCGCCCCTCCCGCCACGCCTATATCCCCTTCAGCGTCGGGCCCCGCGTCTGCACCGGCCAGCAGCTGGGCCTGGCGGAGGCGATGATCTGCCTCGCCACGCTCCGCCAGGCGGCACGGCTGGAACTGGTGGAGGGGACGGTGGTGGAGGCGGTGGCCCGCCTGACGCTCCGCCCGGGTGAGACGCTGCCGATGCGCGTATGGCCGGCGTGAAGCCGCCGCCGGACCCGGCGCGGGACAGCCGCGCGCTGGATGTCCTCTACCCGCCGCCGCCCTGGCGCTGGGACCAGCGCCGCGCGCTGTGGCGGCACTGGGTCCGCGACCCCGCCTGGGGCCTGCTGGACTACAGCGTCCATCACCTCATGCGCCTGCTGCCGAGCCAGGCCGTCTCCTCCATGGGCGCCACACTGGGGCATCATCTCGGCCGCAGGCGTCCCGCCGACCGCGCCCGCGCCCTGCTTCGGCACCTGCGGCCCGAGGCGGCGGATGCGGAGATCGAGCGCCTGCTCGATGCGCATTGGGTCCATATCGGCCGCTGCTTTGCCGAATTCTCCGCCCAGTACCGTTTCCTGTTGGAAGACCGCATCGAGATCGAGGGGCGGGAGGTGATCGACTGCCTTCGCCAGGCCGGGCGGCCGATCATCGTCGCGGGGCTGCATGTCGGGAACTGGGAGATGGTGCATCTCGGCCTCGCCAAGGTTGGCCTGCCCTTCCATGCCATCTTCCAGCGCCTGCCCAACCGCTTCCGGATGCGGATCGCCTTCAGGATGCGCAACCTTGGCCGCCGCTTCGCCGACGCGCCCATCTCCAACCCCATCCTGCCGACGCTGGATGCTGCCTTCCACGCCCACCGCCTGCTGGCCGGCGGTCATTCCGCGCTGCTCTACTACGTCGACGAATACTGGGAAGGGCGGGTCCATGCGCCGCGGTTCGGGCGGGCGCCGAAGCCGGACGGGAACATCATGCGGGCCGTGCGCCTGGCCGCGCATACCGGCGCCGCCATCGTGCCGTGCTACGCGCTCCGCATCGCGGAGGGGCCCCGCTTCCGCCTGACCTTCCTGCCCCCGGTGGACGTCGGACCGCCCGGCCGTGGCCGCCAGGGGATGCTGGACGACATGGCGCTGCTGGATGCGGCGATCGAACCCGTGGTGCGCGCCCATCCCGAGCAATGGTTCATGCTGCACGCGTTTCGCTTCGACCGCTGAGCGGTCGGGGGAGGTTCGACCGCTGAGCGGTCGGGGGAGGTTCGACCGCTGACCCGCGTCACGCCGCCGGATAGGGCGCGCCCGTCACGGGATCGCAGGGCGGGTCCGGCGTGGCGGGGATGGCATGGGCGGCTTTCGCGGCCTCCCCGGGCCGTCCCGTGAACTGCTCCGGCGGATCGCCCGGGGGATAGGCGCCCACCACCAGCAGCCGGGCGGAGGCGCCGAGGTTGCGGTGCCCCGTCCCCGCCGGCAGCACCACCACATCCCCCGCCTGCAGGTCGATCGTCACGCCGGGATCGCCGCCGAGCCGGACGCGCACCGCCCCCTCCACGATGGCCAGGGCCTCATGCGCGTTGGGGTGGTAGTGGTGGAAATCGTAGATGCCGTTGCGCCAGGCCGGCGGCCAGCCATGGCGGGCGAACAGCGCCTCCGCCGCCGCCGGATCGCCGGCGCGCACCGCGCCGCGATGCAGCAGCACCGGCAGGCGCGGATTGTTGGGAATGGTGCCGTTTTCGCAGGCCCCCTCCGGCAGCAGCAACCGCTCCGCCCCATCTCCGCCGCGTTCATGCATCGCCCGATCCTCCCATCCTTGCTGGCGCATCATGCCAGCAGGCCGGGGGAAGCGGGCAAACTACTCCGCGAAGAGCTGCGACGTCAGGCGCATATGCTGCGCGACATGGGGGGAGGGCGCGCCCTCCGCCACTTCCTGGTAGGCCGGCGCGCGCGCTTCCATCATGCGGCCGCCGCCATGGGCCGGGCGGTTGTAGATGAAGCCATGCGTGGAATAGGTGCGGCCGAAGGCGTCGTCATGATGCCCGACCTGCACGCGCACCGCCGTCCAGTCATTCCGGTCGGAAGCATCGATCACGACGACGCCGCGCATCACGGCGCCGCGGCGGATGCCGGGGCCGCCCCAATTGGCGTGGTCGATATGGATGGTGCGGGAATTCACCACCCGGCTGACCACGGCGACATGCCCGCGCGACATGCCGCCGGAGGCGGTGAAGGCCAGGACGGAGCCGCGTTCCGGCGCATTGCCGCGGGCATAGGTGCCGGCGGCGTTGTGCCACCACATGCGGGCATCGCCGCTGATGTTCATGCCCGTCGCCATCCGGGCGAAGGGCACGCAGGACAGGCCGCCGCTGATGGAGACCGGCAGGATGGGCGTGCCGCCCAGGCCGATGGCGGGGCTGGCGATCGCCGGGCGGATCACGCCGACCGAGGCCAGTCGCACCGGCGCGGGCTGCGCGGTGGCGGGCGCGCGGCTGGCCGGCATCTCGTTCAGCACGCGCACGCGCGGCGCGGGGGCGGGCGGCGGGGGTGGCGGCAGCGCGGCCATCTGGGTGCCGCGCGGCGGCGTGGCGGCGGCCTGGCGGCTGGCGGGCTGGGCGGGCTTGGCGGCGGCGGTGCGGGTTGCGGCCTGGGTCGCGGGGGGGCGGGGCGGGGTCACGGCCACCTGGCCCGGGCGCGCCTGCTTCTGGGCCGTGCGCGGGTTGCGCTCCGTCGCCTGAGCCGTGTCCGCGCTGAAGGCCGCCGTCCCGAACAGGACGCAGAATACAGCCAGCGTGCCCGTCGCCCGCATGAGTGATCCCCCGATTTGCCTGCCCTCCGGGCACCGACTGGCGCTCCGTGACAACGGCGGTACCCGGCACCTGGAGGAGGGACAACCCGATCCTTTGTTACCCCGCGAAATCCGGCGTGATTCGCTCATCGAGCGTCCGTGAATGCCGCGCGAAACAGATTATCATCCTAGAACGAAACCTGACGAAACACGACGACACAGTGTTGCGGCATTTTTGTCACGGTTCTGGGGCCTTCGCGCCGCCGGTCGTGACTCCGTAACATGACAGTCATGCCATCCAGGAATATGCCCCCGCGGCGGGGGTATTTCGGGCCGCCTCCGGAGCAGGCGGCGCCCACCGAGGGCCCAAGAGAAAGGGCGGCGCCGGGGTTCACCCGACGCCGCCCCGGCAGGCCCGGACCCGCTGCCTCAGCGGCAGGCCGTGACCATGATCTCCACCAGGTGGCGCGGATCGGCCATGTTGGCCTCCACGCAGGCGCGCACCGGGCGGCCGGCATCGCCCAGCCACTCCACCCACACCTTGTTCATGGCGTCGCGGTCGCGGATGTCCTTCAGCCAGATCTGCGTCTGCAGCAGGCGGGTGTTGTCCGTGCCGTTGGCTTCCAGCGCGGCATCGATCTTGGCCAGCACCTGGCGGGTCTGGCCCGTGATGTCCTGGGACAGGTCATCGGCCGTCATGCCGGCCAGGTAGACGAAGTTGTGGTACTCCACCGAGGAGGACAGGATGGGGTTGCTGCCCTGGCGGGTGATCTTGGACATCGCGCATTGCTCCTCGAGCGGTTTGGCGCCCATCTCCTAGGCGGGCCATGACAGACGGGCAAGACGGTGCCGCGCGCGGCATCAAGGTGATGCCGGACTACCGATGCTGGCCGCTGTGGCGGGATGGGGGGGAGCCCGGGAACATCGACCCCGCCGCCCTGCCGATCCCGCCTGCCCTGGTCGCGGCGCTGCTCGCCTGGGCAGACGCCTTCGAAGCTGGCTTCGATTGGAACGACCCCGCCGCATCCCCGGCCATGCCGGATCCCGAGGGGTTCGAGGCCGAGGGACGGCACCTGGCCGCGTGGCTCGCCGCCGAACTCGGGCCGGGATGGCGCGTCCGCTACTGGCGGGATCAGCCCCCTTCGGATCAGCCCGGGATGGGCCGGTTCTCCCCGTGATCCGCGGCGCCGGCCACGCCGCAGCCGCAGAAGGGGCAGCGCGCCAGGCGGGCCAGTTGCGGGTCGATCGGCGCGGGCAGGGGGCGGCCTTCCAGCAGCCGGTCCAGCTCCGCGCGCAGCGCCTCATGCACCTGCTGCTCCGCGCAGGCGCCTTCCCCGTATTCCGCCGCCACCGCGGCGCCCGGCGCTTCCAGCCGGAAGGCGAGGGCCGGGCTGGCGACCAGGGTCGCGACCGGGAGGCAGGAGAGAAGGCTGCGGCGGGGCGTGCTCATGCGCCGATCATAACGCATCCGCGCGCCGCGCCGCCACGCCCTTATGCCACCACGGCGTAGGTGCTGCCCGAATTCGCGGCACCGATCATTGCCTCGAACACCGCCACGCCATGGATCGCGTCCTCGACGGGCAGGGGATAGGCCGGGCCGCCGGCCACCGCCGCTGCAAATGCTGCAAGTTCAGCGGCTTCGATATCGGTCTTCGGAAACTCCTTCACCCAACCCTGGCCCTCCCGCGGCGTCCAGGTCAGGTGCTCATGCCCTTGCAGCGCCAGGATGCCCTCCGTCCCGAACAGCGCCACGCGCCAGAAGCTGGGGGACAGGGACAGGGTGGCGAAGCCGACGGTCGCGCCGCGCTCCAGCAGCGCCAGCATCGCCGTGGTGTCGTCGATGGTCTGGCTGACCTGCGCATGGCTGCGCACCGTCACCTCCTTGAAGCGGCCCGCCAGGTTGATGATGGCGTCGATCATGTGGATGCCCATGCCGCCCATGCCGCCGAGCGGGCTTTCCGCCCGGTCCGCCCGCCACATGCCCGGCACATAGGCGCGCGCGCCCGGCCCGCTGAACTGCCCTTCCACATGCAGCAGCGTGCCGAGCGCGCCATCCGCCAGCATCGCCTTCATGATTTGGATCGCCGGCAGGAAGCGCCGGTTGTGGCCCAGCGCCATGACAACGCCCGCCTCCCGGCAGGCCGCGACGGCGGCGGCGGCCGAGGCCCGGTCCAGCGTGAAGGGCTTCTCGACAAAGACGTGCTTGCCGGCGCGGGCGGCGGCGATGACCTGCTCCGCATGCTGCCCATGCGGCGTGGCGAGGACCACCGCCTTCACGGCGGGGTCCGCCAGCACCGCCTCGTAGTCCGGCAACAGTCGGATTCCCTTCTCGGCGGCCCAGGCCTCGGCCTTGGCCGGCGTCCGGGTGCAGCCGGAGACGAAGCGGATCCCCGCATCGTTCTTCCCCTGCACGCTGTTGGCCAGCACCTGGCCCCAGCGCCCCATGCCCACGATGGCGGCGTCCAGCATCGATCCCGTTTCCCTATCTCTATCGGTTGGCCGAGGAGGCTGACTGGCCCTCCAGCGCCGCCTCGATCGTCTTCAGCTTCGTCATGCCCCAGGCGAAGACGCCAAGGAACAGCAGCGCGGCCGCGAATGTCGGCAGCCGCAGCCCGAACAATTCACCCAGCCCCCCCAGGATCAGCGCCCCCAGCGCCGGGAAGGCCCGCGTGATCAGCCCCCAGAGGCTCAGCATCCGCCCGCGATAGGCCGGGTCGGCCGCGCTTTGCAGCAGCGTCTGCACGCTGATGCCATGCATCGATGCCACCGCCCCGATCAGCGCCCCGCACAGCATGCCCAGCGGAAACCACCCCGTGGCGACGAAGCCCACCGTCGCCACCGCCTGGGCCAGCGCCGCGAAGATCGCGATCCGCACCGTCCCCTCCAGCCGCCCGCGCGACGCCACCCACAACCCGGCGCACAACGCGCCGACGCCGAAGCAGGCGGTCAGCACCGCCAGGCTCTCCGCCCCCCGCCCGAACAGCCGTTCCACGAAGGGGGGCAGGATCTCCTGCACGCCCCGCATCAGCAGCGCGCCCATGGCGGCGTAGAGCAGCAGCGGACCCAGCCCCGGATGCCGCCAGGCATAGCCGATGCCGCCCGTCACCTCCCGCCACAGGCTGGCGGAGGCCGGGTGCCCGCGGCGTTCCCGCGCATCGACGCGCAGCAGGGCGATGGACAGGCAGGCGAAGCCGTAGCCCACCGCATTGGCGGCGATGGCCGGCACCACCCCCCAGGCCGCGATGACCGGCCCCGCGATGGCCGGGCCGGTGAAGCGCGCGACCGCGAAGCACAGCGAATTGGCCGCCACCGCGGCCGGCAGGTCCGCCCGCGCCACGATCCCCGGCATCAGCGTCTGCCGCGCCGGCTGCGCGAAGCTGGCGGCGACGCCGCCCACGACCTCCAGCACCAGCAGGATGGCGATGGTCATGTGCCCGCTGGCGGTGATGGCCGCGACGGCCGCCGCCTGGAGCGCGATCGCCACCTGCGTCCAGATCGCCAGTTGCACCCGGTCCACCCGGTCCGCGATCGCCCCGGCGATGGGGCTGATCAGCACCGCCGGCGCCAGGTCGCAGAAGGCCACCATGCCGACCCAGAAGGCATTGCCCGTCAATTCCCAGGCGAGCCAGGAGACGGCGATCCGCTGCATCCACAGGCCCGTCCAGGCCACCATGGAGCCGGAGAAGAAAAGTCGCGAATCCCGGGTGGTGAGCGCGCGGCCGAGGGCGCCGAGCGACGCCACCGGCTTGCCCGTCAGCGCCCCCCGGCGCCCGGCGGCGGCAGCGCGCGGCTGGTGGCGGGCCGGCGCGTGCCGGTCGTGGTGGCGCTGTCGGTCGTGGTGGTCGTGGTGGTCGTCGCGGCCGCCTGGCCCGGCCCGCGCACCGGATCGGGGCTGGCCCGCAGGCATTCCGCCACCAGCCGGTCGCGGTCGATCTGCGCGGCCCCGCGGTCATTGTCCACGCGCATCATGGGGGAGACGCCCATGGTGCCGCGGCCCGACTCGGTCTCGTCGCTGCGCATCAACTGGCCGCGCTCGCGATACTGCACCACCCGCGTCGCCTGTTCCCGGCATGCCTCGTAGCGCGCATCGCGTTCCCCCCGCGGCACCGGCGCCGGCGCCGTGATGGGCGAGACCGACGGCAGCGGCGCCCCGCAGGCCGCAAGGGCCGCGATCGGCGCGATGACCAGGAGGCGGAGCGGGAGGCGGCTTGGCATGGAATCACTCTCTCGGGCAGGTCACGCCGGCATGCGCGCGGGCAAGGCGCGCGACAATAGCCCCCGAAGCGCCTCCGCGTCGAACCTCGCCGCGGAATCGAGCGGCATGGTCGCCGCGGCGCGCAGCAAGGCGGGGTGCAGCTCCACCCCCTCCGCCGTCACGCTGAACAGCCCCGCGAGCCAGGCCGAACGCCCCATCACCTCGACCAGCGCCAGCAGCCGCAGGCAGAGCGCCAGGCCCCCGATGGTGGAGAGGTCCGCCCGGCGGTCCACCGCCTCCGCCCAGCTCCGCGCATCCCGGTCGGCGATGGCGAGTCGCGTTGCGCCGCCATCGGCGCGGCGGAACAGCAATTCGCGCGGCGGCCCCCAGCAGCCCTGGTGCGCGCGCGCGCGGGCGGCATCCCAGGCACCGAGCAGCGCGGTGGGGGTGACGGCGGGCAGCGATTCTGGCGGCACGGCGATGGCATAGCTCAGGCTGCCATCGGCGCTGCCGGCGACGCGGATCGGGTTGTCGCGGGCGACACGGATCGGGTTGTCGCGGGCGACACGGATCTGGTTGCCGCGAGCGACACGGGCCGGGTTATCAGGCATCTCCCCCAGATAGGCGCGCCGCCGCCGGTTGCGCCACCCCTTCGCAAGCGGGCCTGACCATGGCGTGATGCGGGCATGACCGATCCCAGCCGCCTGACCGCCACCGAGGCTTCCCGCGCCATCGCCGCCGGCACCCTCTCCCCCGCCGCCCTCATGGAGGCCTGCCTGGACCGCGCCGCGGCGCGGGAGGGCGTGACCCGCGCCTTCGCCTGGCTGGACGCCCCCGCCGCCCGCCGCGCCGCCGCCGCCGCGCGGCCGGGGCTGCTGCATGGCATCCCCTTCGGCGTGAAGGACGTGCTGGATACCGCCGATCTGCCGACGGGCTATGGCAGCCCGATCTGGGCCGGCCACCGGCCGAGGGGCGATGCGGCCGCCGTCGCCGCCGCCCGCGCCGCCGGCGGCGCGCTGATGGGCAAGACCGTCACCACCGAATTCGCCACCCGCAACCCCGGCGCCACCACCAATCCGCACAATGCCGCGCATACGCCGGGCGGCTCCTCCTCCGGCTCCGCCGCCGCGGTCGCGGATTTCATGGTGCCCTTCGCCTTCGGTACCCAGACCGCCGGCAGCATCGTGCGCCCGGCCGCCTATTGCGGCGTGGTCGGCTACAAGCCCTCCTTCGGCACGCTCCATCGCGGTGGCATGAAGGTGTGTTCCGAAAGCCTCGACACCATCGGGATCATGGCCCGCAGCGTCGCCGATTGCGCGCTGGCCATGGGGGCGATGACGGGCCGCGACCTCGGCGACCCCGATGCGAAGCCTGGCCGCGCGCCGCGCCTCGGCCTCACCGTCGGGCATGACGCCTCCTCCGCCACGCCGGAGACGCTGGCCCTGCTGGACCGCGCCGCCGAAGCCGCCCGCCGCGCGGGGGCGGAGGTGGTGCCCTTCGCCCTGCCGCCCGCACTGCTGCGCGCGGCCGAGTTGCACGGCCACATGATGAACATGGAAACGCGCCAGGCCCTGGCCTGGGAATACGCGCATTGCCGCCCGCAGCTGTCGGCCGTGCTGCTGGATCGCCTGGACTGGTCCGGCACCCAGCCCCCCGCGATGCTGGATGAGGCCCGCGCCGCGGCCGCCGCCGCCCGCGCCGCCTTCGCGGCGGCGACCGAGGGCCTGGACGCCATCCTGACCCCCTCCGCCCCTGGCGAGGCCCCGGAAGGGCTGAGCTACACCGGCGACGCCACCTTCAACCTGCTCTGGACCCTGCTCTGGGGCCCGAATGTCACGGTGCCCGTGGCGACGGGGCCGAAGGGCCTGCCCATGGGCGTGCAGGTCGCGGGCCGGATGGGGGACGACCGCCAGGTGCTGGCCGTGGCGCGCTGGGTGCAGGCTGCGATGGGGTAGCGGGCCGGCGGGGGAGGTGGCCGCTACGCCGCCTCCCGCAGCCCCAGCCTGCCCAGCCCCGCCTCCAGCGCCGCCGCCGTCGCCGTCGGCATCGCCAGGAAGCGCAGGCGCAGCGCATCCCCCGCCAGGCCGTTCTCCGCCTGCACGACCTCCGCGCGGAGCGAGAGCCCCGGCGCCACCACATCGGCCAGCAGCGTCACGGTGCTGCCCACCTGCACCGGCGGCGCGCCGGGCTCGAAGCGGCAGCCGCCGATCGAGATGTCGGCCAGCACCGCCGCCGCCGGGCCTTCCGGCGCGCCGGTATCGACCCGCACGGGCAGCGGCTTCGCCAGCCGAGGATGGGCGCGGCGCTGCGCTTCCGGCGCGGATTCCCGCACCGCCCGCACCAGGTTCCGTCGCAACTCCCCCACCCCCGTCCGCGCGTCGGACGCCGCGGAATTGACCTGCATCGCGCGCTCCACCGCGCCCGAGGTCTCCGTCGCCACGATGTCGATGCGTTCCGTCACGGCGTCGGTGGCGCTCGTCGTCTCCGCGACGGATTGCACGATCCGCCGCGTCGCCTCGCTCTGGCGTTCCATCGCGCTGGCGATGGCGGCGGCGGCGGCGTCGACCTCCGCCACCGCATCGGCCATGTCGCCCACCACCGTCACGGCGCGGGTGGTGGCCTGCGTCACCTCCTCCACCTGGCGGGCGATTTCCGTCGTCGCCTTGGCGGTCTCGGCCGCCAGGCTCTTCACCTCATTCGCCACCACCGCGAAGCCCTTGCCAGCCTCCCCCGCGCGGGCGGCCTCGATCGTCGCGTTCAGCGCCAGCAGGTTGGTCTGTCCGGCGATGCCCGCGATCAGCCGCGCCACGCCGCCGATCCGCGCCACCTCCTGCGCCAGGGCATCGATGCTCTCCCGCCCCTGGATGCCGCTGCGGGAGGCGCGGCCGGTGGCGTTCGTCGCCTCCCCGATCCGGGCACTGATCTCGCTGATCGCGGTGCTGAGGTCCTCGGTCGCGGCTGCCACCGCCTCCACGTTCCGGCGGGCCGCCGCCGCCGCTTCTGCCACATCGGCGCAGTTGACGGAGACGGTGGCCGCGGACCCCGCCATCGCCTCCGCCTCATCCGCCATACGGTCCATGTTCCGCGCTACCAGGTCCACCGCGGCGCCGGTCGCGGTCTCCACGCGGTCGGCCATGTCCCGGATGGTCTTGGCCCGCGCGGCATCCGCGGAGAGGCGGGCGGCGGCCTCGGCCTCCCGCCGCGCCGCATCCTCCCGCAGCGCCAGGCGCAGTCTCTCCAGCGCCCGCGCCGCCGCACCCCATTCATCGGCGCGCCCGATGCCGGGCATGGCGGTGTCGAGCCGCCCTTCGGCCAGGTCCCGCATCGCCGCCGTCATGGCCCGCACCCGCACCGCCAGCCGCCACCCGGCCAGCCCGGCCAGCACCACCGCCACCAGGGCCAGCGCCGCCTCCAACCCCCATGGCTGCCCGTCGGCGAGCAGCACGGGCAGCAGCATCACCCCCGTCAACAGCAGGAAGGTCGGCGCGATGCCGACCAGGGCTGTCCGCGTGGAGTCGGGAAGGGGCATGGGGCAACCTCGAAGACCCGCGGAAGGCGGGGCGCTCCCAATTTCGCCGCAAAGGATTGAGCGACGGTTAGGGTCCAAACCCACTCATCGGCCGGGCGCCTGGTCGGTCGCGCGCGGCATCCCCGGCGTCAGGCTGCTTGCCGATGCAGCCCGCATCGGCGGCGCGTCCTTCCTTGCGGCCTGCCACGCGATCCTCGGCCATCCGTCTGGGATCTGATTGGGTTTGGACCCTCACGCGCCCCGCAGCCGCCCCGTTTCTATACGATATGGAAATAAGATCCAGTCTACAGCGGCCCATCCGACGGAGGACTGCCCTTGTTCATCCGCCCCGCCCGCATCGACCGCGCCGCCGAACGCCTGGCCGCGCTCGACCATCTCCGGGCCCGCATCATGATCGCCGATCCCGCCCTCACCATCACCTACATGAACGCCTCCGTCATCGCGATGCTGCGTGAGGCGGAGGCGGAGCTGGCGCGCGAACTGCCGCGCTTCAGCATGGACAGGCTGCTGGGCAGCAACATCGACGTCTTCGACAAGGTGCGCGACCCGGGGCGCCCCCTGCTGGCCGCGCTGGACAGGCCCCAGGCGGCCACCATCGCGATCGGCTCCCGCGCCTTCGACCTGGTGGCGACACCGCTGCTGGAAGCGGGCCGGCGCAGCGGCTTCGTGGTGGAGTGGGAGGATGCCCGCCCGCGCCTGCTGGGCCTGGATAACGCCGCGAAGGCCGCCGCCATCAGCCGCGCCAAGGCCGTGATCGAATTCACCCCGGACGGCACCATCCTGAAGGCGAATGAGAATTTCCTCGCCGTCATGGGCTACCGGGCGGAGGAGATCGTCGGCCGCCACCACCGCCTCTTCGTCGATGACGCGACCGGCCGGTCGCAGGAATACGCGGCCTTCTGGCAGAAGCTCGCCGCCGGCACGCCGGCGACGGCGGAGGGAAGGCGCATCGCCAAGGGCGGCCGCGTCGTCTGGATCGACGGGTCCTACAACCCCATCCTCGACGAGGATGGCCGGGTGACGAAGGTGGTGAAGTTCGCCTCCGACGTCACGGCGCAGAAGGAACTCCTCGGCAGGCTCCGGGGCTACATCGACAGCGTCGATACCGCCGTCGGCCGATCCAACCGCGAAGCCGAAGCCGCCCGCGGCGCCGCCGGCACCGCGACGGGGGATGTGCAATCGGTCGCCGGCAATGCCGAAGCGCTGGCCGCCTCCATCCACGCCATCGCCGGCAACATGGAAACCTCCCGCGGCGCCACCGATGCCGCCTTCGCCCAGGCCGAGGCCGTGGGCACGGACACGCAGGGCCTGGCCGGCGCCGCCCAGGCGATGGGCGGCATCGTCGCCCTGATCCGCGACATCGCCAGCCAGATCAACCTCCTCGCCCTCAACGCCACGATCGAGGCCGCGCGTGCCGGGGAGGCCGGCAAGGGCTTCGCCGTCGTGGCCGGGGAGGTGAAGAACCTGGCCGTCCAGGCCGCCCGCGCGACGGAACAGATCACGCGGGAGATCGATGGCCTCCAGGCCCGCTCCGCCAGCGTCGCCAAGGCCATGGCCAGCATCCGCGAACAGGTGACGACGGTGCGGGAGGAAGTGGGCCGCGCCGCCGGCGCCGTCAGCGAACAGGCCGCCGTGACGCAGGCGATGTCGGCCAGCGCCCGATCCGCCGCCACCGCCGTCTCCGCCGTGCTGTCATCCGTGGAGGAGATCTCCACCGCCGTCCGCGACGTCTCCGACACGGTCGGGCAGACGATGGAGGCCGCCCAGGCCCTGGTGAGCTGATCAGCCCGCCAGGTCCCGCAGGATGGATGCCGTCGCCTCATCCGCGGGGTAGAAGGCCTCGATCGCCAGCTCCGCCAGCGTCACCTCCACCGGCGTGCCGAAGACGGTGGTGGTGGACATCAGCGCCAGCCGCCCCGCCGGCACATCCAGCACCAGCGGCACGGCGATGCCGCCGGGCACCAAGGCGGGCGATCCCGCCACGCGATCCTCGGCCGCCGGCAGCGCGGAAAGCTCCGCCAGCAGCGCCGCCAGCACCGGATCGGCGCCGGCCGCCACCTGGCGGCGCAGCCTTTCCAGGATATGCGCCCGCCATTCCGCGGCATTGGCGATCATCGGCAGCAGCCCGCGCGGATGCAGGCTGAGCCGCAGCACATTCACCGGCGGCGTCAGCAGCGCCCGGTTCTCCACCCCCGCCAGCAGCGCCCCCACCGTGTCATTCGCCGCCAGCATCACCCAGTGCCGGTCCACCGCCAGCGCCGGGAAGGGCGCATGGGCGCGCAGGATCGCCTGCACCACGCCGCGCGCCGCGCCCAGCGCGGGGTCGTCCAGCGGGCGTTCGGGGAAGGCCGGCGCGTAGCCCGCGGCCAGCAGCAGCGCGTTGCGGTCGCGCAGCGGCACCGCCAGCTCCTCCGCGATCCGCAGCACCATGTCCCGGCTCGGGGTGGCGCGGCCGCCCTCCACATAGCTGAGGTGCCGCTGGCTGATCCCCGCCTCCAGCGACAGATCCATCTGGCTCCGCCGCCGCCTTTCGCGCCAGGCGCGCAGCAGGGGGCCGACGGCGGGGGCGGGCAGGGGCTGGTGCGTCCTCATGCCCCGCATCCTACCGGCGCCCCGTCCCGCCTTCGATGACCTCCCACGTCATCGCCCCGTGACCGCCCCCGGGTGTTGGCTGCCGTCGTCCGAAGCAGAAGGAGGACGAGGATGTTCACCACCAGGCTGATGCCCACCCGTTTCCTGCGCCTGTCCCTGCTGGCCGATGCCGCGGCCAGCGGCGCCACCGGCCTGCTGCTGGCCGCCGGCGCCGATGCGCTGGCCGCGCCCTTCGGCCTGCCCGCACCGCTGCTGCGCGGGGTCGGCCTGTTCTTCCTGCCCTGGGCCGCGCTGGTCGCCTGGCTCGGCCTGGCCGCCGCCCCGCCCTGCAACGCGGTGCGGCTGGTCGTCTGGCTGAACCTGGCCTGGGTGGCGGAAAGCGGGCTGGGGATCGCGCTGCTCGGCCCCACCACGCTGGGCACAGCCTTCATCGCCGTCCAGGCCGCCGCCGTGCTCGGCCTTGCCATCGCGCAGGCCGCCGCGCTGCGCCAGGCCAAGCGGGCGGAGGCGCTGGCATGAGCGCGCTGCTCCCGACGGGCCCCATCGTCACCCGCGACGGCGTGGCCCTGTTCACCCGGGCGGCGGGCGCCGGCCCGCCCGTGGTCCTGCTGGCGAGTTGGTCGCTCTCCTCCCTCTCCTGGGGGCCGGTCATGGCGCGGCTGGCGGCGCAGGGGTTCCGTGCGCTGGCCCATGACCGCCGTGGCCATGGCCGCTCGGCCGATCCGGGCGGTGGCATGGATTACGACACGCTCGCCGAGGATTTGGCCGATGTGCTGGCGGCGCATGACCTGCACGCCGTCACCCTCGTCGCCATGTCCGGCGCGGCCGGGGAGGCCGTGCGATACCTGACGCGCCACGGTGCATCGCGCATCGCGCGCCTGGTCCTCATCGGCCCCACCACGCCGCTGCTGGTCCAGCGCCCCGACAATCCCCTCGGCATCCCGGCAGAGGCGCTGGCGGCGCTGCGCGCCACCCTCCTCGACGATTTCCCGCGCTGGCTGGCGGAGAATGCCCGCCCCTTCGGCGGCCCCGATGCCTCCGACGCGCGGCTCGACGCGCTACGCGCCGATGCGCTCACCGCCTCTCTCCCCGCGCTGCTGGCTTTTCATCAATCCCTGGCCGAGATCGATTTCCGCGCCGAACTCGCGACCCTCGGCCTGCCGCTGCTGGTCATCCAGGGCGCTGCGGATGCGACCTGCCCCCTCGACCTCACCGGCCGTCCCACCACGGCCCTGGTGCGGGGCGCAGGGCTGCTGGTGGTGCCGGGCGGCACCCTTGGCCTGGTCGCGAGCCATCCGGCGCTGGTGGCGGCGGAGATCGCGGCCTTCGCAAGGGGGGAGGGGTAGCGGAGATCGTTTCGATTGTTCTTGATTTATCCCCAAAAATAGGCATATAGTCCGCATCAACCTTCTGGGAGTTTTGGGATGCCGACGCTGCCCATCAACGAAGCCGCCTTGCGCGAAGCCATGCGCGATCGCCGCTACTGGCAGCCCGGCCATCCCGAACGGGAACGCTACGGTGCCTGGGTGACGGAGGGTTGGCAGGCGCTCGTCGCCGCGCCGGACCAGGGCGCCGACACCGTCGTCCATGTTCGCGCCTACGAACGTCGCGGGCCGGATGGCGACGTCATCCAGGTCCAGGCCCACACCCGCGGCGCGCCGCCAAGGCCCTGGGAGAACCAGCCCAATCCGGAATGGCGGGCGCAGATCGCGCGGGAGGAAAGCGACAGGGATGGCGGTGACCATGGCTATGGTCTCCGGGGACGGACGAACCTGGACGCGCTCGGGCGGTATCAAATGACTCCGGTAGCTTTGCGAGCAGCGAGGTGGCGGGACAGCCAGAACCGCTGGTCTGCGCGAGCACGCGCGGCGGGTGTCGCCAGTGATGCCGACTTTCTCGCCAACCCCTCGGCGCAGGAGGCCGCCCTCAACGACTATCTGCGCGACAACGAAAGTCAGATGCGTGCTCTGGGTGTATGGTCACGCATCGGTGGAAGTGTGGAGGGCATGCGTGACGGTCCCGTTCCCATCACGGCGAGCGGGCTGGCCGCCGCTGCGCACCGCGAAGGACCCGAAACCGTCCGCAGGTATCTTGCGCATCGAGATCAGCGACTACCGATCCCGCCATCCGTCACTGGGCGCGGCGATCTGTCAAAATTCAACCAGGTCGAGGCGCGGCTGCGAAATTTCGCCGCTACGCCCTTCGGCGGTGGCCTGTCTCGATGAGGTGCAGCGCCGTCGCCCTCCTCGCCACATTCACCCTCATCGCCGCCACACCCGCCGGCGCGTCCGATCGGCTTCGCTGGCAGGTCGTCCCCCCATTGGTCGTGGAGGCGCTTGAGGCACTCCGCAACTCGGATGAAAGCCTGGGCGAGGCGATCACGCGCAACCTGGATGGCCCTGTCACCGGCCGGGACACGGAGGCCGGACGCTCGCTGAACTTCGACCCATCATCGCAATTGAGCTGGGCTGTGACCGACCTCAATGGCGATGGCCGCGCAGAGGTATTCCTGCTGTTCTTCATCCCCACCGGGACGGCAGCGCCACCGGGCGTGGTCATGCAGCGCCACGGCGATGGCTGGCGGGTCGCGTGCGAAATCGCCGATCCCGGCCTGATCAGCCGCGGAAGCCACGCCGTTCCGGGCCTGATCCAGCTGCTGCCCGCCCGCACACAGGGTTGGCGCCATTTCCGCGTCTTCTCCGGCAGCTATGGCTGGTACCCCGCGCCCGACGCGCCGGGCGCCATGAACTGCGCGCCGCTGCCATTGGGGACGGAGATGCGGCGACGATGATCCGGCTGGCCCGCATCTCTGTCTGCATCGTGGCAATGACCATCCAGCCCGCCTCCGCGCAACGCCTTCCCTGGTTCGGCGTCGATCCGCTCGTCGCCGATGCTCTTGGTGCCTTGCGCGAGACCGATCACTGGATCGCTACCGCCATCAAGCCTTTCCACCCTCCAACCGTGATTGAGGGCCGGGATGATGGTGCGGCAATTCCCTCATTCGATCCCACCCAGCATCTGCGCTACCGATTGGTTGACATGCGGCCAGGCACGCCGCGCGCCGTGTTCCTTCTCCTTGCCTGGCACAGCATCTCCGGCAACGGCCCATCCCCCGGCGTGATCATGCAACAGGTGGTGACAGCCGCCGGCCGACGCTGGCACATCGCCTGCGAGTTCCGGGACTACGGCCTTTCCCTCACGCTCCTTGATCGCCGCAGCCATGGCTGGCGGCATTTCCGCGTGGCCTCGGGCGAATACGGCTGGCGCCCCGCCACCTTCACGCCGGACGCGCCGTTGCCGGGAGGGGCCCCAGAAGGGGCCATGGAATGCGTTCCCCTGGTTCTGACGGAGTTCCCGCCATGATGGCGACGGCCGCCGTCTTCCGCGCCGCACTTGCCCTGTCACTGGCCATCCCGCCCGCCGCCGCCCAGCGCCTCCCCTGGTCCAGCATCGACCCGAAAGCCGCCGTCGCGCTCCGCGCCTTTCGCCAGACCGATCATTGGGTGGCCGAGGCGTTGGAAGACAACTACGATGGCGAACGGCTGGGCCGGCACACGGAAGAACGCCGGTCGTACAATTTTGACCCCGCCTCCGATCTCCGCTACCGCGTGGTCGGGATGCGGCAAGGCGCGCCGCCCGCCGTCTTCCTTCTGTTCGAATGGTCGCCAGTACGCGGCAATGCGAGGCCCCTGGCTTCGTCATGCAGGAAATCGTGACGGCGACCAGCCGACGATGGCACATCGCCTGCGAGTTCCCGGACTACGGCCTCTCCCTGACGCTCCTCGACCGCCGCAGCCATGGCTGGCGGCATTTCCGCGTGGCCTCGGGCGAACACGGCTGGCGCCCCGCCACCTTCACGCCGGGCGCGCCGTTGCCGGAAGGGGCCTTAGAAGGGACCATGGAATGCATCCCCCTGGTCCTGACGGAATTCCCGCCGTGGCGCCCGCCTACTTCTTCCCCGCGAATTCCGGCAGCCCCTTCAGGCTCTCCGTCGTGTCGAAGTCGCGCAGCACCGCGTCATTCGCCATCTCCACATCCACCAGGCGATCGGCATGCTTGCCCGCCAGGTGCCGCGCGCCGACATCGCCGGAGATCGCCAGCATCTGCGGCAGGAATTCCCGGCTCCACAGCATCGGGTTGCCCTGCTTGCCGCGATAGGTCGGCTGCACGATGGCGCGGCCTTCCTCCGGATCGAAGGCGTTCAGCAGCCGGTCCAGCATCGGCGCCGTCACCAGCGGCATGTCGCCGAGGCAGACCAGAACCCCCTCCGCATCCGGCGGCACCGCCGCCAGCCCGGCCTTGAGGCTGGCGGACAGCCCCTCGGAATACCCTTCCGCATGGGCGAACAGCACCGGGCGCCCCGCCAGCGCCTCCTCGATCCGCTCCCGCTCATGCCCCGTCACGACGATGACCGGGGAGGCATGGGACGCCAGCGCATTGTCCACCACGCGCAGGATCATCGGCAGGCCCTTGGTATCGGGCACCAGCAGCTTGTTCAGCGGCGCCATGCGGCGCGAACGCCCGGCCGCCAGCACCAGCGCGCAGACCTTGCGCGCGCGGCGCGGCGCCGTCGCGGGCGGCGTCACGCGGGGCGCATCGGCGCGGGGCAGGGGGCGGGCCTCGATCTCCTTCAGCAGGCCGCCGACCCCCATGCCCATCACCTCCCGCGCCGTCACGCGGCGGCCGGCGAAGATGCGCGCCAGCACCCAGTCGAAGCCGTTCAGCTTCGGGCTGCGCGCGCAGCCCGGCAGCACCAGCGCCGGGATGTCGCCGATCCGGCCGAGGCAGATCAAATTCCCCGGATCGACCGGCATGCCGAAATGCTCGATCACGCCGCCGGCGCGGACGATCGCCGCCGGCCCGATATCCCGCCGGTCCACCACGGCCGACGCCCCGGCCACCAGCAGCAAATCGGCCCCCGCCTTGCGCAGCCGCGTCAGCGCTTCCGCGACCGGCCCTTCCTCATGCCGCACGCGTTCCACCGGCAGCATGGTGCCGAGCAAGCCCTTGATGCGCGCCTCGGTCGCCTCGACCGCGCCCTCCATCACGCTTTCCTTGATGCCCGGCAGTTCCGTCAGCACCAGGCCGACGGAGAGCGGCTGGAAGGGATGGATGGCGATGCCGGCGCGGCCGCGGGCCATCGCCTCGACGACCTGAAGCACGCGCCCGGGGCTGGAGAAGGGGATGACCTTGATGGTGGCCAGCATCTCCTTCGCTGCCACCACGGAATTATTGGGCAGGGTGGCGACGGTGACGCTTTCATCCACCGCGTTGATGCGGTCGATGAGGCCCGCATCCACGGTGAACAGCCCGGCGCTTTCCGCAAACAGGTTAACCCGCCCCGTCGCCGCGCGGGACTTGGCGACAAGGGGCGCCATCAGCGCATCCGCCACGCGGTCCGCGGCCTCATCCTCCGGCACATCGCCGGCTTCCATGCGGGCGGCGATGACGTCGCGCTTGCCGGCTTCCCGCAGGGCCGCGATCGCGCCCTCATCCAGCACCGTGCCCTTCTTCAGGACGCGGCCCGCCAGGCGGACGGTATGCGCCAGCACGGCGCCCTTCGCTTCATCCAGCGGTGTCGGCCCGAAGATCATGCCTCAGCCCTCTTCTTCGGCCCGCCACGACGGGCGGAGACGATCTGCGCCAGGATGGACACCGCGATCTCCGGTGCCGTCACCGCCCCGATATCCAGGCCCACCGGCGCGGCGATGCGCGCGATCTCGGCCTCGCTCAGCCCCGCTTCCGTCAGCCGCGCCACGCGCTTGGCGTGCGTCTTCCGGCTGCCGAGGGAGCCCACATAGAAGGCCGGGCTGCGCAGCGCCACTTCCAGCGCCGGGTCATCCAGCTTCGGATCATGCGTCAGCGTCACGACGGCGGTGCGCGCATCGGGCTTCAGCGCCACCATCGCCTCATCCGGCCAGTCGGAGGAGATGGTGACGCGGTCGCCCATCCGTTCCCCGGTCGCGAAGGCACGGCGGGGGTCCACAACCGTCACCGCGAAACCCAGCGGCAGCGCCATCGGCACCAGCGCCTGCGCGATGTGCACGGCGCCGACGATGATGAGGCGCAGCGGCGGGTTCTCCGGCGCGATGAACCAGGTCTCGTTGCCGATGGTGACGTTGCGCGCCGCATCGGCGCGGATCGCGGCCTCGGCCTCCGCCGCCAGCGCCGCCGGCACATCATCCCCGGGCAGCAGGGCCTGCGCCCCATCCGGCAGGCGCGTCAGCAGGGCGAGGGGCGTCTTCGCCGCCCGCGCCGCCATCAGCCGTTCAAGAAGATCGGCCTTCACCCGAGGCGCTCCACGAAGACCTTGAGCTTGCCGCCGCAGGCGAGCCCCACTTCCCAGGCGCGTTCGTCGCTGATGCCGAAATCCAGCAGCTGCGGCGTGCCGCTGGCCATGGTCTGCCGCGCCACCTCCGCCACCGCCCCCTCGATGCACCCGCCGGAGACGCTGCCCGCGATGCGCCCGGATTCCGTCACCGCCAGGCGGGACCCGGCGGGGCGGGGGGAGGACCCCCAGGTCTCCACCACGGTGGCGATCGCGACCGTCTCGCCCTCCCCGGCCCAGCGGGCGGCGGTGGCCAGGATATCCTCGGAATCGGTGGTGGTGCTCATGCGGCACTCCCCATTCGGCCGGCGCGCGGGTCGCTGAGGACGGCCACCAGGTCACGCAGGCTCGCGAGATTATGGACCGGGCGAAACTCGTCGACATGCGGCAGCATCGCCCGGATGCCCTGGGATTTGGGCTGGAAGCCGGCGTAACGCAACAGCGGGTTCAGCCAGATCAACCGCCGGCATGATTTCCGGAGGCGATCCGTCGCCTCCGCCAGGCCCTTTGCCCCCTCCCGGTCGAGCCCGTCGGTGATCAGCAGCACCACCGCCCCCTGGCCCAGCACCCGGCGCGACCAGGCCTTGTTGAACAATTCCAGCGATTCGCCGATCCGCGTGCCGCCGGACCAGTCCGGCACCGCATGGGCCACCATCTCGAACGCCACCTCGGCATCCCGGTATTTCAGCTGGCGCGTGACGTTGGTCAGGCGGGTGCCGAAGAGGAAGGTGTGCACGCGGTCCCGGTCATTCGCGACGGCGTGCAGGAAATGCACCAGGATCTGCGCATAGCGCGCCATGCTGCCGGAGATGTCGCACAGCGCCACCAGCGGCGGCGGCCGCACCACGCGGCGGCGGCGGGATATGTCCATGATCTCCCCCCCGGTGCGCAGCCCTTCGCGGATGGTGGCGCGGAGGTCGGTGTAGGGCCCGGCATGGTCCGGCCGGAAGCGGCGGGTGGGGCGCGCATCCAGCGGCAGCACCAGGCGGCGGATCTCCTTCTTCGCGGCATTCAGCTCGGCCGCCGACATCGCCTCGAAATCCATGGTCTGGAGGCGCTCGCGCTCGCTGACCGTGAAGGTCATGTCGATGCGGTCCTCCGGCGGCTCCTCCGGCGGGCGGGGAGGCTTCGGCTTGTCGCCCTGCAAGGCCTCCGCCATGCGGCGGGATGCCGGCGTCGGCTTGGGCTGTTCCTTCATCCCGTCCATCAGCGCCATGGCCGCGGCATGGGCGCCGGCCTCGGGATCGCGCCAGAACAGGCTGAAGGCGTGGTCGAACAGGAAGAAATGCTCGTGCTTGTGGACCATCGTGGCGCGCAGCGCGGCGTGGAACTGCGCCTTGTCCCCGATCTCGATCGCCTCCAGCGCCGCCGCCCCCGCCAGCAGCTCCGCGGGGCCGATCGGCAGGCCGGCGCGCCGCAGCAGCCGCCCGAAGGCCACCAGGTTGTTGCCCATTGCCCCGCCGCCCGCATGGGACGGCAGCAGCATCGCGGTCTTGGGGGGGATCATGCGGGGTCCGCCACCCCCCTCACGCCGCCGCCTGCTTCGCTTCCGTCACCAGCCGCGCGGCCTCCGCGCCC
The DNA here is from genome assembly GCF_900114315.1 of Falsiroseomonas stagni DSM 19981. Lineage (GTDB taxonomy): Bacteria > Pseudomonadota > Alphaproteobacteria > Acetobacterales > Acetobacteraceae > Falsiroseomonas > Falsiroseomonas stagni. The sequence goes on from NZ_FOSQ01000004.1 coordinate 190,997, forward strand.
CGGATCTTGGCGATGTCGTCCTGGTATTTCAGCAGCGCGCCCAGCGTCTCATCCACCAAAGCGGGCTCCAGCTCCTTCGCATCCAGCGCGGAGAGCGCTTGCGCCCAGTCGATGGTCTCCGCCACCCCCGGCGGCTTGAAGGTATCGGCGCCCCGCACCGCCTGCACGAAGGCCACCACCTGGGCGGAGAGCCTGTCGCTGACCTGCGGCGCCCGGATCTTCAGGATCGCCCGTTCCCGCGCCGCATTGGGGTAGTCCACCCAGTGATACAGGCACCGCCGGCGGATCGCGTCATGCACCTCCCGCGTCCGGTTCGAGGTGATGACCACCACGGGCGGCGTCGCGGCCTTCACCGTGCCGAGTTCCGGGATCGTCACCTGGAAATCCGCCAGGATCTCCAGCAGGAAGGCCTCGAAGGGCTCGTCCGCGCGGTCGAGTTCGTCGATCAGCAGCACGGCGGGTTCCCCCTCCAGCGCCTGCAGCAGCGGCCGGGCCTGGAGGAAGCGGCGGTCATAGATGCCCCGCTCCAGGCTGCCCTTGTCCCCCGCCTCCCCACTGGCTTCCGCCAGCCGGATCGCCATCAGCTGCCTGGCGTGGTTCCACTCATAGGCGGCGGAGGCCAGATCCATGCCGTCATAGCATTGCAGCCGCACCAGGCGGCGCGGCAGCTGCGCGGCCAGGACCTTGGCGATCTCCGTCTTGCCCGTCCCCGGCTCGCCTTCCAGCATGATGGGCCGGCCCATCTTCAGCGCCAGGTGGATGGTGGTGGCCAGCTGGCGGTCGGCGACATAGCCGCCTTCCCCCAGCAGGCGCTGCGTGGCGGCGACGTCGGCGGGCGTCGTCACGCTCAGCGCACCAGGAACAGCAGCGCCAGGATCACGACCATGGCCCCGCCGCCCAGCCAGACCTGCGGCGGGAAGCCCATGAAATCCTGCGTCAGCAGCCGCCCGGCCTTGGCGAAGATGTCGTCTCCGGCCGGTGCCGGGGCGGCGGCCCGGGCGGGGGCGGCGGGCGCGGCGCCCTCGACCGCCGCCGGGGCCTCGGCCACCGGCTCCGGCACCGCCGGCGTCAGCTGCGCGGCGAAGCGGTCGAAGAACTGGTCGGCCATGGACTTGGCCGTGCTGTCGATCAGCCGCGCGCCGAGCTGCGCCATCTTGCCGCCGACCTGCGCCTTCACGTTGTAGCGCAGCACCGTCTCGCTGGGCCCGACCTCATCCAGCGCGACATCCGCGCCGCCCTTGGCGAAGCCCATGGCGCCGCCCGTGCCTTCCCCCGAAATGGTGTAGGAGGCCGGCGGGTTGATGTTGGACAGCGTGACCTTGCCGCCGAACTTGGCCGACATCGGGCCGAGCTTCATGGACACCTTGGCCTGGAACTGGTCGTCCCCGATCCGCTCCACGCTCTCGCAGCCCGGAATCGCTTCCTTCAGCACGGCGGGGTCGTTCAGCGCGGCCCAGACCGCTTCGCGGGGTGCGCCGATGCGCCGTTCGCCAGTCATTTCCATGGGGATCACTCCGTCTGTCGGCGGCGAAGTTAGGCCCGGCGGGCGCGGGCGGAAAGGGCAGGGGGCGGGGGAGGCGCCCGGAAGGCCGCGCCGGACAGGATCGTGACGGCGGCGATGGTTGCCTGTATGCGCAATCCCGGGGTCTGGGGAGACAGGGGAATGGGGACGGAGCGCCTGCTGCGCCATCTGGGACTGGCCGTGCTGCTGGCCGCGCTGCCGGCGCCGGCCTGGGCGGCCGGCGTGCCGGGGGCGGAACTCTCCCTGGCCTGGACCATCCCCTTCGTGGGCATCCTGCTCTCCATCGCGCTGATGCCCTTGTTCGCCGCGGGGTTGTGGCACCACCACTACGGCAAGATCGCCGCCGGCTGGGCGGCGCTGTTCCTGCTGCCCTTCGCCGCATTCTTCGGCCCCGGCGCCGCCTGGTATGAATTCAGCCATGTGGCGGTGCTGGAATACATCCCCTTCATCGCCCTGCTCACCGCGCTCTACACCGCGGGCGGTGGCGTCATGCTCAAGGGATCGCTGGTCGGCACCCCCGGCACCAATGTCGCGCTGCTGGCCATCGGCACCGTGCTCGCCAGCCTGATGGGCACCACCGGCGCCGCCATGGTGATGATCCGCCCCGTGCTGCGCGCCAACGCCTTCCGCCGCAACAAGACCCACACCTTCGTCTTCTTCATCTTCCTGGTCGCCAATATCGGCGGCAGCCTGACCCCCGTCGGCGACCCGCCCCTCTATCTCGGCTTCCTCCGCGGCGTGTCCTTCTTCTGGCCGACGACGCACATGTTCGGCGAATTCCTGCTCTGCGCCGTCGTGCTGCTCGCCCTCTACTGGGTCTTCGATACCATCGCCTGGAACCGGGAGAAGCCGGTGCCGCCCGTGACCACGACGAAGGAGCCGCTTTCCATCGAGGGCTGGCTGAATGTCGGCCTGCTCGGCGCCATCGTCGCCGTCGTCATCGCCATGGGCTACGTCAAGCTCGGCGTCGTCCCCGTCCTCGGCCACCCGATGGAGGTCGAGAAGCTGGTCGGCATCGCCCTCTTCGCCGCCATCACCCTGGTCTCCGTCTTCGGCACCACCCCCGCGCTCCGCGAAGCCAACGGCTTCGCCTGGGGCGCGATCCTGGAAGTGGCGAAACTCTTCGCCGCCATCTTCCTCACCATGGCGCCGGTGCTGGCGATCCTCCGCGCCGGCAGCGCGGGGGCGGCGGCGGGCCTGGTGGCGCTGACGTCCGACGCCAATGGCGCACCCATCCCCTGGGTCTATTTCTGGATGTCGGGGGCGCTGTCCTCCTTCCTCGACAACGCGCCGACCTACATCGTCTTCTTCGAACTGGCCGGCGGCGATCCGGCCTACCTGATGACGCAGGGCGCGCTGGTGCTCGCCGCCATCTCCTGCGGCGCGGTGTTCATGGGCGCCAACAGCTATATCGGCAACGCGCCCAACTTCATGGTGAAGGCCATCGTGGAGGAGAATGGCGAACGCATGCCATCCTTCTTCGGCTACTGCGCCTGGGCCGCCTGCATCCTGCTGCCCTTGTTCGTGCTGGTGACGCTGATCTTCTTCTGAGGTCGCTGGCTTCGCCATCGGGCGCGCGTTGACAGGCGCGCCCGGCGCGGCAGGATGCCCGCGACGACAGGAACGAAGGCGGATGACGGCCATGCTCTCGCGACGCCTTGCGCTGACGGCCCTCGGCGCCGCCGCCCTGCCGGGCAGCGCCGCCCTGGCGCAGCCCGCCTACCCCGCGCGCCCCATCCGGATCATCATCCCCTTCGCCGCCGGCGGGCCGACCGACATCGTCGCCCGCCTGATCGCGGACCGCATGGCGGCGCGCCTCGGCCAGCCCGTCGTGGTCGATGCCCGCCCCGGCGCGGGCGGCGCCATCGCGGCGGAAGCGGTGGCCCGCGCGGCGCCGGACGGCCACACCCTGCTGATCGGCACCGCCACCACCCATGCCGTCAACCCGACGCTTCAGGATGGCAGGCTGCCCTTCCACCCCATCCGCGATTTCGCGCCGATCGCGCAGATCGCCCGCGTGCCCATCGTGCTGGTCACGCATCCCGGCCTGCCGGCGCGGGACCTGCCGGAATTCATCGCCCTGCTGCGCGCCAGGCCCGGCCAGATGAACTACGGCTCCTCCGGCACCGGTTCCATGGGCCACCTGGCGGCCGTGCTGCTGATGCAGCAGCTCGGCACCCAGGCCACCCACATCCCCTATCGCGGCTCCGCGCCCATGGCGGCCGATCTCCTCGCCGGCCGGGTCGATTTCGCCACCGATGCGCTCGCCTCCGTCGTCCCCTTCGTGCAGGACAACCGCATCCGCGCGCTGGCCATCGCGACGCCGGACCGCGCCGCCGCCCTGCCCAGCCTGCCGACCTTCGCGGAAGCCGGGATGCCGGGGTTCGAGGCCTATACCTGGAACGTCGTCTTCGCCCCCGCCGGCACGCCCGCGCCCATCATCCAGCTCCTCAACACCACCCTGAACGCGGTGGTCGGGGAGGCCGAAGTCGCGCAGCGCCTGTCGGAGATGGGCCAGCCCGCCGTCACCGGCACCACGCCGCAGGGCACCGCCGCCTTCGTGCAGGCCGAACTCACGAAATGGGAACCCGTGGTCCGCGCCTCCGGCGCCACCCCGAGCTGAGGCGGCACCGCATGGACGATCTCCGGTCGATCTACCCCGAGCCCACGGCGCTGGCCGTCGCGAAGCAGTTCGACACGCTCGATGACTTCGCGCGCCTCTTCATCGCCCGCTCCCCCTTCCTGGTGATGGCGACCGCGGATGCGGCGGGGAATTGCGATGCCTCCCCCCGCGGCGATGCGCCCGGCTTCGTCGTGGTGCTGGACGACAGGCGCCTGCTGATCCCCGACCGGCCCGGCAACAACCGCGTGGACAGCCTCCAGAACCTGGCCGCCAACCCGAAGCTCGGGCTGCTGTTCTTCGTGCCGGGGGTGCTGGAGACGCTGCGCGTCAACGGCAGCGCAACCCTGGTGACGGATACCGCCACGCTGGGCGGCCTGGCTGCGCAGGACCGCCTGCCGAAAAGCGCCCTGCTGGTCACGGTGGAGGAGGTCTTCTTCCACTGCGGCAAGTCCCTCAAGCGCAGCGCCCTCTGGGACCCCGCCCGCCACGCCACACCAGGCGAGATCCCGAGCCTCGGCCGCATCCTGGCCCGCCAGACCGGCCGGATCGGGGAGCAGGAGGCCGAGACGCGCGTGGCCCATGCCTATGAGGCGCATCTCTACTGACGGAGGCGACACGCCCATGGACGACGCCGGCTTCATGGCCCTGGCCCTCGCGGAGGCCCAGCGCGGCTTCGACGAAGGCGGCGTGCCCGTCGGCGCCGTCCTCGTCGGCGTGGAGGGCCGCCTCCTCGGCGGCGGCCACAACCGCCGCGTCCAGGATGGCGACCCCATCGCGCATGGGGAGATGGATTGCCTCCGCCGCGTCGGCCGGATGCGGAGCTATGCCGGCACCACCCTCTACACCACGCTGACGCCCTGCATGATGTGCACCGGCACCATCATCCAGTTCGGCATTTCGCGGGTCGTCATCGGGGAGAACCGGAGCTTCGACGGCAACGAGGACTTTCTTCAGTCGCGCGGCGTCGCCGTCACCGTGCTGGACGATCCCGCCTGCGTGGCGCTGATGCAGCGCTTCCAGCGGGAGAAGCCGGCAGTCTGGGCGGAGGATATCGGGGTGGATCCGCCGGGCTGAACTGGCCCAGCGGATTTCGCCGATTCCGCGCGAAGCACCGGGCCAGTCGGTCCTGTCGGCGGGTCTGCCATGGCCCCCTTGCCGGGCTGGCCGTCTGGCCGGGGTGGCGCTTCCGGTGCCACACTGGCCCGAACCCGAGATCACGGAGCCGTCCATGCCCTATGTTGTCGCCGATGACCTGCCCGATGCCCCCGCCGGCGTGCGCTTCCGCGCCCTGCTGGACCGGCCGCAGATCCTCCAGATGCCCGGCGCGCATCTCGGCATCGCCGCGCTGCTGGCCAGGAAGCAGGGGTTCGAGGCGCTCTACATGTCCGGCGCCGCCATGTCCGCCACCATGGGCCTGCCCGACCTCGGCATGATCACGGTGGATGAAGTGGCCGCCTATATCCGCCAGGTCACCCGCGCCGCCGGCCTTCCCACGCTGGTCGATGGCGACACCGGCTATGGGGAAGCGCTGAACGTCATGCACATGGTCCGCGTGTTCGAGGAAGCCGGCGCCGGCGCCGTGCACCTGGAAGACCAGCTGCTGCCCAAGAAGTGCGGGCACCTCAACGACAAGAAGCTGGCCGATGCCCGTGACATGGCCGCCAAGGTCGCCGCCGCCCGCAAGGCCCGCCGCCACCTCTACATCATCGCCCGCACCGATGCGGCGGCGAGCGAGGGCATGGACGGCGCCGTCGCCCGCGCCAAGCTGTATCTGGAAGCCGGCGCCGACGCCGTGTTCCCGGAGGCGCTGACGACGCGGGAGATGTTCGCCGAATTCGCGAAGCGGATGCCCGGCGTGAAGCTGCTGGCCAACATGACCGAATTCGGCCGCACGCCCTTCCTGACGGCCAAGGAGTTCGAGGACCTCGGCTACAACATGGTGATCTGGCCGGTCAGCCACCTCCGCGTCGCGGCCCGCGCGATGGAGACGCTCTACGCCGCGATCCGCAGCGATGGCGGCACCCAGAACCAGTTGGACCGCATGCAGACCCGCGCCCAGCTCTACGAGACCATCGGCTACCACGACTACGAGGCGCTGGATTCGTCCCTGGTCAAGACCATCATCCCGACCGGCATGCCGCAGGGCAAGTGACCGTCAACTCCCTCCCCCGCGCTTGCGGGGGAGGGTCGGGGTGGGGGTTTGCGCCCCCTCAGCTATCCAGCGTGATCCCCAGCTCCCGGATCAGCGGCGCCCAGACCGCCGTCTCGCTCGCGATCAGCCCGGCAAAGTCGGCGCCTGTCCCCGGAAACGGTTCCAGGCTGATCGACCGCAGCCGCGCCGCCACGGCTTCCGTCCGCAGCGCCCGGTCCAGCTCCGCCTGCAACCGCGCCGCGATCGGCTCCGGCGTCGCCGCCGGCACCACCACGCCCTGCCAGGAATAGATATCCGCCCCCGTCAGCCCCTGTTCCGCCAGCGTCGGCACATCCGGCAGCAGGCCGAGGCGCTGCGGCGCCGGGATGCCGATGGCGCGGACGGCGCCGGAGGCGATGTGCGGCGCGCCGGAGGCATAGTCGATGAACATCGCCTGCACGACGCCGGTGACCAGGTCCTGCACCGCCGGCGCGCCGCCGCGATACGCCACATGGGCCACCTGCGTGCCCGTGCTGCGCATGAAGCGCTCCGTCGCCAGGTGGCTCGGCGTGCCGACGCCGGGGCTGCCGACATTCAGCGCCCCCGGCCGGGCCCGCGCCCAGGCCACCAGCTCCGGCCCCGTCCGCACCGGCAGATCGGGATGCACCACCAGCACGAAGGGGAAGCGCGCGATCGGCGCCACCGGCCGAAAATCCCGGATGGGATCATAGGGCAGGCGCCGCGCCATCGCCGGCGTGATGACCAGCGCCGTCAGATCGGCCGAGAGCAGCGTGTAGCCATCCGGCGCCGCCCGCGCCGTCGCCTCGCTGGCCGGGATGGTGGCGCCGCCGGGACGGTTATCCACCGTCACCGCCTGGCCGAGCGGCCCGCTGATCGCCGCCGCCAGACTGCGCGCCAGGAAGTCGGAGCCTCCGCCGGGCGCATAGGGCACGATCCAGCGCAGCGGGCGGGACGGCCAGGGCGCCTGCGCCAGGGCAGGCGAGGCAAGGCAAGCTGCCGCCATCGCCGTGAAGCCGCGTCGTGTGAAGGTCATGTTCGTTCCTCGATACCGCGTGCGCATTGCGCACCGGATTCGACGACGCCGCAAGCGCCCCGCCGGCGCGCGGAAAAGCTCGCTTCCGGTTTCAGTTCCTGATACGTTCTCTGCTACCAACCCGCCCCCATGCCCGCAGCGCCCCTTCCGCGCCCCCCTGGGAAGCAACGCGCCGTGGCAGGGGGCGGGAAGGTGCCGCGAAAAACGGTGCTAAACGCGGCTAATCGGCATAATCGGCTTAAACGGGTTAGTGGCTAAAAAGCCACGGATGCACATTCCCGCGCCAGGAATCCCCGCACCAGCGCGGCGAAACCCGCCGGATTGTCCTGCGTCAGCCGGTGGTTGGCGCCGGCCAGCACCTCCAGCCGCGCCTGCGGGATCGCCTCCCGCGCGCGCGCCATCGCGGCGGGGCCGATCACGGTGCAATGCTCGCCGCCGAACAGCAGGGTGGGCTGGGCCACATCGATGTCGCGCCAGAAATCGGCGGTCAGCGCCCGCTGGGTTTCCGTGATGCCGGCCACGTCATAGCGCCAGCGCAGCCGCCCATCCGGGCAGTCCATCAGCGCGGTATCGAGCCAGTGCTCGGCCACGGCGTCGGTCCAGGCCTCCCGGAACGGCGTCTCCGCCAGCGCCTCCGCCCGCGTCGCGAAGCCGCGGTCATGGCGCTCCACCTGGTCGAGGAACAGGGCAAAGACATCGTCGCGCAGCCCGATGGCGGGATCGCCGGCCGCCACCGCCACCACGCCTTCCGGCAGCCTGGTCGCCAGCAGCAGCGCCAGCGTCGCCCCCGTCGCCTGCCCCACCACCGCGAAGCGCTTCCACCCCAGCGCGCGGGTCAGCGCCACCAGGTCCTCCCGGTGCTCCTCCAGCCGGAACAGCGATCCCGCCGGCGCGTCGCTCTCGCCGAGGCCCCGGTAATCCGGCACCAGCACCGGGTTGGGCAGGTCGAGTTCGGCCAGCACGAAGTCGAAGATGCGGCGCGTTGTGCGGTTGGCCGTCAGGAACAGGATCGGCAGGCCGGCGCCGGGCCTGTAGGTGAAGGCCATGGTCACGCCGGTCGGCAGGGTCATCCGCCGCATGGCGTAGGACGGATCGAGCGGCGGCCGCAGGCCGACGCCCGCGAAATCCTCGCCGGGCAGGAAGCTGGCGCTGGCCTTGGTGCTGAGCATGGGGCGAGCCTATCCCCCCGCCCGCGCCACCCGCAACGCCGCATGCGCCATGGCGTCCAGCGCATTGAGGAAGCGGGACTTGTCCGCCCCCGCCATGGGCGGCGGCCCGCCACCCATGCCGAGTTCCCGCAGATGCTGCGACACCGCCCGCCCGGCCAAAGCGGAGCCGATGTTGTTCTGCGTCCAGGGATGGCCCTTGAAGTTGAGGCAGAAGGCCGTCTTGTCCAGGCACCGCTTGGCCAGCGGGATATCCGCGGTCAGGCAGACATCGGTCGGCCGCGCTTCCTCCGCGATCCAGTCATCCGCCTTGTCCGCCCCATCCGTGACGATGACGATGCGGACCATCGCCTGTTGCGGCGGCCGGATGGGGCGGGACCCGTTGGAGACGAAGATCACCTCCAGCCCCAGCCGGGCCGCCACGCGCAGGATCTCCTCCCGCACCGGGCAGGCATCGGCATCGACCAGGAGGCGGGTGTTGGGTGTCACCGGGCGGAGATAGCGGCCGGCAGTTCCACCGCATAGGTGTCCAGCGCCGGCACCGCCCGGATCATCCGCCGGTCCAGCAGGAAGCGGGCGAAGCGCTCATACCGGTTCCGGTCCAGCGCGCCGGGGCTCAGGGAGAAGCGGTTGGCCGTGCTGGCGAAGGCGCGGCGGTTGAGTTCATTGTCCAGCTCCCGCCGCTGCCCCGCGATGAACATGCGCCAGGATTCCTCGGGGTTGTTCACCAGGAAATGGGTCGCGGCCTCCGTCGCATCGATGAAGCGGCGCAGCACCGGGTCCCGGGCGCGGTCGCGATGGGTGATGTAGATCAGCTCGTCATAGGCCGGCATCCCGTACTGCTCCGGGAAGAAGGCGCGGCCGGGCCGGTTCTCGATGTCGAGCTGATGCAGCTCGAAGTTCCGGAATCCGCCGAGGATGGCATCCACCTGCCCGGACATGAGGGCGGAGGACAGGCCGAAATTGACGTTCACCAGCCGGATGTCGGACAGCCGGAGCCCGACGCCTTCCAGCATCACGCCCATCACCACTTCCTCGAACCCCGCCACGGAATAGCCCACGCGCCGGCCGCGGAGATCCGCCAGCGTGCGCACCGGGCCATCCCGCAGCACGGTCAGGGTGGAGAGCGGGGTCGCCACCAGCGTGCCGACGCGCACCAGCGGCAGCCCCTGGTCCACCGCCAGGTGCAGGTTCTTCTGGTAGAAGACGCCGATATCGGCGCGGCGCGCGCCGACCAGCCGCGGCGGGTCGTTCGGATCGGCCGGCGCCTGGATCCGCACATCGAGGTTGGCGCGCGCGAAATCGCCGCGCTCCTGCGCGATGATGATGGGCAAATGGTCGGGGTTGATGAACCAGTCCAGCAGCACCGTCAGCTGGTCCCGCGCGGGCTGCGCAGCGACGGGTGGCGACAAGGCAAGCAGCGCGGCAAGCGCGATCAGAAGCCGCTTCATGGCGTGACCTTCCTGTTGTTCTCGGAAAGAAGTGAATCCGGCTGCCAGGGGATGGCGGCCCGCAGCAGCCGGTCGGTGGTGAACCAGAGCGCCAGCGACATGACCGCCAGCACGAAGAGGGCGGCGAACATGACATCCGCCTGGGACCGCCCATTGGCCTGGAGCATCAGGTAGCCGAGCCCCGCCGAGGACCCGACCCATTCCCCCACGATCGCCCCGATCGGCGCCACCCCCGCCGCGACCCTCAACCCGGAGGCAAGGGATGGCAGCGCCGCCGGCACCCGCACCCGCCACAGCACCGCGACGGGCGAGGCACCCATGGTCGAGGCGAGGTCGAGCAGCCCCGGCTCCGTCCGCCGCAGCCCGTCATGGAAGGCGGTGGCGACAGGGAAGAAGATGATGAGGACCGCCATCGCGACCTTGCTGGCCATGCCATAGCCCAGCCACAGGACCAGCAGCGGCGCGATGGCGAAGACCGGGATGGCCTGGCTGACCAGCAGCAGCGGCAGCAGCCAGCGCCGCCCCGCCGGCCAGGCGGCCAGGGTCAGCGCCATCAGGCAGCCGAGCAGGGAGCCGAGCAGCAGGCCCAGCAGGATCTCCGCCCCCGTCGTCAGCGCGTGACCGAGGATGATGTCCCAGCGATCCACCAGCGCCGTCGCGACCCGGGCCGGGGAGGGCAGCAGGAAGGGCGGCACCTCTGTCAGCCAGACGAAGCCGTGCCACAGCAGCAGCAGGCCGAGGCCCGCGATCGCGGCCCGGATCACGAAACGGCCTCCGCCAGCCGTTCCAGCAGCGCCGCCTGCGCCGCCAGCAGTGCCGGATCGCCCGCGGGGCGGGGCGGGGCGCCATCCGGCACCGGGACCTCCGCTGGCGTGGCGGGGCTGCCGCCCAGCACCAGGATGCGGTCCGCCAGGCGCAGCGCCTCCAGCGGGTCATGCGTCACCAGCAGCACGGTGCGCCCGGCCAGCAGCCCGGCGGAGAGCGACTGCATCCGGTGGCGCGTCGGCGCATCGACGGCGCTGAAGGGCTCATCCATCAGCACGACGGGCCGGTCTTCCATGAGGGTGCGGGCGAGCGCCACGCGCTGCCGCATTCCGCCGGAAAGCTGGGCGGGCTGCTTGCGGGCATCGGCCTCCGTCAGCCCGACCGCCGCCAGCAGCGCCCGCGCCCGCGCCAGGTCCGGCGCCTGGCCGCGGAGATGCGCGCCCATGGTCACGTTGCCCAGCACGTCCCGCCAGGGCACCAGCAGATCCTGCTGCGCCATATAGGCGACCTGGCCGGCCAGCGGCGTCACGCTGGCCCCCGCGGGCACCGGCAGCAGCCCCGCCACCAGCCGCAGCAGCGTCGATTTCCCGGACCCGGAAGGCCCGAGCAGCGCCGTGGTCGCCCCGCCCGCGATCGCCAGGTCGAGCTGCCCGAGCACAGGCACGCCACCAAGGGCCAGCCCCTGGGGCAGCATGATACGGAATCCGGGCGCGCGATCGACCACAGGCAGACACCGTTCCCTTCGCCGGCATGACCCGGATCAGGTTCGTGGGGTCGCGGTCGCCCGCCTCTCAGCCCCCGATGGGCTCCCCCCGATGACGGCGGCGGTTATGCGGGGGCCTGTGGCGGAGGGCAAGGGGAGGGGGCTGGCCTGTCCAGACCGACACGCAACCTCCGATGCACCGCCCTCTGCCGCCGCCCATGGCCGATGCCTTCGCCTCCGGCCTGTTCGGTGTCAGCGGCCCCGACCTGGCCGCCCATGGCAACGCCTATCGGGGGGGGGGTACGCCGCTGCTGGCCTTCATCCGGCGCTGAGCGCCCCCATCTCGGTGCCGATGACCAGACCGCTCCTCATCGGTTCCGAGATCTATCGCGGCTCCACCTATGGACCGAAGCATCCCCTCGCCATTCCGCGCGTCTCCACCACGCTGGACCTGGTGCGCGCCATGGGCTGGGTGGCGCCCAGGCAATACATCGACAGCCCCCGCGCCACGCCGGAGGCGCTGACCCGCTTCCACGACCGGGACTACATCGCCGCCCTGATGCAGGCCGAGGCGACCCAACAGGTGGACCCCGCGCATCGCGAACGCTTCCGCATCGGCGCCGATGGCAACCCCGTCTACCGGGAAGTCTTCTCCCGCCCCGCCACCGGCGCCGGCGGCGTGACGCTGGCCGCGCGCCTCACGCAGCATGGCGGGGTGGTGCATGTGCCGGGCGGCGGGACCCATCACGGCCGCCCGGACCGGGCGAGCGGCTTCTGCTACCTCAACGACGCCGTGCTCGGCCTGCTGGAATGGCTCGACCTCGGCCTCGATCGCATCCTCTACCTCGATATCGATGCCCATCACGGCGATGGGGTGGAGGACGCCTTCGCCGATGATCCGCGCGTCTTCACCGTCTCGGTCCATGAGGCCGGGCGCTGGCCGCATACCGGCCGCGTGGAGGACCAGGCCGGCGGCCATGCCCGCAACCTGCCCGTGCCCCCCGGCTTCAACGACAGCGAGATGGATTTTCTCAAGCGCCACGCCATCCTGCCGCTGATCCGGCACTGGCAGCCGCAGGCGATCATGCTCCAGTGCGGGGCGGATGCGATCGAGGAAGACCCGCTCTCGAAGCTCTCGCTGTCCAACAACGCGCATCGGGCCATGGTGTCCGCGCTGCGCGGGCTGGCGCCGCGCCTGATCGTGCTGGGCGGCGGGGGGTACAATCCCTGGTCCGTCGCACGCTGCTGGGCCGGGATCTGGGCCACGCTGAACGACCTGCCCATCCCGCCCCGCATCCCCCCGGCGGCGGAGGCCGTGCTGCGCGGCCTCACCTTCTCCCGCGCCGCCGGCCGCAATCCGCCGGAGCATTGGTTCACCACCATCGCCGACCCGCCCCGCCCCGGCCCGGTGCGGGAGGCGGTGCGCGCCCTGGCGCCCGCCACGCTGCGGCACCTGCCGGAGCCTTCCGGCGCGCGCGAAGCCGCTGCTATGCTGCGCTCATGACCCGACGCCAGACGCTGCTCTCCGCCCTCGGCCTCATCGCCGCCCCCGCCGCCGCCCTGGCGCAGCCTGGCGTGGACCGCCCGCAGCCGAAGCTGCCGACGGAGCGCCTGGTGATCGTGGGGCGGGAGGGCCGCCGGCACGAATTCGACGTGGAAATGGCGATCAGCCCGGACCAGCAGATGGTCGGGCTGATGTTCCGCCCCTCCGTCGGCGCGAATGAGGGCATGATCTTCGACTGGGGCAGCCCGCGCGAAAGCTCCATGTGGATGCGCAACACCATCACCTCGCTCGACATGGTGTTCATCGCCGCCGATGGCCGCATCCACCGGATCGCGGAGCGGACGGTGCCGCTGAGCCTGACACCGATCGACAGCCGCGGCCCGGTCCGCGCCACGCTGGAGTTGCAGGCCGGAATCACGGAACGGCTCGACATCCGCGTCGGCGACCGCGTGCTGCACCGGATGTTCGGCACGGCGCCTTAGGGTCCAAACCCAATCATCCGCCGGGCGCCTGGCCGGTCTCTCGCGGCATCCGCGGCGTGAGGCCGCTTGCCGATGCAACCAGCATCGGCGGCGCGTCCTTCCTTGCGGCCTGCCACGCGATCCTCGGCCATCCGCCTCGGGTCTGATTGGCCTTGGACCCTACCCGGTCACGCCAGCCGGGCGGCCACCACCCGCCAGGGCCTGGCGGTCTCCCGCGACGCCTCCCGCGCCGCGCCTTCCTCGATCCAGCCGATCCGCTCCCGCGGCCCCGGCTGCATGACGCCGAGGCCGAGGATCGCGCCCGCCTCCACCACCAGCACCACATCGCCGGCGCGGGCGGGCTGGCCGGGATCGCACAGCAGCAGGTGGCGCGGCTGAAGCAGCCCGCGGGGCTCCGCCAGCATCACCGCCACCATGCCGGGCTCGGCCGGCACGAAGCCCTCCGCCGCCAGGCGTCGCGCCGGCGGCGCGGCCGGCAGCAGCCGGTCCTCACCCTCCCGGTACAGGGGCAGGCGGAGGCCGGTCGGGGCGGGGAGGGGCGTGGCATCCGCCCGCAACGCGGCTTCCGGCAGGCCGAGCAGCCCGGCCAGCGCCTGGCGCAAATCCTCCGGCAGGCGCCGCGGCGTGCCGCGCGCGATGAATTGCTGGAGGTAGCTGGGGTTCCGCCCGAGCCGCAGCGACAGCGCCTTGAGCCCCAGCCGCCGGTCCCGCGCGGCTTCGAGGATGCGGGCCCGCACCGGGTCCGGCGCCGTGTTCCGGGTTGCCATGCTGTTCATGCTCTGTCGCTGCACTCCCCTCGCCGGACGGACAATAGAGGAAATCCAGGCTCGGATGGAAGGAATTCTCCTTCCCCATGCGCCCGTCGCGATCACGTCACCGCCCTCGGCCCGGGATTGCGAGCTACCGCGGCGTAGTGCCAGGATGCGGGAATAATTGAATGAGACGGCCGGGCCTTTGTGCGCCGCGCCGCCGCAAGGGGAAACGAGCCATGGTCACCGTCACGCCCAATGATTCCACCCTCGGCGCCAGCATCACCGGCCTCGATCTCTCGAAGCCCATGGGTGATGCCGATTTCGCCGCCGTGCTGCGCGCCCTCGGCCGCTACGGCGTGCTCTGCTTCCCGGGTCAGTTCCTGGAAAGCGCGGCGCTGCGCGACTTCTCCGCCCGCTTCGGCAGCATCCAGACCTCCATCACCGGCAAGTTCCAGGACAAGGACGTGCCGGAAGTCGGCTTCCTGTCCAACATCGTGGAGAACGGTGTCGCGCTCGGCATCAACGATGCCGGGCAGGACTGGCACACCGACATGTCCTACCGGGACACGATGGGCTTCGTGAATGTGCTGAACGCCTTCAAGGTGCCGAAGCGCAACGGCACGCCGCTGGGCAACACCATGTTCGCCAACATGCACGCGGCCTATGACGAACTTGATCCTGCACTGAAGACGAAGCTGGCCGGCCTCACCGCCACGCATGACTTCAACAAGTTCTGGGACAAGATGGTCAGCCGCCCCGGCAGCATCCGTCCGCCGCTGACGGCGGAACAGCGCGCCAAGCGCCCGCCCTCGGTCCACCCGATCTTCCTGACCCACCCCATCACGGGCCGCCAGGTGCTCTACTGCAACCCCGGCTATGCCGTGCGGATCAATGAGCTGGATGAGGCCGAGAGCGACCGCATCCTCGACATCCTCTTCGCGCACCAGTTGGAGGATCGTTTCCTGCACACGCATGTCTGGACGGAAGGCGATGTGCTGATCTGGGACAATATCGGCACGCTGCACAACGCCATCCCGGACTACCTGCCGCATGAACACCGCCTGATGAAGCGCTGCCAGGTCATGGCGGACCAGGTCTTCCAGACCGATTTCATCCAGCGCGCCCTGGCCGCCTGAGGACACCGACGACATGCGCTGGATCAAGTTCACCGCCGAGGGCCGCACGGCCTACGGCATCCTCGAAGGCGACCGCATCGCGGAAGTCGCGGGCGATCCCTTCGCGGGCTATGAGACGACCTCTCGCCGCCATGACCTGGCGGCGGTGAAGATCGAGGTTCCGCTGATCCCGCGCACCTTCTACGCCGCCGGCCTCAACTACGTGGAACATGTGATCGAGGGCGCGAAGAAGCGCGGCGAGACGCCGAACATCCCGACCAAGGCGGATATCGGCTACCGCGCCGTCAACGCCCTGATCGCCCATGGCGAGAACGTGGTGATCCCCGCCGATGCCGGGGAGAAGATCCACTATGAGGGCGAGATCGTCGCCGTCATCGGGAAGAAGGCGAAGAACCTTAGCGAGGCCGAGGCGCTGTCCTGCGTCATGGGCTGGACCATCGGCAACGATGTGTCGGAGCGGACCTGGCAGAAGAACGACCGCACCTTCTGGCGCGGCAAGAACACCGACACCTTCAAGCCCATGGGGCCCTGGATCGACACCGATTTCGACATGGAGGCGGCCACCACCAATGTGCGCCTGAATGGCGAGATCCGCACCAGCTTCGCCACCGGCCATATGCTGTTCAGCACGGCGCATTTCATCAGCGTGATGACAAGATACCTGACGCTCTGGCCCGGCGACGTCATCTGGCTCGGCACCGATGGCGTCAGCCCCGACCTGAAGCATGGTGACGTTGTCGATGTGGAGATCACGGGCCTCGGCAATCTGCGAAACACCTTCGTGCGGGAAGGCCTGTGACCATGCTGGTGCAGGCCGACCGCGTGCGCGCGCAGATCGCCGCGATCCTCGACCGCTGGGGCATGTCCCCCGACCTCGCCGCCACGACGGTGGAGGCGATGACGGAGACCGATCTGCTGGGCGTGGACAGCCACGGCATCTCGATGCTCATGACCTATGAGAAGCGCGTGCAGGAAGGGAAGGTGAAGCTGACCGTCCCGCCGCGGATCGAGAAGCGCACCGCCTGCACCGCGCTGGTCGATGGCGGCGATGGCCTCGGCCATCCCGTCTCCGCCTTCGCCATGAACCTGGCGGTGGATATGGCGAAGGAGGTCGGCGTCGGCGTCGTCGGCGTGCGCAACTCCCATCATTTCGGCGCGGCCGGCGTCTATGCCCGCATCGCGGCGCGGCGCGGCGCCATCGGCATGGTCACCAGCGCCACGCGTGGCGTCGCCATGGTGCCGACGCGGGGCGCGATGCCGGTGCTCGGCACCAACCCGCTGGCCTTCGCGGCGCCGGCGAAGCGCAACCGCGACTTCGTGCTGGACATGGCCACCACCACGACCGCGGCCGGCAAGGTGAAGGTCTACGACCTCAACAACAAGCCGCTGCCCTCCGGCTGGGTGCTGGAAGCCGATGGCACGCCCGTGCAGGACCCGAAGCGCGGCATGCAGGTGGTGTTCGACGAAGCCGCTGGCGGCCTCTCTCCGCTGGGTGGCAGCCCGGAGATGGCGAGCCACAAGGGCTATGGCCTGGCGATGATGGTCCACATCCTGGGCGGCACGCTGGTCGGCGCCTCCTTCTCCCCCATCCGCAACCGCACCCAGAAGCCCGAGGATCCCGACAGGCTCGGCCATTTCTTCATGGCGATCGATCCCGCCGCCTTCCGCGAAGCGGGTGATTTCGAGAACGACCTGGATGACGTGATCGACGTGCTGCACGCCACGCCGGCCTCCGACCCCGCGCGCCCCGTGCTGGTGGCGGGCGATCCGGAGGAAGCCGAACGGCAGCGCCGGCTGGAACACGGGATACCCATCCCGGAGGCGCTGGACCGGCACATCCGCGCCATCTGCGAACGCAGCGGGGCGCCATACCTCTTGAGCTGACAACGAAGAACACGAACGGGGAGGCAGGAATGAAGAAGACAGGGATGGTCGCCGCGGCACTGCTGCTGGCGGCGGGCGCGGATGCGCAGACGCTGCGCATGGGAGTCGGCGCGCAGATCACCTCCGCCGATCCGCATTTCCACAACATCTCGCCCAACAACGCCTTCGCCTCCATGGTCTTCGACAACCTGCTGGAGACGGATGCGAATGCGCGGCTGATCCCGATGCTGGCGGAAAGCTGGCGCACGGTCGCGCCCGATGTATGGGAATTCAAGCTCCGCCGCGGCGTGCGTTTCCACAACGGGAACGACTTCACGGCGGAGGACGTGGCCTTCACGCTGGAACGCATCCCGCAGGTCGTGAACAGCCCGGGGTCCTTCCGCACCTATACCCAGGCCATCCGCGGCGTGGAGATCGTGGACAGCCACACCATCCGCTTCCGTACCAATGGCCCCGCGCCTTTGGTGCCGACGGACCTCGCCCAGGTCCCGATGCTGGATCGGGAGACCCATACCGGCGTGACGACGGAAGCCTTCAACACCGGCCGCGCCACCATCGGCACCGGTCCCTTCCGGCTGCAGAGCTTCCGCAGCGGCGACCGCGCGGAGCTGGTCCGCAACGACGAATACTGGGGCCGCCGCCCCGCTTTCGCCACCATCGACTACCGCATGATCACCAATGATGCCGGCCGTACCGCGTCGCTGCTGGCGGGCGACGTGGACATCATCGACCAGGTGCCGACGCCGGACATCGAGAGGCTGCGCCGCAACGATCGGCTGACGCTCAGCGAGATCGATGCCATGCGCTACATCTATCTCGCCATGGACCACATGCGCAGCGGGCCGTCCCCCTTCATCACGGACAATGAAGGCCGCCCGCTGGACCGCAACCCGCTGAAGGATGTGCGGGTCCGACGCGCGCTTTCGCTCGCGATCGATCGCGCGGCCATCGTCTCCCGCGTCATGGAAGGGGCCGCCACCGCCACGGTGCAGGTCATGCCGCCGGGTGCCATCGGCTATGTGCCGGACCTGCCCGTGCCGCGCGCGGATGCCGATACGGCGCGGTCGCTGCTGGCCGAGGCCGGCTATCCCAACGGCTTCCGCCTGACCGTGCACGGTCCCAATGATCGCTACCCCAATGACGCGCGGATCGTGCAGGCGGTCAGCCAGATGTGGACGCGCATCGGCATCCGCACGCAGGTCGATGTCGCGCCCTATGCCAGCTTCATCGCCCGCGCCAGCCGGCAGGAGTTTTCGGCCTTCCTGGTCTCCTGGGGGTCATCGACGGGTGAGCCGATGGCGGGCCTGCGCAGCGTTGCCGCCACCTTCGACCAGGCGCGCGGCACGGGGGCCGTGAATCGCGGACGCTATTCCAACCCGGCCTTCGACGCCGCCCTCGCCGCCGCCGCCAATGAACTGGACGATGCGAAGCGGGAGGCGATGCTCCAGGACGCGACGCGCATGCTGATCGCCGATGTCGGCATCATCAGCACGCATCTCCAGAAGAACATCTGGGCCATGCGCCGCGGCATCGCGCATGAGGCGCGGGTGGATGAACGCACCCGCGCCCAGGATGTGAGCCTCCGCTAACGCTTCAGCTCGTCCCACGCCGCGCGCGCCACGCGGCCGATGGTGGCAAAGCTGGCCGCGAAGCCGGGCATCCCGTCCGGCATCGTGTCCGGCACCCAATCCGTGGCGGCGGCCAGGATGAACAGCGGCTTGTCGCCGTCATAGACGATGCCGGCGTCCATCCGCCCGCGCCGGCCACGGCCGGTCTTGTGGGCGACCTTGGTGCCGAAGGGCAGCAGGTTCGGGATGAGGTTGCGGAGCAGCTGCCAGGTCAGGATCTGCAGGCCCAGCCGGCAGAGGTCGGAGGAGCAGTGCAGCTTCGCCGCTGCGGCCTCATCCGTCGTGCCGCGCAGGATGGCGTGCAGCAGGTTCACCTGGTCCGCCTGCGTGGTGCTGGCCGTCGCTTCCACCGGATGGTCCCACCCGATGCCGAGCGGCGGGATCAGCCCGCGATGCCGCGTGCCGGTCATGCCGATCGCCTGGCAGTATTCGTCCATCGCGCCGGGGCCGAGGCGTTCCAGCACCACCTGGGTGCAGACATTGTCGCTGGTGATGATCATGTTCACCAGCACGTCGCGGAAGGGAATGACGCAATCCGGTGTCATGTAGCGGTAGGTGCCGGAGGCCACGTCCTTCTGCAGCCGCGCCTCCAGCGTCACGGGCTCATCCAGCCGCAGCTTGCCCGCCTGCACGGCGGCCAGCGCCGCCATCATGATGGAGATCTTGCGCACGCTGGCCGATGGCGTCTCCACCGATCCCTCGCGGTCGATCTCCTGGCCCGTCGCGAGGTCGCGCAGGAAGTAGCGCGTCTTGAAGGGCTGCTCGTCGCAAATGGCGTCGAGCCTGGCCTTGAGCTGTTGCACCCGCTTCCTCCTGCTGTCCTGGTTCGCAACTCTAGGACGGGGGCCGGGGGCTGGCTACCGGAGGGTAGCCGGGAGCGCTGGGCGAAAGGAAAGGGAGGAAAATACCGTAGGTTGCCACCGCCCCCCCTTTCATGGGATTGCCTCGGGGTGGAGAGGGCGGCGCGTCGCTGCCCCCGCCCGGCCGGTCGGGGCGTGGCGCAGCCTGGTAGCGCGCCTGTTTTGGGTACAGGAGGTCGTGGGTTCGAGTCCCGCCGCCCCGATGCCGCCGCTTTCCCGCAGGCCCCGCCGGGTGTATTCTTGGCGCCCAAGCACCACTCCTTAGGAAGAGCGTCGCCGCATGTCGCGCGAAAGCCAGACCGCCCGCATCTACCGCCAGCCGAAATCCGCCATGCAGTCCGGCCGCGCCCGCACCGCCGACTGGGTCCTGGCCTTCGCGCCGCTCGGCCCGAAGCGCATCGACCCGCTGATGGGCTGGTCGGGGTCGGGCGACACCAATGCCCAGGTCAGCCTGCGCTTCCCCAGCCAGGAAGCCGCCATCGCCTATGCGCAGGCCCGCGGCATTCCCTATGACGTCGAAGCGACCCCGGTGGTGAAGGCCGACATCAAGCCCAAGGCCTATGCCGACAATTTCCGCTTCGGCCGCACCGAGAACTGGAGCCACTGAGCCGACCGCCTCGCGGCCTTCTGCACCCGTAGCTCAGCTGGATAGAGCATCGGATTTCTACTCCGTAGGTCGGGGGTTCGAATCCCTCCGGGTGCGTGCCTACCCCACCACCAGCTTGAGCAGCGGGTTGGGGAAGCGCCTGCGGCGCGTGATGGCGTAGAACGCCTCATGCACCGCGGGCAGGCGGCAATGTTCCACCAGCACGCCGGCCTCCAGCTCATCCACCACCACCACCGGCGGCACCAGCGTCACCGCGCCTGATTCGCGGGCCAGCAGGCGCAGCATGGCCATGTCGTCGACCTCCGCCAGCAGGCGGGGCGTGATGCCGGCCGCATCCATCAGCCGGTCGAAGCCGGCGCGCAGCGTGCTGCCGCGGCCGGGCAGCACCAGGGCTTCGGTTGCCATGTCCTCCGGAAAGCGCAGTGGCGTCGCGCGCTTGCGCCCCACCAGGCTCACCGGCTGGTCCGCCACCAGCGTGTTCTGCCATTCGCTGCCGGCGCCGATCGTCGCGGGCTGGTTCGCCAGAACCAGGTCCAGCGCATGGCCCTCCAGCTGCCCCAGCAGGTCCTCGAAGGCGCCGGAGCGGATCTCCAGCCCCACCTCCGCCTGGCCCAGCAGGGGGCGCAGCAGGTTGAGCTGGAAGTTGCGCGACAGCGTCGCCACCGCGCCTACCCGAAGCACCTGCCGGCGGCCCGGCGCCAGCCCCTTCAGCGTGTCCAGCAATTCCTCACCGGACCGGAACACCGTCTCCGCATGGGAAAGGGCGATGCGCCCCGCTTCGGTCAGCAGCAGGCCGCGCCCGCGGCGGTCGAACAGCTTCTGGCCCAGCTGCGCCTCCAGCGCCGCCACCTGCACCGACAGGGCGGATGGCGAGACGTTCAGCAGCTGCGCCGCGCGCGTCAGCGACCCCTCCCGCGCCACGGCGTGGAAGTAGCGGAGGTGGTGGTAGTTCAGCGCGGCCATGCCGTCCTTTCTGTCTGATAGAACGATCGGTTTCAATCTTTGAATTTTTCGGAATTGATTACCGAAGCTACATCCGCGCCTCCCCACCACGGAGGCTCCCTTGTCCGCCTGGCTGATCCTGCTCGCGCCCCTGGCCCCGGCCCTGGTGGCCTGCCTGCCCCGTCCTGACGAGGCACCGCGACGCATGGCGATGCTGTCCATCGCGGCCGCGCTGCTCGCGCTCGCGGTGGCGGCGGTCACGGCGGTGTCGGTCGCGATCGGCGGGCGGATCACGACGCCGACGCTGGGCGCGGCTGGAATCGGGCTCGGCCTGCACATCGATGGCCTCTCCGCCGCCGTCTTCCTGCTGGTGGCCTTCATCGGCACGGTGGTGCTGCGCTACTCGAAGAACTACCTGGCGGGGGATCCGGGGCAGGGGCGCTTCCTGCGCTGGATGTCGGTGACGCTGGCCGCCGTGCTGCTGCTGACCATCGCGGGCAATCTGGCGCTGTTCTTCCTGGCCTGGGTCGCGACCTCCATCGGGCTCAACAGGCTGCTGCTGTTCTACCCGCACCGGCTTGGGGCGGAGCTGGCGGCCAAGAAGAAGTTCATCGCCAGCCGCGTCGGCGACCTCTGCCTGCTGATGGCCGCCTGCCTGCTGCTGGGCGCCTTCGGCACGCTGGAATTCGCGCCCCTCTTCGCCGCGGCGAAGGGCCATGCGCCGGCTGACCTGCCGACCATCCTCGCGGGGCTGCTCATGGTGGCGGCGGCGCTGCTGAAATCCGCGCAGCTGCCGGTGCATGGCTGGCTGGTGGAGGTGATGGAGACGCCCACCCCCGTCTCCGCCCTGCTGCATGCCGGTATCATCAATGCCGGCGGCTTCCTGGTGCTGCGCATGGCGGACCTCGTCGTCCTTTCCGCGCCGGCGATGGAGATGCTGGTCGTGGTCGGCGGCGCCACCGCGCTGTTCGGGTCACTGGTGATGCTGACGCAGACCTCGGTGAAGGCGCAGCTGGCCTACAGCACGGTCGCGCAGATGGGCTTCATGATGCTGCAATGCGGGCTTGGCGCCTTCGCCGCGGCGGCGCTGCATCTGCTGGCCCATTCGCTCTACAAGGCGCATGCCTTCCTCGGTTCCGGCAGCGTTGTGGACCAGGCGCGCGCGGCCTGGGTGCCGCAGGGCGCGCCGCATCCCGCCCGTGTCGGCCTGGCGCTGGCCGCAGCGCTGGCCGCCTTCGCGGTGGTGGCGGGGCTGGCGGGCTGGGATCCCGTCTCCCACCCCGCGTCCTTCGTGCTCGGCGCGGTGCTGGTGATGGGTCTCGTCCATCTCGGCGCCCAGGCCTTCGAGGGTGTCTCCGCCCCCGCCTTGGCCGGGCGCGTGGCCGGGCTGGCCGCGCTGGTGGCGGTGGCCTGGTTCGCCCTGCAGGGCGCCGCGCAGCATGTCTTCGGCGCCAGCCTGCCGCCGGCGCCGGCGCTGCGCGGGCCCTTCGACGCGGCGCTGCTGGTGCTGGTCGTCGCCAGCTTCGCGGGCGTCATGCTCTTCCAATCCGCCATGGCGGCCCCGGGGCAGGGCCAGGCGGGGCAGCGCTTCTGGCTGGCCGCCCATGTCCATCTCTCCGCCGGCCTCTACCTCAACACCCTTGCCAACCGGCTCGTGCTGCGGCTCTGGCCCGCGCGGTCGTGACGGGAATCGATGCCATGACCATCCAGAACCCCATTGCCCTCGCCCCGCCCGCCGTGAGCGTGGCGGCCGACCGCCTGGCGCTCGAATCCGCCATTCATGAGGCCTGCGCCCGCATCGCGCCGCTCTGGCCGCTGCGCGGCTTCGTCGCGGTGAACCCCTTCCTCGGCTTCACCGGGCAGGGCTTCGCCGCCACCTGCGCCACCATGCGCCGCGTCGCGCGGGTGGATATGCTGATGCCGCGCGATTTCTACCTGGATGCGCTGGCCGAGGGCAGGATCGACGATGCCGCGCTGGAAGCGGCGCTGGCCGCGTCCCCCGCCATCCCCGGCGCGCCCGGCGATGTCGCCGCCCTGCGGGCCGCCGCGCAGCAGGAGCGCAGCTGGGACCAGACCCTGCCCGGCGCCCGCCACCCCGCCGCCGTCGCCACGGTGGCGGAGGTGCTGGACAGCCTCTCCGGCGGGGACCGGGAGGCATCGCGCACCCGCTTCATGATCGACGAGATCTCCCGCTGGTGTGGCGCCTATTTCGACGAGGGCCAGGCGAGCTGGCGGCTGCCCATCCGTCATCTCTCCCCCTATGCCGCCTGGCGGGCAACGGCGCGGCATGACCGCAACCCCGAAGCGATGGGCATCGAGGGCTTCCGTGCCTCCGTCCTCGCGCTGCCCTGCGACCCGGTGGAGGCGATCGGCGCCGTGCTGGCGGGCCTGCGCATCCCCGAACGCGCGCGGGTGGACTACCTGCATCGCGCGCTCTTCGACATCCGCGGCTGGGCGGCCTATGCGCGGCATCTCGGCTGGGTCGCGGCGCAGCAGGGCAGGGATGACGATTCGCTCGTCGGGCTGCTCGCGATCCGCATCGCCTGGGGCTACGCGCTGTTCCAGGCCCGGTCCCAGGATGGGCGGTTCCGGCGCGCCTGGACCCATGCCATCGCCGCAGCCGCCTCCGCGCCGCAGGACGGGCAGCTCGGGCTCGATGCGGAACTCGCGATCGACCTGCTGCTGCATGAGGCCTATGAGGAAGCGGCCAGGCGCCAGCTGGCGGGGCGGCTGCGCGCCCATGCGGCGGCGACGCCGCTGCGCCTGCCTGCCCGCCCGGCGATCCAGGCGGCCTTCTGCATCGATGTGCGATCGGAGGTCTTCCGCCGCGCGCTGGAGACGGCAATGCCGGGGGCGGAGACGATCGGCTTCGCCGGCTTCTTCGGCTTCCCCATCGAATACGTGCCCTTCGGCCGCACGCGCGGCGCGGCGCATTGCCCCGTCCTGCTGAAGCCCGCCTTCACGGTGTGCGAGGCCGTGCAGGGCGCGACACCGGCGGAGGAGACGGGCCTGCACGCGCTGCGGCGGCTGCGGCAGCGCGCGGAGCGCGCCTGGAAGGCCTTCAAGCGCTCCGCCGTCTCCTCCTTCACCCATGTGGAGACGGCGGGGCTGCTGTTCGGTGCCAAGATCGCCTCCGACAGCCTCGGCCTGACGCGGATCGTGGCGCATCCCCGCGATGCGGCGCTCGATGCCGCGACGGCCGCGCGGCTCGGCCCGCGGATCGAGGCGAAGGAGGAAGCCGGGCGGTTGACCGGCTTCGACGATGCGCAGCGCCTGGCGATGGCGGAGGCGGTGCTGAAGGGCATGTCGCTTGCGGGCACCACCTTCGCGCGCCTGGTGCTGCTGGCCGGCCATGGCAGCACCACCGTCAACAACCCCCACGCCGCGGGCCTGGATTGCGGTGCCTGCGGCGGCCAGACCGGGGAGGCGAATGCCCGCATCGCCGCCGCCATCCTGAACGACCCGGCGGTGCGCAGCGGCCTGGCCGGCAAGGGCATCCAGATCCCCGCCGACACCTGGTTCCTGCCCGCGCTGCACGACACCACCACGGACGCCGTGGCGATCTTCGGGGAGGATGCGGTCCCCGCCAGCCATGCCACCGACCTGGCACGGCTGAAGGACGCGCTGGCCCGCGCCGGTGCCCTCGCCCGGGTGGAGCGCGCCGTGCTGCTCGGCCTCGAAGGCGCCATGGACCTGGATGAGAGGATCACGGCCCGCAGCCGGGACTGGTCGGAGGTCCGGCCCGAATGGGGCCTGGCCGGCAATGCCGCCTTCATTGCCGCGCCGCGCAGCGTGACGCGCGGCCTGGCCCTCGGCGGCCGCGCCTTCCTGCACGACTACGATGCGGCGCAGGACGAGGGCGGGGGCGTGCTGGAACTGATCATGACGGCGCCTCTGGTCGTCGCCTCCTGGATCAACCTCCAGTATTTCGGCTCCACCGTGAACAACGATGCCTTCGGCAGCGGCAACAAGGTGCTGCACAACGTCATCGGGCAGTTGGGCGTGCTGGAAGGCAATGCGGGCGATCTGCGCGCCGGCCTGCCCTGGCAATCCGTGCATGACGGGGAGCGGTTCGTGCACGAACCGCTGCGCCTGTCCGTCTTCATCGCCGCGCCGGAAGCGGCGATGGAGGCGGTGATGGCGAAGCACCAGGGCGTGCGCGACCTGGTGGAGAATGGCTGGCTGCACCTGCATGCCCTGGCCGAGGGAGGCCGGGCGATCCGCCGCCGGGTGCCGGGCGGGGGCTGGGTGGAGGAAAGCTGAGCCGGCTGGGCCGGGCAGGGGGCACCCGCCTGGCGGGGCGGGCGACTCCGGGCTGATTCGGGGCTGTTGGGGGGCTGACCAGGGGCGGGTGGCCGTGGGCGGGGCGATTGGCGCAAAAACGCTGGTCGTGCTAGGGGTTGCGCGCGTCCGGGCCTTGCCGCGGGAAGCCCTGCGAGGGGCGTCCCCCGGGGGCCACCTTCCCGGATGCCCGGGAAGCGCCTAAGCCCCTCCACGGACCACCGAACGCAGCCCGGCCTCTTCCTCACCCAGCGGAGGCGGGACCGCCACAAGGATGCCACGTTGAGCGACAAGCCGACACCGCCTGACGAGCCGAAGAGCGATATCGCCCCCGTCGGCCTCGAAGACGAGATGCGCCGTTCGTATCTCGACTATGCGATGTCCGTCATCGTCTCCCGCGCCCTGCCGGATGCGCGGGACGGGCTGAAGCCGGTGCACCGGCGAATCCTCTTCGCCATGCACGAAGCGGGCTATTCCCACGACAAGCCGCACCGGAAATCGGCGCGCGTGGTCGGCGACGTCATGGGCAAGTATCACCCGCATGGCGATGCCTCGATCTACGATGCGCTGGTGCGCATGGCGCAGCCCTTCTCCATGCGGGTGCCGCTGATCGACGGGCAGGGCAATTTCGGCAGCATGGACGGCGATCCGCCGGCGGCCATGCGCTACACGGAAGTGCGCC
Organism: Falsiroseomonas stagni DSM 19981; assembly: GCF_900114315.1. Classification (GTDB taxonomy): domain Bacteria; phylum Pseudomonadota; class Alphaproteobacteria; order Acetobacterales; family Acetobacteraceae; genus Falsiroseomonas; species Falsiroseomonas stagni. Next base: position 217,170 of record NZ_FOSQ01000004.1, read on the forward strand.
TGGCCCGCGCCTCCGCCGCGCTGCTGGAGGGGATCGACGAGGATACGGTCGATTTCCAGTCCAACTACGACGAATCGGCGCAGGAACCGAAGGTCCTGCCCGCCGCCTTCCCGAACCTGCTGGTGAATGGCGCCGGCGGCATCGCCGTCGGCATGGCGACCAACATCCCGACGCACAACGCCGGCGAAGTCATCGACGCCACCCTGCTCATGATGCGGGAGCCGGATACGACGCTCGAGGAAGTCATGAAGATCATGCCGGGGCCGGACTTCCCGACCGGCGGGTTGATCCTCGGCCGAGCCGGCATCCGTTCGGCCTTCGAGACCGGGCGCGGGTCCATCCCGCTGCGCGCCCGCGCGACGATCGAGGAGATGCGCGGCGGCCGGTCCATGATCGTCGTCACGGAAATCCCCTACCAGGTCAACAAATCCACGCTGATCGAGAAGATCGCGGAACTGGTCCGCGCCAAGGCGATCGAGGGTATCAGCGACCTGCGCGACGAAAGCGACCGCGATGGCCTGCGCGTCGTGGTGGAGCTGAAGAAGGACGCGACGCCGGAGGTGGTGCTGAACCAGCTCTACCGCTTCACCCAGCTCCAGACCTCCTTCGGCGTGAACTTCGTGGCGCTGGACGAGGGCCGTCCCCGGCAGATGGGGCTGCTGGACGCCATCCGCGCCTTCATCCGCTTCCGGGACGAGGTGTTGCAGCGGCGTTCGCGCTTCCGCCTGAACAAGGCGCGCGACCGCGGCCACCAGCTGATCGGCCTGGCCATCGCGGTGGCCAATATCGATGAGGTCATCGCCGTCATCCGCGCCAGCGCCGATGCCAACGCTGCGCGTGGCGCGCTGATGGGCCGGGACTGGCCGGCGGGCGATGTCGGCGTGCTGCTGGAACTGGTCGATGACTACCGCAACGTCATCTCACCCGAAGGCACGGTGCGCCTGACGGAGGAACAGGCCAACGGCATCCTGGCGCTGCGCCTGCAACGCCTGACGGGGCTGGAGCGGGAGAAGATCAACGCCGAGCTCAGCGAGGTCGGCGCCACCATCCGCGGCCTGCTGGAGATCCTCGGCTCCGCCATCATCCGCCGCGAAGTGATGGTGCAGGAACTGGCCGCCGTGCGCGCCCAGATCGCGACGCCGCGCATGACGGAGATCGTCGACGGCTACGCCGAGCAGGATGATGAAAGCCTGATCGAGCCGGGCACGATGGTCGTGACTCTGACGCGCGATGGCTACGTCAAGCGCACGGGCCTCGACGTGTTCCGCAGCCAGAATCGCGGCGGCCGCGGCCGCAGCGGCGCGGCGACGCGGGAGGACGATATCGTCGTCCGCAGCTTCGTCGCGCACACCCACCAATGGGTGCTGTTCTTCACCAGCCGCGGCATGGCGTTCCGGGAGAAGATCTGGCAGCTGCCCGAGGGCGGCGCGACCGGCAAGGGACGCAGCCTGCGCCAGGTGCTGCAACTGCAGGATGGCGAACAGGTCACCGCCGTGCTGCCGCTGCCGCAGGATGAGGGGCTGTGGGAGAACCTGCACCTGGTCTTCGCGACCAAGCAGGGCAATGTCCGGCGCAACAAGCTCTCGGACTTCAAGAATGTCCGCGCCATGGGCCTCATCGCCATGAAGCTGGAGGAGGGTGACAGCCTGATCGGCGTCGCCACCTGCCGCGAGGGCGACGACGTGATGCTGGCCACCCGCAACGGCCGCTGCATCCGCTTCCAGGCGGAGGCCGAGCAGCTGCGCGTCTTCGCGGGCCGCGACAGTTCCGGCGTGCGTGGCATCCGCCTGCTGGGCGACGACAGCGTCATCTCGCTGGCCGTGCTGACGCATGTGGAGGCCAGCCAGGGCGAGCGCGAGACCTTCCTGCGGCACAGCGCCCAGAAGCGCCGCGCGGCGGGGGAGGAAGTCTCCGCCGATGCGGAGGCGCCGGCCGCCGCCGAGGACACCGACGACGCCAATGGCGAAGCCCAGCCGGTGACGGCGGAGCGCCTGGCGGAGCTTGAGGGCCTTGAGCAGATCCTGCTGGTCGTCACCGACCGCGGCTTCGGCAAGCGCAGCTCCGCCTATGAATACCGCGTCACCGGCCGGGGCGGGCAGGGGATCACCAACATCACCCTCTCCGCCCGCACGGGGCGTGAAGTGGTGGCGACCTTCGCCGTCCGGCAGGGTGATGGCGTCATGCTGGTGACCAATGGCGGCCGCCTGATCCGCCTGCCGGCCGACCAGGTGCGCGTCACCGGCCGGTCCGCCATGGGCGTCACGCTGCTGCGCCTGAACGAGAATGAGCGCGTCACCTCCTGCTTCCCGGTCATGGAAACGCCGGGCTCCGAGCCGGGGGATGACAGCGCCGCCGAAGCGACGACCGGGGAAGCGACGCCCGGGGAAGGAACCGCCGATGCCTGAGCTTCGCGTCGGGATCTATCCCGGCACCTTCGACCCGGTCACCAACGGGCATCTCGACGTCATCGCCCGCGCCGCCAGGCTGGTCGATCGGCTGGTGGTCGGCGTCGCCATCAATGCCGGCAAGGGCCCGCTGTTTCCGCTCGATGAACGGGTGGAACTGGTGAAGGCGGAAACCGACAAGATCGCCGCGCAGGCGGGGTCGGAGATCCAGGTCGTGCCCTTCACCGGGCTGCTGGTGGAATTCGCCCGGCAATACGGCGCGCGGATGATCATCCGCGGCCTGCGCGCGGTGTCGGATTTCGACTACGAATTCCAGATGGCGGGCATGAACCACCGGCTTGCCCCGGACGTCGAGACCGTGTTCCTGATGGCCAGCGAAACGAACCAGTTCATCTCCTCCCGCTTCGTGAAGGAAGTCGCGACGCTGGGGGGCGATGTCTCCTCCTTCGTCCCGCCGCTGACCCTCGACCGCACGCTGGTGCGCGTGCGCAGCCGCAAGGAAGCCGCCGAATGACCGTCCCGACCACCCGCCGCCAGGCGCTGATCGCCACCGCCGGCTTCCTCGCCGCGCCCGCGCTGATCCTGCCGCGCGATGCCGCCGCCCAGGGCGCCGCACCTGCGACGGACCCCGAGAACACACTGTTCATGGAGCTGAAGGATGGCCGCGTGACCATCCAGCTGCAGCCCGAACTGGCGCCCCGCCATGTGGAGCGCATCAAGACGCTGACGCGCCGCAACTTCTACGACAACACGCCCTTCCACCGCGTGATCGAGGGCTTCATGGCCCAGGGCGGCGACCCCACGGGCACCGGCACCGGCGGCAGCCCGCTGCCGGACCTGGCCGCCGAGTTCAGCCCGCCGAGCCGCGCCCGCTTCCTGCGCGGCACCTGCGGCATGGCCCGCAGCCAGGCGCCGAACAGCGCCAACAGCCAGTTCTTCATCATGTTCGCGCCCGGCTCCTTCCTCGATGGCCAGTACACCATCTGGGGCCGCGTCGTGTCGGGCATGGACGCGGTGGACAAGATCAAGCGCGGCGTCGGCCAGTCCGGCCAGGTGCCCAACCCGCCCGACCGCATCCGCACCATGCGGGTGGCCGCCGACGTCCGCTGACGTCACGCGCCCCCCGCCCCGCAAGCTTCCATCGGAGAGACGCAGCATGAGCGCCACCGCCCCCGAGAATACGCTGGTCCTTGAACTGAAGGACGGCAACGTCGTGATCGAGCTGCTGCCCGACCTGGCGCCCCTTCATGTCGAACGCATCAAGGCCCTGGCGGCCGAGGGCTTCTACGACAACACGCCCTTCCATCGCGTGATTGATGGCTTCATGGCCCAGGGCGGCGACCCGACGGGCACTGGCACCGGCGGCAGCAGCCACCCGGACCTGCCCGCCGAATTCAGCCCGCCCGGCAAGGCGAAGTTCGTCCGCGGCACCTGCGGCATGGCGCGCACCAACAACCCGAACAGCGCGAACAGCCAGTTCTTCATCATGTTCGCGCCGGCGCCGAGCCTCGATGGCCAGTACACCATCTGGGGCAAGGTGATCGAAGGGATGGACGTGGTGGACAAGATCAAGCGCGGCCAGGGCCCGAACGGCATGGCGCGCGATCCCGATCGCATCAAGACCGCCCGCATCGGCGCCGCTGCCGCCCCGGCGGCGGAAGGGGTTGACAGCACCCCGGCCGCCGACGCCTAACACGCCCCTCGCGCGGTCCCGTCACGGGGCCGCGCGACCTGGGAGCCCGTAGCTCAGCCGGTAGAGCACGTGACTTTTAATCATGGGGTCGTGGGTTCGAGTCCCACCGGGCTCACCATGCAACGTCAACGACTAGTGGCGCGATCCGCGCTGTCGCCGCGATCCGCCCTTCGCGCTCAGCCCGCGGCCCAGTCCCTGGCGGTGACAAACCGCGCCAGGATCGGCACCTGCTCCGTCAGCATCGGCAGCCCCGGATGGGTCGCGCAGCCGATCGCGGCGGCGGCCCGCAGGAAGGGGGTGACCTCGGGCTGCATCACTACCTCCGCCGCCAGCATGCCGGGCGTCATCCGGGTGCAGTCCACGGGCAGGGCATCGCCGGGATGCAGGCCGAGCGAGGTGGCGTTCACCACGATGTCGTGGTCTGCGGGGTCCGCCCCGGCAGCGGCGATCTCCCGGCCCGGGAAGGCGTGGCGCAGCCGCGCGACCAGCACCTCCGCCCGCGCGGCGCCGCGGTTATGGATGGCCAGCGCGCCGGCGCCCTGGCGCAGCAGGGCGAAGGCGATGCCTGCCGCGGCGCCGCCGGCGCCCGCCATCCAGATGCGCCGCCCGCGGATGGCGTGGCCGGCGGCGACCAGGCCCGCGCAGAAGCCCTCCCCATCGAATTGCCCGCCCAGCAGGCGGCCATCGGGCTGCACGCGGATGGCGTTGACGGCGCCGACCAGTCGCGCCTGGTCGGTCAGGTCATCGCAGAGCGCGGCGATGGTTTCCTTGTGCGGCACCGTGACGATGATGCCGCCGAGGTTCCGTAGCCGGCGCAGGCCATCCACCACCGCGGCCAGGTCATCCGGCTGCACATGCATCGGCACGATGACGGCATCCTGCCCCGCCGCCGCGAAATGCGCGTTCATGGCCGCGGGCGTTCGGATATGGCCGACGGGATGGGCGAGGATGACGACGACTTGCGTGTGCCCGCTGATGGAGGCCCGCGTCGCGAAATGCGTTTCCGTCATGGCGCGCCGTTCGCCGTCCAGCCGCCATCGACGGACAGCACCGCGCCATTAACGCTGGATGCCGCCGGGGAGGCGAGGAACAGCGCCATCGCCGCCACTTCCCGCGGCTGCACCAGGCGCCGCTGCGGGGACCGATGGCGCAGCGCCGCCGCATCAAGCCGGCCGCGCGCCAGCAGGTCCGACACCAGCGCCGTCTCCACATAGCCGGGCGCCAGCGCATTCACCCGCACGCCATGCTCCGCCCATTCGCAGGCGAGTGCCCGCGCCAGGTTCGCGACGCCGCCCTTGCTGCCGCAATAGGCCGCGCGCGCCGCGCCGCCCACGGCGTGGAACAGGCTGGCGGTGAACAGCAGCAGCCCCGACCCCTGCGCCACCATGCGCCGCCCGCCGGCCTGCGCCGTCAGGAAGGCGCCGGTCAGGTTGACGTCGATCGTCCGGCGCCATTCATCCTCGGTCAGGTCCAGCGTCGGCTTGTTGGCGGAGATGCCGGCATTCGCGTGCACAACATCGACGCCGCCCCAGGCCTCGTCCATCCGCGCGAAGGCCGCTTCGAGATCGGCGGCGACCGTGACGTTGCCGCGCGCGACGATCCAGCCCTCCGGCGCATCCGGCACGGGGCCGAGATCGAAGGCGCAGACGCGCGCGCCGCGGGCATGGAAGGCATCCGCCACCGCGCGGCCGATGCCCTGCGCCGCGCCGGTGACGATGATGCGCGTGCCCGGCGGCGGCAGCGGCGATGGGGTCACGTCCTCGGACAACGCGGCATCGTTCATGGCAGCGGATACTCCTCCAGGAAGGGCTGGTAGTCCGGCTCCACCTCCACGCCGAGCGTCGCCAGCAGCCGCACCACGCCGCAGTAATAGGCGATGGTGACGGTGAGGTCGGTGAGGCGTTCGGGATCGAGATGCGGGCGCAGCGCATCGAAGGTCTCGGTGGACATGCCGGGGCCGTGGAACATCTCACGCGCGCCTTGCAGCACCAGCTTCGCGAGGGGTTCGAGCGCGCTGTCGCCGCCATCGGTCTCGGTCGCGATGGCGCGGATATCGGCATCGGTGCAGCCGAATTCCTTGCCGATACGCACATGGTGCGACCATTCGTAGGGGCTGCGCGCCAGCCACCCCACCTGCATGATCGCCAATTGCCGCAGCCGCGGATCCAGCCGGCTGTGGAAGCGGATGAACATGCCGAGGTCGGTGAAGGCGCGTGCCGCGCCGGGGCTGTTGGCCATGACGCGGTTGAGCCAGATGTCGCGGGCGACGACATCCCGGTGCTCCGGCGGCAGGTCCTTCGCGGTCAGATAGGGCAGGCGGGCCACGCGGTGCTCCTTCTCAGCTGGCGATGCGATAGAAGCGCGCGGCGTTGTCGTGGAACAGCGCGGCCCGCTCCCACGCCGACCAGGATGCGGTGATGCGCTTGAAGGCGTTCCAGGCGGTGCCATAGGCGAAGCCCGCCTTGTCCACGGGGAAGTTGCTCTCGAACATGCAGCGCGTGGCGCCGAAGGCTTCCACGCAGGTCTCCACCAATGGCCGCCAGGCTTCCGCCAGGGTGGCGCTGTCCGGCGGCGCTTCCCGTTCATGCATGGCGAAGCCGAACAGCCGCATGCCGAGGCCGCCGATCTTGAGGTGCACGTTCTGGCAATGCGCGAGTTCGCGCAGGGCCGCGCCCCAGGCCGCCATCACATGCCGCCGCCGCGTGGCATAGGGGCCGATGCCGATGGCGCCGCCGACATGGTTCAGCACGATCGGCGTTTCCGGGAAGGCATCGGCCAGGTCGCGCAGCTCTGCGATCTGCGTGTGGTACATCCAGGCATCGAAGCTCAGGCCGAGCGGCGCGAGTTGCGCGAAGCCCTCGCGGAACCGGGGCTGCAGCATCAGCATGGGCGGCGGCGTCGCGAGCGATCCGCGCGCGGCGGCATCCGGGTGCCAGGCGGCGATGTGGCGGACGCCGCGGAAACGGCCGCGCCCGGCTGCGATCTGCGCTTCCAGCACATCGCGGATGGAGGCCCCTTCCGTGAGTTCCGCGAAGCCCACGATCCCCGCCGCCACCCTTGGCCCGCCCAGCGCTGCCGCGCGCTCCGCCATCTCCACCACGAACTCGGTCTCGCCCACCGGCTGGAAGCGCGCCTCCCCGGTGGTACGGTAGGCCGTGTCGCATTCGATGAAGACGCTGGCGCGGATGTCGTGGCCGCTGGCGGCGTCGACCAGGAAATCGTCGAGGAGATAGCGGCCCCGAGCCTCCCCCCACAGGTGATGGTGGGGGTCGATGATGGGCAGTCCCGGTTCCAGCGCCGCTTCCCGGTGCCGGGCCAGCCAGTCCGGCCGCACGGCGGGATGCCGCACCGGCGTATCGGATGCGGGCTGCGTCAAGGCGATCCTCCCCTTTTCTGTCGACACTCTTTGCGGGATCAGCCTAGGCGAGGCCCTGTCGGGCGTCGACTCCCCATGGGCCAGCTTCGGCCTGAAAGGCGCCTGCGCGCCGGGGCGGGATGGTTGACAGGGAAAGGGCCCGCACGCCTAACTGTCGACACAAGGGGGAAGCGCCGAGATGCCGACGATCACCATCCGCGCCCGGGGCGCATGACCGCGATCCCGCTGCATGGCCGCGCGATCGGCGCCGGCCCGCCCGTGATCCTGCTGCATCCCGTGGGCCTGGATGGCGGCTTCTGGGGCGGCCTGCCGGCGGCGCTGGCCACCGCGCGGCGCGTCGTCAGCCTCGACCTCGCGGGTCATGGCGCATCCCCAGCCGTGCTGCGGCCCCGGCCGATCGAGGCCTATGCCGATGACGTGGCGCTGGCGATCCGGGAACTCGGTGCTGGCCCTGCCGCGCTGGTCGGCCTGTCCTTCGGTGGCATGATCGCGCAGATGGTGGCGATCCGGCATCCCGGCCTCGTCTCCGCCCTGGTGCCCTGCGGATGCGGCGGGGATTTCCCGGACCCGGTCCGCCCGATGCTGCGCGAGCGCGGCCTGGTGGCGGAACGCGGCGGCATGGCAGCGGTGGTGGACGGCACGATCGAGCGCTGGTTCACCGAACCCTTCCGCGCCGATCCCGCCGTGCAGCGCGTGCGGGACCGCCTGCTGGCCGATGACGTCGCGGGATGGTCCGCGGGCTGGCACGCCATCGCGGGCCTGTCCGCGACGCCGCACCTCCCGGCGCTGACGGTGCCGGCACTCGTCATCGCGGGGGAGCGGGACGTGGCGACACCACCGGCCATGTCGGAAGCCACAGTCGCCCGCGCCATCCCCGGCGCCGCCTTCCAGGTGCTGCCGGGCGCGCCGCACATGATGCAGATCGAAGCGGAGGCCGCCTTCACCGCCGCCATCACCGGCTTCCTGCTGGGCGGGGTGGCATGAGCCTGCTGCACCATCGCCTGTCGGGCCGCGCCGTCAGGCCGGCGCCGACCCTCCTGCTGATCCATCCGATGGGCGCCTCGCTCGGCTTCTGGGATGCCTGCCTGCCGGCCTGGGACCCGCATTTCGCCGTGCTGGCCATAGATCTCCGCAGCGCCGGTGCCTCACCGCGTGGTGACACGCCGCCGGGCCTCGACCAGCATGTCGCGGATATCGAGGCGTTGCGCGCGTCGCTCGGCATCGAGCGGATGGTGCCGGTCGCCTGCGCCGTCGGCTGCATGGTGGCGGCGGCCTATGCCGCGCGGCATCCCGACCATGTCGCCGCCCTGGTGCTGTCCAACCCGACGCCGCGCACGGCGGAGGCCGCGCGGGCCATGCTGGTGGCGCGCGCCGCCGCGCTGCGGGCGCATGGCATGGCCGCGATCCTGCCCGGCGCGGTGGAGCGCCCCTTCGAGGCGCAGCCCCGTGACGCGCGCTACGATTCCTACCTCGCCACCTTCGCGGCGCAGGATGTGGCGGCCTATGCCGATGCGGTGGAAGGCTTCGCCACCGCCGATGCGCGGGCCGACCTGCCGCTGGTGCGATGCCCCACGCTGCTGGTGCCGGCCGCGCATGACCTGCTGCTGCCGCCCGCGCTGGCGGAGGAGGTGCAGGCGCTGATGCAGCCCGGCCTGGCGCGCATCGCCCTGGATGAGGAGGGCGCGCATTTCCTGCCCTACCAGCGCCCGGCGGCCTTCGCGGCACGCGTCCTCGACTTCCTCGCCCCGCTCACCCAGCCAGGAGCCTGACCATGGCGAACAAGGGTTTCCTCCTCGTCTTCATGAATCCCCCGCCCGCCTTCGATGAGGAATTCAACGCGTGGTACGACAGCGAGCACGTGCCCGAGCGCCTGTCGGTGCCCGGCTTCGTGACGGGGCTGCGCTACATGAACATCGCCGCCGGCGCGCCGCGCTACCTCGCCATGTATGACCTTGAAGGCTTCGGCGTGCTGGACACGCCAGAATACCACCGCGTGGCCTATGACAATGCCAGTCCCTGGACCAAGCGCGTGACGGCGCGCGCCCGCGTGCAGCGCTTCGCGGGGGACCAGGTCGGCCCGGGCCACCCCGTCACCGGCCGCGCGGCCCGCATCGGCATCATCCGCTTTCGCGGCCTGGCGCCGGAACAGGTGGAGGCGGTAAAGGCCGGCATGGCGGCGACCTGCCTCGACAGGCCTGCGGTGATCAAGCATCGCGTCCTGGTCGATCCCGGCAGCGGGGCGGGGGCTGATGTGATCGGCTTCATCGAGGCGCGCGCCCCGATGCCGGACGCGATCGACCCGGCGCTGTTCGGCAGCGCGGCCGACCATGTGGACCTGGTGGCGCAATACTCGCCGTTCTGACGGGGCGGATGACGCGAAGGGTGGGTTTGCGGTAAGCCCTGTCCCGATCCGGGCCGACGCCATGCGGCCCCCGATCCCCCGACCCTTCCCGCGATGACCGGGGGCGCGGGGGCAGGGGGCACGCGCAACCTCGGCCCTGCGCGGCCACCAGGGGGCGATGGCATGGGGCGGGATGAGTGACGGCGATGCCTGACCATGGGGGGGCTTCCGCCAATAGCGAACGCTTCCGCGCCACCATCCACCGCGTGCTCTCGCGCGGGGAGGCGCATGCCTCGCTCGTCATCGACATCGCCTGCACCATCGGCGCCGAGATCCTGGACGGGCTGCTGCCGCCGGGGCGTGACCTGAATTCCGTGGACCTCGCCCGGCGCTTCAGCACCAGCCGCACCCCGGTGCGGGAAGCGCTGGTGATGCTGGAGAAGGAGGGGCTGGTGGAGATCCCGCCGCGCCGCCGCCCCCGCGTCGCCATCCATGACCGGGACGAGATCCGGGAGATCTACCGCGTCCGCGCCGCCATGCTCGGCCTTTGCGCCAGCGAGGCCTGCGAACATGCCAGTGCGGAGGAGCTTGTCGAACTCCGGGACATCGTGACGGCGATGCAGGACGCCGCCAATACCGGCGACCGCGATGGCTACTACTGGGGCAATGTCCGCTTCCACGAACGCTTCGCCGAACTGGCGCGCAACCGCACGCTGCTGCGGCAGCTGGACAGCCTGGTGCTGCGATCGCTGCGCTTCCGGCGACGCACGCTGTCCAGCCCCGAACGGGTACGCCGTTCCATCGCCGACCACTCCCGCCTCGTCGTGGCGCTGGAGGACCGGGACCAGGCGCTGGCTTCCGCCTTGGCGAGTGCGAATGTGCTCGGCGCGCTGCGGATGCTGGAGGCGATGCTGGACGGAGAGGCGCGGGGCGAACCCCGCGCCGCCGCAAAGCGGCCGATCAGCCGAGGGTGATGCCGGCGTCGCGGATCACCTGCGCCGCCACCTCCCGCTGCCGTTCCACCCAGGCCGCGAAGACCTCCGTCGGCTGGCCGCCGAGGACGGTGCCGAGCGGCGCCATGCGGGCCAGCACGCCGGGGTCGCGGCACGCTTCCGCCACCGCAGCCTGAAGGCGGACGATCACCGGCGCGGGCGTACCGGCCGGGGCGAACAGCCCGTTCCAGTCATCCATGTCGAAGCCGGGGAAGCCGCTTTCCGCCAGCGTCGGCACATCGGGCAGCGTCGGCAGCCGTTCCGCCCCCGTCAGTGCCAGCGGGCGCGCGCGGCCGGTCTCGATCGGCGCGCGGGCGGTGGAGGAGGTGAGGATCATGCTGTCGATCTGGCCCCCCATGATGTCCCGCGCCGCATCCGCGCCGCCGCGATAGGGCGCGTGCAGCAGGCGGATGCCCGCCCGCTGTTCCAGCAGCGCCAGCGCCAAATGCCCCGCGCCCGCGGCCGGGGGCGTGCCGCAGGAGACGCGGCCCGGATTGGCCTTCGCATAGGCGATGAACTCCGCGACGTTCTGCGCCGGGAAGTCCCGCCGCACCGCCAGCACCTGCGGGAAGCGCGCGGTCTGCGTTACCGGCAGGAAGGAGGTGCGGTAGTCGAAGGGCAGGTCACGCAGCAGCAGCGGGTTGGTGATCTGGTTCGCCGCATCGACCAGGAAGGTGTAGCCATCCCGCGCCTGCAGCACGGCGGAGGCCGCGACCACGGCATTGCCGCCGGTGCGGTTTTCCACCACCACGTTCTGGCCGAGGATTTCCGCCATCTTCGCCGCCAGCGGCCGCGCGGAACTGTCGCCGCCGCCGCCCGCGGTGAAGGGGATGACCAGGCGGATCGGCCGCGTCGGCCATTCCCCCTGCGCCCGCGCGCCGCGCGCGATGAAGGGCACGCCGAGGCCGAGGGCCAGGGCAGCGCGCCTGCGGATCTTGGTCATGGTGGTATTTCCTCCCTTTTTGTGTTGGACGCTGCGTCGTTCAGCCCACCGCGCCGGCCTGCCGCATCGCGGCGATCTCGGCCTCCGCGTATCCCGCCGCGCGCAGCAGCCCGTCGGTGTGCTCGCCCTTGTCCGGCGCCGGCAGGGTGATGCGCGCCTCGCTGGCGGACAGCGTGATGGGCGCGCCCACCACGGCGATGGGGCCGAGCCGCGGATGCCCCACCGTGGCGGCCAGGCCATGCGCCTGCACCTGCGGATCGGCGAAGACCTGCTGGATGTCGTTGATGGGCCCGCAGGCGATGCCCGCCGCATTCAGCACCGCGACCCACGCCGCGGCCTTGCGCGTGCGCGTCACGGCGGACAGCGCGGTGGTGAAGGCGGGGCGGTTGGCCAGCCGCGCATCGGCGGTGGCGAAGCGCGCATCCTCCAGCAGATGCGGCGCCTCGATCGCCTCGCACAGCTTGCGGTACTGGCCCTGGCCGGAGGCGCCGATGACGATGTCCTGGTCCGCCGCGGGATAGACGCCCATCGGCGTGGTGTAGGGATGGTCGTTGCCGGTCTGGCGATAGACCTTGCCCTCCATCAGCCAGGCCGCCGCCTGGAAATCCAGCATCGCGACCTGCGCCTGCAGCAGCGATGCCTTCACCCACTGGCCCTGCCCGGTGCGGTCGCGGTCCAGCAGCGCGATCAGGATGCCGATGGCGGCGTAGAGGCCGGAGGTGAGGTCGGCCAGCGGGATGCCCGCGCGCAGGGGGCCGTGGCCGGGCAGGCCGGTCACGGACATCATGCCGCCCATGCCCTGCGCCACCATGTCGAAGCCCGGCCGCGCGGCGTAGGGCCCATCCTCCCCGAAGCCGGAGATGGAGGCGTAGACTAGGCGCGGATTCACGGCGCGAAGGTCATCATACCCGATGCCGAGGCGATGCTTCACGTCGGGGCGGAAATTCTCCACCACCACATCGGCCGAGGCGGCCAGGCGCTTCAGCACCGCGACGCCATCGGGATGCTTCAGGTCCAGCACGATGGACTGCTTGTTGCGGTGCAGGTTCTGGAAGTCCGAGCCATCCCGGGCGCCCGTCATGTCATCCTCGGCCGGGCCTTCCACCTTGATGACGGTGGCGCCCCAATCCGAGAGCTGCTTCACGCAGGTCGGCCCGGCGCGGACGCGCGTCAGGTCCAGGATGGTGATGTGGGCCAGCGGCGAATGGCTCATGCCGCCAGCCTGCGCGGCAGCAGGCCGCCCTTCATCACCTTGCCCGGCACGGGATGGCCGAGCATCGATTCCGCCATCTGCGCCGCGCGCACCAGCGCGGGCAGGTCGATGCCGGTGGCGATGCCCATCTCCTCGCACATATACGCCAGGTCCTCGGTGCAGATGTTGCCCGCCGCGCCCTTGTGGCCCGCGAAGGGGCAGCCGCCGAGGCCGCCGATGGAGCCATCGAACTCGCGCACCCCCATCGCCAGCGCCGCCATCGCATTCGCCATGGCGGTGCCGCGGGTGTCGTGCAGGTGCAGCTTGATGGAGAGGTCGGGCCAGCGATCGCGCATGGTGCCGATCATCCGGCGGATGCGGTCGGGTGTGGCCCAGCCCATGGTATCCGCAAGCGCCACCTGCTTCAGCGCGGATCCCGCCGCCAGCAGCGCGGCCTCGGCGCGCGCGACCAGGGAGACGACGCGGTCCACCGGCACGTCGCCCTCGAAATTGCAGCCGAAGGCCGCCATCATGCCGAGGCAGTCCGGCGCCACGCCGGCGGCCCGGTAGCGCGCGATCCAGTCCGGCACATCGGCGAAGGTCTCGTCGATGCTGCGGTTGGTGTTGCGCTTCACGAAGGCTTCGCTGGCCGTGAGCTGGAGGCGGCCATCAAGGTCCACGGTTCCGACCGCGATGGCGCGGTCGAGGCCGCGCGGGTTCAGCCACAGCGCGCGATAGGTCACGCCGGGATGGCGGCGGAGGCGGCGGAACACCGCCTCCGTATCCGCCATCTGCGGCACGGCCTTGGGGTTCACGAAGGACCCGGCCTCGATCTCCCGCACCCCGGCTTCGGCGATGGCGTCCAGCAGTTCCAGCTTCTGGTCCGTCGTCAGGATCGTGGGCTCGATCTGGAGGCCGTCGCGCGGGCCGACCTCCATCAGGTGCACGGTCTTAGGCAGGTCCCACATGGCGGTCAGCCCAGCACGGCGGGATCGAAGGGGTAGGGCACGGGCGGGCCGCCGCGGCGCGGCAGCACCACGCGGGCGGTGCCGGGCGTGCCTTCATTGCCCTTCTGGTCGCGCAGCCCGATGTCCAGATCGACGACGCCCCAGGCGCCGCGTTCCTGCTTCCCCGTCACGCGGCCCCAGGCGGTCAGCGTATCGCCGGGCACGTTCATGCCGCGGAACTGGAAGCCGACCTTCCAGGCCCAGCCGGTATCGCCGACCCAGTCGGAGAGGAGCTGGATCATGACATGCTGCTTCCAGCTGCCATTCACCATCACGTCCGGCAGCTTGTCGTGCTCGGTCGCGTATTTCCAGTCGTAGTGGATGCGGTGCCAATTCTCCATCGCCGCCGACCAGCGCATGATATGCGCGGTGGTCATCGGCCCCTTCACCAGCGTCGGGATGTCCTGCCCGATCTCGACATCGTCGAAGATGGCGCCTGCCGTGCCGTCCATGGCCGCTTCCTTCATCGGAGAATCATCGTGTTGACGGACAGCAGCAGCCGCTCTCCCGTCTCCGTCTCGTAGCTGTCCTCGATGACGACGAAGACGATCGGCCCGGTGCGGCCGTTGCGCTGGTAGATGTCGGCGTAGCGGCTGCGCAGCACGATGCGTTCGCCGGGCCGCGCGTGGCGGAAAAGCTCGTACTCATAGCCGCCATTCATCAGCCGCTTCAGCGGCACCACCACTTCCGGCAGGCCGGGGCGCAGCGCGCGGTCCACGCCATCGAAGTCGGGGCGATCCATCGCCGCCAGCGGGTCTTCCTGATCCTCCGCGCGGCGATGCGCGTGGACGGGGAAGCCCATCGGCGCCACCACGCCGCCATAGCGCGCGGCCGCTGCCTCATCCCAGTAGCGCGGCGCGTGGTCCATCACCGCCTGGTGGAAGCGCCGGATCTCGCTGGGCTCCACCGGATGGGTCGCGAGCTGGGGCGGGGAGACAGCGCCGATCACCGCCCTCACCGCGGGGGTGATGTAGTCCGGCACCATCTCGCTCATCGCCGGAACAGGATCGTGCGCAGCACCGCGCACAACTCCCCCCTCTGGTTCGTGAAGCGGCGCTCGGAGACGACCTGGCCGAGCCTTCCGGACTTGCCGTGCTTCAGCTTCGCATCGACCATCGCGGTGCGGACCGTGATGACGTCGCCGACGATCATCGGCTCATGGAACTCATACTCATCGGCGCCATGCACGGTCGCCTTCCCGAAGGGGAAGTCGTGTTCGTAGATGGTGCAGGTGAAGAAATAGAGCCAGAGCAGCGGCCAGGGCGCGACGACGCCGCGATAGCCCCGCGCCTTCGCCGCGGCCTCGTCGAAGTGGATCGGGTCGAAATCATCCATGCAGAGCGCCATGCGCCGCACGGCGCCAAGCTCCACCAGCGTGGTGACGTCCTCGCCCAGCGGGCCGATGAGGCTGTCGAGGAAGGCCTGCGCCTCGGCATCCGAGGGCCCGGTCACGACCGCGCTCATGCTCCTGCTCCCCGACGCGGCATCTCGACAAGGGCGGAGCCCGGCGTCGTCACCTCGCCCCGCTGGTTGGTGATGGAGCATTCCAGTTCGATGTAGGCGCGGCCCGCATCCTCATAGGTCCGCTTCACCTTGCCGTGGAAATGGGCGAGGTCGCGCGGCATGGTGGAGCCGCGGTTCTGGTCGGCGAAGCGCACCAGCCGCGCGTCCCGTCCCATCCAGTCCTTCACGATGGTCAGCAGCCAGGATGCCATGAGCGGGCCGGAGAGGATGATGCCCGGCAGGCCCTGCGCCTTGGCGATGTATTCGTCGTGGTGGAATTCGGATTCGTAATTGTCGCAGGCACCGGCCCAGCGGACCTGATGGCCCACCAGCATCGGCCCCCGCGTCACGCTCGGCAGGTCCTGCCCCTCCCGGAAGTCCTCGAAGAACCGCACCGGCGGCTCCCGCGTCTCGACCTTCAGCACAACCAGGCCCTCCCTTGCCGTTCGATCATCGGATCACCCCCGCCTGCGCCAGCGCCTGCAGGCGCGCGGCATCCAGGCCGAGGAGGCGGCCGAAGACATCCTCATTGTCCGCACCCAGGCGCGGCACCGGCGCCAGGCGCCCGCGATCGCCGCTTGCCTGCATCCAGGGCAGCGCGATGCTCCATCCCCCGCCGTCGACGGGCTGGAACAGGCGGCGCGCCGCCAGATGCGGGTCCTCCACCAGGTCGAAGATCCCGCGCGACCGGGTGGCGGGAATGCCGGCGGCGCGCAGGACGGTCTCGGCCTGCCGCGCATCCCGGCTGTGGCACCAGGATGCGATCGCGTCCTGTGTCGTGGCGCCGATGACCCGGGACAGCGCCTGGCGCTGCGCCTCTGTCGTGGCCGACAGCGCCAGCCATTCATCGGGGCCGGCGCAGCGGAACAGGCCGGATGGCGCGCCGGAGAGATCCTCCGCGCTGCCATTGCGCGGCACGGTCCGCCCCAGCCCCGCATGCAGCAGCGCATCCGGCAGCAGCGCCACCGTGGCCTCCAGCATGGACAGGTCGATATGCGCGCCGAGTCCCGTCGCCGCGCGGTGCCGCAGCGCCGCCAGGATGGCGAGGCTCTCCCACAGCGAGGTCACGGGATCGGTCCAGGCGGGCATCACGCCCATGGCTTCCAGCTGCGGATTGGCGCGGCCGATCAGCCCGACGCGGCCGCTGTAGCATTGCAGCAGCGACCCATAGGCCAGCAGGTCACGCTCCGGCCCCTGCCGGCCGAGGCCGGAGGCGGAGACATAGACGATGTCCGGCTTCACCGCGGCGAGGTCGGCGTAGGAGAGGCCATTCTTGGTGAGCACGCGGGAGGAGAAGTTCTCCACCACCACGTCGCTCCGCTCGACCAGGTCGCGGATCAGCCCCTGGCCTCCGGCGGTGGTGATATCGACCGTCGTGCTGCGCTTGTTGTTGTTGATGACGGCGAACCAGCCGCCGCGCATGGCGAATTCCGCGCGCTGGCTGGATTCGATCTTGATGATCTCCGCCCCCAGCGCGCCGAGCATCTTCGTCGCCATCGGCCCCGCGACGACCCAGGAGAAATCGACGACGCGGACGCCCGACAGCGGCCGCTGGTGCCGCGCATCCGACAGTGAGGGCGCGGCGGGCGTGGTGTGGAACCGCGCCGCGCCGTCCGGCTTCGGCCACACCGCCGGCGCGCCGCGCGGCAGTGCCGCGCCGGCGCCATCGCGCATCGCGAAGGGCAGGCCGGGCAGGGGCAGCGTGCCGCCATCCGCCAGTGCCAGCGGCCGGAAGAAGCCGCGGGCGGCGAGCTGGCGATTGGCCAGCAGGTCGGGCGCCGTGCTGATGGGGAAGCAGGCCACGCGCGCGGCCTGCGCGGCTTCGAACACCGGGCGGGAGGCAACGGTCGCGGACCATTCCCGCATAAGCCGCCCGATCTCCGCCGCATGCTTCGTGCGCGTGGCGCGGGTGCCGCACAGCGCGGCGTCCTTCGCCCAGTCGGGGTCGCCCATCAGCGCGACCCAGCGCGCCCATTGATGGTCCTCACGCGGGGAGACGACGATGGTGCCGTCGGCGCAGGGCAGCAGCCAGATCAGCCCGCCGGCGATGGTGATCTCCCGCCCCGGCATGCGCCGGCGGCCGGGGGCGAGCACGCCGTCATGCAACTCCGCCAGCGCATCCACCAGCATCCAGGCGAAGACATCCTCCGACGCCAGGTCGATCCAGGGCGCCGACGGCCCTGGGGGCTCCGCCAGGGCCGCCATGGCGGCATTGGCGGCGACCAGGCCGACCAGCATCGCGGCCTCCCGGTCCGGGCAGCCCAGCGGCGGCGCGGCCTCGGGGTCGGTCACGGGGCATGCCTGGTGCCAGGCGTAGCCGCCGCCATGCTGCGTGGTGAAGGCGTTGCCCGGGTCGCCCGCGCGCGGGCCGGTCAGCCCATGGGCCGTCAGCACCAGCGTCGGTGCCCGCGCCGGATCATCCTGCGCCGGCAGCGGCGCACCCGGCGCGGCATCCCGCGCCCAGAGCACCAGCCCCGCCTCCCGCGCCAGCGCCGAAACCTGATCGGGCGTCGCCACCACCAGCCGCTTGCCGGCGTTGAGATAGGCGAAGAGCGTCCCCTCCGGCGCCGCATGGCGCAGCGCATCGCCCGGCATCTCCGGCCGCACTACCTCCGCCCCCAGATCGGCCAGCAGCCGCGCGGCGAAGGCCAGCGAGACATCGCTGCCGAGTTCCAGCACGCGCAGGCCGGCCAGCGGCGCCAGGGCGGGGGCCATGCTCAGCGCAGGATCAGGTTGGTGGTGCAGAGGAACAGCTTCCGCCGTTCCCCGCCGGCGGCGAATTCGTCGTCGATGGTGACGATCACCATGGGCCCGCTGCGGCCCTGGCGCTGCTTCACGTCGCGATAGGCGCTGCGGCAGAAGATGCGTTCGCCGAGGCGCGCATGGCTGAAGAATTCGTAGTCGTATCCGCCATTCAGCACGCCGCGCAGCTTCACCGGCATGCGCGGCAGATGCGGGCGCATCAGGCGCGACTCGCCATCGAATTCCGGGTCGCCATGGCCCTCGATCGGGTCCCAGTCATCGGCGGCGGCGCGGCGATAGGCATGGACGGGAAAGCCGAGCGGCGCCACCGGCATGTCATGCCGCGGGCCGGTGTAGCCGGGGCGGTGGCGCGCGTTGGGGTCCATCATCGCGTGCATGAAGCGGCGCAACTCGCTCGCCTCCACGGGGTGGGTCGCCTCCACCCAATCGGACTGCACGCCGACCAGCGCGCGCGCGGCCTCGGTGACGAGGTCCATGCCTTGGCTTCCTCCTGCGCGATGCCTCGAAAGGGCATCGCTGCCTTGCGTAGTGTCCACACTTGGGGTGCGACAGGCGCAAAACTGCCATGCGGCCCTGGGAACCGCAATCTTGGTGTCGACACTTTTGCGGGGCTGAGCCATGCTCCCCACAACATCGGGGGAAACAGCATGAGGGTCGCCTTCGTCGGCGCGTCGCATTGGCATCTGCCGCTCTACCTGGAGCCCGCCCTTGCGCTGCCCGGCGTCACCCTGGCCGGCGTGGCCGATCCCGACCCCGCCGCCGCCCGCGCGATCGGGGAGAGGCTGGGTTGTCCCTCGGACCAGGATTTTCGCGAACTCTGCCGCCGCCAGAAGCCGGATTTCGTCGTCGCGCTCGGCCGCCATGCGGACATGCCGGACCAGGCGCAGTTCCTGATCGAGGAAGGCATCCCCTTCGCGCTGGAAAAGCCCTGCGGCGTGAACCTGGCGCAGGTGCAGCACCTGGCCGCGCTGGCGGAATCGCGGGGCGCCTTCTGCGCGGTGCCGCTTGTGTTCCGCAATGGCGACTTCTTCCGGCTGATGCAGGACCTTGCCGCCGAGGATGGCGGCGTGCAGCACATGGCCTTCCGCTTCATCGCGGGCTTCGCGCAGCGCTACCTCGACAGCGGCTGCGGCTGGAATCTTGATCCCGTGCTGGCCGGCGGTGGCTGCATGCTCAATCTCGGCGTGCACTTCATCGACATCGTCCATGCGCTGTGGGGCGATGCGGCACGGCCCGTCGCGGCGCATTTCTCCAACGCCGCCTGGGGCCATGCGGTGGAGGATTACGGCACCGTCGCCTTCGCCGGGCCGGGCGGCGCGCTCGCGCTGGTGGAGACCGGCTACCTCTTCCCCGCGCCCACCAGCAATTTCGACCTGCACTTCGCCCTGCGCACGCCGCGCCACTACCTGTTCGTGCAGGACACGGAGACCGTGCACCTGGTGGCGAATGACGGCACGCGCCGCCTGGTGCGGACCCACACCACGAATGTCGGGCAGTATCCGCCCTTCGTCGCCGATGCGCTGGACCGTGCGCGCCGCGGTGTGCCGCCGCTGGCGGGGCTGGAGGCGATGCTGCCGGTGATGCGCCTGGCGGAGGAAGCTTATGCGCTGGGCGGGCGCCGCCTGGGGCAGGCCGCATGATCCGCGCCTTTGGCGGCCCGCGCCTCTACCTGCAAGGCCCCGGCGCGGTGCGGGAGATCGGGCCCGTGCTGGCCACCATCACGCGCAGCGCCGCGCTGGTGGGGGATGCGGATGTGCTCGCGCGCTACGGCACGGTGATCGCGGATGCGCTACGCGGATCGGGCGTCGCCTGCGGCAGTGCGGCGCTGCGGGGGGAGGTCTCCGACAGCGCCATCGCTGCGCTGGATGCGGCGCTGCCCGCGGATGCCGGCTGCGTCATCGGCCTCGGCGGCGGGCGGTCCATCGATGCCGCCAAGGCCGTCGCGCTGCGGCGCGGCCTGCCCGTCGTCACCGTGCCGACCGCGGCCAGCAATGACAGCCCGACCAGCCGCATCTTCGTGATGTACCGCCAGGACGGCGCGCTGGATCGCGTGGAACGACTGCCCCGCAACCCGGAAGCGGTGATCGTCGATACCGAGATCCTGCTGCGCGCCCCGCCCGCCCTGCTGCGATCCGGCATCGGCGATGGCCTGACCAAGCGGTTCGAGGCCGAGGGATGCGCCGCCGTCGATGGCATCACGCCCCAGGGCACGCGCGCGCTCCGCACCCCCGCCGCCATCGCAGCGCTGGGGTTCGAGACGCTGATGACGCATGCGGCGCAGGCGATGGCGGATGCGGAAGCCGGCCGTCTGACGCCGGCCTTCGAGGCGACGGTGGAGGCCGTGATCCTGATGTCCGGCCTGGGCTTCGAGAATGGTGGCCTTTCGCTCGCCCATTCATTGACGCGCGGCTTCACGCGCGAAGCCGCCATCGCGCATTGCCCGCATGGCGAACAGGTGGCCTTCGGCCTGCTGGTGCAGCTTCAGGCGACGCCGGGTGAAGGGGCGATGCTGCGCCGCCTTATCCCCATCTGCGCCGGCATCGGCCTGCCGACACGCCTGCGGGGCATCGGCATCGCGCGCGACGATGTCGCGGCGCTGGACCGCATCGCGGCCGCCACCATGACGGCACCCCACATCACCCATCTGTCCGGCCCCGCTCTGACCGCGCCCGCGATCCGCGACGCGATGCTGGCCGTGGATGCCTTGTCCTCGGAGTTGACGGCATGAACCGCCCCCACCGCCTCGGCCTGGAAGGCGCCGCCCTGGCCGACAAGGCGCTGCGCCTGCGCCGCCATGTCGTGCGGATGGTCGCGCCCATTGCGGAGGGCTATGTCGGACAGGGCCTCGGCGCCGCCGACATCCTCGCCGCGCTCTACTTCAACGAGATGGCCTTCGATCCCGACGATCCCGGCTGGGAGGGGAGGGACCGCTTCATCCTCTCCCCCGCGCATTACGGCGTGGGGCTGTTCGCCGCGCTGGCGGAACGCGGCGCGCTGCCGGTGCAGGAACTCGCGCAATACGGCGTGGATGGCAGTCCGCTGGAGATCATCGCCAGCGAACGCCTGCCCGGCGTGGAGGCCACCTGCGGGTCGCTCGGCATGGGGCTTTCCGTCGGCGTCGGCATGGCGCTGACACTGCGCCGCCGCGCCAGCGCCAGCCGCGTCTATGTGCTGATCGGCGATGGGGAGATGCAGGAAGGCGAGACCTGGGAGGCGGTGATGTCCGCCAGCGCCTTCAAGCTCTCGAACATCTGCGCCATCGTCGATGTCAACGACATGCAGGTCGATGGCTCCACGAAATCCGTGATGGACATGGGCAACATCGCGGCGAAGTGGCGCGCCTTCGGCTGGAACACGATCACGCTGGATGGGCATGACCTCGATGCCCTGCTGGCCGCCTTCGCCGCGGCCCGCGCGCATGTCGAAGGGCCCACGGTGCTGCTGGCCGATACCATTCCCGGCCGCGGCGTGACGGCGCTGGAAGGCCGCAAGGCGCATTTCGCGAAGCTGCCGCCCGATGTCGCCGCCCAGGCGCTGGTGGAGCTGGAAGGATGAGCCAGGTGCGCGCGCCCATCACCATTGCCAATTCTGGTGCCGTCTGGCGCCCCGGCACGCCGACGGACAGCAAGGCCTATGGCCGCGCGCTGCTGGCGCTGGCGGAGGCCGATCCGCGCATCGTCTGTCTCGGCGCCGACCTGACCGGCCCGACCGAGACCGACCTGTTCCGCGACCGCATTCCCGACCGCTTCTTCAACATCGGCATCGCGGAGGCGAATCTGATGTGCGTCGCCTCCGGCATGGCGCGCAGTGGCGACATTCCCTTCGTCAACACCTTCGGCGTCTTCGCCACGCGGCGGAGCTTCGACCAGGTGACGCTGCAGATCGCCTATCCCCGGGCGAATGTGAAACTCGTCGGCTTCATGCCCGGCCTCACCTCCCCGGGCGGGCCGACGCACCAGGCGACGGACGACATCGCGCTGATGCGCGCGCTGCCCGGCATGGTGGTGGTGGAACCGGCCTGCGCCACGCATGTGGCCCCGCTTCTAGCGCAGCTCGTGGCGCATGACGGCCCGGCCTACATGCGCATCAAGCGCGGGGACCTGCCGAAGCTGTTCACGGCGGAAAGCTTGCCGCCGCTCGGCAAGGCGCAGATCGTACGGCCGGGGCGCGATGGCTGGATCATCGCGAGCGGCGTGATGGTGACGCTCGCATTGGAGGCGCTGGACGCGCTGGCGGAACAGGGCATCCAGGCGGGCCTCGTCAACGTCACGAGCCCTAAGCCGCTGGACACGGATCTCGTGCGCTCCCTGGCAGCGGAAGGAAAGCCGCTGCTGGTGGCGGAGAACCACTCGATCGTGGGCGGCCTCGGCTCCGCGGTGGCGGAGGTGATCGCGGAAGCCGGCATCGCCACGCGCTTCGCGCGGCTCGGCGTCGATGACGTCTTCGCCGAGGGCGCGGGCGCGCCCTACCTGTTCCAGACCTATGGCCTGTCGCCGGCGGCGATCACGCGGCGCTTCGCCGCACTCGCCCGGCCAGGCTGACCACCGACGACCAACGCGTTCGAGGGAGGAAAGAAGAATGTCCAGGATGAAGACCGCGACACGCTGGGGCATGGCCCTGGCGGCGCTGCTGTTCGGGGCGCAGCCGACTCTCGCCGCGGAATGGCCGCAGCGTCCGGTACGGCTGATCGTGCCCTATGCGCCGGGCGGCGGCACCGATGTGGTGGCGCGCGTGCTGGCGCAGACGATGACGACGCAGCTGGCGCATCCCGTGGTGGTGGAGAACCGCGCCGGCGCGGGTGGCGGCATCGGCGCCGAAGCGGTGGCGCGATCCGCCCCCGACGCGCACACCATCCTGTTCACCAACACCGGCCATTCCGTGCTCCGGCTGATCGCGCCGAACCCCAACCTCGACATCATCCAGGCGCTGACGCCGATCACCATCGTCGGCGAGGCGCCGATGATCATGATGATCGCGAACAGCACGCCCGCCACCAACCTGGCGGAGTTCCTCGCGCTGGTGCGCGCCAATCCCGGCCGCTTCGACTATGGCAGCACCGGCACGGGCGGCACCAACGGCCTGACGGCGCTGATGTTCCTGCAGGCCGCCGGCGTGACGATGACGGAAATCCCCTATCGCGGCGGTGCGCCTGCGACGCTGGACCTGGTGGCGGGGCGCATCGCCATGCTGTTCGATGCCAGTTCCACCGCGCTGCAGACCACCCGCGCCGGCCAGGCCCGCGCGGTTGCCGTCACCACGGCGCAGCGCAGCCCCTCCGCCCCCGAATTGCCGACGCTGCTGGAAGCCGGCGTGCCGGCGTCCATGAGCATCTGGATGGGCATCATGGTGCCGACCGCGACGCCGGCCGATGTGCAGGGTGCCGTTCATGCCGCCACCATCCGTGCGCTGCGCGCCCCGGAACTGCGCGCCCGCTTCACGGAATTCGGCACGGACAGCATCCCGGGCCAGAGCCCGGCAGAGAGCGCCCGCTTCATCGCGAGCGAGGTGGAGCGCTGGGAACGCCTGCTGCGTTCGGCGGAAGCCGTGCCGCCGCGCCCGGCGCGCTGATACCGCCTGGCGGGGCGCGCGTGCGCCCCGCCATCGCGGGCTCAGCCCAGCGTGATCCCGGCTTCCCGGATCACTTCGGTCGCCAGCCGCCGCTGGCCGACGAGCCAGTTGGAGAATTCCTCCGGCGAATTGCCGACCATGACGGCGCCGGCCGGATCCATCCGGGCGCGCACGGCGGCCGAACGCGCGGAGACCGCCGCCACCGCCGCCACCCTTTCCACGATCGCGCGCGGCGTGCCGGCCCCGGCGAAAAGGCCGTTCCAGTCATTCAGGTCGAAGCCCGGAAACCCGCTTTCCGCCAGCGTCGGCACATCGGGGATGGAGGGCACGCGCTGCAGGCTCGTCACCGCCAGCACCCGTGCCTTGCCCGCCGCGACGGGCGCGCGGATGGAGGAGGTGGTGATGAGCGCGGCATCGATCACGCCCGCCATGATGTCCCGCGCCGCATCCGCGCCGCCGCGATAGGGCGAATGCACCAGGCGCAGCCCCGCGCGCCGTTCGAAGGACGCCAGCGCCAGATGCGCCATGCCCGCCGCTGGCGGCGTGCCGACGGAAACGGTGCCAGGCCGCGTCTTCGCCACCTCGATGAACTCGGCGACGGTGCGGGCGGGGAAATCCGTCTTCACCGCCAGCACCTGCGGGAAGGCGGAGATCTGCGTGATGGGCATGAAGGCGGTGGCGTAGTCGAAGGGCAGGTCGCGCATCAGCACGGGGTTGGTCAGCTGGTTCGCGGCATCGACCAGGAAGGTGTAGCCGTCGCGCGGGGATTGCAGCAGCGCATTGGCGGCAATCACCGCGTTGCCGCCCGTCCGGTTCTCGATGACGATGCTCTGGCCCAGCGCATCCTGCATGTCCGCCGCCAGCGCGCGCGCCGCGGTATCGGCGGCGCCCCCGGCCGCGAAGGCGACGACCCAGCGCATCGGCCGCGCCGGCCAGTCCGCCTGCGCCGCGGCGCCGCGCGACAGAATCGGCGAGGCAAGCGCCGCGCCGAGCATCGCGCGGCGGGTGGTTCCCCTGGTCATTGTCGTTATCCTCCCTGTTCTGTTCTTCGGTATTCAGGCCGTGGCGAGGCGTGACAACTCCCTTGCCACGGCATCGCCCATGGCTTCCGTGCCGACCAGCGTCGCGCCGTCCTCCATGATGTCGGCGGTGCGCAGACCCTCGGCCAGCACATGCCGCACCGCCGTCTCCATCCGGTCCGCCATCCCGCCCTGGCCGAGCGAGAGCCGCAGCATCATGGCGGCGGAGAGGATGGAGGCCAGCGGATTGGCGATGTCCTTGCCCGCGATATCGGGCGCAGAACCATGCACGGGCTCATACAACCCGCGCCCTTCCGCGTTGAGGGAGGCCGATGGCAGCATGCCGATGGACCCGGTCAGCATCGCGGCGGCATCGGACAGGATGTCGCCGAAGATGTTGCCGGTGACGATGACGTCGAAGTCGCGGGGCTTGCGCACCAGCAGCATCGCCGCCGCGTCCACGTACTGATGAGTCAGCTCCACATCGGGGTAGTCCGCTGCCACTTCGGTGACGACGGCGCGCCAGAGCTGGCTGGTCTCCAGCACATTGGCCTTGTCGACGGAGCAGAGCTTGCGCCGCCGCAGCCGCGCCGCGCGGAAACCTGCATGCGCCACGCGGCGCACTTCGGATTCCGTGTAGCGCATGGTGTTGATGCCGACCCTTTCGCCATCCACCACGGAGATGCCGCGGGGCTGCCCGAAATAGATGTCGCCCGTCAGCTCGCGCAGCACCACCAGGTCCACGCCTTCCAGCGCCTCCCGCTTCAGGGTGGAGGCGCCGAGGAGCTCCGGGAAGGCGAAGACGGGGCGGTAGTTTGCGAAGAGGTCCATGCGCTTGCGCAGCCGCAGCAGCGCATGGCCGCCACGCGCCTCGGCCGGGCGCAGATCGCTGTCATAGGTCCCGGCAGCGCCGAACAGCACGGCATCGGCGCGCTCGGCCAGGCGGGCCGTCTCCTCCGGCAGCGGATCGCCGCCGGCATCGTAGGCCGCGTCGCCAACGAGGGCCTGGGTGAACTCGAATTGCGGGCCGTTGGCGGCCAGCGCGCGCAGCGCCTTGACGGCCTGCGCGGTCACCTCCGGGCCGATCCCGTCGCCGGGCAGCACTGCGATATGCATCACTGTCGTTTCCTCAGTTGTTCTCCCGCCCGAAGCGACTCTCGAAGGCGGCGATTTCATCGGCATAGGACAATGTCACGGCCATCTCGTCCAACCCTTCCAGCAGGCATTTCCGCGCGAAGGGATCGATATCGAAGGCGTGCACGCTGCCATCGGCAGCGGTGACGGTCTGCGCTTCCAGGTCCACCACCACCTCGCCCGCCGGATCGGCCTCGGCCTGCGCGATCATCATCGTGACGGTCGCCGCCGGCAGCACCACGGGCAGCAGGCCATTCTTCAGCCCGTTCTGCGCGAAGATGTCCCCGAAGGAGGGCGCAATGACGGCGCGGAACCCGTGGCCATGCATCGCCCAGACCGCATTCTCCCGCGAGGAGCCACAGGCGAAGTTCTGCCCGCCGAGCGCGATGCGGCCCTGCCGCCAAGGCCCGCGGTTCAGCGGGAAATCCTCGATCTCCGTGCCATCCGGGCGCGTGCGAAGGTCCCGGAACAGGCAGGCGCCATGGTCGGCATCGCGGGGCAGGTGCAGGAAGCGGGCGGGCAGGATCTGGTCCGTGTCGATGTTGTCCTTGGCGAAGGGCACGGCCACGGATTCCAGGCGCAGGAACTTCTCCATCACGCGTCTCCCTGCACGAGGTCGCGCACATCCGTGATGCGCCCCGTCACCGCCGCCGCCGCCGCCATGGCGGGCGACATCAGGTGCGTCCGCGCCCCCGGCCCCTGGCGGCCCCGGAAATTGCGGTTGGAGGTGGAGGCCACGCGCACGCCGGGTGCCACGATCTCCCCATTCGTGCCCAGGCACATGGCGCATCCCGCTTCCCGCCAATCGAAGCCGGCGTCGCGGAAGACGCGGTCCAGGCCCTCGGCCTCCGCCCGGCGCTTCACGGGGGCGGAGCCCGGCACGGCCCAGGCGACGACACCCTCCGCCACGCGGCGGCCGCGCAGCACGGCGGCGGCCGCGCGGAAATCCTCGATGCGGCCATTGGTGCAGGACCCGATGAAGACGCGCTGCACGGGGATATCCGCCATGCGCTGCCCGGCATCGAGGCCCATATAGGCCAGAGCCTCCTCCATCGCCGCGCGGCGTTCGGGGTTGGGTGCCGCGGCGGGGTCCGGCACCGCGCCGGTGGCGGGCACGGCATCCTGCGGCGAATTGCCCCAGGTCACGGTGGGGGCCACGGCATTGCCGTCGATCACCACTTCCCGGTCGAAGCGCGCATCGGCATCGCTGGCCAGGGCGCGCCAGCGTTCCACGGCGCGGTCCCATTCCTCGCCCCTGGGCGCGTAGTCGCGACCGCGGAGGTAGTCGATGGTCACGTCATCCGGCGCCACCATGCCGGCGCGGGCACCGGCCTCGATCGACATGTTGCAGAGCGTCAGGCGCCCTTCCATCGTCAGGGCGCGCACCGCCGGCCCCGCATATTCGATGACATGGCCGGTGGCGCCGGCGGCGCCGATGGTGGCGATGATGTGCAGGATCAGATCCTTCGCCGTCACGCCGAAGCCCAGCGTGCCATCGACGGTGATCCGCATCGTCGCTGGCTTGCGCTGCCACAGGCATTGCGTGGCCAGCACATGGCCCACTTCCGTCATGCCGATGCCGAAGGCCAGCGCGCCGAGGGCGCCATGCGTGGAGGTGTGGCTATCCCCGCACACGATGATCATGCCGGGCTGGCTGATGCCGGTTTCCGGCCCCACGACATGCACGATGCCCTGGTTGGCGTCCTTCAGCCCGAACAGCCGGAAGCCGCTCTCCGCCGCCGCTTGGTCCAGCGCCTCCACCATCCCGCGCAGTTCGGGGTTGGCGATCTCCGCGGTCTCCCGCGTGTCGGTCGGCACGTAGTGGTCGGGGCTGGCGAAGACGCGTTCCGGCGCGCGTAGCTTCTGGCCACGGGCGCGCAGCATGGCGAAGGCGGGGGCGCAGCCATCATGCACCAAGTGGCGGTCGACATAGAGCAGCACCTGCCCGTCCTCCCGCTCCAGCACGCGGTGGCGGTCCCAGATCTTGTCGAACATCGTGCGAGGCACGTGGTCGAGCGTCGTCCTGGGGAATTGGTCATGCGCCGTCATGCGCCGGATGCTCCATGGGCGTCGCGCAGCAGGCGGAGATAGTCGGCCGCTGTCGCCGGACGCGGATTGGTGAGGTGATGATGATCGCGCATCGCCGCTTCGGCCACGGCCGGCAGCGCGTCCGCGCCGATCCCCATGGCCGCAAGCCCCGCGGGCAGGCCGAGCCGCCTGTTGGAGGCATCGATGGCGTCCGCCACCTCCGCCACGCCCATGGCGGCGGCCAGCAGCGGCAGCCTGTCCGCCAGCGCCGGCGCGTTGAAGCGCAGCACGCCGGGCAGCAGCAGCGCATTCAGCGTGCCGTGATGCGGGCAGGATGGATGTGCGCCGAGGGCATGGGACAGCGCATGCACGGCGCCGAGGCCCTTCTGGAAGGCCAGGGCGCCCTCGATCGAGGCCAGCATCATGGCCGACCGCGCGCCGGGATCGCCCGCGACCGCCTGCGGCAGCGCCGCCCAGCCGCGCCGCAACCCGTCCAGCGCGATGGCGTCGGCGACCGGGTTCTCCCTCTTCGCGCAGAAGGTCTCGATGCAGTGGGCCAGCGCGTCCATGCCGGTGGCGGCCGTCAGCAGGGGCGGCATGGAGTGCGTCAGCACGGGATCGCAGATGGCCGCGCGGGGGATCAGGAAGGGGCTCCCGATCGACACTTTCCGCCCGTCATCCAGCACGATCAGCGCCCCGCGACTCACCTCGCTGCCCGTGCCGGCGGTGGTCGGCACGGCCACCACCGGCGCCGCCGCGGCGGTGATGCGCGCAAGGCCGCCTTCCACCACCGCATAGGGGGCCAGCGTCTCCGCGGGATGCGTGACCGCCAGCGCCACGGCCTTGGCGAGGTCGAGCGGCGATCCGCCGCCGACCGCGATCACGCCATCCGCGCCGAATGCGCGGAAGGCCGCGGCCCCGGCGCGCACCGCGGCCTCCGTCGGGTTGGGCGGCGTGTCCTGGAAGACGGCATGCGCCATGCCGGCAGGCAGGCTGGCGAGCAGCTTGTCCAGCGCCCCTGCCGCCGCGACGCCACGATCCGTCACCACCAGGGGCCGCGTGATGGCGGCGAGGGCCAGTTCACCCACGAGTTCGCCCAGCGCGCCCGGCGCGAACTGGATGCGATTGAGGAAGACCATCAGCGTCATGATGACGCCGTCGCCCTTCGATCGGCCATGCCGTTTCCTTCCCGCGCAGCCACCTGCGCGGGGCCGCGCCGGACGGTGAAACGCTTCGCCGGCAGGGTCAACACCTGGTGCGGCGGGTGGCCGGGATGGTCGTGCACCCCGTGTGGCAGGCGGGCGATGGCGTCGCCACGCCCGCCACGCGGCTACTGCTGCTCGATCCGCGCGTCG
The DNA here is from genome assembly GCF_900114315.1 of Falsiroseomonas stagni DSM 19981. Classification (GTDB taxonomy): domain Bacteria; phylum Pseudomonadota; class Alphaproteobacteria; order Acetobacterales; family Acetobacteraceae; genus Falsiroseomonas; species Falsiroseomonas stagni. Next base: position 246,489 of record NZ_FOSQ01000004.1, read on the forward strand.
CGGATCACGCGGGTCCACTTGGCCAGGTCGCTTGCGATCTCCTGCGTGAAGGCCGCGACGGAAACCGGCGGTGCGGCCTCCACGAAGGTCTGCGCCAGCTTCGCGACGACAGCCGGATCGCGCATCACCTCGCCCAGCGCATCGGTCCACCAGGCCGCGACCTCGGGCGGCGTGCCGGCGGGGCCGAACATGCCGGTCCAGGACAGGGCTTCGAGGTCCGCCAGTTCCGGCACGCCGCTCTCGGCCAGGCTCGGGACGCTCGGCACCAGCGGCGAACGCTGCCGCGCGATGACGGCCAGCGGCTTCACCTGCCCGTTGAGCGCCATGGGCACGGCGGAATTGAAGCCGTCGATCATCAGCGCCACGCGCCCCGCGGCGACATCCACCAGCGCCGCCGCGCTGCCGCGATAGGGGATGGACTCGATCTCGGTGCCCAGCGACAGACCCAGCAGCGCCATGGCCAGTTGGCTCATCGTGCCGACGCCTGGATTGGCGGCGCTGTAGGTGCCGCGCGGTGCGGCGCGCAGCACGCGGGCGGCTTCGGCCATGGTGTTCGCCGGGAAGTTCGGCGCGGCCACCAGCACGAAGCCGGTGCGCCCGAACAGCGCGACGGGCGACAATTCCCGCACCGGGTCATAGGGCGGGTTCTTCATCAGCGGCGGGTTGACCACGATGGGCGACTGCGTCGTCACCAGCAGCGTCAGCCCATCCGGCCGCGCGCCGGTCACGGCCTGCACGCCCAGCGCGCCGGACGCGCCCGGCCGGTTCTCCACCACCACCGTCACGCCGCGGCGCCGCTGCAACTCCTCCGCCGCCAGCCGCGCGAGGATGTCGGAGGTATTGCCCGGCGGGAAGGGCACGACGATCCGCACGGGGCGGCCCGGATAGGCCTGCGCCATCGCGCCCGGTGCCGCCAGCGTGGTGAAGGCGGCGCCGGCAAGGGCGGCGCGGCGCGTCATGCGCAAGGATGATGTCATGGTCTGCTTTCCCCAGCGTGTTGGTCGTTGATCAGGCCTGCGCCATCGCATCCAGGCGGCGGCGGAACATCGGCCCCCAGCCGCCGGCGCGCAGCATGTCCTGCAGATGCGCGCCCAGCGGGGGGAAGGTGGCTTCGGTGCCGCGTGTCAGGTTGCGCAGGCGGGCGGCGGCGAAATCGACCTCGATCTCCTCGCCATTCTCGAACATGGCGCGCACGCCGGGGCAGCGCGGCAGCACCGGCAGCCCGGCGGCCAGCGCGTTGCGGAAGGATCCCACCGGGATGCTCTCCGCCACCAGGCCCACGCCGCAGCCCTTCAGCCCGATCATGCCCTGGATATGCGGATTGCCCTGCGCGAAGCGCTTGCCGCCGACGACGATGTCGCCGGGCTTCGCGCGGTTCGGGAAATCCGGGTCAAGCCCGGCGAAGACGTGTTCGCGCAGCACTTCCGGCCGCGTTTCCCGCTTCAGCGCCCATTCCAGCGCCATCAGGTCGCCATCGATGGCGACATTGTCCGGGTAGACCCAGGCCCGGCCCCGCATCACCAGGTCACTCATGCCGCCATCCCCCAGGCAACGTCACGCAGGAAGGGCCGCGGATCGGCAATGCTGCCGGCGACCGCGGAAGCCGCGACGGTCGCGGGGCCGGCGATGTGCAGCACCGCCTCATGCGCGCCGAGCCGCCCCGGTTCGTTGCGCGTACCCGTGCCGATGGAAACCTCCCCGGCCGCGACACCGCCGATGCGCCCGCCGGCGCAGACGCCGCAGCCCGGCGCGGTCACCATCGCGCCCGCGCGCATGAAGACCTCGATCAGCCCCTCGGCCGCCGCATCGGCGGCCACCTGCTGCGTCGCCGGCGTGACGATCAGCCGCACGCCCGGCGCCACCTGGCGCCCGCGCAGCACGGCGGCGGCGACCCGCAGATCATCGAGCATCCCCGACGCGCAGGAACCGATGAAGGCGTGGCCGATGGCCTTGCCCGCCACCTCCGTCACATCCACCACATTGTCCGGCGTCGGCGGCAGCGCCACCTGCGGCGCGATGGCGGAGAGATCCAGCGTGATGCGCGCGCGATAGACCGCGTCGGCATCCGGCAGCGTGCGATGCACCGGCCGCTGCGCGCGGGCCTGCACATAGGCCATGCAGAGCGCATCGGGCTCCACGAGGGAGGAGACGGCGCCGAGTTCGACCGGCGTGTTGCACAGCGTGTGCCGCGCATCGATGTTCAGGGACGCCAGGCCGGGGCCGCCATATTCGACGACCGCATCCTCGAACAGCGCGGCATCGTGGCTGCCGATCAGCTTCTGCGCGGCATCACGCGCGAAGACGCCGAAGGGCAGGGCGCCGATGGTGTCCACGCGCAGTGTCTCCGGCACCGGCAGCCAGACGGAACCGCAGGCCAGCACTTCGGGAATCTCGGTCAGCACCGCGACGCCGAGGGCGCCGATCGCGCCGTAATTCGTGACATGCGGGTCATAGGCGAAGATGAACATGCCCGGCGTCACCAGCCCTTCCTCCACCGGGAAGACATGGCCCAGGCCCCCGCGCCCGGCATCGCGATGCGCCACGCCGAAACGCTGCGCGATGCCGCGCACCGCATGCTGCCGCGCGAAAGCCTGGGGCGAGACGGCCAGCGGTTCATGGTCCGTCACCAGCAGCACGCGCGACGCGTCATGCAGCTTCGTCACGCCGAAATCGTCCAGCGTGCGGAAGGCGTTCACCGTGTACCAGTCATGCACGGTGATGAGCTCCGCCTCCGGCATCACCACCTCGCCGGCCGATACGCGCCGGCCGCAGATGCGGGAGAGAATCTTCTCGGTGATCGTCTGTCCGCCGCTCATGCGGCTGCCCTCCTCAATGCGCCGCGCCAGCCCAGCATGGCGGATATCTCGGCCGCCGCGGCGCGCAGCGCCTCCGCCAGCAGCTTTTCCTTGTCGCGCGTGAAGCGCACCTTCGGCACGCCGACGGACAGCCCCGCGCAGGGGCGGCCGGTGGCGTCCAGCACGGCATGGCCCATGGCGACGATGCCCTCGATCATCTCCTCGCGGCTGTAGGCGATGCCGTCCCGCGCAACGGTGGCGAGTTCGGTCTGCAGCGCCGCCGGATCAGTCACGGTGCGGGGCGTCAGGCGGGGCAGGGGGGCGGTGGCGAGGATGCTGTCCACCTCCTCCGCCGTCATCAGGCCGAGGATGGCCTTGCCGCCGGCCGAGGCATTGACCGGCCCGCGTTCGCCGAGCTGGAGGGAGTAGAGGATCGGCTGGTTGCAATTCTCCTTGCACACCACGACGACCTCCGCCCCCTGGCGCACCACCAGCGCGGCCGATTCACCCGTGCGCGTCATCAGCGCCGCGACCACGGGCTGCGCCAGGCGCGTCACATCCGTCCGGCGCAGCAGCACGCCGGCCAGGCCCAGGACGGCGGGGCCGAGGCGAATGCGCTCCGCCGTCCCGCTGCCCTCCCGCGACACGTAGTGGCGTTGTTCCAGCGTGCCGATCAGGTCGGTGAGGCTGCTTTTCGGGATGCGCAGCGCGCGGGCGATGTCGCCATGGGACATCGCCTCCGGCCGCGCGGCGAGGAGTTCCAGCACATCGAGTGCCCTGGTGGCGGACTTGACCAGGATCGACCTCCCCCCCACGCTGTTTTCCGGACAGTGTTCGAAATACCGAACACTGCGCGGTTGATCAAGCCGCCGATGGGGAAGCGGGAGACAGGGCGATGGGCTTCGCGGCCGCGGATGGGTTGCGCGCCATGATGGCGGCCGGGCAGGGGGGCCTGCCCGTGCTGGCGCCCGGCGTATGGGATGGGCTGTCGGCGCGGCTCGCCATCCATGCCGGCGCCACGGCGCTGCATGCCAGTGGCGGGGCCATCGCGCGCGCCGCCGGGCAGCCGGACCTCGGCATCCTGGGCCTGGCGGAGATGGAGGCGCGGATCGGAGAGATCGTCGAAGGCGCCGGCACCGCGCCGGTCATCGCCGATGCGGATACCGGCTATGGCGGCTTGCTGAACCTGGCCCATGCCGTGCGGCGCTACGCCCGTCTCGGCGTCGCCGCGCTGCATATCGAGGACCAGCCCTTCCCGAAGCGCTGCGGGCTGTTCGAGGGCGTGACCGTGATCCCGCCGGCCGAGATGCTGGCCCGGCTGCGCGCCGCCCGCGCCGTGGTGGCGGCGATGGGCGGCGGTCCCCTCATCATCGCGCGCACCGATGCGGTGAAGGCCGAGGGCCTGGACGCCGCCCTGGCCCGCATGCGCGCCTACATGGCCGAGGGCGCCGACATTGCCTTCATGGAGGGGCTGGAGGACGCCGCCCAGATGCGCGCGGCGGCCGCGGCGCTGCCCGGCGTGCCGCAATTGCTGAACGCCAGCATGAGCGCCCGGGGCCTGCCGCTGCCACCCGCGGCGCTGCGGGAACTGGGCTTCGCGATCGTCATCTATCCCGGCGATGCGCAGCGCGCGGCCATCGCTGCCATGGACGCGGCCTTCCGCGCGGTGCTGCGGGCGGGCGACGCGCGCAGCGTGGCGGATCGCCTGGCGCCGGCGTCACTGCGGGATGGGGTGGTCGGGACGGCCGCCCTGGCCGATGCCGAGGCGCGCTGGACCGCCGGTCCCGGCTGAGCCTTCGCGACCCGAGCCTTGGCGACCGGGCCCTGTCCTGTGCGCGGAAGGGCACGGGACAGGGCGCCCGGATGGGCCCGTCAGCCCTGCTCGGGCTCGCCTTCCGGGTTCTTGGCCTTCTGCTCGGCCTCCTTGGCGGCCTGCTTCTTTTCCAGCTTCTCCCGCGCCTTGGCTTCCTTGGCCTTCTCGCGCTGGGACCGTTCGAAATCGTAGTTCGGCTTGCGCATGGGCGGCCCTCCGGCTGGTGTGTCCTTCTCTATGGGGTGTCGGCGGCGAAATGTCGCCTCAAATTCGGGCATGGCAGCCAAACCCGGGGCAGTGATGTCATGCCGCGGCCGCGGCGGGGACGTCATGCCGCGGCCGCGGCGGGGATGTCAGGCCGCGGCCGCGGCGGGGATGTCAGGCCGCGGCCGCGGCGGGGATGTCAGGCCGCCGGGATCACCAGCCGGAACCGTGCGCCTGGCCCACCCGGCATCAGGTCGATGCTCCCGCCCGCCGTCGCCATGTGGCTGCGGGCGATGGATAGGCCGAGCCCCGTCCCCCCTCTGTCCCGCGCCGTGGTGAAGAAGCGCCCGAAGATGCGCCCCGCATTGCCCGGGGAGACGCCGCGCCCGTCATCGCTGACCTCGATCACCACCTGCGCGCCGGCCCGCCGCCAGGCGATCTGCCCGGTGGCGCCTGGCCCGGCATGGCGGGCGATGTTGTCGGCCAGGTTGCGGATCACCGTCGCCAGGCGCTCCGCCGGGATCGCGGCGCGCAGCGCCTCTCCCTCCAGCGCTACCGGGGCGGGCATCGGCAGGCCGCGGATCACCGCCGCCACGTCGCAATCCTCCTCCCCCCGCGGCAGCGGTGCCTCCGCCCGCGCCAGTTCCAGCAGGCCCTTCACCAGCCGATCCAGCCGTCCGACATCCGCGGCCGCCTGGCTGAGGAAGGTGGCGCGCTCCGCCTCCGTCATCTCCGCCGCATGGTCCGCCAGCAATTCCAGCGCGCCGCGGATGGCGGCGAGCGGCGTCTTGAACTCATGGCTCATCTCGGCGGCGAAGGCGCCGATATAGTCCGCACGGTATTCCAGCGTGGTGGCCATGGACTGGATCGCGGCCCACATCTCATCGGCTTCCCGCACCGCGCTGCGCCGCGTGCGGGGCAGCAGCGTGGCGCGCGCGCCGGCCGCCACGGCGTGGGCCTGCGCGGCCACGGCCTCGATCGGGCGGCTGACGGTATAGGCGATGACCAGCGCCAGCACGCCGGCGGCCAGCAGCAGCGCCGCCGCCAGCCCCGCCATCTCCCAACGCTTGCCATGCAGCGCCTGGTCGATGCTGGCCGGGGTGCGGGACAGCACCACCACGCCGATCACCGCGCCCCCTTCCATCACGGGATGCGCCAGGAACACGCGGAACGGCGCCGCCCGGCTGATGGAGGCCGATCCCACCCCCGGCTGGGGCGGCCGGTCCCGCAGCACCGCCGCCGGCCACCCCGCCAGCGCCGCCGAAACCTCCGCCCGCCCCGCCAGGGACAGCCCCATCTCCCCGCCCGAGGAGGCGACGACGATCCCCGCCGCATCGGTGACGCGCATCCCCGCCAGCGTGATCCGCTGCGCCGCCGCCAGCACCGGCAACAGCGTGGCGCCCGCCGCCAGCGCGCGCGGGTCTGCCGGCCGGTCCGGCGCCAGCGCGTCCGGCGCCGGCGGCAGCACAGGGTCTTTTGCCAGGTCCAGCACCGCCGCCCGGGGCGCCCAGCCCGGCCCCGGCGCCGGGGGCGCGCCGCCATGCCAGGCGGCCTCATAGGCCGCGCCGATCACCGCGGCCTGCGCCACCAACTCCGTCTCCGTCTGCCGGACCAGCGCGCTTTCATACAGCCGCAGCAGCCACAGCCCGCCCAGCGGCAGCGCCAGCAGCAGCAGATTCGCCGCCAGCAGCACCGTCCGCAGCCGGGGTTTCCGCGGCCTCATCCGCTGAACCGGTAGCCGAGGCCATGCACCGTCCCGATCGGCTCCGCCCCCAGCGCCGCGAATTTCGCGCGGATGTGGCGGATATGGCTGTCGATGGTGCGGTCGCTGACCACGCGGCGGTCGGGATAGGCCACATCCATCAGCGCATCCCGCGTGAAGACCCGGCCCGGATGCGCCGCCAGGCAGCGCAGCAGGGCGAATTCCGTCACCGTCAGCACCACCTCCTCCGCCCCCCAGAAGGCCTGGTGGCTGTCCGGCAGCAGCCGCAGCGCGCCGCGCGCCATCTCCGCCGGTGCCGGTGCCGGGGAAGGGGCCGCCGCGCGCCGCCGCAGCACGGCGCGCACGCGGGCCACCACCTCCCGCGGGCTGAAGGGCTTCGTGACGTAGTCGTCGCCGCCCAGTTCCAGGCCGAGGATGCGGTCCACCTCCTCATCCCGCGACGAGAGGAAGATCACCGGCACGTCGGAGGTCCGGCGCAAGCGGCGGCAGACCTCCGTGCCGTCGATCTCCGGCATGGTCACGTCCAGCACCAGGATATCCGGCGCCTGGTCCGCCACCGCCGCCAGTGCCGCGGCGCCATCCGCGGCTTCCGCCACCGCGAAGCCTTCCCGTTCCAGCGCGAAGCGCAGGATGTGGCGGATATGCGGGTCGTCATCGACGACCAGGACCTTCGGCATGGGCCTCCTGTCAGGCCACGCGGCCCTGCACCGCATCTGCACCAAATCTCCGCGCCCGCTGCAAGCGCCCTCCGTCACCGCTGCACGGGCGCCCGCGATGCTCCGCGCCATTCCTGGAACGGAGGACACACCCATGGAACCCGACCCCAAGCCCGGCCTGCTCGATCGCCCGACCCCGAAACTCGCCGCCGTCGGCCTGGTGCTGCTGGCGATGCTGGTGCCCCACCTGATGATCGGCGGCGTGATCGAGGAACGGGAGGAACGCCACCAATCCGTGCAGCGGGAGATCGGTGCCGGCTGGGGCGGCCCGCAACTGCTGATGGCCCCGGTCCTCGCCATCCCCTGGTCCGGCGCGCAGGGAAGGAGCGGCCACATCCACCTCCAGCCGGAGCGCCTGGACGCGCAGGTGGAACTCGCCCCCCAGCTCCGCCGCCGCGGCCTCTACGAGGTGCCGGTCTATACCGCGACGGCACGGCTGGAGGGCCGGTTCAATGCCGCGGGCGCGGTGGTGCTGCAGGAACCCTCGGCCATCCTGCATTGGGGCGACGCTACCATCGTCGCCGGCAGCCAGGCCATGCGCCTGGCCGGGGAGGTCCCGTCGATGCGCCTCGGCGAGGCATGGTTGCCCGGGGAGGACGGGCTGCCGCGCTGGGATGACTGCATGCCGTCCCGCGGCATCGCCTGGCGCGCGAATCTGGCGGCGGCGCCTGATGGGGCCATTCCCTTCGCCGTGACGCTGCCGCTGCGCGGGTCGCAGCGCTTCGGCCTGCTGCCCGGCCCGCAACGCGCCAACCTTTCCATCGCTGCCGCCTGGCCCACGCCGAGCTTCATCGGCGACGACCTGCCCGAACAGACCAGCGTGGAAGAATGGGGCTTCACCGCCGCCTGGTCCCTGGCCGGGGAGGGTGCGGCCGCCCGCCGCACCCTTTGCGGCCGTCACGCCGCGGCGGCGGGTGTGGAGTTGCTGGAGGCCGTGCCGACCTACCGCATGGTCAACCGCGCCTCCAAATACGCCATGCTGTTCCTGGCGCTGTCCTTCGTGACCTACACGCTGTTCGAACTGCTGGCGGGCTTGCGCATCCACATCGTGCAATACGCCATGCTCGGCTGCTCCGTGGTCATGTTTCCGCTGCTGCTGCTGGCGATCGGGGAGCCGCTGGGCTTCGCCGCCGCCTATGCCGCCGCGACCCTGCTGGTCATGGCGCAGGCCAGCCTGTTCACCGCCGCCGTCACGGGCCGGCGTGTCCTGGCCGCGGCCTTCGCCGGCGTGCTCGCGGGCCTTTTCGGCTTCCTCTATGTCGTGCTCAGCCTGGAAGCCTATTCGCTGCTGGTCGGCACGCTGGCGCTGTTCACCGTGCTGTCGGCGGTCATGGCGCTGACGCGCCGCGTCCGCTGGGGATAGCCCCAGACCCTGGCGGTCCAGGGTCCCCCCGGACCCTGGCGAGGGGGTCAAAGGGGGAGCAGCGCTCCCCCTTTCACACCACCCCCGCCCGCAGCAGGTCATGCAGGTGGATCACGCCGCGCGGCACGCCATCCACCACCACGAACATGCTGGTGATGCGCCGGTCGTTCATGGTCTTCACCAGGTCGGGCGCCAGCGAATCCGGCGCCGCCACGATCGGGTTGCGAGTCATCGCCTCCACCGCCGGGCGATCGACGAAGCCCTTGCGGAAGGCGCGGCGGATGTCGCCATCGGTGATGACGCCCAGCAGCCGGCCTTCGCCATCCACCACGCCGCCCGTACCGAAGGGCTTCGACGTCATGGTCACGATCGCTTCCGCCAGCGTCGCGCCTTCCGCCACCAGCGGCATGTCCGCATGCATCAGGTCGGACGCCCGCAGCAATTGCGCGCCGAGCTTGCCGCCGGGGTGGAACACGCGGAAATCCGCCGCCGAGAAGCCCCGCGCCTCCAGCAGCCCCATCGCGAAGGCATCGCCCATGGCAAGCTGCATGGTGGTGGAGGTGGTGGGCGCCAGGCCGTTCGGGCAGGCTTCCGGCATCCGCGGCAGGATCAGCGGATAATCCGCCGCCTTGCCGAGCGGGCTGTCCGCGACGGAGGTGATCGCCACCAGCTTCACCCCGAAGCGATGCGCATAGCCGATGATGCTGCCGAGTTCCGGCGCGGCGCCCGACCAGGACAGGGCCAGGATCACATCCTCCGGCAGGATCATGCCGAGGTCGCCATGGCTGGCTTCCGCCGGATGCACGAAATGCGCGGGCGTGCCGGTGGAGGCCAGCGTCGCCGCGATCTTGCGGCCGACATGGCCGGACTTGCCCATGCCCGTCACGACGCAGCGCCCGGATTTGCCGAGCATCATGCGCACCGCCGCGATCAGCGTATCGCCGAGCGTCCCATCCAGCGCGTCCCGCAGCGCCGCCAGCCCATCGGCTTCCAGCTGCACGGTGCGGCGCAGGCTCTCCCGCAGATGCGAATCGCTCACCGTGCAGCGCCCCCTTGGGCATGACCTTGCGCATGCAACTGCCGCGCGCGGTGCAGGTCGGCCGGCGTATCGACGCCGAGCGGCACGTCATCGACGGCGACCGCATCGATCCGCATCCCCGCTTCCAGCGCGCGCAGCTGCTCCAGCTTCTCCCGCGTCTCCAGCGGCGAAGGCGGCAGCGCGACGAAGCGCGCCAGCGCGCTGCGCCGCCAGGCATAGAGCCCGATATGGTGCCACAGCGGCCCATCGCCCCAGGGGGCGGTGGCGCGGGTGAAATAGAGGCAGCGGAAGCGCCCCGGCGCCGTCTCGCTGCCCACCATCTTCACCACCTGGCTCGCCGTGCGCTCCTCCTCCCGCTCGATCTTCGCGACCAGCGTGCCGAGGGCGATGTCGGGATGGTCGATGGCGGCGAAGACGGCGCGGATGGCCTGGGGCGAGATCAGCGGCAGGTCGCCCTGGACATTCACCACCACATCGAAGCGGCCTTCGGGATCGATGGCCGTGATCGCCTCATGGATGCGGTCGGAGCCGGAGGGATGGTCATCCCGCGTCATCTGCGCGCGGCCGCCCGCGGCGCGGACCACGCCGGCGATCTCCTCGCTGTCGGTGGCGACGACGACATCGCCGATGGCGGCGGCGATGGCGCGACGCCAGACATGGACGATCATCGGCTCCCCGCCAATGTCCGCCATCGGCTTGCCCGGCAGGCGGCTGGCCGCCATGCGGGCCGGGATCATGACGATGGGTCGCATGGCGTGCGTCACCGGAAGGACTTCACCAGGCTGTCGATCGCCATCAGGCGTCCGATCAGCGCCTCGAACTGGTCGAGTGGCACCATGTTGGGCCCGTCGGAGGGCGCGCGGTCGGGGTCCTCATGCGTCTCGATGAACACGGCGGCGACGCCGACGGCCACCGCGGCGCGGGCCAGCGTCTCCACGAATTCGCGCTGGCCGCCGGAGGAGGTGCCCTGGCCGCCGGGCTGCTGTACGGAATGGGTGGCGTCGAACACGACCGGCAGGCCGGTGTCCCGCGCCATGATCGGCAGCGACCGCATGTCGCTGACCAGCGTGTTGTAGCCGAAGCTGGCGCCGCGTTCGGTCAGCAGCACATTCGGGTTGCCCGCGCCCGTCACCTTGGCCGCGGCATTCTTCATGTCCCAGGGCGCCAGGAACTGGCCCTTCTTGATGTTCACCACGCGCCCGGTGGCGGCGGCGGCCAGCAGCAGGTCCGTCTGGCGGCAGAGGAAGGCGGGGATCTGGATGACATCCACCGCCTCGGCCACCGGCGCGCATTGCGCGGCCTCATGCACATCGGTCAGCGTCGGCAGGCCGAGGCTCTCCCGGATCTCGGCGAAGACCTCCAGCGCGGTTGCCATGCCGATGCCGCGCGCGGCGCTGGCGGAGGTCCGGTTCGCCTTGTCGTAGCTGGTCTTGTAGACCAGCCCGATGCCGAGCCGCCCGCAGATCTCCTTCAGGCGGGACGCGGTCTCCAGCGCATGGGCGCGGCTTTCCATCTGGCAGGGGCCGGCGATCAGGGCCAGGGGCAGGTGGTTGCCGAGCGTGACGGGGCCGATCGCGACGGAGGCTGACACCGGGGCGGGATCCTTGTCCGGGGGAGGGGGAAGGGCGGCAGCGGGGCTTACAGCACGGGGCGGGTGGCGCCAAGCAAACCGGCAGGCGCACCCACCCGGGGGGGGCTCAGCCCGCGGGCAGGATCAGGTGGATGATGGTGCCCCGGCCGAGGACGCTTTCCGCCGCCAGCGCGCCCCCGCTGCCCCGCACGAAGGCGGCCACCATGGCCAAGCCGAGCCCCGTGCCCTGGCCCTCCGGCTTGGTGGTGAAGAAGGGCTCGCCGAGCCGCGCCAGCGCCGCCGGGGCCATGCCCTCGCCCTCATCGCGCAGCGACAGGCGGATATAGACCCCGGCCGGCAGATCCGGCGCATCGGCCGGGCGGGGCGGCACGGCCAATTGCGCGGCGGTGATGGTGATGGTGCCGCCGCGCGGCATCGCATCCCGCGCATTGGCCGCCAGGTTGATGACCGCCGTCTCCAGCTCCGCCCGGTCCAGGGATGGCGCGGCGAGGAGGGGACCTGTCACCTCGCACCGCACGCGGATGCCGGCGCCGAGGGTCGAATCCAGCAGCTGCGCCAGCTCGCGCAGCGCCGACGCCAGTTCCACCGGCCCGTCGGCCTCGCTGCCCAGGCCGTTGCGCCGCGTGGTGTCCAGCATCCGGCGCGACAGCGCGGTCGCGCGTTCGGCATGGCGGCCGAGATGCCCGGCCACCTGCCGCACCCGCGCCGGATTCTCCGCATGCTTGGCCAGCAGCACGGCGGCGGCCATGACGGATTGGGTGATGTTGCCGAAATCATGCGCCAGGCCGCCCGCCAGCAGCCCCATCGTCGCCTGCCGCTCCGCCGTGCGGGACCGGGCCTCGGCCGCCGCGCGCTGGCGGGCCGCGCGTTCCGCCCACCAGGTCACGCCGCCCAGCACCAGCATGGCCGCCAGCGCGCCGATCACCGGCACCAGCATCTGCCGCCGCCAGTCCAGCCGCAGCGCGGACAGGGAGAGCCCATAGGCGACGCCCACATCGTGGCCCGGGATGCGCCGCAGGGCCATGAGGCGCGGCTGCCCGTCGATCGGGCTCGGCCCGTGCAGCAGGATTCCGGGGCCGCGGCGCAGTTGGCGCAGCAGCGGGCCGGCGGCGGCGGGCAGGGCGGCGGTCTCGGGCTGCGCCGGCGCGGGCACCGCGGCCAGCACCGCGCCATCCAGCCGGAACAGCGTCACGGTATCGCCGGGCGCTTCCAGGATGGACCGGTAGAAGGCCTGGAAATAGTGCGGCCACAGCGTCGCGACCACCACCCCGCCATCCGCCAACCCATCGTCACGCCGGCGCGGCCGCGCCATGGGGAAGATCAGCACGCCGACCGTCCGGCTGGTGATGACCTTGCCGATGGTCGGTGCCTCCCGCATCGCGCTGCCGGGCGGGTGCGCCGCCACGTAGTCGCGCCCCGCCACATCGACCGGCGGGGTGGGGAAGCTCGTCGTACTGGATGCCGCGAAGCGCCCGGCCGGGTCCACCAGCGTCACCCCGCCGGCGGAGGGCGTCACCGCATCCAGGGTCAGCAGGAAGTCATGCAGCGCCCGGCTTTCGCGGATCTCGTCCCAGCTCATGCCCGCCACGCGGGATTCCACGGCGGCGATGGCGATCTCCTGCGTCTCGAAGGCGCGCAGCGCGTGTTCCCGCAGCATTTCCGCGGTGCGGGAGACGCGCTCCTCCGCCGCCTCCACCGTCGCCTGCCAGGCCTGCCAGGCCATGGCGCCCAGCCCGGCCAGCGGCAGCAGGACGCTGATCGCCCACAGCAGGCGCAGCGCCCGCGCCCCGGCCAGCATGGCCCGCGACGGCAGCTTCATCCCTCGGGGCTCCGGCGGTGCTCCGCGCGCGGCCTGGTTCTCATCACCCGATTGTGCCGCGCGGCGCGCCCCCGCGCCAGGACTGCCCCGCCAGCCCGCAAGCCTGTCCAGGTCCCCGCCTGTCCAGGGCCCTGCCTGCCTGCTAGACGCCGCTGGTGCCCACGCCCCAGCCCATCCGCCTCGCGGTCATCGTCCCGGTCTTCAACGAGGCAGCGAATGTCGCCCCGATGGTGGATCGCCTGGACGCCGCGCTGGCTGGCATCCCCTGGGAAGCGATCTTCGTCGATGATGACAGCCCCGATGGCACCGCCGCCGTGGTGCGGGGCATCGCCGCGCGGGACCCGCGCATCCGCTGCCTCCGCCGCATCGGCCGCCGCGGCCTGGCCTCCGCCTGCATGGAGGGTTTCCTCTCCACCACCGCCCCCTTCGTCGCCGTCATCGATGGCGATCTCCAGCACGACGAATCGATCCTCCCCGCCATGCTGGCGGCGGTGGAGGGCGGTGCCGACATCGCCATCGGCAGCCGCCATGTCGCCGGCGGCGCGGCGGAGCAAGGCTTCTCCGCCGCCCGCGGCGCGCTGTCCGACATGGGCGCGAAGATGGCCCGGATGCTGCTGCCCACCCCGGTCGCGGACCCGATGAGCGGCTTCTTCCTGCTGCCCCGCGCCCTGGTGGAGGAAGTCGCCCCCCGCGTCGCCGGCCGCGGCTTCAAGATCCTGCTGGACATCCTGCTCTCCGCCCGCCGGAAGCTGGCGGTGGCGGAAATCCCCTACAGCTTCCGCAGCCGCCAGGCCGGCGAGAGCAAGCTGGACGCGACGGTGCTGCTGGAATTCGGCGCCCTGCTGCTGGACAAGGCCACGGGCGGCATCGTGCCGCTGCGCTTCCTGGCCTTCGCCGCGGTGGGCGGCATCGGCGTTCTGGTCCATATGGCGGCGCTGTTCCTGCTGGTGCAGGCGGCGGGCTTCGGCTTCGGGCCTGCGCAATGGGGGGCGACGCTGGTGGCGATGACGGCGAATTTCGCCCTCAACAACCGCATCACCTATCGCGATGCCCGGCTGCGCGGCCCGGCGCTGTGGCGCGGCCTGCTGCTGTTCTACCTGGTCTGCGGCATCGGCGCCGCCGCCAATGTCGGCATCGCGGGGCTGCTGGTTCGGGACGGCGTGCTGGCCTGGGGCCTGGCCGGCGCCGCCGGCGCGCTGCTGACGGTGGTGTGGAACTACGCCGTGTCCTCCACCCTCGTGTGGCGCGCCCGATGATCGGGGTCCTCGCCGCCCTCACGGCGCTTCGCCTGCTGGTCGCCGGTGCCACGCCGCTGGCGCCGGACGAGGCCTATTACTGGGTCTGGTCCCGCGTGCTCCAGCCCGGCTACCTCGACCACCCGCCCATGGTCGCCTTCTTCATCCGCGCCGGCACGCTGCTGGCGGGGGAGGTTGCGTTGGGCATCCGCCTGATGGGCCCGCTGTCCATCGCACTGGCCAGCGTGTTGCTGGCCCGCGCGGCGGATGCCCTGTTCCCGGACCGCCGGCCGGGAATCTGGGCCGCGGCGCTGTTCAACGCGACGCTGCTGGTCGGCGTCGGCGGCATCCTGATGACGCCCGATTTGCCGCTGCTGGTCTTCTGGGTCGCGGCGCTCTGGGCGCTGGCGCGGCTGCATGTCACGCAGGATGGGCGCTGGTGGCTGGCCTTCGGCCTGTTCTCCGGCCTCGCCCTGGTGTCGAAGTACACGGCGGGGCTGCTCGGCATCGGGGTGATCGCCTGGCTCATTGCCTGCCGGGGCGCCTGGCACTGGTGGCGGGACTGGCGGCTCTGGGCCGGTGGAGTCCTGGCCGCCGCCGTCTTCGCCCCCGTCATCCTCTGGAACGCCGCCCATGGCTGGGCGAGCTTCGTCAAGCAGGGCGGCCGCGCGGGGGTGGAGACGGGCGGCTTCACGCTGCGCTTCCTCGGCGAACTCCTGGCCGGGCAGGCGGGGCTCGCCACGCCGCTGGTCTTCATCCTGTGTGTCACCGGCACCGCGCTGGCGGTCATGGCCTGGGTCAGGCGCGGCGATGCGGCGGCGGCGCTGCTGGCGGCGCTGGTCGTCCCCGGCGCCGCGCTGTTCACCTGGCAGGCCACGGGCAGCCGCGTGCAGGGCAACTGGCCCGCCATCCTCTACCCCGCCGCCTGCATCCTGGCCGCCGCCTTCATCACGCCGCGCCTGGCGCGGCTGCGCCGTCCCGCGGTCGCGCTCGGCGCCACGCTCGCGCTGCTTGCCTACATCCAGGCCGCCATCGCGCCGCTGCCCCTGCCGAGGCGCCTCGACCCCACCCTCGCGCGCCTTGGCGGCTGGGATGCCTTCGCGGCCCTGGTCGAGCAGGAGCGTGCGCGGACCGGTGCCGGCTTCGTCGCGGCGGAGGAATACGGCCTGGCCGCGCAACTCGCGCTGCGCCTTCCCCCCGGCGTGCCGGTGGTGGCCCTCAACCCCCGCTGGGACCTGTTCGACCTGCCGCGCCCCCAATCCCTCGGCCCCGCCGTAACCGGCCTGCTGGTCCAGAGCGAAAGACGGGACAGCGTGCCGGACTGGCCGGGGGCCGAGCCTGTCCAGCGCGCCGAGGGATCGCTGGTGCGGGCGCGCGGCGGGGTGGAGGCGGAACGCTACCGCGCCTTCCGCGTCACCACCCGCGCGGACCTGCCCGCCGCCGCCGTGATGCCGCGTCCCTGACAGGGTCGCCGCTTGACGGGACGCGGCGCGCCCCGATCCTCTAGGCTCCATCGCGGCCCAACAAGGCGGAGACGACCATGCTCATCAAGCGCAGGCGGGGCTGGGAAATCCCCGAAAGCCAGGCGACCCCCGAACACCTGGTCGCCAACCGCCGCACGATCATGAAGGCGGCCGGCGCCGGCGCCATGCTGCTGCCCGGCGCGGCGCAGGCGCAGTTCTGGCGGCGTGGCGAACCCGCCGACCCCTGGGCGCGCAACCCGGCGGAGGTGCCTGACCTGCCCGCCGCCATGCGCAACACCCGCTACGCCGCCGGCCGCGCCATCTCCCCTGAGCGGGACGCCATCACCTTCAACAACTTCTACGAATTCGGCACCGACAAGGGCATCTGGTCCGTCGCCCGCGCCATGCCGACGCGCCCCTGGACCATCAAGGTCGATGGCATGGTGGAGAAGCCCGGCGAGTTCGATGTGGACGACATCATCCGCCGCATCGGGATCGAGGAGCGCGTCTACCGCCTGCGTTGCGTGGAGGCCTGGGGCATGACCGTCCCCTGGTCCGGCTTCCAGCTCTCCTCCCTCCTCAGCCTGGTCACGCCGCTGGCATCGGCGAAATATGTGCGGTTCGAGACGGCGGCGATCCCCGCCGTCATGCCCGGCCTGCGCCAATCCTGGTACCCCTGGCCGCATGTGGAGGGCTGCACGATCGACGAGGCGGCGAATGAGCTGACCTTCATGCCCGTCGGCCTCTTCGGCCGGCCGCTGCCGGCGCAGAATGGCGGGCCGTTCCGCGTGCTGTTCCCGTGGAAGTACGGTTTCAAATCCGGCAAGTCGATCGTGCGCATCACGCTGACGGACCAGCGCCCGAAGAGCTTCTGGGAAACCCTCCAGGCCAGCGAATACGGCTTCTGGGCCAATGTGAACCCGGAGGTCCCCCACCCCCGCTGGAGCCAGGCGACGGAACGCCTGATCGGCAGCAACGAACGCGTGCCGACGCGGCTCTACAACGGGTATGGCGAATTCGTCGCGGGCCTCTACACTGCGAGGCAGAACGAACGTCTCTGGGCCTGACCGCTTGCGATCCCTCGGCCTCATCCTGCTTGCCTCGGCGGTGGCGCTGGCATCGGGCTTCGGCCCGATGGCGTCGCTGGACGGTGTGCTGGTCCGGCTCTACCCGCCATCGCTGCGCCTGTTGCAGGCGGCGGTGGATCACAACATCTCCCCCCGCCTCTGGGACCGGGTGATGCTGCCGGTGCTGTCCTGCCCGGCCTGGGTCTTCCCCGCGGTGATCGGCGTGGCGCTGCTCTTCTGGGTCGGGCGGCAGGCCGAGAAGGGGCATGGCTGACGCGGCTGCGCCGCGGGCGGGCCGGGGCACCGAACCGCAGCCCCGCGTACTGCTGGTGGAGGACACGGCCTCCCTCGCCGCCGTCTATGGCGAATACCTGCGCGCTTCCGGCTTCGCGTCCCGCCATGCGCGCACGGCGGAGGAAGCCTTCCGCCTGGCCGCGCAGGAGAAGCCGGATTGCGTGCTGCTCGACCTCCGCCTGCCGGACAGCGATGGCCTGACCGTGCTGCGCGTGCTGCGGCGGGACAGCCCCGACCTGCCGGTGGTGGTGATGACCGCGCATGGCAGCGTCGCCACCGCGGTGGACGCCATGCGCGCCGGCGCGGCGGATTTCCTGGTGAAGCCCTTCGCCGCCGAACGCCTGGCCGTCACGCTGACCAACGCCGTCGAACGCGCGGCGCTGCGGCGGGAGGTGAGGGACCTGGCCGCCGCCCGCCCCCGCACCGCCTTCCAGGGCTTCATCGGCGCGGCGCCCGGCATGCAGGCGGTCTATCGCATCCTGGAGACCGCCGCGTCATCCCGCGCCACGGTCTTCATCACGGGCGAATCCGGCACCGGCAAGGAACTGGCGGCGGAGGCGGTGCACAAGCTCTCGCCGCGGCGCGACGGCCCCTTCATCGCCATCAACTGCGCCGCCATCCCGAAGGACCTGATCGAGAGCGAGGTCTTCGGCCATGTCCGCGGCGCCTTCACCGGCGCGGTCGCGGACCGCCAGGGCGCCGCCGCCGCCGCCGATGGCGGCACGCTGTTCCTCGACGAACTCTGCGAGATGGACCTGGCGCTGCAGGGCAAGCTGCTGCGCTTCATCCAGACCGGCAGCTTCCAGCCCGTGGGCAGCACGCAACTCCGCCGCACCGATGTCCGCTTCGTCTGCGCCACCAACCGCGACCCGCTGCTGGAAGTGCGGGAGGGGCGGTTCCGGGAGGATCTCTACTACCGCCTGCACGTCGTGCCCGTTTCCCTGCCACCGCTTCGCGACCGCGGCGCCGATGTGGTGACGATCGCGGAGGCGATGCTGGCGCGCAGCGCGGCGGAGGAAGGCCGCGCCTTCCGTGGCCTGGCGGAGGATGCCAAGGCCGCGCTGCTGGCCCATCGCTGGCCCGGCAATGTGCGGGAACTGGAAAATGCAGTCCGCACCGCGGTCGTGCTGCATGACGGCGAATGGGTCACGGCGGCGATGCTGCCCCAGACACTCCGCGATGCCACCCTCCGCGATGCCACCCTCCGCGATGCCACGCTCCGTGACGGCGCGGCCCCGCCACCGGCCACGGCGCCACGCCCCGATGGCGACCGTCTGCGCCAGATCCGCCCTTTGGCGGAGATCGAGCGGGAGGCGATCGAGCGCGCGGTCGAACTCTGCGACGGCAACATCCCGAAGGCTGCCGCGCATCTCGGCATCAGCCCGAGCACGCTCTACCGCAAGCGGCTGGCCTGGGGAGTGGCGGGCTAGGGTCCAAACCCCATCATCTGCCGGGCGCCTGGCCGGTCTCGCGCGGCATCCGCGGCGTCAGGCCGCTTGCCGATGCAACCAGCACCGGCGGCGCGTCCTTCCTGGCGGCCTGCCACGCGATCCTCGGCCATTCGCCTCCGGTCTGATCGGGTGTGGACCCTGGATCACGCCGCGTTCAAGTGAACGCAGCTCGTGCTCTAGATGTCATTGAATCTAGAGCAAGAAATGCGTTCAGATGATTCCATCTGAACGCATATTCCTCTAGCGCGGCTTGCGGGATCACCGCGTGCCGTGCGATCCCGCCACGCCATGCCGGGAGGATACGAGACATGAACCGCCGCACCCTGCTTCGTTCCGGCTTCGCCCTGCCGCTCCTCGCCGCGCCGGGTACGCTGCGCGCCCAGTCCTGGCCGGACCGGCCGATCCGCCTCGTCGTGCCCTTCGCCGCCGGCACCAGCACCGACATCATCGGGCGGATGATCGGTGGCCAGATCTCCCGCGGGCTGGGTGGGCATGCGGTGGTGGTGGACAACCGCGCCGGTGCGGGGGGCACCATCGGCTCCGCCGCCGTGGCGCAGGCGCCGGCGGATGGCCATACCATCCTCCTCGGCACCATCGGCACCCATGCGGTGAACCCGAACCTGATGCGGAACCTGGCCTACAACCCGGTGCGGGACTTCACGCCGCTGTTCCTCCATTCCAAGACGGCGCTGCTGCTGGTGGTGCGCCCGCAGCTCGGCGTGCGCAGCATGGCGGAATTCGTGGCGTTGGCGCGGGCGCGGCCGCTTTCCGTCGGCACCTCCGGCGTCGGCACCGCCGGGCACCTGAACCACGCCGTGATGAGCGAGGCGACGGGCACCACCACCACCCATGTGCCCTACAGCGACGGTGCGCGCGCGATGACGGATGCGCTGAGCGGCACGCTGGATGCCCTGTTCTACCACACGCAGTTCGTGCGCGCGCAGATCGGGGCCGGGCAACTCGTCGGCCTCGGCATCACCGGCGCGCAGCGCAGCCCGCTGCTGCCGGCGGTGCCGACCTTCGCCGAGCAGGGCCTGGCCGGCATCGATGCGGAGGGCTGGTGGGCCATGTTCGGCCCCGCCAACCTTCCCGTGCCCGTCACGCAGCGGCTGTCCGGCATCCTCGCCGCCTCGCTGAACGAGGCTGAGACGCGAACGACGCTGGAGCGGAACGGCGTGGAGGCGATCGGCGGTGGGCCGGAGGCGCTGGCGCGCTACCAGCGGGAGGAGCTGGAACGCTGGGGCGCCGTGATCCGCCGGGCGAACATCACGGTCGATTCGTAGGAAGCAGCGCGGCCGGGGCGGGTGGCGCGCCAGCCATCCGTTCCCTGAACGCCCGCTCAGGCAATCCGCCCTTGCCGCGTCCTGGACTTCCAGACCACCCCGTCACGCCACCGGCAGCCACATCGCCGCCGTCGTGCCGCGCCCTGGTTCGCTGTCCAGCAGCAGCGCGCCGCCCGCCCGGGTGCAGAAGCCCCGCACCGTCGCCAGCCCCAGCCCCGTGCCGCGCCGCGGTCCCTTGGTGGTGAAGAAGGGCTCCCCCACCCGGGCCAGCGTCGCCCCATCCATGCCCGCGCCGGTGTCGCTGACCGCCGCCACGATGTAGCGGCCGGCCTTCAGCCCGGCTTCCTCCCGCGCCTCCATCAGCTCCTCGACCCAGGCGGCGATGGTCACGGTGCCGCCGCGGGGCATGGCGTCCCGCGCATTGGCGGCCAGGTTCACCACCGCGGCCTCGAACCCCGCCCGGTCCCCGCGCGCGGGCGGCAGGCCGGGGGGGACGACGACCTGCACCCGCCAGGCGCTGCCGAGCGTGCGGTTCAGCAGCTCCGCCAGGTCCGACAGCGCCCGCCCGGCCTCCAGCGGCGGCTGCCCGCCCTCGGCCTCACCCCCGCCGCCGCGGGCGAAGTCCAGCATCGCCTCCACCAGGCGGCGCCCGCGCTCCGCCGCATCGCCCAGCAGCGCGGCGCAGCGCCGCACCTCCGCCGGGTCATCGGCGCGGCGGTCCATCAGCCGGGCGCCGCTGCGCACGGCCTGGACCAGGTTCTTCACATCATGCGCCAGCCCGGCCGCCAGCAGGCCGATGGCGGCGGCGCGGCCGGCGCGGGCCAGTTGCGTCTCGGCCTCCATCCGGCGTTCCGCCGCCAATTGCTGCTGCCGCGCGCCGCGGATGGCCAGGCCCGTCAGCGCCAGCAGCAGCCCCGCCGCCGCCACGCCGCCTGCCGCCGGCACCACCATCCGCTGGCGCCAGGCCGCGTCCAGCGCCTCCATGCTCAGCCCATAGGCCACCGCCACCGGCCAGTCGCCAACCTGCCGCGCCACGAACAGCCGCGGCAGCCCGTCGCCCACGCTCACGGAGGGGGGCGGCGATTCCCCGGCCGCGCGGGCCACCGCATCCGCCAGCCGCGCCTGCCGCACGGGGCGCTGGCCGGGTTCCGCCGCCGGGTCGGGCAGCGGCGGGTGCCGCGCCAGCACCGCGCCATCCAGGCGCATCATCATCACCGTGTCCCGCGGCGTCTCCACGACGGAGGCATAGAAGCCGGCCAGCGTCGCGGGGTTGAAGGCGGAGGCGATGACCCCCGCCGCATCATCCCCGGGATCGCCGCCAGGCCGCGGCGGCGTGGCGCGGGCGACGGGAAAGATGGTCCAGCCCATGGGGCGCGCGGTGATGACCTCGCCCACCGCATCCCGGCTGCCCTGCCGGAGCGTGGCGACGAAGTCGCGATCGCCGATGTCGGTCGGCCGAGCCGGGAATTCCCAGGAAGCGAGCACCACGCGCCCGCGCCCATCCGCCACCATCACCCCCTGGACCAGCGGATGGAGGGATTGGGTCAGCGCCGCCAGCAGGCCGTGCAGGTCGGGGTTCTGGCGCATCTCCTCCCACCCCATGCGGTCCGTGGCGTGGGCGGTGGCGGTCAGGATGGCGTCATGCGCGCCGAAGCTGCGCAGCGCGTGCTGGCGCAGCATCTCCACCGTCCGGTCGAGCCTGGCGCCGGCGTCGCGCCGGACATCGACCCAGGCCATGACCCCGGCCCCCAGCACGCCGAGTGCCGGCACCAGCACCGCCGCGAGCCAGAGCAGGCGGAACCCCTGGGGAAGCCGGGGCGGTGGCGCCAGGCCAGCGCGGGGAAGGGGGGCGGGGTCTAGGCCGAGGGCGCTCTGCATTCCCGCCCATTCTGGGACAGATGTGGAACATGATATACGCACATTGCCGACAGAGGCAGGTCGGCGGGAACCGATGCCCGGGCCGCGAAAACCCTGGCATCGGCCCGATGTACTTGGTATGTTCCTTCCGCCACCGCCACCCCTGTGACCGCAGAGCACCCCGAAAAACGCGTCTAAACGCGCTAAAAAGGGTAAATCGGCTAAATCGGCTTTAGCTGTGCAGGGAGCTGTCGCGGGATGCCGCGAGGGCGATCACACGCCGCGCCTCCGGCCACAGCCCGTAGGGTTCCAGCGCCCCCACAGGCACCCAGGCCACCTCGGTCACGTCACCGCCCGGCCTTGCCTCGCCGGACAGCCAGCGGGCCTGGAAGTCGATGATGGTGTAGTGGAAGCGCGGGCCGCGGCCGGCCTCGCCCGGGGTGATGGCATCCACCACCGCCAGCAGGCTGAGGGGACCGACCTCGATCCCCGTCTCCTCCAGCAATTCGCGGCGGGCACACAACTCGGCCGGTTCGCCGAGGCGCTGGCCGCCGCCGGGCAGGGACCATTCGCCCTGCCGCGGGGGGCGGCCCCGGCGGATCAGCAGCACCTCCTCGCCCCGCAGCGCGACCACCCCGATGCCGACCCAGGGCCGGTCGGGGTATTCGCGCCGGTTCACGGGGGCGGTGTCGCTCACTGTGGTGCCGGCGCCTCGGCGGCGGGTTCGGCGGCGGGGGCGGCCTGCTTGCGCAGATCCTCCAGCCGCGGGACCAGCGCCTTCTCCTTCCACTGCCCGATCTGGTAGGCCCAGCCGCGCCAGCGGTTGTTGAGGCGCGTCGCCTCCTCATCGCCCTCGGCGGCCAGCATAGCCCAGATCGTCTCCCCGTCCTTGTTGACGGTGGCGGTGATGCGGAGGTTGTCGGTCAGCTCGAAGGCACCGAGGCCCAGGCGCTCGCCGGGGATCTCGGCCGCCCGGCGGACATCGAGGAAGGTGAGGAATTCGAAGGCCCGGGCGATCTCGTCCAGGCTGATCTCATCCATCTCGCCCGCCTCGGCGGGCGTCACGACGGCCAGCTTGCCATCGGCGTCGCGTTCCTTCCGCACCAACAGCGGCGCCTCTCCGGTGCGGGTGACGGAGAGCGAGAGCACCCGTTCGCGGGCGATATTGGCCAGGTCCCGGTCGATCCAGAGGTTGGGGTCGCCATCCAGCGGCAGCCTGCCTTCGCCGAGCCAGGCCTGGTTCTCCCCGGGGCGGCGGACATAGACGCTCTCCGGCACATTGCCCTGCACCCGCACGCGGCGGCGCCCGATGATCAGCTCCGCGATCACCGCGCCTTGCGCATCCAGCACGCGAAGGTGGCTGGCGGTGGAGCCGGACTGGGCGGGGTCGTTCACGCCGAGGCGTTCCAGCATCTCGGGATTCGCGGTTCGCGGCTCCGCCAGGCGGAGTTCCGTGAGGCCCACGAGCAACTCGCGCACCTTCTCCGGCCGCACCGGATGGTCCGCCTTGGAGGGCAGCACCCAGGAATCGCCGGCCCCCTTGCGCACCACCAGCGTCGCGTCGTTGCGCCGCACCTCGATCGCCGCGGCACTGGCCAGGCGCTGCGCCAGGCCGGGAAACGCCAGCGGCGTGGCGGAGGCCGGCGGCGGCGCGTTGGTCTCGGGCGTCAGCAGCAGGGCGCCGCCCACGGCGGCGACGGCGGCGCCGCCCAGCAGCAGCAGGTTGCGGCGGTTCATGCCCGCGCCTCCGCCCGCCGCCGCGCCCGCACCAGGCCGAGGCCGATGGCGAAGATCGTGAGCAGCAGCGGCACCGTCGCGATATTGAGGATGCGGAGCGTCGTCTCCAGCCCCTCGATGTCCCGGCGCAGTTCAAGCTGCACCTGGCGGAGTTCGCCGCGCGTGCGCCGGATCTCCTCCCGTGCCGCGTCGATCTCGGCGCGCTGCTCGGGGGTGATGACGGCGTTCGCGGGGGCCTGGCCCTGACCCGGACCCTGGCGCAGTTCGCGCAGGCGGCGCTCGGTCGCCTCAAGGCGCTCGGTCAGGCCGCGTTCGGTCTGGCGGAACTGGGCCTCCGCGCTGCGGCGGATGTCCTCCACCATCTCGAAGGGCCGCAGCGATTCACCGCGGGAGCGCAGCGAGACCAGCGCCTCGCCCCCCGCCATGCTGTCGGCGAGGTTGATGATGAGATTGCCGTTGTCGCTGAAGGGCGTTGTCACCTGCTGGCCGAAGAAATCCTGCACGCGGACCCAGAAGCGGTCCTCCAGGATGTCGGCGTCGTTGCCGACGATCAGGTTGGCGGGCCCTTCGGTCCGGGCGCGGTGGGCGGGGAAATCCGCCGGGCGCTCAGCACCCTCGGCCGGAGCCGGCGCCGCCGGGAAGGCGGAGGTGAGCGGCCCGCGCACGCGGGCGACGATGGTGCGGACCTGGCCGTCAGGCCGGAAATCCGCCAGCAGCCGGGCCGGGGAGGGATCCTGACGCACGGCCGCACTGTCCACCAGCATCGTCCGATCGCTGGTCTGCACCAGCGGCGTGAACTCGATCGTCGAACCCTCGCGCCGCCGGACCTCGCCGGCGGAGGCCACCGTCACCTGCTGCAATTCCGCGGTCGCGACCTCGCTCCGGTTCAGGCCGGCGACGGGGACGTTGTACCAGGCGAGGTAGTCCACCGCCTGCACGCGGTCCCGCGGGTCCGCCCGCACGCGCCAGGCGCCCCGGAGATCGAGCACCACCTTGTCCGACGGTGCCTCCACGCCCCAGGCATTCAGCAGGCGGGAGAGGGAGGATGAGGTATCCGTCGCCGGCCGCTGGCCGGGGGAGGGGCGCGTCGCCTGGCTTTCGCTATGCGGGTCCGTCAGCGCGATCAACCGGCCGCCGCGCATCACGAACTGGTCGATGGCGTAGAGCATCTGGTCGCTGAGGTTCTGCGCGTGGGCCACCATCAGCACCTGGACATCGGGCTCGATCACCTGCGTGTCGGGCGTGATGTCGCGCACCGTGTAGAACTGGCGCAGCTGGTTCATGGCGACGAAGGGCTGCCCGACGCCGGGCTGGCGCATCATCATCGCGCGCGGATCGCCGTTGAGCGGGAGCGAGGAGATCACGCCCAGCACCGGCCGGCGGGGATTGGAAAGCTCCCACACCATCCTGGTCAGATCATACTCAAGAAAACGCTCGCGATCCGGCTGGAAGAAGGGGATCGTCCGCTCATCGTCCAGCAGGTTGACGCCGGAGAGGCCGAAATAGACCTGCTCGCCCGACTGATCCACCGGCACGCCCTGGAGGCCCAGCGCAACGGCGCGGTCCTCGGTCTCGCTGAAGGGCTCGGGGTCGAAGACCTCCAGCCGCAGCTTGCCGCCGCTGACGGCGACGTATTCGTCGAGCATGGCGCGGACGCGTTCGGCATAGGCGCCATAGACCGGGATCGCGGCGCCGAGGCGGCGGGAATAATAGACCCGGAAGGTCACGGGGTCCTGCAACCCCTGCAGCACCTGCCGCGTGCCGTCGGAGAGCGTGTAGAGGCGGTTCTCCGTCAGGTCGATGCGGGCGCGGGACAGCAGCCGGTCCGACAGCATGTTGACGCCGACGGCCAGCACGGCGCCGAGGCCGAGCGCCACGAGGGCCGAGACGCCGCGCTTGCCCTGCTTCTTGGCGGTGGGGAGTGTCGTGCTCATGCGATCAGTCCGCCTTCCGCTGGTCGATCGCGATGGTGTTCGCGAAGAGGAAGAAGGCCATGAAGGAGGCGAAGAAGACGAAGTCCCGCGCCGCGATCACGCCGCGGGTGAAGCCGTTCAGCCGGTCCGTGATGCTGATGGCGCGCGCGAGGTCCGCCAGCAGCGGGATGCGCTTCGACAGGAACTCCGTCACCACCGGGCTGCCCGCCGCCGTCAGGAAGAAGCAGGCCGCGACGGCCAGGACGAAGGCGATGACCTGGTTCTTGGTCATGGCGGAGATCGCCGCACCCACCGCGAGGAAGGCGCCCGCCACCATCATGCAGCCGAGATAGCCGGTCAGGATCACGCCATTATCCGGGTTGCCCAGCACATTGACCGTGATGACCAGCGGGAAGGTCAGGGCCAGCGCGATGCCGCAGAAGGCCCAGG
Organism: Falsiroseomonas stagni DSM 19981; assembly: GCF_900114315.1. Lineage (GTDB taxonomy): Bacteria > Pseudomonadota > Alphaproteobacteria > Acetobacterales > Acetobacteraceae > Falsiroseomonas > Falsiroseomonas stagni. The sequence continues at coordinate 272,302 of NZ_FOSQ01000004.1, forward strand.
CCGCGAGAAACTTGCCCAGCACCGCCTGCCACTGCGCGATCGGCAGGGTCAGCAGCAATTCGATGGTGCCGAGCCGCCGTTCCTCCGCCCACAGGCGCATGGTCAGCGCGGGCACCAGGAACAGGAAAAGCCAGGGCACGAAGGTGAAGAAGGGCGTGAGGTCCGCCTGGCCGCGGGCGAAGAAATTGCCGACCGTGAAGGTCAGCGCCCCCGCCATGATCAGGAAGATGACGATGAAGACATAGGCGACCGGCGTGGCGAAATAGCCCGAGAGTTCGCGCCGGAAGACCGTGATCGCGCCACCCATCACGCGGCCTCCGCGGCGGGAAGCGTGAGGCTGCGGAAGACGGCATCCATGCTGGGGCCCCGGGCGGCGAGTTCGGCCGGCGTCTCATCCGCCACCACGCGGCCGCGGGCGATGACCACGGCGCGGGAGCAGACGGCGCCCACTTCCTCAAGGATATGGGTGGAGATCACGATCGCCTTCGTCGGCGCCATGGCCAGGATCAGGTTGCGGACATCATGCTTCTGGTTCGGGTCGAGGCCATCCGTCGGCTCATCGAGAACCAGCACGGCCGGGTCGTGCAGCAGCGCGGCCGCCAGGCCGACACGGCGCTTGAAGCCCTTCGAGAGGGTCTCCACGGGCTGCAACCGCACGCCCTCCAGCTGCGTCAGCGCCATCGCCTTGGCCACCCGGTCCTGCAATTCGGACCGGTGGAAGCCGCGGGCCCGGCCGCAGAACTCGAGAAAGCCGGTGACGGTCATCTCCGGATAGGTCGGCGCGCCTTCCGGCAGGAAGCCGAGGTGCCGCTTGGCGGCCACGGGCTTGTCCACCACGTCGTCGCCGCAGATGCGCGCGGTGCCGGAGGTGGGCGTCATGAAGCCCGCCAGCATGCGCATGGTGGTGGATTTGCCGGCGCCATTCGGCCCGAGGAAGCCCACGACCTCCCCCTTGGCGACGGTGAAGCTCACATCGTCCACGGCCGTGAAGGCGCCGAAGCGCTTCGTCAGGCGCTCGATCTCGATCAGCGCGGTCAAGGCTCAGCCCCCGGTTTCCCCGGCGCAGCGATTAAGGACGCGGGGGGTGCGATGCAAGCCCCCCGGGCGCCTGCAGATCATAAGGCGGGCTAAGGAGGCTGTTCTCTGTTTTTCACGCAGCGGGCCTACGCTGAACTGGGAGGTGCGGAGCGTGGCTCGCCAAATCTCCTATTGACAAAACGAACAAAATAGGAACATACGCCGCGAGACTCGTTGTCGGAGAGAACGCCATGGCGCTCATCCCTCTTACTGAGGAAGGCCTTCGCGGCGCCATGCGCGATAGCCGCTACTGGCAGTCGGGCCATCCTGAGCGCGAAGACTATGTGGGCTGGGTGAGCCACGGGTGGCGCGCGCTCCATGGATCGCCATACCAGGACCCGTCTGGTAGCCCGGTCTTGTTTGTTCAGGCTTACACGCGCGTCCGCGATGGGCACATCGAGCAGGTATCCGCTCACCAGAGGTCCACCCCGGCTCGAACCGGCGACAACGCTGCCGGTGGAGTACCCGCACAGCGGGCTGGGGATGGCGCAGAGCAACCGGCAACGCCGCCGAACGACACGGCGCCGCCGAGACCATCGGAGATCTCAAGGAATGGCGCGGCGTTTCTGTATCAGTGGGAGGCACAAGCCGGTGTAAGTGACAGGCCACACTGGCCTGGCGGCAACAGTGGTGTGACGCTAGGGCCCGGCTACGACATGGGCAGTCGGAGCCGCGAGCAGGTGCAAGGCGACCTCACCGCAGCAGGGGTTCCAGCCAACGCTGCCGCAGCGCTCGCCGGGGGAGCCGGACTCAGAGGCCAGGAAGCCGGCAACTTCGCTACTGCACAGCGGGATGCGGTCAGGCTTACCGACGACCAGCAGAGGGCATTAATGACGATTGCGGTGGCGCCCGCCCAGCGTGCTGTCGCAAACGCAGTTGCGGTTCCACTGAACCAAAATCAGTACGATGCGCTCGTCTCGCTTACCTACAACATTGGCAATGGCGCATTCCAGCGCAGCACGCTGCTGCGTCGTTTGAACGCCGGCGACTATGCAGGCGCGGCAGAGCAGTTTGGGGTTTGGGCTCGATCGGGGGGCGCTGACCTGCCTGGACTCGTCGCGAGGCGCGCGGCCGAGCGGCGGCTTTTCGATTTCCCGTTCGGTACTGACGGAGCAGTGCCATGATCCAGCGAGCCGTTCTCGCTGCGGCTCTGCTCGCCGGCGCCACGGTGGCTCGTGCGCAGGCCGCGTCCGAGCCGGACCAACAGCCACTGGAGGCGTGCCGAAACCATCCCGGCTGGACGCCGACCGGCGCTGCCATCTGCGCTCGCGAGGCGACGGATGCCGCGGACCAGCGCATTGCGGTGTTGATGCGGGAGGCCAGATCGCGTGCCCTTGCGTTGCGCAGCGCCGACCTCGCCGCGTCTCAGGCGGATTGGCAACGGTACCGGGACCTCCACTGCGGCCTCTTCGATCGGGGAGACGGATCGAGCGGCAGCCAGACGCCCGCCGATGTTCAACTGTGCCGCCTGGCCCGCACCCTCCGTCGGGAATCGGAGTTGCGGGAACTGATCTACCTTATGGGTCCACGCTAGGGTCCGGTCTTCACGGCCTCAACCGCTTCTGGCGCCCGACGCCCTTTCCGTTCGAGGCCCGCTAACCCGCATCCAGTCGCGCCAGGGTCGGGTCATGGTCGAACAGCGCCAGCAGGGCCAGCGCCGCCTGGCCGCGCTCGCCCTCCAGCGCCGGGTCGCGGTCCAGCAGCACGGTCGCGTCCCGGTTGGCGATGTGGGTCAGGCGGGCGCATTCCTCGGCATCCTCCCGCGGGTCCAGCAGGCGGGCGCCGGGCAGGCCGGATTGGCGGGCGCCCAGCGCATCGCCGCCGCCGCGGGTCAGCAGGTCTTCCTCCGCAATGCGGAAGCCGTCCTCCGTATCCCGCAGCACCAAGAGCCGACGCTTTTCCGCCTCCCCCAACCCGACGGAGTGGACGAGGAGGCAGGAGGAGGGTTTGGAGCCGCGCCCGACCCGGCCGCGCAACTGGTGCAAGGCGGCCAGGCCGAAGCGCTCGGCCTGCTCGATCAGCATGATGGTGGCTTCCGGCACATCGACGCCGACCTCGATGACCGTGGTCGCGACCAGCAGGCGCGTGGTGCCGGCGGCGAAATCGGCCAGCGACTTCTCCCGCACCGCCAGTTCCTGCATGCCATGGGCCATGCCGACCAGGCCGGGGAAATGGCCCTGGAGTTCGACGAAGCGGTCCTCCGCCGCCACGCTGTCATCGCGTTCGCCGCCGGTGATGGCGCGGACGACCCAATAGGCGCGCTCGCCGCGGGTGATCGCCTCCCGCAGCCGGTCCACGATTTCCGGCAGGCGGTCCTGGCTGGCGATGCGGGTGGCGATGGGCTGGCGGCCGGCGGGCTTTCCTTCAAGGCGGCTGACGGCCATCTCGCCCCATTGCGTCAGCAGCAGGGTGCGGGGGATGGGGGTCGCGGTCATCACCAGCATGTCCGCGTCCTGCCCCTTGTTGGCGAGCATGAGGCGCTGGCCGACACCGAAGCGATGCTGTTCATCGACCACGGACAGGCCGAGGTCCCGGAACGCCACCGCATCCTGGAACAGCGCATGGGTGCCGACGACGATCTGGACCGATCCATCGGCCAGCCCGCGCAGCACGCGCTTGCGTTCCTTGCCCTTCACGCTGCCGGTCAGCAGTTCGACATGCACCCCGGCGGGCAGGCAGAGTTTTGCCAGTGTCCGAAGATGCTGGCGGGCGAGCAGTTCGGTGGGGGCCATCAGCGCGGCCTGGGCGCCGGATTCCACGGCCTGGAGCATGGCCAGCACCGCCACCAGCGTCTTGCCGGACCCCACATCGCCCTGCACCAGGCGGAGCATCCGGCGGGGCGCGGCCATGTCGGCGGCGATATCGGACAGCGCGGCCTGCTGGCCGGGTGTCGGCGGGTGGCCGAAGGCGGCCAGCGCCTTGGCCTGAAGCTCGCCCGTGCCGGGCATGGCCCGCCCCGGCCGGCCCCGCTGGCGGCGGCGGACGAGCGCGATGGCGACCTGGCCGGCCAGCAGCTCGTCATAGGCAAGCCGACGCCGGGCCTCCAGCGTCGGCAGGGCGGTCGGGCGTTGCAGGCTGCGGATGGCGGCATCGAAGGCCGGCCAGCCTTCCCGCTTCAGCAGCGCCCCGTCGGCCCATTCCGGCAGCGGCGCCAGCCGGCCTAGCGCGGCCCCCATCGCCATGGCGATGCGCTTCGGCGTCAAATCCCGCACCATCGGCCAGACCGGCTCGATCAGCGGAAGCTGGTCCTCGCGCTCCGCCACCAGCGGGTTCATCAGGGCGAAGCCGCCGCCGGCCTCGGTCATCACCCGGCCCGACAGGTAGCGGAAGCTGCCTTCGGGCAGCAGCTTCTGGATCCAGGGCAGGCGGCCATTCATGAAGCGCAGCGTCAGTGGCTTGCCGCCGGCCGTCGCCTTCACCTCGACATAGGGACGACCGGTGCGGCCGGACCGCGCGGCGCGCAGCGCGATGACCTCTGCCTCCAGGATGCAATCCTGGTCGGGCGGGGCCTCGGAGGGCGAGGGGACTCGGCGGCGGATGATGACGCGTTCGGGCAGGTGCAGCAGCAGGTCGAGCACCCTGTCGCCGCCTGTGGCTTCCGCCAGCAGCCGCGCCAGCGTCTCCCCCACCCCCGGCAATTCCCGCAAGGGGGCCAGGAGGGGGGCCAGCAGCCCGGTATGGGCGGGGAGCGCCGGGGAGGGTTCAGGCGTTGTCACGAGATCACGGCGCTTCGGGCTGACAGGATTCCCATGCGCCTCTATATGCCAGCACCGAGCATGATGACGATGTCAGACCCAGAACTCCCCCCTGAAGACCTGTCCCCCCGGCGCCGCCGCCTGCAGTTCCGCGCCTGGCACCGCGGCACGAAGGAAACCGACCTGATGGTGGGCGCCTTCGTCGCCCGCCATATCGCGACCTTCACCGAAGCGGAACTGGACGATCTGGAACAGGTGCTGGAACTGCTGGACGTCGATCTGCAGGACTGGCTCTCGGGACGCAGGCCCATCCCGGCGGAGGTCGCCAGCCCGATGCTGGCCCGGATGGCCGCGGAATGCGCGGGCAGGGCGGCGGGGACCACGCCGGAGATCAGGGCGGGACTCGGGCTGGACCCGGCATGACCTTCATCACGGTCCATGGCGCGCCGGAAGGCTATGATGCGCTGCTGCTGGCCCGCCGCCGGGCGGAATCGAAGGGCCCCATCCTGCATGTCTGCCGCGACGATGCGCGCATGGCCCGGATGGCGGAGGCGCTGGCCTTCTTCACCCCGCATACGGCGGTGCTCCGCTTCCCGGCCTGGGACTGCCTGCCCTATGACCGCGTCTCCCCGAACCCTGAAATTGTCTCCGAACGCATCGCGACGCTGACGCGCCTGGCCGAGCCCGGTTCCGCGCCGCGCATCCTGCTGACCACGGTGAACGCCCTGGTGCAGAAGGTGCCGCCGCGCGCGGCCTTCACGGGGGCGACTCTCAGCCTGAAGCGCCGCGGCCGGGCGGATCCGCAGAAGCTGGCGGAATTCCTGGAAGCCAATGGCTATCACCGCACCGGCACCGTCATGGAACACGGCGAATACGCCATCCGCGGCGGCATCGTGGACCTGTTCCCGGCCGGCGAGTCCGACCCCGTGCGCGTGGACCTCTTCGGCGACGAGATCGAGGATATCCGCCGCTTCGACACCGGCACCCAGCGCAGCGGCGAACGCCTGGATGGGCTGACGCTGCGGCCGGTGGGGGAGATGTTCCTCGACGCCCCCTCCATCAGCCGCTTCCGCACGGCGTATCGGGAGTTGTTCGGCGCGGCGGCGGCGGAAGATCCGCTCTATGTCAGCATCTCCGCCGGGCGGCGCCATCCGGGGATGGAGCATTGGGCGGGGCTGTTCCATGAAAGCATGGAAACCCTGGTGGACCATCTGGGGGAGGGGGCTTCCGTCTCCCTCGACAACCAGGCCGAGGATGCGCTGGGCGCGCGGCTGGAGATGGTCATCGACCATTACGAGGCGCGGCGCATGCCGGTGCGGGAGGGGGAGGTGCCCTACCGCCCCGCGCCGCCCGATCGCCTCTACCTCGACCACGACGCGTGGATCCACATGCTGGAGGATTGCCGCGTCTTCCGCTTCGTCCCCTTCGACCAGCCGGAGCACGCGCCGGGTATCGATGCCGGCGGGCGTGCCGGGCGGCTGTTCAGCGATGTCCGCGCGGAGGGCCGCAACGTCTTCACCGCCTATGGCGAGCACGCCGCGGCGCTGGAGAAGCGCGGCCAGCGCGCCGTGCTCGCGGCCTGGACGCGCGGATCGCGGGAGCGGCTCGGCAATCTGCTGCGGGAGAATGGGATCGCCAGCGAAGCGGTGGAGGATTTCGCCGGCGTCCAGAAACTGCCGAAGGGCGTGGTGGGGCTCGCGATCCTCGGCGTGGAGCGCGGCTTCGTCGCGCCGGCCGAGGGCGCGCAGCCCGGCATCGCCCTGGTCGGCGAACAGGACCTGCTGGGGGAGCGCATCGCGCGCCCGCCCCGGCGCCGCAAGCGCGCGGACCAGTTCATCGCCGATGCGACGGAAATCGCCCAGGGCGACCTGGTGGTGCACCAAGACCACGGCATCGGCCGCTATGACGGGCTGGAGACGATCGGCGTCGGCTCCGCGCCGCATGAATGCCTGCGGCTGATCTATGATGGCGGGGACAAGCTGTTCCTGCCGGTCGAGAATATCGAGGTCCTGTCCCGCTTCGGATCGGATGCCGCCGGCGTCGCGCTCGACAAGCTGGGCGGGTCCACCTGGCAGGCGCGGAAGGCCAAGGCCAAGAACCGCATCGCGGACATGGCGGCCGCGCTGATCCGGGTCGCCGCCGAACGCCAGACCCGCGATGCGCCCGCCGCGATTCCGCCGGAAGGCGCCTGGGACGAGTTCTGCGCCCGCTTCCCCTTCGCGGAGACGGAAGACCAGCAACGCGCCATCGCCGATGTGCTGGAAGACCTGGCGGCGGGAAGGCCGATGGACCGGCTGATCTGCGGCGATGTCGGCTTTGGCAAGACGGAGGTAGCGCTGCGCGCCGCCTTCTGCGTCGCGATGTCGGGTACGCAGGTGGCGGTGGTGGTGCCGACCACGCTGCTGTCCCGCCAGCATTTCCGCGTCTTCTCCGCGCGGTTCGAGGGGCTGCCGATCAAGGTCGCGCAACTGTCCCGCATGGTGACGGCGAAGGAAGCCGCGCTGGTGCGCGAAGGGGTGAAGGACGGCACCATCAACATCGTCGTCGGCACCCATGCGCTGCTGGCGAAGGGGATCGAATTCGCCGACCTCGGCATGGTCATCGTCGATGAGGAACAGCATTTCGGCGTCGCCCACAAGGAACGGCTGAAGCAGTTCAAGGCCGATGTCCATGTGCTGACGCTGACGGCCACCCCCATCCCGCGCACGCTGCAACTGGCGCTGACCGGGGTGCGGGAGATGAGCGTGATCGCGACGCCGCCGGTCGATCGCCTCGCGGTGCGCACCTTCATCATGCCCTGGGACGGCGTGGTACTGCGGGAAGCGATCCTGCGGGAGCGTTTCCGCGGCGGCCAGGTCTTCTGCGTCTGCCCGCGGCTGGAGGACCTGCCCAAGCTGCGCACGCGGCTGGCAGAGATCATCCCCGATGCCCGCATCGCGGAGGCGCATGGCCGCCTGGCGCCGACCGAGCTCGAGCGCGTGATGACGGAGTTCGGCGACCAGAAATACGACATCCTGCTCTCCACCAACATCGTGGAGAGCGGGCTCGACATGCCGGCGGTGAACACGCTGATCATCCACCGCGCGGACATGTTCGGCCTGGCGCAGCTCTACCAGCTGCGGGGCCGCGTCGGCCGTGGCAAGCAGCGCGGCTACGCCTACCTGACCTGGCCGCAGACCCATCGCCTGTCCGCCGCGGCGGAAAAGCGGCTGGAGGTGATGCAGACGCTCGACAATCTCGGCGCCGGCTTCACCCTGGCGTCGCATGACCTCGACATCCGTGGTGCCGGCAACCTGCTGGGCGACGAGCAGTCCGGCCAGATCCGGGAAGTGGGGATCGAACTCTACCAGCAGATGCTGGAAGACGCCGTGCAGGACATGAAGGCGGGCGCGGCCAAGACGCGCGACGACCATGACAGCCGCGACTGGACGCCGCAGATCAACCTCGGCCTGCCCGTCATGCTGCCGGAAGCCTATGTGCGGGACCTGCCCGTGCGCCTCGGCCTCTATCGCCGCATCGGGTCGTTGCAGACCGAGGCCGAGATCGAGGCGATGGCCGCGGAACTCACCGATCGCTTCGGGCCGCTGCCGGCGGAGGCGGAGACGCTGTTGCAGGTGGTCTGGCTCAAGGCGCTGTGCCGCCAGGTGGGGGTGGAGAAGCTGGATGTGGGGCCGAAGGGCATCGTGCTGGCCTTCCGCGGCAACCGCTTCGCCAACCCGCCCGGCCTGATCGAATGGGTGGCGGGGCAGCATGGCGCGGTGAAGCTGCGGCCGGACCAGAAGATCGCGCTGGCGCAGGAGATGCCCTACGAGGCGCGGATCCGCTCCGCCCGCGAATTGCTGTCGGCGTTGGCCGAGGTGGCGCAGGGCCGGGTGCCGAAATCGGCCGCGCCGCCGCCGAAGCCCGCCGCGCCGCCCCCCGTGAAGGGGCCGATGCCCGCCAAGAAGAACGTGTTCAGGTCGCCGGTGGTGCCGCCGGCGCCGAAGGGTGCGGCGACGCGGCCGATCCCCTTTCCGGGCCGCTGGAAGCGCTGAGGGCGGCCGGGATCAGCCTTCCACCACCGCCACGTCCAGCAGGCGCTCGATCACCTCCGGCTCCTGCGCGCCAGCGATGGCGTGGCGGCCCTGCACGACGAAGCAGGGCACGCCATTGATGCCCAGGCGGTGGGCGCGCAGGTTGTCGGCATGCACCGCCTCCACTTCCGCGGGGCCCGACAGCAGGCGGCGCGACGCGCCTTCATCCATGCCGAGGGTCGCGCCGATCGAGGCGAGGACGGCGATGTCGCCGATGTCCTGGCCCTCGCAGAAATAGGCCTGGAACAGCGTATCCACCGCATCGGCGGCGACGCCGTGCTGGTCCGCCAGCCGCACCAGGCGATGGGCGTCCAGCGAGGGGGGGATGCGCCGGATCAGGTCGAAATTGAAGATCAGGCCTTCCCCCCGGCCGAGTTCCGCGATGGTGGCGTGCAGGCGCCGGGCGCGGTCCTCGCCCCCGAACTTCCGCACGATGTAGTCCTGCCGCGGCACGCCGCCCGGTGCGATGTCCGGATTGAGCAGGAAGGGGCGCCAGGTGATGTCGGCGGCGATGTCGGGCCGGGCACGCAGGGTGCGGCGCAGCCGTCGCGTGCCGAGGAAGCACCAGGGGCAGACCAGATCGAAGACGACATCGATCTGCAGCCTGGCGCGGGGCGGGGAGAGGATGTTCACGACACCACGATAGCACCGCCCGTGCGGGCGGTGCAGCCGGGTTCAGGCTGCGGCGCGCGGTGTTTCGGTGGCCTCGATCATCGTGCGCGCCAGCACCCCGTAGGCGGCAGCCCAGGCGTTACGGACCTCGGCGGTGAAATGGGGCCCGAGGCCTTCCGCCAGGGTCTCCAGCAGGGCCTGGCCGACCGTGTCGTAGTGGGCCGGCTGGACGCCATAGGCCCCGTGCCGGGCACCGAGGGCGGCGACTGCGGGCAGCAGGGTGTCCGGCCGGCGCAGATGGGCCACGACGAAGCCGATGGCCTGCATCAGCTTGCGGCCCTGGTCCCTGATGTCGGTCCGGGCGAAGAGGGGCTTCAGCGCAGGATCGAGGGCGAACAGGCGTTCGTAGAAAATGGCGGCGGCGGGTTCCGCTATCGGGGCGACGAGGCGGAAGCTGTTCTCGACGATGGCGGTCTGGACGGGGGTCATGGGGGGGCTCCTACTGAGGAGGCACCCTTATGGCGCCACAGCCCGTCCGCTTGATGCCGTGCCGTTTCGCCACCGTTTCATCATTTTTCCAGCGTCGGGAAACAATATTGCTGCAGCTGCCGCGCTACCAATGCGGCATCGGATCGTAGGGCTTGACGGCTGGAGGAGCCTCGAACGCCGCGCGCACGACATCCGTCATGCCAAGCGCCAGGATGACAAGCGCAATGACGGCGACGGCGACAGCGGCGGATCGGAACAGCCGCCGCTGACCTGGCTCGGGGCTCTCAATCATTTCTCCATTCTAGGGAGTTCAGGGGGAACCGTCTATCCCGAGTTGTTTCCGGCAGGCAAACACACGCTAGGCGCGTGTTCGAGCGTCTGCAAGGAATTTGGGGCGGCTTCTGCTCGGAAGCCGGGGGGGGTGTCCTGGTCGCGGCCGAGGTTGGCGGATGGGGTGGGATTCGAACCCACGGTGGACTTGCGCCCACGGCGGTTTTCAAGACCGCTGCCTTAAACCACTCGGCCACCCATCCATGCCGCGCACCATGTTGCCATCCTTTGCGGGTGCACGGCCAGTGGGCGAGACGCCGATCCGGTGGAGAAGAGCTTGTCTTGAGTCCAAATTCGCCTCTCGCCTATGCTGGAGTGACTGGCAGTATCGCATCGGATCGAAGATGGCCTCACCCTATTCATCGCTGCCACCGACAAATTTCTGGCGCTCGGGCGTGGCCGGCGCGGCAACGGGCGACTTTCCCGGGCTGGTGCGGCCCCGGTTTCCGATCACCCCGCAGATGCGCATTGCGACTGCTGGCAGCTGCTTTGCGCAGCATGTCGGGCGCCACCTTCGCAGCCGCGGCTACGCCGTCATGGACGCCGAGCCGCCGCCGCCGGGGCTCGGCGATGAGGAAGCCAAGGCGTATGGCTTCAATCTGTATTCGGCCCGGTATGGCAACATCTACACCGTCCGCCAATTGTTGCAGCTGGCGCGCGAAGCCTTCGGCCTTTTCACCCCGGGCGATGCCGTGTGGCGGCGCGGTGACCGGTATTTCGACGCGCTGCGCCCGACCGTCGAGCCGGATGGGCTTTCGAGTGCAGCCGCGGTGCGTGAACACCGGGCGCAGCACCTGGCACGCGTCGCCCAGGTGCTGCGCGAAGCGGAATTGCTGGTCTTCACGATGGGCCTGGTCGAGGCCTGGGTGCATCAGGCCACCGGCACCGTCTATCCGACCGCTCCTGGCACGGTCGCGGATAGCGAAACCCCCGACGATATCACGCTGCAGGTGTTCGACTTCATGGACGTGCGGGCGGATCTCATCGCCTTCCGCAAGCTCATGAAGAAGGTCAACCCGCGGCTGCGCGTCCTGTTGACCGTCTCGCCCGTTCCGTTGACGGCGACGGCGATGGACAGTCATGTGCTGCTCGCGACCATGTACGCGAAATCCACGCTGCGCGCCGTGGCGGGCCGGATCCTGCAGGACAGTCCTGCCTTCGACTATTTTCCCTCCTACGAGCTCATTGCCGGCCACCCGACGCGCGGGCGCTTCTATGCGCCCAACCTGCGCGAGGTGACGGCGGAGGGTGTCGCATGCGTGATGCGCCATTTCAGCGCTGCCCATGGCGGGGAGGTCGTCCCGGACGAGCAACCATCGTCCACTGCTGCTGCGGCGGTCATCGACGAGCAGGAGGCGGAAGAACGCGTGGTATGCGAGGAGATGCTGCTGGACGCATTCGGACCGCAATCATCGGGGGCACGATAGTCCGATGAGGCTCTGTATCCTCGGCGCATCGCACATCGTTGCGCTTCGTTCCGCCTGGCAGGCCATGCCTGCCGGAGAAAGGCCTGCCGGCCTGCGTGTATCCTTCCTGCCGGGGGGGCGCGATATCGGCGACGTTGTTTTCGCGGATGGCAGCCTTCGGCCGGCCAGCGTGGCGGCGCAGGCCCGCCAGGCGGAGTTGGGCGAAACCGATCAGGTGACGCTGGCCGATTTCGATGCTTTCGCCGTCATCGGCGTGGCCAGCTTCAGGGCGGCGCTGAATGTCTACGCGGCCTGCCGCGGTGAAGCCCACGCGGCGAGGGGCGAGGGCCACCAGCTTGTCTCCGATGCCTGCTTCGAGGCAGCGGTCGCTGGCATCGTCGCGGCCCGCGCCCCCTGGTGGCTGGCGGCCAGGCTCCGGACGGAAACGAAGGCGCCGATCGCCGTGATGGCCGCGCCGATGTATGCAGCATCGGTGCTGCGCGATGCCCGTTTCGGCGCGCGTTTCGAGGGGCTTCGCCGTGATGGCGATGAGGCCGCGCTGGCAGCGAGCATGGAGCGCGCCATGCGCCGTCTCACACACACCGATTTCTCGCTGATCCACCAACCGGCAGAGACGCTCGATAGCCCCGCCACCACGAAGGAACGATTCCGTTCCGGCAAGCCGGTTCGTGCCGCAGCGGGGCGGGTCGCCGCGCCCGATGTCGCCCACATGAACACCGCCTATGGACGCATTGTCCTGGACCGGCTGTTCGCCTTTTGTGCGGGTGTCGGTGGCGACAACAAGGCCTGATCGCCGGAGCCGGCTTCGCTCCGTGATTGAGTCTCGATTGACTCATTAACGCTCGCTGCGTATCGGTAACCGTCCGTGGAGCTGTATCGCAATGGCCGTATCTACTGTGAGCAACCCACCATCCGCATCGCCGCTCCAGCGGGTCAGTCACGCGCAGACGGGCCAGGACATTCTCTGCGACTACTTCTTCGGTCGATACAAGTTGTACCCTGAGGGCGAGCCAGGCTTCTTCGTGGATGTCGGCTGTGCATGGCCGATCCAGGCCTCCAACACCTATTATTTCTATGAGCGTGGCTGGCGCGGCGTCTGCATCGACGCCAACAGCGCGATGGAGAAGGGCTTCAAGGCAGCACGGCCCGAGGACACCTTCGTGAACTGCGGCATCGGCGAGACGGAGGCCGAAGCCACGCTCTATATGTTCAAGGATCCGAAGCACAACACCTTCAACCCGAAGCGTCGGGAAACCTGGGCGACACAGCCGGCGCGCGCGCATCTCTTCCGCGGGGAACGGACCGTACCGATCCGCCGGCTGTCGAATGTCCTTGACGAGGCGGCGCCCGGTCGCAGCCGGATCGACCTGCTCAGCATCGATGTCGAGAGCATGGAGCTTGAGGTGTTGAAGTCCATGGACTTCGGTCGCCACCAGCCATCGATGGTCATCCTGGAGATGCTGATGCCGGTGTCGCGCATCATCGAGGATCCGGTCACGCAATACCTGCTCGCCCGCGGCTACGAATTGATCAGCCACACAAGCCACGACACCATCTTCATCAAGCGCCCTGCCAAGGCCTGAACCGGCACCCCGCTCTGGTTACCTGGCGGTTGGGCACGGGTGGCAAGGTTGCACCGGCGCGAGGGGCGGTGTCATCGGGGTGTAGGCTGGGGCCGAAACGAGAACCAGTCTGGCATCAACTCACGCAGTGCGATAGTCTGGCCAGGCGCAGCCCCCGGTGCGATGCGCCTCGCTGTCCCACACTGCCGGGATAGCTGGTCCTGGCGTGTGACGCATGGAAGAATCGGATGTCTGCTCTGACGACGACGACTGAAACGCGCGCGCTGCTCCAGTCCGTCGCAAACCTGGTTACCGCCAATCTGCCGACAATCCTGGCCGGGCGCCGCGACATCACCTGGAAGCCGGATGGCAGCCCGGTGACCACTGCCGACGTCTTCGTCGAGCAGCTGGTCCGGGACCATCTCTCGGCACGGCTGCCCGATCTCTCCTTCGTGGGTGAGGAAAGCTTCGAGGTAGGGCAGTCGCTTGCCGGACGTAACCTCGCGCTGCTTGATCCGATTGATGGAACCGAGAATTTCTGTTCCGGCCTCCGCGAATGGGGCGTGTCGCTGGGCCTGTGGCGGGATGGGCTGCACCTCGGCAGCCTGCTCATGCTGCCGGAACTGGGCGACCAGCTGATGTCGGGCGACCGGATCGTGCACGAGCGGTCCCGCATCAACGGGTTCTCATCCTCCTACAACGAGGAGATCGGCGCCCGCATCGCCGAGGTTCGGGAGTCGCGCATCTTCGGCTGCGCCGTCTACAATTTGTACAACGTCGCCCGCGGCGCCTTCAGCCGGTTCAGCAATCCCAAGGGCGCCTATGCCTGGGACCTGCTACCGGGATTGATGCTGGCGCTGGAGCAGGGCTGTGACATTCTTGTCGATGGGAACCGCTTCGATGGACAGTTTCTCGAGCCTCATCGCCGATATCGCGTCGACGTACAGCACCGATACGATCTTCATCCTGGGTAAGGGACCCTCGGCCGACCTGGTGCGGCCAGAGGTCTTCGCATCCTCACTGACGATCGGGCTGAACGACGCGGAACGCATCGCGCCGGTCGATATCAGCATCTTCCACGCGGATTGGGTGAAGCAGGGCATCGCCGCTGCCGGCTACCGGTCCCGCCTCTACCTGACCTCGACTGAGTTCGACCCGCCTGGCCGCAAGACGCTGCGCGTGCCGCATTACCGCCTGACCCAGGAATCGTCTGACCTGGTCATGCAGCGCTTCATGTCGGACGAATTCGCGGTGGAGGACATCCTCTTCCTCTCCGCGCTGAAGCTTGCCCGCAGCGTCGCGCGCCAGCGTGGCCGGCCGCAGACCGTCTATATGGTCGGCTTCGATTTCGCGCCCGCCGAGGGCTACAGCAGCCGGATCGACAGGGACTTCGCCCCGCACGCGACGGATGAGCGCGAGGCACGCATCTCACTGCAGGAATTCTATTTCCTCAACACGCTCTACTTCCTCCAGAATTCCGAACTGACGGTGAAGCATGTCGGCAACCGCGCCTTCAGCGTGCTGTCGCCGGAGGAGTTGACGCGGGCGGTGCTGGGTGCCGGCGCCGGGCCGGAACGCCCGCACCACCGCGTCAGCGTCATTGCCGAACTCACCACCAACCATTTCGGCGACCGCCGGCGGCTGGAACGCATGATCCGATCCTCTGCCGCGGCGGGGGCGGATTTCGTCAAGCTGCAGAAGCGGGACGTGGAGAGTTTCTATTCGGCGGAGCAACTCGCCTCTCCCTACCGCTCACCCTTCGGGCCGACATTCGGGGATTACCGGCGCGCGCTGGAACTGTCCCGCGACGATTTCGGCTTCGTCGATGGGCTGTGCAAGGAACTCGGCATCGGGTGGTTCACCTCGATCCTCGATCAGCCATCCTTCGAGTTCATGCTGCAATTCTCGCCGACCGTGGTGAAGCTGCCTTCCACCATCTCCGAACACACGGACTACCTGGACTATGTGGCGGCGAATTACCGGCATGGGGTGGTGCTTTCGACCGGCATGACGGACCAGGCCTATGAGCGCTGGGTGCTCGATACCTTCACGCAGTGCGACCGGCTCTACCTCATGCAGGCCAACTCGGCCTATCCGACGCCACTCAGCGACTGCAATGTCGGCGTGGTGCGGCACTACCACCGCCTGTCGCACTCCGACTCGCGGATCGTCCCGGCCTATTCCAGCCATGATTTCGGCTGGAAGGCTTCCGTCATGGCGGTCGCGGCGGGCGCGCGGATGGTCGAGAAGCATGTGAAGTTCGGCAACACCGAATGGGCGCATTTCGATGCGGTCGCAGTGGATCTCACCACGCCGAAGTTCAAGGAATACGTCGATGCGATCCGGGAGGCCGAACTGATCGTCGGCCGGGAGGAGAAGCAGGTGAACGCCAGCGAGCACCACAAGTATTTCCGCAAGGCGAGCTGACGCCGCGGGGCCACCGGAGCATCCAGGAATGACACCCTATATCGGTTTCCTGCCCTGCCGCGCGGGCAGCGAGCGGGTCATCAACAAGAATGTCCGGCCCTTCGCCGGCTTCGAGAATGGCCTGATCGAACTCAAGCTGCGGCAGATGTGCGGCGTCCGCCGCCTGGAGGAGATCATCGTCTCCTCCAACGACCAGCGGATACTGGACTATTGCGACGCCTTCCGCCGCCAGCATGATGGCCGCGTGAAGCCGCTTGAGCGGCCCGATGAGCTTGGGCGCGGCAGCACGGCGATGGACGACTTCATCCTCTACATCGCGAAGCTGGTCGAGGATGGCGTGATGGTATGGAGCCACGTCACCTCGCCCTTCGTCAGGGCGAAGGAGTATGACGCCATCATCGATGCCTATGATCGCGCGGTGGCCGAGGGCCACGACAGCCTGATCACGGTCAATAAGATCCACAAATTCCTGTGGGACGAGAAGGGGCCGATCAACTACAGCCAGACCCCCATCAAGTGGCCCCGCAGCCAGGACATCAAGCCGATCTTCGAGATCAACCACGCAGCCTATGTCATGCCCTTCGCAGTGATGCGCGAATGCGGCGACCGCATCGGGCATCGGCCCTACTTCATGCCGATCGCGGAGGAAGTAGCGATGGATATCGACTGGGAGGAGCAGTTCGTGCTGCTCGAGCAGATTGCGCGGGTGAAGATGGCTGCCGGATACGCCCTGGTCTGACCGTCCGGCGCAGGCCCCGCCTGCACGCGTGCCTCATTCACCCAGCCGGGTCGGCGGCCCATGCGGTGATGATCCCTGCCAGGCGGGCGGCATTCGCGGTGCGGATGCCGCGCTGTATCAGCGATACCCTCGCGACATCGCCGACCGTCATGTCCAGCCCGCTGACCGGGAGTGCCACGACGGCGGCGGCATCGAGGCCAGGCTTGGCCTGCAGTGCTTCCATCAGGAACTGCACGGGCCCCAGCAGCCTGAAGGTGGCCCCCATCTCCTTGGCGACAGCGTGGCGCAGATCGACGCGCGCGCCGGCGGCCTGCATGGCGGGGATGATGGCCGCCAGGGCGTCCTGTGCCTCCGCCACCCGACCCGACAGCAGGTGGACTCCGGCCAGGACGCACAGCGAACGCACGGCGTTGTAGTAAACCAGCAGCGCTTCCGGATTGTCGCGGAAATCGTGCCGTTGGCCCAGGATCGCGGCCAGTGAAGCCGTGAAGGCTGCGCGGTCCCCGGCAATGGCCGCGACATGCCAGCGCGCGGTCAGCAGGGAGATGCGCATGGCGTCGTTCCAGCCGCTGCGCGGCAGGCCCTCGATCAGGGACAGGACGTCCTCGACGCGGCGCTGGGCATCCGCGGC
Organism: Falsiroseomonas stagni DSM 19981; assembly: GCF_900114315.1. GTDB lineage: Bacteria > Pseudomonadota > Alphaproteobacteria > Acetobacterales > Acetobacteraceae > Falsiroseomonas > Falsiroseomonas stagni. The sequence goes on from NZ_FOSQ01000004.1 coordinate 289,364, forward strand.
GGTCACGGCTTCCTCGGCCTCGCAGGCGCGATAGGCCTGGGTTGCCGCCATGGTCATGGCGGCCTCGGTCAGCCGGGACCCGACGGACCAGGGCAGCTGCCGTAGCATCTGCAAGGCCTGGAAGCGCTGCGTTTCCCCGTCCCGGGGCCTCAGCCGCTTTTTCCGCGCCAGGCGCGCGGCTTCGAAGGCGGCCAGGTCCGGGCAGCAGAGCGTCGCCAACTCATAGGCCGGCATCACCTGCGCGGTGACAGGCGATCCTGCCGCATCCTCCAGCGTGATGCCCATGACGGCCTGGGGGAGGGCGCGGAGGTCCAGGCGGGCCACGAAGGCGCCTTGCCGGTCGTCCGAGGCTTGCAGCGACGCCACGGCGAGCAACCCACCCGCCGGCCCGCGGGCGGCAAGGCGAAGCTGCCCCGGCGCCGGATGGGCACCGGACAGGCGGATCAGCGCCCAGCCGCCGCGAATGACGCCCTCTTCCAGTCGGAGCGGCGCCGCGTTGGCGGGGGCCGGTCCCTGCTCCATCATCACTTCCTCGGTCGCGGATGCCGCCATCGCCAGTGGCGCGGCCGCGCCGGACGTCATGACGTGACACGCACCATGGCCGCCTCGAGCGCCGCTCGGGCACGATCGAACAGCCGGCGATTATCGGCGTTGGCAGGTTCTGCCTGGACCGCGGGAAGGATGGCATCAAGCGCCCGGCCGTTTTCTCCGGCCTCGATCAGGGCCTGGGTCAGCACGCGCCGCAGATCCCCGCTCGTCGGGCGAAGGGCCAGGCCACGTTCCGCAGCCTCCACGGCGAAGCGGTGCTGGCGCTGCACGCGGCGGGCGATGCTGAGCCCGCGCCAGGGCGCCGGATGGTCCGGGGAGAGGTTGGTGGCAGCGGTGAAGACCTCCACCGAACGGTCGACCTGCTTCCGCTTCAGCAGCGCATAGGCGTAGTCCAGCTGGAAGACGACCTCCTGCGGGCGCAGCGAGGTGGCAGTGTCCAGGCAGTGGAGCGAGAGAGCCGGGCGACGATGACGCGCGGCGCGGAGGCCGAGTTCATACCAGAACCGGCCCGCCTTGCGGCGCTTGTCGCGCCACAGGGCGCGCCAGCCTGGAACGTCGAGGCTGCCCGCCATGGCGCTGAAGACCAGGTCTGTGAGGAGGCCGGCCTGCTGGAGCGTATGCGCGATGACGTGCCCGCCATCGACACAGGGCAACAGCGTTGTCCGCGGCGCCATGGCGAACATGGCGGCGTGGGGTGCGTCAAGGCTGGCCGGATCGAAGACCAGGTACTTCTGCGCATCGGGGGAAAGGCGGCTCGCCAGGTCGTCATGGACGAAGTCGATACGCTTGGCTTCGGTCGCCCAGCGCTTCTCATGCGGTGGCGTCGCGGGGTTGGCGCTCCATTGCGGCGCCAGCATCAGCACGTTCCGGGCGCCGAGGTCCCTGGCATAGAGCGCCGCGCCGAAGCCGCCCATGCTGGAGCCATAGGTCATCACCGGAGGGCGGCCCGAGTATTCCAGCACTTCATCGACCGCCGCGATCGCCGCCCGCACGGACGGGGGCTGCCACCAGTGGTTCCAGCGGGCGATGAGGTGGATGGCGGGCACGCCATGCTTGGCGAAGAAGGCATCGCCGAAGCCATTGTTATGCACGTTGAGCGAGGAGAAGGTGACGACGCAGGCATGCCGCCCGTCACCGGGATGGCGGACCACCCGGACATCCGGGCTTTCGAAGATCTCCTTCACGGCCACCGACCGGAGAGCAGCCATCCGGCGGTTTCACACCCATGCTCACGGTAGCAACGCGTCATGCTTGAACGACATCCTTGAGAAGGCGCTGCGTCTGCAGGGTGGTGGAGGCCGGGAGGCGGAGTTGCAGTCTGGAAACGCGGCGGGATGCTGAAGTCGCCTCCGTTTTTCTTCTGCTTCTCGTCCAGCGGAACGAAGAAGGCCATGCGAAAGCGGCCGGCATGCTGGCTGATGCTTGTCGTCCATCGCGTCATTGGGGGAGGGCTCGGCACCTGTATGCCTGGCGTACCGTCCGCTCCGACACCGAGCGGCCGCATAGGTTCCGTGATGGCTCCGCTGCCGATCGGCGCTTTCCCCATGATCAAGCGGGGTAGGACGACCGAATGCTCGTGCATTTGGGATCGCACGGTGTCTGTCCGTTATCGGCGGCCGACCTCGACGCGGGACTTGCCTTGCGTCTCAGTGCTTGAGTTGAAACCACGGTCGAGCGGCGCTTCATGACGGGGATGCTGCGTTGATGCCGCGGCGTCTGCGCTATCCGCCGATGCAGTCGCCACGACCTCGAATGTCAGGGTTGGGCGCTGATCGACATTCCGCTCGAACCAGCGAATGTATTCGAAGACCGGATCGGCGGAGACCTTGTAGCGTCCGGGCGCGAGCTTGGAGGTCGGGAGTGTTCCGGTGAGTGTCACGGTCGCTCCCGCCGGGAAGCCGCCTTCCGGAACCGCCCAGCGGGGTTCGGCGACCTTTCGGATGCCATCGGCGGCCTCCGCCGTGATGACAAAGCCGGCCAGCAATGCGGCGTAGCCTTCGAAGGCGTCCGGATAGCCGCGCGCGCCGGGATTGTGGACTTCCAACTCCAGGCGGAGCTCGCTGCCGGCCGTCAGAACTGGCCCATCGGCAAGCCGGAGCGAGACCTGCAGGCCCAGGGGGGCGAGAGCGTTGACGAAGCCCCGCAGCCGCTCCTTCAACGCCGCATGTTCCGGCAAGCGCAGGTTGGGGACTTGCTTCAACGTCGGATTCGCGGGCTGCGATGCTGCGGCCTCGGGCGCTGGTGCGCTCACCGGCATCGTAGATGCCTTCAGCGTTGGCGCGGGATGGGACTCCCAGGCCGCCAGGGTGCCTTCGGCGCCTGGCAGCATCAGCGCCGCGTAGTGGTGGAGGACGGCCTTCGCGGGGCCCTGGCAGTGGACCGTATGGAAGCGGATGAAGCGCTGTGCGCCGCCTTCCTCCCGGAAATGCAGGCGGCCATCCTGGAGGTAGGGCCGCTTCAGGGCCCGTCCGAGCACGATCGGCGCCAGTTCGCCCGGTGCGCCGACCTCAAGGCCATTATCCAGTGTCGAAGCCTGGTCGAGACCGCCATGAAAGAGCTGGGCATATTGGCTGACCACCACGCCCTTGGTGGTGTCCCGGTAGTGGTAGAACATGTGCATGTCCTGGAAGCTGCGCGCCTCCCGGCCTGTCACCATGCGACCCAGGCTGTTCACGAAGGGGATGATTTCGTCCCTGGGCCGCGCATAGACGCTCCGCATGCAATCAGCCAGGCCGGCGAGTGCCATGCGGTCTCGCACCGTCGTCGTCCAGGTCCAGTCATTCATGCCGTAGCCTGGCGGCATGGCGGCGATGATCTCGCTGGCCGAGGAGAAGGCGAGGGCGTCGCTATCGATCACGACGCATTGGTCGATGCGGTTCTTCCGGCAGAATTCCTCGACGACGAGCCAGCGTTGGAAGCTGAACAGCCCATAGATGGGTTCACTGACGGAGTGGTGCACGTAGCTGGGCGCGAAGGCGGCGGCGGACTCGAAATAGTCGCTGATCGCGGCATAGCGGCCGATCCCGATCGTCGCGGTCGTATCGTCGCCCAGCAGGACCACGTTGTTGGCGCCGTTCTGCAGGGCGAGGGACGCCGCGCAGAGCGCGACGTAGTCCTGCCCGCCGCGATGGACGACGATGAACGGGGGATGATCCTTTGCCGCGCGTGCCGCCTTCTTCGCCGGCGCCACGGCGCGCCGGCGCATCTGGTCGCTGACCTTCACGCGCTTGCCGGCATCCGCAGCCACCAATGCTGCCAGGCTCCCGGCGGGCGCGCCCTCGGCAACCGTCACCGCGCGGGCAAAATCCTGGGCGGCATAGAGCATCAGAGCGGCGCCTTCGCGCAGGAGCGGTGCCGCATCCGGCTGTTCTGCCACCGCCCTGGCGCGTGCCGCCAGGACATCGAGAGGCCGCTTGCCACCGAGATGCGGCCGCGATCCACCGAGGCCGGCGAGGAACTTGATGAAGAAGGACCGCTCGATCCCTCGATGCAGCAGGTGTCCCAGGATCGCGATGGCGAATTCACCGCCGCCATTGATCGCGTCGGCCTGGAGGCCTTCAAGAAGCTGCCGGTCGGGCACGGTGGGCAGGAGATCGAAGCGCCCCAGCAGGGTCGCCGCGGCGTCGGCGGCGAAGGTCGCCTCTGGCCCTCGGCCCATCGCCGCGCAACGGCGCGCCACCCTCCAGAACTCGATCACCAGGCGATGCGCCTCGGTCTCCGTCACGCCGTCGATCAGCGCGGCCCGGTTTGGGATGGCATCTGCCAGCCGGCCCAGCATCAGGAGGGCCACGACCTTGCGCAGAAGAACGGGCCGAGGGACCGCGTCGGCAGGCAGGGCCGCGACCAGCGGCAGGACATCCTCCGTCCGTCCCGCCTTGATCAGCGCATCAAGCTGCCGGACCAGTTGCTCATGCCGCACCTCGCCCTGCCTGCCGGACTTCCCGTCCCGGGCATTCACGTTTTCCGAGGCTGCGACGTCGGTCATGCCCGTTGAAATCTCCAAGGCGGCAAGCGTTTCGCAGTCCATAGTATGGGAATGCACGGCCACGCGAAAGCCGGAAGCCCTTGCCGCCCCTGCTGGGTCATCCGGGAAGGGCTGCCGTGAAGGCGCCGAGGCGGGCATCCGCGATGGTGAACGGCAGCAGGTGCAGGTGGCGCGTCTCGCCGAACATCGCCGCCAGCCCCGCCGCGGTGGTGCCAAGGCGGAGCGCCGCCAGGCCCGATACCGCACCACCCGTGACCGCAATCGGCGCCCCGCCATTCAGCGACAAGGCGGCCCTGCCGGCGCCATCGATGCTGAGTCCAAGCCGGAACACCGTCCCGGCGGTCATGCTGCCGGCATCGGATTGCGCGGTGGCGCCCGCCAGCCCCCGCTGCAGCCGGATGACGGAACCGCCAGCTGCGTTGAGAACGGTGTAGCGGTTGTTCTCGTCCCCGCCATCGATCTGCAGCAGTGTCTGGGATGCGCCGGCGCCGGCGGCCTGGGGGATGACGCCGCACCAGCCGAGCGTCGCGCGCCCGTTGCCGGCGATGCCCAGCGCCGACAGGGTGGCGCTGACCAGGTCGGTGCCCCGCGTCACGGAGGCCGGGGAACCCGCGAGCGGCAGGATCGGTGTCGATGCCGCGGGGCCTTGTTCCAACTGGATTCCGGCGAAACGCACGCTGACATCCACCGGCTGGCCGGACGTCACGGCGAGCCGCCAGCGGACGATGATGCTGGTGGCGCCGCCAGCCGCCGTCACCGTGGCAGACCGCCGCGTCGTTCCCAGCGTGGCCGAGGCCAGGGTGTAGGTGGCATTGGTGGTCCCGGTGCCTGCCGTCGCCGCGAGCGTGGCGTTGCCGACATTCGCCAGGCTCCCGGCGGAGACGCGGCTGAACAGGGAGTAGGTCCAGACCTGGCCGTCGCTGGCCGGAGAGGCGACGTCATGGTTCACCTGGACGGTGCCGGTCGAGGTCGGCGTGCCGAAGAACCGGATATCGACATAGGCCAACCCATCCTCGACCCCGGTGCCGGTGACCGCCGTGGACAGGCCGAGTGTTCCGGCAAAAGACCAGAAGGTCGGCAGCGTGCCCGGCGTGCCGATGACGGCACCTTCGCAGCGTGGATTCCGCAGCAGGTTGGCCCGCTGCCCCTCGACCAGCAGCCGGGACGCACTGCCATGCGTCCGCGCCTGGTTCCCCCCGAACTCCGCCCAGGTCGCGCCATTGCTGGCTTGCGCGGTTGCCAGCGTCGCCACCTGCGCCCGCTGCAGGGTCAGGGGGGATCGGAGGACGCCGGCGAGGACAAGGGGACGGCCGGTGGCGTTGCTGATGCCGGTGACGGCATGGATGGCGGCAGTCATGCGAAACCTTTCCTGGCATGCCGCCCCGATGACCTGGGCATGCGGATGCCCATGTGCGACCGGGCCAGCCCGGGTGATGGCCGGGATGGTCCGTGAAAGGACGGCGGATTGACTGGATCTAGGGGGCGAAGCGACGGTGCCGAGCGCGATGCCCTGTGAGGGCAATGCGGGCAGACCTCCGGCCTTGGCCTGCCTAACTAGGACGCCTTCGGGGTCGAGTGCAAGAAGTATTTCCTAGTTCGCCGCGCACTGGGGAGGGGGCGGTGACTGTCAGCCAGGCTCCAGCGGCAGGATGGGGCCGCGTGAGAGCACCTCCTCCAGCACGGCCAGCAGCGCCGGGATCTCCACATGGAAGCGTTGCCGGTGCGCCTGCTCGTCCATCGGCGGCACGGCCGTGACGGCACTGGCGGGCACGGTAAAGGCATGCGCGGGGTCAAGGTAGCGGGCTGACCGGATGACGGCGTCGTTCACCACCGATTCGATATGATAGGTAATGGTCGGAACCGCCAGGGCGCAGGTCGGCAGGATGGTGGCCGTGCCGTAGGTCGCCAGCGCGATCCGGCAATCCGTGGCGAGGCCGATCTTGTCCTCGATGGACCGCCCATACAGCACGACTTCCTCGAACCGGGCGGGGCAGGCCTCACGGATGGCGGTGGCGATGCTGGCGATCCGGCCGCAGACGGCGTGGTCCCTGGGGCCCGGCACATTGCCCGCCGCGACAGTCCAGCCATCCCAATAGACGGTCAGGGACGCACCCAGGCTGGCCGCTTCCCGGCCCAGCCGTTCCAGACAGGCCGCGAAGGCCGGGATCTGGTTGTCGAAGCGCATCCGCTCCGCATCGACGGAAACCAGGACGCCGAGGACGCGGCGCCCCTCCTGCCCCGTGTCAGCCGACCGAAGACGGGAGACCCAGCCGAAGCTGGTATTCGTGATGCGCCTGTCATTCAGGCGGCATTGGAGGCCGAGGCTGCACAGGATGGCGGGCGCTTGCTCCAGCGGCACGGCGAGGACCGGGTAGTTCCGAAGTTCCGGGAAGACGCGAAGCGGGTCCACGAAACTCCGGTCGCTCAGGACCGTCAGGAGATGTCCTGCCTTGAGGAACGGGAGGATGAGTTCTTCGAGGTTCCGTTCGAGAAATCCGAGAGTCTGCGCCATGAAGTGGGAGGGCCGTGCCTCCCCGACGATGAAGGCGCGTCGCGCTGTCGGCCGGCCGGCCGCGTCCAGCCAGGCGAGGAAGGCGGCCGGCTGCTCAAGCACCAGATGAAGAAGCTGGCGGAAGGAAAGCGCGAAGGTGGAGGTGTTCTCCCGCAAGGCGAGCAGCGTCTGCTGCTCCGGGTACCAGATGCAGATGGGGGAGTTTGCCTCCAGGATGAGGATGCGCAGAGGCGCATGCTGCAGCACGACCCATTGCAGCCATCGAAGGCGCGAGCCGAACAACTCGCCGACCGCTGGAAGCACGGCGCCGTCGAGCGGTGAGTAGAAACGGCCCATGCGCCCCGTGAAGAAACGCTTTGTCGTATCCGCAAGCCTGGCGTCCCAGGCCTTTGGTCCGCGCCCGTAATGCGTGGCGATCATGCGGCCCAGCTCGGCGCGGCCCGTCGCACTGGCATCGGCGCCGGCACCGAAAGGATTGACGATCCGTGTCTGGTCGATGAGCGCCGCGATGCCATGCGTCGCAGGGTCGCGCGGCGTTCGGCGATCGCGCAGATGGCGAGGATCGATGCCGAGCAGGGTGGCGAGCCTGGCAGGCACTTCGTCAGTCACCGCGGTCTGTCCGATACTGAGCCGAGATCGTGGCAACCGAGACGGCGTGGCTCACTTCCAGTCGAGGAAGATGTGGTTGAGGTTGCGCTCCGCGATCACGTTGCGGACATGTTTCATCGGTTCGCGAGAGGAAGGGACCTTCCGCTCATGCGTCTCCACCAGGCAGACGCTGAAGCGATCTTCGAGGTTCTGGTCGAGGATTTCCTTCAGCAGTTCGCCCTCGGCACCCTCGATATCGATTTTGAGCACCGCCGCCGGTGCGGGAAGTGCCCGCAGGAAGGCAGGGAAATCCACCAGTTCCACGTCATGGCCGCCGCTACCGTCCACGTTGATCTTGTCGGCGAGCAGGGATGATGACTGGGTTCGCTCCACTGATGCCTCCTCCCGCGTCTCGTGGAAGAACAGCTTCGCGGTGCCCGCTTCCTTCCAGACCGCCTTGTTGTGGAGCGTGACGCTGGCGTTGCCGGCCAGCCGATCCTTCAGCATCCCGAAGGCAAGGGGGTCCGGTTCGAAGCAATGCATGACACAGCCGCGGGCTGCGAAGCGGGCTGCGACGGAACCAATGTTGGCGCCGCAGTCGACGACAATGTCGCCCGGTTCCAACAGAGCCAGAAGGGCAGCGAACCTCTCCTTGCGGTCGGTCAGCGCCAGGACAGCATCGATACCCTGCTTCATTGATGACCTGCTTTCGTCTCTGTTGAGCCAGAATGCTGCGGGCCCGGGCAGAAGCCAGGCACATCAAGCCTTGATGGGATACCACAGTCAGGTAGCGTAACAGTCAGGCGGCGCGGGGTGATCGGCAGCCCCGTCCGGGTAGATTGGCTTCAGCCGGTCCCTGCATCCTACCAGACGCGCGGGACGCGGCGGCGGACACAACCTGTGCCCGCTTCCATTCGCCTGTGGGTAGTGAGCATATCCGAACCGGCTGTTCAAGCCTTCGCCGCTGCCCCGTGGCGGCCGTGGCGCCGTACGACACGCGGCGCAGGGCGGGGGCGCGGCGGCGCGTGTCTGCATGGGTCTCGCCGGGAGTTAACCGCCATGTCCCGTCACCTCCTCGCTCGTCGAGCAACCTTTTTCCTGCCCCTGGCGGCGGCGCCGGCCACCTCCGCGCTCGCTGCCGAGGCGACAGCCACGCCGTCGCCATCCCTGGCGCCATCCCTCGCACAGTCCCGCCTGCTGCCCGCGGCGCCGCTGGCGGCGGAGGAGGGCGCCGCCGCAGCCCGGCAGGGCGCGCTCGCGCTGCAGGCCGGGGATTGGCGCCTGTCCACCCATGGCGACCTGGCCGCGGCATACCTCAACACCATCCCCACCTTCCGCCAGGCGGCCGGGGATGATGCCCGGCTACGGCCCATTGGCGATGAACTGCGCGAACGCGTGGCATTCACGCAGTTCGAGACAGCGGGGCGCTCGGCCGGAGAGGCCATTGCCGCCGCGATCGACTATCTCCGCCGGAACAATGGTGCGGTGGGCGGCGAAGTGATCCTGCCGCAGGGGCGCCCGATCCAGGTCGTGGCGCCCATCGCGGCGGCGCCCGGGGTGCTGGTCCGGGGGCCGCGCCTGATCGAGGTGCCGCGTTTCCCTGCCGTCAGCCTGGGTGTCTTCGACGTTGACGGGGCGGATGACTTCGCCTTGGCCGATATCGGCTTTTCCCTGGGGCGGCGCTGTTCGCCGGTCCGGGTCCGGGGCAATGCCGCCGGCTTTTCCGCCCGCGGCCTTCGCATCCAGGAGGGGCGGAGCATCTGGTTCCAGCGTGCGCGCCAGGCACGGCTGATGGATATCGTCGCGCGCGGCGGCACATCGGTCATCGGTGCCGGCGCGGGCCCGGATGACCGGATCGAGGATGTCGTCGCCACCGGGATCCAGGGATATGACCTCCACGACGAGGCCATCGACCTGAACTTCAACGTCCGCAGCTTCCACCTGTCCGGCTTCACCTTCCGGCGGTGCAGCCTGGCCCGGAATGGGGAGGTGATCGACATCGGCGGCGGCGATTGCGGCGACATCAGCATCGCCAACGGGCTGATCGATTGCTCCGGCTCGACCCACAGCGTCGCGGGTATCCGCATCAAGCAGGGCACGCGCAACGTCAACGTCACCGGCGTCCACATCGTCAACGGCAAGGCCCAGGGCGGCATCGGCATCCACGTGACCCACGCCACCAACCTGGCGATCGGCGAGACCAGCGTGGACAACAGCTTCGGCCGGGGCTTCTTCTCGGAACCCGGCGTCAGCGACGTGACGTGGCGGGGCGGGCGCTGCGACAGCCCGATCGTCGTCAACGGCAGCAGCGACCTTCGCTTCGACATCAGCCATGACGGCGGCGGCAGCGAATCCCGCAGCCCCGCCTTTTCCTTCGGCTTCGGCGCCAGGCGGATCAGCGTGTCCGGCGTCGTGCGCAACCGGCCGATGGCCCCCGCCGTCGTGGTCGGGCATGGCCGCGGCGGGGCGGTCGATTGCACGGTCTCCGACCTGACGGTCCAGGGCGCGCAGCGCGCCGTCGCCGCGCAGGACGGATGCCACCGGCTCAGCGTCTCCGGCCTGCGGGCGCAGGACATGGCGATGGAAGCGGTCCTGCTGGCGCCGGGCTGCCGCAACACCCATCTCCGCGGCATCATGGCCCTCGATGGTTCCGGCAGCCGGCCGGCGGCCTTCCCGGCAATCCGCCTCGGCCGGGACTGCCATGGCACCGTGCTGCGCGACATCACCGCGCGCGACACGCGGGAAGGTGCGGGCCGCACCAGCGGACCGGCCCTGATCGTCGATGGCCCGTGCCAGGGCGTGATGGTGGATGGCGTTCTGGGCGACAACCTGCCCGCCGCCACGCAGATCGGCGTGGACCGGCTGCAGGGCAGCGCCGTCGGCGCGGTCCTGACCATCGGCTGAGCCGTGTGCATTGGGAATCCCTTCAGCACTTCCTGCGAAGGTCGCCCGTCCTAGAATGGGATTTGCGGGCCATGCGTCATTTCCGCCGTCGCGTGCTGGTCACAGGCGGGGCCGGCTTCATCGGCTCCCACCTGTGCGAGCGCCTGCTACAGGCCGGGCACCACGTGATCTGCGTGGACAACTTCTTCACCGGGGTGCGGGAGAATGTGGCCGGGATGCTGGCCAACCCGTATTTCGAGTTGATCCGCCACGATGTGACCTTCCCCCTCTCGGTCGAGGTGGATGAGATCTACAATCTGGCCTGCCCGGCATCCCCCATCCACTACCAGCAGGACCCGGTGCAGACGACGAAGACCAGCGTGCTGGGCGCCATCAACATGCTCGGCCTGGCGAAGCGGCTGAAGGTGCGCATCCTCCAGGCCTCGACCAGCGAGGTCTATGGCGATCCGCAGGTGCATCCGCAGCCCGAGGGCTACTGGGGCAACGTCAATCCCATCGGCCCCCGCGCCTGCTACGACGAGGGCAAGCGATGCGCGGAGACGCTGTTCTTCGACTACCACCGCCAGCACGGCGTCCCGATCCGCGTGGCGCGCATCTTCAACACCTATGGCCCGCGCATGCATCCGAATGACGGGCGCGTGGTGTCGAACTTCATCATGCAGGCGCTGACGGGTGCGCCGCTGACCATCTTCGGCGATGGCAGCCAGACCCGGTCCTTCTGCTTTGTGGACGACATGGTGACGGCGCTGGTCGCGCTGATGGAATCCAATGATCCCGCGGCGGTGGGGCCCATCAACATCGGCAACCCCGGCGAATTCACCATGCTGGACCTGGCGGCGCTGGTGATTCGCCTGACAGGGTCGCGATCCCGCCTCGAATCCCAGCCCCTGCCGCAGGATGATCCGCGCCAGCGCCGGCCGGACATCACGCGGATCGGCCAGTTGGCGGGCTGGGTGCCGGAAGTGGGGCTGGAGGACGGGCTGCGACGGACGATCGCCTATTTCCGCGCGCAGCACGACATCGGCACGATGATCCGGGCGGCGCCCCGCGCCGCCTGAACCGTCTTCAGAACCGGTTGCGCAGCCGCAACTGGAACCGCGTCTCGTCGAAGTTGGAGGCCTTGTCGTAGCGCAGCGCGGCCCCGATGGAGAGGCTGTCATTCAGCGCATAGTCCAGGTCCGCCCGGATACCACCCACGGCGCCGGCCTGCGACTGGCCGCGATAGGTGGCGGACACCGCCTCCGACGTGCCGGCCGTGGCATTCGCCTGGGACTGGAGGCTGGCCTGGGCGCCCGCATCGTTCGGGAAATAGGGCGCCGAATCCTCCCGCCATGCGGCGTAGCCCAGCGTCGCGCCCAGCCGGTAGGTCAGGTCGCCGTTCCGCCCTCGGTAGTCCACCGGCAGGTTCAGCGCCGTGTACTGCTGCGGCGAGAAATAGCCGCCATGGCCGAGCGTGAAGTACCGAAGGTTCCGCTGATAGGCGAGGTAGACGAGGTCGAGCCCCGTGCGGATTTCCGTGTCCCCGCTGCGATAGAGCGGGATGGACACGCCGGCGCCACCCTCGATCCGGCTGTTGGAGACGACGCCGCTGCCATCGAGGATCGCGTAGCCACCGCCGGCATAGCCGTAGCCCGACCCCAGCGGGATCTCCACCTGCGCCCGGCCGCCCGTGCGCAGCACGGGGCCCCAGCTCGCCCCCGTCCGCGTATCCGTCACGCCGGCATAGGACAGCACGCTGTCATTCATCGCCCGGCGTTCCGCCGTGAAGCGCAGCCGGATGCCGTCATCGGTGATGCGGGGCGAGATCTCCACCCCGCCGACGATGTTGGAGGTCGGGAACCCGATGGGGGTGGAGCCGACGTCGATCCGACCCCAGTCGCCCCGCTGATACGCCACGCCGAGGCCGACACCGGCGGCGGAGCCCGAGGGGATCGGCGGCAGGGCGGTGGGGGAGGAGAGCGCCGCGGTGCCGAAGCGCCGCCGCGCCTGGGTGGAATTCTCGACCGAGCCTGAATCGATCGCGGTCGGCTCCGCGAAGACCGTCAGGCGCCCGCCCACGATCGGCGCCGTCACCACCGCCTCCAGCCTCGTCGAGACCTCCGCCAGCTTGTCGAGGCCGTTGTCGCCCGACCGCATCCGGCCGCCGACGATGGCCGCCATGCTTGGGCCGATGTCGTCGCGCAGCGAGGCCAGTTCCTGCTCGATCTCCCGCGTCAGGCGGTCCACCGGCGCGCCGGTGGTGGCCCCGCTCGCGGTGCTGGCCGCGCGGCCGAAGGGGTTCTGTGCGCTGGCGCCGACCAGGCCGGACGGCGCCGGCCCGCGGGTAAAGCTGCCAAGCTCTGCCGCCCGCTGCCGCAGCGCCGCTTCCAGCGCCTGGCGCGCGCGGGGGCCATCGCCGGCATCCCGCGCGACGCGGGCTTCCAGCAGCAGCACCCGGGCGTCGGATGGCATGGCGCTCTGCCCCTCCGCCAGCAGCCTGGCGGCGCGGGCGCGGTCGCCGGTGGCGATGGCGGCCTCGATGGCCGTGCGGCGGGCATCGATGTTGCGGGGGTCGCGCATCAGCGTCGCCTCCGCCACGCGCAGTGCCTCCGCCGGTTGCCGGGCGCCGAGGTAGAGGCGGGCCAGCGCAAGCTGCGCGTCCCGGTTCTCCGGCTGGGCGAGGGCGGGGCGCAGCCTTTCGAAGGCCTGCACCTGGTCGCCGGCCTCGTTCAGCCGGTCCGCCGCGCGGATGGCGGCGCCGCTGCGCAGCACGGCCAGATCCCGCCGCACCTCGGCGCTCGGGTTGCCGGCTTCGATCTCCGCTGCCACCGCGGTGGCTTCCGCTTCCAGCCCCGCGGCCAGCAGGGCGCCGGCGATGGCGACGCGCGCCGGCACCTGGCCGCGATTGGCGACAACGGCCACGCGGCCGGCCTCCGCCGCGCCGATCCGGTCATTGGCATCGGAGAAGGCGCGGATGACGGCGCCGGCGGTGCTGCCGGTGGGGTCCGGCCGCGCGGCCAGCGACAGCAGCTGGGATCGTCCATCGAGCGGCGAGGCCGCCATCATCGCCGCCGCGGCCACCACCTCCCGCTGCGTGCGGATGCGGGTGGCGAGCCGCGCCATATCCGCCGTGCGGCGCCCCTGCGGGATGCGCGCCAGCAGCGCGTCGGCATCCGGCGTCCGGCCGTCCTCCTCCGCCAGCAGGGCGGCGGCGTAGATGTTGTCCGGCGTCGGCGTGCGGGAGGCGAGTTCCTCCACCAGCGCCCGGCCTTCGGAGCCGCGCCCCTGGCGCCGCAGCGCGCGCGCCAGGTCGAGGCGGATCCAGGGGTTCTCCGGCGCCGCCGCCATGGCGTTGCGCAGCAGCACCGCCGCGGCGCCGGGGTCGGCGACGCGGGCGGCTTCGGCGCGGAAGGCGGCGGCGGCGGCGGGCAGGGGGGGCGTGCCGCCCTCGGCCCGGAAGCCATCGCCTTCCGGCACCGCGGCGATGCGCGGTTCCCCGGCGGCGCGCGGCTCCGGGGCGCGCCCCTGGGCCCGCAGTGCCTGGGTCAGGCCGGCCTGGGCCGGGGGGAAGCCCGGGCGGCGGGACAGGGCGGCGCGGTAGCGGGCCTCCGCCGCCACCGGATCGCTGCGGCGCATCGCGATGTCGCCCAGCAGGGTCTCGATGTCGGACCGGTCATCCACCTCACGGATCGCGGCGCGACGGGCGGTGGTCTCGGCGGCGTCCAGGTCGTTGCGGCGCAGCAGGGCGCGGGCGGTGGCGAGTTCGTCGCCATAGGCCGCGCCTTCGAAGGCGCGCTGCCATTGCCGGCCGCCCTGCGGGTCATTCGCCATGGCGCGGCCCAGCAGGTCCCGCGCCTCCGCCAAATTGCCTTCCCGCAGCCGGATGATGCCGAGGCCGCCGAGGCTGTCGGCATCATTCGGGTCGCGCGCCAGCAATTCCTGGAAGCGGCGGGTGCTGTCGCCGATAGCACCGGCCTCCAGCCGCTGGAAGGCGAGTTGCCGCCCCGCGGCCTCCGGGTCCGGCGCCGCGGCGGTGCGGGTCGAGGCGCGGAGCGTCTCCACCCGCCGGCGCATCTCGGGATCGTCGGGGTAGCGCTGGAGGAAGGCTTCCGCCGCGGGCAGCATGGCCGGGTCGTTGCCGGAGAAGCCGATGGCCGCCGCCCAGGCCCGACGCGCTTCCCCGCCTACCTCGGGCAGCGCCGCCAGGGCCTGCAATTGCTGGATGCCCTGCAGGCGCGTCGCCGGATCGAAGGTCAGCGCCTGCGCAAGGGCCAGCCGGGCGCGTGCCGTGGCGTTGGGGCGGGCCGCCAGGCGGGACAGCGCCTCGATCCCCTCCTGCCGCGTGGCGGGCGCGCCGGAGAGGGCCTGGGCGTATTCCAGCGCATAGGCATCGGGTGGCGCCTGGTTGCCGAACAGGGCGCGGTAGCGCTGCACGGCGGCGGCGGCGCGGCCTTCGCTTGCCAGGCGGCGCGCTTCCTCCAGCCCCTGGCGGTCCACGCCGCTGGCGCGGATGGCGTCCTGCACCTCCTGCACCTGGGCGCGGTTGCCGCCCTGGCCGAGGCGCGCGAGATAGGCGCTGGCCGCTTCCCGGTTGCCGCGCGCCACCTCGATCCGCGCGGCGACGGCGAGCGCCTGGGGGTTGTTGGGCTCCGCCGCCAGGGCGCGCTCGATCGGCGCCACGGCCAGGTCCACCCGGTCCTGCGCCAGCCAGCGCTCCGCCTGCCGGACGAGGATGGCGATCGCGGGCGAACCGCCACCCGCTTCCTGCGCCGCGGCGGGCAGGGCGAGGGCGGAGGCCAGCAGGGCGAGGCGGAGCGGGGCGCGCATCGTCTCAGTGGTCCTTCGGCGTTCGCGCGCGCAGCCGCATGGCGGACCGGCGACGCAGCATCCAGGCGGAGGGTAGTGCCAGCAGCAGGGCAGCTGCCAGCATCAGCAATCCGACGCGCCAGGGTGATTCATCCAGCAGCAGGTAGGGAACCATCCAGAAGGGCGGTTCACCGACGGTGTAGCTGGCATTGGTTCGGAAGGTCGTAACGCGCACGCCGTTCAGCACCGCCAGGTCGCCCTGCACCTGCCCCGCCGTGGCGGGGTCCCGCAGCGTAGCGACGGCATTGGCCAGCGCCGCCGGCGTCGCGCCCAGCAGCGCCACCACGGAACGCCCACCGCCTTCCGGCGCTTCCGTGCCGACGATCACCGCGAGGGATTCGCCGACCTCCGACAGCGCCGCCGACGCGCGCCGGCGTTCGGCGCCGCCTGGCTGGTCCAGGAACAGCGCGCGGATATCGGCCAGCGCATCCGGCGCGGCGATGCTCACGCGGTCCTGTGCCACCTGCACGGGGCTGTTGCGCAGCAGCGTTGCCGCGGCGGGCTGGCGGCCGAAGGTGCCCATGACGATCAGGTCGCGGTTCCCCTGGCTGGCCGCGCCGGCCGGAAAGGCCACCTGCACCCCCGTGGCCGGCAGGCCGACCTTCACGGCCATGGAGCCGATGAGGTCGAGGAAGGCCCCCGTCTCCACCGTGTTCGGCGCTTCCGGCAGGATCACGGTGGTGGCGGACAGGTCCGCCATCCGGGTGAAGGGAAAGCCGGAGGAGGCGAAGAAGCCCAGCGAGGGCATCCGCGCATAGCGCCAGGCGCGGGAGACATCGACGGTCGAGGTCGGCTCGATCGACGCGCGGATGTCACCCGGGACGCCCACGCAGTCGCCACGGGCGAAGGGGCGCATGTCGAAGCGCAACTGCAACTCGTCCTGCCCGGCCAGCAGGTAGGTCGGCACCATCACGCGCCCGCGCCGCACGGCGGCGTCCGGCAGCACAGTCCCGGTGACGTAGGGCGCCAGGAAATCCGGCAGCCACCACCGATCCCCGCGGGCGAGCGGCAGCGACTTCAGGAAGACGCCGGAGAGCGAGACATCGAGGCGCGATGTCGCGACATCCAGGATCGGCCCGCCCGGCGCCCGGTATTCGATATCGACCGGAATGCCCCGCCCCGCCCAGGTCAGCAGGTCCGGCGCCGTGCGCAGCGGCATGCGGATGGTGCCGGGAGAATAGCCATAGGCCTGCAGGTCGTTGCGATCGATCCGGCTGCCGAATTCCTCCGGCCGGTCCGGCGCCACCCAGCGCGGCGCGTCATAGGGCCGGCGCGGCGCCACGATGGGCGGGCCGGACAGGCGCACCGCCTCTCCCCCGAAGGTGTCCCCGCCGGCGGCGAGCGCGATGGCGGCCTGGGCCAATTCCGTCTCCGACCGCCCGCCGATGACCAGCAGCGTGCCGTAGGGGTCGGTGGGATTGGCGATCAGGGCGAGGGTCGGACCCTCGAACCGCGGCAGGGTCAGGTTCGGGATGGCATCGGGCTGCGCCGCCAGCACCACCGCATTGCCGCTGGGCGGGATGGAGCGGGAGACGGGGAAGCGCGCGCCGCGGTAGTCGGCCTCCACCGCGAAGTAGGACGCGGCGATGGCCGCGGCCCGCAGCGCGGAGGGCCCGGATTCGGAGGCCATCACCACCGGCAGCGTCAGCCCCTGGCGGAGGTTCCGCCGGTCGAACAGCGGCTCCGGCAGCCGGGCCAGGTCCCGCTGCGGCACCAGGCGCTCGATCGTCAGCGTCAGCGTCGAGAGGTCGGAGACGTTGGCGCTGAGTAGGCCGGAGAGCGGGTCGTTGCATTCCGGCGTGTAGCGCGCCGTGAAGCGGAAGTTCAGCCGGTTCAGCTCCGCGAAGGCGAGCGGATCGAGGTCGAACCCCACCGGCCCGAAGGCGCCACGGCCGGGGTCGAGCGGGAGGTTGCCGACGAACTGCTCGTTCAGCGTAACCGAGATCTGCGACAGGGAGGGGATGAGCTGGGCGGAGGACCCGCCCTGCACGACCAGCCGCGCCTGGGTCACCACCTCATCGCGGGAGAAGCCGAACAGAACGCCCTGGAGGTCGGCCGTGCCACGGAACTGCATCGGCCCGGTCAGGCCGAGTTCCCGCAGCGTGAAGCGCACTTCCCGCGTGGCGGAGGACGCGAAGGGCGATGCCGCAGGCGAAGGCGGCACTGCCGCCCGGGCCTGCGGTGGCGCGGCCGCCAGAGGCGGCGGGGCAGGCGCGGGCGCGGGTTCCGCCAGCGGCGCGGCTTCGATCGCGAGGGGCAGCGCACCCAGCGCCGGCGCCAGCGCGGCGGGCGGCGGGCCGGTGCGGACGGCGGGCGGCGGGGCGGGCGTCGGGGCGGGTGGCTGCGCGGCCGGGGGACGGCTGGCGGGGCGCTGGGTCTGGCCCTGGGGCTGGGACTGCGCCGGCGCGTTCTGCGCCAGCGCCGGCCCGGCCAGGCCGAGCGACAGCGCCAGCAGCAGCCCCGCCGCCATGTCCTTCGCCCGGTCCGCCAGGCGACGTGGCCGCACCACATCGGATTTGCGTTCGACCGCGGCGGCCGCCATGGCGGCGGGCGGCAGGCGCTTCGGCGGCTTGCGCATCTGGAAGCGGTAGCGGTGGAACACCGCATCGCGCGTCGCGCCCACCACATCCTTCAGGGCGCGCAGCGGCTTGTCGCGCGGCCAGTGATCCCATTCGATCCAGGCGTCGGGCCGTCCGAAGAAGACGCGAACCAGCGCCATCTCGTCGCGGATATCCGCGACCTCGAACCGCACCACCGCCTCATTGTCCTCCCACCGCAGCAGCGTGGCGGGCACCTCCTGGATTTCGCCGCCGGAGTGGAAGGCGATGCGGCACTTCGCCTCATCCGCCACGCCGAGGGGCCGGTCCAGCACGAGCCGGGCGCCGGACAGCGAAATGTCGGTGGTGACGGCCTGCATGCGCTTGCCATCCTCCAGCACGATCTCGCTCGGGATGTCGGACCGGATGCGCGCGCGCTCTCGCATCTGCTCACGCTCCACCCCCACCGCCACGGCGGCGGAAACCGGCACCAGGCAGAGCGTCGCCCAGAGCGTGTTCAGAGCATAGGCCTGGAACTCCAGCGACCCTATCGGCGCGGTGAAGAGACCGTAGATGCCGATGGAGACGCCGATCAGCAGCAGGCCCAGCAGCACCAGGTTGGGCATGACGGCGGGCACGTCGAGGTAACCGTGCTCCACCATGCCGCCCTTGTCGGTGACGTTGAACTTGCCCTTCAGCGGGTCCCAGAGCGTGGCGATGGTCACGCGCACCAGCGGGCCGGCCAGCGAGGCTTCGTAGATCTCCGACCAGAAGGAATGGCGGTTGGTGCCGTTGAGCCGCGCGGCGGTGCCGAAGGCGTGGATCATGTGGCTGCCGGCATAGGCGAGGATGGCGGTGGGAGAGGCCGCGATGATGTTCTCCCCCAGGAAGAGGAAGCCGAGCGGGGAGGTGAGGAAGACGATGCGCGGCAGGGCAAACAGGAAGCTGAAGCCCGCGGTGAAGTAGCAGAGCCGCTGGGTGATGCTCAGCTCCCGGATCATCGGCGTGTTTTCCTGCCGCAGGATCTGGATCATGCCGCGCGCCCAGCGCATGCGCTGGCCGATATGGATCGACAGCCTTTCGGTCGCGAGGCCGGCCGCCAGCGGCAGGCGGATATAGGCGCTGTGCCAGCCCTTCTTCGCCATCAGCAGCGAACAGTGGCAATCCTCCGTCACCGTCTGGTGCGGCACGCCGCCCACTTCCATCAGCGCGGTGCGGCGGATCAGCGCGCAGCTGCCGCAGAAGAAGGCGGCGTTCCAGAGGTCATTGCCCGGCTGGATGGCGCCGTAGAACAGCAGGCCCTCATTCGGCACGCGCCGGCGGCGGGCCAGGTTCCGTTCGAACGGGTCGGCGGAATAGAAGTAGTGCGGCGTCTGCACGCAGGCGATCCGCTTGTCCCGCACCAGCCAGCCCGCCGTCATCTGCAGGAAGGCGCGCGTGGGCGCGTGGTCGCAATCGAAGATGGCGATATACTCGCCATCGGTGTGCTTCAGGGCGTGGTTGATGTTGCCGGCCTTGGCGCCCTTGTTGTCCGGCCGGATCACGTAGCCGCAGCCCACCTGCTCCGCGAAGTCGCGGAATTCGGGCCGCCTGCCATCATCCAGGATGTAGACGTTCAGCTTGTCCCGCGGCCAGTCGATGTTCATCGCGGCCAGCACCGTCGGCCGCACGATGTCGAGGCTTTCGTTGTAGGAAGGCACATAGACATCGACGGTCGGCCATTCGTTCACATCGGCCGGCAGCGGCACCGGCTTGCGGTCCAGCGGCCAGGTCAGCTGGACGTAGGACAGGAACAGCAGCGCCGCGGCATAGACTTCCGCCAGCAGCAGGCCGACCGACATCAGGCCGCCCAGCACACTCTCGAACTCGATCGTCTGCGTCACGCGCCAGAACAGATAGCGCGACGTGATGGCGACCGAGAGCATCACCAGGAAGACCGTGACGCGGCGGGAGCGGTAGCGGTTCAGGATGATGAAGGCCGCCGCGCCCAGCAGCGTCAGCACCGCCTGCTGTTCGCCGGCCAGCGGCACGGTGATGACGATGAGCAGCGCGACGGCGCCGAGTGCGATCAGCACGCCCCGCAGCAGCCGCCCCGGCAGCGGCAGGGTTCCCTCCGTGGCCGCGCGGATCAACGGCGCAACCCCCAGGCGGTGAGGGCGGAGAAGCTGGGCCGGCCGCGATCCTTCTCCGCCGGCGGCGCGCCGAGGTCGAGCCGCCGGGCCAGGGTTTCCGCCAGCAGGGCGATATCCTCCGACCCCGGGCCGATCGCTTCCACCGGCAGCCGGCGATCCGCCAGGGCTTCCGCCACCGCCGGGTCGCGTGCGATGGCGCTGACGGGGCGATCCCCCATGGCCTGCTGCGCGAATTCAAGCACCGCATCCGACAGCGGTGCGCCCAGATCCACCTGGTTCAGCACCAGCATCGCCTTCAGCGCGGCGCGGGACGCCAGCGTGCCGCGGCCGAGGAAGCGGCCACTGGCGACGGAAGGGATGAGGGAGGCGGAGCCGCTATCGGCCAGCAGCACCACGCAGATGATGTCCGCCAGCGGCAGCACGGCGGACAGCGCGGGGGAAGGCCCCGGCGCGGCATCGACGATGACGACGCGGCCAGGTGCCGCCACCATCTCCCGCACCTGCTGGCCGAGCAGGTCCGGGCGTTCCAGCAGCAGCCTCGTCAGGTCCAGGGATGCCTTCGGCTCCGTATGGCCATGCGGCAGCAGGCCGACGCCGGCGCGGGTCTGGCGCAGCGCATCCTGCCAGCGCAGCCCGTCCGGCAGGCCGGCGAGGAAGCCGCTCTCCTCATGGATCGGCACGCCGAGATGCAGGCGAAGCGCATTCTGCGGATCGAGGTCGAGTGCGATGACTTCGTTCCCCCGAGCGGCGAGCACGGCGGCGACGCTGGCGGCCAGGGTTGTCTTCCCGACACCCCCCTTGGGAGACACGAAGGCGATGAGCGGCATGGACGAATCGGGCTCGCTTCAGGGTCGGCCGGGCGCGGCCGGCGGGGGCATACGGCGATCGGACGGCACGGGCGGGCGTGCGGCGGATGGGGCGATCTCATCCAGCAGGGCGAAGCGCCGGGGCGGGGCATCGCGCCGGGGCGGCGGCGGGACCGGCGGCGAGGCGCGGCGTTCCGCCGCGCCGCGCGGATCCCGCCCGCGGAAGGCGATGATCGGGTCGAAGGAATCGGGTTCCGGCAGGACCACGGGCGGGCGGCCGGACGGGACGCGCGTCGCGGGACGTGCAGCGGCGGCGATGACGGGGGCCTCCGGCGGCGGCAGCACCACCGGCGCGCGGCGGGGCGGCAGGCCAGTGCCGGCGGCCTGTTCCTCGGGCGGTTGCGACAGGCGGATGGGTGGCGATGCCGCCGCGGGAAGCGGCGGGGCAGGGGGCTGCGCGGCGATCGGGGCTGCGGGGGCTTCCACCGGCGCCGCGGCTTCCTCCGCCAGGGTGATGGCGGGCTCCGGCTCCGGCGCCGGCACGCGCTGCACGACGACGATCTCCGGCGCGCCGAAGGCCCGGTAGCTGAAGTGGCGCAGACCGCACGCGGCCGCCAGGCGATCGATGTGGCTATCCATCGCAACCTCCGGGCGGTGGACACCGCTGGAACCCATCCGCTCTCTTTGCCGTGAATCGCCGCAGAGCGTCAAACATCTGATTCGATTACACGCTGCGCGAGAATGTCGCGGACGGGGCTTGCGCTTGTGGCATCCGCCGGGGCCGGCCGCCTGCCGGCGCGACGCCCCGCGGCCGGGCGGCGATGGGCGCGATCCCAGGCCAGGCAAGGGCCGACTCGGCGCCACATCGCCGTCATCGCGGGGCCAGAAGGGGCCGCGGGTGCGACACAGGCGGCACCGCCGCACCTGCCGGGGTACCGCCAGCACCTCCCGACCAGGAATTGTCTTTATTTTTACGAGTAGTATTCATTTTGGAAAAACTCCTGTCTTCCCATCGTCGCATTTTCGCGTCGGACCTCAGAGTTGTGTTGACGTCGTCTCGAATCGATCTACCTTGGGTTGCCGTATCAATGCAAACATGAACGTGCAGGATGCGGTGACTTGAACGATCTCGCGGCGGGCGAGGGACCATCAGGCCAGCATGCATCGCGATATCGTGATGCGTCAAAAAAGATATCAGGTTGTGAAAGCGGGATGATCCGGGAGCCGTGCCGCTGGCGCCACCATCGCCTTACGTCCCCGCGGGCAGGCCGCCCGCATGCCGCATCGCGCCGCACGGGGTGCCCCCGCCGGCCGCGCACCGCAGGAGGAGCCGCCATGAGCACGCTGGACGAACGTACCCTCGCCCTCCGCCAGGACGACCGTGCCATGCCGCCCCGGCGGATGGTGCCGCTCGGCGTCGATGAGGTGATGGTCGAGACCGCCTGGGGCGGATTCGTCGTTGTCCCCGCCTTCAACATCGATGTCGCGATCGGGGTGCTGCGCGACGGCGTGCATGAGCCCTGGACCACCCGCCTGATGCAGAAGCTGCTGCGTCCGGGCGACATTTGCCTGCTGGCCAGCGCGGGCTTCGGATATTTCGCCTGCCTCGCCGGCCGCCGAGTGGGCGCGGCCGGGCGCGTCGTGGCGGTGGAGCCCAATCCGCATCTGCTGCCTTTCCTGCTGAAGTCGCTGCACTGGAACGGCAGCCACGGCCATACGGAGGTCTTCGCCCGGGCATTGTCGGACGAGGCCGGGCGCGACATCGCCTGCCGCTTCGACCCGCAGCGCCTGGCCACCCTGCCGCCGCGCTGCCCAGCCGCGGAAGGCGGGGGGGAACCCGGCCTGCCCCCCGATGGGCGCTGGTCCGCCGCCACCATGGGCCGGCTGGTGGATTCCGAGGGGCGCTGGGGGAAGGGGGCCTGCCTGCCCGTGCCCTTCACCGCCCGTACCAGCACCATCGACCACATCGCCGACCTCCTCGCCCTGCCGCGAATCGACCTGCTGCAACTCGACCTCGGCGGTGCGGAGCCGCTGGCGTTGCGGGGCGCGCAGCGGGTGATCGCGGCCTCGCCCGACCTCCGCCTGCTCACCCGCTGGAGCGCCGCCCATCACGCGCGGCTCGGCGATCGGCGGCGCGCCGCCTTCGAGGAGATGTGGGACTTCCTCACCCGCCTCGGCTACGTCGTCCGCATGCTGGAGCCACTGATCGACCGGAACAGCGACATCCAGCTTTCCGCCCCGCTGACTCATGAGGCGATGACCACCGTCGCGCTGCCGGGCCACTACCTCTGGTCCCGCGGGGATGGCGAACCCTACGCCTGATGGCCGCCATGGCTGTGCCATTGAGGTCACATAACCCTAAGGCGGGTTTAGCCGATTTAGCCGATTAGACGTCTTTAGTGGGGTCTTCGCGCTGCCTTCGGGGGGCGGACACAGGTCGGATGGTGATGGCGGGAACATAGAGCGAACAAGACCGCCTGGCCAGCAGAATCGCGGCCGGCGCGGCTGCCCCGTGATCCCGGGAAGGTGATGGGGCGGGGGGCGCCTTCGCGGCGGGGTTGCGGTATCGGAAGGGTTGCCTCCTCCCTCCGGATCGCCCGCCCCCATGCGCCACCTGCTCCTGCCCCTACTCCTCCTCGCCGGACCGGCGCTGGCGCAGGTCCCGCCGCTCGCGGTGGTGCCCCCACCGGCGCCGGCGCCAGACCCGCGCGGCAGCTTCACCTTTAACTACGAGAACGACACCCTGGCCGGGACCGATCGCTACTACACCAGCGGGGTGCAGTTGGCCTGGCGGTCGCCCTCCACCGAACTGCCGGGACTGCTCCGCTTCCTCGATGGGCAACTGGATGCGCTGATCGGGCCGGGGGAGGTGCGCTGGGGCTTCGGCCTCGGCCACGCCATCTACACGCCGCGCGACACGCTCTCCCGCATCCCGGACCCGACGGACCGTCCCTATGCCGGGCATCTCTATGGCGCGCTGGTGCTGCAGCGGGACGAGGGCTTCGCGCTGTCCACGCTGGAATTGCAGGCCGGCGTGGTCGGTCCCTCCGCGCTCGGCGAATTCGTGCAGAACAACGTCCACGACCTGATCCGCGACTATTCCGCCAATGGCTGGTCCCGCCAGCTGAAGGACGAGCCCGCGCTGAACATGGTGTTCGAGCGCACCATGCGGACGCCGGCGCTGCGCGTCGGCGGCATCGAGATCGACCTGCTGCCCTCCGCGACCTTCGCGCTCGGCACCGTCAGCACCTATGCGGGTGCCGGCGCGACACTGCGGATCGGCAATGGGCTGGAAGCCGATTACGGCGCGCCGCGCATCCGCCCCGCGCTGGTCGGTTCCGCCTTCTTCCAGCCGCGGCAGGAATTCGGCTGGTACGGTTTCGTCGGCGGGCAGGGGCGGGCGGTGCTGCGGGACGTGTTCCTGGATGGCAACACCTGGCGGAATGACGGGCCTTCCGTGGACAAGCGACCCTTCGTCGGCGACCTCTCCGCCGGCTTCGTCGTGCATTGGCGCGGCTTCCGGCTTGCCTACAGCCAGGTGATGCGGACGGAGGAATTCTACGGCCAGCGCGGCGGCGCGCAGTCCTTCGGGTCGCTGGCGCTGACGGCGCGGTTCTGACCGCGCCGCCTGTCAGTCGGGCGGTTCAGTTCGCCCGCGCCAGGATGGGGGCGAAATCGGCCTCCAGCGTCGCCAGCGCCGCGTCGATCCGCCCGCGCTGCGCCGTGGCCCATTCGCCATGGCCGGCGAGCCTGCCCCGGGCGCTGGCCAGCATCCGCGTCATCTCCGCGGGCTGGGGGCCGCCCGGTGTCGCGCGCGCGCGGATGATGGCGGCGGGGTCGAGCGCCGCGCGGAAGGCCTGTTCCGTCATCGGCAGGTCGGCCTCCGGCAGCCCCATCTCATGCAGCATGTGCCGGTAGAGGCGCTGCGCCTCGGCATAGGGGAAGTCGCTCGGGCGGATGTCGCGGGACTTGGCGAAGTCCACGACCTCGCTCGCGAAGTGGTGGCCGACGCGGAAGGGCAGCCGGTGTTCCCGCATCAGCACATCGGCGATTTCCTGGGAGGCGGTCCAATCGAGGTCCAGCTCCTCCAGCGCCCGGGCGGGATTGAGCACGAGGGCGCGCAGCACGCGGTTCCACTGTTCCAGCATCCGCGTCGTGGCGGCGGTCAGCGCGACATTGTCGGCGGTGCTCTTCGCGTCGTTCATCCCGGGCGGGATGTTGTGGGCGGTGATGGTGCGGCCGGTGGCCAGCGTGACCACCATGCTGGCCTGGCGGCGCACATCGTTCAGCAGGCCGGGGTTCCGCTTCTGCGGCATGGCGGAGGAGACATAGGTGTTGCCATCGCCCTCGGCCAGCAGCAGCCAGGGGCGGGGCTGGGCGTATTGCGTCATCACATCGGCGATGTAGGCGCCGGCATGGATGGCGATGGCGGTGCTGACGGCGCCGAGTTCCACCGGCATTTCCGCCGCCAGGATCTGCGCGGCGTCATAGGCATTCTCGATGGTGGCGGGGAAGCCGAGGTAGCGCGCCATGCGGTCCCGGTTCAGCGGCCAGCTCGTGCCGTTCAGCACGGTGGTGCCCATGGGGGAGAGGTCGAGCCGCGCATAGGCTTCGCGCAGCCGCTGCATGTCCCGTTCCAGACCCGCGACATGGCCCAGCAGGTAGTGGCCGTAGCTGTTGGGCTGGGCGGCGACGCCGTTGGTGTAGTTGGGCACGATGGTGTCGCGGTGGCGCTCCGCGATGTCGAGCATCGTCGCCGTCACTTGGCGGAGCGCGGCCGCGACGCGCAGCAGCTCCTCCCGCATCATGGCGGAGCGGACGGTGGTCAGCATGTCCTGGGAGGAGCGGCCGGCATGGATCAGCGTCGCCTCCACCCCCGCGGCCTCGATCAGCAGAGGCTCGAAGGTGATGACCAGGTTGGGGCGGCGGCCGCCGGGCTGGTCCCCGGCGCGCAGTACCGTGTCGATGCCGCGGGCGATGCGCGGCGCGATGGCGGGGTCGAGCAGCCCTTCCTGGCTGTTGATGATGACGCTGGCCTTGTTGATCTGGCCGAGCCAGTAGAATTCATCCCGCCGCGGCGCCGGCTGGGCCAGGGCTTCGGTGGCCATGGCCCCCGCGATGATCGCTGCCGTCATGAATTGCCTCATCCCCGCTGATCCTCCCCGCCTTATCGTGACGCATCCGGCGCGCCGGGCGGGCATCCGTCAAGACGCGCCCATCAGCGCGTGGCGCTGCCGCTGGAACAGTGCGGCGACGGCATCGGCGACGGCGCGGATGGCGGGGACGTCGGCCAGGTCCTCATGCATCAGCAGGTAGGCGTCCTCATCCGTCTCCGGCGGGAAGGAGGCCACGCGCACCAGCGCGCCGGTCGCATCCGCCGGCGCGCAGGGCAGCACCGCCATGCCGAGGCCGGCCAGGCAGGCGCGGAGCCGGATCGGCGTGTCATCCAGCACCGCGACCGGCGGACGGTCCCCGACCACCGCGTGCAGCGCGGCCACGGTGCGGGATTGCGCGGGCGGGCGCGCCAGGCCGATGAAGGGCAGGGCGGTGACGTCCGGCGTTGCGCCTTCCGGCAGCAGGGACCGGGCGGCGTAGAGGGCGACGCGGACGCGGGCCAGGCGGCGCATCACCAGGCGCCCGCCCTCCGGCGGGTCCCGCATCCGGATGGCGATTTCCGCTTCGCGACGGGCCAGCGACAGGATGGCACGGGATGGCAGCAGGGAGATGACGATGCCGGGCGTCGCCGCGGCCAGCGCCGCCATGTGGTCCACCAGCACCAGGCCCATGGAGGCCGTGGCGGTGATGCGCACCACCTCCGTCTCCCGCGCCGCGGCCGCGCGGCGGATGGCATCGGCGCCGCCGCCCATCTGGGCGAGGGCCGCCATGATGCGGTCGCCGCGGCGGGTCAGGCGCAGGCCCTCCGGCCGGCGTTCCAGCAGGGGCTCGCCGACCCAGGCTTCGAAGGCTTCGACCCGGCGGCTGGCCGTGGCGGTGGACAGGCCGAGCTTCAGCGCGGCCTTGCGCCAGGAACCGGCCTCCACGACGGCGGCGAAGACCTTGGCATCGTCCCAGGAGAAGTCGCGCATGGCGGTGGTCGGGGCCCTGGTTCAGCGGTCGAGCGATCGCAGCGCCGCTTCCAGCACCCAGCGGGATGGCCAGCGTGGCGGGGGCGGGGCGCGGTCCGCATCCGGCAATTGCCAGGGGGAAGCGTAGACCGGGCGGCGGAGCGACCGGAAGATGGAAGCCAGGCCCGGCGCCGCGTCCAGCAGCGCCGCGTCGCAGGCGGCGGCCAGGCGCCGTGCCACGGGGGCGGCGGGGCCGCCTTCCGCCAGCGCCGCCTCCAGCGCCGCGGCATCCAGGGGCAGGTGCCCGGCGCGGCGGATCACCGCGGCATCGCGGCGCCACAGCGCCTCATCCGCTGCCGAGAGCAGCACCAGCATCCCGGGCTGTGTCATCGCCTGATCTCCTGTCCTCGGGCGGCAGGATGGCGGGGCGGGGCGGGCGGGCGCGACGGCCAAGGCTGCAACGCCGTGTTACGCCCTTGACCATGCAATCGGTTGCTTGGTAACAGGACGTCGCCGGCGCCGCGACGCGGAACGGCGGGAAGAGACGGGCCCTAAAAAACAATGAACGACAGTTCCGACGCCAACGGCCTCGGTCGCCGCGCGGTCTTCGCAGCGGCGGCCGGGGCCGCAACTCTTTCGGGGCTTCCGGCCGCGCCCCGCGCGCAGCATGCTGCCGATCCGGCCCGGCCCATTCTGGTTCGCGGCGCGCATGTGCTGTCCATGGACAGCCAGGTCGGCGACATGCCGCTCGGTGACATCCTGATCGAGCGTGGCGCCATCCGCGCCGTGGCGCCGAATATCGAGGCGCCGGCCGGGGCGACCATCATCGATGGCGCCGGGCGCATCGCCATGCCGGGCATGGTGAACGGCCATATCCACCTGGCGCAGACGATGCAGCGTGGCCTGTCCACGGAGCATTCCTTCGTCGGCTATTTCCAGACCATCGTGCTGCGCCATTCCAACCGGATGACTCCGGCCGATGTGAAGCTGGCCGACCATGCGGGGGCGCTGGAACAGATCGCCGCGGGCGTCACCGCCGTGATGGACTGGTCGCGGGAGACGATGAGCCCGGCCCACGCCGATGCGGCGATCGAGGGTCTGGACGCCGCCGGCATCCGCGCCGTGCTGGCCTATACCGCGCCGCCCATCCCGCAAGGCGCCGACGCCGCCGCGATCCATGGCCGCATGGTGGACCATGCGAAGGCGCTGAAGGCGGGCAGGCTCGCGGCCTCCGACGGGTTGATCCAGCTCTGGACCTGCCTCCAGGGGCCGGATTTCACGCCGCTGGAGCCGGCGCTGGTCGATATGCGCCGGCTGGCGGAGATCGGCGTGCCGATCGCGATCCACACCGGCGCCAGCATCTACGCCAACCGCAAGCCGCGCCTGCTGGCGCAGCTCGATGCCGCGGGGCTGCTGAACGATCGCCTCCAGATCGTGCACGCGAACAACCACGAGGATGACGAGTACAAGCTTGCCGCCGACAAGGGCGTGATGCTGGCCTCGACGCCGGAGGTCGAGCTGCGGATGGGCCATGGGCATCCCTCGATGTTCAAGGCGCTCGCGGCGGGGATGCGGGTCTCGGTCGGGACGGACATCCCCTCCATGGTCGGCGGCGGGCTGCTGCCGCAGCTGCGGGTGGCGATGGCGGTGGAACTGCACCGGCTGAACCTGCTGGCCATCGCGGCGACGCGGACGGTGGCGCAGACGCCGCCGGTGACGGCGCGGCAGATGCTGGAATTCGCCACCATCGGCGGCGCGCGGGGCCTGGGGCTGGATCGCGTCACGGGCAGCATCACGCCGGGCAAGCGGGCCGACATCATCCTGGTGCGGGCCGACCAGCCGCTGACGGCGCCGGTGAGCGATCCCGCGGGCCTCGTGCTGCTGCAGGCGAGTGCGGGGGATATCGAGACGGTCATCGTCGATGGCCGCATCCGCAAGCAGGGCGGGCGCCTCGCGGATGCCGATGCCCCGGCGGTGTTCCGGCGGTTGCAGGACCGGGCGGAGGAGATGGCGGCCGCCGCTTCGCGCGGGTGACGCCATCGCAGCCGTGCGTTGCCCCGACAGGCCCGGCTGTGGCAATCAGCGGTCCATGAGTCCGACACGGCGAGTCACCCTTTCCGCGGCCGCGGCCGCCCTGCTGATGCCCGGCGCCGCAGCCGCGGCCACGCAGAGCTTCGACGCCTTCCTGGAAGGCGTCAGGGCGGAGGCGCGGCGGCAGGGCGTCTCCGCCGCCACCGTGTCCCGCGCGCTGACGGGCATCCGCGCCAATGACCGGGTGCTGGAGCTGGACCGGCGGCAGCCGGAATTCACCCAGACCTGGGAACAGTACCGCGATGCGCGCCTGTCCCAGACCCGCATCGATGCGGGCCGGCGGGCCTTCGCCGACAACCGCGCGACGCTGGAAGCGGTGCAGGGGCGGTTCAAGGTCTCCCCCCGCGTTGTTGTCGCGATCTGGGGGCTGGAGACGAATTACGGCGGCTTCACCGGCAATTTCAGCGTGGTGGAAAGCCTGGCGACGCTGGCCTGGGATGGAAGGCGCTCCGCCTATTTCCGCAATGAATTGCTGGCCGCGCTGAAGATCCTGGATGCCGGGCATGTCGCGCCCGACCGCATGAAGGGCAGCTGGGCCGGCGCCATGGGCCACCCGCAATTCATGCCGAGCAATTTCGAGCGCCTGGCCGTCGACATGGATGGCGATGGGCGGCGGGACATCTGGGACAACCGGGCGGATGCGCTGGGGTCCATCGGCAACTACCTCGCCCGTTCCGGCTGGCGGGAGGAGGAGCTGTGGGGGCGGGAGGTGGTGCTGCCCGCGGGCTTCAACCCGGATGACGCGCGGCGCGACAATACGAAGCCGCTGCGGGAATGGGTGCGGATGGGGGTGCGGCGCCCGGATGGATCGGCGCTGCCGGCACTCGACATGGAAGCGGCGATCATCCTGCCGGGGGGCGCGGGCGGGCAGGCCTTCGCCGTCTACCACAACTTCAACGTCATCCGGCGGTACAACCCCTCCAACTTCTACGCCCTCGCGGTGGGCCTGCTGTCGGACCGAGTGGCCTAGGCATGAAGCGCCTGGCCCTGTTGGCGTTGCTCGTCCTGGCGGGCTGCGCGCGGACGCCGCCGCCGCCCATCGCGCAGCCGCGCTATGTGGTGGGGGAGCCCTACCAGATGGGTGGCGTCTGGTCCTACCCGCGCGAGGACTTTCAGCTATCCCAGACCGGCCTCGCCGCGGTGATCGCGGATCAGCGGAGCGGGCGGCGGACCGCCAATGGGGAGATCCATGACCCCACCGCGCTGGTCGCGGCGCATCGCACCTTGCAGATGCCGGCGGTGGTGACGGTGACGAACCTGGAGAACGGCCTGCAATTGCAGGTGCGGGTGAATGATCGTGGCCCCGTCAACCCCGGGCGGGTGATCGACCTTTCCCGCCGCGCGGCGGAACTGCTGGGCATCCGCCCCGGCGGCACCGTGCAGGTGCGGGTCGAGGTGGTGGGGGAGCAGAGCCGGGGCATCTCCGCCGCCCTGCCGAATACCGAGACCCCGGCGCTGCAGATCGCCCCCGCGCCCGTCGCCGCGGTGGAGCGGGAGGAGCTGGCCCCGCCGCCCGGCGCCGCCCAGGCCGCGCGGGTGCGGGAGGCGCGGCGCCTGCCGGGCGATGGGCGCGCGGGCGTCGCGGAACAGGCGGCCGTCAGCGCGGCGCCGGAAAGACTGCCCGAACGCCTGGCGCGCGTCGCGGCCATGCCGGGGCGGCTCTATGTGGAGGGGGCCACCTTCTCCCGCCGCGACATGGCGGAACGGCAGGCGGCGCGGCTCGCGGGGCTGCGGCCGGTGGTGGAGGCGCAGGGACCGCGGGGGCGGCAGACCTTCCGCGTGCGGCTCGGCCCCTTCAACTCGGTGCCGGAAGCCGACAGGGCGCTTGAGGGAAGCCTGCGTGCAGGGGTATCGGAGGCCCGGATCCTCGTGGACTGATACCGCGAGTCGCATAGGAAAGACGCGCCGCCATGCGCCGCCGAGACATCATGGGGGCCGCCGCCGGCCTCGCCACCGGGCTGCAGGCCGTGGACGCCCTGGCGCAGCAGCGCCCCGCGCCGCAGCCGGCACGCCCGCCGCGCCAGCCCCCGCCGCCGCCCTCCACCCCCGCCAGCACGCCGCTGGGGCCGGTGGACACGCTGGCGCGCCACGCGCTGATCATCGACTTCGATACGGGCGCGGTGCTGCTGGAGAAGGCGGCTGACGATCGCATGCCGCCATCGTCCATGTCGAAGCTGATGACGATGTACGTCGTCTTCGACCTGCTGAAGCAGGGGCGGCTCCGGCTCGACCAGCAATTGCCGGTCAGCGAGCGTGCCTGGCGCATGGGCGGGTCCAAGATGTTCGTCCAGGTCGGCACGACGGTGCCGGTGGAAAGCCTGGCGCGCGGCGTCATCGTGCAGTCCGGCAACGATGCCTGCATCGTGCTGGCGGAAGGCATCAGCGGGTCGGAGACCCAGTTCGCGGAGCTGATGAACGAGACGGCGCGGCGCATCGGCCTGCGGTCCAGCAATTTCCGCAACTCGACGGGCTGGCCCGACCCGGAACACCGCATGACGAGCCGGGACCTGGCCACCCTGGCGCGGCGCATCATCACCGACTTCCCGGAATACTACCGCTTCTATAACGAACGCAGCTTCCGCTGGAACGACATCACGCAGGAGAACCGGAACCCCGCGCTCGGCCGCGTGCCCGGGGCGGATGGGTTGAAGACCGGGCATACGGAGGAAGCGGGCTACGGCCTCACCGCCTCCGCCATGCGGGGCAATCGCCGGCTGATCCTGGTGGTGAACGGGCTGGGGTCCATGCGCCAGCGGGCGGAGGAGAGCGAGCGGCTCTTCGAATGGGCGTTCCGGGAGTTCGAGAACGTCGTCGTCTTCCGCGCCGCCGATACGGTGGAGGAAGTGCCGGTCTACCTCGGTGAGCGTCCGACCGTGCCGCTGGTGGCCGGGCGCGACCTGGTGCTGACGCTGCCGCGGCAATGGCGCCGCAACCTCCAGGTCCGGGTGCGCTTCGATGCGCCCGTGCCCGCGCCGGTGACGAAGGGGCAGGGGATCGGCACGCTGCTGATCAGCGGGCAGGGGGTGCCGGAGATGACGGTGCCGCTGATCGCCGGGGCGGATGTGGAGAGGCTCGGCCTGTTTCCGCGCATCCCGGCGGTGATCGGGCGCTGGTTCGGCAGCTAGGGCCTTGAGACTTCGCGCGTAAGGGGCGACACCCCCCGGCATGATCACGCGCGGTCGATTCATCACCTTCGAGGGCGGCGAGGGCGGGGGGAAATCCACCCAGGCCCGCCGCCTGGCCGCCCATCTCTGCGCCCGCGGCCTGCCCGTGCTGGTGACGCGGGAGCCCGGCGGCGCGCCGGGGGCGGAGGCGATCCGCCAGGTGCTGCTGGGCGGGCAGGGGCTCGATCCCGTGGCGGAGGCGATGCTGCTCTTCGCCGGGCGGCGGGAACATGCGGTGCAGACGATCCGGCCGGCGCTGGAAGCGGGGATGTGGGTGATCTGCGACCGCTTCGCGGACAGCACGCTGGCGTATCAGGTGCATGGCCTCGGCATGGCGCGCGCCACCTTCGACACGCTGGCGGGCCTGGCGCTGGAGGGGCTGCGGCCGGACCTGACGCTGATCCTCGACGTGCCGGAAGCCATCGGGATGAAGCGCGCCATGGCGCGTGGCGTGGCGGCGGATCGCTACGAAAGGCTGGACGCCGCCTTCCACGGGCGCGTGCGCGACGGTTTTCTCGCCCTGGCGCGGGCCGAGCCGGATCGCTGCGCGGTGGTGGATGCGACCGTTGCGGTCGATGAGGTGACGGCGGCGGTGGCGGCGGTGGTCGCAGAGCGGCTTTCCGCATGAGTCGCGCGCCGCGCACCACGAAGGCCGCGGAGATGGAGGAGGATGAGGACCTTCCCGTCCGCTCCAACCCCGATCTGTTCGGGCATGACGCCGCGGCCGCCACGCTGGAGAAGGCCGCGCGGTCCGGCCGCCTGCCCCATGCCTGGATGGCGGCGGGCCCGCCCGGGATCGGCAAGGCGACGCTCGGCTACCGTTTCGCGCGCTGGCTGATGGCGGGCATGGCGGAGAAGCCGGCCGCCGAGGGCGCCCCGCCGCTTCACCTGGCGCCGGAGCACCCGACCTTCCGCCGCATCGCCGCCGGCGCCCATGCGGATCTGCGCGCGCTGCGCCCCAATACCGGCGATACCGGCGTGAAGAAGGTGATCCGCGTGGATGATGCCCGCGCGGCCATCCGCTTCATGGCGATGACTCCGGCGGAGGGCGGCTGGCGCTTCGTGCTGGTGGATGGGGCGGAACTGCTGCAACCCCAGGCCGCCAACGCGCTGCTGAAGACGCTGGAGGAACCGCCGCCGCGCGCGGTGCTGATGCTGACGACGGCGGCGCCGGACCGGCTGCTGCCGACCATCCTCAGCCGCGTCCGGCGGCTCGACCTCTCGCCGCTGGCGGAAGTGCCGATGGACACGCTGCTGCGCCGCCTGCTGCCGGAGCTGAACCCGACCGAACGGGGCGCGCTGGCGCGCATCGCGCAGGGCTCGCCGGGCCGCGCGCTGATGCTGGCGGAAGGCGAGGGGCTGGCCATCCAGGCCATGGTGGATGAGGTGCTGAACGGCCTGGCGCAGGGCGATCGCCGCCGGTGGCACGCGCTGGCGGAAGGCGTCGCGGCGAAGCGGGATGGCAGCAGCTTCGCGACCTTCATGGCGCTGCTGCGCCAGGCGATCTCGACGGCGGTCCGCAGCGCCGCGCGGGGCCAGGCGCCGCCGCCCTGGCTCGCCTTGCGTCCGCTTGCCGAGTGGTCGACCCTGTGGG
This sequence comes from Falsiroseomonas stagni DSM 19981, assembly GCF_900114315.1. GTDB lineage: Bacteria > Pseudomonadota > Alphaproteobacteria > Acetobacterales > Acetobacteraceae > Falsiroseomonas > Falsiroseomonas stagni. The sequence continues at coordinate 323,136 of NZ_FOSQ01000004.1, forward strand.
ATAGCCTCGGCCGGCTCGCGGCCGAGACGGATGGGCTCAGCCTGGATCGCAAGCAGGCGGTTCTGACGGCGTTGGGCTGGCTCTCGCCGCGACGCTGATATCCGGAAGAAATACCGTGACCTCAACCAGCTACATCACGACCCCCATCTATTACGTCAACGACAAGCCGCATATCGGGCACGCCTATTCGACGCTGGCGGCCGATGTGCTGGCGCGCTGGCGCCGGATGCAGGGGAAGGACGTGTTCTTCCTGACCGGCACCGACGAGCATGGCCAGAAGGTGGAAAAGGCGGCCGCCGATGCGGGGATGGACCCGCAGGCCTTCACCGACCAGGTCAGCGGCACCTTCCGCGCCCTGGCGCAGGACATGGGCTATTCCATCACCGACTTCATCCGCACGACCGAGCCGCGCCACAAGCGCGCCTGCCAGGTGCTGTGGGAGAAGCTGGCCGCGAATGGCGAGATCTATCTGGGCCATTACGAGGGCTGGTACGCCGTGCGGGACGAGGCCTTCTACGGCCCGGACGAGCTGACGGAGCGCGACGGCGTGAAATACGCGCCCTCCGGCGCGCCGGTGGAATGGGTGAGGGAGCCTTCGTACTTCTTCCGCCTCTCCGCCTGGCAGGACCGCCTGCTGGCCTTCTACGAGGCCAATCCCGACTTCATCCTGCCGTCCAGCCGCCGCAACGAAGTCATTGCCTTCGTGAAGTCGGGGCTCGGCGACCTCTCCATCTCCCGCACCTCCTTCACCTGGGGGGTGAAGGTGCCGGGGGACGAGGCGCATGTGATGTATGTCTGGCTCGACGCGCTGACGAACTACATCACGGCCGCGGGCTACCCCGATGATCCCGAAGCATTCGCGAAGTGGTGGCCGGCGGAGCTGCACATCGTCGGCAAGGACATCCTGCGCTTCCACGCCATCTACTGGCCGGCCTTCCTGATGGCGGCGGGGATCGCGCCGCCGAAGCGCGTCTTCGCCCATGGCTGGTGGACGGTCGAGGGGCAGAAGATCAGCAAGAGCCTCGGCAATGCCATCGACCCGCGCGGGCTGGTGGAGGAATTCGGCCTCGACGCCGTGCGCTACTTCCTGCTGCGCGAAGTGCCCTTCGGCCAGGATGGCGATTTCTCCCGCGCCGCGCTGGTGAACCGGCTGAATGGCGAACTCGCCAATGCGCTGGGGAATCTGGCCAACCGGACGCTGTCGCTGATCCAGCGGAATTGCGGCGGCAAGCTACCCGCGCCAGTGCTGTTCGCCGAACCCAAGCCAGATCAAGGCGTCTCCGGTCTTGCTGCCACATGGTGGCAGGATGACTGGGAGTTTCTGAGCGAGGGCGGACATGGCGATGTGCCCGCAAACGGCCATCTGCCGGCGTCCGAGGCATGGCTGGTCAAACAGGTGGCCGCACTTCTCGACGAGCAGAAATTTGACGCCGCGCTGTCACTGATCTTCGCGACCATTCGAGAAGCCAACGGCTACATCACGCGTCAACAACCCTGGAAACTGAAGAAGGACGGCTTCGACGACCGAGCGGAGCAGGTGCTGCGGCGCCTACATGATGTTTTGCGCACGGTTGCGACTATCCTCCAGCCCTTCATGCCCGACACGATGGCGAAGCTGCTGGCGCAGCTCGGCGTGCCGGAGGCGGCGAGGGGGCTGGAACACCTGGCGGAACCCCTGCCCGCCGGCCTGGCCCTGCCGCCGCCCGAGCCGCTGTTCAAGAAGGTCGAGGCCGCAGCATGAGGCGGCCCCTGCCACTTTGCATGGGCCGAGGCCGCGACGGGTGGCCAACGACGTTGCTTCGCAACGTCGTTGGGGTACCGGAATGCGGCCCGCGCCTCGTGGCGCGAGGCCAAGCCTGCGGAGCGGGCGCCCGGCGTCTGAGGATCTGAAACGTGTACCTGATCGACAGCCATTGCCACCTCGACCACTTCCAGGGCGAGGAGCAGGACCTTGTCGTCGCCCGCGCCCGCGCGGCCGGCGTTGCGGAGATGGTGACCATCGGCACGCGGCTCGGCGCCCAGGCGCAGGCGGTGCGGGACATCGCCACGCGCCATGCCGATGTCTGGGGCACGGTCGGCATCCATCCCCACAATGCCGGCGAGCGCCCCGTCCCGTCCGTCGAGGAATTGCTGCGGGAGGCCGACCACCCGCGCATCATCGGGCTCGGTGAATCGGGCCTCGACTATTTCTATGACAAGTCGCCGCGGCCGGTGCAGCAGGAAGGCTTCCGGGCGCATATCGCGGCGGCCAGGGCCTCCGGCCTGCCGCTGGTCATCCATGCGCGGGACGCCGATGCCGACATCGCCGCGATCCTGGTGGAGGAGCATGGGGCAGGGGCCTTCCCCTTCCTGCTGCACTGCTTCTCCTCCGGCGCGGATCTGATGCGGACGGCGCTGGGGCTTGGCGGCTATATCTCCTTCAGCGGGATGCTGACCTTCCCGAAATCCGACGCCATCCGCGACATGGCGGCGGAAGTGCCGGCGGAGCGGCTGCTGGTGGAGACGGACAGCCCCTACCTCGCCCCCGTGCCGCTGCGGGGCAAGCGCTGCGAGCCCGCCTATGTGGCCCATACCGCTGCCAGGCTGGCGGAGGTGCGGGGGCTGACGCTCACGGCCCTCGCGGACCTCACCACGGCGAATTTCCGCCGGCTGTTTCCGCGGGCCGCGGCGTAGTGCTGCGCGTCACGCTGCTGGGCTGTGGTGGCTCCGGCGGCGTGCCGCTGCTGGGCGGGCCGGATGGGCGTGGCGATTGGGGGGTCTGCGATCCCGCGAACCCGCTGAACCGGCGCGGCCGGACCTCGGCACTGGTGGAAGGCCCGGACGGCCAGCGGCTGCTGATCGATGCCGGGCCGGATCTGCGCCAACAGCTGCTCGCGGCGGGCCAGGCCCGGCTGGATGCGGTGGTGTTCACCCATTCCCATGCCGACCATGTGCTGGGCATCGATGAGTTGCGGATCGTCAACCGCGTCACCGGCAGCGCGATCGACACCTTCGGCAGCTACTCCACGCTGTCCATGCTGAAGGTGCGGTTCGACTACGCCTTCCGCCCGCCGACGCCGCCCGGTTTCTACCGCCCGGCCCTGACCCCCAAGGCGATCGCGCCGGGGGAGGTGGTGACGATGGGCGGCCTGCCCGTGCGCGTCTTCCGCCAGGACCACCGGGTGATGGAGACGCTGGGCTTCCGGATCGGCGGCTTCGCCTATTCGACCGATGTGGTGGCCCTGCCGGAGGAGAGCCTGGCGGCGCTGGAGGGCCTCGACACCTGGGTGGTCGGCTGCTTCCAGCGCAAGCCGCATCCGGTTCATGCGAATGTGGACAAGGTGATCGAGTGGGTTCACCGCCTGAAGCCGCGGCGCACCGTGCTGACGCATATGGGCACGGACATGGACCATGCGGCGCTGGCCGCATCGCTGCCGTCCGGTATCGAGCCCGGTCATGACGGCCTGACGCTGGACGTTCCGTTCCGCGGCTGAGTTCACGACCTGTTCGAGCACGCCCGGGCCTGTCCTGGCCCGGCTTTCCCCACATCCACCGGCTTGTCCCCAGGCTGTTTTCTTTCCATAATATATCTTATGCGGCAATCGGATCTGTGGATATCGGCTGGGGAAAACGGGCGCCCGGCCTGCCGCCTGGACCGTTGCGGCGCCGGCTGCCCGGCGCCGCCCCCTTCCCTCAATTGCCCATGCGCGATTGCACGGCGCGCTTCGCCGCATCCGCCGCATTCGCCATCTCCTCCGCCGCCTGGGCGCTGAGGCGTCGCGCGCCGGAGATCAGGCGCGCCACGCGATCCTCCTGCGGCAGCAGCCGGGCTGCCGGCACGGCGCGGACGCGCTCGATCAGTTCCCGCTGGTCATCGGCCGTGCCGCCCTTGCCGAAGCGCGCCACGGCCTCCGGCGTGCCGCCGAAGACGGCGACCGGCGTGCAGGCCGTCGTCAGCTCCCGCGGCCGGGCGAAGATGCCGCCGCCACCCAGGGTGAAGGTCCGGACCTCATAGACAGACTGCTCGGCCACCCGGCTGCGCAGGATCTCCCGGCTCACCACCGGGATGATGCGGAGGTTCTTTTCCGCCATCAGGCGGATATTGGCGTTCTGCGGGTCGGCGAACTGCACGAAGAAGCCGACGGCGCCGTCACTGGCTGTGGCGACAGCGTTGATGACGGCGGTGGCATCGGCCAGATGCCTGATGTTGCCGGGGGCAACCCGGCCCAGCCCTTCCGGATCGCCCTGCATCAGGAAGGCGAAGCTGGCCGCGGCGCCCGATCCCTGGGCCGGCAGGATGAAGGGAATGCGCCGCGCGAGGGCCAGGACCTCTCCGTAATTGCTCAGGGATTCGTTGCGCGTGACCATCCAGAGCCCCTCGCAGGCGACGTCCTGGCGGATCACCACGAGGTTGGCGAATTCTGCCGGCCGGCGGCTCGCCTCCAGCGCGAAGACATCGAGTTGCGCGAAACCGATCATCGGCGGGGTCGCCAGGCTGCGCTCGATGTTTTCCACCGTGCCGCGGCTCGGCGTGCAGGCGTAGCCGGTGAAGTAGGCCTGCTGCAGGGCGGCGGCGACCGGAGGGCAGAAGAGGCTGTGGTAGGCGCCCTGAGGGCCGCCCGTATTGATGGCGCGCAGGCTCTGGGCGGGTGCGGCGCCGGGCGCCAGCAGCGGCGTGGCGGCCAGGATGGCGGCAAGCAGGCGACGCATGGCGTTATCCTCCGGTTTCGATGCGGGGACGCTAGGGGATCGCGCTCGTCGCGGGAATCGGCCCGAAGCCGCCGGGAAACACGGCGAAACACGGGACACGGCGGCTTGCCGAAGCGCTGGCGCTGGGCGACAGCAGGCAGGGCCCCCTGCCCTTCGCCCCTGCCTTCGGAGCATCCTCGCCATGGCCGATGCCGCTGCTTCCCTGGTCCGCCTGCTGGACATCATGGCGCGGCTGCGCGCGCCGGATGGCTGCCCCTGGGACCGGGTGCAGGATTTCGCGACCATCGCGCCCTACACGATCGAGGAAGCCTATGAGGTCGCGGACGCCATCGCCCGCGGCCCCGATTTTCCCCAACTGATGGACGAACTCGGCGACCTGCTGTTCCAGGTGGTCTATCACGCCCAGATGGCGGCCGAGGCCGGGCAGTTCGGCTTCGCGGAGGTCGCCCAGGCGATCGCGGACAAGATGATCCGCCGCCACCCCCACGTCTTCGGCGAGGCCGCTTCCCGGGATGTCGCTGCCCAGAACAGCGCCTGGGAGGTCCAGAAGGCCGCGGAGCGCGCGGCGCGGGCCGAAACCGGGACGCTGGCCGGGGTGCCGACCACCCTGCCCGCCCTCACCCGCGGCCTGAAGCTGGCCCGCCGCGCCGCCCGCGTCGGCTTCGACTGGCCCGATCCCGGCGCGGTGCTGGACAAGCTGGAGGAGGAGGCGGCGGAGCTGCGCGCCGAGCTGCCGGCCATGGACAAGGCGCGCCAGGCGGATGAGGTCGGCGACCTGTTCTTCGTACTGGTGAACCTGGCGCGGAAGCTCGACCTGGACCCCGAGACCTGCCTGCGGGACGCCAACGCCAAGTTCGAACGCCGCTTCAACGCGGTGGAACAGGCCCTGGCGGCGGAGGGCAAGGCGCCCGCGGATGCCGGGCTGGAGGCGATGGAAGCGGCCTGGCAGGCGGTGAAGGCGCGGGAGCGCGGCCAGGGCTGAGGCGCAGCTTGTAAAGCCGATTTACAACAGCGAACCGGCTCATCCTGTCATGTAGTAGCGCTGCGCCATACTCATGTAGCGCTACGTCGAAGGGGCGGTCCCGATGGAGGGAACCTCTGGCACAGACGGTGAACAGGCGCCGTTTCAGGCCCGGCCCCGGGCCAGCCCCGCCTGGTGCGACCCCGCCGCGCCCAGCGCTGCCAGGGCCACGGCCTCCGGCGCCCGGGCCGTGGCGATGTAGGCTTCCAGCAGCGCCTCCATCGGGCGTTCCACCTGCCCGGCCAGCATCGCGGCGACGGTGGCGCGGATGGCCGGGCGATCGTCCCTCGCCAGCAGCGCCGTCGCATCCCGCAGCAGGGTCGCCTGGGGCAGCCGCCCCAGCATCGTGCCGGGATGGGAGAGCAGGTGCCGCGCGACCGCGAGCGGGTCGAGGTCGCTGGCGGTCTGCATCACCATGGCGAAATCCGCGGCCAAGGTGGGGGAGATTGCGCCCAGGCCCGTCATCAGACCGCGGCGCATCGGGTCATCCGCCTCGACCTGGCCGCGATCCCGCACCAGCAGGCCGGCGGCAAGCGCCAGGCGCTTGCGCACCACCGGGCCGCGGGCGGCCAGCAGCAGGACCGCCCGCTCGCTTTCCGCCAGCGGCGCGACGATCCGGGCGAATTCGGCGTCGCATTCCGTGCGCAGCGTCATCTCCCGCTGCAGGGACGGATCCCAGGCCAGGGCTGCGGCCTCCTCCCTCACCTGCCGGAGCGCGGCGCGCAGCGCGGCATCCGGCAGGGCGGCATCGGCGGGTGTCGCCGGGGCTGCCCGTTGTGGCCCGGCCCCGGGCACGGCTGTAGCGGCCGGCTTCGGCTGCCTGGCGGCGAGGCGCGCCGCCTTGCGGGCCTTCAGGATGTCCTGGAACAGGACCAGGTGCCACCAGAGCCCGGCCATGGGCAGCATGGAGGCCAGGGCCAGTTGCACGGGCAGCGGCCACATCTCCAGCGCCGCGATGGCGATGAACCAGGCCCCGGTCGCCGCGGCGACGGCGAACCAGTAGGCGGTGATGCGGGCTGCGAGGGGCATGGCCAATCCGATCCGGAGCGTTTTGTTCCGTTCGAATAGTATTAATTTTTATGCGTTACTCAAGAGCTAATCTGTGGATAAGTGCGTTATCCACAGATTGAAGTCGAGCCTTGGCGCCTGGGTGCGGGCGATAGATACCCTCAGTCGTGCGGCGCTGGTCGTGATGCCCGCGCCGATTGTGGCCTAGACGCCGAAATCGTAGCGGAGGTTCGCTGCCGTGAAGTCCAGGTTCGTCGCGAGGGTGGCAAGGAGCTGTTCGTCACCGCCCCCCGCGCTGCTGCTCGCCGTCAGCCGTCCGCTGCTGGCGTCGTAGGCGACGGTGTAGGGCAGCCCCTCGGCAAAGTTCAGGGCGATGACATCCTCCTCCACGTCGAAGTCGACTATCTGGTTGTCGCCGCCAGGAACGCCGAAGACGAAGATATCGGCCCCTTCCCCGCCGGCATACCGGCCGACGGCGCCGACCGCGATCGTGTCGTTGCCGGCCCCGCCATCGACCGCGACGTCGCCCTCGTCCCCGGTCGCTCCGGCGGCGATGAAGTCGTTGCCGCCTTCGCCCAGCAGCGTATCCCCGCCAAGGCTGCCGAAGATCGTATCCGCGCCGTCGCCGCCAAGGACACTGTCGGCGCCGGCAAGCGCATGGATGAGGTCGTCGCCGGCGCCGCCCAGCAGGTCGTCCTCTCCGTCGCTCCCGGTGATCGTATCGGCCCCCCTGCCGCCATCGATCAGGCCGCCATCATCCTCGTCGACGTCCTCGGGATCGCCGAGGTCGAGCAGGTCGTCGCCCGAGCCGCCGACCAGGGTATCCTCCCCCCACCCGCCAATGATCGTGTCGTTGCCCGACCCGCCCTCGGCGCTGTCATCGCCGTCAAATGCCTCGATCGTATCCGCGCTGCCGCCGCCCCGCAGGGTATCGTCGCCGTCGCTGCCGTAGATGGTATCGGTCCCCTCGCCACCATCGACGAGGCCGCCATCCTCATCCTCCTCGTCGAAGTCGGGATTGAGGTCGAGCAGGTCCCGCCCGGCACCGCCGATGATGGTATCCGCGCCGTCACCGCCATAGACGGAATCGTTGCCCGACCCGGTTTCGATGCGGTCGTCGTCGTCGAACCCCTTGATCCGGTCGTTGCCGTCGCCGCCGAGCAGGGTATCGGCACCGTCGCTGCCATAGAGCGTGTCCGCATCGGCACCGCCATCGGCGTAGCCGCCATCCTCGTCGAACAGATCGCCGCTGGGGTTCAGGTCGATCCGATCCCGCCCGGCGCCGCCCAGGATGGTGTCCGCACCGTAGCTGCCGGTGACGCTGTCGTTGCCGGATCCGCCATCAACGTGGTCGTCGCCATACAGCGCCCGGATACGATCATCGCCGTCGCCGCCGAGCAGGGTATCGGCGCCGTCGCTGCCATAGATCGTGTCCGCATCGGCCCCGCCATCGACATGGCCGCCATCCTCGTCCTCGACGTCGTCATCCTCGTTGAGGTCGAGCAGGTCCCGCCCGGCACCGCCCAGGATGGTATCCGCGCCCGCGCCGCCGAAGACGCTGTCATTGCCGGCGCCGCCATCGATGCTGTCGTCGTCGTCAAGCGCGCCGATGTCGTCATCGCCGTCGCCGCCGAGCAGGGTATCGGCGCCGTCGCTGCCATAGATCGTGTCCGCATCGGCCCCGCCATCGGCATGGCCGCCATCCTCATCCTCCTCGTCGGAGGACGGATTCAGGTCGACCAGGTCCCGGCCGGCACCGCCGGCCAGGCTATCGGCCCCCGCGCCGCCATACAGGACGTCATTCTCCGCGCCGCCATCCAGGCTGTCATCGCCTTCCTCGCCCAGCAGGCGGTCACGCCCCGCGCCGCCCGCCAGCGTATCGTCGCCCGCGCCGCCCAGGACGAGGTCCCGGCCTTCGCCGCCATCGATATCATCGTCATCGGCCTGGCCAAGAAGGGTGTCGTTCCCCCCTCCACCCGCCATCATGTCATCCCCGGCGCCACCCAGCATGCGGTCATCGCCATGTTCGCCGCTGGTGACCGCGATCAGGGCGGCGATGATGTCCGGCAGCGCCGCCGCCAGCATCCCGAGCATCGTGGAGAGGTCATCGAGGCTCAGATCATCGAGGTCGATATCGCCCAGGTCGATGTCGCCCAGGTCGATGTCATCGGGGTTGAGATCGAGGCCATCCACCGCCACCAGCAGGAAATCGAGCAGCGCGGCCGGAGTCACGCCGAAGGGGGCGAGGCCGACGGTGATCGCATCCAGCACCGCCACATCGGCCGCGAGGCCGATCACCGTGCCAGCCAGCTGCTCCGTGATGGCGTCCGCCATGTCGATGACCACCGATTCGTCCAGGTCACCGACCATCAGGTCGTCGCCCGCGCCCCCGTTCAGCGTGTCATCCCCGCCATTGCCGGACAGGGTGTCGTCATCCGCTTCGCCCACGACGGAATCGTCGCCCGCGCCACCGGCAAGCTGATCCATCCCCACGCTGCCGCGGACAGTGTCCGCCCCGCCGCCGGCCAGGACCAGATCGTCCCCGGCGCCGCCATTCAGGAGGTCGTCGCCATCGTCCTCCGGATCGGGGAGGGTATCGTCCAGTACGCTCTGCACCAGGTTGGAGATGCTGAAATCGCCGAGCAGCAGGTCGGCGTCACCGTCCCCGGACAGGGTATCGTCGCCGCCCTCGCCCACGATCACATCGCTGCCGGCACCCCCGTCGACGCTGTCCCCATCCTCCCCGGCCAGGATGAGGTCGCCGCCCGAGCCGCCCAACGCCGTGTCGTCGCCATCGGCGGCCAGGATGACGTCGCTGCCCGTCCCGCCATCCAGCAGGTCATCGCCCCCCAGTTCATCCGAATCGAAGTCGAGCAGTTCACCGAGCAGCGGGTCGATCGCCGGTCCCAGGAGGTCGCCGAGGATGATGTCGCCATCCGACCCGCCGCGCAGCGTATCGCCGCCGCCGAGGCCGACCAGCACATCGGTGCCCGATCCGCCATCGACATCGTCATCCCCGTCGATGGCGCCGAGGGCGTCGGCGATGATGATGTCGACCCCGCTGCCGCCCATCAGCGTATCGGCGCCGCCGCCCGCGAAGATGACATCGTCCCCGCCCCCGCCATCGATCAGCCCGCCGGCATCGGGATCCGCCGCCTCCTCAACCGGCGGCGCCAGGGTGTCGCCAAGGGCGTCGCGGATGACGGCGAGCAACACAGGGCTGCCCAGGAGGACGTCGTTGCCGGCGCCGCCGAACAGGGTATCCGCGCCGTCGCCGGCCGCCAGCATGTCGTCCCCGCCCTCGCCATCCAGCACATCGTCCCCGTCACCGGTGACGATGACGTCGTCGCCGCTGCCGCCGAACATGGAATTGTTGCCGCCGGTGCTCGACAGCGTGTCGGCGCCGGCACCGCCATAGACGGCGTCATCGCCCGCATCGCTGGTCACCCGATCGTCGCCGCTGCCGGCCAGGATGAGGTCGTCGCCACCCCCGGTCGCGATGCGGTCATCGCCGGAGCCGCCCTCCACGTCGTTGTCGCCGGACCCGGTGGTGATCGTGTCGTCGCCGCTGCCGCCGAGGAGCGTATTGTTGCCGGCATTGCCTTCGATCACGTCGTCGCCGGCGTCGCCCTCCAGGCTGTCATCGCCGCCGCCGCCGGTGATCGTATCCCCGCCCTCGCTGCCATACAGCGTATCGGGGCCATCGCCGCCGAACAGGCTGTCATCGCCTTCCCCGCCATCGACCAGCAGGCCGCCCGCCAGGCCCGTCCCGATCAGGGTATCGGCGCCGCCCCCGAACTGGAACGCCTCGATGCTCGTGAAGCTGTCCCCGGCCGCCTCTCCGGCGGAAGTTGGGCCCGCCAGGTCCAGAAGCACCGGAAAACTGGTGAACTGGACGAGGTCCCGGCCCTCTCCGCCCCGGAACACATCCGCCCCGCCGCGGCCGATGAGCGTGTCATCGCCCTGGAGGCCCTCCAGCGTATCGGCGTAGCGGGTCCCGACGAGCGTATCGCCGAGGGTCGTTCCGGTGCGCAGGGCCATTGGGACGTTACCACATGGTTAATTTCGCCCAACGACAAGTGTTTTCCTGCACCGAGTCAACCCCCAGGTGCGGGCGGCCGCGGCGCTGCTCAATCACGCGGCGTATTCGTCCCGGCCTGGACAGCGCGCTTCTCCGGCAGGGGTATCCATTCGGTCTCGCCGGGCACCGGGGCGGCGAAGCGGTCCCGCGCCCAGTCCTGCTTGGCCTGCTCGATCCGGTCGCGCGATGAACTGACGAAGTTCCAGTAGAGGAAGCGCGGCCCGTCCATGGTCGCGCCCCCCAGCAGCAGCAGCCTTGCGCCCCGGGGACCGGCCCGGAGCGACATGCGGTCGCCGGGCCGGAAGACCAGCATGCGGCCGGAGTCGAAGACCTGGCCGGCGACCTCCACCGTGCCCGCCATGACATAGGCGGCGCGTTCCTCATGGTGATCCGGCATGGGCATGGCGGCGCCCGGCGCCAGCGCTGCATCGGCGTAGAACAGGTCGGACAGCACCTGCACAGGCGCGTTCATCCCCCAGCCAGTGCCGGCGATCAGGCGGAGCCGGGTGCCCGCATCCTCCGCCACCGGCAGGCTGGCCACGCCGTGGTGGCGGAAGGCCGGCGCCGTCTCCTCATGCGCCTTGGGCAGCGCGACCCAGGACTGGATGCCGGCCAGCTTGTGCGGGCCTGCGCGACGGGCAGCGGCGGTGCGTTCGGAATGGACGATCCCCTGCCCAGCCGTCATCCAGTTCACGTCGCCGGGCGCGATGGACATCTCGGTCCCCAGGCTGTCGCGGTGCTGGATCTCGCCCTCGAACAGGTAGGTGACGGTGGAAAGCCCGATATGCGGGTGCGGGCGGACATCGATGCCGGTGCCGGTCAGGAACTCGCCCGGGCCCATCTGGTCGAAGAAGATGAAGGGCCCGACCATCTGGCGTTCCTTCGCGGGCAGGGCGCGCCGGACCTCGAAGCCGCCGATGTCATGTGTGCGGGGGAGCAGCACCGTCTCCAGCCCCGGGGGCAGCGGGTCGGTCGGGTCGGTGGTCACGGACATGGCGTTCTCTCCTGCGCTTCGGTGCACAGGATGGCGATGCCGGCGGGCGGGCGCGAATCACGCCGGCGGATAAGCGATATCCACCACCTCGATCTCCTCCGCCCCCGCGGGGGTGCGGAGCTTGCGGGTATCGCCCACCTTCGCCCCCAGCAGCGCTCGCGCCACCGGCGCGACCCAGGAGATGCGGCCCTGGCTGCTCTCGGCCTCATCCACGCCGACGATGGTGATCGTCACCTCCGCATCGTCGGAGGCGCGGGCATAGGTGACGGTGGCGCCGAAGAAGACCTGGTCCCGCCGCGCCTGCGCCGCGGGATCCACCACCTGCACCTTCTCCAGCCGCTTGCGGAGGAAGCGGACGCGGCTGTCGATCTGCCGCAGGCGGCGCTTGCCGTACTGGTAGTCCGCATTCTCCGACCGGTCGCCGAGGCCCGCGGCCCAGGAGACGACCTCCACCACCTTGGGCCGCTCCTCCTCCAACAATTTCCGCAGTTCCTCCCGCAGCGCGGCCGCGCCGGCGGGGGTCATGTAGAAGGGGGTGCCGGGGGGAAGACCGGGCGGGCCTTCCTCGTCCTCGTCGTCGTCCTCGGCCAAGTCAGTCCTCGCCGAAGAGCGCCGCGCGGGCTGCTTCCCAGGAGGCGCGGTCCGGCGCGCAGATCAGGCCGCCGGTGACGTGGTGGCTGGCCTCATAGGCGCTGCCATCGAAGCGGGCGGCATGCCCGCCGGCCTCCCGGTGGATCAGCCAGCCCGGCGCGTGGTCCCAGGGCATCAGCTTGTTGTAGACCAGCAGATGGGCGTGGCCGCCCGCGGCCAGGCGGTATTCATGCGCGGCGCAGCGGTAGTTCAGCGTGCCCGCCAGGCGCGGCAGGCGGGACACCACGCGCGTCTTCATCTCCCCAGGCATGAAGCCCCAGGACACGGCGCCGACCATGCGGTTCACCGGCGCGGGCGCCGCGACGGACAGCGCGCCGATCCGCGTCCCCGCCCCATCCTCCACCCAGGCGCCCTCCCCCCGCACAGCCAGGCAGGTATCATCGCCGAGCGGATCATGGATCCAGCCCGCCACGACCTCCCCCTTCACGAAGGCTGCGGCCATGCAGCCGAACAGCGGCACGCCGGCGGCGAAATTGGCGGTGCCGTCGACGGGATCGACCACGAAGGCCAGTTCCGCGTCCCGCAGGCGCGTCAGCAGGGAGGCATCGGCCGCCGTCCCTTCCTCGCCCACCACCACGCAGCCCGGGAACATGCGGGAAAGCCCGACCTCGATCACCCGCTCCGCGGCCTCATCGGCCTCCGTCACCAAATCGAGGGGCCCCGACTTGGTGCGGACGGCGTCGGGGGCCAGCTTGCGGAAGCGGGGCATGATCTCCGCGCGGGAGGCATCGCGCAGCAGCGCGGCGACGGCACTGGCGGCCCTGGCATCGAAGCGCATCGTCTCATCCCCCCCGCTGGTCGAAACGCGCGCGATCGGCTGGGGAGAGGCGGACGCGGAGGCGGATCGTCTCCTCCCCATCCCGCCGCTCCAGCACCTCCCCATGCGCGTGCAGCCAGGCGAGGCTGGCGCCATCGGCGGGGTCGATCGAGTACTCCACCACCTCCAGCCCCGCGGCCATGCGGGCGTCCAGCGCGGCGCGAAGCTGTTCGAGGCCATCGCCCGTCAGGGCGGAAACGGCGATGGCGCCGGGGATTTCCGGCAGGGAGTCCACGCCCCCCATCAGGTCCGCCTTGTTCAATACCTCCACCACGCGGTCGGGCCAGGCCTCGTCCATGGTGGGGTGGTCGCCTTCCGCCATCTCCGTCAGCACGGCCAGCACATCGGCGCGCTGGGCGGCGGTTTCGGGATGCGCGGCGTCGCGGACATGCAGGATGATGTCGGCGGCGGCCACCTCCTCCAGCGTCGCGCGGAAGGCCTCCACGAGTTGCGTCGGCAGGTCGGAGATGAAGCCGACGGTGTCGGAGAGGATGACGGTCCGGCCGGAGGGCAGCCTGATGGCGCGCATCGTGGGGTCGAGCGTCGCGAAAAGCTGGTCCTGCGCATAGACGCCGGCGCCGGTCAGGGCGTTGAACAGGGTGGACTTGCCGGCATTGGTGTAGCCGACCAGCGCGATCACGGGGTAGGGCACGCGGGACCGGGCGCTGCGGTGCAGGCCGCGGGTGCGGCGCACCTGTTCCAGTTCCTTCTTGAGCCGCACGATGCGTTCATCGATCAGCCGGCGGTCGATCTCGATCTGGCTTTCGCCGGGACCGCCGAGGAAGCCGAAGCCGCCGCGCTGGCGTTCCAGGTGGGTCCAGGACCGCACCAGGCGCGTGCGCTGGTAGGACAGGTGCGCAAGCTCGACCTGCAGCGCGCCTTCCTTGGTGGCGGCGCGGTCGCCGAAGATCTCCAGGATCAGGCCCGTGCGGTCGATGACCTTAGCCCCCCAGGCGCGTTCCAGGTTGCGCTGCTGCACCGGGGACAGGGCGGCATCGACGATGACGACGCTGACGCCATGCCGTTCACACGCTTCCTTGACCGTCGCGACCTGGCCTTCGCCGAGCAGGGTGGAGGGCCGGATGGCGCGCAGCGGCTGGATGGCGGTGTGGACGATGGTCAGCCCGATGGAGGCGGCCAGGCCCACGGCCTCCGCCAGCTTCGCGTCGGTGGCACGGCTGGTATCGCCGCGGCCGAACCGTTCGAAGGGGAGAATGACGGCGGCCCGGGTCGGGCCGCCATGCGTGTCGACGCCACCGGGGGCGCCTTGCGCCGCCCCCGGGGCGGGGCCGATCGGCCTAGTCCCGCGGTCCGACAGGATTCACCTCTCGTCCCAGGGTCAGGCGGCCTTCACGGGCCGGCGCCGCCGCGCCTTCCGGCGCAGCCGCGCCGGCGCCCGCCGCCGTGGCATCGAACAGCATGATCGGCGCGCCCGGCATCACGGTGGAGATGGCGTGCTTGTAGACCAGCTGCGTGTGTCCATCCCGACGGAGCAGGACGGAAAAGTTGTCGAACCAGGTGATGATTCCCTGCAGCTTGACGCCGTTCACCAGGAAGATCGTCACTGGAGTCTTCGATTTGCGAACGTGGTTCAGGAACACGTCCTGCACGTTCTGGGACTTCTCGGCGGCCACGGAGGGTCGGTCCTTCTTGTTGTTGGCCTGGGCAGCACGAGGCCACCGGCAGAGCCTGGGGAGGAGCCCTAGTTTCCCCCAGCGGCAGGCCCGCTGGCAAGACAACGAAGGGCCTCGGCCAGCGCATGGCCGTCATCGAATTGCCTGTCGGGCGAGGCTGCGGTGACACCGCCGTCATGTCCCGCCCGGCCCAGCAATACCGCTGTGCATCCTGCCGCGCGCGCTGCCTGCATGTCGAGCACCGTGTCGCCGATGTACCAGACCGCCGGCCCGGCCTGCACGCCGCAGGCGGCCAGCGCCAGCAGAAGCGGCGCGGCGGAAGGCTTGTCCGCCTCCGCATCCCCCGCGCCGATGAGTGCCGCGAAATGCGGCGCCCAGCCGAGATGGGCAGCTTCCGTGCGCAGCAGGGGCCCCTGCTTGTTCGAAACCACCGCCTGGGGGCCGAGCGCGGCCGCGGCCAGCACGGCCTCCGCCGCGCCGGGCATGGGGGTCAGCACATCCAGGTGGCAGGCGCGCACCCCCGTGTAGAAGATGTCACGCGCCCGTTCCCACTCCGCCCCGAACATGCCGGGGAAGGTATCGCGCAGCGATCCGCGCACGCGCGCCAGGACCGTTTCGCGATCCCATTCCGGCATCCCGAAGGCCCGGAAGGTGACGTTCAGCCCGTGCTCGATGGCCGCCCAGCCATCGACCAGGGTGTTGTCCCAGTCCCAGAGGATCGCCTTGGGCGGAATCACGCGGCGTTCTTCACATCGCCCTTCACATGGCGGGCGAAGATGTCGAACAGCCGCCGCACCACGGGGCCTACCTTGCCATCGCCCACCGGCGCGCCATCGATCTTCGTGATCGGCTTCACGAAGGAGGTGGCGGAGGTGATGAAGGCCTCCCTCGCCCGCTTCACATCGTCCAGGGAGAATTCGCGCTGGTCATAGGGCAGGCCGAGCAGGTCCAGTTCCTTCATCAGCGCCGCGCGGGTGCAGCCCGGCAGGATGACGTGGTCGAGGTGCCTGGTGCGGATGGCGCCGTGCTCGTCCACGATCCAGAAGGTGGTGGCCGCGCCTTCCGTCACCATGCCTGTGGCTTCGTCGAACAGGATGGCCTCGATCGCGCCGACCTCCCTCGCCTTCTGGCGGGCCAGGCAGTTGGGCAGCAGGTTGACCGACTTGATGTCCCGCCGCGCCCAGCGCAGATCCGGCAGCGTGATGGCGCTGGCCTGCCACTTGTCGATGTCCGTCGGATAGGGCGCGATGCGGCGGATGGTGACGACCAGCGCCGGCGGCACGGGCTTCGACGGGAAGGCATGGTCGCGGCGCGAGACGCCGCGCGTGACCTGCATGTAGAGCAGCCCGTCGCTCACGCGGTTCCGCTGCGCCACTTCCCGCAGCACCATGGACAGCGCGCCGCGCGACATCGGCATGGGCAGCGCGATTTCCCGCAAGGACCGCTCCAGCCGCGCGAGGTGCAAATCCTCATCGATGTAGCGGCCTTCGTGCAGGTGAACGACTTCGTAGATGCCGTCCCCGAACTGGTAGCCGCGATCCTCGATGTTCACCGAGGCCTCGGATTGCGGGAGGTAGCGGCCGTTGACGTAGGCGATCTTGGACATGCGGGCGGTGGCCTTCGGGGTGGCGTTCGGGGCGGGTCGATCAGGGTGCGGCTTGCGCCGTGCTTTTCAGGGTGCGGCTTGCGCCGCGGGCGCGCGATCCTCGGCGTGGACACCAAGGAACTTCAGCTTCCGGTGCAGCGCGCTGCGTTCCATGCCGACAAAGGATGCGGTGCGGCTGATGTTGCCGCCGAAGCGCAGCAGCTGGGCTTCGAGGTACTGGCGCTCGAACAGCTCCCGCGCCTCACGCAGCGGCAGGGTCATGATCTCGCTGGACCGGTCCAGCTTGAGCACGGCGGGGGCGGCGGCGCCGACCTGGGGGGGCAGCATGTCCGGGCGGATCGGGTCCCGCGCCTCCCCCGGCGCCATGATGAGCAGCCAGTCGATGAGGTTGCGGAGTTCCCGGACATTGCCCGGCCATTCATAGGCCTGCATCGCCGCCAGCGCGTCCTCGCTCAGTTCGCGGGGCGCCATGCCGGAGGTCTCCCCGGACCGCGCCATGAAGTGCCGCGCCAGGGCCGGGATGTCCTCCCGCCGCTCCCGCAGCGGCGGGATCTTCAGGGGCACGACAGCCAGGCGGTAATACAAATCTTCCCGGAACCGCCCCGCGCCGATCTCGGCCTGGAGATCGCGGTTGGTAGTGGCGATGACCCGCACATCGACGGTCACGCGCTGCGCGCCGCCCATGCGCACGAAACCCTGTTCCTGCAGGGCGCGGACGATCTTCCCCTGGGTTTCCAGCGGCATGTCCGCGACCTCATCCAGCAGCAGCGTGCCGCCATGGGCGCGTTCCAGCACGCCGGCCCGGCGCGGCTGGGCGGAGGGATCGGTCCCGGCCTCGACCCCGAACAACTCCTCCTCGAACCGCGCGGGTGCCAGGGTGGCGCAGTTCAGCGCGACGAAGGGGCCATCGCTGCGGCGGGACCGGGCGTGCAGCATCCGCGCGGCGACTTCCTTGCCGGCGCCGGCGGGGCCCGTGATCAGCACGCGCGATCCCGTCGGCGCCACGCGTTCCAGCGCCGTCCGCAACTGCGTGACGGGGGCGGAGATGCCGACGAGTTCCGTCTCGCCCCCCGCGCGCAGGCGAAGCTCGCTGTTCTCCCGCTGCAGCCGCGCGGCTTCCAGGGCGCGGGAGACCACCAGCAGCAGGCGGTCGGATTTGAAGGGCTTCTCGATGAAGTCGTAGGCGCCGTGCTGGATGGCCTGGACGGCGGTCTCGATCGTGCCGTGGCCGCTGATCATGATGCAGGGGACGCGCGGTTCCTCCCCATGCAGGGCGGCGAGGATGCCAAGCCCGTCGAGGCGCGAATTCTGCAGCCAGATGTCGAGAATGACGAGGCTAGGCCGCCGCGTGCGGAAGGCGGCGATGGCCTGGTCGGAATTGGCGGCCTGGCGGGTCTCGTAGCCCTCGTCGGAGAGGATGCCTTCGATCAGGGCGCGGATGTCGGGCTCGTCGTCGACGATCAGGATCTCATGCGCCATGATCTGTTCGCCCCATCGCCGCGCCCATGCCAGGCCGTTCCCCTTGCGCCATGCCGGCCGTCGCCACGTCCTTGCCCGCCAGGGGCAGGATCAGCAGGGCCCGGGCGCCGGCGCCGTCCGGCCGGTCCTCCAGGCCAAGGCGGCCGCCATGGTCCTCCATGATCTTCTTGACGATGGCAAGGCCGAGGCCCGTGCCTTTCGCCTTATGGGTCACGTAGGGCTCGGTCAACCGTGCACGCTCCTCGCCATCGGGCAGGCCGATCCCGTTGTCGTCAACGACGACGCCGATACCATCCTCGAACGAGTCGAGCCTTATCGCGATGGCGCCACGTTCCCCTTCCGCGCGGGGGGCGGAGGCGACGGCATCGGCGGCGTTCTGCAACAGGTTCGTCAGCGCCTGGCCGATCAGGCGGCGGTCCATGGGCAGGCGGGGCAGGCCGTCCGGGATGGCGGTGGTGTAGTCGATCTCGGGGTGGGCGGCCTTCTGCAGGACCAGGGCCTCCCTCACCACCTGGCCGAGATCCTCCGGCCGGATCACCGGCTGGGGCATGCGGGCGAAGGCGGAGAATTCATCCACCATCCGGCCGATGTCACCGACCTGGCGGACGATCGTGTCCGTCAGGCTGCGGAAGGTCTCGGGGTCCGAGTGGATCTCCTTGAGATACTTGCGCTTCAGCCGCTCCGCCGAAAGCTGGATGGGGGTCAGCGGGTTCTTGATCTCATGCGCGATGCGCCGCGCCACATCGGCCCAGGCGGCCTTGCGCTGGGCGGATTGCAGTTCGGTGATGTCGTCGAAGGTGAGCACATAGCCGGTGACGCGCCCGGCCTGGGTTTCCGCGCCGATGCGGGCGATCAGGCTGCGGCGGCGCGCGGGCGGGCCGATGGGCAGTTCCGCCGTGCGCGGGCGGTCCGGGTTGGCGCGCGCTTCCTGCACCAACTCGGCGAATTCGGGCGCCACGCGGGCCATGGGCAGGCCGATCCCGGCATCGAGGTCGACGCCCAGCAATTCGCTGGCGCTGCGGTTGGGCAGGTTGATCCTGCCCTCCGCATCCAGCCCCACCACCCCGGCCGAGACGCCGGAGAGCACGGTTTCCGTGAAGCGGCGGCGTTCGTCGATCTGGCGATAGGCCTCCATCAACTCCCCGCGCTGGGCGGAGAGCTGGCTGGTCATGCGGTTGAAGGCGCGGCTGAGGCTGGCGAGTTCGTCATCCGCCGTCCCCTCCTCCACGCGCGTGGCCAGGTCGCCCGCGCGCACGCGTTCGGCGGCGTTGATGAGGCGCGAGATCGGCCGCGCCATCTGGTTGGCGAAGACAAGCCCGACCAGCACCGCCGCCAGCAGCACCAGCAGCGCGGCGCAGGCGAAGATGAGGGCGAAGGTGATCTGCAGGCTGCCGCGGTTGCGGTCGAGTTGGTCATAGTCCTGGAAAGCGAGTTCCGTCCGCCGCATGTGTTCCAGCACGCCCGCATCCAGCGGCCTTCCGATCAGCAGCAGCAGGCCGGGCTGGACATCCAGGCTGGCCAGCGCGCGGACCCGGGCATCGCTTTCCGCCGGCACCACCGCGACCTCCCCCTGGCGCACCGTCTCCATCGCCCAGGCGGGCGGAGGTTCAATGACGGAGCCCGGGCTGAAGCCGGCGGCGGCGATGACGCGGCCCAGCGTCGGTTCGAAGATCACCGCCTCCGTCAGGCCGCGGATGCTGGCTTGCGTCGCCAGCAGGCGTTCGAAGGCGGGCTGGTTGTCCGGCAGGAACACGACGGCCGCGCGGTTGAGGTCCGCCGCCATGGCCAGCGCATCCACCCGGATCTCGTCCCGATGCTGGTCGAGCCAGGCGCGGGAGGCGACGAGCGAGGCTTCGAGGGTGGAGCGCACGCGGTCGCTGAACCAGGCCTGGATGCCGAGGTTGAAGAAGATGGCGGCGAAGGCGGCGACGATCAGCGCCGGCACCACGGCGACGCCGCCGAACAGCATCACGAGCCGCACATGCAGCCTGGCCCCCGCGCTGCCGCGCCGCCGTTCAGCCCAGACCCGCACCAGGCGGGTGGCGAGGGAGGCCGCCAGCATCAGCAGCACGCCGGCATTGGCCAGCACGACGAAGACGATCTGCCCCGGGCGGGTCGGCCCGAAGGGCGATCCCCCGGCGAGCAGGACGAAGGTGGCAAGGCCCAGCAGCACGGCCGTGATGGCCAGGCCGAGCGTCATCGCCCGGCCGAAGAAGAAGTCACCGATGCTGCGCCAGCGCGTTGCCATCCTGCCTGCCTGTCCGCTGCGCCTGGGGTAGCCCGCGCTGTGGCATTTTAGCAACTGTGACCGTGGAGGCCATGCGCCCGGCCATGAAATCGGCGGTGGGGCCGAGGCCGCCGGTTTGTCTGGAAGTCGTTGGCGGATTTTAGGACATTTAGCCGATTTAGTGCTTTTAGTGCGTTTTCACGGGGGTCATGGTCCCGGCCCCGACCGGAATCGGGGCGGTGATGGGCGAACATAACCGGAACATGGCGCCCGCTGCCAGCGGTTTCGCGCGGGCGGGCCCCGTTTCCGCCCGATGCCCGAGTCGCCGGGCGAACCCGCCCGGCTTGACGACGCCCTCAGGGCAGGCCGCGCACCACCGGCAGGTCCAGCTCCCGCAGTTTCTTCCGCAGCGTGTTCCGGTTCAGCCCGAGCATCGCCGCGGCCTTGATCTGGTTGCCGCGCGTGGCGCTCAGCGCCAGCTTCAGCAGCGGCCGCTCCACCTCCGCCAGCACGCGGTCATACAGGTCCCTGATCGGCATGCCGTCCTTGTGCGCGGACATGAAGCCGGCGAGGTGCCTTTCCACCGCCTGTTCCAGCGTCTCCGGCGCGCGGGGGCCTTCCTCGGCCGGGGCGGCGGCTTCCGCGAGTTCGGAGCCGACGGCATCGGCGCCGATCGTCTCCTGCGGGTAGAGCGCCGCCATGCGGCGCATTAGGTTTTCCAACTCGCGGGCGTTGCCCGGCCAGGAATGCTGCTTGAGGCGGTCCATCGCCCCCTGGTCCAGCTGCTTCTGCGGCAGCCCGGCGGCGCGGGCGCGCTCCAGGAAGTGGCGCGCCAGCAGGGGAATATCCTCCAGCCTTTCGCGCAGCGGCGGCAGGCGGATGGGGACGACGTTCAGGCGGTAGAACAGATCCTCCCGGAACATGCCGCCGCGGATGGCCTGGCGGAGGTCCCGGTGCGTGGCGGCGACGATGCGGACATTGGCCTTGATGGGCTGGCGGCCGCCGACGGTGGTGAACTCGCCCTCCTGCAGCACGCGCAGCAGGCGGGTCTGCGCCTCCGGCGGCATGTCGCCGATCTCGTCCAGGAACAGCGTACCGCCGGCGGCCTGTTCGAACCGGCCGACGCCGCGGTTCAGCGCACCGGTGAAGGCGCCGCGTTCATGGCCGAACAGCTCGGATTCGATGAGTTCGCGGGGGATCGCGGCCATGTTGATGGCGACGAAGGGGCCGCCGCGGCGGCGGCCGTAATCGTGCAGGGCGCGGGCGACCAGTTCCTTGCCGGTGCCCGACTCGCCCGTGATCATCACGGTCAGGTCGGTGGTCGTGAGGCGCGCGACCGTCCGGTAGATCTCCTGCATCGCGGCGCTGCGGCCGACGAGGGGAAGACGCTCCTCCGGCTCCTCCGCCTCCGTCGCTTCCGCGGTGCTCGGGGCGGAGAGTGCCCGGCCGACAACTGCCAGAAGTTCCTTCAGATCGAAGGGCTTGGGCAGGTAGTCGAAGGCGCCGCGCTGGGTCGCCTTCAGCGCGGTGGAGAAGGTGGATTGCGCCGACATCACCACCACGCGGAGGTCGGGGCGGATGCGGCGGATGCGCGGCACCAAATCCAGCCCGTTCTCATCCGGCATGATGACGTCGGTGATGACGAGGTCCCCTTCCCCATCCTCCACCCAGCGCCAGAGCGTGGCGGCGGAGGAGGTGGCGCGGACATGGTAGCCGGACCGGGTCAGCGCCTGGGACAGCACCGTGCGGATCGCCCGGTCGTCATCGGCCACGAGGATGGTGCGCGTGGTTGCCGAAACGGTCGCGGCCTCAGTCATGGAAGGCTCCCATCAGGCTCTGCGGAAACATCAGGATTTCCGCCCTGCGGCCTGGGCCGCGGCCTGCCGGGAAGCCGGTGGCGGCGCGGGCAGGGACAGGCGGAAGGAGGTGCGGCCGGGGCGGCTGTCGCATTCGATCAGCGATCCCTGGTCCGCGACGAGCTTGGCGACGAGGGCGAGGCCGAGCCCCTGCCCGCCCCGCTTGGTCGTCACGAAGGGTTCGAACAGCGTGGCGCGGATGGCTTCCGGGATGCCCGGGCCATTGTCCCGCACGATGACCTGCAGCGGCAGGTGGACCCGTTCCAGGCTGCCCGGCACGGCGATGCGGACACCATGGTGGTAGGCGGTCGCCAGCAGGATCTCACCTTCACGCGGATCAACGGCTTCCGCGGCGTTCTTCACCAGATTCAGCAGGATCTGGACCAGCAGATCCCGGTTGCCCCAGACCGGCGGCAGGGAGGGATCGTATTCCTGGTGGATCTTGAGATGCGCCGCGAAGCCCGAGAGCGCGATGCGCCGGACATGGTCCAGCACCTCATGGATGTTGACCGGCGCCTGTTCGACCGGGCGTTCGGAGAACATGTCCATCCGCTCGACCAGGTTGCGGATGCGGTCCACCTCATCCTGGATCAGCAGGCAGAGTTCGCGGTCACCCTCGCTGGCCCCGTGTTCGAGGAGCTGTGCGGCGCCGCGGATGCCGGAAAGCGGGTTCTTCACCTCATGCGCCAGCATGGCGGCCATGGCGGAGGCGCCGCGGGCTGCGCCACGGAAATTCAGTTGCCGATCAAGCATCTGCGCGGTGGAGCCGTCCTGGAAGGTGAGGACGATGCCGCTCGCGATTTCCGGGAAGGGCGCGGCCTGGGCGGCGACGCCGAAGCGGCGGAGCCGCGGGCTTTCCAGGACCAGATCGTGGTCGGAGACGGGACTGTCATGCGCCCGCACCTGCGCCAGCACGCCGAACAGCCGGTTGTCATGCGGCAGCATGTCCCGCAGCGACTGGGCGCGGAGCGAGGCGGCGGAAAGCTGGAAGAACAACTCCGCGGCCGGGTTGGCGAAGACGAAGCGATCCTCCGCATCCAGCACCACGGCGGCGATGGGAAGCGCGCCGAGGATGGCGGTGGCTTCCGGGGCCAGGCCCTCCGCCGGGGCAGTGCCGGACAGGCGAAGGGCGCGGGCGGCGCGGGACAAGGCCGTACCCCTCACGCGGCCATCCGTTCGTCATCGGGGGCGGTGGGGCGGGCGGGCTGCACGCCACGCTCGATCAGCGGTTCGTAGAAGCGCTGCATCAGGGTCAGCACCGCTTCCACCGTATCGGTGCGGTTGACCTCCGACCGGAACTCAGCAGAGCCCGGCAAGCCCTTGGAATACCAGGAGACATGCTTGCGGGCCAGGCGCATGCCGGGGTCCCTGCCGTGATGGGCGAGCATCGCCTCGTAATGCACGAGCAGCGTTGCGTATTGCTCGGCCAGGGACGGGTCCGGCGGCAGGATGCCGGTGGCGAGGTAATCCGCCACCTGCTTCGGCAGCCAGGGGCAGCCATAGCAGCCGCGGCCGATCATCACGCCATCGGCGCTGGACTGGCGTAGCGCTTCCGCCGCGTGCTCGGGCGTCAGGATGTCGCCATTGACGATGACGGGGATGGAGACGGCGGCCTTCACCCGGGCCACGAAGGCCCAGTCGGCGGTGCCGTTGTAGAACATCTGCCGGGTGCGGCCATGCACCGTCACCAGGCGGATCCCGCAGTCCTGCGCGATCTGGGCGAGTTTCGGCGCATTGAGGGAATTGTGGTCCCAGCCCATGCGCATCTTGAGCGTGACGGGCACCGGGACCGCCTTCACCACGGCTTCCAGGATGCGGGCGGCGCCGATCTCATCCTTCATCAGCGCCGATCCGGCGGATTGGCCGAGGGCCACCTTCTTCACCGGGCAGCCGAAATTGATGTCCACGATCGCGGCGCCATGGCCGACGACGAGCTTCGCGGCTTCCGCCATCACCGCGGGGTCGCAGCCCGCAAGCTGGACGGAGGACGGGCCGCCGAAGCCATCGACCTCCACCATCTTCAGGGTGGTCCGGTTCTCCCGCACCATGGCGTTGGAGGCGATCATCTCACTGACCACCAGCCCGGTGCCCTGGGCGCGGGCCAGGCGGCGGAAGGGCAGGTCCGTGACGCCGGACATGGGCGCCAGGACGACCGGCACGTCGATCACCACACCGCCCAGGTCGATCGGGCGCAGCATGGGACCGGTCCAGGAGCCGGATGGGGAGGTGTTCATGCTCATGATTTGGGCAAGGTATCGGGAGATTGACCCTGGGGCAATGCGGTTGGCGGGCTCTGGCGGGTTACTGCTGAAAAATCCAGCAGTGACGCGGGGTTGGGGGCGTGTCTGGGCGCGGCGCCCGGGCTGGGCTAGGGTCCCGCCATGCGATGCGTGGCGCTGCTGATGGCAGCGGGCAGCGGCAGCCGCTTCGGCGCGCCGCAACCCAAGCAATACTCGATCCTGGCCGGACGACCGGTCATCCGCCATGCGGCGGAGGCGCTGCTGCGGGAGGGGGGTGTCGACGCCCTGCTGCCGGTCTGCGCGCCCGAGATGATGCCGGTGGTCCTGGCGGCGCTGGAGGGGCTGCCCTGCCTGGTGCCGGTGGCCGGCGGCGCGACCCGCCAGGCCAGCGTGCGGGCGGGGCTGGAGGCGCTGGCGGGCGCCCCTCCCCGGGTCGTGCTGGTGCATGACGCGGCGCGGCCGGTGGTGCCGCGCGGGACCGTCGCGGCGCTGATGGCGGCGCTGGAGGACCACCCCGGCGCCATCCCCGCCCAGCCCGTGAGCGACACGCTGAAGCGGGGCGATGGCGGGCTGATCCTGGAGACGGTGCCGCGCGCCGGGCTGTTCCGCGCCCAGACGCCGCAGGCCTTCCGGTACGACGCGCTGCTGGCGGCGCATCGGGGCGCCCTGGCGGAGGCGACGGATGATGCGCAGTTGCTGGAAGCCGCCGGGCAGGCGGTGGCGCTGGTGCCGGGCCACGAGTCGAATGTGAAGATCACCTGGCCGGAAGACCTGGCCCGGATGGAGGCGATGATGAGCGTGCCCATGATTCCCCGTATCGGCACCGGCTTCGATGTGCACCGGATCGTCGAAGGCCGGCCGATGGTGCTGTGCGGCGTGGTGGTGCCGGGGCCGCTCGGGCTGGACGGACATTCGGATGCGGATGTCGGCATCCACGCGCTGTGCGACGCCATCTATGGCGCGCTGGCGGAGGGGGATATCGGGCGGTGGTTCCCGCCCTCCGACAACCAGTACAAGGATGCCGACAGCGCGCGCTTCCTGGTGCATGCCGCCGGGCGGATCGCGCTTCGGGGCGGCGTGCTGGCCAATGCCGATGTGACGCTGATCTGCGAGCGGCCGAAGATCACCCCCCACGCGACGGCGATGCGGGAGAGGCTGGCGGGCCTGCTGGGCGTGCCGGTGGACCGCGTCTCCGTGAAGGCGACGACGACGGAACGGCTGGGCTTCGCCGGGCGTGGCGAGGGGATCGCGGCGCAGGCGGCGGTGTCGGTACTCGTGCCGGGGTAGCGATCACTGCCGCGCGATCGGGCTGGGTCCAGCCTTCTTCGCGGATTGGGTCGCGCTTTGGTTCGCATTTTGGGAATCGAGCCGGCACCGCTGAAAAGCTGTGCAGGTGGCCTTTTCCTCCTCGGGCGGGTCCTGGCGGCGCCGACTGGCCCAGCGGCAGCCCCGGAAGCCGGGCAAAAAAAATGGGCCAGTCCTTTCGGACCGGCCCAAGGCAAGGTTGAGGAAGGCTAAGCTGCCAGGGCGGACAAGGCCGCCGCATGACAGCAGGGTGTAGAGCAACTGGCGTGCCAGCCGGTCTTGCGCACGCCCTGTTAAGCGCCACCCTGCTACATCAGTCCGGCTACAACGGAGGATCCGTCCGTGCGCCGATTGACCCTGACCGGCCTGCTCTATCTCCTCGCCGCCGTCTCGCTGCTTGGCGTGGCGATCACCGCCCTGCCGCTCGGCGCCCGCGTCGTCGCCACCTGGCAGGATACCGAGGCGCTGACGCGGCTTGAGCCGCTGAGCGCGGCCAGCAGCCGGCTGCTGGCGAACATCCCGGTCGAGGCGACCGCCGTGCTGCCGGTCCTCGGCAACGGGAGCGCGGAGGCGCTGGCCGCCCATGCGCGCGCCGCGCGAGAGACCGATGACGCGATGGCGGCGCTGCGGGAACAGGCGGGGGCGGTCGAGGCCATCTCCCCGCCGGCGCGGGAGGCGCTGGACGCGATCCTCGCGCTGGCACCGCGGCTCACGGCCTTCCGCGCGGCCGTGGTGGCGCGGACCGCCGCGCCGGCCGATTCCGCGGCCGTCTTCGTGCCCCTGTCGGAAAGCGTCCTGTCCTTCGCCGGGAAGATGGCCATCGCGACCACCGATGCGGAGCTGACGCGCATCGGCCTGGCCATCCATGCGCTGATGCACCTCCAGAACGCGGTGAACATGGAACGCGGCGGTGGGCTGCGTATGCTGGGCAGCGCCACGCCGCCACCGCCCGCCCTGGCGCAGCTCCAGCGCGGCCAGGTGTTGCAGGACGTCTACCGGGAGAGGCTGCGCAGCCTCGGCTCCCCCACCCTGAACCGCCGGATGGCGGAGATCGACGCATCGCCCGTGCAGGCGGAGCTGCGGGCGCGACGGGCGGCGCTGCAGGCCGGCCACGGCGCCACCATGGCGCCGCCGGCCTGGCTGGAACCCTTCGCCGCGCAATCCGCCCTGCTGGCGGAGGCGATGGTCGCCGCGCGCGCGGAGATGAGCGCGGCGGTGGAGGCACGGCGCGATGCGGCCCGCCGGCAGGCGATGCTGCTGGTCGGTGGCGGCGGCGTCATCCTCGCCATCCTGCTGCTGATGACACATCGCATCCTGCGCATCGTCTCCGGCATCGTGGACGACATGGCGGAGAGCCTGCGGTCACTGGGCGAGGGTCGCTTCGACGTGGCCATCGCCGGGACGGAGCGGCGCGACGCGCTCGGCCTCATCGCCCGGTCGGCCACGCAAATGCGGGACAGCCTGGCGGAGGCGCGGCGGCTGCAGGAAGCGCAGAAGACGGAGGCCCTGGCGCGTGAGGAGCGCGCGACGCGGGTCGCCGACCATGTCCGCGGCTTCCAGGAGACGATCGGCACGCTGGTCCGCACCGTCTCCGAGGCCTCCACCACGCTGGCGGAGACGGCGCGCGGGATGAACATCGGCGCCAAGCGGCTGGATGGGCAGAGCGACCAGGTCGCGCAGAGCGCCGGCAGCGCCGACGCCAATGTGCAGTCTGTGGCGGCGGCGACGGAGGAGCTTACCGCCTCGGTCCAGGAGATCAGCCGCCAGCTGTCCCGGTCCACCCAGGTGACGACCCAGGCGGTGGAGGAGACGCGGCGGAGCGAGGGGCTGGTGGGATCCCTGGCCGATACGGCGCAGCGGATCGGCGACGTGCTGGGGCTGATCTCCTCCATCGCCGGGCAGACCAACCTGCTGGCGCTGAACGCGACGATCGAGGCCGCGCGCGCCGGCGATGCGGGCAAGGGCTTCGCCGTGGTGGCGAGCGAGGTGAAGGCGCTGGCCGGGCAGACCGCCAAGGCGACGGAGGAGATCGGCGCGCAGATCACCCAGATCCAGGGCGCGACGCAGGAGGTGGTGGAAGCCTTCCGCAGCGTCTCTGCCGTGATCGAGGAGGTGAACGGCATCGCCGCGGCCATCGCCGCGGCGGTGGAGGAGCAGGGCGCGGCCACGCAGGAGATCGCCCGCAGCATCCAGCAGGCCGCGTCTTCCACGCGCGACGTGTCGGGCACCATCCTGCAGGTGCGGGAAAGCGCGGCCGGCAGTGGCGAGGCGGCGAGCCGGGTGCTGGGGGCCGCGGAAGTCCTCGCCAACCAGGCGACCACGCTGTCGCGCGAGGTGGGGACCTTCGTGGACCGGGTGAAGGCAGCCTGAGCTAGCCGAGCCGCTCCAGGATGGAACAGTAGTTCGCGACCGCGGCGCCGCCCATGTTGAAGACCCCTGCCCGGTCCGCCTTGGGCAGTTGCATATCGCCGGCCTGGCCGGTGAGCTGCATGGCGGCCAGGACGTGCATCGAGACGCCGGTCGCGCCGATCGGGTGGCCCTTGGACTTCAACCCGCCGGAGGGGTTCACGGGCAGGCGGCCATCCTTGGTCGTCCAGCCCTCCAGCGCCGCCCGCGCGCCCTGCCCTTCCGGCGCCAGGCCCATCGCCTCGTATTCGATGAGCTCCGCGACGGTGAAGCAGTCATGCGTCTCGACCAGGTTGAGGTCGGCGAGCGTCAGGTTGGCGTCGGCCAGGGCGCGGGACCAGGCGGCGCGGGCGCCCTCGAAGCGGATTATGTCGCGGGATGCGATGGGCATCATGTCGGTCGCGTGCACGGCGGCGCGGAAGCGGACCGCTTTCGCCATGCTGCGGGCCGTTTCCTCGTCGGTCAGGATCAGGGCGGCGGCGCCGTCGCTGACCAGGCTGCAATCCGTGCGCTTGAGGGGGGGTGCGACGAAGGGGTTCTTTTCCGACTCTGCGCGGCAGAAGGCGAAGCCGAGATCCTTGCGCATCTGGGCATAGGGGTTGGCGACGCCGTTCCGGTGGTTCTTGGCGGCGATGGCGGCCAGCGCGTCGGACTGGTCACCGTGGCGCTGGAAATAGGCTTCCGCGATGCGGCCGAAGACGCCGGCGAAGCCCGCGGGGATGTCGCCCTCCGTCCGGCGGTGGGAGGCGCTGAGGAGGATGTCGCCGACCTGCGCGCCGGGCGTCGCGGTCATCTTCTCCGCCCCCACCACCAGGGCAAAGCGGCCGCGCTTCGCCGCGAGGAAATCCATGGCGCCATGGATGGCGGCGGTGCCGGTGGCGCAGGCGTTCTCGTAGCGGGTGGTGGGCTTGAAGCGGAGTTCGGGGATGGTCTGGAGCAGGAGGGAGGCGAAGAAATCCTGCTTGGTGAAGCCGCCATTGAAGACGCCGACGAAAGCGCCGTCCACGTCATCGGCCTCGATCCCCGCATCCTCGATCGCGGCGCGGGCGACGCGGCCGAAGAGGCTTTCGATGTCGGGGTCTTCGAGCTTGCCGAAGGGGGTGTGGGCCCAGCCGACGATGCAGGCGGTCATGGCGGTGTCTCCTCTACTGGGGCCAGCGTAGCGTGAACGAAAGATAGCGCCGAGTGAGGAATATATTGATAATAACGCGAACATAGGACAATGGTCTCATTGAAGGAGGCCGCGATGACCATTCGAATGCCAATCACTGAGGGAGCGCTGCGCCGGGCAATGCGGGATGAGCGCTACTGGCGGCCCTGGCATCCTGAGCGAACTGCCTTTTCGAACTGGGTAACGGGTGGTTTCCAGGCGCTGGGGAAGGGTGAGCCTGACGGCTCCGGCCTGGTCTTCGTGGACAGCTACACCCGCAAGGTCAACGGCAAGGCCGTGCAGGTCGAAGCGCATTACCGGCGCGCCCCGCCGGGATCCGATGGCGACGGCAAGGCCGATGCGGGGAGAGCTCCAAAAGGCGAGGACGCCCATGGCGGAGCGCAGGATGATGTCGCTACCCCGGTTATGGGAAGGGGCACCCGCAGAAATCAGCCAACACCCCCGCCCACGCCGCAAAGACCGCGCGATGCCGATCCGGGACCACCGATGGAGCGTATTCCTCGACAAAGTGGCAAGGAGAATGCCGATAGAATACCCAGCTGGGCGGAGCGTGCTCCAAGGGGGCAGAACGAGACACCGCATCAGTATGCGGACAGGATCATGAGGGATCGCTGGGGGGATGGGTGGCGTGAGAACGAAGATCGCAGGGCAGAGCATCGAAAGCTCGTGAAATGGGGCTCGCGGGCTTTCCGCATGCCGCGAATTCCAGGCGGCCGTGGCCGTGAATAAGATGCAGACAGAGGGCACATCCATGATCATCCAGACCCTGTGGCATTTCGATGGATTTGCGCTTGGGGACGTCCTTAATGCCGAGGACCACCATGGCAAGCTGATCGGCGCCTACAAGGACGAGGCGGAGGCGGCGTCCGCGGTGGCGAGGGTTCAGCATCAGCCAGGCTTCCGCGACCATCCCGACGGGTTCCGCCTGTTTCCCTTCGATGTCGATCGCACCTATTGGGCCGATGGCTTCCTGCAAGGCAGCGGTGCCGCTGACGAGGCGATCGCGGACGATGGTTCAGGCATTTTTGGCAATGATTCGGCGCTGCTCGATTTTGCCGGGGACACCGACCGCGACATGGAAGACGAAGAAGCGTTTCTTGCAGCCAAGCCGCAGCCCGACCGTCCCGACCAGCTCTGGGACCTCTCACATTACAAGATCAGCCGCGAAAACGATCAGTCGTTTGAGGATATGGGCTACAAGCTGATTGGCTTCTACACGACCCGGCGCCTAGCGGAGGAGGCCATCGCGATGCTTCGCGGCAAACCTGGCTTCCGCGATCACCCCGAAGGATTCCGCCTCACCTGGATCACGATAGGAAACGTGCGCTGGCAGGATGGCTTTGCCTGATCATCAAGCCGACGGCGGGTCGGCGCCTATGATCATCCAGACCCTCTGGCATTTCTACGGATTCGTCCCGGGCGACGTGCTGAATGCTGAGACGCACCATGCAAAATTCATCGGGGCATACCGCCGCGATGATGAGGCGGCGGCGGCTATCGGGCGCGTCGCCGGCCAACCGGGATTTCGGGACTTTCCCGATGGGTTCCGCTTGTTCCCGTTCGAGGTGGATCGGACCTATTGGTCGGACGGTTTTCTACCCAACCCGGGCGGCGACGATCTCGCCGTGGCCGGCGATGGGTCCGGGATCTTCGGAACAGACGAAGCTTTGGCGGAGAATTTCGGCGATACGTCCCGCAATCTGGAGCGGGAGGAGGAGTTCATCGCAGCCAAACCGAAGCCGGACCGGCCGGATGAGCTCTGGGAGCTATCACACTACAAGATCTCACGCGAGAACGGCCAAGCCTTCGAGGATATGGGCTACAAGCTCATCGGCTTCTATTCCACGCGCGCGCAGTTGGATGCGGCGATCCGCCGCATGGCCCGCAAGCCAGGCTTCCAGGACCATCCGCAGGGCTTCCGAATCAGGTGGACCAGCCTTGGCGCCATCCACTGGGAGGAAGGTTTTGCCTGACGGGACGCCGACTATGCCCCCGGCGCCCAGGACGGCTTGCGCCGTTCTTTGAAGCTCGCGATCCCCTCCTTCGCCTCGGGGTCCGCGCTACGGCGGGCGAAGGCCTGGGCGCCGGCCTCGGCATAGGCCTCCGTCGCGACGGGGCCGAGGGCGGCGAGGAGGGCCTTGGTCTCTGCCAGGGCGCCGGGGGCGCCTTCAAGGATGTCGGCGATCACGCGGGCGAGTTCCGCCTCAAGCGCTTCGACGTCGGGGAGGATTTGGTGGACGAGGCCGGTGCGGGCGGCTTCCGCGGCGTCCAGCACATGGCCTTGCAGGCAGATGCGCGTGGCCTCGCTGCGGCCCATGCGGCGGACCAGCCAGGGAAGGATCTGGGCGGGCACCAGGCCGCGGCGGACCTCGGGGGCGGAGAAGCGGGCGTCCGCCGAGGCCAGCGCGATGTCGGCGGCCGTGACCAGGCCGAGGCCGCCGGCGAAGGCGGAGCCCTGGATGGCGGCGATGACGACCTGCGGCAGTTCGGAGATGGCGGCGAAGCGCTGGCCGGTGGCGCGGTTGCGGGCCTGCTGGCGGGCGAGTTTCACCGCCGGGTCCTCCGGCGCGCCGACCTCCGTCAGGTCGAGCCCGGCGCAGAAATGGCCACCGGCGCCGGAGAGGACGACGACGCGGATGGTGGGATCGGCGCGGAGTTCGGCGAGGAGTTCATCGAGGCGCGCGACCAGCGCCTCGCTCATCGCGTTGCGACGGTGGGGGCGGTTGAGGGTGATGCGCATCACAGGCCCGTCGCGGGTGGCGAGGACGGGGTTCTCGTCAGTCACAGGTCAGTCTCCGTACCGAGGTGGAAAAGGCAGTCGCCGCGCGCCGTCATGCCCGGCCAGCGTTTTACCAGGACGATGCCGTCGATGGCGAAATGGACCGGCGTGGGGGCGCGCCAGGGGGTTTCGGTGTGGTGGATGAGGCCGGCGGGCTGGTCCTTCGTGACCCTGTCACCGGGCTCGGCGAGGGGCTGGAAGATGCCGGGGTCAGGCGCGAAGACGTAGTAGTCGGGGCCGCCGAGGTCGAGGATGCGCGTCGGTGGGCGCGGCGGGCCGGCATCCCAGTCGAGGTCGCACACCCCGAGGTGCCGGAGCGCGCCGGCGACGCCGCGTTCCGCGACCCGGATCGCCTCCGCCCCCGCATGGCCGCCGCCGCCCAGTTCGGTGCCGAGATGCAGCACCCCCGCTCGATACGCCGTGTCCGACAGGGTGCGGCCGCCATTGGTGCCGGGCTGGACGATGTAGGAGAGCGGCGCGCCGAAGGCCTTCAGGAGTGCCAACGCCTGCGCGAACCGCGCCGGGTCGTCGCCGCGGCGGATGAGGGCCGAGGGCGCGTACATCAGGGACGAGCCGCCGGAATGAAGGTCCAGCACCGCATCGCAGCGGGGCAGCAGGTCTTCCGTGATGTGGAAGGCGATCTGCTGGGTGATGGTGCCGAGGGGATCGCCGGGGAAGAGGCGGTTGAGGTTGCCGCCATCGATCGGGCTCGTGCGCAGCCCCGCGCGGGCGGCGGGGAAGTTGGCGGCGGGGAGGATGATGAGGCGGCCGGTGACGTGCTGCGGCACCACCTCCCGCATCACCCGGCCGGCGACGACCTGGCCTTCGTGTTCATCGCCATGATTGCCGGCGACGATCATGACCGTCGGGCCGGGCCCGCCGACGATCACGCCGATCGGGATCGGGATGAAGCCGTAGGCGCTGGCATGGGTGGAATGCGGCAGCCGGAGGAAGCCGTGGCGCTTGCCGGGAGCGTCGAGATCGATCTCGCAGAAGAGCGTGCTGCCCAGGGTACTGCGCGTGGCCATCCGGTCTTCCCTATCATGCCGGCAGGGTCGGGCGGGCGGGCGATGGGGTCAAGCCGGGGGCATGGGCCTGGACAGACCGGGGCAAAAACGATTCCATCAGCCCGTCCGGTCCCTGCCCCTCCCCGTGCGGATCCATCCCAGGAGTGGTCATCCATGCCGTTCATCGCCACCGGCTACACGAAGAACGTGAACGCCCCTGTCGGGAAGTGGGTCTGCACGCGGACCTCGGCCCTCAAGCCCTATGACGCGGTGCCGCCGCTGGCGAAGCGGAGCGGGCCGGATTTCTGCGGGCAATGCGTGTCCTTCGTGACGCGCGCCTGCTCCACCCTGCCGGTCAGCACGGCGCAGTGGAAGAAGGGCGCGCTGGTGAAGGAGGCGACGGAGATCGCCGACGGAACCGTGATCGCGACCTTCAACGCGCAGGGGCGCTACGAAGGGCACGCCGCCATCTTCGTGAAGAAGGACACCCAGGGCATCCATGTCTATGACCAGTGGGTCACCGGGACGAACCCCAAGGCGATCGGCCCGCGCCTCATCCGCTGGACCGGGACCGGCGTGTCCAACCGCGGGGATGGCTTCCATGTCGTGGAGCCGCTGTAGGCGCCTGGCCGCCGCGCTGCCGCTGGCGGTGTCGCTTGCCGCGCCGGCGGCGGCGCAGGCGCCCTCCGCCTGCCCGGCCCGGGCGGGCGATCCGGTGCAGGCCATCGACGTCTTCGATGGGCCGCCCGCCGACCTGGCCTATCTGATGCCGGATGGAAGGCGGGCGGGGGCGAGCGTCTTCACCCTCGGCCCGATCTATGCCGAGGGCCGCACCGTCACCATCCGCTGCAAGTACCGCAGCGGGGCGGCCACGGATGTGGAACTCGCCGCGCGGGTCGAGGCCTGCACGGCGCGGCAGGAGCCTTCCGGCAACGTGGCGGTGGCCTGCCGCTAGCGCCTTCCGCCCGAAGCCGGCCCCCGCCGCCGCGGTGAACCGGCGCCGTGCCGGGCCGTTGCCGCCGCTGGGTAGCGCGGGGAAGCGGCACGGTGACAGCGGCGCGGTTGCGGCAATGGTGGGCGGATCTCCGTGCCGCCTTCTGGCTTCGCCCCGCGGTGATGACCGCTTCCACCATCCTGCTGGCGGAGGCGCTGGTGCGGCTGGAGGGCGCGGTCACCCTGCCCGACGCGGTGGATGACCTCGTCTATGGCGGCGCCGCGGCGGGGGCGCGGGACGTGCCGGGTGTGCTGGCGAGTGCGACCATCGGGGTGGCGGGGACCACTTTCTCGATCACCGTGGCGGCGCTGACGCTGGCGTCGAACCCGATGGGGCCGCGCCTGTTGCGGAGCTTCACCAGCGATGCCGGCAACCAGTATGCGCTGGGCGCGCTGGTCGCGACCTTCGCCTTTTCGCTGGTCGCGCCGCGGTCGGTGCATGAGGGGGTTGGCGGCGCCTTCGTGCCGCAGCTCGCGGTCTCCGTCGGGTTGCTGATGGGGTTCGGCTGCATCGGCGTGCTGATCTGGTTCCTGCACCATGTCGCGGCCTCCATCAGCGTGGACCGGGTGGTGGCGCTGGTGGCGGCGGAGCTTGACCAGGCGCTGGACAAGGCGTGCGGGGATGGGACGGACCCTGGGGCGGCGGCCGGGCCCGCGCCCGATGCCGCGACGCTGCGGGCGCCGGGCGGCGGCTACCTGCGGGTGCTGGACAATGCGTCGCTGGCGGATTGGGCGGCCCGGTGTGGGGCGGTGCTGCACCTCGACCTGCGGGCGGGCGGGTTCGTCCTGCCGGGCAGCGTCGTGGGGCGGGTCAGCCCGCCAGGGATGCGGGAGGAGGCGCAGGCGGCGCTGGCGGAGGCGATGGTGCTCGGCCAGTCCCGCAGCGTGGAGCAGGATCTGGAACACGCCGTGCGGCAATTGGTGGAGATCGCGTTGCGGGCGCTGTCACCGGGGATCAACGACCCCTTCACCGCCATCGGCGTGCTGGACCGGCTGGGCGCGACGCTGGCGGGGCGGGCGCTGCCGGATGGCGTCTTCAGGCGTGGGGGCGAGGTCCGCCTGGTACGGCCGGCAACAGATTACGAGGGCCTGGCCGACGCCATGTTCCACATGCTGCGCCAGGGTGCCGCCGGACAGCCCGCGGTGATGATCCGGACGCTGGAGGTGCTGGCCGGGGTCGCGGCGGTGGAGCCCGATCCGGCACGACGGGCGGTGCCGGCGCGCCACGCCCGGCAGGCGGCCACGGCGGCGTTGCGGGGCACGCGGGATGCCGCTGCGCGGCGGGCGATCCGGGATCGCCATGCGGCCATGCTGCGGGGCTGACGCGGGCAAGCCTTGCGGCGACCCCTTCGCACGGCCAGGCCGTATGGGCGTGTCCACCAGCCGCACTGCGTGATGTTCCTTGCGCGCCGAATCTGCGCGAGCCAAGCGCGACCTGAGTCGGTCAGCGAGCGCTGATCGCTCATTTGGCACTCGCCGTCATCACGATAGCTGCGCCGACAGCATCCTTCCTGAAATGCTGGCGGTCCAGGGTCCCCTTGGACCCTGGCGAGGGGGTGCCAAGGGGGGACGGCAAGGAGCAGTGCTCCCCCTTCGGGCCACTACACCCCCTCCCGCTGCGCGTTCCTCAATGCGCCGAGTTCCGCCCGCAGCAGCGCGATCTCCGCCCGCATGGCCGCGAGCTGTTCGCCAACCGGATCCTCATCCGCCGTGCCGAGGCCGTAGCCGATGGAGGGGTCCTGGCAGGGCTGGCCGCGGGGTGGGCGGGCGGGGATGCCGACGACGGTGCAGCCGGGCGCGACGGCGGAGACGACCACGGCATTGGCGCCCACGCGCGCGCCGCGGCCGACCAGGATGGGGCCCAGCACCTGGGCGCCGGCGCCGATCGTCACCTTGTCCTCGATCGTGGGATGGCGCTTGCCGGGCTGGCCGGACAGGCCGCCGAGGGTGACGGAGTGGTAGATCAGCACGTCATTGCCGATCTCCGCCGTCTCCCCGATCACGACGCCCATGCCGTGGTCGATGAAGAGCCGCCGGCCGATGGTGGCGCCGGGGTGGATCTCGATGCCCGTCAGGAAGCGGGCGATGTGGGAGGAAAGGCGCGCGACACCGCGCAGCCCGGCGCGCCACAGCGCATGGGACAGGCGGTGCCACAGCACGGCGTGCAGGCCGGCATAGCAGAGCATCGCCTCCAGCCACCCGGGCTTGGCAGGGTCGCGTTCGCGGATGGTGCGGGCGAGTTCGACGATTTCCAGCGCCATGGCGCGCTCACTCCAGCCAGGACGGCACGGGCAGGCCGCGTTCCCGCAGGAATTCCGGATTGAAGAGCTTCGACTGGTAGCGCGCGGCGCCGTCGCAGAGGATCGTCACCACGGTGTGTCCGGGGCCGAGGTCGCGGGCCACCTTGATGGCGGCGGCGACATTCAGGCCGGCGCTGCCGCCCACGGAAATGCCTTCATGCATCTGCAGGTCGAAGACTTCCGTCAGTGCCTCCGCATCGCTGACATTCACGGCGTCATCGATAAAGGCGCGCGCGGCGGCGAGGTTGCCGGGGGCGCGGGCGGCCTGGCCGATGCCTTCCGTGATCGAATTGCCCTCCGCCTTGAAGGTGCCGGTGCGGACCCAGGAGGCGAGCGCGCTGCCATCGGGATCGGCCAGCGTGATCCGCACCTTGGGGTCTCGGGACTTCAGCGCGCGGGCGATGCCGGCCAGCGTGCCGCCGGTGCCGCAGGCGCAGGTGAAGGCATCGATGCGGCCATCGGTCTGGTCCCAGATCTCGGGGCCGGTGGTGGCGTCGTGCACGGCGGCGTTGGCCAGGTTGTCGAACTGGTTGGCCCAGACGGCGCCCATCTCCTCCGCCAGGCGCTTCGAGACATGGACATAGTTGCCGGGATCGCTGAAGGGCTTGGGCGCGACCAGGCGAAGGTCGGCGCCGATCATGCGGAGGTAGTCCAGCTTTTCCCGCGACTGGGTTTCCGGCACCACGATGACGCTGCGCCAGCCCATGGCGTTGGCGGCCAGCGCGATGCCGATGCCGGTATTGCCGGCGGTGCCCTCCACGATCGTGCCGGGCTGGCCGGGGACGAGCTGGCCGCGCGCGACCGCGTCCTTCAGGATGCCGAGCGCCGCGCGATCCTTCACGCTGCCGCCGGGGTTCATGAATTCCGCCTTGCCCAGGATCTCGCACCCCGTGGCGGCGGAGGCGCGGCGGAGCCGGATCAGGGGGGTGTTGCCGACCGCCCCCCAGAAGCCATCAGCCACGCCGGATAGCTGTGCGCCCCCGTCCATCGTCCCCTCCCCTACTTCACATCGACCCAACGCAGATAGGGGCGATCCGTCTTCCAGCCCTGCGGGAAAAGGCTCTTCGCCTGTTCGTCGCTGATCGAGGGCGGGATGATGGCCTTGCCGCCGGGGCGCCAGTTCACGGGCGTCGCCACCTTGGCGCGGTCCGTCAGCTGGAGGCTGTCGATCACGCGGATGATCTCGTCGAAGTTCCGGCCCGTGCTGGGCGGGTACACCATGAACAGGCGCACCTTCTTGTTCGGGTCGATGACGAAGACGGTGCGGACGGTGATGGAGGGATCGGCCTCCGGGTGCACCATGCCGTAGAGGGCGGCGACATGCTTGTCCGGGTCCGCGATCATCGGGAAGTTGACGGCGGTGCCCTGCGTATCCGCGATATCGGCGTCCCAGCCGGCATGGCGATCGAGCGTATCGACGGACAGGCCGATGACCTTCACGCCGCGGGCGTCGAATTCGGGCTTGAGGCGCGCGGTCTCACCCAGTTCCGTCGTGCAGACGGGGGTGAAGTCCTTGGGGTGGCTGAACAGGACGCCCCAGGAGGAGCCGAGCCATTCATGGAAGTGGATCGTGCCCTGGGTGGTCTCCGCGGTGAAATCCGGGGCGACCTGGCCGAGCTGGATGGTCATGCGACTGCGTCTCCTGCGCGGGCAATTGCCCGCCTTGTGGCCCGCGGGCAACGGCCCGCCTTGTGGCAGGATAAGGGCATTGCGGGTGTGCGTTCCAACGGGGGTCCTGGCACGGTTCCGGGGGCGCGCGGGATCGTGCATGCTTGCCGCGCATGGCCACGCCGCTTGCGTTCCATGCCTGGGCCTGGATGGAGAGAATGATGGCAACGGATGCCGCCGCAGGGACAGAAACTTCTGGGGCAGGAATTTTTATCGAGCAGAATGTGGTCTGGCTCTACACGGAGAACCTGGACCGGCTCGCCGCCTTCTACCGGGATGTGATCGGGCTGAAGCAGGTTCTGGACCAGGGGATCTGCCGGGTCTTCCAGGTGAGCCCGACGGGGTTCCTCGGCGTGTGCAACAAGCCCGGGCGGCCGCTCGGCACCAAGGGGATGGTCTTCACCTTCCTCGTCGAGGATGTCGAGCGCGCCTACGAGCACTACAAGGCGCGCGGGATCGAATTCGACGGCCCGCCGCATGTGTCGGGCGGCAAGACCGTCTATTCCTGCTTCTTCCGCGATCCCGAGGGCTATCTGCTGGAATTCCAGGAATTCAACGATCCGCGCTGGCCCTACCCGGAAGGGCGCGGCCCGCGTCGTGGCTGAGGTGCTGGACGAGGCGCTGGCGGAGCGGCTGGCGCGGATCGCGCTCGGCCATGTGGGCCAGGAATGGCCGCAGAAGCTGGACCATGTGCTGACGGGGCCGGCGGACCTGCAGGCGCCTTCCGTCCTGCATCCGCTCTTCCATGGCAGCTTCGACTGGCATTCCTGCGTCCATGCACACTGGATGCTGGCGCGGCTGCTGCGGCGCTTTCCGCAGATGCCAGGCGCCGGCGCGATCGCGGCGCGCTTCGACGCGGCCTTCACGGAAACCGGAGTGGCGGCGGAATGCGCCTACCTCGCCCGGCCATCGTCCCGGGGGTTCGAGCGGCCCTATGGCTGGGCCTGGCTGCTGAAGCTGCAGGCGGAGCTGGATGCGCTGCCGAACCCCGTCTGGGGTGCCAGGCTGGCGCCGCTGGCGGAGGTGTTTGCCGCGCGATTCCGCAGCCACCTGCCGATGGCGGACTATCCCTCCCGCGCGGGGATGCACACCAATACCGCCTTCGCGCTGATGCTGGCCGCCGATTGGGCGGAGGCGCAGGACCCGGCGCTGCTGGCGCTGATCCGGGAGACCGCCTGGCGCTGGCATGCGGAGGACCGGGACGCGCAGGCGTGGGAGCCCTCCGGCGAGGATTTCCTCTCGCCGACGCTGATGGAGGCGGCGTGCCTGGCGCGGCTGATCCCCGCTGCCCGCTTCGCGCCCTGGTTCGACCGCTTCCTGCCCTGGATCGGCGCGCGGCGCCCGGCCGCGCTGTTCACGCCGGCACGGGTATCGGACCGCACGGATGGGCGGATCGCGCATCTGGATGGGCTGAACCTGTCCCGCGCCTGGTGCTGGCGCATCCTGGCGGGAACGCTCCAGGGCGCCGACATGAGACGGGCGGTGATGGAGGAGAGTGCCGCGGCGCATCTGGCGGCTTCCATGCCGCACCTCGATGACCACTACATGGGCGGGCACTGGCTCGCGAGTTTTGCACTGCTGGCGCTGGATGATGCGGGGGGAACGACGGCATGAGCGAGCGGTTCAGGGTTCTCTTCGTCATCTATCCCGGTATGACGCAGCTGGACTTCACCGGGCCGCACCAGTTCCTGAGCCGCCTGCCGGGGGGCGAGGTGCTGGTGGCGAGCCCGGCGGGCGGGGCGGTGCCGGCGGACGGGCTGGTCTTCGGGGATACGCTGGCCATCGCCGCCGTCGATCGCTGCGACCTGATCTGCATCCCGGGCGGGCCCGGCGCCACGGTGGTGGCGCAGGACCAGGATTTCATCGCGGAAGTGCGGCGCCTGGCGGCGGGGGCGCGCTACGTCACCTCCGTCTGCACGGGCGCCTTCGTGCTGGGGGCGGCGGGGCTGCTGAAGGGCAAGCGCGCCACTACGCACTGGGCCTGGCATGACCTGCTGCCGCTGTTCGGCGCGATCCCGGTGGCGGAGCGCGTGGTGCGGGACGGCAATGTGATCACCGGCGGCGGCGTGACGGCGGGGATCGATTTCGCGCTGACGGTGCTGGCGGAGATCGCGGGGGAGGAAGCGGCGCAGGCCGTGCAGCTGGGCCTGGAATACGCGCCAGCGCCGCCCTTCGAGGCCGGGAGTGCCGCGACCGCACCGCCAGGGGTGCTGACGCGGGTGCAGGCGGTGAATGCACGGATGGCGCCGAAGCGCCGGGCGGAAGCGGAAGAGGCCGCCGCCCGGCTGGGGTAACCCTGCCCCGCCTGAGGCCGATGGCGGCGGAGGGAAGCGCTACCAGACGACGAGGAACTGCGGCACCGACCGGAACTGGAGGATCAGGTCCGCCACCGCGTCGCCATCCAGGTCCAGGCTCCAGGTCGGGGAGTCGAGAGGGGCGACGGCCTGGCCGGCTACACCGGTCAGGGCATCGACCTCCCTGAAGTCGTCGTCCTCAGCGGTCAGGGGGTTGGCGTCGATGCCGTCGAGGTGGAGCACGTCGCCATAGCTGTCGGTCGCGTCCAGCAGGATGGTTGCGGCCGAGGGCGCCAGCGGATCCCAGACGAAGTCGATGGTGTAGTTGTTGAAGCCGTCGCCGCCATCCAGCGTGTCGCCCGCGCCGCCCACCAGCGTGTCGTTGCCGTCCCCCGCCACCAGCAGGTCGGCGCCCTCGCCGCCGACCAGGCTGTTGTTCCCCGCCTGGTCGGACAGGGTATCGTCGCCGGCATCGCCGGAGAGCGTGTCGGCGCCGGTGCCGCCGACCAGTGAATCGGCATCGTCGCCGCCCGCGAAATCCGCCTTGCCGGTCCCGGCGGCCAGGGTGTCCGAACCCTCCTGCCCCCGGATTGTCGCGGCCTGTGCCCCGAGCAGGACGCGGTCCGCCTGGGAGGACAGCGTGGCGTCCACCAATTCGATCCCGAGGATGCGGCCGTTGGTGCCATCGACCTGGAAGGCGCCGCTGGGCTGGCGGAGATCCATGCGGACCGGGCCGGGCATGGATTCCAGCACCAGCATGTCCTCTTCAGCACCCCCATCGACGCGGGAGGCGCCGTTGCGCAGGATGATGAAGTCCGACCCCCCCCCGCCCGCCAGGCTGTCCCAGCCGCTGCTTCCCAGCAGCGTATCGGCATCCGCGCCGCCGAAGACAGTGTCGTTGCCCTCGGCGCCCGCCAGGCTGTCCTCGCCCGCGCCGCCATCGACCCGGTCACTGCCGTAGGAGCCATCGATGGTGTCGCCGCCACCCTCGCCGCGCAGGGAATCATCGCCATCGTCGCCGAGGATGGTGTCCCCGCCATCGCCCCCCGCGATGGTGTCGTGGCCGTCCTGGCCGGAGAGCGTATCGGCGCCCGTGCCACCGCCCAGGGAATCCTCGAGGTCGCCGCCCCAGATCTCCACCGCGACGCTGCCACCGATGATGGTATCCGAACCCTCCTGCCCCCAGACCGTGGCGGCCTGGTCGCCCAGCAGCAGGCGGTCATCGCCGGTTGAGAGGGTGGCGATGATCGTCTCGATCCCCAGGATGCGGCCATTGATGCCGTCCACCTGGAAGGCGCCGCTGGCCTGGCGGAGATCGGCGCGGGTGGTCGCATCACCCATCTCCAGCACCAGGACATCGTCGCCGTCGCCACCATCGACCCGGGCGGCGAACCCGTGCACTTCGACGGTGTCGGCGCCTTCCCCGCCTATCGCCGTATCGACACCGCCCACCAGCGCGGGGGCGCCTTCATAGTAGAAGCCGATCTCCGCATCGACGATGATGAGGTCGTCGCCGGCGCCGCCGATCACGCGGTCTGCGCCATCACCGCCGATCAGCGTGTCGGCACCTTGCCCGCCATCCAGCCGGTCGGTACCGAGTTCGCCGTGCAGCTCGTCCGCATCATCGCTACCCTTCAGCGTATCGGCGCCCTCGAAGCCGAAGATCGTGTCGGACCCGGCATCGCCCGCGAGGCTGTCCCCGGCACCGCCGCCCTGCAGCCAGTCATCGCCACCACGCGCTGCGGCGTCCTGGCGCAGGTCCGAGCCAGAGCCGAACAGCGTGTCGCCGCCGGCTCCACCGATCAGAGTATCGGACCCGTTGCGCGTCGTGATCGAGAGGCCGATGTCCCCCAGCCGCACCAGGTCGTTGCCGTCGCTGGTGCGGATGAGGAAATCCTCGAAGCCGCGGATCACGCCGGCCACGCCACCGGCGACGTAGGTGCCGCCGCCTGTCGTTGCGATGGAGCGCAGGTCCAGCACCACGCCGCCGGTCACGCGGCGCATGTCGAAATCAAGCGTGTCCGTGCCCGCGCCGCCATCGATGTAGCCGACGAAGTTGCGGATCTGGAAGCTGTCATCGCCATCCTCGCCCCGCGCGGTCGCGGTGCTGGCGCTGGCGACGGTGCTGTTGCCGAGCAGGAAGCGATCATTGCCGAGGCCGCCGCGCAGCAGATCGGCGCTGCCCGCGATGGTTTCCCCGGCCTCCGTCAGCGTATCGTTGCCCTCATAGGCCAGCAGCGTGTCGCTGCCGGCGCCGCCCGCCATGCTGTCATTCCAGCCGATGCCGGCGGCGGTGTCCCGGCCGCCCTTGATGAGGTCGTCACCCTCCTGCCCGAGGATGGCCGTTCCGGCCGTGTCGCCCGTCAGGATGGTGTCGGCGCCCTGGCCCGCCTGGATGGTCAGGATGCCTTCGAAGTTGACGAAGGTGCTGGTGACGCCTCGCTGCCGGATGATGCCGGTACCGCCTTGCCAGGCATGCCGCAGGTCGATCCAGACATCGTCCAGGACGCCGGGGAACAGGATATGGACGAGGTCGAACCCGACGCCCCCATCGGCCTCGACCTGCGTGATCGGGTTCCAGCCATCGGCGGTGGAGAGGACGGATTGGAGGAGGATGCGGTCATCCCCCTCCCCGCCCATCAGCGTGTCCCGGCCCGCGCTGCCCTGGCCGCCGGGTTCGTGCCGGGCCTCCAGGATGTCATTGCCGAGGCCGCCGATCAGGCTGTCGCTGCCCCATTCGCCGCGCAGGACGTCGCCGCCGTCACCGCCATCCAGCGTGTCATCGCCCGCATTGCCCGAGATGATGCCGATGCGGTGGTCGCCGGCGATGTTGTCGCGGCCGTCGCCACCCTCGATCGAATCATTGCCGCCATAGCCGCTGAGAAGGTCGTTGCCCTCGCCCCCCTGGATGAGGTCACCCTCCGGATTTCCGATGATGTTGTCGTCGCCGGGCGTTCCGGCAATCAGCGTCAGGGACATTGGCGAGGCACTCCGCAAGGCGCGCGGAGCGGATCATGGATGGGGGGGATGTAACAATCCGGTGGGCGGTGCCCTACGTAAAATTAACTTTGTTCTGAGGCCGATGGAGCGGGTGTGAACAGGGGGGGGCGTTTCCCCCCCCGCCAATCGTCTCAGCCTTCCGCAATAACCTTCAGCACGCCCGGCACGGCGAGTGCGGCGAAATGCTGCGCCAGTGCCACCTGGCCACGGCCGTACCAGCCGCGTTCATGCAGCAGGTTGATGGTGCCGATGCTGGTGCCGTTCCAGCGGACGGGCACGTTCAGCACGCTCTCGCAGCCCAGGCTGCGGATGAGTTCGTGGTCGTAGAAGACATCGCTGATGTCGGCGTAGTTGTAGCCGATATAGGGCACGCCCTCCCCCAGCACCGTGTTGAACCAATGCGTCGGGTTGATCGGCTTGCGGCCACCGATGGGGTAGGAATCCGGCATGTTGGAGTAGTAGCGCTGGCTCTCCTTCGCGCCGGGATGGATGACCAGGATGGTGAAGAGCTTGTGGCCGATGGTGGCACCCATCGCCTGGTCCAGCGCCGCGAACAGCGCCTGGGGCTGGCCGGGGGCCGCTGTCGCGGCGACGACGGAAGCGAGGGCGCCCATGGCGGTGGGGGTGGCGTCGGTCATGCCTTGGTTCTCGTTTTCTCGGGGATCAGTCCCTGCGGCCGGAAGCGCAGCAGCAGGATCAGGGTCAGCGCGATGGCGCCTTCCCGCAAGGCGGCCTTCTGCACGGGCGTCACGCCCGGGATCTCGGCCGCGATGAAGCGCGTACCCTCGATGAGGGTGATGAGGAAGATGGCGCCCACGATGGCGCCGCGCATGGAACCGACGCCGC
Source organism: Falsiroseomonas stagni DSM 19981 (assembly GCF_900114315.1). Lineage (GTDB taxonomy): Bacteria > Pseudomonadota > Alphaproteobacteria > Acetobacterales > Acetobacteraceae > Falsiroseomonas > Falsiroseomonas stagni. Next base: position 367,208 of record NZ_FOSQ01000004.1, read on the forward strand.
CTGCGGTCAGCGCCAGCACGATGTAGATCGTCAGCAGCGGCGCGAAGCTCTCCGGCGCGATGAAGGCGTTGTAGTGGGCATAGAGCGCGCCGGCCGCGCCGAGCACCGCCGCGCCGGTGACGAAGGCGCGGACCTTGAACCAGAGCACCGGCTTGCCGGCGACGGCGGCGATATCCTCATCCTCCCGGATCGCGCGCAGCACGCGGCCGAAGGGGGAATGGGAGGCGCGGGAGAGGAAGTAGAAGCCGACCGCGACGGCGGTCCAGACGATGCCGAGGAAGATCAGGTTGAATTGCTGCGGGGAGACGTAGCCGCGCCAGGGGCCGGGGATGCCGCTGATGCCATCCGTGCCGTTGGTCAGCCAGATCTCGTTGGAGGCGACCAGGCGGATGACCTCCGCGAAGCCGAGCGTCACGATGGCGAGGTAGTCGCCCCGCAGCCGCGCGACGATCAACGCCATGATGCCGCCGGCGATGGCGGCGATGGTGGCGCCGGACAGCCAGCCCAGCGGCATGGGCAGCCCGGCCTTGGTGGTCAGCAGGGCGGAGGCATAGGCGCCAAGCCCGAAGAACCCGACGAGGCCGAGATTGACCATGCCGGTCAGGCCCCAGATCACGTTCAGCCCCAGCGCCATCAGCGCATAGAAGCCGGCGAAGACCAGCATGGCGACGAGGTAGGCTTCCATCAGTTGCGCCCCCCGAGAAGCCCCTGCGGCCGGAAGGTCAGCACCAGCAGGATGGCAAGGAAGGCGGTGACGGTGCGGTAGGCCGGTTCCAGGATCACGCCGGCCAACTCCTCGCCCACGCCCACGACCATGGCACCCAGCGCCGCGCCGGGGATCGATCCCAATCCGCCAACCACCGCGGCGGCGAAGACGGAGAGCACGACCCGAAAACCGGTCAGCGGGTCGATCGAGGTGTCGATGCCGATCAGCATGCCGCCGACCCCCGCAAGCCCCGCGCCGATGAAGACGGCGATGCGGGCGATGCGGTTGGGATCGACGCCCTTGATGTCCGCCAGCACGGGATTGTCCGCCACCGCGCGCATGGCGCGGCCGAGGCGCGTGAAGGCGAGCAGCGCGAACAGGCTGCCGGCGGCGACGATGGCATAGCCCGTGTTCTGCAATTGCTGCGGGTTCACGCGGATGCCGTCGAAGCGCCAGTCCCGCAGGATTGCGAGGTCATAGCCCTTCAGGTCATTGCCGAAGAAGAAGCGGATGATGTTCTCCAGCAGGATGGTGATGGCGACGGAGGCGATGGCGACCGTCAGCGGGCCGGAGGGGCGGAGCGGCTTCAGGGCCACTTCCTCCGACAGCAGCCCGACAGCCGCCGCCGCCAGGAAGGCGATGGGCAGCGCGGCGATCACGGGCACGCCGAACTGCACATTCGCGACCCAGCCCGCGAAGGCGCCGAAGGTGCAGAAGCCCGCCACCGCGAAGTTGGGGTAGCGCAGCACCGCGAAGATGCAGTTGAACCCGATGGCGGGCAGCATCAACACGCTGCCCGCCATCACGCCATTCAGAAGGACCTGGGCGAGGTCGCGCCAATCCTCCATCAGACCAGTTCGAGCAGCCGGAAGCGCCCGTTCTCCGCGACCTCGTAGCGGAACTTCGTGCCCTGGATGTCGCCGCGATCGTCGAAGGAGACGGGGCCGGAAGCGCCCTCGAAATTCACGGCGCGGCCGGCGGCGATCAGGCGGAGGCCGTCCGTCACGTTGTCGACCTTCTCGCCATCGCCCTGGCTGATCTTGCGGACATTGTCGCGGATGGCGGTGCCCGTCGCCTCACCCGCCTGGGCGGCGGCGAGGATCGCGAGCGTCGCGTGGTCGTTCGTCTGCGCGGAGTAGGGATCGACCTCCACATTGCCGAAGCGGTTCTTCAGGCGATTGAAGGCGCCGCTGTCGAGGTCCGGGCTCGGCTGGAAGGTGATGAGGCCGTTCGTCACCTCATTCGGCAGCGACTGGAAGGTGGTGGCGTTGGCGGCATAGGCGAAGGTGAAGCGGCGGCCCTCGAAGCCCGCGCGGAACAGCTCGCGCAGCAGGATCGTCACGTCGGGCAGGTAGCCGTTCAGCATGACGGTGTCGGAACGGCTGCGCATGATCTGATCCACCTCGGAGCGGAAGGCGGTCTTGTCACGCTCATAGACGATGTAGCCGGAGACGGCGCCGCCGCCGGCGCGGAACTTCTCGACCATCACTTCCTGGCTGGACGCCGCGAAGGGGGATTGCGCGGCCAGGTGGAAGACGCGGCGGGCGCCCTTGGCCATCAAATAGTCGCAGGCCGTGCTGATCTGCAGGCGGCTATTGGGCTGGGTGCGGAAGATGTAGCCCTGGTGCGGCAGCAGGGTGATGCTGTCGGCGCCGGAGACGGTGAAGAGGCTGACCCGGTTCTCCCAGCACAGCGGCGCGACCGCGGTGGTGCTGGCGCTGGCCCAGGTGCCGATGATGCAGGCGGCGCGGTCCACATCGATCAGCTTGCGGGCGCCGCGGACGGCGGCATCCGGGTTGGTCTGGTCGTCTTCGGCGACAACGCGGATCTGGCGGCCACGGATGCCGCCGGCGGCGTTCGCTTCCTCCACCACGCCCTGCACGGCGCGCAGCATGGCGGGGCCGTAGGGCCCGCCCGCGCCGGTCAGCGGCGGCAGCACGCCGAAGGTGATGGGCGCGCCTTGCGCGGCCAGCTTGCCGCCGATGGCGAAGGAGGAGAGCGCACCGGCGGTGCCGAGGAGCGCCGCGCGGCGATTGAGGCTGAAGGTGGTCATCCCAGTCTTTCCCCTGTTGGTTCGTTGGATTGGTTCAGCCGCCCAGGAACAGGCGGCGCACTTCCGGGTCCGCCGCCAAGGCCGCGGCTTCGCCCGTGCGGGCGACGCGGCCATCGACGAGGACGATGCCTTCCTCCGCGATGGCGAGAGCTTCCAGCGCGTTCTGCTCCACCATCAGGATGGCGGTGCCTTCCTGGTGGATGGCGGCGATGCCGTCGAAGAGGGATTCCGCCGCCTTCGGCGAAAGCCCTGCCGAGGGCTCGTCCAGCAGCAGCAGCTTCGGCTCCACCATCAGCGCCATGCCCATGGCCAGGATCTGGCGCTGGCCGCCGGACAGCGTCCGCGCGGCACGGCGGCGCTTTTCCGCCAGGATGGGGAAGCGGGTGAAGAGGCCCTCCACCCGGCGTGCGACCGTCGCGCGGGGCTCCAGGTAGCCGCCCATCTCCAGATTCTCCCGCACGGAGAGGCTGCCGAAGACGTTGGATTCCTGGGGGACGAAGGCGATGCCGCGCGCCGCGATGCCACGCGGCGGGAGGCCGGTCAGGACCTCCCCCGCCAGGCGGACCTGCCCGGCCTTGAGCTTAACGAGGCCGGCGATGGCCTTGAGGAAGGTGGATTTCCCCGCACCGTTCGGGCCGACGATGGCGGCCATGCGGTGCGCGGCCAGGGTGACGGTGATGCCCTTCAGGATCTCATCCGCCGCGCCATAGCCGCCGACGACGCCCTCGGCTTCCAGGAGCGCTGTCACGCGTGCACCGCCCGGCGGCCCATATAGGCTTCCTGCACGCGGGGGTCGTTGGCCACCTGGTCGAAGCTGCCTTCCATCAGGGGGCGGCCCTCCGCCATGACGATCACGGGGTCGCAGAGGCTGGCCACGAAATCCATGTGATGCTCGACGATCAGGACCGTCATGCCCTCATCCCTGAGATGCGCGATATGGGTCGCGATCTCGGCCGACAGGGTCGGGTTCACGCCGGCCACGGGTTCATCGAGGATCAGCAGCTTCGGGTCCGCCATAAGGGCGCGGCCGATCTCCATCAGCTTCTTCTGGCCGCCGGAGAGCGCGGCGGCCGGGTTGTCCAGCACGCGGGCCAGGTTCAGGCGGCCGGCGATGGCGCGGGCCTTCTCCTTCAACGCCTCCTCCCGCCGCTTCTGGGCGGGGGTGGCGAGGAAGGAGGTCAGGACCGATTCGCCGGGCTGCGCCTGGCCGTAAAGAAGAAGATTCTCCAGCACGGTCAGGCGGGGGATGCCGCGGGCGATCTGGAAGCTGCGGACCAGGCCGGCGCCGGTGATGCGGTCCGGCCGCCAGCCCGTGATGTCCCGGCCATCGAATCGCACCGTGCCGGAATCCGGGCGGATGACGCCGGAGATGCACTGGAAGGCGGTGGATTTGCCGGCGCCGTTCGGGCCGATCAGGGCCGTCACTGTGCCGCGCCGGACCGTCAGGTCCAGCCCGGCCAGGGCCACCACGCCGCCGAAGCGGCGCGCCAGCCCGCGCACCTCAAGGATCGATCCCGTCATGGCCGCGGACGCTACACGGCCGGTTTACAAACAGAAAGCGGGTCATTTACGCGCGATGCTGCGGCGCGGCATCATGGGGCGACCGATGCAGGAGACGCCCATGACCCAGGACCCCCGCCTGGCCGCGATCGAGACGATGCTGGAGCATCGGGCGGACGGCAATTACGGCCTGCACGCGATCACCCAGAAGCAGCACGCCTTGCAGGCCGCCATGTTCGCGGAACAGCTCGGCTGCGCGGAGCCGCTGGTGGTGGCGGCCCTGCTGCATGATGTGGGCCACCTGGTCCATGACCTCGGCGACAATCCGGCCGAGGCGGGCATCGATGACCGGCATGAGGAGCTGGGCGCCGCCTGGCTGGCGCGGCATTTCGGGCCGGAGGTGGCGGAACCCGTGCGGCTGCATGTCGCCGCCAAGCGGTTCCTCTGCGCGACGGAGTCGGACTATTTCAGCAAGCTGTCGCCGGACAGCGTGCTGTCCCTGTCGCTCCAGGGCGGTCCGATGTCCCCGGCCGAGGTCGCTGATTTCCGCGCCAACCCGCAGCACGGGGCCGCGGTGACGCTGCGGCGCTTCGACGAGCAGGCGAAGGTCACGGGGCTGGAGACGCCCCCCGTGGCGCATTTCCTGCCGATGGTGGCGCGCCAATTGCGGCCGGCAGCGTAGGCCGGGGCTCCGCCTTCGGCAGCGGCTTCCGCACCGCGGTTTCCGCTGCCGCCTGCGCCATCGTCGCGCCGCGCAACAGGCCCGAAGCGAGCAACCGCTCACGCCGGAAGTCCCTGTCAGTCATACCAATCGTCCTTCTCAACCCCGGGGCTTCCTGCCCCGCCCCGTCCCGAATCCAGGGCGGTGCCGCAACGCTTCTGCCAAGGCTTCGTGTCATCCCCCCGGCAGGTGGATGACGCGAGGGTGACACGCGAAGGGCTTACGGAGTGTTGAGATCGGCGATGGCTTACTCCTCCCAACCCGGGGCTTCGCCCGCCAGCCAGCGGCGGCCAGCGGCATAGAGGGCCTGGACGCGATCCCCCTTCAGGCCCGGCATGTCGGTCTTCACCTCATAGCCGATCTGGGTCTGGAGATAGGCGAGGTGGCGGTAGCCCTCCGGGAATCGGGCCAGGAGCGCGGGGTCCAGGCTCAGCTTCGCGGCCGGGTCCACCGGGTCCATCCGGTCCTTCTCATAGATCGGCTGGCGCAGGACGATGCCCCACTTCATGCCCTCCGGGGTGGCCCGCTCCTCGATGAAGTCGTGGAAGCGGCCGGTGCAGACGACATCCACCAGCACGCCATGGACCTCCGCCCGCTGGCTGATGGTCATCTTGGTCTGGGCGATGGCGCGGTGGCCGTTCAGGTCCACGGAACAGCCGCCGAGGAAATGCAGGATCGACACGCCGCGGGCCCAGCCGGCCTTCGAGGCCTCGATGAACTGGGCGGCCGGGGCCTGGCACCAGGTGGCGAACATGCGGCCATCGCTGTGCCAGCAGGTGGCGAAGCGGTCCCAATCCCCGGCATCGCGCCAGACGGCCCAGTTCTGAACGAGTTCGGCGACCTGGAGGCGGCGGAGGAGAAGCGCGTCTGACATCGGGGGTAGGCTCCGGTGGTGGGGCGGACGGGATGTTTCGGCCTTGACGGCCCTGGTCCGTGCCGTAGGAGGACGCTTAACAAACGATTGCACGCCAATTGGCAAGGAGGTTCCGTCATGGCCCATTCCGCGAGCCTGTCCCGCCGCGCGCTGCTGGCCGCCGGCGCCGGGCTGATCGCTGCCCCGGCCCTGGCGCAGCCTCGCTGGCCGGACCGGCCGGTGCGCTTCCTGCAGGGCTTCGCCGCCGGCGGCACGACGGACATCCTGGCGCGGCTCATCGCCCCCTCCATGGCCGCGGCCTTCGGCCAGCCGGTGGTGGTGGAGAACCGGTCCGGCGCGGGCGGAACCCTGGCGGCGGAGGCACTGGCGCGGGCGACGGATGGCCACACGCTGATGCTGCTGAACAACGGCTTCGCCGTCTCCGCCGCGCTGTACCGCCGCCTGCCCTATGACCCGCGCGCCGATATCGAACCCATCGCCATGGTCGCCTCCATCGGCCTCGTGCTGCTGGCGGGCACGGGGCCGGAGGCCCCGGCAGACCTGGCCGACCTGGTGCGGCGGGCGAAGGCGCGGCCGGAGCAGATCAACGTCGCGACCGTCGGCGTCGGCAGCACGCAGCATTTCGTGGCGGAAGCCATCCAGGCAGCCGGCGACTTCCGGCTGATGCACATCCCCTATCGCGGCACCCCCGCCGCCATCGTGGCGCTGCGCAACAACGAGGTGCAGGTGGTGAGCGAGACGGCCTCCGCCGTGCTCGGCCAGCTCCGCGGGGGCGAGGTGCGCGCGCTGGCCATCACCTCCCGCACCCGGTCCCCCCTGCTGCCGGAGGTGCCGACAGTGGCGGAGGCGCTGGGTCGTCCTGACTTCGATATCGAGACGTGGTATGCGATCGGCGCTCCCGCCCGAACGCCCCCCAGCGTGGTGGAGCGCATCACCGAGGTCGCGCGCGGCATGCATGCCGACACGACGCTGCGGGCCAGGCTCGGTGAGCTGGGCCTGGCAGCGCGGGAGCCCGGCACACCGGCCGAGACCAAGGCCACGGTGCATGCGGAAATCGCACGCTGGGCCGAGGTGATCGAGCGGACCCGCATGGAACGGCAATAGAGGACCTCCCCGCATGACTGACCGCAACGCGCCGACCGCCCACCCCATCCACCCGCTGATCGCGGGCCGCCACAGCCCGCGCGCCTATACCGATGCGCCGGTGACGGCGGAGCAACTGGCCTCCATCCTGGAAGCGGGCCGCTGGGCGGCTTCCTGCTTCAATGAGCAGCCCTGGAACTTCGTGGTGGCGCGGCGGGATGCGGATCCGGAAGCCTTCGCGACGCTGCTCGGCCTGCTGGGCGCCTTCAACCAGGTCTGGGCGAAGGATGCGGGCGCGCTGGTGATCACGGTGGCGCGCAAGGTCTTCACGGGCAACGGCAACCCGAACGCGGTCGCGCTGTATGATGTGGGCCAGGCGGCGGCGAACATGGTGCTGCAGGCGGCCTCCATGGGCCTCGCCTCCCGCCAGATGCGCGGCTTCGACGTGGAGCGTGCGCGCGTGGAACTCGGCGTGCCGGCGGATAACGACCCCGTCTCCGCCATCGCCTTCGGCGTGCCGGGCGATGCGGCGAAGATCCTGCCGCCGGATGTCGCGGCGAAGGAAGGACTGCCGCGCGTGCGCAAGCCGATCGGCGATTTCTCGCATGTCGGGAAGTTCGGTACTTCGTTTACGGGCTGAAGGGGTTCGCCCCCTCACCCAACCCTCTCCCCCGCCCGGGGGAGAGGGTCTTTCGAGTCAGACGGCCGCGCGGATCACGTCGGCGCGGATTTCGAGAAAATCGTCCATGGCGGCGAGGAAGCCTTCGCGCTCCGCCGCGCCGACTGCCAGCGAGAGCGCGATCATGCCGCGGCGGGCGATGTAGAAGCCGCGATCCAGCAGGTCGAGGAACAGCAATTCCTTCAGCGGCTGGTTCATGGCGCCGGCCTCCGCCGCGTTGCGCGGCACGGCGTGGCCGAAATGGAAGGCCATCATGCTGCCGCGGCCCGTCACCAGCATCGGGACCCCGTGCTTCCGGGCCAGCGCGTTCAGCGCATCCCGCAGGGCATCGCCATTGGCATTGTGCGTGACGGCGACATCGGGGGTGTAGATCTCCGACAGCGCGGCGATGCCGGCGGACATGGTCAGCGTGTTGTTGTTGAAAGTGCCGGCATGGGGCACGGCATCGGGGCGGCGCGGGTCGAAGATCGCCATCAGATCCTCCCGCCCGCCGAAGGCGCCGAAGGACATGCCGCCGCCGATATACTTCCCGAGCGTCGTCATGTCGGGCGTGACGCCCGTGGCTTCCTGGAGGCCCCCGGGGGCCAGGCGGCTGGTCATCACCTCGTCGAAGATCAGCACGGCGCCGGTTTCCGTCGCGACATCGCGCAGCGCGCGTAGGAAGGCTCCCGTGGCGGGGATGCAGCCGCCGCCGCCGAGCATCGGCTCCAGGATGATGGCGGCCAGGTCGGCGGCATGGGCGCGGGCCGTCGCCACCGCGGCGTCGACATCGTTGTAGGGGGTGACGACGGTCCGGTGCGGCACGTTGATGGGGTTGGTGGCGGCGCCGAAGGTCATCAATCCGCCATGGTAGCCGCCCTGGAAGCCGAGGATGGTCCGGCGGCCCGTCGCGATGGTGGCAGTGGCGAGCGCGAGGAGGTTCGCCTCGGTGCCTGAATTGGTGAAGCGCACACGATCCAGCGACGGGAAACGGTCGCAGACCAGCTTGGCGAAGCGGCCCTCGAAGCGGTTATGCGCCGTCAGGTTCACGCCGGAATCCAGCGCGCGCAGCACCGCGGCGCGGATGGCCGGGTGGGAATGGCCGAAGAGGCCGGCGGTGAATTCGCCGATCATGCTGACGGTCTGGTGGCCGTCGATGTCGGTCAGGACGCAGCCCTCCCCCTTTTCCGCCGTGAAGGGAAAGGGGCCGTGGAACAGGACGGACCGCGTGTTGCCGCCTGGCATGACGGAAAGCGAGGCCGCGTGCTGCGCCGCGCTGGCCGGGCGCGCGGCGGCGTAATGGTCCCGCGCCTCGACCAGCGCGTCTTCGAGCATGGCGTTGCGGCCGGACATGGCGCGATCCCCCTTCAGAGGGGGAAAGCCTATTCCGCGGCGGCGCGGGCCGGAAGAGCGGCGCGGATGGCGGCGCCGTGTTCGTCGAGGCGCGGCGCGGCGGCGCGCACCGAGGGCGGGGTGGCAGACAGGTGGAAGGGCGTGGCGAGGGTGGCGCGGATGCCGGCAGCGGCGCCGGGGATGCTGGCCAGGACCTGCATCGCCTCGGCCTGGGGATGGGCAAGCGCCTCGTCGTAGGAAAGGACGGGCTCGGCGGGGATGCCGGCATCGGCGAAGGCCGTCAGCCAGTGGTCGCGGGGCTTTTCCGCCATGCGGCCGGCGATGATCGTGACCAGCGCGACGTTGTTGGCGACACGGTCGGCATTGGTCGCGAAGCGCGGATCGGCGGGCAGATCCGGCACGCCGATGATGGCGCAGAAGCGGGGCCAGAAATTCGCCTGCGCGGCGCCGACGGTCAGCCAGCCATCGGCGGCCGGAAAGGCGCGGTAGGGGGAGGTGCCGCGATGCGCCTGGCCGAGGCGTTCGGGGCGCGTGCCCAGCGCCAGGACATGCGCGGCCTCATAGACACCGAGCGAGAGGGCGGAGGTGAAGAGGCTGGCTTCCACCCGCTGCCCCTGCCCGGTTGCATGGCGGGCGTTCAGCGCGGCGAGGATGGCGATGGCGCATTGCATGCCCGCTGTCAGGTCGCTGATGGCGATGGGCAGGCGATGCGGCTCGCCCTCCGCCGGGCCATTGCCGGCCATGAGGCCCGCCATGCCCTGCGTCATCAAATCGAACCCGCCATGGCCGGCCCAGGGGCCGGTCTGGCCGAAGCCGGAGATGGAGGCGAGGATCAGGCGCGGATGCGCGGCGTGCAGCGCCTCCCACCCCAATCCCATGCGGTCCAGCGTGCCGGGCCGCATGTTCTCGACCAGGATATCGGCCTGCGCGATCAGGGCGCGGAGGGTTTCCGGTTCCTTCTTCGCATCCAGCACGATGCTGCGCTTGTTGCGGTTCCAGACATCGAAGGGCGCGGAGCGGCCATCGACGAAGGGGGGCATGGTCCGCGCCTCGTCCCCTCCCGGCCGCTCCACCTTGATGACATCGGCGCCGAGGTCGCCGAGCAGCATGGTGCAGTAGGGGCCCGACAGATGGGTGGAGAGGTCGAGGACCGTGATGCCCGCGAGCGCAGCCATCGCGTCAGACCTTCACGATCAGCTCGCGCGGGCAATCCTTCGTCCAGTGGTCGTTGCCGGTGGCATGGACGTGGAACGTCTCCTCCGTGTGGTGGCGGACGCCGTCGCAGTAGTAGCTGTATTCGACGCAGAGCACGCTGTCGGGCTCCACCACCGTGCGGTTCACGGCGTTCATGCGCGGCTGTTCGTGGCTGCCCAGGCCGATGCCGTGGCCGAGGAATTCGCGGGGGAATTTCTCCAGGTACTTGCTGATGTGCTTGTAGCCGCGGTCGAAGATCTCGCCGCCCGTCACGCCGGGGCGGATCCAGGCGCAGAGTTCGAGCTGCACCTCGTTCAGCCATTTCCAGATGTCCTGCTGGCGCTGGCTGGCGGTGCCGATGAAGTAGCTGCGCACGAAGTCGGCGGAGTAGCCGAGGACCTGAGCGCCCATGTCCACCTTCACGAAATCGCCGTGCTGGAGCGTGTAGCCGCGGGGAAAGGGATCATGGGCGGCGAAGGAATTGGCGGGGCCGGCGCCCACATTGATGAAGTTCACCGCGGTGGCGCCTTCCTGCAGCATGGTCAGGCAGGCGGCGCGGTGCAGGTCGTTGTCGGTGGCGCCGGGGCGGATGGCGGCGCGGAAGGCGGCGTGGGCCTTGACCGTGATCTCGGTCGCCAGCTTCAGGCGGCGGATTTCCTCCGGCGTCTTCACCATGCGGACCATCTCCATGTCGAAGGAGATGTCCTCCACGCTGTTGCCGGCCAGGATGCCGTCCATCAGGGTGCGGAAGCCGCTGGTGAGGTTGTCGCCCTCCGTCCCCACCTTCATGCCCTTGACGCCGCGCTCGGCCAGGATGGCTTGCGCGGCGCCGGCGAAGTCATCGTAGAAATGCGTGTCCACGTCGGTGAAGAATTCCGCCATGGCGTAGGCGCGGACATCCTCGATCCAGGTCAGCGTCATCGCCAAATGGAGGTCCACGGCGGGGACGACGAAGGCGGGCTTCTTCGCGGGGTCGCGGAAGTAGAAGACGCAGAAGGGGCGGTAGCCGAGGTTGCCGCCATTGTGGAAGAACTCGCTGATGTAGCGGGAATTCTCCACGCCCCGCACGATGACGAGGTCGAGGCCCTTGCGGTCCATCATGGCGCGCATGCGGGCTTCGTTGAAGATGGTCGGGGTGCGCGGCATTCTCGGTTCCGTTTCCTGGGTAAGGTCAGTCGAGGCGGAGGCCGGTTTCCTGCACAACGCGGCGCCATTTCGGCACCTCCGCGCGGATCAGGGCACCGAGTTCGTCGGGCGTGCCGGGCGCGGGTTCGAAGGCCTGGCGCTTGAGGAATTCATCCACCTCCGGCAGGCGGATGACGGCGGTGATTTCGGTGTGCAGGCGGCGCAGCACCTCGGCCGGCACGCCGGCGGGCAGCAGCAGGGCCTGCCAGCTATCCACCACCACATCGGGCAGCGCCTCCGCCATCGCCGGCACATCAGGGGCGAAGGGGGAGCGGCGGGAGGAGGTGACGGCCAGCGCCCTCACCTGCCCCGACTGCATGAAGGGCAGTGCCGCGGGCAGCGTCATGATGCCGCCCTGGATGTTGCCGGCGACGGTGTCCTGCACGGCGGGGCCGCCGCCGCGATAGGGCACATGGGTCAGCGGCACGCGGGCATGGACCAGCTGCGCCACCGCCATGTGGCCGGGGGAGGCGGTGCCGGCGGAGCCGATATTGATCTCCGGTCCGCCGGAGCGGGCGAGTGCCACGAATTCGGCGAAGTTGCGCGCGGGAACGGAGGGATGGACGACCAGCACCTGCGACAGCGTCGCGATCATGGTCAGCGGCTGGAAGTCGCGGATGGGGTCGAAGGGCAGCGTGCGGAACAGGCTGGGATTCACCGCCAGCGGTTCGGAGGCGATGAGGACCGTGTAGCCATCCGGCCGCGCCTTCGCGACGGCGTCGAAGCCGATGTTCCCGCCACCGCCGCTGCGGTTCTCCACCGGCACCTGCCAGCCGAGGCGTTCGCCGAGGTGGCGCGCGATCAGGCGGGCCAGGATGTCGAGGCTGCCGCCCGGGGCGGAGGGCACGATGACCCTGATGGGCCGGTTGGGAAAATCCGACTGCGCCAGCGCGGGACATGCGAGGGCGGTGATGCTGGCGGCAAGTGCCGCGCGACGCGTGAAGCGCATCGGACTTCTCCTCTCAATCCACGATGAACAGGGTGGCGCCCGTCTCCGTCTGGCTGCGGTGCGGTTCGGCGTTCTCGGCGACCTGGTAGGACACGCCTTCCTTCATGACGAAGACGCGGCCATCGGCGAGTTCGGTGGTGAGCTGGCCTTTCATGACCAGCAGGACATGGCCGCGGGAACACCAATGGTCCGCCTTGTAGCCCGGCGAATACTCCACCATGCGGACGCGGATGTTGCCGACCTCCAGCGTGCGCCAGGTGGCGTGGCCGGTTTCGCCCTTGTGGTGCGTCTCCGGCCAGGCGGACCAGTCCACCGTCTGGAAGGGGACGCCTTCGATGATCATGGCTTGCCTGCGAAATTGAACACAGGATGAATACAAGTCTGTTGACGCCGATGCCGCAAGAGGAAAATCTATCTCGGCGTGATGCCTCGTTGGCATCGGGGCGGGAGATGACAACAATGATGCCACCGGGCTTGCGCTGCTTCCTGGCTGTGGCCCAGGCGGGATCGATGCGCGAGGCCGCGCTGCGGCTGCGCCTGGCGCAATCCGCGATCAGCCGCCGCATCCAGCAGCTGGAGGAGGAACTGGGCGTCCAGCTGCTGGAACGCGGCGCGCGTGGCGTGGCGCTGACCCCGGCTGGCGAGATCCTGCTGCATCATGGGCGGGAGGCGACGCAGCTGACGGAGCGGCTGCGCGCGGACCTCGATGCGCTGCGCGGAGTCCGGCGCGGGCATGTGGTGGTGCGGCTGGTGGAGAGTTTCGCGGCATCCGGCCTTTCGGCGGCGCTGGCATCCTTCCGCGCGGCCTATCCGGCGGTGACGCTGGACATCGCGGTGGTGGGGTCGGAGGCGATCCTGGCGTCGCTGCGCGACCGCACCTGCCACCTCGGCATCGCGTTCAATCCCTCCGCCGATCCGGAGGTCGAGGTGCTGGCTTCCGCCGCGGAGCCGCTGGCGGTGATGGTGGCGCCGAACCATGCGCTGGCGGGGGCGGAGAAGCTGACGCTGGCGGAGCTGGCGGGCCTGCCGCTGGTGGCGCCGTCCTACCTCGGTTCGTCGCGGGCGCTGTTCGACACGGCGTGCCGCGCGGCGCGGGCGGCGATCCGGCCTGTGCTGGAGACCAATTCGCCGCATGTGGCGGCGGCCTTCGTGGCGGATGGCAAGGGCGTGGCGGTGATGGTGCCGCGGGTGCTGGCGCTGCATGCGGCGCTGGGGCGGGTAAAGGCGATTCCGCTGGTGGACCCGCTGCTGAATGGCGGGCGGATCGCGCTGCTGGCGCGGCGGGGCCGGCGCCTGCCCGCGGCGGCGGAGGCGATGAGCGCATCGCTGGCGCGCGTGCTTGAACAGCAGGCTGGATAACTGACGATGGTTCAGGGGGCTCTGCCCCATACGCGCTAAAATAGGTCTTGCCCCGACGCGGTTGGATCTGATTCTGGGGGCGGATGTCCGATCCGACCCCTGCCCTGCACGATCAGTTTCCGGAGTTGCTGGCGCGTCTCCCGCCGGGTCTCGACCTCGACGCGCTGGCGCTGGAGACGAAGGCGATCCAGCGGCGGCGCGAGGTGGTGGATGGCGCCGGCTTGCTGCGGATCGCGCTCGCCCGCGGCCCGGGCGGGCTGTCGTTGCGGCAGACGGCGGCGTGGGCGGCGCTGCGGGGGATCGCCGAGCTCAGCAATCCCGGCGTCAAGTACCGGCTGAACCAGGCGGCGGGCT
>NZ_FOSQ01000009.1 GCF_900114315.1 Falsiroseomonas stagni DSM 19981
CGAACGGTGCCGCCATGTCGCTACACCTCGAAGAAATCAGCCGTCATGTCGCTCCAGGCGCCCATGCCGTCATCACTCTCGATGGCGCGGGCTGGCACCAGACCGGCGGCAAGCTCCAGGTCCCGGAGAACATCAGCCTGCTACCATTGCCGCCCTACTCGCCCGAGTTGAACCCGGTCGAGAACGTCTGGCAGTTCCTGCGCCAGAACCAGCTCAGCAACCGGGTCTACGAAACCTACGACGCTATCGTCGATGCGTGCTGCGATGCCTGGAACGCCCTCATCAACGATCCAAGCCGCATCACCTCCATCGCCACCCGCGACTACGCACAGGTCAACCGTTGAGGGCGTTGGTATGAGACGGTGCGGGAGGCCGATGGCCTGGCCATGTCATCCCGCAACATCCGCCTCAGCCCGGCGGAGCGCGCGCTGGCCCCCCTGCTGCCGAAGCTGATGCGCGATGCCCTGGACCGCATCGCGAATGGCGCGCCGCCCGACCCCGTGCTGACGGATGCGCAGGACCAGCTCCGCGCCGCCGGCTTCGCGCCGGACTACCTCGCGCTGGTGCAGCCCGAGACGCTGGCCCCCTGGCAATCCGGCCCCGGCCGCCTGCTGGCCGCGGCGCGGCTCGGCGATGTGCGGCTGCTGGACAACGTGGCACTGGCCGCCCCCGGCTGAGGGAAGCGCCCGGTCAGGCCGGCTGCGGTTCGGCCTGCGGCACCACGAAGGCGCGCAGTTCCGCCGCCGCATGGCGGGAGGCGATGAGCACGTGGTTCGGCGCGATCGCGCGCCATTCCTCAGGCCGGGCATCCACGGGCTCCGACACCACGATCACGTTGCCCTGGTGCTGCCGCCAGTACAGGGAGGGCGGCCTAGCGTCGGAAGACCAGCGGAAGCAGATCAGCCGCTCCCCGTCGCTGTAGGCGGCGGCGAAGCGCAGCGGTTGCCTGCTGCCCGCCGCGACCATCAGCGCCAGCACCCGCGCCAGGGTCCGCCCGATGGCGCCCACCGGATCGCGTTCCAGCCCATCGGCAAGGGCGGCCAGGAAGATCGCCTCCGTATCCCCGGTGCCGAGGCGGCTGCCATAGAGGTCGTCCGGGATCAGCTCCTCGATGCGCCGCTTGATGCGGTGGTAGTCGCCGACCTGGCCGTTATGCATGAACATGTGCTGGCCATGCCCGAAGGGATGGCAATTGGCCCGCGTCGTCGCCGTGCCCGTCGAAGCCCGCACATGCGCGAAGAAGAGGCGGGAGCGCACCTGCTCGCAGAGCGAGCGCAGATTCTCATCCGACCAAGCCGGCCGGATTTCGCGGTAGAGGCCGGGCTCCGGCCGCTCGGCGTACCAGCCCAGCCCGAAGCCATCGCCATTCGTGGGCGTCTTGCCCTCATCGGCATGCATGGCCTGGTGGACCAGCGAATGCGCAGGCGCGCAGACAAGATCGGCCAGGAAGATCGGTTCGCCCATATAGGCGAGGAAGCGGCACATCGTGCCTGCATATATCGCGGGCGTATCGGTCCCACAACGCGCGGCCGCGATGCCGCGCATCGGCCCGTCACCTCACCAGGCTCGGATCACATCGGCGATCCGCCGCACCCGCCCGGCCTGATCGACCAGCAGCAGGTCGAAGCGCACGCCCTGCGCCCCATGGCCCGGATTGGCCGCCATCCAGGCCTCCCCCGCCGCCAGCAACCGCGCCTGCTGGCGCGGGCCAAGCGCCACCGCGGCCTCCCCCAGCGTCGCACGCGCCTTCACCTCGACGAAGACCAGCAGCCCGTCGCGCTCCACGACCAGGTCGATCTCCCCGACCCCGGTGCGCACGCGCCGCGCGACTTCGCAAAAACCCTCGGCGGCCAGCGCGGCGCTGGCCTGGCTTTCGGCGTGCCGGCCCCGTCCTTCCGAGGCCCGGCGCATGACGGGGTCGCGCATCCTGTCCTAGGCTATCGCCGCCACACGCGGTGAACCACATGCGATTCGTCCTGCTGTTCGTCCTGGCCCTGGCGATCCCCGCCCAGGCGCAATCCCCGGCCCGCCGCCACATGGCCGCCACCGCCAGCCCGCCCGCGACGGAGGCGGCGCTTGAGATCCTGCGCGCCGGCGGCAGCGCGACCGATGCCGCCATCGCCGCCGCCGTCATGCTGACGCTCACGGAACCCCAGGCCGCCGGGATCGGCGGCGGCGGGCTGATGCTGCACTACGACAGCGAAAGCCAGGCCGTGACCGCCTGGGATGGGCGGGAGACCGCGCCCGCCGCCGCGACCCCCGGCCTGTTCCTCCGCCCCGATGGCACGCCCATGCCCTTCGCCCAGGCCATGGAGGGCGGCCGCAGCGTCGGCGTCCCGGGCCTGCTGCGGATGCTGGAAGCCGCCCATCGCGAACATGGCAAGCTGCCCTGGGCCCAGCTGATGGCCCCCACCATCCGCCTGGCCGAGCAGGGCTTCCCCGTCCCCCGCCGCCTGTCGGCCGCCGCGGCCGCCAATGCCGAGAGCCTGCGCCGCGACCCCGGCGCGCGGGCCTATTTCTTCGACGCGGATGGCAACGCGCACGCCCCCGGCACCATCCTCCGCAACCCCGCCCTGGCCGCGACGCTCCGTGCCGTGGCGGCGGAGGGCGCGGATGCCCTGCATCGCGGCCCCATCGCGCAGGACATCGCGGTGGCCGTCCAGGGCCACGCCAACCCCGGGGGCATGACGGAGGCCGACCTTGCCGCCTACCAGGCCCGGCGCCGCGATCCCGTCTGCGCGCCCTATCGCATCTACCGCCTCTGCGGCATGGGCCCGCCCAGTTCCGGCGCGGTCGCGGTCGGGCAGATCCTCGGCCTGCTGGAGCATTTCGACCTCCGCGGCCTCGCCCCCGGCAGCCTCGACGCCGCGCATCTGATCGGGGAGGCCGGGCGCCTGGCCTTCGCCGACCGCAACCTCTACCTCGCGGATGATGATTTCGTGCGCGTGCCGGTGCGCGGGCTGCTCGACCCCGCCTACATCACGGGCCGCGCCCAGATGATCGACCGCGACCGCGCCATGGCCCCGCCGCGGGCCGGCAACCCGCCCTGGCGCGACGCGGCGCTGGCGCCGCAGGTGAACGACTACGAAGCCGGGACCAGCCACATCACCATCGTCGATGGCTGGGGCGACATCGTCTCCATGACCACGACGATCGAGGCCGTGATGGGCGCCCGCATCTTCATCCGCGGCTTCCTGCTGAACAACGAACTCACCGACTTCAGCTTCATCCCCGAAGCGGATGGCCGCCCCGTCGCCAACCGCGTGGAGCCCGGCAAGCGGCCCCGCTCCTCCATGTCCCCCACCATCGTGCTGGATTCCGGCGGCCGCGCGGTGCTGGCGGTGGGATCGGCGGGGGGTGCGCGCATCATCGGCCATGTCGCGCAGTCCCTGATCGCCATGCTGGACTGGAACCTTCCGCCGGCGGAGGCGCTGGCGCTTCCGCGCATCGGCGTGGTCGGCACGGCGCTGACGGAGCTGGAGGCCGGCACCCCTGCGGCGGCGCTGGCCCCTGCCCTGGAAGCCCGCGGCCATCGCCCCGATGTGCGCGTCATCGAATCCGGCCTGACCGCCATCCGCATCACGCCGAACGGCCTGCTCGGCGCCGCCGACCCCCGCCGGGAAGGCGTCGCGATCGGTGACTGAAGGCGGGCGATTGAAGGAGAGAACGAGAATGCGCGCCCCCCTGCTGGCTGCCCTGCTGCTGCTGCCCCTGCCATCCCTGGCGCAGGAGACGCGGGAGATCGGCCATGTGAACACGGCCATCACCAATCTCGGCCTGACGCGCAGCCACCGCGTGGTGGTGGAGCGCTTCGACGATCCGGAGGTGCGCAACGTCTCCTGCTGGATCAGCCAGGCGCGCACCGGGGGCCTGTCCGGGATGCTCGGCGTCGCGGAGGACCCGGCCCGCTTCGCGCTGAACTGCGCCGCGACGGGCGCGGTGGAGATCCAGCCCGGCGCCAGGCGCGGCGACCGGGGGGAGGTGGTGTTCGAGAGCAACACCAGCCTGTTCTTCAAGGAGACCCGCGTGCACCGTTTCATCGATGAGGAGCGGAACACCGTGGTCTACCTGGCCTGGAGCACCCGGCTGATCGATGGCAGCCCCTACAACGCCGTGGCGGTGGTGCCGGTGCGCTGATCGCCCTCTTCCCCGGGATGGTGATGCGGGGATTGCTGAAAAACCCGGCGGTCCAGGGTCCCCCCGGACCCTGGCGAGGGGGTTGAAGGGGGAGCAGCGCTCCCCCTTGGACCGACCAGCACCGCCGGATAGGTGCCCCCCTACCCCACCGCCTCCACCAGCGGCGCGCCCATGCGGTCCCGCCCTTCCTCCACGGCGTGGCACGCCACCAGCGTCTGCTCGGTCCCCCGTGCCGCGATCATCGTCGGCATCTCCGCCTTGCAGCGGTCATTCGCCAGCGGGCAGCGCGGGTGGAAGGGGCAGCCGGAGGGCGGGTTGATCGGGCTCGGCACCTCGCCCCCCACCGGGATGCGCTGCCGGCCCGTCATCTCCAGGTCCGGAATCGCCTCCATCAGCGCGCGCGTGTAGGGGTGGCGCGGCGTCTCGAACAGCGTCTCCGCCGGCGCCAGCTCGACCAGCCGGCCCAGATACATCACGCCGACGCGGTCGCTGACCTGCCGCACCACGGCCAGGTTATGGCTGATGAAGAGGTAGGTGAGCCCCAGCCGCTGCTGGAGGTCCTTCATCAGGTTCAGTATCTGCGCCTGGACCGAGACGTCGAGCGCCGAGGTCGGCTCATCGCAGACCAGGAATTCCGGGTTGGAGGACAGCGCGCGGGCGATGGAGATGCGCTGCCGCTGGCCGCCCGAGAATTCATGCGGGAATTTCGCGCCATCCAGCGGGGAGAGGCCGACCTGCGTCAGCAACTGCCCGACCCGCGCCTCGATCTCCGCCTTGTCCTTGGTCAGGCCGAAGGCGCGGATCGGCTCCGCGATGATATCCTTCACCCGCCAGCGAGGGTTCAGGCTCGCATAGGGGTCCTGGAAGATCATCTGCATGCGGCGGCGCTGGGTGCTGTCCGCCCGCGCCTCCGCCAGATCCTTGCCGTCGAAGATCACGCTGCCGCGCGTCGGGCTGTAGAGGCCGACGACGAGCCGCGCCATGGTCGACTTGCCGCAGCCGCTTTCGCCCACCAGCGACAGCGTCGTGCCCTTCTGGATCGCGAAGGACACGCCATCCACGGCGCGCAGCATGCGCTTGCCCTCCCCGGCCAGCAGGCGCTGGATCGGCGGGCGGGAGACGTCGAAGAAGCGGGCGACGTCGATGGTTTCGAGCATGGGGGTCGCGTCAGCCATGGGCGGCACCCTCCGCGTCGCGCCCAGGGCGCGCGGTATCGGCGTAAAGCCAGCAGGCCGCCAGGTTACCCTCCGCCGGCATCAGTTCGGGCCGTTCCACCATGCAGCGATCGAACACCTTCGGGCAGCGGGGGTTGTAGGGGCAGCCCTTCGGGATGGCGGAGAGCCGCGGCATGGCGCCATCGATCTGCTGCATCCGTTCCAGCCGCCGGCTGACCGGCGGGATCGACCCCATGAGGCCCGACGAATAGGGATGCGCCGCGTGCTTCACCACGTTGCGCACCGCGCCGATCTCCACGATGCGGCCGGCATACATCACCGCGACGCGATCCGCCGTTTCCGCGATCACGCCCATGTCGTGGGTGACGAGCATCATCGCCGTCCCCTTCTCCCGCGCCAGGCGCTTGAGCAGGGCGATGACCTGCGCCTGGATGGAGACGTCGAGCGCCGTGGTCGGTTCATCCGCCACGATCAGCTTCGGCTCCGCGCAGAGCGCGAGGGCGATGACCACGCGCTGCCGCATGCCACCGGAGAATTCATGCGGGTAGCTGTCGATGCGCTGCGCGGCGGCGGGGATGCCGACGAGTTCCAGCCACTCGATCGCCTTGGCCCGCGCCTGCGCCGGGTTCAGCGGCAGGTGGGTCACCATCGTCTCGATCAGCTGCGCGCCGACGGTGTAGAGCGGGTTCAGCGTGGTCAGCGGGTCCTGGAAGATCGCGCCGATCTGCCTTCCCCGGATTTTTCTCAACTCCTGATAGGGCAAGTTATCGATCCGGCGCCCCTCCAGCAGGATCTGCCCGCCGGCGATGCGGCCGGGCGGTTCCAGCAGCCCGATGATCGCGGCACCGGTCATGGACTTGCCGGCGCCGGATTCACCGACCACGCCGAGCACCTCGCCCGGCGCGATGGAAAAGGACACGTCGTTCAGCGCGACCAGCGTGCCGCGCCGCGTCGGGAACTCGACCCGCAGGTTGCGGACTTCGAGAATGGGCTTCACGTCTGACATCACCGGAGCTTCGGGTTCAGGGCGTCGCGCAACCAGTCGCCCAGCAGGTTGACGGACAGCACCAGCACGATCAGCGCGATCCCGGGGAAGATGGTGATCCACCACTCGCCGCTGAACAGGAAGTCGTTGCCGATCCTGATGAGCGTGCCGAGGGAGGGTTGGGTCGGCGGCACGCCGACGCCGAGGAAGGAGAGCGTCGCCTCCGCCAGCACCGCGAAGCCGAGGTTCAGCGTCGCGATGACCAGCACGGGGCCGAGCACGTTCGGCAGCACATGCGTGATCATGATGCGGGACCGCGACAGGCCGATCACCCGCGCCGCCTGCACATATTCCTTGTTGCGCTCTACCAGCGTCGATCCGCGCACGGTGCGGGCGAAGGACGGCCAGTTGGAGATGCCGATGGCGAAGATCACGACATAGAGCGCGATCTGGTCATGCACCTCACGCGGCAATGCCGCGCGGACGACGCCATCGATCAGCAGCGCGACGAGAATCGTCGGGAAGGTCAGCTTGATGTCGGCGATGCGCATCAGCACCGCATCGACGGTGCCGCCGATATACCCCGCCGCCAGGCCGACCGTGATGCCGACGGAGACGGAAAGCAGCACCGCGCAGAAACCCACCAGCAGCGACACCCGCGCGCCATACATGATGGCGGAGAGCACGTCGCGCCCCTGGTCGTCGGTGCCGAGCAGGTAGACGGGGTCGCCTTCATCCGTCCAGGCCGGCGGCTTGAAGGCATCCATCAGCTGCAGCGAGGCCAGGTCGAAGGGGTTGTGCGGCGCGATCCAGGGCGCCAGCACCGCGCCGCCGATGCAGATGAAGGCGACGATGGCGGAAGCCACCGTGATCGGCGACCGGGTGAAGGAATACCAGATGTCGCTGTCGAAGAAGCGCGCCACGGCGCCTTGGGTAGCCATGGTTCAGTGCCCCCCCTTGCCGCCGCCGATGCGCAACCGGGGGTCCACGGCGTAGTAAAGCAGGTCCACGATCAGGTTGATGGTGACGAACATCAGCGCGATCAGCAGCAGGTAGGCGGACATCACGGGAATATCGGCCGCACCCACGGACTGGATGAACAGCAGGCCCATGCCGGGCCACTGGAACACCGTCTCCGTCACGATGGCGAAGGCGATGATGGCGCCGAGCTGGAGGCCCGTGATGGTGATGACCGGCACCAGCGTGTTCTTCAGCGCATGGCCGAAATGCACGGCGCGGTTCGTCAGCCCCCGCGCGCGGGCGAATTTGATGTAGTCGGTGCGCAGCACTTCAAGCATCTCCGCCCGCACCAGGCGCATGATGAGCGTCAGCTGGAACAGGCCGAGCGTGATGGAGGGCAGGATCAGCGCCTTCAGCCCCGACCAGGTGCCAAGACCCGTACTCCACCAGCCCCAGCGGATCGTGTCGCCGCGGCCGAAGCTCGGCAGCCAGCCCAGCCAGACGCTGAAGGTCAGGATCAGCAGGATGCCGATCAGGAAGGTCGGCAGGGATACGCCGATCAGGCTGAAGGTCAGGAAGAAGCGGGACAGCCAGGAATTGCGATAGAGGCCGGTATAGACCCCCATCGGCACGCCGATGGCCAGCGCCAGCGCGGCGGCGCAGAGCGCCAGTTCCAGCGTCGCCGGCGCGCGTTCCGCGATCAGATCCGCGACCGGCCGTGACAGGCGGTAGGACAGGCCGAATTCGCCCTGCGCCGCATTCACGACGAATTTGAAGAACTGCACGAAGAAGGGCTGGTCCAGACCCAGGTCGGCGATCAGCTGCGTGCGCTGCGCTTCCGTGTAGTCCTGGCCGAGCATGATGGCGACGGGATCGCCGACATAGGCGAACATCGCGAAGGACAGCAGCGCCACCGTCAGCATGACGGGTAGCGCCTGCAGCACGCGGCTGACGATGAAGGCGAACAAGGGCGGTGGGTTCCTTCAAGTGATCCGGGGCGCGCGCGGCCATGCCGTGCGCGCCCCGGGGCAGGATCAATCGACGCGCGCGAAGCGGAAGAAGGGCTGGTTGTTCGCGGCGTGGGGGACGTGGACGTTGCCGCGCATCGCCCAGGGGATCATCTGGTGGTGCAGCGGGATGTGGGGCACGTCCTCCCGGTACAGGCGCAGCGCCTCGTGGATGGCGGCGGTGCGGCTTTCCCCGGTCTCGGTCTTCATGCGCTGGATCAGGGCGTCCATGCGCGGGTTGGAATAGCGGCCATAGTTCCAGATGCCATCGCCCTGCGCGCCGTTGCGGGTCGCGACCAGGGACTGGAAGGAATACAGCGCATCCAGCGCCGGCACGCCCCAGCCGAGCAGATAAACACTGACGTCATCGCGCTGGATCTGCGCGAAGAAGGGCGCCAGCGGCTGCGCGCGAACGCTGGTCCGCACGCCGATCCGCGCCCACATCGCCGCGATCGCCTGGCAGATCTGCTCGTCATTGATGTAGCGGTTGTTCGGGCAGTCCAGCGTGATGCCGAAGCCCTGGGGGTAGCCGGCCTCCGCCAGCAGCGCGCGGGCGCGGGCGGGGTCGAAGGGCAGGCGCACATCCTCGGCCGCCGTGTAGCCATTCACCTGCGGCGGGAAGAAGGTGCCGGTCGGCACGCTGAAGCCGCGCATCGTGGTGCGATGGATCGCCTGGATGTCGATGGCGTGATACAGCGCCTGGCGCACCCGCAGATCCTTCATCGGGTTGCGACCGCGGACATCGCTGTACAGCAACTCATCGCGATAGGTGTCCATCGCGAGGAAGATGGTCCGGATCTCCGGCCCCTCCACCACGCGGATGTTCGGCGCGTTGCGCAGCCGCGCCAGGTCCTGCAGTGGCGGGTCGAGGACGAAATCGACCTCCCCCGACAGCAGCCCCGCGATTCGCGTGGCGTCGGAGGCGATCGGGCGGAACACCAGTTCCTGGATGTTGGAGGTCAGGTTGTCCGGCTCCCGCCAGCCATACCAATCCTCGTTCCGGCGCATCACGGTCCGCACATCGCCTTCGCGCGACACCAGGCGGAAGGCGCCCGTGCCGTTGGCGTTGCGGACGGTGTGCATCTCCTCCCGCGCCCTTGTGTTCTGCGGGCGCGTCGCGTTGTGCTTCTCCAGCCATGAGCGGGACGCGATGTATACGGAAGCCAGCTTGTTCGGCAGGATCGGGTCCGGGAGCTTCAGGACGATGTCGACGGTGAAGTCATCGACCTTCTCCGCGCGCTCCACCGTATCGACGAAGATGCCGAAATTGGAGGTCGGCATCAGCGCCCGCTGGATGCTGAACACCACGTCATCGGCCGTGAAGGCCTCGCCCTCATGGAACCGCACGCCCTGGCGGAGCGTCAGGCGCCAGCGCGTCGGCTCCACCGCCGTCCAGGCCGTGGCCAGGCCGGGGCGCAGCGTGAGGTCCGCGTTGCGAGTTATCAGCGTGTCGTACATCTGCTGCAGGATCATCGCGACCGTGCCGATGTTCTGGCTGTGCGGGTCCAGCGTGTTCGCATCCCCGCTCGCCGACCATCGCACGGTGCGGTTCTGCGCCTGCGCATCCCCGGCCATCACGCCCAGGCCGAGCCCGGCGCCCAGCACCGCGGCGGCAGCCAACAACATCCTTCGCATCACCCGGAAACTCCCCCTTCGCATCGCGGATCGTGCGTCCGCGTCTGTGAAGCCCCGGTCATTATCCCGGCGCGATGGCAGGGGGAAGCCCGATGTTCAGCCTGCCCGGCCGGGCGGGGTGGCCGGCGCGCCGGCCGTTGCCCAATCCTTCAGCAGCGTATAGCCCACGGCGAGCAGGACGGGCCCCAGGAACAGCCCCAGGATGCCGAAGGCCAGCACGCCCCCGATCGCGCCCAGCAGCGTCAGCAGCAGCGGCAGGTCGGCGCCCCGGCTGATCATCCAGGGGCGGATGAAGTTGTCCACCGACGAAATCCCCCCCGCCCCATAGACCAGCATGAAGAACCCCCACCCCGTCTGCCCCTGGGTGAACAGCCAGATGGTCGCCGGAATCCAGACCACCGGTGCCCCGATCGGCAGGATGGAGATCACCCCCGCCACCACGCCCAGCAGCACCGGCTGTGGCACCCCCGCCAGCCACAGCCCGAAGGTCGTCATGGCCCCCTGCACCACGGCCGTGCCGAGCAGCCCATAGACCACGCCGCGGGTCACATCCCCCGTCAGCTGCATCAGGCGCCGGGTCCGCGGGCCGGCCAGCTTCTCCATCACCCGCTCCGCCTGCGCCGCCATGGCGGGCCCGTCGCGGTAGAAGAAGAAGGCCAGGAAGATCGCGAGCAGCAGCTCCGCCAGCCCCGACAGCACCGCCAGCAGCAGCGACAGCGCGTTGGTCGCGATGGTTCCCGCGAAGGGCTTCACCGCATCGAACAGCCCGGCGAAGGTGGAATCCCAGCCCTCCAGGTAGCTGCGCGCCGTCTCCCCCACATAGGGCAGGGTGCCGAGCCAGGTGACGAAGTTCGGCAGTCCTTCCAGCAGCAGTTGTTCCACACTGGTCCGCAGGCCCTCGATCTCCTCCCGGCTGGTCGGCGTGGCGAAGACCAGCGGCAGGCCGATCAGGATGAATTCCAGCGTCACCATCACCATGGCGGCCTTGCCGGGCGACAGGCCGGTGCGTTCGCGCAGCAGCCGGAAGGCGGGCCAGGTCGTGAAGGCCAGGATCATCGCCCAGAGCAGGGCGGACACGAAGGGCCGCAGCACCAGGAAGCAGCCCGCCCCCAGCAGGGCCAGCGCGAACAGCCCCAGCAGCCGGGCGGGTCGGATCGTATCCTGGTCCATGGTCACTCCGAGGCGGGACATGACAGCCATAGCGGAACCACCGTCCGAGTGCAGCAGCAACCCCGCCACCCGCCGCCGGGCTTGCCCGGCCCAGCCCCCCGGGGCATCACAACCCCAGGGACAGGAGACAGACCATGCCGCGCTTCGCCGCCAACCTCTCGATGATGTTCAACGAAGTGCCCTTCCTCGACCGGTTCGAGGCCGCGGCCAAGGCCGGCTTCAAGGCGGTCGAGTTCCTCTTTCCCTATGATTTCGCCGCCGCCGACATTGCCGCCCGCCTGAAGGACAACGGCCTGCAGCAGGTTCTGTTCAACGCCCCCCCTGGCGACTGGACGAAGGGGGAGCGTGGCCAGGCCGCCCTGCCCGGCCGTCAGGCCGAGTTCCGGGAAGGATTCAAGCGCGCCCTCGACTACGCCGCCGCGCTGTCCTGCCCCCGCATCCATGTCATGTCCGGCCTGGCCCCCGCCGGCGTGGCGCATGACAGCATGACCGGCACGCTCGCCGCCAACCTGGCCTGGGCCGCCGAACAGGCGAACCCCGCCGGCGTGAAGCCGGTGATCGAGCCGATCAACCACCGCGACATCCCCGGCTTCTTCCTCAACACCCTGGCCCAGGGCGCCGCGGTGATCGAGGCCGTGGGCCCCGACAAGGTCGGCCTGCAATTCGACCTCTACCACTGCCAGATCACCGAAGGTGACCTGGTGAAGCGGGTGGAGAAGTACCTGCCCATCACCGCCCATATGCAGGTTGCCGACAATCCCGGCCGGAACGAGCCCGGCACCGGCGAGGTGAACTGGCCCTTCGTCTTCAAGAAGATCGACGAACTCGGCTTCCGCGGCTGGATCGGCTGCGAATACAGGCCGGCGGCGGAGACGGTGGCCGGCCTCGGCTGGTTCGCCCCCTACAAGGGCTGACGGTGCGCCCGGCCCTGCATGCGGAGGAGGATGTGCTGCTGGTCGTGGACCCGCAGCCCACCTTCATGGCGCTCTGCCCCGATGAACTGCCGGTGCCGGGGGCGGAGGCGGTGATCCCCGTCATCAACCGCATCCTGGCCGGCCCCATCGCCCGCGCCGTTGTCACGCAGGACTGGCACCACCCGCGGCACCTCTCCTTCGCCAGCCAGCATCCCGGCAAGCGGCCGCTGGAGACGGTGGACCTGCCCTATGGCACCCAGGTGCTGTGGCCGGACCACGGCGTGCGCGCCACACCCGGCGCCGCCATCCACCCCGCCCTCGACCAGGCCAAGGTCGTGATGATCCTCCGCAAGGGTTTTCGCCAGGCCATCGACAGCTATTCCGGCTTCCGGGAGAACGACCGGCAGACCGGCACGGGCCTCGCGGAATGGCTGCGCGCGGTCGGCGCCAGGCGCCTGTTCATCGCCGGCATCACCCGCCCCTATTGCGTGGACTGGACGGCGGAGGACGCCGCCGCCGCGCGGTTCGAGACCTGGGTGGTCGAGGATGCCTGTGCCCGCCTCGGCCCCGACGACGCCCTGGATGCCAGCCGCGCCCGGCTGGAAGCCCAGGGCATCCGCTTCACCACCGCCGACACGCTTCACGGAGAGAACGCATGAACATCGGATTCCTCGGCCTCGGCATCATGGGCCGCCCCATGGCGGGCCACCTCAAGGCCGCCGGCCATGACGTGACGGTGGTGGAGCGCCGCTCGCTCACCGCCGAGGACCGCGCGAATTTCGCCGTGGCGCCGACCGCCGCCGCCGTCGCCGCGGGCGCCGAGATCGTCATCCTGATGGTCCCCGACACCCCTGATGTCGAAGCTGTGCTGTTCGGTGCGAACGGCGTTGCCGCCGGCCTCAAGCCCGGCACCCTCGTCATCGACATGTCGTCCATCAGCCCCACGGCGACGAAAATCTTCGCGGAGAGGATCAAGGCGCTGGGCGGCGAATACCTCGATGCCCCGGTCTCCGGCGGCGAGGTCGGCGCGAAGAACGCCGCGCTGACCATCATGGTCGGCGGCGCCCAGGCCAGCTTCGACCGCGCGCTGCCGGTCTTCGAGAAGATGGGCAAGAACATCACCCTCGTCGGCACGGAGAACGGCGCCGGCCAGACCTGCAAGGTCGCCAACCAGATCATCGTGGCGCTCACGATCGAGGCGGTGGGCGAGGCCCTCGTCTTCGCCTCCAAGGCGGGCGCCGATCCCGCCAAGGTGCGCCAGGCGCTGATGGGCGGCCTCGCCACCTCCCGCATCCTGGAACTGCACGGGGAGCGGATGATCAAGCGCACCTTCGCCCCCGGCTTCCGGATCGAACTGCACCAGAAGGACCTGGCGCTGGCGCTCTCCGCCGGCAAGGAACTCGGCGTCGCGCTGCCCAACACGGCCTCCACCGCCCAGCTCATGGCGTCCTGCGCCGCGATGGGCGGCGGCGCCTGGGACCATTCCGGCCTGGTGAAGGCGCTGGAGACGATGGCCGCCCACAAGGTCGCCCCGGACGCCTGAGGCCGGACGCCCTTCAACCCGCCTAAATCCGGATCAATCCCATGATTGATCCGGATCACTCCATCCATTGGGTCCAGAAGAACGCCGCGGTCAGGTCCATCCCGCCGTGCAAACTCGCCGGTAGTACACAACCTAGAGCGGCATTCTCCCATATGCCGATACAATTTTTCCGCGTTTTTCACGTTGCATCCGGCGTAAATGTCCCGCATTTTCGCGTCCGGACGACGCCTGTGAGATTCTGTCTCCTGCGCGTGGTTGTGTCTTGCTGGTGCGACCTACGGGGGATTGCATGCGCTTCGCTGATATCGGGCAGCAGCTGAGGGCCTATCGCCTGGAATCCGGCCTGCGGGCGGAGGAGATCGCCGCACGCCTCGGCGTCTCCCGCGCCGCGCTCTATCGGTACGAGAAGGGCGAGGTCATCAAGCTGGATACGATCCGGCGCCTGGCGGAACTGTTGAAGATCTCGCCGCTCTCGCTGCTCGGCATCGGGGTCGAATACTTCGCGCGCCCCCTCGCCTTCCAGGAACGCCTCCGCCAGGTGGAGGAACAGGCCGACCAGATCCTCATCGTCGGCGGCGCCTATTGCTACCAGGTCACCAGCGATGCCTTCGACGGCGCCGTGGGCGAAGCCTGGACGGAAGCCGCGGATGCGGCGCCGGAGCGGATGCAGGCGCGCGCCAGCGCCGACCAGGCGCTCGGCCTCCTCGCCGCCCGCAAGCGCCTCCATGCTTCCCGCCGCCCCACCATCATCGCCATCCTGAGCGAGGCCGCGCTGAAGCGCTTCCTGTCGGAAGGCGTCGCCGCCGGCCTCACCGTGCCGGAACGCACCCGCCAGCGCTGCCTCGCCGCGGCGCGGCAGGAAGCGGAAGCCATCGCCGCCATGATGGAAAGCGTGCCCATCGGCGTACAGCTCGGCATCGCGACAGGGGCGGAGCCCTCGGGCGGCTTCATGGTCATGCGCGGGCGGGAACGTGCCCATGTCGTGGCCGGCCCCTTCCCCGCCGACACGCCCCCCAATGGCGGGCTCGGCGTCGGGTCCATCACCGCGGCGGATGAAGCGGTGGCGGCGCACCAGCGCGTGGCGGAAGTCGCCTGGCGCGATGCGCTGAAGGGCGCGGCCGCAGCCCAGCGCGTCCGCGACCTCATCAAGGCCACGGGCGGCTGAACGGCGCCCCGCCGGCTACAGGATCAGGTCGCTGGCGTTGATCCTCGGCACGCCCTGGATGGCGACGACGAACTCCGCGGTGGCGAAATCGCCATCCGTGTTCACCCACAGCAGCCCGGCCTTGTCGCGGAACGAATATTCGTAGCGGACCTGGCCGGCGGCGCCGAAGCCGAGATTGCCGATGAAGTCGAGCGTCGGGACCCCCGCCACGGCGGCGAGGCCCGAAAGGTCGATCCGGTCGCCGGACACGCGGCTGAAATCGGCGATCAGGTCCGCCTCCTTCGCCACCAGCTCCAGATCCGCATCGTAATAGGCACCCGCCGCATCGGCGGTGGCGGAGGTGGAATCGGAAAGCACCGCGAAGCGGAACATGTCGGACCCGCTGCCGCCGACAAGCACGTCGCGCCCCTCGCCACCCGCCAGGGTGTCGTTGCCGCTGCGCCCCTCCAGCCGGTTCGCGGCCACGCTGCCGATCATCACGTTGCCCGCATCATTGCCGATGCCGACCACGGCGCGCGCGCCCAGCAGGGTCAGGTCCTCCACATTGGCCGCCAGGCTGAAGGACAGCGTCGCGATCACGCCGTCACGCCCGCCACCCAGCGCCTCGATCACCTGGTCCTTCGCGTTGTCGACCATGTAGAGGTCGTCACCCGCGCCACCCTTCAGCAGGTCGGCGCCCGCGCCGCCATCCAGCGTATTCGCCCCGGCATTGCCCTCGATGGCGTTTGACAGCGGGGTGCCGGTGCCAGCCACGTCGGCGCTGCCGGTCAGCACCAGGTTCTCGATGTTGTCGGTCAGCACATAATCGGCGCCGATACGCACCGTGTCGATGCCGCCGCGCGCCGTCTCCACCACCACGTCGCTGGTGCTGTCGAGGACGTAGGTATCGTTGCCCTGGCCGCCTTCCAGCGTATCCGCGCCGAGCCCGCCATCCAGCCAGTTCGCCGCCGTGCTGCCGGTGATGAGGTTGTCGAGGTCGTTGCCGATGCCGCGGATGGCGGTGGCCGCCGTCAGCACCAGCTTCTCCACATGCGCCGCCAGGGTGAAGGAGATGGTGGCCCGGACGACATCAGCCGTCCCCTCCCCATCCGCTTCCACGACCAGGTCGCGCGCATGGTCGACGATGTAGGTGTCGTTCCCGTCGCCGCCGATCAGCGTATCGGCGCCGCCGCCGCCATCCAGCCGGTTGTCGCCGATCGTGCCGGTGATCTCGTTCGCCAGTTCGTTGCCGGCGCCACGGATGGCGGCCCCTTCCAGGGCCAGCTTCTCGATGTAGCGGCCGAGCGTGAAGTCGACGCTGGAGAAGACGATATCCGTGCCGTTGCCATCCACCTCGATGACGCGGTCGCCGGCATCGTCCACATGGTAGGTATCGGAACCGAGGCCGCCCGCCATCGTGTCCGCGCCCGCGCCGCCATCGATGTCATTGGCCGCGACATTGCCGGTGATGCGGTTCGCCAGGGCGTTGCCCCTGCCGTCCGCGGCGGCACGGCCGGTCAGCACCAGGTTCTCGACATTGTCGGCGGCGCCGAGGTCGAAGGTGCCGGAGGAGAGGACGTTGTCGATGCCGCCGCCCGCGGCTTCGATGATCCTCGCCGTCGTGCCGCTGATCACGAAGGTGTCGTTGCCCGCGCCACCATCCAGCGTATCCGCACCGATTCCGGCGATCAGGCTGTCATTGCCCGCATTGCCGTAGAGGACGTCGTCGCCGATCGTGCCCGTCAACGTGTCGTTGTAGCGGGACCCGCGGAGCGTAATGCCGGACGGCGCCGCCGCCGCAACCCCGCCCGGGCCAATAACGACTGTCATGATAGCCTCTGGTGAAGAATGAGGCCCTGTCGTCGCGCCGCGATATCACCAGAACTTGAACAGTATCGGGATGATCCGGCAGACCGTCACACGGCGCGCCGCGCCTCCACCACATCCTCATCCTCGGGACTGCGCTTCACGCTGAATCCCAGCGATTTCACGAAGGCCAGCATCGGCGCATTGTCGGCCAGCACGCTGCCGACCACGGTGCGGATGCCGGCTTCCGGCGCCCAGTCGAACAGGCGCTGCATCAGCGCCCGGCCGAGTCCCTGCCCCTTCATGCTGCCATCGACGACGACGGCGAATTCCCCCGTCTCCCCATCCGGCTCGCGGATGAGGCGGGAGACGCCGAGCATCTCCTCCCCCCCATCGGCCAGGGGGCGGATGGCGACAAAGGCCATCTCCCGGTCGTAGTCGATCTGCGTCATGCGGGCGATCTGCACCCGCGGCAATTCCCGCAACTGGCTGAAGAAGCGGTAGCGGATGTCCTCCGGCGTCAGCCGCCGGAAGAAGGCGGCATGGGCTTCCGCATCCTCCGGCCGTATCGGGCGGACCAGCAATTCCTCCCCACCCCGGCTGCGCCAGGGCGCCATCCACTCCTCGGGATAGGGCGGCACGGCCAGCAGCGCCCGCTCCCCCGCCGGGCGCAGATCGAGCGCCGCATCCACCGCCAGCACGCCCTCCGCATCGGCGAACAGCGGGTTGATGCCGATGGTCGCGACCTCCGGATAGTCGATGGCGATCTGGGACAGGCGGACCAGCGCCTCCACCACCGCCTCCATCGCCACCGGCTTGTGGTCCCGGTAGCCCGCCAGCAGCCGGGCCGCCCGGGTCCGGCCGATCAAGGCGCGGGCCAAAGTGTGGTTCAGGGGCGGCAGGTCGAAGCCTTCATCCTCCAGCAGATCGGCCGCGGTGCCGCCCATGCCGAAGCCGATATGCGGGCCGAACATCGGGTCATCGCCGAGTCGAAGCCGCAATTCCTGCGCCCGCATCGCCTGGCGCTGCACCAGGAAGCCCGAAAGCCGCGCGCCCGGCCGTTCCGCCTTCACCCGCGCGATCATCGCCATCGCCGCTTCCCGCACCGCGATGGTGCTGCGCAGGCCAAGGGCGACGCCGCCGATCTCCGTCTTGCGCGCCACCTCCGCGCTGCGGAGCTTGAGCACGACGGGAAAGCCCAGCCCCGCCGCGGCCGCGACGGCCTGGTCCACCGTCTGCGCCACGCGCCCCTGCACCACCGGCAGGCCATAGGCCGCCAGGACGGACAGCGCCTCGTCCTCCGTCAGAGAAAGCCGCCCTTCCGCCCGCACCCGGGCGAAGAGCGCGGTGACGCTGGCCCGGTCGGGCCGCAGCGCCAGCACCTGGCGGCCCGGCAATTCCGCCGCCGCCGCCCTGTTCTGCCGGTCATGCAGCAGGTGCAGCGCGCCGCGCACCGCCGCTTCGGGGGTGGGGAAGACCGCCAGGCCCGCGGCCGCCAGCGCCGCGCGCTGGGCGCCGGCCGTCTGCTGCCCGGCCCAGCACACCAGCACCGGCGCGCGCCGCGTGGCGCGGGCGGCGGCGGACAGCGCGGCGCCGACCGTCACCGGATCCTCCCCCGGCACAGGGGCATGGACGGCGATGACGGCATCGACCTCCGGCAGCCCCGCCAGCATCGAAGCGGCCTCCCCCAGCGTGGTGCCGGCGCGGGGGCCGAGGGTGATGGGGTTCCGCCCCGTCCAGCCGCCACCGATGCCGATGCGAAGCGCCGAGAGCGCCGCCTCCGGCAACTCCGCCAGCCGCGCGCCCCCGGCCAGCACCGCATCGGCCGCCATCAGCCCGAGTCCCGTGGCGTTCCCCACCACCGCGATCCGGTCCCCCGGCCCGCCGGCGGGGTTCAGCTTGACGCGCGCCAGCGTCTCCGCCGCCGAGAGCAGGTCATCGAGCCCCGCGACGCGCAGCACGCCGGCGCGGCGCAAGGCGGCCTCCATCACCGCATCGGTGACGCCGGAGGGATCGTCCATCCGCCCGCCCGCGCGGATCGCCACCACCGGGCGGCTCCGCGCCGCCGCGCGGGCGGCGGAGATGAAGACGCGGCGATTCTTGATGCGCCGGAGGTCGAGCAGGATGGCCGCCGTGCCGGGGTCCCGCGACAGCCAATCCAGCGCATGGGCAAAGCCGAGATCGGCATTGCCGCCGATGCCGATCACATGGCTGAAGCCCACGCTTTCGGCCTCCGCCCAATCCAGCACGGCGCGGGCCAGGGCGGAGGATTGGCAGACCAGCGCCAGCTTCCCCAAGCGGGGCGTGAGATGCGAGAGCGAGGCATTCAGCCCGATCGCCGGCACGCAGACGCCGAAGCTGCCCTGCCCCAGCGCCCGCACCCCCGTCCGCTTCGACAGCGCCATGAGGTCCGGCGCCTGGCCCGGCACGATGGCGGCGTGGCAGCCCCGCGCCGCCAGCGCCAGCATGGCGCCTTCCAGCGCCTCCGGGGCCAGGGACAGCACGGCGAGGTCCGGAACCTCCGGCAATTCCGCGATGGAGCCCGCCGGCATCAGGCCCTCCGCCGCCATGCCGACCGCGAAGAGGCTGCCCTTGAAGCCGCCCGCGGCCAGGTTGGCGGCGAGCACGGCGGAGATCGCCAGCGCGGGGTCCGCCACCAGCGCCACGCAGCGCGGGCGGTACAGCGCTTCCTCATGGAATCGCCCGGCGGGGCGGCGGATCAGGGTGGTAGAGAGGCTCATGGTGCGGCGCAGCATGGCCATGGCCGGGGGCCCGGCACAACCGACGATGTCGGGGGCCTGACGGGGGCTTGCGGCATGGCGCGTTAACGCTTCCGATGACGGCACAGAGGAAACCAGGACGCCATCATGCCCGCACCGGACCCGCGCTGGGACCCCGAAATGCTCGCCTTCCAGTCGCTGATGGAGGCCGAGGGCGCGAAGCTGCCGCCCATCACCCTGACGCTGCCGCTGGACGAGGCGCGGGCGATCACGGAGGCGCTGAACATTCCCCTCGCCGCCGGCGGCCCCGCCATGGCGGAATCGGGCGACCGCTGGCTGCCGGTGCGCGGCCGCCGCCTGCAATGCCGCCTCCACAAGCCGACCGCCGCGGCGGGCCTGCCCGTGCTGGTCTACATCCATGGCGGCGGCTTCGTCTGGAACAGCATCGACACGCATGACCGGCTGATGCGCGAATACGCCGCCGGCGGCGGCTGCGCCGTGATCGGGCCGGACTACGCGCTCTCCCCCGAAGCCGCCTTCCCGCAGGCGCTGGAGGAATGCGCGGCGGTGGTGCGCTGGGTGGCGAAGCACGGGGCCGAATGGGGCCTCGACCCCGCCCGCATCGTCATCGGCGGGGACAGCGCGGGCGCCAACCTCGCCATGGGCGTCGCGCTGCTGCTGCGGGAGACGGATCCGGCCCTGAAGCTCCGCGGCCTGCTGCTGAACTACGGGGTCTTCGACGCCGATCTCGACACGCCCTCCTACCGGGAATTCGCGGAGGGCTATTTCCTGACGCGGGAGAAGATGCGGTTCTACTTCGACTGCTACCTGCCCCGCGCCGCCGACCGGCTGAACCCGCTGGCGAGCCCGCTGCGCGCCGACCTCCGCGGCCTGCCGGATTGCCTGCTGCACATCAGCGAACTCGATGTGCTGGCGTCGGAGAATTACGCCATGGGCGATGCGCTCCGCGCCGCGGGGGTGGCGGTGGAGCAGACGGTCTTCCCCGGCACGGCGCATGGCTTCCTGCGGTCGCTGAACCATGTCGCGGCGGCGCGGCGGGCAGCGAGCGAGGGCGGCGCCTGGCTCGGGCGCGTGCTGGGGGGCTGACGGACAGGGCCGGCCAGACCGGTCGGCCGCCTCTCACGCCAGAGGGCCGAAACGGCTTCCAGGCCGTGCCGGCGCGATCAGCCGCCGGCCAGGGCCCGCTTCGCGACCTCGGCCAGGAAGCCGCTCGCCACCGGCAGGACCTCGTCGTTGAAGTCGTAGCGGGGGTTGTGCAGCTCCCGCCCATTCTCGGCGGGGCCGTTGCCGATCCAGACGAAGGCGCCGGGCACCTCCTTCAGGAACCAGGAGAAATCCTCCCCGGTCATGGCCGGCGGCACGTCGCGCCGCAGCGGCGCCACGGCGGCGGCGGCGGCGGCGGCCAGGTCCCGTTCCGCCGGGTGGTTGGCCGTGACCTCCACGCCCTGGCGCCAGTTCACCGCGGCCTCCACGCCGCAGGTCGCGGCGATGCCATGCGCCACGCGGTGCAGGCCGTCCTTGATCGTCACGCCGGCGCTGTCGGCCAGCCAGCGGGCGGTGCCGCGCAGCGTCACGCGGGCGGGGATCTGGTTCTGCGCCTCGCCACCTTCCACGATCGTCACGCTCACCACCCCGCCGGCCAGCGGGTCCACGTTGCGGCCGACCACGGATTGCAGGGCGACGATGCAATGCCCCGCCGCCACCATCGGGTCGCGGGACAGGTGCGGCAGCGCGGCATGGGCGGCGTGGCCGTCGAAGACGATGTCGAAGCGCGCGCCGGCCGCCATCACGGCCTTGTCATGCACCGCGATGGTGCCCGCGGGCAGGCCCGGCCAATTGTGCCAGCCGAAGATCCGGTCCATCGGGAAGCGCTGGAACAGCCCTTCCTGCACCATGCCGATGGCGCCGCCGCCGCCTTCCTCCGCGGGCTGGAACACCAGGTGGACGGTGCCCGACCAGCCCGGGTCCGCCAGCAGCAGCCTGGCCGCGCCCAGCAGCGCCGTGGTGTGCCCGTCATGCCCGCAGGCATGCATCACCCCGGGGATGGTGCTGCGATGGGGCAGGCCGTCATTCATCTCCTGGATCGGCAGCGCGTCCATGTCGCCGCGCAGGCCCACGCTGCGATTGCCGCCCCCGGTTCCGCCGCCCCGCCGCAAGGTCGCCACCACGCCATGGCCCGCGAAACCGGCGGTAATCTCCTCCACCCCCATCTCCCGCAGCTTCGCCACGACGAAGGCGGCGGTGTCGCCTTCCTGCAGCGTCAGCCCCGGATGGGCATGGAGGTGGCGGCGCCAGGCCGTGAGCGTGTCGGCGAATGCGGTGTCCATGTCATAGTGGTAGCCGCTTCGCATGCCAGGCTCCACCCCCGATGCATCCATCTTGGGCACAAGCGACATCCCGGCCTGCCCGGCCCGAACCACCAGCCCTCCGCGGCGCTAGGACATCGTGAGACACCACACCCCGGTCGCCCTCCTGCTGTCGATGCTGCTTTTCACCGGGCCGGCGGCGGCGCAGGACCAGGCCGGCATCCCCTATGCCACCACCATCGCGCCGAGCGGCGTGGAGGGGCTGGACGGTGCCCTGGCCGATGCCTCCCGCCTGCGTCGCCTGGCGGAGGAAGCGCCGGTGGATGGCTTCGGCCTGGTGGCCCGCGCCCTGGCGGAACCGCGTTTGCTGGACGATGTCTTCCGGTCCGAGGGTTATTGGGCGGCGGAGGCCACGGTGCTGGTCGATGGCCAGCCCGCCACGACCCCGGGCCTCGCGGAACGCCTGGCCGCGCGCCCCGCCGGCGATCCCGTACCCGTGGAGGTCCGCCCCGCCCCCGGCCCGCGCTACACGCTGCGCCGCATCGCGCTGCGCCCCGCGACGGCGGCGGAAGCGCCCGCCGTGGCGGCGCTGGGCGAACCCCAGGGCCTCTCCGCCGGCGATCCCGCGCGATCCGCCCCGGTGCTGGATGCCGAATCCGACCTGATCGACCGCCTGCGCCGGGCCGGCCACCCGCTGGCCGCGGTGGTGGAACGCGACGTGGTGGTGGACCATGAGGCGCAGGCCATGGACGTCACCTGGACCCTCGCCCCCGGCCCCGCCGCCCGCTTCGCGCCGCCCCTGATCGCAGGCGACAGTGCCGTCTCCCGCGCCCTGACGGGCCGCATCGCCGGGCGCCTGGCCGGCCAGCCCTACGCCCCCGCCACGCAGGAACGCACCAGGCGCGAATTGATGGCGCTCGGGGCCTTCGACAGCGTGCGGGTGCGCGCGGCGCAGCGGCTGGACGAAACCGGCGCCCTGCCCGTGACCTTCACGCTGAACGACCGCCCGCGCAACGCGGCCGGCTTCAACCTGAGCTATGAGACGAATTACGGCCCCTCCGGCAGCGTCTACTACGAACGCCGCAACGCCTTCGGCAATGCGGAGCGGCTGCGGCTGGAGGCGACGGTCTCCCGCCTCGGCGCCGGGGGCGGCACGGAGGATGTGAACAGCCGCATCGCCGCCAATCTGCGGCGCCCCGGGCTGATGGATGGCCGCACCACGCTGGTGGCGGAAGTGGCCGCGGTGCGGGAAAGGCTGGAAGCCTATGACCGCGATGCGCTGGTGGCCTCCGCCCTGCTGGAACGCCCCTTCGGCGAACGCTGGGTGCTGCAGACCGGGCCGAGCCTGGAGACGGGGCGGATCGGGCGCGACGGCAACTGGCAGGAATTCCAGCTGGCGGGCTGGGTGCTCGGCGCGCGGTATGACGGCACGGACAATCTGCTGGACCCCCGCCAGGGCTTCCGGGCCAGCGCGACGATGACGCCCTATGCCGACGTGGCGGAGGGCGGCGGCTTCATCCGGGCACTCGGCACGCTGCGGACCTACTACGATTTCACCCGCGATGGCGGGTCCGTGGTGGCGCTACGCGGCACGCTAGGCAGCCTGGTGGGGGCGGACCGGGCGGTGCCGCTGGACAAGCGCTTCCATGCCGGCGGCGGCGGGTCCGTCCGCGGCTACAGCTACCAGTCCATCGGCCCGCGGGATTCGCGCAACCGGCCGGATGGCGGGTCTTCGCTGGTGGAGGGATCGGTCGAGCTGCGCCAGCGCCTGCGCGGCAATCTCGGCATGGTGGCCTTCCTGGATGCCGGCAGCGTCGGGCAGCGGGAGACGCCATCCTTCAGCGAGGTGCGGCTCGGCGCCGGGCTGGGCGTGCGCTACGCGACGGCGATCGGCCCGGTGCGGCTGGATGTGGCGGTGCCGCTGAACAAGCAGGAAGGGGATGCCGGCTACGGCATCTATGTCGGTCTTGGCCAGGCCTTCTGAGGTCAAGGCCACCGCCGCCCCGCCCCGCCGCCGCCTGCGCTGGCTGCGCCGCGCGGGCGGCGTGCTGCTGGCGCTGCTGCTGCTGCCGCTGGTGGCCGTGGGCGGCGCGCTGCTCTACGCCAACAGCGAAGGCGGCCGCGCGCGCATCGCGGCGCTGGTCGCCGCGCAGGTGCCGGGGCTGGCGCTGGAAGGGCTGGAAGGCCCCCTGCCCGGCCGCCTGGCGCTGGCCCGCGTGACGATGGCGGATTCCCAGGGCGTGTGGCTGGAGGTCGAGGGCGCGCGCCTGGCCTGGGACCCGCTGGCCCTGCTGGGGCGGCAGGCGCATGTCACGCTGCTGGCCGCGGATCGCGTCGCGCTGCACCGCCTGCCGGAAGCGGGGCCCGATCCCGCGCCCCCGGAACCGCCCGGCCCGTTGATTCCCGAATTGCCGGAACTGCCTCTCGGCATCCGGCTGGACCGGCTGGAGGTCGCGCGGATCGAGATCGGCCCCGCCCTCGCGGGGGAAGCGGCCGCGCTGCGCCTCGCGGGCAATGCGCGGCTCGATCCCCGGGGGCTTACAGCCGCGCTGGATGTGAACGCGATCGGCGCGGAGGATACGGTCGGGCTCGAAGCCTCGCTCCGCCCCGGCAGCGGGCGCTTGTCGGCCCGCGTCACCCTGCGCGGCGCGGCGGGCGGGCCGGTGGCGCGCCTCGCGGGCCTCGTGGGCCGCGCGCCGTCGCTGGACCTGACGCTGGATGGCCCGGCGGAGGGCGCGGCGCTGTCGCTGCGGGCCGATGCCGGGCCGGGCCTGTCGGCGGTGCTGGACGGCACGATCCGCGCGCCGGACACCACACGGCTCGGCCTCGACATCACCGGGCGGCTGGATGCCTCCGGCCTGCTGGAGTCGCCTCTGGCCGGGCCGCTCGACATCGCCTTGCGCGGCGCGCGGATGCCCGATGGGGCCACGGACCTGGCGGCGCTGCGCATCGCGGGCCGGGCCGGGGTGGCGGAGGCCGCGGGCCGCATCCTGGCCGATGGCCGCACCATCAGCGCGGAGGCGCGGATCGCCCTGGCCGGCAGCGAGGTCTTCGCCCCTCTCCTGGCCGGCGCGCCCATCGGCTGGTCCGCGCTGGAGGCCACCGTGAAGGCGGAAGGCCCGATGGCCGCGCCGACCCTCGACGTGACCCTGGCGCCGGAGGGATTTTCCTCCAGCATCGCGCCCGTTTCCGCCCTGCTTGGCCCGGCGCCGCGCGCCTCGCTGCGCGCCACGCTGCCCGACCGGATCGCGCTGCTGACGGTGACGGGCGCGGCCCTGCGGGCGGAAGTCTCGGGCCTGGCCGGCACCATGCTCGACCTGCGCTTCGCCGCCGATGTGGCGGCGGCGGAGGGCGCCGTGCCGGGCGTGGCCGGTGCGCTGCGGCTGTCCGGCACCGCGACCGGGGAGGCTGCGAACCCCACCCTGGCCGTGACCGCGGCCTCCGACCGGCTGGAAGCCGCGGGGCAGGTGCTGGAAGCGCTGACGCTGGAGGCACGGGTCGCGACGCCCGCCACCCTGCCCAGCGTGGCGGCAACGCTGGAAGGCCGCTTCCAGGGCCTGCCCCTGGCGCTCAACCTGCAAGGCAGCCCGGACGGCGACGGTGCGCTGCGGCTGCGCGCCGCCACCGCCCGGCTCGGGCCGATGACGCTGGAGGCCGCCGGCAGGCTGACCCTCGCAGGGCCGGTCTTCGAAGGCCAGGCGACGCTCGCCGCGCCGGACCTGGCGCCGCTCTCGGCCCCGGCCGGGCAGCCCCTGGCGGGGGCGATCCGGCTGGAGGCGATCGGCACCGCCCGGGACGGCGCGCAGCACCTGGAAGCGCGGCTGACCGCGCCGCGCCTGCTGGCCGCCGGCGTGGAGGCCCGCGACCTGGCCGCGACGGTCACGGGCACCGCCGCGGATGCCGAATTCCGCCTGTCCGGCCGGGCCATGGAGATCGACGCGGAGCTGCGCGGCCGGCTGACGGCGCTGGCGGAAGGTGCCAGGCGGATCGAGCTGTCGGTGCTGCGCGCCACCACGGGGGGGGAGACGATCCGCCTGGCGGCCCCCGCGCGGATCGGCCTGCGGGCGGATGGCGGCGTGGAGATCGGCGCGCTGTCGCTGGCGGCCAGCCGGGGCGCGACGCTGCGGGCGGAAGGAAGCTGGGGACCGGAACGCGCGGATATCCGGGCCACGCTGGCCGTGCCGGACCTGGCCGCGCTGGCGCCCCTCGCCCCGGGCGTGGAGCCCGCCGGGCGCGTCACGGCGGAAGCGCGCATCACCGGCCGCGTCGCTTCCCCCGAACTCACCGCGACGCTGCGCGGCACCGGGCTGCGGGCGGCGGCCACGCGCGGGCTGCCGGCCGGCGACGTCACAGCCGATATCCGGCGGGATGCGGCGGGTCTGGCGACGCTGCGCGGCACCGCGAGCCTCGGCCCGCAGACGCGCCTGACCGCGACGGGGCGGCTGGCGGCGAATGGCGGGATCGAGGGCGCGCTGGACGGCACCATCGATATCGGCGGGCTGGCGGGGCCGCTGCTGGCCGCGGGCGCGGATCGCGTGGCCGGTCGCGCGACCGTGGCGCTGCGGGCCTCCGGCACGCTCGCCGCCCCCGTGCTGGGCGGGGAGGCGCGGCTGGCGGCGGGGTCCTGGCGCAACGCCGTGATGGGGGTGGCCTTCACCGACCTCGGCGGCACGATCCGCGCCGATGGCAGCCGGCTGCGGTTGGACCTGGCCGGGCGGACGGCGGGTCAGGGGCGCCTCACGCTGGCGGGCAGCGTCGATCCGCTGGCCGATGGCATCCCGGTCGACCTGGTGCTGCGGGCACAGGCGGCGCAGCCCGTCGCCAGCGA
This sequence comes from Falsiroseomonas stagni DSM 19981, assembly GCF_900114315.1. GTDB lineage: Bacteria > Pseudomonadota > Alphaproteobacteria > Acetobacterales > Acetobacteraceae > Falsiroseomonas > Falsiroseomonas stagni. The sequence continues at coordinate 26,352 of NZ_FOSQ01000009.1, forward strand.
CCTGGTGCGCGCCACGCTCGATGCCGAGGTGACGCTGCGCGGCGCGGTCGGCACGGGGCTGGAGATCGCGGGGCCGATCCGGGTGGCGCGGATGGACATCCGCATCCCGGACCAGCTGCCGGGATCGGTGCGCAGCCTGGGCAGCGTAACGGAGGTGGGGCGCGTGCCGGGCCGCCCCGCACCGCCGCGCCGGGAACGGCGCGCGCCGGAAGAACCGGGCGCGCCCATCACCCTGGCGCTGCGGGTCGAAGCCCCGCGCAACATCTTCGTCCGCGGCCGCGGCGTGGATGCGGAACTCGGCGGCACCTTGCAGGTCGGCGGCCGGGTGGACGCGCCCGACATCGCAGGCGAGATCGCGCTGCGCCGGGGCGAGATCAGCGTGCTGGCGCGGCGGCTGACGCTGACGCGGGGCAGGCTCGACTTCCAGGGCGGGCTGCTGCCGGAACTGGATTTCGAGGGCAGCAGCCAGGCCGGGGGCACCACGGTGCGCGCGACGGTGACGGGGCCGCCCAACGCGCCGGTGATCGGCTTCAATTCCACCCCGGAACTGCCGCAGGACGAGGTGCTCGCCAGGCTGCTCTTCGACCGCCCGGTCAGCGACCTCAGCCCCTTCGAGGGCGCGCAACTCGCCCAGGCCATCGTCGGCGCCACCGGCGTGGCGGGCGGGGGTGCCAGCGGCGTGCTGGACCGCCTGCGCCGCACCTTCGCGCTGGACCGTCTGGCCGTCGGCGGCGGGGGAGAGAGCGCATCGCGGACAACGAATGCGGAGGAGCGCAACGGCCCGACGCTGGAAGCCGGGCGCTACATCGCGGACGGCGTCTATGTCGGCGTGCGGCAGGGCACGGATAGCGGATCATCCCGCGTCGGCGTCCGCGTGGACCTGACGCCCCGCATCCGGCTGGAGGCGGAAACCGGGGACCGGGAGGCGGGGGAGCGCGTCGGCGTGTCGATGGAATGGCAGTGGGGGCGGTAGCCCCCTAACCCACCGCCGGCACCCTCTCCAGCAGCGCGGCATCCAGTTCCGCGCGGCGATCCCACAGGCTCCGGTACCAGGCAATCCGGGTGGCGACCTGGTGGGCATGCAGGCGTTCCCGCTTCACCCAGCCATGCGCGGCATCCGCCATGGCCCGCGCACGGTCAGGGTCGGCGACCAGCGCACGCAGCGACCGCAGCAGGTTGTCCGGCGACCGGACGATCAGCCCCGTCTCCCCATCCCGGACGCTGCCCTCATAGACCGTCGGGCTGGCGAGGCAGCAGAGGCGATGGCCCCCGGCCTCCACCGCCTTCAGATCCGACTTCATCCGGTTGAAGCGGGTATCGGCCAGCGGCAGGAAGGCCAGCTCGCAGCGCCCCATGGCGGTCCGGTAATCGGCGTAGCTGGCGAGCGGCGCGAAGGCCTTGTGCGGCGTGTCCAGCGCCTCATAGGTCCGGCGGTCATGCATCACCGCGATGGAGAGGCGACCCTCGGCCTCCGCCAGCGCCTGGTTCAGCGCGGGGATGAAGGGGGCGACATCGGCTTCGCGGTTGATGGCGCCGAAGAACAACGTCATCCGCGCGGGGTTCGTGAAGTTGCAGGGCTCCGGCAGCGCGGTCAGCGCATTGGGGAAGATCGCGACTTCCGGGTTGAGGTCGCGCAGCAGCGCGGCGAGCGGCACCGTCGAGGTCTGCACCGCATGGACGCCGCGGAAGGCGACGCTGCCGGAGGCGGCGATGGAGGGCCAATGCGCGGGATCGTCATCGAATTCCTGCACCAGCACGGCGCCCGTCGCGCGCAGCGCGCGGAGATAGGCCGGCGCCTCCGGGTTATCGAGCAGCCGGCGCTGGAGGATCAGGATGCGCGGGATGCCGGGATCGAGCTTCGGGACCGTGGCCTCCATGCCCGCGCGGGTGACGATGCCGGGGCGCGTCGCGATGGCGGCGAAGGGTTCCAGCACGCGCACATCATTGACGCCGCCGACCGGCTTCAGGGTGCGCGCCACCACCACCATCGGCTTCGGCGCCACCCGCACCGCGCGCCAGACATACTGCAAGGGCGCGCTGCGGCGCAGCCAATCCGCGGGATCGACGCCGAGCGCCCGCAGCGCGGGCTCCATCTGCTTCGCGAAGGCTTCCGCCTGTTCCGTCGCGAAGCTGCGCGGCGCCGCTTCCAGCGGCACCAGCCCCGCACCTTCCAGCGCCTCCTTCATCCCGCTGCGCGTGAACCAGCGGAGATGGGTGCGGTCGAACAGGCCGGTCTGGTCATAGCGCCACTGGCCCGTCAGCAGGCGGGCGGCGAAGGACCAGTGCTCGACATTGGGGATGCAGGCCAGCAGCACGCCATCGGGCGCCAGCAGCCCGGCATCCCGCTTCAGCACGGCCCAGGGGTCGCGCAGATGTTCCAGCACATCGCCCATCACCAGCGCATCCAGCGTGCCGGGCTCGATGGGCGGCGGCGCGGCCTCGATATCCAGGCGATGCACCGCGTCGTAGTGGCGCGCGGCCTCCGCGGCCAGCGCCTCATCCGGCTCGATCGCCACCAGGCGCGCGGTGGGGTTGCGGCGACGATAGGCGGCACCGAGCGCGCCGGCGCCGGCGCCGACATCCAGCACCAGCCGCGCATCCAGGGGTATGCGCAGCAGCAGGTCGCGATTGGCGTGGGCGCCGTAGGTCTCGGTCACGGAATGGCCTCCGCCGCCGCCTCCACCGCGGCCAGCACGTGGTTGAGGCCCCGCTTCAGGCTGGTGGTGGCGAAGCCCAGCGCCGCGGGCGGGTAGCGATCCAGCTCCGCCGCCACGGCCAGGTGCGTCAGCGGCGGCGCCGGCAGGCCGATGTCGCGGCGGTAGCGCGTGCCCCTGACGTAGTCGAGCGGCACGAACTGGCGCAGCACCGCGAGCCGCGTGCGGGTCGCGAGGGCGGGATCGGTGTTCGTGGCCTCGAAGGCCGCGAGCTTCGCGGCCAGCCCGTCGAAGGCGCGGGCGGCCGGGGAGAGGTCGAAGCGATCCCCCGCCGCCTTCGCATAGCGCGCGAGATGCCCTTGCAGATCCGCCACCAGCGCGCCGGGGTCGAGCGGCACCGCCGGCAGCGTCGCCAGCCGGAACAGCGCCAGCGCATAGAGGCGGATATCGGTCAGCAGCACGCCGGGGTCCGCGACCTCCATCTGGTCGCGATCCGTGTGCCAGGCGGTGTTGCCGCCATTGCCCATGACGAAATACCAGCCGCGCCGCTCCACCTCCTCCTTCGGGATGCGGGAGGAGGCGGAGAAGCAGCCGGAGATGCCGAGGTTGTTGAAGGAGAAATCGCTTGATTGCGTCGGCCGCTTGCCGCCCGCGACCTTGCCCGTCGCATCCCGCACCGCATCGGTGACGAAGGCGCGGTTCTCCGCCATCCAGGGAATGGTGGGATAGTCCGTCGCGTCGCGGCAGCCGGGGCTGTCGCAGTTCATGTGGGCGACGCAATGCCGCGCCAGGTCGCGCGCGAATTCATCGGCATACCAGGTGCTGCCGGCGAACTTCCCAGTGGAATGGCCCGGCCACCAGCAGATGCGCACGCCGCGCTTCAGATGCTGGCGGTTGGCATGGATCACGCGCGCCACTTCCAGCATGCAGGCATCGCCCGTGGCGTTGTCGCCAACGCCGACATCCCAGCTGTCGTAATGCCCGTGCAGCAGCGCGAAATCGGGCTCCTGCCCGGGGATGCGCACCTCCGGCAGCACCTGGTCGAACCAGCCTTCCTCCACCACCGTGGTCAGCGTGGCGGAGTCGCCGCGCGACGCCGCGGCGATCAGCGCATCGCCATCGGGTTTGCTGACGGCGCAGCCGGGGATGGGGGTGCGGGCGGGCAGGTCATCCAGGTCGGGCGTGCCCCAGATGGCGCTGCCGCTGCCCCAGTGCATGTCGGGGCCGGGATTCACCGCGATGACACCGGCGGCGCCGAGCGCCGCGAAATGCAGGATCTTCTCCGCCAGGATCATGCCGCGGAACAGCACGATCTTCCCCGTCACGTCGGGCACGCCCGGCGCGGGATCGTATCCGTCCCCGAACAGCGCCGCCGTCCCTGGTGTCCAGCCCGCCGGCGGGCCGATCGGGTTCTCCACGAAGACCAGCTTCGCCGCCAGCCCGCCGGGCGCCGTCTGCGCCAGCTGCGCCGGCCGCGCGCGGAAGCGCTGCCCGCCGAGCGTCACATGCGCGTCCCTCGGCACCGCGAGATACAGACGCGGCCGGTGCACCGTGACGGGCAGGCCCAGCGCCGCCAGCCGCCGCGCGATCTCCTCCCCCGCCGCCGCGGCCTCCCCCGGGTCCTGCCGCCGCATGGCGGAGAAACACTCCACCAGCGACCAGGCATGGTCGATCACGGCGGTGTTCATCACCGCCTGTTCCGCGGACGTCGTCATTGCCGTGTTCAATCCATTGTCACGCCGGTGCGGCGAACGACCTCACCCCATCGGTCGATTTCACCATGGATGTAGCGCTGGGTCACCTCGGGGGTGTCGCCGCCCGGATCGACGCCGATGCTGGCCAGGCGTTCGCGCACCGGCGCGCTGTCCAGCGCCCGCTTGAGCTGGGCGTACATGGCCTGGATGATCTCCTCCGGCACCCGCGCCGGCCCCGCGATGCTGAACCAGTTCGTGGTGACGACGCTGGGGTAGCCGGATTCGGCGAAGGTCGGGATCTCCGGGAAGGCGCTGTTGCGGTTCGCGGAGGACACCGCCAGCGCGCGGACATTGCCGCTGCGGATATGCACGGCGGCGGAGGGGAGGCTGTCGATCATCCCCTCGATCCGCCCGCCCAGCACATCGGCCGTCGCCGCCTGCGCGCCGCGATAAGGCACATGGGTGATGTCGATGCCGGCGGCGGATTTCAGCAGCTCCGCCGTCAGGTGATGCAGCGTGCCGTTGCCGCCGGAGCCGAAATTGATCGCGCCCGGCCGCGCCTTCGCCGCCGCGACGTAATCCGCGAGCGTCCGGAAGGGCAGGTCCTTGTTGATGATGAGCACGACGGGCAGCGTGCCGATGATGGTGACGTGGCGGAAATCGTTGCGCGTGTCGTAGGGCATGTTGCGCACGAGTTCGCGGAAGATGGCCTGCGGGCCGACATTCGTCGTCAGCCAGGTGTAGCCATCGGGGGCCGATTTCGCGACGAAGTCGGACCCGATCACCCCCCCTGCCCCCGGCCGGTTCTCCACCGGGAAGGACTGGCCGGTCTGTTCCTGCAGCGCCGCCGCGATAGTGCGGGAGAGGATGTCGGAAGCCCCGGCCGGCGGCGAGGAGGAGATGATGCGGACGGGGCGCGAGGGCCAGGCGCCTTGCGCGAAAGCGGGGGTGGCGAGGGTGGCCAGGGGGGCGGCGAGAAGGCTGCGGCGGCGCATGGGGGAGGTCCTTCCGGGGTCGGCGCAACGTCAGGCGGCGTCGTTCCTGATCCGACACGCATCGCGCCGGCCGATCAAGGTCAAGCAACTTCCGCACCACCGCGATGCCGCGTGGGCAAGCCCGCACGCTTGACGGCGCCACCCGCCGCCCCCATCCCACGCCCATGGCCCTTCCCCCCCTGCTGCACCTCCGCGACGTCAAGCTCCGCCTCGGTTCCACCCAGCTGCTGGATGGCGCGGAGATCGCCGTCGCGCCGGGGGATCGCGTGGCGCTGGTCGGGCGGAACGGGTCCGGGAAATCCACCCTGCTGAAGATCGCGGCAGGGATCATCGATTGCGATGCCGGCACGCGCTTCATCCAGCCGGGTTCGACCATCCGCTACCTGCCGCAGGAACCCGACCTCGGCGGCCATGCCACCACCGGCGCCTATGTCATGTCCGGCCTCGGCCCGGGCGATGACCCGCACCGCGCGCGGATGCTGATGGAGGGCCTCGGCCTGACCGGGGAGGAGGAGCCCGGCCGGCTGTCCGGCGGCGAGGCCCGCCGTGCGGCGCTGGCCCGCGCGCTGGCGCCGGAGCCCGACATCCTGCTGCTGGACGAACCCACCAACCATTTGGACCTGCCCGCCATCGAATGGCTGGAAGGGGAGCTCGGCCAGCTCCGCAGCGCCCTCGTCCTCATCAGCCACGACCGGCGATTCCTGGAACGCCTGTCCCGCGCCATGGTCTGGCTGGACCGCGGCACCACCCGCCGCCTGGAACAGGGATTCTCCCAGTTCGAGGCCTGGCGCGACCAGGTGCTGGAGGATGAGGAACAGCAGGCGCACAAGCTCTCCCGCAAGATCGTGCGGGAGGAACACTGGCTGCGCTACGGCGTCACCGCGCGGCGCAAGCGCAATGTGAAGCGCCTGGCCGGCCTCCATGAACTCCGCAAGCGTCGCAAGGAACGCGTCACCGCGCCCGGCCAGGTGAAGATGGCGGCGGCGGAGGGCGAAGGCTCCGGCACGCTCGTCGCCTCGGCCGAGGGCGTGAACAAGAAGTTTGGCGACCAGAAGCCGGTGGTGGTGGATTTCTCCACCCGCATCATGCGCGGCGACCGCGTCGGCATCGTCGGCCCCAATGGCGCGGGCAAGACCACGCTGCTCAACATGCTGACCGGCGTGCTGGCCCCGGATAGCGGGACCATCAAGCTCGGCACCGCGCTGCAGATGGTGACGATGGACCAGAAGCGCGAAAGCCTGGACCCGACGACAACCCTGCAATCCGCGCTGACGGGCGGATCGGGCGACGTGATCCGCATCGGCGGCGAGGCGAAGCACGTCATCGGCTACATGAAGGACTTCCTCTTCCTGCCCGAACAGGCGCGTACCCCCGTCGGCGCGCTGTCCGGCGGAGAACGGGGCCGCCTGCTGCTCGCGCGCGCACTGGCGACGCCATCGAACCTTCTCGTCCTCGACGAACCCACCAACGACCTCGACCTCGAAACCCTCGACCTGCTCCAGGAACTGCTCGCGGATTACGGCGGCACCGTGATCGTCGTCAGCCACGACCGAGACTTCCTCGACCGCGTCGCCACCAATGTCATCGCCTATGAGGGCGATGGCCGCTGGCAGGACTATGCCGGCGGCTATTCCGACATGGTCGCGCAGCGCGGCCGCGGCGTGCAGGCCCGCGCGGCGGCCGTGGCCGCGGCAACGGCGCGCGAAAACGGCACCACCGAAGCGCCGCGCGCGGTGGCCAAGGCGAAAATGTCCTTCAAGGACAAGCACGCGCTGGAAACGCTGCCCGACCGTATCGCCCTGCTGGAACGGGAAATGGCGGCGTTGCAGAAGGCGCTGGCGGACCCGCAACTCTACACGCGCGACCCCGCCGGCTTCGCCGCCCGCACCAACCTCCTCGCGAAGAAGCAGGCGGAACGCGACGCGGCGGAAGAGGAATGGCTGCGGCTGGAAATGCTGCGCGAGGAACTGGAGAACCAGGCATGACCATCGGCGTCGGCGGATCGGATTTCGCCACCGAACTGGCCACCATCAGGAACGAACGGGACGCCGTGCCCCCGATCGGCGCGGAGGATCACGCGAAGCGCGTGGCCCTCGCGCAGGCGCGCATGGCCGAACTCGGCATCAGCGCCCTCTGGCTCGACGGCACCACGAACCTCACCTGGCTGACGGGCCTCAAGCACGGCCAGTCCGAACGCCCCGTCGGCGCCGTCCTCCCCGTCCGCGGCCCCCTCACCTATCTCTGCCCGGAATTCGAGGTCGAGCGCCTCAAGACCATGCTCCTCCTGCCCGGTGAGGTGCTGGGCTGGGAGGAAGACCAGGACCCCTACGCGCTGTTCAGCGACATCCTGCGCGGCGCCGACATCACCGGCGGCACGGTCGCACTCGATGACATGGCGCGCGTCTTCGTCGCGGAAGGGATGCGCGCGGCCCTGCCGAACCACCACTTCATCGCCAGCAAGCCCGTCACAAGCCACCTGCGCGAACAGAAATCGGACCACGAGATCGCGCTGCTGCGCCAGGCCATGGGGATGACACTCCGCATCCAGGCCGCCGCCGCCCGCGCCCTGCAACCCGGCGTCACCACCACCGACGTCGCCGCCTTCCTCGCCGCCGCCCACGCCAAGGCCGGCTTCGACGCCGGCCCCTCCTTCTCCATCGTGCTGTTCGGCGAACCCTCCGCCTACCCGCACGGCGTGCCCTATCCGCAAACGCTCAAGGACGGCGACGTCGTCCTCGTGGACGTCGGCGCGCCCCTCCATGGCTACGTCTCCGACATCACCCGCAGCTACGTCTTCGGCACCCCCACCCCCCGCCAACGCGAGATCTGGGACCTGACCAAGCGCGCCCAGGCCGCCGGCTTCGCCGCCGCGAAACCCGGCGCCCCCTGCGCCGCCATCGACGACGCCTGCCGCGGCGTGATCACCGCCGCCGGCTTCGGCCCCGGCTACAAGGTCCCCGGCCTGCCCCACCGCACCGGACACGGCATCGGCATGGACGTCCACGAAGCCCCCTACTTCGTCGGCGGCAACACCCAACCCCTCGCCCCCGGCAACACCGGCTCCATCGAGCCCACCATGGCCATCTACGGCGAATTCGGCATCCGCCTGGAAGACCACATCGCCATCACCCCCACCGGCGCCTCCTGGCTGACCGAACCCGCGCGGAGCGTGGACGAACCCTTCGCAGGGGTGTGACGCCCGGGGGTGGGCGCGGGTGGGTAACCCCGGAGAGGGGCTGCGCGCCCCTCTCCGGACCTCTCCCGCGCCAGGGTCCAGCGGGACCCTGGACCGCGAGGTTATCGGGGGATGGAGGGAGGGGCACAGCGCGCGATCCGGCCAAGCGGTCGCGCCGTGCCCCTCCCTCCATCCCCCGATCTCATGGATTCCAAGGGGCCGCTGCCCCTTGGCGGGGAAGGGGTCTGGGGAAGGGGCGGAGCCCTTTCCCCAGGGGCCACCGCCGCGCCCCCCCCCCGGCGTCACGCCGGCGCGGGGTTCGCCTTCGGGCCGCGGGGGATGGCCGCCAGGATTTGCAGGGTGCCGGCGGTGAGGCCCATGGCGACGCCGGCTTGCCAGGCCAGGGTGTAGGATCCCATGGCGTCGAAGATCAGGCCGCCGCCGAGTGCTCCGGTGAAGCTGCCGAGTTGGTGGCTGGCGAAGGCGAAGCCTTGGATCATGGCTTGCCATTGCAGGCCGAACATCTCGACCACCGCGCCGGAGATCAGCGGTGCGACGCCGAGCCACAGGAATCCCATGATGGCGGCGAAGACGAGGGTGGAGGTGGGGCTGGGTGGGATGGCGAAGTACCAGCCCAGCACGAGGGATCGGGTGACGTAGATCAGGCCGAGGAGGAGGGGTTTGGACCAGCGCCCGCCGGCCCATCCGAAGAACAGGCTGCCGACCACGTTGAAAGCGGCGATGACGCCGAGCGCGGTGGCGCCGAGCATCGGGTCCATCCCGCAGATCACGAGGTAGGAGGGCAGGTGCGTGGTCAGGAAGACCAGTTGCAGGCCGCAGACGAAATAGGCGCCGGCCATCACCAGGAAGGGTCCGTTGCGGAAGGCGGCGCGCGCGGCGACGAGGGCGGAGGTGTTGCCGCCTCGCGCCGGGGGCACGGGCATGGAATCCACCCGCCCCGCGATCCAGGCGGCCGGCAGCAGGCAGAGTGAGAGCAGCACCAGGCCGATGAGGCCCGCGCGCCAGTCGAAGGCGTCCATCAGCCCTTGCGCGATCGGCGCGGCCATCAGTGGCCCGGTGGAGCCGAGGGCGGAGACCAGGCCGAGCACCGTGCTGCGCGCCGCGTTGGGCACGGGGCGGGAGGCGACGGCCATCGCCATGCCGGAGGCCGTGGCTGCGAGTGCGATGCCGATCAGCAGCCCCGCGCCGACCATGATGGCGAAGGTGCCCTCGGCCTGCGCGAAGATCGCCAGTCCCGTGGCGTAGGTGACGCCCCCGGCCAGCATGGTCGGCCGGAATCCGAAGCGGGAGGCGACGGCGCCGGCGAAGGGCTGGGCGATGCCCCAGGCCAGGTTCTGCGCGGCGATGGCGAGCGTGAAGTCGGCGACCGCGATGCCGAGGTCCTTGGTCACGGGTTGCAGGAACAGGCCGAGGCTCTGGCGCATGCCGTTGGCGAGCGCGAGGGCGAGTGCCGCCGCGATCAGGATGGGGATGGCCGCGCGGGGGATGCTTCGCATCGCGGAAGGGTCGCCCGGGGAAGGATGTTCCACAAGGCGGGAGGCATTGCGCCGGGGGCTTCCCCGGGCAGCACATACCGCATGACTCAGCCGGCGGCGACGCGATCCAGCAGCAGGTCGCGCGCCGCGGGCAGGCCCTTGTGCTGCACGCCGAAGACGTCGCGCGCCAGGAAATGCCCCGTGAGCTTCAGCCCCGCCGCCCAGTCGGCGGCGGAGGACGGCCCCTGCCCCAGCAGGAATCGCGGCAGCGGCAGCAGCCGGTCCCGCCATTCGCCGGCGGCGGGCTCCGACACCGCCCGGCCGCTGCGGGGCGAGACGAAGGCCAGGTCCTCCGTGCCCCCGGTGACGGCGCAGCGCGCGAGGTCCAGGCCGTAGCCGAGTTCGGTGAGCAGGTCGGCCTCCCACCGCACCAGGTCGGGAAGGGCGAGGGCGGTGTCGCGGGCGAGCGTCGCGACGAAGGCCACCAGGCCGTGGAAGATGCGGGGATGGGCCTCCCGTTCCGGCAGCGCGCCTTCCGCCACGGCGCAGGCGGCGCGCAGCGCGGCCAGCGCCAGCGGGTCCTCCATGGCCAGCGCCGCGGCGGGGTGGACCATCTCCGCGCTCATCGCGCCGAGCTGGTCGGCCAGCCGCCCGACCCAGCGGGCCTCCACCAGGTTCCCCGGCTGCCACAGCGCCGCCTGGCCGCGGGAGGTGCCGCCCTTGGCCAGGCCCGCGTGGCGGCCGTGCTGCTCCGTCATGACGGAGACGATGGCGCCGCCCTCCCCATGGGGGCGGACGTCGAGGATCACGGCGGGGGCATCCCATTCCATGAGGGATGGGGTTCCACATCGCGGAGGCCGGGGCAAGCGTGGACCGCGCCGCGCATCGTGAGCGGCCAGCCGGTGCCATGGGCGTGATCGGGCGGCGCGATCCGCCGCCCCCGCGCTTATCCCCGGCATGAAGAGACGCCTGATCCTGCTGGCCGGGGTGTTCACCCTGGCCGCCCCGCGCCTGCGCGCTGGCTCGCCCCGCCGCCTGGCGCTGCGCCATTCCCATACCGGGGCGCGATTCGACGGCCCCTGGCATGACGGCGCCGATCCCGATCCCGGGGCGATGGTCGAACTCTCGGCCGTGCTGGCGGACAGCGCCGCCATCCGTCCGCGCCCCTTCGATGCCGCCGCGCTCGGCATCCTGGCCGATGTGGCGGAGGCGGCGGGGCTGTCGGGCCCGCTGGTGGTGCGGTCTGGCTACCGGACGCCGGCGATCAACGCGGCGGTGCATGGGGCCGGGGACAGCCAGCACCTCCGCGCCGGCGCGATCGATCTGGAAGTCGCGTCCGCGCGCATCCAGCAGGTGGGTGGGCTGGCGCTGGGCCTCGGGCGTGGTGGCGTCGGCCTCTATCCCCGGCGCGGCTTCGTGCACCTGGACAGCGGCCCGGTGCGGGCCTGGAACGGGGATGCGCCGGGCGGCGGGATTCCGGCGCCGGTGGAGGACCGGATCGGGCGGATCGCGGCGGCGTGGCGCAACCCCGGCGGGCGGCGCTGACGGCGGAAAAGAGTGGACCGGCGGCCCATGTTTCGCCTATGTTCCCTGGGCCACGAACCCCCTTTGCGCCCTGCGCCCCGCACCGCGGCGGGGACGTGAATTTGTCCCAAATCGCCCCGCGCGAACCGCGACTAAATGCACCTAATCGGCATAATCGGCTAAAGCCGCTTAGTGGTTTTAGTGGCCGATCCGACACGGCGGCGGGAAATCACCCCTGGTCGTCGAGCCCCAGCGCCCGGATGCGGCCGCCTTCCTCGTCCCAGCCCGCGCGTTCCTTGACGTTGATGAAGAGGTGGATGCGCCGTTCCAGCAGCGCCTCCAGCTCCCGCCGCGCGGATTGGCCGATCGACTTCACCTTGGCCCCGCCATCGCCGATCAGGATGCCCTTCTGGGTGGCGCGGGTGACGTAGATCGTCACCTCGATCCGCGCGCTGCCATCCTTGCGTTCCTGCCAGGTCTCGGTCTCGACCGTGGCGTGGTGGGGCACTTCCTCATGCGTCTGGCGCAGCACCTGCTCCCGCACGATCTCGGCGGCCAGCATGCGCTGCGGCAGGTCGGAGAGGTCGTCCTCCGGGAACAGGTAGGGGCCTTCCGGCAGGTTGTTCGCCAGCACCGCCTTCACGCGATCGAGCCCCCTGCCCTTCAGCGCGCTGACCATGAAGGTCTCCGCGAAGGGGACGATGTCGTTCAATTCCTTCGACAGCGGCAGCAACCGAGGGGGGTCAACCAGATCAGCCTTGTTGAGCAGCAGCATCAGCTTGCGGCCGCCGCCCTTCAGCTTCTCCGCGATGGCGCGGACCTCATCCGTCAGCCCGGCGCGGGCATCGACGATGAGGACCGACAGGTCGGCATCCTGCGCGCCGCCCCAGGCGGCGGCGACCATCGCGCGGTCCAGCCGCCGGCGCGGCGCGAAGATGCCGGGCGTGTCCACCAGGATGATCTGCGCCCGGCCTTCCATCACCACGGCGCGGATGCGGAAGCGCGTGGTCTGCGGCTTGGGGGAGACGATGGTGACCTTGGTGCCCGCCAGCGCGTTCACCAGGGTCGATTTGCCGGCATTGGGCGCGCCGACGATGGCGACCAGGCCGCAGCGGGTCGGGGGTAGTTCGGTCGTATTGCTCATCTGGCCCCCAGCAGTTGCAGAAGCCGCTCGGCGGCGGCCTGTTCGGCCGCGCGCTTGTTCTCGCCCTGGCCCTCGGCCTCCTTCCCCGCCGCGATCGCGCGCACGGTGAAGACCGGGTGGTGTGACGGGCCGGACGATGACACGGCCAGGTATTCCGGCAGGCCGAGCCCGCGCCCCAGCGTCCATTCCTGCAGGCGCGACTTGGGTGAGGAGGGCGGCTTAACCGGGGCTTCCAGCGCCGCATCCCATTCGCGGCGGATCAGCGCCCGCGCCGGTTCCAGCCCGCCATCGAGGTAGATGGCCCCCAGCACCGCCTCCAGCGCATCCGAAAGGACGGAGGGGCGGTGGCGGACGCCGGACTTCTCCTCATTCGGGGTCACCCGCAGCGCCGCGGCCACGCCGAGCGTGACGGCCACGCGCGCCAGCGCATCCTGCGCCACCAGCACGGCCAGGCGCTTGCCGAGGTCCCCTTCCCGTTCCTTCGGGAAGCGCTCCGCCAGCCATTCGGCCATGACGAGGGCCAGCACGCGGTCCCCCACGAACTCCAGCCGCTCATTCGAATCCAGCATCGACCGCTTCGGATCGGCGGCGGAGCGATGCGTCAGGGCGTGCAGCAGAAGCTCGGGCTTGTCGAAGCGGTGCGGCAGCCGTGCCGCCAGCGCCGCGACGGGGTCATCACTCGAGAAAGTCACCGGACGGCGCTGAACAGACGGCTCCAGCGGATGGCGGTCGGCCAGGCCCAGAACTCCCAGAAGCGGGCGGAGCCATCGACGGAGAAGAAGATGAATTCCGCCCGGCCGACCAGGTTCTCGACCGGCACGAAGCCGACGCCGTTGCGCTGTTCGCGGCTGTCCAGGCTGTTGTCCCGGTTGTCGCCCATGGCGAAGACATGGCCCTCGGGCACCCGGAACTCAGGGGTGTTGTCGTAGATCTGGTCGTCCGACATCTCGAGGATGTTGTGGACATGCGGCTCGACGCCGGGCTGCGGCGGCAGGAACTCACGGTATTCGCGCACCACGATGCGGGGGCCATCGCCCTCCACCGTGTAGGGGCCGATGAGTTCGCGGCGCACGGGCTGGCCGTTCAGGTGCAGCACGCCGTTGCGGACCTGCACGCGGTCGCCCGGCAGGCCGACGATGCGCTTGATGTAGTCGGTCGAATTGTCACGCGGCAGCTTGAACACGGCCACGTCGCCGCGCGCGGGCAGGCTGCCGAAGATGCGGCCCTGGAACAGGTTCGGGCTGAAGGGCATGGAATGCCGCGAATAGCCGTAGCTGTACTTGGACACGAAGAGGTAGTCGCCCACCAGCAGCGTCGGGATCATGCTGCCGGAGGGGATGTTGAAGGGTTCGAACGCGACGGTGCGGATGCCGATGGCGATCAGCCCCGCATAGACCACGGTCTTGGTGGATTCGAGCCAGCCGCCCGTCTGCTTCTTGACCATGGAGGGAGTTTTCGCCGGCATCCTATGGGACTCCCCCGGTTTCGGGGCCGTCGCTGCGGGTCCGGATAGAGCCTGCCCACCCCTGCCCTGTCAAGGAACCGCGATCCCGGGTGCCGATGGCATGGCCATGCGGGGCAGCGGCACGGCGGTGATGATGACCATCGCCTGCGCGTAGGGAAACTCATCCGTCATGGTCAGCGCGACGTGGGAGACGAGGCCGGGCGGCGTGATCTGCGCCAGGCGTGCCGCCGCGCCGCCCGTCATCCGCAGCGTCGGCTGGCCGGAGGACAGGTTCACCACGCCGAGGTCGCGCCAGAAGACGCCCTGCCGGAACCCGGTGCCCAGCGCCTTGGAGGCTGCCTCCTTCGCCGCATAGCGCTTGGCGTAGGTCGCGGCGCGGATCTTTTCCGTCCGCCTTTCGGCCTTCGCGCGCTCGGCGGGGGTGAAGATGCGGTTCAGGAAGCGGTCGCCGTAGCGGGCGATCGTCTTCTCGATCCGCCTGATGTCCAGGATGTCGCTGCCGAGGCCGATGATCATGTCCTATCCCTTGGCGCGTTCGGCCTGCGCCACCGCCGTCAGGCCCCGCAGGGCCGCGATGATGTTGCCGAGGTGGCGGAGGTCCTTCACCTCCACATCGATCGCGATCTCCTGGAAATCCGATCCGCGGTGGACGATGCGCATGTTCTCGATCGCGCCATCCTGCCGCGCGATGGCGTCCGTCACGGCGGAAAGCGCGCCGCGGTCATTCGCCGTCACCACGTCGATCCGCCCGACATGGCCGCTGCCCGCGCCGCCGGCATAGTCCCAGTCGATGTCGAGGAAGCGTTCGGGGCTGTCCGCGAAGCCCGAGAGGTTGGGGCAATCCGTCTTGTGGACCGTCACGCCCTTGCCCGTGGTGACGATGCTGAGGATGCGGTCCCCCGGCAGCGGGTGGCAGCAGCCCGCGAAATTCACCTGCATGCCGGCGACCAGGCCGGTGACGCCCATGGCCACGTCGCGCCGGCTGCCCTTGCCCGGCGGGGGCAGCGGCACGGCGCGGGGGCGGGACCGCGCGATGGGCAGCACGTCCTGCGGCCGGGGCGGGCCGCGCAGCTCCGGATAGACGGCCAGCACCACATCCTTGGCGCTGGCGCCGCCGGAGGCGACGACGATGCACAGCTCCTCGAAGCTCGCCTGCTTCAGCGCCTTGAGCGCGGGCTCCAGGTGCTTCTCGCTGAACTCCACGCCTTCCTGGCGGAAGGCCTTGGCGATCGCCGCGCGGCCTTCCTGCTGCTGCGCCTGGCGCTGTTCGGCGTGCATGAAGCGCCGGATGCGCGCCCGCGCCTTGCCGGTGACGACGAAGCGTTCCCATTGCGGGTTCGGGGTGCCGCCGCGCGCCGTGATGATCTCGACCTGGTCGCCATTCTCCAGCGGCGTGCGCAGCGGCTTGATCTGGCCGTTGATCTTGGCGCCCACGCATTGGTCGCCGACCTGGCTGTGCACCTGGTAGGCGAAATCGACGCAGGTGGAACCGCGCGGCAGGGCGATGAGGTCACCCTTCGGCGAGAAGCAGAAGACCTGGTCCCGGTGGAGTTCGAGCCGCGTGGCATCGAGGAATTCCTGCGGCTCCGCCGCCTGTTCCAGGATGTCCAGCAGCGCCTTCACCCAGGGGAACTTGCCGCTGTCGCGCGCGACCTGGCCGCCCTGCTTGTAGATCCAGTGCGCGGCCACGCCGTATTCCGCGACCTCATGCATCTCCCGCGTCCGGATCTGCACCTCGATCTTGGCATTGCGCTTGTCCGGCACCGTCACGCCGGTGTGGATGGACTGGTACCCATTGGGCTTGGGGGTGGAGATGTAGTCCTTGAACCGCCCGGGTACGACGCGATAGGCGGAATGGACGGCGCCGAGTGCCGCGTAGCAGGCGCCCTTGTCCGGCACGATGACGCGGAAGGCCATGATGTCCGAAAGCTGTTCGAACTCCACCTTCTTGCCGTGCATCTTCAGCCAGATGGAGTAGGGCGACTTCTCCCGCCCCGTCAGTTCCTCCACCTCGACGCCCGCTTCCTTGAACACATGGGTCAGGTCGTCGCGGATCTCGTCGATCAGGTCCGCGCCCTGGCCGTAGAGGAAGGCGCGGCGGGCGGCGATGGTCTGGAAGGCGTCGGGATCGAGTTCCCGGAAGGACAGCGTCTCCAGCTCCGTCTTCAGCGCATCCATGCCGATGCGCTCCGCGAGCGGGGCGAAGATGTCCATCGTCTCCCGCGCCGTCTTCCGGCGGCGGGCTTCCTGCGGGACGAAATGCAGCGTCCGCATGTTGTGGAGGCGATCCGCCAGCTTCACCAGGAGAACGCGGATATCCTCGCTCATCGCGAGGACCAATTTCCGAAAATTCTCGGCCTGCTTGGTGCGTTCGGATTGCAGTTCGAGGCGCGTCAGCTTGGTGACGCCATCCACCAGCCGGGCGACTTCCTTGCCGAAGCGGCGTTCGAGGTCGACGAGGCCGACCTTCGTATCCTCCGCCACGTCATGCAGCAGCGCCGTGACGATGGAGGCGCTGTCGAGGCGGTACTGCGCCAGGATGCGCGCGACCGAGACGGGATGGGTGATGTAGGGGTCGCCATTGTCCCGCTTCTGGCCCTCATGCGCGGCCTTGGCGGTGGCGTAGGCGGCCTCGATCGTGGCCGCGTCGGCGCGGGGGTCATAGGCGACGACGTCGCGGGCCAGGTCGGCGCCCGTGCTGTCGGAGATGCCGGTCGCGAGGCCCTCCGGCGCGAAATTGGGGTGCGGGCCGGGCGCGTTCATGCCCGGCCTCGCGAGGCCGTTGCCGGGGTCGCGGGGGCGGTGCCCCCGCGGCAGGCGCCCGCGATCAGCGCTTCCCGCCGAGCTCGGCGGCGATCGCCGCCTCGATGTCGTCGGCCGAGAGATCCTCGAGGCCCGCGCCGTCGGAGACCTGTTCCTCGTTCACGTCCATCACGCCGAAGATGTTCTCGTCGGTCGCGATGAGGTCGAGGACCTCCTCCTCCGCGGGCTCCGGCTCCGGCGCGCGCTGCAGGGACTTGACCAGATCGGCCTTCAGCAGGTCGAGATCCACGGTTTCCTCAGCGATCTCACGCAGCGCGACGACCGGGTTCTTGTCATTGTCCCGCTCGACCGTCAGTTCCTCGCCCCGGCTGATGTTGCGGGCGCGCTGGGCTGCATGCAGCACCAGTTCGAAGCGGTTGGGCACCCGAAGGATGCAATCCTCGACCGTGACGCGTGCCATGGCGGCTCCAGTTCAGTAAACCGCGGGGTGTGCAGGGCCTGCCCGGGCGCGGCTGCGCACGGACGGACCCCTCCCCGCCTCTGGTGAACCTCCGATCTAGCCATCCGGGGCGCCGGATGCAAGCGGTGTTCATGCAAGGGGCGGGCCGCAGGCGGCCTCAGCCGATGGCGCGCGTCCCCGCCTCCCCCACCGCCGCCAGCAGCGCCGCGGCGGTGATGCCGAGGCGCGGATGCACCCAGCCAGGCGCCACATCGCAGAGCGGCGCAAGGACGAAGGCGCGCTCATGGGCGCGCGGATGCGGCAGCACCGGGTCCGGCGCGTCCCGCACCAGCCCGTCCATCGCGATGATATCGAGGTCGAGGGTCCGCGGCGCGTTCAGATAGGGCCGCACCCGGCCGAACCGGTCCTCCACCGCCTGCAAGGCCGCCAGCAGCGCCGCCGGCGCATTCGCCACATCCCCGTCCCCTTCGGGCCGCAGCAGTGCCACGCCATTCACATAGTCAGGGGAGGATGGGGAGGGCGGCACCGGCGCCGTCGCGAACCAGCGGGACAGGGAGGCCAGGCGATACCCCGGCAGGCGGTCCAGCGCGGCGGCGGCGCGGCGGCAGGTCTCGATCGCCGGGGCGCCATCCGGGCCCGGCAGGTTCGCCCCGATGGCGATGACGATCAACTTCATGGGTTTCCCGAACCGCCCCGGTAGCGTTGCCAGCAGCTTCCGCTATTTTCCGCCCTCTTTGAGCGAAAGATCATACGGTGCAATTCGATTCTCAGGAGAGGCTTGGCCTGTTCATCGACGGGGCGCATCTCTACGCCGCCTCCCGGAACCTCGGCTTTGACGTCGACTACAAGAACCTCCTCGGCTTCTTCAGGCGGCATGGCCGGCTGATGCGCGCGTCCTACTACACGGCGCTGCTGGAGAATGACGAATACTCGCCGTTGCGGCCCCTCGTCGACTGGCTGGGCTACAATGGCTACAGCGTCGTCACCAAGCCCGCCCGCGAATTCACCGATGCCGCCGGACGGCGCCGGGTGAAGGGGAATATCGAGGTCGAGATGGTGGTCGATGTCATGACCCTCGCGCCGCGGCTCGACCATGTCGTGATCGTGGCCGGGGATGGCGACCTGCGACGGATGGTGGAGGCGGTGCAGCAGCAGGGGCTGCGCGTCTCCGTCCTGTCCACCATCCGCACCCAGCCCGGCATGGTGGCGGATGAGCTGCGCCGCCAGGCGGACCAGTTCATCGACCTGGCCGACCTGGCCCCCGACATCACCCGCCGCCAGCTGGACCCGCGCCCGCGCATGGTGCCCGCGCCCCGCGCGCCCGAACGCCCCCGCGCCACGCCGGCCGAGCCCTTCCGCGACCCGGTGGCGGACCTGCCGGAGTGAGCCCTTCGCCTGACGCGGCGGAGCCCCCGCGGGATGCGGCGGAGCCGTCGCGGGACTGCCCGCTCTGCCCCCGCCTGGTGGCCTATCGGCTGGAGAACCGGGCGAAGGAACCCGGCTGGCACAATGCCCCGGTGCCGAGCTGGGGTGGCCGGGATGCGAGGCTGCTGGTGCTGGGCCTCGCCCCGGGGGTGCGCGGCGCCAACCGCACCGGGCGGCCCTTCACCGGCGACCATGCGGGCAAGCTGCTCTACGCCACCCTGCTGAAATTCGGCCTGGCCGAGGGCGAGTACCGGGAGGATCCGCGCGACGGCATGGTGCTGAAGGGCGTGCGCATCGTGAATGGCGTGCGCTGCGTGCCGCCGCAGAACCTGCCCACGCCCGCCGAGATCACCACCTGCAACGCCTTCCTGAGGGCGGAGCTGGCACAGCTGACGCGGCTGCGGGCGATCATCGCGCTCGGCCTCGTGGCGCATAACGCGCTGCTCAAGGCCTATGGGATGCCGATGGCGCGGCTGAAATTCGCCCATGGCGCGGTGCACACCCTGCCGGATGGCCGCCTGCTGGCCGACAGCTACCATGTCAGCCGCTACAACACGAATACCGGCCGCCTGACGACGGAGATGTTCGAAGCGGTAACCGCCGACGTGATATCCCGCATCGCGTAACCGATCCGGAGCCGCGCGCTTGTTCGAGGATCTGCGGCAGGGCCGCCCATCCCCCTTCGGGCCCGAGGTCGACACGCTGCTCCGCGCGATCGATGCGCTGGCCCCGGCCGAGGAGCGGCGGGCGACGGAGGCCATGCTCCGCGCCTGGCCGCGCCGGCCGGATGGCGCACCGGAACGGCCGGAGGCGCTGCGGGATGGCCTGGCGGCGCTGGCCGCGGATCTGGCGGCGGCGCGGCGCGTCGATTGGTTCGATGCGGCGAAGGAAGGGCTGATCCTGGGCGGGCTCGCCGTGCCTGCGGCCGCCGTCGCCTACCTGCTGGTCGCGCTATCCGTGCCGGAGGAACAGTCGCGCACGCTGTGGACGGCGCTGCCGGTCGCCATCGGCATCCCCGCGATGGCGGGCGCCGTCTTCGGTTTCACCCAGGCCCGCCGCCCGACGCGCCGGCGCCGCGCGCTGCATGAAGCGCTGAAAGCCCTGGTGAGCGGCGGCATCGCCGGCGGCGTCGGCGGCCTCTTCCTGATGGTGACGATCATCGATGCCGAGGGAGCCGTGGCGAGGTTACTGGAGGAATCGCCCTTCGTCACGGCAGGGATCGTGATGTCCTTCGCGCTGCTGGGCGGCGTCGTCGCCGCCCGGTGGCGCGCCGCCTGGGCGCTGCGGCGCTGGGACGTGTCGCGCAAAGGGTGACCGGCGCGCCGCCCCGCCAGGCTAGCGCATGCCGAGGAAACTCAGGATGGCCAGGACGATGACGACGGCGCCGACGATGTAGACGATGCTGTTCATGGGGTTCGCTCCGCGGGGTGATGCCGCAACAACGGCGGTCCCCGCGGAAGGTTGCGACACCGCCGTCAAACCAGCGGCCGCCCCTCCAGCGCCGCTTCCACCGCGCGGGTCAGGACGGGGCTGTCGGGCTCGGTGGAGGTCGGAAACGCCCGCACCGACCGCCCATCGCGCCCCACCAGGTATTTATGGAAATTCCAGCGCGGCGGGCCGCCGGCGCGGGATGACAGCCAGGCAAACAGCGGATGCGCCGCCGGGCCGCGCACGCTGGTCAGCGTCGCCATCGGGAAGGTGATGCCGTAGGTCGTCTCGCAGAATTCCTTGATGCGCGCGGCATCGCGGCTTTCCTGGTTGAAGTCGTTGGACGGCACGCCGAGTACGAGGAAACCCCGCGCCTCATACCGGTCATGCAGCCGCTGGAGGCCGGTATATTGCGGCGTGAAGCCGCAGAAGCTGGCGGTGTTCACCACCAGCATCGCCCGGCCGCGGAAATCGGCCAGCTTCAGGGGCCCGCCCTCCAGGCTCTCCATCGTGAAGTCGAAGGCGGACTGCACCGGCTGGGCGCTGGCCTCGGTTGCCATCAGGAGCGGCGCCGCCAGCAGGACACGTCTCGGAACCTCACGCATATCGCTCCTCCATCCACGGGTCGCCCCGGTTGTTGTAGCCGCGAACCTCCCAGAAGCCGGGCCGGTCCTCCCGCAGCAATTCCACCCGGGTGATCCATTTCGGGCTCTTCCAGAAATAGAGGTGCGGGACCACCAGCCTCACCGGCCCGCCATGCTGGCGTTCCAGCGGCGCGCCCGCCCAGGAATGGGCGAAGAGGTTCTCCGGCCGGGCGAAATCCTCCATGGCCAGGTTGGTGGTATAGCCGTCATAGCTGGTCAGGGAGACGAAGCGCGCCTCATCCTTCACGCGCGCCATGGCGAGCAGGTCCAGCACCGGCACGCCCTGCCAGAGGTTGTCGTAGCGCGACCACTGGGTGACGCAGTGGATGTCGTTCACCCTCTGCTGCTGCGGCAGGGCCATGAATTCATCGAGGGTCAGGCGCAGCGGCGCGGCGCAGAGGCCCTCCACCCGCAGCCGGAAATTCGCCCGGTTCACATCGGGCTGCACGCCGAGGTCAAGGACCGGGAAATCATTCACCAGGCGCTGGCCGGGGGGCAGGCGATCCCGCTCCAGCGTGCTGGTGGTGCCGGTCAGCAGCCGGCCGTCACGGGCCCAGCCCTGCTTGGCCTCCACCAGCTTGTCCCGGACCTTTCCCGTCAGCGGGACGTCGTCCTCGTCGGCCATGTCGTTGCTCCTCGGCGCCGTTAGGTGTCGTTGCGCCCGCCGGATGCAAGGCCGATGCCATCAGCGTGTTGCAGAACGGGGTGCGTAGCCATTCGCAGTCAGGAAAGCCTCCACCACCGGGCCCCAGGTGGCGCTGCCGCCCGGGCCGAAGAACAGGGAATGTCCGTCCCGGCCGAAGGGGCCGAGCATCTCCAGCTCCGCCGCCCCGCCCGCCGCGGTGAAGGCCTGGTGCATGGCCAGCGCCAGGTCAGCATCGAAGAAACTGTCATTGGCCGTGTAGACCCAGAGCATCGGCAGCCGCGCCGTCCGCCCATAATCCCCGGCCGCGGAGACCAGGCGTTCCGGCCGGCAATTGGTGTTGGGCCGCCCCTGCGCCCAGCCGCCACGCCCGCCCGCCATGTTGATCACCGCGCCGACCATGGCCGGGTCCTCCGCCGCCAGCGCGATGGCGCCCCAGCCCCCGGCGGATTGGCCCACCACCAGCACCCCCTCAGGCCGGATGTCCGGCAGGGCGATGGCGAAATCGATCGCCGTGCGGATGTCCCGCGCCGTCTCCCGCCCCGCCGGGGCGTAGAAGGGGTCGGCGCAGCGGCCATAGCCCTCCGCCCAGTCGCCCCCCGACTCCCCATAGCCGCGGCGAAGCGGCAGCAGCACGGCGAAGCCGCGGCGGGTGAACCATGTCACGGCCTCCGACCCGCACTCCGCCACCCGCGCCCTGGCGCGCTCCGCCGCCTGGGCGGGCGATCCGTGGTTGATCACGGCCAGCGGCACCACGCCCGGCACGCCCGGCCGGCACAGCTTCACCACGATGGACTGGAAGGCGCCCGGAACCGGGACGGCATGAACCTCCTCCCGCCCCGCCGGCGCCGCGGCGCAGCCAGCCAACACCAGCAGGAGAAACAAAGCCGACAGCCGCATGCACGCCCCCGATCAGCGGGCGGAGCGTGACGCCGATGGGGCGGGGATGTCGAGGGGTTGGGCGGGTGGCCGCAGAGAGGGGCTGCGCGCCCCTCTCCGCACCTCTCCCGCGCCAGGGGGCAGCGGCCCCCTGGACCGCGAGGATTTTGGGAGGCGAAGGGAGGGGCGCGGAGCGCGCGCCGAACAGGAGCGAGCGTTGTGCCCCTCCCTTCGCCTTCCAATGACATGGGTTCCAAGGGCCCGCTGGCCCTTGGCGGGGTTGGGGTATCGGGGAAGGGGCGGAGCCTCTTCCCCGGGCCACCAGCGCAGCCCGCGCTACCCCCGGTTCCGCATCAGCCGCGCCTTGTCGCGCTGCCAGTCGCGGTCCGCGATGGCGGCGCGCTTGTCGTGCTTCTTCTTGCCTTCGCCGATGCCGAGCAGGACTTTCGCCATGCCGCGGTCGTTGAAGTGGATCTGCATGGGCACCAGGGTGATGCCGTCCCGCGCGATGGCGCTGGCCAGGGTCACCATCTGCTTCTTGTGCAGCAGCAGCTTGCGCGGGCGGCGCGGTTCGAAATTCGCGACGAAGCTGCCTGCCTGCCATTCCGGGATATAGGCGTTGAAGAGGAACATCTCCCCTTCCCGCTCCCCCGCCCAGGCCTCGGACAGGGTCGCGCGCCCGGCGCGGAGGCTTTTCACCTCCGGCCCCACCAGCAGCAGGCCGGCTTCGACGGTGTCTCCGATCTTGTAGTCGTAGCGCGCCTTGCGGTTCTGCGAGGCGATGCCGTGGCTGATCAGGCCTTTCTTGCGGGGTTCCGCCATGCTGTCCGGGCGACTGGGCGCGGGGCGCTCAGTTCAGCAGCCCTGCTCCCGTCATCGCGGCGCGCACGCGCGCCTTGGTGGAATCGGCGGTCGGCGCGAGGGGCAGGCGGCAATGGTCCGTGCCACGCCCGAGCAGGCTGGCGGCGTACTTCACCGGGCCGGGCGAGGTTTCGCAGAACATCGCGTCATGCACCGGCACCAGCCGGTCCTGGATGGCCATGGCTTCCGCCACGCGTCCGGCGGCCCAGGCGTCATGCATCTCCCGGCACAGTCGCGGGGCGATGTTGGCGGTGACGCTGATGCAGCCATGCCCGCCGGCGGCGAGGTAGGCGAGCGCGGTGTGGTCCTCCCCGCTCAGCTGGCAGAAATCAGGGCCGCAGGCGGCGCGGGTGTGCAGCGGGCGGGTCAGGTTCGCCGTCGCGTCCTTCACGCCCACGATGTTCGGGTGCTTCGCCAGCCGCGCCATCGTCTCGACCGTCATGTCGATCACGCTGCGGGGGGGGATGTTGTAGATGATGATGGGCAGGTCCACGGCATCGGCGATCGCCATGAAGTGCAGGTAGAGCCCTTCCTGCGTCGGCTTGTTGTAGTAGGGCGTGACCACCAGGGCGGCGTCGGCACCGGCCGCCTTGGCGTGGCGCGTCAGGTCCACGGCTTCCGCCGTGCTGTTGCTGCCCGTGCCGGCGATGACCGGGATGCGGCCGTTGGATGCCTTGATGGCCAGGTCCACGACCTGGTGATGCTCGGCGTGGGACAGCGTCGGGCTTTCGCCCGTGGTGCCGCAGGGGATGATGCCCTGCGTGCCCTCGGCGATCTGCCATTCGACAAAGTCGGAGAAGGCTTTCGCGTCCAGGGACCCGTCGGCCTGCATGGGCGTGATCAGCGCGACCAGCGAACCCCTGAACATCTTGCTTCTATCCGTGCCTCGTGTGGGGCGTGGAAACTAGTGGCGCGGCCGCGCCGGGGCAAGGTCGTGGGTAGGGGATGGGGAATCCCCGCCGCTTCGGGTTATGGTCTGGCCCCATGCGCCGCATCCTGATCCTGCTGCCCCTGCTGCTCCCGCTTCCCGCCGCCGCACAGCCCTGGGCGACCGAGGGGGCGCGCCTCGCAGGCCGCCAGGCCCTGGCCGCGGCGCAGCAGAACCGGTTCCTGGAAGCCGAAAGCGTGGCCCTGGCGGCGGACCCGCTGGCGCGCAAGATCATCGCCTGGTGGCGCATCCAGGCGCGGGGATCGGGCGCCAGCGCGCGGGAGGTCCTGGCCTGGCTGGAGGAGAACCCCGCCTGGCCCTTCCCCGACACCATCGCCCGCCGTGCCGAGGAATTGCTGGTGGCGGAGGCTGATGACGCGCTCGTGCTGCGCCACTTCACCCGCAGCCCGCCCCGCACGCTGGATGGGGCGCGGCGCTTCGCCAATGCGCTGTCGAATGGCGGGCAGGCCGCGCAGGCCGTGCCGATGCTGCGCGCCGCCTGGCGCGACGGCCCCGCCGATGCCCCGACCGAGGCCGCCTTCCTGGACCGCAACGCCGCCACCCTGACCGCGGATGACCATTGGCGCCGCGTGGACCGGCTGATCTGGGAGAACCAGGCCACCGCCGCCGGCCGCACCATGCCGCGCCTGGACCCCGCCCGCCGCGCCATCGCGGAGGCGCGCCTCGCCTTCCGCGCGGATCGCGACGGCGATGCGCGGGCGCGCGATATCGGCGTGGCGCATGACCGCGCCCGGATGCTGCGCCGCAAGGACCGGGATGCGGAGGCCGCCGCCGTCTGGATCGCGGCGGAACCCCTGCAGCGGGACCTGGCGCCGGAGGCCGCGCGCGCCATCTGGCAGGAACGCCAGGTGCTGGCGCGCAAGCTGCTGCGCCTCGGCGATGCCACGAACGCCTATCGCGTCGCCGCCGGGCACGGCCAGGCGGAGCCGGGCGAGCCGCGGCAGGAGGGCGAGTTCCTCGCCGGCTTCATCGCGCTGCGGCGGCTGGGTGACGCCGCCGGCGCGCAGCGGCATTTCGCGCGGGTGGGGGAGGGCAGCGTCTCCGTCATCACCCGCGCCCGGAGCGCCTATTGGCAGGGCCTCGCCTTGGCCGCGCAGAACCGCACCGCGGAGGCCCGGGCGCAATGGGCGGAGGCCGCTTCGCTGCCGACCGCCTATTACGGCCAACTCGCCAGCCTGGCGCTGGGGGAGCCCCAGGCGGCGATGAGCGCGCGGATCGCGCGCCATCCCTCCCCCGCGCCATCCGCCCAGGTGGCCACGGATTTCATCGGGCGGGAGATGGCGCGGGCCGTCATCACCCTGGCCGATCTCGGCCAGTCCGACCGCGCGCGGGTCTTCCTGCTGCGGATGGAGGATCTGGCGCCGGATGCGGCGGATCGCTGGCTGATCGCGCGGCTGGCCGTGGCGATCCGGCGGCCCGACCATGCGGTGTGGGTGGCGCGCCGCGCCGGCGCCGATGGCGTGATCCTGCTGGACGATGGCTGGCCCGCCCCCTACCCCGCGCCGCCGGATGGGGCGGAGGCCGCGCTGGTGAACGCCATCACCCGGCAGGAGAGCAATTTCGACCTCTCCGCCGTGTCCTCCGCCAATGCGCGCGGGCTGATGCAGCTGCTGCCCTCCACCGCGGCGCAGGTGGCGCGCAGGCTCGGCATCCCGCACCAGCTCGGGATGCTGACGACGGATGCCGCGCACAATATGCGGCTCGGCAGCGCCTATATCAGCGACATGCTGGGCCGCTATGGCGGTGCGATGCCGCTCGCGGCGGGGGCCTACAATGCCGGTCCGGGGCGCGTCGATGAATGGCTCGGCACCTATGGCGATCCGCGCGTGTCTTCCGGCCCCGATATCCGCGACTGGATCGAGCAGATCCCCTTCACGGAGACGCGGAACTACGTGCAGCGCGTGATCGAGAATGTCGTGGTGTATCGCGCGAAGAACCCGGAGACGGCATCCCTGCCCCACCCCCTGGCCGCGCTGCTGGAGGGCCGGCCGTGAGGGTTTTCTTCAGTGCGCGGGACGGGCTCAGGCTCTCCGCGCAGGATTTTCCGGGCGACCCGGCGCGGACGCCGATCCTCTGCCTGTCCGGCATCACGCGGAACTCCGACGATTTCGCCGCGCTGGCGGCGCGCCATGGCGGCAAGCGTCGGGTTCTCTGCCTCGACCATGCGGGGCATGGGGAGAGCGCGCGGCCCGACCAGCTTTCCCGCTACGCCATCGAGGAAAGCCTGCGCGACGTGCTGGACGCCATGGCGGCGCTGCATTGCCACCGCGCGGTCTTCGTCGGCACCAGCTTCGGCGGCATCCTGACCATGATCATGGCGGTGCTGCGGCCCGGCGCCATCGCCGGTGCCGTGCTGAACGATGTGGGGCCGGTGCTGGAACCCGTGGGGCTCGACCACGTGCAGAATTTCGTCGCCCGCGATCCCGCGCTGCCGACGCTGGAACGCTGCGTGGAGCATTTGAAGGGCGTGCTGCCGCCGCTGACGATCGACGAGGAAGGCTGGCGCCGCATGGCCGCCGGCACCTATGCGCGCGGCGATGACGGGCGCTGGCACCCGCGCTGGGACATCCGCATCGCCCAGGCCATGTCGGCCGGCGGCACGCTGCCGAGCCTCTGGGGCCCCTTCGGCGCGCTGGCCCATGCGCCGACGCTGCTGCTGCGGGGCGAAGTGTCGGAGCTGCTGTCGGTGGAAACGGCCCGCCGCATGCAGGATGAACGCCCCGACCTGCATTTCGTGAACATCCCCGGCACCGGCCACTGCCCGACGCTGGAGGAACCACTCGCCATCGCCGCGCTGGACCGCTTCCTGGATTCCATCGCGTGACGCCGGCCCAGCGGGTGGCAACCCTGGTGGCGACGCTGGGCGGCGCCGGGCGGCTGCGGCCCGGCCCCGGCACCTGGGGCAGCCTGGTGGTGCTGCCGCTGGCGCTGGCCGGCCCCGTCTGGTGCCTCGGCGCCGCGCTGGTCATCGCCATCGCGGGCTATTGGGCCGCGACCCAGGTGCTGGATGAGCGGACGGAGGACCCAGGCTGGTTCGTGGCCGACGAAGGCGCGGGGATGCTGCTGGTGCTGGCCGCCCTGCCCGCCGCGACGCTGCCCGGCGTGTTCCTGGCCTTCGCGCTGTTCCGCGCGCTGGATATCGTGAAGCCCTGGCCCATCTCCTGGGCCGATGCGCAGCCCGGCGCGCTGGGCGTCATGCTGGATGACATCCTGGCGGGGCTGATCGGCGCCGCCGGTCTGCTGGCCTTCACCCGCTTCTATCCGGGGATCCTCGATTGATGCTGCCCGAGACGACGCTAGCCGATGCGGCCCTGCTGCTCGCTGACCTGCAATCGGCCGGGGAGACGCTGGCCACCGCCGAAAGCTGCACCGGCGGGCTGATCGCCGCCGCGCTGACCGCCGTGCCGGGTTCCTCCGCCACCGTGCTGGCGGGCTTCGTGACCTATTCGAACGAGGCCAAGGCCAGCATGCTCGGCGTGCCGCCCGCCACCATCGCGGCGGTGGGCGCGGTGAGCGAGGCGGTGGCCCATGCCATGGCGGAAGGCGCCCGCGCCCGGTCCGGCGCCGCCATCGCCGTCTCCTGCACCGGCATCGCCGGGCCTGGCGGCGGTTCGGCGGAGAAGCCGGTGGGCCTGGTCTATATCGGAGCCGCCAGCGCGTCGCTGACGCTGGTCGAACGCCACGTCTTTCCCGGCGACCGCACGGCCATCCGCGCCGCGACCGTCGCCGCCGCCTTCGCCCTGATCCGACGACTGAAGACCGGAGTGTGAGCATGGACCTGACCGACAAGCTGCTGGCCGCGATCGACGCGGACCACGACGCCGCCGTGGGGCGCCTAGTGGAATGGCTCCGCATCCCCTCCATCAGCGCCCAGCCCGACCATGCCGCGGATTGCGTCCGCGCGGCCGAATGGGTGCGGGACCAGCTGGTGGCGATCGGCTTCACCGCATCCCTGCGGCAGACGCCGAAGCACCCCGTTGTCGTCGCGCACCACCCCGGCCCCGCGACCGGCGCCAAGGCGCCGCACCTGCTCTACTACGGCCATTACGACGTGCAGCCGCCAGACCCGCTGGAGCTCTGGACCAGCCCGCCCTTCGAGCCCGTGATCGTGGACGGCCCCCATGGCAAGCGCGTGGTCGCGCGCGGCGCGGTGGACGACAAGGGCCAGACGCTGATGTGGATCGAGGCGATGCGCGCCTGGCACAGCATCGCCGGCGGCCCGCCCTGCGCCATCACCGCGGTGATCGAGGGGGAGGAGGAGATCGGCTCCCCCAACCTCGCCCCCTTCATGGCCGCGAACAGCGCGGAGCTCGCGGCCGATGTCGCCATCATCAGCGATACGGGCATGTGGGACATCGACACGCCGGCGCTGTCCACCCGCCTGCGCGGCATGGTCTTCGTCCAGCTCGACATCAAGGCGGCGAACCGGGACCTGCATTCCGGCATGTATGGCGGCAGCGCGCTGAACCCGAACAACCTCATCACGAAGATCCTCGGCGACCTGCATGATGCCGAAGGCCGCGTGCAACTGCCGGGCTTCTATGACGGCATCCCGGAAGTCTCCCCCGAATTGCGCGCGCAGTGGCAGGCGCTCGGCTTCTCGGAACACGATTTCCTCGGCGCCATCGGGCTCTCGGTCCCGGTCGGGGAGAAGGGCCGCGGGGCGCTGGAGCGCCTCTGGGCACGTCCCACAGCCGACATCAACGGCATCTGGGGCGGCTATACCGGCCCCGGCAGCAAGACCGTGATCCCGAGCGAGGCGCACGCCAAGATCACCTTCCGCCTGGTGCCCGGCCAGCACCACGACAAGGTCTTCGACGCCTTCAAGCAATTCGTCCACGCCCGCCTGCCCGCCGACGCCACCGCCAGCTTCCAGGGCGGCAGCGCCAGCCCGGGGATCGAGGTGCCGGCCGACAGCGGCTTCGTCACCGCCGCCCGCGTGGCCCTGGCCGATGAATACGGCAAGCCCGCCGCCATGATCGGCTGCGGCGGGTCGATCCCGGTCGTGTCTTCCCTGAAGGACGTCCTCGGCCTCGACACCGTGCTGATGGGCTTCGGGCTGGAGGATGACCAGGTGCACAGCCCGAACGAGAAGTTCGACATGCGCTGCTTCCACCAGGGCACGCGCAGCCATGCG
Source organism: Falsiroseomonas stagni DSM 19981 (assembly GCF_900114315.1). Classification (GTDB taxonomy): domain Bacteria; phylum Pseudomonadota; class Alphaproteobacteria; order Acetobacterales; family Acetobacteraceae; genus Falsiroseomonas; species Falsiroseomonas stagni. Next base: position 55,688 of record NZ_FOSQ01000009.1, read on the forward strand.
CGGCTGCTGGCGCGGCTGGCCTCGGCGTAGGGCGACGCCTGGCGGGGGCGCTGCCCCCGCACCCCCGCCGGGGGGCGTGGCGCCCCCCGGGCCCCGCCGTCAGATCAGGCGGAAATCCTCCGCGGTCGGCAGCGTACCGGCTGTGAAGACGGCCAGCAGGGACAGGCTGTCCGCGGCATCGATGATCGCGTTGTCGTTGCCGTCGCGCAGCCAGTAGAGCGCGGCGCTGTCCCTCGCCTCGTTGCGCGCCAGGATGAAGGCGCTGTCGCCGGTCTGGCCATTGGCCCGCAGTTGCCCGCCGAAGCCGGCATTCAAGGCGGCCAGGCTGCGGAAATCGCTGATGGCGCCGAAGGTATCGACGAGCAGGACGGCGTCGCCCAGCAGCACGCTCGAGCCCTGGACGATATTGAGCGCGCCGCCCGTGCCGAGCCCCGCGAAGCCGCTGCGCAGGAGGACCACCTCGTCATCCCCCCCGAAGCCGATCACCGTATCGCCGGCGGCGATGGTCCTGCCGCCACTGAGCAGCCCGCCCTCGGCCGGGGCCCCATAGCGCAGCGTGTCCGCGCCGCCGAGGCGAAGGTCGAGCTGATCGGCCCCGCGCCCACCGGCGAGGGTATCGGCGCCCGCGCCGCCATTGATGGTGTCGGCGCCGGTGCCACCCAGCAGGCTGTCCGCCCCTTCCCCGCCCAGCAGCGTGACGCGGGCCAGGGCGGCCGCGTTCACCGCCCCGCCGGAGGCGGCGGCGCTCAGCACCCGGACCTCCAGCCCCTCGCTGCCCGTCAGCATGCCGGCCGGCAGCGCGACACGCCCGCCCTGCATGGAGAGTTCCAGCACCTCGATCCCCTGCACGCCGGACAGCAGCCCCGCGGCCACGCGACGACCGCCGATATCCAGCGCGAGGGTGTCGACCCCGGCACCGCCATCGACGACATCGCCGCCATCGAGGTCACCAAGCAGCAGCCGGTCCGCGCCCTTGCCGCCCAGCAGCAGGTCGCTGCCCGTGCCGCCGTCGAGCGTATCCGCGCCATCGCCGGCGGAGAGGATGTCATCGCCCGCCGCGCCCATCAGATGGATCGCGGTCGCGCGGGCGGAGGCGTCGATGAAATCGCTCTCCGACCCTCCCAGGATGCGGATGGTGCCGGTCGGGCGCAGCAGGTCCATGCTGCGCAGCACCAGGTCGTTCGCTTCATTGGCGAGTTCGATCCGCTCGATCCCCTCCACGCGGGCCAGGCTGGCGGGACCGAACCCGATGCCGGCGATGCCGGTGAAGCGCAGCGTATCGATGCCCGCGTCGCCCGCGATCAGGTCGTCCGCGTCGAAGCCGCCTTCCCCGGCCAGGATGACGTCATCGCCGCCGCCGCCCCAGAGCGTATCCGCGCCGGCGCCGAGCGCCAGCAGGTCCGCCCCCTCGCGCCCCTCGATCCGGCTGCCCGCGCTGCCGGCGCTCAGGCTGTCCGCGCCGCCACCGCCGAGCAGGTTGGACTGGCCGCCACCGGCGGCGATGAACCCCGTATCGCTGACATTGCTGCCATCCACATGCAGCAGCGCGCCCGACAACTCGACACGGAACGGCACGCCGATGCTGTCCACCATCGCATCGCCGATGGTGATGAACACCGCGCCTTCGCCGCCGGTCCGCTCCACGGCCAGACGCTCGAAGCCGGAAAGCCGATCGGCGGCGGCGGGGGCAAGGACATCGCCGCCGCTTGCGGTCAGTGACAGCAGGTCCGCCCCCTCCCCACCCGCGATCAGGTCGGCGGCCGTGACGGCGGACAGGGTGGCGAGGACCGTGTCGGCGCCCGCCCCACCCAGCGCGGTGTCATTGCCGGTGCCGAGCCGCAGCACATCCCACCCGCCGCCCCCGGCCAGGCGGTCGTCACCCTCGCCGCCCTCCAGCGTGTCGTTGCCGTTGCCGCCATCGAGGCTGTCGGAGCCCGCGCCGCCGTCGAGGGAGTCGAAGCCGTTGAGGCCGGCGAGACTGTCATTCCCCTCCCTGCCCATGACCGTGTCGGCCGCCGCGCCGCCGATCATGGTATCGTTGCCGCCGTTGCCGGACAGCGCCATGGCGTTGAGCTGGCCACGGGCATCGACGCGATCATTGCCGGCGGCGCCGTTCACCGTCATGTCGCCCAGGCCGGCAATGGTCAGGCGGAGCGCAGCGGTGCCCGTCCCGTCGATCACCTCGAAGCCGGTCACCGCGACCCCGCCACTGCCCAGCCGCGCCGTGGTGCCGCCCGGCAGCACCAGCCGGTCGATGCCGCTGCCGCCCTGCAGCGTGTCGCCGCCGAGGCTGTCGGCGACCTCGACGAGATCATCGCCGCTGCCACCGATGACGCTGTCATCGCCCACACCCACGAAGATGACGTCGTTCCCGATGCCACCATCGACCGTATCGTTGCCGATATACGCGGTGAAGGTGTCGTCGCCGCTGCCGCCATCCATGCTGTCATTGCCGTGTGACGCGAAGAAGAAGCTTGTCCCGCCAGGGTAAGGCTGGAAGGTCACGATATCGCCGTCGACCACGGGCGTGGGCATGTTCGAGAGCACGATGAACCCCGTGAAGGACATCAGATCATTGCCCGCGCCCCCGAGCATCGTGTCGTTGCCCTCTCCGTCGATCATCCAATCGTCGCCTTCGCCGGCGTCGAAGATGTCGTGGCTGCTGGCGGAGGCGACCTCGGGCCGGGCTGCATGATCGCCATAGAGGTCGTTGCCGGCGCCGCCCTGCATGCTGTCGGCGCCCCCGCTGAACATCGTGTCGTGGCCGTCGCCGGCCAGCACGACCATCCGGTCACGGTAGGAGATCAGGAGGTCGTTGCCGCTGCCCGCATCCCAGGTGCCGCTGATCCCGCCATACAGGAACCAGAAATCGTCGCCCGCCCCGGCATCCTCGAAGCGGTCCGCGCCCCCGCCCTCCGACAGGGCCATGTCGTTGCCCGCGCCGCCGCGCAGCGTGTTGTTGCCGGCGCCGCTGGACATCGCGCCGCCGGCGTTGCCGAGTTCGAGAAGGTCGTCGCCCGCGCCGCCATAGGCGGCATCGGGGCCATCGCCCTGTCCGCGGAAGGTGTCGTTGCCCTCTCCGCCCACGAAGGTGTCGGCGCCGTCGCCACCGGTCATCGAGTCATCGCCAGCGGCGCCGTTCAGCGAATCATGGCCCTCCCGCCCCACCAGCCCGTCATTCCCGGCACCACCCACCAGCGTGTCGCTGCCCGTGCCGCCATCCATGACGGCACCGCCCGCGCCGGCATCGCCACGGTCATTGCCGCCATGGCCGATGAGCAGGTCATTGTCGTCGCCGCCGAACAGCGTATCGCCGAAATCGGTCCCGTAGAGGCTGTCCGCCCCGCCATTGCCTTCGATCCAGAGGCCGAAGGGGCTGGCCAGCGGCGCGACCTGGTTCGGCACCATCGCGACGATGTCGCCCCCCGCGCCGCCCGTGACGCGCAACGCCGCCACGTTCGTCAGCGTGCTGCCGGTCCCGAAATAGAGCGCGGTGGCCCCGCCCGTGATGTCGATGCGCTCGATCCCCACCAGCATGGCGGAGGCCGTCGCCTGGTTGAAGGCGTAGGTGCCGCCGAAGGAGATGGTGAGCACGTCGACGACGCTGCCCGTACCGCCGCTGATCGTATCAGCAGCCTGCAGGTCATCCGCGGCGTCGATGATGAACTGGTCGGCGACATTGTTGCCGCCACGCAGCCGGTCCGTCCGGTTCGTCAGGTTGAAGATTGCCACGCCACCACGCCCCTGAATTGCAGGGGCGCAGGGTCATCGCGCGACCGGACCGATCTCAACCGTTAAGTAAGGATCCTCACGATTTCGTTACCGCCCTGCCAGCGCGCCCCGGATCGCCGCCAGCGCATCCCCGATCATCGGCGCCGTGACGTCGAGATGAGTGCAGGCCCGCAGCCGCCCGCCGAGCAGCGACACGGCGATCCCTTCCATCCGAAGCGCGCGTTGCAGCGTCACGGCGTCCATGCCGGTGCCGCCGATGGTGAAGAACACCAGGTTGGTGTCGGGGTCCTGGACCTGGACGCCCTCGATCTGCGCCAGGCCCCGCGCCAGCGCCTTGGCATTGGCGTGGTCGTCGGCCAGGCGATCGATATTGTGGTCGAGCGCATAGAGGCACCCCGCGGCGCAGACACCGGCCTGCCGCATGGCACCGCCGAGGCGCTGCTTCCAGCGCCAGGCCTCGTCGATGAACTCGGCACTGCCGCAGAGCACGGCGCCGAGTGGCGCGCCCAGGCCCTTGGTGAAGTCGAGCCAGACGCTGTCGAAGCCGGCCGTCATCTCCGCGGCGGAGATGCCGGCGGCGACGCAGGCATTCATCAGCCGGGCGCCGTCCATATGGGTGGAAAGCCCGGCGCCATGGGCGATCTCCGCGATCTCCGCCAGCACGGCGCGGTCCCAGACGGCGCCGCCGCCGGTATTCGCGGTCTGCTCCACCTCGACCAGCCGCTGCGTCGGCGTGTGGCGGGATTTGCCGCGCAGCGCCCCGCGGAGCTGGTCCGGCGTGTACATGCCGCGCGGGCCGGTCAAGGGCAGGATCTGCACGCTGCCGAGCGCGGCATGGGCGCCGCCCTCGCTGGTCAGGATATGCGCCGTCTCATGCGCGATGATCTCCTCCCCGGGCCGGCAATGCACCAGGGTGGAGGCGACGTTGCACATGGTGCCGGACGGCATGAAGACCGCGGCTTCCTTGCCCATCAGCGCGGCCATGCGGTCGCACAGCGCATGCACGGTGGGGTCGTCGCCATGCTGCTCGTCACCGACCTCGGCGCGCATCATGGCATCGAGCATCGCGGCGGAAGGCTTGGTCTGCGTATCGGAATAGAGGTTGATGCGCACGGGCGGCGCGCCGGCGGGGGGACGTTCGGGGGCGTGGACCATGGGTGTTCCGTGCGTGGCTCAGGTTGCCGCGCAGGGTGGCAGGGAATGGAGGGCGGGTGAAGTGCGCCGCCCCCCTTGGCGTCAGGAGACGATCGTCTCCAGCCCCGGATTCCGGATGACGTAGCCATAGGCGAGGTTGCTTCGCCCCTCGCCATGCGCCGCGTAGTCCGCCTTGGCCTTGCTGACATTGTCGTGCCGCAGATCGGCGCGGCGCTGGTAGTTGTACATCCGCGCGCTGGTCTCGCCGAAGATCATGCGCTTCACCGGCCCATCCGCATCACCGAGTGGCGCGAAGCCGTGCTGGCGCTGCATCGCCTCCGGAATCTCCAACCGCCGCAGCGCCTCGATCTGCCATTGCGGCGATCCGGTCCAGACCGCGTCGGTGCCCCACACCACATGGTCGGCGCCGAGGCCTCGGATCAGCGTGCCCATCAGCGCGGCGCAGAGCCCGGGTTCGATCACCGTGGTCTGGGCGAAGATCTGGCCGAGGTCGCCATAGACATTGGTGACGCCGAACTTCGACGGGATTTCCGCCAGGTCCGTCGTCCAGTCCACGCGGCCGGTGCGGGCGAACTGCTCCACGCCCGTGCCCGCGCCGCCGCCGCCGGTCCAGCGATAGGCGGAGTGGTAGATGACGAACTTGATGTCCGGCCAATCCTTCGCCGCCTTGCCGACATCATCGACGCCGGCGAAGGGCAGCAGATGCGGAAAGCGCTGCGTGACCTGCTGCGGATAGAGCCCCTTGTGGACGCAGACGATGCCCTTCCCCGCGCGCAGGATGCGTTCGTAGAAGGGGTACATCAGGCGTTCGTCATCCATCCGCCAGGGATGCTGCGCCAGGTGCTTGTTGGTGTTGTCGCCGACCGTGTAGCCCTTGAAGCTGTCCACGTTGAGCTCGGTGATGCAGCGCTCCACCTCCTCCATCCAGCCGGGCTGGCCGGGGGTGAAGATGCCGTGGGACAGCACGCGCCGCGTGCCCGCGGCGTCATTCACCCGCTTGCGGGCATCGAACTTCATGTCGTTGGTCAGGAACCAGTCGCGCTCATCCTCCGACGGCGCTCCGCTGATCAGCGCGACCTTGGTGTCGCTGTCGAGGAACATCTCCTTGAACCAGTTGGCCTCCATGAGGCTCTGGATGGTCTGTTCCTCGACCCTGATCTGCGGGTTCCAGCCGGCGCGGCCGACATTCCGCCGCGCCTCCACGAAGGTCATCAGCCGCGTGTCCGGGCGCAGGAAATGCGTGTGGACATCCATGATGAACTGGTCGGAAAGTGTGGCCGCGCGGGCTTCCGCTGCGCCCGGCGTCTGCGCCTCGGCCTTCGAGACGCCATAGAGCGGCCCGTATTCCTCATTCATCGCGAGAAAGGCGGCCGCCATGCCGGCGGCGGTCTGGAGGTAGCGGCGCCGCGTCATGCCCTGCTTCGGCGCGATCTCATCCGCCATGGCCTTGATCCGCGCCTCGACCCGCTTCTGGCGGTCATTCTGCGGCATGGGCCAGAATTCGTCGGAGGCGATCACCTGCGTCGGGATGGGCGAGGGGAACATCGCCTCATCCGCGGGTTGCAGCTTCGCGAGGTCATCCTCGGTCAGGAAACCCGTCATGACGCCTTCTCCTTGTCGCTTCCCCGAGGGAGAGCCTGCCGTGCCGCAGCCTGCCAGGGCAAGGAAAACGCGCAGACCGGCCGCGGGGGGGGGCGCGGCACAGCCCCCCGACCGGACGGGCCGCTCCCTAGACGAATACCGCGTCAGAGTTGTTGGCGACGGCACCGGCGGCGACCAGAGTGAACGTCTCTACCGCGACGCCACCGACCCTGATTTCGTAGAGGCCGCCGCCGACATGCGCGAAGGACGCATTGGCCCCGAAGCCCTCGAAGCGCAGCCGATCGCCACCGGCCGCTCCCGCCCCGGCAAAATCGGCGATACGATCGCCATCGGCCTGGCCCGCCACGAGCACGAAGACATCATCGCCGGTGCCGCCCAGCAGGGTGTCGGCGCCATCCCCGGGATTGATGGTATCGGCGCCGGCGCCGCCGTCGAAGCGTTCGGAGGCGGAACCACCCAGGATGCTGTCTCCGCCCGTGCTACCCACGAAGCCCACCGAAACGTCGAGCACCGTCCTCCGGAAATCGAAGGTCCCGGTGTTGGCCGCGAGAAGGTTCCAACCGAAAGCGCCTTCGGCGTCGATGATCTTGAAGGAAGCGACCTGCGACGTCGCCAGCGCCACGGATACATTGGCGTCCAGCAGCAGTGTCTCGAACCCCGTGATTGCCGCGGCCGCGGAGATGTTCACATTGGTATCGGCGAACAGGACGTCCATCCCAGCCCCACCCGCCAGCCGTTCCCCGGCCACCACATCAGCGGTGTTCAGGGCGACGGTATCGTTGCCGGCTCCGGCATCGATGGAATCAGCGCCGGCGCCACCCAGGAAGGCTTCGTCGCCGGCACCGCCGCGGATCGTATCGGCGCCGCCCGAGCCCACGAAGCCGATCGAACCGCCGAGTATCGTCTTGCGGAAATCGAAGGTCCCGGTGTTGGCCGCGAAGAGGTTCCAGCCGAAAGCTCCTTCGGCTTCGATGATCCTGAAAGCGGCGACCTGGGACGCCGCCAGCGCCACGGACACGTTGGCATCCAGCAGCAGCGTCTCGAACCCCGTGATTGCCGCGGCTGCGGAGATGTTCACATCGGTGTCGGCGAACAGGACGTCCATACCCGCCCCGCCGACCAGCCTCTCGCCGCCCACCACATCGGCGGTGTTCAGGCTGACGGTATCGTTGCCGGCTCCGGCGTCGATGGAGTCAGCGCCGGCGCCGCCCCTGAAGGCTTCGTCGCCCGCGCCGCCGCGGATCGTGTCCGCCCCGGTTGTGCCCACGAAGCCGATCGAACCGCCGAGCGTCGTCTTGCGGAAGTCGAATGTCCCGGTATTGGCAGCGAAGAGGTTCCAGCCGAAAGCGCCTTCGGCTTCGATGATCCTGAAAGCGGCGACCTGGGATGCCGCCAGCGCCACGGACACGTTGGCATCCAGCAGCAGCGTCTCGAACCCCGTGATTGCCGCTGCAGCGGCGATATTGACATCCGAATCGGCGAACAGAATGTCGATACCCGCCCCGCCGACCAGACGTTCGCCGGCCACCACATCATTGGTATTCACCATGACGCGGTCGTTGCCGTCTCCTGCATTGATGCTGTCCGCTCCGGCACCGCCGTAGAAGGCTTCGTCACCCCCGCCACCGATGATGGTGTCCGCCGCCGCCGTGGCCACGAACCCGACCGATCCATCCAGCGTCGTCGTCCGGAAGTCGAAGCGGCCGCTGGCCGCCGCCAGTAGGTTCCACCCAAACGCACCCTGGCTCTGGATGCTGCCGAAGGCGCCGATCTGCGCCGCGGACACCGTCACCGTGACATTCGCATCCAGCAACAAGTACTCGAACCCGACGATCTGCGTCGCGCCCGAGATGTTGGTGTTGCTGTCCACATAAAGGATGTCGATACCGGCACCGCCGGCCAGACGCTCCCCGGCCACGACATCATTGGTGTTCACCACCACGCGGTCGTTGCCGTCACCCGCATCGATGCTGTCGGCCCCAGCGCCGCCGGAGAAGGCCTCATTGCCCGCGCCGCCCAGGATGGTATCGGCCCCGGCCGAGGCCACGAAGCCAACCAACCTGTCCAGCACCGTCGTCCGGAAATCGAAGCTGCCGGTCCCGGCCGCAAGCAGGTTCCAGCCGAACGCACCCTGGGTCTGGATGCCGCCGAAGGCGCCGATCTGCGCGGCAGACACCGTCGCCGTGACATTCGCATCCAGCAACAGGTACTCGAACCCGACGATCTGAGTCGCTGTCGAGATGTTGGTGTTGCTGTCCACATAAAGGATGTCGATGCCGGCACCGCCGGCCAGACGCTCTCCGGCCACGACGTCATTGGTGTTCACCACCACGCGGTCGTTGCCGTCGCCCGCATCGATGCTGTCGGCCCCGGCACCACCGGAGAAGGCCTCATTGCCTGCGCCACCCAGGATGGTGTCGGCCCCGGCCGAGGCCACGAAGCCAACCAACCTGTCCAGCGTCGTCGTCCGGAAATCGAAGCTGCCGCTCCCGGCTGCCAGCAGATTCCAGCCGAACGCGCCCTGGGTCTGGATGCCACCGAAGGCACTGACCTGCGCCGCCGAAAGCGTGACCGTGATATTCGCATCGAGCAGCAAGTACTCGATGCCGATGATCTGCGTCGCAGCCGAGATATTGGTGCTACTGTCAGCAAAAAGGATATCGGTGCCGTTGCCGCCGATCAGACGCTCCCCGGCCACCACGTCGTTGGTGTTCACGACGATCACGTCGTTGCCGACACCGCCGTCCAGATGATCGGCGCCACCTGCGCCCCGCAATGTGTCGGCACCTGCCAGCCCGGTGATCGTATCCGCATCGGCCGTACCGACAAGGTTGTTGCTCGCAACAGTCCCTACGAGTATGGCCATACCAGTGAGCCTTGCAAGCCAACCGGTTCCCCGTCGGAACCAATCTGGTTCTGAATGGTTAACGAGCTGGACAGGGACGGTCAACGACTACGGGATGACACGGCGTGCCCCGCAGCCAACCACGCCGCCGACGCGGCACCCACCACAACTTTACAGACGATGCCTGGCCCAGACCGGCGCGATGGCGGGCCGCGCGGCCACCGCCTCCGCCAGCGCCTGGATGCGCGGCAAATTGGCCGGCACCCAGTCCCGCCCCTTCATCCAGCGGGACAGCACCGCCAGGTAGATATCGGCGACCGAGAAGCGCGGGCCCAGCAGGAAGGGGCCATCCTGCGAGAGGCCGGCGTGATCCTCGATGATGCGAAGCACGTCGCGGGCCATGGCGAGGGCGTTGTCGCGCGCGGCCTCCGCCTGGTCGGGCGCATAGCCGAAGCGGGCGGGGTAGTCCCAGCGCGTGACCTGCGGGTAGAACTCGCCCGCCAGCAGCGCCATCCAGCGCAGCGCGACGGCGCGGCCGGGATCGCCGGGGGGCGGCAGCAGCCCGGTGCCGGGATGGAGATCCGCCAGGCTCACCAGGATCGCCAGGCTCTCTGTCAGCACCGTGCCAGCAGTCCCATGGGCTGGCAGCACCAGGGTCGGCAGCCGGCCCATCGGGTTGATGGCGCGGTACTCCGCGCGAAGCTGGTGGTCGCCCTCCAGCGGCACATCGCGCAACTCGACCGGCGCGCCGATCTCCGCCAGCGCCATTTCCACCGGCGCGGAGCCGGAACCGAGGTCGCCATACAGGATGTAGGTCATGCGACCAGCCTGGCGCGGGACCGCGCCGCTGCGCCATTGCATTCCGTTGATGCGGGCCAGAAGCGGGATTGATGCCGAGCGCGAAGCCTTCAGGATCGGCGCCGGAACCGACGGAGGATTCGATGCCCCCCATCCGCAAGATCGCCACCTGGCGGGAAACCGTCTTCGGGGAGATGGGCCACCAGGCGCCCCGCCCCATCATCCGCGCCGTCGCCATGGCCGTCATCGCCAACCCCTTCGCCGGCCAACAGGGGGTCGAAGACCTTGGCGTGCTGTGGGAAGCCGGCGCGGCGCTGGGTGACCGCCTGATGCCCGAACTCGCGGCGATGCTCGGCGGGCCGGCCGTGTCCTACGGCAAGGCCGCCATCGTCGGCGTGGCCGGGGAGGTCGAGCATGGCGGCGCCGTGGTGCATCCGCGCCTCGGCAAGCCGATGCGTGCCGCGATCGGCGGCGGAGCCTCCCCCGTGCCATCGGCGGTGAAGGTCGCGGCCGCGGGCACGCCGATCGACATCCCGCTCGGCCACAAGGATGATTCCTGGAGCTTCGCGCATTTCGACACGATCACGGTCAGCATGGCCGATGGGCCGAGGCCCGGGGAGATCCTGGTCGCCATGGCGCTGGCCGATGGCGGGCGCGTCTGGAACCGCTGCGGGGCCGGGCCCCTGCGGTGAAGCCGCGCGAAACCATCCTGGCGGCTTCGCGACTGGCGGTTGCGGCGCAGCCGTGAAACCTTTCGTGCCCTGAGGGAGGCGCGGCATGAGCGGGTTGACGGCCAGCATCGGGGATCACCTGGCCTTCCAGCGCGAAGGCGCCGCCGCCCGCGCCGGCGCGACGGCAGAGGACACCCGCATCGCACGCCTGACGGGCTTCGACCCGCAGGATGTCATGACCATCCGCACCCTCTGCGCCGCCCGCGCCGTGCTGCTGGTGTTCCGTTGCCCGAACCTGGCGGCGCGATCCCTGCACGGGCTGCTGCCGGCCAAGACGGCCGTCACCAGCACGAAATCCGGCAGTTCCGGCGCCGTGATGGGCGCCAACGGCCTGCTGATGGTCTCGGACTACGACATCATGGGCTGCTGGCGGCAGGAGGGTTCGGGTTTTCGACGGATTCCCATCACCGCCGTGGCGCCGGGCGCGAAATACGGCGCCTGGTCAGCCGAGGCGCGGGAGATCGTGCAGGCGCTGAACCGGCAGTTGCTGACCCGCATCCAGCACGGCGCGCAGGATGACTGGCTGGATGCGGAGAAGAACCGCGGCGTGAAGCCGGATGACGGCTTCCTGGCGTTCCGCCTCGGCGTCGCGGAACCCATGGAGGGCGCCGCCGCATTAGAGGGATTCTACCGCCTCAACGGGTTGGACTGGCCCTACCTGCCGACTGGCCGCCACAGGGGTCGCTAGAGGGGGCCGGTAGTCACGCCGTCGGCGCAGGCGTGGCGGGCGCGGCCGGCGGTGGCGCGCGCCGATACAGCGCCATGGCGCGCCGTTCGAAGGCGCGCACCATCAGGCGCACGGCCTCGTTGAACACGGTGCCGATGACGGCCTGGAGAAGCCGCGACTTGAATTCGAAATCGACGAAGAAATCGACCTCCGTCCCACCCGCAACCGGCCTGAACCGCCAATGGTTGTTGAGATATCGGAAGGGGCCCGTGAGGTAGCGGACATGGACGTGGTGCGGCCGTTCCAGCAGCACCTGGCTGCGGAAGGTCTCCCGGAACATCTTGAAGCCGATGGTGAGGTCGGCCGTCAGTTCCTTGTCCGTCCGCGTCAGCACCCGCGCGCCGACGCACCAGGGCAGGAATTCGGGATAGCGGCGGACATCCGCCACCATGTCGAAGAGCTGTTCCTCCGAATAGGGGAGGATGCGCTTTTCCGCATGCGTGGGCATGGCGCGATCAGGCCGCCTTCAGCTTCGCGGCACGGGCATCGCGCAGCGCCGCGAAGTCGCGATCCGCATGGTAGGAACTGCGCGTCAGCGGCGTCGAGGAAACGAGCAGAAACCCCTTCCCACGCGCGGCACTGGCGTAGTCCTCGAACTCCTCCGGCGTGACGAAGCGGTCCACCGCGGCGTGCTTCACCGTGGGCTGCAGGTACTGCCCGATGGTGAGGAAATCGACATCGGCGCTGCGCAAATCGTCCATGACCTGCAGCACCTCGATCCGCTTCTCCCCGAGCCCGACCATGATGCCCGACTTGGTGAAGATGGAGGGGTCGAGCTGCTTCACCCGGTCCAGCAGCCGCAGCGAATGGTAGTAGCGCGCGCCGGGGCGGATCGTCGGGTACAGCGCCGGGACGGTCTCCAGGTTGTGGTTGAAGACGTCAGGCCGGGCGGCCACCACCACCTCCAGCGCGCCATCCTTGCGGAGGAAGTCGGGCGTCAGGATCTCCACTGTGGTGTCGGGGGCCGCCTGGCGCAGGGCGCGGATGGTCTGCGCGAAATGCTCCGCGCCGCCATCCTTCAGATCGTCCCGGTCCACGGAGGTGATGACGACATGGCGCAGGCCGAGCTTGGCGACAGCATCCGCCACCCGGTTCGGCTCATCGGCGTCGAGCGCCTTCGGCATCCCCGTCGCGACATTGCAGAAGGAACAGGCGCGGGTGCAGGTATCGCCCATGATCATCATGGTGGCGTGGCGCTGGGACCAGCATTCCCCGATGTTGGGGCAGGCCGCTTCCTCGCACACCGTGACCAAATTGTTGGCGCGCATCAGCGCCTGGGTCTCGCGGTAGATCGGGGAGGTCGGCGCCTTCACCCGGATCCAGGCGGGTTTCCGCTGGATGGGGTTGTCCGGCCGGTTGGCCTTTTCCGGGTGCCTGTCGGCCCCGGTGCGGGCTGCCCTGTGGTCGATCTCGACGCGCGTGCTCATGGCCGAGATATAGCGACGGTGCGGGGCGACGACGAGGGCTTCATGGCTTCACCGCGCGCAGGCTGAGGGAGAGGGGCAACCATGGCCTGTCGGGCCAGGTCCACATGCCGTCCGCATCCCGCACGCTGCCCTCGAAGGGTTTCCAGACGAGGCGCGGATGTTCATGCAGCCAATCCAGCTGCAGGCCCGCGCGGCGCAGCGCGCCGAGGATCTCGGCAAGGCTGTGCGGAAACTCGATGGTCTGCAGGTTCGCGAGTTCGGCTGATGTGTCCATGTAGTCGGTCGGGTTGTCGATGGGGACCGGCCCGGGCTCGAAATACGGGTAGCGCCAGCCGGGGAAACCGGGGGCCGCGATGCCACCATCATCGAAGACCCAGGCCACGGGATGCATGTCCGCGAAGTAGAAGGCGCCGCCCGGCCGCAGCGCGAAGGCGATGGCGGTGGCCCAGGCGTCCAGGTCCGGCAGCCATGTGATGGTGCCCCAGGCCGTGAAGACCAGGTCGAAGGCGCCGGCTTCCTCCGGGATGGCGGAAGGCGTCTCCAGCACGTCCGACAGGACGAAGCGCGTATTGGTCACGCCGCATTCGGCGGCGAGGCTGCGCGCGGCCTCCAGCGCCGGCGGGCTGAAATCGACGCCCACGACCCTGGCAGCGCCGCGCTGCGCCAGCGCGATGCTGTCATCGCCCAGGTGGCACTGCAGATGCAGGATGTTCAGCCCCGAGACGTCCCCGATCTCGGCCCCAACGATCGCATCCAGCCGCCCGAGGCCCGCCCGCTGCGAGGAGAGGTCGTAGCCCCGCGGGCCGAGATGAACGCGGGTGCGTTCATCCCAGTTCGCCTGGTTCAGGCGGCGCCAATCGGATGGGCCGTCAGATGTGGATGACCCTGCCATAGGCGTCCAGCACCGATTCATGCATGGTTTCGGAGACGGTCGGATGCGGGAACACCGTATGCATCAGTTCCGCCTCGGTCGATTCCAGGGTGCGGGCGATGCCGTAGCCCTGGATCATCTCCGTCACTTCCGGGCCGACCATGTGCGCGCCGAGCAACTCGCCGGTCTTGGCATCGAACACCGTCTTCACCAGGCCCTCGGGTTCCCCCATGGCGATGGCCTTGCCGTTGCCGATGAAGGGGAAGCGGCCGACCTTGACGGTGTGGCCGAGTTCCTTCGCGCGGGCCTCGGTCAGACCCACGGAGGCGACCTGCGGGCGGCAATAGGTGCAGCCCGGGATGTTCAGCACATCCATGGCGTGGGGGTGCTTGCCCGCGATCGCCTCGATGCAGATGATCGCCTCATGGCTCGCCTTGTGCGCCAGCCAGGGCGGGCCGGTCAGGTCGCCGATGGCGTAGACGCCGGGCTCCCCCGTATTGCCGAAGGCATCGGTGACGATGTGGGTCTTCTCGACCTTGATCTTCGTGCCTTCGAGGCCGAGGTCCTCGACATTGCCGACGATGCCGACCGCGGAGATCAGGCGATCCGCCACGATGTCCTGCACCTTGCCGCCGGCCTCGACCACCGCGGTGACGCTGTCCGCGCCCTTGCGGATGCCCTGCACCCGCGCGCCGGTCAGGATCTTCATCCCCTGCTTGGTGAAGGATTTGTGCACGAAGGCGGATATTTCCGCGTCCTCCACCGGCAGGATGCGGTCCATCACCTCGATGAGCGTCACCTCGGCGCCCATGTTCAGGTAGAAGCTGGCGAATTCGGAGCCGATGGCACCGCTTCCCATGACGATCAGCTTCTTCGGGAGCGCGGTCGGCGTCATCGCCTCCCGGTAGGTCCAGATCAGCTTCCCATCCGGCTCCATCCCCGGCAGGACGCGCGCGCGCGCGCCGGTGGCCAGCAGGATGTGCTTCGCCGCGATGTCAGCGACCGGCTTGCCATCCTTGGTCACGGAGAGCTTGCCCGGCCCGGCCAGCTTCCCGTGCCCGTCATAGACGGTCACCTTGTTCTTCTTCATCAGGTGCTTCACGCCACCCGAGAGTTGCCCGGCGACACCGCGCGAACGCTTGATGACCTTCGCGAAGTCGAAGCGGATGTTGTCGGCGGCGAAGCCGTACTGGTCCAGGCTGTGCAGCAGGTGGTTGATCTCGCTGGCGCGCAGCAGCGCCTTGGTCGGGATGCAGCCCCAGTTGAGGCAGATGCCGCCGAGGTTCTCGCGCTCCACCAGCGCGACCTTCATGCCCAGCTGGCTGGCGCGGATCGCGGCCACATAGCCGCCGGGCCCGCCGCCCACCACCACGATATCGAAGCTGTCGGCCATGGCCGTCACCCCTTTGTTGCGGCAAGCGCGTGCAGCGCCTCGCCGGTCACGCGTTGCACGCGCCATTCATCCATGCCGCGCGCGCCGATCTTCCGGTAGAAGCGGATCGCGGGCTCGTTCCAGTCCAGCACCTGCCATTCCATCCGCTTCCAGCCGCGGGCGACGCAGATGCAAGCGCAGCGGCGGAAGAAGGCCTCCCCGATGCCGAGGCCCCGGTACTCCGGCTCCACGAAAGCGTCCTCCACATAGAGGCCGTGGCGGCCCGTGAAGGTGCTGAAGATGGGGAACCAGATGCACTGGCCGACCGCCCTGCCCTCGACCTCGGCGAGGATGCAGAACACGGTCGGGTTCGGGCCGAAAAGCGCGTGGCGGAAATCATCCTCCGTGCCCACGGCATCATGCAGCAGCTTCTCATACTCCGCGAGCGCCCGGACCAGCCGGTTGATCTCCGGCAGGTCCGCCTCGACCGCGTCGCGGAGCGAGAAGCGACTGGTCACAGCATCAGGCTCAGCGGTTCCTCGACGATCCGCTTGAAGGCCTGGATCCACTCCGCCGCCAGCGCGCCATCGACAACGCGGTGATCGACGGAGAGCGTGCAGGTCATCACCGTCGCGATGGCCAGCGCGCCATTCTTCACCACGGGCCGCTGCTCGCCCGCCGAGACGGCGAGGATGCCGGCCTGCGGCGGGTTGATGATGGCCGCGAAGTCGCGAACGCCATACATGCCCATGTTGGAGATGGAGAAGCCGCCGCCCTGGAACTCCTCGGGCTTCAGCTTTCCAGCCTTGGCCCGCGAAGCCAGGTCCTTCATCTGGTTGCTGATGGAGGCGAGGCCCGCCTGGTCCGCCTTCCGGATGATCGGCGTGATCAACCCATCCGGGATGCTGACGGCGACGGAGATGTCGACGTCGTGGTACTGGAGGATCGCATCCTCCGTCCATGTCGCGTTCACCGCCGGGAAGCGCCGCAGCGTCACCGCCGCCGCCTTGATGACCAGGTCATTGACCGAAAGCTTGAAGGCGCCAGGCCCATCCTTGGGCGAGGTGGCGTTCAGCTGCGACCGCAGCTTGAGCAGCGCATCGATCTCGATATCCATCGAGACGTAGAAATGCGGCACATTCTGCTTGGATTCCGACAGCCGCCGCGCGATCACCTTGCGCATGGTGCTGTTCGGCACGGCGGTATGCGGCGCCGTGATGACGGGCGCGGCAGGCTTCGGCGCCGGCGCAGCGGCCGGGGCTGCGGCGGGTGCCGGTGCGGCGACAGCCGCAGGCGCCGGCTTCGCCGCCGGGCCCCTGGCCAGCGCCGCATCCACATCCGCCTTCACGATCCGGCCATTCGGGCCGCTGCCGGCCACGCCGGACAGATCGAGCCCCGCCTGTTCCGCCATGCGGCGGGCGAGCGGGGAGGCAATGATCCGGCTGCCCGAGGCTGCCGGCGCGGCTGCCGGTGCCGCAGCGTGTGCCGGTGCCGGCGCGGCTTCCGTCTTCGGCGCCGCCGCGGCCGGCGCGGGCTTCGCGGCCGGTGCGGCATCCGCGCTTTCGCCCGCTTCGACCAGCACCGCGATCACGTCGTTCACCTTCACACCCGCCGTGCCGCCGGCGACGACGATCTTGCCGAGGATGCCTTCATCCACGGCCTCCACTTCCATCGTCGCCTTGTCGGTCTCGATCTCGGCGATGATGTCGCCGGCCTTGACCTGCTCGCCTTCCTTCTTCAGCCAGCGCGCGAGCGTCCCCTCCGTCATGGTCGGGGACAGCGCCGGCATCAGGATGTTCGTCGCCATCGTCCTGCTCCCTCCCCTTACTTGTAGGTCACGCGCTTGGCGGCATCGATCACCTGCTCGATCCGCGGCAGGGCCAGCTTCTCGAGGTTGGCGGCATAGGGCATCGGGATGTCGAGGCCATGGACGCGCACCGGCGGCGCATCCAGGTCGTCGAAGCAGTTCTCCATGATCTGCATCGCGACCTCGCTGCCGATGCCGGCGAAGGGCCAGCCTTCCTCCAGCGTCACCAGGCGGTTGGTCTTCTTCACCGACCGCACGATGGTCTCGGTATCCAGGGGCCGCAGGCTGCGGAGGTTGATGACCTCCGCGCTGATCCCCTGCGCCGCCAGCGCATCGGCGGCCTGCATCGCCAGGCCCACCATGATGGAGAAGGCGACGATGGTGACGTCGGTCCCCTCACGCTCCACCTTCGCCTTGCCGATCGGCAGGATGAAGTCATCCGCCACCGGCATCTCGAAGCTCTGGCCGTATAGGATCTCGTTCTCGAGGAAGATGACCGGGTTCGGATCGCGGATCGCCGCGCGCAGCAGGCCCTTGGCATCGGCGGCCGACCACGGCGCCACCACCTTCAGCCCCGGGCAATGCGCGTACCAGGATGCGTAGCACTGGCTGTGCTGGGCCGCGACGCGGCTGGCCGCGCCATTGGCACCGCGGAAGACGATCGGACAGCCGAGCTGGCCGCCCGACATGTAGAGCGTCTTCGCCGCCGAATTGATGATCTGGTCGATCGCCTGCATGGAGAAGTTGAAGGTCATGAACTCGACGATCGGGCGGAGCCCCGTCATCGCCGCGCCGACCGCCATGCCGGTGAAGCCGTGCTCGGTGATCGGCATGTCGATCACGCGCTTCGGGCCGAATTCGTCCAGCAGCCCCTGGCTGATCTTGTAGGCGCCCTGGTACTGGCCGACTTCCTCGCCGATCAGGAAGACATCCTTGCTGGCGCGCATCTCGACCGCCATGGCGTCGCGCAGCGCTTCGCGCACCGTGATGGATTTGGTCGGGCCCCAATCCTTCTCCGCCACCGCGGCACGCGGCTGGGCGGGGACGGAAGCCGGGGCGGGCGCCGCGACGGGCGCGGGGGCCGGTGCAGCCGCCGGTGCTGCCTTCGCCGCAGTTGCGCCGCCATTCAGCTCCGCGATCGGGGTGTTCACCGACACGCCCTCGGTCCCTTCCGGCACCAGGATGGCGGTCAGCGTTCCCTCATCCACGGCTTCCACTTCCATGGTCGCCTTGTCGGTCTCGATCTCGGCGATCACGTCGCCGGCCTTGATCGTCTCGCCTTCCTTCTTCAGCCAGCGGGCGAGCTTGCCCTCCGTCATCGTCGGGCTGAGCGCGGGCATCAGGATCTGGGTCATGTCAGCGGCCCCCTGCCACCACGGACGCGTCATCGATCAGCACATCGGTCCAGAGCTCGCTCTCATCGGGCTCCGGGCTGGTCTGGGCGAAATCGGCGCTGTCCTGCACGATCGCCTTCACCTCGTCGTCGATCACCTTCAGCTCGGCCTCCGTCACGCCGAACTGTTCGATCAGCAGGCGGCGCGCGGTCTCGATGCAGTCATTCTGCTCCCGCATCTTCTGCACCTCCTCCCGCGTCCGGTACTTGGCCGGGTCGGACATGGAATGGCCGCGGTAGCGGTAGGTCTTCATCTCCAGCAGATAGGGGCCGTTGCCCGCGCGGCAGTGGGCGACGGCACGCTCGCCGGCCTCCCGCACCGCGATCACGTCCATGCCGTTCACCTGCTCCCCGGGAATGCCCCAGGGGCTGCCGTTCTTCGACAGGTCCTTGGACGCGCTGGCGCGGTCCACGCTGGTGCCCATGCCGTATTTGTTGTTCTCGATGACGAAGATGCAGGGCAGCTTGAACAGCGCCGCCAGGTTCAGGCTCTCATAGACCTGGCCCTGGTTGGACGCGCCCTCTCCGAAATAGGTCACGGCGACGGCGCCGTCCTCCCGGTACCAGTTCGCGAAGGCCAGGCCGGCGCCGAGCGAGACCTGCGCCCCCACGATCCCGTGGCCGCCGTAGAAGCCCTTCTCGCGGGAGAACATGTGCATGCTCCCGCCCTTGCCCTTGGAATAGCCGCCGATGCGGCCCGTGAGCTCCGCCATCACGCCGCGCGCTTCCATGCCGGTGGCCAGCATGTGCCCGTGGTCGCGGTAGGAGGTGATGACCTGGTCGCCCGGCTTCAGGCAGAGCTGCATGCCGACCACGACCGCTTCCTGGCCGATATAGAGGTGGCAGAACCCGCCGATGAGGCCCATGCCGTACAACTGGCCGGCCTTCTCCTCGAACCGGCGGATCAGCAGCATGTCGCGATAGGCGCGTGTCAGTTCCGGCTTGCTGATGCCGGGCTCCGCCCCCTTGGGCGCCCCCTTGCCCCGCGGCTTGCGGGTGGCGGTCTCGGCCATGCGGTGTCCTCCTCAGGGCTTGCCTTGTTTTTCGCATCTACGCGGCCCGGCAGGGCTGCGCAAGGCGGAAGAAGCTGCGAAAAGCGTTGATGCTGCAACGCAATACGACAATTAACCGAACCATGGTTAATTGCCATTCCAGCCCCGGAGACGCCGTCCTGCACGCCCCGGCGAGGCCCGCCGGCCCCGCGCGACGGGATTGAATACCGGCGGCGGCGCGGGCAGGGAGGATGATGCGCGCGCCCCCTCTGCCCCGACCATTTGTTGCGCGGGCGTGCTTCCTAGCGCCGCCGCTCCGCCAGCGCTGCCGCCAGCTGGAATTGCAGCACCGACCCGTCCAGCATCGCCCGCACGGCCGGTATCTTCGACTGGACCGCCTGCGCCGCCGGCACCGCGAAGCCGATGCCGAGGCCACCCCCTATGCCGAGGATGCCCAGCAGCAGCAGGGCGTGAAGGGCAAGGCCGGTGCGGGTGGTGGTCATCGGGGCGGCTCCTCGGCGCGTCTGGTGCCGGGAGAATGGCGGGCAGGCCCTGGCGCCTCCTGTTCCCGCGGGAACAGGGCGTCACCGCGCGGGCCGCCTCAATCCGCCGCGCCCTCCATCGGCATCGCCGGCAGGGCCACGCCGCCGCCGCCCCGGATGGTCCAGGCGATGATGGCATCCACCCAGGCCACGGGATCGCGCCGCGGGTCGTAGGTGTGACGCTGCGCGTGCAGCAGCAGCAGCAGCAGCAGCAGCGGCGTGTTGGAGACGAGGCCACCATCCCAGGAGTGCTCGCCATCGATCTCGATGGCGGGAAAGCCCGGCGGCAGCGCGCCGCTGGCCATGACATGCTCCGCCCGGATGGGGATTTCCGCGCTGTCGAAATAGGCGAAGTTGCCGGTGCGGACGTTCACGGCGCCGACGGAAAGCCGCATCGGCCCGTGGTTGATGCGATCGAAATCGACCAGCGAGTCCAGCGTGCCCTTCAGCGCGGCGGCGTCGTGCCGAACCAGGACGTGGCCGGCTGCGGCGCGAAGAAGCCGGGTTGGCCGAACAGCAGCGCTTCCGCCGCGCCAAGGGTCCGGCGATGGGCGGGCGGCGGCACCAGCCCTTCCAGCCAGCCGGCCCAGAAGCCCCGCGGTTCCGTCACCCGTTCCCAGAAAAGGCGCAGCCGTTCCACCCGGTGTTCCGGCGGGTTGCCGGCGATGATCGCCGCGTTGATGGCACCGATCGAGATGCCGGCAACCCAGTCGGGCTCGTAGTCGGACCGCGCCAGCGCCTCATGCACCCCGGCCTGGTAGCTGCCGAGCGCGCCGCCGCCCTGCAGCACCAGTCCGACCCCTCTTGTCGTAGGATGCGGGCCGGGGCGGGAATGGGGGGACGGTCATGCGGCGATCTCCATGGGGGCAGCAGCCTTGACGAGGGGAATTCGTGACGGTTGCAGGCAGGGTTACGCCGCGACGACCGGCGCCGGGGCGGCGGCGGATGGCTGGAAGGGCGCGCGGGCCTGCGCTAACACCCAGGGTCATGGCGACTGCCCTGAACCCGCTGCGATGGCTGCTCCTGCCGTGGCACGCGTTGCGCGTGGCGACGAGCGAGAAGGCCTTCCGCGACAATCCCGTGATCGGCAGCCCCCGGCTCAACCGCCTGGGCCTGCACATCGCCCGCAAGCGCCTGGCGCACCGCATGGCCGCGCGCCGGCGCGCGGCCATGGCATCGCTGCTGACGGACGACCAGCGCGCGGCCTTCCTGCGGGATGGCTACCTGGTGATCCCCGATTTCCTGCCGCCCGAACGCTTCGAGGCGATGCGCGCGGAAGTCATGGCCCGGGACGCCCGCGCCCGCGAATCAATTGACGGCTACACGATGACGCGGCTGATCCCGCTGGACGCCATCGCGCTGCGCCAGATGCCGGCGACGCGGGGCGCGTTGCTGACGCCCCGCTACCTCGGCCTGCACCACTACATCGGCAGCTTCCGCCGCCTGCCCCGCTTCTACGTGCAGACCATCTTCTCCGGCGTGCGGGACGGCCCGCCGGATGTGCAGAGCCACTACCACACCGACACCTTCTTCCCGACGGTGAAGTCCTGGCTACTGCTGACACCGGTGAACCAGGCGGAGGCCGGCTTCACCTACATCCCCGGCAGCCACCTGCCGAACCGCCGGCACCTGGCCTGGGAACGCTGCGTGTCCTTCACGGCACATGAGGGGCGGGACCGGCTGACCGGCGAAGGGTCGCTCCGCATCACGGAGGCGGAGTTGGCGCGGCTTCGCTATGCGCCACCCCGCAAGCTGGAAGCGCAGCCCAACACGCTCATCATCGCCGATACCAGCGGCTTCCACCGGCGCGGCCTGAGCGAGGGCTTCGCCTGCCGCATCTCCATCTGGGCGCAGAGCCGCGGATCGCCCTTCCTGCCCTGGGCCGGCGGGGACATGCGGATCCCCGCGCTGCAAGGCGCCGCGACCCGGGCCTTCGGCTGGCTGGACCACGCCGTGAAGCGGCTGCGCGGGCGGGACAATGGCTGGCGCTTCGCCGGCACCCGCCGGCCGGCGGACCCGCCCGCGGCCTGATCCGGAACAGCCCGCGTCAGAACAGGCGGCGATCCGGGCCGTAGGGGATCACCAGCTCTTCCTTGCCGACGAAGTTCAGCAGCTGGCGGGCGCGCTCATCCAGCTGGTCGCGGTCCAGGCGGTCCCCCCGCATGCCCTGCACGCGGCGTTCCCAGCTCTCCAATTCGGCCCGCGCGCGGTCCAGATCCTGGCGCGCATCGGCCAGCAGCTGCAGTCGCTGTTCGCTGGCGATCAGCCCGCGTTCGCCATGCACCGCATGCCACACGAAATAGCCGCAGGCCGCGATGAAGAACACCGGCAGCACGGCGCTGCGCAACCCCCGCCCGATGGCCGCGAGGATACCCTCGCGCCGCTCCGGCGCCCCGTACTCATCACTCACGTCTTCGAGCCCCCCGCCCGTCTCCGCGCCGCCAGGAAAACAGGAGTTTGTACCCCTGTCCAGCGAAACAAGGTTAACCACGCGCCCCCCCCCCCGGCGCGCGCGGCCCAACCCTCAGCGGCGCAGGACGGAACGCCCGGCGTAGCGCGCGGCGCTGCCCAGTTCCTGCTCGATCCGGATCAGCTGGTTGTACTTCGCCATGCGGTCGGACCGGCTCAGCGAGCCCGTCTTGATCTGCCCGCAATTGGTGGCAACCGCGAGGTCGGCGATGGTGCTGTCCTCCGTCTCGCCGGAGCGGTGGCTCATCACCGCCTTGTAGGCGGCGCGGTGCGCGGTCTCCACCGCCTCCAGCGTCTCCGTCAGGCTGCCGATCTGGTTGACCTTCACCAGGATGGCGTTGCCCGTCCCGGTCTCGATCCCGCGCCGCAGGCGTTCCGTGTTCGTCACGAACAGATCGTCGCCGACCAGGTTCACGGTCTTGCCGAGCCTGTCCGTCAGCAGCTTCCAGCCGGCCCAGTCATCCTCGCTCATCCCGTCCTCGATGGAGACGATCGGGAACTTGGCGCAGAGGCCGGCGAGGTAGTCGACCATGCCGGCGCTATCGAGCTTCTTGCCCTCGCCTTCCATGTCGTAGACGCCGTCCTTGTAGAACTCGGTCGCCGCGCAATCGAGGGCGAGCATGATGTCCTCGCCCAGACGGTGCCCGGCCTTCTCGCAGGCCTTGGCGATGAAGCCCAGCGCCTCATACGCGCTGCCGATATTCGGGGCGAAGCCGCCCTCGTCGCCGACATTGGTGGAAAGGCCGGCGTCGTGCAGCGCCTTCTTGAGCTGCATGAAGATCTCGGACCCGATCCGCACCGCATCGGCCACCGTGCCGGCGGCGACCGGCATGATCATGAATTCCTGGATGTCGATCGGGTTGTCCGCGTGCTGGCCGCCATTGATGATGTTCATCATCGGCACCGGCAGGGTGCGCGCGAAGACGCCGCCGACATGGCGATACAGCGGGATGTCGAGGTCGATGGCCGAGGCCTTCGCCACCGCCAGCGACACCGCCAGGATCGCGTTGGCGCCCAGGCGCGACTTGTTGGGCGTGCCGTCCAGCTCGATCATCGTCTCGTCGATATGGACCTGGTCATAGGCATCCATGCCGCCGATCGCGTCGAAGATCTCGCCCTCGATATTGCCGCAGGCGCGCCGGACGCCCTTGCCGCCGAAGCGGGCCTTGTCGCCGTCCCGCAGTTCCACCGCCTCATGCGCGCCGGTCGAGGCGCCGGAGGGGACGATGGCGCGACCGCGGGCGCCGCTGTCCAGCACCACCTCGGCCTCCACCGTCGGGTTGCCGCGGCTGTCGAGGACCTCGCGGGCGATGATGTCGGCGATGGCGGCCATGGGGCACTCCGGGGCTGGGGGATGGCGCGCGATTAACCTTGTGCGGGGCGCGCGGCAAGCCTGCGTGCGGGCAAGCCCGCGCTATTCGCCGCCGCCGCCATCGCCGCCACCATCGGAATCGCCGCCCGAATCGCCATCGACCGACATCGATCCCTCCCCCGCGATCCCCTGGGTCGCCTTCACGAGCAGCACGAGGGCGAAGACCCAGGCGGCGATGAAACTCCAGATCAGCAGGGGCGAGACTTCATTGACGATGCCGCCGATCATCAGGGCGGTCGCGATGCCGAAGGTGATGACCCGCGAAAAGACCCTGGGCCTGCTCGCCCCCGCGGATTGCATCGCCATCGCCCGACCCCTCGCTGCCCGACAGTCTGGACGAAACGGGCCCCCGAGGCATCCCCGAAAGCGGCCGGCGGCTACCTGCCCGCCTGCCGCGCGGGTTCCTGGACGATCACCCCGGACCAGCCCAGGCCGCGATAGGTCTCATAGCCCGGGGTGCGGTGGAAGGCAGTGGTGCGGCCGCCAGGCTCCACCGCGAAGCCATGGCCGCCCCTTCCCGCCGGCAGGCGCACCATTTCCGCCAGTACGCCCTGGCCATCGGAGGAAGCGAGCACCCGCCCCGCCACATCCACCAGCAGCGCGCGGGTCCGCCCCTGTTCCGATGGCGTGAGCCGCACGCCGCGCAGCACCGCATCGGCCTGGGGCGCCCAGTCGAAATGGATGCCGAGCACGCCGATCACGCGGCCCCTTGGCTGCCCCCCCTCCCGGATCGCGGCGGCATAGGTCGCGACGGGCACGCCGCCCAGCGGATCGCAGGGCATGACGTCGGCCACGGCGAAGTCATCGCCGGAGGACGTGGCCAGCGCGTCGCGGAACCAGCCCTCCTCCGCCACGGAATGGCCGGCCACGCCGGGGTAGCGGTCCGGCCTGCCATTGGCGATGACGCGCCCTTCCCGGTCGCACAGCCAGAGGTCGAGATAGACGGTATAGGCGGAGAGGATGACGCCAAGCCGGCTGGCCGCGTGGGCGCAGTTGGCCGCATCGGGCCTGGAGGCCGCTTCCACCACCGCCGCATCCGTCGCCCACCAGCGGACGTCGCAGGTGCGTTCATAGAGGTTGCGGTCGATGATCTCGATCGCGTTCAGCGCCAGATCCACCAGGCGCTGGCCCGACATCTCCGCCGCCATCCGCTCGCCGACGGTCTTCAACGCCCGGAAGGCGTCGCGGAGCTCGCCGTTCATTTCCGTGGACAGCCGCGCCACTTCCGCCGCCACGGCCTTCACCTCCCCGGCCACCACGGTGAAGCCCTTGCCGGCATCGCCGGCGCGCGCGGCCTCGATCGTGGCGTTCAGGGCCAGGATGCGGGTCTGGCTGGTGATGGCCTGGATGGCCTCCACCTTGGTGGCGGCGATGCCGGCCGCACGGTCCACCAGCGCCAGCACCCGTTCGGGGGTGGCATCCCCGCCATCGGCGCTGCCATCGACAGCGCCAGGCAGCGCGGCGGAACGCTGGCGCAGGGTGAAGTTCGTTCCGTCCATCAGGATACCCCTGTTGCCGCGGGCTGCATAACGGCAGGGTCACTAAGGAAGGCTTGAGGGTGCGGCCCTGCTGGCCGGCCCGCGCCATGGTCCGCCCGCGCGGCATGCGCCATAATCCGGGGGTGTCCGGCCATCCCGCGGCCGAAGGTATAGCACCGGCAGGGGGTATCTCCGGGCACCGGCTGGCAGGATCGCAATCTCGATGAACGGCGCGCGCATCGAATCGCTGCGGGCAGGTTCCTATCGCCTGCACTTCCGGCCCGGGCAGGGACGGCCGCTCCTGATCATCCACCCCTCCCCCATCGAGGAGACGGCGGCCTGGTTCGGCCCGAGCGGGTATGACGACCGCCCGCTGGCCGTGATGTCGGCGCGGGAGATGGAACGCTTCGACTCCGATGCGGATGAGGTCGTCCGGGCCCTGCTCGCCGCCACCGGCTGGCAGGATGCAGCCGATCTGCAGGTCCTGGGCTTCAGCACCGGCGGCTACGCCGCCATCCTGTATGCCGCGATGATGTCCGTGCTGCGGCCTGCCGCCCGGATCAGCGTCCTCGCCTTCAGCCCGATGATTTGCGTCTGGCCGCCGGAGGCCGCGGGCTGGCGCGTGGCGCATCATGAACGCGTCGTGGCCGCGGGCTGGCAGACGCCGACGCAGCGGCGGAACCTGGAACGCTTCGGCGATACGCGACCCTGGGTCCGCAAGGCCGTATCCGCCAGCGACGGGCGTTTCCGCGCCGCGATCCTGCATCCCGCGCGCAACGCGCGGGACGTCGCCCAGGCCAGCCTGCTGACCGGCATGCCGGGCGTGACGGTGGCGGCGCTGCCCACGGCGCAGCACACCTTCTACACGCTGCTGACCCTCAAGCGCGGCCACGCCAACAGCGTGGCCCGGATCCAGCTGGCGCTCACGCGAAAAGGCCGGATGACCCCGGAGGAGGCGCTGCCGCGTGCCACCGCCCTGCATGCGGCGCTGGCCGATGCCGCTGCCGCGGCGCCGGACCTCCTCTCGCTCTACGCCATGCCACGCCCGGCGCCGATCGGAGGGGAGCCGGTCGGGCGGGAGCCGGCGATCACCTGAACCGGCCGCCGCCCCTACAGCGGCTCGCCCGTGCCCCAGACGCGGCGGCGGGGCGTTTCGGCCGGGGGGCGGCCGAAGGCATCGCAGCGTTCGACGATGCTGATCGGGATGGAGGTGGCGCGCGGCTGCGGCGTGGTGCGCGGGCGGCAATAGCCCGCCAGCATCAGATCCACCGTCGCGTTCCGGTTGACCCGGGCCACCTGGCCCCAATCCCCGGCGCGGGTGGTGACGAAATCCCCGGGTTCGTCACGCCGCAGGCGGACGAAGTCGCCGATGGCGATGGGCCGGGTGGGCTGGGCGTCTCGGGGATCATGGCTTTGCATGGGGCGAGGAGACCCCACAGCTTTTGCCGCGATGTTACCCACCCGCGCCGGTGGGAAGCGGGCCCGGCTCAGCGCGGCGCGCGCGTGTCCCACACCGCGGAAAAGCCCCGGCGCAGCGGCAGCCCCTGGCGATCGCAGGGTTCCACATGGCCGCGGGGAATCGCCATGGCGCGGGCCATGCCCGCATCCTTCGGCCGGGAATAGCCGGCGAGCTTGAGGTCGAGCGACCCGCAGGGATGCACGCGCATCACCACCCCCCAGTCGCCCGGCTTGCCGCTGGCGAGGGGCCCGGTTTCCGCCTTCAGCAGGCGCACCAGGTCACCCGGCTCGAACAGGTAGGTCTCGGTATCGCCATGGCCCTTGATGGTGCGCATGGTCCATCATGGCCACGAAACGGTTAGCGGCCGGTTGCGGCGCGCTACTTCTTGCCGAGTCCGCCGCCCAGCAGCAGCGTGGCGCCCAGCCCCACGGCCAGCGCCAGCGGCACGGCGATGGATCCGAAGACGGTGGCGGCCAGGATGGTCAGCACCAGCGTCGCCGCGGCGCCGATCCCCAGCCGCTTCAGCCTGGCCTTCTCGTCCATCGTGCCTCGTTCCTCAGACCAGCCGGGCCTGCTTGACCGCCGCGCCGATGAAACCGCGGAACAGCGGATGCGGCGCGAAGGGCTTGGACTTCAGCTCCGGGTGGAACTGCACCCCGATGAACCAGGGATGGTCCGGCACTTCCACGATCTCCGGCAGGCTGCCATCGGGCGACATGCCGCAGAACTTCAGGCCGACGCCTTCCAGCTTCTCCCGGTAGGCCACGTTCACCTCGAAGCGGTGGCGGTGGCGTTCCTGGATCTCGGCCGCGCCGTCATAGACCTCCCGCACCAGGGACCCCTCCGCGAGATGCGCGGTGTAGGAGCCGAGCCGCATGGTGCCGCCCAGGTCGCCGCCGGCGGATCGCGTCTCCACCCGGTTGCCCTTGGTCCATTCCGTCAGCAGCCCCACCACCGGTTCCGCGCAGGTGCCGAATTCGGTGGAGGACGCGCCCTTCAGGCCGACCAGGTTCCGCGCCGCCTCGATCACCGCCATCTGCATGCCGAAGCAGATGCCGAAGAAGGGGATCTTGCGTTCACGGGCGAAGCGGACGGCCTCGATCTTGCCGCCGGTGCCGCGTTCGCCGAAGCCGCCGGGCACCAGGATGCCGTGCACGCCCTCCAGGCGCTTCACCGCCTCCTCGTCCCCGGCCTCGAAGATCTGGCTGTCCACCCAGTCCAGCCTGACCTTCACATTGTGGGCGATGCCGCCATGGGTCAGCGCCTCGGCCAGCGATTTGTAGCTGTCGAGCAGGTTCGTGTACTTGCCGACGACGGCGATCGTCACCTCACCCTCCGGCGCGCGGATGGACTGGACGATCTTCTCCCAGCGCCGCAGGTCGGGCTCGCCATAGAAGGAAAGGTTGAAGTGCCGCAGCACTTCCCGGTCCAGCCCCTCCGCATGGTAGCTGATCGGCACGGAGTAGATGCTGTCGGCGTCATAGGCCGGGATGACCGATTCGGGCCGCACGTTGCAGAACAGCGCGATCTTCCGGCGCTCATTCTCCGGGATCGGGCGGTCGCAGCGGCAGAGCAGGATCTGGGGCTGGATGCCGACGCCGAGCAGTTCCTTGACGCTGTGCTGCGTCGGCTTGGTCTTCAATTCGCCGGCCGACGGGATGTAGGGCACCAGGGTCAGGTGGACGAACAGGCTGCGGGTGGGGCCCACCTCGTTCGCCAGCTGACGGATGGCTTCCAGGAAGGGCAGCGACTCGATGTCGCCCACCGTGCCGCCGACCTCGACCAGGACGAAGTCGTAGCCATCGGTCTCGGCCTGGATCACGTCCTTGATCTTGTCCGTGATGTGCGGAATGACCTGGACGGTCCCGCCGAGGTAGTCGCCCCGGCGCTCCTTCGCGATCACGTCGGAATAGATCCGGCCGGTGGTCCAGTTGTCCGCCCTGGAGGCATGGACACCCGTGAAACGCTCGTAGTGGCCGAGGTCGAGGTCGGCTTCCGCCCCGTCATCGGTCACGAAGACCTCGCCATGCTGATACGGGGACATCGTGCCCGGATCGACATTGAGGTAGGGGTCGAGCTTGCGAAGGCGCACCTTGTAGCCGCGCGCCTGCAACAGGGCACCGAGCGACGCCGCAGCGATGCCCTTGCCGAGGGAGGAGACCACGCCGCCGGTGACGAATACGAACCGCGTCATGGACGCCCCTCATAGCGAAGCCGCGCGGGCAAGCAAAGCCGCGCGCGCGTTGTGGAACCGGGATACTGCCATGTAGCCCGCGCGGGGCGCGGGCGTAGATGCCAAGCCCGCGCGGGGCGCGGGATGGCGGACTTCAGTTGTTGGGAACGGCGGGCGCCGCGGGCACGGCCGGGGCCGTGGCGGCCGGCGGCGTCGCATCCAGGATGGAACCGCGCGGGTTCTGCCCCTTGCCGAGCATCGCCAGCACCAGCGCCAGCGCCATGAAGGCGGTGCCGAGGATGGCGGTGGTGCGCGTCAGCAGGTTCGCGGTGCCGCGCCCCGTCATGAAGCTGCCCATGCCCTGGGAGGAACCGATGCCGAGCCCACCCCCCTCGCTCCGCTGGACGAGGATGACCCCGATCAGCGCCAAGGTGACGAGCAGGAAGAGGACGAGGAGGACTGTGGTCATGGCGCGCCGCTTCTAGCCTGCCGCGCGCGGGAAGGCCAGCGGTGGCTCAATCGTCGGGAAGGTTGGAACCTGCCTCGCCCTTTGTGTACACACTCAGTGACCACCGGAGGCAATCAATGCCCAGCCCAGGCCCGGGATCACCCCAGCGCGTCGGCGTCCGCGAATTGCGTGACAACCTCACGACCTTCCTGCGGGAAGCCCGCCAGGGCTCCGCCTTCCTCGTCACCTCGCACGACCAGGTGGTGGCCGAACTTCGGCCACCGCCGCCGGAAGCCGCGCCACGGCGGCAGCCCGGGGTATTGGCCGGCCGCATCCGCCTGGCCCCCGATTTCGACGAAACGCCGCCGGAGATGATCGACTCGATGGAAGCGCCGCTGGGGTGAGAATCCTGCTCGACACCCATGCCCTGCTCTGGTGGCTCGCGGGCGATCAGCGGCTCGGCCCCACGGCCAGCGCCCTGATCGCCGACCCCGTGAACGAGGTCCTGGTCAGCGCCGCCTCGCTCTGGGAGATCACGGTCAAGGTGCGGATCGGCAAGCTCGAGGCCGATGTGGCGGAGATCGCGACGGCGATGCGCGGGCAGGGCTTCAGCCTGCTGGAGATCGCCGTCCCGCACCTGGTGGCGCTGCAGGCCCTGCCCGCGCACCACCGCGACCCCTTCGACCATCTGCTGATCGCGCAATGCCTGGCGGAGGGCGCCGCCTTCCTGACCGCGGACGGGCATGCGCCCGCCGATCCGGTCCGGTTGATCAGCGCCTCCGCCTGACCCTCATCCCGCCGCCCGGGCGATGGCGAGGAAATCCGCCGCCACCAGGCTCGCGCCGCCGACCAGCCCGCCATCCACATTGGGCAGCGCCAGGATGGCGCGGGCGTTCCCCGGCTTCATCGACCCGCCATAGAGGATCCGCGTCCCGGCCCCCGCCGCCCCGAAGCGTGTCGCCAACGCGGCGCGGATGGTGCCGTGGATGGCGGCGATGTCGCCCTCCGTCGGCGTGCGGCCGGTGCCGATGGCCCAGACGGGTTCATAGGCCACGATGCCCGCGAAGCCGTCCGGCAGGCTGTCGGCCAGTTGGCGGGAGACGACCTGCTCCGCCTGCCCCGCCAGGCGCTCCGCCTCCGTCTCCCCCACACAGACCACCGGCACCAGGCCGGCGGCCAGGGCCGCCACCGTCTTGGCACGCACCACCGCATCCGTCTCCCCATGGTCGGCCCGGCGTTCGCTGTGGCCGAGGATCACATGGGTGGCGCCGACATCCCGCAGCATGGCGGCGGCGATGTCGCCGGTATGGGCTCCCTTGGCGGCGGCATGGCAATCCTGCGCGCCCACGGCCACGGGCTGGCCCAGCATGGCGGCGGCCAGGACCTGCACATGCAGGAAGGGCGGGCAGACCAGCAGGTCCGCCGGCAGGGCCTCCGCCACCGCGCCGGCCCGCACCGCCTCCGCCAGCGCCGCGGCCTCCCGCAGCGTGCCATGCATCTTCCAGTTGCCCGCGATCAGCGGCCGGACGCCGGGGGTCATGCCCATCTCCCTTGCATTGATGCGGACGGCCCTACCAACACCGCCCCGGGCTGGCAACGTGCGGATTTCTCGGCTACCCCGGCGGGCATGATCACCTGGTTCCGCGCGCTTACCCAGACCTGGATCGCCAAGGTCCTGTTCCTCCTCCTGGTGCTGTCCTTCGGCATCTGGGGGATCGAGGACACCGTCCGCAATTTGTGGCGGGAGACGGCGGTCGTCCGCATGGAAGGCGCCAGCATCGAGGTGCCGGAAGCCCAGACCGCCGCGCGCCGGGAACTCCAGCGCGTGACGCGCCAGCTCGGCCCGAGCTTCGAGCCGGAGGAACCGCTGCGCCGCGCCGTCGCCATGCAGGCGGTGGAGAATTTGATCAGCGAACGCGCCCAGCGCCTGGAAGCCACCCGCATCGGCGTGTCCACCCCGGATGCGGTGGTGCAGGAATACGTCTTCTCCATCCCCAACTTCCAGACCGGCGGCCGCTTCAACCGGCTCATCCTCGACCAATGGCTGCGCCAGAACGACATGAACGAGGCGATGTTCCTGCAACTCGTGCGGGACGACCTCCAGCGCATCCAGCTGATCGGCGCCGTCCGCACGGGCGCCATGGCCCCCACCCTGCTGACCAACGCCATGGTGCGGTTCGAGCGTGAGCAGCGCGTGGCCCAGGTGGCGGAGTTCCCCCTGCTGGAAGCGCCGGAGCCGGAGCCGCCGACCGAAGCCGCCCTCGCCCGCTTCCACGCCAACAACCCCGACCGCTTCTCCACCCCCGCGATCCGGGAGGCGACCGTCGCGGTGCTGACGGCGGAGACGCTGGCCGACCAGGTCGAGGTCTCCGACGCCGACCTGGCCGCCGCCTACGAAGCCCGCCATTCCCAGTTCGAGACGCCGGAGCGCCGCGACCTGCAGCAGGCCCTGCTGCCGACCGAGGACGCCGCCCGCGCGATCGCCGCCGCCTGGACCGCCAACGCCGATTTCGACGCCATCCAGCAGGCCGCGACGGCCGCCGGTGGCGGCGCGCTGTCCCTCGGCGACCTGACCCGCGCCGATCTGCCGATCGAGGCGCTGGCCGCGGCGGTTTTCGCCGCCCCCGCCGGCGGCATCACCGCCCCCGTCCAATCCCCCTTCGGCTGGCACGTCATGCGCGTGGCCCGCATCACCCCCGGCGTCACCACGCCGCTGGCGGAGGTCGCGGACCGGCTGCGGCGGGAGGTCGCGCTGGAACGCGCCGGAGACCTCGCCTTCGATCGCGCCAACCGGGTGGAGGACGCCATCGCCGGCGGCGCGACGCTGGAGGAAGCGGCCCGCCGCTACGCCATGACCGTCACCACCGTGAAGCTGGATGCCGAGGGCCGGGATGCGGAGGGCCTGCCCGTGGTCCTCCCGGTCCCCGCCGCCGCGCGCCAGGAAGCGCTGCGGTCGATCTTCACGGCCGAGATGGGCCGCGCGCCGCGCCTCGCGGAACTCCGCCAGGCCGAGGGCTTCATGGCGGTGGAACTCAAGGCGATCACGCCCCCCGCGCTGAAGCCGCTGGAGAGCATCGCGGATGAGGTGCGGCTTGCCTTCATCGTCGATGCCCGCCGCCGCTTCCAGGAGGAGAAGGCCGCCGCGCTCCTCGGCGCCAGCCGCAACGGAGCCTCGCTGGCGGATGCCGCGACGGCGCAGGGCGTGCAGAGCGACCGGATGGGCCCCTTCGGCCGCCAGCCCGTGGCCGGCACGCCCGGCCTGACCGTGCCGCCGGAACTGCTGCCCGCCATCTTCAACCTTCGCGTCGGGGAGGCGACAATGGTCCCCACCCGTGGCGGCTTCGCCGTGGCGCAGCTGCTGGAGATCATCGCCGCCGACCCGGCCGCCGATCCCGCGGCGGTCGCGAATGCGCGCACGACGCTGATGAGCCAGTCGGCGGATGAGCTGGAAGCAGCCTACCTCGCCGCGCTCCGCACCCGCGCGGCGCCGCGCATCAACCAGGGCCTGATGCAGCAGGTGATCCCGTGAGCCCGAGCTTCGCCGCCTTCCGGGAGGCGATCGCCGCCGGGCGCGGCCAGGTGCTGTTCCGCGAACGGGTCGCGGACCTCGATACGCCCGTGGGCGCCTTCCTGCGGCTGGTGCAGGGCAGGCCCAACGCCTTCCTGCTGGAATCGGTGGAGGGCGGCGCCGCAAGGGGTCGCTTCTCGGCGCTGGGCATGGAGCCGGACCTGGTCTGGCGCTGCCGCAACGGCCAGGCGGAGATCAACCGCCACGCGCTGTCCGCCCCCCATGCCTTCGTGCCGGACCCCGCGCCGCCGCTCGACAGCCTGCGGACCCTGGTGCAGGCGACGCGGATGCCGATGCCGGCGGGGCTGCCCAGCATCGCGGCGGGGCTGTTCGGCTATCTCGGCTACGACATGGTCCGGCAGATGGAACGCCTGCCGGCGACCAATCCGGATGTGCTGGGCGTGCCGGAAGCCGTGATGATCCGCCCGACGCTGGTCGCCGTCTTCGACCATGTGCGGGATACGCTGACGCTGGTGACAGCCGTCTGGCCCGAGCCTGACATGGACCCCCAGGCGGCCTGGGACCTGGCGAATGCCCGGCTGGATGAGGCCGAGGCGGCGCTCGACCGGCCCCTGCCCCGCCCCGCCCCCGCCGCCGCCCTGCCCGCGCCGCCCGCGCCGACCTCCAACTTCACGAAGGAGGAATTCAAGGCCGCGGTGCTGCGCGCGAAGGACTACATCAATGCCGGCGACGCCTTCCAGGTGGTGCCGTCCCAGCGCTTCTCCGCCCCCTTCGGCCTGCCGCCCTTCGCGCTGTACCGCGCGCTGCGCCGCCTGAACCCGGCGCCCTACCTGTTCTATTGCGATTTCGCCGGTTTCTCGCTGGTCGGTGCCTCCCCGGAAATCCTCGTCAGCGTGAAGCATGGGGAGGTGAAGCTGCGACCCCTTGCCGGCACCCGCCCCCGGGGCGCGACGCCGGAGGAGGACAAGCGGCTGGAGATGGAACTGCTGGCGGACCCGAAGGAACTGGCGGAGCACCTCATGCTCATCGACCTCGGCCGCAACGACATCGGCCGGGTGGCGGAAATCGGCAGCGTGCGCGTCACGCAGAAATTCCAGGTCGAGCGCTACAGCCAGGTCATGCACATCATGTCGGAGGTGGTGGGCCGGCTGCGCCCCGGCCTCGATGCGCTGGATGCGCTGGCGGCGGGCTTCCCGGCGGGCACGCTCTCGGGCGCTCCCAAGGTGCGGGCGATGCAGATCATCGAGGAGCTGGAGCCGTCCCGCCGCGGCATCTATGCCGGCGGCGTCGGCTATTTCGGCGCCGATGGGGACATGGACACCTGCATCGCGCTGCGCACGGCGCTGGTGAAGGATGGCGTCATGCATGTCCAGGCCGGCGCCGGCGTGGTGGCGGATAGCGATCCGGAAGCCGAGTACCAGGAGACGCACCAGAAGGCCCGCGCCCTGTTCCGCGCCGCCGAGGAAGCCGTGCGCTTCGCCGCGCAGCGGCGGTAAGGCCCCCGCCGCCCAGCGGCGGTGATAAGGGGCGGGTTCAGCCCGCCCCGATATAGGCAACGACGCCGCGGAAGGCGAAGCCGCCCACCCCGATCGCGCCCTGGACCTGCGGCAGGTCCAGCACCGCGCGGCCGAAGCTCGGCAGGTTGCGGGGGATGTTGAAGCGCGTCGCGGTGATGACATCGCCCTCCCCGAAGATCGCCACCTCCCGGATCGTGAAGGCCGCAAGCTGCGCGCCGATCACCACGGCGGAGGCGCCGATCTGCGCGATGTCGAACTGCTCCCGCTGGATGTCCTCGCAGGAGAAATTGCCGCTCATCGCCCCCCAGCCATAATCATCCGTGGGCGGCCGGAAGTTGGGGTTGATGAGCTGCCGGACGATGTCGGAATAGGGGATGGAGACGGCGCTGCCGATGCTGCCCCCCATGCCGGCGCCGCCCGCGATGGCGACGAAGCAGGGCTTCACGCTGACATCCGGGCTGCGGAACTGGATGAAGAATACGCCGCCGCCGAGCACCGCCGCACCGCCAGCCTGCGCCACCACGCAGGACTGCCAGCGCGACGACTTCTTTTCCCACCAGCCCATGCCGCGCCGATCCTTGAAGCGAGGCCGGAAATGTCCCGCCACCCCCCGCAACCCGCAAGGTGACGACGGTTTCGGACGGTTTCGCGCTGCCATGGTGCGAACCGGCACGGTTCGGTTGCGTTCCGGCCGATGAAGCGGAGCGTCCGTCATGCCCGGCCCCATCGAATCCTCCCGCCCCGTACCCGCCCATGGCATAGGCGGGCGCATGGTCGCCCTCACCCGCCGAGCCGCGCTCTTCGCCGCGCCGGCCCTCGCCTCCTGCGGCGCGGGCCCGCGTTCGGGCGTGTCCGGCGGCATCCCGGCGGGGGAGATGGCGGTGCCGCGCCTCAACGCGCTGTCGGCCCATGGGACGCTGCCCGGGGAGCCCGATGCGGCGCTGCGCTGGACCGCGATCCCCGCCGGCGCGACGCAGCTTCGCATCGTCGTCCACCTGCACGGCTTCAGCGCGCCGAACGAACCGCTGCGCCTGGTGCAGGGGCGGCTGCCCGGCAGCGGCCTGGTTCTGCCCGCCTTCCCGCCCACCATCGCCATCCTGCCCCGTGGCCGCCCCCTCCCCGGCCGTCCCGGCGCCTTCGACTGGCCGGCGCTGGCGACGCCCGGCGGGTTGCAGGCGGTGGTGGAGGAAGCGCTGGCGGGCTTCGGCCCGCGCCTGCCGGCGCCGACGCAGCTGGTCCTGACGGCGCATTCCGGCGGCGGTTCCGGCCTGGCGCGCATCCTGGAGACCAGCCTGCGCGGCGTGCTTCGCGTCGATGAGGCGCATCTGTTCGACG
This sequence comes from Falsiroseomonas stagni DSM 19981, assembly GCF_900114315.1. Taxonomy (GTDB): domain Bacteria; phylum Pseudomonadota; class Alphaproteobacteria; order Acetobacterales; family Acetobacteraceae; genus Falsiroseomonas; species Falsiroseomonas stagni. The sequence continues at coordinate 91,462 of NZ_FOSQ01000009.1, forward strand.
CGCTCTATGGCGATCACGGCCCGGTGCTGCGCTGGGCGCGCGCGCGGGCGGCGGATGCGCGGCCGGGGGTGCCCCCCCCGGCGCTGGCCGTCATCGCCCGGCCGGGGACGGCGACGGAAGCGCCATCGCGCCGCCTGGCGGCCGGGCTGGGGCAGGCCGGGCTGGGGGCGCCGCGCTTCCGCGTGCTGCTGACCAGCGCGCCCCACAACGACATCCCGCGCCTGTTCGGCCCGGCGCTGCTGGCCGATGCGGCGGCCGCGCTGCCGGCCACGTCCCTCGCCTGAGCCTCGCCGGGGTCAGGCCGCCAGGCGGTTCCGCCGCATCCGCAGCCGCACGATCAGCCCTTCCGCGGACCAATCATAGTCGATCCCGCCGCCGAGCTGCCGCGCCACGCTGCGGCGGATGAGTTCGCTGCCATAGCCCACGGGGCCCGGGGGCTGCACGACCGGCGGGCCGCCCCGTTCCGTCCAGGCCAGCACCACCTCCTCCTCCGGCGCGGCGCAGCGCAGGTCCAGCGTGCCGGCGGGCACGGACAGCGCGCCGTATTTAAGCGAATTGGTCGCGAGTTCATGCACGACGAGGGCCAGCGTCGTCGCCGCGGCCTCCCCGATATCCATGCGCGGCACGGCAATGCGGATCCGCCCCGAATGGCCATCGGTCTCGTCATAGGCCTGCAGCAGCACCGTCAGCAGATCCGCCAGCAGCGCCGCCTGCACCTTCGCGCCGCCGGCGGGGCGCACCAGATCATGCGCCCGGCCGAGGGCCGTCAGCCGCTTCGCCAGATCCTTGGCCATCTCCGCCGTGGTGGCGGAGGAGCGGGACGTGATCTGCGCGAGCTGGGAGGCAACGAGCAGCAGGTTCTTGACCCGGTGGCTCATCTCCCCGGCCAGCAATTCGTTCGCTTCCTCCGCCTGCTTGCGCCCCGTCACGTCGAGGAAGATGCCGCGCATCACCTGTTCATGGATATCCGCGTCATTGCCCTGCCCGCGCGCGGATACCCAGCGGATGTCGTCGCCGGACAGGATGCGGAAATCGATCTCATAGGGGCCGAGCGTCACCCGCGTGGCCGCGAAGGCCGCGCGCACCCGGTCGAGGTCCCGGGGATGGATCTTCGTCGACATGGCCTCGAAGGTGGTGACGCTGCTCATCGGCAGGTCCCACAGCCCCTGGGCGCGGCTGTCCATGGCGATCTCGTCGGTCTGCACGTTCCACCACCACAGGCCGACCCCCGCGGCGGCGATGGCGGCCTGGAGATGCGCGGGGTCCCAGCCGGGTTGCGGCGGCGCCGTGACGATCGACATGGGCTTGATCCCTGGCGGGTCTGTGCAGTCACGGCGCGCTGAGCCACGCTGACTACCACGGCCGTCACGGCGCTGCGAGGGACGGGCCGGGGCTGCCGGCCTTCGCCGGCGCTACTCCGGCCAGCAGCGGGCCACCGCTTCCGGGTCCACCAGCTGTTCGGCCGGCGCGGCCAGAAGGGCGGCCAGGGCGCCATCCGGCCAGGGGATGACGTAGTGGGACCAGTCCGTGTCGGTGAAGACGGATTGCGCCGCGGCCTCCGGCAGGGTGCAGCCGCGGCTCAGCGCCCAGGGTTCGTTGACCAGGATGGAGGCCTCCATCCCCTGCCCCAGCGCACCGATGGCCAGAAGCGCCGCCAGCAGCGCGCGGCGCCAGCCCGGCGCGGCGTGCAGCAACGCCAGCGCGCCCGCCACGGCCAGGAAGGCCAGGGCGGCGATGCCGCCGCGCATCGTCATCTCGTTGCCCGGCCCGAAGACATAGAGCGGCAGGACCGCGAGCAGCCCGACCGCGACCGCCAGCAGCCGGGACCGCGCCAGCAGCAGCACGGCGGCGGCGATGGCGCCGACCTCCACCAGCAGGAACAGCAGCAGGCGCGGCAGGCTGTCCCAGCCATGGATGCCGAACAGGAACCCATGCGGGATGGAGGACGCCCCCGCCATCAGGAACAGCCCCGCCGGCACCACCAGCACCACCGCCAGCCAATTGGCCGGCCCCGCCAGCGCGCCGCGGATCACGGGCCAGCCCGCCAGCAGGAAGGCGGCGCCGGTCAGCACCCCCGCGCCCAGCGCCGACAGCGGTGCCCAGATCGCGGCGGCGGCCAGCGGCAGCCCCGCCATGGCGGCGAAGCGCGGCTGGCGCGCATGGCGCAGCAGCAGCAGCGCCGGCAGCCAGGCCGGCAGCGCATGGTTCGGCACCCAGAGCAGCAGGGTCAGATGGCCGGAGAACTGGAACTCCCGCGCCCACCATTCGCCGCCCCGGCCCCAATAGGCGCCGATGCCCTCGCCTTCCGTCGCGTCCAGCCAGAGATTGGGCAGCAGGTCGAGCCCGCCGAAACTGACGAAGACCAGCGCCAGCACCAGCGCCGCGTATCGCCGCCCCGGCAGCACATCCCGCGCCAGCGCCGCCAGCAGCGCCAGCACCAGGAACAGGCCGAGCGCGGTCCATAGGAACAGCGCCACCTGCGCCGCGGCGATGCCCCCCAGCCGGCCGACCGCCGCCGCCGGCATGTAGTAGCCAAGCGGCGCCCGCAGCAGCCAGGCGAGGTCCCCGATCGCGTAGAGCACCGGCCAGGGCCCGGTGGAGAGGTCATGCAGCACCGCGTCCCGGATCTGCCAATCGACCGCGGCGTACAGAAGGTGGTGCGTCCCGCTGGCCCCGAAGCCCCAGGCCAGCGCCCCCGCCGCGCAGGCCAGGGTCGCGCGGGCGGAGAGCGGCCAGCCGCCCCGCCACCCCGGCATCATCGCGAAAGCGCCGAGCCCCGCCAGCAGGCAGGTCGCCGCCCAGGGCAGCGCCAGGAACCCGGCCGCGAAGATGAGCGCGGGCAGCAGCAGATAGGCGGTGGTGACGACCAGCAGCGCATCCGGCGCCACCAGGCCGAGCGCGGCATCAAGGTCGAGCCGCCGCGCCGGCGCGGGCACGGGGGTGGGGACCTCGTCCTCCCCCCGCCAGCCCCTGAAGCTGCCTAGGCCCTGCTCTCGCGGATCGTCGCGCGCTTCCTGGTGTCCGGCTGCAAGGCGGTCCCCAGCCCCGGCCCCTGCATCGGCAGGCAATAGCCGCGCTCCACCCGCGGCAGCACCGTCACCAGGTCCCGGTACCAGGTGGCCAGCGTCGCCCGCACCACCTCCTGGAAGATTGCCGTCGCCGCGTGTAGCGCGAAATGGAGCGACGCGACCAGCGTCACCGGCCCCGTGCAATCGTGCGGCGCGACCGGACGCGCCCAGGCTTCCGCCATGGCCGCGATCTTCCGAGCCTCCGTCAGTCCACCGCACCAGGTCAAATCCACCATGACGATATCGGTGGCGCCGGCCACCAGCAGGTCACGGAACGCCACCTTGCCGCCCAGGGTTTCACTGGCACAGATCGGTACCCCTGGCGCCATGCGCCGCAATTCCGCCAGCGCCGCCGTGTCATCCATCTTGAGGATCGGGTCCTCCACCCAGAAGGGCCGGATGGGCGCGAGCGCGTTGCAGATGCGCGACGCGGCAGGCAGCGACCACAGCGAATGGAGTTCCGCCATCACCTCCATCCGGTCGCCGACCGCGGCCCTGATCTTCTCGAAGGGCTCCATGCCCTTGTTGAGATCGACCAGGTTGATGAGCTGCCCGCCCGATTCCGCCGCATGGATGTCGAAGGGCCAGATCTTCATCGCCGTGAAGCCTTCCTCCAGCAGCGAATGAGCCAGCTCATCCGGCGCGTTCATGAAGGCGATTTGGTCGTCATAGGGGCCGGCGCGATCCTCCGCCCCCGCCACTTCCCGCCGGTTGGGGCGGGAATTGTAGTCGTAGCCCGCGCAGGTGTTGTAGGCACGGATGCGGTCCCGGGAGAGGCCACCGAGTGCTTCGTGGACAGGCACGCCGAGCCGCTGCCCCGCCAGATCCCACAGCGCGATGTCCACGGCGGATGCCGCGCGCATCTCCGCACTCGATGCCCCGAAGCCGACATAGGGCGTCATCAGGAAGCGGTGGTGCCGCTCGATGTCCCGCGCATCCTTGCCGAGGAGATAGGGCGCGACGAGGTCATGGATCTGCCCCTCCACCGCCGCCGCGCCGCGAAATGCCTCGCCGAGGCCGGTCAGGCCCTCCGCCGTCTCGATCTCCACCCAGCAGAGATTGGCGCGTTCCGGCACCCGCAGCGTGCGGACGCAGGTGATCCTGGACGAGGCACTCATTCCGCGCGAATCCCCTGCTTGCGGACCACCTCGGCCCAGCGCGCGACCTCGCCGCGCATGTAGGTATCCATCTGCGCCGGCGTGCCGCCCAGCACGACCACGCCGAGGTCGGCCAGGCGCCGCCGCACCACCTCATTCTCCAATGCCTTGCCGAAGGCCGTGTTCAGCGCGGCGATGGCGGGGGCGGGCGTGCGCATGGGCGCGAGGAAGCCGAACCAACTGTCGATCGCCATGCCCTCCACGCCCTGTTCCGCGAAGGTCGGAAGGTCCGGCAGTTCCGGCAGCCGCGCGGCGCTCACCGCCGCCATCGGCCGAACCGCGCCCGCGCGGATATGCGGCAGGATGGAGGGGAGGTTGTCGAAGAAGATATCGATGCGCCCGGCGATGAGGTCCGTCGTCGCCGGCCCCGATCCGCGATAGGGCACGTGCTGCATCTCGATCCCCGTCAGCGACCGCAGCAGTTCCGGCCCGATATGGTTGGAGGCCCCGACACCGGAGGACCCGTAGGTCAGCGCCCCCGGCCGCGCCCGGGCCAGCGCCAGCAATTCCTGGACGTTCTGCGCCGGCAGGTCGCGGCGGACGGACATCACGTTACGCACCGCGCCGGTCAGGATCACCGGCGCCAGGTCCTTCAGCAGATCATAGCCGGGATTGGCGTAGAGCGACGGGTTCGCGCCACACGGCCCGAAGCTGCATTGCAGGACGGTCGTGCCATCCGCAATGGCGCGTGCGACCTCGGCGGCCGCGATGTTGCCGCCGGCGCCGCCGCGGTTCTCCACGACGGCGCCGCGCGGCAGGAAGGGCGCTGCCGCCTCCGCCAGCACGCGGGCCATGATGTCGCTGGTGCCGCCCGGGGGGGCGGGGACGATGATGCGGATGGGGCGTTCAGGCAGATCGGCCGCCATCGCCGGCAGCACGAACAACAGCGCCGATAGCGCCCCCAGCAGGCGTCGCTTCATGGTTCGCTTCCTTCCCATCGCCGGCTTCAGCCGGCGTTCTTGTCCCAACCCGCCAGCACGCCACGCAGAGCCTCGGTCGCCGCCGGCGCCAGCGGCCAGGCGGCGGGCGGGCGGGCCGCGCCCACATCCTCCCCCCGCAGCGCCAGCGCCGCCTTCACCACGGAGACATTCGCCCCGTTGCCTTCCTGCGCCCGCAGCTTTTCGAAGTTCTCGATGGCGAGAACCGCGCGATCCGCGGCCTCATAGTCGCCCGCCGCCAGTGCGTTCAGCACCGCCATGGACAGATGCGGCGCGACGTTGATGATACCTGACGTAAATCCCCGCGCCCCCATCGCCGTCATCGGCGGCGCCCAAGGCTCCGCCAACCCGCAGATCCAGGCGAGGTGCGGCGCCGCCCGCCGTGCCGCCGCCAGGTTCAGCAGGTTGGGCGTCGCCCATTTCACCCCCGCCACCCCCGGCACCGCGCAGAGCGCCGCGATGGCATCCAGCCCGCCGCTGTCATCCCGGAGATACAGCAGCACCGGCAGCCCATCCGCCGCCTCCGCCACCCGCTCCACATAGGCCGCCACGCCGCGCGGCGCGCGGAAGGGGTCCGGCGGCTGGTGGATCATGATGGCGTCGCAGCCATCCGCCTTCGCCGCCTTCGCGAGGCTGGCCGCCTCCTTCACGCTGCGCCCCACGCCCGCCACGACAACGGCGCGCCCGCCGACGATGCCCGGCACCGCCGCCTGCATCTGCCGCGCTTCCTCCAGTGTCAGCCCATAGAACTCGCTGGTGTTGCCATTGACCGTCAGCGCGCCGATGCCCGCGCCGACCGCCCGGTCCACGATCGGCGCCAGCCTCCCCGGCACCGGCTGGTCATCGCCATCGAAGGGCGTGACCAGGATGCCGGAGACCCCGCGCAGCGCCGTCGCCACGCGTTCAGTGACTGCCATCGACTCACTCCACCCGGAGATTGGCGCGCCGCGCCACATCGCCCCAGCGCTGCGTCTCCGCCGCGATGAAGGCCCTGAATTCATCCGGGCTGCTGCCGACCAGCGTGAAGCCCAATTCCGTCAGCCTTGCCGCCAGCGCCGGCTCCCGCAGCGCCGCCACGGCTTCCGCATGCAGCCGCGCGACGATGGCGGGCGGCGTGTTGGCCGGCGCGAACAACCCGTGCCAGGACAGGCTCTCGAAGCCCGGCAGCGCCTCCGCGATCGCCGGCACATCCGGCGCCGCCGCGATGCGTTCCTTGCTGCCCACGCCGATCAGCCGGATGCGACCCTCCCGCGCCAGCGGCAGAACCGAAGAAAGATTGTCGAAGGACATCGGCGTCTCGCCGGACATGACGGAGGTCATGACGCCGCCGCTGCCGCGATAGGGCACATGCACCACCTCCGCGCCCACCAGCTGCGCGAAGGATTCGCCCGCGAGATGCGTGGAGGTGCCGACGCCCGATGTGGCGTAGCTGAAGAAGCCGGGCCTCGCCTTCACCAGCGCGATGAACTCGGCCAGCGTGCGCGCCGGCACGTCGTTGTTGATGACCAGCGCGTTGGGCTGGTGCGACAGCTGCGTGATGGGCGCGAAGTCGCGCAGGTTGTCATAGGGCATCCGCGCCATGATGGCGGGGTTGATCGCGTGGCTGCTGATCGTGCCCATGCAGATGGTGTTGCCATCCGCGGGCGCCCGCGCGCAGGCTTCCGCGCCGATATTGCCGCCCGCGCCGGGCCGGTTCTCCGCCACGAAGGTCTGGCCCAGGCGGCGGCCCATCTCCAGCGTCACCAGCCGGCCGAGCGTGTCCGTCACCCCCGCCGCGAAGGGGATGATCACGCGGATGGGCTGGGACGGCCAGGGCCGGGCCTGGGCGAAGGCCGGCATCGGCAGGGCGGCGCTGGCGGCAAGCGCCCCCAGCAGGCTGCGACGGTTCATTCTTCTTTCCTCCCTCAACATTTTGCCGCCACCCCGCTCAGGGCAGGGCGACGGATAGTGATCTCAGCGCATGGGCCTTCATGGCGGCCTCCGCCGCGCGGGCATCGCCGGCGATGATGGCCTGCACGATGGCCTGGTGTTCCGCCTGCGCGGTCGCGCGTTCCTCCGCCGTGGAGAGGATGCGTTCGCGCGTCAAATGGTCATAGGCGCGCAACCCCTCCAGCAGCCGGGTCACGTCCCGGCTGGCGGCGGCGGCGTGGATGGCGTCGTGCAGCGCCTCATTCGCCAGCGTCACGGCGGCCGCATCCTCGCTCCGCATCGCGCCGGCGATGGCATCCAGCCTGGACCGCATCGCCGCATGGTCGGCGGGCGTCGCGCGTTCGGCGGCCAGCCTGGCGGCAACCGCTTCCAGCGTCGCGCGGATCAGCCCGATCTCGAACAGCCGGTCCCGGCCGAGATCGGCCACATAGGTCCCGCTGCGGGGCCTGGTTTCCACCATCCCCTCGACCTCAAGCCGCCGCAGCGCCTCCCGCACCGGCTGGGCGGAGATGTCGAGCGCCGCGGCCAGCCCGCGTTCCGAAATCCGCTGCCCCGGCGCCAGGCTGCCCGCCACGATCGCCTCCCGGATCCGCGCATAGGCGCGGGCGGCCAGGGATTGCAGGTCGGTCTCGGTGAAGGGGCGGAGGACGGACAGGGGGACGTTTCCTGCTTGGTTGAAACTACCATGGCAGATGGCAGGGCGCCGTCAATCCGCTGTTCCAGCCGCGACGCAGCCCCGCCCCGCTTCCGCCACACTTGATTAACCGCGGGCGCGGGGCGACCATCGGGCCGCATGATCCTGCTGATCGACAATTACGACAGCTTTACGTGGAATCTCTACCACTTCCTGGGTGACCTTGGGGCGGTGGTGGAGGTTCGGCGCAATGATTCTCTGTCGGCCGACGAAGCCCTGGCCCTGAAGCCGGACGCGATCGTCCTCTCCCCCGGCCCCTGCACGCCGAATGAGGCGGGCATCTGCCTTGATGTCATCGCCGCCGCCGCGGCCGAACGCCTGCCCCTGCTGGGGGTCTGCCTCGGCCACCAGGCCATCGGCCAGGCCTTCGGCGGCAAGGTGGTGCGGGCGCCCACGCCCGTGCACGGCAAGGTCTGGGACGTGACCCATGGCGGCACGGACATCTTCGCCGGCCTCCCCTCCCCCTTCCGCGCCACCCGCTACCATTCCCTGGTGGTGGAGGATCTGCCGGAGACGCTGATCCCGACGGCCCGGACCTCGGACGGCCTGGTCATGGGCATGGCGCACCGGGACCTGCCGATCTGGGGCGTGCAGTTCCACCCCGAGAGCATCGCCAGCGAGCATGGCCACGACATGCTGCGGAACTTCCTGGCCCTGGCCGGGCAGCGAAACGCCTTCGCGGCCGCCTGATCCGATGGCACCCCGAAACACCTTCGCCATGCAGACCGCGGCAGCATGAAGAAAGTATTGGCGCGGCTCGCCCAGGGCGAACGCCTGGCGGAGAGCGAGGCCGAAGCCGCCTTCGGCATGATCATGGCCGGCGAGGCAACGCCCGCCCAGATCGCCGGCCTGCTGATGGCCATGCGCGTGCGGGGCGAGACGGTGGCGGAGATGACCGGCGCCGTGCGGGCCATGCGCGCCCGCATGATCGCGGTGGAAGCGCCGCCGGATGCGATCGACATCGTCGGCACGGGCGGCGATGCCGCCGGCACGCTCAACATCTCCACCGCCAGCGCCTTCGTGGTCGCGGGCGCGGGGGTGAAGGTGGCCAAGCACGGCAACCGCGCGCTCTCCTCCCGCTCCGGCGCCGCGGATGCGCTCTCCGCACTCGGCATCCCCGTGATGGAGACGCCGCTCGATCGCCTGCCGGCGGTGCTGGCGGAAGCCGGCATGGTCTTCCTGATGGCGCCCCGCCACCATTCGGCGCTGCGCCACGCCGCCGGGCCGCGCGTGGAACTCGGCACGCGGACCATCTTCAACCTGCTGGGGCCGCTCGCGAATCCCGCCCGGGTGACGCGGCAGATGACGGGCGCCTTCGCCCCGGAATGGCTGCGCCCCATGGCGGAGACCCTGGCCCGCCTCGGCACGCAGCGCGCCTGGCTGGTGCATGGCATGGGGCTCGATGAGCTGACGCTCGCCGGCCCCTCCCAGGTGGTGGAGCTGAAGGACGGGCTGATCCGGGAATTCGAGGTCTCGCCCGAGGATGCCGGCCTGCCCCGCGCCCCCGCGGAATCGCTGAAAGGCGGCGACCCCGCGGAGAACGCGGCCGCCGTTCTGGCGTTGCTGGAGGGTGCCCCCGGCCCCTATCGCGACGTCGTGCTGCTGAATGCCGCCGCCGGCCTGGTCGTGGCCGGGGTCGCGCCGACGCTGCGCGACGCCGTGCCGATCGCCGCGCGTTCCATCGATGGCGGCGCGGCGCTCGACGTGCTCAACCGCCTCCGCGCCGCCGCGGCGCCGCCTGCCCCCCTTGAACCGACTGCCTGAGTCCCCCCCATGAACGCGCCTACGCCCAACATGTCCGACACCCTGGCCCGCATCCTCGCCGACAAATACGAGGAGGTGCGGGAGCGTTCGGCCGCCGTCAGCCTGCATGAGATGGAGAAGCGCGCCGCCGCCGCCGATGCGCCCCGCGACTTCACCCGCGCGCTCTGCGATGCGGTGGCGGAAGGCCGGGTCGGCCTGATCGCGGAGATCAAGCGCGCCTCCCCCTCCGGCGGGCTGATCCGCGACCCCTTCGAGCCCGCGACCATCGCCCAGGCCTATGAGAAGGCCGGCGCCGCCTGCCTTTCCGTCCTGACGGACGGCCCCTGGTTCCAGGGCGACCTCGGCCACATGGTCCAGGCCCGCGCCGCCTGCTCCCTGCCCGTCCTGCGCAAGGACTTCATGGTCCATCCCTGGCAGGTGTTCGAGGCCCGCGCGATGGGCGCCGACGCCATCCTGCTGATCCTCGCCGCGCTGTCCGACGACCAGGCGCAGGAGCTGGAGGATGTCGCCCGGTCGCTCGACATGGCCGTGCTGGCGGAGGTGCATGACCGGCGGGAGCTGGACCGCGCGCTGGGGCTGGAGACGCGGCTGATCGGCGTGAACAACCGCAACCTGAAGACCCTGGTGACGGATCTTGGCACCTCCGACGAGCTGATCCCGCTGATCCCCGCGGACCGCATTCCGGTCGGCGAAAGCGGCATCCGCACCCCCGACGATGTCCGCCGGATGTGCCGCGCCGGCGCCCGCTGCCTGCTGGTGGGCGAACACCTGCTGCGCCAGGCGGATGTGGAGGCGGCGGCGCGGGAACTCATCACGGCGCTCGACTGAGCCCCCCGTGACGAAGCTCACCCATTTCGACGAGGCCGGCCGCGCCGCCATGGTGGATGTCTCCGCCAAGGCGGAGACGAGCCGCACCGCCACCGCCCGCGGCCGCGTGGTCATGCAGCCGGAGACGCTGGCCCTGATCCAGGCCGGCCAGGTCGGCAAGGGCGATGTGCTGGGCGTGGCGCGCATCGCCGGCATCATGGCCGCGAAGAAGACGAGCGAGCTGATCCCCCTCTGCCACCCCCTGCTGATCTCCAAGGTCACGGTGGACCTGGTACCGGTGGCCCCCGACGCGGTGGAGATCGAGGCGACGGTCAAGCTCACCGGCCAGACCGGCGTGGAGATGGAGGCGCTGACCGCCGTCACCGTCGCCGCGCTGACGGTCTATGACATGGTGAAGGCCGCCGACCGCGCGATGCGGATCGAGGATATCCGCCTGGTGCATAAATCCGGCGGCAAATCCGGTACTTACGAGGCGACCTGATGCTATCGGTTGAGGAAGCCCGGGCCCGAATCCTGGGCGGCCTCGCCCCCACCCCCGCCGAGGCGGTGGCCCTGCCGGAGGGCTGGGGCCGCGTCCTCGCCCGCCCCGTGATCGCGCGCCTGACCCAGCCGCCGGCCGATGTCTCCGCCATGGATGGCTATGCCGTCCGCGCCGCCGATGCGGTGCTGGACGCAAGGCTGGCCGTGGTGGGATCGGCCCCCGCCGGCCATCCCTATGCCGGCCGCGTCGGCCCCGGCCAGGCCGTCCGCATCTTCACCGGTGCCTTCATCCCTCAGGGCGCGGATGCCATCCTGCTGCAGGAGGACGCCGTCGCGGCGGATGGCGTGGTCGAGGTCCGGGAAGCCGTGCGCGCCGGCCGCTGGGTGCGTCGCCGCGGCCTCGACTTCGCCGAGGGCGAGGCGCTGATCGCCCCCGGCCGGCGCCTCACCGCCCGCGATGTCGGCCTGGCCGCCGCCGCGAACCACCCCTGGCTGATGGTCCATCGCCGCCCGCGCATCGGCATCCTGGCCACGGGAGATGAGATTGCGCTCCCCGGCGATCCGATCCCCCCCGGCGGCATCGTCAGCAGCAACGCCCATGCCATCGCCGCCATGGTCCGCGCCGGGGGCGGCGATCCCCTCGTGCTGCCGATCGCGCCCGATGACCGGGAAGCCATCGCCGCCACCGCCGCCGCGGCGCGCGCCTGCGACCTGCTGGTGACGACCGGCGGCGCCAGCGTGGGCGACCACGACCTGATCCAGACCGCGCTGGGGCAGGACGGCTTCGCGCTGGATTTCTGGAAGATCGCCATGCGGCCGGGCAAGCCGCTGATCTGGGGGCGGCTTGGCACCACCCCCGTGCTGGGCCTGCCGGGCAACCCGGTCTCCGCCATGGTCTGCGCCGTGCAGTTCCTGATGCCGGCCCTCGCCGTGCTGTCCGGCGAACCCGCCGCACCGCCCCCCACCATCCAGGCCCATGCCGGAAGCGCGCTGCCGGAGAACGACAAGCGTTTCGACCACCTCCGCGCCACCCTGTCCCGGGACCGCGATGGCCGCGTCGTGGCCACCCCCTTCCCGCAGCAGGACAGTTCCATGCTGAAGACCCTGGCGCGGGCGGAAGCCCTGATCCTGCGCGCCCCCTACGCCCCCGCCCTGCCCGAGGGCGCGGCGGTGGAGGCGATTCCGCTGGATCGCCTCGGCCTCTGATTCGCGCGGATTCACGCGTTTTCCACTGGTCAAGAATCTCGATTCAGCCCAGGTTTTTCCTGGGTCTGTGGAAAACATTTGACGACGCCGCAGGAACCTACATAGAACATCCACGTCGGTTGCTTGTTTGTTCGGGGCGAAGGCGCCCCCACCCCTTCGGAACACCCCAGGGGGAACCGGCAGTGGAGAAACCCATGCTCACGCGCAAGCAGCACGAATTGCTGATGTTCATCGACCGGCACCTGCGCGCCACCGGCTTCTCCCCGTCCTTCGAGGAGATGAAGGAGGCCCTTCGCCTCAAGTCGAAGTCGGGGATCCACCGCCTGATCACGGCGCTGGAGGAACGGGGCTTCCTGAAGCGCCGCGCGCATCGCGCCCGCGCGCTGGAAGTGCTGCGCCTGCCGGAGAACGTCTCGCCCCGCAGGGCCGATCCCGCGCCCGTCGCCACGCCGGCGGCGCCCCCCGCCGCCCCGGCCTTCACGCCCAATGTCATCCGCGGCAATTTCGCGCCCGGCCTGGCCGGCGTGCAGAAGACGGCGAATGACGCGACGGCGGTATCGCTGCCCCTCTATGGCCGCATCGCCGCCGGCATGCCGATCGAGGCTCTGCGCGACTCCACCGCGATGGTGGAAGTCCCGGCCGCCCTGCTGGCGGGTGGCGAGCACTACGCGCTGGAAGTCGCCGGTGATTCGATGATGGAGGCCGGAATCCTCGATGGCGACACCGTCATCATCCGCCGCGGCGACACGGCGGAGAACGGATCCATCGTCGTGGCGCTGGTGGATGAGGCGGAGGTGACGCTGAAGCGTCTGCGCCGCCGCGGCAACTCCGTCGCCCTGGAACCCGCCAACCGCGCCTATGAGACGCGGATCTTCGGACCCGACCGGGTCCGCGTGCAGGGCCGCCTGATCGGCCTGCTGCGCAAGTACTGAAGCACCGATGGCCCGGCCGGAAGGCCGGGCCGCCCCGCCTCAGTAGGGGTCCCATTCCGATTGGCGCTGCTCCCGCCACGCATGCAGGCGCTGCCAGGCCGTGAGCGCACCAGCGCCGGCCAGCAGCCCCATGGCAACGAGGCCGAAATCCATGAGCGCCGGATAGGACGCGATGGTCGCGATCATGTCCTTCATTCCCTTGTTTCCTGCCCCGTTAATCTAGGTCGCAAGGTCTTAAGGGAGGGTAACTGCCACCGTTCCATCCGATGGCGGCGTGTTGATGGGGACGGTCAATGGCCGCCGGGGTCGACCGGCGCCAGCGGCAGCGCCTCCACCCGGCCCGGCAGCGGCACCGGCGGCACCCAGGGCCGGTCACCCCGCCAGGCCCGGTCCGACACCACAAGCGCCCCCGCCTGGCCCAGCCAGGCCGCCTGCGCACCATCCCGCCACATCGCGAAGCGGTCGATCGTCTCGCCCTGGCCACAGCGCGGGCGTATCGGCTCCAGCGCCAGGATCAGCGCCGCCCGGCCGCAGGCGGCCGCCAGCGCGGCGGGGTCCGGCGGGTCCGCCCGGCGGCCCCGCGCCGGCGGCGGACTGCGCAGCAGCACCGCCTCCCCTGCCCCCGGATGCGGGCGGAACCGACAGGCGGCGGGCGTGCAGGCGATGGCGCCGCCCGCGACCTCCCCGGTCTCCGGCAAGGGGCTGGCCGCCGTCACGCCCAGCGCCCGCAGCATCGAATCCCGCGTGAAATTGCTCGCGCCGGGCAGGCGATGCAGGAACACCCCCTCCGCCGTGCGCAGCGCCACGATCCGGGCATCCGGGGAGACCAGCACATCCGGCGCCGGCGTCACCTGCCCCGCGGCCAGCCCCGCCACCACCACCGGCACCCCCAGCAGCCGCAGCCATCCCCGCCACAGGCACAGCCAGCAGAAGCCGAAGCTGGCCAGCCCCAGGCCCCATCCCGGTAGCGGCACCATCACCGGCGCCGCATCCGGCCAGGCCGCGACCGCCCGCGCCACCCACAGGATCCCCTCCGTCCCCCAGCCCATCACCGCCAGCGGCCAGGCTTCCAGCCCGAAGGGCAGCGCCAGCATCGCCGCCAGCCCCGCCGGCATGACCAGCAGCGAGGTCAGCGGCACCGCCACCGCATTGGCCGCGATGCCATAGACCTGCAGCCGGCCGAAATGGTGCAGCCCGAAAGGCGCCGTCGCCGCGCCGGCCAGGGCGGAGGTCGCGACCAGCCCCAGCACCACCAGCGCCACCCGCCGCCAGGCCCGCGGGCCCGAAACGCCCCCCGCGCGGAAGGCCGCGATCGGCCCGCGCAGCGCCTCATGCCCCGCAACCAGCGCCAGCACCGCGGCGAAGGACATCTGGAAGGACGGCCCCACCACCTCGGCCGGCGCCACCAGCAGCACCGCCGCGGCCGCCACCGCCAGCACGCGCACGGACAGTACCCGCCGCCCCGCCAGCATCGCCACCGTCATCAGCGCCGCCATGCCGAGGCATCGCTGCATCGGCACCTGCGATCCCGTCAGCAGCATGTAGAAGGCGCCTGCCGCCAGCGCGACCAGCGCCGCCACCGGCTTGGCTGGCACCCGCAGCGCCAGCCAGGGCACCAGCGCGATCGCGCCCCGCAACAGCCCGAAGACCAGCCCGATGACGATCGCCATGTGCAGGCCGGAGACGGAAAGCAGATGCGCCAGCCCGGAATCGCGCATGGCCTGCATGGCGGGCTCCGGGATCGCGCTCTGCGTCCCCGTCAGCAGCGCCGCCGCCACCGGCCCCGCGGCGCCGGGAATCGCCGCCGCCACCCGCTGGTCCAGCCAGGCGCGCAGCCCGGCCAGCAGCGGCTCCTCCGCCCCCCGCTCCACCACGACCGGCCCCAGCGCGAAGCCGGACCCGCCCAGGCCGCTGAAGAAGGCCGCCCGCTGGAAATCCCACCCGCCCGGCACCGCCGGCATCCCCGGCTGGCGGATCAGCGCCCGCAGGCTGACGACATCACCCGGCAGGGGCCGCGCCGGATCATCCGCGCGCAGCCGCACCCGGATGGTCCGCGGCAGCGCCGCCCCCTCCCCGATCCGGGCCTGCTCCAGCACCAGCCGCCGCCCTTCCGGCAGGGGCTGCACCTCCGCCACCACGCCGGAGAGCTGGACCGCGCCGAAAGGCAGGACCAGCGGCGGCGGCATCCGCGCGGCATGCCAGCCCGCCACGCCGAGACCCAGCAGGAAGGCCGCCAGCAACCCCAGCGCCCAGCCCGGCAGCAGCCAGCGCCGCGCCAGCCAGAAGGCCAGCCCGGCCAGCGGCAGGGCGACCCAGAGCGGCTGCCAGGCCGGCTCCCCGGCCAGGCCCAGGTAGTGCAGCACCCCCGCCCCCAGCGCCACCGCCAGCCAGGGCGCGAAGCGCCCCTGCTGCCGGGCGAGCACCGCCGACGCCCCCGCCCGGATGCGCGCGGAAACGCCGATCCGCTCGGCGGGGAGCAGGGCCAGGGACATGTCGCGGGATCGTCGTCATTTCCCGCCCAACATTCAACCTGAAGCTGAGAGATCGCTTGAGGATGCCGGCGGCTGAGGATCCGCGAGGGATTTTCCGGTCCTGCAAGCCGGCCAACGCGGCAGGGGCGGAAAAGACCCGAGGAGCCGACCCGACGGTGTGCTCAAGCGGTCTCCAAACTACTCCTCCCGCCCCGCATTCGCCTGGCGGCCGATGGGGCGGACCTCCACCGGCGCCGTCCCGCTTTCCCGCATGCCGAGTTCATCGGCCGTGCGCGGCGACACATCGATGATCCGCCCGCGGACATAGGGGCCGCGATCCTCGATCACGACCGTGCGGCTCTCCCCGTTCCGCAGATTCGTCACCTCCGCCACCGTGCCGAGCGGCAGGGTGCGGTGGGCGGCGGAGTTGGAGCCGGGATCGAAGGGCTCCCCATTCGCCATGGGCCGGCCGGTGAAGCGATCGGGGTGGTAGAAGGAGGCCTCGCCACGCTGAGCCTCGGCACGCGATTCGGTCGCCACCGCCCGGCCCGGCGCCACCGGCCCCGTCGCCCCACAGGCCGCGAGCGCCAGCGCCGCCATCATCGCCATCCGCGTCTTTCGCATCCCGCTCTCCTCCTGTTCGCCGTGCCCCCCGCCACGGTGTTCCGCCTGATCGGCGGGCAGGCGACGTGGCTGGGGGCTCAGGGTTGCCGGGCGCTCACGACATGGTGGGCCAGGCCACGGCCGGCGGGCGCGATCCGTTCGGATTCGACCAGCGCGGCGGCGATGGATAGGAAGAAGGCCTCCCTGCCCTCGACGCCCCTCGCGATGCCGTCCAGGTCCATCCCGGTCAGCGCCGCCAGCGCCGTGGCGCCCCCCGCCCCCGGCAGGGCCGTGACCAGGCCCTGCAGCCGGCCCTCCGCATCCAGCGCCGGGCCGCCGGAATAGCCCATCAGCGCGCCGATCCGGGCCGTGAACCCCTCGCCACGCCCCGGCATCACGGCGGAAGGCCGCGTCACCACCCCCACCGCCATGGCCGGCCCGACGGAAGGCGC
Organism: Falsiroseomonas stagni DSM 19981; assembly: GCF_900114315.1. Taxonomy (GTDB): domain Bacteria; phylum Pseudomonadota; class Alphaproteobacteria; order Acetobacterales; family Acetobacteraceae; genus Falsiroseomonas; species Falsiroseomonas stagni. The sequence continues at coordinate 107,984 of NZ_FOSQ01000009.1, forward strand.
GCCAAGCGCCCAGAGGCGCTGGCCGGCCACCGGCGCCTGCCGCGCCACCGGCACCGGTTCGAAGACGCCCTCCGGCACCGCCAGCACGGCCAGATCCATCACCGCGCTGCGCGCCAGCACCCTTGCCGGCGCCCGCCCCACCCCATCGCCGCGCCGGGCCTCGACCACCGCCACGCCATCGGGCAGCAGATGGGCGCTGGTCAGCAGGCGCCCCGGCGCCACGGCCACGGCGGAACCGAGCGGCGCGCCATGGCTCGACAACGCCGCAAAGCCCCAGGCGGCCACGGCCGCGGCCGGCGTGGCCCGCGCCTCCTCCGCCGGCAGGCGGGCACAGCCGGCCAGGAACAGCAGCAGGCATGACGCGAGCCATGGTGCCAGCCAGGCCAGGCGCGACGGCGGGGCGACTCGCATCCTCGGGGTTCCGGTCAGTAGCCCCCGGGTTGTGCGACACACAGGTTAACCCGCCGTGTGGTTGGAAGAAGCCCGCCAACCCCCATTGGCAACTTACATCAGGATAACATCGCAAGTAGCTGATTACGAACGATCGTCAGGGATCGTATCGCTTCCATCCTTCCAAATCGCTTGACCGCGACCACCTCGGGGTCGGAACATAGCAAGAACAGCCATGGCCCCCGATATCCTTCCCCCCCTCGCCGCGAACGCCCCGCCGGACGGCATCCCCACGGATCCCCTCCCCATGGACCGGCCCGCCCTGATGGCCGCGCTCCGCGCCCGCATCGGCCGGCTCGAACGCGGCGGCGCCGCGGCCGCCCTCGCCCGCGCCGAGGCCGGCACCATCCCCCTCGCCGATTCCATCGACGCCACCCTGCCCGATGGCGGCCTGGCCCGCGCCGGGCTGCATGAGATCCTGGCCGCCGAACCGGGCGCCGCCACCGGCTTCGCCAGCCTCATCCTGGGCCGCGCCAACGGCCCCGTGCTCTGGATCGGACCGGACCCGGATGCCTGGCCCTCCGGCCTCGCCCGCTACGGACTCTCCCCGGCCAACCTCGTCATGGTCCGCGCCCCCCGCCCCGCCGACGCCCTCTGGGCCATGGAGGAAGCCCTGCGCTGCCCCGCCATCGCCGGCGCCCTGCTGACCCTCTCGGACATCGACCTCACCGCCGCCCGCCGCCTCCAGCTCGCCGCCGAAGCCGGCGGCGCGCTCGGCCTCCTGCTCCGCCCGGATACCGAGGAACCAGGCCCCTCCGCCGCCCTCACCCGCTGGCGCGTCAACGCCCTGCCCGGCCTCGGCGGCACCCAGCACAACCTCGGCGACCCGCGCTGGTCCCTCGACCTGCTGCGCTGCCGCAGCGGCCAACCCCGCACCTGGACCGCCACCTGGCGCACCACCCTCGACCGACTGGACACCGAAGGGGACACAACCCCGATGCCGGCGACAAGGCGACGGCGGGCTTAGCGGGGCACGTGTTGCGCCGGTGATTCACGAGGGGGCGTTGCCCCCTCGTGCTCCCCCACCAGGGTCCAACGGGACCCTGGACCGCGAGCAATGGGGTGGGGAAAGAGGGGGCCGGAGTGACCGTGAAACGGGTGCGCCGGCCCCCTCTTTCCCCACCCCATCCTCTGGTTTCCAAAGGCCCGCTGGCCTTTGGTGGGGAGGGTCCGGGAGGGGCAAAGCCCCTCCTGGAAGCAACGAGCGCAACACGCCCCCCGCTATTCCACCGTCACGCTTTTCGCCAGGTTCCGGGGCTGGTCCACGTCGGTGCCTTTCAGGGCGGCCACGTGGTAGGCCAGGAGTTGCACGGGGATGCTGTGCAGGATGGGGGCGGCGAAGGGGTCGATGCTGGGCAGGGTGATGACCTGTTCGGCGAAGCGGCCCAGTGGTCCTGCGCCGGCGGCGTCGGTGAAGGCCATGATGCGTCCGCCGCGCGCCGCGGCTTCCTGGAGGTTGGAGGCCGTCTTTTCGAAGAGGGGGCCGGAGGGGCACAGCGCGATCACCGGCACGGCGGGGTCGATCAGGGCGATGGGGCCGTGCTTCATCTCTCCGGCCGCGTAGCCTTCCGCGTGGATATAGCTGATTTCCTTGAGTTTCAGCGCGCCTTCCATGGCGATCGGGAACATCGATCCGCGGCCGAGGAAGAGCACGTCCCGCGCCGTCATGATCTCCGCGGCCAGGGCCTTGATGCGCCCATCCTGTTCCAGCACGGCGGCGGCGTGGCCGGGGATGGAGAGCAGCGCCTCCGTCAGCCGCTCCTCCTCCGCCGCATCGATGGTGCCGCGGGCGCGGGCGAAGCCGAGTGCCAGGCAGGCCAGGACGGAGAGCTGGGCGGTGAAGGCCTTGGTGGAGGCGACGCCGATCTCGGGGCCCGCCACGGTCAGCAGCGCGGCGTCGGACAGGCGTGCCATGGTGCTTTCCGGCACGTTGACGATGGACAGCACCCGCTGCCCGCCGTCCCGCAGCAGTCGCAGCGCCGCCATCGTGTCCGCCGTCTCGCCGGACTGGGAGACGAGGATGGCGCCGCCGCCTGGCGCCAGCGGCGGGTCGCGGTAGCGGAGTTCGCTGGCGACATCGGCGTCGCAGGGGATGCGGGCGAGTTGTTCGATCCAGTAGCGCCCGACATGGGCGGCCAGGAAGGCGCTGCCGCAGGCGGACAGCGTCAGGCGCGGCACCACCGCCGGGTCGAAGGGCAGGCGCGGCAGGCGCACGGCGTGGGTGCCGGGGTCCAGGTACTGGCGGAGCGTATCGCCGATGACGGCGGGGTGCTCGTGCAGTTCCTTTTCCATGAAGTGGCGGTAGTTGCCCTTGCCGACCGCGGCGCCGGAGACGGCGGTGACGACGACGGCACGCTCCACGGCCTGGTCGGTGGCGTCGTGGAAGCGGGCACCGTCTTCCGTCACCGCCACCCAGTCGCCTTCCTCGAGATAGGCGATGCGGCGGGTGAGTGGCGCCAGCGCCAGCGCGTCGGAGCCGAGGAACATCTCCCCCTCCCCGAACCCGACCGCCAGCGGCGCGCCCTGGCGCGCGCCGAGCAGCAGCTTCGGGTGGCCCGCGAAGATGGCGGCCAGCGCGAAGGCGCCGTGCACGCGCTTCAGCGCGGCGGCGAAGGCGGCTTCCGGCGCCAGGCCCTGGGCCAGCAGGTGGTCCAGCAGGCGGACGAAGGTCTCGGTATCCGTCTCCGTCTCGAACACCGCGCCTTCGGCTTCCAGTTCGGTGCGGAGTTCGGCGTGGTTCTCGATGATGCCGTTATGCACCACGGCGACGCGGGCGGTGGCGTGGGGGTGGGCGTTGCGTTCGGTGGGGGCGCCATGGGTGGCCCAGCGCGTGTGGCCGACGCCCGTGGTGCCCGGCAGCGGGTCCTGCGCCAGCACGGCGGCGAGGTTGCCGAGCTTGCCTTCCGCCCGGCGCCGGTCGATGTGGCCATTCACCAGGGTGGCGATGCCGGCGCTGTCATAGCCCCGGTATTCCAGGCGGCGCAGCGCCTCCAGCAGCAGCGGCCCTGCATCGGCCCGGCCGATCACCCCCACGATCCCGCACATGAAGCCGGCAGTCCCCCTGTAGCCTTGTCGCGGCGGAGATTAGGCGATGCCCCCGCGCCGGCGGAATGCTGCGCCGCCGCAAACAGGCGCCGCGCCCGATCATAAGATGCTTCGCCGGATTGCGGCGCTACCCTCCCGCCAGCCACTCCAGCACCGGCGCCGCCATGACCCCCGCATTGAAGCGCGCCGCCTGGGGCATCGCCTGCGCCGCCAGCTCCGCCTGGACGGACGGGTTCGACATCTCCTCCAGCGCCGCCACGAAGCCGTCGACGGAGAAGGGGTCGAAGAACAGCCCCGCCGGCCCGATCACTTCCGGGAAGCTGGAGCTGAGGGAGGCCAGCACCGGCTTGCCGAGGCTCATCGCCTCCACCGCCGGAATCCCGAACCCCTCATAGACCGAGGGATAGACCAGGAATTCCGCGTGCCGCAGCAGCCGGTACTTCGCGAATTCGGAGATGAAGCCGGTGAAGCTGATGCGCGCCTGGGCTTCGGGCGACAGCTGCGCCAGTGCCTGGTCCGCCATCCATCCTCGCGCGCCGATGACCACGAAATGCAGGTCATCCGCCGCGACGGAGGGTTCTTCCAGGGCCCGCAGCAGCAGGCGCAAATTCTTGCGGGGCTCCACCGTGCCGATCACCACGGCGTAGCGGCCAAGCCGGATGGCGGGCTGGTTGCGGTCCATGGCCTCGAACCCCTCGGGCCAGTCCACATACTGGTACATCACCCGCGTCCTGGGCCGCACCCAGGGCAGGTAGGTGCACAGCGCCTCCCGCGTCGCTTCCGAACAGCAGAACACCGCCTCGTCGGAGGCCATCTGGTCGCGCAGCGGGTCCAGGTGGAAGGCCACGTTCTCCGGCATGTGGGTGTCCGGCATCACCAGTGTGCTGATGTCGTGGATCGTGCTGGCTTCCCGCATCGCCGCGCCGGGGCTGGGCTTCACGGAGGGGTAGAGCAGCGGGATGGCGGGGTCGATGGTGGGTCGCGCGGCCTCCTTCACCACCGTCTCCACCGCCGCATCGATGGCGTCGCGCAGGTAGGTGCCGGTGCTGATCCGGATGGCCTGGCGCACCGCATCGCCCGGCACCCCGTTCGGCCCCATGCAGAAATGCAGGTCCAGATGCGGGTCCAGCGCCTGCACCAGGCGGCGCGTGAAGACCGGGATGCCCGTCCACTGGCTTTCCAGCAGCGGCGTGATGTCGAGCGTCAGCGCGGGCTTCATGGCACCTGCCCCACCGTCACCGGCATCAGGCCCATCTGCGGGCGGATGCGCTGCACCGCCACCTCCCGCCCCAGCCAGGTCGTGAACAGCGACCGGGCGGCGGAGAGCGTGCCGCTTCCGGTCAGCACCAGCTCCGCCGCCGCATCCAGCACGTCCCGCCCGAAATGCCAGAAGGGCACGCGGGCATGGAGCGTGAGCCTACCGCCCGCCAGCGCCGCGGGGTCGGGCATGCCCGCCACGAAGCGCACGGACCAGCTGGACCGGCGCGGCAGCGCGACGCCGGTCCGGCTGAAGGCTTCCAGCACCGCCTCCACCTGGTCCTTGGTGGCGGCGTCGTCGCGGTCCAGCGCCGGCAGCCCGATCAGCAGCGGGCCCTTCGCGGGGTCCAGCACCACGTCCCGCACCTGCTTCGCCAGCTCCACGACGAAGGGGTGGTCGCTCAGCGCGCCGAGCGTGAGCGGCACGAAATGCGGCGGCTTCAGCAGCGGCAGGCCGGCCATCGCCTCCTTCTCGCTCAGCACGCCGGCGTGGCCATGGTTGCCGGGCAGCCAGACGAAGGGGATGTATTGGGCGGGCTCCCCCGCCGGCGTCACCGCGAAGCCCAGCGGCAGCAGCGGCGGCCGCACCCAGCGCGCCCCCAGCCGGAAGGACAGCGTGCCATTCACCTGGGAAGCGAGGCCCGCGAAGGCTTCCGGCACCAGCCGCACCAGGCGCTGCAGCGCCGCTTCGCGGGATGTCATGCCGCGGGGGAAGAAGAACATGTGGTTGCGCAGCCCGGGCAGCAGCCGCAGCGTATTGCCATCCGTCAGCGCCAGGTGGTCCTCCGCCCCGCCGGCCTGCGCATCCAGCCATTCGCGCGCCGCGCCATGCGTGAAGATCTCCGGCCGCGCCACGAAGCGGACCTCGGTCTGCTGCGCCTCCGCCGCCTGCATCACCAGCAGCAGCGCCAGCCGCAGGTCCGGCGGCAGCACGGCGTCGCGCAGGCAACGCCAGGGGTAGATCGAGCCCGGAAGCTCGATGGTCGAGAGGTGGACAGCGGGCACGGAGACCAGCAGGACGGGCCTCGCGCTCATCCGGCCTCCGCCGCCTCGGGCGTGGTCGCCGGCAGGGCGAAGACGAAGGCGGGCTGGACGGGGGATGGCAGCAGCCGGGGGCGCGACCGGAACTCCCCGCTATCGGCCAGGATGGACAGCAGGCCGAAGGGCGTCAGCGCGCCGCGGCGCATCAGCTTCTCATAGCTCGCGAAGCCCACCGGATCGGCCGGCCGGCCCAGCACGTAGCCATAGGCCGCCCGGATGAAGGCGGAGAGCCCTTCCCGCGCGATGAAGCGGGTGAACAGATCCCCGCACCCCGCCAGCTGGTCGATGGAGCGCAGCATGGTCGGGTCTTCCGCCACCACTTCCTCCACCGTCTCGCAGTCCCGGTCGCTGGCATGGCGGATCGGCAGGCTGGGCTGGACATGCAGCACCGCGCCGGTGGCGGGTTCCACCAGCCGCAGCGTCTGCGCCACCAGTTCCGCCGGCGCCAGCGCCGCGCGCAGGCGGAAGGCGCACCAGCCGTAGCGAAGCTGCGCCTCCATCAGGTCCTCGCGGAACAGCTCCGCCCGTCCGGCGGCCACTTCCGTCCCATCCTCCAGCAGCACGGCCAGCGCCAGGCTTTCGGTGGGCTGGTCCGGGTCGCAGGCCCAGCCCTCGATGACGCCGTGCTGCGTCACCGCATCCAGATGCGCCAGCTTCATGCCGCCCGGTCAGTCAAGGCACAGGCATCAGTCAAGGCGCACGCGCCTGGCGATGAACTGGGTGGAGATGCGATCGAAGCCCGGCAGGCTGTGGTCGCGCGCGACATGCAGCGGCTGGAAGCCGAGTTCCTTGAGGATGCCGAAGACGATGTCCTGGCGCAGCACATGCACTTCCGGCTCCTCCACCGGCTTCGCCGTCAGCCAGGCCGCGGTGTCGTAGCGATAGCCCTCGAGGTGCGTCAGCAGCTGGAACACCGCGATGCCGCCCACCCGCATCCGGCCGAGGCAGCGGCGCAGGATCTGCGCCTGCAGCGGCGGCGGGTTCCGGTGCAGCACCATGCGCGAATAGAAGAAATCGTGCTGCGGCACGTCCAGCGCGCGGATGTCCTTCACCGGCGCCAGCGCGATGTTCCGCCGCCCCGCGATGCGCGCCGCCTGCTGCGCCAGTTCCAGATGCGGCTCGGAGATGTCGAACCCCGTCACCTTCCGGAACAGGCCGGAAAGCGGCACCGTCACCCGCCCCACGCCGCAGCCATACTCCACCGCATCCGGGTGGTCCGCCGGATCGATTTCCAGCGCCGTCAGCCGGCGCTTCAGCACGTCGATCTCGTCGCGCCCGGTCTTGCCGAAGGCCTCGAGATTGGCCTCCACCAGCCCCGGGCTGAAGCGCTTCTCGCCGAGCACCGAGAAATAGGGCTTCTCCTGCCCCAGCGCGGTCCAGACGCGCCGGACCTGCGCGAGCATCCGTTCCGCATCCTTGGCGGAGACCTCGATCTCCATCGGCACGGGGTCGTAGCCGGCGGCGCGGCGGATGGTCGGGGTTGCGACCGGGCCATAGGCCACGCGCTGGAATTCCGCCGATCCCATGATCCGGTCCCGCAGCGCGCCGATATCCGGCGCCGCCGCCAGGTGTCCCGCCACCACCGCATCCGATTCGGGCGCGCGTCCCAGCAGCAGGCGATAGGCCGCGACCACATCCTCGACCGTCGCGGTGCGATCGATCGGCTTCGGCGCCGGCTTCTTCGCGGCCGCGGACTTCGCGGCCGCAGTCGCGCCGGCTGGCGGCTTGGGCGCGGGTTGGGTGGCGGCTGGACTCGTCTGCGCTGAACTCACGACCGATCTCTTCCCCGTCTGCTGCCTTGCCGCCTCGCCAGGAGTCGCCTCGCCGGAAGCCGCCTCGGGAATGTCGCCGCCGGCCTGCCGCCCCCCGGCACGACGCCGGGCCGCGGATTCCGCGCGCTGAACCCCCTCAGCCACCAGACACACCGTGAGTCATCGAGCGCCGCTGGCCGGCCGGGCCGGTCAGTGGTGCAGCGCCGCCACGATATGGCTGTTGTTCAACCCCCCTGGCGCACGGCATGCGTAGCCATGCGATAACTGGTGGCGTTTTTTCCACCAATGCGGGAATGGTACAACCATCGTGACTGCGTGCCAGCACGGCTGAATACAAGATAATAGTTCAGCACTCCTCAGGTTAGCTCGAACAGGTGGTCGAGCAGGCCGGCCAGCATCCGCTCGGGCGACACACGCTGTCGAGGGGACAGCACGCAGAGGCTGTCCGCCTGCTCCTCGAGGTGGAAGAAGTCGAAGATCCGCTGGTAGTTGGGCCGCCGGTCGGTGACGTCATGGATCATCACCAGCGGCGCCGGCCCCCGCCCCGCGCGCGCCGCCGCCATCAGCGCGACGGAGAGACAGCAGGCCACGCGGAAGCGGCCATCGACCAGGACGATGTCCGGGAAACTGCCACGCCGGTCCCACGCTTCCCACATCGCGGCGATGTAGCGCGGCCAGCGCCTCACCTGCTCCCGGTCCACCGGTGAGCCCCAATTGCCGACCTTGCCGATATTCCCGTGCACCAGGCTGCACCGCCCGGCCGCGACCTCCGCCGCCACCTCCTCGTTCCGCAGCACGCTGGCGAGCCAGGCCGGGTCCGACTCGACGCCCACCACCGCCTCGAACCCCTGCCGCACCGCCAGCAGGGTGGACCCGCCGGTGCCGAATTCCGCGTAGCGCCGCCGCCCGCTGCCCAGCACGCGCTGGAACAGCGCCACTTCCTCCGGCGCCATCCGCGGCGGGCCGACCTTGATGGCGCCCCCCTGCGAGGCGGCGCCCTCCTCTCCCTCGGCAGGCCCGGGCGCCGCAGGCGTGATGGCGGGCGCCGCAGGCGTGATGGCGGGCGCCGCAGGCTTGGTTGCCGGCGCCGCCGGGGGCGTGTCGCCGCCGGGCTTCGCCTGGCGGGCAACCCGCGCTGCCTCCTTGGCGGCTTCCTTGGTGGCCAGCGCCTCGGCCTTCGCCCTGGCGGCCTCCTCTTCCCGCACCAGCGCCTTCGCCCTTGCCTCCGCCTCCTCCTGCCGCAGCGCCTCGATCCTCGCGGCATCGGGGAAGTCGAAGGTGGCGTCCTGCAGGCCGAGGACGACGGTATTCGCGAAGCCCGCGGCCTCGAACTTCGCCTGGTTCATGTGCAGGCCGACCGCGCCGATGTAGCGCGCATGGACCAGGGCGGTGTTCAGCGCGACGCGGCCGAGGAAGTAGGTCACCGCCTTCTTCACATCGTCCTGGGAGGAGACGCCGACATCGATCCCCCGCGCCCGGTAGTGCCGCAGGATCTCGTCGCGCTGCCGGTCGCGGTAGTCCCGCCCCAGCGTCATGGCGTAGTACTCCGCCATCACCGGCTGCATCTCCTCCCAGTGCTGCCGGAACAGGCCGAAGCCCCAGAGATGGCCGAGCCGTCGCAGCGCGCGGGCATTCCTGCGCTGCTCCGCCTCGCTGGCCTTGAGGTCGCCGTAGCAGGCGAAGTAGCCCACCTGCCCCACGCCGCCGCCCCCGGCTGGCCCCGATGCCGCGCAGGCGTCGCGCAGCCGGTCGAGCGTCGCCAGGTAGTTCGGCTCCAGCACCAGGTCGTCCTCGAAGAAGTAGGCGCAGTCGGCGCCGAGTTCCCGGAACATGTGCGTCTCGGCCCGGAAGAAGTTCTCCGCCACGCCGATATTGTCCGCCGCCGCCATCACGCGCCCGGAGGGGAAGATCTGCCGGAACACGGCGATGCAGGCCTCGACGTCCGCGGCCTCGGCGCAGACGCGCCCGCTATGCGCGTTGCGCCAATTGTCCTGGAACAGGATGATCTCCCGCTCCTCGATCGCCGCGCCCTCCTGCGCCGCCAGGCTGGACAGCACCTGCCGCAGGTAGTCGGGCCGGTCGAACGACATCACGGCGATGGGGGGGTGGCGCATCGATCTCTTGTTCCCATCCTGAGCGGCACCGGCCGCAGCCTTCGATCAGCCGAGGTAGAAGCCCTTGGCCTGTGCCTCGCGGCTGCGTAGCAGGGATCGCCGCACCTGCCGCAGGGTCCGCACGCCGACATTCCTGGCGTAGTATTCCTCGTCCGTCGGCAGCCGGTCCATCAACAGCCGCCACAGCGCCTCCAGCTCCTCCCGCGTCACCAGGCGGTCCGGGTTGAAGAAGCTGCGCCGCATGGTGGCGAGTTCGCGCTCATAGGCATCGCGCCGATGCGCGCTGCAAGCCTCGAACTTCTCGGCCGCGATGCGCGACAGGACCTCGGCCGAACCCGCCGGCAGCGCCTCCGGCAGCGCCTCCATCACCGGCGCCTCGGCGAAGCCCTGGGTGGCGAAGCGTTCCTCCCGGAAGCTTTCGCCCACCGCGCCGATGTAGCGGGCGAAGCCGACATCGGTGTTGATGCGCGCGAAGCCGAGGTCGGCGCAGGCCATCGTCTTCGCCACGTCCTGCGACGACGCCATGGAGGAGACGCGGCAATTCTCGAACAGCTCGACGATCCGCAGATGCGGCCGCGCCTGGTAGTCCACCTGCTGGTAGACCTGGTGGAACGGCTTCAGCCAGGGCTGCATCGCCTGCCAGCAATGGCGCGTCAGCCCGAAGCCCCAATGGTGTTCCAGCGGCACGATCTGCGGCGCGGCGGGGTTGGCCTGCCGCCGGTGGTCGCCATAGGCCGCGAAATAGCCGAGCTGCGACAGCCCCCCGAACCGCGCCGCCAGCACCTCCATCATCGCGATGTAGGCAGGGCCGAGTTCCAGGTCCTCCTCGAAGAAATAGGCGATGTCGGCGCGCAGCGTCTGGAAGGCATGGCGTTCGCCGCGCAGGATGTTCATCGCGACGCCCAGGTTCTCCGGCGCCGCATGCACCTGGCCGCGCGGGAATACCTCCCGGAAGGCGGCGATGCTGGCCTCGATCATCGCGGGCTCGGCATAGGTCACGGCCGAACGGCGGGATTTCGCGCCATCCTGCATCAGATGGATCGATGCCTCGTCCAGCAGGACGCCCTGCTGGGCCTTCAGCGACCGGCACAGCCGGCGGAGGTAGTCGGGCCGGGCGAAGGCGAAGATGATGATGGGGGCCCGCACAACGGGCATGTCGCCGGACATCGATCGCAGCCGTGCCCGTTCAGCCGAAATATCCCCGCCACCAGCCGACGAAGCGCGTCAACCCGGTGCGGAGGTCGGTGGTCGGCTGCCAGCCGAAATCCCGCTTCATGGCGGAGACGTCGGCGAAGGTCGCGGGCACGTCGCCCGGCTGCATCGGCAGCAGTTCCGTCACCGCCTTCACGCCCAGCAGCTCCTCGAGCATGGCGACCATGTCGAGCAGTTCCTCGGGGTTGCTGTTGCCGATGTTGTAGAGGCGATGCGCCGGCGCCGCCGGCGCATGGTCCAGCGCCGCGATGATGCCGGCGACGATGTCGTCCACGAAGGTGAAGTCGCGGCGCATCTTCCCTTCGTTGAACAGCCGGATGGGGCGGCCCTTCAGCATCGCGTCGGTGAACAGCCAATAGGCCATGTCGGGCCGGCCCCAGGGGCCATAGACCGTGAAGAAGCGCAGCCCCGTCAGCTTCAGCTTGTAGAGGTCCACATAGACCTTCGACATCAGCTCCCCCGCCGCCTTGGTCGCGGCGTAGAGGCTGGCCGGGCTGTCCACCCGGTCCCCCTCCCGGAAGGCGCCGTCGGTGCGGGACCCGTAGACCGAACTGGTGGAGGCATAGACCGTGTGGCCGATCCGCCCCTCGCTCCGCCGCACCGCCTCCAGGATCGACAGGTGGCCGGTGACATTGGCCGCCGTGTAGGCGAAGGGCGCCTCCAGCGACCAGCGGACGCCGGCCTGCGCGCCCAGGTGGACGACGCGGTCAATCGCCGGATCGGCCTTGAACATCGCCAGGACGGCATCCTGGTCCGCCAGGTCCAGGTGATGGAAGGCGAAGGCGCCGGGCTTCGCATCCCCGGTCAGCGCCGCCAGCCGTGCCCGCTTCAGGGCGGGGTCGTAATAGGGATTGAGGTTGTCGAGGCCGACCACCTCCTCGCCCCGCGCCAGCAGCGACTGGCAGACATGCGCGCCGATGAAGCCGGCGGCGCCGGTGACGACGACCTTGCCCATGCCTCAGCCCCCGGCGGCGATGGCGATGGCGGCAGGGAGGGGTGCGTGGCGCATCGGTCGGCTTCCTTCCATTCCGCGATCAACCGGATTGAGGACGGCGTCGGGCTGCCCTGGTCAACGCGATCGGTGCCCGCGACCTATACCGGCCAGGGCGCCCGCCCGCCAGATGCAGCGCCCCCCCGCGCGTTTCGCCTGTTTCCCCATCCGGGACCCCGGCCAAGGACAAGGGCCCAATGGCAGGAGCCCCGTACCGGCCCCGCCCTGGACCGGGTCCGGCGGCCACGCACAACGGCTGCGCGATGCCACCGGGCGCGCCTGCCACGCCCCAGGGCGCGAGACGGGGCTGCAAAATACCAAGGCAGGGTTGCACCCAAAACAGCCATCCACAACCGCACGACAGCATGGCAAGTTGATTAAGACGTCGCCCCGGGGCTGGAAGGCGGCGGCCAGTCCGGGCTACACAACCCCGACGTTTGAGGGTAGTCGTGTTTACGGATTGTGAAACAGGCGGTTCCAGGACGGCATCGCCGCATGGCATCCGGTTCGCGATCGGCGAGGCGGGCGCCACGACCCGGCAACGGGCAGCGCGTCACTTCACCGCGCCCCGGCAGGCCGTGCCCCCGAAGACGGGATACCACTTGCAGCACACCTTGGGACGAACCGACGCATGACAACGGTCAATATCGTCACGTCTGACCGCGGCTGGATCCTTGAGAAGCTGGCGTCGGAGGTTGCCGACCGCCTGCCCTATGTCACCTTCGGCGACGGGCGCGACCCCAAGGCAGCGATCCAGTACTACGTGACCTATTCCTGCCGCGGCCAGCGGCTGTCCCCCATCGAAGTGGCCTATTTCGCGCATCTGGAGCCCACGGGCCCGGCCTACGACCAGTTCTTCACCGTGGCGAGGGAGGTGGAGCACTGCGTCTGCCACGCCCGGCTCTACGAAGGCGTGCTGCGCGACGCGGGCATCGAGCACGTCACCACCATCTCCCCCGGCGTGGATACGGAGACCTTCAAGCCGAAGCTGCGCATCGGCGTCGTCGGCCGGACCTACCATACCGGCCGCAAGGGCGAACACCTGGTCGCCGCGGTGCAGGACATCCCGGAGATCGAGTGGTCCTTCACCGGCACCGGCTGGCCCGGCCCCGCGCTGGAACTGCCGGGCGCGGAGCTGCCGGACTACTACCGCAGCCTGGATTACGTGCTGGTCCCCGCCCTCTACGAAGGCGGCCCGATGTGCGTGGTGGAAGCCCTGGCCTCGGGCACGGAGGTGATCGCGCCGGCCATCGGCTGGGTGCCGGAATTCCCGCATGTCGAATACCAGGTCGGCGATGCCGCCGACCTCCGCCGCGTGCTGCTGGAACTGCTGGAGAAGAAGCGCGCGCTCCGCGCCTCCGTCATGGACCGCACCTGGGATGCCTGGGCGGAGGGGCATGACCGCGTCTTCCAGGACCTGGCACGCCAGCATGGCATCACGCTGCGCGCGCCGGAAACCAAGGCGCGGCGCACCGACCGGCCGCGCAAGGTCGGCCTTTTCCTGCACGGGAATGAGAACAAGTCGCAAGGCGGCCCCACCGTCCGCGTGCCGCGCCTGGCGCGCGAACTGACGCTGTCGGGGATCGAGACCGAGCTCCGCATCCACCCCGCCGCCCGCGGCTTCGGCGACGTCGACCTGGTGCATGCCTTCAACACCTGGTCGCCCTGGTCGTCGCTCGACCTGCTGCGCCGCGCGCGCCGGGCCGGCCGGCCGCTGGTCTTCTCCCCCATCTTCCTCGACCTCACGCGCCGCGACCTGTGGCAGGAGAAGCTGCCGAAGCTGCTGGCGGATTCCGAGCCCGGCGCCGCCACCGACGCCGCCCTCGCCCCCTTCCTGGCCGAGCTTCGCGCCCGCCGCACCAGCGACGAGGTGGGCGCGGAAGCCGTGCCCGGCTTCCACGCCGCGGTGCGGGAAATGGCGACGCTCGCCGACCACATGGTGTTCCTGAGCGAGCGGGAGCGCGCGCGCCTCGCCCGCATCGGCGCGCCGGTCGAACACGGCACGGTGGTGCACAACCCCGTCGATGCGAAGCTCTTCGCCGATGCCGATCCCACGCTGTTCGAGCAGGAATACGGCATCAAGGACTTCGTGCTCTGCGTCGCGCGGATCGAGGCGCGGAAGAACCAGGTCATGCTGGTCCATGCGCTGCGGGACTCCGGCCTGCCCATCGTGCTGATCGGCCACACCGCCAACCAGCCCTACCGCGACATCCTGGAAAAGCACCGCACGCCCAACGTGACGGTGATCGACCGCCTGCCGCCCAATTCGCCCCTCCTCGCCTCCGCCTTCGCCGCCGCGCGCGTCGCGGTGCTGGCCAGCTGGGCGGAAGGCGCGCCGCTCGCCGCCCTCGAAGCCGCGGCCTCCGGCGCCAATTTGGTACTGAGCGACGAGTCCGGGGAGAGCGAGTATTTCGGCGACCGCGCCCGCTACTGCGATCCGGGCGACCCCGCCTCCATCCGCCAGGCCGTGATGGACGCCTATTCGACCCCGCGCGACGCGGCGGCGATCCAGGCGCAGAAGGACTTCATCGCCACCACCTACAGCTGGGAACGCCACCGCGACGGCACGGAGGCGGTCTATGCGAAGGCGATCGCCGCCGCGAAGCCCCGCGCCACGCCGGAGCGCGCGCCGATCCTGCCGCGGGCGCTTGCCGCCTCCGGCAGCCAGGACGTCGCCTCGGCCGGCGACTACAAGCCCGTCACCATCATCTACGACGTCACCACCAGCGCCAACCACAGCGGCCGCTGGACCGGCATCGCGCGCGTGGAAGCCGCCCTGGCGCTGGCGCTGCGCGCCGATCCGCGCGCCGACATCCGCTTCATCGCCTGGAACAACAAGGCAAAGCAGTTCGTCGAGATGCCGTTCGAGGGCATCCGCGCCGGCAAGCTCTCCCGCCTCCTCGCCCATTACGACGACAACCCGCCGCCGCTGCTCTCCCTGCCCGCCGGCGCGCACTACATCGTCCCCGGCAGCGGCTGGATGCAGAACGCGCTCTATGCCGAGAACGTCGTGGCGCTGGCCCGCCTGCACAGGCTGCGCCTGACGCCCATCATCCACGACATCATCCCGACCAAGTTCCCCTTCTGGTTCAACGAAGGCTACGCCCCCGTCTTCGAACAGAACCTGACCATGCTGCTGGACGGCGCCGACCAGGTCGTCGCCATCTCCCAGGCCACGCGGCGCGACGTGGAGGAGTATGGCGCGCGCATCCAGGGCCTCTTCATCCCCGAGGTCGCGGTCCTGCGCGAGGGCGACGAGATCCAGCAGATCCTGCACGCGGAGGACCCCAAGGCCACCGCGGCGATGGAGAAGCAGTTCGGCAAGCGGCCCTTCGTGCTGACCGTCGGCGCCATCCACCAGCGCAAGAACCACAAGCTGCTCTACGACGTGTGGCTGAAGCTGGCGGAACGCATGGGATCGCGCTGCCCGCACCTCGTCATCGTCGGCGGCGTCGCCTGGAACGGCCATGACGTGGCGCGCGCGCTGCGCGGCGATGCCCGGCTCAAGGACCACGTCACCATCCTCGATGGCGTCGATGACCTGGTGCTCGACTGGCTCTACGAGAACTGCCTGATGACGGTCTATCCCTCACTGTATGAGGGCTGGGGCCTGCCGGTCGGCGAAAGCCTGCGCCACGGCAAGCTCTGCATCGCCGCCGACACCTCCTCGGTGCCGGAGATCGCGCCAGGGCTGGTGGAGCTGCTGGACCCGCTCGATGTCGCGGCCTGGGCAACCAAGCTGCAATTCTACGCCGGCAGCCGCACCGCCCGCGCGGCGGCGGAAGCGCGCATCCGCGAAGGCTACCGCCCCTTCGGCTGGAACGAATCCGCCGAACACCTGCTGGACATCCTGGCCGCCAGCCAGGACCGCAGCCGCCCGCCGCGGCCCTACACACTCGGCGCCATCGTCAACTTCGCCGACCGCGTCGCCGCATCGCGCATCCGCGGCGGCGGCTGGCACCCGCTGGAACGCTGGGGCTGCTGGGCCAACCACGTCCGCAGCGAACTCATCTTCGAACCCGGCGTGGCACCCAGCGAACCCCTAGTGCTGATGGCGGAGGCGCGCGCACTCTCCTTCCCCAACACGCCGTTCGAGGTCCGGGTCCTGGCCAATGGCGCGCCGGTGGCGCGCTGGAAGCTGCGCGGCGGGGACCTGCAGACGCTCTACGCCATCGTGCCCGCGGCGCTGGCCGCCCGCGGCCGGCAGATCAGGATCGAGTTCGAGAGCAGCAGCCTGACCCCGGTGCGCCAGGTCAGCAAATCCGATGACTCGCGCCTGGTCGGCCTCGGCATCGCCAAGGTGGCGCTGGCGCAGCTGTCCGGCGTGAAGGATGCCGGCCTCTATTTCGGCGCCACCACGCGGCCCGCGCACCGCGCCAGCCTCGGCGCCACCTATGCCGTGGGGGGGGAGACGCCGATCCAGCCCTTCCTCGCCGGCGCCTGGGGCGCTCGTTCGGGCTGGGGCATGGTCAGCACGGACCTCCGCCCCCGGCTCGAACTTTCCATCACCGAGATGCCGGGCCGCGACGTCGATATCGACCTGCGGCTCCGCCCGGTGGCGACCGCCGCCGCGCCCCTGCTGATGCTGGCGCTGGCGAATGGGGAGGAGGTGGGCGCCTGGACCTTCACCACCGACACCCCCGTCACCGTCACGCTCCGCCTGCCCGCCGCGCTCCGCGCGCGGTCTGAACCCCTGACCATCGACCTGGTGGCGGCGGATGCCCGCGCGCCCAAGGCGCTGGAACTGGGCGCGGCGGAGGAAACCTACGGCTTCGGCGTGATCGGCTTCGCGCCCCGCCTGGCCGGCACCGCCCCGCGCCGCGGCCACCTGGCCCTGCCGCCCGGCGGCACGATCGCCATCACCTCCGGCCAGCAGGCGACGGACATGGCGGCGCTGCGCGCGGCGCTCGGCCTCGACTGGCACGCCCCCGAACGGGTCGCGACCTGGAGCTTCGGCCCCACCGCCACCCTGCCCCTGCTGATGGGACCGGACGCGGCCAGCGACGGCGCCCTGCTGACGCTGGAGGTCGAGGGCTTCCGCCCCGCCCCGGGGGCGACGGCGGTTAATGTCGTGGCCTCCGCCGGCGGGCGCGTCCTCGGCCGCTACGCCATGGATGCCGGCAAGATGGGGACGATCGACGTACCCGTGCCGCCGCATGCCCTGGATACCGAGGGCGCGGTGGACCTCGTGCTGTCCGTCGATGCCGCGCTGTCGCCCTTCGTCGCCAAGGGCTCCACCGATGAACGCCCGCTCGGCCTCCGCCTCGCCCGCGTCACGCGCCGCGCGCTGCCCATCCTGCGCAGCAACCGCATCCTGAAGTTCGGCGCCGACCCCGCGACCAAGGCGCAGGAGGAGGAAGCCGCCATCACCATGCGCGGCGACTGGTACCCGGCGGAAGCCTCGGGCTGCTGGAGCCGCGGCGATGGCGGCGGCCTGGCGATCGCCCCGGTGGTGGGCGATGACCAGGCTTGGCGCCTGTTCTTCCTCTGCCGCACCATCGCCGGCACCCCCGCCTCCCCCGCGGTGGTGGAGGTGGAGTTGAACGGCACGCTGCTCGACCGCTGGGAATTCACCGGCGACCGCACGGTGCTGGCGGAGGTGCGCGGCCTGGCGGAACGGCTGGGGGACACCCCGGTCGCCACCCTGTTCTTCCGCCGCCTCGGCGCCATCTCCCCGAAGGATGCCGGCATCAACACCGATGGCCGCCTGCTCGGCATGCAGTTGACGGCGGCGCTGCTCGTCGGCCCCGGCATCCATGAACGCAAGGTGCGGGACCGCCTCGCCTCCGCCGGCCTCGGCCGCCACCGCCTGCTGCAGGAGGTCGAGCGCCCGCCGGAGCCGGAGCCCCCGCCCCCGCCGCCGCCCCCCACCCCGCCGGAGCCGGAGCCCGCGCCGGTGGCGGAGCCTGTGCCGGAGGCCGTGCCCTCGGTCGCCGAACAGGCCGCCGCGGCGGCCGTCGAGGCCCCGCCACCCCCGGAGGTGCCGAAGCTCAGCAGCATGCTCGACTTCTCGGTCGATGGCGTGATGGACGGTGTCGCCCTCTCCGGCTGGTTCGATCCGGAGCCCGATGGCCGCTGGTCGCATGCCGACAGCGCGGAAATCCGCCTGCCGCGCCCGCCGGAAGCGGGGCAGACCCTCAGCCTTGAACTGTTCGGCCGCGTCTACGGCACCCAGGTCAGCGGCCCCGCCATGGTGGAGGTCCGCATCGATGGCGTCGCCGCCACCAGCCTGCGGTTCGAGAATGACGACTTCACCCGGCAGAAGGTGGAGATCGATTGCAGCCGGCTCAGCCGCGGCGGCGCGGAGGTGCCGGTCAGCCTGCGCCGCGCCGGCGCCGTATCCCCGGCCGAGGCCGGGGAAGGCGGCGACGAACGCAAGCTGGGCGTGCTGGTGCACACCCTTGGCGTGGTGTGGCAATAGGCACCCGCCTGGGCGTTAACCCCGCCCTGTCATGATAACGGGGGGCACACGCGTGGTGCTCCCCCCTCACCCCGCTCGCCCGGGGCCCCGCCCGCCTGGAAAGATGGAGTAGTCCGATGCGCGTGACGATGATTGGTTCCGGCTATGTCGGCCTGGTCTCCGGGGCCTGCTTCGCGGATTTCGGGCATGAGGTGATCTGCGTCGACGTGAACCAGCAGAAGGTCGATGACCTGAAGCAGGGCCGCATCCCGATCTACGAACCGGGCCTCGATGCCCTGGTGGCCAGCAACGCCGCCGCCGGCCGCATCTCCTTCACCACCGACCTCGCCAGCGCGGTCGCGGATGCGGATGCGGTCTTCATCGCCGTCGGCACGCCGTCCCGCCGCGGCGACGGCCATGCCGATCTCAGCTATGTCCGCGCCGCGGCGAAGGAGATCGCGCAGGCGATCGGCCGCTATACCGTGGTGGTGACCAAATCCACCGTCCCCGTCGGCACCGGCGACGTGGTGGAGCACATCATCCGGGAAACCCGGCCGGACGCCGAATTCTCCGTCGTCTCCAACCCCGAATTCCTGCGCGAAGGCGCGGCGATCGAGGATTTCAAGCGCCCCGACCGCGTGGTCATCGGCGCCAATGACGAACGCGCCAAGACGGTGATGGCGGAACTCTACCGCCCGCTGTCGCTCAACGCGGCGCCGATCCTGTTCACGGATCGCCGCACGGCGGAGCTGACGAAATACGCCGCCAACGCCTTCCTCGCCACCAAGATCACCTTCATCAACGAGATCGCCGACCTCTGCGAGGAAGTCGGCGCCGACGTCCAGCTGGTGGCGCGCGGCATCGGCATGGACAAGCGGATCGGGTCCAAGTTCCTGAATGCCGGCCCGGGCTATGGCGGTTCCTGCTTCCCGAAGGATACGCTGGCGCTGATCCGCAGCGCGCAGGATTACGGCGTCTCGCTCCGCGTCGTCGAAAGCGTCGTGGCCGTCAACGACGCGCGCAAGACGGCGATGGCGCGCAAGGTGGTGCGGGCCTGCGGCGGATCGGTCCAGGGCAAGACCGTCGCCGTGCTGGGCCTGACCTTCAAGCCCAACACCGACGACATGCGCGACGCGCCGGCCATCAACATCATCGATGCGCTGCAGCGCGCGGGGGCGAAGATCCGCGCGCATGACCCGGTCGGCATGGACCAGGCCAAGGCGGTGCTGCACAACGTCACCTACACCGACAGCGCCTATGACTGCGCCGCGGGCGCCGATGTCCTCGTGCTCGTCACGGAATGGGACGCCTACCGCGCGCTCGACCTCAAGCGCCTGCACCAGGTGATGAAGGGCGCCGTCATCGTCGACCTCCGCAACGTGTACCGGGAGGAGGAGGTGGCCCGCGCCGGCTTCGAATACATCCGCGTCGGCGCCATGCCGAAGCTCGGCAAGGCCAACGAACCGAAGGCCAACGAACCGGCGGCCTGACGCTCAGCGCCCCGCCACCTCCTCGATGCGGGCGGCGATCCGCGCCGCATCGGGCAGCGCCGGGCGGCTCCAGGTCACGCCCTGCCGCAGCAGGCGCGCCGGCACGCCGGCCGCCAGCGCGTAGTCCGGCACATCCGCCGTCACCACGCTGCGCGCGCCGATCACCGATCCGCGCCCGATGGTGACGCCCTTCATCACCAGCACCTCCCGCCCCAGCCAGACATGCGGGCCCACCACCAGGTCTTCAGGCAGGTTCACCTGGCACCCGCCCGCGATGTCGAGGATGGCGTGGCTGTCGGAGGTGCGCAGCTCCACGCCGGTGGAGATCATGCAGCCCGCGCCGATCAGCAGCCGCCTGCCATCCCCCTCCAGCTTGCAGCTCAGCGCATTGGCGGAACCCTCCGCCCCCTGGACGAACAGCGTCCGCTCCCCGCCCATGGACAGGGTCAGCGTGACGGCGCCGCTGGTGCCGCCCAGCACGACGATGCCGTGCTGCGCGCTGGTGCTGATGCGGGCGCGGCTGCGCGGGTCCCGCGGGCCGAGGAGGATGGTGTTGTGCCCACCGCCGCGCGCGACGGTCAGCGCCAGCGTGCCGACGCTCCCCTCCCGCGGCAGCCAGACGCGGTTGCCCTCCCCGGGCCTCCCCGCCACGGTCACGCCGCGCCGGCCGAGCGCCGCGATGCCGGCGGCGGAGAGGTCGAACACCTCCATCCCCGCGGTGGATGGCAGCCCGGCGCGATCCTCCCCGATCACGCCCTCCGCCTGCAGCGCCTCCGGACACCCTGCCATGTCGTGCATGGCGCGACCCTAGCAGGTGGGGCGCGGGCCGGGCCGGGTGCGCACGTTTCGGTGGGTGGGGCCCTTCAGCCGCCCGCCAGCAGTTCCGCCAGATGCGCGCGGACGCGCCCCCCCACCTCCCGGTCCCACAGCGGCACCGGCAGGGCGCGCGGCCAGGCGCCGGCCAGCACCTCCGCCACCGAAGGCACCAGCGTGCCGGGGCAGACCAGCCGGCCGCTCGACAGCGTCATCGGCCGTTCCGTGCTGTCGCGCAGCGTCAGGCAGGGGGTGTCCAGCAGCATCGCCTCCTCCTGCACCCCCCCGCTGTCGCTGGCGGCGAAGGCGGCGCCATCCAGCAGCGCCACGAAGTCCAGGTAGCCGAGCGGTGGCAGCACCCGCACCCCGGGCGGCGGCTTCAGGCCGAAGGATTGCATCCGCAGCCGCGCCCGGGGGTGCATCGGCCAGGCCAGCGGCAGGTGGCGCGCCACCTCCCCGATCACGTCCAGCCAGTCGCCGAAGCGCGGCGCGTGGTCCACATTCTCCGCCCGGTGCAGCGTGACCACCCCATAGCCCCCGCGCAGCAGCCCGGCGGGCAAGGCGCGGGCGCGGGCGCGGTCCAGGCTGTGCAGCAGCGTGTCCGCCATGGTGTTGCCCACGGCCCGCACGCGCAGGGGGTGGTGGCCGGTCGCCACCAGCATGGCCGCGTCGGCCTCATTCGTCGTCCAGAGGATGTCGCTGATGGCATCGACGGCGCGGCGGTTGATCTCCTCCGCCATCGCCCAGTCGCCGCCGCGCAGCCCGGCTTCCAGATGCGCCACGGGGATGCCCATCTTCCGCGCCGCCAGCGCCGCCGCCAGCGTGCCGTCCACATCGCCGACGACGACGACCAGGGCCGGGCGCTCCACCCGCCAGGCGGCCTCGCAGGCCATCATGGTGCGGCCCGTCAGCTCCGCATGGCTGCCGCCCGAAACCCCCAGCGCGATATGCGGCGGCGGCAGGCCGAGGTCATCCAGGTGCTGGCCGAACAGCGCATCGTCATGGTGCTGGCCGGTATGCAGGATGCGCGGCGTGCAGAAGGCGCCATCCCCCCGCAACGCGCGCCACAGCGCCGCGATCTTCGGCAGGTTCGGCCGCGCGGCGGCGACCAGGTGCAGGATGGTCACGCCTTCACGATATGCGGGCCGCGCACCCCGGCCCGGGCGCAGGCGTTGCGCGTATCCACCACCAGCCGCGCGGCCCGCGCGATGGCGGCGTGGTCCACCGCATCATGGTCCGTCGCCACCAGCACGGCGTCATAGCCCGCGACGCTGCCGGCATCGGCCGGGACCGATCGCCGCCCCGCGAGTTCAGGATGCTCCCGCGTCCGCGGCACTTCCGGCACATGCGGGTCGTGGTAGTCCACGATGGCGCCGCGCGCCTCCAGCAGCCGCGTCAGCACCAGCGACGGGCTTTCCCGCAGGTCGTCCACGTTGCGCTTGTAGGCCATGCCCAGCAGCAGGATGCGCGCCCCGTTCAGCCCGCGGCGCGCCTGGCGGTCCAGCGCCTGGGCCAGCTTCTCCACCACCAGGCGCGGCATCAGCGTGTTCACCTCTCCCGCCAGTTCGATGAAGCGGGTGTTGATGCCGTATTCCCGCGCCTTCCAGGTCAGGTAGAAGGGGTCGATCGGGATGCAGTGGCCGCCCAGCCCCGGGCCGGGCTGGAAGGGCATGAAGCCGAAGGGCTTGGTGGAGGCCGCCTCGATCACCTCCCACACATCGATGCCCATCGCGTCGTAGATGGTCTTGAGCTCGTTCACGAGCGCGATGTTGACCGCGCGGAAGACGTTCTCCGTCAGCTTCACCGCCTCCGCCGTCGCGGCGGAGGACACCGGCACCACCCGCGCCACGACGCCGGCATAGAAGGCCGACGCCAGGTCGAGCGCCGCCCGCCCATCCCCCCCCACCACCTTCGGGATCGCCGCCGTGGTGAAGACCGGGTTGCCCGGGTCCTCCCGTTCCGGCGAATAGGCCAGGAAGAAATCATGGCCGCTGAGGAGGCCCGTCGCCTCCAGGATCGGCTTCACCAGTTCCAGCGTGGTGCCCGGCCAGGTCGTGGATTCCAGCACCACCAGCTGCCCCCGCCGCAGCCGCCGCGCGATCGCCCGCGCCGTGCCCTCGACGAAGGAGAGGTCGGGCTCCCGGTGCCGGTCGAGCGGCGTGGGCACGCAGATGATGAGGAGGTCCGCCTCCTCCAGCCGGTCGAAATCCGCCGTCGCCGCGAACCCGCCGGCCGCGACCGCCTCCGCCACCGCGGCATCGCCGATGTGGCGCAGCGGCGATCGCCCCTGGTTCAGGCCCGCGACCTTGGGTGCGTCGATGTCGAAGCCCAGCACCCGGTGGCCGGCACCCGCCACGGCCAGCGCCAGTGGCAGGCCCACATAACCAAGGCCGATCACGCCCACGATGGCGTCCCGCGCCTCGATCCGTCGCATCAGTTCGGCGGCGGCAAGCGGGATCGTCGCTGGCGCCGCATTGGTGTCGGGCATCCTGCCTCTGCTTCGCCGGGCGTGGTGGCGACCCGGTCCCATCACGGTTCCGTGATCAAACCCCATCCCGCCAGCGGATGCAACTCTGGGGTGATTATCTCACCACCATTCCCCCCAAAAGGGGATGGGCTACCGCTTGATCCGCCCCCTATTGACTGGTACAAAACGTGAACTTTGATCACCAGGCCGTCGCGGCAACCGGGATGACAGCCACCATGAGTACCGGCAGCGGCATCGCGGGCCCCGAATCGCCCTCCGAAGCACTGGGCGACTCGACGCGCCGCCACCTGGCCCTGCTGCTGCCGCATCTGCCCGTGGATCGCCTCCGCCGCCTGGGGCTGCAGGGCCCCGTCCTGCTCTGGCAGGGCATCGGCCCCCGCCGCGCGGTCGTGGCCTGCGATGGCGTCCCCGGCATCCGCCCTGGCCAGGCGCTGGGCGATGCCCGCGCCGTGGCGCCCGAAGCCCAGGCGCTGGAAGCCGATCCCGCCGCCGATGCGCTGTTCCTGCGCGACCTCGGCCTCTGGTGCCTGCGCTTCACGCCGCTGGTCGCCATCCGCGGCACGGATGCCCTGCTGCTGGACATCGCCGGCGCCGCCCACCTGGCCGGGGGGGAGGAATCGCTGCTGGGCCGCGCCGTCGCGGGCCTCGCGCGGCTGGGCGTCCAGGCGCTGGGCGTGGTGGCGGACAGCGCCGCGGCCGCCCTGGCCCTGGCGCGGGGCGGGCGGGGCGGGCTGGTGGTGCCCCCGGGCGGGGACCGCGATGCGGTCGCCCCCCTGTCCCTGGCCGCCCTGCCCATCGAGGCCGATACCATCGCGGCGCTGTCGCGCCTTGGCCTGCGCCAGGTCGCGGATCTGCACCGCCAGCCCCGCGGCCCGCTCTCCCGCCGCTTCGGCGCGGGGCTGCTGCGCGCCCTGGATGAGGCATCGGGCCTGCTCCACACCCCCATCACGCCGCTCCGCCCGCCCCCGGTGTTCGAGGTTGCGCGGGAATTCCTAGAACCCGTCGCGACCCGCACCGGCATCGATGCGGTGATGCCCCTGCTGCTGGACGCCCTCTGCGCCCGCCTGACAGCCCAGTCCCAGGGCGCCCGCCGCCTGGTGCTGCGGGCGCATCGCGTCGATGGCGGGGTGCAGGAGATCGCGATCGGCACCAGCCTGGCCAGCCGCGACGCTGGCCACCTGTCCCGCCTGTTCCGCGACCGGCTGGATGCGCTGGCGCCCGGCCATGGCTTCGAACGCATGGCCCTGGCGGCCGTGGTCACCGAACCCCTCACCGGCATCCAGTCCGGCTTCGCCGGCGCCGGCGCCGCGGCGCGGGAGGAGGAACTGGCCCGCCTCTTCGACCGCCTCGCCCAGCGCACCCAGCTCTGGCGCCTGGCGCCCCGCCCCTCCCACTGGCCGGAGCGGGAGGTGATGCGCGTCCCCGCCACCGCCGCCGTCACCGTGCCGGAAGGCTGGCCCCGCGCCATGCGCCCCGTCCGCCTGCTGCGCCGCCCGCGGGAGGTCACCGCCATGGCCCTGCTGCCCGATGCGCCCCCCCAGCTGCTGCGCATCGGCACCCAGGCGCTGCGGGTGCGCGCGGCGGAGGGGCCGGAACGGCTGGAGCCGGAATGGTGGCGCGACCCGCCCGGCCGCCAGGCGCGGGACTATTACCGCCTGGAACTCGCCACCGGCGCCCGCCTCTGGGTCTGCCGCCTCGGCTTCGGGGCGGAGGCGCGGTGGTTCATCCATGGGCATCTGTAGGGCGTGTTCGCCGAACTCGCCGCGCTCTCGAACTTCACCTTCCTCGAAGGCGCTTCCCACCCCCGCGAACTGATCGCCGCCGCCAAGGCACTCGGCATGCCCGCCATCGGCATCGCGGACCGCAACTCCGTCGCCGGGCTGGTGCGCGGCATGGTGGCGGCGGAGCAGGTGGGCATCCGCTACGTGCCCGGCATCCGCCTGGCGCTGGACGATGCGTCCGAATACCTGGCCTGGCCCAGCGACCGCCCCGCCTGGGGCCGCCTCTGCCGGATGCTCTCCGAAGCGCGCATGGAAGGCGAGAAGGGCGAGACCCGCCTGACCCGCGATGCCCTCATCGCCGCGGCGGAGGGCCAGGTCCTGGCCCGCATCCCCACCCCGGACATGGGCGCCAGCCTCCGCGCCGATGCCGCCGCGCTGCGGGGCCGCCTGGCGCTGCCCCTCATGCTCGCCGTCGATCATCGCTGCCGGGGCGATGACCAGGCGCGGCTCGATCGCCTCTCGGCGCTGGCGGGCAGCGCGGGGCTCGGCCTCATCGCCGCCGGCGGTGTCCGCTACCACGCGCCCGAACGCCGGCGCGTCGCCGATGTGCTGGCCGCCATCCGCCTCGGCGTCACGGTGGAGGAGTTGGGCTTCGCCGCCGAACCCAACGCGGAGGCCCAACTCCTCCCGCCCGCGGAAGTCGCCCGCCGCCTGCCCCGCCATCCGGAGGCGCTCGCCGCCACGCTCCGCGTCACCCGCGCCTGCAGCTTCTCGCTCCGCGACCTCTCCTACGAATACCCGGAGGAGATCCTGGACCCCGGCCGCAGCGCGCAGGAAACCCTGGCCGCGCGGGTCGAGGCCGCCTGCCTGGAACACTACCCGCTCGGCACGCCGCCCAAGGTGGCGCGGCAGATCGCCCACGAACTCGCGCTGATCTCGCAGTTGGACTACGCCGCCTATTTCCTGACGGTGCATGAGATCGTGCGCTTCGCCCGATCGAAGGGCATCCTCTGCCAGGGCCGCGGATCGGCGGCCAATTCCGCCATCTGCTACGTGCTCGGCATCACCGCCGTGCCGCCCGACAAGCACGACATGCTGTTCGAACGCTTCATCAGCGCCGCCCGCGACGAACCGCCCGATATCGACGTCGATTTCGAACACGAACGGCGCGAGGAAGTCATCCAGCACATTTTCTCAAGATACGGCCGCGAACGGGCCGCCCTGACCGCGACACTCATCCGCTACCGCGAACGCAGCGCCATCCGCGAAGTCGGCAAGGCGATGGGGCTGACGGAGGATGTGACCGCGCGCCTCGCCAAATCCGTCTGGGGTTCCGGCGACAAGTCGCTCAATGAACTCGCGGAGGATAGCGGCTACGCGCCGGAGGGCGATCCGAAGCTCCGCATGGCGATGGAGATCGCGGAGGAGGTGCAGGATTTCCCCCGCCACCTGGCCACCCATGTCGGCGGCTTCGTCATCACCAAGGGCCCGCTGATCGAACACACCGTCGTCGTGAAGGCCGCGATGGAAGGCCGCACCACCATCGAATGGGACAAGGACGATATCGAGGCCCTGCGCATCCTGAAGGTCGATGTGCTGGGCCTCGGCATGCTCACCTGCATCCGCCGCGCCTTCGACCTGATCGAGGGTGCGACAGGCAAACGCTGGACGCTCGCCTCCGTGCCCCAGGACGATCCCGCCACCTATGCCATGCTGAAGCGCGCGGATTCCGTCGGCGTCTTCCAGGTGGAAAGCCGCGCGCAGATGA
Organism: Falsiroseomonas stagni DSM 19981; assembly: GCF_900114315.1. Taxonomy (GTDB): domain Bacteria; phylum Pseudomonadota; class Alphaproteobacteria; order Acetobacterales; family Acetobacteraceae; genus Falsiroseomonas; species Falsiroseomonas stagni. Next base: position 134,546 of record NZ_FOSQ01000009.1, read on the forward strand.
ACATGCTGCCGCGGCTGCGCCCCGCGAAATTCTACGACCTGGTCGTGCAGGTCGCGATCGTGCGCCCCGGCCCGATCCAGGGCGACATGGTCCACCCCTATCTCCGCCGCCGCAACGGGGAGGAAGAGCCCACCTACCCCTCGCCGGAATTGCGCGGCGTGCTGGAAAAGACGCTCGGCGTGCCGCTGTTCCAGGAACAGGCGATGCAGATCGCCATCGTCGGCGCGGGCTTCTCCCCCTCCCGCGCCGACCAGCTTCGCCGCGCCATGGCGACCTTCCGCAACACCGGCGAGATCTGGAAATTCCGCCAGGATTTCTGCGGCGGCATGGTCGCGCGGGGATACGAACAGGAATTCGCGGAACGCTGCTTCAAGCAGATCGAGGGCTTCGGCACCTACGGCTTTCCCGAAAGCCACGCGGCCAGCTTCGCGCAGCTCGTCTACATCTCCGCCTGGATCAAGCGCCACCACCCCGCCGCCTTCGCCGCCGCGCTGCTGAACAGCCAGCCCATGGGCTTCTACGCGCCGGCGCAGATCGTGCGGGACGCGCGGGAACACCACGTCGAGGTCCGGCCTGCGGATATCACGCGCTCCGACTGGGACTGCACGCTGGAAGCCCCCTCAGTATCCCTCCGCCTCGGCCTCCGCCTCATCGCCGGGCTGCACCAGCACCACGCGGAATCCCTCATGGCCGCGCGCGCCGAATCCCCCTTCGCCGACATCCCCGACCTCGCCCGCCGCGCGCGGCTGGACCGCGGCGCCATGCAGGCGCTGGCCCGCGCCGATGCCTTCGGCCCCCTCGCCCAGGGCCGACGCGGTGCCCTCTGGGAAGCCGCCGGCATCGAGGCCCCCCTCCCCCTCTCCCAGGCCCGCGACGCACAACTGCCGCTGCTGCCGCCGGAAACCGCCGGGGAGGAGACGGTGCTGGACTACGCCGCCACCGGCCTCTCGCTCCGCCGTCACCCCATGGCGCTGCTTCGCGCCGCCATCCGGGACCGCGGCGCCGTCGACACGCGCGCCCTCACCGCATCACGCCAGGGCCGCTGGCTGAAGCTCGCCGGCCTGGTCCTGGTCCGCCAGCGCCCCGGCAGCGCCAAGGGCGTGGTGTTCTTCACGGTGGAGGATGAGTTCGGCACCGCGAACCTTGTTCTCTACCCCGATGTCGTGACGCGCGACCGCGCCGCCGTCGTCGCCGCCCGCCTGGTCATGGCGGAAGGCCGGGTGGAGCGGCACGAACAATCCGCCGTGCCCATCATCCACCTGCTGGTGAAGCGGCTGCATGACTGGTCCGGGATGCTGGACGGCCTGCACCGCCTCGATGCCGACGACCCCAGCTGGAAGCGCAGCCTCGCCCGTGCGGATGAGGTGGAGCGCCCGAACCTGCACGACCCCCGCGACCCCGCCATCCGCGACGCGAAACGGAACGCCACCGCCATGCCGCCATCGCGTGATTTTCGTTAACGCAACAAGCACTCACGCGACCGAGTGCCATCTGCACCCGCCACGCGGAACATCCGCGCACCATCGCGCAGCACCGGCGTTGCCCCTCCGAACCCCATAACGGAGACGCCACCGATGTTCATGCGCATGGACAAGCTGCTGATCGACCTGCCGGAGCCCACCTCCGCCGATCCCAACGCCGCCAGCGCCCTGCAGGAACTGCTCGGCGGCAAGTTCGGGGAGATGTCGACCCTCAACAACTACATGTTCCAGTCCTTCAACTTCCGATCGAAGTCGAAGCTGCGTCCCTTCTACGACCTCGTCGCCTCCATCACGGCGGAGGAACTGGGCCATGTCGAACTGGTGACGAATGGCTGCGCGCTGCTGGCCAACGGCCCGCCGGAAAAGGCGCCGAAGGGCGAGCCTGGCGACACGCCCTTCGACATGATGAAGGATGTGCGCGATCCCTCCGCCTTCTTCACCGGCGGCGGCGCCGGCCTGCCCTTCGACAGCATGGGCCGCCCCTGGAACGGCACCTTCGTCTTCCACACCGGCAACCTGGTGCTGGACCTGCTGCACAACTTCTTCCTCGAATGCGGCGCGCGCATGCACAAGCTGCGGGTCTATGAGAGCGTGTCGGACCCCACCGCGCGGGAGGTCTGCGGCTACCTGCTGGTGCGCGGCAGCGTGCACGCCCAGGCCTATGCGCTGGCCCTGAAGAAGATCACCGGCGTGTCGATCGAGAAGATGCTGCCCGTACCGAACATCCCGCTGTCCAACATCAAGGAATCCGCGAAATACGAGGCGGAGGGCATCCATCGCCGCCTCTATACGAACAGCCCGGAGGACTACAAGGCGATCGCCGGCATCTGGTCCGAGGACGAGACCACCTATGACGGCACCGGCCCGCTGGTCGTGATGAACGGCCCGCCGGAATCCGGCAAGATCCCCGACCTCGCCGGCGCCTCCTCCGCCTTCACCCCGGACTACGCGCCGGAGGAGATCTTCGAGATCGCGCAGAAGCTTTGGAAGGCGTCGTAGCCAGACCCTCCCTCCCCCGCGATTGCGCGGGGGTTGCGGCGCTGCCGCAACGCCGTAGGCTGGCGGGGTGCGGGTAAAGAGCAACCCATGCCCCCCTCACCACTCCCCTTCGACCCCACCCGCTTCCTCGCCGCCCAGGACCCGCTCATCCACCAGGTCCGCGCCGAACTCGCCGCCGGCCGCAAGCGGACGCATTGGATGTGGTTCGTCTTCCCCCAACTCGCCGGCCTGGCCCGCAGCGACACCGCGCGCTTCTACGCGCTCCACACGCTCCAGGACGCGAAGGACTGGCTCGCCCACCCCATCCTCGGCCCGCGGCTGCGCGACTGCACCGCCCTGGTGAATGCCGCCGCGCCGCGGCCCCTGGCGGACATCCTCGGCGGGATCGATGCGCTGAAGTTCCGCTCCTGCATGACCCTCTTCGCCGCCGCCGCCCCCGCCGACCCTCTGTTCGCGGAAGCCCTGGCACTGCATGGCGACGGCCAGCCGGACCCCCAGACCCTCGCCCTGCTGTGACCCGGCCCGGCCAGGCTCTAATTGCGAACGCTTCTCAATTGCGATAGACCTGGGCTCCGACAGGCACAGGAGCGATTCCCAGATGGCGACAACCGGCCTCCCCCGCTGGCCCTGGACCAATGCCGAGGCCGAGGCGCTGCCCGCGGCCGAGCGCCTGGCCATCGACGCCGCCCGCGCCTGGGCCCGCGCCGCCCGCACCGGCACCCCGGCCCTGCCCGCCATCCGCCACCTGCTCGCGACCGAGGATGCGGGCGACGCGGCGGAGCCGCTGGACCGCCTTCTCCGCGCCCTCGCCCAGTCGCCCCTGACGGTCGGCTGCCCCCTATGCCCCCGCCTGGTGGGGGAGGAACCGGCCCTGCTCCTGGCGCTGGCCTGTGCCCAGCGCGGGCCGAGGCGCGAGGCCCTGGCCTGCCTGCTGCGCCGCATGACCCCCTGGGACGCCTATGCCGCGACCGCCGCCGCCATCGAACTCGGCTGCGCCTTCCGCCGCGCGGGGCTGCGCTTCGCGGACCCGTGGAATGATACCAACGGCACGATGCAATGAACTGCGGCCGGCGAAGCCGGCCGAGGCCGCGACGGGCGCCCATGCGCGTCGCTTTGCAACGCGCATGGGGTCCCGGAATGCGGCCCGCCGCCAGTGCGTCACGCCGAAGGCGTGCCTGCGGCACGGTCACGGCGCTGCCGTGGCGCCAAGCGGCCGGAGGCCGCGCGTCACGCCGAAGGCGTGCCTGCGGCACGGTCACGGCGCTGCCGTGACGCCAAGCGGCGGGAGGCCGCGCGTCACGCCGAAGGCGTGCCTGCGGCACGACGCGCTTGAGGGCGGCGGAAAATGCCAACGAGCCGCTGCAAGCGGCCGTTGGCATGAGACACCGTGACCAAAGGATAATGTGACCGGGCCCGGCCCCTGGTGCATATGCACCAGGGTGACGCCCGAGCCCGATCTCCGCGCCTGCTTCGGCTTCCGCACCCGCCGCGCCACGCGCGCGCTCACGCGGCATTACGAACGGCACCTGGCACCCGTGGGCCTCAAGCCCACGCAGTTCAGCGTGCTCGCCGCGCTCAGGATGGGGAGGCACCGGGACCTGACGCATCTGGCGGAGATGCTGGGCCTGGAACGCACCAGCCTGCTCCGCGCGCTGGCGACCCTCGGCGCCAGCGGCTTCCTGACCCCGGGCCACGCGCTGACGGCAGCCGGCCAGGCCCGCTTCGCCGCTGCCCTGCCGCTGTGGCAGGCGGCGCAGGACGGCGTCGCGGCCGAACTCGGCGACCAGGACAGCGCCATCACCATCCTCGAACAGCTCGGCGAACGGCTCGGCCGTCCCGCCCGGGCATAAGGCTTCCCATGGATCGCCGCATCTGGCTGCTCACCGCGGCGCAATTCGCCTCCGCCACCGGGGCCTATGCCTTCACCGGGCTGCTCGCCAACCTGGCCGCGGATCTCGGCGTGTCGCTGGCCACCGCCGGGCAATTGGCCGCCGCCTATGCGCTGACCTATGCCATCGCCGGCGCGCCGGTGGCCGCGCTGACGGCCCGGCTGGATCGCCGCGCCATGCTGGTCTGGGGCCTTGGCCTGGTGGCGGCGCTGAACATCGCCACCGCCTTCGCCACCGATTTCTCCACGGCGCTGATGCTGCGCGTCGCGGCGGGGCTGGCGGTGACGCTGGTGATGCCGGGGGTCGCGGCCTCCATGCTCGTGCCGCCGGAACAGCGGGGCCGTGCCATCGCCATCGTGCTGTCCGGGCTGACTCTGGCCTTCTCCCTCGGCATTCCGCTGGGCACCGCCATCGGCGGCGTGGCGGGGTGGCGGGGCTGCTTCATCTTCTCGGGCGCGCTGGCGGGCCTCGCCGCGCTCGGCGTGCAATTCGGCCTGCCGCGGCTGCCCAGCACCGATCGCGGCGGTGCGGCCTCCCTCGGCATCATCCTCCGGCCCGCCATCGCGACGCTGCTGGGCACCACGCTGCTGGCCTTTGCGGGGCTGTTCTGCATCGCCGCCTATCTCGGCCCCATCGTGACGGCCGCCACCGGGATCGAGGGCAGCGGCATCGGCGCCATCCAGGTCTTCATCGGCCTGGGCAGCCTGGCCGGCATCGCCATCGGCAGCCGCGTGGCGGGCAGCCAGGGCGCGCGCATCCCGGTGATGCTGTTCGTCCTGCTGGCCGTGGCGCTGGTGGGCTACACGCTGCTGCTGCTGACGCCGCAGGCCTTCTGGCACGCCGCCCCGCTGGCGCTCTGCGTCTTCGCGGGATCGGTCGCCTTGTTCGCCCTGGCGCCCCTGGTGCAGACGCGGCTGATGCACCTGGCGCCGCAGGACCGCGCCGTGGCCATCGCGCTGAACGGCGCCACCACCTTCGCCGGCCAGGGCGCCGGCGCGGCCTATGGCGGCATCGTCATCGGCGCCGCAGGCCTGGCCTGGACCGGCCTGGCCGGCGCCATGCTGGCCGCCGCTGGCGCGCTGCTCGGCCTGCGGGCCTTCAGGAAGTAGACGCTACCAGCCCCCGCCTACCAGCGGCGAACCGGCCCGCAATCCAGGTGCACGAAGCCGTCGCGGGAATAGAGCCCGACGCCGCCGAGTTGCAATTCGGACGCGACCCTCGCCAGCCCCAGCCCCTGCCGCCCCGGCAGCCGGCAATCCGCCGCCATGCCCGACATGTGCAGCGACACGGTGGAGACGCGGCGGCTCCGCCCCGCATTCCGCGCATTCGTCTCCGGCGTGCGGTAGCCGCTGACGACCTCATAGGTCTCGTCGCTGTCCAGCGTCCACGCCAGGATGGACATCACGTCGAACAGCCGGGGATCCATCGGCGTGAGTTCGGCGGCGGAGAGGTCGCGGAACACGGTGTCGAGCTGCCGCAGCGCATCCCGGTCATACCGCCCGTCGCGCCAATAGACGCCGGAGAAGCTGTCCCCCACCACCTGGCGCCTGACGCGCAGCACCCGCGGCGCGCCCCCCTGGGCAATCGCCGGCGATGCCACCCCCAAGGCGAGGCCGACCGCCGCCGCCATGAAGCCGCGGCGCGGCACGCCATGGGCGGCGCCCTCGCAGCACGGGCACCCGCCCCCGAACGGCCGCATCACCGCGCCGCGACCTGCATGGGCCGCGCGGCGGCCATGGCGCGGGCATAGGCCGCGTCCAGCTCATAGATGTCCGGCCTGATCCGCACGCGCCCCCCCGCTTCCACCGTCACGGTGTCATAGCGCAGCAGCACCGGAAGTTGCCGGCGCAGCGACACGGCGCTGGTGGTTCGCGCCTCGATCGCCCGCAGCGCGCGGGCCAGGTCCCAGCCCGGCATCCCGTCCAGCAGCAGCGCCATCAGGTCGTTCGGCCGCTCCAGCCGGATGCAGCCGGAGGAGAAGGCCCGGTCCGGCCGCCGGAACAGGTGCCGGTCGGGCGTATCGTGCAGGTAGATGTCGTCGTTGTTCGGCATGATGAACTTGATGCGGCCGAGCGCCGAGAAATCCCCCGCATCCTGCCGGATGAAGAAGGGGATGCGCTGCGGGTTGATGCTGGCCCAGTCGATGGTGCGGGGATCGATCTCCTGCCGCTGCCCATCCACCATGCCGAACACCCGGAAACCCTTGTCGATCATCGCCTGCGGGTCGCGGCGGAAGCGCGGCAGCAGATCCTCCCGCGCATTGCGTTCGGGCACGCCCCAGGGCGGGTTGAACTGCAGCGCCGTCATCCGCACGCGCAGCATCGGCGTGGCGCGGTCCCGCCGCCCGACGATGACGGCCATCGTCAGCAGGTCCCGCCCTTCCTCCACCACGCGCAGCGTGTAGTCGGGCACGTTCACATCGATGCGACGCTCCGACGGCTCCGCCATCCGCGCCCGGGCCATGTCCATCGCGACCCGCACCTGGTCCACCCGCGCGGCGAGGGGCCGGTTCAGCAGCCCGATGGAGATGCGCCCGACGCGCCCATCCACCTCCAGCCCCTGAAGCGCCTGCCACCGCCGCACCGCCGCTTCCAGCACGCTGTCATAGCGCGCGCCGGCATCGGGCGCGGCCGCCAGCACCGGGTCCTCCACGGAGAGCCTGGCCCGCAGCGCGGGGATGCGCGTGGCGTCCACGCTGCCGGGGTCGATCGTCGTGTCGCCGGGGATGGTGGCGCCCTGGCCGCGCCGCGCGATCTGCTTCTGCGCCAGCAATTCCGCCTTCAGCGCGGCGGCGCCCGGCGGCAGCAGCGCGGCACGCTCGATCACCCCGGCCGGGTCGGGCGTCGCCGCCAGTTCCGCCAGCCAGCGATCCATGCCGACCGCCGCCGCGTCCCGCCGCAGATCGGGCCGGCCCGGCAATTCCCGTACCCGCCCGCCCAGCAGGTCCATCAGCGCCAGCGACGCCGCCCGGTGCAGCGCCAGCCGGTAGGACGCCGCATCGGCCGCCGCCAGCGCGGTATCGGGAATGGCGTAGTGGCGCGGGTCGAGCCCGTCCTCATCCAGCCGCAGCAGCCGTTCCACCAGGCGCAGCGTGGCGCCGGTGCTGTCGGCGGACAGGGCCTGGGCGCCGGCGCTGCGCGGCACCAGGCCAAGCGGCGCCCCGGCCAGGGACAGGGCGGCGGCAAGCAGGGGACGACGGGCCGTGTTCATGCGCCAGGAATACCGAAGCGCCAAACCCGTTGCAAACCCTGCGATCAGCCCCCCTCAGGCCAGCAGGCTGTAGAGCAGCCAGGCCACCACCGCCGCGCCCAGGACGAACAGCACCGCCCCCTTGGCCGCCGTCCAGCCATCGCTGCCGGTCCCGCTTTCCTCCGGGTGGGAGTTCGGCCGCATGGTCTTGTGGTCCCCCTCCACCGCGAAGGGATCGGGCCGCGCCTCTCCGCGATGGGGCAGCACATGGTGGTCCGGCCCATGCCCGGGCCGGGGCGCATGGGGTGGCGGGCTGTCACTCGGCATGGCGTGATCTCCTGCGGCGGCACGCGGGACGCTTCCGGCGGCAGCCTACGCCCTTCGCACCCCGCGCACAGGCAGAAACCCCGGCACGAAGCCCGACCCTAGGCGGAACGCGCCAGCAGCCATCCCATCACCAGGATCACGGCGGCCGCGATCAGCAGAGCCTTGGCCACGCTCCACAATTCGGACCGGTTGCCACCGCCCTCATCCTCCTCCGGCAGGTAGTTCGGCCGCATCGGCAGGGCGCCATGCGCGAAGGGATCGGCCCGGCCGCGCCGCTGCGTGGCCAGGGAAGCAGCCGTCTCTGTGGTCGGAGGGGCTTCGGTTCGCTGGTCTGCCATGGGGGGGACCTGTCCAGATCAACGCGCAATTCATATCCCTTGCCTCACGAGGATGCAATCGTATCGTTTTCAAGATAACCCGCCGCCATCCCGCCCCCTCCACGCCCCGCCCCGTTGACGCATCGGCCGGGCCGGTCCACCCCTTCCGCCTCTCGGGGGAGAAACGCAGGCCATGCGCGCGACGGCAGACAGCGTGAGGGCACAGATCCTCGCCATCCTCACCGCCTGGGGCATGCCCCGGGACCTGGCGGAGGAGACCGCCACCGTCATGCTCGACACGGACCTGATGGGCGTGGACAGCCACGGCATCGGCATGCTGGCGAGCTATGAGGGCATGCGCCGCGCCGGCCAGGTAAAGCTCGATGCCCGGCCCACCGTGCTGCGGGAAGGCGGGCCCGTGGCGCTGGTCGATGGCGGCGCCGGCCTCGGCCACCCCGCCGCCGCCTTCGCAATGCGGCTCGCCGTGAAGAAGGCGAAGGAGGTCGGCGTCGGCGCCGTCGCCGTCGTCAACTCCCACCATTTCGGCGCCGCCGGCTGGTATGTCCGCCAGGCCGCGGCGGAGGGCTGCGTGGCGCTGGTCACCAGCGGCACCAAGACCCTCGCGATGGTGCCGACGCGCGGCGCGATGCCGGTGCTCGGCACCAACCCCATCGCCTTCGCCGCCCCCGGCCGCCGCCAGCCCCCGGTGGTGCTGGACATGGCGACCACCACGGCCGCCGCCAACAAGGTCCGCGCCAAGGCACTCCGCGGCAAGCCGATCCCCGAGGGCTGGGTGATGGATGGCGCGGGCAACCCCGTCACCGATGGCGACGCCGCCGTCGCGCAGGTGTTCCAGAAGCCCGAAGGCGGCCTCTCCCCGGTCGGTGGCACGCCCGACATGGCGAGCCACAAGGGCTACGGCCTCGGCATGATGGCCCACATTCTGGGCGCCACGCTGTCCGGCGCCTCCTTCTCCCCCATCCGCAACCGCACCCAGCGGCCGGAGGACCCCGACAATATCGGCCACTTCATGCTGGCCATCGACCCGACGGCCTTCCGCCTGCCCGGCGCCTTCGAACACGACCTCGATGACATGGTGGAGGTGCTGCGCGCGACACCCCCCGCCGACCCCGCCCTTCCCGTCCTCATCCCTGGCGATCCCGAGAATGCGGAACGCGAGGCCCGCCTGGCCGATGGCATCCCCATCCCCCCCGCTTTGGATCGCCAGATCCGCGACATCGCGCTGCGCGCCAATGTCGGCTACCTGCTCGAACAAGCCTGAAGGAAACCCAGACCATGCCGCATCCCAGCCTGCGCCAGGCACTGAAGAACGACGAATTCATCCTCGCCCCCGGCGTCTTCGACATGATCTCCGCCAAGGTCGCGGACGGCATGGGCTTTCGGGCGCTCTACGCCACCGGCTTCGGCGTGACCGCGTCGCATCTGGGTCTCGCTGATGTCGGCATCGCCACCTACACCGACATGGTCAGCCGCATGGGCACCATCGCCAAGGGCTGCAAGACGCCGGTGATCTCCGACGCCGACACCGGCTATGGCGGGCTGCTCAACGTCCGCCACACCGTCCGCGGCTATGAGGATGCCGGCGTCACCGCCATCCAGCTGGAGGACCAGGAAGTCCCCAAGAAGTGCGGCCACACGCCGGGCCGCAAGGTGATCCCGGCCGAGGAGATGGCGCTGAAGATCCGCGTCGCCGCCGAGGCCCGCCAGAGCGAGGATTTCCTCATCATCGCCCGCACCGATGCCCGCACCGGCCACGGGCTGGATGAGGCGATCCGCCGCGGCCTGATGTATGCGGATGCCGGCGCCGACGTGATCTTCATCGAAAGCCCGGAGAGCGAGGCGGAGATGGCCGAGGTCGGCCGCCACATCAAGAAGCCCCTGTTTGCCAATATGGTCGAGGGCGGCCGCACCCCCATCGTGCCGGCGGACAAGCTGCACGCCATGGGCTACCGCATCGCCATCTACCCCGCGGTCGGTTTCCTGACGATCGCCGGCGCCCTGGAACGCGCCTACGGCCAGCTCAAGGCCGATGGGCATTCCAACAACATGTCGGTCAACGCCGACTACAGCTTCGCGAAGATGTGCGAGCTGATGGGTTTTCCCGACGTCTGGGAGTTCGACCGGAAGTGGGCCGCGGCCGCCGGCAACCTGCCGCCCGCGAAGGCCGCCGAATGACGGCCGGCGTGAAGGCGCTGGTCTTCGACGTCTTCGGGACCGTCGTGGACTGGCGCAGCGGGGTGGCGCGGGAAGCCGCGCCCTTCCTTGCGAAGCATGGCATCGCGGTGGACCCCGCCGCCTTCGCCGATGCCTGGCGGCGCCGCTACCAGCCGGCGATGGAGGCGGTGCGCAGCGGCGCCCGCCCCTTCACGCGGCTCGACGTGCTGCACAGCGAGAATCTGGAGGCCGTGCTGCGCGACCACGGCCTGGACCCCGCCACGGTGGCGGAGGCTGAACTGGACCACCTGAATCGCGCCTGGCACCGCCTGGACCCTTGGCCAGATAGCGTCGCGGGCCTGACGCGCCTCAAGACCCGCTACATCATCGCGCCCCTGTCCAACGGCAACGTCGCGCTGCTGCTGAACATGGCCAAGCGCGCCGGCCTGCCCTGGGACGCGATCCTCGGCGCGGAAGTGGCGCAAGCCTACAAGCCGAGCCCCGCCGCCTACCTCAACACCGCGGCAATCCTGGGGCTGCGGCCGGAGGAGGTGATGCTCTGCGCCGCCCATAACGGGGACCTGGCAGCGGCCCGCAGCACCGGCTTCCTCACGGGGTTCATTCCCCGGCCGATGGAGCACGGGGCTGGGCAGACGAAGGATCTGGCGCCGGCGCAGGATTGGGACGTGGTGGCGCCGGATTTCGGGGCGCTGGCGGATGCGATGGGGTGTGGGGGGGGGTGAGGGGCTGCGGTTGAGCGGACGAAATTGGCCGGCTAAGGCCAATAGCGGATCTTCCAATTCCGTTTCGAATTCGACCGCATTGCGCTAAGCTCTGGACGAGTGGGTGAGTCGCGGGTCCAGGATCAGGGCGCATGTCCAACAACGTGAAGCTCGTACCGCGCTGCACAGACGATCAAATATTGAAATTATTTGACCGCCTCGCCGTCGAACTTGAATTTTCTAATTTTAATTTCTATCTCTATGGATCAGAAATTAGAATTGACGGCCCGAGCCGAAAAAAACTTAGAGACGAAATCGCCAACAAAAGCGGCTTTTCCATTCGATATGGAGACTCTAACCGGAGACCGGATGAGCCAGCACAAAATCAAAATTTATTCTCACTCACATTCGAAAGAGGACAAAGGGTCCAGGGAGGACTTCAGTCTTCGTTGCATACGGACAGCATAACCTTTAATCAAGGTCATTTAATACACCCCGAAACCGCCATCAAAATAAATGAAATAATCGAAACTGAATTAGGCGCTAGCCTTACCTCAAGCTTTACAGGGATTGACGACACAAGACTGGGGGAATTGTCCCGAAATCACCAACAGTTCTTGGATGGAATGCGCCGGCAATTGTCGGCAGTGGGCGAAGAACTCACCAAAGCAAGAATCGAAGGCGAACGCGAACTCAGGGAACGCAAGGGAGAGCTTGACCGAGCAGCGAAAGAGGAGAAAGCGAAGCTTTTCGCGGAATATGAAGCGCGCGTGTCCGCAATCAAAGCAGAGAAAGCCAAGCTCGAAGAGCGAGAAAAGCAGCTCGATGACAGAAATAACACACACGCCCGAAGAGATCTTCAGAAAAACCTCCAAGAGCATCTGGCTGCTTATAAAACAAAATTTCAACTCACCGAGGACACGAGAAAGCTTCGGCAGCCCGTCATCAGAACAGTTATTGCGATCGAGTCCGTTTGCATCCTGCTGCTCGCTATAATTTTCCTATTGCCGCCACAAGGTCCCGATTTTTGGGACAAAGCCTTTTTCTGGCTGAAGAGCTTCGGGGTGACCTTCGTCGCTACGGGCACAGCGGTCTGGTTTCTGAGGTGGCTTACACAATGGTCCGCCCGGCACGCCGACGCTGAATTCCAACTTCGACAGCTTGAACTCGATATCAGCCGCGCAAGTTGGGTAGTCGAGACGACGTTCGAATGGAAAGCGAGTCAAGACAGCACTATCCCAGTTCAGTTGCTTGACGCTATCTCCCGGAACCTCTTCATATCAGGCGAATCACGCCACGAGGCTGCCGACAGTCCGGCCGACCATTTAGCGTCCGCCCTTTTGGGGGATGCGTCGAGAGTGAAGCTTAAGTCTGGCGACCACGAAATCGAATTGGACCGCGCTGCGATCAAACGTGCGAAGCGGCCGCACGAAAGGGAATGAAACGCCTTTAGAGCAGTACGGGAGCCTCTTTGCCGCTCTCGCCGAGTATATTAACGCGCTTCACAAGCAGGCGGAGAGATAGACTTTATGTCAGCGGGCAATGCCGGGGGATTTTCCGGTAGCTGCGTCCCTGCGACGCCACCAAACGCTTCCCGAAACATGTGTCGACGTGTGCGCGTCCAACGAGGCCCTCCGCGCGCTCACCCCCCCCCCTCGCTTGCCCCACCCCCCCACCTTCGCGACACTCTCCCCCACACGCCGTCCCACTGGATCCCCATGTCCTTCCCCCATGACGACAAGCCCTGGGCGGCCACCGCGGAGTTCCTCCGCTCCCGCCTCGCCGCCCCCGATCGTGTCCTGGCGCCGGATCCCTTCCGCTTCGTCATCCCCCGCGCCGAGCGCTACCAAGCAGCCGAGAACGCGGAGCCCCGCGCCTTCGCCTGGATCGTCGTCCACAAGGGCCAGCTGGCGGACATCCCCCGCCGCTTCCTCCTCGCCCTCTCCGCCGCCGCGCGCCCGATCTTCGCCAATGAGGTCTTCGTCGTCTTCGCGACCAGCCCCCTCCCCGGCGACAAGGATCTGGACGAAAGCCCCCATGTCCGCGCCTTCCACGTCTACCGGGACGCCCTGCCGCCGGAACCGCCCCGCCCCGCGGCGGAGGCCCCGAAACCCGCCCACATCGCGCCGCCGCCCGCCCTCGCCGCAGCCCTCGCCACGGCCATCCCCGCGCGTCGCCCCGCGCGGCCAGAGGCACGCGACACGCCCCCCCGCCCCTGGCTCGCCCCCGGCGGCGTGCCGGGCGTGGCGCGGGAACGCGCCTTCCAGGAGGAGACGGATCGCCTGATCGCCGACTACCTGGCCCCCGCCACCGGCCAGGCGGTGCTCGATATCGGCTGCGGCGCCGGGCGGCTCGGCGCGCTGCTGCCGGGTGCGGCGCTGGTGGCGGGCATCGATGTCGCGGACAGCGCCCTGGCCCGCGCCCTGCCGCGCCACGCCGCGCCATCCCCCTTCGCCTTCGCCCGGATGGATGCCGCGCGCCTCGGCTTCGCGGAGTCCAGCTTCGACGCCGCCCTGATGATCGACACCATCGATGCCCTGGCCGATCCGCCGGCCGCCCTGGCGGAGGCCGCGCGCGTGCTGGCCCGTGGCGGGCGGCTGATGGTCACGGCGCCGAACCGCGAAAGCCTGCCGCTGCGCGCACTCCGCCGGCTCGGCCTGCCCGTCCCCGGCCGCGGCTTCAGCGTGCAGGAACTCACCGGCATGTTACGCGCCGTGGGGCTGACGGTGATCCGCAGCGACGGGCTGTTCCTCTCCCCCGGCTGGGCCCTGCCCGGCGCCGCCGCGGCCCTCGCACCGCTGGAGGAAGACCCCGAATTCATCGAGGCCGCCCGCCTCCTCGGCCGCCGCGCCGGGCCGGACTACGCCCTGGCCTTCGCCCTGCTGGCCCGGAAGGGCTGAGACCAGCGCCCCGCCGACATCAGGGGCCGGCCGCCCGGCGCCGCATCGTCATGAACACGCCCGCGCCCACCAGCACCGCGGCGCCCGCCCCCTGCCCCGCCGCCGCCAGCAGGTGCCGCCGCGCCGTCGCCTCGGGGGAGAGGGTGGAGATGGCGAAATAGCCGCTCTCCGGCGCCCGGACGGCAGAAGGGCCGGCAGGGGCCGGCGTCAGGCTGCCCAGCACGAACAGGGGCGCGCCGGCGGGGATCACCTCCTCCGTATAGCGCCGCGTCTCCAGCCGCCCCTGGATGGCGACGGAGGCGATGGTCGCCAGCGCCTCCCCCATCCCGGCGGCGGGCGGCGGGCCATCGCTGGTCCAGCTTTCCGTCTCCGTCCCCGTCATGGTGGCGCCCGCCGGGTCGATGCTGGCCAGGCCGGTCGCGTCCCGCAGCAGGATGGGCCGGAGGCTGGTGCCCCGCTCGATCTCCACCCAGCGCTCCTGGTCCTGCCCGGCCTGCTTGCGAAGGGCTTCCACCCGGAAGCTGAACCAGTGGCAGGCCCGGCCGGTCAGCGGCGCGGCCAGGTCGCCCTCGGGCGGCGATTCGGACCGCCCCTGCAGCGCCACGGCGCGCGGGCCCTGCCCGGCATGGGGGCCGGCGACCGGGACCAGCCGCGCGCCCCGCAGCTGCTGGCAGAGCCGCCAGGACCAGGCGCCGAAGGCGGCCAGGACCAGCCCGATCAGGGCCACCACGGCGCCAGCCCAGGCGGGCGCCTCGTCCAGCATGTCCAGCATCGCCCGATCCCCGCACCCGGATCGATGCTGCGCCGCCACGACAGGACCGTCCAGCCGAGCCTCGCCCCGCCCGCGGAAATCCTTCGACACGGCAGGGGATTCTTGTTATGTTCCGGCCTGCCAACATCCCTGCCACGCCCGGCGCCGCAAAGACCCCAACTAAACGTGCTAAACTGGGCTAATCGGCTAAACGGGCTTTAGAATCCGGCGGATTATCGGCCTGGATCAGGCACTTGCCGGAAACCCTAAATTTTTGAGCGATTCTAAAACGCTCTCAAGGCCCTTAGTGACCTCAATGTCACAGCGGGACCTCCTCCCCGAAGGTGATCCGGTTGCCATCGGGATCGCGCAGCGAGAATTCGCGCAGGCCATAGTCGAAATCGGTCGGCTTCACCTCGATCGCCACGCCCCGCCCCGCGATCTCGGCATGCAGGTCATCGAGGCCCGTCACCATCACATGCAGATGCGCCTGGCCGAGGGCGGCGGGCGCGCGGGATGCCGGCATCAGGCTCAGCACCAGCGCCTCGCGCTCCACCGCCGCGTAGTGCGGCGGATCGCCGACGCGGAAACACTCGATGCAGCCAAGCATTTCCACGTAGAAGCCGATCGCCCGCGCGACGTCGCCCACCACCAGCACGGCGGACAGCGTGCGAAGCGCGGGCGGCGTGCTCATTCCACGCGGATCCCGCCATCGCGGATCACCGGCGTCCAGCGCGCGACCTCGCGCCGGATGTGGTTGGCGAAATCCTCCGGCGTGCCGCCGACCACGGCACCCGCCTGGCCGTCGAAGATGCGCTGCTTCACATCCTCCATCGCGGCGATCCGGCCGAAGACCTCGTTGATCCGGGCGGCGAGGCCCGCATCCATGCCGGCCGGCGCCACGATGCCGTGCCACACCGCGCATTCGAAGCCCGGGAGCACGGTGGAGACGGCGGGAATGCCCGGCAGCAGCGGCGTGCCGGAGGCATTGCCCACCGCGATCGCCCGCGCATTGCCCTGCCGGATCTGCCCGATGCCGGAGGAGACGGTGGGGAAGCCGAACTGCGCGTCGCCGCGGATCAGGGCCGTCACCATCTCCGCCCCGGACCGGTAGGGGACATGCACCATCTTGATGCCCGCCTCCTTCAGGAACAGCGCCATGAAGAGATGGCTGCCATTGCCGTTGCCGGCGGAGGAATAGGTGAAGCCATCCGGCCGGGCGCGCGCCTGGTCGATCACCTGCTGCACGGTGGTCGCCGTGACCGTCGGATGCGCCATCAGCACCGCGGGCAGGTTCACGAGGTGGATGATGGGGGTGAAGGCCGTCGGCGGGTCGTAGCTCAGCGTCGGGATCAGTTCCTTGCCGATGGCATTGGCGCCGATATCGGCCATCATCAGCGTCAGCCCATCCGGCCGTTCACGCGCCACCGCGGCGCCCGCGATGGTGCCACCGGCGCCGGGCCGGTTCTCCACCACCAGCGTCTGGCCGCCCGTCACCTCGGGGAATTTGGCGGCGACGGTGCGGGACAAGGTGTCGATCGCGCCGCCGGCGCCGAAGGGGACGATCAGGCGGATGGGCCTTTCCGGCCAGGCGCCCTGGCCGAAGGCCATGCGCGGCATCAGGGCCGGCGCGGCAAGGACAGGCAGGGCCGCAAGAATGCTGCGGCGCGAAATCGGCTGGCGCATGGTCGATATCCTCCCGGCGTTGAACTTCGCCGCAAAATGGCCGCAGACCCCCTGGCGCGCAACGGCACTTCGGCCTGTAGTCTGCGCCCTATTCTAGAGTCGGAACCTCGCCATGACCTGGTCGGTCGTCGCCCATGATCCGGAGACTGGCGCCTTCGCCGTCGCCGTCACCACCTGCGCCTTCGCTGTCGGTGCCTCCTGCCCCTTCGTCCGATCGGGCGTCGGCGCCGTTTCCACCCAGTCCATGACCAACCGCTACCTCGGCCCCGCCGTGCTGGACGGCATGGCGCGCGGCCTGTCCCCCGCCGCCGCCATCGAAAGCGCCCTGGCGGCGGATGAGGGCCGGGGCCTGCGCCAGATCCACGCCGTGGACCGCCACGGCCGCAGCGCCGCCTATACGGGGAAGAACTGCGTGGAATGGTGCGGGGATGTGACCTCCGCCCATGTCTCCTTCGCCGGCAACATGCTGGCCGGCCCCGCCGTGCTGGCCGATACCTACGCCGCCTTCGCGGCCAACCACGACCTCAAGCTGGCGGAGCGCCTGCTGGCGGCCCTCGATGCCGGGGAAGCCGCGGGCGGAGACCGCCGCGGCCGCCAATCCGCCGCGCTGGTGCTGACGACGACGGAGGATTTCCCGGACCTCTCCATTCGCGTCGATGACCACCCGCTGCCGCTGGTGGAACTCCGCCGGCTTTACGACATCTGGAAGCGGGAGCGCGCGCCGCATCTGCGTGAACAGCCCTCCAAGTCGCGGCCCTCCGGCATCACGGACCTCGACATCATCGAGGGCCGCTGGATCCGCCAGGGCCTCGACATCCGGCTGAGGCGCTGACGGCGACAGCGGGATGAAGGCCTGGGTCGCGGCGCTGTCGGCCACGCTGCTGATGCAGACGGTCGGCAGCTTCCTGAACCAGGTCATCCCCGTGGTGGCGCCGCTGATGATGAACGACCTCGGCCTGCCGCCGCAGACCGTGGGCAATTTCTCCTCGCTCAACACCCTTGGCGCCATAGCATTTCTTCTGTTCGGCACGCCGCTGGTGGCGCGGCACGGGCCGCTGCGGATGATCCAGGCGGGTGCGGTCATCGGCAGCGTGGCGCTGGTGGTGGCCTCCCTCGGCCATGCCTGGCTGATGCCGCTGGCGGCGCTGCTGCTGGGCTTCGGCTACGGCCCGACGGGGCCGGCCGGCAGCCGCATCCTGCAGCAGCACGCGCCGAAGCGGCACCGCGTGCTGATCTTCTCCATCAAGCAGGCGGGTGCGCCGGCGGGTGGCGCGCTGGCGGGTTTCCTCGCCGCGCCGCTGGCCGCCGCCTTCGGCTGGCAGGTGGCGATGTGGGTCGCGATCGGCATCGCGCTGTGCTGTGCCGCCTGCATCCAGCCGCTGCGCCCGGCCCTGGACGCGGAGCGTGACGAGACGCGGAGCTGGCGGGAGAGCCTGACCATCCGCCGCCTGCTGGTGCCGCTGGTGGCGCTGCGGATGCACCCAGTGCTGCCGCCCCTCACGCTCCAGGCCTTCGCCTTCGCCGGCCTCCAGGGCAGCCTGTTCAGCTTCACCGTCACCTGGCTGGTGGAGGAGCATGGGATGGGCCTGCCCGCCGCCGGCAGCATCTTCGCCGCCATGCAGCTGGCGGGCGTGACCGGGCGCCTGGTGCTGGGCTGGGCGGCGGACCGCCTCGGCGATGCCACGCGCAGCCTCGCGCTGCACGGGCTGCTGGCGGCGGGGCTTTCGGCGCTGTGGATCACCTTCGGCGCGGGCAGCCACTGGCTGGTCGCCTTCCCGCTGGCGATCCTCTCTGGCTTCACCGCGGCCAGCTGGAACGGCATCTTCCTGGCGGAGGTCGCCCGCGTCTCGCCGCCCGATCGCGTGGCGGAGGCATCGTCGGGCGCCATCCTGCTGTGTTTCCTTGGCTACCTGACGGCCCCCACCGCCTTCGCCTGGGCGGTCACCGCCACCGGCAGCTGGCGCCTGCCCTTCCTGACGGCCTGCGGCGTGCTGGCGGTGGTTTCCTGCATCGTCTTCGTGATGCGGGCTGGACGCGACGCCACGGCGCGTTAAAGCCCTGCACATACTGGGAAGGATGGGGCAGATGGCGGTCAGGCTCGGCATCGTCGGCTTCGGCATCATGGGCGAACGCCTGCTGGGCGCGGCGCGGACGCATGCGGAGGTCACGCCCGTCGCGGTCTGGGACCCATCCCCCGACGCCGCCACGCGCCTCGCCTCCATCGCGCCGGGGCTGCCGATGCTGCCCAGTGCGGAGGCGGTGATCGCGGCCTGCGACGCGCTCTATATCGCCTCGCCCCCCTCCTCCCACATCCCCCATGCCGAGGCCGCCTTCGCCGCCGGCCGCGCCGTCTTCCTGGAAAAGCCCCTGGCGAGCGACCTGCCCGATGCCCGCCGCTTCGTCGCGGCGGCCGAGGCCTCCGGCGCCCGCGCCGCCGTCAACTTTCCGATGGCATCGTCGCCGGCCGTGGCGCAGCTTTCCGCCTGGCGCGGGGAGATCGGCAGCCCGCGGACCCTGTCCATCACAGCCGATTTCGCCAATTGGCCGCGCGCCTGGCAGATGGGCGCTTCGTCCTGGCTGGCGAAGCGCGCGGATGGCGGCTTCACGCGGGAGGTGCTGTCCCACTTCCTGTTCCTCACGCGCCGCCAGCTCGGCGCGCTGACCCTGCTCGACCGCGACGCGACCTTTCCGGACGGCGATGGGGCGGAGACGGCGGTGCGCGCCACGCTGATGGCCGGCGACACGCCCGTGGCGCTGCGCGGCGGCGTCGGCACCACCACGGCGGATGAGGCGAATGAATGGCGCCTGTCCTGCGAGGGCGGCAGCATCCGCCTGCGCGACTGGTCCTTCGCCGAGAAGCGCGACGCCGACGGCAGCTTCCGCCCCGCGCCGGACGCGCTGCCCAATGCGGAGATGCGCCCGATGGTGCTGCGCGGCCAGCTCTCCAAGCTCGCGGCGCTGACGCAGGGCGGGCGCGTCGACCTCGCCACGCTGCGGGAGGCGCTGGAAGTGCAGGAGATCGTCGAGGCGATCCTTGCGGGCTGACCGCCGCGCCGTCCTGGCCCTGCTGCTGGCCGCCTTCCCCGCCGCCGCGCAGCCACGCCTGGTGCCGACCACGGCGGAAACGCCGGAGGGCGCCGCGCTGGTCGCGCGGCTGCGCGAGGGCGGGCTGGTGCTGTTCTTCCGCCATGCCGACACGCGGGGCGAGAATTGCGACATCAGCTTCCGCATCGGCGACCGCCCCGGCCAGCGCAACATCTCCGCCAGTGGCCGCGCGCAATCCGCGCTGATCGGGCAGAGGCTGCGCGACCTCGGCATCCCGCTCGCGCAGCCGATCCTGGCCGGCCCTGTCTATCGCGCGCGGGACACGGCGGAGCACGCCTTCGGCGCCGTGGAGGTCACGGACAGCCTGCTGGCCGATGACTATGCCGGGGCCCGCCTGGCCTGGGTGGTGGCGGAACATCGGCGCCTGTTCGGGGAGGCGCCACCCCCCGGCACCAACCGCGTCCTGGTCGGCCACCGGACCCCCGCCATCATGGTCTTCGGCGACCCCGTCGCCGGCCGCGCCTTCCCGGAGGGCGCCGCGCTGGTCATCGACCCGCGCGGCCCCGCCATCCTCGGCATCCTGGAACTCGCGCCGCTGCCCGGCGGCGGTTTCCATCAGTGCGGCTGATGCGCCCTCACACCTCGTAGGGCAGGCCGACGTAGTTCTCCGCCAGCGTCGTCATCGCCGCCTTGCTGGTCGAGACATATTGCAGTTCCGCCACCTGCACGCGGTGCTCGAAGGGGTCGTTGCCGTCGAAGCGGTGCAGCATCGACGTCATCCACCAGGAGAAGCGCTGCCCCTTCCATATGCGGCGCAGGCAGATGTCGGAGTAGCGGTCGAGGAGATCCGTCTCCCCCTTCGCGAAGAAACGCTCCAGCCCGCGCGCCAGCACGCGGATATCGGCGATCGCCAGGTTCATGCCCTTGGCGCCGGTGGGCGGCACGATGTGGGCGCTGTCACCAGCCAGGAACAGGCGGCCGTGGCGCATCGTCTCGCACACGAAGCTGCGCATGGGCGTCACGCCCTTCTGGAAGATCTCGCCTTCCTCCAGCTCGGACCCGACGCCGAGGCGCCGGTGCAGCTCCTCCCAGATCCGCGCATCCGGCCATTCCTTGATGTCTTCCTCCGGCGTGCATTGCAGATAGAGGCGGGAGACGCTGTTGGACCGCATGGTGGCCAGCGCGAAGCCGTCGCGGTGGCGGGCATAGATCAGCTCCTCCGACACCGGCCTCGATCGCGACAGGATGCCGAGCCAGGCGAAGGGATAGATGCGCTCGAAGATCTGCAGATCCGGGATGGCGGGGCGGCAGATGCCGTGGAAGCCATCGCAGCCCCCGATGAAGGCGCAATCCAGCACATGATCCTTGCCATCATGCCGGAAGGTGATGCGCGGGTTGTCGCTGGTGACGTCATGCACCGCCGCATCCTCCACATCGAAGAGGATCGCCGGATTGCCGGAATGCGTGCCGGCGGCGAGACGCGCGGCGATGAGGTCCTTCACCACCTCCTGCTGCCCATAGATCGTGACCACGCGGCCCGTGAGGTCCGTGACCGGGATGCGATGGCCGATGCCGTCGTAGCGCAGCTCGATCCCGTGATGGACCAGGCCCTCCCGGTGCAGGCGATCCGCGACGCCGGCTTCCGTCAGCGTGTCAACGCTGCCCTGTTCCAGCAGACCCGCCCGCACCCGTTCCTCGACGTAGGAGCGGCTGCGCGCTTCCAGCACCACGCTGTCGATGCCCTGGAGGTGGAGGAGATGCGACAGCAGCAGCCCCGCGGGGCCCGCGCCGATGATGCCTACCTGGGTGCGCATGGGGAAACCTCCTGACTGTTATGAAGCATAACGATTGAGCGTATCATGCCCCATTCCGCCGGCGCCGTCACGGCCCCCTTTCGCAGGGATCGGTTCCGGCCGAAGCTGCCCGCTGGCGCGGCTTTCACGGAGGAATCGGGCATGGCGGATCGCAAGGTGGCGGTGGTGACGGGCGGCGCGCGGGGCATCGGCCGCGGCTGCGCCCATGCGCTGGCGGAGCGCGGCTTCGACCTGGTGCTGGTGGATCTGCTGGCGCCCGAGATGGCCAACACCAAGGCCGAGCTGGAAGCCATGGGCCGCGCCTGCCTGACCTTCGAGGCCGATGTCGCCGACCACGCCCGCGCCAAGGAAATCGCCGCTTCCGTCGAAGCGGAATGGGGCCATTGCGACGTGCTGGTGAACAACGCCGGCAAGTCCAACCCGCGCACCATCATGGAATGCCCGGAGGAGGAGTTCGACCGCACCATCGCGATCAACCTGAAATCCTGCTTCAACTACATCCAGGCCTTCGTGCCGCTGATGCAGAAGGTGGGCGGCGGGCGCATCGTGTCCATGTCCAGCCTCAATGCCCATACCGGCGGCGTCACGAGCGCGGTCAGCAAATTCGCCTATGCCAGCGCCAAGGCCGGCATCCTCGGCATGACGCGCGCGCTGGCCAAGGAACTCGGCCCCGACATCGCCGTGAACGCCGTATGCCCGGGCGTGATCGAGACGGAGATCGGCAACACCCTGACCCGGTCGCGCGGCGCGGAATTGGCCAAGAAGATCGCGCTGGGGCGCGTCGGCAAGCCGCAGGACGTGGCGCGCGTCGTCGCCTTCCTGGCGGCGGAGCAGCCGAACTTCATCACCGGCCAGCACATCGTCATCGATGGGTTCCAGTGGGAGATCTGACCCTGCGCCGTGCCGTGCTGCTGCTGGCGCTGGCGGCCTCCGCCTGCGCCGGACCGCCACCCCTGCCGCCGGGCGCGCGGCCCGATTTGGCGCGGGAATGGGTGACGCCGCAGGGCTATCGCTGGCCGCCCGACAACGGCTTCGGCGAACGCGCCACCTACCTGGTGCTGCCGCCGGGGATGCTGCTGGACCGCTTCGGCCAGGATAATGGGCGCTTCTTCAGCCCGCGGGGCGCCGCCTTCGGCGCCCGCGCCCTGCCGAGCGACTGCGCGACCCTGCCCTACCGCGTCTATCGGGTGCAGGCGCCGCTGCTGGCCCGCGTCGGCTACGCCCTGCCGTGGTTCGGGGAGCCCGGCGGCGCGACGCAATTGCTGACGGATGCCTCGGCCGAACAGCTTCTGGCGGATGGCACGCTGGTGGCGGTGCCCGGCGGGGAAGCGCCCTGCCCGCGCTGAGCGGACCCGTCGCCTGGCGCCAGCCCGCCTGGCTCCTGGCGCCCGCATTCGTTCTGGCGCTGCTGGTGCTGCCGCAGCTGGTGATCGGGGATTGGGAACTCTGGGCCGGTGCCATCAGCACCTGCGCCGCCCTCGGCGCCGCGGCCGCGCTGTTGCATGCGCGGCGCAGCGCGGTGGTGACGCGGATCGGCATCCTGAAGCGCTTCGCCATGGCCGGACTGGTGCTGAGCCTGGCGGGTCCGATCGCCATCTCCGCCGCGCTGGGCTGGCGGGAGGATGGGCCGGAGGCCGCGCTGGAACTGGCCGGTCATGCCGTCTTCCTCGCCCCCCTGCTGGCGATCTACGCCGTCCCGCCAGCCAGCCTGGCGGGGCTGGCGGCAGGCTGGCTGCTGTTCGTTCCGGCCCCCCTTCAGGCAGGCGGGCCTGTCACGACCCCGTGAGGGCTCGCGTCCCACCCTGTCCCCCCCCCACACGGTCGATACCCTCCGTTAACCATTCAGGCCGTTAACCATTCGGGGTATCTGACATCATGGCCACGCTGATCGGCGGCAACGCGGCGGACACCCTCGCCGGCATCGGTGCCGACCACGACATCATCTTCGGCCAGGGCGGCGCGGATACGCTGGTCGGCGGCGCGGGGCGGGATACGCTGGCCGGCGGCGACGGCGATGACCTTATCCTGGGCGGGCTGGAGGCGGACCGGCTGAGCGGCGGCGCCGGCAACGACACCTTCCGCTTCGCCAGCGCCGCGGAGATGGCGGGCGACATCATCGGCGATGCCAGGCCCGGGGACAGGCTCGACCTGTCCTTCGCCGCCGGCTTCACCTTCATCGGCTCGGCCGATTTCTCCGGCGCCGGCAATGAGATCCGCGCAATCCGCGTGACGCTGGAGGATGGCTCCACCGCGCTCAGCCTGCAGACCGCGGATGCGACGCTGACCCTCGCCGGTGGCGTCTATGTCGCGCCGGCAGGCGGCGGGGTCTTCACCATCCTCGCCAACCGCGTGATGAACGGTACAGCCGGGGCGGACACGCTGGATGCCGCCGGTGGCGCCGATACGCTGCGAGCGCAGGGTGGCGATGATGTGGTGCGCATGGGGCTGGCCGGCGGCGCCGCCTTCGGCCAGGACGGCGCGGACACGCTGCTGGGCTCCGACGGCGCGGACAGCCTCTCCGGCGGCGCGGGCGCCGACAGCATGAATGGCAATGCCGGCGCCGACACGGTGATGGGCGGCGATGGCGATGACCGCCTGTCCGGCGGCACGGAGGCCGACCTGCTGGTGGGCGGCACCGGGGCCGACACGCTGACGGGCGATCTGGGCGACGACACGCTGGTGGCGGGCGATGCGGGCAGCGTGCTGAGTGGCGGCCGCGGCGCGGACCGGCTGGAAGCCGGCGCCGGCGCCGATACGCTCAGCGGCGGGTCCCATGACGACCGCTTCGTCTTCGGCAGCCTCGATTCCTTCGGCGGCGACCTGATCACCGATGCCGAGGGCGGGGACCTCATCGACCTCTCCGCCATGGCGGGCTTCCTTCGCCTGGTGCGCGGCGGCTTCACCGGCCAGGCGGGGGAGGTGCTGGTGACCGGCACCGGCATCACCATCGACATGGATGGCGACGCCATCGCCGACCGCCAGATCACCATCACCCAGCCGCGCGGCATCCTGTCCCTGGATGAGGTGACGCAAGGCAGCCTGGTATTCGGCTACAGCCTTCCCGTCACGCTGCCCGGATCGGCCGCCGATGACCTGATCGTCGGCAGCAATGGCGCGGATGCGATCAGCGGCCAGGCGGGGCATGACACGCTGCTGGGCGGGTTTGGCGCCGATACGCTGTCCGGCGGCGCGGGTTCCGACAAGCTGGTCGGCGGCGACGGCGCGGATGTGCTGATGGGCGGCGAGGGGCGCGACCTGATCGTCGTCGGGGCCGGCGATACGGTCAGCGGCGGTATCGGCGCGGATCGATTCGTCCTCGGCGAGATCGCGAGCGCGACCATCGCGGATTTCGCGCTGGGCGACGTGCTGGATCTCTCCTTCCTGTCGAGCCTGTCCTTTGTCGGCACCTCCGCCTTCTCCGGCATGGCCGGCGAGGTCCGGCTCTACCGGTTCGGGCTGGAGATCGACCGGGATGGCGACGGGGTCGGCGAGACGTTCATCAATGTGGGCAACGGCGACTTCACCCTGGCAGAGACGGCGCCGGGAAGCCTCGTCTTCCAGGTCGCGCGGGCGTTGCGCAACGGGTCGGCCAATGGCGATCTGCTGGCCGGCACGGACGGCTACGACCATCTGCGAGGGCTCGGCGGCAATGACACGCTGACCGCAGGGGATGGCGACCTGCTGCAAGGCGGCCTCGGTACCGACCGCTTCGCCATGACGATCACGCGCGTCTCCTCCACCCCCGTCACCGCCACCATCCTGGACCTGGCGGTGGGAGAGACCGTGGCGCTGGACTTCACGCGCCAGGAGGGCCTGACGTCAACGAACGTGCCGGTCTATCGCGGGCTGGACGGCTTCACGGGGTTCGAGGGCTGGCAGGTCGTGCTGCTGGACCATGTGTGGGTCGATGGCACCTACATCCTGAAAGGGCTCGCCATCGACAGCACCTCCGACCGGGTGGCGGACCACATCATCGACCTGTCCGGCTTCAACGGCGCCTTCACCGCGACGGTGACGCAGACCGGCGCCTCGACCTTCACCCTGTCCCTGGTCGCGACAGGCACGGAGCACCTGCTGGTCGATGGCGATGGGGCGGGCAACGCGCTCTCCGCCGGCACCGCCGGCGATACCCTTCGCGGCCAGGGCGGCGCGGATACGCTGCTCGGTGGCAATGGCGCCGATGCGCTGGATGGCGGCGCGGGCAATGATTCGCTGGTTGGCGGCGCGGGCAACGACGTGCTGTTCGGCAGTTCGGGCACGGATCGGATGACCGGGGGAGAGGGACCCGACACCTTCTTCTTCAACGCCCCGCATTCGCGCCCCGGCGCGCTGCGTGACGTGATCACCGACTTCGATGCCGATGACGGGGACGTCATCGACCTGCGCCGGATCGACGCGAACCCCGATATCGACGGTCGCCAGCCCTTCGCCTTCATCGGCGACGCCGCCTTCAGCGCCGCGGGCCAGGCGCGCTACGCCAACGGGCTGCTCCAGCTGGACTGGACGGGCGATGGCCTTGCCGATTTCGAGGTCGAGCTTCTGGGCGCGCCCTCCCTGCCGGAGGGGTACCTGCTGGCGTGATCCGCTACCCGGCCCCTGGACGCAGGGGCCGGGACGTTTCCCTCAGGCGCTTGCGCGCCGGGTGCCCTCAGGCGCTCGCCCGCCTGCCGCCCTGGGCGCCGGGGCCGGGCAGGTCGATCTCGATCGCGAGCGTGGACATGTCCCCGCCACGGTCGAGCGAGACGTTCACCCGCCCCGGATCGATCGAGACGTAGCGCGCCACCACGGCCACGATCTCCTGCTGCAGCTTCGGCAGGAAATCCTCACGCGTCCGGCCGATGCGCTCATGCGCCAGCACGATCTGCAGCCGTTCCTTCGCCTGGGATGCCGTCGCCGGCTCCGGCTTGCGGCTGCGGAAGATATCCGCGAGCCAGCTCATGCCGCCCTCCCCCCGAACAGGCGGGAGAAGATGCCCTTCTTCGCGGGTTCCAGGAAGCGGTGCTCCACCTTCTCGCCCAGGAAGCGGGAGACAGCGTCCTTGTAGGCCTGACCGGCGACGCTTTCCTGGTCCATGATCACGGGGTTGCCCGTGTTGGATGCCTTCAGCACGCTCTCGCTTTCCGGGATCACGCCGAGCAGCGGGATCGCCAGGATCTCCCGGATGTCGTCGAGCTTCAGCATCTCCCCCTTCTCGACCCGGGCGGGGTCGTAGCGGGTGACCAGCAGGTGCTCCTTCACCGGGTCGCGCTTCTCCTCCGCCCGGCGGGACTTGGATTGCAGCACGCCGAGGATGCGGTCGCTGTCGCGGACGGAGGAAACCTCGGGGTTCGTCACCACGATCGCCTGGTCCGCGAAATAGAGCGCCATGAGCGCGCCCTTCTCGATGCCCGCGGGGCTGTCGCAGAGGATGTAGTCGTTGTCCTTCGACAGCTCCTCGATGATCTTGCCGACGCCTTCCTTGGTCAGCGCGTCCTTGTCCCGGGTCTGGGAGGCCGGGAGGATCTGCAGGCAATCCACGCGCTTGTCGCGGATCAGCGCCTGGTTCAGCCGCGCCTCCCCGCTGATGACGTTGACGATGTCGAACACCACGCGGCGCTCGACACCCATGATGAGGTCGAGGTTGCGGAGCCCCACATCGAAGTCGATCACGACCGTCCGCTTGCCCCGCTGCGCGAGGCCCGTGGCGAAGGCGGCGGATGACGTGGTCTTGCCCACCCCTCCCTTGCCCGATGTGACGACGATGACTTCCGCCATGCTGACCCCCTGCCCTTCTTCTCTGCCCGGCGCGCCCGCGGGCGCTGCCACGATTGACGAAAACCCGCTCAGCCGAGCGGGTCGAACCGCATATGCTCACCGACCAGCCGCGCCATGACGGCCTTGCCGATCGGTGCCTCCCCGAGCCCTTCCCGCACCGCGTAGTAGCCGGCGATGGAGACGAGTTCGGGGTCGAAATGCTGCGCGAAGACGCGCGCATCGGCGTTGTCCTGCCCGCCGGCGATGGCGCGGCCCAGCAGGCGGCCATAGACGTGGATGTTGCCATCCGCGATCACTTCCGCGCCGCGGTTCACCGTGCCGACGATGATGAGGTCCGAGCCCTGCGCCCAGATCCGCTGGCCGGCGCGGACGGGCTGGTCGATCACCATCGCCGCCTGGGCGATGCCCTGGGGCTGCGGCTCCGGCGGGGGCGCCTGGTAGACCGGCGGCGGCGGCGGCGGCGCGGCGGAGGGCGCGGGGAGCGGCACCTCCTCCTCCTTCGCGCCGACCATGCGCAGCGGCGGCAGGCCGGCGCCCTGGGCTGCGACGCGCATCTCCGGCGTGCCGCCGACGGTGCCGATGGGCACGATCTCGATGGCGCGGAGCTGCTGGACCAGGCCGACGAAATCGACCTCATGCGGGCGGGCCTGGATGTCGTCCAGCCCGACCACGATGGGGGCGAAGCGCAGGAAGCCGGGCGCGCGGCGGAACTGGTCGCCCAGCGCGGGCACCACGGCCTCCACGCGATGATCCAGCAGCCGCATCACCAGCAGATTGAAATTGGCCCCGCGCAGCCTGAAGGGCTCGAGGCGCGGCGCGGAAGGGCTGGGCGCGAAGGACATCGCGGCGGGGGGTTCCTCAGGACAGGGGGCTTGGCGCCGGGGGGCAGCGCGCGGCCATCCCCACCCTATAGCCGCGCCCCCGGGCGGAGCGAAGCCTTCTCGCGCCGCCATGACGGAATAGAGACGATAGGCGCGCGATGTTCACACGCGCCCTGAGGTGCGAATCGGGCGGTCAGCCCGGCCGGATTCCGAGATCCCGCACCAGCCCGCCCCATTTCGCGACCTCGATCGCCAGATGGGCCCGCGCTGCCTCCGGCGAGGGATCGGCGAAGGCATCGACGCCGGCCGCGGCCAGCTTCGCCTGCACCCCGGGGTCCCGCAGCGCCCGGGCGGCGGCATCGGCGATGGGGCGCAGCACGGCGTCCGGCATATTGGCCGGCGCATACATCGCCTGCCAGGCGGAGGCATCGTAGCCCGCCACCCCAGCCTCCGCGAGCGTCGGCAGCTGCGGCAGCATGGTGGATCGCTGCGCGCTGGTCACGGCCAGGCCGCGCACCCGTCCATCGGCCATCAGCGGGCCGAGCAGCGTCTGGCTGTCGATCATGAAGTCGACGCGCCCGGCCGTGAGGTCCGCCACCGCCTGCGGCGTGCCGCGATAGGGCACCACGGTGAAGTTCGCGCCCGTCAGCTTGCGCAGCAACTCGGCCGCGAGGTGGGAGGAGGCGCCGATGCCCGCCGTGCCGAAATTGGCCTCTCCGTTGCGGGACCGCAGCCAGGCGAGGAAGGAGGGCACATCCGTCGCCGGCACGCCGGGATGCACCGCCACCACGAAGGGCTGGCGCGTCACCAGGGCGACGGGCGCGAAGCTCGTGATCGGGTCGAAGGGGAAGTTGCTGTAGAGCGCGGCCATCGCGGCATGGCCGACGCTGCCGACCAGGATGGTGTTCCCGTCCGGCGCCGCGCGCGCCACGGTGGTCGCGCCGATGGTGCTGCCCGCGCCGCCCTGGTTGTCGATCACCAGCGGCCGGCCGAGCGTGATGGTCATGTGCTCCGCCAGGATGCGCGCGACCACATCGGTCAGCCCGCCGACCGCGAAGGCCACCACCACGCGCAGCGGCCGCGGCGCCTGCGCCGATGCCCCCTGCGCCAGCATCGGCGTGGCGAGCGTTCCCAACAGCAGGCGGCGCGACATCATCATCAGGGTGGGCCCTCTTTTCCGGCAGGCGCCAATGATGTCACATCGCGCGACAACTTACAGCAGGACGCCGGGCCCATGAACACCATCACGCTGCAGGAGCCCTTCCGCGCCCTGTTCTACACGCCCTTCTACGCCGCCATCGCGCGGGGCGATTTCGCGGCCGCCGGCGTCGATGTCACCCTCATCACGGTGGGGGAGCCTGACCGCGCCGTGGCGAACCTGCTGTCGGGCGCGGCGCATATGGCCTGGTCCGGGCCGATGCGCGTGATCCGCGACCATGCCGCGAATCCGGACAGCCCGCTGGTCAGCTTCGGCGCGGTGGTGATGAAGGACCCCTTCCTGCTGGTCGGCCGCGGACCAAAGCCCGGCTTCACGCTGCGCGACCTCCGCACCCATTCGCTGGGCGTGGTGAGCGAGGTGCCGACCCCCTGGTGGTGCCTGCAGCGGGACCTGCTGGAAGCCGGCATCGACCCGGCGGCGCTGGAGACGGTGCAGGGCCGGACGATGGCGGAGAATGCCGATGCGGTGGCGGCCGGCACGCTCGGCCTGGCGCAGGTGTTCGAGCCTTTCGCGACGATGGCGGAGGCGAAGGGCTGCGCGGTCTGGCATGCGCAGGCGGACCGGGGCCCGACATCCTACACCGCCTTCTACGCGACCCGCGCCATCCTGGCGGAGCGCCGCCCGGCCATCCTCGGCATGATCCGCGGCCTGGCTTCCATGCAGCGCTGGCTGCAGGGCAGCGATGCCGCGACCATCGCCGCGACGGTGGCCCCCTTCTTCGCCGGCATGGACCGCGCGACGCTGGAAGGCGGCATCGCGCGCTACAGGAAGCTCGGCCTCTGGGCGCCCACCCCCTTCTTCCCGCGCGACGCCTATGAATCGCTGGAAGCCTCCATGCTGCGCGCGGGCGCCATTCCCGCCGCGCCAGGCTATGATGCCTGCATCGACAACGCCGTGGTGCAGGAGGCGCTGGGGTGACGAAGGCGCTGCCGAGTCGCGCGGACTACCGCTACTTCCTGGCGATCCCGACGCGCTGGATGGACAACGACATCTACGGCCACGTCAACAACGTGACCTACTACAGCTATTTCGACACGGTGGTGGCGCGCTTCCTGCTGGGGGAAGGCGCCATCAACCTGGTGGACAGCCCCGTCATCGGCGTGGTGGTGGAAACGCAATGCCGCTTCCACGCCCCCATCGCCTTCCCAGAGGAGATCACCGCCGGGCTGCGCGTGGAACGCCTGGGCAATACCTCCATCCGCTACGGCATCGGCATCTTCAAGGGCGAGGAAGTGGTGGCCAGCGCGGAAGGCCATTTCGTCCATGTCTATGTGGACCGGGCGACGCAGCGCCGGCCGACGCCGTTGCCTGACCGGCTTCGTCAGGCTGCGTCGGGAATTCTCGTTACTGGGACGGACGACACCAACCAATAGTTGCACCCATCCAGCCACCTCGCCTAGGATTTGGCAGGACCTGGGAGAATGCGTCGTGGCACGCGCGCCGGCATGAGCATCATCGGTACGCAATCGCCCTGGCGCCTGGGCGTTCGCACCGCCATGCCGCCGGGGGAACCCATCCTCGGCATCCGTGCCCTGCCCTACCGCGCCGAGGGCCAGCCGGGCATGCTGCCGCCGGTGGCGGGGCTTGTGGTGAAGGCCGTCGGCATCATCGGCGCCCGTCCGGAATGGGATCCGGCATCGGGCCAGACGCGCTTCACGGACCTGCCGCCCGGCCCCCGCCGGATCGTGGTGACGGACCCGGAGCGCCGCTACCTGCCCGCCGCGCTGATGGTGGATGTGCCGGATCGCTACCCCCTGCGCCCCACCGCGGGCGGTCCCGGCATCCCCGTGCCGACCCACCCCGTGCGCCGCACCGTGCTGCTTCGCCCGGCCCCCGGCCGCGCCATCCCGACCGGCATGACTGCCGTCATCGGCACGCTGCGCGATGCGGCCGGCCGCAGCATCGCGCTCGCCCGCCTGGCCGCCAGCACCGATGCGGGGCTGATGCGCGTCGTCACCTGGACGGATGAGGCCGGCGGCTTCGCCCTGCTGCTGCCGGACAGCGAGGCCGGTGCCTCCCCCGCCACCTGCACCCTTGTCGTCCACACCCCCACGGCGCGCCTGGCCGGCGCCCTGGCCGCGGATCCGCTCGGCGCCCTGCCCGCGGATCTCGACCAGCAGGACCCGGACGGGCCGCACAGCCTGTTCGACCGCCGCAGCGTCGCCACCCTCGCCCCGGACGGCACGGTGCCGGCGGCAGCGCCGGGCGCCCTGCCGCTGCGCCCCGGCCGCACCATCCGCTGGGATCTCCTCGCCGCCTGATCGCTGGCCCGCTGGGGGCTGGACACAGGCGCCATCCGGCGCGACCCATGCGGAATGGATGAAATCGCGAAGCGGCGCCTCCTGATCGCCGCCGGCACGGGGCTGGCGCTGGGCCTCGCGCTGCGGCTCGCCGGCCTTGCCACGCTGTCATCCCTCTCGCTCGGCGCGGGCACCGCCGTGGTGCTGGTGGCGCTGCTGGTGCAGATCGCGCGCAGCATCGCCCGGCGGGACTTCGCGCTGGATGTCGTCGCGGCGCTGGCCATGGCCGGTGCGCTGGCGCTGGGCGAATGGCTGGCCGGCGCGGTGGTGGCGCTGATGTTCGCCGGCGGCCAGATGCTGGAAGCCCGCGCCAGCGCCCGCGCACGGCGGGAGATGACGGCCCTGCTGGCCCGCCAGCCCCGCACCGCGCTGCGCCAGGACGCCTCAGGGCTGACGGAAATTCCCATCGAGGCCATCCGCCCCGGCGACCGCCTGCTGATCCGCAAGGGGGAGGT
The DNA here is from genome assembly GCF_900114315.1 of Falsiroseomonas stagni DSM 19981. Taxonomy (GTDB): domain Bacteria; phylum Pseudomonadota; class Alphaproteobacteria; order Acetobacterales; family Acetobacteraceae; genus Falsiroseomonas; species Falsiroseomonas stagni. The sequence continues at coordinate 166,390 of NZ_FOSQ01000009.1, forward strand.
CCTGCCGGTGGATGGCCGGCTGGAAGCCCCCGCATTGCTGGATGAGGCCGCGCTGACCGGCGAGCCCTTGCCCGTCTCCCGCCCCGCCGGCGATGCCGCGCGCAGCGGCGCCACCAATGCGGGGGAAAGCCTGGTCCTGCTGGCGCTGCGCCCGGCGTCGGAGAGCACCTATGCCGCCATCGTCCGCCTGGTGGAGGGTGCCGCCGCCGCCAAACCGCCCATGGCCCGCCTGGCGGAGCGCTGGTCGGTCGCCTTCCTCGTCGCGACGCTGACTCTGTCCGGCCTCGCCTGGCTGCTGACAGGCGATCCGGCCCGGGCGCTGGCCGTCCTGGTCATCGCCACCCCCTGCCCGCTGCTGCTGGCCGTGCCGGTGGCGCTGGTGGCGGGGATGAACCGGGCCGCGCGGGCGGGCGTGCTGGTGAAGTCGGGCGCCGCGCTGGAACGGCTCGCCAGCGTGTCCATCCTGGTGATGGACAAGACCGGCACGCTGACGGAGGGCCGGCCCCGCCTGGTCGCCATCCGGCCCGCGCCAGGGATGGCGGAGGGCGAGCTTCTGCGCCTGTCCGCCGCGCTGGACCAGGCCAGCGGCCATGTGCTGGCCGCGGCGCTGGTGGCGGCGGCGCAGGAGGCCGGCCATGCGCTGCCCCTGCCGGAGGAGGTGCGCGAGGAGGCCGGCGCGGGGCTCTCGGGCCGGGTGGAAGGCCGGGCCATCGCCATCGGCACGCGCGGCTTCGTCGCCTTCCACGCGCCCCTGCCGGAGGCCGGCGCGCATGAACCCGGCACCGCCATCGTCACCGTCGCCATCGATGGCCGCTTCGCCGGCAGCCTGCTGTTCCAGGATGCGCTGCGCGCCGATGCGCCCGCCATGGTCGCCGCCGCGCGCCGCGCCGGCATTTCCCGGGTTGTGTTGCTGTCGGGCGATGCGGAAGCGCCGGCCCAGGCGGTGGGGCGCCAGGTCGGCGCCGATGCCGTCTTCGCGGATCACGACCCCGCCCGCAAACTCGCCGTGATCGAGGCCGAGCGCCGGTCGGGCCGCGTGCTGATGGTGGGGGATGGGGTGAATGACGCACCCGCCCTCGCCATGGCCGATGTCGGCATCGCCATGGCCGCCCGGGGCTCGGCGGCGCCCGGGGAGGCCGCGGATGCCGTGGTGCTGGTGGACCACCTGGACCGCGTCGCCACGGCCTTGTTCGCCGCGCGCCGGGCGCAGGCCATCGCGAAGCAATCCGTCGCCATCGGCATCACGCTGTCCATCCTCGGCATGGTCGCGGCCGCGCTGGGGTATCTCAGCCCCGTGCAGGGTGCTTTGATCCAGGAGGGCATTGACGTCGCGGTCGTGCTCAACGCATTGCGCGCACTCGGTCCGGGTAGGGATGAAACGACATGACAGCACTGACGAAGATCGCGATCCTCGATGACTACCAGGGCGTCGCCCTGTCCATGGGCCCGTGGGACCGCCTGCCCGCGGGGGTCGAGGTGACCGTCTTCCGCGACACCATCAAGGACCAGGATGCGCTGGTGGCGCGGCTGCTGCCCTTCGATGCCATCCTGGCAATGCGCGAACGCACCCCCTTCCCCGGCGCGCTGATCAAGCGCCTGCCCAACCTCAAGCTCCTCATGACGACCGGAGAGCGCAACCGATCGCTCGACATCGCCGCCGCCCATGCGCAGGGCGTGACGGTGTGCGGTACGTCGTCCAGCGGCGCGCCGACGGTGGACATCACCTGGGGCCTGATCCTGAACCTGATGCGCGACCTGCCGGCCCAGGCCGCGAGCCTGCGCGCCGGCACCTGGCAGACCAGCGTCGGCACCGCGGTGGGCGGGCAGACGCTCGGCATCCTCGGCCTCGGCAAGCTCGGCACCGCGGTGGCCAAGGTCGGCCAGGCCTTCGGCATGAAGGTCATCGCCTGGTCCACGAACCTGACGGCCGAGGCAGCCGCCGCCGTCGGCGTGGCGCGCGTCGAGAAGCAGCAATTGTTCGCGCAGTCGGACGTGGTGTCCCTGCACATGATCCTGTCGGATCGCAGCCGCGGCATCGTGGGCGCGGCGGAACTCGCCGCCATGAAGCCCAGCGCCTTCATCGTGAACACCAGCCGCGGCCCGTTGATCGACCAGGCCGCGCTGATCGCGGCGCTGAAGGAAGGGCGCATCGCGGGCGCCGGGCTCGACGTGTACGACGAGGAACCGATCCCCGCGACTCATCCGCTGATGTCAGCGCCGAACGCGCTGCTGCTGCCGCATCTCGGCTATGTCTCGAAGCAGAATTACGGCGCCTACTTCAAGGGCGCGGTGGAGGTGATCGAGGCCTTCATCGCCGGCAACCCGATCCGCGTGCTGGCGCCATGAAGGCGCTGCCGGATTTCTGGGCGACCGCCAGCCAGGCGGATCGCGACCGCGCCTACAACAACGCGGAAGCGGTGGCGGACAGCCCGGCCCTGATCGCGGAGCGCGATGCCGCCGCCGCCGCCTTCCGCGCCGCGCATCCCGGCCACCTGGACCTGGCCTTCGGGCCGCATGAGCGGGAGGCCTGGGACCTGTACCCCGGCCGCGACGCGAACGCGCCCTGCCTGGTCTTCATCCATGGCGGCTACTGGCAGCGCAACCGGCGGCAGGATTTCTGCCACCTGGCGGAAGGCGTGCTGGCCATGGGCTGGTCCGCGGCCTTCTGCGGCTACACCCTGGCACCGGAAGCCAGCCTGACCACCATCTGCTGGCAGGTGAACGCGGCGCTGGACTGGCTGTCGGCGCATGGCGCGGAACACGGCATCGCGGGGCCCATCGTCGCCTCCGGCTGGTCCGCCGGCGGGCATCTGACGGCGATGGCGCTGGAACATCCGGCGGTGACGGCCGGGCTCGCCATCTCCGGCGTCTTCGACCTGGAGGCGATCCGGGAGACCTACCTGGATGCCGCGCTGAAGCTGACGGGCGACGAGGTCCAGAACCTGTCCCCCGCCCGCCGCCCGGTGGTGATGAAGCCGCTGGCCATCGCCTATGGCGCGGCGGAGCTGCCGGAACTGGTCCGCCACAGCCGCGATTTTCATGAGCTGCGCAGCGCGGCGCAGGCGCCGGGGCCGCTGGTGCCGATCCCCGGGGCCGATCACTTCCGGGTGCTGGAGGCGCTGCGCGTGCCCGGCGGCAGCCTGGTGAGGATTGCCGCCGCCTTGCTCGACTGACCGCCTATGGCAGCGTCGCCATGAAGCGGCGCAGATCCTCCGCCCAGAAGCGCGCATTGCCGGTGGTGCCGTGGCCCAGCGTCTCGGCACTCGCCGGGATCAGCAGCAACTGCCCGTTGGCCACGCGGCGCATGGCGGCCTGCATGAGGCCGGTCTCCGGCGGGTTGCGTTCGTCATCGGCGGCATTGATGGCGAGCACCCGCGCCTTGATGCGGTCGAGCCGCGGCTCCGGGTTGTAGTCGCGCGACGAATCCCACTGCCAGATGAAGTCATTGGCGTCGGCGGGCGGCGGCGCGGCCAGGCGCTGGTCGATGATCCGGTCCGCTGCTTCCCGCGTCGGCGCGATGGAAGCAAGGTTCAGCGTGCCGCCATTGGTGCCGGTGGCGTAGACGACATTGGCGAGGCCGAGGCTGGCGGGCTGCTGCGTGTAGAAGCCGTTGGCATAGGCAGGGTCGCGGCGGACCGTTTCCACCAGCAGGCGCCGCATCATCCAGTTGCGCGCGGACATCTGCGTGGGCTGCGACGCCATGGGCACGATCGCGTCCATCGCATCCGGGAAATTCGTGCCCCAGACCCAGGCATGCATGCCACCCATGGAATTGCCGATCACGAGCCGAAGGCGGCTTATGCCCAAGCCCTCCGTCACCAGCCGGTGCTGGGCCAGCACCATGTCGTCATAGTTGTAGCGCGGGAAATTGCCGCGCAACCCGTCACTCGGCTTGGTGGTGCGGCCGGTGCCGATGGCGTCGGGGATGATGATGAAGTGGCGCCGGGCATCGAGCGGCTGGCCTTCCCCGAACAAGGCCCCCGCGAAGGCCGGCGTCAGCATGCTGCGCGCGGACCCCGCCGTGCCGTGCAGCACGAGCACGGGGATGCCGGAGGGATCGCCGACCGTGGTGTAGCCGATGCGAAGCTCCGGCATCACATCGCCGGTGTGGAAGCGGAAATCGCGTGCCACCCAGTTGCCGTCGCGCGGCGCGGGGTAGTCCGCAGCCAGGGTCGGGGTCGCCGCCATTGCCAATCCGATCATGAGCGCGGCGCGCCGCGCGAAACGCAGGCTGTCCATGGGTCGTTCCTCCGGAAGGCTTCTTGTGAGCGAAGCCTAACGGAGTTTCACGGCGCGCGGATATAGGCGAGGAACACAAGGAAACTCGCCGCGCCCAAGGCCACATGCAGGGCGAGCACCGCGCCGCCACCCCGCCGCAGCCAGCGGAAGGCGCCATAGCCCCCCGCCAGCGCCAGCACGACGAGCAGCGGCGGCACCAGCGCCGGCATCGGCCCCGGTGGCCCCGCCACGACGCGCGTCGCCACAACCGCCAGCGCCACGATCGCCGCCACCAGATGCGCCGTCACCACCCAGCGCTTCCGCGTGCGCGTCAGGTAGTGGAAGCCTGCCAGCGCCCCCAGGGCCAGCGTGGCCAGCAGCGCGACGATGCCAAGTGTGTTCATGGACCCATCCCTCCGCTGCGCAGATAGGCCCGCGCCATCAGCCTGCCAGGTAGCGCGCCGCGCCTTCGGCCAGGACCTCGACGCACAGCGCCAGGTCTTCCTCCTTGGTATCCTCGCTCCAGTGGTGGCTGATGCCGCCGATGGAGGGGCTGAACAGCATCGCCGCCGGCATGCGCTTCGCCAGATACTGTGCATCATGCCCGGCGCCGGATGGCATGTGCCGCCAGGCACCCGGGGCGAATTGTTCGGCCGCACCCGCCAGCGCCGCCTGCATCGCGGGATCGCAAAGCGCGGGCTTCGACAGGCTCATCGCCTCCAGCACCGTGGTACAGCGTTCGCGGCGGTTGCTTTCCTGCACGCAGGCTTCGAGGCAATGGGCCATGCGGGCCAGCACCGTCTCCTCCACGTCACGGAACTGGAACAGCACTTCCGCCTTGCCGGGGATGATGGAGGAAGCACCGGGATCGAGCGCGATGCGGCCGCAGGTCCAGGTGCTGCGCGGGCCGCACACCATGGGCATGCGCTCATCCAGCATGGCCAGCAGGCGCACGGCGGTCAGGCCGGCGTCGCGCCGTTCCGCCATGGTGGTGCCGCCGGCATGGTCCTGCATGCCGGTGATGGTGATGCGGTACTGCCAGATGGCGACGATGCCCGTCACCACGCCGACGCGCTGGCCGGAGCCCTCAAGCTGCGTCCCCTGCTCGATATGGAGTTCGAGAAACCCCTTGTGCCGCCCCGGCTCCATGGCGATGCGCGGCAGGCCCGCCAGCCCCGCTTCCTGCAAGGCCTGGCGCAAGGGCTTGCCGTGGTAGCGGTTGGTCAGGCGGTCGATTTCCGCGTCGGAAAGTTCGCCGATGAAGGACCGGCTGCCGATGAAGCCGCCATAATGCCCTTCCTCATCCGCCCAGGCCGCCACATCCACCGGCAGCCCGGCACGGGCCAGCGCCACGCCCGCCATGACGCCCAACGCGCCATCCAGCCAGCCCGCGTAGTTCTGGCTCTCGATATGGCTGCCGACCAGCAGATGCGGCCCGGCGCTCTGGTGGCGGCCGATCACATTGCCGATGCCGTCCATGGTGGGTTCCAGCCCGCATTCGCGCATCCGCTCCATCAGCCAGCGGCGGCTTTCCATGTCCTCCGGCGAGAAGGTCGGCCGGTGCACGCCGGTCTTGTAGGCGCCGATCTGCCGCAACTCGTTCAGGTCGGCGAGGAAGCGGGCGGTATCGACCTTCGGCATGGCGTGCGGGAACCCGTGGCTGTTGCGCCCGCATGGTGGAACCGTCATCCATGCCCCCGCAAGATCAGGGGAAACCTCCGATGCCGGAAATCACGCGCTTCATGCCGCCCAAGGGTGGCAGGGCGTACCCGCCCTTCGCCCAATCCGTCCGCCATGGGCCAACGCTCTACGTCTCCGGCATCGGCCCCATGGGCCCGGATGGGGTGCCGGAGGGGTTCGAGGCGCAGTTCGCCCTGGTGATGCAGCACCTGCATCGCGCGCTGAAGGAAGGCGGCAGCGACATGCAGAACATCCTGAAGGCCAATGTCCTGCTCACGCGGGTGGAAGATGTGGCCCTGATGAACCGCCTCTATGCCGAGGCCTTCCCAGCCGACCATCTGCCCGCCCGCACTACCTGTGTGGTCGCCGCGCTGCCGGTGCCGGAATTCCTGCTGGAGATCGAGTGCATCGCCGCGGTCTACTGAACCTGCCGATGCAATAGCCGCCCCGCCGGCGTGTCACTCGCGCCGGCGGCGTGGGTATAGACGGATTGGCCGTTCACCCAGGTCTCGATGATGCCGTCGGCGACCTGGCGCGGGGCCACGAAACTCGCGCGGTCCAGCACCGTGTCGGCATCGAACAGCACCAGGTCGGCGAAAGCGCCCTCCCGGATCGTGCCGCGATCCGGGATGCCGAAGATGGTGGCGGTGCGGCCCGTCATCTTGTGGACCGCGGTTTCGAGGCTGAACAGGCCGAGTTCCCGGCAATAGCGCCCCAGCACCCGGGGGAAGGTGCCCCAGAGGCGGGGATGCGGATGTTCCGCCAGCGGCCCGCCATCGCTGCCGATCATGGACAGGCGATGCGCCATGATCCGGCGCACATCCGCCTCCGCCATGTTGTGGAAGACGCCGCCGCCAGGCGCGAGGCGAAGCGCCGCTTCCTCCAGCGTCACGCCCCATTCCCGCGCGATGTCGTCCAGCGCGCGGCCCGCCATCTCCGGATGGGGCAAGGACGTCGTGACCTGCACCGGCACGTCGGCGCGCGGCTTTCGCGCGCTGAGGGAGGTGGAGGAGGCGGTGTAGGGATAGACGTCGAAGGCCACGGGGTAGTCAGCCGCGTGGTGTTCGATCAGCGGCAGCGTCTCGGCCGATCTGCCATGGTTCTCCGGCTGCGCGCATTTGTGGTGGCTGATGATGACCGGCGCGCCGACGGCCTTCCCGATCCGCAGCGTCTCCTCGATGCTGTCCAGCACGCCATCGCCCTCGTCCCGCATATGCGTGACATAGAGGCCGCGCTGCTCGCGAAGCGCCTCCGCCACCGCGATCACCTCCTGCTCCGGCGCGTGCCTGCTCGGCGGATAGAACAGCCCGGTGGAGAAGCCGGCCGCGCCTTCCGCCAGCGATTGCGCCAGCTTGCGGCGCATCCGCTCGGCTTCCCTGTCCGTCGCGGCGCGGCCGGTGTCACCGCCCATGGCCGCCACGCGCAGCGACATGTGCCCGATCAGCGCCAGGGTGTTCACCGATGATGGCTGCCGGCGCAGATGCTCCGCATAGGCGCCGAAACTGTCGAAGATCCACCATTCCGGCGCGCAGACGCCGTCCAGCGGTGCGGGTGGGCGCTCGGCCATCGGTTCCGGCGCCAGGCTGATCCCGCAATTGCCCACCACCACCGTGGTGACGCCCTGCGACACGCGGCAGAGCATGCAGGCGGGCCCGCAGAGCACCGCCTGGTCGTCATGCGTATGGGCATCGATGAAACCGGGGGCGAGGATGCGGCCTTCCGCCATCACGTCACGATCCGCGCCCATCCCCGACAGGTCGCCCACCGCCACGATCCGGTCGCCCTTCACGCCGACATCGCCGCGCCGGCGCGGGCCGCCCGTGCCATCGACCAGCGTGGCATCGCGGATGATCAGGTCGCAGCGCAGCGTCATGGCGTCGTTCTCCCTGCCCGCAGGTTTGACGCGCCTTCGTGCCGATGCCTAGCATCCCTTGAGCACACGCACGCTTTGCCGTGCTGGCATGGATGGAATGCGGATGATGGATGGGACGGACGATCGCGGCACGCTCTCGGTCGCGGTCGATGCGGGCGGCACCTTCACCGACATCGTGCTGGTGGATCGCGCCAGCGGGCAGCGCTGGCAGGCCAAGGTCTCCTCCACCCCCGATGACCGGTCCCGCGCCTTCGCGGAGGGCATCGCGCAGGTGCTCTCCATCGCGGGCCGCAGCCCGGCGGAGGTCAGCCACGTGCTGCACGGCACGACGGTCGCGACCAACGTGATCCTGGAACAGAAGGGCGCGAAGGCCGGGCTGCTGACCACGGCGGGGCTGCGCCATGTGCTGGAGATCGGCCGCCACGACATCCCGCGCCACGCGAACCTCTATGCCTGGCAGAAGCCGCGCCGCCCCATCCCGCCGGAACATGTGCGGGAGGCCCGCGAACGCCTGGCCGCCGGCGGTGCCGTGGTGGAAGCGCTGGTGGAACAGGATGTGCGCGACGCCGCCGCGGAGTTCCGGCGCCTGGGCGTGGAGGTCGTCGCCGTCTGCTTCCTGCATTCCTACGCCGACCCCACGCATGAACGCCGCGCGGGTGCGATCCTGGCTGAGGAACTCCCCGGCATCCCCATCACGCTGTCCTCCGAAGTGCTGCCGGTGTTCCGGGAGTACGAACGCAGCATGGCGACCGCGCTCAACGCTTATGTGATGCCCGCCGTCGCCACCTATGTCCGCCGGATCGAGGATCGCCTGAAGGCAGGCGGCATTGCCGCGCCGCTGCTGCTGATGAAATCCTCGGGCGGCGTGATCCGGGGCGAGGGTGCCGCGAGGCAGCCGGTGCAGACCGCGCTCTCCGGCCCCGCGGCCGGCGTCGTCGGCGCCCGCGCGCTCGGGCTGCGCGCCGGGCATCCGAAGCTGATCACGCTGGATGTCGGCGGGACCTCCGCCGATATCAGCCTCATCGATGGCGAACCGCGCCTGACCAGCGAGGGCAAGGTCGGCGACTGGCCGCTGAGCCTGCCGATGATCGACATCCACACGATCGGTGCTGGCGGAGGATCGATCGCCCGTGTCTCGCCGGAGGGCGCGCTGCTGGTAGGCCCGGCGAGTGCCGGCGCGATGCCCGGCCCCGTCGCCTATGGCCGCGGCGGCGTGGAACCGACGCTGACCGATGCCAACCTGGTGCTCGGCCGCCTGCCGCCATCCCTACTGGATGGTGCCATCACGCTGGATGTGGACGCCGCCGCGCGCGCGATCGAGACGCGCATCGCGAAGCCGCTGGGCATGGACCTCCACGCCGCCGCGCGCGGCATCATCGCGGTGGCGGACAACGCCATGGCGGGCGCGATCCGCGTGGTGTCGGTGCAGCGCGGCCATGATCCCGTGGATTTCGCGCTGCTGCCCTTCGGCGGCGCGGGTCCGCTGCAGGCCGGCGCCATCGCGCGGCTGCTTGGCATGCGGCGCATCCTGGTGCCCGCCAGCCCCGGCGTGCTCTCCGCCGAGGGGCTTCTCGCCGCGCCGCTCCGCAACGAGTTTTCGCGCACCGTGATGATGCGCGCGCCCATCGCGGACCCGGCGCCGCTCGCCGCCGCCTTCGGCGCGCTGGATGCGGAGGCCGCCGCCTGGCTGGAAGCGGAAGCCGTGCCGGCTTCGGCGCGGGAAATCCGCTGGCGCGCGGGCATGCGCTACATGCACCAGGGCTTCGAGCTTTATGTGGACTGGCCCGGCCGCGCGGCGGATGATTCCGGGCTCGATGAGGCGATCAACCGCTTCCATGCGGAGCATGAGCGCCTCTACACCTTCGCGCAGCGCGACACGCCGGTGGAGATCGTGACGCTGGAGGTCGCCGCACTCGGCACGCTGCCCGGCCCGGCGGCGGAAGCCGCGCCCGCGGCCGGACCTGGTGCGCCCTCCACCCACCTGCCCGTGCATCTGGAAACCGGCCTGGCCCGCGTGCCGGTGTGGCGCCGCGATGCGCTGGGCGCGGGCGCCACGGTGCTGGGGCCGGCGATCATCGTGCAGATGGATGCGACGACCTACCTGCATCCCGGCGACAGCGCGGTGATGGACGCCTTCGGGAACCTCGTGGTCGAGGTTCCCGCGGGGTAGCGTCAGCTCGCCATCGCGTCCCACCAGGCATCAGCGTCACGATAGACGCCGCCGCGGTGGAACATCCCCTCCGCCGCCGGACGATCGGCGCGGAGGGCGGCCGTCGCCTCCTCATCCACCTCCCGGTCCGGCGTGTCGCGCAGCACCACGCCGTAATCCGCGCGCGCGGCATCCGCCGTCACGAAGCCGCCCAGCACATCCTGCCGCACGCGCCAGGCTTCGCGGTCGAAGGGGTGGCCCCAGCCGCCGCCGCCGGTGCTTTCCATGCGCACCACTTCGCCGCGCTGCACCGGAATCCCCTGTGCCAGCCTGGCGACTTCGCGTTCATCGGCGCGGCCGGGATTGATGATGAAGCGCCCGGGCCGCCCGGCCTGGCCGCCCTTCACGCCCCAGGGCGGGTTCTCCACATTGTCCATGCGGGTGTTGAGCGTCGCGCCATCCACCAGGATCTCCATCTCCCGGATCATCCCGCATCCCCCGCGCCAGCGCCCCGGCCCGCCACTGTCGGGGCGGATGGCGTAGGTGCGGATGCGCACCGGCATATCGGTCTCGAGGAATTCGATCGGGTAGTTCTGCTGCGCGACGTAGTAGATGACATCGAGCCCATCGGCGAAGGGTCGCGCCCCCTGCCCCGTGCCATGCCCGCCCGATTTGTAGAACAGCGACCCGTCGGAGGGCTGGCGCCCCGTCAGCGTGTAGATGGTGTAGATCGAGCTCGCAGCGGGGCTGTTGCCATCGGTCGCCTGCGCCAGCAGGCCGAGGCAGCCCGATATCACGCGCGCCAGCGTGTTGGACCGCTGGCCGAGCGGCGCGGGGAAGGCCGGCTGCACGATGGTGCCGGATTTGACTAGCACCTCATCGATCGTGCGCAGCAGCCCGTCATTCATCATGACGTCGGGCTCGTTGGCGAGGAGATACAGACCGAACACCGTATTGGGCACGGTCGGGTTCATCAGGAAGTTGATGGGCCCCTTCGCCTGCGCGTCGGAGTCGCGCGTATCCAGCGTGAAGCCGTCCTCCCGCGCCGTCAGCCCGAAGCGGACGGTGAAGGGGCCGCCGCCCTTGCCGTCGCCATCCACGCGATCGGCGAATTTCCAGTTGCCGCCGGCGGGAAAGACCTCCGAGAGGCGGCGGCGGAACAGCCGCGCGGATTGCTCCCGCATCGCCGCGATGGCGCCGAGCAGCACGCCGGTGCCGAAGCGCGAGAACAGTTCGGCCAGCCGCTTCTCGCCGAGCCGCACGGCGGCCGTCAGCGCGCGTGTATCGCCGCGGGCGTGCTGCGGGAAGCGGGAATTGCGGACGAAGACCTCGAACAGGTCGGTGTTCAGCACGCCTTCGCGGTACAGCCTGACGGGCGGCACCATGATGCCTTCCTGGAAGACGCTTTCCGTGCCGGGCGTGTTGGACCCCGGCCAGGCGCCGCCGATATCCCGGAAATGCGCCCAGGATTGCGCGAAGGCCACCAATTCGCCGCCGACGAAGACCGGCGTGGCGAAGACCTGGTCCGACGTATGCGATACGCCGCCCTTCGAGATGTAGCAGTCATTGTACCAGAAGATGTCGCCGGGCCTGATATCCTCGGCCGGGAAGCGGTCCAGGATCGGGCGCATCACGTCGCCGAACAGCGGCAGCTTGGTGCCCGTCACCAGGCTGCCATCGGCGCCGTAGAAGCCGATGAAGTAGTCCTGCTTCTCCCGGATCACGGGCGACATGGCGGTGCGTTCGAGAAGCGCCTCGCATTCCGCCTGGGCGGATCGCAGCGCGCCCTTGATGATCTCGACCGTTACCGCATCGGGCGCCGCCAGCGCCACCGAACCGTCCATCACCGTCTCCGCGCCGTCGCGGAGAACGCTAGCGGTCGCTCAGGGGTGGCGCAACGCGGCGCTCGGCATCACAGCGATCTTCAGCTTCTATAGCCGCGTGCCGGCGGCGGGCGCTTCGGACCCATCACCGCGTCGATCTCCGCCTTGGCGCGGTTCAGCATTTCGCCCAGCGTCTCTCCGGGATGCTCGCGCACCATCTCCCGCGTCTGGCCGCGATTGGCCGGCGGATGGATCAGCACGGTGAAGCCCGCCTTGCCGCGGTCGAACACCTCCATGCGGTGCAGGCGGTATTCGCGGGTCTGGACGACGAGGAGTTCGGGCATCGAGGCAACCTAAGGTCTTGGGTCAGAGGTATGACCCATTCGTGCTGCATCGCAACACACGAATTGCAACACCCTTGACCAGCGGCCGCGCGGCACAACCGCACGCTGTGGCGTCACAACCCCGGGGTGCCTGCCGCCCGCGGGGATTTGTTGTAGCCTCGCCCGCGCCGCCATCCCGTGAGGATACCCGCATGAACCAGCGCCCCCTGTTCCTGCCCCGCGGGATGCGGCCGTGACGCTCGACCCGCGCGCGCAACTGCCGCCAGGACCGCGCCATGCCGGCATCGGCGCCGGTTTCGTCCGGGACTGCGCCATCGCGGGCGGGGCGGAGGAACGGCTGGCCAACCGCCTGGCCCTGATCGCGGAGGAGGTGCTGGGCGCCGCGCCCGCCAATGCCGGTCTGGTCGGCCTGGCGCTGGCGGACCGCCGGCACAGCATGCGGCTCTCCGTCGATTTCACCGCCTCCGACCTCGACCTCGCGGGGCTCGACCAGTCACGCCGCGGCGATATCGAGGAGGGGGAGGAAATCGGCCTCTATCTGGCCGCGCGACTCGCGGACCGGCTGACGACGGAACCGCTGGACCGTGGCGGGCTCCGCCTGTCCTTCGATGTCGGCCGCGCCTATCCCGCGATGACGCCGGATGCGGCGCCGGCGGGGCTCGGCCCGATCAGCGGCCCGGCCGCGGACCCGGATGACGCGACGCTGGCGCTGCTGGTGCAATGGGCGGAGGCCGCGGAGCTCGGCGGCCCGGCCTTCCGCACCGCACCCCGCGTGCTGGACCAGCGGGCGCAGGGGGACCTTTTCGCCCGCGTCGCGCTGGATGCAAGGCGGCGGCCCGTGGGCGGGCTGTTCTGGCACCCCTTCGGCCGCCGGCTGATGGAACTGGCCGGCCCTGCCCTGCTGCTGCCGGAAGGCGAGGCTCGCGCGGCGGTGGCGGGGGCGTTGCTGGATGCGGCGCTGGCCGGGCTGGTGCGGAAGAAGATCCAGGGCCTGGTGGTGCTGGAACCCTCCCCCGACATGCCCCGCGCGGGGTTCGAGACGGTGGGCCACCTGCCAAGTGCGGATGGCGCCACCTGGCCCGTCCTGTTCCGGGCGCTGGAGGAAGATCCGGGCGGCATTTCCTGGGTGCCCGCCGTGCTGAAGGATTGGGTGACGGCCACCACCCGCCGCCTGGCCCTCGGCCGGGACATCGAGGAGCCGGCCCGCCCCAAGCGCGCCACCGGCGCCGCCATGGCCGCCGAGACGGATCGCGCCCGCGGCCGTGTCACGCTGCGGTCCCTGATCGCGGCCGGCGATGCGGCGGAGGTCGCGGCCGGCAACGTCGCGCTGTTCCGCGACCAGGGCTTCTCCGAGATCCGCGCGCTGCTCGACCTCGGCAAGCCGGACCAGGCCGCCTTCGCGGAGGGGCTGGTGCAGGCGGGGCTGGCGCCCGCCGCGCTGATCCCCGATGCCGCCGGCGACCTTCTGCTGCTGGCCGCCGCGGAATGAAGGACTTCGCGCTGGATCGTCTGGTCCCGGCGCATGTCCGGGCCTTCGAGGCCTATGTGCCGAGCCCGCCGGATGACGTGCTCTGCCGGCGCTTCGGCGTGCCGCAGCTGCACCGGCTGAACAACAACGAGAACCCGCTCGGCCCGCCCGAAGCCGCGCGCGCGATGATGGCGGCCTGGAAGCCCGAACACGCCGCGCTCTATCCGCAGGGGGATGGCTGGCACCTCCGCCGCGCGCTCGGCCGGCAGTTCGACATCGACCCGGAGCAGCTGATCCTGGGCAATGGCGCGAACGAGGTCATCGCCTTCGTCATCAAGGCCTTCTGCGAGCCCGGCGACAACATCGTCACGGCCGACCGCACCTTCGCCGTCTATGAATGGCTGGCGAGCTTTTCCGGCGTCGAGCCGAAGCTGGTGCCGCTGCGCGACTACGCCTTCGACGCGGCGGCGATGCTGGAGGCGATCGACGACCGCACGCGCGTGGTCTTCGTCTGCAATCCCAACAACCCCACCGGCACCTGGTGGACGCATGACGAACTGGACGCCTTCATGGACGCGGTGGATGGCCGCGCCATCGTGGTGGCGGACGAAGCCTATGCCGAATTCGCCGAAGACCCCGCCTTCCCCGACAGCTTCGCGCTGATGCAGCGCCACCCCAACCTCATCGTCTTCCGCACCTTTTCCAAGATGTGGGGCCTGGCGGGCTTGCGCATCGGCTGGATGGCGGCGAGCCCCGATGTCGCCGCGACGGTGAAGAAGACCTCCATCAGCTACAGCGTGAACCTGCTGGCGATGGAGGCCGCGCGCGCGGCGGTGTGGGACGAGGCGCATGTGGCGGCGACGCGCGCCCATATGCGCGAAGCCCGCGCCGGCGTCGCGGAACTGGCCGCGCGGCTTGGCCTGACCATGATCGGCGATGTGGGGAATTTCTGCATGCTGCGCCTGCCGGTCAGCGACACGGTGGCGCATCGGCGGCTGATGGGGCGCGGCGTCATGGCGCGGGCGATGACCAGCTTCCGCTATCCCGGCTGGCTGCGCGTCAGCCTCGGCCCCGCCGCCGCCATGGCGGCCTTCGCGACGGCGCTGGAGGAGGTGCTGGCGGAGGGCTGAGGCGCCCCCCGCCAGACCTGGATCAGCCGCGCCGCTGGAACAGCGCGGAAGCGGCGATGACGATGCCGACCTTCGTCGCCTCGCCCAGCAGGAAGGGCAGGACGCCGATGGCCAGCAGCTTGTCCGCCGGCACGAAGAAGGCCAGCCAGGCGACGCCGAGGCCGTAGATCGCGACCACGCCTGCCAGCAGCGCCAGGCAGCGGCCCGCCAGCCCGCGCCCTTCCGCCAGCGTGCCGGTGAGCCAGGAGGCCACCAGGAAGCCCGCGAGGTAACCGCCCGTCGGCCCCGCCATGTAGAGCAGGCCGACGCCCCGTTCCGGCGATCCCGCGAAGACCGGCAGCCCGGTGGCGCCGGCCATCAGATAGGCCGCCATGATGGCGGTGGCCAGGCGCGGCCCGGCGAGGATGGCGAAGCCCAGCACCGCCATGGTCTGCAACGTCATCGGCACGGGCCAGAAGGGGATCTGCGTCTTGGCGGCCAGCGTCATGAGGGCGACGCCGACCAGCAGCACGATGCCCTGGTGCAGAAGCCGCTGCGGCGCCGGCACGGTCTGGGCGGGGTGGAGGATGGACATGGTGATTTCCCGTTTTGTCGAAAGCAGGCACGCCACGCCTGATTGGCCGATCCGGGCCGCCCCGCGCAAGCGGGCTGAACCCCACTGTGCAAGCGCCCGTTCAGCGCGGCAGCCGCAGCAGCATCGGCACGGCCGGCGCCAGCAGCACTGCCGCCAGCACGAAGGCGGCGGGGTAGCCGGCCCAGTTCACCACCAACCCGGCCAGCAGCGGGCCGAACAGGTAGCCCACCTGCAGGGTCAGCATCATCAAATTGATGTTGGCCCCACGCTGCGCCGGCGGCGAATGGCGGTGCATCAGCGCGTTCAGCAGCGGCAGGCAGGCGCCGAACCCGATGCCCAGCAGCAGCGCCACCGGCACCAGCACCCAGGCGCCCATCGCCGTGCCCCCGATCGGCAGCGCCAGCAGCACCAGCGCCAGCGTCACCACCGCGGCGCCGAAGGCGGAGGCGCGCCGCTGGTCCAGCCGGTCGAACAGCTTCCCGGCCGACAGGCGCAGCACCATGATGGTGCCGGTCTGGAGCGCGAAGAACAGGCCGACCAGCGCTTCCCCGCCCAGTTCCAGGGCACGCCCCTTGGCCATGCTGAACAGCACGGCATGGGCGATGAAGGCGGCGGTGTTGATGAGCAGCAGCGCCAGCACCGGCCCGCCGCGCCAGCCCGCCTTCCCGCCCGGCGCGCCCGCGACATCGGAAGACGGCGGCGCCACACGGCGTGCCAGCACCACGGCCAGCAGCAGCGCGGGCGCCTGCAGCAGCGCCATGGCCGCATACTGGTTGCCCGCATCGCCGCCGAAGGATGGCAGGGTCAGTTCCAGCAGCGGCGGCAGCAGGGCGAAGGGCAGCAGATCCGCCACCGAGAAGAGGCTGTAGGCCTCCCCGGCCCGCTGCGGCGGCACCAGGGCCACGAAGCGCGTGGTGATGCCGACCAGCGTCAGGACGAAGCCGAAGCCATGCAGCAGCCGCAGGCCCACGAAGGCGAGGAGGCCATCCGCCACCAGATAGAGCGGCAGGACCAGCAGCGTGACGGCGAAGCCCGCCACCGTGCACCATCCCGCGCTGGCCACGGAAACCCGCGCCGCGACGGAGGGCATCAGCACCAGCGCCACCAGCGTGAAGGCCGCGATGGTGCCCCCGGCCTGCGCCGCATCCAGCCCCTTGCCGCGCAGCCAGGGCTCCAGCCCGTAGAAGGCCGCCAGATTGGCGAAGCCCAGCAGGGCCAGCGCCAGCACCCCCGCGATATCGCCCCGCCAGAGCCGCGGCGGCGGATCGGCCGCGGGCCGCGTCGTGGTGCTGCCTTCCATGCCGCCGCCCCTCCCCCTACAGGCGAAGCGACGCTACCAGCAACAACCACGGCGCGACAGACGCCTGGCTGGCTGCGGAAGAACGGGCGGCTGAGGAGGGGCGAGCGGCCGACGCACCCTGCGCGGAAAGGCGCCGTCCAGCCGACCCGTCCCGTTCTTCCGAAGCCTGCTAGCCCCGGACCAGCACCGAACCCTCGAACAGCCGGCGCTGGGTACGGAACAGGGTCGCGTGCTCGCAATGGAAGCCGCCCTTCGCGCCCGCATCGCCCTGCACCGCGGCATCCACCACCGCGATGCCGGAGGCATGGCCGATGCGGATCGGCGCGCCGGGATCGGCCGGCCCCAGCAGCCGCACCGGCAGGCTGCCCGGGATGCGGCACGCCACCGCCAGGCACAGCGCGCCGGTCGCCGTCACCGCCCGGTGCGGCTGGCCCATGGAGATGATGCGGATGTGCAGATCGACCTCCGACGCGGAGAGAACGCGGCCACTGGCCAGCCTGGCCTCCACCGGCGCCCACAGCATCGCGATCCGCGGCAGGCTCGGCCGGGCGCGGGCGGCCTCGGCGTCCGTCGCGACGCCCATCGCCACGGCGGCGTGGCGGCGGATGGCGTCCAGCTTCTCCAGCAGCGCCCCCTCCCCATCCAGCGCCTGCGCCGTGTCCACGCCTTGCCGCCCCATCGCCGCCGCCGCGACGAAGACGCAGGGGCTGGCGGCATCGACCATCGTGGCCTCCACCGCCCCGACGCCCGGCACGTCCAGCCGGTCCAGCACGCGGCCGCTCGGCAGCAGCGCGCCGGTGCGGGCGCCGCCGGGGTCGAGGAAATCGAGCCGCACGGGCGCGCCGCTGCCGGCGACGCCATCCAGCACGAAATCGCCATCCACCATCGCCTCGCCGTCCCGCGCCTCGAACCGCGCGCGGATGATGCGGCCGGCATTGGTGTCGTGGATGCGGACCTCGACGGGGCCGTCCTTGGGCGCGTGCGGCAGCATGCCCTCGTCCAGCGCGAAGGGGCCGATGGCGGAGGACATGTTGCCGCAGCTGCCGCCGTAATCGACCAGCGCGTCCTTCACCGCCACCTGGCCGAAGGTGTAGTCCACATCCGCATCGGGGCGCGTCGGCGGGCCGACGATGCAGACCTTGCTGAGCGAGGAAACTCCGCCGCCCATGCCATCCAGCTGCCGCGCCTCCGGGTCCGGCGACCCGATGGCGGCGAGGAAGATCGGGTCCCATGCCGCGCGATCCGCCGGCAGATCCTGCCGGCGGAACATGATGGCGCGGGAGGTGCCGCCGCGCATGAACACCGCCCTGAACCGCCGCTGTGGCATGCCGCCCCTCCCCCCGATGGAGGAGTGGTTCTAGGGCGGCGCGGCGGTGCGCGTCACGCCTCGCACGCGCGCAGGCCCACCGCGCCGGCCACGGCGGCGAAGCGCGCGGCGGTGTCGCGCAGGATCGGGCCGAAGCGGTCCGGCCCATGGCCAGGCGTGTCGAAGCCCAGGGCGCCAAGCCGTTGCGCCACGCTGGCATCGCGCAGCGCGGCCAGCGACGCGGCGTGGAGCGCGGCCAGCACCGGGGCCGGCGTGGCGCGCGGCGCCAGCACGCCCATCCAGGTCTCGGCCTCGAAGCCCGGCGCCACGCTTTCGGCGAAGGTCGGCACATCGGGCAGCGCCGGGCTGCGATGAAGGCCGGATACGCCCAGCGCCACCAGGCGCCCGTCGCGGATCTGGTCGATGGCCGCGCCCAGCGTGACCACCCCGCCATCGATGGTGCCGCCCAGCAGGTCGATCAGCAGCGGCCCACCGCCGCGGTAGGAGATGTGCTCCGGCCGCCCGCCCAGCGCCTGCGCCAGCAATTCGCTGGCGAAATGCTGGGAGGAGCCGAGCCCCGGCACGCCGATATTGGTCGGCCGCCCCGCCCGCAGCCGCGCCGCATAGGCCGCCGCATCGGGAATGCCGGACCGCGGATGCGTCACCAGCGCCTGCGGCGCCGAAGCCCCCAGCAGCACGGGCGCGAGCCCCGGGATGAATGGCCCGCTGCCTGCCACGGGCAGCGCCTCGATCGCCGCCAGCGTGTCATTGGTGATGAGCAGGGTGTGCCCATCCGGGGCCGCGCGCAGCACCGCCTGGGTGCCGAGGCGCGACGAGGCGCCGCCGATATTCTCGATGACGACGCCCTGCCCGATCTGCGCCGCGAAGGCCGGCACGAAGGCGCGCGCGAAGGCATCCACCCCGCCCCCGGGCGGGAAGGGCACGATGGCGCGGATCGGGCGGGTGGAGCCCTGGGCGAGGGCGGGCAGCGGCAGCAGGGACGCGGCGGCGGCCAGCAGGGTGCGACGGGTGGTCATGGCGTTCTGTCCTGTGCTCAGACGGTTTCGGCGCGGATGCCGGCAGCCTCGATCGCCGCGGCGAAGCGGCGTTCGCTGTCGGTGATGGAGGCGAGGAATTCGGCGGGGGTGGAGGCGGTGACGATGAAGCCGAGCTCGCTCAGCCGCCGGTTCACCGCCGGGTCGAACAGCGCGGCGCGCCAGGCCTCGTGCCAGGCCTCGATGATCGGCGCGGGCGTGGCCGCGGGCAGCAGGATGCCCTGGGTGCTCGGAACGTCGAAGCCGGGGGCCACCGTCTCCGCCAGCGTCGGCACCTCCGGCATCGCCGGGTCGCGCGCGGCGGTGGAGACGGCGAGCGGCACCAGCCGCCCCGCCCGCACATGCGCCGTCACCGCCGGCAGGGTGATGATCATCGCATCGAGCTGCCCGGCCATCAGGTCCAGCGTGGCCGGGCCGCCGCCGCGATAGGGCACGTGCACCACCTCCACCCCGCCAAGCTGGCGGTTCAGCATCTCGCTGATCACATGGGCGATGCCGCCATGGCCGGGCACGCCGAGCGTCAGCGCGCCGCGCCGGCGCCGCGCCTCCGCGACGTAGTCCGCCACGCCGCGGATACCGCTGCCGGGATGCGTCACCAGCAGCTGCGACGCGCCAATGGTGAGCGTGACGGGCGCGAGGCGTGGTCGCAGCAGCCCCTGCTGGCGCCCGAACAGGATGTCACTCAGCACGAGGCCGTCGCCGGAGGCCACCAGCAGCGTGTGCCCATCCGGTGCCGCCCGGGCGACGATGGCGCCGGCGCCGCGGCCACTGGCCGTGCCGTTGTTCTCCACCACCACCGCCTGGCCGATGCGTTCCGACAGCACCGGCGCCGCGGCGCGGGCGTGGATGTCCTGCGTGCCGCCGGGCGCGGCGGAGACGATGAGCTTCACCGCCTGCGTCGGCCGCCAGCCAGGCGTGGCCAGCGCTGGCCGCGCCAGCAGCGGCGCGCAGCAGGCGAGCATCGCGGCGCGTCGGGTCAGGGCCTGTCGATGCATCGGAAATCTCCCTCATGAACCACGCGGCCATGCCGCCGCATGAGGAAATTCACTATTCAACACGATGAATCAATATCGAACACGTAGGAAAAAAGGAGATTCCACGCTTGCCCATCGCCGCGATGGCGCGATGCTCAGCCAGCGCCTTCCGACAGCCAGGGCCTTCCCCGCTTGCCGTGGGGACCAGGACGCGCAAGATGCCCGGTACTTCGTGCGCAGGAAGAACCCATGGACGCGACCGCCCCCTTTCCCCTCTACGAGTTATCTGGCGGGCCGGAGGCGCGGGGCGATTCCTATGGCCGCCAGGCGGCTGTCCGCATCCGGCGCAGCATCGGCCATTATCATGCGCAGCTCAGCGGCGGCGGGCTGGATGCCGCGCGCATCCACCGCCTGGCCCGCGCCTTCGTCAGCCGGGTGGAGGCCTTCGACCCCGCCTATGTCGCGGAGATGCGCGGCATCGCCCGCGGCGCCGATGTGGCGTTCGAGGATGTGATGCTGCTGAACTGCCGGACGGAGATCCTGCAACTCGCGAAGCGCGGACTGCCGGAGGCGGAGCCGGATGGCTGCACCGGCGCGATCGTGACGCCGCAGGCGACGGCCGATGGCACGCTGCTGCATGGCCAGAACTGGGACTGGAAGAGCGAATGCGCGGAAACCGGCGTGGTGCTGCGCATCCGGCGGGATGACGGGCCGGACATCCTGACCTTCGTGGAAGCGGGCGGCCTGTCCCGCGCCGGGCTGAATGCCGCCGGCATTGCCATCACCGCCAACTACCTGGAATCCGATCGCGACTACCGGACGGAAGGCGTCCCGCTTTCCCTGCTGCGGCGGAAGGTGCTGGAGCAGGAGCAGGTGGCGCTGGCGGTGCGCGCGATCTACGCCACGCCGAAATCGGCCTCCAACAACGTGATGCTCTCCCACGCCTCCGGCTGGGCGCTGGATATCGAATGCGCGCCGGATGAGAGTTTCCTGCTGCACCCCGTCGACGGAATGCTGGTGCATGCGAATCACTGGCAGTCGCCCATCGCGCTGTCCAAGCTGAAGGACACCGGCATCCAGACCACGCCGGACAGCGTCTATCGCGACCAGCGCGTGCTGGCGGCGCTGCGCGCGAAGGTAGGCGCGATCACGCTGGAGGATCTGCGCGCCGCCTTCTTCGACGATTGGCAATCGCCCTGGGCCGTCTGCCGCCCGCCGCGGATGAGCCTCGGCGGCAACCTCTCCGCCACCGTCGCGATGATCCTGATGAAGCCGGCGGAGGGGCATATGGAGATCGCGCCGCTGCCCGCGCTGAACCGCCGCTTCACGACCTACACGCTGAAGCCGCAGGGGCTGGCGAAGGCGGCGGAGTAGCCCGCGCTACGCGATGGCGCGCAGCGCCCGCGCCATCGCGTCCACGGTCTGCGCCACCTGCGCCGCCGTCACCACCAGCGGCGGGGACAGCACCATCGTGTCGCCGGCTGCGCGGACCAGCACGCCATCGGCGAAGCAGGCATCCGCCACCGCCGCCCCCCGCACGCCAGGCGCAGCGGGGCGCGGTTCCAGCTCCACCGCCGCCAGCAGGCCGCAATGGCGCACATCGATCACATGCGGGGCGCCCTGCAAGCCCAGCAGCGCCGCCGCGAAGGGCTTCGCGATGGCGGCGGAGGCCTCGAACATCCCCTCAAGCTGGTAGGCATCCAGCGCCGCCATCCCCGCCGCGCAGGCGAGCGGATGGGCGGAATAGGTGTAGCCATGCATGAGTTCCGGCGCGCCGGCTGGGCCTTGCATATAGGCGTCGAAGACCCGGCTGTTCACCAGCGTGGCACCCATCGGCACCGCGCCATTGGTCAGCCCCTTCGCCAGGGTCATGATATCCGGCCAGACGCCCAGCGCCTCCGCCGCCGTGCAGGCGCCGAGCCGCCCGAACCCCGTGATGACCTCATCGAAGATCAGCAGGATGCCGTGCTTGTCGCAGCGCGCGCGCAGCGCCTCCAGATAGCCAATCGGCGGCGGGTAGACGCCGCCCGATCCCGTCACCGGCTCCACGATGATGGCGGCGACCGTCGAGGGATCCTGGACGGCCAGGATGTCGTCCAGCCCCGCCAGCCAGTGGTCGCCCGCCGCAGGGCGGTCCCGCAGGAATCGCTGCGCGGGGTCATGCGGGAGCGGCATGTGGAAGACATCCGCCAGCAGCGGACCGAAATCCCGCTTGTGCCGCGCGATGCCGCCGACGCTGAGGCCGCCGAAGCCGACGCCGTGATAGGATTTCGCCCGCCCGATGAATTTCGTCCGCGCCGCATCGCCGCGGGCGCGGTGGTAGCCGCGCGCGATCTTCAGCGCGGTGTCCACGGCCTCCGACCCCGAATTGCTGAAGAAAGCCCGCGCCATGCCGGGCACCGCATCCAGCAGGCGCCGCGCGAAGGCGAAGGCGCCGGGATGCGACATGCGGAAGGAGGAGACGAAGTCGAGCCTCCCCGCGGCCTCCCGGATCGCCGCCGTGATGCGAGGATGGGCGTGCCCCGCATTCACGCACCAGAGCCCCGCCATCATGTCCAGCACGCGTCGGCCATCGGGGGTGATGTAGTGCATGCCCTCCGCGCGCTCGAAGATCATCGGCGCTTCGAGAAACCCGCGCATGGCGGTGAAGGGCAGCCAGACGCCGTCCTCCAGGGGTGGCGTGTTCGGCAGGTGGTTCATGCGGGCCTCGCGCGATCCAGCGCATCCCGCGCCCGGAAATACAGCGATCCGGCGGCGGCATAGACGCTGCGGAAGGGATGCAGCGGAATGGGGCGGAGCGGCGTGACGGGCGGCAGCGCCAGGTCTTCGGGGGCCGCACCCGCCATCAGATCGGCCAGGGCGGGGCCGGCGGCGGTGCACCAGGCGACCCCCTTGCCGTTGTCCTGCATGACGGCGAAGACGCCCTCCGCCAGGCGGAACAGCCGCGGCAGGCGATCCGGCGTGATGCCCACGCGCCCGCCCCACCAGAAGGCCGGCGGCTGGTCGGGCAGCGCGGGATAGAGGCGCGCCCGCATGCGTTCCGGCACGGTGAAGTCGCCGGGGCCGCGCGGCGCGCGCAGCCTGCCCTTGCCGCCGACCACCAGCCGCCCCGCCGCATCCCGCCGCCAGTAGCGCAGCACGCGGCGCGTATCGGAGACCACCTGCCCGCCCGGCAGCACGCCGGCGCCGGGCTGCGTCGCGGTCTGGAAGGACCAGACGGCCATGATGGTATGCGAAAGCCCCGGCCACAGCCTGCCCGGCGCCGCATTCGTCGCCAGCAGCACGCGCCGCGCCCGCAGCGCGCCCGTCGCCGTCTCCAGCCGCCACCCCGCGCCATCGGGGCGGATGGCGGTGACGCGCGATGGCGCATGCACCCGCGCCCCCGCCGCCATCGCCGCCCGCGCCAGGCCCCGCGCCAGGGACAGCGGCTGCACGCTGCCGCCCCGTTCGTCGATCCAGCCGCCGAGGTAGCCGGCCGCGCCGGTGATGGCGCGCACCTCCGCTGGCCCCAGCATCCGCACCGGCGCGCCCCATTCGGCCCAGGCGCGGCATCGCTGCCGGCATTCCTCCAGCGCCACGGGGTTGTCCGCCACCTGCAGCCAGCCCGCGCGCGTCGCGTCGCAGTCGATGCCGAGCCGGTCGATCAGCGCGAACAAGGCATCCGTGTCCAGGGCGCCCGCCTGATGCAGCCGCCGGCCGAGCGCATCACCGAAATCCTTCACGAGGTCCGGCACGAAGTGCTTCAGGCCCGGGATCACCTGGCCGCCATTGGCGCCCGATGCGCCGGCGCCGGGTGCCTCCGCCTCCAGCACCGTCACCGCCACGCCACGCTCGGCCAGGGCCAGCGCGGTGGACAGCCCCGTATAGCCGGCGCCGATGATCGCGACCTCCGCCTCAGCCGCGCCCTCCAGCGGCCGCAGGGACACGGCCGGCGTCGCGGTCTCCTGCCAGAGGGAGCGTTGCCTCATGGCCCCGCGCAGCGCAGATGGTCTTCCAGCAGAAGCGCGGCGCGCTCGTAGTCGCCAGCTTCCAGCGCATCCAGTACCGCAAGGTGCTCACGGCAGCTGTCATGCGCGCGGTTGTCGCCAAAGCGCCAATCCGCATTCACCAGCGCGCGCAGCCGGTTCTGCGCTTCCACCGCATCGATGAAGAAGCGGTTGCCGCTGCCCTGCGCCAGGCCGAGGTGGAAGGCGGCATTCATCTCGAACAGCCGCACCGCCTCCACATCCCGCCAGGGACGCGCCAGCACCGCCTCATGCGCCTCCCGCATCGCCCGGGCGAAGGCCGGGTCCAGCGCATAGCCGGGCTGGCGCAGCGCCGCCGGCTCCACCACCAGGCGGAAGCGCATGGCCTGCCGGCGCTCCTCCTCCCCCGCCAGCGTCGCCGCGAAATGCCAGCCCTGCGCCGGATTGCGCGCCACCACGCCCAGCGTCGCCAGCCGCGCCAAAGCGCGGGAGACAAGGCCGCGGGGCTGCGCGAATTCCCGCATCAAATCCGCTTCCCGCACCACCTCCGCCAGCCTGCCCTCCGCCCGCGCCCGGGCAATGGCGCTGACCAGCGCATCGATCGGATCGCGCGCCTCCATCGCCGGCAGGTCGCGCGCGGGATCGGCCAGCACCATCAGCCGGCCGCGCCGCTGCGTGATGCCGGCCTGTTCCAGCAGCCGCAGCGCGGCCCGGACCGGGGTGCGGGATACGGCCAGGCGGCTGGCGAGCACCGCCTCCGCCACCGGGCTGCCGGGCGGTGTGCCTTCCGCCAGCCAGAGCTGCCGGGCCGCGCGGGCCAGGTCGTGATGGAGGGGAGAGATCGGGGCTGTCATCGTCACGCTTGAACCTAACGCCGTTTTGGTATTTCGTGCAAATGAAGAACCGAAACCGGCTGGGAGAGGGTTGATCGATGAAGTTTCGCACCGCCCTGGCAGCGCTGGCCACTGCCTGCGCCCTGGCTTCCCCGGTTGCCGCGCAGGACCTGCTGCGCATCCGGCTGAACGCCGACATCCGCTCCACCGACCCCGGCGTGAACCGCGATGGCAATACGGACGGCATCCACTGGCACATCGTGGAAGGCCTGGTCGCACTCAGGGACGATGCCACGGTCGCGCCCATGCTGGCGGAGCGGGTCGATGTCTCGCCTGACGGCCTTACCTACACCTTCCCGCTGCGCGCCGGCATCCGCTTCCACAACGGCCAGCCCCTGACCGCCGGCGACGTCGCCTTCGCCATGCAGCGCTACATGCGGCGGGAGGTGAACTGGCGCTGCCGGGCGGACCTCGATTCGGCGGTGACGCGACTGGTCGCGGTGGAGACGCCGGATGACCGCACCGTGGCGATGCGGCTGGAGAAACCCTCGGCGCTGTTCCTGACCATCCTCGCGCGCCCGGATTGCGGCCAGGCCGGCATCTGGCACCGGGACAGTCTGAATGCCGATGGCAGCTGGCGCGCGCCCATCGGCACCGGGCCCTTCCGCCTGGGCGAATGGCGCCGCGGGCAGTTCGTGGAGCTGACGCGCTTCGCCGATTATGCGGCCCTGCCCGGGGAGCCCACGGGCCTCGTCGGCAACAAGGCGCCGCTGGTGGAGCGCGTGCGCTTCACCATCATCCCGGATGAGGCCGCCGCCCGCGCCGCGCTGCTGGCCGGCAATATCGACATCCTGCCCGACGCCCGGTCGCGGGACCTGCCGGAGCTGCGCGCGCGCCCCGGCTTCACCGTGCATTCCTCGCCGTCGATGGATCTGCAGGCCGTGCTGATGCAGACGCGCGATCCGCTGCTGCAGGATGTGCGGATGCGCCGCGCCATCGCGCTGGCGCTGGACGTGCCCGAACTGGTGCGCGCGGTCAGCGAGGGCGGGTCACGCCCCAGCCGATCTCCCATCCCGCCGGCTTCCGGCTTCAACACGCCGGCGATGCTGGACGTGCCGGCGCGGGATCTGGCGCAGGCGCGGCGGCTGGCGCAGGAAGCCGGCTATCGCGGCCAGAAGCTCCGCATCATCACCACCCGCCGGTGGGAGGCTTTCTACGAGATCGCCGTCGTGGTGCAGGACATGCTGAAGGAGGCGGGCATCGAGAGCGAGCTGGAAGTGCTGGAATGGGCAACCCAACTCGATCGCTACAGCCGCGGCGACTACCAGATGATGGCCTTCGGCTTCTCCGCGCGGCTCGATCCGTCCCTGTCCTATGAGATGTTCACCGGCCCCAAGGCGACGCAGCCCCGCAAGGCCTGGGACAATCCCGCCGTGCAGGCGCTGCTGGACCAGACCATGGCGGAGACCGACGCCAACCGCCGCCGCGCGACGTTTGAGGCGATGCATGCGCGGCTGCTGGAGGAGGTGCCGATCATCGCGCTCTATTCCTCCACCACCAACGGCGTTACGCCGCGCCATGTCCAGGGCTATCGTTCATGGGCCGTGGACGCACCGCGTGCCTGGGGCGTGCGGATTTCCCGCTGACGTGGCGCTGTATGTCCTGAAGCGCCTGCTGGCGGCCATCCCCACGCTGCTGCTGGTGGCCGCCAGCGTCTTCTTCCTGATGCGCCTGATCCCCGGCGACCCCGCGCTGCTCATCCTGGGCGATGCGGCCACGCCGGAATCGGTCGCGGACCTCCGCGCCGCCATGGGCCTCGATCGCAGCCTGCCCGTGCAGTTCGGCCTCTGGCTCTCCCAGGTCGCCGCCGGTGATCTCGGCCTGTCCATCACATCCGGGGAGGCCGTGGGGCCGCTGATCCTGGACCGCTTCGGTGTCACCGCCGCCATCGTGCTGGCCGCCGTCGCCATCGCGGCGCTGGTCGCGGTGCCGGCGGGCATGCTGGCGGCGTGGCGGCAGGGAAGCTGGGGGGACATCGCGGCGGTATCGCTGGCCACGCTGCTGCTCTCCATCCCCTCCTTCTGGCTCGGCCTCATCCTGCTGCTGGTCTTCGGCCTCAAGCTCGGCTGGGTGCCGGTCGTCGGCTACGTCACCTTCGCGGAGGATGCCTGGGCCGCGCTGGGCTACATCGCGCTGCCGGTGGCGACGCTGGCGCTGGTCGAGATCGGCGTGCTGATCCGCATGGCCCGCGCCTCGACGATCGAGGTCCTGCGCCTCGACTACATCGCCCATGCCCGCGCCAAGGGCGTGCCGGAACACCGCGTGCTGCTGCGCCACGCCTTCCCCAACGCCTTCGCGCCGACGCTGACGCTGCTGGGCCTGGTGCTCGGCAACCTGCTCGGCGGCATCGCGGTGATCGAGACGGTGTTCACCCTGCCCGGCCTCGGTCGCCTGCTGGTGGAGGCGATCTTCGCGCGGGACTATCCCGTCATCCAGGGCGTCATGCTGTTCATCGCGCTGGTCTATGTCGGCGTGAATTTGGTGGTGGACCTGCTCTACCCCGTCTTCGATCCGCGAGTGGCCGCTTCGTGAAGCGGCTGCGGCTGAACCTGGTGATCGGCGGCACGCTGATGGGGGCGGTGCTGGCGCTCGCCGTCCTGGCGCTGGCCTGGACGCCCTATGACCCCGTCCGCACCAATCTCCGCCGCCGCCTGCGCCCGCCCTCAGCCGAGTACTGGCTCGGTACCGATGAATTCGGGCGCGACGTCGCATCGCGGCTGATGGCGGGCGCCGTCACCAGCCTTGGCGTCGCGGCGGCGACGGTGCTGGTGGCACTCGCCATCGGCATCGCCATCGGGCTCGCCAGCGGGTTCCTGCGGGGCTGGGTGGACCGCGTGCTGGGCGCGGTGAACGACACGCTGCTGGCCTTTCCTGGCATCCTGCTGGCGCTCGGCCTGCTGGCGGTGATCGGCCCGTCGCGAAGCGGCATCGTGCTGGCCCTCGGCCTCGCCTACGCCCCCACCGTCGCGCGCGTCGTGCGCGGCAGCGTGCTGTCGATCCGCGAACGCGAATTCGTGGAGGCATCGCGCGCGCTCGGCAATTCCGAGGGCTACACGCTGCTGCGCCACGTGCTGCCGCATACCGCCGCACCGGTCATCGTGCTGGCGACATCGTTGTTCGGCTGGGTGATCCTGTCGGAAAGCGCGCTGTCCTTCCTCGGCCTCGGCGTGCCGCCACCCGCCGCCACCTGGGGCAACATGCTGGCCTCCGCCCGCCCCTTCATGGCGGAGGCGCCGCTGCTCTCCATCGCCCCCGGCGCGCTGATCGCCATGTGCCTGCTGGGCGTGAACCTGCTGGGCGATGCGCTGCGGGACCTTCTGGACCCGAGGGACGGCGCATGAGCCTGCTGGAGGTCGCGGGCCTTCGCATCGCCGCCGGTGCGCGCGACATCGTGCGCGATCTGTCCTTCAGCGTCGCGGAAGGGGAGACGCTGGCCCTGGTCGGCGAAAGCGGATCGGGCAAGAGCGCCACGGCCCGCGCCGTGATCGGGCTGCTGCCACCCGGCCTGC
This sequence comes from Falsiroseomonas stagni DSM 19981, assembly GCF_900114315.1. Lineage (GTDB taxonomy): Bacteria > Pseudomonadota > Alphaproteobacteria > Acetobacterales > Acetobacteraceae > Falsiroseomonas > Falsiroseomonas stagni. Next base: position 194,651 of record NZ_FOSQ01000009.1, read on the forward strand.
GCCATGCCGGCGGCCGCATCGCCTTGGCGGGCCAGGACCTGTCCGCGCTGCCGCCCGCGACGCTGCGCGCGCTGCGCGGCCCCGGCATGGGCATGGTGTTCCAGGAACCCATGACGTCGCTGAACCCCGCCCAGCGCATCGGCGCGCAGATGGCTGAGGGCCTGGCACTCCACACCACGCTCGACGCCGCCGCGCGCAAGCGCGCCTGCATCGCGATGCTGGAGCGTGTCGGCATCACCGATCCGGAACGCCGCCTGCTGGCCTATCCCCATGAATTCTCCGGCGGCATGCGCCAGCGCATCATGCTGGCCTCCGTCATGCTGCTGCGGCCGCGGCTGCTGATCGCCGATGAACCCACCACCGCCCTGGATACGCTGACCCAGGCGGAGGTGCTGGCGCTAATGAAGGAACTGGCGCGCGAACAGGGCAGCTCGATCCTGCTCATCACCCATGACCTCGGCCTTGTTTCGCGCCATGCGGACCGCGCGCTGGTCATGCAGTCCGGCCAGGCGGTGGAGGAAGGCCCCGCCGCGCCGCTGCTCGCCGCGCCCCGCCACGCCTACACCCGGGCGCTGGTCGCCGCCCTGCCCCGCCGCGGCCCCGCCCGCGTCATCCCACCGGCACCGCCGTTGATCGAGGCGCGCAGCCTGTCGGTGGCCTATCCCGGACGCGGCGGCTGGTTCCGCCGCGCGGCGCCGATGCCGGCCGTGCAAAGCGTGTCGCTCTCGATCCATCCCGGAGAGGTCGTGGCCCTGGTCGGCGGTTCGGGTTCCGGCAAGACCACGCTGGGTCGTGCCATGCTGCGCCTGCTGCCCGCCAGCGGCGGGTCGCTGCTGTTCGGCGGCCAGGACGTGACAGCACGGTCAGGCCCGGCGCTGCTGGATTTCCGCCTGGCCTGCCAGATCGTCTTCCAGGACCCCTATTCATCGCTGGACCCCCGGATGCGGGTGCGGGACATCGTGGCCGAACCGCTGCGCCTGCCCGCCGGCATGGCCCCCGCGGACCGCCTGGCGCGCGCCGAGGCCATGCTGGCGGAAGTGGGCCTGGCCGGCCTCGGCGACCGCTTCCCGCACGCGCTGTCCGGCGGCCAGCGCCAGCGCGTCGCCATCGCCCGCGCCCTGGTCCGCAACCCCGCCTTCGTCGTGGCGGATGAGGCCGTGAGCGCGCTGGACGCCACCGTCCGCCAGCAGGTGATCGCGCTGCTGCGCGACCAGCAGCGCAAGCGCGGCTTCGCCTGCCTCTTCGTCACGCATGATCTGGGCGTGGTGGAGGAGATCGCGGATCGCGTCGTGGTCATGCAGCATGGCCGCATCGTGGAGGAAGGCCCCCGCGACCAGGTGCTGGACGCGCCCGCGCATGACTACACGCGGGCGCTGCTGGCGGCGTCAGTCCGCCTTCAGGGCTGAACCAGCACCACCCCCTCGGGGTCCAGCGCCAGCATGACCTGCTCGCCCGGCGCTCGGCGCTTGAGGCGATCCGCGCCCACCGCGAACAACTCACCGGCCGCGATGGAGAAGTAGTATTCGGTGTGCGAACCCATATAGGTCGCGCGCGACACCCTGGCCGAAAGCTGGCCTGAATCGCTGATGCGGATCGCTTCCGGCCGGATCACCAGATCCACCGGCCCGGGCTTCGTCCCGCGATGCGGCAGCGCCAACCTTTCGCCGCCCAGCACCACGGTCGCGGTCGGGCCATCGATGCTCTCCACCGCCGCGCGCACATGGTTCGCCTCCCCCATGAAGGTCGCGACGAAGACGCTGGCGGGCTGGGTGTAGAGTTCCTCCGGCGTGCCGGCCTGCGCGATCTCGGCGTTCCGCATCACGACGATCTTGTCGGAGACGGCCAGCGCCTCCGCCTGGTCATGCGTCACATAGACGACCGTGAGGCCGAGGCGCTGCTGCAGCGCGCGGATCTCCTCCCGCATCGAACGCCGAAGACGGGCATCGAGGTTGGACAGGGGCTCGTCGAACAGCAGCACCTCCGGCTCCAGCACCAGGGCGCGCGCCACCGCGACGCGCTGCTGCTGGCCGCCCGACATCTCCGACGGCAGGCGGGTGCCGAAGCCCTTCAGCCCCACCGTCTCCAGCGCCGATTCCGCCTTCGCATGCGCATCCCGCTTCTTGAAGCCGGAGGAGACGAGGCCGTAGGCGACATTGTCCAGCACCGACATGTGCGGGAACAGCGCATAGGACTGGAAGACCATGGAGACGTTGCGTTCGCCCGCCGGCAGCAGGGTCACGTCCTTGCCCCCGATGAACAGCCGCCCGTCGGTCGCCTGTTCCAGCCCCGCGATCATCCGCAGCAGCGTGGTCTTCCCGCAGCCCGAGGGGCCGAGCAGCGTGACCAGCGTGCCCCCCTCGATCACCAGGTCGAGCGGCTTCACCGCCGTCACCTGCCCGTAGCGCTTGCCGATGCCGTTGAGGCGCACCTCCGCGCCGCTGAGCTTCAGGGGCAGGGTCATGCGGCGGCTCCGGCAGGCTGGGCGCTACGGCGGCCGAGGCGACGGCGGCCGACGACGAGGTTGATGAGGCCGATCACCGTCATCATCAGGACGATCAGCACGGCGCAGTACGCGATGGCCAGGCCGTAATCGCCATTGATGACGCGGTTGATGATGAAGACCGTCGCCATCTCGTATTCCGCGGAGACGAGGAAGATGACGGCGGAGACGGTCGTCATCGCGCGGACGAAGGAATAGACCAGCGCGGTGACGATGGCCGGCTTCAGCAGCGGCAGCACCACGGTGGTGAGCGCCCGGAAGGTGGAGGCGCGCAAGGTGATCGCGGCCTCATCCAGCGACTTGTCCAACTGGCTCATCGCCGCGACGCCGGACCGGACGCCAACGGGCAGGTTCCGGAACACGAAGCAGGCCACCAGGATGAAGGCGGTGCCCGTGATCTCCAGCGGCGGGATGTTGTAGGTCAGGATATAGGCGACGCCGATCACCGTGCCGGGCACGGCGAAGGTCAGCATCAGCGCGAATTCCAGCGCCGTGCGGCCCGCGAAGCGCTGGCGCGTCAGCACCCAGGCCGCCAGCAACCCGATGGCCGCCGTGATGGGCGCCGCGACGGCCGCCAGCTGGATCGTCGTCACCAGCGAATGCCAGGCGCCGCCGCTGAACAGCATCCGCCCATCGGCGGCCCATTCGATGGCGAAGGCACGCTGGAAGTGGCTGAGCGTGAAGGTCCAGTCCCGCCCCCAGACGCGGACGAAGGCACCGGCCATCGCCATGGTGTAGACCGTGATGGTCAGCAGCGCCCAGGGAATGGCGATGGCGAAGGCCACGATCTTCACGGGCCGCGGCAGCACCTGCTGCAAGCCGCCATCGCCCTTGCCGGTCACGGAGACATAGGACCGCTTCCCCACCACCGCGCGCTGCAGCATGAAGGCCAGCAGCCCCACCACCAGCATGATCGCCGCCAGCACCGCCGCGCGGCCGAAATCCTGCTGCGCGCCGACGACGGCGAAGAAGATCTCCGTGGACAGCACGCCATAGGAACCGCCCAGCACGATGGGATTGCCGAAATCCGCCAGGCTTTCGACGAAGACGACCAGCCAGGCATTGGCGAGGCCCGGCACCATCAGCGGCAGCGTCACCGCGCGGAAGGTGCGCATCTTCGAAGCGCGCAAAGTCTGCGACGCTTCCTCCATGGTGGGGGAGATGCCCTCCACCACGCCGATCAGCACCAGGAAGGCGGTGGGGGTGAAGGAGAAGACCTGCGCCAGGAAGACGCCGTCGAAGCCGTAGATCCAGCGGCCGAGTTCGACGCCGAAGACCGCCAGCACGATCTGGTTCACCACGCCCGACCGCCCGAAGATCAGGATCAGGCCGAGGCCGATGACGAAGGGCGGCGTGATGATGGGCAGCACCGTCAGCAGCCGCATCGCCCGCTTGGCCGGGAAGGCCGTGCGCGTGACGATCAGCGCGAAGCAAAGGCCGAGGATCGTCGCCGCCGTCGCCGTGCTGGTCGCCAGCACCAGTGTGTTCCAGAAGACGCCGCAATTGACGCGACCGGTAACGCAGCCGAGGCCCCAGATCTTGTTGTCGAACAGGCGCTCCGCCATCGAGGCACCGAGCGTCATGTCGGGCCGGGGCGCGAACATCTCGCTCATCATCGTGAGCACCGGCCAGGCGGTGAAGATGATGATGGAGGACACCAGCACGCCGACGGAGCCCGCGACGAAGCGATCCCCCTTGAACAGTCCGCGCAGCGCGAGCCCGTCCGTCAGCATCACCAGGCAGCCCACGAAGGCCATGGAGGCGCCGAGGCCGAAGCCGAACTGCCGGTCCCCGAGTTCGCCGAAACTCGCCTCAAGCCAGGGGAAGGACCATCCCTGCACACCGACCGCGAGCCCCTGCGCGACGATCGCCGCGAGCCCGAGCCCGCCACCCCACAGCAGGAAGGTGGATCGCGCGCGGTTGCTGCCCGCCGGCAGCGCGCCCGGCAGCGCCACCGCCAGCAGCGCCACCACCGGCCAGAACCACCAGCGCCCATGCGCCATGGCCTGCCAGAGGGCGGAGGACGCTTCCGCATCCCCCTGCCCGAAGCCCATCAGCCCCGGGATGGTCAGCCCGTCCTGCTGCATGTGCCAGGGCACGATGGCCGTGCCGATCGCGGCGACCAGCCAGAAGAACAGCGACGATCCCGTGAACCTCATCGCGGCAGCGCGCCCACTTCACGGTCCCAGCGCGCCAGCAGGCGGCGGCGCTCCGCGCTCGCCCCGAAGCGGGCATTGTCGTAGTCGATGATACGCGCCGTCGCCATGTTGGGCGCGCCATCGGTCAGCGGCACGCGACGGTTGGCCATGGTCTGCAGCTTCTTCGCCTCGCTGCTCGCCGTGATCTGCGCCTCGGCGCTCAGCGCCCAGTGGTAGAAGCGCTGCGCATTCGCCAGGTTGCGGGCGCCGCGGATGATGGACATGGACCCGATCTCATAGCCCGTGCCCTCGCAGGGTACGGCATGGCCCACCGGGAACCCCGCCGCCGCTTCCTCCGCCGCATTGTGGACGAAGGAGATGGACAGCGCCGTCTCCCCCCGCGCCACCGCCGTGATCGGCGCGGTGCCGCTGCGGGGATAGGCGTTGATGCTGCCATGCAGGCGCTTGAGGTAATCGAAGGCCGGCTCCTCCCCCATCATCTGCACCAGCGTCGCGATGACGATGTAGGCGGTGCCGGAGGAATTGGGGTTCGCCATCTGGATCTCGCCCCGGTAGATCGGGTTGACGAGGTCCGCCCAGCAGCGCGGCGCCGGCAGGTTGCGGCGCGCGATGAGTTCCGTGTTGAAGCCGAAGCCGAGCACGCTGGCATAGACGCCGACGGTGCGGCCTTCCGTCTGCCGCCACTGCGCCTGCGCCCAGTCATGCAGTTCCGCGATGCGCGGGCTTTCATAGGGCAGCGTCAGGCCTTCCTCGCCCGCCGCCACATGCGGATCGCCCGTGCCGCCCCACCAGACATCGCCGCGGGGGTTGCGCGCTTCCGCGCGCAGCTGCGCCAGCATCTCCCCGGTCGATTTCTGGTTGAGCGTGACGCGGATGCCCGTCTCACGCTCGAACCCGCGTGCGATGGGCGTGCACCATTCGATGGTGGCCGCGCAGTAGAGGTTGAGCTGCCCCTGCGCGGCCGCAGGCAATGCGGGCAGCAGCGCGATGGCGGAAAGGCCCAGAACGCGCCTCATCGCGGCAGGGACCCGATCTCGCGGTCCCAGCGCGCCAGGATGCGGCGGCGCATGTCACCCTGGCCGAAGGCGGCGAAATCATAGTTGATGAGGTTGACGCGGGAGAGGTCGGCGATGCGGGCATCCGGCGCCGCATCGCGGTGCGCCGGCGTGTGGAACTGGTTCACCGTCGTCGCGATGTTCTGCGCGGCCGGCGTCAGGTACCAATCGTAGAAGCGCCGCGCCTGCGCCAGGTTGCGGCTGCCCCGGATGATGGACATGCAGGCCACCTCGTAGCTCGTGCCCTCCGTCGGGAAGACCAGCTCGATCGGGAAGCCCGCCTGCTGCATGGAGGTGACTTCCATGTTGAAGCTGACGGCGAGCGCCGTCTCGCCCCGCGACACCGCCTGCATCGGCGCGGCGCCGGAGCGGGTGTAGGCGTTCACATTGGCATGGAGGCGCCGCAGGTAGTCGAAGGCGCGGTCCTCATCCCACAGCTGCACCAGCCCCGCGATGATGGTGTAGGCGGTGCCGGAGGAGTTGGGGTTGGGCAGCTGGACCTCACCGCGATAGGCGGGGTTCAGCAGATCCGCCCAGCTCGCGGGCAGCGGCAGGTTCTTCCGCGCCATCAGCTCCCGGTTCCACGCGATACCGATCGCGCCGGAGGAAACGCCGACGCAGCGCTCGCCGGACATCGCATGGACGCGCTGCGCCCAGGGATGCAGCCCCGCCATGTTGGGCGAGGTGTAGGGCTGCAACAGGTTGCCCTCGGCGGCGGAGATATGCGTCTCCGCCGAGGCGCCGAACCAGATGTCGGTGCGCGGGTTCGCGGCCTCCGCCCGGATCTGCGCCAGGATCTCCCCGGCCGATTTCCGCGCCATCGCGACGCGGATGCCGGTATCCCGCTGGAACCCCGCCGCGATCGCCTCGCACCAATCGGCGGCGGGGGCGCAGAGCATGTTCAGGCTGCCCTGCGCCATGGCGGGCGAGGACAGCGCGAACACCGCGCCGGTGACGGCAAGCAGGCGGAAGGTCATGGGCAGGGTTCCGTGGGGCAGGAGTTCAGGCTTCAGCGCGGCAGGGAGCCGACCTCGCGGTCCCAGCGCTCGATCAGGCGCCGGCGCTCCGCGGCGCGGCCATACTTCGCGAAATCATATTCGATGAGGCGGATCTGGCCGAGGTCCGGCGCATTGGGCGGCAGGGGCGCCGCGCGGTTGGAGGGCTGCTGCAACTGGCCGCCGGCCTCGAAGCCCAGGCGCTGCGCGGGTTCCGTCAGCGCCCAGTCGTAGAAGCGCCGCGCCTGCGCCAGGTTGCGCGCGCCGCGGATGATGGACATCGAGCCGATCTCGTAGCCCGTACCCTCGCAGGGGGTGCTGTAGGCCACGGGGAAGCCCGCATTCCGCTCCGTCACCGCATCATGCACGAAGGACAGCGACACGCCCGTCTCGCCGCGCGCCACGGCCTTGATCGGGCCGGTGCCGCTGCGGGCGTAGCTGTTCACGTTGGGATGCAGGCGGCGCATGTAGTCGAAGGCCTGCTCCTCCCCCATCAACTGCACCAGCGTCGCGATGATGACGTAGGCGGTGCCGGAGGAGTTGGGGTTCGCCACCTGGATCTCGCCGCGGAAGCGCGGATCGACGAGGTCCGCCCAGCAGGTCGGCGGCGCGATGTTCTTGCGCGCGAGGAGTTCGCTGTTGTAGCCGAATCCCACCGCGCCGGCATAGACGCCGATGGCGCGGCGGCCGGACTGGTTCCACTGCGTCAGCGCCCAGGGATGCAGCGCGGCATTGTTCGCGCTCTCATAGGCCTGGCTGAGATTCTCCTCCGCCGCCGCCAGATGCGGGTCGCCCGTGCCGCCGAACCAGACATCGCCGCGGGGGTTCTGCGATTCCGCGCGGATCGCGGCCAGGCTCTCGCCCGACCCGCGCTGCGTCATGTTCACGCGGATGCCGGTGTCGCGGGTGAAGTTGGTCGCGATGGCCTGGCACCACTCGATCTGGACGGAGCAGTAGAGGTTCAGCGTGCCCTGCGCGGCGGCGGGCGCGGCGAAGGCCAGCGGCGAGGCGATCGCCAGGGCCGGGATCAGCAGGCGGCGTTGCATGGTTCTTGTTCCTTGTCCCCGTGTGATACCGCGGGCGTGGCAAACCTGCCCCCCGTCGCCCCGCGCTCCTGCCATCCCATTGCAACAAAACTGTCATACGCGCAAGTTTGCTGCGCGCATGAAAAACCCGCCGCCCCTTGCGGGACGGCGGGTTGTGTAACTGCCTAACGCGTCAATCCGCCTGGATGTTGTTCCGGCGGATCACCTCGCCCCATTTCTCGTTCTCGCGCCGGATGAAGGCGCCGAACTCATTCGGGCTGTTGCCGCCGGGGATCGCGCCCTGGGCGTCCAGCAGGCGGATCACCTCCGGGTCCTGCAATGCGCCGATGGCGGCCCGGCGCAGCGCGGCCAACGGCCCCGCGGGGGTGCGGGCGGAAGCGACCAGGCCGTGCCAGTTGCTGGCATCCACCGCCGGCAGCCCGACCTCCGTCATCGTCGGTACATCGGGCAGCCAGGACAGGCGCTGCGGCGTGCCGACGGCCAGCGCCCGCAGCGCGCCCGCCTGGATCTGCGCCAGCAGCACGGGCAGGTCCGCGAAGCCCAGCTGCACCTCGTTCCGCAGGATCGCCGTCGCCAGCTGGCCGCCGCTGTTGTAGCTGATGTGGACGATCTCGATCCCCGCCGCCGCGCGCAGCTGTTCCGCCGCCAGGTGCGGCATGCTGCCATTGCCGGTGGAGCCGAAGTTCAGCGACCCCGGCCTGGCCTTCGCACCCGCCACCAGTTCCTGGATGGTCCGGAACGGCGAGACCGCCGGCACCACCACGGGTTCCGGCACCAGCACGCCAAGCGTGATCGGCACCAGGTCCCGCATCGGGTCATAGGGCGTGCCCCGCCCGAGATTGGGGGAGATCGCAAGCGCGCCGGCGCTGCCGATGGCGAAGGTGTAGCCATCCGGCGCCGCCTTGGCCGCCACATCCACGCCCGTGACGCCGCCCGCGCCCACGCGGTTCTCCACCACCACGGGCTGGCCGAGCGTCGCCGCCATGCGCGGCGCCATGATGCGCGCGACGATGTCGGAAGGCCCGCCAGCCGCGAAGGGCACGATGTAGCGGATGGCGCGGGTGGGGTAACTTTCCTGGGCGGCGGCCGGCAGGGCCAGGGCGGCGCCCAGCATCGCGGCCAGCCATGTGCGTCGGCTCATCGGTTTCCTCCTGTTTATTGGCCCGGTTGTCGCGCCGTGCCGCGCACCTGTCCAGGCGCTGCTATTCCGGCCGGATGCCCGCCTTCTGCGCCGCCACCCGGGACCGTTCCAGATCCTCCGCGATCAGCGCCGCGAAGCCGGCGGGGGTGGCGAGCGTGGCGGAGGCGACCTCCCCGCCCATCGCCACCATGCGGCCCCGGAAATCCTCCTCCCGTACGATCGCCGCCATCGCCGCGCCAAGCGCCGCCATTGCCTCCGCCGGGATTCCTGCCGGCGCCAGCAGCCCGACATAGGACCCCGCGAGGAAGCCCGCCGTCCCCTCCTCGATCATGGTCGGCACATCGGGCAGCGCGGGCAGCCGCGTGGCGGAGGCGATGGCCAGGATGCGCCCCTGCCCCGCGCGGTGCAGCGGCAGCGCGGTCGAGAATTCCGTGAACAGCAAGGGAATGTTGCCTGCGATGAAGTCCGGCACCGCAGCGCCGCCGCCGCGATAGGGCACGTGCAGAAGCCGCGCGCCACTCGCCGCGGCGAAGGCTTCCATCGACAGATGCGTGGCGCTCGCGACACCGGCCGTGCCGATGCCGAGCCCATCGGCCTGTGCGCGGGATGCCGCCACCAGCTCCGCCAGCCGGCGCTGCCGCGCGCTGGCCTGCACCACCAGGCAATGCGGCACCTGCATCGCCATGCCGATCGGCGCGAAATCGCGCACCGCGTCATAGGGCAGCCGCGCCTGCACCACCGGGTTCACGCTGAGCGGCCCGTTCGATCCGATCAGCAGCGTGTAGCCATCGGGTGTCGCCCGCGCCACGGCCTGCGCGCCGACACTGCCGCCGGCACCCGGCCGGTTCTCCACCACCACGGGCTGGCCGAGCCGTTCCTGCAGGCGCGGTTGCAGCAGGCGCGCCACCACATCGGCATTGCCGCCCGGCGCGAAGGGCACGATCACGCGGATGGGCCGGTCCGGGAAGGCGGCGAAGGCGGGCCTCGCGGCCAGCGTCGCGGCGGCGGCGGCCAGCAGGGTGCGGCGGCTGGTCATGGTGTTTCCTCCGTGGTCGTTGGGCGCAGCATGGCAGCGGGGTTCACGCCTGCAAAGCCGGCGGTTACGCTCCCGCGCTGTCACTCCGGAAGGATGCCCCATGCACATCGCGGTGATCGGCAACGGCATCGTCGGCACCTGCTGCGCCGCCTGGCTGCAGCGCGATGGGCACCAGGTGACGTTCATCGATCCGCTCGGCCCGGCGGAGGCGACATCCTTCGGCAATGCGGGCTCCCTGTCTCCCTCCGCCTGCCTGCCCGTCGGCATGCCGGGGATGTGGAAGAAGGTGCCGCGCTGGCTGCTGGACCCGCTCGGCCCGCTGACGGTGCGCTGGTGGTATGCGCCCATCGTGGCACCCTGGATCGCGCGCTTCCTCCAGGCGTCCACACCGGCGGAGGTGACGCGCATCGCCACCGCCATGCGCGGCCTGCTGGCGCCGATCTTCGATTGTTACGAACCGCTCCTGCAACGCGCCAATGCCACCGGCCTGATGCGCCGCTCCGGCTGCCTCTACGTCTATTCGGGGGAGGCCGTCGCGCGGCAATGGGCCTGGGGCATGCGGTTGCGCCGCAGCCTGGGCGTCGAGATGCGCGACGTGCAGGAAGATGAACTGGTCACGCTGGAGCCCGACCTGAAGGGCCGCTTCCGCTTCGGCATCCTGGCACCGGAGAATGGATCGACCCTCGACCCCGCCGCGATGACGCGCGCGCTGTTCGACCAATGCGTCGCCGATGGCGCGAAGGTTATGCGCGCCCGCGTCACGGATCTTCGCATCAAGGGCGGCTCCGTCACCGGCATCACGCTCGACAATGGCGAGACGATCGAGACCGAGGGGGTGGTGCTGGCCGGCGGCGCCTGGTCCGCGAAGCTCGCCGCGCAGCTCGGCCCCGCCATCCCGCTGGAGACGCAGCGCGGCTATCACGTCACGGTGGAGAGCAACAACCTCGCGCTGCGCCACACCGTCATGGCCGTGGAGCACAACATGATGGTGAACCCGATGCGCATGGGCCTGCGCCTGGCCGGCTCCGTCGAATTCGCCGGGCTCAAGGCACCGCCCGACATGCGCCGCGCGGCCGCGCTGCTGGAGAGGGGGCGGCAGATGTTTCCGCATCTCGACACGTCGCGCACCAGCGAATGGATGGGCCACCGCCCCTGCCTGCCGGATTCCATGCCGGCGATCGGCCCGGCGCCGCGCGTGGACAATGCCTGGTTCGCCTTCGGCCATGGCCATGTCGGCATGTGCGGCGCCGCGACCACGGGGCGGGAAGTCGCGCATCTCGTCGCCGGGCGCGACACGGAAGTGGACCTGGCGCCCTTCTCCCCCACCCGCTTCCGGCGCGCGGCATGACGATGCGCCACGCCCTGGTGCTGGACCAGGGCGGCAGTTTTCTCGATGTCATCGCCGCACCGCCGGATGGCGGCCCCGCGCGCATCGCCAAGCGACCGCGTGCCGAGGCCACCGACATCGCCGCCGCCATCATCGATTTCTGCCAGGCGGAGGGCATCATTCCCGCCAGCATCACCATCGCGACGACGCTGCCCGCCAACGCCCTGCTGACCGGCACCGCATCGCCCGTCGCGCTGCTGACGACGGCGGGGTTCGAGGATTTGCCCGATCTCGGCCGCCAGTCCCGCCGCGACCCCGATGCGCTGGACCCGCCGCCGCCCACCCCCGCCTGGCTCTCCCCGCCCGCGCTTCGCTTCGGCATTCCGGGCCGCATCGATGCGCGGGGGGAGGAAGTGGTGCCGCTCGACCTGAGCACCCTGCCCAGCCTGCCGGCAGGGCTTCCCGTCGCGCTCTGCCTGCTCTTCGCCCATCGCAACCCCGTCCATGAGAACCGCATCGCCGCGCGGCTGCCGCCCGGCACGCCGCTCTCCCTCTCCCACCGCGTCGATCCGGAAACGCGGGAGTTCGAGCGCATGCTGGCGACGATGCTCGATGCGTCACTGAAGCCGCTGGTGGCGACGACGCTGGCGCCCGTGGCGCAGGCGTTGGTCGCGGCGGGCCTCCCCGAACCGCGCTTCGCCCTGGCGGATGGGCGCGCCGCGACGCCAGGGGAAGCGCTGGCCGCGCCGCTGCCCCTGGTGCTCTCCGGCCCCGCCGCCGGCGCCCGCGCCGTGGCGCGCTGGGCCGGCGCTGTGCCCTTCGCCATCGGCCTCGACATGGGCGGCACCACGGCGGAGGTCAGCCTGGTGCGCGACGGCGCGCCACTGGAGACGCGCACGATCCGCCTCGGCCCCATGGAATTCCGCTGCCGTGCGCTGGATGTGGAAAGCATCGCGATCGGCGGCGATGCGCTGACGCAGGCGGCCCGCGCCGCCGGTTGGCTGCCCGGCGCCGGGACCGCCGATGCCGAAAGCCTGGCGGTCGCGGAGGCGATGCTGGCGGAATCCCTCCGCCGCATCGCGCTTCGCCGCAACATCCACCCGGACCTCGCATTGCTGGTGGCGGGCGGCGGCTTCGGTCCGCTGCTGGCCGCCGGCATCGCGGGCATCATCGGCTGCCCCCGCGTGCTGATCCCGCCCGCGCCCGGCCTGATGGCCGCCAGCGGGTTGCTCGACACGCCGCCCCGCTTACCCACCACCTGGAACCACCGCCAGGGCGCGGATGGCGCGCTGTTGCTGGATGACGGCACCGCCACCGCCCGCGTGCCGCCGGGCTGGCGCGTCACCCCGCGCGATGATGGCGCGCTGCTGCTGGACGCGGCGGCATGAGCGACAACGCGATCCTGCGCATAGCCCTCGAAGGCCTGGCCGACCGGATGCAGGACATGCTGCTGGCCGCGGCGAAGTCGCCCGTGGCGCGGGAAGGCATGGATTGCGCCGCCGCGCTCTTCCTGCCGGATGGCCGCGTGCTGGCGCAGGCGCGGTCCCTGCCCCTGCTGCTGGGCGGCATGATCCCCGCCGTTTCCGGCATCCTCGCCCGTTTTCCTGCCGCGGCGATGGCGGAAGGCGATGGCTTCCTGACCAATGATCCCTGGTCCGGCGGCACCCACCTGCCCGACATCATCCTGATCCGCCCCATCATCGCGGAGGGCCGCACGGTCGCGCTGGCCGGCACCATCCTGCACCACCAGGATGTCGGCGGCCTGGCCCCCGGCTCCATCCCGCCCGATGCCCGCGACATCTTCCAGGAAGGGCTTCGCCTGCCGCCCTTGCAGTGGCGCCGCGGCGGCGCGGAGGATGCGGGCGTCGCCACCATCCTGCTCGCCAACACCCGCACCCCCGCCATGCTGCGCGCCGACCTCGATGCCCAATGGGCGGCGGTGACGCAGGCGGCGACGGAGGTTTCGGCGCTGACGACGCGCATCGGCGCCGATGCCTTCACCCGCCGCGCGGAATCCCTGCTGGCCGAGGCGCGCGATGCCCTGGCCACCGCCCTGGCCGCGATCCCCGAAGCCGAGGCCAGCGCCGAGGTCGCGCTGGAAGGCGATGGCATCACGCCCGACCCCGTGCCCATCTGCGCCACGATCCGGCGCCTGCCCGGCCCGCGGCTCGCGGTGGATTTCGCGGGATCGGCGCCGCAGACCGCGGGGCCGGTGAATGCCGCGCCCTCCGGCCTGCTCGCCGCCTGCTTCGCCCTGCTGCGCCGCATCGCCCCCGATGCCGCCGCCAATCACGGCCTGCTGGAGTTGCTGGACCTCGAACTGCCCGAAGGCAGCGTGGTGAACCCGCGCTTCCCCGCCGCGGTGAATGCCCGCACCGCCACGGTGAAACTCGCCACCAACGCGCTCCTCGCCGCCCATGCGCAGCTCGCGCCCCGCCGCGCCCGCGCCTCCAATGCCGGGGTCGCCGTGGTGCTCTCCGCCGCCGGCACCGATGGCGACGGGCGCCGCTGGATGTTCACCGAGATCCTGGCCGGCGGCGAGGGTGGCGGCCCCGACCGCCCCGGCCTGCACGCGCTGTCCGCCGATGTCTCCAACGCCCGCAACCTGCCGGCCGAGGTGCTGGAGGAGATCGCGCCCATCCGGGTCGAGGCCTTCGCCCGCCACGCAGGCTCCGGCGGCGCGGGCGCGCAGCCCGGGGGCGATGGCGTGCGTCGTGCCTATCGGTTGCTGTCGGGGACGGCAGAGATCTCCTACCGCGGCGAACGCCACCTGGCCGGCGCGCCGGGCGCGCTGGGCGGCGGTGCCGGCGGCGTGGCGCGGCTGCGGATCATCGCCACCGATGGCACCGAACGCCCCTTCCCCTCCAAGGCGCGGTTCGGTTGGATGGCAGGCGAATTGCTCATCATCGAGACAGCCGGCGGCGGGGGCTGGGGCCCGCCATCACAAGGGGATTCCGCGACATGACGATGCTGACGCGCCGCGCGCTGGGCGGCTTCACCCTGGCGATGATCTGCGCCCCCGCACTCGGGCAAGCCTGGCCGACGCGCCCCATCCGCATCGTCGTCCCCTTCCCGCCCGGCGGCAGCACGGATCTCCTCGCCCGGCGCCTGGCGGAGCGGATGACGGCGAGCCTCGGCCAGACGGTGCTGGTGGAGAACCGCCCCGGCGCCGGCGGCACCACGGGCGCCGACATGGTCGCGAAATCGGCGCCGGATGGCCACACGCTGCTGATGGGCGTCACCGGCAGCAACGCCATCGCCGCCAGCCTGTTTCCCAACCTGCCCTATGACCCCGTGCGCGATTTCGCGCCGGTCTCCCGCCTGGTGTCCGCGCCGCTCGTGCTCGTCGTGAACCCCGCCAGCCCCGCCCGCGATGTCGCGGGCTACATCGCCGCCGCCCGCGGCGCGGCGGCCGCGCCGCTGACCTACGCCACGCCAGGCAATGGCACCTCGATGCACCTGACCGGGGAGATGTTCTCCCAGCGTGCCGGCGTACCGCTGACGCATGTGCCCTATCGCGGCTCCGCCCAGGCGACGACGGACCTGATCGCCGGGCTGGTGTATTCCTCCTTCGCCGATGTGCTGGTGACGCTGCCGCATATCCAGTCCGGCGCCGTGCGCGCGCTGGCCGTCACCTCCGCCGCGCGCCACCCGCTGCTGCCCAGCGTGCCGACCATGGCGGAGGCCGGGCTGCCGGGCTTCGAGGCGACGTCCTGGCAGGGCCTCTTCGCCCCCGCCAATACCCCCGCCCCGGTCATGGCCCGCCTGCATGCCGAGGTCGCGGCGGCCCTGGCCCTGCCCGAGATCCGCGACCCCTTCGCCGCCCAGGGCTTCATCGTCGCCGCCTCCACCCCCGCCGAATTCGCGACCCTGGTGCGGGAGGAAGTGGCGAAGTGGCGGGAGGTGGTGCGCGCCGGCAATGTGACGCTGAACTGAGGGTCAGTCCGTCACCGTCAGCCCCAGCCGGGTGATGACGGCGCCCCAGCGCGCCGTCTCCCGCGCCTGCAGCGCCGCCAGTTCGGCGGGGGAGGATCCGACGATCTCGGCTCCCGTCTCCTCCATCCCGCCCCGCGCCGCGGGATCCCTGGCCATCGCCTCCCGCGTCAGCACCGCCAGCCGTTCGGCGATGGCGGGCGGGAAGCTGGCGGGGGCGATGATGCCGGTCCAGCCGAAGAAGGCGCTGTCCGGCAGCCCGGCCTCCGCCAGCGTGGGCACATCCGGCATCTGGGCCACGCGGCGGTCACCGGTCTGCACCAGCGCCACCAGCGCGCCGGCGCGGATGTGCTGCAACGCGCTGAAGGGGGAATGGAACATCACCTCCACCCGCCCCGCCAGCAAATCCAGCGTCGCGGGCGCGAAGCCGCGATAGGGCACATGCTCGATATCGAGGCCGAGGCGCTGCTTCGTCTCCTCCATCGCCAGATGCGTCGTCGTGCCCGGCCCGATCGAGGCGTAGCGGTACTTCCCCGGATTGGCGCGGATCACGGCGAGGAACTCCGCCCATGTCTTCGCCGGGAAGCCCGGATGCACCGCCAGCACGAAGGGCGACCGCGTCAGCAGGGTGACGGAGGAGAAGGCCGTGGCGGGGTCATAGGGCAGCCCGGGGTTCAGCAGCCGCGCCGTCGTGGTCGGCCCGCCGAAGACCAGCCCGATCGTGTGCCCATCCGTGGCGGTCGCGACCGCCTGCGCCGTGATGGCGCCCCCCGCGCCCGGCCGGTTCTCCACCACCACGGGCTGGCCGAGGATGGTCTGGTAGTGCCCCGCCAGCGCGCGGGCCATCTGGTCGCTGCCCGGCCCCGGCGGTGTCATCACCACGAAGCGGATCGGGCGGCTCGGCCAGGCGGGTTGCGCGATGGCGCGGCCGGCGGCCACCAGGCCGATGCCAGCGCCCAGCAGCGCGCGGCGGGTGGCGTGAAGCGGAGCGGTCTCGTGCGGCATCGGGCATCCTGAATCGGGGCGGCGCCGGCACGGTCCCACAAGCCGGCGCGGATTGTCCAACACGCTTGCGCCGCCCTGCCGCCTTCGATAACCCGGCCGCATGATCTCCTCCCGCCTCTGGCAGGATCTGCCCTGGCCGGCCTTCCGTGCGTTGCCGCGCAACACGATCGCGCTGCTGCCCGTGGCCAGCACCGAGCAGCACGGGCCGCATCTGCCGCAGTCGGTGGATACCGTCATCGGGGAGGGCGTGGTGCAGGCCACGCTGACGCGCCTGCCCGCCGATCTTCCACTGCTGGTGCTGCCCACGGTGAAGGTCGCGCTGGCCGCCGAGCATCTCCGCTACCCGGGATCGCTGACCCTGTCGGCCGAAACGCTGCTGGCGCTGGTCAACGACATCGGCGCCAGCGTGGCCCGTGCGGGGATCGATCGCCTGGTCATCATCAACAGCCATGGCGGCAACATCCCGGTGCTGGAGACGGCGGCCTTCCGCATCCGCCTGGCGCACCGCATCCTGGTGCTCAACACCGCCTGGCCCCGCCATGGCCGCCCCGCCGCGCTGCATGATCCGGTGGAGGCAGCCTTCGGCATCCATGCCGGCAGGGACGAGACGGCGCTCATGCTCGCCCTCTCCCCTGCCAGCGTGCGGATGGAAAGCGCCCGCGACTTCACCAGCCGGCTCATGGCCCTGCCGCCCGCGCTCCGCGCCATGCCGCCGGGGTGGCAGGCGCAGGACCTGCATCCCGCCGGCGCCGTCGGCAACGCCGCCGCCGCCACGCCCGCGATGGGCCAGGCGCTGCTGGATCACGCGGCTACGCGGCTCGCTGAACTGTTCACGCAACTCGCCGCCTTCGATGTCGCGGCCTGGCTGAGGGAAGACGAAGCATGACCACCGGCGTCGCGGCGGTGATGGAGGCGCTGCCGTCCCTCGACTGGACCACCGACCCCGCTCTGGTCCGCCAGAAGTCGCGCGACTTCTTCTGGTACTCGCCCGTTCTCAAGCGCCAGCTCAACCGCGTGACCGGGGAGGCGGTGGTCGCCCCGCGGGACGAGGATGAGCTGCGCGCGATCCTCGCCGCCGCCCATGCCCATGACGTGCCCGTCACGCCCCGCGGCGGCGGCACCGGCAATTACGGCCAGGCGATGCCGCTGCGCGGCGGCATCGTGCTCGACATGCTGCGCATGAACCGCATCCTGCACGCCGAAGCCGCCCTGGTGCGCGCGGAGGCCGGCATCCGCATGATCGACCTGGATGCGCAATGCCGGCGGGATGTCGGCGGCGAACTTCGCATCCATCCCTCCACCTTGCGCACCGCGACCTTGGGCGGCTTCATCGCTGGCGGATCGGGCGGCGTCGGCAGCATCACCTGGGGCGGGCTGCGCGCGCCGGGCAATATCCTCGGCCTGCGGGTGATGACGATGGAGGCCGAGCCGCGCGTGCTGGAACTGCGTGGCGCCGACATCCAGCAGGCGAACCACGCCTATGGCACCAACGGCATCATCACGGCGCTGGAGATGCCGCTCGCCCCCGCGCATGAATGGATCGATGTCGTCGTGGCCTTCGCGACGCTCTCCGCCGCCTGCCGCTTCGCCGATGCGCTGGCGCGGCGCGACGACATCACCAAGAAGCTCGCCTGCGTCGTCCCCGCGCCCCTGCCGCAGAACCATTTTCGGCACTGGGGCGCGAAGGTGCCGGCCGGGATGGCCGTCGCCTGCCTCATGGTCGCGGCGCCGGACCTCGCGCGGCTGGATGCGCTGGTGTCCGACCACACCGGGCAGGAGATCCACCGCGAACGCACGGAGGACGCCGCCGTGCCCTGCTACGAGCATTCCTGGAACCACACGACCTTGCAGGTCCTCAAGACCGACAAGACGATCACCTACCTGCAATCCCTGTTTCCCGCGCCCGACCACCTCTCGCTCATCGAGAAACTCGAAAGGCGCTTCGGGGATGAGGTCCTGTTCCATGTGGAAGCCGTGCGCTTCGCCGGCCAAATCTGCGCCATCGGCCTGCAGATCGTGCGCTTCACGACGGAGGAGCGCCTTGATGAGATCATGCGCATCCATGAGGAAGCCGGCAGCCCCATCTTCAACCCGCACACCTTCCTGCTGGAGGAAGGCGGCATGAAGCTGGTGGACCAGGCGCAGCTCGACTTCAAGCGGCGGTCGGACCCCAAGGGCCTGCTCAACCCCGGCAAGATGGCCGCCTGGGACGATCCGGACTGGAAGCCGGGCGCAGTGCCGCCCCTCGAACTCTACGAGACTGACCGGGAAGCGCCGCCGGAACTGCTGGACTGATTCCGATCACGAAATCCCGCATTCCGGAACCTATGGACTACCGCCCGCCCGCCGCTTCCTGTTGAATGTCCCGAAGCCGTGGCCGCCTGAGCCCCGGCAGGGGAAGGAAGCGGCCGATGGGCCAGGTCACGCGCGGGGCTTCGCGCCCATGAAGCTCTGGTACCAATCCATGTCGCGCAGCGCGGCCTGGGGGCACTACCATCCGGTACTGCGCCGGATCATCGATGGCGTGAAGGACGCGGGGACCGAGGTGGTGGTGCATGGCATCACCCAGATCGGCGGCGTCGCCGACCAGTACCGCTACCTCGAATACCTCGAGAGCGGGGAGGTCATGCGGAATGTCGTCACCGCCATGGACCAGGGCTACGACGCCTTCCTGATCGGCAACATCGCCGACCCCGGCCTGCGCGAATGCCGGGAGATCGCGAATATCCCCGTCCTCGGCCTCTGCGAGACGGCGCTGCACCTCGCCAGCATCATGGGTGCCAGCTTCTCCCTCGTCACGCTGAACGAGAAGTTCACCGCCCGCATCCTGGAAAACGTCGATCGCGCCGGCCTGCGCGGCCGCCTGTCCGGCACGGCGCGGATGCAGATGGACCGCATCCTCGACCTGAAGGAAGGATTCACGGATCCCGATGCCCGCACCCGCATCCTGGCCCAATTCCAGGCCGCGGCGGCGGAGACGGTGGATCGGGGCGCGGAGGTCGTGATCCCCGCCGGCGGCGTCGCCATGGCGCTGCTCGCCGATGCGGGCATCCATGATGCGGGGCGCGGCGCGCCGATCCTCAACGGCATCACCAGCCTCATCAAGATGGGGGAGATGGCGGTGCGCATGAACCGCCTGATGGGCGGGCGCTTCACCGCCAAGCGCCTGGCCTATGCGCCCCCCGGCGAGGACCAGATCGCCGAGATCCGCAAGCATTACGGCCCGGTCTACCCGACCGTGCCCGGCCTGACGTGAGAACCCGCCCCATGGCCACCCGCCGCACCGCCCTCGCCACCCTGCTCGCCACCCTCGCCAGCCCTGCCCTGGCGCAGGATGCCTGGCCGACGCGCCCCATCCGCGTGATCGTCCCCTTCACGCCCGGCGGCGGCACGGATGTGATGATGCGCCTGGTGGCGCAGGGCCTGTCGAACCGCTTCGGCCAGCAGGTGGTGGTGGACAATGTCGCGGGCGCCGGCGGCACCATCGGCGCCATGCAGGTGGTGAACGCGCAGCCCGATGGCCATACGCTGCTCTGCGGCACGCCGGGCTCCATCGCCGTGAACCCCGTGATGCAGGCGGGCATCCGCTACCACCCGCTGCGGGACCTGGCGCCGGTGGCGCAGCTGACGGACAGCCCCATCGTCCTTGTCGCCAACAAGGATTTCCCGGTGGACAGCGTGGCCGCGCTGATCGCCCTGGCGAAGGCGCAGCCGGGTGTCATCAATTTCGGCTCCGCCGGCCCCGGCTCCGTCGCGCATCTGTCGGGTGAGATGTTCTGCGCCCTGGCCGGCGTGCAGATCACCCATGTCCCCTATCGCGGCACCTCGCAATCCCTGCTCGACCTCCGCGCCGGCCGCATCCAGTTGCTGTTCGAGAATTTGCCCCCGGTGATGGAGGCGATCGCGCTCGGCCATGTGAAGGCGATCGCCGTCGGCACGCCACAGCGATCCGACCTGCTGCCGCAGCTGCCGACCATCGCGGAGGCCGGCGTCCCCGGCTACGTCTCCTCCAGCTACATGGGCCTGCTGGCCCCCGCCCGCACACCGCCGGAGATCGTGCGCCGCCTGGCGGAGGCCTGTGCCGCCGTGGTCCAGGATGCCGACCTCGCCGCCCGCCTTCGTGGCCTCGGCGCCACGCCCACCCCCACCACCCCCGATGCCTTCCGCGGCTTCATCGGCGAACGCATCGCCGATGTCACGAAGCTCGTCGAAGCCACCGGCCTTTCCTTCAACTGAGGCGCCTGCAGCATGAAGATCTGGTACCAGCTGATCTCCTCCGAGACGGCGATGTCGAATTTTCTCTCGACGACGAAAACGCTCTGCGATGCCGTGGCGGCGCCGGGCACGACGGTGGAGGTGCATGGCACGCCGCATGGCGCGCTCGGCGACCAGTACCGCTCCATCTGGCACTATGACGTGCGCGAATTCGTGGAGACGGCCCTCAAGCTGCGACGGGAGGGCGGCTACGACGCCTTCGTCATCGCCAATTCGCTGGACACCGGCCTGGTGGAGTTGCGGGAGCTTCTCGACATCCCCGTCATCTCCTTCATGGAAGTGCTGTGCTTCACCGCCTGCACCATGGGGGAGCGCTTCGGGATGCTGGTGCAGCATCCCAAGATGGTGTCGCGGTACCGGGAGATCGTGACGGGCTACGGCCTGGCCAGCCGCCTCGCCTCCATCGAGAACACCGGCCATTCCCCCGGCAACAACGCGATGTTCACGAAGGAGGATGAGGCGCTGGCCTATGTCGCCGCCGTGGAAGCGGCCGGCGAACGCGCGGTGGAAGCGGGGGCGGAGGTGCTGTTCCTGACGGGCTCCACCGCCGCGCTGCTGGCCGCGCGCGGCGTCTACACCATCGCCGGCGTGCCGCTGCTGCACAGCTACGGGCTGCTGGTGAAGGCGGCGGAATCCGCCATCGCCATGCACCGCATCACCGGCCATGCCGTCAGCCGCCGCAACTACTACCAGGGCCCGCCGACCGCCATGATGAACCGCGTGGCCGATGTCCGGGGGCTGCCGATGTTCCGAACGCCCTGATTATTATGAAACATAACGTTGACGGGTAGCCCCGCGCCGGGCCACGCTGTCCCCGCGCCCCCTGACCGGGGCGCGGGGAAACGAGAGCATGAACCACGAGACCGTCCCGGATCGCTTCGATCCCTGGCCCCCCGGCATCCAGCCCGATGTCCCCATCGCGGGCTACCCGAACACCTGGACGCACACGCCGTCCCAGCCCCTGATCCGGCGCCCCGCGACGCGGACGGAAGCGACCTTCCCGCTGCGCCTGCACCGCAAGCTGCCCTGCGGGGAGGCGAACCTGGCGGAACCCATCCCCGGCCGCCCCGCCATCGGCCAGCTCATGCACCTCGCCGGCCGGGTGCTGGATGAGGATGGGCGCCCCGTCCGTGGCGCCGTGGTCGAACTCTGGCAGGCCAATGCCTCCGGCCGCTACTTCAACCCGATCGACCAGCGCGCCGCGCCGCTCGATCCCAATTTCGTCGGGAATGGCCGCGTCCGCACCGATGAAGAAGGCCGCTACGCCTTCTTCACCATCAAGCCGGGCGCCTACCCGGTGCCGGTGAAGGAGACCTGGTGGCGGCCGCCGCATGTGCATTTCTCCGTCATCGGCCCCTCCTCCCTCTCCCGCCTCGTCACCCAGATGTATTTCGCGGGCGACCCGCTGAACGCGCTGGACCGCATCCTGCAATCCGTGCCGGATGAGGCCGCGCGCCAGCGCCTCATCGCCAGGGACCTGCCGCCGGCGGAGGTCGGGGACCAGTGGCTCGGCTTCACCTTCGACATCGTGCTGCGCGGCCGCCACGCCACGCCGAGCGCACCGTGAGCGACCCCGCCATGTCCCTCCCCTCCTCCGAACACACCATCGGCCCCTTCTTCCCCCGCACCCTGTTCCGGGATGGCGACAATGACCTGACCATCGCCGCGGAAGGCGCCGCGCCCACCACGAAGGGGGAGGTCATCATCCTGCGCGGCCAGGTGCGGCGGGAGGATGCGGTGCCGTGCCTGAACATGATCCTGGAAGCCTGGCAGGCCGATGCCGCCGGCCATTTCGACCATCCGCTGGACCCGGGGCGGGACAGGGCGGATCCGGATTTCCTCGGCTGGGGCCGCGCCTGGACGGATGGGGAAGGCCGCTACGAATTCCGCACCGTCATGCCCGGCGGCTATGCCGACCCCGCCGGCCCCCGCGCGCCCCACATCAACATCGCCGTCATGGGCGCCGGCCTGATGCGCCGCGCCCAGACCACGGTCTTCTTCCCCGATCACGAATCCGCGCACGCCGTCGATCCCGTCATGGCCCTCGTCCCGCCCCCGCTCCGCCCCAGGCTGGTCGCGGTGCCCGGCGGCACGCAGGACGGCATCCGCGTCTTCCGCTTCGACATCCGCCTGCGCGGCGGCCCGGATGAGGAAACGCCGTTTTTCGAGGATTGACGCCGCCGCCGCCCCGCAGGAGACACTCCCCCATCACAGAAGGCCGCGCCACGGCCTCGGGGAGGAAACCATGCGCATCAATCGTCGCACGCTGCTGGGCGGCGTGCTCGCCGTGCCCGTCATCGGCAGCCAGGCCTTGGCCCAATCCACGGGGCAATCCTTCCCGAACCGTCCGCTGACCATTGCCATCCCCTTCGCCGCCGGCGGGCCGACCGACATGATCGGCCGCCTGCTGGCGGAGGGCATGTCCCGCGAACTCGGCCAGCCCGTGGCGGCGGAGAACCTGACCGGCGCCGGCGGCACCATCGCCGCCGCCCGCGTGGCGCAGTCCCGCCCGGACGGCCACACGCTGATGATCCACCATATCGGCCTGGCCGCCGCGGCGACGCTGTACCGGCAACTCCCCTTCAACATCGAGCGCGGCTTCGCCCCCCTCGGCGTGGTGTCCCACACCGGCATGGCCATCGTCGCCCGCCCGGATTTCCCGGCGCGCGACCTGCCCGGCTACATGGCCGTCCTGCGCGAACAGGGGGACAGGCTGAACCTCGGCCATGCCGGCCTCGGCGGGTCGAACCAGCTCTGCGGCATGCTGCTGCAGCACGCGGCGGGGCGCAGCGCGACCACCATCGTCTTCCGCGGCAGCGCGCCGGCGATGACGGAGATGATGGCCGGGCGGCTCGACATCTCCTGCGAACAGGCCACCGTCGTGGCGCCCTTCGCGCGGGACGGCCGGATCAAGGCCTATGCCGTGACGCTGCCCGAACGCATCCCGGGCTTCGATGTGCCGACCGCGCGCGAACAGGGCGTGGACCTCATCATGTCCGCCTGGCACGGCCTCTACGCCGTTGCGGGCACGCCGCCGGAGATCCAGCAGCGCCTGGCCCAGGCCGCCCGCGCCGCCCTGCGCGACGAACGCCTGCGGCAGCGCTTCGCGGAGACGCTGACCACCGTCGCGACGGATGAGGAAGCCACCCCCGCCCACCACACCCGCTTCCTGGCCAGCGAGATCGCGCGCCTTCGTCCGCTGATCGTGGCGGCCGGCCAGTTCGCGGACTGACCGCGAAGGGCGCCCGCCGGGCCGCTTCCTTGTTGCCCGGGGCCTCGCGCCCCGGTAGAATTAGGGCGCATGACATCGTCATCGGCGCCCTTGATCCGACCGGCCAGTGACGAGCGCCGACCGGGCGATGGGTCACTGGCGACCAGGGGCGAGGGTGGGCTGGCGCTGCGCGAGGACGTCGCCGCCCTTCGTCCCAGCTGGACGCCGCGGCAGCGTTCCCGCAAGGGCTTCATCATCGGCCTCATTCTGTTCGTCCTGCTGCCGCTGGGCCTGACGGCGGGCTATCTGCACGTCCTCGCGGCCGACCAGTATGTCTCCGAATTCCGCTTCACGGTGCGCCGCCAGGCGGTGACGCGCGCCGAACAGCCCTCCGTCATGGGGGCGCTCTCCGGCGTGAACCCGCTCGCCGCCCTGCTCCAGGACAGCGAGATCATCAACCAGTATCTCCGCAGCCGGCAGGCGCTGGACGACCTCCGCGGTGACGTGGACGTGGTCGGGATGTGGAGCCGGCCGGCGCAGGACTGGCTGTTCCGCCTCGATCCCGCCCTGCCGATCGAGCAGCGGCTGCGCTACTGGCGCGGCATGGTGCAGCCCTATCTCGACAACACCACGGGCGTCACCACCGTCCGCGTCTGGGCCTTCACGCCGGAGGATGCGGCGCGCCTCGCCACCGCGCTGCGGGACCAGGCGGAAGCGCTGGTCAACAGCCTCGGCCGGCGGTCGCAGGAGGATTGGCTGCGCCAGGCCCAGCGCGACGTGTCGGAGGCCGAGGCCGACCTGAATCGCGTGCGGTTGCAGATGGCCGAATTCCGCAATGCGAATGAGATGCTGTTCCCCAACCTGAACGCCCAGATGGTCAGCCAGGTGGAGACCCGGCTGCGGGAATCGCTGGCCGATCTGCGCAGCCAGCTCGCGGTGCAGCTCGCCAGCGGCGGCAATCCTAATGCCGTCCATGTGGACAATCTGCGCCGCCGCGTCGCGGGGCTGGAGCAGGAAGTCCGCCGCGTGCGCGGGGAGCTGACGGGACCCGGGGAGGATGGCGGCGCGCAGGACCGCTCCATCGCCACGCGCCTCAGCGGCTATACCGCGCTGGAGGTCGAGGAACGCCTGGCGATCCAGCGCGTGGAACGCGCCCAGACCCAGCTTTCCATCACCCAGGCGGAAGCGGCCCGGCAGCTCGTCTACCTCACCACCTTCGTGGCCCCCGGCCTGGCCGAGACGTCGGAATGGCCGCGCCGCTGGGTCATCCTGCTGCAGGTGGCCGCGGGCGGCGTGGTGCTGTGGCTGCTGGTGGCCTTCGCGCTGCGCTCCATCCGCGAGCATGCCAGCTAGCCCGCCCCCGGCGGCGGCGCCCGACTGGCCGCCGACGCTCGACACGCCGCTCGACGCGATCGCCCGGCGCTGGCTCGACCACCGCGACGATTTCGACGCCCATGCCCTGGAGGTCGCGATCGAGGTCGCCCACGGCGCCGAGGCCTATGCCCTTGCCGCCACCTGGCTCCAGGCCCTGATCGACGGCTTCCCCGATCGCGATACGCCGGCGCAGCGCTGGCGGCTCGTCGGCGTCCTTCTCCACGCCGGCGACGACGCAGCGGCGACGGAGGCCATGCACAGCCATCTGCGCCGCATGCCGCAGGACTGGCAGGGCTGGACGCGCCTGGCGGAAATGCTGGCCCGCCGCGGCGATCCCGCCGGCGCGCTGGCGGCGCTGGCCCAGTTGCCGGCCGCCGGCCACCGGGATGCCGCCCTCGGCCTGGCCCGCGCCCGCATCCTCCTGCATTTGCGCAAGCCGCTCGAGGCCCGGGCGGTGCTCGAAGCCGTGCCGCGGGACGATCCCGCCGCCTATGCGGATGCCTGCCGCCTGCGCGCCCAGATTGCCTCGTCCCTCGGCCAGGCGCGGGAGATGGCGGAAGCCGCGCTGGAAGGCCTGGCCCATGCGCCGGGCGACAGTTTGCTGCTCGTGATCCTGGCCCGGGGCCTGGCAGCGGAGCAGGATTGGGCCGCGGCCCTCCCCGTCCTCGACCGTGCCGCGGCGGCGGGCGTGGACGATGCGGATTTCCACTACCTCCGCAGCGCCGTGCTGCTGCATCTCGGCCGCCTGCGCGAAGCCCTGGCAACGGCGCAGAAGGCCATCGACCTCAGCGGCGGCGATCCCGCCCATCTCTACCACGCCGCCGGCATCGCCATGCGCCTGCATGATGTGGCGGAGGCGCGCGCTTTGCTCGACCGCCTGCTGGAGGCCGCACCCACCCATGCCGAGGCCTGGCTGCTGCGGGTGGAACTGGAAGCCGCTTCCGGGCAGCGGCAACTGGCGCTCGACCTCGCCGACCGGGCGCGCGAAACCCTGCCGGGCGACGAAAGGCTGCGCCAGCGCCGGGCCACCCTGCTGCTGCAGGCGGAGCCCGAGGTCACCACCCGGCGCGCCGCGCTGCCGGACCGCCCCCTGCCGCGCCGCCCCGGCCGCGCGGGCCCGCCGCGGTCGGAGGCCGAAATCCTGCGCCGCGGCCTGGCGGGCCAGATGCGGGCCTTGCAGGCGCTGGTGGGCTACCGCATCCACCACATGACGCAGTTCTCGCGCTTCGGCCTGCTTTCCGCCGTGCTGGAGCCGATGCTGCACATGGCCGTGCTGGCGGCGGGCATGTACTACTTCAATCACGGGCGCCCGCCGCTCGGGAAGGACCTGTTCTTCTTCTACGCCACCGGCGTGCTGGTCTTCCTCGCCTTCGCCCATGTCACGCAGCACGCCTTCACCGCCTACCGGGAGGAAGCGAGCCTGTTGCAGGTGCCGCAGATCCGCCGCGTGGACCTGGTGCTCAGCGTGGCGGTGGCACATCTCCTGGTGGATGGCATGGCCTGCTTCGTGGTGCTGGGCGGCATGGTGCTGCTGCGCGACCACGCGATGGTGGATGACTGGTGGACGGTCGCGGCCGCCTTCCTCGGCGGCATCGCGCTCGGCACGGGGCTGGCGCTGCTCGGCGCCGCGCTGAACAGCATCAATCGCGGCGTGCAGAAATTCTGGGTCAGCGCCCAGCGCCTGCTCTACATGATCTCCGGCGTCTTCTATTTGCCGATGCATATGCCCGAAGGCGTGCGGGACTGGATGACGCTCAACCCCGTCCTCCACCTCATCGAATGGTTCCGCCACGGTGTCTTCCCGCAATACGAACCGCCCTGGCTCTCCCCCCTCTATGTCCTGCAATGGGCGGTCTGCCTCATCGTGCTGGGCCTGATGCTGGAAGTGGCGCTGCGTCGCCATGTGCGGCCATGATGCGCTTCGACCGCGTCACCAAATCCTATCGCCGCCGCGGCGGGCGGCAGGTGATCCTGGATGATGTCTCGCTCGACCTGCCAGGCCGCATGCGGCTTGGCATCCTCGGCCGCAACGGCGCCGGCAAGAGCACGATGCTGAAGCTGCTGGCGGGCAGCGAGCCGGTGGATTCAGGCCGCATCGTGATGGATGGCGCCGTCTCCTTCCCCATCGGCTTCACCGGCACCTTCCATCCCCTGCTGTCGGCCCGGCAGAACCTGCATTTCCTCTGCACCGTCTACGGCATGGACCATGCCGAGACCGCGGGCTGGGTGGAGGATTTCACCGAGCTCGGCCCCTATTTCGACATGCCGGTCGCCACCTATTCCTCCGGCATGTTCGCCCGCATGGCGATGGCGTCCAGCTTCGCCTTCGAATTCGACATCTATTTGGTGGATGAGGCCTTCGAGGTCGGCGACGCCGCCTTCCGCGCCAAATGCGCCGCCGCCTTCGATGCGCGGCTGCACGACGCCTCGCTCATCCTGGTGTCGCAGAACATGGACACCATCCGCCGGCATTGCGATTGCGCGGCGGTGATGCATGGCGGTCGCCTCGATGTCTTCGACCGGCTGGACGATGCCTTCGACCATTACGAGGCGACGCTGCTGTTGGAAGCGGGCCCGCATCCGGACCCGTAGGCCGCGCCCCTATCCCTTGTTGACGCGGAAGAAGCGGATGAAGGCGCCGGGGTCTTCCGCCAACTGAACCAGCCGCCCCTGTTCGATCAGCGGCTCCACCCAGGGCTTCACCGTCGGCGTCTCCGGCCGGCCGACATCGTCGATGCCGACGATCGTGTCGGGCTGGATCAGCGGCATGATCCCCTCGAACACCGGCGCCATCAGCACCTCCATGTCGAGGTCGAGCCACACGAAGGACAGCGGCTTCGTGAGCTGCCGCCAGGTCTGCGTGGCATCGCCCTTGATGGGCCGGATCGGCAGCACATGGGACCACGCCGTCAGGTGTTCGAAGGCGTTCTCGTTGTCCGAATAGGCGCCGATGCCCAGCGCTCCGCCACCGGGATCGTTGATCTGGAAGCCCTCGAAGGTATCGAAGGCATGGACCGTCTTGCGGTCCGCCAGGCCGAGTTCCCGCAGCGCCCAGGCGAATTTCAGCGACATGGTACCGCGAAAGCAGCCGAACTCGACGATGTCGCCGGGGACGGAGAGCGACTTGAAGAACCAGGGCTCGATCACGCCGAGATTCGCTTCCGTGCGGAGATTGTAGATGCTCGCAGGCAGCAGGCTCTTCAGCGTGGCGGGCGGCGGCGCGTCGGATGACGGGTCCATGGCGGTGCTAGCCGGCCGAAGGTCTGTCGGCGTGCTGGCCGGCGAGGGAACGGATTGCGAGTCCAAGGCGGGGTTCTCCCAGTGTGGCCGCACGACGGATGGCGGGCGGCAGGGGTGTGGCGGCGGCGGCGGTGGCGCTGGCCACGCGCCAGGCGGCATCGGCATAGACATCGTCCACGATGTCCCGCACCCGCCGCAGCGGCGTCCAGCCGGTACGGTTGCGCAGCCGCGTATTGTCGCCGGCGATCACCGGCTCATCCGTCGGGCGCAGCAGGCTTGTGTCGACGTCGGGCGTGGCGCGCTTGCCGGAGATGGCCTCGAACATCGGCAGCAGCGCGCCGACCTCGACCACCTCCTCCCCGCTGATGTTGTAGGCCTCCCCCGGCGCGCCCTTCTGGGCAAGGCCGATCAACGCCTCGATCAGGTCGGCCACATGCAGGAAGGCGCGGCGCGTGCGCAGGTTGCCGACGCGCAGCGTGCCCCCTTCCGGCGGCAGCGCCGCGATGCGCCGCGCGAAGTCGGACACCACATCGCCCTTCTTGCGCGGGCCGCTGCAATTGAAGATGCGCGCGCGGATGCTGCGGATGCCGTCGGATTTCCAGTACTGGAAGGCCAGCAGGTCCGTCGCCGCCTTGCTGACGCCGTAGGGATGCAGCGGCAGCAGCGCCGCATCCTCCGTGATCGGCCCGTTGGAGTTCAGCAGGCTCGCGCCATAGGAGGCGGAGGAGGACGCCACCACCACGACGGGATCGTAGCCCGGGCTGCGGCGGCGCAGCGCGCGCACCGCCTCGAACACATTGGCGGTGCCGACGACATTGGTCTCCAGCGTCTCCTGCGGGCGTTCCCAGGACACGGTCGGATAGCTCTGCGCCGCCAGGTGGAAGATGACGTTCGGGCGAAGCCGCTCGATCACCTCCGCCACATGCTGGCCGTAGCGGACATCCATCTCCACCAGCCGTTCCGCGGACGGCAATTCCCGCAGGTCCGTGGTGGGCTTGGTGTAGGTGCCCGTCACCGATGCGCATTCGGCCTGCAGCCGCTCGTACATGTGCGAACCCACCATGCCGCAGGCACCGGTGATCAGCACGTTCCACTGCGCGCGGTCAGGCATCGATCAGATCCATGTAGGTTTGAACCATGCCGCGGGGATTGTAGGTCTGCAGGGCCTTTTCGCGATTCCCGGCCAGTTCGTCCCGGAAGTTGGGGAAGCGTTGCAGCGCCTCCGCCAGCTCGACGAAATTGCCGATGTTGAAGAAGTTCATGGCACCCGGGAAATACTGCCCCATCTCCCGGAACACCGGCGCGTTGCTGAACAGCGCGTCGGATCCGAATTCCACCGCCATGGTCGCGGGGCCGGATCCGGATTGCCCCGACATGGTCTTGATGTAGGGATGAACGGCGTAGTCCATCGCGTGGTAGAAGCGCGGCATCTCCTCGTCGCTCACCTGGCCGAGGAAATGGATGCGGTCGCGCAGGTCCCGGCTGGGCAGGAAGTTGCGGAATTCGGAGTAGCGGAACAGCTCCGTCCGGATCTGCTGCTTCTCATAGGACACAGGCTTCATGGCCTGCCCCTCCCCCGGCATCGCCATCACCGCCTGGTCGGCCGCGCCCGGTCCGTTCTGCGTCAGCCCGAAGGCCAGCAGCTGGCGCAAATAGGGGCCGATGTCGCGATCCGGCGACAGGCCTTGCGGGTGCTCCCCCCCGATGATGGACAGGTGCCAGTCATCCGGCAGGTATTCCAGCGCCTTCATGGCCGTCATGTGGCCCTTGTAGGCATTCAGGAATCCGTACACCGCGAAATGCTTGTGCCGGGGATCGAGCCCCACCCTGGCCAGGAAGGCGTCGCGATCCACGGAGGCACGGACGGCTTCCGCCTGTTCGCGGGAGAAGTAGGTGATGGGGTAGTTGGTGATCCGTTCCAGCCCGTAGAAGCGCTTCAGCAGCGTCTCGTCGCCACGGCAGAAGGTCATCACCTTCACATGCCGCGCATTGGCAACCATCTTCCAGAAGCGGCCGATGTCATCGACCAGGCCGCCGACGGTCAGGTGCGCGTAGGCGCGCCGCAGGTCGCGGTCGATCAGCGCATCCAGCGCGGAGAGCACGCCGGCGCCGGAGGAGGCACGATCGAAGCCGTGCACGGTCATGACGACGTTGCGCGATGCCTTGAGGAGCTGCGCGACGCGGCGATAGGAGGTGCGCCGGCTGCTGCCATACAGCCCGGGTTCGAATTGCAGCAGCACCGCATCATAGCCGCGGAGTTCACTGGCGATCTGAGCCACCGCCTGGTCACCCTTGTTGCGGATGACGCGCGGCGTCTGCACCCGGAGCAGCGAGACCGGCAGCCGCTTCACCTCCACCTGGTGGCCCGCGGCTTCGAGATGGACTTTCAGGCGGGAACTGTAGAAGGCTGCCCCGCACTCCTCGTTATAGCTTGAAACGATCGCCAGTCTTTTTCCCATCAGGATCAGTCCCCCGTCTCGGGCCAATCGCGGCCCCGGGCCGGTAAACCGCCAGCCGGTTCGGGCCGATGCGGCACCAGGGGCCCGCAAAGGTCTTCAACCCACGCTACCAGAACGGCGCAACATCGCACCAGGGGTAGAACCATCCAATTGTAACTATCGCTATGCGATCCTTCGGCCCGGTTTGATCGCCGCCTGCGGGCATCCTTTCGGCAAGAAGGTCCCGGCCTCGCCCCACGACCGATCCACGGGCTCGCACCCGGATCGACTGTCGCGAACGGGCGCCTGCTCGGTGCTGGTCAAGTATCGCGCCGATCGTTAGTGATCCGATCGTCATCCGACGGATGATGATGCTGCCGGCTGCGGAGACCGTTCGAGAAAACCTGGCGGGTCGGTTCCGCGAGTTCTTTCCGCCCCTGCGTCGCCTTCCAGGCGCGCTACCCGCGCGTCGCGCTCACGGCGCGACGCCGGGCTTGCCGATGCAGCCAGCATCGGCGGCGCCCGGTCCCTGGCCGGGATCGGAAATGCCGTGCGGACACTCAGCCGCCGGCATTCACAAACGGTCCCTCACCCCTGCCGCGTCGCTTCATCGGTGAGCCAGTCGAGAATGGCGGCGAAGTTCAGCACCGCCTCCCCCATCATCCGCACCGCCAGGGCATCACCGCGGCCCGGCGCATCGGGCAGCCGCTCCACCGGCCCGAAGCCGGGCGGTGGCGCGACATCCGCAAGGCGCGCCAGCGCATAGGCCGCATGCCCGCGCACCTCCTCCGCCAGCCGCGCCCGGCCTTCCGCCGGCAACCCCGCCGCCTCCGCTCCCGCGGCCGCAAGGTCGATGACGGCGGCAAAGACATCGGCCGGCGCCAGGCAGCCGCCTGGCCTCTCCCACCCCTGCGCGAAGGCCAGGTCGAAGCGGCGGCAGAAGGCTTCCGCGATGCCCCCGAAGGCCAGCACGGCTTCCATCTCCGTGGCCGGTAGAGGCTGCGCACGCAGCGCGGCGATGGCCTGCTTGACCGCGACATACCCGCGGACCCGTTCCTCGCCATGGCGGCGCAGTTCCGCCGGCGTTCCCCGGCAGAAGCCGCCATGCCCGCAGGAGGGCGGGGGCGCGGCCCAGTCATCCGCCGTGATGGTGAAGCCGGCGACCTCCATGCCGAGGTCGCCCTCCGTCGGCAGCAGGATCGCCAGGTCGCAAAGCCCGTCCTGCGTCAGCCTGAAGGGCGCGCGCAGGCGCCAGACGCCGTCGGGTGTCACGCCGGCCTCGAAATGGGTCACCCGGTCGCCACAGCGCAATCGCGCGCCCAGCAGCGTGGATTCCTCCACCGCGCCGAAGACATCGATGGACAGCACATAGCCGCCCATTTCGCCGCGGAAGGACAGGCAGGGCTGGTCGCGCGACCAGCGGCTGGGGCGGCCATCCTCGCGCAGGTGGTGCGGGTGCCATCCCGGCCCGCCGGGGGCGGCTGCCGCATCGACCTCAACCCGCCCACCGCGCCCGACCCGGCGGCCCATGTAGTCGGCCCGCGCGGAAGGTCGCAGCGCCGGCCGCGCCGCCGCCATGCGGCGGGCCTCCCGCAACAGGATCTCATCCAGCCGGATGAAAGGCGCGATGGCTTCCGCCACGCCAGCCTGCCTTTCATCCCCGAAGGCGGTCCGGGCATTCAGCACCGGCAACCGGCTGGCGAGCGGCAGGCCGAGATGCCGGAACAGCGCCGGGACATCCTCCTCGATCCGCTCCGCCAGGCCGATGAAGGAAAGCCGTTCAAGCTTGGCCAGGGCGACGTCGAGGATCGCCTCCGCCTCGCTCTCCAGGAAGGCCCGGAAATCCTGTCCCTTCTCGAACAGCGTATAGGGTTCACCGAAGGCAAGGTCCTCGCAGCGCTCGCGGCCGAGCCGCGCGGTCAGCACCGGCCACAACCCCATCGCCAGCGTCTGATGGTTCCACATCGACGTCATGGCGATCGGGTGATCGGCGATGGCGTCGAGGAACGCCCAGATGTCGAGGGTCCTGAACAGCGCCATGGCCCGCGACGGCTCGGGCGGTGCGGCGGCCAGGTCCTCGTCGCTCGCCTGCGACCATTGCCGCCTTTCGGACAGGAAGCGCGCCAGCGGATCGCGGAAGAAGGCGAAGAGGAAGGTGTCCGGCTCCTCGAACCAGTCGATGGCGCCATGCCCGTGGATGTAGAGGTACCGGGCCCTGTCATGATCCGTGATGCGGCTCGTGATCCCGCCATGCCGCAATTCGCTGGCGCGGGCCGATCGCCCCGTGGCGATCACGTCGTCCAGCAGGGAATGCAAGGTCGTGCCGGCGGTCTTGCGGATATGCAGGAACCGGATTGGCCGGGCCGGCGCCTCGGCTGCACGGCGGCCAACCAGCGGCGCAACGGGGTGATCCACGCGGAACTCGGTACTCATCCGGCCTCATCCAGTCCGGGCCCGCGTCTGGCGTGCGGCCGATCAGCCGCGGTGGGGAAGCCAGGCCGCGCCAGTCGCCGCCGCTGCGATGATCGACACCATTCGCCCCTGGGTCAATTATCCCGGACGATCACGCAACACGGAGTTGTGCCGATCCTTCATCGGCCAGCCGCTGATGCAGCCT
This sequence comes from Falsiroseomonas stagni DSM 19981, assembly GCF_900114315.1. Taxonomy (GTDB): domain Bacteria; phylum Pseudomonadota; class Alphaproteobacteria; order Acetobacterales; family Acetobacteraceae; genus Falsiroseomonas; species Falsiroseomonas stagni. The sequence goes on from NZ_FOSQ01000009.1 coordinate 228,003, forward strand.
GCAATACAGCGCGGTGTTCGTGGCGGTGTCGAAGGGAAGCCCGGCGCCATCAGCAGGTCGCGGCCCCGGCGCCAGGATGCGCTGCGCCAGTTCCACGGGGTTGCCGACATCGAACAGCGCCATCCGCCCCGGCATGGCGCGATCCAGTTGCAGGAAATTGCGGGTTCGGGATGCGACGACTCGGCACCCCAGTTCCAGCGCGATGGCGATCGCACCGCTGCTGGTCTGGCCGACCTCCAGATAGGGCATCGCCACCACGTCGCAGACCGCCATCGCCCGCGCGAATGCCGCGTCACCGGGGCTGCCCATGAAGTGGACGCGCTTGAACATCCCGCCGCCGCAGGCCTCCACCAGGCGCTTCAGATAGGGGTCGATCGCCTGGTGCGGCCGGTAGCGCTGGGCATGCACATTGCCGAAGAGGAGGAGGTGATGCGTCTCCGGCAGCAGCCGCAGTGCCTCGATCGCCGTCTCGATGCCCTTGTAGGGTGACAGGAAGCCGAAGATGCCGACCAGCACGGCATCCGGCGGCAGGGCCGCGATCTGCGGGAAATCGGCCCGCGTCGCCGATTGGCGCAGCGCGCGCGCGGCCTCCGCCGGCAGGAAGGCCAGCGGATGGTGCTCGACGGTCCGGTAGCCATGCAGGTCCCGCAGCAGCCGCGCTTCCCGCGCGCCATGCACGATGATGCCGAAGGGGCGCGTCCGCTCCGCCTGCCGCATCAGCCGGTGCAGCCCGCGCGCCAGCCGCGCCTCATGCACCGCGGCGACGAAGCGGTCGAAGCCCCCCCGCACGCCACCGGCCAGGATCGCCCCCCAGGGCAGCCCTTCCGGCTCCGGCACCCGGTGCAGCGTGAGGGTGAGCGCCCGCGCCGCCTCCAGCAGCCATCCCAGCCGGCGCAGGATCTGCGGCGGCGCCAGGCCGAGCGTGCCGAATTCCAGCTGGATGTTCACCGCATCGAAGTCACGCAGTCGCGCGGCGATCTCCTCGACATGCCGGTCCCCCAGCGCGCTGATCCGGCCCTGCGTGTTGAGCAGCAGCCCCTGGTCGAGGTCGAAGACCTCCACCTCCATCGAGGCTTCCAGCAGCGGCACCAGCGCCCGCGTATAGCTCGCGATCCCGCACAGCTCGTCATAGGTGCTGACGATGGCGAGGCGAAGCCGCGGTGCCCCGTCCCCCCTCATCGCCGCGATCCGGCATCGCGGGCGGCGGCGTCCCGCAGATCCGCCACCAGGCCGCTGACGTAGCCCCAGGCCATGGCCGCGACCCAGGTCCAGCAGCCCAGATCCAGCACCGTCCACCCCATCAGCACGGGACCCGCCGCCGGCGCCAGCGCCAGCATCCCCGCGCATCCCGCGAAGATCACCCGCAATTCCGTGGTGCCGACCGGCCCGGCCGAGAGGTCCAGCACATTCGTCACCGCCAGCCGGGCCGCCGCCAGGTTCACCAGCATGAAATGCAGCGCGACCGCGATGAAGGGCAGCGCCGGCCACAACAGCCCCGAAGCCGCGAAGCCGATCGCCAGCGCCAGGTAGCCCAGCATGTCGATCCCGTTGTCGAGGATGTAGCCCCGCCTCGGCCGCGCCTCCCCCCGATGCCGCGCCAGCCGCCCGTCCAGCGAATCGCCGAACCAGTTGATGCCGATCCCGGCCACCGCCAGCAGGCACCATCCCGGCCCCGACGCGGCCATGCCGAAGCCCAGCGCCGCCAGCACCGCGCCCCCCAGCCCGAGGGCGGAGAGCATGTCGGGCGTCACCCATCCCGGCAGTCGCGGCAGCAGCGCATCCAGCGCGCGGGCCTCCGGCGCCGCCAGCAGCCCGCCATTGCGCCGCAGCGGAGTCACGCTTCCGCCGCCAGCCCGGCCAGCGCCGCCAGCGCGGCCTCGATATCCCCGGGCCCATGCGCGGCGGAGGCGAAGAAGCGCAGCCGGGCCGTCCCCTCCGGCACGCCCGGCGGCAGCACGGGGAAGGTGCAGATGCCCGCCTCCTCCAGCGCCTGCGCCGCATGCAGCGTGGCCGGCACCTCCCCCAGGATCACCGGGACGATCCCCTCCCCCCAGGCGGTCCCGGCATCGAGGCCGATCGCCCGCACGCCCTCCACCAGCGCGCGGCTGTTGGCGCGCAGCCGCGCCACGCGCTCCGGCTCCTGCCGCAGCAGGCGCAGCGCGGCCAGCGATGCGGCGGCGACGGGCGGTGGCATGCCCACGCTGAACACCAGCCCCGGCGCCCGCGCCCGCATGATGTCCACCAGCGCGCGGGACCCGCAGACATAGCCGCCGCAGCCGACCAGCGATTTCGACAGCGTGCCGAACCAGACTTCGACATCGCGCGGGTCCACCCCGGCATGTTCGGCGATGCCCCGCCCGGTCGGGCCCAGCACGCCCAGCGCATGGGCTTCATCCATCATCAGCCAGGCATCGTGGCGCTGCTTGATCCGCAGCAGAGCGCGCAGGTCCGGCCCGTCGCCGGACATGGAGAACAGCCCCTCCGACACGATCAGCACCTTGTCATGCAGGTGCCGGGACCGCCGCAGCACCTCCTCCAGGTGGTCGAGGTCGTTGTGCCGGAACGCCAGCCGCGCCGCGCGGCAGGATTCCGCCCCCAGCACCAGGCAGTTGTGGGCCAGCGCGTCATGCAGCACCAGGTCGCGCGGCCCCATCAGGGTCAGGATGACGGAGATCGCCGTGGCATGGCCGCTGACGAAGACCGCCGCGGCCTCGGTCCCCGTGAAATCCGCCAGCTCCCGCTCCAGCGCCCCATGCACCGCCCTTTCGCCGGAGGTCATGCGGCTGCCGCCGGCGGAGATGCCCCAGCGCGCCCCGGCTTCCCGCGCCGCCTCCAGCACCGCCGGATGCCGGTTCAGGCCGAGGTAGTCGTAGCTCGCGAAGTTCCGCATTGCCCGGCCATCGAGCCGCGCCTGGCCGCCCGCCAGCGCCTCCCGCTCCCGGTAATAGGGGTCCCGCACGCCGAGCACGCCGCCCCAGTACCGTTCCTCCTCGATCTCGGCGTAGAGCGGGTGTTGCAGAAAGGGATCCTCCCGCGCCGGCGCCGCCGCCGGCAGGGCGCGCTGGCGAACCGGGCGGTTCATGCGCGCACCGCCCCCGCCACGGGCTCCGCGGCGCCGCCCGCCGCCGGCCGCGCGGGTGCCCCGGCATCTCCCTCGGCCTCCGCGCCCAGCAGGGATGGCAGCAGCCGGTGCACCAGCTGCCGGGCGGATTGCCCGCCGCCGAGCGCGGCGAGGCCCGTCATCGCCGCGCCGGTCCGCTTCTCCAGCGCCATGCGCAGCTCCAGGGCCATCAGCGAATCGAGGCCGAGGTCGATGAGGTTGCGATCCGCATCCACCTCCTCCACCGGCATCCGCAGGATGCGCCCGACTTCCTCCCGCACCGCATCCAGCAACCGCTCCGCCGCTTCCTCCCGCGGCAGGCGCGCCAGGTCCAGCAGCGCGCCGCCGGCCGCCTCCTCCTGCGCCCCCGCGGCGAAGAGTTCGGAGAAGATCGGCGAGCGCAGCGTGGCCAGCCCCCGCGCCCCCGGCGCCCAATGCGCCACCGTATAGGCGCTGACCGCCGGCGCGGCGGCCGGGTTGCCGAGCAGCCGGCCGAGATGGTCCAGCGCCTCCGCCGTCGTGATCCCCGCCACGCCCGTCGCGGCGCGCAGCCGTTCCGCCAGGCCGCGCGTCCGCGCGATGACGCCGCTATCGGCGATCGCGCCCCAGCAGACCGCGATCGCGGGCAGGCCGCGGCCCCGCATCTCCCGCACCGCGCCTTCGAGGAAGCCGTTGGCGGCGACATAGGCGCCCTGCCCGGGGCTGCCGACCATCGTCGTCACCGACGAACAGGCCACCAGGTATTGCAGCGCATCCCCCGCCAGCGCGGCGCCGACGGCGCGGATGCCATCGACCTTCGGCGCCAGCACGCGGTCCAGCGTCTCCGCCGCCACGCCCGACAGCAGCCCATCCTCCAGCACCATCGCGGTATGCACGATGCCCGCGATGCGCCCATACGCCTTTCGCCAGCGCGCCATGGCGTCGGCCAGGGCGGCGGCATCCGTGACATCCATCGCCGCCACCTCGAAGCGCAGCCCCTGCGCGCGCAGCGCCTCGATCCGCGGCATCGCCGCCGCGTCCACCGCGCCGCGCCGCGACGCGACGAGGATCGCCTTCGCGCCGCGCTCCGCCAGCCAGAACGCGATGGCGAGCCCGAAGCCGCCCGTGCCGCCCAGCACCACATGCAGCCCCGGCGCGGCCTCGAAGGTCCCTGGCGGGCGCGCCACGCCCTGGGAGGCCGGCCGGACCACGATCTTGCCGACATGGCCGGAGGCCTGCATCAGCCGGAACGCATCCCCGGCCGCCGCACCATCCAGCACCAGCACCGGCAGCGGCGGATGGGTGCCCTGCTGCACCGCGCCCAGGGCGGCGGCCGCCGCTTCCAGCGCCGTGGCCGGCGCATGGGCCAGAAGCTGGTCCAGGTCGACGCCGATGAAGGCGATGTTGCGGGCGAAGGGCCGCAGGCCGATCCGCGTATTCTCCAGGAAGTCCCGCTTCCCGAGTTCGACGAAGCGGCCGAAGGGCCGCACCAGGCGCAGCGTCGCGCGCATCGCCTCCCCGGCCACGGAATTCAGCACCACATCGACGCCATCCGTCACGGCGCGGACCCGATCCTCGAAATCCGCGGCCCGCGAATCGACGACGGCATCGGCGCCGAGCCGCAGCAGCAAGGCGCGCTTTTCCGGCGTGCCCGCGGCGGCGATCACCCGGGCACCCCGCGCCCGCGCGATGCCGAGTGCCGCCAGCCCCACCGCGCCGGCCCCGCCATGGATCAGCACCGTCTCCCCCGCCCGCAGCCCCGCGCGGTCCACCAGCGCATGCCAGGCCGTGGTTGCCGCCACCGGCAGGGCCGCGGCGGCCTCGATGGACAGCGCCCGCGGCACCGGCAGAAGCTGCGCCGCCCGCACCACCAGGTGGGAGGCGAAGGCATTCTCCGCGAAGCCGACCACCGCCGTGCCGGGTTGCAGATGGTCCGGCACGCCGGGGCCCGCGCGCAGCACCTGGCCGGAGAATTCGAAGCCGAGGCTCCCGCCCGTCAGCCCCTCCCCCAGGATCTCCTCATCCAGCAGCCCGAGGGCCAGCATCACGTCGCGGAAGTTCAAGCCGGTGGCCGCGACCGCGACCTCGACCTCCCCGGCCCCCGGCGCCTCGCGCGGCGCGATGACCCAGCCGAGGCCGTCGATCCCCGCCCCCGCCTGCGCCAGCACGGTCCTCTCCCCCGGGCCCGGCGCGCGGCTGGCCGGCCGCCCCCGGCGCAGCCGCGCGACCGTGGCGCCGCCGGCGCCCAGCCGGATGTCCCGCTCCGGCGATGCCAGGTGGTCGCCCAGCGCCGCCGCGATCCCGCCCGGCGCCGCGCCATCCGCCATCCGGAGCACGCCGATATCGACGTCCTGGTATTCATTGGCCAGGCTGCGCACCACCGCCACGGTCGCGTCCGACAGCGCACCATCGCCCTCGCACAGCACCCGCAGCCGATGGCCGCCGAGGCCCTGCGCCAGGTCGCGCAGCCGCAGGATGCGGTCCCGCAGCGCCGCCCTCTCCCCCGCCACGGGGCCGGCTTCCAGGTCCAGCACCACGGCGCCGGGCGCCACGCCGGGCAGCCCGCCGGTGAGGGGGACCAGTTCGCAGCCCGGCAGCAACGCCCGCGCACGGGCCATGGCGCCCGGTCGCACATGCAGCGCCGGCAGCGCCGCCGCCGGCATCGGCTCCGGGACGGTCCTGGCGGCGAAGAGCATCAGCCCGGCGCCGCCGTCATCCAGCGTCTCGTCAAGCAGCGGGCCGAGGCCGGCGGCCAGGGCCGCCTCCCGCGTCTCCGCCGGCAGGGGCCATTGCCCGACCGGGGCGCGCGGATCGGCGGTCAGGCTCCACCACCCCTCCTCCGCCCCATGCAGCAGGTCGATCACCGGGTCATGCGGCGGCACGCCGAGGATGATCGGCACCGCACCGCGCAGCGCCTGCAATTGCCGCAGTGGCAGGGATGGCGTCGCGTCCAGCGGCAGCACGACGACGCAGGCCGCGAGGTCCGGGGGCGCGGCCGGCGTCTCCGCCGCATCCCGCACGCCGACCAGGCCGCGCGCGCCCGCGCGCGCCAGCACCGCCTCCGCCCGGCGCGGCGTCGCGGTCAGCACCTCCAGCGCCAGGCGCCCTTCGCGCAGCGCCGGCAGCAGGCGGGGCAGCAGCCCTTCCAGCCCCGGTTCCAGCAGCGCCACCCGCAGCGGCGCGCCCGGCGCCGCCCGGTCGAGGATCGCCGCCGCCACCGCCTCCATGGTCGGCGCCACCAGCCGGGACCGGGCCAGCCAGCCATCCCCGGCTTCCGGCACCGCCGCCACGCCGCTGTCGAGGAATACGCCCAGGCGATCCATGGCGCTGGACGCCGCCCGCAGATCTGCCACCGCCTCCGGGCTCCGCCGCAGCAGGTCGCGCAGCGCCGCCTCCGGCGCCGGCGCCTCCCGCAGCCCGCCATCCGCGGACAGCGCACCCCGCTCCCGCAGCATCTCCAGCATCGCGTGCCACAGGGGCCGCGCCGCCTCGGGCACTGGCGGCTCCTCCATCGGGATGGGTCCCGACCCGGCGATGCCCCGCACCAGGAATGTGGCGACCGCCACGGCCCAATCCGCCGGCCCCGACACCGGCCCCGCCACCACCGCCGGCAGCGCCCCATGATCCCGCAGCGACGCCTGGCGGGCGGGCTCGTCATGATCGAAGGGCAGGATGATCCGGTCCTCGTCGCGCCAGGCGGCGAAGACGACGCGCCGCATGACACCGCCCTCCACCCGCGCCACGAGCCCGTCATCGGCGGCCAGGAAATCCACATCCACCACCCGCGTATTGCGGGTGCGGCGGATCACACGCACGACCGACCGCGCGATCGGCGTCCGCGGCCCGAACAGCGAAAGCCGCCCGACGCGCACCGGCAACTCCCCCGCCGTCACATTCGGCGCCGGCAGCAGGTCGAGGAACAGGCCATGCAGCGCCGCGTCGAAGGCGGCGGGGTCGGTCACCATCACCGGCGGGAAGGCGCCGAGGTCCGGCGCCGGCCCGTCCAGCGCCGCCACGAAGCCGCCGGGGCAGCGGTGCAGCGCGGTGACGGCCCTGAACGCCCCGCTGTAGTCCAGCCGGGCACGCGCCGCCGCGGCATAGACCGCCTCCGCCCCCAGGCCCGCGCCCTCCGCCGCCGGGACCGCCACGGCGGGAACCTCCCCGGCCAGGATCTGCACGGCCGCGCGGGCATGCAGGACGAAGGGATCCCCATGGTCCGATCGCGGCCGGGACCGCACGGCGATCATCTGCTCCGCCGCGTCGAAGGTGACGCTGACCTCCCGCGTCACCCCCGGCTCCAGCACCAGGGCGCGCAGGATGTCGAGGTCGTTCAGCCGCAGCCGCGCCGTGCCGAGCACCTGTTCGGCCACCGCCGCCATCATCTCGATGAAGCCGGTCGCGGGCAGCACCACCTGGCCATCCACCCGGTGGCCCGCCAGGAAGGGCACGGTCTCCAGGCTCAGCGCATGGCGCCATTCCGTCCCGCCCGGCGCCATCCGCGTCCCGGCCAGGGGATGGCAGCCCGCGGTGCCGGGCTCGCCCTCATAGAGGCTGTAGGCCTCCGGCGTCCGGTCGATGACGAAATGGCCGCGATTCCAGGCCATGGGCGGCAGGATGCGGCTGCCGCGCCCGGTGCCCCAGAAGCGCGGCGTCGCGCCCCTTGCCACCGCCTCCGCCACGATGGCGCGGACCGGATCGGCGGCCACGGGCGGGGACATCGCCAGGCTGCCCATGATGCCCACCGCCCGGCCAGCCCGCCGCGCGACATCGCCCATGGCACTGCCGAGCAGCGGCCGGGGCCCGATCTCGATGAACAGGTCGGCGTGGTCCAGCGCCGCCGCCATGGCCGGGGCGAAGAGCACCGGCGACCGGATATTGTCCCACCAATACGCCGCGTCGAGCATGGCGCCCGAGGCGACATCGCCCGTGACGGCGGAGATCATCGGCACCCGGCCCGCCACGGGGGCCAGCCTGGCCAGGGCCTGCAGGATCGTCTCCCGCTCCGGCTCCAGCAGCGCGTGGTGGAAGGGGTAGTCGATGTCGAGCAGGACGGAGGGAATGGCCTCCCGCCGCGCCGCGGCCATGACGGCGCGGATCGCCGCGGCGGGGCCGGAGATGGTGGTGGAGGCCGGGCCATTCTCCGCCGCGACCTCGACCCGCGCGGCGGGGGATGCCCCCTCCTCCCGCGCCAGCGCCTCGGCCAGGGCGCGCGCGCGGGCGGCGTCGCAACCCAGCACCGCCATCCGCCCCAGGCCGCGGATCGCTTCCTGGCAGGCACTGCGCGCGACGATGAGGTGCGCGGCCTGGGCACGGCCGAGGATGCCCGCCGCCGCCGCTGCCGCGACCTCCCCCACCGAATGGCCCAGCACCAGCGCGGGGCGCAGGCCCTGGGCCGCCAGCGCATCCACCAGCCCCATCTGGATGGCGTAGAGCGCGGTCTGCGCCGCGGTCGTGGCCGCCAGCCGCTCCTCCGCATCCCCGGCGTTCAGCGTCTCCAGCGGGCAGACGCCGCCGGCCTCCCGGATCAGCGCCGCCGTCGCCTCGACGCTTTCGCGGAAGGGGGCGGAGCGTTCCAGCGCCTCCAGCGCCATGCCTGCGTATTGGCAGCCATTGCCGGTGAAGACGAAGCCGATCCGCGCGCGCGGGACCAGCGCCTCCGCCATCCGTGCCCCGGGCGCCGTGCCCCGCAGCGCCGCGGCGGGGTCCTGGACCTCCGCCAGGTCGATCACGAGGCGATGGCGCAGCAGGTCCCGGCTGGCGGCCGCCGCGCCGGCCACCGCCGCGACACCGCGGCGATCCACAGCCGCCGCATAGGCCGCCGCCAGGCGGGACAAACCCTCCCGCGTCGGCGCGGAGACGATGAGGAGGTCCGGCGCCTCCCCCGCTGCCGAGGCCGCATCGGCCGGGCCAGGCCCCTCCAGGATCGCATGGGCGTTGGTGCCGCCGAAGCCGTAGTTGCACACGCCGGCCAGCAGCGTCCCCTCCACCGGCAGGTCGAGCGCCTGGCTCGCGGGGGCCAGGTTCAGCGCCGCCACATCGATGGCCGGGTTGGTGGCGTCCAGGTGCAGCGTCGCGGGCAGGTGGCGATGGCCCAGCGCCAGCACGGCCTTGGCGAGGCCCGCCAGGCCCGACACGGCCTCCAGATGCCCGATATTCGACTTCACCGACCCGACGGGCAGCCGCTGATCCCGCTGCTGGCCCAACGCCTCCCCGATCGCCCGCGCCTCCACGGGATCGCCGACCGCGGTGCCCGTGCCATGCGCCTCGACGAAGGAGAGCGATCGCGGGCTGATCGCCGCCTGGGCATAGGTCGCCGCCAGCAGGGCGCGCTGCCCCTCCGCGGAGGGAAAGGCGATGCCGTTCTTCCGCCCATCCGAATTCACGCCAACCGCGCGGAGCCTGGCCCGCGCCGGCAGGGGGCCGGCCGCGCCGGCCCGCCCCAGCACCAGGGCCACCGCCCCCTCCGCCCGCACATAGCCATCGGCCGCCGCCGCGAAGGGACGGCAGCGCCCGGTGGGCGACAGCATGCCGGCCCGGGAGAACCCGACGAAGGGCGCCGGGGAGGACAGGATGTTCACCCCCGCCACGATCGCCAGTTCGACCTCCCCCCGCTCCAGCGCCACCGCCGCCTGGTGCAGCGCGACGAGGGAGGAGGAGCAGGCCGTATCGAGCGTCATGCTCGGCCCGCGGAGGTCGAAGACGTAGGAGACCCGGTTGGCCAGGATCGAGAGGCTGTTCCCCACCATGAAATGCGCGCCGATCGCGCCGAGGTCGAGCAGCGGCACATTGGCGTAGTCCGTGGCCGAGGCCCCCACGAAGACGCCGACCTGCCGCCGCGCCAGGCTCGACGGGGCGATTCCGGCATCCTCCAGCGCCTCCCACACCACCTCCAGCAACACGCGCTGCTGCGGGTCCGTCTGCGCAGCCTCCCGCGGGGAGAAGCCGAAGGCGGCGGCATCGAAGGCGAAGATGTCGTCGAGGTAGCCGCCCGCGAAGGTATAGGCCGTGCCGCGCGCCGCCCGGTCGGGGCTCAGGAATCGCTCAGGCCGCCACCGCCCCGCCGGCACCGAATCGGCAACGCTGCACCGCCCGTCGCGCAACAGCGACCAGAAGGCATCCAGGGTCGGCGCCCCGGGCAGGCGGACGGCGAGACCCCGGACATCGAGCCCCTGCTCGGGCGCGCAGATCACCCGGGCATCCCAGGCAAGACCCCGCTGCGACCGTCACCCGGCACGTGAGGACAACCCTTGATGCCGATCAGGAGTCACCGCCACGCGGCCCTCGCAGACCCCGGCGAAGCACCTGGTTGCCCCGGGGGCTCGCGCCGATTGCGCGTCAGAATGGATGAGGTGGCGGAGCGCCGGACCCGGCCGGATGGTCGTCAGCATCCCACTTCTATATCCCCCGGCCATCGCCAGCCGGAAGAGGAAAGAACGTAGAAGGCGATCTAGACCACCACCAAGATAACCCCAGGGTGTTTACTGCGCCCCCCCCTGTGGCCGATGATCCCGCCATGGGCCTTGCGATCATCACTGGGGGCTCGAGCGGCATCGGGCTGGCGATGGCACGCATGCTGCTGGGGCGCGGCATGGATGTGCTGGCCGTCGCGCGCGATGAGGCGACGCTTCTTGCGGCGCGGGAGAGCCTCGGCCCGCTCGGCCATCGCTACCAGGCCGCACCATGCGACGTCAGGATCGCTGCCTCGCTGCACGCCATCTGTGCCGAGGCCATCGGGCGGCACGGCGCACCGGACCTTGCCATCGCCTGCGCCGGCATCGCCAAGCCCGGCCGCTTCCTCGATCTGCCGCCGGCGGATCATGAGGAGGCGATGGCGACCAACTACCTCGGCAGCCTGAACCTGGCCCGCGCCTGCCTGCCCGCCATGGCAGAGGCCGGGAGCGGGCGGCTGCTGCTGGTTTCATCGGCCGCGGCACTCGGCACCTTCCACGGCTTCTCCGCCTACACCCCCTCCAAGGCGGCGGTCCGCGCGCTGGGCGATGCGCTGGGGCTGGAGATGGCGCCGCATGGCGTCAGCGTGACCGTCGCCTTTCCCCCAGATACGGAAACGCCGCAACTGCGTGCGGAGCTGTCCCACCGCACGGCGGTCGCGCGCGCCTATCTCAAGGGCGCCCCGGTCCTGTCGGCGGAGGACGTGGCGCGGGCCCTGCTGGCCGCGACGGAAGCGGGCCAGCGGCAGGTCGCGCCCGGCATGGGCCCGCGCGTGATGCTGGCGCTGCCGGTGCTGACGGACTGGATCGGCCGCTGGCGCCAGTTGCGGCTGGCGCGGCGGCTGGACGGAAGGCAGGGGTAAGGCGGATCAGGCTAGTGGCCGGTTCAGTCTTGGCCGCGATCGTCCCGCCCTGCTTGTTGTCCGCTGCTGGCGCCTCGACGCGAGAAAGCCCCCGGGCTTTTGGCCTGGGGGCAATTTATGTGTGATACCAACGCCCTCAACGGTTGACCTGTGCGTAGTCGCGGGTGGCGATGGAGGTGATGCGGCTTGGATCGTTGATGAGGGCGTTCCAGGCATCGCAGCACGCATCGACGATAGCGTCGTAGGTTTCGTAGACCCGGTTGCTGAGCTGGTTCTGGCGCAGGAACTGCCAGACGTTCTCGACCGGGTTCAACTCGGGCGAGTAGGGCGGCAATGGTAGCAGGCTGATGTTCTCCGGGACCTGGAGCTTGCCGCCGGTCTGGTGCCAGCCCGCGCCATCGAGAGTGATGACGGCATGGGCGCCTGGAGCGACATGACGGCTGATTTCTTCGAGGT
>NZ_FOSQ01000022.1 GCF_900114315.1 Falsiroseomonas stagni DSM 19981
GACGACCGTTTCGGCTCATCCCCGCGCCGCCAGGTGCCACGACCAATCCCGTGAGAGGCGCGGGTTACCCCGTCCTCCCATCGATAGATCCAATCTTGCACCGCTCAAACACGCGGCTCCCATTTCGTCTGAGTGGCAGCGCGTGCTCCTGCGTGAGCCGCTTCGCCTCGTCAGCTGTCTAGGGTGATACCAAGCTCGCGGATCAGGGGCCCCCAGACCGCCGTCTCGCTTGCGATCAGGTCGCGCATCTGCTCGCTGGACCCTGGGAAGGGCTCGAGGCTGACCGACCGGAGGCGCTGTGCGATCTCCGGGTTGCGCAGTGCGCGCTCGAGTTCGGCCTGCAGCCGCACGACGACCGCATCCGGCGTGCCGGCCGGCACCGCCACGCCCTGCCAGGAATAGACGTCCGCGCCGTTGATGCCCTGCTCGGCGAGCGTCGGCACGTCAGGCAGCAGATCGAGGCGCTGCGGCGCCGGAATGCCCACCGCGCGCACGCGGCCGCCCTGGATCGCCGGCGCGGCGGAGGCGTAGTCACTGACGCTGGCCTGCACCACGCCGGCGACGAGATCAGTCACCGCCGGCGCGCCGCCACGGTAGGAAACCTGGGTGACCTGAATGCCGGTGGCACGGATCAGCCGCTCCGTGCCGAGGTGGTTCGGGGTGCCGGTGCCAGCATGCGCGAAGTTCAGCGTGTTCGGCCGGGCCCGCGCAAGCGCGATGAGTTCTGCCGCGCTACGCGCGGGCACATCGGGATGCACGAGGATCACATAGGGAAACCGCGCGATGGGCGCGACCGGGCGGAAATCGCGGATCGGGTCATAGGGCAGCCGCCGCGCCATTGCCGGCGTGATGACGAGCGCGGTCAGGTCAGCCGACAGCAGCGTGTAGCCGTCCGGCGCGGACTGCGCGGCCATCTGGGTGGCCGGGATCGTCGCGCCGCCGCCGCGGTTCTCGACCGCGATGGCCTGACCGATCGCATTGCCCACGGCGGCGGCCAGCGTGCGGGCCAGGAAGTCCGACCCGCCACCGGCGGCATACGGCACGATCCAGCGCAACGGTCGCTGAGGCCACGGAGCCTGCGCCGATGCCACGGTGGGCAACAGGACGCCAGCGGCCAGACCGCCGAGCGTACGACGGGTAGTTGCGATCATGTTATCCTCCCTCGGTGAGGTATCGCCGCGTGGTCATCACGCGGCGCTGCGTGGCAGAGTGGTCCGGACAGGCGAAGGTGGATCCGGTGCAGCGATTTGACGGGCACGTGGTGCTGGTGACGGGCGCGGCCGGCGCGATTGGCAGCGCCATCCGCAACCGGCTTGCCGCCGAGGGCGCGACCATCGTGGGCTGCGACCGCGCGATGCGTGATGACAGGGTGGATGCGCTGCTCGACGTCACACAGGACGCGTCCTGGGCGGCGCTCGCGATGCGCATCGAGGCTGCGCATGGCCGCCTCGACGCGCTGGTTAACTGCGCGGGCGTACTGGCCATGGGAGATGTCGAGCACACCACGGTCGCAGACTGGCAGCACCTTCTGGATGTCAACCTGACCGGCGCCTTTCTCGGCTGCCGGGCGATGCTGCCGCTGCTTCGGCGGGGTGCCGGTCGCTGCGTTGTCAACATCGCCTCCGTCGTCGGGCTGCGCGGCAACCAGGGGATGGCGGCCTACGCCGCAACCAAGGGCGGCGTCGTGGCGCTGACCTATGCGATGGCGCTCGACCACGCCGCCGAGAGCATCCGCGTCAACGCCGTCTGTCCCGGCACGATCGAGGGGCCGATGGCCGATGGCTTCCTCGCGGGAAGCACGGACGGAGCACGCCTGCGCGCCGCCTCCGTCGCGCGCCACCCGATGGGCCGCTACGGCCGGCCGGAGGAGGTCGCCGCCGCGGTTGCCTTCCTGGCCAGCGAAGACGCGTCCTTCGTCACCGGCGTTGCCTTGCCGGTGGATGGCGGGCGCAGCACGCGCTAGGCCGGGGCGCATCAGCCCTTCCGCAGCACGCGCAACAGGCGACGCTCGACATCGTCCATGTGGCGCACGACCAACCTCTCCGCCGCCGCTGCCTCGCCGGCGCGATATGCGGCGAGGATCCCGGCGTGCTCGCCGCTGCGGACGTAGGGTGTCTCCTTCACGGCCAGCATTGCGCAATAGCGGATCACGTTCGCCCAGAGCGACTGGATGAAGTCCAGCAGCCGCGGCTGTTCAGCAGCCTCGTAGAGCGCGGCATGGAAGGCCCAGTTCAGGCGCATCCAAGCCAGGTGGTTGTCCGTGCGCGCCAGGTCGCGCAACAGCGCCTCGGCACGCGCGAAATGTGCGCCGCCAGCACGCGGGACGGACGCCGCGATCGCCATCGGTTCCAGAGTACGGCGCAGGTGCCAGATCTCCCGCGCATCCTCGACCGAGACGGGCGCGACGAAGTAGCCGCGCCGTGCAGCCAGCACCACGAAGCCCTCGCTCTCCAGCGTCTTCAGCGCCTCGCGCACCGGGATGTGGCTGACGCCGAGTTCCTCGGCGATGGGCTGCTGCTTGATCTGTGCTCCGGCCGGCCAGCGCCCTGCCAGGATGGCATCGCGCAGCAATCGCCCGACCTCGGCGCCAGCGCTGCCGAAGGCGGCAGGCGCTGCGGCACGCGCGGCGCGGAGCGGTTCCATGTCCATGCGGCGGGGCGGTCCAAGGTCGTGTTGACCTCAAAATCCTATAAGATATAGCTTCTTGTCAAATCCCAGGAGGAGACGGCCCGGATGAACCTCGCCCAACGCCGCGCGATCGAGGCGGAATGCGCCCGCCTGCCCACGGCCTATGCCGTCTTCATCGACTTCCGCCGCTTCGACGAACTCTGCGACCTCTTCACCGAGGGGGCCGTGCTGAACCTCGACGGCTGGCCCCTCGAGGGGCGCGAGGCGATCCGCACCTACATGCACAGCCGCCCAAAGACTCGCACCACACGCCATGCCGTCTCGAACATCCTCATCGAGGTGCAGGACGAGACGCGCGCAATCGGCACCACCTACGTCACCAGCTACCGCTTCGACGCCGCGGACGAGAAGCCGCGCAACCGCATCCCCTTCGACGGCCCGTTCTTCATGGGCAACTACCAGGACGAATACATCTGCCAGGACGGCGTCTGGCGCTTTGCCGGCCGCAAGATCGACGCGGTCTTCATGCGTCCGGCAGCCTACGATGTCTGGAACGAGATCCTTCGCTGAACGCCATGGCGCCCCCGCGGCCGGACGCCTGCCCCGACGTCTGTGATGTGCTGGTCGTCGGGACCGGCGCTGGCGGCATGGCGGCGGCCTTCGCCGCCACGGTCGCCGGTCTTGATGCCGTGCTGATCGAGAAGGAGCCGCTCATCGGCGGCTCCACCGCGCTGTCAGGCGGCGTGATCTGGGCGCCGGGCAATCGGATCTTCGCCGGGGACGCCGACCCCGACCCGGTCGGGACAGCCCTCACCTACCTGCGCGCGGAGGCCGGCAACCGGCTTGATGAGAACCAGGCTCGGCGCTTCCTGACCGAAGCGCCGCGCGTCATCGATTTCCTCGTCGCGCAGGCGGGGCTGCGCCTCGTCGCCCCGGTCTATCCCGACTACCATCCCGCTCTCCCAGGGTGGTCTGCGGGAGGCCGTGCCGTCCGGCCCGCGCCCTTCGACGGCCGGCTTCTCGGGGCGGATCTCGCGCTGCTGCGCAGGCCCTTGCCAGGCATGACGCTGCTGGGCGGGATGATGGTCAGCGCAGAGGACATCGCCCCGCTCTCGCAGGCCACGCGCTCGCCCCGCGCCGCGGTCAAAGCCGCCCGCCTCATCGGACGCTACGCCGCCGACCGCCTGCTGCACGGGCAGGCAACACGGTTGACGAACGGCAACGCGCTGGCAGGCGCCCTTCTGCACGCCCTGCTCGCGCGGGGCGTCCGACCGCATCTGAGCACGGCGCTGCAGGAGATCCTGCTCGAGGAGGGGCGCGTTGTCGGCGCCGTCGTGGCGCGGGACGGCTCGCCGCACCGCATCCGCGCACGGCGCGGCGTGGTACTCGCCGCGGGTGGCGTCCCGCATGATGCGGCGCTGCGTGCGGAACTCGGCCTCACGGGGATCGGTCCTTCGCTCGCGCCGGCCAGTGCCACGGGCGACGGTGTGCGCGCGGCGCGCGCCGCTGGCGGGGCGCTGCGCGACGACGTCGCCTCGGCGCTGGCCTGGGTGCCGGTGTCCGACGTGCCGGGACCGGATGGCGCGACCACGCCGTTTCCGCACTTCTTCGACCGCAGCAAGCCCGGCTTCCTGATCGTGGACCGCACCGGGCGGCGCTTCGCGAGCGAGGCGCTGTCCTATCACGACCTCGGACCGCTGATCGCGGCGAGGCCCGGGGGGGAGGCCTTCCTGATCGGTGATGCGTCAGCCGTCCGCCAGCATGGCATTGGTGCTGCACGCCCATGGCCCGCAGCGAACCGTGCACTGCAGCGTGCCGGCTATCTCATCCGCGTGCCGACACCCGATCGCCTAGCCGTGCGGCTCGGCGTGGATCCGGCCACACTCAAGGAGACCTTGGCGATCTGGAACACGCATGCGGCGAGAGGCGAGGATCCGCAGTTCGGGAAGGGCGGCGATGCCTATCAGCGGCATATCGGGCAGGCCGGCCATCTGCCGAACCCCTGCATCGCACCCTTGGCCAGCCCGCCATTCTTCGCGGTGCGACTGCGTGCTGGAGACATCGGCACCTTCGCCGGCTTGCGCGTGGACGCAGATGCCCGCGTCCTCCGTACCGACGGTACGCCCATCGTCGGACTGCACGCGGTCGGCAACGACATGGCCAGCGTGATGGGGGGAACCTATCCGGGCCCTGGCATCACGCTCGGCCCCGCTCTCACCTTTGGTGTGATCGCGGCCGAGTACCTCGCCGCCGGGTGACGAGAGGCGTGTCTGCACCCTGCACGCCTTGGAGTGTTCGAATGCCGGCGCCCCCGCACAGGTGACGCATGTGCCAGAGAAGGTTGGACCCTGGTTCCCACCGCTGCTCCAGTCGGTTTCCCAACCTCATGTTTTCCATGCGTCGATGGCGCCCTGAACCGCAGGTTTCCTGGGGTTCTGCCGCGATGGCTTGACGGTTGGAGAACGAAACGACCCCGGAAATCGCTCTCCGGAGGCTCGGAAGTCTCCGAAGCTCGGGGGTCGGGTGATTTTACCCTCAAGTTCCAAGTAGCTGAACTCAAACGCATTCGGCCAGACCGGAGGCAGCACTCTTCTGTATTCCGACCGCCTGCCGGACGAGCCTGGATGCGCAACTCCCGAGCTTATCTGGCCCCTTCGCCACCTTCCTCGCCACGCCGCAGCCGCTCCCACAGCGCCCCCGGCCCCAGCAGCACAGACAATAGGCCGGCCTGAATCGCCTCTGAGTTCAGCGCCTGCCGGCTCATGCTGCCATGCGCCTCCATCGTCGAAATGATGGCGTTCAGCAGCTCCTCCCGCAGATTCGGCGAGTTCACGAACTGCTCCCGAGTGTTGGCAGCGGCTTGGGCCCGCAGCGTCTCGCTCTCCATCAGCTTGGTCCGGACGCTTTCCGCGAAGGCGACCCGGTCCCCGTCCGTGAGCTCCCCTTCGAACAGGTCATTCAGCGCCTGGATGATCTGGGCCAGAGGCTGCTTCTGCCGGTCCTGGATCTCCCCGGAGCCCACTTCCGTCACCGGCTTCAGCCCCTCTGCCGGCTCCCCGCCCGCCAGGTTCAGCTTCTGCTGCCCCAGGTCGCGCAGCTTGTGATGCGTCAGGCGCAGCGCTGAAAGATCGATCCCCTCACGCTCGCGCCCATAGTCAAGCAGGGGCAGCAGAAGCCGGGCGAACAGATAGAGCTTCTCAAACTCGGTGTTCCCGTAGTCGAACATCTGCCCGAGGAACTCATAGGCCCGCACGTAGCTGCCGAGGTCGCGCTTGAAGAGCAGCTGCGCCTCCATCTCATCCTTCGCCGCGTCGCTCGCCTTTGAGCCATCGGTGCCCCCGCGGACGGCCTGCTGCGCGTGCTTGAAGCGGGTCAGCAACCGGCTGCTCACCTGGCCCAGAGCCGCATCGAGATCACCCGGCGTCGCGCCCGGGGTCATCGCGACCTTGGCCACCCGCTCAACCTCGAAGCGGTCATAGAACCCAAGCGCATCCAGCTTGCTGCGCAGGTCCAGCACCACATTCGGGTCACTCACATCGGCGAGCTGCGCGGTGGTGTGGTATTGCCGGAACGCCCCCAGCACCTCCTCCGGCTCATTCACGAAGTCCACGACATAGGTCGTGTCCTTCCCCGGATAGGCACGGTTCAGGCGCGAGAGGGTCTGCACCGCCTGGATGCCGCCGAGCCGGCGGTCCACATACATCGCGCAGAGCAGCGGCTGGTCGAAGCCGGTCTGGAACTTGTTCGCCACGATCAACAGGCTGAATTCCGCGGTGGCAAACGCCTCGCGCATGTCGCGCCCGCGCAGCCCCGGGTTCATGCTGGCCTCGGTGAAGGGGTCGGGGCCGCTCTCCGGATCGTTCACCTCGCCCGAGAAGGCCACCAGCACGCCGAGATTGTAGCGGCGCTGGCGGATATAGGCCTCCATCGCCCGCATCCAGCGCACCGCCTCGCGCCGGCTGGCGGTTACCACCATGGCCTTGGCGCGGCCCGCCAGCAGATGCGCCACGTTCTGCCGGAAATGCTCCACCACGATCTGCACGCGGGCGGCGATGTTGTGCGGATGCAGCCGCACCCATCCCATGATGCCCTTCTTCGCCTCGCTGGCATCAACCTCCGTCTCGTCCATCTCGCGCCCGGCATGGGTCAGGCGGAAGGCCATGCGATAGGCGGTGTAGTTGCGCAGCACGTCGAGGATGAATTCCTCCTCGATCGCCTGGCGCATCGAATAGGTGTGGAAGGCCGCGGGCCGATTATCCTGCGCCGCCGGACGCGACGGGTCCGGCCGCCGGCCGAACAGCTCAAGCGTCTTGGCCTTCGGTGTCGCGGTGAAGGCGACGTAGCTGATCGCGGCATCCTGCGCCGCGCGGCCCTTCATCTCGGCGGCCAGGAGGTCCTCAAGGTCGAACTCGCCGCCATCCTCCAGCGCCGCCGCCTCCTCCGCCGTCAATGTCTGCTTGAGCTTCTGGGCGGCCTGGCCGGTCTGGGAGGAATGCGCCTCATCCGCGATCACGCAGAAGCGCTTGCCCTGCATGCGGGCCAGGGCGCGTACCTGCTCGATGGCGAAGGGGAAGGTCTGGATGGTGCAGACCACGATCTTCTTGCCCGCCGCCAGCGCCTCTGCCAGCTCCTGGCTTTTGCTGCCGCCATCGCCGGTGATGGTGGCGACCACGCCTTGCGTCCGCTCGAACCCCTCCAGGGCCTCGCGCAACTGCCGGTCCAGCACCGTGCGATCCGACACCACCAGCACCGTGTCGAAGACCTTTCGGTTCTCGGCATCGTGCAAATCGGCCAGGAAATGCGCCGTCCAGGCGATGGAGTTCGTCTTGCCGGACCCTGCCGAGTGCTCGATCAGGTAGCGCCCGCCAGGGCCATCCGTCAGCACCTGCGCCACGAGCCGCCGCGTGCCGTCGAGCTGGTGGAATCTCGGGAAGATCCAGCCGGTCAGGCGCTGCTTGCCATCCTTCACCGGCACCAGGTACCGGCCGAGGATCTCCAACCAGGAATCCCGCTGCCATACCTGGTCCCACAGATAGGCGGTGTCCGTGCCATTCGGGTTGTTCGGATTGCCGGCGCCGAAATCATGGCCCTGGTTGAAGGGCAGGAAGCGGCTGTCGGCACCATCGAGGCGCGTGCACATCCGCACCTCGCTGTTGCTGACGGCGAAATGGACCAGCGCACCACCGGGGAAGGCCAGGATGGGCTCCGGCACGTTGCGGCCAGGCAGGCGCGGCGCGCGGTCGTAGCGGTACTGGTCCACCGCATCGCGCACGGATTGGGTGTAGTCCGATTTCAGCTCGGCCGTGGCGACGGGAATGCCGTTCAGGAACAGCACCAGGTCGAGGCTGTTCTCATGCGCGCCCGAATACCGAACCTGCCGGACCACGCGCAGCCGATTGGCGGCGTAGCGTTCGGCCAGGGCCGGGTTCATGCCCAGCGCGGGGCGGAATTGCACGAGGGCGATCGGCCGGCGCAGCCCCACCATGTCGAGCCCCTGGCGCAGCACCTCCAGCGTTCCTTGCCGGTCGAGCGCGGCGCGCAGGCGGTCGGCCAGCGCCAGGCCGGCAGAGGCACCATGCGTCTTGGTCAGGGCCTCCCAGGCATCGGGCTGGGTGGTTTGGACCCAGGCGGTGAGGTCCTCCAGGAACAGGCCGCGGGGGCGGTTGTGGCGTGCGGCGGCATCGGCCTCATAGAGCCAGCCATGGGCCGCGAGGTGGGCGCAGATGGCGTCTTCCAGCCGGGATTCGCGGTGCAGGCTCAAGGCTGTGGTTCCGCGGATTCGAAAAGATCGAATCTCGCCCGATCCACGTTCAGCTTTCCCTCCCAAACGCCAATGTCGAGGCTTGCTCGCATCAGGCGCTTTGGAAAGTCCTTGAAGATGGCGAGCCGCACGGCGTAGTCGCGGGCCCAGGCGGTGCCCGTGGCTGGCATGGGAAGCCGCGCGTCGCCCGCGAGAATGGTCAGGATGTTGCCGTCGAACGTGAAGACCGCAGCCGCCTGTTCTGGCGCCGAGAGCGATAGCGCCACGAGGGTCTTGGCGGGCATCCGGAACCAATCCCGCGAGACGCTGCAGTGAGGCCGGGCGCGAAAGGCTGCCTGCTTCTGCTCCCACGGCAGATGATGCTTCCAGAGCCGGCCTTGTTCGAGCCATGCGATTGGCTTGGTCGGTTGGAATCGTGCGCTGACGGCGTATGCAATCCAGGCGACACCCTGTTCGAATGATTCCACGGCGATCGGTATCGACAGCTGGATCGAACCCAAGGCTCGGGGCCGTTGATCCTCCATGCCGGTGATCAGGAATACCGGGCAGAGATACTCGTTCGTGACCTGCGCTGCCTGGATGCAGAGATTGCCGGCGTTGAACCGAAAGCCCGGCGCCTGTTCGGTGATCGTGGTCCAGTCTTCGGCAAAGCCGATCTGCTGCAGGATGCTGCGCATTAAGACGCTCATACGGCTTCATCCACCGAGAGGCACAGTCCGCCTACATCGATCTTTCCAGTGACGGCGGCGGAGATGAGGGCAGCGCGGCGTTCGCGGAGGAGCGCGATGGCCCGGTGGGCTTCGGTGGTGAGGGTGTCGAAGCGAGCCGCTTGACTGTCGATAGCCGCCAGAATGCTCGCCTGTTCGTTGGGCGGCGGTACCGCAAGGACGATCTGCTTGAATTCATCCCAATAGAGGCGAAGCCGGAAGTCGGTGACGCCCTTTGAATAGCGGCGCATTTCCTCGATCGCCTGCGGCGTCCGCAGAACGAACTCTACGAAGGCCGTGCGCAGGTCGCCGCGCGGCCGTGCCA
The DNA here is from genome assembly GCF_900114315.1 of Falsiroseomonas stagni DSM 19981. Classification (GTDB taxonomy): domain Bacteria; phylum Pseudomonadota; class Alphaproteobacteria; order Acetobacterales; family Acetobacteraceae; genus Falsiroseomonas; species Falsiroseomonas stagni. The sequence goes on from NZ_FOSQ01000022.1 coordinate 9,422, forward strand.
CGACATAGGCTGGGCTCACCATGCCGGCGACTGCGACAGTCCCGAAGCCGCCCTGCCAAGCACGCATCATGTTGTAAACGAGATCACCGACAGCGACCTTCTTGTACTTCGTTCGATCTTCGCTGCGCGTGACCTTGCGATCCATCTCGCTATCGGCAAGCTCGCGGTCAGACACCCCGTCATGGATCGAGACGCTGAGCACGGGGAGATCGTGCTCGCCTTCCTCAATGGCTTCTCGGAACAGCGCACCAAGGCGCAGCACCTCCCAATGCGCCGGCACCTGCCCCAGCCACGCCACCCCGGAGTCTTTCATGGGCGCGCTGGCGTTGAGGCCCTTGGTGACGGCCTGGGAGATGACGGCCTGCCGCTTCTCCTTCAGCAGCGCGATCAGCCGCTCCTGCTCCGCCACCAGCGCGTCAATCTTGCCGGTCTCGCGGTCGAGGAAGGCGATCAGCGCAAGCTGCTCCGCGACAGAAGGCACAGTCACCGGAAGGTTGGCGACATCGTCGAGGCTGAGTTGAATCTTCGTGCCGCCGTAGCATTGAGCGTCCAGATACGCCTTCCCCGCCGCAGACAGCGTCGCGTAACCAACCCATCGCGGAAGCAGCAGGTCGCCGCGCAGCCGTGCGAGCGCGACATGCTGGCTGACATAGGCGCATTCGAGCTTGTCGGGCACGACCGCAACGGAGCCCATGAACGCGGTGATCGAGAACAGAACATCGCCTGGCTCGACACGCGTCCGCTCCCCTTCCGCGCCAGCGGGCACCGCAACGCGCTGGATATCTGCAAGGTCCAGTTCCAGCCCGTCGCGCGGAAGATTCCCGATGCGGAGAAAGAGAGCGCCCTCGTCCGCGTAGTGATCCGCCCACCCGCGCGAGCCGCTGGTGAGGAAGTGCAGGTCCCGTTTGAGCGCAATCACCTCCCAGCCGACTGGGAGCGAGCCAATCCAGGGATTGCCACTCTCCCGATACGCCGGATACGCCGGAAACGTCATGCCCCGCTCCCTCCGCGCGCCTTCGGCTTGCGCCGCTTCGGCAGGGCCTTCGCCGCGTCCTCCAATTGGCGCAGCGCCTCCGCCTCGCCTTCCGCTTCCAGCGCTGAGCGGCGGCGGGCCGCGTATGCCTCGTATTCCGCCGCGGCCTTGCGGTCCGCTTCCTCCCGCGTCACCCGCCCGGCATTGGGCAGCACGGCGCGGTCGTTGAAGCGCAGGAAATCATCCAGCCGGGTCTTCCAGTCACTTAGGAAAACCTGCTTGCGGCGCCGCGCCTGATCCTCGGCGAAGTCGAGAAACATCACCACGATGCGGTTCAACTCGGTGATTTCCGGCGCGGTCAGATAGTTCTTCGCCACAGTGATATCGGCCTTGCGCACCCGCGCGCCCGCCTGCGCCGTCAGGCCCATATTGGGCTTTGCGGCATCGGCGCGGCTCGCGATCAGTTCCGGCGCCGTCTGGCCGGTGGCGGCGAAATGCAGCTTGTTCTGCACCACCTGGAACACGGCCTGGGTCTCCGCCGCCCCCGGCACATAGTCAGCGGCCAGCGCGATGATCTCCCGCACCCGCAGATAGACCCGACGCTCACTGGCGCGGATGTCGCGGATGCGTTCCAGCAGTTCATCGAAGTAATCCGGCACATCCGGCCCGGGCGGGTTCCGCAGCCGCACATCATCCAGCACAAAGCCCTTGCGAAGGTACTCCTCCAGCCGCGCCGTCGCCCATTGCCGGAATTCGGTACCGCGCGCGCTGCGCACCCGGAAACCGACGCCAAGGACGGCCGGCAGGCTGTAGTGCTGGATGGGGCGGGAGACCTGCCGCTTCCCCTCGGTTCGAACTATCAAGTAGGACTTGATAGTTGCCTCCGGGGTCAGCTCGCCCTCCGCGTAGATGTTCCGCAAATGCAGGTCGATGTTCTGCACGCTGGTCTGGAACAGCTCGGCCATCTGCACCTGCGTCAGCCACAGCGTGTCCTCGGCAAAGCGGCATTCCAGCCGGGTGCGGCCATCCTCGGTCTGGTAGAGCAGCAGGGAGGAAGGCGGCGGCCCGTCGCTCATCCCGCCAGCCCCGCGATCATGGTCAGGATGCGGTCCGTGACGTGCTTGAGGTCGGCATCGATCGCCGCCAGCGGGCGCGGCGGTTCGAAGACGTAGAAATGCCGGTTGAAGGGAATTTCGTAGCCCGTGCGCGTCTTATCGTGGTCGATCCAGGCATCCGGCGCATGCGGCAGGACTTCGCGGGCGAAGTAGGTTTCCACATCCTCGGTGAGCGGCACGTTCTCGGTGTCGCGCAGCGCCGGGTCCGGCTGCGGCTTGCCCTTGGCCTTCCCCTTCTGGCCAAGAACCACCTGCCCCGCCGCATCGCGCAAGGGCCGCTCCACGGTGATGCTGCGGTAGCCGAACGCCTCCGTGCGGAACAGGCGTGACATCGGCGTCAGCTTCACGCTGCCGCCTTCCGGCGTCGGTGGCAGCGCTTCGCCGTCCCGCACCACCATGCGGGTCACGCGGCCGTTCGCGGTGGTGACGGTGGCGAGCTGCGCCTCGACGCAATCGCCGAACAGCCGGGTCACGGCATCAACATCCGCCTCGGCCATTTCCCGGCGCTTGGAGCCGAGGCTCTTGCGCATCTTCTGCCACAGCGCGGAGGCGTCGATCAGCTGCACCAGGCCGCGGCGGTGGTCCGGCTTGCGGTTGGACAGCACCCAGACATAGGTGGCGATGCCGGTGTTGAAGAACATGTCGGTGGGCAGGGCGATGATCGCCTCCACCAGATCATTCTCCAGCACATGGCGGCGGATTTCGCTCTCGCCCGAACCCGCGCCGCCGGTGAATAGCGGCGAGCCGTTCAGCACGATGCCGATGCGGCTGCCGCCATCCTTCGCCGGGCGCATCTTCGAGAGCAGGTGCAGCAGGAACAGCAGCGAGCCATCCGAGATGCGCGGCAGCCCCGCGCCGAAGCGCCCGGCATGGCCCAACTGCTCATGCTCGCGCCGGACTTCCTTCTCGACCTTCTTCCACTCCACGCCGAAGGGCGGGTTGGAGAGCATGTAGTCGAACTTCTGGGTCGGGTGCCCATCGGCGGAAAGCGTATTGCCGGGCAGGATGTTGCGGACGTCCTGGCCCTTGATGAGCATGTCCGCCTTGCAGATGGCATAGGCTTCGTCGTTCAGCTCCTGGCCAAACAGCGTGAGCGACGCGGCGGGGTTGTGCGCGCGCAGATGCCGCTCCGCTTCCGACAGCATGCCGCCCGTGCCGGCCGTGGGGTCATAGACGGTGCGGACCGCGGCGGTGCCGGGGCTGAGGATGTCGCTGTCCTCGATGAACAGTAGATTGACGATGAGGGTGATGACGTCGCGCGGGGTGAATTGCTCGGCCGCCTGCTCGTTCGAGAAGTCGGAGAATTTGCGGATCAGCTCCTCGAACATCAGCCCCATGTCGCGATTGCTGACACGGTCGGGGCCGAGGTCGAAGCCGAGGAATTTCTCGGTGATCTGGTAGAGCAGCCCGGCCTTCTTCAGGCGCTCGATCTGGTCGGCGAACAGGAAGCGCTCGAAGATGTCGCGCACCGCCGGCGAGAAGCCCTGCAGATAGGCGGTGAGGTTGATGGCGATGTTGTCCTGGTCGCCCAGCAGCAGCTTCAGATCGAGCGGCGAGGTGTTGGCGAAGGGCACGCCGGTGAGGCGCAGGAGGAAGGGTTCGGGATTGATCCCCTTCGCTTGCCGCGCGGCCTGCTCGGCGAGAACGGCGGCTTTCGAGGGAGCCAGTACGCAGTCGAGCCGGCGCAGCACGGTGAAGGGCAGGATGACCTTGCCGTATTCATAGGGCTTGTAGTCGCCGCGCAGCAGGTCGGCGACGGACCAGATGAGGGCGGAGAGGGATTGGGATTGGCTCATGGCGTGGTGCTCGCGGCTTCAGCTTTGTCGCGGAGCTGGTCGAGGGTGCGGCCATCCGGGAGGCAGGCCATGGTGTAGATGCGGATCGAGGTCCAGCCGGTGACACGCTGGCCCCAATCATTGAAGGAGAGGCGTTCGCCTTTGAACTCGACGGTCTGCCCGTCCAGCACCCGGGCGGCGGAGTCTTCGCGGCCACGAATGGTGAGGGTGGTGCCAGCCGCCAGACGGCCAAGGGCGAAGAGGTCGTCCGTGGATTGCATGCGCCGCCGGGACGCCGCGGGCGCGGCGCCGTTGGTCGAGGTTCCTGCTGGCGGGCTGGCCGGCGGAGGGACCTGCCGGGCGCTCTGAATATCCGCAATCAGACCGGGGTAGCTGATGGTGATGTTGGCGCGGCGCAGCGACTTGCGGACATCGCCCAGGGTGAGTTGCGGGAAGCGCTTGCGGATCAGGCTCGCGAAGGCGTCATCCTGGAGGGTTTGCTCCAGCGCCTGTTGGACTTGGCGATCGACGTGCCAGGCCTGCCAGAGTTCGTCGATGGCCCGCGACCGCATGTTGTCCCGGCTGAGGAGGTCAAGCACGCGCACGGCGTCGTCCAGGGTTTCGGGCTGGTCGATCGTCGCTGTGGCGAAGCGCTTCTCCTCCGCGTCGACCTGGGCGTGGACCTTGTAGATGCGCCACTCGGCGCCGTTGGTGAGGACGCACCAATCCACGCCGGCCGCATTGGCGTAATTCAGCGTCTGGACGATCCACTTCCGGTCATCGAGCGAACCGCCAAGCGGCTTGGCCTCGACGTAAAGCACGGGCGAACGGTTGAGGAAGAGCGCATAATCTACGGGATTGTCGCGCCGGTTGTGCCGATACTGGTTGCGGATTTCTGCGATATGGTCCCAGCCCAGCGCTTCGATTGTCGGCGTGATCAGAATTCGCTTGGTATCTTCCTCCAATACCTGGCCGCCATCGGCCCGCAGGCGGGCGATGCTGGCCGCGACCTGCCGCAGCGCCGCATGCAGTGGCCCAGGGCCGTTGGCGCCTGGAGGGGTTGAGGTACGCGACATCGGGGCAATCGACTCCGGCGGCGCCACGGCGCCTGCCGGTGACGTCCAAGTATTGATCATTGTGCCCAAGGATAAACGCGCTGTCATCCATCGCGCGGTCGGTCCGGGCGAAGTTCAGGCTGGTCGGCGTGGCTCTTCCCGCTGATTCGAGCCCATTGCATCATCGCAAGCATGCCCCGCCGCCGTGACATTCTGAGCGCCGTTTCGGCCCTGGCGGCTCGGGTGGGCGCTGTTGCGCCGGCGCCACCGCCCCCGGCAATGGTGGCGGCCCCTCTGGCCGCCACCGCGAAGCGGGCACCGTTGCCCCTCGGGGACGCCTCGGTCGTCGGCACACGGTACCACGCCGCCCCGCGCGTTGCCGCGCGGTTGCGGGCCGGGCAGGCCCTGCTGCTGCGGCGCGAACCGGCGAATACGCGGGATCCCTGGGCCGTCGCCATCCACACGCCGGAGGGTGATCGGCTTGGCTACCTGCCCCGGGGCGAGAATCGCCGCATTGCCGAGATCTTGGACGCGGGTGGTCGGATCGAGGCCGAGATGCTGGACGGCCATCCGTTCGAGGCCACGCCAGGGAACTGGCGGATCGCCGCCCGCCTGTCGCTGGTGGATGCCGGACCCTTGGAAGCCAGCCCAGCCGACGCGCTAGATCAGGTGGCGAATCTGCTCCAGGCCCAGCCGCTCATGGCGGAGCGGTTCAGCGGACCCGACACGGGCGGGCGCGCCGTGATGCTGACCGGTCCCTGCGCTGGTTGGCAGCGGACCAAGGAAGTCGAGTGGGTGCCACCGGGTGCCCTGCCGTTGCCCTCCTGGCAGGTTGTCGCGCAGGACTACCGTCTGGTCGGCGGCGAAGCGGCCCGGATCCAGACAGCCCGCGCCCTGGCAGAGGCCAAGCGGCTCGGGATTGCCATGCCCGGGGTGGAGCCCGCCTTGGCACCCCCCACCCCCGCTGTGCTGGCCAAGCCGGCGGAGCGGCCGAGGCCCCTGTTACGCGGCTGGCTGCCGGCGCCTGGCCGCAGCCTCGATGCGGCGAAGGACGCGCTGCGATACCTCAAGCTGCGCCAGGCGCACGACGACCGGCGCGGCCCGAACACCGTGCTGGTCCTGGACCGGCAAGACCGTGCGGTGGGAACGCTGCCGCGGCAGGCGGGTGAGATCATCTCCCGCCTGATCGGGGAAGGCTATGAGGTCGCGATCTTCGCCCGCGACCCCGGCCCGCAGGCAACCGCCGAGGGCCATGTCAGCGTGCCCTACGAGATTTGCCTGCGCGGCGACGACCCTCCGCATATCGCGCGGAACAGGGCAGAGCTTCTGCTGCATCTCGCCCGCGTGGTGCCGGAGGCCTGGGATGTGGAGCGGCAGTTCGGAATGTCGCCGCCCGGTCTGCTCTGGCGCTTCCTGGAGCGCGCATCGCCAATCGCCCATCGAAATGGGGGACGGCTGACAGTCGCACAGGCGGAGGAGATCCTCGCCTGGGCGACGCCAGCACCAGAGGCGGACCACGACCCGGCCAGCACGCAGGTGCCCGAGCCGCGGCGTCCTGCGCGCACCCGGGAGGGCATCGGCGATGCCCTGTCACCCAAGCGCCGGGGACGTGGGATGCCGTTACCCCAGCGCCTGCGGATGGTGGCGATGAGGCTCGAGGCCGGATTGCGCGAAACCCCGCAGCGCTTTGTCCCGGTGGCGGCCTATGTCGCGGGTCTCAGCATGCGCGCCAAGCGGCGCTTCATGCAGTCGCTGATCATCGAGACCTTGGTTGAGGCGGTGCTGGACCCGAACTGCCCGGAGGCGGTCTGCCGCCTTCTCATCGAGGCGCGTGATCTTACGCGGGCTGATTGCGCTGATCGCACGGGGCGGCGTCGCGCCCTGCTGGAGGCCGCCAGGCTGGCCGCCCCGCCGCTGCGTCGGCGTCGGAGCATTCACTGCCATGGCGCCGTCACGACGGATCGGCGGCTATTGTTTCTCCGCGCCATCCTCACCGAACGCGAGGACAAGACTTTCGGCGTAGCGACGCTGCGGTGGGCAATCGCCTACGCCATGGCCGACTACGATCGCGATCACTTCGTCATGCAGGGCGCCCATCTCGGGCGCCGCGTGCGGCGATTGGCAGATTGGGTGGAGGCGGAGATGGCGACCACTGCCGGTCTCGCTGTCGAGCCCATTCGATGGGGAACGGCTCCATGAGCGCGGTAAGTGATGCGCCGTCGGTCGTGTGGCCATCGAGCACGCTCTCGATGATATCGGGGGCGAGAAGCGTTAGCCTCAGCAGACTGCCAAGATATCCGCGGTCCAGCTTTTCGACGGCTGCCAATTCGGTGATCGAGGCGTAGCGCCCCTCGTCCAGCATCCGCTGATAGCGAAACGCCCGCGCCAGCGCCTTCACCAGCGCCGGGTCAGCCCGCGTCGTGGCCGGCGCTATGCCATCGGTCATCGGCGTCACGACCGTCTTCCGCCCCGGCCGGTGCCGAATGGCCAGCGGCACGCGGACCGTGATGCTGGTGGCTGCCGTCATGCCGCCGCCCTCAGCGCGCTGGGCGCAATAGCGGTGAGGTCACGGACGAGGCCGCCGAGCCCATCCAGCCGCAGCCGAATGTCGGCACCGGCCGGGCCGACCACCACCCGCTCGACCAGCGACTGCACAATCCGCGCCTGCTCCGCGGGGAAGAGATGCTCCCACAGCGGATCGAGGCGGTGCAGCGCATCCTGCGTCTCGCCCTCGGTCAGGTCCGGCGCCTCCCTGCGCGCCGCCCGCCAGGTGCCGACCGCGATCTCCGGCTGCCGCAGCAACGCGCGCACCTGATCCACCACCGCCCCCTCGATCTCCGCCGCCGACACCCGGCGCACGATGCTCGCGTCGCCGGCGGCGTCGCCCTTCAGCACGCGCTGCGCCACGTAGTATCGGTAGAGCCGGCCATTCTTCCGGGCGTGCGTCGGCGAAAGCGCCCGCCCGTCCACCCCAAAAATCAACCCCTTCAGCAGCGCCGGCGTCTGCGCCCGATTCTGGTTGGCTCGGACCCGTGGGCTGACCTGCAGCACGGCATGCGCCCGATCCCACAGCTCCCGCGGCACGATCCCCTGGTGCTCGCCGGGATAGACCTGCCCCTTGTGCGCGGCCTCGCCGACATAGGTCCGGTTGTTCAGCAGCTTGTAGACGTCGCCCTTGTCCAGCGGGCGGCCCGCTTTGCTGGTGGCGCCCTCCGCCCGAAGGCGGGCCACCGTCTCGATGCCCGATCCCGTCTCGGCGAAGATCTCGAACACGCGGCGCACCCGCGGCGCCTCATCCTCATTCACGATCAGCTTGCGCGCCACCACGTCGTAGCCGAGCGGCACCTTGCCCCCCATCCACATGCCGCGGGCGCGGGAGGCCGCAAATTTGTCGCGGATTCTCTCGCCAATGACCTCTCTTTCGAATTGGGCAAAGCTGAGCAGGATGTTCAGCGTCAGCCGGCCCATGCTGGTGGTCGTATTGAAGCTCTGCGTGACGGACACGAAAGTGACGCCGTGCGCATCCATCACCTCCACCAACTTAGCGAAATCCATCAGCGAGCGAGACAGGCGGTCGATCTTATAGACCACGATCACGTCGACCAGGTCGGCCTGAATGTCGCGCAGAAGGCGCTGTAGCGACGGCCGCTCCAGCGTGCCGCCGGAGAACCCGCCATCGTCGTAGCGGTCGCGGACCAGCACCCAGCCTTCGGCTCGCTGGCTGGCGATGTAGGCCTCACAAGCGTCGCGCTGCGCGTCGAGTGTGTTGAACTCCTTTTCCAACCCTTCGTCGGTAGACTTACGCGTATAGACGGCGCAGCGGAGCTTCTTGGTCGTCGCCGGCATGGCCGGCTCGATGCGGGCGCGACGGGTCATGCATCACCCCGCGCGCGCAGCCCGAAGAACGTCCAGCCATTCCACCGCGTCCCGGTGATGTGCCGCGCGATGGCCGACAGCGACTGATACGGCCGCCCCTCGAATTCGAAGTCGTTGATACGCACGGTGACCATGTGCTGCACGCCCTGCCATTCCCGGATGAGGCGTGTGCCGGCCAGCGGGCGGCTGTCGGCGCGGATTCGGCGCAGGACGACGTTGCCGCCATCCAGTTGCTCGCCCAGCGCCACCAGCCGGTCGACGGTCTCGGGCTTCAGCCCGCCATAGGCCAATTCCTGGATGCGATAGGCCAGTCGGCTCTGGATGTAGGCGCGGTTCCAGGGCGGCGGCTCCTTGCCGAACAGCTCCCGCCATTGCTGCTTGAGCGTGGCGGTCGGCGCCGCCTGCAGCGCGGCGAGCCGGCTCAGCACCTGCGTCGGTGGGATCTTCGGGATGGTGGGCGCCGGCGCGGGCGCGGTGGTGGATCGTCTGGTCATGCGAGTCCCTTTCTGTTGGGGTTCGCATGCAGGCGCTGGTGGGCGGTGGAGTGTAGGCGAACCTCTCCCGCCCCCCGAGCTATCTCGGCACTCCGCGCATCGTCCTCGGCATCGCGGCTGCGCAGCCGCACCAGACCGACGGCCAGGATCGAGCAGACCTCCCGAAGGTGCGGCGGAAGCTGCGGGTTCATCGGGCCGGATGCGGGAAGGCTCATCCCAGGCCATTACTCGGCAAGGCCAGAATCCGTATCACGTGACCGTTGCGCCGCGCTCACAACCTCCGATAGAAAGATTACGAATCATCAATCGGAGCCTCGCTTGGCCAAAAACGTCCGAAACTTCGTGAACCGCCTGTTCATGCAGACGGTCGACCTTGGCCTCCTTCAAGAACTCCTGGCGCCACATGAGCCAGACATGGCCTTTAAATGGCTTGAGCTTCCTGAAGACGAATCTGCCCAGCGGGATGCCCTCTTTCACCTATTCCGGGAGCGCGGTGACGAGTTCCCCGATGTATTGTTGGATGCGCTTCACTCAATACTGACTCTTTCGACACCGAATGGAGCGCGGGCGCTTCAGGAGATCGCCGACGAACGCGGCGTGCGGCTGGCCGAGGAGGCCGAACCGGCACCCGCCGACGATCGGAAACGCCTGACCGCGCGCCATCTCGCGCTGATCGCCTACCTGCACCACCGCGACATCTTTCAGCGAGCGGTCCATCGGCACGCGTTTTTCGCATCATCCCCCCTCAGGCTGATCGGAGCCAGGAAAGGAGTGGTGCCGCGGCACGAGGACGAGTCGGCACGGGAAGCCTTCAAAGCCGCCTGCCGGGAATACTTCGCGCGGCGCTACCAGGGGCGAATCTGCGACGTCTACTGGTACCCAGAGTCCACGCACATCAATCTGCTGGTTGAGCACGGCATGAACGCCGTGATCCTTCCCGTGGAGGAGGGCGGCCGGCAGACGACGCGTCCTGTGCGCGAGATCACAGCAGACGCCATTTGCTTCGAGCCAGAGACAGGGCTGATTAAGGTGGCGGCGCGCGCCAAGGTCGAGCGCCTGAAGCTGGTGCACCTATTCGCCGAACATCTCCTCGACGATCCCGACTTTTTCTCTGGCCCGAAGAGCGATCAACTTTACCATCTGGCGCCCATCGAAAAGAAGGGCACCACCTGGAAGTTCGAGAACGACTGGGACGACGATCTGAAAAGCGTCAAGGTCGTCGAGATCGAGATCGATGAGGGGCAAGCAGGCAAAGGCGGCCGCGGAGGTTCCCCGTGGAGCCTCCGCATGACCGACACCCTGAATTCCGTGTCCCGGGTTGAGCGCGTGTGTCCAGACATCGATCTCTCGACCTTGAGGGTATCGGGGCTGAAGATGCGGCTGCGCTTCGAAATCGACGGGGAGCGACGCGACGTCACGGTCGCGATCAAGGTGCCCAACACAGTCTCCTTTCGCGACCATCTGCTCGAGGCCCGGATTTTCGAGCACCTTCGGCTCAACGGATTTCTGATGGATGACGACCCTGCTCGCCTCGCTGCTGCAGCAGATTGATCTGCATCCCATCCGCGCGCTGCCCGCCGCAGCCTGCGTAGGGTGGGAGCCGCTTCGAGATCACCTCCGCCAAGTGGGCATCCTGGCCTGGCGTCCACCGCTGGACGAGGCGGACGCAGCGGATGTCGAGTTTGTCGATGGCGAGCCCTACCTCACCGTCGTCCAAGATGATCTGCATGCGCGTTCGCTCGACATCGACTTTCGCGCGACGGCGGTCGCAATCCGCCGGGACAGCGGGATCACGGGTCCGCCTTTGGAACTGCTGGACGCACGGGTTGTGCGCATCGGTGCCGTCCCGGCCAAACCGTACCCGTGCGGCGTCTACCTGGTACGACTCCTGTCCGACCGGAATGCGCTGGACACCTTGTCGGCCATCAAGGCACGCCATGGTGCGGGTCGCGTGATCATCATGACACCGACATTGCGCTTCCTCAGTCCCGAGACGCTTCGTTTGATTCAGCCACTCGGCGTCACCATCAGCCCCGTCGCCGAGCGCATAGCTGGCGCCCTGCCCGCACCTTTCCGAATGCTGCTCGACGATCTTGTCAGCGGACAGGATGCGGCTCCGCGCGAGGATGCTCTGCAGATCGACGAGATTCGCTCGGTTGCGGCCTTTCGGGGCAGCGAGCTTTCGCTGACCCCCCGTGAATTCCACGCCCTGCGAGAACTCGCCGGTGCGGCTGCCGACCGCGATCCCATCGTTTCGAGGGGTGCGATCCTGGATGTTCTCGCCAGATACTCGACCCATGGCGAGGAGCCGAGAGACGAGCAGGTGACACTGGTCATCTCGGCCATCAAGAAGGTCATTGCGGCAGCAGCGTCACCGGAAGAGAAAGCCTCGGACGCGCTCATCCGGACCGTTCGCGGTGTAGGGTACGAGCTTCGGCTGCCAGCTGACCGCATCTGGTTTCGACGCTCGGACGCACGAGCAGAGTAGCTTCCACATAGGTTCGGATAGCTTCCACACAGGTTGAATCCCCCCCGCGAACGGCACGGTCCGCCCATCAACTCGATGGAAAGGACCACCGATGGCTTCCCGCCCCAATCTCCCCGACCTCGCTCCGGCCCACCATCTCGCCGGCGTTGCAGCCTCGGCCCTGTGCCGCAGCCTCGGCCTGCCGCCTGAGGATCGCGAAGACTTCCGCCAGGATCTTCTTGTCGATCTTCTGACCCGTCTTCCTGCCTACGACCCCGCGAAGGGCGAGTTCGGCGCCTTCGCTCGGGTCTGCATCCGGAATGCTGCCGCACTGATCGCCGGCAAAGCCCGTCGCCAGCGCGCTGCCCGCCATCCGCGCTCCCTCGACGATGCCGTTCCCAACACCGAAGGCCTGACGCTGGGCGACACCATCGCGGAGGCGGATGGATACGGCGCGTGGTGCGGCCAGTCCACCGACGCCATCGGCGCGCTGGAACGCCGCCTCGACCTGGAGCGCGCGGCCGGCGCAATCGCCCCCGAGGACTACCCGCTCTGCGCAGCGCTCAGCGAGCACACGCCGCACGAGTTCGGCGAGCAGAAGACGATGCCGCGCATGCGCATCTATCGCCGCATCCGGGAAATCCGCCTGCGGCTGCTCGCCGCCGGCATCCCCTCCGCCGCCTGATACGGATTTGGAGGTGGATGAGTAATGGCTATCATGGACACCAGCATCACCGACATCCGCGCAGTGGTGGCGCCTCTCACCGAGGCTTCCCTCTGCACCTGGCTCGGCGCCGCGGCTCCCGGCGACAGCATCACCTACCACCGCGGCGCGCTCGCCCGGCAGGTCTGCCCGCAGTTGCAGTGCCTGCCCGAGCCGGAGCGCACCGCGCTGCAGCGCCTGGCGGCCCGCGCCTGGAAGCTGGCCGAGCTCGGCCTTGCCGACATCGTGCAGCGCCGCCACGGCTACGAGGACTACGACTACATCCTCGTCGCCCGCCGTCGCCCGCGCCGCGCCTCCTCCGCCATCCTGCCGATGCAGCTCGCGGAGGCCGCGTGATGGACGCGCTCCGCACCAACCGCCCGACCCTCGAAGCGCTGCGCCACATGCCGGTGAGCGACGTCATCGCGCTCCCCGCCGAGCATCTGGCGCTGCTGCAGACCGATGCGCGCGAGGCGCTGGAAGCCGCCAAGCGCATGCAGGACTGGATCGAGGCGGCGATCGCGCTCCGCTACGAGCAGCGCGCCATCGGCGCCCGTGCCGCTGCCGGCAAGGACACCGGCACGGTCCGCTTCCAGGACGGCGCCGTGGAGATCGCGGTCGATCTGCCGAAGAAGGTGGAATGGGATCAGACGCGGCTCGCCGCGCTGTCCGAGCAGATCCGCGCTGGCGGCGAGGATCCCGGCCAGTACGTCGAGGTCAGCTTCAAGGTATCCGAGCGGGCCTACACCGCCTGGCCCGATCGCATCCGCCAGGCATTCGAGCCGGCCCGCACAGTCCGCACCGGCCGCGCCACCTACCGCCTCGCCATCATGTCCGAGACGGCGCTGCGCGACAGCCCGCATGGCGCCGGCGTCATTCCGCTGCGGGGAGGCCGCTGATGGCACTGCGCATCATCACCGCCGACGAGCGGCAGGCTGAGGCGCGCGGCATCAAGGCCGTGATCTTCGGCAAGAGCGGCATCGGCAAAACCTACCTCCTCCTGACGCTCGATGAGGGCAGCACGCTCTTCATCGATCTGGAGGCGGGCGATCTCGCCGTGCAGCACTGGCGTGGCGCATCCATCCGTCCGCGCACCTGGGAGGAATGCCGCGACCTCGCGCTGTTCCTGGCCGGCCCCAACCCCGCGCTGCGCGACGACCAGCCCTATTCCGCCGCGCAGTATGCGCGCGTCCTGCAGGTCTATGGCGATCCGGCGCGCATGGACGGATTCGCCACGATCTTCGTGGACAGCATCACAGTCGCCGGTCGGCTCTGCTTCCAGTGGTGCCGCGGCCAGCCGGAGGCGCATTCGGAGAAGACCGGCAAGCCCGACATCCGCGGCGCCTATGGGCTGCATGGCCGCGAGATGATCGCCTGGCTCACGCACCTGCAGCATGCGCGCGGCCGCAACGTGATCTTCGTCGGAATCCTCGACGAGAAGCTGGACGACTTCAATCGCCGCGTCTTCGTGCCACAGATCGACGGCAGCAAGACCGGCCTCGAGCTGCCCGGCATCGTCGATCAGGTCATGACGCTGGCCGAGATCAAGCCGGACGTCGCACCCGGCCAGCCTGCGGTCGCATCCTTCCGCGGCCTGGTCTGCCAGACGCTGAACCCCTGGGGCTATCCCGCGAAGGATCGCAGCGGCCGGCTCGACATGCTGGAGCCGCCGCATCTCGGGCAGCTCTTCCAGAAAATCCGCAGCCCATCGCCGCCGATCGACGCGCACGGCGCGCCGTCGATCGCGCTGCCCGCCCCCACCCCCAACACCTGATCGGAGCAGAATCACCATGGCTGCCTGGAACGACTACAACGACGCCCAGTCCAACCCGAACCTGATCCCCAAGGGGACGCTCGCGAAGGTCCGCCTCACCATCCGCCCCGGCGGCTTCGACGATCCGAGCCAGGGCTGGACCGGTGGCTACGCCACGCGCGGCAGCACCGGCGCCGTCTATCTCAATGGCGAGTTCACCGTGCTGGAGGGGCCGTACGCGAAACGGAAGATCTTCACGCTGATCGGCCTCCACAGTCCGAAGGGGCCGGAATGGGCGGGGATGGGCCGCAGTTTCCTGCGTGGAATGCTGAACTCCGCGCGCGGCATCTCCGACAAAGATGTCTCGCCCCAAGCGCAGGCAGCGCGCCGCATTGGCGGTTTCGCGGATCTCGATGGCCTTGAGTTCGTGGCGAAGATCGAGCACGGCACCGATGCCGGCGGCGAGACGAAGAACGAAATCCGCATGGCGGTGACGCCGGACCATCGGGACTACGCCCAGGTGATGGGGCGGCAGGTGGCGCCGGCGGCTTATGCGCCACCGGCCCAGGCCTATGCGCCGCCCGCCGCACCGGCCATTTACCAGGGCGCCTTCCCCGCCGCCCAACCCGCCGCTGCCGGCGCCGACCCGCGTCCCGCCTGGGCACGCTGAGGGAGGGCCGCACCAGCATGATGCTCCGCCCCCGCCAGAAACTCTTCGTCGAGCGCAGCCTTCGTGCGCTCGGTCAGCACGGCAACACGCTCGGCGTCGCCCCGACCGGCGCCGGCAAGACCATCATGCTGTCGGCGGCGGTGGGCGAGCATATCGGCAGCAGCGCCGCCAAGGCCGCGGTCCTCGCGCATCGGGATGAGCTGACGGCGCAGAACCTGGCGAAGTTCCGCCGCGTGAATCCCGGTATCTCCACCTCGGTTGTGGATGCCGGCCAGAAATCCTGGGGCGGCCAGGTCACCTTCGCCATGGTGCCGACGCTGACGCGCCCGGCGAACCTGGAGGCGATGCCGGCCCTGGACCTGCTGGTGATCGACGAGGCGCACCATGCCGTCGCGGACAGCTATCGCCGCATCATCGATCGCGCCCTCGACCGCAACCCCGACTGCCGGATCTATGGTGTCACCGCCACGCCGAACCGCGGCGACAAGGTCGGGCTGCGGCAGGTCTTCTCGAACGTCGCCGACCAGATCCGGCTTGGCGAGCTGATCGCCTCCGGCCACCTGGTGCCGCCGCGCACCTTCATCATTGATGTCGGCGTGCAGGATGAGCTCCGGGCCGTGAGGCGCAGCGGCGACGACTTCGATATGGGCGAAGTTGCCCGCGTGATGGACACGGTGCCGGTCACCGACGCCGTGGTGAAGCATTGGCAGGAGAAGGCCGGCGGCCGCCAAACCGTGGCGTTCTGCTCGACGGTCGCACACGCCGAGCACGTCGCCGCCGCCTTCAACTCTGCCGGCGTCCCCACCGTCATGGTCACCGGCGACATGCCGGATGGGGAGCGGCGGTCGGTCCTGGCCGCCTACGCCCGGGCCGAGGCGCGCATCGTCGTGAATGTCGCGGTGCTGACCGAGGGGTGGGACCATCCCCCCACCTCCTGCGTCGTGCTGCTGCGACCCAGTTCCTTCAAGTGCACGATGATCCAGATGGTCGGCCGCGGGCTGCGCACCGTGAATCCCACCGAGCATCCCGGCATCGTCAAGCGCGACTGCATCGTGCTGGACTTCGGTACCTCCTCGCAGATCCATGGCTGCCTGGAGCAGGATGTCGATCTCGACAGCGAACCCGGCGAGGGTGAACCGCCCACCAAGACCTGCCCCTCCTGCGAGGCCGAAGTGCCGATCGCAGTGATGGAGTGCCCCATCTGCGGCCACGCCTTCGAACCCCGCGAGCGCGAGACGGCGCCGCTCACTGACTTCATCATGACGGAGATCGATCTCCTCCGGCGCTCTGCCTTCCAGTGGTGCGACCTGTTCGGCGATGACGCCGCCCTGCTGGCCAATGGGTTCAACGGCTGGGCGGGCATCTTCTTCCTGAACGGCGCCTGGCACGCGGTCGGCGGCGCCAAGGAGGAGCGGCCCCGCCTGCTGTCCATCGGGGAGCGGCTGGTGGCGCTCGCCGCGGCGGACGATTGGCTGAACGCCTACGAGACGGACGAGAGCGCCCACAAGAGCCGGCGCTGGCTGCGCGAGCCGCCGACCGAGCGCCAACTGGTCCACCTGCCGCCGGCAGTCCGGGCCGATCTCGGCATGACCCGGTACCAGGCGTCGGCGCTGCTGACCTTCAAGTTCAACCGCCAGGCCATCCAGCATCTCGTGCGCAGCGCCCAGCCCGCGGCGCTGGGGCAGGCCGCATGATCTATGGCCCGCTCCCCAGAACCGCCCTGCGCCGTCTGTTCCCGCCCGGCGCGTGGCTTTGGCTGGTTCGACCCGGCGCCGCGGAAGAAGCCGCGGCCCTCGGTCTGCTTCTGCTGCATCGCCTGCCAGGGCTTCTGGTCGCACTTGGCGGGGAGGTCGTCCGCCATGGTTGACCTCACAGAGCAGGAGAAGACCGCGATGCGCGCCGCCATGCGCCGTGTCGCGGAGACGATGGCCGAGATCGGCTGGGGCACCCGCTTCCAGGAGCTCAGCGAGGCGCAGGTGCTGACGCTGATCGAGGTCGCCGTCGGCGGCTTCCAGGAGGCGATGCAGGCGATCGCCCGGCAGGACGCGGCTGCGGAGGTGCCCTTCTGATGCTCGACTTCAACAGCCGCAGCCAGACCTCCGCGCACGTGAACACCGCGATCGACGCCGCGCTGGTCGCCTCCAATCAGGCGACGCTGCCGCGCAGCTACCTGGGTGGGTCGCGCCTCGGCCATGCCTGCGAGCGGGCGCTGCAATTCGAGTTCGTGAAGGCCCCAAAGGATGAGGGCGCCGACTTCGACGGACGGCTGCTGCGCATCTTCGGGATCGGCCACGCGCTGGAGAACGTGGCCGTCGCTTGGCTGCGCGCCGCCGGCTTCGATCTCTACACCCGCCGCGGTGGTGGCGAGCACGGCGAGCAGTTCGGCTTCTCGGTCGCCGGTGGTCGCATCCGCGGCCATGTCGATGGCGTCTTCGCTGGCGGCCCGATCATCCCCGGCATGGCGTTCCCGGCGCTGTGGGAATGCAAGACCATGAACGCCAAGGCCTGGCGCGAGACGTCCAGCAAGGGCGTCGGCGTGGCCAAGCCGATCTATGCGGCGCAGATTGCGGTCTACCAGGCATACATGGACGCCAGCGTCCCGGGCGTGGCCGACAATCCGGCGCTGTTCACCGCGATCAACAAGGACACGGCGGAGCTGCATCATGAGCTGGTGCCGTTCAACGCGGAACTGGCGCAGCGCATGTCCGATCGGGCGGTGCGCATCCTGGCCGCGACGGATGCCGGCGAATTGCTGCCTCGGATTGCAGCCCAGGCCGACCATTTCGAGTGTCGCTTCTGCCCCTGGGCCAAGCGCTGCTGGGCGCTGCCTGCATGACAGCATGGGGCGACTTCAACGATGCCGCGCCGCTGCCGGATGACTGCGTGAGCGAACTTCCCGCCAGTGGGCAGGTCGCCCTCGATCGACTTCCCGGTGCTGGGCAGCCGATGCCGGCGGCCGTTGGATCCATGGCGCCGGACATCGAGCAGATCGCCGCCTTCCTCGACGTGGTGTTCGGCTATTGCGACGGGCTGATCCCGGTCCGCGGCTTCGTCGACCAGGGCCAGGGCCTCGACACCAAGCCGCACAACATCTGGGTGCCGGCCGATCGGCACGCCGCCGCGTCCCTCAGCGCTTACGCCACCTGGGCAGCGCGCGAGGGCAGCGCCGTCTATGTCATCCCCGGCACTGTCGCCGAGCAGGGTCAGGCCCGCGCCGAACATGTGCTGCAGATGCAGACTGTGTTGGTCGATCTCGACGCCGGCGACATCGCCGCCAAGCTGGCGCATCTGGTCCACCACCTGGGCGCGCCCACCCTCCTGGTCGAAAGCGGCGGCCGCACCGCCGAGGGCGCCGCCAAGCTGCACGCCTGGTGGCGGCTCACCGAGCCGGCCGAGGGCGAGGATCTGGCGCGGGTCTGCGCGCTGCGCGGCGAGATCGCGGAGAAGGTCGGTGGCGACCTGCACTTCCGATCTGCCCATCAGCCGATCCGCGTGCCCGGCACCGTCCACCAGAAGCATGGCGTGCAGCGGCGCGTTACCATCCGGGAGCACCGCCCCAGGGTCGAGGTGGAGCTCCCCGACTTCGCCGCGGCGGTGGCGGCCATGCCGACCATGCCGGGTCTCACGGCGCCGTCCGCCTCCCCTGGCGCCACCCGCCCAGGGCTCGATGCCGTCCTCACCACGCCAGTGCGCGAGGGCAGCAAGGACGCCTGGACCCGCTTCCAGGGCGCCAGCGCGGCCATCGGTCACTTCGTCCGCATGGTCCACGAGGGCCGCGTCACCGGCGACGAGGGCTGGGAGGCGATCTGCCAATACAACGCCGCCTGCCTCCGTCCGGCATGGCCGCTGGACCGCCTCAAGGTCGAGGCCGATGCGATCTGGGCCCTACACGTCGACCGCAACGGGCCGCCCCTGCTCCGTGCCGCGGCGCCGCCGCCCGGCGCCATCCCCGCGCACACGCTCGGCGCGCTGCTGGACGACACCTCGCCCATGCCGGACGACCTGATCGGGCCGCGCCTGCTGACCCCGGGCGGGATGCTGGTCCTTGGCGGCGCGCCCAAGGTCGGCAAATCCGACTTCCTGATCAGCCTGCTGGTGCACGCCGCCGCCGGCGCACCCTTTCTGCGCTTCACGGCACCGCGCCCGCTGCGGGTGTTCTATCTGCAGGCGGAGATCCAGTACCACTACCTGCGCGAGCGGCTGCAGCAGCTCCGGCTCGACGCCGCGATCGTGGCCCGCGCCCGCGACACCCTCGTTGTCACCCCGAAGCTGCGCATGCTGCTCGACGACCAGGGCGTGCCCCTCGTGGCCGCGGCCATCCGTACCGCATTCCCCGACGCGCCGCCCGACATCATCTGCATCGACCCCATCCGCAACCTCTTCGATGGCGGACCCGCGGGCGAAGGGGAGAACGACAACGGCGCGATGATGTTCTTCCTGCAGAGCCGCGTGGAGGCGCTGCGCGACCAGGTCGCCCCCGAGGCGGGCATTATCCTCGCCCACCACACGAAGAAGCTCAGCAAGCAGCAGGTGAAGGACGATCCCTTCCTGTCGCTCTCCGGCGCCAGCGCGCTGCGCGGCTACTACACTTCGGGCGCCATCCTGTTCCGCCCCGATGAGGAGCAGACGGAGCGCGAGTTGCATGTCGAGCTCCGCAACGGCCCCGGCCTCGAGCCGATGCTGGTCGACAAAATCGCGGGCCGCTGGGTGGAATTCGATCGCCGCGGCGAGCGCCTGGTCAGGCAGGACATCGGACGCAAGCTCGATGCCGAACGGCTGCGCAAGCAGGATGTGATCCTCGGCATCCTGCTCGATGAGGCAGCTGAAGGCCGGCTCTATTCGACCATGCAACTGGCTGAGAAATTCGAGAACAAGATTGGGCTCGGCAGCAAGCACACGATCCGCGAGCGGTTGAGCGTGCTCGCCACGAAGGGCTTCGTGAAGTTCCGCCGTGACGGCACCGAATTCGGCCTTGGCGTCGTTCGGTCGCGGTTCGGGTACCTCTGCGTGGAGGGCATGACCTTCGGCCCCGAGGTCGAAACCGTGGATCCGCAGACTGGTGAGGTGACCACCAGCGCCCGCCGCGTCCTGCCCAGCCACTTCAAATGCCCCCAATCCGGCAACTGCCTGGACGTCGAAAATCCGGAGGTCTGGGTCTACCCGGAAGGCGTCTTGGACGACCTAACTCCTGAGGAGTTAGGCCTAACTCCTCACTCCTCTCCGAAAACAACGCCATGAAATCAACGGCTTGGGAGGACAGAGGAGTTAGGTCCCTAACTCCTCCCGCTTCGCACCTAACTCCTCTTTTTCCATTCCGGATCAATGGGTTGTACCCGGTGGAGGAGTTAGGTGTTGCTCCCACCCCCTACGGGGGTGTGCGTGCGCGCCTCATCGGCGCGCGCACACCACACCTCGGGCGACCGGGCTGGGCGCGTGGGCCGCCCCCGCTGGGGCCACCCCACCCGATGCCGGGCAGCGACGGCGAGCTCCGCCAAGAACCGCGCCGTCGCCGCCCTCACCAGGATCATCCCCTCTCGGAGACCACCATGGCAGTTGCGACTCTCACCATGCCCGCCGCGCATGCAAGCGGCCCGCCCATCGCCCTCTCGCCCGCGATCAGCCTGGCGCACCACGCCGTGCTCGCCCTGGATCTCGGCACCACCACCGGATGGGCCCTGCGGTCGTGTGATGGCGGCATCACCTCGGGGACCATGACCTTCAAGCCGACCAGGTTCGAAGGCGGCGGGATGCGCTTCCTGCGCTTCCGCGGCTGGCTGGCCGAGGTCGCCGCTCTGTCCGGCGGCGTGGCGCGGATCGTGTTCGAGGAAGTCCGCGCCCATGCCGGCACCGATGCGGCGCACATCTACGGCGGCTTCCTCGGCATGCTCTCCGCCTGGTGCGAGGAGCACGACGTCCCCTACGAGGGCGTTCCGGTCGGCACGATCAAGCGCTACGCCACCGGCAGGGGCAACGCCGACAAGGCGAAGATGGTCGCCGCCATCCAGGCTCGCGGCTTCGCGCCGGCCGACGACAACGAGGCGGATGCCATCGCCCTTCTGCTCTGGGCCACCGACCCCACGGGAGGCGGCGCATGAGCATGTACGGCGGACCGCTGCCGCCCCGCTCGTGCCTCGACCGCGGGACGCGTAGCCCGACCAACGACAGCGAGGTGAACGCCATGCGCGCCGCCGCCTGGCATCGGCATGGCGTGGCCGCGCTGCCTGTCGCCGAGATCACGGACGACTGGCTCCGTCAGGCCATCACCAACGAAGCCAATCGGCGCTGGGGGCGTCGCAACGGGGAGAACCACCATGGCCGGTAAGCGCAAGACCAAGGCATCGAAGGCGAAGCAGGACGACCTGGCGAAGCCCTCGAAGTGGCGGCTGCAGCATGGCGCGTTCTCGGGTCCGATCCGCGCTGCCGATCCCGAAACCGGCACGCCCGTGCAGCATCGCCGCGCCGTAGACACGCTCGGCATGATGCTGGCCAGTGGCAGCATCACGGCGCAGATGCACGAAGCGGGTGAGATTTTCCGCGGGCTGTTCCGCGCTGCCTGCTTCGACAGCATGTCGACGTCGCAGCTCCTGCGCATCCCTGGCTCGCGCGTCGACACGCTCTCCACCATGCAAATTGAGGCCCGGCGCCGTGTTGCGGCGGCGCTCGATCTGCTCGGTGGACATGAAAGCCCCTGCGGTTCCTGCGCATGGTTCGTCGTCGGCTTGGAGTTCTCGGTGCGCGAATGGTCGATGCGTCAGGGCTGGGCGGGACGGACAGTGCATGGCCCGGTCGGCCAGGGCATCCTGGTCGGCACGCTCGGCACGCTGGCCATGCACTTCGGCCTCACACCGCGGGCGAAGGCAGCGTGATGCAGCGTGGCCGGGGCGGTCTGCATCGTCCCGGTCACGCTGTTACAATTCACCCCATGGCGGCACCGAAATCGATAAGTCTAAAAGCAAGACACGTAGAGAAGGTGCGAGAGCGCCGCGGCTGAACAGCCACGCTGCGGCTCAATCGAGACAGTGGCTCTCGAGCCGCAGGGTCCTTCCTGGCCCCGCTGTATGCGGGGGGCGGAAGCGCGCAAGGTCGCTAGCGCCAGGCCATAAATCAGGGTTGCGGTTTGCAGCCTTCTCCCGCCGCTTCAACTCGTTAGCTGCAAACCGACGCCGGGCCGCTGCCCTGCAAACCACCTGCAAACCGGATGGCATCATGACGCTCCCCTGGATGGCGGCGAAGATCCTGCTGCGTCCCGTGGCGGAGCTGCGCCCGCATGCCGGCAATGCCCGCGTCCACGGCGCCGCGCAGCTAGAGCAGATCAAGGCCAGCATGCTGGCCTTCGGGTTCACCAACCCGCTGCTGGTGGACGAGGACGGCGTGCTGATCGCCGGCCATGGCCGGCTCGAGGTCGCGACGGCGATCGGCATGGCCAAGGTGCCGGTGATCGTGCTGCGGCATCTGTCCGCGGCGCAGAAGGACGCGCTACGGCTCGCGGATAATCGCATCGCGGAGAATGCGACCTGGGACCAGGCGCTGCTGCGTGACGCGCTCGCCGCGGTGCAGGCGGCGCAGGAGATCGACCTCGGCGCGCTCGGCTTCTCGGCGGATGAGCTCGCAGACATCCTCGCGGCGGCTGGAGATGCCGTGTCCGACGGCGACGCGCCCGAGGCTCTGTCCGCGGATCCCGCCGAGGGGGGCGGTGCGGCAGGCGCGGCGGATGCGGGGGAGCCGGCGGAGGATCCCGCCGACGCCGATCCGGAGCCGCCGCGCCAGGCCGTGACCCGCCCAGGCGATCTCTGGCTGCTCGGCGAGCATCGCCTGCTCTGCGGCGACAGCACCGACGCCGCCAGCGTGGCGCGCGTCATGGGCGAGGACCGCGCCGCGCTGCTGTTCACATCGCCGCCCTATGGAAACCAGCGGGACTACACCACCGGCGGCGTCACGGATTGGGATGCCCTGATGCAGGGCGTATTCCAGCACCTCGACGCGGCCATGCGGCCCGATGGCCAGGTGCTGGTGAACCTCGGGCTGATCCATCGCGACAATGAATGGCAGCCCTATTGGGCTGCCTGGCTGGACTGGATGCGCGCCCACGGCTGGCGCCGGTTCGGGCTCTACACCTGGGACCAGGGGCCTGGCCTGCCGGGCGACTGGAACGGCAGGCTGTCGCCCGCCTTCGAGCTCCTGTTCCACTTCAATCGAGAATCCCGCCGCCCCAACAAGATCATCCCCTGCCGCTGGGCGGGGCACGTCAATTCCGAGAAGGGTGGCCTCCGCGCCAAGGACGGCACCGTCGGCGAATGGCAGCATGCCGGCCAGGGCGTCCAGGAGACTCGGATCCCGGACAACGTGCTGCGCATCACACGGCACAAGGCCCGCGGCATCGAGACGGAGCACCCCGCGGTGTTCCCCGTCGCGCTGCCTGACTTCCTGATGCGCGCCTATGCCGACGACGACGACGTGGTGTTCGAGCCATTCGCTGGTGCCGGCACCACCATCATCGCCGGCCAGCGCACCGGCCGCCGCGTGCGGGCGATCGAGCTCGCGCCTGCCTATGTCGACCTAGCCGTGGTGCGGTGGCGGATGCTGCATCCCAACCTACCGGTGACGCTGGCGGACGATGGCCGCGATTACGACGCCGTTGCCGCAGCGCGGACGGAGGTCACTGCCGATGCAGCCTGACCTCGTCGTCTCCACACTGCCGGTCGCGGCGCTGGTCCCCTATGCCGAGAATGCCCGCACGCATTCGCCGTCGCAGGTGGCCCAGATCGCTGCCTCCATCGCCGAGTTCGGCTTCGTGAACCCTGTCCTGGTCGACGCCGAGGGCGTGCTCATCGCCGGCCACGGCCGGGTCATGGCGGCGAAGCAGCTGGGCCTCGCCTCCGTACCGCTGCTGCGGCTTGGCCATCTCTCCCCGGCGCAGGCGCGGGCGCTACGCTTGGCCGACAACCAGATCGCGCTGAATTCGGGCTGGGACGAGGCGCTGCTGGCCGCCGAGATCGCCCGCATTCGCGACGAGGCGGTGGTCGACCTGGACGTGCTCGGCTTCTCGGGCATGGAACTGGACCGGCTGCTGGCGGCGGCCGACGCTGGCCTCGGCGATGATGCCGACGAGGCGCCGCCGCCGCCCGTAGTGCCAGTGACGCGCGCCGGCGACCTCTGGCGCTGCGGCGAGCATCGGCTGCTCTGTGGCGACGCGACGAAGCTGGCCGACGTGCAGCGCGCGCTCGGCGCCGGGCACCTGGCCGACATGGGCTTCGTCGATCCGCCCTACAACGTGGCCTATGAGGGCGGCACCGCGGCCAAGATGACCATCGCCAATGACGCGCTCGGCGGCGGCTTTCCAGAGTTCCTCCGGCCCGCGCTGGCCAACCTGCTCTCGGCGACAAAGGGCGCCTGCTACGTCTGCATGTCCTCGTCCGAGTGGCCAACGCTGCATCGCGTCTGGCAGGAGGCAGGCGGGAAGTGGTCGAGCACGATCATCTGGGCGAAGAACACCTTCGCGCTTGGCCGTGCCGACTACCACCAGCAGTTCGAGGCGATGCTCTACGGCTGGAAGGCAGGCGCGCAGCACTACTGGTGCGGCGCACGTGACCAGGGGAATGTCTGGCACTTCGACAAGCCGGCGCGGAACGACCTGCACCCCACCATGAAGCCGGTGGCGCTGGTCGAGCGAGCGATCCGCAACAGCAGCAAGCCGCGGGACACGGTGCTGGACTGCTTCGGCGGGTCGGGCACCACGATGATCGCGGCGGAGCGCACGGGACGTCGCGCAGTGCTGCTGGAGATCGATCCCGCCTATGCCGACGTGATCGTGCGGCGGTGGCAGGAGACGACCGGCGAAGCCGCGGTTCTGGAGGGTGACGAGCGGGTCTTCGCGGACATCGCGTCGTGCCGGGCTGCCGCCTCGACGTAGGGTGTCACCGCCAGAGGCGGCGGACGCGCAGGAAGACGCGGTAGCCGATTTCCAGGACGGGAAGCACCATCGGCGATGCCGCGAGCCGCCCGGCCCATGCGAGCTTCGGGAGTTGCTGCCAGATTTCGGCGAAGGCGGCGGCACCGGACGCCAGGCTGCCGTCGGCGCGCCGGACATGCATGCGCGCCAGCGCCGCGTCGCGCGACAGACCAGGACCGAGACCAGTCGCATCGCACGCGGTGACGTCGACGAAGTCGAGCCGTTCCGCGCCTTGGACCTTGCGGTACTGACCGATCTCGCGCGAGCAGATCGGGCACGCGCCATCGTAGTAGACGGTCGTGGTGGGCGCGGCGCTGGACGTGTTCATGCCGCAGACATGGCCCCTGGGTTGCTCAGCACCAGGGCGCCTGGTCTTGGGAGCTGCGAGGATCATCCGTCGATCCAGAACTCCCAATCATAGCAACAAGATAACGCTGCATCTTGCTTGGCTCGTGCGCGCCACAGCGCGAATGGTCCGTCACACGCAGGGGATGCCCTGCACCACGACGGAGACGACCATGACCGACCGCACCGCCCGCGCCGCCCGCAACCAGGAACGCAGCCTCGAAGCCTTCCTCGCCGAGAAGGCGCGCTTCGACGCGATGGTCGCCGAGCTTCAGCAGATGAGCGCGGACCACTTCGGCGCGGATCCCGACACGGTGCTCTGGGGCGCGCATGCCAGCCTGCAGCACTGGAACAGCCTGCTGGCGCGGGTGACGGACTCCTACCTGAAGCGTGGCGAATGGGCCGAATGACGCGATCCACTCCCGCGCAGCCCCGACCGGCAGCGCCGGCGGGGCTCCCGGCAGTAGGGGCCGATGACCGGCGCCCGGAACCGGAGACCACCACGATGACCAAGCTTTCCGATACCCAGCGCGTGATCCTCAGCGCCGCCGCGCAGCACGAGATGGGACTGGCTCGCGCGCCGAAGACCCTGCCGGCCGCGGCGCGCAACGCGGTGTTCCGCAGCCTGATCAAGAACAACCTGCTGACCGAGATCAACGCGCCGCGGGAGCATGTCGGGCTGGGCTGGCGGCAGGATGACGACGGCACCTGGATTGTGGCGCGCATCACCGACGAGGGGCTGCGCGCCATCGGCATCGACCCCAACGAGGGCAACGCGGTGGCCGGCGAGCCCGACTGCTCCGGCATCGAGGGCAGCGTGCCCGACACGGCGCGCACGGCGCCGCCGGCCGCGGAGCCCGCGCCGAAGGATGCCGCCGCCGACGAAGCCGCCCAGGGCGCGCTCCTGCGGGAGGAAATTACCCTGCTCGACCAGGCCCTCGCGGCACGCGCTGCCGCGCCGCGGACCAGCCTGCGCGACGCCGCCGCGGCGGTGCTCGCCGCCTGGGACGACGAGGCCAACCGCGCCACGGACATGATCACCGCGCTCGATGCCCCGATGGAGGCGCTGCGCACCCTGCTCGCTGGCAAGCCTGCCCGCGCCCCGCGCGAGGCCGGAGCGCCGCGCAAGCGGCGGGAGGGTACGAAGCAGGAGCAGGTGCTCGCCATGCTGCGCCGGCCCGAGGGCGCCACGGTCGCGCAGATCGCCGAGGCGACGGGCTGGGCGCAGCACACAGTCCGCGGCTTCTTCGCCGGGTTGAAGAAGAAGGGCCACGCGGTCGAGGTGAAGTCGCGGGAGCGGATGGTCGGCCCCAACAAGACGGGCGCGAAGGGCTCCTTCACCATTTACCACCTGCCGGCCTGACCACGGAGCCGGACACGTCGAGGGCCCGCCGCCGGCAGGTAGCGGGCCCTTGTTCGTGATGACCATCACGTGCGGCGGGAGGTCGCCGCCATGCCGGAACTCACCGCCTCAACGCGCGAGGCCGCCCGTCGCCTCGGCGTCAGCGACACCGCCATCCACAAGGCCGAACGCGCGGGCCGCATCGCCCGCGAGCCGGACGGTCAGTGGGATATCGACAAGACCCGCCGCCGCCTGATCGAAACCGCTGATCCCGCCCGCTCGCCGCTGGCCAGTAGCGCCGGCGCGGATGGCACGCCCTTCGCCCGGCTGAAGGTCGCGCAGCTCGCCCTGAAGGTGGAGGCGCAGCGCCTCTCGCTCGACGAGACCAAGCGTCGCCTGGTTGATGTCACCGAGGCGAATGCCGCACTCGACGAGATCGGCAGCACGATGCGCGACGCGCTGCTGAACTGGCCGGCCCGCGTCGCCGGCCTGATCGCCGCCGAGATCAGCGTCGACCCACATTTGCTGCAGACCATTCTGCAGAGCCACATCAACGACCTGCTGACGGAGGCGGCCGATCGCTTCGATCCAGCAGGCCTCGGAGGGGACCGGTCTCCGCAGCCGTGAGCATGTGCGCCGGCGCGTCGGCGCCATGCTCCGCCCGCCGCCGCAGCTCACCGTCTCGGAATGGGCCGAGCGCCATCGCATGCTCGGCAGCCGCGCCTCGGCGGAGCCTGGCCCCTGGCGCACCAGTCGCACGCCATATCTGAAGGACGTGATGGACGCGCTGTCCGCGGTGCATCCCGCGCGCCGCGTGGTGTTCATGAAGGGCGCGCAGGTCGGCGCCACGGAAAGCGGCAACAACTGGCTCGGCTACATCATGCACCACGTGCCGGCACCCGCGCTGGCGGTGCAGCCGACTGTGGAACTGGCCAAGCGCTTCTCGCGCCAGCGCATCGACCCGCTGCTGGAGGAAACGCCGGCGCTGCGGGAACGGGTGGCGCCGGCCCGCGCGCGCGACAGCGGCAACACGATGCTGTCGAAGGAATTCCCCGGCGGCATCCTGGTGCTGACCGGTGCCAACAGCGCGGTCGGGCTGCGCTCGATGACGGCGCGGTTCCTGTTCCTCGACGAGGTGGACGCCTATCCCGGCGACGTCGCCGGCGTGGGTGATCCGATCGCGCTCGCCGAAGCCCGCGCCCGCACCTTCGGCTGGCGACGCAAGGCCTTCCTGGTCAGCACGCCGACCATCGCGGGCCGCAGCCGGATCGAGCGGGAGTATCTGGCCTCCGACCAGCGGCGGTTCTTCGTGCCGTGCACGGCGTGCGGCGAGATTCAGTGGCTGCGCTTCGAGCGGCTCATCTGGGAGAAAGGCGCCCCGGAGACGGCTCGGTATCACTGCAGCGCCTGCGACCATCCCATGCAGGAGCACGACAAGACCGCCATGCTTGGCGACGGCGAATGGCGCGCGACGGCGGAGGGCCAGGATCCGCGCACGATCGGCTTCCATATCTCGGCGCTCTACTCGCCGGTCGGCTGGCTCTCCTGGGAGCAGATCGCCCGGGATTGGGAGTCGGCCCAGGGCAAGCCCGAGGATATCAAGACCTTCAAGAACACGGTCCTGGGCGAGACCTGGCAGGAGCAGGGCGAGGCCCCGGATTGGGAGCGGCTCGTCGAGCGCCGCGAGGACTTCGCCATGGGCGTGGTTCCGACCGGCGCGCTGGTGCTCACGGCCGGCGTCGACGTCCAGGACGATCGCCTGGAATGCGACGTCTGGGGCTGGGCCGAGGGCTTCTCGTCCTGGCTGGTCGACCATGTCGTGATCCAGGGCAGCCCTCGGGACCGCGAGCCCTGGGACGAACTCGCCAAGCTCCTGGCGCGCGACTGGCCGCGGCACGGCGGTGGCGCGATGCGCATCGCCCGGCTCTGCGTCGACACCGGCGGTCGGGACACGGCGGCAGTCTATGGCCACCTGCGCCGGCTGCGGGATCCGCGCATCGCGCCGACCAAGGGGATCGACGGGTGGAACCGCGCCCAGCCCGTCCAGGGCCCGACGCCGGTGGATGCGCTGGTCAATGGCCAGAAGCTCCGGCGCGGCTTGAAGCTCTGGACCGTCTCGGTTTCCACATGGAAGGCCGACCTCTATCGCCGGCTCTGGCTGGGGCGCGGCGACACGGAGGAGCTGCCAGCGGGCTGGGTGCATCTGCCGCGCGCGATCGAGGTGGAATGGGTCAAGCAGCTGGTCGCCGAGCAGCTGCGCACCACGAAGGATCGCCGCGGCTTCGCCCGGCAGGAATGGGCCAAGCTGCGGGAACGGAACGAGGCGCTGGACTGCGCCGTGCTCGCCCGTGCGGCGCTCTGGCTGCTCGGCGCTGATCGCTACGGCGATCGGTTCTGGCAGCAGCTGCGGGACCAGATCGCCGATGCCCCGCTCCGGGCGAGCGAAATTCCCGCTGCCGGGAATGTCGCTGACCCATCACCGCCATCGCAGGCCGCGCCGGCACAGGCGCTCGACACCCAGCGCCTGCGGGGCTGGCTGGCGCCGCGCAGTGGCTGGCTTCGCTGAGAGGAGGACGATCATGGACCCGACCGTCCTCGCCTGGGCGTTGGCGCAGCCTGCCGGCACCCGCGCCGCCGTCCTGGCCGCGGCCTTCACGGGCGGCACCACGCGCGTGACCTTCGATGGCCGAACCGTGGAGTACCGCTCCCTGGACGAACTCGGCCGCGCCCTGTCGGTGCTGCACACCGCGGAGAACGCCGCCGCGCGCCGGCCCAGCGTGACCTTCGCCAGCTTCTCCCGCGAGGGCAGCAGGTGATGGGCCGTCTCCGCGATGCCTGGCACGCGCTCCGTGGCTATGCCGCCGCGCAGGACAGCCGCGCCTCGAGCTGGGCGGCCTCGGGCGGCAGTGCCACCGCGGAGGTTGGCGCCGCGGCCCCCACCGTGGCGCGCCGCGCCCGCGATGCCGTCCGCAACGACCCCTACGCAGCGCGCATCGTCGACCTCTGGACCGGCAACGCTGTGGGCGCCGGCATCACAACCCGCTGGCCGGACAAGCCGCACGCCGAGGCCTGGCGCCGCTGGTCCGACAGCACCGCCTGTGACGCGGAGGGGCGGCTCGATCTCTATGGCCTGCAGGCGCTGGTCATGCGAGCGGTCGTGGAGAGCGGCGAATGCTTCGTCCGGCTGCTACCCGCCGACATCACGGCGGCCAATCCGATCGGCCTGCGGCTCCAGGTGCTGGAGAGCGACCACCTCGACGCGGCACGTCAGGGCGTCATCGAGGGCGTCCCCACCCTGCAGGGCATCGGCCTCGGCGAGGCCGGCGAGCCAGTCGGGTACTGGCTGCACCGCGTCCATCCCGGCGCGTCCTGGCTGCTGCCGGGTGGTGCCACCTGGCTGAGCAGCCAGCGTGTCCCGGCCCGCGACGTGCTGCACATCTATCGCAAGCGGCGCCCCGGCCAGCTGCGTGACGTCTCCTGGCTTGCCCCGGTGCTGACGCGGCTGCGCGATCTCGGCGACTACGAGGCCGCGCTCCTCATGAAGGCCAAGATCGAGGCCTGCCTGGCCGCGGTGGTCTCCGAGGACGGCGACGAGTCCATGACCGGCCCGGCGTCGGGCCTGCTGCGCGACGCCCAGGGCCGCACGGTGGAGAGCTTCGAGCCGGGCATGATCCTGTATCGCCGCGGCATGGGATCCGTGGAGGTAGTGAATCCCTCCGGCGGCGGGTCGCACGCGGCGTTCGCACGCCGTGCGCTGGAGGCGTCCGCGGTCGGCACCGGCCTCACTTACGACCAGGTCGCCGGCGATCTCACCCAGGCGAACTACTCCTCGCTGCGGGCCGGCAAGATCGAATTCCGCCGGCTCTGCGAGCAGGTCCAGTACGGCATGCTGATCCCGATGCTGGTGCGGCCGATCGCGGATCGCTTCCACGCGCAGGGCGCGCTGCTCGGGCTCTGGCGCGCCGAGGTGCCTGAGGGCCTATCGCACGTCCCGCCGGCCCACGAGATGATCGACCCGCTCAAGGACACCACCGCGCTGATCGCGCAGGTCCGCGCCGGCTTCGTGCCGCAGCCCGAGGCGGTCGGCGCCTTCGGCTACGACTTCCGCCAGGTGGTGGAGATGATCCGCGAGGCCAATGCGCTGCTCGACGAGGCCGGCCTCTCGCTCGACAGCGATCCGCGCCGCGTCGCCAAGTCCGGCGCCGCGCAGGACGCAGCCCAGCTGGCCGCCATTGAGATCGCCGCCACCGGTGCCGCATTGCCACGCGCGGAGGCGCCCACCACTTCCCCAGGAGCCACACCATGATCCCAGGCGGCTACGACTGGGCCGACGACATGCTCAAGGTCAAAAGCATGCGCCGGCGCTTCCGCGACAATTTCGCGGGCGCCGTCATCAACCCGACCCGCTGGGAGGTGCTCGCCACCGGCAGCGGCATGCTGCTCACCATCGCCAATGGCAGCGCGCAGATCTCCACCGGCACCACGCTGGATGACGAGATGGTCCTGCTCAGCCGGCAGAGCTTCATGCTGCCGCTGCGCGCGATGGTCGCGCTGAACCTCAGCCAGCGCATCGCCGGCCAGACCGCCTGGCTGGAGCTGGTCAGCGTCACGCCGGAGACGGGCCTGCCCGACGAGCGCAACGTCGTCGCCTGGCGCCTGGATGGCATCAGCGCCACGCTCGCCAATTACGAGGTCGGCAGCGACGGCGCGCCGCGGCTCGGCACCGCGTCGGGCGTCACCATCCCCACCACGGCTCCGGCCGGCTGGTCGGTGCTGGAGCTGGAGCCCAACAGCGACGAATGCTACTTCCACGGCCGCGCGCTGGACGGCACCGGGCTGCGCGCCAATTCCTACGCGCGCCAGCAGCAGCTGCCCGACCCCGCCGCGCTCTACCGGTTCCGGGTGCGCGTGCGGAACCGGCAGGTCTTCCACGGTATCTCGGCCGTGGCCAACAACGGCAGCAGCGCGGTGCGCATCACCCGCGCCGCCCATGGCTACGCGACCTCGGATTCTGTGACGGTGGCCAATGTCGCCGGCGTGCCGGGGGCGAATGGCACCTTCACCATCACCGTGATCGACGCGAACAACTTCGACCTGATCGGGTCGAGCTTCACCGGCGCCTATGTGAACACCGGCTGGGCGACGATCAGCCGCAACCTGGCGCCGGCGTCGAACACCGATCTGCGGCTGCAATTCATCTCGATCTCCGACTATGCCGAGCTCACCACCGCCATCACGGCCGGCCGCGCCAATGCCGTGGCCGGCCAGGGGATCGGGGTGAACGTGCTCACCGCCGCGGCCCCCGCGCTCAGCGTGGTGGGCGGCCAGGCGCGCAACACGGCGGGTGCCGTGCCGGTGCTGGCGGCGACCGGCTACTCGGCCAACCCGGTGGCGGTGACGACCGCGCGCGGTGTCGACCTGTTGGCGACGCTGATCGGCGCGATCGTCACCAAGCCCTATGCCATCCCCGAGGCGGACTGGACCTATGCGGGGCCGCTGGCCGGCATCGCCACCGGTAGCGACACCGCGGTGCAGGCTGCGGGCGGCGCCGGCATCCGCCGCTACGTCACGGGGATGCAGGTGCAGAATGCGAGCGCCACGGCGACGGAGTTCCAGGTCCGCGACGGCACCACGCCGG
The DNA here is from genome assembly GCF_900114315.1 of Falsiroseomonas stagni DSM 19981. Lineage (GTDB taxonomy): Bacteria > Pseudomonadota > Alphaproteobacteria > Acetobacterales > Acetobacteraceae > Falsiroseomonas > Falsiroseomonas stagni. The sequence continues at coordinate 41,577 of NZ_FOSQ01000022.1, forward strand.
TCTGGCGCGCGCTGCTGCCGGCGAACCTCGGCCCCACCAACATCGACTTCCCGACGCCGCTGCGCACCACCGCTAACGCCGCGCTGAACATCCAGGCGGTGACGGCGGGCGCGGTGGTGATCGCCAACCTCCAGGGCTTCACGGCGCCCTAAGCCCAGGATTTTCGCACATGACCGAACCGATCGAACCGGGCGGGGGCACCCCTGCGCCGGATCCCGACGCGGCGCCCGATCGACTTCCCACCGATGGGCAGTCGATCACCGCCTGCCGCGCCTTGGCGGCCCCCGTGACCGTCAATCGCGCCGCGCGCACCGTTGAGGTGGTGTGGAGCACCGGCGCGCGCGCCCGCAACTTCGTCCCACCGCTCGGTCCCATCATCGAGGAACTCGACATGCGGCCCGAGGCGGTGCGCATGGATGCGCTGCGCTCCGGCCGCGCCCCGGTGCTGGACACGCATCGCCGCGCCGGGACGCGGGATGTGCTGGGTCGTGTCACGACGGCCCGCCTCGAGGCCGGCCGCGGCTATGCCACGCTCCAGTTCAGCGGCGCCGATGACGTGGAGCCGGTCTGGCAGCGCGTCGCCGACGGCACGCTGCAGTCTGTCAGCGTCGGCTACCGGGTGCATCGCTACGAGCCCCGGCCCGATGCCGCCACCGGCCAGACCATCCACCGCGCGGTGGATTGGGAGCCCTACGAGATCTCGATCGTGCCGGTCCCGGTGGACGGCCTGGCCGTGATCCGTGGCGAGGAGCCGCAGGGCGCTCCGGCCACCGCCATCGAACCCGCCCTGACCGAGGACCCCACCATGACCGAGACGACGCCGGCTTCGCCGGATCCCGCGCCGGCGCCGCCTGCGCCGCCCACCATTCCGCCCCAGGAGAGCCCCGTGACCACCGCACCCGCCACCCCGCCCGAGCCGACCCGCGCCGCGCCGCCCACGCCGGACCTCGACGCCATTCGCGCCGAGGCGGACCGCGCCGCGGTCGAGCGCATCGCCGCCTATGAGCCGGTCCTCGCCGGTGCCCGCGGCCTGGTGACCCCCGACATGCTCGACGCCATGCGCGAGGCCGCCATCCGCGACCGCATCTCGCCCGAGGTGCTGCGCGGTCGCCTCTGGGACGCCTTCGCCCAGAGCGCGCCGCGTCCCTCCCTGCCGGCGCGCCCCGAGACCGGCCCGGGCCAGGACGACCCGGCCAGCCTGCTCGACGCGATGGCCGAGGCGCTCGCCGCGCGCTCCATGCCCGGCTACCAGGCGCCCAGCACGGGCCCCGGCGCCGGCCGCCACGTCGAGTTCATGGGCTGGCGCCCCTCCGACATGATGGGCGAGCTGCTCCGCGCCCGGGGCGAGCGCAACGTGCCGCGCAACCCGACCATCCTGGCCGAGCGCGCCTTCCACACCACCAGCGACTTCCCGGCGCTGCTCTCGGCCGCGGCCAACAAGATGCTGCTGGCCGCCTATGCACCGGCGCAGCCGACCTATCGCACTCTGTTCCTCCGCCGCGACTTCCGGGATTTCAAGCCGCACCGCCACCTGCGCGTCGGCGACTTCCCGAACCTCGTGGCGCTCTCCGAGAACGGCGAGATCCAGGCCGGCACCATGTCGGAAAGCCAGGAGCTGGTGTTCCTGCAGACCTTCGCGCGCCGCATCCGTGTAACGCGGCAGATGCTGGTCAATGACGACCTCGGCGCCTTCACCGACTTCGCCTCGATGATCGGCCGGCGCGTCGCCGATTTCGAGAACGCCACGGCCTATGCCTTGGTGAACAGCGCCACCGGCGACGGCCCGACGCTGGTCACCGGCGCCGCCCCGGTCTTTGCCACCGGCGCCGCGCGGCTGAACAAGGCCACCGCCGGCACGCTGCTCGACCTGGGCAATCTTGCGTTGGGGCGTGCGGCGGTGATGCGCCAGCGGACGCTGGACGGCCTGCCCATCGCGGTGGGGTCGCAGATGCGCCTCCTGGTCGGGCCGAACCAGGAGCTCGCCGCGCGCCAGCTCACGGTGTCGGTCCAGGCGACGCAGACCAGCAACGCCAATGTCTATGCGGGCTTCGTGCAGCCGCTGGTCGAGCCGCTGATCCCGGCCAACCGCTGGTACCTCTTCTCCGATCCCTTCGCGGCCCCCGTCTACGTCTACGGCTATCTGAACGGCGCCGAGGGACCGCAGGTCACCACCGGCAATGTCCAGGGCGTGGATGGCGTCGAGGTCTCGGTGATCTTCGACTTCGGCGTCGGCGCCATCGACTGGCGCGGCGCCTGGTTCAACCCGGGCACCTGATCCCGGCTCCCCCTTCCATCGTGAACCTATGCAGAGGGCGTCCTTCGGGACGCCTTCTGCGTTTCTGGAGACCCCAATTCCATGCGCAACTACGTCCAGCCGGGCAACAGCCTGGCCATCGCCGTGCCCTATGCGGGCGGCATCCTCTCCGGCCAGGGCGTCCTGGTCGGGGCGCTGTTCGGCGTCGCCACGGTCGACGGCGGGCAGAACGCCATCATCGAGGCCGCCACCCAGGGCGTCTTCGACATCACGAAGGAACCCGCGCTCGCCATCACCGCCGGCGCCCGCGTCTTCTGGGACAATACCAATCGGCGCATCACCACCACCGCGACCGGCAATTTCCAGGTCGGCATCGCCACCCTGGCCGCGCTCGCCGCGGACACCACCGTCCGGGTGTGGCTGAACCGCGTGCCGGCGATCGGCACGTGAGCCCGGACCCCAAGGCAATGGATCCCAAGACCACGCGAGGCTACCGAAACCGGAACCCGGGGAACATCGAGCACGTCCCCGCCAACAAGTGGCAGGGGCTTGCCGATCCGCCCTCGGATGGGCGCTTCTGCCGCTTCACCAGCCACGAGTTCGGCATCCGCGCGCTGGCGGCGCTGCTGGTCACCCACCAGGACCGGCACAAGCTCCGCACCCCGCGCGCGATCATCGAGCGCTGGGCGCCCAAGGTGGAGAACGACACCG
>NZ_FOSQ01000002.1 GCF_900114315.1 Falsiroseomonas stagni DSM 19981
CGACAATCCCTTCAACGGCATCGATGCCGGGGGCTACAGCTCGCCGAGCTTCGTTGACCTGGACAGCGACAGCGATCTCGACCTCGTCACGGGTGGGGATGAAGGCGTATTCAAGGCGTGGAAGAACAACGCGACGCCGGCGCCGATGCCCGCGTCGGCATCGATCACCGTGACCGTCACCGCGGAGAACGACGCGCCGGCCATCACCTCCGCCGCCACCGCCAACCATGCCGAGAACGGCACGGGCACCGCTTATCAGGCGGCGGCAACCGACCCGGAAGGCACCACGAGCTTCACCTGGTCGCTCTCCGGCGCCGATGCCGCCTTGTTCGATATCAGCAGCACGGGCGCCGTCACCTTCAAGGCCGCGCCGAACTTCGAGGCCCCGACCGATGCGGGCGCGAACAATATCTATGACATCACGGTCAAGGCCAATGACGGGACGCTGGACAGCGCGTCCCATGCGGTGACCATCACGGTCACCGATGGGAACGATGCGCCGACCGTCACTTCCGCCGCCACGGCGAACTTTGCCGAAAATGGCAGCGGCACGGCCTATCAGGCGACGGCGACCGACCCCGATGCCGTCACGACGCTTACCTGGTCGCTCGGCGGCGCGGATGCCTCGCTGTTCGACATCAATGCCGCGAACGGCGCGGTCACATTCAAGGCTGTACCGAATTTCGAGGCGCCCGCCGATGCCGGCGGCAACAACGTCTACAACATCACGGTCACAGCCGATGACGGTGGCGCAAGCAGCGCCGCCCATGCGGTCGCCATCACGGTGACGAATGTGAACGATGCGCCGATCGTCACTTCCGCCGCCACGGCGAACTTTGCCGAAAATGGCAGTGGCGCGGCCTATCGCGCGACGGCGGCCGACGCCGATGCCGGCGCGACGCTCACCTGGTCGCTCGGCGGCGCGGATGCCGCCCGGTTCAACATCAGCAGTGCTGGCGCGGTGACCTTCAAGGCATCGCCGAATTTCGAGGCCCCCACCGATACGGGCGGCAACAACGTCTATGACATCACGGTCGCAGCCAATGACGGTGTGGTGAGCAGCGCCGCCCTTGCGGTCGCGATCACGGTGACGGATGTGAACGAGGGGCTCAGCATCACTTCCGCCACCACGACGACCTTTGCCGAAAATGGCAGTGGCGCGGCCTATCAGGCGACGGCGTACGTTCCCTATGCCGCCACGACGCTCATCTGGAGTCTTGGCGGGACCGATGCGGCGCTGTTCAATATCACCAGGACGGGCACGGTGACCTTCAAGACCGCGCCGAACTTCGAGGCCCCGACCGATTCGGGCGGCAACAACATCTACAACATCACGGTCACCGCCAATTTCGGTGCGTTCAGCAGTTCGGCGCGGGCGGTTGCCATTACCGTGACCAATGTGAACGATGCGCCGACCGTCACGTCCACCGCCGTGGCGAACTTTGCCGAAAATGGTAGCGGCACGGCCTATCAGGCGACGGCGACCGATCCCGATGCCGGCACGACCCTCACCTGGTCGCTCGGCGGCACGGATGCCGCGCGGTTCGACATCAATGCCGCGAACGGTGCGGTCACATTCAAGGCCGCACCGAATTTCGAGGCTCCCACCGATGCTGGCGGGAACAATGTCTATGACATCACGGTCACAGCCAATGACGGTGGGCTGAACAGCACCGCCCGCGCGGTTGCCATCACGGTGACGGATGTCGCGGAGGCCTTGCGCCTCGAGGGTAGTGCGGGCAACGACAGCCTGATCGGTGGAACGGGCAACGATACGTTGCTCGGCTTCGGCGGCAATGATGTATTGGATGGTGGTGTCGGCCCCGACAGTCTGACGGGTGGGGCGGGGGCAGACAGCTTCCTGTTTGCAAGCAGCCTGCAGGCAAATCGCGATGTTGTGACCGATTTCAGCGCGCTCGAAGGGGATAAGATTGATCTAGCCGCCATGGACGCCAATACATTGTTTTCGGGTGATCAGGCCTTCAAATGGATTGGCAGCGCCAGCTTCAGCGCAGCGGGCCAGTTGCGCTTTGCTGGCGGGATCCTGGCAGGCGATGTGAATGGCGATGGCGCGGCCGATTTTCAGATCACGCTCACCGGTGTGACATCACTCACATCGGCTAGCATCTGGCTGTGAGAGTCGCCGACGAAGAGTGGGGGCAGACGGCGGCCTGCTGCCCCCACTCCCCGGGAAACGGCTTCGGCAGCGCCGGCAGACTGATCTCCTCGGCCTGCTGGTCAGCAAGGAGACCAGGACAATGTTCGGCGCCAGCAGCGGGAGCTGCGGCAGGCGCGAGATACGGGACTGGTTGAGCTTCCCGGCCGCCTCCATCATCCGGCGTTACCTGAATGCTCGGGCCAGCGCCTTCACCAACGTGGTGTCCGCAGCCGAGAAGCCTCGCTGCGCGGCGGCGCCCGGCGTCAGTATCAGCGTCCGCCCGCCCCACGGCTTCCGGACCGCCAGCGGCACCCGAACGGTCAGCATCTGCGCCGCGCCGGTCATGGTGCCGTCCTTGCCGATTCGGCGCCGGTCGCCACGAGGACCCAGGCCAGGCGCGCCAGCCCCTTCAACTCTAGCGGACTGCGGATGATCGGCGCCTGCTCGGTACGGGGTCCACGCCCCGCTGGCCTGGCGCTGAACCCACAGTGGCGATGCGTGTTGGTGTTGCGCCGCGTGATGCAATGATAGCGGACGGCCGGGACAGGCCACGCTCAACGCTGCGGGCGAAGCTGCGCAATTCCGATATCGGACCCGAAATGGAGCGGCCGACGTGGCTGGCGGGCAACCCGATGAAAAATATGGCGTCCCCTAGGGGATTCGAACCCCTGTTACCGCCGTGAGAGGGCGGTGTCCTAGGCCTCTAGACGAAGGGGACCCAGACAAACCGTCAGGCGCCGTGGCGCCGCGGTGAACGCTCTCTAGCGTCCCGGCCGGGGGCGATCAAGCCGCCCCCCGGCTTTTTCCGGTGCGCTGTTTCGCGGCGTCATACCGCCCCGTCCGGCAGGCATCGGAGCAGAAGCGCACCTGGTCCCAATCCCGCGCCCATTTCTTCCGCCAGGCGAAGGGGCGGCCGCAGGCGGCGCAGATCTTCTCCGGCAGGTTGGGCTTGCGATGGGCCATGGCCGCTCACTCCGCCGCGCGCAGCTCGCCGACCACGCGGCCGCTGCGGCCATCCACCAGCAGCACGCGCTCCGACCCGTCCGGCCGCGTGACCAGGACCGCGATCCGCCCCTCCGCGCCGGCGATGGACATGATCCGCGTCCCGGCGGGCTGGCCGAGCGCGCGCGGCGGCATCGTGCCGGAATCGCCGCCGGCGCGCTGGACGATCAGCGCAACCAGCGTCACGGTGCCCGCGACGATGAGCACCCCCATCCCGATCACCAACGCCTTGAGCAGTGCCACGACCCAATCCCCCCTGAAGCCCGATCCCGAAACCGGCGAGACGCAACGCATCGTCGCGCCCGCCGAGGCCGCCGGCACCCGTGCCGACCGATTCATCACGGATGCCCTCGGCGTCGCGATAGGCGGTCTCTCCCGGTCCCGGGTCAAGGCGCTGATGGAAGCGGGGCAGGTCACGCGGGATGGCGCCGTCATGCGCGACCCGTCGGAGGCGATCCGCGCCGGCGCGACCTACACGCTCCGCCTGCCGCCGCCGGAGGCCGCGACCCCCCAGCCCCAATCCATCCCCCTGACCATCCTGTTCGAGGACCGGCACCTGCTGGTGATCGACAAGCCGGCGGGGCTGGTGGTGCATCCCGCGCCGGGCAACCAGGACGGCACGCTGGTCAACGCCGTGCTCGCCCATGCGGCGGAGGATCTAACCGGCATCGGGGGGGAGAAGCGGCCCGGCATCGTCCACCGGCTGGACAAGGACACGTCCGGCGTCATGGTCGTGGCGAAGTCGGAACGCGCGCATACCGCGCTGTCGGAAGCCTTCGCGACCCGGGACCTGGACCGCGAATACCTGGCGCTGTGCTGGGGCCTGCCCTCCCCCATCCAGGGGGAGGTCGATGCCCCGATCGGCCGCCACCCGATCGACCGCAAGCGGATGGCGGTGGTGGAACGGCAGGGCAAGCACGCGCTGACGCGCTACCGGACGGAACGCGGCTTCGGCACGGCCTGCGCCCTGCTGCGCTGCCGGCTGGCCACGGGGCGCACCCATCAAATCCGCGTGCACCTGGCCCATATCGGGCACCCGATCGTCGGCGATCCGGTCTATCTGAAGCGCACGCCGGCCAGCGCCAAGGGTCTGCCGGCGGCGACGCGGGACCTGCTCCTGGCTTTCCCGCGCCAGGCTCTGCACGCGGCGACTCTCGGCTTCAAACACCCGATCACTGGCGATTCCCTGTCATTCTCGGCCCCGGTCCCGCCGGACATGCAGGCGCTGCTCACGGCCCTTGGCGGCGGTTAATCCGTGAAATCAGAAGGTTAACGACCCCTTAAGCCTGTTACCGGCAGGTTACCGTTCGTAAACCTACCTTACAGGTCGGTTTTTCTTGCCGGCCCCGCGCGGTGGGGCTACAACCTCCCTGCCAGCATCGGGTGGGTGCCGCTTCGTGCCCTGCCCCGGAATCCAGTGCTCCTCGTGCCGAACCATGCGCACGGTGGGTCCTGGATGGCAGGAGCACCCCACCGCGCCTCTCCCCGTCGTGACCGGGGGGTCTGCGGAAAGGGAGGGCCCGACCGGCGTTGGCGGAACAGCACAGTCACAGCGGACCCCGCCGTCACGGGGGGTGCCGGTGACATAGGAGGCAGTTCTCCCCATGGCTTCCCTGTCCATCCCCATTGCCCCCGAGGGCAACCTCTCCCGCTACCTGCAGGAGATCCGCAAGTTTCCGATGCTGACGCCGGACGAGGAGTATGCCCTCTCCAAGCGCTGGAAGGATGAGGGTGACGAACCCGCCGCCCATCGCCTCGTCACATCGCATCTCCGCCTCGTCGCCAAGATCGCCATGGGCTACCGCGGCTACGGCCTGCCGGTCGGCGAGCTGATCTCGGAAGGCAATGTCGGCATGATGCAGGCCGTCAAGCGCTTCGATCCGGATCGCGGCTTCCGCCTGGCGACCTACGCCATGTGGTGGATCCGCGCCGCCATCCAGGAATACATCCTCCACAGCTGGTCCCTGGTGAAGATGGGGACGACGGCCGCGCAGAAGAAGCTCTTCTTCAACCTCCGCCGGCTGAAGGGCCAGATGGCGGCGCTGGAGGATGGCGACCTGAAGCCGGAGCAGGTGGAGAAGATCGCCCGCGTGCTCCAGGTGCCGGAGCAGGACGTGGTCTCCATGAACCGCCGCCTGGCCTCGCCGGACAACAGCCTCAACGCCCCGGTCCGCGCGGATTCGGACGGCGAATGGCAGGACTGGCTGGTCGATGACAGCGAGAGCCAGGAGACGGAACTCGCCGACCGGCAGGACATGTCCAACCGCCGCCAGCTGCTGGGGGAGGCGCTGAAGACGCTGAACGACCGGGAGCGCCACATCCTGATCGAGCGGCGCCTGAAGGACGAGCCGACGACGCTGGAGGAGCTCTCCCAGCAGTACAACATCAGCCGCGAACGCGTCCGCCAGATCGAGGTCCGCGCCTTCGAGAAGCTGCAGAAGAGCATGAAGACCCAGATCGTCGAGCAGAGGCTCGCGGTCAGCTGATGCAGAGGCTCGCGGTCAGCTGATGCAGAGGCTCGCGGTCAGCTGAGGGCGGCGGGAGGGTCATCCCTCCCCCGCACCCGCTCCTCCCGAGAACGGCATGGCGCCCGGCGGAACCCCCGCCGGGCGTCGCGCTTTTGGCGCTGCCGTGGACCAGAAACCTTCCCGACCGCCCCTGCCGGCGGCGCCCTCCCCCAATGCCGATCCGGCATCCGCCTCCAACCAGGGGAGGCGCTTCGATCCGCCCCGCGCGCCCGGCGCCGCCACCCCCCCGGGGCGCGACGACTTGTTCTTCGCGGCCGTCGAGATGACGCGCATGCCGATGATCGTCACGGACCCCAACCAGCCCGACAACCCGATCGTCTTCGCCAACCAGGCCTTCCAGCAGATGACGGGCTATGCGGCGGAGGAGGTGATCGGCCGCAACTGCCGCTTCATGCAGGGCGAGGGCACGGACCGCGACAGCGTCACCGCGATACGCGACGCCATCGCCGGCCGCACCGATGTGGCGATGGAGGTGTTGAACTACCGCAAGGATGGCCGCCCCTTCTGGAACGCCCTCTTCGTCTCCCCGGTCTTCGGCACGGATGGAAGGCTGCTCTACTTCTTCGGCAGCCAGCTCGACGTCACGCGGCGGCGGGAGGCCGAGGCCGCGGCTCGCCGCGCCCAGCGGCTGGAAGCGCTGGGCCAGCTCACCGGCGGCGTGGCGCATGACTTCAACAACCTGCTGCAGGTCGTCACCGGGTCGCTGGAGATGATGCGGCCGCTGGTGGAGGCCTCCGACAACCCCCGCGTCCGCCGCCGCCACGAAGGCGCGCTGGAAGCGGCCCGGCGCGGCGCGGCGCTCACGCGCCAGCTGCTGGCCTTCGCGCGGCGCCAGCGGCTGGAAGGCCGGCCGACCGACATCAACGCGACGCTCCAGGCGCAGGCGGACCTGCTGGCCCGCGCCCTCGGCCCCGGCCTCGGCCTGCGGCTCGACCTCTCTCCCCAGGCGGGCCAGGCGCATGTCGATGCCGGGCAGCTGGAAGCGGCGCTGGTCAACCTGCTGTTCAATGCGCGGGATGCGATGCCGGCGCGGGGCGAGGTGGTGATCGCCACGACCCGCCTGACAGAGGCCGCCGCCATGGCGGATGCCGGCCCGGATGAGGAAACCCGCGCCCCCCACGGCTTCATCGAACTGGCGGTGCGGGACAGCGGCACCGGCATCGCGCCGGAGATCCTGGACCGCGTGACGGAACCCTTCTTCACCACCAAGGATGTGGGCCAGGGATCGGGGCTCGGCCTGGCGCAGGTCTATGGCTTCGCCCGGCAATCCGGCGGCCATCTGCGGATCGAAAGCCACCCCGGCCGCGGCACCACGGTGCGGCTGCGCTTCCCCGCCCTGCAACCCGACACCAGCACGCAACCGGCCCCGCCCCCCGACCGGCCGCGCCAGGCGGAACCCCGCGGCGGGGGCGAAAGCATCCTGATCGTCGACGACAATGCGGAAGTCCTGGAACTCGCCGAAAGCGTCCTGACCGACCTCGGCTACCAGGTGGCGACGGCGGGGGATGCGCGGGCGGCGCTGGCGGCGCTGGAGGCGCCCGGCCATCGCTACGACCTGCTGTTCAGCGACGTGGTGATGCCCGGCGGCATGAACGGCATCACCCTGGCCACCGAGGCCCGCCGCCGCGTCCCGGGGCTGCGGGTGCTGCTCTCCACCGGCTTCATCGACCCGCGGGAGGAAGCGGCGGCGGAGGGCATCCGCCCGCATGGCTTCCCGGTGATGCAGAAGCCCTATCGCCGGTCGGAACTGGCGCGACGCATCCGCCGCGCGCTGGACGATGGCGCCGCCGCGGGCTGATCATTGCCGCGCCGGATGGTGCCGGCCGCCACCATCACCCGGATGGATGGGCCGTATCCGGCACCCCGATTGGACCCCGCGCGGCGCGGCGCCCATCTTCCGGACCACGGAGAAGGAACAGCCCGATGTCCGCCACCACCCTGGAACAGCCCGCCACCGCCGCCTACGCCGCCGATCCCGGCCTGAGGATCGGCCATGTCCACCTGAAGGTCGCCGACCTGGAACGGGGCCTCGCCTTCTGGCGGGACATCATCGGCCTGCAGGTGATGCAGCGCATGGGGGACCAGGCGGTGTTCCTCTCCGCCGGCGGCTATCACCACCACATCGCCCTCAACACCTGGGAGAGCGCCGGCGGCAGCCCGCCCGGCTTCGGCACAACGGGCCTCTACCATGTCGCGCTGCTCTACCCCGATCGGCCGTCCCTGGCGCGGGCGCTGAAGGCGCTGGTGCAGGCGGGGTATCCGCTGGAGGGGGCCTCCGACCATGGCGTGTCGGAAGCGCTCTATCTGCGCGACCCCGACGGCAATGGCGTGGAACTCTACCGCGACCGCGACCGCGCCGACTGGCCCTTCGACGCGCATGGCAAGCTGGCCATGGTGACGAAGCGGCTGGACCTGCGGGCGCTGCTGGCGGAGGCGGGCTAACGCCGCAGCGCGTGCAGCGACGACGCCACCAGCACCGCCGCGGCGCCGAGGTAGAGGAACACCGCCGGCACCAGCGGCAGCAGGATGCCGGCGGCGAGCGGCCCGATCCCCGCGCCGATATCCCGCCAGGTCGCCATCCGCGCCAGCGCCGCCACCCGCTCCTCCGGCGGCGCTCGGCTGGCGGCCACCGGGGCCGGCAGCGGCTGCAGCAGCCCGCGCAGCCCCACCACCATCAGGCTGCCGACCCAGAGCCACCCCGCGCCGATCACCGCCAGCCCGGCGGCGGAGGCCAAAGTCACCACCAGCAGCACCCGCGCCGCGCCGAAACGCTCCGCCAGGCGCCCGGCGGGCGGGCCGAGCAGCACCTCCGCCAGGTAGCGCGCGGCCAGGGCGCCGCCGGCAGCCAGCGCCGCGCCCTCCGGCATCGCCTGCGCCGCCAGGAAGGCCAGGCCCAGCACGAACAACCCATCCAGCGCGAAGCCCTGCACGAAGGACCAGACATCCAGCGACCGTGGCAGCGCGAAGCGCGGCCCGCCGGCGGATAGCCTCACCGCCTCCCCGTCCGGCAGCCGCCAGGCGAAGACCAGCCCCAGCAGCGACACCGCGCCCAGGCACAGGAACACCACCCGCGGCCCCGCGACCTCCGCCAGCACCGCCCCCGCCAGCAGGCCGATCATCGGCCCCGCCGCGATGATGCCGCGCGACGCCCCGCTGCGCCGCGACGCACCCGTGGGTTCCGCCGTCGCCAGCGCCTGGGTCGCGATGTTCATGGCCGCGAAAGCGAGGCCCCAGAGGAGGCGGGCCGGCAGCAGCCACCACACGCCAGGCAGCACCGCATAGCCCGTGGTGGCGCAGGCCGCCGCCAGCACCGCCACCACGCAGGCGCGGCGGGGGCCGAAGACCTCATACCCCCGCGCCACCCAGCCATAGCCGAGGATGCGCACCAGCCGGTTCGCCGCCAGCAGCAGCCCGGCCTCCGCGAGCGACACGCCAAAGACGGCGGCATGCAGCGGCAGCAGCAGGTAGAGCACCGTATCCCCCGGCAGCGTCATCGCCAGGACCAGGGAGGCATCGCGGGAGGCGCGGTCCGCCTCCGCGCGCGTCATGGCGCGGGGGCGGTGGCAGCCCCCTCCCCCAGCGGCCGGGTCATCAGCACGCTGTCCACCCAGCGCCCATGCTTCCAGCCCACGGCCGGCAGCATCCCCGCGGGCGCGAAGCCCGCGCGGCGATGCAGCCCGATCGAGGCCGCGTTCCCGCTATCCCCGATCACCGCCACCATCAGCCGGAAGCCCCGCGCCGTGCAGGCGCCCACCAGCGCATCCAGCAGCGCGGCGCCGACACCCCCGCGCCCCGCGCCGGGCGCGACATAGATGCTGTTCTCCACCGCGAAGCGATAGGCCGGGCGGGTGCGGTAGGCGCTGGCATAGGCGTAGCCGAGCACAAGGCCATCGGCCGATTCGGCCAGGAGGTAGGGATAGCCGCCCTCCAGCACCGCCTGGCGCCGCCGCGCCATCTCCTCCGGCTCCGGCGGCGTCAGCTCGAAGCTGGCCAGCCCATGGCTCACCCAGTGGCCGTAGATCGCGGCGATGGCGGGGATGTCGTCGTCTCGGCAGTCACGGATCGTCACCATGACCGTATGATGTCAGACGACTCAGCGCCCGACAACCAGATGTCTAGATGAATAACCCGTAGCCCGGGGTCCATCGGCCCGCCCCGGCAGGGGCGGGCCTGGTCGCTTCCCTCAGCCCGCGAAGGGGTCGCGCAGCATGATCGTGTCGTCGCGGTCGGGGCTGGTGGACAGCAGCACCACCGGCGCCTCCACCAGTTCCTCGATCCGGCGGACATACTTCACCGCCTCGGCCGGCAGTTCGGCATAGCTGCGCGCCCCGGCGGTGGAGCCCGACCAGCCCGCCATCACCTCCCACACCGGCTCCGCCTTCTCCTGCGCCGCGATGGAAGCCGGCAGGCGCTTCAGAACCTCGCCCCCGATCCGGTAGCCCGTGCAGATCCGCAACTCCGGCAGCCCGTCCAGCACGTCGAGCTTGGTCAGCACCAGGCCCTCGATCCCCCCGACCTTCACGGCCTGGCGCACCATGCAGGCGTCGAACCAGCCGCAGCGGCGCGGCCGGCCCGTCACGGTGCCGAATTCGCGCCCCCGCTCGCCCAGCAGCTTGCCGGTGGCGTCGTGCAGTTCCGTCGGGAAGGGCCCGGCGCCGACGCGGGTGGTGTAGGCCTTGGCGATGCCGAGCACATAGCCGATCTGCTTCGGCCCGATCCCCGCCCCCGCCGCCGCATTGCCGGCCACGGTGTTGGAGGAGGTGACGAAGGGATAGGTCCCGTGGTCCACATCCAGCATCACGGCCTGCGCGCCTTCGAACAGCACGCGCTTGCCGGCGTGATGCGCATCCTCCAGCAGCGCCCAGACCGGCTCCGCATAGGGCATCAGCTGCGGCGCCAGCTCCAGCAGCCGGTCCAGCAGGGCCTGCTTCTCGAAGGTCGCGGCGCCAAGGCCCTTCAGCAGCGTGTTGTGGTGCAGCAGCAGCTCATCCAGCTTGTGCGCCAGCACCTCGGGCTCCGCCAAATCGCCCAGGCGGATGGCGCGGCGCGCCACCTTGTCCTCATAGGCAGGCCCGATGCCGCGCCCCGTGGTGCCGATGGCGGAGGCGCCGCGCGCCACCTCCCGCGCCTTGTCGATGGCGGGGTGCAGCGGCAGGATCAGCGGCACATTCTCCGCCACGCGCAGGTTGTGCGGCCCGACATTGAGGCCCTGCGCATTGACCTTCGCGATCTCCGTCAGCAGGTGCTCGGGGTCCAGCACCACGCCATTGCCGATGACGCCGAGCTTGCCGCGCACGACGCCCGAGGGCAGCAGCGACAGCTTGTAGACGTTGTCGCCGACAACGAGGGTATGGCCGGCATTGTGGCCGCCCTGGAACCGCACGACGATGTCGGCCCGGCTTGCCAGCCAGTCCACCACCTTGCCCTTGCCCTCGTCGCCCCACTGGGCGCCGATCACGGCAACATTCGCCATCGCGCTGTCTCCCTGGCCGGCCCTCGGGCCGGTGCGTGGTGAGAAGAACTCGTCAGACCGGAACCGCGTCGCCCGCTGCGTTCATCGCATGGGTGCAGCGCAGGCTGTCCGGCGTATCGCCGGACGACAGCTGCGCCACCGTGGCAAAGCCCTGCGCCCGCAGCGCCGCCGCCAGGGCGCCATCGGCACCGGCGGGGATGAAGACGCGCCGACGCGGCGGGGCCGCCGCGACCGCCCGCAGCATGGCATCGGGGTAGAGCGTCATGCCCGTGGCCGGTTCCTCCCCGGACAGGTAGCGGCCGCCGCGCGCCAGCTCCCCGGTCAGGCCCTCGCCGAAGATCGTGAAGGCGACGCCGGTGTGGTAGCGGAAGCCGCGGAACTCCACGGGATCCAGCGTGATGCGCAGCCCCGGCGCGCGGGCGCGCAGCGCCACCACGATCGCCGCCGCATTGTCGGCGATGGCGCGCGCCGCCGGCGGCAGGTCCGCGGCCGCCAGCGCCGCCAGCGCGCCATCCACCGGCCCGGCGGAGGCCAGCAGCGCCGGCAGCAGCAGCGCCGCGCCGCCGCCCGCTTCCGCCCGCGCGGTCACAGCGGCCATGTCCTTGCGGTCCAGCGCCCGCGCCAGGCGGCGCCGGTCCTCGCCCTCCACCCCCGCCGCATCCAGCAGCGCGGGCGCCAGGCGCGGCAGCGTGATATCGAGCGACGCGCCGGTGATGCCGACCGCCGCCAGCGCTTCCGCCGCCACCGCCGCCACTTCCGCATCGGCTTCCGCGCTGTCCGCGCCGATCAGCTCGATCCCCGCCTGGGGCAGCTGCCGCGCCGGGGCCAGCTGCGTGCCATGCACCCGCAGCACCTGCCCGGCATAGGACAGCCGGAGCGGCCGGGCCACGCGGGCCAGGCGCGTCGCGGCGATGCGCGCCACCTGCGGCGTGGTGTCGGCCCGCAGCCCCATCATCCGGTGGCTCACCGGGTCCATCAGCCGGAAGGTCTGGTCGGCCACCGCGGCGCCGGAACCCGCGAGGAGGCTGTCCTCGAATTCCAGCAGCGGCGGCTTCACCCGTTCATAGCCGTGCCGCGCGAAGGTCTCCGCCAGCACCTCGACGAGCATGGCCTCGCGCTCCGCCTCGGGCGGCAGCACGTCGGACAGGCCGGCGGGCAGAAGGGCGGGGTTGGGCGGGTCGTCGGTCATCTGTCTGGGGTGTGATCAGGCGGCGCGTGTGTGGCAGGGGGGGCGCCCCGCCGCAACCCCTGCCACGCGCATGACCGCCCCCAGGGACGATGAGAGGCTGCCAGGGTCCAAACCCCATCATCCGCCTCGGGTCTGATCGGGTTTGGACCCTAGGCCAGGAAGATGTCGAAATCCGCCCGCAGCCCGCCATCGGCCGGCGCGACCCGCGCCGTCAGCAGCGCCCGCTGGTCATTCGCCATGCGGCGCAGCAGCGGGTCGGAGTCATTCCCCGGCTCGTTCGGGAAATAGACCTGCGTGGTCAGCGCCGTCCGCCCGGCGGCCGGCTGCGCCCGCAGGTGGATGTGCCGCGTGCGGCCGGGATAGAGGCCCGGGCGGATGGTGCGGAAGACGTAGCGCCCGGCGCCATCCGCCACCGTGCGGCCGAAGCCCTGGAAGGCCGCGTCGCGCTCGGCCAGTCGCGCATCCTCGGGGTGCAGGTAGATGCCCTGGTCATCGGCCTGCCAGATCTCCACCCGCGCGCCCGGCAGCGCCGAACCATCCGCGGCGCGGACGACGCCTTCCAGCAGCAGCGGCACGCCGCGCGCCGGCCCGGGCTGGCCCGCCACCCGCAGCAGGTCGGCATCCGCATCGGCGGGGATGGCGCGGGGGTAGTAGGGCCCTTCCATCTGCGAGGGCGTCCGCACCGCCTGGGCGACGGCGGGCCGGCACAGCAGGGCGGGCGCGGCCAGCAGCACGGGGCTGGCCAGGATCAGGCGGCGGCGGTTCAGAAGGGTCATGGCGGCATCGTTCCCGGTTGTTGCCGATCGGATAGTCCGCGGCCCCGCTTGAAGGCGAGTGACGAAGCGTGTCCGAGTTTTGCCTTGGCGCGGCCCCGCCGACCCGCCACTCTGCCCGCGACAGACGGAGACCCCGCCATGCGCGCCAAGACCCTGCGAAGCCTGCCCATCCTGGCCCTGCTGGCGCTCGGCGCCTGCACCGATCCGGCGGCGCAGCACCTCGGCGGCTATGGCGATTCGGTGCGCGGTGCCGCGATGCACGCGCCCTTCATCCTGGGCGATACCGCGCTCCTCGCCGGGCAGCCCGCCCGCGCCGCCCGCGCGGCGGTGCAGATGGAGGTGCTGGCCCAGGGCTTCGCCGCCAATCCGATCTACAACGCCGACGCCTCCGGCAGCGTGCTGCACGCCACCGCCCTCGGCCGGGCGGAGATGCGCCGCGCACTGGGCATCGCGCCGGATGCGCCGGCCGATCTGGTGATCGACACGCTGCGGGATGCGGCGGCGGCGCTGGATGCCGGGAGCCCCGCCCGGGCGGAGGCCGCGCTCTCCGGCCCCGCCTATCCCGCCGGCGCGGCGGCGACGCTGGCGCGCCTCAACCGCCTGCCCTACCTGCCCCGCGTGGCGGAAGCCGCCGGCGCCGCCTGGCAGGAGGTGCGGCGCCGGGACGGCTTCGGCCGGCGAGGGTAACGCTTCAGGGCCTGTGGACAGTCAGCCTGCGGGCGCGTTCGGCGGCGCTTTTCCGCGCCTGCGGCGTCAGGCGGCTTGCCGATACCAAAGGGTATCGGCGGCGCCACCTTCCTTGCAGGCCCGAAAAATCCCTCGCCGCCCTCATCCCGGGGCTAACTGCCCACAGGCCCTAGAACGCCAGCGGCACCGCGCGGACCACCAGCGGCAGCCCGCGCACCGTCGCCAGCACGGCATCGGGCACCGGCCCGTCCAGCCCCACCAGGCAGATCGCATCCCCGCCCGGCTTGTCGCGGCCCAGGTGGAAGGTGGCGATGTTGATGCCCGCTTCCGCCAGCGTCGTGCCGAAATGGCCGATGAAGCCGGGGCGGTCCTGGTTGGTGACGTAGAGCATGTGCGGCGCGAAATCGGCCTCCACCGCAATGCCCTTGATCTCCACCAGGCGCGGCCTGCCGGTGCCGACGAGCGTGCCCGCGACGCTGCGGGACCATTCATCCGTCACCAGCGTGACGCGCAGCAACGTCGCGTAGTCGCCGCTGCGTTCCAGCACCGTCTCCGCGACCTCGATCCCCCGCTCCTTCGCCAGGGCCGGTGCATTGACCATGTTCACCGCGCCCATCATCGGCGCCAGCACGCCGGCCAGCGCCGCCGCCGTCAGCGGCTTCTGGTTCAGCTCCGCCGCCGCGCCCTCGTATTCCACGCGGATCGCCTTCACCTCATCGCCCACATGGGCGGTGAGCTGCCCGGCCAGCGCGCCCAACTGCCGCGCGAGTTCCATGTAGGGGCGCAGCCGCGGCGCTTCCTCCGCCGTCACGCTCGGCATGTTGATGGCGTTGGAGACGGCGCCGGAGAGCAGGAAGTCGCTCATCTGCTCCGCGACCTGCAGCGCCACATTCTCCTGCGCCTCCGCCGTCGCGGCGCCGAGATGCGGCGTGCAGACCACATTCTCCAGCGTGAACAGCGGGCTGTCCGTCGCCGGCTCCACCTCGAACACATCAAGCGCGGCGCCGGCCAGGTGGCCCGACTTCAACGCGTCATGCAGCGCCGCCTCATCCAGCAACCCGCCGCGGGCGCAGTTGATGATCCGCGCGCCCTTCTTCAGCGCGAAGATCCGATCCCGGTTCAGGATGTTCTTCGTCTGCTCGGTATAGGGCGCGTGGATCGTCACGATGTCCGCGCGCGCCACCAGCGCATCGAGGTCCACCTTCTCCACCCCGATCTCCAGCGCCCGCTTCTCCGACAGGAAGGGGTCGAAGGCGATGACCTTCATGTGCAGGCCATTGGCGCGGCTGGCGACGATGGAGCCGATATTGCCCGCGCCGATCAGCCCGAGCGTCTTGCCCGTCAGCTCCACGCCCATGAAGCGGTTCTTCTCCCACTTCCCCGCCTTGGTGGAGGCGCTGGCCTCCGGCAGCTGGCGGGCGAGGGCGAACATCATCGCGATGGCGTGTTCCGCCGTGGTGATGGCGTTGCCATGCGGCGTGTTCATCACGACAACGCCGCGCGCGGTCGCGCTCGACACATCGACATTGTCCACGCCGATGCCCGCGCGGCCCACGACCTTGAGGCGCGGCGCGGCGTCCAGCACTTCCCGCGTCACCTTGGTCGCGCTGCGCACGGCGAGGCCGTCATACTGCCCGATGATCTCCCGCAATTCGGCGGGCTTCAGGCCGGGCTTGAAATCGACCTCGATGCCGCGGGACTGGAAGATCGCGATGGAGGCCGGCGACAGCTTGTCGGAGATGAGAACCTTCGGCGCCGACATCAGGCGGCCGCCTTCTTGTGCTCGGCCGCAACCTGCGCGAAGCCCCAATCCAGCCACGGGAGCAGCGCCACGATGTCGCTGGTCTCGACGGTTGCGCCCCCCCAGATGCGGAGGCCCGGAGGCGCATCGCGATAATTCGCCGCGTCGAGAGCCACGCCCTCCTTCTCCAGAACCGAAGAAAACTTCTTCGCCGCCGCCGCCTGCCCTTCGGCATCCAGCGCGGTGAACCAGGGCGCGACGATCTTCAGGCAGATGGAGGTGCAGGACCGCGTCGCGGCGTCATCCGCCAGGAAGGCCGCCCAGTCGCTGGTCGCGACCCAGCCCGCGATGGCGGCGAGGTTCGCTTCCGACCGCGCGACCAACCCCTTCAGCCCGCCGACGCTTTCGGCCCAGCGCAGGCCATCGATCGCATCCTCCACGCAGAGCATGGAGGGCGTGTTGATCGTCTCGCCCTTGAAGATGCCCTCGTTGATCTTCCCGTCCTTGGTCATGCGGAAGATCTTCGGCATCGGCCAGGACGGCTTGTAGGATTCCAGGCGGGCCACGGCGCGGGGCGACAGCGCCAGCATCCCATGCGCGGCCTCGCCACCCAGGACCTTCTGCCAGGACCAGGTCACGACATCCAGCTTCGACCAGGGCAGTTCCATGGCGAAGGCGGCAGAGGTGGCATCGCAGATCGCCAGCCCCTCGCGGTCATCCGCGATGAAATCGGCATTCGGCAGCCGCACGCCGCTGGTCGTGCCGTTCCACACGAAGACGAGGTCACGCGCCTTGTCCACCTGCGTCAGGTCCGGCAGCTGCCCATAGCCCGCCGAGATCACGCGCACATCGGACAGCTTCAGCTGCTTGGTGACATCCGTCGCCCAGTCCTTGGAGAAGCTTTCCCAGGCCAGGATATCGACGCCCCTCGGCCCCAGCAGCGACCACAGCGCCATCTCCACCGCGCCGGTGTCGGACGCGGGCACGATGCCCAGCCGCCAATCCTTCGGCATGCCGAGGATGGCCTTGGACAGGTCGATGGTCTCGGCGAGCTTCGCCTTCGGGTCCTTGGCGCGGTGGCTGCGCCCGAGCAGCGCGCCTTCCAGCGCGGCCAGCGACCAGCCGGGGCGCTTGGCGCAGGGACCAGAGGAGAAACGGGGGTTCGACGGACGGATGTCCGGCTTGGTGCTCATGGCGGTGGCTCCCTTCCAGAAGCGAATGCGCCCCGGTGGGGGGGCGTGGCCCGCCGCGAGAGTTAGTCCCGTCGCACGCGCCCCGCAAGCCGCCCCTCGCTTGCCCACTTCTTGCATGGCAGTCTGGCGTCGCTGAACCGGAGCCCCGCCCATGCCTCGCCTGACCCGCCGCGCCGCCCTGGCCCTGCCCGCGATCCTCGCAGCCCCGCTCGCCGCGCGGGCACAGTCGCGGACCATCACCCTGATCTGCCCCTTCGGCCCCGGCACCAATGTGGACCAGATCGCGCGCCTGATCGCGCCGGAGATCGGCAGCCGCCTGGAACGCCAGGTGGTGGTGGAGAATGTGACCGGCGCGGGCGGCACCATCGCCACCGAACGCGCCGCCCGCGCCACCCCCGATGGCACCACGCTGCTGATCGGGGTCGAGAGCACGATCAACGTCGCGCAGCTCGTCACCCCCTCCACCACCCGCTATGATGGGCTGCGCGACTTCGCGCCGATCCACATGATCGCGACGCTGCCCCTGCTGCTCATCGGCCGCCCCAACCTGCCCGCGAGTTTCGCGGAGCTGATCGCGATGAGCGCCTCCCGCCCCGCGCCCTTCAGCTTCGGCAGCTCCGGCACCGGCACGTCCCTGCACCTGTTCGGCGAATTGCTGGTGCAGCGCGCGGGCCTCAAGATGGAACACGTGCCCTACCGCATGGGCGCGCAGATGCTGACGGATGTGATGAGCGGCCAGCTCGACCTCGCCATCAGCACGCTGACCAGCAGCGCGCCCATGGTGCGGGACGACAAGGTGCGCGCCTGGGGCGTGTCCTCCCCCGCACGGCACCCCTTCCTGCCCGATATGCCGACCTTCGCGGAACAGCCGCAGACGGCCGGGATGTCCATGGAAGTGTGGCAGGCGCTCTTCGCCCCCGCGCGCACGGACCCCGCCTTCGTGGCGCGCGTCTCCGCCGCCGCCGCGGCCGCGATGGCGACACCGGACCTCCAGCGCCGCATCCGTGACATCGGGCAGACGCCGAGCACGCTGACCGGCGATGCGCTCAACACCTTCCTGCGGGAAGAAAGCGCGCGCTACGAGGCGCTGGTGAAGGCGGCGAATATTCAGCCTCAATGAGTGGCCCGGGGGGAGCGCCGCTCCCCCCGATACCCCCCACGCCAGGGTCCGACGGGACCCTGGACCGCGGGGTTCAGCGGGGCGCCGACCCCAGCGCGGCACTGCCACCCGGCAGCGGCAGCGTCTGGCCGACCGGGGCCAGCGCGCCATCCTCCGCCACGCTGAACACATTCAGGCTCTGCTCCACCATGTTGCCGACCATCATCATGCGGCCGGCCGTGTTGAACACCGCACCCTGCGACCAGGTGCCGACCCGCCCCTCACCCGCCGGCACGAAGCGCATGTTCTCGACGCGATAGGTCCGCACCAGGCCCGGGCCCCGGAACGGCGAATTCTCCGCCTTGTTCGACCCGTTCATCACCGTCACGGCCACCAGCTTGCCATCCGGGCTGACCGTGATCCCCTCCGGCGTCTGCCCCACCGTCAGCGTATGCACCACACGCCAGGTGGCGGGATCGCCGCGCAGGCTGATGAGGCTGATCGTATCCTCATCCCCGCCGCCACGCCCGATATTCGCCACCGCCGCCCATGTCCCATCCGGCGCGATGCCGATGCCATAGGGGCGCAGCCCGGCGGAGATGGTGCGGTTCGTACGCGTCACATTCTCCCCGTTGATCGCCAGCACATGGATGAAGAAGTCGCCATCCCGCGTCACCAGCGCATGCCGCCCATCCGGCGTGATCGCCACCGCGGAAACGCCCGTCGCCGCCGGCCCGATCTCCACCGTGCCGACCGCCTCCAGCCGCCCATCCCGGATGCGGAAGACGGAAACCGTACCCGCTTCCCGGTTCGCCACCAGCGCCAGCGTGCCGGTGCGGTTCACCGCGATGCCGGCCGGGCCGCGTCCCGTTTCCAGCGTCTGCACCACCGCCGGCGGCGTCGCCCGCAGGTCGATGACGGACAGCACATTGTGCGGCACCGTCCTGCTGTCATTCGCCGGGTCGATCCGCTGGTTCGCCGTCACCAGCACCAGCCGCTCATCCGGCGTCAGGGTGATGGAGGAAGGCGGGCCGACGACGGAAACCGGCGCCTCCACCTCCGCCACCTGGCGCGGCGGCGTCGCCGAGAAATCGAAGACCGTCACGGTATCGGCGGGCGGGCTCGCCGCGATCACCGTCATGCCGTTGATGAGCCTGGCCTTGGCATCATTGGCCGAGGCGACAAGTTGCGCCTGGGCCGGCACCGCCGCCAGCGCAAGCAGCGCCGCGCCCGCGAGAAGGGTTGTCTTCAACGTCCTGTCCTCCCAAGCCGGATCGGAAGTCCGGTGCGGCGATCCTCCGCCCTCACCGCCGCGCGATGCAAGGGGCGATGGGCTTGCAACGGACCCGGGGGCGCGCCAATCGACAGAAGGATGGAAACGGCGGAGGCCACATGATCGGCGTCGATTGGGGCACCAGCAGCCTGCGGGCCTATCGCATCGCCCCGGGCGGCGCGGTGACGGACCGGCTGGACCGGCCGGGCGGCATCCTGACGGTGGAGGGCGGCCGCTTCGCCGAGGCGCTGCGCGACACGATCGGCCCCTGGATCGCCGCCGGCGAAACCCGCGTGCTGCTCTGCGGCATGATCGGCAGCCGCCAGGGCTGGGTGGAGGCGCCCTACCTCCCCTGCCCCGCCGGCCCGGCGGAGATCGCTGGCGCCACCATCCCCGTGCCCTTCCCCGATGCCGAAACCCGCCTGGTCCCCGGCCTGACCAGCAGCGACGAAGCCGGCGTGCCCGACGTGATGCGGGGCGAGGAGACGAAGCTGGTCGCGCTGGCCGACCTGCTCGGCGATGCGCCCGCGCTCGCCTGCCTGCCCGGCACCCACAGCAAATGGGCGCGCCTCGAAGGCGGCCGCGTCACCGGCTTCTCCACCCAGATGACGGGCGAGGCCTTCGCGGCGCTGTCGCACCACACCATCCTGGCCCGCACGGCGGAAGACGGGCCGGACCAGCCCGCCGCCTTCGCCCGCGGGCTGGCCCGCGCGCGCCAGCCCGGCGGGCTGCTGCACCACCTCTTCGGCACACGCGCCCTGCACCTGATGGATCAGCTCGCCGTCGCGGAAACCCGCTCCTACCTCTCCGGCCTGCTGATCGGGCATGAAGTCGCTTCCGCCTCGAAGGGCGTGACGCGGGTGCAGCTGGTCGGCGCCGCGGGCCTCGCCGCGCTCTACGAAACCGCGCTGCGCGATGCCGGCATCGAGGTCACGACCCATGACCCGGACCTGGTCGCGTCCGGGCTGCACCATATCGGCAGGAGCCTCGGATGGCTGTGACGCTCAAGGACTGGCTGGCGCGCTGCCCGCTGGTCGCGATCCTGCGTGGCGTGAGGCCGGAGGAGGTGGAGGCGATCGGCGATGCGCTGCTGGCCGCCGACATCCCCGTGCTGGAAGTGCCGCTGAACTCCCCGGACCCCATCGAGAGCATCCGCCGCCTGGCGCGGCGCTTCGGCGATCGTGCCCTGGTCGGCGCCGGCACCGTGACCGATCCCGCGGATTGCGCGCGGATCGCGGCGGCGGGTGGCAGGCTGATCGTGACGCCCCATGCCGACCCCGCCGTGGTCCGCGCGGCGAAGTCGCAGCAGATGATCTGCGTGCCCGGCTTCTTCACCCCCGGGGAAGCCTTCGCGCTGCTCGCCGCCGGGGCCGATGGCCTGAAGCTGTTCCCGGCGGAAGCGGCTTCCCCCGCCGTGCTCAAGGCGATGCTCGCCGTGCTGCCGAAGGGCACGCCGGTGCTGCCCGTCGGCGGCATGGATGCCACCACCATCCCCGCCTGGCGCGCGGCCGGCGCGGCGGGATTCGGGATCGGCAGCGCGATCTACAAGCCGGGCGACGATGCCGCGGCGGTGGCGGCCAAGGCGCGCGCCCTCCGCGCCGCCTGACCGTTATGTAATATACACATCCCCGCCTTGCCTGGATGGACAGGTGCGGGCATTGATTGCGCAGCCGGCGGCCATCGCCGCGTCCAAGAAACGAAGAATCCAGGGAGCTCATGGGATGCTGATCCAACGCCGCCACCTCGCGGCCCTCGGCGCCGCCGCCTTCGCCTCGCCCGCGCTGGTCCGCCCCGCTTCCGCGCAGGAACTGACGCTGCGGCTGCACCACTTCCTGCCGGCGGTGTCGAACGTCCATCGCCACTTCCTGATGCCCTGGTCGCAGAAGATCAGCGCGGAAAGCCAGGGCAAGCTCCGCGTGCAGATCTTCCCCTCCATGCAGCTGGGCGGCGCGCCGCCCCAGCTCTTCGACCAGGCCCGCGACGGCGTGGTGGACATCGTCTGGACGCTGCCCGGGAACACCCCCGGCCGCTTCCCGCGGATCGAGGTCTTCGAACTCCCCTTCGTCGGCAGCCCCAAGGCCGGCCCCAACGCCAAGGCGACCTGGGAATTCTACACCACCCACCTCCGCGACGAATTCCGCGAAGTGCATCCCATCACCATCTGGACGCATGACGGCGGCGTCATCCACGCCAACAAGCCCGTCAACCGGCTGGAGGATATGCGCGGCCTGAAGCTGCGCTTCCCGACGCGCCAGGCCGGCGAGGCGCTGCGCGCCCTTGGCGCCGCCCCCATCGGCATGCCCGTCCCCCAGGTGCCGGAAGCCGTGTCGCAGGGCGTGATCGACGGCGCCGTGGTGCCGTGGGAGGTCGTGCCTTCGATCCGCCTGCAGGAACTGGTCCGCAACCACACGGAGATCGTGGGCGCGCCGACGCTCTACGCCGCCTCCTTCATCCTCGCGATGAACAAGGCGAAGTATGAGGCGATGCCGGCCGAACTCCGCACCGTGCTCGATGCCAATTCCGGCATGGTGGCGGCGGAGATGGCGGCCAAGGTCTGGGACGAACAGGGCCCGATCGTGCGCGAACAGGTCGCCCGCCGGCGGGACAACCGCATCGTCCAGCTTTCCGCGGCCGAGAAGGAGCGCTGGATGATCGCCTGCCGCCCGGTGCTGGACAATTGGCTGGCGGCGTCGCGCGAACGCGGCTTCGACGGCGCCGGCCTGCTGGCCGATGCGCGCGGGCTGATCGCCAAGCACGGCGGCTGAGACCCCAACGGCCAAGGCCGGCCCCCCACCCACAGAGGAGCCGGCCTTGTCCGAGCCTGACGCCCCCCCCGCGCCGCCGAGCGGCCCGATCGCCACCCTCGCGCGCGCCCTCGCCTTCGCCGGGGGCATCGCCCTGCTGGTCGGCGCCTGCATCACCACGACCAGCGTTTTGCTGCGCTGGACGACGAGCCAGCCCATCCGCGGCGACTTCGAGATGGTGCCCATCGCCACCGGCATCGGCGTCTTCGGCTTCCTCGCCTATGGCACGCTGATGCGCGCCAACATCCTGGTGGACACCTTCACCACCTGGCTGCCGAAGCGGGTCAACGACGTGATCGACGGCTTCTGGACCCTGGTCTGGGCCGCCATCACGCTGTGGCTGGCGGAACGCATGATCATCGGATCGCTCGACACGCTCTCCTCCGGCACGCGGACCATCGGGCTGCTGGCGCTGCCCTACTGGTGGGCCATCGGCATCGGCGCGCTGTGCTTCGCCGCCACGGGCATCGCCGCCCTGTGGTGGGTGCCGCGGCATCTCAGGGGGCAGGGCTGATGGCACCCGAATTCATCCTGGCGGGCACGGGCTTCGCCGTGCTGCTCGGCCTGATCGCGATCCGCGCGCCGGTCGGGCTTTCGATGCTCATCGTCGGCATCGGCGGCTATGTCCACATCCTGGACTGGAGCACGCTCGGCAACTACCTCAAGACCACGCCCTACCACCTGTTCGCGAACTACACGCTCTCCGTCATCCCGCTCTTCATCCTGATGGGCGCGCTGGCGGAACGGGGCGGGCTGGCGCGGGATCTGTTCGCCGCCGCCAATGCGCTGATCGGCCGCAAGCCCGGCGGCATGGCGATGGCGGTGATCGGCGCCTGCGCCTGCTTCGGCGCGGTCTGCGGCAGCAGCGTCGCCACCACCGCCACCTTCGGCCGCGCCGCGCTGCCCGAACTCCGCCGCTTCGGCTACCCCGCCGGCTTCTCCGCCGGCACCGTCGCGGTGGGCGGCACGCTCGGCATCCTCATCCCGCCCAGCGTCATCCTGGTGGTCTATGCCATCAGCACCGAACAGAACATCGCCAAGCTCTTCATGGCGGCGCTCATCCCCGGCCTGCTGGCGACGGCCTTCTACATCATCGCCATCGCCATCGTCGTGAAGCTGAAGCCCGAACTCGGCCCGCCGGGTGAGGCACCGAGCCCGGCGGAGCGGCGGGAGGCCTTCCTCAACGTCATCCCCGTGCTGCTGATCGCCCTCGTCGTCGTCGGCGGCATCTATGGCGGCATCTTCACCCCCACGGAAAGCGCCGCCGTCGGCTGCATCGCGACGCTGGCCGTCGGCGTGCTGCGCGGCACGCTGAAACCCCGCCAGGTGAAGGAAAGCCTCTTCGCCACGGCGGAGACCACGGCGATGATCTTCGCCATCCTGCTGGGGGCGGAGGTCTTCAACACCTTCCTCGCCTTGTCCCAGGCGCCGGATCTGCTGGCGATGTGGATCACGGAGCAGGACTTTCCTCCGTACGGCGTCCTCGTCATCCTCCTCGTCGCCTACATCATCCTCGGTGCGGTGATGGATGAGCTGGCGATGATCCTGCTGACGCTGCCGGTCTTCTTCCCCGTCGTCACGGCGCTGGATTTCGGCCTGACGACGGAGGAGACGGCGATCTGGTTCGGCATCCTCGTGCTGGTCGTGGTCGGCATCGGGCTGACCGCGCCGCCCATCGGGCTGAACGTCTTCGTCGTCTCCGGCCTGGCGAAGGACGTGCCGATCTCCCAGATCTACAGGGGCGTCATGCCCTACCTGGCCATGGACGTGATCCGCCTGGTGCTCTGCGTGGTGTTCCCGGGGCTCAGCCTTTGGCTGGTGAACCTGCTGACATGACGCTCGCCGGCATCTCGGTCGGCCCGCCGGCCTGCTTCCAGGCCGTGATGCCGCCGCCGAGATGGGCGACGCGCGCCAGCCCCATCTCCTGCGCCGTCTTCGCCGCCAGGGCGGATCGCCAGCCGCTGGCGCAGTAGAACAGGAAGCGCTTCGGTTCCTGGAAGACCGGCTTGGCATAGGGGCTGTCCGGGTCGATCCAGAATTCCAGCATCCCGCGCGGGCAGGCGAAGGCCCCGGGGATGCGGCCCTCCCGCTGAATCTCGCGGGGGTCGCGGAGGTCCACGAAGACCACGCCGGGGTCACCCTGCAACGCCAACGCCTGGTCGGCGGGCAGCGTCTCCACCACCGCATCGGCCTCGGCCAGCAATTCCTTGTAGCCCTTGCGCATCGCCCCATCCCCCCAGGATCGCGGGGCAGGATAGGGCGCGCGCGGCGCGGGCGGCTAGGCCCGCTCGGGATGCACGGCGGGGCCGGGCGGCGCGGCGCCGGGGTCCTTCGGCGTCTCCGCCGGCTGCTGCGGCGGCTCGTGCACCGCGGGGCCGACCGGCGCCGGGCCGGGGTCCGGCTTTCGCGCCGGCTCCACGCTGGTGTTCGCCCCGCCGCCGCGCTGCTGTGAACCGCTCATCCGCCGCTTCCTTCCGTTCGCATCGCGGCCCGAACGCCCGGCAACCGCCCGGGTTCGCCCCGGCATCGGTTGACGCCGAGGCCGCCCGGCGGCACCAACGCGCCACGAAAGAGGGGACCCCGACCATGGCCGACGCCTTCATCTGCGACGCCGCCCGCACCGCCATCGGCCGCTATGCCGGCGCGCTCAAGGATGTCCGCCCGGACGACCTCGGCGCCGTGCCGCTGAAGGCGCTGATGGCCCGCAACCCCGGCGTGGACTGGGCCGCGGTGGATGACGTGATCTTCGGCTGCGCCAACCAGGCGGGCGAGGACAACCGCAACGTCGCGCGCATGTCCTCCCTGCTCGCCGGCCTGCCGGACAGCATCCCGGGCGCCACGGTGAACCGCCTCTGCGGTTCCGGCATGGACGCCGTCGGCATCGCCGCCCGCGCCATCAAGGCGGGCGAGGCCGAATTCATGCTGGCCGGCGGCGTGGAGAGCATGACCCGCGCCCCCTTCGTGCAGGGCAAGTCCACGGAAGCCTTCGGCCGGAGCGCGGAAATCTACGACACGACGATCGGCTGGCGCTTCGTGAACGCGAAGATGAAGGCCGCCTACGGCGTGGATTCGATGCCGGAGACGGCGGAGAACGTCGCGCAGGATTTCAACGTCAACCGCGCGGACCAGGACGCCTTCGCCTGGCGTTCCCAGCAGCGCGCCGGCGCCGCCATGGCCCGCGGCCGCTTCGCGGAGGAGATCGTGCCGGTCGCGATCCCGCAGCGGAAGGGCAACCCGATCATCGTGGACAAGGACGAACACCCCCGTCCCGACACGACGATGGAAGCCCTGGCCAGGCTCGGCACGCCCTTCCGCAAGGAAGGCGGCAGCGTGACCGCGGGCAATGCCTCCGGCGTCAATGACGGCGCCTGCGCCATCATCCTCGCCAGCGAATCGATGGCGGCGAAGTTCGGCCTGACGCCCCGCGCGCGGGTTGTGGCGACCGCCACCGCCGGCGTCGCGCCCCGCATCATGGGCTTCGGCCCCGCCCCCGCCACGCGCAAGGTGCTGGCCAAGGCGGGGCTCTCGCTCTCCGACATCGCCGTCATCGAACTGAACGAGGCCTTCGCCGCGCAGGCGCTGGCGGTCACGCGCGACCTCGGCCTGCCGGATGATGCCGAATTCGTGAACCCGAACGGTGGTGCGATCGCACTCGGCCACCCGCTGGGGATGAGCGGCGCGCGGCTGGTGCAGACGGCGGTGGCGGAGCTGCACAACCGCAAGCAGCGCTACGCTCTCGTGACCATGTGCATCGGCGTCGGCCAGGGCATCGCGATGATCATCGAGCGCGTCTGACACTCGACAACCTCAGGACGGGTCTGGAATCAGGCTCAGGGTCCCTCCCGCCCCGCGCAACGAAGTGATACGCATCGCGCCGGGGCAGGTTGGGGGAACAGGATGTTTCTGCATCTCGGGGACATCGTGGTGCATGCGGTGGTGGAGGGGCCGGCGGAAGCGCCGCCCCTGCTGATGCTGCATTCCATCGGCACGTCGCTGCATGTCTTCGATCCGCAGGTCGCGGCGCTGTCGCGGCACTACCGCGTGATCCGGATGGATCTGCGCGGGCACGGCATGTCGGGCGTCACGGATGGCGCCTACTCCATGGCGCTGCATGCGCGGGATGCCGTGGCGCTGCTCGATTCGCTCGGCATCCGGCAGGCGCATGTGCTGGGGCTTTCCATCGGCGGGCGCATCGCGATGGAACTCGCGGTGCTGGCGCCCGATCGCGTCGCGTCGCTGATCCTGATGGACACCGCGCTGGAATTCCCGCCGCCCCAGGCCTGGCAGGACCGGATCGATGCCGTGATGGAGATCGGCACCCAGGCGCTGGTCGAGGTCGTGATGCCGCGCTGGGTGGTGGATCCCTCCCTCGCCTCCTCCCAGGGCCTGCGGCAGATGCTGCTGCGCACGGATCGCCGCGGCTATGCCGGTTCCGCCGCCGCGCTGCGCGATGCCCGCGCGGTGGACGTGGCCGGGAAGATCACCTGCCCCACCACCGTCGCCGTCGGCACCAACGACATCGCGACCCCGCCGGCCATGTCCCGCGCGATCCAGGACGCCATTCCCGGCAGCCGCTACGTGGAAATCCCCGAAGGCGGCCACCTGCCGACCTTCGAGCGCGCCGCCGACACCACCGCCGCGATCCTCGGCCACTTCGCCGCCTTCGCGCCCCCGCCGGGCTACGATGCGGGCCTCGCCATCCGCAAGCAGGTGCTGGGGGAAGCGCATGTGGCGCGGGCATCCGCCAACATCACGCCGCTGGATGCCGCCTTCCAGGAATGGATCACGGCCAATGTCTGGGGCGGCGTCTGGACCCGCCCGGGCCTGCCGCGCCACACCCGCAGCCTGCTGACCCTCGGCATGATGGCGGCGCTGGGCCGGCATGAGGAGTTCGAGCTGCATGTCCGCGCCACCCGCAACACCGGCGTGACGCCGGAGGAGATCGGGGAGGTGCTGCTCCAGGTGGGCGCCTATGCCGGGGTGCCAGCGGCCAATTCCGCGTTTAAGATCGCCAAGACCGTTCTGAAGGAAGCGTGATCGCCGATGAGCGACCCGATCCCCTATCGCCGCCCGGACCCGGCGACCCAGCCGCCCTATGACGCACCGTCCTATGGCAGCACCCACAAGCGCCATCCGAAGCAGCCGATGCTGCGCGTCCCGCACACGCTGACGGAAACCAGCGCGCCCCGCTTCGACCAGCGCTTCTACGGCACCCAGGCCGATATGAGCCAGGTGAACGGCAAGGCCGCGCTCGGCGAACGCATCATCGTCGCCGGCCGCGTGACGGATGAGGATGGGCGCCCCTGCGCCAACACGATGGTGGAGGTCTGGCAGGCCAATGCGTCGGGCCGCTACCACCACCCGCGCGACCAGCATGACGCGCCGCTCGATCCCAATTTCGAAGGCCGCGCCCGCATCTTCACCGATGCCGATGGTCGCTATTCCTTCGTCTCCATCAAGCCCGGCGCCTATCCGTGGCGGAACCACTGGAACGCCTGGCGGCCCATCCACATCCATTTCGGCCTGCATGGCGCGGGCTGGGCGCAGCGCATGATCACCCAGATGTATTTCCCGGGCGACCCGCTGCTGGCGCTGGACCCTATCTTCAACACCACGGCGGATGAGGCCGCGCGCAACCGCCTGGTCTCCACCTTCGACCTGGAGGTGACGAAGCCCGAATGGGCGCTCGGCTACCGCTTCGACATCGTGCTGCGGGGGCGCGACGCGACGCCCTTCGAGAAGGCCTGAGGGGGCACGCGCCATGACACCCGCGACCGCGCACCAGACCGCCGGCCCCTACTGGCACATGATCGACTTTCCCGAGTGGGCCGACCTGCTCCGGGCCGATGGGCCGAATGCGGGGGTGGGGGGCGAGCGCATCACCCTCACCGGCCGCATCACCGATGGCGACGGCGCGCCGGTCGTCGATGGCCTGGTGGAGATCTGGCAGGCCGGCCCGGATGGCGCCTACGAATCCGGCTTCCACGGTTTCGGCCGCTGCGCGACGGATGCCGAGGGCCGCTACCGCTTCACCACCATCAAGCCCGGCCCCGTCCCTGGCCTCGGCAACGCCACCCAGGCGCCGCACATCACCGTCACGCTCTTCGCCCGCGGCCTGATGAAGCATGTCGTCACCCGCGCCTATTTCGAGGGCGAGGCCCTGAACGCCACCGACCCGGTCCTGGCGCTGGTGGATGACCCCGCCCGCTGCGCGACGCTGGTGGCCAGGCCGCAGGGCGATGGCGTCTGGACCCTGGACATCGTCCTCCAGGGCGAGGGCGAGACCGTCTTCCTCGACGTCTGACGGGCGGGAGAACCCCCACCCAACCCTCCCCCGCAAGCGCGGGGGAGGGCTTCTTGGCACCGCCGCCTCTCCCTCCCCCGCGCTTGCGGGGGAGGGTCGGGGTGGGGGTCCGGCAAGCCTGCGGAGAACCCCCATGACCGTCTCCCCCGCCGATGGCCCCGTCTTCGGTGCCGTCTACGGCACCGATGCGATGCGCGCCGCCATGGGGGAACGCGCCTTCCTCCAGCGCATGCTGGACACCGAAGCCGCCCTGGCCCGCGCCCAGGCCCGGCTCGGCATGATCCCCGGGGAGGCCGCCGCCGCCATCACCGCCGCCGCCCGCGTCGAGACGCTCGACATCCCCGCGCTGGCCGCCGCCACCCGCAACACCGGCTTCCCCGTGGTCGGCCTGGTGAAGCAGCTCTCCGCCGCCGCCGGCGCGGATGCCGGGCGCTGGACGCATTGGGGCACCACGACGCAGGACATCGTGGACACCGCCCTGGTGCTCCAGATGCGCGACGCCTTCGCGCTGATCGCCGCCGACCTCGATCGCCTCATCGCCGCCTTCGCGACGCTGGCGCGGGACCACCGCCACACCGTCATGGCCGGGCGCACCCATGCCCAGCAGGCCCTGCCCATCACCTTCGGCTACAAGGCCGCGCTGTGGCTGGACCCGGTGGTTTCCATGCGCGAACGCCTGGCCCAGGCGCTGCCGCGCATCCTGAAGCTGCAATTCGGCGGCGCCGTCGGCACCCTCGCCTCCCTCGGCGACAGGGGCCGGGACTGCGCCGCGGAACTGGCGAAGGAACTGGACCTCACCTTGCCCGCCATCCCCTGGCATGTGGCGCGGGACGGCACGGCGGAGGCCGCCTGCTGGCTCGGCATGCTCTGCGGCGTGCTGGCCAAGCCCGCCACCGACGTGATGCTGCTGATGCAGTCGGAGGTGTCGGAAGCCAGCGAACCCTCGGCGCCGGGCCGCGGCGGGTCCTCCACCATGCCGCAGAAGCGCAACCCCATCGCCTGCGAATATGTCATCGCCCAGGCCCGCGCCGCGCAGGCCCTGGTCCCGCAGGTGCTCGGCGCCATGGCGCATGACCATGAACGCGGCGCCGGCCCGATGCAGATCGAGCAGCTCGCCCTCGCCCCCATCTTCCTCTACGCCCATGGCGCCATGGCCCAGGCGCTGCTGATCGCGGAGGGCCTGGTGGTGGATGGCGCGCGGATGCGCCGCAACCTCGATGCCTCCGGCGGGCTGATCGTGGCGGAGGCGGTGATGATGGGCCTGGCGCCGCTGCTCGGCCGGGGCGTGGCGCATGACGTGGTGCACCATGCCTGCGACGTGGCGCTGGCGGAGGGCGTGACGCTGGATGTGGCGCTGGCCCGCGACCCGCGCGTCACCGCGCATCTGGACCAGGCCGGCATCGACCGGCTGACCGACCCCGCGGGCTATCTCGGCGCCACCCAGGGCTTCATCGACGCGGTGCTGGCCCGCGCCTGACCCTCATCCCAACGCCCGCATCGCCCCCGCGATGGTCGCCGCCGCGCAGGCCACGCTGAAGGGCTTGGCCAGGAAGGGCGCGCCCGCCAGGCCGCGCCCCGGCTCCGCCTGGCGGAACCGGCCGGAGGCATAGACCACCGGCAGGTCCGGCCGCAGCACGCGCGCGGCCCGCGCCAGCGCGAAGCCGTCCGCGCCCGGCAGGTTGATGTCCGTCAGCAGCAGCGCGATCTCCGGATGCCGCGCCAGCATGCGAAGCGCCATCTCGGCATCCTCCGCCTCCAGCACCGCGAACCCCGAATCCGACAGCCCTTCCACCAGGGTCATGCGGACCAGCGGATCATCCTCGACGAGCAGAACATGCCGGGCCAATGCCATGGCGTCCCCTTTTCCGGACTCAACCTAGCGCCCGGATCGGCAAGCGGGATGGGCGGCGGCTGGCACGACTGCGTGATGGCCCCCGCCGGGCCGTGCCTGTGACGCCAAAACACCAGGGTTCCGCCGCAATCCGCAGCGTCGGTTAACAGCCGGTTAACACCCATCGCCGATGCAGCCGCCGCGACCAACGCCAGAACGGCGGTTCGGCCCGGCAGGGCCGAAGCCCCAGGATCGGGGGGCTGGGCGCCCCGACCATCCGGGCCGATCCACCGCGCCGCGCGATCCCGCCCTTGCCTCCGGCTCCGGCCGCGCCATACACGCAGGCATGGTTCCTCAGAACATCGCGATCGTGGGCGCCGGTCTTGCCGGCATGGCCTGCGCCAAGACCCTCGAAGCCCATGGCGCCCGCGTGCGCCTGTTCGAGAAGAGCCGCCGCCCCGGCGGCCGCATGGCGACCAGGCGGGTGGAGGTGGACGGCGTCACCCACGCCTTCGACCACGGCGCGCAGTACCTGACCGCGCGGGGCGCCCATTTCGCCGCGGTGCTTGAAGTGACGAAATCGATGAACTGGCCGGATGAGAAACGCTGGGTCGGCCAGCCGAACATGGCGATCATCTGCCGCGGCCTGGCCGATGGCCTGGACATCACGGTCAACCGCCATGTCGTGGAGATCACCGGCTCCCCCGGCGCCTGGATGCTGCGCCACCATGATTCCGCGCTGGTCACGCCCGGCGCCCCCAGCCCGGATGCCGCGACGGCGGAGGACGGGCCCTTCGACGCGGTGGCCCTGGCCATCCCCTCCCCCCAGGCGATCCCGCTGCTCGCCGGCCCCGCGCCGCATCTGGCGCATGTGCTGGAAGGCGTCGTGATGGCGCCCTGCTGGACGCTGATGGTTGCCTTCCCGACCCGCCTGCCCCTGCAGGACACGCTGCGCCTCACCGGCGGCCCCATCGGTTGGGCGGCGCGGGACAGTTCCAAGCCCGGCCGCAACGCGCAGCAGGAGAACTGGGTGGTCCAGGCCAGCCCCGCCTGGACCCGCGAACACCTGGAACGCCGCCCGGCGGAGGTCGCGCTGCTGCTGCGGGATGCGCTGGAAAAGCTGGTCGGCCAGCCCCTGCCGCCGACGCTGGTCTGCCTGGCGCATCGCTGGCGCTATGCGCTGGTGGAAAAGCCGCTCGGCGCCCCCTGCCTGTGGGACCCCGCGCTGGGCCTCGGCGCCGGCGGGGATTGGGCGATCGACGCGCGGGCGGAAGCCGCGGTGGATAGCGGCGCGGCCATGGCCGCCGCGATCCGGCGGGAATGACCCACCAGGCTGCGCCCGCGACGCTGGAGGACACGCTGGCCTGGGCCCTCGCCCTGGTCGCGCGCGGGGTCGCGGACCGGCGCCATCCCTTCCATACGCCGGTCCTCGCCACCACCGGCCTTGATGGCGCGCCCCAGGCCCGCACGGTGGTGCTGCGCGGCATCGATCCCGCCACCCGCCAGCTGCGCCTGCACACGGATGCGCGGGCGGGGAAGGTGGCGGAACTGGAAGCCGAACCGCGCGCGACGCTGATGTTCTACGACCCCGGCGCGCAGCTGCAGCTGCGGCTGGCCGGCCGCGCCACGCTGCATCGCGACGATGCCCTGGCGGATGAAGCCTGGGCGGCCAGCCGGGATTTCAGCCGCATGTGCTACGCGATCGAACCCGCCCCCGGCCGCGCCATCGCCGCCCCGCCCGCCGCGCCGCTGGACAGCCAGGCGGGCCGGCCGCATTTCTGCGTGGTGATCCTGCACCTCCACACCCTCGAATCCCTCCACCTCGCCGCCGGCGGGCACCGGCGCGCGCGCTTCGCCTGGGACCAGGCCAGTACCCCCGCTGCCACCTGGCTCGTCCCATGACGAATGCCGAGGCGCTGGAGGCCGAGATCCTCCGCCAGACCACCGAACGCGGCAGCGACAAGAGCATCTGCCCGAGCGAGGTCGCCCGCGCCCTTGCGGCCGATGAGGAGACCTGGCGCCGCCTGATGGGCCCGATCCGCGCCGCCGCCATCCGCCTGGCACGGGCCGGCCAGGTGGAGATCCTGCGCAAGGGCAAGCCCGTCGACCCCACCGCGGAAATCCGCGGCGTCATCCGCCTGCGAAAGTCAGCAACATGAGCACCCTGTCCCTGCTGATGGGCCGCGGCACCGCCGGCCTGCCGCAAGCGGAGCCGGTCGACTTCAACGGCCTGGTCCTGCCCCCCTCCCCCAACGCCCACCTGGCCGCGCCGGCCGGCGCCACGGCGGAGCGGCATGAGACGACGCCGCTCCTCCCCGTCTCCCCGGAAGCGGCCTGGGCCGCGCTGCGGATGCTGGGGGAAGGCGAGGCCCGGACCTGGAAGCTGGCCGAATGGCCGGACCGGCGGCAGGTGCAGTGGGTGGTTCGCACCAGGCTCGCCAATTTCCCGGACATCGTCGTGGGCCAGATCGTGCCCCTGCCCGGCGGTTCGGGCCTGTTCCTCTATTCCCGCAGCCTGATCGGCTATTCGGATTTCGGCGTGAACAAGCGCCGCATCGCCGAATGGCGCGCGCGGATGGACGGGGCACTCCGCGCCCCCTGATACTGGCGGGGCGCTTCAGGATTCCCCGCCCATGCGACGCCTCGGCTCCTTCCTGCACGACGCCTGGACGCTGACCCGCCCCTATTGGGTGAGCGAGGAGCGCGGCCGCGGCCTGCTGCTGCTGGCCGCCGTCATCGTGCTGAACCTGTCGCTGGTCGGCATGACGGTGGTGCTGACCTACTGGCAGCGCGCCTTCTACAACGCGCTGGAGGCGAAGGACGCCGCCACCTTCTGGTCCCTGCTGTTCCTGGGCGGAGAGGCCGACGGCACCTGGTTCCCCGGCTTCACCGTGGTGGCCATCGCCTACATCCTGATCGCGGTCTACCAGCTCTACCTGAGGCAGGCGCTCCAGATCCGCTGGCGCCGCTGGCTGACCAAGGACTACCTGGATCGCTGGCTGGCCGACCGCGCCTATTACCGCATCGCCCTGACCGACCCGGCGACGGACAACCCCGACCAGCGCCTGGCCGACGATTTGCGCCTTTTCGTGGACGATACCCTCTCCCTCGGCCTCGGCCTGATGAACAGCATCGTCACGCTGTTCTCCTTCATCCTCGTGCTCTGGTCGCTGTCGGGGCCGCTGGAGGTCTTCGGCATCACCATCCCCGGCTACATGGTCTGGGTGGCGATCCTCTATTCCGTCATCGGCACCTGGCTGGCCCATCTGATCGGCCGCCCGCTGATCCGCCTGAATTTCCTCCAGCAACGCGTCGAGGCCGATTTCCGCTACGCCCTGGTCCGGCTGCGCGACAATGTCGAAGGCGTGGCGCTGCACCAGGGGGAGGCCGATGAGAAGCGCGGCCTGCTGACGCGCTTCAACGCGCTGACGGAGAATTGGTGGGGCATCATGACCGCCACCAAGCGCCTGACGTTCTTCACCGCGGGCTTCACCCAGGTCGCCAGCATCTTCCCCATCGTCGTCGCCGCCCCCGCCTATTTCGCCGGGCGCATCCCCCTCGGCGGCCTGATCCAGACGAGCAGCGCCTTCGGCCAGGTGCAGGGCGCGCTGTCCTGGTTCGTGGACAATTACGCCCGGCTGACGGAATGGCGCGCGACGGTCGAGCGCCTGACAGGCTTCCGCCGCGCGATCGAGGTCGCCCGCGCCGCGACCGATGGCGTCCGCGCCCTGCCCGGCGCCGATCCCGCCGTGGTGCTGGACGACGTCACCATCAGCCTGCCCGGCGGCCGCGTGCTGATGCAGGGCGCGTCGCTGCGGCTGGAGAAGGGGGAGGCGGTCCTCATTACCGGCGCCTCCGGCAGCGGCAAATCGACGCTGTTCCGGGCGCTCGCCGGCATCTGGCCCTTCGGCCAGGGCACCGCGCACATCCCCGACGGCGCCCGCGCCCTGTTCCTGCCCCAGCGCCCCTATTTGCCGCTGGGCAGCCTCCGCCGCGCCGTCTGCTACCCGCTGGATGCCGCGACGGTGCCCGACGATGCGGTGCGCGAAGCCCTCTCCGCCGCCGGCCTGCCCCATTTGCTGGACCGGCTGGATGAGGAAGATGCCTGGGACCGGCGCCTGTCGGGCGGTGAACAGCAGCGCCTGGCCATCGCCCGCGCCCTGCTGGTGAAGCCTGACTTCCTGTTCCTGGACGAGGCGACGGCCAGCCTGGACCCGGCGGGGGAGGAAGCGCTGTACCGGTTGGTGGCGGAGCGGCTGCCCGGCACCGCCGTCCTCTCCATCGCCCACCGCCCGGCCGTCGCGCAGTTCCACGGGCGCCGGCTGGTGGTAGCGGAGGGGGCGTTGCTGCCGGGCTAGCCCGGCAGCACCGGCGCATCCCGGGGCGTCAGCGCCCGCCCCGGGCCCAGCGCCCATTCCGCGATCTCGTCCCGCCGCGCGAACCACACGCCGGGGTGCTTCCCCGCCCAGTGCAGGAAGCGCTGGACCGAGGGGATGATGGCCGGCCGACCCGCCACGAAATCATGCAGCGGCACGCTCATCATGCGGCGGCGCGCCGCGCCTTCCTCGTACAGCACCTCGAATTCCTGCCGCAGCATCTGCTCGTAGTCGTCCAGGCTGCGCTGCTGGTTCTGGAAGAAGTTCAGATCGTTGACGTGGCCCATATAGGGCACGAGGCAGAGTTCCCTGTCGCCATTCACCGCCTGGATCCAGGGCTCGTCCCGTGTCCGGTCGTCGATGGAATAGACCAGGCCGAGTTCCTGCAGCAGGTCGTTGGTGTTCACGCTGCCCTGCAGGCCCTGGGCATTGAAGCCCTTGGGCCAGAGCCCCGTCGCGCTGCGCAGCGCCTCGAACCCCTCCCGCAGGAACTCCCGCTCCTGCTCCTTCGGCAGATGGAATTGCGGCGCGTGGCGGATGGCGCGGCCGCCGGCCTCATGCCCGCGTTCCACGATCTCCTTCGCCAGGTCCGGGTATCGCCGGATCGTCTCCCCGATCATGAAGGAGGAGACGCGGATATCCAGCCGGTCGAACAGGTCGAGCAGCCGCGGCACGCCTTCCTTCGCGCCATAGGTGCGGCCCTGGATCATCGGCAGGTTGGGGAAGCGCTGCCCGGCCTGGGGCGTGCCGGGCGGGCCGTTCTGCCACATGGCGGGCTGCCCGCCATCGGCCTCGAACATCATGCAGACCCCGATGGCGAGCCTGGCGCCGCCCGGCCAGAAGGGCCCGCGCGGCCGCCGCGCCGGCTGCGCCACCACCGGCGAGGCCAGCAGCCCCGCCGCCGCGCCCATCATCCCCCGACGCCCGATCGCCATCCCGCCTCTCCCGTCCCTGCGTCGCCGGCAGATCGGGGGCGGTGCCGGGTGGGTCAAGCCTCCAGCCCGCGCGCCACCCCCACCAGCTGGTCCAGCGCCGCGTCCCAGCCCTGCTCGAACCCCATGGCCGCGTGGCGGTCGCGATCCGCGCCATCCTTGTGCAGGACGCGGGCCGTGTAGCGCGTGCCCTCCGCCACTTCCTCGAAGGTCAGCACCGCCGTCATGAAGGGGTTGGGGCGCGGCCGGAAGCCCGGCAGCAGCGTGTCGGTCCAGACCAGGCGGGAATGCGGCACCACCTCCAGCCAGCAGCCCGGCGGCTCGTTCATCACCTGGCCCTCGGGGCCCTGCATCACCGTGTGGAAGATGCCCCCGGGGCGGAGGTCCACCTCCGCATGGGTGGTCTTCCAGGGATGCGGCGTGAACCACCGCATCAGCAGCGCGGGCTCCGTCCAGCAGCGCCACACCAGCCGCGGCGGCAGCGGGAGGATGCGGGTCTGGACGAGGTCCCGATCGGTCTCGGTGGCAGCCATGGTCGTTCTTCCCTCCTGCGATGGCCGGTCGATCGGCCCGGGCGGCGCGCGGTGCCCGCCAGCGCTGCCCCATGGTTAACCGTTTACCTAAGTAACCACCACCCGGCTGCCCCGTCGAGTCACGCCCGCGTCACCCGGGCCTTGTCCGGCAGCGCGACTATGTTATGTTATACCATATCAAACGGACCCCGTGAGATGCCGCTCGACCACGTCGAACACGCCTCCCCCCTGGCCGCCATGGCGGTGCTGGCCCCCGTGCTGCGCGATGGCACCAACATCGCGGCCTGGCGCCGCCGCCTGCCGATCCCGCTCTTCGCCGGCCTCGGGCCGCTCCTCGCCCGCGGTCCCTTCGTCGCGATCGGGGAGGATGCGCCCGACGCCGCCCTCCAGGCGCTGTCCCGCCAGGTCCCGCTGACCGGCCTGCTGCACGCCGACATCAGCCTCCTCGCCGCCAGCTTCACCGCCCTGACCGGCCAGGACCGCCTGCGCATCCGGCTGGAGGCACTGCGCGGCCGCGGTTGCCATCGCTGGCACGCCGATGCGGTCGGGCTCCGCCTGCTCTGCACCTATGCGGGGCCGGGGACCGAATGGCTGGACCTTCCCGGCGGCGCGGCGCTGGCCCGGCGGCTCGACCCCGCCCACCTCATGATGCAGCCGGACAGCCTGGCCACCGGCGATGTCGCGGTGCTGAAGGGGGAGGCCTGGCCGGGCAATGCCGGGAATGGCTGCATTCACCGATCGCCCCCCAACCCCGATGACGCGCCGCTGCGCCTGGTGCTCTGCCTGGATGAGGCCGGCCGGTTCCCCGCGCCATGAACGCCGATCCCCGCCTGCCCGTCACCGTGCTCTCCGGCTTCCTCGGCGCCGGCAAGACCACGCTGCTGAACCATGTCCTGGCGAACCGGGAAGGCCGGCGCGTCGCCGTCATCGTCAACGACATGTCGGAGGTGAATATCGACGCCGCCCTTGTCGGCAACGACTCCCATGCGCCCCTCCGGGGCGACGCGGGCACCATCTCCCGCACCGAGGAACGCCTGGTCGAGATGTCGAATGGCTGCATCTGCTGCACGCTGCGGGAGGACCTGATGCAGGAAGTCGCCAAGCTGGCGCGGGAGGGCCGCTTCGACGCGCTGCTGATCGAGAGCACCGGCATCGCCGAACCCATGCCCGTCGCCGCCACATTCGACTTCAGGACGGAGGATGGCTTCTCCCTCTCCGACATCGCGCGGCTGGACACGATGGTGACGGTGGTGGATGCGGCCGCCTTCCTGGCGGATTACGCCAGCGCCGACAGCCTGCGCGCACGCGGCCAGGCGACCGGGGAGGAGGACACCCGCCTGCTGGTGGATCTGCTCGTGGAGCAGGTGGAATTCGCCGACGTCATCGTCGTCAACAAGGCGGACCGCGTGACGACGGAGGAACTCGGCCGCCTGGCCGGCATCCTCGCCACCTTCAACCCGCGGGCGGAGATCGTGGCCAGCGTCCAGGGCCAGGTGCCGCTGCGCCATGTGCTGGACACCGGCCGCTTCGATTTCGCGCAAGCCTCCCAGGCCGCCGGCTGGGCGCAGGCGCTGTCCGGCCACCATTTGCCCGAAAGCGAGGAATTCGGCATCACCAGCTTCGTCTGGCGCGCCCGCCGGCCCCTCCACCCCGCCCGCTTCAAGCGGCTGATCGAAAGCCCCCTGCCCGGCGTGATCCGCGCCAAGGGCTTCTTCTGGCTCGCCACCCGCATGCCCTGGGCGGGGTCCTGGCAATTGGCCGGCGCCGTCGGCCGGCATGAGGCCGCGGGCTTCTGGTGGGCCGCCCAGCCGGAGGAACGCTGGCCCGAGGATCCCGACTGGCGCCGCGGCGTGATGGCCAATTGGCAGGAACCCTTCGGCGACCGGCGGCAGGAAATCGTCTTCATCGGCATCGGCATGGACGAAGCCGCGCTGCGCCGCGCCCTCGATGCCTGCCTGCTGACGGATGCCGAGATGCGCGGCGGCCCCAGGACCTGGGGCCGCTTCGCCGATCCCTTCCCCGCCTGGCGGCAGGGCTGACCCTCACCCCAGCCACCACCACGCAGCCAGGCCCGCCACCGCCACCCACAGCCCCACCACCGCGACCGCCCCCGCCCGGCTGACCGGGCGCGCGGCGATCGACGTGGCCTGATCCTCCAGCTCGGCCCGCAGCGCCGGCGGGATCATCCGCAGCACCAGCCACACCAGGCCGGGCAGCAGGATCAGCTCATCCAGCAGCCCCAGCACCGGGATCACATCCGGGATCAGGTCGATGGGGGAGAAGGCATAGGCCGCGATCCCCGCCGCCAGCAGCCGCGCCGCCCAGGGCACGCGCGCATCCCGCGCCGCCAGCCACAGCAGGATTGCCTGGCGCTTCAGCGCCCCCGCCCATCGCTTCAGCGCCCCCGCCCATCGCTTCAGCCGCTCCATCCATCCCCCCGCCCGGCCACCACGCACGAAACCGTGATCGATGGCGCGTGGCTTGCTTGGCCCCGGGCGCCTGTCGGGCGCGGGAAGGGGATTGCCTCTTTCCCGTGCACACCGGGCCCATGAAATGCTGCCGGGATGATCATATGAACCGCCGCCACCTGCTGGCCAGCGCCCCCGCGCTGGCTCTTCCCCTTCTGCTGCCCGCCGGCGTCCTCGCCCAGGGCGCCTTTCCCAACCGGCCCATCCGGATCGTCAGCCCCTTCTCGGCCGGCGGCACCTCCGATGGCGTGGTGCGGCTGCTGTCGCCGACGCTGGAGCGGGTGCTCGGCCAGCCCGTCGTGCTGGACAACCGCCCCGGCGCGGGCGGCACCGTCGGCACCGCGCATATCGCGGCGGAACGGCCGGATGGCTATTCGCTGGTGCTGGCCAATGCCGGGCCGATGGCCATCGCGCAGACGCTGTTCCCCACCCTGCCCTACGATGTCCGCCGCAGCTTCTCCTACGTCATGCTCGTCGGCGGCGCGCCGATGGTCGTCGGCGTGCGGCCGAACAGCCCCATCCGCAACATGGCGGACTACCTCGCCGCGGCCCGCGCCCGGCCGGAGGCGATAAGCTACGGCTCCGCCGGCATCGGCTCCGTCGGCCACCTCGCGGGCATGCTCTGGGCCAGCGAGACCGGGACGCAGCTGCTCCATGTGCCCTTCCGCGGCGGTGGGGAGGCCGAGCAGCAGGTCCTCGGCGGCAGCCTTGAATCGCTGTGGAACACGCTCGGCGCCCATGCCGGCAGCGTGCGCGGCGGCACGCTGCGGGCGCTGGCGATCACCAGCGGGGAACGCATGTCCACCTTCCCCGACGTGCCGACCATCGTGGAGGCCGGCTTCCCCGGCGCGACGGCGATCAACTGGTTCGTCCTGGCCGGCCCCGTCGGGCTGCCGGAGGGCGTGGTCACGCGGGTGCGGGAAGCCTTCACCATCGCGATCAATGAGCCGGGCATGAAGGACCGCATCGCGGGCCTCGGCGTCCTGCCGATGTCCGATAGCGGCCCCGCCGATGTCCAGGCCTTCGTGAACCGGGAGGTGGCGCGCTGGGCGCCGATCGTGCGGTCCTCCGGCGCCACGCCGAGCTGAAGACACTGTCGGGGGGAGCCATGCTTCCCCCGACGGCCTCAGTCGCAGCCGCGCAGCACCCGCAAGACCTCGTCGCCATACCGGTCGAGCTTGGTCCGCCCCACCCCCGGGATCGCGCCCAACTGGTCCAGGCTGCGCGGGCGCGCGGCGGCGATTTCCGCCAGCGTCTTGTCCTGGAAGATGACATAGGCCGGCACCTGCTGGGCCTGGGCCTCG
This sequence comes from Falsiroseomonas stagni DSM 19981, assembly GCF_900114315.1. GTDB lineage: Bacteria > Pseudomonadota > Alphaproteobacteria > Acetobacterales > Acetobacteraceae > Falsiroseomonas > Falsiroseomonas stagni. The sequence goes on from NZ_FOSQ01000002.1 coordinate 39,672, forward strand.
CCGCGCCGCCAGTCCCGCAGCGCCTCGAACACCCGGTCGCCGACCGGCGCGCCGCCGCCGCCGCCCCGCACGCCGCGCGTCCCGCTGCCGGAGGGGGCGTTGCCGGCGCGCAGCACATCCTCCCGCAGCAGCACCTTCTCCTCCCCCTTCAGGATCGGGCGGGCGGCATCGGTCGGCACCAGTTCGCCATGGTTCTCGACCGCCACGTCCAGCGCGCCCCGCGCCACCAGCTGCCGCGCCACGCCGCGCCAGGCGAATTCGGACAGATCCTTGCCCACGCCGAAGGTCGGCAGCTGGTCATGCGAGAATTGCGTGACCTTCTCCGTCATCTTGCCGCGCAGCACATCGACGACATGCGCGACGCCGAAGCGCCGCCCGGTGCGCAGCACGGCGGAGAGCATCTTCTGCGCCGCCACCGTGCCGTCGAACAGCTTGGGCGGCGTCAGGCAGACATCGCAATTGCCGCAGGGGGGGATGTCATCCTCCCCGAAGCAGCGCAGCAGGATCTGGCGGCGGCAGGTCGCGGCTTCCGCGATCGCGATCATGGCGTCCAGGCGCTGGCGCTCGATCCGCTTCTGCTCCGGCGCCGCCGGGCTTTCCTCGATCCGGTGCCGGGCCAGCGCGATGTCGCCCGCGCCGTACAGCAGAAGGGCGCGGGCCGGCAGGCCATCGCGGCCGGCGCGGCCGATCTCCTGGTACCAGCTCTCCGGCGATTTCGGCAGGTCGAGGTGGGCCACCCAGCGCACATCCGGCCGGTCGATCCCCATGCCGAAGGCGATGGTCGCGCACATCACCACGCTGTCGCCACGGGCGAAGCGGCGATGCGCGTCACGCTTCGCGCCGCCATCCATGCCGGCATGGAAGGCCAGCGCATCCACGCCATCGGCGCGCAGCCATTCCGCCGTCTGCTCCGTCTTGTTGCGGGTGCCGCAATAGACGATGCCGGCCCCGCCCTTGGAGGCTTCCTCCCGCAGCAGGGCGCGGAGCTGCGCGCGCTCCTGCTCCCGCGGCACGGCCTCGATCCGGATGTTCGGGCGGTCGAAGCCGCCCCGGAACACCGGATCATCCTGCAGCCCCAGCTGCCGGCGGATATCCTCCACCGTCCGCTGGTCCGCCGTCGCGGTCAGCGCCAGGCGGGGCGTGCGGGGGAAGCGTTCCGACAGCACGCCGAGGGTTCGGTATTCTGGCCGGAAGTGATGCCCCCACTGGCTGACGCAATGCGCCTCATCCACCGCGAAGAGCGCGATGGGCAGTTCCTCCAGCCGGTTGAGCATCCCCTCCAGCGTCAGCCGTTCCGGCGAGACGTAGAGCAGCTTGAGGTCGCCCGAATGGAGGTCCCGCAGCACGGTCCGGGCCTCGCCTTCCGGCAGGTCCGAATGCAGCGCCGCCGCCGCCACGCCCTGCTGGCGCAGCGCCGCCACCTGGTCCTCCATCAGGGCAATCAGGGGGCTGACCACCACCCCGACCCCTTCCCGGCACAGCGCCGGCACCTGGAAGCAGAGCGACTTGCCCCCGCCCGTCGGCATGAGCACCAGGCCGGAGCCCCCGCCCGCGACATGGCGCACCACCTCCTCCTGCCGCCCGCGGAAGCCGGGGTGGCCGAAGACGCGGCCCAGAACCTCGACAGGGTCCACGAGGCTTTCCATGGCAGGGCTGGCTACGGGGGAGAATCGGCCATCATCGGGCATGGCATCCTGTGCCATGCCCCGGCCCGCGCGTCATGCGGCGATCCGCGCGGGGAAGCTGTCCCTCAATTGCCGCCGATATGGATCTCCACCCGGCGGCTCTGCACGGGCACCGCATCGAAGGCGACCGCGCCGCGGCCCTGCTGGGTGACCTGCGCGCGCGGCACGCCGGCGGCGACCAGTTCGTTCACCACCCGCTCCGCCCGCGCGCGGGAGAGGTTGACCGTCGGCGCGTGGTTCGGATCGGGCGCGGAGAAGCCGAGCACCCGCACCGGCGCGCCGGGGTAGCGCCGGGCCACCGCCGCCGCATCGAGGATCACGGCCTTGGCCTCCTCGCTCACGGCGATGCTGTCATCCTCGAAGAACACGACGCGGACCGGCTGGGCCGCCAGCTGGGCGCCCATCGGGTCGGTCGCGGAACAGGCGGCCACCAGGGGCAGGGCGAACAGGGCGGCGAGCCCGAAGCTGCGGCGATTCATGACATTGGGCTCCCCAGTTGTGTTGGCGCATTGGTCGCGCGTGGCAGGCCCCCCGTCAATCACGCAGGCTCCACGACGGGGCCATGACGCCACACGGAATCGGCACTCGCATTCCGGTTGTGTGGCCACCTCTCGTTAACCATTCGTCCCGCATCTTGCGACCGTGCCCGATCAAGCCAGCCCTGCTCCGGTCTCCACCGCCATCCCGCCGCACCGGGGGGGGCTGCCGGATCCTCGTCATTTCGACCCCGTCATCTTCCCGGGCGCCGAGGCCGGGGAGGTCTGGCCACCCACCCATTTCAACTTCCACGCGCCCTGGATGCATGAGGCGGGCCTGGGCTTCGAACGCGATGCCAGCGGCGGCATCGCCGTGGTGCGGTCCTTCGCCCATCTCCGCCTGCTGGTGGATATCGAGACCGCGCACCAGCTTTTCGACCTGGCGCCGGGCAGCCGCGACTTCCGCCTGCTGCGCCTGATCCCCGCCGCGCTGCGCTGCGTGGAGCGGATCATCCCCGGGGACCCCATGCCAGGGCCCCTGCTGGATGAGGAGGAGGAGGTGCCGGAGGAGCACCACCTCTACGCCGCCACCACCGCCATGGTGGAACGCCTGGCCGGCCAGGCCGGGGAGGAAGGGCAGGCGCTGGCGGAGGCAATGCGCCGCGTGCCGCCCGGCCCCGGCATGTTCGAAGCCGCCGTCGCCCGCTGCATCACCCGCTTCGGCTTCCCGATGGCAACGGTGGCCCCCCTCGCCCGGCGCCTGCAGCGCCTGGCCAATGCCCATGCGCGCGTCCTGGCCACCGCCGCCGCGCAGCCGGATTATGCGGCGATGGAGAAGGTGGTGCTGCGCACGCGCCAGCCACTCGGCGCCGATCGCGGCTGGGTCGGCGGCGGCTTGCTGACGCGGGCCATGGATGGGCTGCTGCCGCAGATCAGCCGCCCGCGCCGCGCCAGCACCGCCATCCTGGCGGCGGCCGAGGAAGCGATGCGCCGCCCCCTGCCGCTGGAAGCGCCGACGCGGCTGATCCTGGAACAGGATGGCTACCGGGACCGGCTGCTCGACATCTCCGTCTTCTGGCGGCGCCTCTCCGCCGCCTGGATGACGGTGGACCCCGACACGACCGACCGGCGGGAGATCGAGGCGCTCGCCCGCAACACGCTGCGGCGCCTGTCGCTCACCTCGCTCTACCGCGCACCGGACGAGCCCTGAGGTTCATGCCCCCAAGCGTCGTGCCGAAGGCACGCCTGCGGCGTGACGGGCGGCCGCATCTGCGGCCTCGGCCGACTGCGTCGGCCGCCAGTCACGCCATCATGCCGTCGGTCCTACTCCTCCACGTCCAGCGCATAGCCGGCGGAGCGGACGGTGCGGATGATGTCCGCCTCCCCCTCCCCGTTCACCGCCTTGCGCAGGCGGCGGATATGCACGTCCACGGTACGCGGCTCCACATGGATGTCGCGGCCCCAGACGGCGTCCAGCAGCTGTTCCCTCGTGAAGACGCGGCCGGGATGGCTCAGGAAGAACTCCAGCAGCCGGTATTCGGTGGGGCCGAGATGCAGCGACCGGCTGCCCCGCGTCACCCGATGCGCGTCCTGGTCCATCACCAGGTCGGCATAGGTCAGGCGCCCCTTCACCGGCACCGCGCCCGACCGCCGCAGCAGCGCCCGGATGCGCGCCAGCAGCGCGTCCATCACGTAGGGCTTGGCGATGTAGTCGTCGGCGCCGGTATCCAGCGCGCGCACCGCGTCCTGGTCCTCCGTCCGCGCCGTCACCATGATGATCGGCAGGTCGCGGGTGTTGGGGCGCCGGCGGATCTGGCGGCAGACCTCCAGCCCCGAAAGCTGCGGCAGCATCCAGTCCAGCAGGATCAAATCCGGCGGGCCTTCGGCGACGCGCAGCAGCGCCTCCTGCCCATCGGTCGCTTCCTCAACACGGAAGCCCTGCTTCTCCAGGTTGTAGCGCAGCAGGGTCAGCAGCGGCGCCTCGTCCTCCACCACCAGGATGGTGGGCTTGGCCAGGCTGCCAATGGCGTCGGGCATGGCGTGATCCCTCACTCGCGTGGGCGGACGACGGCGTAGGCGGAGGCGTCGGCCTTGGGCCGGTCATCCGGCAGGCTGTCGCCGCGCACCGCGTAGTGCACCGTCTCCGCGATGTTGGTGGCGTGGTCGCCGATGCGTTCCAGGTTCTTGGCGATGAACAGCAGATGCGTGGCCGCGGTGATGTTCCGCGGATCCTCCATCATGAAGGTCAGCATCTCCCGGAAGATGCCGTTGTAGACATCGTCCACCGGCTCATCCGCCGCCCAGACGCGCTGCGCGGCCTCCGCATCGTCATTCACCAGCGCATCGATGGCGAGCTTCAGGTTCTCCTGCACCAGCAGCGCCATGCGGCTGAAGCCGTTCAGGCTGCCGATCGCCGGCTGCTGCGCGATGACGATGCTGCGCTTGGCGGCGTTGCGGGCGTAGTCCCCGATGCGTTCCAGATTGTGGCTCACCTTCATCGCGGCGATGATGAAGCGCAGGTCCATCGCCATCGGCTGGCGGGTGGCCAGGATGCGGATGCAGAAGGTCTCGATCTCGCGCTCCAGCTGGTCGATCGCGGCGTCGCGGCCGATCACCTCCGTCGCCAGCGAGGCATCGCGCCGCACCAGCGCCACCGTCGCGTCATTCACCTGGCGCTCCGCAAGGCCGCCCATCCGCGCCACCATGTCGCGCAGGCGGCGAAGCTGTTCGTCGTAGCTGCGGACGATGTGGTCGCCCTGTTCCATCGGCATGTGCCCAGCCCTCCCGCTCAGCCGAACCGGCCGGTGATGTATTCCTGCGTCCGCTTCTCCCGCGGCGCGGTGAACATGCGCGCGGCCGGCGCCACCTCCACCAATTCGCCGAGGTAGAAGAACGCCACCTGGTCGGCGCAGCGCGCGGCCTGCTGCATGTTGTGGGTGACGATGCAGATGGTGAAGTCTCGCTTCAGCTCGTCGATCAGCTCCTCGATCTTGAGGGTGGAGATCGGGTCGAGCGCGCTGGTCGGCTCGTCGAACAGCATCACCTCCGGCCGCACCGCGATGGACCGCGCGATGCACAGCCGCTGCTGCTGGCCGCCCGACAGGCCCATGGCGCTGGATTGCAGCCGGTCCTTCACCTCGCCCCAGATCGCGGCGCGGGACAGCGCCCATTCGATGCGGTCGTCCAGTTCCGATTTCGGCAGCTTCTCATGCAGTTTGATGCCGAAGGCGATGTTGTCGTAGATCGTCATCGGGAAGGGCGTCGGCTTCTGGAACACCATGCCGACCTTGGACCGCAGCTCATTCAGGTCGACCGAGGGGTCGATCATGTTGCGGCCATCCATCAGCACTTCGCCCTCCGCCCGCTGCCCGGGGTACAGGCTGTACATCCGGTTCAGCACGCGCAGCAGCGTGGACTTGCCGCAGCCGGAGGGGCCGATCATGCCCGTCACCTGCCGGTCCGGCAGTTCCAGGTTGATGCCCTTCAGCGCCTTGTTGGTGCCGTAGTAGAAATCGAGGTTGCGGACCGAGATGCGGGAGGTGGCATTGATCTGCGCGCCCGACCGCGCCTGCATGCCGCCGAAGCCGGCCTCGGCGCTCTGCTTGGTCTCGGTGGTGGAGCTCATCGGCCCTCTCCCTTCCTGGATCACTGCCGCCCGCGCAACAGCGTGCGGGCGATGATGTTGATGGCAAGAACGCCGAGCGTGACCAGCAGCGCGCCCGACCAGGCGATCTCGATCAGGTCCGGGAAGCCCGAATTGGCCTGCTGGTAGATGGCGATCGGCAGGCTCGCCATGGCGGTGGACAGGTCGAAGCTGGTGACGTTGTTGCCGAAGCTGGTCAGCAGCAGCGGTGCCGTCTCACCCGCGATGCGCGCCACCGCCAGCAGGATGCCCGTCAGGATGCCGGAAGCGGCAGCCTTGTAGCAGACCAGCGTGATCATCTTCCATTTCGGCGCGCCGAGCCCGATCACGGCCTCCCGCAGCGTGTTGGGGATGAGCTGCAGCATGTCCTCCGTGGTCCGGACCACGACGGGAATGACGATGATGGCCAGCGCCAGCGCACCCGCGATGCCGGAGAAGCCGCCCATCGGCAGCACGACAAGCTGGTAGATGAACAGCCCGATCAGGATCGACGGCGCCGAGAGCAGGACGTCCGAGACGAAGCGCAGCACGTTGCCGAAGGCGGAGCCCCGCGCGTATTCGGACAGGTAGGTGCCGACCAGCAGGCCGATCGGCGTGCCGATGGCCGTGCCGATCGCGGTCTGGATCAGGCTGCCGAGAATGGCGTGGACAAGGCCGCCCTTCGGCGCCGTCTCATCGCCATAGCGGGTCGGGCGGAATTCCTCCGTCAGCACCACCCAGTCCATCGAGGCAAGGCCGCGCCAAAGCAGCGTCGCCATGATGGAGGCCAGGAAGAACAGGCCCACCAGCGTCGCCGCCAGGCAGAACCACTTGACCATCAGGTCCACCGCCTTGCGGCGGGAGGCGAGGGCGGCGCTGCGCCGGACGGCGGCGCGCGGCGGCGGCTCGAAGATCGTGGTGCTCATGGATCAGGCCTTGAGGCGGGAGCGGAGCAGGTAGCGGGACGCTGCCAGCACCAGGAAGGAGATCACGAACAGCAGGAAGCCCAGCGCGAAGAGCGCGGATTGCTTCATGCTCCCCATCAGGCTTTCCGGGAATTCCATCGCGACGATGGACGCGATGGTGGTGGAGGGGTCGAACAGGCTCTGCGGCATGCGGTTCGCGTTGCCGATGACGAAGGTTACCGCCATCGTCTCCCCCAGCGCGCGGCCCAGCCCCAGCATGATGCCGCCGACCACGGAGATCCGCGTGTAGGGCAGGACCACGCCCTTCATCACCTCCCACCGCGTGGCGCCCAGCCCGTAGGCGCTTTCCTTGAACACCGGCGGAACCTGCAGGAACACGTCCCGCATGGTGGCCGCGATGAAGGGGAGGATCATGATGGCCAGCACGATGGCCGCCGTGAACAGCGACGTGCCGGCGAAGAAGCGGCTCTCGAACAGGAAACCGACCAGCGGGATGGCGACCAGGTAGTCGCCGAGCGCCAGCTGGATGTGCATCTGGACGAAGGGCACCACGACGAAAAGGCCCCACATCCCGTAGATGATGGAGGGCACCGCGGCCAGCAATTCGATCGCCGTGCCCACCGGCCGGCGCAGCCAATCCGGCGCCAGCTCCGTCAGGAAGAAGGCGATCCCGAAGGCCACCGGCACCGCGAAGCAGATCGCGAGCACCGCCGACATCACGGTGCCGAAGATGGCGACCGCGCCGCCATAGTTCTCGCGGCCCTCCACCGGGTTCCACTGCGTGCTGGTCAGGAAGCCCAGGCCGAATTCGCGGAAGGCAGGCAGGGCGCCGATGAACAGCGTGACGATGATGCCGCCCAGCAGCAGCAGCACGATGACGCCCGCGCCGCGGCACAGCCATTCGAAGACCAGATCCCCCACATCCATCCCGCGGCGGCGCGCGACCGGCCTCGGCGCGGCGCCCGCGCCCATTGTCATATCGCTCACCGGCAAGGTCCTGATCAGGGGTTCAGGGAAGGCGGAGTCCCCCGGGCGCGCGGCCCGGGGGCGAGTGGGACAAGCTTCGCTCAGGCAGTCCAGACCGGCGCGCCATTCGGCGCCTTGACCATGGCGGCCCAGTTGCGACGGATCACGTTGGTCACGCTGTCCGGCAGCGGGATGTATTCAAGCTGGCCGGCGATCTGCGCGCCGTTCTTGAAGGCCCAGTCGAAGAACCGCATGGTGTTGCGGCTGCCCTCGACCTTGTCCGCCGCCGGGTTGGTCGGCAGCAGGATGTAGGTGCCCACCGTCATCGGCCAGGCATTGGCACCCGGCAGGTCCAGCGTGTCCGGCGCCATGTTCGGCACGGTCCAGTCGGCGGCATCGGCGGCGGCGACGAAGGTGGCCTGCACCGGCTCCACGAAATTACCGGCCTTGTTGCGGATCTGCGTCGTCACCAGGCGGTTCACCACCGCGTAGGCATTCTCGGCATAGCCGATGGCGCCCGGCGTGTTGCGGACCGCGTTCGCGACACCCTCATTGCCCCGCGCGCCCTGCCCGGCCGGCCACTGGATGGAGGTGCCGGCGCCAGGGCCGTCCTTCCACGCCTGGGACACGCGCGCCAGGTAGTTGGTGAAGCCCCAGGTGGTGCCGGAAGCATCCGCGCGATAGGCCACGGAGATCGGCAGCGACGGGATGCGCAGGCCACGGTTCAGCTCGGCGATGCGGTTGTCGTTCCAGCGCGTCAGGCGGCCGAAGAAGATGTCCGTGATGACTTCCGGCGTCAGCTTCAGCTGGCGGTCGGCAACCCCCGGCAGGTTCACGATCAGCACGATCGAGCCCATGACGGTCGGGAACTGCATCAGGTTGCCCTCGCGCAGCTGCTCCAGCGTGCGCGGCGCGTCGGTGGCGCCGAAATCCACCGTGCGGTTGGTGATCTGGTTGATCCCGCCGCCGGAGCCGATGGACTGGTAGTTGAGCTGGATGCCCGCCGCCGTGCGCGCGGCATTCGCCCAGCGCTCATAAACGGGGCGCGGGAAGGTCGCGCCGGCGCCAGTGATCGTCACGGTCTGGGCCATCGCGCCGCGGGCATCGAACAGCCCGGCGCCAAGGGCCGCGCCGGTGCCGAGCAGAAGGGTCCGCCTGTTCACTGTGTCTCTCTCCGGTCCTGTTCGCGTGCCGGAAGCGCAGCGTGGCGTCCGGCGAGCGCCTTCTAGGCGCATGGGACGACCAACCGATTGCAGTTTGATGAAGCTTCGATGACAGAGCGCCCGACAACCCGGCGCCTTGTCGCAATCTTCACGCCGCGTCGAGGGTGATACTGGTGCGGTTCCAGCCATCCCCGGCCGGGCCGTACTCCAGCCCCGCCGCCATCTTCCGCACCAGCGCCAGGCCCATGCCGCCGATGCGGTCGTCATCCAGCCGTGGTGCCGCGGGCCGGGCGGCCGCCCGCGGATCGAAGGGCGCGGCCGCGTCCTCGATCACCAGCACGGCGGCGCCCCCTTCCGCCTCCACGCTCAGCCGGGCGGCGGGCGCCTCCCCCGCGAATCGGCCATGCATGACCAGGTTCGCCAGCAATTCCTCCGCCACCAGCGCCAGGCGGTAGGTGGCGGCGGGGCCGAGACCCGCTTCCCCGGCCCAGGCCTCGATCGCCGCCTGCGCCTCCGCGATCGCGGGCAGCCGGATCGGCACCTCGAGTCGCAGCATCGGCGCGTCAGGCGGCCAGTCGGGCCAGCGCCTCATCCTCGGTCGCCACCAGCGGCAGCACCTGGTCCAGCGCCATCGCCGCCAGGACCTCCGCCACCATGGGCTGGGCGCCGAACAGCACCACCTTGCCGCCGCGCCGCGACACCACCCGCGCCGCGGACAGCAGCAGCCGGATGCCAAGCGAGGACAGGAAGTCGAGCGCCGTCAGGTCCAGCACCGCGCTGCGGCCGGATGCGGCGATGGTCGCCGTGAAGGGCGTCTCCACCGCGCCGACCGTGCCCGAATCCAGCCGCCCCGTCAGGACGATCCTGTTGGCCTTGTCGTTGATCTCCACCACGTCGAACTTCACGCCATCGCTCCCGTCCCGAACCGCCGGTCATCTAGACCAACCGCCGCCACCGCGCGTGTGACAGTTGCACGACACTGCCCGGCCGCCCCCGCGCGTGCCAGCATGGCGGCCGGAGGATAACGACCATGCTCGACCCGGAAGCCGAGGGGCCTGTCCCCTCCCCCGCCGCCCGCCTGCGCGCGGTGCTCGACGCCCCCGGCATCGCCGTGGTGCCGGGCTGCCATGATGCGATGGGTGCGCGCCTCATCGCCCGCGCCGGCCTCCCCGCCGCCTTCCTCTCCGGCTACGCCGTCTCCGCCGCCCGCCTCGGCCTGCCCGATGCGGGCCTGGTCTCGTACCGGGAGATGCTGGATGCGGGGCGGGAGGTCTGCGCCGCGAGCCCGATCCCCGTGATCGGCGATGCCGATACCGGCTTCGGCAATCCCGTGAATGTCCGCCGCACCATCGCCGGCTACCACCAGGCCGGCTTCGCCTGCGTGATGATCGAGGACCAGGTCTTCCCCAAGCGCTGCGGCTTCGCCCAGGGGCTGGAGGTCGCGCCGCGGGAGGAGGCGATCATGCGCCTGCGCGCCGCCCTGGATGCGCGGGACGCGATCCGCCGCGCCGGCGGCGACCTCCTCATCATCGGCCGCACCGACAGCCGCGCCGCGGTCGGCATCGACGAAGCCCTCTGGCGCGCCCAGGCCTTTGCCGAACTCGGCGCCGACATCGTCTATTTCGAGGCGCCCCAGTCAACGCAGGAAATGGAGGCGCTGCACCGCGTCACGGGCGACACGCCGACGATGCTGGCGCAGGTCGAGAAACCCGGCCGCCCCTTCCTGTCGCCGAGCCAGGCGGAGGCGATCGGCTACGACATCCTGCTGCTCGGCGTCACGCTGCTCAACGTCGTCATCAAGGCGCAGCAGGATGCGCTGGCGCTGATGGCGCAAGGGCAGCACCCCGGCGCGGACCGGCTGCTGCCCTTCGACGAACTCTATGACCGCGTCGGCTTCAACGCCTACTACGAGATGGAAAAGAGATACGCGCGGTAGCGCGCCTCACCACACCCAGCGCAGGCCGATGGTGGCGACATGGTCGCTGCCGCGCTCCGTCCGCGCGGTATCGATATCCGCCACCACCGCGAAGCGGTCGCCGCGGAAGGCGGTGACGCCGATGCCGCCGCTCAGCCCGTTCTGGCCGACCCGCGCGGATTCCACGCCGAAGCCCGCGCCGCCCAGCCGGTGCGTGGACCGGCCGAGGCCATCCTGCATCTCCCGCGCATAGCCGATCCGCGCCTCCGGCCGCAGCCGGACGCCGTTGCCGAGGTCGAAGCTCCGCGCCGCGGAGACGCCGATGCCGGCGCGCAGCGCATCCGCCGTGCGCCCGTCCACGCTGAGGTTCAGTGACCCCGCCCCCGTCTCCGTCAGGCCGCGCCGCGCGATGCGGTCCCAGCGCAGATGCAGCCGCGGCTCGATCTCGATCCCCTCGATCCGGGTGGAGACGCCGATCCCGGCCTCCGCCGAGAGGTCGGTGCCCTGGCTGTCCGCGTTGGCGCGGCGCGACAGGGTGCCGAAGGCGATGGTCCGGCGGGAATCGTAGCGGCTGAGCCCGGTGCCGATCGTCACATCGACGAAGGGCTTCACCGAGGCTTCGGTCGGCGGCGCGTAGAGGCCGTACAGGCTGGCCTGGTAGCTCTCGATCCGCACCTCCCCGGTGGCGCCGTCGCCATCCACCTGGCCGCGCAGGAAGCCCAGCGCGATGCCGCCCGTCAGGCCGGCCGCGAAGGCGCGGTCCGCGCCCACCAGCGCGCCGCCGGATTGCCGGCTGTAGCCCGGCGCGATGCCGTCGCTGCCGGTGCTGCCCCAGCCCCCCAGCGCCCGGCCCCAGACGGACCAGCCCGGCAGCCCGAAGCCGCCATCGCCATCCCCGCCGTCGCCGGCGGGCGCGTCATCGCCATCCCCGCCCACGCCGGCGCCCGGCATGGCGGACATCCGCGCGATGCGCGCGCTGTCCAGCGCCACGCGCGGCGCCAGGGCGCCCTGCGCCGCCACCAGCCCGGCATCGCCGCTGCGGATCGCCGCGAGCCGCTGCCCGGTGGCAGCGCCGAACATGCGGCGATGCGCGAGCGCCGCCGCCAGCGCATCGGCATGCACCACGCCCGACACCTGGTCGAGCGCCGCCGGGATGGCGCTGGCCGGCAGGACATAGAGCGCGCCGAAGACAGTCGCCGCATCGCCGTCCATCCGCAGCCCCGCCGCCGGGCGGATGGCGTCCACCGCGCCGCCCGTCGCGGCCTGGTTCACCCGCTGCCCGCCCCCCAGCGGCGACAGATCCGCATAGCGCGCCGGCGTCAGCACCAGGTCGAGCGTGTTGGCGCCATAGAGCGCATCGAAGCGCGAACCCGCCGGCAGGCCATCCGTCGGCTGCGTCAGCCCGCCAAAGCTGCCCAGCAGCCCACCCTGCGCCTGGATCACCCGGAAGGACTGGCCGATCACGGGGTTGAAGCTGTTGGTGGCGTCCCCGCTGATGCCGCGCAGCACGGGCGCCAGCGTGCCGCCCGCCGTCAGCGCATTGCCCGCGCCCGTCACCAGCACCTGGTCATGGAACCCGCGGCCGGTCCCGGCGGCGGGCCCATCGATCTCCAGCCGCGTGGTGGACCCCGCGCCCAGCGTCACCGGCGCGGTGAAGGTCATGATGCCCGGCGATGCGCCGGGGGAGAGCGTGCCATTGATGGTGCTGGGGCCGGTGACCGTGCCGCCGCCCATCACCATGCCGCCCGCCAGCACCGACAGCGGCCCGCCAAGCTGCCCCTGCACCACCAGCGTGCCCTGCTGCACCTGCGCGCCGCCGCTGTTCTGCGCCTGGCCCTGCACGGTCAGCCGCCCGGTGCCGATCACCTGCAACTGGCCGTCGCCCGTGATGTTGCCCAGCAGCACGACCGGCCCGGCGGAGGTGTCGATGATGCCGTTCGTCGCTTCCACCACCACCGGCTGGCTGAGCGCCACCGACGCGGTCGGGCGGAAGGTGCCGCCGCGGAAGGTCACGGTGCCGGCCTGCGCGGCGCTGTCGCTTTCGTTGAAGGACCCGCGGCTGGTGTCGATCGCCGTGCCGCCGGACAGCCCCCCCACCGGCACCACCGCGTAGCGCACCGTGCCGCCGCCGAACATCGTGTCGCCGCTTGCCTCGCCGTAGAAGGCGATGCTGGAGAAGGTGCCGCTGTCGCTGATCGCGGCGACGAAGGTCATCACCTGGCCGTAGCGCGCATCGCCGGGATTGTCGGATCGTGCATTGGCGGAACCCACCAGGATCGGCGTGCCGCCATCGAAGGCGATGTAGAGCGCGCTCGGGTAGCAGCAGGTCGCCCAGCCCTCCAGCTCCACACCGAAGGCATTGATGGGGCTGGCGAAGGTGAAGACGAGGCCGCTGCCCGGCGGGTTCAACGAGGAAGCCTCCATCCGGATGGAGTCGCCGCTGTTGAAGGTGCCGCTCGGCCCCTGGACGTTGTTGAAGCTGGTCGTGCGCGTGCTGCGCGTGGTGCCGTCGCCGGAGGTGATGGTGAAGGCGCTGCGCGCCCAGCTCGTCTGGTTCGTGGTCAGGCTGGACAGCAGGTCCGTGTTCACCGTGCCGCCCGCGGTCGCCACGCGGTTGTCGAAATCCGCCCGCCCTTCGGCGATGCTGTCGAAGAAGGTGGCCGTCGCGGCCGCCGCATCCTGCGGTTGCCCCCCCAGAAGGGCCAGGCCGGAGACCGACAGCAGAAGCCGGGCGGCACGGCCGGCAAGGCGCCGGCCACGGGGGTACGATGCGGACATTCCTTGGCCTTCCTGGCGCGTGGCCAGGCGTCTTAGCCAAGGTCGGGTTAAGCCCCGGTTAATCCGGGATCGGCTTCCTCACTCCGCGGAAGCGCCAGAGGCGCGCACCACGCCCGCCCATTTCGTCACCTCCTCCGCCAGGTAGGCGGCGAAGGCGGGGCGGTCCCGCGCATCCGGCACGAAGCCCATCGCGTCCAGCCGCGTGCGCGTCTCGGCGGAGGTCAGCACCTTGTTGATCTCCGCATTCATCCGGTCGGTGATGGCGGGCGGCGTGCCATGCGGGGCCATGAGGCCGAACCAGGTCAGCGCCTCGAACCCAGGGAAGCCCTGTTCGGCCACCGTGGGCACGTCGGGCAGGGCGGGGTCGCGGCGCAGGCTGGTCACGGCGATGCCGCGCAGCCGGCCGTCGCGCACCATCGGCAGGGCCGGCGGCAGGCTCGTGCTGCCGATCGGCACCTGCCCGCCCACCACCGCCGTCACCGCCTGGGCGGGGCCGAAGGGCACGTGCTGCACCTCCACCCGCGCCAGGCTGCGGAACAGCAATTCCATGCCGAGATGCGTCGTCGTGCCGATGCCGGAGGAGCCGTAGTCCAGCGGCCGGGTGCGCGCCTGCGCGATCAGCTCGCCCAGGTTGGCGACGGCCAGTTTCTCCGTGTTCACGGTGATGATGTTGGGCGTGCTGGCCAGCATCGCCACCGGCTCGAAATCCGTGGCGGCGTCGTAGCCCGCGTTGCGGAACAGGGACGGGTTGACGGAGAAGGCGACGGAATGCGCCAGGAACAGGCTGCCATCCGGCGGGCTGCGCTTGACGGCGACGGTCGCGATGTTGCCGCCCGCGCCGGGCCGGTTCTCCACCACCACGGGCTGGCCGAGCACCGGCGCCAGCGCATGGGCCAGCGCCCGGGCCAGCACATCCGTGCTCGCGCCCGGCGGGAAGGCGACCAGGATGCGCACAGGCTTGTCCGGCCAGGGCGCCTGCGCGAAGGCCGGCGCCGCCAGCCATCCCACCGCCGCGCCCGCGATCGCGGCGCGACGGCCCATGATGATGCGCCCCATGGTCACGCTCCCCCCCATCGTCGTTTTCGTTGATGGGGCGGAGCATATCCCCACCCCGCGAGCGCGGGGAAGGGATCGTGGGTCTCAGCCGAAGGCGGGATCGTCCGCGATGGTGTTGCGCAGCACGCCGATGCCCTCGACCTCGATCTCCACCACCTTGCCCGGCGCCAGGAACAGCGGCGGCTTGCGCGCATAGCCGACGCCGGACGGCGTGCCGGTCGCGATCACGTCGCCCGGCTCCAGCGTCATCACCTCGGAGATGATCTCGATCGCGCGCGCCACGCTGAAGATCATGTCGCCCGTCGTGCTGTCCTGCACCGTCTGGCCATCGACGCGCGCGCAGATCCGCAGCGGCGCGGCACCCGGCGGCAGCTCATCCGCCGTCACGATCTCCGGCCCGAAGGCGCCCGTGGCGTCGAAGTTCTTGCCCATCGTCCACTGCGTGGACTTGCGCTGGTAGTCGCGGATGGAGCCGTCGTTGAACAGCGAATACCCCGCCACGTAGTCCAGCGCGTCGGCCTGCGACACGCAGCGCGCGCGCTTGCCGATGATGATCGCCAGCTCCGCCTCATAGTCGAACTTGTCGGAGACCTTGGGCCGCAGCATCGGCTGGTCCGGCCCCACCAGGCTGGTCTGCACGCGCAGGAACATCGCCGGATAGTCCGGGATCGGGTTGCCGCCTTCCTTCGCATGCAGCGCGTAGTTCAGCCCGATGCAGGCCACCTTCCCCGGCCGCGGAATCGGCATGCCGAGCGTGAGGTCGGACAGCTTCCGCCGCGCGGAGGCCGGCGCCGCCGCGGCCGCCGCCGCCAGCTTGGCAAGGCCCTCGGCCCCCATCCCGATCAGCGCCAGCGCGTCATCCGGGAAGCCCGCCAGCGCGGAGACCGGCACCACCTCCTCCCCGATCCGCACGCCCGGCGCGCTGCGCCCGTTCTCGATGAAGCTGAGCAGACGCATGCGACGATTCCTCGTGACGGCTTGGACGGTAAAAACTCTGCCGGGAAAATTTTTATCGACAAAACCAGGCCCGGGCAAGCCGGCCCCCCGGTGCTGGCAGCGCGCTTCCTTCCGCGCGATACTCCGTCCCCGCAACGGCCCCCAACGGCAAGGCGAACCCCCATGCTGCACCCGATCCGCCGCCGAGGCCTCGCCGCCGCCGCCCTGCTGATCGGCGCCGCCGGCCCCGCGCCGAGACGGGTCGGGGAGGCGGTGGAAGTCACCGGCACCGCCCGCGCCGAACGCCCCGGCGCCACCCGCGCCCTTGCCCCCGCCGCGCCCCTCGGTGAGGGCGATACCCTCGTCACATCAGCCGAGTCCCGGCTGCTGGCGCGCCTGGCCGGGGATATCGAGCTTCGCCTCGGCCCGCTTTCCCGCCTGCTGCTGGACAGCGTGCCCGCCACCACCGCGGAGGGCGCCGGCACCGTGCTGCGCCGCGCCGCCGGGTCGCTCTGGTTCAGCCGCCCCGAAACCGCGCCGCGCGCGCCCGTCGCCATCATCTCCCCGGCCGCGCTGATCGGCGTGCGCGGCACGGCCTTCTGGGCCGGGGAGATGGACGGCACCTTCGCCGTCTTCGTGGCGCGGGGGGAGGCCGCGGTCTCCGCCGGCGGCCGCCTGGTCACGCTGCCCGCCGGGCTTGGCACCGACATCGTCGGCGGCGTGCCGGAGGCGCCGATTCCCTGGTCCCCCGCCCGCATCGCCCGCGTCCTGGCGCCGATGGGCCTGACGCCCTGACACCCCTCCGCTGGGGCGCCGCCACCGCGGCCCTGCTCCTCGCGTTCCGCCTGCTGCTGCCCGCCCCCTTCGCCGCCGGGCGGGATGCGGCGCTGGATGCGCTGCTGGCCGCCTGGCCCCGCCCCGGCCCCGCGCCGCCCGTGCTGGTGGTGGCGATCGACCGCGAGAGCCTGGCCACCCTCGGCCCCTGGCCCTGGCCGCGGGACCGCATCGCCGCGCTGCTGGATCGCCTCCACGGCGCCGCCGCCATCGCCACCGACATCCTGTTCGAGGGTCCGGACCGCGCCGCCCCCGCCACCCTCGCCCTTCGCCTGGCGGAGAGCCTGCCCCCGCCCGAAGCCGACGCGCTGCGCCGCCGCGCCGCCACCCTGCCGGACCACGACGCGACTCTCGCCACCGCCCTGGCCGCCGCCCCCGTCGCGATCGGCTTCCTGCTGGCGCCGGAGGCGACGCCACCCCCCGCCGCGCCCGGCGGCTTCGCCCTGCTCGGCAGCCCCGCCGGCCTGGCGCCCCTCGCCGCCCCCGGCGCCGCCACCGCCTGGCCTGCCCTGGTCGCAGCCGCGCCCGGCCATGGGGCCGCCTCCCTCGAAGGCGGCACGGTCCGCAGCGTGCCGCTGGTGGTGCGCGTGGGGGAGGAATGGCGCCCGGGACTGGTGCTGGAGGCGCTGCGCCTCGCGCTCGGCGGCTCCACGCCGCTGCTGGCGGAGGGGCCGGAACTCCGCCTGCGCGGCGTGGTGCTGCCGCTGGACCCGGGCCTGTCCATCCGCCTGCATCCCGGCCCGGCCCTGCCCAGCGTCTCCGCCGCCGCGCTGCTGGAAGGCCGCATCCCCGCCGGCGCCATCCACGGCCATGTCGTGCTGCTGGGCGGCACGGCGCCCGAACTCGGCGCGCTGCGCGATTCCGGCTTCGCCCCGCTGGTCCCCGGCATCCGGTTGCAGGCGGAGGCGCTGGCCCAGGCCATGACCCTCTGGCTGCCCCGCCGCCCCGCCTGGCTGCCCGGCGCGGAGATCGCCGCCGCCGCCGCGCTCGGCCTGCTGGGCGCGGCGGCGGGCGCGGCGCTGCCGCCGCTGGCGCTGGCGGGCTTCGCCCTGGCCGCGCTCTTCGCCGTGCCGATCGGCGTGCTGGCGCTGCTGTCGGGGACGATGCTGCTGGCGGACCCGCTGCTGCCGCTGGCCGCCCTGCTGGCGCCGGCCGCCGCCGCCGCGCTTGCCGCCTTCATCGCGACCCGCGCCAGCCGCGCGCGCCTGGTCGCCCGCTTCGCGCAATCCCTGCCGCCCGCCCTCGTCACCCGCATCGCGCGCGAACCCGGCCTGGTGCGCATCGGCGGCGAGGCGCGGCGGATAAGCTTCGTCTTCACCGACATCGCCGGCTTCACCGGCCTGGTGGAGCGCAGCGGCCCCGCCGCCCTCATCGCCCTGCTCGATGCCTATATCGCCGGTGCCGCGGAGATCATCGCCCGCCATGGCGGGACGCTCGACAAGGTGGTGGGGGATGCGCTGCATGTGATGTTCGGCGCGCCGCTGGACCAGCCCGGCCATGAACGCGCCGCCGTCGCCTGCGGGATGGAACTGGCGGCCTGGGGCCAGGATTTCGCCCGCCGCCATGCGGAGGCCGGCTTCGGCATCACGAGGGTCGGCATCGCGACCGGCATCGCCATCGTCGGCGATGTCGGCGGCGGGCGGGTGCTGGACTACACCGCGCATGGGGATGCGGTGAACCTGGCCGCGCGCCTGGAACAGGCCAACAAGATCTTCGGCACCACGGTGCTGCTGGATGGCGAGACGGCGGCCGCGCAATCCGGCGACGGCTTCCGCTGCCTGGGCCGCCTGGCCGCCCGCGGCCGCGCCGCCGCCGTCGATGTCTATGCGCCCTGGCCCCCGGGGATAGAGGTGCCGGCCGAGGCCCGCGCCGCCTGGGATGCCGGCCTCGCCGCCCTGCTGGCGGAGGACGCGGACGCCGCCCGTGCCGCCTTCAGCCTGGTCGCCGGCACCCTGCCCGAGGACGCGCCGACGCTGTTCCAACTGGACCGCCTGAATCGCGGATTTTCATCAATTTCGGTGGACCAGCGGGGCGGATAGGCGGTCAGTCCAGCGGGATGTTGAACCCCCGGATGACGCCGCGGTACTGCGCGACCGTCTCCTCCATCAGCCGCCCGAGTTCCGCCGGGGAGGAGGAGACCGCCCCCGCCCCCGTCCCTTCCACCGCCGCCCGGTATTCCGGGCTCGCCACCGCTTCCACCACCAGCCGGTTAACCGTGGCGACGACCGGCGCCGGGATGCCATTCGCCCCGCAGATGCCGAGCCACCCCTGCGCCACCAGGTCGATCCCCTGTTCCCGGAGCGTCGGCACATCAGGCGCCACCGCCAGCCTTTCCGGGCTGGTCATCCCGATCGCCCTCACCTGCCCCGCCTGGGCCAGCGGCATGGTGTTCACCAGGGGCCCCACGAACAGCTGCAACCGCCCCGCGATGAGGTCCTGCAGCACCGGCGGCGTGCCGCGATACGGCACCTCCACCATCCGCGCGCCCACCAGCCCCTCGAAGATCCGCGCCACGAGGTTCGGCATGGAGGCCCCGCCGACATGCCCGAAGGCCACCGCCTCCGGCCGCGCCGCCGCCAGCGCCGCGAATTCCCGCGCATCCCGCGCGGGCAGGCTGTTCGGCACGACCAGCGCGTAATAGGCGCGCGTGATCTGGGAGATCGGCGCGAGGTCGCTCAGCGGATAGGGCCGCGCGGTGCCGAGCGTGTTCAGCGCATCGATATAGGTGCAGACGAGCAGCGTGTGCCCGTCCCTCGGCTGGGACATCACATGATCCAGCGCGATGCGACCCCCGGCGCCGGTGCGGTTCTCGATCACCACGGGCTGCGGAAGGCGGGCGCGGAGCTGGTCGGCGATGATGCGGGCGGGGATGTCCGTGGGGCCGCCGGCGGGGAAGCCGACGAGGAGGCGGACGGGGCGAGTGGGCCAGTCCTGGGCGGCGGCGGGCGCCACTAGCAGTATGGCGCCAAGCAGTGCGGTTAGCAGACTGCGCATGTAACGCGTCCCCCAGATATCTGATTCCATGTATGGCCTCCGATGCGGTGCTTGGACAACGAAGGAACGCAAGATGACAACGCCCAGCCACCCTGCCGTTATGCCGGCCTGCTCCGCCGGGCGAACCATTTTTGCATGCCTCCGTCGAAGGTTGCCCTTTTGTTCAACACCACATGTCGCTATGATGGGTGCTCCACACACATCATCTGGATGAGGTAATCTAGTCATGGCTAAGGAATCAAACGTCCGAGTTGCCTTAGACGGCCTAACTACGTCCCACCTGCAAGGTCGATTGGTTCAGAGAGGCCTAACGGTCGGACATCTGGCGCAGGCTTTGGGCGGCAGCGCGGCCCAGAGCCAGAGCGCCAACGCTCCAGTGGCCTCGACTTCCACAAGTGGGAATGCGTCTGGAGCGGCGGCAACCTCGAAGAAGCCTTGAGGATTGTCGGCTCTTAGCACTTCCGATTGGATCGCCCTGGGGTCGGGAGCGGTGTCCCTGATCGCTCTCGGCGTCGCCCTTTATGCCGTTAGACGCAGTAATCGAAATTCGTCGGTCGCTACACTTGTCACTCTCAACGATGCCTTTCGACAGGCATGGCAGCGCTATCTGGCAGCACCTGAACCAGATAAAGACTATTCGTTTTCAGAGCTTGCAAACCTTCTGGAAATTGCCTGCGGCATTCATTGCGAAAAATCCCTATTCGGAATTTCTCGTGAGCTATCCTCAGAATATGTAGAGCATGTGCTTTTGCTGATTGAGGAAAATAACGACGCCCGTGCGCGACTACGGGCGGCAGTCCACGCGCCGAATACATTTAAGTACATCGCCCGCTTTCGGGCCAATATGCGCAGGACGTAAAAATTCCGAAGCTGTACCTCACACCCCCCCTCTCGCAATCCCCCCCACCGCCCCCTTCGCCACCGTCTTCAACCCCGCAATCCGCGCCCCGATCACCTCCGCCCCCGCCCCTTCCCCCGCCCGCAGTTCCAGCATCGCGATCGAGCATCCCAGCAACGGAAACCGCCGCGCATTCCCGTCCCGATCCTTCCCCGCAATGCTCCCCGCCGCCCGCTCCGCCGCGCTGTAGAACGCCCCCGCCGCCTCGCTCATGAAGGCCTCGCGGAAGGCCGCAAGCCGCGCTTCCAGCGCCGCGCCCTCCACCTCCTCGAACCCCGCGAAGAAATCATCCCCCCCGATGTGCCCCAGGAAGCACCCGGGCACGCCGGCAAAACACCGGCGGAGCACGGTGGCGCAGAGGAACAGCGCCTCGTCCCCCGTGCGGAAGCCGAAGGCGTCGTTGAACGGCTTGAAGTGATCCAGGTCGAGGTAACACAACGCCCGAGGCACCGGCGCCGCGACGCCCAGCCGCTCCACCGCCTGGCGCACCGCCTGGTTGCCCGGCAGGCGAGTCAGCGGGTTGCGGTCGGTCGCTTCCTCCAGCTCCGCCCCGTGCCGCCGGGCCTGGCGCAGCGCGCCATCGGCGGTGCTTTCCACCTGCGCCGTCGCCGCGCGCAGCTTGCCGCACAGCACGCCCAGCAGCCGCAGCAGCGCATCCGGCCGCGCGGCCAGCACGCCCATCGCGGCCTCGCGCGGCAGGAACACGGCCTCCACATCGCTCGCGGCCACGGCATCGGCGGATCGCGCGCCGCCATCCAGCAGCGCCACCTCCCCCACCGCGTCGCCCGGGCCGAGGTGGTTCAGCACCACCTCCGCTCCCTCCGCGCTTTCCACGCGGATGCGCACCTCGCCGGCGGTCAGCACCCAGAGGCCATCGCCCGCATCCCCCCGCCGGAACAGCGCGCCCCCTTCCGGCACGCGCCGCGCCTCCGCCACCGCGCCGAGCGCGGCAAGGTCCGGGGCCGCCAGCGCCGCCAGCAGCGGCGCGCGGGAAAGCGAGGCCCCGTCAGGCACGCCGATTGGTTATTCGGCGGCCAGCGGCATCACCTGGCCCGGCAGGCGCCAGCCATACTGCGCATCGAGGCCCAGCGCCTTCACGATCGCCACGCCCCGCGCCAGGTGGTCCGGCTTCAGCCCCGTCAGCGGCCGCCGCAGATCGCCCGCCGGCAGCCCCACGGCCTTCATCAGGGACTTCACGGCCACCGGGTTGATGGCGCTGTAGGTGAAGTGCAGCAGCGGCAGCAGCCGGAGGTAGGTCTCCCGGAACACCACGGATTGCTCCGGCGTCGCCCAGGGCGTGGAAAGCCGCGCCATGCCGGCCGGGTCGATATTGCCCGTCATGTTCGCCGTGCCGTGGCCACCCAGCGACATGGTCGGCACGACGAGTCCCAGGTTCGGGCTGTCGCAGCACATGATCGTCGCATCCGGCTGCGCGGCGCAGACCTGCGCCACCTGGCCGACGCGCGTGGTGCTTTCCTTCAGCACCACGATGTTCGGGTGCTTCATGAGGCGCAGCAGATGGTCCCAATGCAGGTCGGACTTCACCCGCGGCGGGTTGTTGTAGATGCCGATCGGCAGTTCCACCGCATCGGCGCATTCCGCGAAGAAGGCCTCAATATCGTCCTCCGGCGCGCAGATATAGGCGGGCGCGGCCAGGATCGCGCCATCGGCGCCGGCGGCTTTCGCGTGCTTCAGATAGGCGATGGTGGCGGCCGTGCTGGTGCCCGTGCAGCCATAGAACATCTTCATCCCGCCCACCTTCATGGCGGCGGTCTTCTCCACGATCTCGCGCCGCTCATCCGGCGTCAGCATGGAGACCTCGCCCGTCGATCCCATGATCAGGATGGCGGAGGTGCCGGACCTCGCGTGCCAGTCGATCAGCGTGCGGAAGCCGCCGAAATCGACGCTGCCATCGGCGTTGAAGGGGGTGATGAGGGCGACGAAGGAACCCTCGATCCGCATCTTGGCCATGGGCACACCTGTGACGTTGGGGCAGCCACGCTAGCAACTCCGCCGGGGCCTGGGTAGGCGGTGCCGAAATCGGTGGCGCGGGGGCGTTTGTTCCTGTTATGTTTCTCCCCGTCACCACCCCAACCGCGTCCGGCACCCCGCGAAATCGGTGCTAAATGCACCTAATCGGCATAATCGGCTTAAACGGGTTAGCGACTTAAATGTCACACCCGTCATCTTCCACCCGCGCGCGGGGCTTCCCCTGCCCGCCATCCCGCCGCAATTCTTCCGCGATAGAAGGAGGAATTGTCATGCTCGCCCGCCGATCCCTGCTGCTCGCCGCCCCCGCTTTGGCGACGATCCCGATCGGTGATCGCGCTTTGGCGCAGTCCTGGCCGTCCCGCCCCATCTCCATCGTCGTCCCCTTCCCGCCCGGCGGGTCGAACGACCTGCTGGCGCGGCCGCTGGCCGCGAAGCTCCAGCAGGCGCTGGGCGGGCATCCCGTGGTGGTGGAGAACCGGGGCGGCGCCGGCGGCACGGTCGGCGCGGCGCAGGTGGCGCGCAGCGCGCCGGACGGGCACACGCTGATGTGGGGCCATGTCGGCACGCTGGCCGTGAACCCCTTCATCTACCCCAACATTCCCTATGACGTGCTGCGGGATTTCGCCCCCGTCGCGCTGGTCGCGACGCTGCCCGGCGTACTCGCCATCCACCCCTCCGTCCCCGCCCGCACCACGGCGGAGTTCATCGCGCTCGCCAAGGCGCGGCCCGGCACGCTGGAATATGGCAGCGCCGGCAATGGCAGCGCGTCCCACATCACCATGGCCAGCTTCTGCGACGCCGCCGGCATCGACCTGATCCATGTGCCCTATCGCGGCAATGGCCCGATGCTGACGGATCTCCTCGCCGGCCGCTTGAAGGTGGCCTTCGCCGGCGCGCCGGTGGTGCTGCCCGCCGTGCGCGACCGTCTGCTGGTGGCCCTCGGCATGAGCGCCTCCCGCCCCTCCGCCTCCATCCCGGGCATCAACCCGGTGGCGGAGGCACTGCCGGGCTACGAGATGGTGCAATGGCACGGCCTGGTCGCCCCCGCCGCGACTCCGCCCGCCATCATCGCCCGCATCAACGAAGCGGTGAACGGCCAGCTCGGCGACCCGGAATTGCAGCAGCGCCTGGTGATGGAAGGCGCGGATGCCGCGCCGCGCACGCCGGACGCCTTCCGGCAGCTCATCGCCAGCGAATTGGAGCGTTTCCGCGGCCTGATCACGCGCGCGGGCATCCGGGCGGATTGAGCCGCGGGCCCGCCGGTGCTCACATCCCGCGCGACGACAGGGGAAGAATGATGATCGGACGCAGGTCCTTGATGCTGGCCACCGCCGGGCTGGCCGCCGCCGGCACCGCCCGCGCGCAGGAAGCGCGCGGCCCGGTGCGCGTGGTGGTGCCCTCCCCGCCCGGCGGGCCGCCGGACCTGATCCTGCGCGCGATCCTGCCGAAGATGTCGGTGGCGCTGGGGCAGACGCTGGTCACCGACAACCGCGCCGGCGGCGCCGGGCTGGTCGGCACCGGCTATGTCGCGCGGCAGCCGGCGGATGGGCAGACCTGGCTCTTCACCACGGCCAGCCACACCAACATCCCGCCCTTCAATGACAATGTGAACTACGACCCGGTGCGGGACTTCACCCATGTGACGCTGGCCGCGCAGAATTTCGGCCAGGCGCTGGTGGTGCATCCCTCCGTCCCCGCCACCAATTTGGCGGAGCTGGTGGCGCTGGCCAAGGCACGGCCCGGGGCGCTGACCTACGCCAATGCCGGCAACGGCACCGCCAGCCACATCCCCGCCGAACTCATGAAGACGATGACGGGCACGGACATCCTCTCCGTCCCCTATCGCGGCGTGGCGGAGGCGACGACGGACCTGCTGGCGGGCCGGATCGACATGTTCTTCGTCGGCACGCAGATCGCGCTGCAGCATGTGCAGGCCGGGCGGCTGCGCGCCATCGCGCTGACCGGCGCGCGGCGCTGGAAGGGCATGCCGGACACGCCGACGCTGCAGGAACAGGGGCTGGCGGGCTTCGATGTGGTGAACTGGTTCGGCCTCTGGCTGCCCGCCAACGCCGCCCCCGCCTTGGTCAACCGCATCCACGCCGCGGTGGCGAGTGCAGTGCGGGACCCGGAGGTGATGCAGCAATTCGACAATCTGGGGCTGGAGGGCATCGCCATGCCGCCCGCCCAGTTCGCCACCTTCGTGGCCGACCAGGCCCGCATCGCGCAGGAGATCGGCCGCCGCGTGGCGCGTCCTGGCTGATGCTGACCCTGACCGTCGCCTGCGCGCCCTATGACCGCGTGCGGCCGCTGTTCGACGGGCGCGTGGCGCTGCCCGGCATCCGCCTGGTGCCCGTGCCCATCCATTCGGAACAGAGCTTCCCCCGCGCCTTCACCCGCGCGGAATTCGACGTGACGGAGCTGTCGCTCTCCTCCCAGCTCATCCAGGTTTCCCGCGGCCAGGGCGAGTATGTCGCCATCCCCGCCTTCGTCTCCCGCGCCTTTCGCCATGGCTGCATCTACCTGCGCGCCGATGCCGGCATCACCGATGCGAAGGGGCTGGAGGGCAGGCGGATCGGCATCCCCGAGTACCAGATGACGCTCGGCCTCTGGCTGCGCGGCATCCTGGCCGATGATCATGGCGTGGACGTCAACGGCATCGCCTGGCGCACCGCCGGCACCAACCAGGCCGGGCGCCGCGAACGGCTGCCGCTGGAACTGCCGCCGGGCATGGATGTGCGCCCGCTGCCCGATGGCGCCACGCTCAACCAGGCGCTGCTGGACGGCGAGATCGATGCCATCCTCTCCCCCACCGAACCGCTCGCCTTCGCGGCGGGCGATCCGCGCGTCACGCGCCTGTTCCCCGATCCGCGCGCGGCGGCCATGGCGTATCACCGCCGCACCGGCTTCCACCCGATCATGCATGTGATGGGCCTGCGGCGTGACATCGCGGAGAAGCACCCGGGCCTCGCCGGCCGGCTCTACCAGGCCTTCGAGGAGGCCCGCCGCCTCGGCCTTGCCGAGATGGAGGCCGATCTCCGCCATTCCTCGCTCAGCCTGATGCTGCCCTTCCTGGCGGAAGAATGGGCGGCGACGAAGGCGCTGCTCGGCGCCGATCCCTGGACCTATGGCCTCCACGCCAACCGGGCGGAGCTGGAGGCCATCGCCCGCTGGTCGCATGCCCAGCACCTGTCCCGCCGCCTGCTCGGGGTGGAGGAGATGTTCCACCCGGAGACGGCGGGGAGCTAGGCTGCGCGCTTCGCGCCCCGCAGACGGTCCAGCAGCGGCTCCGCCGCCATGCTCGGCGCGGTGCGGAACACCAGCGCCAGCACGCCCCCTTCCGCCCGCACGACGCGCGCGGCTTCGGGCTTCTGGCCCGGCGCCAGCGTGACGGAGACTTCCGTCCCCGGCGCCAGATCCACCGCGCAGCGCAGCGCGGCACCGCCCGCCGACACATCCACCAGCTCCACCGCCTGCTCCGCCCGGCCGGGCAGGACCAGGCCCACGCGGCTGCCCTGCGCGGGGAGGCGCTCGAAGCGCCGGCGCTCCCCGGTATCGCCGCGGATGGCGGCGAGGAAGCCATCCACCTCCTGCCGCAGCGTCACCGTCTGCGCCGCCAGCCCTTCCGCCGCGCCCAGCACGGCGCGGCTGTCGGTGCCGGAATTCCTTGCGATCGAGGACAATTCCTCCATCGCCCCGGTGACCACCGGCGTGCTGGAGGAGACGGACTGGACGCGCTGGTTGATCTCCTGCGTCGCCACGCCCTGCTCCTCCACCGCGGCGGCGATGGTCGCGGCCACCTCGTCCATCCGGCGGATGGAGGCGACGACGCCCTGCATGGCGTCCGCCGCGCCGCGGGTGGCGCTTTCCATGGCGGTGATCTGGGCAGCGATCTCCTCCGTTGCCTTGGCGGTCTGGGTCGCGAGCTGCTTCACCTCCCCGGCCACCACGGCGAAGCCCTTGCCGGCCTCGCCGGCGCGGGCGGCCTCGATGGTCGCGTTCAGCGCCAGCAGGTTGGTGCGTCCGGCGACGTCGGAGATCAGGCGCACGATGCCGCCGATGCGGTCCGCCGTCACCGTCAGGGCCTGCATCCGCTGATCGGTCGCGGTCGCCTGGTCCACCGTCTCCCGCGCCACCATGGCGGCGGTCGCCACCTGGCGGCTGATCTCGGAGACCGAGGACGCCAGTTCCTCCGCCGCGGCGGCCACGGTGCCGAGGTCCCCGGCCGCGCTGTCCGCCGCCTGGGCGGTGCGCGCGGCTTCCGCTTCCGTCTGCTGCGCGCTGGCGGCCATGCCGCCCGCGGTTTCCCGCATCGCGGAAGCGGCCTCCCCCAGCGATCCCAGCACGCCGCCGATGGACCGGCCGAAATCGGCGGTGTGGCGTTCCATCGCCGCGGCGCGCCGCAGCTGGATGGCGCGTTCCTCCGCCGCCTGTGCCTCCAGGCGCCGCTTCTCGGACGCCGCTTCGGCCAGCTTCGCCAGGGCACCGGCCATGCGGCCGATCTCATCGCGCCGCCCTGCGCCGGGGATGGCGACGTTCTCGCGTTCCTGCGCGATGTCGCCCATGGCGACGGCCATGCCGACCATGGGGCGCGCGATCCGCGCCGCGATCAGCAGGCCGGCCAGCACCGTCACCGCCAGGACCACGGCGGCCACCGCCAGCATGCGCAGCATCGCCGCCGTGCGCGCCATCGCCCAGGGCAGATCCGGCACGGCCAGCACCGCGGCGCCGGCGGGGCGGCCCTGGAAGTCCTTCACGGCGACGACCAGCGCGGTATGCGTGCCCTTGTCGCCAAGCTGCACCAGCAGCGGCACGCTGGACCCGCCTTCGCGCGCCGCCGCCAGCAAGGCGGGCGGCAGCGACTGCACCGTGAGGCCGGGGACGGTGGAGCCGAGCAGCACGCCATTGACGAAGAGCAGCGCCTCGCCCCCCGCCAGCTCACCGAGCATCGTGGCGGTGGAAGCGCTCAGCCGCGTGCCGGCCTTCACCGTGCCGACCACCCGGCCCTCCTGCATCACCGGCAGGGTGGCGCCGATGGCGAGTTCGTTGCTGGCCGGGGACATGACATTGCCAAGGCCCGGCCGCCCGGCCAGCGCCATCGCCACGTCCGGCACGCCGGATTTGTCATCGCCGAAGCGCTCCGGCCGGTGTCCCCGCGCCAGCACGCGGCCCCGCGCATCCGTCGCCTCGATCACCTCCACCGTCGGATCGGCGGCGCGGATGGCGGCGAAGGTCTCCGCCATCAGCCGCTGCGCGGCCGGCGCATCGCCCAGCGCAAGGGCCTGGACGACAGTGGGGCGGGAGGCGAGGCTGCCGGCATAGCCATGCATCTGCCGGCTGATGTCCGCCAGCGCCGAGGACAGCCGCTGGCTGGCGGCGGCCAGTTCCGCCTGCTGCCGGTCCTGCTTCACGGCGAGCAGCGCGGAATAGCTGCTGGCCGCGATGAGCAGCACGGCCACCAGCGCCGGCACAACGGCGAGGGCGGTCAGCCTGCCCCGCAGGCCGCTGAATCGGGACACAAGGCTCAAGGCAAGGGACCTCCGGGCTGATCCCTTCAACCCTGCCGCAATCAAGTGACTGGAATGAAAACGGTTGCAATCCTCGGCCCGCATCATCGCGACGCTCGGCAGGTCGCCGCATGCGGCGCCGATCCTCAGCCCGGCGTCAGCCCCGCCGCGCGCACGATCGGCGCGAAGGAGGCGAGTTCGGCCTGCACGAAGCGGGTGAAGTCGGACGGCGTGCTCTCCGGCGGTGGCGCGCCCAGCAATTCCTCGAACCGCGCGATGGTGGCGGGGTCCGACAGCGCGGCGCGCACCGCCTCCGCCAGCCGCGCCACGATGGCGGGCGGCAGGCCGGCGGGGCCGGACAGGCCGAACCAGGCGGCGCTGACGACATCCACCCCACCCTCCCGCAGCGTCGGCAGGTCCGGGAAGCGGGCGGATCGCGTGGCGCTGCTGACGGCCATGCCGCGCAGCGACCCGCTGCGGATATGCGGCCCGGCACTCGGCAGGCTGTCCAGCATGGCGGGGACGACGCCCGCGATGGTGTCCGTCAGCGCCGGCCCCGCGCCGCGATAGGGCACGGCATTGACCTTCACGCCCAGCGCCGCACCCAGCCGGATGCCGGCCAGGTGGCTCGACGTGCCGATCCCCGCCACGGCGAAGTCGATCTCGCCGGCCTCCCGCGCCAGGGCGATGAACTGCGCCAAATCCCGCGCCCGATTGCCCGGGTTCACCACGAGCACCGAGGGGCTGGTCGCCACCAGCGCCACGTGAACGAAATCGCGCATCGCGTCATAGGGGATGTTGGCATAGAGCGCGGGGGAGACGCCGTGGGAGGTGCTGTTGGACATCACCAGCACATGCCCGTCCGGCTGCGCCTGCGCCGCCGCGGCCGAGCCGATGGTGGCGCCCGCGCCGGCGCGGTTCTCCACCACCACCGCCTGGCCGAGCAGCCCGCCCAGCCGCTCCGCCACCAGCCGCGCCATCACATCCGTGGTGCCGCCGGGCGCGAAGGGGACGATCAGGCGGATCGGCCGCGTCGGCCAGCCTTGCGCGCGGGCCGGCCAGGCGAGCAGCAGCGGCGCGGCCAGCGCCGCGCGGCGGGTGAGCTTGGGCATGGCGTTTCCTCCGGTCTTTCCGGCAGTGTCGCCGCGACCGCCGCGCCGCTCAACCCGCCCGCGCCAGCTTCCGCCTCTCCTGCCCCGCCGCATCGAAATTGGCGGGGTCGAGCCAGGCGGCGATGGCTGCGCGCCGGGCCGGCCATTCCTCCGCCAGCAGCCCGTACCAATCCGTGTCCCGCCGCCGCCCGCGCGCGATCATGTGGGCGCGCAGCCTGCCCTCATGCCGGAAGCCCAGGCGTTCCGCCGCACGGCCGGAGGCCGGGTGCAGCGCATGGCACTTCCACCCCGCGCGCTGGTAGCCGAGGTCGCCCAGCACATGGTCCAGCAGCAGGAAGCAGGCCTCCGTCGCCGCCCGCGTCCGCGCCAGCCCCGGCGGGAACCAGAGATTGCCGAGTTCCACCGCCGCATGGGCGGGCCGGATGTCGAGCAGCCCGATCCACCCCGCGGCCGGCCCCGGCGCGCCATCCATGCCCAGCGGCCTGACGGCCCAGAGCAGTTCCTCCCGGCTCGCCGCCGCCAGGCGGAGATAGCCGCGGAAGGCGGCCTCGCTGGCGAAGGGCCCGATGGGGAGGAAGGTGAAGCTCTCCGGCGCCGCCTGCGCCCGCGGCCAGAGGTCGGCGGCATGGCCGGCCTCCAGCGGTTCCAGCAGGGCCCAGCGGCCACGATGCCGGGCGGCGTCGGGGCGGGTGGCGGGCGCGACCTGCGGCATCATGCCAGGCGCCGCCCGCCGGCCAGCACGCCGTATAAAGCGGGGGAGAGGCGGAACAGCACCACCGCCGCCGCCGCGGTGATGGCGATGGTGATCGCGACGGAGGCGCCGTAATGCGCCAGCAGCCAGCCCTCGCCGCTCGCGGGCATGACCCGGGACAGGATCTCCTTCACCAGGGCGATGGCGGGATAGTGCGCGGCGTGCAGGAAGAAGGCGAAGCCGCCCCAGCGCGCCAGCGCGCCGCCCCGACTGGTTGCGGCCAGGTGCAGGCAGGCGCCCCAGCAGGCCGCGACACCCAGCGGGCGCATCAGCCGCGTGACGACATCGAGCCAGGCGAGAGTCCCGGGATCCGCCATGTCCAGCACCAGCGGCGCCAGCGTGCGCAGCGCGACCAGCGCGGAATAGGCCAGCAGCAGGGACAGCGTGGCCCCGGCAGTGATGTTCAGGTCCCAGTCGCGCCGCCGCGCCAGCGCGCCAAGATAGAAGAAGAACAGCACATCCGTGCGGATGAAGAGGCCGAGCGTGAAACCCGCCGCCCAGACCGCCGCCAGCACGACGGCGCCCGCGACCGGCGCGTGCCGCAGCACCAGCCAGAGGATCGGCGCGCAGAGCACCGTGACGAAGAGGTCCCGCACGAACCAGAACTGGAAGGCGATCGGCACGTCGGTGATGCCGAGCACCGCATTGGCGTAGTCCCAGGCGCCGGCCGTGGCGGATTGCAGGTTGAACTGCTGCGCGAAGCCGATGGTGGGCGCCAGGCGCTGCACCAGGATCGCCAGCGCCAGCGTCGCCAGGTTCCACAGCAGCAGCGGCAGCAGCAGGGACCGCGCCCGGCCGCGCATCTTCCGCCCGATCGCCTGTCCCGCGCCATCCCCGCCGCCGAAGAACAGCCAGCCGGAGACGGCACTGAGCAGCGGCACCGCGCTGAAGAAGAAGAAGGTCAGGAAGCCGTTGACGAAGGTGGCGATGCGCGGGCCATCGGGATCGATGCCCTGGAAGGGCGGGCGGTGGTCACCGGGCAGGTTGAAGTAGTGCAGGAACACCAGCCCGATGACGAGCGCGACGCGCGCGAATTCGATCGCGCGCGGCAGCGATGCGGCGGCATCGAGCGGCCGCGCGCGGGCATGCGGTGCGGAGAGCACGGCACTCATACCAACGGCCGCTTGCAGCGGCTCGTTGGTATCCGCTTATCGCCCTCAAGCGCCGGGCGCGGCCTCCGGCCGCTGGGCTCGCCGCACTTGCGGCGGGCCGCATTCGCGGCCTCGGCCGGCTGTGCCGGCCGCAGGTCATTCCATCGTGCCGTTGGTATCATGCGTCCTCTCCTGCCCCGTCGGTCAGCGCGCGGGCAGCGCGAGGTCGGACAGGCTGCCCGCCGCGCTGCGGTCGCGGTGCGGGGTGCCGGCGCCGACCGGCGCCGCGGCGCTGTCCAGCCGCAGCGCCATCTCCTCCACCAGCGCGGCGGCCTCCGCCTGCATGGCCAGCGGCGCCAGGGTGTGTTCCGTGCCGTCCAGCACCCGGCAGCGCACCAGCGGGAAAGCCGCGAGCCGGCGCCCGCGGCGGCCGAAATGCGCGCGCAGCTCCCGCAGCCCCCGGTCGCCCCGGCTGTAGCCGAGCAACAGGTGCACCCGCCGCGCCGCGAGCCGCCGCATCCAGCCGGCGGGCGCATCCAGCCCGGTCTCGATCCCGATGGCGGCGAGGCCACGATCGGCCTCCGCCTTCAGCCGGCGCCACGCCATGCGCGGGCGGCGCAGCCAGGGCGCCTCCCCGGGCGGGGGCCCGCCATCCAGCGCGGGGGCGCCGCCCTGGCTGCGGTCGAAGGCCGGCAGGTTGAACAGCGCCAGCCCATCGATCCGCAGGTCCTGCAGCGCAAGCCGCAGCGCCACATGCGCGCCGGAACAGAGCCCGATGGCGAGGCAGCGCGACGCACCCTCCGCCGCCAGCGCATCCCGCCCCGCCCGCGCCGCCGGCAGCAGCCCCTCCCCGAAGGGATCGGGCGGCATGGCGGGGTCGGCGCCCTCCGCCGCGTCGCTGTCGCCAAGACCCGGCAGGTCCATGCGCAGCGAGGGAACGCCCGCCGCCGCCAGGCGCCGCGCCAACCGCACGCCGAAGCGCCCGACGCCGACATGGCTGTTGCCGCCCGTGTTCAGCAGCAGCGCCGCGGTGCGCCGCGCCAGCGCCGGCGCCGGGCTGCACAACACGCCAGTCAGGCTGCCGCCGGGGCCGAAGCGCAGCACGCGTTCGGTGGCGCCGCCCCCCACGGGGCGGGGCTCGGCCTCCGCCACCACCGGAGTCGCCAGGGCAGGGCCGGCACCCTCCGCCAGCCAGGCGCCGGCGCGGGCGAAGGCCGCCACGGGCAGGCGCGCCTCATGCGCGGGGATGAGGAAACGGTCCAGCCCCTCGAACCCCTCGAAGGCGACGGTCGGGGCGACGCGGCGCGCGGCGCCGGCCTCCCGGTCCATCACCAGCACGCGCGGCACCGCGGCGCGGCACAGCGCGGCGGCCAGGTCACCGCTGGCCAGATCGTCCAGTTCCTCCGCCGGCCAGGCATGGCCCGCGACTTCGATCCCCTCCGCGCGGTCGTCCCGGCCACCACCGACCGCCGCGGCCAGCAGCATCTGGCGGCGATGGAGGCGGCCCTGGGCGACGGGTGCCAGCAGCAGCAGGGCAGCAACCTGCCCCGGCCGCCGCGCCGCAGCCTGGGCGGCCAGCAACGCGCCGAGGCGCAGCCCGGCCAGCGCCACCGCTGCGCAGCCTGCCTCCCCACGCATCCAGTCCATCGCGCCCAGGATGGCGCCCCGCGCCACTTCCAGGCGGAAGCGATCCCCGGGGCTGTCGCCGGCACCGGGATGGTCCATGCGCAGCGTCGGCAGGCCGAGCGCGGCGCAGCGCATCGCCAGGTCGCGCAGCCCGCGATGGGCGAGCAGCGCCTCATGACCCTCCGGCCCCACCAGGACGATGCCGCGTTCGAGCGGCTGGCCCGAGGCGCCGAGCGGCAGGCCGCCGGCGGGGTGGAACCAGCCATGGCAGCCCGCGACGGTGACGGGCACCGCGCGGGGGGGTGCCGGGATCCTCACGGCGACAGCGCCGCGCGAACCGGGCCCGGCCAGCGGGCGGGATCCATGCCGTGATGCCGCAGCAGCGCCAGCACGATGCGTTCCAGCCCGAAACCCGCGCAGCCCGTATGCGCCAGTTCCCCATCCGCGGCGTGGATGCCATAGGCCTCCGCGAAGTGGGTGACGTGGTAGTTGAAGGACCCGCAGGCATTGGGGCGATCGGGATCGCTGATCGGCACCAGGATCTCGAACTTCAGGCGCTGGCTGCGCTGGCCGTCGCGCATCAGCGGTGCGGCGCGGCCGAAGAAGGGGTCGTTGGCGATGTCGGTGGCGGCCGGCAGGTGCAGCGCGGCGAACATCGCCATGGCGCGGTCCATCCAGCGCGACTGGAATGCGCGGATGCGGTCGGGCGTGCCGAAGCAGACCTGTTCGCGCTGGCGGAACATCTGCATCCGCACGGGATCGACCGAGGGCTCGCGCCGGAAGCAGTAGGAGGAACTGTCCACCAGCCAGCCTTCCACCGGCAGCCGCCCGCGCGCGGCGACGATGGGATAGACGGGGTAGCAGGAGGCCGGCGTCAGCATCACATCGGCGGGCTGCATGTGGCTGGCCCAGCCGCCTTCCGCCGGCGTGCAGGCCAGCGCGCGGCGATGCGCGGAATCATCGCCGCAGAAGCAGGAGATGCCAGCGGTCAATTGGGGAAAATTGCGGAAATAGCCGCTGGCCTCGAAGCCCGCGCGGGACATGGCGGGGGGGAAGCGCAGCACCTCCACCCGATCATCGCCGGCCAGGCGGCCGACCATGGCGTCCACCGCGGCGATCACGCGCTCGAACGCCTCCCCGCGCCCGTAGAGGCCGTCGACGCCCGTCGGCAGCAGGTGCCCGTGGCGGATGAGTTCGTCCCGGAAGACATCGGCCGGCGTGGCGGCGATGGCGACGGTGGCGCTTTGC
The DNA here is from genome assembly GCF_900114315.1 of Falsiroseomonas stagni DSM 19981. Taxonomy (GTDB): domain Bacteria; phylum Pseudomonadota; class Alphaproteobacteria; order Acetobacterales; family Acetobacteraceae; genus Falsiroseomonas; species Falsiroseomonas stagni. The sequence goes on from NZ_FOSQ01000002.1 coordinate 73,245, forward strand.
ATGCTGTTCCCTCTCGGCGGCCTGGTGTCAGGCGGCGAGGGAGTGCCGGTGCAGTTCCTCCGCCGCACCGATCAGCGCGCCGATGGTGGAAAAGGTTTCCCGCCGCAACAACCGATCAGGGAAACTTGAACCGAAATGTTCCTCCAGCCCCACCATCACCTCCACCGCGCCGAAGGAGGAGAGGCCGGCATCGAAGAGGTTCGCCGCCAGGCCGAGCTGCGCGACCGGCACCGCCAGGTCGCCGCGCGTGTCGAGTATCCGCCGCACCAGGTCTTCCATCATCGTCCCCATCTCCTGGAAGACGACGATAATCGCGTGCGGCACGCCGGCCGCAATTCAACTCCGCATCAAGTCGCCCATGCAACAGCGCAGCTTTTTCGGCCGCCATCCGGAACCATGACGCCCTTCGCGAAACCCGTGACTCTGTCAGCGATCCTGTTGCAGCGCGCGCCAGATCCGTTCCGGCGTCGCCGGCATGTCGAGATGCGCGACGCCGATCGCATCGCAGATGGCGGAGATGATGGCGGGCAGCGCGCCGACCGTCCCAGCCTCACCGGCGCCCTTGGCGCCGAGCGGGTTCATCGGCGTCGGCTGCGGGTTGGACTGCACGGCGACGAAGGGCATGTCCACGGCGCGCGGCATGGCGTAGTCCATGAAGGACGCGGCGAGGAGCTGCCCCGTCTCCGCATCGAAGACCGCCTCCTCCATCAGCGCCTGGCCGAGCCCCTGCGCGACGCCGCCCTGGATCTGGCCCTTCAGCAGCAGAGGATTCACGACGGTGCCGACATCGTCCACGACCGTGTAGCGCGTGATGGCGACGGCGCCGGTCTCCGGATCGACCTCCGCCTCGCACAGGTGGCAGCCATTCGGAAAGGTCGCGTCCTGCGGCGCCACGATGGCGGTGGCGTGCAGGCCCTTCTCCTCCCCCTGGGGAAGCCCGCCCGGCACATGCGCCGCGCGCGCCACCTGTTCGATGGTCACGGCGCGGTCCGTGCCGGCGACGGTGAAGCGGCCATCGGCGAAGTCGATATCGGCGCCGGCGGCTTCCAGCATCAGCCCGGCGATGTGGCGGCCGCGGTCGATGATCCGCCGGGAGGCCAGGGTCATCGCCGTGCCGCCGGCGATGATGGACCGGCTGCCGAAGGTGCCGCGGCCATGCGGCAGCGCATCCGTATCGCCGAAGGCCACGCGGACCTTCAGCGGATCGAGCCCCAGCATCGTCGCCGCCATCTGCCGGAAGGCCGTCTCATGCCCCTGGCCATGGCTGTGGCCGCCCAGCAGCAAGGTGCAATGGCCGTCGGAGCCGAAGCGGATCTCGACGCCCTCCTCGCCCGGCGTCTTCGCGGGGCCGGCGCTGATCTCGATGGCATTGGCGATGCCGAGGCCGAGCTTCATGCCGCGCGATGCCGCTTCCGCGCGGCGGGCGGGGAAGCCCGCGACATCGGCGGCTTCCAGCGCCATCGTCATGCCGCGCGGGAAATCGCCACTGTCATAGGTGAAGACGAGGCCCGTGCGGAACGGCAATTCGGTCGGCTGGATCAGGTTCTTCCAGCGCAGCGCGGCACGGTCCTGGCCCAGGTGCAGCGCCGCCATGTCGATCACGCGCTCGATCGCATAGGTCGCCTCCGGCCGGCCCGCGCCGCGATAGGGCGCCGTCGGCTGGGTATTGGTGAAGGCGCCCAGCACCTCCGCATGAATGGCCGGCGTGCGATAGACGCCCGCCAGGCCGCCGAGATTGTTGGTGGAGGAATGCGGCGTCAGCAGCGCGAGATAGGCGCCGAGATTGGCGACGGTGCGGATGCGGAGCGCGAGGAAATTCCCCTCCGCATCCAGCGCGAGTTCCACCGTGCTGTCATTGTCCCGGGCATGGGCATCGGATTGCAGCGCCTCACTGCGATCGGCCACCCAGCGCAGCGGGCGGTTGAGGCGCCGCGCGGCCCAGAGCAGCGCGGCCTGTTCCTGCGTGGGGTGGCTGCGCAGGCCGAAGGCGCCGCCCATGTCGTTCGCCACGACCCGCAGCGCGGAAGACCCTGCCCCCAGCACCGGCGCCAGCGTGTCGCGCAGATTGTGCGGGCCCTGGGTGCCGTTGCGCAGCGTCCAGCGCCCCTCGGCCTCGTCCCATTCCGCGATGGCGGCGCGGGGCTCCATCGGGTTGGCGGAGACGCGGCTGATGCGGAAATCCAGTGCCACCCGATGCGCGGCCCGCGCGAAGGCGGCACCGACCGCGGCCGCATCGCCCTGGGAGAAGCCGAAGCCGATATTGTCGGGGCAGAGGTCGGGCCAGATGAGGGGCGCGCCTTCGGCCAGCGCGGCGGTGGCGCTGGTGACGGCGGGCAGCACCTCCCACTCCACCAGCACCGCTTCCGCGGCGTCGCGCGCCTGCTGCTTCGTCTCCGCGACGATCAGCGCGACGGGGTCGCCGACATGCTTGGCGGCGCCCACGGCCAGCGGGCGATAGGGCGGGCGGGGCATGGGGCTGCCATCGGGGCGCTGGCGCGGCACGGCGCAGGGCAGCGTGCCGATGCCATCCGCCACCGCATCCGCCCCGGTCAGCACGGCGATGACGCCCGGCAGGGACAGCGCCGGCGTCACGTCGATGGCGAGGATCCTCGCATGGGCATGCGGCGATCGCAGGAACACGGCATGGGCGGCGTCCGGCGCGCGCAGATCGTCGGTGTAGCGGCCCTGGCCGCGCAGCAGTCGCGCATCCTCGAACCGCCGGATGGGCTGGCCGATTCCATTCGGGTTGCTGGCGTTCTGCTGCATCGGACGTCCCCTCGCTCCCCCTCGCCTACCGCCGGCGCCGCGCATGGTCCAGTCGGCGGCGTCACGCGGACGCTTGCGCCGGGGTGTACGAACCGTAGAGTCCAGACCATGGAAACGCCAAGCGCCACCCCTGCCCCCCGCCGCACCCGCGCGCCGGAAGCGACGCGGCGCGCCATCCTGGATGCGGCGCGGGTGGAATTCGCGGCCAAGGGTTATGCCGGCGGCCGGGTGGACGACATCGCGGCGCGCACCGCGACCTCCAAGCGCATGATCTACTACTATTTCGGGGGGAAGGAGCAGCTCTACGCCGCGGTGCTGGAGGAGATGTATGGCGGCATGCGCGACGCGGAAGCGGCGCTGGCGCTGGACAGCCTGCCACCCACGGAGGCGATGCGCCGGCTGGTGGAGGTCACCTTCGACCACCACGCCGCGCATCCCGAATTCGTCCGCCTGATCAGCGTGGAGAACATCCACGAGGCCAGCAACGTGAAGCAGTCCCCCGACATCCGCACCCGCAACGCCGCGGTCATCGGGCGGATGTCCAGCCTGCTGGCGCGCGGGGAGGCGAGCGGCGCCTTCCGCCGGGGCGTGGACCCGATGGACCTTCACATGCTGATCAGCAGCTTCTGCTTCTACCGCATCTCCAACCGCCACACGCTGGGCGCGATCTTCGGGCGGGACATGATGGAGCCCGCCACCGCATCGCGGCAGCGGGAGATGATCGTGACCGCCGTGCTGCGCTACCTCGCGCCTTGATCAGATACGCCCGAGCACCATCAGCACGATGATGACGATCAGCACGGTGCCGAGCACGCCGACGCCGCCATGGCCGAAGCCGTAGCCATAGCCGCCGAAGCGCCCGCTGAAGCCGCCGAGCAGCAGGATGATGAGCAGGATAAGGAGAATCGTGCCGACGCTCATGGGATCAGCGCGCCTGCACGCTGAGGCGCTGGCCGCCGACATTCACGTCGAGCACGGTGTTGTTCTGGTTGTAGGCCCAGACGCCGACTCCGCCGGCGATGGCGGCCAGCAGCGCGACGACAAGGATGACAGTCTGGCGGGGCATGCGGCGTATTCCGGTTGATGGGTCCGCCCCATGAACACCCCAGGGGTGCGCCGGGCTCCCATCGTTCCGGAATAAAACCAACGGCCGCTTTCAGCGGCTCGTTGGTATCTTTTTCGTGCCCTCAAGCGTCGTGCCGAAGGCACGCCTGCGGCGTGACGGGCGCGCGCTCCGCGCGCTTGGCTCGTCTTGCCGAAGGCACGCCTGCGGCGTGACGGGCGCGCGCTCCGCGCGCTTGGCTCGTCGTGCCGAAGGCACGCCGTTGGCGGGACGCACTGGCGGCGGGCCGCATTCGCGGCCTCGGCCGGCTGCGCCGGCCGCAGGTCACTCCATCGGGCCGCTGGCATAATCAGGGGGCAGCCAGCGCCGCCCTGAATCCCGCCAGCATCCGCTCCGCATCCGGCACCAGGCCGGAGAAATGGGTGAAGGCATGCGCGGCCTGGAACACCGCCATCCCGCCGCCATCCAGCGTGCGGCAGCCCAGGGCGCGCGCCGCGGCCAGCAGCGCCGTCTCCAGCGGGAAATAGACGATCTCCGCCACCCAGAGCCCACCATGCAGCATCGCGGGCGGCAGCGGCGTGCCGGGCAGCTTCGCCATGCCGACCGGCGTGCAGTTCACCAGGCCATCCGCCGCCCCGACCTCCGCCCCCAGGTCGCCGACCGGCACCGCGCGTCCCTCCCCGAAGCGGGTGGCGAGGGAGGCCGCGAGGTCGGCGGCGCGGGCCGCATCCACGTCATGCACCGCCAGGCGCTGCACGCCCGAATCCAGCAGCGCCTGCGCCACGGCGGAACCGGCGCCCCCCGCGCCCAGCTGCACGACACGGCCACGCGCCACGCCCGGCAGGCCACGGCGGAAACTCTCCCCGAAGCCGCTGCAATCCGTATTGTGGCCGATGCGCCGGCCATCCCGCAGCACCACCGTGTTGACGGCGCCCAGCGCCGCGGCCTCCGGCGACAGCTCATCCAGCAGGGGGATGACCTGCTGCTTGCAGGGGAAGGTGATGTTGAGCCCGGCGAAGCCCATGCGTTCCGCCGCCACCAGCAGCTCCGCCAGCGTCGCGGCGCCGCCCGGGATGCGATCCAGGTCGATGATCCGGTAGACGCAGGGAAAGCCCTGCGCCGCGGCTTCCGCCATGTGCAGCGCCGGGGTGCGGCTGGCCTGGATGCCCGCGCCGATCAGGCCGAGCACCAGACCCCTTTGCTGGAGGGGCGCGAGGGCGGGGGCGGTCGGCAGGCTGTCGGGCATGGGCGCATCCTCGCGTATCGCGGCCCCTTCAGAAAGGGCTTGCGCGATTTATGGACTAACCAGTACATACACGTCAACGGAACCGATGGCCGCGCTGCCTGCGCGAAGCCCCGGGCCGGAGGAACGGAGACCAGGAATGACCAACCTCACCCGCCGCGGCTTCGGCGCCGCTTCGCTTGGCCTGATCGGCGCCGCCGCCGCGCGCCCCGTGCTGGCCCAGGATGCCTGGCCCGGCACGCGTCCCGTGACCCTCGTCGTGTCCTGGGCGCCGGGCGGGTCCTCCGACTTCACCGCGCGCCTGCTGGCGCAGGGCCTGTCCCGCGAACTGCCCGGCAATGTCGTGGTGGACAACCGGCCGGGCGCGTCCGGCACCATCGGCCATGCCTCCGTTGCCCGCGCGCGGCCGGATGGCACGACGCTGCTGCTCGGCGTGAATTCGACCTACGCCATGTCCCGCCACCTGTTCCCGCAGCGCGGCTATGATGACGAACGGGCCTTTGTCGGCATCGGCCGGGTCGCCATCTCCCCCATCTTCCTCTGCGTCAGCCGCGCGCTTGGCGTGACGGACATCGCGGGCCTGGTGGCGCGGGCGAAGGCGGAGCCGGGCAGGCTCTCCTACGGCTCCTCCGGCGCCGGCTCCTCCGCCCATCTCGCGACGGAGCTGTTCCTGCGCGCGGCGGGGATCGACATCCTGAACGTCACCTATCGCGGCGGCGCGCCGGCGGTGCAGGCGCTGGTGACGAATGAGGTGCAGGTCGCCTTCGTCGATGGCGTCACCGCCCTGCCGCTGATGGCCGCGGGCCAGATCGTCGCCATCGGCATCAGCAGCCTGGAACGCAATTCCCTGGCGCCGACCGTCCCCACCATCGCCGAATCCGGCTTCCCGGGGTTCGAGGCGACGACGAACTGGTCCCTCCTCGCCCCCGCCGGCACGCCGCCCGCCATCATCGCGAGGCTGGCCGCCGCCAAGTCCGCGGTGCTGCGCAATCCGGAGGTGATCGACCGGATGCGCCAGGTGGCGATCGTGCCGATGGACGGCACGCCGGAGCAGTTCCCGGAATACCTGGCGGCCGAAAGCGCCAAGTGGGGCGAGGTGATCCGCAGCCGCGGCATCACCCTGGAATGATCCCGCAACATCGCTAAAACGTGCCGGCCGGCCGGCCCCGGCAAGGGGCCGGCCCCAGACTGCCGAAAACCAGACTGCCGAAAACCAGACCACCCAAAGGGGAAGAGACACCGCCATGATCACCCGTCGTCTGCTGGGCGGCCTTGCCGCCGTGCCCTTCATCGCCCGCGGCGCCGCGGCGCAGGATGCCTGGCCCAGCCGGCCCGTCACGATGGTGGTGCCCTGGGCGGCCGGCGGGTCGACCGATGCGGTGGCCCGCATCCTCGCCGCGCGGCTGTCCTCCGACACCGGCCGCAGCTTCGTGGTGGACAACCGCACCGGCGCCAACGGCACCATCGGCTTCAACTCCGTCGCCCGCGCACGGCCGGATGGCTACACGCTGCTGGTCTCCACCGTCAGCACCTACGCCATGGCGCCGCACATGATGCAGCTGCCCTACAACAATGAACGCGATTTCGTCGGCATCGGCCTGATGGCCGCCATGCCGATGATCCTCTGCGTCAACAAGAACTTCCCGGCGAACACGCTGGCCGAATTCGTCGCCGCGGCGAAGCGGCCCGGCGCCAACATCACCTACGCCAATTCCGGCGTCGGCTCCTCCACCCATCTGGCGACGGAGCTGTTCCTGCAGGCCGCCGGCCTCCAGCTCACGGATGTCGGCTATCGCGGCGGTGCGCCGGCGGTGCAGGGCGTGCTGGCGAACGAGACGCCGATGATCGTGCAGGCCGCCTCCGGCGTGCTGCCGCTGATCCAGGCCGGTGAGCTCAAGGCGCTGGCGATCTCGACCCGCGACCGCAGCCCGGTGGCGCCGAACATCCCGACCTTCCGCGAACAGGGTTTCGCCGAGTACGAGGTGTACGAGCACATCGCGCTGCAGGCCCCGGCGGGCCTGCCGGAGGCGATCGTCAACCGCGCCAACGCGCTGGCCAAGGCCGCGCTGGAAGCGCCGGAGACGCGGGAACGCCTGGCCGCGCTGGCCGTGGTCCCCGTCGTCGGCACCCCCGCCGAATGGCCCGCCTATTTCGCGGCGGAGAACGCGAAGTGGCGCGGCATCATCCGCAGCCGCAACATCACGCTCCAGTAAAGGGACGCCCGGAAGCCGCCGGGATGCGCTATGCGTGTCCCGGTGACTGAGAGCTTGTGAATTAATGCCCGAAAGCGCCGGAATCCGAGGAAAAATCCCAATGATTTCAACGGGCATTAATGCTCAAGCTCGATTCTTTCACAGGCGCTGAGGGACGGGAAAGCATGCAGCGGTCGATCGCCACGGTCTGTCTTTCGGGCACCCTCCCGGACAAGCTGGAATCGGCCGCCGCCGCGGGGTTCGAGGGGGTGGAGATCTTCGAACAGGATCTCCTCGCCTTCGACGGATCCCCGGCCGAGGCCGGGCGCATGGCCGCCGACCTCGGCCTGGCCATCACCATCTTCCAGCCCTTCCGCGACTTCGAGGCGATGCCCGAGCCCGCGCGCGCCCGGAACATGGACCGCGCGGAGCGGAAATTCGACACGATGCAGGCGCTGGGGACGGACCTCGTCCTGGTCTGCTCCAACACCCAGGCCGCCTGCATCGACGACCCCGCCCGCGCCGCCGCCGATTTGCGGGAGATGGCGGAGCGTGCCGCGAAGCGCGGCCTGCGCGTGGGGTTCGAGGCCCTGGCCTGGGGCCGCCACACCAACCGCTGGCGCCAGGCCTGGAGCATCGTGCGGCAGGCCGACCACCCCGCGCTCGGCCTGATCCTCGACAGCTTCCACACGCTTTGCCTCGGCGATGACCTGGCCGGGCTGTCGCAGGCGGTGCCACCCGAAAAACTGTTCTTCCTGCAACTGGCCGATGCGCCGCGGCTGACGATGGACCCGCTTTCCTGGTCCCGCCACCACCGCACCTTCCCCGGCCAGGGGGAGCTGGATGTCGCAGGCTTCCTGCGCGCCACGCTCGATGCCGGCTATGCCGGGCCGGTCTCGCTGGAGATCTTCAACGACGAATTCCGCGCCGCCCCCTCCCGCCGCATCGCCCGCGACGGGCTGCGCAGCCTGGTCTGGCTCGGCGAACAGGCGAAGGTCGCGGCCCTGCCCGCGCCGCCGAAGCTTGCCGGCATCGAGTTCGTGGAATTCGCGGTGGATGAAACGGCGCGCGCCGAACTCGCCGCCTTCATCGCGGCGCTCGGCTTCCGGCGCGCGGGCACGCATAAATCCAAGGCCGTGGAGCTGTGGCGCAATGGCGGCGCCAACATCGTGCTGAATGCGGAACCCGACAGCGCCGCGGCGGAACGCTTCGCGCAGCTCGGCGCCACCGTCTGCGCCATGGCCTTCCGCGTCGATGATCCCGCCCGCGTGGTGGCCCGCGCGGAGGCGCTGCGCTGCCCGACCTTCCGCGAGCGCGTCGGCGAGGGCGAGCGCCGCATCCCCGCCGTGCGCGCGCCCGACGGCACCCTCATCTACCTCGTGCAATCCCCCAGCCCGACACCGATCTGGGAGGACGACTTTCACCTGCTGCCCGACGCCGGGGAGGCGAAGGGCGACCTGACCGGCATCGACCATGTGGCGCAGGCGCTCGCGCCGGGGATGCTCGACAGCTTCGTGCTGTTCTACCGCGCCGTCTTCGGCCTGGCGGCCGACGCGCCCTGGGAATTGCCGGACCCCTACGGCCTGGTGCGATCCCGCGCCTTCACCGGCGGGGACGGGTCCGTGCGCCTGCCGCTCAACGTCTCCGAAAGCACGCGCACGGGCACGGGGCGCTTCGTCTCCGCGCTGGCCGGCGCCGGCGTGCACCACATCGCCTTCGCCACGAAGGACGCCGCCGCGGTGGTGGACGCGGCGTCCACCCGCGCCGCGCCGCTGCTCGACATTCCCGACAACTACTACGAGGACCTCGGCGCCCGCATCGGGCTGGTGGATGCGGCGCTGGCGGGGCTTCGGGAACGGCATTTGCTGTTCGACCAGGACGGCACCGGCGGCGTCTTCCTGCACGCCTATACCGCCCCCTTCCATGACCGCTTCTTCCTGGAGATCACGGAGCGGGAGGGCGGCTATGCCGGCTTCGGCGCGGTGAACGCCGCGGTGCGCATGGCGGCGCAGCAGCGCGGCCGGGGCTGACCCGCCGCGCCGCAGCGCGGCAGCTATGGTCAGCCCACCGCCGCCGCCGGCAGGGTGATGCGGAACACCGCGCCGGGGCCCTCATTCACCGCGGTGATCGTGCCGCCCATGCCCGTGACCAGCCCGTGGCAGATGGACAGGCCGAGCCCGGTGCCGCGGTCCGGCCCCTTGGTGCTCACGAAGGGCTGGAACAGCCGCGCCAGCACCGCCTCCGGCAGCCCCCCGCCCGTATCGGCGATGGTGATGCGCACCAGGCCGGCGTCGGGGTCCGCCACGGCGTTCAACTCGATCCGCCGCGGTCCCGCCGCGTTCTGCACCACCGCGTCCCGCGCATTCATGATGAGGTTCGACAGCACCTGTTCCAGCGCGACGAGATGCCCCAGCACCACCGGCGGCGGATCGCCGAGCGTGACGACCAGTTCCACCATCGAATCGCGCAGGCTGCTTGCGACCAGCGACTGCGCCCCCTCGATCGCGGCCCGCGCCGGCACCGGCTCGGGCGCGATGCCCACCTCCGGCCCGCGCGCGAAGCGGCGGAGATGGTCGATCACCTCGGCCGCGCGCTTCGCATAGCCGATGATGCGCTGCAGCCGCTGGCGCGCCCCTGGCGCATCGCCACGCTCCACGGCCGATTGCGTGTTGGTCGCGGCCAGGGTGATGGCCTGGAGCGGCTGCTTCAATTCATGCGCGAGGCCCGCCGACATCTCGCCGAGGGAGGCGAGGCGCGCGCTGGTGATGGCGCGGGCCTTGGCCTCCCGCTCCGCCGTCACATCGGCGATGTAGCCCACCACCTCCGTCTGGCCATCCGCCCCGCGGTGCATCACGGTCATGGTCACGACGACGGTGATCAGGCGGCCGTCCCGGCAGCGCATCGTGTAGTCGCCGCTGGCGCTGCCCTCGACCAGCAGCGTGGCGATGTCGCTGGCGAGGCGGTCCGCATTGTCGATGATGCCGCGCAGCCCGCCGGGCTGGTTGACGACATCAAGGGGCCAGCCCGTCAGCCGTTCGATCGCGGGGCTCACGAAGGTCTTGCGGAAGGTCCCGTCCCGGCCGGTGCTGCCGCGGAACACCACGACGGGGGCCGCGGCCAGCGTCTGGTCGAGTTCGATCCGCGCGGCCTCGGCCTGGCGCGATGCCTCATGCTCCGCGGTGACGTCGCGGGTGTAGCCCACCACCTCTCCGCCGCCATTCGGGTGGACGGAGACGCGGACCAGCACGGTGTGCATGTGGCGGTAGGTGCCGTCGGGCTGGCGAAGCCGCCAGTCATATTCGATGGAGCCCCGGGCCAGCGCATCCGCGACGCAGTCGTCGATCCAGGGCGTGTCCTTGGCCACATAGGGCAGCCAGTCCGTCAGGCCGCCCAGACGGCCATCGGACCAGCCCGTCACCCGGTCGATGTCGCCACTGCGATAGAGCAGCCGCGACGGCCCGGCAGGCCCGAGCGATTCCCGCAGGAACAACGCCACCGGCAGGCGGCCATGCAGCCTTTCGACCTGCTCCCGCCCTTCCCGCAGCGCCGCCGCTTCCAGCCGCAGCCGGCTGGCGCGGGCCACGGCCGCACCGGCAGCCACCGCGATCAGGCCGGCGGCCAGCCCGCCCAGCACGGAAAGCCGGATCGAATTGCGCAGCGCCGGTATGCCCCGGAGTTCCGCCTGCGCATCGACCGCGACGAAGACGGCCAGGTTGGTATCCGCCACGAGGCGGCCGGCCCGGAATGTCTCCGCCTGCGTGAAGGGGTTGCGGCCGCGTGCCGTGTATTCCCCGACTTCGTCCAGTTCCCTGGTCCAGGGATTGCCGCCGGCAGGAACCGGGCCCGCGATCGGCACCCCGCCGGCCAGCGGACCGGTATGCGCCCGGACCAGCGCATCGCCCTGCCGCCGTATCACGGCGACCACGTCGCCGTCCCGCTCCGCCAAGGGCGCCAAAGCGCGACGGAGTTCTTCCGGCCGCAGGCCCACCAGTACGACGCCGCCGAAAGCACCTGCCGCATTCTGCAACCGCTGCGCCGCCAGGATGACGGTTCCGCCGGTGCCCCGCCCCGCGATCGGTGCCGTCACGAAGGTGCCCGGGAAGCCATCCCGCAGCGCGATGAAGTAGTCGCGGTCGCTGGCCTGGAACTGCATGGAATTCGGGATGGAGGACCATTGCAGGTGCCCGTCCGGGCCGAGGATCACCACGCTGCGAAAGGGCGTCCGGCGATCCCCACGATCCCGCACGAGATGTCGGAGCGTCGTCTCCATCTGCTGGCGCAGGACCGTCTCGGCGACATCGTCCAGCAACACCCATTGCTGGGCCAGCAATCGCAGCGTCGCCATGTCGTCGAGGTTGCGGAGCAACAGCTGCTCCGCCACGCGTGCCGTGGCTTCCGCGCGTTCGAAGCCGGCGCCGGTCTGCAGGCCTTCCTGCACCTGGACAAACCGTTCCCCGACCAGCCACGCCGCGCCGGCACCCCCCACCACAAGGGCGACGGATCCGGCGATCACCATGGGACGGAAATACCGCCACTTCGAGAGGCCAGGGAACACGGAGGCGTGATCGCGGAAAAGTGATTACCAACGTTTTAACGATTCCGGCAGGTGGAAGCGAGACCTCCGGGAATATTCTTTTCCGGGATCACTGCCGGCGGATGAGCACGTAGTTCACCGTCAGGTCGATGGTGACGCCGTTCGGATCCGCGGGGGGCGGGAAGGCCGGCAGGGTCGCCCCGCTGAAAGGGAAGGTGGTCCCGAAATTCAGGGAGGGTGAAGTCGAGGGGCCGGTCAGCTGCACGCTGCGGACCTGGCCGTTGGGCTCCGCGATCACCCGCACGCGCACGGTCCCGGATTCCCCCAGTTCCAGCGCCCGCATGGGGTAGCGCAGGTTCCGGTTCATCCAGTCGCGGAAGGCCGCGCTCCAGCCCGAATCCACCGGCGCGCCGATGACGCGCACGCTCGGGTCCGTGCTGGCGGCGCCCTCCGCGAGGCGCGGATCGACCGTGAGGTCCAGCCCCTGCGCCTGGCGACGGCCGGGCGGGGCGCTGCGCGCCGGGGCGCCGAGTTGCACGCCACCGGGGACGAAGACGGTGCCGGGCGGCAGGGCCGGGCCGGCCTGCTGCCGCGGTGCCTCCGGGCGCGGCGCCGGCCCGGGCGGCGCCTCGAAGCGGGGACGCAGGCGGAGCGGCGCGGCCGGGGGCAGGATCTCCGCCTCGGTCGGCAAGGCGGGGGTCTCCGCGACCTCCGCCGGTGGCGCCTCCGGCACCGGCGGGGGTGCGGGTGGCGGCGGCAGCAGGGCGACCACGCCCGGCGGCGCCGGTGGCGCAGGGGGCACCGCCAAGGGGGGCAGTGACGGCGGCATGGACGGCGCCACCACGGGCGGCCGGGGCACGGGCGGCGCCACCACCCGGGCTTCCGGGAAGGGGGCGGCCGGCGGCGGCGACAGGGCGGGCGGCGGCACGGGAATCGGCGCCGGCTGGGGCGCAGGCGGCGCGGCGGCCTGCGGCGGCGCCGGCACGGTTTCGGCGACCACGGGTGCCGGCGGGCCGGGCGGTGCCTCCTGCGCCGGCGGCGGTTCCTCGGCCGGCCCGGCCTGGCTGTTGCCCTCGAAGACGATCTCGATGGAGGGAGCGCCGCCGATGAGGTCCTGGCGCTCCCGCTGCCCCATCCACGGCAGCAGCGCCATCACCAGCGCATGCGCCGCCAAGGACCCCAGCAGCCAGGCGATCACCCGACGCGGGCGGCGACCCGCCACGGGGCGGGCGGCCGCGGCGGCATGCGCCGCCACCGCCAGCGGCGGCGGTTCGCGCCGCGCCGGCCCCGGGCGAGCGGTGCCGAACCGGGGCAAGGGGGAGGAAGGGCGGGGATTCTCTGACACGGGGCGCGACCGGGATAGACGATCCCGGCCGCGAAGGGGAGGAAACCGGCCGTGACGAAATGTGGCCCCGCGGTCAGGCCCGACCCCTAGGCCAGGATGGCCACCCCATCCGCTGCCCGGACCCCCTGCCCGGCCGGCAGGACGAAGAGCGGGTTGATCTCCGCCTCCACCAGGCGGTCCCCCAGCGCCTCCCCCATCCCGGCGAAGGCCAGCACGGCGTCCACCAGCGCGGCCTCATCCGCCGGCGGTGCGCCACGGAAGCCAGCCAGCAGGCGGTGGGCCTTCAGGCCGCGCACCATCGCCGCCGCCTCGCCAGGCGAAAGCGGCAGCATCCGCAGCGCGGTATCGCCGAAGATCTCCGCCGCCGTCCCCCCCGCCCCCAGCAGCACGGCGGTGCCGAGATGCGGGTCCCGGATCAGGCCGAGGATCATCTCCACCCCGCCCGCGACCATTTCCTGCACCAGCACGCCCTCGGCCTGCGGGATGCGGGCCAGCAGGGTGGCGGCGGTGGCGCCGACATCGGCAGGGGCGACGCGCAGCGCCACGCCGCCGATATCCGATTTGTGCGCGATGTCGCGGGCCAGGATCTTCACCACCAGGCGGTCGCCCAGCCCCGCGGCGGCGGCCTGCGCGGCCTCCGCCGTGCGGGCCACGGCTTCCCGCACCGGGGTGATGCCATAGCGGGCGAAAAGGCGCTTGGCCTCGGCCTCATCCATCGGGCCCGCGGGCAGGTCCAGCGTTTCGGCGGGCGCTTCCGGGGCCAGCGCCGGCGCGGGCCGCGCCAGGGCGGAGAGGATGGCGGCAATGCCCTCCGGCGTCGTGGAGGCCGGGACGCCGCGGCTGTTCAGCCCCGCCGCGATATGCGGCGCGTGCGGGCTGACATAGGCGATGACCGGCTTCGTGCTGCCCGCCCGCGCTTCCAGGATCGCATCCGCCACCAGCGTCGGCTGCGCCAGCGCCGAACTGCCGACGATGACGACAAGCTGGTCGTAGGAGGGGCTGTCCAGCAGCGCCGTGATGGCGCCGCGGAACAGGTCGGGCCGCACGCCGGCCAGGGTGACGTCCACGGGATTGCCCGCCACCGCTTCCCCGATCAGCGCGCCGATGCGCGTGGCCGTCGGCGGGTCGAGTGGCGGCAGCGTGCCCCCCGCGAGGCCCGTCGCATCCGCCACCAGCGCGCCCGCGCCGCCGGTGGAGGTCAGCACCGCCACCCGGAAGCCCGCCGCGCGGCGATCACCGGCCAGGGCGGCGGAGACCTCCAGCAGGTCGGCGAAGCGCTCCACCCGGATCACGCCGAGGCTGGCGAAGAAGGCGTCATACATCCGGTCCGCGCCGGCCATGGCGCCGGTGTGGGAGATGGCGGCCAGCGCACCCGCCTCGCTGCGCCCGACCTTGAAGACGACGACGGGCTTGCCCGCCGCCGCGGCCCGTCGCGCGGCGCGGCGGAAGGCGGCGGGGTTGCGGATGCCCTCCAGGTACAGCGCGATGCAGCGCGTGGCGGGGTCGTCCACCAGATGGTCCAGCACCTCCGCGGCCTCGATATCGCCTTCATTCCCCGTGGCGACCAGGCGCGCGAAGCCGATGCCCGCCGCGGCGCCCCGCGACAGCAGCGCGCCGAGGATGCCGCCGGACTGGCTGACGACGGAGAGCCCGCCCGCCGGCAGATCCTCGAATTCGAGGGCGCCCGTGGCGCTCAGCACGATGCGGTCGGCCAGGTTCACCAGGCCGATGGTGTTGGGGCCGAGCAGCCGCATGGTGCCGCAGGCCGCGCGCAGCCTTGCCTGTTTCGCGGCGCCATCCTCGCCGGTTTCGCCATAGCCGCCGGCCAGCACGATGGCGGCCTTGCAGCCCTTGGCCGCGAGGTCGCGCAGTGCCTGCTCCGCCCGGTCCGGCCCGACCAGCACGATGCCGACATCCGGCGCGCCGGGGAGTGACGCCACATCGGGGAAGCAGCGTAGGCCCGCGATTTCCGTCGCGCGCGGGTTCACCGGCCAGACATCACCAGCGAAGCCGTGCCGCACCAGGTAGCCGACCGGCCGCCCGCCCGTCTTGGTCAGGTCGGTGGAGGCACCGACCACCGCGACGCTTTTCGGCCGCAGCAGCGCATCGAGGCCGCTCACTTCTTCGACTTCTCGAGGAAGGCGGTGACGGAGGCGCGGTGTTCCGCCGTGGTGTAGCAGATCGCCTGGCTCTGGCTGCCGATCGCCAGCACCTGTTCGAAGGTGCTTTCCAGGCTGCGGTCCAGCGTGGCCTTGGCGAGTGCCAGCGCGCCCGAGGATCCCGCCCCCACCTGCTCCGCCCAGGCTTGCGCCTGCGCCAGCAGATCGGCATCGGGCGCCACGCGATCGGCCAGGCCCATGGCCAGGGCCTCCTCCGCCGCCACGCGGCGGCCGCTGAACACCAGATCCTTGGCCTTCGACAGCCCGATGCGCCGCGGCAGGAAATACATGCCGCCGCCATCCGGGATCAGGCCACGGTTGATGAAGCTCATGGTGAAATGCGCGGAATCGCCAGCGATGATGAAGTCGCAGGCCAGCGCGACATCCGCGCCGAGCCCCGCCGCCGCGCCATTCACCGCCGCGATGGTGGGCTTCGGCATGAGGTGCAGCAGCGTGATCGATTTGTGCGTCCGCGCCTGGCGCCGCCAGCCATTGATCGCGACCTCCTCCGCCGGCGCGGCCAGGCGGTTCTTCATGCCGCGCACATCGCCGCCGGCGCAGAAGGCGGTGCCGGCGCCCGTCACCACCAGCGCCTTGATGGCGGGATCGGCGGCCACTTCCTCCAGCGCCTCGATCATCACGCCGCGCATCGCATCGTCGATGGCGTTGCGCACCGCCGGGCGGTTGAGCGTCAGCGTCGCGATGCCGTTGGTGACGGATAGCAGGATGGCGGGTTCCGACATGATGCGATGATCCTATTCGACTCGAAGGTTGGCGCGGCGCACGACGCCGGCCCAGCGGTCGCGGTCACTGGCCAGCAGCCGCGTGAAATGATCGGGCGCCGGGCTGGGCGCGATCTCATCCACCCCGGCCTCGATCAGGCGGCGGCGGATCTCCGGCTCCTCCATGCTGGCCTTGGCGGCGGCGTGCAGCGTGGCGATGCGGTCGGCCGGCGTGCCCGCGGCGGTCAGCAGCCCGTACCAGGTGGCGCTGTCCAGCTCCGGAAAACCCTGTTCCACGCTGGTCGACAGATCCGGCAGCGCCACGCTGCGCGACTGCCCCGCGATGGCCAGCGCGCGGAGCGTATTCGCCGCGATATGCGGCTGCAGCGGTGCGGAGGCATTCGTCAGGATATCGAGCCGCCCGCCGAGGATGTCGTTCAGCGCGGGGCCGGTGCCGCGATAGTGGATCGCCTCCAGCTCGATCCCCAGCACCACGCCGATCATGGCGCCGAGCGCATGGCCATTGGTGCCGACGCCGGGCGTGCCGAAGCGCAGCGGTTCGCGGCGGGTACGCCCGAAGGCCTGCAATTCCCTGAGGTTCCGCGCCGGGATGGAGGGATGGACGCAGATGACGTTGGGCGAGGCGCCGAGATAGGCGATCGCCGCGAAATCGCGCACGGGGTCATAGGGCAGGCGCGGCTGCACGAGGGACGAAATCACGAAGCTGCCGCTGCCGGCCAGCAGCATGGTGTGCCCGTCCGGCGGCGCCTTCGCGACCGCGTCATTGCCGAGCACGCCGCCCGCGCCGCCCCGGTTCTCCACCACCACCGGCTGGCCGAGCCGCGCGGCCATGGCATCCGCCAGCATGCGCCCGACGACGTCATTGCTGCCGCCGGCGGTGAAGGGAATGACCATGCGGATGGGGCGGCTGGGGAAGGTCTGGGCATAGGCGGGCATGGGAAGAAGAGCGGCGGGCAGCAGCTTCAGGGCATCGCGGCGACGCATGGCGGTTTCCTCCGTGGCGCGGCACTGCGGCCGCTTGGTGGGTGGCTGTGTGCAGGCATGGCGAAGAGGGCGCCAGCGCGCAATCCTTGCCCTACCCCAAGCCCTGGTTATGCTGGGCCGTCATGGACCTTCCGCCCCTCGCCGCCCTGCGCAGCTTCGCCCTGGTGGCGGAAACCGGCAGCCTGACCGCCGCCGGCGCCCGGCTGAACCTGACCCAGCCCGCGATCAGCCGCCGCATCCGGGAATTGGAGGCGTTGCTGGGCGTGGCGCTGGTGCATCGCGGCGCCAATGCGCTGCGCCTGACGGAGGAAGGGGCGCGCTACGCCGCCGCGCTGAACCGGGCCTTCGGGGACATCGCGACCGCCACCGCGGCGCTGCGCGGCGCCACGCCGCTGCGCATCCGCGCCTATACGACCTGGGCGCTGCGCTGGCTGATCCCCCGACTGCCCCGCTTCCGCGCCCTGCATCCGGGGCAGGAGGTGGAGGTGATGACCGGCACCGACCCCGCCGTGGATTTCGCGCGGGAAGGCCTGGACGCCGCCATCCGCACCGCACCGGCAGACCGCCCCCCCGCCCATGGGGCGGTCCGGCTGCAACCCGTGATGGTCGCGCCCTTTGCCTCCAGGCGCGCGGGGCTTGCGGGGATGAGCCTGCTCGGCAGCCGCGTGCGCCCGCGCGACTGGGCGCTGTGGCACCAGGCCGCCGGGCTGCCGCCCCCCGCCGCGCCCCTGCTGTTCGAGAGCACGACGCTCGCCATCCAGGCGGCGGCGGAGGGGCTGGGCGCCGTCATCTGCTCCCCGGCCTTCGTGGCGGAGGAGGTGCGGCGCCGGCGCCTGGTCAGGCTCTCCAGGACCGAGGCGCCGACCGGCGACCATTACTGGCTGATGCTGCCCCCGGGCACGCCGACGCCGCGCGCGGCGGCTTTCCGCGACTGGCTGCTGGCGGAAGCGGCGCCCCCTACCCCCGCCAGCGATCCCTGAGCGCCCGGAACCCGCAGCGCGCCACGCCCGCCGCCGCGATCACCGCATCCATCGTGCCGTCGCCGAAGCGCTCATACTCGCCGATGCGCCATTCCGGCTTCTGCCGCGGATGGGCTGCCGTGATGGCCTCGATATCGCCGGGCGCGTTGGGATGGAGGGAGACGAAGGTCAGCCCCGCCTCCGCCGGCACCACGATGTCACGATAGCTCTCCGCGGAGACCGCGCGGTTCGGGGTCATCGCGAAGCGGTCGATCACCGGCATCCCGGCCGCGGTCATCATCGCGAAGGCTTCCGCATAGAGCGCGCGATCCACCTCACCCAGCTTCAGCACGCCGAGGTAGCTGCCGATCTCTCGCGGCAGCAGCAGCGGCAGGCGGTATTCCAGCGCGAGCGCCAGCGTGTGGGGCAGGATCTCCGGCGCCAGGGCCGCGCCCATATGCGTGTCGAGATGCGTGGCATCGATGCCCATCGCCAGCGCGCGGTCGATCTGCGCCCGCATTTCGTCGCGCGCCGCTTCCGGCCGCACCGTCGCGCGCAGCGTGGCCACGTTCGGCGGGAAGTAGCCATCGGCATCCATCAGCCCGGATGCCGCGCTACGCGTCGAGATCGGCCCCCAGCGATAGGCGGGCCATTCGCTGGTCAGCGTGAGATGCACGCCGAGGTCGAGCGTCGCATCCCCTCGTGCCGCCGCCGCGATCTCCGGGAACCAGGGGCACGGCACCATGACGCTGCCGCTATCCAGCCGACCCGCCCGGAACAGGTCGAGATAGGCGACATTCGCGCCATGGCACATGCCGACATCATCGGCGTGGAGGATCACGGTCTTCATCGCCCAGCCCTCTTCCTACCCTATCGCCGGCACCGGGGATGGCAGCACATCCCGCGTCGCCACCACCGCCACATCGCCATGACGCTGGATGAGGGAGGCCGGCACGGCGGCGGTGACGGGCCCGTGCATCATTCGCCGCACCACGCCACGCTGCCAGGGACGGTGCAGGAACAGGCGGATGCGCCGCGCCGACAGGATCTCCCGCATGCCGACCGTCACCGCCTGGTCCGGCAGCAGCGCGATATCGCCGCCCGTCGCCGTCACGGCATTGATCGTCCGCGTCTCCCGCGACAGGCGCAGCACGCGGGTCGGGCGCGCGGCGAAGGCCTCCACGCTCACCACCTCGCCGGGCTCCGGCGGTTCGTTGAAGGCGATATGCCCGCACATGCCGACGCCCCCGAAGCAGACATCGACGCCGCCATGCGCCGCGATCTCCGCCGCCGGTTCCGCCAGGCGGTGCGGATGCGGGAAGATGATTCGCGGCGCCAGCTCGTGATCCATGCGCTCCACGAGGTGGCGGCGCAGATGCCCGCGGAAGCTGAGCGGGTCGGCCTCCGCGATCCAGTCGCCATCCGGCGCCAGGTATTCATCCATGCCGAGCAGCGTCAGGCCGCGCAGCGACAACCGCTGCGCCATGCAGAAATCGGCCAGGATCTCGTACTGCCCAGTCGGCCCCACCGGCACGATGAACAGCACGCGCTGCCGCCCCGCGGCGCGGGCCTCCGCAAATTCGGCCAGCATCTGCCGGGCGAATTCCTGCACGAGCGCTGCGCGGTCCTCCACCACCGAGAAGCCGATCCCGGTCCCCCTGCCCAGCGCCTCCCCGGGCGTGGCGAGCCAGTCCTCCCGCGCCGATGAGGTCACCCGAAGGCGGCGGCCGCGAAGCGCGCCAGGTTGTCATGGCCCATCCGCGCATAGGTCAGCGGGTGCGCGATGGCGGGGTCCTGCTCCGCCTCCACCACCAGCCAGCCCGAATAGCCCGCGGCGGCGACATGGGGCAGCACGGCGGCATAATCCACGCAGCCATCGCCCGGCACGGTGAAGACGCCGGCCAGCACGCTGTCGAGGAACGACAGGTTCCGCTTCTTCACATCCGCCATCACATCCGCGCGGATGTCCTTGGCGTGGAAATGCGTGACGCGCTTGGCGTGGTTCCTCGCCGCCCGCACGGGATCGCCGCCGGCGAAGGTCAGGTGCCCGGTATCCAGCAGCAGGCCGACATGCGTCGTGCCCGCCATCATCCGGTCGATCTCGGCCTCGCTTTCGATCAGCGTGCCCATGTGGTGGTGATAGGCCATGGCGAGGCCGCGATCGCCAAGGCGCTTCGCCATCTCATCGAGGCGCGGCAGCAGCACATCCCATTGCCGCTCCGTCAGCACCGGCCGCTCCGCCACCGGCCTGGCCTTGTCGCCATGCACCGCCGACGTCACCTCGCAATGCACCATCGCCGTGCAGCCGAGTGCCGAGAGCAGCGCGATATGCGGCTCGGCGGCTTCCATCTCCGCATCCACGTCGCGTTCCAGCAGGTTCGATCCGTACCAGCCCGAGGCGAGCGCGAGACCATGCGCCTCCAGGATCGGCTTCAGCGCCGACGCCGTGCGGGGGAACTTGTTGCCGAGTTCGACACCCGCGAAGCCGGCCAGCTTCGCCTCCGCCAGGCAGGTCTCGAGCGGCGTTTCCGCGCCGAGTTCCGGCATGTCGTCATTGGTCCAGGTCAGCGGGTTGATCGCCAGCTTCACGCGCATCTCAGTGTTCCTGCTTCTTCAGCGCGGCCTCATAGGCGCGCCGTGCTGCAATCTGTGTCTCGCCACGCGGCGCGGCGGCCACGGGCACATCCCACCAGGCGCCGCCTTCCGCGGTGCTGATTTGCGGGTCGGTATCGATGACGATGACGCTGGTGCGCTTCGCCGCCAGCGCCTTCGGCAGCGCCGCTTCCAGCCCGGCGATGCCGTCCACCTTCGTGGCGATCGCCCCCATGGCCTTCGCATGGGCCGCGAAATCCACCTGCGGCGCGGCATCCGGCAGCAGGTTGTTGAAGGGCGCGCCGCCCGTGCCGCGCTGCAACCGGTTGATGCAGCCGAAGCCGCGGTTGTCCAGCACCACGATCGTCAGCTTCGCGCCCAGCATGACGGAGGTCGCGATCTCACTGTTCATCATGAGGTAGCTGCCGTCGCCGACCAGGACCACGACTTCCCGCTTCGGCAGCGCCATCTTCACGCCGAGCCCGCCGGCGATCTCGTACCCCATGCAGGAATAGCCGTATTCCAGGTGGTAGCTGGCGGCATCCGTCGCGCGCCACAGCTTGTGGAGTTCGCCCGGCAGCCCGCCGGCCGCGCAGACGACGACGCCATCCGCCGGCATCGCGCGGTTCACCGCGCCCAGCACCTGCGCATCGCTGGGCAGTGCGGCGTCCTTCGGCTTCGGCGCGGCCGTCACCTTCTCCACCGTGCGGTGCCAGCGCGCGGTCGCGGTCACGGCCTTCTCCTGCCACTCCCGCGGCGCCGCCCAGCGGCCGAGCGCGCCGCTCAGCGCCACCAGGCCCCGCGCGGCATCGGCGACCAGCGGCTGCCCGTCATGCTTGACGGCATCGAAGGCAGCGACATTCAGCCCGAGCAGCCTCGCGCCCCCGAACAGCGCGCGGGAGCCGCTGGTGAAATCCTGCAACCGCGTGCCGACGGCCAGCACCAGATCGGCCTTGGCCGCCAGCGCATTCGCCGCCGCGCTGCCCGTCACGCCGATGGCGCCGGCATTGCGCGGATGGTCCCAGGACAGGCTCCCCTTCCCCGCCTGCGTCTCCGCCACCGGCACACCATGGCGATGGGCGAAATCGGCCAGCGCAGCCTCCGCGCCCCCGTATTTCACGCCGCCGCCGGCCAGGATCAGGGGGCGCTTCGCGGCCTTCAGGGCCTCCGCCGCCGCCGCCAGTTCCCGTGCATCGGGTTCCGGCGCGCGGGGGCGGTGGATGCGCTTGCGGAAGAAATCGGTCGGCCAGTCGAAGGCCTCCGCCTGCACATCCTGCGGGAAGGCCAGGGTCACGGGCCCGCATTCCACCGGGTCCGTCAGCACCCGCATCGCCGCCGGCAGCGCCGCCAGCAGCTGTTCAGGCCGCATGATCCGGTCGAAGTAGCGGGAGACGGGGCGGAAACAGTCATTGGCCGAGACGGTCCCATCCTCGAAGGATTCGACCTGTTGCAGCACCGGGTCGGGCCGCCGATTCGCGAAGACATCCCCCGGCAGCAGCAGCACCGGCAGCCGGTTCACATGCGCCAGCGCCGCCGCCGTCACCATGTTGGTCGCCCCCGGCCCGATGGAGGTCGTGCAGGCCATCATCCGGCGGCGCGCATGGGCCTTGGCGAAGGCGATGGCGGCATGGGCCATGGCCTGTTCGTTATGCGCCCGGAAGGTCGGCAGGGCCTTGCGGTTCGCCTCCAGCGCCGGGCCGAGTCCCGCGACATTGCCATGCCCGAAGATGGCGAAGACCCCCCCGAACAGGGGCAGCGTGCGGCCTTCCAGCTCGGTCATCTGGGCGGCAAGGAAGCGCACCGTGGCCTCGGCGGCGGTCAGGCGTATGGTGGCCATGGGACTGGTCCTGGACATTTCGGCGCAGCCGAGTTGACGGCCGGGCCAGTGTTACGGATTGATGACAGCCCCCACAAGCCGGGGGCGCCGAGGGGATAGCGACGAACGCCATGCTGCAATTCGCACAATTCGGGGCCGGGCGCATCGGCGCCATCCATGCCGCCAACCTGGCCGCCAGCGGCCGGGCCGCGCTGCGCCATGTCGTTGACGTCCACGCCCCCTCCGCCGCCGCCCTGGCCGCGAAGCATGGCGCCACGGTCAGCGACACCGCGACCGCCCTGGCGGACCCGGCGGTCGGCGCCGTCATCATCGCCAGTTCCACCGACACCCATGCCGACCTGGTGATCGCCGCCGCGGAGGCCGGCAAGGCGATCTTCTGCGAGAAGCCGATCGACCTGTCCCTGCCCCGCGTCGATGCCTGCCTTGCCGCCGTCGCCAAGGCCGGCGTGCCCATGCTGGTCGGCTTCAACCGCCGCTTCGACCCCAATTTTTTCGAGCTTCACCGCCGCATCCAGGCGGGGGCCGTGGGTTCTGTCGAACAGGTGGTCATCACCAGCCGCGACCCGGGCCCGCCGCCCGTTTCCTACATCAAGGTCTCCGGCGGGCTGTTCCGGGACATGACGATCCACGACTTCGACATGGCCCGCTGGATGCTGGGCGAGGAACCCACCGAGGTCTTCGCCACCGGCAGCGTGCTGGTGGACAAGGCGATCGGCGAGGCCGGCGACATCGACAGCGCCATGATCATCCTCAAGACCGCCTCCGGCCGCATGGCGCATATCAACAACAGCCGCCGCGCCGCCTATGGCTACGACCAGCGCGTGGAGGTGCATGGCAGCGCCGGGCGCCTGATCGCCGGCAACCGCGTGGGCACCACGGTGGAGCAGGCCGATGGCAAGACCGTTTCCACCGACCTGCCGCTGCACTTCTTCCTGGAACGCTACGCCGATGCCTACCGCATCGAACTCGCCGCCTTCCTCGACGCGGTCGAGAAGGGCACGCCCATGCCCGTCGGCGCGGAGGATGGCCGGCAGGCGCTGGTGCTGGCCGATGCCGCCTACCGGTCCCTGACCGAGGGCCGCCCGGTGACGATCGGATGAGCGTCCTGCCGAAGGTCTCGCTGGCCGGCCGCTGCCTGCTCGTCACCGGCGGCACGCAGGGAATTGGCGAAGCCTGCGCCCTGGCCGCCGCCGAGGCCGGCGCCCGCGCCGTCTGCATCACCGGCCGCAACGCCAAGCGCGGCGCATCCGTCGTCGCGGCGCTGCGCGCGCTGGGCTCGCAGGCGCATTTCGTCGCCGCCGACCTCTCGGATGCGGACGCCACCGCGGGGATCGTGGCGCAGGCGGAAGCCGCGCTCGGCCTGGTGGATGGGCTGGTCAACGCCGCGGGGCTGACGGATCGCGGCACCATCCTCGGCACCGACATCGCGCTGTGGGACAGGCTGTTCGCCATCAACGCCCGCGCACCCTTCATCCTCACGCAGGCCGTGGCACGGCGCCTGGTGGCGGAGAAGCGGAGCGGCACCATCGTCAACGTCATCACCATGTCCTCCCATGGCGGGCAGCCCTTCCTCACGGGCTACTCATCCTCCAAGGGCGCGCTGGCGGTGCTGACGAAGAACACGGCGCTCGGCCTCCGTCCCCACCGCATCCGGGTCAACGGCATCAATCTCGGCTGGGCCGACACGCCGGGCGAGCACGTCATCCAGCAGAAGGATGGTAACCCGCCGGACTGGCTGGACCGCGCCGCGCCCGCGCAGCCCTTCGGGCGGCTGGTCAGCGCGCCGGATGTGGCGGGGCTCGCCACCTACCTGCTCTCGGATGCCTCCGGCATCGTCACGGGATCGCTGATCGATTTCGACCAGAACGTCATGGGGGCCTACGAGTGAACACGCGGGATTTGGCACTGCGGCGCGACGCGGCTGCCGCCATCGCGCGGGATGCCGCCCAGGGCGCCTTCCTCATGCGCGCCCGCGGCATGGGGGCGGCCAGCTTCAAGGGCGCACAGGATTTCCTGACGGAAGCGGATGGCGCCACCGAACGCTTCATCCGCGATCGCCTCGCCACCATCTTCCCGGGCGAGGCCGTGCTGGGCGAGGAGATGGGCGGCGGCCTCGGTGCCGTGGACGGCCCGCTCTGGATCATCGATCCCATCGACGGCACCTCCAACTTCTCCCGCAACGGGGATCGCTGGTGTGTCTCCATCGGCATGGCGCTGGATGGCAAGGCGGTGGTCGGCGCCGTCGCCCGCTACGTGCCGTCGGAGGTCTTCGCCGGCGCGAAAGGCTGCGGCGCCACGCTCAACGGCGTGCCTATCAAGGCATCCGCCGTCGACAGCATGGCCCGCGCCACCATCGAGGTCGGCTGGTCCATGCGCCGTCCCCTCGCCGCCTTCCACCAACTGTCCCAATCCATCATGGGCATGGGCGCCGGCTTGCGCGTCGGCGGCTCCGGCACGCTGGGGCTGGTGGAGGCCGCCAACGGCCGGCTTGAGGGCTATATCGAGCAGCACATCAATTCCTGGGATGCCTGCGCCGCCGTCGCCATCGCGCGGGAGGCCGGCGCCTGGGTGAACGAGTTCGACAGCGGGGACTGGCTTTCCAGCGGCAATCCCGTCGGCATCGGCGCCCCGGCGCTGGGGCCGATCCTGGCGCCGCTGCTCGGGCCTTGAGCCCACCCGGCGCGCGGCCTTATCTGTTTCATCATCATCGCGGATCGGCCCGATAAGGCCGGCCGGATCAAGGAGGTTTCCCGTCCATGTCGTTCACCCGCCGTCTTCTCGCCACCGGCCTCCTGCTCGGTGGCACCGCCTTCCTGCCCGCCGCCGCGCAGGCCCAGGGCAATCTGGTCGTCTACTGCTCGGTGCAGGAGGAATGGTGCCGCCCGATGATGCAGGCCTTCGAGCGTGCGACGGGCGTGCGCGTCGCCATGACCCGGCGGTCGAGCGGCGAGACGATGACGCAGATCCGCGCGGAGGCGACCAACCCCCGCGGCGACATCTGGTGGGGCGGCACGGGCGACCCGCATATGCAGGCGGCGGAGGAGAACCTCACCCTCGAATACCGCTCCCCCCGCCTGTCGGAACTCCATGACTGGGCGGTGCGCCAGGCGGAGCAGACGCAGTTCCGCACCGTCGGCATCTATGCGGGCGCGCTCGGCTATTCCTACAACGTGACGGAACTGAACCGCCGCCGCATCGCGGCCCCGCGCTGCTGGGCGGATCTGGCGAAGCCGGAATTCCGCGGCGAGATCCAGGTGGCCGACCCCAACACCAGCGGCACCGCCTACACGATGCTGGCCACGCTGCTGCAGGTGATGGGGGAGGAACCGGCCTTCACCTACCTCCGCGCGCTCCATCGCAACGTGAACCAGTACACGCGATCCGGCGCCGCCCCCGCCCGCGCGGCCGCGACCGGGGAGACGCTGGTCGGCATCACCTTCCTGCACGACGCCGTCACGCAGAAGATCGCCGGCGCGCCGGTGGAAATTGTCGCCCCCTGCGAGGGCACGGGCTACGAGATCGGCTCCATGTCCATCATCCGCGGCGCCCGCAACCTGGATAATGCGCGCCGCTTCTATGACTGGGCGCTGTCGCCGGAGGCGCAGAACATCGCGGGGCAGGCCAATTCCTACCAGCTTCCTTCCAACCGCAACTCTGCCATCCCGCCCCAGGCCCCGCGCTTCGAGAATATCCGCCTGATCGACTATGATTTCGCCCGCTGGGGTTCGGCGGCGGAGCGCACGCGCGTGATCACCCGCTGGGAACGCGAAGTCCGCGCCGGCTCCCGCTGAACCGCTTGCCATGGGCGCGTTGACCCTCGGCCGTGCGGCGCTGATCGGCGCCGCGATCGGCCTCCTCCTCGCGCCCTGGCATGGGCTTGAGAATGGGGCGTTGGCCGCCTGGCCGCGCGGCGAGGCATCGCCGCTGCTGGCGCTGCTGCTCGATGGCTCCCGCTGGTGGCTGTGGCCGGTGGCGGCGCTGCTGGCCGCCGTGGCGCCCGCGCTGCTGCGGGGCCGCGCGCCGGGGCTGCTGATGATGGTCGCTGGCGCCGGCATCGTCGCCTGGATCTTCCTGATGGGCCACGCCATCGGGCTGAACGGCCTGGCGTGGAAGGGCCTGGCGCCGCTGCTCGGCGCACCGCCGCCGCAGCCCTCCCTCGGCTGGGGCGCGCTGATGGTCCTGGCGGGCGGCGTCGCGCTGTTCTCCGCGGGCCTCGCCGCGCGCGGCAGCTTCGGCGCGGATGCCTTCGTCAGCTTCCTCGTCTGCGGCAGCGCATTCCTCCTGATTCTCTTCGTCTTCGTGCCGCTCGTCACGATCCTGTCCGCCGCGATCTATGAGGGCGACCGCTTCGCCCCCGATGCGCTGGCCGCCCGCCTGACGGCGCCGGAAGCCTGGTCGCTCGCCTGCGTCACCACCCATGCCGGCTGCGGCGTGGTGTGGAACACCCTGCTGCTGGCGACGCTGACGGGCGTGATCTCCACCCTGCTCGGCCTCGGCTTCGCGCTGCTGGCGGTGCGCGGCAATGTGCGCGGCGCCGTTGCCTTCCGCGCGATGACGATTCTGCCGCTCATCACCCCGCCCTTCGTCGTATCGCTGGCCTTGATCGTCCTGTTCGGCCGCACCGGGATCGTGACCGGCTTCCTGTGGGAGAATTTCGATATCCCCCGCAGCCGCTGGATCTACGGCCTGCCCGGCGTGCTGCTGGCGCAGGTCCTGGCCCAGGCGCCGGTCGCCTTCATGCTGCTGGACGGCGCGCTGCGCGCGATTTCGCCGAGCCTGGAGGAAGCCGCCAGCACCATGGGCGCGCGCCGCTTCAAGGTGTTCCGCAGCGTCACCTGGCCGCTGCTGAAGCCGGCGCTGGCGGCCGCCTTCCTGCTCGGCTTCGTCGAAAGCCTGGCCGATTTCGGCAACCCGCTGGTCCTCGGCGGGGATTTCGACGTGCTCTCCACCCGCATCTTCTTCGCCATCGCCGGCGCGCGGCATGATCCCGGCCGCGCCGCAGCGCTCGCGCTTCTGCTGCTGGCGCTGACCTTCGGCGCCTTCGCCTTCCAGGCGTGGTGGCTCGGCAAGCGGCGCTACACCACCGTGACGGGCAAGGGCGACAGCGGCTTGCCGGCGCCGCTGCCCAAGGGCCTGAAGCTCGGCTGCTCCCTCGTCGTCTGGCCCTGGATGGCCTTCACCGCCGTCGTCTACGGCATCATCCTGGTCGGCGGCTTCGTGCGCGACATCGGCCGCGGCGACATGACCTTCACCTGGCGCCACTTCCTGACGGGGTTCGAGGTGGAGTGGCACAACGGCGTCGATTTCCGCGGCAGCGCCTGGGACAGCCTGTTCACGACGATCGAGGTCGCGGCCATCGCCGCGCCGCTGACCGCCGGCCTCGGCATCCTCCTCGCCTGGCTGATCGCGCGGCAGAGCTTCAAGGGGCGCGGCACGCTGGAATTCATGACCATGCTGTCCTTCGCCATCCCCGGCACGGTCGTGGGCGTTTCCTACGTCATGGCCTTCAACGTGCCGCCGGTGGAGCTCACGGGCACGGCGCTGATCCTCATCATCTGCTTCGTCTTCCGCAACCTGCCGGTCGGCGTGCGCGGCGGCCTGGCCGCCCTCGCCCAGATCGACAAGTCGCTGGACGAGGCTTCCGCCACCATGGGCGGCGGCGCGCTGTCCACGCTGCGGCGCGTGGTGCTGCCGCTGCTGCGCCCGGCCATCGTCGCCTCGCTGGCCTTCAGCTTCGTCCATGCGATGACGGCGGTGTCCGCGGTGATCTTCCTCGTCTCCGCGCAACACAACCTCGCCACCGTCTACATCGTCGGCCGGGTGGAGGCCGGGGAGATGGCGCTGGCCATCGCCTATTCCACCGTGCTGATCGTCATCATGCTCGTCGTCGTGCTGGGCATCGAGAAACTGGTCGGCCGCGCGCAGATCGGCCGTCGCGCGGCCACGCCAACCACCATGCACGCCGGGGCCTGACCGACATGTCCGACGTCTCCATCACCTTCGACCGCGTGACCAAGGCCTTCGGCGCCTTCCGCGCGGTGGACGAGGTCTCCTTCGCCCTGCCCCGCGGTGCGCTCGTCACGCTGCTCGGCCCCTCGGGCTGCGGCAAGACCACCACGCTCCGCCTCGTCGCCGGCCTCGAACTGCCGACCGGCGGGCGGATCGAGATCGAGGGCAAGGACGTCACCGCCCTTGCCGCGGCGGAACGCAAGATCGCGATGGTGTTCCAGTCCTACGCGCTGTTCCCGCATATGAACGTGCTGGAGAACGTGTCCTACGGCCTGCTCGTCAACGGCGCCCGCAAGGCCTCCGCGGAGAGCGAGGCGCTGGCCATGCTCAAGACCCTCGGCCTGGATGGCCTCGGCCAGCGCCTGCCCTCCGAACTCTCGGGCGGCCAGCAGCAGCGCGTCGCCGTCGCCCGCGCGCTGGTGCTGCGGCCGAAGGTCCTGTTGTTCGACGAACCGCTCTCCAACCTCGATGCGCGCCTCCGCCGCCGGGTGCGGGAGGACATCCGCGACCTGCAGAAGAAGCTCGACCTCTCCGTCGTCTACGTCACGCATGACCAGCAGGAGGCCCTGGCCGTCTCCGACCTCGTCTGCGTCATGCGCGCCGGGAAGATCGCGCAGATGGGCACGCCGAACGCGCTCTACGAAGACCCCGCCGACGCCTTCATCGCGGATTTCATGGGGGAGGCGAATGTCATCCAGGGGGAGGTCCTCGGCCCCAACCGCATCGCCCTTGGCGGCATCGCGCTCGACACCGTCATGCGCGCCCACCCGCCCGGCGCCGCGCAGATCGCCGTGCGGCCGGAATCGATCCTCCTCCAGCCCGAGGGATCGCCCGGCCTGCCGGGGCGCATCCAGCGCGCCGCCTTCCTCGGCCAGACCCGCGAATACGAGATCCAGACCCCGGCCGGGGAGTTGTTCGTCGTCACCCCCGCCGCATCCCCCGCCTTCGCGCCCGGCGATGCGGTATCCTGCGCGATGCAGCGCGTGATCCCGCTGCGACCGGCAGCTTGAGAGCACCACGATGACCACCATCGACTACTACATCAGCCTCAACAGCCCCTGGGCGCATCTGGGCGCCGCGCGGATCGAGGCCCTGGCCGCCCAGCATGGCGCGACGCTTCGCGTGCATCCCTGCGACTACCGGGAGACGATCTTCCCGGCCTCCGGCGGCCTGCCCCTGCCCAAGCGCAGCCCGCAGCGCCAGGCCTATCGCGCGCAGGAATTGCGGCGCTGGCGCGCGCATCTCGGCACGCCCATCGTGCTCGCGCCGAAGCACTCGCCCTTCGACGAGGTCTTCGCCGCGCATTGCGTGATCGCGGCGCGGGAGACGGTCGGCAATGCCGCCGCCGTCACCCTCGCCCACCGCATCCTGCGCGCGCTGTGGGAGGAGGAGGCGAACCCCGCCGACCCCGCGACGCTCCCGCGCCTCATCACGGAAAGCGGGCTCGATGCCCCTGCCCTGCTGGCCGCCGCCGCCGATCCAGGCTGGGCCGCGATGCGGATCGCGGAGAGCCAGGCGGCGCTGGCGCGCGGCGTCTTCGGCGCGCCCAGCTATGTGATCGGGGACGAGATCTTCTGGGGCCAGGACCGCCTGGATTTCGTCGCCCGTCACCTCGCCGGCGGCTGATCCCCGGCGCGTTCCAGCATCCGCAGCGCGATCTCCCTCTCCCCGCTGATGGAGAGGTTGGCGCCGAGGCCGTTGAGGTGGTCGACGGCCTCATCCGAATGGGCGCGGGCCAGGATCTCCAGCGTCGCGTTCAGCGCGCGGGATTGCTCGACGACCTGCCCGGCCTCGAAGGTCTCCGGCACCGTCACGAACAGGCGGCGCGCCTGGGCCATGTTGGCCGCCGCCAGCACTTCCGGGTCCGCGGCATTGCCGACGACGATCTCCGCCCCATCGGCGCGCGCGGCGGCCACTGCCTCATCCGCTTCCTCGATCACCACCACGGGGCGTCCGGCCGCCACCAGCCTTGCGCCGACCAGGCTGCCGACGCGGCCATAGCCCACCACCACGTCATGGTCGGTCAGCGTCGTCACCTCCGGCGCCGCGGCTTCGCCCGCGGGCGCGCCCGCAGGCTCCGTGGTGTCGGAGGTTCCGGCCGCCACGGCGTCCCTGGCCCCCTCCACCACCGCTTCCGCCACCGTCGCCGGGGTGGGTTCCCGCACCGCCTCGGCCGCGGCCTTCGCGGCGGGCTCCGGCGCGTCCGGCGTGGCCTTGGCGGCGGCGGTCGCGGCGGCGTCCTTGGTGAACTGGATGCGGGTCAGGATCTTGGTGCGCCCGCGCTCCACCGCCGCGAACAGGAAGGGGTTCAGCAGGATGGAGATGATGGCCCCCGCCAGCACCAAATCCCGCGCATGCCCGTCCACCAGGCCGAGCGTGACGCCGAGCCCCATCAGGATGAAGGAGAATTCGCCGATCTGCGCCAGGCTCACGGAAATCGTCATCGCCGTCGCGGCCGGATGGCCGAAGGCGCGGACGATCGCGTAGGCGGCGGCGGATTTGCCGATGACGATGATGCCCACCGTCGCCAGCACCGCCATCGGGCTTTCCACCAGCACCGCCGGGTTGAACAGCATGCCGACGGAGACGAAGAACAGCACCGCGAAGGCATCGCGCAGCGGCAGCGCTTCCTCCGCCGCGCGCTGGGACAGGCGGCTTTCGCCCATCACCATGCCGGCGAAGAAGGCGCCGAGCGCGAAGGACACGCCGAACAGCACCGCCGCGCCATAGGCGACGCCGAGCGCCACCGCATAGACGGCCAGGCGGAACAACTCCCGCGATCCGGTATGGGCGGCATAGTGCATGATCCAGGGGATCAGCCGCCGCCCCGCCACCAGCATCAGCGCGACGAAGGCCGTCACCTTGGCGATGGTGATGGCGAAGGTGGAGGCGAGGTCGGACATCGACATCGCCGCGCCGCCCGGCAGCAGCGCCGGCCCGATCGCGGGCAGCAGCACCAGCGCCAGGACCATGGCCAGATCCTCCACGATCAGCCAGCCGACCGCGATCTTGCCGCGTTCGGTATCGATGATCCGCCGTTCCTGCAGTGCCCGGACCAGAACGACGGTGGAGGCGACGGACAGGGCGAGGCCGAAGACCAGCCCCGCGCCGATGCCCCAGCCCAGCGCCCAGGCCAGCGCCATGCCCATCAGCGTCGCCACCGCGATCTGCCCGACCGCGCCGGGCAGCGCGATCGACTTCACCGCCATCAGGTCCTTCAAGGAGAAGTGAAGACCGACGGCGAACATCAGCAGGATCACGCCGATCTCGGCGAGCTGGTTCGCCAGTTCCTGGTCCGCCACGAATCCGGGCGTGAAGGGCCCGACCGCCACGCCCGCCAGCAGGTAACCCACCAGCGGCGAGAGTTTGAGGCGGTGCGCCACCATGCCGAAGATGAAGGCCAGGCCGAGGCCGGCCGCGATCATCGCAATCAGTGGCGTGTGGTGTGCCAAGGTCTCGTCTCCGGCGAAGTGAAGGTCGGTGCCGAAGCCGATAGGGCAACCGGCACAGGCCGGCCACCCAAAATCACGGGTGGCTCAGGCCCCCTGCCGCAGGCAGGCCCTCAGGCGACGGCGTAACGTTCGAGCGCGAGGTCATCCGCCGCGATCTCCGGCGTGCGCCCCGTGACCAGGTCCGCCAGCAGGCGGCCGGACCCGCAGGCCATGGTCCAGCCCAGCGTGCCATGGCCCGTGTTCAGCGAGAGGTTCGGGTAGCGCGTCGGCCCCACCACCGGCGTGCCGTCCGGCGTCATCGGGCGCAGGCCCGTCCAGAAGCTCGCGCGTTCGATGTCGCCGCCCCTGGGGAACAGGTCACCGACGCTGTAGGCCAGCGTCTCCCGCCGCGGCTTGCGGAGCTTGAGGGAGAAGCCCGCCAGTTCCGCCGTGCCACCGACGCGGATGCGGTCGCCGAGCCGCGTGATCGCGACCTTGTAGGTCTCATCCATCACGGTGGAGACCGGCGCCGCGGCCTCATCCGTGATCGGCAGCGTCAGCGAATAGCCCTTCACCGGATAGACCGGCACATGCACCTTCAGCGGGCGCAGCAGCGCCGGCGAATAGCTGCCCATGGCGACGACGTAGTGGTCGGCGGTCACGCGCCCGGTATCCGTCACCACGCCCGTGACGCGGCCGGCCTCGGTCTCCAGCGCCTTCACCGTGACGCCATGGCGGAACACGACGCCCGCGGCCGCGGCCAGGGCGGCCAGGCGCTGGGTGAAGATGTGGGCATCGCCCGTCTCGTCACCCGGCAGTTGCAGCCCGCCCACGAACTTGCCGGGCACCAGGCCCAGCGCGGGCTCGGCGGCGATGCAGCCGGCCTGGTCCAGCACGTCATGCCGCACGCCGAAGCCCTTCAGCACCTCGATATCGGCGCCGATGGAATCGAGCTGCTTCTGCGTGCGGAACAGCTGCAGCGTGCCGCGGGTGCGCTGGTCGTACTGGATGCCGGTGTCGTCACGCAGATCCTTGAGGCAGTCCCGTGAATACTCGGCCAGCCGCACCATGCGCGCCTTGTTGCGGCCATAGGCGGCTTCCGTGCAGTTCGCGAGCATCTGCGCCAGCCAGCCATAGAGGCCGCCATCCATGCTCGGCCACATCACCAGCGGCCGGTGGCGCATCATCAGCCACTTCAGCGCCTTGATGGGGATGCCGGGGCCCGCCCAGGGGGCGGAATAGCCCGGGGAGACCTGCCCCGCATTGGCGAAGCTGGTTTCCATGCCGGCGGCGGGCTGCCGGTCCAGCACCGTCACCTGGTGGCCCGCCCGGGCCAGGTACCAGGCGCTCGTCACGCCCACCACACCACTGCCGAGGACCACCACGCGCATCGCTGCTGCTCCGTTCCGAACGGGTCAAGAATACGGTCAGAAGCGGTGAATTTCATGCGCGATCGACGCAGGATGCCTCGCCAGGGGGCAATCTGCGCAATATCCTGCGAAGAATCAGCAGGATCGAGCACGCCCCATGGATGACATCGACCGTGCCATCATCCGCGCGCTCCGCGTCGATGGCCGCATGCCCAATGCGAAGCTGGCGGAGGCGGTGGGCCTCAGCCCCTCCGCCTGCCTCCGCCGCCTGCGGATGCTGGAACGGGACGGCACGATCCGCGGCTACACCGTGGTGGTGGAGGATGCGGCCCCGCAGGGCGCCGTCGTCGTCATCGTGCAGATCACGCTGGAACGGCAGACGGATGACCACCTCAAGCGCTTCGAGGAAGCGGTCCGCCGCTGCCCGGAAGTGCGGGAATGCTACCTGATGACCGGCATCGCGGACTACCTGCTGCGGGTGGAGGCGCGGGACGCCGCCGATTACGAACGCATCCACAAGGAAGCGCTGTCCCGCATGCCCGGCGTGGCGCGCATCCAGTCCAGCTTCGCGATCCGCACGGTCATCCGGGGATAGCCCCATCACGGTCACGAATGACGACCATCGCGGCGGGGCGGTGGCGCCGGGATCGCGGGGTGCCCAACTCTACGCCCAACGCCGCGGCGCATTCCCGCCGCCGGCCGCTTTCCAGGGACTGCCCCGATGACCGAAGCCCGAGACCTTTTCGCCCCCGCCACGATCGGCGACATCCCCGTCGCCAACCGGATCGTGATGGCGCCGATGACGCGCAACCGCGCCCCCGGCAACCTGCCGAATGCGCTGATGGCCGAATACTACGGCCAGCGCGCCTCCGCCGGCCTGATCGTGACGGAGGGCACCGCCCCCGCCGCCAATGGCCGCGGCTATATCGACATCCCCGGCCTCTACAGCGATGCGCAGGTCGAAGGCTGGCGCGGCGTGGCGGATGCCGTGCATGCCAAGGGTGGGCGCATCGTCGCGCAGCTCATGCATGTCGGCCGCATCTCCCACCCCGATTTCCAGGAAGGCGCGCAGCCCGTCGCGCCCTCCGCCATCGCCGCCAAGGGGGATATCTTCACCTTCGAGGGCATGAAGCCCCTCGCCACGCCGCGCGCGCTGGAACAGGCGGAGATCGATGCCCTCATCACGGCCTATGGCGATGCCGCCGCGAATGCCGTGAAGGCGGGGCTGGATGGCGTGGAGATCCATTCGGCGAATGGCTACCTGCCGAACCAGTTCCTGGCCCCCAACGCCAACCAGCGCACGGACCAGTGGGGCGGCAGCGTCGAGAACCGCGCCCGCTTCCTGATCGCCATCGTGGAGTCCGCCGTCAAGGCGATCGGCGCCGGTCGCGTCGGCGTGCGGATCAGCCCCGGCAACCCCTTCAACGACATCGCCGACCCGGCGGCCGAGGAGACCTATGAGTATGTGACGAAGGCGCTGGGCGGCCGTGGCCTGGCCTTCCTCCACATCCTCGACGCCCGTCCGCCCTTCGACATCGCCGCCATGGCGCGCCGCAATTTCGGCGGGCCGATCATCCTGAATGGCGGCTATGACCGCGATCGCGCGCAGGCCGACCTCGCCAGCGGCCGGGCGGATTTCATCGCCTTCGGGTCCAAGTTCATCAGCAACCCGGACCTGCCGGCCCGCCTGCAGAAGGGCGCGGAGCTGGCCGCGCCGGACACCGCCACCTTCTATGGCGGCGGCGCCAAGGGCTACACGGACTACCCCGCGCTGGCGGCGTGATCCCGGCGGGGGGCGGGCAGCCGCCCCTCGCCCCGTCTCGATGCGCCGGCCTGCCCCGATCACCCCCGGATTGGCGAAGCCCGCCGTCCGGCCTAGCCTGGTTCCCTTCCGATCCGAGAGGCCCCGCCCTGATGACCGACACCCCCTACGACCTGCTGCTGCGTGGCGACCTCGTGCTCTCGGACCGGGTCGTGGCCGATGGCTATGTCGGCGTGCGGGGGGGCCGGATCGCGGCGATCGGCGAAGGGGAAGCCCCGCCCGCCAAGGCGGTCGCGGATCATCGCGGGCGCGTCGTCATGCCCGGCCTGGTGGATGGCCACATGCATACCTCCTCCTCCACCGGCTGGCCGGGGATCGAGGGCGCGACCATGACGGCCGCCGCCGGCGGCGTCACCACCGTCTGCGACATGCCCTATGACGTGCCGAACCCCGTGACCACGGCCGCGATCTTCGCCGACAAGGTGGAGCATGTGCACCGCCTGTCGCATGTGGACATGGCGCTCTACGGCACCATCCGGAAGGATGGCGGGATCGACGACATCGCCGCCATCGCGGAAGCCGGGGCCTCCGCCTTCAAGGTCTCCACCTACGAATACGACGCGCACCGCTTCCCACGCATCGACCATCCGACGATGCTCTCCGCCTTCGCGGAGATGGCGAAGACGGGCCTCATGGTCGCGGTGCACAACGAGGACCAGGAGCTTGTCGTCAAGCTGACGGAAGCCGCCAAGGCCGCGGGCAACACCAGCCCCATCTGGCATTGCCGCACCCGCCCACCGCTGACGGAGAGCATGGCGGACCTCGAGATCTTCGAGATGGCGCTGGAAACCGGCGCGCATGTGCACATCGCCCATTCCTCCATCGCCCGCGGCTTCGACCTGGCGACGCTGTATCGGAACATGGGCGCCAGGACCTCCGGCGAGGCCTGCATCCAGTATCTCTGCATGACGGAGGACGACATCATCCGCCTGCAGGGCTTCGGCAAGTGCAACCCCCCCTTCCGCACGGCGGAGGAGGTGGAGCGCATGTGGGGTGCCATGGCCGCCGGCACCGTCGCCTATGTCTCGACCGACCACGCGCCCTGGCCCAAGGCCAAGAAGCAGTACACCGGCGACATCTTCACGGTGGGCGCGGGCCTGACGGGCCTGCAGAGCTTCGCGCCGCTGATGTACACGCTGCTGATCGAACGCGGCATGTCGCCGACGGTGATGGCGCGGATGTGCAGCGAGCAGCCCGCCCGCTACCACGGCCTGGATCCCGTGAAGGGCGGCATCCGGCTCGGCGCCGACGCCGATTTCTGCGTGCTGGAGACAGGCGACTTCGTGTTCGACGAACGCATCATCCAGGACCGGGAGGATGCGCGCTGGTCCCCCTATCACGGCCGCCCGATGAAGGCGCGCGTGGCCAGCACCATCCTGCGGGGGCAGGAGATCTGGAACGGCAGCGAGGTGAAGGCGAAGCCCGGCACCGGCCGCTTCGTGCCGCGCCAGCACCGCCGCAGCGCGCTGGACTGACCGCGATGACGGGCGACTACTACGTCAGGCACCTCGCCGTTGAACTGCCCCTCGCCTATGCCGAGCGCATCGTGGACGCGACGCTGGCGGCGGGGCGGGAAGCCGGCCTGCTGCCGCTGACCGTCGTCGTCCTCGATGCCGGCGGGCATGTCGTGGTGCAGAAGCGGGAGGATGGGTCGGGAATCCTCCGCGCGGAGATCGCCCGCGGCAAGGCGCATGGCGCGCTCGGCATGGGCATCGGCAGCCGCGTGATCCGCGACCGCCTGAAGGAACGCCCGGCCTTCCAATCCGCCATCGCGGCAGCCAGCGACGGGCGCTTCATCCCCGTCCCCGGCGGCGTGCTGGTCTGCCGCGCGGATGGCGCGGTGATCGGGGCCGTCGGCGTCAGCGGCGATGCCTCCGACAAGGACGAATACGCGGCCATCGCCGGCGTGCGGGCGGCAGGGCTGACGCCGCATCCCGAGAACCCCGTGGAGAACTGGCGCGATGCCGGCCTTTGACCGACGTTGCTTCGAACGCCGCTTCCTGCTGGCCACCGCCGGCAGCCTGCTGACGCTTCCTGCCCTGGCGCAGAGCTTCCCCGCCCGCCCCATCCGCCTGGTGATCCCCTTTCCCGCCGGCGGCCCGACCGATGTCTATGCCCGGTTCTATGCGGAGCGGATGACGCGCGAACTCGGCCAGCCCGTGGTGACGGAGAATCGCGGCGGCGCCGGCGGCGCGATCGGGGCGCAGGAGGTGATGCGCGCGCGGCCGGATGGCCACACGCTGCTCTTCGGCACCGCCTCCACCCACGCGCTCTACAACCTCGTCACCGCGCAGCCGCAATACGACCAGGCGCGCGATTTCCTCGCGGTCGCGACGCTGGGCGGCGGCCCGCTCTGCTGGCTCGCCAACCCCTCGCAGCCCGGCACGCTGGCCGGCTTCCTCGCCGCCGCCCGCGCCGCCCGCCCCGCGCTGGCCTATGGCTCCCCCGGCACCGGCACGCTGATGCATCTGGCGACCGAGATCCTGAAGCGGGAAGCCGGTGGCGTGGAGATCAGCCACATCCCCTATCGCGGCGCCGCGCCGGCCATGAACGACCTGATCGCCGGCACGCTGGCGCTGGCGGTGAACACCCTCGGCGCCGGGCTGCCGCTGCACCAGGCAGGCCGGGCCCGCATGCTGGCCGTGGCGTCGGAGGCCCGCGCCCCCCAGGCGCCCGATGTGCCGACGGCGGCGGAGGCGCTGGGCCGCCCCGGCTTCACCGCCGTGCTCTGGCACGCCGTCTTCGCCCCCCCCGGCCTGCCGGACCCGATCCTGGCCCGGCTGTCGGAGGCGACCAACGCGGCACTGTCCGACCCCGGCTTCCGCGCCCAGCTCGCCAATGCGGGGATCGAGGCCGCCGCCCCCGGCACGCCCGCTTCCGCAAGCGCCTATATCGCGGCGGAGACGGCGCGCTACCGCCCCATCGTCGACGCCATCCGGCCCGAGCTGGAGGGCTGATTCCGCCCCATGGCCCGCCGACCGCGCCGCGACGATGCCGACCGCGACCCCGCCGATGGTGAGGCGCGGGAATACACGCCGCCTTCCCGGCGGACCAGCAATGTCGTCATCGGCGTGCTCGTCAGCGCCGGCCTGTTCCTGATCGCCTATTTCATCCTGGAACTCAGGCTGGAGGACATGGGCGGCACAGCCGGTATCATCGTCATGGCCATCGTCTTCATCCTCGTCGGCCGCGCCGCCCCCTGGCGTTAGGGGGACGCTCTGCCCGGCCGGCCAGGACCGCAGTTCCGTCGTCCCCCCGGGCAGCAGGAGCCCCCCCCGATGCCCGTCCCCGCCATCGCCCCCTTGTCCCGCGAAGCGATGGAGCCCCGCTGGCGCGCGGTGGCGGAAACCGCGGACCAGGTCCGCGGCGAATCGACGCTGATCGAGGTGCTGGCCCAGGCGCCCGAGTTGCTCGGCTGGTACGATGACGGCTTCTACGCCGAGGTGTTCTTCAAGGGCCGCGTGGAACGGCGGGTTAAGGAGGTCCTGCGCCTCAGCCTCTCCACCATCCATGGCTGCGCCTTCTGCAACAAGGGCAACACGAAATCGGCGCTGGATGCCGGCGTCACGCCGGCGCAGATCGATGCCATCGGCGATATCGGCAATCCCGTCTTCGACGACCGCGACCGCGCCGTGATGCGCCTGGCCGCGGAAATGGCGCTGCCGAACATGCAGGGCGAATGCACGCCCGCCCTGCAGGCGGAACTCCGCCGCTTCTTCACCGAGGCCGAAGTGGTCGAACTCGCCATGGTCGCCGCGGTGCTGACCGGCATGGCCAAGATGCTGTTCGTCTTCGACCTGGTCAGCCGGGAAGCCACCTGCCCGATCGGGCCCAACGCCCTACGGTAGCGGCTCCACCCGCCAGCCGAATTCGCCCCGCCGCAGCATTACCGGCTCCGGCCCCGTCATGGCTGGAGGCGCGCCGCGCCAGGCGCAGAGCATGGCTTCCTCCTCCCCGGTCCAGCGCCAGAAGGTGAAGAAGGTGAAGCGTTCCGGCGCCCCTCGCGGCAGATGCTGCCAGGCCCGCACCAGGCCGTCGCGCGACAGGTCGAAGACCTCGATCCCATTGAGCGCCATGTAGTCGGAGGCCGAGACGGAGATCATCCAGCGCAGCTCCGGCGAGAAGCGCGGCTGGTCGGCCAGCGATTCCATCGCGCCATGGGCCCGGTCCACCCAGAGGAAATCGGCATGTTCGTAGTGCTGGCGCTGCACCAGATAGCCGCGCGGGGCATCGAAGACCGCGACCAGGCGATGGGTGACGCAGTCCGGATCGTCGAGGCCGCGGGCGCAGGCCGCGGAATCCGCCAGGCGGATCGGCTCCCGGTCCCCCTGCAGCACCAGCACGCCGTCCCCCTGGCGGGCCAGCGCCAGCGCTGCCGGTGTCGGCAGCGGGGTCGCCGCCCCGAAGCCGGGCGCGGCCACGAAGGGGTCGCCCTCTCCCTCGCAGGGCATGGCGGCCACAGCGAGGCCGGGCAGCAGCAGCAGGGCGGCGAGAACGGATCGCATGGCCGGCATGATGCCAGCGCCGCCTTGACGAATCACCAGCGCCATCGGCCCCCGCCGGCCGGGCCCGGGCTGACTCCGGCAGGCCAGGGCGCTACACCCTCGGCCATGGCCACCCACCCCCGCCGCCCGCCCGGCCAGCGCTGGATCAAGCGCCCGCCCCGGCCCTCCCGCGCCGCGCCGCCCCAGCCGGCGGTGCGCCAGAAGCCCGGCCGCACGCAGCTGCTCATGGCGGTCGGCACCGGCACCGCGGCCGGCATCGTCGCCGTCATCCTCGCCCAGCTCGCCGGCGCCCGGCCCGGCATCCCCGGCTTCGCCTTCGGCGTGGCCTTCTGCCTCGGCTTCATCCTGCTCTGGCGCGGCTTCGGCGGCACGGTGCAGGACATCAAGGACCTCTTCCGATGACACGCAAGCTCATCATCGCCGGCGCGCAGCTCGGCCCCATCCAGCGCGCGGACAGCCGCGCGGCGACGCTGGCGCGCCTGGTCGCGCTGCTGGAAGCGGCGGCCGCGAAGGGCGCGAAGCTCGTGGTCTTTCCGGAACTCGCCTTCACCACCTTCTTCCCGCGCTGGCCGATGGACCGCGACGCGCCGGAACTGGTCGGCTGCTTCGAAGCCGCCATGCCGAACCCGCAAGTGCAGCCGCTCTTCGACCGCGCGCGCGAACTCGGCGTCGGCTTCTACATCGGCTATGCGGAGCTGACGCCCGATGGCCACCGCTTCAACAGCGCCATCACCGTCGGCCCCGATGGCGCGATCCTGTTCAAGTACCGCAAGATCCACCTGCCCGGCAGCGACCATGTGAAGCCCGGCCAGACGTACCAGCAGCTCGAGAAGATGTATTTCGAGTATGGCGACATGGGGTTCCCGGTGCAGCGTGGCCCGGATGCCTGGGGCCGCCCGGTGCTCGGCATGCTGGTCTGCAACGACCGCCGCTGGCCGGAGGGCTGGCGCTGCCTCGGCCTGCAGGGCGTGGAACTCGTCATGGTCGGCTACAACTCCGCCGCCTACGATCCCAATGGCGGCGATGGCGAAAGCGAGGAACTGCGCACCTTCCACTCCATCCTCGCCGCCCAGTCCAACGCCTACATGAACGCCACCTGGGCGATCGCCGTCGCCAAGGCGGGCGTGGAGGATGGCGCGGGGCTGATCGGCGGTTCCGTGATCGTCGATCCCAACGGCCAGGTGGTGGCGCAGGCCACGACCAAGGGGGATGAGGTGATCGTGGCGGAGGTCGATTTCGACGCCTGCCGCCAGGGGAAGGAGAAGATGTTCAACTTCGCCCAGCACCGCCGCCCGCAGCACTACCGCCGCATCGTGGACCAGGTGGGCGCCGAGACGCCCGTCTGATCCATCCGCTCCGCCTGGGGTTCGAGTCGCCGGCCATCGCCGCGCGCGATAAGGGAACAGCATGTCCACACGCCGCCTGACCGTCGCCGCCGCCCAGATGGGTCCCCTCCAGAAGGCGGAGGGCCGCGACATCGCGATCGCCCGCATGGTCGCGCTGATGGAAAAGGCGGCGCGCCGCGGGGCGGAGGTCGTGGTCTTCCCCGAACTCGCGCTGACGACGTTCTTCCCGCGCTGGTACCACGAGAACCTGGCGGAAGCAGACCACTGGTACGAACACGCATTGCCGTCGAACGAGACGGCTTCCCTGTTCGACGCCGCCCGCCGCCTGAACATCGGCTTCCACCTGGGCTATGCGGAAAAGACGCCGGACGGCCGCCGCTTCAACACCGCGGTCTATGTCCATCCGAATGGCGAGATCGTGCTGAAATACCGCAAGGTCCACCTGCCCGGCCACGCGGAATACGACCCCGTCCGCCGCGTCCAGCACCTGGAGAAGCGCTATTTCGAGCCCGGCGACCTCGGCTTCCCCGTGGTCCGCGCGCCCCTCGGCGCCGCCGGTCCCGTCAATATCGGCATGATGATCTGCAACGACCGCCGCTGGCCGGAAGCCTGGCGCGTGCTCGGCCTGCAGCAGGTCGAACTCGTCATGCTCGGCTACAACACCCCCAGCCTGAACATGGAGAACCGGGGGTTCGAGGCGCATCACCTCCGCGTCGCGCACAGCCATCTGTCGATCCAGGCGGGCTGCTACCAGAATGCCTGCTTCGGCGTCGGCGTCGCCAAGGCGGGGACCGAGGATGGCCACGAACTCTTCGGCCATTCCATCATCGTCAACCCGCAGGGCGAGATCATGGCCCAGGCGACGAGCTGGGATGACGAGGTGATCGTCGCGGAATGCGACCTCGGCATGTGCGAACTCGGCCGGAACACGATCTTCAACTTCGCCCGCCACCGCCGCCCGGAACACTACACCCGCATCACCGCGCAGGTCGGCAGCGAAGCCCCGCCGGCCTGGACGCCGCGCGAAGGCTAGCCGCCGCCCCGCCGCCCGCGCTAAACCCCCGCCACGCCCCGATCGCGAAGGCCACGCATGACCGACCCTGCCGCCTACCCCGTCCTTTTCCGCGTCACCGCGGCGACAGAGCTGCGCCAGGGTCCGGGCGCGGACCAGAAGGCGGTCCGCGCCCTGCCCGCCGACCAGATCGTGGTGATGGTGGCGGAAGCCGTCGATGGCTGGGTCCAGGTGGAGGCCCCCGGCGGCCAGCAGGGCTATGCCCCGGTCGGGCTGCTCCGCCGCCAGGTCGCCGGCGCCAAGTCGCCGACCCATGTGACGGAAACCTTCCCCTGGCGGAATGTGGATCGCGTCAACCGCGATCCGAAGATGCTGCACCCCGCCTTCCGGGACCGCGCGCTGCGCGTCGTCAGCCGCCTCAACGCGGAAGGCATCCCCTTCGGAATCTATGAGGGCATGCGCGGCCCCTGGCGGCAGAACCACCTCTACGCCTCCGGCCGCAGCCGGTCGGGCCGGATGCTGACGCCGGTGCAGGCCTGGAACAGCCTGCACCAGTTCGGCCTGGCCGCCGATTTCGTCCTCGCCCTCGAAGGCCGCTGGTCCTGGGATGCGGATGAGGGCCAGGCCCATATGTGGGACCGCCTGGAAGCCGTCGGCCGCGACGAGGGCCTGGTCTCCAAGCCCGGCGAACGCCCGCACCTCCAGCTCGCCGGCATCACGGTCGAGGATCTGAAGAATGGCGGCCTGCCCCCCGGTGCGGACCCGGCCTGGGTCACCGCCTTCACCTGGGTGACGGATAGCTGGGACGGCAAGCCGGCCGGCCCGAAGGTCAAGTAGCCGCGCTACCTGGCGCGGGCCAACTCCCGCGCCAGCGTCTCCCGCTCCGGGCAGGCGCCGCAGCTGTTGGTGAGTTGCGCGAGGTTCGCCGCCGCCCCCGCGCGGTCCCCCATCTCCAGCATCAGGCTGCCCTGGTAGGCCAGGGCGCCCGGGTGGTTCGGGTTGCTGCCCAGCGCCAGCAGATAGGCCTCCATCGCCGCGTCGCGCCGGCCCATCCGGCGATGCGCGAAGGCGATGTAGACCAGGATGTCGGGATCGCCCGGCAGCCGGGCCAGCGCGGCCTCCAGCAGC
Source organism: Falsiroseomonas stagni DSM 19981 (assembly GCF_900114315.1). Classification (GTDB taxonomy): domain Bacteria; phylum Pseudomonadota; class Alphaproteobacteria; order Acetobacterales; family Acetobacteraceae; genus Falsiroseomonas; species Falsiroseomonas stagni. The sequence goes on from NZ_FOSQ01000002.1 coordinate 116,285, forward strand.
GGCAGGCCGAGTTCGTAGCGACCACCCTCCACCAGCCGGGCGCCCTCCGCCACCTCCGGATCACCGGGCGGGTCCGGCAGCACCGCCAGCGCCGGCCCGGCCAGCAGGGCCAGGGCCAGGGCCATCACCACCGCGCGCATCATTCCGCCGCCAGGGCCAGCGCGGGGCGGCCCGCCACCACGGCCTGGATCGCCAGCGCCGCCGCCGCCTGGCAGGGCTCGATCACCGGTACCCCGCAGGCGGCCTCCACCGCCGCGCGATGGGCCGCCATGCCGGCGCAGCCCAGGATCACCGCCTCCGCCCCCTGGTCCACGATGCGCCGCGCCGCGGCGATCAGCGCGGCGCGCGGCGCCACCGGGTCCGTCAGCACATCCATCGGCAGGTTCAGCGGCACATGCCCGGCCAGCCGCGACTCCACCCCCATCGCCGCCATGGAACGCCGCTGCCGCGCGACGGAGGGATCGGCGAAGGCGATGATGCCGAAGCGGTCCGCCCGCGCCAGCGCCGCGGCGATGGCGCTGCGCAGCGGGCCGAAGACCGGCGCCTTCGTGACCGTCCGCACGGCGTCCACCCCCGGGTCCGACACGCAGGCGATGATGTAGGCCGCGGCGGGTTCCTGCTGCACCAGCTGGCACAGCGGTTCCGCCACGCTGAACCAGTCCCGCCAGGTCACCACCGCGGGCGGGCCGTCCCGCAAATCCGTCACCTCCAGCACCGGCATCCCCGGGGCGGCGAAGCCTGCCAGCGCCGCCGCGATCCCCCTGGTGCAGGCGGTGCTGCTGTTCGGGTTCACCACCAGGATACGCTCTGCCATCGCCCCGCTCCTTGCTGCCACCGCGGAGCCTTTCGCCCCGCCGCCGCGTTGACGCAGCATCCCGGACCAGGCCCGCGCCGACAAGCGCCGGGCTGGGCGAGGCCCGCCACTGCCACCCTGCCATGCAACCGCAACGCTTGATCCAGCCCCGGCGCCACGCCATGATGCAGTGCACAATTGGCGGGGCACGCCTGGGCTTCCCGGCCGTCACCGACGGCCGCCGCCCCGGTCGGGGCCACAACGCCGGAAGGGACGCCTCATCATGCGCTGGGAGCCCGATCGCTCGGTCGCCGCCCTGCCCTACACGCCCCCCACCAGCATCTGGCAGGCCGCCGGACGCGGGATGCGGAACCGTTGCCCCATCTGCGGGGTCGGGAAGGTCTTCAAGGGCTATCTGAAGGTGGTGGACGAATGTTCAAACTGCCACGCCCCGCTAGGCCGGCTGCGGGCGGATGACGCGCCGCCCTATTTCACCATCTTCGTCGCCGGCCACATCCTGTTCCCGCCGGTGCTGTGGATCGAGAAGGCGTACCAGCCGCCCATGTGGCTCCACATGGTCGTGTGGCTGCCGGCCTTCACCATCGCCTGCCTGCTGCTGCTGCCCCCCATCAAGGGCGCGACGGTCGGCTGGATGATGCGCCTCGGCTTCGATGGCTCCGAGCATGGCGCGGAGCCCATGCCCCGTCCCAGGCCCTCACCCGGAACGCCCGATGCCTGATCGCGTGCATGGCAAGCGGGACCTGGTCAGCATCGTGCTGCCGGACGCGACGCCGCTGCCCAGCCCCTATGCGGAGGCCGATCGCCGCCAGGCGGTGGAGGATCTCCTCGCCGGCAATTGCTTCCGCCCCGACGGGCTCGGGCATGGCCCCTATGGCCTGGCCATCGCGGTGCGCGACGGGCGCCTGATCCTCGATATCCGCGACGCGCAGGACCAGCCGCTGCATGCGCTGGTCCTGGCGCTCGGCCCCTTCCGCCGCCTGATCAAGGACTACCACCTGGTGGTGGAAAGCCATGAGAAGGCGGTCGCGGAAGGTGGGTCGGAGGCCCGGATCCAGGCCATCGACATGGGCCGCCGCGGTCTGCACAACGAGGGGGCGGAACTGCTGACCACCCGCCTCGCCGGCCGGGTCGAGATCGATTTCGAAACCGCGCGCCGCCTCTTCACCCTGGTCTGCGCGCTGCACCAGCGAATCTAGCGCGGGCGAATCTAGCGGGCGCGGGCCTCGCCGCTCACGGGATCGACGCGCAGTTCCACCTTGCGCCCATCCCGCGTGCGGTATTCGACCTTCCAGTAACCGCCATCATCCCAGTCCAGTTCCTCCAGATGCCCGAAATCCGGCCGCTGCTCGATCATCCGCAGCACGTCGGAAGCCGGCCGTGCATTGGCGGGCGGTGCCGCGGCCCATCCAGGCAGGGCGACCAGGGCGAGCATCGCGGCGGCGGGCAGGGTCAGGCGCATCATTCTTCCTTTCGTCACCGGCCCCCTGGATGAGGAGGCACCCGGCATGGTTCAACACAGCCTCTTCGGGAGACAGGCATGAAGATCGACGGCACCCCCTATCGCAGCGTCTGGGTCGACCAGGCCGATGGCTGGTCCGTCCGCATCTTCGACCAGACGAAGCTCCCCTGGTCGCTCGACATCCTGAGCCTGACGGATGAAGACCAGGTTGCCACCGCCATCCGGTCCATGCAGGTGCGCGGCGCGCCCCTGATCGGCGCCGTCGCGGCCTATGGCGTGGCCCTCGCGCTGCGAACCGATGCCTCCACCGCCACCCTGGACCGCGTCGTGGCCATGCTGGGGGAGACGCGGCCGACGGCGATCAACCTGCGCTGGGCGCTGGCCCGCATGCGCGGCGCCCTCCACAACCTGCCGGCCGCCGATCGCGTGGCCGCCGCCTATGCCGAGGCCGCCGCGATCTGCGACGATGATGTGGAGACCTGCCGCCGGATCGGCGAACACGGCCTGCCCCTGCTGCGGGACATCGCCGCGCGCAAGCAACCCGGGCAGCGCGTGAACATCCTGACCCATTGCAATGCCGGCTGGATCGCGACCGTGGATTACGGCACCGCGCTCTCCCCCATCTACCAGGCCCATGATGCCGGGCTGGACGTCCATGTCTGGGTGGATGAGACGCGGCCACGCAACCAGGGCGCGGCGCTGACGGCCTGGGAACTCGGCCGCCACGGCGTGCCGCACACCGTCATCGCCGACAATGCCGGCGGCCACCTGATGCAGCACGGGGCGGTCGACATCGTCATCGTCGGCACGGATCGCGTGACCCGCACCGGCGATGTCGCCAACAAGATCGGCACCTACCTCAAGGCCCTCGCCGCGCGGGACAATGGCGTGCCCTTCTGGGTCGCGCTCCCCCATTCCACGCTGGACATGACGGTCGCCGACGGCGTTGCGGAGATCCCGATAGAGGAACGCAACCCCGTCGAGATCACGGACCTCACCGGCCGCACGGCCGATGGACGGATCGAGACCATCCGCGTGGTGGCGGAAGGCAGCCCCGCCGCCAATCCCGCCTTCGATGTCACCCCCGCGCGCCTCGTCACCGGCCTGATCACCGAACGCGGCCGCTGCGAGGCCAGCGAGGCCGGGCTCCGCGCCCTCTATCCCGACAAGGGCTGAGAGGCGGGGCCCGGGGGCGCCCCGCCTGTCCCATCCTGTTCGCCCATTCCTTACAACTCCTTCATTCCTCCCGGCCTAGACGTCGCCCCGCAAGGCTAAGGGAGGTACGTCGATGGCCAGGTTCTCCATCCGCGAACAGATCATGGCGCTGACCGGCGCCTTTCTCCTGCTGCTCGCAGCCATGGGCATCGTCGCCGTCACCAAGGTCGGGGCGCTGCGCGACCAGATGGAGGAGGTCGCCACCAACTGGATGCCCAGCATCATGGCGGTCGCACGGATCGAGAACCTCACCAACGACATGCGCGTCTCGGTCCTGTCCCATGTCATGGCAAGCGACGGGAGCGAGATCGCCCAGTTCGAGCGCCGGCTGGACCAGACGCGCGCCAGGCTCGCCGATGCCCGGCGGGTCTATGAGGCGCTGATCTCCTCCCCCGAGGAAGCGGCGATCCACGCGCGGTGGCGCGATGCCTGGATGCGGTACGAGGCCGCGGTGGCCGATGCCCTGGCCCTGTCGCGCCGCAACGCGGATGAGGAGGCCCGGGCGATCATCAACAGCCGCGCCCGGCCCGCGGCGCTGGAGGCGATGGCGCGGATCGAGGAACTGGCCGAGCTGAACAATGCCGGCGGCCAGGCCGCGGCGGAGACGGCCAGGACCCTCGCCACCAGCGGCTTCCTGCTGATCGCGACGCTGGGCGCCCTGTCAGTGCTCGGCGCGGTGCTGGTCGGAACGGCGGTGATCCGCGGCCTGTCGCGCCAGATGGAGGCCGTGCTCCAGCCCATGGAAAGCCTCGCCCGCGGTGACCTGGCGGCGGCGGTGCCAAGCCTTCCGAAGCGGACCGAGATGGGACGCGTGGCCGACAAGCTCGGCAGCTTCAAGGCCGCGCTCATCGCCCAGCGGGACGCCGATGCGCAGGCGCTGCGCGACGCCGAGGAGAAGGCGAAGAAAGCCGCCACCCTTGCGCGCCTGGTCGCGGAATTCGAACGCAGCGCCGCCGCGGGGCTGCGCGGCGTGGCCGGTGCGGTGACGGAGCTGGATGCCATGGCTTCCGCCATGGCGGAGACAGCCAAGCGTGGCGAGGGCCAGGCTGTCGGCGTCACCACCGCCGCGACGGACGCCGCCGGCTCCGTGAACACGGTCGCCAGCTCGGCCGAGGAACTCGGCGCCTCGATCGGCGAAGTCGCCCGCCAGATCAGCGAAACCGCCCAGGTGGCCCGCCGCGCCAGCGACAACGCGCGCACGACCGATGGCACGGTCACGAACCTGTCGGAGGCCGCGCTCAAGATCGGCGACGTGGTGCGGCTGATCTCCGGCATTGCCGGTCAGACCAACCTGCTGGCGCTGAACGCCACCATCGAAGCCGCACGCGCCGGTGAACACGGCAAGGGCTTCGCCGTGGTGGCGAGCGAGGTGAAGACCCTGGCGGCGCAGACCACCAAGGCGACCGAGGAGATCAGCGGCCAGATCGCCGCGATGCAGGCGGAGACGAGCCGGGCGGTGGACGCCATCCGCGGCATCGTCGCCACCATTGGCCAGGTCGATGGCATCGCCATGCAGGTGGCCGCCGCGGCGGAACAACAGGCCGCCGCGACTCAGGAAATCATCCGCGCCGTGGTCGCGGCGTCCGCCGGCACGAAGCAGGTGTCAGACTTCGCGGAGGAGCTGATGCAGGGCGCCACCGCGACCGGCGCCGCCGCCACGCAGGTCGGCGCCTCCTCCCGTGAATTGTCGCAGCGGGCGGAAACGCTGCGGCGCGACGTGGATCAATTCCTCGACGGCGTTCGCGCGGCCTAGCAGGCGGCGTTCAAGTCAACGCAGCTCTCGCCCTAGAAGTGATTGAATCTAGGACAAGAAATGCGTTCAGATGATTCCATCTGAACGCAGCCTGCTAGCGCCCCGCCAGGGGCCCCTTCGCCGGCGTGGCGCCCGCGCCATCCAGCAGCCACAGCCCGGCCACCAGCGAGATGCCGCCAATTCCCGCCAGCGCCGCCGCGAAGAACGGCGGCACGCGCCCGGGCAGGGTCGCATCACCCATGACGAGCAGCACCGTCAGCAGGATCGCCAGCAGGCCGAGCACGACGAGGGTGAGCGCAAACCGGGGCATGGGGTTGGTTCCAGGGGCAGTGGTGAACATCAGCATCCCCCTTCTACGCACCCCATGGGGCGGGCACGGGCCGCTGGCGGGGCGAAATTGGGGCATGGCGTTAACGGCATCCTTCATGCTGCATACGAAAGAAGCACAGGATTTTCCGGGACTTGCACGCCCGGCCGCCATTCCGCCCTCCCGGCGGGCAATCGTGTCTCGAAATCAGGTGAATTCTCAGTAATCCGGGCCTGCGCCGCGTGGCGTCCGGGGCGCGCTGATGGGAGTGTCCCGGCCAGACCACACCAATGACCCGGAGGCCCGTCACCATGCGCCGTACCCTTGCCGCATGCCTGCTTGCATTCAGCACGCTCGCCGCAGCGCCCGCCAGCGCGCAGCAGCCGCCGCTGCGCTGCGCCGTGGACGGCACCTTCGCGCCCCACGCCTTCCCGCGCCTCGAAGGCGGCGTGCAGGGCTTCAACATCGACCTGTTCCGCGAAGTCGCGAAGCGCATGGGGCGCGAGATCGTCATCGACAGCGCGAGCTTCTCCGGCCTGGTCCCCGCCATGAATGCGGGCCGCTACGACTTCCTCTGCGCGCCGACGACCGCGACGGCGGAGCGCGCGCAGAACATGCTGCTGACGGAAGGCTACCTCTACACCGCCTTCCAGTTCGGCATCCGCCGCGGCAGCGCGCCGATCCGCAGCCTGGACGATCTGCGCGGCAAGGCGATCACGGTGAACAAGGGCAGCGCCTATGATGCCTGGGCGGCGGCGAATGCGGAGCGCCTCGGCTTCACCGTGCAGACCTATGACACGCAGACGGATGCGGTGCAGGCCGTGATCTCCGGCCGCGCCTACGCCAATCTCGGCGGCAACACCGTGGTCCGCTATGCCGCGTCGCGCACGCCGCAATTCATCGCCGACTTCGTCATGACCGACACGCGCGCCCATTGGTCCGCGCCGCTGCCGCTGGGTTCCACCGCCATGCGCGTGCAGCTGGAGAACGCGCTGGAATGCATGAAGCGGGACGGCACCATTGCGCGGCTGTCGCAGCAGTGGTTCGGCAGCGCGCCGGCGGCCGACGACGCCGAGAACACGGTATTCCCGGGCACCGGCGTGCCGGGCCTCGCCAACTACGACCCGACGCCGCGCGAACCCCGTTGCTGATCCTGGCTGCCACGACGCCCTCTTCCCCCCTGCGGGGAAGAGGGATGCCTGAAGCCGGAGTCCCCGCCGCATGACGGGCTGGGAAAAATTCGCCTTCTCCTTCCTGAACCCCCGGGTCGCGGCGGAATACGCACCGAAGATCATCGAGGGTCTCGGCCTCACCATCCTGCTGGCCGCCTGCATCATCGCGACCGGCCTGGTCGCGGGCCTTGTGCTGGCCACCATCCGCGCGCTCGGCATCCGGCCGCTGAACTGGCTCATCATCTTCACGGTCGATGTGTTCCGCGCGCTGCCGCCGCTGGTCATCATCGTGCTGATCTATTTCGGCCTGCCCAATGCGGGCATCGACTTCTCCGGCTTCGGCGCCACCTGGCTCGCGCTCTCCCTGGTGCTGATGGCCTTCGCGGAGGAGATCTACTGGGCCGGCATCTGCGCCGTGCCCGCGGGGCAGTGGGAGGCATCGCGCGCGCTCGGCCTGCGCTTCCTGCCGACACTGTTCCGCATCGTCCTGCCCCAGGCCATCCGCATCGCCATCCCGCCGCTGGTCAACCGCACCATCGCCATCACCAAGGGCACCGCGCTGGGTTCCGTCGTGGCCGTCGCGGAGATCCTCGGCGCCGCGCAATCCGCCATGGCCTTCTCCGGCAACCCGACGCCGCTGACGCTGGGCGCCATCGCCTACATCATCCTCTTCCTCCCCGTCGTCTTCGCCGGGCGATGGATCGAGACGAAATTCGCCTGGAAGCGCTGATGGAAGACTTCATCGAGACCTTCCTGAACCTGGACATCGCGCGCCAGGCCAGCCCCATCCTCATCCAGGGCCTGATCCAGACGCTGCTGCTGGCGGCGATGACGGTGCCGCTCGGCCTCGGTGCCGGGATCATCCTGGCGGTGCTGTCCACGCGGAAGAACCCCTGGCTGCGCTATCCGCTGATGGCCTTCGTCGATTTCTTCCGCGCCATCCCGCCGCTGGTGCTGCTGATCTTCCTCTATGCCGGCCTGCCCTTCGCGGGCGTGGATCTCGGCGCCTGGGGCGCGGTCGCGCTCGGCTTCCTGCTCAACACCGGCGCCTACTACGCGGAAATCCTGCGCGCGGGGATCGAGAGCGTGCCCCGTGGCCAGCCGGAGGCCGCGCGTGCGCTCGGGCTTCGCCCCTGGCAGGTCTGGGTCTTCATCGTGCTGCCCCAGGCCGTGCGCAACGTGCTGCCGGACCTGATCTCCAATACGCTGGAGGTGGTGAAGCTCACCTCCATCGCCAGCGTCGTGGCGCTGCCGGAGTTGCTCTTCCAGGCCCGCCAGGCGCAGAGCGTGACCTACAACGCGACGCCGATCATGGTCGCCGCGCTGGCCTATTTCATCCTGCTCTGGCCCTGCGTCAGGCTGCTGTCACGGCTGGAGAACAAGCAGATCGCGGGGAAGCGGTAACGCTCAGAACCTCAGCCCCATCGCCCGCACCATCGCGCTGTCCTCCGCGTAGAATTCCCGCGCATAGCGCGCGTAGTCGGCGCCATTCGCGTACATCAGCGGCATGTTGAAACGCTCCAGGATGGCGAGATGCGCGGGGTCCCGCAGCGCGTCGCGGAAGGCGTCGTGCAGCGCGGCGACGATTTCCGGGTCCATCCCCTTCGGCCCCGCCAGGCCATAGGGGGACGAATTCACCACCGGCACGCCCGCCTCCCGCAGGGTCGGCGCCATGGTGAAGCGCGCGGGCCGCTCCTCCCCCCAGGTCGCCAGCAGGCGCAGGCGGCCATCCAGCACCAGCTCCGCCCAGACGCTGCTCTCGGCCGAGACATTGATCTGCCCGCCCAGCAGCGCCTGGATGTTGTCCGCACCGCCGCGGAACGGGACATGCACCCATTGGATGCCGCCTGACAGCTGCGCGATGCGCTCCATCGTCACATCCAGCGTGGCCACGCCGGGGGTGCCATAGGTGATCTTCCCGGGATTGGCCCGCGCATCCGCCAGCAATTCCTGCAAGGTCCGCCACGGCGCATCGGCGCGCACGACGATGCCGAAGGTGTAGCCCACAAGGCGGATCACCCAGGTGAAATCCTCCAGCGGGTCGTAGCTCGGCCGCGCCATCATCACGGGGATGCGGAAGATGGAGTTCGGCATGCAGGACAGCGTGTAGCCATCCGGCCTGGTGCCCTGCGCCAGCGCCGTGGCACCCAGGCTGCCGCCGGCGCCGGGCCGGTTCTCGATGACGATGGGCTGGCCGAGCCGCCGCGACGCGCCCTCGCACAGCGCCCGCATCTGGATATCCGTGGTGCCGCCTGGCGGGAAGGGAACCAGCACGCGGATGGCACGGTCCGGGAAGCGCCCCTGAGCCAGCGCGGGCGTTGCCAGCACCATTCCCAGCGCGGCGCGGCGGCCCAAGCGGAATCCCTGCATGGATCGTTTCTCCCCAAGAATTTCTTGGGAATCAGACTGCCTCGGGCAGGCCCCCCGCTGCAACCACGACGCGCAGATGGTGGTCCACATCGCCGAACAGCGTGCCGATCATGGTCAGCCGCTTGAAGTAGTGGCCGGCCTTGTATTCCTCCGTCATCGCGATGCCGCCATGGAGCTGGATCGCATCCTTGCCGAGCTGGTCGGCCAGCTTCGCGACCAGCGCCTTGGCCGCGGACAGCGCCGTGCGCCGCGCCGCCGCATCGCCGGACTGCACCATCATCGCGGCATACATCGCCATGCTGCGCGCCTGTTCCGTCGCCACCAGCATATCCGCCGCGCGGTGCTGCAGGGCCTGGAAATTGCCGATGGCCTGGCCGAATTGCTGGCGCTGCTTCAGGTAGTCCACCGTCAGGTCGCGCAGCACATCCATCGCACCCAGCGCCTCGGCACACAGCGCCGCATTCGCCTCATCCACCACCAGCTCGATCAGCGGCAGCGCCTGGCCTTCATGGCCCAGCAGGGCGTCCGCGGGCACCCGCGCGCCCTCCAGCACCAATTCGGCCGCCCGCAGCCCGTCCTGCGTCGCGTAGCCGCGGCGCGTGACGCCAGGCGTGGCGGGGTCCAGCAGGAACAGGCTGATCCCCTCCCGGTCCCGCCGCGCGCCCGATGTGCGGGCGGAGACGATGATCCGGTCCGCGCTGTCGCCGGCCAGCACGACGCCCTTGGCGCCATCCAGCACCCAATCCGCGCCATCCCGCCGCGCCGCCGTCGCGACGTCATGCAGATCATGCCGCGCCTGGCGTTCCTGATGCGCGAAGGCGAGGACCATGGAACCCTCGACGACGGAGGGCAGGATCGCCTCGCGCTGCGCCTCGCTCCCCGCCCGTCGCAGCAGCCCGCCCGCCAGCACCACCGTCGCCAGGAAGGGCTCCAGCACCAGGCCGCGGCCGAAGGCTTCCATGACGATCATCGTCTCCACCGGCCCACCCCCGAAGCCGCCATCGGCCTCGTCGAAGGGCAGGCCGAGCAGCCCCATCTCCGCCAGCGCCTGCCAATTGGCATCGGCGAAGCCCCGCGGCGCGGCGCGGTATCCCTTCCGGTGCTCGAAGTCGCCATAGGCATGGGTGAGGAGGCGATTGACGCTCTCGCTCAGCATGCGCTGTTCGTCGGTCAGGTCGAAATCCATCGGTGATCAGAGCCCCAGAAAGGCTTTTGCGATGATGTTGCGCTGGATCTCGTTGCTGCCACCGTAGATCGAGACCTTGCGGTAGTTGAAGAACAGCGGCGCCGCCGCATCCGCCCATTCCGGCCCGACGGAGGGCAGGTTCAGCCCTTCCTCCTCCCGGTCCGGCCGCGGCATCGCATAGGGGCCGGCGACATCGACCAGAAGCTGGGTCGCCTGCTGCTGGATCTCGCTGCCCTTGATCTTGAGGATCGACGATGAAGGATCGGGCTTGTCCGATGCCTTCGTCCGCTGCGCGGCCACGACGCGCATCTGCGTGATCTCCAGCGCCTTCAGCTCGATCTCGGACCAGGCGAGGCGGCGGCGGAAGTCGGGATCATCCCAGACCATCCCCTCCCCGGCCGGCGTCTCCTGCGCCAGGCGCTTCACCCGCGCCAGGCGTTCCTTGGTCAGCCCGATGCGCGCGATGCCGATGCGTTCGTTGGAGAGGAGGAACTTCGCATAGTCCCACCCCTTGTTGACCTGGCCGACCAGGTTCTCCGCCGGCACGCGCACATCGTCGAAGAAGACCTCATTCACCTCATGCCCGCCATCGATGGTGATGATGGGGCGGATGGTGATGCCCGGCGTCTTCATGTCGATCAGCAGGAAGGAGATGCCCTGCTGCTTCTTCGCCGCCGGGTCCGTCCGCACCAGGCAGAAGATCCAGTCGGCATATTGTCCCAGTGTCGTCCAGGTCTTCTGCCCGTTGACGACATATTCGTCGCCTTCAAGCTTCGCGGTGGTCTTCAGCGATGCAAGGTCCGACCCCGCCCCGGGTTCGGAAAAGCCCTGCGCCCACCAGATATCCAGCGTCGCCGTCGACGGAAGAAACCGTTCCTTCTGCGCCTGGGAGCCGAAGGTCGCGATGACCGGCCCCACCATGTTCACGTTGAAGGACAGCGGCTGCGGCACGGCGCAGGCCTGGATTTCTTCGGAAAAGATGTAGCGCTGCACCGGCGACCAGTCCTTGCCGCCCCATTCCAGCGGCCAGTTCGGCGTCGCCATCCCATGCGCGTGCAGGACGCGCTGCGTCGTCACGATATCCTCGCGCGACAGCTTCCGCCCCTCGCTCACCTTGCGGCGGATCTCCGCGGGGATCTGGGTCTTGAAGAAGGTGCGGAGGTCGTCGCGGAAGGCGATCTCGTCCGGCGTGTAGCGGAGGTCCATGGCGTCTCTCCTAGTGGTGGGCCGCGCGCGCGGCTTCCTCGTCCCGCAGCGTCGCGGCCATCAGCTTCCCGGCCGCGCTGCGCGGCAGGCTTTCGCGGATTTCCAGCGCCGAAGGCAGTTCATGCTTGCCGAGCCGGTCGGCCAGAAATGCGCGCAATTCGTCGAGCGTGAAGGGGGCCGCACCCGGCTTCAACGCACAGAAGGCCTTGGCGGCCTGGCCGCGATAATCGTCCGGCACGCCGATGACGATGCATTCCGCGACGGCGGGATGTTCGTAGATCGCCTGCTCGATCTGCGCAGGATAGACGTTGAAGCCGCCGGACAGGATCATGTTCTTGCGGCGATCGACCAGGGTGAAATAGCCCTGTTCGTCCATCCAGCCGACGTCGCTTGTCAGGAACCAGCCATCGACGAAGGTGTCGGCATTTTCGCGCCCCCAATAGCCCACGAAGACATTGGGGCCGCGCACCGCCATCTCCCCCACCTCACCGGGCGGCAGCACCCGCCTGGGGTCGTCCAGCGCCACGATCCGGGCATCCACGCCCGGCAGCGGCAGGCCGATCAGCCCCGCGCGGCGCGGCGCATGGGGCGGCAGGCGCGTGCCAGCCGGCCCCGTCTCCGTCATCCCCCAGCCGCCGCCGATACGCTGGCCGAGCACCGCTTCCAGCCTCTGCTGCACCTCATGCGGCATGGGCGCGCCGCCGGAACTCAACTGCCGCAGGGAGGAGAGGTCCCGCTTCTCGATCCCCGGCAGGTTGAGGATGCCGATCCACATGGTCGGCACGCCGGGGAAGGTCGTGATGCGCAGCCGCTCCACATCATCCGCCCAGGCGGCCGCGTCGAAGCGCACGCGCAGATGGCACAGCGCGCCTTCCGACATCTGCCGCAGCAGCACGGCGGTCAGCGCGAAGATGTGAAACAGCGGCAGCGCCACCAGCACCCGCGCCGTGCCCTCGGGCAGGGAGGTCGCGTCCCGCCACGCCTTGTAGCAGGCGACCGTCGCCGTCAGGTTCCCATGCGTCAGCATCGCGCCCTTCGGCGTGCCCGTGGTGCCGCCGGTGTATTGCAGCAGCGCGATATCCTCGACGCCGATCGCGGGCCATGCGAGCGGCAAATCCGCTTCGGGCAACTCGAAAAAGTCGTTCGCCGCATCCTCGCCGCCCCAGCGCGCCTCCGGCGCCAGGAACACGTCGCGCACCGCGCCCGTCTCAAGCAGCCATTGCGCGTTCGCCACCAGCGACCCGAAGCCGGTGGTGATGACGCAGGTGGCGCCCGCATCCCGCGCCTTGTGCGCGATCTCCCGCTTCGCATCCAGCGCCGAGAGATGCACCACCCGCGCCCCCGTCCGCAGCACGGCGAAGAAGCAGAGCGGATGCCAGGGCGTGTTCGGCAGGTAGAGCGCGACGCAATCCCCGCGCCCGACGCCCCGCGCCATCAGCCCCGCCGCGATGCGGTCCGACCAGTCACGCAGTTCGGCGTAGCGCAGCAGATGCCCGCGATACTCCAGCGCGGGCAGGCCAGAAAAACGCGTGGCGACGTCGTCCAGGAACCCCGGCAGCGTGCCCGTCCGGATGGGCACGTCCCACCGGCATTCCGGCGGGTATGCGGAATCCCAGGGGCGCATCACCCGGCCTTGAGACTCGCGAAACCCTTGCCCTCCGCCGCCAGCCTGGCCAGCAGCGGTGCGGGGCGGAGCGATTCGTCGCCGGTCTGGTCGGCGAATTGCGAAAGCCGCGCGGCAATGTCGGAAAGCCCGCGCGCATCCGCGTAATGCATCGGCCCGCCACGCCAGGCCGGCCAGTTGTAGCCGTTCAGCCAGACCACATCGATGTCGCCCGGTCGCGCCGCGATCCCTTCCTCCAGGATGCGCGCGCCCTCGTTCACCATCGGCAGCACCAGGCGATCGAGGATTTCATCGCCATCAATCGCCCGCCGCGTCACGCCCTCGGCGCTCGCGACCTTCTCGATCAGCGCATCGACATCCGGGTCGGCCACGCCGGTCCGCGCACCCTGCGGATACAGATAAAAGCCCTTCTGCGTCTTCTGGCCGAGCCGCCCGGCCTCCACCAGCGCATCCGCCACCGGCGCGCGGCCGCCCGTGGCCTTGCGCACGCGCCAGCCGATATCGAGCCCCGCGAGATCCGTCATCGCAAACGGGCCCATCTTGAAGCCGAATCCCGTCAGCGCGGCGTCCACCTGCGCCGGCGAGGCCCCTTCCAGCAGCAGCCTTTCCGCCTGGCGCGACCGCTGCGCGAGCATCCGGTTGCCCACGAAGCCGAAGCAGACGCCGACCACCACCGGCACCTTCTTCAGTTTTCGGCCAATTTCCGCAGCCGTCGCCAGCGCCTCCGGGCTCGTATGCCTCGCGCGCACGATCTCCAGCAGCTTCATGACATTGGCCGGCGAGAAGAAATGCATGCCGAGCACGTCGCCGGGGCGCGATGTCACCGCCGCCATCGCATCGATGTCGAGGTAGGAGGTGTTGGAGGCCAGCACCGTCCCCGGCTTCGTCACGCGATCCAGCGTCGCGAAGACCTGCTTCTTCAAGTCCAGGTCTTCGAAGATGGCTTCGACCACCAGGTCCGCATCCGCCGCGCTCTCCAGCCCGACCGAGCCTTCGATCAGCGCCATCCGCGCATCGCGCGCCTCACCCGTCAGGCTGCCGCGCTTCACGCTGGCCTCATAGGTGCCGCGGATGCGCTCGATGCCCCTGGCGCTCGCGGCCGCATCCGTCTCGATCACGCGTACGGGGATGCCGGCATTGGCGAAGCACATGGCGATGCCCGCCCCCATGGTGCCGGAACCCAGCACCGCGGCGCGCTTCACCTCCCGCGGCTTCGTGCCGGCAGGCACGCCCGCGATCTTCGCCGCCTCGCGCTCCGCGAAGAAGACATGGCGCAGCGCCTTGCTGCGGGGGTCATCCAGCAGGCGCAGGAAGGCCGCGCGTTCGAAGGCGACACCATCGACGAAGGGCATGTCGAAGCAGGCGCGGACACAGGCAATGCAATCCGCGATCTGCGGCTCATCCTTCGCGCGGCCCGCCAGCTTCGCGGCCTCGGCCTCGAATTCCTCCCGCGATCCCAGCCCCTCATCCCGCGCCGAGACCGGCTTCGACCGCTTCCCATCGGCAAGACCCGCGGCATGGGCGCGCGCGGCCGCCACCAGATCGCCCTCCGCCACCGCATCCGCCAGGCCCGCTTCCACCGCGGCCTTCGCCGGCAGCGGATCGCCTGCCACCATCAGCTTCAAGGCCGCCACCGCCCCCATCAGCCGCGGCGCCCGCTGCGTGCCGCCAGAGCCCGGCAGCAGCCCGAGTTTCACTTCAGGCAGGCCGAGGCTGGCCTTCGGCCCCAGCACCCGCGCCGTGCAGGCCATGGCCACTTCCAGCCCACCGCCCAGCGCCGCCGCATGGATCGCCGCCACCACCGGCTTCGCGCAGCCATCCAGCGCTGCCACCAGCTCCGCCAGCGTGGGCGAGGCCGGCGGCTTGCCGAATTCGGAGATGTCGGCGCCCGCGATGAAGGTCCGCCCCTCCGCGGCGATCACCAGCGCGCGGACCGAGGCATCGGCCTCCGCCCGCTTCACCGCATCGAACAGCGCGGCCCGCAGGGCAGCCGAGAGCGCATTGACCGGGGGATTCGACAGCGTCGCGACACCGATGCCGTCCACGACCTCGAACCGGACCAACTCGGCCATGCGGCGCCCCCTTATTCCGTATTACGGAAATTAATACTCAATACTTGGCATACAGGTCGCTCATCCCCGGCATAGCGTCAAGCCAAGGGCATAATTTCATGATACAGAATTATGGACCGACGCCTTGCGATGCCGAAAACCCACCCCCATCCTGCGCCATCCGACGCGGAGCCCCCGATGCCCCTTCCCGCCCTGCTGCAATCCCGCCTGAGCCTGCCCGCCATCGCCGCGCCGATGTTCATCGTCTCCCACCCCGACCTGGTGATCGCCCAATGCCGGGCGGGCATCGTCGGTTCCTTCCCCGCGCTGAACGCCAGGCCGAAGGAGGCGCTGGACGAATGGCTGACGCATCTCCGCGCCACGCTGACGGATCGCGATGCCCCCTTCGCCGTCAACCAGATCGTCCATGCCTCCAACGACCGGCTGGACCATGACCTGGACATCTGCGCGAAGCACCGCGTGCCCATCATCATCACGTCGCTGCGCGCACCCAACGCCGTGATCGACAAGGTGCATGGCTGGGGCGGCATCGTGTTCCATGACGTCACGAACCTCAGACACGCGGAGAAGGCGCTGGAGGCCGGGGTCGATGGCCTCATCCTCGTCGCCGCCGGCGCCGGCGGCCATGCCGGCACGCTGTCCCCCTTCGCCCTTGTCGCGGAGGTGCGGCGCATCTTCGACGGTCCCCTCGCGCTGTCCGGCAGCATCACCCAGGGCGGGCAGATCCTGGCGGCCCAGGCCATGGGCGCTGACCTCGCCTATATCGGCACGCGCTTCATCGCGACGCGGGAGGCGAATGCGGCGGAGGGCTACAAGCGCATGATCGTGGAGAGCAGCGCCGCCGATGTCCTCTACACGCCCTTCTTCACCGGTGTGCATGGCAACTACCTGAAGCCCTCCATCCTGGCCCAGGGACTGGACCCCGATGCGCTGCCGCCGCGCGACAAGACCGCGATGAATTTCGGCAGCACCAGCGTGAAGGCTTGGCGGGACATCTGGGGCGCCGGCCAGGGGGTGGGCAGCATCACCGATGCCCCCAGCACGGCAGAGGTCGTGGCCCGCCTGCGCACGGAATACGAGGCGGCGCGCGAAAGGCTGCGCTGATGGCCCGCCGCCGCGCCGGCGAAGCCCTGCCCGCGGAGGCCGCGGATACCGTCACCGCCCTCACCCGCGGCCTCGATGTGCTCGGCTGCTTCCGCCGCGGCGATGGCCCGCTCGGCAACCAGGAGATCGCCGCGCGCACCCGCCTGCCGCGCAGCACCGTCTCACGCCTCACCGCCACCCTCACCCGCGCGGGCTGGCTGCTGCATGTGCCGGAGACGCAGCGCTACCGCCTCGGCCCCGCGGCCATCGCGCTGGGCGGCGCGGCGCTGGGGGGCCTCGACATCCGCGGCATCGCCCGCGCGCCGATGCAGGACCTCGCGAACCGCACGCGCGCTGTCGTGGCGCTGGGCATGCGCGATCGGCTGTCGATGCTCTACCTCGAAGTCGTGCGCAGCGACGCGCCCATCTCGCTGAACCTGGAGGCAGGCTCACGCATCTCGCTGGCCTTCTCCGCCATGGGCCGCGCCTGGCTGGCCGCCGCCCCCCCCGCCGAACGAGAGGATGCGCTGCTGCGCCTGCGCGAATTGGATGACGGCGCCTGGCCCCGAATCGCCGCCGGCGTGGCCCGCGCGCGGGAGGATGCGGCTGTTCTCGGCATCTGCTGTTCCTTCGGCGAATGGCAGGATGGCGTGAATGCCATCGCCACCAGTTTCCGCCCCGGCGGCGGCCTGCCGCTGATGGTGCTGAATGTCGGCGCGCCGGCCTTCGTCTGCTCCACCGAGTCGCTGCTCGACGAAGCGCGCCCCGCGCTGCTCGCCCTCGCCCGCAGCCTGGACGGTGTGCTGGACCGCCCCGGTTGACTGGCCGAATTGACCCCGCGCCCGCACGGCGCCTAGCCTCCCCGCGCTGTCGAGAAGAACAGCGAGGAGGAAGCCACCATGCAACGCCGTTCCCTGCTGCAGGCGGGGGCGGGGCTCGGCCTGTTCGCGCCGCATGCCCCCGCCATCGCCCAGCCCGCCCGCACCGCCACGCTGCGCTTCGTGCCACAGGCCAATCTGACCGCGCTCGATCCCATCTGGACGAGTGCCATCGTCACCCAGATGCATGGCTACCACGTCTACGACACGCTTTACGCACTCGACGCCCAACTGCGCCCGAAGCCGCAGATGGCGGAGGGGCATGAGACCTCCGCCGATGGCCGGACCTGGCGGATCAGGCTGCGGGAAGGCCTGCGCTTCCATGATGGCGAACCCGTCCGCGCCCAGGATTGCGCCGCCAGCCTGGCGCGCTGGGCCCGTCGCGATCCCTTCGGCCAGATCCTGGCGCAGTCCGTGGACGAATGGCGCGCCGCCGATGACCGCACCCTGGAAGTCCGCCTGAAGCGCCCCTTCCCGCTGCTGCTGGAGGCGCTGGCCAAGCCGGACGCCAATGTCCCCTTCATCATCCCCGCCCGGCTTGCGGCCACCGACGCCAACACCCAGGTCAGCGACCCCGTCGGCAGCGGCCCCTATCGCTTCGTCCGCGACGAATTCGTCAGCGGCAGCCGCGTGGTCTATGCGAAGAACGAGGCCTATCGCCCGCGCAGCGACGCCAATGAAGGTGCCTCCGGCGCCAAGATCGCCCACTACCCCCGCATCGAATGGCACATCCTGCCCGACCCCGCGACGGCCGCGGCCGCCCTGCAGGCCGGCGAGGTCGATTGGCTGGAACAGCCGCTATCCGATTTGGTGCCGACGCTGGCGCGCAACCGCAACATCCAGGTGGGCGTGCTGAACGATGCCGGGCTGATGTCCGTCATGCGCCTCAACCATTTGCAGGCCCCCTTCAACAACCTGAAGGTGCGCCAGGCCGTGGCGCTGGCGGTGGACCAGCAGGAATACATGCGATCCACGCTGGGCGACGACCAATCCGTCTGGCGCGAATGCCGCAGCCTGTTCCCCTGCGGCACGCCCTATGGCGTGGAGGATCTGTCACCGCTCAACGCCGCGCCCCGCAGCCTGGACCGCGCCCGCGCGGCGTTGCAGGCCAGCGGCTATAACGGGGAGAAGGTGGTGGTCATCAACCCCACCGACTTCCCGCTGATCGGCCCGCATGGCCAGATCACGGCGGACCGCCTGAAGCGCATCGGCATGAATGTCGAACTGGCGGAAACGGATTGGGGCACCGTCGTCCAGCGCCGCGTCCGCACCGAACCGACGGAGCGCGGCGGCTGGAGCATCTTCCACACCTACGGGTCGTCGCTGGCCTACCTCAACCCCGCCGTGTCGTCCCTGGTGAAGGGGCCGGGCGCCACCGGCTGGTTCGGCTGGTACGACAGCCCCCGCGCGCAGGAGCTGATCCAATCCTGGTTCGACTCCCCCGACGCCGCGCAGCAGCAGCGCCTGGCGAATGAGATCAACCGCCTGGCGCAGGACGATGTCGCGACCGTCCCGCTCGGCCAGTTCACCGTGCGCAACGCCTGGCGGCGGAGCATCACGGGGCTGGTGAAGGGGAGCATGCCGTATCCCTGGGGGGTGCGGCCGGCGTAAGGATCGACCCCCTCACCCAACCCTCTCCCCCGTCCGGGGGAGAGGGCTTTTCGAGTCAGCCGCCCAGCTTGGCCTTCAGCACCTCATTCACCAGGGCGGGATTCCCCTTGCCCTGCAACGCCTTCATCGTCTGGCCGACGAAGAAGCCGAACAGCGTCACCTTCCCGGCCTTGTACTGCTCCACCTGCCCCGCATTCGCGGCCAGAACCTTGTCCACCGCGGCATCGATGGCGCCGGTATCCGTCACCTGCTTGAGGCCGCGCTCCGCCACGATCGCGCCGGGCGTCTTGCCCTCCTCGAACATGATCTCCAGCACATCCTTGGCGATCTTGCCGTTGATCGTCTTGTCCGCGATCAGATCGATCAGCGCGCCGAGGTCCTTGGCCGGCACCGGGCTTTCCTCGATCCCCACGCCGCGCTTGTTCAGATGCGCGAAGAAATCGCCGGTCAGCCAGTTCGCCACGATCTTGGCGTCCCGCCCCGTGGCGACGCTTTCGAAGAAGACCGCCGTCTCCTTCTCCAAGGTCAGCACATGGGCGTCATAGGCTGACAGGCCCATGGCGACGTAGCGCGCGCGGCGCGCATCCGGCAGTTCCGGCAGCGCCGCCTTCAGCGCCTCCACCCAGTTGGATTCGAGGACCAGCGGGGGAAGGTCGGGCTCGGGGAAATAGCGGTAGTCATGCGCGTCCTCCTTGGACCGCATGGACCGCGTGGTGCCGCGGGCGGTGTCGAACAGGCGCGTTTCCTGCGACACCTCCCCGCCATCCTCCCACACCTCGATCTGCCGCCGCGCCTCGGCCTCCACCGCCTGCATGACGAAGCGGATGGAGTTGACGTTCTTCACCTCGCAGCGCGTGCGATAGCCCTCGCCCGCCTTGCGGACGGAAACGTTGACGTCGGCGCGCATGGACCCCTCATCCATGTTGCCGTCGCAGGTGCCGAGGTAGCGGAGAATCTGCCGCAGCTTCGACAGATAGGCCCCCGCCTCCTCCGGGCTCCGCATGTCGGGCTCGCTCACGATCTCCATCAGCGCCACGCCGGACCGGTTCAGGTCGATGAAGCTCTTGGACGGGTGCTGGTCATGCAGCGATTTTCCCGCATCCTGTTCAAGGTGCAGGCGCGTGATGCCGATGGTCTTCACCGCGCCATCCGCCAGCGTGATCTCCACCGCCCCTTCACCGATGATCGGGTGCGCGAACTGGCTGATCTGGTAGCCCTGCGGCAGGTCGGCGTAGAAGTAGTTCTTCCGGTCGAAGCGGGACCAGAGGTTCACCTTGGCGTTCAGCCCGAGCCCGGTCCGCACCGCCTGCGCCACGCATTCCGCGTTGATCACCGGCAGCATCCCGGGGAAGCCCGCATCGATGAAGCTCACCTGGCTGTTCGGCGCAGCGCCGAAGGCAGTGGCGGCGCCGCTGAACAGCTTGGACTGGCTGATGACCTGGGCATGGACCTCCAGGCCCACGACGATTTCCCAGGGGCCGGTGCGGCCCTCGATGGTGTAGCTCATGCCCCAGCCCTCAGTCCCGGCAATGCCGTGAATCCAGCCGCCTGTTCGATCGCGCGGCCCACGGCGAAAACGCTTTCCTCGTCGAAGGCCCGCCCGATCACCTGCAACCCCAGCGGCAGCCCCTGCCCGTCCAGCCCCGCCGGCACGGCCAGGCCCGGCAGGCCCGCCAGGTTGGCCGTCACGGTGAAGACGTCGTTCAGATACATCGTCACGGGGTCGTCCTGCTTCTCATCCATCCCGAAGGCGGCCGACGGCGTGGCCGGCGTCACGATGGCGTCCACGGTCCTGAACGCTTCCTCGAAATCCCGCCGGATCAGCGCGCGGATCTTCTGCGCCTTCAGGTAGTAGGCGTCGTAGTAGCCGGCGCTCAGCACGTAGGTGCCGATCATGATCCGGCGCTTCACCTCCTGCCCGAAGCCCGCGGCGCGGGTGCGCTCATACAGGTCGCGCAGGTCGCTGCCCGGCTCCGTCACCCGGCTGCCGAAGCGCACGCCGTCATAGCGCGCCAGGTTGGAGGACGCCTCCGCCGGCGCCACGATGTAGTAGGTCGGCAGCGCGTATTTCGTGTGCGGCAGGCTGATCTCCACCATCTCCGCGCCCTGCTCCCGCAGCCAGGCGAGGCCCTGGTCCCACAGCGCCGCGATCTCCGGCGCCAGGCCATCCAGGCGGTATTCCTTCGGCACGCCGATCCGCAGGCCCTTCACGCCCCGCCGGCAGGCCGCCGCGAAATCGGGTACGGGCATGTCCGCGCTGGTGGAATCCTTCGGGTCGTAGCCCGACATGGATTTCAGCAGCAGCGCGCAATCCTCCACAGTCCGCGCGACCGGCCCCGCCTGGTCGAGCGACGACGCGAAGGCCACGACCCCGAAGCGGGAGCATCGGCCATAGGTCGGCTTGATGCCCGCAATGCCGCAGAAGGCCGCGGGCTGGCGGATGGACCCGCCGGTATCGGTCGCCGTCGCCCCGAGCGCCATCCGCGCCGCGACCGCGGCCGCGGACCCGCCCGACGACCCGCCCGGCACCAGCCGCGTATCCGGGTCATTGGCGCGCGACCACGGATTCTCCACCGGCCCCGCCGCGCTGGTCGTGTTGGACGACCCCATGGCGAATTCGTCGAGATTCGCCTTGCCGAGGAAGACCGCCCCGTCATCCAGCAGCTTCTGCGACACCGTGCTCTCATAGGGCGGCACGAAGCCCTTGAGGATCCTGCTGCCGGCCGTCGTCTCCGTCCCCGCCGTGCAGAACAGATCCTTGATCGCCAGCGGGATGCCTTCCAGCGCCCGGGCATCGCCCCGCTTGCGCCGCGCATCGCTCTCGGCGGCCTGGGCCAGCGCCTTCTCCGCCGTGACGGTGATGTAGGCGTTGATCCGCGGATTCAGCTTGGCGATCCCGTCGAGATGCGCCTGCGTGAGTTCCACGCTGCTGATCGCGCCTTCCTCCAGCGCGGCGAGGGCGCCGGCCAGGGTGAAATCGGTCGGATGCATCACTCAACCACCTTCGGCACGCCGAACCAGGCGCCCATGCGGTCCGGCGCATTGGCCAGGACCTGTTCCGCGCGATCGCCATCGGTCACGGCATCCGGCCGCAGCCGCGCCTGCGCCTGGCCCACCGGGCTGCCGCCCGACATCGGCTCCACGCCTTCCGTGTTCACGGCTTGCAACTGCTCGATCCAGCCGAGGATGCCGTTGATCTCGGCCTGCACGCGGGGAAGCTCATCATCTTCCACCCGGATGCGGGCCAGGGCGGCGATGCGCCGGACGGTTGCGGAATCGAGGGACATGGAGCGCCGAAAATCCTTGATATCGCTTGGTTTGCCCAAAGCGAGGCGGCGGACCATAACGGCCGCCATGCCCATCTTCAACATGGCCGACCTTCGTGCCGCGCTTCCCCGCCATTCCCGCCTGATCGGGATCGACCCCGGGGCGAAGATCATCGGGCTCGCGCTGAGCGATGTCCTGCTGATGCTGGCCAGCCCCTACGGCTCCCTCCCCCGCGGCAAGCTTGGGAAAACCGCCGCCGAGATCGCCGCCATCGCGACGAAGGAAGGCGCCGGCGGCCTGGTGGTCGGCCTCCCACTCTCCATGGATGGCAGCTTCGGCCCCGCCGCCCAAGCGGCCAAGGATTTCGGGCGCGACCTGGCCCATGCCGCCGGGCTGCCGGTCGCCTTCTGGGATGAACGCCTGTCCTCGGCGGCGGTGAACCGCGCGATGATCGAGGCCGATGTGACGCGCGCGAAGCGCGCCAAGGCCGTGGATGCGGCCGCCGCGGCCTGGATGCTCCAGTCGGCCTTGGACGCGAGCGTGCCCCCCGGCTAGTTTCGCCCCAACCAGCGGCGAGTCCCCATGTTCCCCTATCCCCACCGCCATCTGCTCGCGATCGAGGGCCTCGAGCCCCCCTATATCGCCGACCTCCTCGACCTCGCGGAGAACTACGCCCTGCTGAATCGCCAGGGCAAAACCCAGCGGGATTTGTTGAAGGGCCGTACCCTCATCAATCTGTTCTTCGAGGACAGCACCCGCACCCGCACCAGCTTCGAACTCGCGGGCAAGCGGCTGGGCGCGGACATCGTCAACATGTCCGTCTCCACCAGCAGCGTGAACAAGGGGGAGACGCTGCTCGACACCGCCTCCACGCTGAACGCCATGAAGACGGATTTGCTGGTCATCCGCCACGGCCAGTCCGGCGCGCCGGCGCTGCTGGCGCAGAAGCTGGACGCCGCCGTCATCAATGCCGGCGACGGCACCCATGAACACCCGACCCAGGCGCTGCTGGATGCGCTGACCATCCGCCGTCGCAAGGGAACGCTGGAGGGGCTGACGGTGGCCATCTGCGGCGATGTCCTCCATTCCCGCGTCGCGCGGTCCAACATCCACCTCCTGCTGGCGATGAACTGCCGCGTCCGCATCGTCGGCCCGCCCACCCTGATCCCGGCCGAGGCCGCGGCGCTCGGCGTCGAGGTCCACCACTCCATGAAGACCGGCCTCGCCGATGCCGATGTCGTCATGATGCTCCGCCTGCAGAAGGAACGGATGACCAACGGGCTCGTGCCGAGCGCCCGCGAATTCTTCCGCTTCTACGGCCTGGATGCCGAGAAGCTGGCCCATGCCAAGCCCGATTCCATCGTCATGCACCCCGGCCCCATGAACCGCGGCGTGGAAATCGACAGCGCCATCGCCGACGACCCCGTGCGGTCCGTGATTGGCGAACAGGTGGAGATGGGCGTCGCCGTGCGGATGGCGGTGCTGGACGTGCTGGCCCGGGGCCTGCGCCGGAACGCGTAAAGAGCATATTGCCTACAATTTTGTTGCCGATCACGTCGCCGTGATCGATATTACGGGCCTCTGCACGGAGGCCCCGCATGACCACCATCGCCTGGGATGGCCGCACCCTCGCCGGCGACCGCCGCGGCAATGCCGGCGGCATGGCCTATGAACTCGGCAAGCTCCGACGCACCGCCGATGGCCGCCTGCTCGGCTTCTCCGGCGATATCGGCGTGGGGATGCTGATGCTGGATTGGCTGGATCGCGGGGGCGCTCGCCCGCCCCAGCAGGACACCGACCGCTGGGCGACCGTGCTGGAAATCACTCCCGACGGCGCCTGCTGGTGCCATGGCCGCGACAGTCGCTGGCGGATCGAGCAGCCCTTCTTCGCCATCGGCTCCGGCCGCGACTTCGCCCTCGCCGCGATGGCGCTGGGTCGGTCAGCGGCGGAGGCCGTCGACCTCGCCGCGCGCTTCGACACCGGCACCGGGAATGGCGTGGATGCGCTCGCGCTGGCCGAGGCCCCCGCGCTGCGCGTCGCAGCCTAATCCGCCGTCGCCCCGCTCGCCCTGACCAGCGGCACCCATTCCGCCAGTTCCCGCCGCAGGAAGGCGGCAAACTCCGCCGGGCTGCCTTCCAGGATCGGCGGCAGATCCTGTTCCACCAGCCGCGCGCGATTGCCGGGCTCCATCACCGCCGCGCGCACTGCCTCATTCATCCGCGTGACGATCGCGGCCGGCGTGCCGGCCGGCGCAAACAGGCCGAACCAGGAATAGGCCTTGTACCCCGGCAGCCCCGCCTCCGCCGCCGTCGGCACATCGGGCATCAGGGGAGAGCGCGCATCCGTCGCCACCGCCAGGCAGCGCAGCCGCCCGCCCGCGTGGTGGGGCGCGATCAGTGCCGGCGTGTCGAAGCAGATGGAGACCTGCCCCGCCAGCATATCCGTCAGCATCGGCGCGCTGCCGCGATACGGCACATGCGTCGCCTCCGCCCCGATGGCGTTCAGGAAGGCGACGGCCCCGATATGCGCCGACCCGCCCGCGCCCCCGGTCCCATAGGCATACTTCCCCGGATTGGCCTTCAGCAGTGCCACCAGCCCGCGCAAATCGGTGACGCCGAGCGACGGATGCACCGTGATGCAGATCGGCACCATCACCGTCGGCGCCACCGCCACGAAATCCCGCTCCGGGTCATAGGGCAGCCGCGCGCCGTAAAGCCCGACCGCCAGCACATGGGTGGAGATCGTCCCCATCACGAAGACGCTGCCATCCTGCGGCGACTTCGCCACGCTGTCCGACCCGATCGTGCCCCCCGCGCCGCCCCGGTTCTCGATCACCACCGGCTGCCCCAGCACCTGCTGGATGCGCGGCGCAAGGAGCCGCGTGGAGACATCCGTGCTGCCCCCCGCCGCGAAGGGCACCACGATACGCACGGGCCGCGTCGGCCAGGGCGCCTGGGCGCGGGCTACCCCCGGCAGGAGGAGGGCGGGCAGGAGAAGGGCGGAACGACGATGCATGTGGCAGGCCCCAGGGTGAAGCCAGGACGATAGGCCAGTGCCGAGCCCACGCCACCAGGCCCGCCTGCGTCCGTTGCGATGGCGGCGCCATGGCTGCCGCGGTAGCGTGCGGCCCGATGCACGACATGCGCGCAGCCTGGGCAAGCCCGACCGATGCCTGAGCCGGCAGCCCCCTGCCCGCGATCCCGTCGATCGACCGCCTGCGTCGGACCGCATGACCGCGGCTGACCCGCCCCCGCCCACCCCCCTGCCCAGCTACACCTACCTCCTGGTCGGCTGGCGCCAATTCTGGCCCACGCTGCTGGAGGAAACCCGGCGCCATCCGGAAAGGCGCCTCCGGCGGTCGGGCACCTGGGTCCTTCTCTCCGTCGTCACGCTCTGCATCGTCGCCGCGGCCCAGCTTTCCGCCGTCATCCCCGACATCCGCGCCCGCCAGGCGTGGAAGCCGCTGCCGGCTACCATCGTCGCCGCCCAACCCGGCGGCGGTGGGCGCCAGGGCGGCTGCTTCCACCTGCGCCTTGATGTTGAGGCGCGGGGCCGGGTGATTCCCACCGTCACCACCACCCACCCGCATTGCCCGCGCCGAAGCTGGTCCGACCCGCCCCGCCCGCCCCAGCCAGGGGATCGCATCACCGTGCGCGCAGACCCGAACGACCTGCGCCGACTGATGCCGGACAGCGCCCTGTTGAGGGTCTTCAACTACATCGCCATGGTCATCCTGTTGACGATCCTCGGCATCATCCCCACCGCCCTGGCCCTCGTCGAGCACCGCGCCGCGAGGATCATCCTGCGCGAACGCGAAGGCCGCGCCTGAGGGCCGATGGCGGGACTCCACCGCCACGCTATAACCGCCGCATGGCCGACATCCTCCTCACCAACGCCCGCCTGATCGACCCCGCCTCTGGCCTCGATGCCCCGGGCGGCCTGCTGGTGCGGGATGGCGCGATCCTCGACCTCGGCGGCAATCTCGGCGTGCCGAATGGCGCGACCATCGTCGATGCCGGCGGCGCCGTCCTTGCCCCCGGCATCATCGACATGCGCGCCGCCCTCGGCGAGCCCGGCTTCGAGCATCGGGAGACCGTCGCCTCCGCCGCCCAGGCCGCGGCTGCCGGCGGCATCACCACCCTCTGCGCCCTGCCCGATACCGACCCGCCCATCGACGACGCCGCCCTGGTGCAGTTCCTGATTCGCCGCGGCGAACTCACGGGCAGCCTCACCATCCTGCCCTACGGCGCCGCCACAGCGGGCTGCGAGGGCCGCGACATCGCCGAATACGGGCTGCTGAAGGAATCCGGCGCCATCGCCTTCACCGATGGCCGCAAGGCGATCGGCAGCGCGCGCCTCATGCGGCTCGCCCTCTCCTACGCCCGCGCCTTCGGCAGCTTCATCATCCAGCACCCGGAGGACCCCTCCCTCGCCGCCAACGGCGCCGCGACGGAGGGCGAACGCGCCACCCGCATGGGCCTGCCCGGCATCCCCCCGGCGGCGGAGGCGATGATGGTCGCCCGCGACATCGCCCTCGCCCGGCTGACCCGCGGCCATGTCCACTTCGCCCATGTGTCCACCGCCGCCGCGCTGGACCTGATCCGCGGCGCGAAGGCCGAGGGCCTGGCCGTCACCTGCGACACCGCGCCCCCGTATTTCGATCTGAACGAGACGGCGATCGGGGAATACCGCACCTACGCCAAGCTCTCGCCCCCGCTGCGCATCGAGGCCGATCGCCTGGCCGTCGTCGCCGCCCTCAAGGACGGCACCATCGATGCCGTGGCCTCCGACCACCAGCCCCGCGACGCCGACGACAAGCGCCTGCCCTTCGCCCAGGCGGAGGCCGGGGGTGCCGGCCTCGCCACGCTGCTGGCCGTCACGCTCGCCCGCGTCCATGGCGGCGACCTGACCATGCCCCAGGCCCTCGCCCTCCTCACCGCCCGCCCCGCCGCGCTGCTGGGCCTGGAAACCGGCCGGCTCGCCAAGGGCGCCCCCGCCGACCTGATGCTGTTCCAGCCGGAGCGCGGCTGGCGGGTGGAGGCCGGCAAGCTGCCCGGCAAGGCGCAGAACACCCCCTTCGATGGCCGTGCCCTTGAAGGTCGCGTCATCGGCACCTGGAAGGCCGGGCGGAGGGTCTTCGGCTGATGTCCCTGATCCTGGCTGGCCTGCTCGGCTACCTGCTCGGCTCCGTCCCCTATGGCCTGCTGCTGACCCGCGCGGCGGGGCTGGGCGACATCCGCGCCATCGGGTCGGGCAATATCGGCGCCACCAATGTGCTGCGCACCGGCAACAAGAAGCTGGCGGCGGCGACCCTGGCGCTGGATGTGCTGAAGGGCGTCGCCGCCCTGCTGATCGCCCGCGCCGCCTGGGGTGAGGACGCGGCGCTGGTCGCCGGCTTCGCCGCCATGGCGGGCCATGCCTTCCCCGTCTGGCTCGGCTTCAAGGGCGGCAAGGGCGTCGCCACCGGCGCCGGCGTGCTGCTGGCCGCCACCTGGTGGCTCGGCCTTGTCGCCGTGCTGACCTGGGCGGCGGTCTTCTTCGCCACCCGCATCTCCTCCGCCGCCGCGCTGGCCACCTGCGCCATCGCCCCCGCCATCGCCATCCTCTTCGGCGACACCAGGCTCGCCCTCTTCGCCCTCGGCCTCGCCGCCCTCATCACCTGGCGCCACAAACCCAACATCCAGCGGTTGATGGCGGGGACGGAGCCGAAATCCTCCTTCGGCGCCAAGAAGGGCTGATCCGTCGCGCTTGCGCGCACACCCGCTGCGCGATCACACTGGCCGCCTATCAACCTGGACGACAGGATGGCGGCCACTTCCCTTTCCCCCGAAGACCTCGCCTGCCTCCGCCTCGCGCGGAGTGAGGGGATCGGCCCCGCCACCTTCCGCCGCCTGATCGCCCGCCATGGCAGCGCCCGCGCGGCGCTCGATGCCCTGCCGGCCCATGCCGCCCGCAGCGGACGGCCACTCATCCCCTTTCCCGAAGCCCAAGCGGAACGGGAGCTCGCGGCGCTCACCATGCTGGGCGGCCGCTTCCTCTTCCTCGGCTCCCCCCTCTATCCACCCCTGCTGGCGCTGCTGGAGGATGCGCCCCCCGCCCTCGCGGTCCTCGGCAACCCCGCCCTGCTCGCCACCCGCCAGATCGGCCTGGTCGGCGCCCGCTCCGCCTCCGCCGCCGGGCGCCGCATGGCGGAACAACTCGCCGGGGAGTTGGCGGCAGCCGGCCTTGCCATCACCTCCGGCCTCGCCCGCGGCATCGACGCCGCGGCGCATGAGGGCGCGCTGGCCGCGAAGGGCGCCACCATCGCCGTGGTCGCCGGCGGCCTGGACGAGCCCTACCCGCCGGAGAACGCGCCCCTCCAGGCCCGCATCGTCGCCGAAGGCGGCGCGGTGGTGGCGGAAGCCCCCCTCGGCACCGCCCCCCTCGCCCGCCACTTCCCCCGGCGCAACCGCATCGTCGCCGGCCTGGTGCTGGGGGTGGTGGTGGTGGAGGCCGCGCCCAAATCCGGCAGCCTCATCACCGCCCGCCTGGCCCTGGAGGCGGGGCGGGAGGTCTTCGCCGTCCCCGGCAACCCGCTGGACCCCCGCGCCAGGGGGGGCAACGACCTCATCCGCCAGGGCGCCCACCTGACCGAGACGGCGGAGGATGTCCTGCAATTCCTCCCCGAAACGCCGCGGGACCTGCCCCTCTTCGCCCCGCGAAACACGCCCGAAACACGCGCGGATGCCCCGCCGGAGGCCCCTTTCCCCCCCGGCGAGCCATCCAAAGTGCTTGAATTGATTGGCACCCAACCGGTAGCCGTTGACGATCTGGTCCGCCGCTGCCAGCTATCCGCCCCGTCCGTGCAGGCGATCCTGCTTGACCTGGAGTTGTCCGGGCTGGTGGAAACCCTGCCCGGAAACCGGGTCGCACGGTCCCTTTCCTAGGCCTTGCCGACAAGCGCGCGAAAGCAGATCGACAGAACATGCCCGACGTCCTCGTGGTCGAAAGCCCTGCCAAGGCGAAGACCATCAACAAGTATCTCGGCTCGGACTTCACGGTCCTCGCCTCCTTCGGCCATGTCCGCGACCTGCCGCCCAAGGACGGCTCCGTCCGGCCGGAGGAAGACTTCGCCATGGATTGGGAGGCCGATGAGCGGGGCGAACGCCAGGTCGGCGCCATCGCCAAGGCGCTGAAGGGCGCCCGCCGCCTGTTCCTGGCCACCGACCCGGATCGGGAAGGAGAGGCCATTTCCTGGCACGTCCAGGACATGCTGGCCCGCCGCGGCGCCCTGAAGGGCATCGACGTCAAGCGCATCACCTTCAACGAGATCACGAAGCGCGCCGTCCAGCACGCGGTGGCGAACCCCCGCCAGCTCGACGTGCCGCTGATCGACGCCTACCTGGCCCGCCGCGCGCTCGACTACCTCGTCGGCTTCAACCTCTCGCCGGTCCTGTGGCGCAAGCTGCCCGGCAGCCGTTCCGCCGGCCGGGTGCAGTCGGTGGCCCTTCGCCTGATCTGCGAACGGGAAGCGGAGATCGAGGCTTTCCGCGCCCGCGAATACTGGACGGTGGAGGCGCAGTTCGCGACCCCCGTCGGCGCCAAGTTCACCGCCCGCCTGACCCACCATGAGGGCAAGCGCCTCGAACAATTCGACCTGCCGAACGAGGCCACGGCGATGGCCGCCAAGGCGGCGGTCGAGGCCGGCAAGTTCAGCGTCGCCGCCATCGAGAAGAAGCGCACGAAGCGAAACCCGCCCGCCCCCTTCACGACCTCCACGCTTCAGATGGAAGCGTCGCGAAAGCTCGGCATGGGCGCGCAGGCGGCGATGCGCGTGGCGCAGCAGCTTTATGAAGGTGTCGATATCGGCGGGGAGACCGTCGGCCTCATCACCTATATGCGCACCGATGGCGTGCAGATGGCGCGGGAGGCCATCTTCGCCATCCGCGACCACGTCAAGGAAGCCTTCGGCGACAACTACGTCCCCGGCGCGCCGCGCGAATACTCCTCCAAGGCCAAGAACGCCCAGGAAGCGCACGAAGCCATCCGCCCGACGGACGTGACCCGCACGCCGGACCAGGTGGCCCGCTTCCTCGATGACCGGCAGCGCAAGCTCTATGACCTCATCTGGAAGCGCGCCGTCGCGTCCCAGATGCAATCCGCCGAGATCGACCAGACCGCGGTGGACATCGCCGACCAGACCGGCCGCACCAGGCTGCGCGCCAATGGCTCCGTCATCGCCTTCGACGGCTTCCTGCGCCTGTACCGGGAGGATGAGGACGACCGCGCCGCCGACGCCCGCGCCGGCCTCGCCACCGCGGCGGAGGATGAGGACAGCAAGATCCTGCCCCCGATGCGGGAGAAGGACGGGCTGAAGAACGGCCCCGTCGCCGCCAACCAGCATTTCACCCAGCCCCCGCCCCGCTTCAGCGAGGCGACGCTGGTGAAGCGGCTGGAGGAACTCGGCATCGGCCGCCCCTCCACCTACGCCTCCATCCTGCAGGTATTGCAGGACCGCGAATATGTGCGCCTCGACAAGCGCCGCTTCATCCCGGAGGACCGCGGCCGGCTCGTCACCGCCTTCCTCGTCTCCTTCTTCGAACGCTACGTCGATACCGGCTTCACCGCGGGGCTTGAGGAGAAGCTGGACGACATCTCCGGCGGCCGTGCCGATTGGCGCGCCGTGATGCACGCCTTCTGGGAGGATTTCTCCAAGGCCATCTCATCGACCAGCGAACTCACGATCAGCGACGTGATCGATGCGCTGGACGAAGACCTCGGCCCGCACTTCTTCCCCGCCCGCACGGACGGCACGGACCCGCGCGCCTGCCCGGCCTGTTCCGGCGGTCGCCTCGGCCTGCGGCTCGGCCGCACCGGCGCCTTCATCGGCTGCAACAACTATCCGGAGTGCCGCTACACCCGCCCCCTGGTCGCGCCGGGTGCGGAAGCCGATGGCGCCGCCAGCTTCAACGAGGGCGCGCGCGAACTGGGCGTCGATCCGGTCTCCGGCCAGCGCGTCCAGCTGAAGCGCGGCCCCTACGGCCTCTACGTCCAGCTCGGCGAGGAAACCGAGGACGCCAAGGGCAAGAAGGTGAAACCCCGCCGCGCCAGCCTGGCCAAGGGCATGGACCCGGAGGGGCTGACGCTCGACCGCGCCCTCGCGTTGCTGTCGCTGCCCCGCATCGTCGGCGTGCATCCCGAGACGACGGAGGAGATCACGGCGGCCATCGGGCGCTTCGGGCCCTATTTGAAGATGGGCAACCTCTTCAAGTCGCTGGACCCGGATGATGATGTGCTGGTGGTCGGCCTCAATCGCGCCGTGGCGCTGCTGGCCGATGTGAAGCCGCGCGGCCGGGGGCTGGGCGACCATCCCAGCGGCGGCGTGGTGGAGGTGCGGCGCGGCCGCTTCGGCCCCTTCGCCATGCATGGCAGCCGCGTGGCGTCCCTGCCCAAGTCGATGGACTTTGACAGTGTCACGCTCGACGAAGCCGTGAAGCTGCTGGCGGAGAAGGGCAAGGATCTGCCGCCCAAGGGGGGCAAGGGCGCCAAGGGGAAGGCCAAGGCCGCGCCGAAGAAGGCGGCCGCCAAGGCGCCAGCCGCCGATGACGCCCCCGTGGTGAAGAAGGCGCCTGCGAAAAAGGCGGCAGCCCCCAAGGCCGCGGCCGCCAAGAAGCCGGCGGCGAAGAAGCCGGCGGCGAAGAAACCCGCGACCACGACGAAGAAGCCGGCCGCCCGGAAGGCCAGCTGAGATGCCGCGGCGCGCCCCGCCGCTGAAGGGCTTCGGGGTGCGCAGCCGCGCACCCCTCGGCAAGAAATCCGCCCTCCATCGTATCGCCGCCACCGCCGAGCCCGGCGTGATGCCGACACTCGAAAAACTGCGGGAATTCATCCAGGCGGCGGGCCAGCGTGTCGGCAAGACGGAAATCGCCGCGCATTTCGGGCTCAACTCCGACCAGCGCATCGAACTCCGCGGCATGCTGCGGGAGTTGACGGAAAGCGGCCACGCCACGCCGATCGGCCGCAAGGGCCTCATCGCCCATGACCGCCTGCCGGACATGGCTGTCGTGGAGATGACCGGCACGGACCCGGATGGCGACCCCATCGCGCGCCCCGTGCAATGGGACAAGGCCAACGGCCCGCCGCCCATCATCTACATGCACCGGGAAGCCGCCGGGCAGCCCGCCCTGGCCCCCGGCCAGCGCGTGCTCGCGCGCCTGAAGTTCATCGGCATCGGCCGCTATGAAGGCCGCACCTTCAAGCGCCTGCACAGCACCGCCCCCACCCGCATCCTCGGCGTGTTCGAGGATGGCAGGATCACCCCCACCGACCGCCGCCAGAAGGCGGATTGGCGCGTGCCGGCGAATGAGGTGAACGGCGCCCGCCCCGGCGATATCGTGCTCGCGGAGCCCCTGCCCTCCGGCCACGGCCTCGGCGCCCGCCCCGCCCGCATCATCGAGCGCATCGGCAAGATGGGGGAAGCCCGCGCCGTCTCCCTGATCTGCATCCACGCCCATGGCATCCCCGACGTCTTCCCGGAGGAAGCGCTGGAGGAAGCCGAGGCCGCGAAGGGCGTGACGAAGCGCGGGCGGGAGGACCTCCGCGCCATCCCCCTCGTCACCATCGATGGCGAGGACGCCCGCGACTTCGACGACGCCGTCTGGGCGGAGCCCAGCGAGGGAGGCTGGCGCTGCCTGGTCGCCATCGCGGATGTCGCGCATTACGTGAAGCCCGACAGCGCGCTGGACCGCGAAGCCTGGGCCCGCGGCAACAGCGTCTATTTCCCCGACCGCGTCGTGCCCATGCTGCCCGAAGCCCTCTCCAATGGCTGGTGCAGCCTGCGGCCGAAGGAGGATCGCGGCTGCCTCTTCGTCGAGATGAACTTCGACAAGTCAGGCACGAAGACCAGCCACCGCTTCGGGCGGGGGATCATGAAAAGCGCCGCGCGCCTCACCTACGAACAGGTACAGGAAGCGCGCGATGCCGGCAGCGTGCCGGATGGCGTGCCCGACGACCTCATCACGCATCTCTACGGCGCCTTCGACGCCCTGCTGGCCGACCGCGCCCGCCGCGGCACGCTGGACCTCGACCTGCCCGAACGCCGCGTGCTGCTGGACGCGAAGGGCCAGGTGCAGGGCGTGGTGCCGCGCACGCGCCTCGATTCGCACAAGCTGATCGAGGAATTCATGGTCGCCGCCAATGTCTGCGCGGCGGAGGAGCTGGAACGCCTGTCCCAGCCCTGCATGTACCGGGTCCATGACCGCCCCTCCGACGAGAAGCTGGAGGGCCTTCGCCAGTTCCTCCAGTCCCTCGACCTGAACCTCCCGGCGCGGGACCGGCTGCATCCCCGCGACTTCGGCGGCATCCTGGAGCGCGTGAAGGACAGGCCGGAGGAGCGCCTGGTGAACGAAGCCGTGCTCCGCGGCCAGTCCCAGGCTGCCTATGACCCCGAGAATATCGGCCATTTCGGGCTCGCGCTTTCCCGCTATGCCCATTTCACCAGCCCCATCCGCCGCTATGCGGATCTGCTGGTCCACCGCGCCCTCATCCGCGGCCTCAACCTCTCCAAGGGCGAAGGCGGCCTGACCGATGCCGAAACCGCCCGCTTTCCCGACACCGCGGAGCACATCACCAGCACCGAGCGCCGCGCCGCGGCGGCGGAGCGGGAGGCGGTGGACCGCTACCTCGCTGCCTTCATGGCAACACGCGTCGGAGAGTTGTTCGAAGCGCGGATTTCGGGGGTGACACGCTTCGGCCTGTTCGTCACCGTGGAGGAGAACGGCGCCAGCGGAATCGTACCGCTCGCGTCCTTGCCGGACGACAGATGGACGTTGGACGAGGCCGGACGCGGATTATCCGGCCGCAATACGGGTCTGACCTTTTCCCTTGGCCAGGCGGTCGAGGTGCGGCTGGCGGAGGCGACTCCGCGGACGGGTGGGATGGTCTTCGCCATCATGCAGGGCGATCCCTCCGCGGTGGCACCCCGCGGCGCGCGATCGCGCGCCGGTGGCAAGCGCTTGTCGAAATCGCCCGCGCGGCGACCCTCGGAACGCTCCTCGCGGCGGCAGTAGCCGCGCCTGCCACGGCGCAGGAAGGCAGCTTCCCCCGCAGCGCCGTGGAACCCGTCCTGGCGGAGAGCCACGCCGTGGTGCTGGAACGGCACCTGGACGCGGAGAACCCGGCCAACCTCGCGTTGTGGTCGCTGCGCGGCCTCACCGTGCTCGATTCGCGCCTCGGCGCGGAGATCCGCCAGGACCGCCTCCGCCTGCTGGGGGAGGATCGGGTCCTGGCCAGCATCCCCATCGCCCCCCTGGTCGCCCGCGCCGGCCCGCGGCAGCTCGGCAACGCGGTCGCCCTGACCCTGACCGACCTCTACGAGGCCGCCTGGCGCGCCTCCCCCGCGCTGCGCCGCGCCGGGCATGAACGCATCATCGCCTCGGGGTTCGAGGAGCTGTTCAACCACCTCGACCCCTACAGCCGCTACGTCACGCCGGCGGAGGCACGGACCGCGCGCGAACGCCGCGTCGGCCAGTCCGGCCTCGGCCTTCGCGTCGCCGCGCGGCGCGATGCGCTGGTGATCGCGGAAGTGTCGCGCGACGGCCCCGCCGCCCAGGCCGGCATCCGCCAGGGGGACCTGCTGATCGCGGTGGAGGGCCGCACCCTCGGCCCCCGCGACCCGGGCCTGGCCGCGACGCTGCTGGAAGGCCCGGAAGGCTCGGAGGTCACCTTCACCATCAGCCGTGGCCGGATGCGCCGCGACGTGACGCTGGTGCGGGAAGTGGTGGTGCCGGAAACCGTCTCGGCGGAATACCGCGACGGCATCCTCTGGCTGCGCATCACCGGCTTCTCCGCCGTCACCGACCGCCGCGTCGCCACCCTGCTGAGCGACGGATTCGCCGTATCCCGCCCGCCCCGCGGCGTGGTGCTGGACCTCCGCGGCAATCGCGGCGGGCTGCTCGGCCAGGCCGTGGCCGTCGCCGATGCCTTCCTGGCCGATGGCGAAGTCGTCCGCACCGAAGGCCGCCACCCCGAGGCCAACCGCCGCTACCGCGCCGGCGGGCAGGATCTGGCCCAGGGCATGCCCGTGGTGGTCCTCGTCGATGGGCGCACGGCCTCCGCCGCGGAGATCGTGGCCATGGGCCTGGCGGAACGCGGCCGCGCCGCCATCGTCGGCAGCGCCACCATGGGCAAGGGGCTGATCCAGCTGGTCGCCCCCCTGCCGAATGAGGGCGAGATCCTGGTTACCTGGTCCCGCGTGGTGGCGCCGAGCGGCTGGCCCATCCAGGGCATGGGCGTGCTGCCCGCGCTCTGCACCAGCCTCGGCCCGGAAGCCCTGGCCCAGGGCCTGGCGCGGCTGAACACCGGGGAAGCCCCCATGGGCCGCGCCCTGCTCCGCCAGCGCGCCGCCCGCGCCCCGGTCCTGGCCAGCGAGATGTCGGCACTGCGCGGCGCCTGCCCGCCCGCGGAGGGCCGCACCGCCGACCTGACCGCTGCCCGCGCCCTGATCGAGTCGCCCGCCGCCTACGCCACCGCCATCCGCGGACCCGGCGGCTGAGCGGCGAATCGCCCCGCCGCGCTTGACCTTCCCGCCCGCCGGACTATGGTGCGCCTCCTCGACGGGCGGGCCGCAAGGCTCGCCCGCAACCTGTTTCGCGCGTTGGAACCTGAACGATGGCCAAGGCCAATACCATCCTGATCAAGCTCGTCAGCACGGCGGAGCCGTCCACGGGCTACTTCTACGTGACCAAGAAGAACACCCGTAACGCCCAGGGCAAGCTGGAGCTGAAGAAGTACGACCCCGTCGCGCGCAAGCACGTCGTCTTCCGGGAAGCCAAGATCAAGTAATCCCGCGCGGGGCCCCGCGCCCCGCGCCGATTGACTGATCCAACGCGAACCGCGCCAAACCCAGGTGGTTTGGCGCGGTTTTCGTCGTTTGCTGTACCGCATTGATGAATCGGGGAAGGCGTTGCCTTCCCCGAACCCCATCCACCAGGGCCGAGACGGCCCTGGACCGTCGCCAGGAACTACCGCGCCTGGCGGGCGGCAGGCGTGCCTCGATCGGCGCTCGGCGGCCAGTCTTCCTCGACCGCGGGCTCGACCCGGTCCCGGCCATTGTTCTTCGCGCGATACAGCGCCGCATCCGCGGCACTCACCACATCATCGGACTGCGCCCCGATGCCGCCGGACGCCACGCCGATGCTCGCCGTGACATTCAGCGCATGGCCCTCGGCCACCATCGGCACATTGGCAATCGCCGCCCGCAGGCGCTCCGCCACCAGCATCCCATCCTCGGTCGTCGCACCCGACATGACGATGAGGAACTCCTCCCCGCCATAACGCGCGATCACATCCGCGGCGCGCAGATGCCCGCGCACGCGCTCCGCCACCTCCCGCAGCACCACATCGCCCGCGGCATGGCCATAGGTGTCGTTCACCGACTTGAATCGGTCCACGTCGATCAGCAGGCAGGCCGCGCCGGAATTGCGCAGCACGCCTTCCAGATGGCGGCGGACATAGCGGCGGTTGCGCAGCCCCGTCAGCGGGTCCGTCACCGCCATCTCCAGGCTGCGGTCGAGGTCCGCGCGCAGCCTTTCCTGGTAGCGCTTGCGCCGGATCTGGTTGCGCACCCGCGCCCGCAACTCATTCGGGTCCACCGGGCGCAGCACATGGTCATTGGCGCCCAGGTCGAAGCCCCGCAGCACCAGACCCTTCTGCCCGGTATCCGCCACCAGCAGCACCGGCAGGTCCCGCGTGGCCGCCTGCGCCCGCAGGCGCGACGCCAGGCGCAGCGCATCGCCGCCATCCAGCGACAGGCTCAGCAGCACCACGTCATGCTGCCCATCCATCAGGATGTCCCAGCTTTCCGCACTGTCCGTGCAATGCGCGACATCGATGCCATCGGCGGCCAGCACGCGGGTCAGCGCATCGGCCTCGTCGAAATCCTCATTGACGATCAGCGCGCGGGCACCGGCCACATTGGGGGATGGCCCCGGCGGTGGCTCGAACCCCAGGTCGCGCGCCGTCTCCGCCCGCAGGCGCCAGGCATCCAGCACCTGCTTCATGCGCAGCAGCGCGCGCAGCCGCGCGAACAGCGTCGCATCGTCCACGGGCTTGGACAGGAAGTCATCCGCGCCCGCTTCCAGGCCGCGCACACGCTCCACCGGATCGGTCAGCGCCGTGATCATCACCACGGGGATATGCGCGGTGCCCGGCTGCGCCTTCAGGCGCCGGCAGACCTCATACCCATCCATCCCCGGCATCATGACGTCGAGCAGCACGACATCCGGCATCCAGCGCTGCACCGTCGCCAGCGCCTCCGGGCCGGAGGAGGCGAGCTGCACCTCGTAATACTCGTTCAGCAGCTTGGCTTCGAGCAGCCGGAGATTGGCCGCGATGTCATCGACGACGAGGATTCGGGCGGTCATCGGCCTGCCACTCCCGGCTGGCGGCGCAGGGCGAATCGGCGTAGAGAAACCCGGTTATCGGCTACGCACATCGTCATAAATTTGTCAAGGACAAAATCATGGCAGATACCACCACCGGCGGACGCCCCCATGCGGAGGTCGCCAACGCCACCCTCTTCTTCCGGCGATGGCTCGCCAATCCGCTGCAGATGGGCTCCATCATCCCCTCCTCCCCCGCACTCTGCCGCCGGATCGCGGCCCTCGTGCGGCATGCGGAGGACGAGGTCGTGGTGGAACTCGGCGCCGGCACGGGCGTGATCAGCCGCGCGCTCCTCGCCGCGGGGGTGCCCGCGGAAAAGCTGGTGGTGGTGGAGATCGTGCCCGACATGGCGAACCATCTACGACGGGTTCTGCCCGGCGTCACGGTCATCCAGGGCGATGCCTTCCAACTTCCCGATGCCTTGCCGGCGCGGCTGCACGGAAAGGTGGGCACCGCGATCTGCGGCATCCCCCTTGTGCTGCTGCCGATCGAGCAGCAGCGCCGATTCGTCGCGGCGGTCGAGGCCGTGGCCCCAGGCAAGGGCTTCCTGCTGTACACCTACTGCATCACCTCGCCGCTGCCATGGCGCGATCTTGGACTGGCGGCGAAGCGGAAGGCCTGGACCCCCCTGAACTTCCCACCAGCCAGCGTCTGGCATTACCAGCCTGCCCGCTAGCGCGCCGTCCCGCAACGTCCGTTGGCCGGAATTGCGTGAAGCTCTACCGGCCCGCGCACAGGACGCCCCGCTGCTCAACCGCTGGCAAGTGCCACGTCCGTCCCATCCGCCCGCATCATCCGCGCCACCAGCCGGGGATGCGGGCTGCGCCGGACCTTCAGCGCCTCCTCCAGCCCGCGCGCCGCCAGCGCCTGGCGCAGCGCGTCCACGTCGTGGTGCTCGGCCTCCAGCGCCACCAGGCGGCAGCCTGAATCCGCCAGCCGCGGCGCCGCCCCCTGCCCGTCATCCCATTGGATGAGGGAGGGGATGAGGTTGCGCATGTCCTGGCGCTGCGGCGGCATCGCCATGCGCCAGGACAGCGTGCCCCGCTTCCACGCCTTCACCTCCCCGGCCACGGCCGGGCCCAGCCGGGCGGCCACCGCCTCCAGCGCCGGGGTGCGGGCCACCCAGCCGATCAGATGCGGCCCCGCTTCCAGCATCAGCGCCACGGAGGGGTCATCGAGGTCGAAGGGCCGCCCCTGCGCCGGCGCCGGCTGGTCGGGATCGGGGGCGATCACCTCCAGGTAGCAATCCGGGCCGAGGCCCATGACCAAATTGTGGGTGCCGATGCCCTCATGCTTCCCGCCGGGAAGCGGACGCGCACCGAGATGCGCCTCCACATAGGCGGCGCCTTCGTCGAGCGTCCGCGCGCCGATGACGATGTGGTCGATCTCCGCCATGGTCAGCGTGCCTTGAACTGGGTGTTGCCGAACAGCACTTCGCGCTCCTTGTCACTCATCGCGCCGACCCGCTGGTTCGCCGCCAGCACCTCAACGCCGCGGATCACCGCCGGTCGCATCGCGATCGCATCGTGCCAGCGTTTCACCGAGGGGAAATCCGCCAGGTCGATGGCCCGGCGCGCGGGGTTGCGGATCCAGGGGAAGGTCGCGATGTCCGCGATCGAATACTCGGCGCCCGCCAGGTACTCGGCCTCCGACAGCCTTTTCTCCAGCACCCGGTGCAGGCGGCCCACCTCCTTGGCGTAGCGGTCCTTGGCGTAGGGGATCTGTTCCGGCGCATAGGCGTGGAAATGCCCGTACTGCCCGAACATCGGGCCGACGCCGCCCATCTGGAACATCAGCCATTGCAGGCAGGCGTAGCGCCCGGCGGGATCGGCCGGCACCAGGCGCCCTGTCTTCTCCGCCAGGTACATCAGGATCGCGCCCGATTCGAACAGCGCGATCCGCTGCCCGCCCGGCCCATCGGGATCGACGATGGCGGGGATGCGATGGTTGGGCGTGATGGCGAGGAATTCGGGCGCGAACTGCTCCCCCGTCCCGATATTCACCGGCACCACCGTGTAGGGCAGGCCCAGCTCCTCCAGCGCGATATGCACCTTGTGGCCATTCGGCGTCGGCCAGGTCCAGACCTCGATCGGCTTGGCGGCTGCCATGGGGGCGTCTCCGTCGGTTCTTGTCGCGGACGTTGATCCCGCCCCGCCGGGGTTGCAAGACCGGGCCGCGATGCCTCCCACGCGGGCAGGGCCGCGCATCGACCACGCGGCAACCCCGCTTCCCCCCGACGATGCTGCGCTGCGGCCTGCTTGCCGCTATAAGCCCGGCATCAAGAACCGAGGCCCCCTTGCCCGATCATGACCTGCCCCCGGCCATCCGCGCCCTCGATGACCGGGCCTGGCTCGACCTGCTGCTGAAAAGCCTGGTGTCGCGCGATGTCGCCGGCGCCACCTTCCCCGCCTTCCCGGATGCCGAGACGCAGCGCCGCTTCGTCGGCGCCGATGGCCCTTCGACGCTGCATGAGGCCTTCAGCTTCTACACCCTGCTGAAGGAACGCGCCGCGGCGCTGGGACAGCCCCTGTCCGATGGCCGCGCCTTCCTCGATTTCGGCTGCGGCTGGGGGCGCTTCCTGCGCTTCTTCTGGAAGGATGTGGGGGCGGAGGCGCTGCATGGCTGCGATGTCTGGCCCCAGGCGATCGATCTGTGCCGGGACCTCGGCGTGCCGGGCAACCTCGACCGGCTCTATCACTGGGGCCGCCTGCCCTATGCCGATGCGTCGATGGACATCGTCATGTCCTATTCCGTCTTCACGCATCTGCCGGAGAAGCCGCATCGCCACTGGGTGGCGGAGATCGCGCGCGTGCTGCGCCCCGGCGGCATCTTCGCCCTGACGCTGGAGCCGCGCCGCTTCCTCGATTTCGTGGAATCCCTGCCGGAGGGCGCGACGGGGTGGGAAGGCGATCTGCGCCGCCACGCGCCGCGCATCCCCGCGCTGCGCAACCAGTTCGACGCGGGCGACATCGCCTTCCTGCCGAGCGGGGCGGAGGGCGACTTCGCCAGCGCCCTCTATGGCGATGCCGCCGTGCCGCTGGCCTTCATCGAACGCCACTGGTCCGACTGGTTCACCATCCGAGACTACGTGGACGACCCCGGCCGCTTCTTCCAGGCCGTCCTGGTCGTGCAGCGGAAGTAGCTGGCCTTGCTGCCTCCCCCGCGATTGCGGGGGAGGGTCGGCGCAGCCTTGGCGGTTAAGCCAACGGCCTCAGGCATTCCCGCCGAGATACTCCATCGCCACCTGCACGCCGCCCGCCTTGTGCGGGATGCCGGCCGCGCGCAGCCCCATCTCGACCCCGCCCAGCGCGCCGACCAGCTGCAATTCGCTGATGTCGCCGAGGTGCCCGATGCGGAACACCCGGTCATTCAACTGGCCGAGCCCATTGCCCAGCGACATGTTGAATTTGCTCAAGATTGTCGCCCGCAAATCGTTCGCGCTATGGCCCTCCGGCAGCCGCACCGCGGTCAGCACACTCGAGAAATGCCGGGGGTCCTGGCACTGCGTCTCGAAGCCCCAATGCCGCACCGCGCGGCGCGTGGCTTCCGCCACCTTGTCGTGGCGGGCGAAGACGTTCTGCAGCCCTTCCTCCAGCAGCATGTCGAGCGCGGTGTCGAGCGCGTAGAGCATGTTGGTGGCCGGCGTGTAGGGGAAGTAGCCGGTCGCATTCGCCGCCAGCATCGGCTTCCAGTCCCAGAAGCTGCGCGTCAGCTTCGCCGTCTCGCTGGCCTTGATCGCCTTGGCGCTGATCGCGTTGAAGGACAGCCCCGGCGGCAGCATCAGCCCCTTCTGGGAGCCGGAGACGGTGACATCGACGCCCCATTCGTCATGCCGGTAGTCCATGGAGCCGAGCGAGCTGATGGTATCCACCAGCAGCAGCGCCGGGTGCCCCGCCGCGTCGATGGCCTTGCGCACCTCATCGATGCGGGAGGTGCAGCCCGTGCTGGTCTCGTTATGCACGACGCAGACGGCCTTGATGGCGTGGCCCTTATCCGCCGCCAGGCGCTCCGCGATCTGCTCCACATCCGCGCCGCGGCGCCAGTCGGTCTTGATGAAATCGGCCTGGATCGACAGCCGCTCCGCCATCTCGTTCCACAGATGCGCGAACCACCCCGTCTCGCACATCAGCACGCGGTCGCCGGGGGACAGCGTGTTGACCAGCGCCGCTTCCCAGGCGCCGGTGCCGGATGCCGGGTAGATCACCACCGGCCCCTCGGTCTGGAACACCTTCCGCACCTTGGCGAGCAGCTGCTTGCCCATGGCGCCGAAATCGGGGCCCCGATGGTCCATGGTCGGGTTGTCCATCGCCCGCAGCACGCGGTCCGGCACGTTGGAGGGGCCGGGGATGTGCAGGAAATGCCGCCGTGAATCGGGCTTGGACTGGAAATAGGCCATGGGGCGATCCCTCTCTTGTCCCCCTCCCCTACCGCCCTTCCATGCCACCCGCCAATGAGTAACCCTTGTCGGATTGATGAGCATTATAGATCGGATTTCCAGGCAGGCCCGCGCTACATCCTGCCGGAGATGAGGGACCGTCACCGCATGAACGCCATCGCCGGCCAGCACAGGCTCACCGACAGCCAATTCGGGCAGCGCCTGCGCCGCCATGTGGAGGGCGAGGTCCTGTTCAGCGCGGGCGATCGCGGCCGCTACGCCACCGATGCCTCCATCTACCAGATGCAGCCCGTGGGCGTGCTGGTGCCGCGCAGCATCGATGACGTCGCCGCCGCCATGGCGATCTGCCGGGAGGAAGGGGTCGCCGTGCTGCCCCGTGGCGGCGGTACCAGCCAATGCGGCCAGACGGTCAACCACGCCCTCGTCATCGACTGCACGAAGCATCTGCGGAACGTCTTGTCGGTGGAGGGCGATACCGCCCGCGTGCAGCCCGGCATCACCCTCGGCGCACTGAACGACGCGCTGAGGAGCGCCGGCAAATTCTTCCCGGTCGATCCCTCCACCTGGCAGCGCTGCACCATCGGCGGCATGGCGGGCAACAATTCCTGCGGGTCCAAATCCATCCGCTACGGGCTGATGGCCGATAATGTCCGCGCCATCGATGCCATCCTGGCCGATGGCGCGCGCTTCACCTTCGGCGACATCCCCGACAATCTCGGCCCCGACATCCCCGGCAGCGTCGGCGACCTGATCGCGAAGCTGCGTGCCCTCGGCGCGCAGGAGGCCGAGGAGATCGCCGCCCGCTTCCCCGAACAGCTCCGCCGCGTCGGCGGCTACAACCTGGATGCGCTGACGCCCGATGCCCGCGCGCATGGCCGCGGGTCGCTGGCCCGCCTGCTGGTGGGCAGCGAGGGGACGCTCGCCTTCTCCGCCGCGCTCGATCTGAAGCTCTGGCCCATCAAGCCGCGCAAGGTGCTCGGCATCTGCCAGTTCCCCTCCTTCCGCCGCGCGATGGAGGCGTCGAAGCACCTGGTCTCGCTCAATCCGGAAGCGGTGGAACTCGTCGATCGCACCATGATCGACCTCGGCCGCTCCATCCCGATCTATCGCGACACCATCGACCGGATCCTGATCGGGGAGCCCGACAGCCTGCTGATCGTCGAATTCCACGGCCATGACGATGCGACGCTGCTGCAAGGGCTGGACCGGCTGGAGGAGATGATGGGCGACCTCGGCCTGCCCGGCCAGGTCGTGCGCATCACCGATGCCGGCTTCCAGGCCAAGGTGGCCGAAGTCCGCGAAGCCGGCCTCAACATCATGATGTCCATGAAGGGCGACGGAAAGCCGGTCTCCTTCATCGAGGATTGCGCCGTCGCCCTCGACGACCTCGCGGACTACACCGAACGCCTGAACGATGTCTTTGCCGAATACGGCACGAAAGGCACCTGGTACGCCCACGCCTCTGTCGGCTGCCTCCATGTGCGGCCGGTGCTGAACATGAAGTCCGGCGAAGACGTCAGCAAGATGCGCGCCATTGCCGAAAAGTGCTTCGCGCTGGTGCGCGAATACAAGGGCAGCCATTCCGGCGAGCATGGCGACGGCATCGTCCGGTCCGAATTCAACGAACCCATGTTCGGCCCCCGCATCGCCCGCGCCTTCGAGGCCGTGAAGGACGCCTTCGACCCGGGAACCGCCGAACTCCCGCACGGCCTGCTGAACCCCAACCGCGTCGTCCACCCGCCCCGCATGGATGACCGCACCCTGCTGCGGTACCACCAGGACTACACCCCCGCCGCCATCACCCCCGCCATGGACTGGTCCGCCTGGCCCGGCCCGCAAGGCGGCCTGCTGGGCGCGGTGGAGATGTGCAACAACAACGGCACCTGCCGGAAATTCGATGCCGGCACCATGTGCCCCTCCTACCGCGCGACGCGCGACGAGAAGCACCTGACGCGCGGCCGCGCCAACACGCTGCGCCTGGCCCTCACCGGCCAGCTTCCCGGCGGCCTCGCCTCCGATGACGTCGCCGACGCCATGGAACTCTGCGTGGGCTGCAAGGGCTGCAAGCGCGAATGCCCGACCGGCGTCGACATGGCGAAGATGAAGATCGAGGCCGCCGCCGCCCGCAACGCCGCCCATGGCCCGCGCCTGCTGGACCGCCTGATCGGCTCCATGCCCCGCTGGGCGCCCTTCGCCGCCATGGTGCCGATCCTGGCCAATGCGCGGGACCTCATCCCCGGCGGCAAGCGCCTGTCGGAGGCGCTGCTCGGCCTGGCTGCCGGGCGCACCCTGCCCCGCTTCCGGCTCGACGCCTTCCATGACTGGGAATGCCGCGCGCCGGATGGCCGCGCGGGCGAGGTCATCCTCCTCCCCGACCTCTTCAACCGCTATTTCGAGCCCGAGAACATCCGCGCCGCGCTGCGCGTGCTGCGCGCCGCGGGCGCCGATCCCGCCGTGGCCCGCCCGCCGCGTGGCACGCGCCCCCTCGATGATGGCCGCACCTGGCTCGCGGCCGGGATGGTGGACCAGGCCCGCGCCGAGGCCCGCCGCACCATCGAGGCCCTGTCCCCCTTCGAGGCGCCGGTCCTCGGCCTCGAACCCTCCTGCCTCATGACCTTGCGCGACGAATTCCTCGCTTTGCTGCCCGGCGAGGCCAGCGAGAAACTCGCTGCCCGCGCCATGCTGATCTCCGAATGGCTGGCGGCAACCAAGCCGACGCTCCGCCTCAAGCCCATCGGGGCGGAGGCGCATATCCACGGCCATTGCCACCAGAAGGCCTTCAACGCCTTCACCCCCGCCGTCGCCATGCTCGCCGCCATCCCCGGCCTGAAGGTGACGCCGATCACGTCTTCCTGCTGCGGCATGGCCGGCGCCTTCGGCTATGAGGCGTCGAAACTCGCTGCCTCGAAGGCCATGGCCGAACTCTCCCTGCTGCCCCACATCCGCAGGACCGCTGCCAGCGCCTTCATCGTCGCGGATGGCACCTCCTGCCGCCACCAGATCGGCGACCTCGCGCAGCGCAACGCCCTGCATTCCATCCGCCTGCTGGACAAGGCCCTGGCATGAGCGCCGATATCCAACGCCTGCTGGATTTCTGGTTCAGCGAGGGCCCCG
Source organism: Falsiroseomonas stagni DSM 19981 (assembly GCF_900114315.1). Lineage (GTDB taxonomy): Bacteria > Pseudomonadota > Alphaproteobacteria > Acetobacterales > Acetobacteraceae > Falsiroseomonas > Falsiroseomonas stagni. Next base: position 161,233 of record NZ_FOSQ01000002.1, read on the forward strand.
ACACCTGGCGCCAGGCCTGGTTCGTGAAGGATGAGGGCTTCGACGCCGCCTGCCGCGACGGCTTCGGCGCGCTGGTCGTCCCGGCCCGCGAGGGCGCGCTGGACGCCTGGGCGGAGACCCCGGCGGGCGCGCTGGCCCTCCTCCTCCTGCTCGACCAGTTCCCCCGCAACCTGTTCCGCGGCAGCGCGGAAGCCTTCGCCAGCGATGCGCATGCCCGCGTCATCGCCCGCCGCGTGGTGCTGGACCGCAAGCTGGACCTGGCGCTGACGCCGCTCCAGCGCGTCTTCCTCTACCTCCCCTTCGAACACAGCGAGGCCCTGGCGGACCAGGACCTCGCCGTCGCGCTGTTCGAGGGTCTGCGCGATGTCCCCGCTTTGGCGCGGCCCGGCAGCGTCATCGCCTATGCCTGGGCGCACCGCGTCGTCATCCAGCGCTTCGGCCGCTTCCCCCACCGCAACGCCGCGCTCGGGCGCGCGACCACGCCCGAGGAAGCTGCCTGGCTCGCCGCCGGAGGGGGATTCTAAACATAAGCGGTGGCCAAGCCTAAATTCGAGTAAGGCTTCATGTCAATCAAATAGAAAAACAAGATGTCCACTAAAATCCCAAGAGATAGCCTGCTCATTTGGGAGCCGGTTATGCCGGACCGTCAGAACAACCTGACCCGCGACGTAATCCGCCGGGAGGATCGTAATTCTATCGGATCTACCACGCCCATTCGCCACAAAAATTGCTGTTGGTGTCTTTTGGAGCGGCGGCACCAAATCAACGAAACATCGATACGTATTTGGCTCATCATTCCGCGCGAGACCGTACTCAGCCGGACGCCACAAGCACCTTGAACGTGTAGCGTTAACGGAACTCGCGAAATTAGCGTTTGCCGTATTATTCAAGGCATCAAGGAGGCGGACTTCGTTTGCGGCAAAAGCGATGGCTACGCTTCTTGTCACACCGGACAGCGCAAATTCGGCACGGGATTCTGCTCGCTCAATCCGCCCCGAAAATTGCCAGATAACACCAGCGCTGATAGCAACACCGGTGGAGATCGTCACAATGGGCGCGAAGTCCTTGAAATAACCAAGCAACCTCTGATTTAGAGGGATGTCAGACGCACTCGTTTTTTCCGACTTACCATCAGGCTCGTTGGACATCGTTTTTCCTAGCCTCAATACGCGTTCAAACAATTTGACAGGAAGCGCATACAGCGCACCATATTCAATACGAATAAGCAACAATTAATTGCGCACGCGATAGTTGTCACGCTGCGATCGCCGCCGCGACCGCCGGCCCCAGCCCCTGGAATTCCGCCGCGCGGGGGCTCTTCGGCCGCCAGGCCAGCGCCAGCACGCGCCCCGGCGCCGCCCCCTCCAGCCGCCGCACCTCCACCGGCGCGCCCGCCAGCACCCCGCCATCCAGCGCCAGTTGCGGCAGCAGCGTCACGCCCAGCCCCCCGGCCACCATCTGCACCAGCGTGTGCAGGCTGGTGGCGGCGAAGCCTTCCTCCCCGCCCGGCAGGATGCCCCGCGGCAGGCCGCAGGACGCCGCCGCGTGGTCACGCAGGCAATGGCCATCCTCCAGCAGCAGCACCCGCTCGCCCCCCAGCGCCTCCACCGGCACCGAGTCGCGCGCCGCCAGCCGGTGGCCCGCCGGCAGCGCCACGCTGAAGGCATCCTCCCCCAGCGGCAGCGTCTCCAGCGCCGCCGCCGGCCCCGCCAGGGGCAGGGCCAGCAGCAGCAGGTCGAGCCGCCCATCCTCCAGCCCCTGCACCAGGCGTTCCGTCAGATCCTCCCGCAGCCACAGCCGCAGCCGCGGATAGGCGCGCCGCAGCGCGGGCATCAGCCGCGGCAGCAGGAAGGGCCCGATGGTCGGGATCACGCCGAGCCTGAGCGGCCCCGTCAGCGGGTCCCGCGCCGTGGCCGCCGTCTCCGCCACCGCCTCCAGCGCCGCCAGCGCCACCCGCGCCCGCGCCACCACCTCCCGCCCCAGCGGCGTGAAGACCGGGCGCTTGGAGGCGGAGGCGCGTTCCAGCAGCTGCGCCGCCATCTGCCGCTCCAGCGCGATCAGCCCCGCCGACAGCGTCGATTGCGTCACCGCGCAGGCGGTCGCGGCCCGCCCGAAATGCCCGTGATCCGCCAGGGCGATGAGGTAGCGAAGCTGCTGCGGGCTGGGCAGGATCATCGAGCCATCCGATCACCGGGACCCCGTCTTCCCAGCCGAATGATCGGCCCGGTCGATGGAAATCCGGAAAACAATTCATTGGAAGCGACTGAGCAGGTGCAGCATATCGCAGTGCAGCAATGCCCCGCGACCGGTCCCGCGAAACATTCCGCGACCGGCCGCGCCGCCTTGCGCAACCGCAGACAGGAGCTCCCCCTCATGCTGACCGTTGGCGACAAGTTTCCCGACTTCAAGCTCACCGCCGTCAAGGCGGGCAAGGAAGGCCTCGGCGGCCCCGGCAAGTCCTTCACCGAGATCACCGAGAGCACCGATGCCGGCAAGTGGAAGGTCGTGTTCTTCTGGCCGAAGGACTTCACCTTCATCTGCCCGACCGAGATCGCGGCCTTCGGCAAGCTCGCCGGCGAATTCGCCGACCGCGACGCGGTGCTCTACGGCGTGTCCACGGACAGCGAGTTCGTCCACCTGAACTGGCGCGTCCACAACGAGGACATCAAGAACCTCGAGATCCCGATGCTCGCCGACGTGAAGCGTGAACTGTCGACGGCGCTCGGCATCCTCGACAAGGCCGCCGGCGTGCCGCTGCGCGCGACCTTCATCGTCGATCCGGACCATACCATCCAGTGGGCCTCCGTGAACGGCCTGAATGTCGGCCGCAACCCGCAGGAAGTGCTCCGCGTGCTCGACGCGCTGCAGACCGATGAGCTGTGCCCCTGCAACTGGACGAAGGGCGAGGAAGCCCTGAAGCCGCAGGAACTCTTCGACAAGGCCGCCTGATACGCCCCCTCCCCCGCGCTTGCGGGGGAGGGCCGGGGTGGGGGTCCGCCCCACCTCTCCAGTTCCATCGAGGCCCCCATCCCCGGCGACCTCGGCGCGGGATGGAGCGGGCCCCCAGCCAGAGGTCCCTCCCCATGTCCCTCGAAGCCATCCGCAACCGCCTGCCCGACTATGCCAAGGACCTGAAGCTCAACATCGGGTCGCTGGCGACGGAGCCCGCGCTGACGCAGCAGCAGCGCGCCGGCACCTTCGTCGCCTCCGCCATCGCTAGCCGCAACGCCGACCTCACCGCCGCGCTGGTCGCGGAATTCGGCGCGCAGCTGTCGCCGGAAGCCCTGGCCGCCGCCAAGGCCGCCGCCGCCATCATGGGCATGAACAATGTCTACTACCGCTTCACCCACCTGGTCGGCGGCGACTACCCCTCCATGCCCGCCAAGCTGCGCATGAACGTCATGGCCAAGCCGGGCGTCGAGAAGGTGGATTTCGAGCTCTGGTCGCTCGCCGTCTCCGCCATCAATGGCTGCGGCATGTGCATGGAAAGCCATGAGAAGGTCGTCCTGCATGGTGGCCTCGGCAAGGAACAGGTCCAGGCCGCCGTGCGCATCGCCGCCGTCGTCCACGCCGTCGCCGGCGTGCTGGATGCGGAAGACGCGCTCGCCACCACGCTCCGCGCCGCCGCCTGATCAACGCCGCAGCCCTCTCCCCCCCCACCGGGGGGGAGAGGGTTGGGTGAACGGGGACATGCCGGCGCCGGCGCAACACCGCCCCCCGCCCGACACCCTTCCTCAACCTCTCACGGCCTACCGTCCGCCCATGGCCGCCGCACAGCAACGTTCACTGGGTGACAGGGAGCGCTTCGTCGCCTTCGCCTTCGCCTCGGCCGATCTGCTGGTGGAGGTCGGGGCCGATGGGCGTGTCACCTTCGCCGCCGGCGCCTTCCGCGCCCGGCTCAACCGCACGCCGGAAAGCCTGATCGGCCGCGACGCGGCCGATGTCCTGGCGCCGGAGGATCGGGGCGCCTTCCAGACCGCGGTCGCGCTGCTGCCGCCGCATGGGCGCCTCGGCCCCACCGCGTTCCGCCTCGCCGATGCCGCGCGCACGGTCGTCTCGGTCTCCGGCCTCCAGCTCGCCTCAGCGGATGCCGGGCAGCGCCTCTGCCTGACCTTCGCCCCCATGCCCGCCCCGCCCGAATTCCGCGCCTGCGACGGCGAGGTCCTGATGCGGGAAGCGACGCAGCAGCTCCGCGCCGGCGGCAAGGTCCAGCTCGGCCTGCTGGAGGTGAAGGGCGTGGCCGGCACCGAAGCCGAACAGCGGATCGACAGGCTGATCGCCAGCCAGCCCGACCCCGGCGGCCTGGCCGCCCGGCTCGGCCCCGGCCGCTATGGCGTCGTCCCTGGCGAGGCCGGGACATTCCCCAATCTGCAGGAGGTGACCAGGCACCTCGAAGCCTTTCTCGGCCCGGACGATCCGGGTATCGCCGTGGTCGCCACGCCCATCAACCTCTCGACCGACGGCCTCACCCCGTCCCAGGCCGCCCGCGCGCTTCGCCACGGCCTGGCCGCCTTCGCGCGTTTCGGCGCCGATGGGCTGCGCGATGCCGGCTTCGCCGATGGCCTCGGCGGCGTCGTCGCCCGCGTCACCGCCCGCGCGACGGCGCTGCGCCGCACCGTCGCCGAACGCCGCTTCCGCCTGGATTTCCAGCCCATCGTGGACCTGGAGACACGGCAGCTGCATCACCACGAGGCCCTGATGCGCCTGGAACCCGGCGTGCTGGAACCCGGGGAGGGCCCGCAGGAATTCATCGCCCTGGCCGAGACCATCGGCCTGACGGAGGATCTCGACCTCGCCGTCGCCTCCATGGCCATCGCAGCCGCCAATGCGGTGCCGGAAGGCCGCCACCTCGCCTTCAACATCTCCGGCCTCTCCACCCAGTCCCGCGGCTTCCGCACCCGCCTGCTCGCGCTGCTCGACCGCGATCCGCGCGGCGCGAGGCGCGTGATGGTGGAACTGACCGAGAGTGCCGAGATCGAGGATGAGGACGCCGCCGCCGCCACGCTGCGGGCACTGCGGGGGCGCGGCGTGCCCGTCTGCATCGATGATTTCGGCGCCGGCGCGGCTGCCTTCCGCTACCTGAAATCCTTTCCCACCGACTATGTGAAGGTGGACGGCACCTTCGTGCAGGCCGCGCTGACCAGCGACCGGGACCGCAGCTTCGTCGCCGCCATGGTGGATCTGTCGCTGGCCGTTGGCGCCAAGGTGGTGGCGGAACGCATCGAGACGGAGGAGGAGGCCGAGATCATGCGCGGCCTCGGCGTGCATTACGGCCAGGGCTGGCTGTTCGGGAAGCCCGGCCCGCTGTAGCAGGCGCCATGCGCCTTGCCCTGTCCCTGCTGCTGCTGGCGCCCGGCCTGGCGAGGGCGGAGGCGCCGCGCCTGGCGCTGCCCGTCACGCCCGCCTGCATCTCCTCCCCCTTCGGCCCGCGCGACCTGCCCAATCCCCGCGCCTCCGGCGACCACAAGGGGATCGACCTGCCCGCCCCCGCCGGCGCCTGGGTCCGCGCCGCCGCCGCGGGCACCGTCACCAGCATCCGCCGCACCCGCGCCGGCACGGGGCTGGAGGTGGAGTTGCGCCACGCCGATGGGCTGGTGACGCGCTACGCCCATCTCGGCACCGTCGCCCCCGCCCTCGCCAATGGCCGCCGCCGGGTGGCGGAGGGCGAGGCGATCGGCCGCATCGGCCGCACCGGCATCACCACGGGCACGCATCTGCATCTGGAAGTGCTGCGGGAAGGCCGCCACCTGGACCCCGCGCCGTTCTTCGAGGTCAGCCCCTGCCCCTGATTCCGCTGGCGCGGGCCGGTATGTTTCTGTTATGTTCCGTACATCACGCACGCGGATTGCGTCCGCCGCCTCCCGCCAGAGCCCCGAACGCCCGCCGGCGGCACCGCGAAAACGGTGCTAAACGCACCTAATCGGCATAATCGGCTTAAACGGGTTAGCGACTAAAAAGTCACATCAGGGCCTGTGGACACTTGGCTGCGGGCGCACTCGGCGGCGTCTTTCCGCGCGGGGTCGCGTGGGGTCAGGGTGACGATGGAACCCCATCGCCACCCCGCCCCCGCTACGACGCCCCCCTTGGCAGGCACGAAAATCCACTCGCCGATTGCATCCCGGGCCAAGTGTCGACAGGCCCTACCCGCCATACCCCGCCTGTCGCGGCAGCCAGAGCGCGATCTCCGGGAAGGCGATCAGCATCGCGGTCCCGAAGGCCAGCATCAGCATATAGGGGTAGATGCTGCGGTTCACCTCCGACAGCGGCGCGCCGGTGATGGCCTTGATGACCACCAGGTTCAGCGCCACGGGGGGGGAGATCAGCGCCATCTCCAGGCTCAAGGTCAGCAGGATGCCGTACCAGACCTTGTCGATGTCGAGTTGCGCCAGCAGCGGCAGGATGGCCGGCATGGTCAGCAGGATGATGGAGAAACTCTCCAGCACCAGCCCCAGCACGAAGAGCAGCACCATCATGGCGATGAGGAAACCCGTGCGCCCCAGCCCAAGATCGGCAACGAGCTTCGTCAGCTCCTGCGGCACCTGCAGCTTGGTCAGCATGAAGCCGTAGATCGCCGCGCCCGCGATGATCATCAGCAGCATGGCGGAGGTCCTCGTCGCCTCCTCCACTCCCTGCACCACGTCCCGCCAGGTCAGGGTGCGGTAGATCAGCCCCGCGATGACCAGCGCATAGAGCGTGCCCGTGCCCGCGGCTTCCGTCGCGGTGAAGACACCCATGTAGATGCCGCCGAGCACGAAGATCGGCAGGCTCAGCGACCAGCCCGCGCGGGCCAGGGCGTGATGCGCGGCCTCCGGCACCGGCTCATCCGCCGGCACCACCGCCTTGCCCTCCGTCACGAAGCAATAGACGGCGAACATCGCCGCCATCAGCAGCCCCGGGATGATGCCGGCCAGGAACAGCGCGGCGACCGAGGTCTCCGTCACATAGGCATAGAGCACCATCGGCGCGGAGGGCGGGATGAGGATGCCGAGCGTGCCGCCACCGGCGACGACGCCGAAGGCGCCCTTGCGGGACATGCCGTATTTCAGCATCTGCGGGATGGCGATCTTGCCGATGGTCAGCGCGGTCGCGACCGATGAACCGCTGATGGCCGCGAAGATCGTGCAGGCCGCGACGGTGGCGATGCCGACGCCGCCGCGCACCTTGCGCAGCATGGCGAAGGCGGCGTTGTAGAGGTCATCCACCACCCGCCCGCGCACCATGATATGCGCCATCAGCATGAACAGCGGGATGGCGATCAGCAGATAGCCATCCAGCTTGCCGATCACCATCTCCCCCAGCGCCGGCACGCCGCCTTCGAGGGCGATGAGCACGCCGAGCGGCAGCAGGAACAGCGCCGCGAACATCGGCATGCCGAGGTAGAGCAGCCCGATCAGGACAGCCAGCAGGATCAGGAAGGTCACGCGATCACTCCCCGCGCGCCAGCGTGTCGCGCGGCAATTCCTCGTCGCCCGTCGGCAGGTGGTCCGGCCGCCCGCCGAGTGCCAGCACCAGGCTCTGCACCAGCGCCACCACCAGCATCAGCCCCGCGCCGATGGGCAGCAGAAGCTGGATCCACCATTCCGGCACGCCGTCGATATCGGTCATCATGCCGACCATCAGGCTGAACTCGATGGCTTCCCAGCCCGCATGGACCAGCACCGCCGCCACCGCCGCGACACTCAGCGTGCCGATGAGGTGCGCGGCCCGCGCCAGTTTCGGGCCGAGCCTGGAGACCGCGACATCGACGCCGATATGCTCGAAGCACCGCTGTGCCTCCGGCGCCGCCAGCATCACCAGCCCCAGCACCAGCCAGCCCGCCACCTTGTCCACCCAGGGCTGCGGCGCGCCGAAGGCGTAGCGCATCACCACGGAGTAGCCGACGAGGAACAGGCAGGTGACGGTCGCCATCGATCCGATGGCGACCGCGATTCGGCTGAGGAAGGCCGACAGGCGCTGCACGAAACTCACGCGGCCGGGATGCCGCGCAGCAGTTCCAGGATGCGGGCCCCGCCTTCCGGCGCGATGCGCAGGAAGGCGTCGATCACGGGCTGCTGCATGGCGGCCCGCCACGTCGCGAGTTCCTGCGGCGTCTGCTCATGGATCGTCATGCCCTTGGCGCGGAGTTCGGCCACCGCCGCGGCGGCCGTCTCCTCCGTCACGCGCAGCTGGTCGATCTCCGCCTTGCGCGCCGCGGCATCGATCGCCGCGCGGTGCTCGGCGCGCAGCCCGTTGTACCAGCGCGGGTTGACGTAGACATGGCTGATGACGGCGAAGTAGGGCGTGACGGTGCCGAAGCGCTGCACTTCGTAGAAGCGGCGCGACACGGCGGCGGAAAGGTCCGTCAGCCCCGCATCCAGCACGCCGGATTGCAGCGCCTGCGGCACTTCCGGCCCGGGCATGGAGGACGGCGCCGCGCCAACGGCCGTCAGCGCATTGTCCGTCAGCGAATTCAGCCCGCGGATCTTGAGGCCCCGGAAATCCTCCAGGTTCACGATCGGCCGCCGGCCACTGGTGAAGATGCTCTGGCGGGTGGTGTAGAGCCACATCAGGTTCTTCACCGCGCGGCGTTCCAGCGCCGTCTCCAGGAACCTGGCCGCGTCGCTGCCGACGAAGCGCTGGATGCGCGGGAAATCCGTGAAGAAGTAGGGCACGGTCATCGCGTTCATCTCCGGCAGGGTCGTGCCCCACTGGAAATTCACCGCGGCCGCGGCCTCGAAGGATCCGCGGGCGACGCCCGGGAAATTCTCGCCGGCGCGGGCGAGCTGTTCCGCCGGGAAGACCTGCACCGCCACCTGGCCGTTGGACCGCGCGGCGACATCCTCCGCGAAGGAGGCGATGACGCGCGCATTGTGGTGCGCGGGCGGGAATTGGTGGGACAGGCGCATCGTCACCGCGGCCTGGGCGCGGGCGATGCCCGGCGCGGCGATGACGGCAGCGGAGGCGGCGAGCAGGTGGCGGCGGCGCATGGCGTTGTTCTCTCCCCGATCTGGCGGGCGAGGTTTGCGACAGCAGGCGCCGCCGGTCAACGTCAGGGATGGATGCGCGGGGGATGGTGGTGGGCGCTACAGGGATTGAACCTGTGACCCCTACCGTGTCAAGGTAGTGCTCTCCCGCTGAGCTAAGCGCCCCACCGCCGGGAAGGCCCGCTGATTAGCGCCCATCCCGGGGGGAGACAAGCCCCCCAAAACGGCACTGCGCAGGCGCGTGGACAGCATGACCACCGACAACATCCTGTTCCTCCTCGCGCGGCTGCTGATGGGCGGGCTTTGCGGCCTGGCCGCGGTGCTGGCGCTGTGGCGCCTGGCCGCCGCGTCGCGCCAGGGAACGCCGGAGCCGGTGCTGGGCCTCATCGCCCTCGTGCTCGGCATCGGCGTGGCGGAGGCGGTGCAAGACAGCTGGACCAATGTCGTGCAGGCCCCGACCGCGCCGATCGGCCTCAATGCCTGGCTGTGGGTGGCCTTCGACCTCGCCGTGCCGCTGTTGTCGCTGCGGGTGATGCAGGTGATGGCGCAGCGCGACGCGGCGCTGGCCAGGCTCGCGGCGCTGTCGGTGACGGACCCGCTGACGGGCCTCGCCAATCGCCGGGGGTTCGAGGCGCAGGCCCATGCCGCCATCGCCGCCTGCCGCCGCCGCGGCCAGCCCCTGGCGCTGCTGGCCTTCGACCTCGACCGCTTCAAGCGGATCAATGATGGCTGGGGCCATGCGGCCGGCGATGTGGTGCTGGCCGGCGCCGCCCGCGCCATGGCGGGGCAGCTCCGGGCCGGGGATGTGCTGGGCCGGCTGGGGGGCGAGGAATTCGCCGCCCTGCTGCCCGCCACCACGGTGGAGGAGGCCGTCACCCTGGCGGAGCGCCTGCGCCAGGCCGTTCGCGCGGAAGTCCCGCATCCCGCCGGCGGCGACGTGGTGACGACCATGTCCATCGGCGTCGTCGCGCTGGGCGCCGGGGAGGTGGCTGAAACCCTGAAGGCCGCCCTCGCCGCCGCCGACACCGCGCTCTATGTGGCGAAGGAGAAGGGGCGCGACCGCGTCGAAGTGTCGCAGGCGGGGTGACAGCAGGGGTCGCGCTGTGGCTTGATCGGGGCCTTCATGGACCTCCCCCTCAACACCGAGGCACAAGCCGCGGACACCCCGCCCTACCGCGTCGCGCGGCCGGAGAGGCAGACCGTGCCCCTGGTCTTCGCCTCCCCGCATAGCGGCACGAACTACAGCGCGGATTTCCTCGCCCGGGCGCGGCTGGACGCGACGGCGCTGCGCCGCAGCGAGGACAGCTTCGTCGATGAGCTGTTCGCCGCCGTGCCCGGCTATGGCGCGCCGCTGCTGACCGCCACCTTCCCGCGAGTCTATTGCGACGCGAACCGGGAGCCCTGGGAACTCGACCCCACGATGTTCGACGGCCCCCTGCCCGCCTGGGTGAACAGCGCCAGCCCCCGCGTGGGCGCCGGCCTTGGCACCATCGCCCGCGTGGTCGCGAGCGGCGAGCCCGTCTACCGCCACAAGCTGCCCTTCGCGGAGGCCGAGGACCGCATCCGCCGCTGCTGGCAGCCCTATCACGCGGCGCTGGGCGAATTGATCGCCGATACGCGATCGGCCTTCGGCGTCTGCCTGCTGATCGACTGCCATTCGATGCCCGCGCACCCCGCCCATGGCGGCAACCCCGCCGATTTCGTCCTGGGCGACGCGCATGGCACCGCCTGCGCCCCCCGGGCGACCCGGCTGGTGGAGGAGACGCTGGCCGGCATGGGCTACCGGGTGCGCCGGAACGACCCCTATGCCGGCGGCTACGTCACCCGCCACTACGGGCGCCCGCGGGAAGCCGTGCACGCCCTGCAGATCGAGATCGCCCGCAGCCTCTACATGAATGAGACGCGGGTGGAGCGCGCGCCGGGCATGGGGCCGCTGACGCGGGACCTGAAGCGCCTGGTCAGCGTGCTGGCCGGGACGGACTGGACGTTTCTGCGCTGAGGTCGATGGCCGGGGGCTTCCGGCCTCTGCTGGCAGCGCGTCAACCGCGCCCCGTAACCCCTTGATTGTTTCCCCGCCCCGCCGGGCAAAAAAAAGGGCGGTCCCGTGAGGGACCGCCGAGTTTAGGGAGGAAACGTCCAAGAAAGACAGACAACCCGGCGGTGCCTTGTTGCTGCGATGCACAAAATAGGGATGGCCTCCCCTCGCCGCAAGGTCTTTTTGCCCCCGCAGCCCAGCCATGCACCGCGCGCATGAAAACGTTAACGATCTGCGCCCGGCGCTTAACGAACGCCCAAGCAATCATCCGAAAGGGAGCATTCGTGGCAAGCTTTGCCTCCTCGCGGTGCAGCGCTCAGGCCGCGAATTCCGCCCGGATCGCCGCCCCGTGCTCATCCAGCGCGGGAACCCGGCCGTATACGCGCGCGCCATCCGCGAATCGCGCCGCCGGCGCGGCCATGGAGACGACCCCCGCCGGAGTCTCCACCGCGAGCCGCCGCAGCGCCGGATGCGCCGCCAGCTCCGCCACCCCGTTCACGAAGCCATAGGCAATGCCCGCCGCGTTCAGCCGGGCCGCCGCCTCCGCCCGGGTCAGCACGGCGAAGTGCCGCGCGACCTCCGCATCCACCGCCGCGCGGTTCGCGACCCGGTCATTGTTGCTGCCCCAGCCCGGCCGCGTGGCGATCGCCGCATCGCCTATGAACCCCGCGCAGAGGCCGATCCATTCGCGTTCGTTCTGGATGGAGATCAGCACCAGCGCGCCGTCGGAACACGCGAAGGCGCCGTAGGGGCAGATGGAGGGGTGCGCCAGCCCGACCCGCGCCGGCGCGCGGCCCGTGCCCTCGAAATACAGCAGGGGGACATTCATCCAATCCGCCATGCCGTCGAAGAGCGAGACGGCGATGCCCTTGCCGCGGCCGGTGATGCCGCGCTCGATCAGCGCCTCCAGCACCGCCGCATGGGCATTCATCCCGCAGGCGATGTCGACGACGGACACGCCAACCCGCCCCGGCCCCGCCGGATGGCCGGTGATGGCGGCCAGCCCGGACTCCGCCTGCACCAGCAGGTCATAGGCCTTCATCGCGGCATACTCGCCTTCCTCCCCGTAGCCGGAGATGTCGACGGTGATCAGCCGCGGGTGCTGTTCGCGCAGCGCGGCGCTGCCGAACCCCGCCCGCGCCATGGCGCCCGGCGCCAGGTTCTGGATGAAGACATCCGCCTTCGCGAGCAGCCGCCCGAGAAGCGCCTTGTCCTCGGGGTTCTTGATGTCGAGGGCCAGGCTCTCCTTCCCCCGGTTCAGCCAGACGAAGTAGCTGGATTGCCCCGCCGCCGCCTGGTCATAGCCCCGGGCGAAGTCGCCATCCGCGCGTTCGATCTTGATGACCCGCGCGCCGGCATCGGCGAGCTTCACCGAACAGGTCGGCGCGGCGACGGCCTGTTCCATGGCCACCACGAGCAGCCCAGCCAGCGGCTTCCCCGCCTGTTGCGCAAGATCGATCAAGCCATCCCCCCTTGCCGCGATCGTCCCGCAGCCACCAATTGCGCGCCGACACGATGCATCGGGATGCGTCCATGCCGAAGAGCTGGGATCAGAAATACCACGGCGCCAAGCCCGCCCATGTCGCCGTGCTCGAAAAACCCTTCGCCGGCCTCCGCGCCGGACAGCGCCTGTTCATCGCGACGCCGGCGCTGCTGGAGGCGCGCATCCGCGCCATCCCCGCCGGCACGACGCAGGACATCGCTGCGCTACGCGCAGACCTCGCGCGCGAACACCGCGCCGACGCCACCTGCCCCACCTCCACCGCCATCTTCCTGCGCATCGTCGCGGAGCGGGCGCTGGAGCGGATGGCGGAGGACCCCGCGCCCTTCTGGCGCCTGGTCGGGCCGGAGACGCCGCTGGCCCGGAAGCTGTCCTGCGGCCCCGACCTCATCCGCCACCATCGGGAGATGGAGGCCGGCCGCGGCGCACCGGCACCGGAGAGGGCTAGCGTCGCCGCAAGCCGAGCAGGCTGAGCAACTGGCGCGTGAACCAGAACGCCGCCAAGGCGCAGAACAGGGTGCCGCAGGTCCACAGCACCTGATCGCCCAGGCTGAGCGGCCTGACCAGCACGGCTCGCCCCGCGACCAAGGCCACCCAGGCGCACAGCATGATCTGGGCGACATAGAGGGCCACCTGGATTCCGCGCCAGAACAGCGCCAGGGCGGGCCGCCACCCCATCAATAGCTCCGCGGCATCCCCAGCACATGCTCGCCGATATAGCTCAGCACGAGGTTCGTGCTGATCGGCGCCACCTGGTAGAGCCGCGTCTCGCGGAACTTGCGCTCGATGTCGTATTCCTCGGCGAAACCGAAGCCCCCATGGGTCTGCACGCAGGCCTCGGCGGCAGCCCAGGCGGCATCGGCGGCGAGCATCTTGCCCATATTCGCCTCCTCCCCGCAGTTCTCGCCGCGCTCGAACTTCTCCAGCCCCTGCTTCACGATGGCCTCCGCCGCACGCATCTGCGCGTACGCCTTGGCGATCGGGAACTGCACGCCCTGGTTCTGCCCGATGGGGCGGCCGAACAGCACGCGTTCCTTGGCATAGGCCACGCTGCGCTCCGTGAACCAGCGCGCATCGCCGACGCATTCGCTGGCGATCAGCAGCCGTTCCGCATTCATGCCGTCGAGGATCTGGCGAAAACCCTTGCCCTCCACGCCGACCAGGTTCTCGGCGGGGACTTCCATGTTGTCGAAGAAGACCTCGCAGGAATTGTGGTTCATCATCGTGCGGATGGGGCGGATGGTCAGGCCGTTGCCCAGCGCCTTGCGCATGTCGACGATGAAGGTGGACAGCCCATCGGTCTTCTTCGCCACCTGGTCCTTCGGCGTGGTGCGTGCGAGCAGCAGCATCAAATCGGAATGCTCCGCCCGGCTGGTCCAGATCTTCTGGCCGTTGACGATCCACTTGTCGCCCTCGCGCTTCGCCGTCGTGCGCAGCGCGGTGGTGTCCGTGCCGCTCGTCGGCTCCGTCACGCCGAAGGCCTGGAGCCGCAGCGATCCATCCGCGATGCCAGGCAGGTACTGCGCCTTCTGCGCCGGGCTGCCATGCTTGAGGATGGTGCCCATGATGTACATCTGCGCATGGCAGGCCGCGCCATTGCTGCCGCTGGCGTGGATCTCCTCCAGGATCGCGGCAGCACCGGACAGCTTCAGCCCGGCGCCGCCGAATTCCTCGGGGATCAGCGCGGCCAGGTAGCCGCTTTCCGTCAGCGCGTTCACGAACTCCGTCGGATAGCCGCGCCGCGCATCCAACTCGCGCCAGTATTCGCCGGGAAAGCGCGCGCAGAGCTTGCGGACCTCGGCCCGGATCTCGGCATAGGGATCGGTCGCGGGGTGATGCATGTCCATGGCGGTTTCCTCGGGGAGATTCGCGGCAATCTGGCGTGGGCGGTGCGGCGCGGATACTACAATCGTGGCCGATCACCTATGCCGGCTTTGTATCGGCGGCAATCAGCTGCCCGTCCCAGACGCCGCTTTCCACCATGGCGCTCACCTCCTCCCGCAGCATCTCCGCGAAGCGGCGCACCGCGTTGCCGGGCTGGCGGCCCAGCGGTTCCGCCACCACCAGCTTGCGGGACAGATGCGGGTCGATGATGGGGGCGGCGTGCAGGCGGCCCGCTTCCACCTCCTCATGCACCGCGGCGCGGGGCAGGATGGTGGCGCCGAGCCCCCGCAGCACCAGGCCCTTCAGCACCGTCAGGTCATCGGCCTCCACCGCCACCTCCAGCGACAGGCCCCGGCGCTCCGCCTCCGCCTCCACCAGCAGCCGCAGGCCATGCTGGGGCCCCGGCAGGATCAGGCGATGCGCCGCCACCGCCGCGAAGCCGATGCCATGATGCGGGGATGGCACCTGGCCGCTGGCGGTGACGAAGCACAGCGTCTCCACCAGCAAGGGTGAGGCCCGGACGCCGGCCGCCCGCGCGCCCGCATAGACCACGGCGATATCGACCTCGCCGCCCTGCAGCCATTCCAGCAGGTAGCCGCTGAAGGCCTGCACGACGCGCAGCTTCACCTCGGGATGCGCGGTCAGGAAGCGTTCCACCAGGCGGTTCGCGACCACGGCGCCGACCGTCGGCGGCATGCCGAAGATGACGCGGCCGCGCACCGCGCCGGCTTCCTCCATCAGCCCCGCCCGCGTCTCCTCCACGTCGCGCAGGATGGAGGCCGCCCGCGTGCGCAGCCGTTCCCCCGCGGCGGTCAGCACCATGCCGCGGCCATGGCGGGTGAAGAGGGGCACGCGCAGCTCCTCCTCCAGCAGCCGGATCTGCCGGCTGAGCGCGGGCTGGGCGATGCGCAGCCGGTCGCTGGCCCGGCTCAGGCTGCCGAGTTCCGCCACCTGCACGAAGGTATTGAGCTGCCGGAGGTCCATGACCCATCCCATCACGGCATAGCTCAATGCACAACCTTATAGTCCCGCTATGCCCCTGCCCGCGCCATCATCCCGCTGGACCGAGGAGGAACACCATGACCCCGCACGACACCCCGGATTGGCGACGACAGGTCTTCGACGTGCTGAAGGCCGCCGGCGTCAAGCACATCGCCTATGTCCCGGATGCCGGCCACGCCACGGCGCTGCGTCTGGCGGAAGCGGATCCCGACATCAACGCCGTGGTGCTGACGACGGAAGAGGAAGGCATCGGCTACCTCGCCGGCGCCTGGCTGGGCGGCGAAAGGGGCGCGCTGCTGATGCAATCCTCCGGCGTCGGCAATTGCATCAACACGCTGGGGCTGGTCGCGATGGCGCGCTTCCCCTTCCTGACGGTGGTGACGATGCGCGGGGACTGGGCGGAGTTCAACCAGCACCAGAACCCGATGGGCCAGGCGACGGAGGCCGCGCTCAAGCTCATGGGAGTCATGACCTGGCGCGCCGACCATGCGGCCGATGTCGCGCCCCTGCTGAAGGGCGCCGCGACGATGGCCTTCGAGGGTGATGGCGCCTGCGCCGTCCTGCTCGGCCAGCGACTGATCGGTGAGAAGGCGTGGGTGCAATGACGATGAGTGGAAACCTCGACCGCCGCGCGGTCGTCGCCGATCTGCTGCGGGACCGCGGCGGGTTGATGGTCGTCAGCGGCCTCGGTTCGCCGAGCTACGATGTGATGGCCGCCGGCGACCACGATCTGAACTACTACCTCTGGGCCGCGATGGGCAGTGCGATGACGGTGGGGCTCGGCCTGGCGACCGCGCAGCCGACGCGCCCGGTCGTGGTCATCACGGGGGATGGGGAGGCGCTGATGGGCTTCGGCGCGCTGGCGACCATCGCGCTGCGACGCCCGCCGAACCTTTCCCTCGTCATCCTCGACAACGGCCATTTCGGGGAGACGGGGATGCAGCCCAGCCATACGGGCCAGGGCATCGAGTTCACCCGCGTGGCGGAAGCCTGCGGCTTCCCGACGGTGGATCTGGTGACGGAGCGCCAGGGCGTCGAGCCGCTCCGCCGCCGCATCCACGCCATGGCCGGGCTGAACCTGGCCGTGGTGAAGATCGCGGCGGAGAATCTGCCCCGCGCTTTGCCGCCCCGGGACGCGGTCCATGTGAAGAACCGCTTCCGCCAGGCGCTGGGCTTCAGCCCGGCCTGACGGCGCCGGTCCTACCGGTAGCGGTCGCGGTCCCGCCCGCGGCCGCGACCGCGATTATCGTAGTAGGGCTGCCGCGACTGCTGCGACTGGTCATAGAGGTAACCGCCCGCCCCGCCGACGCCGGCGCCGAGCAGCGCGCCCAGCCCCGCATTGCCGCTGAAGCTGCCGAGGATCCCGCCGACGGCACCGCCGCCGAGCGCACCCGTCGCCGTGCGCTGCTGCGTCGGGTTGAGGTCACCGCAGGCGGAAAGGCCGAGGCCGGCCGCGAGCAGGATGCCAAGCTTTGCCTTCTTCATGATGGCGTCCTGCTCAGCGGGCCGCGCGCGGGGCGCGGGCCGGGGGCGTGGGTTGCGGGCAGGGGAAGGTCGCCTGCGCCCAGCGCAGCATCCCATCCAGCGCCGGCTCCCGCGCGTATTGCGGATTGGCGCGCGCCCAGTTGCTGAAGGCGATGCCGGATTCCGCGACGGTCGGCCCCGGCGTCGGGACGCAGAACAGCGGCCGCATCGGGCTGGAAGCGGGGTGCAGCAGCGTGTGGTACTGGCCGGCCGCGGTCAGGAACCCCTGGCAATAGGCGATCGCCTCCAGCCGCGGCACGCCGCCCCAGCTCGGCTGGCACACCGCCGCGAGGTCGGAGACGGTGGCGACATGGTCGATCAGGTCTTCCTGCTGCCGGGTGGCCGCAGGCTGGGCGGCGGCCGCCCCCGCCGCCAGGCATAGCGCGAGTGCAATGGGTATCGTCGTCTGCCGCATGGCGTGCCCCCCTGTGGCCGACAAGTTCGGCCGCGCAAGGAACGCGCGCGATGGGAAACGGTTCCCCGCGTCAGCGCAGCATCGGCACCAGGCTCGCCACCAGCAGCAGCGCCATCAGGATGTTGAAGGCGCGCAACCGCCCGGGGCTGCGCAGCAACCGCCCCGCCCCCGCGCCGATCCCCGCCCAGACCAGCAGGCATGGCAGGGATACGGCGATGAAGGCGGCGGAGATGGCGACGACCTGCGGCAGCAGCGGCTCCCCCGCCCGGGTGAAGGCGGGCGTCACCGCGGCCGCGATCATCCAGGCCTTGGGGTTCACCCATTGGAACAGCGCCGCGCTCCGGAACCCCATGGGCGGGCGCCGGGGCCCCTCACCCGCCCCCTTTCGGTCCGATACCGGCGCGGAGGCGATCTTCCAGGCCAGCCACAGAAGCCAGGCCGCACCGGCCCACCGCATCGCCTCATGCAGCCAGACGCTGGCCGCGAGCGGCCCGGCCAGGCCGAGCCCCACCAGCAGCAGCATCGCGCCGAAGCCGCCGGTGATGCCCAGCATGTGCGGCACGACGCCCCGCACCCCATGGCTGGCCGCGCCGGCCGCCACCATCAGCACATTGGGCCCCGGCGTGACCGAGGTGGCGATCGCGAAGCCCAGCAGGGGGAGCCATTCCGTCATGCGCCCAGCCTGCCGGTCAGGGGATAAAGGTCAATATGACTGACCCATATGGCAGCCCTGCGTTTGCGTCAGGGGTTGGTGACCGCCATCCGAGCCGCGATCGCCTGCACCCGCACCCCGTCATGCGCCACATCCAGCGTGACGGAGATCAGGCGGTTGTCGTCCCGCCGCGCGCGGTAGCGGCATTCCACCGCCGCCCCCGCCACGGGCGGCGCCCCGCAGGTGAAGCCGAACCGGGACAGCCGGCCGAACAGCGGCCCGATCTCGCTGCCCGGGGGATGCGCGGCGCGCAGATCCCGCTCCAGCTCCTGCGCGCCGATCCGCGGGCCGGACCGCACATAGCGCTCCATCTCCGTCGGCCCCGCCGTCCAGCCGCCCCGGAACACCTGGGACGCCACCAGCAGCCCACCCAGCATCAGCGCCACCATGATGAGGGCGTTGCGGCCGGTATGCTGCTTCCCCTCCGGCGCCGGCGTGTCGTCATTGGCGACGCGCCGCTTCAGGGGCAGCCAGGCAGGGAGGAAACGGGCCAGCGGATCAGGCCCGGTGCCGTGTGACCAGGCGCCCGGGCCGGGCACCCGTCGCGCCGCCCTTGTCGCCCACGCCGTGCCGGAAGGTCGCGACGCCATTGGCCCAGACCTCCTCGATGCCGATGGAGGGCACCATCGGCGTGTCGAAGGTCGCGGCATCGATCACCGTCGCGGGGTCGAACAGCACCAGATCGGCATAGGCGCCTTCCCGCAGCACGCCGCGATCCACGATGCCATAGGCCTCCGCGCAGCGGCCGGTCATCTTGTGGATGGCGGTTTCCATGCTGAACAGGTTCAGGCCGCGCGCGTAGTGGCCAAGCACGCGGGGGAAGGTGCCCCAGAGCCGGGGGTGCGGATGCGCGTCATGCGGGATGCCGTCGCTGCCGATCATGGACAGCGGATGCGCCATGATGCGCTGCACATCATCCTCATCCATCTGGAAGCTGATCTGCCCGGCCGGCGTCAGCTTCTGCGCGGCGGCGCGGATATCCGTGTTCCAGCCGCGGGCGATGTCCGCCAGGTACTTCCCCGCCATCTCCGGGTGCGGCACCGACCAGGTGATCATCACCGGCACGTCGTCCCGCAGCCGGTCCGGCATCAGCACGGTGGAACCGGCGGGATAGGGATAGACGTCGTAGGCCACTTCCTGCGTGCGCGAATAGGCCTCGATCAGCGGCAGCGTCTGCACGGAGCGCCCGTAATTCTCTGGCAGCGAGCATTTGTGATGGCTGATCTGCACCGCGACGCCGGCCTTCTTGCCGATCCGCATCGTCTCCTCGATCGAGGCCAGGACGCGATCGGCCTCATCGCGCATATGCGTGGAATAGAGCCCGTCATAGGGCTTCAGCGCCTCGGTGATCGCGATGACTTCCTCGGTCGTCGCATGCTTGTTGGGGTCGTAGTAGAGGCCGGTGGAGAAGCCGGAGGCGCCTTCCTGCATGGCCTGCTTCACGCGGGCATGCATGTGGTTGATCTCCCGCTCATTGGCCGGGCGCATCACATCGCCCTCCATCGCCTCCACGCGCAGCGTCTGGTTGCCGACCAGCGCGTAGACATTCACCTCCGACCCCTTGGAGTTGATGGCGTGGGCGTAGTCCCCGAAATCGCCGAAGCGCCACCAGCCCTCCGCCCCGATCAGGTCGAGCGGCGGCGGCGGCGCCGTCTTGAACCGCGCGGGGGCGAGGGAGACACCGCAGCAGCCGCAGACCACCGTGGTGACGCCCTGGCTGGTCTTGCAGGTGGTGGCCTGGTGGCCCATCAGCACGGCGCGGTCGTCATGCGTGTGGGCATCGATGAAGCCCGGCGCCACGGCCTTGCCCGTCGCGATGATCTCCCGGTCCCCGGAGGCGCCGCCGAGGTCGCCCATCGCCGCGATCCGGTCCCCCTTCACCCCGATATCGCCCACGCGCCGCGGCGCGCCCGTGCCGTCGAACAGCGTGGCATCGCGGATGATGAGGTCGCAGCGGAGGGCCATGGGATTGTTCCTAGGCGTCAGGGATCGGCGTCGAGAAGGGCGGGAAGGACGCGCTGGCCATGGATGATCCGGATGACCTCCACTTCCTCCCCGGCGTAGCGAAACAGAATCACGTAGTCCCGCCAAGCCAGGGACCGGATATCCTTGCCAAGGTCTGCACGCACGCGTCCGAGCGTCCCGGACAGGCTGGCGATCTCATCACCGCGCTGGCGCAGCCGACTGGTGAAGTCTCTCGCCTGATCAAGCCTGCCCCCGTCGCCCGCGTGAGGTACTGGCGCAGATCCAGCAGGTCCCGCAGCGCCGCCGGCGTGAAGAGCGCGCGGCGCAATCACTCGCGGCCTTCGGCGCGTAGCGGGGCGTCCAGCGCCCGGTCGACTTCCTCCGGCAATAGTCGTCGCGGATCGGCCAGCGCCTCCGCGATCGAGTCCCGCAGCGCCTGGTGTCTGGGCTGGTCGGCCGCGAATAGCCCGAGCGCCCCTGTCACAACACCCTTGGGCACCACATCCTCGGGCGAGGTGTAGGGGCCGGATTCCACCGCAGCCGCGATCACGCCCTTGAAGCGATCACCGATCTCGATCCTCACCCCGGCGCCCTCCTTGGCTTGCGCGGGAGGATACTAGCACGCGCGGGGGGCGTCGCCGGAAGCAGGAGACGGGGTGGCCTGCGTCCGCTCCCATGTCGCGGGACGAGAAAGACAGTTCGTTCTTGGTCCTGCCATTCGGGAGGCATGCCGGAATATTGTCCTGGCCTATGGAAGGAGGCCCATGATCGAGCGACTCCAGATCGATGAAGGCGACCTTCGGCGCTTCATGAGCAACCCGCCGGCACTCCCAGACGGACAATGATGTCGACTGGGTCACCCGGGGCTTCCAGGCCCTCTATGGCGAGGGCAATGCGAGCAAGGCAGGCTCTGTATGGGTCGAGCCCTATTCGCGCATGCGCGACGGCCGGAAGGAGGACGTCTCCGGCCATTGGCGATCCCACAAGCCCGGCGTGGGCGGGGAGGACGACGCGACGCCCACCGCGCGCCGCCCCCGCGACGACATGTTTCCCAAACACTCGGAGGGCGGCGGCCCGATGGGTCCCGGCGGAGGCGGTGGCGGCGGTCCGCGACCTGCGCCGGCGGCTCCTGCAACAACGCCGCCACCACGGCCATACACGACACCCGAGACGCTTCGATCCGGTGCTTCGCGGTCAACCAGCGCGCGCGTGTATGACCGTCCTGGCGGAGAAGCCCAGTGGCGCGCCGATTGGGACGCACTCGAAGGAAGCGTAGAGCAGAGATCGAACTCAATCGGTGAAAGCATGTCGATCCGCCGCCTGCCCGACGGACGCATCGCGATCATGCGAGAGAGCCGCGCAAACGGCATGCGCATCGAGATACACGATCCGGCGGCAAGTCCGGCGCTGCGGTTCAAGTTGCAGTATGGCCACCGATAGGAGTCGCATGATGGTATCCCCGCTCCCATCCCTCGCATCCAGCGGCCTCAACCTTGCCATGGCCCGCCCGGGCTTCGAGCGCCTTCCACCCGCCACCGAACGCGACCAGGCGGCGGCCGCGCGCCGCCTTCTCGCTTCCCTCCCCTCCTCAGGCCACCAGGGCTTCAACCGCGACTTCCTGCGCCAGGGTGGCATGCAGATCGCCTTCCTGTCCTGTGACGGCGCCGACCCGGCCGACCTCGACCGCCTCTTCGCGGCGCTGCGCGCTGCCGGTGTCACGACGCTGCTCGGCACCGCCGTCGCGCCGGGGGCGGCGCCAACGGCGGTCTGGCACTTCCCGGCCGACGTCGCGCTCTACGATGCCTTCACGGCCGATCATCGCGAACCGGCCCTCGCCTGGTCGCCTGACGGGGCGGTCTCGATGCTGACCGACGGCGAAGACATCAGGACCATCGCCGCGCCGCCCGCCCTGCTGGCCGCCGCGCTCGATGGCCGCGCCAGGACGCTGAGGGAGGCGCTGGCGCGGGAGGTCGGCCCCGGCGCTGCCGTGGCTTACGCGGAAATGCTCGATCACTACGCCGGGTTGGTGTTCGATCCTTCGCCATGACACCCCGCGGCGGCCCCAGCGCCCTTCCCGATTTCTGGCCCGCCGAGGACCTGGCCCGCCGCGGCATCGTCCCGCACGGCAATGACGACGTCATGCGCCAAGCATTCACCGAGGCCATGACCTTTATCGATATCTACACCGCCGCCTGGGGCGCCCCTGCTACCCGGCTGTCCCTGCCGGCGATCCGCACCCGCGGCTGGTCGGTCATCGCCGGCTTCATGGAAACAGGATTCCGGGACCGCGGCGACGAGGACGACACGCGCCTCGCAGACGCTGTCCGCGGCCGGGCGAAGGATGGCGTGGCCGGCATCATCATCGCCGGCCCCAACCCCGCCCCGAGCATCGTCTGGCACGTCCCGCCCAGCATCATCGGCCTGCGAAGCCTCTGGATGTGCCACAAGGGGATGGAGACCCTGATGCTGCCCCCGGATCGCGGCTTCGCCCTCTTCGGCGATGGCGAGCAAATCGTCATCCTCGCCGGCCCGCCCGATTTTCTCCGCGCCGCCGTGCCCGACCCCGCCGCGATGCACCGCGACATCACCGCCCACGCCGCGGAGATGGACCGCATCAACGGCCACAGCCACAACACCGACCTGCTGCGCTACTACGCTCCCGTGACGATCGACTATTGAGCCCGCCTGCATGACGACAAGCCCCTCCGCCCTCCCCGACCCCGCCGCGATGCACCGCGACATCGCCGACCATGCCGCCACGATGGACCGCATCAACGGCCACAGCCACAACACCGACATGCTGCGCCACTACGCGCCCATGGCGCTCACCGCCTGAGCGATCCCCGCTCGCCACCCGGTTGCATCGGGCTTCCGGTTGTTCTCTATTTGCGGGAAAGCAACAGGGGGCTTCGACCGATGCAGCGTTCCGTCTTCCCGCCCGTCACCCGCCGCGCCTGGCTCACCGCCACCGCCGGCACCCTCGCTTTGCCGGGCCTCGCCCGCGCCCAGGCCGCGCCAGTGAAGATCGGCCTGGTCACGGTGCTGACGGGCCCGCAGGCCGCGCCCGGCACCCATCTGCGCGACGGCTTCCTGCTGGGCATGCGCCACCTGGACAACCGCATCGGTGGCAGGCCCGCGGAGGTGCTGGTCATCGATGACGAACTCCGCCCCGATGCCGCCGTCACCAAGGTCCGCGCGGCGCTGGAGAGGGATCGCTGCGACTTCATCGTCGGCACCCTCTTCTCCAACATCCTCGCCGCCATCATCCGCCCGGTCACGGAAACCCAGACCTTCCTGCTGAGCCCGAATGCCGGCCCCTCCCCCATCGCGGGGCGCGGCTGCAACCCCTTCTTCTTCGCCACCTCCTACGTCAACGACCAGAACCACGCCGTGCTGGGCGCCGCGGCGAATGACGGGATCGAGGTCGCGGGCACCGTCCGCCCGATCCGCCGCGTCATGATCATCACGCCGAACTACCAGGCCGGCCGCGACGCCGCCGCGGGGTTCAAATCCACCTTCCGGGGTGAGGTGATGGACGAGACCTACGTCCCCCTCACCATCACCGATTTCTCGGCGGAGCTGGCACAGATCGCGTCACGGCGGCCGGATGCCATCTACACCTTCATGCCCGGCGGCCTCGGCGTGCAGTTCGTCCGCCAGTACCGCCAGGCCGGCATCACCATCCCCGTGCTCTCCGCCTTCACCGTGGACGAAGCGGTTCTGCCCGCGCAGGGCGACGCCGCGCTCGGCCTCTTCACCGGCACGACCTGGACGCCGACGCTGCCGAACGAACAGAACACGCGCTTCGTCGGCGACTTCCTGACGACGTTCAACTACGTCCCCGCCAGCTACGCCGCCCACGCCTACGACACGGCCATGCTGCTGGACAGCGCCGTGCGCCGCACCGGCGGCAACCTGGCCGACAAGGGCGCGCTGCGCGCCGCCATCCGGGCCGCGGATTTCCGCAGCGTCCGCGGCCCCTTCCGCTTCGGGTCGAACAACTTCCCGGTGCAGGATTTCTGGCTGGCCCGCGTCGGCCGCCGCGCCGATGGCCGCCTGCAGACCGAACATGTCCGCAAGGTGTTCGAGAATGCGGTCGATCCCTTCGCGGCGGAATGCCGCATGCCGGCGGGCTGAGCGCGATGGACCAGGCCCCCGTCTTCCCCCGCGCCGACGCCTCCCGCATTCCCTATTCCGTCTTCACCTCGCCGGAGGTCTATGCGCGGGAACAGGAACGCATCTTCCGTGGCCCCACCTGGAATTTCCTCGGCCTGGAAGCCGAGATCCCCCGACCCGGCGACTTCAAGAGCACCTATATCGGCGACACGCCCGTGGTGATGACACGGGCGGAGGACGGCACCCTCGCCGCCTGGGTCAATCGCTGCGCGCATCGTGGTGCGGCGGTCTGCCGGCTGCGGCGCGGCAATGCGCTGAACCACACCTGCGTCTACCACCAGTGGAACTACACGGCGAAGGGCGACCTCCAGGGCGTGCCCTTCCGGCGCGGGATGAAGGAGATGGCGGGCATGCCCGCCGATTTCGACCCGAAGAACCACAGCCTGCGACAGCTCCGCGTGGAGAGCTATCGCGGCCTGGTCTTCGCCACCTTCGATGGCAGCATCGGCGATGTGGCGAGCTACCTCGGCCCGCAGATGCGCCCCTATGTCGATCGCATCTTCAGCAAGCCCATCGTCTATCTCGGCTGCACGCGGCAGTATTCGAACAGCAACTGGAAGCTCTACCTGGAGAATGTGAAGGACCCCTACCACGCCTCCCTGCTGCATCTGTTCCACACCACCTTCAACATCCTCCGCGTCGGCATGAAGGTCAGCACGGTGACGGACAGCACCGGCCTGCACAGCGCCCTGCTGGTGGTGAAGAACGAGGAGGAGAATGCCGGCGCCTACAAGCAGCAGGCGATCCGGTCCTACGACGAAGGCTTCCGCCTGGAAGACGACAGCGTGCTCGGCATGATCCGCGAATATGACGAGCTGAGCACGAACCACATCCAGCCGATCTTCCCGCAGCTCGTCATCCAGCAGATCCACAACACCCTGGTCGCGCGCCAGGTCATCGCCAAGGCGCATGACCGCTTCGAACTCGTCTTCCACTTCTTCGGCTATGAGGACGATACGCCGGAGCTTCGCGCGCTGCGCATCAAGCAGGCCAATCTGGTCGGCCCCGCCGGCTACATCTCCATGGAGGACACGGAGGCCACGGAACTCGTCCAGCGCGCCGTCACCGGCGGGGGCGACTCCCATTCCGTGCTCGACATGGCGCGCGGCGCGGCGAACGACCTCGACAGCATGGTGAGCGAGGGCCTGGTCCGCCGCTTCTGGCGTGGCTACCGCGACATGATGGGCTACGAGACCATCCCGGAAAGGGACATCGCATGAGCCCCGCGCTTCTGCTGCGGCTCGAGATGCAGGACCTGCTCGACCGCTACATCGCCGCCATCGACGATGACCGGCTGGAGGATTGGGCAGCCTTCTTCACGAATGACTGCCTCTACGAGATCATCCCGCGGGAGAATGAGGAACTCGGCCTGCCCGCGCCGCTGATCCGCTGCGACAACGCCGCCATGCTGCGCGACCGCGTCGCCAGCCTGCGCCACGCCAACATCTACGAGAAGCCGGCCTATCGCCACCTGGTCTCCGCCCTGGTCGTGACGGGATCGACGGAGACGGAGGCCAGCTTCCGCGCCAACTACGTGGTGGTGAACACGTCCCAGGAAGGCAGTTCCGCCATCTACCAGGCCGGCAGCTATGCCAGCACCGCGGTGCGAACGCCTGATGGCTGGCGGTTCAGCCGCAAGCGTGTGATCTACGATACGGCCAGGGTGCAGACGCTGCTGGCCTACCCCATCTGACCGCAGCACCGCCCCGCGCGCGATGGCGCGCGGGGCGACGGGGCGGCATCACGCCCCGTAGAGCGCCTTCGCCTGCGCCGGGCTCACCAGCCCATCCGCCACGTCACGCTCAACCAGCGCGCGGTCGCGGTCCTTCGCATCGCCCATGCCGCCGCCGCCCGGCAGCTTCAGCAGCAGCCGCTTGCCCTTCGGCACCACCTGGTAGCCCTTGGTGCGGATCGTCGTGCCATCGGTGAAGCCGACCCAGCCGGAGGCGCCATCACCCCCGCCATCCCGCCCCTTCGGCGCATTGGCGACCCGGTCGAAGATGGCGTTGACGGCGAATTCCGCCTCCCCCTTCGCGCCGATCTCCATGATCTTGCCGAAGCCGCCGCGCGTGCGGCCGGCGCCGGCGGAATCCGCGCGGATCTGGTTCTGCCAGAAGATCACGGGCGCGACATTCTCCGTCGCCTCCACCGGCATGGTGCGCACGCCGCTGGGGAAGGCCGTGCCATCCAGCCCGTCCTTCGTCGGGCGCGCGCCGGTGCCGCCGGAATTGAAGGTGATGATCTCGAAATCCGGCAGTTCCGCCGCGGCGCCGCTGACCTGCGCGCCGCCCCGCAGCGGCGGGTTCCACAGCGCCGACGACCCTTCCGCATTGACGCGATCCGGCACCGCCTGGTGCAGGCATCCCATCATGAGGTCCGGCAGCAACTGCCCCACCACGTGACGGACGGAGACGGGATAGGGCCGCGGCGCATTCAGGATGCAGCCCTCCGGAATCTCCATCCGGAAGGGCGCCAGGCTCGCCCAGTTGTTGGGGATCTCCGGCGCCACCACGCATTTGATCCCGAAGCAGGCATAGGCGCGGCAATAGGCCGCGGGGACATTGATGCCACGCCCCGACAGGCCCGACGTCCCCGCGTAATCCACGACGATCTCGTCATCCTTGATCGTCATCGCGGCCTTCAGCGTGACTTCCGCCTCATAGCCATCGGATTTGATCGTGCCGCGATAGGTCCCCTTCGGCAGTTTCCGGATTTCATCCAGTGTCGCGGTCAGGGATGCGTCGAAGATGTAGCTGGCGAGGGGATCGATGCTCTCCATCCCGTACTCGTCCATCATCTCGACCAGCCGCTTCGCGCCCGCGTCGTTGCAGGCGCACAGCGAATAGATGTCGCCTTCCAGTTCCACCGGCGTGCGGCTGCCCATCCGGACGAAATCGAAGAAGGTCTCGTTGGGCTGGCCCTGGTCGAAGCACTTCACGATCGGGATGTAGAGCCCTTCCTCGAAGACGCTCCTGCCATCCGGCCCCATGCCGAGCCCGCCGACATCGATGACATGCGCGGTATTGGCAAACAGCCCGACGATCGCGCCGTTGCGGAACGCCGGCGTCACCACCGTCAGGTCATGCAAATGGCCCGTGCCGAGCCAGGGATCATTGGTGATGTAGTGATCGCCCGGCTTCATCGAGGCCGCCGGGAATTTCGCGAGGAAATGCCCCACGGATTCCATCATGGAATTCACATGCCCCGGCGTGCCCGTGACCGCCTGCGCCAGCATCCGCCCCTGCAGATCGAAGATGCCGGCGGAAAGATCGCCGGCTTCCCGCACCGTGGTGGAGAAGGCCGTGCGGATCATGATCTGCGCCTGCTCCTCCACCACCGCGACCAGGCGGTTCCACTGGATCTGGCGCTGGATCTTCTCGAGAGCGTTCATCACGCAGCCTCCCCGCGGGTCAGTTCCAGATACCCCAGCCCATCCACCCGGCAGCGCCACCCCGGCCCCACCAGCGTGCTCGTCTCCGCCTCCGCCACGATGCACGGCCCCGGCACGGTGCAGCCCGGCGGCATCGCCGGCCGGTCATAGACCTGCCAGGTCGCGACCTCCCCCGTCGCGGTATCCCGCACCTGCTGCACGCGTAGGGCCGCCGGCGCCGGCGCATCCGCCACATCGGCCACCGGCAGCACCTCCTCCGGCACCGTCGCCACCGTCACGGCGAAGGCCAGAATTTCCACGTCGCTGCCCGGCACCGGCCGGTCATAGAAGCGCGTGTATTCGGCGTCATAGGCCGCGCGGATCACCGGGATGTCCTCGGCCGTCAGCGCGCGGGACGGCAGCACGACGCTGATCTCATGCCCCTGCCCGACATAGCGCATGAAGGCGAGCCGATGCTCCGCCATCGGCGCGCCGAAGGCCCCTTCCGCCACCACGCGCCGCGCCTCATCCGACATCGCACCCAGCAGCGCGTTGACGGCGCCGACATCGAAGGAACGAAAACGCTGGTAGAGCGACTTCACCACCTCATACCCCACCGGCGCGCGCAGGAAGCCGATGGCGGAGCCGACACCAGCGCCAGACGGCACCAGCATCCGGTTCACGCCGATCTTCTCCGCCACGCGATAGCCATGCACGGGCCCGCCGCCGCCAAACGCGATGATCGCGCGCCCGCCATAGGATTTCCCGCTTTCGATGGCGTGGACGCGGGCCGCATTGGCCATGTTCTCGTCCACCATCTCCACCACGCCGAGCCCCGCCATCTCCGGCGGCAGGCCCAGCCTCTTCCCCACATCGCGGCCCAGCGCATCCAGCGCCGGCTGCACATGCAGTTTCAGCGCACCGCCCGCAAACAGGTCGGGCTCGTACCGCCCGAGCGAGAGGTTCGCATCCGTCACCGCGGGGTGCCTGCCGCCGCGCCCGTAGCAGGCCGGCCCCGGATCGGCGCCGGCGCTTTCCGGCCCCACCTGGATGCGCCCCAGCGCATCGCAATGCGCGATGGAGCCACCACCCGCGCCGATCTCCACCATCTCGATCACCGGGATGCGCAGCGGCAACCCCGATCCCTTCTTGAATCGCCCGACGCGCGCGACCTCGAAGCTGCGGGACGCCTGCGGCGCGTAGTCGTCGATCAAACACACCTTCGCCGTGGTGCCGCCCATGTCGAAGGACAGCACCTTCCCCCAGCCGCGCTGCTTCGCGACATGCGCCGAGAAGATCGCGCCCCCCGCCGGCCCGCTTTCCACCAGCCGGATCGGAAACCGCGCCGCCGTATCCAGCGTGGTCAAGCCACCACCCGACAGCATGAGGAACAGCGGGCAGGTGAAGCCACCACCGCGCAGCCCGGTCTCCAGCCGCTTCAGGTAGCTGGCCATCAGCGGCTGGACATAGGCGTTGGCGGCGGTGGTGGAGAACCGCTCCCACTCCCGCATCTCCGGCGACACTTCGCTGGACAGGGAGATGTTCAGTTCCGGCCACAGCCCCCTGACGATCGCCGCCGCGCGCTGTTCATGCGCGGGGTTCACGAAGGCATGCAGGAAGCCGATCGCCAGGCTCTCGATCCCCTCCGCCTTCATGAAGGCGACCTGGTCGGCCACGGCCTTCTCATCCAGCGGCAGCAGGACCTTGCCTTCATTGTCCAGCCGCTCCGGCACCGTCAGGCGCCAGCGCCGCGGCACCAGCGGCTGCGGCAGGTCGATGTTGAGGTCGTACTGGTCGTAACGGCTCTCATTCCCCAGCGCGAGGACGTCGCGGAACCCCTCCGTCGTCAGCAGCGCCGTCTTCGCGCCCTTGCGCTCGATGATCGCGTTCGTCGCGAGCGTCGTGCCGTGGATGACCAGCACGATGTCCGCCGGCGTCATCGCCGCGCGCGCCATGACCACGCGCACGCCTTCCAGCACGCCGAGTTCCGGCGCGTGCGGCGTGGTCAACACCTTGCCGGTCCAGCGCTCGCCGTCGCGTTCGATCGCGACGTCGGTGAAGGTGCCGCCGATATCGACTGCGAGGCGTGCGCTCACTGCGCCGCCCCCGCAACCCAACGCTGCACCACCGCGCAGGCACTGGCAAAATCGTCCATCCGCATCGCTTCCTTGGGATTGTGGCTGCCGTGCTGGTTGCGCACGAAGATCATCGCGGCGGGGATGCCCGCCATCGCAAACGCCGCCGCGTCATGCCCCGCGCCGCTCGCCATGCTGAGGTGCTTCACCCCAAGCTCATCCGCCGCGCGGATCAGCCCCGCCTGGATGCCCGCATCCATCGGCGCCGCGCGGCTCGTCGTCTCCCGCCCCAGCTCGAACTTCACGCCGCGGCGCGCCTCGATTTCCGGCACCGCCTCGTACAGCGTTTCCATCAGCGCATCGACGCTGTGCGGATTGACGCTGCGGACATCGAGCTGGAATTGCGCCTCGCCCGCGATCTTGGTGAAGCCCGCCTCGGCCGTCGTGCCCATCACGCAGAAGGTCACCACCAGCCGGTGGCCCTGCGCCTCCAGCTCCACCCAGCGCTCGTCGCAGCGGAAGGCGAGTTCCGCCAGCGCGATCGCCGCATCGCGCCGGTATTTCCGGGGTGTGGCGCCGGAATGGTTGTATTCGCCCAGCACCCGCGCGGCGCGCAGCCGGCGGGAACCGGGGATGCCGGTGACGATGCCGACGGGCACGCCCTCCCCCTCCAGCACCGGCCCCTGCTCGATATGCAATTCGAGGAAGGCCGCGGTGTCGTCAGCCGAGAACGTCTTCCCGCCCGCTTCCACGAAGCCCGGGTCGAAGCCCTCGGCGCGCATATGGTCGGCCAGGCTCCGGCCATTGTCCTGCCGCTTCACCTGCAGCTCCTCGGCCTTCAGCAGGCCGAGCGCGCCGCGCGATCCGGGGTAGGAGATCGGGAACCAGCTCCCCGCCTCCTCCGCCCGTACCGCCAGCACGGTGATGTCCCGCGCCGGCACGAAGCCCGCGCGCTTCATCCCCGACACCGCGGCGAGTCCCGTCAGCACCCCGGCCGCGCCGTCGAAGTTCCCGCCATTGGCAACACTGTCGAGGTGACTGCCCAGCACGATGCGCTTCGCCGCGCGATCAGCCCCAGGCAGCGTCATCAGCAGATTGCCGACGGGATCGGCCCGGCATTCCAGCCCGATCGCCTCCGCCGCCGCGCGGACGATGGCGTGCGCGCGGCGCTCGCCCTCCCCATAGGCATCGCGGGTGATGCCGATGCCGTCGAAGGTCGCCTCCCGCAGTTCATCGAACAACGTCGAGGCCAGCGCCACATCGGGCGTCAGGTTCGGCAGCATCGGCGAAACCTCCTCAGAACGCCTTCACGACGCCACCATCCACGCGGATGATGCTGCCCGTCATGTAGGACCCCATCTCGGAGGCGAGGAAGGCACCCATCGGGCCGAATTCCTTCGCATCCCCGATGCGCCCCGCCGGGATGGTCGCCGCGCGCTCCTTCATCACCTGCTCCACCGGCACGCCGCGCTTTGCGGCCAGATTGCCCTGCGTCTCCCGCTGCCGGTCCGTCAGGATGGCGCCGGGGGCCAGGATGTTGCAGGTGACGTTGTCGCCCGCCACTTCGCTGGACAGGGACTTGTTCCAGCCCACGATGCTGGCGCGCAGGATGTTGGACAGCGCCAGGTTCGGGATCGGCTGCACCATGCCCGTGGAGCCCACGGTGATGATGCGCCCCCATTTCTGCGCCCGCATCGCCGGCAGCAGCTTCATCGCGAGCCGGATGGGGTGCAGGACGATCTTCGGGAACCACTCGGCGATCTGCGCCTCCGTGATCTCCAGCGCCGTGCCGGGCGGCGGGCCGCCATGGTTCAGCACCAGGATGTCGACGCCGCCCATCAGGCGCACCGCCTCATCGCCGAGGCGATCCATGTCGGCGGCATTCGCGACATCGGCCGGCACGCCATGGGCGGAAGCGGCGCCGGCGGCCACCATCGCCGCCGCGGCCTCATCCAGGCTCGCCTGGGTGCGCCCGCTGATGACGAGGTGCGCGCCCTCCGCCGCCAGGCTGTCCGCGATCGCGCGGCCAAGGCCCTTGGAAGCCCCCATCACCAGGGCGCGCTTGCCCTTCAATCCCAGATCCATGGCGTGATTCCCTCTCGGCAGAATGCGCCGGACCCTGCCGCCATGCCGTCCTGCTGGCAAGCCGGGCACGGTCTGCTAACGCTGCTGCAACGCCGATGAGGGAACGCCCGATGCCCAAGCCCATCCTGCTGCTGACCCGCAAGCTGCCCGACGCGATCGAGGCCCGCGCCGCGCGGGACTATGACGCCCGCCTGAACAGCAGCGACGATCCCTGGTCCCGCGACGGCGCGGAAATCGCCCGCCGCGCCGCCGAATGCGGCGCCGCCGGCATCCTGTGCGCGGCGGGGGACCCGATGGGCGCCGCGACGATCGAGGCGCTGCCCCCCTCGGTGAAGATCATCGCCACCTTCTCCGTCGGCACCGACCACCTGTCGATCCCGGCCGCGGCGGCCCGCGGCATCACGGTGGCGAACACGCCGGGGGTGCTGTCCTTCGCCACCGCCGAATGCGCCTTCACGCTGATGCTGATGGCCGCCCGCCGCGCCGGGGAGGGCGAACGCCTGGTGCGCGCCCGCGCCTGGACGGGCTGGGCGCCCACCCAGCTCATGGGCGTGACGCTGGAAGGCAAGAAGCTGGGGATCGCGGGCTATGGCCGCATCGGCCAGGAACTGGCCGCCATGGCGCGAGGGATGCGGATGGAAATCCACTACCACAACCGCAACCGCGTGGCGCCGGAACTGGAACAGGGCGCCATCTTCCACGCCGATGCGAAGGACTTCCTGGGCGCCATCGACGTGCTGTCCATGCACATCCCGGGCGGCGAGGCCACGCGGAAATGGCTGAATGCGGAGCGCCTGTCCTGGATGAAGCCCGGCTCCATCGTCGTGAACACGGGCCGCGGCGGCACGGTGGACGACGCAGCCCTTGTTACGGCGCTGTCATCTGGCCATATCCGGGCGGCGGGCCTCGATGTCTATGACGGGGAACCGGCCATCCACGAAGGATACTTCGCGCTCGAAAACATCGCACTTCTCCCGCATCTCGGGAGCGCCACGGAGGAAACGAGAAACGCCATGGGGCATCGCGCGCTGGATAACCTCGATGCCGTCCTGCTTCGCGGGACGGTAGCGCCTGATGCGCTGCCGTGAGCGTTTTTTTTGGTCGCATTGAATGATTGACTTTCGCCATTCGGTAGAGCCCAACTATCTGGGGTTGCAGTAATTACACGAAGTCTACGTTGTTCGCGGGGGGCATCCGGCCATCCGCAACGCGTTCGAACCAGGGGGACCCGCCTGCCAAGGCGGGTCGTGACGGGATGAGAAA
Source organism: Falsiroseomonas stagni DSM 19981 (assembly GCF_900114315.1). GTDB lineage: Bacteria > Pseudomonadota > Alphaproteobacteria > Acetobacterales > Acetobacteraceae > Falsiroseomonas > Falsiroseomonas stagni. Next base: position 194,203 of record NZ_FOSQ01000002.1, read on the forward strand.
GGCGGCTCGGATCACCCTGTTCGTCCAGGAACGCGAAGGCGGCCTGGACACCACGCCGGACCTCGAACTCCTGCACGCGCTGCTTCGTCAGCCCCCCCTCGTCACCCGCAACGATGATGGCAGCCGGACCTATGTGTTCGACCTGGTCGATCCCGGCGGCGCCACGCAGGATCTGGATTTCGCCAATCGCATGCTGTCGCTCGAATCGCTCAGGGCCTGCAGCCTGGCGCTTGGCCGCACCGCCCGCGCCATGGGCCTGCCGCTGACCGCCGCCCTGGCCGATTCGGCAGAGGTCGTGGCGGAAGCGGAGATCCGCTCCCTCATGCCGGTGTCGCGGCAGCGCATGCAGGCTTAGCCACGCCCGCCCCGTCTCACGGGACGGGACGCCTGAGGCGCAACCGCCCGCGCCGCCGCCCCTCGACAGCCATGCCACCCGGCGTCAGTTTCCCCGCGCCAGCCCTCCGCGCGCCGCAACCGGGACACACCCCATGCTCTTCGACTTCGATGCGATGCCCCATGGCAACCGCTACAAGCTCCTTGTCTCCTGCGTCGTGCCGCGGCCGATCGCTTGGGTCGTCTCCCGCGATGCGGCGGGCGTGCTGAACGCCGCCCCCTACTCCTTCTTCAACGTCTTCGGGGAAGACCCCGCCGTCGTCGCCATCTCGGTGGGCCCGCGGCCGGAGGGCTCGGCCAAGGACACGCTGGCCAACATCCAGGCCACCGGCGAATTCACCCTCTCCATGGTCCCGCATGACCTGGCGGAGCGCATGGTGATCACCGCCGCCGACTTCCCGCCGGAGGTCGATGAACTGGCGGAGGCCGGGCTCTCCACCATCGCCTCCACAAAGATCGGCACGCCGCGCATCGCGGAGAGTCCGGTCGCCATGGAATGCACGCTGTGGAAGACGATCCCCGTCGGCGTCCACACCATGGTGATGGGAGAGGTGAAGGCCATGCACATCGCCGATGAGGCGGTGATGAACGCCGAGCGCGCCTATATCGACACGCCGAAGCTGGACCTGGTGGGCCGCATGCATGGCCGGGGCTGGTATTCCACCACGCGGGACCGCGTGGAGATCCCCCGCATCACGCCGGCGGAATGGGCCGCGCGCAAGAAGGCGGCGGAGTAGCCCCTTTCGATGTCAGGCGGCGTGTCAGGCGGCGTGTCCGGCCGGCTGGGCGGGGCAGGCCCCGACCTGGCGCCGCGCGCGCCCGCGGCCCCGCGCCGCCGCCGCGCCGCGCCCTTCTGGGCCTGGGCGGCGGTGCTGGTGGCGCTGCTCATCACCGCGCCGCTGGCCTCCGTCCTCCTCACCGCCGCGACGCCCCTCTTCGCCGCCGATGGCGGCCAGGCCTGGGCGCATATCCTGCGCACCATGCTGGCGGAGCTGCTGGTCAATTCCGTGCTGCTCTCGGTGCTGGTGGGCATCATGGCGGCCTGCATGGGCGCGGTCTCCGCCTGGCTCGTCTCCACCTGCGCCTTCCGCGGCCGGGGCTTCCTGGAAGTGGCGCTGCTGCTGCCCATGGCGATGCCGGCCTATGTCTGCGGCTACGCCTATGTCTGGCTGCTGGACGTGGCCGGCCCGGTGCAGGAAGCGATCCGCGCCGCCACGGGCCTGCGCTGGGGCCAGTACTGGTTCCCGGAGATCCGCAGCCTGCCCGGCGCCGCGCTGATGCTCGCCGCCGTGCTCTACCCCTATGTCTACCTGCTGTGCCGCAACGCCTTCCTGCAGCAGAGCGTCTGCCTGCTGGAAGCGAGCCGCACGCTGGGCCACGGCCTGCCACGCACCTTCCTGCATGTGGCGCTGCCCATGGCGCGCCCGGCGCTGGCCGCCGGCGTGGCGCTGGTGCTGATGGAGGTGCTGGCCGATTTCGGCACGGTGCAGCACTTCGCCGTCCGCACCTTCACCACCGGCATCTACGATGCCTGGTTCGGCCAGGGGGATCGCCCGGCGGCAGCACAGCTGGCGGCCTGCCTGATGGGCGTGGTGGCGCTGCTGCTGCTGCTGGAACGGCTGTCGCGCGGGGGCCGCCGCTACCACCCCACCACCACGCGCCACCCGCCGCTGCGCCCCGTGGTGCTGCAGGGCTGGAAGCAGGCCGCGGCCATCATCGCCTGCGCCACGCCCGTCCTGCTGGGCTTCGTGATCCCCGGCGGCACGCTGCTGGCGCTGATGCTGCAATCCGGCGATCCGCTGGATGCAAGGCGCACCCTGCCCTTCGCGCTCAACAGCCTGACGCTCGCTTCCGTCACCGCCGGCATCGCGGTGGTGGTCGGCGCGCTGCTGGCCTGGGGCAACCGGCTGCATCCGTCCCGGCTGCGTGGCGCCGCCAACCGGCTGGCCTCCCTCGGCTATGCCTTGCCCGGTTCCGTCATCGCGGTGGGCACGCTGGTGCCCTTCGCGCTGTTCGACAATGCGGTGGATGCCTGGATGCGCGCCCGCTTCGGCATCTCCACCGGCCTGCTGCTGTCCGGCACCATGGCGGCGCTGGTCTTCGCCTATCTGGTGCGCTTCCTCGGCGTCGCGCTGTCCGCCGTGGAATCGGGGCTGACGCGCGTGAGGCCGAGCCTCTTCGCCGCCGCCCGCGTACTCGGCCGCCGCCCCGGCCAGGCGGTGCGGGAGGTGGAGCTGCCGCTCGCCCGCGGCGCCCTCCTCACCGCCGCCGTGCTGGTCTTCGTGGACACGATGAAGGAGCTTCCCGCCACCCTCATCGTCCGGCCCTTCGACTTCGATACGCTGGCGGTGCGCGTCCATTCGCTGGCCTCCGACGAACGCCTGGCGGAGGCGTCGACCAGCGCGCTGCTGATCGTGGTGGTCGGCCTGCTGCCCGTGATCGCCCTGGTGCGCGGCATGCGGAAGGGCTGAGGGCCACCGCCCGCCCTGGTGGCTGGCGCAAGCTCCCCCACATCATCGTCGATCCCGCCTGCTGCGCGGCCGCGCTGCCGGTGCCGGCGGCATCATCGCGCCTCGTTCCCAGCCAGGAAGGTTCCCCGCCATGAAGACGACCCGCCGCGCCACGCTCGCCGCCGGCTTCGGCGCTTGCCTGCTGCCCGCGCTGCCCGCCCTGGCCGCCGCACCGCCACGCGGCGGGCAGGTCGCGGGCTGGTACCGCTTCCGCCTCGGCGCCTTCGAATGCACCGTCATCTCCGATGGCGCCATCACGCTCGCGCCCCCCTTCCCCACCTTCGGCGCCGGCGTGGCGACGGAGGCGGAGGTGACCGCCGCGCTGCGGCGCGCCTTCCTGCCGGAGGACCGGCTGCCCACCGCGATCAACTGCCTGGTGGTGAACACCGGCAGCCAACTCATCCTGCTGGATGCCGGCGTCGGCGCGCAGCCCGTGTTCGGCCCCGGCACCGGCCGCCTGGTGGAATCGCTGGTGGCGGCCGGCATCCAGCCGGCGGAGGTGGATCTGGTGGCCTTCACCCATGCCCATCCCGACCATGCCTGGGGCATCGCGGATGCCGCGGGGAACAGCGTCTTCCCCAATGCCCGCTACGCCATGTCCTCCACCGATTTCGACACCTGGACGAATGAGGCGCTGCTGTCCCAGGCCGAGCCGATCCGCGGCTTCGTGCAGGGCACCCGCGCCGTGCTGCTGCCGCGGCGGGACCGCTTCACCATGCTGGCCGTGAATGCGCAGGTGGCGCCGGGCATCCGCGCCGTGCCGACGCCCGGCCATACCCCCGGCCATGTGGCCTTCCACCTGGAAAGCGAGGGGCGGCGCCTGCTGGTGCTGGGCGACATCGCCAACCACCATGTGCTGGCGCTGTCCCGCCCCGACTGGCCCTTCGGCTTCGACAGCGACCCGGCCCAGGCGGCCGCCACGCGCCGCCGCACGCTGGACATGGCGGCGACGGACCGGCTGCAGGTGCTGGGCTACCACTTCCCCTGGCCGGGTCTCGGCCATGTGGAGACCTCAGGCCAGGGCTTCGCCTTCGTGCCGACGCCCTGGCAGTGGGGCTGACGCCCCACGCCATGGGGCGTTGAAGAGGCCGTGGGGCTAGCGCCCCACGGCATCGGGAGTTGAAGAGGCCGTGGGGCCAGCGCCCCACGGCCAGGGCGGCTGAAAGCCCCGCCCTATTCCTGGTCGGGCGCTGCGTCGCTGTTCAGCAGGATGTAGCGCTCGATCCCGATCTGGCGGATGAGGTCGAACTGGCGATCGAGGAAATCCTCATGCTCCTCCTCATTCGCCAGGATCTTCAGCATCAGGTCGCGGGTGACGTAGTCGCGGACGCTCTCGGCATAGGCGATGCCGTCGCGCAGATCGACCAGCGCCTTCTCCTCCAGCTTGAGGTCGGCTTCCAGCACCTCCTGCACGCTCTGGCCGATCAGCACCTGGTTGAGCCGCTGCACATTGGGCAGGCCGCCGAGGAAGAGGATGCGCTCGATCAGCCAATCCGCGTGCTTCATCTCCTCGATCGATTCCTCGTATTCCTTCCGCGCCAGCTTCGTGACGCCCCAGTGGCGCAACGTGCGGCTGTGGAGGAAATACTGGTTGATCGCGGTCAGCTCGTTGGTCAGCTGGGCGTTCAGGTATTCGATGACCTTGGGGTCGCGCATCTTGCGTCGGTTCTCCGGCGTGGCGTGTCGGGGCCCGGGGCCCTCACCGCGACGCGGAGGTGGCCCCGGCCCGGACCATCTCGAGGATGGTCCGGGTGCAGCAGCCGCACTGGGCCTGGCAGCCGCAGGCGGCGTATACATCATGGGGCCTGTCGGCCCCCGCCGCCACCGCCGCGGCAATCTGCTGATGCGTCAAGACGTTGCAGAGGCAGATCACCATGGCGGGTCCTCCGGTTAAGCTTCGACTCGCCGCCTCAGCGCCAGCCCGCGCGCTGCATGATCCGCAGCGCCTCGGCCGCATTGGCCGCGGATTGCGTCGCATGCACCGGCTCCGCCCGGAATTCGCCCATCGCCACCAGCGCGGGGTGCAGCGGCACGCCGGCCACCACCGGGTATTCCATGTTGCCCAGCGCGAAGATCCGCTGCGCCTCCGCCGTCGTCATGAATTCGATGAACCGCACCGCATTGTCCCGGTTGGGGGAGGTGCGGACCAGCGCGACGCCGGAGATGTTCACATGCGCCCCGCGGTCGCCCGCGCCCTGGTTCGGGAAGATCACGCCCAGCCGCTCGAACAGCGCCTTGTCGGCCGGGTTCTCGGACGCGCCGATCTGGCCGAGGTAGTAGGTGTTGGCGATCGCGAGCTGGCACTGGCCCGGCGGGATGGCGCGGAACTGGTCGCGGTCGCCGCCCTGCGGCGGGCGGGCCAGATTGGCGGCCACGCCGCGCGCCCAGGCCTCCGTCGCCGCCTGCCCGTCGGCCGCCAGGATGCTGGCCGCCAGGCTGACATTGTAGGGGTGGTTGGCGGCGCGGACGCAGATCTGGCCGCGGAAGCGCTCGCTCGCCAGGTCCTCATACCGAGTCAGCCCCTGCGGCACGCCGCGGGTCCTGTCGTACATGATGACGCGCGCGCGCTGGGAGACGGCGAACCAATGCCCCTCCGCATCGCGCAACCCGGCCGGCACCCGCTCCTCCAGCACCGCGGATCGCAGGCCCTGGGTCACGCCCGCATCCTTCGCGCGCGCCAGCCGCGCGGCATCGACGGTGATGAGGACATCGGCCGGGCTGTTCGTCCCCTCCGTCCGGATGCGCTCCACCAGCTGGTCGGCATCGCCCTCGATCAGGCGGACGCGGATGCCCGTCTCCCGCGTGAAGGCGTCGTAGAGCCGGCGGTCGGTGTCGTAGTGCCGGGCGGAGTAGACCGCGACCTCGCCCCGGTTCTGGGCGGAGGCGGCGGGGGCCAGGGCGGGTGCCGCCATCAGCAGCGCGGCGAGCATGAGGCGGCGGGGAGCGAGCGCGGTCATTGGCGGCCTTTCCGTGTGCGTCGAGCGCCGATTATCGCAATTGAGAAGCGTTCGCAAGTATCCATCCACCGCATCCTGGCTTCCCCTGCCGCCCCACTGCCCGCACCATGAGGTCCAAGGCCGAAACCGGACGACACCCCATGCGCGCCCCGCTGCTGCTGCTGGCCCCCCTTCTGCTCGCCTTCCCCGCCTCGGCGCAGGACCTCCCCGTCACGGCCGTCACCCTGTCCAATGCCGGCCTGGCGCAGATCGAGCGATCGGGCCGCCTCGACCCCGGCGCGCCGCTGTCCTTCCGCGTGCCGGTGGAGGATGTGGATGATGTCCTGAAATCCCTGCTGGTCCGCGATCCCGCCGGCCGGGTGGAGGGCGTGCGCCTGCCGGCGCAGGATCTGGTGGCGGAGGCCTTCCGCGGCCTGCCCCTGAAGCCCGAGGATTTCGCCAACCGCACCACCCTGCTCCGCGCCCTGCGCGGCCAGGCCGTGGAAGCGGCCGGCGCCACCGGCCGGCTGGTGGATGCGGAGGAGGTGCAGGCCCCGAACACCGCCCCGGCGCTGCGCCTGACGCTAGTGACGGAGCAGGGCCTGCGCAGCCTGGCGCTGGCCGATGGCGATGGCATCCGCTTCGCCGATCCGGACCTGGCCGCCCGCCTGCGCCGCGCGGCGGAAGCCCTGGCCGCCGCCAGCACCGCCGACAGCCGCGTGGTGGAAGTGCGGCTCGCCGGCGCCGCCGCGGCGCGGGAGGTCTCGCTCGGCTACGTCGCGGCCGCGCCGCTCTGGAAACCCTCCTGGCGCCTGGTCATCCCCCCCCGCCGGGGGGAGGCGCGGCTGCAGGGCTGGGCCGTCGTCGAAAACCGCTCCGGCGCGGATTGGGAGGGGGTGCGCCTCGCCCTCGTCTCCGGCAACCCCGCCGCCTTCCAGCAGGCGCTCTACGCGCCCATCCGCGTCGCGCGGCCCGAATTGCCGGTGCGGGTGGCGGAGGGGGTTTCCGTCCGCGCCGATACCGGCGCCACCCCGCCGCCGCCGCCCATGCCGATGCCGCTCGCCATGGCCCCGGCCATGGCGGCCCCGGCCCCGCGCGCCATGGCTTCCCCGGGGGCCGGCGCCGCGCCGGAAGCCGCGCTGCGCTTCGCCGACAGCGTCGCCGCCGTGCCCGCCGCCCTCCCCGCCAGCGCCGCCGGCCGCGTCGCCTTCGCGCTGCCGAACCCCGTGACGGTGCGGAGCGGGGAGACGGCGAACCTCCCCTTCCTCGATGCCACGCTGCCGGCCGAAAGGCTGTGGTGGGTGCAGGACCTCTCGGCCCGCAACCCGCTCTCGGCGCTCCGTCTCCGCAACACCTCCGGCCACACGCTGCCGGACGGCCTCGCCACGCTCTATGGCGCGGAGGGTCCGGAAGCCGGCGCCTTCCTCGGCGATGCGGAGATCCGCGCCGTGGCACCCGGGGAGACCCGGCTGGTCGGCTTCGCGCGGGACCGTGACCTGCGCCTGTCCGCCGCCCAGGCCAGCGGGGAACGCCCGGCCGGCGCGACCTTCCGCCGCGGCGTGGTGGTGCTGCGCGTGGTGGTCCGCCAGGAAGCCGCGCTGGCGCTGGACCCCGGCGGCGCCCCGGATGCCGGGCGCGGCGCCGGGATGGTGGTGGACCTGCCCCGCCGCCCCGGCTTCACCCCCCGCTTCACCGTGGCGGCGGAGGGCGATTTCGGCCTGCGGCACGAGGTGGTGCTGGATGGCGGCCCGCAGACCCTGCGCTTCGCCTGGGAACAGGAGACCAGCCGCGAATTGCCGGTCTGGGATGCGGGCCTCGGCGACCCGATCCTGCTGCGCTGGCGCGACATCGATGTTGAACAGAGCCTGCGCCGCCTGCCCGGCGGCCCCGCGACGCTGGAGAATTTGCGCGCCACGCTGGAACGCCTGCCCGCCGAGGCCCCGGGCCGCGACCGCCTGGCCGCGCTGGCGGAGAGGATGGCGGAACTGCGCGGGCTGCTCGATACGGCCCGCACTGCGATCCGCGGCTACCGGACCGCGGAGGCCGCGCTGGCCCGCGCCCGCGCCGCGGCGGAGGACCGGAGCGGGGCGGAGCGGGAGGAAGCCCGCCGCCGCCTGAACGCCGCGAGCCTGGCCGCCGACCGCGCCGGCACCGCCGCCGATGCCGCCTGGGATGGCTGGGCGCGCGCGGCGCAGGATCTGCTGGCGCGGATGGAATGAGGGAGTGGAATTTTCCTGGCCGCCGCGCTGCGTTCCCGCTATGTTCGGTCCATCACCGTCCGAACCTTGCCCGACACCCCGCTGAATCGCGACTAAATGCGCATAAACGGCATAATCGGCTAAATCGGATTAGCGACTAAAAAGCCACACCGAACGCGCGTTCAGGGAATTTCCACGCCGTCGATCATCGCCTCCAGCGTCGCCAGCCGGTCGGCCTCCGCCGCCGGCTTGTCGGCGCGGATGCGGGCGATGCGGGGGAAGCGCAGCGCGACGCCGGATTTGTGCCTTCCGCTGCGCTGGGCGGCATCGAAGATCACCTCGAGCACCAGGCCCTTCTCCACCTCCCGCACCGGGCCGAAGCGGGCGGTCGTGTTGTTGCGGATCCAGCGGTCCAGCCAGAGCAGTTCCTGGTCGGTATAGCCGGAATAGGCCTTGCCGATCGGCACCAGCTCCTGCCCGCCCGCGCCATCCGGCCGCCACAGCCCGAAGGTGTAGTCGGAATAGTAGCTGCTGCGCTTGCCATGCCCGCGCTGCGCATACATCAGCACCGCATCCACGCCGAGCGGCGCCCGCTTCCACTTCCACCACATCCCCTTCACGCGGCCGGCGACATAGGGGCTGTCGGCGCGCTTGATCATCAGCCCCTCGATCGCCGCCGCCCGGGCGCCGTCGCGGATCGACGAAAGCTGGTCCACCGAGCCGAAGGCGATCTGCGCCGAAAGGTCCATGCGCGCCGGCTTCGTGCGTGCGAACCAGGCCTCCAGCCGCGCGCGGCGTTCGTCGAAGGGAGCCGCGCGAAGATCCTCGTCCCCATCGAACAGGATGTCATAGAGCCTGACGCCGACGGGATGCGCCGCCTGCATCTTCGCGCTGACGATCTTGCGGTTGAGCCGCTGCTGGAGGTCCGCGAAGGGCGCCACCTCGCCCTCCCGCACCACCAGCAACTCCCCATCCAGCACGGCGCGGAACTCCATCGCGGCGATGATCTCGGGAAAACCGGAAGAGATGTCCTCCGCCCCGCGGGACCAGAGGCGCCGCCCGCCGCCGGTGGCCGACAGCTGCACGCGGATGCCGTCCCACTTCCACTCCGCCCGGTGCTGCGCGGGATCGAGCGCGGCGAGGTCCGCTTCCTCCAGCGGATGGGCCAGCATGAGGGGCCGGAACACCGGCAGGTCCCGCGCATCCGGCTGCGGGCCGCGCTTCTCCAGCCAGGCGAACAGGTCGAGATAGGGCAGCGTGAGGCCGTGCCACACCTCCTCCACCGCCGCGACCTCGACGCCCGCCCATTCCGCCAGCGCCGTCTTGGCCAGGCGGGCGGAGATGCCGACGCGGAGCCCGCCCGTCACCAGCTTGATGAGGGCGAGGCGCCCATTGGCATCCAGCGTATCCAGCCAGCCCGCGATCAGCGCCGGCAGTTCGGATTTCGGCGTCGCCTCCAGCGCCTCCACCACCTCCGCCAGGGATGGCGGCGGCGCATTGACCCCGGCGCGCGGCACCCAGATCAGCGCGACGGTCTCCGCCAGGTCGCCGACATAATCGTAGGAGAGGTCGAACAGCACGGGATCGGTGCGGGATGCCGCCAGTTCCCGTACCAGCGCCGGCTTGGCGGCGCTGAGGGAAAGCTCACCCGTCAGCGCCGCCAGGCCGACGCCGCGATCCGGGTCCGGCTGCGTCGCGAACCACTGCCGCAGCAGCGCGAGTTTGGCGTTCCGCCCCGGCGTGAAGGCGAGGCGTTCCAGCAGCGCCGCGAAGGCCGGCAGGCTCATTGCTTGCCCCCCTGGCGACGCGCCTGTACCAACACGGCGCCGTGAACAGCATCGCCGCCCTGCCGGAGACCATCAGCGAGGCAGCGGCGCCCGGATTCTCCATCTGCACCCTGGTGACGGACCAGGCGCAATGGCTGGCCATGCAGGCGAGCTTCGTGGCGCATGGCTTCGGGGATGCGGAGTTCCTCCACCTCGACAACAGCGAGGCCAATCGCTGGTGCGCCTTCACGGGCCTCACGGCGATGATCCGCCGCGCCCGCGGCCGATTCGTCATCTGCTGCCACCAGGATGTGCGCCTGATCGGCGACGGCGCCGCGGTGCTGCGCGACCGGCTGGCGGCGCTGGAGGCGCATGACCCCTCTTGGGGCATCGCGGGCAATGCGGGGGCCTCGCCGGAAGGGCGCCTGGTGATCCGCATCACGGACCCGCATGGCGCCGACCAGGCGCGCGGCCCCTTCCCCGGCCTGGTGCACAGCCTCGACGAGAATTTCCTCGTGCTGAAGGGCGGGACGGGGATCGTGCCCTCCCCGGACCTGGCGGGCTTTCACCTGTACGGCACGGATCTGTGCCTGGCGGCCCGGCAGGCCGGGCGCAGCGCCTGGGTGATCGACTACCACCTGCATCACCTCAGCCCCGGCCGCGTCGATGCCGGCTTTCTCGACTGCCAGGCGGCGTTCGAACGGGCCTGGGGGCGTCGCCTCGGCCGGGCGTCACGCATCCGCACCACCTGCACCCATCTCACGCTCCGCGCCGGCTGGCGCGGCCATCTCCTCGGCGCCTGGCGCCTCGCCCGAAGGCGCTGGCGCCTCTAGGGCCTCATCCTCCTCGCCCCGGCCCAGCAGATGCAGGGCGCGGCCCTTCACGCCGCGCAGGCCCATGGCATGCACCAGCGCATCGTCGCGCCCATGCGTCACCCAGACCTCCGGCGCGCGCACCTCCTCCACCGTCTGCAGCAATTCCTCCCAATCCGCGTGGTCGGAGACGATCAGCGGCAGTTCGACGCCCTTCGACTTGGCACGCTGGCGCACCCGCATCCAGCCGGAGGCCGCGCAGATCACCGGCTCCGCCAGGCGCCGCACCCAGGGCGTGGCCTCCGCCCCCGTGGGCGCCAGCACGATCTCGCCCGCCAGCAGCCCGCCGGCGCCGCGCTTCGCGGGCATCGGCACGGGGCGCAGGTCGCCGAGGTCGATCCCGTGCCGGGCATACAACTCGCACATCGCCAGCAGGCCGCCATGCAGCCAGATCGGCCGGTCCCAGCCGGCCTGGCGCAGCAGGGCGATCAGCCGCTGGCACTTGCCCAGCGCGTAGACGCCCACCAGATGCGCGCGGTCCGGGAACAGCCGCACGCTGTCCAGCAGCCGCCCCACCTCCACATCGGCGGGCGGGTGGCGGAAGACCGGCAGGGCGAAGGTCGCCTCGGTGACGAAGACGTCGCATTCCACCGGCTCGAACAGCGTGCAGGTGGGGTCGAGGCGGCGCTTGTAGTCGCCGGAGATCACGATCCGGCTGCCCTGCCAGTCCAGCACCACCTGCGCCGACCCCAGCACATGCCCCGCCGGCACCAGGCGGATGGCGACGCCGTTGCGCACCACGCCCTCCCCGTATCCCAGCGCCTGCTGGCTGCGCCCGGCCCGGCCCTCGCCCATGCGCTGGGTCATGATGGCGAGCGTCTCCGGCGTGCCGAGCACGGCGCCATGGTCCGGCCGCGCATGGTCGGAATGGCCATGGGTGATCACGGCATGGGGCACGGCCCGGACGGGATCGATGAAGAAGTCACCGGCTTCGCACCACAGCCCCTGGGGCGTGACGCGCATCCAGGTCGAAGGATGGGGCATGGGCGGGACATCGTGGGCCCGGCCGGCTGGTCAAGGTGCCGGCCCTTCGTCACGCCTGGCGATCACGTCCTATCGACCAGCGCCGTTTAAGCGGACCTACACCGCCATCCTCCTATACGAGCATCCAGGACGGCAATTGCGAGGCGCCGGAACCCTGCGCCACCTCAAGGCTTCGATGCCGGCCCGTGCCGCGCGTCATCGACGGAGAACCCATGATCGAGTTTGGAATCGAGGCCACCCCGAAGCCGCCCGAAGATCTGGTGCTGACGGTCCGCCAGGACGGCAAGCGGCGCCGGCGCCAGGCCGTGCAGCCCGGCATGGGCCGGTTGGCGAGCTGGGTGGTGGCGCGCGGGACGAACGGGGAGGCGATCGGCGCGGTATCCATCAGCGGCATGCTGGGCGTGGCCGAGCTCGGGCAGTTCTGGGTGGCGGAGGCAGCGCGGAACCAGGGCGTCGGCCGCCGCCTCCTGCTGGCGGCGGAGGATGCGGCCCGCGAGCACGGCCTGGCCCAGCTGCTCGTGCGTGCCTATGAGTTCGAGGCGCCGGGCTTCTTCCTGCGCCATGGCTACCGGCAGCTGGCCGTGCTGCCCGCGGGGCCCGCAGCGGCCGGCCTCGTATGGCTGGCGAAGCCGCTGGCCTCCCGATCGGAAGCCCCTTCGGAACCCCCATCGGAAGCGGCGCCAGGGCCGGCGCGGGATGGCCCTCCCGCTGCGGCCGTTGAGGCAGCGGCCGGGACACCGCAGGCCGCGCCATCCCTGGCGCCGGAGCCGTCACTCGCGCTCGAACATGCCGCGCCGCAATCCCCGACACCCCCCGCGAAGCCCATCGGCAAGGGCAGGCAGCGGCGCGGCCGGCGGCGCTGACACCTCGCCCCCGCCCTCGTCCCCGGGGGCGGGTTGCTCGCGCCTTCGGAATCGCGAAGGCCAGCGCCGATCCGGCCATGGCCCGTCCATGGCGCCGGGATCGGCCCGCGGGTCTGGCCATCGCCGGACAGATCGGCGATGCTCCGCGCGCGGGTTCCAGGCTCGGCCGGCGCGCCCTGCGCACCGGCGCCCCTGCCACGCCCACCGCGGCACCCGTGGCAGGGACCTCGGCAGGCAGGGGGAGCAGTAAGCCGCGATGAAGATCGCCGCCTTCACCATGGTCTACAACGAGCCGCTGTTCCTCCGGCTCTGGGCCGCGCATTACGCGCGGGAAGTCGGCGCGGAGAACCTGTTCTGCCTCGACCACGGATCCACCGATGGCAGCACCGATGGCGTGGTCGCCAACACCATCCGCCTGCCGCGCGGTGAATTCGAGGAGGTGGCGCGGGCGCGCTGCGTCAGCCACTACCAGGCGTCGCTGCTGTCCTACTACGACGCGGTCATCTTCTCCGACGCCGATGAATTCCTCGTCGCCGATCCGGCGCGCCATGCGGGCCTGGCCGATCTCATCGCCCGGTCCCGGCACCCGACGCTGCGCGCCATCGGCTGCGACGTGGTCCAGGTGACCGGCACGGAGGCCAGGCTGGACCCGGCGCAGCCCATCCTCGCCCAGCGCGGCTTCGCCAGGTTCAGCCCGCGCTACTGCAAGCCGCTGGTCTCCCGCGTGCCGGTGGTCTGGCGGCCGGGCTTCCATCACTGTCCCCAGGCCGCCGAACTCGATCACGACCTCTACCTGTTCCACCTGAAATACGTCGATGAGGCGCTGTTCCGGGAAACCCAGGCGCGGCGCCAGGCAGTGACCTGGTCGGCCGAGGCGATCGCCAGCCAGCATGGCGGGCATTGGCGCATGGCGGCCGAGGGCCTGGCGGCCAAGGCCTTCCCCCTCGCCGCACCGTCCGATGCGCCGGAACTGGGCGAAGCGGCGTTCCGCGCCCTGGTGGGGGACCGGGAGGCGGCGCGGGACCCGGCCCGGCTGCGCGCCCCCTTCCGCATCCCGGACCGCTTCCGCCTGGCCATCCCCCCGGCCCCGCACGCAAGCTGGACGCCGGCCGCCATGCCGGCGGAGGTCCCGAGGGAGGCACCCAGGGAGGCCCAACCGGAAGCCCCGCCTGCGGCACCCCTGATGGACACGCCGCCAACGGCCGGCAGCGAAGCCGTGGCCGACCAGAACCGCGTGCTGCTGCGCCGCTTCCTGGCCGAGCCCGTCCGGTATGACAAGGAACCGGCGATCGAGCATCACGAGAAGGCCGTGGTGGTGCCTTCGCTCCGCAGCATCGCGATGGCCGACCCGGTGATCGAGGCCGAGTACGGCTTCAGCAGCCGCGCCGGCATCGCCGTCGATGGCGGTCCCTACACCGCGGCCGGCGCCATCATCCCGCGCAGCCTCCATCGCGCCGGGGCCCGCGTGCACATGCCGCGGCCGGACCTGGCCGCGGCGCTGGAAGCCTGCGGGCCCGCCCTGCGCACCCCCATCACGCAGCGGGGGCGCTGGCTCTATGGCGGCGGGCTGCATCACCATTTCGGGCACTTCCTGACGGAAAGCCTCGGCCGGCTCTGGGCGATGGAGCCGCTGCGCGACTGGGCCGACGGCATCGTCTGGACCCTCGCCTCCCCCCGCCCCGGCAATGCGGCGCGCTTCGCCAGCGTCACGCTCCAGCGGCCCTACATCCAGGATACGCTGCGGCTGCTGGGGCTGGACGGGAAGAAGCTGCTCGTCGTCATCCGTCCGACCATCTTCGAACAGCTGGCGGTGCCCTCCGCCCTGATGCTGAACGCCTCGGCCGACGTCGCGGCGGGCCATCCCGCCTTCCGGCGCTTCGTCGGGCGCATGGCCGGCCCAGCGGACGCCGATGGCCCCGCCACACTGCCCGGCCTTTACGTCTCCCGCGCCGGGCTCGTCCCGCCGGCGCGTTTCGCCGAGGAGGAGTCGCTGGAGCAGGCCTTCCTGCGGGCGGGCTGGCAGGTGCTGCGGCCGGAGGATCGGTCCGTCCCCGAGCAGATCGCGCTCTACCGCGCCGCCAGGCGCCTGGTCTTTGCCGAGGGCTCCGCGCTTCACCTCTACGCCTATGTCGCGCGGCCGGAGCAGCGCGTCGGCATCATCCTGCGGCGGCTGCCGCCCAAGACCAAATTCGCCATCCAGCTGCAGGACTCCGGCGTGACGGAGGTGCATGTCGCCGACGCCATCGCCGGCATCGCCCTGCCCGCGGACGCGGCCAGCGTGAAAGGCCGGGCCGCGACAGCCAACCAGGGATCGACGGTGCTGGACTACCGCCAGCTCGGCGACTGGCTGGTGCAGCGGAGCTTCCTGTCCGCCGGCGAACGCGCCGCTGCCTGGGGGCCGCTTGAAGCCATCCCCCTGCCGGAGGAAGCCCCGGCGGAGCAGACCTTCGGCCCCTTCATGGTGACGCGGGCGCGCCTGATGCCCGCGCGCGCGCCGAAGGCGGCCCCCCCGGCATAGAGCTTGTGAATAAACAGGCTGCGGAAAAACGGGACGGGTCGGCTGGGCGGCGCCTTTCCGCGCAGGATTCGTCTGCCGCTTGCCACGATGCAACCACATCGTGTCTGCGCGTCATCCTTTCCTGCCCGAAAATTCGCTCGCCCATCCTCAGCCGCCCGTTCTTCCGCAGCCTGTTGATGCCCGAAAGCGCCGGAATCCGAGGAAAAAGCCCAATGATTTCAACGGGCATTAATGCTCAAGCTCGCTTCTTTCACAGGCTCATAGTCGGCCCGCCCCTTCCCCATTCCCGAAGCGGCGCCATAATGGGGCGATGCGAACATTACCGGAACCATTCACCGCCTGGTTCGCCGGCCGCGGCTGGGCGCCGCGGGCGCATCAGCTGGCGCTACTGGCGGCCGCGCGGCGGGGTGATTCCGCGCTGCTGGTGGCGCCCACCGGCGGCGGCAAGACGCTGGCGGGCTTCCTGCCCAGCCTGATCGACCTGCACGGCCAGCCGCGCGACGGGCTGCACACCCTCTACATCTCCCCCCTCAAGGCGCTGGCCGTCGACATCGCGCGGAACCTGACGCAACCCGTCGAGGAGATGGGCCTGCCCATCCGGATCGAGACGCGAACCGGCGACACGCCCCAGAACCGCCGCACCCGGCAGCGGGAGAATCCGCCGAACTTCCTGCTGACCACGCCGGAAAGCCTGGCGCTGCTGCTGACCCTGCCCGATGCCGGCAGCTTCTTCGGCGGGCTGGCGGCGGTGGTGGTGGATGAGATCCACGCCATCGCCGGCACCAAGCGCGGCGACCAGCTCGCGCTGGGCCTGGCGCGGCTTGGCACCCTCGCGCCCGGCGCCCGGCGCGTCGGCCTGTCCGCCACCGTCGCCCACCCCGATCCGCTGCGCCGCTACCTCTCGCCCACCGGCGGCATCGACGACGTGGCGCTGGTGGTGGGCGAGGGTGGCGCGGAGCCGCGCCTCGACATCCTGCTGCCGGAAGGCCGCCTGCCCTGGGGCGGGCATATGGGCCTGGCCTCGATGCCGGAGGTCTATCGGCGGATCCGGGAGGCCGGCGTCACCATCGTCTTCGTCAACACCCGCGCCCAGGCGGAGCTGTGCTTCCAGGCGCTGTGGAAGATGAATGACGACAACCTCCCGATCGGCCTGCACCACGGGTCCCTGACCGTGGAGCAGCGGCGAAAGGTGGAGGCCGCGATGGCGGCGGGGCGGCTGCGCGCGGTGGTTGCGACAGCCTCGCTCGACCTCGGCATCGACTGGGGCGCGGTGGACCAGGTGGTGCAGGTGGGGGCGCCCAAGGGCGTGGCGCGGCTGCTGCAACGCATCGGCCGCGCCAACCACCGGATGGACGAAGCCAGCCAGGCCGTGCTGGTGCCCGCCAACCGCTTCGAGGTCATCGAATGCACCGCCGCCCGCCAGGCCATCGCGGCGCATGAGCTGGATGGCGACCCGCCGCGGCCGGGGGGCCTCGACGTGCTGGCGCAGCACATCCTCGCCGTCGCGGTGGCGGGCCCCTTCCGGCCCGACGACCTCTATGCGGAGGTCACCCGCGCCGCCCCCTATGCCGCCCTGCCCCGCCGCGACTTCGACGATGCGCTGCGCTTCGTCGAGGATGGCGGCTACGCCCTGCAATCCTACGACCGTTTTCGCAAGTTGTTCCGGGACGCGCAGAGCTACATCCATGTCAAGACCACCGCCGTGGCGCGCCAGCTCCGCATGAATCTCGGCACCATCGTCGAGACGCCACTCATGAAGGTCAGGCTGCGTGGCGGCGGCGTGCTGGGGGAGGTGGAGGAATGGTTCGTCTCCACCCTCACCCAGGGCGACTGCTTCATCTTCGCGGGGCAATTGCTGCGGTTCGAGGGCCTCGACACCACCGCCTGCCTGGTGACGCGGGGCGGTGAAGGCGAACCCCGCGTCCCCGCCTATGCCGGCAGCCGGATGCCGCTGACGACCTACCTGGCCGCCCGCGTCCGCGCGATCCTGGCGGACCCCAAGGCGTGGAAGGCGCTGCCCGCCCCCGTGCAGGAATGGCTGCGGCTGCAGCAGAAGCAATCGGAAATGCCACCCCGCGACGGGCTGCTGGTGGAGACCTTCCCGCGCGGCGAGAAGTGGTTCCTCGTCGCCTATTGCTTCGAGGGGCGGCTGGCGCACCAGTCGCTCGGCATGCTGGTGACGAAGCGGATGGAAAAGCTCGGCATGGCGCCGCTCGGCTACCTCGCCACCGACTACGTCCTGGCCGCCTGGTGCGCCTTCGAGCCCGTGGGCGTGGAGCGGCTGTTCGAGGAGGACATATTGGGGGAGGAGCTGGAGGAATGGATGGCGGAAAGCTCCATGCTCCGCCGCACCTTCCGCAACATCGCGACCATCGCCGGCCTCATCGAGAAGAACCATCCGGGGCAGGAGAAGTCCGGGCGCCAGATGACGATGAATGCCGACCTGATCTACGACGTGCTGCGCAAGCATGAGCCCGACCACATCCTGCTGCGCGCGACGCGGCAGGAAGCCGCCGCGGGGCTGACGGATGTGGCGCGCATCGGGCTGATCCTGGCGCGCGCCCGGGCGGGCGGCATCCGCCACCGGGCGCTGGACCGCGTCTCGCCGCTCGCCGTGCCGGCGCTGATCGAGGAAGGGCGCGAATGGGTGGCGGGCGGCGCGGAGGATGCGCTGCTGGCGGAGGCGGAGGCGCTGGTGGCCGACGCCACGCTCGGCACCGATGCCTTCAACGAGGTGCTGGCCACCGTGACGGAGGCGATTCCGCCGCGCGGGGATCGTGACAGGGCGCGCCGGCCCCGCGACAAGAAGGCCCGCTACAACCGATTCATCCGCAGCGCCCCGAAGCACCTGGGAAGCCCCGACCGATGACTGCCGCCCCCCTTCACATGGCCGGCCAGCGCCTGATGCTGGACCCCGCCGGCGTCTGCACCTGGCCCGCCCAGAAACTGCTGGCCGTGACGGACCTTCACCTGGAAAAGGGCAGCCACTTCGCCGCCCGCGGCCAGTTCGTACCGCCCTACGACACGCGGGATACGCTGGAACGCCTGGGCGCCGCGCTGCGCAAGTGGAACCCGCAGAAGCTGGTCCTGATGGGCGACAGCTTCCATGACCGCCATGGCTGCGCCCGCCTGCCGCCCGCCGACTGCGCCACGCTGAAGCGGCTGCTGGAGGGGCGGGAAGTCACCTGGCTGCTCGGCAACCATGACCCGGAGCCACCGGAGGGCCTGCCCGGCACGGCGGTCACGGAACTGCGCATCGGCGCCATCGTCTTCCGGCACCAGGCCGATCCCGCCCGCCTGCCGCTCGGCATCATCGAGGTGTCCGGCCATTTCCACCCCAAGGCGACCATGCCGGTCAGGGGTGGCGGCGTGACGCGGCCGTGTTTCCTGACGGATGGGCGGCGCCTGATGCTGCCGGCCTTCGGTGCCTTCACCGGCGGGCTCGATATCCGCGATCCCGCCATCGCGCGGCTGTTCCATCGCGGCGGCCGCGCCTTCCTGATCGGGCAGGAACGCCTCTACAGCTTTGCCACCGGCCCGCTTCGCGGCGCGATGCGCGCGATGGAGGCCGAGGCCGCGAACGGCCCCTGAACGCAACGAGCCCTCCCCCGCACTGGCGGGGGAGGGTCGGGTGGGGGTGTGGTCCCGCCTTACGGCCAGATCACCTGGTCAATGGCATGGATGATGCCGTTGCTGGCCATGATGTCCGCCTGCACCACCTGCGCCGGGCGGGCCGACACATTCTGCCCCGCCGCGCCGAAGCCGGCGATCTGCTGGCCGGGCGCCGGGTTCTGCAACGACAGGCGACCATTGGCCGAGGTCAGCGCGATATCCGCGCCGTTCACCGTGCGCAGGCGCCGGTCGCCCGTCAGTTCCGCCGCGCGCAGCATGCCCGGCACGGTGTGGTAGTCGATCAGCGCGCCAAGGCGCAGGCGATCCACGTCGTTCCGGTTCTGCCCGGACTGGGACCCGCCCAGGAGCTGGTCGAGCAGGCCGGAGGGTGCGCCGGCGAAGGCGGCATCGATCGGCGCGAAGACCGTCATCGGCGCCGCCTGGCGGAACTTCTCCACCATCGAACCATGGGTGATCAGGTTCAGGAATTGCGAGAACCGGGAATCCCCGGCCATCGTATCGGCCAGCGTGCGAAGCTGCGTCTGCGCGCGCAGCACCGTCGGCGCCGCCAGGCCTGCACCCATCGCGGCACCCGCCGCGGCGAGCGTGAACAGCCCGCGCCTCTGCATCGGGGTCATGCGTCTTTTCCTTTTTCCGTGTCCCGCGAGGCCGGCCATCCACCGAAGGTGGTCGTTCCGGCTGCTTGCGGTCGCCCATCCAACGCCGCGAACCCGCGATGGTTCTCTCGGGATGCTCGCGCCGCGCGCGTTTCGTCCTACATGAGGGGGATGACTGCGATCGCCGCCTCCCCCGCTCCCGCCCTTCTCTGGTTCCGCCACGACCTTCGCCTGGCCGATCACCGCGCCCTTGCGGCCGCCCTGGCGGGGGGGCGGCGCGTGCTGCCGGTCTTCGTGCTGGACGATGAGGCGGCCGGCGACTGGGCGCATGGCGGGGCGGCGCGGTGGTGGCTGAAGGGCAGCCTCGATTCGCTGGGCCGTTCGCTCGCCGCGCGCGGCGCGCCGCTGCTGCTGGCGCGTGGCCGGGCGGAGACGGTGATCCCCGCCCTCGCTGCCGCCATCGGCGCGGCAGAAATCCATGCCGGCCGCGGCTACGAGCCCTGGGCACGGGAACAGTCGCGCCGGGTGCATGAGGCCTTGCGGGAAGCGGGCCGCGCCCTGGCGCTGCACACCACGGCCATCCTGCGGGAACCGCATGGCTTCGGCTCCGGCAGCGGGAAGCCCTATGCCGTCTATTCGCCCTTCGCGAAGACCCTGCTGGCGGCCGGCGACCCGCCGCCCCCCCTGCCCGCGCCGGACCGCATCCCGGGGGTCGAGGCACCGGCGGGAGGCGAGACACTGGACAGCCTGGCCCTGTACCCCGTGAGGGGCGAGCCAGACTGGGCCCGGGGGTTCGGGGCGCTGTGGCAGCCGGGGGAGGAGGGCGCCGCCGCCCGGCTTTCGCGCTTCACCGCCCGCGCGCTCGGCCGCTACGACAGCGACCGGAACCTGCCGGGCATCGAGGGATCATCCGGCCTGTCGCCCCATCTCCGCTGGGGCGAAATCTCCCCCGTGCAGGTCTGGCACGCCGCGCGCGCGGCAGGGGCCGCCGCCGGGGCCACGGAGACCTTCCTGAAGGAGATCCTCTGGCGGGAATTCGCCTATCACCTGCTGTGGCATCGGCCGGAAATGCCGGCCCGCGCGCTGCGGGGCGAATTCGATGCCTTCCCCTGGGTGCCGGACCAGGCGCTGCTGACGGCGTGGCAGCAGGGCCGCACGGGCTATCCCATCGTCGATGCGGGGATGCGGCAGCTCTGGCGGACCGGGTGGATGCACAACCGCGTGCGCATGATCGCGGCAAGCCTGCTGGTGAAGCACCTGATGCAGCCCTGGCAGGCGGGGGAAGCCTGGTTCCACGATACGCTCGTGGATGCCGACCTCGCCTCCAACAGCGCCTCCTGGCAATGGGTGGCGGGGTGCGGGACGGATGCCGCGCCCTATTTCCGGGTCTTCAACCCGGTGCTGCAGGGGGAAAAGTTCGACCCGGAGGGCGCCTATGTCCGCCGCTTCGTGCCCGAACTGGCGAAGCTGCCGGCCGCCTTCATCCACAAGCCGTGGGAGGCACCGGCCGGCATCCTCGCGGGCTGCGGCATCCGGCTCGGCGCCAGCTATCCCCGCCCGGTGGTGGAGCATGCGGAGGGCCGCGCCCGCGCGCTGGCCGCCTTCGCCGCGCTTCGGAAGCCCGGGGACGCGGCCTGATGGCGCCCCTGCCCTCCCCGGTCGGGCATCTGTGGCGCGGCTTCGCGGGGCTGCGCGTGGTGGCCGATGTGCATGGGGATGCCGCGGCCTTCATCCACGCGATCGAGGGCGCTCTGGCCGCGGACATGTTCATCATCCAACTCGGCGACCTGACGGACCACGGGCCGGACAGCCCGGAGGTGCTGCGCCGGATGTTCGCGCTGATCGACGAAGGCCGCGGCCTCTTCATCCTCGGCAACCACGACCACAAGCTGCGCCGGGCGCTGACCGGCGCGCCGGTGCGGGGCCAGCCGGAAGGGCTGCACCGGACGCTGGCGCAGCTCGACGCCGCACCGGATGGGGAGGCATTGAAGGCCCGCGCGATCGAGGAGATCGGCCGCGCCCCGGCCTGGGTGCATGATGGCGGGCGGCTGTTCGTCCATGGCGGCTTCCACCCCGGGATGCTGCACAGCGCCCCGCCGCCCGATGCCGGCGAACGCAAGGCGCAGGGGCTGATGACGCGGGCGCTGTATGGCCAGGTCACGGGCCGGATGCGCGCCGATGGCTTCCCCGACCGGGTGCATGACTGGGTGGACCGCATCCCCGCCGACATGGTGGTGGTCTGCGGCCATGACCGGCGCAGCACCGATGGCCGCCCCTATGTCGCGGAAGGCGCGCAGGGCGGCCGCGCCATCTTCGTGGATTGCGGCGCGGGCAAGGGCGGGCACCTCGCCTGGATCGACATGCCCGCCTGGGCGTGACGCCAGCCTGTTCATCCGATTGACACAGATCATCGTGCCACATGCGCGCCGGGCGCAGCCTGCCCCGCGATGGAGACGCCCGCCATGACCGAAGACGGCACCACCCTGCCCGAAGCCCTGCCCGCGCCCGACGGCCAGGCGCCGGAAGGTGCCGCCAGCATCGCCCATGCGGCCGCGGATCTAGTGCGCCCGCATCGCCGGGCAGCGCCGCGCCACGATCCCGAAGCCGTGCGCCGCGCCTTCGAGACCGGCGAATACCCCTACGCGACGCGCCTGACCGAACGCGAATACTTGGCGCGGGTGAAGCCGCTGCAGGTGGAACTGCTGAAGGCGCAGGCCTGGGTGAAGGACGCCAACGAACGCATCGTCATCCTGTTCGAGGGCCGCGACGCGGCCGGCAAGGGCGGCACCATCAAGCGCTTCATGGAGCATTTGAACCCGCGCGCCGCGCGCGTCGTCGCGCTGGAGAAGCCGAACGAGCGCGAACGGTCGCAATGGTATTTCCAGCGCTACATCCAGCACCTGCCCGCGGGCGGCGACATGGTTTTCTTCGACCGCTCCTGGTACAATCGGGCGGGCGTGGAACGCGTGATGGGGTTCTGCTCGCCCTCCGAATACCTGGAATTCATGCGCCAGGCGCCGGAGCTGGAGCGCATGCTGACCCGGTCCGGCATCCGCCTCTTCAAGTTCTGGTTCAGCGTCACGCGGGACGAACAGCTCAAGCGGTTCGAGGCGCGGGAGACCGATCCGCTGAAGCAGTGGAAGCTCTCGCCGATCGACAAGGCGAGCCTCGACAAATGGGACGACTACACCGAGGCGAAGGAGGCGATGTTCTTCTATACGGACACCGCCGACGCGCCCTGGACCATCGTGAAGTCCAACGACAAGCGCCGCGCCAGGCTGGAAGCGATGCGCTACTTCCTGCACGCCCTGCCCTATGCCGGGAAGGATGAGGGTGTGGTGCATGCGCCCGATCCGCTGATCGTCGGCGGCGCAGGCCATGTGATCGGGCGGTCGTCCCACATCCTCGGCACCGCGCTGCATCCGGACCAGCGGCGCGGCTTGAAGTAGCCGGGCGGCCCCCGGGGGAGTAACCTGCCGCGCGGAGGAACCGCCATGACCGACCTGCCCCGCCGCGTCGAGATCCGGGAGGAAGGCCCGCGGGAGGGCTTCCAGATCGAGCCCGGGCCGATCCCGACCGCGCGCAAGATCGCGCTGGTGGATGCGCTGTCCGGGACCGGCCTGCACCACATCCAGGTCTGTTCCTTCGTCAGCCCGAAGATCGTCCCGGGCTGGGCGGATGCGGAACAGGTGGCGGCGGGGTTCGAACCGGCCCCCGGCGTCACCTACACCGCGCTGTGGTTCAACGCGGCCGGCATGGCCCGCGCGCTGTCCTTCCGCGACCGGATGACGGTGGAGACGGCCGTCACCGTCGTGGCCAGCGAGGCCTTCTCGCTCAAGAACCTCAACCGCGACCGTGCGAAGAACATCGAGGCGCAGCATGTGAATATCCGCGCCCACCAGGACGCCGGCGTGCCGGTCACCCGCATCAGCGTCCAGGCCGCCTTCGGCTGCAACTACGCCGGGGACGTGCCGGTGGAGGCCGTGATCCAGGCGCTGGAGGATGCCTTCGCCATCGGCGCGGCGCATGGGCTGTCCCTGCCGGAAGCGACGCTGGCGGACACGATGGGCTGGGCGACGCCGGCGCGGATCGAGCGCGTGGTGGGGGAGGTCCGGAGCCGCTGGCCGGACCTGTCGGTGATCCTGCACCTGCACGACACGCGCGGCCTCGGCATCGCCAATGCCCATGCGGGGCTGCGGATGGGCATCCATCGCTTCGATACGACCGTCGGCGGACTCGGCGGCTGCCCCTTCGCCGGCCAGCCCGGCGCGCCCGGCAATATCGCCAGCGAGGAGTTGGTGCTGCTGTGCGAGGAGATGGGCATCGAGACCGGCGTGGACCTCGATGCGCTGGTGCAGGCCGGGCGGCTGGCGGAGGAGGTTGTGGGGCACCGCCTGCCGAGCACGCTGCTGCGGAGTGGCACGCTGGCGCGGTTCAGGCGCGTGGCGTAGGGGGGGCGCCAACGGATTCCGACTTACGCGAAGGCGCCGGCCTTCCTATCGTTGCGAGCACGACGCGATGAGGGGGCGGAATGCGGTTGCTTCGCGCTTGGCTGTTCGGCCTGCTGCTGGCGGGCATCGCGATCGCGGCGCCGGCGGCCATGGCACAGGGCCAGCGCGTGGCGCTGGTGGTCGGCAATGCGAACTACACCGCCGCGTCGGTCGCGCGCCTGGCCAATCCACTGAACGATGCGGCGGATGTCGCGGCAGCCCTGTCACGCCTCGGCTTCGGCGTGACGGTGCTGTCGGACGGCCGGCAGGACGCGATGCGCCGCGCGCTCCGCGATTTCGGCCGGGCGGCGGAGGAGGCCGACCAGGCCATCGTCTTCTTCGCCGGCCATGGGATCGAGATGGGCGGCGAGAATTGGCTGCTGCCCGTGGATGTGGAGATGCGCGCAGAGGGCGACGTGCAGCATGAGGCGATCCGCCTGCGTGACGTGATGGAGACGGTGGCCCGGGCGCGCAGCCTCGGCCTCGTCATCCTCGATGCCTGCCGCGACGATCCCTTCCGCAACCGGATGCAGCGCAGCGCGGGCGTGCAGCGCAGCGTCGGGCGCGGCCTCGCGCGCGTGGAGCCGGCACGCTCCGCCGTGCTCGTCGCCTATGCCGCGAAGGAGGGCAGTACCGCCGCGGACGGGGCCGGCCGCAACAGCCCCTACACCACGGCGCTTCTGCGCCACCTCGGCAATTCGGCGCTGGAAGTCTACGATCTGTTCCGCGAAGTGCATGAGGATGTGGTGGAGGCGACGCGCGGGCAGCAGCAGCCGGCGATCTACGGACAGATGGGCCGGCAGCGCGTGTTCCTGGCGGGCGTGGCCCCTGGCGCAGCGCGGCCGCCGCAGCCGGCAACCTTGCCAGCGATCACGACAACTCCGATTCCGCCAACACGCCCCAGCACCCAATTTTCGGACACAGCATTGCAGTTAGAGCAAGCACAGGCGGCGCTTGGCCGGCGCCATTTCGCGCAGGCCTTTGCGATACTGTCGCCCATAGCGCGTTCCGGCGACGCGACAGCTCTTTACCTGATTGGCGCAATGTATCGATGGGGTCAGGGCAGGCCTCAGGACCCGCCGGCTGCCGTGGAGTATCTTTCGGCCGCAGCGGATCGCGGGCACGCCGATGCCATGACAACGCTGGCGTCAATGTATCGCACAGGCGTCGGAGTACCACGCGACATACCGCGAGCCCTGCATTGGTACATGAATGCGGCACGTCTCGACCACATCAACGCCAGCTACCGCCTTGCGTTGATCTATCATCAGGGCGATGGCGTCGCTCGTGACCCAGTCCAGGCCATGATGTGGCTGTTGGTCGCCGAGGGACGCTCCCCGGAGCCGGCTCGTCTGCAAGCGCAAATTGATGCGCAACTGACGCCCGACCAACGGCGAGAGGCCGAGCGAAGGCTCAGGCAATGGCGCGCCGCTGTTTCCAGGTGACGTGGGCCCCGCTAAACCGCCGGCATCGCCTGGCTCAGCCGCCCGCCCATGCGCACCGGCTCCACCCGCAGCGCCAGGCCCGTCGTGTCATCCGTCTCCACGAACAGCCCGCAGACCGTCGCCTCGCCTTCCGCCGGGGCCAGCTTCTCGCCGGGCACCTTCTTCCAGAAGCGCAGCGCGGCCGCGCCCTTCTGCATGCCGATCACGCTGTCATAGTCGCCGCACATGCCGGCATCGGTCTGGTAGGCGGTGCCGCCCGGGAGGATCTGGTGATCGGCGCTCGGCGTATGGGTGTGGGTGCCGACCACGAGCGAGACCTTGCCGTCGAAGCTGTGGCCCATGGCCAGCTTCTCGGAGGATGCCTCGGCATGGAAATCCAGGATGATGGCGTGGACGGTGCCGCCGGTTCCCATGCGATGCGGCGCGATCACCGCCTGCACGCCGCGGAAGGGATCGTCCAGCGCATCCATGAACAGCCGGCCCATCGCCTGCATGACCAGCGCGCGACGGCCATCCGCCAGCACGGCGATGAAGGCGCCCTTGCCCGGCGTGCCGGGGGGGTAGTTCATCGGGCGGATCAGGCGGGGCTCGCCCTCGATATAGGGGATGATCTCCTTCCGGTCCCAGGCGTGGTTGCCGAGGGTCACCACATCGGCGCCCGCCGTGAACAGCGCCCGCGCCATGTCGGGGGCGAGACCGAAGCCGTGGCTGGCGTTCTCCCCGTTCACCACCACCAGGTCCAGCGCCAGGCGTTCGCGCAGCACGGGGATGGCGGCATTCGCGGCATCGCGGCCGGCACGGCCGACCAGATCGCCCAGGAACAGGATACGCATTAATCGGCCACTCCGGCGCGGGTCACACCACGCTCGGTGACGATCGCGGTCAGGGGCGCGTCCTCGGGCCCCGCGGGCACTTCGTCAACCTCCTGGGCCGCGAAGGCGGTGCCGATGGCCGTGGCGCCGGGCAGCGCGGCGAGCGTCCGGTCGTAATAGCCGCCCCCGTAGCCGAGGCGCCTGCCCGCGCGGTCGAAGGCGAGCAGCGGCACCAGCAGCCAGTCCGGCACCAGGGGCGCGGCGTCCGGTCCTGGTTGCGACGTGCCCATGGGGCCACGCGCCAGCGCATCGCCCGGGGACCATGCCCTGAAGTGAAGCGGCAGCCCCCGCTTCGGCGTGACCGGCAGCGCGATGCGGTGGCCGCGGCCATGCAGCGCGTGCAGCAGCGGGCGGATGTCGATCTCCGGCCCCATCGGCCAGAAGCCAGCGACGACGGCGCCGGGCGGCGGCGGCATGTCCCGCAGCAGATGCGCGGCCAGCGCCTGCCCGCATGCCAGGGGGTCCTGCCCCAGGCGTCGCGCCAGCGCGGCCTTCCGCGCCTCCGCCTTCAGGTCAGCGAGCAGGACGGGGCAGAGCATGACCGGACCCATCGATCAACACCACGACCCGCGATAGCGGGCCCGCGCGCAGCACGCGCTCAACGCTGGCGCCGCAGTGCGTCGGCGCGAAGGCAAGCCCGCGGAGCGGGCGCCCGCCGTCTGAGGGCACGAAAAAAACAGGCGCGGAGCCACCATGGCCGTGGGCTTGATAACCCTCCTGAGACCTGCTGGTGCAGGTGGGAGCCAGATGCTCGGACCACGGCCCGAACAGCGCCAGCCCCCGGAGGATGCTCATTGGCCCCGGGGGTTAAAGTGCCTCACCAACCGGGCAGCCCCGCCCACCCTAGTTAGGGGCGGTCGAGGGTCTGGGCAATGCCCTCGATCCGGTCGGCGATGCGGGCAAGGCGTTCGGCGAGGCGCGGGTCGGGCTGCGGCGCGGCCGCCACCTGGCCGGCGCGGGCCTGGGCCAGGGCCACCTTCAGGTCATGCACCTCATCCGCCAGCAGCAGCGCGCCCAGCAGGATCAGGCGGCTTTCGCCGAACTGCCCGCCCATCGCCTTGATGGAATTCACGCGCTTGTCCACCTCGGCCGCCAGGGAGACCAGGTGTGCCTCCTGCCCATCCTCGCACGAAACGGGGTGGCTGTAGCCGCCGACGCGAACGGTGACCTGACCCATGCCTACTGATCCTCTCCGAGCGCCGCGCGAAGCCGCGCAATCGTCTCGTCCAGCCTGTCGGCGATTGCCGCAACCGCGGCGCGGGACACGCCTTCGCCAGCGACCCCTTCCGGCCGCGGCCGGGCGGCGGCATCCGCCAGGCGTTCCACCGCGGCTTCAAGCCGCGCCAGGGCGCGACCCGTCGGATCGCCCCCGGCATCGATCCCCGCACCTGACGCGCGTGCACCTGACACGGTTGTTCCGAAGCCCCCAAGCCTGATCCGGTGCCGGTGCCCGCGTAGCGCCATGGGCGCTTGCCGCAGGCGGTCCCGGCATGCTGCAACGCTTTACATGCAAGGGCCTGCGGGTCAACGGTGAGCTCGATTCCAGCCCGGATTCCTCGCGCGGTGATGGTCGTATCAGCCGCGGAAGCGATGGCCACGCTAACGCTGGCGGGGCCGGGCGGCGTCGCGCTGCTGTCGGCGGAGGGTGCGGCGGGCTTCCTCGGCCCCCGCGCCTGGCGCGCCCTGGTCGATGCCGCGCGCGCCGCGCATCCCGCCGTCCCGGCGCCGGACCTGCTGTGCTGCGGCACCGCGCCGGGCGACGCGCTGGCGGCGCTGCGGGCGGGATGTCGCGGCATCGTGCTCGATGCCACCGCCCCCGCCTTCGCGGCCATCGCTGGCGCCTGCGCGGAAGCCGGCGCCACCCTGCTTCCCGGCCGCCCGCCTGCGATGGAGGCCCGGTCACTCGACCTCCGCCACCCCGCCGGGCGGTCGCGGCTCGCCGCTTGGTTGACCGTTCCACCGGATGACACGCGCGGACACCTGCGCTAGACCCCGGGCCAAGCCCGCAACCGCCGCTGACCGAGGAAAATTCCACGATGCGCCTGACGCCGAAGGTCCAGGAAATCCTGTCCTGGTACGAGAGCGACAACCCCGGGACGAAGGCCAACCTCGCCCGCATCCTGATGCAGGGCAAGCTGGGCGGCACCGGCCGCATGGTGATCCTGCCGGTCGACCAGGGCTTCGAGCATGGCCCCGCGCGCAGCTTCGCGCCGAACCCGGCCGCCTATGACCCGCGCTACCTGTTCGAACTGGCGCTCGAGGCCGGGCTGAACGCCTATGCCGCGCCGCTCGGCATGATCGAGGCCGGTGCCGCCACCTATGCCGGCACCATCCCGACCATCCTGAAGATGAACAGCAGCAACAGCCTGTCCACCACCAAGGACCAGGCCGTGACGGCGACGATCGGCGATGCGCTGCGCCTCGGCTGCTCCGCCATCGGCTTCACCATCTATCCCGGCTCCGAATACCAGTTCGAGATGATGGAGGAACTGCGGGAACTGGCGGAGGAGGCGAAGTCCGTCGGCCTCGCCGTCGTCGTGTGGTCCTATCCGCGCGGCCCGATGCTGGACAAGGTCGGTGAGACCGCGCTCGACATCTGCGCCTACGCCGCGCACATGGCGGCGCTGACCGGCGCGCACATCATCAAGGTGAAGCCGCCGACCGCGGCCATCAGCCTCGATGCCGCCAAGGCGACCTACACGAAGAACCCGGTGCAGGACGATGCCGCGGCGCGCTTCGCCCACATCGTCCAGGCCTGCTTCGGCGGCCGGCGCCTGGTCGTGTTCTCGGGCGGCGAGGCCAAGGGCCAGGAGGACATCCTGAAGGAAGTCCGCGCCATCCACGCCGGTGGCGGCAACGGCTCCATCATGGGCCGCAACGCCTTCCAGCGGCCGAAGGCGGACGCGCTGGCGCTGCTGCAGGCCATCATCGACGTCTACAAGAACTGATCCTGGCCTGACCGGCCTGGATCGCGGCGCGGCGGCGGGGGCAACCCCGCCGCCGCTTTTCGTTCGGCCCTGCCCGAAGCATGGCCCGGCGGCATGACGCCAGGATGGGCCATGGACAATCTTCCCCTCATCCTCCTCGTCTTCCTCGCGGCCGGCCTCGCCAAGGGCATCATCGGGCTCGGCCTGCCGACCATCTCCATCGGGCTGCTCGCGCTGGTGATGCCGCCGGCGGAGGCCGCTTCGCTGCTGCTGCTGCCATCGCTCGCGACCAACATCATGCAATGCGCGGGCCCGGCGCTGCGGCCGCTGCTCAGGCGGCTGTGGCCGATGCTGCTGGCGCTGGTGCCGGGCACCTTTCTGGGCATCGGGCTGTTGACGGAAGGCGGCCCCGCGGCGCTCGGCCTGCTGGGCGCGGCACTGGTCGCCTACGCGGCCTGGGGGCTGGCGGCGCCGCCGCTGCATCTCTCGCCGCGCGCGGAAGGGCTGGGCGCGGTGCCGGTCGGGCTGCTGGGCGGCCTGATCACCGGCGCCACGGGCGTCTTCGTCATGCCGGTGGTGCCGTGGCTGGGCGCGCTCGGCCTGGCAAGGGATGCGCTGGTGCAGGCGCTGGGCCTGGCCTTCCTGGCGGCGACGCTGGCGCTGGGCGCGGCACTGGCCTGGGCAGGAAGTGTGACCCCCGCGACCTCGCTCGCCTCCCTCCTCGCTTTGCCGCCGGCGCTGATCGGCATGGCGGTGGGGACCAGGCTGCGCGGCCGCATCCCGCCGGCCCTGTTCCGGCGCCTGTTCTTCCTGGCGTTGCTGGGCATCGGGGCGCAACTCGCGTGGCGCGGACTATCGTGATCGTGCGTTGCATCCACCGGCGGGCTCCGCGCGTATCGCGTTCATGCCGCCCCTCGCGATCCGCCTTGCCGCCCTTGTTCCGTTGACCGCCGGCGCCGCCGGGGTCCTGACCGGCGCCGGCTTCCTGGGGGAGGCAGCCGGCCCGGCGACGGACAGCCACCTGCGCTACCTGTCGGGCCTGCTGATGGGCATCGGCATCCTGGCCTGGTGGTGCGCGGCGGACCTGAAGCGGCGCGGTGGCGTCTTCACCATCCTGGTGCTGATCGTGGCGCTGGGCGGCCTGGCGCGGTTGGCGGGCGTTGTCGGCCAGGGCCGCCCGCCCACGCCGCATCTGCTGGCGCTGGGGATGGAATTGCTGGTGACGCCCGGGCTCTGGATGTGGTGGCGCGCGACGCGGGCGGGGGCGGAGGCCGAGCCCCGTCCCGGCGACCTGTATCGCTGGCTCGGCGGCGCCTGACCCCCTTCCCAATCCCCGCCGGGCGCGCGACATCCCTGCCATGCCAGACGCCCCCGACCGCGATTGCCGCCTCTACCTCATCACCCCGCCCGCCCTGCCGGACCTGCCGGCCTTCGCGGACAGACTGGCGCGCGCGCTGGATGCGGGCGATGTCGCGGCGCTGCAGATCCGGCTGAAGGATGTGGCGGATGACGCCATCCTGCGCGCCGCCGCCGCCATCCTGCCCATCGCCCAGGCCGCCGGCGTCGCCGTGCTGATGAATGACCGCATGGACCTGGCGAAGCGCGCGGGCTGCGATGGCGTGCATCTCGGCCAGGGGGATGGCGACCCCCTCGCCGCCCGCAAGCTGCTGGGGGCGGAGGCCACGATCGGCGTCACCTGCCATGCCTCCCGCCACCTGGCGATGGAGGCCGGCGAGAACGGTGCGGACTATGTCGCCTTCGGCGCCTTCTTCCCCACCACCACCAAGGACGCGCAGCACCACGCGGACCCCGAGATCCTGGAATGGTGGAGCGAGATGTTCGAACTGCCCTGCGTCGCCATCGGCGGGATCACCGCGGGCAACTGCGCGCCGCTGGTCCGGGCGGGGGCGAATTTTCTCGCGGTGGTCGGCGCCGTCTGGAACCACCCGGAAGGGCCCGCCGCCGGGGTGCGGGCGATGAACGCGGCGATTGCCTCAGCCTGACCGCACCGGGCGCCAAACCGCACGGAACACCAGCCCCGCCACAACGCCGATGGCTGCGCCCTGGATGGCCGGGCGCAGACCCAGCCCGCCCGTCGTCGCCCCGAGCAGCGTGCCCAGCAGCAACCCGCCACCCAGTGCTCCGGCCACCGCGTAACCGAGAAAACCCTGCCGCCGCATCGCCGCCAGCGCCAGGTGCATCGGCAGGCCGCCGATCAGCGTGAACAGCATGGCGAAGGGCAGCAGCGGCAGCATGTCCAGCCAGAGGTCCAGCGCCTCCCGCCACGCCGCGGCATCGGCGGGCAGCGTTGCCTCCCCCCGCAGCACGGCCAGCAGCATCACCGCCGGCATGCCCACCGCCATGGCCGCAAGCGCCGCCAGCAGGATGCCCGCCGCGAGCCGCCTGACGCCGCTGCCGATGATGCGCTGGAGAAATGCCTGACCCATGGCCGCACCCTGCCATGCGGCCCCGCGGCGGTCACGCCAGCCGTACCCTTGCCCGCCGGGCGCCCCTGGCGCATGCCCCCGCGAAAGGAGCCCGCCCATGCGCCTGATCTTCGAGACCTGTGACGTCTTCACCGACCGCCGCTTCGGCGGCAATCCGCTGGCCGTGGTGCGGGACGCCGCGGCGCTCGACACCGCGGCGATGCAGACGATCGCGCGCGAATTCAACCTCAGCGAGACCGTCTTCGTGGAGGCGGCGGACGAAGCCTCGGCGACCGCCCGCATCCGCATCTTCACCCCCGGCCTGGAACTGCCCTTCGCCGGCCACCCGAATGTCGGCGCCGCGGTGCTGGTGGCGCGCTACCTCGGCATCCAGGGGGACCGCCTGTTCCTGGACCAGGCGGCGGGGCGCGTCGTCGCGGAACTGACGCGGGACGAGACCCATCACGTGATCGCCGCCAGCATCACCGCGCCGAAGCCCTTCGCGCTGGGCCAGGCGCTGGACCCGGCGGGCATCGCCGCCTGCGCCGGGCTGCCCGGCCTGGCCGGCGACGCCGTGGTCGCGTCCTGCGGCACGCCCTTCGCGCTGGCGGAGGTGGCAGATGAAGCGACCCTCGCGGCCGCCACGCCCGATGCCGCCGCCTTCCGCCGCCACCTCCCCGCCTCCACTGCGGTCGGCCTGCACCTCTTCTGCCGTCAGGGGCAGGAAGATTCGGTGCTGCGGCTGCGCGCGCGCATGTTCGCGCCGATGGGCGGCATCGCGGAGGATCCGGCGACGGGCGCGGCGAATGTCGCGCTCGGGGGGCTGCTGCTGCACCGGAGCGGGGCTGACCGGATCGCGCTGGTGGTCGAACAGGGGATCGAGATGGGCCGCCCGAGCCTGCTGGCCGTGGAGGCGTGGCGGGAGGGGGAGGCGATCCGCGTCTCCGTTGGCGGCGGCGTCGTCCCCGTCAGCCGGGGCTGGCTCTATCTGTAGCGGCGTCAGGGGGAGCGGAAGCGGGCGCCGTCGGCGCGGATGAAGACCTCCAGCGGCGTCGTGCCCTCCCCATTGCCGTCCCGCCCGCGCCAGCGCCCCCGGGTGCAGAGCACGCCCCCGCCTTCCACCGGCACCGCATCGAACACCACCGTGTTGAGGATGCGCTCACCCGCCGGGGAGAACACCGTGAAGTCGGTGACGCAGACGGCACCGACGCGCCGCGGATCATAGTCGTCGATCACCCAGCCGCCCCCGCCGGTGCTGGCGAAGCGCCGTTCCAGCGGTGGCCAGGCCAGGAAGGCCGATGGCGTCAGGACGGGCTGGGCGGGCGTCGCCTGGGCCATGGCCTGGTGCCGCGGGGACAGGAGGACCAGCGCCAGCAGCAGGGCGGGGAGGATCGGCGATCGGGGCATGGTGAAGCCTTGGTAACGGGGTGGGGGGCGAAAGCCCTTGCCGGCACTACGGCCGGGGACGCGCGCCGGACGCGCCGCGGCCTCAGAAAAAACGGCCGGCTGCCGGTCTCGCATCGAACCTTTTCCCGAACGGTTACGGACCGCCGCCGATGGCGCATACTCAGCGCAGCCACCCCTCCGGCGCGCGGATGCCCCATGCCGCGCGGCGCCCGGGCGGCCAACAGGCGCCCCGGAGGCGCGGAGGAGGAACCATGCACCGTCACACCCTGGCTGCCACGGCGGCCGCCTTGTTCATATCAGCGCCGGTGCTGGCGCAGAACTTCAATCGCCCCCCATCCTTCGGCACGCTGAACCTCAGCGCCAATTTCGCGCCGGACCCGACGGTGGTGGCCGTGACGGCGGGCGGCAACCTGCCGGCGGAACGCCTTGGTGGATCGCAATGCGTCGGCTCCATCGCGGATGCGCCGGATGTGCGGCTGAACTACCGCGCGGGCCAGGGGCTGCCGCTCTACCTCTCCGCCGTGTCGCGGGCCGATGTGACGCTGGTGGTGAACCTGCCGAACGGGCAGTGGGCCTGCAACGACGACCATGCCGGCAGCACCAATGCGGGCCTCGTGTTCCGCAACCCGCAATCCGGCCAGTACGACATCTGGATCGGCCACTACGACCGCGGCAGCCGTGTGCCCGCGCAACTGCGGATTTCCGAGATTCCGCCGCGTTGACCTGACGCGGAGCGATGCCCGCCCCACATGCGGGCGGGCATCACGGCGCGGGCGACGACATGGATGAACTTACCTTCCACACCCGCATGCACGCGGCCGGCACCATTCTGGATGTCGGCGCGCATGATGGCCTTCTCGCCATCCCGCTGTCCCGCCTTCCCGCCAGCCGCCTGCTGGCGTTCGAGCCGCTGCCGAGCGCCTTCACGCGACTCGATGCCGCGATGCGGGCGGCGCATGGGGGCAGCATCCCGCCGCATGTGGCGCTGCATCCCCGCGCGCTCGGCGCCGCGCCCGGCAGCCTGACGCTTTCCGTCCCGGTGCTGGATGGGGTGGTGCAGGAGCAATGGGCGAGTGCGGCCAAGGACTATGCCGGCTTCGCTTCCGTCGGCGTGGAGCGTCACCGGGTGGAGGTCGTGACCATCGACAGCCTCGGCATCCCCGACCTGACCCATGTGAAGGTCGATGCCGAGGGCTTCGAGGAGGAGGTGCTGCGCGGCGGCGCGGAGACGCTGCGCCGCTGCCGTCCCGTGCTGAGCCTGGAGGTCGAGGAGCGCCACCGCCCCAGCAGCACGCGGGACGTGCCGGCGCTGCTGGTGGGTCTGGGCTACGCCGTTCGCTTCCATCACGCAGGCCGCTTCCATCCGATCGAGGCCTTCGATGCCGCGACGATGCAGGTGGCGTCGCCCGATCCCGCAGTGTTCGCGGCCTCCGACCCCTACATCTTCACCTTCTACGCCTGGCCGGTTGAGCGTGACGCGGAGATCATCGCCCGGCTTGCGTGACGCGCAGGGCCACGGGAGGCTTGCGGCCGATGGATCACCTCTGGCTCGCCTGGCTGCTCGCGCCCATCGCCACCACGCTGATCGCGGGGCTGAAGGGCGCCTTCGGGGGCGGCTTCGCGCTGCTGGGCATCCCGCTGCTGGCCCTGACGATGGACCCGGTGGAGGCCGGCGCGATGCTGGCGCCGCTGTTCCTGGCCATGGATGTCGCGGCCTTCCGCTACTGGAAGCCGGGCACCTGGTCGAAGCCGGATTTGGCCGTGCTGCTGCCGGGCCTCGCGATGGGCGTCGTCATCGGCACCGCGATCGTGGCGCTGCTGCCGCGGGATGGCGTGGCCCTGGCGATGGCGGTGGTGACGCTGGCCTTCGCCGCGAAGTATTTTGCGAGTCAGCGGGCTGGGCGGGCGCCGGTCGCGCCCCGGCCGCGCAGCGCCAGGCGGGGCGTGCTGGCGGGGACGGCTTCCGGCATCACGACCATGCTGGCGCATTCCGGCGGGCCGCCGCTGGCGATGTACCTGCTGCCGCTGCAATTGCCGAAGGCGGTCTATGCGGGCACCACCAGCATCTATTTCACGGTCGCCAACCTGCTGAAGGTCGGCCCCTGGCTGATGGCGGCACCGCCGACGCCCGGCACCTGGCTGCTGATGGCGGCCTGCCTGCCCTTCGTCTGGCTCGGTGTCTGGGGCGGCTGGACGCTGCACCAGCGCCTGGACCAGAAGCGGCTCTACTGGTGGTGCCATATCCTGCTGGTGGCGACAGGCCTCAAGCTGCTGTGGGACGGGTTGGCGGGCTGAACGCGCTATCGCGGGCCTTCCAGCAGCTTCACCGGTGCCGCCAGCGCCAGGGGCGCGTCGCGGGGCACGGCCGGCAGCCACAGCACATCCTCGATATCCCGCGCGCCGCTGACCAGCATCGCCAGGCGATCGAAGCCGAGCGCGATGCCCGCACCCTCCGGCATCCCCTGCTCCAGCGCGGCGAGGAAATCCTCATCCACCCCCCAGCCTTCCTCCCCGCTTTCCCGCCGCCGCTCCGCGACATCGCGTTCGAAGCGGGCGCGCTGCTCCACCGGGTCGGTCAGCTCATCGAAGGCATTGGCGAGCTCGAGCCCCGCCACGAAGAGTTCGAACCGCAGCGCGACGCGGCCATCCCGCGGGTCCCGCCGCGCGAGGGCCGCCTGCGGCGTCGGCCAATGCGTCAGGAACGTCGCACGCCCGCGGCCGAGATGCGGCTCCACATGGTCCAGCATCAGGCGGAAGAACCCGTCCTCCCAGCTGTCGCCCTCCGGCACCTGCAGCCCGACGCGCGCGGCATTGGCGCGGAGCGTCGCGGCATCACCCTCTCCGCTGGCCGGATCGACGGTGCCGAGGATGTCCATGCCCCGGCAGTACCGGCTGAAGGCCTCCGCCATGGTCAGCCGTTCGAAGGGAAGCGCGAGGTCGCAGGTGGCGTCCCCATGCGCGACGTGGCGCGGCGCGACGGAACGCAGCAGCAATTCCGTCTCCGCCATCAGCGCGGCCATCCCCTGCCCCGGCGCATACCATTCCAGCATGGTGAATTCCGGCGCGTGGCGGGGGCTCGCTTCCCCGTTCCGCCAAACCCGCGCGAGTTCGAAGACCTTGCCCGAACCGCCGACCAGGAGCCGCTTCAGGGCCAGTTCCGGGGAGGTGCGCAGCCACAGCGGCACCCGCGCGCCGACGCCGAGATGCGGTTCATAGGCGCTGGCGAAGGCGCGGAGATGCACCTCCATCCCCGGCACCGGCACCAGGCAGGGGGTCTCGGCCTCCATGTAGCCGCGGGCGGCGAAGAAGGCGCGGATATCGGCGGTGAGGCGGGCCCGGCGCTTGAGGAAGGGGAGCCGGGCCTGGAGCCGTTCCCAGGGTTTATCGCCAGCCTCGGCCATGGACGCGCGCCCCGCATTGCGGTTTAGGAGGGACGGATCATGCCCGAAGCCCCCGCCCCCCACCACACCCGCGCGCTGCGCGACGCCGCCGGCCTGGCCGCCGCCGGCCTGGTACCTGCCGCCGCGGTGCCGGGGCTGGAGGCGGTGCAGGCCCGCTATTCCATCGCCGTGACGCCGGCCATGGCCAGGCTGATCGACCCCACCGACGCCGCCGACCCCATCGCCGCGCAATACATCCCCCGTGCGGAGGAACTGGTGACGGCGCCGCATGAATTGCTGGATCCCACGGCCGACGAAGCCTTCACCCCCGTCCCCGGCGTGGTGCATCGCTACCCCGACCGCGCGCTGCTGAAGCCGCTCCTCGCCTGCCCCGTCTATTGCCGCTTCTGTTTCCGGCGGGAGGTCGTGGGTCCCGATGGCGGGCTGCTGACGGAAGCGGAGCTGGACGCGGCGCTCGCCTGGTTCGAACGGACGCCGGGGGTGCGGGAGGCGATCCTGACCGGGGGCGATCCGCTGATGCTCTCGCCCCGGCGGCTCGGCGCTATCCTGGCCCGCCTGGCCGCGATTCCCCATATCGAGGTGCTGCGCATCCACACCCGCGTGCCCGTCGCCGATCCGGGCCGGGTGACGGCGGCGCTGGCCGCGGCGATGGGGACGGAGACGGCGCTGTATCTCTGCCTCCATGCCAACCATGCGCGGGAGTTTTCATCAGCGGCCGCGACGGCGCTGGCGCGGCTGACGCAGGCGGGCGTGGTGCTGCTGGGCCAATCCGTGCTGCTGCGCGGGGTGAATGACAGCGCGCATGCGCTGGAGGATCTATTCCGCACCATGCTGCGGCACCGCGTGAAGCCCTACTACCTGCACCAGCTGGACCACGCCCCCGGCACGGCGCGGTTCGAGGTGCCGCCAGAGGAAGGCCGCGCGCTGCTCCGCCAGCTGCGCCACCGCGTCACGGGCCTCGCCTGGCCGACCTATGTCCAGGAACGGCCGGGTGGCGCGGGCAAGGTGCCACTCGGGCCGGTGTGGGAAGTGGGTT
Organism: Falsiroseomonas stagni DSM 19981; assembly: GCF_900114315.1. Taxonomy (GTDB): domain Bacteria; phylum Pseudomonadota; class Alphaproteobacteria; order Acetobacterales; family Acetobacteraceae; genus Falsiroseomonas; species Falsiroseomonas stagni. Next base: position 231,476 of record NZ_FOSQ01000002.1, read on the forward strand.
AACTCCTTCCCCCGGGCTTGCGGCTGAGGTTGGGGGTGGGGGTCATCCCGCCTCAGACCCCGTACATCCCGCCGACATGCCAGCCGCGATGCGGCAGGTCATCCAGGCTGCTGCCATCGAAGAAGATGCGCTTGGCGGGCTTGCCGCCGGGGTCCGTGCCGTCGAAGGCTAGGACCTCCTTCGTCGGCATCTCCGCGCAGAATTTCCCCGAGGTGATCTGCACCTGCTTCGGCTTGTCCGGGGAGGTGCGGTGCTTCTCGATATTCCCCTTGGTGCCCCATTCCGCGAGCCAGAGGTTGTAGGTCGAGCCCTGCACCAGCTCGCATTTCTCCACCAGGGCGATGTGGCGCCAGCGGAAGCCGCGGCCGTCCTTTTCCCCGAAGGTGCAGGCGACGGTGCCTTCCGTGACCTTGGCGGCGTCCGTCACGAGGTCGAGCGGCAGGCGGTTGCGCGTCGCGTAGACGTCGGGCGTGGCGCCCAGCAGCTTGTCGCTTTTCCCGTAGCCCATGGCATAGGCGAAGATGGCGGAGGAGGGCGAGATGCCGAGCCAGTTGCCGACGAAGGTGTTGCAGTCCAGCCCGAACCACTTCTCGCCATAGGCTTTCGGATTGCCATTGGTCATGCCGCAGAAATGCGCGAGGCGCACGGCATCCGCGATCTCCTCCGGCGAGGCGCGGCAGGCATAGGCGCGGCTGAGGGAGGGGTCGTACCACTCCTCCGCCGGGTTGATCAGCGAATCATGCTCCTTGATGAAGAAGGGCTGCGACTGCGCGCGGACGGCGGCGGGCGATTTCAGCTTCAGCTTGCCGGCGAGCTTGGAGAGCAGGACGTAGTATTCGGCCTGGTTCTCCGGCGTCCAGCCGTTGACGTAGCGCTGGATGTCGAGCGTGACGGAGAGGCCGAGCCGCTGATCGATGATGGGGATGGCGTGATACAGGCCGGCATAGGCCGCGGGGGAGTAGTAGGTCATGCGGGCGGGCTTCCTGGCTGGGGCCGGGCGGGGCGCCGGTGGGCAGCGAGGCTAGCGCGGGTGTGGCGGGGGAATGTGTTGCGCGTGTTACGCGGGGCGACAAAGCGATGGCGGATGACTGGCATCTTCTATGCGGCAGCCGATAGAGAGAATGGCCGCTGGATGATGATCATTCAAATAAATTAATCCGCCAGCTAAGCCTTGATAACAGTCACTTCCATCAGAACCTTCTTCCCGTAATCGGTTAACGTCAGGTATTCCGCAACACCGCCCTTCACCATGGTCGCTTGATAGCTTCTGACGAGCGATAGGGCGATTAGCTGAATTTTGAGCTGGCCCTTCCAAGCCACCCCGATATCACATGATATCCTGCCGGCCGAATGGGTAACAAATTTTTCACACAAGGTGCCAAAGGCGTCTACGTGAACCGGCGCCATGAGATTTGGGCAAACAAAGACAAAGATATTGCGCCAAGTCGTTGCCAGGATTCCACGCTCAGTTAACGACCCAGACCGATAATATACACTGTAAGTATATGGAATGTCAATTTTGGCACCGAGCGGGGCTATACCGCTCACGGACGGAGCTAGTTCGGCCCTCAGCCGCGCGTTTTCTTCTTGTAGGCGAGCCAGAGCGTTAGACGTCTCCAGCAACTTGGAAATTGTGTCTTCAGAGGCCGCACGGTTCGCGCGTATCCAACCCACGCGCTGGAAATCAGAGAATGCGTGCGATAAGGATCTTGCAAGCTCATACCGAAGATCTTTGCGATCCGCCCAAAAACGCACAAGTCGAGAGTCAGCCAATTTTGCACGAAATTGCTTCAGTTTCTCAATTCGATCCAGCAATTCAGGCTGATACACACCATCATCCAGAGAACTATTCTGCTCCTCTCGAATGAATGCTAAAATCGGCAATCCAATTTCAAGTGCGTATTCGTACTCTCGCTGAGTATAGCTCACTCCTCCCGCGTCGACTGACCCATACCGACCAGCCACAATAATAACATAATAGTCGCACTGGTCTATGACTTTTTTGATATAGCGGAGCTGCTCTGTATCAGAGGCCGGGAATGCCTCCATGCCTGCGGGGATGTGCCCGAGGTCTAAAACGACCCTGGATGCATCAGTGCGCTCTTCGACCAAGTCTCGGTAGGTCGAGGACAAAAAAATCTGGTATTTCTTTTCCATCAAACCTCGCCATACGCGAGATGGTCGCTCAGCGTAGCCAAATATCGCAATGATGCAACTGCGACACAAGGCGCCCGCAGGCTTTCTGCGCCGTGCTTAAGGCAAACGAGGGCGCCAGGGCGTACCGATGGCCGACACTTCCAGCCCCCCCCGCCGCTTGCCCTCCCCTCCCCCACGTTGTAAGCGCCCCCGACACTCCACACCCGCTGATTCAGGACGCCCACCCTCATGGCGAAGATGCAGGCCAACCAGATGCGTGCCGGCATGGTCATCGAATTCGAAGGCCAGCGCTACACCGTCCTCAAGCAGAACATCATGATCCCCGGGAAGGGCGCGGCCGTCATCCAGGTGGAGATGCGCAACATCCGCTCCGGCGCCAAGAAGGACCAGCGCTGGCGCACCGCGGATACTGTCGAACGCCTGACCACCGAGGACAAGGAATTCACCTTCTCCTACGCGGAAGGCGAGATGCTGGTCCTCATGGACCCCGAATCCTACGAACAGACCCAGGTGCCGAAGGAGATCCTCGGCGATCGCCTGCCCTTCCTGGTCGAGAACATGACGGTGAACGTCCGCCTGATCGAGGGCGAGCCCGTTTCCATGGACCTGCCGGAACAGGTGACGCTGGAAGTGGTGGAGGCCGATCCCGTCGTGAAGGGCCAGACCGCCGCCTCCTCCTACAAGCCGGCCGTGCTGTCCAACGGCGTGAAGACCATGGTCCCCCCCTTCATCACGGTCGGCGAGAAGATCGTGGTGAAGACCGAGGACGGGTCCTACTACGAGCGCGCCAAGGGCTGACCCGCCCCGCCCTGGCCGCAAGCCGGGGCACCCGAACCGCCTGCCCGGCCCGCACCTCGCAAGGGGGCGGGCCGTTCCGCTCTTTCCACCCCTGCATCCGGACCCCGCCCGCCCCATGGCCGTATCCCCCCGCCTTTCCCCCGCCATGTCCGTCGTCGTCGGCGCCGTCCAGAAAGCCGCCCGCCGCCTGCTGCGCGATTTCGGCGAGGTCGAGAACCTCCAGGTGACGTCGAAGGGTCCGGGCGATTTCGTCAGCCAGGCGGATCTCCGCGCCGAGCAGACCCTGCGGGAGGAACTGTCCCGCGCCCGCCCCGGCTGGGCCTTCCTGGGTGAGGAAGGCGGCCAGGCCGATGGCGACTGGGAATGGCGCTGGGTCGTCGATCCCCTCGACGGCACCACCAACTTCCTGCACGGCATCCCGCACTGGGCGATCTCGGTCGGCATCGAGAAGCGCCTCGGCCCGAACCAGACCGAACTCGTCGGCGGCTGCATCTACAACCCCGCGGGCAATGAACTCTTCTGGGCCGAGAAGGGCATGGGCGCCTACCTGAACGACAAGCGGCTGCGGGTCTCGGCGCGGCGGGACATGGTCTCGGCCCTCTTCGCCACGGGCATCCCCTTCGCCAAGGTGCAGCGAAAGGCGGAATTCAGCGCGACGCTCGGGCGGCTGATGCCGCAGGTCGCGGGCGTGCGGCGCTTCGGCTCCGCGGCGCTCGACCTCGCCTGGGTCGCCGCCGGCCGCTACGACGGGTTCTGGGAACTCGGCCTGAACAAGTGGGACATCGCGGCGGGGCTGGTGATCGTGAAGGAAGCCGGCGGCTTCGTCAGCGACCCCAATGGCGGCGACCAGCATTACGAGACGGGCGACGTCGTCGTCGGCAACCAGGCGCTGCACCCGAAGCTGCGGGAAGTGGTGGCGGAAGGCATCGCCGCCGCCCAGGCCGCCCGCGCCAGTATCGCGGAGCGGTAGCCACCGCAGCGCGGAGCGCTGACACAGCCGTCAATTCCGGTCTGGTGATTCCGCCGGGCCGGAACTTCCTCTAGGGTGCTGGGATGCTCACGCGCCGCGTCTTCCTGGCCGCCCTGACGACCCCGCTAGCGGCCACGCTCCTGCCCGCCCTGCCGGCGCGTGCGCAGCATCGCGCGGCGCCGCCCCCGCCGCTCGCCCTGCCCGCCGGCATGTCGCCGCTGCGGGACGGGGCCTACCGGGTCGCCTTCCTCGTCGGCCAGTCGGGACTGCAGGCGGGCATGGCGCCGACTCTGGCGGAAATCGGCCGGCGCCTGGCGGCCGCCCATGCCCAGGGCTCCGGCCGCATCACCATCGAAGGCCATGCCAGCGGGCCGGTGGCCGATGCCTCCACCGCGCGGCGCATCAGCCTGGCCCGCGCCAATGCCGTGCGGGATGCGCTGGTGGCCGGCGGGCTGGAGGAGACGCGGATCGACGTCCGCGCGCTCGGCCGCACCAATGCGGCGCTGGACGCCGCCGATATCCTGCCCCCCGGCGCGGTCCGCGCCGGCGAACGCCGCCCCGGGAGAAGCTGATCCGCATGACCAGCCCGACCACCTTCCTCTGGCGCATGCTCGGCTTCCTCGGCGCCGTCGCCGTGCTGGTCGTGCTGCTGGCGGGCGAACTCGCCCACGCCTTCGCCGCCAACATCCTGCTGAACAGCGTCATCGCCGCGGTGCTCATGCTGGGCATCGGCTGGAACATCCGCCAGGTGCTGTCCCTGACGCGGGAAGTGGAGTGGCTGGAAGGGTTCCGGAACCCCGCCACGGCCGGCAAGCCGGATCGCGCGCCGCGCCTGCTGGCGCCCATGGCCAGCATGTTCGCGCAGCGCCGGTCGGAACGGCTGACGCTGTCCGCCCAGGCCATGCGCAGCGTGCTGGACGGCATCGAATCGCGGCTGGATGAGAGCCGGGAGCTGTCGCGCTACGGGACGGGACTGCTGATCTTCCTCGGCCTGCTGGGCACCTTCTGGGGCCTGCTGCTGACGATCGGCTCCGTCTCCGACGTCATCACCAACATGTCGGTCGGCTCCGGCGACATCAACCAGCTCTTCAACCAGCTGAAGCAGGGGCTGGCGGAGCCGCTTCGCGGCATGTCGATCGCCTTCTCCTCCTCCATGCTTGGCCTCGCCGGCGCGCTGGTGCTGGGCTTCCTCGACCTCCAGGCCGGCCAGGCGCAAAGCCGCTTCTATGTGGAACTGGAGGATTGGCTCGCGTCCTCCACGCGGCTGTCCAGCGGTTCGCTGGGCGGCGACGGCGAAGGTTCCATGCCAGCCTATGTCCAGGCGCTGCTGGAGCAGAGCGCCGAGAACATGGAGGAACTGCACCGCGCCATCGCCCGGGGCGAGGAAGGGCGGATGCAGTCGAACCAGGCGCTGATGACGCTGACGGAGCGGCTTTCGATCCTGGCCGACCAGATGCGCGCGGCTCAGGTGCTGATGTCGCGCATGGCGGAAAGCCAGGCGACGCTGGCGCCCACGCTGGCGCGCATGGCCGAAGCCACCGCGAATGGCGCGCTGGATGAGGCGAGCCGCGGCCATATCCGGAACCAGGAACTCTACCTCGCCCGGATCCTGGAGGAGATGACCCAGGGCCGCATGCAGGCGACGTCGGAGATCCGGAACGAGATCAAGGTCCTGGCGCGCACCATCGCCGCGCTGGCCGAGGAACCCCCGCGCTGATGGCACTCCGGCGCAGGCGCAAGGGCGGTGGCGGGCTGGAGGCATGGCCGGGCTATGTGGACGCGCTGTCCACCTTGCTCATGGTCATCATCTTCGTCCTGCTCGTCTTCGTGCTGGCGCAGGGTTTCCTTTCCGTCGCGCTGTCGTCGCGCGACCGGGCGCTGGAGCGGCTGAACCGGCAGGTCAGTGAACTCTCCGAATTGCTGGCACTGGAACGCGGGCAGGCGGAGGAACTGCGCACCGGGCTCTCCCGCAACGCGGAGGAACTACGGGCGAGCAGCGCGGCCCGGGAAGCGCTGGCCCGCAACTTCTCCATCCTGCGGGAGGAACGGGACCGCCTGGCGACCGAACGCGAATCGACGCGGGCGGAGCGTGACCGGCTGGCGGCCCGCATCGCCGATCTCGACCTCGCCGCCGGCGGTGGCGCCGCGCGCATCGCGGAACTCGAAGGGCGGCTCGCGGAAGCGCTGGCGCGGGCGGAGGCCGCGGGCGGCGATGCGGCGGCCACCGTCCGCACCCTGACCGATGCGCAGCGCCTGCTGGCGGCGGAACGCGCGGCGCTGGAGGCCGTGCGACGCGACCTCTCGGCAGCGCGCGACCAGTCCGCCACCCTGACACGGGACCTTTCGCAGGAACGCGGCACGCGGGAGGCTACGCAGCGCGAGCTGGTGCAGGAACGCACGACGCGGGAGGCCACGCAGCGTGACCTTGCCATGGCGCGGAGCGAGATCACGGCGCTGTCCGGCAACCTGGCCGCCGAACGGGACCAGCGCGCGCAGCGGGAACGCGAACTGGCGGAGGCACGGACGCAGGGCCAGGCCCTCTCCCGCGACCTCACCGCCGAACGCGACCAGCGCGCGCAGCGCGAGCGCGAACTGGCGGAAGCACGGACGCAGGGTCAGGCCCTCTCCCGCGACCTGGCCGCCGAGCGTGAGCAGCGCGCGCAGCGCGACCGCGAACTTGCGGAGGCCCGGGCACAGGGCCAGGCGCTTTCGCGCGACCTGACCGCCACGCGCCAGGCGCGCGACAGCGCGACCGAATCGCTGGAGGCCCGTCGGCGGGAGGCCGAGGCGCTGGCCCGCGACCTCGCCGCCGCCCGTGCCTCCCTGGCCGCCGCGCAGCGGGATATCGCGACACTGCGGGAAGAAGCGGCCGCGCTGGACCGCACCGTCCGCGCCGACCGCGCGACGATCGAGGCGCGGCTTTCCGATATCGCCCGGTTGACCGACCAGATCCGCGGCCTGGAAGCGCTGCGGGACCAGTTGGAACGCCAGGCGGCCGCGGCCCTCGCCCGCGCCGGCGACGAGGAGCGGCTGCGCGGCACCGCGGAGGCTGCGCTGGGGGAGGCGCAGCGCCTGCTGGCCAACGTCACGGGCCGCGCCACCACCGCCGAACGCGACACCGCCGAGGCCGCCGCCCGCGCCAACGCCGCCGACCGCGCCGCCGCCGAAGCGGCCGCCCGCACCGCCACCGCTGAACGCCTTGCGGGCGAAGCGCGGCAGGCCGCGGGCGTCGCGGATGCGCGCGCCGTGGCCGCCGAACGGGTGGCGCAGGAATCGCAACGCGCGGCGCAGGATGCCGATCGCGCCCGCGCCGCGGCGACGCTCCTAGCGACCGAAGCCAGCCGGCGCGCGCAGGAAGCCGACCGCGCGCGGGCGGCTGCCGACGGGCAGGCCGCCGAATATGCCCGCCTGTCCGAAAGCGCGCGCGCACAGGTCGCGCTGCTGACGCGGCAGCTTGAAGCGCTGCGCGCCGAGCTTGCCCGCGTTGCCGCGACGCTGGAGGCGGAGGAGAATGCGGGCCGCGACAAGGACGTGCAGATCGTCAATCTCGGCCAGCGGCTGAATGCGGCGCTTGCCGCCCGGGTGGAGGAACTGCAGCAGTACCGGTCCGATTTCTTCGGCCGGCTGCGCCGCGTGCTGGGCGACAGGCCGGAAGTCCGCATCGTCGGCGACCGCTTCGTCTTCCAGTCGGAAGTGCTGTTCCCCGTCGGTGGCGCCGAATTGTCGCCGGGCGGGCAGCAGCAGGTCCGCGACCTCGCCCGCGTGCTGATCGACCTGGCCGCGCAGTTCCCGCCGGACCTCGCCTGGGTGCTGCGCGTCGACGGCCATGCGGATCGCAGCCCGATCCGCGGTGGCGGTCGCTTCGCCAGCAACTGGGAACTTTCCGCCGCACGCTCCATCGCGGTCGCGCAGCTGCTGATGCAGGAAGGCCTGCCCGCCAACCGCCTGGCCGCCGCCGCCTTCGGCGACACGCAGCCGCTGGATGATCGCGACACCCCCGATGCCTTCGCCCGCAACCGGCGGATCGAGCTGCGCCTCGAAGCCGGGCCCGCGGGCACGCGCGCCGCAGCGCCGACGCCGGCGCGCAGCACGCAGGAAGCCATCCGCGGCCTGGCCTGCGGGCGCGTGGCGGAATTGCAGGGCGGAAGCCTGGTGGCTGGGATCGGGCCGCGGGGCAGCCAGGCCCGGCTCCGCGCCGCGCTGCCGGGCGCCACGCCGCGCCTGGCCATCGCGGAATTTGACGGCCCCTATTGCCCGGTGCTGGAAGCGCTGCGGCCGGTGGAGCCCTCCGCCGGCGCCGCGGCCATGCGCATCGGCCTCGGCAACGGCAACCCGGTGCGGGAAGGTGATCCGCTGCTCTTCGACCTCGCCCTGCCGGATTGGGCGGCGCATGTGACGCTGGTCTACCTGTCCTCCGACAACAAGGCGGTGACGCTGGAGACGCTGGGGCGCCAGCAGGCCGGGCAGCGGCTCCGCCTCGGCACGCCGCGCCCCAATTTCCCGGGCTGGATGGCGGAACCGCCCTTCGGCACCGATCTGGTGCTGGCGGTGGCGTCGGAAGCGCCGCTCTTCGCCACGCCGCGTCCGATCATCGAACCGGTGCAGGATTTCGCCACCGCGCTGCGCGGCGCCATCGCCGCCGCCCGCGCCGCGGCCCAGCGCATCTCCGCCGACCTGACCGTGGTCGAGGTCACGCCACGCTGACCGCCGCCACCCGCATCACGCCACCCCTCTTGCCTGGAAGTCCGAGATGGTCCCGCAACTCCACGTCGTCGATCACGCGCTGCTCGCCCATCGCCTGGCCTCGCTGCGCGATGCCGCCACCCCCTCCGCCCGCTTCCGCCGGCTGCTGGCGGAAATCGGCGCGCTGCTGACCATGGAGGCCACGCGCGGCCTGCCGACGGTGACGGCGCGCGTGACGACCCCGCTGACGGAGATGGACCACCGGATGCTGGCGGCGCCGGAACCCGTCCTGGTGGCGGTGCTGCGCGCGGGACTCGGCCTGATGGAAGGCGGCATGCAGGTGCTGCCGGAAGCGCCTGTCGGCCATGTCGGCCTGGTGCGGGACGAACACACGCTGAAGCCCAGCCAGTACATGCTGCGCATGCCGCCGGAGGTGAAGACGCGCGGCGCCATCCTGTTCGACCCCATGCTGGCCACCGGCGGCAGCGCCATCGCGGCCGTGCAGCGCGTGAAGGAGGCAGGCGCGCCGCATCTCCGCTTCGTCTGCGTCGTCGCGGCGCCGGAAGGCGTGGCGAAGCTCGCGGCCGCGCATCCGGACGTGCCGATCTTCACCGCGGCGCTGGATGAGAAGCTGGACCACCGCGGCTTCATCGTCCCCGGCCTGGGCGATGCCGGCGACCGCTGCTTCGGCACGGAGTGATGGACCCCTTCGCCGCGCGCCGGCGCGCCTTCCGGGCGCTGCACGCGGAAGGCTGCTTCCTGCTGCCCAACCCCTGGGATGCCGGCAGCGCGCGCTACCTGGCGGGCCAGGGCTTCAAGGCGCTGGCAACGACGAGCAGCGGCGCCGCCTGGGCGCGCGGGATGGCGGATGGCGCGCTGGACCTGGACGGCACGCTCGACGCCATCACGGAGATCGTGCGCGCGACTGAACTGCCGGTGAACGCCGATTTCGGCCATGGCTTCGGCCGCGACGCGGCCGAGGTGGCGGCCGCCGTCACGCGCTGCGTCGCGACCGGCGTCGCCGGATTGTCGGTGGAGGATGCGACGGGCGATGCCGCCCGGCCCCTCTTCCCGCTGGCCGAATCAGTCGCGCGGCTGCGCGCCGCCCGCGATGCCATCGATGGGTGCGGCGCCGATGTCCTGCTGGTTGGCCGGGCGGAGTGTTTCCTGACGGGGCATCCCGACCCGCTGGCCGAATCGCTCCGCCGCATCGCGGCCTATCGCGATGCGGGGGCCAATGTCCTCTACGTCCCGGGCCTCGCCACGGCGCGGCAGATCGAGTCGGTGGTCCATGCCGCCGGGCGCTGCCCCGTGAATGTGCTGATCCATCGCCCGATCGGGCTTTCCCTGGCCGACCTGGCGTCGCTGGGCGTCCGCCGCGTCAGCATCGGTGGCGCGCTGGCCGCGATTGCGTGGCGCGCGGTCACGGAAGCCACGACAAGGCTGCTGCACGGGGATCTGGATGCCTTGGCTGCCCGCACGCCGGGCAGTGATCTGGACAAGCTGTTTGCTTGGCGTGGACAATCATCCACAAATCCCACGGAGTAAGACAGCGTCAACAGGCGCCTCGGAACAATCGACTCAATCCCGGGACAAGCCGTCCCGGTAGACGAAAATTGCCGGGGTCTTCGCCATGCTCACACTGCTGAACCGAATCAAACTTCTGCCGAAGCTGCTCGCTTCCATCGCCCTCGTAGGCGGGGTCGCGGCGCTGCTGGGCTGGAACGCCTATACCGCAGCGGATGAGATCGATCAGCAGTCGAACCTAAACCGTATCGCCGCCGACCGGGTGTTCGCCGCAGGGCGCGCGACGAGTAACCTGCTGTCCTACGCGCGCTCCGTCGAGTTCCTGCCCATGGAATTGCCGGCGGAGCGGCGCCAGGCCTTCGAGCGCTCGATGGAGCGTGAGCGGGGCCTGCTGGGCGAGCGGCTGGAGGAGATCGCCCGCAGCGCCTCGCCCGAGGGACAGCGGGATATTCGCTCCGTCCGCGAACAGCTCGCGGCCTATGACCCGGTGGCGAACCGCGTGCGCGATCTGGCCCGCGCAGGCCAGATGGATCAGTCCAGCCAACTGGCCCTGGACGCAGCCCGCATGGTGGCGGAAAGCCGCAACCTTCTCCGCCAGATCGAGGAACGCGCCGCAGCCGCAGCCATCGCCCAGCATCAGGAAACCGATGCCGCGCTCGAAGGCATCCAGCGGACCGTCCTCCTCTCCGCGGGCCTGGGCCTGCCGGTCACGCTGATGGTGGCCGCGCTGATGGTGATCCTGGCCGTGGTCCGTCCGCTGCGTGCGTTGACGGCCTCCCTCAGCCGCATCGCCGATGGCAGGCTGGACCAGCCCGTGCCCGGCACCGACCGCGGCGACGAGCTGGGCGGCATGGCGCTGGCGGTCGAGGCGCTGAAGCAGAACTCCATCCGTGCCCAACAGTTGGAAGCGGAGGCGACCGAAGCACGCGAAGCCGCCGCCCGCGACCGCCGCGCCACCACGCTGCAGCTCGCGGCGCAGATCGAGACCTCGCTCGGCGCCGTTGCGGCTACGCTCGGTGCCGCGGCGACGCAGCTCGACGCCTCCGCCACGACGGTCGGGCAGACCGCGGTCCTGACCCAGGAACAGACCGCCGGCGCCGCTTCCGGCGCGCAGCAGGCCAGCAACTCGGTGCAGACGGTCGCCGCCGCAGCGGAGGAACTCTCCGCCACCGTGTCGGAAATCGCCCGCCAGGTCGCTTCCTCCGCCGCCGCGACGGGGGAAGCCGCTGACCGCGCCCGCGCGACGGACCAGACGGTGGCGGCGCTCGCCGATGGCGCGCGCAAGATCGGGGAGGTGACGCGCCTGATCGGCGACATTGCCGGCCAGACCAACCTCCTCGCCCTGAACGCCACGATCGAGGCCGCGCGTGCGGGCGAGGCCGGCAAGGGCTTCGCGGTTGTGGCCGGGGAGGTGAAGACGCTGGCCGCCCAGACCGCCCGCGCGACGGAGGAGGTGAACCGCCAGATCGCCGAGATCCAGGCGACGACCCGCGCCGCCGTGGACGCCATCCGCGGGATCGGGGAAGCGGTCGAGAAGGCCAGCACCACCGCCACCGCCATCGCCTCCTCCGTGGAGGAACAGGGTGCGGCAACGCGGGAGATTGCCCGCGCGGCGAATGACGCGGCGGTCGGCACGCGCACCGTCTCCGGCGGCATCGCAGGCGTGGGCGATGCGGCGCGCGAAGCGGTCGTCGCCTTGCAGGAAGTGAAGCGCGCCAGCACCGAGGTCGCCCGCCAGGGCGAAGCGCTGAAGAGCGCGATCGGCACCCTGGCCAGCCAGCTCCGCCAGCAGGCCGCGGCCTGACGCGGCAGCCCCTCCCCCGCGCAGGCGGGGGCGGGGCCGCCAGGGCCTGCGGACAGTTGGCCCCGGGATGCGGGCGGCGAGGGATTTCCCGTGCCTGCCGGGAAGGTGGCGCCGCCGATACCCTCGGTATCGCCAAGCCGCCTGACGCCGCAGGCGCGGAAAAGCGCCGCCGAACGCGCCCGCAGGCTCCCTGTCCACAGGCCCTACAGGATCGTCGCCTCGAAGGGGGTCTTCAGGTCCGGGGCGTCGAACTCCACCACCCAGAGATCGGGGTCCCGCTTCACCTGGCGTTCCACATAGGCATCCGCGGCCTGGTCATCGACCGGCGCCGGCCCGGTCCCCCGCAGCCAGGCGGGGCGGCCTTCCGCGTCCCGCACCTGGGACAGGACCACGATCCCTTCCCTGCCCCGCAGCACGCAGAGGATCCCGCCCGAATCCGGGTCCCCCTTGCGCAGCACCGCGCCCGACCGTCCGGCGATGTCGGACAGGCGCAATGCCATCGAAACCCAGATGCCGGCCTTCACGCGTGGATCCATGGGGCCGCACCCTCGGCCCGTCAGGCTCCGTAGGCAAGCCGTGATCCGCGCCGCTTCGCCGAGCCCTTGCGAAGCCGGGCGCGCCACGCCATTCCCTCACGCGAAAGGGAGTGCCCCAGCCCATGGCCAAGCCGCAGGAACTGACCGAAGGCCAGCGCGCCTATGAGGCGAAGCGCGCCGCCAAGGCCGGCATGACGCTGGAGAAGTGGCTGGCCGAGAAGGACCGCCGCGCGAAGCTGGAAGCCGCGGAAGCCGCGAAGGTGGCGGAGGCCGAGAAGCCGCCCGCCCCCAAGGGCTGGTTCGGCCGGCTGCTCGACAAGGCCCACCAGCCGCTGAAGAAGTAGCCTGCCGGTCAGAGCCTGTGAAAGAATCGAGCCTGAGCATTAATGCCCGTTGAAATCATTGGGCTTTTTCCTCGGATTCCGGCGCTTTCGGCCATTGCTTCACAAGCTCTCAGAGCATCCGCATCAGCGTGCCGTCCTTGCGGATGGCATGGTGGAAGATGGCCCCGCCGATATGGGCCGCCAGCAGCGGCAGGAACAGCCAGCCGATGATGCTGTGCGCCCAGTGCAGCACCGTCGCCAGCGCCCCCCATGGCTCCATGAATTTCGGCAGGTCGATGAAGCCGAGGAAGGCCGTGGCACCCTGCAGGGGGAAGCCATAGGCATTGGTGGTGAAGAAGCCCAGCAGAGGCTGCAGGATCAGCGCGGCGTAGAGCGCGTGATGCACCCCCGCCGCCGCGGCCCGCATGGAAGCCGGCAGGTGGTCCGGCAGCGCCGGCGGCCGGCTGATCCCGCGCCAGGCCAGCCGCGCCACCGCCAGGCCCAGGATCAGCAGCCCGATGCTTTCATGCAGCGCGTAGAACGCCATCTTCGGGTCATCCTTGATGAAGCGGATGACCAGGCCGGAAGCCAGCGCCAGCCCCATCAGCGGCACCGTGACCCAGTGGAACACTTTCGCCAGCGCCGAATACTGGCCATCCGGGTGCATCGCATCCTGGCCGCGGAGCGGCGATCCCACGCTGGTCGTCGACATCGGACATCCTCTCCCGGCCTCCTGGACACTATGGCATGAGCGGCCGGACCCTTTGGAAGCGAAAGCCGTGATCGCCGCCCATGCGGATTGGAGCATCAGCCCGGGCAAGCGGTGGATCGCCATGGCGCGGCGCCGCGACGGCCAGTGGCAGGCGGCGGCGCCTCGCCTGGTGGGCGACACCGCCGCGCTGCTGCCCACCCTGCTTGTGGAAGGCGTGCCGGTGGCGCTCGGCCTCGACCTCCCGCTCGGCGTGCCGCGGGAATGGGCGCAAGCACGGCCCGAATCGGGTTTCCGCCCATTCCTGGCGGGCCTGGCTGCGACGCCGGATTTCTTCACCGTCAGCCCGACGCTGGACATGGTCAGCCCCGCCCGCCCCTTCTACCCCGCCCGCGGCGTGAAGGGCATGACACGCGCCGCCCATGCGGCCGCCATCGGGCTTGCTTCCGCCCAGGGCCTGTCCCGCTGCTGCGACCGCGCGACCGCGCTGCGCCCCGCCGGCGCGCCGGTGTTCTGGACGCTGGGCGCCAACCAGTCCGGCAAGGCCGCCATCAGCGCCTGGCGGGACTGGCTGGCACCCGCCCTGGCGCAGGGCGCCCCCATCGCGCTCTGGCCCTTCGACGGGCCGCTGCATGCCCTGCTGGCCCCGGGCCGCGCCGTGCTGGCGGAGGTCTACCCGGCGGAGGCCCTGCGCCAGCTTGGCCTGGTGATGCCCGGCAGCAAGCGGGCGGAGGCGCCCCGGCGCGCCCTGGCCGGGCCGCTGGCCGCCACCATGGCGCGGCTTGGGGTCACGCCCCTGCCCGCGCTCACCACCATGATGGGAGCCGGCTTCGGCGCCGATGCGGCCGGTGAGGACCGGATGGATTGCGTGCTGGGCCTGCTGGCGATGATCGCGGTCCTGGACGGACGCCAGCCCGACCATGTGCCGGAGGACCCCTGGATCCGTCGCTGGGAAGGCTGGGTGCTCGGGCAGGTGGAGATGCCGCGATGAGGCGCTACCCGATCGGCGGGTAGAGCCCCTGGCCGCGCGCCGCCTGCTTCACCAGCGCCACCAGCAGGGACAGGTTCGGCGCGCGCGCGCCCGTCAGCGCCGCCAGTTTCAGCGGCACGCCGAACAGCGCATCGATTTCCATCGGCCGGCCGAGTTCCAGGTCCTGCAGGATCGACGGCTTGTGCTGCATGTTACTGGCCGAGACGCGATCGATGACGTCATCGCCAATGCTGATGCCGAGGGATGCCGCGATGGCGCGCGCTTCCTCCGCCACCGTGCGCGCCATGGCGCGCAGCGCCGGATCGGCCAGGCTGTCCCGCACGCCGAGGCGTGTCAGCGAACAGATCGGGCCGGAGGACAGGTTGCCCAGCAGCTTCGACCAGACCGCGGCGCGGATGTCGGGCGTGACCGGGGATGGCATCCCGCCGGCCTCCAGCAGCGCGGACAACGCCCTGGCGCGGTCGCTGACGCTGCCATCGGGTTCGCCCAGGATGACGCGGATGTTGCCGTGTTCGGACCGCACCACGCCCGGCGCGATGACCTCGGTCGCCGAATAGACGACGCCGCCGATGGTGCGCTGGATGCCGATGCTGCGTTCCAGCACGCCATCGGGATCGACCTCCGGCAGGCGCAGCCCGGCCATCGGCACATCGCCGGCCAGGAAGTACCACCAGGGAATGCCGTTCATCACGAAGGCGACCGGCGTGTCCGGCGCCAGCAGCGGCGCGATGCCGGCCGCGACCGCGGGCAGCGCCGGCGCCTTCACCGTCACCACCACCGCATCCTGCGGGCCGAGTTCGGCGGGGTCCGCACTCGCGCGAACCGGCACGACATGCGTGCCGTCATGGGCATGCACCGTCAGCCCATTGGCCTGCATGGCGGCGAGGTGGGCGCCACGCGCCACCACGGAGACCTCGGCCCCGCCCCGCGCCAACCGCGCCGCCAGATGCCCGCCGATGGCGCCGGCGCCGAAGACGCAGACCTTCAAGACAGCAATTCCAGCGCCGCGCGGCTGAGTGCCTGCACGCCCAGGCCGATGCAGCGCTCATCCGGCTGGTACTTGTCATTATGCAGCCGGTCGTCGCGCCCCTCCGCGCCGCTGCCGATGCGCAGTTGGAAGGACGGTGCGCGCGCCGCGAATTCAGCAAAATCCTCGCTGCCCATGGAGGCCTCGCCCTCCTCCACCACCTCGCCGAACTGCGCGCGGACGGCGGCCATGGTGGGTTCCAGCACGCGGTCGTCATTCACCAGCGGTGGCACCTTGCGCTGGTAGTCGAGCGTGCAGGCAACGCGCATCGTCGTCTCCAGACCCGCCACCAGGCGCCGGATCGCGACCTCCGCCGTGTCGCGCGCGGCCGCGTGCAGCGTGCGCACCGTGCCGCGCAGGTGCACGCGTTCCGGGATGATGTTGTAGGTGGTGCCGCCGGTGAACTGCGCGATCGTCACCACCGCGGGATGCAGCGGCTTGATCTCCCGGCTCACCACCGTCTGCGCCTGTGCCACGAAACTCGCGGCGGCGACGATGGGATCGATGGCGGCATAGGGATGCGCCGCATGGCCCGACTTGCCGCGCACGATGAGGTCGAAGCGGTCGGAGGCCGCGAGGCAGGCGCCACGCGCGAACCCGAAGGTGCCGACCTTCATGTCGGGGTGGTTGTGGAAGCCGAGCGCGAGGTCGATCCCCTCCGCCGCGCCATCGGCGATCATCGCGCCAGCGCCTTCAAGGATCTCCTCCGCCGGCTGGAACACCAGCAGCACGCGGCCGGCGAGTTGCGGCGCCATGTCGCGCAGCACGGCGGCGACGCCGAGCAGCGTCGTGGTGTGGATGTCGTGCCCGCACGCATGCATCTTGCCGGCGACGGTGCTGGCGTAGGGCAGGCCGGTATCCTCATGGATCGGCAGCGCGTCCATGTCCGCGCGGATTGCGAGCGTGGGGCCTGGCCGCCCACCCTCGATCACGCCGACAACCCCGGTGCGGCCGAGCCCTGTGCGATGCGGTATCGCGAGACGCGCGAGTTCGGCGGCCACGACACCCGCGGTGCGTGTCTCCTCGAAGGCGAGTTCGGGATGCGCGTGCAGGTCGCGGCGGATGGCGACGAGGGAGGGCTCCATGGCCGAAACGGCTTCCCGGATGCGTCGCCCGGGATCGTTGATGAGCATGGGCGTTGACTCCGCGCAATTTCCTGGCGCCATGGTAGGTGAAGAAGTGGTCATGGCAAGAAGCAGCGGCTTGCGAGTGCCGGAAACTGCGTGCCATACGCCTGCCAACGTCCAAGGAGGCCGAATGCCGGGGCTCATCCATCGCCGCGCGTTTTTCGCAGGAACCGCTCTGGCGGTTTCCGCCCCGTCCCTCGTGCGCGCCCAGACATGGCCCTCGGGCTCCATCCGCCTCGTGGTGCCCTTCGCGCCCGGCGGAAGCACGGACCTGGCGGCCCGGCTGGTGGCCGATGGGCTGGCGCAGCGCCTTGGCGTCCCGGTCGTTGTCGAGAACCGGCCCGGCGCCGGCGCGACGACGGGTAGCCAGGTGGTCGCGGACGCGGCGCCAGACGGCCAGACGCTCGTGATGAGCAACATCGCGAGCCACGCGATCAGCCCCGCCCTCTACGGCAACCGGGTGCGCTACGACCCGGTCCGGTCCTTCACCCATATCGCCATGGTGATCACCAATCCCTCCGTCTGGGTGGTGAACCCGCGAAGCGAGATCGGCAATCTCGCCGACCTCGTCCGCATCGCGAAGACGCGCCGCGGCGGGCTCGACATGGCGTCCTCCGGCGCGGGTTCGTCCAATCACCTGCTGCTGGTGCGGTTCAGCGAGATGGCGGGTATCGAGCATACCCACGTCCCCTTCCGCGGCGCCGGCCCGGCGATGACGGCGGTGATCGCGGGCCAGGTGCCGATGATGTCGGACAGCCTGCCCTCCGCCGCGGGACATGTCCGCCAGGGCAGCGTGCGCGCCATCGCGATGAGCAGCGCGGAACGGCATCCGGCCTTCCCCGATGTCCCCACCTTCCGCGAGCAGGGCTTCGACCTGGTCAGCACGTCCTGGTTCGCGCTCTCCGGACCCGCCGGTCTGCCGGCCCCGATCGTGGAGCGCCTGCACCGGGAGACGATGGCGCTAATCGCCACCCCCGAATCGCGGCAGCGCTTCGCCGAGCTTGGCGGTACGCCGGGCGACATGACGACGGCGCAATTCAGCGCCTTCGTCGCATCGGAAGTCGCGTCCTGGGCCCCGGTTGTGCGGAGCTCGGGAGCTACGGCAGACTAGACAAATTCACGACGTGGCGCAGGGTTCATGAACCTCTCGATTGCGTGATCGAGGGAGCCCGGCCTAGGGTGACGACAGGGTGCAGGATGCGGCCATGGCCGTCTGCCAGCCTTGTTGGGGAGTTGCAGGAAAGGCGGTATCGCCGGCCTGCAAAGGTTGACGGGAACGGACTAGGCATCGGCGAAAGCCGGGCAGGAACGAGGTGCGGATGAAAATCAATGCGAAGGACGTAGCGTCCGGGGCCCTGCTGATCGCGATCGCGGTCGCCGGGCTTTGGCTGAACCAGGATCATACGCTGGGCACTGCCCGGCGCATGGGGCCTGGCTACATGCCGATGATGACCTTCTGGCTCCAGATGGGGCTCGGCGCCATCGTGCTGGTCATGGGTCTGTTCAACGGACCGGACAAGCTGGATCGCTGGGCCTGGCGTGAGCTGACGCTCATCCTCGCCTCGCTCTGCGTCTTCGCGCTGCTGTTGGAACAGGGCGGCCTGTTCCTCGCCATCGCCGCGACGGTGGGCGTTGCCTCTCTGGGCGACCGCACACACAAGCCGCTCGGCGTGCTGGGGCTGATCATCTTCCTCATGGCGCTCTGCTGGTTCGTGTTCATCCGGGAATTGGACATCCGGGTGAATCTCTGGCCGTCCTTCTTCTGAGCCCGGGGAAAAGGAACCATGGATCTCTTCGCCAACCTTTATCTGGGCATGAGCGTCGCGCTCAGTCTCGATAACATCACCTTCGCGCTGCTCGGCGCCTTCATCGGCACGGCGATCGGCGTGCTGCCGGGCATCGGCCCGGTCGCCACCATCTCGCTGCTGCTGCCGATCACCTTCGGCATGTCGGCGACGACGGCCATCATCATGCTCGCCGGCATCTACTACGGCGCGCAGTATGGCGGCTCCACCACCTCGATCCTGCTGAACCTGCCGGGCGAAGTCTCCTCGGTGGTCACCACGCTCGAAGGCTACAAGATGGCCCGCAAGGGCCGCGCGGGCGCGGCGCTGACCATCGCGGCGCTCGGCTCCTTCTTCGCCGGCACCATCTCCACCATCCTGGTGGCGGCCTCCGGCCCGCTGCTGACCTCCGTCGCCCTGTCCTTCGGTCCGGCCGATTACTTCTCTCTGATGCTGCTCGGCCTCATCATCTCCGCGGTGCTGGCGCAGGGCTCCATCGTCAAGGCCATCGGCATGGTGGTGCTCGGCGTGGCGCTCGGCCTGGTGGGCACGGACGTGCAGACCGGCCAGCAGCGCTTCACCTTCGGCGTGCCTGAACTGTCCGACGGCATCGGCTTCGTCGCCGTCGCCATGGGCATGTTCGGCATCGCGGAAATCATCCTGAACCTCGAACGCCCGGAAAGCCGCTCCGTCCTCACCAACAAGGTGGACAGCCTGTGGCTGACGCGGGAAGAGGCGATGCGCTCCATCGCCCCCGTGCTGCGCGGCACCACCATCGGCTCGGTCCTCGGCATCCTGCCGGGTGGCGGCGCGTCGCTGGCGGCCTTCGGGTCCTACATGCTGGAAAGCAAGGTCTCGAAGTACCGGCATGAATTCGGCACCGGCGCGATCGAGGGTGTGGCCGGCCCGGAGGCGGCGAACAACGCCGCCGCCCAGACCAGCTTCATCCCGCTGCTGACGCTCGGCATCCCGGCCAACGCCGTGATGGCGCTGATGGTCGGCGCGCTGATCATCCAGGGCATCCAGCCCGGCCCGCGCATGGTCGAAGCGCAGCCCGACCTGTTCTGGGGCCTCATCGCCTCCATGTGGGTCGGCAACCTGATGCTGCTGGTCATCAACCTGCCGCTGATCGGCATGTGGGTGAAGCTGCTGGAGGTTCCCTATCGCTACCTCTACCCCGCGATCCTGATCTTCTGCGCCATCGGCGTGTACTCGCTGAACAACAACGTGTTCGACGTGTACCTGACCGTTGCGTTCGGCCTCTTCGGCTACCTCTGCTCCAAGCTGAAGCTGGAAGGCGCGCCCCTGCTGATCGGCTTCGTGCTCGGCCCGATGATGGAGGAACACCTCCGTCGCGCCATGCTGCTCAGCCGTGGCGATCCCATGGTGTTCCTGCAGCGGCCGATCTCCGCCACGCTGCTGGGCATCGCCGCCCTGGCGCTGCTGACCATGCTGCTCCCGGCGCTTCGCAAGAAGAAGGAAGCCGCGCTGGCCGAGGGCTGACACCCTCGTCCCACCGGACCCACCAGGAAGGGGCCGCTCCGCAAGGGGCGGCCCCTTTCGCTTGCGCCCCGCCGGACGCACCCTGGCGCCCATTCACGGAGGAACCCTCGCATGGACCTGCAACTCACGGGCAAGGTCGCCCTCGTCACCGGCGCATCCGCCGGTCTCGGCCGCACCATCGCGCGCCTGCTGGCCGAGGAAGGCTGCAAGCTCGCCATCCTCGCCCGCCGCCGCCACCTGCTGGACGAACTCGCCGCCACCCTGCCCGCCAGCGCGGAGCCGCTGGTGATCGTCGATGACTTCACGGACAAGGGCGCGGCGGAGCGGACGCGGGATGCGGTGCTCGGCCGATTCGGCCGCTGCGACATCCTGGTCAACAACGCCGGCGGCAGCCGCCCGCAGACGGATCTCGGCCCGGATGAGGTCTGGATGGAGGCCATGGAGATCAACTTCCATGCCGGCCGCCGCATGACCCACGCCTTAGTGCCCGCCATGCGCGCCCAGAAATACGGGCGAATCGTCAACCTGACGGGGTCCGACGAGCCGCACATCATCAACGCGGCCAACGCGCCCAACGGCGCGGTCCATATCTGGGCCAAGGCGCTGTCCAGGCAACTCGGCCGGGATGGCATCACGGTGAATTCGGTGCCACCTGGCCGCATCCGGTCGGAGCAGATCGACGCCCGCATCCTGCCAACGGAGGAAGCCCGCCAGGCCTGGGCCGCAGCCGAGGTCCCGGTGGGCTTCATCGGAGAGCCGGAGGATCTGGGCGTGCTGGTGACCTTCCTCTGCTCGCCCCGCGCCCGCTACATCACCGGCCAGGTGATCCATGTGGATGGCGGGACGCTTCGCCACAGCCATTGATGCGCCGCAGCCATTGAAGGAGTGCGGGGCTGCGGTGTCGCCGCGGGTGTAGGCTGGGTCCGAAACGGGAAGGATCACCCCGGATGACCCAGCCACACGCCCCCACCCATCTGCGCCGCACGATCGCGCGCGCCAAGCAGCGGCGTGGCACCGCACCGCCGCCACCCACGCTCGGCGCGCGGCTGGCGGATGCCGTCGCCGCCACGGTCGGCTCCTGGCGCTTCATTGTCATCCAGTCCGCCCTGCTGGTGGCCTGGATCATCGCCAATGTCATGGCAGGCACCCATGCCTGGGACCCCTACCCCTTCATCCTGCTGAACCTGATGCTGTCCTTCCAGGCGGCCTACACCGCGCCCATCATCATGATGAGCCAGAACCGGCAGTCCGACGTGGACCGCGACCGCGCGCTGGCGGACTATCAGGTGAACCTGCGGGCCGAGGCCGACATCACCCTGCTGCACGAGAAGATCGACCTGCTGCGCGAACGCGAATTGCTGGAGATGATGCAACTGCTCCGCCGCGCGCTCGACCGGATCGAGGCGCTGGAACAGCGCCCGCCGAAGGAGGCCTGACCGATGTCCTGGCTGCTGCGCATCCTGCTGGTCGCCGCCGGCGCCATCGCCGCGCTCTTCGTCGCGCGTGACGCGCCCAACTTCCCGGTGGTGGAGGGCATGGTGGCGGTCGCCCTCATCGCCGCCATCGTCCTGGTGCTGGCGCTGACGCGAAAGAAGTAGGGCCCGGCCGGCGCCCGGCTCTGGCGCCCGGGGCAAGACTGGCGGTTGTCGCCGCCCCCCTGCCTTCCGCTATGGTTGCCGCATGGAAATCGTCGAGGCCGTGCTGGCCCTCATCGCGGTCTGCATCGGCTTCGCGCTGGTCGCCCGCCGCCTGAACATGCCCTATGCCGTCATCCTCGTGCTGGGGGGCATGGCGCTGGCCTTCGTGCCGGGGCTGCCCGCGGTCACGCTGGACCCGCAGATCGCACTCGCCTTCTTCCTGCCGCCGCTGCTCCAGGCCAGTGCCTGGCGAACGGATTGGCGGGCCTTCCGCGCCAATATCCGCCCCATCCTGCTGCTGGCCGTGGGCGCTGTCCTGTTCACCGCCGTGGTCATCGCGGTCGTCGCGAAGCTGCTGATCCCCGCCCTGCCCTGGGCCGCGGCCGTCGCACTCGGCGCCATCGTCGCGCCGCCGGATGCCGTGGCCGCCGCCGCCGTTCTGCAACGGCTGCGCATCCCCCGCCGCATCGTCACGGTGCTGGAAGGGGAGAGCCTGGTGAATGACGCGACGGCGCTGGTGCTCTACCGCTTCGCCATCGCGGCGGTCGCGGCGGGCGGCGTCGCCATCGAACAGGCGGCCTTCTCCTTCGTGCTGGTGGCCGCGGGCGGCATCGTCGTCGGCTATGGCGTCGCGCTGGCCGCGGCCTGGGTCTTTCCGCGCCTCAAGGACACGCTGCTGGTCGTCGCCGCCAGCTTCATCGCCTGCTTCGCCAGCTTCATGGCGGCGGAGGCTTTTCATCTGTCGGGCGTCATGGCGGTGGTGACCACGGGCTTGGTGCTGGGACAGAAGCAGCATGCCACGCTGTCCCCGCAAAGCCGCATCGCCGCCGTCACCGTCTGGCAGTTCGTCGAATTCGTCCTGACCAGCCTCGTCTTCATCCTCACCGGCCTGCAGCTGCGCGCGATCCTCGACCGCATCACGACCCATGGCGTGGGGGAGATGGTGCTGCTGGCCGTGGCGCTGTCCGTCGCGCTGATCGTGGCGCGCTTCGTCTGGGTGTTTCCCGCGCTCTATGCGTCGCGCCTCATCCCCTCGGTCCGCCGCAGCCAGCCACCGCCGCCGGTGGGCCATGCCGTCGTCATCTCCTGGGCCGGGATGCGCGGCGTGGTGTCGCTGGCCGCGGCGCTGGCCTTGCCGCTGGATTTCCCGGAACGCGACCTGCTCGTCTTCCTGGCCTTCTGCGCCATCCTGGCCACTCTGGTGGTGCAGGGCACCACGCTGGAATGGGTGATCCGCCGCTTCAAGGTGGAGGAACCTGGCGTCAACGGCATGGCGCCGGAGGAAGCGGCGGTGCGGCGCCATGTCGCCGGCGCCACCCTGGCGGAGATCCAGCGCCGGGCGGAGGACATCCTGGAAGGGCCTGTCGCGCAGGACCTCCTCGCCGAGTACACCGACAAGGCCCGCGTCTTCCAGGGCGTCGCCAAGGGGCGCGGCCAGGCGGAGCTGGAGGCGCGGATGCGCATCCGCCTCGCCGCGCTACGCGCGGGCCGCCGGGCGCTGCTCGACCACCACCAGGACGGCAAGCTGGACGACGAATTGCTGACCGCGCTGGAACTGGAGCACGACCTGGAGGAGATCCGCATCCTCCGTCTTCTCGGCGCCGCACCGGCACACTAACTGCCGCGTCATGGATGACGCCGCCCTCGCCGCCCGCCTGCAGGAAGCCCGACGCGGGCTGCTGGACCTGTCCACCCGCAACCGCCTGCTGGCCCTGCCGAAGCCGGGCCGGTCCCGCGGCGTCATCATCCTGGAGGATGAGGACGCCGATTTCGTGCTGGAGTCGCTGGGCGCCAACCGCGCCTTCGGCTTCGAGGCCGCGCCCGCCGACAGCGCCGCACCGCCCCCCGCGCCGGACGGCGAGACCCCCGCGCCGCGCCGCCGCCGCGCCACCCGCACGCGCCGGGCGGAGGGGATCGCCACCGCCGATGCCGCGCAGAGCGCGGAGGATGCGCGCCGCGACACCAAGCTCCGCGTCCGCCTGTCCCCGGAGGACCTGTCCCGCCGCCTGCGCGACCTGATGCAGGATGCCCGCACGGCGCGGGAGGAGACGGGCGTCGCCACCCTCTCCCTCGCCCTCGGCACCCTGGCGTGGCGCGACCCCGCGACGCCGGAAGCCGAACGCCTCGCCCCCCTCGCCTTGCTGCCCGTGACGCTGGAGCGCGAAGGCGTCGGCCAGACCTATCGCCTGCGCGCCGCGGGGCTGGAGGTGCAGGAGAACCTCAGCCTGCGGGAGAAGCTCGCCACCGAGTTCCGGCTCGACCTGCCGGCCTTCGACGCGGAAACCTATGATCCGACCGCCTGGGCCGATGCCGTCCGCACCGCGCTGGGTGGCCGCGAAGGCTGGGCCGTGGACCCGGACGGTCTCGCCATCGGCCTGTTCAGCTTCCAGAAGTTCCTGATGTGGCGGGACCTGGACCCGGCCGCGAACCCCGGGCTGCTGACCCACCCCATGGTGCGCGCCCTGGTCGGCGGGGAGACGCTGGCCAACCCGCCCCCCTTCCCCGACGACACCGATGTGGATGCGGAAATCCCGGTGGAGCGGCTGGACCACGTCATGGATGTGGATGGCAGCCAGGCCCTGGCAGCGGAAGCCGTGCGCCGTGGCGGGCACACCGTCATCCAGGGCCCGCCCGGCACCGGCAAATCCCAGACCATCGCGAACATCATCGCGCAGGCCATCCTGGATGGCCGCCGCGTGCTCTTCGTGGCGGAGAAGCTGGCGGCGCTGGAGGTCGTGCAGCGGCGCCTGGGGTCCATCGGGCTGGGTGCCGCCTGCCTGGAACTGCACAGCGAAAAGCAGTCGAAGCGCGCGGTGCTGGACGAGCTTCGCGCCACCCTGGCCCTGCCCCCGCCGCGCCGGCCGGACCGGGATGCGCTGATCCGCCGCCTCGGGTCGCTGCGCGGCCGGCTCAACGGCCATGCCCGCGCCATGGCGGCGCCCGTTGGCGACAGCGGCCGCCCGCTGCATGCCGTGGTCGGCCGCCTGGTCGGGCTCCGCGCCAGCGGCCAGGCCGCGCCGGACTTCATGCTACCGGCCGGCGACTGGACCGCCGACCGGATCGCCGCCGCCGAGGCGGCCATCGAGGAACTGGCCGCCCGCGCCGCGGAAGGCGGCCCCGCCAGCGCCTGGCGCGGCATCGGCTCCGACCTTGCCCCGATCGAGCAGGAACGCCTGCTGGCCCGCCTGCCGGCCCTGATCCGCGCGCTATCCGCCGGCGCCGCCGCGCTCGCCCCCGCCGCCCGCGCGCTGGGCCGCCCCGCCCCCGGCGCGGCGGGCGCGACGGCGTTGCTCGCCCTGTCCGGCGCCGTGGGCGCCGCCCCGGCGCATGACCGCGCCGCCCTGGCCCACGCCGTCTGGGCCACGGACCCGGCGCCCCTGCGCGCCCTGGCCGATGCGCAGGCCGCGCTGGCCGCCGCGCAATCCGACCGCCGCCTGAAGCCGGGCGCCCTGGCCGAGGGCGGCATCGCGGAGGCTCGCCAGGCGCTGGCCGCGGGGGGCGGGTTGTTCGGCTTCCTCTCCACCACCCAGCGCAACGCCAAGGCCCTGGCCGCGCGCATCGCAGCCGATGCCACGGCCCCCCTCCCCGCCCTCGACGCCGCCCTGGCGGGGCAGGAGGCCGCCCGGACGGTCGCGGGCGGGGAGGCGCTGGGCCGCGCCGCCTTCGGCACGCTGTGGGGCGATGCCCCCGCCATGCAGGCGCTGCTGGCCTGGCGCGACACCCATGGCGCTGGGGCCGCGGCGGCCCTGGCCGCCGGCATGCCCCTGCTGGACCCGGCACCGGTGGAGGCCGCCCTTGCCGCCCATGCCGACCTGGTCGCCGAGACCGCGCTCGACCCGATCGCGGCCTTCGGCGTCGCCGACCCTCCCTTGGCCGACATCGCCGCCCGCCTCGGCGACTGGGCCGGCCAGCCGGAGACGCTGCCCCTCTGGCTCGGCTGGCGCCGCGCCGTGGCGGCGGCGGGCGAGGATCTCAGGCCGTTGGTCGATCGCCTGGCCGATGGTCGCCTGGCGCCGGAAGCCGCGCGTGCCGCCTTCGACTATGCGCTGGAGGAAGCGCTGCTGAAGGCCGCGATGCGCGCGCGCCCCGAACTCGCCGCCTTCGACGGCGCCGGCTTCGACCGCCTGGTGGAGGATTTCGCCGAGGCCGACCGCGCCCGCATCGACCTGGCCCGCCGCGAATGCAGCGCCGCTCATGCCGCCCGCATCGCGGGGCTGCGGGACCTGCCCGGCTTCACCCTGCTGATGGGGGAGTTCGAGAAGAAGCGCGGCCACCTGCCCGTCCGCGAATTGCTGCTGCGCGCCGGCCCGGTGGTGCAGGCCGCGAAGCCCGTGCTGATGATGTCGCCGCTCTCCGTCGCGCAGTTCCTGGCGCCGCCGCATGGCCTTCGCCCCGGCCTGTCCTTCGACCTGCTGGTGATCGATGAGGCTTCGCAGGTGGAGCCTGTCGATGCGCTCGGCGCCATCGCGCGCTGCGGGCAGGTCGTCGTCGTCGGCGACGACAAGCAGATGCCGCCCACGCGCTTCTTCCAGCGCATGACCTCGGAGGATGACAAAGCCGTCGAGGCCGAGGATGGCGGAGAGGCCGTGGCGGCGCGGGAGGTGGAGAGCATCCTCGGCCTCGCCAATGCGCGCGGCGTGCCCAATGTCATGCTGCGCTGGCATTACCGCAGCCGGCACGAAAGCCTGATCGCGACCTCCAACGCGGAATTCTACGGCAGCCGCCTGTTCGTGCTGCCCTCGCCCCGCGCGCGCTCCGCGACGCTCGGCCTGTCGCTGGTGCGCGTGGACGGCGCCTGGGAAGCCGGCGCCGGTGTGAACCGCGCGGAAGCCCGCGCGGTGGCAGAGGCCGTGCTGCGCCATGCGAAGGAGACGCCGGGGGACACGCTCGGCGTCGCCGCCTTCTCCCTCAAGCAGCGGGACGCGATCCTGGATGCGGTGGAGGCGCTGCGGCGCGAGAGCCCCGATACCGAGGCCTTTTTCACCGCCCACGAACACGAACCCTTCTTCGTGAAGAACCTGGAGAACGTGCAGGGCGACGAACGCGACTCCATCATGATCAGCGTCGGCTATGCGCGCGGGTCGGACGGCAGGCTCGCCATGCGCTTCGGCCCGCTTTCCGCCGATGGCGGCGAACGCCGCCTCAACGTTCTCATCACCCGTGCCAAGAAGCGGTGCATCGTCTTCAGCGGCATCGGCGCGGAGGACATCGACCTGGAGCGCGCCGCCGGCCGCGGCGTCGCCGCCCTGAAGACGTTTCTTCAGGCTGCCGCAGGCGGGTTGCGAAGCGGGGCGCCCGGGTCGGGCACGGTGCGCGCGGGGCTGGGGACGGTGATCGGGGCGGAGATCGAGGCGGCGGGCAAGGAAGCCGTCGGGCGCGTCGGCACGGCGGGGCTGTTCCTCGATGTCGCGGCGCGGGACGGCGCCGACTTCATCCTGGGCGTGGAGGCCGATGCCGGCGACTGGACCAGCATCCGCGCCGCGCGCGACCGCGAACGGGGTCGCGCCGCGGCACTCGGCCAAATGGGCTGGCGGCTGCACCGCGCCTGGTCCATCGCCTGGCTGCAACGGCCGGAGGCCGAACGCGCGCGGCTTCGCGCCGCCCTCGGCGCCGCGCCGGAGGTAGCGGACAGCGCGCCGATCGGCGGCCCGGACCCGGGCATCGCGACGCCCTATGTGGAAGCGGCGCCGACGGTGGACACCGCCATCGCCATCCCCGCCATGCCCTTCGCCGCACTGTCGGAGGCTCTGGCCGCCATCATCCGCGTGGAGCAACCCGTCCACACCGACGCGGTTCTCGAACGCATCCGCCTGCTCTGGGGCCGGGACAGGCTGGAGGCGGCGGACCGCGCCGCCTTGCAGCAGGCGCTCCGCCTGGCGGGGCAGTTACAGGGGGTTGCGGAGGCTGGCGGCTTCTGGACCGCCGAGGATGCGCCCCCCGTCGCGCCCCGGGATCGCCGCGCCACCGCGCCGCATCTCCGCCGCGCCGCCATGGTCGCGCCCGCGGAGATCGAGGCCGCCGCCCGCGCGCTGCTCGACGCCCTGCCGCAGACGACGGAAGCCGAGCTTGCACCCGGGATCGTCCGCCTTCTCAGCCTGGATGCCACCGCCGCCGCGGCCATCGCCGCGCGCGTCGCCGCCCTGGCCGGTGCCGGGAGGATCACGACCGCGGGGTAGCGCCGCTTCCCGTCCCGCCCGACGAACCCGGCCACGCAACCATCGCCATCCCCGTCGCGTTCACCGCCCGTCGGATGATCCGGACGCCGTCCGCCGCTTCCATGCGGGTGGTGCCGGAAGAACGAGGAGCGAAGCCATGTATGCGAAGATCATGAGTGCCGCAGCCCTGGGCCTGCTGGTTGCCGCCTGCGGCACGGACCCGCAGGAACGCGTCCAGGGCGGTGCCGCCGCCGGCGCCGCGACGGGCGCCGGCATCGGGGCACTGGGCGGGCCTGTCGGTGCGCTGGCGGGCGCGGCGATCGGCGGCGGCGCCGGGGCGATCACCGGTGCCGCGACTGATTCGCGTGACGTGAACCTCGGCCGCCCGGTCTGGGAGAACCCCGAGACCCGCGTCCCGGGCGTGACCAGTACGGGCAGCCGCGCGGGTGCAGCGAGCGGGACCACGCGCCAGGCACAGCAGGCGCTTGCCTCGCGCGGCTTCAATCCTGGCCCGGCCGATGGCATCTGGGGCGAAAGGTCGCGCCAGGCGACCATGGACTTCCAGCGCGCGAACAACATCGAGCCCAGCGGGCGGCTCGACAGCCGGACGATGGCGGCGCTGAACGTGAGCGGCGCGCGCAGCAGCAGCGCCGATCGCGATCGCGCCTATATGGGCGGCGGCCAGGTCAGCCAGACGCAGCCAGGCGCGCCGATGACCGGCCCGATGGGCGGCAACGATCCCCGTGGCATCAATACCCCCGCCAACCAGCCCGGCGGCCGCATGTCCGGCACGGCGAGCGGCAGCGTCGGCCCCTCGACGACGCCGGCGTCCCCGGGCGTCGCCCTGGGCCAGGGCAGCGTGCCGGGCGTGGCCGGCGGCCAGCAGGTCCCCGGCGCGGCGCGTGGCGCCACGCCGGGTGACGTCAACACGGGCGGCGGCAGCGGGGCCGGCTCCAGCGGCTCCGGCGGCGGCGCCGGCCGATAAGGCAAGGCGCCAGGCATGACGGTCGCGGGCAGGGAAACCCTGCCCGCGCCTTTCGTCGCTCAGCGTGCCAGCAGCCACTCCGGCAGGCCGGTCACGAGCGTGACGGGAAACAGCGTGATCAGCACCAGCGTCACCACCAGCATCATGAAGAAGGGCAGCGAGGCCATTGCGACCTCCCCCTGGTCCTTGCCCGTCATCGTCTGCATCACGAAGAGGTTGAATCCGACCGGAGGCGTGATCTCCGCGATCTCCACCAGCAGGACGATGAAGATCCCGAACCAGACCAGGTCGAACCCTGCCTGCTGGATCATCGGCACCACGATCGAGGTGGTGAGCACGATCATCGACACGCCATCCAGCGCCGTGCCCAGCACGATGTAGACGACCACAAGGATCGCGATGATCCCGTAGGGGCCGAGGTTCAGCGCGGCCACCCCCTCGGCCAGTGCGGCGGGGATGCCGGTCAATGCCATCGCCTTGGTCAGGAAGGCGGCGCCGGCCAGGATGAACATGATCATGCAGGACAGCCGCGTGGCACCCAGCAGGCTGTCGCGGAAGCTCTCCCAGCTCAGCGTCCGCGTCACCGCCGCCAGCACCAGGCTGCCCAGCACGCCGAAGGCCGCGGCCTCCGTCGCCGTTGCCCAGCCCACGAACATGCTGCCGATGACGACGACGATGAGAATCGCGCAGGGGATGAGCTGTGCCGATGCGCGCATCTTCTCCATGAAGGACAGGCGCGGTTCCATCGCCGGCTGCTTGGCCGGGTTCAGCAGCGCCCACACCACGATGTAGGCACTGAACAGCAGCATCACGATCAGCCCGGGCAGGCACCCCGCGATGAAGACGCGGACGATCGAGACCTCCGCCGCCACGGCATAGACCACCATGATGATCGAGGGCGGGATCATGATGCCGAGCGTGCCGGCGGTGGCCAGGCTGCCGATCGCGATCCGCTCGTCATAGCCGCGCTTCTTCAACTCCGGCAGTGCGATCTTGGAGACGGTCGCGCAGGTGGCGGCGGAGGAGCCGGAGACGGAGCCGAAGATGCCGCAGGCCAGGATGTTCACATGCAGCAGCCGCCCGGGGATACGCCGCACCCAGGGTGCCAGGCCGTTAAACAACTCCTCCGACAGCTTCGTGCGGAACAGGATCTCCCCCATCCAGACGAACATCGGCAGCGCGGCCAGGGTCCAGGATCCGGTCGATTCCCACATGGCGCCGGCCAGGAACAGGCCCGGTGTCGGCGATGTCGTGATCATTGCCAGGTAGCCCACGGCCGCGAGGCTCATGGATATCCACACCCCGGCGCCAAGCAGCATGCAGAGAACGACGAGGAGCAGCAGGGAAAGCGTCAGCAGGTCCATGGCGCTATACCTCCGCCGAGAAGTCGCCGCGTGCCGCACGATCTTCCGCGGCCACGACATAGGTCGGCTTGGCACCGCCCAGCACGATGACGAATTCGTCGATGATGGCCACCAGCAGCAAGCCGGCGCCGATCGGCATGGCGAGCTTCGGGATCCAGATGAGGAAGGGCACGGTGCCTTGCGCCACCTCCTCGATCTCCCAGCTGAACAACACGTCCTGCGCGGTCCACCAGGTGATGTAGGCGACAACGGCGCCCGCGATCAGCAGCGCCAGGATCTCCGCCCCCCGCCGCACCGGCGGCGACAGCTTCTCGATCCCCATGCCGACGCGGATCAACTCACCCCGCTTGAAAGTGGCGGCCAGCGCGAAGAAAGTCGTGGCGACACAGAGATAGGCGCTGAGATCGTCGGAGCCCGGCACCTGCATGCCGACCTCCCGCAGGCCCATCTGCGCGATCATCACGCAGAAGATGCCGAGCAGCGACAGCGCCGCGACGCCGGCGGCGAGCGCGTAGGTGGCGTCAAGCAGCCGCCGAAGGAGACCGGGCGCGTTCATGCGGGGCTTCGCCGGGCAGCATGCCGTGCCGCCACCCCGTGGCGGTCGATGGTCATTGTCATGAAGCCCCCGCATTGCAGCCGAATACGGGGATCATCGGAGCCACCCGCCAGGGGCGCAAGTCCCGCCCGCACCGGCAGCGGCCCCGACTCCCCGCCCCTGCCCAGCTTCGCGGCGCCGGCTGCCTCAGCGAGAGGCGCGATAGGCTTCCAGCATGCGCCGGCCATCCTCGCCGGCGCGCGTCACCCATTCGTCGATCATCGTCGTCCCGGCCTGGCGGATCGCTGCCAGCAGCGCCGGCGACGCGTCCACGACCTGCACGCCGCGCGCGACCATCCGTGCCTCGGCTTCCGCCTGCGCCTCCTCCGCCAGGCGCCAGCCGCGCGCCTCCGCCTGCCGCGCAGCGGCCAGGACGGCGCTGCGCTGCGACTCCGTCAGCGCCTCCAGCGACCGGCGGCTGACGAAGACCGCATTCTTGCTGGTGGCGATCGAGGCACGGATGAAGACGCGCGAATAATCCCAGACCGCAGTATCGGCGGCGACGGGGGCCGTGGTCAGCTGGGCCTGGATGATGCCGCTGGCGAAGGCCTGCGGGACTTCCGGCGCTGTCACCAGCACGCCCTGGGCGCCCAGCAGCGCGGCGAGCCGCGTGGAGATCGGGCTGTAGCTGCGCAGCCGCAGGCCCCGGAATTGCGCGGGGTCGGTGATCGGCTGGTTGGCGGTGATCGCCACCTGCGGCCAGGGCGCCATGTAGAGCAGCGCCAAGCCCTGCCGCGCCAGCCGCACCTCGATGAACGGCGCCTGCACCGCGGCCAGGCGGCGCGCATCGTCAAGGTTCTGCACCAGGCCCGGCACCGCATCGGCGTCGAAGAACGGATCCTCGTTGCCATAGGCGGTCAGCAGGATCTCCCCGAGCTGGATCTGGCCCGACTGGACGCTGCGCTTGATCTGCGGCTGGGGGACAAGGCTGCCATTGCTGTGCAGCTGGATCTGCAAGGCCTCGCCGCTCGCCTGCGCGACATCGGCGATGAAGGCGCGCAGGTTGCGCGTATGGTAGTTGCCATCGGCAAAGCCCGTGGCCGCCTGCCAACGCGTGGATTGCGCGGAGGCACCGCGCGCCAGGAGACCTGCGGCAGCGGCACCGAGTGCCGCGCGACGTCCGAACACCATCGTTGTCGTTCCCCCCAAGGAAAAGCCCCGGCGCGCTGGCGCCGGGGCCGCAGTCACGCCCTGCTCAGGCGCGGTAGGCGTCGATCAGCCGCTTGCCGTCCTCGCCGGCGCGGCCGATCCATTCCTCGGTCATCGTGGCGGAGATGCGGCGCAGCCCGGCCAGGAATTCCTCGGTCGGCGGCACGATCTGCATCCCACGCGCGCCGAGTGTCGCTTCCGTGCTGCGCTGCGCCTCGCTGCTGAGGTCATAGCCGCGGCGTTCCGCCGCCGCCGCCGCCGCGCGCACCACCTGCTGGTCGCTGGCGGAAAGCCCCTCCATCGCGCGGCGGGACACCATCACGGCGTTCTTGGTCATGGAGAAGCCGAGCGGCGTGAACACCCGCGCATAGTCCCAGGCGGAGGTATCGACGCCCGTCTGGGCGGAGGTGATCTGCGCCTGCACGACTCCGGTGGCGAAGGCCTGGGCCAGTTCCGCCGCCTGCACCAGCGTGGGCTGCGCGCCGACCAGGGCGGCGAAGCGGTTGGTCGCCGGGCTGAAGGTGCGGAAGCGCAGGCCGCGCAGACCCTCGATCGTCGGGATCGGCGCCTGGGCGTAGAGGCCCGCCGGCGGCCAGGGCACGGTGTAGAGCAGGCTGAGGCCCTGCCGCGCGAGCCGCGTCTCGATGAAGGGCTTCTGCAGGTCGGCCAGCTTCTTCGCCTCGGCGAAGTTCGTCACCAGCTGCGGGATGGCATCCGCGTCGAAGAAGACGTCCTCGTTCGAATAGGCGGTCAGCAGGATCTCGCCCATCTGCACCTGGCCCTGCTGCACGCCGCGCTTGATCTGCGGCATGGGCAGCAGGCTGGCATTGGAGTGGAGCTGCACCTGCACGCGCCCGCTGGTGCCGGCCTGGATCTCCTCGATGAAGGTCCGGATGTTGCGGGTGTGGAAATTCCCGTCGGGATAGGGCGTCGCCATCTGCCAGCGCGTCTGCGCGCTGGCGGGGCCGGTCAGGGCGGGCGCGGCAAGCGCCGCGCCGGTGGTGGCGAGAAGGGTACGGCGGCTGAGCATGGTTCGGGTCCCCCGGGGCTGAGGGGCGGGAGCATCGCCTCCAACCGCCGGATGAGGCAAGCCCCGGGGAATCCGCGCCCTACAGCGGATAATCCCGCGCCGGGTCCACCCCCGCCGTCTCCAGGAACTTGCGCATCGCGCCGACTTCCTCCTTCGACAGGCTGTGGTGACTGTCGTGGAAGCCCTGCACATGCCCGTTCAGCGTCACCTTCACCTGGCCATGGCCGCCATGGCTGACGTCAGCGCCCAGGGCCTCGAAGACCGAGGCGACGTGCTTCGGGTCGATGTTGCTGCTGACGGGGTGGGAGAACAGGGCGTGCAGCGTCTTGCGATGATGATGGTTCATGGAATCCATTCCTCTGCCGTTGTTGGATGCCATGATGGGACGCAGGCCCGGTGCCGTCCTTGATGCGGATCAAGCCGGGGCTCAGGGGGCCGGGCGCGTCCCCATCGCCACCGTCCGCTCATCCATCCGCGGCTGATGCACCAGGCCGCGGCGGGTCGCCCAGGAATTGGTGATGTTGAACAGAGGCACCACCGCGACATCGTCGCTGGCCAGCCGGATCGCCTCCCGCAGCACCGCGGCGCGATCCTCCAGCGCCAGCAGGGTCGCGGCGCGATCGGTCAGCGCATCCAGCGCTGGGTTGGAATAGCGCGCGGCATTGGCGGCGCCGCGCTGCGCCGCGCGGTCGAAGGTGCCGATGACGGAGATCAGGAAGCTCCCGGCCTCCCCCGTGCTGCTGCCCCAGCCCGCGAGGCGCGCCGGGAATTCCTGCCGGGCGGAGCGGGCGGAATAGCTGGTCCAGGGCAGCGCCTCCACCTGGGTCCGCACGCCGATCCGCGTCCACATCTGCGCCACGGCCTGGGCGGTGCGGGCATCGTTGGGGTAGCGGTCATTCGGCGTGAACAGCGTCATGCGGAAGCCCTGGGGATAGCCCGCTTCCGCCAGCAGGCGTCGCGCGCCCTCCACATCGAAGGCAGGCACGGGCACTTCCGGCGCATGGGTGGTGGTGCCGGGCGGCATCCACTGCCCCGCCGGCGCGGCCGCACCCTCCATCACCCGTTCCACCAGTGCGTCGCGGTTGACCGCGATGTTGAGGGCGCGCCGCACGCGCACATCCATGAACGGGTTCACCGGCAGGGGCCGGCCCTCATGGTCGCTCACCTGCGGCAGGCTGCCGGTGCGCGAATGATCGAAGGCGATGAAGATCAGCCGCAGGCCCTGGATTTCCGCGATGCTGACGCGCGGGTCGCGCTTCAGTCGCGCCAGGTCGGTGGAGGGCACCTGGTCGATCAGGTCCACATCGCCGGACAGCAGCGCCGCCGTGCGGGCCGTGTCATTGGCGATGACGCGATAGGTGACGCGGCTCCAGGGCTCCCGCTGCCCGAACCAGCTGTCATTCCGCGCCAGTTCAAATCGGTCGCCGGGGATGGAGGAGGCAAGCCGATACGGCCCCGTCCCGATCGCCGCGCGGCCGCTATTGAAATCCTCCGTCGTCCGCCCCTCCGCCGCATGCTTCGCCACCATGGCGATGGAGCCTAGTTCGATGGGCAGCAGCGGATGCGGCAGCGCGGTGTGGAAGCGCACCGTCAGCGCGTCTACAACCTCCGTCCGCTGGATGGCGCGGACGAAGGGGCTGAAGCTGGCGGGGGAATTCGGCACCAACGGCGGCCGAGCCACGCTGAAGGCGACATCCTCGCTCGTGAAGGGGCGGCCATCATGCCAGGTGACGCCCGGCCGCAGCCGGAACTCCCACACCGTCGGTGCGATGGCCTCCCATGACGCGGCGAGCCCAGGATAGGCCCGCACCTCCGCATCCCGCTCCACCAGCCGGTCGAAGATGTGCATGGAAAGCGCGAAGTTCGGCGCCGCGTTGTAGAAATGCGGATCGACCGAGGTCGGTGGCGCGCCCGTGGCCACCGTCAGGTTCTGCGCCGCCGCCGGGGCGGCGAGCAGCGCGAGGAGAAGCGCGCTAGCCCGCGCTTTCCACGTAGTGGCGGAGTTCCTCGGCTTCATGCACCGCTTCCTCGATCCGCGCCTTCACCAGGTCCCCGATCGAGACCAGCCCGGCAAGGCTGCCATCATCCTCCATCACCGGCAAATGCCGGCAGCGCCGATCCGTCATCAGGGTCAGCGCCTCCCCGATGCGTGTCCGCGGCGTCACGGTGTGCAGCGCGCGTGTCATGAGCTGCGCGGCGGGCATGCCCACGGAATCGGCGCCGTGCAGCGCCATGGCACGGACAATGTCCCGTTCGCTGACGATGCCGAGCACATCGCCCGCGCCGTCCCGCACGAGGGCCGCGCCGATGCGATGCCGGGCCAGCGTCTTCGCCACCTCTGCCACGCTGTCATGCGCCTGGATGGACACCACCTCGTGTCCCTTGCGCTGCAGGATGATGGCAATCGTCATGGTCGTGTTTCCTCCCGTTGCGGGAGGGGGCGCGAGGGATCAGCCGGCGCCGCCTCCACCATGCGGAGGATGGTGGCACCGCGTGGCATCGCGGTTCAAGGATTGCGTGCGTGCCACGCGCGATTGCGCGCGGGGGTTGAAAGCCCGGTCAGGCGGCCGGGACCGGCTCCGGCCCCGTCAGCTGTGTCTTCACCAGTTCGGCGAAGCGCCCACCCTGCGCGACCAGAGCCTCGAAACTGCCGCGTTCCGCCACCTTGCCATGCTCGAAGACCAGGATCTCATCCGCATCGCGCACGGTGGACAGGCGGTGGGCGATGACGAAGGTGGTGCGGCCCGTCATCAGGGCCTTCAGCGCCCGCTGCACCCGCGCTTCCGTCGCCGCGTCCAGCGCGCTCGTCGCCTCGTCCAGGATCAGCACCGGCGGGTCTTTCAGCAGCGCGCGCGCGATCGCCAGGCGCTGGCGCTGGCCGCCGGACAGGGCGGCGCCGCGTTCCCCCACCATCGTGTCGTAGCCCTGCGGCTTGGCGGTGATGAAGTCATGCGCCTCCGCCATCCGGCAGGCACGCTCCAGATCCTCCTGGCTCGCATCCGGCCGGCCGATCAGCAAATTGTCGCGGATGGAGCGGTTGAACAGCAGGCTTTCCTGGAACACCACGCCAACGTTGCGCCGCAGGCTGTCGAGCGTGAGGTCGCGAAGGTCATGCCCATCCAGCGTCACACGGCCTTCCACCGGGTCCCACAGCCGCTGCAGCAGCGCCATGGCGGTGGATTTGCCCGCGCCGGTCTGGCCCACCAGCGCTATGGTGCGCCCGGGCGGGGCATCCATCGACACATCGGCCAGGATGCGCGGCCCGCCGGGATAGGCGAAGGCCACATTCTCGAACCGCACGGCGCCAGTCACGCGCTGCAGGTCCTTCGCATCCGCCTTCTCCGCGACGGAGGACCGGGCATCCAGAACGGTGAAGAACTCCTCCAGCGACGGCATCTGGAACACGAGGCGGGACACGAAGCCGACGGCCCCTTCCAGCCGCCCGATCAGCAGGGTGGCGAAGCCCATGAAGGACACGATCTCACCGACCGTCGCCTGGCCACGCACATGCAGCATGGTGCCCAGCACGAAGACGGCGATGACGGTGATGGTGGAGGCGCCGCGCGTCAGCACCGCGACCACCGCCCACCAGTTCAGCACCGGGAACTGGTGGTCCAGCACCTGCCGGACAATGTCGCCGAACAGCCTGGCCTCGCTGGCCAGGCGGGAGAAGGACTGCACGACGACGACATTGGACAGGGCGTCCTGCGCATTGCCGGCCAGCCGCGTGTGCAGCGTCTCCACCTTGCCCTGAGCGGCCTCGGTCTTCCGGATCACCCAGGCGGAGACGATGGCGAAGAGGATCACCAGCACGATGAGCAGCAGGCCGAGCCGCCAGTTCATCACCAGCGTCAGCGGCAGCAGCACCAGGCAGGCGATGAAGGTGGTCAGATGTTCGCGGAAGAAGGAAAGCCACAGGCCGAACAGATTGTCCGACCCCACCAGCATCACCTTCATCAGCCGGCCGGATTGCGTGTCCCCGTGGAAGGACAGGGGCAGCGACAGCACATGTTCGAAATACCGCGCCATGATGGTCAGGCGGTTGCGATGGGCCATGCGGTCCGACAGCAGCGCCACCGCGACATTGGCGCCGATGGCCGAAAGCCCGACCGCGGCCCAGAGGCCGAGCAGCGCGAAGGCTTCCGTCCAGAGCGCCGCGTCCGACATCCGGTCAGACCGCGACAGCAGGTCGATCACCCGCCCGAAGAGCACGGGCTCCAGGAAGGACAGTCCCGCCAGCGCGAGCGCCGCGAAGGTCAACCCATAGGCTACCCAACGGTCCGGGCCCAGCAGCCGGAGCACCCGCAGGTAGAGCCTCATGAAACGCATGAACCGCGCCCCTCCATCCCGCCCCGCGCGTATCCCGAGTCCAGGCCGGCTGGCAAATGCGGTGTAGCACGCCCGCCCATGCCGCCGCTTGCCAGCAAAGCCTATCTTGCGGCAGGAACGGCGTGGAAGCGGTGGAGCGGGACGGAAGTTCCCGCGCCCGCTGCGCGCGGCACCGCGCCGCGCGTCATCGAGGAGGACATCGTCATGCGCATTACCCGCCGCGCCACCCTGGCCACTGCCCTGGCCCTTCCCTTCGCCGCCCCCGCTTTGGCCCAAGGCACGAGCGCCGGGACCTCCTGGGCCGCGGGCCGGCCCATCCGCCTGGTCGTCGGCTTCACCCCGGCCGGCACGACGGACATCGCCGCCCGCCTGCTGGCCGAACCGCTCGGCCGCCGCCTCGGCACGCAGGTCGTGGTGGAAAACCGCCCCGGCGCCGGCGGCAACATCGGCAACCAGGTGGTCGCCCAGTCGGATCCCGATGGCCACACCCTGCTGATGCAGACGATCAGCGGCGGCGCCATCAACTACTCCCTCTACGGCGCCCGCATGCCGGTGAAGCCGGAGGATCTGGCGGCCGTCGCGCTGATGCTCCGCGTGCCGAACGCCATCTTCGTCAACCCGCAGCTGCCCGCGCGCACGCTGCAGGAACTGGTGGCACTGGCGAAGGCCCGCCCCGGATCCCTCAA
Source organism: Falsiroseomonas stagni DSM 19981 (assembly GCF_900114315.1). Classification (GTDB taxonomy): domain Bacteria; phylum Pseudomonadota; class Alphaproteobacteria; order Acetobacterales; family Acetobacteraceae; genus Falsiroseomonas; species Falsiroseomonas stagni. Next base: position 269,345 of record NZ_FOSQ01000002.1, read on the forward strand.
CATCGGCTCCTCCGGCGCCGGCACCTCGCTGCACATGACCGGCGAACTGCTCAAGCTGGAAGCGGGCATCGACATGGCCCATGTCCCCTTCCGCGGCGCCGGCCCGATGATGCAGGAGATCATTGCCGGCCGCGTGGAGGTGGGGGTGGACAATTTGCCCTCCGTCATCGGCCATCTCCGCGAAGGCCGCCTCCGCCCGCTGGCGGTCACGACGCGCGAACGCAGCCCCGCCATGCCCGATGTGCCGACCACCGCGGAAGCCGGCCTGCCGGGCGTGGAGGCGACCGCCTGGTTCGGCCTGCAGGCCCCCGCGCGCACCCCGGCTGCCATCATCCAGCGCATCTCGGACGAGGTGAACGCCATCATCCGGGACCCCGACATGGCCCGCCGCCTCGCCGACCTCGGCGGCATGGCGCCCGGCCTGACGCCCGATGGCGGCACCAGCCCGCAGACCTTCGACGCCTTCATCAAGGCGGAGATCACGAAGTGGGGCGAGGTCGTCCGCCGCTCCGGCGCGACGGCCGACCAGTAGGCGGAGCGGCGATGCAGGACCTGTCACCGATCGGCGGCGCCGTGGCCTGGACGGGCGCGACGCTCGGCGACTGGTCCGTCACCCTATCGCCCGCGGAGATCGCGGAGATCGAGGCAGCGCTGCGCGGCCTCGGCGACCGCGACATCCCCCGCATCACCGCCGCGCACTTCCCGCTACCCCGCACGGCGCCCCGGCTGAAGGCCCTGGCGGCGGTGGCGGAAAGCGGCGCGGGTGTGGTTCGCCTCGGCGGCCTCGACCCCGGGCGGTATCCGGCGCGGGACCTGAAGCGCCTGTTCTGGGGGCTGATGTGCCATATCGGCACACCCCTGCCCCAGAACACGACCGGGGAGGTGCTGGGCGAGGTGAAGGATGAGACCGGCACGGGGGAGGCCCGCGCCGAGGGCTCCGCCCGCAACCGCAGCCGCTCCACCGGCCCGCTACGCTTCCACACGGACAAGTGCGACCTGCTGGCGCTGCTCTGCGCCAGCAACGGCATCGCGGGCGGCGTCTCCCGCATCGTGTCCACCATCGCGATCCATGACGCCCTGGCACAACGGCGGCCGGACCTGCTGGCCGTGCTCTACCAGGATTTCTGGCGCGCCCGCCCGGCGGATGAGGAGGGCGAGGGCATGGCAGCCCGCCCCTTCCCCATGCCGGTCTTCGCCCGCGGTCCCACAGGCGCCTTCACCTGCCAGTACAGCCGCACCTATGTCGAGATGGCGGAGCGCCAGCCCGGCGTACCGCCCCTGACGGCCCCGCAGGTGGAGGCGATGGACATGCTGGCCGCGCTGGCCGACGAACTCTGCGTGGAAGCGCCCTTCGAGGCCGGGCAGATCCAGATCATGAACCAGCACGTCACGCTGCATGGCCGCACCGCCTATGCGGATGACGCAGCCGCGGGCGCCAGGCGCAACCTGCTGCGCATCTGGCTGTCCAGCCCGCTGTCCCGCGCGCTCCCGGCCGGCCATGCGGGGCAATGGGGCAGCACGGAGGCCGGCGCGCTGCGGGGCGGCGCCATGCCGGGGCGGAGCGCGATCGCGGCCTGATATTGCGCTTCCTGGCCGGCTGTCGTTACTGGCGACCAACACGCAGGGAGACGACCATGCAGACCCTTACCCGCCGCGCCGCGCTGGCCACGACCCTGGCCCTGCCGGCCTTGTCCGTCCGCGCGCAGACCCCCTGGGCGCCCAGCCGCCCCGTCCGCATCGTCGTCCCCTTCCAGGGCGGCGGCGCCACGGATTTGACCGCGCGTCTGCTGGCGGAACGCCTCGGCCCGATGCTCGGACAGCCCGTGGTGGTGGACAACCGCCCGGGTGCGGGCGGCAATGTCGGTGCCGACATGGTCGCGAAGTCCGACCCCGATGGCCACACGCTGCTGATGTGCACGATCGGCACCGCCAGCATCAACCAGTTCCTCTACAGCCGCATGCCCTTCCGGCCGGAGGATCTGGCCGCCGTCGCGCTGGTGAACCTGGTGGCGAACGGCGTGATCGTGAACCCCAGCGTGCCCGCCCGCAATTTCGCGGAGTTCCTGGCCTATGCGAAGGCCAATCCGGGGCGGCTGAACTACGGCACCCCCGGCAACGGCACCTCCGGCCATCTCTGCGGCGAATACCTCAAGGCGCGGGCGGGAATCGATCTCACCCACGTGCCCTATCGCGGGACCGGCGGCGTGGTGCCGGACCTCATCGGCGGCAACATCCAGGTCGCGATCGACAACATGCCGGCCTACCTGCCGCATGTCCGCGCCGGCACGCTGCGGCTGCTGGCCGTTACGACGAAGGATCGCTACTTCGCGGCGCCGGAGGTTCCGACCGTGGGCGAATCCGGCGTGCCGGGGTTCGAGGCCGTGGCCTGGTTCGGCGTTCAGGCCCCCGCCCGCATGCCGGCCGTGATCCTGCAGCGCTACGCCGCGGCCATCGCGGAGATCTCCCGCGACCCCGCCGTCATCGCCCGGCAGCGCGAGATCGGCGCCGAGCCCAACTACCTCGGCCCCGTGGAGTTCGAGGCCTTCATCCGCGCCGAGAACGAGAAGTGGCGGGAAGTGGTGCGCCTGTCCGGCGCCAAGCTGGACTGACGCCGGGGCGTGGAGGCGGCGTCGCCGCCCTCACAGCACCCAGTCATCATCCGCGATGCGCCCGATGCCGAGCGCATCGGCGATCGTCGCGCCGCTGGCGGAGAAGAGTTCCAGCCTGAACTCCTCCGCCCGCTCCGCGACCTCATCCGCGCGGATCTCGACCTCGATCACCTGCCGCGTCTGGCCGGGCTGGAAGGTGAGAACGCCGGAGGCGTGGACATAGTCCGTCGCATCGGCCGTGCCCGGCGCGGTGCGCCAGCCCACCGTCACGGGGCTGCTGACGGGATCGCTCAGCGTCACCGTGAAGCTCGCCTTGCGCACTGCCTCCGCGGGGTCTGGCAGGATCTCCTCGATCGCCGCGATCTTCTCCGTCAGCACCGTCTTCCAGTCATCGGCCAGGATGCCGCCCGTGTCGCCGGAATTGGGGTTCCAGGACCACCAGGCATAGGAAACACCCGGGCCGGCGATGTCCTTGTCCCCATCCGCATCCACGTCGCCCGACATGTAGTCGACGATCTTCTCGAGCCAGGCGCGATCCTTCGGATCCGTCATGCGGGTGCCGAATTCGCCGACGAAGATCGGCGCCGTCCCGCTCTCCCACAGATAGCCCCACATCCTGTCGAACAGGTCGGGCAGCTTGGCGGCGAAATCGGCGCCCTGGAAGAAGGGCTGCGCATAGACAGAGTTCGGATAGTCATGCGGCGAATAGACCAGCTTGTTGGCCACGTTCAGCTGCACCGGCCGTTCCGCGGCCCCCATCAGGTTGCCACCCCACCAGTAGTAGTTGTTCTGATGCTCGGCCACGCCCTCGACGAAGATCAGCCAGTCCGGGTTCTTCGCCAGGGCCGCATTGCCCGCGAGTTCCGCGGCACTCGCCCAGGCATTCCAGCTCGCGCCATGCGGTTCGTTGCTGAGGTCGGCGCCGATCACCGTGGGGTCGCCGGCGTAGCGGCTGGCCAGCATCTCCCACATCCCGACCCATTGCGCCTGGGTGTACCCGCCATCGAACCACAGGCCGTTGCCGTTCGGCCCATTGCCGGCGGCACTGCGATGGTGGTCGAGGATGATGCGAAGCCCGATATCGCCGGCATAGTCGACGATCCGGTCCATGATCTGCAGCGGCGTCAGCCCGGCCAGGTCCGGGTTGAGGTTGAAGTTGATGCCGTTCGGCGTGCCGCCCTTCAGCACCGATTCCGCGCTGAAGGGCAGGCGGATGGCGTTGAAGCCCGTCTCCGCCATCTGGTCCATCATGTCCTTCCAGTTGCGGACATCGAGGCCATGCGGCGCGAAGGTCGTGCCCTCCATCCCGAACCAGTTCACCGCGGCGATCTTCACGGCCTGGCCGGTGGCGTCGACGATGTCGCGCCCCCTGGTGGACAGCACGCCCACCATGCCCGGCGCCCCCGGGTCGCCTTCCTGCACCGCCGCATCGGCGATGGCGATGCGCGGGCGGTCATTGTTGACGATGGTGCCGATGCCGGTGCCATCGGCGATCACGCCGCGTTGGGGTGACGACAGCGTCAGCACCACCGTCTCATCCATCTCCACCAGGCGGTCGCCGATGACGGTGATGTTGACGGTCCTCTCGGTCTGGCCGGCGGCGAAGCTGACCTTGCCGCTGCGCGCGACGAAGTCCACGCCGGATTGCGCCGTGCCGCCGCTGGTCGCGAAGCTGACGGAGACGGTGCTGGTCATCGCCTCCGCCAGCGTCACCTTGAAGGCCAGGATCGTGTTGCCGCTGTTGCCTTCCACCACCGAGGCGTCGGAGACGGAGAACCGCGCCGCGTCATCGTCGCGGAGGGTGGCGACGCCGGTATTGTCCGCGATCGTCGCGCCCGTGGCGCCGCTCAGCCGCAGGCTGAAGCTCTCGGTGGCCTCGAAGACCCGGTCATTGGTCAGCGCGACGGAGACGCGCTTCACCGTCTCCCCCGCCGCGAAGGTCAGGCCGCCGCTCAGCGCCGAGAAGTCCAGGCCCGACCTGGCCGTGCCGCTCACCGTCGCGAATTGAACGGTGACGGGACCGGTCGCGGCGGCGGAGAGCTTCACCTCGAAGGTCGCGAAGCCCGCGCCTTCCAGCACCTCCACATCGCCGACGCTGAGGCTGGGCGGCGCGGGGGGCACGGGTGGCAGGCCGGCCGCGCCACCCAGGGTGAAGCCCGCCGGGTCCGCGATGGCGCCGGGGCCTGAAGCGCTGAAGCCGAAGCTGATCGTTCCCCCGGCCGGTGCCGTGCTGTTCCAGGATTGGCCGCGCACGAGGTAGCGGCCGGCGGAGACGCTGACGATCTCCGCCCCCCAGATGCTGTCGATCGCAAAGGCACCGTCGAAGGCCAGGGTCAAGCCATTCAGCGCGGCATCGGGCGTCAGCGTCACCTGGCCGACGAAGCCGGTGCTCCAACTGGCGGTGCGCTGGAACAGGATCTGAGCGGGCATCGGCAGGCCATCCAGGGGTGCAAGCTGAGGCTTGATCCCATGGCGGCCACCAATGGTAAAGTTTCATTTTACACTATTTGTCTCAATAATCGCGTTTTACGACAATTCTCGAATAACGATACGCCCTAAAGGGCCCAGTCAGATGCCGCGAGCCGCGCCGCGGCCACCCCCGCATCATCGTCCAGGATTGTTGCCACGCCGATACCGTCCCCGATCGTCGCGCCGCGGGCCTGGGACAGTTCCAGTTCGAAGGTCTCCGTCCCTTCCCCCGCCTCATCCGGCCGCAACGCCACCGCGATGCGCTTCACCGTCTCACCCGGCGCGAAGGTCAGCACGCCAGTTGCCGCCACGAAGTCGCTCTCGGCGGCTGTGCCGGGCCGGGTCCGCCAGTTGACCGAAACCGGCGCCGCCGCTGCCTGGCTGAGGCTGACGAGGAAGACGGCCTCCGCCGGTGCCTCCGCGACGCCGGGCATGATCGGCGCCAGCCGGTCGGTCTTGGTGGTCAGCACCGTCTCCCAGTCATCCGCCAGGATGCCGCCCGTGTCGCCGGAATTCGGGTTCCAGGACCACCAGGCGAAGGATGCCGCGGGGCCGGCGATGTCCTTGTCCCCATCCGCATCGACGTCGCCGGAGAGGTAGGCGATCAGCTTGTCCGCCCAGGCCTGGTCCTTGGGGTCCACCAGGCGGGACCCGAATTCGCCCATCAGCACCGGCGCCGTGCCTTCGCGCCACAGGTAGCCCCACATCTTGTCGAACAGGCCCGGCAGGTTGGCCGGGAAGTCCGGGCCCTGGAAGAAGGGCTGCGCATAGACCGAATTCGGGTAGTCGTGCGGCGAATAGACCAGCTTGTTCGCGACGTTCAGCTGCACCGGCCGTTCCGCGGCCCCCATCAGGTTGCCGCCCCACCAGTAGTAGCTGCCATTGTGGTCGCCCACGCCCTCCACCAGCACCAGCCAGTCGGGGTTGGCCGCCAGCACGGCATTGCCCGCGCGTTCCGCCGCCCCGGCCCAGGCGTTCCAGGCCACGTTGTGCGGTTCATTGTGCAGGTCGGCGCCCACTACGGCGGACCCGCGGTAGCGCACCGCCAGATCCTCCCACATGTCGATACACCGCGCCTCGGTGAAGCGCCCATCGTACCAGAGGCCGTTGCCGTTGGCCCCGTTGCCGGCTGCACTGCGGTGGTGGTCGAGGATGATGCGCAGCCCGATCTCCCCGGCATAATCGACGATCCGGTCCATGATCTGCAGTGGCGTCAGCCCGACCAGATCCGGGTTCAGGTTCCAGTTGATCCCGTTCGGCGTGCCCCCCTCCTGCACCGCCTGGGCGGAGAAGGGCAGCCGGATCGCGTTGAACCCCGTCTCCAGGATCTGGTCCATCATGTCCCGCCAGTTGCGGGTGCCGAGGCCGTGCGGCGAGAAGGTGCTCGTCTCCAGCCCGAACCAGTTCACGGCCGCCAGCTGCACGGCATTGCCCTGCGCATCGACGATGCTGCCGCCGCGGGTGGACAGCACCCCCTCGGGCGGCGCCAGGCCGGCGAAGGGATCGCCTTCCACCACGGCCGCCGCATCCGCCACCGTGATGCGCGGCAGGTCGTTGTTGATGATGGTGCCCGTTGCCTCCGCATCGCTGTAGGCGGCGCGGACCGGATTGGTCAGCCGCAGGAGGAAGCTCTCATCCGCCTCCACCTGCGTGTCGCCATTGATGGTGATGCGGATGGTCTTGCTCAGCTCGCCAGGCTGGAAGGACAGCGTACCGCTGCGGGCAACATAGTCGCTGCCGGCCAGGGCGGGGCCGTCCGCCGTCTGGAAACGGGTGGAGACCACGACATCCTGCGCCTTCGACAGCGACACGGCGAAGGTCATCACCCTTGTGCCGGCATTGCCTTCCGTGACGCTGGCATCGGCCACGCTGAAGCGGGCGATGTCGTCATCCTCGATGGTGGCGATGCCCTGGCCATCGGCGATGGTCGCGCCCGTGGCGCCGGTCAGGTTCAGCAGGAAGCGTTCCGCCTGCTCCCGCGTGGCATTGTCCACCAGGCCGACGGAGACGACCTTGCTGGTCTCCCCCGCCGCGAAGGTGATGCTGCCGGTCGCCGCGCGGTAGTCGCTGCGGGCCAGGGCCGTGTCGTTGGCGGTGGCGAAGGTCACGGTGACGGGCGTCGCGCTGGCCTTGGACAGCGTCAGCACGAAGCGCGCCGCGCCATCATGCTCCCACGCCAGCACATCGCCGACGGACACTGTCGGCAGCACAACGACAGGCGGCGGGGGCAGCGCCACCGCGCCCGGCGCTGCCAGCGTGAAGCGGGACGGATCGGGCTCGGGACCCGTCGTCGCCGCCTGGAAGCCGAAGCCGATCTCCCCGTTCCAGCCTGTCGCGTTCCAACTCGCGTTGCGGATCGTGTAGACGCCGTCGAGGAAGGAGACGATTTCCGCCCCCCAGATGTTCACGATGCTGAAGCCCGCATCGAAACGCAGGGTCCATCCGTTGAGGGTCGCCTCCGGCCGCATCGTCACCTGCGCGACGAAGCCCGTGCTCCATTCGCTGGACCTTGTGACGCTGAACTGCGTGGGCATGGTGGCGCCGCTCCCCCTGGCATGGCGCCGGCCCTCCCCCCCCGGGCAGCCGGCCTCATCTTCCTAGCGGGGCGTGTCGTCAGGCAGGGTACCGTTGTGTCGTCTTGTGTCGCCGCCGCGGCGACAATCCGGATCGTGACTCAACGCCAGGATGCGGGGACGTGGCGGAAGGGCAGCGCCGCCAGGTCCAGCGCCGCGGGGCCGGGGCAGTCGCATTCCACGATGGCGCTGCATCGCGCCGCGAAGGCGGCGCGGAAGTGGTTCTTCGCCTTGTTCGCCAGCAGCCGTGTCGTCGCCAGGTCGATGCCGTGCAGCGCGAAGAAGGCCGGGTCCACCGCCGCCTCCTTCCGGCTGGTCACGATCACCCGCAGCAGGCCGGCCCTCAGCACCACGGTCGGGCCGAGATCGACCGGCGCGCCGCGCTCCATCGGCCCTTCATTCACGAAGCGTCCCGCGGTCAGTCGTTCCACTACGGCATCCATGGCCACGGGCGGCCCGAAGACATCGGTGGTGCGCCCGCCCAGCATGAACGCTGCCCGCGCGCCCTCCCCCATCGCCGCCGCCCGCGCCACCACGGCGGCATCGTGCAGGAAGGCGAAGACAGTCGGCACCGGCGGCCCGGCTTCCGCCAGCACGCGCAGCATGTCGGGCGTATCGGCGACACCGCCGGAGAGCGGGTTGTCCGCGGGATCCAGCAGCGCCACCAGGCCCGGCGGGGCCGCGAGCGCCGTGGCCAGCGCATCCCGCGGCGCCGGCAGAGAAACCGCGAAGCGGGGCAGCCGCGCGACGATCGCATCCCGTACCGCCGCCGCCGCGCGGGCCGCGGCCTCCGGCGTCGTCGCCCAGGCCATGCCGCTCGGCCCCGCATAGGGCGCATCGCCCCAGGAGAAGCCGCCAAACGGGGCGGCCTCCACGACGCCGTCGCCTTCCAGCGCCGCCGCTTCCGCCCAGACCTCCGCCATGGGGCCGGCCTCGCTGCGCATGTGGAAGCTGTGCAGCACCCGGGGATGCTTCGCGATGGCGCCGAACAGGCGCTGCCCCGCCAGCCGCCGTTCCAGCATCGCCAGCGCCCGCAGCGCCACCGCATCCATGTCGAGATGCGGGTAGGTGCGATAGACACTCGCCCCATCCAGCAGCGTCGCCAGTTCCGGCGCCATGTTGCCGTGGAAGTCGAAGCTCGCCACCAGGGGCGTGGCGCCGATCGCCGCCCGCACGCGCCGCACCGTCGCGAGGTCCGCGGCCGGCTCATGTTCCGCCACGCAGGCGCCGTGGAGGGAGAGATAGACGCCATCCCAGGGCGCGCCCGCCGCCAGGCCGTCCATCACCTCCGCCAGCCAGCCCTCATAGGCGTCCCGCGTCAGCGGCCCGCCGGGTTGCGCGGAGGTGCAGCGCAGCACCGTCGCCTGCCAGTCGGGCCGCGTGGCGAGGAAAGCCCCAAGGCCGCCAAGCTCCGTCGCCGTGCCGGCATAGCGGGCCAGCGCCGCCTCCCCCGCCACCCATTCGCGGGATCGCAGTTCGGCCGGGCCGGTCGGGACCGGGGTGAAGGAATTGCCCTCGAACCAGAGGCGGGCGACAGCGATGCGTGGCATGGCGCGATCCTACCGTCACGCCGCGCCGCCTGCCCATCCCGCGTCAGGGGCGCGCCGGCCGGAAGGTGTCGCAGGCTTCCAGCTGGCCGGATTGCAGGCCGGTGCGGAACCACCGCACCCGCTGTTCGGAACTGCCATGGGTGAAGCTGTCCGGCTGCACGTGGCCGCGCGCCCGGCCCTGCAGCCTGTCGTCGCCGACGGCGGCGGCGGCGGCCAGACCTTCCTCGATGTCGCCATCCTCCAGGATCTGCCGGGCATCCTGCGCCCGGCGCGCCCACATCCCCGCCAGGCAATCCGCCTGGAGTTCGACGCGGACCTGGAGCGCATTACCCTCGGCCTCCGCCACCCGGCTGCGCAGTTCCTGCACGCGCCCCAGCACGCCGAGCTGGTTCTGCACGTGGTGCCCGACCTCATGCGCGATCACATAGGCCGCCGCGAAATCCCCGGGCGCGCCCAGTTGCAGCTGCATCTGCGCGAGGAAATCGAGGTCGATGTAAACCCGCTGGTCGCCCGGGCAGTAGAAGGGCCCGACCGCCGACTGCGCCATGCCGCAGGCGGACTGCACCGCGCCGGAGAAAAGCACCAGGCGCGGTTCCTGGTAGCGGCGGTTCATCTGCTGGAAGACCGGGTTCTACACATCCTCTGTCTCCGCCAGCACACGGCGCACGAAGCGGCTGCCTGCATCGTCCGCCGGCGGCGCCGCGCCACCACCCTGCGTTTCAGCCCGCTGCGGCGCGGGATCGCCGCCGGACAGGATCACGCCGGGATCGACGCCGAGCAGCAGCGCCAGCACCACCAGCACCACGCTGCCGAGCCCGCCGCCGAGCGCGATGCCCCTTCCCCCGAGGCCGCCACTGCCGCGCCGGTCCTCGACATTGCTGCTTTCGCGTCCATCGCCGAGTTGCATCGCGTCCCGTCCTCCGTGGCGGGCTGGCAACGTGCGGCGTCCTGAACGGTTGCGGCGCGGGCGCTTCGGCGCGAGCATCCGTCCACGCGCAAGGGAGACGACCATGTCCACCGAACCGCTGATCCTCGACCTGGTCGAATGGGTGGCCGCCCACCCCCGCCCCTATGCGGAGGTCATCGACGCCTGGCGCACCAACTGCCCGCGGCTGACGGTGTGGGAGGATGCGTCGGAGCGTGGCCTGGTATCCTGCGCCACCGACCCGTCCGGCATCCTGATGGTCTCCGCCACCAAGACCGGGCGCCAGGCGCTGGCCGCGCGCCTCAGCCCAGCAGCGCCACCATGACCCAGCCGACCACGACGACGCCCAGCAGCGACGGCAGCAGCAGCCGCCAGACCTGGCCCGGCCGCGCACCATCCGCCAGCAGGCCGCAGACCATCGCCGTGACGGCGAAGGACATGCCCGCGCCGGCGGATCCCGCGAAGTTGTGGAGCGCGGGCGCCAGCCCCTCCGGCATCCCGGCTTCCCGCCCGAGCGCGAATTGCACCGGCATCAGCGCGGCGTTGGACCCCACATTGCTGCCGGTCACCATCCCCGACACCAGGCCCATCACCGGCACCGCATAGGGCGCCGCCGGGCCCAGCGCCTCCGCCGTCGCGCTCGCCAGGCTGGCCGCGATGCCGGACCCCGCCATCCACCGTGCCAGCACGACATAGAACAGCATGGCCATGGCGGGCTTCAGCGCGCGGCGAAAGGCGCCCGTGGCCACCACCGGCGCATCCGCCCGCATCGCCAGCAGCACGCCGGCCGCCAGCCACAGCACGACGGCCACATGGGTCAGCGGGAAGCCCGGCAGCTCGGGAAAGGGTGACCAGGACGGCGCACCGGCCCAGCTGCGCGCCAGCAGCAGCGCCGCCGTCAGGCCGAGATAGGGCGCCATCGCCCGCCCCGCCCGGCGCCAGCCCGCCGCGCCCGAGGGCGGGTCGAGCTTCCACAAGGCCAGCAGCAGCGGCAGGCCGGAGGCCAGCACGCCGATCACCTCGAAGGGCAGGACGGGATGCAGCAGTACCAGCATCGCCGCCATCGCCGCCAGGAAGCCCATCTGCGCCAGCTTTTCCGCCGGCGGCACCACCACGCCGGCGGCGGCGCAAAGCCGCCAGAGCACCGGCCCCATCAGCAGCAGCCAGGCGGCATTGGGCCAGGACGCCATGGTGGCGATCTGCTGCGCCGGCATGCCCACCAGCGCCGCCCCCAACGCCGTCCCCGGGCCGAGGCCGCCCCAGGGCACCAGCGTCAGCGACAGCAGCGCCATGGCGGCGGCCGGCGCGCCGCCGATGCCCATGCCCCGCAGGGCGGAGAGCGCGAAGACCGCGCCGACCGCGAAGCCGGTGACGCTTTCCATGAAGACGCCCATCAGCAGCGTGGCGACGAAGATGCGCCGCGGGTCGGGCGCGCCCTGCCCGGCCTCCGGCTTCGCCAGCGCCGCATGGAACAGCAACCCGCCCATCACCACGGCGATGGGCTTGGAGGCCAGGAAGGCGCCGCGCAGCGTCTCTGCGCCCAGGAAGGGCAGCGCGGACACGCCATCCGGCAGCGACAGCAGCACCGCCGGCAGCGCCACGACGAGGGCCGCCAGCACCGCCGGCACCGGCCCCGCGCGGCCGGAGACGAGAAGGCCCAGCAGCAGCAGCAGCGGCGCGGCCTGGAGGAACAGGATCATCCCGGCATCCTTGCCACATCGCCGCGGCGGCGCCAGCCTGCCGCCCCATGCTCTACGCCGCCTATGGCAGCAACCTGGACCACGCTCGCATGCTCGGCCGCTGCCCCGGTGCCACGCCGCTCGGCGCCGCGCTGCTGCCGGGATGGCGCCTGGCCGTGAACCGCTTCGCCACCATCGAGCGTGACGGCGCGGCCGCGGTGCCGATCGGCCTCTGGCGCATCACGGAACAGCACCGTCGCGCGCTGGACATCGCGGAGGGTGTGGCGCTGCGGATCTACCGCGCCGTGATGCTGGACATCGACGGCCACGGTCCCGCCCTGACCTATGTCGAGCAGCGCCTGCGCCCCGGCCCGCCATCCGACGCCTATGTCGCGCATCTCCGGCAGGGCTACGCCGATTTCGCGCTGGACGGCGCGGCGCTGGACGAAGCCCTGGCCCGCTGGAGCATCGCTTCCCGCCGCGTGATGTAGAGCGTGGAGCCGATGATCAGCGCGCCGCCCGGCAGCAGCCACCATTCCGGCACTTCCCCGAACAGCGCCACGCCGAAAGCCACGGCGAACAGCAGCCGCACATAGGACAGCGGCGCGATGAAGCTGGCATCCGCCATGCGCAGCGCCATGATCCAGACCCACATCGCCGCCGGCCCCAGCACCGCCGCCGCCAGCAGCAGCCCCGCATTCCACCAACCCGGCCAGGCCAGGCCCGGCAGCGCGACCGGCAGGCTGACGGCCAGCGCCACCACGCCGACATAGAACATGATCGTCACCGTGCGCTCCGTCCGCGCCAGTCGCTTGGTGGTGATCAGGATGCCCGCGCCGAAGACCGATGCCGCGATGGCCGCCAGCACCGGGATGCCGATCGGCACCATCCCCGGCCGCATGATGATCAGCACGCCCGCGAAGCCCGCCAGCGTCGCGGTCCAGCGCCGCCAGCCCACGCGTTCGCCCAGCAGCGGCGCCGCCATGGCGGTGACGAACAGCACGGTGGTGAAGGACAGCACCGTCGCGGTGGCCAGCGGCATGCCGGAGAAGGAGACGTAGTAGAGATACCAGGCGATGGCGGAGAGCAGGCCGCGGAAGATCTGCATCGGCAATTCGCCCGTGCGCACCAGCAGCACCGGGCTGCGGATCAGATCCGGCACCGTCCAGGCCAGTTGCCCGATGGCCCGCGCCAGCACCAGCGTCGCGATCGGCACGCCGACCAGCGCCTTCACCGCCAGCGTCTCCAGCGTGAAGAGCAGCGACGCGGCCAGCGCCAGCAGCGCCGCCTTCGTCGTCTGCGTCACTTGCGGCGCGCTTCCGCGATGGTCACCACCATCGCCCCACCCAGGATGATCGCCGCGCCGATCCAGCCGAAGAGGTCCGGCACCTCCCCGTACAATACCCATCCCGCCACCGCGACGACGACGATCCGCAGGTACTGGAAGGGCGCGATGGCCGAAGCCTCGCCCGCGCGCAGCGCCTCCGTCACCAGGAAGATGATGCCCGGGCAGATGATCGCCACCAGCAGCATCAGCGCCATGTCGCCCAGGTTGAGCGGCACCCAGGCATGGATCGCGAAGGGCAGCACGCCGGAGAAGGTGACAAGGCCCACCCAGGCCAGCACCGTCTTCGTCGTCTCCGTGGTGGTGAGCATCCGGCTGGTCACCGTGATGCCGCACCAGGCGATGGCGGCGCCGATCGCCGCCGCCGCGCCGATCCAGTCGATCTGCGCCCCCGGCCGCAGCATCACCGCCACGCCGACCAGCCCCACGATGGTGCCCGTCCAGCGCCAGCGGTCCACCCGTTCCCCCAGCAGCACGCCGGCGAGCATGGTGGTGAACATCACGTTGGTGAAGGACAGGACCGTGCCCGTGGCCATGTCGAGCCTGGTGAAGGAATAGTAGTACAGCCCCCAGCAGATCAGCGACGACATGCCGCGGAACACATGCATGGGAGCGCGCTTCGTGCGGAACACGCCGATGCCGCTCACCAGCATCGTCGGCATCACCCAGAGCAACTGCCCGAAGGCGCGGGACGCCAGCTGAACCTCCGTCGGGATGCCGCGCAGCGTCATCCAGCGGATGAACAGCACCTCCGTCGCGAAGAAGACGGCCGCCGCCGCCATCAGCGCGGCGCCCTTCAGGTTATTGGTCGGCGGGTTCACCGCGCGTGAGACCGGTGCATTGACCTCTGTTGTATCCCAGCTAGCGTGACACCCAGGGTGGGCCGCCCGTGCCGCGTCGCGCAAGCGCCGTGCCTGCATGGCGGCCCCCCGCTGGACAGAAGGGGAAGCGCGCGTGGCGAAGGAAGCCGAACAGGCGGCGGCGAGGCAGGCCGTGGATCACGGCCCCATCCTGGTCTGGGGCGCGGGTGCCATCGGCGGCACGATCGGCGCGCATCTGGTTAAGGCCCGCCACGCCGTCGTGTTCTGCGACGTGGTGGCGGACCACGTCGCCGCCATCGCGGACCCGGCCCGCGGCCTGGTGATCGAGGGCCCGGTCACGCAGTTCAAGGTCGTCGCCCCCGCCGCGACGCCCGACCAGGTGAAGGGCGTCTTCCGCCGCATCATCCTGGCGGTGAAGACGCATGACACCGAAGCCGCCTGCCGCGCCCTGCTGCCGCACCTCGCCCCCGACGGCTACGTGCTCTCCGCCCAGAACGGCCTGTGCGAGCGCGTGATCGCCGAGGTCTGCGGCGCCCACCGCACCATGGGCGCCTTCGTCAATTTCGGCGCGGATTGGCTGGAACCCGGCCGCATCACCTATGGCAATCGCGGCGCCGTGGTCGTCGGCGAACTGGATGGCGAGAAGACTCCTCGCGCCATCGCCCTGCACGCTTTGCTGCAGCAGGTCTTCGAACCCGATGCGGTGCTGACCGACAACATCTGGGGCTATCTCTGGGGCAAGCTCGCCTATTCCTCCCTGCTCTACGCGCAGGGGCTCGCCGCGCATGGCATCGCGGACATGATGGCGCGTCCCGAATTGCTGCCCATGGTCCGCGCGCTGTGCGGCGAAGTGATCACGGTCGCGCGGGCCGAGGGCGTGAAGCCCCTCTCCTTCAACGGCTTCGACGCCACCGCCTTCGGCCCCGGCGGGACGGAGGACGCGGCCCGCGCCTCCATGATCGCGATGGAGGCCTTCAACCGCCCTAACGGCAAGACCCATTCCGGCATCTGGCGCGACCTCTGGGTGCGCCATCGCGCCACACCCGCGGACGCCCAGATCGGCGCCGTGCCGCCCATCGGCCGCACCCACGGCATCCCCTGCCCCACGCTCGAGAAGCTGATCGCCATGATCCATCAATGCGAGCGTGGCGAACGCCCCATGTCCGACGCCAACCTGCTGGAGCTGCTGCCATGAACATCCGATTCGACGGCCAGACCATCGCCGTCACCGGCGCCGGCCACGGCTATGGCCGCGCCATCGCCCGCAGCTTCGCAGCGATGGGCGGCAATGTCTTCGCCTGCGACCTCTCGGCCGGGGAACTGGCGGAAACCGCGCGCTGCGAGGGCAGCATCACCACCGCCGCCTTCGACCTGACGGCCAAGGGCGCGGCCTTCGACTGGATCAAGTCGATCGAGGCCGCGACAGGTGGCCCCATCGCCGTGCTGGTCTGCAATGCCGGCGGCGTGCGCGGCCAGGTGAACCGCCCGGTGGAGGATGTGCCGGAGGACGACTGGCACGCCATCTTCGACATCAACACCCATGCCGCCTTCAACATGGCCCGCGCCGTGGCGCCCGGCATGAAGGCCGCCAAGGCGGGGCGCATCGTCACCATCAGCAGCGGCGCCGGCCTCAAGGCCAGCAAGACGGGCATCCAGGCCTATTGCGCCGCCAAGCACGCCCTTGTCGGCCTGACGCGCCAGCTGTCCCGCGAACTCGGCCCGCATGGCATCACGGTGAACTCCGTCGCGCCGGGCTTCGCCCTTTCCAACCCCGCCACGGTCAAGCAGTTCGAGAGCTACGGGCCGGAAGGCCAGAAGGCGCTGGTGGAGGGCATCTCCATGCGACGCCTCGGCGATCCGCAGGACATCGCGAATGGCGTCCTCTTCTTCGCCTCCGCCTATTCCAGCTGGGTCACGGGGCAGGTGCTCTCGGTCGATGGCGGGGGCTGAGGAGCCACCGCCCGGCTTTGCGCCGGATTTCTTCGACAGCGCGACGGGTGGCAGCGAATCACCCGCCGCGGCGCTGTACGGCTTCGCCCTCGACCTCGACGCCACCGCCCGCTACGCTCCCGACTGGGTGATCGAGACCGCCGGCAACCGTCCGCTGCGCATCACCCCGCTGCGCTGCGCGCCCGATGGTGGCAGCGTCGCCTTCGAAAGCCAGGGCGTCAGCGGCGTCATCAGCCTCTCCGCGCATCCATCGGGCTGGGTGCGCGTAACAGCCACGATCGACAGCAAGCTCGCCTTCAGCGCCTTCGCCGATCGCATCTGGGAGGAATACGAGGTCCATCCGCCCGCCAGCCCGCAGCGTCCCCGGGGGGTGGCGGAGGATGCGCCCGGCCGTCTCGCGCACCGGCGCAACCGCCTGTCGCTTTCGGCCCGCGCCTGGCCGCAGCTCCAGCCCTTCGCGAATGCCGAGGGCTGGGTGCTGCTGCACCAGGCAGACGACTGACGCGCGGCGCGACTGACGCGCGGACCTACCGGCCCAGCCTGACCCCGTCCTGCGCTTCCACCGCGCGGCGCGTGGCCTCACGCTGTCGCCGCTGCGCCTCGTTCACCTGCGCCTCGTGCCGCAACTCGCTGGCGGAGGTGCGCCCACCCGCCGGCCCCGTCGCCGTGCGCGGATTGACGGTGCCGAGTGGCGATGTGTTGCGCGTCCGCGGGCGCGCCGCCGCCTGGCGCTGGGGCTGCGCCGGCGCCGTGCGCGGTGCCTGCCCCGCCGCGGGCGATGTCAGGCTCTGCCGCCCTGCCGGCGCCTGACCATGCACCGCCGCCGCATTCGGCCCGGTCAGCGGCGCGCTTTGCGCGAAGGCCAGCCCCGGCGCCAGCACCGCGGCCAGGATCAATGCGCGCATCGTCACGCCCCCAGCCTGGTGAACAGCCCCGCCAGCAGCCGCGCCCGCGGCACCAGGGACGACACGACGATGTGTTCGTCGAGCGTATGCGCCCCCGCGCCCGCGACCCCCAGCCCATCCAGCGTCGGGATGCCCATCGCCCCGGTGAAGTTGCCGTCCGACCCGCCGCCGGAGGATTGCGGCGGGATGTCGAACCCCATCCCCATCGCGATCGCCCGCGCCTCCGCATGCAGCGCCCGCACGCCCGCATCCGCCTCCCACACCGGCCGCGTCACGCCACGCTTCACCTCCAGCACCACATCGGGGTTGGAGGATTTGAGCGCCAGCATCCGCGCGACGCCGGCATCCAGGTCCTCCTGCCGCTTCGCCATGCTGAGCACTTCCGCGTCGCAATGCGTGGCCACGCAGTTCACCCACTGCCCCGCATGGATGACGCCGACGGAGAAGGTGCAGCTCTCCGTCGTCATCGCCTCGATCGCCAGGATCTGCTTGCACATCTCCCGGATCGCGCTGCGCCCTTCCCCCAGCGTGGCGCCGGCGTGGGATGGCCGGCCGGTGGTGCGCAGGTTGAAGCGCGCGATGGCGTAGCGCCCGGTCACCACGCCGCCATCGGGCCGCGCCGGTTCGGGCACCAGCACGAAGCGGGCGCGGGATGCCTCGGCCTCGATCAGGTCGCGCGTGGAGGGGCTTCCCACCTCCTCATCCGGCGTCAGCAGGAAGGTCACGGGCAGCCCCGTGGTGACGCCCGCGCGGACCAGTTGCCGCATCGCCTCCACCGCCAGGTAGGTGCCGCCCTTCATGTCGAAGATGCCCGGGCCGCGGCAGGTCGCGCCATCCCGCCGGAAGGGCAGTTTTTCCAGCGTCCCCACGGGATGCACGGTATCCAGATGGGCCACCACCAGGATGCCCGGCGCCGCATCGCCCGCGGGATGCGGGAAGCGGGCGCGGATGCAGCCCGCGAAGCCCATGCGCCCGGCAATGTGTTCCACCCGCGCCCCGATCAGCGCCAGGTCGCGCGCGGCCAGCGCCAGCATCCGCTCCACCGCCGGTGCGTCGAAGGTCGGGCTTTCGCATTCCACCCAGCCGCGCAGCCCCTCCAGGATCTGCTCCGCGTCGAAGGGCAGGCCAAGCCAGGGCTGGCTGGCATCGAGGCTGCTGGCAGGCGCGTCCATCCGTGTCCGTCTCCGTATCCCGGCCGCCAGCCTGCTGCCTCGGGCCGATGCGGGCAAGCCGCCTGACGCAGCCCTCATGTGGCGGAGGTCGCGGCTTGATGTAGTCTCCCCCCAATGAGTTCCACATCCCCCACTGCACCCGCCCGCCCCCGGCTGATCCCCCAGGCCGGCCCTGCCGCCTGGCGTGCCGCCGATCTCCGCGCCTCCGACTGGATGATCCCGGTCGGCGCGGAGGATGCGGCGGAACTCGAATCCGCTCTCGCTTCGCTCGGCGGCCGGGCGCCGCAGGTGGCGGCCGAAGCGCCCCTGCCGAAATTCGGCGCCGTGCTGCGCAATGCCGCCGCGCGGCTCGATACCGGCAGGGGCCTCGCCGTGCTGCGCGGCCTGCCGCTGGATGAGGCGACGGCCGAGCCCCTGCTGCTGGCACTCGGCGCCCATCTCGGCCGCCCCGTCGCCACGGGCGGGCAGGCGGCCGTGGTGCAGCGCGTCTCCAGCCCCTCCGGCGGCGCGCTGCGCTGGCGCTTCCACGCCGATGCCGCGGACATCGTCGCCATGCTCATCCTCCGCCAGCCGCCGGAGGTCGATCCCGTCATGCTCGTCGCCGCGGCCACGGTGCATAACGAGATGATGAAGCGTGCCCGCCCGGCGCTGGAGGCGCTCTACCGCCCCCTGCCCCATGCCGCGCCTGGCGGCGGGGTGGTCGACCTGCCGGTCTTCAGCACCGCCTCCGGCGCCTTCGTCGGCCGCTACGCCCGCGATGCGATCGAAGCGGCCCAGGCCATCCCCGAGACGCCCCGGCTGAGCGCGGCGCAGATGGAGGCGCTGGACCTGCTGGACACGCTGTGCGCGGAACCCGGCCTGGCGCTCCGCCTCGATGTCCGCCCCGGCGACGTGCTGCTGTTCAACCCGCTGCAGGTTTGGAAGCGGAATGCGGAGGCCCTGTCCCCGGCCGAACCCGATGCGCCACCCACCATCACGCGCCTCGCGCTGCGCCTTCTGCTGTTGAGCGAGACGTCGCGAGCCCTGCCGGAGGGGCTCGTGGCGCTGGGCGGTGCGCCCAACACCACGGACACCGGCATGGTCGGAGGCTAGATCCATGCGAATCCTCATCGCCAACGCCAACACCACCGCCGCCATCACCGATGCCTGCGCCACCGTGGCACGGCAGGCCGCCGCCCCCACCACCATCATCATCGCCGGCACGCCCACCTTCGGCCCGGCCGTAATCTCGACCCGTGTCGAGAACGCCATCGCCTCCCACGCCCTGCTTTCCATGCTGGCGGAACATGCGGGGCGGGTGGAGGCGGTGGTGCTGGCGGTCAGCCACGACACCGCGCTGGAAGCGGCGCGCCAGCTCATGCCCTGCCCGGTGCTGGGCATGACGGAGGCGGGGTGCCTGACCGCCTGCATGGTCGGCGGCCGCTTCGGGATCCTCACGCTCGGCCAGGTCGCGGCCTATGAGGATCTGGTCGCGCGCCACGGGCTGTCCGCGCGCTGCGCCACGGTACGCGGAGTGGCGGCAACGCCGCTGGATGCGCTGCGGGACCCCGATGGCGTCGCCGCGATGGTGCTCGCGGAAGCGCGCACCATGGCGGAACGCTGCGACGCCATCGTGCTGGCCGGCGCCGCCTTGGCCGGCATGGATCGGCACCTGCAGGATGACTGCCCGGTGCCGCTGCTGGATGGCATCGCCTGCGCGGTGAAGATGCTGGAAGGGCTGGTCGGGCTTGGCCTGCCGAAGCCCCGTGCCGGCAGCTACGCGGCTCCCTCGGGACGCGCGAGCATGGGCCTGTCCCCGGCGCTGGACGCGATGTTGCGCGGCGGCTGAACGCCGCCGCATGAACGCGCCTTGCCGGCGCATGGGGCGCCGGCAATGCAGCACGTTACGGAATCGTCAGCCGCGACCGGCTTGGCCTGATGGCCATTCAATCAACCGTGCGGCCGGGGTCCGCCGCATGGCGGCTTCGTCACTTCGGGCCTGAACACGATGCCATGTTTCATCTGTCACCGATGACATGGCACGGAAACTTCGGCTTCCTTCCCGCAGCTAGTAGCCTTGCCACAGGGGGGAAGCGGCTGCCTGATGCGCCGCCCCTGGAGATACGGAATGGACTATCTGCTCGGGCAGGGCGCGCAGTTCCTGCAGATCCTTTGGCTGAACATCATCCTCTCCGGCGACAACGCCGTTGTCATCGGCCTGGCCGCTGCCGGCCTGCCGCCGGCGCTTCGCAGCAAGGCGGTGCTGTTCGGCATCGTCGCGGCCGCCGTGCTGCGCATCGTCTTCTCGATCTTCGCCACCTACCTCCTCGGCCTCTGGTGGATCGAGATCGTGGGCGGCGCCGCCCTTCTCTACATCGCCTGGGGCTTCTGGTCCGAGCTTCGCGGCAAGGACGAGAATGAAGGCGAGGAAGGCCATGAGGTGAAGGAGAAGACCCTCCGCCAGGCGCTGTGGCAGATCATCGTCGCCGACGTGTCGATGAGCCTCGACAACGTCCTCGCCGTCGCCGCCATCGCCCGCAACAACCTGCCCATGCTGGTGATCGGCCTGCTGATCTCCATCGTGCTGATGGGTGTCCTCGGCGGTGCGCTGGCCAAGCTGCTCGATCGCTACAAGATCATCGCCTATGTCGGCTTGGCGCTGATCGCCTATATCGGCGTGGAACTGCTGTGGGAGGGTCTGCAGGCCGCGAATGTCGCGCTCTCGCTCGGCCTGCCCATTCCGGCACCGCACGGGAATTGATCCGAACCCGCCGGTAGCCTCGCCCGGGACGCAGTCCCGGGATTGATGCGCCGGCGGCACCTCTCCTATACGGGGCGGGCATGGGGGCCCCGCCAAGGGCGCCCCCGCCCTTGGGGAGACGTTGCCATGAGCCTGACCCGTCGCGTGGCGATTGCCGCCGCGCTTGCCGCCCCCCTGTCCTTCGCACAGGCCCAGGCGCAGACCACCATCACCGTCCAGCACCCGCTGCCGCTGGCCAGCCACTACGGCGCCGGCGCCACCGCCTTCAAGGAAGCGCTGGAACGCGCGACTGGCGGGCGCTACCGCGTCAACATCCAGCGCAACGACAATGAGCGCGAGGCGATCGAGAGCGTGCAGATCGGCACGATCGAATGCTCCCTCACCTCCACCGGCCCGGTCGGCAACTTCGTCCCGGAAGTCCGCAACTTCGACGTCCCCTTCCTGTTCCGCGACACCGCCCATGCCCGCGGCGTGCTGGATGGCGAGATCGGCCAGCAGATGCTGTCGCGCTTCACCGCCCGCGGCCTGGTCGGCGTGGTGTGGATGGAGAACGGCTTCCGCCACCTGACGAATTCGCGGCGTGAGGTGAATGCCCCCGCCGACATCCGCGGCCTGAAGGTCCGCACCATGGAAAACCAGGTGCATATGCGTGCCTTCACCCAGCTGGGCGCGCTGCCGACGCCGATGGCCTTCTCCGAACTCGTCCCCGCCCTGCAGCAGGGCACGGTCGATGGGCAGGAGAACCCGATCGCGGTGATCCTGGCCAACAACCTGAACCAGGTGCAGCGCTTCCTGACGCTGACGGGCCACGTCTATTCGCCGGCCATCCTGATCTGCAACCCTGCGCTGTTCGCCCGCATGAACGCCGCCGACCGCGCCGCCTTCAACGAGGCCGCGCGCGCCGGCGCCGCCGCGAACCGCGCCAAGAATTCGGCCGATGAGGCCGCGGGCGTCGAGGAACTGCGCCGCCGCGGCATGACCGTCGTCACCCAGGTGGACAGCGCCGCCTTCCAGACGGCCCTGGCCCCCGGCGCGGCGCAGATCGAGCAGCAGTTGGACAGCGCGCTGCTCCGCCGCATCCGCGAATGGCGCGCGAACTGACCTTCCATCGCCGGATCGACTGACGGGGCGCGGGGACAACCCCGCGCCCCCGCTGTTTCAGGGGGCAAGCAGGCATGAATGCGATGAACACGCTGCCGCTGCAGGTGACGGGGGTCCTCACCCTCCTCACCGTGGCGCTGGCGCTCTGGGTGGCGGAGGGTGACGGCGCCCGCGCCAGCATACGCCGGGCCGTGCTGGGCCTGGACCGGATCACGACCGGCGCGGCATCCATCATCGCCTGCCTCGCCCTTTCCATCGCCGTCGGCGCCGGTCTCTGGCAGGTCATCGCCCGCTTCGCCACCGAATCGCCCGCCATCTGGTCAGAGGCGCTGGTCCGCACCGCCCTCATCTGGATGGCCTATCTCGGCCTGGCCGTCGCGCTGCGCGCCGGCGCGCTGGTCTCCATCGATGTCGCGCATCGCTATTCCACCGGCCGCCTTCGCCGGTCGATCGAGGCCGCCTCGCTGGCCTGCTCGCTCTCCTTCATGGGGGTGATGTTCTGGTTCGGCTGGACCATGGCCAACCGCGTGCAGTTCCAGGAAATGGCGGGGCTCGAGGTCTCGATGTCCTGGGGCTATGCCGCGATCCCGCTCGGCGCCCTCTTCGCGGTGGTTGGCGCCCTCGCCCATTTCCTCGACCGCCGCAGCGAAGAACTGGAGTCCGCGGTATGAGCGGCATGATGCTCACGGTCATGCTGGTGCTGTTCGCCGCCAGCATTCCCGTCGCCATCGCGATCGGCCTGGCCGCCGTCGTCGGCATCCAGGGCTACACGAGCTTCCCGCTGATCGTCGCGGCGCAGCAGCTCTTCGTCGCGCTGGACAAGTTCCCGCTGGCCGCCATTCCGTTCTTCATTCTGGCCGGCAACCTGATGGATGTCGGCGGCATCAGCCGGCGCCTCGTCGAATTCGCGCGCTCCATCGTCGGCGGCATCCAGGGCGGGCTGCCGGCCACCTGCGTCGTCACCTGCATGATCTTCGCCGCCATCAGCGGCAGCAGCGTCGCCACCACCTTCGCCGTCGGCGCCATCATGATCCCGGCGCTGGTCCGCGCGGGCTACCCCGTGGCCTTCGCGGCGGCGCTCCAGGCCACCGCGGCGGAACTCGGCGTTATCATCCCGCCCTCGATCCCGATGATCCTCTACGGCGTCACCACCCAGACCAGCATCCCGGAACTCTTCATCGCCGGCTTCGGCCCGGGTGCGCTGATCGGCGGTGCGCTGATCGCGACTGTGCTGGTGTGGTGCCGCATCAAGGGCTGGGGCAAGCAGGATGGCGAGGGTCGCCTGCCCTTCCTGGTCGCCGCGCGCCAGGCCGGCTTCGCGCTGCTCATGCCCGTCGTCATCCTCGGCGGCATCTATGGCGGCATCACCACGCCGACCGAGGCCTCCGTCATCGCCGTCGTCTACGCCATCATCGTCGGCATGTTCCTGCACCGCGAACTCGGCTGGCGGGACCTCTACCCGATCTTCCGCAAGTCGGTGATCAGCAGCGCGGTGATCATGTTCATCATCGCCTGCGCCGCGCTGTTCTCCTGGCTGCTCAACCGCCAGGGCGTGCCGGACCTGGCCGCGGCCTGGCTGGTGGAAACCTTCGACGGCCCGGGCCTGTATCTGCTCGGCGTCAACATCTTCCTGTTCATCGTCGGCATGTTCGTGGAGACCTCGGCCTCCATCATCGTGCTCGCGCCGATCCTGCAGGAAGCGGCGGAGCGCTTCGGCATCGATGGCGTGCATTTCGGCACGATCATGGTGGTGAACCTGGCGATGGGCATGATCACGCCGCCCTTCGGCGTGAACCTCTTCGCCGCCGCGCAGGTGGCGAACACCAGCGTCGACCAGATGATGCGCTATTTGCCCATCTTCATCGGCGTCATCTTCGCCTGCCTGATGGTGATCACCTACGTGCCCTGGATCACCCTGTCGCTGCCGCATTTGGTGTTCCGATGACGCAAGGGGCCGGCGACCTGCCGGCGCTGGCGGCCCGCCGGGCGGCGGACCGTCCCGCGCGGCTGGTCGGCGGCCCCGCGGCGCTGACGCATCTCCGCCGCGATCCCGTGCTGCGGCGGGTGATCCGCCAGATCGGCCCCTGCACGCTTCGCCCTGCCCGGCGCGAACCCTATGAGGCACTGGTCAGGGCGATCGCCCACCAGCAGGTGCATGGCCGGGCGGCGGAGGCGATCCTCGGCCGCTTCGTGGCCCTCTTCCCCGGCCATGACTTCCCCCCGGCAGCCCTGGTGCTGGAAGCCCCGGCCGAAACCCTGCGCGCCTGCGGCTTCTCCGGCGCCAAGGTCGCCGCCATCCGCGACATCGCGGAGAAGTCGGTCGCCGGCCTGGTACCCAGCCGCGCGGCCGCCGCGCGCCTCGGCGACGACACGCTGATCGAGCGCCTGGTGCAGATCCGGGGCGTCGGCCGCTGGACGGTGGAGATGCTCCTCATCTTCACCCTCGGCCGGCGGGACATCCTGCCCATCGACGATTTCGGCGTGCGGGAGGGCTGGAAGGTCGCCGCCGGCCTCGACGCCCAGCCGAAGCCCAGGGAACTGGCCGCCATCGGCGAAGCCTGGGCGCCCTGGCGCAGCATCGCCGCCTGGTACCTGTGGCGCGCGGCCGATGCCGCCAAGGCCAGCGGTTTCAAGCCGCAATAGCCGGTCTTCTTCGAAGCTCCGCGCTTCTTCGAATATCGGCGTTGACACCCCTCGACCGGCCTCGCGAGACTGCCCGCAACAAGGGGGGATCACATCCATGGCCTTCACGCTCCGCCGCCGCTCGGCGCTGGTCCTGCCGCTGATCGCCCCCACCCTCGCCCGCGCCCAGGCACCGCTCCGCCTCAGCGTCTTCCCCTCCGGCAGCAACTGGCCGATCTGGGTGGCGCAGGAGAAGGGTTTTTTCGACCGCCACGGCGTGGCGCTGGCCGTTACGCCGACGCCCAGTTCCGCCGCGCAATTCACCGCGCTGATGTCGGGGCAGGTGGATATCGCGAGCACCGCCATCGACAACGTCATCGCCTATGTCGAGGGCCAGGGGGAGGCCCCCGGCGCCGCGGCCAACCCGCCCGACATCATCGCCGTCGCCGGCATCAACAACGGCTTCCTCCGCCTGGTCACGGCGCCGGAGGTGCGCAGCTTCGCCGACCTCCGCGGCAAGGAATTGTCCGTCGATGCACTGACC
Source organism: Falsiroseomonas stagni DSM 19981 (assembly GCF_900114315.1). Lineage (GTDB taxonomy): Bacteria > Pseudomonadota > Alphaproteobacteria > Acetobacterales > Acetobacteraceae > Falsiroseomonas > Falsiroseomonas stagni. The sequence goes on from NZ_FOSQ01000002.1 coordinate 294,350, forward strand.
ACCGGCTTCGCCTTCGTCCTGCGCCGCCTGCTGGAACGCGGCGGCCTGGCGGAAGCCGAGGCCCGCCTGGTGCGCGTCGGCGGCACCACGCAGCGGATGGAAGCGCTCTTCGCCGGGCGCCAGGCCGGCACGCTGCTGACGGTGCCGCTGGATGCCGTCGCCGCCCGGCGCGGCTTCAACATGCTGGCCGATCCCAGCGACATGCTGGGCGCCTACCAGGGCCTGACCTTCGCGCTGCGCCGCGACCGCGCGGCGGCGGACCGCCCGCGCCTCGTCGCCTTCCTCCGCGCCTATCTCGATGCGCTGGAATGGCTCTACGCGCCGACGAACCGGGCGGAGGCGGTCGCCATCATGGGGCGCAACCTGGCGGAGGTGACGCCAGACCTGGCCGAGGCCTCCTACGATTCCATGCTGCATCCGCGCAGCGGCTTTCCCCGACGGGCAGAACTCGACATGGCGGGGATCGCCACGGCGCTTTCGCTCCGCGCCGCCTATGGCCCGCAGGGACGCGCCCTTTCCGCGCCCGATCGCTATGTGGACGGGCGCTACCTCGCGGAAGCCCAAAGGGGCTGACCGGCGGGCTGATCCGGCACCAGGCGTCCCAGCAGCGTCGGGATGCCCTCCCGGAACGGGAAGAAGCCCTTCGTCGCCAGCGGCCAGCAGGCGCTGTCCCAGTCCCGCCGGACGCGCCGCATCGGCACGCCGGCGCCCGCCAGCGCATCCGCCGTCCAGCCGACCGGCGCCCAGGGCGTCACCACCGGCAGCCCATGCGACGCCGCCCAGCCCGCCAGCTCCGGGACCCCGACCCGCACCGCCGGCACGCCCCAATGCGCCGAGGCCCGCGCCAGCCCATCCGCCAGCGACGCGCCGACGCTGTCCGCCACCAGCGCCGAACAGCCGCCATCGGACCGCGCTTCCGGCACCGCCACCCCCGCGATGGCCGCCACCCGCGCGCCCGCGGGCAGCAGGCTCTCGGGATGCAGGTCATCCTCATGCAGCAGCAGGGCGAAGGCCCCGTCGGGCAGCCGGTCCGCCGCCGGCAAGGCGCCGGCGCGGGGCGGCGGCGGCGCGTCGATCGGACGCGGGTCTTCCTCAAGCTCCCCCGTCGGGTCGAAGCGGCCTTCCGTGTAGCGGGCGATGTTCTCCGCCCGGGCGACGTAATGCTTCCCCGGGGTCTGGATGCCCGCCACCCAGCGCCAGGACAGGGTGTTGGACGCCGCATCCCCATCCCGCAGGTGGCGCAGCATGAAATCCGCCCCGAGCGTCCAGGGCAGTTTCAGGGTGAAGATCCAGATGCTGGCGAACCACATGCGCGCGTGGTTGTGCAGCCATCCCGTGGAGCGCAACTCATCGACCCAGGCATCGAAGCAGCCGATCCCGGTCGTGCCCGCCTCCGCCCGCGCCAGGGCGTGGCCCCTGATGGCCGCGCGGTCGGCCGCCACCGCCGTCCGGTAGCCCGCCCACATCCCGGGGCGCAGTTCGAGAAAGCCCTTCCAGTAGCTGCGCCAGAAGACCTCCTGGATGAACTTCTCCGCGGCCCTCGGCCCCGGCCCGGCAACAGCCGCGCCCACCACCTCCGCCTCCGTCACCAGGCGGTGCCGGATGGCGGGGGACAGGCAGGAGACATCGCGCCGCCGGCCCGGCCCGGGATCGGTGTTCCGTCCCTGCGCGTAGTCGCGCCCCATGCGCGGGGCGAAGTCGGCCAGGCGTTGCAGCGCGGCGGTGCGGTCAGTCGGGAAGGGGTCGCTCATCCCTCGCCATCTGGGGCCGGTCCCTGGCCCGGCAACCCGGATCAGTCCAGCGCCGGTTCCAGGGCGATGCGGAAGATCGCCCCCTCCGCGCCATTCTCCGCCTCGATCGTCCCGCCCATGGAGGTGACGAGCCCATGGCAGATCGAAAGGCCGAGCCCGGTGCCGCGATCGGGCCCCTTGGTCGTGACGAAGGGCTGGAACAGCCGCGACATTACGGCATCGGGGATGCCGCCCGCATTGTCCGACACATCCAGCTCAACGCGCCCATCCTCGGCCTGCCGCGCCGCGATGCCGATGCAGGCCCCGCTGTCGCGGATGCCGAGCGCGTCCCGCGCATTGGCGAGCAGGTTGAGCAGGACCTGTTCCAGCGCCATGCTATCGCCCCGTACCGGCGGCAAGCCGGGCGGCAGGTGCAGCGCGACCTCGATGGAGGCTTCCCGCAGCGCCCCGCCAATCAGGGTCAGCGCGCCTTCCACCGCCGCCGGCAGTGCCGCCGTGGCATTGGCGTCACCCCCCTCCCCGCCCCGGGCGAAGCGGCGCAGATGGTCGATCAGCACGCCACCCCGCGCGGCCTGGTCGGCGATGCGGCCCAGCCGCACCAGCACCGCCGAGGTATCGCCGCGTTCCGCCGCACGGCTCGCATTGGCCGCGGCCAGGGCAATGGCGGTCAGCGGCTGCTTCAATTCATGCGCCAGCCCGGCCGCCATCTCGCCCAGCGAGGTCAGCCGCCCCGCCGCCGCGGCGCGCGCCTCCGCGGCCCGTTCCGCCGTCACGTCCATGACGGTCACGATGCAGCCGCCACTCGCCAGCCGCTGCGCCGCCACGTCGAGGCGCCGGCGGTCATCGGTGAAGATCTCCGCCCGCGCCGGCCCGTCCCGCCCATCCACCAGGGCGATGCGGGTCGCCAGCAATTCCTGCAGGTCGGCGCCGCGGTGCAGCCCCGACGCCTGCTCGATCGACAGCTGCTCCGCATGGCTGATGCCGGGCCGCAACGCCCCGCGCCCAAGGCCCAGGATCTCATGGTAGCGCCGGTTCACGACCACCAGCCGGTCCTGCCGGTCATAGAGGCAGAGGCCCTGCAGCATGTTGTCGAGCGCGGCCTCGAACCGCAGGTTCTGCACCCGCAGGTTCTCCACCAGCGCTTCAAGCCGCCGGTTGGCGCCCTCCAGCTCCTCCGCCATCAGCGTGATGGCGCGGTCGGTGCGTTCCCGGTCCCGCGCCGCATCCTCGTAGCAGGCGACGACGAGGTGCCGCAGCTGGTCCAGGTCCACGCTGCCATCGGGGCGCGTGGCGCGCAGCACCTGGCGGCTGAAGAGCCGCTCGGCCGCCATTCCCGCGACCATCACCGCGGCGCCTCGGTCAGGGTCAGCACGGTCATCGTCTGGTTGTGCAGTTCGCTGCGCCCCGTCATCGGGTGCGGCGCGATCTCGCCATACGAATAGAAACCCAGCACCCGCATGGAGGGTGGCAGGCATTCCCGCGCGGCCAGGACCTCCTCCTCCACCCGCTGCCCCATCATCAGGCGCCGCCCGACGCAGCTGACGATGAAGGCGGCGCTGTCGCCCGCCGCGGCGGCCAGGGCGCCCGCGCCCGCCGCCGCCGCCGCGCCATCGGCCAGGCCGCCGAAGCGGCCGCGCATCAGCTGCGCCCGCCAGCCCACCGGCAGGTCGGCGGCGAAGATCAGGCTTCGCGCGTCCCGGTCCACGCCCAGCAGGGTGCGCAGCACGTCATGCCTCGGTTCCTCGGCATCCCAGATCCGCAGCGGATAGAGCAGCCCGGTGCCGGGCAGGCCGGCCGCTTCCGGCCCGAGATAGCGTTCATACAGATCGAGCGCCGGCTCTCCGTCCAACTCTCGCAGCACCCGTCCCTCGGAGGCGGTGATGGAGCGCAAGGGCCCGAAGGCATCCCAGCCGGAGGCGCAGCCATGCCCGAAGCGGACGGCATGGCCGAAGAAGCCGATGGCAGCCACCATGCCAGGCATCGGCACCTCATCCCCCGCGCCCACCAGCGTGCGGCGGAAATGCGGGCCATCCCCGGCCAGCCCGCCCACGATCGGCACGCCGGCCCCGATACCCTCCTGCAGCCCGGCCACCAGGTCGCCGGCGTTCACCGCCAGCCCTTCGGAAATCAACAGCACCCCGGCCAGATCCGGCGCCGCCAGCGCCACCCCCAGGCGCCGGCCGCAATCGCGGGACTCACCCTCGGCTGCCAGGCGTTCCGTCACCAGGCGGAGCCGCGTGGCGTCGAAATCCAGCTTGAGGGCCTGCACCCCCTCATCCACCACATCCGATTCGTCGATCTGCCCGCCGGTGCTGCACCCCGCGACCATGGCACCGGGGAAGGCGTCCCTCAGTTCCCGGTGCCGCGCGCCGCTTTCCAGCGCCTCCCGCCCGGCGACATAGAGGACGAGGCACGGGCCATCCGCCACCGAGGGGACGATTCCCCGCCAACCCTCCGCAGGCGACCATCGCAGGGTCAGTGCTCGCATCCGACAACCCCTTCAGGCATGCCTCTCGGGGCATGTCCCCGGCTTGCTGGCCCATGATCGGTCCCATAGCAGCCACAGCCTTCCTGGCCGTTACCGCGGCATGGACGTTCAGGTGGGGGGAAGCGAGTCGGCCTTTGTCACGAAATGTCAGTCCTGAGACCATAGCTCAGAAACGACACACGTCACCGTCACGCCACGGAAAGAAATTCCTCCACCGCCGCCAGGAAGGCGCGCGGATTTTCCGCGTGCAGCCAGTGCCCCGCCGCCATGCTGGCGAAGCGCGCCGCTGGGAACAGCGCGCGGATCGCTGCATGATGCTCCGGCTTCACATAGGCGGAGGCATCGCCGGACAGCACCAGCACCGGCCCGCCATAGCGCCCGGGCATGGCCGGCCAGCCGCCGATCTCCCCCATCCCCGCGGCGATCGCCGCCAGGCCGATCCGCCAGCGCGGCGGCGATTCGGTGAAGATCAGGTTCTGCAGGAGGAAGGCGCGCAGCGGCGCCTCCGGCACCGCTTCCGCCAGCGCGGCATCGGCATCGCGGCGCGTCAGCCCGTCCCGCAGCGGGATCGCCTGCATGGCGGCGACGTAGCGGGTGAAGACGGGCGTGGGGTAGGTGACGGGCGCGATGTCCGCCACCAGCAGCCGCTCCACCCCCGCCGGCTTCGCCAGCGCCAGCGCCATCGCCACCTTGCCGCCCATGGAATGGCCGATCACCGCCGCGGGCCAGGCACCTTCCGCCACCAGCGTCTCCGCCACATCCTCGGCCATGGTGGCGTAACCCATGCCATCGGCATGCGGGGACTGGCCATGGTTGCGCAGATCGAGCGCCAGCACGCGGTGCCCCCTGGCCGCGATCGCCTTCTGGATCGCGCCGAAATTCTGCGCGGCGCCCAGCAGCCCGTGCAGCAGGACCACCGGCGGGCCTTCGCCCATGGCGACGACGTTCAGCCTCATCCCAGTGCCGCCAGCACGACGGAGGCGACGATCAGAATCCCCCCCACGATCACGTCCCAGCCGATCGGCTCCCCGAGCCAGAGGGCGGAGACCGTCACCCCGAAGGCCGGCACCATGAGGAAGCCGACGGAGGCCACCGCGCCCGGCAGCTTCCGCCCGGCCTCGATCACGCACCAGGTGCCGATCGGCGCCGCGAAGAAGCCGATGTAGAGCAGGAAGGGCCAGGAGGAGAGGCCGACGCCCCCATCCGGCTCCATGAACTGGGCCAGCGGCGCCAGCAGCAGCGCGCCGATGCCGAAGCACCAGGGCAGCAATTCGAACATCGGCGTCTTCGGCGGCCATTTCCGGCTGGCGATGATGGCGATGGTCCAGAGCAGGCCCGCCAGCACCAGCATCAGGTGCCCGACCAGCGCATCATGCGACGACCAGTCCACCGCCCAGGGCCCGATCAGCACGCAGGCCCCCGCCAGGCCCAGCCCCGCCGCCGCCCAGCGCTGCGCCGACACCTTCTCCCCCAGCACCAGCACCGAGAGCGGGATCAGCCAGTAGGTGACGACATTGGAAAGCACCGCCGTCCGCCCCGCCGGCACCAGCGCCACCGCCAGGTGGGTCAGCGCGAAGAAGGCGCCGAGCTGGAAGATGCCGAGGAACAGCACCGCGATCCGGTCCTCCGCCTGCGGCAGCCGCAACCGCCCGAGGAAGGCCAGCAGGATCGCCGCCCCCAGCGCGGCCAGCGCGGACCGTCCGGTGCCGAACCACAGCGGCGACGCATCCGCCAGCGCGGCCTTGGTGATGGGCCAGGCGCCACCGAACAGGATGACGGCCGCGAAAAGCAGCCGGAAGGCGGAGGCCATGGGCATTGGATACAGCCTAGCCGCGCGCCACGTATCGCGGATAGCCCGACGCGCGGCGAACGGCGTGACGCATTGCCGGCGGGCTCAAGCGCCTGCCAGGGCAGCGCGCATCGCGATCGCCTCCGCCGCCGCCCCGCCCGCGGCGCGCGGCATCAGGTCAGCCTCCGTCACCAGCGAACCCGCCGGCAGGTCCCGCGCCAGCGCCACGCCATGCGCCAGCCCGATCGGCACCGCCCCCGATTGCCGCGACCGCGCGGCGGGGATGCACTTGCCCCAGACCGTGGCGCCGCCTTCGCCGTCCAGCACCTCGCCCCGCCGCAGCGCCCGCTTCGCCACCGCGACGCAATCCGCCGACCAGCTCTCCGAACATCCCGTCGGTTCGCGTCGCAGCGCCGCGGAGGCGACGGAGACGCCGAGTTCCAGCCCGATGAAATGGTAGGGCCGCCACAGCGCGGCGTAGCGGCCGGAGGGATCGGTGGCGACGCCGTATTCGGCGAAGCAGCGCCGCGCGTACTCGGTCTCCCCCTCGAACACCACATAGACGCCCCAGCGGAGGTTGTCGGGAATCTCCCGCCCGTCCCGCGTCAGGGAGGAGATGACCTCCACCATGCCCTTGCGCGGCAGGATCCCGCCCTCATTGTGCGGCCGCAGCAGCGTCGGCAATTCACCGGTGCCGCAGGGCGGGAAGGCGAGGCCGTCCTCCGGCGGCGCCAGGCCAGTGGCATTGGCGATCGCCGCCATCTCGATCCCCGACTTGGTGCCATCGAGGAAGCTGTTGAACATGCGCGGGTTCATCCCGCCCGCCTGCGCCTGTTCCGCGCTCAGCCCGTAGAAATCCCAGACCGTCTCCGGCGTGGAGGCGTGGTAGTGTGGCAGGTATTTCGTGCCCTTGCCGGCGGCGACGATGGTGAAGCCGCCGGCGCGGATGGTGTCCACCATCTCCGCCACCAGCGCGGGCTGGTCGCCATAGGCCATGGAATAGACCACGCCCGCCGCGGCCGCTTCCCGTGCCAGGACGGGTCCGGCCAGGACATCGGCCTCCACATTGACCATCACCACATGCTTGCCGTGCCGGATGGCATGGCGGGCGTGGCGCAGCCCGGCGGCGGGATCGCCGGTGGCTTCCACCACCACCTCGACCTCCGGGCTCGCGATCAGCGCCAGGCTGTCCTCGGTCAGCCAGGTGCAGCCCGTCTTCGCCGCGGTGGCGGCATCCGGCGCGGCGGAGGCTTCCTCGGCCCAGCCGATCCTGGCCAGCGCCGCCAGGGCGCGCGGCACGGACAGGTCGCCGATGCCCAGCACATGCAGCCCCGGCGTGCGCGGCGCCTGGTGGAGGAACATGGAGCCGAACTTGCCCGCGCCGATCACGGCAACCCGCACGGGCCGCCCGGCTTCCGCGCGCTTCCGCAGCAGGCGGTGCAGGTTCATGGCGTCGCTTCCCTTCGGATGGTCACGGCTGGGTCCATTGCCGCGGGCCCCAGCCCGGCAGGTGGATGGCGCTGCCCGGGCGGCGGAAGGCCAGGATCACGCCGGTTGCCACCAGCAGCACCGCCAGCCCCTGGGCGCCGCCCCGCGCCGCGCGGCCCCGCAGCATGGCGCTGAACGCCAGCATCGCCACGCCCACCACCAGCAGCGCCCAATGCATCAGCCGACCGTCAGCATGATCTTGCCGACATGCGTGCTGCTTTCCATCAGCGCATGCGCCTCCGCGGCACGCGCCAGCGGGAAGGTCGCATGGATGCGCGGCCCGGCCTGGCCGGCTTCCAGCAGCGGCCAGACCTTCGCCTCCAGCGCCTGCGCGATCAGCCCCTTCTCCGCCGTCGTGCGCGGTCGCATCGTGCTGCCCGTCACCGTCAGGCGCTTCACCATGATGGGGCGCAGATCGGCATTCTCCGCGACATGCCCGTTGAGGAAGGCGATCATCACCAGCCTCCCATCCAGCTTCAGGCAGCGGATGTTCTTCGCGAAATAGGGCGCACCGACCATGTCGAGCACGACATCCACGCCCTTGCCGCTGGTGGCCTGCTTCACCGCCTCGAAGAAATCCTCCGCCCGGTAGTCGATGGCATGGTCCGCGCCGAGTTCCCGGCACGCCGCGACCTTCGCCGCGCTGCCGGCCGTGGCGAAGACCGTCGCGCCGAAGGCTTTCGCAAGTTGGATCGCCGTCACGCCGATGCCGCTGGTGCCGCCATGGATCAGCACGCTCTCACCCGCCTGCAGGCGGCCATGGCCGAACAGATTGGCCCAGACAGTGAAATAGGTCTCGGGCAGCGCGGCTGCGCGGAGCGCGTCGTAGCCCCGCGGCCAGGGCAGCGTCTGCGCCTCCGGCGCCGCGGCATATTCGGCATAGGCCCCGCCATTGGTCAGGGCGCAGACACGGTCGCCGAGCTTCCAGCGCGTGACGGCGGCACCCACGGCCACGACCTCCCCGGCGCATTCCAGCCCGATCACGGGGCTGGCGCCCGGCGGCGGCGGGTAGCTGCCGCTGCGCTGCGCCACATCGGGGCGGTTCACGCCGACCGCCTGGGTGCGGATCAGCACTTCATCCGCGCGCGGCACCGGCACGGGCCCGCGCGCAGGCACCAGCACCTCCGGCCCGCCGCCAGCGCCATGGTCGATCAGCAGCATCTCCGCGGGCAGGTCGGGCATGCACGTCTCCTTCGTGATCCTGGGGCATCGTCCCCCAGGTTCGGCAGAATGAGGGACCATGCGGCACGGCGCAGCGTCAAGGCCCGCGGACATTGCACACGCGCGCGCATCGTCCCGTGAATTGGGACGATTTGAGCCTCCTGGCGCGGTCCTGGGCTTGCGCCCGCACGCCGCCCCATGGGAACCTACCAGCGGTGGACTTGGGGGCATGAACAGCATGCAGGGTATCGGCCGCCGGGCCTTTGTCGGGCTGGCCGGTGCGGCATGGGCGGCCAGCCCCGGCCATGCGCAGGCACCGGCGCCGGATCTTCGCCTCGGCGCCATCTTCCCCCTCTCCGGCCCTTCCGGCCTGCTGGGCGACGAATGCTTCCGCGGCGTCGAACTGGCGGTGGAGGAGCGCAACGCCGCCGGCGGCATCGCGGGCCGCCCGGTCCGGCTGGTGCGCGCCGATGCGCCCGACGAAGCCGCCGCGACGCAGGAGGCGCGGCGCCTGTCCCAGGGCGCGGAACGGGTGGCGGCCTTCCTCGGCAGCTTTGCGACTCCCATTGCCCTGCCCGCCAGCCAGGTCGCCGAACTCGCCGGCATTCCCTATTTCGAACTGGGGGCCCTTGCCGATGCGGTGACGGAACGCGGCTTCCGCTGGATCTTCCGCCTGTCGCCCCGCGCCGCCGATTTCGCCGCGACCTCGATCGACGCCGTCGCCGGCATCGTCGCCCCCTCCCTCGGCGTCGCGCCCGATGCCCTCCGGCTCGCGATCCTGCATGAGGAAGCGGCCGGCGGGCAGAGCGTCGGCGCGGCGCAGGAAGCGCTGATCCGCGTGCGGTCGCTGACGCTGGTGGAGCGCGTGGCCTATGCGCCCCGCCCCGCGGACCTGACCGCCGTGGTGAACCGCCTGCGGGGGCAGGCCGCCCAGGTCGTGCTGCATTGCGGGGCGCCGGGGGATGAGGTGTCGCTGTTCCGCGCGCTCCGCGATGCCGGCTGGCGCCCCAGCATGGTGATCGGCACGGCGGGCGGCTACGGCCTGACAGAAAGCGCGCGGAGCATCGGCGACGACATGCTCGGCACGATGAGCGCGGACTGGACGCCCTTCGAGGTGAATGAGCGTGTCGCCCCCGGCGCCCGCGCCTTCCCCGACCTCTACCTCCGTCGCTACGGCGCGGAGCCGCGCTCCGCCCACGGCCTGGCCGCCTATGCCGGCGCCCGCGTGGCGCTCGATGCCCTGCACCGCGCCGGATCGACGGAGCGCGACCGCATCCGGGCCGCCGTGCAGGCGACCGACCTGGCGGAGGGCACGACCCCCACGGGTTGGGGCGTGCGCTTCGATGAGCGCGGCCAGAACCTCCGCGCCGCCCCCGTTCTCTGCCAATGGCAGGCGGCACCGACGGGCGGGCTCCGCCAGGTCGCCATCGGCCCCGCCGCGGCCGCCGTGGCGGATGCCCTGCCGAGGCTGGGCGGCTAGATTTAACCCGGAACCGGATCGAGCGTCAGCACCAGCGCCCCACGCTTGCGCCCCGCATCGACATGGCGATGCGCCTGCACCACCGCCTCCAGCGGCAGCACGCGGTCGATGACCGGAAGCAGCCTCCCGGCCTCCGCCAGATCCCGCAGGAAGCGGAGATCGGCCGCCCCACCACCGGCGAAGCCGCACACCACCCGCCTTCCCGGCCACAGCGCCGTCAGCAGCATCCAGGCGATGCCTGCCGCGCCGAAGGACAGCAGCACGTGCCGCCCGCGCGGCGCCAGAAGCCGCCGGAATCGCGCGGGATCGCCCGCACCGGCCGTGTCGAGGATCACGTCGTAGCGCCCCTCCTCCCGGCCCGGATCCCACACGGCGCGATCCTGCACGACCGTGGCGCCAAGCGACCGCACCAGATCGATATTGGCCGCGCTGCAGACGGCCGCGACCTCGGCGCCGAGGTGACGGCCAAGCTGGACCGCGCAGGCGCCAACGGCCCCCGCCGCGCCGATCACCAGCATCCGCTCGCCCGGCACGATCCGGGCGATGTCCCGCAGGAAGATCAGCGCCGATAGCCCGCCAAAGGGCAGCGCGGCGGCCTCGATGTCGGACAGCCCGGCGGGCGCCGGCGCCACGGCGGACTCCTCCGCCACCGTCAGCCATTCGGCATGGGCGCCCACCGACGCCAGGCCGAAGACCCGGTCCCCCGGCCGGAACCGCGTGACCGCATCGCCCACCGCCTCCACCATCCCGGCGAATTCCATCCCGGTCACCGGCCGCCGCGGCCGCCACAGGCCGATCGCCAGCCGCAGCGGCAGCCAGAACAGGGCCGGGCAGCGAAAGCCCCGGATGCGCGCATCGCCGGAGGTCACGGTGGTCGCCACGACGCGCACCAGCAGGTCGCGCGCGCCGGGGACCGGGCGCGGCAGATCCTCGATCCGCAGGATTTCGGGCGGGCCGTATCGGCGGCAGGTCACGGCACGCATCGGCGCCTCCATTGTCAGGGAAGCCCGGTCTATCCATGCGCGCAGTCAGCAGGAATTGGCGGGACCTGCCTGGTTGCCATACAAGAGTGCATGGATTGGCACGCCGCCCGCCTGGACTGGAACCACCTCCGCGCCTTCCTCGCCACGGCGGAGGCCGGATCGCTCTCCGCCGCCGCCCGCCAGCTCGGCCTCACCCAGCCCACGCTCGGCCGCCAGGTGACGGCGCTGGAGGGCGAACTCGGCGTCGTGCTGTTCGAACGTGCGGGCCGGGGCCTGGTGCTGACGCCGACGGGGCGGGACCTGCTGGACCATGTCCGCCCGATGGCGGACGCCGCCGCGCGGCTCGCGCTGGTCGCCACCGGGCGGTCCCAGGCGATCGAGGGCGCCATCCGCATCACCGCGACCGAGGCCTGCGCCGCGCATATGCTGCCGCCATTGGTCACGCGGCTGCGCGCGGCGCATCCCGGCATCACGGTGGAGATGCTGGCCACCAACCGCACCGCGGATCTGCTGCGGCGGGAAGCGGACATCGCCATCCGCAACTTCGCGTCCCGCGACGGCGACCTTATCGTGCGGAAGGTAGGGGAGGATCGGGGTCGCCCCTACGCCACCCCCGCCGTGATCGAGCGCCTGGGCCGGCCGGCCAGCCTGGCGGACCTCGCCGCCGCCGATTTCGTCGGCTTCGGCGACCCGGATGATTTCATCGACGGCCTGCGCGGCTTCGGCATCAACCTGTCGCGCCGCCAAATCCCGGTCGTGGTGGACAGCTACCTGGTCCATTGGGCGCTGGTCAGGCAGGGCGCCGGGATCGGCTTCATCACAGAAGCGGTGGGCGATGCCGAACCGGCGGTGCGGCGCGTGCTGCCCGATGCCGCGCCGATCGTCTTTCCCGTCTGGCTGGCGACGCACCGCGAATTGCACACCAGCCGGCGCATCCGCGTGGTCTTCGACCTGCTCGCGGAAGAACTGGGGGCGATGCTGGGCACCGCCCCCGGGGCCGGGGCCCTCAGTTCGCCGTGATGTTCGCCGCGCGCACCAGCGGCTCCCACACCGCGATCTCGCTGCGCAGATAGGCCGCGGCGGAAGCGGGGGTGCTTTCCGGCACAAGCTGCATGGCCAGTTCCGTCAGCCGTGTCTGCACCGCAGGCACCGCGACGGCCTGCGCCACCGCGCGGCTGATGGCATCCACCACCGGCGCCGGGGTGCCGCTGCGCACCATCACCATGTGCCAGGTATAGGCCTCATACCCCGCGACCCCCTGCTCGATGATCGTCGGGATGTTGGGCGCCAGCGGCGAACGCTGCCGCGTGCTGATGCCCAGCGCCCGCAACTCGCCGGACCGGGCATAGGGCAGCGCGGAGGCCGCGATGTCGAAGATCATCGGGATGCGGCCGGACAGCACATCCGGCATGGCGGCGGAGGACCCGCGGAAGGGCACATGGTTCACCCGCAGCCCGCCGGCCGCGTGCATGAACAGTTCCGTCGCCAGATGCACCGCGCCGCCGTTGCCGGAGGAAGCGTAGTCATACTTCCCGGGATTGGCGCGGATCACCTCGATGAACTCACGCAGGTTGGTGGCGGGGAAGCTGTTGTGCACCAGCAGGATGACCGGCACCTGGCCCACCAGCGACACTGGCGTGAAATCCGCGATCGGGTCGAAGGGCAGGCGCGGGAACATGGCCCGCGTCACCGCATGGGCGACCGTGGTGTAGAGGATAGTGTGCCCGTCCTGCGGACCCTTGGCGACCGCGTCGGTCCCGACCACCACGCCGGACCCCGTGCGGTTTTCCACCACCACGCGCTGCGGCAACTGCTTCGACATCTCCTCCGCCAGCAGGCGGGCGGGCACGTCGGTCGGCCCGCCGGCGGCGAAGGGCACCACCATGCGGATCGGCTGGTTCGGCCAGGCTGCGCCCTGCGCCCGCGCGCTGCCGGCGCCGATCGCCGGGGCGGCCAGCGCGGAAAGGGCAAGCAGATGGCGGCGGCGAATGGTCGCGATGGTCATCGACGAAGTCTCCCTTGGGCCTTGTGGTGGCCGTTTCAGTCCTGGACTGGACCAATGATGGGGAGACTTGGCGCGCGCGGCAACCGCCGATGTCCCGTCGCGCGGGACATCGGCGGCGCGGCGCGGGTCAATCCACGCGGATATTCGCCTCCCGGATCAGGCCTTCCCACTTCACCGTCTCCCGCCGCAGCCAGTCGGCGGCGGAAGCGGGCGTGCTGTCGCTGACCAGCCGCATCGCCAGGTCCGACAGGCGCCGCTGCACCCCGGCATCGGCCGCCACGCGGTTGAAGGCCTGGTTGACCGCCGCGATCACCGGCTCCGGCGTGCCGGAGGGCGCCATGACCATGTGCCAGGTATAGGCCTCGAGCCCCGGGAACCCGGCCTCCGCCGTGGTCGGCACGTCGGGCAGCTGGGGCAGGCGCCGGCTGTCCATCACCGCCAGGCCGCGCGTCTCGCCCCGCTGGACATAGGGCACGGCGGAGGTCGCGACATCGACGATCAGCGGGATGGTGCCGTTCAGCACATCGGGCATCGCGGCGGCGGTGCCGCGATAGGGGATGTGGTTCCCCCGCACGCCCATCTGCCGCAGCAGCAATTCCGTCGCCAGGTGCAGCGCGCCGCCATTGCCGGAGGAAGCGTAGTCGATCCCGCCGCGCTCCGCCCGGCCGCGCTGCTGCAATTCCTGCAGCGTCCGCGCCGGGAAATCCTTGCCCACGGTGACGATCATGGGGATCACGCCGACCAGCGCCACCGGCACCAGATCCGCCTGCGGGTCGAAGGGCAGGCGCGGGAAAAGCGCCCGCAGGGAGGCATGGGCGACGGTGGTGTAGAGCAGCGTCTGCCCGTCCTTCGGCGCCTTGGCGACCACGTCGGTGCCGACCACCACGCCCGCGCCGGTGCGGTTCTCGACGATCACGCGCTGCGGCAGCGCCTTGCTGATCTCCTCCGCGAAGAGGCGCGCGGGGATGTCGGTCGGCCCGCCGGCCGCGAAGGGCACCACCAGGCGGACAGGCTGGTTCGGCCAGGCGCCCTGCGCCAGGGCCGGGGAGGCCAAGGGGAAGGCCAGGGTGGAAGCGAGGGGGGCGGTCAGCGCGGCAGCGCCGGCGCCCAGCAGGTGGCGTCGAAGCATGGGACGATTCTCCAGGACTGGCCCCGCCAGCGCGTCAGCACCGCGCGGGTTCCGTGCCTCTGCCGTCCCGGACCTTCCGGGTCAATCATCCAGTCGGGTCAGGCTCTCGTAGAGTTCAGGGTCCGTCGCACCCTCCGTCCCGAACAGCAGCACCCGGCTCTGCGCGTCCAGGCCCAGGATGGCGCGGGACATCGGATCGGCCGCCGCCAGCAGCAGCGCCGCCAGCCCCGCCACGGCGCTTTCCCCGGCGACCACCCCGGGCGACCGGCGGGCCAGCAGCCTCATGCAATCGACCGCGCTTTCATCCGGCACGGCCATGAAGGCGAAGGCGCCGCGCTCCAGCTCCTGCCAGGCCAGCAGGCTCGGCTCCCCGCAGGCGAGCCCGGCCATCAGCGTGTCCAGGTCACCGGGCACGGAGACCGCCTCCCCCGCCTCCGCGCTCGCCAACAGGCAGGCGGCCTTCTCCGGCTCCGCCACGATCACCCTCGGGCCCGCGCCGTAGCGGGCGCGGACCTGGATCGTTACCGCCGCCGCCAGCCCGCCGACGCCGCCCTGGATGAAGACATGGGTGGGCGCATCGCCCGTCCACTGGTCCGCGGCTTCATCGGCCATGACGCGATAGCCCTGCATCACGTCCCGCGGCACCTCCGTATAGCCTTCGTAGGAGGTGTCGGAGACGACGAACCAGGCCTCCCGCTCCGCGGTATGGGCGGCCGCGCGCACCGCGTCGTCATAGGTGCCGGGCACCACCCGGATATCCGCGCCATACCTGGCGATGGCGTCGCGCCGGCCCTGGCTGACGGTCTCATGCACGAAGATCACGCAGCGGCAGCCGAAGCGCTGCGCGCCCCAGGCCACGGACCGGCCATGGTTGCCATCCGTGGCGCAGGTCACGGTGATGCCCTGCGTCGCCTCCCGATGCGCACCGGCCGCCAGCTCGGCGGAGGTCGCGGCATTGGTCACGCCCCGCCGCGCCAGTTCCGTCACCAGCAGCCGCAGCACCGCATAGGCCCCGCCCAGCGCCTTGAAGCTGCCGAGCCCGAATCGCGGCCCCTCATCCTTCCACTGCACCGACGCCACCCGCGCCGCCTTCGCCACATCCTCCAGCGCCAGCAGCGGTGTCGCCGCATAGCCGTCCCAGGACGCGATTTCCGCGCGCGCCCGCCGGAAACCGCCGTCCGGCAACACGACGACACCCGGCGTGCCATGGCGGCGGTTGAGGAGGAGGCGGTAGGTGCGTTCTGGGATCATGGTGCCCCCACCTTGGCGCGGCGGCGCGGGGGCGGCAACGTGCGCCCGGCAATCAATGCGGGGGCGACAATGCAGGTCACGATCCTGGGCGGCGGGGGGTTCCTCGGCCGGAAGCTGGCGGCGCGCTTTGCCGCCGATGGCGCCATCGGCGGCAAGCCCATTACCGGCCTGACGCTGTTCGACCTGAACCAGCCCGCGCCGCTGGACGCCCCCTTCCCCGTCCGCTGCCTGGCGGGCGACGTGGCCGACACCGCCACGCTGAAAGCCGCCATCCCCCCCGGCACCGCCATCGTCATCCACCTGGCGGCCGTGGTCAGCGCGGCGGCGGAGGCCGATTACGACCTCGGCATCCGCGTCAACATCACCGGCACCCAGGCCCTGATCGACGCCTGCCGCGCCCTGCCCGCGCCGCCCCGCGTGGTCTTCACCTCCTCCGTCGCCTCCTTCGATGGCGGCCAGGATGCGATGGTGCCGGATGAGGGCCGCCAGCTTCCCACCAACAGCTACGGCGCCCAGAAGGCGATCGGGGAGCTGCTGCTGGCGGATGCCACGCGCCGCGGCTTCCTCGATGTGGTCTCGATCCGCCTGCCGACGGTCATGGTCCGCCCCGGCCGCCCCAATCGCGCGGCCAGTTCCTTCGTCTCCGCCGTGGTGCGCGAACCGCTCCTCGGCCTGCCCGCCCAGTTCCCGGTGCCGGAGGATTTCCGGGTCTGGGTCTGCTCCCCCCGCCGAGCGGTGGATTGGCTGGCCCACGCCGCGGGGATGGACACGGCGCCGCTCGGCCGCGACCGCGGCATCAACCCGCCCGGCATCTCCGCCACCATCGGCGAGATGCTGGACGCCCTGGCCGCCGTCGCCGGGCCCGAGGCGCGCGCGCTGGCGAAGCGCGTGCCGGATGCCGAAGTGGAGGCGATCGTCGCCGGCTGGCCCGCCGCCTTCGCGGCCACCCGCGCCCCCGGTCTGGGCTTCGTCCGATCAGAATCGCTGGAGGATCTGGTGCGCGCCTTCATCGCGGATGACCTGGACGCCACCCGCCGCGACCGCGGGATGGCCTGACAGCAACGGCGCCGCCTCCGCCTCCGCCTCCGCCGCCGGCACCGGCACCACGCAGAAGGGAACGCTGATCGCGGCGCGCAGGGCCGGCACGGCGGCAAGCGCCGCCTGGGCCTGCGTGGCGACCGCCGCGCCGGCGGGCACCAGCCGGGCCTCGCGCGGCGGGATCACCACGGGCTCTGCCGCCGGCTCCTCCACCCCCGGCAGGGCGATGGCGGCCAGCACCGCCGCCGGCCAGGGATAGGGGTTCCGCACGCGCAGCCGGTATTCCACCTGGCCGGCGCGGGCATCCACCCGCGCGTCGACGGCCTCCGCCACCAGGTGCCCCGCCTTCGCGAAAGGCCCGACCCGGCAGGGCAAGGGAGTCTGCGCCTGCGCGGGCGCGGCGGCGGCCAGCAGGGCCAGGCAGGCGATCCGGAAGGCGGGGCGGGGCATGGCGTCACCTCGATGAACGCGCCCGGTATGCCGCAGCGCATCCCCGCCCGGCCAAGACGCGGTTCCTCTCGCCGCCATCGGCGATGCCTTTGGCTGGTGCTGGCCAGCCCGGTTCGCGCCCTTGCCGCACCCCCCGCCAGCCCGCCATGCTGGCCCCAAGACCCAGGGAGGAACCACCATGACCACCCGCCGCGCCCTGCTGGGCGCCGCCACCGGCACTGCCGCGCTGCTCGCCGCGCCCCGCATCGCCCTTGCCGCCTGGCCCGCCGACCGGGCGATCGAGGTCATCGTCCCCTTCCCCCCCGGCGGCGGCGTGGACAACATGGTCCGCCCCATCATCCACTTCGTGCAGCCCCGCCTGCCCGGCGCCCGCTTCGCCGTGGTGAACCGCGCCGGCGCCGCCGGGCAGCTGGGCTTCGAGGCCAATTTCAACGCCGCGCCCGATGGCTACACGCTGGGTGCCGTCACCAATACCGCGATGCACGCCATCGCCGTGGAACGCCGCCCCCGTTACCGGCCGGAGGATTTCACCTATATCGCCAATGTGGTGGACGACCCCGGCGGCTTCTGGGTGCGCGCCGACAGCCCCTGGCGGACCCTGGCCGATGTCCAGGCCGCCGCCCGCCGCAACCCGGAGGGCATCGGCGTCGGCACCGCCGGCATCGGCAGCGACGACCACCTGCTGCAGCTGGGGTTCGAGGAAGCGGCGGGCTGCCGCCTGCTGCATGTCCCCTACAACGGCACCGCCCCCGTCATGCGCGACGTCCTCGGCGGATCACTCCCCATCGGCAGCCTGAACATGAGCGAGGGCCTGCAGATGCTGCGGGAGGGCCGCATGCGCTGCCTCGGCCAGGGTGGCCCCACGCGCTGGGCCCCGACCGGGGAGGTTCCGACCTTCCGCGAGCAGGGCTTCGACGTGCTGGGCGGCTCCGCCCGCGGCATCGCCGGCCCGCCCGGCATGCCGGCCGAGATCGTGGAACGCCTGCGCACCGCCTTCCGGGAGGCGCTGTCCGACCCCGCCATGATCGCCGACGCCGAACGCACCGGCATGCCGCTGCGCCCCCTGATCGGGGAGGACTACAAGCGCATGATGGCGGAGGATTTCGCGGCCATCCGCGGGCTCTGGCAACGGCGCCCCTGGCGGGAGGGATAGCGGCCCGCGGCGGATGCCGCGGAGTCGCATCGATCGCCTGCCGATCCGTGTGATAGCCCTGCGGCATCATGCCCGGACCAACATTGATGCCGCGTGGCCGCATCCTCGCCTGCCTCCTCCTCCTCGCGGCCTGCACAACGCCGGGCACGTCCCAGCCCGTGACGGGCGCGGAGGCCCCGCGGGCGGCGGCCGCGCCTGCGGGCGACACGGTCGCCAGCCTCGCGGCCTCTCCCGAGCATCGCCGCCGCCTGGAAGCGGCGGCCCGCCGCAGCGCCATCGGCTATGGCTGCACCAACGCGCAGCCGGGCCAGGCCGAAGCCGCCCTGCCCTGGCGTCCCCCCGTTGCGCCCTACATGCTGAACGACCGCCCGGTGCGGCATTCCTGGATCCAGGCGATCGCCGTGCAGGGCTGCCCCGGCTTCGACCGCGTCGTGACCATCACCTCCGTGGCGGATAACGGCACCGCCGCGACGGACACCTACATCATCGGCGGCAGCCAGGTGGATCCGTGGCTGGCGCGGGATGTCCTCAGCCAGGCCGTCAGGCCCATGGCGCGCACGCGCTTTCCCGGATGCGACCGCGTCGCCGTCGCCGGCACGCGGGTGACCCGCCAGCCCACCGCCAACCGCGCGGCGGGATGGGCGGAGGCATGGACCCTGTCGGGCTGCGGCCAGCGGCGCGACATCATGCTCACCTTCAAGCCCACCCCGACCGGCACGGATTTCACGGCCAGCGACCCGCGCACCACGACCCTGTGAGGCCGCCCGCCCGGGCTTGACCCGGCCCTGGCCGGCGCCCTCACGATTAACCATATGGTTAATCGTGAGGGCGCCGCCATGGCTGCACGCCTCTTCCTGCTCCTCGGCACGCGCAAGGGCGCCTTCATCCTGGAGGGTGATGCCGGGCGGGAGGCCTGGTCGCTGCGCGGCCCCTTCTGCGAGGCCTGGCCGATCAACCACGTGATCGGCGATGCCGCCACCGGCCGCATCTTCGCGGGCGGCGGCAATGAGTGGTTCGGCCCCGCCGTCTGGCAATCCGAGGATCTCGGCGCGAGTTGGACCCATTCCAGCCAGGGCCTGGCCCAT
Source organism: Falsiroseomonas stagni DSM 19981 (assembly GCF_900114315.1). Taxonomy (GTDB): domain Bacteria; phylum Pseudomonadota; class Alphaproteobacteria; order Acetobacterales; family Acetobacteraceae; genus Falsiroseomonas; species Falsiroseomonas stagni. Next base: position 313,601 of record NZ_FOSQ01000002.1, read on the forward strand.
CCCGAGGGCGAGGCGCCGGTGAAGGCCGTATGGAGCCTGGCATTGGCGCATGGCGCGCTGCATGTGGGCGTGGAGCCCGCGAGCCTGTTCCGCAGCGACGATGGCGGCCAGTCCTTCACGCCCCTGCCCGCGCTGCGGGAGCACCCGTCCCGCCCGCATTGGCAGCCCGGCGGCGGCGGGCTGATCCTGCACCACATCGTCCCGCACCCGCAGGACCCCGCCAGCCTCCACGTGGCGATCTCCGCCGCCGGCGTCTTCCACACCGCCGATGGCGGGCAGAGCTGGGAGCCCCGCAACCGCGGCACCCGCCAGGACTACGCGCCGGAGGACCAGCGCTACCCGGAGGTCGGGCAATGCGTGCACAGCCTGGTCATGGCCGCCGGCAACCCCGACCTGCTCTACCAGCAGAACCATTGCGGCATGTACCGCTCGACGGATGCGGGCCTGCACTGGACCAGCATCGAGGCCGGCCTGCCCTCCACCTTCGGCTTCCCCGCCGCCGCGCATCCGCGGGATCCCGATACGGTCTTCCTGCTGCCGCTGAACGGCGACACCGCCGGGCGCTTCATGCCCGACGCCTCCGCCGCCGTGTGGCGAAGCCGCGACCGCGGGGAGAACTGGCAGGCGCTCCGCACCGGCCTGCCCCAGGGCAACGCCTTCTTCGGCGTGTTGCGCCAGGCCATGGCGGTGGATCGGCTCGACCCCGCCGGGGTGTATTTCGGCACCGGCAGCGGGGAGGTCTATGCCAGCGCGGATGAGGGCGAGACCTGGCGCTGCATCGCCCGCCACCTGCCCACCATCACCTCCGTGGAGACGATGGTGCTGCCGTGACGGTCGCCGTCACCATCCCCGCGGCGCTGGCGCGCCTCTTCCCCGGCGCGCCGCGGCATTTCGACCTGGACGCCGCGACGGTGGCGGCGGCGATCGAGGCGCTGGACGCGCGACACCCCGGCATGGCCGACCGCATCCGCGACAGCACCCCGGCCATCCGCCGCCACCTCAACATTTTCGTCAGCGGCGAGAAGGCCGGCCTGGCCACGCACCTGCCCCCGGGCAGCGAGATGCTGGTGATGACGGCGATCAGCGGCGGGTGATCAGTGGCTCTCGGCGCGGAAGAACACCCCCGCCTTCGCCGCCATGGCCGTGCGCCACGCCACATAGCCCGTGATGCCCGTGGCGATGCCCAGCGCCACCCAGCACAGCAACGGATGAAAACCCTCCACCATCACCAGGATTGCGAAGGCGGCGGCGGGAAAGGTGAAGCTCCACCAGACGATGCTGAAGGGCAGCGCCGCGAAATGCCGCGCCATGGAAACCAGCACCGCCGCGATCAGCACCGCGAGCCCCGTCAGCGCCAGGCTTGCCCCGCCCGCCTCCCCCGTCAGCGCCACCAGCGCCAGCGCGCCCACGGCCGGCGGCGCCAGGAAGATCGCGACGGAGGGCAGCAGGGCCGCCGGCAGCTTCGGCCCCGCAAAGAAGCGATGCAGCAGCAGCGGCATCATGACCAGCCACAGCAGCAGGCCCACGCCGAACATCATCCAGGACGCGTCGATGAACCCCATCCGCGCGCCGAGCGCCGGGGCCAGGATGTTGCCGACGAAGGGGATCAGCAGCGGCGGCGCCAGCATCGCCGCATCCGCCCGCCCGAGCAGCACGCGGCGCAGCAGCAGCATGGCCACCAGCAGGTGCAGCGGCACCGCCAGCGCCCACAACGCCGCGCCCAGCCGCGGCGCGTAGGGCCAGGCCGCGGCGGCGGTGATCATCAGCCCGATGGTGGGTGCCGCCAGGAAGGCCAGCCGCACCGGGTTCGCCGCTTCCTGCGCGAAGGCATCGGGATGCCGCCACCAGCGCCACCCCTGCGCGCCCACAATCACCGCCCAGACCAGCACGGTCAGCGCCAGCAGCGCCTCCCCCACCGCGCCCGTGATGTCGAGCGTCATCGCGGCCTGCCGCCAGGCCAGCCCGACCCCGCCGAGCCCCATCGGCATGGCCAGCAGCGGCAGCGGCAGGAAGGCCAGCGTCGGTGCCATCGTCGCCACGGGATCGATCTTCACAGTGTCACGCTACCCCTGAACATCGGCACGCAGCCGCCACCAACCGTGGCCCGGATCCCGTCCGGGGTCCGTCGCGCCGTGGTGCGCAGCAGGCTCGGCCGCCCCATCTCCACCCCCTGGGTGATCTCCCAGGCGCCTTGCTGCGCGCCCGACAGGTGCAGGAGAAAACCTGCCAGCGGCGTCGCCGCGCTGCCCGTCGCCGCATCCTCCCAGGTCCCGGCAAGGGGCGAGAACATGCGGGCCCGCAGCCCGCTCCCCTCCGGCCGGTAGAGATACAGCGACAGCTTGCCGCCCAGCGCCGGCGTCTCCGCCACCGCACGGCGGAACGCCGCGATATCCGGCGATGCGGCGGCCATCGCGGCTTCCGTCACCTCCACCAGCAGCCGCGGATTGCCGCCATCGCCGGCGATGGTGGGCGGGTGGCGCGTGGTGACGACACCGGCGGGATCGATCCCCGCGCAGGCCGCTGCGATCCCGACGCTCATCGCCGGCCCGACCTTCAGCGCCTGCGGCGCCGCGATGGTCGCGCCGGTCACGGCGCCGGCCGCGTCGCGGTCGAGCCGCACCTCAACGAGCCCCGCGATCTCCTCGAACCGCAACAGCCCGTCCACGGCGCGATGCGCCAGCACATAGCCGGTGCCGACATTGGGGTGCCCCGCGAAGGGCATCTCCGCCGTGCGATGGAAGATGCGCACGCGCGCGGTATTCGCGGCATCCGCCGGCGGCAGCACGAAGGTGGTCTCGGAGAGGTTCATCTCCGCCGCCAGCGCCTGCATCTCCGCATCCGACATGCCCCGCGCATCGGGGAAGACGGCGAGCTGGTTGCCGCCGAAGCGCCGGTCGGTGAAGACATCGACCGTCACGAACTCGAATTGTCTCAAGCCAGCTGCTCCAGCCGCGCCGGGTCCATCGTCACACCATGGCCGAGCGGCCCATGCCCCTGGCCGAAGCCCGGCGCCGCCAGCATCGCCGCCCGCACATAGGCCCGCGCCCGCACCACCGCCGCCCGCAGCCCCATCCCCTGCGCCAGGCCACAGGCCAGCGCGGAGGCCAAAGTGCAGCCCGTACCGTGGGTGTGGCGGCTGTCGATGCGGGGGCTTTCGAAGCTTTCGATGCCGTCCGCCGTCGCCAGAAGGTCGGTCAGCACCGGGCCTTCCAGGTGGCCACCCTTCAGCAGCACCGCCCGCACGCCGCGGCCCAGCAGCGCATCCGCCGCGCGCCGCATGTCATCGACCGTCGCAATGGACAGGCCCGTCAGCGCCTCGGCCTCCGGCAGGTTCGGCGTGATGACGGCCGCCATGGGCAGCAGCCGCGCCGTCAGCGTGGCCACCGCCTCCGCCGCCAGCAGCGGATGCCCGCCCTTCGCCACCATCACGGGATCCGCCACCAGCGGAATGCCCGGGCCGAATTCCGCCAGCGCGTCGCAGACCGCCTCGATCGTCGCGCTATCCGCCAGCATCCCGGTCTTGATGGCGTCGGCCCCGATATCCTCCAGCACCATCCGGATCTGGAGGCGGATGAAATCGGCGCTGACGCCGACCACGCCCTGCACACCCAACGTGTTCTGCGCCGTCAGCGCCGTCACCGCCGTGGCGGCAAAACCGCCCAGCGCCGTGATCGCCTTGATATCCGCCTGGATGCCCGCGCCGCCGCCGGAATCCGACCCTGCGCAGACCAGGACCCGCCCCTTCGCGCCGCTCATTCCGCGGCCCCCACCTTCCTGATCGCCCCCGCCGCTGCCCTGGCCCGGATCAGCGCGGCCAACTCGTCCACGGTGCCGCGCATCTCGCCCTCATCCTCCGCCTCCGCCATGACGCGGATCAGCGGCTCCGTCCCCGATGCCCGCACCAGCACCCGCCCGCGCTTGCCGAGCCGCGCACCGGCGGCCGCGATCCCGGCCGTCACCTCCGCATCGCCCAGCGGGGATGCGCCGGTGAAGCGGATGTTCACCAGGCGCTGCGGCAGCGGCTCGAACCGCCGGCAGACCTCGCTGGCAGGGCGCTTCTCCTCCACCAGCAGCGCCAGCACCTGCAAGGCCGCCACCAGCCCATCCCCCGTGGTGCCGAAATCGGACAGGATCACATGCCCGGACTGCTCGCCGCCGAGATTGCAGCCGGCCTCCCGCATGCGTTCGCCCACATAGCGGTCGCCGACCTGGGTGCGATGCAGGGCGAGGCCCAGCCCCTCCAGGTGTCGTTCCAGGCCGAGATTGGACATGACGGTCGCGACGACACCGCCGCCGACCAGCCGCCCCTGCCGGTGCCAGGACCCCGCGATGGTGGCCAGGATCTGGTCCCCGTCGATCACCCTTCCCTGTTCATCGACCAGCACCAGCCGGTCCGCATCCCCATCCAGCGCGATGCCGAGGTCCGCGCGGCGTTCCCGCACCAGCTCCGCCAGCTTGGCCGGGGCCGTCGCCCCGCAATCCCGGTTGATGTTGAAGCCGTCGGGCGCGACGCCGGTGGAGACCACCTCCGCCCCCAATTCCCACAGGACCGTCGGCGCCACCTTGTAGGCCGCGCCATGCGCGCAATCGATCGCGATCCGCAGCCCGTCCAGGCTGCGCCCCTTCGGGAAGCTCGCCTTCGCGGTCTCGATGTAGCGTCCCGGCGCATCCTCCAGCCGGTTCGCCCGGCCGAGCTTCGTCGGTGCCGCCAGCGATTCGAGAAAATTCGGCGCGTCCATCAGCGCCTCGATCTCCGCCTCCTGCACATCCGACAGCTTGAGGCCATCCGGCCCGAACAGCTTGATGCCGTTATCCTCGAACAGGTTATGGCTGGCGGAGATCATGACGCCGAGGTCACAGCGGAGGCTCCGCGTCAGCATGGCGATGGCCGGCGTCGGGATCGGCCCGACCAGCATCACATCCATCCCCGCGCCGACGAAGCCCGCGGTCAGCGCGGGTTCCAGCATGTAGCCGGACAGGCGCGTATCCTTGCCGATCACCACGCGGTGCCGGTGGCTGCCGCGGTTGAAGAACCGCCCCGTCGCCTGGCCTAGCCGCAGCGCGGTGCCCGCATCCATCGGCGGCTGGTTGGCCTTGCCGCGGATGCCATCGGTGCCGAATAGCTTGCGAGGGGGCGTGCTCATGCGGCGCTTCTAGCGCCCCGCCCGGCGCTTTGAAATGCGGACCTACTCCGCCATCGCCCCCGGCCCCCGCACCGCCGCTTCCGGGCATTTGCCGAGGATGATCATCCCCAGCACCTCATCCTTCGTCACGTCGCGGGTGCGCGCCGTGCCGACCAGCCGCCCGTTCTTCATGACGCTGACCCGGTCCGCCAGGTCGAAGACATCATGGATGTCGTGGCTGATCAGGAAGATGCCGATCCCCTGCGCCTTCAGCTGCTTCACCAACTCCCCCACCTGCGCCGTCTCCGCCGGCCCCAGCGCCGCGGTGGGTTCATCCATGATGAGGATGCGGGCGTTGAAATGGATGGCCCGCGCGATGGCGACGGATTGCCGCTGCCCGCCGGACAATGCGCGCACCGGTTCCTTGAAGCGCCGGAAATGCGGGTTGAGCCGCGCCATCACCTGGCGCGTGGCGGATTCCATCGCCGCATCATCCAGCATTCCCCAGCGCGTCACCAATTCGCGCCCGAGGAATATGTTGGCCGCCGCATCCACGTTATCCGCCAGGGCGAGCGTCTGGTAGATCGTCTCGATCCCGTAGCGCTTGGCGTCGCGCGGCGTGGCGATCTCGGCGCGCTGCCCCTCCACCAGGATCTCCCCGGCATCGGCGCGATAGGCGCCCGACAGCACCTTGATGAGCGTGGACTTGCCCGCGCCATTGTGGCCCAGCAGCGCCACCACCTCCCCCGGCATCAGGTCGACGGAGACATCGTCCACCGCCTTGATGCCGCCGAAGGCGATGGAGATGCCACGCATCTCGACGAGGGGAGCGGTCATCGGATGCGCTTCCTCCAGGCCCCGTCGAGCCAGACGGCGAAGACCAGCACCAGCCCCACCACGATGTTCTGCAGCGGCGTATCGACGCCGAGCAGCACCATCCCGGACTGGAGCGACTGCATGACCAGCGCCCCCAGCATCGCCCCCGCCACGGTCCCCATCCCGCCGGCCAAGGACGTGCCGCCGATGACTGCAGCCGCGATGACATAGAGTTCGTCCAGCGTCCCCGCCGCATTGGTCGCGGCATTCAGCCGCGCCGTGGCGATGCAGGCGGAAAGCCCCGCCAGCGCGCCCATCAGCCCGAACACCATCATCAGGCTGCGGCGCGTGTTCACGCCCGACAGCTCCGCCGCTTCCGGGTTGCCGCCGATGGCGAAGACGTAGCGGCCGAAGCGCGTCCGCGTCGCCAGTACCGTCATGGCCACGCCGACCAGCAGCGCGACGATCACCGGGATCGCCAGCCCATGCGGGATGAACAGCCCGCCGGGCGGCCAGGGGATGCCCTGCGCCTCCGCCATCCGTCGCGCCACGCCGACCGGGATCGGATAGAGGTTGGCCACCGCCACCGCGCCGATCACCACCAGGCAGCCGAGGCCCATCAGCACCCCTTCCGCCCAGGCCGGCCGCACCGGAAACCCGAAGGCGAGGCGCCGGCGCCGCAGCATCACCATGACAGCGACGATCGCCGCGCAGGCCAGTGCCGCCAGCACCCAGGAGGCCGTGGCGCCGATCGCACCCTCGATACCCCCGCCCAGCATCCGGAAACGCCCATCCATCGGCGCCACCGTCTGCCCCTGCGTCACCCACCAGGCCGCGCCCCGCCAGACCAGCAGCCCGCCCAGCGTGACGATGAAGGAGGGGATGCCGAGATAGGCGATCAGGCTGCCCTGCATCAGCCCGATCGCGCCGCCCAGCGCGATGCCGACGGCCACGGCGATGAAGGCCGTCGCCGGATGTTCCAGCCCCAGCATCTCCGGCAGCCAGCGCGCCTGCACCACGCCGACCACCATGCCGACGAAGCCCAGCACCGCGCCAACGCTGAGGTCGATGTTCCGCGTGACGATGACCAGCACCATCCCGCAGGCCATGACGGCCACGGAAGCCGTCTGCACCGAGAGGTTCCAGAGGTTCCGCGGCGTCAGGAAGGCACCGCCCGACAGCAGGTCGAACCCCACCCAGATCACCGCCAGCGCACCGAGCATCCCGACCAGCCGGGGATCGACCTCGAGATGCCTCATTCAGCCGTGACCTCGCATCCCGCGGATAGCCCTCTCCCCCCCCAAAGGGAAGGAGGATGGGGAGAGGGTGGAGTGAGGGGGTCTCGCCGCCCTCAATTGCACGCCTGGACCCGGCCCGCCGGAATGCCCTGGCACACCGCCGCCCGCGGCGCCCAGCCGGCCTCGATCACCAGGCCGAGGTTGTCCCGCGTCACCGGCACGGGCGCCAGGAAGCGCGCCGTCATCCGCGCGCGCTGCGGGCCCTCATTCCACGTCGTGGCGCCCGGCACCTCCGCCAGCCGCGCCCCGCCCGCCAGCCGCAGCGCGATCTCGGCGGCGTTCCTGCCGAGTTCCCGCGCATCCTTCCAGATCGTGACGGTCTGCGTGCCCGCCGCGATCCGGTTCAGCGCCGCGCGATCCGCATCCTGCCCGGAAACCGGCACGCTGCCCGCCAGGCCCTGCGCCGCCAGCGCCGCGATGGCGCCGCCCGCCGTGCCGTCATTCGCCGCCACCACCGCATCGATACGGTTGTTGTTGCGGGTCAGCATCTGCTCCATGTTCCGCTGCGCATTGGCGGGCAGCCAGCCATCCGTATAGGCCTCGCCCACGTTGCGGATGCGGCCGGCATCGATATGCGGCTTCAGGATCTCCATCGATCCGCGGAACAGGAAATCGGCGTTGGGGTCGGAGGAACTGCCCTTGATGAAGGCGTAGTTGCCCTCCGGCTTCGCGGCCAGGACGCTCCGCGCCATCATGCGGCCGACCTCGACATTGTCGAAGGTCAGGTAGAACACCTCCGGCATCTCGATCAGGCGGTCATAGCCCACCACGGGCACGCCTTCATTGATCGCCTTCTGCACGCCGGGCCTGACGGCGGCCGCATCCTGCGCCAGCACGATCAGCGCCTTGGCGCCACGCGCCAGCAGGCTTTCGATGTCGGTCAGTTGCTTGCCCGGGTTGGACTGCGCATCGGCCGAGAGGTAGCTGCCCCCCGCCGCGCGGATCGCCGCCTGGATCGCGGCTTCATCCGTCTTCCAGCGTTCCTCCTGGAAGTTGGACCAGGAGACGCCGATCACCGGCCCCCTGCCCTGCGCCACTGCGCCCAGCGCCGGCAACGCCAGCGCACTGCCCAGCAGCCCACGCCGGGTGAATCGAGTCATCATCGTCGCCTCCCCTCCATCCGATCGTATGCACGACCTTGCTGAAAGGTAGGCTCCCGCGCCGCCCAGCCTCGCGTCAAGCAGGAGTTGCGGCGCGCTGCCTAGGCGTCCTCATCCTCCACGCCGCCAGCCGAAACGGCGTTCCAGACCGCGAGGGCCTGCACGGTTTCCGCGACATCGTGCACGCGGATGATCGCCGCCCCATGCGACGCGGCATGCAGCGCCGCCGCGACCGACCCCGCCACGCGGTCCACCGGCGCCTCCACGCCCGACAACTCCCCGATGAAGCGCTTCCGGCTGGCACCGAAGACGATCGGGCAGCCGATTCCCGCCAGCAGCGGCAGGCGTTCCATCAGCGCCAAATTGTGCGGCAGCCGCTTGCCGAAGCCGATGCCGGGATCGATCGCCAGCCGCCCGCGGGGGATGCCCATGCGCTCCACCGCCGCCACGCGATCCGCCAGGAACTGCGCCACCTCCAGCGCCACATCCCCGTAGCGCGGGTCCTGCTGCATGGTGCGCGGGTCGTCGCCCAGCATATGCATCAGGATCACGCTGGCCTCGCTGCGGGACAGCACCCGCGCTGCGGCGGGGTCGTGGCGCAGCGCCGTCACGTCATTGACGATCTCTGCCCCCGCCTCCAGCGCCGCCAGCATCGTCGCGGCGTTGCGGGTGTCGACGCTGATGGTGGCGGCCTTCGCCAATTCGCGGATCACCGGCAGGATGCGCCGGCATTCCTCCTCCGGCGCCACGGGCTGGGCGCCGGGCCTCGTGCTCTCGCCCCCGATATCCAGCAGGTCCGCCCCGGCTTCCAGCAGCATGTGCCCGGCATCGACGGCATTCGCGTGGTCCGCGAAATGCCCGCCATCGGAGAAGCTGTCCGGCGTGATGTTGAGGATGCCCATCACCAGCGGCCGCCCGCCCTCATGCGGCAGTTCGAGCCCCGCAAAGGCTGATGGCGCCCGGGTCAGGGCCAGCACGCGATCCTGCCAGCCATCCGGCACATCGGCCAGCGCCAGGGCCCCTTCCGGCGCCCCTTCCCCCAGCAGCCGCACCATGGTGAAGGCACCCGGCCCGCCCGCGAGCGGCAGCGCCAGGTCGGCGGCCACCGCGATGGCGGCGGCGCGGCCATGCAGCAGGCCCAATGGCTCCACCCAGTATTCTGTCACGACTCGCCGTCCCGGTATCCGCCCTGCGCGCAACGATGCCGCGCCCCCTGGCAATCGGGAACCCGGAATCGAAAAGGCCCGCACCTTGCGGCGCGGGCCTTTCCCGTCAGAAATCCTGGCCCGGCTTCAGGTCCCGGGCGCCGGGGCGAAGCCGCCACCCGTGCTCGGGCGCGGGTTGGGACGGCCGCTGGACGGCACGCTGCCACGGCCCTGGTTCACCGGCTCATCCGGTCGCGACCGCACGATCGGCTCGCCCTTGATGATCAGCTTGATCTCGTCGCCGGAAATCGTCTCGTGCTCCAGCAGACCCTTCGCCAGCAGGTGCAGCTCGTCGATGTTCTCGCTCAGCACCTTCGTCGCACGGGCATAGGCGGAGTCGATGATCGACCGGATCTCGGCATCGATCTTCCGCGCCGTCTCCTCGGACAGGTTCTTCGACTGCGTGACCGAATGGCCCAGGAACACTTCCTGGTCGTTCGACCCGTAGGCGATCATGCCGAGGTTGTCGGACATGCCCCATTCCGTGACCATCCGCCGCGCCTGGTCCGTCGCCATCTTGATGTCGCCGGATGCGCCGTTGGAGACCTTGTCGGCCCCGAAGATCAGTTCCTCCGCCACGCGCCCGCCCATCGCCATGGCGAGTTCCGCCTTCAGCTTGGACTTGTGCTTGGAATAGCGGTCACCGGCCGGCAGGGACATCACCAGGCCAAGGGCCCGGCCACGCGGGATGATGGTCGCCTTGTGCACCGGGTCGCATTCCGGCTCGTACATCGCCACCAGCGCGTGGCCGGCCTCGTGATAGGCCGTCATGCGCTTCTCATCCTCGGACATGACGAGGCTGCGGCGCTCCGCGCCCATCATCACCTTGTCCTTGGCCGCCTCGAACTCCGCCATCCCAACGGTCCGGCGCCCGGTGCGCGCCGCGAGCAGCGCCGCCTCGTTCACCAGATTGGCCAGGTCGGCGCCGGAGAAGCCCGGCGTGCCGCGCGCGATGGTCTTCGGATCGACGTCGGAGGCCAGCGGCACCTTCCGCATGTGGACCCGCAGGATCTTCTCCCGCCCGTTCACGTCGGGGTTCGGCACCACCACCTGGCGGTCGAAGCGGCCCGGGCGCAGCAGCGCGGGGTCCAGCACGTCCGGCCGGTTGGTGGCCGCGATGATGATGACGCCTTCGTTCGACTCGAAGCCGTCCATCTCCACCAGCATCTGGTTCAGCGTCTGCTCGCGCTCGTCATTCCCGCCGCCGAGGCCCGCGCCGCGGTGGCGACCCACCGCGTCGATCTCGTCGATGAAGATGATGCAGGGCGCGTTCTTCTTGCCCTGCTCGAACATGTCGCGCACGCGGCTGGCGCCGACGCCCACGAACATCTCGACGAAGTCGGAGCCGGAGATGGTGAAGAAGGGCACGTTGGCTTCGCCGGCGATGGACCGCGCCAGCAGCGTCTTGCCGGTGCCGGGGGGGCCGACCAGCAGCACGCCCTTCGGGATCTTGCCGCCGAGGCGCTGGAACTTCTGCGGGTCCCGCAGGAATTCGACGATCTCCTCCAGCTCGCTCTTCGCTTCCTCGATGCCCGCCACGTCGTCGAAGGTGACGCGGCCCTGCTTCTCGGTCAGCAGCTTGGCCTTGGACTTGCCGAAGCCCATGGCCCGGCCGCCGCCGCCCTGCATCTGGCGCATGAAGAACACCCAGACGCCGATCAGCAGCAGCATCGGGAACCAGGAGAGGAGGTAGTGGAACAGCGGGTTGACGTCGCTTTCCTCGGGCCGCGCGACGACTCGCACGCCCTTCTCGGTCAGCCGCGTGACCAGCTGCGGGTCTTCCGGCGTGTAGGTCTGGAAGCTGCGCCCGTCATTCAGCTGGCCGGTCACCGTCCGGCCCGTGATGGTCACGTCCCGGACATGCCCGGCGCTGACCTCGTTCAGGAAGTCGGAATAGGCAACCTGCTGCGCCGCGCGGCTGCTGCCGCCCGAGGGCTGGAACAGGTTGAACAGCGCCACCAGCAGCAGCGCCACGATCACCCACAGCGCCAGATTCCGGCCGAAATTGTTCACGTTGGCATCCCTTTGGGGCTTCCCAGGCTGGCCGTCTCGCACCGATGCGAGGGGCGGGCCGCTCCACTGCACAGATAGGAACGCTGCCGCCCTCTTCCATCCCAGGACCGCAATGCTCAGGCACATGCCCCGCCCGCCGGCGCGAAGCGCAGGCGGCATGAGGGTTGGGCTCCATACGGAGGATAGGACAGCCCGGGCGCCACGACCAGCACAGTGTCGCGACGGATTGCCGGCATCGTCCGCGCCACGGAGGCCGGCAGCCAGGCGGGAAGCGGCAGCCCCGCCGCGCCCAGCGGGCCGATCATGCAGCCCGCCGGCGGCACCCCTTCCAGCAGGAAGCGGCCATCCCAGCGCGCCCCCGGCACCGCCGGCACCGGCGGGGCCATCGCCGCCTCCTCCCGCAGCAGCAGCCCGCCGCGCATCAGCCGCGCCCCGCCGAGCGTGCCCGCCCCGCGCGCCAGCAGGCCCGCCGCCGCCGCCACGGGGGGGGCGAACGCCGCCCCCGACACCACCCGCACCAGCGCCGCCAGCGCGGCGGCCGCCACGCCATCCCGCCCCAGAAGGCCCAGGTCCAGCCGCACGAATCCCTCGGGGTGGAGACGCACCGCCCGGGCGATCCGCGCCGCCACCGCGGCCTCGGCCGCCACCCGGCGCTGCCCGAAGGCCGCCGCGGCCGCTGCCAGCGCCTCGATCGCCGGCCCCTCCCCCCCCGGATCGGCCAGCGCCGCGCGCAGCCGCACCCGGGTGAAGCCGGGGTTTTCATTGGAGGGATCCCGGATCGGCGCGAGGCCCGCCGCCGCCGCCACCGCCTCCAGCCGGGCCGGTGCCTGGCCCAGCAGCGGCCGGATCACCAGCGCCGCCCCGGCACTCCGCGCCGCCGCCATCCCGGCCAGGCCCGCGGGCCCGCTACCCGCGAATCCCCGCAGCAGCACCGTCTCCGCCTGGTCGCCGCGGTGCTGGCCGAGCGCGAGCCACGGCGCGCCCAGGGATGCCGCGACCCGGAGCAGCGCCGCCATTCGCCCCTCTCGCGCCCGTTCCTGCGCGCCCGGACCGGCGGCCAGCCCCAGCGCCACCACCCGCGCCTCGATCCCTCGCGCCGTCATCCAGCCCGCGACGCGCGCCGCCTCCGCCGCACTGTCCGCCCGCAGCCCGTGATCCACGATGCCCGCCACGACGCGCCCGCCCCGCGCGCCCGCCCAGCGCGCCAGCAGCAGCGCCAGCGCCAGGCTATGCGGGCCGCCCGAAACGCCCGCGACGATCACCGGCGCCACGCCGAATGGACCAAGGGGCGCCATCAGCTCGTCGAAATCCGACGCCCCGATGGCCCCCGGGCCATCCATCACCTTTTCGAGAGCTTTGTTAACGCGCCGCCGTCAGCGGCACTGCGCCCGCCGCCGCGCATCCGCCACGCGTTCCGCCAGGGGGCCCGACAGGTTCGGAAAGCGGCTGCGCAGGTCGCCCAGTTGGCCGCAGGCGTCGCGATTGTTGTTGAGACCGATCAGCGCATTCGCCACGCCCAGCATCGCTTCCGGCGCGCGGGAGCCCTGCTGGTTCCGGCGGAAGGCGTCGTCATAGGCGATGGCGGCCGCGGCGAAGTCCCGCTTGCCGCTCAGCGCATCGCCCAGAAGGATCTGCGCATCCGCCGCCCGGGCCGAGTCGCGCGCCGCGATCACCTCTCGCGCCGCGGCTTCCGCGCCGGCGAAGTCCCGCCTTGCGAGCGCCGCCTGGCCTTCCTGCAGCGCGCGCTGCGGCGGCCGGGCGAGCGCGGCCGGCTGCGCCTGTGGCGCCGCGCCGGCCTGGGCCGGCGGGGTTGCCGCCGCGGCCGCCGCCGCCGCCGGACGGGCGGGCGCCGCCGCCGCGGGGGCCGCGCCACCGGGCCTGGCGGCTTCCATCTGCTGGAAGCGGAAATCCACGTCGCCGGTCAGTTTTTCCACCCGCTCGCGCAATTCGCGCTCACGGAATTCGGCCTGCTCCGCGCGGCCGCGCACGCTGCGCAGCTCCTCCTCCAACCGGGAGACGCGGTCGAGCAGTTGGCCGACAAGCTCGCCCTGCGGCGCCTGCTGTTGCTGGGCGGGGCGCGGGGCCGCGCCACCGAAGCCCAGCACGGAACTGCCGCCGGACGGCGCCGGCTGGGCGCCGGCCCCGCCACGCCGCAGCGCCTCCATCTCCTGTCGCAGCTGCAGGATCTGGTTCTGCAGCGCGATTCCCTCCCGCGTCTCGACCTGTGCGCGCGCGGGCGGCGCCAGGACCATCGGTGCGGCCAGCAGGGCCGCAAGCAGCAGGGGGCGAGAGAGGCGCATGGCGCTTTCCTTTGTCACTGGCCGGAAGCTGCGGGGATGGGGGCGGACCATCCGCCCCCATCCCCGCCGCGTCCCGGTCAGCGAACGACCGTGACCGCGCGGCGGTTCTGCGACCAGGCGGTCTCGTCGGAGCCGAGCGAGGCCGGACGATCCTTGCCGTAGCTGATCGTGGAGATGCGGGCGGAGGCGACGCCACCGGCCACCAGCACGTCACGCGCCGCATTGGCGCGGCGCTGGCCGAGCGCCAGGTTGTATTCGCGCGTGCCGCGCTCGTCGGCATGGCCTTCCACGGCGACCTGCACCTGCGGATAGCGGCCGAGCCAGGCGGCCTGGCGGTCGAGGATCGCACGCTGGTCGGCGCGGACGCTGCTGCGGTCGGTGTCGAAGAACACGCGGTCGCCGACATTGGCGACCAGATCTTCCTGGCTGCCCGGGCGCGGGCCGCTCGCCGTCGTCGCAGCACCACCACCAGCCGCGCCGGCGGTGTCGGAGCCGGAGCCGCAGGCGCCGAGCAGGGTGAGCGCGGCGAGGGCGCCGATGACCTTGATGTTCATGACTCTGAAGATCCTTCCAGGGTTGGGGCTGTCTTGCGCCGCGGGCGTTAACGGCACGCGCCCGCAAGGTCAAGAATCCGTGCGGCGGCATCATGGCACCGTGCACAATGTCTTCTGCGCGGAACCAAGTTAACACCGCAACAGCGCGCCGCACCTTTCCCGGGTATCGAATTGCATCCGGCCCACACCGCGGCTTGCGAAGGCGCGCCTCAGCTCAGCAGCGGGCTCCAGGCCGGGTCGGACGCATCGGTCGGTGTGACCATCCGCCTTTCGTTGAAGCCCGCGATGTCGATCTGCGACAGGGTGGAGGAATAGCCGCCGCCCCGCGAATCGCGCGCCGGTGTCTCCCGGTAGAAGGCCAGCACGCGGCCATTCGGCGCGAAGGTCGGCCCCTCCATCGCCCAGCCCTCGCTGAGGATGCGCTCCCCCGATCCATCCGGGCGCATCACGCCGATGCCGAACTGCCCGCCGGAGATGCGCGTGAAGGCGATGAGATCGCCGCGCGGCGACCAGACCGGCGTCGCGTAGCGCCCATTGCCGAAGGAGATGCGGCGCGCGCCCCCGCCATCGGCGGACATGACATAAAGCTGCTGGTCGCCGCCGCGATCCGAATTGAACACGATCTGCGTGCCATCCGGCGAATAGCAGGGCGAGACATCCAGCGACCCGCCGCTTGTCAGCTGCCGCTCCCGCCGGCTGCCGATATCGACGCTGTAGATGTTGGCATCGCCGCCCCGGCTGGCGGAGAGCACGACGCTCCGCCCATCCGGGTGGAAGCGCGGGCTGAAGGTCATGCCGCCGAAGCTGCCGAGCACCTGCTGCTGCCCGGTATCCAGGTTGAACAGATAGACGCGCGGCTCATTGCGGAAATAGGACATGAACGCGACCTGGCGCGCATTCGGATGGAAGCGCGGCGTCAGCGCCTGGAAGCTGCCATCGGTCAGGAAGCGATGATTCTCCCCGTCCTGGTCCATCATCGCCATGCGGCGCGTGCGTCGGTCCCGCGGCCCCGATTCGGCGATGTAGACGATCTGCGTGTCGAAATAGCCCTTCTCGCCCAGCAGGCGCTCATAGATCACGTCACTGATGAGATGCGCGATCCGGCGCCACTGCGCGGTCGGCGCCGTGAAGGCCGTGCCCTGCAGTTGCTGTTCCGGCAGCACGTCCCACAGGCGGAATTCCACCCGCAGCCGGTCGCCGCTGGCTTCCACCCGCCCCGTTGTCAGCGCCTGCGCGCCGATCACGCGCCAGTCCTGGAAGCGTGGGCGGTCCGCCGCGGCTTCCGGCGTCTGGATGAAGGCCTGGCGTTCCACCGGGCGGAACAGCCCGGAATTGCGGAGGTTGGCCTGGATCACCTGCGCGATCTGCCGGCCCATGCGCTGCGCATCAAGCCCCGCGCCCGCCATGTCCGGCACCGCGATCGGCACGGGGTCCGTCCGCGCCCGCGTGACGTCGATGACGGTGGTGGGCTGCCCCTGCGCGGCCGCGCCATCCGGCAGCAGGCTCGCAATGACGGAACCACCGACCCCGGCGAAGACATGGCGGCGCGAGAGCCCGAAGCCCGGCAACGTCATCGGATGAAACCCCTCGGCGAGAAGTTGAACTGGAACTCATTCACCGCCTGCAACCGGGCACGCGGCACCGGCAGCGGGCTGCAGGCCGGGTCGAGCAGCGCCCGGCGGGCCTGCTCATACAACGTCCTGGCGCGCGGATCACGGGGCACACCCTCCGGCCCCGGCCTCACTTCCCGGATAACGCCGCCCTGGTCGACGATGGCGCGCAGGCTCACGGTCAAATCACTGAGCCCGAGCATCCCCTGGTCCACCCGCCAGCATTCGGCGACCCGTTCGCCAACCGCCCGGCGATCGCCGGCCGAAAGCGGGTCCTGCCCCTGCGGCGCGCCACCGGATGGCGCGGGGCGCCCGGCGGCCGGGTTCGGGCGCGCGGTCGGCGGCTGCTGCGCCGCCTGCTGCTGGCGCAGCCGTTCCAGCGTGTTCTGCACGCTGGTCGAACGCTCCTCCGGCCTGGCCACGGGCGGCGTCTGCCCGGTGCCGGTCGGCGTCGATTGTGGCTGCGGCGGTGCCGGCGGCGGGGGTGGCGGCGGCAGCGGCAGCGCATTCTCCGGCGGCCGCGTGGGCGCGGGCGGCGTCGGCGTTGTCGGCTGCGCCGGTGTCGGCTGCGGCGGGCGCGGCGTCGGCGGCGGCGGCGGGGGTGGCGGCGTGGGCGTCACCGCGCTCGGCGCCGGGGGGGGCGGCGGCGTCACCGGGCGCGGCTCCGGCGGCCGGGCTTCGGGCGGCTGCGGCGCGGGGGGCGTCGGCGGAGGCGGGGTCACGGGCCGCGGCGGCACGGGCACCGGCGGCGTCGCCGGCACCGGGGGCGTCGGCGTGGCGGGCGCGGGCGGCGCCGGCGGCGGGGGTGGCGGCGGCGGCGCGGGCTGCGCCGGTTCCGGCCGTGGCGGCGTCGGCGCCGGCGGCACGGGCGCCACATCGGGCGGCGCCGGCACGGGATCGGGGTTGGAGGTCGGCGCGGGCTGGTCCCCCCGCGCCTGGGTGGGCGGCACGGGGGAGGTGAATTCCACCACCACCGCCGTCTCGATCGGCGGCGGCAGCGGCTTCACGAAGCCATAGATGAACCCGGCCACCGCCAGCATGGCGTGCAGCCCGAAGGACACGGCGATCCAGCGCCGCAGGGCGCGGTCCTCGGGTTCCGGGTTCAGCAGCAGGCCGGACAAGCGCGCCGATCCTCCCTCAGCGCGCCGCCGGGCGGTTCTGCGCCCCGGCCGGGGCGGGCGCGGGCGCACGGCCGGCCGGCGCGGCGCCCGGGCGGGCGGGCACGCCTGCCGGCTGTTCCGCCAGCAGCGCCACGCGGCTGAAGCCCGCCGCGTTCACCGTCCCCATCACCTCCATCACGCGCCCGTAGCTGATCGCCCGGTCGCCACGCACGAAGATGCGCCGCTCCGGCTGCCCCTGCTGCGTGGGCTGGGAGGCGAGGATGGCGCGGAGCTGCGCGACCAGCGCCTCCATCTGCACCTCCGTCTCCTGCAGGAAGATCCTGCCTTCCGCATTGACGGAGATGGTCAGCGGTTCCTGTTCCTGGTTCAGCGGCGTCGCATTGGTCCGCGGCAGGTCCACCGGCACGCCGACGGTCATCATCGGCGCCGCCACCATGAAGATGATCAGCAGCACCAGCATGACGTCCACGAAGGGCGTCACGTTGATCTCGCTCATCGGCCGGTAGGCCGCGCGCCGTCCGCGCCCGCCCCCCGTCCTGCCGCCCATCATCCCGCCGGCCATGGCTCAGTCCCCCGCCTGGCGGGCGCCGCGGGAAGGCTCCGCCGCCGCTTCCGACTGGCGGGACAGGATGGCCGCGAATTCGGCGGAGAAGGCCTCCAGCCGCCCGGCGAAGCGCGCCAGGTCGGTCGCCAGCTTGTTGTAGGCAATCGTCGCAGGAATGGCCGCAATGAGCCCGATGGCGGTGGCGAACAGCGCCTCCGCGATGCCGGGCGCCACCACGGACAGGCTGGTGTTCTGCATCCCCGCGATGGCGGAGAAGCTGTTCATGATGCCCCAGACCGTGCCGAACAGGCCGATGAAGGGGGCCGCGGAGCCGACGGTGGCCAGGAACACCATCCAGCGTTCCATCCGTTCCATCTCCCGCTGGATCGCCACCACCATGGCGCGCTCCACCCGTTCCTTCAGCCCCGTGACGGCAAGCTCGGAGGATAGGTTGCGGGCGGCGGAGCGCTTCCATTCGCGCATGGCCGCGCCGAAGACGGCGGCGATGGGGTGGCCGGGTTCCTCGCCCTCCTTCGCGAGCAGGTCTTCCAGGCTGCCGCCCGACCAGAACCGGTCCTCGAAGCCGTCCGCCGCGCGGTTCACCCGCCGCAGCGTCGTCAGCTTCTCGAACACGATGGCCCAGACCCAGACGGAGGCGAGCAGGAGCGAGATCATCACCCCCTTCACCACCCAGTCCGCCATGAGGAACAGCGACCAGAGCGACAGGTCGTGCGCCACGGGGGCCAGGGCCTGCGCGGTGACGTTGCCCAAAGCCGTAACTCCTCTTCTCAGCCGCCGGGCCGTGCCCGGTTGGATGTCGCGCCCTCAGTCAGTCCCGGTGGTCCCGGCCAGCGCGTCCCGCCAGGGCGGCGGGATGCGCACCGGGCGCAACCCGCCCGCGCGGACGCACACCAGCCCGACCGCCAGCGTCGCCAGCAGCGCCACCTTCCCCTCCTCCTCCCGCAACACGGTCTGCGTCAGGTCGAGGGTGGCGGCGCCCATGGCACGCAGGCGGGTCTCGACGATCAGGGCGTCATCGAGCCGGGCGGGGGCCGAATACTCCACTTCGATGCGCCGCACCACAAGCATCGCATCGTAACGCTCCATCATAAGCGCATGGGGCAAGTGCATGGCGCGCAAGGATTCGGTCCGCGCCCGCTCCGCCCACTTCAGGTAGTTGGCGTGATAGGCGACGCCACCGGCATCGGTATCCTCGAAATACACGCGAAGGGGGTAACGATGCGCTGTCATCAGGCCTCAGGGTCCGGGGCCGGCATGTCACGCAGAAGGTCGAGTTGCGCCGAAATCGAGGCAGGCGGCGCCAGGCCGAGGTGCCGCCACCCCGGCTCCCCCAGCATCCGCCCGCGCGGCGTCCGCAGCACCAGGCCCTCCTGGATCAGGAAGGGTTCCACCACTTCCTCCAGCGTGTCCCGGCTTTCGGCCAGGGCGGCGGCCAGCGTCTCCACCCCGACCGGGCCGCCATTGTGGTGTTCGGCGATCCGCCGGAGGTAGCGCCGGTCCTGCGCATCAAGACCGAGGTGATCGACCTCCAGCCTGGCCAGCGCGCCGTCCACCATCGCCCGGTCCGCGACCTTCCCCGTCACCAGCGCGAAATCCCGGATGCGCCGCAGCAGCCGGCCCGCGACGCGGGGCGTGCCGCGGGACCGCCTGGCGATCTCCAGCGCCCCGTCCTCCGCCAGGGCGAAGGCCAGCTTCTCCGCCCCCCGCCGCACGATCAGCAGCAATTCATCGACCGTGTAGAATTGCAGCCGCAGCGGGATGCCGAAGCGGTCGCGCAGCGGCTGGGTCAGCAGCCCCGCCCGCGTCGTGGCCCCCACCAGGGTGAAGGGTGGCAGGTCGATCCTGACCGTCCGCGCCGCGGGCCCCTCCCCGATGATCAGATCGAGGCAGAAATCCTCCATCGCGGGATACAGCGTCTCCTCGATCGCGGGCTGCAGCCGGTGGATCTCATCGACGAACAGCACGTCCCGCGGCTGGAGGTTGGTCAGGATCGCCGCGAGATCCCCCGATTTCTGCAGGATCGGCCCCGACGTCGCCCGGAACCCCACGCCGAGTTCCCGCGACACGATCTGCGCCAGCGTCGTCTTGCCGAGGCCCGGCGGCCCGAACAGCAGCACATGGTCCATCGCCTCGGCCCGCTGCTTCGCGGCCCCGATGAAGACCTCCAGATTCTCCCGCAGCGTCTTCTGGCCGATGAATTCCCTCAGATTCTGCGGCCGCAGGGATCCCTCCCCGCCATCCTCCTCCTGCCGCGCGCCCCCGGTCAGCCTGTCCTCATTCATCGCGGCGCCATGTCCTTCAGGGCCTCGGTGATCAGGGTGTTGAGCGAGGCGCCCTCACCCAGCCGCTTCGCCGCCCGCGCCACCGCCGCGGCGGCTTCCGGGCGCTTCCAGCCGAGGTTGGTCAGCGCCGAGGCCGCATCCGCCTCCACCCCCGCCACCACCGGCACGGCGATGGCGACCGCGCCGACCCCGTCCTCATCCGGCATGGCGCGGCCGACGGCCCATTTCTGCATCGCCGGCTCATCCACGATTCGCGTGGCGGTGGCGGCCCCCAGCCCCTTCACATCCGACAGGCGCTTGCGTTCCTTGGCCGCGATCGCCTGCGCCAACTGGTTGGGCGTGAGGCCCGAGAGCACCACCAGCGCCTTCTGCGGCCCCACCGTCTTCACCTCGATCAGCGCCAGGAAGGCTTCCCGTTCCTGCGCGTCGAGGAAGCCGAACAGCGTGATGGCGTCCTGGCTGACGCGCGTCTCCACCAGCAGCTTCTGGATGCCCTCCCGCGCCGTCAGCCGGTCCAGCGTCTTGCGGGAGCAGTGGACGAGGTAGCCGACGCCGCCCACGTCCAGCACGCAGCCGCCGTCCTGAACGCTCTCCACGAAGCCCTTCAGCGACCCGATCATGCCCCCGCCCTCGCGACCGCCCTGGCAAAGGCGTTCCGCGTGCTGCGGTGATGGGCGTGGCAGATGGCGATCGCCAGCGCATCCGCCGCATCCGCCCGCTTGAAGGTCACGCCCGGCAGCAGCTGCCGCACCATGGCCTGCACCTGCACCTTGTCCGCATGGCCGTTCCCGACCACGGCCCGCTTCACTTCCATGGCGCCGTATTCCCGCGTCGGCAGCCCCGCCAGCGCCGGCGCAAGCAGCACCACGCCCCGCGCCTGGCCGAGCTTCAGGGCGCTTTCGGGATTGCGGGCGACATAGGTGTTCTCCACCGCCGCTTCATCCGGCTGCATCTCCGCGATCACCTTCGCAAGCCCGTGGTGCAGCGCCAGCAGCCGGTCCGGCAGATCCTCCCCCGCCTTGGTGGAGATCACGCCTTCCGCGCAGAAGCGCAGCCGGAAGCCGTCATGCTCCACCAGCCCCCAGCCGGTATGCTGGAGGCCCGGGTCAAGGCCGAGGATGCGAATCGGGGCGTTGGCCATCCCCGTCCTTTACCGCGTTTCAGGCGCTGAGGCGTTCCATCGCCGCCGCATCGACCTCGAAGTTCGCATAGACGTTCTGCACGTCGTCATGGTCATCGAGGATGTCGAGCAGCTTCAGCACGTCCCGCGCCCGCTCCTCATCCAGGTCGATGGTGGTGGAGGGCCACCATTCGAGCTTCGCGGCCTCCGCCGTGCCGAACTTCGCTTCCAGCGCGTCGCGGACGGCCGCGAAATCCTCGACGGCGCAGGACACCTCGTGCCCCTCCTCGCCGCTCTCGACATCCTCGGCACCGGCCTCGATCGCCGCTTCCAGCATGGTGTCGGCGCTGGCGGCGGCGACGGGATAGCGCAGCACGCCCTTGCGCTCGAACTGGAAGGCGACCGAGTTGCTCTCCCCGAGCGCCCCGCCATTCTTGGCGAAGATGGACCGCAGATCGCCGCCGGTGCGGTTCCGGTTGTCGGTCAGGGCCTCCACGATGACGGCCACGCCATAGGGGCCGTAGCCCTCGTAGCGGACCTCCTGGTAGTCCTCCCCGGGCCCGCCGACGGCGGCGCGCTTGATGGCACGGTCGATCGTGTCCCGGGTCATGTTCGACGTCAGCGCCGCCTTCACCGCGGCCCGCAGCCGCGGGTTCATGGCCGGGTCGGGCAGCCCCGCCTTGGCGGAGACGGTGATTTCCCGGATCAGCTTGCCGAAGGCGCGCGCCTTCTTCGCGCCCTGCGCCGCCTTGCGGTGCATGATGTTCTTCGCGTGCGAATGGCCGGCCATCGCCCCGTATCCCTGTCTTGCCCGATTTCACCGGGGGGTCCGCGCCCCCGCTGCGGCGCCCCTATACCGGCCCGCCCCCGCCTGCGGCAAATCGCGCAAGCGCCGGGGTTGAACATCAATGCCCCGCGCAACCCCTGGTTCATCAATGCGGCGCATCATGGCCGCATGGCCCGTAACGCCCGCCCGGCTTCGATCGTGCCCTCCCCGCCCCCGCCCCTCGCGGCCCTGCTGGCGCTGCTCGCGCTGCTGGTGACGGCGCTGGCGCTGCTGGCGAGCAGCGCGATCACGGACAGGCTGCTCCGCGCCGATGCCCAGGCCAGGGTCGAAGGCTGGGGCGCGGACCTGCTCCGCCGCAGCCCCGAACTGGCCGCCATGCTGCGCGGCGGCAGCGTCTCCGAATCCGGCCTCGTGACGCTGGAGGCGATCCGCGCCGGCGGCGATATCCTCCAACTCCGCCTCCTCGGCGCCGATGGCCGCGTCCTGGTCAGCGATGGCGCGCCCGACCTCGCCAACGCCGTCGTCACAACACGCGTCGCGCTGCGCGATGCCACGGGGCGTGCCGGCACGCTGGAAGTGGTGCTGGACCAGGCGCCGCGCCGCGCCCTGTTCCGTGACGCCGTCCGCCTCGCGGAAGGCTCCATCGCCATGTTCGGCGGCGCCGCCTTCGCCCTCCTCGTCTGGCTGGCGCTGCGCCGCCAGCGCGAAAGCAGCGCGGAGGCGCAGGCCCAGTTCCTCCGCCGGCATGACGCCACCACCGGCCTCGCCACCCATGCCGAATTCCGCGAAAGGCTCGACGCCGCCCTCGCCATGGCGCGGGAACAGGGCTGGCAGGTCGGCGTCCAGGTCATCGACCTCCGCCGCTTCCGGGAGGTGAACGAGACGCATGGCCACGCCGCGGGCGACATCGTCCTCTCCCTCATCGCCACCCGCCTCCGCGGCGCCGTGCGGCGGGAGGATGCGGTGGCCCGCCTCGCCGGGGACCGCTTCGCGGTCGTCCAGTCCGTGCTGCACGAACCGGCCGCCGCCGCCCGCCTGGCCGACCGCCTGGCCGACACCATCGCCAACCCCTTCGCCCTGCCGGACGGCCTTTCCATCACCATCGCCGCGGATATCGGCCTGGCCATCGCGCCGCATGACGGGGAGGATGCCGAAACCCTGCTGGACCGCGCGGAAAAGGCACTCGCCACCGCGCGGGCGGAACCGGACGCCACCATCCGCAGCTTCGAACCCGCGATCGATGCCGAAGCCCGCCGGCAGCGGGAGCTGGAACGCGACCTCCGCGCCGCCATCGCCGATGGGGCGCTGACGCTGCACTACCAGCCGCAATACCGCCTGCGCGACCACGCGCTGGTGGGGTTCGAGGCACTGCTGCGCTGGCACCACCCCGAACGCGGCATGATCCCGCCCGGCGACTTCATTCCCCTGGCGGAACGGAGCGGCCTCATCATCCCGCTCGGCGCCTGGGTGCTGCGCGCGGCCTGCGCGGAAGCCGCGCGCTGGCCCGCGCCGGTGCGCGTCGCGGTGAACCTCTCCCCGGCCCAGTTCCGCCATGGCGGGCTGGTCGGCACCATTGCCGACGCCCTGGCCACCCACGGCCTGCCCGGCCACCTGCTGGAACTGGAAGTCACCGAAAGCCTGCTGCAGCGCGACGCGGCGGAGACGGAGCGCCTGCTTCGCGCCATCCGCGGGCTCGGCGTTTCCATCGCCATGGATGATTTCGGCACCGGCTGGTCCAGCCTGGCGCATCTCTGGCGCTTCCCCTTCAGCAAGCTGAAGATCGACCGCGCCTTCATCCGCGACCTCGGCCATGATCCGCGCCTGTCCGCCATCGTCGCCACCATCGTGGGCCTCGGCCGCATCCTCGGCATGACGGTGGTGGCGGAGGGCGTGGAGACGGACGAACAGGCCCGCCTGCTGGCGCAGGAAGGTTGCGACCAGGTGCAGGGCTGGCTCTATGGCCGCGCCATGCCGGCGGAAGAAGCCCGAGCGCTCATCGCCGCGCAATCGGATGCCAACCAGCGCAAGGTCGCCTGACCGTCACACCCTGACCGTCACACCCTGACTGTAACACAGGGCCCGGCAACGCCATGCTACAGCGGCGGCGCCATGACCCTGCTGATCCGCCCCGTCGCCGAAACCCCGCATGTCCCGACCATCGCTGCCTGGCTGCACGCGCAATGGTGGGCCGCCGGCGGCTACTCGCTGGCGCAGACGGAAAGCTTCCTCCGCCAGGCCACCGGCCCCGCCGCCCCCTGTGCGCTGGTGGCGGAGCGTGATGGCCTGCCGCTCGGCACCGCCACCTTCGACACGGATGACCTGCCGGCGCGCCCCGACCTCTCCCCCTGGCTTGCCTCCGTCCTCGTCGCGCCGGAGGCCCGCCGCCAGGGCATCGCCACCGCCCTGGTCGCCGCCGTCGAAGAATTGGCGATCGCCCAGGGCGTCCGCCGCCTCTGGCTCTTCACCCCGGACCAGGCGCCCTTCTACGCGGCGCGCGGCTGGGTGCGGTCGGGGGCGGAGGAATATCGAGGCTCCCCTGTCGTGCTGATGCACCGGGATTTTCCGTAGCGGCGCCCGCTTCAAGCCCCGCCAGGAAGGCCGCGGCTTCCTGCTTCATCGCCGCCACCTTCTCCGGCGCCATCTTCGCCAGTGTCCGGACCGGCATCGCCATCCGCGGATTGCGGCCGAACCGCTCGGCGTGGCGACTGATGAAATCCCAGTAGAGGAAGTTGAAGGGACAGGCGCCCCGCTTGTCCCCCTTCTGGCCGGTGGCCTTCTTCACGTCGTAGGCACAGCCCCGGCAATGGTCGGACATGCGGTTGATGTAGGCGCCGCTGGCCGCATAGGGCTTGGACGCCATGACGCCGCCATCGGCGTGCAGCGCCATGCCATGGGTGTTCGGCAACTCCACCCATTCATAGGCGTCGGCATAGACGACCATGTACCATTCATTGACCTCGGCCGGGTCGATCCCCGCGAGCAGCGCGAAATTCCCCGTCACCATCAGCCGCTGGATGTGGTGGGCATAGGCCAGGTCCCGCGTCTGGGTGATGGCGGCGCGCATGCAGGCCATCCGCGTTTCCCCCGACCAGTAGAACCACGGCAGGGGCCGCGTGGCGCCCAGCGCGTTGGTGTCGCGGTAGGCCGGCATGCGCAGCCAGTAGATGCCGCGGACATATTCCCGCCAGCCGAGGATCTGGCGGATGAAGCCCTCCACCGCGTTCAGCGGCGCGCGGCCCTGGCGATATGCCGCCTCCGCCGCCCGGCAGGCCTCCATCGGGTCCAGCAGCCCGCAATTCAGCGCCGCCCCCACCAGCGCGTGGAACAGCGTGGGCTCCCCTTCCGCCATCGCGTCCTGGTAATCGCCGAAGCGCGCCAGGCGATGCGCCACGAAATCATCCAGCGCCTGCCGAGCCTCCCCGGCCGTCACCGGCCAGGCGAAGGCGTCGAGCGTGCCGAAATGGTCCGCGAATTCCCGTTCGACCAGCGCCATCACATCGCGCGTCGTGTCGTCCGGCGCGAAGCGGCGCGGCCGCGGCGGCTTCACGCCGGGGTCGAGCGGCTTGCGGTTCTCCGCATCGAAGTTCCAGGCCCCGCCGGTCGGCTCATCCGGCGCTTCCATCAGCAGCCCCGTGGCACGCCGCATCTCCCGGTAGAAGAACTCCATGCGGAGCTGCTTCTTCTCCCCCGCCCAGGCCCGGAACCGCGCCATGGAGCACAGGAACCGCCCATCCTCCCGGATCTCCACCGGCAGGCCGGTCAGCGCCTCCCATCCCCGCATATCCTCCAGCACCCGCCATTCGCCGGGCTGGGTGACGATGATGCGGGTGGCGCCCGACTCCCGCGCGATGCGCGCGACCTCTCCCGCCAGGGACTGCGTGTTGGCCGGATCGTCCAGCCGCGAATAGGCGACGCGCAGCCCCTCCGCCCGCAGCGCATCGGCGAAGTGCCGCATGGCGGACAGCACCAGCGCGATCTTCTGCTTGTGGTGTTTCACATAGGTGCATTCGGACCGGACCTCGGCCATCAGCACCAGGTCGCGCGCGGGGTCGATGCCCGCCAGCGCCGACAGGCCGCGGGAACACTGGTCCCCCAGGACCACCCTCAGCGTGGTCATGCGCGTTCGTACCGCACGGCGCTGCCATCCTCACCGGTGGTGGCGAAGCCCACCCATATGCCGGCGGCGTCATAGGCGATGTCCGCGCCCTCTCCCCCCACCAGCACCACCCGCACCCCGCCGCCCGGCAGCGCCGTCCGCGTCAGTTGCGGCGCCACCGCCTGGCCCATGCGCGGGTCGAAGAGCGGCCCGCCATCGGTCAGCGTCGCCCGGCGCCACCAGGTCAGCGGTGCCGCCTCCGCCGGCAGCCTTGCCTCCCCCGCCGTGCCGCGCAGCAGGATCTGCCCGCCTTCCGCCCGGGCCTCGCAGAAGCCCGGCGTGCCGTTGCGATCCAGGCGCGATCCCAGCGAGACCAGCCGGTCGCCGCGCCAGTTCTCCACTGTCTCATGGCTGTAGCGATAGACGGTGATGCCGATCAGCTTCACCTCCACCCGCACCAGGCTCCGCGCCTCCAGCACCCCGCCATCGAGGTTCCTGAACGTCACCTGGTGCGTCCCCACGGCCGTGCCGTTGCGGATCAGCCGGAAATTCACCGCCGCCGGCGCGGCCTTTACCGGGCGAGCCATCAGCACCGCCGGCAGCAGCAGCGCGGCACGCCGCCGCATCACCCGCGCCCCGCCAGCGCCGCGCGACCCCCATCCACGCCGATCACCTGCCCCGTCATCCAGCCCGCGGCCTCGGACAGCAGGAAATCGGCCAGCGCCGCGCTGTCATCCGCCTCGCCGAGCCGCGGGATCGGGTGCTGCTTCGCGATCGCCTCCGCCATCTGCGGGCTCTTCGTCAGCGGCTCCGCCAGCGCGGTGCGGGTCAGGCTGGGCGCGATGCAGTTCACCCGCACCTTGGGGGCAAGGTCGGCGGCCAGCGACACCGTCAGCCCCTCCACCGCCGCCTTCGCCGCAGCGATGGCGACGTGATTGGGAAACCCCTTTCGCGCCGCGACGGAGGAGAACAGCACCACGGAGCCACCGCCCCCTTGTCCCCCATGGGCCGCCAGCGCCCCCGCCGCCGCCTGCACCGCCAGCGCCGGCGCCGCCGCGTTCAGCCGGAAGGTTTCCACCAGATCGGCCTCCGTCACCCGCGCCAGCGGCTTCAGCACGATGGAGCCGACGCAGAAGGCGAGGCCCGCCAGCGGCGTTCCCGCCGCCGCGACCGCCGCCGCCACCTGCGCGCGGTCCGTCACATCCGCCACCGCATGGCCGGCGCCCAGCTCCGCCGCCAGCGCCGCCAGCCGCGCCGCCCCGCGTGCCACCAGGAAGGGCCGCGCCCCGCGCGCGGCCAGGCGCCGCGCCAGCGCCTCCCCGATTCCGCCCGTCGCCCCGAAGACCAGCACCTGACCCGTCATGAACCCATCACCCGTCAATCGCCGCGCTCAGATGGGCCGCCCCCCGGCCGGCGGAAGGGCCACCCCGGGACGGGAGACAGGATCGCCCGGCCATGGCAGGATGCGGCGATGCGCCAATTGCTGCTGCTGCGCCACGCGAAATCCTCCTGGGATGATCCGCGGCTTTCGGACCACGCCCGGCCGTTGAATGCGCGCGGCCGGCGCGCGGCGATCGGCATGGGCACGGCGATGCGCGACCTCGGCCTGGCGCCGGACATCGTCCTCGTCTCCTCCGCCCGCCGCACCCTGCAGACGCTCGAAGCCATTTCGCCGATCGAGGGTACACCCCTGATCGAGCCGATGGACGACCTCTACCTTACCACCTGGACCTCGCTGCTCGACGTGCTGCGCGGGGTGCGGGAGACGGCGCGGAGCGTCCTCCTCATCGGTCACAACCCGGGCCTGCACGACCTCGCGATGGCGCTGGCCGGCGCCGCGGCCATGGCGGGGGATGGCCCGCTGGTGCGCCGCCTGGCCGCCGCCTACCCGACCGGCACGCTGACCGAATTCGCCGTCGCCCTGCCCTGGCGCCAGCTGGAAGCCGGCGGCGGCCGCCTGCTGCGGGTTCTCTCCCCCGCCGACCTCCCGGGCGCGGAACCCGCCGACGCCTCGGACCCGATGGCCTGAGAGCTTGTGAATTAATGCCCGAAAGCGCCGGAATCCGAGGGAAAATCCCAATGATTTCAACGGGCATTAATGCTCAAGCTCGATTCTTTCACAGGCTCTGACGGCCATGACGCCCCCGCCGCCGATCACCTGGGAGTCGGTGCTGGACCCCGGCCTCGCGCCCCGTCTTCTCCGCCACCCCGCCATCGCCGCCCGCCGGGCCGGCCCCACGCGCTCCGCCCCCCTGGTGCTGGAATGGCGGGACCGGGCCGATGGCAGCCTGGCCGAAGCCGGCCTGCTGGTGGAGGAAGCGCGCGGCGGCGAGGCCCGGCTGGTCCAGGCCCTCCCGCCCTCCACCACCCTCGCCTGCCCCGCCACCCCGGCCAGGCCCACGGAGGGGGAGGTGCCGGAGGATGCGGACCAGGTCCTGGCCACCTTCCTCGGCCGCCGCGCCATCCTGCCCCTCGCCGATGGGGTGGAGGCACGGCTGCTGCGCGGCGCGCTGCGCCTCGGCGATGCCGAACGCCCCGTCGCCCGCCTGATCCTCTCCGGCCCGGCGGAGGCTGTCGCCGCCACCATGCGCGACCTGGCCGCCAGCATCCCGCTGCTGCCGCCACTGGCCACGATGGCGGAGGAAGCCCACGCCCTCGGCGCCGGGACCACGCCCCGCGCCCCCCGCCTGGGGGCGCCGCTGCTCGATCCCGCCATGTCGGTGGAGGACACGCTCCGCCACGTCATCGGCCACCTGGCCGCGGTGCTCGCCTGGCACGCCCCCATCGCGCTGGCCGGGCAGCATCCCGTCGGCGTCCACCAGATGCGGGTGGCGCTGCGCCGCCTTCGTTCCGCGATCCGCGCCTTCCGCCCCGCGGTGGATGGCCCGGCGCTGCGGGCGGTGGATGGCAGGCTGAAGGCGCTGGCGTCGCTTCTCGGCCCCGCGCGGGACTGGGATGTCTTCCTCGGCGGCCTTGGCGCCGAGTTGGGCGGCGCCCTGCCCGGCGATGCCCGGATGGCGGCGCTGCTGGTCGCCGCGCGGCAACGCCGCGACCTCGCCTATGCCGAACTCGCCGCCCATCTCCGCGGCGCGGATTTCCGCCTTCTGCTCTGGGACCTTTCCGTCCTGGTCGCCTGCACGCCCTGGCAGGTGGAGGAAACCGGCCCGGTCGAGGATTTCGCCGCCAGCCTGCTCTCCAAGCGGTGGCGACGCCTCGGCGCGGTCGGCCCATTGATCGGCGATCTGCCGGATGCCGAGTTCCATGCGCTCCGCCTGGACGGCAAGCGGCTGCGCTACGTCGCCGAACTCTTCGCCCCCCTCTGGGGCCGCAAGCGCGGCCGGCGCTTCCTGGAGCGGCTGGCGGCGGTGCAGGAGCAGATGGGCCTGGCCAATGACGCCGCCGTGGCCCGGGCCCTGGTGGCGCCCCTTGGCCCTGAGGGCGGAAACTGGGCCACCGGCGTCGCGGAGGGGTGGGTCCTGGCCCGGTCCCGCCGCGCCCGCGGACGTGCCGCCAAGGCATGGAAGGCGCTGATGGGGGCGGAACCCTTCTGGAATCAAGGCTGAAGGCCGGATTCCTGCTTCAATTATTGAAGATAAATGAATGGGTTGCGCGCGCCTTACCGCTTGGGTTACCCGTTGGGCCTACCCCCACTGCCCTCACGGCCCCGTGACCCGACATCGCCGACTGTTCCGTCCCGCCCCCACCCCACGCCGCTGGCGGGGCCCGATCATGGCCGTCGCCGGCGCACTGATCGTCGCCGCCCTGTCCGGCGTCGGCCTGCCACCCGACCTCATGGGATCCGCCCCGCGGGAACAGGACTGGTCGGCGCTTGCCGCGGAGGTCCGGGTGGTGGATGGCGACACGCTTCGCCTGGGCGACCGGACGCTGCGGCTCGCCGCCATCGATGCGCCGGAACGCGGCCAGGCCTGCGCCGATGGCGCGGGCCTCGGCTTCGATTGCGGCGCGGCGGCGGCGGAGGCCCTGTCCCGCCTGGTCAATGGCCGCTCCGTCCTCTGCACCGTCAGCGGCCGGGACCGCTTCGGCCGGGGACTCGGCAGTTGCACCGCCGGGGGCGTGGACCTGAATGCCGGCCTGGTCACGGCCGGCTGGGCCCTGGCCTATGGCGACGATGCGCGGATGCTCACCCTCGAAGCCTCGGCCCGCGCCGCCGGCCGCGGCCTCTGGGCCGGCAGCTTCACGCGGCCCGAGGAGTGGCGCCGCCGTCACTGAGGTCGCCGTCATGACGAAGATGGCAACAGGCGCGTAACGCCCGCGGGCGCATTCTCGGCCCCGCAAGCTTGAACACCCCCCCACGTTGCCAACAGGCGCGGCAGGCTCTTATCTTGCGCCGCACCATAACGGTGCCGAGAGCAAGCGGCCCGGCACCCACCCCCGAGTGCGAGGAAGCATCATATGACCACAACCCCCAACGGGTCCGTCACCTTCACGCTCGACGGCTCGAACCGCAGCACAAAGCTGCCGGTCCTGTCGGGCTCGATCGGCCCGGATGTGGTCGATATCCGCAAGCTCTACGCCGATCTCGGCGTCTTCACCTTCGACCCCGGCTATGGCGAGACGGCGAGCTGCGAGAGCCAGATCACCTATATCGACGGCGACGAAGGCGTCCTGCTCTACCGCGGCTACCCGATCGAGCAGCTGGCCGAGAGCTCCGACTTCATCGAGGTCTGCTACCTCCTGATGAACGGCAATCTGCCCAATGCCGCCCAGCTCGCGGAATTCCGCAAGGGCGTCACCTACCACACCATGGTGCATGAGCAGATCCGCCGCTTCTTCGACGGCTTCCGCCGCGATGCCCACCCGATGGCGGTGATGTGCGGCGTGGTCGGCGCGCTGGCGGCCTTCTACCACGACAACCTCGACATCAATGACGCCCGGCAGCGGGAGATCGCGGCCTTCCGCCTGATCGCGAAGGTGCCGACCATCGCGGCCATGGCGTACAAGTATGCCCTCGGCCAGCCCTTCGTGTATCCGCGCAACGACCTCAGCTACGCCGCCAACTTCCTGCACATGCTGAACGCGGTGCCGGCGGAGCCCTATACCGTCTCCCCCATCCTGGCGAAGGCGATGGACCGCATCCTGGTCCTGCATGCGGACCATGAGCAGAACGCCTCCACCTCCACCGTCCGCCTGGCCGGCTCCACCGGCGCCAACCCCTTCGCCTGCATCGCCGCCGGCATCGCAGCTCTCTGGGGCCCCGCCCATGGCGGCGCGAACGAGGCTGTTCTGAAGATGCTGGCCGAGATCGGCAGCGTGGAGAACATCCCCGCCTTCATCGAGAAGGTGAAGGACAAGAACTCCGGCGTGAAGCTCATGGGCTTCGGCCACCGCGTCTACAAGAACTTCGACCCGCGCGCGAAGATCATGCAGCAATCCTGCCATGAGGTGCTGGCCGAGCTCGGCATCAAGGACGAGCCGCTGCTGGACATGGCGATGGCGCTGGAGAAGGTGGCGCTGGAGGACGAGTACTTCGTCAGCCGCAAGCTGTACCCGAATGTCGACTTCTATTCGGGCATCATCCTGAAGGCGATGGGCATCCCGACCAGCATGTTCACGGTGATCTTCGCCGTAGCGCGCACCGTCGGCTGGGTGTCCCAGTGGAAGGAGATGGTGGAAGACCCGGCGCAGCGCATCGGCCGCCCCCGCCAGATCTACACCGGCCCGGCGAAGCGGGACTACGTGCCCGTCGCCAGCCGCGGCTGAACCAGCCGCCCCGCCGAGCCTGCCAGAGCCCCGCCGGCCCCGCCGGCGGGGCTTTTCGCTGCCCACCGCCCGGGCCGCCCCCACCCCTCCCGGTGCCCAACCGCTGGCCTTCCAGCCCGCCGGACCCATGCGCCGACGGCAATCGGCCATTGCAAAAGACGCAAGCTACGCCACCCCCTCCCTCCACCGCGCTGCAATTGCGGCGACGCGGCCGGCAATTGCGGCGAACCGCCAAGCAATTGAATCCTTGTGGAAAACTCGACTTCCGCAATTGCGGAGGACCCACCCGCCCCCGCTGAACTGCCCACCACCACCACACCAGGAGGCCGCATCTGGACGGCATCTACAACCGGAGCAGGCATTTTCTTAACGGATTCGGAAAAAACGCCTTGAAAGCGCAACGGGTTCCGGGAATCTATCTATGTAGGGTTGATATCCACAGGGGGACTTAAACCAAATGCGTGAGATGCTCAGGATCGGCTCCGGCAAGGTGCTGGACGAACTGGTGCGGGCGCGGCTGCGGCTCTGGCCCCAGCAGCCGCCCGGCGTGACCGTCACGCCGAAGCAGCCCGGCACCTGGCTGCGGGGCAGGCCGGGGGAGCCGACGCTCGTCGCCCAGCCCTTCCTCAAGCTGCCGGGGACCAACACCTACCGGACCATCCCGGACGGCCTCTGGCTGCATTTCAGCCCGGACCCGGCCGACCGCTACGCCGACATCCTCTGCATCGAGGCCTGCGGCTCCATCGCCAACCTCCAGGACAAGCGCGCCCGCTTCGCGCCCTCCACCACCTCGCTGCTCGTCGTCTGTCCGCTGCGCTGGCTGCTGGACCCGGTGGGGCCGGAGGACCGGACCCCGCGCTGGAAGCTGATCCGCCTGCTGCGGGACATGCCGACGGAACCGCTGGTGCTGCCGGTGCGGGATCTGCGCGTGCTCTACGGGCTGAAGTCGCGCCACTACCTCGGCTTCGCGCGGTCGCAGATGCCGCAGCCGCATGAGTATTTCTGCCCGATGGATGCCCTGACGGCGGAGGACGGGCACACGGCGCCGGAGATGCGGTCCCTGATCGGCCGCGCCAGCGCCACGGCCAACTTCATGACCCCACCCTGACGCCTTCGCCGCCGCGCCGGGGGTCGGGGGACCCCCGGCGGGGTGGCGCACCACCAGGCAAGGCGACACAGGAACTTCACATACCCCCCCTGCCCGGAACGCGAGGACGCCGGTAGATGGCTCCGGCGGGGATGCCGTGAAACCGGCGCCACCGCGGTATGAAGGGGGAGAGCACGGCATGGCATTCGGCAGGCGCCCACTCGGTCTGGCGGCAACCGCCCTCCTGGCCCGTCCCGCCCTGGCGCAAGGGCTCAACGGCCCGCTCGTCCTCTATACCTCCCAGCTCGAACCCGACGCGGCCCAGACGGTGGAGGCCTTCCGCCGGCGCCACCCCGGCGTCACGGTGGAATGGATCCGCGCCGGCACCGGCCAGATCATGACCAGGCTCCGCGCGGAGATCGCCGCCGGCCAGCCCCGCCCCGACATCCTGCTGCTCGCCGATGGGCTGACCTTCGAAAGCCTCCGCGCGGAAGGCCGCCTGCGCCCGAGCCCGGAAGTCGCCACCGCCGGCACGCCGCCCGGCCAGGTCGATCCCGGCCGCGCCTATTTCGGCACCAAGCTCATCACCACGGGGATCATGCACCACGCCCGCGCGCCCTTCGCGCCGCGGAAGTGGGAGGATCTGTTGCAGCCCCGCGCCCGCAACCAGGTGGCCATGCCCTCCCCCGCCGTCTCCGGCGCCGCCGCGATCCATGTGACGGCGCTGGTGCAGAACCCGGCGCTGGGCTGGGACTATGTGGAGAAGCTGGTCCGCAACGGCGTGCAGGCCCGCGGCGGCAACGGCCCCGTCATGCAGGCCGTGGCGGGGGCGGAGCGCGCCTTCGGCATCGCCATCGACTACCTGCCCATCCGCGAACAGCGCAACGGCGCCCCCGTCCGCTTCGTCTTCCCGGAGGACGGCGTCTCCGCCATCACGGAACCGGCGGCGATCCTGTCCACCACCCGCAACGCGCCCGCCGCCATCGCCTTCATCGACTTCCTGCTGAGCCGGGAGGGCCAGGAACTGGCCTCCCGCCAGGGCTTCCTGCCGATCGATCCGGAAGTGGCCCCGCCCGCAGGCTTCCCCGACCCGCGCAGCATCCGCATCATGCCCTTCGACGCCGCCCGCGCGGCGCGGGAGCAGGAGGAAATCCTGCGCCGCTTCGCCCAGCTCATCGGCGGCTGATTGACCAGGGAGGGTCCCGGGAAGGCGACCGTCGCGCTGGCGGTGGCCTGGCTGCTGCTGGTCGGCGCCCTGCCGCTGGCCCGGCTGCTGGCGGAAAGCCTGGCCGGCCCGGCCCTGCCCGCCGCCATCGCGGACCCCGCCACCTGGCGCGCCGCCTTCTGGTCCCTGGTCCTGGCGCTGGGCGCCGCCGGGCTGGCCACCGTCGCGGGGGGCGCGCTGGCCTGGGCGCTGCTGCTGCGCGGCCTGCCCGCCCGGGGCGCGCTGATCTTCTGCGCCGTGCTGCCGGCGCTGGTGCCCGCGCAGGTCATGGCGCTGGGCTGGATCCAGGCCGGTGGCCCGGCCTCCCCCCTGCTGCTGGCGCTCGACCTGGCGCCGCCCATCGGCACGCCGAACCCGATCTATTCGGCCGCGGGGATGGTGGCGCTGCTGGCGGTGCAGGCCACGCCGCTGGTCTTCCTGGCCATCGCCGCCCTGCTGCGGCGCGTGCCGGGGGAGGTTGTGCTGGCCGCCCGAGGCCTGGGCGCGACGCCGGACCAGGCGCTGCGCCGCGCGGTCTGGCCGCTGCTGGCGCCGGGGCTGCTGGCCGGGGCGGGCCTTGCCTATGTGGCGGCGCTCGGCAATTTCGGCGTGGGTGCGCTGATCGGCATCCCCGCCCGCGTGCCGGTCCTGCCGGTGCTGATCTGGCAGAGGCTCTCGGCCGGCGGCACCGCCAGCCTGGCGCAGGCCGCGGCGCTGGCCCTGCTGCTGGCCGCCATGGCCGCGCCCGCCTTGGTGCTGCAGGCCATCGCCGCGAAGCGCGCGCCCGCCGCCGGGCGCCTGGCCTTCGAGGCCCTGGCCCTGCCGCCCCCTGCCCGCGCCGCCGCCCTGGCCGGCGTGCTGCTCTACCTCGGCATCGTGCTGCTGGTGCCGATGCTGGCGCTGGTGGCCGCCGCGCTGGTGCCCGCCATCGGCATGGAATTGTCGTCCGGGACCGCCACGCTCCGGCATTTCCTGACCGCCCTCGCCCCCGGCGCGCAGACCGCGCGGTCCTTCGGCAATTCCCTGCTGCTGTCCACCGGCGCGGCGCTGGTCCTGGCGCTGGCGGCACTGCCCATCGCCATGGCGATGCGGGCGCGGGCGGTGCGCATCGCCACCACCGCGACGGACCTGCCCTATGCGCTGCCCGGCGCCTGCACCAGCGTCGCCGCCATCCTGGTGGTGCTGTCGCTGCCGGGCGGCGGCGCGCTCTACGGCACGCTCGGCCTGATCGGCCTGGCCTACCTCACCCGCTTCCAGGCGCTGGCGCTGCGCCCCGTCGCCGCCGCCGCAGCACGGCTCGACCCCACGCTGGACGAGGCCGCGCGCGGCATGGGCGCGGGCGCGCTGCGCCGCCTGTTCAGCGTGCACCTGCCGCCGCTGGCCCCGGCGCTGGCGGCCGGCGCCATCCTGGTGTCGCTGACCGCGGTGAACGAGGTGACGGTCTCCTCCCTGCTCTACGGCCCCGGGACGCAGACGCTCGGCGTGCTGGTCTTCAACCTCCAGGAAAGCGGCCAGTCCCCGCTGGCCGCCGCCGTCTCCTGCCTCGCCCTGCTGCTCAGCGCCGCGCTGATGGCGCTGGCGACGCTGGCGGGCCGCCGCCTGCCGGCGGGGACGCTGCCCTGGCGGGTTTGAACTACGTCACCAGGCTCCAGAACATCCGCACCACCGTCAGCCCCAGGAACACCGCGAAGCACCGCTTCAGCAGCAGCGGCGGGATGGAATGCGCGAGGTGCACGCCCCAGGGTGCCGCGATCAGGCTTGCCGGCACGATCAGCGCGAAGCCGATCAGGTTGACATAGCCCAGGCTGAGCGGCGGCAGCATCGCGTTGCCCCAGCCGCCATAGATGAAGCCGATGGTGGCGGGGATGGAGATGATGACGCCGAAGGCGCTCGCGGTGGCCACCGCGCTGCGGATCGGTGCGCCGAACATGGACAGGATCGGCACCCCCACCGTGCCGCCGCCGATCCCCATCATCGCGCTGATGCCGCCGATGAAGGTGCCGAGGGCATGGCGCCGCTTCCCGGTCGGGAAGCTCTCCCGCAGTTTCCAGTCCACGCCCGTGAAGCCCATGTTCACCGCGACCAGCAGCGCGATGACGGCGAAGACCGCGGTATGCGCACCCCCTTGCACCACGATGCCGAGCAGCGTGCCGATCAGCACGCCGGCCGCGATGGAAGGCACCAGCGACCGCAGCAGCGGCACGTCCATCGTGCCCTTGGCGAAGTGCTTGCGGGCGGACTGGATGGAGGTCGGGATGATCGTCGCCAGCGATGTCCCCACCGCCAGCTTCATCTGCACCTCCTCCGGAATGCCGAAGAGCGGAAAGATGCTGAACAGGACGGGGACGATGACGATGCCGCCGCCGACGCCGAGAAGCCCGGCAAGCAGGCCGGAGAAAAGCCCGGTCGCCGCCATCGCTGCGGCCAGCCCGGCCAGCCACAGCGGATCGTACATATGGTCCAAGGAAGCCACTCTCTGATGGTAGGAGGGGGAACGCTCTTGCGCCGTTCTCGCCGCAGTGCAGCAATGGCCGTGCCATACAGTCCGCATCCCGCGGCGTCACCCCCATCGGCCCATCCGGGGCCTTCCCAGGACGCAATCCTTGCCGATCATCGCTGACCCCTGGTTCTGGGGGCTTGCCATTCCCGCCGTGCTGCTGACCGGCATCACCAAGGCGGGCTTCGCCTCCGGCGCGGGCAATTCCATGGTGCCGCTGATGTCGCTGGTGATCCCCGCGCCGCAGGCGGCCGGCATCGCGCTGCCGCTGCTCTGCGCCATGGACATCGCCTCCCTCAAGGCCTGGTGGGGCAAGTGGTCGGTGGCGCAGCTCTGGATCATCATGCCGGGCGGGCTGCTCGGCGTGGCCATCGGCGCCGCCATCTTCGGCTTCCTGCCCGATGCCGCGGTGAAGCTGATGGTGGGCGCCATCGCCCTCATCTTCCTCGCGCGCAGCCTGTGGCAGGGCCGCCCCGGCCGCGTCGCGCCGCCCCCGGCCACCAGCAGCCGGGCGAAGGGCGCGTTCTGGGGCATGATGTCCGGCCTCACCAGCACCATCGCCCATGCCGGCGGTCCGCCGCTGGCCGTCTATCTCTACCCGCTGAGGCTCGATCGCGCCGCACTCGCCGCCACCACCGTCGTCTTCTTCGGCGTGGTGAACTACGTGAAGCTGGTGCCCTACTTCCTGCTCGGCCAGCTCTCCCTCACCAATATCCTGACCAGCCTCTGCCTGCTGCCCCTGGTGCCGGTGGGCGTGCGCATGGGCATCTGGCTGCAGGGGAGGATGAGCGACAAGGTCTTCTACCGGATCGTCTATGTCATGCTCGCGGTCAGCGGCACCAAGCTTGTGTATGA
Organism: Falsiroseomonas stagni DSM 19981; assembly: GCF_900114315.1. Lineage (GTDB taxonomy): Bacteria > Pseudomonadota > Alphaproteobacteria > Acetobacterales > Acetobacteraceae > Falsiroseomonas > Falsiroseomonas stagni. The sequence goes on from NZ_FOSQ01000002.1 coordinate 350,955, forward strand.
CGGCATGAAGGGCCTGCTCTGATGCTCGGCGTCCTCGGCGGCATGGGTCCGCTCGCTTCCGCGCAGTTCATGCTGCGCCTCACCCTGCTGACCCCCGCGCTGCGGGACCAGGACCACATCCCGGCCGTGCTCTGGTCCGACCCCCGCGTGCCGGACCGCACCGCGGCCCGCATCGCGGGCGGAGAGGACCCCCTGCCCGCCCTGCTGCGCGGCATCCGCGGGCTGGAAGCCGCCGGCGCCACCGCCATCGCCATCCCCTGCAACACCGCCCATGGGTGGTTCGAGGCCATGCAGGCGGCGACCGCGCTGCCCATCCTCCACATCGTCGATGCGGCGGAGGCCGAGTTGCGGCGCCAGGGCGTCACCCCCGGCCCGATCGGCCTGATGGGCACCGCCGGCACCCTCGCCATGCGCCTCTACCAGGGCCGCCTCGATTCCCGCGGCTGGACCTGCCTGACCCCCACCGCCGAGGAGATGGACCGCCTCGTCACCCCCGGCATCACGCTGGTGAAGGCCAATGACGTCGCCGGCGCCTACTCCCCCCTCGCGGAGGCCGCGCGCCTGCTCATCGCCCGCGGCGCGCGCGCCGTGGTGCTCGGCTGCACGGAGATCCCGCTGGGCATCGCCGCTGGCCCGGTGCTGCCCTTCCCGGTCTGCGACACGATCGATGGCCTGGCCCGCGCCGCCATCGCACGGTGCCATCCGCCCGCCTGATCCCGTCCCGGCATCACGCCGCGCTGCATTATCCGGGTTGCGGCCGGCCGCGCGGCCCGGATCGTCGTGGCCGCCGCGCGGCCCGGATCGTCGTGGCCGCCGCGCGGCCCGGATCGACGCGGCGGAGACCACGCCCATGCCCCGCGCCGCCCGCCTCCTCGCCTGCCTGGCCTTCCTCGCCGCCCCCGCCGCGGCGCAGGAGATCCGGCTCGGCGTCGAGCTGTTTCCCAACAGCCTCGACCCGCACTGGCACAATTTCGGCGGCAACAAGGGCTTCGCCGCCCACCTGTATGAACCGCTCGTCGCCCTGGACGCCCAGCAGCGCCCGACCCCGGCGCTGGCCACGGCGTGGACGGCGACCGATTCAACAACCTGGCGCCTCACGCTCCGCCCCGGCGTGACGTTCCATGATGGCGCGCCGCTCATCGCCGCCGATGTCGCCCACACCATCGCGCGCGCGGCGAATCTGCCTGGCAGCCCCTCCTCCTTCGCCGTCTATCTCCGGCAGATCACGGCGGTGGAGACGCCGGATGCCGCGACCGTCATCCTTCGCACTGCCGCACCCTTCCCGCTGATGCCGGTCTATCTCAGCCAGGTCCCGATCATCCCCGCGACCGGCGCCACCACGGCGGATTTCGATGCCGGCCGCGCCGCCATCGGCACCGGGCCCTTCCGCCTGACGGCCTTCGCGCGCGGCGACCAGGTGACGATGGCCCGCAACGATTCATAGTGGGGCCCCGCCACCCCCTGGGCCCGCGCCACCATCCGCAACATGGCGCAGCCCGCCACGCGGGTCGCGGCGCTGCTGGCGGGCGACCTCGATGCCATCGATGCCGCGCCGCCGCAGGACCTGCCACGGCTCGCCGCCGATCCGCGGCTGCGGGTCTCCACCCTCGTCGCCCCCGCCGTCGCCGGCTTCCACCTGGATGTGACGGACCGCGTGCCCCCCGGCATCGCCGCCACCGATGGCAGCCCGCTGCCCCGCAACCCCCTGCTGGACCACTGGGTGAGGGAGGCGCTGTCCATCGCCATCCAGCGCGACGCCATCGTGGACCGCGTGATGGGCGGCCAGGCGCGAATCGCCGGACAGTTCATGCCCCCCGGCGCCTATGGCCACGCCCCCGCACTCGGCCCGCCGGGCTTCGACCCCGTCCGCGCCCGCGCCCTGCTGGCGGAGGCCGGCTACCCCCAGGGCTTCCGCCTGGTCATCCACTGCCAGAACAACCGCTTCGTGAATGACGAGCAGATCTGCCAGGCCGTCGCCCAGATGCTGACCCGCACCGGCATCCGCACGACGGTGGAGGCGATGCCCCACGTCATGCACGTCGCCCGCAGCCGCAACCGGGAATTCAGCTTCTGGACCGGCCTCTGGAACGTCGAGACCGGGGAGCCCACCTCCCCCCTCGTGACCCTGCTCGGCACGGTGGACGAGGCCCGTGGCCGCGGCCAGTTCAACCGCGGCCGCTACGCCAACCCCGCCTTCGATTCGCTGCTCGACCAGGCACTGGCCGAGCTGGATGACGGGGCGCGGGAGCGCATCCTGATCCAGGCGACGGAGATCGCCTTCCGCGACGTCGCCCTGATCCCGCTGCACCACCAGATGCACCTCTGGGCTCATCGCGCCGGCCGCCGCCACGCGCCGCGCCTCGACGGCTACACCAGGGCGATGGATTTCGCGCCGGAGTGATCCGGCGGGGATTTCCGGCCCGACCGAGCCCCCCACCGGGATTGCGACGCCGTCACTTGAACCGACGACCGGCCTCGTCGTATAAACGGCCATGCAGATGAGAATTATTCTCAACTGACTCGCAGACGCCACTATCCTGCCAGCCGTGCCTGACCTGACATCGCCTACCTGACACCGACGACGGGAGCCTCCATGGGCCGCGAATTCAGCCACATCGCCCGCCGCTGCGAACGCGCCGTCGTGACCGCGTATCGGGAACTGCGCGATGGCGGGGAAGCCGACATGCAGGCCTTCACCGCCTGCACCACGCTCTACCGCATCCACCACCCGGAAGCGTCCATGCAGGAAGCCCGGCGCCTGGTCTCCGAATGGATCGACCACCACATCGTCCGCGCCGCCCAGACGCCGACCGACGGCTGCGCCTGCGACTAAGGGTCCTAGGCCGGGCCCTGCCCCTCCGCCAGCGTCGCCGCCACCGTCCGCTCGGCCAGTGACCCAAGGCCGGAGGCCGCCGCCCCCGCCTCCACCGCCCGCCCGTCGCGGGATGCCTGCTCCACCGCCGCCAGCAGATCGGCCAGCGGCCTGGCGCCCGCCATGCGCGCCGCGCCCTTCAGCCGGTGCGCCGCCGCTGCCGCGCCCTCCAGGTCGCCCGCCGCCAGCGCCACCGCCACCGCCTCCCCGTCCCGCTTCACCCCTTCCCGGAAAGTGTTCAGCAGCCCGGCCAGCCGCGCGGGATCGCTGCCGAACAGGCCGCGCAGCGCCTCGGGGTCGAACAGCATCGGCCCGGGCTCGGCCACCGCCGTCTCCAGCCGCCCCGGCGTCTGCGGCATGAAGCGGCCCAGCACGCGGGCCAGGGCATCCAGCGCCAGCGGCTTCGCGAGGAAGGCATCCATCCCCGCGGCGTAGCAGCGCTCATCCTCGCCCCGCATCGCATTGGCGGTGACGGCCACCAGCGCGGTGCGCGCGCTACCCGGCGCCAGTTCCTCCTCCCGCCGGATCGCGCGGGCCAGGTCCACCCCGTCCATCACGGGCATGTGAAGGTCCACCAGCGCCACCCGGTGGCGGGCCTGGCGCCACAGCGCCAGCGCCTGCGCCCCGTCCTCCGCCATGTCGGCGATGCAGCCCAGCAGTTCCAGCTGCCGGGCCAGCACTTCCCGGTTCACGGGGTGGTCATCCACCACCAGCAGCCGCGGCGCGGCTTCCCCGTCCAGCGGCGGCAGGACGGGCGCGGCCAGCACGGGCGGCGCCTCCATCGGCTCCGCCGGCAGCAGCCGCAGCGTGACGGTGAAGCGGCTGCCCCGCCCCGCCGTGCTTTCCACCGCCACATCGCCCCCCATCAGCCGCGCCAGGCGCCGCACGATGGAAAGCCCGAGTCCCGTGCCCCCGAAGCGCCGCGTCGTCGAACTGTCGGCCTGCGCGAAGGGCTGGAACAGCCGCCCGACCTGCTCCGCCGTCATGCCGACGCCGCTATCCTCCACCATCAGCGTCACGACGATCACGACGCCCTCCGGCCCCGCTTCCGGCCGGGCGGAGCACCGCAGCCGCACGAAGCCGACATCGGTGAACTTGATGGCGTTGCCGACCAGGTTGAACAGGATCTGCCGCACCCGCACCGGATCCGCCGAGACCATGTCCGGCGCATGCGGCGTGACCGGGCCGAGCGGATCGGCAAACAGCAGCAGCCCCTTCCGCTTCGCCTCCACCGCCAGCGTCTCCACCGCGCCCTCGACAAGACCGCGCAGCGAGAAGGGCAGCGCCTCCAGCTCCATCCGCCCCGCCTCGATCTTGGAGAAGTCGAGCAGGTCATCGATGATCCGCAGCAGCGATCCCGCGCTGTCCCGCATCACCGCCACGCAGCGCGCGAGCGCGGGGCCCGGCGGCGTGCGCTCCATCACCTCGATCATGCCGAGCACGCCGTTCATCGGCGTGCGGATCTCGTGGCTCATCGCGGCGAGGAAGGCGGATTTCGCGCGGTTCGCCGCCTCCGCCGCATCCCGCGCCGCGGCCAGCGCGCCTTCCTGCCGCTTGCGATCGGTGATGTCGGTGTAGGTGCGGACCATGGAGCCATCCTCCATCCGCCGCGCATGAACCTCGAGCACCATGCCGTCACGGCGCGCGCGCTCGTAGCGCTTCTCCTCCATCGGTTCGTCGGCCAGCGCCCTTCGCGTCTGTTCCGCGCCTTCCGCGCTGCTGTCGTAGTCGCCGCGGGCGCGCTGATAGGCCACCATCTCCGCGAAGCGCACGCCGGGCCTGGCCAGCGCATCCGGCAGCGCCAGCAATTCGGCGGCGCGCCGGTTGATGACGCTGACCTGCCCCTCGGGGTCCACCAGCAGCAGCCCCTGGCCCATCGCCTCGATCGTCGCGGTCAGCGCGGCATAGGTCCCGCGCGCGGCGTCCCGCGCCTCCGCCAGCGCCACCTCCTGCCGCTTGCGGTCGGTGATGTCGGTGAAGGTCCGCACGCTGCGGCCATCCGGCATGGTGACGGAATGCACCTCCAGCACCGCGCCATCGGGCATCCGCCGCTCGTAATGGCCCTGCTCCATCGGCCCGCCCGCCAGCACCGCGCGTGCCCGCCGCCCGGCGGCCTCGTCCTGGTCGTATTCGCCCCGCGCCAGCTGCCAGGCGGCGATATCCTCCAGCCGCGCGCCCTCCGTCGCCAGCCCGGGCGGCAGGCGCAGCAGCTCGATCGCCCGGCTGTTGATGACCTGCACCCGCCGGTCCGGGGAGAACATCAGCAGCCCCTGGCTCATATGCTCGATCGTCACCGCCAGGCTGGTCTGCGCCGCGCGGGCATGGTCGCGCGCCTCCCGCAGCTCATCCTCCCGCGCCCGCAGCCGCGTGATGTTGCGATAGGCCGACAGCACGCTGCCATCCGCCAGACGCTGCCGGGTGATCTCCATCCAGTATCCGGCCGGGGAGAGCCTGATGTCCGGCTCGCTGCCCGCGCCCATGATGGCGGCGGCGCGGGCTTCCACCGCCGCCTCCATCGCGGCCCCTTCCGCCGGCGGCGTGCCATAGTCGCCCCGCCGCAGCATGAGGCGCAGGATGTCGCGCCCCTCCGCCCCCGGCCGCGCCAGCAAGGCGGGGATGCCGTAGAAATGCGCGAGCTGCCGGTTCATCAGTCGCACGCGGAAGGCCGGCGACCACAGCACCAGCCCGTCCTGCATGCTGTCGAGGACGAGTTCATGCGTCTCCCGCGCCGCCTGCAGTTCCTCCTCCCGCGCCTTGAGCGTGGAGATGTCGCGGTAGATCACCAGCACGCCGCCATCGGGCGTCGCCACCGACGAGGCCTCGATCCAGGCGCCGTTGGAACCGCGGACCTGCACCGGCGTGCTGCCGGGGTGGCGCGCGATGGAAAGCCGTGCCTCGACCGCCGCCTCGAAGCCGGCCTCATCCGCCGGCACCGGCCCGAAATCGCCGCGCCGCAGCCGGTAGCGCATCGCCTGCACGGCGGAGGCGCCAGGCTTGCCGATCGTGTCCGGCAGGCCGAAGAACTCCACCGCGGCGCGGTTGCCCAGCAGAAAGTTGAGATCGCGGTCCATCAGCACGACGCCATCCGTCATGCTGTCCAGGATCAGGCGGTGCATGGCCCGCGCCGCCGCCAGCTCCTCCTCCCGCTGCTTCAGCGCCGTCACGTCGCGGTACATCAGCACCGCGCCGCCGCCCCGCACCGGGATGGTCTTCACCTCCAGCCACAGCCCGCCCGGCGTGCGGCGGATGTAGGACACGCCGCCCGGCCGGTTGAGCAGCGCCGCGCGCTGCGCCACCCGCGCCTCCAGCTCCGCCTTGTCACGCGGCGGCGGGCCGAACTCGCCGCGCTCATCCTGGTAGCGCATGACGTCGAGGACGCTGACGCCCTTGTAGGCCATGTGCACCGGGAACTCGCCGACGCGGATCGTCTCCTTGTTGAAGAACTGCAGCTTCATCTCGGCGTCCCACATGACGACGCCGTCGGTCATGTGGTCGAACACCGTCTCCAGCGTCGTCCGCGCGGCGGACAGCGCTTCCTCCTGCCGCTTGAGGTCGGTGATGTCGGCGGCCGTCAGCACCAGGCCGCGCGACATGGCGCGCAGATGCACCTGGAACCAGGCCCCGCATGCCGTGCGCCACAGCGTGACGCGCTCGCCCTCTCCCACCGCTGGCAGCCAGGCGTCCGGGTCCTCGAGCCGCGCCAGGCCGGGATTGGCCGCCCCCCCCGCCTGCCCGATCGCCGCCAGCAGGTCGCGCAGCGTGGCGCCCGGCGCGGGCGGCGTGCCATCCGGCGGCAGCAGCCGCGCGAAATCCGGGTTGCAGGAGACCAGCCGCCCATCCGCCGCGAACAGGGCGAAGGGACCGGCGAGATGCGCCAGCGCTTCCGCCTGCAGGCTGGCGACCTCGTCCGGCGGCAATGCGCCGGCGGGCCGGTCGTTATCGGGCATGGGATCACTATGCCTCATTGGTGCCGCTTCTTGTGTTTCGCGCCGTGCAACGGTTTGTTTCACCTGTTTCGCCAGCCCGCCCGCCCGAGTCGACCCGGCGCCGGCCTTTCGGCGCAACCCAAGGCGGGCGAAGATTACAGTGACGGGAGAGCGTGGCATGGCCGGAGGCACGACCAACCTGCTGGTGGTGGAAGACGACCCGTTCCAGCGGGAGACCGTCTGCGCCTACCTCTCCGGCCAGGGCTTCGCGGTGGAGGGGGTGGCGGATGGCACCAGCTTCCGCGCCGCCATCGCCGCCGCCATGCCCGACGCCGTGCTGCTGGATGTGGGCCTGCCGGGCGGGGAGGATGGCTTCGCCCTTGCCCGCTGGATGCGCGCGCTGTCGCCGGGCATCGGCATCATCATGCTGACCGCGGCGGGGGACCTGGTGGACCGCGTGGTCGGCCTGGAATCCGGCGCCGACGACTACATCACCAAGCCCTTCGAGCCCCGCGAATTGCTGGCCCGCATCCGCGCCGTGATGCGCCGCGCCCATGCGGAGGCCGCGGCCAGCCCGCAGAGACCGGAAAACCTGGCCCCCGGCCGCATCCGCATGGGCGGCGCCGTGCTCGACCTTAAGCGCGGCCTGCTGCTGACCGCCGATGGGCGTGAGGACACCCTCACCGAAGGTGAGTTCACACTGTTGAAGCTGTTCGTGGACAACCCGAACCGCGCCCTGCACCGCGACTGGCTGCTGGAACGCACCAGCGGGGATGAGGAGCCGGAGGCCTTCGACCGCGCCATCGACCTTCGCATCATGCGCCTGCGCCGCAAGGTGGAGCGCAACCCCGCCCGCCCGATGGCCATCCGCACCGTCCGCGGCGTGGGCTACCTGTTCGACCCCGAGGCGGGGTGACGCACGGGCGGTAGCCACCGCCCCGTAGCCACCGGCGCCCCCCGGTGCTTCAACCCGCCCCATGCGCGCCTCCTTCTCCGCCCAGGCCCTCTTCGCCGGGCTCCTCGCCGCCTTCGTGGGCTTCGCCTCCTCCTTCGCCGTGGTGCTCCAGGGGCTGACGGCGGTCGGCGCCAGCCCGGCGCAGGCGGCCTCGGGCCTCACCGCGCTGGCCATCGCCATGGGGCTCTGCGGCGTGGTGCTGAGCCTCTGGCGCCGCCTGCCCATCACCGTCGCCTGGTCCACGCCCGGTGCCGCGCTGCTGGCGGGCTCCGCGGTGCCCGATGGCGGCTTCCCGGCCGCCGTCGGCGCCTTCATCGTCGCTGCCCTGCTGGTGCTGGTCGCGGGGCTCTGGAAGCCGCTCGGCCGCGCCGTGGCGCGCATCCCCGCGCCCATCGCCAATGCCATGCTGGCCGGCGTGCTGTTCGGCCTGTGCCTGGCGCCGGTGCGCGCGGTGCAGGAAATGCCGGCGCTCGCCTTGCCCGTGGTGCTGACCTGGCTGCTGGTCGGGCGCTTCAACCGCCTGCTGGCCGTGCCCGCCGCCGTGCTGGTCACGGCCGGGCTGCTGTGGTGGCAGGCGCCGGACCTGGGCGCGGTCTCCCTCGCCCCCGTCGCCGTCTTCGTCATGCCGGTCTTCGACACGACCGCGATGATGGGCCTCGCCTTGCCGCTGTTCCTGGTGGCGATGGCGTCGCAGAACATCCCCGGCATGGCGGTGCTGAACGTGAATGGCTACCGGCCCGACCCCGGGCCGCTGTTTACCGCGACGGGGCTGTTCAGCCTGGCGGCCGCGCCGCTCGGCGGGCATGGGGTGAACCTGGCCGCCATCACCGCGGCGCTCTGCGCGGGTGAGACCGCGCATCCCGAGCGATCCCGTCGCTGGTGGGCCGCCGTGGTGGCGGGGATAGGCTACTGCGCCTTCGGCATCGTCTCCGCCGCCGCCGCCGCCTTCATCGCCGCGGCGCCGCCGATCCTGATCCAGGCCGTCGCCGGCCTCGCCTTGCTGGGCAGCTTCGGCGCCGCCATCGTCGCCGGTCTGTCGGAGCCCGCGGACCGGGAGGCCGCGGTCGTGACCTTCCTCGTCACCGCCTCCGGCCTCACCGTCTTCGGCATCGGCGGCGCCTTCTGGGGGCTTGTCGCGGGTGGCGTCGTGATGGTGGTGGCGCGGTATCGGCGCTAGCAGGCATCGGCCGCATCGCGACCCCGCTTCCGCCGGTTCGCGCGGTTCAGGCTTCCCGGCGGCCTGGCCTCACCCCAACCTGCGTCGAAGCGGCGGCGCGCGCGCCCACCCGACATCAGCCCGGCAATGCTTCCCGGTAGTAGCGCAGGTCGAGATACTTCATCGGGTCGGTCAGGGCGGTTCCGGGCGGTCCGAACTGGCTGCGGAGCCCGAGCACGGTGCTGATGCCGGGAACGTCGATGGCCGCGCGGGGCGCGAAGCCGCCGGAGGGGTCGAGCAGCACGCGATAGGAATTGGCCGCGACCTGCTCGCTCATCGTCGGCACGTTGCGGCGAAGCAGCGCGATGGCCTCGTCGCGATTGGCCGGATCGTAGAGCCAGGACAGCGCATCGACCGTGCCGCGGATATAGCCCACGACCTCCGCGCGGTGGCCTTCCGCCCAGCCGCGGCGCGTGGCCGAGACCAGCCCCTGATAGGCGCCCATCATCCGCGCCGCATCCGCCAGCACACGGAAGCCCTGGGCCTCGGCCTGCACCTCGAAGGGGGAAATCAGCAGCGTGCCGGCATGCCGCTTCTCGAGCAGCGCCTGATAGCGCTGCAGCACGCCCCCGGCACGCACGTAGCTCACCTCCTCCTGGCGGAGGCCGCCGAGTTCCACCAGCTTGCGCAGGACGAAGGCATAGCCGGTGGTCAAGGCGTCCACCGACAGTTCCTTGCCGCGAAGGTCGGCGAAGCTCGTGATCTCCGGCACGGTGACAAGGCGAAGGAAGCCGTTGTCGCCGCCCATCACGACCGCCAGGTCAGGCGTGCCCTGCACGCTCGCCTCCCCCTGGCCTTCCATGTAGGCGATGACGTTGTCGATCGCGGTCACCGCCATGTCGAAGCGGCCGCTGATGAGGTTGGTGAGCTGGAAGGTGGAGTTGGGTGTGGGCGTCAGCGTCACGCTGACGCCGTGGCGGGCGAAGAAGCCCTTCTCCATCGCAACCCAGATCGGCCAGTTGAAGCCGCCGGGGAAGGTGATCAGCTCGATCGGCCGCAGGGTCTGCCCCACGACCCCCAGCGCGGGCATCGCCAGCGCGGCGCCAAGTGCAAGCTTCACCGCGCCACGGCGGCCCTGGCCCTGGTTCATCGATCCGTTCCCCCGATTATGCCCCTACGCTGGGGGAGGCGCGCCGGGATGGCAAGGCAGGAATTCCGCACGCCAGGTCCCGCCCCGCGGCCTTCCCGTGCCTCCTTCGCCAGCGGGCGAGCCGGCTCTGGACTGTCGTCGCAAGACTACCGGCCGGCCATCCGCCGGTGCGCGATCACATGCGCCACCGCCGTCAGCACCAGGGTGGAGGCCATCAGCACGAAGGCGATGGCGCCGCCGAAGGGCCAGTTGTTCTGCTCGATGAACTGCCCGTAGACCAGCGGCCCCATCATCTGGAAGCGCGGCCCGCCGATCAGCACCGGCGTCGCATAGGCGTTCATGCCGAGGATGAAGGTGAGCACGCCCCCCGCCAGCACGCCCGGCATGGCGAGTGGCAGCAGCACGCGCCAGAACATCCGCGCGGGCGGCGCGCCGAGGTTGAAGGCCGCCTCCTCCACCGACCGGTCGATGCCCTCGATCACGCTCTGCAGGCTCAGCACCATGAAGGGCAGGTTGACCGCGGTGATGCCGATGATGACGGCGGGCTCGGTGTACATGATGTCGATCGGGCCGCTGGTGATGCCGAGCCCCATCAGCGACGCATTCACCACGCCCTTGGCGCCGAAGGCCACCATCCACCCCGCCGCGCGCACCGCATTGCCGACGAAAAGCGGCAGCACCACGGCGATCAGCAGAAGGTTCTTGTAGCGGCTCTGCGTCCGCGCCAGCACATAGGCCAGCGGAAAACCCAGCACGAGGCAGATCAGCATCACCACGAAGGCGATGCGCACCGTGCGCCACAGGATGTTGAGGTAGTAGGCATCGGTGAAGAAGCGCACGTAATTGTCGATGGTCAGCGCATCGACCATGAACTGCCCCGGCACGAAGGCATTCAGGCTGTAGCGGAACAGCAGGCCGAGCGGCACCAGCAGCGCCACCACCACGAACAGGGTGGCGGGCGCGATCAGCCCCGCCGCATCCCACTGGATGCGGCGGGTATCGGAAGCGGTGGCGCTCAAGCCTTGAACACCCGGTCCCACCAATCCTTCATCGCGTTGTTCTCACGCGCGAGATACGCGTAGTCGAGGTCGACGAGCCGCGCGCGCTCCTGCTCCGTGAAGCCGATGCGCGCGGCGAGGTCCGGCGCCACCGCGGCATTCGTCACGGTCGGGTTGAAGCCCATGTCCACCGCGAAGGCTTCCTGCGCGGATTTCTCCAGCATCGCGTCCATGTAGGCGTAGGCACCGGCCTTGTTCGGCGCGTTCTTCGCGATGGAGAAGCCGGAGACATACATCGGCACGCCTTCGATCGGCGCCACGGTCTGCACGGGGATGCCGGCATTCTGCCACTGCACGCCGCGCGCCTTCCACATCATGCCGAGTGCGATCTCCTCCGACTGCATCGCCGCCGCGAAGGCTTCGTTGGTCGGATACAGCCGCGCCCCCGCGCGCTTCGCCGCCATCAGCAATTCCTTGCCCGGCTCGATGTTGCCGACCGTGCCGCCCGCCGCCAGCGCCGCCGCGATCATCACGAACTGGTACTGGATGTCGATGAAGCCGATCTTGTTGCCGTGGCGCGGATCGATGGCTTCGCGGAAGCCCGTCGGCGCGCTCACCAGCTTCGGGTTGTACAGCACGACCTTGCCCGAATAGATGTGGCCGACGCCGAACTTGTAGCGCATGGCCGGGATGATGGTCGCAGCGTTGCGCAGGCGGGAATAGTCGATCTCCTCCGCGACGCCAGCCTCGCCCATCTCATGCATGTTGGCCGCCGAGAAGCCCTGGATGTCCACGGTGCCGCGCGGCAGGCGGCGTTCCGCCACCATCTTGGCGCGCCGCGGCGCGTCGGACGCCTGGTCCTGCACCACGTCCCAGCCCTGCGGCTTCAGGATCGGATCCTCGATGTTCTTGGTCAGCAGCCGGGCATAGTCGCCGCCCCAGGTGCCGACCACGACACGCCCGCGCCCCTGCGCCCGCGCGCCGCCCGCCCCGAAGGCCGCTACGGCCCCCGCACCCAGCAGCGCCTGGCGCCGCGTCACCGAAAACCTGCTCATTCTTGCCTCTCCTTGTTGCGTCTCACGGGTCTTCACGCCGCGTCGGGAAACACCATGCCGGCCGCTCGCGGCCAGCCGATGGTCACACTCTCACCCAGCGCCGGCGGCCTGATGCCGGCGCGGTTCGGCACATGCACGACCAGCTTTTCCCCGGCCGCGATGCGCAGATGCAGTTCGATCAGCGGGCCGAGATAGGAGACGAACTCCACCACCCCCGCCAGCCGGTTCTCCTCCTCCTCCGGCGGCGCCAGGTGCACCGCCTCCGGCCTTATCGCCAGCACCGCGGGCCCGGCCGCCATCGCATCCGGCACCGCGATGCCGATGCCGCCCGCCGTCACGAAGCGCCCGCGTTCCGCCACCCGTCCGGCCAGGAAGGTGCTGCGGCCCACGAAGCCCGCGACGAAGCGGTCCGCCGGCCGCTCATACAGATCCTGCTGGCTGCCCACCTGCCGGATCTCGCCCTCCGCCATCACCACCAGGCGGTCGGCGACCGTCAGAGCCTCCTCCTGGTCATGCGTCACCATGATCGTCGTCAGGCCAAGCTGCCGCTGCAACTGGCGGATCTCCACCCGCACCTCCTCCCGCAGCTTGGCGTCGAGGTTCGACAGCGGCTCATCCAGCAGCAGCACGTCGGGATGGATCGCAAGCGCGCGCGCGAGCGCGGCGCGCTGCTGCTGCCCGCCCGACATCTGCCGCGGCAGGCGGCCCGCATAGGGCTCCATCCGCACCATGCGCAGCGCCTCCATGGCGCGCGCCTCGCGCTCCGCCTTCGGCACCTTCCGCATCTCCAGCCCGAAGGCCACGTTCTCCGCCACATTCATGTGCGGGAACAGCGCGTAGTTCTGGAACACCATGCCGGTGTTGCGCAGCCAGGGCGGGCTGCCCGTGATGTCCCGCCCGCCCAGCCGGATGCTCCCCGCGCTCGGCTCCACGAAGCCCGCCACCATGCGCAGCGTCGTCGTCTTGCCGCAGCCCGAGGGCCCCAGCAGCACGAGGAACTCCCCATCCGCGACATCCAGCGTCACGTCCCGCACCGTCGTCACGGCGCCGTAGCGCTTCGTCAGCCCCGCGATCTCAAGCCTGGCCATCGCGTCACACCACCTGGGAGAGTTTGACGAAGCGGTCCGTCACCAGCATCGCGATGCCGATGACGAGGATCTGCACCAGCGACACCGCCGCCACCACGGGATCGATCTTCCAGGCGAGGTACTGGAGGATCGCGATCGGCAGCGTCGTCTGCCCCGGCGCCACCAGGAACATCGACGCTTCCAGATTGCCGAAGGAGGTGACGAAGCCGAACAGCGCGCCCGCCACCACGCCGGGCCGGATCGCCGGCAGCGTCACGCGGCGGAAGGCCACCCAGGGCGTGGCGCCGAGGCTCAGCGCCGCTTCCCCGATGGAGGGGTTGAGCGTCGACAGGCTCGCCGTCACCAGCCGCACCGCCCAGGGGATGACGATCAGCGCATGGGCCGCGACCAGCCCGGCCTTCGATCCCAGCAGCGGCCATTCGGTGGCGATCTCCACCTCCATCTCACCGACATAGAAGGCCGCGCCCAGCACCACGCCCGGCACCACCAGCGGCAGCATCAGCAGCGTGTTCAGCACGGGCTTCAGCGGCAGCCCGCTGCGCACCAGCGCGAGACTCGCCGGCACCGCCAGCGCCAGGCCGATCAGCGTCGCCATCACGCTGACCTGGAAGCTCACGATGAAGCCGCTGGCGAAGGCGCGATTGTCCGGGATGGCCGCGAACCAGCGCAGCGTATAGCCGGTGGGCGGGAAGGACGGGATTTCCTGCCGGAAGAAGGCCAGCCACGCCACCAGCAGCAGCGGCGTCACGATGATCGCCAGCGCGAAGCCGGCACTGCCGCGCAGCGCCAGGCGCCGCAAGCCACGCGATCCCATCAGCCGCCCCCTGCCTGGCGCCGCGCGCGGTCCCGCACCAGGCGCTTGCGCGGCGGCTCCGCATGGACGAAGGCCGGCAGGATGGGCGGCGGCAGCGGCGCCGCGGCGCCCGCATCCTGCCCCAGCCAGCCCCGCAACTGCCGCTTCCACCAGCCCAGCATCGCTTCGTAGTAGGCAGGGTCATTGCGCAGCACGTTCTGCGCGATCATACCCCGGATCAGGCACATGGTCGCGTTCAGCGACACCTGCGCTTCCTCCTGCGGGATTCCGGCCACCGCCGAAAGCCGGGTCCAGCTGGCATCCAGCGCCGCGTGGAATTCCCGCACCACCGGCAGCAGCCTTTCCCGGAAGGGCGCGTTGTGGCGGGCCTCCGGCAGGAATTCCATGGTCACCTGAAACAGCCCGCTCGCCATCATGTCCCAGAGGTAATCCACCAGCGCCTCGATCGGCATGGTCGGCGCGGGATAGGCATCGCACAGCTTGCGCAAGCCCCCCGTCGCCTGGTCCAGCAGCCAGGCGATCGAATCGACCAGCAGGTCCTCCCGGCTCGCGAAATGGTAGGTCAACGCCCCGCGGGAGACGCCGGCGCGGCGCGCGATGTCGGGCGTGGTGAGCCTGGTCAGCCCCTGGTCGCGCAGCGCCTCCACCGTCGCGCGCAGCAGTCGCGCCCGGGTTTCCTCCCGGCGCTCCTCCTGGGTTCGGCGGCGCGGCGCATCGATCATCCCGCGATTGAGACAGCCGAAAAACAAACACGCAAGTCTGTTCTTACCCGAAACCGCGCCCCGGGCGCACGGGCTGCCTCTGGCCGAGGCAGCCCTGCCACGACACTAGCCCCGCGCCACCGCCTCCGCGATCGCCTTGCCCACATCCACCGTGCCGGCCTGGCCGCCCATGTCGCGCGTGCGCGGCCCGCCCTCGCCCAGCAGGCGCTCGATCGTCTGCACGATGCAATCCGCCGCCGCCTTCTCCCCCAGGTGCTCCAGCATCATGGCGCCCGACCAGATCTGCCCGATCGGGTTGGCGATCCACTTGCCCGCGATGTCGGGCGCGCTGCCATGCACGGGCTCGAACATGCTCGGCGCCGTCTTCTCCGGGTTGATGTTGGCGCTGGCCGCGATGCCGATGGAGCCCGCCACGGCGGGTCCCAGATCGCTCAGGATGTCGCCGAACAGGTTCGATCCCACCACCACGTCGAACCAGTCGGGGTGCTGGACGAAATGCGCGCAGAGGATGTCGATGTGGTACTCGTTCGTGCTGACCTCGGGATAGTTCTTCGCCATGGCCGCGAAGCGTTCGTCCCAGTAGGGCATGGTGAAGGTGATGCCGTTCGACTTGGTCGCGCTCGTCACCTTCTTCCGCTTGCGCGTCATCGCCAGCTCGAAGGCGTATTTCATGATCCGGTCGCAGCCGATCCGCGTCATGATGGATTGCTGGGAGACGAATTCGCGATCGGTGCCGGGGAACATCCGCCCGCCGACGCTGCTGTATTCGCCCTCCGTGTTCTCCCGCACCACGTAGAAGTCGATATCCTCCGGCCCGCGCCCCGCCAGCGGGCTCTTCGACCCCGGCAGAAGCTTGCACGGCCGCAGATTCACATACTGGTCGAAGCCGCGGCGGATCGGGATCAGCAGGCCCCAGAGCGAGACATGGTCCGGCACCCCCGGCCAGCCGACGGCGCCCAGGAACACGCTGTCGCTCTCCCGCAGCTGGTCCAGCCCGTCATCCGGCATCATCTTGCCGGTCGCGGCATAGGTCTCGCACGACCAGTCGTAGTGCTTGAGCTCGAGGTCGAAGCCGAAGCGCCTGGCCGCCGCGTCCAGCACGCGCAGCCCCTCGGGCGTCGTCTCCTTGCCGATGCCGTCGCCGGGGATGACGGCGATCTTGTGCTTCCGTGTGGTGCTCATGCGGGCTCGCTCCGGTCAGGGCGCGGACCCTGCCGCCCCGCGCCCGCTTCGGCAAGCCCGGCGCCCGCTACACGATCAGCGTGTCGAGGAACCGCGCATCCGTCAGCGGGTCGAAATCGCCCAGCAGGATGAAGGTGTCGGACCCCGCCGCCCCCTGCACGCGCCAGATGTCGCCGGTGGTGCGCACCACGCTGGCGCCGGCGCCATAGCCCACGAACAGGAGCTCATCCCCCGCCGCCGCCCCATTGCCGGTGAAGTCCATGATCCGGTCGCTCTGCGCATCGCCGCGGCGCAGGATGAAGATGTCGTCGCCCGTGCCGCCGAACAGCCGGTCCAGCCCCGCCCCGCCCTCCAGCGTATCGCCCCCCGCGCCGCCAGTCAGGATATTTGTCGCCGCATTGCCGGTGATGAGGTTGTTCAGCGTATTGCCGGTGCCGTTGATCGAATCGGCCCCTGTCAGCCGCAGCACCTCGAACGCGCTGCCGAGGGTCCAGGTGACGCCCGCCATCACCGTGTCGTTGCCGGAGGCATCCGTCAGCCGGTCACCAAGGTCATCCACCGTGTAGAGGTCGTTGCCCGGGCCGCCATTCAGGCTGTCCGCCCCGCCCGCCCCGTCCAGCGTGTCATCGCCGCCGCTGCCATGCAGCGTCTGGCTTCCCGCGCTGCCGACCATCCGGTTGGCGGCGCCATTGCCGATCCCGATGGTGCCCGGCCGGGTCAGTTCCAGCGATTCCTGCCAGCCGGCCGTCGTCCAGCTGATGGAACTGCGGATCGTGTCCTGCCCGCCCCCGTCCAGCAGCAGGTCCGCCAGGCTGTCCACCCCGTAGAAATCGTTGCCCGCCCCGCCGGCCAGCGTATCCGCCCCCGCGCCACCATCCAGCGTATCCGCCAGGTCGCCGCCCGCCAGATCGTCATCGCCCGACCCGCCGGTCAGGGCGAAGCGTTCCACCCCGCCGAAATCGGCGAAATAGGCCCCGGTGCCGAGCACGCCATCGCCATCCCCGAAGGCCCAGAGGAAGACCGCGTCATCCTGCCCCGACCAATCCGCGACCAGCAGGTCGATCCCCGTCCCGCCATCGACGACATGGCTGCCGAGGCCGATGACCAGCGCATCATCCCCCGCGCCGCCCTGCAGCAGCGCCTCCGTCCCCGTGGCCGCCACCAGCGTATCGGCGCCGGCGCCGCCATCCAGCGCGCCGCTGCTGCCCGCGCCACCCAGCACCAGCCGGTCGGCGCCGCCTTCGCCGCGCAGCAGCGCATCCGTCGCGACCAGCCCCTCCGCCGCGGCCAGCAGGACGTCGTCGCCATCCCCGCCGGACAATTCGTCATCGGCGCCGGAGACGCCCCGCAGCGTATCCGCCCCCGCGCCACCCCGCAGCAGGTCCGCGCCCTGGCTGCCCGTCAGGTCGAAGCGTTCGAAGCCGGTGAAGCGGATGGTGACGGGGTCGCCCACCGCGGTGTCGTCCAGCAGCAGCGTGATGCTGCCCCCGGCCCCCGCATCGGGCACCACGGTGATGGCGGCGATGGCGTCCCCCGGCAGCAGCCGCAGCGTGTCGGTGCCATCCCCGCCATCGGCCAGCCCGCGCTGCGTCGCCAGGCCGAAGGCGGCGAAGGCGCCCTGCCAGCCCAGCACCACCAGATCGTCGCCCTCGCCCCCCAGCAGCCGGTCCATGGGCGCACCCAGCAGCGTATCGGCCCCGGCGCCGCCTTCCAGCGTGTCGGGCTCCGTCTCCGGCCCCACCTCCGCCAGGCGCCCCGCCACCAGCAGGTCATCCCCGGCGGCGCCCAGCAGCCGGTCCATGCCGGTGCCGCCCACCAGCGTATCGGCGCCCGATCCGCCATTCAGCAAATCGGCGCCGCCATTTCCCTCCAGCCGGTCATTCCCGGCGGCGCCCAGCAGCGTGTCGCGGCCGCCATTGCCCTCATCCAGCGCATCGCCCAGGTCGCCCATCAGCGTGTCATGGCCGGCACCGCCATCCAGCCGGTCCGCGCCCAGCATCCCCGCCAGGCTGTCATTCCCGGCGCCCCCCAGCAGCAGGTCGTCGAAGCCGATGGTGGCGGCCGTTCCCTGCGGGTCGCCCAGCAGCGTGTCAGCGCCATCCCCGCCATCCAGCGTATCGCCGGTACTGCCGCCCAGCAGGCGGTCATCCCCGGCCTCCCCCAGCAGGCGGTTGCTGGCGCCCAGCGCCTGGATGGTGTCATTGCCCTCGCCGCCGAAGGCGATGTCCGTGTCGCTCTCCCCCGCCTCGCCGACCTCCAGCCGGTCATGCCCCGCGCCCCCGCGCAGCGTGTCCGCGCCCGTACCGCCCAGCAGCGTGTCGTTGCCACCGCCGCCATCCAGGCTGTCCGCACCCGCCTGGCCGGAGAGGCTATCCGCCCCCTCCCCCCCGCCCAGGCTGTCGGACCAGGGCGAGCCCGGGGAGGTTTCGTCCCCGGCGCCGCCCTCGAACAGCACGGGCAGTCCGGGGCGCGTGATGTTGAGGAGGTAGTCCCCCGTCGCCGTCCCGGCCGGCGCCCGCAGGCCGAAGACCCAGGTGCCGGTCACGGCCACGGTGAACAGCAGGAAGGGGTCGGCGAGGGCGGCGGATCCCGCATCCAGCGCCGTCGAATCCACCGCCGTCGCCACCAGCGTCCCGTTCGGGTTGAACACCGTCATCGTCAGGTCGAGCGGCGCGGCGACGCCATCGACATCCAGGATCACCACATCCCCGGCCGAGAGGAAGACGGCGTAGTAGTCCTGGTCCGTGGCACTGCCGATGCCGGCCTGGATCGTCGCCGTCATCAGTGCGGGATGCAGGCTGCCGGCGCCATCCGCGGCGCGGGCCGTGAAGGCGGCCCCCGCGATGGTCTGCGCACTGGCAACCCCGGCCGAACCGGTCAGCCCGCTCTCGATTTCCGCGATGATCGCCATGCCCCGCCCCTTCTGGCAGCCGAATCGGTTTCCGCAACGGTCGCATCACGGCGTGGCCCCGGCATAGCCGGAGCTTCACGGAACGTTACGATCACGCAGCCGGAACCCCTGAACATGGTCGTTCTGCGGGACGGACGGTTAAGATTCGGCTAAGATCGTTAACGCGCCTTCAACGCCCGCCCCGGCCCGCCCAGCCGCGCCACCCAGGGCAGCACCGCCACCGCCAGCCCCAGCGCCAGCGCCAGCTGCGCCGGCCGCAGCCCGGCACCGGGGTCGAGATTGGCGGCCAGGATGCGCGCCGCCGGCAGGTTGCTGGAAAGGGCATACCACGCGAATTCCACCCCCGCCGCGCCCGCCGCCGCGACCACCGCCAGCCCCGCCAGCGCCAGCGGAGACGCCCGCCACCGCCCCGGCAGCGCCCGCCAGGCCATGAGGAACAGGAACACCCCCGCCATCAGCACCGCGCCATCGGCCCGCGACTTCGCCTGCAGGAACTGGTGGAAGATGCCGAAGCCCGCCAGCGCATAGACCGCCCGGTGCAGCGCCTTCCATCGCCGGCCGAGCCGCGCCTGCCACCCATCGGTGGAGGTCACGCCCAGCACGACCAGCCCCAGCAGCACCAGGAAGCCGAGCGTGAGGTAGAAGCGCAGCAGGATCTCGCTGGCGATCTCCGGCAGGTCCCAGGCCATGTGGCCCGCATACATGACGAGGTGCAGGACCGCGTAGCCCAGCGCCACCAGCCCCAGCATCCGCCGGAAGGTCAGCGCCCTGGGCATGTCCGCGATGAAGCGCAGCGGCGTGATCGCCAGGCTGATCAACAGGAAGCGGATCGCCCAGGTGCCCGATTCCTTCGCCGCCGCCTTCCAGGGCTCCGCCCCCAACTGCCCGCTTTCCAGCAGCCAGAGCAGCACCATCCCCGGCGCGATGGCGGAGAGCAGCACCAGCATCCGCGTCCAGGAGAATCGCCCCGCGCGGGTCAGCCAGGGCCAGGCGATGGCGGGACGCGATGCGGGCATGATGGTGGTGCTCATCCCCGCCGCTTCGCGACGAACACGGCCGGGGTTACGCGGCAGGGCTTCACCCATCCGTCAGCAGCCCCCTCGCACGGATCGCGGCCACGATGCGCGCGACCTCGTCCCGGGGTTCCCGGGCGAAGGCGGTCGGCGCATCGGCGATCGGGCGTGCCTGCCCGGCGGCTTGGAGACTGGCATGCAAGGCCCTGTGGCGCGGCCCCTCATCCCCGAGCGGCGCGATGAACAACGGCGCCGGGGTCACCAGCGCCTCCGACAACATGGAGACGGAATCGCCCGACACCACCATCACATCCGCCCAGGCCATGAACCCCAGCAACGGATTTTCCTCGGCACTCCCCCAGGCATGGAGGCGGTGGGGGATGGGCGTGAGGCTTTCCGCCAGCGCCGCCGTCGCCGCCGCGCCCGTCCGTCGGCTGGCTGTCGCCATCACGCTGCCGGCGAAACCGGCGACCCGCTGGCCCAGCGCCGCGGCGATGCCGGGATCAAGCCCCTCCCCGCGCACCGGCCCGCCCAGCAGCAGCGCGACGCGCGGCGATGGCAGCGCGGCCAGCGCGGCGAACCGCGTCCGCGCCGCCGCCAGCCGGGCGGGGGAGATGCGGTGCGCCGCGCCCAGGATCTCCAGCCGGTTGGCCGCCGGCGCCACCCCGTCATGCGCGCCCACCACCTGCAGGTCGAAGCCCCCGCTGCCCGGCGCGCGCATGCAATGCACGGTCCGGGCACCACGCCGGCCGAGCCACAGCGCCACTGGCGCGGATCGCCGCCCGGCCGAGATCACCAGCCGGGGCCAGGGGGGCGCGAAACCCGCGCGGCTGGCCGCCGTCAGGCCCATCAAGGTCGGCCACCCCAGCGGCAGCCGCGCCAGCTTGCCCCATTCCAGCGGCACCGTCCCGAAGGGCAGGCCCAGGCGTTCCGCGATGCCGATGGCCTGTGCCGCGGTGCCGGCGCGGGGATCGGCCAGCACCCAGACGGACTCCGCCGCCGCGCTCATGGACGGGGCCGCGCAGCAGGGTTACGAACGATCCTCACTCCGCCCGCCCGACACCCGAGGATTTCGTCACGATGGCCATCCCCCACGCCTCCGACTGGGACCGCGACGCCGCGCTGACCACCGCGCGCATCCTGCTGGAAATCAAGGCGGTGAACTTCCGGCCGGAGGAGGCCTACACCTTCACCAGCGGCTGGAAGAGCCCCGTCTACATCGATTGCCGCAAGATCATCTCCTTCCCCCGCGCCCGCAACCGCATCTGCGACCTGGCCGTGGAGAAGATCGGCCGGCACATCGGCTACGAGACCATCGAATCGGTGGTGGGCGGAGAGACCGCCGGCATCCCCTTCGGCGCCTGGATCGCCGACCGGATGATGGCCCCCATGGCCTATGTGCGTAAGAAGCCCAAGGGCTTCGGCCGCAACGCCCAGATCGAGGGCGAGGTCCCCGTGGGCCAGAAGACCCTGCTGGTGGAGGATTTGACCACCGATGGCGCCAGCAAGATCAAGTTCGCCCAGGCGCTGCGCGATGCGGGGGCGATCTGCGACCACACCTTCGTCGTCTTCTACTACGGCGTCTTCCCCGGCAGCTTCGAGAAGATGAAGGAGATGGGGCTGAACCTGCACCACCTCTGCACCTGGTGGGATGTGCTGGAAGTGTGCCGGGAACGCCCCTATTTCAGCGAAGGCGCGCTGAAGGAAGTGCGCAAGTTCCTGGAAGACCCCGTGGGCTGGTCCAAGGCCCATGGCGGCATCGGCAGCCTGGCGGAAGCCAAGCCGAAGGAGTGAGTGTCCACTGACGGAGGAGGGGTCGATGACCTTCGTGAAACTGGAACTGCCCGATGCGGTCGCCAATGCGCTGCGCCGTATGGCGGCCGAACAGGACACAACCATCGAGGCCATCGCCACCGCCGTCATCCAGGAAGCTGTCGGCGACGATCCAGCCCTCCGTGCCCTGGCAGAGGCCGGCGAAGCGGAAATCGCCGCCGGCCTGGGAGTGCCGCATGAAGAAGTCATGGCGGGGCTGCGAGGCTGGGCCGCCGATCTCCGCGCACGCAACCCGTCTCCGTGAGGCTGGTCTGGGCCCCCACGGCCATTCGCCATCTGCGCGAGGCCGGGGGCTTCATCGCCCAGGACAACCCGGATGCCGCCGATGCGCTGATCGCCCGCATCGCGGAGACGGCTGATTCGCTGGCCCTCTTCCCCACCTCCGGCCGCGCCGCGGCAGATGGCAGGCGGATCCTTTCCGTGCCGCGCACGCCCTTCCGCCTGGTCTATCAGCTTGAGGGCGGAATCATCCTGATCCTCGCCGTCTGGCATGGAGCCCGAGCATGGCCCTTCGACCCGCGCTGACCCTCCTCGCCGCGCTCGCCGCCAGCCCTGCCCTGGCGCAACCGACCCTGGTTCAAACGGGGCGGGACAGCCTGACCATCGGCATCACCCAATACCCCGCCACCTTCCACCCCAACATCGAATCCATGGCGGCGAAGTCCTATATCGGCGGCTTCACCCGCCGGCCGCTGACTGCCCGCGACGCCGACTGGGCGCTCACCTGCCTCGGCTGCGAAACCGTCCCCACGCTGGAAAACGGCCTCGCCATCCGCGAACAGACCCCCGATGGCCGCCCCGGCATCCGCGTCACCTGGCGGCTGCGGGAGGGTTGGCGCTGGGCCGATGGACAGCCCGTGACGGCGGAGGACCTGCTCTTCGCCTGGCAGGCCGGGCGCGACTTCTCCACCGGCTTCGGCGGCGCGGAATTCTACCGCCAGGCCTATGAGGCCATCGTCACCGACGCCCGGTCCATCACGCTCCGCTTCGACCGCGTGACCTTCGACTTCGCCAGTGCCGGGGATTTCGTCCCCCTCCCCGCCCATCTCGAACGCCCCATCTGGCAGGCGGACCCCCGCGCCTACCGCACCCGCACGCTGTATGAAACGCAGACCTCCAATCCCGGCCTCTGGAACGGCCCCTACCGCGTCACCGCCGTCACCCCCGGCAGCGGCGTGACGCTGGAACGCAACCCGCACTGGGCCGGCCAGGCCCCCGCCTTCCGCCGCATCGCCATCCGCACGGTGGAGAACACCGCGGCGCTGGAGGCCCAACTCCTCGCCGGCCAGATCGACATGGTGGCCGGCGAATTGGGCCTGCCGCTGGACCAGGTCTCGGCGCTGGAACGCCGGCTGCCCAACCGCTTCCGCTACGCCTACAAGCCCGGCCTGATCTACGAACATCTCGACCTGCTGCTGGACCTGCCGCAACTCAGCGACGTCCGCACCCGCCAGGCCCTGATCATGGCGACCGACCGCGCCCAGATCGTCGCCCGCCTGTTCGAGGGCCGGCAACCCGTGGCCCACACCACGGTGAACCCGCTGGACGGCATGCATGACGACAATGTCCGCCAATGGCCCTTCGACCTGGCCCGCGCCCGCGCCCTGCTGGACGAGGCCGGCTGGCGCGTCCCCACGCCCCCCGGCGACGGCATCCGCCGCAACGCCGCCGGCGAACGCCTGTCCTTCG
Organism: Falsiroseomonas stagni DSM 19981; assembly: GCF_900114315.1. Classification (GTDB taxonomy): domain Bacteria; phylum Pseudomonadota; class Alphaproteobacteria; order Acetobacterales; family Acetobacteraceae; genus Falsiroseomonas; species Falsiroseomonas stagni. The sequence goes on from NZ_FOSQ01000002.1 coordinate 374,319, forward strand.
ATTTGATGACCACCGCCGGCAACCGGTCCCGCGAACAGGTCCAGCAGGTATTGCAGGGCATGTGGCGCCAGGCCGGCATCGAGGCACGCATCCGCAACGAGCCGCCCCGCGTCTTCTTCGGCGAAACCCTGCCCCGCCGCCGCTATGGCGGCGCCGCCATGTTCGCCTGGATCAGCAGCCCGGAGAACGTCCCCCGCACCAGCCTGCACTCGGAGGAAATCCCGACCGCCGAGCGCAACTGGTCCGGCCAGAACACCACCGGCTTCCGCAACACGGAAATGGACTCGCTGCTGGAGGCCATCCCGGTGGAGTTGGACCGCGAACGCCGCCGCGTGCTCTGGCATCGCCTCCAGGCCATCTATGCCGAGCAGCTTCCGGCGATCCCCCTCTGGTTCCGCAGCGACGCCCATGTCTGGCCGCTCTGGCTCGATGGCGTGCGCCCCACCGGCCACCTGAACGCCTCCTCCAACTGGGTCGAGGAATGGCGGGTCCGGTGACGGCCGCAGCAACACACCCTCGCCCCCCGGAGGGGGGAGAGGGTCGCGCAGGGTCGGGCCGTGCAGCGGCCCTAGCCGGAGCGGGTGAGGGGGGACCGCGAAGCGGTCAGGCGCGGCCAGGGGCCGGACGCTGACCATGTTCGACCACCTCTCCCTCCCTGTCACCGACATCCCCCGGGCGCGCCGCTTCTACGATGCCGTGCTCGGCGCGCTTGCCATCCCCCGCGTCTGGGCGGAGGACCGCGCCCTCGGCTACGGGTCGCGCGACACGGGCGCAGCCTACCTCACGCTGCGCCTCGCCGCCGCCGTCTCCCCCCCGGCCGCCCACACCGCCTTCCGCGCGCCCAGCCGCGACGCCGTGGCCGCCTTCCACGAAGCGGGCCTCGCGCAGGGCGGACGCTGCGATGGTCCCCCCGGCCCGCGCCCGCATTACGGCCCGAGCTACTACGCCGCCTTCCTCCTCGACCCAGACGGCAACCGCATCGAGGCCGTCCACCGGGATGCCCACCGGGCCGGGCCCGGATGACCCGCCTCCTCGCCTCCCGCCTCCTCCAGGTCGCCATCACGCTGGCGATACTCTCCTTCGCCATGTTCCTGCTGATCGGCCTGATGCCCGGCGACCCGATCGACCTCGCCATTGCCGGCGATCCGCGCCTGACGGCGGAGGACGCCGCCCGCCTCCGCGCGCTGCACGGCCTCGACCAGCCCCTGCTGGCCCGCTACGTCGCCTGGGCCACCGCGCTGCTCCGGGGCGAATTCGGCTTCTCCCGCCTCTTCGCGCAGCCCGTCGCTTCCATCATCGGCCCCGCGTTGCTCTCCACCCTCGCGCTGCTTGGCGCCGCGCTGCTGGTCGCGGCGGCCATCGGGCTCGCGCTCGGCATGATCGCCGCCGCCAGGCCCCGCGCCGCGCCATTCGTCGATGCCATCGCCATCCTCGGGCAATCGGCGCCGACCTTCTGGCTCGGCATCCTCCTCATCATCCTCTTCGCCGTCACGCTGGGCTGGCTGCCCGCCGGCGGCACCAGCGAGACAGGCGGCCTCGACGCGGCTCGCTTCCTGCCGCTGCCCGTGGCCACGCTCGCCATCGCCAACCTCGCCGCCTATGCGCGCCACAGCGCCGCCGCGCTGTCCCACACGCTGCGCGAACCCTGGGTCACCGCCGCCCGCGCCCGCGGCAATGGGGAGGCACGCCTGCTGCTGCGCCACGCCTTCCCCAACGCCGCCGTGCCCATCCTGCAAGTGGCCGCGCTGGATGCCGGGGCGCTGGTCGGCGGCGCGCTGATCACGGAAACCCTCTTCGCCCGCCCCGGCATGGGCAAGCTCATCTATGACGCGGTGATGGGCAACGACACCAATCTGGCCCTCGTCGCCCTGCTGCTCGTGGCCCTCGTCACCATGCTGGCGACATTGGCCGCCGATGTCGCGCAGCGCGCCCTCGATCCCCGGCTCCGCGATTCATGAGGCTCTGGCTCGGCCTCATCCTCATCGGCGGCCTTGCCCTCGCTGGCCTCGCCGCGCCGCTGGCGCAGCACTGGCTGGGCGTCGATCCCTTCGCGCCCGACCTCTTCAACCGCCTCGGCCCGCCCAGCGCCAGCAATCCGCTCGGCACGGATGATCTCGGCCGCGACCTGCTGCTGCGCCTGCTGCATGGCGCGCGCGTGTCCCTCGCCGTCGGCCTCGCCACGGCGCTGACCGCCACGGTGATCGGCACCGCCATCGGCCTGCTCGCGGCGTGGCGGGGCGGGGTGGTGGATGCCGTGCTCATGCGGCTCGCCGATGGTCTGCTCGCGCTCCCCGCCCTCCCCGTCCTTGTCGTGCTCGCGGCCGTGGATACGGGAAAGATCGGCCTGCCGCGCGGGGAGGCCGCCTCCGACATCATCCGCATCGTCGTGATCCTCAGCCTGTTCGGCTGGGTCGGCGTGGCCCGGCTGGCCCGCGCCGCGGCGCTGTCCATCCTCGCCCGCGACTATGTCCGCGCCGCCCGCGCGCTGGGCGCGTCGGAGGCGCGGATCCTGCTCCGCCATGTCGCCCCCAACATCGCGGGGCCGGTCGCGGTCGCCACCGCGCTCTCCGTCGCCGGCGCCATCCTGGCGGAGAGCACGCTGAGCTTCCTTGGCCTCGGCATCGCGCCCCCGGCTGCCAGCTGGGGCAACATGCTGGCCAATGCGCAGGACCTCGTCTTCAGCGCGCCCATGGCAGCGCTCTGGCCGGGGCTGGCGATCCTGATGGCGGTCGCAGGGTGCACGCTGGTGGCGGATGGGCTGCGGAAGTAGGGGGGCCCCGACTCCCTCCCCCGCGCTTGCGGGGGGTTGCGGCACTGCCGCGACGCCGAAGGCTGGTCGGGGTGGGGGTCGAGGGTAACACAACCCGGCTCGGCTACCGTTCTATTTCAATAGATTATTCGACGCTGCGCCGGTGGGGAAGGCTCCGCCTTCCCCACACCCCATCCGCCAGGGGCGTGACGCCCCTGGACCGTCTCCAGTCAAAAACCTCGCGGTCCAGGGGCCCGAGGCCCATGGCGTGGGGGGTATCGGGGGGAGCAGCGCTCCTCCCGGGCAACCCGGACCAACCCTACCCCCGCCGCTCATCCTCCACCCGGCTGCGCAGCGTCCGCTCCGGCAGGCCCAGCGTCACCAGGAAGGCCGCCGTCATCACCACCCCGCTCAGCGCGAAGCACCCCGTCAGCGCCGTGCGATAGGCCAGCGCCATCGCCCCCTGCTCCGCCGCCGTCACCGCCAGCGCCGCCTGCTGCGTCAACTGCGCCAGGCTCTTCCCCTGCCCCGCCGCCGTGATCGCCAGGCTGTGCGCCATGATGGTGCCCGATGTCGCGACGCCGAGCGCACCGCCCAGCGACCGCATGAAGGCCATCGTACCCGTCGCCGCCCCCACCTCCCGATGGTCCACCGCGTTCTGCACCGCGGTGGTCAAATTCGGCATGCCCATGCCCATCCCAAGACCCAGGGTCAGCAGGGACAGAAGAAAGACCCAGGCCGGCGCCGCCAGCCAGGCAAACAGGCCGAGCGAGGCCAGCGCCGCCGCCTCCAGCCCCAGCCCCGCCAGCAGGAAGGGCTTGGTCCGCCCGACGCGGGACACGATCCGCCCGCCCAGGATCGAGGTCAGCAGCATGCCGCCGACCTGCGGCACCAGCATCGCCCCGGCCTCCGCCGGCTGCATGCCCAGCACGAGCTGGAAATACAGCGGCAGGAAGACGGTGGAGCCCATCATGGCGAAGACCATCATGCCGCCCACCGCGACGCCCCGCGCATAGACGGGGTTGCGGAACAGCGCGAGGCGGATCAGCGGCTCCGGCGCCACGCTCTCCCGCCACAGGAACAGCGCCACCAGCGCGACCGTCGTTCCGGCCATCGCGGCCGTCTGCCAGGAGCCCCAGGGGAATTCCGTGCCGCCCCAGGCCAGCAGCAGCAGCAGCGCCGCGGTCGCGCCGGCCAGCAGCACGGCGCCGATATGATCCACCGCCCGCTTCACCCCCGGCGCGCGCCGCCGCAGGCCGATGGACAGCATCACCAGCGCCAGCACGCCGATGGGCACATTGACGTAGAAGACCCAGCGCCAGGACAGCGCCTGGGTGATGAAGCCGCCCACCAGCGGGCCAGCCACGCTCGCCAGGCCGAAGGTGCCGCTGAACAGCCCCTGGTAGCGCGGCCGCTGCCGGGGCGGCACCACATCCGCCACCATCGCCTGCGCCAGCACCATCAGCCCGCCGGCGCCGAGCCCCTGAAGCGCGCGGAAGCCGATCAGCTGCCCCATGCTCTGCGCCGCGCCACTCATGATCGACCCGCCGAGGAACAGCGCGATGGCGATGAAGAACAGCGCCCGCCGGCCATAGAGGTCCGACATCTTGCCGTAGAGCGGCGTCGTCGTGGTGGAGGTCAGCATGAAGGCCGTGACCACCCAGGACAGATGCGCCATCCCGCCGAGGTCGGCGGCCATGCGCGGCAGCGCGGTATTGACGATGTTCTGGTCCAGCGCCGCCAGCAGCATCGCCAGCAGCGCCCCCGCCAGCACGATCCGCAGTTGCGTCGGCGTGACGCCTGGCGCGGCCTCCTCGGCCGGGGGCGCCGGCCTGCTTGTCTCGTTCACCACGATTCCTTCGGAACGGCCCACCATGCCTATCGGATCATGGCGGCGGGTGAAAGCGCACCGGACCGACGCGTTCCGCGCGATGGATGACGTGTGGGTTAAGCCTGGGATAGAAACTTCTTCGGAGAGGCCGGGACGACCCGGCCCCAGGAGGAAACCCGATGCAACGACGCATGCTGCTGGCCGCTGGCCTGCCCCTGGGGGCTGCCCTGCTCGCCGCGCCCGCTTTGGCGCAACCCACGGCCCAAGGGACGGCATGGCCGGGCACCCGCCAGGTGCGCATCCTCATCACCTACCCGCCCGGCGGCACCACTGATTTCGTCGCCCGGATCTATGCGCAGACCCTGGCGGCGCAGACCGGCGGCAACTTCGTCGTGGACAACCGCAGCGGCGGCGGCGGCGTGGTCGGCTGGACCAATGTCGTGCGCAGCGCGAATGACGGCACGACCCTGCTGCTGACCGACAATTCGCTCGCCACCGCGCCGCCGCTCTACCCCAATCTCGGCTTCGATATCCGGCAGGATTTCACGCCGGTGTCGCTGCTGGTGGACTACCCGACGGTCTTCGTCGTACCCGGCAATTCCCCGGTGCGAACGCTGCGGGAATACGTGGACAGCGTGCGCGGCAAGCCGGCGGACGCCAACTTCTACGGATCGATGGGCGCCGGGTCCTCGCCGCATCTCTACACGGAATACCTCCAGGACATCGCCGCGATCCGCATGACGCATGTGCCCTATCGCGGCATGGGCCCGGCCTTCGCGGACCTGCTGGCGGGGCGCATCGGCCTGCTGATCGCCGCCCCCGCGACGGTGATGGGCGCCATCGCGGATGGCCGCGCGCGGGCCATCGCCATCGGCACCACCGGCGGCCGCATCCCGGGCCTGCCGGATGTCGCGACCGCGAAGGAACAGGGCTTCGATTTCACCTATTCCTTCTGGTACGGCCTGCTCGGGCCGCGCGGCATGGACCCTGGCCTGGTCGCCGCCATCAAGGCCGAATGCGACAAGGTGCTGGCCAACCCGGAAATCCGCGCCCGCTTCATCCAGCAGGGCGCCACGCCCGTCGCCGGCGACGGCGCCAGCCTGCGCGCCGTGATGGACAGCGACCTGGAACGCTGGAGCGCGGTGGTGCGGGAAAAGGGCATCAAGCTGGAATAGCTTGCACCGGGCCGGGTCAAGGAATATATTCCAGCCATCATCGCCCGAGCCATGCCCGCCTCCCCTCCCCCCTGCCCTTGCATCGGTGGGGGGGAGGGGCGTTGCACCGTCCGGGGCCATGCCGAAAACGGTGCTCAATGCACCTAATCGGCATAATCGGCTAAATCCGTAGTATTCCTAAATTCATTACCTGACCGCCCGTTCAGCTACCGATCTCGCCCCCGTCCCGCTTGACGATGGCGATGACGGAGGGTCGCGGCGGCCGCCCGGCCTCGAAATCCGGCCAGCGGGTGGACGGGTTCTCATAGGTGCTGCCGGTATCCTCCCCGGGATGCTGGATCGCCAGGAACAACGTCCTGTCATCCGGCGTGAAGCAGGGGCCGCAGACCTCCGCCCCCGTGGGCGCCTGGTAGAAGCAGCGGGTCAGGCCGCGGCCATGGCCGCTGGTATCCGCCGCCCAGATGCCATCCGCGATGCCGGCGAATTCCGGCGCGCCATCGGTCGCGATCCAGGCGCGGCCCTTGCTGTCGAAGGCGATGTTGTCGGGGCAGGACAGCCAGCCCTGGTCGCTGGTCGCGCGGTGGTATTGCGTGCCGGGATCGACGCCCGGCTTGCCGGCGGCGATGAAGACCTCCCACCGCGCCTCCGTCGCCGCATGGTCGACGCGGCCGGTGCCGGCGCCGGGGGGGATCACCTCCAGCACATGGCCGTGGACGTTGTTGGCGCGGGGGTTGCCGGGGCCCGCCTGCTGCGCGGTGCGGCGGCTGTTGTTGGTGAGCATGACGTAGACGCGGCCATTGACCTTGTTGGTCTCCACATCCTCCGGCCGGTCCATCGGCGTGGCGCCCAGCAGGTCCGCCGCGCGCCGCGCCTCGATCACCACATCGGCCTGGCTGTGGAAGCCGTTCGCCGCATTCAGCGGGCCTTCGCCATGGGTCAGGGCCAGCCAGCGCATGCGGCCCCGCTCCTCGAACTTCGCCACATACAGCGTGCCCTCATCCATCAGGTCGCGGTTGGCGGCGCGATCATTGGGGTTGAAGGGGCGCGCGGTGACGAATTTGTAGAGGTACTCGAAGCGCTCATCGTCACCCATGTAGAAGGCGACGCGCCCGTCGCTGCCGATCGCATGCGTGGCGCCTTCATGCTTGAAGCGGCCGAGCGCGGTGCGCTTCACGGGAACGCTGGTGGGATCGTAGGGATCGTATTCCACCACCCAGCCGAAGCGGTTCGGCTCGTTCGGCTCGCGGTCCAGGTTGAAGCGCTCGAAATGGCGGAACCAGGCGTAGCTGGGCTCCGCGATGATGCCGTAGCGGCGATAGGTTGCGGCCTCCGCGCCCGTCGTCGCGGCGGCGCCGCCGAAGTAGTTGTTGAAGTTCTCCTCCGCCGTGATGACGGTGCCCCAGGGCGTGTTGCCGCCGGCGCAGTTGTTCAGCGTGCCCAGCACGCGCGTGCCCGTCGCATCCGCATTCGTGCGAAGCCGCGCATGGCCCGCGGCCGGTCCGCTGATGCGCATCGGCGTGTTCATGGTGATGCGCCGGTTCATCGCGCCGCCCGGCACGCTCCGCCAGGTGCCGCCTTCGCGCTTCACCTCGACGACGCTCATGCCATGCGCCTCGATCTCCACCGCCGCCTGCGCCGCGGTGGTGCGGCCCCGCGCGGCGCGGCCTTCGCCGATGCCGGCGAACATCAGGTTGGTGTTGGTGTATTCGTGGTTCACGCAGAGCAGCCCGTGGTCGCTGTTGCGGCTGCCCGCCGGCAGCGGCCAGAAGTCGAGGTAGTCGCAGTTATAGCCGAACTGCCGTGCCTGCCCCGCCGCCGTCTGCGCCATCGGGTCATAGGGCGGCGCGCCGTCCAGCACCGGGTCGCCCCAGCGGATCACCGTCTGCGCCTCATACCCCTCCGCCACCGCGTGATGCTGGCTGAGCTGCTGGCGCAGCTCCGGGAATGTCAGCGTGGAGGGTCCGCCGCGTTCCGGCACCGGCAGCGGCTGTGCCCCCGCTGGTACCGCCGCAGGCGCCGCCGCCAGCGCCATCGCCGCCCCGATCGCGCCGCGCCGCGTCAGCCGCGCCGCGATGATGTCGCCGATGGCACGACCTGGCGCGGGATTGCTGCCGATATCCTCCAGCTCGATCTCGTCATCCATGGTCGCTTCCCCCAGCGTGTCATTGAACTGTCACAATGGGGCGCCGAGGTTGCGGCCGTCGTCAAGCCTCAGCCGCCGACGGCACCGCCGGCGTTGCGGGTGATCGACAGCAGCGCGCTGCGCGGCGGCAGGCGGTTGTCGAAGGCGGGCCAGCGCGTCGCCGGCCGGTCGAAGCTGGCCCCTGGTTCAGCACCCGGCGTCCGCACCACCAGCAGCAGCGCATCCCCCTCCGGCGTCGGCGCCGCGCCGCCGATGGCGCCACCGCGCGGCGCCGCATGGATCGGCAGCGGCACGGCGCGGCCGGGACCGTCGAGGTCGCAGGCGAAGGCCATGTCCGGCGCGGCGCCGGGCCGCCCCGCGCGGTCCGTGCCGATCCAGCACCGCCCGCGCTGGTCCACGGCCAGCGTCGCGGGGTAGCGCGGCACGGCGCTGCTGGCCGGCATGTCGCGGCCGTAGCGCCCGCCCTCGCCGGCATCGCCCGCCAGGAACAGCACCCGCGCCGCCATGCGCGCCGCGGCGGGGTCGCCGGTGATCTCGATGACATGGCCGGGATGGGCGCCGGGGCGCGGGTTCAGGGCATCCAGCCGTGCCTCCCCCCGCGTTGTGCCGGCGCGGCAGGCCAGCAGCAGGCGCTGCCGGCGCGGGTCCATCGCCAGCGCGGCGGGGGTGTCGAAAGGCGTCGCCCCCGCGGCCTCCGCCGCCAGGGCCGGCGCCATCAGCGCGCCCTCGGCAAGCGGCCGCCAGGTGATGGCCTCGCCTTCCACCCGTGCGACGGCCAGTTGCCCGGCCTCCAGCGCATCGCCCTCCATCGCCTTCCCGGCGGAGACGAAGCGGTAGACGAAGCCCATCGGCCGCCCATCGGCCAGGAAGACGACGGCGCGGCCATCATCCGTCACGGTCGCCGCCACCGCCTGCGCGCCGATCCGGCCGAGTGCGCCCCGCTTCACCGGGACGCTCTGCGGGTCCAGCGGATCGACCTCCGCCACCCAGCCGAACTGCCGCCCATCCCGGAAGCGGGCATCAAGGTCCTGCAACCGCGCGAGCCAGGAAGCCGGGTCCTGTTCCGCCAGCAGCAGCGTGCCCCAGGGCGTCGCCGCGCCGGCGACGGGGCCGAGCAAGCCGACCACGCCGCCCCCCAGCGCCACCGGCCCGCCCATGCGGCAGAGGGTGGAGGTGCCGAGGCGGCGGCTCTGGAACCCGCCATCCACCAGCACCCAGCGCCCGCCTTGGCGTTCCAGGTTGAGCAGCGAGGCGCCCGACATCGCCGCCGCCACCGCCGGCCGGTCCCGCCCGCCGGGGAAGGCCATGGCGGGATCGACCTCGGGGTGCAGGACGGCGACGACCAGCCGCGGCACGCCATCCGCGCCCATCGGAGTCGCGACCAGGCCCGCCAGCCGCGCATCCCAGCCGAACTGGCCGGCCACGCCATCGGCGGTGGGGTTGCGCGGCTCCCACGGCGCGGCGTCGAAGGTCACGCGGTCGCCCCATCGCACCAGCACGTCGCGGCGATGCCCGGGCGCCACCCAATCATCCGGCCGCAGCGGCGGCATCACCGGCGGCAGGTCCAGCGTGGTGACCTGCGCCCGCGCCGGCAGGCAAAGCAGCGCAGGCGCGGCCAGCAGCAGGCGACGGCCGATCATGGAACGGCGGTGGCCCCGGCGGGCGGCACATGGACCGTGACGGGCGGCGCCTCGCCCGGCCAGGCCTCGATCTGCACCAGGCAGGATTGCGCGGCCGATCCCTGGCCGAGGCGCGAGGTCCCGATATCCGCCGTCAGCACATTGGCATTGCCGTGGATGCAGGCCGCGTCGGTGGCACCGGGAGTGGCCGGGTTCCACCAGGCACCCGTCGCCATCGCGACGACGCCGGGGCGGATATCCGCCGTCACGCGCAGCCCCGCCGCGACGGCACCGCGGGCGTTGAAGACGCGCACGACCTGCCCATCCACCAGCCCGCGCGCGGCCGCGTCATCCGGGTGCATGCGGATCGGCTCCCGCCCCTGGATCTTGTCGGCGGCGGCCACCGGCCCGCTGTCCAACTGCCCATGCAGCCGCGTGGAGGGCTGGAAGGACAGCATGTGCAGCGGGAATGTCTGCGCCAGCGGGGAGCCCAGGTATTCGGTCGGCTCCATCCACACCGCATGGCCCGGCGTCTCGGCATAGCCGAAGGACGAAATGGTCTCGGAGAAGATCTCGACCTTGCCGGAGGGCGTGTTGAGCGGGTTGGCCTCCGGGTCCGCGGCGAATTCCGCGAACTGGACATAGTCCTGCTCCGGCGCGGGAATCTCGACGAAGCCCTCGGCCCAGAAACGCTCGAAATCCGGCACCTCGATCCCCTGCGCGGCGCAGGCCTGGCGCCAGCGGCCGTACAGGTGCCGCAGCCAGGCGCCCTCATCGCGCTGTTCCGTGAACTGTGCCCGGAAGCCCGCGGCATCGGCGAGGTCGGCGAGGATATCGACGTCGTTCCTTGCCTGGCCGACGGGCGGGATCGCCTGGTGCATGGCGCGGACGTAGCGGTCGCGGGACGCGCTGCCGATGTCGTTGCGCTCCAGCGTCGTCGTCGCCGGCAGCACGATATCGGCGTGGCGCGCGACGGAGGTCCACCAGGGTTCCTGCACCACGACCGTATCCGCGCGGTTCCAGGCCCGCAGCAGCCGGCCGAGGTCCTGGTGGTGGTGGAAGGGGTTTCCGCCCGCCCACCAGATCAACCGGATGTCCGGCAGCAGCAGGTCACGGCCATTGTATTGCAGGATCTCGCCCGGCCGCTCCAGCAGCTCCGTCACCCGCGCCACGGGGATATAGGCGCCGCAGGTGTTCCGCACGGCGGGGCCGGCGACGGAGGGCACCTCATGCCGCGGCGTCCCCATGCCATTCATGGAGCCATAGCCGAAGGCGATCCCCTGCCCCGGCTTGCCGATGCCGCCCAGCAGCGCCGCGAAGGCGGTCAGCGCCCACCAGGGCTGCTCCCCGTGCTCGGCACGCTGGATGGACCAGGTGGCGGTGCACATGGTGGGGGCGCCCGCGGCCTCCATCGCCAGGCGGCGGATGGTGGCGGCGGGCACTTCCGTGATGGCTTCGGCCCATTCGGGCGTCTTCGCCACGCCGTCCGCCGCGCCCATCACATAGTCGCGGAAGCGGTCCCAGCCGACCGTGCAGCGCGCGAGGAAATCGGCATCCTCCCGCCCCGCGGAGATCACCACATGCGCCATGGCGAACATCATCGCCGCATCGGTGTTCGGCCGGATCGGCACCCATTCAGCGCCGAGGAAATCCCCAACATCGCCCTTGAAGGGGGAGATGTTGACGAAGCGCACGCCTGCCGCGACCGCCGCCTTCATCAGCGGCACATATTCATGCCCGCCCGCGCCGCCCGACGTCACCAGCCCGTTCTTCAGCGGCAGGCCGCCGAAGCACAGCATCAGCTTCGTGTGCTTCCTGATGCTGCCCCAATCCGTGACGGGGCCCTGGATGACCTCGTTCGTCCCCAGCACATGCGGCATCAAGGTCATGCCCGCGCCGTAGGAATAATTCGTCACCTGCGCCGTGAAGCCGCCGCCCATGCCCAGGTAGCGGTGCAACTGCGTGCGCGCATGGTGGTAGCGCCCGGCGGAGGACCAGCCATAGGACCCGCCCAGGATCGAGGCGTGGCCGTGTTCCGCCCGCACCCGGGCGGATTCCTCCGCCACCAGGCGGATAACCCGATCCCATTCCACGGCCACGAAATCATCCCCGCCGCGGGACGATCCGCGCCGCTCACCACGCAGCCAGCCGGCGCGGACATAGGGCCGGTCGATCCGCGCCTTGCCATGCACGGCTTCCGGCATCGACTGCAGCAGCGACCCCGGAAAGGGGTCCCGCGCGAAGGGTCGCGCTTCCACCAGGCGGCCGTTTTCGACCACCGCCTCGAAGGAACCCCAGTGGGAGCCGTGCGGCTTGATCTCGGTCATGTGAACTCTCCGGCCACTCGGCGGCTGAACGGGGGGCAAAATGCGACGAAGACCTGCCCGCCGCAACCGTGGCGGGCGTCACGGCAGATGACGCGGGGCGAATGGCGTTCTAGCATCCCAGGGACGCCAGTTGAGGAAGATGCACTCCATGACCCCGCCCGCCACGCCGGTCCGGAATTCCAACGCGGAACGCGACATCGCGAATGTGCTGCACCCGTATACCGACCACCGCGCGCATGCCAAGAACGGCCCGCTGGTCATCGCCCGCGGCGAAGGCGTGAAGGTGTGGGACGACCAGGGCAAGGAATACATCGAGGCCGTGGCCGGCCTGTGGTGCGCCTCCCTCGGCTTCTCCAACCATCGGCTTGCCGAGGTTGCCTATGAGCAGATGAAGAAGCTGCCCTTCTACCACGCCTTCACCGCCAAGTCGCATGAGCCGCTGATCGACCTCAGCGAGATGCTGATCGAGCGTGCGCCCTGCGCGATGTCGAAGGTGTTCTACGCCAACAGCGGGTCCGAGGCGAACGACACCGCGATCAAGATGGTCTGGTACTACAACAACGCCATCGGCAAGCCCGAGAAGAAGAAGATCATCAGCCGTCTGAAGGCATACCACGGCATCACCATCGCCAGCGGGTCCCTCACCGGCCTGCCGGCGAACCACAAGATGTTCGACCTGCCCGTCGGCGACCGCTTCATCCATGTCTCCACGCCGCACCACTACCACGGCGCCAAGCCCGGCGAGTCCGAGGCCGACTTCGCCACGCGCCTGGCGCAGGAGCTGGAGGACACGATCCTGCGGGAGGGGCCGGAGACGGTCGCCGCCTTCTTCGCGGAGCCCGTGATGGGCGCCGGCGGCGTGATGGTTCCGCCCGCCACCTATTTCGACAAGATCCAGGCCGTGCTGCGGAAGTATGACGTGCTGTTCGTGGCGGACGAGGTCATCTGCGGCTTCGGCCGCACGGGCAACTACTGGGGCTGCCAGACCTATTCCATCACCCCCGACATCATCACCTGCGCCAAGGCGCTGAGCGCCTCCTTCCTGCCGATCTCCGCCGTCATCATCAATGACCGCGTCTTCCAGGGCCTGGCGGACGGCTCCTCCACCATCGGCACCTGGGGCCATGGCTTCACCTATTCGGGCCACCCCGTCGCCGCCGCCGTCGCGCTGGAGACGCTGAAGATCTACGATGAGCTGAACATTGTCGAGCACGTCAACAAGGTCGGCGCCCATATGCAGGCGAAGCTGCGCGAACGCTTCGAGGGCCATCCGCTGGTCGGCGAAGTGCGCGGCATCGGCATGGTCGCCGCCATGGAACTGGTCGCCGACAAGGGTGCCAAGAAGAACTTCGAGCCCTCCGCCAAGGTCGGCCCGCGCCTCGCCAAGCTGGGCGAGGCCGAGGGCGTGATCCTGCGCGGCCTGGCCAACGACACCATCGCCTTCTCCCCGCCGCTCATCATGAAGGCGGATGAGGTCGATGAGATGGTGGAGCGGACCGGGCGGGCGCTGGACGCGCTGGCGGTGCAGCTGCGGCGGGAAAGCCTGACGGTCGTCTGACCGGGGAAGGGCGCCCCCTCACCCAACCCTCTCCCCCGGCCGGGGGAGAGGGCTTTTCGAGTTTGCCGCTTCGTTAACCCGCCCGCGCCAGATTGGCCCTGCGACAGCAGAAGGCAGCGCATCCATGGCGGCAGGAAGCCGGTCCTTCCGGGACATCACCGGGCAGGACATCCGCATCAAGGCCATCGACATCGGCGCCAACCCGATCGATGGCGACCCGCCCTACGCCGCCCTGCTGCGCGCCGGCCAGGCGGAGGTGGTGGGGTTCGAACCCGATGCCGCGGCGCTTTCCACGCTGAACGCCCGCAAGGGCCCGCATGAACGCTACTTCCCGCACGCCGTGGGCGATGGCGGCCGCCACACGCTGCGGGTCTGCCAGGCGCCCGGCATGACATCCCTGCTGGAACCCGATCCCGCCACGCTCGCCCTGTTTCACGGCTTCCCCGATTGGGGCCGGGTGCTGGACCGGGTGGAACTCGACACCGTGCGCCTCGACGATGTGCCGGAGACCGAGGGCGCCGACCTGCTCAAGCTCGACATCCAGGGCGCGGAGCTGATGGTGCTGCGCCATGCGGAGGCGCGGCTGCGCGACGCGCTGGTGGTGCAGGCGGAGGTCGAGTTCCTGCCCCTCTACAAGGACCAGCCGCTATTCGGCGATGTGGACGCCTTCCTCCGCGGCCAGGGCTTCGCCTTCCACCGCTTCTTCCCGCTCAACAGCCGGGTGATGAGCCCGATGGTCGTGGGCGGCAGCCCCTATGCCGGGCTCAGCCAGATGGTCTGGGCCGATGCCATCTTCATCCGGGACCTGACCAAGCTGGCGGCGCTGCCGGACCGCGCGCTGCTGGCGATGGCGACGATCCTGCATGATTGCTACGCATCGGCCGATGCCGCGCTGCGCCTGCTGATGGAGCATGACCGGCGGCAGCAGGGCGGGCTGGCGGGGCGGTATCTCGGCGCCCTCTAGCCCTCCGCCACCGCGCCTTCCGCCAGCATCGCCGCGCGCAGGTCGGGCCACAGCGGCACCTTCTCCCCGGTGTCGTTGCGCGTGACCACGCAGATGGCGCGGCCGGTGCAGCAGGCGACGCCATCCCGCCACATCGCATAGTCATGGATGAAGGAGGTGCGGCGGAAGGACACCACGCGGCTGCCCAGCACCACCTTCTCCCCGAACCCGGCCGCGCGGTGGTACTTCGCCTCGATCTGCGCCACCACCGGGCCGGGGCGGGTTGGCGAGATCGGCAGTCCCGTCAGCGCCTCCCAATGCGCGATGCGCATATCCTCGAAGATCGTGAGGTAGGCCGCGTGGTTGACGTGACCGTAGAGGTCGCATTCGGACCAGCGGATGACGTGATCCCGCATCAGGGGCCAGCTTCCGTCCATCACGCACCCTCCTGCGGCACGGGTCGCGGCTTACGTGCCTCATCGATGGCGACGAAGGTGAAGACCGCCTCCGTCACCAGGAACATCTCATCCTCCGACCGCTCCCGCCGCCAGGCCTCCACCTCGATGCGCATGGAGGTGCGGCCGACGGAGACGATGCAGGCATAGATGCTGACCTCGTCGCCGACGACGACAGGGCGGTGGAACTTCATGCCGTCCACGGCAATGGTCGCGACGCGGCCGCGGGCGCGACGGCCGGCCGCGTTGCCGGCGGCCAGGTCCATCAACCCCATCAGCCAGCCGCCGAAGATGTCGCCGGACGGGTTGGCATCCGCCGGCATGGCGGTCGTGCGAAGCTTGAGCTCCGCCGGCGAGGGCGGCGTCCTATTCGGCCCGGATGTTAGCGGCACGCACCACGCCTCCCCACAATTCACGATCAGCGGCGATGCGGCGATCCATCGTGGCCCCATCCTCGAACAGCGGCACCAGGCCCATGGCTTCCAGCCGCGTGCGGAAGCCGGGATCGGCGACAGCGGCGGCGGTGCCGCGTTCCCACCGCGCGCGGCCCTCGGCGCTCATCCCCCTCGGGCCACACAGGCCGAACCAGGTGTAGCTCTCCACCCCCGGCAGCGTGGCGCTGATCGGCGGGACGTTCGGGAACAGCGGCACCGGGCGGCTATCCCCCAGCGCCAGCAGGCGCAGATCGCCATCCTGGATCTGCTTCGTCACGTCGCCGAGGCTCACCATCATGAAATCGGCGCGGTTGGCGATGACGTCGAGCAGCGCGGGCGCGGCGCCGCGATAGGGCACATGCACCATCTCCGCCGGTGCGCGCAGGCCGATCAGCGCGCCGCCGAGATGCGGCGCGGACCCCACGCCGACGCTCGCATAGGAGACGGCGGAGGGACGCGCCTTCGCGGCCTCCACCAGTTGGGCCAGCGACCGGTAGGGCGATTGCGCCCCCACCACCAGGCCGTAGGGGGACAGCGCGAAAAGCGCGACGCCGGCGAGGTCCGTGCGTGGGTCGATCGGCAGGCGCGCGCCCGGCAGTTCCGGCGCGATGGCCAGCATGGACATGACGCAGAGCACGACGGCGGAGCCATCCGCGGGGCCGCGCGCCACCTGTTCGGCGGCGATGAAACCCGTGGCGCCGGTCCGCGTCTCCACCACCGGGCGCGTGCCAAGCGCCGGGCCGGCGAGATCGGCCAGCAGCCGGGCAACGATATCGGCGGTACCGCCCGGCGCGAAGCCGTTCACCAGCCGGGGCGGGGATTGCGCCGCCGCCGAAAGCGACAATGTGGCCATGACGGCGATGGCTAGCAGGCGACGCAGCATCGGGAGCCTCCTCCGCAGGAGTCCGGGCGCAGGCTGCGCCTCCAGGATTCCCACAGCATAGCGTGCACCGCGACATGGCGATCGTCCACTTCATCACCCACCCCGACGTCCATGTTGACCCCGGGATTCCCGTGCCGGAATGGCGCCTCTCCGCCCGGGGCATCCACCGCGCGCTGGCGATGCTGGAACAGCCGTGGTTGCGACCCGTGGCGAGCCTCTTCGGCAGCGCGGAACGCAAGGCCGTGGATACCGCCGCGATCCTGGCAGCCGGCACGGGCCTGGATGTGACGGTGCTGGAGGCCCTGCACGAAAACGACCGCAGCGCCACCGGCTACCTGCCCGGCCCAGCCTTCGAGGCCATGGCCGATGCCTTCTTCGCCAGGCCCACGGACAGCGTCCGCGGTTGGGAACGGGCCATCGATGCCCAGGCGCGGATCGTCGCGGCGGTGGACCATGTGCTGGCGCAGGCGCCGCCTGGCGATGTCGCCATCGTCGCCCATGGGGCGGTGGGCGCGCTGCTGCTCTGCGCGCTGAAGGCGGTGCCGATCAGCCGGGCGGAGGACCAGCCCGGCCGTGGCGGCGGCAACCGCTTCGCCTTCGATCGCGCCAGCCGCGCGCTGCGGCACGGCTGGCGGCCCATCGACCGGCGCTGAGGGTCAGGCCGCGGCGGCGATCCCGGTTGCGGGGAAGAACTGGCTGTCCGGCCGCCTCAGGCCGAGGTGGTCGCGCAGCGTCGTGCCGCTGTAGCCCTGCCGGAACAGGCCGCGGCGGCGCAGGATGGGCACGACCTCCGCCACGAAGGCGTCGAACAGCGCGGGCAGCACGGGCGGCATGACGTTGAAGCCGTCCGCCGCGCCGGTGGTGAACCAATCCTCGATCACCGCCGCCACCTGTTCCGGCGTGCCGGCCAGGCTGAAATGGCCTCGGGCACCGGACAGGCTGTGCAGCAGGGCCCGCAAGGTCGGGCGTTCCCGCGCCACCAGCGCGGTGATGACGGCGGCGCGGCTCTGCGCGGCCTGCACCGTCGCGGGGTCGGGGAAGTCCTCCACGCGCAGCACCTGGTCGAGCGAGAGGTGCGAGAAATCATGCCCACCGAAGCGTGCAGACAGCCGCGCCAGGCCGACGGCGGGGTCGGTCAGCTCGTTCAGCTCGCGTTGCAGGCGCTGCGCCTCTGCCTCCGTCCCCGCGATGACGGGGCTGATGCCAGGAAGGACCAGGATCTGGGAGGGATCGCGGCCGATGGCCCGCGCGCGGGCCTTGAGGTCCGCATGGAAGCCCTGCGCGGCCTGCTTCTCCAGATGCGCGGTGAAGACCGCCTCCGCATGCCGCGCCGCGAAGCCGCGCCCGGTGTCGGAGGAGCCGGCCTGCACCAGCACGGGCCTTCCCTGCGGGCCGCGCGGCAGGTTCAGCGGGCCGGCGACCTGGTAGTGCGGGCCCTGGTGGTCGAAGCGGCGGATGCGCGCGGGGTCGGCGAAGCGGCCGCCTTCCCGGTCATCCAGCACCGCATCATCCGCCCAGCTGTCCCAGAGCTTCTTGACCACGTCGAGGAAGTCATCGGCCTGGGCATAGCGTTCGGCATGCGGGGTCTGCTTCGCCTCCCCGAAATTGCGCCCGGCTTCTGGCAGCCAGGTGGTGACGATGTTCCAGCCGACGCGCCCGCCGCTGATGTGGTCGATGCTGGCGAATTGCCGGGCGAGGTTGAAGGGCTCCGTATAGCTGGTGGAGGCGGTGGCGATCAGGCCGATATGCGTGGTGGCGCCGGCCACGGCGGCGAGCGTCGTGATCGGCTCCAGCTGCCCCTTCGCGACATGCGCGGCCTCATCGCCCAGGGCCAGGTGGTCGGCGAAGAAGATGCTGTCGAAGGCCGCGGCCTCCGCGGCGCGGGCGAGGTCCTGGTAGTAGCGGATGTCGGTCAGCGCGCGCGGCGTCGCGCCGGGGTGGCGCCAGGCGGCCTCATGATGGCCGCGGCTGTTGATGAAGAGGTTCAGGTGCAAGTCGCGGGGCATGGTCATGCTCCTCCGGTCAGGCGTGTTCGGGAACGCCGAGGGCGTTGAGAAGAAGGCCGCGCAGCGCGTCGAAGCCGGCATCGCTGCGGCGGCGCGGCGGCGGCAGGGCGATGGGCAGGTCCCGCGTGATGCGGCCCTGGTCCATCACCAGGATCCGATCCGCGAGGGTCAGTGCCTCATCCACATCATGCGTCACCAGCAGGACGGTCGGGCGGTGGCGGGCCACCAGGGCGGCGAGCAGCGCGTGCATGCGCAGCCTGGTCAGCGCGTCGAGCGCCCCGAAGGGCTCATCCGCCAGCAGCAGCGCGGGTTCGCGCACCAAAGCGCGGGCCAGCGCCACGCGCTGCTGTTCGCCGCCGGACAGCGTGCCGGGCCAGGCATCCTCCCTTCCCTCCAGCCCCACGGCGGCCAGCACGCGGCGGGCGCGGGGTTCGGCATCCGCGGCAGCGAGGCCGAGGGTGACGTTGGACAGCACCCGCTCCCACGGCAGAAGGCGGCTGTCCTGGAACAGGATGGCCTTGCTGCGCGGCGCCTCCACCGTGCCGCCGCCGGCCACGCCGTCATCGAGGCCCGCGATGGCGCGCAGCAGCGTGGATTTGCCGCAGCCGCTGCGGCCGATCAGCGCCACGAACTCCCCGGGCTGGATCGCGAGGTCGATCCCGTCCAGCACCACGCGGCCGGCGAAGGCGCGGGTCAGCGCCTCGATCCTCACCGCGGGACTCATGCGCCGAGTGCCTTGCGCCAGGACAGCGCGCGCCGTTCCAGTGCCCGCACCGCCATGTCCGACGCCAGGCCCAGCACGGCATAGACCGCGAGGCCGACGACGATGACATCCGTCTGCCCGTAGTCCCGCGCACGGTTCATCAGGTAGCCGATGCCCTCCGTCGTGTTGATCTGTTCCAGCACGACCAGCGCGGTCCAGCAGGCCGTGACCGCCAGGCGGAGCCCGGTGAAGAAGCCCGGCAGCGCACCCGGCAGCGCCACGCGCCGCAGGAACTCCGCCCGGCCGAGGCCGACGGAGCGCGCGAGTTCGACGAAGCGCAGGTCGATGCCGCGCAGCGCCGCATGCGTGTTGATGTAGACGGGGACGAGGACGGAGGTGGCGATGAGGGCGATCTTCATCACCTCCCCGATCCCGAGCCACAGGATCGCCAGCGGGATCAGCGCCAGCGTCGGGATGGCGCGCTTCACCTGCACGACGCCGTCAATCGAGGCCTCGCCAAGCCGCGTCAGGCCTGAGGCCAGCGCCAGCACCAGGCCGATCGCCACGCCGATGCCGAGCCCGAGCCAGGCGCGCTGGGCGGAGGCGAGGAAATGCTCCTGCAAGGTGCCGGCCTGGAGCATGGCGAAGCCGGAGGTGACGGCGGTGGAGGGCGCGGCCAGCAGGCGGGGTGAGAGCAGGCCGGTCTGCGACGCGGCTTCCCAGACCAGCACCAGCACCAGCGGGCCGAAGAGGATGCCCCAGGCCGGCAGGCGCCGCGGCGCCAGCACCGGCGCCGCGCGGGGCGCCGGGCGGGGTTGCGGCGGATCGATCGGCAGCAGCACATCCGCCACCGAGATCAATTCGTAGCTGGCGCGATCGCTCATGCCGCGTGCTCCGCGATGACCGCGTCGAAGCGCAGGTCGAATTCCTCCCGCGCATCCAGGCGGCGGGGGATGTCGCCGGCGGCGTGGATCAGGTCGATCGTCGACTGGTGCGGGGCGATGAGGGTGGAGAGCGCGGGGAAGCGGTACTCGCCCTCGGAGGCCTCGATGGCGCGGCCATCCTCCGGGCGGAGGTTCTGCAGGCGCACGTAATAGGCCTGCACCCATTCCTCCGGCCGCGCCTTGGACCAGCGGCTGGCGGCGATCCAGCGGATGACGAAGTCCCGCAGCGCCGCGGCCTTCGCCGAATCATCCAGCGCGCGACCGCTGGCATAGAGGTAGCTGAGGCGCCGGGGCAGATCGGCATGCTGGTCAGCCGGCAGGGCGGAGGCCCCGCGATCCGCCCATTGCGCGAGGTAGCGGGAGAAATGCGGTTCGTTCAGCGGCGCCAGGTCAACCTGCCCGCCCCGCACCGCGTCGGGGAAGTCGGAGACACGCAGCGGCACCAGGCGCACGTCGCGGCGCGTCAGCCCCGCCAGTTGCAGCGCCCGCAGCACGAAGGGCTGGCGGCCCGTGCCCTCGGCATAGGCGATGCGCTTGCCGGCGAAGTCCTTGAGCGTCGCGACGGTCAGCCCCGGGCGCACCGCGAATTTGTAGTCCGGCTCGGTCGAGGTCCGGGCGGCGATGATGGGTATGCGCTCCCCCGCCGCATGGGCCTGGATGGGGGGCGTGTTGCCGACGATGCCGAGGTCGAGCGCACCGGCGCGGAACGCCTCCAGGATGGCGGGGCCGCCGAGGAAATTGGCGTAGTTCACGGTCGCGGCCAGGCGGCCATGTTCGCCGGAGGCCTGCATCATGGTCTGCAACGCCTGGTTCTGGTCCGCCGCCACCAGCCGCGTGCCGGGCGGCACCCGGCGCGGAAGATCGGCGGCGATGGCGGGCGATGCCAGCAACGCAGGCAGCAGGAAGGTCGCGCGGCGGCCGAGCACGGCGCGCCGGGATGGCACGAGAGGCATGAAGGACGGGTCCTTGCGCGGAGGGACGGCGCCGCCCGGCGGACCGGGCGGAAGGGGGCGGCGGGTCAGCCCCGACAGCAGGGCAGGATGGGCGGCATGGGGCGCTCCTCTGCGGCACGCGGATCATGCGATCATCGATCGCGTAGAGTCAATAATCACGATTCAATCGCAGTGAATAACCGATGCCTGCTCATTCAGCCGTTGAACCGGCCCACGCTTCCGTCCCCCTCCCGCCCCCGTTACCGTCCCCGGAGGCCCGAAGGACGACCCCATGCCCGCCCACCCGCTCGATCCGCTGACTCCCGCGGAAATCCGCCAAGCCACCGCGCTGGTCCGCGCCGCGCATGATTTGGGCGCGGGGATGATGTTCGAGACGATCAGCTTGGCCGAACCGTCCAAGGCCGAGCTCCGCGCGGAAACGCCCCCGCCCCGCCGCGCCTTCGTCTGCGCCTTCGATCGCCGCGATGGCCGGGTGTTCGAGGCGGTGGTGGACCTGGCCGCCGGCGCGGTGCTGTCCTGGCAGCACATCCCCGGCGTGCGGCCGCGCATCCTCTTCGACGACATCGAACTGGTCGGCCGCGTCGCCCGCGCCGATCCGGGCTTCCAGGCCGCGCTGGCAAGGCGCGGGATCACCGATATCGGGCTGGTGCAGGTGGACCCCTGGTCCGCCGGGAACTACGGACTGCCGGATGAGGAAGGGCGGCGCCTGTCGCACACCTTCTGCTGGCTGCGCACCTCGCCGGACGACAACGCCTATGCCCACCCCATCGAGGGTCTCTGCGCTGTCATCGACCTCGACCGCGCGGCCGTGCTGCGCATCGACGACCATGGCGCGGCACCGATTCCGATGCGGGATTCGAACTATGCGGCGCAGTTCCGCACGGTGTTCCGCGACGACATCCGGCCGCTGGAGATCATCCAGCCGGACGGTCCTTCCTTCGCCGTGGACGGCCAGGAAGTCCGCTGGCAGAAATGGCGCTTCCGCGTCGGCTTCAACGCGCGGGAGGGCCTGGTGCTGCACGCCCTGACCTATGAGGACCAGGGCCGCACCCGCCCCGTGATGCATCGCGGCGCGCTGTCGGAGATGGTGGTGCCCTATGCGCACCCCGGCGGCGGGCACTTCCGCAAGAACGCCTTCGATGTCGGGGAATACGGCATCGGCGTGCTGGCCAATTCGCTGACGCTGGGCTGCGACTGCCTCGGCGCCATCCACTACTTCGATGGCTGGCTGGCGGACAGCAAGGGAGATCCCTATTGCATCCCGAACGCGATCTGCCTGCATGAGGAGGATCACGGGATCCTCTGGAAACACACGGACCTGCACACCGGCAAGGTGGAGGTGCGGCGCGCAAGGCGGCTGGTGCTGTCCTCCATATCCACCATCGGCAACTACGAATACGGGTCCTTCTGGTACCTGCACCAGGACGGCTCCATCCATTTCGAGATCAAGGCCACCGGCATCATGAACACCGCCGGCCTCAAGCCGGGGGAGGAACCCCGCTTCGGCACCCTGGTGGCCCCCGGCGTCTATGCGCATCTGCACCAGCACGTCTTCAACATGCGGCTCGACATGGATGTCGACGGAGAGGCGAACCGGGTGGTGGAGGTCGATACCGTTGGCCTGCCGATGGGGCCGGAGAACCCCCACGGCAACGCCTTCATGCTGCGGGAGACGGTGCTGGAGAGCGAATTGCGCGCACAGCGCAACGTGGATTTCTACAAGATGCGTGGCTGGCGGGTGGAAAGCGCCCACGCCCGCAACGCCATGGGCCAGCCGACCGCCTATCGCCTGGTCGTCCAGAACCCCCTGCCCACCTTCTCCGCCCCCGAGGCCAGCGTGACGAAGCGCGCCGCCTTCATGACCAGGCAGCTCTGGGTCACGGCTTTCGATGCAGAGGAGATGTTCGCCGCGGGCCGCTACCCCAACCAGTCCAGCGGCGGCGATGGCCTGCCGGCCTGGACGGCGGCGGACCGGCCGCTCGTCGATGCCGATCTGGTCCTCTGGCACAGCTTCGGCCTGCACCACGTCCCGCGGCCGGAGGATTTCCCGGTCCAGCCCGTCATCACCGCCGGCTTCGCCCTGCATCCCGAGGGCTTCTTCGACGAGAACCCGGCGCTGGACGTGCCGCCCGGCCGCAGCGCGAAGAGCTGCTGCGTCGGCTAGCCCCGCGGGGCAGCCATGCAACGAAACTATGTCAGCCCCTCTTACCGTTTCTAAAAGAACGCGGCATGGTAGGGAACGCGCAAGGAAACGCTGGAGGACTCGCCTGATGAGCAATTTCCCGATCACCCGGACCAGCTCGCCCAAGGCGAAGCCCGCCGATGAGACCCTGTCCTTCGGCAAGGTCCTGACCGACCACATGTTCCTGATGAACTACGACGAGGGCCAGGGCTGGCATTCCCCGCGCATCGAGCCCTACGGGCCCCTCAGCCTCGACCCCGCGACCAGCGTGCTGCATTACGGCCAGGCGATCTTCGACGGGTTGAAGGCCTTCCGCGGCGATGACGGCCAGATCCGCCTGTTCCGCCCGGACCGCCATGCGGAGCGCTTCAACCGCTCCGCCCGCATCATGTGCATGCCGGAAGTGCCGGTGGACATCATCCGCCAGAGCTTCGACGCGCTGGTCGGCGTGGATGCGGATTGGGTGCCGCGCAAGGCCGGCACCTCGCTATATCTCCGCCCCACCATCATCGCGACCGATGTGATGCTGGGCGTGCATCCCGCGCACAGCTACCTGTATTTCCTGATCCTGTCGCCGGTCGGCAGCTACTACAAGGAAGGCGTGAAGCCGGTCCGCATCCTGGCATCCGACAGCCATGTGCGCGCCGTGCGCGGCGGCACGGGCGAGGCGAAGACGGCGGCGAACTACGCGCAGTCGCTCTCCGGCCAGCAGGATGCCGCCGCCGCGGGCTACACGCAGGTGCTCTACCTCGATGGCGTGCACCGGCAGTACCTGGATGAGGTCGGGACCATGAACATCATGGTCCGCATCGGGGATGAGGTGATCACGCCCCCGCTGGCCGGCACCATCCTGGATGGCGTGACCCGCGCCTCCACCCTCCAGCTCATGCGGGACTGGGGCCTCAAGGTTTCCGAGCGTCCCATCACGATCGACGAGGTGATGGCGGCCGGGCGCGACGGCACGCTGAAGGAAATGTGGGGCACGGGCACCGCGGCCGTCGTCTCCCCGGTCGGCACCCTCGGCTACAAGGGGGAGGATGTGCTGATCAATGGTGGCGTGACCGGGGAGCTGACGCAGAAGCTCTACGACAGCATCGTCGGCATCCAGTACGGCCGGACCAATGATGCGCATGGCTGGACCAGCGTGGTGCCGGTCGGCTGATCGAAGCGCGGGGGCGGCGATGCCGTCCCCGGTTCACCCCGCCGGCAGCAGCAGGCGCAAGGTCATCGCGCCATCAGCGCCGCCGGTGCTGGTCAGCCTGCCGCCATGGCGCTCCGCCAGGCGGCGGGCGATGGCGAAGCGCAGGTCTTCCTGGGTTCGCGCGAAATCGGACAGCACGGCGGCGGGGTGATCGGCCCCGGCACCGCCGCTGCGGACGGCGAAGCTGGCTTCCACCATGCCCGCCTGCACCGGCTGCGCCGCCAGCACCACGGTGGCGCCGGGCGGCGCCCAGGCCAGCGCGCTGTCGGCGCAGAGGTCGATGACCCGCCGCAGATCATTCGGCAGGCAGCGCACCAGGATGCCCGCGCCCGCCTCCACCAGCAGGTCGGCCGCCGGCGGCGGGTCACGCCGCCGCAGCCGCTGGGCCAGGCGCGCCATGGCGAGGGAGAGGTCGAGCGGCGCGACCTCCTCCTCCGGCGGGCTGGCATCGGTACGGTGCAGTTCCTCCACCAGCGCCACCGCCTCCACCGCACGCTGGACGCCATCCTGCAGCATGTCCATGTCGTCGCGCGCGGCGGCGTCATCCAGCGTCCCGCCCCGCAGCTTCAGCAGATCAGCGCCCCCAGCGATGGCGTGCAGCGGCGTGCGCAGCGCGTGGGAGATGGCGTGCAGTTCGCGCCGCAGCGCCTCGGCCGGGGCGAAGCCGACCGGCATGGCCGAAAGCCGGCCCTCCGCCCCACCGACCTGGCGTTCCATCTCGGCCCGGGCGCGCTCCGCTTCCTCCGTCCGCCGCAGCAGGTCGCGGCGCTGGGCGCCATCCGCGCGCCGGGACCGGGCGCGGGCCAAGGCGCGCTCCACGGCTTCGGCCGCGGCGTCCACCGTGAAGGGCTTGGGCAGGAAGTCGAATACGTGCAGGCGGATGGCGGCCGCGGCGTCCTGCACCGTGGCGTGGCCGGTGATGACCACCACCTCGACCGCCACCTCATCCGGCCGGCCGCTCATGATCGTCTGGGCCAGCTTGAGGCCATCCTCCCCCGGCATGCGGATATCGGTGATCACCACGCCGATATCATCCCGCCCCGCCATCACGGCGCGGGCCTGCGCCGCTGAATGGGCGGTCAGCACGGCATGGCCGCTGAGTTCCAGGCCCTCCGCCAGGTTCAGGACGATATCCTCGTCATCATCGACGACCAGGACGAACAGGGCGGGCTGCCCTGGCGGGTCGGCGGCCGCGATCATGGCGGGCAGGGCCGGCGGGACCGTCCGCTCCGGCATGTCCGCGATGACGAGGGGCCTGGCGGCGGGGTCATGCAGGGACATTGGCACGCGCTGGAAGTCCGGGACAGGTTTCGAATCGAAAGGAGCTTGCACCCGGCATGGTCAAGCCGCGCAGACAGCGGGATCAGGCGAAGCGATGGGGGGCATGGCGGCCATGGGGGCTTTGATACGCGGTCCGGGACTATCCCGCACCGCACTTAACCGTGCATGAACCGGCGCCGGGATCGCGCACCGCACCGCCGCGCCGAATTCCCGTCTTCCGCCCCCTGCCCCGCCGCGTTAGTCCTCCGCCGCCCCGCCCGGACCCCCGGCGGGCGAGTCCGCAACACCGGCCGGGATGAATGCATGACGATCGGGATCGAGATGGGACGCGCGCCGAATGGGGAAGCCGCGACGCTCGACCTGGAGGAACTGCTCTCCACCCGCCTGCTGGTCCAGGGCAATTCGGGGTCCGGCAAATCCCATCTGCTGCGGCGCCTGCTGGAGCAATCCGCCCCCTGGGTTCAGCAGGTGGTGGTGGACCCGGAGGGCGATTTCGTCACCCTCGCCGACAAGCACGGCCATCTGGTGATCGAGGCCGAGGACCACACCGAAGCCGCCCTGGCCCGGGTGGCTGAACGCGTCCGCCGCCACCGCGTCTCCGTGGTCCTTAATCTTGAGGGGGTGGAGGTCGAGGCCCAGCTGCGCTGCGCCGCGGCCTTCCTGAACGGGCTGTTCGAGGTGGACCGCGACGCCTGGACCCCCCTGATGGTGGTGGTGGACGAGGCGCAGCTCTTCGCCCCCGCCATGGCCGGCGACGTGTCGGATGAGGCGCGGCGGGCAGCGCTGGCCGCCATGACCAACCTGATGTGCCGCGGCCGCAAGCGCGGCCTGGCCGGTGTGATCGCCACCCAGCGCCTCGCCAAGCTCGCCAAGAATGTGGCGGCGGAGGCGTCCAACTTCATGATGGGGCGCACCTTCCTCGACATCGACATGGCACGCGCGGCGGATCTGCTGGGCATGGAGCGGCGCCAGGCGGAGATGTTCCGCGACCTGCAGCGGGGCAATTTCGTGGCGCTTGGCCCCGCGGTCTCCCGCCGCCCGCTGCCGATCCGCATCGGCGGCGTGGAGACGGCGTCGCGCTCCGCCGGCCCCGCCCTGGTGCCGCCGCCGGTGGCGAGCGCGGCGGAGGCGCGCGACCTGATCCTGAAGGCGCCGCAGGACGAGGCCCCCCGCCCCGCCCCCGTGCGCCGCGCGCCGAAGCCGCCCATGCCGGACATCCTGGTGCAGTTGTCCCAGTACCGCCCGCCCGCGGCGGCGGAGGCCGCGGAACCCCCGCCCCCGCCGACGCCCGAGCAGCAGGAGGACAAGCGCCGCCGGATGGACGCCATCCTCCGCCAGGTGCTGGCCGATGGGGATTCGGCCTTCCGCCCGGCCAGCGTGCTCTACCAGGATTTCCTGGTGCGGCTGCGCATCCATGAGGTGGAGGGCCCGCCCGACCTGCCGGCCTTCCGGCGCATGCTCTCCACCGCCCGCGCCGGCATCGACCCCGATGTGGCGGAGGGCGAGGCCTGGCAGGGCGCTGTGGCACGCGCGGATTCGCTGCCGGAGGATTCGCAGGGGGTCTATCTGCTGCTGGCACGCGCGGCGCTGGATGGCCTGCCCTGCCCGTCGGACGCCACCATCGCGCGGGCCTATGGCAGCCATTCGCTGGGCCGGGCGCGGCGCCTGCTGGCCTATATGGAGGAGCGCAAGGCGATCGTGCTGCGCGCGGAACGTGGCGGTCGGCGCGTTGTGGCGATGGTCGGCCTCGGCTGGGAGACCGCGCCGGGCGACCCCGATGGGCCCGCGGAGGATGCCGCGGCGGCGTAAGCCCCCCTTTCTCACCTCGCCATCGCGGCCCAGACTGCGCGGCATGACGAGGAAGGAGCCGCCGGCGATGGCGCAATCGGTGGGCCGCAACAGCTTCACCCTGGGGCTTGAGAAATCGCCCGCGACCGGCACGCGCGGCGTGGTGGCGACCAACCATCCCATGGCCTCCGCCGCCGGGGCCGAGGTGCTGCTGGCCGGCGGCAATGCCGTGGATGCCGCCATCGCCGCGCTCTTCGCCCTGACGGTGGTGGAGCCGATGATGGTCGGCCTGACGGGCGGGGGCGTCTGCCACCTGCGCATGGCCGATGGGCGACACAAGATCGTGGACGGGCTGAGCACCGCGCCCGCCGCGGCGACACCGACGATGTACACGCCCGCGCCGGGTTCAGCGCCGGAGGAGCGGGAGACGGTGGGCCGCGAGAACGCCATCGGCGCGCTCTCCGTCGCCGTGCCGGCGGCGCTGCGGGCCTGGTGCGTGACGCTCGCGGAATACGGCACCTGGCCGCTGGCCGATGTGATGGCGCCGGCCATCCGCCTGGCGAGCGAGGGTTTCCGCGTCACGCCGTATCTTTCGGATTCCATCGGCGATGCGGCGGCGGACCTCGCGAAGGATGCTGATCTGGCCGCGCGCTTCCTGGCGGGCGGCGGCAAGCCCGCGGTGGGGTCGAAGCTGGTGCAGGGCGCCTATGCGGAAACGCTGCGCTGCGTGGCGCGGGAAGGCGATGCGGCGCTGCATGGGGACGGATCGCTCGGCGGCATCGTGGCCGATGCCATCGCGCGCATGGGCGGCATCATCACGCGGGACGACCTCCGCGCCAGCCGGCCGATCCAGCGCGCGCCCATCGGTGGCGCCTACCGCGGCTACGACGTCTTCGCGCCGCCGCCCCCGGCCTCCGCCGGCGTGCATGTCGCGCAGATGCTGAACGTGCTGGAGGGCTTCGACGTCGCGGGCCTGGGCTTCGGCACCGTCGAGGGATTTCATCTGATTGCGGAGGCGCTGAAGATGGCCTTCGCGGACCGATCCGCCGCGACGGCGGACCCGGATTTCGTGAAGGTGCCGGTGGCGCATCTGACATCGAAGGAATACGCCGCGCTGCGCCGCGCGGAGATCGACATGGGCGTGGCGAAGGCGTGGTCCGCGCATCCGTCCCTGATGGAATCGAACTGCACCACGCATGTCACGGTGGCCGATGCGCAGGGCAACATCGTCGCCACCACGCAGACCATCAACGCGCTGTTCGGCGCCCGCATCGCCATCCCCGGCACGGGGCTGATCTGCAACAACTACATGCACAATTTCGACCCGCGGCCGGGCTTCGCGCTCTCCGTCGAGGCGGGGAAGCGCGTCTATACCTCCATGGCCCCGACCATCGCGCTGAAAGACGGAAAACCCGCCTTCGCGCTCGGCCTGCCGGGTGGCTTGCGCATCTTCACCTCCGCCTTCCAGGCCGTGCTGAACCTGATCGACCACGGCATGACGCCGCAGCAGGCGGTGGAGGCGCCGCGCATCTGGACGCAGGGCCAGGCGCTGGAACTGGAACCGGCCGTGCCGGGGGAAGTCGCGGATGCGCTGGTGGCGCGCGGGCACCGGGTGCAGCGCGTGCGCAGCATCGGCGGCGGCATGAATGCCATCGTGTTCAACCCCGATGGATCGATGACCGGCGCCGCCTGCTGGCGCGCCGATGGTTCGGTGGTGGCGCTTGGCGGCGGGCTCGCGCGCGCGGGCATCCGCTTTTCCGCCGATGCTCCCGTTCTGTAAGGAAAGACCTGATGACGACAAAGATTGCGCTTCTCCAACCCATCGCCGGCGAGATGGCCGACATCATCCAGTCCCTGCTGCCCGAGGGTTTTTCGGCGTCCGCCGTGAAGGGGCGGAGCGTGGAGGACCTCAAGGCGGAAGTCGCCGACGCCACCTACGCGCTGTGGTGGGACGTGCCCGTCCCGGCGGAGGTTCTGGCGGCGGGGCCGAAGCTCAAGCTCGTCCATAAGTGGGGCGTGGGGATCGACAATATCGACCTCGACTATTGCCGCGCGCACGGCATCAAGGTGGCACGCACCACGGGCAGCAATGCGGCGCCCGTCGCGGACTTCACCATCGGCCTGATGCTGGCCCTCGCGCGGCGCATCGTGCCCGCGCACAACAGCACGGCGGCCGGCGGCTGGGCCAAGAACGAGGTCTGGAAACAGTCCATCATGGTGTCCGGCAAGACCGTCGGCATCATCGGCCTCGGCGCCATCGGCAAGGGCGTGGCGAAGAGGCTGCAGGGCTTCGATTGCCGCGTGCTCTACTACAGCCGCACGCAACTGCCGCCCGAGCAGGAGAAGGCGCTGGGCGTCGAATACCGCACGCTGGACGCGCTACTGCCGGAGGTGGACATCCTGTCGCTGAACTGCCCGCTGACGCCGGAGACGGCGAAGATGATCGACGCTCGCGCCTTCGCGAAGATCAAGCGCGGCGCGCTGCTGATCAACGTCGCGCGCGGCGGCGTGGTGGTGGAAGCCGACCTGGTGGCGGCGCTGAAGGACGGCACGCTGCGCGGCGCCGCCGTCGACGTCTTCGACCAGGAACCGCCGCCCGCCGACCACCCGCTGCTGCACATGGACAACGTGATCGTCACGCCGCACTGCGCCTCCACGGCCTATGAGAACAGCCGGCGGAGCATCCAGCATTGGCTGGGCAACATGATGCGGGTGGAGAAGGGGGAGCCGATCCCGGAGCAGGATCGCGTGGTGGACTGAAGCGCCGCTCCCTCCCCCGCGCTTGCGGGGGGTCGCGGCACTGCCGCGACGCCCCCGGCTGGTCGGGATGGGGGTCCCGCGCTACTGCTGCGCGTAGTGGTGGCAGAAGCCGGCGCCGATCTCGGTCAGCCGATCCGCGATCAGCTTGCCGGATTCCGCGCTGCACAGCCGCGGATCGCCGGTGCCGAGGCCGTTCGGGCTGACGGCATCATATTCGATGGGCACGGTGACCTCCGCGCCCTTGAAGTCCAGCGCGCCCCAGCCGGAGAAGGGCAGGCCCAGCGCTTCCGGCTTGCCGCTGCGGGGTTCCGGCACCAGGTCGCCGCGGATGCGCTCGGGATACAGATGCATGCACAGGCTGGTCAGCGGATCGGCGCCGTGG
The DNA here is from genome assembly GCF_900114315.1 of Falsiroseomonas stagni DSM 19981. Taxonomy (GTDB): domain Bacteria; phylum Pseudomonadota; class Alphaproteobacteria; order Acetobacterales; family Acetobacteraceae; genus Falsiroseomonas; species Falsiroseomonas stagni. The sequence goes on from NZ_FOSQ01000002.1 coordinate 404,636, forward strand.
CTCGACACAGCCTTCGCCTTCTCCGCCCCCAGCAGCTTCGGCATCTCCGCATAGGCGATGCGCCACAGGTACAGCGCCGGGATCACCAGGCCCGTCTTGTGCATCACGGCGCGCGTGGCTTCGTTGACGACGGTGACGTTGCCGCCATGGCCGTTGATGACGACCAGCTTCGTCAGCTTGTGGCGCAGCAATTCCGCGAAGACTTCGTCGAGCACGGCGCGGAAGGTGGCGGCGGACAGCGCGATGCCGCCCGGCATGGGGCCGAAGAAATCGCCCTTGCCGAAGGGCAGCACCGGCGCCACGACGGTGCGCGTGCCCTCCGCCGTCGCGCGCAGCGCGATCAGCTCCGCCATCTTCTCCGCCAGGAAATAGTCGCCCATGGGCGCGTGCGGACCCTGGTCCTCGTGGCTGCCCATGGGCAGCAGGATCACGGGGTTCTGGGCATAGAGCGCGCGAGCCTCCCCGCCCGTGATCTCCCCCATGCGCACCTTGGTCGGCGATACTGTCGTCATCTGGCGAATCCCCTGGTTCAGCCGATCTCTTCGGCCCGGATGCAGGCCACACGGTGCCCGCTTTGGTCGAGGCTGCGAAGCGGTGGAACCGCCTCCGCGCAGGCGGGGCGGGCATGCAGGCAACGCGTGCGGAAGACGCAGCCCGAGGGCGGGTTGGACGGGCTCGGCGGTTCGCCCGGCAGGATCACTCGCTTCGCCCGCCTTGCGGGGTCCAGCATCGGCGTCGCGGAGAGCAGCGCCACGGTGTAGGGATGCAGCGGCCGCGCAAAGACCTGCGCGACGGGCCCTTCCTCCATGACGCGGCCGAGATACATCACGATCACACGGTCACACAGGTGCCGCACCACCGGCAGGTCATGGCTGATGAACAGCATCGCCAGGCCCAGGTCGCCGCGCAGATCCGCCAGCAGCCGCACCACCTGCGCCTGGATGGAGACATCGAGTGCCGAGACCGGTTCATCCGCCACCAGGAAATCGGGGGAGGTCGCGAGCGCGCGGGCGATGCCGAGGCGCTGGCGCTGCCCGCCGCTGAATTCATGCGGGTAGGCGCCCATGCGCGTCGGGTCGAGGCCGACGCGGCGGAACATCTCCGCCACCTTCGCCTCCCGCTCCGGGCCGGACAGCGTGCCGTGTATGGTGAGGCCATCCATGACCTGCGCGCCGACGCTGCGCCTTGCATCGAGACTGCCGAAGGGGTCCTGGAAGACCAGGCCCATGCGCGCGCGCAGGCGGCGCCAGGCGGCGCTGCCGGGCTTGGGCAGGGCTTCGCCATCGAAACGCACGGAACCGCCCGTGGCGGCCAGCAGCCCCAGCAGCAGGCGGCCCAGCGTGGACTTGCCGCTGCCGCTTTCGCCGACCACGCCCAGCGCCTCACCCGCCGCGACGGTGGCATCCACGCCGGCCACGGCGCGCACCGGGCGGCCGCGGGCCATGATTCCGCGCGGCGCGAAGCTCATCTCCACCGCATCGGCCACCACCAGGGGCGCGGTCATGGCGCAAACTCCCGCCAGCGGATGCAGCGCACGGCGCGATCGCCTTCCGCTTCCAGCGCCGGCGGCGCCTGGTTGCAGGCATCCGTCGCATGGGCACAGCGCGGGGCGAAGCGGCAGCCGGGGGGCCACTGGTCGGGGCGCGGCACGACACCGGGAATGCCTTCGGGCTCCGCATCCCCATCCGGCACGGCGGCGAGCAGCGCGCGGGTATAGGGGTGCAGCGGGCGGGCGAAGACCTCCGCGACGGGGCCGCGTTCCACCACCTGCGCGGCGTACATCACCACCACATCCTCCGCGACTTCCGCGACGACGCCAAGGGAATGGGTAATGAGAACGACGCCCATCCCCTCCTCCCGCCGCAGATCCGCCAGCAATTCGAGGATCGCGGCCTGGACCGTGACATCGAGCGCGGTGGTCGGTTCATCCGCGATCAGCAGCCGCGGCTTGTTGGCGATGGCCATCGCGATCATCACGCGCTGGCGCATGCCGCCGGAGAGTTCATGCGGATAGGCGCGCGCGCGACGCTCGGGATCGGCGATGCCGACACGCTTCAGCAACTCCACGGCCTCACGCCGCGCGGCATCAGCCGGCACGTCGCGATGCGCGCGGATGGCTTCCGCCACCTGGTCGCCGACGCGGTGCACCGGGTTCAGGCTGCTCATCGGGTCCTGGAAGACCATCGCCATGGCGCCGCCCCGCAGCTTGCGCCGCTGGGCTTCCGGCATGCGGAGAAGGTCCTCGCCCTCGAACCGCGCGACGCCATCGGCGACGCGCGCGGCGGGCGGCAGCAGCCCCATGATGGAGGTCGCGGCCATGGACTTGCCCGACCCGCTTTCGCCCACGATCGCCAGCGTGCGGCCGGCCATGAGGGTGAAGGACATGTCCTGCACGGGCTTGATGATGCCGCCCGGCACGGCGATCTCCACCGTCAGCCCTTGCACGTCCAGCAGCGGCACCGGCGCGGCCGGCGGCGGGAACAGGCCGGGCAGCAGGCGATCCACCAGGCGCAGCCGCTTGGCGCCACCGCCGCCGCGCTTGTCGGCCACATCGCGCACGGCATCGCAGAGGATGTTCATCGCCAGGATGGTGAAGGTCAGCGCCACGCAGGGCCAGACCAGCAGCATCGGCGCCTGTTCCATGGTGGAGCGCGCGCCGCGGATCATCAGCCCCCAGGACGGCGTCGGCGGCACCACGCCGAGGCCGAGGAAACTCAGCCCGGATTCCAGCACCACCGCCGCCGCGACGGCGAGGGAGAACTGCACCAGCACCGGCCCCGCGATGTTCGGCAGCACCGTGCGCAGCAGGATGCGCGTGGTCGGCGCACCCAAGGCGCGCACCGCCTCCACATAATCCTGGCTGCGCGCCGACAGCACCTCCGCGAAGCTCACGCGGATGAAGCCCGGGAGATACAGCACCGACAGCACCAGGATCAGCGTCGCCGTCCCCGGGCCGAGCAGCGTGACGACCAGCAGCGCGAGCAGCACCGGCGGGAAGCACAGCACCACATCCGCGCCGCGGATCGCCAGGAACTCCGCCACGCCGCGGAACCAGCCGCCGAGCAGCCCCAGCATCGTGCCGATGATGGCGGCAATGGCGGAGGAGATGAAGGCCACCATCAGGGAGGATTGCGCCCCCCAGATGAGGCGCGACAGCACGTCCCGCCCGAATTCGTCCCGCCCCAGCGGGCTGCCGGGCAACCAGACCGCCAGCCGGTTCGCGACATCCTGCCGCACCGGGTCCGGCATCGGCAGCAGCGGCGCGGCGGCCGCGACCAGGCAGATGAACAGCACCGCGAGGCCGGGGAGGAGAAGGCGCCTCATGACCGGCTGATCCTCGGGTCGAGCGCCGCGTAGAGAAGATCCATCGCCAGGTTGATCAGCAGGAAGAGGCCCGAGACCGTGAGCACGATGCCGACCACCATCGGATAGTCCCGCCCCTCCACCGCGCGCAGCAGCGGCGTGGAAAGGCCGGGCCAGTTGAAGACGTATTCCACCAGCACCGTGCCACCGAGCAGCGTGCCCATCTGCAACCCGAGCACGGTGGTGACGGGGATCAGCGCATTGCGCACGACATGCCGGCGCAGCACGCGCTGCGGCGTGAGGCCCTTCGCGCGCGCGGTGCGGACATGGTCGCGCGACAGCGCATCCAGCACGGAAGCGCGCGTCATGCGGAAGACCGTCGCGGTCAGGCCCTTGGCGATGGCGATGGCGGGCAGCGACAGCAGCACCAGGTGCCGCACCGGGTCCTGCGCCAGCGGCACATAGCCGCCCGCCGGCATCCAGCGCAGCGTCTGCGCCAGCAGCAGGATCAGCAGGGTGCCCAGCACGAAGACCGGCACTGCCTGCAGCAGCGCCGCCAGCGACGACGCCACGCGATCGAAGGCCCCGCCGGCCCGCACCGCGGCGAAGGTGCCAGCGGGCAGTGCGATGATGACGGAGATGATCGTGCCGGCCAGGATGAGTTCCAGCGTTCGCGGCAGGCGCAACAGGATCTCATCCGCCACGGGATAGTCATCCACCAGCGAATTGCCGAGGTCGCCGCGCGACAGCCCCTCCAGGAAGCCCAGATACTGCTCCCACAGGGGCCGGTTCAGGCCCAGCTTCTCCCGCAGCTCCGCGATGGCGTAGGCGTCGGGCATGGCGCCGCCGGTGGACAGCAGCAGTTCCGCCGGATCGCCCGGCACCATGTGCAGCGCGAGGAAGACGACGGTCGCCACCACCCACATGAGCAGCAGCGAGACGCCGATACGCTTGACGATCCAGGGCATCAGCCGAAGGCCGCGAATTCCAGCAGGGCGCCGGAAGCGGTGGACAGCGCCGCGGGCAGGTTCGCGAAGCCCGTGATGCGACGGTCGAAGCCGTAGCCCTGTTCGCGCCAGGCCAGGCCGACCAGCGGCACTTCCTCCAGCGCCGCGCGCTGCATGTCGCGATAGATCTCGACACGCTTGGCCTGGTCGAATTCCTGGCGGCCCTTGGCCAGCAACTCCGTGGTGCGCGGGGCGCGCACACCGAAGGAACGGCCATGGGCCGGGGACAGCGAGGTGTCCATCACGACGCTCAGCCCGTCCGGGTCGTTGAACTCGGAGGACACGCCATGCACCGCCAGGTCGTATTGCCCGCGGATGCCGCGGCTGACACGGGTGGACCAATCGACCAGCTGCAATTCGGCGCGGATGCCGATGGCGGCCAGGTATTGCTGACTGATCTCCGCGCTGTCCTTGTGCATGGCGAATTGCGATGCCGCCAGCAGCGTGGTCGCGAAGCCATTGGGATGGCCCGCCTGCGCCAGCAGCGCCTTCGACCGTTCCGGATCATAGGCATGACCGCGCGCGAGCTCGGGGTCGAACCAGGGCGTGCCTTCGGAGATCGGCATCCCCTCCAGCACCTTGCCGCGGCCGGAGAAGGCGACGCGCACGATATCCTCCCGCTTCACCGCATGCGCGACGGCGCGGCGCACCAGCGGATTGTCGAAGGGCGGGCGCGTGCCGTTGAACAGGATGTCCATGAACGGGCCCATCTGCGTCGCGAGGGTGAGGCGCGGGTTGGCCTCCACCGCCGCCATGCCGGACCAGGGCACGTATTCGATCATGTCCATGTCGCCGGATTGCAGCGCGGCGAGGCGGAGATTTTCATCCGCATAGACGGTGAAGCGGATGGTGCGCGTCCGCGGCAGGCCGGGCACCCAGTAGTTCGGCGCGGCCTGCACCTCGATCCAGGTGCCGCGTTCCTGCGACGTGACGCGATAGGGCCCGCAGCCGATGGGCGCATTCATGTCGCGCGATCCGCGCCAGACGATCCCCATATTGTAGTTGGTGAACCAGAGCGGGACCGTGGCCGACTGTTCCTTCATCACCAGGCGCACGGTATGCGCATCCGGCGTCTCGACGCGCTCCACCTGCTGCATCTGCTGCCGGTAATAGGCGGTGGAGCGTTCGGCGGCCATCTGTTCGATGGTCCACTTCACATCCTCCGACGTCACCCGTTCGCCGTTATGGAACACGGCTTCGGGGCGCAGCCTGAAGACCCAGGCGCCCTGCGCATCCAGCCCCCATTCACGGGCGAGTTCGCCGCGCATCTCCCCCTTCTCGTCGAAGCCGATGAGGCGACGGTGGATCAGCAGCTTCACCGTGCCGGCGGAGGCACCGGTGGAGACCCAGGGCTGGAGATTGGGCGGCCAGGCGGAGAGGCCGAAGCGGATCGTGGTGGGCCGCTGCTGCGCGCGGGCGGGGTTGAACAGCACGGGAAGCGAGGCCGCGCCGGCGGCGGCGCCGAGAAGGGTGCGTCGGTTCAGCGTGGGCATGGCGGCATCCTGCGCTTCGGGGGACTTGTCCGGACACCACGATGGCACGGGACGGGGGCCGCGCTGTCAAGCTGAATGACGACGCAAAAATCACCTCTCAGGGTGACGATGCACGAAACACCATCACTGCCGTATCCGGGATGCCGAGAAAAACAGCCTCCCCCTGCCTCGGTACCGCCATGCCATCCTCGCTCGCGCGCTTCGCGAAGAAGTCCGGCAGCCCGGCGAAGGAGAGGCGGAGACGGCAATGATCGCCGAGATACACGACCTCCGTCACGGTCGCGGGATGACCCGCTTCCGCCAGGCGGACTTTCTCCGGCCGGATGCAGGCAAGTACATGCTCGCCTGTGGAAAAACCATGCGGCGCCGTCGGTAGCATCGTGCCATCCGCCAGCCGCAGCGTCGTGGAGTCGGCGACCACCGCCTCCATCCGGTTGTTCTCTCCGATGAAGCCAGCGACGAAGGCGTTGGCGGGGCGTTCGTAGATGGCGTCGGCGGTGCCGAGCTGCTGGATGCGCCCGCCCTCGAACACCGCGATGCGGTCCGACATGGTCAGCGCTTCCGACTGGTCATGCGTGACATAGACGATGGTCACGCCGAGGGTTGCGTGGATGCGGCGGATCTCCAGTTGCAACTCCTCCCGCAACTGCTTGTCGAGCGCGCCGAGCGGTTCGTCCATCAGCACGAGGGTCGGGGAGAAGATCAGCGCGCGGGCGAGGGCGACACGCTGCTGCTGGCCGCCGGAGAGTTGCTGCGGGCGACGGTCGCCGAAGCCGGACAGGCGCACCATCTCCAGCGCCTTCGCGGTGCGCGCCGCGATCTCGGCGCGCGAGGTGCCGCGGACAGACAGCGGGAAGGCCAGGTTCTGCGCCACCGTCATGTGCGGGAACAGCGCGTAGTTCTGGAACACCACGCCGATGCCACGCTTGTGCGGCGGCACGGTATCGATGCGCCGGCCTTCGAGTTCGATGCTGCCCTCGGACGGATCCTCGAACCCCGCCAGCATCATCAGCGTGGTGGTCTTGCCGGAGCCGGACGGGCCGAGGAGTGTCAGGAACTCGCCCCGCGCGATGTCGAGGTCGAGCCCCGCCACGACCTGCGCGCGGCCGTCATAGGATTTGGACACGGCCCTGAAGCGGACGATCGGCTCGCTCATGCACGGCCCCTTCGTTCGGCGCGCAGGCGGATGGCCTCGCTGACCAGCAGGAAGCCGAGGGAGCAGAGGAACAGCATGGTCGCGGCGGCCAGGATGGTGGGGCTCAGGAATTCGCGCACGCTGGCATACATCTGGCGGGGCAGCGTGAACTGGCCCGGCCCCGCCATGAACAGCGTGATGACGAATTCATCGAGCGAGGTGGCGAAGGCGAAGATGGCGCCGGCGGCGATGCCGGGCCAGATGTTGGGGACGACGACGCGCAGGAAGGCCGTGGCCGGCGATGCGCCGAGCGAAGCCGCGGCGCGCAGCAGCGTCGTATCGAAGGTCTGCAACGTCGCCAGCACCGACACCACGACGAAGGGCACGGCGACGACGGTGTGGGCCAGCACCAGCCCCGCCAGCGAACCCGTCAGCCCCACCAGCGAATAGGCGAAGAACATCGCGGCCGCGGTGACGATATAGGGCGTGACCATCGGCAAGGTCAGGATAGTCACCAGCACCGCCTTGCCGCGGAAGCGGCCGAGTTGCAGGCCGAGCGCCGCCATGGTGCCCAGCACCGTCGCCACCATCGTCGTGGCGCCCGCGACGATGAAGCTGTTCTTCATCGCCAGCAGCCAGCGGCTGGATTCGAGAAACTCGCCATACCAGCGCAGGGAGAAGCCACGCGGCGGCAGCGCCAGCAATTCGGTGGGGGAGAAGGACAGCAGCACCACCGCCACCATCGGCGCGAGCAGGAAGGCCAGCACCAGCACGGTCGCCAGGCGCAGCAGCAGGCGCGCGATCGGCCCCTCCCTCATCAGGCGCGCCCGCCGGATGTCGCGATGCCGCTGGTCAGCACCCGTGCCAGGCCAATGGCGGCACCGGTCATCGCCAGCAGGTAGGCGGACAGCGCCGCCGCCATGCCCCAATTCACCTCCCGGTTCATGAAATAGGCGATGAACCAGGCGACCATCTGGTCCCGGTCCCCGCCGACCAAAGCGGGTGCCGTGTACATGCCGACTGCCAGCAGGAAGACCATCGCCCCCCCCGCCAGCACGCCCGGCAGGCTCATCGGCAGCCACACCCGGAAGAAGCGCTGGAAGCCATTGGCGCCGAGCGAGGCGGCAGCGCGCAGATAGGTCTGGTCCAGCCGCTTCATCACGCTGTGCATAGGCAGCACCGCGAAGGGCAACAGCACATGCACCAGCGCCACCACCACGGCGATACGCGTGCCGACGATCTGCACCGGCACCTCCGTGAGGCCCAGCGCCATCATCGCCTGGTTCACCGGGCCTTCCCGTTGCAGCAGCACGAACCAGGCGGTGCTGCGCACCAGGACGCTCGACCAGAAGGGGATCAGCACCAGCGTGAGCGCGATGGAGGACCAGGGCGCGCGCAGCCTGGCGATGGTGTAGGCGACGGGATAGGCGAGAATCACGCAAAGCGCCGTCACGACCAGGCTGATGCCGAGCGTCCGCCAGAACAACATGCGGTACAGGGCTTCATCCGCGGCCACCGCCTCGATCCCCCCGCCGGCGGCGCGTTGCAGATCCATGGCGCGCAGCAGATAGAGCGGCGTCACCGGCCCGCCGGCGCGCTGGACCAGCAGCCAGGTCTCGGGCGCACCCCATCGCGCATCCAGCGTCACCATCGATGTGGCATAGGGCGCGGAAAGCCTGTTGGCCGCGCGCGCCGTGCGCAGCAGCAGGCCGCGCATGCCGGTGCGTTCGAAGTTGAGGCGCTGCGCCATGTCGCCGATGCGCCGATCCTCCAGCGCCTGGCCCAGTTCCTGTGCCATGGCGGCGAAGGCGGCCTCCGGCGGCAGGCCCTGGCCGTCCCAGGCCACCAGGGCGGCGCGCGTGCGGGGCAGCGTTTCCGCCACCTCCCGGTCCGCCACCGCGGTGAACAGCGCGAAGCCCACGGGCAGCAGGAAGCTGCCCAGGATCAGCAGCATCAGCGGCGCGATAAGAAGCGCGGCGAGCCAGTTGGTGCGTCGCATCGCCGCGCTTCTGTCAGGTCAGGGCAGGTCAGCGATTCACCCAGGCGGCGAAGCGCTGTTCCAGGTCCGGTCCGTATTCCAGCCAGAACTCGGTGTTGATCTCCAGCCCACCGGCCTGGTGGTTGGTCATCATCAGCGGGTTGCGGGCGCGCACCTCGGGGTCGTTGGCCACCGACGCTGTCGCGGGGTTGATCGGCCAGAGCTTCGTCAGTTCCGTCACCGGCCCGGGTTCCGTGATGTGCTGGATCAGGCGCATGGCCGCCGCGGCGTTGGCGGAGCCGCGCACCACCGCCCAGCTGTCATAGGCATAGAGCAGCGTGGACCAGCGGAGATTGTAGCGCGCACCGGCGCGGATGCCGTTGGCCGTGCGGCCGACGAAGCCCAGCGCATAGGCGACCTCCCCGGAATTCACCAATTCGATCGGCTGCTGCCCGCCGGTCCAGAAGACCAGGTTCGGCCGCAGCCGGTCGAGCGCCGCGAAGGCGCGGGCCTGGCCGGCCGGCGTCGCCAGCACGGTGTAGACATCGGCCGGCGCCACGCCATCGCCCATCAGCGCGGCTTCCAGCGTGATGCGGGCGCCGCGGCGCAGCGTGCGGCGGCCGGGGAAGCGCGTCGTGTCCCAGAATTCCTGGAAGCTGGCGGGACCGTTGGGGTTTCGGCCCTCATCGTAGAACACGGCAACGCCCCAGCCGATGGCGCCGGCGCCGCAGGTGGTCGCACCACCCGGCATGAACTTGGCGCGGTTGACCACGTTGTAGTCGATGCGTTCGAAGATGCCGTCCTCGCAGCCGCGGATCAGGTCCGGCGCTTCCACCAGCACCACGTCCCAGGTCACGTTGCGGGCCTGCACCATCGCACGGATGGGGCCGACATTGTAGTCATAGGCCGTGTCCACCACCGGCCCGCCGGCGAAGGTGGAGAACAGGGTGCGCCGCATATGGTCCTGCAGCGCGCCGCCGCCGGCCACCACGGTCAGGTCCCGTGCCGCGGCCGGCGATGCCATCGCCGCGACGCCGAGCACGAGCCCGGCCAGTTTTCCCAGCAAACGCCTCATCGCGCGCTAATCCTCATCCGTGGCCGTGACCGGTGTGATGTGCCAACCCGCATTCTTCTTGCGGTAATAGGTATTGAGCAAGCGCGTCGTGATCGGCCCGGGCACACCGGCCCCGATCGGGGTGCCATCGATCCGCGTGACCGGGAACAACCCGCAGGATGTGGCGGTGAGGAAGGCTTCCTCCGCGCCCAGAAGCGCCTCCGGCGTCAGGGCGCCGTATCGGGCGGGAATGCCGAGCTCGGCCGCGATCTCGAACATGGTGCGGCAGGAGATGCCCTCCAGCACGCCCGAATCGGGGCTGACCAGCCCGCCATCGATGACGGCCACGATGTTGAAGCCGGGGGCCTCCGCCACCAGCCCGTCGGTCGCCAGCAGGATGGGCGTGTCGAAGCCCGCATCCTTGGCGGCGAAGGTGGCGCGGATGAAGTCGCCCCAGTGGCTGTTCTTCCACACCGGGTTCACGGCGCTGCCGGGAATGCGGCGGATGTCGCGCACCAGCATCGCATCCTTGCCGCGCGCCATCTCCTCGGGCTGCCCGCGCAGCACCAGGGGCGTGACGGTGGCGAAGAAATTGTTCCGGGACAGCGTCGGGTCGCGGGATCCCGGCACCGCCAGGCCCCGCGTGCAGGCGAAATAGACCAGCGTGTCCGGCAGCCCGCTGCGCCGCACGAGGTCCATCAGCACCGCCCGCATCGCCGCGCGATCCATCCCGGCATCCAGCCGCAGCCCCTGCATGGAGGCGAAGAAGCGGTCGAGGTGATCCTCCAGCCGGAAGAAGCCGCCCTTCCAGGTATGGACCACGTCATAGGTCATGTCGGCATACATCAGGCCGAGGTCGCGGACGGAGATCTTCGCCTCCGCCAGCGGCACCACCGCGCCATCGATGAAGCCGAGCGCCTTGCTGAAATCGGCGTTCTCCACGGTCAGATGCGTGGGAACCTGCAGCGCCTCGGTCATCCGTCGCCCTCTTGTCCGGACAGGATAGGGAGGGGTTTCGCGCCGCGTCAAACCGGCGGGCCCCGGCTTTGCACGGTGGCCACAACGTCGCATGCTGCTTGTATGGAACCACCCGCCAGCCTGCCTGTCGATGACCTGGCCGAGGCCGTTACGGCGCTGGCGGAGGGCCGCACGGACCCCGAGGCCCTGCTGGAAGCCTGCCTGGCAAGGCTTTCCGCCCTCAATCCCAGGCTCAACGCCGTCATCGCCATGGACCTCCCCGCCGCCCGCGCGGCGGCCGCGGCCTCCCTGTCCAGGCGCCGGGCCGGGCGCGCCCTGGGCCCGCTAGATGGCGTTCCCTTCACGGTGAAGGACAACCTCTACGCCGCCGGCTTCGGCGCCAGCTGGGGGTCGCGTCTGTTCAAGGATTTCGCGCCGCGGGTGGATGACCTTTGCGTGGCCAGGCTGCGGGCGGCGGGGGCGGTGCTGGTCGGCAAGACCAACACGCCCGAATTCGCCCTGGCCGTGCACACCGGAAACCCGGTCTTCGGCACCACGCGCAACCCCTGGAACACGGCGCTGGTGCCGTCGGGGTCCTCCGGCGGGGCGGCGGCGGCGGTGGCCACGGGCATGGCGCCGCTGGCGATCGGCACGGATGCAGGGGGCTCCATCCGGCTGCCGGCATCCTTCACGGGGATCAGCGGCTTCAAGCCCAGCACGGGGCGCATCCCCCGCCTGCACGGCTTTCCGCCCTTGTCGCTGGACTACCAGGCCATCGGCGTCATGGCGCGGGATGTCGCCGGCATCCGGCTGGCGATGGCGGTGCTGGCGGGCGGCGATGCGCGGGACCGCGCCTCCCTGGCCTTCGGGGCGCTCGACGAAGCGCCGCTCGCCCCCGGCACCCGGGCGCGGCTGGTGATGGAGGCCGGCGGCGAAGGGGTGGACCCGGCCGTGGCGGCGCTGGTGCGCGATGCGGCCTCCGTCCTCGCGACGATCGGCTGCACCGTGACCGAGGGCGCGCTGCCCGGCGACGCCATCCAGCTTCGCGACGTCTCCGCCGTGCTCTCCGCCGTCGGCGTCGCCCGGGTGGTGGAGGCGCATCAGGGCTGGCGCGATGCCGTCACGCCGCCGATCCGCGCCACGGCCGAGCGCGGCCTGGCGATCTCCGCCACCGACTACGCCCGCGCGCAGGATGGCCTGGCCGCCTGGCGGGCCGCGGTCGGCGCCGCCATGGGCGATGACGATGTGCTGGTGACGCCCACCTGCCCCGCGCCGCCCTGGCCGATCGACTCCGGCCCGCCCGCCACGGTCGGCGGGCGCCAGGCCGGGCCGCGCATGCCCGTCGCCTTCACCGCCTTCGCGAACGCCATGGGCTGGCCGGCCATCTCCATCCCCTGCGGCCTGTCGCCCGACGGGCTACCGATCGGCCTGCACATCATTGGCCGGTACGGGGAGGATGCCCGCGTGCTCGCCCTCGCCGAGGCCTTTCAACAGCGCACCGCCTGGCACAAGGCGCGGCCGCCCCTGGGAGAAACGCCATGACCGTCACCCGACGCACCCTGCTCGGCGCCCTGCCGCCCGCGCTGCTGGCCGCGCCCGCCCTGGCGCAGGATGCCTGGCCGAGCCGCCCGATCCGGCTGGTCGTCCCCTTCCCGCCCGGCGGCCCCACCGACATCATGGGCCGGCTTCTCGCGCAGGCGCTGGAGGTCGATCTCCGCACCCCCGTGGTGGTGGAGAACCGCGCCGGCGCGACGGGTGCCATCGGCAGCACCGCGGTGATGCAGGCGCCGCCGGATGGCTACACGCTGGTCGTCGGCACGCTGGGCAGCCACGCGCTCCAGCCCCTGATCGCGAAGACCCCGGCCTATGACCCGCGGCGGGATTTCGCGCCTGTCGCGCTGTTCGCCACCATCGCCAATGTCCTGATGGTGCATCCCGGCGTGAATGTCCGCACGGCCGGCGAATTGGTGGCGCTGCTGAAGGCGGAACCCGGCCGGCATAATTACGGCTCCGCCGGCATCGGATCGCCCATCCATCTCTCCGCCGTGCTGCTGGAGGGCGTGGCCGGCGTGCAGGCGCAGCACATCCCCTATCGCGGCTCCGCGCCCGCCATCCAGGATTTGCAGGGCGGGCGGCTCACCTTCATGTTCGATGCGGTGCCCAGCGCCATGGGTGCCATCCAGGGCAATGCCGTGCGTGCGCTGGCGGTCACGACGCCCAACCGCATCGCCGCCCTGCCGGACCTGCCGACGATGCAGGAAGCCGGCATCGCGCCCTATGACGCCTATACCTGGAACGCCATCTTCGCGCCGCCACGGACGCCGGAGCCCATCGTCGCGCGCCTCAACGCCGCCATCGGCGCCATCACCGCGCGGCCGGAGTTCCGCGCCCGCGCCACCGCGCTCGGCGCCGATGCCGCGACCTCCACGCCCGAGGCCCTGCGCGCCCTGGTGACGGCGGAGATGGAGAAGTGGCGGGCCATCGTGGAAACCGCCGGCGCGCGGGAGAGCTGAGATGGACACGATCCGCTGCCTGGCCGACACGGCCGACGAACTCGGCGAGAGCCCGGTCTGGGACCCCCGCGACAACTGCGTCTGGTGGCTGGACAACCTCAAGCCCGCCATCCATCGCTGCGACCCGGCCACGGGGGCCCATGCCGAATGGAAGCTGCCGGAATTCGTCGGCTCCATCGGGCTGCGCGCCAGGGGCGGCTTCATCGCCGGCACGCTTCAGGGCTTCGCGATCCTCGATCCGGCAAAGGGCATCTTCGACACCATCGCGCGGCCGGAGCCCGACAAGCCCGGCAACCGCATGAATGACGGCAAGGTGGATCGCCGCGGCCGCTACTGGTGCGGCGGCATGAATGCCCGCTTCGTCGAGACCTATGAAGCCTCGGCCTCGCTCTGGCGGCTCGATCCCGATGGCAGCGTGCACCGGATGGAAACCGGCATCATCGTCGGCAACGGGATCGCCTTCAGCCCCGATGACCGGACCATGTACCTCTCCGACAGCAGCGCGAAGACCGTCTGGGCCTATGATTTCGATAGCGAAGCCGGCACCATCGCGAACCGCCGCATCTTCCTGTCCGCCACCAACTTCCCGGGCCACAACGGCAAGGTCGATGGGGCGGCGGTGGATACGGATGGCTTCTACTGGGCAGCGCTGCCCTATGACGGGCTGCTGATGCGCTACGCCCCGGATGGCAGGGTGGATCGCTGCTACCGCATGCCATCCTCCTGCCCCACCATGCCGAGCTTCGGCGGCGCGGGGCATGACGTGATGTTCGTCACCACCGCCCGGAAATTCCTGAATGGCTGGCAGCGCGGCGTGCAGCGCTGGGAAGGCGCGCTGCTGGAAATCACGGGGCTGGGCGTGAAGGCCCTGCCGGAACCCATGTTCGCGGGCTGACCGGCCTGTGCTTCACTGCCATCCAACAACGGGAGATTTCACACCATGCGTCGTCGCGATGCCCTGAGCCTGCTGGCCCTGCCCCTGCTGCTGCCGCGCCTGGCGCAGGCACAGGCCCCCTGGGCGCCGACGCGGCCGATCAGCATGGTGGTCCCCTTCCCGCCCGGCGGGCCGACGGATCTGGCGGGGCGCGTCGTACAGAACGGCATGCAGGCCGCACTCGGACAGCCCGTGGTGATCGACAACCGCCCGGGCGCCACCGGCGCCATCGGGTCCCGCTTCGTCGCGGGGCAGCCGGCGGATGGGCACACGCTGCTGGTCGCGGCCAGCGGCACGCTGACCATCAACCCCGTCATCATGCGCAGCCCAGGCTATGACGTGGAACGTGACTTCGCGCCGGTGACGCTGGTGATGACGGCGCCGAACATGCTGGTGGTGCATCCCTCCATCCCCGCGCGCACGGTGGCGGACGTGGTGGCCTGGATGAAGACCATTCCCGGCGGGCCGGCCTATGCCTCCTCCGGCGTCGGCTCCTCCGAACAGCTCGGCATGGAATTGTTCAAGCTGCTGACCGGCACGGATGCGGTGGCCGTGCCCTTCACCGGCGGGCCGGCGGCGGCGACCGCGGTGATCCAGAACCAGGCGCCGGTCGCGGTGCTGAACGCCGCGACGGTCGGCGTGCATGTGGCCTCCGGCGCGCTGCGCGGCATCGCCATCTGCGGGCCGACGCGCTTCAGCCAGTTGCCGGATGTGCCGACCATGGCGGAGCAGGGCCTGCCGGACCTGGTTTCGGGGTCCTGGACCGCCATCGTGGCCCCCGCCGCGACGCCCGCGCCGATCCTTGACCGGTTGAACGAGGTGATCGTCGCCGCGCTGAAGACGCCGGAGGTGACGGAGCGCCTGGCCCGTGTCGGCTTCGCCGTGGATGCGACGGACCGCCCGACGCTGGCGCGGCTGATCGCCGCCGATCTCGCCCGCTGGCGCCGCGTGGTGCGCGACGCACGGATCGACCTGATCTGACCTGAAGACGGCCACGGGCCGCTCATCAAGCGTTCTGCTGCCTGGGGCGGGCGACGCGTGGGGAAGGCAGCACCTTCCCCACCATCACGCGCTACCGCGGCGGCGGTGCCCGCCGCTTCGACACATAGGGCTTCCTCGGCCCCCGCGGCGGGCCGCGATCCTCACCACGCGGCGGGCCGCGATCCTCACCACGCGGCGGGCCGCGATCCTCACCACGCGGCGGGCCGCGATCCTCACCACGCGGCGGGCCGCGATCCTCATGCCTCGGCGGCCCGGAAGGCCGCGGCGGCGCGCGGTGCGGCGCGGCGAGGCCGAGCGGCTCCACCTTGATCCGGTCATCCTCGTCGCCCGTCGGGCGGGCGACGGCGGCCAGGAAGCGCTCCGCCGCCCAGGGGGCTATCTCCACCCGCGTCTCCCGGTCCAGCACATCGATCCGTCCGACCTCCCGCCGCGTCAGGTCGCCCCGGCGGCAGAGGAAGGGCAGCACCCAGCGCGGATCGGCCTGGGAATGCCGGCCGATGGACAGGCGGAACCACACGCCTTCCCCGCCACCCGTATCGCGGGGGATTCGGGGTGCGGGCGGCGGCAGGGCCGTGATCTCCTCGGGCGCCGGCAGGGTCGACCGCAGCGCGCGGAACAGCGCGGCCGCCACCTGTTCAGGGCTGCGTTCCGCCAGCAGCGCCTGGCCGAGCGCCACGTCATCCTCGTCCAGCGCCACATCCGCGGCTTCCCGCGCCTGGGCCGCCAGGCGTTCGCGGTCCTTGGCGTGGACGTCATCGGCACTCGGCGGGCCGGACCATTCGGCCTGGAGGCGCGCCATGGCCAGCAGCCGTTCCGCGATGCGCCGGCGCGAATGCGGCACCAGCATCACCGCCGTGCCCTTGCGGCCCGCGCGGCCCGTGCGGCCGGAGCGGTGCAGCAGCGTCTCCTTGTCCCGCGGCAATTCGGCATGGATCACCAGGCCGAGGTCGGGCAGGTCGATGCCCCGTGCCGCCACATCGGTCGCCACGCAGACCCGCGCCCTCCGGTCCCGCAGCGCCTGGAGCGCGCGGTTGCGCTCGGCCTGGGTCAGTTCGCCGGAGAGTGAGACGGCCGAAAACCCGCGCTCCGACAGGCTGCCATGCAGGCGGGCCACCTGTTCCCGCGTATTGCAGAAGACCAGCGCGCCGGAGGCTTCGAACCACCGCAGCGCGTTGACGACCGCGGCCTCGACCTCCCGCGGCCCCACCAGCATGGCGCGATAGGCGATGTCGCCATGGCGCTCGCCCTCCGCCGTCGCGGCGATGCGCATCGCGTCGCGCTGGTAGGAAGCCGCGAGGGCCGCGATCTCCCGCGGCACGGTGGCGGAGAACATCAGCGTGCGGCGCGTCTCCGGCGCCGCTTCCAGGATGGCTTCCAGGTCGTCCCGGAAGCCCATGTCCAGCATCTCATCCGCCTCATCGAGGACGGCGGCGCGAAGCTGGGACATGTCCAGCACATTGCGCTCGACATGGTCGCGCAGGCGGCCCGGGGTGCCGACGACGATCTCGGCCCCGATGGACAGCATCCGGCGGTCGCCGCGCACTTCCGTGCCGCCGACGCAGGCGATCACGCGGGCGCCGGTGCCGCTGTAGAGCCAGGCCAGCTCATCCCGCACCTGCTGGGCGAGTTCGCGGGTCGGCGCGATGATGAGGGCGAGCGGCGCGCCAGTGCGTGGCGCCTCCAGCACCTGCGCCGCCATGGCCAGGCCGAAGGCCACGGTCTTGCCGGAGCCGGTCTGGGCGGAGACGAGAAGGTCCCGGCCGATGGTTGCGGGGTCGAGGACAGCGGCCTGGACGGGGGTGGGTTCGGCGTAGCCGCGCTCGGCCAGGGCCTGGGCGATCGGCTTGGGCAGTTCGGGAAATGGCATTGTGTGCCCCCCCTAGCGCAGAAAGGGCGCGACCGCACGCATTACCGCAGCGCGGCGCCGCCCCACGCATGGCAGCACCGCGCGGCAGGCAGGGCGGCTCAGTTCAAGGCAACGCCGGCACGGCGGGCGACATCCGTCCAGCGCGTGACCTCCGACCGCACATGGGCCGCGAAGGCGTCGGGCGCCAGCGCGGCCATGGAGGCCCCGCCGGCTTCCAGCACCCGCTGGTATTGCGGCTCCGCCATGGCGCGGTTGATGGCGGCGTTGATCGTGGCCGTCAGCGCCGGTGGCAGGCGGGCGGGGGCGAAGACGCCCCACCAGACGCCGGTCACAAAGTCGATCCCCGTGGCCTCCCGCACCGTCGGCACGTCCGGCATCCGTGCATCCCGCGCGGCGGAGGCGGTGGCGAGCAGGCGAAGCTGCCCGGCCTCGATCAGCCCCCGGGCGGAGGCGAGCGTCGTCACCACCAGGTCGATCCGCCCG
Organism: Falsiroseomonas stagni DSM 19981; assembly: GCF_900114315.1. GTDB lineage: Bacteria > Pseudomonadota > Alphaproteobacteria > Acetobacterales > Acetobacteraceae > Falsiroseomonas > Falsiroseomonas stagni. Next base: position 422,362 of record NZ_FOSQ01000002.1, read on the forward strand.
GCGGCGGCATCGGTCTGCGCCTCCGTGATCCCGCGATAGGCCACCGCCTCCATGTCCAGGTTGGCGGCCATCTTGAGGAGTTCGGTCGCGAAGAAGGACGTATCCCCTGGCCCCGCGCCGCCGAAGCGCAGCATCCCCGGGCGTTCGCGCGCGATCCGCACCAGATCCGCCATGGTCCGCGCCGGGCTGTCCCGGCCGACCGTGACGATCATCGGCGCCACGGCGGCCTGGGCGATGGGGGTGAAATCCGCGACGGGATCGTAGGGCAGGCGCTGCACCGCGGCGTTGGTCGTCAGGGAGGACGACATGAACAGCAGCGTGTAGCCATCCGGCGCCGATTTCGCGACCTGGTCGGCACCGATCGCCCCCCCTGCCCCCCCGCGGTTCTCCACCACGAAGGGTTGCCCAAGCTGCGCGCCCAGCCTCTCACTCAGCGCGCGGCCCAGAACGTCGTTGCTGCCGCCCGGTGGGAAGGGCACCACCATGCGCACGGCCCGCGACGGCCAGGCCGGCTGCGCGGTGGCAAGGCCCGGCAGCGCACCCAGCGCCGCGGCGGCCAGAAGCGTCCTGCGATCGATCATGCAGCGTCTCCGTGAATTCGTGCCGGCAGCCCCGGCGTGAAGGACCAGCCCAGCGCGGCCGAGAGACCGGCGCCGAGCGCGAGAAGCCGCGCCTCCCCGAAGGGGCGCCCAACCAGCTGCGCGGCCACGGGCATGCCGTTGCGGTCCAGGCCGATGGGCACGGTCAGCACGGGCAGGCCGAGATAGGAGAAGGGGCGCGTCCAGCTGGTCAGCGCCGCGACCACCGGGAAGACGCGGCCGGCGGCTTCCATGTCGGCCTCCGCACGCGTCGGCACCGCGATGGGGATGGCGGGGCAGACCAGGGCGTCGGCATCCGCCATGACCGTCGCCAGAAACTGGTCCAGCATCCGTCCCCGCAGCGCCAGCGCTTCCAGGTAGCGCTGGGCGGGGATGTGCAGGCCGGGCTCCGTGCGGGAATGCACGGCGGTCGAGTAGTCCCCGCCCCTCGTCGCCATCCAATGGCCGTGGAGGGTCGAGGCCTCGACCTTGGACAGCACATCGCCCAGCGCGTCGCAGGCGCCGAATTCCTGGAAGGCGCGCCGCGCGATCGGGCCGTGCAACTCGGTGGCCACGCGCAGCAGATCCTCGATCCGCGCGGCGATGTCGGGCTCCATCGCGCCGGGATCGGCGAGGGTGACGATGCGCGATCCCGCCGCGGCCGTGGCGATGCGGGCCGCATAATCCGGCACCGGCGCATCCAGCGATGTCGGGTCACGCGGATCGGCGCCCGCGAGTGCGCCCAGCATCAGCGCGGCGTCCTCCGCCGTCCGCGTCATCGGGCCCACGCAATCCAGGCTGTGCGCGCGCGGGAAGCAGCCAGCGCGGCTGACGCGCCCGTAGGTCGGCTTCAGCCCGAACAGCCCCTGCATGGCGGCGGGCAGGCGGATGGAGCCGCCGGTATCCGAGCCCAGCGCCCCATAGACGGCGCCGGACGCCACGGCGGAGCCGGAGCCGGAGGAGGAGCCGCCGGAGACACGATCGGCATCCCAGGCATTCCGGCAATCGCCGAGATGCGGGTTCTGCCCCGTCGGCCCCGCGACGAATTCATTCATGTTCAGCCGGCCGAGATCGACCGCGCCCGCCGCTTCCAGCTTCGCGAGCGCCGTCGCGTCCCTTGTGCCGGGCGCGCTTTCCGCCAGCAGCCTGGACCCCACGCCCATCACGGCGCCCGCGCGTTCGAAGCAATCCTTGTGCGCCAGCGGCACGCCGTGCAGCGGGCCGCGGATATGTCCCGCGCGCAGTTCGGCATCCAGCGCCCTTGCCTGGTCCAGCGCGCGATCAGCGAAAATCTCCACGAAGGCGTTGGTCAGGGGCTGCGCCGCCTCCGCCTGCTCGATCGCGGCGAGGGTGACTTCCAGGCTGCTGACCTGGCGCGCGCGGATGGCCGCGGCGATCTCCGCCAGCGACAGCTCAAGCATTGGCGGGGTCGGCGTGGCGCAGCAGGGCGGCGGGGAAATCCGCGGGCTGGTCGCTGAAATGCAGCGCCGGGCGAGCAATGTCCCGCACCGCCGTGTTCAGCCGGAGAACCTCCCGCGCCACCGCCGGCGCGCCGGCCCGGCTTGCGATGCCGTGCAGGTCGCGGATGGAAATCTCCACCAGCCGGGTGATCTCCTCGCTCATGCCTGGCCTGCCAGCGCGAGGATGCGACGCGCGCGGATCAGGATGGGCTCATCGACCATCATGTCGTCCACGGTGAAGGATCCGCGGCCGTCGCGTGCCGCTTCCTCCGCCGCCGCCAATTGCCGCCGCGCGAGGTCGATTTCCTTCTCGCTCGGCGAGAATCCCTCGTTCAGCACGGGCACCAGCGCCGGGTGGATGCAGGTGGCGCCGACGAAGCCGGACCGCTTCGACCGCGCGACCAGGTCGCGGATGCGCGCCGCATCCCGGTAATCCGCCACGGTGCCGAGCGTGCCGAGCGGCGCCACGCCCGCCGCCACCGCCGCCAGCACCATCTGCCGCTTGGCCAGCACGATGAGGTCGTCATCCGAGGCCGCGTTGCATTCCAGCGCCAGATCCTCCGCCCCCACCAGCAGCCCCGCGACCATCGAGGATGCGCGCGCGATCGCCTCCATCTGCGGCACCGCGGCCGCCGTCTCGATCATCGGCACGATCACCATCTTTTGCCGGGCGCCGGCCAGCACTTCCGCCGCCAGCCGCACATGGTCCGGCCCCATGCATTTCGTCAGCAGGATGCCATGCGCGCCCGCTTCCGCCGCCGCCTCCATGTCCGGCACCGCCAGTCTCAGCGGCCGGTTGATGCGCACCAGCACCTCCGCCCCGCCCGATCCCGCCATCGGCACCGCGTCCTTCAGCGCCGCGCGCGCTTCCAGCTTGCGGTCATGCGGCACGCTGTCCTCGACATCCAGCACCACCGCATCCGCGCCGGCACCCGGCGCCTTGGCCACGAAGCGCGGCACATTGGCGGGCACATAGAGCATGGAACGCCAGACGCGGGTCATCAGACAGTCTCTCCGTGAAGGATCACGCCGGAAGCGCGCAGCCGCGCGACCTCGGCCTCGCCCAGCAGGGGCACGAGCAGCGCATCATTATCCTGGCCGAGCCGCGGCGCGGCATTGCGGAGGATGCCCGGCGTGACGGAAAGCCGTGGCACCTCCCCATGCATGGGCAGCCAGCCATCCGGCATCTCCGGGTCCGGCACCTCGATCAGCGCCTCCCGCTGCGCGGCATAGTCGTCGGCGTCGATATCCTCGACATCCATGATGGGGCCGATGGTGACGCCGTCGCGGTCGAATTTCGCCAGCGCCTCCTCCCGCGTCATCGCGGCGATGGCGTCGCGGATGACGCCGTCGATCGCCTCGATATGCTTCAGGCGGTCGGGGTTGGTGCGGAAGCGCGGGTCATCCACCAGCTCCGCCCGCCCGATGCTCTGCATCAGGCGCACGAAGACCGCCTGGGTGGAGGTCGACAGGCTGAGCCAGCCGCCATCCTTCGTGCGATAGGCATTGCGCGGCGCGGTGTTGGTGCTGCGGCTGCCGGTGCGCGGCTTCTTCGTGCCCATCATCCGCCAGTTCGCCATCTGCGGTTCCAGCACGGCGAAGATCGGCTCGAACAGCGACAGGTCGATGACCTGCCCCTGCCCCGTGCGCTCCGCGTGGTGCAGCGCGATCATGGCGGCGGAAGCGCCATAGAGCCCCGCATAGGCATCCGCCATGAACATCGGCGGCAGTACCGGTTCGCGGTCCTCGAAGCCGTTGATGGCGGCGAAGCCCGAATAGCCCTCCACCAGCGTGCCGAAGCCGCCCTTGTGACGGTAGGGGCCGGTCTGCCCCCAGCCGGAGACGCGCACGATCACCAGCTTCGGGTTCAACGCCAGCAGCGTTTCCGGCGCGAGCCCCATTGCCTCCAGCGTGCCGGGCTTGAAGCTCTCCACGAACAGCGACGCCGTCGCGGCCAGGCGCTTCACCACCGCGATCGCCTCGGCATTGCGGAGATCCATGCAGGTGCTGCGCTTGTTGCGGCACCAGGTCTTCCACGCCGTCTCCACGCCGCCGACCTTCCAGGCGCGCAGGCTGTCGCCCGCCGGCGGCTCCACCTTCACCACTTCCGCCCCATGGTCGGCCAGCACCTTGGTCAGCATGTTGCCCGCGACCAGCCGCGCCAGGTCGATCACGCGCACGCCGTCCAGCGCGCCCTTCGCCGCCGGGTCGAAATCCCGCCGCCGCTTGTTGGATCGCGGCTTGTGCCTCAATGGGGTATCGCCCACGTGCCTGCCTTCAGGTAGTGTTGTTGTCCGTACAACGGTAGGCGCGGGGCCCGGCTCGGGTCAATGCGCAGGCAGGCGGGGGCAGCATGACCTACCAGGTGAAGCGGGACTTCGTCGGCTATGGCCGCCATACGCCGGACCCGCGCTGGCCGAACGCGGCGCGCATCGCCGTCAACTTCGTCCTCAATGTGGAGGAAGGCTCCGAACCCTCCGTCCAGGACGGCGAGGGTTTCACCGAGAACAACCTGACCGAGGCCGCCGCCCGCGCGCAGATCCCGCGCGGCCGCGACCTGGCGGCGGAGGGCATGTTCGAATACGGCAGCCGCGCCGGCTTCTGGCGCATCCTCCGCGCCTTCGAGGACCGGAAACTCCCCCTCACCTTCTTCGCCTGCGCCCTCGCGCTCGAACGCAATCCCCCCATCGCGGAAGCGATCCGCGACAGCGGCATGGACATCTGTTCGCATGGCTGGCGCTGGGTGAAGCACTACGAAATGGATGAGGCCGAGGAGCGGTCTCAGATCGCCCGCGCCGTCGCCAGCTTCAAGGCCACCACGGGCATGACGCCGGAGGGCTGGTACTGCCGCTACGGACCCAGCGTGAACACGCGCCGCCTGGTCGCGGAACACGGAGGTTTCCTCTACGACAGCGACTATTACGGCGACGAATTGCCGCATTGGGTGACGGTGCAGGGCAGCCCGCATCTGGTCGTGCCCTACACCATGACGACGAATGATGCGCGGCACTTCGGCGCCGCCACGACCGCCGACGACTGGTTCCATTTCTGCCGCGACCATTTCGACGTGCTCTACGCCGAAGGCGCGGCGGGACGGCCCCTGATGATGTCCATCGGCCTGCATTCCCGGATCACCGGCCAGCCCGCGCGCGCCGCCGGCCTTCACCGCCTGCTGGATCACATGGCGGCGAAGGAGGGCGTCTGGATCACGCGGCGGATCGACATCGCCCGTCACTGGGTGGCGACGCATCCCTATCCCGGCCGTGGCCTGAACGAATAGGCATTCAGTCCGGCCGGATATTCGCCTCCCGGATCACGCGGGTCCAACGCGCGCGGTCGCGCTCGATCAGCGCGCCAAAGGCGGCCGGCGTCATCGGTGCGGGATCGGAACCCTGGGCGAGCAGCTTTTCGCGGAAGGCGGGGCGCGCCAGCAGCGCATTGACCTCGGTGTTCACGCGATCGACCACCGCGGCGGGCGTGCCTGTCGGCGCCGCGATGCCGTACCAGCCCGTGGCCTCATAGCCCGGCACGCCGGATTCCGCGACGGTCGGGATGTCCGGCAGCGCCGCGTTGCGCGTCGCCGTCGTCACCGCCAGGGCGCGGACGCGGCCTTCCCGGATATGCGGCAGGGCCAGCGGCAGCGTATCGCACAGGATCTGCACGCGCCCCGCGATGGTGTCCGTCATGGCCGGGCCGCCCCCGCGGTAGGGGATGTGCTGGATGTCCACGCCCGCCATCTGCTTCAGCAATTCGCCAAAAAGATGTTGGGCCGTGCCGTTGCCGCCGCTGGCATAGGAGAGCGCGCCGGGCTGCGCCTTTGCCAGCGCCAGCAGCTCCGTCATCGTCCGCGCCGGCACCGCGGCATTGACGATGAAGATGGAGGGCACGATCGCCACCATCGCCACGGGCGTCAGGTCGCGGGACGGATCGATGTTCAGCCTGAACAGGCCCGGATTGATCGCGAAGGGGCCGGTGCTGGCCAGCAGCAACGTGTAGCCATCCGGCGTGCTGCGGGCCGCGTGTTCCGTGCCGATGGCGCCGCCGGCGCCGACGCGGTTCTCCACGAAGACCGTCTGGCGCAGCGCCGCCGTCAGCTCCTCCGCCATCAGCCGCGCCGTGAGGTCCGCGGCGCCACCTGGCGGGAAGGGGGAAACCAGCCGCACCTGGCGGTTCGGCCATTCCGCGCCCTGCGCCAGCGCCGGCATGGAAAGCCCCGCCATGCCGCTGGCCAGCAGCGTCCTGCGTCGCATCATCGGTCCGTTTCCCTTGGCTGATGCCCGGATGCGCCGCTCGCGATACGCGGCGCCCTCGGTTATCATGTTGTCCGGACAAGGCTATGCGGCCCCCCCAACGGGGTCAACGCCGCAGGCAGGAGGACCCGCATGCCGAGTGACAGCGCACGCCCTTGGGACATCTTCCTCACGGACGCGGATCGCGCCGTCCTGTCCAAGGGGCGCTTCGGCCGTCGCATGGGCTTCGGGCGTCGCGCGGCGGTCCTCGTCATCGATGCGCAGCGCTACATGGTGGGGGCGGAGGGTGATGACGCATCCTGGCCTTCAAGCTGCGGCGCGATCGGCCGCGCCTCCCTCGCCGCCGCCGCGCAGGTGGTGCGCGCCGCGCAGGATGCGGGTGCCCCCTGCATCTTCACGCGCTTCGAACTGGACCCGGAAGGCCGGGACATCGGCGTCTACGGCCGCAAGCGGGACCTGCTGTCCAGCGACCATTGGTGCCTGGCGGGCAGCACCGGCGCGGAACTCGCGGACGGCATGGCCCCCCATCCGCGCGACCTGGTCTTCGTGAAGAAGAAGCCCTCCGCCTTCCACGGCACGCCCCTTCTGGGCTACCTGATCGACCGCGGCATCGACACCGTCATCGTCACCGGCGGCGCCACCAGCAACTGCGTGCAGGCGACGGTGTTCGACGCCGCGTCCTACAATCTTCGCGCCATCGTGCCGCAGGAAGCCGTGTTCGACCGCATCCCCATCTCCCACGCCATCGCACTCTTCGACATGGACCGGCAATTCGCCGATGTCCTGCCGATGGAGGAGGTGCTGGCCTGGCTCGGCACGCTGCGCGACGGGACCGCGCCGGCGTGACCAGGCGCAGCGCCACGCGCCTCGGCCCGCGCTACGCCGCGCTGGCGGAAACGCTGGCCGCCGCCATCGCCGCCGGCCAGCCCGCGGTGGGGGAGAACCTGCCCACCGAGGCGAAGCTGGCGGACTCCCACGGCGTCAGCCGCGCCACGGTGCGCGAGGCCCTGCGTCGCCTGCGCGACCAGGGGCTGGTGGAGCCCGTGCACGGCGTCGGCACCCGCGTCATCGCCCGCCGTCCCCGCCCGACCTATGAGATGGCGGTGCGGTCCCTGGCCGATCTGATGGGCTATGGCGGACCGACGCAGCTTGCCGTGACGAAGCGTGACCGGCTGGTGGTGGACCCGGCGCTTGGCGCCCTCCTGGGCGATGGCGCGGGGGTGGAGATGCTGCGCATCACCGGCATCCGCACCGCCGCCGGCGCGGACCCCACGCCCTTGGCGGCGGTGGAGATGTTCATCCCCGCCCCCTTCGCCGCCGCCGCCGAACGGCCGGAGGTCGGCCGCACCCCGATCTACCGCCTGATCGAACGGCAATGGCGCATCCCCGTGGTGGATATGCGGCAGGAGATCGCGGCGCTCTCCCTGCCCCGCGCCGCCGCCCATGCGCTGGGCGTTCGGGCGGGCACGCCGGGCCTGCGGATCGTGCGCCGCTTCTACGGGCCGCAGGCCCTGCTGCTGGAAGCAACCGTCAACCTCCACGCCGCCTCCCCGCGCTTCGCCTACGCCATCCGCCTGTCATCGCCGGAGTAGCATCGGGCCTGGACCTTCACACGCCGGGCGCGATATTGCGCTGGCATTCGCGAAGGACCCGCCATGACCCTCGCCGGCCTTTCCCTGCGTGACCTCGAATACCTGCTGGCGGTGGCGGAGCATCTGAGCTTCGGCCGCGCCGCCCAGGCCTGCGCGGTCAGCCAGCCCACCCTCTCCGCCCAGATCCGCAAGGTGGAGGAATTGCTGAAGATCGAGGTCTTCGAACGCGCCCCCCGCGGCGTGCTGGTGACCTCCCGCGGCGCCGAGGTCGTCGCCCAGGCGCGCCTCGTAGTGGCAGAGGCGCGCCGGCTGTTCGAGGTTGCGGCCGCCGGCAACGCGCCGCTGGAAGGCACCTTCCGCCTCGGCGTCATCGCCACCCTCGGCCCCTACCTCGTCCCCTTCCTGCTGAAGCCGCTGCGCGCGCGCTTCCCGCATCTGCGGCTGCTGCTGTCGGAGGGCTATACGCGGCAGCTGGCGCGCCAGGTTGAGGAAGGGGAGCTGGACGCCATCCTCGCCGCCTCTCCCCTCCCCGGCCCCGAACTCACCGAACTGAAGCTGTTCCGGGAGGAATTCGTCCTGGCCGTGCCGCGCGACCATCCGCTGGCGCGCGTGGAGCAGGTGCGACGGGAGGATGTCCCGGTCCAGGACCTGATCCTGATGAGTGAGGGCCACTGCCTGCGCGAACACGCCCTCGCCTATTACGCGGAGCGCCTGTCGGTCGACCGTCCCGACTTGCAGGCCGCGAGCCTGGAGACGCTGCGCCAGATGATCGCGGCCGGCGTCGGCGTCTCCCTGCTGCCGCAACTCGCCGTGCAGGTCGGCGCGCTGCTGGATGACATGGTGGCCTATCGCCGGATCGGCGATGGCAGCATCTCCCGCGACGTCGCGCTGTTCCACCGCCCGGGTTTCAGCCGCATCCGGGACGTGCGGCTGCTCCGCCAGGCGGTCCAGCAGATCCTGGCGGAGCAGAGCGCGGTGAAGGTGGCGGCGACGCTGGCGTGACGTCTATTGCCGCCAGCTGCTGTCCACCTGGTCCAGCTTCCGCAGCAGCCCCGGCCATTCCAGCAGGCCGTAGCGGCGGGACTGGGTCAGGTCATAGGCGGCGCAGGACCGCGCCACGACCTCGGGCGAGGGCATCTCCAGCTCCGTGTTGCAGGCCATGGCGGCAAGCTGCGCCTGGCAGGCGCGCTCCATCCCCCACATCGCGATGAAGGCCTCCGGCACGCTCTCCCCCAGCGTCAGCAGGCCGTGGTTCTTGAGGATGCAGTAGTTCTTCTCCCCGATGCTCCGCGCCAGCAGGTCACGCTCGGACGGATCACGCTCCGGCCCGCGGAAATCATGATAGGCGACGCGGCCATAGAAGCGCGTCGCGGTCTGCGTCAGCGGCAGCAGCCCGCATTTCAGGGCGGATACCGCCATGCCCGCGATGGTGTGGGTGTGCATCGCCGCCATCGCATCCGGCCGAGCGCGGTACAGCGCGCTGTGGATGGTGAAGCCGGCCTTGTGCAGGCCATAGGGAAGCTCCGGCTTGTACAGCACCTCACCCTCGATCGTGACCTTGAGGAGGGAGGAGGCCGTGATCTCCCCGAACAGCATGCCGTTCGGGTTGATCAGGAACTGGTCCGGCGCATCCGGCACCCGCGCGGAGATGTGGGTGTAGATCATGTCGGACATGCCGTAGCCGTCGCAGAGCCGGTAGGCGGCGGCGAGGTCGAGCCGCGCCTTCCACTCGGCGTCGCTCACGGAAGCCTGGATGGGCGCAATCTCAAGCGGGCCGAACTGGGTCATGGTCGTGGTTCCTTCAGGAATCGCCGCGGATGCCGGCGCGCTGGATCACCTCGCGCCAGCGGGGGATCTCGGCGGAAAGCTGCGCCGTCAGCGCGGCGGGCCCATCCATGCGCACGATGGCCGCGGCGGAGCCGAGGCGGTTGAGCAGGTCCTCGTCATGGCGCATCGCCAGAAGTTCCGCGACCAGACGGCCATGCAGCGCCTCCGGCAGGCCCTTCGGCGCGAACATCGCGAACCAGTTCGGCGCGGCGTAGCCGGGGACGAATTCGGCGATGGCTGGAATCTCCGGCACGGCCGGCACGCGGCCCGGCATCGTCATGCCCAGCAGTCGCGCCCTTCCCTGGCGGTAATGCGCCAGCACTTCGACGGTGCTGCCGAAGACGAAGTCGATCTCCCCGGTATAGACGGCATTCACCGCCTGGCTGACGCCGCGATACGGGACATGGGTGATGTCGATGTTGGCAAGCGCCCCGAACTGCGCCGCCGCCAGGTGGTTCGCCGAACCGACGCCGCCCGATCCGTAGGTCAGGATGCCCGGCTGCGCCCGTGCCGCGGCCAGCAGGGCGGACAGGTCCGCGAAGCGGCTGTCGGCGCGGACCATCAGGCCGGCCGGCACGTCGCACACCACCGTCAGCGGTGCCAGGTCGCGCAGCGGGTCGAAGTTCAACTGGGCCTGCAGCGTCGGCAGGATGGCGATGGAGGAGGAGATGAAAAGCAGCGTCGCGCCATCGGGCTCGGCTCGGGCAACCTGCTGGGCCCCCAGCCCGCCGCCGACGCCGGGCCGATTCTCCACGATGAAGGTGGCACCCATCCGGCGGCTGAGTCGGTCCGCGATGATGCGCGCGGGCACGTCCTGCGGGCCACCGGCCGCGAAGGGGATGATGATCCGCACCTGGCGCACCGGCCAGGCTTCCTGGGCATGGACGAGCGACGGCGCCGCCAAGGCGCCTGCCGCGAGAAGCAGGGCCTGCCTGCGTTGCATGACGATTCCTCCGGTTCGGGCGCGGTGGACCGCGCCCCTTGCAGGCATTTTGCCCCGCCAGGCCGCCGCCGTCACCCCGGCGGTGAGCAAGGCGTGACGAGCGGGGCTTTGCCTTCGCCTGAAAAAGGGTTCTATCGTTCCCATTAGGTGGGACAAACTCGCCAGAATTTCGGGAGAGACGACCATGGCTGACCGCGAAGGCGTGCCGCACGCCGGGAGACGCGACCTGATCCGGCTCGGCGCCGGGCTTGGCCTGGCGGCGGCGCTGCCGGGCGGCGCCAGCGCGCAGGATTTCACCGGGCGCACCATCGAATGGATCATCCCCATGTCGGTCGGCGGCGGGTCCGATACCTGGGCGCGCTTCCACCTGCCCTTCATGAACCGCCACATGCCGGGCAACCCCACCATCGTCATCCGCAACATCACCGGCGGCGGCGGCATCAACGGCACGAACCAGTTCGCCGCGCGGGCGCGCCCGGACGGGCTGACCATCCTCGGCACCACCGCCTCCATCCAGTTCCCCTTCCTGCTCGGCGATCCGCGGGTGCGCTACGACTATGCGAACTGGGTGCCGGTCCTCGCCTCCCCCACCGGTGGCGTGATGTACATCCGGCCGGAGATCGGCGTGCGTGGCCCCGGCGACATCGCCCGGCTGCGCGCCACGACGGGCCTGAAATTCGGCAGCCAGGGGCCGACCTCGCTCGACATGGTGCCCGCGCTGGCGTTTGATCTGCTGGGCATCGACGTGCAGGTCGTCATGGGCATGCAGGGCCGCGGCCAGGGCAGGCTTGCGTTCGAACGCGGCGAGACGCCGATCGATTACCAGACCAGCTCCGCCTATATCAGCCAGGTCATGCCGCTGGTGCGCGAAGGCAAGGCCGTGCCGCTGTGCAGCTGGGGCAGCCTGAACGACGCGGGCGAACTCGTCCGCGACAGCAATTTCCCGGACCTTCCGCATTTCGCGGAATTCCTCCAGGCCGCCACCGGCCGCGCGCCATCCGGCCCTGCCTGGGAAGCGTGGAAGGCACTGTTCATCGCGGGCTTCGGCGCGCAGAAATTCGTGGTGCTGCCGAAGACCACGCCGGCCAATCTGGTGAACGCCTACAAGGAGGCCTTCCGCAAGACCATCGCGGATGCGGAATACCGGGAAAAGCGCGGCCCCGTCATCGGCGAGTACAACGAGACGGTCGGCGAGCCCGCCGACCGCGCCTACGCCGCAGCCACCACCATGTCGCCCGAGGTCCGGCAATGGACGCGGGACTGGCTGCAGCGCCGCTTCAACCACACCCTCGGTCGCGAATAGCGCGTCAAGGCGCCCGCATCGCCGATGCGGGCGCACCTGCCTCTGCCCATGGATGACGCGCGATGATCGAAGCCCTGCTCTCCGCCCTCGTGCAACTCTCGAGTCCCGACCGGCTCGCCTACATGGCGCTGGGCGTGGCCATCGGCTACGCGATCGGCGTGCTGCCCGCGCTCGGCGGGCTTGCGGGCCTCTCTCTCGTGCTGCCCTTCATCTATGGGCTCGACCAGGTCGCGGCGCTCGCGATGCTGACGGGGCTCGTCGCGGTGGCGGCGACGGCGGATACCTACAGTTCCATCCTGATGGGCATCCCCGGCTCCTCCGCCAGCCAGGCGACGATCCTCGATGGCTTCCCGATGGCGAGGCGCGGGGAGGCCGCGCGCGCGCTCTCCGCCTCCTTCATCGCCTCCATGATCGGCGGGCTGGTCGGCGCCATCATCCTGAGCTGTGCGGTGCTGGTGGCGCGGCCTCTGATTCTCGCGCTGGGCACGGCGGAGTTGTTCATGCTGGCCGTGCTCGGCCTGTCCATGGTGGGCGTGCTGGCGGGCCGCAGCTTCGGCAAGGGGCTCGTCGCCTGCGGCCTCGGCCTGGCCCTCGGCACCATCGGATCGGCACCCGCCACGGCGGAATATCGCCTCGATTTCGGCACGCTCTACCTCAGTGACGGCCTGCCGCTGCCGGTCCTGGTGCTGGCGATCTTCGCGCTGCCGGAGATCGTGGACCTGGCGCGCGGCGGCGGCACCATCTCCAAGACCGCGGAGCTCGGCAAGGGCTGGATCGCGGGGCTGCGCGACATCGCGCGGCACTGGTGGCTGCTGCTGCGCACCTCCACCATCGGCAGCCTGCTCGGTGCGATCCCGGGCCTGGGCGGCAGCGTGACGGACTGGATCGTCTATGGCCACGCCGTGCAGACGGAGAAGAACGGCCAGTTCGGCAAGGGCGATGTCCGCGGCGTCATCGCGGTGGAGGCATCGAACAACGCCCGCGAAGGCGGCGCCCTGGTGCCGACGCTGTTCTTCGGCATCCCCTCCTCCGGCTCCATGGCCGTCTTCCTCGGCGGCATGACGCTCATCGGGATCGAGGCCGGGCCGCAACTCGTCGGCGAACGCCTCGACCTCACCTATGCGATCATCTGGTCGCTGGCCATCGCGAATGTCATGGGCACGGCGCTGTGCTTCGTGACATCGCCGCTGATCGCCAGGCTGACCACGATCCGCTTCGGGCTGATCGCGCCCTTCATGGTGATGATCGTCTGCTTCGGCGCCTTCAACACCAGCCGGGACGCCGCGGACCTCTATCTGCTGCTAGCCGTCGGCGTGCTCGGCCTGTTCATGCGCCGCTTCGGCTGGCCGCGGCCACCCTTCGTGGTGGGCTTCGTCCTCGCGCAGCCGATGGAGACCTACCTGTACCAGGCCGTGCAATTCTATGGCTGGGGCTTCGTCGAACGGCCGGGCGTTCTCATCATCGCCGCCATGATCGCGGTCTTCGTCTTCGTCGGCGCCCGCCAGCGCCGCCTGGCCGATACGGATGACGAAAGCGAGAAGCGCGGCCAGGCGCGACCGCAGGCGATCTTCGCCCTTGTCCCGGTGGTGATCTTCGCCGCCGTGCTGCTGGACGCCACGAAGCACAGCTTCCTCGGCGCCGTCTTCCCCGCCATGGTCGCCGGCGCGATGCTGGTCATCAGCATCCCCATCGTGCTGAAGCTGTTCTTCGCGAAGGATCCAGGTTCCCTGCTGCATGATGGGGAGGAAGGGTCGGATGAAAGCCAGGGCGGTTTCTGGACCTACCTGTTCTGGTTCGCAGGCCTGATCCTGGGCTCCGCCTTGGTCGGCTTCCTGCTCGCCAGCATCGTCTTCTTCCTGGCCTTCCTGCGGGTCGCCGCGAAATGCTCCTGGACGAAGACGCTGGTGCTGACGGCCATCGCCAATGGCGGGCTGGTGGCGGTGGCGAATGTCCTGGTGCTCGACTTCCCCAGTGGCCTGCTGCAATCCATGATCGACCTGCCATGGCCGCTCCGATAAGGCGATTCTGATGAAACCCGTTCTGCAGACTGCGATCCCCTGCACCTTCATGCGCGGTGGCACCAGCCGCGGTCCCTATTTCCTGCGCAGCGACCTTCCGGCGGACCGGGAGGCAGCAGGCCGCGTGCTGCAGGCCGTCATGGGGTCCCCCGATGCGCGGCAGATCAACGGCCTCGGCGGCGCCACGACGCTGACCAGCAAGACCGTCATGGTCAGCAAGGCGGAAGCGGGCCAACCGCAGCAGGTGGACTACCTGTTCGCCCAGGTGAATGTGGACAAGGATCTCGTCGACTGGGGCCCCACCTGCGGCAACATGCTCGCCGGCATCGGCCCCTTCGCGATCGAGAACGGCCTGGTGCCGGCCGAGGACGGGGAGACGAAGGTCCTCATCCGCGCCGTCAACACCGGCGCGCTGATCGAGGCCGTGGTCCAGACCCCGGGCGGCCGCGTGACCTATGATGGCGACACCGCGATTGCCGGCGTCCCCGGCAACGCCGCGCCCATCGTGCTGAATTTCGCGGATGCCGTCGGCGGCGCCACCGGCAAGCTGATGCCCACCGGCAATCCGAAGGACGTGATCGAGGGTGTCGAAGTCACCTGCCTCGACGTCGCCATGCCTGTCGTCATCGCCCGCGCGAAGGACCTCGGCAAGACGGGGCATGAGACCAGCGCCGAACTCGATGGCGACAAGGACTTCATGGCGCGCATCGAACGCATCCGCCGCGCCGCGAGCCTGGCGATGGGCATGGGCGACGCCGAAGGCCGCGTCATCCCGAAATTCGCCATCGTCGGCGAACCGAAGGGCGGCACCGGCGTCGCCGCGCGCTACTTCACGCCGCTGGCGCTGCATGAGGCGATGGCCGTCACCGGCGGCATCTGCATCGCCAGTGCCTGCAAGCTGCCCGGCACCGTCGCCGCCGGCATCGCCGTGGTCAACGACGAGGCGCGGGAGAATGTCACCCTCGAACATCCCTCCGGCGTCATGGATGCCGTCATCACCATCGGCACCGCGGCCGATGGCAGCGCCACCATCCTTGGCGGCGGCACGCTGCGGACGGCGCGCCGCATCATGAAGGGGGAGGTCTATATCCCCGCCCACGTCTGGGCCGGCCACGGCGCATGACTGACGCCACCATCGCGGAAGACGCGCTGCTGTCCCTGGCCACGCGCGCCCTGGTCGCCGGCGGGATGCGGGAGTATGAGGCCGCGCTGGCCGCGCGCGTGCTGGTGCTGGCCGATCTCTTCGGCCTGTCCACCCACGGCATCAGCCGCGTGCCCCAGTATCTCGGCCGCGTGAAGGTCGGCGGCATCGATGCGGCCGCAGACGTCCAGGTGGCGCGCGTGATGCCCGCGCTGGCCATGGTGGATGGCCGCAATGGCATCGGCCCGCTGGTCGGCATGAAGGCGCTGGAGGCGGCGCTGGAAGGGGCGCGCGCCTGCGGCATCGGCGCCGCCTTCGCCCGCGGCAGCAATCATTTCGGGCCGATCGCGCCCTACGCCATGATCGCCGCCGAACAGGGCTTCGCGACGCTGATCGCGAGCAACGCGACGACGACGATCGCGCCCTGGGGCGGCAAGGATACGCGGATCGGCAACAACCCCATCGGCATCGGCGTGCCCAATCCCGGCGGCGATCCCGTGCTGCTGGACATGGCGCTGTCCGTCGCCGCCCGGGCGAAGATCCGCAGCCTCGCGGCTTCCGGCCAGCCCATGCCGGAAGGCTGGGCGACGGACGCGGAAGGCCGGCCGACAACGGACCCCAAGGCCGCGCTGGCGGGCTTCCTGCTGCCGGTCGGCGGACACAAGGGCTATGGCCTGGCGGTGATGGTCGATCTGCTGGCGGGGCTTCTGTCCGGCGCCTCCTACCTCACCCGCGTCAGCGCCTGGGACAAGGCGCCGGAGGTGGCGCAGGACCTCGGCCATGTCTTCATCGCCATCGATGCGACGAAGCTGGCGCCAGTGGAGGTGCTGCGGGCGCGCATGGCGGATTTCATCGACATCATCCACACCACGCCACACTCCGATCCCGCCCGCCCCGTGCTGCTGCCGGGGGAGCGGGAGATGCAACTTCTCCATCGGCAGCGTGCCACCGGCGTACGGGTCGCGGGCGCGGACCTCGTGAAGCTGCGGGAACTGGCGGGGGATGCGGAGCGGGGCTAGGCTTCCTCTCAAATAGGAGGAAACATTCATGCTGACGCGCCGCATCCTGCTGGCCAGCGCCACCACCGCGCTGGCCGCGCCCGCCCTGTCCCAGGGTGGCTATCCCAATCGCCCGATCCGCCTGCTGGTTCCCTATGCCGCGGGCGGCGGGCAGGACATCTCCGCGCGACTGCTGGCCGAACCGCTGCGCGCCGCGCTCGGTCAGACCGTCATCGTGGAGAACCGCACGGGCGCCAGCGGCATGATCGCCGCGCAGGCCCTCGCGACCGCCGCGCCCGATGGCTACACGCTGATGCTCGGCGGCGCGGGCGAGACGGCGATCAACCATCACCTGTTCCGCGGCCGCATGGCCTACGACCCGATGCGCGACATCCGCGCGGTGATGGTGGTGGTGAAGGTGCCGAATGTCCTGATGGTGAACCCGCAGGCGCCCTTCAGCACGGTCGAGCAGCTCGTCACCTATGCGAAGGCGAATCCGGGACGGCTGTCCTATTCATCCTCCGGCATCGGCAACCCGCAGCACCTGGCGGGTGCGCTGTTCGACTTCATGGCGGGTATCCAGACCGTGCACGTGCCCTATCGCGGGTCGGGCCAGGCGGTCGTCGACATCGCCGGCGGCCAGGTGCAGTTCGGCTACAACAGCCTGGCCTCCGGCCTGCCACTGATCCGCGAAGGCCGCATCAAGGCCATGGCCGTCACCAGCAAGGAGCGCATGCCGCAACTGCCGGACAGCCCCTCCGTCTCCGAATACGCGCCGCTGGCGGCCTATGAGCTCGTGAATTTCTTCGGCGTCTTCGCCCCCACCGGCGTGCCCGATCCCATCATGCAGCGCCTGCATGAGGTGATTGCCGCCGCCGTGCGGGAACCCGACCTGCGCGGCCGCTTCGAAGGCCAGGGCCTGCTGGTGCAGTCGATGAACCTGGAGCAGTCGCAGGCCTTCGTGACGAACGAAGCCGCGAAGTTCGGCCGCATCGTGGATGAGGCGAAGATCACGGTGGAAAGCTGAGATGCCGCACTGGAACCGCCTTCTCGTCACCGGCGCGGCCGGGGAGATCGGCAGCGTCATCCGCCCCGCACTCCGCGGCGCCGCCAAGCATTGCCGCTGGCATGACATCCGCCCGGTCACCGATGCCGCGGCGGCGGAGGAGGTGATGCAGGGCGACCTCGCGGAGCCCGGTGTCGCGCTCGCCGCGACGCGCGACGTCGATTGCCTCATCCACCTCGCCGGCATCCCGCGGGAGACCGGTGGCACGGTGGAGGACATCCTGCGCGCCAATGTCATCGCCTGCCATGCGGTCTTCGAGGCCGCGCGGCAGAATGGCGTGAAGCGCTTCGTCTTCGCCAGTTCCAACCACACCATCGGCTTCCACCCAGCCGATGCGCTGGTGGGCACGGAGGAACGCCCGCGCCCATCGGGGCAATACGGCGCGAGCAAGGTGTGGGGCGAAGCCCTCGGCCGGCTCTACGCCGACAAGCACGGGATCGAAGTCGCTTGCATGCGCATCGGCGCCTTCCGCGCCCGCCCCGGCAATGCGCGCGAACTCGGTGGCTGGATCAGCCATGGGGACATGGCGAGCCTGGCGCGCGCCGCGGTCGATGCGGCACCCTTCCACTTCCTCGTCGTCTATGGCGTCTCGGCCAATCGCCGCGCGCTATGGGGGAAGGATGAGGCCGCGCGCGCCGCGCTCGGCTGGTGGCCGAAGGACGACGCCGAAGCCTATGCGGCGGAGCTCGAGGACAAGCGCCCGCCCGCCGGCAGCGTCGCCGCGCGCTTCCACGGCGGCGTCGTCTGCGAATACGGCTTCTCGGGTGATCCGGACCGGATCAGGTAGCGCCGGTCTCCGTCACGTCGAACTTCGTCACCTCATCCAGGCTGGCACCGAACCAGGCCTGGATGTCCAGCACGCGCTTCTCCATCGCCTCCGGCCGGCCATCCGCGCCGATGCGCAGCGCCACGTCATGGCCGGGCAGCAGCACGGTCCCCGGAAGTTCGCGCCACATTGCGTTGAGCCGCGCGATGGAGGCGCAATGCACCGCCGCATCCATCGTCATGTCCGCCACACCCGTCGCCAGCTCCGCGCGGTTCTTGGCGACATCGGCGGAGAAGATCGTCCGCACGGCGCCCTCCAGCACGAAGACCAGGTGGTGCGGCGAATGGCCCGGCGCCTCGAAGCAGGTGATGCCGGGGATGCCTGTCTCGCCCCCCACCAGCCGCCGCATCCGGGGGTTTTCGGCCAGCGCCCGCAGGCAGAATTCGGGCCAGAGCGGCGCGCCCTCGGGCTGGCGCAGCGCGTAGTCGAGTTCCGCCCCCGGCACATGGATCAGCGCCTTGCGGAACATCGACCAGTTCTCGACATGGTCGTAGTGGAGATGCGTGACCAGCACATCCGTCACCGCATCGGCGGCGACGCCCACGGCCTGCAGCCTGTCGAGGATCAGCCGCCGCGCGCCACTGCGCCCGGTGTCCAGCACGGCGATGCGGCCATCCGGCCCGCGCGCCAGCGCCACGGTGCTGAAGCCGAGCCCGCCCTGCTGCTTGGACTTGCCCGGATAGCCCTGGATGAGGGTCTCGACCGTCCAGTTCACGCCACCAACTCCTCGGGAAACGCCACGCCCCAATGCGTCGCGGCCTGGCGCAGGTCCAGCACCGTATTCTCCGGCAGGTCGATGCCCTGTGCCAGGTGCCGGGCCTCGGCCCTGGCCTCCATCTCGCCGGGATAGAAGATCTCATCCACCCCCTCGGCGCGCGGCGCGGCCTTGAGTTCCGCGATCATGCGCTCGATCCGGTCCTCGAACACCGGCAGCAGGCCGAAGGCGGCGATGTTCAGCGCCATCACGAAATGGCCGCTGCGGCTGCGCCTTTCCGCCTGGTAGGGGCCGGCGACCTCCGTCAGCATCCCGCTGCCGGACAGCGCGCCCGCCAGCACGTCCATCATGGCGGAAATCGCGTAGCCCTTGTGCTCCCCCATCGGCTGGATCACGCCTTCCAGCGCGGCCATCGGGTCCGTCGTGCGTCGTCCTTCCTTGTCCAGCGCCCAGGAATCCGGGATGGGCTGCCCCTTCTGCCGCGCCAGGAATATCTTGCCGCGCGCCACGCTGGTATTCGCGATGTCCAGCATCATCGGCGCATGGCGGCCGGCGGGTGCCGCGATGGACCAGGGATTGTTCCCCACCACCTTCTTCCGCCCACCCCAGGGCGCCATGGCGGGGCTGCCATTGGCCACCAGCATGCCGATGCAGCCCGCAGCCGCGGCCATGCGCGTGAAGTAGCCCAGCGCGCCGTGGTGGTTGCTCTCCCGCACGGAAACGATGCCGACGCCGTGCTTCTTCGCCCGTTCGATGGCGCTGTCCATCGCCTGCTTCGCGATCACCTGGCCGACGCCGTCATGGCCATGCAGCACGGCGATGGCGCCGCCATCCACCAGGTATTCGGCCTGCGTCCGCGCCTTCATCACGCCGGTCCGGATGCGGTCGAGGTACCAGGGAGCCCGCATCACGCCATGGGAGGAATGGCCCCACAGATCGGCCTTCACCAGGCTGTCCGCCACCAGCAAAGCATCAGTCGTCGGCAGCCCCGCCGCGCGATACAGCGCGGCCACGAAGTCACGCAATCCGTCAGCCCGCACCAGCGCCATCTTGGTCGTCGTTCCCCTGCCTCTTGCCGTCGATCATGGGCGGCACATCGCAGGCGCGCCAGTCCGCCGGCACGCGGCGGGCGTCGGGGCAGCCATGCAACCGACACGGATGCTTCACCGGATCGTCATCGGCCTTTCGCGCAGCCTGTCTATGCGTCCCCGCGACCGCCGCGCCATTCCGCGCGGTGCCGGAGAGATGAGTGACCATGCCCGACACGATCCAGCCCATCGCGGAGCCAGCCGGCCACGGCAAGCCGATCGAGATCGAGGATATCGGCAGCAACCCCGCACCGCGTGAGACGATCGGTGAACTGATGGAACGCCGCCTGTCCCGGCGCGCCGCGATGCTCGGCCTGGGCGGCGCCGCCGCGGCCGCGACGCTGGTGGACCAGATGGTCGCCGCCGCCGACGGTGTCCTCGCCCAGGGCGTCGTGCCGATGACGGATGGCCCCTCCACGCTCGGCTTCGCCGAGATCCGCCACGGCATGGCGCAGCGTGATGCGGTGGCCGAGGGCTATGAGATCCAGACGGTGATCCGCTGGGGCGATGCCGTCGTGGGCGAAGCGCCCGCCTTCAACCCGCTGGCGCAGACCCCCGCCGCGCAGGAAGTCCAGTTCGGCTACAACAACGACTTCATCGATTTCCGCCCGCTGCCGCAGGGCAGCCGCAACAGCGACAGCGGCCTGCTGGTGGTGAACCACGAATACACCGACACGCAGCTGATGTTCGCCGGCATCGGTGCCGGCCGCACCGGCCGGATGCGCGCCACCGCCGACCAGTCGCGCATCGAGCTGCTCGCCCATGGCCTCAGCGTGGTGGAGATCCGCAAGGCCGATGGTCGCTGGGCCGTCGTGCCCAACAGCCGCTACAACCGCCGCATCACCGGCGAGACGCCGATGCGCGTCAGCGGCCCGGCCGCGGGGCATGACCTGCTGAAGACCTCCGCCGATCCGACCGGCACGCGCGTGCTCGGCACGCTCAACAACTGCGCGGGTGGCAACACGCCCTGGGGCACCGTCATCACGTCCGAGGAGAACTTCAACCAGTACTTCTCCGGCAGCGCCGCCACCACCGGGGCCCAGGCGGAAGCCTATCGCCGCTACGGCATCGCGGCGGAGGGCACCTATGGCTGGTTCCGCTTCATGGATCGCTTCGACCTGAACAAGGAACCGAATGAGCCGAACCGCTTCGGCTGGAACGTCGAGTTCGACCCCTACGACCCCACCGCCACGCCCGTGAAGCGCACCGCCATGGGCCGCTTCAAGCATGAGGGCGCGACCCATGCCATCAGCGCCGATGGCCGTGTCGTCTTCTACCAGGGCGATGATGAGCGCTTCGACTACGTCTACAAATTCGTCACCGCCCGCCCCTGGAACCCGAACGACCGCGCCGCCAATCGTGACCTGCTGGATGAGGGTACGCTCTATGTCGCCCGCTTCCATGATGATGGCCGCGTGGAATGGCTGCCGCTGGTGCATGGCCAGGGCCCGCTGACCGCGGCCAACGGCTTCGCCAGCCAGGCGGAGGTGCTGATCAACACCCGCCGCGCCGCCGACCTGCTGCAGGCCACGCCGATGGACCGTCCGGAGGATGTGGAGGCCAACCCCGCCACCGGCCGCGTCTACGTGATGCTGACCAACAACAGCAACCGCACGGCGCAGCAGGTGAACCGCGCGAATCCCCGCGCGGCCAACACGCATGGCCATGTGGTGGAGATCATCCCCCCCGGCGCCGGCACCAACGCCGCGGACCACGCCGCGACGGAAGCGCGCTGGGCGATCTTCCTGATGGCCGGCAAGCCCGGCACGGATGCCGGCGCCCGCTACCACCGCGCCACGACCGATGCCGGCTGGCTGTCCTGCCCGGATAACTGCGCCTTCGACAGCAAGGGCCGCATCTGGATCGCGACCGATGGCGCGCCTTCCGCCGCCGGCGTCGCCGACGGCATCTGGGCCGCGGATACCATGGGTGCCGGCCGCGCCCTGACGAAGCAGTTCTACCGCGCGCCGACGGGGGCGGAGGTCTGCGGCCCCTGCTTCACGCCGGATGACCGCACCCTCTTCCTCGCCATCCAGCATCCCGGCGATGATGCGGGCAGCACCTTCGAACGTCCTTCCACCCGCTGGCCCGACTTCGCCGAGGGGATGCCGCCGCGCCCGGCGGTCATCGCCATCGTCAAGAAGGATGGCGGCGAGATCGGGTCGTAGCTACCGCGCCGCCAGCGCGGCCTGGAGGCGGGCGACCCCCGCCTCCAGCACCGACCGCGGGCAGCCGAAATTCAGCCGGGCGCCGAGCGGCGCGCCGAATTCCGCACCCGGGCTGAGCGCGACCTTCGCGCGGTCCAGGAACCAGGGCTGCGGTTCCCCAATGCCGATCGCGCTGCCATCCAGCCAAGCCAGGAATGTCCCCTCCGGCCTGTGCACCGTCACGCCTGGCAGGCGCCCGCGCACGGCTTCGACCAGCCAGTCCCGATTGCCCTGGAGGTAGCGCAGCAGCTCGGCCTTCCACGCTGCGCCATGCTCCAGCGCGGCGAGCGTCGCCTCCAGCCCCAGCACATTCACGCTGTCCACCATGCCGGCCTTGCTCGCCAGGAAGCGATCCCGCATCGCCGCATCGGGGATGATGGCGCAGGCGGTCTTGAGGCCGGCGATGTTGTAGGTCTTGCTCGCTGACATCAGCGTGACGGTCCGCGCCGCGACCTCCGACGACAGGGACGCGATCGGGATGTGGCGCCGCCCGTCGAACAGCAATTCGCAGTGGATCTCGTCGGAGACGATCACCGCGCCGCTGTCCAGCGCCGCCGCCGCGATGCTCCCCAGTTCCGCCCGCGTGAACACTTTGCCCAGCGGATTATGCGGGTTGCAGAACAGCAGCGCCCGGGATTTCGCCAGTGCGGCCCGCAATGCGTCCAGGTCGCACAGCACATCGTCGCCACGGACCGCGAGCGGCGCGTCCACGCGTCGCAGCCCCCAATGGCCCGGCGCCGCCAGCATCGGCTTGTAGGCCGGTGTCTGCACCACCACGCCATCGCCCGGCGCCAGCAACGCGCGCAGCGCCATGTTGAAGCCGGGCTCCACGCCCGGCAGGAAGCACACGGCCTCCGGCGCCACATCCCACCCGTATTCCCGCGCCAGCATCGCCACCACCGCATCCCGCAGCGCATCCCGCGCCACGCCATAGCCCAGCACGGGATGATCGAGCCTGGCGCGGATGGCATGCAGGATCGGCGGCGCCACCGCGAAATCCATGTCGGCCACCCACATCGGCAGCACGTCGTCGCCGTAGCGGCTCCATTTGGAACAGCCGGTGCCGCGGCGGTCGATCGGCGTCTCGAAGTCGAAGTCCTTCATCCCGGCAGCCCGCCCACCACCACGGGCCGGTCGGGATCGGCGATCCAGGCGGACCAGGACCCCGGATACATCGACGCCTCCACCCCGATCGAGGCCAGCACCGCCACCGCATGCGCCGCCGAGATGCCCGCGCCGCAGGACACGCCCACGGGCCGGCTGCCATCCGCCCCCAGCGCGGCGTAGAGGTGCCGCAGCGTCTCCGCCTCCGCGAAGGTCCCGGCCTCCGTCAGATTGTCGATGGCCGGCGCGCTGACGGAACCCGGGATGTGCCCCCGCCGCGCCTGCCCGGGCGCCACCGTCGCGCCGATGTAGTTGGGCCGCACCCGCGAATCGAGCAGCAACCCTTCCCGCGCCAGCGCCGCCGCCCCATCGGCATCCAGCACGCCGAGATGCCCCGGCGACAGCACGACATCCCCCGGCGCCGGCGCCCCCGGCGTGGTCGCCACGGGCAGCCCCGCCCCCTGCCAGGCCGCGAAGCCCCCATCCAGCAGCCGCACATCGGCGATGCCCGCCCAGCGCAGCACCCACCAGCCGCGCCCGGCCACCAGGCAACGGTCATGGTCATGGACGACGACGGCATCCCCCTGACGGATGCCCCAGCGCCGCGCGGCCTCCTGCAAGGCACCGATGTCCGGCAGCGGCCGGCTGCCCCTGGTGCCGCCACCCGGGGAGGCCAGTTCCGTCGGCAGGTCCACATCCACCGCGCCCGGAATCCGCGACGCCCCCGCCATCTCCGCCGTCCGGGGATTGCGCACGCACAGCACCACCGGCGGCCTCGGTCCCTGCAGCAGCGCGGCCAGGGCAGGCGCGGTGACGAAAACCTGGTCGCGGGGGTCGGTCGCCATGGAGTCTCCGGGATCTTGCGGCGCCGCCATCCTGCCGCGCGAAGGCCAGGGTTGCGAAGCGGGGGGGCGGGATGCTCCCCTGCGCCATGCCCGATCCCTCCCCTGGCGTGGCGTCGCTGCTGCGCCAGACGCCCTTCGCCCTCTTCCTCGCCTCCCGTGTCATCTCGGCGATGGCCGTGCAGGTGCAGGTCGTCGCGGTGGGGTGGCAGGTCTATGACCTGACGGACAGCGCCCTGGCGCTCGGCCTTGTCGGCCTGGTGCAGTTCCTGCCCGTGCTGCTGCTGACGCCCTTCACCGGGGAGGTCGCCGACCGCTTCGATCGCCGCCTGGTGGTCGGCATCTGCCGGATGCTGACGGGCCTCGCCGCGCTGGCCCTTACCTTTGCCAGCCATGGCGGCTGGGTGACCAGCACCACCATCTTTGCCTTCGTCGCCGTCATCGGCGCGACGCGGGGGTTCGAGATGCCGGCCCAGCAGGCGCTGCTGGCCGGCGTCGTGCGTAACACGGATCTGGCGCGCGCGACCGCCTTCTCCTCCTCCGCCAGCCAGGTGGCCACCATCGCGGGGCCGGCGGCGGGTGGCTTCCTCTATGCGCTGGGCGGGCCGGAGATCGCCTATGGCACCGCGGCCGCGGGCTTCCTGGTCGCGGCGCTGATGGCCTTCGCCATCCAGGCCGCCCCCCGCCAGGGCATCCGTGGCCGCGTCACCATCGAGAACCTGCTCTCCGGCCTCGTCTTCGTGCGCACGCGGCCGATCCTTCTGGGCGCCGTGTCACTCGACATGGTGGCGGTGCTGCTGGGCGGTGCCGCGGCGCTGCTGCCGATCTATGCGCGGGACATATTGCAGACCGGGCCCTGGGGCCTCGGCATCCTGCGGGCGGCGCCGGCGGTGGGGGCGCTGGGCATGTCGCTGCTGCTGGCCTGGGTGCCGCTCGGCGGCAATGCCGGGCGGAAGATGTTCGCGGGCGTCATCCTGTTCGGCGTCGCCACCGTGGTCTTTGGCTTCTCCACCAACCTCTGGCTCTCCGCCACGGCGCTGGCCTTCATCGGTATGGGCGATGTCGTCAGTGTGGTGGTGCGGCAGACGCTGGTGCAGCTGGCCACGCCGGATGAGATGCGGGGTCGCGTCGCCGCGGTGAATTCCCTCTTCATCGGCGCGTCCAACCAGCTCGGCGAATTCGAATCCGGCGTCGCGGCCGCCCTCATCGGCCCCGTCGCCGCGGTGGTGCTGGGCGGCATCGGCACCGTCGCCGTCGCGCTGCTCTGGATGCGCATCTTCCCGGCGTTGCGGGACATCGACAGGCTGGAAGACATCAGCCCGGACAGCGAGGCATCGCGCCGGCGATCCGCTGCGGGCAACGCGGCGATGCCGTAGCGGACGGCGAAATCCGCATTGCAATAGTCCCACCGCGTGACATGCTTTCTCCAGTCGCGACGGCTTCGCTGAAATCGTCGCATTCCCGGCATCACGTGCGGCGTGGTGGGGGTGGGGTGAAGGAGTGCGCGGCGTGGCCGACAGACGAAAAATCAAGCTCGGCGTCTCCATGGTCGGCATGGGCTATCACCTCGCCGCCTGGCGCCACCCGGACGCTTCCGCCGGCGGCAACATGGAATTGCAGCACTTCGTGAAGACCACGCAGGTGGCCGAACGCGGGCTGCTGGACATGGCCTTCCTGGCCGATGGCGTCGGCATCCGCTTCAACGACCGTCCGCCGGGCGCGCTGAGCCACACCTGCAAGAACGTGCAGTTCGAACCGCTGACGCTTCTCTCCGCGCTCGCGATGGTGACGGAGCGCGTCGGCCTCGTCGCCACCGCCTCCACCACCTACAACGAGCCCTATCACGTCGCGCGGAAATTCGCCTCGCTGGACCATATCAGCGGCGGCCGCGCCGGCTGGAACGTGGTGACGAGTGCGACCGACATGGAGGCGCAGAATTTCGGCCTCGACGGCGCGCCGGCGAAGGGCGGCCGCTACGACCGCGCCATCGAATTCGTCGATGTCGTCAGGGGCCTCTGGGATTCGTGGGAGGATGATGCCTTCGTCCGGGACAAGGAGAGTGGCGTCAACTACGATCCCGCCAAGCTACATATCCTGAACCACCAGGGGGAGCATTTCCGCGTCCGAGGCCCGCTCAACATCCAGCGCACACCGCAGGGCACGCCCGTCATCGTCCAGGCCGGCGCCAGCGAACAGGGCCGCGAACTCGCCGCCGCCACCGCCGATGTCGTCTATGCCGCGTCGCAGACGCTGGAGGAGGCGCGCGCCTACTACCAGGATGTGAAGCGCCGCATGGCGCGCTACGGCCGCCATCCCGACAACCTCAAGATCATGCCCGGCCTGATGGCCGTGCCCGGCCGCACGCGGCAGGAAGCGCAGGACCGGTACGAGGTGCTGCAAGAGCTCGTCCAGCCCGTCGTCGGGCTTGGCGCACTCGCCAATTATCTCGGCGACCTCTCGGAATACGATCTGGACGGCCCGCTGCCGGAGCCGAAGGACCGCCGCGACCACAGCCGCGGCCAGATCTTCATCGACATCGCCCGCCGCAACAACCTGACGATCCGCCAGCTCTACCTCTCCATCGCCGGCGGCAATGGCCACCGCATCGTCATCGGCACGCCCACCGACATCGTCGATGCGATGGAGGAGTGGTTCCACGGTGGCGGGGCGGATGGCTTCAACATCCTGCCGACCTGGCTGCCCGGCGGGTTGGAGGAGGTGGTGGAGATGGTGGTGCCGGAGATGCAGCGGCGCGGCCTGTATCGCACCGCCTATGAGGGCCGAACGCTGCGCGAGAATCTCGGCCTGGCCTACCCCGAACACCGCAGCATCCTTGCCCGCCGTGCCGCCATCGCCGAAACCCTTGGGAGTGCCGCTGAATGATCCGTCCGACCCTCGCCCTGCTATGTGCCCTCGCCGCGCTGCCCGCCGGCGCACAGACGCTGCGCATCGGCATGAAGGCGGCGATCGACGGATCCGACCCGCACCAATCCTACAGCCCCAACCGCAACGTGCAGATGCATGTCTATGAATCGCTGGTGGAGCAGGACCCCAACATGCAGGCCCTGCCAGGGCTCGCGGAATCCTGGCGCGTGGTGGACGACAGCACCTGGGAATTCAAGCTGCGCCCGGGGGCGACCTTCCATAACGGCACGCCGCTGCGCGCCGCGGATATCGCCTTCTCCTTCGCCCGCGCCGGCGATGCACGGGGTCTTCGCACCTACAGCGCGCAGATGCGCGCCGTGGCGGGGGTGGAGGAGGTGGATGCGAGCACGATCCGGATCCGCACCCATGGACCCTCCCCCCTCCTGCCCTACAACCTCGCGTCCATCATGATCGTCTCCGCCGCCGCGGTCGGCGACAACGCGACGGAGGAGGATTTCAACGGCGGCCGCGCCGCCATCGGTACCGGCCCCTATCGCTGGGTGCGCTTCAACCGCGGCGCCGACGTCACCATCGAGCGTGTCCAGCGCCCTTCGGGCCGCGCGCCCGAGCCATGGGAGCGCGTGGTCTTCCGCTTCATCCCGAATGACAGTGCGCGCGTCTCCGCCTTGCTCGCCAACGATGTCGATGTGGTCGATGCCGTGCCGCCGGCGCTCTATGGCCGCGTTCGCACGGATGCGCGCTCGCGCCTCGTCACCTCGACCTCCGGCTTCAACTTCTACATGTATATCGACAGCGGGCGCGAACGCTCCCCCTTCGTCACCGCGACGGATG
Source organism: Falsiroseomonas stagni DSM 19981 (assembly GCF_900114315.1). Taxonomy (GTDB): domain Bacteria; phylum Pseudomonadota; class Alphaproteobacteria; order Acetobacterales; family Acetobacteraceae; genus Falsiroseomonas; species Falsiroseomonas stagni. The sequence goes on from NZ_FOSQ01000002.1 coordinate 450,037, forward strand.
GCCAGCAGCTGGACCGCAACCCGCTACAGGACCGCCGCGTGCGGCTCGCCCTCTCCCACGCGCTGAACCGCACGGCGCTGGCGGAACGCGCGATGGAAGGCGGCGCGGAGCCTGCGGGGCAGATCGCCCCGGCCGGCTTCATCGGCCATGTGCCCGATCTTCCCGTCCCCGCCTTCGATCCCGCCCGCGCCCGCGCCCTGCTGGCGGAAGCCGGCTACCCCAACGGCTTCGGCCTCACCATCCACTGCACCGGGGACCGCTTCGCCGGCGATGCGCGCAGCTGCCAGGCGATCGGCCAGATGCTGACCGCCATCGGCATCAGGACGGAGGTGGAGGCCCTGCCCTCATCCATCTTCTTCCGCCGCGCCAACCGCAACCCGGCCAATGGCGGGCCGGAATTCTCCGTCTCCCTCAGCATGTTCTTCACCACCACCGGCGCTGCGCCGGAGGGCATGAGCACGATCCTCCGCACCTACAACGCGCAGCTCAGCCACGGCGCGTCCAACCGCGGCCGCTATTCGGACGCCAATCTCGACCGCCTGCTGGGCGCGATCGAGACCACGCTGGACGACACGCGGCGGGAAGCACTGACGCAGGAAGCCGTGCGCTACGCGATGGCGGAGGCGGCCATCGTGCCGGTCTTCTTCGTCCGCTCCGCCTGGGGCACGGCGCGCAACATCACGCTGACGCCGAGAGGCGACCAGTACACCATGGCGACCGGCATCCGCATCGCCCGCTGAACGGACCATCTCCACCATGACCACGAAGAAGAAGCAGCTGAAGCTCGGCGCCTTCCTGTCCGTGCCGGGCAACCACCTGGCGGGCTGGCGCCACCCCGATGCCGTGCCCGAATACGACATGGATTTCGCGCTCTACATGCGCCTCGCCCAGACGGCGGAGCGCGCACTGTATGACACCATCTTCTTCCAGGACACGGTCGCGGTCGGCGGCAGCGATGCGCTGAAGGCCGGCGACCTGACGCGCACGCGGCTGTCGCGCATCGTCAAGCTGGAACCGACCGCGACGCTGGCGGCACTCGCCGTTGGCACGAAGAACATCGGCCTGATCGCGACGGCGACGACGACCTTCAACGAGCCCTACAACATCGCCCGCCGCTTCAGCACCATCGACCACATCAGCGGCGGGCGCTGCGGCTGGAACCTGGTGACGTCCCAGATCGAGGACGAGGCCGGCAACTTCAACCTCGACACCCATGTGGACCACGCGCTGCGCTATGAACGCGCGATCGAGTTCTACGAAGTGGTCGCCGGCCTCTGGGATTCCTGGGAACACGACGCCTTCCTGCGGGACAAGGAAAGCGGCGTCTGGTTCGACCGGGACAAGATGCATTTCCTCGACCACCACGGGAAATACTTCAACGTCCGCGGCCCGCTGAACTCGCCCCGCACGCCGCAGGGGCGCCCCGTGGTGGCGCAGGCGGGATCGTCGGAACCGGGCCGCGAACTCGCCGCCCGCACGGCGGACATCGTCTTCACCGCGCAGACCGAACTTGAAGCCGCGCGGGAATTCTTCGCCGATGTGAAGGGCCGCACCGCCCGCTACGGCCGTACGCCCGACGACATCAAGATCATGCCCGGCATCACCCCGGTGATCGGGCGGACGATGGAGGAGGCGCAGGAGAAGTACGACGCCCTCCAGGCCCTGCTGCCGGATGACGTGGCGCTGGCCGCCCTTGCCCGCTTCACGCGGGGAATCGACATCTTCAGCTACCCGCTGGACGGCCCGATGCCCGACCTGCCGGAGGCCAACTCCGCGAAGTCGCGGCAGAAGCTGATCATGGACATGGCGAAGAAGCAGAACATGACGCTGCGCCAGGTCGCGCGCTCCGTCTCCGCCGCGCAGGGGCATCGCGTGCTGGTCGGCACCGTCGGCTACATCGCGGACCAGATGCAGGAATGGCTGGAAGCCGATGCCTGCGATGGCTTCAACGTGATCTGCAACTACTACCCCGGGCCCTTCGACGATTTCGCCAACCAGGTGATCCCGGAATTGCAGCGCCGCGGCATCTTCCGCACGGCCTATGAGGGTCCGACGCTGCGCGACAACCTCGGCCTTCGCGTGCCGGAGAACCGGCACACCGCCGCGCGGGGCTGAACGCCGGCGCGCCTCCGGGCGCCCTACAGCCCCGCGCGCCTCCGGGCGCCCTACAGCCCCGCGCGCCTCCGGGCGCGACGCATCAACCAGCCCGCAACACCGGGCGCCTTGTCGATGAGGTCGCTCAAGGCGCGGCGCTCGGCCTCCGCCTTCGCCCGCGCCGCGGCGGCTTCCAGCGCCTGGCCGCGCGCGACCAGACGCGCCTCGTCCATCTCCGCCATCCGGCGCTTCATATAGGCATCGGCGCCCTCGGCCTCGATCCGCCGCAGCGTCGCCTCCATCGCTTCCAGCGACTGGCGCAGCGAATCGACATCGGTGGACGCGGCGGGCTTCTGGCTGCGAAGGGGCGGTTTCTGGCGGCGCCGGCTCATGGCTTCCTCCCGCCCCACCGCGAGGCAGGGCGCACTGCAGAAGGGGTGGGGAAGGCGATGGCTCCCCAGGGAAGGGGTATGCCCCGTACGGGATTCGAACCCGTGTTACAGCCTTGAAAGGGCCGTGTCCTAGGCCTCTAGACGAACGGGACAGCCGGAGGTGGGGGGCGTATGGCCGCGCCGGCGCCACCGGTCAAGCCCTGGGATCACCCAAGCGGGTGCGCCGTGCCGCCCAGCGGGCCATCCCGGGCAGCCATCCCGCCGCCAGCGCCACCGCGCCGGGCGCCCGCGCCAGCGCCACATCCATCGCGCGCGCCACGCGCATCCCGGGCTGCACATGGCGCGCCCAGCCGGCCTGGTGCATCGCCGCCCCCTGCCCCGCCAGGATCGCCTGCGCAGCAAGCCTGCCGGACCCCAGCGCCATCGCGATCCCGTCCCCGCAGAGGGAGGGGATGACCGCCGCCTGGTCCCCCACGCGGAACACGCCCGATTCGGCCGGCGCAATGTACCCGTAGGGCACCGCCGCCACCGCCAGCGGCCGCGCCCAGACCGCCACGGCATCCCGCAGCAGGTCGCGCGCCACTGCGCTGCCGCCGGCCACCAGGGCCAGCAGCGCCGCCGGATCCCGCGCCGCCGCCGCCAGGCCCGGCGTCCCGGCCGGCAGCGCCAGACAGAGATTCGCGCCGCCCCCCGCCCGCGGCTGCAACCCCGCATAGCCGCCCGCGCAGGCCAGCACGGCGATGGCATCGCCGATCGGCACGCCCTCCAGCGCCAGCTTCAGCCCGACCGACCCGCCCGCCGCATCCCGCGCCAACCCGCGCAACTCGTGCTTCCCCGTCGCTAGCACCACCGCGCCGGCGGCCTCGACCCGCCCATCCCCCAGCCGCAGGCGCCAGCCGCCATCGCCCCAGGCCGCGGCGGTCACGGCCACCCCGCGCCGGACCTCCGCGCCCGAGGCTTCGGCCAGCGCCAGCAGCGCCTCATCCAGCACCAACCGGGGCAGGCTCCAGGCCGCGAAGGGCAGGTCGAACCGTCCCTGCCGCCGTCCGGCCGCGAAGATCGCCCGCCGCACCGGCACCGCCCCCAGCGCCGCCAGGTCGATGCCGAGTCCCGCCAGCGCCGCCGCCGCATCGGCACCCAGGAATTCGCCGCAGACCTTCTCCTGCGTCGCCGCACTGCGTTCCAGCAGCAGGGGGCGGGCACCCGCGCGGGCCAGGGTGATGGCGGCCGCCGCGCCCGCCGGCCCGCCGCCCAGGATCACCAGCGGCCTCATGGGCCCCCCGGCCCCTCCACCGCCCAGCGGAAGGGCAGCACCCAGCGCGCCTCCGCCGCCACCCCGGCCTCCGCCGCCAGCCGCTTCCAGTCCTCCCGCTTGAAGCCCCGCGCGATGGAGATCGGCCCGTCATGGCTCACCATCGGGTGCATCCGCATCAGCCGCGTTCCCGCCCAGACCGCCGCCCAGGGAATCCAGTGGCGGTGCAGGTCCAGGATCAGCCAGCGGTCCCGCGCATGGGCCGGCAGCCAGCGCAGGAAGCGAACCAGCGTCGGGTCATCCAGGTGATGCGCGAAGAGCCCGCAGATCACGACATCGAAGCGCCGCTCCGCCGGCAGGTCGAACAGGTCCGCCGTGATCCAGCGCGCCGGCGTGCCCTTCGCCATGGCGTGCCGCTCCGCCCAGGGGCTGCGGTCCAGGCCCCAGAGTTCCGTCTTCACGCCGCGGTCCCGTCCCCACCGCGCCACCGCCCGCAGCGCATCGCCCCCGCCCGCGCCCACATCCAGCACGGAGATCGACCGCCGCGGCCGTGCCGCCACCACGCGGTCCAGGAAGCGCAGCAGCGGCGCGTAGGCGAAGGTGATGCGGTTCAGTGTCTCCAGGTCCCGCAGCGCGGCGGCGAAATCGGCCTCCGTCTGGCCCGGGTCGTCCATGATCTCGGCCTGCTGGCTGCGGGGCATGGTCAGGCTGCCTCGAACCGCATCGCCTCGGCCGACAGCCCCGGCCCGAAGGCCAGCGCGCAGCCCCGCCCCCGCCGCCCTGCCCGCATCATCCGCTCCAGCACGAACAGCACGGTGGCGGAGGACATGTTGCCATGGTCGGACAGCACCCCCCGGCTGGTCTCCAGCGCATCCCCGGGCAGGTCGAGCCCATGGGCCACCGCATCCAGGATGCTCCGCCCGCCCGGATGCACGGCCCAGAGATCCACGCTGCTCACCGCCCGCCCCGCCAGCATCCGCGGTGCCAGGTCCGGCAACGCATGGGCCAGGGTGAAGGGCACCATGCCGGACAGCGTCATGTCGAAGCCGGCATCGCCGATGCGCCAGGTGATCTGCTCATGCGCCTCCGGGATCACCACGCTGCTGAACCCGTCCAGCCGCAGCCCGGTCGCCTCGGCGGAGACGAGGGCCGTGGCACAGCCATCGGCGAACAGCAGGAAGCACAATAGCTGTTCCAGCGCCGTCGTGCCCTGCAGGTGCAGCGTGCAGAGTTCCAGGCAGACCACCAGCACCCGCGCTTCCGGTTGGCTCCGCACCGTGTGCCAGGCGAGCTTCAGCGCGTTGATGGCGGCCTGGCAGCCCATGAAGCCCACGGTGGTGCGTTCCACCGACAGTGGCAGCCCGAACCGGGTGATGATGTGCCGATCCATCCCCGGGGCCACGAAGCCGGTGCAGGTCGCGACGATGATGTGGGTGATCCCCGGCCCTTCGTCCCGCAGGCCGAGCCGTTCCAGCGCGGCATCCGCCAGGCCCGGGGCCTCATCCTCCCACCGCCGCATCCGCGCGCGCGTCGTCGGGAAGGCGCCCCCCTGGCGGTAGAAGCCGCAGGTCGTGCCGGACCCCTCCGGCTCCGACGGGGTCAGGACGGAATGGCGGCTGGCGATCCCGGCGCGCGACGCCATCCTGGCGAAGGCGGCGCGGTCCCGGCCCAGCGCCTGCGCCATGGCGAAGGCCGAAAAAGCGCCATGCACCTGATGGGCCGGCGTGGCGGTGGCGATGCGATTCAGGAAGACCTGTGTCATGCCCACCACCTTGGTCGGGCGGGCCAGCCGGTAAGGCCTGGCTGACCGGACACCCGATCATGTGACGCGACTCCGCCATGCGCCAGAGTCAATCCTGGGCAGCCCATAACGCAGGCCTGCCGCCAAGCCCTGCTTTTCCCAGGTTTTTCCTGGTCCTGCCCGGCGTTCTGAACATGACAGGTTTCTTGTGATTTGGGGGTGTGTTGGCCGCCCGACTGGCCCATATGGTGCCGGCGGCCGAATCGCGGCCCCTTCCCAACCGCATGACCTCTGTCCCGCCGGTGAACCCGCGCGGGCCATCGGCCGTGCCGGGCCCGGGATCGGGACGCGGCTTCGGGCACCGACGTGATGGCGGCAGGGACACGGGCTGACAGATGGACGGGATGTTCGGACAGAAGGCGACCGACCGGGACGGGCTGGAGGCGGAAGCCCCCAGCTTCGCGGCCCTGATGCGCCGCGATGGCTCCGACGATGCGGGCCATGACGACATGCGCCCGGGCGTCTCCGCCGAGGCCCTGATCCCCGAGGATGACGAGGACGCGGTCGTCGGCCTGGTGGATGATGCCGGGCTCGACGTGCTGCCCGAGGAGGAGGCCGAGGAGCAGGAGGGCATGGCCCCCCTCGGCTTCGCCGCGGGCGCTGGCGATGACGATGCCGCCCCCGCCGCGGGCAACATCAACCCCGCCTCCGGCAGCCGCAACGACGACAGCGTCACCATGTTCCTGCGGGAGATGGGGCAGGCGGAGCTGCTGTCGCGCGAGGATGAGATCGCGATCGCCCAGCGCATCGAGGCAGGGCGCGAAGCCATGCTATCCGCGCTCTGCGAAAGCCCGACGACCATCGCGACGCTCACCGCCTGGCGTGACGCGGCGGAAGCCGGCCGCCTGCCGCTGCGCGACCTGATCGAGCTGGAAGCCGCCGCCGCCGCCCATGGCGCGGAGGAGCCGGTGTCCGAGGGCGTCGAGGAAGCCTCGGCCGACCTGCCCGTCATCTCCGTCGAGGCGCGGATGCGCCCGGAAGTGATGGAATCCTTCGCCACCGCCCTGGCGGCCCTGGCGGCGCTGCGCGCCCCCGGCCTGAAGGCGGCGGAGCTGGTGCGCCTGCGGCAGGAGGCCGTCGCGCAGGTCACCGCGCTGCGGCTGCGTCCGGCGAAGACCGAGGAACTCCTCGGCAAGCTGCGCGACATCCACCGCAGCCTGGTGGCGCTGGAAGGCCGCGCGCTGCGCCTGGCCACGAGCGCGCGCATCAGCCGCGACGAATTCCTGAAGGTTTGGAAGGGTGGCGAGGCCGGGTGCGGCGCGCGGCTCGAAAAGGCCGTCGGCGCCACCAAGGCGGCCGCCAGCCTGCGCGGCGACATCGCGGAGATCCGGGCCGAACTGGCGCGGATCGAGGATGAATCGGGCGTCCCCGCCGCGGTTCTGCGCCGCCTCTACGCCGAAGCCGCCCGGGCCGAGCGCGACCTGCGCCAGGCGAAGGATGAGCTGATCCGCGCCAATCTGCGCCTGGTGGTCCACCTGGCCCGCAAGTACCGCAACCGCGGCCTGATGCTCGGCGACCTGATCCAGGAAGGGAATATCGGCCTGATGCGCGCGGTCGAGAAGTTCGACTGGCGCCGCGGCTTCAAATTCGCGACCTACGCGACCTGGTGGATCCGCCAGTCCTTCACCCGCGCCATCGCCGACCAGGCCCGCACCATCCGCGTGCCCGTGCACATGACGGAGACGGTCGGCAAGGTCGTCCGCGTCGGCCGTCGCCTGGCCCAGCAGACGGGGCGGGAGCCGACGCCGGAGGAACTGGCGGAGCGCCTCGGCATGCCGCTCGACAAGGTCCGCGCCGTGCAGGGCCTGGCGAAGGAACCGGTCAGCCTGGAATCCCCGATCGGGGAGGATGGCGATGCCAGCCTCGGTGACCTGATCGAGGACCGCAACGCCGTGCTGCCCTTCGACAGCGCGGCCCAGGCCGGCATGCGGGAAGCCGCCGGCCGCGTCCTGGCCGACCTGACGCCGCGTGAGGAACGCATCCTGCGCATGCGCTTCGGCATCGGCACCAATGGCGAGCACACGCTGGAAGAGGTCGGCAAGACCTTCGGCGTGACCCGCGAACGCATCCGCCAGATCGAGGCGAAGGCGCTCGGCAAGCTGCGCTCCTCCGGCCAGGGCCGGGCGCTGCGGAGCTTCCTGGAAGCGTGATCTTGAAGCGCCGGCGGGGCTGATCCCCGCCGGCGTCTTTCGCCTCAGACGGCGTAGTCGTTCCGGCTGCGCCCCTCGGCCTCTACCGCCTGCACCCAGCGCGGCGGACGCCCACGGCCCGACCAGGGCTCCCCATTCGGCCCGCGATACTTCACCGCCGCGCTCGCCCGCGTCTTCTTCTCGGGCTTCGCATTGCGGCGGCGGCCGGAGGAAGTGGGTGCGATCTCGCCCAGCACTTCGGTCAGGCTGATGCCGAGCGAGGCGGCCTTCTTGCGGGTTTCCTCGATGAAGCTGCGGCGTTCGACCTCGCCCCGCTCCTGCGCCAGGCGTTCGGCCGCTGCAGCCACTTCCCGCAATTCAGCGACGCCCAGGGTATCCAGCGCGGCCAGGGCCGTGGCCAGTGCGGTTTTTTCAGTTGCGGTCATGATGTTGCCTTTATCAAGCCCGCCCGGGGCGTTTCGATCCGGGCAGATGACACAGGCATAACGCGTAAAACCGCCGCTGGAAACGAATTATACCAACGGCACGATGGAGTGACCTGCGGCCAGCAAAGCCGGCCGAGGCCGCGAACGCGGCACGCCGGTCGTCCGGCGAGCCAAGGCCGCGGAGCGGCCGCCCGGCGCTTGAGGGCAGCAAAACAATACCAACGGCACGATGGAGTGACCTGCGGCCGGCAAAGCCGGCCGAGGCCGCGAATGCGGCCCGCCGGTCGTCCGGCGAGCCAAGGCCGCGGAGCGGCCGCCCGGCGCTTGAGGGCAGCAAAACAATACCAACGAGTCGCTGAAAGCGGCCGTTGGTATTAATCGCGAGCACCGGGGCCGCCGGCTTCCCGAAAAGGATTAATGCTGCCGGCGCCCGGGCCTTTTATTCCGACGCCGGTCTTAAATTCGCCTCGCGCCCCTGGGTCTCCAGCGTCCGGAAAATGACGGGTTCGGCGATCATGCGCCTCCCGGCGCACAGCCTGGACCGCGAACAACAAGCGATGCCATCCGACCGTTGGGGTCGAGGGCGATCGCAGGAATGATAGGCCTGGGGGGGGTTTGGTGGGCGCTGTAGGGCTCGAACCTACGACCCGCTGATTAAGAGTCAGCTGCTCTACCAACTGAGCTAAGCGCCCGGGCGGTAACCGCCGGTGGGGGGCGTTTAAGGGGTGGGACGGGGTTTGGCAAGCCCATGCAGTCATGGGAGACCTGCATTTGCGTCAGGTCTCGTCGCGCTCGGCGCCCATCTCCGCATCCCGGTGCACATGCGCCGACATCAGCAGCCCGAAGCCGATCATCACGGTGATCATCGCGGACCCGCCATGGCTGATCAGCGGCAGCGGCACGCCACCCACGGGGATGGACCCCGTGACCATGGCGATGTTGACGAAGACGTAGAGGAAGTAGTTCGTCGCCAGCCCCACGGCGAGCAGCCGGCCGAACTGGTGACGGCTGCGCAGCGCGACGAGGAAGCCGAAGGCGATCACGCAGGCCAGCAGGCCCAGCACGGACAGGCCGCCGACCAGGCCGAATTCCTCGGCCAGCATGGTGAAGATGAAATCCGTCTGCTTTTCCGGCAGGAAGTTCAGGTGGCCCTGCGTTCCTTGCAGGAACCCCTTCCCCCAGAAACCGCCGGAACCGAGCGCGATCTTCGACTGGATGATGTTGTACCCCGCCCCCAGCGGATCACTTTCCGGATCCAGGAAGGTCGTGATCCGGGCGCGCTGATAATCGTGCAGGTTTTCGTAGACGATCGGCGCCACGATGGCGACGGCGCCGACCACCAGGGCGAATTTCCAAAGCCGGACCCCGGCGGCGAAGAATACCGCCCCGCCGATCATCAGCGTGATCAGCGATGTGCCGAGATTAGGCTGCTTGAAGATCATCGCCGCCGGAACCAGCACGGCGATGATCGGCGGAATCAGGAAAAGCGGATTGCCGATCCTTTCCCAGGACGCCTTGTGGAACCAGGATGCCAGCGCCACGACCAGCATGATCTTCATCAGCTCGGAAGGCTGCAGCTGCACCGGCCCGATATCGATCCAGCGCTGCGCCCCCTTCCCGACCTGGCCATGCAGCGCCACCAGCACCAGCAGGCCGACACCCATCGCATAGCCAACCCAGGCGAAGCGGGCGATGAGCCGGATATCCACCAGCGCGATGGACAGCATCATCACCAGGCCGAAGCCGAAGCGGATGGCATGCCGCCCCGCATAGGGATCGGGCGATCCGCCACCCGCCGAATACAGCGCCACATATCCCACGCCGGCGACGGCGCAGAGCAGCAGCACGAAAACCCACGGAATCTGCCAGAGCTTCTCGAAAACCCCGCTGCCCCGCTCCCGCAGCAGCAGCCGCCGTTCGAACTTCATGGCCGTACCGGCGGTATGGCGGATCGCGGCGCTTCCGCCACCCGCGCGGGCAGGCCGCCGGGGCCAGGCCGCAGGCGCTGGAACGCCTCCACCAGCACATCCTTCGCCAGCGGCGCGGCGGCGGCGGAGCCGCTGGTCCCGTGCTCCACCACCACGGAGACGGCGAAGATCGGGTTCTCCATCGGCGCGAAGGCCACGAACAGCGCATGCGGCCGCCATTCCCGGGGCATCTGGTCCACCCGGAAGCCGCGTTCCCGCTGTTCGCGGCTGACGCGTCGCACCTGCGTCGTGCCGGTCTTGCCCGCCATGGCGCCGAGTTCGGGCGGCAGCCTGGCGATCCGCGCCGTCCCCCCCTGTTCGTTCACGACCGCCCACATGGCTTCCCGCACCAGCCGCAGGTCACGTTCCGGAATGCCGAGGCTCGGCCAGTCCTCCGCCCGCACGCCCCGCACCGGCCGCCCGCCGATGGAGCGCGTGAGATGCGGCTGCACCGCGCGGCCGGTCGCGAGCCGCGCCGTCATGGTGGCCAGCGACAGGGGCGTCAGCTGGTAGAAGCCCTGCCCGATGCCATGCACCACGGTGTCGCCCAGTGCCCAGGGCCTGCCCTGCGCCTGGCGCCATTCCCGCGTCGGCACCAGCCCGGGCCGCGTGCCCGGCAATTCGATCTCCAGCGGCACGCCCAGCCCGAAGCGCCGCGCCATGGCGGCGATGCGGTCCATGCCGACGCGCTTCGCGACCTCATAGAAATAGACGTCGCAGGACACTTTCAGCGCCGTCCGCATGTCCACGCCGCCATGGCCAGGCCGGTGCCAGCAATGGAAGCGGCTGTCGCCGAGGTCCATGTAGCCGGGGCAGGTCACACGCTCCCCGGGCGTCACCACCCGCGCCTCCAGCCCCGCCAGCGCCACCACCATCTTGAAGGTGGACCCTGGCGCGTAGAGCCCGTTGGTCGCCTTGTTGATCAGCGGCGTCGCCCGGTTGGCCGTCCATTCCCGCCATTGCGCGGCGGAAACGCCCGAATTGAACACATTGGGATCGAAGCTCGGCTGCGTCGCCATCGCCAGCAATTCGCCGTTCCGCGCATCCATCAGGACGACGGAGGTGCCTTCCTCGATCTTGCCGCGGATCGACTTCTGCAGTTCCGCATCCACGGAAAGCTGCACATCCTGGCCCTGGACGCCCTCCCGCCTGTCCAGCTCCCGGATCACCCGGCCGACGGCATTGACCTCCAGCTGCACCGCCCCGGCGCGGCCACGCAGCGCCAAATCGTGGTGCCGCTCGATCCCCGCGCGGCCCACGCGGATGCCGGGCAGTTCCAGCAGCGGGTCGCCATCCATGTCGCGCTCCGCCGGCGGCGCGACATAGCCGACGATATGGGCCAGGTGCTCGCCCTCCGCATAGATGCGCGTGGTGCCGACATCGACGCTGATGCCCGGCAGGTCCGGCGCGTTCAGCTCGATCCGCGCCATCTCCTCCCAGCTCAGGAATTCGCGGACCACGACGGGCACGAAGCGGCGGCGGCGGCGGACCTCGCGTTCGATCCGCGCCCGCTCGGCATCCGTCAGGGGGATGATTTTCGTCAATGTCTCCAGCGTGGCGCCAACGTCGGAGGTCTGCTCCGCCACCAGCAAGGCGCGCCAGTTCAACTGGTTGCCCGCGATGACGCGCCCTTCCCGGTCCAGCACCCGGCCCCGCGGCGGCGCCAGCAGCCGGGCGGACAGGCGGTTCTCCTCCGCCAGCGTCGCGTAGCGCTCGCCCTCATCCACCTGGAGCGTGTGGAGGCGATGCGCCAGGAAGCCCAGCAGCCCCATCTGCCCCGCACCGAGCAGCAGCGCCCGCCGGCCGAAGATGCCGCGGACCCGCTCCTCCTCCCGCTGCTTGCGGCTCATAAATCCATGCCCTCAAGCGTCGTGCCGAAGGCACGCCGATGGCGTGACGGGCGCGCGCTCCGCGCGCTTGCCTGCGCGCCTACGCGCTGTGGCGTTGGGCCATGCAGGCGGTCTGTGCGCGGGGCCGCATTCGCGGCCGGAACTTCGGCGGGATGCGAGATGCAGGGCCGGCTCACACCGTCTCCTCCGCCTGCCGCATCGCCGTGTGGATGCGCCCCAGCACGAAGGCGAAGGCAGGATAGAGCCCGGCGGAGAGCGCCGCCTGGTGCAGGGATGGCGCCGGCGCCGGCAGGTCCCAGGCCAGCAGCGCCGTCAGCATCCAGCCGAGCCCCGCCGTGCCGATCGCGAAGCCGCAGAAGGCCAGCCAGACGAAGACGAAGCTCTGCCGCACCAGGAAGCGCCGCCAGGCCACCGCCAGCCCATGCGCCACCAGCAGCGTGACGACCCCGGTGCCGAGCGGCGCCAGCGTCAGCAGGTCCTGCAACAGCGCCAGCACCGCCACGGCCGGCGGCGGCATCGCGCCCGGCCGGAAGATGGACCAGAAAATGATGCAGGGAAGCGCCACCGCCGGCACCAGAGTGGGCAGCCCGGTCGGGCCGGAGGCCATGATCATCAGGACGGCCGCGCAGACCGCGGGGAAGGCCGCGCGCGCCAGATCGTCCAGCCGGCGCAGCAATCCGGGCGATGGTTCGGGCCGCCCGACCATGGGGGATGACCTCAGAGCCTGTGAAAGAATCGAGCTTGAGCATTAATGCCCGTTGAAATCATTGGGCTTTTTCCTCGGATTCCAGCGCTTTCGGGCATTAATTCACAAGCTCTCAGCGCCGGCCACGCGGTTCGGGCCGCGCCACGGCTTCCGGCGGCAGGATGCCGCCCAGGCCGAAATCGAACAGCCGCACCACGTCCAGCCGATCCAGCCGCGCGAAAAGCTCGACCTCCGCCGTACCCGATTCCGTCCAGCGCACCACGCCGATCGGCAACCCGGCCGGGAAGGCCACGCCCTCCGCACTGGTGACGATGCGCTCGCCCTCCGCCGGGCGGCTGCCTTCCGCCCAATGCTGCAGGCGGGGCCGCGCGCCATTGGTGCCCACCATCATCGCCCGCGCCCGGCTGCCTTCCAGCGTCACCGGGATGCGGCTGTTCATGTCGGTAGCCAGCAGGACACGGGCGGAGCGGTTGCCCACCTCCGTCACGCGCCCGACGAAGCCCCGTTCATCCAGCGCGATCTGGCCTCGCCGCACCTGCATCTCCGGCGGGATCGACAGCAGCACCGCCCGGGCATAGACGCCGCCGCCATCCGCCACGACCCGGGCGGTGTGGTAGGCCGGCGCACGTTCCGGGACGAAGGACAGCTGCCGCCGCAGCATCGCATTCTCGGCTTCCAGGGAGAGGGCGGCCGCCTGCCAGCGACGCAGCCGCTCATTCTCCTCCCGCAGGCGGGCATTCTCCTCCCGCATGACGAAGAGCTGTTCCAGTTCCTCGATCGCGTCGCGCACGGCATGGGCGGGTTCCGCGAAGGCGGCGTAGAAGGGCATCAGCGCATCCGCCAGCGCCGTCCGCGCACGTTCCGCCAGCAGCGCATCGGCCTTGCCGAGCAGCATGGTGCCGAACGCCACGGCGATCAGCACGGGCAGCGACAGGCGGGACAGCGCCTGCCGGAGCGGAATGCTGAGACGGATCAACCGACGCCCCCCCGCACGAAGCTAATCCCCCATCAATACATGGAGGTGAGGACGTGGCGAAGCCGCTTCATCTCCTCAAGGGCCCGCCCCGTGCCAAGAGCGACGCAGGACAAGGCATCCTCCGCCACCACAACGGGCAGGCCGGTGGCATCCCGCAGCACGCCGTCGAGCCGGTGCAGCAGGGCGCCGCCGCCGGTCAGCACGATTCCCTTGTCCACGATGTCCGCCGCCAACTCGGGCGGCGTGTTCTCCAGCGCCACCCGCACCGCCTCGACGATCGCGATCACGGGCTCATAGAGGCTTTCGGCGATCTGCCGCTGGCTGACGATCACCTCCCGCGGCACCCCGTTCATCAGGTCGCGGCCCTTCACCTCGGTCATCGGCCCCTCCTCCCCATCGGGCGGGGGCGCCGCGGCGCCGATCTCCATCTTGATGCGCTCGGCCGTGCTCTCGCCGATCAGCAGGTTATGCTGGCGGCGGATGTAGCTGATGATCGCCTCATCCATCTTGTCCCCGCCGACGCGGACGGAGCGCGCATAGACGATGCCGCCCAGCGAGATGACGGCCACTTCCGTCGTCCCGCCGCCGATATCGACCACCATGGACCCCGACGGCTCCGTCACCGGCAGCCCGGCCCCGATCGCGGCCGCCATCGGCTCCTCGATCAGCAGCACCTTCCGGGCGCCGGCGGATTCCGCCGATTCCTGGATGGCGCGGCGTTCCACGGCGGTGGAGCCGGACGGGACGCAGACGATGATCATGGGGGAGGCGAAGGAGCGGCGATTATGCACCTTGCGGATGAAGTGCTTGATCATCTCCTCCGCCACCTCGAAATCGGCGATCACGCCGTCCCGCAGCGGGCGGATGGCGGCGATGTTGCCGGGGGTGCGGCCCAGCATCTGCTTGGCCTCCTCCCCCACCGCCAGCACCTGCTTCTTGCCGCGATGGTCGGAAATGGCGACGACCGAGGGCTCATTCAGCACGATCCCGCGGCCCTTGACATAGACCAGCGTATTCGCGGTGCCGAGGTCGATGGCCATGTCGGCCGACAGGAAGCCGAACAGGCGGGAAAACATGCGGCGGGGACCTTCCAGGCGTCGATGCCAGCGGACCCGCCCGCCATCGGCCCGGCGCGCCACGCCAGGGGGCCCCTGATGCATGGCGCCGCCCGGTCCTCACGGCGCCGCGGGGTGGCGAGAGGCGCTTCCGATAGCCCTCCCCCGCCCCTGGCTCAAGCCCTGATGCGCATCCGGGACCGCGCCCGGGCGAACCCGGCGCCATCCGCAGCGTTTCGGACGGCATACGAACCCCGAAGGAGGTCACGATGCGCCGTCTTCCCCTGCTTCTCCTTGTCGCCGGCGGCATGGCCGGCTGCGGCCAGTCCACCGGCGACCGCGCCGTCTCCGGCGGCCTGCTCGGCGCCGGCGCCGGTGCCGCGATCGGCGCCGTCTCCGGCGGCGGCGTCGGCACGGGGGCGCTGATCGGCGGCGCGGCGGGTGCGGCCGGCGGCGCGCTGACCAGCCCCGGCAGCGTCAACCTCGGCCGTCCCGCCTGGCGCTGACCATGGCGGCCTCCCCCGCCGGGGCTTGACCCCGGCGGCCAGGCCCAGGCCATCATTCCGCCATCGGGCGGAGATGATGGATGCGCGCGTTGGTGGCGGTGGCTGCCCTGATGCTGCTGGCGGGCTGCGGCGCCCCGCCCTCCAAGCCGGAGGTGCGGGCCAGCGCCGGCGTCAATTTCCGGGCCGAGGCGGCGCTGCTGGATGCCCTTCCCGCCGCCATCGCGGGATTCGAGCGGCGCGGCCCGGCCGAGCCGGACCCGACGCCCGGCATGGTCACCGGCGCCCTCACGCGCTTCGCCCGCCAGGGCGCCTTCGCCACCCTCTATCTGTTCAACCGCGGCACAACCACGGTGCCCGAGGGTCCGGCCTCGTCCCAGGCCATGGCGGAATTGCGGGACACGCTGCTCGCCGCCTCGGTGTCCCTGGCCAGGTTGTCGCCCACCCCCCTGGCCTGGCAGCACTTCACCATCGGCAACCGCCAGGGGCAGCGGAGCGGTGGGCCGGAACTGGCCTGCGCCCGGGGCGTGCTGACGCTGCCCACGGGCCCGCGGGTCGAGATGGCCTGCGTCACCGGCCTTGATGGCCGCATGCTCAAGATCCGCATCACGGCCATGCCCGCCGCGGGCCAGGACGCCGCGGTGCAAATCGTCCTCGACAGCCTGGCCGGGCAGATGAGGGATGCGCTGGCCGGTGTCCGCCCGACCGTGCGGGCCTGACTGCCGGATCAGCTCCGCCGCAGCATCCGGCGCAGGGCACCCCGCCCCGCCGCCACCAGCGGCCCCGCCTTGCCCTTCGGCCGCGGCGCGGGCCCGACGCGCCGCCGCACCTCCAGCCTCGCGCCATCCGGCGCGCGGGACAGGTGCAGGGTGCGGTCGTGATAGGCGTCGAGCCCCGGGCGATGGCCGATCGAGACCAGCGCGCTCTCCGCCAGTTCCTCCCGGAACAGGTTCATCATCACATCCTGGTTCTCCTCGTCGAGCGCGGCCGTCGCCTCGTCCAGGAACACCCAGCGCGGCCGGTGCAGCAGCAGGCGGGCGAAGGCCAGGCGCTGCTGTTCGCCCAGCGACAGCACGCGGTCCCACCGATCCTCCTCCTCCAGCCGCGGCACCAGATGCGGCAGCCCGCAGCGTTCCAGCGCGGCGGCCAGCGCGGCATCCGGGAATTTCTTCGGCGCGGCGGGATAGGCCAGCGCGGCGCGCAGCGAACCCAGCGGGATGTAGGGGCGCTGCGGCATGAACATCATGCGGTCGCGCGGCGGGATGCGGATCTCCCCGGCGCCCCAGGGCCAGAGGCCCGCAATGGCGCGGAACAGCGTGGACTTGCCCGTCCCGCTCTCCCCCACGATCAGCACCTTCTCCCCCGCCTTGATCTCCGCATTGGCTTCCTGGATCACGACATTGCCGTCGGAATGGCCGATCTGGAGGTCGCGGAAGGCCAGGATCTCCCGCCCCTGCTCATCCGGCCCTTCCGTGACCGTGATGCGCTGCTCCGCCTCCATCGCCTCGGCCTCGTCGAAGGTGTCCTCCAGCGCGGCCACGCGCTCCACGTGGCTCCGCCAATCCGCCAGGATCGGGAACTTGTCGACGAACCAGTTCAGGCTGCGCGTCACCTCCAGGAACGCCTGGGTGATCTGCATGAGGACACCGAGCGTGATGGCACCGGCGAAGTAGCGCGGGCTGGCGACCAGGATCGGCACCACCCCCGCCGCCATGCCATAGGCCGAGGTCAGCCACATCAGCCGCCGCTCGCTGCCATAGAGGTCCTTCATCACGGCGACGACCTGGCCGAAGGCGCGCTTCAGCCCGCGCTCCTCATCGGCCTCGCCCCGGATCAGCGCGATGCCCTCGCTGCTCTCCCGCATCCGGATCAGCGCGAAGCGGTGATTGCTCTCCGCCTCGTTGCGCCGGATGTTGATGTCCACCATCGGCCCGCCGATGAACCAGGTGAGCACGGAACCCACCACGGCGTAGAGCAGCGCGGCCCAGACCATGTAGCCGGGGATCTCGAACTCATTCGCACCGAAGGCCATGTGCAGCGGCCCCGACAGCGTCCAGAGGATGCCGAGGAAGGAGGCCAGCGTCAGGATCGATCCCAGCAGGCCGACCAGCAGGTCCACCGCCATCGCCGTCGCCCAGCGCGTATTCTCGCTGATGCGCTGGTCGGGATTGTCCGCGGCATCGGGCATGAAGTTCAGCTGGTAGTGCCGCCCGCCTTCCAGCCAGCGCCCCTGCAGCCGGTGCACCAGCCAGCGCCGCCAGTCCAGCATCAGCGCCTGGCGCGCCCAGAGCTGCGCCACCGCCGTCACCATCGCGGCGACGATCAGCGCGCCGAACATCCACATCTGGCCGAAGAAGGCCGCGCGGTCCCGGTTCTCCAGCGCGTTGAAGAAATCCCTGTTCCACAGGTTGAACCGCACCTGCACCAGGATCTGCGCCAGCGTCAGCACGATGACGGCGATGGTCAGCAGCCAGGCGCGCCTGCGGTCCTGCGGCGAGGCATAGTAGCCGCGCGCCAGGCGCCAGAAGCGCTGGAGAAAACCCCGCCGCGGCGCGGTCTCGGCTTGCGCCTCGGTGGTATCCGCCATGGGATCAGCGCCTGCGTTGGGGGTCGGGAACCGGGACGGGCTTCAGGGTTTCGGCGGTCTCGCCCAGCCGGTCGGCGGCCAGCGCCCGGCCATGGTCGCCGGCCACGCCGGGCCCCTCGGCCGCCAGCCGCGCCCCCGGGCGCAGCAGGTCGCGAAAGCCGTCGGAAGCGCCGGGGGGCAGGGTGATGACCGTGCCATCATCGAGGATGGCGCCCGCGATCTCTCCCTGCGGCGCGAAATAGGGCGCCTTCACGGTGCCGGAGACGCTGATGCGCTCCGCCCGTTCCGCCGCGCTGCGCCCGCCGAGCCGCCAGTAGAAGCGGTCCACCACGCCGGGCACGCTGTCCGCATTCGGCGCGAAGGCCAGCATGGTGATGACCGGGGCGTGGCGTGCCCGGATGCCCCAGACGATGATGGGTCGCCCCACCGGCGCGGCCTCCCGCACCGCCTGCGCGACATCGGGTGGGAAGACGATCTGCGGTCCCTCCCGGAACAGCAGCGCATCCGTCTCGCCACGCGGATTGATGAGGTATCGCTCCACCGTTCCGGTGAAGGAGGGAAGCTGCGTCGGATCGAACCAGAGATCCGATTGCGGCCGCGGTGGCGGCCGGTCCTGCGCGATCGCGGGCGCTGCAAGGCAAAGGCACGCGGCCAGGCCCAAGACGATGCGGCGCGGCGCGCCCTTCCCCCTGCTGCGCATCCCGTCAGACGCCGCGGATGGCGCCGAAGACCAGGCTCACCAGGAACAGCACGATGAAGATGCCGAAGAGGATCTTCGCGATGCCGGCCGATGCGGAGGCGATGCCGCCGAAGCCGAACAGCCCCGCGATCAGCGCAACGACAAGGAAGATGAGGGTCCAGTAGAGCATGAGCACCTCCCGCTTGTGGGAACCGCCCCACGAACGCGAGAAGGCGTGACCGGTTTCCCCACCGGAACGGGAAGAGGCCAGCTCAGACGGGGTCGAGATGCACGCCGCGCGTCACCGCCTGGTAGGTGGCGACGGCCAGCGTGGTCGGCTCGAAGGGCTTGGTGATGATGAAGGCGGGCTCCAGGTCCTGCCCCGTCAGCAGGCGCTCCGGATAGGCGGTGACGAAGATGACCGGCACGCGATGGCGTGCCATGATGCGCGCGACGGCGGTGGCGCCATCGCCCCCCGCACCGAGGTTGACATCCGCCAGCACCAGCGTCGGCAATTCGGCGGCCGCGATCGCCACGGCCTCATCCTCGCTGGCCGCGATGCCGACCACCTCATGCCCCGCATTCTCGACCAGTTGCTGCAGGTCCATCGCGATGATCGGCTCATCCTCGATGATCAGGACGCGCGCCACGGCCCCGGCCCGCAGATGCGCGCGCGCCGCCTCCACCGCCTGCGCCGCCGCCATCACCGGCAGGCCGACGGCGATCGCCGCATGCGTCGTCTCCAGTTCCTCGAGTGAGGTGAGCAGCAGCAGCATGCGCTGCGTCGGCGTCAGCGCACCATCCTCGTCATCGCCTTCGGACAGGTCGGCCGCCTTGCGGCCGATCGCCGCGTAGAAGGCCACGCGTGCCGCCAGGACCGGCTCCAGCGCCGCATCGGGCGGCACAAGGCCGGCACGCAGCGCATCCGCCACCATGGCGTCGCCGCGCGCCTGCGAACCCGTCAGCGCGCGCGCATAGCGTCGCGCATAGGGGAGCGCACCGATCAACGCCGTCCGCCCGATCTCGCTCATCACCTTGTCATCTCCGATCCGACAGAGTGCGGTGCCGCATCCGCCCGGTCGTTGATATGCAGCGCATCGTGATTGAACAAGCCAAAGACACGGCAATGCGCGGCGCTATCGCGCAGTTGTTGCCGGAACTCCGTGCCGCCGCCCGGATGCTCACGCGTTCGAGAGCGGAGGCCGATGATCTCGTGCAGGACGCGGTGCTGCGGATGCTGCGAAACCTCGATGCCTTCGAACCGCAGGCGGAACTCGCGCATGACCTGCGGCTGGCCGTTCGCCCCTGGGCGTTGACCGTGCTGCGCAACGCGTTCCGCGAGGGCTGGCGCCGCGCGAAGCGCGAACAGCTGCACCGCGATGCCGCGCCCTTCGACATTCCCCCGCAACCCACGGAGCAGGAGACGGCGCATGAATTGCGCGACCTCGCCCGTTCGCTCGCCCGCCTGTCGCCCACGCTGAGAGAGGCGCTGGTGCTCGTGGCGGCGCGCGGCCTGAGCCATGAGGAAGCGGCCGCCATCTGCAACGTGCCCGTCGGCACGATGAAGGCGCGCGTGTCCCGCGCGCGAAAGGCACTCGCCGATGATCTCGCTCCCGTGATCGAGTAACGGAAGCGAGATGCAACCGGATACGTCGCCCGGTCATTCCCCCTGTATCCAGGACGGAGTTGACCATGCCAAACGAGTTCCACAGCCAGTTGATCACGCTGCTGCCCCGCCTGCGGGTGCAGGCCCTTGCGCTGACGCGCAACCGGGCCGCGGCGGAAGACCTGGTGCAGGACGCGGTGGCGAATGCACTGGCAGCGCAGAACAGCTTCACGCCCGGCACGAATTTCGCCGCGTGGATGCATCGCATCCTGCGCAACCGCTTCATCAGCACGCTGCGCAAGCAGCGCGAGACGACGGATATCGAGGATCTTCCCGCCGGCGCCTTCGCCGTCAGCGCCACGCACGAGGATCGGCTGGTGCTGAAGGAACTCGGCCACGCCGTGAACCGCCTGCCCGCCGACCAGCGGGAGGCCCTGTTCATGGTGGTCCTGCAGGGCATGTCCTACGAGGATGTGGCGGAGGCCACGGGCTGCGCGGTGGGTACCGCGAAGTCCCGCGTGTTCCGTGCGCGCCGCCAGTTGCAGACCTGGCTGATGGGCGAGGAAAGCGCGACCCGCAACGAGGCGACGCAGGCCGAGGATCGCCTCCAGGAGGCGCGCAGCGCCAGGGATCGTCGCGCGGGGCTTGGCGACCAGCAGTTGTTCGCCTAAGTCCAGCCGGCACGGCGCCGCAACGGCTCAGTCTCTGGTGCGGCGCCGCTGGCGGCGATGGACATGGACACAAGCGACAGCAGGACCCCTCCCCCGAAGCCGTCCCGAGCCCCGCGCCATCCGGCAACGGGCGGGGATGGCACGCCCGACGATCCCTTCGGCCTGTGGCTGCAGCGCGGGCTGCATCAACTCTACGACAGCGTCGCGAACGAACCCATTCCGGCGGAACTCCTCCGGCTGATCGAAGCCGACCGGACCGCCGACAAGTCCAGGGACGGCGGCTGAGGCGGCGGGGTGCGGGATGAAGATGCCCGGCCCCGACCACCTGCCCGCGGAGCCTGCCGCCAGCAAGACACGCTGGCCCCTCCCACGTCCCCAGGCGACCATCCGCGGGCGCCTCATCGGCCTGCTGCTGCTGGCAGCAACGCCCGTCGTCGTCATCGCCCTCGCCGGAACCGTCAGCGACTTCAACGCATCGCGCCGCGCTGCGCGCGAGGGGGTGACGATCCAGCGGGACCTGCTGGCCGGGCGCGTCGCCGCGCGGCTGGACGTGGCGGAAACCGCGCTTAACGTCCTCGGCGCCCTGGCCGATATCGACACGGCCTGCCGCACCCTGGCGGCGACCACCCTGCCCCCCGGCCTGACGCTGCGCCTGGTGCAGGAGGACGGCCGCGGCGGCTGCGCGGCCGGCGAGGTCCTGGTCGATGCCCCCGATGCCGCCATGCAGCGCCCCGTCCTCATCCAGCGCGCCATGGCGAGGCTGACGCGAGAGGTCGCCGGGCGACGCCTTTCCGCCGATGTCACCCTCCCCCTGCCGCCGGCCGGACTCGATGCCTGGATCGTGGATGAGGCGGGCGATGCCTGGCCGATCGCCGCCGATGGCCCGGCCGCGCCCCGGGGCTGGCGCGCGGATGCGCCAGCCGCGACCGATGCCATGGGCCATGCGGTGCTGCTGTCCCATGCCCCCATCGCGGAAGGCTTGGCGCTGCTGGTCGCGCAGCCCGCCGCCGCGGCCCGTGACGCGGCCATCATGGCCGCGCTCCAGCGGCTCGGCGAAATCCTGGCGCTGCTCGCGCTCAGCATCGGTGCCGTCATGCTCGGCTCCGGCTACGCCGTGACACGCCCGCTGATGCAGCTGCGCCGCATCGTCACCCAATGGCGCCAGCGCGGCGGCCCCTTCGAGACACCCGACCGCGCCGGCATGCCCGACGAGATCCGGGAACTCGCCGAGAGCTTCGTCGCGGGTGCGGAAGCCCTGGCGGCGCGGGAGGCGGACCTGAAAGGGGCGCGCGAACGCGCGGAGATCCTCGCCTCAGAGGTTCATCACCGCGTCAAGAACAACCTCCAGATCGTCAGCAGCCTGCTGGCGTTGCAGGCGCAGCGCGTCGTGGACCCGGCCGCGCGCGCGGAGTTCGAGGCCGCGCGCGACCGCATCGGCGCCATCGCGACGCTCCATCGCCACATGTATGCGCATCACGACCCGGAGGCGATCGACCTCGGCGCCTTCATCGAGGAACTCGGCGTGCAGCTCTTCGCCGCGGTCGGGGATCGTCCGGGGCGGCGCATCATGCTCGATGTGTCCGCGCCCGCGCTCCGCATCTCCTCCGACCAGGCGGTGCCGCTGGCCCTCATCATCACCGAAGCGGTCTCGGCGGCGCTGAAGCAGGGCTTCCCGCCGGGCCGCGGCGGCCGCATCACCATCCGCGTGGAGGCCGATGAGCGTCGCGCCAACCTCGCGATCAGCGATGATGGCGTGACGCCGCGCAGCGACGACCAGCTGCGCGCCATGCTGCTGCGCGGCCTGGCGCGGCAGCTCGGCGGCGAGTTGAAGCGGCAGGAGGCGGGGCTGACGCTGGACTTTCCCCTGCGCGCGCCCCTGCCCCGCCCGCCGCCTTCCGTCAGGCCGCCCCCTGCACCTGAGAGGGCGTGAGGGCCGCCGGCGCGGTGCGCTGGCGCTTCACCAGCAGCTTGTTCAGCGCGTGCACATAGGCGCGGGCGGAAGCGACGATGGTGTCGGTATCCGCGCCCTGCCCATCCACATGCTTGCCTTCCTCCTCCAGCCGCACGGTCACGCGCGCCTGCGCATCCGTGCCGCCGGTGACGGACTGCACCGCATAGAGCTTCAGGTTGACCTCATGCGGGAAGGCCTGGCGCAGCGCGGCGAAAGTCGCGTCCACGCCGCCATCGCCACCGGCCACGCCTTCACGCGCCTCCCCATCCACTTCCAGCGCGATGGAGGCGATGGGCCGCGTGTGCATGCCCGTGGAGACACTCAGGCCCACCAGCTTGATGCGGTCATTCGCGCGGACGACCTCATCATCCACCAGCGCCACGATATCCTCGTCGTAGACGACCTTCTTGCGGTCAGCGAGGTCCTTGAACCGCTTGAAGGCGTCGTTCATGGCGTTGTCGCCGACATCGTAGCCCAGCGCCTTCAGCTTGTCCTTGAAGGCAGCGCGGCCGGAATGCTTCCCCAGAACCAGTGACGACTTCGTCCACCCGACACTTTCGGGAGTCATGATTTCGTAGGTCGAGGAATCCTTCAGCATGCCGTCCTGGTGGATGCCGGATTCATGCGCGAAGGCGTTGCGGCCGACGATCGCCTTGTTCGGCTGCACGTCGAAGCCCGTGATCGTCGCCAGCAGACGGGAGGTGCGCAGGATGTTCGGCGTGGCGACGCCATTCGCGAAGGGCAGCGCATCATGCCGCGTGCGCAGCACCATCGCGATCTCCTCCAGGCTGGCATTGCCCGCCCGTTCGCCGATCCCGTTGATGGTGCATTCCACCTGCCGCGCGCCGGCGCGGATCGCCGCGATGGTGTTCGCCACCGCGAGGCCCAGGTCATTGTGGTTGTGGGTGGAGAAGATGACGCGCTCCGCCCCCGGCACGCGGTTGCGCACGGTGGAGAAGATGTTCGCCATATCCTCTGGCACCGCATAGCCGACGGTATCGGGGATGTTGATGGTGGTGGCACCGGCCTTGATCGCGGCCTCCACGCAGCGGCAGAGGAAGTCGATCTCCGTCCTCGTGCCGTCCTCGGCGCTCCATTCCACATCCGCCGTCGCGTTGCGCGCGGCGGTGACGGAGGACGTCACCAGCGCCAGCACATCCTCCGGCTCCATCCGCAGTTTCACGCGCATATGCAGCGGGCTGGTGGAGACGAAGGTGTGGATGCGGCTGCGCGCCGCGGGCTTGATGGCTTCCGCCGCCCGCGCGATGTCACCCGGCGCCGTGCGCGCCAGGCCGCAGACCACCGGCCCGTCCTTGCTGAACTTCTGGGCGATGGCGTGCACGCTCTCGAAATCGCCGATGCTGGCGATGGGGAAGCCCGCTTCCAGCACATCGGCGCCGAGTTCGTGCAGCGCCTCCGCCATGCGGATCTTCTCCTCCAGGTTCATGGAGAAGCCGGGGGATTGCTCCCCGTCGCGCAGCGTGGTGTCGAACACGATGATGCGGTCGGGGTCCATCGTCCCGAAGGACGGGTGATTTATCGTCCCGAAGGACGGATGCGTGATGGCCATGGGGTGCGTTCCTTCGATTCGTCATTGAGCCATGCGCGAGGGCAAACCTGCCCTCAGGGTCCCCTGAGCGGTGCCAGCCGTTACCGGCTGGGCGTTACGCCCAGGGGTGGCTAAGTCGAAGAAGGAGAAGCGCGCGCGCGGAGCACCGGCCCTGGAGGGCGTCGGTCGGCTCGAAAAGGCGCGCGCGGGGCGTCATGGCTGGCCGCACCCTAACCGCCTGCGCGCGCCCCTGCAAGCACTGGCGTGCCGGCCGCGCCCGCTTCACCATGGCGGCGTTAAGGGTGGGGAAACACAGGCGATGACGTTCAAGGTGGTGGTGGGCCGCAGGCTTTCGGATGCCGGGATGGCGGTGCTGGAGGCGCGGCGCGACCTCGACATGCAGGTGCTGCACGACCCCACGGAGGCCGAATGGCACGCCGCCCTGGCCGAGGCCGAAGGCTGCATCGCCTGGACCAACCGCGTGGACCGCGCCGCCCTTGCCGCCGCCCCCCGCCTGCGGACCGTCTCCCGCATCGGCGTCGGCTACGACACGGTGGACATCACCGCCTGTTCGGAACGCGGCATCGCCGTGATGGTCGCGAACGGATCGAACGACCTGTCCGTCGCCGAACACGCGATGATGCTGCTGCTGGCCGTGGCGCGGCGGGCCGTGGACATCCACAACCATGTCGCCCGCGTTGGCGGCTGGTGGCCGCCGGAAGGGCTGCGGATGGTGGACCTTGCGGGCCGCAAGGCGCTCGTCGTCGGCTATGGCCGCATCGGCACCCGCGTCGCGCAGTATCTCAAGGCCTTCAAGCTGGATGTCGCGGTGCTGGACCCCAACTTCGCCCCCCACCGCATCGCCGCCGACGGTTTTCGGTGCGCGCGCGATCTTCACGCGGCGCTCGCCGAGGCCGATGTGGTGACGCTCCATTGCCCCCTCATGCCCGCCACCCATCACCTGATGGATGAGGCCGCCTTCGCCGCCATGAAGCCCGGCGCCATCCTGGTGAACACCGCCCGCGGCCCGGTGGTGAAGCAGGATGCGCTGGTGGAGGCGCTGCGGTCCGGCCATCTGATGGGCGCCGGCCTCGATGTGCTGGAGGTTGAGCCGGCGATCGCCGGCAACCCCCTCCTCAGCCTCCCCAACGTCGTCATCAGCCCCCATTCCGCCGCCAGCACGAAGGAAGGGCTGGACCGCATGGCCGCCTTCGCCGCGCAGAACATGCTCGACGCGCTGGATGGCAAGCCGGACCCGGCGATGATGGTGAACCCCTGGATATTGCAGAAGGGGTAGCGCCCATCAGGTGGGCGGATGCACCGCCCACCAATGCCGCGCGATATCCGCCCGCCGCGCCACCCAGACCTCGTCCCGGTGCTTCGCCACATGCGCCAGGAACCGCTGCAACGCCCGCGCGCGCCCTGGCCTTCCCACCAGCCGGCAATGCAGCCCCACCGACATCATCTTGGGGCTGCCCGCGCGCCCTTCCTCCAGCAGCAGGTCGAAGGCGTCTCGCAGATGCCGCTCGAACCCATCGGGATCGCCGAAGCCGGGCGGCACCGCGAACTTCATGTCGTTGTTGTCGAGGGTGTAGGGGATGACGAGCACGTCCTTCCCCTCGACCTTCACGTAATGCGGCAGGTCGTCATCATAGCTGTCGCTGTCGTAGAGGAAGCCGCCATGCCGCGCGACCAGGCGGCGCGTCATCGGGCTGAACCGCCCGGTGTACCAGCCGACCGGCGGCGTGCCTGTGAGCCGCGCGATCGTCTCCACGCAGCGGTTGATGTGCTCGACCTCCTCGGCCTCGCTCATCGAATGGTAGTCGAACCAGCGCCAGGCGTGGGACGCGACTTCATGCCCGGCGTCGGCGAAGGCGCGCGCGACATCGGGGTTCAGTTCCAGCGCCCGGCCGACGCCATAGACGGTGAAGTTCAGCCCCTGCTGGGCGAACAGCCGCATCACCCGCCACACGCCGGCCCGCGCGCCATAGTCGAACTGCGTCTCGGTGCTGCGGTTGCGCTCGCCGACCGTGGGCGACCCGCCAGGCACCTCATGCAGGTACAATTCGCTGCCCCGGTCGCCATTCAGGACGGTGTTCTCGCCGCCCTCCTCGTAGTTAAGCACGAAGGAGATCGCGAGCTTCGCGCCCCCCGGCCATTTCGGGTCGGGCGGGTTGGCGCCATAGCCACGGAGGTCGCGAGGATAGCCGGAGCCGTCATCGGGGAAGCGGATGTCTGTCATGCCCGGCACAGTGGCAAGCACGGCGCCTTGAGGTCAATCGCGGCAGATGAAGGGCACGAAGCTGCTGGCCGTGCCCGCATTCATCGCCGCGATGGTCATCACATCCGCCAGGGCGATCTCCTGCGGCGACCGCGGGCAGACATCCCGCGTCCGGCAGCCGGAGGCAATGAACGCCTCATGCTGCGCCAGGAATTCCGGGGAGAGCCCCACGCGCCCGAACCGCGCCAGCGCCTCCGGCCAGACCTGGCCGTAGCGTCTGCATTTCTCCGCGGTCCAGTCGCGGGATTGCGCCTCGGCCGGCGACGCCAGAAGCACCAGCAGCAGCGCCAGCGCCGTCACCGCGGCACCACCGGCACCGCGACCTCGTTCCGCCGCAGCGCCGGGATGGTCCATGGCGGATCGTAGAACCAGGCCACCGCCTCGCCCGCCGCCACCCAGCGCGTGGCCGGCAGCGCCGCTTCCAGCCGCCGGCGCGCCTCCGCCACCGCCTCCGGGCTCGGCAGCCCCGTGAAACGCTGCACCGCCACCGTCTCCGCCGGCACCTCCACCACCGTCACCCGCGCATCCAGCGGCGCCGGCGGGTCGCGCAGCGCGGCCGGCAGGAAGAAGCGGATGCGATAGCCTGATGGCGTCGCCGCCTGCGCCACGGGCGCGGTCATGGCGATGCGCATCGAATCCTGCGCCACCGGCGCCGTCATCGCGATCCGCGCCGATCCCTGGTTGCCCCCGAAGATGTAGCGCGCGAGGCGGGAGAAGCCCTCGCTCCGCGCCGCCTCCTCAGGCGCGGGCACCACCGTCTCCGCTGCCAGGCGCGGCGCGTAGCGGCGGAACTCCAGCCCCGCCTCCGTGCCCAGCGCCTCGAAGCGCGGCTCCTCCGTCCCCGACCTCACGCCGAAGACCGAACAGGCGGAAAGGGCGAGTGTGGAGGCAAGGGCCGCGACGTGCTTGAGCATGGAAGCATGGCTATCACCCCGGCCTCGCCATCGCGAGCCAATCCGGCCGGGGTCACGCGCTTGCGAGCGCGGCGGCCAGCCCCACCGGCGGGCTCGCCAGCGGCTGGCGGCCGCGCGCCATCGCGACCGCGCCCGCCATGGAGGCCTGCGCCAGCGCGACCTCGGCCGCCCCTTCGGCGAAGGCAGCGTCGGCCGCCTCCGCCACCAGGCGGTGATATCCCGTCACATCGCCACCGCGGAAGGCAGTCCAGGCGCCGGGCACCAGCCGCACCTCCAGCGTCGCGCCATGCCGCGCCGCCGGCCCTTCGAACACCTTGCGGCTCGGCTCCATGGTCGTCTCCACGGCGCAGAGCACCACCACGCGCCCGCCGCCCTTCGTCGCCGCCTCCGCCAGCGCCGCATCCACCCGCAGCACGGGCACCGTGGCGCGGGCCAGCGCCACCCCCGGCCCCACGGTCGAGCAGGTGAGCAGCACCGCATGCACGCCCGGCCCTGCCAGCGCCTCCAGCGCCCGCGCCGTGCGCGCCGCGATCGCGTCCGTCAGGCCACCCGCTGCTTCCGCGTCCCTGAGCAGCGCCTCATCGACGGTATGGCGCAGCACGACGCCCGGCGGGCAGGCCGCGTCGAAGACGGCGACGTTGCTGGCCGCGGTGTGCAGGCAGGCGATGGTGTGCATTCCAGTTCCCCCATGAACGCAAAAGGGGCGGCGGGTTGCCCCGCCGCCCCCCGAGACGGCGTTCCCGCCAGCCTCAGTTCTTCGCCTTGTCCACCAGCTGGTTCTTCTTGATCCAGGGCATCATGCCGCGGAGCTTCTCGCCCACTTCCTCGATCGGGTGTTCGGCCAGGCGGCGGCGCGTCGCCTTGAAGGAGGCCTGGTTCACCTTGTTCTCCAGCATCCAGTCGCGCGCGAACTTGCCGGACTGGATGTCGTTCAGCACGCGCTTCATCTCGGCCTTGGTCTCGGCGGTGATGATGCGCGGGCCCGTCACGTACTCGCCGTATTCGGCGGTGTTGGAGATGGAGTAGTTCATGTTGGCGATGCCGCCCTCATAGATGAGGTCGACGATCAGCTTCACCTCGTGCAGGCACTCGAAATAGGCCATCTCGGGCGCGTAGCCGGCTTCCACCAGCGTCTCGAAGCCCGCCTTGATCAGCTCGACCAGGCCACCGCAGAGGACGACCTGCTCGCCGAACAGGTCGGTCTCGCATTCCTCCTTGAAGGTCGTCTCGATCACGCCCGAACGCCCGCCGCCGATGGCGGAGGCGTAGGAGAGCGCGATTTCCAGCGCATTGCCCGAGGGGTTCTGGTGGACCGCCACGAGGCAGGGCACGCCGCCGCCCTTCTGGTATTCGCCGCGCACCGTGTGGCCGGGGCCCTTCGGCGCGATCATGAACACGTCGATGTCGGCGCGGGGGTCGAGCAGGTTGAAATGCACGTTCAGGCCATGCGCGAAGGCCAGCGCGGCGCCGGGCTTCATGTTGGCGTGCAGGTGGTCCCGGTACAGGTCGCCCTGCAGTTCGTCCGGCGTCAGCACCATGACCACATCGGCCCACTTGGCCGCATCGGCGGGCGTCATCACCTTGAAGCCGGCCGCTTCCGCCTTGGTCCAGGACCCGCCCGGGCGCAGCCCGATGACGACATCGGCCACGCCGCTGTCGCGCATGTTCTGGGCATGGGCATGGCCCTGGCTGCCGAAGCCGATGACCGCGACCTTCTTGGCCTTGATCAGGTTCACATCCGCATCGCGGTCATAGTAAACGCGCATTCTCAGTCTTTCCTTCTAGCTGACCCGGGTCTCGGGCCTGTGATGCACCAATTCATGGATGAACCCAAGCTTCCGCGCCACGGGGGCAGACAGGACGAACGGGTATAGGTCCGGCGTCCCCATGCTGCGGTTGATCTCGTTCATCGCCACCGTCAGCGGCGTCCATGCCGCGAGGATCTCATTCATGCTGGCGCGGTAGGGGTTGAAGTCCACCTCCGTCTCCAGCACGCCCTGCCGGTCGAGCCGCGGCCTGACGCGCAGGCCGACACTCGCCGCCGTCTCCAGGCTGTCCACCATGTGCAGGTAATGGGCGAAGCATTCCGCCCAATCCTCATGCGGGTGGGCCGCCGCATAGGCAGAGATGTAGGCCCCCCGCCAGTCGTCATTGGCGCCCTTCGCATAATGCGCCTGCAGCGCCGCGCCGTAATCCGCGCTCTCATCGCCGAACAACTGCCGAAAATCGGCCGTGCGGCCGGCGCGCTCCACCAGCACGATGAAGTACCAGTGCCCCACCTCATGCCGCAAATGGCCGAGCAGCGTGCGATAGGGCTCGTTCATCAGCCCGCGGCGCCGCTCCCGCTCCGCATCATCGGCTTCCCGCAGCGCGATGGTGATGTGTCCGTCCTCATGCCCCGTCATCGCAGGCTGGCCGTCCACATCCCCGAGGAAGAAGAAGCGCAGTTCCGACGTCTGGTGCGGCAGGCCGAGGCGATCCAGCGTGTAGAGCAGCCGGCGCTTCGCCCCTTCCAGCTTGCGCCACAGCGGCAGGTTCTCCGCCACCGTCAGGTCCGGCACCACCTCATTGTGGCGGCAGGAGGGGCAGAAGCTCTCTGCATCATCGGCCGCGAGGCGCCAGTTGCACGCCTCCTGCGCCGCATTGGCGCAGGGCTTCCATGCCTGGCGGTCCAGCATGGCAGTGACGCCATCGGCCTCGAAGGCGGACAGAAGGCCGTGCCGGGGCAGGAACCCCAGCGCCGACCCGCATTGCTCGCAGGAGGTGTTCTCGAAATGCAGCAGGTTGTTGCACTTCTGGCAGCTGAAAAGGCGCATGGCTCGGGCTCCGCGGTCGGTTCGCGCAGCGAACGGCGGGAGGCCCAGCAAGGTTTCAGCCCATCAGTGCCGACGTGCCGCGCGCGATCGCGACGGCGCCGGTGCGGGAGATCTCCTTCAACCCGATCGGCCGCATCAGCGCGCAGAAGGCGTCGATCTTGTCGGCATTGCCCGTCATCTCGAAGACGAAGCTCTCGGTCGTGGCATCGACCACCCGCGCCCGGAAGGCATCGGCAAGGCGCAGCGCCTCCACCCGGTGATCCCCCGTCCCCACCACCTTGATCAGCGCCAGTTCACGGACGAGGTGCGGCCCCTCCAGCGTCAGGTCGCTCACCTTGTGCACCGGCACCAGGCGGTCGAGCTGCGCCTTGATCTGCTCGATCACCATCTCCGTGCCGGAGGTGACGACGGTGATGCGGGACAGGCGGCCCTCCGCATCCACGGGCGCGACCGTCAGGCTGTCGATGTTGTAGCCGCGGCCGGAGAACAGGCCGATGACGCGGGCCAGCACGCCGGCCTCATTCTCGACCAGCACCGCGATTGTCGCGGCGCGCAGGGCGGTTCCGGTTTTGTCGGACATGGGATTCGATCTTGATCAGAAGGAGGAGATGGCGGGGCGCGAACGCCCCGCGGCGGCAGCGTGACGAAGGCTCAGACGAGGACCTTGCCCTCATCCGTCACGCCGGCGACGCCACCTTCCTGCCCCGGGCCGAGGATCATCTCGTTATGCGCGGCGCCCGAGGGGATCATCGGGAAGCAGTTCTCGTCCTTCGCCACCGCGATGTCCGCGATCACCGGGCGGTCGGTCGCCAGCATCTCCCGGATCACGTCATCCAGCTGGTCCGCGTTCGTCGCGCGCAGGCCAACACCGTGAAAACTTTCCGCCAGCTTCACGAAGTCCGGCAGCGCGGCAGAGTAGCTCTCCGAATACCGGCCGCCATGCAGCAGTTCCTGCCACTGGCGCACCATGCCCATGTATTCGTTGTTGAGGATGAACACCTTCACCGGCAGCCGGTACTGCGCCAGCGTCGCCATTTCCTGGATGTTCATCAGGATGCTGGCCTCGCCGGCGATGTCGATCACAAGCGCGTCGGGATGCGCGATCTGCACACCCATCGCCGCCGGCAGGCCGTAGCCCATGGTGCCGAGGCCGCCCGACGTCATCCAGCGGTTCGGCTTCTCGAAGCCGAAATACTGCGCGGCCCACATCTGGTGCTGGCCGACCTCGGTCGTGATGTAGGTCTCGCGCCCGCTCTCCCGCGTGATCTCGTACAGCCGCTTCACCGCGTGCTGCGGCTTGATGATCTTGCCCTGCTGCACGTAGCGCAGGCAGTCCTTCGCGCGCCATTCCTCGATCTGGCGCCACCAGCTGGCCAGCGCCTCCCGGTCCTGCGGCGTGGTGTCTTCCTTCCACGCCTGGATCATCGCCGCCAGGATGCGCGCCGCATCGCCGACGATCGGCACGTCCACCTTGACGTTCTTGTTGATGGAGGAAGGATCGATATCCGCGTGGATCTTCTTCGAACCCGGGGAGAAGTGGGACAGCTTCCCCGTCACCCGGTCATCGAAGCGGGCACCCATGTTCAGCATGACGTCGCAGCCATGCATCACGAGGTTCGCCTCGTAGGTCCCGTGCATGCCCAGCATGCCGATGAACTGCTTGTCCTGGGACGGGAAGGCGCCCAGGCCCATCAGCGTGTTCGTGCAGGGGAAGCCCGTCATGTGCACGAATTCGGTCAGCAGGCGGGACGCTTCAGGCCCCGCATTGATGACGCCGCCGCCGGCATAGACCACCGGCTTCTTCGACGCCTTCAGCAGCGCCACCGCCTTGCGGACCTGGCCCATGTCGGGCTCCGCCTGCGGGCGGTAGGACCGGTGCGGCTGGCTGGCCGGCGGCGCTTCCGCATAGGGCGCCTTGTTGATCAGGATGTCCTTCGGCAGGTCGATGACGACCGGCCCCGGGCGGCCGCTGCGCGCCACGTGGAAGGCCTCATGCACCACCCGCGCCAAATCGTCCGACCGCTTCACCAGGTAGTTGTGCTTGGTCGCCGGCCGCGTGATGCCGGTGGTGTCGGCTTCCTGGAAGGCGTCGTTGCCGATCAGGTGCGTCGGCACCTGGCCCGTCAGGCAGACCAGCGGGATGCTGTCCATCAGCGCGTCCAGCAGGCCCGTCACCGCATTGGTGGCGCCGGGGCCGGAGGTGACGAGCACGCAGCCCACCTTCCCCGTCGACCGCGCATAGCCTTCCGCCGCATGCACCGCGGCCTGTTCGTGCCGCACCAGGATGTGGCGGATGGCGTTCTGCTGGAAGATCGCGTCGTAGATCGGCAATACCGCGCCGCCGGGATACCCGAAGATGACCTCGACGCCCTGATCCTTCAGCGCGCGGAGGACGACCTCCGCACCCGACATCGTCAGGGGCGTCGAATCGGCGTGCTGGATGGTGGCGGACATGGGGTGCTCGGCTTTCCTGTGTCTGAGGGGCACCGGCATGGCTGCGCCTTGCCGGTCCGCGTCCCTCTACGCCCCCGATTCACCTCCGTCAACGCGCCGATCAACAAAAGCGATGATTTTTGCCAATTCACATTCCGAAAGTTGCTCCAGGCCCTCGCATCGCGCATGGATGCTATGCACATGCGCAGGGGGCGCCAGCGCATGGTGCCGGAACCAAGTCGCCTGCCGCTTGGTGTATTGCCCCGTATTGAGGATCGCGCGCGTCGACGCCGCCGCCAGCGTCATCCGCCCGGCCAGATGCGCCAGCAACTCCGGCACCCCATGCGCCCGCATCGCCGGCAGCGCGGGGTCCAGCCCCTGCGCCCCAAGCGCCCGCACCTCCTCCAGCGCCCCGGCCCGCAGCATCGCCTGCCACCGCCGCCCGATCGCCGCCCGCAGCGCCGGCCGCGGCGGGTCCAGCACCACGGCCGCGAACCGCCAGGGCGCCGCCGCCGCCCCCCCTTCCCGCTGCCAGGCGCGGAGCCCCTTCCCCGTCCCCGTCACCACCTCATAGGCCCGCGCCAGGCGCTGGCTGTCGGAAGGCCGCAGCGCCGCCGCACTCTCCGCATCCAGCACGGCCAGCCTGGCATGCAGCGCCGCAGGCCCCTCCGCCTCCAGCAACCGCCGCGCCTCCGCCCGCGCCTCCACCGGCACCGGCGGCACCTCCGCCAACCCCTCGGTCAGCGACAGGAAGTACAGACCCGTGCCCCCGCAGAGGATCGGCACGCGCCCTGCCGCCCGCGCCTCCTCCATCGCCGCCAGCGCCGCACCCCGCCACCACGCGACCGTGCCCGCCTCCGCCGCCGGCCGCACGCCATAGAGGGCATGCGGCACCACCGCCTCCTCCTCCGCCGTCGGCCGCGCCGTCAGCACGCGAAGCTCCCGATACACCTGCATCGAATCGGCATTGATGACGGTGCCGCCCAGGCGCCGCGCCAGCCCCAGGGCGAGCGCGGTCTTCCCGCTGGCGGTCGGGCCGGCGACGATCAGGGCGGGGGGCAGCGCATGCGTTGTCATGGCCCTGATGTTGCACAGCCCGGGCGCCAATGGCATGGGGCGCCCCGCATGCCCCACATCCTGACCCTGATCGCCGCCCCCGGCGCTCTCGACCCCGCTTTGGTTTCCAAGGTCCGCGGCGCGCTGGACGCGCTCGGCGCCGCCCCCGGCACGCCGGATTGGCTGGCGGAGCGCGAGGCCGTGGACATCCCCTTCGCGGACGCCGCCGCCGAACAGGCCGCCGCCGCCGCCCGCGCTGCACTGGCCGGCGCGCCGGTGGACGCCATCGCCATGCCGGCCGAGGGCCGCCGCAAGCGGCTCCTCGTCGCCGACATGGACAGCACCATCGTCACCAGCGAGACGCTGGACGAGATCGCCGCCTTCGCCGGCCTCAAGGAGAAGATCGCGGAAATCACCCGCCGCTCCATGAACGGCGAACTCGATTTCCGCCAGGCGCTGGTGGAACGCGTCGGCATGCTGGGCGGCCTCGATGTCTCGGCGCTCGAAGCCACCTGGGCGGCGACCGAGATGATGCCCGGTGCCGCCGAACTCGTCGCCACCATGCGCGCCAACGGCGCCACCTGCTGCCTGGCCTCCGGCGGCTTCACCTTCTTCACCGGCCGCGTGGCGGAAAAGCTAGGCTTCCACCACCACGTCTCCAACATCCTGCTGATCGAGGACGGGAAGCTGACGGGGAAGGTCGTGGAGCCCGTCTTCGACCGCAACGCCAAGCTCTCAACGCTCAAGCAGCTCGCCACCGAGAACGGCCTGGCCCTGGCGGCGACGCTGGCGGTGGGGGATGGGGCGAACGACCTCGACATGATCCAGGCGGCGGGGCTGGGTGTCGCCTATCGCGCGAAGCCGGTGGTGGCCGCGGCGGCGCGGGCGCGGGTGGACCACACGGACCTGCTGGCGCTGCTCTTCATGCAGGGGTATCGGCGGGCGGAGTTCGTCTCGAACACCTGAAAAACAAAAAGGGGAGGGCGCTGCCCTCCCCTTGACCCCACCCGCCAGGGGCGAACCGCCCCTGGACCGTCGTCAGTGGAAGATCAACCCGGGGCGCCGGGCGGGCGCGCCGGGGTCAGGCGCAGGGGGACCCAGCGCTGGCCCTGGGGGCCCTCGATGAGGAGCAGCGCGGTCGCCCGGTTCTGGCGACGCAGGCGCTCCAGACGCTCCTGCACCTCCTGCGGCGTGTTCACCCGCTCCTGCTGCACCTCGACGATCACGTCGCCCGGGCGCAGTTCACGCTCCGCCGCCGTGCTGCCGGGCGAGACCTCGGTGATCACCACGCCCCGGCTTTCCGCCCGCAGGCTGAAACGCTCCCGCGCCTCCGGCGTGATCGGGCCGACCCGCAGGCCCAGGCCCGAAAGCTCCAGCGTCTGCGGCCGCGCCGCCGGCGCCGGGGTCGCCGCCGCCTGCTGCGCCTCGGACGGCAACTCGGCCACCGTGATGGTCACGGTCCGCTCGGCGCCATCTCGCCACACCACCACCGGCACGGAATTGCCGACATTGGTGTCCGCCACGATGCGCGGCAGGTTGCGCATCTCCCGCACCTCCTGCCCGTTGAAGCGCAGGATCACGTCGCCAGCCTGGATGCCGCCGGCCGCGGCCGGGCCGCCTTCCTGGGCACGGGCCACCAGCGCGCCCCGCGCGCCGCCGCGGATGCCGAGGCTTTCCGCGATCTCATCCGTCACCTGCTGGATGTTCACGCCCAGCCAGCCGCGCCGCACCCGCCCCTGTTCCCGCAGCTGGTTCGCGATGTTCCGCGCCAGGTTGGACGGGATGGAGAAGCCGATGCCGATCGACCCGCCCGACGGCGAATAGATCGCCGTGTTGATGCCGATCACCTCCCCCGCCAGGTTGAACAGCGGGCCACCCGAATTGCCGCGGTTGATGGCGGCATCCGTCTGGATGAAGTCGTCATAGAGGCCCTGGCGGATGTCACGCCCGCGGGCGGAGACGATGCCCGCCGTCACGGACCCGCCAAGCCCGAAGGGATTGCCGATCGCCAGCACCCAGTCGCCGACCAGCGCCGTGTCGCTGTCCCCGAAGGCAACGGAGGGCAGCGGCCGTTCCGGGCGCACGCGCAGCACCGCCACGTCCGTACGCGGGTCCGTGCCGACCAGCTCGGCCCGCAGCGTGGTGTTGTCCTGGAGGACCACGTTGATCTCGTCGGCGCCGTCGATGACGTGGTTGTTCGTCACCACGATGCCGGACGGGTCGATGATGAAGCCCGAACCCAGGGACTGCGCGCGGCGCTGCGGCTGCTGCTGCTGCGGCTGGTTGGGCCGCCCCTGCTGGCCGGGCGGGCGGTTCCGTTCCAGGAAGTCCCGGAAGAATTCCTCGAAGGGGCTGCCGGGGGGCGCCTGCGGGGTGTCCGGCGCATCGGGCCGCTGGGCCCGGCCGGGCGAACCCGCGGCCTGGGTGGTCTGGATGTTCACCACCGCCGGCAGCAGCCGCTGCGCCAGCGGCGCGAAGGACGAAGGCGCCCCGGGCGGCGGGATCTGGGCATGGGCCGGCGCGGGTGACAGCGCCGCGAAGGGTGCGGCGATGGCCGCGGCCATCAGGAAGGGGGCAAAGCGCACGGGCGGCACCTTTTCTCAGATCGGACCGACAGGGTGGGCGCGGACGCCCGATACGGCAAATTGGGCGCGGGCGCCCCACACCGCAACATTGGCATGCCATGCCGCGATCGGAAGGCCGCCGATCAACACGAAGTGTCACCGGTCGGGCGGGGCGGCCGGAAAGGCCGCCCCGCCCTGTCGTCACGTCACCGCGGCGTCGTCGGGTTCAGCGGCGCGCCGACCGACGGCATGCTCTCCCGGAAGAAGCGGAAGAACTCGCTGTCGGGCGACAGCAGCAGCCGCGTCTCGCCCTCGCTGAACGCCTCCCGATAGGCCTGCATGGTCCGCCAGAACTGGAAGAACTGGGGGTCACGCTGGAAGGCATCGGCGAAGATGCGGATCGCCTCCTGCTCGCCCTGGCCGCGCAGGATGTCGGCGCTCGCCTGGCCCTCGGCCAGCAGCACCGTGCGTTCACGGTCGGCGCCGGCGCGCACGCGCACCGCCACTTCCGCACCCTCGGCGCGGGCCTCGCGGGCCACGCGCTCACGCTCGGACTGCATCCGGTTGAGGATGGCCTGCGTGTTCTCCTCCGGCAGGTCGGCGCGGCGGATGCGCACATCCGTCACCTCGATGCCGAAGCGGCGGGCCTCGTCATTCACCTGCCGGCGGATCTCACCCATGATCCGGGTGCGGTCCGTGGACAGGACGCTCAGCAGCGGCTCGTTGCCCAGCACGCGGCGCAGCGCGGAGGTGACGATGGAGTTCAGCCGCGCCCGGATGCCGGTCTCGGCCGCGCCCGCCGTCTGGAAGAACAGCAGCGGATCGACGATGCGGTAGCGCGTGAAGCTGTCCACGATCAGCCGGCGCTGGTCGCCCAGGATCAGTTCCTCGCCGGGCGCGTCGTAGTCCAGCAGGCGCCGGTCGAAGGTGATGACGGCGTCGAGGATCGGCACCTTCGCATGCAGGCCCGGTTCGCGGATCACGCGCACCGGCTCACCCAGCCGGGTGATCAGCACCTGCTGCGTCTGGTGCACCGTGAACAGCGTGGAGGAGGCCACGACAAGGCCGATGGCGGCGATGACCGCCAGGATGAGGGCGCGGTTCATCGGGGCACTCCGGCCGGACGGTTGTTGCCGAAGCCCTGGCCGGGCGCGGGCTGGGGCGGCTGCGGCGGCGGCGCCTGCTGGCGCATCACCTGCGGCACGGCACCCGCCACGCCACGGCCCTGGTCGCCAAGGTTCAGCAGCGGCACGACGCCCTGCAGCCGGTCATCCACCAGCACCTTCGGATTGCGGCGGAGGATCTCCTCCATCGTCTCCAGGTACATGCGGCGCACCGTCACGTCCTGCGCGGCCTGATAGCCCGTGAGGACCGAGACGAAGCGCTGCGCCTCGCCTCGGGCGCGGGCGATCTGGCTCTCGCGGAAGCCCTCGGCCTCCTGCACCAGGCGCTCGGCCTCGCCGCGGGCGCGGGGGATGATGTCGTTGCGGTAGCTCTCGGCCTCGTTGCGGGCGCGTTCGCGGTCCGCATTGGCGCGCTGCACGTCGCGGAAGGCGTCTACCACCGTGGCCGGCGGGTCCACCTTCTGCAGCTGCACCTGCGTCACCTCGATCCCGGCGCGATACTGGTCGAGGATCGCCTGGGTGCCGCGGCGCACATCCTGCTCGATCTGCGCGCGCGCTTCGGTCAGCGCGGGCTGGATCGGCGTGCGGCCGATGACTTCGCGCATCACGCTCTCGGCCGCGGACTTCACCGTGGCTTCCGTGTTGCGGGTGTTGAACAGGAAGTCGGCGACATCGCGGATCTGCCAGAAGACGGCGAAATCGATGTCGATGATGTTCTCGTCGCCCGTCAGCATCATGCTTTCCTCAAGCACGTCGCGGGACGGGATGGGGCGCACCGCCTGGCCGGTATCGGCCGGCGCGCGGAAGCCGACATCGACACGGTTGATGCGCGTGACGCGCGGCTTGGACACCGCTTCCACCGGCCAGGGGATCGCGTAGCCCCAGCCCGGCGGGGTGGTGCGGTTGAAGGCGCCGAATCGCATGACAACGCCCTGCTCGTCCGGCTGCACGCGGTAGAAGCCGGAGGCGCCCCAGATGCCCACCAGCACGACGCCGATCAGCGCCAGCCCCATGCCCCCGCCGCCGCGCGGCAGGTAGCGGCGCACCGTGTCCTGCGCCTGGCGAATCACGTCATCCAGGTCAGGCCCGCCGCCGCCGCCGCGGCCACCGCCGCCACCGCCGCCGCCCTGGCCCCCGCCCGAAGGCGGCTGCGGCGCCCCCCATGGCCCGCCCGGCCTGGGATTTCCCCAGGGGCTGGGTCCGCCGCTGTTGTTCCACGCCATCGGGGTTTAGGCCTCCTCCAGTACGGGCAAGACATGTGCCACGTCCCTTCCCGGCAAGGGAGGGGTGCAGCGGTCGCGTCGTCGGTCCATATGGGGGCCATATGGGGGCCGCGCCGGTTCAGGTCGACCCGGTCTTGTTGACGCCGGGACAACCTGCACGGGCTTCCGCCACGCGGTAAACCGCATGACGGGGCCGACTTGGCCGGCGCGATATCGGATGGAACAGGGGGTTTTTCAAGCGATGGGCGAGATGCTGGAACAGGCGGTGCGCGCCGCGCTGCGATCGGTGCGCGACCCCGTGACCGGCCAGGACGTGGTCAGCGCCGGCATGGTGGATGGCCTGGCGGTCAAGTCGGGCATGGTCCAGTTCGCGATCCAGGTGCCGCGGGAACGGGCGCGGGAGAGTGAGCCGCTCCGCGCCGCCGCCGAACGCGCCGCCGCCGCCGTACCCGGCGTGCTGTCCGCCACCGTGGTGCTGACTGCACATCGGGCGCAGCCCGTGGCTGGATCCGTGGCGGAGCCCGCGAAGCCCGCCGCCCAGCCTTCCGCGCCCCCGCACGCCCATGGCCCCGCCCCTGGCGGCAAGACGCCTGCCGGCCAGGGGCCGATGCTGCTGCCCGATGTCGGCGCCATCGTCGCCGTCGCCTCCGGCAAGGGCGGCGTCGGCAAATCCACCACGGCCGTGAACCTCGCCGTGGCGCTGGCCATGCAGGGCCAGCGCGTCGGCCTGCTGGATGCCGACATCTACGGCCCGTCGCTCCCCCAGATGCTCGGCACCCATGAACGCCCGCGGGCGGAGGGCAGCCGCATCATCCCGCTCAGCCGCTGGGGCCTGAAGGCCATGTCCATCGGCTTCCTGGTGGAGCAGGAGACGCCGATGATCTGGCGCGGCCCCATGGTCATGGGCGCGCTGGAACAGCTGATGGGCCAGGTGGAGTGGGGTGCCCTCGACATCATGATCGTCGACATGCCGCCCGGCACCGGCGATGCGCAGTTGACGATGAGCCAGCGCGTGCCGCTGGCCGGCGCCGTCATCGTCTCCACGCCCCAGGACGTGGCGCTGATCGACGCCCGCCGCGGCGTCCGGATGTTCGAGAAGGTGAACGTCCCCGTCCTCGGCCTGGTCGAGAATATGAGCTTCTTCTGCTGCCCGAACTGCAACCACCGGACCGACATCTTCGGCCATGGCGGGGCGAAGGCGGAGGCCGCGCGACTCGGCGTGGAGTTCCTCGGCGAATTGCCGCTGAAGCTCGCCATCCGCGAACTCGCCGATGCCGGCACCCCCATCGTCGCGGCAAAGCCCGACTCGGAGGAGGCGGCCGCCTACCAGCGCATCGCGACCCGGCTGCGGGAGAAGCTGGCCGAGCGGGCGGGCGCCGGCCCCAAGATCGTCATCGACTGAATCGTCATCGACTGGCGAGCAGCGCGTCCGTCTCCGCCCCGGTCGGCATGGCACTCGCCGCGCCGGGGCGGGTGCAGGCGATGGCGGCGGCGGCGCAGGCGCGCCGCATCGCCGCATCCAACGGCAGGCTGCGATCGAGTGCCGCGGCCAGCACCCCGCACCAGCAATCCCCCGCCCCCGTCGTATCCACGGGCTTCACCGGGAAGGCGGGGTAGCGGAACAGGCCCGCGGCGGTCGCAGCGGTGACGCCCGACGCC
Organism: Falsiroseomonas stagni DSM 19981; assembly: GCF_900114315.1. Lineage (GTDB taxonomy): Bacteria > Pseudomonadota > Alphaproteobacteria > Acetobacterales > Acetobacteraceae > Falsiroseomonas > Falsiroseomonas stagni. Next base: position 490,321 of record NZ_FOSQ01000002.1, read on the forward strand.
CCCATGGTCAGCGCCACATCGGTGCCGAGCGCCGCGCGGATCGCCGCCGCATCCGGCGCGGTCCCCAGCCGGCGGGCGACCATCATCGCCTCATGCTCATTCACCACCAGCAGGTCGAGCGCCGCCAGGATGTCCCGCGGCAGGTCGGCCGCCGCCGGCGCCAGGTTCAGGATCACCCTGGCGCCGCGCGACCGCGCCCGCATCACCGCCACGGCCACTTCCGCCGGGGGCACTTCCATCTGCAGCAGCAGGACGGCGCCGGGGCGCAGCATCGTGTCGTCGATCTGCTGGGCGCTGGCCAGCAGGTTGGCGCCGCTGCCCACCGCGATCTGGTTGCCGCCATCGGGGCCGACGCAGACCGCCGCGCAGGCCGTCGGCGCCTTCACGGTCGCGAGGCGGGACAGGTCCACCCCCGCGCCCCGCAGCCCTGACAGCGCGATATCGGCCATCGCATCCGCGCCCACCGCGCCCACGAAGACCGTCCGCGCCCCGTCCCGCGCCGCGGCCACCGCCTGGTTCGCGCCCTTGCCCCCCGGCAATGCCCGGTAGCCCGGCCCCAGCACCGTATGCCCGGGTCGCGGCAGTTCCGGCAGCGAGAAGACGAGGTCCGCCGTGACGGAGCCGAAGACGATGACGGTCATGCCGCGAACATGCCCCCGGCGCGTGCCCGTTCGTAGAGCAGGCCGATCAGCGCCTCGAAGGCCGGTGCGACCTCCCGCGCCGGGTTCATCCGGCCCCGTGTCTGCTCCTCCCGGATGCCGGCATGGCGCCAATGCCCGGTGCCGATCACGCCCTGCATCATCCCCTGGGCGCGGTCGCAGGCCATGGCGAAGCGGGCTTCCTTGGTCGTTCCCTCCTCGAACTCCTCCCACAGCGCGCGCAGGCGCTGGCCGAGGTCGGGCGGCAGCACGCCGAAGACCACATCCGCCGCCGCGCGCTCCCGCGCCGCCTGGGTCAGCAGATGCGCCTCGTCATAGGCGAAGGTGTCGCCGGCCTCGATCTCCACCAGGTCATGCGCCGCGATCATCGCCAGCACATGGCCGAGATCCGGCTTGTCCTCCACCTCCCCATGCAGCAGCACGGCGACGAGGGCGACGTTCCAGCAATGCTCCGCGCTGTTCTCGTTGCGGTCGGTGCCGTCCGGCCCGCGCGTGCGGCCGCGCCGCTCGACATGCTTCAGCCGGTCGGCCAGCGCCATGAAGTCCAGCAGCGCCGCGGTGCGGTCGGGGGTCATCGATCGGTCCTCATCACCGCGGAGATCACCGGGGCGCCGTCCAGCGGCCGAGCAGGAATCCGAACAGGATCGCCCCGCCCAGCAGCGCCGCGACTTCCCCGAACAGCGCATGCGCCACCGGCAGGCCGATGGTCACCAGCGCCACCAGCAGCGCCACCTTCCACCAGCGATGCAGCCAGGCGAGGCGGGTTCCGCGTCCCGCCGCCTTGCCCCGCGGCTTGCCGCCACGCTTCGCGGCGGCGCTATTCGCCACGCCCGAGAGTCTCCATCAACTCCCGCCATTCACGCTTGGACAGGCCCGACCCCGCCTGCTCCACCGCCTCCCCCGCCAGCATCCGGCGAAGGATAGCCAGCATCTGGGCGGAAAGCGTGACGGCGCCCAGGCGATAATCCCGGAAGGCGCCGGCGGCGATCGGCACCCAGGCCTCGGCCATCGTCATCATCGCCTCCGCATAGACGCGGATCTCGTACTGCGCATGGGCGTCGGCGCGCAGCGACAGGAAGTGGAAGAGGTTATGGAGGTCCGTCTTCCAGTACCATTGCGTATAGGCGTTCAGCGTCAGGTTCATGCGCGCGAGTTCCCGCGCCAGGCCCTGTCGCCCGGGATCGGCGGGCTGCCCGCCCTCATCCTCGTTCAGCATCTCGATGTAATGGTCGTAGTTGCGGGTCGCGTCCTCCCGCAGCAGGTCCAGCACCCGCGCGGCTTCCTCGCCCTGCAGCACGTCGCCGCGGCCCTGGCGGTTCATCGCGGATTGCGCGGCCAGGTGCTCCGGCGCCGGGATGTAGAATTCCCGGTCCAGGATCGAATAGCGGGCGCTGTATTCGTTCACATTCGCGGTGCGGTGGCGGATCCACTGCCGCGCCACGAAGATCGGCAGCTTCACATGGAACTTGATCTCGCACATCTCGAAGGGGGTCGAGTGCCGGTGCCGCATGAGGTAGCGGATCAGCCCCTTGTCCTCATTCGCCGCCCTGGTGCCGCGGCCGTAGGACACGCGCGCCGCCTGCACGATGGCGGCATCGTCGCCCATATAGTCGATGACGCGCACGAAGCCGTGGTCCAGCACCGGCACGGCGTGGAACAGCATGGCCTCCAGCGCCGGCACCGTGGGCCGCAGGGTCCGGCCCTCCGCGGCGCGCGCGGCGTCGATTTCCTGCTGCTGTTCCGCGGTCAGCGCCATGCCCATTCCCCATCCACCGGGCCGTCGTCACGGCCCGGTGCGGCGATACCGGGGCCAGGCCCCCGCGTCCAGCCTAACCGACCAGCCCCGGATGAGCCTGCAGGAACCGCAGCAGCCCCGCCCGGAATTCGGGCGTGCCAGGCGCGCTGCCATGGCTCGCCCCCGGGATCGTCACCAGCTCCAGCCGCGGCATGGCCGCCTTCAGCCGCTCGAAATCCCGCAGATAGGGGTCCGCCGTGCCGACGAGGCCGAGCGTCGGCATCGGCACCCGCGCCAGCGTCTCCACCGGCACCACCTGGTCGGGGTTGGAACGGCGCACCGCGGCCAGCGCACGGGCATCCTGCCCGGCCAGGCGACGCTCCGAATCGGCACGGATCTCGGCCTCGCTCGGCGGCGGCCGGTCCCGCGGCCACAGCCGGAGGAACTGCGACCGCAGCAGCCCCTGGTCCATCTCGGCGCTTTCCTCGTCGACGCGCTTCTGGTCCTCCGCCGTCCAGCCGAGCCGCCCGGCGGCGCCCCCCAGCGTCAGCGTCGCGAAGCGGCCGGGGTCCAGCACCGCGAGCTGCGCCACGATATGCGCGCCCATGGAGTAGCCCACGATATGCGCGCGCCGCAGGCCCAGATGGTCCATCAGCCGCGTCACGTCGCGGCCCATCTCCGGCCCATAGGCCGCGCGGTCATGCGGCTTGCCGCTCCGCCCATGGCCGCGGGCATCGAGGGCGATGGTCCGGAAATGCGGCGACAGCGCGCCGAAGACCCCGGTGCGGACGAACTGCCCTTCCAGGTTGGTGGTGTAGCCGTGCAGGAGGATGACGGGCTCCCCCTGCCCTTCCTCGATGAAGCGGATGGGCACGCCGGCGCTGTCGAAGCGGCGATCCTCCGCAGCCCGGGCGCTTCTGGCGACGAACGGCATGGCAAGCGTCGCCGCGACGACGGCTCGACGATACATGGCGCGTTTCCCTTTCCCTGGGGGTAGCCCCCGGGGAAAGCGCATCACCGCCGCGCGTCCCGGTCAAGCAGGCTGGAACTCGCCGTACCGATGACCTATATGTCCGGCGTCGGCTTGCCGACTATGGCGATAAACACGGTTCGGAATAAGCGTTGCGGACCCGGGGGCAGTGCCCGGCGCCTCCACCATCATCCCATGCGGCCCCTGGGCCGGGCGGGACGTTCGGGGGCGAAACAGCTTCGACGCGCGTAGTAAAGGGATCGCTTTTGCCCGGCATTGTACCGCCGTTATCGGGCTAATCCTACAAGTGCGAACGATAACAGCCGTGAGGCTGTCGCACTCGCTGCCTAACAGGTAAGCGCGGTTCGGGGGGCACCGGGCAACAGAAGCCCCCCACTTTCCTCGATCATCGCCGGCGCCTCTTTCCCGACCAGCGGCGTCATCTTATGGTTGTATGCGAAGGGGTGCACCCATGAGCGACGACGCCCGCCCGTCCCAGGGCCAGATACCGTATGAACGTTGGACGGATGACGCGCTGCGCGAAGTCGTCGCGCGGTCGCTCGACCTTGCCGGCGCCCAGGGCCTGCCCGGCGAGCATCATTTCTACCTGACCTTCCGCACGGACCATCCCGGCACCCGCGTGCCTGGCCACCTCAAGGCCAAGTACCCCCAGGAAATGACGGTGGTGCTGCAGCATCAGTTCGAGGCGCTGGTGGTGGACCGCGCCGCGGGCTTCTTCTCCGTCCGCCTCTATTTCGGCGGCGTGCCGTCCACGCTGGTGGTGCCCTTCGCCGCCCTCACCGGCTTCGCCGACCCCTCCGTCCGCTACGGCCTGCGCTTCCAGCCGCAGATGGACGCCCTGCCGGCCGCCGCGGCCGAGGACCCCCCCGCGCCCGCCCCCACCCCCGCCCCCGCGGCGGCCGAGGCCCCCGCGCAGGTCGTCAGCCTCGACGCGTTCCGTCGCCGCCCGGCGCGGGATTGAGTCGCCGCCCGGCGCGGGATTGAGTCGCCGGCCGGCGCGGGACTGAGTCACCGCCCGGCGCGGGGCTGAACCGCCCGGGCCAGCCGTTGGCGGCAGCCCCGCCCTGCGCTACGACCCGCGGACAACGTCACGCGCCCACCCCTGGGGCGCCGCCCACGGAGACCGCCCGTGACCGCACCGCTCGACATCGACAGCCCCGTCATCGCGCCGACACGGCCGGAGGGCTTCCGCTACTCCCCCATGCTGCCGCTGGGCGAAGACACGACGCCCTACCGCAAGCTCGACATCGCCGGCGTCTCCACCGCGACCTGCGATGGCCGGACGGTGCTGAAGGTGAAGCCGGAGGCGCTGGAACAGCTCGCCTTCCAGGCGTGCAAGGACGTCTCCCACCTGCTGCGCCCCGGCCACCTGGCGCAGCTGGCGAAAATCCTCCAGGACCCGGAAGCCAGCCCGAACGACCGCTTCGTGGCGCTCGACCTGCTGAAGAACGCCAACATCGCCGCCGGCGGCGTGCTGCCCATGTGCCAGGACACCGGCACCGCCATCGTCTTCGGCAAGAAGGGCCAGCGCGTCTGGATCGAGGGCGATGAGGAGGAGGCGCTGAGCTACGGCGTCCACCGCACCTATACCGAGACCAACCTCCGCTATTCCCAGATGGCCCCCCTGACCATGTGGGATGAGGTCAATACCGGCAACAATCTGCCGGTCGAGTTCTCCATCATGGCGCAGCCCGGCGACCACCACGCCGATGAGCTGCACCTGATGTTCATCCTCAAGGGCGGCGGATCGGCCAACAAGACCTTCCTGTTCCAGCAGACCCGCGCCGTGCTGTCGCGGGAGAAGCTGCTGAAGTTCCTGGAAGACAAGATCAAGACGCTCGGCACCAGCGCCTGCCCGCCCTATCACCTGTCGATCGTCATCGGCGGCACCAGCGCCGAGATGAACCTCAAGACCGTCAAGCTCGCCTCCACCAAGTGGCTGGACGCGCTGCCGACCGAGGGTTCCAAGGCCGGCCACGCCTTCCGCGACACGGCGTTCGAGGCCGAGGTCCACAAGCTGACCCAGAACCTCGGCATCGGCGCGCAGTTCGGCGGCAAGTATTTCTGCCACGACGTCCGCGTGGTGCGCCTGCCCCGCCATGGCGCGTCGCTGCCCATCGGCATCGGCGTCTCCTGCTCCGCCGACCGCCAGATCAAGGCGAAGATCACGCCGGAGGGTGTGTTCCTCGAACAACTGGAACATGAGCCCGCGAAGTACCTGCCGGAGGCGACGGACAGCATCCTCGGCGGCGATGTGGTCCGCATCGACCTGAACCAGCCGATGAGCGCGATCCGCGCCGAATTGTCGAAGCACCCGGTGAAGACCCGCGTGTCGCTGACCGGCACGGTGGTGGTCGCCCGCGACATCGCGCATGCGAAGCTGCAGGAACGCCTCGACCGGGGCGAGGGCCTGCCCGACTACCTGAAGAACCACCCCGTCTATTACGCCGGCCCCGCCAAGACCCCGACCGGCATGGCCACCGGCAGCTTCGGCCCCACCACCGCCGGGCGCATGGACAGCTATGTCGAGGCCTTCCAGAAGGCCGGCGGTTCGCTGGTGATGCTGGCCAAGGGCAACCGCTCCAAGGCCGTGCTCAACGCCTGCAAGAGCTATGGCGGCTTCTACCTGGGCTCCGTTGGTGGGCCTGCGGCGCGGCTGGCGCAGGACTGCATCCGCAAGGTCGAGGTTCTGGAATACCCGGAGCTCGGCATGGAAGCGGTCTGGCGGATCGAGGTCGAGGACTTTCCTGCGTTCATCGTCGTCGATGACAAGGGCAATGATTTCTACGAAGGGCTGGAATAGGCCATGCTGGAGCTGCGCCCGAACTGCGAATGCTGCGGCACGGATTTGCCGCCGGAGTCCGACCGGGCGCTGATCTGCTCCTTCGAATGCACCTGGTGCCGGGACTGCGCGGCCACGCGCCTGCCCGGCGGGCTGTGCCCGAATTGCGGGGGCAACCTGGTCCCCCGCCCGATCCGCCCGGCGGGGAAGCTGGAGCGTTTTCCGGCGAGTACGGTGCGCAAGCGCAGCACGCTGCCGGCCTGCACGGGGGGCTGATCAGCCCGCCTTGCGCTCCCGCTGCGTGCCGACCCATTCGCGAAGCGCGGCGTTGATGCGGGTCTGATACCCCTTCCCGGCCGCCTCGAAGAAATCCAGGAGGTCGGCGTCCAGCCGGAGCGTGATCTGGCGCTTCACGGGCCGGTACATCCCGCCCCGCACCGCATCGCTCCAATCCAGCACTTCCGGAATGTCGGAGGTGTCGATGGTCTCATCCGGCATGGCCGCCAGTGCGCGGAGCCTTGCCTCAGCCTCGCGTGTCAGCGGCTCAGAACCGTCCAGCTTCATACGCACGTCGCTCTCGCGGTGTCGCTCGTCGAGCCGAGATGATCCTGATTTCTTCATGGCCGTCGTCCTCGCTCACCCAATCCACATGCACGACGAGCAGGACCATGGGGAAGGCGCCGCTCGGGATCCCGATGGTCTGCCACCGCTCCTCATGCGGGTGCTGGTCAAGGCGCGTGGCACGACGCGGGTCGTTGAAGACCAGCGCCGCGTCCTCGAACGCGACGCCATGCTTCCGCAGGTTCTCCGCAGCTTTCCAAGGGCTCCAGCGGAAGCTGACCGTCTCGTCCCTACCGCATTGTAGTTACAGCGCGTCCCGATCTCAACCCCCTCACCGCGGCCTGATCTCCACCGCCAGCACCTCCTCGTCCGCCCGCGCCCTGGTCACCAGGTTCGCACTCCCCGCATGGGCGGAGTGGACCAGTCCGACGCCGATGATCAGCGCCTCATCCACCGTCCGCTGCACCAGCGCCCGCAGAAGGCGGTTGCGTTCCGCATCGTCCAGCGTGGCCCGCGCCCGCGCGATCTCCGCATCCACCGAAGCCACGCCGTAGCCCGTGAAGTTCAGCGTCCCCAGCCCCGGCACCGTGCCGCTGGTGTGGATCTGGGAACTCAGCAGGTAGGACGTCTCCCCGGTCAGGGATCCGAAGACGGTGACGAAGACGCCGTATTCCCGCCGGTTGCGCCGGGTCAGGAAGGTCGCCTGCGGCACCACCTCCACGGTCGTGCGGATGCCGATGCGCGTCCAGGCGGAAGCGATCGCCTGGCAGATGCGCGGTGTCCGGTTGGGGGAGCAGAACAGGTTCAGCCCGAAGCCCTGCCCCCAGCCCGCCTCCGCCAACAGGGCGCGGGCGGCGTTGATGTCGGCCGCCGGCAGGGCGCGGTCCGGGATGGCGCCGAAGACGAAGGGCGGCACGGGCTGGTCGGTCGGCTCCGCATAGCCTTCCATGATCTGGCGCGCGATCCCCTCCCGGTTCAGGGCGAGCGACATGGCGCGGCGGACGCGCACATCCCGCATCGGGTTCTGGCCGTTGGCGTCCACGCCGGGCGGGCTGGCGCGTTCCACATCGGGGTAGATGTTGACCGCATAGATGGAGGGCGCGGTGAACAGCGCCAGGCGCCGGTCCGCGCCGATCCGCCCCGCATCCTGCAGGGGTACGTTGTTGATGAAATCCACATCGCCCGCCAGCAGCGCCGCCACGCGCGCCGGGTCGTTCGGGATGGGCGTCAGCACGGCGGATTCCCACGGCACCCGCCCGCCCCACCATTCCTCGTTGCGGCGCAGGACCAGCGGCGCGTTGGTGGACCAGGATCCCAGCTTGAAGGGCCCGGTCCCGATCGCCGCCTGGCCGCTGTTGAATTCCGGGTTGCCGAGGCCCGCCACCGATCTCGGCACGATGAAGATCTGCGTCAGATTGGTGGGCAGGATCGGCAAGGGCCCGGATGTGCGGATGCGGAAGGTCAGCGCATCCACCACCTCCACCCCCGTCACCCCCGACAGGTAGATGGAATAGGGGTTCGGGTTGCCCGGCACGTTCGGCACGCGCTGGAAGCTGGCGGCGATATCCTCCGACGTCAGCGGGCTGCCGTCATGGAAGCGCACCCCGGCGCGCAGCCGGAACTCCCAGGTCGTGTCATCCACCACCCGCCAGGACTCCGCGAGCCCCGGCCGCAGCGCCATCTGGTCATCGCGCATGACCAGCGTCTCATAGATGTTCCGCAGCGCCCCGGTATTGGCCAGGTTCAGCAGCCAATGCGGGTCCAGCGTGCTGGGCGGCGCCTGCATGCCGATGCGCAGCGTCTGCGCCGAGGCCGGCGGCAGCGCCGGCACCGCCAGCACGAGGGAAAGCCCGAAGGCCAGCCGTTTCACGAATCCCATGCAGCCCGATCCCTTCCGCGCCGGCGCCCCCGGCATTGCCGCCGTGGAGAGTGCCACCCACGGCGCGGCCTCGGCCAGGGGCGACGGGCGATGAAATCCATGGCGCAGGCGGTCGTGTTTCTGCTACGTTCTCGCCGTCACCGACCCTGCGCGCCGCCTCCCTGCCCCGATCCCCAGGAAAACACCCCCCGAAAATCGCGACTAAATGCGCATAAACGGCATAAACGGCTTAATGTCCTAAAGGCTTTTAGTGGCAATCCTGCCACAGGCCAGCACCACCTTCGGTTGTTCCGCGATGCGCCGGGGTGCGCCCTGGCCCTTCCGGCGGGCTTCCCGCTGGGATATGGCTTCCGCGACCAGCACCTCCCCCGGGAACCCACCGCCCCATGGCCCGCCTCCGCTTCTCCTCCGGGAGCCGATTCGAGGAAGAGATCGGATATTCCCGCGCCGTCATCGATGGCGACTGGATCTTCGTCTCCGGCACCACCGGCTTCGACTACGCGACCATGACGATCGAGCCCGGCGTGATCGAGCAGTGCGACCAGGCGTTCCGCAACATCGAGGCCGCGCTGAAACAGGCCAATGGCCGGATCGAAGACATCGTGCGCGCCAATTTCATCCTGCCGGACCGCGCGGATTGGCCGCCCTGCTGGCCGGTGGTGAAGAAGTGGCTGGGCCGCGTGCGCCCGGCCTCCACGATGATCGTGGCGGGGCTGCAGGCCCCGGAAATGCGGATCGAGATCGAGGTGACGGCCCGTCTGCGCCGTCGCGAAGGGGACAAGTAGCATGCGCTTCGCGGTCGACCGCCTGGACCACCTGGTCATCACCTGCCGGGACGTGGAGACCAGCGCCGGCTGGTACCAGCGCGTGCTGGGGATGGAGCGTGAGGAATTCGGCGAACAGCGCCGCACCGCGCTGCGCTTCGGCGGGCAGAAGCTGAACCTCCGCCCGAAGGAGGCGACGCAGCAGGCCTGGTTCTCCTCCGTCGTGGCGGAACCCGGCACGCAGGACATCTGCTTCATCGTGACGGTGGACGCCGACGACATCGTCAGCCACCTCCGCGGCTGCGGCGTGCAGGTCGAATTGGGCCCGGTGCCGAAGCAGGGCGCGCTGGGGCCGATGACGTCGGTCTATTGCCGCGACCCCGATGGCAACCTGATCGAGATCGCGACCTACGGGGACCGATTCCCGGAATAGCCAAGCGTGATGGGCGGCCGCGCCCGCGGCTGCCTATGTTGCGGGGCGGAGGGTCCCAGCATGACCGATACACCCGCTACACGCACGGAAACGGACAGCCTCGGCACCATCGACATCCCCGCCGACCGGCTGTGGGGCCCGCAGACCGAACGCGCGCGCCGCCTGTTCCGCATCGGGACGGAGCGTTTCCCCGCTGTCCTGATCCGCGCCGTGGGCCTGCAGAAACAGGCCGCCGCAGAGGCCAATGCGCGGCTCGGCGAACTGCCCGCCGACATCGCCGCCGCCATTGCGCAAGCGGCGGCGGAGGTCGCGGAGGGCCGCCACGATGCCGAATTCCCGCTGCCGGTCTGGCAGACGGGCTCCGGCACCCAGACGAACATGAACGCCAACGAGGTCATCGCGAACCTCGCCAACCAGGCGCTCGGCCAGCCGCTTGGCAGCCGACGGCCGGTGCATCCGAACGATCATGTGAACCGCGGCCAATCCTCCAACGACAGCTTCCCCACGGTGATGCATGTGGCGGCGGCGGAAGCGGTGGCGCGGCGGCTGATCCCGGCGCTCGGCGTGCTGCTCGCCAGCCTGTCGCGCCGCGCGCGGGACTGGCAGGCGATCGTGAAGATCGGCCGCACCCATATGATGGATGCGGTGCCCGTGACCCTCGGCCAGGAAGCGGCCGCCTGGGCGCGCCAGGTGGAACTCGGCATCGCGCGGCTGGGCGATGCGCTGCCACGCCTGATGGAACTCGCCCAGGGCGGCACCGCGGCCGGCACCGGGCTCAACCGCCACCCCGACTTTCCGAGGGTCTTCGCGGAGATCATCGCCGCGCGCACCGGCCTGCCCTTCCGCCCCAGCCCCAACCCGTTCGAGGGCATGGGCGCGCATGACGCGCTGGTCGAACTCTCCGGCGCGATGAACACCATCGCCGTCTCGCTCACCAAGATCGGCAACGATGTCCGCCTGCTCGGCAGCGGGCCGCGCGCCGGCTTCTCGGAACTCGTCATCCCCGCCGACGGGCTGTCCAGCAGCATCATGCCGGGCAAGACCAACCCGACGCAGTCGGAGGCGCTGACGATGGTGGCCGCCCAGGTCATGGGCAACCACGTCGCCGTCACCATCGGCGCGGCGCAGGGTCACCTGGAACTCAACGTCTTCAAGCCCGTCATCATCCACAATGTCCTGCAATCCGCGGCGCTGCTGGCGGATGCGGCGGAAAGCTTCGCCGCCAACATGATGGACAAGCTCGAACCCAACCACGCCCGCATCGCCGACAACCTCGCGAAGTCCCTGATGCTCGTGACGGCGCTGAACCCCCGCATCGGCTACGACAAGGCCGTCGCCATCGCGAAGCTGGCGCTGGCGGAGGACATCACCCTGAAGGCCGCCGCCGCGCGGCTCGGCCATGTCAGCGAAGCGGATTTCGACCGCTGGGTGGTACCGGCCGACATGCTGCGCCCCGGCACCACGCTGGATGGCGGCGGATGAGCGAAAGGGCCGCGCGCCACCTCCGCAAGCGGTCCTTCCGCCTGGCCGGCCACCGCACCTCCGTCGCGCTGGAACCGGCCTTCTGGGCCGCGCTCGAAGCGATGGCGGCAGGCCGGGGCACCAGCCTCGCGGGCCTGGTGGCGGCGGTGGATGCGGCCCGCACCGACATCGCCATCCCCCTGTCGAGCGCGCTGCGGGTGGAGGCCCTGCACGCAGCCCGTGACGGCGCCGAACGGGATCTTCCCCCCCCTCCCCCACACCCGTGACCGGATCGAGGACCTGATCTCGATGACCTGAGGGCTACCCGCGCTCCGCCCGCCAGCGGGCCCAGGCCGCGGTCTCGGGCAGCGCGCGGGGGCCATCGCCCGGGCCGGTCAGGCGCAGGCCGAGGTCGGGGGCCTCGGGCGCCGCGGGGCGCGACAGGATATGCAGGTCGAGCGCGGCGCGGGCCAGGTCGATCTCTCCCCGGAGGGTCGCAGTGGCCCCGCCCTCCGCGGCCAGCCTCGCCTCCTCCAGCCGCAGCCGGCCCGCCGTGAGCCTCGCCGTCGCATCCAGCCGGTCGAAGGCCGTGGCACCCTCCAGCAGCGCCCGCCGCGTGCCGCGTTCCGCCGCCACCGGATCGGGCAGCGCCGTGGCCTGCGCGGCCGCCGCCAGGTCGAATCCCGCCAGCACCCCGTCCCGCAGCCCGATGCCGACCTGGCCTTCGAGTGTCCCCAGCAGCGCGGCCGGGGCATGGCCGCTGGCGGCGACCGCGAAGGTGAGATCGCCGCGCCCGGCGGTGAGGTCGACCGGCACAGCGAAGAGCGGCGCCGCGATGCTGGCACCCGTCAGCCGCCCCTCCGCCGCCAGGCGGGGCGGCGCCTGGGGATCCAGGTCCAGCGTCACCAGCGCCTCCAGCGACCCGCCCGCCAGGCGGGCGCGCATGCCTTCCAGCCGCAGGCGGCCGTCCGCCAGCCTCAGCATGGCCGTCACCTGGTCGGCCACCGTGCCACCGACCTCGATGCGCGCGGCCTCCAGCGCCAGTTCGGCGTCGAAGCCCGCCAGCGCCTCCAGCCCCAGGGGATTGCCGCTCCGCCACCCCGCGAAGGGCAGCGGCAGGCGTTCGGCGGCGAGGCGCCCGGTCAGCCTTGGCCTTCCCGCCAGCGAAAGGGCCAGCGCGCCCCGCGCCCGCAGCCCGCCGGCCACCACCTCGAAGCTCTCGGCCGCGATGCCCTGCGGCCCGGCGGCGAGGGTGGCGATGAGGGAGAAGGACCCCTCCCCCAGCCAGGCCCCGGCATCGCTGCGGAAGGCTTCCGCCAGCAGCCGCGGCGCGCCGGGATGGCGGAGCGTGACGCTGGCGCTCCCCCGGCGCTGCGGCAGGTCCAATGTGCCGGAGGCTTCCAGCCGAAGTTCCCCGACATCCGCGCCGCCGCGCAGCGCCAGCGCATCCAGCGTGCCGCCGCCGGACAGGCGCAGCGCCAGCGGCATGCCGGCGATCGCCGTGCGGTCCGGCCATTCCCCCGGCACCAGCGCCAGCAGCCCGCGGCCGGAGGAGCCGCTGGCCTCGATGGTCAGGTCCTGCAGGCGCAGCTGCGGGCCGAGCATCAGGACACCCGAGGCCGTCAGATCGGTATCGGCCAGCCGGCCGGACAGGCGCCGCAGCGTCATCCGGCCATTCTCCAGCGCGCCATCCAGGGAGGCCCGCTCCATCAGCGCGCCCCCCAGGATCACGCGGTCCGCGGCCAGGCGCAGATTGAGGTCCACGGCCCCCAGCGCACGGCCGGCCTGAACGGGGTCGAAGCCCTGGGGCAGCCAGCGGGCGAGGTCGAGGCGATCCAGCGTCAGCCCGATGCCCAGCGCCGGCCGCGCCCCGTGCCGCAGCACGCCGGCGCCGGACAGGCGGAGGTCGCCGATCGTCGCGGAAAGCTCCGGGATCGCCGCCTGCGCATCCTCCAGCACCAGGCGGAAGCGGCCCTCCCCCCGCCGCAGCAGGGAGGGGTCGAGCTCCTCCACCGGCAGGCCGATGGCGCCGAGGCTGGTGCGCATGTCGGGCCCGGCGAAACGCGCGCGTATCTCAAGCCGCCCGCCCGCGGTGGCGCCGGCGAATTCCAGCTCCGCCTCCCCCGGCAGCAGGACGGAGACGTCGCTGAGCGTGAGGCGTCCATCCTCCAGGAAGGCGGCGCCGCGGATGCGCCGCAGCGCCACGCCCTGGAAGGTGCCGGCCTCGGCGGACAGGTCAAGCGCAAGGGGCACCGGCCGCGCCGCGCCCTGCCGGAGGGCCGTGACCCAGCCATCCAGGTCCAGCCGGCTGGCCACCAGCGCCACGTCCAGCCGCGGCGCCGGCAGCAGCCGCAGCGCGATGGATCCCCGCGCGGGCACGCCGCCGACATCCATCACCAGCTGGTCGGCCGCGACCAGTTCCGCCGAGGCATTGAGCCGCCCCGCGAGGCGGAACGGCACGGCCGGCCCGGCCATCAGCGCGGCCAGGTCCGGGCCGCGCGCTTCCACGGTGCCTTCGAACCCCGCGCCCGGCACCAGCACCCCGCGCGCCGCCCCGCTGGCTTCCGGCAGGGTCAGGGAAAGTTCGAGCGTCGCGACGCCGTCCCAGCCCGGCCGGCCCAGCGTGCCGGAAAACCGCGCCGCGCGGCCCGCCCAGGTGAAGCTGCCCGAGGATTCGATGGCCTGCGCCAGGCCGGCGGAGGTCAGGCGCGCATTCACACCCTCCAGCACCGCATCGCCGATGCGCACGCGGCTGTTCTCCACCCGCGCATCCAGTTCCGTGATCCAGGCCGGGGGCCGCAGCGCCAGCAGCGCGCCGGGCGGCCAGGGCAGCGTGAGGTCGGCGCCGACCAGCGCGATCTCCCGAGGTGCCAGCCGCCCCGCGATCAGCGCGGGCAGGTCGAGGCGGACGCGCAGGAGCTGCGCGGTGACGCTGAACTCCTCCCCGGCATCGCCGATGGAAACGCCGCCGGCGCGCACCATGGGCTGGGGCAGCAGCAGCAATTCGACGGGGCCGTTCAGCGTGACGGCGCGGCCCAGCCGGTCGCTCGCCAATTCGGCCAGGCGGCCGCGCCAGGGCTCCCAATCCACCAGGCGCGGGCCGAGCCAGAGGCCCAGCACGGCCAGCAGCAGAAGGGACGTCAGCGCGACCGCGAGACGCTTCATCCGCCCGCCGGCGTGCCCCAGCCGCCACCGCCCGGCGTCTCAAGCGCCAGCACGTCACCGGGCTGCAATGCAGCACGGTCGCAGCCCTGCATGGGGTGGATGGACCCGTCCACGCGTTCCACCCATTGCCGTCCCGCCGCGCCAGGGCTGCCGCCCTGGAGCCCATGCGGGGCGACGCGGCGGCGCGATGCGACGATCACCGCCTCCATCGGGCGCAGGAAGCGGATGCGACGACGGCTGCCATCGCCACCCGCGAAGGCGCCGGCCCCGCCGGAGCCCCGCCGGATGGAGAATTCCTCGAGCCGCACGGGATAGCGGAGTTCCAGCACCTCGGGGTCCGTCATGCGCGTGTTGGTCATATGCGTCTGCACGGCAGCGGTGCCTGGGAAACCGGGCCCGGCGCCGGTGCCGCCGCAGACGGTCTCGTAATATTGGTAAACCGCGTCGCCGAACAGCAGGTTGTTCATCGTCGCCTGGGCGGAGGCACAGGCGCCGAGTGCCGCCAGCAGGGCGTTGCAGGTCATCTGGCTGACCTCCGTGTTCCCGGCGACGACGGCGGCGCCCCCGCCAGGTCCATCGGGCCGGGGCGAGAGGAACGTCCCTTCCGGCACCACGATCTCCAGCGGCACCAGGCAGCCATCGTTGAGCGGGATCTCCTCCCCAACCAGGCAGCGGAAGCAGTAGAGGACGACGGCGCGGCAGACCGCCGCGGGGGCGTTGAAATTGTCGGGGCGCTGCGGGCCGGTGCCGTTGAAGTCGATGGTAGCGCGGCGGTTGGCGCGGTCCACGCGGACGGCGACCTTCAGCGGCGTGCCATCGTCGATCGTCGTCTCGAAGCTGCCATCCTGGAGACGGTCGAGCACGCCGCGGACCGCTTCCTCCGCATTGTCCATCACATGCTTCATGTAGGCGCGGACGGTGTCGAGGCCGAAGTCCCGCACGGCGCGCTGCAATTCCTGCACGCCCTTCTCATTCGCCGCGACCTGCGCGGTGATGTCGGCGACATTCACGTCCGGGCTGCGGGCGGGATAGCGGGCGGAGGCCAGCAGCGCGCGGAACTCGGCTTCACGGAGGCGGCCCTGCGAGACCAGCAGGAAGTCGTCGATGACGACGCCCTCCTCCTCCAGCGTCGCCGAACCGGGCGGCGTGGAGCCGGGGGTGAGGCCGCCGATATCCGCGTGGTGGCCGCGGCTGCCGACGAAGAACAGGATTTTCGTGCCCGCCTCATCGAAGACGGGGGTGATGACGGTCACGTCGGGCAGGTGCGTGCCGCCATTGTAGGGGTTGTTCAGCGCGACGACGTCGCCCGGCCGCAGCGTTGCGGCGCGGGACCGGATGACGGTCCGCACGCTTTCGCCCATGGCGCCGAGATGCACGGGCACATGCGGCGCATTGGCCACCAGGCGCCCCGTCTCATCGAAGATGGCGCAGGAGAAGTCGAGTCGTTCCTTGATATTGACGCTGAGCGAGGTGTTCTGGAGCACGGCGCCGGTCTGCTCGGCGATCGACATGAAGAGGTTGTTGAACAGCTCCAGCATCACCGGGTCGACGCGCGTCGCGTCCGCCACGCGCGCGGCCTCCCGCTGCTCCGTCCGGCGCAGCACGAGGTGGTTCCTCGGCGTGACCTCCGCCGTCCAGCCAGGCTCGATCACCGTGGTGGCGATGGCCTCCCGGATCAGCGCGGGGCCGGGGATGCGGTCCCCGGCGCGCAGTGCATCGCGGTCCAGCACCGGCGCCTGCCGAAGCGCGCCGCCGGTGAAGACGCTGGCGGTGGCGAGGCGCGGCAGGTCCTGGCCGGCATCGCGCGGCGGCAGCGGGGCTTCCTTCACTGCCTCCCCGGGCGAGGTCACCTCCACCACGCAGGCCTCGACGACGACCTGGCGTTCCGGCGTGGCGAAGCCGAAGCGGCGGCGATGGGCCTCGGTGAAGGCCTCCAGCACCGCCGCGTGGTTGCCGAAGGGCACGGGCAGGAAGCTGTCCGTGCCGGCGTAGCGTAGATGCAGGCGGCGCGCGGCGCGCAGGGCGGCGGCATCGGCGCCCTGGCGGACGAGTTCAGCGCGGCCAGCTTCCTCCAGCGCATCGAGCCGCGCGGCGAGATCATCCATCGTGCCGTCGGCCAGCGGCGCCTCCACCGCGGCCTCCCGGATCGCGCTCTGGTCCGCGAGGCCCATGCCATAGGCGGAAAGCACGCCGGCGAAGGGGTGGATGAACACCGTCTCCATGCCGAGTTCATCCGCCACCAGGCAGGCATGCTGCCCGCCCGCGCCGCCGAAGCATTGCAGGGCGTAGCGGGTGACGTCGTGGCCCTTCTGGATGGAGACCTGCTTGATGGCATTCGCCATGTTGGCGACAGCGACGCGGAGAAAGCCCTCCGCCACCGCGTGCGGGTCCTGGGGCTGGCCGGTCGCGGCCTCGATCTCCGCGGCGAGGGCCGCGAATTTCTCGCGCACCACGCCGGCATCCAGGGGCTCGTTGCCCGCGGGGCCGAAGATGGCGGGGAACTGGGCGGGCTGGATCTTGCCGACCATGACGTTGGCGTCCGTCACGGTCAGCGGGCCGCCGCGGCGGTAGCAGGCCGGGCCCGGCACGGCGCCCGCGCTTTCCGGGCCGACGCGGAAGCGCGCGCCATCGAACTTCAGGATCGACCCGCCGCCGGCGGCGACGGTGTTGATGGCCATCATCGGCGCGCGCATCCGCACGCCGGCCACCTGCGTCTCGAACGCCCGCTCGAACTCCCCTGCATAGAGCGCGACATCGGTGGAGGTGCCGCCCATGTCGAAGCCGATGATCTTCTCCAGCCCCGCCATGGCGGCGGTGCGCGCCGCACCCACGATGCCGCCCGCGGGGCCGGAGAGGATGGCATCCTTGCCCTGGAAGGACCGTGCCTCCGCCAGGCCGCCGGAGGATTGCATGAAGTAGAGCTTCACGCCGGGCAGTTCGCCTGCCACCTGCTCGACGTATCGACGCAGGATCGGGGAGAGGTAGGCATCCACCACCGTCGTATCGGCACGCGGCACGATGCGCGGCAGGGGGGAGGCTTCGTGGGAGAGGCTCACCTGGGTGAAGCCGGCGTCGCGCGCCAACTCGCCGACGAAGCGTTCATGCTCGGGATGCGCCCAGGCATGCATGAAGGCGATGGCGACGGCACGGATGCCATCGGCATGGGCGGCCGCCAGCGCATCGCGCGCCGCAGCCTCGTCGAGCGGCTCGATCTCCGTCCCATCGACGGCCATGCGGCCACCGACTTCCGCCACCCGTTCCTGCAACAGGTCGGGCAGGCGCACCTGGAGGTCGAACAGCCGGGGGCGCGCCTGGTTGCCGATGCGCGTCATGTCCGCGAAGCCGCGGTTGACCAGGAGCAGGACGCGTTCGCCCTTGCGTTCCAGCAGCGCGTTGGTGGCCACCGTGGTGCCCATCTTCACGGCATCCACGACACCGGGCGGAATGGCCGCGCCATCGGGCAGGCCGAGGCAGGCGCGGATGCCGGCGACGGCAGCGTCGCGGTAGCGGCCGGGATTCTCCGACAGCAGCTTGCGGGTGGTCAGCGCGCCGGCGGGATCACGCGCCACGATATCCGTGAAGGTGCCGCCGCGATCGATCCAGAACTGCCAGCCACCCATCACGCATCCCCCTCGGCCAAACGGTGATCACACCCCGGCAG
This sequence comes from Falsiroseomonas stagni DSM 19981, assembly GCF_900114315.1. Lineage (GTDB taxonomy): Bacteria > Pseudomonadota > Alphaproteobacteria > Acetobacterales > Acetobacteraceae > Falsiroseomonas > Falsiroseomonas stagni. Next base: position 508,412 of record NZ_FOSQ01000002.1, read on the forward strand.
CGGCCGCGCAAGGCCGCCGGGGCGTGCTGCGTTTCATTGACAATTCATCGATAAATCGTCAACGTTTTTCCGGGACGCAGGAGGGCCACCGCCATGCCGACATCGAGACGCGGGGACGCACCCCCGGTGGTGTCCTCCGCCCATCTCGCGGCCGGTGCCTCCCCTGCCCTGTCGGAGGTGGAGTTCGGCCTGATCCTGGCCGGGCACGGCTTCAATCGCTGGATGGTCCGCTGCATGGCGGCGGCGGGACGGCCGGGGATGTCGCCGACCGAGATCCTGATCCTGCACACTGTCCGCCACCGCGACCGGCCGAAGCGCCTGGCGGATATCCTTCTGGTGCTGGACATCGAGGATACGCATGTCGCGACCTATGCCATCCGCAAGCTGGAGGAAGCGGGGCTGGTGGCGACGGGTCGCGCGGGCAAGGAGAAGGTGGTGAGCGCGACCGAGGCCGGAAGCGCGCTCTGCGGTGCCTATGCCGAGGTCCGGGAAAGGCTGCTGGCGGAGGCGCTGCGCGCATCCGGCCCCTCCGAGGAGCAGCTTTCGGCAGTGGCGCAATTGCTGCGCACCCTGTCCGGCTTCTACGACCAGGCGGCACGGGCGGCTGCCACCCTCTGACAGACCCCGCGCGGAGCCCCTGTGGCAGGGCCGGCAAGCGTGCTAGGACCCGGACCGCATCATCGAGGCCGGCTTGAGCATCTGGGGCAAACTCATCGGCGGCGTGGCCGGCTTCGTCACCGGCGGGCCGCTTGGCGCCGTGGTCGGCGCGGCGCTTGGCCACGCGGCGGATAATGGCGTCATGCCGGGGCGGCAGATCGGCCCCGGGGCGGCGGACCTCGCGGCGTTTCTCGGCAACAAGGAAACGCTCTTCGCCATCTCCGTCATCGTGCTCTCGGCCAAGCTCGCCAAGGCGGATGGGCCGGTGAAGCGGGAGGAGATCGACGCCTTCAAGGCGATGTTCCGCATCCCGCCGGAAAACCTGCGCGAGGTCGCGCAGATGTTCGACGAGGCCCGCAAGGATTCCGATGGCTGGGAGCCCTTCGCGGAGCGGATGGGGGAGGCCTTCGCCGACAACCGCGCGCTGCTGGAGGATGTGCTGACGGCGCTGTTCTACATCGCCCGTGCGGATGGGCCGGTGACGAAGGGCGAATTGCCGGTCCTCCAAGGCGTCCACCTGCGCTTCGGCCTGGATTCCGGCGCCTGGGAACGCGCCAAGGGCGGGGGATCGCCCGGCGGCGCGGCGCAGCGCGCGACGGAGGACAAGGACGCCTACGCCGTGCTCGGCCTGCCATCGACCGCGACGGATGAGGAAGTGCGCCTGGCCTGGCGGAAGCTGATGCGGGAGAACCACCCGGACGGCCTGGCCGCCCGCGGCGTGCCGCCGGAATTCGTGGACCGCGCGACGCGCAAGGTGGCGGAGATCAACGCCGCCTGGGACAAGATCAAGCGCCAGCGCGGGTTGTGAGCCATGCGCATCCGCGACCTGCCGAGCCCCAACCAGGATGACCGCCCGGCAGGTCAGGCGATCGACATGCTGGTCCTGCACTATACCGGGATGGAAAGCGGCCAGGCCGCGATCGACCGGCTGCGCGATCCCCTCGCCGCCGTCTCCTCCCATTATGTGGTGGAGGAGGATGGCAGCGTTTTCCGCCTGGTGGAGGAGGAACGCCGCGCCTGGCATGCCGGAATCTCCCACTGGCGGGGGGCCAGCGGGCTGAACGGCCGCAGCATCGGGATCGAGATCGTCAATCCCGGCCATGAATTCGGCTACCGCCCCTTCCCCGCCCTGCAGATGGCCGCGGTCTGCGACCTCTGCCTGGATATCCTGTCGCGGCACCCGATCGCGCCGCGGGACGTGGTGGCGCATTCGGATGTGGCGCCGGACCGCAAGGAGGATCCGGGGGAGTTGTTCGACTGGCAGGGCTTGGCGGCCAATGGTGTCGGGCTGTGGCCGGCCAACGCCGCGCCGAAGATGAACGGCGAACCGCTGGAACTGCTGGGCACGATCGGATACCGCACGGACCTGCCGTTGCCCGTGCTGCTGCGCGCCTTCCAGCGGCACTGGCATCCCGCCCGCGTCGATGGGCTGCTGGATGCAGGCACGCTGCGGCGCCTGCGCGCGGTGGCTGCCGCGGTGGCATGAGCGCGGCGCGCGTCGCCGCGATCCTCGGCGCCAGCGCGCCGCACCGGGATGCGCTGCAGGCCCTCGCCCTGGCCGGCCCGCGCGGCGCCTGGATCGGCGCCGGCTTCGTCCGCAACGCGGTGTGGGATGCGCTGAGCGGGCGTGCGCCGGATACCGCGGCGCTTGCCGATATCGATGTCGTGCACTGGGACGATGCCGCACCTGATACCGTGTTCGAGGCCGCGCTCCGCGCCGTCCGGCCGGGGCTGCCCTGGTCCGTGACGCATCAGGGCGGCATGGCGGGGGCGAATGGCCATGCGCCCTATCGCGACATCGCCGACGCGCTGGTGCATTGGCCGGAAACCGCCACCGCCGTCGCGGCGCGGCTGGTGGCAGGGCGGGTGGAGGTGCTGGCGCCGCTCGGCCTGGATGACCTGATGGCGCTGGTGGTGCGACCCGGGCCTGCCCACGCGGCGCAACCTTCGGTGGCGCGGGACCGGTTGCAAAGGAAGGCGTGGCAGCGGCGCTGGCCTGCATTGCGCGTATTCGGCCTGGCGGGCGATTGACCGCGGCCTCCAGGGGCGCGATGTGGGGGGCGGTGCCGGTTGGCTGGGCGACCGCTGGCGTTGGATGCCCCCCGGGGTGGTCCGGCGCTGGAGGAAAGTCCGGGCTCCACGGGAATACGGTGCCGGTCAACGACCGGCGGGGGTCAAACCCCAGGGAAAGTGCCACAGAAAGCAAACCGCCACGGCGTGGAAACACCCCGCGGCAAGGGTGAAAGGGTGGGGTAAGAGCCCACCGCATCCACGGCAACGTGGGTGGCATGGTAAACCCCACCGGGAGCAAGGCCGAATAGGGGTGGCCGGCAGTGCGGCATGGGGTTCGCGCCCCAGGTCGCGGATGCAGGGGCGTTCCCGCCCCGCCGCCCGGGTTGGCCGCGAGAAGCCTGTGGCGACACAGGCTCCAGAGGAATGGTCGTCCACTGCCTTCGGGCAGGGACAGAACCCGGCTTACAGGCCATCCGGCACCACTTTTCCCCGTTTTCCACAGGCTGAGGCCGGTCGCTCAAGGAACAAATTGCGAATCAGTATGACGTATACTGAATTGCATTTTTCTTCTCTCGCGCTGCCGGAGAACTGGTGTCTATAGTGCTGTAAATGCTAACTTTTCACTCCGCTGTTTAGAGTTTGCTAACGGTAATTCCTCTTGTCGTCCCAGGAAAACCCGTGCTATCCCAAGCCATCCCGTGAGGGACCCGGCTCGGGGGGGCATTGTGGGTCTCAAGGGGGATGGTCGGGCGAGCCGGCGGGGTCGGGGGGCCTCGCCGGCCGCTGAGCGGGGGACGGCGGCCGGCAGGCTGCCGATGGGGGCAGCAGCATAGCGCGATGACCCAGTTCGTGGGCACGCATTTCGGAAAGCGGGACTCCAAAGGCCGCATTTCCGTGCCCGCGCCCTTCCGCGCCGAGCTGGAGGCTGCCGCCACCAACCAGCTCGTCTTTCGCGTCTCCCATCAACATCCCTGCATCGAGGCCCGAAGCCGCGCCGTGTTCCAGCAAATGCTCGACAGCATCCTGCGCCTCGACCACTTCTCGGAGGAGCGCGAGGCCCTGGAAGCCGGCATCGTCGCCGACAGCATGATGCTGCGCATCGATGGCGAAGGCCGCCTGGTGCTGCCCGAGGACATGGTCGAGGAGGTCGGGCTGAAGGGCGAGATCGCCTTCCTCGGCAAGGGCGATCGCTTCGAGGTCTGGGACGCCGAAGCGGCGCGGGCGCATGTCGCCGCGGCGAAGGCGCTGGTGCGCGAACGTCGCCTCACGATTGCTGCGACACCCCTCAACACGAATCCGAAGGCCGTGCCATGACGGGCCACATTCCTGTCATGCTGGAGGAAGTGCTGGCGACCTTGGCGCCCCGCGCTGGTGCGAACTACCTCGACGCCACCTTTGGTGGCGGCGGCTATGCGCGTGCGATTCTTGCCGCTGCAAACTGCACTTTGTGGGCGCTGGACCGCGATCCCGATGCCATCGCGCGCGGCGCCGCGCTGGCGGCATCCCATCCCGGCCGGCTGCATCTGGTGCATGCGCGCTTCGGGGACATGCTGGACGCGATGGCGGCGCGCGGCGTCGAGACATTGGACGGCGTCGTGATGGATCTCGGCGTGTCGTCCTTCCAGATCGACCAGGCGGAGCGCGGCTTCTCCTTCCGCGCGGACGGGCCGCTCGACATGCGGATGGATCGCAGCGGCCCCTCGGCCGCCGATCTGGTCAACACGCTGGATGAGGGCGCGCTGGCCACGATCATCAAGGAATTCGGCGAGGAGCGGCATGCGCGCCGCGTCGCCCGCGCCATCCTGCGCGAACGCGCGGTGGAGCCCATCACCACGACCGCACGACTGGCGGAGATCGTCCGCTCCGCCGTGCCGCGCGACCCATCCGGAATCGATGGAGCGACGCGGTCCTTCCAGGCGCTGCGCATCGCGGTGAATGACGAGCTTGGCGAGATCGAGCGCGGGCTGGCGCAGGCGATGGGCATGCTGGCGCCGGGCGGTCGGCTGGTGGTCGTCGCCTTCCACTCGCTGGAGGACCGGCTGGTCAAGCGCGCCATGGTCGCGGCGGCGGGCCGCGGCGGCCACGCGTCGCGCCACGATCCGGCCTCGCTCCTGCCCCGCGGGGAGGCGGACTTCACCCTGCTGACGCAGCGCGCCCTGCGGCCGGGTGATGCCGAGACTGCCAGCAACAGCCGGGCGCGTTCCGCGCGCCTGCGTGCCATCGAACGTCGCGTCGCGTCGCAGGGAATGCCGTCATGATCCGGCCCTTCACCTTTGTCTGCTTCGTGGCCTTCGCGGGTGCCGGTGCCTGGCTGTATCAGGTGAAGCATCACGTCGCGACCTATGACCGCGAATTGCGGGACATCCGGCGGCAGACGGAACAGGCGCGCGACCGCATCTCCATCCTGCGCGCCGAATGGGCGCTGCTGAACGAACCCGACCGGCTTCGCCAGGTCGCAACGCGCCACCTGCCGCTGGAGCCGATGCAGCCGACGCAATTCGCCCGGCTGGCGGAGATGGAGCGCCGGCTGCCGCAGGCCGTGGCCTTTGCCGGACCGCCCAACCTGTTCGCGCCGCCCGAAGGCCCGCGCCACGCGGGCAACGTGATGGTCGCGGCAGCCCAGGTGCCGGCGCCCGCCACCCGGCCGCAGCCCGCCGCCGCGCCGGCCCGCACCGCGCCTGCGCAGGATCCGCGCGCGCCGGAAGCCCCCGCCTTGCAGGCGCTGGCGGCCACCGTCGCCGCGCAGCGCGCCACCCAGACCGCCGTCCCGCCGCCCGTGCCGCCCCGCCCCGCCCCCCTGCGGGACGTGGCGCCCCGTGCGCCGTCCCCCACCCTTGCGCAGCTGTCGCCTGGTGTGATCCGCCCGGCCGCCGCCGCACCGGCGCCCGTCACCCCCGCCGCCACGCCGGTTGCCCAGCCGCGCCCGCCCTCCCCCGCCCCGGCCGAGCCGGTGCGCGTGGCGCGCGCCGCGCCGGCGCCGGCCCCCGCGCCGGCGCCGGCCACCTTCGTCTCCGCCCTGGGCGGCGGCTCCAGCCTCGGCCGCCCGGCGCTGGCGCCGCCCGTGCCCTTCGGCTCGGCTTCCGCCGCCACGCTGGGCGGCCTCGCGCCCCCGCAGCCGCGCTGACCGGCTGATGAACCCCCTTCCCCCGGCCCCGGACGCCGCGCCCATCGGCCGCACCATTGGGCGTGAAGGATCGACGCGCACGGATCTGGTGCGCGTCCCGCGCCCCGAACTGGCCCGGCGCGCGGTGCTGGAGCGCAGCCGCAAGCGGCTGGTCGTTGCGGCCGGCGGTTTCGGCCTGCTCTTCGCCGTGGTCGGCTTCCGGCTGGCGGATGCGACGCTGCTGTCCCCGGCGGAGCCCCGCCGCCTTGCCGCCATGGCGCGGCTCGATACCGCGCCGGTCGAGCACCTGCCCGGCCGCGGCACCATCGCCGACCGCAACGGAGAGATCCTCGCGGTGTCGCTGCCCGTCACCGCGCTCTACGCCAATCCGCAGCAGATCGAGAACCCGGCCGAGGCCGCGCGCCGGCTGGTGCGCGTGCTGCCGCAGCTGGATGTGGAACGGGTGACGGCGCGCCTGTCGGGCGAACGGCAATTCGCCTACATCGCGCGCGCGCTGACGCCGCGTGAACAGCAGGCGGTGAACTCGCTCGGCATTCCCGGGCTCTACTTCCAGCAGGCGGAGCGGCGGGTCTATCCGCAGGGACGCTCGGCGGCCCATATCCTGGGCGGCGTGGACGTCGACGGGAACGGCACCGCGGGTGTCGAGAAGTATTTCGACGAACGCCTGCGCCTGCGCCGCGGCGATCAGCTTCGCCTCGCGGTGGATGTTCGGGTGCAGCTGGCGCTGCGCGATTCCGTGCAGCGCGCGATCACCGAGTTCAACGGCATCGGCGGCACCGGCATCCTGATGGATGTGCAGACCGGCGAGGTGCTGGGCATGGTGTCACTGCCCGACTTCGACCTCGCCGAGCCCGCCCGCATCGACAACACGCCGCAATCGCGGGAGGAGCAGGCCCAGAACCCGCGCTTCAACCGTGCGACCGTCGGGGTCTATGAGCCTGGCTCCACCTTCAAGTTGCTGACCGCGGCCATGGCGCTGGAACTGGGGACGGTGAATGTGTGGGGGGGCTACGATGCCTCCCGCCCCATCCGCTACGGGCGCTTCACGATCAACGACTTCCGCGGCAAGAACCGCTGGCTCGCCCTGCCGGAGATCCTGGCCTACTCTTCCAACCTGGCGTCCGCCCATATGGCGGCGGCGGTCGGCCCGCCCCGGCACCGGGACTTCATGGTCCGCATGGGCATGGGCAGCCGCCTGCCGATCGAACTGCCGGAAACGGCGGTTCCGCTGATCCCGACGCCGAATGGCTGGCGGGAGATCAACACCATGACGATCGGCTTCGGCCACGGCATCTCCGTGACGCCGCTGCATGTCGTGACCGGCGTGGCGGCCATCGCCAATGGCGGCATCCTCCGGGCGCCGACGCTGATGGTGCGCGAACCCGGCGTGCCGGTCGAAGGGACGCGCGTGTTGAGCGAGCGGACGTCGGACACGATGCGCCGGCTGATGCGGCTGGTCGTGACCGAGGGATCGGGCAAGAGCGCCGACGTGCCGGGCTATTTCGTCGGCGGCAAGACCGGGACGGCGCAGAAGACCGGTCCGCGCGGCGGCTACCTGGAGAACAAGCGCATCGCCGCCTTCGTCGGCGCCTTCCCGATGAATGCGCCGCGCTACGCCCTGTATGTGATGGTGGACGAACCGAAGCCGAATGCGCGCAGCCAGGGCTACGCCACGGCGGGCTGGGTGGCGGCACCGGCCGCGGGCATGGTGGTCCGCCAGGTGGCCCCGATCCTCGGCATGGCGCCGGAGACGGACCGCGCCGCGGAGATCCAGGCCTCGCTCGCCATGCCGATGCAGCCAGGCCGTCCGCCGGCGGCGGCCCGCCCGGCTGGCGCCCCGCCCGCCGGGGCGGCTCCCGCCCGCCCGGCGCCCGCGACGCAGCCGGCCTCCTCCCCCACCCCGCAGCCGCCGCCGCCGCGGGCAGCGCCCACCGCGCCGACGGCCGCCGCCCCGGCCCGCGCCGCCGAGGCGACCCGGCCCGGCGGCGAGGCGAACCGGCCCGCCGCCGCGCCCCCCGCTGGGCTGCGGGAGGCGAGCCTTGCGCCCCGATGACGGTGCGACCTTGCGCCCGCTCTCCGATCTTCTGCGCGGCTTGGGCGGGATCGAGCCGCCGGCGGGCACGCTGCCCGCAATCGTGGGGCTGACGGCGGACAGCCGCGAGGTTCGTCCCGGCTTCCTGTTTGCCGCCCTGCCGGGCAGCCAGGCCGATGGCCGCCGCTTCATCCCGGCCGCGGTCGGGGCTGGCGCCGCGGCGGTGCTCGCGCCCCGGGACAGCGTTTGGCCCGAAGGCACGCCCGCGCGGCCGATGATCCGGGCCACGGATCCTCGCCGCGCGCTGGCGCAACTGGCCGCGGCCTTCCACGCACCGCAGCCTGCCACGCTGGTCGCGGTGACCGGCACCAACGGCAAGACCAGCACCGTCGATTTCCTCCGCCAGCTCTGGACGCTCGATGGCGGCGTCGCGGGCTCGATGGGCACGCTCGGGCTGGTGTCGCCGGGTTTTCCGCCCGGGCCGTCCCTGACCACGCCGGACCCGGTGGCGCTGCACGGGACGCTCGGTGCCCTGGCACGCGGCGGCGTCACGGCCGTGGCGATGGAGGCGTCCTCCCACGGGATCGAGCAGCGCCGGCTGGATGGCGTGGTCCTGGCGGCGGCCGGCTTCAGCAACCTGACGCGGGACCATCTGGACTACCACGGCAGCATGGGGGCCTACCGCGCCGCCAAGCTGCGCCTGTTCGACACGCTGCTGCCCGAAGGCGCGACGGCGGTGGCGAATGCGGAGATGGAGGGCGAAACCCTGGCCGCGCTGCGCGCCATCGCCGCCCGGCGGCGCCTGCGCCTGCTGACGGTGGGTGAGGGCGGGGAGGCGCTCCGCCTTGCTGCCCACGCGCCGCTGCCCGAAGGCCAGCGCATCCGGGTGTTGGGCATGGGTGAAGACCGGGAAGTCACGCTGCCCCTGCCCGGCCGCTTCCAGGCCGACAATGCGCTGATGGCGGCCGGGCTGGCGATCGCCACCGGCATGGCGGCCGGGCGAGCGCTGGACCTGCTGGCGGGGCTGCGTGGCGTGCGCGGGCGGATGGAACTGGCGGCACGCCTGCCGAGCGGCGCGGCCGTCTATGTCGACTACGCCCATACGCCGGACGCGCTGGAACGGCTGCTGATGGCGCTCCGCCCCCATGTGGCAACCGGCGCGCGCCTGCATGTGCTGTTCGGCGCGGGCGGGGACCGGGACCCGGGCAAGCGGCCGCTGATGGGCGCGGCCTGCGCCAGGCTGGCCGACCGGTGCTGGGTCACGGATGACAACCCCCGCAGCGAGGATCCGGCCACGATCCGCGCCGCGGTGCTGGCGGGTTGCCCCGGCGGGATCGATGCCGGTGACCGCCATGCCGCGATCGCCCGGGCGCTGTCCGACCTCGGGCCGGGCGATGTCCTCGCGGTGGCGGGCAAGGGCCATGAAAGCGGGCAGACGATCGGCACCGTGACGCTGCCCTTCGATGACGTGCAGGTCGTGCGCGGCCTGGCCGGGGGTGTGGCGGCATGACCGTGTTGTGGGACAGCGCCGGGCTGCGGGATGCCACGGGCGGCGCGATGGTCGGCGATGTCCGGATCACCGGCGTCTCCATCGACAGCCGCTCCGTCGGGCCGGGTGACCTGTTCATCGCGCTGCGCGATGCGCGGGACGGGCATGATTTCGTGGCCGATGCGCTGGCCCGCGGCGCTGCCGCCGCCATGGTGGACCGGGACCCGCCCGGGGTGCCACCGGATGCACCCCTGCTGCGTGTGGCGGACACGCTGGCGGGGCTGACGGCGCTGGGCCAGGCGGGCCGCCAGCGCGCCGGCGGGCGCTTCGTCGGCGTCACGGGCAGCGTCGGCAAGACGACGACGAAGGAAATGCTGCGGGCGGCGCTTTCCGCGCAAGGCCCGACCCATGCCGCGGTTGCCAGCTACAACAACCACTGGGGCGTGCCGCTGACGCTGGCCCGGATGCCCGCCGGCAGCGCCTTCGGCGTCATCGAGATCGGCATGAACCACCCCGGGGAGATCGCGCCGCTGGCCCGCCTCGCCCGGCCCCATGTCACCGCGATCACGGCCATCGAGGCCGCGCATATCGGCCATATGGGCAGCCTGGAGGCGATCGCGCGGGAGAAGGGCTCCATCATGGAAGGGCTGGCGCCCGGCGGCGTCGCGGTGCTGCCGGCGGAAAGCCCCTTCCTGCCCCTGCTGCGCGACCTCGCGGGCAAGGCCAGCATCATGACCTTCGGGGCCCATGGCGATGCCCGCGCGACGGCGATGGAGCCGGATGCCGAGGGCACCACCATCACCGCCGATATCGCCGGGCAGACCGTGCGCTTCCGGCTCGGCACACCCGGGCTGCACATGGCGCGCAACGCGATCGCCGCGCTGGCCGTCGTGCGCGCGCTCGGCGCCGATGTGGCCGTGGCGGCGCAGAGCCTTGCGGGGTTCCGCGCCTTGGCGGGCCGGGGCGACCGGCAGCGCATCGCAACCCCCGATGGCGGCAGCGCGACCCTGCTGGACGAGGCCTATAACGGCCAGCCGCCCTCCATGCGCGCCGCGCTGGCCCTGCTGAAGTTGCTGCCGGCCCGCCGGCGGATCGCGGTGCTCGGCCAGATGGGGGAACTCGGCGACTTCGCGGAGGCGGAGCACGCCGCGCTCGCGCCGCACATCGCGGAATCCGCGGATCTGGTCTTCGCCTGCGGGCCATTGATGCGCCACGCCCTGGCTGCCATTCCCGCGGCCCTGCATGGGGGCTGGGTCCCGACCTCCCGGGAACTCGTCCCCCTCGTCCTAGGCGCGCTGCGCGATGGCGATGCGATCCTCGTCAAGGGCAGCCTGGCCACGGGCATGAAGACCGTGGTGCAGGCGCTGACCGAAAGTGCTTCCCGATGATCTTCAACCTGCTCTCGCCGCTGGCCGACGAGTTCATCCTGTTCAACCTGATCCGCTACACGACGTTCCGGGCCGGCGCCGCCTGCATGACGGCGCTGTTCGTCGCCCTCGCCTTCGGCCCCATGGTCATCCGCTTCCTGCGCGCGCACCAGAATGGCGGCCAGCCGATCCGGGAGGATGGGCCGCAGAGCCACCTGCTGACGAAGAAGGGCACGCCCACCATGGGCGGCGTGCTGATCCTGCTGTCGCTCGGCGTTTCCACCCTGCTGTGGGCCGATCTGCGGAACGGCTTCGTCTGGGTCGTGCTGATGGTGACGCTGGGCTACGGCGCGCTGGGCTTCGCGGATGACTGGCTGAAGGTCACGAAGCGGAACACCAAGGGCGTTTCCGGCCGGCAGAAGCTGATCACCCAGGCGCTGATCGGCCTGGCGGCCGCGCTGTGGATGGCCTGGCTGATGCCGGCGCATCTGTCCGACAAGCTCGCCCTGCCTTTCTTCAAGGAACTGCTGATCCCCTTCGGCTTCGTCTTCCCCCTGCTGGCCATGCTGGTGATGATGGGGTCTTCCAACGCCGTGAACCTGACCGATGGGCTGGACGGCCTGGCCATCGTGCCGGTGATGATCGCGGCCGGCGTCTTCGCCCTGATCGCCTATCTCGTTGGCAACCGCATCTTCGCGGACTACCTGCAGTTGCACGCCGTGCCAGGATCGGGGGAGTTGGCGGTGTTCTGCTCCGCGCTGATCGGGGCGAGCCTCGGCTTCCTCTGGTTCAATGCGCCGCCCGCGGCGGTCTTCATGGGCGATACCGGGTCGCTGGCACTCGGCGGCGCGCTGGGCGCGGTGGCGGTGGCGACGAAGCATGAAGTCGTGCTGGCCATCGTCGGCGGGCTGTTCGTGGTGGAGACGGTGTCCGTCATCATCCAGGTCTTCTGGTACAAGCGCACCGGCAGGCGCGTCTTCCTGATGGCGCCGCTGCACCACCATTTCGAGAAGAAGGGCTGGGCGGAGCCCACCATCGTCATCCGCTTCTGGATCATCGCCATGGTGCTGGCGCTGATCGGCCTGAGCACCCTGAAGATCCGATGAGCGATTTCCGCCCCTTCGCCGGCGAACGGATCGCGGTGCTCGGCCTGGGCAAGGCCGGGCTGCCCGCGGCCGCGCGCCTGGCGGCATGGGGGGCGGAGGTGACCTGCTGGGATGACCGGCCGGAAGGCCGCGCCGCGGCGGAGGCCGCCGGCTTCACGCTGCGGGACCCGGCTGCGGGCCCCTTCGCGCAGGATGCGCTGCTGCTGTCGCCGGGCATCCCGCACATCCTGCCCAGGCCCCACCCGGCCGCGATCCGGGCGCGGGAGGCGGGGCGGCCGATCCTCTGCGACGTGGAATACCTGTTCCGGGCCGTGCGCGCGGCGGGCAGCGCGGCGCGCTTCGTCGGCATCACGGGCACCAATGGGAAGTCCACCACCACCGCGCTGCTGCACCATCTGCTGGTGGGGGCGGGCCGCGTTTCCGCGGTGGGGGGGAACCTGGGGCCGGCCGCGTTGGGCCTCAACATGTTGGGGTCGGAGGGGGTCTATACCCTCGAAATGTCGTCGTACAGCTTGGAGCGAATCGCAACGGTCGGGTTCAACGTGGGGGTTATGCTGAACCTCAGCCCCGACCATCTCGACCGCCATGGAAGCATGGCAGGCTATGCCGCTGCGAAGGCCAACGTCTTCGCGCGCCAGGGCCGGGACGACGTCGCCGTGCTGGGACAGGATGACGCGTTTTCCACGGCCATGTCCGCTTCGGTCACGGCGCGGCTGGTGCCGGTGTCGGGCCTGCGCGCGGTGCCCGGGGGTGTCTGGGCCGCCGGGCCGATGCTGCGGGACGAGGCGGGGGAAATCGCCGACCTGCGCGAGGCCCCTGCCCTTCCGGGCACCCATAATGCGCAGAATGCGGCAGCCGCGACGGCGGCGGCCCTTGCCCTGGGGCTCGACCGGGATGGAATCGCGGCGGGGCTGGCCGGCTTTCCTGGCCTGCCGCACCGCCAGGAACGCGTCGGCGTCCTGCGGGGCGTGACCTTCGTGAATGACAGCAAGGCCACAAACGCCGACAGTGCGGCGCGCGCCCTGGCATCCTATGACAGGGTCGTGTGGATCGCGGGCGGGATCGCCAAGGATGGCGGGATCGACAGCTTGGCGCCCTACTTCGCCCGTATCGCGCGGGCGATCCTGATCGGGCGCGATGGGCCTGCCTTCGCGGCCACGCTGGCCGCCCATGGCGTGGCGCATGAGGTGGCGGAGACGCTGGATACGGCCCTGCCCGCCGCCGCCGCCGCCGCCTTCGCGGGCGCGGCGCCGGTCGTGCTGCTGTCGCCGGCCTGCGCGTCCTTCGACCAATTCAGCGGCTTCGACGCGCGCGGCGATCGTTTCCGCGCGCTGGTCCAGGCCATGGGCACCACGGATTTCGGGAGGGCGGCATGATCCAGGTTTCTCGCGCCGATACCTCGACCCTCGGTCGGTGGTGGTGGACGGTCGATCGCTGGACCCTGGCGGCGCTGCTGGCGCTGATCGGCTTCGGCTACGTGATGATGCTGGCTGCCAGCCCCGCGGTGGCGGAGCGCATCGGCGCTTCATCCCGCAACATGTTCTTCCTCCGCCAGATCCTCTACCTCGCCATGGCGGCTTCCGTGCTGGTCGCGGTCTCCATGCTGTCGGTCAAGCAGGTCCGGCTGCTGGCCTGGGCGGGGCTCATCGGCTCCGTCGCCATGGTCGCGGCCACGCTGGTGCTGGGCGTGGAGATCAAGGGGGCCCGGCGATGGATCTCGCTGCCGGGCCTCGGGTCCCTGCAGCCGTCGGAATTCCTGAAGCCGTGCTTCGCGGTGGTCGCGGCCTGGCTGATCGCGGAGGGCAAACTCAACGGTCGCTGGGGCGCGACGCTGCTCGTGCTTGGCATCTTCATTGTCATCGCGGGTCTGCTGAAGGGGCAGCCTGACATCGGCATGCTGCTGGTCGTCACCGCCGTGTTCTTCGCGCAGTTCTTCGTGGCGGGGCTGAACCTCTTCATCGTGGGCTTCCTCGGCGCGGCCGGCGCGGCGCTGGCCGGCGTCGCCTACATGATCTTCCCGCATGTGCAGTCGCGCGTGCACCGCTTCCTCGACCCCGCCGCGGGCGACAACTACCAGGTCACGGTGGCGCTGGAGGCGTTCGGCCATGGCGGGCTGCTGGGCCGCGGCCCCGGCGAGGGACGCGTGAAGAACCTGCTGCCGGACGCGCATGCCGACTTCGTCTTCGCCGTGGCGGGGGAGGAGTTCGGCTTGGTGGTCTGCCTGCTCATCCTCGGGCTGTTCGCCTTCGTCGTCGTGCGCGGGTTGATCCGCCTGCTGGGGGAGATGGACCTCTTCGTCGTGCTTGCCTCCGCGGGGCTGCTGACCCAGTTCGGGCTGCAGGCCTTCGTCAACATGGCCTCCTCGCTGCACCTGATCCCGACCAAGGGGATGACGCTGCCCTTCGTCAGCTATGGCGGGTCTTCCGTCCTGGCCATCGCGCTCGGCATGGGCATGCTGCTGGCGCTGACGCGCAAGCGCCTTTCCCGCGCCGAGGAAGATCGATGAGAGGCCCCGCAGTGCGCCCCATCGTCATCGCCGCCGGCGGCACCGGTGGCCATCTGTTCCCCGCCGAGGCCCTGGCGGCCGAGTTGCTGGCGCGCGGGGAGCGCATTGCGCTGATGACCGATGCGCGCAGCGCAGCCTTCGAAAGTCCGGCCTTCAGCAACGCCGAACGCTTCGTGCTGCGCGGGTCGGGCATCGCGGGCCGCGGCGTGAAGGGCGCGGCGCAGGGTGCCCTGGCGCTGGCGGCCGGGACGCTGGAAGCGCGGCGCATCCTGCTCCGGCTCGATGCCGCGGCGGTGGTGGGTTTCGGCGGCTATCCCTCCGTGCCGCCGCTGATCGCGGCGCGCACCCTGCCGCGCGCGACGCGGCCGGTGACGGCGCTGCACGAACAGAATGCGGTGCTCGGCCGGGCGAACCGGCTGCTGGCGCCGGGCGCCGACCTGCTGGCGCTGTCGGTGGCGGATACCGCGAAGGTCCCGTCCTCGGCCCATGCGGAGGTGGTCGGCAACCCCGTGCGCCCCGCACTCGCCGCCCTGGCGGAGGAAGGCTACACGGCGCCGAGCGACGAGGGGGCCATCCGCCTCCTGGTGCTGGGCGGCAGCCTCGGCGCCCGCATCTTCGCCGATGTGGTGCCGGCCGCCGTGGCGCTGCTGCCGGAGGCGCTGCGTCAGCGCCTGGTGGTGACGCAGCAGACGCGGGCCGAGGATCTTCCGCGCGTCGAGACGGCCTATCGCGAAGCAGGGGTGCCGGCGGATCTCTCGCCCTTCTTCGGCAACATCGCGACACGGCTGGCAATGGCGCATCTGGTCATCGCGCGGGCCGGTGCTTCTACCGTCGCGGAACTTGCCTGCGCGGGGCGGCCTTCCGTGCTGGTGCCGCTGCCGCATGCGATCGATGACCATCAGACCGCCAACGGACGGTCGCTGGACAGCGCGGGCGCCGCGTGGCTCATGCGCCAGCCGGATTTCACGCCGGATGCGCTGGCCCGGCATCTGGCTGCCATGTTCTCCAACCCGCCCGTGCTCGCGCGCGCGGCGGCCGCTGCTTCACGCTTGGCGCGACCCGATGCGGCGCGACGACTGGCCGACCTTCTGCTGAACCTGACCAACCGCGCCGAGGCGCCAGAATTGACGCGCCTCCCCGCGCGCCCGGAGTCCCGCTAGATGCGCGCCCTTCCCCTCTCGATCGGCCCCATCCATTTCGTCGGCATCGGCGGCATCGGCATGTCCGGCATCGCCCAGGTGCTGCACAACCTCGGCTACACGGTCCAGGGCAGCGACATCGCGGAGGGCTACAACGTCACCCGCCTGCGCGAAGCCGGCATTCCCGTGATGGTGGGGCATGAAGCCGCCAATCTGGGCGCCGCGCAGGTCGTCGTCGTCTCCACCGCCGTCAAGCGCGACAACCCGGAAGTGCAGGCGGCGCGCGCGCGGCTGATCCCGGTGGTGCGGCGCGCGGAAATGCTGGCGGAGTTGATGCGGCTGAAATGGGCGGTCGCGATCGGCGGCACCCATGGCAAGACCACGACGACCAGCCTGGTGGCCGCGGTGCTGGAAGCCGCGAAGCTCGACCCCACCGTCATCAATGGCGGTATCATCAATGCCTATGGCACCAATACGCGCCTCGGTTCCGGCGACTGGATGGTGGTGGAGGCGGATGAAAGCGACGGCTCCTTCCTGAAGCTGCCCGCCGTCTGCGCCGTTGTCACCAACATGGACCCGGAGCACCTGGACCATTGGGGGACCGAGGAGGCGATGAAGGAGGGCTACGCTCAGTTCGTCGGCAACATCCCCTTCTACGGCTTCGCTGTGCTTTGCGCGGACCACCCGGAAGTGCAGGCGATGATCCCCCGCCTGTCCGATCGCCGCATCATCACCTACGGCTTCTCCCCCCAGGCGGATGTGCGGGCGGAGAAGCTGATCACGGACCGCATGGGCGCGACCTTCGAGGTCGCGGTGCGGGACCGCGCCACGGGCCGCAGCCGGACGCTGAAGCCGATGCGCCTGCCGATGCTGGGCAGCCACAACGTCCAGAACGCGCTGGCCGCCGTGGCCATCGGCATGGAGATGGACATCGACGAGGGCACGATCCGCACCGCGCTGATGGGCTTCAAGGGCGTGAAGCGCCGCTTCACCCGCACGGGGGAGGCCGGCGGCATCACCGTGATCGACGATTACGGCCATCACCCCGTGGAAATTGCGGCGGTGCTGAAGGCCGCGCGGCAGGCCGGCGCGCGCGATGTCGTCGCCATCGTGCAGCCGCACCGCTATTCGCGCCTGGCCTCGCTGTTCGAGGATTTCTGCGCCTGCATGAATGACGCCGGCACGGTGATCGTCGCCGATGTCTATGCGGCCGGCGAACAGCCGATCCCCGGTGTCGATCGCGACGCGCTGGTGGAAGGGCTGCGCGCGCGCGGGCATCGCTCCGTGGTGCCGCTGCCGGGGCCGGACAGCCTGGCGGAGATGGTGAACGCCATCGCGCGCCCGGGCGACTACGTCGTCTGCCTCGGCGCCGGCAACATCACGACCTGGGCGCACGCCCTGCCGGATGAGCTGACCGCCCTGCAATCCCGCACCAGGCCGCGCCTGGTGGGCAGCAGCAAGTGACGGCCATGGCGGACCCGCGCGGACTGGCCACGCTGCCGCCGATCCGCGGCCGCGTGCAGCAGGCGGCGCCGCTGGCGCCCTTCACCTGGTTCCGCGTCGGTGGCCCGGCCGAATGGCTGGTGCGCCCGGCCGACATGGACGATTTGCTGCTGCTGCTGCGCGATCTGCCGGACCAGGTGCCGCTGGCGGTGATCGGCGCGGCCTCCAACCTCATCATCCGCGACGGGGGCGTGCGCGGCGTCGTGCTGCGGCTGGCGGGCAAGGGGTTCGGCGACATCGTGCTGGAGGATGACGGCATCATCGCCGGCGCCGCCGCGCTGGATGCGGTGGTGGCGGAACATGCGGCGGCGGCGGGCCTCGCGGGGCTGGAGTTCCTCTCCGGCATCCCGGGTGCCGTCGGCGGGGCCGTGGCGATGAATGCCGGCGCCTACGGCGCCGAGGTGAAGGATGTGCTGGACTGGGCGGAGGTCGCGACTCCTCGCGGCCTGCTGCGCCTGACGGCCGCCGAATTCGGCTTTGCCTACCGCAAGGCCGTCCTGCCCACGCGCGGCGTGGTGGCCCGTGCGCGGTTCCGCGCGCGCCCGGGCCAACCCGCGGCGATCGCCGTCCGCATGGCGGAGATCCGGGCAGCGCGGGAAGCGACCCAGCCCGTGCGGGCACGCACCGGCGGCTCCACCTTCAAGAATCCGCCGGGCGAAAAGGCCTGGGCGCTGGTCGATGTAGCGGGCTGCCGCGGCCTGGTGCGTGGTGGCGCGCAGGTCAGCGAGAAGCACACGAATTTCCTGCTGAACCTCGGCAGCGCGACGGCCGCGGATATCGAGGGGCTGGGCGAGGAAGTGCGCGCGCGGGTCCTCGCTTCCAGCGGCATCACGCTGGAATGGGAAATCCAGCGGATCGGCGAGGTGATGCCATGACGATGCATGTCGCCGTCTTGCATGGCGGTGTGTCCGCCGAGCGCGAGGTGAGCCTGGCGACGGGCGCGCAGGTGGTCGGTGCCCTGAGGGCGGCCGGCTTCACCGTGACCCCCATCGAGGTCGGCCCGGACCTGGGCGCGGTGATCGCCGCGTTGCAGGCGGCGAAGCCCGATGTGGTGTTCAATGCCCTGCATGGCCGGTTCGGCGAGGACGGCTGCATCCAGGGCGTGCTGGATTGGATGGGGCTGCCCTACACGCATTCCGGCGTGCGTGCGTCGTCCCTGGCCATGGACAAGGCGGCGTCGAAGGCGGCCTTCGCCGCGGCGGGCCTGCCGGTGCCGCCCGGCCGGATCGTGACGCCGGAGGAGTTGGAGGCCGAAGACCCCCTGCCCCGCCCCTATGTCGTCAAGCCGGTCAATGAGGGTTCCTCGGTCGGCGTCGAGATCCTGCGGGAGGGCGACAACCGCCGCGCCGACATCGCGCGGCGCTGGAAGTTCGACCGCCGCATCATGGTGGAAGCCTTCATTCCCGGCCGGGAGTTGACCGTGGCGGTGATGGGTGACCGGACGCTGGAGGTGACGGAAATCGCCACCGGCCATGTGTTCTACGACTATGAAGCGAAGTATGCGGATGGCGGCAGCCATCACACCCTGCCTGCCCCCGTGCATCCGGCGACGCGCGCCAAGGCGATGGATATCGCCTTGCGGGCCCATCAGGCGCTGGGTTGCCGCGGCGTATCCCGCGCCGATCTCCGCTACGACGATACGGCCGGGGAGCCGGGGCAGTTGTACCTGCTGGAAGTGAACACCCAGCCGGGAATGACGCGGACCAGCCTGGTGCCGGAGCAGGCGGCCCATGTCGGCATCCCCTTCCCGGACCTCTGCGCGTGGATGGTGAGGGAGGCGCGCCATGGCCCGTAACGCTCCGGTCTCCGCCCGCCGGTCTCGGCGCGATCCCGACCGGCCCAGCCGGCTCCGCCTGTGGGTCAAGCGCCGCCGTGGCCTCATGCGGCCCGCAGCGCTCGGCCTGATGGCCACGGCACTCGTGCTCGGCGTCGGCTATGCCGTCTATGCGAGCGACCCGGCCGGCCGCATGCGCGCCATCGTGGAGAATGTCGGGGAGATCGGGCTTTCCGCGGGGCTCGAGGTGGCGGAAGTCGTGGTGCAGGGCCGGCGCAACACGCCGCAGGACCTGATCAGCGCGGCGATCGGCGCGCAGCGCGGCGACCCGATGCTCGCCTTCTCGCCGGAGGAGGCCAAGGCGCGGCTGGAGACGATCGCCTGGGTGGAGGCCGCGCATGTGGAGCGCCGCCTGCCCGGCACGATCCTGGTGCGGCTGACGGAACGCACACCCTTCGCGATCTGGCAGCACAACAGCCGCTTCGCGGTGATCGACCGCGAGGGCCGCGTGGTGGCGACGGAGACCCTGGACGCCTTCGGGCCGCTGCCGCTGGTGGTGGGTGCGGGTGCGGACAAGCACGCCGCTGCACTCTACGATCTGCTGCTGGCGCATCGGAACATCCTGGAACGCACCCAGGCGCTGGTGCGCGTTGGTGAGCGGCGCTGGAACCTTCGCCTCCATAACGGTACCGACGTGCTCCTGCCGGAAGGCCAGGAAGCGCCGGCGCTCAACCGCCTGTCGGAACTGCAGACGCGGAACGCGCTGCTGGATCGCCCGCTGGCCGCCGTCGACATGCGACTGCCGGACCGCTTGGTGCTGCGGCAGCAGCCAGCGCCCGAACAACCCGCGCAACCACAACGGCGCAACACGGCGAGTACCCGCGGATGAACGCGCTGTCCCGCCTGCCCGCCGGTGTCGACCCGCCACCCGAAAAGCGCCGCCGCGGCGCCCGCACCGGCCCCTTCGGCGTGCTGGATATCGGCACGACCAAGGTGGTGTGCCTGATCGCGCGCATCGAGGGTGACGGCGAACCGCGCGTGCTCGGCTTCGGCTGGCAGCGCGGGCGGGGCGTGAAGGGCGGATCCATCATCGACCTGGAGGAAGCCGAGCGCGCGATTCGCGCCGCCGTCGGCCAGGCGGAGGAGATGTCGGACACGCAATTGTCCGGCGCGATCGTCAACCTGTCCTGCGGCCAGCCCGATTCGCGGCTGCTGCATGTGCAGTGGCCGATCGGCGGGCGCGCGGTGACGGATGCAGATCTTCGCGCGATCCTGCATGAGGGCCGCCGGCGCGGCACTGAGGATGGGCGGGAGACGGTGCACGGATCGCCCGTCTCCTTCACCGTCGACGCCACGCCGGGCGTCGAGGATCCACGCGGCATGGTGTGCGACACGCTCGGCGCCCGCGTGCACCTGGTGGATGCGTCCCAGGCGGCGCTGCGCAACCTCGGCGCGTGCCTGGCGCGCTGCGACCTGGAGGTGGAGGAACTCGTCTCCGCGCCGCTCGCCGCCGGATTGGCGACGCTGGTGGAGGATGAGAAGCGAATCGGCGCGACCGTCATCGATATGGGCGGCGGCACCACCTCCATCGCCGTGTTCAGCGAAGGCCAGTTGATTCACACGGCGCAGATTCCCGTGGGCGGGTGGCAGGTGACGAACGACCTGGCGCGCGTCCTCTCCACGCCGATCAGCCACGCGGAACGGCTGAAGACGCTGCATGGCGGCGCGCTAGCCGCGGCGGATGATGAGCGCGAGATGCTGCCCGTGCCGCTGGTCGGCGAGGACGAGGACCACATCGCGCGGGTGCCGCGGACGATGATCGTCAACATCATCCGCCCGCGGCTCGAGGAGACCTTCGAATTCGTGCGCGAAAGGCTGGAACAGGCCGGAGTCGCGAAGGAAGCGGGCACGCGCGTGGTGCTGACAGGCGGCGCGAGCCAGATGATCGGCGCGCGCGAACTGGCGGCGCGGGTGCTGGACCGGCAGGTGCGAATCGGCCGGCCACGCAGCGTGCGCGGGCTGCCGGATACGGCCGGCGGACCGCCCTTCGCGGCCGCGATCGGCCTTCTGGCATGGGGTGCCGGCGAAGGCCGCCCCGTTGTTGACATCGCGCCTGGAGTCGATCGGCCGCAGAGCTCGATTCGACGCCTCTATGGTTGGCTGCGGGACCGCTTGTGATGCGTCCGCGCTGCATTACCCCCATCCCAATCCCCCGGCCGGTGCGCTAGGCTGAGTCCCAGGAGAGGCCCCCACACATGACCCTGAACCTGACCATTCCGATCCACCAGCACACCGACTTCAGCCCGCGGATCACCGTCGTCGGCGTCGGCGGCGGCGGCACCAATGCCGTCAACAACATGGTCGCCATGGGTCTGGAGGGCGTGGAATTCCTCGTCGCCAATACCGATGCGCAGTCGCTGGTGCACAGCAAGGCCGACCGACGCGTGCAGCTTGGCCCGCATCTGACGCAGGGACTCGGCGCGGGCGCAAAGCCGGAGATCGGGCGAGCCGCTGCGGAGGAAGCGACCGAGGAACTGGCCCGCCACCTCGATGGCTGCCACATGGTCTTCGTGACGGCCGGCATGGGGGGCGGCACGGGCACCGGTGCGGCGCCGGTGATCGCACGCATGGCGCGCGAGCGCGGCATCCTGACCGTCGGCGTGGTGACGAAGCCCTTCGATTTCGAAGGGCCGAAGCGGAAGAAGTCCGCCGATGCAGGAATCGAGGAGCTGCAGCAGTTCGTCGATACGCTGATCGTCATCCCGAACCAGAATCTGTTCAGGCTGGCGAATGAGCGGACGACCTTCGCCGAGGCCTTCAAGATGGCCGACAACGTCCTCTACATGGGCGTGCGCGGCGTGACCGACCTGATGGTGAACCCGGGCCTCGTGAATCTCGACTTCGCCGACATCCGCACCGTGATGGCGGAGATGGGCAAGGCGATGATGGGCACGGGTGAGGCCG
This sequence comes from Falsiroseomonas stagni DSM 19981, assembly GCF_900114315.1. Lineage (GTDB taxonomy): Bacteria > Pseudomonadota > Alphaproteobacteria > Acetobacterales > Acetobacteraceae > Falsiroseomonas > Falsiroseomonas stagni. The sequence goes on from NZ_FOSQ01000002.1 coordinate 530,086, forward strand.
AGGGCGAGGATCGCGCGATCAAGGCCAGCGAGGCCGCGATCAGCAACCCGCTGCTGGAGGATACCTCCATGCGCGGAGCGCGCGGCGTGCTGATCAACATCACCGGCGGCTACGACATGACGCTGTTCGAGGTCGATGAGGCCGCGAACCGCATCCGCAAGGAAGTGGACGAGGACGCGAACATCATCTTCGGCTCCTCGGTCGATGAGACGATGAACGGGCGCCTTCGCGTGTCCGTCGTTGCGACCGGCATCGATGCGCGCGAATCGCGGGATGCCGAGCGGCCGAAGCTGGTAGCCATGGGTGGCGGCGCGCCGGTTCAGGCGGTGGCGACGGCCAACGTCGCGCCGGCCCCGGCCATGCGGTCGCCCGGCGGCTTCACGCCGCGGGTTGCCGCAGCGCCTCCGCCCGCCGCGATGCGCCCTGCGCAGTCCTATGTCGCGCCGGTCGTGGCGCAGCCTGCCGCACCTGTACCCGCCCCGGCCGCGCCGGAACCGCCGCCCGTGGCGGAGGCTCCGATCATCATGGCGCAGCAGGCCGATGTCGGTCTCCGCGCGCCGGCCACGACACGGGCTCCGGTCGTGCCGCCGCCCGCGCCGACCGGGGGGCTCAACAACCTGTTCCGGCGCGCGACCGGCCTGATGCGGCGCGATGTGCCGGACGTGCAGGCCCCGGCGCCCACGGCCACGCGCATCGAACCGCCGGCGGCGCCCCGCCCGGTGGCGCGTGCACCGCAGCAGGATGAGATGGGGCTCGACATCCCCACCTTCTTGCGCCGGCAAAGCAATTAAGGCCGAAATGGGGCATTGCTGCATCACAGCAATGCCCATTTTTCAACGACTTGCGACGTAATACCGCGAAACAAGGCTTGAATGGCATTCTCAGGGTGAGACTGCCATTTTAGCTTTGGTGGTCCAGCCTGGGCCCCTGCGCTGGTGCAACCGCAAAAAGCGGACCGGCGTCGTTGGAACGGGGGATGCGCTGCTGAAGGGGTCTGCAACACGCGGATCCGGTCATGCGGCGCAGACAGAGGCGCAAGCACATGGACGGTTTCCTTCCGATCGACAGGGCCCGGCGCAAGACGCTGAAGACTGCGATCGGCTGCGTCGGTGTCGGGCTTCATAGCGGCCGCCGCGTCTCCCTCACCCTGCGTCCCGCCGCAGCCGGCACCGGCATCATCTTCCGCCGCACCGACCTCGGTATCGATGTCCCCGCCCGCTTCGACCGCGTGGCCGATACCCGCCTGTGCACGGCCATCGTCGCCGCGGATGCGCCGCAGGCGCGCATCGGGACGGTCGAGCACGTGATGGCCGCCCTCGCCGGCACGGGCGTGACGGATGCGATCCTGGAGATCGACGGCGCCGAGGTTCCGATCCTCGACGGCTCCGCCGCCCCCTTCGTCTTCCTGATCGACTGCGCCGGCACCATCAGCCTGAACCTGCCTGCCCCGGTGATCGAGGTGCTGCGCCGCGTCCGGGTCGAGGAGAAGGGCGCCTTCGTGGAACTGCTGCCCTCCGCCACGGCGGGGTTCGAGGCGGAGTTGTCGATCGATTTCCCGTCCACCGCCATCGGCAGCCAGAGCGTGGGCATGCGCGTCACCCCCGCGGCCTTCCGGGCCGGGCTGGCGGATGCGCGGACCTTCACCCTGGCGGAGGAGGTCGCCCAGCTGCGCGCCGCCGGGCTGGCGCAGGGCGGCAGCCTGGCCAATGCGATCGTGGTCGATGGCCCGATGGTGCTGAACCCGGGCGGCCTGCGCCGGCCGGATGAATTCGTGCGCCACAAGCTTCTGGACGTGGTGGGCGACCTCGCGCTGGCCGGGGCGCAACTATCCGGCCGCTTCGTCGGGCATCGGTCTGGCCATGCGCTCAACAACAAGCTGTTGCGGGCGATGTTTGCCGACCGCAGTGCCTGGCGTCTGGTCGAGGGCGAGGTGCCGGTCGATGGCGCAACCACCCGTATGCCGGCGGCCGCCGCGCCGGCCATGGCCTGATCTGCCAGGTTCGCGGTTGCCAGCCGGCCGCGCCTGCCGCATCACCCCATCTTGATGGGGTGAGCGACCGCTTCTCACGAAGCGCGCTCCCCGCCTTGCCCCTGGTGGGCCGCGGCGTGGTATAGGGGGGTTCTCATGCGTGACCGGTCCATAATGCTCCGACGGATGCTTCCCCTCGTCCTCATCCTGCCCATCGCGGCGTGTTCCGGGCCTACCGCCTGGGACGGGCGCGGATCCTCCCTGGGCGCGCAGCGGCCAGGCGCCACCGGACAGGATACCTCCCCGGAAGCCCTCTACGCCGCGGGGATGGAGGAGCTGAACGCCGAACGCTTCCAGCGCGCGGTGCAGCTGTTCGACACGGTGGAGCGGGAGCATCCCTATTCCGCCTTCGCCACGAACGCGAAGCTCATGTCCGCCTATGGCGAGTACATGCGGAACCGCTACACGGAAGCCCTGGGTGCGCTGGACCGGTTCATCCAGCTGCACCCGGCGCATCGCGACATCGCCTACGCCTACTACCTCCGCGCGCTCTGCTACTATGAGCAGATCAACGACACGGAACGCGACCAGCGGACGACCGAGCAGGCGATGGCCGCGCTGCAGGATGTCGCCAACCGCTTCCCCAATACGCCCTATGCCCGCGATGCGCGGCTGAAGATGGACCTGGCGCGGGACCATCTGGCGGGGCGGGAGATGGTGGTCGGGCGCTTCTACCAGAACCGGCGCCTCTACACGGCCGCCATCGGCCGTTTCCGCCGCGTGGTCGATGAATTCCAGACCACCAACCATGTGCCGGAAGCCCTGCACCGGCTGACGGAAATCTACCTGGCGCTCGGCCTGACGGATGAGGCGCGGCGCACCGCTTCGGTGCTGGGCCACAACTACCCCGGCAGCGAATGGTACCAGGACAGCTACGCGCTGCTGGTGGACGGGGCGTCGCCGGCCTATCAGGACCGGCCCGGCTTCTTCCGTCGCGCCGTGGGCTGGATCTTCTGAGCCGCGGGGCGCAGCGCCTGCCGTGCTGACCGCCCTCGCCATCCGGGATGTGGTGCTGATCGAGCGGCTGGACCTGGTGTTCGGACCGGGCCTGACCGTGCTGACCGGCGAGACCGGCGCGGGAAAATCCATCCTGCTGGACAGCCTCGGCCTGGCCCTCGGCGCACGGTCCACCGGCGGCGGGCTGGTGCGTGCCGGACAGGCCCAGGCCAGCGTGGCGGCGGCCTTCGCCCCCGGCGACCAGCATCCCGCCCGCGCCCTCCTCACCGAGCAGGGGATCGAGTCGGAGGAGGAGATCGTCCTCCGCCGCATCATCACGGCCGATGGCCGCAGCCGGGCCTTCGTGAACGACCAACCCGTCGGCCTCGCAATGCTGCGGCGCCTCGGCTCGCTGCTGGTCGAGGTGCAGGGCCAGCACGACCAGGTCGGCCTTGCCGATCCGACCCATCACGCCGGGCTGCTGGATGCCTCGGGGGCGCTGGATGGGCTGCGCGGCACGGTGGCTGACGCCCATCGTGCCTGGCGGGAGGCTGAGCGCGCCCTGGCCACGGCGAGGGAGGAGATCGCCGCTGCCCAGCGGGACGAGGAATTCCTGCGCCACGCCGTCGGCGAGTTGGAGGACCTCACCCCGGTCGAAGGCGAGGAAGACCAGTTGGCGGCGGAACGCCAGCACCTGCAGCAGGGAGAGCGCCGGGGCGAGGCCATCGCGGAGGCGCTGGCCGCGCTGCAGCCGCGCGACCGGCGCAGCGCCAATCCGGGCGCCGCGCTGCGAAGCGCTTCCCGGGCGCTGGAACGCCTGCCGGCGCCGAATACGGACGCCGAGCCGGCACTCGAAGCCATCGGCCGGGCCCTGGATGCGCTGTCGGAGGCGGAGACGGCGCTGGAGCGGCTGTCGCATGAGGCCGCGGCCGATCCGCGCCGGCTGGAACAGGTGGAGGAGCGGTTGTTCGCGCTTCGCGCCTCGGCCCGGAAACATCTGGTGCCCGTGGTGGAACTGCCGGCGCTGCTCGTCTCCCTGAAGGCCCGGCTGGCGGCGCTCGATGCCGGGACCGGCCAGGTGGCGGCAGCGGAGCGCCGGGCGAGGGAGACCCGCGACGCCTATGTCACCGCCGCGGCGCGGCTGACGGCGGCGCGCCGTGATGCGGCGCAGAAGCTGGAGAAATCGATCGCCCGCGAATTGCCGCCGCTGAAGCTGGACCGCGCCCGGCTGGTGGTGGAGGTGGCGGAGAAGCCGGAAGCGGCCTGGGGGCCGGATGGCATGGATCGCGTGACCTTCCTGGTCTCCACCAACCCCGGCCAGCCGCCGGGGGCGCTGGACAAGGTCGCCTCGGGTGGTGAACTGTCGCGCCTGATGCTGGCCTTCAAGGTGGTGCTGGCGCGCGGATCGCCGGTGCCGACGCTGGTATTCGACGAGGTCGACAGCGGTGTCGGCGGCGCCACCGCGGCCGCGGTGGGCGAACGCCTGGCCCGGGTGGCGGAGCGGTTGCAGGTGCTGGTGGTGACGCACTCGCCCCAGGTCGCGGCGCGTGGCGGGCGGCATTTCTCCGTCGCCAAGCAGGTCAAGGCCGGGCGGGCGGAGACGCGCGTGCTGCCGCTGGACGTGCCTGCGCGTCGGGAGGAGATCGCCCGCATGCTGGCCGGGGAGAAGGTGACGGAGGCCGCGCGCATGGCCGCCGACAGCCTGCTGGCGGGCAGCCTGTTGTGATCCGCCCTGGCCTCCGCGGCGATGCCGAGGCCGTTGCCGCCCTGATCAACGCCATCAACAGCCTGCACGGCACGCCGCCTGCGATGCCGATGACCGCGGCCGTGGTGGAGCGTGACCTCATCGGCCCGCAGTCACGGGCCATCCTGCGGTTGGCGGAGCGGGACGGCGTGGTGGTCGGCTTCGCAACGGCCGGCTTTATCTATGATGCGGAGCGGCAGGCGGATGCGCTGATGCTGCTCGACCTCTATGTGATGCCGGAGGCGCGCCGCCGCGGCGTGGCGCGGGCACTGATGGCGCGCCTGGCGGCGGAAGCGCTAGAACGCGGCGCGGGATGCCTCTGGTGGGGCGTCGACGAGGGTGATGAGGAAGCGGCCGCCTTCTACCGTGCCATCGGTGCGGACAGCGAAGGCCGCTTCAGCGGTGAGATCCTGGAAGGGCAGGCGCTGCGGCGCCTGGCGGCGGAGCATGAGTGACCAGGCCAGCGATCCGGGGCTGCGCGCGCGCCAGGTGGACGCGCTGACGGATGAGGAAGCGCAGGCGGAGCTCGCCGCGCTGGCCGCCGAGATCGCCCATCACGACGAACGCTACCACCGGCTGGACGCGCCCGAGATCAGCGACGCCGACTATGATTCGCTGGTGCGCCGCAACCGCGCCATCGAGGCCCGCTTTCCCGAACTGGTTCGCGACGACAGCCCGAGCCGACGCGTGGGCGCCGAGACGGCGGAAGGCTTTTCCAAGCTGCGTCACGGCGTGCCGATGCTCTCGCTCGACAACGCCTTCGCTGATGCGGATTTTCTCGAATTCTGCGCCTCGATCCGACGGTTTCTCCGGCTGGAGGCGACCGAGACGCTCGCCTTCATGGGGGAGCCCAAGATCGATGGCCTGTCGATCAACCTGACCTATGAGGACGGCATCTTCGTCCGCGGGGCGACCCGCGGCGACGGGACGGAAGGCGAGGATGTCACCCGCAACCTGCTGACGCTGGCCGACCTGCCGCGGCAGCTCACCGCCCCCTTCCCCGCCCGGATCGAGATCCGCGGGGAGGTCTTCATGGACAAGGCCGACTTCCTCCAGTTCCGCGCCCAGCAGGAGCGGGCGGCAGAGGAGCGTGATGAGCGGCGCGCGCGTGGCGAGAAGGTGGGGCCGGCCGTCACGATTCCCGCCAATCCGCGCAACGCCGCGGCGGGATCGCTGCGGCAGCTTGATCCTGCCATCACGGCGCAGCGGCCGCTGAAGCTCTTCGCCTATGCGATGGGTGACGCCAGCGAACAGCCTGCGGAGACGCATGAAGGCTGGCTGCAGCGCCTGCGCGACTGGGGCTTCACGGTGAACCCCGTCTCCGAATTGCTGGCGGATGAGGAAGCGGCGCTCGGCTTCCAGAAGCGGATGGCGGAGCAGCGCGCGGGCCTCAGCTATGACATCGACGGCGTCGTCTACAAGCTGAACCGGCTGGACTGGCAGCGGCGCCTGGGCTTCGTCGGCCGGGCGCCACGCTGGGCCATTGCCTGGAAGTTCCCGGCGGAGCAGGCGACGACGGTGCTGCTGGGCATCGATATCCAGGTGGGGCGTACCGGTGCGCTGACCCCGCGCGCGGTGATGCAGCCCGTCAGCGTCGGCGGCGTGATGGTCAGCCATGCCAGCCTGCACAATGAGGATGAGATCGCGCGCAAGGATGTGCGGATCGGCGATACCGTCATCCTCCAGCGCGCCGGCGACGTGATCCCCCAGATCCTCGGCGTGGTCACGGAAAAGCGGCCGGAGGACGCGCAGCCCTTCGCCTTCCCCGATCGCTGCCCCGCCTGCGGCAGCCACGCCGTGCGGCCGCCCGGTGAGGTGGTGAAGCGCTGCACCGGCGGCCTGGTCTGCCCGGCCCAGACGGTGGAGCGCCTGATCCACTTCGCCCGCCGCAACGCCATGGATATCGAGGGCCTGGGCGCGGAGAACGTGCAGAAGCTGTTCGATGAGGGGCTGGTGAAGAGCCCCGCCGACATCTTCCGCCTCGCCCGGCACGCCGACACGATGCGGTCCTGGGAAGGCTGGGGCGCGCGATCGAAGAAGGATGCGAAGAAGGTCGCCAACCTGCTGGCCGCCATCGAGGCGCGGCGCAGCGTGCCGTTCGAGCGCTTCATCTTCGCCCTCGGCATCCGCCGGATCGGCGAGGCGAATGCAAAGCTGCTGGCCCGCCACTACCACAGCTTCCCGGCGTGGCGCGCGAAGATGCTCGCCGCCACCACCATCGGGTCGGAGGCGCGGGAGGAGCTGGGCTCCATCCAGGGCATCGGCCCCGCCATCGCGACCGAACTCGCCGAGTTCTTCGTGGAGCCGCGCAACCTGGCCGCGCTCGATGACCTGGCGGGCGAGGTGACGCCGCAGGAGACGGTGGTGGTCGCGGCAGAGGGCAATCCCTTCGCCGGAAAGACCGTGGTCTTCACCGGGTCGCTCCAGACCATGTCGCGGGATGAGGCCGAGGCCCAGGCGGAACGGCTGGGCGCCAAGGTGACGAAGAGCGTGTCGAAGAAGACGGATTTCGTCATCGTCGGCGCCGACGCCGGCAGCAAGGCGACCAAGGCGGCCGAGCTTGGCCTCCGCGTGCTGACGGAAGCCGAGTGGCGCGGGATGGCCGGGCTCGGCTGACGCTTGCGTCGGCGGGCAAGCCGGTCCTATCTGCCGGCATGTCGGCCTTCTTCCTCTCAGCCCTGCTGCTGTCCGTCTCCGCGTATATCCATACGCTGTCGGAGAACCCGGCCATGCGCCCGGCCAACCCGATCGCGGACCAGTTCTGGCGGGGCTTGTCCTATCTCTGCGTGGCCGGCTGGGTGCTGATGATCCTGCGCGGATTCTACGACCGGCATTGGGCGGATGGGCTGGCGGCGCTGCTCGGTTCCTTCGCCGTCAACTGGTGGTTCGGCCATCGCGGGCCGAAGCGAACCTGGCCCGGCATTTCCATGCTGTTCGGCGTCGTGGGCTTGGCGCTCGCGACCTATTCCTTCCTCTACGAGTAGGGCGGCAGGTCGAGGCGCGTCGCCTCCGGGTTGCCCGGCTCCGCCGGGAAGCGGATGCGCACCAGCGGGTCGTGGCCCGGGATCACCAGGCTTTCGTCGCCCCCGGCCAGCGCCCTCGCGCGTCGCCAGCCCTGCACCATGGCGCCGAGGTCGAAGACGATCGGGAACGGGTTCTCCCGCGCCATGTTGGCGTAGTAGTGGCTGGCGTCGCCGGCGATGACGAGCGGCCCGCGCGCGGTCGCGATCCGCACCATCTGCAATCCGCCGGAATGGCCGCCGACGCCGTGCAGCGTGACGCCCGGCGCGACCTCCCCTTCCCCGTCATGGAACACCACGCGGTCCGCATAGACGGCACGGATCAGGCGGACGACGTCCTGCACCTCGAAGGGATGGCGCAGGCAGTGGCTGCACATGTGGCGGCCGGTGGCGAAGGAGACCTCGTTGTCCTGGATGTGGAAGCGGGCGTTAGGGAACAGATCGAGGTTGCCGGCGTGGTCGTAGTGCAGATGGGTGACGACCACGTCCTGGATCGCGGCGGGATCGACGCCGATGGCGCGCAGGCAATCGCCGACGGGACGCAGGATGGTGCGGCCGCGCTTCGCCGCCGTCTCCTCGCTGAAGCCGGTATCGACCAGCACCAGGCGCCCTTCCGGCCCGCGCAGCAGCCAGACGAAATAGTCCATCGGCATGGCGTCATGCGGATCCGGCACCGGCATCATGAAGTTGGACTGCGCGGTGCGGTCATGCCGCGCGTAGCGCAGCGCCAGGACTTCCCACATGGCGCTACGCCTTCTTCGTAATCTGCGGCGATTCGAGTTCGGAGGCGGCCAGCGCCTCGCTGAACCGGGCCGCCGCCGTGTGATCCTGGCCGGGGCCGAGAAGCGATGCCGCGGCCGCCCACAATTCGCGGGTCTGCGCGGCCAGCGGCGTGGGGGTTGCCGTCTCTCGCCCCACCTGCAGGGCGATGGACAGGTCCTTCACCATCAGGTCCAGCCCGAAGCCGGAATTGAATTTCCGCGACAGCACGAACTGGTTCAGCTTGCGCTGGGTGCTGTTGTTCATGCCGGTGGAGTTGTTCAGCACCTCCACCATGACAGCGGGATCGAGCCCGAAGCGGCTGCCGATCAACAGCGCTTCCACGCTGACCAGGAAGCCCGCCGCGCTGACGAGGTTGTTGAGCGCCTTCATCGCCTGCCCCGCGCCGACATCGCCGCAGCGCGTGATGCTGCCGCCCATGGCACGGAGAAGCCGGTCCACGCGGTCCAGCGGCACGATGTCGCCGCCGGTCATGATGGCCAGCGTGCCCGTCTCCGCCCGGGCGACGCCGCCGGAGACAGGGGCGTCCACCATGGCGATCCCGTGTTCGGCCAGATCCTTCGCCAGGGCCCGGGTGGCCGAGGGCTCGCCGGACGACATCTCGACGACGATGGCGCCGGGGGAAAGTTCCGGGCGGATGGCGGCCACTACCTCCGCCACTTCGCGACTCGTGGGCAGCATGGTGATCACGGCGCCCGCACCCTGCGCGGCCGCTGCGGCCGTGGCTGCCGCGATACCGCCATGCTTCGCGGCGAATTCCGCGGCGCGGCCGGGCACGGCGTCATGCACCGCGACGATGAAGCCGGCCTCCCGCAGCCTGATTGCCATGGGCCAGCCCATGCGGCCGATGCCGATGAAGGCCACCCGGCTGATCTCGCTTTCCATCCCGTTTCTCCCGCGTTGTCCGTGCAAGGCTGGCCGCAGCCGTGGTGGGGGTCAACGCCCCATGCCATCGTCACGGCCTGGCCATGACGGACGGGGGCAGCGCCGGTGTTCGAGGGTTTCATCGAGGAAACGAGGCAGGTGGATGGCCAGGCGCTGCGCCTGCGCCGCGGCGGCAAGGGCCCTCCCCTGCTGCTGCTGCACGGCAACCCGCAGACCCATGCCATGTGGCACAAGGTGGCACCGGTGCTGGCACGTGACTTCACCGTGGTCTGCCCCGACCTGCGGGGCTACGGGCTTTCCGGCAAGCCACCCGTCTCCGCCGACCACGCCGCCTATGCGAAGCGCGCCATGGCGGCGGATATGGTGAGGCTGATGCGTGGCCTCGGCTTCGACCGCTTCCAGGTCGTGGCGCATGACCGCGGCGCGCGGGTGGCGCATCGGATGGCGCTGGATGCGCCCGACGCCGTGGAACGCCTCTGCACCATGGATATCGTGCCGACGCTGCACCATTTCGAACACACCGACATGGCCTTTGCGCTGGGCTACTATCACTGGTTCTGGCTGGCCCAGCCGCATCCGAAGCCGGAACGGCTGATCCTTCGCGATGTCGAGGACTGGTTCGACATGCACACATCCCGCGAGCCGAAGGACAAGGGCTTCTTCCATCCCGGGGCCCGTGCCGACTACCTGACGGCGCTGCGCACGCCCGGGACCGTCGAGGCGATCTGCGAAGACTATCGCGCGGCGACCACCATCGACCTGGACCATGACCGCGCCAGCCGGGACGCCGGGCAGACGGTGCAGTGCCCGCTGCTGGCGCTCTGGGGCGCCAAGGGCAAGGTCGGGGTCTGGTACCAGCCGCTGGAGGTCTGGCGCCGCTACGCCAGCGGGCCGGTCAGCGGTGGCCCTGTCAATTCAGGGCATTACCTCGCGGAGGAAGCGCCGGAGGAGGTGCTGGCGGCCCTGGATGGGTTCCTCAGTCGAAGGGAAGGATGAAGGGGATATCCGTATCCCCCGTCTTCTCGCCGAAGGCGGTGATGAGGGCATGCGCCTGGCCGCGGTGATGGGTCTGATGGTTGAAGAAATGCGTCACAAGCACCCAGGTCGGCCGCGTCACGTCCCGCTGCATCGCGGCGCTGTACCAGGACAGCGTGCCGGACAGCCAGGCAAGCTCGACCGTCGCCGCCCAGGCCTCGATCCGTGCATCCGTCTCCGCACGGACGGCCTTCAGCGCGTCCCAGTCATCATGCAGCGACACGCTGGCGGGGATCCCGACCTTCGGCGCATCCCAGCCGGCGAAGCGCCCCATCCACACCGAATCGCCCCAGACCAGATGGTTCAGCGTGGCGTGGATGGACCCGAAGAAGGCGCCCCGGTTCTCCCGCCGCTGGTCGTCGCGCAGGCGATCGGCCGCGGCGTAGAGGCGGCGGTTCATCTCCGCATTATAGGCGGCCATCAGGCGGACATGGTCGGTCGAGATCACGGCACGGCCTTCCAGAAATAGAGGATGTCCCGGGGCTGCATCGCCGCGTCCAACTCGCCGCCGGGGATGCAGCCGCCCTCGGTCCAGCCGGCCACACGATACAGCGCCTCCGCCGCCGTGCCACGGCGCGTATCCAGCACCAGCAGGCGACGGCCGATGCCACGCGCGGTCTGGTCCACGCGCCGCATGAGGGCCTGGCCGACGCCGCGACGGCGATGGGCGGGATCGACCATCAGCTTCTCGACATCGACGCGATGGGGCTGGTTCGGCTCCGTCGCCAGGGAGAGTTGCGCCGTGCCGACCAGCACGCCGTCCAGCCAGGCCACCAGCAGGATCCGCCGGCCGAGCGCGATGTCAGAGGATACCCGCTTCCAGGCATCCCGCGCCGCGGCGGGCGACAGCGGCGGCAGGTAGGACAGGCTCGCCCCCTCTGCTACGCAATCCACCAGCAGGCGGGCGAGCGCCCGCTCCGCACTCGCCGCCGCGGCCGCATCCAGCGCCTCCACCACCAGGCCGCGGATGGGCTTGGTGTAGCGGAACTCCAGGCTGTGGGAGATGTCGTCCAGGATGCGGATGGAGCCCTGCCGGACGAAGCCGCGCTTCTCGTAGAAGCGATGCGCAGCCTCGAACCGCGTATCGGTCCAGAGCACAAGTCGATGCGCGCCGGCCTCCAGCGCGTGGCGCTCCGCCCTTTCCAGCAACTGGTGCGCAAGGCCCGTGCCGCGGGCCTCGGCCGCCACATAGACCTTGCAGATCTCCCAGGCCTGGTCCTGGTTCAGGGGTCGCGTGGCCGCCATGCCGATGACGCGGCCATCGCGTTCCGCCACCCAGAGCGCGCCGCCGGCTTCCGCGAAATAGGTGGCCAGCGCCCGAAGCTCCGGCACCTCCGCATCCACATCCAGGATGCAGTTCGGATATTCGGACCAGCAGGCGTCGATCAGCGCGATGAAGCCCGCTTCGTCCTCATCCCGCCCGGGGCGCAGCAGCGCGGTCACGACAGGCCTTTGCAGAACTCCTGGATGCGCGTGCAGGCCTCTCGCAGGCTGTCCGTATCCGTGGCGTAGGAGATGCGGATATAGGGGCTCATGCCATAGGCGCTGCCATGGACGGTCGCGACATGCGCCTCCTCCAGCACCGCCAGGGCGAAGTCGAGGTCGGTCTCGATCCTGCGGCCACCCTTGCTGGTCTTGCCGAGGCAGCCCGCCACATTCGGGAAGACGTAGAAGGCGCCTTCCGGCCGGTGGCACTGGATGCCGGGGGCCTCGTTCAGCATGTCCACCACCATGTTGCGGCGCTGGCGGTAGATCTCCGCGCGTTCCTTGACGCCGTCCTGCGGCCCGTCCAGCGCGGCGATGGCGGCGGCCTGGCCGACGCTGCTGGTGCCGGCGCTGATCTGGCTCTGCATGTTCACCATCGCGGCGATCAGATTCCTCGGACCGCCGCAGAAGCCGATGCGCCAGCCCGTCATCGCATAGGTCTTGGACACGCCGTTGACCGTCAGCACGCGGTCCTTCAGCCGTGGTTCCACATCCGCGATCGTGCAGAACTCGAACCCGTCATAGACGAGGTGCTCGTACATATCGTCGGTCAGCACCCAGACATGCGGGTGCTTCAGCAGCACCTCCGCCAGCGCCTTCATCTCCGCCCGCGAACAGGCGGCACCCGTCGGGTTGTTCGGGAAGTTGAGGAACAGCCACTTGGTCTTCGGCGTGATGGCAGCGTCCAGATCCTCCGGCCGCAGCTTGAAGCCGTTGTTCTGCGGGCAGGCGATAGTCACCGGCGTGGCCGTCGCGAGCTTCGCCATCTCGGCGTAGCTGGTCCAGTACGGGGCGGGGATCAGCACCTCGTCACCCGGATCGCAGGTGCCGAACAGGGCGTTCATGATCACCTGCTTGCCGCCGTTGGAGATCATGATCTCGTTCAGCGCGTAGTCGAGGTTGTTGTCGCGCTTGAACTTGCGCTGCACGGCTTCCTTCAGCGCGCGGGTGCCGTCCTGGGGCGGGTACTTCGTCTCACCGCGCAGCGCCGCCTGGTAGCCGGCCTCGATCGCGTGGCGGGGGCTGTCGAAATTGGGCTCCCCGATCGCCAGGCTGATGACCTTCTGGCCGGAGGCCGCGATCTCCCGCGCGCGGTTCGTCATCACCGCCGTGGCGGCGAGCTTGATGTCGTTCAACCTGGTGGCGAGAGCGGGCATGGTGACCGGTTTCCAGTACGAATGCCCGACATTTAGCCAAGCCGGGGCGGCCGCTCAATCCGCCGGGCGGTGCAGGACCCAATCGAAGGGCTGTTCGCCGGTCACGACGAAGCCGAGCCGTTCCCAGAAGCGCCGCGCGGGGCTTTCCTTCAGGACCTCGATCGCGAAGGCGCGGCCGGGATGCGTGGCCTGGATGGCACGGAACACCGCCACGCCCAGGCCCCTTCCCTGTGCCTCGGGTGCCAGGAACAGGCTGTGGATCTCGATGGCGTCGCCGCCCTGCTCGATGCCGACGCAGCCAAGCATGGCGCCGTCGGCCTCGATGACGTTCAGGATGCCGGCGTCGAACTGCTTCCGCATCCGGGCGCGGCGGCGGTCAGGGTCGTAGCGGCCGATCCGTTCCAGATGCGGGCGCATCACGCGGATCGACAGCGCCAGCATCGGTTCGAAATCCGCCTCCGCCGCGGGGCGGAGGCGGAACGCTTGGCTGGCCATGCGATTCAGACCTTCAGGCCTGCGGCCTTCCGGTCATCGCATGGCGTCACTTCAGGCCGGCGCAGAAGGCCTGGATGCGGGTGCAGGCATCGGTCAGGGACGCGTCATCGGTTGCGTAGCTGATGCGGAAATGGCCAGGGAACATGAAGGCCGCGCCGTGCACCGTCGCGACGCCCTGTTCCTCCAGCAGCCCGATGCAGAAATCCTCGCAGGTCTCGATCTTCTTGCCCGATGCGCTGGTCTTGCCGAGGCAGCCGCGGATATCCGGGAAGACGTAGAAGGCGCCTTCCGGCGTCGGGCAACGGACGCCCTTCGCCTGGTTCAGCATGCCGACGACCAGGTCGCGACGGCGCTGATAGACGACGCGCATCTCCTCCACGCTGTCCTGCTGGCCGGTCAGCGCCTCGATCGCCGCGGCCTGGCTGATGGAGGAGGTGTTGGAGGTGGACTGGCTCTGCAGCTTGTCCATGGCCTTGATGAGCTGGACGGGCGCGCCGGCGAAGCCGATGCGCCAGCCGGTCATGGCATAGGCCTTGGAGCAGCCATTCATCGTGACCGTGCGGTCCTTGAGGCGGGGCTCCACCTCGACCAGGGTCGCGAACTTGATGCCGTAGGTCAGCTTTTCATAGATGTCGTCGGAGAAGATCCAGACATCTGGGTGGCGCAGCAGCACCTCCGCCAGGCCCTTCAGCTCCTCCGCCGAATAGCCGGCGCCGGTGGGGTTGCTGGGGTTGTTGAGGATCAGCCACTTGGTCTTCGGCGTGATCGCCGCTTCCAGCTGCTCCGGCGTCATCTTGAAGCCCTGGTTCGGGCCGCAGGGGACAATCACGGGCGTGCCTTCGGCCAGCGCCACGATGTCCGGGTAGCTCACCCAGCACGGGGCGGGGATGATCGCCTCGTCACCCGGGTTGATGGTGGCGACCAGCGCGTCGAAGATCACCTGCTTGCCGCCGGTGGCGACCAGGATTTCCTCCGGCTTGTACTCGATGTTGTTGTCGCGCTTGAACTTCTCGCAGACTGCCTTGCGCAGCGCCATGGTGCCGGCAACGTCGGTATACTTCGTCTCGCCGCGCTCGATGGCCGCGATGGCCGCGTCCTTCACGTTGCGGGGCGTGTCGAAATCGGGCTCCCCGGCAGCGAGGGAGATCACATCCTTCCCCGCGGCCTTCAGCGCGCGCGCCTTCGCCGTCATGGCGATGGTCAGCGAGGGCGAGATGCGGTCGAGGCGATCGGCGATGAGGTTCATGGCTTGTCCGGCGTCCCTGCCCAGCCCATGCCGGGCGGCGGGTGGTTTCCTAGACCCGACTGCACGGATCGTCCACCGTCCTGCCTCTATTCCAGGCGAAGTGGCCGGTAGCCCTGGAAGGTGAAGCCGCGTTCCGCCATGCAGCTTCGCCGCCAGCCTTCCCGGGGACCGTTGTTGATATCGACCTGGGAATACTGGGCGGCGCGGTAGCGTTCCGTCACGCGGCAGCGTTCCTGGCCACGGTCCCGCCAGCAATCGCGGTCCCGCTCGATGCGCGCGGGCGACGTCATCTGCCAGACAAACTTGGGCGGGACGGCCATCGCGGCCTCGTTCCGGCAGGCTTCGACCATCGCATCGGCCTCGGCCTCGCTGGTGCCAGGGCGTGCCCAGCGCTCGGCGCAGGCGGAAAGAAGCAGGAGACAGGCGGCAAGGGTCAGCCCGGCGGTGCGCATGCGTCTATTCTGGATGAGCCTTGTGGATAAAGCATGGCAGCGGCGCCGCTCAGCCGGGGCGCCGGGGGAAGGCCACCCAGGCGGCAATGCCGATGCCGATCGCCACCACGGCCACCAGCAGCGTCGCGAGCGCGTAGAGGTCGGGCGTCAGCCCCAGCCGGACGGCGGAGAAGATGACCATCGGCAGGGTCGATGCGCCCGGGCCCGAGACGAAGCTCGCAATCACGAGGTCATCGAGCGAGAGGGTGAAGGCCAGCAGCCAGCCGGCGGCGATGGCCGGGGCGATCAGCGGCAGGGTGATCAGGAAGAACACCTTCCAGGGCCTGGCGCCCAGGTCCATGGCCGCTTCCTCCAGGCTGGTGTCGAAATCCGCCAGGCGGGCCTGCACCACCACCGCCACATAGGCGGCCCCGAAGGTGGCATGGGCGATCGCCACCGTGTCCGCCCCGCGGCCGGCCGGGAAGCCGAAGGCCTGTTCCATCGCCACGAACATCAGCAGCAGGGACAGGCCGGTGATGACTTCCGGCATCACCAGCGGTGCCGCCATGGCGCCGGCAAAGGCCGCGCGGCCGCGGAAGCGGCCCATCCGCGCCAGGGCAAAACCCGCGACCACGCCCAGCAGGGTCGCCATGGTGGCCGAGACAGCCGCGATGCGAAGCGACAGGACCGCCGCCCCCATCAGCGCCTCGTTCTCCCACAGCGCGAAGTACCAACGCGTGGAGAAACCGGTGAAACTCGTCACCAGGCGGCTGTCGTTGAAAGAGAACAGCACCATCAACAGGATCGGGAGGTAGAGGAAGGCGAAACCAAGCCCGAGCGGGACGGCCAGCCTCGACGCGCGGCGCATGGCTACCTCCCCTCCCGCGCCGCGCGGGCCTGGAACAGGGCGATGGGCGCGACCAGGATCATCAGCAGGACGACGGCCAGGGCGGAGGCCAAGGGCCAGTCCCGGTTCTGGAAGAACTCCGTCCACAGCACGCGGCCGATCAACTGCGCCCCCGGCCCGCCGAGCAATTCCGGGATCACGAACTCACCCACCACGGGGATGAAGACCAGCAGGAAGCCGGCCACGACGCCCGGCATGGACAGGGGCAGCGTCACCTGCAGGAAGGCGCGCCAGGGCCGCGCGCCCAGATCCTCCGCCGCTTCCAGCAAGGCGGGGTCCAGCTTGGACAGGGTGGCGTAGAGCGGCAGCACCATGAAGGGCAGGTAGCAATAGGTGATGCCGATATAGAGGGCGAAGTCGGTGTAGAGCAGGCGGAGCGGCTCCCTGATGACGCCCAGCGCCATCAAGGCGCTGTTCAGCCAGCCCTGGTCCTGGAGGATGCCGATCCAGGCGGTGATCCGCAGCAGGAAGGACGTCCAGAACGGCAGGATCACGAGCATCAGCAGCGTGGCGCGCCAGCGTTCCGGCGCGCGTGCGATGGCGAGCGCCATCGGGTAGCCGATGAGCAGGCACAGCGTGGCGGAGATCGCGGCGACGCGGAGGCTCCGGAGGCCCGCTTCAAGGTAGAAGGGGTCCTCCAGGAACAGGCGGAAATTCGCCAGGTTCAGCTGGATGACCGGCCCGCCTTCCTCGCTCCATCGCAGCAGGGGGGTATAGGGCGGCAGGCCTTCGCTCGGCTCCGCGAAGGCGATGGTCAGCACGATCAGGAAGGGTACGACGAAGAAAAGCGCCATCCAGCTCCAGGGAAGGGCCAGGACGATGGCGCGGCCAAGCCGCCCCTTCATTCAGGCAGCACCATGCTCGCTTCAGCGTCCCAGGTGACGGCGACACGGTCATCCCAGTCGACTGGCCGCGCCGTCATGCGCCGCAGGTTCGGCTGGCTCACCCGGATCTCCTTCCCGGAGTCGAGGACCACGTAGTACATGAAGAAGTCCCCGAAATAGGCGATGTCCCGGACCCGCCCGACCAGACGGTTGTCGGCAAGCGGCGTGGCGGGGTCCGTGCGCTCGATCCGCATGCGCTCGGGCCGGATGGCGACATAGGCGCGGCTGCCGATGGGCTTGAGGGCCCCAGCCTCCGCCAGGATGTCGAAATCCAGTTCCGAACTGCCGATTCGTGTCACCTGGTCATCCGCCGCCTCGATGACGCCTTCCAGGATATTGGCGGTGCCTAGGAATTCGGCGGTGAAGCGACTGTTCGGGAATTCATAGACCTCCCCGGGCGTGCCCACCTGCGCCAGCGTGCCGCGATCCATCACCGCGAGGCGCGTCGCCATGGTCATCGCCTCCTCCTGGTCATGTGTGACGATGACGAAGGTGGTGCCGGTGCGTTCCTGGATGTTGACCAGTTCGAACTGGGTCGCCTCACGCAGGTTCTTGTCCAGCGCGGAAAGCGGTTCGTCCAGCAGCAGCAGCTTGGGGCGCTTGGCGAGCGCCCGGGCCAGCGCCACGCGCGCCTTCTGGCCGCCGGACAGGGCGGCGGGCTTGCGATTGCCGAAGCCCTCCATCTGCACCAGGGCCAGCATCTCCGCCACCCGGTCGGCGATCAGCGCCTTGGGCGCGCCTTCCTGGCGCAGGCCGAAGCCGATGTTCTGCGCCACCGTCATGTGCGGGAACAGGGCATAGGACTGGAACATCATGTTGATGGGCCGCTCATAGGGCGGCACGCCTGCCAGGTCCTGGCCATCCAGCACGATGCGGCCTGCATCCGGTTCGATGAAGCCGGCCAGGCAGCGCAGCAGGGTGGATTTGCCCGAGCCTGAGGCGCCGAGCAGGGCGAACAACTCACCGCGGTAGATCGGCAGCGTCACGGCATCCAGGGCGACGAAGCCGTCGAAGCGCTTCGTCACCCCCTCGATCCGCAGGAACGGATCCGCCGCCGGGTCGCGCCAGGGCTCGGCCGTACCGGGCCGTGCCGCGACCGCACTACTCATCGGCCAGCCTTGAAACGCGCCCAGACGCGGTTGCGGGCGCGTTCCGCGGCCTGGGGCACGGCACCGATGGTGAAGAAGCGCGCGCGCATCTCCTCCGTCGGGAAGACGGAGGGATCATTGGCCACCTCCGGCGCCACCAGCGGCCGGCTGGCCGGCACCCCGTTGGGGTAGCGGACATGGTTCGTGATGTTGGCCATCACGTCGGGCTGGAGGAGGAAGTTGATGAAGGCATGCGCCGCCGCCGGGTTCGGCGCGTCCGCTGGAATCGCCAGCAGGTCGAACCAGAGCTGCGCGCCTTCCCTCGGCGCGATGTACTGGATGTTGACGCCGCGATTCGCTTCCTCCGCGCGCGCCGCCGCCTGGATGACGTCGCCGGAATAGGCGAAGGCCATGCAGAACTGCCCACCGGCCAGCGCCTCGATCACCCCGCCGGAGGAGAAGGCCCGGATGAAGGGGCGGATCGTCATCAGCGTGCGCTCGACGTCGCGCAGGTCTTCGGGACTCGTGCTGTTCGGGTCCTTGCCGAGATAGCGCAACACCATCGGAATGACGTCGGAAGCACTGTCCATCATGACGATGCCGCAGCGCTGGAGCCTCCGCGCATTCGCGGGGTCGAGCATCAGGCGAAGGCTGTCCATGGGCGCGTCAGGCGCCAGGGCGCGCACGCGGTCCACATTGATGCCGAGCCCGATGGTTCCGTAGAGGTACAGCGCGCCGAAGCGGTTCTCGGGATCGGAACTCGCCACCTGCTGCTGCAGCGCCGGGTCGATGTTGGCGAGGTTGGGGATCAGGCTGCGATCGAGCGGCCGGAACGCCCCGGCACGGGCGAGTCGGGAGAAGGTCGGCTCACTGGTCGGGACGACGATGTCGTAGCCGGTGCGGCCGGCGGACATGCGGCCCTCCAGCGTCTCCAGGCTGTCATAGATGTCGTATCGGACCCGGATACCTGTCTCCCGCACGAAGCGCTGGACCATGTAGGGGTCGATATAGTCGTTCCAGTTGAAGACGTTGACGACCTGTTGTGGCTGCTGCGCCTGCGCCACCGGCGCCAGGCAGGCCGATACCAGCACGGCCGCCATCACGGCCAAACGACGGATCATACGAGGCACTCCCGCGGTTCCATGGCAGGTTGAACCTAACACGGCATCGCGATCGCGCATCGGGCTAGAAGCCGAAACAAGACTAGGTCTTTTTTCCTTGACCTGTGATGTGCCGCGCTGTACAGATGGCGCGCCACGGGGCGAATTGCGCCCCGCTCCCTGCCCCGGATTTGCGCGCACGTCGCGATATCAATGGGAACCAGGCGAAGGGCACCCGTCCTTGCACCTCTCAACCCAGTCCTGACCTCAACGGGCAATGCCCGTCGACAGGATGATAATCCCCACCCCACCCCCGGATCACCGGGGCGCGCAGCCCTGCGCGCCCCGGGCCGCCGGCTGTCCGAACGGAGACGACGATGCCCTTCGACAACACCTCCCTGATCCCCCTGCTGACCGGGAGTGGGTTCACGCTCTGGCTCTACCGGACGAGCGATACGCGGGCCACGGCGCTGGGCGCCAACTACTTCTCCCCGGCCGCCAGTCGCATCACCACCGGTGACCTGATCCTGCTCCAGTCGTCCGATTCGGTCGGCTTGCTGCCGGTCCGCTCCAGCAGCGTGGTCGCGGCTGGCGTGGTGCTGGATACCGCGGCAGCGCCCTTCCGGGTGAACAGGACGGCGGCGCAGCGCTTCTCCGTCCGGCAGGCCGCCACGGCCGTGGCGATGACCGCCGTGCTGGCACCGCTGGCAGCTGGCATCGTGTCCAACGGCACCATCGATGCGCAGGCGGCGATCGTGGGGCCGGTGCCCGAAGTCGCCTTCAGCATCAGTGACGCATCGGGTGCCACAGTGCGCGGTCCCCAGACCGCGACCGTGTCCGCCGGCACCGCCACGGCCACCTTGCCGGCACCGCCGGCTGGCTCAGGCTACCGCATGCGGGTCCAGGCGACGATCGACCCCGCCGTTGCCGACAGTTCGGCACCCTTCGCCGTGACCGCGCCCTACGGGCTTCTGCTGCAAAGCGGCGTGTCGCTGCTGCTGGAGGATGGCGGACGGGTCCTGATCTGACCGCCGCACGAACCCCTCCCCCGCCCCAGACCAGGACAGGAACCCCCGATGGCTGACGCCAGGATTTCAGAATTGCCGGTCGCTTCCGCGCTGGCCGCTGCTGACATCGCGCCTTTCGTGCAGGGCAGCGGCACTGCGGCCCAGACGCGGCGCGCGACCTTCGCGCAGATCACCGCCGGCGTGCACGCCGAACGCATGTTCCACGTGCGGGACTACGGCGCCGTCGGCAATGGCACCACCGACGATGCCGCCGCCATCCAGGCGGCCATCAACGCGGCCTCCGCCGCCGGGGGCGGCACGGTCCGGCTTGGCCCAAGGCGCTATCGCGTCGTCGCATCCGACATCACGGTGCTGGAGAATGTCTGCCTGGAAGGCCCCACGACCTTCCCCGGTGGCCAGCGCGCCGCGGCCGACTACCGGGGCATTCCCGGCACGCTGGTGATCGATCCAGCGCGGACCGTGCGCGTGATGCGGGCCGCCACGCTGCGGGCGATGACGCTGTCCCGCGATGGGCTCGGCGCGCCCCCTACCAACCTGCGTGCGGGCGTGACGCTTCGCGCGGCGATGGCAGGCACGGCCGTCACGATCGGCGATGGCTCCGGCAGCCAGCACGACGTGCTGGTGGAGGACCTGTTGATCCTGGGCTTCAACCTGGCGATCCGATCGGACAACAGCCAGCGCCTCAGTGTGCGTCGCGTCCGCGGCGACAACCAGAACGGCATCTACCTGACGCGGACCTACGACGTCACGCGAATCCACGAGGTGCATTTCTGGCCGTTCCTGACGGGCAACATCTCGAACGTCTCCCTGGCGCAGGCGGGCGTGGCCGGTGTGGCCAACAACGGGTCCGGCCTTGTGCGGATCACCTGCACGGGCGCGCATGGGCTCGTCACGGGCGACCTGGTGAACACCTATGGCATCAGTGGCGTACCGGCCAACGGCCTCTACATCGCCACCGTGGTGGATGCCACGCGCGTCGACCTCCAGGGCAGCACCTTCTCCGGGACCTGGACCGGCGGCGGCAACGTCGCCATCTGGAACAACCGCCGGACAGGCACGGCCTTCCGCGTGGAGGACAGCGACGTCGCCGAATTCGTCAGCTGCTTCGCCTATGGCTATCGAACCGGCTTCGACCTCGGCAACGGGGCGCAATCCATCCAGCTCAGCAATTGCAGCGTCGATGACCTGCTGTCGCTGAAGGATCCGACCACGGTCGGCGCCCTGATCCAGGGGACGGCCTTCCGCACCAAATGGGTCGGCGGCTTCATCAGCAGCATGTCCACGGCGATTCGGGTGAACTCATCCGCGCCGAACCAGGGCGACAACCAGTTCGTCGGCGTCATGGTCGGCGGCGATGGCGCCGGCAGGGCGGTCGAGGTCCTCGATGGCGGCCTCACGCTCGTGGCCTGCGATCTTCCTGCCGCACGCGTGTTCCTGGCCTCGACCGGCGACAGTCTTTCCGTCGTGGCCTCCGACACGCGTTCCGCCACCTTCCAGGGCCAGACGAACGCGGACCTGGCGCGCATCGTGCTCGTCGGCAACCGGCTGCAGGCGCTGGGCTCCTCCCCCGACCAGGAGCGCGCGCTGCTGCGCCGGCGATCAGCGACGCTGGGTGGCGACCTGGATATCGAGAACCAGGACGGTAACGTCACCTATTCGCTCAGCATCGGCGCCGGTGCGCTTGCGCCTCTCGAGATCGCAGGGGACAGCACGAACAATCCGAATGGCGGCGTGGTGTTCGGCCCCGATGCGGGCATGACGGCGCCGATGACCGTGACGCTCCGGCGGCGTTCCACGGCGCCGGCGGCGAATGATGCGATCGGCCGCCTGGCCTTCAATGGCAACAACACGACGGGCACGGAGACATCCTTCGCCCGTGCGGGTGGCGTGAGCGAAGCGGTGATGGCGGGCGCAGAGGCGGGCGCCTTCGTCGTGGAGACGCGCAACGGCGCCACGCTGGCGGAGCGCTTTCGCATCGGACCGACCGGTACCGTGACGCTGACCGGCCCCCTGGTGCTGCCGGCCGACCCGACGACGTCAAGCCAGGCGGCCAGCAAGGGCTATGTGGACGCCCAGTTCACCAGCCGGCGGCTGCCGGTCGTTGGCACCTCGGCCGCGACGCCACTGACTCTGGCGGCCCACCACGCGCGGGTCGTCTCCGCCAATGCGGGCACGACCCTTTCCATCGACTGGACGGCGACCGGCGACGGCTTCACCTGCCTGGTCGTCAATCGCACGGGCGCAGACCTCGCGGTGACGATGACGGGCTTCACGGGCACCACGCCCACCAACCCCGATGGCCTGACCCGGATCAGGCCGGACGGGCTGGCAACGCTGCTGGCCTTCAGCCCGGACGGCGGCACCACCCGGCTGCTCCTGCTGTCCGGCGCCGCCGCGCCATGAGGCTGCCCCGCATCACCCAGCACAGAGCAAGGAGCACCCGATGAACGAGTGGACCATGACATACTGGCAGGGTCCGCCTGAGGCCGCCGCCGACGGCCTGCGTCTGTTCGGCTGGACGGGTCCGGGCGAAAGCCCGACCGACGCGCTGGACCCGCGCGTCGGTGGCTTCATCCCGCCGAGCGGCGAACCCATCGTAACCGTGGACGGCGTCGCCTTCGTAGCCCTTGTCACGATGGGGCCGATCGAACCCCCGCCCGGCCTGACGGCCACGGACCCGGAACTGTCCCGCAGCATCATCGGCAGTTTCTGACACCGCACCCCATCACGAGGAGATCGGCATGACCGACCTTACCGACCACGCGAAGAACCTGCTCGCCCGCGCCCTCTGCGGCCGCCTGCCCACGCTGCCAACCGCGGCCTGGGCCGCCATCGGCACCGGTGGTTCGGATCCCGCCGGCATCACCGGCGAACCCGCCGGCACCGGCTATGCCCGCCAGCGGGTGACCTTCACCGGCACCGGGCAGCAGCGGAACGTGGAGGCGATCCGCTTCACCTTCACCGCCGCGGCCGGGACGATGAGCCATATCGGCCTGTTCGACGCCGCGACCGGCGGCAATCCGCTCACCTGGTCGGCGCTCGCATCCCCGGTCACCGTGGCCGGCCCCGGCACGGTGACGATCGCCGTCGACGCCCTGACCGTGACACCGGAGTAAGCCCAGCCTGACAGGCGAGAGTGTCCAGCCCCCTTGAAGCCGACTCAGACGGTCGGATAACCTCGTTACGGGAGAAACAGGGGAGGCAAGGCGTGAACCCGCTCGACGCGACCAGGCGCCTGGTGCGTGACGCCTTGGGCGAGGGCGAGATTTGCGGAAACTGCGGCTCTCGCGTCGCCGGCCTGTGCAGGCCACTTGATGCCGCAACCCTGGACGATGTGCCCGCGGAAGCGGAGCATGTCGTCTTCGGGGCACGCGACTACCTGTTCCAGGAAGGCGACCGGGCCGGGCACGTCTTCACGCTCGTGCATGGCACGGCGAAACTGGTGCGCCTGCTGCCCGATGGGCGGGAACAGGTGCTGGGGTTCCGGTTCACCGGCGATGTGCTGGGCTACACCACGTCCGGCACCTACCCCTTCGCCGCGCAATTGCTGACGGGGGCGACTGTCTGTCGCCTCGACCGCCCCCGCCTGGATGCGTTGATGCGGCGCTACCCGGCGCTCGACCGGCGATTCCTGGATCTCTGCATCCAGTAACTCGCTTCAACGCGGGACCAGCTTGTCTCGGTCGGTCGGCGCACGGCGGAAGCCCGGCTGGCGGCCTTCCTGCTCTCCCTGGCCGAAACCGGGCAGCGGCGGCACGTTGCGGGCCCCGTGCTGGACGTGCCGATGACCCGCGCGGACATCGCCGACTTCCTGGGCCGGACGCTGGAGACGGTCAGCCGTGGGTTCACCGCGTTCCGCCGCCGCGGCTGGATCCGCGAACCCGCCCATCGACGGGTGGAACTGCTGCGCCGGCCGGCACTGCTGGACCTTGTGGAGGGTGAGGCGGCAGGCCCGTAGCGAGGGCGGCCAGACCTGATGGCGCGGGACCTGACGGCGATGGTGCTGCTGGAGAGGATTGAACTCTCGACCTCTCCCTTACCAAGGGAGTGCTCTACCACTGAGCTACAGCAGCGTGCCACCGTCGAAGTGGACGGCTAACTAGCGGTTCGATGGGGGGCGCGCAACCCCCGGGGCTGGTGGGCGATATCCGCGGCCGGACCGTGGCTTCAGGCCAGCAGCGATCCGTTCTCTGCCAGCCATTGCCGTTCCTCGGGCCGGAGGGCGGGCACCTTGTACCGCCGACGCAGTTCGGCGACGGGCTGGTCCACCGCGGACCAGAGGTCCCATTCGGCCAGGATATCGACCTCGGTCGCCGCACCCCGCGCCACCGCGCGGAAGAAGGCATCGGGCCGGAGTTCATCCTGGAGAACCGGCCCGGGCATGACCTGGAACCCGGCCTGGAATTGGAGCAGGGAGAGCAGCAGCAGGTCCATGCACAGGACCTCGGTATTGCCGCCGCTGAAGGCGGCGTTGAGCATCTCGCCCTGCAGCGACGTCTCATATTCGCTGATGATGTGGTAGACCTCGTGCTTGGACCAGCCCTCCGGGAAGCTCTTGGGCTCGCCCGGCATCGGAAAGCCGCGGTCGCGATAGAAGCGGAACAGCCCATGGCCCAGGGTGCCTTCGGGCCGGTGTTCCAGGCCGCGATACCGCTCCAGCAGGCCTCGATCGACGAGCATGGCGTAGACGCCCGGGATGGCCGGCATGGCGATCCGGATCATGTCGAGCCAATCCCGCAAGCGGGCGCGGCCGGTCGGCGACCAGTAATGGGCGACCGACCGCATCATCAGCCGGAAGGCCAGCTTGCGGAACTTCCGCTCCTGCGCCAGGCGCAGAAGGCCAACGCCATATTCATCCACGCCCAGTTGCGCCGCCACGGCTTCCACAAGCCGGACCTTCGCATCCAGCACCTGCTTATCGAGCACCGGCACCATGGCCAGGATGCGCACGGTTTCGCGCCGCATCAGGGGTGAGTCGATCGTCGCGGCGAGGTCGGCCGGAACGGAGAGCGCCGGCGGTTCAAGCGGCTCATCCAGATGCAGCAGATGCCGCTGGATGGCCAGGATGCTGTCGTGCTCGACAGGCAGCAAGGGCAGCGCGCCTTCCGCGGTGGCGACCGCATGCATGGTCTGCACGATGGACAGCGCCTGCTTCGTGGTTGGCGTAATCACCTGCATGATGGGTCTCCGAACCGCTCCTCGCTCTCCGCCCCGGCCTCGTCGCTGATCGTCAGGCCGGCAGAAGGGCCTTGTGGGGCGCCAACTCTTCCCGTTCCGCTGCGGTCAGCGCCGGTATGCCGTAGCGGCGCCGCACATCCTCGAGCGGCAGGTCGGCGACATCCCACAGCCGCCATCCCGCCAGAAGATCCACCTGCATCGCGGCACCACGCGCCATGGCACGGAAGAAGGGGTCAGGCTGCAGCTTCCCCTTGGACACGGGTCCTGGCACGAATTTCAGGCCGACATGAAGCTGGATCAGCGCCGGCAGGACGATGTCCAGGCAAAGCTCCTCCGTGTTGCCGGCAATGAAGCCGGCCAGCAGCAATTCGCCCTGCAGGTTCGTCGCATAGCCGCTGAGCACGTGGTAGATTTCATGGCGCGCCCACCCCTCCGGCAGGCTCTTCGGCTCGCCGGGCATGGGAAAACCGTGATGCGTGTAGTACCCATGCACCATGCGTCCGAAGCTCCCCGTCGGGAGGGCGCCGAGCGCCTGGTAGCGCCTCAGCAACTCATCGCGGCCGAGGTAGCGGCCGAGGCCCGGCAGCCATGGCGCGGCCGTCCAGACCATGCCGAGCCAGTCACGCAGCGTGGCGCGGCCGTCGAAAGACCAGTAATGCGCCACGATGCGGCGCATGAAGCCGAAGACGTGGCCGCGCCCCTTCCGCTCCGCGAGTTGCAACAGCACCGTCAATCCGAATTCGGCAACGCCGAGACGGCGTGCAGCCTCCGCCACCACCGCGACCTTCTCCTGCCGCAGCGTGCCATCGACCAGTGACAGGATCGCCAACTGGCGAACCAGCTGCCGCCGGGAGGCGGGATCGGCGATGACGCTGCCCAATGCCGGCGGCAGAGAACCCGGCACGCCCCGCATGGGCGTCTCCTGCCCCAGCATGTGCCGCTGGAAGGCATCGATGGCCTCGACCTCGATCGCTTCCGGGACAAGGGCTCCATCGGCCGAGGCCACCGCATAGGCCGCGGCCACGATGCAGGCCAGTTCCTCGGGACCCGGCACGACCGGCTTCATGCCACGGCATCCT
Organism: Falsiroseomonas stagni DSM 19981; assembly: GCF_900114315.1. Lineage (GTDB taxonomy): Bacteria > Pseudomonadota > Alphaproteobacteria > Acetobacterales > Acetobacteraceae > Falsiroseomonas > Falsiroseomonas stagni. The sequence continues at coordinate 556,593 of NZ_FOSQ01000002.1, forward strand.
CGGCCTCGACGCGGCCTTGCGCCGCAAGCCCGCGCAGCGCGCCTGCGGCATCCAGCAGCACGCGGCGACCCAGGGACGGATCATCCACGGCACGCGTGAGGATCATCCCGTAGGCGGCCTGCTGCGCACAGGGCGACCGCGGCGATGGAATGAAGAAGTAGGCGTAGCCTCCGCCCTGTTCCAGCACCACCTGGATCAATGACGGGTCGTCCACGTCTCCAGGCGCACCCTTGCTGCCGACCACGCGGACTGTCGCGCCCGCAGGGATGTCGATACCGATATCGGGCAACGCCCTGCCCGGTGCCTCGACAAGCCGCTTGCGAAAAGCTGCATCGGTCCAGATCCGGGCGATTGCCGCGGCCGAGGCTTCATCCATCATGGCTGGCGTCTCCACCGCAATCGCCCTCGCGCGCTCTCCGCATCATCGACGTCAGGCCATGGCTGCCGCGGGACGGCCCTGGCCGATGCCGGGCCAATCCGCCGGTGTCGAATGTCCAGGCCCGGTCAGCAGGCCGTTATAGCCGCCGACCAGGGCGCGCTCCTGCTCCGCCAGCGGCGGAATGCCGTACTGGGCGCGAAGCTGCTCCAGGTCGGTCTCCGCCACCGCCCAGAGATCCCAGCCCCGCACGACGCTGACCGTCATCGCGGCGCCGCGTGCCATCGCCGCGAAATAGCTCTCCGGGTCCAGCAAGCCCTCCGCCACCACGCCACCGATCAGCGGGCTGCCGGTCTGGTAGGACAGCAGGCCAAACAGGATCTGGTCCATGCAGTTCTCGCCGAGCGACCCGCCCACGAAGGCCGTCAGCAGCATCTCCGCCTCGAGCTTCACGCCGTATTCGCTCAGCACGTGATAGACCTCGTGCATCACCCAGGGGACGCTCTTGGGTTCGCCCGGCAGGCCGATGTCGTTGTCGGCGTAGAAGGCATGCAGCGCGCGGCCGAAGGTGCCTTCGGGCAGCTGGCCCAGGGCGGCGTAGCGGGCGGCCAGTTCGGCGTGCCGGCGCGCGGTCCCCTTGCCGTGCAACTGCGGCAGCATCCACCAGATGAAGCGCATCCAGTCACCGATGCCCGCCTTCCCCGATGGCGACCACCAATCGACGAAGCCCTTCATCAACGACATCGCGATGCGCTTGAACTGCCCCCGCGCAGCCCGCTGGAGCAGCGCCACGCCACGCTCCTCGATGCCGAGGCGACGCGCCGCTTCCACAACCACGGCGACCTTCTCGTCGCTGATCCGCCGGCCGACCAGGGACAGGATGACGAGAAGCTGGACCGTCAGGCGCCGCAGATCCGGATCGACAATGGTCGCAGCCAGGTCGTCCGGCAGCGGGCCTGCCTCGGCGCGGGTGGGCGCCGCCTGTCCCAGCAGATGGCGCTGGATCGCCTCGATGCTGGCCTGCTCCACCGGCAAGGGCGGAACCCGTCCCTCGGCTGAAACAACGGCCGACATGGCCTTGACCATCGTGGAAAGCTGCGCCGGCGTCGGATGGATCAGCTTCATGCCTCACCCTGGTTCAGTCGCGCCGTATGACGGCGTCACGTTCCGATTTGCGAACAGACTAGACGAAGGCCAGCACGCAGTGGAAGCGCAGACTGATGAGCCCCCATCCGATCACCCATGCGTCCCGCCGCCGACCGGCGGCGGGGTCACCAGCGGCTTCCGCACCTTACGCGACATCACGACATAGCAGGCCGGCACGACGAAGAGCGAAACCACCGTGCCGAACACCATGCCGCCCACGACGACGGCGCCGAGATCCTCCCGGGAGCGTGCCCCAGGCCCGACGGTGAGGAGAAGCGGCACCGCGCCCAGGATGGTGGCCACCGTCGTCATTAGGATGGGACGCAGCCGCGTCGCCGCGGCCTCAACGATCGCCTCGTGCAGGTCACGTCCCTCGTCGCGCAGCTGGTTCGCGAACTCCGTGATGAGGATGCCGCCCTTGGCGACAAGCCCTATCAGGGTGACCAATCCGATGAAGCTGTAGGCGTTGAGCGATCCGTTCACGGCCAGAAGGCCCAGCGCGGCACCGACCATGGCCAGCGGGACCACCGACAGCACGATGAACGGGTCGCGGAAGCTCTCGAACTGCGCCGCGAGGGTCAGGAAGATGAACCCGAGCGCCAGCAGGAACACGATACCCACACTGGCATCGGCCTGCTTCAAGGCGCGCGACGGGCCATCATAATCCACCTGGTAGCCGGGCGGCAGAATTCGGGCGGCCTCGCCTTCCAACGCCGCCAGCGCCTCCGACAGCGACCAGCCGGGCGCGAGGGTGGCGGTGATCCGGGCGGCCCGCAGCTGCTGGAAGCGCGGCAGCGTCGATGCCCCAACCGTCTCACGCTGCGACACGACATAGGAGAGCGGGACGACATCGCCGGCGGCGCTGCGAAGATAGATATTGTTGACGATGTCGGAGTCGCGGCGATCCTGCTCCTCGATCTGCAACAGAACCTTGTACTGCTGCCCTTCCCATCCGAAGTTGCCCGCCTGCTGGCCGCCCAGGAAGGTGTTGATCGTCTGCCCGATCCGCATGATGTCGATGCCGACGACAGCCGCGAGAGGCCGGTCGATGACCACGTCGATGCGGCGGGTGTTCAGGTCGAGGTCCAGCGCCGGCGATGAGAAGGCGGGGTGACGCCGGGCGAAGTCGTGCAGCCGCGTCATCACCTGCGACAGGTCCTCGTAGTTGCCGGTGGTGCGGACCACGAACTGCACCGGCGCGACGTTGCCGCCCGCGAGCGGGTTGGGATCGAGCAGGGTGAAGCGCGCACCCGCGATGCGGTTGAGGACGGGCATGATCCGCGCGCCGATTTCCACCGACGTCGCCTCGCGTTCCGACCAGGGCTTCAGCAGCAGCAGGCCGAGACCTGACGTCGGTGACGACATGCCATTCATGATCATGGTGCCGCGGCGCTCCGGCACCGTGGCGAAAGCCGCATCGACCCGCGCCGCCAGCTCGTCCATGTAGTAGGTGGTTGCGTCGGATGGCGCGGTGAACTCCACGATGACGTAGCCAGGGTCGTCGGCCGGCGCGAATTCACCGGGCAGGCGCATCATCAAGGTGATGCCGCCAGCGAAGACCGCGACGCTTCCCAGCAACACGAACCACCGGAACCGCAACGTGCCGCGCAGCAGATGGGCATACCCCCTCGACAGCCTTGCGAAGGCGTTGTCGATGCGGACCGCCACGCCCCCCGGGCGCTTGGCGCGCAGCATCCGTGAACACATGGCCGGCGACAGCGTCCGGGACACGAAGCCGGAGATCACGACACCCGCAGCGAGCGTGAAGGCGAATTCGGAGAACAGGCTTCCCAGCAAGCCGGGCATCAGGCCGATGGGCAGATAGACCGCCGCCAGGGTCAGCGTCGTCGCGACGATGGCAAAGCCGATCTCGCGGCTGCCGATGAAGGCCGCCGCCACGGGATCGGTGCCCATGTCGATATGGCGCTGGACGTTCTCGACATCGACGATGGCATCGTCCACCACCAGCCCGATCGCCAGAACCATGGCCAGCAGCGTGAAAGTATTGATGCTGTAGCCCACGGCATACATGAAGCCGAGCATCCCGAGCAGCGACAGCGGGATGGTGACAAGCGTGATGATCGAGGAGCGGAAGGACCCGAGGAACAGAAGGATGACGACCGTGACGAGGCCGACCGCCACGATGATCGTCTCCGCCACCTCCTTCACCGCGATCTCGATCGCCTCCGAGCGGTCGAACACCACATCCAGCGTCATGCCCGCAGGCAGCAGGCCGCGCAGCCCGGGCACCAGCGCACGAACCGCGCGCGCGACCTCGAGCGGGTTTGCGGCGGATTGGGCCAGAACCCCCACCGCGACGCCATCCCGGCCGTTCAGGCGGATGGCGTTGGTGATGCTCTCCGGCCCCACTTCCACCCGCGCGACATCGCCCAGCTTCACCAGACCATCGTCGCCAAGGCCGCGCCTGACCACCACCTCCGCGAACTGCTCCGGCCGCAGCAGGGCGGTGTCGGTATAGACCAGCGCCTTCCGGCCATCGCGCTCCAGCGTCCCGGACGGCACCGACAGGTTCTGGGAAATGATCGCGTCATGCACCTCGGGCGCGGTGACGTTATGCGCTGCCAGGGCCCAGGGATTGAGCCAGACCCTGATCGCGTAGCGGCGTTCCCCGAGCGTCTGCGACGCCGCCACGCCATCGACGGAGGCAAGCGCCGGCCTGACCACGCGAGAGACGATCTCCGTGATCTCCATCGAACTGCGGGACGGATCCGTCAGCGACAGGTAGATCACCGGCACGGCATCGAGGCTGAGCTGCGCGACGGTGGGCGCCAGGGAATCGGTCGGCAGCACATTCGCCAGCTGACCGACCTTGTCCCGGACCTGTGTCACCGCATTCAGCGGATTGGTCCCGGCGCGGAAGGCGATCTGGATCTGGCTGCTGCCCTCGCTGCTCGTGGAGACGATCGTGTCGATCCCGCCGACGGCGGAGACCGCCTGCTCGATCGGCGCCGTCACGGTCCGCTCGACAAGGTCGGGCGCGGCGCCGCTGTAGATCGTCGTGATCGACACGAAAGGCAGATCGAACTGCGGCAATTCACGGATCGCGAGCCGCGACAGGCCGAGAATGCCGACGAGCGCGACGATGAGGTTGATGACGATCGCGAAGACCGGTCGCCGGATGAACAGGTCGGAGATCGACATCAGCGCTGTCCCGGGGTCTGGGACACCGTGGTCACGCGCCTTCCGTCATCGAGGTTGAATTGTCCCGCGGTCACGACCTGGTCGCCAGGCGCCACCCCCTCCAGGATCTCCACGCGATCCGGAAGCTGCAATCCGACGCGCACCGGCGTGCGCCGCGCCCGACCGTCCACGACCTTGAACACATAGGCGCCGGTCAGCATGTAGGATACGGCGGAGGGCGGGACGACGATGGCATCCGGCCGGCTTTCGATCACCAGCCGAACCCGCGCGAAAAGGCCCGATGGCAGCATGGGCGGGTCGTTCGGTATCTCCGCGCGCACCTGGATGTCGCGGTCGTTGCTGCTCGGCCGCGGATCGAGCAGCGTGACCCGGCCGGTGAAGGTGCGGCCCGGCACCGCGTCCAGCGTCAACTCGACCGACTGGCCGATCGCCAGCTTCGGCAGGAAGCGTTCCGGCACGCGGAAACTCACGCGCAGGACCGACCGGTCCTCAAGGGTCACGAGGCGCTTGCCAGCCTCGATATACTCGCCCACCCCGAAGTCGCGCTGCCCCAGCACGCCCGCAAAGGGCGCGCGGACGCTGAGTTGCGCCAGTTGCGTCTGGCGAACGGCCACCTCGGCGGCGGCCCGGTCGATCGCCGCGCGGTCGTCGTCCAGTTGCTGCCGGGACCGGAAGCCGGATCCGGAAAGCTGCTGGCTCCGCTCGAAGCGGATCTGGGCGGCGCGCAGTTCCGTCTCGGCCGACGCCAGATTCGCGCGCGCGATCCGCTGATCGAGGTCGACCAGCAGGGCGTTGGCTTCGACCCGGGTGCCCTCCTGGAAATGGATGGCGGTGACGACACCGGGATTGAGCGACGCCAGCGGCACGCTCTCTCGTGCCTGCAACGTGCCGAGTGAATTGAGGGCCTGGTCCACCCTGCCCTGCCTGGCCCGCGCAACCTCGACAGTGGCCGGCGCAGGCTCCGTCGTGGCGATGGGCGCCTGCACCGCGGGCGTGCCGCCGATGGCCGGCCACGCATACCGTGCCACAACGGCGCCGCCAACGAGCCCAGCCAAGGCGGAAACGCCTGCGATGATCAAGCGCGACGTCATACCGACCAACCCCCTGCGCGGCAGTCAGGCCCGCGCCTTGTCGATCACAGATAACAGCGGACTGGATCGTGTTGCACCCCCGCCAGTACCACGCGCAGGGCGACTATTGGGTTGCAGACAGCGATTTCCTCGCGGTCCGTAATACATTGGAAATGAACAGCGCAACAGCGAGAAACAGCAGCCAGTAGATGCCGTCGAGGTCCGGCAGCGGCTCCAGCACGAATTGCAGCAGCCGGTGCGCCGATGGCTGCCAAGCCGGTGGCAGGTAGTCGGTGTAGCGATTGAGCAGCATGACGCCGAGCGTGCCCAGGATCAGCGTCCAGATGCCGCGGTTGAAGACACGCAGCACCGCCAGGCGGAACTGCTGCACGCGGTCCGCCATTCCCTGAAGCCGCAGGCCCTGGAAACGGACGGCGGAACCCAGCACCACATTCGCATCTGTCGCCAGCCCCATGACATCCTGAAGCGCGGACCGCAGGGGCCGCATCGCGCCCTTCAGCGTGCGCTGACGGCGCTGCCGGTCCTTGAAGTAGGCGCGCGTGAACTCGATGAAATTACCGTCCGGCACCAGCACCTGCAGCGAGGCATCGAGGGTGGACAGCGCCCGCCCCACGCGCATCAGGCCCCACCCGACCGGCACATTGTGCCGCGCCATGACGCGCGTGATCTCGTCACCCATGGAACCGACCGACTTGTCCGCATAGGAGGTGTTAGGAAACTCGCTCCGCAGTTCCCACTTGCGCAGCGCGTCCGCCAGGTCGCTGCGCAGTCGCGCGTGATCCACCACCCCAAGTCCGGGTTGCTGCAACAGGGTGTAGTCAGCCGCGCGCTCGAAGTCCCGCGTCGCCAGCGCCACCATGGTGTAGCGGTAGAGTTGCCAGGTCCGTCGATCCAGCCGACCGACACTGCCGAGATCCAGCAGCGCGATCCGGTTGTCCGCCATGACCATGATGTTGCCGGGGTGGAGATCGGCGTGGAATTCATTGTCTTCCAGGATCTGCCGCAGCACCGTGACCATCAGGCCCTTGCCGAGCTTCAGCGGATCGACGTTGTTCTCATGCTCCCATCGCCGGACGGCGGCGACGTTCTCCGTGCGCATCTGGATGTAGTGCGACATCAGGACGCCCGGTATCTCATCCATCACCAGGATGCGGGGGCCGCAATAGCGGGACAGGACGCGGGGCACGGAAACCTTGTGGCGACGCAGGTTGCGCCGCATGCGCTTGAGGTTCACAGCCTCGAACCGATAGTCGGTCTCTTCGCTGAGCACTGCACGGAGTTCGCGGAGCCCGTCAACCAGATGGAAGCGGCTGCCGATCCCCAGCACGCTGAACACGGCCACCACCCCGCGCAGCAGGCCGAGATCGCGCGCGAAGCTGCGCGACACGTCCGGCCGCATGATCTTCACGACGACCGCGCGGTTGTTGGTCAGCAGGGTCGCGCGGTGCGCCTGGCAGATCGATGCCGCCGCGAAGGGCATGGGGTCGAACCAGGAGAAGACGCGCTCGATGGGGACGCCCAGATCCTCCTCCACCACCCGCAGCGCGACCTCCGGCGGAAAGCCCGCGGCCTGGTGCTGAAGGCTGGCGAGTGCCTTGCACATCTCATCGGTCAGCAGGTCGGTGCGCAGCGACAGCAACTGCCCGGCCTTGATCCACATGCCGCCCAGGCCCTCGAACAGCGCCCGGGCCAGGGCGGCATCGCGGGCTGCCGTCATCCGGCCGGTTGCCCGCAGCCAGAGGCGCATCCACACGAAACGCAGCAACGCCGAGAAGACCGCCAGACCGCGGAAGCGCGATGGCGGCGACAGCGGCTCGATCCTGATCGCACCGGAGGAACGGCCCGATGGCAGGGGCGTCGGGACGATGGAATCGAGGTCGGGCGGGAATTCGCGCTCCGGGCTCCGAGGCTCCAGCGCGACAAGCGTGGTCGCGGCATTCCGGCGGTGCCGGATGACATCCAACCGGAACCCAGCGATACGCTTGACCAGAATGGAGCGTCTCTCCCGGACGAAGACAGCCCGCCGCCGTGGCGGCAGGTCGCTTGGCCAGGCCCGGATCACCCGGGCCCGGCTGTTCTCACGAGGCCAGGTCAGCGATCAATCGTCGTCGTCATCATCGTCGTCGTCGCGGAACATGTCGCCGAGGCGCTGTTCCTGCCGGACCACGACGACGACGGTCTGCGCCGCACCGTCCAGGACACCTTCTTCGTGCAGGGCCGCGATCGCGTCCTCCACCTTGTCCATCAGCTTGCCTTCGCCGCGGCGAAGCCGCCGCACGCGCTTGCGGGAATGCTCCCCGAGATCGAGGACGCAGACGACACCCTTCGCGTCCTTCACGTCCGCACTGGCCTCACTCATGCTCTTCCCTCGCGATTGGCGGATGGATGCGGAAGCCGGACCGCGCCGGGGCGATCCGGGCAGGCTGGGTCAGCCGCGCCGGATGACGCGCACCAGGTTGCGCCCGATGTCACGGGCCCAGCCGTTCCGGCGCTTGCGGTTCGACTGCTCGTGCAGCGCGAGATAGTGGCCGAGCGCCTTGTGCTCGCGCCGCGCCAGCTTCCTGATCTTCTTCTCGACCACCTTCAGGATGCCGGTCTGCTTCTTGCGTTCGCCCAGATCCAGGTGGACGTCGTCGCGCGTCACGCGCGTGCCCGCCACTGTCCAGACCTTCACACGCTCCGCACTTCCGGTCTCATCGTCAAGGGATGGCTTTGACAGGCGGATGGACGCGGCATGACCCGGCTTCAGAACCGTGATCCGCTTCACGCCCGAAATCATCCGTACGCGCATGGCGACGTGCTCCCTCTGCCTGGCACTGAAACGATCACGCCATCGGCGTCGTTTCAGTGCCGTGTCCACCCTCGGACTTCGGCACACAATCCTATAGCGAAAAACACCGCGCCGGGGGAAGAGCCGTCTTCGCGCTCCCACGCCAGACTCTGGCAATCCGCGATCAAAATGATGTCTCGCAGGTCTCAGCCAGCGACACAGCTCTTGGGTTGACAGGACGCCGCCATTCTTGCGCCATTGGTGGCATCGCGAATGGGGTGGGACGGTGCGTTCTGACTGGTTAACGTTTCCTCAGCCGCGACCGCGCGCGGCGTTGCAGCTTATCTGCTTCCCGCATGCGGGCGGGGGTGCATCCATGTTCCATCCCCTTGCCTCCCTGCTCCCTCCCTCCGTCGCCATGGCCGCCGTCCAACTGCCTGGCCGCGAAGCCCGGATGGCGGAGGCCCCCTTCACCCGCATGAAGCCGCTCATTACCGCGATGGCGGATGCGCTGGCCCCCGCCCTGCAGCAGCCCACCGCCTTCTTCGGCCATTCGATGGGCGCGCTGCTCGCCTATGAGTTGGCGCGGGAACTGGTGCGGCGCGGACAGGCGCCGCCCGTGTCGCTGATCGTCTCCGGCCGGCGCGCGCCGACCTTCGAGGGCAATGAAGCGCCGCTGCACCCGCTGCCCGATGATGCCTTCGTCGCCGAGCTCGTCAGGCGCTACGATGCCATCCCCCAGGCGATCCTGGCGGAGCGCGAGTTGATGGCTCTCTTCCTGCCGATCCTGAAGGCGGACTTCGCGGTATTCGAGACACATCGCCACGCGCCCGGCGCGACCCTTGCCTGCCCGATCGCCATCTATGGCGGCGACGCCGATCCCCAGACCGCTGAGATGGATGGCTGGGCGGCGCTCTGCGCCGGCCCCGCCACCCGCCGTGTCTTCCCGGGCGGCCACTTCTACCTCGTACCCCAGCGCCAGGCGCTGGCCGCCGCGCTGTCAGACGATCTCGGGGTGCTGGTTGGCACGGGCTGAACCCGGGCGCCCGGGCGGCGGAGAAGCCGCTGATCTCGTCGGGCGGTTGCGCGAACTGGCCGCGGCGCGGCTGGGCATCGCGGCTGCGGCGATCGACCCCGCCGAGCGTCTGCACCGCTACGGTCTGACCTCGCTCCTCGCCGCCGGCCTCGTCGCCGACATCGCGGCGATGACGGGCCGCGCCCTGCCACCGACCCTGGTCTGGGATCATCCCACGCTGAACCGCCTGTCCGACTGGCTCGCCGGCGCGACGGAGGAGGCAGGACCGCCCGCGGCGCGCCCCCTGCCGGCCGATGACGCGATCGCCATCACCGGCCTCGCCTGCCGCCTGCCTGGTGCCGACTCCCCCGCCGCCTTCTGGTCGATGCTGCTGGGCGGCATCGATGCCGTCGGGGAGGTGCCGGCAGATCGCTGGGACGCGGCAGGGCTGACGGATGCGGACCCGGATGCGCCCGGCCGCATGCGGACCAGCCGCGGCGGCTTCCTGGCCGATGTCGCCGGCTTCGACGCCACCTTCTTCGGCCTGTCGCCGCGGGAAGCCGCGCAGGCCGATCCGCAGCAGCGCCTGGCGCTCGAACTCGCCTGGGAAGCGCTGGAGGATGCGGGACTCCGCGCCTCCCGACTCAATGGCAGCCGCGCCGGCGTCTTCCTCGGCGCGATGTGGAGCGACTACGCCCGGCTGCTCGGCGACGCCACGGGCATCGCCGCGCATACCGCGACGGGACAGGACACCAGCATCATCAGCGCCCGCATCGCCCATGCGCTGGGGCTGATGGGGCCGGCCATCACGGTGAACACGGCCTGCTCCTCGGCCCTCGTCGCCGTCCACCAGGCCTGCCGCAGCCTGCGCGCGGGCGAATCGACCGTTGCGCTGGCGGGCGGCGTCCACCTCGTGCTCTCGCCCGACAGTTCCATCGCCATGACGAAGTTTGGCGCCATGGCACCGGATGGGCGCTGCAAGGCCTTCGATGCCACCGCCGATGGCTATGTCCGTGGCGAAGGCGGCGCGCTCCTGGTCCTCGAGTCGCTCTCCGCCGCGCGCGCCGCCGGACGGCGCGTCTTCGCCATCATCCGCGGCGGCGCCATCAACAATGACGGCCCCAGCAACGGCCTGACCGCGCCCAACCCCGCCGCGCAACGCGCCATGCTGCGCGATGCCCTGGCCGATGCGGGCCTGCCGGCCCACGACGTGGACTATGTGGAAGCCCACGGCACCGGCACGGCGCTGGGCGACCCGATCGAGGCGAATGCGCTCGGCGCCGTGCTCGGCCGGGGGCGTGCCGCCGGCCGGCCGCTCCGCATCGGCTCCGTGAAGACGAATATCGGCCATCTGGAAGCCGCGGCCGGCGCCGCGGGGCTGGCGAAGCTGGCCCTGGCGCTCCGCCATCGCCACATCCCGCGCAGCCTGCACTTCAACCAGGCGAATCCCGCCATCGACATGACGGGCATCGCGATCCAGGCGGAGGCGACGCCCTGGCCCGCGCGGGCCGATGGCCGCGCCATCGGGGGCGTCAGCGCCTTCGGCTTCGGCGGCACCAACTGCCACCTGCTGCTGGAAGCCCCGCCACCGGAAGCGGCCGCCGCCATCGCGCCCGTCTTCGTCTTCGCCGGCAATGGCGCCGCCTGGCCGGGCATGGCCCAGGCGCTGATGGCCTCGCCCGCCTTCGCGGAGTCCCTCCGCGCCTCCGATGCGCTGCTCCGTGGCCTCGGCTTCCCGGCGTCGGTGATCGATGTGCTGGGCGATGCGCGGGTCGAGGAAGTGGCCCTCGGCCAGCCCGCGCACACCGCCTTCCAACTCGCACTCGCCGACCTCCTCGCGAGCCGCGGCATCCGTCCCGCCGCCGTCATCGGGCACAGCCTCGGGGAGGTCGCCGCGGCCTGCGTCGCCGGCGCGCTGACGCGGGAGGAAGCGCTGCGCCTCGCCATGACCCGCAGCGCCTTGCAGGCGGGCTGCGCGGGCCAGGGCGCCATGGCCGTCGCCGCCGCACCGGCCGAGGCGCTGCGCGCGCTGCTGCCCGTGGGCGTCGAGATCGCGGGGGAGAACGGCCCTGCCAACACCGTGCTGTCCGGTTCGCCCGCCGCCATCGAGGCGGCGATGGCCCTGCTTGACGCAAGGGGCATCACCGCGTTGCCGGTCCGCGTGCCGGTGGCCTATCACAGCGCCCAGATGGACACCCTGGTGCCGCGGCTGGTGGCATCCCTCGCGGGGCTGTCGCCGCAGCCCGGCACGGTGCCCTTCATCTCCACGGTGACAGGCACGGTGGTCGAGGGCACGGCCCTCGATGCCGCCTACTGGGGCCGCAACCTGCGCCAGCCCGTGCTGTTCCGGCAGGGTATCGCCGCGCTGGCTGCCGCCGGCCATCGCCACTTCCTCGAACTGGGCCCGCACCCCCTGCTGGCCCTGCCCATCCGCCAGACCGTGCCCGACGCCACCGTGGCAGCACCGCTGCGCCGCAGTGCGGCGGATGAAGCGGCGCTGCTATCGGCGGTGGGCACGCCAAGGCCGGACGCACAGGGGCGCCACCTGCTGGTCCTGTCCGCCCGCAGCGCGGCGGCGCTGGAGGCGCTGGCCCGGCGCTGGGCCGATCACCTGGACAGCGCCACGGCACCCGCTTTCCCGGATCTCTGCCACACGGCGCTGGTCGGCCGGGACCGCTTCGCCCATCGCCTCGCCCTCCATGCCGCCGATGCGACGGAGGCCGCGCGCCGGCTGAGAGCGGGACAGTTCCGGCACGGCATCGTCCCCGCCGGCGGAAGCCGTGCCTTCGACGCGAGGCGCGGCGCGGCGGAAAGCCGGGAAGATTTCCTCGATCGCTGCGCCATCGCCTTCGTGGCGGGCGCCGAGATCGAGGACGCACTCCTCGAATCGGGCACGGCCGGGCGCATCGCCGACGCCCCCACCTATCCCTTCGAGCGTGAGCCCCATTGGCTGCCCCGCTCCGGCAGCAGCCTGGCCTATGCCGTGGACTGGCAACCCCTGCCGGTCCCGGCGACGGCGCTGCCACAGCCTGTCATCACCGCCCCGCCGCCGGATGACGGGCTGGAGGCGGAGGCCACCGCCTTCGCACACAAGGCGCTGGCCGCCACCCCGGCCATCGTGCCGGCGCATCGGGACCTCGCCGCGCGGCTGGCATCCTGGTCGCCCATGCCGCCGCTGCGCGCCCAGGACAGCCCGGCGGCCGCGCTGCTGCGGCGGGTCGGCGCCGCGCTGCCGGATATCCTCGCCGGCCGGACCGGGGCGCTGGACGCGCTCTTCGCGGGCGGGGACATGGAAGCCGCCGCCGCCGTCTATGCCGCGCCCCCCTTTGCCGCGGCGCAGCACGCCGTGGCCGATGCGGTCGCGACCCATGCGGCCGGCCGCGCGGTGCGCGTACTGGAGGTCGGCGCCGGCACAGGCGCGCTGACAGCCGCGCTGCTGCCACGCCTGCCGGCCGGCGGCGACGTGACCGCCACCGACGTGACGCCCGCCTTCCTGGCCGCGCTGCGCCGCCGCTTCGGCGAAGGCCTCTCCACCGCCGTCTTCGACCTCGATGACCCGAAAGGCGTCGAGGGGCCCTTCGACATCATCGTGGCCGCCAATGCGGTGCATGCGGCGGCACGCCTGGGTCCGGCACTGTCGGCGCTGCGGGCGCGGCTGGCGCCGGGCGGGTTGCTCGCCCTGGCGGAACTGGCGCGGGCACCGCGATGGGTGGATCTGGTCTTCGGCGTCACGGAGGGCTGGTGGCGCTTCCGGGGCGACAGGCTGCGGCCCGACCATGCGCTGCTGGGCGCCGAAGCCTGGCAGGCCGCGCTGGCGGAGGCCGGCTTCGGCCCCGTCGCCACCGTCCCGGATGGCGACGCGCATCTGCTGGTGCTGGCCCAGGCGCCGCGTCCCACCGCGCGCTTCCAGGTGCAGGGCGACACGGCGCTGGCCGACACGCTCGGCATCGCCCATGCGCCGGACGCCTCGGCCATCCTGTGGTGTCCCACGGAGGCACCACCGGCGCGGATCGTGGAGGATGCGCAGGCGCTGCTGGCGCGGGGCCTGCCGGTGACGCTGCTCGCCCGACCTGGCCTTCCCGGCGCGGCGGCGATCGGCGCCGCGCGGGCCATGGCTCTCGACCAGCCGGGCAGCGTCGCCGCCATCATCCACCTCGACGATGTCACGCCAGAGAGCCTCGCCGTCCTGGCGCACTCGATCGGGACGGCACGCGGCGACCTCCGCGCCCGCGCCGGCAGGCTCGAAGCGATGCGCCTCCTGCGTGCGGAGGGTTCCGGTCGCGCCTTCCGGCCGGATCCGGACGCGCTGCACGTCATCGCGGGCGGCACCGGCCGCCTCGGCCTCGCCGTTGCGCAGGAACTGTCCCGCCAGGGTGCGCGCCACCTGTTGCTGATCGGTCGCCGCAGCCCCTGCCCTGCGAGGCTGCCGCCCGGGGCACGCCACCTCGCCCTCGACCTGACCGCGGCCGATGCCGTGGCCCGGCTCACTGCCGCGCTGGATCGCCGGCCTGGCCTCGTTGTCCATGCCGCCGGCATCGCCGATGGCCCGGCGGAGGCGGTGATGGCGGCGAAGGTCGGCATCGCCCAGGTCCTCGCCGACGCGATCCCCGATCCCGACGGCATGCTGCTGTTCTCCTCCGCCGCCGGCATCTGGGGCGTGCGGGATCGCGTGGCCTATGCCGCGGCGAACCACGCGCTGGATGAATGGGCCGCCTTCGCCCGCGCGCGCGGCCTGCCGGCCACCAGCATCGCCTTCGGCCGCTTCACGGAAAAGGGCCTGCTCTCCCCAACCGAGGATGCCGCCCTCGACGCCGCCGGGATGCTCGCCATGCCACCCGCGGACGCCTTCGCCGCCGCGCTCGAGGCCCTGGGCGCTGGCGAGGCCCTGCGCATCGTCGCCCGCATCGACTGGCCCCGCTTCGCCAGCACCTATGCCGCCCGGCGGGAGGCAGGGCTGTTCGAGCACCTGCTGCCACGATCCACCCCGCCCGCCTTGCGCCCGCCGCAGAGGACGCCGCCCAGGACGCGGCTGGACCGCGATGGCCTGGCGGCGCTGGTGGCCGACCTGCTCGGCCACCCGGACGCCACGCGGCTCGATCCCGAAGCCGGGCTTTTCGCCCAGGGGCTCGACAGCCTGCTCGCCGTGGCGCTGCGGCGGCGGATCGAGGAAGCGGCCGGCGTTCCGGTGCCGGCCGCGGTGCTCTTCGCCCAGCCCACCATCGCGAGGCTCGCCGATTGGCTCGCCGGCCAGGCCCGCTCCATCCCGAGCGCGCCGGTGGCGACGATGGCCGGTGGCGATGCGATTGCCGTCATCGGCCTCGCCGGGCGCTTCCCGGGTAGCGCGGAGGATCCGGACACGCTGCTGTCCCAACTGCTCGCCGGCCAGGATGCGGTGCGCCCGCTGCCCGCCGGCCGTCCCGGCGCGGCGCATGTGGCGGGCTGGCTGGACGGGATCGACCTGTTCGACGCCGCCTTCTTCGGCATCGCGCCCCGCGATGCCGCCGCCATGGACCCGCAGCAGCGCCTGCTGCTGGAAGCCGCCTGGCGCGCGCTGGAAGCGGCGGGCATCGCGCCGGATCGGGTCGCGGGCGGGCGCGTCGGCGTCTTCCTCGGCGCCACCGGCAGCGACTACGCCACGATCGCCCGGCGGCAGGCAGAGAAGCTGGATGCGCTGAGCCTGACCGGGCAGCCGAGCAACACCCTGGCCGGCCGCATCGCCTACCAGCTTGGCCTGCATGGGCCCGCGCTGGTGGTGGACACCGCCTGCTCCTCCTCCCTCGTCGCCCTTCACCTCGCGGTGCAGTCGCTGCGGCGGGGAGAGGCGGCGATGGCGCTGGCCGGGGGCGTCAACCTCATCCTGGCGCCAGAGGATTCCGCGATGCTGGCGCGGGCCGGCCTGCTCTCCCCCACCGGCCGCTGCGCCACCTTCGATGCGGCGGCCGATGGCTATGTGCGGGCCGAGGGCGTGGGCATCGCCGTGCTGAAGCCGCTGGCGCAGGCCATGGAAGATGGCGACCGCGTGCTCGCCGTCATCCGCGGCAGCGCCGTCAACCATGATGGCCGCTCCTCCAGCTTCACCGCGCCGAACGGCACCGCGCAGGTCGCGGTGATCCGCGCGGCGCTGGCGGATGCCGGCCTCGATCCCGACGCCATCGACTATGTCGAGGCCCATGGCACCGGCACCGCCCTCGGCGACCCGGTCGAGATGGATGCGCTGGCCGAGGTGTTCGGCAGCCGGGCGACGCCCCTGCCGATCGGCGCGCTGAAGGCCAGCATCGGCCACGCGGAAGCCGCGGCCGGCATCGCGGGCCTGGCCAAGGTCACGGCCATGCTGGGCAGCGGGACCATCCCGCCGCAGCCGCATTTCCGGCAGGCCAACCCGCATGCCTCCGCCATGGACAGGCTGCTTGTCCCGACGGCGGCAAGGCGGTTCGCGGCACCCCGGCCGCGCGCGGGCCTCAGCGCCTTCGGCGCCAGCGGCACGAATGCCCATCTCGTGCTGGAAGCCCCGCCGCCACCGGCACCGCCCCGCGGGGAGGGTCCCCCGCGCCTGCTGCTGTCCGCCGCCACGCCGGAGGCGCTGGAGGCGTTGCGGGACCAGGTGCTGACACGCCTGCGGGACGGCATGCTCGACTTCGCGGATGCCTGCCACACGGCCTGGACCGGCCGCGCCCGCCTGCGCCACTGGCTGCTGGCGGACAGCGCCGCCGCCCTGGCCACCGCGCCCCTGCGGCAAGGGACGCCGCCAGCCCTCGCGCTGCCCCGCGGTCGCCGCGTGGCCCTGCCCGCGACGCCCTTCACACCGCGCCGGCACTGGCTGGATGACGCCCCCGCGCTGCCATCCTGGGTGCCGCCGCCCGCCATCCGCTCCGCCCGCAGCGGCGAAGCCGTCGCCGCCTTCCGCCTGGATGCCGCCGCGCCCTGGCTCGGGGATCATGGGGTGGATGGCGCCGTCCTGGCGCCGGCCACGGCCTTCCTGGCCTTCGCCTTCGCGGCCGGTGTGCCAGCGCTGGACGACGTCTCGCTGTTGCGCCCCCTGCCCGTGCCGCATGGGGGGCTGGAGGCGCAGTGGGTGCAGGACCGCGATGGCGGCGTCTCGCTGCATGCGGAACTCCCGGAAGGCTGGGCCATGACCGCCAGCGCCCGGCCCGGCACGCCGCAGGGCGAGCCGCCCCCGCCCCCCGCCCAGCCGGCGGCGTGGGAGGATGGCGACAGCATCGCGCGGGGCCTCGCGGCCCGCGGCTTCGCCTTCGGCCCGCTCTACCGCCGCATCACGGCGCTGCGCCGCGGCGCCAATGTCGCGGAGGCCACGCTGGCGCCGGCGGATGCGCTCGACCCCATGCTGCTGGATGCCGCGATCCAGACGCTGACCGCGCTGCTGCCCGATGATGACCAGCCCTGGCTGCCGCAGCGGATCGCCAGCGCCTGGCGTGGCGTGCCGCCCGACGGCGCGCTGGTCGCCCGCGCCCGGCTGACCGCGCTGGAGGATGGCGCCGCGACCGGCGATGCCGCGCTGCTGCGCGGCGATGGGGCGGTCGTGGCGATGCTGCATGGCATCACCCTGCGCCGCGCCGCCGCCACTCCCGGGGCCTGGCAGCATGACGTCGCCTGGCGCCCGGCAGCCGAACCCCCGCTGCCCCTGGCGGGCCTCTGGCATGCCATCGGCGCCGAGGCCGCGATGCTCGGCACCGCCAGCGTCGATCCTGTCGGCAGCGCGCCCCTGCCCCCCTGCGATGGCGTCATCGACCTGCGCCCGCTGGCCGCCACCGATCCCGCCGCCTGCATCGCCGCCATCGCCGCGCTGGTGCGCGATGCCGCGGCCCTCTCCCCGCCGCCACAGCTCATCATCGTGAGCCGGGGCGCCGCCGCCGCGCCGCCGGTCGCGCCCGGCGCGGTGCCCGCTGCCGCCGTGCTCGGCGGCCTGCTCGGCAGCATCGCGGCGGAGCATCCGGCGCTGCGCTGCCGGTGGATCGACCTCGATCCGGATGAGCCAGGGCTTCCGGCAACACTGGCAGGCCCGCCAGGCCGCTTCGCATGGCGCCACGGATCGCTACTGACGCCCGGCATCACCCGGGCAGCGCCGATCCCCGCCACGGCGGAACGCCTGGCACCCGCGCCGGACCACGCGCTGGCCGCGCTGCGTCGCCTGCCGGTGGTGCCGCGACCGCCGGGCCCCGGGGAGGTCGCCATCGCCATCGACGCCGCCGGGCTGAACTTCAAGGACACGCTGGTCGCGCTGGGGCGGGCGGAGGGCGACGCGCTCGGCCTCGAAGCCGTGGGCCGTGTGCTGGCGGTAGGCACCGGTGTCCAGGGCTTCGCGGCGGGAGACCCCGTCATCGCCTTCGCGCCCGGGCTGCTGGCCGGGGAGGCGGTGGTGCCCGCGCACCGCATCCTGGCCCGCCCGGACTGGCTCGATCCCGACGCGGCCGCCAGCCTGCCCGTCGCCACCCTCACCGCCTGGCGCGGGCTGCATGACCTGGCGGGCGTGGCGCCCGGCATGCGGGTGCTGGTCCATGCCGGCGCGGGCGGCGTCGGCGCCGCCGCCATCGCGATTGCCCGCCAGGCCGGGGCACGGGTCTTCGCCACCGCCAGCGCGGGCAAGCGGCACGCCGCGCTCGCCGCCGGGGCGGAGGCCGTCGCGGACAGCCGCTCCACCGACTTTGCGCTGGCAGCCCGGGAATGGGCCGGGGCACCGGGATTCGACATCGTCCTGCACGCCCTCTCCCCGGCCATGGCCGCGGCCTCCGCCGCCCTGCTGCGGCCCGGCGGTGTCTTCCTGGAGATCGGCAGCGCCCCGGCCCCCACGGCGCCGCACCCGATCCGCCACATCGCCTACGAACTGGAAGCGCCGCTGGCCGCCGATCCCGGCTGGTTCGCGGACCGCATGGGCCGCATCCTGGCGCTGCTGCGCGACGGCGCCATCGCCCTGCCGCGACGGACGGTGATGCCGATGGCGCTGGCCGAGGAGGCCTTCCAGGACCTCGCCCAGGGCCGCGTCATCGGCAGGATCGTGCTGCGGCCGCCCCAACCGCCCCGCATCGCCGGCACCTGGCTCGTCACCGGCGCCGGCACCGTCGGCACCGCCATCGCGGATTGGCTGGCGGCACAGGGGGCGACGCGAATCGTCATCGCCTCCCGCGCCGCCCCCGGCACGCGGCACGAAGCCGCTGCGGTCGATGTCGCGGACCGGGCGGCGCTGGCATCGCTGCTGGCCGCCCTGCCCGATCTCCGCGGCATCGTGCATGCCGCCGGCGTGGTGCGGGATGGCATGATCGCGGGTCTGTCGCCGGCCGATATCGACGCCACCCTGGCCGCCAAGGTCGAAGGCGCGCGGCATCTGGACGCGCTGACGCGCCGGCGGGCGCTGGACCATTTCATCCTGGTCTCCTCCACCGCCGCCAGCCTGGAGGCGCCGGGCCAGGCCGCCTATGCCGGCGCCAATGCGTGGCTGGACCGGCTGGCGGCGGCGCGCCGCGCGGCCGGGCTGCCGGGCCTGTCCGTCGCCTTCGGTCCCTGGGACGGCGGCATGGTCGCGGCCCTGCCGCGCGCGCAGCGGGCCCGCCTGGAAGGCCAGGGCTTCCGTGCCATGCCCCCCCGCCGCGCCGCGGCCGCGTTCGGCCAGGCGCTGGGCTCCGGCGCCGTGCAGCGCATCGTGATGGACCGCGCGGTGGTCGTCGCGCCGCCGGAGCAGGGCGACCTGCGCGCCGCGTTGCAGGCCGCGCCGGCCGACAGCCGCGCCACGCTGCTGCAGGCCGCGCTGTCCCGCCGCATCCTCGGCACGCTCGGCCTGCCGCCGGAAACGCCGCTGGCCGCGGACCGCGCGCTGCGCGACCTCGGGCTGGATTCGCTGCTTTCCGTCAGCCTCAGGAACGAAGTCGGCGCCGCGCTCGGGCTCGACCTGCCCTCGACGCTGCTGTTCGACCATCCGACGCTGGCCGCGCTGGCGGACCATCTGCTCGGCGCCCTTGGCTTCCACGATCTGGACGCGATGGACGAAGCCGAGCTATCCGCGCTGCTCGCGCAGGAACTGGCGGCGCCAGCATGAGCGGGACCGATCCCAAGGAGATTCTGCGCCGCGCGCTGCTGGAGATCCGCGCGCTGAAGGAACGCCTGGTGGCGGCGGAACGCGGGGGGACGGCATCGCCCGCCCCCATCGCCATCACCGGCATGGCCTGCCGCTTCCCCGGCGCGCCGGACCTCGCGGCCTATGCCCGCCTGCTGATGGAGGGACGGGACGCGATCGGCCCGCGCCCGCCCGGCCGGTGGCAGAGCGATGCCGATCCGCCCGGCGGCTTCCTGCCCGATGTCGAGGGTTTCGACCCCCGCTTCTTCGGCCTTTCGCACCGCGAAGCCGCCGCCATGGATCCGCAGCAGCGCCTGCTGCTGGAAGTCACCTGGGAAGCGCTGGCGGATGCGGCGACCACGCCGGAATCGCTGGCAGGCAGCCGCGCGGGCGTCTTCATCGGCCTCGCGACGCATGACTGGCTGCGCCGCGTGCCGGAAGCGGGCCTGGATCGCTTCTTCGGCAGCGGCAGCAGCCCCGCGGTCGCGGCGGGGCGCATTGCCTATCTTCTCGACCTGCGCGGACCGGCGATGACCATCGACACCGCCTGCTCCTCCTCCCTTGTCGCCATCCACCAGGCGATGCGGGCGCTGAGGGCCGGCGATTGCGATGCCGCCATCGTCGGTGGCACCGCGCTGATGCTGATGCCGTCGCTGACACGCAGCTTCCAGGAAGCCGGCATGCTGTCCCCCGACGGACGGTGCAAATCCTTCGCGGCCGGGGCGGATGGCTATGGCCGCGGGGAGGGCTGCGGCGTCGTGCTGCTGAAGCGCCTGGAGGATGCGCAGCGCGCGGCGGACCCGATCGTCGCCTTGCTGCGCGGATCCGCCATCAACCAGGATGGCCGCAGTGCCGGACTGACGGCGCCGAACGGCCCGGCCCAGACGGCACTGATCCGCGACGCGCTGCGTGACGCCGGCATGGCGCCCGACGACATCGACTATGTCGAGGCGCATGGCACGGGCACGCCACTTGGCGATCCCATCGAATGGCACGCGTTGGCCGCGGCCTTCGCGGGACGCAGCCGGCCGCTCGCACTCGGCTCCGTCAAGTCCAATATCGGGCACAGCGAAGCGGCGGCCGGCATCGCCGGGCTCATCAAGGCCGCGCTGGCGGTGCGCGACGGCGTGGCGCCACCCAGCCTGCACCACGCGCGGCGCAACCCCGCGATCAGCGGGGGCGGGGCGCCGATCACCGTGGCGACGACGCCCGTGAGCGGCGTGCGCCGCGCCGGCGTCAGCGCCTTCGGCTTTTCCGGCACCAACGCCCATGTGGTGGTCGAAGCGCCACCAGCGCGGGAGGCACCCGCGCGCGCGTCACTGCCGCCGCCGGTCTTCCAGCGGGAACGACTGCCACTGCCGCCCCTCGGCGCCGCGGAGCTTTCCGACCGGCTCCTCGCCGCCGATGACCCGCTGCTCGCCGGCACCGGCGGCTTCGCGCATCTCGGCGTGCTGCTGGCCCTGCTGGGTC
The DNA here is from genome assembly GCF_900114315.1 of Falsiroseomonas stagni DSM 19981. Lineage (GTDB taxonomy): Bacteria > Pseudomonadota > Alphaproteobacteria > Acetobacterales > Acetobacteraceae > Falsiroseomonas > Falsiroseomonas stagni. Next base: position 577,686 of record NZ_FOSQ01000002.1, read on the forward strand.
CGGTGGGGCCCCTGGCGGATGTGGTCTTTCCCGCCGGCCTCGCCGTCTCCACCCCGCGCCGCATCCGGCTGCGGCGGGAGGCCGGCGGCCTGGCCCTGGAAAGCACCGCGGAGGGCGAGGAGGGCTGGACGATCCATCTGGCGGCGCGGGAGGTCACGTCCCCCGCAACGCCCGGCCCGCCCCCCGTGCTGCCGCCCGCGACCACCGATGCCGCCGGGCTCTACCGGCGCATCGCCGCGGCGGGCTTCGACTATGGCGACGCAGCGCGATGCCTGCGGCGCATCGGCCAGGCCGGGGAGACCCTCCGCGGCGTCCTGGGGGGCACGGGGCCAGGGCTGGTCGAGGCCGCCGCCCAGCTTGCCTACGCGCTGCTACCGCCTGGTGCCCCACCGGTCATGCTCTCCGCCATCCCGCGCCTTCTGCCGGGGCCGGGCCGGCACCCCGTGGAGGCATGGCTGCGCCGGACCGGCAGCTTCCCGGATGGCGGCTTCATCGCCGATTTCGGCCTGGTCGATGCCGCCGGCAGCCCCGTGCTGGTCGCGGAAAGCGCCCGCTTCGCCCCGCTGCCCGATCGCAGCGAGGCCTGGACGCGCAGCATCGCCTGGCGCCCGGTCCCCGATACGGCCACCACCGGCCTGGCGAGCGATGCCTGGATCGCGCCTTCCGGTCCTGCCGCCAGCCTGTGCGCGGCCCTTCTCGACCACCTCCGCCAGGCGGATGACCGGCCGCTGCGCATCATCACCCGGGGCGCCCAGGCCACGGGGCGGGAGACGGCGCCCCCCGATCCCGATCAGGCGGCGCTCTGGGGCCTCGCCATGGCGATCATGGCGGAACGCCCGGGCCGCGCCTGCCGCCTGATCGACCTGGACCCTGACGTGCCGGAGGCCGCGCAGCAGGCCGCGCTGGCGTCGGAACTGGCCCGCGACGACGAAACCGCGGTTGCGCTGCGCGGCGGGCAGCGCCTCGCCCGCCGGCTGGAAGCCCCGCCCCGGCCTGCCGGGCCGGCGCTGATGGCCAGGCTGCGCCATGGCCAGGTGGCCTGGGACCCGGCCCCGGCGCCGCCGCCCGGCCCCGGCGAGTTGCGGATCGCGATGGTCGCCGCGGGCCTGACCTTCCGGGACCGGCTGCTGGCCAGCGGCCTCGCCCCGGCCGGCAGCCCCCTCGGCGCCGATGGCGCGGGCATCGTGGAGGATGTCGGTCCCGGTGTGCAGGGTTTCGCGGTCGGCGACGCCGTCATCGTCCTGGCCCCCGGCGCGATCGCGGACCGGGTGACGGTGCCGGCGCTGCGCGCCGCCCGGGCGCCCTGCGCCGACCTGATCGATGCCGCGACCATGCCGGTGCCCTACCTCACCGCGCTGGCGGCGCTGCCGGCCGTCAGGCCCGGCGATCGCGTGCTGGTGCATCAGGCCACCAGCGCCACGGGGCTCGCTGCCATGGAGATCCTGCGCCGCGCCGGCGCGACCATCATCGCCACCGCCAGCCGGCCCCGCCATGCCTGGCTGGCCCGCCACGGCGTCGGGACGGTGATGGACAGCCGGGCGCTGGAGGGCTGGGACCTGCGCGGCGTCACGCTCGGCTTCGGCGCCTTCCCGCCGGACCTCGTCGCCCGGCTGGCGCCACTGCCCCTGGTCAACCTGGACAAGCGGGTCGCCGGACACTTCGACCTGGACGCGCTGCCGGCAGACCGCCTTCCCGCGCTGTTCGCCCGGCTCCAGGACATGCCACCCCTGCCGCGCCATCCGGTGGCGCGCGAGAGGCTGGAGGAGGCGCTGTCCACCGCCTCCCCGCCCGGCCGCGCCATCGTCCTTCTGGCCCCGCCTCCGTCCTTCGTCGTGGAGCCCGGCGGGACATGGATCGTCACCGGCGCGGCGAGCGGGCTTGGCCGGCTGGTGGCGGATTGGCTGGAGGATCGGGGCGCCGTCGCCTGCCGGACGGACCTGCATGCCTGCGAGGGCGCCTGCACCGCCCAGGGCGACATCGCCGATCCCGCCTTCGTCGATCCGCTGGTGGCAAGGCTGGCCTCCGGCGCCACGCCGCTGCGCGGCATCATCCACGCCGCCGCCATCACCGATGACGATGCGCTGGAGGCGTTGACGCAGGAACGCATCGCCGCCGTGCTGCATGCCAAGCTCGGCGGCGCAAGGGCGCTGGATGCCGCGACGCGGCGCCACGCGGTCCGGCTTTCCGCCTTCGTGCTGTTCTCCTCCGTCGTCGGCGTTCTGCCTTCGGCGCGCCAGGGGGCCTATGCCGCGGCCAATGCCGCCATCGACCAGGTCGCGGAAGCGCGGCGGCGGGATGGCCTGCCGGGCCTGGCCATCGCCTGGGGCCCCTGGTCGGCCGGGATCGGCGCCCGCATGGGCGCGCGCGCGGCCGCCACCTGGAAGGCCTTCGGCGTCACGCCCATCCTGCCCGCGATGGGGCTGCGCGCCCTTCCCGCCCTGCTGGCCGCGCCAGAGGCGCGCTGCCTGGTGGCCGACAGGGTTGACGCTGCCGCGCCCGCGGCGCCCGCCGCGCGCAGCGCGGTGGCGATCGACGTGCCGCTGCTGCAGGGCATCCTGGCGCCCCTTCTCGGCACGCCCGATCCGGCGATGCTGGATCCCCAGGCGCCGCTGACCGCGCTCGGCATGGATTCACTGGCGGCGGTGGAATTCGCGCGCGCCTTGTCCCGGCATCTCGGCCGCGCGATCCGGCCGGACTTCGCCTACAGCCACGCCAATCTGGCGCAGGCGGCGGCGGCGCTCTCCGTGGCGCGGGCGCCGGCACCGCGCGCATCGGACGGCTTCGCCTTGCTGGCGCCGGCGTGGGAAACGGTGACGGCGACGGCCGGGGTGGCCCGGGGCTGGACCGTCGCCGGCGATGGCCCCATCGCGACCGCCCTTCGCGACTCCCTTGGCACCGCCGACCCAACCGCGCTCCTCGATGTCACGGCACTCGCCATGACGCAGGCGGACCCCGCGGTGCTGCGGGAAGCGCTGATGCCGCCGCTGCTGGCGCGGCTTCAGCGCCTTGCCGGCCAGGCCGCGCGGATCGCCATCGCGCTGCCCGCGACCTCCCCCATCACGCCGCTCGTCGAAGCCTTCGCCATAGCGCTGGCGGCCGAGGAACCCGCCTGGGCGCTGCGCACCATCCGCCTCGACCCCGCCCTCCCCGACCCGGCGGAAGCGCTGCTGCGCGAATTGGCGGTGACGGACGGCGAGACGCAGCTGCGGCTCCTGCCCCGCCAGCGCCAGGCGATGCGGCTTCGCTCCATCCAGCAGGCCGGGGCCTGGCAGCCCGATCCCGACGGCACCTGGCTCATCACCGGCGCCAGCGGCGGCATCGGCCGGCTGGTCGCCGCGGATCTCGTCCGCCGCGGCATCCGGCGCATCATCCTCGCCAGCCGGCGCCCCGTGGCGCAGGACCTGCCCGGCACGCGCGTGGAGACACGCGCGATCGACGTGAGCGACCGCCGCGCGGTCGAGGCGCTGGTCGAGGAACTCGGCCGGGCCGCACCGCCCTTGCGCGGCATCATCCACGCCGCCGGCGTGACGGCCGATGGACGCGCCGCGACCACAGCGTGGTCCCGCTTCGCGCCCGCCTTCCCGCCGAAGGCCGATGCGGCGCACTGGCTGGACCTTGCGACACGCGCCATGGGCGATGTCGAACTGGTCCTGTTCTCCTCGACCGCCGCCTGGTTCGGCCTGGCAGGCACGACAGGCTACGCCGCGGCCAACGGGGCCCTGGCGGCGGTTGCCGCCGCCCGGCACCAGGCAGGTCTGCCGGCGCGCTGCATCGCCTGGTGCGCCTGGCAGGGGATCGGCATGGCGGCGGAGGAAAGCCTCTGGAATGACGGGCGCGCGCCGTCACTGCCAGGATCCGTGGCCCTGCAGGCCTTCGATGCGGCGATGGCCAGCGCGGCAAGCAGCCTTGTGGTCGTGGGTTCGGGCTGGCAGCCGCCGCGCGGCTCCCGCATGATGGCAGCGAGGGGAGGGCATTCAACTTGAACGCTGGGCGTGAGCCGATCGCCATCATCGGCACGGGCTGCCGCTTCGCCGGCGGCGCCGCCGATCCCGCTGCCCTCTGGTCCCTGATCGCCCGCGGCGGCAACGCGGTGCAACCGATCCGCCGCTGGGACCACGCCGCGTGGCATTCCGCCGATCCCGATGCGGCCGGCCGCACGACGCAGGCGGAAGCCGCACTCATCGACGGCATCGAGCATTTCGACGCTGCCTTCTTCGGCATCGCGCCGCGGGAGGCGGAGGCGATGGACCCGCAGCAGCGCCTGCTCATGGAAGTCGCGTGGGAAGCGCTGGAGAATGCGGCGATCCCGCCCGACCGCCTGGAGGGCGTCGCGTGCGGCGTCTATCTCGGCCTCTACAACAGCAATTACGGGCTGATCTGCCGCGGATCGCCGGACCCGTCGCTGATCGGTGCCTGGTCGGCTTCCGGCACGCATACCTCCATCGCGCCGGGCCGCATCGCCTTTCGCCTCGGGCTGACGGGGCCGGCAGTGGCGCTGGACACCGCCTGCTCCTCGTCCCTCGTCGCCGTGCACCTGGCCGTGCAGGCGTTGCGCGCAGGCGATTGCACGCTGGCCTTGGCCGGCGGCGTGCACCTGATCCTCTCCCCGCTGCCGCTGGTGGCCAGCGCGAAGCTGGGCGCTGCATCACCGACCAGCCGCTGCCGTGCCTTTGATGCCGCCGCCGATGGATTCGCGCATGGCGAAGGCTGCGGCGTGGTCGTCCTCAAGCGGCTGTCGGATGCGCTGGCCGCCGGCGATCGCGTGCTGGCGGTGATCCATGGCAGCGCGGTGAACCAGGATGGCCGCAGCGCCGGCCTCACCGCCCCTTCCGGCCCCGCGCAGGAAGCCGTGCTGCGCGCCGCCCTCGCCGATGCGTCGCTCTCCCCCGCCGACATCGACGCCATCGAGGCCCATGGCACCGGCACCGCCCTCGGCGATCCCATCGAGATGCATGCGCTCCGCAGCGTCTTCGCCGGGGATCGCGCCCGGCCGCTCGCTGTCGGCTCGGCGAAGACCAATATCGGCCATACCGAGGCCGCCGCCGGCATCGCCGGCCTCATCAAGGCCGTCCTCATGCTCCGCCACCAGCAGGTCGCCCCCAACCTCCACTTCACCCGCCTCAACCCGCATATCGACCTGACCGGCGCCCGCATCGAAGTGCCGACGCGGCTCGAACCCGCGCCTCTTCGCCATGTCGGCGTCAGCTCCTTCGGCTTCTCCGGCACCAACGCCCATATCGTCCTCGGCGCCGCGCCCGAGACGGCGACAGCCGCCGACCCCCGCCCCGCCCATCTCCTGCCGATCAGCGCCCGCGACCCCGCCGCGCTGACGGCGCTGGTCGCCCGCTGGCAGGATGCGCTCGCCGCGCCGGGCGCCGACCTCCCCGCCCTCGTCCGCACCGCCGCCACCGGCCGCGCCGCCCTGCCCCGCCGCATCGCCATCACCGCCCGCGACCCCGCCACCGCCGCCGACGCACTCCCCAAAGCCGAAGCCACCACCGCCGGCCGCCCCCGCATCGCCTTCCTCGTCACCGGCCAGGGCTCCGCCTTCCCCGGCATGGCGCGCGGCCTCGCCGAGACCGCCCCCGTCTTCCGCCGCGTCCTCGATCGCTGCGACGCCGTCATGGGCCTGCCCGCGCCGCTGTCCCGCCTGTTCGAGGACGGTGCCGCCCTCGCCCGCGCCGATATCGCCCAGCCCGCCCTCTTCGCGCTGTCCGCCGGCCTCGGCGCGCTCTGGCGCAGTTGGGGCGTGGAGCCGGTGGCGCTGCTCGGCCACAGCCTCGGCGAATACGCCGCCGCCCACCTCGCCGGTGTGCTGACCTTGGAGGACGCCGCCCGCCTCGTCGCGGCCCGCGGTCGCCTGACGCAGGCGCTGCCCGCCGGCGGCGCCATGGCCGCGGTGCTCGGCCCCGACCCGCACAGGGTGCTCGCCCGCCACCCCGCCCTCGAACTCGCCGGCGAGAACGGGCCGGAGGCCATCACCCTCGCCGGCCCGCAGGCCGCCATCGCCGCGCTGCTCGACGACACGATGCTCGCCGCCTCAGGCCTGGACGCAAGGCCGCTCGCCGTCTCCCACGCCTTCCATTCCCGCCTGCTCGACCCGATGCTCGACGCGCTGGAAGCCGAGGCGCGTGCCATCCCGCACAACCCGCCCGCCATCCCCGTCATCGGCAACCTCGCCGGCACCGTGGTGCCGCGCCACGACGCCGCCTATTGGCGCGCCCATGCCCGCCAGCCCGTGCGCTTCGCGCAGGGGTTGGCCACGCTGGCCGCCATGGGCGTCACGCATGCCGTCGAACTCGGCGCCATGCCGGTGCTGTCGGGCCTGGCGCGCAACGCCCTGCCCGCGCTGGTCACGCTGCCGTCCCTCGCCCGCGCAAGGCCCGGCCAGGACGGCGCGACACTCGGCTGGACCACCGCCATGCAGGGCGTCGCGCGCCTCTGGCAGGATGGCGCGGAGATCGACTGGCCCGCCTTCCACCAGCCCTACAGGACGCCCACCACATCAGCGCCAACCTATCCCTTCCAGCGGCAACGGTTCTGGCTGGCCGATCCGACGCTCGAACGCCCCGCCGCGCCCATCACGGCCGACCGCGCGGCGCCCGAGGTCGGTGATGCGCGCGTCACCGGCTTCTACGACGAACTCACCACCATCGCGCAACACTACGCCGATCCCGGCGATGGCAGCGAAGGGCATCTCACCTTCGGCCTGATGCCCGCAGCGCGTCCCGGCTTCTCCTGGCTCCGCGCGCTCTTCGCCGGGCCGTCGGAGCCCGAGGGCTACGCCATTCTGCGCCGCGCGCAACACGCGCTGAAGCAGGCGATCTTCGCGCCCGTCGACTTCACCCGCGCACGCCGCGTGCTGGATTTCGGCTGCGGCCATGCCGCCGATCTCTGCGACATCGCGCTCCGCCACCCGCATCTCCGCCTCGATGGCTGCACCATCTCCGCCGAACAGGTGCAGGTCGGCCGCGCCCGCGCCGCGCGCGCGGGTCTCGCCGATCGCCTGCGCATCCATCACCGCGACAGCGCCCGCGATCTCTTCCCGGGTCGCTACGACGTGATCTTCGGCGTGGAGGTCTCGGGCCTGATCGAGGACAAGGCCGGCCTCTTCGACAACATCCGGGACCATCTGGAACCCGGCGGCGCCCTGGTCATTGCGGATTTCGTCGCGGCCGGCGACGGCATCGCGGCGCCCGACACGGCCTCCTTCACCTCGACCGCCGAGGAATGGGCGCGGCTGCTCGCGGATCGTGGCCTGCGACTGACGGATTGCGTGGACACCAGCGCGGAGGTCGCGCATTTCCTCGACGATCCCGGCTTCGGGGCGGAAGTCGATCGCCTGGTGGCGGCGCATGGCCTGTCGGACCTCACCCGGCGCCACCTGCTCTCCAACGACAATATCGGCCGGGCGCTCCGCCGCGGCGTGATGCGCTACGTCCTGCTGACCGCGCGCCAGGACACGACGGCGCCGGTCGCGCGGCTGCTGGCCGCCAACCGCGCGCGCCTGGCAGCACCCGACCGCTGGGAACAGGCGGAGCCCTGGCGCGGCTGGTTCCACCACGTCACCTGGCAGCCCGATCCCGTCGCGCAGGCGGTGGAGGAGGGCGCGGCGCTGCTGGCGGATGCCGCCGATGCCGCTGCCGCGACGGACCGGCTGGCCCGCGCCTGGATCGGCGCCGCCCGGCTGGAGGATTGCGTGCCCGTGCCGGGCTTCGCGCGCCTTCACGCCCATCTCTCCCGCCTGACCGCCAGCACCGAGGATCCCGCCGCCCTCCCGGTGCCGGACCTGCCGGAAGCACGCCTCCTCGCCCGCAGCGGCCCGCATCTGCGCGCCGTGCTGGAAGGCCGGGCGGACCCGCTGGACCTGCTGTTCGGGGATGGCGGGGCGGCGGCAGAAGCGCTCTACGCCACATCGCCCGCGGCCCGCGCCGTCAACGGCATCGCCGCCGCCGCCTTTGCAGCCCTGCTGGAAGGGCGCGGCCCCGCGCGGGTGATGGAGATCGGCTGCGGCACCGGCGGCACCACCCAGGCGCTGCTGCCACGCCTGCGTGCGGGCGACAGCTACCGCGTCACCGACATCTCCCCGGGCTTCGTACAGGCCGCGCAGCGGCGCTTCGGGCTGGATGGCGCGGTGCTCGACATCAGCCTGCCGCCCGCCACCACCGGTGTCGCGGACATCCTCGTCGCCGCCAATGTGCTGCACGCCACGCCGGATTTGCGCCGCACCCTGAGTCACGCCGCCGCGCTGCTGGCGCCGGATGGCGCGCTCCTGCTGCTGGAGAATGCCGGCGAACTCGCCTGGGGCGACCTGACCTTCGGCCTCACCCACGGCATGTGGGCCTTCGCCGATACCGACCTCCGCCCCGGCCATGCCCTGCTGCCACCGGCAGCCTGGACATCATTGCTCGCGGAGCTCGGCTTCGTGGCGGAGGTTCACGCGCCCGGCGATGCGCGCACCGCCATGCTCAGCGGCCAGTTCGTCCTGGTCGCCCGGCGCCGGGCCGCGGATCGAGGCGACATCCTCTGGCCTGCGCCACGCGGCGCAACGGCAGAGGCCGTGCTGGCGGAAGCACTGCCGATGCTGCAGCAGGCAGCCGCGAGGCCGGTACCCCCGCGCGTCTGGATCGGCACGCAGGGCGCCCGCGACGTCGCAGGCGGCGAAGCGCCCGATCCCGCCCAGGCCGCGCTCTGGGGCCTCGCCAACGCGCTGGCGATCGAGGCGCCGGAGCTTCGCGTGACCCTGGTCGATTCCGACGATCCCGCGGCGCTGGAGCGTGAGGCCGCGCTGGGCGGCGGCGAGACCCGCATCGCCTGGCGCAAGGGAAGGCGGCATGTCGCGCGGCTCGGCCGCCTCGCCGCGCCGGAGGCAGCGCCGACGCTGCGCGAACCCGGCACCTGGCTCGTCACCGGCGGGCTTGCCGGCGTCGGCCTGGCCGTGGCGCGCTGGCTGGCGGCCGAGGGCGCGACGCATCTGGTCCTGCTCGGCCGCACGCCGCGGGACATCGGCCCCTTCCCGCCCGGCGTCCACGTCACCACCGTCACCGGCGACGTGGCGGATGAAGCAACCCTGGCCGCGCTGCTGGCGCGTATCGCGCATGAAGGCCCGCCGCTGGTCGGAATCATGCATGCCGCCGGCGTGCTGGATGATGGCCTGCTGGCCCAGCAGACGCCCGCGACGATGGCCGCCGTGCTGCGCCCCAAGCTGCAAGGCGCGCATCTGCTGGACCGGCTGACGCGCCGCTTCCCGCTGCGCCACTTCGTCCTCTTCTCCTCCTCCGCCGCCCTGCTGGGCTCCGCCGCCCAGGCCAACCACGCCGCGGCCAATGCGGCGATGGACGCCATCGCGGAAGCCCGGCGCGCGGAAGGCCTGCCGGCGCTCAGCATCGCCTGGGGGGCCTGGGACGAAGTGGGCGCCGCGGCGCGGGCCGGTGCCGGTGTCGCGCGGCGCGGGTTGCTGCCGATGGCGCCCGACCAGGCGCTCGCCGCGCTCGGCCTTGCCCTGTCGGCCAGCCAGGCGACGCTCGGCATCCTCGATGTCGATTGGGGGCGCTTCCTGGCGCGCTTCGCCCCGCATCCCGTGCCGCCGGTCTTCGGCGTCTTCCGCATCGCCCCCGCGATCAACCCCGTCGCGGACGCAGGAGGCCCGGCCGCCGCCGCGACGCTGCGCGACCGGATCGAAGCGGCCGCCCCGGCGGACCGCGCGGCGCTGCTGCTGGCCGCCACGCGCGACACCGTCGCCCGCATCCTCGGCCTCGCGCCGGGCGCACTGCCCCCGGCCGACGCGCCGCTTCGCGAACTCGGCCTTGATTCGCTGATGACGGTGGAACTCCGCAACGCGCTCGCCACCGCCTGCGAGACGAAGCTGCCCGCCACGCTGGTGTTCGAATACCCGAGTTGCGCGGCTCTCGCCCGGCACCTCTGCGGCACCGTCTTCGCGGACCTTCTCCCGGCCGCCGGCGGCGATGCGCTGGACGCGATGGAGGAGGACGAACTCGCCCGCCTGCTGGAAGCCGAACTCGGCGCCGCCGACGCGGCGCTCGGGGGCCGCGCATGACACTTCCCCCCGAGGATCGGATGCGGGAGGCCGTGCGGACGATCCAGGCGCTGCGACGGCGCGTGGATGAACTGGCCGCTGCGCGCAACACGCCGGTCGCCGTCATCGGCATGGCCTGCCGCTTCCCGGGTGCGGGAACGCCTGACGCGCTGTGGCACCTGCTGGCGGAAGGGCGCGACGCCATCGGCCCGATCCCGGCGGACCGCTGGGATTCCGATGCCTGGCACTCCCCCGATCCGGACCAGCCCGGCCGCATCGCCTTCCGCGAAGCCGGCTTCATCGGGGATGTCGACGCCTTCGATGCTGCCCGCTTCGGCATCGCGGCGCGGGAAGCCGCGGGGATGGACCCGCAGCACAGGCTGCTGCTGGAACTGGCCTGGCAGGCCCTGGAAGCCGCCGCGCTGCAACCCGATGCGCTCGGCGGCACGCGGGCCGGCATATTCCTCGGCCTGAATGCCGGCGATCACCTCCAGGCCGTGATGACGGACCCAGCGCGGCTCGGCACCCATGCGCTGGCCGGCGCCGTGGCCTCGCTGGCTGCCGGGCGCATCGCCTATGCGCTCGGGCTGAATGGACCGGCCCTGGTGGTGGATACCGCCTGCTCCTCCTCCCTCGTCGCCGCGCATCTGGCCGTCCAGTCGCTGCGGGCGCGGGAATGCGACATGGCGCTGGCGGGCGGCGCGCATCTGATGCTGGCGCCGCAGGTCTCCGTCGCGCTGAGCCGCGCGCGCATGATGGCGCCGGACGGGCGCTGCAAGACCTTCGATGCCAGCGCCGACGGCTTCGGCCAGGGCGAGGGCGGCGGCATGGTCGTGCTGAAGCGCCTGGCGGATGCGGAGGCAGCCGGGGATCCGGTCCTCGCCGTCATTCGCGGCAGCGCGCTGAACCAGGATGGCCGCAGCGCCGGTATCACCGCGCCGAGCCTCGGCGCCCAGCAGGCGGTGATCCGCGCGGCGCTGGCCGATGCGGGCCTCGCCCCCGCCGATATCGACGCGATCGAGGCGCATGGCACCGGCACGGCGCTCGGCGATCCGGTCGAGTTGCACGCACTCGCCGCCGTCTTCGGCCAGGATCGTCGCCGGGCGCTGCGCGTCGGATCGCTCAAGACCAATATCGGCCACACCGCCGCGGCGGCCGGCGTCGCGGGCCTCATCAAGGCCGTGCTGATGCTGGACCGCGGCGCCGTCCCGCCCAGCCTGCATTTCCGCCGCATGAACCCGCATGTCGATCTCGGCAAGGCGCCGATCGAGGTGCCGACGACCATGGTCGCGGAAGCGCCGCAGCGCGTCGGCGTCAGCGGTTTCGGCTTTTCCGGCACCAACGCGCATCTGGTGCTGGAAGCCGCGCCCACCCTGCCCGCGCGCCGCGCCGCGCTGCCCCCCACGCCGCTGAAGCGGCAGGTCTTCCCGAGGCTCCGCGCCGCGCTGCCTGAAACCGCGCTCTTCCCCGGCCGCGTCATCGAAAGCCCCGCCGCCGCGCGGCAGGTGGAGGCGGTGCTCGACCTGGCCCTGCTGCCCTGGCTGGCGGATCACCGGGTCCAGGGCCGCGTGGTGGTGCCAGGCGCGGTGATGATCGCGCTGCTGCTGGCCGCCGCCCCGCCCGGCACCACGGCGCTGGCCGACATCGCCTTCGCCGAACCCGTGGTGCTGGAAGCGGCGCCCGTCCGGCTCGTGGCGCTCGGCCAGCCCGACGGCACGCTCGCCATCTCGTCCCGCGCCGGGACCGGCTGGCTGACCCATGCGACGGCGCGCCTTGCCGTCCCGGCAGCGCCGCTGGCGCTGTCCTGCGCCCCACCTGGCAATTGGGACGCCCGCCCCGCCTGGGTCGCGCATCTCGCCGCGCTCGGCATCGATATCGGCCCGGCCTTCCAGGGCATCGCCCGCATCGCCCGCGGCGAGACGACGACCGCGACCATCGACGCGCTGCCGGAAATCCCCGGCGCGCCCTTCCACCCCGCGCTGCTCGACGCCGTCCTCCAGGCCGCCGGCGGCACGCTGCCCGCCGATCCCGTCCTGCCCATCGGCATCGCCCGGCTCGACCTGCATGGCCCGCTGGCCGGCGCGCTTTCCGTCATCGCGCAGCGCCGGGGCGATGCGATCGACCTGCTGGCGAGTGCCGATACCCCGATCGCCTCCATCCATGGCCTCGCCATCCACCGCCTGGCCGAAGCCAGCGCGACGCCGACCCTCGCCGCCCTGTCCTGGCAGCCGGCGGCGGCGCCTGCGCCCGGCACGCCGGCCACGGCGCTCGACATCGCGGCCGGTGGCGCGAACCTGGCGGAGGCCCTCGCCCTCGCGCAGCGCCACCTGGCCACCGCCACGCCGATCGCCTTCGTCACGCGGGGGGCGACGCCGCCCGTGGCCGATCCGGGCCAGGCCCTGCTGCATGGCATGGCCACCGCGCTGGCGGCGGAGCGGCCGGAACTCCGCGCCCGCGCCATCGACCTCGCGCCGGATGCGCCGCCCGCGCTGCTCACGGCCGAACTGGCGGGCGATGGGGCGGAACCCTCCGTCGCGCTCCGTGCCGGCGGGCGCTTCGTGCCGCGGCTGACGCGCCTCGAACCCCGGCCGGGGCAGGTGCGCCTTTCAGGAACCGTCCTCATCACCGGCGGCTTCGGCGGCATCGGCCGCCCGATGGCGCGCTGGGCGCTGGAACGAGGGGCGGATGCCGTGCTGCTCATCGGCCGCCGGCCCGCCGAGGCCCCCTTCGCGCAGGCCCGCATCCTGGCCTGCGACATCGCCGCGCCCGACGCCACCGCGCGGATCGCCGCCGCGCTCCAGCCCCTGCCGCCGCTGCACATGATCATCCACGCCGCTGGCGTGCTGGATGATGCGATGATCGAGGACCAGGCGCCGTCCCGCCTGCAACGGGTGATCGCGCCGAAACTGCTGGGCGCGCAGGCCCTGCACGCGCTGCCGGCAAGGCCCGAGCATGTCCTGCTGTTCGGCTCCGTCGCCAGCCTCATCGGGGCGGCCGGCCAGACCGGCTACGCCGCCGCCAATGCCGCGCTCGATGCCTTCGTCGGCTGGCGTCGCGCCCAGGGCCTGCCGGCGCAATCCATCCTCTGGGGCCGCTGGGCTGAGGTCGGGATGGCCGCAGCACTCGACAGCGCCCGCTCCACCCGCATCTCCGCCCGCGGCCTGCTGCCGATGGCGCCCGAACGCGCCCTGGCGGCACTGGATTCCGCAATCCTGTCCGGCGAAGCCGCCGTGATGATCGCCGCCTTCGACTGGGCCCGCTTCGCGGAAACCGCCCCGCCCGCCTTCCTGCCGCTTCTGCCGGCCGTCGCCGCCGCCGATGGCCCGCTGCGCGACCAGGTGCAGGACATCCTCCGCCAGATCCTGGGCGAGGTGCCGCCCCCGGGCCGCGCGCTGGTCGCCTGCGGGCTCGACAGCCTGATGGCCATGGATCTCCGCAACCGCATCAATCGCCGCTTCGGCACGGCGCTCGGCCTCGCGGACCTGCTGGGCGGCACCGATGCGGAGGGCCTGGCCGCGCGGATCGAGGCCGAGGCGGAGGAGACGGAGGTGCTGACGCTGTGACCACCGCCGCCTTCCTCCAGGACCTGGAACGCCGGGGCGTCAGCCTCTCCGCCAGCGGCGACGAATTGTCGCTGCGCGCACCGCGCGGCGTGCTGACGGAGGCCGACCGCGACCGCCTCCGCGCCGAGAAACCCGCCATCCTCGCGCTGCTGCGCGGCGAAGACGCCACGCCGGATGCACCCTTCCCGCTGACGGAGATCCAGCAGGCCTACCTGGTCGGCCGCTCCGCCGAACTCGAACTCGGCCGTGTCGGCTGCCACGCCTATCGCGAATTCGAAGCGGCGGACCTCGACCTCGACCGCCTCGAAGCCGCCTGGAACCGCCTGGTGGCGCGCCACCCGATGCTGCGCGCGGTGGTGACGCCGGATGGCCTGCAGCGCGTCCTGCCCGATGTGCCGCCCTGCCGGATCGAACGCATCGACCTCCGCCAGGCGCCGGATCCCGGCGCCGCCCTGGCGGCGGAGCGGGAGGCGCGGTCGCACCACGTCTTCGACCCCGCGCAATGGCCGCTATTCTCCCTGATGGCGGCGCTGCTGCCGGATGGCCGCGTGCGGCTCGGCGTCGGCATCGACCTGCTGGTGGCGGATGCGGCGGCGCTGGTGACGCTGTTCCGGGACTGGGGCGCGCTCTACGCGGCGCCGGAGAGAGACCTGCCCCCCCTGCCGGCACGTTTCGCCGACCATGCGCGGCGCCTGCCACAGCCGACCGATCGCGACCGCGCGTACTGGCAGGCGCGGCTGGCGGATTTCCCGCCCGGGCCCGACCTGCCGTTGCAGCCGCTGGCCGGCCCGCCGCGCTTCACCCGGCGCACGCACCGCATCCCCGCGCCCGACTGGCAGGCCCTGCGCGCCGCGGCGGCCGCGCGCGGCATCACCGCCTCGATCCTGCTCGCCACCGCCTTGGCCGATATCCTGGCGGGCTGGAGCCGTCGCGCACGCTTCGCCGTCACCCTCACGCAATTCGCCGCGCCGCCGGGGATGGAAGGCGTGGTCGGCGACTTCACCTCGACCATCCTGCTGGAAGCCGACGTCACCCCGCGCCGCTTCGAGGATCGCGCCCGCGCCTTGCAGGCCCGCCTGGCCGCCGATCTCGACCATGCCTCGATGAGCGGCGTGGCGGTGCTGCGGGAAATCCGCCGACTGCGGCCCGAAGCCGCCGCCGTCCCCGTGGTCTTCACCTCCACCATCGGCCATCCGTCGCTCGGCGGCGGCACCTCGCCCCTCGCCTGGCTGGGCGAGACGGTCTTCGCCGTGACGCAGACGCCGCAGGTGGTCCTGGACCATCATGTGTTCGAGGAAGCCGGCGCGCTCATCCTCGGCTGGGACGCGGTCGAAGCCGCCTTTCCGCCCGGCGTCCTCGACGCGATGGTCGGCGCCCATGCCGACCTGCTCTCCGCCCTGCTGACGGAGGCGGGCTGGGACCGGGATGCCAGCGCCTGCCGTCCGGCCCAGCCGCGTGCCGCCCTTCGCCCCGCCGCCACCCCACGCCTGCTG
Organism: Falsiroseomonas stagni DSM 19981; assembly: GCF_900114315.1. Lineage (GTDB taxonomy): Bacteria > Pseudomonadota > Alphaproteobacteria > Acetobacterales > Acetobacteraceae > Falsiroseomonas > Falsiroseomonas stagni. The sequence goes on from NZ_FOSQ01000002.1 coordinate 592,778, forward strand.
CACGCGGCGCTGGAGGAAGCGGCCCGCGCCATGCCCGACCGGCCCGCCGTGATCGATGGCGACGTCACGCTGGACCACGCCACGCTGCACGCCGCCGCCGGCCATCTCGCGGCCCGCCTCCACGCGCGCCTCGGGGAGAAGACGCGGGACCGCCTGGTGGCGATCGTGCTGCCCAAGGGCTGGCGCCAGATCGTGGCCGTCCTGGCCGTGCTGAAGGCCGGCGCCGCCTACCTGCCCGTGGACCCGGCCCTGCCGGCCGAGCGCCGCCGCCACTTGATCGCGCAGGGGGAAGCCCTTCCCCTCGATGACGCGGCAGAGATCGACACAGCCCTGGCCGCCGCGCGACAGGGGCCGCCGCCTGCGCTGCCGGCGGTGGAGGACCCGTCCCGCCTCGCCTATGTCATCTACACCTCCGGCTCCACCGGCCAGCCCAAGGGCGTGATGATCGAACACCAGGCCGCCATCGCGACGGTGGCGGAGATCAACCGCCGCTGGGCCATCGGAGCGGAGGATCGCGCCTTCGGTCTGTCCGCGCTGGGCTTCGATCTCTCGGTCTGGGACATCTTCGGCCCGCTGGCGGAGGGCGGCGCGCTGGTGCTGCCGCCGCCGGACGCCGCCCGCGATCCGGCCGCCTGGTCGGCCCTGCTGGCCCGCCATCGCGTCACGGTCTGGAACAGCGTGCCGGCGCTGATGGCGATGCAGATGGAACACGGCCTGCCGCCGGGCCACGCGCTGCGCCTGGTGATGATGTCCGGCGACTGGGTGCCGATCGAACTCGTCCGCCGCCTGCGGGATGCGATGCCGGGCACCGCGCTGGTCGCTCTGGGCGGCGCCACGGAAGCGGCGATCTGGTCCAATGCGCATGAGGTCGCTTCACTCGATCCCGCCTGGCCCAGCATCCCCTACGGCCTGCCGCTCGCCGGCCAGGTGCTGCATGTCGTCGATGCCCGCGGCGCGCCATGCCCGGACTGGGTGACGGGCGAGATCGAGATCGCCGGCGCCGGCCTCGCCCGCGGCTATTGGCGCGATCCGGTCCGCACGGCGGAGCGCTTCGTCACCAACCCCTTCACCGGCGAACGCCGCTACCGCACCGGTGACCTCGGCCGTTTCCGCCGGCATGGCGACGGCGCCGGCCCCACGCCCATCGAATTCCTCGGCCGCGAGGATTTCCAGGTGAAGATCCAGGGCTACCGGATCGAACTCGGGGAGATCGAGGCAGCCCTCGAAACCCATCCCGAAGTGGCCGCTGCCTGCGCGACGGTGGTGGATGGCCCCGGCGGCAAGGCGCTGCATGCCTTCGTGGCGCCGCGGCGCGAATCCTGGGAGCGTGCCCGCCGCGTGCTGTCCCGCCCCGGGCTCCGGCGCGGCGACGCGCCCCGCATCCCCCTGCCGCATCGCCCCGATGCCGCCAGCTACGACGCACGCCGCAGCGTCCGCCGCTTCACCGACGCCGCCCTGCCCCGCGCGGCGGTCGATGCCCTGCTGGCCGCCGCCGGCATGCCCGTCACCCTCCTCCCGCGCCGCGTGGAGGGCACGCCCCCCGCCGCCTGGCCCCGCATCGAGATTCCCGATCCCGCCACCGCCCGCGTCGCCGAAGCGGCCGCGGCGCTGCTGCTGCTCGAAGCGCCGCATGGGCGAGGCGCATTGCTCGCCGCCGGCCAGGCCGGGCAGCGCATGATGGTGGCGGCGGAAGCCCTCGGCCTCGGCCTCTGCGCCATCGGCCTGCTGCGCCGGGATGGCGCGCCCGTGCTGCACGCCTTCGCCTGCGGGATCCCGGCGACGGAGGTCTCGGGCGTCGATCTCGCCGGCGCGCTGCGCGAACACTGCGCCGCGGTCCTGCCCGCCTACATGGTGCCGCGGCACCTGCACATGCTGGAAGCGCTGCCGCTCAGCGGCAATGGCAAGGTGGACCGCAGCGCGCTCAAGCCGCCGGCCAGCGATGCCGCCGCCCCCGCCGGCGGGCTGGAAGCCGGCGTCGCGGCGCTGGTCGCCGAAGCGCTGGGCCAGCCCGTGCATCCGCAGCGAAACCTCTTCGATGCCGGCGCGACCTCCCTGCACATGGTGCGCCTGCAACGCCTGCTGGCGGACCGCATGGGCAGCCGCCTGACGGTGGTGGATCTGTTCCGCCTGCCGAGCATCAGCGCCCTTGCCGCCGCGCTGGCCGGCGACGCGGCCGAAGGCGCCGTGCAGGGCGGGCTGGACCGCGCCGCCCGACGTCGCGCGGCCCAGCGCCGATGACCGGCATCGCCATCATCGGCATGGCCGGCCGCTTCCCCGGCGCGCCGGACATCGCCAGCCTCTGGTCGCTGCTCGAAAGCGGGCGGGAGGGCATCACGCGCCTCGACCGCGCCGCGCTGCTGGCGGAAGGCGTGCCCGCCGCGACGATCGACGACCCCCGCTACATCCCCGCCGCGGCGGCGCTGGAGGGGATCGACCGCTTCGACGCCGCCTTCTGGGGCATCGCGCCGCACGAAGCCGCGCTGATGGACCCGCAGCAGCGCATCCTGCTGGAGGTCGCCTGGCACGCGCTGGAAGACGCGCATTGCGATCCCCGCCGGACCGACGCGCAGATCGGCGTCTTCATCGGCTCCGCCATCAGCACCTACCTGCTGTTCCGCCTCCGCGCGCAGATCGAGGGGCCGAGCCGCGCGGGCCAGCTCCTCGCCATGGCCGGCAACGACAAGGATTATGCCGCGACGCAACTCGCCTATCGGCTGGACCTGAAGGGCCCCGCCATCGCGGTGCAGACCGCCTGCTCCTCCTCCCTCGTCGCCATCCACCTGGCCTGCCAGAGCCTGCTGTCCGGCGAATGCGACATCGCCATCGCGGGTGGCGTCAGCATCCGCGTGCCCCACCAGGTGGGCTACCGGCATGAGGAAGGCGGCATGCTGTCGCCCGATGGGCATTGCCGCAGCTTCGCCGAGGGCGCGGCCGGCACCGTCTTCGGCAGCGGTTGCGGGCTGGTGGTGCTGCGGCGGGCGGAGGATGCGGGGCAGGACCGCATCCGCGCCCTGATCCTCGGCACCGCCGTCAACAATGACGGCAGCCACAAGGTGGGCTTCGCCGCGCCCAGCCAGGATCGCCAGGCCGCCGTGATCGCGGAAGCGATGGCCGTCGCCGGCGTCACCCCCGCCGATATCGGCCATGTCGAGGGCCACGGCACCGGCACCCCGATCGGCGATCCGATCGAGGTCGCGGCGCTCTCCGCCGCCTATCGCGGCGCGGCGCCGGGCAGCGTGGCGCTGGGCAGCCTGAAAAGCGCCATCGGCCACACGGAAACCGCCGCCGGCGTCGCGGGCCTCATCAAGACCGTGCTGATGCTGGAACGCGGCATGGTCGCGCCGACGCTGCATGCGGCCGAACCCTCCCGCCGCATCCCCTGGGCGGAGACCCCCTTCCGCCTGGCCACGGCCCTGCGGCCCTGGACGGAACGGCGGATCGGCGGCGTCAGCTCCTTCGGCATCGGCGGCACCAACGCCCATGCCGTGGTCGCGGCAGCGCCCGGGCGAGATGTCGCGGCAGCGCCCGGGCGAGATGTCGCGGCAGCGCCCGGGCGGGATGTCGCGGCCCCGCCCGCGCGCGGTGCCGTGGCCCGCCAGGCCAGCCCGCGCCTCATCCTCTCCGCACGGGACAATGCGGCGCTGGAGGCGCTGCGGGCCGCCTATGCCACGCGCCTCGCCGAGGCCGGCGCCGATTTCGCCGCCATCGCCACCGCCGCCGCCCGCCGCCCGCGCCTGCCGATCACCCTGGTGGCCGACAGCGCGGCGGCCTTGGCCGATGCGGTGCCGAGCCGCGACCCGCCGCCCGAACCCGCGCCCGCCACGGGTGTGCCGGTGGACCTCCCGCCCTACCCCTTCCAGCGCCGCCGCCACTGGGCCGCGACGCCGCGCCTCGGCGCGCCGATCCCGTTGCCATCCGGGGAGACGCTGCACATCGCCACGCCGGAGCCCTGGCTGCGGCAGCATGTGGTGGACGGCGTTCCCCTGCTGCCCGGCGCCTGGCACCTCGCCGTGCTGGCGGAAGCCGGCGCCACCGCCGTGACCGACCTGGCCTTCACCGCGCCCCTGCCGCTGGATACCGCGCAGGCCATCCAGCTGTGGCGGGATGCCGATGGCCGTTTCCGCGTGATGGCCGAGGTCGCGGGAAGCTGGCGCCAGATCGCCGAGGCACGCGCCGCGCCGGCCACCCCGTCCGGCGCCCCCTTCGCCGTGACACAAGCCGGGCAGGAGGACGGCGCCACCTGGGCGGCCGAGTTGGCGCAAGCCGGCCTGGACTTCGGCCCCGCCTTCCGCCGCATCGCCCGCCTCGGTCGCGCAACCGGCGCCGCGGTCGCGGACATCGACGACGGCGCGGAGGAGGTCGCGATCCTCGACGCCGGGTTGCAGACACTCGGCGCCGCCGTCCGCGACGCCGCGCTCGGCTTCCGGCCCGCCGCCATCGCCCGCTTCGCCCGCCATACGGCCCTCGATGGCTGCCGCCGCATCCTGGCCCGCCTGACGAATGAGACGGCTGAGGCCAAGACCGGCGACATCCTCTGGCTCGATGCCGCCGGCGCCGTGCTGGCGGAAGCGCGCGGGGTGGAGTGCCGCCGCGCCGCCGCCGGGGCCTCCGGCCTGGTCTTCACCCTGGGCTGGCGTGCCGCCGCCGACCCGGCGCTGACCGCGCCGCATGAGGCGCTTGAACGCCTCGCGGCCCGCTTCATCCGCGATGGCCTGGCCGCCATCCCGCAGCCCGTGCGCCCGGCGCTGGCGGCGCTGCTCGCCCCGCATGCAGCGGCAGCCGATCAGGCCGGGGACCCCGCCGCCGGCTGCGCCGCCCTCGCCCGCCAGTTTCCGGCGCAGGCGGCGGAAATCGCGCTGGTCGCGCGCTGCGGCGCGGCGCTGCCCGATGTGCTGGCCGGAAGGCAGGACCCGCTCGCCCTGCTGTTCGGAGACGGCGCCCCCGATGGCGCCTATCGCGAAAGCCCGCTGGCCCGACATCTCAACGCCGTGGCCGCCGCGGTGGCCGGCGGCGCGCGCCGTGTCATCGAGATCGGCGGCGGCACCGGCGCCACCACCGCCGCGCTGCGCGCGGCGCTGCCGCAGGCGGACTACCTCTTCACCGATATCGGCGCCGGCTTCCTCGACGCCGCCGCGCGCCGCTTCGGCGTCGGAACCGCGCGGCTCGACATCAGCGCCGACCCCGCCACCCAGGGCATCGCGCTGGCGGCGCATGACCTGGTCGTCGCCGCCAATGTCCTGCATGCCGCGCCGGATCTGCGTGCGGCCATCCGCCACGCCGTCACCCTGCTCGCCCCCGGCGGCCGGCTGCTGCTGGTGGAGGGCACCGGCCCGCTGGCGCGGCTCGACCTTACCTTCGGCCTGACGGAAGGCTGGACCCACCGCACCGACCACGACCTCCGCCCCGACCACCCGCTGCTGCCGGCCGCGCGCTGGTGCGAGCTGCTGCGGGAAGCCAGGCTGGAGAACCCGGTCGTCGTCGCCGAACTGGGCGGGCAGGCGGTCATCACCGCCACCAGCGCTGCCCGGCCCTGGATCAGCCTGGCGCCGGGCCAGGAACTGCCGCCGGCACCGATCGCCGGCGTGATCGCGCCCGCTTCCCTGTCGGCGGAAGCCCTCGTCGCCCTGGCCGATGCGCTCGCCGCGCGGCCGGAAGCGCCACGCCTGCTGCTGGCAACCCGCCTGGCGGAAGCGGTCGACAGCGGAGAGGTGCCGGACCAAGCCGCCGCCGGCCTCGGCGGCTTGCTTCGGACACTGGCCCGCGAATACCCCTCGCTCGCCGCTCGCACCGTCGACCTCGATGGCATCGGGGACGAGGCGGCGCTGGCGGTCGAATGTGCCCTGGCGGATGGCGAGGATCGGGTCGCCTGGCGTGGCGGCCAGCGCCATTTGGCGCGGCTGTTCCGCCCCCACCCCGCCGCCGCCACCGGACCGGCCGTGCTGACCGCGGCCCTCGACCTCGTGCCGCGCGATCCGCCGCGCCCCGCGCCCGGGCAGGTGCTGATCCGGGTCCGCGCCGCAGGGCTCAACTTCAAGGACGCGCTGGCGGCCGCTGGCCATGTGCCCGCCGTGGGCCCGGGCCTCGGCGGCGAGGCGGCAGGGGAGGTCCTGGCCCTGGGCGAGGGCGTGACGGGGCTGCGGGAGGGCGATGCCGTTCTGGCCGTCGCGCCGGGCGCGCTGGCCACCCACCTGCTGGCCGATGCGCGGCTGGTGCTGCCGCTGCCGCCCGCCCTGTCCTTCGCCCAGGCCGCCGCGCTGCCCATCGCGGGCGTGACCGCCTGGCACGCGCTGCGCCACCTGGCGCCGCTCCGGCCGGGCATGCGCGTGCTGATCCACGCCGCCACCGGCGGTGTCGGCAGCATCGCCCTGCGCCTCGCCCGCGCCTCCGGCGCCACCATCGTCGCCACCGCCGGCAGCGAGGCCCGCCGTGCCCTGCTGCGCGACGACGGCATTGCGGAGGTGCTGGATTCCCGCGCCGCCGAACTCGGCGACATCGCCCCGCTCGACGTGGTCCTCGGCGCCCTGCCGCCTGCGCTGCGCGATGCGGCGCTGGATCGCCTGCGCCCTGGCGGCACCTATGTCGAGATCGGGCGCCTCGGCATCGCGACCCCGGCCTCGGTCGCGGCGCGGCGGCCCGACCTCGCCTATCACGTCGTGGCGCTGGACCAGGTGGAGGCCCCGGTCTTCGCCGCGCTGCTGCGGGAATTGCTGGCGGCGGTGGAAGCCGACCCGTCGCTGCTGCCGCCCGTCACCGCGCTGCCGCTGTCCGCCGCGCCAGGGGCGCTGCAATCGATGCTCCGCGCCGAGCACCGCGGCAAGCTGGTCGCCATTCCCGGCCTGCCGCACCGCATCCGCGGCGACCGCAGCTACATCGTCACCGGCGCCAGCGGCGGCCTCGGCCCGGCCATCGTCGCCTGGCTCCGCCATCGCGGCGCCGGCGGCGTGCTGCGCCTGGCACGGCGTGGCGATGCGGCACCTGACCTGGTGCTGGGGGAGGTGACGGATCCCGCCGCCCTCGCCGCCGCCGATGACCGCGCCGCCACGCTCGGCCTGCCGCCCATCGGCGGCGTCATCCATGCCGCGGGGTTGCTGGAGGATGGTCTGGCGGCGCAACTCCGCCCCGGCGCCTTCGCCCGTGTCGCCGCGCCGAAATGCGGCGGCCTCTCGGCGATCCTGCGGGCATGGCCGCGGCTCGACCTGCTGGTCGGCTTCTCCTCCGCCGGCGCGCTGTTCGGCTCCTCCGGCCAGGCCGCCCATACCGCGGCCAGTGCCGCGCTGGATGCCGCGCTGCGCGCCGCCTGGGCGGGGGGCATCGGCGCCGTCGCCGTGGATTGGGGCGCCTGGCGCGGCATCGGCGCGGCGGCCGCCCGCGGCGTCGATCTCGCCGAAGCCGGCATGGGCGATTTCAGCCCGGCCGAGGCGTTCGAGGCCCTGGATCTCATCCTCGCCCAGGGCCTGCCCCAGGCCGCCGTGCTGCCGCTGCGGCCGGACGCGCTGCGCAAGGCGGGCGTGCCTCCGCTGCTGCGGGACCTGCTCGATGCGCCGCCCGCGGCGGAAGCGCCCCGCACCGCCCCCCCGGAACCCGTCCCGGTGGTCGCGCCCGAAGACCGCCGCGCCTGGCTGCGGGACCGGATCGCCGCGGAATGCGCCAGCCTGCTCTCCATCCCCGGCCCCATCGATCCGCGTCGGCCCTTGCAGGAATACGGGCTCGACAGCCTCGGCTCGCTCGAACTCCGCAACCGCCTGGGCCGCATCGCCGGCGCGGCGCTGCCGGCGACGCTGCTCTTCAACCACCCCAGCATCGCCGCCATCGCGGACCACCTGGCCGTGACGCATTTCGGCCTGCCCGCCGAAGCGGCACCCACCAGGGCGGAGGCAGCACCCACGCCGGACGACCTGACCACCGCATCGGAGGAAGACCTGGACGCCGCCCTCGCCGGCTTCGCCGCCCTGCTGGGGGAGGAGACGCCATGAGCACCGACCGCCAGGTGAAGGAACAGGCCGTTCGCCTGCTGCAGCGAATGCAGGAGAGGCTGGACGCGTCGGAGGCCCGGTTCCGCGCGCCCATCGCCATCATCGGCCTGGGCTGCCGCTTCCCGGGCGCGGAGGGCCCCGACGCCTTCTGGTCCCTGCTGGCGGAGGGCCGGAACGCCGTGCGCCCGGTGCCGCCGGATCGCTGGGCCGCCCCGGCGACGGGTGGTACCGCGCAGGGCGGTTTCCTCGATGGCATCGACCTGTTCGACGCCGCCTTCTTCGGCATCGCGCCGCGCGAGGCCGCGGCCATGGACCCGCAGCAGCGCCTCGTTCTGGAAGCCGCCTGGCGCGCCCTCGAACATTCCGGCATCGCGCCCGACCGGCTGGAGGGGACGCGCACCGGCGTCTATCTCGGCTGCTGCACGGCCGACTACGCCCGCATCGGCGACCCCGCCGCGATGTCGGAGGAAGGCTACGCCGCCACCGGCGGCGCACCCGGTGTCGCGGCCGGGCGGCTTGCCTATCTGCTCGGCCTGCAAGGCCCGGCGCTCGTCGTCGATACGGCCTGTTCCTCCTCCCTGGTCGCCACGCATCTGGCCGTGCAGGCGCTGCGGGCGGGCGAGTGTTCGCTGGCGCTTTCCGGCGGCGTGAACCTCACTCTGTTGCCTTGGGGCGCGGCGACGCTCGACCGGCTGCACATGCTCTCCCCCGACGGCCAGTGCCGCGCCTTCGACGAAGCCGCCAACGGCTTCGTCCGCGCGGAGGGCTGCGGCGTGCTGGTGCTGAAGCGCCTGGCCGATGCGCTGGCGGATAGTGACCGCGTGCTGGCCGTCATCCGCGGCAGCGCCGTCAACCAGGATGGCCGCAGCGCCGGGCTGACGGCCCCGAACGGCCCGGCGCAGGAAGCGGTCATCCGCGCGGCCCTCGACAATGCCGGGCTTGCACCCGCCGATGTCGATGCCATCGAGGCGCATGGCACCGGCACGACGCTGGGCGACCCGATCGAGATGCAGGCGCTGCGCGGCGTCTTCGGGGGGGCGCGGCCCGCGCCGCTCCGCGTCGGCTCGGTCAAGACGAATATCGGCCATGCGGAGGGCGCGGCGGGCGTCGCCGGGCTGGTCAAGGCGGCGCTGATGCTGCGCCACCAGGCGGTGGTGCCGAGCCTGCATTTCACGCGCCTCAACCCGCATATCGACCTCGGCGATGCCGCGATCGAGATCCCGGTCGCGACCGTGCCCACGCCGCTGAGGCGCGTCGGCGTCAGCAGCTTCGGCTTCTCCGGCACCAACGCGCATCTGATCCTGGAAGCCGCGCCGGAAGCGCCGCCACGCGCGTCCACCCCGGCCGAGGCGCCCCGCCTGCTGCTGAGCGCCCGCACGCCGGACGCGCTGCGCGCCATGGCGGCGGAGACACAGGCGAAACTGCGCGACGGCGCCTTCACCTTCGCCGATGCCTGCCACACCGCCGCGGTGGCGCGCCCGCGCCTGCCCTGGTGGATCATCGCCGACAGCGCCGAGGATCTCGCCGCCGCCGAGCCCTCCGACGCCCTCATGCCGGACCTGCCCGCACCACCAGGCCGGCGCGTTGACCTGCCCGGCCATCCCTTCGACCGCCAGCGCTTCTGGCTGGATGAGGCCGAGATGCTGCCCGGCCGCCGCCTGCCCCAGGCCGGCCCCGCCCCGGTGTTCGAGGCGCATCTGATGCCCGGCGCCCGCCTGCTGGCCGACCACCGCGTCCGCGGCACGGCCCTGCTGCCCGCGGCCGACATGCTGGAACGCCTTCGCACCGCGGCGGAGGCATCGGGCCAGGGCAATGCGCTGGCGGACATCACGCTGGACCGCGCGCTGCCCGTCGCCGTGCCGCGCCTGGTGCAGGTCGTGGCCGGGGACGAACTCGGCCTCTTCGCCCAGGCCGGCACGGCCTGGGACCGCCACGCAACGGCCCGCGCCACCACCGCCGATGCCCTGCCCGACCAGAAGCTGCCAGCCCTCCACGCCACCTGCACGGAGTCCCTGGACCCCAACGCCTTCCATGCCTGGCTTGCCGAGGCCGGCATCGACTTCGGTCCGCACTACCGCTGCATCGCAGCGCTCTGGCGCGGCCAGGGCCAGGCACTGGCGCAACTATCCGCCGCGCCCTTCCCGGTGCTGCTGGACGCCGCGCTGCGGACCGCCGGGGCCATCGCCTTCGGCAGCAGCGGCGCGCCCCGCCTGCCCGCCGGCGCCGCCCGCTACGCCCGCGCCGCGCGCGCACCCGGCGCCGAAAGCTGGGCCCACGCCGTCATCACCGGCGATTCCGGCGGCGTCACCACCGCCGATATCCGCCTGCTGGACGCCGACGGCACCGTGCTGGCGCTGCTGGAGGGGCTGCGCCTGGCCGCCGCGCCCGACGCCTGGCGCGGCTGGTGCCACGCCATCGCCTGGACCCCCCGCCCCGACCCCCGCGCGCGGATCGCCGCCCTGACCGCCGGACTGGAGGACCCCGCCCGCCGCCTGGCGCTGGAAGCCGCCGCCACGCGCCACGCCCGCGCCGCCATCGCCGCCGTGAAGGCAGAGGAGGTCGTGCCCCGCCACCGCCGCCTTTTCGACCACCTGGCCCGCCTCGCCGCCCGCCCACTGCCGGACGCCATCCCGCTGCCAGGGGCGGCGCCGGAGGCCGCGCTGCTGGACCGCTGCGGCGCCGCCCTGCCCGATGTGCTGCGCGGCCTGGCCGATCCGGTGAAACTGCTGTTCGAGGGCGACGGCGCCGAGCAGGTCTATCGCGACAGCCCCGCCTATGCCGCCGCCAACCAGGTCCTGGCTGTGCTGGCGGAGGCCGCCGCCCCGCCCACGGGCCGGCTGCGCGTGCTGGAGATCGGCGCCGGCACCGGCGCCACCGCCGCCGCCGTCCTCGCGGCGCTCGATCCCGATCGCGTCGAGTACTGGTTCACGGATATCGGCCGGTCCCTGGTGGAACGCGCCCGCGGGCGCATCCCGGCCCAGCGCTTCGCGGTGCTGGATATCGAGGATGATCCGCTGGCGCAGGGCCTGCCGGCAGCGGGCTTCGACCTGGTCATCGCCGCCAATGTCCTGCACGCCACGCGCGACCTGGAAGCCGCGCTCCGCCACGTCGCGCGGGTCCTCGCCCCCGATGGCCGTCTGCTGCTGCTGGAAACCGATCCAGAAGGCCTGCCCGGGGACCCCACGCCCGGCGGCTGGGTCGACCTCGTCTTCGGCCTGACGGAGGGCTGGTGGCGCTTCGCCGACCCCGCACTCCGCCACGACCATCCCCTGCTGTCCCGCCCCGCCTGGCTGGCGCTGCTGGCCCGGCTCGGCCTGGAGGCGACCGCCATCCCGGACCTGCCCGGCAACACCCTGCTGGTCGCCCGTCCGGCGGCGGAGGCCGTCACCCTCGCCGACCCCGGCGGCCCCGCCGCGGATCGCTGCGCGACCCTGCTCGCCCGCCTCCAGGCGCTCGGCCCCGAACAGCGGCGCATCACGCTGCGGACGCGCGGCGCGCTGGGGGCCGATCCGGCGGGCGCCGCCCTGTGGGGCATGATGCGCACGCTGCGGCAGGAACGGCCGGAACTCGATATCCGCCTCCTGGACGGGGATGGCGATCCGCCGCCCGCCCTGCTGCTGGCCGAGCCGGAACTGGTCCTGCGGGACGGCGCCCTCCTCGTCCCGCGCCTTGGCCGGGCCGCGGATGGGCCGCCCGCCATCATCGATCCGGACGGCGCCATCCTCGTCACCGGCGCCTTTGGCGGCCTCGGCCGCTTCGCGTCCGAATGGCTGGTCCGGCGCGGCGCGCGCCGGCTGGTGCTGGCAGGGCGCCGCATTCCCGAAGACCTGGCGTGGATGCAGGCGCTGCGCGATGCCGGCGCCACGGTCACGCTGGAAGCCTGTGACCTGGCGGATGCCGGGGCCCGGGCGGCGCTGATCGCCCGCCTGCCAGCGCTGCGCGGCATCGTCCATGCCGCCGGGACGCTGGCCGATGCCACGCTCGCCCAGGCCAGCGCGGCCGATTTCGCCACCACGCTAGCGCCGAAATTCGACGCGGCGCGGGACCTGGACGCCGCCTTCCCGGACCTCGATGTCTTCCTGCTCTTCTCCTCCGCCGTCGCGCTGTTCGGCCAGGCCGGGCAGGCCGCGCATGTCGCGGCAAGCTGCGCGATCGACGCCCTGGCGGCGACGCGGCGGGCGCGCGGTGGCCGCGCCACCAGCCTCGGCTTCGGCCTCTGGCGCGATATCGGCTCCCAGGCCGGCAACGCGGCGCTGATCGACCGCCTCGCCGCGCAGGGCCTCGGCACCATCCCCTCCGAGGCCGGGGAGGCGCTGCTCGACTGGGCCCTCTCCACGCCCGAAGCCGCCAGCGCGATCCTGCCCATCGACCGCCCCCGCTTCCTCGCGAGTTTCGAGGGGATGCGCCCGCCATCCTCCCTGCGCGGCTGGCAGGCGCCGAAGCCCGCCGCCCCGGCCCGGGCCGCCATGGCCGAAGCGCCCCCTGCCGCCGCCCTCGCGGACCTCATCGCCGGGGAAGCGGCCGCCGTGCTCGGCCTCTCGCCCGGCCAGGCGCTGGACCGTCGCGCCAACCTCTTCGAACTCGGCCTCGACAGCCTGATGGCGGTGGAACTCCGCAACCGCCTGCAATCGCGCCTCGGCCGGGGCGCCCTGAGCGCCACGCTGCTCTTCGACCACAGCAGCGTCGCCGCCCTCGCCGCCCATCTCGGCGATGCGCCGGCCGCAGCCCGCGCGACCACGCGCGCCACCGCCAGCGACGACCCCATCGCCATCATCGGCATGGGCTGTCGCTTCCCCGCGGGCGGCGAGGATCCGGACGCCTTCTGGCAGGCGCTGGCGGAAGGCCGGGATGGCATCATCCCGCGCCCGGAAGGCCGCAGCCTCGGCCCGCAGGACATCGATGGCCCGCAAGCCGGCTACCTGCCCGATGTCGCGGGCTTCGATCCGCTGGCCTTCGGCATCGCGCCGCGCGAAGCCCCCTTCATGGACCCGCAGCACCGGCTGCTGCTGGAAGTGGCCTGGGAAGCGCTGGAGGATGCGCTGCTGCCGCCCGACACGCTGGCGGGCAGCAACACCGGCGTCTTCATGGGCCTGTGCAACTACGACTACGCCCAATTGGCCGCCCATGCGGAAGGGGGCGAGGCCTTTGCCGGCACGGGCGGCGCGCCGAGCATCGCCGCGGGCCGCATCGCCTATCTCCTCGGACTCAATGGCCCGGCGCTGGTGCTGGATACCGCCTGCTCCTCCTCCCTCGTCGCGCTGCACCTGGCGGTGCAGGCGATCCGGCGCGGCGAATGCGGCATGGCGCTGGCAGGCGGCGTGAATCTGGCGCTGGGCAGCGGCACGACCAGCGCCTTGCAGGGCCTGTCGATGCTGGCCCCCGATGCGCGCTGCAAGGCCTTCGATGCCCGCGCCGATGGCTTCGTCCGTGCCGATGGCTGCGGCGTGGTGGTGCTGAAGCGCCTGTCGGAGGCCACGGCCGCCGGGGACCGCATCCTCGCCATCATCCGCGGCACGGCCGTGAACCAGGATGGCCGCAGCAGCGGCCTCACCGCCCCATCCGGCGCCGCGCAGGAAGCGGTGATCCGCGCGGCACTGGCCGATGCCGGCCTGCCGCCCGATGCCATCGACGCGATCGAGGCGCATGGCACCGGCACCGCGCTGGGCGACCCGATTGAGATGCATGCGCTGCGGAACGTCTTCGGCCCCAGCCGCGACCGCCCGCTGATGGTCGGATCAGTCAAGACCAATATCGGCCATGCCGAGGCGGCAGCGGGTATCGCGGGCCTCATCAAGGCCGTGCAGATGCTGCGCCATGGCCAGGTGCCGCCCAGCCTGCATTTCGGGGCGCTGAACCCGCATATCGACCTCGGTGGCGCCGATCTCCGCGTGCCCACTTCCCTGGCGCCGGCGGCGCTGCGCCATGTCGGCGTCAGCTCCTTCGGCTTCTCCGGCACCAATGCCCATGCGGTGCTGGAAGCGCCCCCAGCGCCCGCGCCCGCGCCGCCTCCCCCGGCCAGGCCCCTGCTGCTGCTCACGGCCCGCAGCGAGGCCGGGCTGCGCCGCCTGGTCGCCGCCTGCCAGGCCCGGCTGGCGGCAGGCGCCGATTTCGCCGCCCTCTGCGCCAGCGCCGCCCATGGCCGCGCGCGCCACCCCTGGTGGGTGCTGGTCGAGATGCCGGAGGCCCTGGCCACCGTCACGCCGAGCAACGCGCCCCTGCCCGACCTGCCCCCGCAATCCGGCGCCCGCATCGCCCTGCCGCTGACGCCCTGGGACCGCCAGCGCCACTGGGCCACCCCCGCCCGCGCCGCCCTGCCCGCCAGCGTCCACCCCCTGCTCGGCCGCCGCCTGCGCTCCCAGCGCGGTGAACGGCTCTTCGAGACCGAACTCACCTCCACGCGCCCCGCCTGGCTGGCGGACCACGCCCTGGCCGGCCGCGTCGTCCTGCCCGCCGCCGCGATGGTGGAGATGCTGCTCTCCGCCCTGCCGCCCGATGCCCCCGCGGTGCTGGAGGATGTGACCTTCGACCGCCTCCTCGCCCCCGCCGAGACACCAGTGGTGCAGACGATGCATGACGGCGGCGCCCTCACCCTCGCCGCCGCCGCCGAGGATCCTGACGCGCCCTTCATCCCCATCGCGACGGCCCGTGCCGGCACCCTGGCCCCCGGACCGGCACCGTCCCTGGCGGAAGCCCGCGCCCGTTGCCCGCGCGGCATGGATGTCGGCGCGCTCTACGCCCGCTTCGCCGAAGCCGGCCTGGCCTACGGCCCTGCCTTCCAGGGCCTCCGCGCCCTCTGGGCCGGGGATGGGGAGGCCGTCGCCGAACTCGGGGACAGCCAGCCCGGCTACCGCCTCGATCCGCGGGTGCTGGATGCCGCCTGGCAGGCCCTGGCCGCGACACTGCCGGAAGGCAGCCGGGACGCGCTGGTGCCGAAGGGCCTTGCGCGCTTCACCCTGTTGGGCGGCACGCCCCGCTTCGCCGTCCTCCGCCTCCCCGCGCCCGACCGTGCGGAGGTCGCGCTGCTGGACGCCAGCGGCGCCCCCGTCGCGCTGTGCGAGGGGCTGGCCCTCGCCGTCTCCCGCCAGGGCGCCGTGGTGCAGGAAATCGCCTGGCGGGCCCTGCCGGACGGCACGGAAACCCCCGCCTGGATCGACCTGCGGGCGGAGGCCGATGCCGTCGCCGCGACCTGGCGCGTGCTGGAAGCCGCCCGCGCCGCACCCGCCCGCCTCGCGGTGCTGGCCACGCTGGATGCCAGCCCGGCCCAGGCGGCGCTGGCCGGGTTGATGCCGACGCTGGCGCTGGAACACCCCGAACTCCGCCCCGTGCTGCTGGACCTGCCCGCCGGCGCCGTGCCGCCCCCGATCCCGGCCGAAGGCCCGGCCGTGCTGACCCTGCGCGATGGCGCCCTGCTGGCGCGGGAATTGGCGTCCCGCCCCACCCCACCCCCGCCACCCGCGCCCTTCGTGCTGGCCCGCGGCGCCGATGCGTCGCTGGAGGCGCTGCGCTGGGACCGCATGGCGGCGCCGTCGGCCACCCCCGGCCAGGTGGTGATCGAGGTCGCCGCCACCGGCATCAATTTCCGCGACGTGATGAACCTGCTCGGCGTGTATCCCGGCGATGGCGGGGCCCCGGGTGTCGAATGCGCGGGCCGCGTTGTCGCGGTCGGCGATGGTGTCGGCGGCTTCGCGCCCGGCGATGCCGTGCTGGCCATCGCGCCCGGCTGCTTCGCCAGCCATGTCAGCGCCGATGCGCGCCTCCTCCGCCCGCTGCCGGACGGCATGGGCTTCGCGGAGGCCGCCGCCCAGCCTGTCGCCTGGCTCACCGCGCGCCTCGCTCTGCTCGAAGTCGCGCGCCTCACCCGCGGCCAGCGGGTGCTGGTCCATGCCGCGACGGGCGGCGTCGGCCTCGCGGCAATCGCCGTCGCGCGGGCCGCCGGCGCCGTGGTGGTCGCCACCGCCGGCAGCGCGGAAAAGCGCGCCCGCCTCGCCGCCCTCGGCATCACGGAGGTGCATGACAGCCGCGCCCTCGGCTTCGCCGCCGCCGCGCCGGTCGATGTCGTGCTGAACAGCCTGACCGGCCCCGCCATCCCCGCGGGCCTCGGCCTGCTGAAGCCCGGCGGCGTCTTCCTTGAGATCGGCAAGGCGGAGATCTGGGACACCGACCGTGTCGACGCGATCCGCCCCGACATCCGCTACCGCCCCGTGGCGCTCGACAGCCTGATCCTTTCCAACCCCGCCCGTGTCGGCGACATGCTGGCCAGCCTCTGCGACGATTTGTCGCAGGGCCTGGCGCCCCTGCCCGTGGAACGCTGGCCCTTCGCGGAGGTGACGCCCGCCCTCCGCCGCATCCAGGCCGCGCGCCATATCGGCAAGCTCGTGCTGGCGCGCAGCCTGTTCCGCGCCGATGCGACCTACCTCCTCACCGGCGGCACCGGCGCGCTGGGCCGGCACCTGGCCCGCTGGCTGGTGGCGAACGGCGCCCGCCACCTGGTGCTGCTGGCCCGCAATCCCGCCGACGTCGCGATCGAGGGTGCCACCATCCGCAGCATCGCCGCCGACATCGCCGATCCCGCCGCGCTGCGCCGCGCACTCTCCGGCCTGCGGCACCCGCTGCGCGGCATCTTCCACCTGGCCGGCGCGCTGCATGACGGGACGGCGGCGCGGCTGGACCGCGAACGCCTGGCCGCCGCCTTCCCGGCCAAGCTGGCGGGGGCGGAGGCGCTGGACCGCATCGCCGCCGCCCATCCCGTCGAGCATTTCGTGATGTTCGGATCGCTCGCCGCCCTGCATGGCTCCGCCGGCCAGGCCAACTACGCCGCCGCCAATGCCGCCCTCGCCGCCATCGCGCAGCGCCGCCGCGCCCGGGGCGAACCGGCGCTGCTGGTGCATTGGGGGGCCTGGCAGGGGGACGGCATGGCACAAGGCCGTGCGGGCCTGTCGCCCGACACCGCCCTGGCCGCGCTGGATTCCGCGCTCTCCGCCGGGCTGGCGGAGGTCGCGATCTCCGCTGCCGCCGCGGGTGTCCCGCCGCCCCGCCTGGCGTTGCAGGAGAAGCTGGCCGCCGCCATCGGCAGCGCGAAGCGGGATGCGCTGGCGGATGCGGTGGCGGAGGCGATCAGCCGCATCCTCGGCCTCGGTGACACGCCGCTGGACCGCGCGCGGCCCCTGGCCGAACTCGGCCTCGACAGCCTGATGGCCGTCGAACTCCGCAACACCCTCTCCGCCGCCATCGGCAAGCCGCTGCGCGCCTCGCTCGTCTTCGACCATCCGAGCGCGGAGGCGCTGGTCGCGCATCTCGCCGCCGAACTGGGCCTGGGCGTCACCCCTCCTCCCGCCGAAGCCCCACCGCCCGCCCCGCCCCCTGCCGACGACCCCGACGACGACGCCCTGCTGCTGCTGGAACGGAAGCTCGCCCATGCCGGGTACTGACCCCACCGCGCGGGAGGCGAATGCCGTCCGCCGCGCCCTCGCGATGATCCAGGACCTGGAAGCGAAGCTGGACGCCGCCGGCCGCGCCGCGCGCGAACCCGTCGCGGTGATCGGCATCGGCTGCCGCTTCCCCGGCGGCGGCGAAGGCCCGGATGCCTATTGGCGGCTGCTGTCCACCGCGCGCGACGCCGTGACGGAGGTGCCGGCGGATCGCTGGGACGCCACCGCCCTCTTCGATGCCGATCCGGACGCCCCCGGCCGCGCCAGCAGCCGCTGGGGCGCCTTCCTCGACGGCATCGATCGCTTCGACGCCGCCCTCTTCGGCATCTCCCGGCGAGAGGCGGAGGCCATGGACCCGCAGCATCGCCTGCTGCTGGAGAATGCCTGGGCGGCGCTGGAGGATGCCGGCATCGCGCCGGATCGCCTCTCGGGCCAGGCGCTGGGGGTCTTCGTTGGCCTCAGCACCGCGGATTACGGCACGCTGCTCGGCCGGCAGAGGGATCTCGGCTGGATCGACGCCTATGCCAGCCTCGGCAACGCGCCCTCCATCGCCGCGGGGCGCATCGCCTATGCGCTCGGCACCCAGGGGCCGACGATGGTGGTGGACACGGCCTGTTCGTCGTCGCTGGTGGCCACGCATCTCGCGGTGCGCGCGCTGCGCAGCGGGGAATGCCGCGTGGCGCTGGCGGCGGGGGTGAATGCGACTTTGTCGCCCGAACTCACCATCGGCTTCTCCAAGGCGCACATGCTGGCCGGCGATGGGCGCTGCAAGACCTTCGATGCGGCCGCCGACGGCTATGTTCGCGGCGAGGGCTGCGGCGTGGTCGTTCTCAAGCGGCTGTCGGATGCGCGGGCGGCCGGTGATCCTGTGCTGGCGGTGATCCATGGCAGCGCGGTGAACCAGGATGGTCGCAGCGCCGGCCTCACCGCCCCTTCCGGCCCCGCGCAGGAAGCCGTGCTCCGCGCCGCCCTCGCCGATGCGGCGCTGGCGCCATCGGACATCGACGCCATCGAGGCCCATGGCACCGGCACCGCCCTTGGCGATCCCATCGAGATGCATGCGCTCCGCAGCGTCTTCGCCGGGGATCGCGCCCGGCCGCTCTCCGTCGGCTCGGCGAAGACCAATATCGGCCATACCGAGGCCGCCGCCGGCATCGCCGGCCTCATCAAGGCCGTCCTCATGCTCCGCCACCAGGCGGTCGCCCCCAGCCTCCACTTCACCCGCCTCAACCCGCATATCGACCTGACCGGCGCCCGCATCGAAGTGCCGACGCGGCTCGAACCCGCGCCGCTGCGCCACATCGGCGTCAGCTCCTTCGGCTTCTCCGGCACCAACGCCCATATCGTCCTCGGCGCCGCGCCCGAGACGGCGACAGCCGCCGACCCCCGCCCCGCCCATCTCCTGCCGATCAGCGCCCGCGACCCCGCCGCGCTGACGGCGCTGGTCGCCCGCTGGCAGGACGCGCTCGCCGCGCCCGGCGCCGACCTGCCGGCGCTGGCCCGCACCGCCGCCACCGGCCGCGCCGCCCTGCCCCGCCGCATCGCCATCACCGCCCGCGACCCCGCCACCGCCGCCGACGCACTCCCCAAAGCCGAAGCCACCACCGCCGGCCGCCCCCGCATCGCCTTCCTCGTCACCGGCCAGGGCTCCGCCTTCCCCGGCATGGCGCGCGGCCTCGCCGAGACCGCCCCCGTCTTCCGCCGCGTCCTCGATCGCTGCGACGCCGTCATGGGCCTGCCCGCACCCCTGTCCCGCCTGTTCGAGGACGGTGCCGCCCTCGCCCGCGCCGATATCGCCCAGCCCGCCCTCTTCGCCCTCTCCGCCGGCCTCGGCGCGCTCTGGCGCAGCTGGGGCGTGGAGCCGGTGGCGCTGCTCGGCCACAGCCTCGGCGAATACGCCGCCGCCCACCTCGCCGGTGTGCTGACCTTGGAGGACGCCGCCCGCCTCGTCGCGGCCCGCGGTCGCCTGACGCAGGCGCTGCCCGCCGGCGGCGCCATGGCCGCGGTGCTCGGCCCCGACCCGCACAGGGTGCTCGCCCGCCACCCTGCCCTCGAACTCGCCGGCGAGAACGGGCCGGAGGCCATCACCCTCGCCGGCCCGCAGGCCGCCATCGCCGCGCTGCTCGACGACACGATGCTCGCCGCCTCAGGCCTGGACGCAAGGCCGCTCGCCGTCTCCCACGCCTTCCATTCCCGCCTGCTGGACCCGATGCTGGACGCGCTGGAAGCCGAGGCGCGGTCCATCCCGCACAACCCGCCCGCCATCCCCGTCATCGGCAACCTCGCCGGCACCGTGGTGCCGCGCCATGACGCCGCCTATTGGCGCGCCCATGCCCGCCAGCCCGTGCGCTTCGCGCAGGGGTTGGCCACGCTGGCGGCGATGGGCGTGACGCACGCCGTCGAACTCGGCGCCATGCCGGTGCTTGCGGGGCTCGCCCGCAATGCCCTGCCGGCGCTGGTCACGCTGCCCTCGCTCGCCCGCGCGCGCCCGGGGCAGGATGGCGCGACGCTCGGCTGGACCACCGCGATGCAGGCCGGCGCCCGCCTCTGGCAGGATGGCGCGGAGATCGACTGGGCCGCCTTCCACCAGCCCTACCCCACCCGCACCACATCGGCGCCGACCTACCCGTTCCAGCGCCAGCGCTACTGGTTCGCCCAGGCAGCCGAGGCCCTGCTCGGCGAGACCACTGACCTCGCCACCGGCACCCGCCTGGCCCGCGCCCGCTTCGACACGCAGCGGCTGCCCTTCCTCGCCGACCATGTCGTCATGGGGGATCTCATCGTCCCCGGCGCCAGCCATGTCGTCGCGATGCTCGCGGCCAGCGGCGGCACCGCGCTGCGCGACATCGTCTTCGCCGCCCCCTTCAAGCTGCCCGCCACAGGCTGCGCCGTGCAGGTGCTGGTGGAGGGCGACCAGGTCTCCCTCCACGCCGATGCCGGCGGCCATTGGACGCGCCACGCCGCCGCCACCCTCGCCCCGACCCCCTCCGCACCCGCGCCCCAGGATCCCGCCGCCCTCGCCGACCGCGGGAGGGAGGAGGAAGGCGGCGCCGCTGCGCTCCACGCCATGCTGGCGGAACGCGGCATCACCCTCGGCCCCACCTTCCGCGGCATCCATCGGGTGTTCCGCGGCCAGGGGGAGGCGATCGTCGATGTCGCCCTGCCCGAGGGCACGCCCGCCATCGCGCCGCTGCACCCCGCGCTGCTGGATGCCTGCTTCCAGGCGCTGGGCGCCACCTTCAGCGGCCAGGGCGAGTCCGGCGCCTTCCTGCCCCTCGCCATCGATGCCGTCGCGCTCCACAAGCCCCATGCCGGCCCCGTCCGCGCCTGGGTCCGCGCCCGTCCCGCCACGGGCGGCGGCGTCGCCACCGGCGATGTCGAGATCATGGACCCCGATGGCAACCCGGTGATGACCGTCACCGGCCTGACCATCCGCCGCATCGAAGCCGGCCCCGCCTCCGATCCCGCCGACCGCTGGACCTATGAGGTGGAGTGGGTCGCCCAGTCGCCGGAATGGCGCGTCCCGCCCCTCGGCGAGGCCGCCGCCCGCGCCGGCGCGGCCACCGCCCCGACCGAGGAAGCCGGCTTCGCGGAGGCGCTGGAATCCCTGGCCGCCGGCTACGCCGCCAGGGCACACGCGCAGGTTCCCGCCGCCGCCGTCACCCCCGGCCTCGCCCGCCTGCACGAGCATCTGCCCCGGATGGCCGAGGGCGCCGCGCCCGATCCCAACGCACTCGCCGCCGACCTCGCCGCGCGGCTTGGCGACCGCATGGAAATCGCCCTCGCCCGCCGCGCCGGCGCAGCACTGCCGGCGGTGCTGCGCGGGGAAGCGGATGCGCTGGCCGCGATCTTCGGCGATGGCGGCTCCATCTACGCCGACCCGCCCTTCGCGCGGATGCTGAACGCCATGCTCGTCGCCGCCGTGGCGCAAGCGGTCGCGGCGCTGCCGGAAGGCCGCAAGCTCCGCCTGCTGGAAATCGGCGCCGGCACCGGGGCGCTGGTCGCGGCGCTGCACCAGGCCGGGCTGGCGGATCGCCTGGCCATCACCTTCACCGACATTTCCGCCGGTTTCCTCGATGCAGCGGCGGCGCGGTTCGGTGCGGCCATCGCCGCCGCGCTGCCGCTCGACATCGAACGCGCGCCGGACTCGCAGGGCTTCGCGCCGGGCAGCTTCGACATGGTCGTGGCCAGCAACGTCCTGCACGCCACACGGGACATCCGCGACAGCCTGCGCCACGCCGCGTCCCTGCTGGCGCCGGGCGGCGCGCTGCTGCTGCTGGAAGCCTGCCGGCGCAGCAACTGGGCCGATCTGGTCTTCGGCTCCACACCCGGCTGGTGGCGCTTCGGGGATACGGGCCTGCGCCCCGATCACCCGCTGCTGCCCCCGGATGCATGGCAGACCGTCCTGGCCGGGTTCTTCGAAGCCGTCGACCTGGTTCCCGCCCCGGGCGGCGCGCAGGCCGTCGCCATCGCACGCAGGCCCCGGCCCACCCGCCCGATCCGCTCGATCGAGCCCAATGGCACCGATGCGCTCACCTTCGCCACCCGGGCCCTCGCTGCCGCGCAGGATGCCGCCCGCGAAACACAGCCCCCCGCGCTGCACCTGGTGACGCGCGGGGCGCAGCCCGCCGCCGGTGCCGTCACGCAACCCGCCCAGGCCGCCCTCATCGGCCTCGGCCGCGTCATCGCGCTGGAGCATCCCGAACTCGACGCCCGCCTGCTGGACGTCCCCGCCGGCGACACGCCGCCGCCCCCGCCAGAGGGCGAACGCGAAGCCGCCTGGCGGGATGGCGCCTGGCATGTGCCACGGCTGAAGCGCGTCACGCTGCCGCCCGGGCCGGGCTTCGTCACATCCGGCACGCACCTCGTCACCGGCGGCCTTGGCGGCCTCGGCCCGCTGCTGGCGGCCTGGCTGCTGGACCGCGGCGCCGAACGCGTGGTGCTGATGGCCCGCCGCGCGCATGAGGGCGAGCCCCTGCCGGCGGGATGCACCGTGATGCAAGGCGATGTCGCGGATGCAGCCGCCGTCCGGCGCATCATCGCCGCCATCGATGCGGAACTGCCCCCGCTTCGCGGCGTCTTCCACCTGGCCGGCAGCCTCAGCGACGGCGCCATCCTGCGACTGTCGCGCGACGACCTCGCCAAGGTCTTCGCCGCCAAGGTCGATGGCGCCCTCAACCTGGAAGCCGCGACCATCGACCGGCCGCTTGATGCCTTCGTGCTGTTCGGCTCCTCCGCGGGTCTCCTCGGCAATGCGGGCCAGGGCGCGCATGCCGCGGCCAATGCCGTGCTCGGTGCCCTGGCCCATGCCCGCCAGGCGCGCGGCCTGCCCGGCCTCTGCATCGATTGGGGCGCCTGGGGGGAAGCCGGTGCCGTCGCCGCCACCCCGGCCGGCGCGCGCCTGACCGCCGCGGGCGCGGCGCTGATGGCCCCGAAGGACGCGCTGCAGGCACTCGGCCGGGCCATCGCCGCCGGCAAGCCGCGCCTGCTGGTGGCCGCCATCGACTGGCCGCGTTTCCTGGCGGGCTATGGCGCGGGCATCCCCGGCTTTTTCGCCGCTGTCGCGCCGCCACGCGCCGCACCACCCCGCCCCCGCCAGGCCACGACCGGCGCCGATCCCCGTGCCAGCCGCGCCGCACTTGGCGCCTTCATCGCCGCCGAAGCCGCCCGCGTGCTGCGCGTCGGCACCGGCGAGGCCCTGGCGCCCGATCTTCCCCTCAGCGATGCGGGGCTCGACAGCCTCATGGCCCTCGAACTCCGCAAGGGGCTCGGCGATGGCCTCGGCCTGACGCTGCCGGCCACCCTGCTGTTCAGCTACCCGACGGTGGAGGCGCTGGAAGCGCATCTGGCCGGCCTGCTCGGCCTGGACGCGCCGGCGCCGGAATCCGCGCCCCGCCTGCCCCCGCCCCCCCCGGACGCGGAGATCGAGGCCAGCGTCATGCGCATGTCGGAGGATGAGATGATGGCGCTCATCGCGCAGGAATTCAGCCTGGCGATGGAGGAGGGCGGCCGTGGCTGACCTTTCCACCGACAGTCTCGGCCGACTGCTCGGCGCGCTGGCCAGCCGCCCGGGCGTGCTGCCGAAATACCGCTATGCCTCCGCCGGCACGCTCTACCCCGTGCAGGCCTATCTCTCCCTGCCCGCGCCGGGCGTGCCCGGCCTGCCGCCGGGCTGCCACTACCATGACCCGGAGGCCCACGCCCTCGCCCCCGTGTCGGACCACCCCGCGGGTGACGTCCCCCTGCTGCTGCTCATCGCCCAGATGGCGGCGATCGAGCCCGTCTATGGCGCCCTTTCGGAGGATTTCTGCATGCTCGAGGCTGGCTACATGACGGCGGCGCTGGAAGACGCGGCCGCCGAGGCGGGCCTGGCGCTGGAGGATGCCGGCGATCCCGCCGGCTGGGACCGTCCCGGACTCACGACCGCGCTGGCGCTCGATGCCACCCACGCCCCCCTCCTCGCGCTGCGGATCTCGGCGCGATGACCGCCACCATCCCCGCCCGCGGCAAGCTGCGCGAAGCGCTCGACTACCTCCTCTGGTTCTACACCCCCTTCAAGCGCATGAGCGCGCGGGACATCTACGAACTCGTCTCCACCCATTCCTTCAGCAAGCGCGGCCTCTACCTCAACCTCGGCTACTGGCGTGATGCCTCGACGATCGACGAGGCCTGCGAGGCCATGGTGATGCTGGTGGCGGAAAGCGCCGGGATCGGCCCCGGCCAGGACATCGTCGATGTCGGCTTCGGCTTCGCGGACCAGGACATGCTGTGGATGCAGCGCCTGGCACCGCGGTCCATCACCGGGCTGAACGTCACGACCTCCCAGGTGCTGACAGGCCAGAAGCGCGTGGCGGAAGCGGGCATGGCAGACCGCATCACGCTCATGGAGGCCTCCGCCACCGCCATGCCGCTGCCCGATGCCAGCGCGGATGCGGTGCTGGGCGTCGAATGCGCCTTCCACTTCGACACGCGGGAACGTTTCTTCGGGGAGGCGATGCGCGTGCTGCGCCCCGGCGGCCGAATCGCCCTCGCCGACGTCATCCGCAACGACCCGGAACCCGCCGGCTTCGGCCGCCGCATGCAGGACTTCAACTGGAAGTTCTTCATGCAGAAATACGCAGTGCCGGAAGCGAATGCGGATGACCGCGCCAGCTACGCCGCCAAGCTTCGCGCCGCCGGCTTCATCGATGTGGAGGTCCGCTCCATCCGGCACGAAGTCTATCCCGGCCTGCACCGCTTCATGGCGACGGATCCGGACATGCTCAAGCGCTTCCACCCCATCGCGCGCATGCCCTACAAGCTGTCGCTGCGCTTCAGCCCTGACAAGGTCTACAGCGCCTATGACTACATCCTGGCCACCGGGCGGAAGCCGGGCTGAGCCACAGCGCGCAAGCCGGGCTGAGTTCAGAAGAACTGGTACAGCAGGGGCGGCGGCTGCAGCCCCAGCCACAGGGCGCCCAGCAGCGCCGCCAGTTGCACCAGGGCGAGCCAGCCTTGCCGGGCCGCCAGCGCCGGCCCGGCCCGATCTGCCAGCCACGCCCCCGCCGGCAGCACCACCGCCAGCACCGCGCAGACGATGATCGCCGCCAGCGGAACCGTGAGGAACAGCAGCGGCGTGACGGCCCCCGCCGGCAGCCACAGGAACATCAGCGCCAGCACGAAAGTGCCGACCGCGCCAACGGACGAGGCCAGCCCATAGCCACGCCCGCGCTTCAACGCCGCATAGCCCGCCTTGCCGAGCCGCCGCGCCAGCAGCGTCTGCGCCACCTTGTTCACCCCCGCCGCCGCGCCCAGCAGCAGTCCATAGAGCGCGAAGCGAAGGCCGATCCCATGCCAGAGCCCCATCAGCAGGAAGGTGCCGCAATAGGCGAGCGCCCCCAGCCAATGCGCCTGCTTCGTCGCGCCCGTCGCGCCCAGCAGCCATTTCAGCAGCGGGTTGAAGACATAGAGGCGAAACCAATCGGACAGGCTGATGTGCCAGCGCGACCAGACCGCCAGCATGTTCTCGGCCGCCCAGGGACAATCGAAATTCCCGGGCAGGCGCATCCCCATCAGCCCGGCCAGCGACACCGCCAGGCGCGAATACCCCGCGAAACTCAGCCAGAGCCACAGCGCGAAGCCCAGCGCAGCCCCCGCAAGGGCCACCGCCCCCGCATCAACCCGCATCGTCGCCTGCTGGAAGACCCACCAGGGCGCCGCCGCCATCACCACCAGCCCGAACAACCCGCCCGCCACGCCCACGCCGTGCCGCAACCAGGCGTCGCGCATGGGCCAGGCCGCGGGTGCCGCGAGGTCATCGAGGAAATCCTGCGCGCGCCCGATCGGCCCGGCCAGGAAACTCGGCGGGAACAGCAGCCATGCCATCAGCGACAGCAGCGGCGCCTCCGCCGGGGCCTCACCCTCCGCGACATCGACCAGAAGCTGGATCAGGCGGAACAGGACGTAGGAAAGCCCGATGCTTCCGCCAAGCCCGATGGGAGGCAGAAGGCCGAGCGCTGGCAGGACCTCCCTGACCATCAGGAAGAATCCGACCAGCGCGGCAATCGCGGGCGCCAGCAGCCGCGGCCGCGCCGCCACCGGCCTCGCCATCGCGCATCCCGCCAGCGCCATCACCGGCACCGGCAGCATCGCCGCCGGTGTCGGCGCCAGCCACGCGACCATCGCCAGCCCGCCGGCGACGAAGGCGACGGCCCGCGCGCGCACGGCCAGCACCATCGCCGCCATGACCAGCAGGAAAAACGGCGAGATCAGGTCCCAGGCGGGAGGCAGGTCACTCGGCAGCTTGCGGCAGTTCCGACGCTTCGGGCAGTTGCGCCAGGTTCCCGGCGGCCAGCTGGCGCTTCATCAGCGCGTTGATCTCCGCCTGCCATTGCCGGATCTGCGCGAAATCGTAGCCCTGGTCATACAGGTAGGCCATGTACCAGAGCGACGTATCGGGATCGATATGCGTGCTCTCGATTGCCTGGAACATCTCCAGCTTGATGCGCGATGCCTGCTCATGGCTCATCGTCGCATGGGACCATTTGTTGCCCATGCCGGTCAGGCCGTATTCCGCCCGCTTCTCATGCACCAGCGTGTGGGGCATGTAGTAGAATTCCTTCAGGGAATAGAACCGCACGCCGTTGTCGCGGATGAAGTCGATATTCTCCTGGATCGTGCCGTCATCCTCCCCCGGGAAGCCCAGCACGAAGGCGGCGAGGTAGTCGATGTCGTGCTTGTTGAGCAGCTGGACGCCCTCGGCAAATTGCCGGGACGTCGCGCGCTTGTTCATGTTCCGCAGCACCTTGTCGCTGGCGGATTCGATGCCGAGGTAGACACCCTTGCAGCCGCTGTCCTTCATCATCCGGACGGTCTCGTCATCAACGTACTGGACGCGGAGGAAGGAGAACCATTCGAAGTCGTACTCCGCGAAGATCTTGATCAGCTCGCGGAAGCGGTGCGGCGGGACGTTGAAGGTATCGTCGATGAAGATGACGCGGTCGATGCCGCCGATGCGCATCAGGCTATCCAGATGGGCGCGTACATGCTCCGCCTCCACCGTCTGCCAGGGCCCCGCGGTGGTGGGGTATGAACAGAAGGCACAGGCGAAGGGACAGCCGGAGGCCGTGCGGATCTGGATGGTGCGGTTCAGGAAAGGCAGGTGGTGCTGGTCCCAGGTGGGCGGGCAATCCTTCAGCGACAGCAGCGGCTCGTTCCAGACCTTCGGGCCGAGTTCGAAGCTCCCGCCCTCCATCCGCCCGTCGATGCGCGCCAGGTTCCGCACCGCATCCATCGTCGCCTGGCCGCGCCGCGCCGCCAGCAGGTCGCGCAGGTCGGTCTCTGAATTGAAGGCGTGCAGCACGTAGCGGATGCCGTAGCGCCGCATCCGCTGCGCGAAGGCGGCGGGATCGCCATTGATCGTCTCCGCATTCGCGAAGGCGCCGCCCAGCACGATGTCCATCTCCGGATCGAGCGCGCGCAGCCGCTTCGCCACCCCGCCCACTTCCTTCCAGGAAAGGTAGAAGGTGGAGGAGATGCCGACCAGCGGCGGCCGCCGGCAGTTCCGGTACGCCTCCTCGAACCAGTCCCACTCGCTGTCGAGGTTGTTGATGACCCGCACGCGATAGCCGAACTGGGCGAGGTAGTTGATGAGGTGGACACCCGCCATGGAGGGCAGGTTCCAGATGTTCAGCATCTCCCGCCGCTGCTGCCAGTCGCCCTGCTCGAAGTAGCGGCCATGCACACGGCGATTGATGTAGTCGAGGTGGGATCGGAAGCGCCCCTCATGCAGCACCATCCGGGGATAGACGAGGTGCTTGTAGAGGTCGCTGCGGTCCAGCGGCAGGTTGCCGAAGCCCTCATAGTCCACGACATTGGACTGCGTGACCAGGATGAGGTCGAGCTGGTCATCCATGCGCGCCGGCCTCCGTGGTGAAACCGACGGTCGCCTTGCCGCGCGCGACCACGGCGCCGGCTTCGTCCGTCGCCTCGATCCGCAGCACGAGGGAGCGCACGGCGTCCGACACCTGATCCACCGTTCCGGCGACCGTCACCCGCGTACCCACGATCACCGGCGCAACGAAGGACATGTTGACCCCCAGCAGCAAGGCGTTCCGCCCGGGCAGGACCATCCCGATCAGGCGGGAGACATAGCCCACCAGCAGCGCCCCATGCGCCACACGGCCAGCGAACCCACGGGATGTTGCGAAGCCGGCATCAACATGCAAGGGGCTGCGGTCCCCGGTCAGCGCCGCAAAGCCGTCCACGGCGTCCAAATCCATGAGACACGTGATCTCCGCCCGATGCCCGGGGACGACGTCCTCGAACTGCAGAGCCGACGCTTCGGAGGCCACGCGATTCCAGTCCCCAGCTTGATTTCCTTGTGCCACGTTACGATCCCGCCGATCAAGCGCGACGCTTTGCAATGGAGTCCGGCGCAGATATCCTGTACCGGAACATCGTGGAGGAAGGTCGGGTCAGGATGCCCTTGGATACGATGGACCGCACCCGGGTGAAGGACGGCATCGCCCGTGCCCGCGCGGCCGTCGCCGAGGGCGATGTCCCGGCCGCCCTGGCCATCCTGCGCGCGACCATCGGGGCGGAGACGGATTTCCTCGACCAGCTTCGCGCAGCCCGGCTGACCAGCGGAATCGATGGCGCCGCCCACGGCCTCAGGCCGCTGCGCCTGGCCATCGCCGGCGCCACGACGCTCGATCACCTGATCCCGCCGCTGCAACTCTGGCTGACCCTGGCCGGCTTCGCGCCCGCCATCCACCTGGCCCCCTTCGACACCGCCACTGCCTCCATTCTCGATCCCGGCAGCGAACTCCACGCCTTCCGCCCCGATCTGGTCTGGCTCTTCACCACCCATCGCGACCACGACCTGGCTCTTGCCCCCGGCGCCACGCCGGATGCCGTCCGCGCCGCCGTCTCCCGCGCCGTCGCCGCCCGCGTCGCGCTGTGGGATGCGTTGCGGGCCCGGGGCTGCCTCGTGATGGAGAACAACGCGCCGGTGCCGGCGGATGACGCTGCCGGCAACCTGTCGGGCGCGGCCTCCTGGGGCGGTCGCACGGCGCTCCGCCTCCTCAATGCCGAACTCGCCTTCGCGGCACCATCCGGCGTCGTGCTGTTCGACCTGGATCATGTCGCCGCACGGCATGGCCGCCGCGCCTGGCACGATCCGCGCTACTGGTTCCACTCCAAGCATGCGGTGGCGCCGGATGCGACCGGCGTGCTCGCCCATGCCGCGGCCCGCCTCATCGCCGGCGCGCGGGGCCTCGCCCGCAAATGCCTGGTGCTCGACCTCGACAACACGCTCTGGGGCGGCGTCATCGGTGATGACGGGCTGGCCGGCATCGCGCTCGGCAGCGGCGCGGCCGGTGAGGCCTTCGTGGCCTTCCAGGCGCATGTGAAGGCGCTGAAGGACCGCGGCATCATCCTCGCCGCCTGCTCCAAGAACGAACCCGAGACTGCTGCCCTGCCCTTCCGCGACCATCCCGACACGGTGCTGCGGCTGGAGGATTTCGCCGTCTTCCGCGCGGGCTGGGGCAACAAGGCGGATGCGGTGCGCGATATCGCCACCACGCTCGACATCGGGCTCGATGCGCTGGTCTTCATCGACGACAACCCGATGGAGCGCGACATCGTCCGCCAGCACCTGCCCGATGTCGCGGTGCCGGAGATGCCGGAGGACCCCGCCCACTACATCGCCGCCCTCGAAGCCGGCGCCTGGTTCGAGGCCACGGGCTTCAATGCGGAGGATGCCGCCCGCACGCGCCTCTATGCGGAGAATGCGCAACGCGCGGAACACCGCGCCAGCTTCGTCGACATGCAAGGCTACCTCGCCAGCCTGGAGATGGTCGCCACCACCGGCGGCGCCGATGCCTTCCACCTCCCCCGCATCGCGCAGCTCATCGGCAAGAGCAACCAGTTCCACCTGACCGGCACGCGGCCGACGGAGGCCGAGATCGCCGCCCTGGCGCGCGATCCCGCCTGGACGGTGCTGCATATCCGCCTGCGCGACCGCTTCGGCGACAACGGCCTGATCGCCGCCCTGCTCCTCCACCAGCAGGGCCCGGACCTGCTCGTCCATACCTGGGCGATGAGCTGCCGAGTCCTGGCGCGCGGCATGGAGGAATTCACCGCCAACCTCATCCTCCGCGATGCAAGGCGCCGCGGCTGCACGCGCATCCTCGGCCGCTTCGTGCCCTCGGCGAAGAACCAGCTCGTCGCCGGCCTCTATTCCCGGCTCGGCTTCACCCTGGCCGGGGAGGAACAGGGCGCAAGCCTGTTCGCCGCCCCGGCGGATCGCGACCCCTGGCCCACCATGGTGCACCACGATGCCTGACCGCGCGGCGATCCTCGAACGCCTGACCACCGTCTTCCGCGAGGTGTTCGAGGATGATGCCCTCACCATCGAGGACGCCACCACGGCGGACGACATCGATGAGTGGGACAGCCTCCAGCACATCGTGCTGGTGCTGGCGGTGGAGCGGGAGTTCAAGGTCCGCCTGAACCCCGCCGAGGTCGGCAAGCTCGAGAATGTCGGCGCCATGGCCGATTTGCTGGCTGCCCGCGCCGCATGATGCGCCTGCTGAGCCCGAACGAGACGAAGTTCTGGCTGCTGGACCAGGTGGCGCCGACCAACAGCATCGTCGTCCTGCAACGCCGATCGGCGGGCTTTCCCACCCAGGCGCCGCCGGGCTTCGACATCCCCGTCGCCCGCATCGGCCGCCGCGGCCGCCCGCGCTGGTCGGCGGCCACCACGCCGGGCGTCATCCGCCGCGTGACGCTCACCGCCGAAGCCGATTGGGTCGGGATCGCGGAACAGCTTCTCGACGCCCGCATCGGCACCGATGACAACCCGCCCTGGGAGGCTGTGGTCGCCGATCATCCCGGCGGCCAGACGCTGCTGCTCGCCGTCAGTCATGCGCTGACGGATTACCGCACCGCGCTCGCCCTCGGCCGCGCCTTCGCGGAGGGCACGCCCGTCGGCGACCTCGCCCCGGCCTGCGAGGAATTGCTGCCCGACCGCGTCTTCGGGGATGAGGATGCCGGCGCGTTGATCGAGGGCTGGTGGTCGGACCGTGCCGGCGCGCGGTGGGAGGCACTCGGCCCCTCGCGCCTCACCGCCATCCTGCCGCCGGCATCCCGCACGCGCCTCACGCTGCATCGCTACGACGAAGCGGAGACGGCCCGCATCCTCGATCGCTGCGAGGCAGAGGGCGCCAGCCTCAGCAGCGCGCTTGCCATCGCGCTGCGCGATGCGGCGGGCACGGATGCCTGCGCCTTCTCCGTCGATCTCAGCCGCTTCATTCGTCCGGCCCTGCCCGCCGGCCCGGGCATGGCCATCAGCCATGTCCATGCCGACCTCGCACCGGGCGATTTCTGGGAAGCCGCGCGCGACAACCGCGCCGTGGTCTTCGAACGGATCGAGGCCGGTGAGGCCGGCGACAGCCTCCTCATCCTGCCCCGCCTGCTGCAACGCCCCGGCACGCCGCCCGCCTGGCGCCGCTCCGGCCTCACCATCACCGGCGCCCCCACCTGGCGCGCGGCCGGGGAGGACGGCTACGACCTCCAGCTCGTGCTCAGCGCCGCGCGCGCGGGCGGCGGCGTGGTGATCCCGACGCTATGGCGGGGGCAGTTGCAGCTGCTCGGCTGTTCGCCGGAAGACGATGTCGCCATGCCCCTCGCGCCCCTCGCGGCGGCGCTCCTGCGCGCCTGCGACTGACCGGAACGGAGCGCGCCCGATGCTCGACCGCCCCGCCATGACCCCGATGCAGCAGGCCGTCGTCGCGCTGCAACGGCTGCGCGCCCGCAACGCCGAACTGGAACGCGCGAACAGCGCACCCATCGCCATCATCGGCATGGGCTGCCGCTATCCTGCGGGGTCGGACAGCCCGGACGCGATGTGGCAGGCGTTGCTGGAAGGCCGCGACGGCAGCCGGGAGGTGCCGCGGGATCGCTGGGACATCGACGCGCTCTATGATCCCGAACCCGGCCGCGCCGGGCGCATGTATGTGCGGAAAAGCTGCTTCCTCGACCGCGTCGACGGGTTCGAACCGCTGTTCTTCCGCATCTCGCCGCGGGAGGCGATCGGCATCGACCCGCAGCAGCGCCTGCTGCTGGAAGTCACCTGGGAAGCGCTGGAGGATGCGGGCATCGCGCCGCCATCGCTCGTCGGCAGCCGCACCGGCGTCTATGTCGGCATCAGCACCAACGACTATTCCGCGCTGCTGTCGCGCACGGCGCATGGGTCGGGCAGCAATGCCGCGGCGGGCGCGGGCAATGCGGCCTCCGTCGCCTCCGGCCGCATCAGCTACAGCTTCGGTTTCCAGGGCCCCTGCATGGCGGTGGACACCGCCTGCTCCTCCTCCCTCGTCGTCACGCATCTGGCCGTGCAGGCGCTGCGCGCGCGGGAATGCGGGATCGCCATCGTCGCCGGCGTGAATCTCATGCTCACGCCCGACATCACGATCAATTTCTGCCTCGGCCGCATGCTCTCCCCCGATGGCGCCTGCAAGACCTTCGATGCCGGCGCGGATGGCTATGTGCGCGGAGAGGGCTGCGGCGCTCTCGTCCTCAAGCGCCTGTCGGATGCGGTGGCGGATGGCGATCGCGTGCTCGCCGTCATCCGCGGCAGCGCCGTCAACCAGGATGGCCGCAGCGCCGGCCTGACGGCCCCGAACGGGCCCGCGCAGGAAGCGGTCATCCGCGCGGCGCTCGCCAATGCCGGCCTGACGCCCGACGACATCGACGCGATCGAGGCGCATGGCACCGGCACCGCGCTCGGCGATCCGATCGAGATGCATGCGCTGCGCGCCGTCTTCGGCACGCGCGCGGACCGCCCGCTGCATGTCGCCTCGGTGAAGACGAATATCGGCCATTGCGAGGCCGCGGCCGGCACGGCGGGCCTCATCAAGGCGGCGCTGATGCTGCAGCACCAGGTCATCCCGCCCAGCCTGCATTTCACCCGTCTCAATCCGCATATCGACCTCGCCGGCGCGGATATCCGCGTGCCCACGACGCCCGTCCATGGCGGCGTGCGGCGCGTCGGCGTCAGCAGCTTCGGCTTCTCCGGCACCAATGTGCACATCGTGCTGGAAGCGCCGCCGCCGCCGCCCGTGATCGAGGCAGAGCCCGGGGACGCGCCGGTGCTGTTCCTCTCCGCGCGGACGGAACCGGCGCTGCGGGCCCTCATCGCGCGCTACCGCGACCACCTCGCCACCACCACCGACCGCTTCGGCGACATCTGCCACACCGCGCGGGTCGGCCGCGCCCGGCTGCCCTGGTGGGTCGCGGTCCGCGCGCCGGGCGAACTCGCCACCGCCATCCCTTCCAACGCGCCGCCGCCCAGCCTGCCGCCGACGCAGGGCCGCCGCGTCGCGCTGCCAACCACGCCCTTCCAGCGGGAGCGTTTCTGGATCGACGCGCCGGCGGAAGCCCTGCCCGCCGCGACGCCCGATGATGACGGCGCGCATCCGCTGCTCGGCCGCCCGCTCTCCCTGCCGCTTTCGGCCGAACGCCGCTGGGCCTCCATCATCGACCTGAAGCGCCCCGCCACCGCCTTCCTGGCGGAACACCGCATCGAGGACCAGGCGATCCTGCCCGCCAGCGCCTATGTCGAGATGGCGCTCGCCGCCTTTCCCGGCCAGGCGATCGAGGCGCTGGAGATCACCGCGCCTCTCCGCCTGTCCGAAGCCACGCCCGCGCATCTCCACACCATCGCGGCTGATGGCGTCTTCCGCATCCTGAGCCATCGGCCGGAGGATCCCGCCGCCGCGCCCGTCATCCATGCGACCGGTCGGCTCGTCCCGCGGCCCGCGCCGGCCATGCCGCCGGCGGCGGCGGGCGACACGCCGGTCGATGCCGCCGCGCTCTACGACGCGCTGCGCCAGCGCGGCATCCAGCACGGCCCCGCATTCCGCCTGCTCGGCACCATCCGCCGCGGCCCCGGCATGGCCAGCGCCACGCTGGCGCCCGCCGCGCCGGAGCCGCGCTTCGCGCTGCATCCGGCGATGCTCGACGCCGCCTTCCAGCTCGTCGCGGCGGCCGTCGCGGCGGAGGCGGGGGTCACGCTCATCCCCGGCGGGATCGGCCATGTCGCACTGCATCGCCGCCCCGGCGCCGCGCCCCGCGCCGCGGTCACGGCGCGACCGGACGGCGATGGCATCACCGCCGACCTCGTCCTGCTGGATGATGAGGGCGTGGCGCTGGAGGTCCGTGGCCTGCGCTTCCTGCCGCGTCCCGGCAGCCGGGCCTTCTGGCAGGAAGCCCGCCACCCCGCGCCGCTGCTGGAGGGCCTGGCACCGCCCGCCTTCCTGCCCAGCACCGCCCGCCTCGGCGCGGCGCTGGCGCCGGAGGCCACGCGCCTCGCCGCCCTGCACGACATGGATGCCTATGCCCGCCAGGGCGAGGCGCTGGAATCCGTCGCCACCGCCTATGTCGTGCAGGCGCTGCGCCGGCTCGGCCTGCCCTTCAAGCCCGGCGCGCAGCTGACCTTCGGCGCGCTGTCGGAAGCGCTCGGCATCGCGGAGCGCCACCACCGCCTGTTCCGCCGCCTGCTGTCCATGCTGGCGGAGGACGGCATCCTGAAACGCGATGGCCGGCGCTGGACGGTGCTGCGCGCACCGCCCGAGGCAGCGCCGGCCATCGATGCCCTGCTGGCAGCCGCCCCCGCCATGCAGGGGGAGGTCGCGGTGCTGCGCCGCTGCGGCGATGCGCTCGCAGAGGTGCTGGCGGGCAGGGTCGAGCCGCTCTCCCTGCTGTTTCCGGCGAATGAGGCCGGCGCCGGCGCCTTCTACGAAACCTCCGCCTATGCCCATACCGTCAACGGCCTGCTGCGCGCCGCCGCCGCGCGCCTGGCCGCGGCGACTCCCAAGGGCCGCCGGCTGCGCGTGGTGGAAGTCGGCGCCGGCACGGGCGGCGCCACCGGCGCGCTGCTGGAAGCCCTGCCGGAGGCCGCGCGCCACTACCGCTTCACCGATGTGTCGCAAGCCTTCCTGGCGGCAGCCACGCGGAAATTCGCCGGCGCGAATCTCTCGACCGCGCTGCTCGACATCGAACGCGATCCCGCCGCGCAGGGTTTCGCGCCGGGCTGCGCCGATGTGGTCCTGGCCGCCAATGTCCTGCACGCCACCGCCGATCTCGGCGCGACCATCGCGCATATCCGCGGCCTGCTCGCCCCCGGCGGCGTGCTGCTGCTGGTGGAGAGTACGGCGCGGCGCCGCTGGATCGACATCGTCTTCGGCCTGACGGAGGGCTGGTGGCGCTTCACCGACACGACGCGCCGCCCCGACCATCCGCTGCTCACGCTCGATTACTGGCGCGCGCTGCTCACGGAATCGGGCTTCGAGGTGCCAGGGGATGCGACCGGGGAGGTCATCCTCGCCCGCCGCCCGCTCGAACGCCCCGCCGCGGGGCCGACCTGGCATGTCGCCGGGGAGGCCGGGCGCGCCGCGGCGCTGCTGGCGGGCGCCGGCGCGCGCCTCGCCAGCGCGTCCCAGGCGGAGTCCCTCCTGCACATCCTGCCCCCGGCCGCCGCGACGGCGCCGGGGCAGGAAGCCCTGCTGGCCGACCTCGTCTCGATCGCCCGCGAAGCCATGGCGCGGCCGATCCCGCCGCGCCTCGTCATCGTCGCCGATGGCACGCTCGGCCATGCCGGCCTGCCGGGCTTCGCCCGTTCCCTGGCGCTGGAAGCCCCAGCCCTCGCCCCCCGCCTGCTGGTCGCGCCGCCGAGTGCCGAGGCGCTGGTGGATGAGGTCCTGGCCGGCGACGGGGAGGCCGAGGTGGGCTGGGATGCGGAGGGCCGCCGCACCGTCCCCCGCCTCCGCGCGGCTCCGGCGCCCCGCGCGCCGGATCGTGTCGGCGGCGCCTGGCTTATCACCGGCGGCAGCGGCGGCCTGGCGCGGGAAATCGCGTCCTGGCTCGCCGCCCATGGCGCCACGCGGTTCATCCTGCTCAGCCGGCGCCCGGCGACGCCGCCCGCCTTGCCGATCCCCGTGCAGCACATCGCCGCCGATGCGGCCGATGCCGCGGTGATCGCGCGGCTGGTGGCCGGGACTCCGGACCTCCAGGGCATCGTCCATGCGGCCGGGCTGCTGGCGGATGCGCCGATCGCGGCGCAGGACGAAGCCACCATCGCCCCCGTGCTGCGCGCCAAGATCGCCGGCGCGCTGGCGCTGGATGCCGCCATCCGCGCCCTGCCGGACAGCGCGAGGCCGCGCCACCTGGTGTTCTGCGCCTCCGCCGCCGGCGTCATCGGCTCCGCCCGCCAGGCCAACCACGCCTTCGCCAGCGCCTTCCTCGACGGGCTGGCCAGCCTGCGGCGGGCGGAGGGGCTGCCCGTGCTCAGCCTCGACTGGGGCGTCTGGCGCGGCACCGGCTCCGCCGCGGCGCTCGGCTTCGACCGCCAGGCGGAAGGGCTCGGCCTCGGCTCCATCGCGCCGGAGGAAGGGCAGCGCCTGTTCGGCGCGGCGCTGGGTGCCGATGCCGCGCGGCTGATCCTGCTGCCCTCGGTCGATTGGCGCCGCTTCGCCGCGCTGTTCGGCGCGACGCCCCCCGGCCTGTTCCGGGACGTCGCCACGGCCCCGGCGCCGCGCGCCCCGACGCCAGCGGCAGCGAAGCCCAAGCCGCAACCCGCCGCGGCGCCCGCGATGCCGCGTGCCGATGTCGCGCGCATCGTGGCGGAGGTGCTGGGCCTCTCCGGCGCCGTCAGCCTCGACACGCCGCTGCACGATCTCGGCCTCGACAGCCTCATGGCCGTGGAGATCCGCAACCGCCTCGCCGCCGAGGCCGGCCTCGACATCTCCGTCCGCGCCCTGATCGAGGGCGCGACCATCGCCTCCCTCAGCCCCGCCGGCATCGCGCCGCCTGCCCCCGCCCCGGCGCGTGGCGACGTCACGCGCATCGTGGCGGAGGTCCTGGGCCTGTCCGGCGCGGTCAGCCTCGATACGCCGCTGCATGACCTCGGCCTCGACAGCCTGATGGCCGTGGAGATCAGGAACCGCCTCGCGGCCGAGGCGGGCATCGAAATCTCCGTCCGCGCCCTGATCGAAGGCGCCACCATCGCCTCCCTGCTGCCGGCCGCCGCGGCGCCGGCGGTGCCCGCGCGGGGCAATGTCGCGCGCATCGTCGCGGAAGTGCTGGGCCTCGCTACCCTGCCCGATGCCGGGACGCCGCTGCACGACCTCGGCCTCGACAGCCTGATGGCCGTGGAGATCAGGAACCGCTTCGCCGCCGAAGCCGGCATCGATGTCGCGGTCCGCACGTTGATCGAGGGCGCGTCCATCGCCAGCCTGCTCGGCACCGCGCCAGCCCCGGCCGCAACGCCGCCCACGGCGACGTCCAGCCAGCTCCAGCCCGATCTCGCGAACCGCCACGACCCCTTCCCGCTGACGGACATGCAGCAGGCCTATTGGCTGGGCCGCCGCGGGGACCTCGCGCTCGGCGCCACCGCCTGCACGCTCTACACCGAATTCGACAGCACGGTGATCGACCTGGCGCGCGCGGAGGCCGCGCTGAACACGCTGATCCGCCGCCATGACATGCTGCGCGCGATCATCCTGCCGGACGGCACGCAGCGCATCCTGCCGGCGGTGCCGCACTACGCCATCGACATCCTGGACATCGAGGGCGATCCGGCCCCGACCCTCGCCACCCGCCGAGAGACGCTCGCCGCCCGCGTGGCGGATACCGACCAGTGGCCGCTCTTCGACATCCGCGCCACGCGCTTCGGCGCCACCACGCGCCTGCATCTTTCCTTCGACCTCATCGCCCTCGATGCCGCCTCGATCCACGCGCTGCGCCAGGAATGGGGCCTGCTGTACGAGAATCCGGACGCCACCCTGTCGCCCATCGGCATCAGCTTCCGCGACCACGTGCTGGCGGAGATCGCCTTCCGCGACAGCGCCGCCTATCGCCGCGACCTGGCCTACTGGAACGCGCGCCGCCTGCCGCCAGGCCCGGACCTGCCGCTGCTGGGCGACATGGCCGATGGCACGCGCCGCCCCTTCCGCCGCCACCGCGCCATCCTGCCCCGCGACCAGGCGGAGGCCCTGCGGCGGGAGGCCCGCGCGCATGGGCTGACCCTGCCCACGCTCCTCGCAGCGGCTTACGCGGAAACGCTGGCGGCCTGGGCGCGGCAGGACCGCTTCTGCCTGACCGTTACCGCCTTCAACCGCCCGCCGCGCCATCCCGACATGCCGCGCGTGCTGGGCGACTTCACCTCCACCATCCTGCTGGAGGTCGATGCCCGCCCCGCCGGCTTCGCCGCCCGCGCGGAGGCCCTGGCCCGCCGCCTGGCGGAGGACATGGACCACGCCACCGTCAGCGGGATCGAGGTGCTGCGCCAGGCAGCCCGCCAATCCGGGGAGGCCGCGGCCTACAGCCCCTATGTCTTCACCAGCGCGCTCGGCTTCCGCCGCGCCGGCGATGCGCCGGCCACCGACGCCACCGGCTTCGACCGCCTGGGACAGACCGTCTTCAACGTCTCCTCCACCCCCCAGGTCGTCATCGACCACCAAGTGTCGGAGGAGGACGGCCAGCTTCTCTGTTCCTGGGACGTGGTCGAATCGCTGTTCCCGCCCGGCACGGTCCCCGCCATGGTCGCCGCCTGGCGCGGGCTGCTGGATGAACTCGCCACCGGCCGAGGCTGGAACCGCAGCGTCGCCGCCATGCTGCCCGCGCAGTCGCGCGCGCCGCTGCTGCCCGCCGCCGCGCCCGAACTCCTCCATGCCGGGTTCGAGCGCCAGGCCGCGGCCAACCCGGGCGCCACCGCCCTCCTCACGCCGGACATTGCGCTGGACTACGCGACGCTGGATGCCGCCGCCGCGCATCTCGCGGCCGTGCTGGTGCAGCGGCTGCAGGGCGACACGCGCGACCGCCTGGTCGCCATCGGCTACCCCAAGGGCTGGCGCCAGATCGTCGCCGTGCTGGCCACGCTGAAGGCCGGCGCCGCCTACCTCCCCGTCGATCCCGCCTTGCCCGCCGACCGCCGCGCCCTGCTGGTGCAGCGTGGGGAGGCCTTGCTGGTGGAGGATGACGCGCTGGCCGATGCCGCGCTCGTCGCCGCCCGTGCTGGCGCCGCGCGCCCCGCCGTGCCGCCGGTCGAGGATCCGACCCGCCTCGCCTATGTCATCTACACCTCCGGCTCCACCGGGGAGCCCAAGGGCGTGATGATCGAACACGCCGCCGCCATCGCCACGGTGGCGGAGGTGAACCGGCGCTGGGCGATCGGGCCCGGGGATCGCGCGCTCGGCCTGTCGCAGCTGGGCTTCGACCTCTCGGTCTGGGACATCTTCGGCATCCTCGCCGCCGGCGGCGCGCTGGTGCTGCCGGCGCCGGAGGCCAGCCGCGATCCCTCCCACTGGGGCGATCTCTGCGCCCGCCATGCCGTCACCGTGTGGAACAGCGTCCCCGCGCTGGTCGCGATGCAGGTGGAATACGGGCTGCCGCCGGACCACCGACTGCGCCTCGTGATGATGTCCGGCGACTGGGTGCCGCTCGACCTGATCCCCAAGCTCCGCGCCCAGGCCCCCGCCGCGCGGCTGGTGGCGCTGGGTGGCGCGACGGAAGCCGCCATCTGGTCCAATGCGCATGAGGTCGCGGCCCTCGATCCCGACTGGCCCAGCATCCCCTACGGCCTGCCCCTCGCCGGCCAGATGCTCCATGTCGTGAACGCGCGCGGGGAACCCTGCCCGGACTGGACGATAGGCGAGATCGAGATCGCCGGCGCCGGCCTGGCCCGCGGCTATTGGCGCGACCCCGCGCTGACCGCCGCGCGCTTCATCCGCAACCCGCTGACCGGCGAACGACGCTACCGCACCGGGGACCTCGGCCGCTTCCGCCGGCATGGCGACGCCACCGGCCCCACCCCCATCGAATTCCTCGGCCGCGAGGATTTCCAGGTGAAGGTGCAGGGCTACCGGATCGAGCTGGGCGAGATCGAGGCCGCGCTCGCCAGCCACCCCGCCGTGGCCCAGGCGGTCGTCACCGCCCCCGCCCTGGGCGGCGGCCGGGATCGCGTGCTGCACGGCTTCTACGTGCCGAAGCCGGACGGCGCGCCGGACGAGCTCGGCGCCGCGCTGCGCGCCCATCTGCGCCAGCGCCTGCCCGCCTACATGGTCCCCGCCAGCCTCACGCCGATCGACCATGTGCCGCTGTCCTCCAACGGCAAGGTGGACCGCAAGGCACTGGTGCCGGCGCTGCGGGACGGCGCCGCCGGACAGGGTCCGGGCCTGGCGCGGGATGTCGCGGCGGAAGTCGCCGCCGTGCTCGGCGTGGCGGTGCCGGAGCCGGACCGGTCGCTGTTCGAACTCGGCGCCACCTCGCTCTCGCTCGTCTCCATCCAGCGCCGCCTGGCGGAACGCTATGGCCGCGCCATCCCGTTGCAGGCCATCTTCGCCCGCCCCACCGTCAACGCCCTGGCCGAGGAACTGCAATCCGGCCGCGCCGCCACCAGCACCCTCGTCACCTTCGGCGCCACGGCGGATGACCGTCGCCCGCGCCTGGTGCTGATGCCGGGCATCCTGTCGCTGCCCTTCTACCTGCGGGACCTCGCCGCCGCGGTCAGCCGCTTCGCCATCGTCTCCCTCCAACTGCCCGGCATGGCGGAAGGGGAGACGCCGCTCGACAGCGTGGAGGCGCAGGCCGACCACGTGGTCGCCCGGCTGCGGCAGGAACAGCGGCACGGCCCCTACCTGCTCGCCGGCCATTCCTTCGGCGGCCTCATCGCCATCGAGGTCGCGCGCCGCCTTCGCGCGATGGGGGAGGACGTGCCCCTGCTGCTGCTGGGCGACACGCTGCGCACCACCGCGCGCTTCGATGCGGTGCAATCCGACGAGATCGCCTACACCGCCATGACCCGCGCGCTGGAAGCGCTCTATGGCGCGACAGTTCCGATGGAGGGGATGGATGCGGAAACCCGCTTCCGCCGCACCGCCGCGGCGATGCAGGAAGCCGGTCGCTTCGGCCCGCTGACCCTGCCGCTGGACCGCATGGTGGCGATGTTCAAGGCGAATTTCCGCGCCCTCGGCGCCTATCGCCCCGCACCGATCGAGGGCGATGTCGCCCTGATCCGCAGCGAGGAAGGGTTCCCCCCCGAACTCGCCGGCCTCGACAGCGCCGCCGCGGCGCAGGACCCCTTCCTCGGCTGGGGCGATGTCGTGCAGGGGCGCCTCCTGCTCCGCCGCCTGCCGGGCGACCACCTGGCCATGCTGTCAGCGGAGAACCTGCCGCTGATGGCCGCGCTGATGACCGAACTGGCGGAAGCCGCCATCGCCATCGACCCCGCCCTGCTGAAGGCCGGCACGGAGGCCGCGCGGCGCCACGGCCAACCCGTCACGGATGCGGAATTCGCCGTCACCGCCGATACCTTCCGCGACCAGGCCGCCGCCGCCGCCGCCGCCGCCATCCGCCACATCACCGGCGGCGCGCCTCCCATGGATGCCGCGACGCTCATCACGCGCCACGGGATCATCCCGCGCTACCGCTTCTGGCTGGACCGGATGCTGCCGGAGGTCGCGCGCATCGGCGCCGATGCCGTGCCGCCCTCCACCCACGCCATCATCGGCGTGGACCGCCTGGGCTTCGAACCCGCGGCGCGGGATTTCTTGGACCGCGTCATCGCCGGCCTGCCCGGCCTGCTGACGGGCAGCGAACACGCGGCCTCCATCTACCTCGCCGACGAAACGCCCGATGTCTACGGCAAGCTCTTCGCCGAGCCCAACGCCGCCATCGCCGCCATCCTGGCCCGCCTGGCCGCGCAACGCCCCATCGAGGTGCTGGAACTCGGCGGCGGCCTCGGCACGACGCTGGCGGCGATCGAGCCGCATCTGCCGCCGGGCCGCATCCGCTACCGCTTCACCGACCTCAACGCCCATCTGCTGCGCCGCGCCGCGCGGCGCTTCGCGGGAAGGGACTGGCTGGAATTCGGCACGCTGGACATGGACCAGCCACCGGCGGATGCGCGGCGCTACGACGTCGTCCTCGCCTCCTCCGCCCTCCATGCCGCGCCCGACATCGCCCGCGCGCTGCGCCATGCCCGCGCCTGGCTGAAGCCGGACGGCTTGCTGCTGCTGCTGGAGGAGACGCGCTTCTTCCCCTGGTTCGACCTCGGCATGGGTCTCCAGGCCGGCTTCGATGACCGCACCGACCTGGCCCTGCGCCCGCTCCACCCGCTGCTGTCGCGCGACCAGTGGCGCGATGCGCTGGCGGAGGCCGGGTTCCGCGCCAGCGACGTCATCGCGGCGGAGGGCAGCGTCGCCGCCCGCCTCGGCTTCGACGTCATCCTGGCTGCTCCATGACCGGCTGCCCCGTGCATTTCGACCTGCTGGACCCTGCCATCCAGGCGGACCCGCACGCCGCCTATGCGGCGCTCCGCCAGCATTCGCCGGTGCATCGCCTCGACCGCCCGCCGATGTGGCTGGTGACACGGCATGCGGATGTGGAGGCGGTGCTGCGCGATGCCGCGACCTACGCCTCCGACCTCGGCATGGACGTGCCGATCATGTCCATGGTGATGAAGGACGCGCCGGACCACACGCGGCTGCGCGGCACGGTCAACAGGGCCTTCACGCCGCGCGCCATCCAGCATTTGGCCCCCCGCATCACCGCCATCGCGGAGCAACTGGCGGCAGCGCTGCCCGACCGCGCGGAGATGGTGGAAGGCTTCGCCAACCCGCTCTCCGTCACCGTGATCTGCGAGATGCTGGGCGTGCCGCTCGACCAGCGGGATGCCCAAAGGGATGCGATGAACCGCTATGCCCGCGACGCCCTGCTGGCCGGCTTCGCCGCCACCGGCATGGGGCCGCCCGAATTGCTGGCGGAAGCGCGCATCGGCCTCGACGCGCTGATGCGCATCCTCGACACGGCCATCGAGGATCACCTGGCAAACCCGCGCGACGACATCCTCGGTACCCTGGTGCAGGAGGAAAGCCGGGGCACGCTGACGCGCGTGGAACTGCGCAACCTCTGCGCCCTGCTGCTGATCGGCGGGCATGAGACGACGGCCAACCTGATCGCCAGCGGCCTGCACTGGCTGGCGCAGGACGCCGCGCTCCTCACCCGCCTGCGCGCCCAGCCCGACCTCATCCCCCGCTTCGTCGAGGAGTTGGCCCGGCTGCGCCCGCCCCTGCAGCGCATCGCGCGCCGCACGACCCGGGCCGTGACGCTGGGCGGCACGCCGCTGCCGGAAGGCGCCATGCTCATGCTCTTCCCCGGTGCCGCGAACCGCGACGAGGCCCGCTGGCCCGATGCCGATACGCTTGACCTCGCGCGCGACAATCGCGGCCATCTCGGCTTCGGCACGGGCATCCACACCTGCCCCGGCGGTCCGCTCGCGCGGCTGGAGGCCCGGATCGCCTTCGAGGCGCTGCTGGCGCGCCTCGATGGCATCGCACTCGACCCCGCCCGCCCTGCGCGGCCCATCGTCGGCTACGCCGCGGGCAATCTCGGCTGGAACACACTCCCGCTGCTGTTGAGGAAACGCATGAGGCCCGTCATGGTGGAGGATGTCTTCGCGACGCTGCGCGCGCTGGTGGCGGAGACGCTGGAGATCGAGGAAGCCGACATCGATCGCACGACCAACGCCAAGACCACGCCGGAATGGGATTCGCTCGGCCATATGCGCATCCTGGCGGCGGTGGAGAAGCGCTTCGGCGTGAAGCTCCCGCGCCTCGCCGCCTATCGCGTCAAGGATGTGGGCGAGCTGGCGGCGCTGATCGAAACGACGCAGTCGCAGGCGGGCGCCTGATGTCCGGCCTGCGGCGGACGGTCTTCCGCCCGCTCGATCCCGATTTCGTCGAGGATCCCTACCCCACCTATGACCGCCTGCGGCGGGAACACCCGATCGGCTGGGCCACCACGCCCGCCCAGGGCTATGCCGGCTTCTGGTTCGTCAGCCGCTATGCCGACGTCAATGCCGGCCTCAAGGATGACCGCTTCGGGCGGGAGGTCGCGAAGGTCCTGCCGCCGGAAGCCTTCGTGCCGATCCTGGAAGCGCATCGCCCGCTCTACGCCATGATCGCGCAATGGATGCTGTTCAAGGATCCGCCCGACCATGCGCGGCTCCGCCGCATCGCCGCCCCCGTCTTCGCGCTGCGCCAGGTCAACGCCATGCGCCCGCGGATCGAGGCGCTGATCGAGGCCGCCTTCGCGCAGGTGCCGGAATACGGCCCCTTCGACATCATCTCCGACTTCTCCTCCCCGCTCTCGATCGACATCGTCTCCGACCTCATGGGCGTGCCGGAGGAAGACCATCCGCTGGTGCGCGGCTGGGTGCGGGAGA
Organism: Falsiroseomonas stagni DSM 19981; assembly: GCF_900114315.1. GTDB lineage: Bacteria > Pseudomonadota > Alphaproteobacteria > Acetobacterales > Acetobacteraceae > Falsiroseomonas > Falsiroseomonas stagni. The sequence goes on from NZ_FOSQ01000002.1 coordinate 636,943, forward strand.
TCACGCTCTCCCTCGACCTGGTGCGCACCCCCGAACGCATCGCCGCCGGCAGCCGCCGCGCGGCCGAACTCGTCGCCTATTTCGGCGCGCTGGTGTGCGCGCGCCGCGCGAAGCCGAAGGATGATTTCCTCGGCCTGCTCATCGCCGCGCATGACGCCGGCAGCTTCCTGACGGAGGAGGAGTTGCTCGCCTCCTGCGTCCTCTTCCTCTTCGCGGGGCATGAGGCGTCGTCGCTCCTCATCGGCAACGGGCTGCATGCGCTGGCGCAGAATCCGGCCGAATATGCGCGGCTCCGCGCCGGCGAGACGCAGGGCCGGCTCGTGGTCAGCGAATTGCTGCGCTACGACAGCCCGCAGCAGATCGCCTTCCGCCATGCGCTGGAGGATGTCGATTTCCTCGGCGTGTCCATCCGCCGCGGCCAGACGGTGGGCTTCGGCCTCGGCTCCGCGAACCGGGACCCCGATATCTTTGCCGATCCCGATCGCCTGGACCTGTCGCGCCAGGAAACCCGCCACCTCGCCTTCGGCGCCGGCATCCATACCTGCGCGGGATCGAGCCTGGCGAATATCGAGGCGGAGATGGTCTTCGCCGTGATCGCCAGGCGCTTCCCGCGCATCGAGATCATCGCGGCGCAGCGGCAGGAAAGCATCCTGGTGCGCGGCCTGACGCGCCTCGTCATCGATTGCGGCTGAGCGCCCTCACAGCAGCAGCGGCGATGCCTCCGCCGCCTCCTGCAGGAGGCGCGGCAGCCAGCGCGCGCGGAACGCCTCCCCTGTCTCGCCCTCCATCGGCATGCCGATATTGAGCGCGGCCACCACCCGCCCATCCTGCCGCGGCAGCGGCACGGCCAGCGACCGGAAGCCCAGTTCCGCCTCCTGCTCCACCAGCGCATGGCCCTCCGCCCGCGCGGCCGCCACCAGGTCCTGCAGCCGCGCCGGATCCGTCTCCGTCCGCGGCGTCACCGGGAAGGGGCGCAGCGCGGCCGCACTCTCCGCTTCCGGCAGATGCGCCAGCAGCACGCGGCCGAGCGCCGTGCAGAAGGCCGGCAGCCGGCTGCCGACCATGGTGGAGACGTTCAGCATCAGCCGCGGCCGCCCATAGGCCACGAAGACGATCTCCGCGCCATCCAACACCGCCGCCGAACAGGGCCCGCCCGCCTCCGCCGCCAGGCGCTCGCACAGCGGTTGCAGCACGGTGGAGACGCCGCTGGCGCCCAGGTAGCCCGCCGCCAGGCGCAGCACCCGCGGTGTCAGCCGGAACAGCCTTCCGTCGCTTTCCACATGGCCGAGCACCACCAGCGTGTGCAGCGCGCGCCGCACGGTGGCGCGGGGAAGGTCAACGGCCCGCGCGACCTCCGCCAGCGTCATCTGCCGGCGCTCCGGCCCGAAGGCCTGCAGCACGGCCAGGCCGCGTGCCAGCGCCTCCAGGAAATCGGCGCCATGGCCGGCCTCCCGCCGCCGCGCGGCATGTTCCTCCCCGATCCGGGGCATGGGCCCTCCAACTCTGTCTTGCCGGTTCGTCCGGGCGCGCTCTATCATCGCACAAGCGTTCGGTCAGTGAACACCTGTCCAGGAGTCACGCCCGTGATCAGTGCGGAGCAGAATGAACGGCTGACCCGGGTCGGCCCTGGCACCCCGGGCGGGAAGGTTCTGCGCCACTACTGGCAGCCCATCGCACTGGTGGATGAGCTGGAGGGCAGGCGCCCCGTGCGCCCCGTCCGTGCGCTCGGCCAGGATTTCGTGCTGTTCCGGGACGAGGCAGGCCGCATCGGCCTGCTGGACCGGGACTGCCCGCACCGCAACGCCGACCTGGCCTTCGGGCGGCTGGAGGATGGCGGGCTGCGTTGCCCCTTCCATGGCTGGCTTTTCGACGTGACGGGGAAATGCCTGGAGACGCCGGCGGAGCCCGAGGGCAGCACGCTCTGCACCCGCATCAAGCAGCGCAGCTACCCGGTCGAAATCCGCAGCGGCATCGTCTTCGCCTATCTCGGCGAGGGTGCGGCGCCCCCCTTCCCCGCCTTCGACTGCTTCGCGGCGCCGGACACCCACACCTTCGCCTTCAAGGGCCTGATCGAGTGCAACTGGCTGCAGGCGCTGGAGGTCGGCATCGACCCCGCCCATGCCAGCTTCCTGCATCGCTTCTTCGATGATGGGGACGAGAAGGAGAGCTATGGCAAGCAGTTCCGCGCCACCAGCGACGGATCGGATTTGCCGATGACCTATGTGCTGCGCGAATTCCCGCGCCCGCGGATCGAGGTGGACAACACCCCATACGGCCTGCGCGTCACCGCGCTGCGGTCCATCAACGATGCGACGACGCATGTGCGCGTCACGAATTTGTTCTTCCCCCAGGCCTTCGTCATCCCGATGAGTGCGGAGATGACCATCACCCAGTGGCACATGCCGGTGGATGACACGCGCTGCTACTGGATCGCCATCTTCACCAGCTTCGCCGGCCCCGTGGACCGCGCCCGCATGCGCGCGCAGCGTCTGGAGAACTACTCGCTCCCCGACTACCTGCCGAAGAAGGGCCGCCAGAACGACTACGGCTTCGATGCCGAGGAGCAGGCCAGCAAGACCTACACAGGCATGGGCGAGGATATCAACGTCCACGACCAATGGGCCGTCGAATCGCAGGGCGCCATCCAGGACCGCACGCGGGAGACGCTGGCCAGCAGCGACAAGGCCATCGCCGCCAATCGCCGCCTGCTGATGCGCGCCATGGCGGCCGTCGAGGAAGGCAAGCGCCCCGCGCTGCTCCAGGAGGACGCGACGGCGGACCTGACGGGCCCCGGCACCATCGACACCATGGCCCCTGCCGCGAATTGGGAAACCCATTGGCGCCAGGCCGTGGAACGCCGCCGCGGCGCCGCCCCCTGGGCACCGCCCGCCCTCGCCGCCGAATGAGCTTTTGCGAGACCCACGGCCTGCATTCGGCCGAAGCCCGCGCGGAAGTCCTCGACCGCATCGCGGAAGACGGCATCGAGGTGGTGCGCCTGGCCTGGCCCGACCAGCACGGTATCCTGCGCGGCAAGACGATCGTGGCCAGCGAGGTCGCGCGCGCCCTCGAATCCGGCGTCGCGATGACGACGACGCTGCTGCTGAAGGACACGTCGCACCGCACCGTCTTCCCGGTGTGGAGCGCCGGCGGCGGCCTTGGCGAACGTGCACTCGAAGGCGCCGCCGACGCGCTGCTGATCCCGGACCCCGCCAGCTTCCGCCGCCTGCCCTGGGCGCCCCATACCGGCTGGATGCAGTGCGAGGCCTACTACCCCGATGGCCGCGTGGTCCCCTTCTCCACCCGCCATCTCCTGAAGCAGCAGATCGCGAAGGCGGAGGCGCTGGGCTTCGACTACGTCACGGGCCTCGAGGTCGAATTCCACCTGTTCCGCGTGACGAATCCCCGCATGGCGCCGGAGGATTCCGGCCAGCCCGGCACGCCGCCCGATGTCTCCCTGCTGACGCAGGGCTACAACTACCTGACCGAGCTTCGCTACGACCAGCTCGACCCCGCGCTGGAAATCCTGCGCAAGGAAATCCAGGCCCTCGGCCTGCCGCTGCGCTCCATGGAGGTCGAGTTCGGCCCGAGCCAGGTGGAGTTCACCTTCGCCGCACAGGATGCGCTGGCCAGCGCGGATTTGATGATCCTGTTCCGCTCCGCGGTTAAGCAGGTGGCGCGCCGCCACGGCTACCACGCCACCTTCATGTGCCGCCCGCGCATCCCCAACGTGATGAGCAGCGGCTGGCACCTGCACCAATCCCTGAAATCCCGCGCCACCGGCCGCAACGTCTTCGCGACCGATGGCAACGGCCTGCTGTCACCGACGGCGAAGCACTTCCTCGGCGGCCTGCTCGCGGAAGCCCGCGCGGCGGCCGCCTTCGCGACGCCGACGCTGAACGGCTACCGCCGCTACCGCCCCAACAGCCTGGCGCCGGACCGCGCCATCTGGGGCATCGACAATCGCGGCGTCATGCTCCGCGCCCTCGGCACGCCCGGCGATGCCGCCACGCGGATCGAGAACCGCGTCGGCGAACCCGCGGCCAACCCCTATCTCTACATGGCCTCGCAACTCGCCTTCGGCCTGCACGGCATCGCGACGCAGGCGGACCCCGGCCCGCCCGCCGACACCCCCTACGAAACCCAGGCCGCCCCCCTGCCGCGCAACCTGGCGGAGGCGCTGGCGGCGCTGGAGGCCAGCACCGTCGCGCGCGAATCCTTCGGCGATGCCTTCATCAACTACTACCTCCGCCTCAAGCGCGCGGAGATCGCCCGGTTCGAGGCCGAGGTCTCGGAATGGGAACAGCGGGAATACTTCGAATTGTTCTGAGGGCGGAAAACGCCGCACGGCTTTCCCTGATCGGAAGAAACGATGCGGTTCCTGGAACTGGATGAGGTCACGAAGGAATACCCCACGCGCGGCGGCAAGCCGGCGCGCGTGATGGATCGCGTCTCGCTTTCCGTGGAGGAGGGCGAGTTCCTCGCGGTGCTGGGCCCTTCGGGATGCGGCAAATCCACCTTGTTGCAGATGGCGGCAGGGCTTCTGCCCGCCACCAGCGGCAGCGTGCGCCTGGCCGGCCGCGCCGTCACCGCGCCGCCGCCCGAAGCCGTCTATGTCTTCCAGCAATACAGCCGTTCCCTGCTGCCCTGGCGCAGCGTGCGGGACAATGTCGCCTTCGCCACCGAACACCGCCTCGGCCGCCGCCGCGCGCGTGAGGCCGCCGAGGAACCTTTGAAACAGGTCGGCCTCGATGGCTTCGGCGACCACTTCCCCTGGCAGTTGTCGGGCGGCATGCAGCAGCGCGTCGCCATCGCCCGCGCTTTGGCCGCGGGACCCGCGATGCTGCTGATGGACGAGCCCTTCAGCGCAGTGGACGCGCTGACGCGGCTCGACCTGCAATCGCTGGTCCTCGACATCTGGTCCCGCCGCCGCCTGACCATCATGCTCGTGACGCATGATGTGGAGGAGGCGATCCAGCTCGCCGACCGAATCGTCGTGCTGACGAACCGCCCGACCACGGTGGCGGAGGAGATCAAGGTCGCCCTCCCCCGCCCACGCGACCCCATCGCGACGAGGGAGCATCCGCGTTTTCTCGAGCTGCGCCACCATCTGCTGGACAAGCTGCTGGCGCGCCATGCGGGTTGAACGGCTGCTCTCGCCGCTACCGGGCCTGCTGGTGCTGGCCGCGCTGCTGCTGGGCCTTGAATGGGCCGTCGATGCCGGCCTCATCCGGCGCGCGCTGATGCCCGCGCCCAGCACCATCGCACTGCGGCTGTGGGACCTGCTGGAGGCCGGCGATGTGTGGGCGCCGATGATGCAGACGCTGCGCCTGGTCTTCACCGGCTTCGCCATCGGCAGCGCCATCGGCATCGCAGCCGGCCTGGCCATGGGGTGGTGGCCCGCGGTGTTTCGGCTGCTGGAGCCGCTGGTGGAACTCATCCGCCCGATTCCGAAATCCGCGCTGGTGCCGCCGCTGATGCTCTTCCTCGGCATCGGCTTCACCATGAAGGTCACCTCCGTCGCGCTCGTCGTCACCTTCCCCGTGCTGGTGAACACCTTGCAGGGCGTGCGCGGTGTGGACCGCGTGATGCTGGATGCCGCGCGCACCCATGGCTGGCCCGCACGCCACACCCTGCTGCACCTGGTCCTGCCCGCAGCCCTGCCGCTGGTCCTGGCCGGCATGCGCATCAGCCTCGGCCTCGCGATGGTGCTGGCCGTGCTGTCGGAGATGCTGGCCGGGGAGGGCGGCCTCGGCTTCCTCATCCTCGACATGCAGCGGAGTTTCCGCGTGCGCGACATGTATGCCTGGCTGGTGATCCTCGCCGTGCTGGGCCTCGCGCTGAACTGGCTTTTCGTCCTCGCCGAACGTCGCGCGCTGCATTGGCAGCGCCGCTGAACAGGAGAACCCGCATGAGCCTCACTCGCCGCACCGCCCTCGCCGCCGCGCTCGCGACACCGCTCGCGGCACCTGCCTTCGCGCAGGGCGCCCTCACCCGCATGCGCGTCAGCGTCATCCCCGTGCTGGACGTCGCGCCGCTGCACGCCGCCATCCGCGAAGGCTATTTCGCGGCGGAGGGGATCGAGATCGACACCTCCACCACCGCCGGCGGCGCCACCGGCCTGCCGGGGCTCGTCGCTGGCCAGTTCCGTGTCGTCTTCTCCAACGTCGTCTCCATCATGCTCGGCGTGCGGGAGGGTCTCGATTTCCGCTTCGTCTCCGGCGCCTCCCGCGCCAAGTCCAGCCCGCCGGACATCCTGGCGCTGCTGGTGCGCAAGGGCAGCGGCATCGCCAGCGGGCGGGACCTGGAGGGCAAGCGCCTGGCCTCCAACACCCGCAACAACATCGTCTGGCTGCGCGGCATGGCCTGGGTGGAGAAGACCGGCGGAGACTGGCGCCGCGTCACCACCGTCGAAGTCCCCTTCCCCCAGATGGCCGATGCCCTGGCCGGCGGCCAGGTCGATGCCGCGATCTTCTCCGAGCCCTTCGTCGCCGCCGCCCTCGAAACCCATGGCGACCGGCTGGAGCGCATCGGCTGGCCGATGAGCGAGACGGCGCCTGGCGGCACCAACGCGCAATACGTCGCCATGGCCGATGACCTGGCCCGCAACGGCGAATTGTTCGACCGTTTCGGCCGCGCGCTGCACAAGGGCGTGGACTGGGTGAACGAACGCCAGGGCCAGCCGGCGCTGCTGGAACTGATCTCGGCCTTCTCCCGCGTCCCCCTCGCGCGCCTGCAGAACACCGCGCTGCCCGCCTACCCCAAGGCGGTCACCCCGGCGGAGCTGGATGAGATCGTCGCGACCATGACGCGCTACGGCCTCGGCGGCCGCTACCCCGCCAGCGCGTCCCTCATCTTCCGCACCGCCCGCGGCTGATGAAGATCACCTCCGGCACCTGGCTCATCCTCGGCCTGCTCGCGCTGTGGGAGGCCTCCGCCCGGCTCGGCTGGGTGGAGTCGCCCAACTGGCCCGCGCTGAGCCAGGTGCTGGCGGCGTTGGCCGCCGACATGGCGACAGGCGAATTGCCCGCCCGCATCGGCGGCTCCCTCTGGCGGATGGCCGCCGGTCTGGCGGCGGGCGGCCTCGCGGGCGTGCTGACCGGCCTCGCCTTCGCCCTCATCCCCCTCACCGCCCGGCTGTTCGGGCTGGTGGTGGAACTGCTGCGCCCCATCCCCGTGCCCGCCGTCATCCCGCCGCTGGTCCTCTTCCTCGGCCTCGACGACCCCATGAAGATCACGGTGGTGGCGCTGACGGTCTTCTTCCCCGTCCTGACGAACACCCTGCAAGGCGTGCAGGCGGTGGAGCCCGATTCCATCGCCATGGGCCGCACCTTCGGCATCGGTCCGCTGCGCCGCGCCGCCTTCATCATCCTGCCCGCGGCCCTGCCGGCCATCCTCGCCGGCTTTCGCGTGGCCCTCGCCCTCGCCCTGGTCGTGACGGTGGTGGCGGAAATGATCGCGGGCGAACAGGGCATCGGCAGCTATCTCGTCCTGATGCAATTCGCCGGACGGGCGCCGGAGATGTATGGCGTTATCCTGCTGCTGGCCGCCCTCGGCTACACGCTCAACCGCGGCTTCGTTGCCCTCGAACGCCGCCTGATCCGCTGGTGGTACGCGCAGGCGCGGCAGGCGGCGTAACCCCTCCCCTATTCCCGGCGAAGCCCTATCTTCGCGACAGCCGTGCGGAGAGAACTGCCTTGTCCATCGCCCTGCCGAAGCCCCTCCTGCCCGGCAAGTTCCAGGATGCCGCCATCACGCTGAAGGGCGAACGCCGCGCCACCGTGGCCATGACGGGGCTGCGCACCCTCTGGTTCAACACCGGCACCCTCTGCAACATCACCTGCCAGGGCTGCTACATCGAAAGCAGCCCGCGCAACGATGCGCTCTCCTACCTCTCGGCCGCCGATGTCACGACCTTCCTGGATGAGGCCGAGGCCGATGGCCTGCCGCTGGAGGAGATCGGCTTCACCGGCGGCGAGCCCTTCATGAACCCGGCGATGGTGCCGATGCTGGCCGATGTGCTGGCCCGCCCGGGGCTGCGTGCCCTGGTCCTCACCAACGCCATGCAGCCGATGCGCCGCTACGCCCCGGCGCTGCTGGAATTGCGCGACCGCTTCGGGACGGATCGCCTGACGCTCCGCGTCAGCCTGGATCATTTCGACGCCGTGCATCACGACGCCGAGCGTGGCGAGGGCAGCTTCGCGAAGACGATGGAGGGCCTGGCCTGGCTCGCCCGCGAAGGTTTCCGCCTGAACGTCGCCGGCCGCGCCAGCTTCGGCGGCCAGGACGAAGCCGCGATGCGCGCCGGCTTCGCGCAGCTCTTCGCCGCCCACGCCATCCCGGTCGATGCCGCGGACCCCGTCGCGCTGATGCTGTTCCCGGAGATGGATGCCCGCCTGGACGTGCCGGAGATCACGGAAGCCTGCTGGGGCATCCTGCGCAAATCGCCGGACAGCCTGATGTGCGCGTCATCGCGCATGGTGGTGAAGCGCCGCGGCGCCGCCGCGCCGGCGGTCGTCGCCTGCACCCTGCTGCCCTACGACCCCCAGTTCGAACTGGGCGCCACCCTGGCGGAAGCCGCGCGGCCGGTCGCCCTCAACCACCCGCATTGCGCCAGGTTCTGCGTGCTCGGCGGCGCCGCCTGCAGCCGGTAGACCCCAAACCCGGCGGTCCAGGGTCCCCCCGGACCCTGGCGGGGGGTGCCGGGGGGCAGCGCCCCCCGGCGTCGCCCCATCCTATTCGAAGATCGCCACCGCCCTGATCGGGCTCGCCGTCCCGCCCCGGATCTTCAGCGGGAACGCCACGAAGCGGAACCGCCCGCGCCCCACCAGTGCCTCCAGGTTGAACAGGCATTCGATATGGGTGATGCCGCGTTCCGCGCAGGCCATATGGGCCAGGAAGTTGGGTTCACCCTCCGGCGCCGGGCTGATCGCCTCCACCCCGAACATGCCGATGCCGCGGTCGGCCAGCCAATGCACGCTCTCCAGCGCCAGGCCGGGGAAATCGTGCAGATAGCCGGGCTTGCCGAGCAGCCTGGCATTCACCCCCATATGGATCAGCACCGTGTCGCCCGGGCGGATCTCCTGCCCGCTCGCTTCCAGCGCCGCCTCCATCTCCGCCACCGTGATGGCGTGCTTCAGGGCCACATGGGACAGGTCGAGGCAGATGCCCGGGGTGTAGAACTTCTCCAGCGGCACCTGGTCGATCGAGGCCGCGCCAGGGCGCGGGTCGAAATGCACCGGCGCGTCCACATGCGTGCCGGCATGGTCGCTCATCGCCAGGGACATCGCCTTGCTGCTGAAGGTGGTCTTCCCCGCCACCTTCTTCTCCCCGTGGTCGTTCCAGACCGTCATCACCACCGGCGGGTGGGAGGGGTGGGTCTGTGTCCGGTGGAAGATCTCCCGGCTCAGATCGACGAATTCCATGCAATTCCTCCCGCGTCATCGCGCCCGCCATCAGGGCCGGTGCCGCGCGCGCCGTCCAGCCCTGCTGGGGCCTCCCCAGTCAGCCGGGCTCGCGCGGCCGCTGATCCGCGCCCTGCTCCACCAGCGCGGCCTGGCGTCGCGCCTCCGCCGTCAGCAGGCGGATCGCCTCCTCCAGCGTTGCCAGGCTTCCCGCCGGCAGGGAGGCCCGGAAGGCGGCCTCCCGTTCCCGTGCCGCCTGCATCAGCCCCTGTTCCACGCGCTTGCCCTCCGGCGACAGACGCAGGGCGACCTCCCGCGCATCGGTGGCGCCCGATTCGCGTTCCACCAGGCCGCGCTCGACCAGCGCCTTCACCGCCCGGCTGGCCTGCGCCTTGTCGAGGCCACTCTCCCGCGCCAGGTCGCGCAGCGTCAGCGGCGCGAAGCCGCCCAGCAGGGCCAGGATGCGCCATTCCATCAGGCTGACGCCGAATTCCTGCCGGTAGCGCAGCGCCGCCCCCCGGCTCAGCGCATTGGCCAGCCGATGGATCCGGTAGGACAGCAGGTCACGAATGGTGGCGGGCGATGGGGGGCTGGGCATCGGTCCGAATCGTCGCGGCAGCGCCGCCCGCCGTCAACGGCAGCCCCTCACGCCGCGCGAAAAGCCGCTCCGGCCGCATGCAAACATTGACCTGCCGCCACCCTGCCCGCAGATCGCCGTGGAACTGCCGCATGGCGGAAGGATTCAGTGCGCATGTCCACGCAACTCGCCGCCCGCCCTCCCCTGGCCGCCGCCCCCGGCCCGGCCCCCGCCCCGATCCGGCCCGCAGAGGCGCGCCCCGTCCTCTCGGTCGTGGTGCCCGCCTATAATGAGCAGGAGGTCCTGCCCAGCTTCCACGCCCGGCTCGCCCCGGTGATGGAGGCGATCGGCCTGCCCTGGGAGGTCGTCTATGTGAATGACGGCAGCCGGGACCGCACGCTGACGATCATGGAGGGGCTGAAGGCCGCCGACCCCCGCGTCGCGCTGGTCAATCTCAGCCGCAATTTCGGCAAGGAGATCGCGCTGACCGCGGGGCTCGACCACGCCGCCGCGACGGACGCGGTCATCGTCATCGATGCCGATCTGCAGGACCCGCCGGAGGTGATCCCGGACCTCGTCGCCGCCTGGCGCCAGGGCTTCGACGTCGCCTATGCAAGGCGCCGGGCGCGGGAAGGCGAGACCTGGCTGAAGAAGGCGACGGCCAAGGCCTTCTACCGGGTGATGCAGAAGGTCGGTGGCAAGGTGGAGCTGCCCGCCGATACCGGCGATTTCCGCCTGATCAGCCGCCGCGCGCTGGATGCGCTGCTGTCGCTGCGGGAACAGCACCGCTTCATGAAGGGCCTCTTCGCCTGGGTCGGCTTCCCCTCCACCCCCGTGCTGTATGACCGCGCGCCGCGCGCGGCGGGGGAGACGAAGTGGAACTACTGGCGGCTCTGGAACCTGTCGCTGGAGGGTATCACCGCCTTCACCGTCGGGCCGCTGAAGGTCGCCACCTATCTCGGCCTGTTCACCGCCATCGTCGCGGGCATCTACGGCCTCCAGCTCATCATCCGCACCATCCTCTTCGGCAACCCGGTCGCGGGCTATCCCAGCCTGATGGCGGTGGTGCTGTTCCTGGGCGGCGTGCAGCTGATGACGCTCGGCATCATCGGGGAGTATCTCGGCCGCGTCTTCAATGAGACGAAGGGCCGCCCCCTCTACATCGTCGAACGCCACGCGCCGAGCGAATCACCGGATCAGCGACAGACGACGAGCTGACCCACCGGCCCGCAGCGCAAAGCGCCATCGGGCACCAGGGGCAGCAGCGTGGGCAGCGCGGCGGGCAGGATCACCCGGACCTCGCCATCCGCCAGCGGCGCCGCGGCCAGGGCCCGGTCGCGGCAGGCAGGCGGCGTGCGCCAGCGCGCCACATACATGGTGCTGGCCGGCAGCGCCCGTTCCGACGCCAGGGCGAGCGTTTCCAGCAGCAGGCCGAAGGTCTCGCCCCCCGTCGCGTGATCGACGCAGGGCCAGGACGGCAGCAGTGTCAGCGACCGCGCATCGGCGAAGGCGTCCCGCAGGGCGGGGGCATCGATGTCCCAGGCCGGCCTGGCGCCCGCCCAGTCGGTGATCGCGCGGCGAAGCGGCGCCGCATCGGCCAGTTGCACCAGCCCCGCCACCAGGCACAGCACCGGCCCGGCACGCCCCGCCTTGGCCAGCAGCACCATGGCGCCAACCAGCAGCGCGTAGCCGACCGGCCAGAAGAAGCGGCCGGAGGCCCGGAACTGTTCCAGCGGTCCGGGCGCGGGGCCGAGGTCCAGCACGATCTCCGCCCCGAATCCGACGCGATGCGTCACCGCCAGCGCCGTCAGCCCGGCCATCACCACGGCAAGGCCGGCATGCTTGCGCAGCAGCTTCCAGGCCGCGCGCGGCGCGGCCAGAACGCCGAGGAGGAAGGCGCCGAGCAGCCCGAAGCCCAGCCAGTTGTAGCCCTCCCACCCCCCATGCCCCGTCGCGTCGAGCTGCGGGGACCAGGGCCAGCCGGACAGCCAGGACCCCGCCGGCCAGACCGGGGAGAGGAGGTTCATGGCGAACATGCCGTAGCCGCCATCCCCCTGCGCGCCGAGATAGCCGAACCCCGCCATCACGCCGACCACCGCCCCCAGCGCCACGCCCACGGCCAGGCCCGGGCCGATGAAGGCCTCCCCCCGCAGCAGCCGCGTCGCCGGAACCGCGCCCAGCAGCGCCAGCGTCATGGCGGCGAGGTAGGGGTGCACCAGCAGCGCCGCGACCTGCAACGCGCCGGCGCCGACCCAGCGCCCCACCGTCGGCCGCCTGACCAGCCGCAGGTAGAAGCCCAGGCCGAGCAGCAGAAGGAAATGCCCGCACAGCGCCGCATGGCCGAATCGCCCGATGAAGGCGGGCATGGACGCCGCCGCCAGCGCCACGCCGATGGGGGGCAGGATCCGCGTCTCCCCCGCGCCGCGCAGCGCCCAGACCGCCGCGACCGGCTGCGCCACCCAGGCCAGCCCGTAGAACAGGCCGACGCCGTGGAACCCCTCCGGCAGCCATCCGCGCAGCAGCTTCAGCGCCAGCGCCAGCAGCGGGATCGAATCGGCGAAGACGGTGTTGAGCCCACCTTCCTGCGTGTTCAGCGTCGCCACCGTCGTCGGCGGCCAGCGCCAGGCATCGGCGAGGAGGTAGCGCTGCGCCACCATGTGCTGCGCCGCATCCCCCGCCGGCCGCCAGGGCAGCCCCGCGGTGGGGAACAGGAAATCCAGCGGGAAGACGGTGAAGGCCAGGACGAGGCCGATGGCCAGCGCCGCGAGGTAGGCGGCGGCCGTTTCCGGGCCTTCGGCGGCAGGGGACGACTTCAGGGCGGCGATTCCTCGGGTGCGCGCCTCGGGGCGCAAACGCCAAGGCCCTTACGCTGCCAGCCCCGAACCTTGCTAGAGGAGGCTGGCGAGCCCGGCCCAGAACAGCGCGGAGGCCAGGACCGCAATCGCGATCCCCCGTGCCGGGGTGCCCTGTTCCGGCCTCGCCAGCGGGCGCCAGGGCTCGAAGCGAACAGGCCTCGGCGGGCTGGGTACCGGGCCTCTTCGGCCCTCCATCGTCTGCGGGTACTGGCTCATGGCGAAACTGTGGCACGGCCCGCCATGAAGTGCCCCCGAAAAGCGCGCGAGGAGCGAAATTTCAATGACTCCCCGCCAGATTGCCGCGCCGCCACAATCTCGCCCCAACCGCGTCTCAAACCCGCCCGTCAGTAAGGCTAACCCTTACCGTCGAAGGAGCGGTCCTGACGATCGATCCGCCCGCCAATCGAGGCCCGATCGCCTCGCCCAGCGGCCGGAAAGGTCCCGGATCGGACCCACTCAACCCTGAAGCGGCCCCCCCGCCGCACCACGAGGACCTCATGCCTGGCCTGGAAGCCGTCCAGACGCTCACGCCCGAGCCCGAGACGAAGCGATCCGCGCTGTCGCACCCGATCTTCGCCCCCGGCATGCCCGGCCAGGCGCGGACGGAAGCCGACTCCGCTGCCCCGGCGGAGGTCCGCCGGCTGGTGGCGAAGCGGGCGCTCGATATCCTTGGCGCGGGTGCGCTGCTCCTCGTCACCCTGCCCGTCTTCCTCATCCTCGCCATCCTGGTGAAGATGGATGGCGGCAAGGTCTTCTACGCCCATGAACGCGTGGGCCGCGGCGGGCGCCTGTTCGGCTGCCTCAAGTTCCGCTCGATGGTCGCGGATGCCGATCGCCGGCTGGCGGCGCTGGTGGAGCGCGACCCGATCGCCCGGGCGGAATGGGAATCGACCCGCAAGCTGAAGAACGACCCCCGCGTCACCTGGGTGGGCCGCTTCCTCCGCGCCTCCTCCCTGGATGAACTGCCGCAGATCATCAACGTGCTGCGCGGCGACATGAGCCTGGTCGGCCCCCGCCCCGTGCAGGCGGCGGAACTGGCGGCCTATTACGGCCAGGCCGCGCAGCACTACCTGGCGGTGCGCCCGGGCATCACCGGCCCCTGGCAGGTGAGCGGCCGCAGCGACACCTCCTACGCCCAGCGCGTGGCGCTCGATGTCGCCTATGTGATGCACCCGTCGCTGATGAACGACATCCGCATCCTGCTGCGCACCCCGGCCGCCGTCCTCGCCCGCCGCGGCGCCTACTAGCACTCCCCCCAGCAACCCGCATTCGGGCCCGCGGCACCAGCCGCGGGCCCTTTCATAGGGATGGCGCACGCCATGGCCGAAACGGCCGAACAGCGCGCCTCCGGCGTAGCCGAACAGCGCGCCTCCGGCGGCCGGCTCCTCTCCGGCACGCTCTGGAACGCGGCGGGGCGGGGCCTGCCCCTGCTACTCGCCCTCGCCCTTACGCCCGTGCTGGTCCACCAGATGGGGCTGGATCGCTGGGGCCTCTTCACCCTCGCCCTCGCGCTCGTCGGCGTCTTCGGGGTCTTCGACCTCGGCGTCGGCGCGGCGCTGACCCGCGCTCTCTCCGCCCGCATCGGGGCCGGCGAGACCTCGGGCGCCGCCGAACTCGCGGGTGCCGCGATCAGCGCGCTGTTCCTGCTGAGTGCCATCGTCGCGGCGATCGCCTTCGCCTTCATCCCCTGGCTCGTCTCCGGCCTGCTGAACACGCCGCCCGCCTTGCAGGCGGAAGCGACCGCCGCCTTCCGCGTGCTCTGCGCCGCCGCGCCGCTGGTGGTGGTGAATGCCGCGCTCTGGGGGACGCTCGCGGCGCATCAGCGCTTCCGGGAAGCCAACCTCGTCACCATTCCCGTCGCCATCTTCTACTACCTCGGCCCGGTGCTGGTGCTGCTGGTGTGGCAGAGCCTGGTCGGCGTCATCCTGGCGCTGGTGCTGTGCCGGCTGGCGAACACGATCTGCTACACATGGCTGGCGCGGAAGGACCTGCCGGGCCTGGCTCCCGCCTGGCCGCGCTGGTCGCTGGTCGGCCCGCTGGTGCGGATGGGCGGCTGGATGAGTGCATCCGGCATCCTGACCCAGGCGCTGCTCTATGCCGATCGCTTCCTGGTGGGTGCGCTGCTGACGCTGACGGCGGTGGCCTTCTACGCCACGCCGCTCGACCTCGTCATGCGCATGTGGATCCTGCCGGTCGCGGTGGCGCAGGCGCTGCTGCCCGCCATGGCGAGTGCCTTCGCGACCCATGCGGAGGCCACCGCCGGCCTGCTGCGCCGCGGCGCGCTGATGGTGATGGCCATGGTCCTGCCCGCCTGCCTGGTCCTGGTGGCGGCCGGCCCGCAGGTGCTCCAGCTCTGGCTCGGCGCCGAATTCGCCGCCGGCGGCGGCCGCGTGCTGCAGATCCTGTCCGTCGGCATCTTCTTCTCCTGCGCCGCCTTCGCCCCGGGCGCGCTGCTGGACGCGATCGGCCGGCCGGACCTGAATGCCAAGTGGCAACTCGGCCAGGCGCTGGTCTTCCTGCCGCTGTCCGCCGCGCTGCTGGTGTGGTGGGGGATCGAGGGTGCGGCCTGCGCCTGGGTGCTGCGCTGCGCCACCGATTGCCTCGGCCGCCTCGCCCTCGTCGCCCGCTTCTACCCCGCCGCCGCCGATGCCGCCCGGCGCCTCGCCTGGCCGCTGATCGCCGGCGGCGCGGGCCTCGCCCTGCTGCTGCTGCCCGTCGGGCCCTGGCCGCTGGCGTTGCTCGGCCTGCTCGCGCTGGCCGCCTTCACCGCCGCCGGCCTGCCCGCCCTCACCCCTGCCGAGCGCCGTGACGCGCGCGGCCTCATCCGCCGCCCCTGGCGCATCCGCGCCGTGCTGCGCGGGGAACCCGCATGACCATCGCCATCAATGCCCGCTTCCTGACGCAGAACATGTCCGGCGTGCAGCGCTTCGCGCGGGAGGTCACGACCGCCATGGCCGCGCTGTCGGAAGCCGGGCAGGCCCCGCGGCTGCGCCTGCTGGCGCCCCGGGGCGCGCCGCAGACCTTCGCCGGCCTGCCGGTGGAGATCATGGGCCGCCTGTCCGGCCAGGCCTGGGAACAGCTGGAACTGCCCCGCGCCGCCGGGCGGGACCTGCTGCTCAACCTCGGCAACACCGCCCCCCTGCTGCGCGCCTCCCGCCAGGCCGTGGTCATCCATGATGCCGGCGCCTTCGACACGCCCGACTCCTATTCCCTCGCCTTCCGCAGCTGGTACCGCGCCCTGCACCTGGCGCTGCCGCGCCTCGGCGCGCAGCTCATCACCGTCTCCGACTTCTCCCGCACCCGCCTCTCCCGCCGCCTCGGCGTCGATGCCGCGACGATCGGCGTGGTGGCGGAAGGGGGCGAACATGCGCTGCGCGACCCCGCGGATGAAACGGTGCTGGCGAAGCATGGCCTCGCCCCCCGCTCCTACGCGCTCGCGGTCGGCACCCGCGCGGGGCACAAGAACCTCGGCGCGCTGCGGGATGCCGTGTCGCTGCTCGCCCAACGCGGCCTGGTGCTGGCCGTGGCCGGCGCCGCCGATGCCAGCGTCTTCCGCAACGCCTCCGATGTGGACGCCGCCAGGGCGCTCGGCCGCGTCAGCGATGCGGAACTGCGCGCGCTCTACGAGAACGCGCTCTGCCTCATCTTTCCCTCCCGCTACGAAGGCTTCGGCCTGCCGCCGCTGGAGGCGATGTGGTGCCACTGCCCCGTCCTCGCCGCCTCCGCCGGCGCGGTGCCGGAGGTCTGCGGCGATGCCGCCCTCTGGTTCGACGCCGAAGGCCCGCGCACCCCGGCCGCCGCCCTCGCGCGCCTGCTGGACGAGCCGGGCCTCGCGGACCATCTCCGCGCCACCGGCCGCGCCCGCGCCGAGACCTTTTCCTGGCCCGCCGCCGCGCGGCGCCTGCTTGACCTGGTGGAGCCCCGATGAGGGTCGCGATCGTCCATGAATGGCTCGAGACCTATGCCGGGTCCGAGCGCGTGCTGGAACAACTGCTGGACATCTGGCCGGAGGCCGACCTCTTCGTCGTCTGCGACTTCCTGGCCGACAAGGACCGCCACTTCCTCCGCGGCAAGGTCCCCACCACCAGCTTCATCCAGCGCCTGCCGCGCGCGCGCCAGTGGTTCCGCTACTATCTCGGCCTGATGCCCATCGCGGTGGAGCAGTTCGACCTCTCGGCCTATGACCTCGTCCTCTCCTCCTCCCACGCGGTCGCGAAGGGCGTGCTGACGGGGCCGGCGACCTTGCACGTCTCCTACGTCCACAGCCCGATGCGCTACGCCTGGGACCTCCAGCACCAGTATCTGCGCCAGGCGCGGATGGAGACGGGCCTCAAGGGCCTGCTGACGCGCCGGCTGCTGCATGGGATGCGCGCCTGGGACCATGCCTCCGCCGCGCGGCCGGATCTGATCGCCGCCAACAGCGCCTGGATCGCGGAGCGCATCCGCAAGACCTGGCGGCGGGAGAGCACGGTCATCCACCCGCCAGTGGATATCGAGGGCTTCCCCTTCGTCGCCACCAAGGACGACTACTATTTCGTCGCCTCCCGCATGGTGCCCTACAAGCGCATCGACCTCGTCGCCGAGGCTTTTCGGCAGATGCCCGACAAGCGCCTGGTCATCGCCGGTGACGGCCCGGAGATGCCGCGCGTCCGCGAAGCCGCGGGCGACGCAAAGAACATCGAGATCCTGGGCCGCGTCCCGCAACCCGACCTCGTCCGCCTGCTGCAATCCGCCCGCGCCTTCGTCTTCGCGGCGGAGGAGGATTTCGGCATCGCGATGGTGGAGGCGCAGGCCTGCGGCACGCCGCTGATCGTCTATGGCCGCGGCGGCGCCAGCGACATCGTCGTGCCGGACAGTACGGGCGTGCTCTTCCCCGAGCAGAGCGCGGCCGGCATCCGCGATGCCGTCGCGCGCTTCGAAAGCCTGTCCATCGCCCCGGAAGCCTGCCGCGCCAATGCGGAACGCTTCAGCCACGCCGTCTTCCGCGACCGGCTCACGGCGCTGGTGCACCAGGGGCTCGCCGCCCGATGATCCGCTTCAGCCTGGTCATGGCAACGCGCGGCCGCACGACGGAGATCGCGGAATTCCTCGACAGCCTGATCGCGCAGGGCCGCGAGGATGCCGAATGCATCATCGTCGACCAGAACGACGATGACCGCCTGGCGGCGCTGCTGGCCCCCTATGCCGGGCGGCTCCGCCTGGCGCATCGCCGCTCCGCCATCGCCAATGCCAACCACGCCCGCAACCTCGGCCTGCGCGATGCGGTCGGCGAGATCGTCGCCTTCCCCGACGATGACTGCCTCTTCCCCCCCGGCACGCTGGCGATGGTGGACCAGGCCTTCGCGGCGGACCCCGCGCTGATGGTCCTGACCGGCCCCGCCGCCAGCCCGGAAGGCGGCCTCGGCAGCGGCCGCTGGCGCGCCGAAGGGGGCGCCATCACGGCGGAAAACGTCTGGACGAGCGTGATCGAGTTCAACCTCTGGCTCCGCCGCCCCGTGGCGCTGGCCATGGGTGGCTTCGATGAGGGGATGGGCCCCGGCACGCCCATCGGATCGGCGGAGGGCAATGATTTGGTGCTGCGCGCCATCCATGCCGGCCACGCCGCGCGCTACGAACCGGCGCTGCGCGTGATCCATCCCGACAAGCGCCTGTCCGATGTCGCGACGGCGCGCGCGCGCCTCTATGGCAGAGGCCTCGGCTTCGCGCTCCGCCGCCACGGCGTGGCGCCCGGCGTGTGGCTGCCCTTCGCCATCCGCCCGCTCGGCGGCGTCGTCGTCTCCCTCCTCAAGGGCCGCCCGCGGGATGCCGCCTACTACGCCATGACCTTCGCCGGCCGCGCCGCGGGTTTTCTCCGCGGCGATGCGCGGGATGGCCTGGTGCGCACCCCCATCGAGGGCCAGCCCTGATGCGCATCGCGATCGGCATCGCCACCCGCGGCCGCGCCGCCATCCTCGGCGAGGTCCTGGCCGAGCTTCGCCGCCAGACCCGCGCGCCCGACCGCGTCATCATCTGCCACGTCACCCCCGATGACGTGACGGGCCTGGCGGAACGATTCCCCGTGGTGGAATTCATCCCCTCCCCCGCCGGGCTGCCGCGGCAGCGCAACGCCATCCTCGATGCCGCGACGGATTGCGACGCGGTGCTGTTCCTCGATGACGACTTCCTGCCCGCGCCCGACTACCTCGCGGTGACGGAGCGCGTGCTGGATTTGCATCCGGATTGTGTCGTCACCACCGGCACCGTCATCGCCGACGGCGCCAAGGGACCGGGGATCGAGGTGCCGGAAGGCCGCGCCATCCTGGCCGATGACCGCTACGACGGCGATGCGCTGGCGGTCCAGGCGCATTTCAACGGCTATGGCTGCAACATGGCCTTTCGCCTGGCGCCGCTGCGCGAACACGGCATCCGGGTGGATGAGCAACTGCCCCTCTATGCCTGGTATGAGGATATCGACGTGACGCGCGCGCTGGGCCGGCACGGCTCCATCCTGCGCCTGGCCGGCGCGCGGGGCGTCCACCTCGGCAGCAAGTCGGGCCGCGTGGCCGGCAATCGCCTCGGCTACAGCCAGGTGGCGAACCCCATCTACCTCGCCCGCAAGGGGACCTTCCCCTGGAGCCATGCCATCCCCTCCGCCGCGCGTCACATCGCCATGAACGCGCTGCGATCCTTCGCGCCGGAGCCGCATGTGGACCGCTTCGGCCGCCTCAAGGGCAACCTCGTCGCGCTGTGGGACCTGCTGCGCGGCCGGGCGCATCCCATGCGGATCATGGAGTTGTAGCGACGTGGAGACGGTGACCTTCATCGCCTCCAAGGCGCTCTGGATGGTGCTGGCGCCGAACACGGCGGCGCTGCTGCTGGCGCTGCTGGGCCTGGCGCTGGTCTGGCGCGGCTGGCGCTTCGGTCGCTGGCCGCTTCTGCTCGG
Source organism: Falsiroseomonas stagni DSM 19981 (assembly GCF_900114315.1). Classification (GTDB taxonomy): domain Bacteria; phylum Pseudomonadota; class Alphaproteobacteria; order Acetobacterales; family Acetobacteraceae; genus Falsiroseomonas; species Falsiroseomonas stagni. Next base: position 656,698 of record NZ_FOSQ01000002.1, read on the forward strand.
CCTCGGCTGGTATGCGCTGGTCTTCGCGACCCCCATCGCCGCCTGGCTGACCGTGCCGCTGGAAACCCGCTTCGCCCGCCCGGCGACGCTCCCCGGCCCCGTCACCGGCATCGTCGTGATCGGCGGCGCGGTGGACCAGGAGATGACGGAGCGCCACGGCATCCCCGCCCTGAACGGCGCGGCGGAGCGCATGACGGAAGCCGTGGCCCTGGCCCGCCGCCACCCCGGCGCCCGCCTGCTCTTCGCCGGCGGATCGGCCTCCCTGATCCCGGGCGGACCGACGGAGGCCGATACCGCGCGGCTGCTCTTCACCGATCTCGGCGTGCCCGCGGACCGCCTGGAGTTCGAGAGCGAAAGCCGCAACACGCATGAGAATGCGGTGCTGTCCTTCCGCGTCGCGCAGCCGAAGCCCGGGGAGACCTGGCTGCTGGTCACCTCCGCCAGCCACATGCCGCGCGCCATGGGCGTGTTCCGCCAGGCCGGCTGGACCGTCACGCCCTGGCCGGTGAACTACACGACGATGGGGGGCTACGGCCTCGACTATTTCGGCCCCTTCCCGACGCGGCTGAACCAGGCGGAATGGGCGCTGCGGGAATATGTGGGGCTTCTCGCCTATCGGCTCATGGGCCGGACGGATTCGCTGTTCCCGGCGCCGTGAGCGTCAATCGAGGACGCGCAATTCCTCGTAGGACAGCATGACGTGCTCCCGGAAGGGCGGGCGCGTCGCCAGCGCGTCGTAATAGCGGCGCAGCGCCGGGCGATCGCGCCGCGGGATGGCGATGTCGAAATAGCGGAACAGCACATGGCCGAACTGGATGTCGGCCAGGGTGAAATCATCGCCAGCCAGGCAGGCACCCCGCGCCAACTGCGCCTCCGCGATGTCGAGGAAGGGGTCCAGCTTCGCCAGCGCCGCCTCGATCGCCGCGGGATCGCGGCGAGAGGGCGCGGTCCGCACCACGCGCCAGAAGATGGGCGCCGTGAAGCCGAGCGTGATGTTGATCTTCGCCCATTCCGCCCATTGGTCGATGCGCGCGCGGCCGGCACCCTCCGCCGGCCAGAAGGGGGCGGCCGCGTAGCGCCCGGCCAGGTAGCGGAGGATCGCGCCGGTCTCCCAGATCGGATCGCCATCCCCGTCGAGCAGCACGGGGACGGTGCCGTTCGGGTTCATCGCCCTGAAGGCAGGCGTGTCCGTCACGCCATGGATGTGCCCGGCGTCGATCCGCCGATACGGCAGGCCGAGTTCGCCGATGCCCCACATCAGGGCCTGGACGTTGGAGGAGGTTCGGCGGCCCCAGACGGTCAGCATCGGCGCCCCTCCCGGGCTGGCTATTTCGCCCGGTAGATTTCCACCGGCCCGCGATACTCCCCGACCGTCGCGAACAGCTCGTAGCCCTGATCCACCGCGGCCATGACCTGCGCCGCCGCGGCGGGGCGCATGGTGTGCATCCAGCCGCGGTCCACGACGATGACGCGCGGGCGGGACGCCAGGACGCGCACCAGCTCCGCCTCCGTGCTGGTATCCGACAGATCCTCGAACACCCCGGTCAGGTGCGCGGGGAAGGGGAAGCGGGTGGACAGGCGCGCGCCGGAGATGACGTAGACGCTCGGGTGGTAGTTCGCGATGAAGGCGTCGCCGCCCGGCCCCGCCGCCTCCGCCACCTTGGCCGAGACCAGGCGGACGGGATCGGGGTGCATCAGCCCCGGACCGCGTTCGAGCCGCCCGGTGGCCTCCACCAGCCAGGCCTGGGCGGCGATGACGCCAACCACCGCCATGAAGGCGATCCGCGCGCGTTCCGGCCGCGCCAGCGCCGCGGCGATCCACCAGGCCCCGATCGAGGCCAGCAGCGCCAGCGGCGGCAGCCACAGCAGGAAGTAGTGCGCGAAGAAGAAGCCCGGCCCCGCGATGGCGGCCGAGGTGATGGCAAACCACATCACCGCCGCGCCGGTCAGCAGCACGACCGGCCCCGGCGCCCAGCGCGGCCGCCAGGCCAGCACCGCCACCAGCGCCGCGGCGAAGGCCAGGCCGAGTTGCAGCGCCGCCGCCCCGATCCGCCGCGCGGCCTCCGGTCCCTCGATCCGCTCCAGCGAATAGCGGAAGGGCGCCATCAGGGAGCCGTCGAGATACTGGTCCAGCCAGCCCTGCGTCCAATAGACGAAGCCCGCCAGGATGAAGGGGAAGGCGCAGAGCCCGGCATAGGCCAGCGCCATCAACGCCGCCCGCCGCCAGGGCAGCACGCCCCGCAGCAGCGCCGGCAGCACCAGGATAAGGAAGGCCAGCGACCCCTCCGGCACCACCACCTGCTTCACCACCAGCGCCGTGCCGATCAGCAGGCCCATGGCGATCAGCGGCGCCCAGCCCGGCGCGCGCGGCGCCGGCCCCACCGCCTGCGCGGCACCCCGGATGGCCAGCGCCATGGTGGCGGCGACGAAGGGCGCGATCAGGATCTCGGTATTGGTGCAGAGCCCGCCCAGCAGCACCGACAGCGCCGCGTAGATGATGCCGGCGCCGGTCCCGATCCGGGGCGGCGCCCCCGCCGCCCGCGCCGCGCCATACAGGGCGCAGGCCGTGGCGGCGACGCAGATCATGCCCAGCAGCCGCGCCGCCTCGACGGACACGCCGAAGGCCAGGAAGGCCAGCGCGAACATCGCCGGCGCACCGATCGGGTGCATGTCCCAGGCGGCCACCAGCGGCCACCCCCCGTTCAGCCATTCCCGCGCCTGCACCAGGTACAGGCCCTCATCCGTATCCACCACGGCGGGGACGAAGCTGGTCAGGCGCAGCAGCACCGTCGCGACCAGGATGACAAGGATCGCCACCGCGTCGCCCATCACGGGCGATCGGGTGCGAACGGGCGTCCGGAAACTCTGGCCGTCGGGCATGGGGCCTCACGCGGGCGTGAAAACTCCGCCCGCTCAACCCATCCCAGAGGGCGCGGGCGGATGCAACCCCGCTTCCGTTCAACCGTCCCCCCGCCGCATGGCGCCGCGCGGGCGCCACTGCGGCAGGGGCAAGGCAGGACTCAGTTCTCCGGCTGGAAGCCGCTGTCGCGCACGATCGGGCCATATTCCGCCCGTTCCCGCGCGATGAGGTCCCGGAACGCCGCCGGGCTGGCGGACACGGTCGGCAGGAATTCCAGCCGGTCCAGCGCCGCCACCAGGTCCGGCATCCGCGATGCCTGCACGATGGCGGCGTGCAGGCCGTTGACGATCGGCGCCGGGGTGTTCGCCGGCAGCAGCACGCCGAACCACTCATCCTTGGACAGGGCAGGATAGCCGAGTTCCAGGAAGGTCGGCACATCCGGGTAGCGCGGGTTCCGCTGCGGCGACGACACCGCCAGCATCCGCGCCCCCGTCCCATGCTGGGGGGAGACGTCGCCCAGCACGCCCACGAAGATCGGCAGCCGCCCGCCGATCAGGTCCTGCACCGCCGGCACCGCGCCGCGATAGGGCACATGCGTCACCGGCACGCCGATGGTCTTGCCGAAGGACACGCCGAGGAAATGTGGCGCCGACCCCGCGGCGGGGGACGCGAAGGGCACCTCCCCCCGCTGCGCCTTCATCCAGGTGACCAGCTCCGCCAGCGTCTTCGCGGGATGGTTGGCCGGCACCGCCAGGGCGAAGGGGAAGGAGCAGACGGTGGAGACGGGGATCAGGTCCGTCAGCGCGTCGTACCGCACCTCCCGCGGGAAGACGTGCGGCTGCAGGGTCAGCATGGAAGCCGGCGTCTGCAGGAAGACCGTGCCATCGGGCTCGGCGGCCTTCACCGCCTCCACCGCGATGCGGCCCGCCGCGCCGACGCGCCCGTCCACGATGACGGTGGGCGCGTAGAGGCCACGCAGCTTTTCCGCATAGAGCCGCGCCACGATGTCGGAGGACCCGCCGGGCGGGAAGCCGACGATCAGCCGCGCCGGGCGGCTGATGGCCTCGGCCCGCGCCTGGCCGGTGAAGGCGGCCCCGGTGAGGGCCGGCAGCGCAAGCGCGCCAAGCACGGCACGCCGCTTGAGCATGAGGGTCATGGAGGTTCCTTCCCTGTCCTTGCGCGAAACCGCCGCGCCACCGCGCCACGTTCCGGCTTGAATGCAACCATTATGCGCCATAAGTTTACCACTAAAGCAAGGTGCATCGGCACCCCTGGGGAGAATACGGACCATGAGCGTATCCATCAGCCGCCGCCTCGCGCTGTCCGCGCTGGCGACACCCGCCCTCGCCCCCGCCTTCATCGCCACAGGCGCCCGCGCCCAGGCGGTCAGCCGCCCCGCCCGCGTCCTGGTCGGCTTCGCAGCCGGCGGGCCCACGGACCTGGTCGCCCGCATCTATGCCGAGCGCCTCCGCGGCGCCTATGCCCCCTCCGCGCTGGTGGACAACCGACCCGGTGCCTCCGGCCGCCTGGCCGTCGATGCGACCCGGGCGGCGGACCCCGATGGTACGACGCTGCTCGTCACCCCCGCCAGCGTCATGACGCTGCAGCCCCACATCTTCCCGCGGGAGGTGCGGTACGACGCGCTGACGGATTTCGTCCCCGTCTGCACGCTGTGCGACTTCGCCTTCGCCGTGGCCGTGCCCGCCAGCCACCCCGCGCGGACCCTGGCCGACCTCACCACATGGCTGCGGGCCCAGCCGGCGGAGGTGCCCTATGGCTCCCCGGGCGCCGGGTCCGGCCCGCATTTCGTGGGCGACATGATCGGCCGCGCGGTCGGTGCGCGCCTGACCCATGTGCCCTATCGCGGCGCCGCGCCGGCGGTGCAGGACGCGCTGGCGGCACGCATCCCCCTGGTGGTGGCGGTGGTGTCGGATCTGTTGCCGCATCACGGCCAGGGCGTGCGCATCCTCGCGATCTCCTCGCGCGAACGCCTGCCCCGCCTGCCGGATGTGCCCACCCTGGCCGAAGCGGGCTACCCCGCCCTGACCATCAGCGAATGGATGGGCCTCTTCGCCCCCGCCCGCACCCCGGCGCCGGTCATCGCCGCGCTGCACCAGGCCATCCAGGCCGCGGTGCGGACGGAGGAGGTGCGCCAGGTCCTGGACCGGCTGGAATTCCAGCCGACGGTCCAGGGGCCGGAGGAATTCGCCGCCCGCATCCGCCACGACCGCGACCTCTGGGGCCCCGTGGTGCGGGCGAGCGGCTTCCAGCCGGAAACCTGATCCATGGCACGAAGGCTACGCCTTCGTGCCCCTCGGACGCCGGGCGCCGCGCATCCGCGCGGCTTGGCTTCGCCGCATTGGCGGCGGCGGCCGCTCGGCCCTTCGGGCCGCATACCGCACCTGTTCCCCGCAGGTGCGGCGTGTCAGGCCCCGAACGCCGCCACGACCTCCGCCGGGATCGGCGCCGCCTTGATCCCCTTCGGATTGTTCGGGTCCCGAGCCACCCAGACGCGGGTCTCGAACCCCTCGACGCCGAGCGCGCCATCGGCCTTCAGCAGGCGGTGCTCCACATCGAAGGAGGACCGGCGGAAGGCCGTGATGCGGCTTTCCACCACCACCTCATCCCCATAGGCCGAGGGCACGGAGAATTTGCCCCGCGTATCGACCATGGGGATGCCGACGATGCCGAACTTCTCCGTCCACTGGATCTTCGGCATCCCGAGCGCCGCCTGGAACAGCGCCGCGGTGCAGGCATCGAAGATCGCGAAGTAGCGGGGATAGAAGACGATGCCCGCGGGGTCGCAATCCCCCCATTCGATCGTCACGGGACGGCGATTCACGAGGCTGGTCACGACGCCACCTCGATCAGCAGCGCGATCCCCTGCCCGCCGCCGATGCAGGCCGAGGCGATGCCATACCGCCCGCCGCGCCGCTTCAGCGCCCGCGCGCAGGTCACGGCCAGGCGGATGCCCGTGGCCGCCAGCGGATGCCCGATGGCAATCGCGCCACCATTCGCGTTCAGCTTCGCCTCATCCAGGCCGAGTTCGCGGGAACACGCCATCACCTGCGCGCCGAAAGCCTCGTTGATCTCGATCAGGTCGATCTGGTCGAGCGTCAGGCCCGTGCGCGCCAGCAGCGCCCGGATCGCCGGCACCGGCCCGATGCCCATGATCGCCGGCGGGCAGCCGACGGCGGCGGAGGCGACGAGCCGCGCCAGCGGCGCGCGCCCTTTCGCGAAGGCCCCGCTGCACACCAGCGCCGCCGCCGCGCCATCGACGACGGCGGAGGAATTGCCGCCGGTCTGCACGCCCCCGAAGGCCGGCCTGATTTTCGCGAGTGTCTCCACCGGAGACGGCCTCGGGTGCGTGTCGGCATCGACGGACGGCGTCCGGCGGGACAGCGCGATCCCCCGATCCGCCAGCCCCTCGCGGGAGAAGGTCTCGCTCGTCACCGGCACGACCTCATCCGCGAAGAAGCCAGCCTCCCGCGCCGCCAGCGCGCGGTCGAAGCTGCGCGCCGCGAAGGCATCGACCTCCGCGCGCGAGATCCCGTGGCGCTTCGCCAGTTCCTCCGCCGTGCCACCCATGCTCAGCCCGCAGGCGGGGTCCAGCAGCGCCTCCCACAGGAAATCCTTGAACTCCACCGGCGCGCCGAGCGTGAAGCCGTTGCGATGCGTGTAGGCCGCGATGGGGTTGCGGCTCATGCTCTCCGCGCCCACGCACAACGAAACGCCCGCCCCCTGGCGCTCCACGGCATTGGCGCCCTGCGCCAGCGCCTCGATCCCCGTGCCGCAGACCCGCTGCACGAGCAGCGCGGGCACGTCTTCCCGCACCCCGGCATAGAGGCCGACATGGCGCGGCAGCATGTAGGCATCGTAGCTCGCCTGCGCGACCGATCCCGCGACGACATGCCCGATCTCGGCGGCATCGATCCCCGCCTTGCCGATGGCGGCGCGCGCCGCCTTGATGCCGAGGTCGATGGGCGAGACCAGGCCGAGCGGCCCGGCCAGGTCGGCAAAGGGCGTCCGCGCGCCGGCCAGCAGCCAGGCGTCCTGCCATTCGTTGATCAGCGCGGTCATGACAGCTCCGGGGTGATAATGACGAGGGAGGAAGGCGGATCGGCGTAGAGGTCCTCCACCAGCGCGGCGCGGGCCGCCAGCACGGCGCGCTGGTTGATGGAGCCCTTGTCCGTGATCTCACCGGCATCGAGCGAGAGCGGCGAGGTCAGCAGCACCGCCCGCGCGACGCGCTGGGACGAACCCGTGGCCTTGGCGCCCAGCGCCGCCAGCTTGTCCGCCAGCGCGGCGCGCAGCGCGGGATGCGTGGCGGCGTCCTCCCCCTTCGGCACCAGCGTCGCCACGGCTTCCGCCTCCGGCAGCAGGATGGCGCAGAGGAAATCCCGGTCCACGCCGGCGATCACGGCATCCTTCACATACGGCGCCAACGCCGCCACCAGCTTCTCCCGCAGCGGGCCGACGCTGACCCAGGTGCCGGTCGCCATCTTGAAGTCTTCGGTGATGCGGCCATCGAAGCGGAAGCCCTTGTGCAGGTCGTCGCGGTCGATCGGCGCCAGCGCATCGCCGAAGCAGTAATAGCCTTCCTCGTCGAAGGCCTTGGCCGTGGCTTCCGGGTTCCGCCAGTAGCCCGGGGTGATGGACGGCCCCTTCACCCGCGCCTCCATCTTCCCCGCGACGGGCGCCAGCTTCAGCGACAGCCCCGGCACCGGCAGGCCGACGACACCGGAGGCGCTGTGCTCCTCCCGCACGCAGATGGCGAAAGGCGCGGTTTCCGTAGCGCCGAGGCCGGTGATCATCGGGATGGTGTGCCCGCGCTCCGCCAGCGCCAGCTTGTCCAGCTCGTTCCAGATGTGCTGCGGCAGGCCGGCCGCGGAGTAGAACATCATGTGCAGCTTGCTGAAGAAGATGCGGCGCAGGGCCGCGTCCTCCTTCAGATGGTGCACCAGCTCCTCGAAGCCGCGGGGGACGTTGAAATGGATGCTGGTCGCGATCTCCCGCAGGTTGCGCAGCGATTCGCCGTAGCCGCCCGGCACCGGGCGACCATCATCCATGTACATCGTGCCGCCATTGTAGAGACAGATGCCGATATTGTGGTTGCCGCCGAAGGTGTGGTGCCAGGGCAGCCAATCCAGCAGCACCGGCGGTTCCTCCCCCATGAAGGGGAAGGCTTCCAGCAGCATCTGCTGGTTGGAACAGATCATGCGCTGCGTGTTCACCACGCCCTTGGGCAGCCCGGTGCTGCCCGAGGTGAACAGGATTTTCGCGGGCGCATCGGGATCGACCGCGGCGGCCGCTTCATCCACCGCGCGGCCAGGCACCGTCGCCAGCAATTCGTCCATGGTCGTCGCCGCGCGCCCGGCAGGCGGGTTGGCGGAGACGAGCAGTTCCACATCCGCCGCCACCACAGCCGCGATGGCATCGCCGAAGCGCGCGCCGTCATTCGCGAAAACCATTCCCGGCGTCAGCAGCGCCAGGCAGTGGCGCAATTTCTGAAAATCCTTCGCCAGCAGCGCGTAGGAGGGGGAGACGGGCGCGACCGGCACGCCGACATGCAGCGCGGCCAGCGTCAGCACCGCCTGGTCCAGGCAATTGCCGGACAGGAATACCAGCGGCCGCTCGGCGGAAAGCCCGCGATCCAGCAGCGACTGCCCCACCGCCCGCACCTTCGCCAGCATCTCGCCATAGGTGATGCGCTGCCAGTCGCCGCCCGGCTGCCCCTTGGGCGCGGGCCGTCGCTTGGCGATCAGCGTGCGGTCGGGCGCCAGCGCGGCGTGGTGTTCCAGCCGCTCCGTCAACCGGTGGGGATAGGGGCCGAGTTGCGGCACCGGCGTGACCAGCAGCGCGCCATCGGCACGCGGCTCGAACCGCACGGGGGCGGCACCAAGGCGGCGGCGTTCGGGCGCATCGCGCAGGGCATCAGGGGGGGACATTCTCTCCTCCGGCGCCGTCGGACGGCGTCACGAATTGTTATGACGCATAATAGTGTGATCGAGGGCTGCTTCCAAGGCCCCCCTTTTACGGAGACGGCCACAACGTGTATCCCACTGCCATGCCCAAGCCCCGCCGCCAGGCCAGCGCGGCCGCGCCCGCCGAGGCGCCCGACCTCTCTCCGCTCGACAGCAAGCTCGGCTTCCGCCTGCGGCTGGCGCAGCAGACTGCCTTCGATACCTTCCACCGCACCATGTCGCCGCTGGGGCTGACACCCGGGCGGCTGGCCGTGCTGCTGATGCTGGAAGCGAACCCTTCCATCCGCCAGGGTGTGCTGGCGGAAGCGCTGCGCATCAAGCCCTCCAACCTCACGGTCCTGCTGGCGTCGCTGGAGGAGGAGGGCCTGCTGAAGCGGGCGGAGGAGGAAGGCAACCGCCGCGCCAATACGCTGCAGATCACCCAGGCCGGCCGCGCGCTGCTGAAGCGCGGCAAGGTCGGAGAGGCCGAGGTGGAACGCCAATTGGCCGAGGGCATGACCCCCGAGGAACACGCCACGCTCATCACCGCCCTCCGGCTGCTGGCGCGCGGCTGAAAAGCCCCCACGCACCACAAGCCCTCTCCCCCTGAGGGGCAAGAGGGTCGGGTGGGGGCGGCCAGGTCTTGCCCCTTCCGTCCCGCGCGCCTATTGTTATGGCGCATAACTAAAAGGGGAAACGCCCGTGGACGAGGCCCTTGTCACCCTCGACATCAGCGGCAGCATCGCCCGCATCGCCCTGAACAGGCCGGGCAAGCGCAACGCCATCAGCGATGCGCTGCTGGAAGCGCTCGATGCCGCCGTGCTGCGCGCGCAGCGGGAGGCGCGGGCCATCATCATCCAGGGCAATGGCCCCTGCTTCTCCGCCGGCCTCGACCTGGGCGAACACAAGGCCCGGACGGCGGAGGAAGTGTTCCATCATTCGCGCGGCTGGCACCAGGTGTTCCGGCGCATCCGCACGGGGCGCATCCCCGCGATCGCGGCCATCCATGGCGCCTGCGTCGGCGGCGGGCTGGAACTGGCGGGCGCCTGCCACATCCGGGTCGCGGACCCCACGGCCTTCTTCGCCCTGCCGGAGGGCACGCGCGGCATCTTCGTGGGCGGCGGCGCGTCCGTGCATGTGGCCCGCCTGATCGGCCTGGGCCGGATGGCGGACATGATGCTGACCGGCCGCGCGCTGGATGCCGCGGCGGCGGAACGCGCGGGCCTCGTCACCTACGTCACCGAAGCCGGCGGCGCGCCGGCCAAGGCGGATGAACTCGCCGCCAAGGTCGCGAAGATGGCGCCGCTGACCGTGATGGGCGTGCTCCAGGCCCTCCCGCGAATCCAGGACATGAGCGAGGAGGACGGCCTCTTCGTCGAGAGCATGATGGCCGCCATGGCGCAGACGGGGCCGGAGGCGCAGGCTGGCCTCGCCGCCTTCCTGGAAAAGCGGGCGGCCAAGGCGGGGGAGCAATAGGGATGGATCTTCAGGGCGCATCGGCCGTCGTCACCGGCGGCGCATCGGGGCTCGGTGCCGCGACGGCGGAGGCGCTGGCCGCCGCCGGCGCGAAGGTCGTGGTGATGGACATCAACCAGGCCGCCGCGGAAGCCGTCGCGGCGCGCATCGGCGGCGTCGCCGTCGCCGGCGACGTGGCGGAGGAAGCGCCGGTCGCGAAGGCCATCGAGGAAGCCGCGGCGCTGGCGCCGCTTCGCCTCGCCGTCGCCTGCGCCGGCATCGCGCCCGCCGCGCGCGTCGCCGGCCGCAACGGCCCGCATGATTTGGCGCTGTTCGAACGCGTGATCCGCGTGAACCTGATCGGCACCTTCAACCTGCTGCGGCTGGCCGCCGCGCGCATGACGACGAATGCGCCGCTGCCGAACGGGGAGCGTGGCCTGGTCGTCGCCACCGCCTCCATCGCCGCCTATGAGGGCCAGATCGGGCAATGCGCCTACAGCGCCTCCAAGGGCGGCATCGTCGGGCTGACGCTGCCCGCGGCGCGGGAGTTGGCGAAGTTCGGCGTGCGCGTGGTCACCATCGCGCCGGGCCTGTTCCACACGCCGCTGATGGATACGCTGACGGAGGAGGCGCGGGAGAGCCTGGGGCGGATGCCGCTCTTCCCCTCCCGCCTCGGCCGGCCCGACGAATACGCCGCCATGGTGATGGCCATCGCCGCCAACCCGCTGCTGAACGGGGAGACGATCCGGCTGGACGGCGCGCTCCGGCTGCCGCCGGCCTGAAGCGGCCGATTTTCATGGCATCGGCCGGGGTGTTCGGGCTATGTTCCGGCCATCAGCGGCCGATCCGCGTCCAGGCTCCGGCCTTCGTCTGGAAGTCGGAGCGCCGGCCCCGGCGAAACGCGAAAACGGTGCTAAATGCACCTAATCGGCATAATCGGCTAAAAGGGGTTAGTGGCTAAAAGGCCACGCCGGCCCGCACCACCACCGCCGTCACATTGTCCCGTGCCCCGCGCGCCAGCGCGGCCTCGATCACCGCCCCGGCCCCCTGCCCGGCGGCCAGCATGGCGCCGATCTCGGCTTCCGGCACCGCCTTGAAGACACCGTCGCTGCACAGGAAGAACAGGTCGCCGGCCGCGAAGCGGGCGCTGACCTTGTCCAGCTCCAGCCCGCCCTGCCCGCCCACCGCGCGGGTGATGACATTGGCCTGCGGGTGGCCCTCCGCCGCCTCCTCGTCGATCACGCCGCCATCGACCAGGTCCTGCACCAGGGAATGGTCGCGGGTCAGCCGGGTGAAGGCGCCGTCGCGCAGCAGATAGGCCCGGCTGTCCCCGGCCCAGAGGCAGGCGTAATGCCCGCCCCGCGCCAGCAGCAGCACCAGCGTGGTGGCGATGATCCGCCCCGGCCCCGCCGCCGCGGCACGCGCCTGGAGATCGGCATGCACCGCGCCGACGCGCAGCCGCACCTGCGCCAGCAATTCCGCCGCGGAGAGCCCCGGCGGCAGGTCCCGCAACGCCTCCGCCACCGCGGCGGAGGCGACATCGCCCGCGCCATGCCCGCCCGCCCCGTCAGCGACGGCCCAGAGCCCGATATCGCCGCGATCGACGAAGGCATCCTCGTTGCGGGGACGCACGGTGCCGGGGTGGGTCACGGCCTCCCCGGCCAGGGTCAGGCTCATGCGCCACCCTCCGCCAGAACGCGGAACAGGGCGGGCGGCGGCAGGGCCGGCCAGTCCCAGCGCGCGCCGTCGAGCCGCCACCACCCCTCCCCGGGGGGTTCGTCATCGCCTGGGGGAAGGTCAGCGATGGCGGCGAGCAGGCCGTCGGCATCCTGCCCCGGCAGCCGCGCGGCGGCCTCCAGCGCGCCATACCAGGTGGCCCCGGGCGGGCCCTCCCCGGCGGAGAGCACGCGCGCGAGGGTCACGGGGAAGAGCCGGCCGACGAGGTCCTCGCTCGGCACCAGCACCCCGGCCACCGCCTCCGGCCCGCAAGCGCCCGCGGGCAGGTGGAAGCACCAGGCGGGGGCGGCGGCCCAGGCGGCGGCGAAACCGTCGCCCAGCGCATCCCGCGCTTCCGCGATGCCCGCCTGCAGCCAGGCGTCCCAGGCACTGACAAAGCCGTCCGGCAGCCCCCGGCGCACGAAATCGCCATGCGCCGGCAGCTTGCCGAAGATCCCCGTTGCCATCGCTACTGCGCCGGCAGCGCGGGGCAGCGGAACTCCGCCAGTTCCCGCAGGGCGAAGGGGTTGATGACGGAGGAGGCGCGCAGCTCGAACTCCGCGCTGCGTTCCCCCTGCACCATCCGCAGCCGGAAGCGGTCGCCCGCCGCGCCGATCTGCGTCAGCTGCCCGCGGGAGACGAAGCGCATCGCCGCCCAGGCACCATCGGTCGCGATGGGCGCGCCGCTGGCCGGCGCCGGATCGAAGGTCAGCGTCACCCCGCCCCGGCTCGGCCAGATCATCGGGATCGGCCGCGCGGCGACGGCGCCGCGGGCGATGGGCACCCGCGTGCCCTCCACCTCCAGCGTCGCGCCGGTGGCGCCGGGGTCCATGCCCTGGGGCAGCAGCTCGAACCGCAGCCCCATGGCGGCACCCACCAGGCCGGAGGGGAAGAACCCGTCCCGGATGGCTGCGGCGCGCTGGAACTGCATCAGGTCCGCCGGCGAGATCGGCGGCGCCAGCCCATCCGCCGTCACCAGGCGCCAGGGCCGCTGTGTGGTGTCCACGAAGTTCCGCAGATGCTGGGCGAAGAACTGGTCGAAGACGCCGCCGGGGCCGAAGAGGCGCACGAAGTCATCGAGCGGCATCTCCGGCGCATCCACGGTGCGGCGGAACGGGAAGCGCGTCTCCAGCCCCCGGCAGAAGGGGCCGAGCGCCTGGCCGCCCGCCGCGGCAATGCTCGCCCGCGCGCCGCCCGACCGGGCATTCGCGGTGGAGGCGGACATGGCCTGCAGCCACCGCCCCAGCGGCTCCGGCGCCCTTGCAGCCTCGGCGGCCAGGCGCTGGCCGGGGTCGAGCCCCGTGGCCGGCGGCAGCACCGTGCCGGGCGGCGCGCTCGCCAGGCGCTGCACCTGGACGAAGAGGTCGTTGACGATCTGGAGCGTGGCATCGAGCGGCTGTCCCGAGGCCTCCCGCAGCGGCCGGAACCGCTCCTCCACCACCGTCGCCACCGGTGCCGCGGAGGAGGGCTGCGCCGCCGCCCCGATGGCCGCCGCGATGCGTCCGCCGGACCCGGCAGCCGCCTGTGCCGCCGCCTGGGCAGCGCCCGCAGCAGCGGCACCCGCCGCACCGCCCGGAGGCTCGGGCGGCGTGCCCGGCGACAATTGCCGCGCCGCGCTGCGCAGCACGTCCCGGATGGGCGAATTGGGCGCGCCGAGAAGGTTCAGCGCCTCCGACGCCTGGTTCAGGTTGCGGAAGGGCGGCAACACGAGGTCCGCCAGCACGGCCTGCCAGGCGCGGGCGTAATCCTCCGCGTAAAGGCGAAGGACGGCCTGTTCGAGCTGGCGCGGATCACCCGCCAGGCCGGCAGCCGCTTCCGGCCCCAGCACCCAGCTTTCGCTGGCGGCCTCGACAATCGCGGCGGGCAGGCGCGGCAACAACCCGCGATGCAGCCCCTCAACCGTGAACAGCCCGGGCACCTGCGCCTCCGCCAGCGGACGGTTCGACGCCAGCGCGAACCAGCGCTGCCCGGCGGGGCCGAGGCTGTCGGCCGGCTTCCAGGCGGGCGCGTTGCCCGCGCTCGTGCGCAACCGCGAATACAGGCGCTCCGCCATGGGAAGGCGGGAGAAGATGCGCCGGGCCTGGTCCACCAGCGCGCCATCGACGGGATAGGTGATGAAGTCGCCCGCCAGCATCGCATCCAGGTGCACCGCCAGCGCAACCCGCACGGGTGCAGCCACGGCGCCGGGGAAGCTCTGCTGCCAGTCCAGCGCCATCCATTCCTTGACCAGCGCCCGGTCCAGCGGGCCCTGGCGGCCGAGCATCAGGTAGATGCGCGTCGCCTCATACAGGAAGTCCGGCCGCTGCATGCCGGCGCGGATCTGCGCCTCCAGCCGCGCCAGCAGGCGGGGCAGCAGCACGCGATCCAGCGCGCGCTTGTAGGCAAGCTCCCCGCCCTCGATCAGCTTGGCTTCCTGGCTGAGGCCGGGCAGCGCGCCATCCGCCCGGGCGGAGGGCGGCAGGGCGCGCACGGCGTCGAGGTAGGGCACGACGCGCGGCAATTCATCCGCCGCCATCACGCGATCCAGCGGCAGGCCCTGCGCGGCCTGTTCCGCCTTGGCCAGGGCGTCGGCCAGGCGGGCGGCGCGGGCGCTCTCCGCGTTCATCGCCATGAAGCCCCAGGCGCCACCGCCCAGCACCAGCAGCAGCGCCGCGGCCCAGGCGCCCATCTGCACCAGCCGCCCGCGCTGCGTCTGCCCGCCATCGAGGGCAGCCAGCCGCGCCTCGTTGAACACCACGTCGCGCAGCAGCCGGCCGAGGAAGTAGCTCCGCCCCTTCTGCCCCATGATCGCCGCGGGGCGGCGCGGATCGAGGCCGAAGGTGCGCGACAGCGCCCCCGTCAGCCGATCGATCGGCGTGCCTTCCTGCGTGCCGGACGTGAAATAGATGCCGCGCAGGAAGGGCGCGGGGTCGAGCTTCGATCCGCCGAAGGCCGCGTTGACGAAGGCGCCGAGCGGCGCTTCCAGCGAGGCGAATTGCGCGGGGAAGCCGCCGATCCGCGCGCGCTGCTCCGGCCCGCGCTCCGCCTGCAACCGCTCCAGCAGCCGGTCCTGCAAGCGCTTCACCAGCGCGGTGAATTCGTCCCCGAACTTTCCCGAATGCCCCTCCGGCCCTGCCTGCGCCGGAAAGGTCACGCCCCAGACCTGGGCGCGGGTTTCCTTGTCGAGATCATCGAAGAATTCGGAGAAGCCGACGATGAGGTCCGCCTTGCTCACCAGCAGATAGACCGGCAGCCGCTGGCCGAGCTTCTGTTCCAGCTCCCGGATCCGGCGCCGCACGGCCTGCGCGTGCTGGTCCCGCTGCGCGGCGTCCAGCCGGCTGATCATGTCCGCGCCAAACGCCACCACGATGCCATTCAGCGGCTGCTTCGGCCTCTGGCTGCGCAGCAACTGAAGAAAGCGTTCCCAGCCCGCCTTGTCGGCATTCGCATCGCTGTCCTGCGTCGTGTAGCGGCCGGCGGTATCGATCAGCACCGCCTGTTCGGCGATCCACCAGTCGCAATTGCGCGTGCCACCGACACCGGCGACGCGCCCGGCTGCCAGCGGAAAATCGAGCCCGCTGTTCTGGATCGCCGTCGTCTTGCCGCTGCCAGGCGGGCCGATGATGACGTACCAGGGCCGCTCATAGAGGTAGCCGCCCTTCCCGCCGCCCGCCTGCTTGAGCGCGCCCAGCGCCTCCGCCAGGCGGCCCGCGACGGCCGTTTCCTCCGCGGAGGCTTCGGCCGCGGCCTTGTTCTCGGCAGCGCGGGATTCGGTGGCGCCGGCGACCAGCGCGGCATCGCGGCCGGCCCGGCGGCGCACCACGATGATCATCACGACCAGCCAGACGAGCACGGGCAGGGCGGCCAGCAAGGCCAGCAGCCACAGCGCCTCGATCCCCAGGAAGACGGGCGCGAAGAGCCAGATGACCGGCACCAGCAGCAGCGCGCCGACCAGCCCGCCGATGGCGGGGATGGTGAGGAAGGCCTTCATGTCAGCGGCCCTCCCGCATCAGGACCACTTCGATGCGGCGGTTGGTCTCCCGCCCCTCCGGCGTCGCGTTCGTCGTCAGCGGTTCGGTATCCGCGCGGCCCACCGCGGTGAAGCGGGCGGGCGCGCCGGTCGCCGCCGCGATGATGTCCTTCGCCGCCTCCGCCCGTGCGGCGGAGAGCGCGAAGTTGGAGGGGAAGCGCACCGTGCGGATGGGCTGGTTGTCGGAATGGCCGAGCACCATCACGCGCCCGGGTTCCGTGCGCAGCGCCTGGCCGATGCGGTTGAGCAGCGGCACGAAATTCGCCTCCACGCTGGCGCTGCCGGAGGGGAACATGCCGCGCCCGGCGATGCGGACCAGCAGCCGTCCCGCATCGCCTTCGACGGTCACGAGCCCCTGCTGGATCTCCGGCGCAAGGAAGGTGCGGACCTTCTGGATCAGATCGGGTTCCGCCGTCGGCGGCGGTGGCGGTGGTGGCGCGGGCGGCACCGGCGGCGCGGTGCGGTCGATGGCGGGCGGCGCGCCCGGCGGCAGCTGCGCCAGGCGGGATTGCAGGTCATCGCCCTTCGCATTGACGCTGTCGCTGACGAAGACGTAGCCGAAGGCCAGCAGCGCCACGGCGACGGCGCCGGCGACCCAGGCCGGCACGCTGCGCCCCGGCCCGCGATGCGGCGCATCGACGCCCCGCCAGCGTGGCGAGAGTTCGCGTTCCCAATTGCCGCGCAACTGCACGAGAAGCTGGTACAGACCCTCCCGGATCCGATCCAGCTCCGCATGGCCGCGCGGCGCCAGGCGGTAGCGCCCCTGGAAGCCGAGGGCGAGGCAGAGGTAGCAGATCTCCAGCGCGTTCAGATACCGCCCTGGGTCCTTCTGCATGCCGGCGAGCAGGTCGAAGAACCGCTCCCCGCTGCGGACTTCCTGGTGGAAGGAGGAGACGAGGGACCGCGTCGCCCAGCCGCTCGCCTGCCCCCAGGGCGTGGCCAGCGCCACATCGTCCAGCGCCGCGCACAGCGCGTAATGCGCGGCGCGAAGCTGGTCCGGCGAGGCCTCCATCGCGCGGCACTCGCCCTCGAACGCCTTCAGCGCGCGCATGGCGCGTTCGCGCAACTCCTCCGAGTTCTGCACCTGCGCGGCCTGGGGCCCGGCGCCGATGCGCGCCAGCAGGTCGAGCAGCGGCGCGGCGGCGGCGGCCATGGGGGAGAGGCCGACCTTGGGCAGCGCCTCAGCCTCCCCGGCCATGCGCGGCGCCATGGGTTGCGGCGCGGCGGGCGCCGCGGTCGCGCGCGGCGGTGGCGGGGGCGGCGCGCCGGCTGGCCCGCGCACCACCGTGCGGTCGCTGTCGTCAGGCTCGGAGAAGGGATTGTCGCTCATGCCCGTATCGCCCAGAGCTCCATGCGCAGATTCGGGAATTCGCCGGAGACATGCACGGCGAAGCCGCCCGAGGACTGCATCTGCTGCCAATGCGGGGAGCCCCGATCGAGCTCGAAATAGACCGCGCCGGCGTTGAAGGGGATCTGCCGCGGCGCCACGGGCAGCGGCCGCACGGCGATGCCGGGCAGCGCCACGTTGACGAGTTCGCGGATGTGCTCGACCGCGCCGATCTTCACCTGGTTCGGGAATATTCTTCGGATCTGCTCACCGGGAAGATCGGCAGCCACGGTGAGGACGAATTGCGATGCGCGCAGCAGGTTGCGGTCGGTGATGGCGCCGACGCGGACGCCGAAATTGCGGTCCTGCAAGGGGATCGCGACCGCGTTGGTCTCCAGCACCTGCGACAGCGAACGACGGAGGTCGGCGACGACAGGCGCGAAGCTGCGTTGCAGATCGTCATGCCGATAGGCCGGATAGGCCGTCGCGCGCTTGTCCGGCGCGGTGAAGGTCGCGAGTTCGCCCGCCAGCTGCACCAGCGCGGCGAAGAGGCTTTCGGGATGCACATTCCCCGCATCCGCCCAATGCGCGATCAGCGGCTGCCAGCGATTCACCGTCTGCAACAGGAGAAAATCGGAAACCTGCGCGACGCCCTGCGCGCCGGGCTGGCCGAGGCGCGCGGCCAGCGCCTCACCCCTCTGCCCCAGCATGCCGACAAGCTCGGCCACCAGATTGTTCAGCACGAAGGCGGCGGAGATGCGGAGGCAGGGCGGAATGAAGCGTTCATCGAGGACGACGCGGCGATCCGCCTGCACCTCCACGACGCGTGCCAGGCCGAGGCACGCATAGCCCGCGCGTTCCTCCGTCTCCAGCATGTAGCGCATGCGCAGCTTCCCGATCGAAAGCTCCGCCGGCATGGTGCTGTCGGAATGGGTGTCGAAGGCTTCGAAGGCGCGTAGCGTATGGCGCGCGCGCATCGCCTCCGGCCCCGCATCGGGCGCCGCGACTTCCGGGCTGCCGGCCTGGCGCAGCGGGATGGCCAGGTAGATGACGCAGTTGCGCGTGCCCTCCGGCAGGTCGAGCGGCACGGGCGGGTCGGCGGTGCCGGGGATGGCGAAGGGGGTACCATCCTCCATCACCCCCGCAGCGCCGGAGAGCGCGAAGCGACCCGCGCCCAGCAGGTCCCGGTCCAGTGCGAAATCCGTGACGCCCCAGGGATGCGGGCGCAGCGGCGCGGCGCGGGCCTGGAGCAGATGCTCCATATGCCGGTCCTGCTGCTGGAAGTGCTGCGCGCGGAGGAACATGCCCTCCTGCCAGACCACCTTGTCGTGCCAGACCATCCGCTTCCGTCACCCCTTATCGGCCATGCCGCGGCATGGCGAACGCGTCACCGGTCCCGCTTGCCCGTTGCCTGTTCATAGGCGCGGGCGAAAGCCTTCCCGAAGGCGCTGTCGAAATCATCCTCGAACTGGTCCACGAGCTGCGCGTGGCGGCGCCTGTAGGCCTCCCACAGCCGCTTCTCCTTCGCGCCGGGCAGCAAGCCGCCGCCGGGGTCTTCCGCTTCCAGCGACGCGGGCGCCAGGCGTTCCAGCAGCGCACGCGCCGCGGCCTGCGTCGCCGCCAGGCCGGCCACCTGGTGCGCCGTCAGGTCATCCACCGTCTCCTGCACCGCGCGCAGCGCGGGGGAGCGGGGGTCGAGCAGCGCGGCGAGGGCCTGTTCCTCGGTCGCCGCGAATTTCAGCGGGTTGTTGTCGGTGGCGCGCAGCATCGTCTGCTCGATGCGGAATTCGCGCTTCACATCGGCCCTGGCGATCAGCAGGGCGCGCAGCCCCGCGACGGCGGCGCGCAGCATGGCGCCCGCGGCGCGCAGCGCGGCATCGGGATCCTGCAGCGCGCGTGCGGCCATGGCGGGGGGCAGTCCGGCGCCATCGAACAGCGCCGCCAGCGCGGCAGCGGAATCGCCTGGCATGGCCACGGGCGTGGCCGGGATGGGCGCCACCACCGGCGCAGGCGGGACGGGCACCGGCGCGGCGATGGGCGGCGGCGGCGGCGGCGGCGGGACCATCGGCGCTTCCGCGAAGGGATTCGCGACAGGCGGCACGGGCTTCGTCGCGACTGGCGTCAGGCCAAGGTCCCAGTCATCCGGGATCAGCGCCTTCCCGACCGGGCGCGACGGCGGGACCATGAAGGCCTCCGCCGTGGAGGGCGCGTGGTCCGGCATCGGCGCGGCGTTGTCGGCGAAGGGGTCGAAATCATCCGGCAGCAGCCCGGCCCGCGCCGGCGGCGCCATGCCGGGCAGCGGGGTCGGATCAAAGCGCGGCGTGGGCGATGCGAAGGGGTTCTGTGCATCCGCCGCATAGGAATCCCGCGGCGCCGCGGCATAGGAGTCGCGCGCCTGCGGCGCGAAGGGATCCGCCGCGCCGCCCCAGCCACCCGCGGCGGCCGGTGCATCCACGATCCGCACCTCGATCTCGTAGCTGCCGAGCCTGAGGCGGTCTCCCTCCATCAGCGGCTTGACCTGGTCCCGCCCCACCGGCGCTTGAGCGTGGTTGACGAAGGTGCCGTTGGTGGAGGTGTCGCGGATCTGCCAGCCGCCGCCGAAGAACTCCAGCACGCAATGCTTCTTGGACAGCACGCGGTCCGGGTCCGCCAGCACCCAGTCGCATTCCACGCCACGGCCGAGGCTCATCGACCCGCCGCTGGCGCGGCGCTGTTCGGGCACCACCGCGTCGGGGCAGCGCAGCACGGAAAGCGTGATCTCCGCCATGGTCGCCTCAGCCGCCGATCAGCACGGTGGGGAACCCCATCACGATGGCCCCGCCATGCGCGCAATTATCGCCGATGCGCGCGGCCGGCATCTTGCACACCAACACCGTGGCGCTGCCCTTGATGATGACATCGGGCGGGCCGACGCACATGCACATGTCGCTGATTCGCGCCTGCGGCATCTTGCCGGTGATGACGGTGGGCGCGCCGGTCAGGATCGGGCCACCGATATGCGGGATCGGCACGGGCGCGGGCGTCACCATCGGGCAGACATGCATGTCGGTGATGCGGGCGGCAGGCGGTCCGGGCATCTCAATTCTCCTCCGGCGCGATGCGCCCGGCACCGCCGGCCGCGATGTCGCGCGCCGCGGCCAGGAAGCGCGCCAGGCGGTCCTGCGCGCGTTCGGGCCGCAGCCGCACCGCGGCCAGCACCACGCCGCCGCTGACGGCGACGCCCGTAAGGTGATCCGGCGGCGGCACCACGGGCTGGCCCGCAGGGGCCATGCTGCCACCGGACCAGAAGGCGCCGACGGCCGCCCAGGCCTCCGGCGACCGGAAGGCGGTGCGCTGGGCAGCTTCCATGGCGGCGCGGCGCAGATTTTCCTCAGTCGGCTTGCGCACCCAGGCTTCCGCGGCGAGCAGCGCATCGGCGTCCACGGGCAGCAAAGCGGGGTCGGGCACGCCGCGGGCGCACATGCAGCCCCACCACACGGCTTCGCGCTTCGGCAGCGCATGGGCAGCCAGGCGCGCCGCCTCGTTCCGCAGCCCCGCGGATTCCAGCCTGATGATGCCCTCGGCCGCCGTCGCCAGGCCGGCGAGCATCGCGAGCGCCGGCGGTTCAAGCTCCAGCCGCGGCAGCAGCGGCGGAAGCGGAGAGGCCAGCTTGGGAAGGGTCTCGGCCATGGTCAGTTGATCATCACGATGCCGCCCTCAAGCTGCACCAGGGCATCCGCCTTTTCCTGGAGCATGAGGGTCTTGAGCTTGTGGAGGAGCTGGGCCTCCGTCTGGATCATCATTCCCTTGATGGTGACGCCGGTCTGGTCCACCACGATGGTGGATTGGCCGACCTTCAGCGTGATGCTCTGCATCGCCTCGATGGTGACGGCGCCGAGATCGCATTTGATGGACAGATTGCCCATCTTCAGCGTGGTGGATCGATTGCCCGTGTCGATCGAGAGCGTGTCGTTGCCCATCTTGATCGTGTCGCTGCGGTTGCCCTTTTCCAGCGTCAGCGTGTCGTCGCTGTTCTTGATGGTGACGGTACGGGCATTCTGGACCGTCTCCGTCTGGTCATGGCCGACGGTACGCGCCTCATCATTCTCGACCTCGACCGTCAGGTCCTTCTGCGCATGGAGCAGAACCTCCTCGGAGCCCTTCTTGTCCTCGAAGCGCAGCATGTTGGCATCCGCCGCGCTGTCCGACTTGTAGCTGCGCGTGACGTAGCCCGTCTGGGTCTTGTTGGCCGGCAGCTTGAAGGGCGGCGGCGAATCCTTGCCGTAGACGGAGCCGACGACGACGGGCCGGTCCGGATCACCATCCAGGAAGGCCACCAGCACCTCATCCCCCACGCGCGGCAGGGTCCAGGCGCCGCCCCAGCTGCCCGCGACGGATTGCATGACGCGCACCCAGCAGGAGGAGGTGTCGTCATCCTTCCCCCAGCGGTCCCAGCGGAACTTCACCTTGATGCGGCCGAACTCGTCCACATGGATCTTCTCGCCCGCCGGGCCCGTCACCTTGGCGGAGTGCATGCCCGGCATGGCGGGGCGCGGATGCCGCGGCGGCGGGGCCCAGGGACGCCCGGCGAAGACGAGGGAGAGCGCCGAGCGGTAGCTTTCCTCCCCACCGGCACCGGCGACGAGGCCGGAGGTATCCACCGCCTCGTGCCGCACGCCGGTGATGACGTATTGGCGGCTGCGGACGCTGCCCTCCTCCAGCCGCACGGCGATGGCGACGCGGCTGCCGGCGGCGTTGCGGGGGTCGATCGAGGTCGCGCCGTATTCCTCGCTCCGCGCCTCCTGGTCCGTCATCGACACCTCGGCGGGGTTGAGGCCGGGGCGCGTGCTCATGCCGCCGGGCCAGAAGAAATTCTCCCCCGCCGCCGGCATGGTGGGTTCCTCGAAATAGGTGCGGGTGGGGCGGGACTTGGTCAGCACCTCCGACGGCTTGCTGCGTTCCTGATCCATGTCGTCGAGCCGCGTCATGACGCCGCGGACGCGGTTCATCCGCCGCCAGCCGCCATAGGCGTCAAGGCTGCCGTCGCCGTGATGGGCGATGATGTCGCCACGCTCATCCTGCGGGAAGGCGGTTGCGGCGCCCGCGACGCACAGCTCGTGCCGGCCCTCGGCCTGCTTGAAGTAGTAGGTGAGGCCGTGCTCCTCCAGCACTCGGGAGACGAAGGCGAGGTCGGTTTCGTTGAACTGGGTGCAGTAGGGGATCGGCTCCACCTCTACCATGTTCCAGGTCGGCGCCGGCAGGCCGTGGTCCTTCAATACGGCCGTCACGATGTCCCGCGCCGACTGGTCCTGCCAGATGCGGCAGTTGCGCCGCAGGCCGAGGCGCCAGAGATGCGGCACCGCCACAAGCCGATAGGTCATCCGCCCCGCCGCACCGGGCGCCAGCTTGCGGAACTCCGCTACCGCGCCATGGAAATGGCGCACCCGGGGGCTGGGCCCCTGCTGGGTGACGGTGATGGTGACGTCCTGGTTCAGCAGCTTCTCCGGCGGCATCACCGCGCCAGCGGCAAGTACCTCGGCCTCGATCGCGTAGGGCAGCCCCAGCTCCTCGGTCACGCTGAGCTTGATCACGGTCAGCGCACCGTCCCCGAGGGGTGTCTTGATGGTCAGTAGTCGGGGAGGCTGCATGCCGGCCTGGCCCTCCGTTGCGTTCCCCGTGGCGCCGAGGACCGGATCGCGTCGCGAACAAGGATAGACACGCCGCCGCGGTTACGAAAGCAAGGGCTGCTTCATGTCGTGTGTTGCGCCGTGCTGCGCCGGGCGCATTCCGGGATGGCAGGGCGACGGGAGGGCTGTTAGCCTCCACGAAACAGTCGGCTACCGAAGGCAGCGCCATGTCCTCCAACCCCGCTTCGCTTTCCCTCCCGCTGATTTCGAAGGCGGACACGCCGCGGCGCGGGCGGTTGCAGCGCGGCATCGCCATGATCACCGCCGCGGCGATGCTGACCGCCTGCGTCAGCACGCGGGAAGGCCGGATCGGCGCCGATGACGGGACGGATGCCTGCCGCGCGCAGGTCGTCGCCCTTGACAGCACCGGCAATTTCTTCGGCGAGGAGATGATCCGTGGCGCCGCGATCGGCGCGGTGGGTGGCGCGGCACTCGGGGCGCTGCTGGCCGCCGCATCCGGCGGACGCGGGCGCAACATCGCGGCCGGCGCCGCCATTGGCGCCGTCGGCGGCGCGGTGGTCGGCGGCACAGCCGGCTACTTCTCCGCCCGCCAGCAGCAGGCGCAGGACCAGGCCTCGCTGAGCATGGCGGTGGCCAACGACCTGGCGGCGGAGAATGCGCAGCTCGACCGCACCTGGATCGCCTACACCCAGCTGATGGATTGCCGGTTCGGCACCGCGCAGCGCATCCGCCAGGCCTTCCGCGCCGGCCAGTTGCAGCGCCCTCAGGCGGAAGCGCAGCTGGCCGATGTGCGGGCGCGCACGCAGCGGGACCTGGCCCTGGCCCGCAGCATCAACGACAAGATCGGCGAGCGCGGCCAGCAATTCGACGTGGCGATCGAGAACATCGCCCCCGGCACGAAGGACCAGGTGATGTCCGGCGCCCGCGTATCCCGCGCCGTGCCGGTGCAGGCCCGTAGCACCGTCGCGCTGAAGCTTCGCCCGGACCCGAATGCGCCGGACGTGACGCAGATCTCGGCGCGGGAAGCGGTGACGCTCCGCCCTTCCTACAACGGCTTCACCATGGTGGAGACGGCGTCCGGCGTGCGCGGCTATGCGCCGGCCAGCGCCTTCCCGGAAGCGCGCAACCTCGGTGCCGCGCCGCCGCCGCCTTCCGCCAGCACGGGCGGCGATTTCCGCTCGCTCGCCGCCAGCAACATCGCGCGGCGCGACAATTTCTCCCAGAGCCTCGACAACACCGAACGCCTCGCGCAGGGCGCCGGCTTCGAACTGGCGAGCTGACCATGCGCGGTCTGGCGGCCGCGGCCCTTCTCCTGCTGGCCGGCATCGGCGGCGCCTTCGCCCAGGCGCCGCCGGAACCGCCGCAGCAGCCCTTCCTTCGCGTCGAGGCCGCGGCCCATACCGCGCCCGTCGCGCGACTGGCGACGGATGCGGAAGGCCGCATCCTCGCCAGCGTCTCGGACGACAAGACGCTGCGGCTGTGGGACCTGCCCGATGGCACGCTGCGCGCCGTGCTGCGCCCGCCGATCGGGACGGAGGCGGAGGGCGAGCTCTATGCCGTCGCCCTCTCGCCCGATGGGCGCCGCGCCTTCGCCGCGGGCTGGACCGGTGCCGCCTGGGACCGCAGCTTCGCCATCTACCTGTTCGACACCACCAATGGCCGCCTGGTGGCACGGCTGCCGGGCCTGCCGGCGCCGGTGCAGCACCTCGCCATCTCCGCCGATGGAACACGCGTGGCGGCGGCGCTGGGCGGGCGGGCTGGCATCCGCGTGTGGGATGCCCGGAGCGGCGCGCCGCTGTGGGAGGATACGGGCTTCACCGCCCCCGCCCGCATGGTGGCCTTCGACCCCGCCGGCGAACGCCTCGCGGCAAGCGGTGCCGATGGCCGGCTGCGCGTTTATGACCGTGCCGGCCGGAAGACGGCGGATCGCGCCCCGGTGCAGGGCGCGCGGCCCTTCGGCCTCGCCTGGTCGCCCGATGGCGCCCTGCTGGCACTGGGCTTCGAGGATCGGCTGCGGGTCGAGGTGATGGCGGCGAGCGACCTGCGCAGCGTCTTCGTGCCCGACGTCGCCGGCCTGGCCGGGGAGGGCCTGCCCGCCGTGACCTGGGCGCATGATGGCCGCGGCGGCGTGCAGCTTCATGCGGCGGGCTATGCGCGGCGCAGCGCGCCGGGGGCTGGCGCGCGCGGCATCGCGGCGCCGGGCTCCTCCGCCGGCGCCGCGGAGGCGCGGCGCGACTTCGTCATCCGCCGATGGACCGATTTCGGCCTCGGCCCGGCCAGCGACATCGCCGCGGCGCGCGATGCCATCGCGCAACTCATCCCGCTGCCTACCGGGGGCGTGGCCTATGCCGCCGCCGATCCGGGATGGGGGCGCGTCGCGCCCGATGGCACGCTGGCGATCGCGCCCAGGCCGCCTGGCGCCGACTTCCGCAACACCGGCGCAGCGCTGGCGGTTTCCGCCGATGGCACAAGGCTGCGCATCGCGCTGCGGCCGGGCGATGCGCCGGTGACGTTCGATTCTCTCGCAGGCGCGCTGGTGCGGGATGCGGGGGACGGCGCCGGCTTCGCGCCCGCCCGCACCGCAAGCCCCCGCCTGCCCCTGGCGGATTGGCGCAACGCCAACCGGCCGCGACTCGGCCAGATGCCGCTTCGGCTCGGCGATGGCGAATTCTCCCGCAGCGCGGCGCTGCTGGCGGATGATGCGGGCGTGCTGATCGGCACCGACAACAGCCTGCGCCTGTTCGATGCGGGCGGCCGCGCCATCGCGTCCCTCCCCGTTCCCGGCGCCGTGTGGGGGCTGGCCATCGCCGGTGACGTGGCGGTCGGCGCCCTGGGCGACGGCACCTTGCGCTGGTGGCGGATCGGCGCCGGCCGGATCATCGAACAGGCCGCGCTGTTCATCCACGCGCAGTCGCTGCGCTGGGTGCTCTGGACGCCGGAGGGGCTGTTCGACCACGCGCCCAATGGCGGGCAGGAACTGGTCGGCCTGCACCTGAATGGCGGCCGCGCCCAGACGCCGGAATGGGCCAGCTTCCAGCAGGCCTATCGCGCGCTCTATGCCCCCGCCGCCGTGCGTGCGCGGATCGCGGGCGATGGCGCGCCGGCGCACGAACGCCTGGCGCAACTCGGTGAATTGCGCGCCCGCGTCGGGCGCCTGCCGGTGCTGGCGCCACGCAGCGCCTGCGCCGTGACGCCGGAGGGCTGCACGCCCGTGGCCTGGGATGCGCGCAGCCTGCCGGCGGGCGCCACCGCCTTGCGGCTTGGCTTCACCATCACCGATCGCGGCCTCGGCCTAGGTCCGCTCGACGTGCTGGTCAATGATCGCATCGCGGTGCGGGCGGAGGCGACGGCGGGCCAGTTGCAGGCGGAGGTGCCGCTCGATGCCGGCGCCAACCGCGTGACCACCCGGCTCTACGCGGAGGATCGCGCGCTGTTCGCGGAGGGCCCCACGCTTGACGTCCGCCGGGCCGGAGAGCCGGAGCCCGCGGCGGATGCGGGGCGCCTCATCGTCCTCGCGATCGGGGTCAATGAATACGCCAATGCGGCGCTGAACCTGAACTACGCCGTGCCCGATGCGCAGGTGGTGGCCGATACGCTCCGCGCCCGCGCCGGCACGCTGTTCCGCGAGGTGCGCGTGACCGTGCTGCGGGACCGCCAGGCGACGCGCCGCGGCGTGATGGACGCGCTGGAGGAGGTGGCCCGGACGACGCTGCCCACCGATACCTTCGTCCTCTACATCGCCGGCCATGGCGTGCGCACCGAACCGGACCAGCGCTTCCTGTTCCTGCCGCATGACGTCACGGACACCAGCAACTGGTCCACCCTGCGGCGCCAGGGAATCGAGGATTCACAGCTGGTGGCTGCCATCGCCCGCATCCGCGCGCGGGACGGGCTGCTGCTGCTGGACACCTGCCATGCCGGCCAGCTGACCATGGATCAGCTCTCCGCGCTGGGGAACGAGACGGGGCGCTTCCTGCTGGCGGCATCGACATCCGTGCAGGAGGCGCTGGACAGCTACGACGACCGCAACGGCGTCTTCGCCTATGCGGTGCGGGAAGCGCTGCAGGGGCGGGCCGCGACGGATGGCGAAGGCCGCGTCAGCGCACTCGCGCTGGGCGAATGGGTGATGCGCCGCGTGCCGCAGCTGGCGCGGGAGAAGCAGCACAGCCAGGACGCCGTCTTCCGCACCGCAAGCCGCGAATTGCGCAGCTTCCCCATCGCGATGGTTCCCCGCTGAACGCAACAACGCCGCGCCTGATGGCGCGGCGTCGCGGAGGCGGTGGAAGCGCCAGGGTCGCCCCTGGCGCGGCGGCGTTCAGCCAGACTTCGCCATCGACAGGTCGTAGATCACGTGGCCCGTGGTCTCCGACTTGAACTTGTCATCGATCTTCAGATACTCGCTGTCGAACTTGGCGAAGTTCAACGAGATCGACTCGCTCGGGCGGTCGCCACCGGCGCTGATGCTGTAGCCGCTGACCAGCGTGTTCTCCAGGATATACTTCTGATAGGCGATGTGCTTCCCGCTCTCGTCGGTCTGCGTCATGTGGATCTCCACCTTCGACGCCTTGCCGCCGATCGCTTCCTTCAGGATGAGCGGGGAGAAGGCGTCCATCGTCTTGGTGACGACGATCTCGCTGACGCTCGGCGCGGTGGCTTCGCGCTTCGAGCCGCCACCGACGCCGGAGGAGATGCCGCGGCCGACACCCCACTGGAAGCTGTGCACCTCCGCCCAATCCTTGTAGCCCACCGCCGTCGCCTCGCCCTTGAGGGCGCCGTATTTCACAAAAACAGCCATGGTCCGTTCCTTCGCTGCTGCATTGTTGGCCGTCCCCGCCTCGGTCTGCCTCGGCCGCGGGGCGCTTAACCGAGGTCGTACCGGAAGCCGCCAGCGTCATCGACGCCGACCTGCACCCGGGTGATCTCCTGCCCCTCCGCCAGGCGCGCCAGGATGCCCGAGGACAGTTCGGGCAGCAGGGTCCGGCTGAGGATGTTGTCGATGTTGCGCGCGCCGCTTTCGACTTCCTTGCAGCGGGAGACGATGGTCTCCGGCACACTGTCGTCGAACACCAGCGGCACGCCGTAATTCTCCATCACCCGCTTGCCGATGCTGCGGAGCTTGAGGATGCAGATCTTCTTCAGGATCTCATCCGCCAGCGGGTAGTAGATGACGGTGTTGCAGCGGCCGAGGAAGGCCGGCTTGAACACCTTCAGCAGGTCCGGCTGCAGCGCTTCGCGCAGCGGCTCCGGGTCCGGCGCCGTGTCAGGGTCCGCGCAGAGCTTCGCGATGGTGTCGGTGCCGGCGTTGGACGTCATGATGATCACGCAGTTGCGGAAATCGATGTCCCGCCCCTCGCCATCCTTCATCTGGCCCTTGTCGAAGACCTGGTAGAACACGTCCTGCACGCCGGGATGGGCCTTCTCCATCTCATCCAGCAGCACGACGGAATAGGGACGGCGGCGCACGGCCTCCGTCAGCACGCCGCCTTCGCCGTAGCCGACATAGCCGGGGGGCGAGCCCATGAGGAGCGAAACCTTATGCTCCTCCTTGAACTCGCTCATGTTGATGACTGTAAGATTTTGTTCGCCACCGTAGAGAAGGTCCGCAACGGCGAGTGCCGTTTCCGTCTTGCCGACGCCGGAGGTGCCCGCCATCAGGAAGACACCGATCGGCTTGCGCGGATCCGTCAGGCCTGCACGGCTGGTGCGGATCGCCTGCGCGATGGCGTCCAGCGCATGGTCCTGGCCGACGACGCGCTCCATCAGCTTCTGCTTCAGGTTCAGCACCGTCCTGATCTCATCGGAGACCATGCGCCCGACGGGGATGCCCGTCCAGGTGGCGACCACCTCGGCCACGGCCTGGCCATCCACCACGGGATGCACCAGCGGTTCCTCGCCCTGCAGCGCCTTCAGCGCCGCGCCGGCCTCGGCGAGTTCGGCGCGAATCGCGGCGGGGTCTTCCGGCGGTGCGGCGGGGGTCAACTCCAGCGCCGCGCTTTCGGCACGCGCGCGCAAGTCGCGCATGCGGGCGACCAGCGCCTTCTCCTGCTCCCACCGCGCATTCAGGGCATCGAGTTCCGCCTGCGCCTTGTCGCGATCCGCCTCCAGCGCCGCGATCCGCGCCGCATGGTCGGCGCCGGTCGCGAGTTCGCGGCCGATCGCGCCGAGTTCCGTCGCCACCAGCTCGATCCGCCGGATGCGGTCCTCGACCGGCGCAGGTACGGAAGCCTGGCTCATCGCCACGCGGGCGCAGGCGGTGTCGAGCAGGGAGACGCCCTTGTCCGGCAGTTGGCGGGAGGGGATGAAGCGCGCGGAGAGCTTCACCGCATCCTCGATCGCCTCGTCCAGGATACGGACTCCGTGGTGCTTCTCCAGCGTCTTCACCAGGCCGCGGAGCATCGCCATCGCCAGTGGCTCCGATGGCTCCTCCACCTTCACCACCTGGAAGCGGCGGGTGAGCGCGGCGTCCTTCTCGAAGTACTTCTTGTATTCGGCCCAGGTGGTGGCGGCGACGCAGCGCAATTCGCCGCGGGCGAGAGCGGGCTTCAGCAGGTTGGCGGCGTCGTTCTGGCCGGCCTGGCCGCCGGCGCCGATCAGCGTATGCGCCTCATCGATGAACATGACGATCGGCGTCGGCGATGCCTTCACCGTGTCGATCACGCCCTTAAGGCGATTCTCGAACTCGCCCTTCACGCCGGCGCCGGCCTGCAGGAGGCCGAGGTCGAGCGACATCAGCTTCACGTTCTTCAGCGCGGCAGGCACGTCGCCCGAGGCGATCCGCAGCGCCAGGCCTTCCACCACCGCCGTCTTGCCGACTCCGGGCTCCCCGGTGAGGATCGGGTTGTTCTGGCGGCGGCGCGTCAGGATGTCGACCATCTGCCGGATCTCGGCATCGCGGCCGAGGATGGGGTCGATCTTCCCGGCCTTCGCCTGCGCCGTCAGGTCGGTGCAGAACTGCTCCAGCGGGCCGCCACCGCGCGGCGCGTCGCCGGCGGGCGCGGCGCCGCTGGGTGCCGCGGCGGAAGCGGCTTCGGCCTGCGCTCCCTCCTCGCTGCCCGCGGCCAGCTCCGCCAGGTTGCGGCGGATGGCATCGGCTGGCAGTGCCGACAGGGTCGGGCTGCTGTCCTTCAGGGCACGCGCCAGCGCATCATCCGACAGCAGCGCCGCCAGAAGGTGTCCACTGCGGATGCGGGAGGCATTGGCTTCGAGGGAGGCGATCAGCCAGGCTTCGCGCAGCCAGGTGACGATGTCCGGCGACAGGGCGGGCGCGCGTGCATTGCCGGTGCGCAGCCGGTCCAGGGCGCGGGTCAGCTCTGCGCCGACACGGCCGGCATCGACCTCCCGCTTGCGCAGGATGGCGGCAATGTCGCTGCCCGCGGCCTCCACCAGCTTCAGCAGGACGTGCTCGATCTCGACATTGTAGTGGCTGCGGGACAGCGTGAGCCCAGCCGCGGCTTCGAGCTGCCGGCGGCCAACCTCGCTCAGCCGGCCGACAACGGATTTGAGATCGACTGCGACCATGCGATTATCATCCTCAGCCGTGCCGGCGAAATACCTGCTGGTCCGCGTCGCCGGCCGATGGCAGGCTGAACACGGACAGCATCCACAACGGGCAGTTGCGGGTCCAGAGCGAAACCAGGCGCGCGAAACATCGCAACACAAAACTCACGCCGGGGCGAGGCTATAAGGGCGACATGACGGCGTATCCCATCGACATCGATGCATTGCTCGCGCCGCTGGACCACGGCGATGGTGGGGCTGGCGAGGATCTGCGCGCGGATTATTCGCCGTCGTCGCCCTACCAGCGCCTGCGCGACGCGCGGGCGGCGGCGCGTGCGGAGGAACGGGCGCGCGATGCCGACGGCGATGCCGAAGCGCCCGTCGCCGATGGCTGGCGCGACGTCATCCGCATCGGCAGCGATGCCCTGTCCTCTCGCAGCAAGGATCTTGAGGTTGCGTCCTGGCTGGCGGAAGCGCTGGTTCGCCAGCATGGGCTGGATGGCCTGGCTGCCGCCGCGGCGCTGATCCGCGGGCTGTGCGACAGCTACTGGGACTGGGCCTTCCCGCTGCCGGATGACGAGGGGCTGGATGGTAGGTCCGCGCCGATCGGCGGCCTCGCCGGCGCGGGCGTGGACGGCACGGTGATGCAGCCGCTGCGTCGCCTGCCGCTGTTCCGGCGCGCCGATGGATCGCCGCTCGGCCTCTACCAGTGGGACCAGGCGGAAGAGACGGACGGCATCGCGAATGAGGAGCGGCGCCAGGCGCGCCGCGATGCGGGCGTGCCGGAGTTGGCGACGCTGGAAGCGGAGGCGCGGCTCGACCGCGGTTTCCTTGCTGGCACCGCGGCATCCGCCACGGCCGCACTCGATGAGTGGCGCGCGATGGAGGCGGTGACCGAGAACCGATTCGGCGCCGAATCACCCTCCACCCGCAACGTCGCAACGATCCTCGAACGCATCATCGCGGTAACGCGCCGCCTGCTGGGACCGGAAGCCGCCGGCACGTCGCCCGCGGATGAGGTGGCAATGCCCACTCCAGGCTCCGGCAGCGCGCCCGCCACGACGGCAGCGGCCGCGACAGGCGGCGGCAGCGCCGGCCCGATCCGCACGCGGGAGGATGCGCTGCGCGAGTTGGGCCGCATCGCCGATTTCTTCCGCACGACGGAGCCGCATTCCCCGCTGGCCTACACACTCGAGGAGGCGGTGCGGCGCGGGCGGATGTCACTGCCGGAGTTGCTGGCGGAGATCATGCCGGATGAGGAAGCACGCCATGCCGTGCTCTCCCGCCTCGGCATCCGGCCGGACGCGGCGGAATGACGATCCGATGGGCCCCATCGTGAAACACGCGAAACGCGTATCACGCGAACGGCGCCATCGCGGCGCCCGGCATGGTTGACGCCCCCGTCAGCCGCTGGGCTAAGGTGGTTGGACAGAATGCGCCCGACCGCGACAGCGCCTGCGCATCCGGCGCGGCGTGGCGTGGCGTGGCGTGGACCTGGGCAGGAACGGACAAGGGGCGGCAAGAAGCCATGACGAGCGTTCATGACAAGCTGGCGCGGGTGCGCAAGCCGCGCGTCCACATCACCTATGAGGTCGAGACGGAAGGCGCCGCCATCGTGCGGGAACTGCCCTTCGTCGTCGGCGTGATGGGCGACTATGCCGGTGATCCGGCGGAGCCGCTGAAGCCGTTGGCGGAGCGGAAATTCGTCCAGATCGACCGCGACAACTTCAACGACGTGATGGCGCGCATCGCGCCCGGCCTGAACCTGAAGGTGGACAACACCCTGGCCGGCGATGGCAGCCAGATGGCGGTGAACCTCAAGTTCAAGTCGATGGATGATTTCGACCCCGCCAAGGTCGCCGAACAGGTGCCGGCGCTGAAGGCGCTGCTCGAGACGCGCGCGAAGCTCCGCGACCTGATGAG
Organism: Falsiroseomonas stagni DSM 19981; assembly: GCF_900114315.1. Lineage (GTDB taxonomy): Bacteria > Pseudomonadota > Alphaproteobacteria > Acetobacterales > Acetobacteraceae > Falsiroseomonas > Falsiroseomonas stagni. The sequence continues at coordinate 689,075 of NZ_FOSQ01000002.1, forward strand.
CAAGGTCGATCGCTCCGAGGAGCTGGAAGGCCTGCTGGAGCAGGTGCTGAACGACAAGTCGAAGCTGGATGCGCTGTCGGCCGAACTCGGCCTCGACAAGAAGGAGGGCTGAGCCATGAGCTCGACCCAGTCACAGCCTGGCGCCGCCGGCACGACGACCGAGGAGACGGGCCTCGGCCTGCTCGACCAGGTCATCGGCGCGACCAAGCAGACGGAACGCGACCGCGCGCAGGAACTCATCAAGGCGCTGACCGAGGAAGCGCTGAAGGGCACCGTCACCTTCAGCCGCAACCTGTCCCAGACATTCGACCGCGCGATCGCCGCCATCGATGCCAAGGTCAGCGAACAGCTGAACGCGGTGATGCACCACGCCCGCTTCACGCAGTTGGAGGGCAGTTGGCGCGGGTTGCACTACCTCGTCTCCAACAGCGAGACCGGGACCAGCCTCAAGATCCGGATGCTGCAGGCCAGCAAGAAGGATATCAGCCGCGACCTGCAGCGCGCGGTGGAATTCGACCAGAGCCAGCTGTTCAAGAAGCTCTACGAGAACGAGTTCGGCACGCCGGGTGGCGAGCCCTACGGCGCCATCGTCGGCGACTATGAATGGACCGCCCATCCGGATGATGTGGAGACGCTGCGGCTGATCTCCAACGTCGCCGCCGGCGCCTTCGCGCCCTTCATCTCCGGCGTCGGCGCCGGCATGTTCGGCATGCAGGACTGGCGGGAGTTGTCGAAGCCCCGCGACCTGTCCAAGATCTTCGAGACGCAGGAATACGCGAAGTGGCGTGCGTTCCGGGAGACGGAGGATGCACGCTTCGTGGCGCTGGTCATGCCGCGCGTCATCGCCCGCCTGCCCTACGGCGCCGCCACCAAGCCGGTGGAGGAGTTCGCCTATGAGGAAGCGCCGCGCAACGCCGATGGCAGCGCGCAGGCGATGGGCCACAACGACTATTGCTGGATGAACGCGGCCTATGTGAAGGCCGCGCGCCTCACGGATGCTTTCGCGCAGTACGGCTTCTGCACCGCGATCCGCGGCGCGGAGGGTGGCGGCAAGGTGGCGAACCTGCCGAACCACGTCTTCACCTCCGACGACGGCGACAGCGACGCCAAGTGCCCGACCGAGATCGGCATCACCGACCGGCGGGAGGCGGAGCTCAGCGCCCTCGGCTTCCTGCCGCTCTGCCACTACAAGAATACGGATTTCGCGGTGTTCTTCGGGTCGCAATCCGTGCAGAAGCCGAAGAAGTACGACCGGCCGGAAGCGACGGCGAATGCCGCCATCTCCGCCCGCCTGCCCTACATGATGGCGACCAGCCGTTTCGCGCACTACATGAAGGTGATGGCGCGGGACAAGATCGGGTCCTTCATGGAAGCGTCGGATTGCGAGACCTGGCTGAACCGCTGGATCCAGAACTACGTCAACCCGATGGAAGGCGCGGGCCAGGAATCGCGGGCGAAGTATCCGCTGCGGGAGGCGATGATCGAGGTGAAGGAGGTGCCGGGCAAGCCCGGCGTCTACAACGCCGTCGCGCATCTCCGGCCCTGGCTGCAGATGGAGGAACTCTCCACCTCCATGCGCATGGTCGCGCGGATTCCGCAGAAGTCCTGACCCCGGAACAGGACCGCCGATCATGCCCGCGGAGGCCGCGCCGCCGCCGCTACGAGAGGCGGTCCTCACCGGACGGTTCTTCGGCCGCGCCGATGGCGCGGCCGGGGGCGCGCTGGCCGCGCTGATCGCATCGCCGGATGCGGGGTGCGTGCTGCGCGACTGGTTCGGCGAAGCGCGCCTCGCCCGCTTCGCGCGCGATGACCAGCCGGCGGAGGCGCTGCGCGGGGCCCTCGACCGCGATATCGCGAAGATCGACCAGTTGCTTTCCGCGCAGCTCGATGCCGTGCTGCACGCGCCACGGCTGCGGCGCCTGGAGGGTTCGTGGCGCGGCCTCGCCTGGCTGGTGGAGCGCATGGCGGGTGGCGGCGGACGCATCCGCGTGAAAATGCTGACGGCGCGATGGACGGAAATCTGCCGCGACCTGGAACGCGCGGTCGAATTCGACCAGAGCCAGATGTTCCGCAAGATCTATGAGGAGGAGTTCGGCACCGCCGGCGGCGAGCCGTTCGGGCTGATCGCGGCGGATTACGAGATCCGCCACCTCCCCTCCCCCACCCATCCCACCGATGATGTCGGCGCGCTGACGGCGCTGGCCGGCGTGGCCGCCGCGGCCTTCTCGCCCATCGTCTTCGCAGCCTCCCCGGAACTCGTCGGCCTGGACGGCTTCGCCGAGGCAGGGCCCGCCTTCGATATCGCCAGCGTGCTGCAGGGGTCGGAACATGCGCGCTGGCGCAATGCAGCGGCGCAGGAGGATATGCGCTTCCTCTGCGTCGCGCTGCCGCGCGTGCTGGCACGCCCGCCCTGGGCGGATGACGGCGCGCGGGCCGATCGCTTCCGCTATCGCGGCCATGCCGCGGGGGCGGCGCAGCGGGTCTGGACCACACCCGTCTATGCGCTGGCAGCCGTCGCCATCCGGGCTTTCGAACGCTTCGGCTGGCCTGGCGAAGTGCGGGGCGCGGAGCCGCAGGAGGATGCCATCGGGGGCGTTGTCGATGGCCTCGCCTGGGAACGCTTCGCTTCCGACCCGCCGCATGGGCCACCGCCGCGCCCGCCGCTCGACCTCGCGCTCACGGATGAACAGGAACGGCAGGTCAGCGACGGGCGCCTGGTGCCGCTTTCGGCGCTGGAAGCGCAGGCGGAGGCCAGCTTCGGCGCGCTGCCTTCCCTCCATCGCCCGCCCCGCATGAACACCGCGATCGCGGAGGCGAACCAGCGCCTGTCGACGCAGGTGAACACGCTGCTCTGCGTCAGCCGCTTCGCCCACTGCATCAAGCTGATGGGACGTGACATGGTGGGATCGGGGCGGGAGGCGGAGGATGTGGAACGCCAGTTGCAGAACTGGCTGAACCGCTTCGTCAGCGGCCTCGGCACCGGTGGTGCTGAGGTGACGGCGAAGTATCCGCTGCTGGAGGCGAAGGTCGAGGTGCGGGAGCGCCGCGGCAAGCCCGGCGTCTATGGCTGCACCGTCCACCTGCAGCCGCACCACCAGCTGGACGAGGTCGGCGCGGCCTTCCGCCTCGTCACCGAATTCGCGCCCCGCCGCGTGGCGGCGTAACCGATGACAGCCGCAGGGAAGACAGGACGATGACCACCGCAGGGGATGCCTTCCGCGCCGGGGACCTGGCCGGGGCGCTGGCCGCCGCGACCGCCGCGGTGAAGGCCGCGCCGACCGACGCCGATGCGCGCTGGCTGCTGGCCGAGCTTCTGCTGTTCAGCGGGGAGGCCGAGCGTGCCGACCGCATGCTGGACGCCGCGGCACTGCATGAACCCAATCCCGCCGTCCTCGAATTCCGGCGGCTGCTGCGGGCGGAAGTGGTGCGCGGGCAGGTGCTGCGCGAAGGCCGCGCCCCGAAATACCAGGGCGATGATGCGACGCCGGCGCAGCAGGCGGCGCTGCGCGCCCGCATCGCGCTGCGCGCGGGTGACCTCACCGCGGCGGCGGAAGCAGCGGCGGAGGTCGAGGCGCTGCGCGCCCGCACGCCGGGCAAGGCCGGCGACACGCCCTTCGACGACCTTCGCGATGCGGATGACCTGATGGCCGCGGAGTTCGAGGTCCTGACAACGGCAGGCGAGCACATGCTGGTGCCGGTGGAGCGGGTGCGATCCCTCTCCTTCGACCCGCCGCGGCGCCCGCGTGACCTCTATTGGCGGCGCACGACGATCGAACTCAAGGACGGGACGGAAGGCGTGGTCTTCATGCCCGCGCTCTATGCGGGGCCGGAGGCCGATACCGGGCTCAAGCTCGGCCGTGCCACGGACTGGACGGAGGATGCCGGGCCGGTGCGGGGCCGCGGCCAGCGCGTGCTGCTGGCGGGGGAGGAAGCGCTGCCGATCGCCAGCGCCACATCGCTGGTGTTCGATTGAGTGGATCGCGCCCTGGCGGAGGCCCGCGCAACCCGGTGCAACGGGCGCGGCTGCCGCTGCTTGATCGCCTGCTGGATGCCGATCCGGCCACGCCGGAACCGCCGCCGCCCAGCGCCGCCGTGGCGCTCGACCTGCTGCGCAACGCCGTGCGGCGGGACCTGGAGGCGGTGCTGAATGCGCGCCGCCGCCGTCGCCCGCTGCCCCCGGCGCTGGAGGAATTGCCCGCATCGCCGCTGGGCTACGGGATCCCTGACGCGACCTCCGGCGCCTATGCCGTGCCGGAACGCCGCCAGGCCCTGGCGCGAGAGGTGGAGGCAACGATCCGGCGCTTCGAGCCGCGGCTGATGGCGGTTCAGGTGACGCTGATCGAGGAGGAGGAGAATCTCGGCCGGGCGCTACGCCTGAAGGTGGAAGCGGTGCTGCGCGCCGACCCGGTGCCGGAACCCGTGAGCTTCGAGACGCTGCTGGAGCCTGTGTCGCGCGACGTGACGGTGCGGGAGGGATAGGCCGTGTCGGACGACCTTCTTCCCTTCTACAACAGGGAACTCGCCGCGATCCGCCGCCTGGCGGGGGAGTTCGCGGAGGCGAACCCGAAGGTCGCCGGGCGCCTGCGCATGACGCCGGATGCGGTGGATGACCCGCATGTGGAGCGCCTGCTGGAAGGCGTCGCCTTCCTGGCCGCGCGGGTGCAGCACCGGCTGGATGACGAACTGCCGGAACTGACTGATGCGCTGCTGGAACTGCTCTGCCCGCATCTGCTGGCGCCGGTGCCGTCCCTGACCACCTTGCGGCTGCTGGCCAAGCCCGAAGCGACCGGCGCGTCGCGCGTGCCGCGCGGCACGACGGTGGAGACGGAGCCGGTTCGCGGCGAACGCCTGACCTATCGCACCTGCCATGACGTGACGCTGTGGCCCATCGCGGTGGAGGCCGCGCGGCTGTCGGGCCTGCCGCTGCCGGCGCCGGCCAATCCGCAGGCGGCGGGGGCGGTCGCGGTGCTGCGGCTGACGCTGGCGACCACCATCCCGGACCTGCCGATCGCGGCGACGGGGCTCGACCGGCTGCGGCTGCATCTGCGCGGCCCGGCGCCGCTACCGACTCAGTTGCTGGAACTGCTCTGCACCTCCACCATCGGGATCGCGCTGGCGGATGGGCCGGGCGATCCGCGCCCCACCCTGCTGCCGCGCGAATGCCTGCGCCATGCGGGGTTCGAGCCGGAGGAGGCGGCGCTGCCCTGGCCGCCCCGCGCCTTCACCGGACACCGCCTGCTGACCGAGTATTTCGCCTTCCCCGAGAAGTTCCTCTACCTGGAGCTGGAGGGGCTGGAGGCGCGCAGCCTGGTGCAGCGCAGCGGGCGGATGGAGATCTTCATCTACCTCTCCCGCGCCGTGGCGGAGCTGGAGCGCAGCGTCTCCGCCGAGCACATCGCGCTGGGCTGCACGCCGGCGGTGAACCTGTTCCGCCAGCCCTGCGAGCCGATCGCGCTGGACGGGACGCAGAGCGACTGGCTGGTGGTGCCCGACGCCCGCCGCCCGGCGGCGCTGGAGGTCTATGCGGTGGAGACGGTGCGGCTGAGCCGGCCGGAGGATCCCCGCCCGAAGCGCGTCCCCGCCTTCCACCGCCTGCGGCATGAGGAAGGCGCGGACCAGGTGGCGCCAGGTGTCCACTGGATCGCGGCGCGCCGCCCCGCGCCCGGCGTGCTGGGCGGCAGCGAGACGCGGCTGATGCTGCGCGATCCGCATTTCGACCCCGCCCTGCCGGCCGATGGCGTGCTGGGCGTGGATGCGCTGTGCTGCAACCGGGACCTGCCATCCCTGCTGCCCTTCGGCGGTGGCCAGCCGCGGCTGCGGATCACCGATCCCACCGCGCCGGCGGCGGGCGCCGAATGCCTGTCCCCGCCCACGCCGACGCTGCGGCCGCCATTGCGGGAACGCAGCGGCTGGCGGCTCGTCTCGCATCTCGCGCTCAATCACCTCGGCGTCACGGGCGGCGCGGAAGCGGCGATGGCGCTGCGGGAGATGATGCGCCTGCACGATCTGCGGGATACGGCGGAATCGCGCCTCGCGCTGGATGGGCTGGTGTCGGTCCAGGCGAGGCCCGGCGTGGCGCGGCTGCCGGGGGTGCGGCCGGGCAGCTTCGCGCGCGGGCTCGACATCACGATGACCTTCGAACCCCAGGCCTGGACGGCGGGCGGGCTGTTCCTGCTGGCCGGGGTGCTGGAGCGCTTCCTCGCGCTGCAGGTCTCGGTCAACGCCTTCGTCCGCTCCGGCGTGGTGCTGCGCGGGCGCAGCGGCAGCGTGGCGGCCTGGCCGGCGCGCAGCGGGACGCGGGTGCTGCTGTGACCGAACCCTCGCCCCTCGACCGGCTGAAGCGCGAACCGGCGCGGTTCAGCCTGGACCAGGCGGCGGCCATCGTCGCGCCCGGGCGGGACCCGACGGAGATCGACTTCCGCACCAGCCCCCGGCTCGGCGCGCCGGGGGGCGAGGTTTCGTCGGCGCTGCCGGAGGAGCGGCAGATCACCTCCCCGACCTTCGGGCTGATCGGCGCCGGCGGCGTGCTGCCGCGGCACTACACGGCGCTGGTGGCGGCGGAAGCCCGGCGGCGTTCGACCGCGCTGCACCGCTTCCTCGACCTTCTGGCCAGGCGCTTCACCGGGCTGTTCGTGAAGGCCGGCGCCAAGTACCGGCCCGCGCGCAACCCCGTGCCGGCGGAGACGGTGCTGGCGGCGGCGGCCGGGCTCGGCACGCCGCATCTGGTCGCGCGCCTGGCGACACCGCTGCCGGCGCTGCTCTACCACGCCGGCGCCCTCGCCTCCCGCAGCCGGAGCGCGGAGCGCCTGCGCGGCCTGCTGGCGGAGGAAGCGGGCGTGCCGGTGCGGATCGTCGAATTCGCCGGCGGCTGGGTAAGGCTGCCGGCCACGGAACAGTCGCGGCTGCCGCGCCTCGGCAGGTTGGGCGGCGGCGGGCAGCTTGGCGTGGATGCCGTGGCCGGCGCGCAGATCTGGGACCCGAGCGCACGGTTCCTGGTGGAGTTCGGGCCGCTGAACCTGGCGCAGTTCCAGGCCCTTCTGCCCGGGTCGCCTTTGCATGGGCGTCTGGTGGAGCTGGTGCGGCTGCAACTGGGCCTGGAGCAGGATTTCGCCTTCAACCCGATCCTGGCCGCCGGGGCGGTGCCGCCGCTGGCGCTGGGCGGCGAAGCGGGCGCGCGCCTCGGCTGGACCAGCTGGATGACCAGCCCCCACCCCCGCCGGCGCGATGCGGCGGATGCGATGCTGGGCCCGGCGACGCCCGCGCCCGAGACGGAGAGCATGTCCCGATGAGCACCCCGGCCGCCTGGTCCCGCGGCTATCCCGTGGCGGAACCCTACCCGCCGGCCTGGCATGGTTTCCAATCCCCGGCCCATCTGCGCGCGACGCTCGCGATGATGGGCGTGGCCTGGGAAGTCGGGCCGGAGACGCCGTTGCGCATCGCGGAGATCGGCTGCGGCAGCGGCTACAGCGCCAATGTGCTGGCGGCCGGCTGCCCGGCGGCGGAGGTGATCGGCTTCGACTACAACCCCGCCCATATCGCGGAGGCGCGGTCCTTCGCCGCTGAAGCGGGCCTTGCCAATGTGCGCTTCGAGGAAGCGGACCTGGCGGAGCTGGACGGGCCGGCGCTGGAGGCGCTGCCGGCCTTCGACCTGGTGCTGGTCCACGGCTTCTGGTCCTGGGTGGATGACCGGGTTCGGGATGGCGTGCTGCGCCTGCTGCGCCGCCGCCTCCAGCCCGGGGGCGTGGTGCTGATGACCTACAATGCCATGCCCGGCGCCGCCCCGGGGCTGGCGCTGTGGCGCCTGGTGCGGGGCATGATCGCCGGCGCTCCCCCGGGCAGCGACGCCTTCGCCGCGGCGAAGCAGCAGGTGGAGCGGCTGGTGGCGGCGGAGGCGCGGAACCTGCTGCCCTCCGTGTGGCGGAGCCTGCTGCTGGGCGAGATGGGCGATGCCCGCCCCGGCTACATGCTGCATGAATTCGCCACCGAGCACTGGCGCCCGGCCTTCTTCGCCGACGTGGCCGCGGCGATGGGTAGCGCGCGCTGCGAATACGCCGGCAGCGCCACGCTGTCCGAGAACTTCCCCTCCATGACGCTGTCCGCCGCGCAACAGGCGCTTTGGCGGGAGGCGCCGGACCAGGCGGCGCGGGAACTCGTCACCGATCTCTGCGTGCCGCGCGCCTTCCGGCGGGACGTCTATGTCCGCGGCATCCGGCGCGTGAGTGCCGAGGCGGCGACGGATGCGATCATGCTGGTGCCGACCAGCCTTTCGCAGCGCGAGGTGAAGCTGGTGACCCAAGCCGGCGAGGCCGCGCTGCCCCCGCACATCATCGGCCCGATGCGCGAAGCCCTGCTGCAGGGGCCGCAGAGCATCGCCGCGCTGCGGGCCCTGCCGGGCTGTGGCGGCGCCACGCCGCAGGAGACGCTGACGATGCTGGTCGGCAGCCACGTGGCCATGCCGATGTGGCAGCACCCCGGCGCGGTGGCGGCGGACAGCGTGGCGACGGCGCGGCGGGTGAACGCGGCCTCCATGCGCCGCCTGGCGCCGCATGGCGTCAGCCCGCTGGCCGGCGAAGGCGCGCGCCTGGCCCTGGCGACTCCGGTCCTGGGCGGCGGGCTGCCCGCGGACCCGCTGGAGATCGCGGTGGCCACCCTGATGGCGCAGGAGCCGCCCGGGCCCGATGGCGGGGTCGACGTGCCGGCGCTGATGGGCCGCCTGGTGCCACCCGGTCCGCCACCGCCGGCGGAGGCCCTGGCCGGCGTGCAGGAATCGGTCCTGGCCGTGTTGCGGCAACGCTGGCCGCTGTGGCGGGCGCTGGGCATCGCATGACCGCCAATTCGCCATCGGGCCGCCACGGCGCGCCCCCCAGACTTCACGGCGCCGCGGCGCCGCCCCCCTTGAGGAGACGATCGATGCGATACGCTTCCCTTCCCCTGGCCGGGGTGCTGCTGGCCACCGGCCTCGGCATCGGCGTGCCGGCGCCGGCGATGGCGCAGAACGATCCGGCGGCGCTGCAACTGATCGAGCAGCTGCGTCCCCGTACGCGGGGCATCCGCCTGCCCGCGCCTGCCGATGCCACGGCGCCGGCCAGCCCGGTGGCGCCGGCGGCCGTTGCGCCCGGCGGGCCGTCGGCGCAGCCGGCGGAGGCGCCCGCCCCCGATCCGGCGAAGCCGCCGGTTGCCGCGGCGCCGGTCGCCCCGCCGCCCCTGGCCGCGGTGGCGCCCGGCACCACGGCGCCGGCCGGCGTCGCGGCCGTGTCCATCACCGTGACCTTCCCGAGCGGCTCCGCCAGCCTGACGCCGCAGGCGGAGGCGACGCTCGCGCCACTCGGCCGCGCGCTGTCATCCCCGGACCTCGCGCCCTTCCGCTTCAGGATCGAGGGCCATACCGACAGCGTCGGCGATGCCGCCAGCAACCAGCGCCTGTCCGAACGCCGGGCGGAGGCGGTGCGGGGGTACCTGGTCGCCAAGCACGGCGTCGCGCCGGGGCGGCTGGAGGCGGTGGGCCTCGGCGAGACCAGGCTGCTCGTACCGACCCCCGATGGCTGGGACGAGCCGCGGAACCGCCGCGTGCAGGTGATCAACCTGGACGACTGAGGCAGCGGGAGCGTCACCCGGGCGGAGGGGTGCAATGAGCGGGCCTGCCGATGATGAGACTGTCCGCCTGCCGCCCCGGCGCCCGGCGCCCCCGGCCCCGTCTGCGGTCACCTGGGGAAGCCCGGCGCCCTTGCCGCGGCGCGCGCCCCGGCGCTGGCCAATGGCCCTGGCGGTGGCCGGCCTGCTGGCGGCGGGCGGCGTGGCGGGGGGCGTCTGGTGGAGCTGGGTAGCGCCGGCGACGGAGCCACCGGCCGCGGCGCTTCCGCCCCCCCCACCCGTGACGGCCACCCTGCCCCCACCTGTCGCGGCCACCCCGCCGCCGGCGGTCGCGGCCCAGCCGGCGGAGCAAGCTCCCTCGCGCCTCGCCCGCATGCCGGTGCTGATGGACCTGCCCGGCATCCTCGCGCACCGGTCCTCCGCGCCCACCATGCTGCGCCTGGCGGAGGAGACGGCGGTCTTCGTGCTGGACTTCCCGAGCCTCGACCAGCAGGGCGCGGCGCTGAACCGGGTGGCGGCGCTGGTGGAGAAGGCCGGGCTGCCGCGCGACCGCGTGCTGACACCGGCCGAGATGGCGGCAGCCATCGCCCGCGCGGGAGACACGCCCGCCACCTACTACTACGGCCACAATTACCGGGGCGCGGAGCTGGAGCGCTTCTTCGCCCTGGCCGCGCGGGACGGGCTGGCGCTGTCCCCCGACGAGGCCTGGGTGGAAGCCCAGCTCCGCCTGGCCCGCGGCCTGCTGCCGCGGGAGCGGGAGATCGCGCTGGTCTCCATCGCCGCGCCCGGGCCGCTGATGGACGAAGCAGCGCGGGCGAGCGTTCTGCGGCATGAGTTGAGCCATGGCTATTTCGCCACCCGCCCCGCCTATGCCGAGCATATCCGCCGGGTCTGGCGGGAAGGCTTCACGGAGGCGGAGCGCGAGGCGTTCCGGCAGTTCCTGGCGCGGGAGCATTATGATCGCAGCAACGAGGAGGTGATGCTGGACGAGGCGCAGGCCTATCTGCTGCACACCCCGGACCCGCGCTTCTTCAGCGCTGCCCATCTCGGTCTGCCGGCGGCGCAGGTGGAGCGGATGCGGGCCCTGATGCGCCGGGGGGCGCCCGGGCTGGAGTGAGCTTCTGTGGCCTTTAGGTCACTAACCCCTTTTAGCCGTTTATGCCGATTAGACGCATTTAGCACCGATTTCGCGGCCCCGATGATCAACATCATCCGATGTCATCTATACAATTATCTCAGTCATTGGCATATGGCATGCACCAAGCCGTAGCTGACCACCGAGGCGGAAAGAACATAGCAAGAACATCGACGAAAGGCCAGCAATTCCGCGGCCTCAGCGGCGCTGCACCGTCTCCACCACCACCGCCCGCGCCGCCACGGCGCTGTTCTGCATCCGGGCGTCGCGCAGCGCGGCGCCGAGGGCAGCCAGGTAGTCGTCCAGCGATTCGATCACCGGGCGCGGCTGGGGAAAGAGCGGCCGTTCGGAGGCGAAGACGACGATGAGGTCCGTGCCATAGGGCTCATCCACCTCCCACCCCGGAAAGCCGGGACGGGGATCGCCGAGCCGCACCCTCGCCCCGGCGCCCTGGGGCTGGGAGGGGACGAGGTGTACGATCTCGTTCGATTTCATGATGTAGCTGACATAGAGGTAGCTGGCGCGGTCCGGCATCTGCACGTCCAGCCGCAGCAATTCCGCATGCTGGAGGGGCTGGGTGCCGGCGATCTGCACGCGGGGGGCCGCAGCGGCAGGGGCCGCGACCTGGCGCAGCACGTCGAGCGCGCCGCAATAGGGACCGTCGAAGGGTTGCAGGCTCAGCGTGGCGGCGGTGGCCGGCACGCCGCGATCGGCGAGCACACGCCGGATCTGTGCCTCCCCTCCCCGCCGCAGCACGCCGGATACGCTGACCGCCTGGTCAGTGAATGTGCCGTCCAGCAGGCTGCAAGGTGCGGCGGAGGCGGCAGCCTGGGCCGCGGCGCGGAAATCGATCCGGGGGGCCACGGGCGCCGCAGCCGGTTGGGGCGCGGGTTGCGGGGGCGGCGGTGCGGGGGTGGGCAGGGCCGCGATGACGGGGCCGGGCGCGCTCTCCGGCGCGGGCTTGGCAGGGGCCGGCTGCGCGGCCGCCTGGGGGGCGGGCTGCGGTGCGACGGCGACGGGCGCGGGCTGCGGCGCGGGTTGGGGCGCCACGGCCACGGGCGCGGGCTGAGGCGCCGGTTGGGGGGCCGGTTGGGGCGCCACGGCGACGGGCGCGGGTTGCGGAGCCACCGCGACCGGGGCGGGTTGCGCGGTGCCGGGCGTAGGGGCGCTGGGCGGCGGGGCGGCAGGGGGTGGGGCGATGGCCACCGGCGGGGCCAGGGGTGCCGGGCTGGCGACAGGCGGCGGGGCAGCCTGGGGGGCCAGAACACCCAGGCCGGTGGGCGGGGCTGTCACCGCCGGCGGCGCGGCAGCCTGGCTGGGGAGGGAGGGCGGCGGCAAAGGCGGCGTGGCGGGCTGGGCCGGAGTCGGGCCCGCCGCCGGGCCCGGTGGGGCCGGCGGCGTGACGGCGGGCGGCGGGGTCGGCGTGGCGGGATCGCTGGCAGCGGGCGGCAGGCTGGCGACGGGCGCCGGGGCGGGGTCCTTGCCCATCAGGAAGAAAGCCGCGGCGCCGGCCGCAACCAGCGCCGCCAGGCCACCGCCGATCAGCGCCGGTGACGGGCCGGCCGGGCGCGCCGGTGGCGGTGGCGCCGCGGGCGGTGCGGCTGGCGGCGCGGGCGCGCGGGATGGGGCGGCGACCATGGTCGCGTCATCGAGGCCCGGCAGCTTGCCGGCCCCGGCAAAACCGAAGCCGGTGGCCTCCGCGCTGCCGGCGGTGCGGATCGCCTCCGCGAAGGCGGTGGCGCTGGGGAAGCGATCATCAGGGCGCTTGGCCAAGGCGCGGGCCAGCACGGAATCGAAGCCGCGCGGCGCGCTGACGGCAAGCTGGCTCGGCGGCGGCGGTTCCGTGTTCAGCACGCGGTGCATGAGGGCGGTGTAGTTGCCCTCGAAGGGCTTCTCCCCCGTCAGCAGCTGGTAGAGCACGACGCCCGCGGCCCAGATATCGGCGCGGGCATCGACGGCTTCGCCGCGCAGCTGTTCGGGCGCCATGTAGGCGGGCGTGCCCATCACGGTGCCGACCTGCGTCATCGAGGAATTCTCGATCCGCGCGATGCCGAAATCGGCGATCTTCACCGACCGGTCGCCCGCCAGCATGATGTTGGCGGGCTTGATGTCCCGGTGCACCACGCCGCGGCCATGGGAATAGGCCAGCGCCGAGAGGATCTCCTCCATCAGGCGCACCACCTCGGCCACCGGCATGCGGTCGCCGCGGTCGATGATGGATTTGAGGGAGCCGCCCTCCACCATCTCCATCACGATCCAGGCGGTATCGGCATTCTCCCCGTAGTCATAGACGCCGACGATGTTGGGATGGCTGAGCCGGCCGGCGGCCTGGGCTTCGCGGCGGAAGCGGGCGTGGGCTTCCTCGGCCTCCGCATCGCCACCGCCGGGAAGCTTGACGAGCTTCACGGCGACGCGGCGCTCGATCATGCGGTCGAAACCCTCGACCACCGTGCCCATGGCGCCGGCGCCGAGCGTGCCGCGTGCCTCGTATTTGCCTGACAGCTCCCTCGGCAGCATGGACCCCGCCTGCGGCCCTGGCCGCGATCAATGCGTGAAGGCGGTGATCCCCGCCGGTATCGGTGGTTGCGACAATAGGGGCACGCGACGGCGGCGGGAAGCGTGATGCGAGCGGGTGGCGGAGCGGGATTGCTTCGCCTAGCGTCGCGGGCGGGGATTCTTCCAGGGACGAACGGTCATGGCAGTGCGCAGGCTCGGCATCATCTTCAATGGCGCCACGGGCGAGTTGGCTCGGCGGCAGCACCTGCCGGCGCTGGTGGCGATGCGGGAGGAAGGCGGGCTGCCGCTGTCGAACGGCGACCGCGTGATGCCGGATGTGATCCTGGTGGGGCGTTCCGCGGAACGCCTGGCGCCGGTGGCGAAGGCGACGGGTTTCGCGCGCTACACCGATGACATGGCCGCAGCACTGGCGAATGGCGATGACACGCTGTTCTTCGATGTCGGCGCCACGGGCGGGCGCGTCGATGTCCTGAAGCGCGCGATCGCGGCGGGCAAACACATCTACACGGACAAGCCGATCGCCCCTGATGTGCCGACGGCGATGGCGCTGGCGGCCGCCGCCGACGCGGCCGGCGTGAAGCACGGGACGGTGCAGGACAAGCTGTTCCTGCCGGGCTTCGCCACGCTGCAATCCATCATCCGCTCCGGCGTGCTCGGCCGGCTGCTGGAGGTGCGGCTGGAGATGGGGCGCTGGATCTGGGACGGGGAGGACCATCCCGGACAGCGGCCGAGCTGGAACTACCGGAGGAAGGATGGGGGCGGGCTCATCCTCGATATGTTCCCGCACTGGCGCTACATGCTGGATCACCTGGTCGGTGAGGTGCAGTCGGTCTCCGCCGTGGCGCGCACGCAGATTCCGCGGCGCCGGGACGAGCAGGGCGCGCCCTATGACGTGGATGTGGAGGACGCGGTCTTCGCCAAGCTGGAACTGGCAGGCGGCGTGATGGCGTCGGTGAACTGCTCCTGGGCCACCCGCGTCCGCCGCGATGCGGGCATCCAGGTGCAGGTGGATGGCACCAGGGGATCCGCGGTCGGTGGCCCCTATGAATGCTGGATCCAGGATGAGGCGCAGACGCCGGTGGAAGGCATCTCCGCCGCCATCAAGATGACGCGCAGCTTCTTCGATGACTGGACGCCGGTGCCGGTGCCGACAGGCATGGTGAACAGCTACCGCGCGGGGTGGGAGAAGTTCATCCGCCATGTGATGGAGGACGCGCCCTTTCCCTATCCGCTGGTGGAAGGCGCGAAGGGCGTGCAGCTGGCGGAGGCGGCGTATCGCAGCGCCGCCGAACGGCGCTGGGTGGATCTGCCGAAGCTGGGCTGAGGTGGCCGCGGGCGCGTCAGCCCGCGCCCGCCATGGCGATCAGGTCGCGGGCGCGCTTCGCGACGGGTTCGTCCACCAGCTTGCCGCGCACGATGATGGCGCCGCTGCCGCTGGCCTGGGCGGCGGCATAGGCGGCGTCCACCTCCCTCGCCCATTCCAGTTCCGCGGCGGGGGGGATGAGGCCCGCGCGGAGCGGCGGGATCTGGGCGGGGTGGATGGCGAGCTTGCCGCCGAAGCCGATGGCGAGGCTGGCGCGCATCGCAGCTTCCGCGCCTGCCGCATCCTTCACATCGAGATGCACGCCATCGATGGGGGCGGCGAGGCCAGCAGCGCGGGAGCCGGCGACGCAGAGGCGCTGGGCATGGAGGATGGCGGCGTCCGCATCCGCGGCGCCCGTGCCGAGATCAGCCAGCAGATCGACCGTGCCGAGGGCGACGCGCGTGATGCCGCAGGCGCGCCACGGCAGTTGCGCGATGTTCACCAGGCCACGGGCGGTCTCGACGATCGGCAGGATCTCGATGGAAGCGGGATCGCGGCCGAGCGTGCCGCAGAGCTGGCGGAAGGACCAGGCGAAGGCGGAAAGCTCCTCGGCACTGTCGGCCTTGGGAAGGACGATGCCCTCCGCCCCCGCGGCCAGCGCCGCGTGCAGGTCAGCCAGGCAGAGCGGCGTGGTGGCGGCGTTGACGCGGACATAGCGGCGGGCGGCACCGACGCGCGGCGTGGCGAGCAGCGCGGCCAGCGCATCGCGCGCAGCCGACTTCTCGTGCGGGGGAACGGCATCCTCCAGGTCCAGGATCGCCGCATCGGCGGCGGCGGCCATGGCGCCTTCCGCGCGGCGCGCGACATTGGCGGGGGCGAAGAGGAAGAGGCGGGGCGTGGTCATGGGGCGCGTCCTGTTCAGGCCACCGGCAGGCGGGCGGTCGCCTTGATTTCGACCAGCAGGCCGGGGCGGGAGAGTTCGACGATGCCGATCGCGGTCCAGGGCGGCTGGTGGCCCTGCATGAAGCGATCCCTCACCTGCTTGAACAGCCCGATATGGGACTGGAGGCCGACATGGAAGGTGGTGAGGTCCACGATGTCCCGCACCGCGCAGCCGGCTTCGGTCAGGATTCGGCCGACATTCTCGAAGGCGCGGGCGAATTGCGCCTCCGGGTCGGCGATGACATTCATCTGCGCGTCGCGGCCGAGCTGGCCAGCCATGAAGAGGAAGCCGTTGCAGATCATGCCGGGGGAGTAGCCGGACTGGGCCGGAAAATTCTCCATGCCGGGGGGGACGATCGCGCGCATCAGCCGAACCCCTTCTGGCGAGAGGCCTCGGCGCCCCACAGGCGGAACCCTTCGGAGGCCTGGACCTCGTCCCGCTCGATCATCCCCTGCCAGACGCCGCAGGCATCGACGAAGTTGGGGATGCTGCCGGGGAACATGGCGTAGGAGATGCCCTCCGCCAGTTCGAGTTCCGGCACGCCCTCGGCATAGGCGCCGCGGATGTGGACGGCGAGTTCCCACCAGGCGCGGCGCGTTGTCTGCACGGCGGCGAGGGTGACCTCCACCAGGCCGCGGGAGACGGTGCTGCCGGCCTGCGCGGCATCGAGCGCGGCGCGGTAGGCGGCTTCCCGGTTGTAGGCGGGCAGGTGGTGGCCCCATTTCTCCCCGGCGAAGGCGAAGCAGCGCGCGCCCTCCGCGAAGCCCGCCAGGCGGACGGCAAGTTCGATCTCAGCATCGGTGCCGCCGCCGTTGCGGAACTTGGCGATGTGGTGCGTGGCGAGGGCTTCATCCGTGGAGACGAGGACGGCGAGCCAGACGAATTCCTTCGACCGCTCGTCCATGAAGCGCGGCGTCAGCGTCAGCGCGGTATAGGCGGCATCATAGCCCGCGAGGAGGGCGGGGGCCGCGATGGCGAGAAGGCCGTGATGGGGCAGCAGGTAGCCGCGCTTGGCGCGGACCTCGGCCAGGCGACGATCGATTTCCGCGGCGTCAGGCATGCCGGTCATGGCGGTGGCTTCTCCCGTGTTTGCGTGACCATGACCATGCAAGGCGGGCGGCGGCAAGACGGGGTGGACGAAGCGGCGCGCGGGCGGCAGGCTTCGTGCCATGGCGATCAACGGGTTGAAGGCGCGCCTCGCGCAGGGCGGATCAGCGGTGGTGGTGACGCTGCAGTTGGCGCGGACGGGCGATGTGGCGCGGATCATGGCGCAGGCGGGGTACGATGCGCTGGTGCTGGACCGCGAGCACAATTTGATCGGCGGCGACGCGGCCAGCGAGATCATGCTGGCCGCGCTGGAATCGGGGATCGCGCCGCTGATGCGGCTGCCGGATGCGCAGCCGGGCCCGATCGGCCAGGCGCTGTCGGCGGGGGCGCTGGGCGTGATGATCCCGCGGATCGAGGATGCGGCGCAGGCCGGGGAGGTGGCGCGGGCAGCGCGCTTCGCGCCGGAGGGACGGCGCCCCCTGCCCCCGATGTTCCCACATTTCCGCCGGCGACCGATCAGCCAGGGCGATGCCGTCGCGGCATTGGCGGCGGAAACGCTGGTGGTGGTGATCATCGAGACGCGGCTGGCGGTGGAGAATGCGGCGGCGATCGCGGCGGTGCCGGGAATCGACGTGCTGTTCCTCGGCGCGTCCGATCTGAGTGCCGATCTCGGGCGGCCGGGGATGAAGGAGGACCCGGTGCTGTGGGAGGCCGCCGCGCGGGTCGCGACGGCATGCCGCGATGCGGGCAAGGTGCCCGGCATCGGCGGCATCACGGAGGAGGCGCATTTCGCCCGCGCGAAGGAGTTGGGCTTCCGCTGGATCTCCGCGGGGCATGACGCGGCGCTGCTGCAAGCCGCGGCCGCCGCGAAGGTGAAGGCGATCCGCGCCTAGACGTTCCAGGGCCGCACACGCCATAGGGCACGGTGCGTGGCATCGGAGGCGCGGAGATAGGCGATGTAGTCGGCGGAGTTGAGGTAGCGGAGCGGCTGGAAAGCGCGCTCGCTGGTGGTGATGAACTCCGGGTTGGCGACGACCTTGGCGATGGCGGCGGAAAGGCGCGCGACGACATCGGGCGCCATGCCACGCGGGCCACCGACGCCGCGCAGGCTGCCGCCGAGGATGTCCATGCCCATCTCCCGCAGCGTCGGCACAGCCGGCGCCATGGCGTTGCGCTGATCGGCCATGACGCCAAGCGTGCGCCAGGGCTGGTTGCGCGCGAAGGTCAGGGCCTCGCCCAGATTGGCGGTGGCGACGACGACTTCCTTGCGCAGCAGCGCCAGCGCGGCAGGGGCCGCGCCCTGGTAGACCACGGGTTCGAGTTGCGCGCCGGTGGTCTGTTCCAGCAGCAGCGTGTTGATATGGCCGGCGGAGCCGACGCCCTGCGTCGCTACGGTGATGCGGCCAGGCTCCCGCTTCGCCGCCTCCACCAGATCCGTCATGGTGCGGATGGGGCTGTCGGGATGGACGGAGAAGGTGCCGGGATCATCGACCACGCCGGCGATGAAGGTGAAGCTGTCCATCGTCCAGCCGGCGTTGCGCTCGATGGGGATCGTCACGATGCCGGGGGTGTTGATGATGGCGAGGGTGTAGCCATCCGGCGCGGCGGCGGCGAGCGCGCCGAGGCCGATGGCGCCCCCGGCCCCGGGACGGTTCTGCACGACGAAGGGCTGGCCGAGTTCGCGTTCAAGATACTGCGCCATGACGCGGGCGGAGATGTCCGTGCCGCCACCGGCCGCGAAGGGAACGATGAGCGTGACGGGACGCTCCGGCCAGGCCGCCTGCGCCAGGCGCGGCGCGGCGAGGACCAGGGGCGCGGCGAGCGCGGCGCGGCGGGTGAGCTTCATCGGGACCAGTCCTCACTTCAACGGTGCGGCGACCGTGCGATCACAGACTGTGCGTTCCTGCGCGCGACCCGATCTGGCGTCGGGATGGGCGATGCGGAAAATCCCCGTATCGTCGCGGCGTGAAGCTGGCATATCACTGGCCGAACAAGCCTGTCCATGCGGCGACGCATTTGCTGAATCGGCGTGGGCGCGATGCTGGAATGCGAAGGGGGTCGCGGGATGCGCGAGGAGAAGCTCGTCGTCGGGCTGGGCGATGATCTGTACGAGGTGGAGCGGCCCTGGGCGCTGGATGGCGCGGCCTTCAAGGGCGGGCGCATCACGGATGTCGCGGTGGATGCGGATGACAATGCGCATGTGCTGGTGCGCTACGACCGCTACTGCGATCCGGTCGGCCTGCCGGTGATCGTGGTGGTGGCGCCGGATGGCAGCGTGCTGCGCAGCCTGGAACTGCCGGGCGTGACGGATGGGCACGGCATCACCATCGGGCCCGCGGGGCAGGTGCTGGTCGCGGATCGGGACCGGCATGAGATCCAGGTGCTGAACGCGGCAGGCGACGTCGTGCTGCGGCTGGGGGAGCGGAGCCGGCCGGGGCGGCCCTTCAGCCATCCCGCGAATGCGGCGGTGCATCCGAATGGCGACATCTACGTGGCCGATGGCTACGGCAATTCCGTGGTGCACCGCTTCTCCGCGGGCGGGACGCTGCTGAGGACATGGGGAACGCCCGGCGCGGGCGCGGGGGAATTCACCACACCGCATGATCTGGCCTTCGGGTTGCAGGGCGAGGTGATCGTCTGCGACCGGGAGAACAACCGCATCCAGTTCTTCGACCCCGACGGCGCCTTCATCCGGGAGGCGACCGACCTGTTCCACCCCATGGGCATCGTGGTCGAACCCGATGGGTGCATCCTGGTGAGCGACCAGATCCCGCGCCTGACGCGGCTATCGCCGGATGGTGTGCTGCTCGGGCGGTGCAGGCCGGTGCTGAATGCGGGGCACGGGCTGGCGCAGGACAGCAAGGGCAACATCCTGCTGGCAGAAATCCGGGACAACCGCGTCACGCGCCTGGCGCGGAAGGGCTGACGCCATGCATGACCTCGTCATCCGCAACGGCGTCATCGTGACGGCAAGCGACGTGTTCCGCGCCGAGATCGGGGTCTCGGGCGGCGTGATCGCGGCGCTCGGCCATGGCCTGCAGGGGCGGGAGAGCCTGGATGCCGGGGGCAAGTTCGTGATTCCGGGTGGCGTCGACAGCCATTGTCATGCGGAACAGCGGATGAGCGGCGGCGTCGTCAATGCCGATGACCTGTTCACCGCGACGCGCAGCGCCGCCTGTGGCGGCACGACGACCATCATCGCCTTCGCGTTGCAGCCGCGGGACGGCACGCTGGCGGATATCGTGCCGGCCTATACCGAACGCGCGACGCGCTGCGCGGTCGACTATGCCTTCCATCTGTGGGTGACGAACCCGACGGAGACGGTCTTGCGCGATGAATTGCCGGCGCTGATCGCGGCGGGGCATCGGTCCGTGAAGGTCTTCATGACAGGGAAGACCAACTGGCTCGACGACCTGGCGCTGCTGCGGGTGATGGAGGTGGCGCGTGAGCATGGGGCGCTGCTGACGGTGCATGCGGAGAATTGGGGCATCCACCAGTACCTCGGCGAGAAGTTGGCCGCCGGCGGATTCCGGCACCCGAAATACCAGGCCGTGCTGAAGCCCGCGATCGGGGAGCGCGAGGCTGTGCACCGCATCGCCAGCCTGGCGGAACTGATCGACACGCCGATCCAGATCTTCCATGTCAGCGCACCGGAAGCGGCGGCGGAGATCGAGGCGGCGCAGCGCCGCGGCGTGCGGGTGCATGCGGAAACCTGCACGCAGTACCTCGCGCTCTCGGCCGCCGACCTGAACCGGCCGGGGTTCGAGGCGGCCAAGTACGTGTTCGGCCCCGCGCCGCGCAGCAACGCGGAACGTGGATCGCTGTGGGACTACCTGAAGCGCGGGGTGATCGATGTCGTCACCTCCGACCACGCGCCGGTGAATTTCGATGCGGCAGATGGAAAGAAGCGCTGGGGGACGGAGCCCAATGTCGACCAGATCCCCAACGGGATCCCCGGCGTGGAGACACGGCTTTCGATCCTCTGGTCCGAAGGCGTGGCGAGGGGGCGGATCTCCCCCAGCGAGTTCGTCGCACTGTCCTCCACCAATGCCGCCAGGGCCTTCGGGCTGTATCCGCGGAAGGGGACCATCGCCATTGGCGCCGATGCCGACCTGGTGGTGTGGGATGGGAACCGGACGGCGCGGGTGACGAATGCCGATCTGCACCACGCCGTGGACTACACGCCCTATGAGGGCATGGAACTGACGGGCTGGGCGGAGACGACGCTGCTGCGCGGGCAGGTGGTGCATGACCGCGGCCGCTATCTGGGCCATGAGGGCCAAGGGCGCTGGCTGAAGCGGGAGGCCTATGACTGGCTGAAGCCCGCCGGACACTTCCCCTCCGGCTATGACCCCTTCCGCCAGGTGGTGACGCACCCCGACCTGCAATAGCCGAGGCCAGGCGTCAGGAAAGCTTGACATTTCAGGCATGATTCTCCATTTCAGAAATTCCTGAAATGACGGTCAGCCATGAAGCTCCCTCCACTCGTCCAGTCCTTTGTGCTCCATTTCGGCGAAATGGGCAGTCGCTGGGGCATCAACCGCACGGTGGGGCAGATATACGCGCTGCTCTACGTGTCACCCGGCCCGCTGAACGCAGAACAGATCGTCGATGCTCTGGGGGTCTCACGCTCCAACGTCTCCATGGGTCTGAAGGAATTGCAAGCCTGGAACCTGGTGCTGCTGAAGCATATTCCGGATGATCGGCGCGACTACTTCACCACCCCCGACGATGTCTGGCTGATCCTCCGCACCCTGGCGGAGGAGCGGAAGAAACGGGAGGTGGACCCGACGCTCTCCGTCCTGCGCGAACTGCTCATGCAGACGCCGGGCAGCGAGGATGAGCGGCACGCCCAGGCCCGGATGGCGGAAATGCACGGGCTGATCGAGCGCCTGACCAATTGGTACGAGGACGTGAAGCGGTTGGAAACCGAACGTCTGGCAGCCTTGCTGGCGCTCGGCGCCAAGGTCACGCGGCTGCTGGAGGCGAAGGACAAGGTCGTCGGCCTGGTGCGGCCGCGCAAGGGAGGTTGAGCCTATGGACCCCATCCTGCTGGCGCGCATCCAGTTCGCCGCCAACATCTCATTCCATATCCTGTTCCCGACCATCACCATCGCGCTGGGCTGGGTGCTGCTGTTCTTCAAGCTGCGCTTCAACGCCACGCGGAACGAGGCGTGGATGGATGCCTACCGCTTCTGGGTGAAGATCTTCGCGCTTTCCTTCGCGCTGGGCGTCGTATCCGGCATCACCATGTCCTTCCAGTTCGGCACGAACTGGCCGGGCTTCATGGAGCGCGTCGGCAACATCGCGGGACCGCTGCTGGCCTATGAGGTTCTGACGGCCTTCTTCCTGGAAGCGACCTTCCTGGCGATCATGCTGTTCGGCTTCCGCCGGGTCCCGGGCTGGGTGCACACCGGCGCCACCTTCCTGGTGGCCTTCGGTACGACGATGAGCGCCTTCTGGATCATCGTCCTCAATTCCTGGATGCACACGCCGCAGGGGCATAAGATGCGCGATGGCATCGCGCATGCCGTGGACTGGGCGGCCATCGTGTTCAATCCCTCCATGCCCTATCGCCTGACGCATATGCTGATTGCGAGTGCGTTGACGGTGGCCTTCCTGCTGGCCGGCATTTCGGCGTGGCGCTGGCTGAAGGGCGATCGCGCGCCGGCGGTGATGGCGGCCCTGCGGACCGGCGTGGTGATGGGCGCGGTGCTGGCGCCGGTGCAGGCCGTCGTCGGCGATCTGCACGGCCTGAACACGCTGGAACACCAGCCCGCCAAGGTGGCGGCGATGGAAGGAAACTGGGAAACGCGCGGGCATGTGCCGCTGGTCCTGTTCGCCATCCCGGATGAGGCCAACCGCACCAACCGCTTCGAGATCGCGATCCCCTCCGGCGCGAGCCTGATCCTGAAGCATGATCCCGCCGGGGTGGTACCGGGGCTCAACGACTTCGAAGGCAAGCACCCGCCGGTGGCGCCCGTCTTCTACGCCTTCCGCGTGATGGTCGGCATGGGGCTGCTGATGATCGCCATGTCCTGGGCGGGCGCCTGGTACCTGTGGAAGCGCGGGACGCTGCCGGTGCTGATGCTGCGCGGCTTTGCGGTGATGGCCTTTGCGGGCTGGGTGGCGACGCTGGCTGGCTGGTACGTGACCGAGATCGGCCGCCAGCCCTGGCTGGTGACGGGCGTGCTGACCACGGCGCAGGCTGCGGGACCGGTGCCGGCGATGGCAATCGCCTCCACGCTCATCACCTATCTCGTGCTCTATGTCCTGCTGCTCGGCGCCTACATCACAACGATCTATCGCCTGGCCAAGAAGGGCCGCATGGCGGAGGCAACCGACAGTTCCATGATGAAGCCCGGCAGCGCGCCGGGGGAGATGGTGGCATGACCCCCTTCGTTCCGGCGGAATGGCTGCCCGTGATCTTCGCGGGGCTGATGGCGGCCGCGATCCTCGCCTATGTCGTACTGGACGGCTTCGACCTGGGCGTCGGCATCCTGCTGGAGACGCGAGCGGCGGAGCCAGACCGGGACCGCATGATCGCCGCCATCGGTCCCTTCTGGGACGCGAATGAAACCTGGCTGGTGCTCGGCGTGGGATTGCTGCTGGTGGCCTTCCCCGTGGCGCACGGGATCATCCTGACGGCGCTTTACCTGCCCGTCGCGGTGATGCTGGTGGCGCTGACCCTGCGTGGTGTGGCCTTCGAGTTCCGTGCCAAGGCCACGGACGAACACGGCAAGCGGCGCTGGGACCGGTGGTTCTTCGTGGGATCGCTGGGTGCGGCGCTGGCGCAGGGCTGGATGCTGGGACGCTATGTGCTGGGTTTCGCGGAAGGCTGGGCGGCGATGGGCTTCGCCGCGATGGCGGCGATCGGCTTGGCCATCGCCTATGCCTTCATCGGCGCCTGCTGGATGATCTGGCGCTGCGAGGGCGAGTTGCAGCGGCACGCCATCCTCTGGGCCCGTCGCGCGATCTGGCCTCTGGGGCTCGGCATCCTGCTGGTCTCCGCCGTGACGCCGCTGGTGAGCGAGCGCATCGCGACCCGGTGGTTCGAGATGCCGGTGGTATTCGTGCTGGCGCTGCTGCCGGCAGCGACAGCGGCGTTGCTGTTGGGCCTGGCGCAATTGCTGCGGCATATGCCGCTGCCGAACGACGTGCTGCGCCGCCTGCCCTTCTGGGGCGCCGTCGGCCTGTTCCTGCTGTTCTTTGCCGGACTGGCCTGGTCGTTCTTCCCCTATGTCGTGCCGGAGCGCCTGACGATCTGGGATGCGGCGAGCGCGCCGGAGAGCCTGTCCATCATCCTGGCCGGCGCGGCCTTCGTGCTGCCGGTGATCCTGGCCTACACGGTCTTCGCCTGGCGCATCTTTGGCGGCAAGGCGCAGGCGCTCAGCTACGACTGAGCCTGCTTTGACAGGACGCGCCGGCCGTTCCTACCGTGTCCCCCATCAACGGGGGACACGGCATGGCCACGCGCAGCATCCGCATCATCATGGACGGCGTCACGGGACGGCTGGGGACGAACCAGCATCTCGGGCGGTCGGTGATGGCGATCAGGCGCGATGGCGGGATCGCGCTGGCTGATGGCTCCCGGCTGATGCCGGAACCCGTGCTGCTGGGGCGCAATGCGGAGAAGCTGGCGGCACTGGCCGCTGCCAATGGCGGGCTGGCCTGGAGTACGGATCGCGATGCCTGCCTGGCCGATCCGGGCAACGCGATCTACTTCGATGTCAGCGCGACAGGCGGGCGCCATGCACGCGCGCTGGCGGCGATCGGCGCGGGCAAGCATGTGTATCTGGAGAAGCCCATCGCCTCCACGGTCGAGGAGGCGATGGAGATCGCTCACGCCGCCTCGGCCGCCGGGGTGAAGCACGGGGTTGTGCAGGACAAGATCCACCTGCCGGGCTTCCTCAAGCTGAAAAGCGTGATGGAGACGGGGGTGCTGGGGCGCGTCCTATCGGCGCGGCTCGACTTCGGATGGTGGATCTTCGACGGCGTGCTGCATCCGGCGCAGCGTTCGAGCTGGAACTACAAGCGGGCAGAAGGCGGGGGGCTTGTCCTCGATATGTTTCCGCACTGGCGCTACATCGTGGAAAGCCTGCTCGGCCCGGTGCGCGGCGTGTCCTGCCGCATCGCGACGCGCATCCCGGAGCGGCGGGATGAGAAGGGGCGCCCCTACAAGGTGGATGTGGAAGACGAGGCCTTCGGCAGCTTCGAACTGGAGGGCGGCGTGCTGGTGCAGGTCAGCGCATCCTGGGCGACGCGCGTGAAGGGGGAGGATATGCTGACGGTGAAGGTGGACGGCACCATGGGCTCCGCCACCTGTTCGCTGCATCGCGCGCATGTGCAGCCCCTGGCGACGACGCCGAAGCCGCGCTGGGATGTGGATGCGCTGGTGGACAACCGCCATGGCGACCACTGGCAGGAAGTGCCCGACATGGGCCCCTACACGAACAGCTATCGACGCGGCTGGGAGATGTTCCTGCGCCATGTCGCGGAGGATGCGCCCTTCCCTTCCCCGCTGGTCGCCGGCGCGAAGGGGCTGCAATTGATCGACGCCTGCTATCGCAGCGATCGCGAAAGGCGCTGGATCGATTTGCCCGAATTGAGCGCGTGATCCTGCATTGACGGTGGGGGTGGGCGGCTTACGATCCAGGACAACGGAGGCACAATGAAGCTGGGCGCCCTGATCGACCACCACGGCCACCTGGCGCCGCGCGATGCGCTGGCGGAGGCGATGGGCCGCCACTTCATGCCGTTCCCGAAGGATCCTCCACCGCTGCTGTTCGATGTGGACGGCAATCATGCGCAGATGGAGGCGCAGGGGATCGCGCGTCGGATCGTCTCGGTGCCGCCGATCCTCTACCTCTACGAATTGCCGGCGGATGAGCAGGCGCGGCGCATCGCGGCCATGAATGACTGGCTGGCGGAAACCGTGGCCGGCACGCGGATGACGGCGATGATGGTGCTGCCGCTTGGCGATGCGGCGGCCACGGTGACGGAGATCGCGCGCTGCCACGGCGTGCATGGCACGGCGGATTTCGCCATCGGGTCGCATGTGCATGGCGTCGACCTGGACAAGGCTGTGCATCCGGAGGTCTGGGCGGCGCTGGCCGAGCGCAGCGGACTGGTGATGATCCATCCCTGGCAGGTGCGGGATGGCGGTCGGCTGAACGACCTCAAGCTCGGCAATCCGCTGGGGAATCCCTTCGAGACGACGGTGGCGGCGGGGCGGTTGATCGAGGCCGGAACGCTGATGAAGCATCCCGGCCTGCGGGTCATGCTGGCGCATGGCGGGGGCACGCTGCCCTTCATCCTGGGCCGCATGGACCGGGCGTGGGAGGCGGCTGCTCATGGGCGCGCGCCGGAGCGGCCATCCCTGGCGGCGAAGCGGTTCCTTTATGACACGGTGCTGTTCGAGGCCGCGCCGCTGCGCTTCCTGGCTGAGATGGTGGGCGCCGACCGCATCATCTTCGGCACCGACAGCCCCTTCGACATGAGCATTCAGGACCCGGCGAAGCTGCTGGCCAAAGCGGGGCTGGCGGCATGAGCGCGCTGCGGCGCTGGGCGGCGGGCCAGGGCGCGGCGGTGCTGACGCTGCTGGCGCTACTGCTGCTGTGGGAAGCGGCGGTGGTCGGGCTCGACATCCAGCGCTTCCTGCTGCCGGCGCCGAGCGACGTGGTCGCGGAGTTCATCAAGGACTACCGCATGATCTTTGGCCACGCCGTGCAGACGGTGTGGGGCATCCTGGCGGGCTATATCGCGGCCGTGGTCTTCGCCCTGGCGGCGAGCATGGCGATGATCCGCTGGCCGCTGGTGGAGCGGATGGTCATGCCGATCTTCGTTGCCAGCCAATCCGTCCCGAAGATCGCGATCGCGCCGCTGATCCTGCTGTGGATTGGCGCGGGGGCCGGGTCGAAGATCCTGGTCGTCGCCTCCATCGCCTTCTTCCCGGTGGTGATCAACACCATGGCGGGGTTCAAGCAGGTCGATCAGGGGTTGATGGACGTGTTCCGCAGCGTGGATGCGACTAGCCGCCAGACCTTCCTGCGACTGCGCCTTCCCTATGCCGTGCCCTACATCTTTGCGGGGCTCCGCATCGCCACGACGCTCGCGGTGCTGGGCGCCATCGTGGCGGAATGGTTGGCGGCGACCGATGGCATCGGATACCTGGTGCTGTCCGGCAGCTTCAATTTCAACACGGCGCGCAGCTTCGCCGCCATCATCCTGCTCGCCGTCATCGGCATGAGCTTCTTCGGCGCCATGGGCGCGGTGGAACGCGCGCTGTCCTGGCGCCGCCCCTCCGAGGAAGCAACACGGGTCCAGGCTTGAACATGGGAGAGAACACGATGAGCGGTATCGGACGACGCAGCTTCGTGGCCCTCGGCGCGCTGGCCGGGCCCGTTCCCATCGGGCTGCGGCCCGCCCGCGCCCAGGGGCGGCTCCAGGACGCGATCCTGCGGCTGAACTTCACGCCCTGGGGGATGCATGCGCAGTACTATGCGGGGCTGAAGCAGAACATCTATCGCAGCGAGGGCATCAACCTCGAGATCCGACCCGCCGCGGCCGGGCAGCAGAACGAGGTCTTCATCGCGGCGGGGCGGGAGCAGTTCCTGGTCGCGAATGCGGATGGCTACATCAAGTCCCGAGCGGCGAACCTGCCAGTGATCGCGGTGATGGCGGACCAGCCGGACAATCCCTTCTCCGTCTTCTCGCTGAAGACCAGCAACATCACCAAGCCCGCCGACATGCGCGGCAAGAAGATCACCTGGTTCCAGAGCCAGGTGCGCGGGCTGCTGGACCCGCTGCTGGCCTCCGGCGGGCTGACGCGGAACGACATCACCTTCCTGACTGTCAGCCGCGGTGCGGAGGTGCAGATCGTGGCCGCGGGTCAGGCCGAATGCGGCTTCGGCTTCAGCTACGGGCAGCCCTTGACGCTGGAGGATCGCGGCTTCCCGTGCAACGTGATGGCGCTGAAGGATTTCGGCGTGAAGTTTGCGGGCACGCAGATCGTGGCGAATGAGCGGGAGGCACAGCGCGGCGACCTGACGGAGCGCTTCATCCGCGCGACGATGAAATCCCTGATCTGGACGCGGGACAACATGGATACCGCGATGAACTACGTCATCGAGGTGGCGCCGGATCGCAGCCATGCGCTGGAAGTGCGCAAGCTGCGCATCATCTATGACCTCTACCGCAGCCCGGACTTCGGGCAGCGCTTCGGACGGTTCGATGAGAGCAAGTGGGAGAGCTCCATCAACTACCTGATGGAGGGCGGCGACCTGCAGCGGCGGCCGACGGCGCGGGAGCTCTACACGAATGATTTCGTGGACCGCATCCCGGAAGCGCTGCGCCTCTCCGCCCTCGTGCATGGCAGGGCGGCCAGCTGAGCGTGACGGCAGAGACGAGCCCGCGGGGCTTCGCGGGCCCGCCGGGCAGCGAGGGTGCGGCGCCCTTCATCGCGGTGGAGGGCGTGCAGGTGGTGTATGGCGCCGGCGGCACGGAATCCGTGCAGGCGCTGAGCGACATCAATCTGATGGTGCCGGACGGGGCCTTCGTGTCGCTCGTCGGGCCATCGGGCTGCGGGAAATCGACGCTGCTGAAGGCGGTCGGGGACCTGTTGGCGCCCACAGCGGGGCGGATCACCATCGGCGGCACGCCCGCCGCGGAGTTGCGGCGGCAGGGGCGGATCGGGACGGTGTTCCAGGCACCCAACCTGATGCCGTGGCTGCGAATCGAGGATAATGTCCGGCTGCTCTACAAGATCGTCGCGGAGAAGGCGCCGCGGCCGGGGCTCACGGAGCCGGATGTCCCTGCCCTGCTGAAGCTGGTGGGACTCGATGGCTTCGGGGCCAAGCGGCCGGCGCAGCTTTCGGGCGGCATGCAGTCCCGTGCCGCGCTGGCCCGGGCGCTGGCGCTGGATCCGACCGTGCTGCTGATGGATGAGCCTTTCGCGGCGCTGGATGAGATCACGCGCGACCGCATGGGGATCGAGCTGATGCGCATCCATGCGCAGTTCCGCAAGACGGTGCTCTTCGTAACCCACTCACTGACGGAAGCGGCCTTCCTGTCCGACGCCATCGTCCTCATGACACCACGGCCGGGCCGCATCGCGCGCATCATCCCCGTGCCATTGCCACGGCCAAGGGTGCCGGAGATGCGGCTGACCGATGAATTCGCGGCACTGGTCGCGGAGCTGAACCGGGATCTGTATCGGATGATGGCATGACGCATCCCGTCTTGACGCCGGAGGTCATGGCGCGCGCCGCGCTGCTGCTGGTGGACATGAACCGCAGCCACCTCGACCACGAGATGGGGCACCTCCTGGTGGCGAGGCCGGATGCGGATCGCATCATCGACGCGGCAGTCAAGGTACGGGCGGCCTGGGCGGCGGCGAGGCGGCCGGTGATCTTCGTCCGCACGCATCATCGCTGGAACAGCGACACGGGCGAGGTGATCGACAACCGCAATCCCTTCTGGATGGCACAGCACAGGGCGCCCATCCCGGGCCTGGCCAAGCCGCGCAAGACGCTGGCGGTGGAAGGTGCGGTGGTGACGGAGGTGGTGCCGCAGCTGGCGCCCCGACCCGGCGAACATACCGTGTTCAAGCATCGCTACAGCCCGTTCCACAACACCGATCTTGAATTGCTGCTGAAGAACCTCGGCACGGAGACGCTGGTGATCGGCGGCGTGAACACCAACAACTGCGTGCTCTGTACCTGCTTCGAAGCGTTCAATCGTGACTTCCGCGTGGTGCTGATGCCCGATGTCTGCGCCAGCATGAACGGGGCGGACTACCACGATGCGTCGCTGAAGCTGATCGAGGCGGCATTGGGCTGGCTGGTGCCCTCCGCCGATGTGATTGCTGCCTGCAGCGACCAAGGAACACGCTGATGGATTTCGACCTGCTACTGCGGCATGCGCGCCTGCCGGGAATGGCGAAGGATGCGCCGGCCGTCGATGTTGGCGTGGTGGGCGGCCGCATCGCGGCCATCGCACCGGCGCTGCCGGGCGTGGCGAAGGACAGCGCCGATGCGGGCGGGCGGCTGGTCTGCGCGGGCTTCGTCGAAACCCATATCCACCTCGACAAATCCTGCATCCTGGAACGCTGCCGCTGCGAGACCAGGCGCTTCCCGCATGAGGCCATGCAGATGGTCTCCGAGGTCAAGCATACCTTCAGCGTGGAGGACGTGACGCAGCGCGCCAGCGGGACGCTGGAGAAGTGCATCAGCCACGGTACGATGCGCATGCGCACCCATGCGGAGGTCGATCCCAAGGTCGGGCTGCGCGGCTTCCAGGGCGTGAAGGCGCTGGTGGATGCCTATGCCTGGGCGATGGACATCGAGATCTGCGTGATGCCGCAGGAAGGGATGCTCAACAATCCCGGCACCGAGGAGCTGATGATCGAGGCGCTGAAGACAGGCGCACGCGTCATCGGCGCGGCACCGAACTTCGACAGCGACCGCCACGGGCAGATCCGGCGCGTCTTCGAGATCGCGCGGGAGTTCGATGTCGACATCGACATGCATCTCGACAGCGGCCATGTGCCGGATGACCTGGATACTCGGCTCGTCTGCGAGTTGGCCGACCAGTATGGGTGGGGTGGGCGCGTCGCGGTGGGGCATGTGACGAAGCTCGCGCACCTTGCGCTGCCGGCTTTCGACGATATCGCGAAGCGGATGGCGGATTCGGGCGTGGCGTTGACGGTGCTGCCCGCGACGGATCTCTATCTGATGGCGCGCGCCTTCGACCATGCCGTGCCGCGCGGCGTGGTGGATGCGACCAGGCTGGTGGCGCAGGGTGTCACCTGTTCACTCGCCTCCAACAACATCCTCAATCCGTTCACACCCTTCGGCGATGGGCAGTTGCTGCGGCAGGCGAACATGTTTGCCAATGTGGTGCAACAGGGCGCGGACCGGGAAGTCGCGGCGGCCTGGGGCATGATCACCGACGGCGCTGCGAAGCTGATCCGCAAGCAGGACTATGGCGTCGCCATCGGCAATCCCGCCGACCTCGTCGTCGTCGACGCGCCGGACGAGATTGCTGCGCTGCGCCAGCTATCGCCGACGCTGATGGGCTTCAAGCGCGGGCGGCGGACCTTCACCCGCCAACCCGTCGCGTTGCACAAGCCGCACTGATCATCCAGCGGCGGCGCCGGAGACCTCCACCGCGCGCCGCCACTTCAGCAATTCCTGTCGGTGGATCGTCGCGGCCTCCTCCGGCGTCGTTCCCGTGACCGTCGCGCCGAGTTCCGCGAGGCGCGCGCGGATGGCGGGCTTGGCGAGGGAGATGCGCGTTTCCGCCGACAGCTTCTCGATGATCGCGGGCGGCGTGCCTGCCGGCGCAAAGAACATCACCCAGGCGCCGGCATCGAAACCGGGGACGGTCTCCGCCACCGCGGGCACGTCGGGCAGCAGGTGGGAGCGCGTGGCGCCGGTGACGGCGATGGCACGGACTCTGTTGTCCGCCAGGAAGGGCGGCAGCGTCAGGATTCCCTCCACGCACATCTGCACATCGTTGGAGAGGATGGCCTGCACGGTGACGAGGCCGCCGCGATAGGGGACGTGAGTCGCCTCCAGACCCGTGGCGGCCCGGAGCATTTCCATCGCCAGATGATTGGTCGCCCCGACGCCGGAGGAGGCGTAGTTGAGACGCCCAGGGTTCGCCTTCGAATAGGCGACCAGTTCGGGCAGCGTCCGGACCGGGAGGCTCGGCGCGATGACGAGCACCTGCGGGAAGGTGACGAGGTGCGTGACGGCGGCAAAGTCGCGCGACACGTCGAAGGTGAGGTTGGGCATCATGGCGGGGTTGATCGCCATGTTGCCGGGGGAGCCGACCAGGAAGGTGTCGCCATCCGGCCGCGCGCGGGCCGCGGCCTCCGTCCCGATGCTGCCGCCGGCGCCGGTGCGGCTCTCCACGATGAAGGGCTGGCCCAGGCGCTCGGCAAGGTCCTGCGCGATCAGGCGTGCGACGACATCGACGGCGGAGCCCGGCGTGAAGGGGAAGATGAAGCGGACGGGGCCGCGCGGCCAGGCGGGCTGGGCTGCGGCAGTGCCGGCGATGCCGAATGTGGCGGCAAGACTTGCCAGGGCGCGGCGGCCCAGGGTGATGCTGGTCATGTGACGTTTCCTCCTGTTGCCGCCAGCGTGGATCACCGAGCGGCACCGCGGCAAGGGGCCTTCCGTGCGACGCGATATGGCGGGAGACTGCGGCGCCTCCGGTCAGGGACATCCGCCTTCCATGCCACCACGCCAGTTGAAGCTCGCCGCCTTCTTCAACCCGCCCGGGTCGCATGTGGCGGGGTGGCGCATGCCGGATGCGGTGCCGACCGATCTCGAGTTCGACGAGTATCTCGACGTGGTGCGGGAAGCCGAGCGCGGGCTGTTCGACATGGTCTTCTTCCAGGACAGCGCCGCCGTGCCGCCTGCCATCACGCTGGCCGGAAAGGATACGGAGGCAGCGGCCGGCGCGGCGCGCACGGTGCGGATCGAGCCGATGACACTGCTCGCGGCGCTCGCGGTGACAACCACGCATATCGGCCTCGTGGCGACAGGCACGACGTCCTACAACGAGCCGTATCATATCGCGCGGCGCTTCGCGTCCATCGACCACCTCAGCAAGGGGCGGGCGGGGTGGAACCTGGTGACGTCACAGAACGAGGACGAGGCGCAGAATTTCGGGCGCGATGCGCATCTCGACCACGCGCTGCGATATGAACGTGCGGCAGAATTCCACGATGTGGTGGTTGGCCTCTGGGAGGGCTGGGATCACGACGCCTTCATCCGGGACAAG
Source organism: Falsiroseomonas stagni DSM 19981 (assembly GCF_900114315.1). GTDB lineage: Bacteria > Pseudomonadota > Alphaproteobacteria > Acetobacterales > Acetobacteraceae > Falsiroseomonas > Falsiroseomonas stagni. Next base: position 721,403 of record NZ_FOSQ01000002.1, read on the forward strand.
GCAAGCGGACGGTATTTCGATCCGTCCAAGCTGCGAATCCTGAATCACGTCGGTAAGCACTTCCGGGTCCGCGGGCCGCTGAACGTTGCTCGGTCGCCGCAGGGACGACCCATCATCGCCCAGGCGGGATCATCCGAGCCGGGCAAGGAACTGGCGGCGCGCACCGCCGATGTCACCTTCACGGCGCAGACATCGTTGGCCGAAGCGCAGGCGTTCCGAGCGGATGTGCGAGAGCGCGCGATGCGGTACGGGCGGTCGCCGGACGACATCAAGATCATGCCCGGCCTCAACTATGTTCTGGCGGAGACCGAGAGCGACGCCCGCGCCCTTTATGAACACCTGCTGTCGATGATGACGGATGAGGTGGTGATGCCGTCGATCATGCGTCTGTCGGGTGGGCTCGATCTGCGGCAGTTTCCGCTGGACGGGCCACTGCCGGAATTGCCGCAGAGCAACGCAGCGCATGCGCGGCAGAAGATGCTGGTGGAGTTGGCGCGACGGGAAAACCTCTCCATCCGGCAACTGGCGCGCCGCTACGCGACATCGAACGGGCACAACGTCTTCGTCGGTACGCCGAAAGGCCTGGCCGACATGATGGAGGCGTGGTTCCAGGCCGGCGCGGCAGATGGCTTCGTGATGCTGTCGCCCTACTACCCCACGCCGATGCGGAATTTCGTTCGCTGGGTGGTGCCGGAATTGCAACGTCGGGGGATCTACCGCACCGCCTATGAGGGGCGGACACTGCGGGAGAATCTCGGGCTGGTAAGCCCCGCGCCGCCGCTCAGGTGAAGGCGCTCCAGAGGAAGGAGAGGCCGGAGAAGGCCACCATCGCCTCGATCAGCGCGGTATGGATGCGCAGGTGGATGCGGGCGATGAGCCAGCGTGCGGCATAGGCGCCGGGGATCATGCAGAGGCCGACGAGCACACCACCGATGAGCAGCGTCTCGTCCAGCAGGTCGAGGCGCCCATAGAGCAGCGTCTTGGCGATATTGACGGCGGCCCCGATCGCCGCATCCGTCCCGACCAGCGCACCACCCGCAAGGCCAAGGCCCAGCAAAAGCGGCACGACAATCACGCCGCCGCCCGGCAGCGCACCGGCCACCAGCCCGAAAAGGAAGCTGATGCCGATGACGGCAGCAGGCGTCGGCACGACCTTGCGCTTGTCCAGCCATCGCCGCAGCGGGATGGAAGCGAGCAGGAAGAGCCCGATGAGGACCGCGAGTGGCGTCCGCGGCAGGATATCGTAGATCAACCCGCCGGCGAGGACGCCGGGCAGCGTAGGCAACAGGACCCGCAGGATGAGGTCGGGGCGAATCTGGTCGCGATAGACCCAGGCACGGGAGAGATTGCCGAAGGTCATGGCGATGGCCATGACCGGCACCACGCCCTTGACCCCGACCACCGGCACGAGGAAGGGCGTGACGATCAGACCTGCGCCGAAACCGCTGAGCCCGCCGAGCACGGCACCGCCGAAGGCGATGAGGCCGAGGGCGAGGAAGCCCATCCAGCCGAGGTCGTCCATCAGTCGGCCAGCGCCGCCGCGACCCATCCGGCGGTGGCGAAGAGCCGTTCATCCTCATGCCGCGGAGAGACCAGTTGCAGACCAAGGGGCATACCGGCAGGGCCCCTGCCGAAGGGCATGGTCAGGCAGGGGGTGTAGAGGAGCGTCCAGAGGGAGTTGAAGGTGGCGCTGCCTGTGCCGGAGAGGCCGACAGGGGCTTCTCCCGCCGCGGCGAGGGTGAGGACGGCGTCGAAGGCCGGGAGGGTGTCCTCCGCCCACAGGCGCATCGCCTCCGCCCGCCGTTGCGCGTCCACATAGGCGGAGACGGGCGTGGTCTCACCGTCGCGGATGCGGCCCTCCCCGAGTGCCTTGCTGATGAGGTGGCGGTGACCGTGGCGTTCAAAGCCGAAGTTGCGGGCACCTTCGAAATTCGCGACGCGCTTGTGGACCTTCAGCCAGCCATCGAAGATAGGGGATGGTAGCAACAGGTCGGTGATGGTGGCGCCGGCGGCTTCGCAGCGCCTGGCGGCTTCCTCCAGCACCTGCTGTGCGGCGGGCGTGGCCTCATCCCATTCGGGGGTGCGGCAGAGAGCGAGCCGTGGGGCGCGGTCCAGCGGTGCCACATTTTCGTAGGGGATACGGGTGAGGACGGCGCGGAGGCGCTGCACATCCTCCAGCGCGCGAGCGCAGAGGCCGACGGTGTCGAGCGTGCCCGATTGCTGGAAGACACCGACGCGGCTGACCTCGCCGAAACTCGGCTTGTAGCCCCAGAGGCCACAGAAGGCGGCGGGGCGGATCATGGAGCCGGAGGTCTGCGTACCCAGCGCCAGGGGCACCTGGAAGTCGGCGACGGCCGCGGCGGAGCCGGAGGATGAACCGCCCGGGGTGCGCGTGGGGTCGAGCGGATTGCGCGTGGGGCCGGGGTGGCGGTTGGCGAATTCCGTGGTGACGGATTTGCCGAGGATGGTGCCGCCAGCGGCACGGATCAGCGCGGCGACGGCGCTGTCGGCATAGGTGCGACGCCCCGCATGGATCGGGGAATTGCACTGGGTCGGCATATCGAAGGTCTCGATAATGTCCTTCAACGCGACAGGCACGCCATGCAGCGGGCCACGCGGGGGGACGCGGTCCGCGGCGCGAGCCTGGGCCAAGGCGAGGTCAGGGTCGAGGAACGCCCAGGCGGCGACATCGGCGTCGCGGGCGGCGATGCGGTCAAGGCAGGCACGGGTCAGCGCTTCCGCCGTCAAGGCGCCGGCGACGATGGCGTCGGCCGCAGAGCTGGCGGTGAGGGTCGCCGGATCGGCGGTGATGGTCATGGGCGTGATCCTCAGCCGGCCAGCACACGTTCGGCCCAGGCGGCGACGGCCAGCAGGCGGTCATCGTCATGCCTGCGAGAAACAAGTTGCACGCCGATCGGCATGGAGTTCGGCCCCGTACCGAAGGGCAATGTGATGCAGGGCATGTGCAAATTGGTCCAGAGGTAGTTGAAGATCGGATTGCCGGTATGGGCAAGACCCGATGGCGCCTCATCCGGGGCGCTCGGCGTCAGCAGCGCATCGAATTCGTGCTGCGCCATCAGCGCATCCATCATGGCGCGACAGCGGTCACCCTGGCGGATGGCGGCGCGGAACTCCGCGAGGGTGGAGGCCTCTCCGACGTTCACGCGTTCCTCGAGCCAATCCTGGCTCACCAGATGGCGAGAGCGCGCGAGTTCATCGGCGTAGTTGCGCACGGCCTCGAACCCGCACACCACGCGATGGGCATCGCGGAGCGTGGCGAGTTCCTCGGGGACCTCGAACTCCGTCACGGTGGCGCCGTCGGCTGCGAAGGCGCGGGCTGCGTCCTCGATCGCCTGGCGCGTCGCGGGCGATGCCATGTCCCAATGCGCGGTGCGGGCGATGGCGATGCGCGGCGCGGTGATGAACGCCGGAGACTCATAGGGGATTTCCATGATCGCCGCACGGAACAGGGCGATATCCTCTACGGCGCGCGCCATGACGCCGACCGTGTCGTAGGCTTCCGTATTAGTCCGCACGCCGCTGTTGCCGAAGTGCTGGAAGGACGGCTTGAAGCCGACGACGCCACAATAGGCGGCGGGCCGCAGGACGGAGCCGCCGGTCTGCGTGCCGATGGCCAGCGGCACCTGGAAATCGGCGACGGCGGCGGCGGAACCGGAGGAGGAACCGCCGGGCGTCCGCGTGACGTCATGCGGGTTGCGCGTGGCACCAGGCTTGCGGTTGGCGAATTCGGTCGTGACGGTCTTGCCGAGCAGGACGGCACCGGCGGCGCGGGGCCCGGCAACCGTTGCGCCATCACGGTTCGGGCGGTGGCCGACATAGATGGAGGAGCCATAGCCCGCGGGCATGTCGGCCGTATCAATGATGTCCTTCACGCCGAAGGGGATGCCGTGAAGCAGGCCCTGATCCGGCCCTGCATCAAGGGCTCGGGCGCGGGCGCGAGAGGCCTCGGGGTCCAGGAAGGCCCAGGCGGCGACGGTGCCGTTGCGGGCTGCAATCCGTTCCAGACAGGCCTCCAGCAGGGCGGAGGCAGTCAGGGTACCGGCGGCGATGGCGCGGCGGGCTGCTGCGGCGGTCAGGCGCTCCGGCACGGTGACGAGGGCGGCGTCCATCGATTCACTCCGCAATTCGGCATGGCGGGATCAGCAATTCCGATGCCAGCGCAGCATCGTGACGAAAGCCCGTCAAACGCCGCGCGGCACCGGCATCACCGCGATGCCGAGGCGGGATGCTGCCTGGATCGGACGCCTCTGCCGATGCGTGAGGCACTCGATGCACCACAGCAACGGCATCAGGGCGGCCGGGGACCACGCGGCAGCGTGGCCCGATGCTTGCAACGCCCGGTGCGGTTCGAGCGTCAGGAGGCTGCATGACCTGCTTCACCCCACTGCGCCGCATCGCAGCGGCGCTGCTGCTGCCGGCACTGATCGGGCTTTCGGCGCCGGCGGCGGCGCAGGGCACGCTGCGCGTGGCGATGACGCTGGCCGATATTCCGCTAACCGATGGTGCGCCGGACCAGGGCACGGAAGGCGTGCGCTTCAGCGGCATCACCATCTATGACGGGCTGACGAACTGGGACCTGACGCAGGCGGAGCGGCCGGCGGAGCTGCGATCGGGCCTCGCCACCGAATGGGCGCCAAGGCCGGATGATCCGACGCGCTGGATCTTCAAGCTGCGCCAGGGCGTGCGCTTCCATGACGGGTCGGTGATGAATGCCGATGCGGTCATCTTCAGCTTCGAACGCGCCCTGAACAGCAACCATCCCGCCTATGACGTCTCCGCACGCCGGCAGTTGCAGGCCTTCATCCCGGCGGTGAAGGCATGGGCGAAGATCGACGACTACACGATTGAGATCGAGACCAACGGCATCGACAGCCAGTTGCCCTTCCAGATGACGCGGCTGTTCGTGGTGTCGCCCACGCATTGGGAGGCCGTCGGGCGTGACTGGAATGCGTATCGCCGCAATCCAAGCGGCACGGGGCCGTGGCGGATGGATGCGCTGGTGCCACGGCAGCGGATGGAACTCGTGCCGAACCGCGAGTATTGGGACGCGGCGCGGCGGCCCCGGCTCGACCGGTTGATCCTGCTGCCGATCCCGGAGGTTTCCGCGCGCACGGCGGCGTTGCTGTCGAACCGGGTGGAGTGGGCGGAGAGCCCTTCCCCGGACAGCGTGCCTCGGCTGCGGCAGGCGGGGTTCACCATCTCCACCAACGCCATTCCGCATATGTGGCCCTACACCGTCAGTGTCCTGCCGGACAGCCCGTTCCACGACATCAGGGTGCGCCAGGCGGTGAACCTGGCGATCGACCGGGACGGGCTGGTGCAGGTCCTGAACGGGCTGGCTGTCCCGTCCATCGGCAACCTCACGCCCGATCACCCTTGGTTCGGCACGCCGAGCTTCCGGCCACGCTTCGACCAGGCGGAGGCAAGGCGGCTGCTGGCGGCGGCGGGGTACGGGCCGAACCGGCGGCTGCCGCTGAAGTTCATCATCTCCGCCAGCGGATCGGGCCAGATGTATCCGCTGCTGATGAACGAGTATGTGCAGGAGAACCTCCGTCAGGTCGGCATCGACCTGGAGTTGCAGGTCTTCGAGTGGGAGGCGCTGCGCGGGCGGCGGCGGGATGGCGCACAGGGTGCGAGCAATCGCGGCGTACACGCCCTGAACAATTCCTGGAACTCGATGGACCCCTATAACGGGCTGCTGCGCTTCTTCGGGCCGAACGAGTTGCCGCCGAATGGCACCAATTGGGGCAACATCCGCGACGAGGTGCTGGAAGGCCTGGCGGAGCGGGTGAAGGGGGAATTCAATCCTCAGCGCCAGGCCGCGCTGCTGGCGCAGATCCATACGCGCTTCGTGGACCAGGCCTACTTCATCTGGGTTGTGCATGATGTCGGCCCGCGCGCCTTGTCCCGCCGCGTGCAGGGGCATGTGCACGCGAAATCCTGGTACGTCGATTTCTCGCCGCTGTTCCTGCGCTGAGGGCGCGGCGTGCTGCGATACCTGTTGCGGCGGCTGGCCTATGTCGCGCCCATCGCTGTCGGGGTGACGCTGATCGTCTTCCTGCTGGTGCATATCGCGCCGGGGGATCCGATCAGTGCCATCCTGCCGGATGACGCGAGTGCCGAGATGGTTGCGGAGGCGCGGCGCGAATATGGGCTGGATAAGCCGCTGCCGGTGCAATACGGCATATGGCTGTGGCGGGCCGCGCAGGGGGAGTTGGGGACCTCCATTCGGTCCGGACGCACGGTGGCGTCGGAGCTTTCGATGGCGGTGGGGAACACCTTCATCCTCGCCGTGGCCTCCGGCCTCCTTGCCTGCGTGTTCGGTGTGGCGCTCGGGCTGGTGGCAGGGCTGGCGCGTGACAGGATCGCGGATCATGTCACCAGCCTCGTGACGCTGGCGGGCGTCAGTCTGCCGCACTACTGGGTGGCGATCCTGCTGGTGATCGTCTTCGCGGTCGAGAATCCCTGGCTGCCGCCGCTCGGCATCGGGCCGGATACCAGCGATGGATGGCGGCCGGATTGGGCGCATCTCCAACACCTGATCCTGCCCGCCATCGCGACGGCCCTCATCCCCATGGCGGTGATTGCGCGGACGATGCGGGCCTCGGTCATCGAGGCGCTGGACCAGGATTTCGTCACCACGCTGCATGCAAAGGGGCTGCTGCCGGGTCGGCGACTCTGGCATGTGCTGCGGAATGCCCTGCCCACGACACTGGCGGTAACGGGCCTGCAGCTGGGCAACATGCTGGGCGGTTCGGTGCTCGTGGAAACGGTGTTCGCCTGGCCGGGGACTGGGTTCCTGCTGGCCAATGCCATCTTCCAGCGCGACTTGCCCGTCCTGCAGGGGACCATGCTGGTGCTCTCCCTGTTCTTCGTCGTGCTCAACCTGGCGGTGGATCTTCTCCAGTCCTGGGCTGATCCGCGGATCCGGCGGGCATGAGTGCGACGGTCGCGATGCCGGCCAAGGCGCCAGGCACGGGGTATTGGCGCGGCGTCGGGCGGCGCTTCGCGCGACAGCCCCTGGCGATGGCAGCGGCGATGGTGCTGCTGGTGGTGGTGCTGTCAGCGATCGGCGCGGATTGGATCGCGCCAGCCGATCCCTTCCAGACCAGCGTCTCGCGACGCCTCGCCGCGATCGGCACGCCGGGGCGATGGCTCGGCGGCGATGAGTTGGGGCGGGACATGCTCTCCCGCTTGATCCATGGGGGCCGGGTGTCGCTGGCCATGGCCATCGTACCGGTCGCGGTCGCGCTGGTGATCGGGGGGTTCCTCGGTGTGCTGGCGGGCTACGCCGGCGGCGCGGTGAACATGGCCATCATGCGGGTGATGGATGTGTTCTACGCCTATCCCTCCATCCTGCTGGCCGTCGCCATCGCCGGCGCGCTCGGGCCGGGAATGGTGAACGGGATGGTGGCGCTGACGCTGGTGTTCGTCGCGCCCATCGCGCGCGTCGCGGAGAGCGTCACCACCCAGGTCCGGGCGAATGACTATGTGGTGGCGGCACGGCTTTCGGGGGCGCCGACCTCGATGATCCTGCGCCGCCATGTGCTGAACAATGTGGCGGGGCCGGTGCTGGTCTTCGCGGCCAGCCAGGTGAGCGTCTCCATCATCGCGGCGTCCGGGCTCAGCTTCCTCGGGCTGGGCGTGTCGCCACCGCAGGCGGATTGGGGGCTGATGCTCTCCGCCTTGCGGCAGGCGCTGTATGTCAATCCGTGGGTGGCGGCTCTGCCGGGGGCGGCGATCTTCCTGTGCTCCATGGCCGTGAACATCGTGAGCGATGGCATCCGCCGAGCGATGGAGTTGCGGCGATGAAGGCGCCCCTTCCCGCCCTGCCCGACCGCGGCGGGCCGGCGCAGCCGATGCTGACGGTCAACGGGCTGCGGCGGTGGTTCCGGCTGGATGGCAAGCGCGTGATCCGCGCGGTGGATGGGCTGGATTTCAGCGTGGCGAAGGGCACGACTCTCGGCATCGTTGGCGAAAGCGGCTGCGGAAAATCCACAGCGGCGAAGCTGGTGGCAGGGATAGAGCCCGCCGATGCCGGCGAAGTGGTGCTGGATGGAGAGGTGTTCTGGGCGCGCGGCGCGCGGATCGGGCCGGAGGCCCGGCGCGCGGTGCAGATGGTGTTCCAGGACAGCCATTCCTCACTGAACCCGCGCATGACCGCCGCGGAGAGCATCGCCTTCGGACCGGAGGCGCATGGGGTGAAGCCGGGCGCCGCGCGGGATTACGCGCGGGCGTTGCTGGAGGCGGTGGGCCTGCCGCCTGATCGCTTCGCGGATCGCCCGCCCATGGCGCTGTCCGGCGGGCAGAGGCAGCGCGTGAACATCGCGCGCGCCCTGGCGCTGCGGCCGCGGGTGCTGCTGTTGGACGAGCCGGTCTCGGCGCTGGACAAGTCGGTCGAGGCGCAGGTGCTGAACCTGCTGGTGCGGCTCAGGGCGCAGCTCGACCTGACCTATGTCTTCATCTCCCACGACCTGTCCGTGGTGCGCTACGTCGCGGATGAGGTGGCGGTGATGTATCTCGGCCAGGTGGTGGAGCAGGCGCCGGCCAGCGTCATCTTCGCGCGGCCATCGCATCCCTATACGCGGGCGCTCTTCGCCTCCAAGCCATCGGTCGATCCGCGCCGTCGGATCGCGGCGCCACCGATCCAGGGGGACCCGCCGGACCCGGTCGATCCGCCGTCGGGCTGCCGGTTCAGGACGCGCTGCGGGTTTGCCGAAGCCTTGTGCGCGACCGGCACGCCGCCGCTGGGCACCGTGGCGCCGGCGCATCGCGTGGCGTGCTGGATGACGGTGCCGCGCAGCGGGCACAGCCAGGCTGGGGTCGCGGCATGACAGCGGCACTGGAGGTGAATGGGCTGGAAGTGGCGTACCGCGCCGGGCGGGGCTTCGTGCCGGTGGTGCGCGGCGTGGACCTGACACTGGCGCGCGGGAAGGTCCTCGCGCTGCTGGGGGAGTCGGGGTCGGGGAAATCCGTGACGCTGCGCAGCATGGTGGGACTGACGGCGCGGGAGGGGGCGAGGGTCGCGGGCAGCGTGCGGGTCCTCGGGCAGGATGTGCCCGGGATGACGGCGCGGCAGCAACTGGACCTGCGTGGCAGCCAGGTGGGCTTCGTGTTCCAGGAACCGATGACGGCGCTTGACCCGGTTTTCCGCGTCGGCGACCAGATCGCGGAGGTACTGGTCCGGCACCGCGGCGCGACATGGGCGGAGGGCTTGGCACGGGCGCGCGCCTTGTTCGATCTGGTGCAGATCCCGGCAGCGGCGCAGCGGCTGCGCGCCTATCCCTCGGAGTTGTCCGGCGGACTCAGGCAGCGGGCGATGATCGCCATCGCGCTGGCTTGCGAACCCCCTCTGCTGCTGGCGGATGAGCCGACCACGGCGCTGGACGCGACGGTGCAGATCCAGGTGCTGCTTCTGCTGCGGGATCTGCAGAAGCAGCTGGGCACGGCGGTGGTATTCGTCACGCACGACCTGGGCGTCGCGGCGGAAATCGCCGATGAGGTGGCTGTGATGTATGCCGGCCGTATCGTGGAACGCGGCAGCGCCGAACAGGTGCTGCTGGCGCCGGCGCATCCCTACACGCGGGCGCTGCTCGGCTGCGTGGTACGGGGGGGCTATGCGGAGGCGCCGCTGGTGGAACTGGCGGGCAGCCCGCCTGACCTTGCGCGGCTGCCACCGGGTTGCAGCTTCGCGCCGCGGTGCGGGTCGGCCTTCGGACCATGCGGGGTCACGGAGCCGGCGGAGGTCGCGCGCCCGAGTGGGCATCGCGCACGGTGCCACCTGCCGCTACCGCTCGACGACCGGGGCGACGGGCATGCCGGTGCCGAGACGACCGAGGCCCGGTAGCTTGAGGGCGGGCCGGAGGACATCGATGCCGGCGACGGCGCCCAGGATGTTGATCTCGATCCCTTCGACAAGGCCGATTGTCAGGCCGAGATAGCCGCCGATGGTGGCGCGGAAGCCGGTTGCCGTCCGGCGCAGCCAACGTCCGTCATGCGGGAAATCCTTGCCGATGGCGGTCGGTGGAAGGGGGGCGCGGACCTCCGGCACCGCATCCATGATGGCGGCGACGAAGGTGTTGGAATTGGGGCCGGGCCAGGCGCGGTAGTCACCGCGGGCCTGATGGGGATAGGCATGGATGGCGGCCTGCATGCGGGGGATCAGCGCCTCCGCCGCCGGACCATCGGCGGCGAAGACGACCTCCGGCAGGCGGCCGAACCAGCGACCATCGGGCTCGAAGCCGTTGACGCGGATCGGGTCGCCCCAGGCGGTGTAGTCGTAGCGCGTGTAGGTGCGGGCGCCGCGCGGCTTGATAACGATCCAGCAATGGCTGGCGAAGATGCCGCGCCACCGGACGGTGGGCGCGGCCAGCACGCGGACAACAGCGGCATCGGGATCGGGCGGCGGCAGCAGGCCGGCGCTGGACCGGTCCGCCGCCCACCACCCATCACCGATGCCGTTGCGCAGGTGCAGCAGCCCGGAGATGCCGAGCGGCAGCAGCCAGAACAGCAGGAACAGGAGCAGCCCGATGCGCAGCGGCGACATCAGGCGTCCCTGGTAAGGCTCAGAGACCGTTTGAGAACACCGGACGGGTCGGCTCCGCGGGTCTTTTCCGCCCCTGCGGCGTTGCCGGACTTGCCGATGCAACCAGCATCCGCCGCGTCCGGCGCCTGGCAGGGACGCAAAATCCCCTGCGGACCCTCAACCGCCGGCATTCTCAAACGGTCTGTCAGCGTTCGCCGGTCGGCGTGGCGGTGGCTTCCATCATCCATACGGCCTTGTCGATGTTGCGGGACACCGCGGTCAAGAGATCGGCGGTATCGGCGTCGCCGGCCTCGTCCGCCTCATCGATGCCTTCGCGGACCGCCTTGGCGACGGCGCTGTAGCGATCCAGCAGCGCGTTCAGGTGGTCCATGCCGGCCTTGATGTCGGCGGGATAGGGCGGCAGGCGCGTGGAACCGGCAACGGACTGCGACGTGCCCATGGCGGTGCCGCCGAGTTGGACGAGGCGTTCCGCTACCTCATCGATATCTTTCTCCAGCGTGCCATAGAATTCCTCGAACATGATGTGCAGGGCGTGGAAGTGGGGCCCCTTCACGTTCCAATGCGCGTGGCGCGTGGTGTTGTAGAGATCGATGCTGTCGGTCAGGCAAGCGGAGAGGACGCCGATGGACGTCTGCTTGGCATTGTCCTTCAGGTCATTGCGGTTGGCGGTCTTGCTCGCGGTCTTGGGCATGGGTTGTCTCCACGGTTGTTCCAGCGGGACCAACGTGGATCGGTGGCGGTCGTTGCACGTCCTCAAGACGACGGGATCGGCGGGACATTGAGGTATCGGGCGGCTTCCGGCGGCGCCGGACCGCGATGCAGGGCGGCGGCGGCGGCCAGGATCGCAAGGTCGGATTCGGTCATCCGCCCGGCCTCCCGCAGGTGTTCCGTCCAGCTTTCCACCAGCCAGAACTCCACCCAGCGCTCCGGGTGGGCCACGTCCTCGAACAATCGCCATCCCAGGGCACCGCTGCGCAGGCGAACCTGGCGGCATTCAGCCATCATCGCGAGGAAGGTGGCGCGGTCGGCGGGGTCGATCTGGTAGCGGACGACCTCCAGCACCCGACTGCTGTCATCGGCCAGGATGGCGGCCAGGGCGGGAGCTGCGGGCTCCGGGGCGGGAATCACTGGCAGCGGACTGCTTTCCCGCGTCGGGGAGGCAGCCGGTTCGATGGAGAAGCGGTGGACCGCCACGCCGCTGATGGCGCAGAGCACGCCGGACAGCGCGAGCGCCCAGCCGATCCCGAGCACCTCCCCTCCCCAGCCGCTGAGGGCCGAGCCGAAGGTGAGGCCGCCGAAGGTGGCGAACTGGTAGATGCCGATCGCGCGCGCCCGCACCCAGCCGGGGACGGAAAGCTGCGCCGATGCCTGGAGCGTCGAGGCACCGGTGATCCAGGCGACGCCGTAGAGGAACATCGCCAGCACGCCGATCGACCAGTGATGCGCCTGGCCCAGCAGCACCAGCGCCACACCGCCCAGGATGGCAGCAACCGTGACGGTTCCGTTGCGGTCGAGGCGGGAACGGAGGGAGGGGAGAACGAAGCCGGCCCCGACGGCACCCACGCCCATCGAGGCCAGCATCAGACCGAGCCATTCGGGGCCGAGCCCGAGTTGCTGACGGACCAGTAGCGGCAACAGGCCCCAGACCGCGGCGGCGAAGAGGAAGAACATGAAACCGCGCAGAATGGTGGCGCGCAGGACGGGGCTGTTGCGGGTGAAGCCGATGCCAGCGCGCATGGCCGACAGGAAATGCTCCTTGGGCAGGCCGGTTCGTGGTGCCTCCCGCTTCCAGAACAGAAGGGCCACGATGACAACCAGGAAGGACAGGGCGTTGAGGGCGAAGGTCGCCTCCGGCCCCGCGGAGGCCACGGTGAAGCCGCCGATGGCCGGGCCGATGGCGCGGGTGATGTTGAAGCCGATGCCGTTGAGGACAATGGCGCTGGCGAGGTCCGCGCGGGGCACGACCTCCGGCGTCGTCGCCGACCATGCGGGAGAGTTCATGGCGGTGCCGGCGCCGATGGCGAAGGTGAGCGCGACCAGACCCCAGGGACCGAGCATGCCTTGCCAGGCGAGGAGAGCCAGGATGGTGCCGGCCACCGCAATCCAGGCCTGGGCGGCAATGAGGTAGTGGCGGCGGTCCACGATATCGGCGAGCGCCCCCGCGGGCAGCGCCAGCAGGAACACCGGCAGCAGGCTGGCCACCTGCACCATGCTGACCATGAGGGGCGAGGGCGCGAGGGATGTCATCATCCAACCTGCCCCGGTGTTCTGCATCCACATGCCGGTGTTGCTGCACAGATTGGCCAGCCACAGCAGCCGGAAGGCGGGATGGCGGAGTGGCAGGAGGGCAGCGGGGAGTTGCATCGGCCACAGGGTGGCAGCAGCGGCCGCGCCGCGTGAAGCGCAAAGCGGCGCGAGGTCGCAGGATAGCATGCTGGGCCGGCCAGCTTGCGGCCTCACGTGACCGTATGCTGCAACCGCGGCCCGGGACCCGGCCGCGTGAATGTCACCAGCACCGGAGGCCGGCGAGACGTTCCTGGCCTGCGCCCGTCACTCGTTCGGACACGGGCCCCTGTTGCGAGCAGCGGTGGCGGGGCGCGCCCGCGCAGGGGCGGGCGAGCACGCAACAGACGTTGTGCCGCTGACGTGCGGCCGATGGCAGCCTCATCCCGAAGCAGAGTCTCGGAAAAACAAAAAATAATACTTCTTTATATTAATGAGGCGCCCCAATGCTCCATTCGACGGCTTGTGTGGCGGATCAGAGAGCCCCGAAAGAGCTTCAAACATCTGTTTTGTATCGAAAAAGATCGCGCAAACATCTGTCATCGCCAGAGATTGTGGGGTTCTCAAAATTTGTCGTTCGTTGCTTGTCTTGCACTCACACCGCTTCACCGCTCAGAAACCTGTTGACGGGCCGATCGTCCAAATTCTAGGATAATCGTCGAAGAAAGCGACCATTCCTGACGCTTCCCCAGCCCGCCCTCAAGGAGCGATGACATGACCGGCTTCGCCTCCATCCACGGTTCCGCCTGTGACGATACGATCGACACGACCTCCGCCGGGTCGCGCCGGGACTACATCGAGGCTGCGGGCGGTGCGGATACCGTCAACTCGGGCGGAGGGAACGACACCGTTCATGCGGGTTCCGGGCGCGACCTGGTCTATGCTGGATCCGGCAATGACGTTGCCTATGGCGATGCGGGGCGGGACACAATCTACGGTGGATCAGGCAATGACCTGATCGAGGGAGGCAGCGACAATGATGCGCTGTTTGGCGAGGCGAGCCGCGACACCATCCTGGGTGGCCAGGGCGATGACTACCTCGCGGGCGGCGCCGGGAACGACATGCTGACGGGCGACGGTGCCGGCTTCGCCGCCCGGGAGGATACCTTCTATTACGACAGCAACTTCGGGGACGACATCATCACCGACTTCGACCTCGGCCGCGACGTCCTCGAGATCAAGGTTGGCATCAACGCCACCAGCGTCGCGGACCCTGCGGACCTCGCCCCCTTTGTCACCGAAATCCACGGTAATGCCGTGATCGCCTTCTCCAACGGGGACAGCATCACCCTGCAAGGGATCACGAAGGACGACCTGCTGGCGGATCTGGAGCACGTCATCAGGATCGTCTGAGACGAATCCTCACATCACCGCGAACTTGATGGCGGATAGCGCGGCTAGCAGCCACACCGCGCCGTGCACCTCCCCTGCCCTTCCGGCCAGGGTCTTCACCAGCGCATAGGTTACGAAGCCGAGGCCAATGCCCGTCGCGATGCTGAAGGTGAAGGGCATGGCGAGCGCGGTGAGGATCGCGGGCAGGTATTCCGTGGTGTCGTCCCAGGCCAGGTCCTGGAGCCCCTTGGCCATCAGGCACGCCACGAAGACCAGCGCCGGCGCGGTGGCAAAGCCCGGAATCGAGGTGGCGAGCGGCGCCAGGAACAGTGTCAGCAGGAAAAGCCCCGCGACGGTCAGTGCCGTCAGCCCGGTGCGGCCGCCCGCCTGGATGCCGGCTGCGCTTTCAATGTAGCTGACCGTGGTGGAGGTGCCGAGCGCGGCACCCATCATCGCACCGCCGGAATCCGCCATGAGCGCGCGGCCGAGCCTCGGCACTGTGCCATCCTTGTTCATCAGGCCGGAACGATGGGTAGTGGCGATCAGCGTGCCGGTGTTGTCCAGCAGATCCACCAGGAAGAAGGTAAAGACGATCCCCATCAGGCCGACGCCGATAGCGCCGGCGATGTTCATCTGGAGAAAGGTCGGGGCCAGGGAGGGAGGGGCAGATACAAGCCCCTTGAACTCCGTCAGGCCGAAGGGCAGGCCGAGCGCGGCCGTACCGATGATGCCCAGGACGATCGCCCCGGGGACATTGCGTGCCACGAGCCCCGCGATCAGCACGAAACCCGCAGAGGCGATGAGCGTGCTGGTGGCGGAGAGCGGGCCGAGGCCCACCAGCGTGGCGGGGTTCGCCACCACCACCCCCATCCCGCGCAGCCCGATCAGGCCGAGGAAGAAGCCGATCCCCGCCGCGATGCCGAGCTTGAGGGAGAGCGGAATCCCGTTCACCAGCCATTCCCGGATCTTGAAGATTGAGACCAGGAAGAACAGGAAGCCCGACAGGAAGACGGCGCCCAGCGCGACCTGCCACGGAATGCCCATGCCTCCCACCACGGCAAACGCGAAGTAGGCATTCAGGCCCATCCCCGGCGCGAGGGCGATCGGGAAATTCGCCAGCAGCCCCATCAGCGCGCTGCCGATGGCCGCGGCCAGGCAGGTCGCCACAAAGGCCGCGCCCGCATCGATGCCCGCCGCCGCCATGATCGATGGATTGACCACGACGATGTAGACCATCGTCAGGTAGGTCGCGATCCCGGCCAGGATCTCCGTCCGGGGATTGGTACCCCGGGCGGTCAGTTCGAAGAAGCGGTCCATCGGGGGCGACTCCTTTGCGCTGCGATGCAGCGAAACCCTAGGCCGGATCGTGACCTTGTGGAGAGCCTCATCAGGGGAGACGAGCATGGCGTGGGTCTGGCTGGGGTTGGCGGGCTTGCTGGAAGTGGGCTGGGCGGTCGGGCTCAAATTCACCGAGGGGTTCTCTCGCCTCGTACCGACCGTGCTGACCCTGGGCGCCATGGCGCTGAGCATCGGCTTGCTGGGGATGGCGTTGAAGACGCTGCCGGTTGGCACGGCCTATGCCATCTGGACCGGCATCGGCGCGGTCGGGACGGCCATCTTTGGCGTCCTGGTGCTGGGGGAGGCCGCGACAGTCGCACGGATCAGCGGCATCGCGCTCATCGCGGCGGGGATCATCACGCTGAAACTGGGAAGTTGATGGCCGCTGGCCAGCGCGCTGCTAGCCTTCCAACGGGCCAGGGGGAGATCGGAGATGCGGGCAGTGCTGGCGTGGATGGCCTTGGCAATGTGCCTCTCGGGCGCCGCCGGCGCACAGACGCTGCGGATCGGCATCGGGGCCGATCCCAACATGCTCGATCCCGCGCGATCCTCCGGCTTCGTCGAACGCGTCGTTTTCACGGCGCTTTGCGACCGTCTGGTCGATATAGGCCCGGATCTGGCCTTCCGCCCCGAACTCGCCACGGCCTGGA
Organism: Falsiroseomonas stagni DSM 19981; assembly: GCF_900114315.1. Taxonomy (GTDB): domain Bacteria; phylum Pseudomonadota; class Alphaproteobacteria; order Acetobacterales; family Acetobacteraceae; genus Falsiroseomonas; species Falsiroseomonas stagni. The sequence continues at coordinate 737,573 of NZ_FOSQ01000002.1, forward strand.
CGTGGGAGGAAGGCGGCCATGTGCTGCGGATGACAATCCGCAGCGATGGCCGCTTCCATGACGGAACCGCGCTGGATGCCGCAGCAGTCAAGGTGAACCTGGACCGCTACCGCACCGCACCCGAATCACTGCGCCGATCAGAGTTGCGCCCGGTAACGGCGGTGGAGGCGCCGGATTCGCGGACCGTCGTCATCAAGCTGTCGGAGCCCTACGCGCCGCTGCTGTCCGTTCTCTCCGACCGGGCAGGCATGATCCTGTCCCCGGCCGCGCTAGCCCGGCTCGGCGCACGCATTTCGGAAGACCCCGTGTGTTCCGGTCCCTTCCGCTTGGTTCGGCGCGTGGCCCAGGAACGCATCGAACTGGAGCGCGTGCCGGAGCATTGGAACGCTGCGAACATCCACGTTCAACGCCTGCTGATCCTCCCCATCCCGGACAACAATGTCCGCCTGCTGAACCTCCGTGCGGGCCAACTCGACCTGATCGAGCGGATCGCGCCATCCGATGTGGAGTCGGCCCGCCGTGCACCCAGGATGGTGGTGAGGGAGGCGACGTCGATCGCCTATCAGCTTCTCTACATCAACCAGGCTGGTGCGCTGCGGGACCCGCGGCTTCGGCGGGCCTTCGAACTCAGCATCGACCGCGGCATCATCAACGACGTGGCGTTGCAGGGGCTGTTCGTGCCGAACAACCAGCCGGAGCCGCCAGGCACGGCCTTCCATTTCGCAGACCTGCCCCTCCCTCGCCGCGATGTGGCGGCGGCAAGGGCGCTGGTGCGGGAAGCCGGCGTCGCCAATCCGGAATTCGCCCTCCTGGTACCCAACAGCCCTGTCGAAAGCCAGGTGGCGGAGATCATGCAATCCATGGCCGCCGAGGCCGGGTTGCGGGTTCGGATCATCACCATGGAGGCGTCCTCCATCGTGACCCGCGCCAATGCCCGGCAATACGACATGGCCTTCGGCATCTGGTCCGGTCGCGCCGATCCGGACGGCAATATCGCGGCTTGGGTCGCCTCCGACGGGTTTCTCAACCGCACGGGCTACGCCAACGCCGCGGTCGACTCGGCCTTCCTGGGGGCGCGGCAGGCGACGGACCAGGCGACGCGGCAGCGCCTCTATCGGGACGCCGCGGCACAGTGGCTGGAGGACCGGCCGCTGATGATCCTGTACCATTATCGCTGGTTCTGGGGATTGCGGGCGGGCGTGACGGGGTTCGAGCCCTCGCCCGATGGCCTCATCCGGTTTTCGGGACTGCGCCTGCCGCCGGGCTAGGGTCGAGGAACACCGGCCGGGCAGAGGGATCCCAGGGGATGCCCGCGGTAGCCAATGTGGCAGCGAGGTGCCCCAGATCCAGCCGCGCATGGCGCACCAGCAATCCGACATAAACGCCCATGAAGGCGGGGCCGTGGCCATCCCCTGCCCCGTCATGGTCCGCCGTCATCGCATGGGCGATTTCGTGCAGCAGGACCCAGCTGGGGAGTTCGGCCGGGGCCTCGATGGCCAGGCGGCTGCCGGTGGCGACGACGCGCTTCGAGGGACGCTTGCGATGGACCCTGGGGGGCCAGTGGAGACCGGCTTCCGCCCAGACGTAGTCGACCAGTGCCTGCATGCGCGCAAAGGGCACCAGCGAGCGGTCAAGGGGGGCGATGACCCGATCCTCCCACGCATAGACGCGGCGCGCCCTGGGCTGGTCCCGGCTCACGGCTTGCCGCGGAGAGTCCTGGTGCCAGCGCCAGCGCCGACCGGCCGATCAAGCCCCACGCGGCCGCCGGCTTCCTGGCCATGGCGGAAGGCGGCGCCGTCCCGCACGCGGCGGGTGGTGCTGCGCGACACCAGGCGGATGCCGAGTTCCCTGAAGGCGGCGTGCACCTGCTTTTCCTTCGCCACGACCAGGGCGGTCCCGGCGCTGGTTTTCGCCTGGGCGGCCGCAGCGGTGTCGCGGCGGTGCCGGGCGATTTCCTCGAGCCGCTCGGAGACCCGTTCGGCGAAGCCGTAGCGGAAGCTGCGCAGGCGGGCCTGCGGTTGCAGGCGACTGCGGCGATAGGCATCGCTGGCGCGAAAATCCGCTTCCTCCCGGTCCACGGCGCCGGCAACCAGGTGGATCAAGTATTCGCCCATGAGGACATCGGGCTCCAGCCCGAACAGTACGAAAGTACCGCGGCCAGCGGTCCAGCCCTTGGTTTCGGTCAGGCGGATAATGGCGAGGAAGACGGCGCCCACGGCCTGCAGGCGCGGCCCCTCGATGATGACTTCCCGCTGCAGGCAGGCTTCCTGGCGGAGCTCGACCTCCGACATGCTCAGGCCATAGACCTCCAGCAACTGGCCAACCTTCTGGGCGGCGGCCATGGCCTCGGCCTCCGAACAGCCGCGGTCTGTGGTCTTGGCGGCCAGCGCGCGGATGCGCGCCTTCACCTTCTCAAGTTCAGTCGCCTGGCTCATCCGGCCTTCCATGCTGGGGCATGTCTCGGTAGCCGCTGGGCGGCCGCTGCGTCCAGGGGCAAGGCTGGGCATGGGTCCGCGTTCGACTAGGATGGCGGCCGCATCGGAGTGGAAGAGCGCATGCAGAACCTGCCCACGCGGATGGAACTTCATGCCATCCGTTCCCTGACCCTGACCGACCGGCAGTTCCTGCTCGGCGAGCAGGAGGGGCAGGCCGCAACCATTGCGGGGCTGCTGAGCCTGGCGCAGGGCGAAGGCCGGCAACCCGTCGTGGTGATGGTGCACGGGTCGGGTGGCATGGGACCTTCGATCGCCCTGTGGCAGAGGCAGGTTAATGCGATGGGAGCCGCGGCCTTCCTGCTCGACGGCTTCACGGGCCGGGGGCTTGTCTCCGTTGCCGGAAACCAGGGAAGCCTGGGTCGGCTGGCCTTCATCCTCGACATCTACCGCGCACTGGCGGTGCTGGCGGCGCATCCTGCCATTGATGCCACGCGCATCGCAGTGATGGGCTTCTCCCGTGGCGGTCAGGGCGCGTTGTATGCGGGCATGGCGCGCTTCCACCAGCTGTGGAATCCACGCGGCATCGCCCCGATCGGTACCGCGGCCGTCTATCCGGATTGCGGCACGCGCTACATCGGGGACACCGTGATGCTGCCAGCGCCGCTGCGCGTCTTCCATGGTCGGCCCGACGATTTCAACCCCATCGGCCCTGCACGGGCCCATGTGGCGCGGCTGCGAGCGGCCGGGCACGACGCCGACATCATCGAATACGATGACGCGCACCACGGCTTCGACAACCCTCTAAGCCCCAGCGCCGCGCTGGTGCGGGAATCGCAGAGCGTACGCGACTGCGTGATCGAGGAGCGGGAGCCTGGTGTGCTCGTGAATGCCGTGACGGGCAGGCCCTTCAGCTACGACGATCCCTGTGTCGCGCACAGCGTGCATGTCGGCGGCAACGCCGTGGCCGCCGCCGAGCTGCGGCGTGACGTCCTGGCCTGGCTCCGCCAGCTGCTTCGGCTGTCCTGAACACGCAACAAAGGAGTTCGCGCCATGCTGCGCATCTGGGGCCGCGCCACGTCCTCCAACGTCATGAAGCTGCTATGGCTGTGCGAGGAACTCGGGCTGGGTTTCGAACGCGTGGATGTCGGCGGCCCCTTCGGCGGGACGCGAGAGCCTTCGTACCTGGCCAAGAACCCCAACGCGCTGGTGCCGGTGATCGAAGAAGCGGACGGCTTCGTCCTGTGGGAGAGCAACGCCTGCCTGCGCTACCTCGCGAGGTCCCGGGCACCGGGTCATCCGATCTATCCGGCTGATTTGCGTCCAGCGGCGGACTGCGACCGCTGGTTGGACTGGCAACAGACAGCGCTGAACCCACCCCTGGTGACAGTCTATTTCACCCTGTTTCGCATCCCGGAGCCCGAGAGGGACTGGAAGGCATTCGAGGCAGCGAAGACGCAGGTGGAGGCGCTGTTCGGGATGCTCGATGACCGCCTGGCGGCGCGGGCGTTCCTGTGCGGCGATGCGCTGACACTCGCGGACATCGCCCTCGGCATCTACGCCTATCGCTGGCTGCTGCTGCCGATCGAGCGGCGGGCGATGCCGCATCTGCGCCGATGGCATGATGCGCTGGCGGCGCGGCCCGGATTCCGGAAATTCGTGGCGCTGCCCCTGAGCTGAGGCAGCGCCGGTCGCCTCAGCTTTCCAGGCGGATGCCGAGATCGCGGATCAGCGGGCGCCACACCGCATTCTCGCGCCGGATCAACTCGGCGCATTGCGCCAGGCTCAGCGGCTCCGTCTCCGCGCCGGTGGTACCGAGCTGGCGGGCCACCTCGGGGCTCGCCATGGCTGCGCGGATGGCAGCGTTGACTCGGGCCAGAAGATCGGGCGCGGCACTACGGGGCAGCGACACGCCCTGCCAGCCATCGGCCACGCAATCGGCAATGCCGGCTTCCGTCGCGGTGCGCACATCCGGCACGGCGCGGGCGCGATTGGCGCCGAAGGTGATGAGGGCCCGGGCACGGTTGGTGGACAGCAGCGGAAGCGCGTTGGTGACATCGGCGATGGCGCAATCGACGCGACCCGCAATCAGGTCCTGCAGCACGGCGGGCATGCCGCGATAGGGGATGTGTTCCACCTGGACGCCCGCACGCACGCGCAGCAATTCCATCGCCATGTGGTGCGGGCTGGCGACCGCCGGGGTGGCGTAGGTCAGCGCCTGTCGCTTGCCCGCGGCGCGCAGTTCCTCGAAGGTTGTCAGCGGGCTTTCGGGGCGGGTGAGGATGAAGAAGGGAAAGCGGGCGATGAAGCCCGCCATCACCAGGTCCCGGTCCGGATCGAAGGGCAGCCGGCTGTAGAGGGCCGGGTTGTAGACCATCATCCCATTGTCGACATGCAGCACGGTGCTGCCATCGGCCGGGGAGGCCAGCACGGCCTCCGTGGCAACGATGCCACCGCCGCTCGGCCGGTTCTCGACCACCACCGGCGGCGTGCCCGGTGCGGCGAGGGCGCGGGAGATCATCCGGGCGAAGAGGTCGGAGGCGCCGCCGGCTCCATAGGCGACCATCCAGCGCGTGGGGCGGTCTGGCCAGGCGGCCGGCTGGGCCAGGGCGGGCACGGCGGCAAGGGCCAGGGGCGTGGCGAGCAGGGCGCGGCGGCGAAGCGACATGGGGCCTCCTGAGGCTGTCATCGTCATGCTGGGGGCAGAACGGGCGGACGCGCCAGCCCCTCCGCGCGCAGGCGGGCGATCATCTCGCCCAGCCGCCGGCGCTTATGGGCCGGGATGTCCATCTCGCCCCATGGAAGGAAGCCGCTGCCGGTGCCCATGCCGAGCCGGCCCTCCGCCATGTGCTGCCCGACGATGGCCGGCGCGCGATACCGGGCATCGCCAAGCGCCGATTCCAGGTAACGGCTGGCGTGGTGCAGGATATCCACGCCCCCCCAATCGATGAACTCCAGCATGCCGAGCACGCCGAAGCGGAAGCCGAAACCGTAGCGAAGGGCGCGGTCCACATCCTCGGCACTCGCCACGCCTTCCTCCACCAGGCGCGCGGCCTCATTCATCGCCAGCGCCTGGATGCGCGGGATGATGAAGCCGGGGCTGGCGGCACAACGTACGGGTACCTTGCCCACCGATTCGAGCAATTGCATGAGGCGCGTGGTGACGTCCGCATCCGTTCCGACGCCCGGGGAGATTTCGACCAGCGGCACGAGATAGGCAGGGTTGAGCCAATGCGCGTTGAGAAAGCGCGCTGGGTGCGGCACCGCCGACGACAAATCATCCACCATGATCGTGGAGGTCGTGGAAGCGAGGATGGCGCCGGGCGCCATCAGCGCGGCTGCCTGGGCCAGGGCCTCCCGCTTCAGGGCAAGGATCTCGGGCACACCCTCGAAGACCACAGGCATGTCTCGCAAGCCTGCGGCTTCGGCGGCGGGCAAGACCGTGACGCGGGCAGCGATGGCCGGCACGGCGCCGGGATCGCCGAGGCCGAGATCGGCAAGCATCGCCAGGGTCGTGGCAATCTCGGCGTGGGCGGAAGCCGCCAGTTTCGCGAAATCCTCTGGCGGGCGGGGCCTCAGGTCGAAGAGGGTGACGGCGTGGCCCGCATAGGCGAATTGCACAGCGATGCCGCGGCCCATGCGACCGGCGCCAAGACAGCCAATGGGCATGCGGTCAGAAGCCATCGCGGAGCACCTTCATGCGCGCTGTCGCTTCACTGGGAAGGCCGCAGGCCGCAAGGGTGCGCGACGGCAGGAAATCCTCGGCGCAGATGGCGCTGCCGATGGCCAGAAAGGCGCGCGCGAGTGGCGTCGCGACGCCGGCCGCGACGCCAGCATCGATGATGAGCGACAAGCCGAGCCGCGTATCTTCCCGCATATAGCGGTGCTCAGTCAGCACGATTCTCTCGCGCCAATCGCCGCTATCCGTCAGTCGATCGTGGCTGCCGCGGCCGTAGCACCATTCGGGGCCATCTTTCGCGTAGTGGTCGGCGAGTGGAAAGTGCGGGGCGCCGTAGCCCAGCGCCTCGCGCACCGCCACCCGTTCTGCGTCCAGCGCGTCTGTCACGCGGCGGATACTCGGCTGGGTGCCTTCCTTATGGATGTCCCATTTGGGGAAGTGCTCCAGCGGGCCGGCATTCATGGTGATAAGGGGCGGGTGGATGATGGGGCCCGCATTCATCAGTGCGCCCGAAAGCGCGTCGCCGCATGGCTCGATCACGCCGGGAAAGGCCGCGCCGATCACGACCAGGGCGTGGTCTGCCATCGCCAGTGGAAAGACACCGACAGGCAAGCGCTTTGCGCGGACGGTGATGGCCACGAGATCAGGCCCATGTTTGCGGGCGAGCCAGGGCAGCGTGCCGGTTTCCGCAAAGGCAACGCGGGCGCCGGGCCGATGGCTGTGCAGGGCGCGGGCGAGGATGACGGTGCCGAGCGTACCGGGGGTAAGGAAGACGACCTGGCCATCCTCCAGCAGCGGCGCGAGGCGCGGTGCCAGGTCATCATGGGTCGTGGCGGGCGCCGGGGCGAGGATCAGGGCGGCGCCGGCGATCGCCTCCGCCAGTTCAGTGGTGACCAGAGCAGGCGAGGCGCTGCGCTGCCCACGCACATCCTTCACGCCGATCGCCTTGCCCTGGCGAGCCACCTCCGTCGCGCTGGTGCGCCAGAGGCGGACTTCATGCCCGGCCTCGGTAAAGTCGGCGGCAGCGGCAAAGCCACCATTGCCACCGCCCAGAACCGCGATCTTCATGCACCCTCGCTCAGGGAATGGACCATCAAGGCCTCGGCATCGGCGCCGAAGCGCGCCATCGTCAGTCGCAGCATCTGCAAAGCCAAGCTGGACATCGGCACAGGGGTGCCGGTCTCGGCCGCCAGACGGAGCACAGTTTCCAGGTCCTTGACCATGGAGGCAGCGCTGCCGATGGGTGGGTCGTGGTTGCCACTGGCCATCCGGGGCACGAACAGCCGCAAAGGCAGGCTATCCGCAAAGCCGCCCGCGAAGGCTTCGGGAAGACGGTTGGCGTCGATGCCGGCATTCTGCGCCAGGCGCACCGCCTCCGCGATCACACTCATCAGACTGCCAGAGATGATCTGATTACAGAGCTTCGCGGTCTGGCCTGCGCCGAGCGGCCCGAGATGGGTGAGGTTGCGGGCCATCGCCATGACGAAGGGGCGTATGCGCTCGATGTCAGCCGCCTCGCCACCCGCCATGACAGCCAAGGTGCCATCGGTGGCGCCGCGGGTCCCGCCGGAGACGGGCGCATCCACCCAGCGTGTACCATTGCCCTCCCGCAGGCGGGCGGCGATGGCGCGGGTGCGGTCCGGCGCGATTGAGGCATGGTCCACAACGATGCGGTCCATGCGCGGGGCTTCGACGATGCCGCCCGGAGCGAAGCAGACGGCCTCCGTCGCTGCGGCATCCATCAGGTTGAGGAAGACGATGCCGCAATCGGCTGCAGCCTCCGCAGGATTGGCGGCGACGCGAGCACCGGTCGCCATCAAAGGCGCCACCTTCGCAGGGCTGCGGTTCCAGACCGTGACGTGATGGCCAGCAGCCAGCAGACGCTGCGCCATTGGCGCGCCCATCAGTCCCAGGCCGATGAAGGCCAGTTTCACAGCGGCCATTCGGCAGGCCCTTCATGCGTCACGGCGCCGCCCGGTGCCTGGCCGACGAGCTTGGCGTATTTCGCGAGGAGACCGGCGCGGTGACGCGGGGGCGGTGCTGTCCAGGCGGCACGCCGCTCTGCGAGTTCGCTGTCCTCGACGAGGAGATCCATGCGCATGGCCTTCGCATCAATGCGGATCCGGTCACCGTCGCGGACCAGCGCCAATGGCCCGCCGATCGCGGCTTCCGGCGCCACATAGCCGATGCACATGCCTCGCGTGGCACCGCTGAAACGGCCATCGGTGACGAGAGCGACCTTCTCACCCATCCCCTGGCCGTAGATCAGGGCGGTGACACCCAGCATCTCCCGCATCCCGGGCCCGCCAACCGGCCCTTCGCCACGGATGATGAGGATCTGTCCAGCTTCGTAGGCCCCGGCGCGCACGGCCTCGATACAGTCATCCTCGCCTTCGAAAATCCTGGCAATACCCTCGAAGACCAGAGACTTCAGCCCGGCAACCTTGATGACAGCGCCATCGGGACAGAGGCTACCGCGCAGGATGGCGACGCCGCCATCGGGGGCGATCGGCGTGGCAGGTTCGCGAACCACCTGGCCATCGGGGGCATCGGCGCCTGCATACTCCTCGGCCATGGTGCGGCCGGTGATGGTCAGGCAGTCGCCGTGCATGTGGCCGCTGCGGATCAAGGCGCCGATGATGATGGCCGCACCGCCGGCGTCATATACGTCTTTCGCGGTGAAGCGGCCGCCAGGGCGAAGGTCACCAATCAATGGCGTACGGGCGAAGACCCTGGCGACATCCTCCATCGTGAAACGGATGCCGGCCTCATTCGCGATGGCGGGCAGATGCATGGCGGCATTGGTGGAACCGCCGGTGGCGGCAACGACTGCGGCACCATTCTCCAGCGCCTTCCAGGTGACGATATCGCGCGGCAGCGGGCCGCCCTGATGCAGCATCGCCAGCAAGCGCTTGGCCGCCTGCTGAGCGATGGCGGCTCGGATCGAATAGACACCAGGGACCATGGAGGAGTTCGGAATGGAGAGGCCCAGCGCTTCCCCCACCATCGCCATCGTGTTGGCTGTGAACTGGCCGCCGCAGGACCCGACAGTGGGGAGACAGGCGTGTTCGATGCGCGCTGCCTCCGCCGCATCCATGGTGCCGGCCATGACTGCGCCCACGGCTTCGTAGCTGTCCAGGACGGTCAGATCGCGCCCCTTGTACCGGCCGGGAAGCGCCGATCCCCCATAGAGGAAGATCGATGGAACGTTGACCCGCAGCATCCCCATCATCACGCCCGGCAGTGTCTTGTCGCAGCCGCCAAAGCCCAGCAGCGCGTCATAGGCCAAGCCATGGATTGTGGCCTCGATCGTGTCGGCCACGAGTTCGCGGCTGACCAGGCTGAACTTCATGCCCTCATGATTCATGCTGAGGCCGTCGGAGACCGAGGGGGCCACGAACTCCCGCGGAACCCCGCCCGCCGCCGCGACGCCCAGGCGCGCGGCATCCACCTGGAAGCCATGCGTCTGGTTGCACGGTGTCTGGTCCCCCTTGAAGGAGACGATGCCGATCATCGGCTTGCCGAGGTCATCCTCCGACAGGCCCATGGCCCGGTAGAAGGCACGGTGGGAGGCCCGGTCGAGGCCATCGATGGTGATGCGGGATCGGTACGGCATGGAGGCAAGGTTAGGCAGAAATCCGGGCGCTTGTCTTGCCCCTGCCGCTCTGCGAACCTTCCGCCGCTGCGAGAGGATTGCCGCCCATGCTGACCCGCCGATCACTTGGTCTTGCCACGCTCGCCCTGCCCGCCCTGGGGGCTGCGGCGCGGGCGCAGGCATTCCCGGAACGGCAGTTGCGGTGGGTGATCGCCTACGGCGCCGGAGGGCCTTCGGACCAATTCGCCCGTCTGATCGGGCGACAGATGGCGTCGCGCCTGGGTCAGAATGTGGTGGTGGACAACCGACCGGGCGGCGGCGGCGTGCTGGCGACGGAGACGGTGCTGCAGGCACCGGCCGATGGCCACACGATGCTGATGGTGGATAACGGCATGGCCATCTATAGCCCCGCTCTCTACGCACGCCTGCCCTATGACCCTGATACCGCGTTGACCGGCGTCGGCCTGATCGCGCGCTTCCCGCTGATCCTGATCGTCCGGACGGAAAGCCCGATCCGCGACTGGTCCCAGTTCCTGGCAGCCGCACGCGCCAAGGCGCCGACCTTCGGCAGCGGCGCGGTGGCAAGCCCCCAGCACTTGGCCATGGAGTATGTGGCCCGCGTCGCGCGCTTCGATGCGACGCATGTCCCGTATCGCAACTCCCCTGCGGCGTTGCAGGACATGCTGGCCGGATCGGTCGACTGCATGCTGACCGACAGTGCGTCCTCGATGGGCGCCATCCGCCAGGGTCAGGCGAGGCCTTTGGCCGTGATGTCGCCTTCACGCATTGCCGCGCTGCCGGAGGTGCCGACCCTGCAGGAACTCGGCCTGCCGGATGCGGAGGCCTATGCCTGGATGGGCATGAGCGTGCCGGCGGCCACGCCAACGACTGCCATCGGACGGCTGAATGCCACGCTCAATCAGGCGATCGCGAGCGACGAGGTAGCGCAAGTCATCCGGAACCTGAGTGCGGAGGCCGTGCCTGGTGATGCAGCAGCGTTCAATACACAGATGCGCAGCGAGATCGCGCGCTGGCGACCGCTGATCCGCGACCTCGGCATCAAGCTGGACTGAATGCTGCGACGCGGCGCCATCCGCGTACGCTGGGTGCAGCCGCAGTCAGCGGATATGGCCACGATGGCCGGCTGGCATGCGTTGCTGGAGCCCGCGGAGCAGGCGCGGGCGGCGCGGTTCCACCTCGATGCCGATCGGCACGCCTATATCGCAGCTCATGCGCTGGCGCGGCGGATGCTGTCCGAAGCAGGAGGCTTGGCGCCGGACGCATGGCGCTTCACGGTCGGCCCCGCCGGGAAGCCGGAAGTGGCGCCGGGACACGGGTTGGCACGGCTGCGCTTCAACTTGAGCCATACGCGCAACCTCGTGGCCTGCGCCGTCACCTCCACCGACGACGTCGGCCTCGATGTGGAAGACCTCGGCCGTCGGGAGGCTGGAGAGGGCATTGCGGAACGCTTCTTTGCCGCCAGCGAGGCGGCGCTGATCGCGGCGCTGCCGCGCCCAAGACAGCATGAAGCCTTCCTTCGGATCTGGACGCTGAAGGAAGCCTTCGTGAAGGCCAACGGCGAGGGTATCGCCATGGGGCTGGAGAATTTCGGCTTCACGCTGGGCGAAGCCCCAACCCTCGCCTTCGCGCCCGAAAGTACAGGACCCGTGGCGGCCTGGCGCTTCCTTCAGTTCATGCCAACGCCAGCGAACATCCTCGCGATCGCGCTACGGAGAGTTCAACCGGGATAGGTGAGGTGCTTGATATCAGCGGCCCAGGTATCGGGCAGGTCGAGCCGTTCCGTCGTCACGGCATCGGCGGACAGGTGATGCAGCAGCGCACCGCAGCGCCTTTCGCCTCTGAGACCATCCTGCTGCTCCGGCGTCATGACGAAAGAGGCAGCCGGGGCCCAGATTTGACTGACAGCGCCTTCCATCTCCTGCTTGAACATATGCAGATGGCCGGAGGCAATGAGGCGGAGCGCAGGGTGGCTCAGGAGCGGTGAAAGGCCGGGCCGCGCATCAGGCGGGATGGACCAGACATCGATCGTTGGGTCGTCCTGGCGGGTGACAAAGACCGGCTTGTGCAGGAACAGCGCGATGCGGCGGGCGCCAAGCGTCCGAACGGTTTCCGCGATGAAGGCCGCCTGAACATCCTCCTCCACCCCCGTCGCCATGATCTCCGTATTCAGTCCGATCGCGCGCCAGCCTGGGAGGTCTACGGCGCCGAAGCCCTCGCCGAAGAAGCGCCGAAAGCGGGCCATGCGGTCAGCGTTGACCGGCTGGTGGGGCATGCCGATGGGGTGGCTCCCGGTGTCATGGTTGCCCGGGATGAAAAGGTGTTCGCCTGGGAAGGCACGCAGAAGTTCTGCGGCGAACCCCATGTCCTCGTCTCGATCCGCTCCGTCCAGGGAGAGGTCGCCGCTGAAGACGGTCAGATCCGGACGGCGTGCCCGCGCCACGCGACGCAAGGCTGCGATGTTCTCCAGGAACAAGCCATTGCGAGGGGAGAGGTGGGTATCACTGATCTGCAGGATCGTGGGCATGGCGTAACCTATTTGCCGACCTTGGCCAGGACCTCGGCGCGGAGGAAGCGTTCGACGATGAGCATGAACAGCACGCTGGGCACCAAAAGAATCAGCGCCGTAATGGCAGCGACCTGCATGTTGCCGCCGGCCGCAGCGCTGAACAGCAGCAGCGGCAGCGTTCGGACCTCAGGGGCGCCGACGAAATAGCTGGCGGTGAATTCATCCAGCGATTCCAGGAAGACGAAGACGGCGCTGGCGGCAATACCGGGGGCCGCGAGCGGCAGGGTGATGGTGCGGAAGGCCGTGAAGGCGCCGGCACCGATGTTACGAGCTGCGAGTTCAAGATCATCATCGACGGCGGCAAAGGCAGCGGTCGCGATCCAGATGGAATAGACCAATCCATGCGCCGCATGGACCAGTACCACGCCGATCACCGTACCGTTCAAATTAAAGGAGAAGAAGATGCGCGCTATGTTGATATAGACTGGAAGATTGGGAAAGGCTTGCGGCAGCAGAAACAGAAGCAAGATGGCGGCACGCCACCGCAAATTGGCCTTCGCCAGCGCCCAGGCGGCGGGGACCGAGACGGCCAGGCACAGCAGCGTTGTCAGCGTCGCGATCCAGATGGAAAGCCAAAGGCTTTCCATCGCCTGGCCCTCGGGGCGGAAGACACGCTCCCAGAAACGGAAGCCGTATTGGCTGGGCAGACGATTGGGCCAGAACCAGGATTCCGCCACGGACCACAGCACCAGGTTGACCAGCGGGCCGAAGACGAAGAAGGCGAAGAGGCCCAGCAGCAGGCCGCGTGGCAGCCACCACATTACGCTCCCTCTCATCGCGCACGCTCCGCCGCAGCCTGGCGGAGCCAGATCCAGGCAACGAGGCCGGTGAGGATGCAGGAGACAAGGCCGAGAGCATTGGCTGTGCCATAGTCGCCGAAGGAATTGATCCGCCAGGCCATGGCGACCGTCAACATGGTGGGGCTCTGGCCGCTGATCATCATGGGGACCGACAGCACGGACATCATCGTGACGAAGGACAGCACCAGCGCGACCATGATGTTGCGCGCGACCTGGGGAAGGACGATGCCAATCAGGATCCGTAGGCGCCCGGCGCCGAGATTTTGCGCAGCCTCGATCCCCGAACGGTCCAGGGCAGCCATGGCACCAGCGACAAGCAGCGTCGCGAAGGGCAGTTGCTTCCAGACAAAAGTGATGACGATCCCGCGCCAGTCCAGGAAGCTCTGCGCCCACTCCTGCGGCATCAGGCCGATCCAGACCAGCGTGTTGTTCATCAGTCCGTTCTGCCCGATGAAGCCACGCATGGCCTGGGCAGCGACGATGAAGGGGATGAAGAGCGGCCAGCGATACATGGCGCCCAGCAGTCGCAACGCGGTGCGCGAACGCCCGAGCGTGAGGTAGCCGCCGATGGCCACCGCGCCCAGCCCCGTCAACGCAGTGGAGGCCACCACAATCAGCAGGGTGAACACGAGGTCCATACGGTAAAGGGAAGCCGCATTGGCAAGGTTGACGAAGGTCGGCCCTTGCGGCCCCTCGAAGGCGCCAATGACCGAGAATGCCAATGGCACGAGGAAGAACGCGCCGACAACAAAAAGTGCCGGCGCCAGCAGCAGGTAGGGTAGCACAGCGTCAGTTCAGTACGACGCGTTCATAGGCTTCCTGCAGCGCTCGCATGAAATCCGCCTGCGGCATCGGTCGCGCGCCGCGCGCAAGCTGATCCGGCCCGACATCGCGGAACAGGCGGTCCCAGGTCTGCTGGTCCAGATGCTGGCGGACATGCTGCGCATCGATGCCAGGCAACCAGTTGAAGCGCCGGACGATCCCTTCTGCCTGCACGGATGGGCTGGTGGCGAGTTCGATGAAACGTCGTGCCACGTCATTGTTCGCCGCACGGGCAGGAATGACGTAGTACATAGGCTGGCCGGGCAGACCCGTCTCCGGCAGGACCAGACGATAGGCGGGGTTCAGGCGCCCTTCCGCTTGCCAGCTGTAGAACATGTCCATCCAGACCGGGCCGATGTCGATCTCGCCGCGATTCATCGCATCCAGCGTGCCGGCATTGCCGGGGGTGATGACGACGTTGCGGTTGAACTCGCGCAGGCGCTGGAAGGCCGGGGTCAGCGCGCTGACGGCTTCCGCATCGAAGGGGCCTTCGATCAGGCGCTTCTGGTCGGGGCCAAAGGCGTAGGCCCAGCCGAACACGAAGCCGACGCCGGACATACCACCTCGGATGCCGTTGTAGCCGAAGCGGCGGGGATTCTGCCTTACCCAGTTCTCAAGTTCCGCGAAGGTGCGCGGGGGCGTGGCAACGCGAGCGGGGTTGTAGGCCAAGGCGATCTGGCTGTTGAACATCGGCAATACGAAGCCGTCGACATTCTGGCCCAGGGCGTTGCGCGTCACATCGCTCGTTGCAAGTTGGCCGGTGGAGGCTTGGTCACGGAAGCGGGACAGCAGGCCCTCCGCCACCATACGGCCGGCCATGGTCTGGTGGACCACGGCGACATCGACATCAACGCTGTTGGTATTGGCGCGACGCTGCGCTTCCAGCCGCTCCCAGATGCGCTGGCTGCCGGCATCGCCAGGCCCCGTGCCAAGCGCGCGGACCGTGACGCCTGGGTTCTGGCGCTGGAACATGGGGCCGAGATAGTCCGTGATGTAGTCGACCATGTTCTGGTCGCCGGCGGTCAGCACGTTCAGCGTGACACGCTGCTGGGCCAGAGCGGGTGTAGCGGCGAGAGCCGCGGCAGTGGCCAGGAATGTCCTGCGGTCCATGGGCGTTTTCCTCCGTGTTCTGTCGTTCAGGCCGTGGCGGCAAAGACATGCGCCGCGGGCGCGGGAATACCGAGGCGGACAGGCGCGCCTTCCGGCAGCCGATCGGGCACATCCACCAGCACATCATCGCGGCCAATGCGGATGGAGGCGCGCCAGCGGCCACCGGGATAGGCGGAGAGCGCGACGACTCCATGGAAGACCAGACCATCCAGTGGTTCGCCGGGGGCCAGCACGCGCGCCTCTTCCGGACGAAAACGGACATTGGCAGGGCCATTCGGCGGCGCGCGGCCTGGCTCCAGGCGCAGAGGCGGCTCGGCCGGCGCGGCCTCTGCCATCTCGTCATGGACACGGACGGGCAGGCAGTTAGTGGCGCCAAGAAAATCCGCGACATAGGCGCTGGCGGGACGCGCCCAGAGGTCCTCCGGCGTGCCCTGCTGCGCGATCCGGCCTTCATGGAGGATGACGATGCGGTCGGCGAGGATCATCGCCTCCTCCCGGTCATGCGTCACATGGATGGCGGTGATGCCGAGGGATTGCTGCAGTTCGCGGAGTTCGTGGCGCACACCCTCGCGGACACGCGCGTCGAGGTTCGACATCGGTTCATCCAACAAAAGGATGGCGGGATCCACGGCGAGGGCACGGCCCAACGCCACACGCTGCCGCTGGCCGCCGGAGAGTTGCGCCGGAAGGCGGTCGCCAAGGCCTTCGAGGCGCAACAGGCGAAGCATCTCGCCAACCTTCACGTCGATCCGCACGCGGTCCCAGCCGCGCAGCTTCAGGCCGTAGCCAATTGTCTTGGCCACCGACATATGGGGCCACAACGCATAGGACTGGAACACCATCGCCGCGCCGCGCCGTTCCGGCGGAGCCTGGGTAATGTCCTGCCCGCCGGCAAGGATACGTCCACCGGCCGGCGCGACGAAGCCGGCGATGGAGCGAAGCAATGTGGTCTTGCCGCAACCGGAAGGGCCGAGAAGCGCCACGAATTCGCCTGCGGCAACGGAAAGCGAGATTCGGTGCAGCACCGGGGTGCGCCCGAAAGCCACCGAAAGCTCCACGACCTCTACGCTGCTGCCCACCGCTTCCTCCCTGCCAACCGAACGGTAGGCCAGGCGGGACCTGCATGAAAAGACCCGCGACCGAGATAAGTCGGTGACAGCGCGCCGGGGAGACCCTGGCGTCCCGACCGGAATGTCTACTATCCTTCGCGCGCCCCCACTCAGGGGTGGCAGCGCTGGCACCCGACATGATTGCTCCGCATCGGCTGCGAGGCGATATCCGCCTCGACGGCATTACGAAATCCTTCGGCGAGACGCAGGCGCTGGCCGGCATCAGCCTTGCAGCCCGGCCCGGCACCTTCCTGGTGCTTCTCGGTCCCTCGGGTTGCGGGAAATCCACGCTGCTGCGCGTCGTGGCGGGGCTGGAGGCGCCGACTGGTGGCCGCCTCCTGCTGGAGGGCCGAGACGTAACTGGCCTGCCCCCCGCGCAGCGCGGGATCGCCATGGTGTTCCAATCCTATGCGCTGTTTCCACACCTTTCGGTGGCGGAGAACATCGTCTTCGGTCTACGCGCGCGGCATGTCGCAGCAGCCGAACGCCAGGGGAGGTTGGCGGAAACGGCGGAGATGCTGGGGCTGACCAAACTGCTTGGCCGGCGGCCGGGCCAATTGTCCGGCGGTCAGCAGCAGAGAGTGGCGCTGGCCCGTGCTGTGGTGGCGCAGGCGCCGATCTGCCTGATGGATGAGCCTCTGTCGAACCTCGACGCAAAGCTGCGGGCGGAGATGCGACGAGAGATCCGCGCGCTGCAGCAACGCCTTGGTATCACCATGGTCTACGTGACGCATGATCAGGCGGAGGCGATGAGCATGGCCGACCAGGTCGTGCTGATGCGCGATGGCTGCGTGGAGCAGGATGCGACCCCGGCTGAGCTGTATGCGCGCCCGGCCAGCGTCTTTGCGGCGTCCTTCATCGGCACGCCACCCATGTCCCTCCTGCGACTGGTGTCGGGACAGAATGGCGCCGAGGTGGCCGGTGCACCGGGCGTGACGGTGGCGCCGGCTGAGGCTGCGGGGCAACTGCTCGGGCTGCGGCCGGAGGACGTGGCGCCAGTCGACGGGCCCGGTCTGCCCGGGCGCGTTCAGGCCGCGGAATTCCTGGGGGCAGAGACGGTGCTGACCGTCGCGGTCGGTGATGGGGCGGAAGTGATGCAGGTGCGTGTGCCCGGTCACCATGCGCTCGCCTCCGGCACCCCACTGCGCCTGAAACTGCCGCCTGCCGTTCATCTGTTCGATTCCACCAGCGGCCGCCGGCTGCCAGACCGCCCAACAACCTGAAAAACCGGAGGAGAATGTCGATGAACATCACTCGTCGCACCACGCTCGGTGCCATGGCCGCCACCCCCCTGCTGGCAGCGCCCGCCGTGCACGCGCAGGCACCGACTGAGATTGTCTTCAACTATCCGATCGCAGTCGGGGGACCGATCCCGCGTCTGATCGACGGGTATTGCGAGGAGTTCGCGCGGGAGAATCCGCGCTTCCGCATCAAGCCAATCTACGCCGGTTCCTACCAGGACACCTTGACCAAGACATTGACGGCGATGCGGGGTGGCGATGCCCCTCAGATCGCATGCCTTCTGGCCGTGGACATCTTCACGCTGATCGAGGAGGACGCGATCCTGGCGTGGGATGACCTGGCGGGCGTGGAGAAGCCCTGGCTGGACGGCTTCTATCCAGGCTTCATGGAAAACAGCCGCGCACGCGGAAAGACGTGGGGCATCCCTTTCCAGCGCTCTACCATCGTCACCTATTGGAACAAGGATGCATTCCGGGAGGCGGGCCTCGATCCGGAGACACCGCCGCAGAGTTGGGCCCAGCAGATCGACTTCGCGCAGAAGCTGACGAAGCGCCAGGGCGACAACGTCACGCAGTGGGGAATCCAGATCCCGTCCTCGGGCTTTCCCTACTGGCTGTTCCAGGGGCTGACGACACAGGCCGATGTGCGGCTGATGAATGCGGATGGCAACCGCACCTTCTTCAATGACCCGAAGGTGGCAGAGGCACTGCAGTACTGGATGGACCTGTCCCAGCGCCACCGCGTACATCCGGGCGGCATCGTGGAATGGGGCACCACGCCGCGCGACTTCTTCGAACGGAAGACGGCCATGATGTGGACGACGACGGGGAACCTGACGAATGTCCGCCGCAACGCCCCCTTCCCCTTCGGCGTCGGCATGCTGGCCGCGGGCCGTAGACCGGGCAGCCCAACCGGCGGTGGCAACCTCTATGTGTTCAAGTCCGCCAATGCAGCACAACGGGAAGGCGCGGTCCGCTTCGCGCGCTTTCTGACCACGCCGGAACGCGCGGCGCATTGGGGGATCGAAACTGGCTATGTGGCTGTCACGCCGCAAGCCTTCGAAACGCCGGCGATGCGCGCCTACGTCGCCGATTTTCCTGCCGCCGCCGTGGCGCGGGATCAGTTGCCGCATGCGGTGGCTGAGCTTTCGACCCATGAGAACCAGCGCGTGACCAAGGCGCTGAACGACAACCTCCAGGCTGGGCTGCTCGGTAGGAAGCAGGCAGGACCCGCCATGGCGGATGCGCAGGCCGAGGCCGAGCGCATCCTTCGCCGCTATCGCTAAGGACCGGGAGCGATGCAGGGTAGGACCACGGTGCATGCCTGGCTGATGCTGTCACCGGCCCTGCTGCTGCTGGTGGCCTTCACTCACTACCCTGCTATCGCAACCATCTGGCATTCCCTCTTCTCCACACCGCGGGGCAGCCGCCCCGCGCGCTTCGTGGGGGCCGAGAATTATCTGGCGCTGGCGGAGGACCCGATCTTCTGGCAGGCGCTGATGAACAACCTGGTCTACGCGCTGACCACGATCCCGCTTTCCATCGGACTGGCGTTGATGATGGCGCTGTGGGTCAACGGAAAGATCCATGGCCGCACAGCACTACGCATCGCCTTCTTCACGCCGACCGTGCTGCCAATGATTGCCGTCGCCAACCTCTGGCTGTTCTTCTACACGCCGGACTACGGCCTGCTGGACCAGATACTGCGGACGCTGTTCGGCTGGGGCCCCACCAACTGGATCGGGCGGACGGAAACCGCGCTTGGCGCGATGATCGTCGTCGCTGTCTGGAAGGAAGCCGGTTTCTTCATGATCTTCTACCTGGCGGCACTGCAGGCCATTCCGCCAAACCTGTGCGAAGCCGCTGCGATCGAGGGCGCATCCCGCGCGCGCATCTTCTGGCGCATCACCCTGCCCCTATTGGGCCCTACGACTCTGTTTGTACTGGTGAATGCCGTGATCAACGGCTTCAGGCTTGTGGACCACATCATCGTCATGACGAAGGGCGGACCTGACAACGCCACGGCGCTGCTGCTGACCTATGTCTATGAACTCGGCTTCCGGTTCTGGGATACTGCCACGGCCTCTGCCCTCACGGTCGTACTGCTGGTGATGCTGGCGCTGACGGCGGCTGTTCAGTTCCTGGTCGGCGAGAAGCGGGTGCACTACCGATGATCGGGCGGGTCGGCAACGCGTTTGAGCACGCGGCGGCCTGGCTGCTCGGACTGTTGTGGGTGGCACCGCTGCTATACGCCATCTGGGCAGCGGTTCATCCGCAGGGCTATTCTGTAAGATTCGACTTGTTCGCGCCCTTGACGCTGGAGAATTTCGCCGCGGCGTGGGATGCCGCGCCCTTCGCCCGCTATTTCCTCAATACCTTCGTACTGGTAACGATGGTGCTGGTGGCGCAGTTCGTGTTGTGTACCCTGGCCGCTTTCGCCTTCGCGCGCAGCGAATTCCGCGGCAGCGGATTGCTGTTCGGCCTTGTGCTGCTGCAATTGATGATCATGCCTGATGTGCTGTTGGTCGAGAACTACCGGAGCATGCGAGCCCTCGGCCTCGTGGACACCATACTGGCCATCGGCCTGCCTTACATGGCCTCTGCATTCGGAATCTTCCTGCTACGCCAGACCTTCAAGCAGATTCCGCGAGAGTTGGAGGAAGCAGCGCGCGTCGAAGGCTGCGGGACCATGGCGATCCTGCTCCGCGTCTACGTGCCCCTCGCGAAGCCGACCTACCTGGCCTACGGCCTGACGTCGGTCTCCTACCATTGGAACAACTTCCTCTGGCCGCTCGTCATCACCAATACGGTGGAAACGAGGCCGCTGACCGTGGGGCTATCGGTCTTCGCCTCCACCGACCAGGGGATCGACTGGGCGATCATTTCGGCTGCCACGCTGATGACCTCAGCGCCACTGCTGCTCGGATTCCTGATGTTCCAGCGGCAGTTCGTCCAGTCATTCATGCGTGCCGGAATCCGGTAGGATCCGCGCCGCAGCGGAAATTCCTTCGGGTCGCGTCGGCCTATGAAGGGGTGATCAATCGGTAGTGAATTCCGGCAACAGGGCGTCGCCCCGCCTCTGAAAGGGGATGCCGTAGACGGCTTCCAGCAGACGCGGCCGCAGGATTGCTGCGGGAGGCCCTGCGGCGACGCAGCGCCCCTCAGCCATGACCATGACGCGATCTGCGGCAAAGCTAACCTCGTTAAGGTCATGGAGGACCACCATCACGGCCGCGCCTTGCAGTGCCAGACGGCGGATAAGGCGCAGAATCACGCCAACATGAGAGATATCGAGACTGGCTGTCGGCTCATCCAGCAGCAATGCGGCCGGATGTGCGGCGCCGTCTAGTTGCGCCAGCGCACGCGCGATCTGGATGCGCTGGCGTTCGCCGCCGGAAAGCGTTGCATAGCGTTGCGCCGCGATCCCGGTGGCGCCAACGGTCTCCAGCGCCGCCTCCACCGCGTGTACATCCCGTGCCGCCTGTGGGGTCGCATGCCAGGGCAAGCGTCCAAGACCGACGACATCCCGGCCTGTGATGGGAAAAGCCAGGGCAACGTTCTGGCTGACAACCGCACGGCGGCGCGCGAGATCAACAGGATGCCAGGCGGCAAGCGGGCGGCCCTCCAATGTGACGACGCCGATTTCCGAACGAAGTTCGCCCGACATCGCGCGCAGAAGCGTGGATTTCCCCGCGCCATTGGGACCGATAATCGCAACCACCTCACCGGGCTGCAGTTCCAGGGACACCTCGTCCAGCAGTCGTCGCCCGCCGCAACGCATCGTAAGGGCGCGTGCCGCGATCATGCGCCGTTTCCAGAGCCGGATTGACGCAGCAGCCACAGGAAGAAGGGCGCGCCGATGAGGGCTGTGATGACGCCAACAGGCAGTTCAGCCGGCGAAGCGAGACTTCGGGCGGCGAGATCTGCCAGCACAAGAAGGGCCGCGCCAAGCAGGGCCGCACCCGGCAGGACGATCCGATGGTCGGTTCCGAACACCAGCCTCACAACATGGGGCACGACGAGGCCCACGAAGCCGATCAGTCCCGTGAATGCGACACCCGCCGCGACGCTGATCGCGGCAAGCAGTATCGCGGAACGCTTGAGGGCCTCGACCGAAACGCCAAGATGGTAGGCCTCCGACTCCCCGAGCAATAGGGCATTGAGCGGCCGCGCCAGCGCACAAAGCAGCAGCGACGGCAGGCCTACGAGCAGAAGAATGACGGGAAGATGCTGCCATCGCGCACCAGCGAGGCTGCCAAGAGTCCAGAAGGTGATGTCCCTCACCTGCCGGTCATCCGCCATGAAAATGAGAAGGCCCGTGATGGCGCCTGCCAAGGCGTTCACAGCAACACCCGCTAGCAGAAGGGTCGCAACGGGCGCGGCACCGCCGACACGACCGAGCCGTGCCATGACGAGGGTAGCGCCGAGCCCCCCGATGAAGGCGGCAATTGGCAGCAGCCAAAGGCCGAACAGCCCGGCTGACGCGCCGAAAGCAGGGCCGGCGAGCACGATGGCGGCCACCGCCGCAAGCGCTGCGCCACTGGACACCCCGATCAACGCGGGATCGGCCAGGGGATTTCGAAAAAGACCCTGCATCGTCGCGCCCGCGGCACCGAGCCCGGCCCCGACCAGCGCCGCCAGCAGAACACGCGGTGCACGGATGACGCCGATTACAGCCGCGTCCCGCGCGTGTTCTGGCGGCAGCGGTGCGCCCAGCCAATGCGCCAGCACGGCCAAAAGCCCATCGGCGCCGATGCGGGCCGGGCCGAGCAGCAATCCGGCGAGGATGGCAGCACCGAGAAGGCCGACGCCGAGCGGGAGAAGCGGCAGCGTGACCCGCTCCTGCAGCGTCGGCACTGCGGCCATCCGGTTCATGTCCAACCCCTGCTGGGGAGGCCTGGGAGGACCGCATTAGGGTGGAGCAACCGGGCCAAGTCGCGTCTCGCATGGGCAGCACGCGGTCCGAAGCCCAGCATATAGGCGCCATCCAGCCCAATCACGCGGCGTGCCCGGGCAGCTGGCGTCACCGCAAGCGACGGGATGCTGAGCACGGCCGCCGCGCCACCAGCTTCAGCCAGGGCATGGTCCATCATCACGATGGCCTCCGGTGCCAGAGCAGCCGCAAGCTCAGCCGACAGCGGCCGGTATCCAGCAAAGCTGCGCACGGTGTTGCGAGCCCCAGCAGCAAGAAGCATCGCATCAGCGTGTGTGTCGCGCCCTGCCACCAATGGGGCACCGCGCGCTACCGACAGGATGAAGACGGCCGACACGGGCTGCAAAGAGGCAATCGGGGCGTCGAGGCGCCGCCAATCCGCCGTCACCGCGTCTGCCACTGCAGCGCCTTCCAGGTTTAGCGCCTGGGCCACGGCACGAATCTTCCGGCTGACAGCCTCTATCCCTGCCTCATCAGGAACCATGGCAACGGGCGCGCCAGCAGCGCGCAGAACGGAAAGCACCTGGGGCGGACCCGCTTCCTCCGAGACGAGCATCAGGTCCGGCGCCAGGCCCATCAGACCCTCCGGTGCCAATGCCCGAAGATACCCGACCTGCGCCAAAGCACTGACCTTGGTTGGGAACCTGCTCGTGCTGTCCACAGCGATGATCCGATCACCCTGGCCCAGGGCAAAGACCGTCTCCGTCACCGCACCGCCGATGGTCACCAGCCGGCCCGCAGCGGCCCGGGCGCGCTCCGATTGGACGGTGAGGCCCATCAGGCTGGCAGTCAGCATACGGCGGCGGATCACGCGACGACCTCCGCCACGTGGCGGTCTGCCACTTCGGCGACCAGGGTGCGCCAATCCTCACGTTCGGGCTGGCCGGGCTTGCGCGCTCCGAAGATCAGGGCAACGACCTCCCCGCCCGCATCGAGCAATTCGATGGAAGTGACCATGCCGTCCTCTGTCGGCTTCACAATCCGCCAGACGGAAGCCACGCCAGCCTCACGAAGGTGGAGATTGAACGCGGGATCGAGAACATTGAACCAGCCGGGTGTCCGACGCAGGCGGTGGATGGGCCCGGTGTGGATCTGGATGCCGCCGGGATTGCCGACGAACACCATGACGGGAACCTCACTACCCGCGGCACCTTCGATGATTGCCGTCCCGGCATGAGGGGCGAGTTGCCGCGCCAGGTCGTCCCCAGCCAGGCGGAAGGCTTGGCGGCGGGAAGCGCGATGGCGGCGAAGCATCGGGAGGAAGTCGTGCGTGTCCCTCAGCGCCAACCACGATTCACGCAGCGCAGCGCCATCAACCTGCCCTTCTGACGCCACGCGGATCGCGGGCGGTACCTGCGGGGGAGCGTCCACTACATCAGCCATGAAGTCGGCCATGATGCTCTCCCAGCCTTCGCGGAGGGTGGCCTCCGTGGCGAAGACCTTGTGCACGGCAGCGCCATCGCGACCGAAAACCTGGATGGAGGGACGGTCGCCGGCCAGCGCGTAGGCATGCGACCAGCGCGCGGGGAACAGCCGGAGGTCGATCTCCGGGCCAAGGACCAGGATGTGGCCGGGCCCGCTTGAGACATCCGTGTAGACGCCGTGGCGTTCATGGACGGCATGGTCATTGCGCGTCAGCGCCATGACCCGACCGGCGCGAGGCAAGGCGCCGATCAGCCCCGCCCAATCGGGGCGCAGCGCCCTTGCCGGGCCCATGGCGCCGCACGCGACCAGGGCGGCTTCGGTGGTCCCGAGCCGCTCTGCCGCATCGCGTGCGCGCAGCGCACCAGCGGTGCGCATGAGGTCCTGATGGCGTTCGAGAAGGCTGGGCATGGAATGTTCCTCAGTTCAGGCGGAAATGAACAGGCACCTCGACCCATGCCTCGACCCGCCGCCCGTCGACGGAGGCCGGCTCGAAGGCCCAGCGGCGGACGGCCGCCAGCGCTGCTGTATCGAGCAGCGCATGGCCGGACGAGCGCCACAGGCGCGTCTCCTCAGTGCTCCCGTCAGGGGTCACACGGGCGCGGACGAGGACTGTGCCAGTGAGGCCGAGTTCCACCGCACGGGCGGGGTAGACCGGGGGTGCAGGCGGCAGGCGATAGCGGGGCGCGGTGATGACGGTCGGGCCCGGCTGGTTGGCAACAGCCATGGTGGCGGCCGGGGCTGCCGCATTGGCGAGGGCCGCCACCGAAGCAGCGGCCGGCGCGGCGGCTTCGCGATCCGCCGTGGCGGGCGCGACGGGACGGGCGACGCGCCGGGCCGGGGAATCCTGCCGTGCCGCGGGTCGCCGCGCAGTCGGTGGCGGAAGCGCCATATCGGCCAAAACAGGTCGCTCAGGCAGCGGCGACAGCGATTCCAAGGTCTCGATGACGGGGGTCTCGATGACGGGCGGCGCTGCCACTTCGGCACCCGGGTCCGTCACCGGCAGTTCCTGCGGTTCCGCTATCGCCTGGTCCCGGGCTTCCGCAGCAGGCAACTCGAGGGCGGCTGCCGGTGCCGTGCCTACCGTGCCATGCGTAGGGGTGGCAAAGACCAGCGACACCGCCACGAGTGATCCCGCAGGCACGGGCCGGGGCATATGCAGTGCCGGCAGCACGGCGGCCATGGCGATGGCACCGTGCAGCGCGACGGAAGCGCCCAACGAAGCTCGCCGATGCAACGCCGCCACGCCCATGGCCGGTCAGAAGGCGATACGCAGGCTGCCGCGGATGTTGCGGCCGGTCTCATAGAAGGCAGGCGCTGGATCGCTGTTCCAGGTGGAGCGGCGATAGGCATGGTCGAAGACATTGTCGACCGCCAGCGCAACGCGGAGATTGGGTGCCGCGGTTGGCGTCCAACTCGCGAACAGATCGAGCAGACCATAGCCGGAGGTCTGTTGCGCCACCCCAGTTGTTGCTGGTGCGCGGTCCTGCTCCGCCGTCGCGGTGATGCGGCCGCCGACCGTCACGCCCTGGTCCAGAAAGCGATAGCCGGCATTGACCGAGACGCGATGCGCGGGGATGGAGGCAAGCGGTTGGTTCGTTTCGAGATTGTCGCCCTTCAACGCGGCAGCTCCGAGGCCGAGCCACCAGGTGCCAGCATCATACTGCGCCTCGGCCTCCACGCCCGTGATGCGGGCCTGCCCGATGTTGCGGGTCACCGTCGTGGTGGCCAGCACGGTCTGCTCGATGAAGTCGTCGATGTCGTTGCGGAAGGCACTCAGGCGGACGCGAAGGCGGTCGCCATCCCGAAGAACATCGGCGAATCGGAGATTGACGCCTGCTTCCTTGTTCCGGGAAACCTCCGGCCGAAGGTTGGGGTTGGGGACGAAGAAGTTGCCGGGGAAATGCTGGCCGCCGACATAGAGTTCGGTCAGGGATGGCGCTCGGAAACCCTCGGCATAGCTGACATAGGGCTGCATCCATGGCAGGACCTGCCAGCCGAGTGAGACTCGGGGAGAGATGCGGTCCACACTGCGGTCGTTAAGCCCGTTGGGGCTTTCCTGTTCGAACCGGTCGAGCCGCACGCCAGGGGTCAGTGTGAAGGCGCCGAGGGTGATCTCGTCCTGCGCGAAAAGGCCAAGGACGGATTGCTGGGCGGTCGGGAACTGGCTCCGCGCGCTGCTGTTGCTCGTGCCTTCCTGTTCGTCGCGATAATACTCGAATCCGTAGGTCAAGGCATGAGCGCCGAAGCCGCCAAAGCGGGACGTGTTCTGCGCATCGATGCCTGTTGTGGTCAGAGTCGTGCCATCCACGGCGCGTGTGCCGGTCAGCCTACGTTCCTGGATGTCCACATGGTTGCGGTACACGACGACCTGCGGCGCGAGCAGCGGCATGGACGGATCGTCGTAGGACCAGCGGAGGCTCAGCGTTTCCTGTACCGTCTCGCGATCCGTGATGCTCGTGGTGGTGGCCGTGCTGGCGGCGATAGGCAGCGTGTTGGTGTCCCGGAAACGCATCGCGGAGAGTTCGAAGCGATGATGCCCGGGATTCCAGCCGAGCTTGCCGAGCAGGGAGGTGGCTTCGTCCTCCGAATAGGGGATGGTGGTGCCTCGGCCATCGGTGAAGTTACCGTTGGTGAAGCCCGTCATGGCGCCCAGGACGGAGAACTCCCCCGCCCGCGCACCCAGCGCCAGGCTACCGCGGGGACCGCTGCCCTGGCTCTGCCAGCCCATGCTGGCGGCGCCGCCAAAGCTGGCGCCGGGTTGCAGGATATCATCAGCGCTGATGGTACGGAGCGCGATGGCACCGCCGAGGGCGCCGGAGCCGTAGAGCGTGCTGGCAGGCCCGCGCAGGACCTCCACTTGGCGTAGCAACTCGGGATCGACGAAGGTCCGGCCGCGATGGCCGGCGTTGAAGTTGTTCCGGGCGCCGTCGAGGCGAAGCACGATCCGCTCATCCCCGAGCCCGCGGATCACGGGTTGCATCGCCGTCGTGCGCGGCACGCCGGAGCTTTCGACACCCGGAATATCCCTGATCAGGTCGAGGACGCTCCGGGCGTCACGACGCTCAACCTCCTCCCGCGGCACCACAGCCGCAGGGACGGCGAGGTCACCTGCAACGGCACGCGTCCGCGTCGCCGTGGTAGTGACAGCATCGAGAGGAGTGGCCGCCGGCGGCGGTGCGTCCGCTGTCTGGGCGAGAGCTGGATTGGCTGCAATGAGAGCCAGGGTCACAGCAAGCAGGTTTCGCTTTTCCATGGGGCATCCCGATCGAGGTCGGTGCCTGGCTGGCGCGCTGGGGCATGGGCCCGGGGCTGGCTGGCTCGGCGTAGGCGGAGCCGTTTATCGCAATTGAGAGTCACTCGCAATATGAGATGTCACCGGACCAGGTTTCGTAACCGCCCCCGCATCCTCTGGTGACGCGCGGGCCGGCACCCAAGCGGCCGCATGTAAGGACGAGACGAGCGGGGCGACCACGCGCATGCTCATGAACGGGATGGCATCGTAGTCGAAGGGCCCGCACTATCGGCCCGGCCACGCCTCGAAAGACGGTCGCCATGAGTATCGACCGTATCCCGCTCATCGATTCGACACACCCGAGCGATCCGATATGGTTGTCATTGTCGGCACGGCTGATGGCTGGGACTGGCCGCGCACTGGTCAAGCTGGCACGGCCGGGAGCGGCGCCGCCCTGGCCAGCGGCGTTGCGTTCGGTCGTGCTGCGATCTCGTGCCGATAGGGCGGGCGCGCCTCCAGCGCGAAGCCGGGGGTTGTGTGCCGGTACGCCGGACGCACGCCAATCCAGCTTTGCACGATGCGTAGGCACGGTATCGGGGCGAACGCCCCGATCTTGTGCCGGTCCTGTCTGGCTAGTCCGGAAAGAAAGACACTCGGACATGATCGCCGGTTGATCCCGACGCCGGGTGACGATGCATTGGCGTCAGGCTGCCCCGGAGTTCCGCTTGACCTTCCTGCCCGTCATTTCCCTTGATCCTGCTGCATCGCAGCGGCGCATCCCCTATTCCCCGACATCACCACTGCTTCGACCCTATGTCCCTCAGGCGAAGGCATTCCGCGCAGGCACCTCGACGCCACGCGACTTCCTCGAGGCGTGCATCGCCACGATGGAGCGCGATGAAAGCGCCGTTGCCGCCTTCGTGACGCATGATTTCGCCGCCGCGCGCCGGGCTGCCGACGCGTCGGCAGCGCGCTGGCGCGCGGGCGCGCCACTGTCCCCCGTCGATGGCATGCCCGTCGTCGTGAAGGACATGATCGAGACGATCGACCTGCCGACCCAGATGAACAATCCGATCTATGCGGGATGGGCGTCGCGCCGCGATGCGGCCGGCGTACATGCCCTGCGCCAGGGCGGTGCGATCATCCTGGGCAAGACCGTCACCACCGAGTTCGCCTGCGGCAATTCAGGGCCGACGCGCAATCCCTATGACACCAGTCGAACGCCGGGCGGGTCTTCGTCAGGCTCCGCAGCGGCAGTTGGGGCGGGGATGGCCAGCATGGGGTTCGGGACACAGACCCATGCCTCCACCATCCGTCCGGCGGGCTATTGCGGCGCCTACGCGTTGAAAGCAACGCATGGCGCCCTGCATGCAGGGGGCGTGACGCCACTGGCCGCAACGCTCGACCACCTCGGGCTGATCGGCGCCAGCCTGGAGGATGTCTGGGCCGCAGCCATGGTGATTTCCCGCCTGGTCGGTGGAACGCCGCCGCACCCCGGCATCAGCGGACCGATGGATGTGCCGCCGGCGCGCAAGCCCAGGTGCCTCGTCCGGCTGGCGACACTGGGATGGGAGGAGACGCCGGAGTCGTCCCGCCTTGCGTTCGAAGGCGCGGTCGCCGCCATCGCGGCATCGGGCGTCGAGATCATCGATGGCGGCAATGACGACGACGTCTCGGCGCTCGAGAGCGAATTGCGCGACATCGGCGAATTCGCCAACGATCTGCTGGCCTGGGAAGCGCGCTGGCCGCTGGCGAGCTATCGGAATCATGGCGCCTCCATGGTCGGAAGCCGCATCCAGGATCTGCTTGCCCGGTCCGCCACCATGGATGCGGCGCGATACGCGCGGGCCGTGGCGGACCGCGAAGGTCTCCGTGCCCGCGTAGCCGCCTTGGCGACACGGGCGGATGGCTTCCTCATGCTCTGTTCCAGCGGCCCCGCCATCCAGGACCATGGCTTCACGGGTTCCCGGAACTACGCGCTGCCATGGACCCTGGTGGGCGGACCTGCCTTCGCCTTGCCGCTACTGTCGGCGGAAGACCTGCCG
Organism: Falsiroseomonas stagni DSM 19981; assembly: GCF_900114315.1. GTDB lineage: Bacteria > Pseudomonadota > Alphaproteobacteria > Acetobacterales > Acetobacteraceae > Falsiroseomonas > Falsiroseomonas stagni. Next base: position 766,583 of record NZ_FOSQ01000002.1, read on the forward strand.
CTGGGCCTGCAACTGGCGGGCTTCGCGGATCGCGATTCCGATGCCTGTTCCATCGCCGCATGGCTGCGGGACACGCTGCTTTCCAAGGACGGAGGAGAAGCCTGATGCTTCGTCGTACCCTGCTGGCCACGGTGCCAGCGCTGCTGGCAGCGCCCGCTCTGGCGCAGCCCGGCTTCCCCAGTCGTCCCATCCGCTTCATCGTCGGCTTTCCGCCGGGCGGCACCACCGATCTGGCGGCCCGGCTGATGGCGCCGAAGATGCAGGCAGTGCTGGGCCAACCTGTCGTGGTGGAGAACCGCACGGGGGCCCACGGCAACATCGCCTCGGACTTCGTCGTGCGGTCCGCGCCGGATGGGCATACGATCCTGATGGGCACGATCGGTGGCCTGGCGATCAATCAGACGCTCTACGGCAACCTGACCTTCGATCCGCAGCTTGACCTCCAACCGATCACGCGGGTCGGCATGATCGTGAACGTGCTGGCCGTGCCAGCGGATCGGCCGTGGCGGAGCGTCGAGGAGTATGTGGCGGCAGGAAAGCGGGATCCGCTGACCTTCGGATCATCTGGTGCCGGCGGCGCCGGACATCTGGCGGGGGAGCAATTGAACCTCCTGGCCGGGCTGCGGAACATCCACGTGCCTTATCGCGGCGGAGCGCCCCTGATCACTGACCTCATGACCGGCAAGATCGACAGCGCATTCACGCCCTCTTCCGGCGCTGGACCGCAGGCCGAGGCAGGGCGGCTCAAGATGCTGGCCGTGACAAGCAAGGCGCGGAGCCCCTTGCTGCCGACCCTGCCGGCAATCGCCGAGACGCCGGGCCTCGCGGATTTTGACATGGTGGACTGGAGCGCCATGGTGGGGCCGCGCAACCTGCCCGCCCCGATCGTCCAGGCCCTGCATCATGCCGCGACGACCGCTTTGCTGGACCCCGAGGTCCTGGCTGCCTTCGCGCTGCGGCAGATCGAGGCGACGCCTTCGACGCCTGAGGAATGCGCTGCCTTCATCCGAGCGGAAACAACGAAATGGACCCCGATCGTCCGGGCGTCGGGTGCCAGGCCGGACTGAGAGCATGCGGGGAATGCAGAAAAAACGCGCGAGGGGCGCAACGCCCCTTGCACGTCAACGATACTGTCCCTTATTGTGCACCGCAGCAGCGCGTTAGCGCGCTGTCTTTCTTGGACGTTTCCTCCCTAAACTCGGCGGTGCCGCAAGGCACCGCCTTTTCTTTTGCCGCCGGGAGGCGCTCAGCCCCTAGACCGTGCCACGCCGCCTTAGCGCGGTAAAGCATGAATGCGTACCCCGTGATCCGTGGCCCCATGCTTGACGCCACGGGGTCCTCAAGGGACCCATGGCGCCTCGGGCAATGGCCCGCCAGCGCAGGGAGCGAAGCGATGGCCATCCTCACTGTCACGCATTGGGGCGCCTATGAGGTCGAGATGGCCGGCGGGGAGGCCGTGGCGCTTCACCCCTTCCGGGACGACCCGGACCCCTCCCCGATCGGGCTTCACATGCTGGCGCCGGAACTGGACCGTTTGCGCATTCGGCGACCGGCGATCCGGAGAGGATGGCTGGAAGGGCGCGCGAGAACCGGCAGGGGGCGCGAGCCCTTCGTGGAGGTCTCCTGGGACCAGGCACTCGACCTGGCTGCCGCTGAACTGCGGCGCGTGATCGGCGCCCATGGCAATCGTGCGATCTTTGGCGGTTCCTACGGCTGGTCCAGCGCTGGCCGCTTCCACCATGCCCAGAGCCAGGTGCACCGCTTCCTCAACAGCATTGGCGGCTACGTCCGCAGCACGGACAGCTACAGCCTGGGCGCCGCCCGCGTGCTGATGCCGCATATCGTAGCGCCGATGGATGAGTTGATGGCGCGGCACACGGCCTGGACGGTGCTGGAACAGCACACGCGCCTGTTCGTGACCTTCGGCGGCGTGCCGGCGAAGAACGCCCAGATCAGCCAGGGTGGCGCGATCGAACACCGTGTTCCCGGCGGGCTGCGGCGCATGGCGCAGGCGAGCTGCCGCTTCATCAACATCAGCCCCACGCGCGACGACCTCGAAACCGGTGCTGCCTTTGAGTGGCTGCCGATCCGCCCGAACACCGATACGGCGCTCATGCTCGCGCTGTGCTGGGTACTGCAGGCCGAACGCCTGCACGACGAGGCATTCCTGGCCAGGCACTGCGTCGGCTTCGACCGGTTCCTGCCCTACCTGACCGGCGCGGCTGACGGACAGCCCAAGACCCCGGCCTGGGCGGCCCCCATCACAGGCATCCCGGGCGAGCGCATCGAAGCACTGGCCCGGGAGATGGCGGCGGCGCGCACCATGCTGAACATCGCCTGGTCACTGCAGCGGGCGCACCATGGCGAACAGCCCTTCTGGGCCCTGGTCACGCTGGCTGCCATGCTGGGCCAGGTCGGGCTTCCTGGTGGCGGCTTCGGGCTCGGCTACGGCGCGACCAACCTGATGGGTAGTCCGAATGCCCGGTTCAGCGGGCCGACGCTGCCGCAGGGCCACAACCCCGTTCGCGACTTCATCCCGGTGGCCCGGATCGCGGACATGCTGCTGAACCCGGGCGCCCCCTTCACCTACAACGGGGGAACCCATGCCTATCCCGACATTCGTCTTGTGTACTGGGCCGGCGGCAACCCCTTCCACCATCACCAAGACCTGAACCGGCTGATGCGGGCGTGGGAGGCTCCGGAAACCGTCGTGGTGAACGAGCAGTACTGGACGCCTGCGGCCCGGATGGCCGACATCGTTCTTCCCGCGACGACGACGCTGGAACGGGAAGATATCGGCTACGCGAATCGTGAGAGCCACATCATCCACATGCCCGCGGTGAAGCGCCCGGCCGGCGAGGCGCGCGACGACTATGTCATCTTTGCGGAGCTATCGGCACGGCTCGGCGTCGCCTCACGATTCACGGAAGGTCGCGATGCCGCAGCGTGGCTGCGGCATCTCTATGAGGAGAGCCGCCAGCGCGCAGCCAAGGCAGGCGTGCCGTTACCGGATTGGGATGGGCTACGCCAGGCAGGTCTGGCCTCGATCGCCGTCCCCGCCGCCGCGCCCATCTTCCTGTCCGAAATCCGCGAGGACCCGGAGACCCATGCGCTTCCGACGCCGTCGGGCAGGATCGAGATCTTCAGCGAGACCATTGCCGGCTTCGGCATACCCGACTGCCCCGGCCACGCGGTCTGGCGCGCGCCGGCCGAATGGCTGGGAGCGTCGGACACCACGCGGCATCCGCTGCACCTTCTGTCGGACCAGCCAACGACGCGGCTGCATAGCCAGCTCGATGCCAGCCCGCTGAGCGTGGCGGACAAGGTTGCGGGGCGTGCGCCGATCTGCCTGCATCCGAAGGATGCCGAGGCACGCGGGCTTGTGGACGGTCAGGTGGTCCGTGTCTTCAATGACCGAGGCGCCTGCCTGGCGGGGCTGCGCGTGACGGATGCGATGATGCCGGGCGTCGCCAGGCTCTCGACTGGCGCCTGGTTCGACCCGGCCCTGGATGACCGCGGCCTGGAGCGCCATGGCAATCCGAATGTCCTGACGCTGGATATCGGCGCCTCGGGCCTCTCCCAGGGCTGCATCGCGCAGACCTGCCTCGTGGAAGTGGAAGCAGCCCCTGCTGATCCGCCCGCCATGCGGGCGCACGACCTGCCTGTGCTGCTGCCGATGCAGTGACCAGCAGCCATCGTTGTTGCACCGCGACGGGATAGGGCACATGTCTCGCCCATGCCCCCTTCGCCCGAGCGTCAGCCTGTAGCCCCCGAGATCAGTGCGGGACGCATTTCCACCCTGCTGTCGCGCGCGAATACGCCGCCGCAACGCGGCGAAGCGCGCCTCGTGGCGGCGATGCTCGCAGAGGTTGGGGCGCTGGAGCCAACGCTGGAGGAAGCGTCCTCGGCATTGCTGAAGCTGCGGGCGAATGGGGGCATCCCACCCTCCCTTCCCGCGCTTTCGCCTGAGACGGTCGCAGCAGTGGAGCAGATTGTCGCCGCCATCGGGATGACTGCATCGCCAGCGGAGACGGTGTTGCTGGCTCGACGCTTCGACGCCCAGCCGCCCCCCACCCCGACCACTCTGGCGAAGGCACTGCAGGCACTCCGGCGTCCGGCACTGCGAGCTGGCTTGGCAGCCGTGATGGCGGAGAATCCGCTGCTGCCGGCCCGCAAGACGGATGTGGAAGCCGCGTTGGAGAATCTCACGGAGGCGGGGACGAGCCCAGAGGCGCTGCTCGCCGCGCTCCGCGGCGCCATGCACCGGCGCCTCAAGGGGGCCGGATCGGCCGAGGCCGCCGCGATCACCGCCGCGGAGGATTTGGCGACCCTCCTGGGCAAGCCGGAAGCACCGCTGGAGGGCGTCGCGGCCTGCGCGCGCCTTGCTGCGGAGACCTTCGGGCTGGACCCTGCGGCCGAGGCAACCTTTGTCGACAGGACAGTGGAAGCGGAACGCGCACGTCGAAAGGCGCTGCGCGATGCCGCCACAGCCGCCCGCCAGGCCCGGGCGGAAGCGGATCGCCAACAACGGGAGTGGGAAGCGAGCCTGGTAACGCGGGACGCCATCGCACCCCTGCTGGGCTGTTCAGCGGCGGAGGCGGAAGCCTGGATTCGCGCAAGACGCATCCCGGTCGCCCGCCGCCTGGCGATGAGCCGCGGCGGCCGCGCGGAAGTGCTGCAATTCGATCCCGCCGTCCTCGCCGCACTCCGCGCCCAGGTCCCGGATTGGCGGCAGGACAGGGACTCCCAAAGCCGTGCGACACCAGGCGCTCGCGCGGCAGTCGCGGAGGAAGCGCCAAGCCGCGTGGACAACGCCACGCTGGCGGAAGCGGCGGCCATGGATCGCTTCGTCAGCCACTTCACGACGGCGCGCGCCCTCGATCGCCGGATCACTTTGATCACCGGCCCCACCAATTCCGGCAAGAGCCACCAGGCACTTGATCGGCTGGCCAAGGCTGAGAGCGGGATTGCACTCGCCCCGCTTCGGTTGCTGGCCCACGAGTTCCGCGAGGCCCTGGCCGCGCGCGGGATCCACGCCAGCCTCGTCACCGGGGAGGAACGAGACCCGGTGCCCGGCAGCCGCTTCACGGCCGCGACAGTGGAGATGTGCCCCTTCAACACGCCGGTCGATGTAGCGATCATCGACGAGGCACAGTTACTGACCGACCCGGACCGTGGCCATGCCTGGACCGCCGCCATCATGGGCGTCCCAGCCCGCGAAGTCGTCGTTCTGGGATCGCCGGACTGCATCCCGCTCGTCCGGCGGATTGCGACGCTGACGGATGAGCCGGTCGAGGAAATCACGCTGGAGCGCAAATCGCCCCTGCGGGCCGCTGATGAGCCCGTGGCGCTCGGCGACCTGCAGAAGGGCGATGCGCTCATCGCGTTCTCTCGGCGCGATGTCCTGGAACTGCGCAGCGAATTGCAGCGTCGCAACCGCCGCGTCGCCACGATCTACGGGGCACTGAGCCCCGAAGTGAGGCGTGCCGAAGCAAGGCGGTTCCGGGAGACGGGGGAGGCCGATATCCTGATCGCCACCGATGCCATCGGGCTCGGGCTCAACCTGCCCATCTCCCGCATCGTCTTCTCGACGCTGGAGAAATGGGACGGCACGGCGCGCCGGGCGCTCAACGCCTCGGAAGTCCGGCAGATCGGTGGCCGGGCGGGGCGCTTCGGCCATCATGAGGAGGGCATCGTCGCCGTGCTCGTCGGCGCGGGCCGTCCGGCGGCCATCAAGCTGGCACTCGGCACCGTGCCCGTCGCGCCGGCGGATCTGCGACCGCGTGTGGCGCCGGACCTGGCGATCGTCACCACGGTGGCGCGGGAGATGGGGACGACGTCACTCTACGCCACGCTGACGCGCTTGCAGAGAGCCGTGTTGCGGCCGGACGATCCGTCCTATCGCCTGGCCGACATCTCCGCGCAGATAACCATCGCCGCCGAGATCGACAAGCTCGACCTTCCGCTTGCAACACGCTGGACCTACGCACTGTGTCCCGTCGATTCGCGGGACTATGGGATCGAGCGGTTGGCCCGATGGGCACTTGATCATGCGCGGGGCCACAAGGTGCGGCCACCCGAAGCAGGCCCCCTCCCCCGGCCCGACACGGCCGGCCCCCTCGAACTCGAACGGGCCGAGAAAACCTATAAGCGCCTGGTCGCCTGGCGTTGGCTGTCCATGCGCTTCCCCGACATCTACGTCGCCGCCGACGCGGCGGCGCGTGAGAGCAACCGCGTGAATGACTGGATCGAGGCGGTGTTGGCGAGCCACCCCGCGCGCGGCGGGCGGCACGCACCAGAACGCCCGGACCCCAAGGCTCGGCGACGAGCACCGCCTGCGCGGCGGTAGCAGCGCGCCGTCAGATCCAGGGCTTCTGCCGCCACATCGCCCGGAAGCGGATATCGGCGTCGCGTAGATGGGCCACATAGGCGTCGCCGAGCATGATGCGCAGGGGCTGCTGGGTGCGCCGACACACCTCCAGGTACTCAGGATCTTTCGAGACTTTGTCGATGGCAGCCGTCAGCCGTGCAAGAATCGGCAACGGGATGCCACGGGGTCCGACAAAGCCTCTCAGGCTGCCGATGGCGACGTCGATACCCTGTTCCCGGAACGTGGGCAGCGTCGGGTCAAGGCTCGAGCGTTCATCCGCCATCACCCCCAGCATGCGGAAGGACTGGCTGGCGGTCATGACAAGCGCCTCGCCCAGATTGGCGGCGGCGCCGCGTACTTCGCGCTGTGCGACGGCAAGGACGCCTGGCGGCAAGGCGTTGTAGATGACGGGCGTGAGGCTGATACCCGCCGCCATCTCCAGCATGCGGACGCTCAGGAAGCTGGTTGATCCACGCGCCTGGGTCGCAATCGTGATCACCTCGGGTTCTCGTCGCGCCGCGGTGATGAGGTCCGCCAGGCTGGCGATGCCCGACTGGGCGTGGACGCCGATCACGGCCGGATCATCCACCAGGCTGGCGACGAAGGAAAAGCTGTCCAGCGACCAACGGGGACTGCGCTCGATCGGGATCGTGACCAGGCCCGGGGTATTGAGGATGCCGAAGGTGTAGCCATCGGGCCTTGAATCCGCGACCGCGTTGATGCCGATCTCGCCGCCGGCACCTGGCCTGTTCTGCACGACAAATGGCTGCCCGAGTTCGCGTTCCAGGAACTGGCCCAGTGTCCGGGCCGTGATGTCGTTGCCGCCGCCGGCGCCGAAGGGGACGACGAGTGTAATGGGACGATCCGGCCAGTTCGGCTGAGCGTCCGCAATGGACGGCAGCGCGACGGCGGCGGCGCCGCCGGTCAGCAGGTGGCGGCGTGTCACGGCCCTGGGCAACCTCATCGTCTCACCTCTCATGCAACCAGGGTGCAACCTTCCCGCGCCTGCAGTGTGAACGCCAGGGGTGGCGATGTCCCGTCCCGGACTGGTTGCCGTTCAAGGTGCTTGCGGTGAGTATCCCGTTCGGGACGGGGGCGCGCCTATTCGCCACCTCGTCGTTATCCCGGGAGATGTCGATGAGTGATGCGCCTGCACGCCCCCTGTTGTTCACACCGCTGACGCTGCGCGGCCTCACCCTCAAGAACCGGATCGTCGTATCCCCGATGTCCCAGTATTCGTCGGTCGGCGGCGAGCCCACCGACTGGCACCTGGTGCATCTCGGGAAGTTCGCGATGGGCGGTGCCGGCGTGGTCTTCTGCGAGGAGACCTCCGTCTCCGAGAAGTCCCGCAAGACTTACGATTGCCCGGGCATCTACACGGACGGTCAGGTCCGGGCCTGGCGACGCATCACCGATTTCATCCGGGGCCAGGGCGCCATCGCGGCCATGCAACTCGGCCATGCCGGACGCAAGGTAGCAACCCGCGCACCCTGGGATGGCTTTGCGCCACTCGGTGAGGAGGACGCAGCGCGTGGCAGGCCGCCCTGGGCCGGGATCGCCCCGAGCCCGATCCCCTTCAAGGACGGCGCCATGGTGCCGAAGGAAATGGATGCCGACGACATCCGCCGCGTCATCGCCCTGCATGTCGAGGCTGCGAAACGGACGCAAGATGCAGGGTTCGGCATCCTGGAGATCCACGGGGCGCACGGCTACATCATCCAGCAATTCCTCTCCCCGATCACCAACCATCGCAAGGACGGATATGGTGGCGACATCCAGGGGCGGATGCGCTTCGGACTGGAACTGATGGAAGCAGTCCGGGCCGCATGGCCAGCCGATTTGCCTCTGTTCTTCCGTGCCTCCTGCGTCGACGGCAAGGGCGGCATCTGGAGCCTGGAAGATACCGTCGTGCTGGCACGCGAACTGAAGGCACGCGGCGTCGATGTGCTGGACTGTTCCTCCGGCGGGATCGAAGGACCGCTGACGCTGCATCTGGTCCCGCGCGTTCCCGGCTATCACGTGCCCTTCGCGGAACGCATCCGATCCGAAACTGGCATCGCCACCATGGCAGTCGGCCTGATCACCGATCCCCATCAGGCCGAAGGATATCTTCAGGAAAGCCAATGCGACCTTGTGGCACTGGCGCGGGAGATGATGTGGAATCCGAACTGGCCAACCCATGCGGCGGCCGCACTAGGGCTGGAGAAGCCGCATGAGCAACTGCCGAGGCCATATGCCTGGTGGCTCCAGAAGCGGGAAGACGTGCGGAAGATCAGCCAAGGCTGAGAACAACGGTGCTTGCACCACAGTCGGGGGACCCCATTTACCATCCCGATGGATGGACTGGAGATTGTGTGCAGATGGTCGAGCGGCTGGAGGCGCTGCGCCCACGGTCAGTCACCGACAGCGAGAAGATCACGATCAACCTGGGCCATGTTGACCTGGGTCACGTCGATCTGCTGGTGCGAGACGGCTTCTATTCCAACCGAACCGACTTCATTCGGACCGCCATCCGCAACCAGATCGAACGTCACGCGGATGCAGCGCGCCAGTCCGTAGTGCGGCGGAGCCTTGACCTGGGTCTAATACCAGCGCCCTGAATGGCTGACTCGATGGTGATGTTGGTGCGCTGTCGATGTGTGATTCGCTGCGCCTGAGGGCGGAAGGGGCGGATCATGGCGGTGTCGGTAGACCGGAAGGACCATACGGCGTCGGAGTTGCGACGCCTGGCGGCGGGAAGCCGTGACGCCTCGGCGGCGCGCCGCATGCTGGCCCTGGCACTGGTGCTGGAGGGCGTGCCGCGAGCGGTTGCGGCAGAGACCTGCGGGATGGATCGGCAGACGCTGCGGGACTGGGTTCATCGCTACAATGCCGAAGGCGTTTCCGGTCTGTC
>NZ_FOSQ01000011.1 GCF_900114315.1 Falsiroseomonas stagni DSM 19981
ACCGGAAACGCCTTCGGCATTGTAGCGATGAACCCAGTCCCGCAGCGTCTGCCGATCCATCCCGCAGGTCTCTGCCGCAACCGCTCGCGGCACGCCCTCCAGCACCAGTGCCAGGGCCAGCATGCGGCGCGCCGCCGAGGCGTCACGGCTTCCCGCCGCCAGGCGTCGCAACTCCGACGCCGTATGGTCCTTCCGGTCTACCGACACCGCCATGATCCGCCCCTTCCGCCCTCAGGCGCAGCGAATCACACATCGACAGCGCACCAACATCACCATCGAGTCAGCCATTCAGGGCGCTGGTATAAGCCGATTATGCCGATTAGCCGTCTTTAGCACCGTTTTTCGCGAGCCCTTCCGGGCGTGCCGGGCCGGACAGGGGCTGTCCGGGCATAGCTGTGGCAATGGCGGCGAGGAACATACCAGAAACACCAGCCGCGATGCCAGGGAATTCCGGGGGCTTTGCCCCTGCCCTGCCCGGCCCTACCGTCCCGGCATCGCGTGGGGGTGGGTGCATGGCGGGCAAGCGGGTTCTGGTGGTGGGCGCGGGGATCGTGGGGCTGGCGCTCGCCTGGCGGCTGCAACGGCTCGGCGCCGATGTCGCGATCGTGGACCCGGAACCCCCTGGCGAGGGCGGGGCCAGCTTCGGCAATGCGGGGGCGATCTCCACCAGTTCGGTCGTGCCGCTGGCGACACCCGGCGTACTGAAGACGGTGCCGCGGATGCTGCTGGACCCGGCGGCGCCGCTGCACATCCCCGCGGGCTATTGGCTGCGCGCCGCGCCCTGGCTGGCCCGCTTCGTCGCCGCCGCCACGCCGGCCACCGTGACGCGCGTCGGCCAGGCGCTGGACCAGCTGCTGCGCCTGGCCACCGAACAGCACCAGGCCCTGGCGCGGGAGGTGGGGGTGCCGGAGGTGCTGGTCGCCAACGGGCAGCTCTATGTCTACCGGGACGAGAAGCAGCTTTCGAAGGATGCCGGCAGCTGGGCGATGCGCCGCGCCCATGGGGCCGATGTGCGGCAGATCGACCGCCGCGCGATCGAGGCGCTGGAGCCCTCGATCGGCCCCGCCTACCAGATCGGCATCTTCCTGCCGGACCACACGCATTGCGCCTCCCCCGCCCGCTACGCGCGGGCGGTGGCGGAGGCCTTCCGGGAGGCGGGCGGCGAGATCCGGCAGGATCGGGTGCTGGCGCTGACGACGGAGGATGGCCGGGTGACGGGCGCCCAGGGCGAAGTCATGCACCACCGGGCGGAGGAGGTGGTCGTGGCCGCCGGCGCCTGGTCCGCGCGCCTGGTTGCGCCGCTGGGCTACCGCATCCCGCTGGAAACCCAGCGCGGCTACCACGTGAACCTGCCCGACACCGGGCTTGCCCTGCAACGGCCGGTGATCCCGGCGGACCGGAAGGTGTTCATCACGCCGATGGAAGGTGCGCTGCGCGTCGCCGGCACCGTCGAATTCGGCGGGCTGGAGCGGCCGCCGAACGAGGAACGGGCGCGGCTGCTCTATGGCGACCTGGCCGCGGTCTTCCCGCAGGCGCGGCTGGAGGAAGCGGAAGACTTCTGGATGGGCCACCGGCCGTGCCTGCCGGACAGCGTGCCGGTGATCGGGCCGGCGCAGCGGGTGAAGGGGCTGTGGTTCGCGTTTGGCCACGGGCATCTGGGGCTGACCGGATCGGCGCCGACGGCGGAGATGCTGGCCCCGCAGATCATGGGACGGCCGGGGAATCTGGACATGGCGGGGTATGCGGCGGAGAGGTTTTGAGGGGGCGCCGTTTCGGATTTTGCGATGTAATGAACAGGCTTCGCGCGTCAGGCGGGATGGATGGTCGTGATGGAAAATGGCAACAGGGACAGCGTGAGGCGCGGCTATGTGGTGGAGCGCGCCGCCTATGCGCAGGTCGCGGCTGTCGAGGGATTGAGCCTCGGTCAGCCGGCGCGCGACAGGTTCGCGGCGTTTGATGCCAGCGGCGCATCCCCGGCCGAGCACCTGGTGGCCATCATCGCCGCGCACAGCGCGCCAGGCGCCGTTCACGTGGTGCCGCATGCCGGCGGCTGGGCGGTGCGCCCGGCGGAAGGTGGCAGCGGTATCGGCACCTACGGAACCCAGGCAGAGGCGATCGCCCGTGGCCGCCAGGCCGCCGAGGCGCGACGCGGAGAGTTGCTGGTGCATGGCCGCGACGGGCGGTTGCTGCGGCGGACGGTCTTCGGCGCGGGCGCATAGGCCCGGGCCGGGCGATGTATGCGGGGGACGACGCCCTCTATTGCTATCCCGGGACCGCGATCCTGCGGAATCGCCTGGGCTTGACCGATCCAGACCGGCTCCAGGCCTTCGAGACCGAAGCAACGACCTTCCGCGCGGAACAGGGCCTGCCATGAGGCCGCTTCGGCGTGCGGCACTACTGCGCGGTCCATCGGCACCTGTTCCAGGATGTCTACGCCTGGGCCGGCAAGGTGCGCCGCATCCGCACCGGCAAGGACGGCGCCTGGTTCTGCTACCCCGAACACATCCCCGGGCAACTCACCACCACCTTCGGGAAGCTCAAGGCAACGGGCTTCCTGCGCGGGCTTGCGGCGGGGGCGTTTGCCTGCGCCGGCGCGAGCTTCCTGGCGGAGCTCAATGCCATCCATGCATTCCGGGAGGGCAATGGGCGCACGCAGACGCTGTTCTTCGCGATGCTGGCGGAGGCGGCGGGGCATCCCATGGATTTGCGGCGCTTGCAGCCGGACGCGATGCTGGATGCGATGATCCGGAGTTTCTCGGGGGATGAAGCGGCATTGCGGAAGGTGATCGAAGGTCTGATGGCGTGAGGGCGTGCCTGGCCTGGCGACCCCGGCTTTCGTGCCCTACGCGGCAAAGGGCACCGATCTGCCCTGGCCCCGATCAGAGACTGTTCGAGGATGCCGGCGACCGAGGGTCCGCAGGGGATTTCTTGGCCCTGCCATCCGCCGCGCGGCGGATGGCGCAAGAAGACTGAGCACCTTCCCTCATCCGCCCACCCCTTCCCGCACCACCCTGCCCGACCGCGCGCGGCGTGCCGCGCCGATCTCCTCCAGCATCGCCGACAGCCTCCGCACCTTGCTGTCCCAGGAGAAATGGCGCGCCAGGTGCTGCTGGGCGGCCTCGGCCAGGCGCGTCGCCAGGGCGTCCGAACCGCTGACGCGCACCACCGATGCGGCGAAGGAGGCAGCGTCGATGGCGACCTCCATCTCCACCCCCGGCGTCACGCCCAGCCCCTCCGCCCCGATCGGCGTCGCCACCACGGGACAGAAGCGCGCCATGGCGTCCAGCGCCTTGATCTTGGTGCCGCCGCCGAAGCGGTAGGGCACCAGCGCCACCCGCGCATCCCCGTAGAAATCATCGAGGCTCTCGACGAAGCCGCGCACCACCACGCCCGCCGCCACATGCTCCGCGGCGAAGGCCGGGATGCCGGGGCCTGCGATGTGGAGTTCCATCTCCGGCAATTCGCGCCGCACCGCCGGCCAGATGGCGGCCAGCAGCCATTCCAGCGCGTCCCGGTTCGGCGCGTGGTCGAAATTGCCGATGAAGGCGGCGTAGCCGTCCCGGCCGCGGCCCGGCGCGCGGGGGCGGATCTCCGCCGCCACTGGGCTCAGCAGGCAAGGCGTGTCGGGGAAGAAGGACCGCAGCACGCCCTGGTCATTGTCGCTCAGCGCCAGCAGGCCATCGGCGCGGGCGTACCAATGCAGTTCGTAGCGCAGCCAGGCCAGCCAGGCGACGAGGCGCGCCAGGCGCCGCCCCCGCCCCGTCGCGCAGCGCCATTCCCGGAAGCGGGAGACCAGGGCGACGTCCTGCGTATCGATCACCACGGGCAGGTCGCCGCAATCGCCGGCGTATTGCGCCATCTGCGGGAATTGCAGCAGCACGGCGTCGGCATCGGTGGTCGCCGCACGCTCGGCGATGGCGCGGGCCATGGCGGGGCTGGCCATGCCGCGGACCTCCCGCGGCTGGCGCAGCAGCACCTGGGTGAACTGCCCCCCTTTGTCGGCCAGGCCACCGGAGGCCGCCGGCACCGGCAGCAGCGTGACGCTGGCGCAGAGGCGTGACAGCGCGCGCCGCCCGCCCTCCGCATCATGGGGCACCTGGTCGAAGGCGATGAAATGGATCGCGTAGCGCGCCGCCAGGCGTTCGAGCAGTTGGAAGCACAGCACGCCGCCGCCGATGCCGCAGCCCGGGTGATAGGGCCAGGGTGCCGCGATGATGAGCGACCGGCGCGGCGGTGGCGCCGCAGTCGGAACAGGCGCAGGCCGCGCCGTGGTGGTATCGAGCATGGGGTCCACTTTCGTCATGTGCCGGGCCCGGACGATCCCGGCACATCCCGCCGGGCGGCCCCGCCGGATGGCGGGGCTGGACCGGGCCGCCGGCGCAGGCATCGCGCCGGCGCCGCCCGCCTCAACCGGCGGGACAGGGCTGTAAACGCAGCGCAGGGCCGGGGTTCCCCGGCGGGGATCAGACGATCCAGGCGCCCGTCATGTCGGGGGTCACCGGGGTGACGCGGGTGCCATCGGCGTTCCAGCCTTCCGGGATGTACCAATGGCCGGTGACGGCGTGGTTCGCCTCCATCTCGGCGGCCAGGCCCTCCCAATCCACGACGGCGTTGGCCACCGGGGCGGGGGGCGGCACCGAAGTCGGGTCGGGCGTCGTGCCGGATGGCGGCGGGGGTGTCGTGCCGGATGGCGGCGGGGGCGTCGCGGTCGTGGTGCTGCGCGTGCCGTCGGCGTTCCAGCCCTCCGGGATGTACCACTGGCCGGTCAGCAGGTAGTTCGCCTCCACCGCGGCGGCGAGGCCGTTCCAATCCACCACGCCGGCTGCCGGCGCGGGGTCCGTCGGCGCAGGCGGCGGCGGCGCCGTGGCGGGGGTGCTGGAGCCGAGCGGTTCGTACTTCACGTCATGGACGGTCAGCGACGTCTCGGGCTTGTTGTTGTAGAAGGCGAAGACGTGGTTCCAGCCGCCATCGGCAAAGTCCTTCGGCACCGCGACGGTGAAGACCGCCTGCGTCACGCCATCCACCTTCATCGTGATGCGGTCGGGTTCCCAGACCGCCTGGTAGGTATGCGCGACACCAGGGCGGATCGCCGGGTCGTACCAAAGCTGGGAGAAGCGGTCCTGGCCGTTGTCGTCCCAGTGCAGCGCCGCGTATTGCTGGCCGTCGCCGGCCTCCGAGGTCTCCGCGATATCGATCTCCGACAGCGGCCATTCATTCGGCGCGTTCCAGAGCATGATGGCGGAGCCGGGATAGATGCCCTCCAGCATCGCGTTGATCGTGTAGGTGCCGTAGCCATGGCCCATATCGGCCCGCCCCGTCGCCTCCATCATGCCGGAGGTCAGGTAGTATTCCGGCGAATGGAGCGTCACCTGGCCGGGGATGGAGGTGTCCACGTTCCAGGTATCGGGGAAGTTGACGCTGCCCGCATCGAAACTGTCGAAGAAGGGCTGGTAGTAGGCGGGGGTCGTGGTGGCGGACATGGGTGGTCTCCCTGGCTCACGCACAGGAACGGCCAGCGACGCCAAGGTTTCCCCGCCGCCACGCCCGCCGCGCGAATACGGCGCGCTCGCGTCGCTTCGCGCGGGAACCGGTCCGCCGTCAGATCCTTCCCATGCCGGCGACGCCCATCTCCCGCATCGTCGCCTCCAGCGCATCCAGCGCGCGGCCGATATCGTCTTCCGTCACCACGCCGATGCAGGCGATGCGGAAGGTGTTCGCCGCGGCCAGGCGGCCGGGGAAGATGATGAAGCCGCGGCGCTTCATGCCTTCGTACAGCGCCTTGAAGGAATAGGCGGGGTCGAGCGGTTCGTGGAAGGTCGTGACGATGGGGGATGCGACCTCATCCTCCAGCAGCGTGCGAAACCCCATCTGGCGCATGCCATCCACCAGGCGGCGCCAGCTGCGGCGGTAGCGGTCATGCCGGCCGGCGATGCCGCCCTCCCCGGCGTGTTCGCGCAGCGCCTCCGCGAAGCCCAGCAGCAGATGGGTCGCGGGGGTGAAGCGGAACATGCCCGTGCGGTCCATGTGCTGGTTCTGGTCCCAGAGGTCGAGCGTGAGGCTGTGGGCATTGCCCTTCGCCTCCTCCAGCGCGGATTTCTTCGCGATGATCCAGGCGAGGCCCGGCGGCGCCTGGAGCCCCTTGTTGGCGGAACAGATGACGGCATCGAAGGACAGCGCCTTCGCGTCCAGCATGAAGGCGCCGAAGCTCGCCACCGCATCGATCAGCAGGCCCTTGCCGGCGCGGCGGCACACCGCGGCGATGGACTCGATCGGGTTCAGGATGCCGGTCGAGGTCTCGCAATGCACGACCATCACATGGGTGATGCCCGGGTCGGCGGCGATCGCGGCCGCGAACTGCTCGGCCGTCGGCGGCGTGTAGGGGGCGGTGCGGAAGCTGGTGTAGGGGGTGCGGATGCGGCGCGCGATCTCCACCAGGCGGTCGCCATAGACGCCGTTGGTGTGGATCAGCAGCTTGCCGTTGGGGGGCACGAAGGTGCCGATGGCGGCCTCCGTGCCCGAGGTTCCGCTGCCCACCAGCGGAATCGCGGTGTGGGTCCCCTGCGCGTTGCACAGGTCCAGCAGGTATCGCCGCGACCAGGCGATGGTCTCCTGCATCACGGCCTCGCCGGAGGCGTAGTCATGCAGCATGGCGCGCTTGACGCGGGCCGAGAGCGTGACGGGACCGGGGGTGAGCAGCAGGGGCTCGTCCTCGATCCGCGCCTGGTCGATCTGGTCCATGGATGCCCCTTCCGCCGCCCGCGCATGGTGCCATGCCGGGCGGCGGGGGCAACGGGTTACAGGCGCAACGCCGCGATATCGATGTTGCCCGCCATCGCGACATAGCCGGCGCGGTTCGGGTGCAGCTTGTCGCCGGGGCCGCCCGTCGTGCTGTCCGGCACGAATTCCACCTTCATCTGGCCGGTGGCGGAATCGAGGGTCGGGCCATCGAAATCGACGAAGCCGTCGAACACGCCTGACGTCCGGATGAAGCTGTTGAGGGCGCGCCGCTTCTCATCCTGCTCCGCGAAGCCATGCGCGGCGCTGGTGCTGCCGAGGGCGGAAGTGAGGGTGGCGCCGATCACGCGGATGCCGGGCAGCTTCTCCTTCAGCGTCGCCACGCCGCGGCGCATGCCGTCCATCACCGCCTGGGCGGAGGCATTGCCGTTGCGGGAGAAGTCGTTGGTGCCCTCCAGCCAGATCAGATGCGTGACGCCCGACAGGGTGATGACATCGCGATCCAGCCGCGCCAGCGCGGAGGGGCCGCCCGGGAAAGGTGTGGCGGGCGTGTATTGCGCGGGGCCGACCACCTGGTTGCCGCCGATGCCGGCATTCACCACGGCGACGCGGTTCGGCTGGGCGGCGTGCAGGCGGCGCTGCAGCACATCCGGCCAGCGGTCATCGCCATTCATCGTGCTGGCGGTGCCATCCGTGATGCTGTCGCCGAAGCAGACGATCACGGGCGTCGCCGCCGGCATCATCATGTCCACGGCATCGAGGAAGAACCAGGAGGCGGTCGGATGCGGGAAGGCCGCATCCGTCTCCTCCGCGCCGCGCGCGCCGGCGCCCGGCGCGGTGGCGTAGGAGGTCTGGAGCGCCTTGGCGTGCCAGGTCATCGGCCCGCTGCTGCCCGCGACATGGAAGGACACAGCCAGCTTCCGGCCCGCCAGAAGGGGGGATGCCGGATCGGATGCGAAGGGCAGCGCGACGGCGTCGCTCCAGGCATCGTGGCCGGGGGCGATGGTGATGGAAGCCTGGCCGCCGAAGCGCACGGCCTGGCTGGTACCGGGCATCACGGCGGCGCCGCCATGCTGCAACCCCACGAAGACGCCATCCAGCGTCAGCGGCCTGGTGCCGAGCGCGTTGGAGAAGCGGAAGCGCGCCTGCGGCCCCCAGACGGTGGGACGGACGATCATGCGCAGCGACTGGTCGCGCGCGCCCTCGGCCGGCGTCGGGAAGGCGAAGGACTGGTTGGGCTGGGCCGAGGGATTGCCCACGGGATAGGGCCCCTGGACGGAGGCCGCCCAGCTGGTCGCCCAGCGGCCCGGCGCGGCGGTCTGCGCCAGGGCCGGGGTCGCCGCGGCGGCGGCCATCAGGGCGCCCACCGCGCGGCGCGGCATGCGGAATTCAACCATGGTGCTTCCTCCAACGCCGCCAATTTGGCCCCGGCGGCTGGAGAAAGGCTGGCACGCGCTGCCAGCCTGTTCAACGCATCACGCGGCCAGGGAATGAGGCATTTCGCGCGCCACCTCCGCCAGGATGGCGAAGGATCGCAGCCGCGCCTGGTGGTCATGGATCTGCGCCGTCACCATCAACTCATCCGCGCCGGTGCGGGCGATGAACTCGGCCAGGCCGCGTTTCACCGTGTCCGGCCCGCCGACGATGGAGCAGGAGAGCGAATGCGACAGCATCGCCTGCGCCTGTGGGTCCAGCATCAGATCGGCCTTCGGCGGCGGCAGCTTGCCCGGCGTGCCGCGGCGGAGATTGAGGAAAGCCTGCTGCAAGGAGGTGAACAGCAGCCGCGCCTCCGCATCCGTCTCCGCCGCGAAGACGTTCACGCCGAGCATGACATGCGGCTTCGCGAGCCGGTCGGAGGGGCGGAAGCGATCGCGATAGATCGCCACCGCATCCATCATCTGCCCGGGCGCGAAATGGGAGGCGAAGGCGTAGGGAAGGCCGAGCATGGCCGCCAATTGCGCGCCATAGGTGGAGGAGCCGAGGATCCAGGCCTCCACGGCCTCCCCCTCCCCGGGCACGGCGACCAGGCGCTGGCCGGGCTCGGCCGGCTTGAAGTAGTTCAGCAATTCGATGACGTCGCGTGGAAAATCCTCGACATCGCCATCGAGGTTGCGGCGCAGCGCGCGGGCCGCCAACTGGCCCGACCCAGGCGCGCGGCCGAGGCCGAGGTCGATGCGGCCGGGATGCAGCGCGGCCAGCGTGCCGAATTGTTCCGCCACCATCAGCGGCGCGTGGTTCGGCAGCATGATGCCGCCCGCGCCGATGCGGATCGTGCGCGTCGCCGCGCCGACATGGGCCAGCGCCACCGCCGTCGCGGCGCTGGCGATGCCCACCATGTTGTGGTGCTCCGCCATCCAGTAGCGGGTGTAGCCGTGGCGTTCGGCGTGCTGGGCGAGCGAGGCGGAATTGCGCAGCGCATCACCGGCGCGAGCGCCTTCGGGGATCGGGGAGAGGTCGAGGACGGAAAGCTGTGCCATGCGCGGCATATGGGGTGTCGTCAGGCCTCGGGGAAGCGGGAGAGCCAGTGGCGGGCGATGCTGTCGCGCCGCGCGAACCAGGCGCCGCCCTTGTCCCGCATGTGGCGCAGCAGCCGGTCCAGCCCCGCGATGCGGCCGGCGCGGCCGATCATGCGCAGATGCAGCCCGATGGAGAGCATCCGCGGATGCTCCGCGCCTTCCGCCCACAAGGCATCATAGGCATCGACGCAATATTCCGTGAAATGCGCGGCGGTGGTGAAGCGCTGGCTGCCCTGGTGGAAATGCATGTCGTTGGTGTCGAAGCTGTAGGGCAGCACCAGATGCCGCGTGGTGCCGACCCGCGTGAAGAAGGGCAGGTCGTCGCTATAGGCATCGCTGTCATAGAGGAACCCGCCATGGTCCAGCAGCAGGCGGCGGGTATTGGCCGATGGCGCTGACCTGGTGTGCCAGCCCAGCGGCGCCGTGCCGCAGGCGTCGCGGATGGCGGCGACGGCGCGGGCGATGGTGGCGCGCTCATGCGCTTCCTCCATCCCGGCGTGGCGTTCCCAGCGCCAGCCATGGCAGGCGACCTCATGCCCCCGCGCCACGGCATCCTGGGCGAGCCAGGGCGAACGCTCGATCGCGCGGCCGCAGGCATTCAGGGTGGAGGGCGCGCCATGCGCGTCCAGCACCCGCATGATGCGGTGGTAGCCCACGCGCGTGCCGTATTCGAAATGGGTGTCGCGGCAGGGATCGGGGCCGCCCTTCACCTCATCCGTCACCTCATAGACCGCCTCGTTCCGCTCATCGCCATCGATGATGGAGAGTTCCGCCCCTTCCTCGACATTCACGACGAAGGAGACGGCGACACGCGCACCCCCCGGCCAGCGCGGATCCGGCGGGTTGGGGCCATAGCCGAGGAAGTCGCGGGGGTCGGTCAGCAAGGTTCGGGCTCCGGCGAGTCGGGAGGCCCCATCCTATATCGCCATGGCGTAGGCGGGGCGGCGGGGATCGGCGGCGGCGGCGATCAGCCCGCTGGCGGGGTCGGTGCGGATCACCTCCACGCAGCCCGCCAGCGCGGTCCATTCGGGCCAGTCGGCGATGACATGGCCGCGTGCGGCCAGGGCGTCGCGCACCTCCGCCGGGATGCGGGCTTCGAGGGACAGGCGGCCCGGGAAGTAGTCATGCGGGGAGGAGGAGGATGGGAAGGCATAGGTCGCGATGCGCGGTGCCTCCACCGCGGCCTGGGGTTCCATGCCGAAATGCAGGATGTTCAGCAGCACCTGGAGCATGGCCTGCGGCTGCACGTCATTGCCCGGCGACCCGAAGGGCATGATCCCGCCATCCGCCAACTCGACCATCGCCGGATTGGGCGTGAGGCGCGGCCGCTTGCCCGGCGCATAGCCCGCGGGATGGGTCGGGTCCGGCCGGTTCTGGGAGCCTCGGCCGGAGACCATCAGCCCCGTCCCCGGCACCAGCGGCCCGGTCCAGGACCCATCGGACGGCGTAGCGGAAACCGCGTTGCCCCAGCGATCCACGACGCAGACATAGGACGTGCCCGCCTCCACCGGCGGCTCCTCCTCCGCCGAGACCGGCGGGTTGGCATTGGCGCCGACACCGATCAGCCGTTCCGGCATGCCGGGATGCGCGCGGGCCGGATCGATGGCGGCGGCGCGGCGGGCGACATGCGGCGCCGACAGCATCTCGGCGATCGGCACATCGACGAAGCTCGGGTCGCCCACATGATATTCGCGATCCGCGAAGGCGCCCTTCAGCGCCTCCGCGACCACATGCAGATACTCGGGCGAGTTATGCGCCAGGCCGTCCAGCCCGTGGCGTTCCGCGATCAGCAGCGCCTCCAGCAGCGCCGGGCCCTGGCACCATGGGCCGCAGCCCAGCACGCGGTGGCCACGCCAATCGACCGCGAGCGCGGGTTCGATCGGGCTGCGGTAGCGGGCCATGTCCTCCATGGTCAGGAACCCGCCCTCCCGCGCCTGGAAGGTGGTGATCTCCCGCGCCAGGTCGCCCTCGTAGAAGGCGGCGCGGGCGGCTTCCAGCCCGGCATCGCGCCCCCTGCCGATGGCGGCCTTCTCCTCCTCCATCATGTAGGCGATGGAGCGCGCGAGGTCGGCCTGGACGAATTTCTCCCCCACGCGCGGCGCGCGGCCGCCGGGGTGGAAGATCGCGGCATTGTAGTCCCAGCGCGCATAATCGGCCTGGCGCTTGGACAGGCTGGTGGCGAGCAATTCGTAGACGGCGAAGCCTTCCGACGCGAAGCGCCAGGCGAAGCCCGCGATGTCGGAAAAGGACATCGTGCCATGCCGCCGCAGCGCGGTGATCCAGGCATCCGGCGCGGCCGGCACCACCGTCCGCAACACGCCGGGCGGCATCTTCCCGCCATGCTTCTCCCGAAACAGGTCGGGCGGGATGGAGGCCGGCCAGGGGCCGAGGCCCACGATGGTTTCCGTCCGGCCATTCGCCATGCGGATCATGATGGGCGCGACACCCGCGACGCTCACGATATCCGGCTGCAGCACGCCCAGCGCGAAGCCCGCCGCACAGGCGGCATCCACCGCATTGCCGCCATTCTCCAGCACCGAGAAGGCCGCCGCGGTGGCGAGGTAGTGGCCCGCGGAGACGGCATGGCGCGTCCCGGTGATGGTCGGCCTGGTCAACGGCATGGAGGCGGGTCCTTCAATCGGGGCGCGCGCCGGACCGCTTCACCACATCCGTCCAGCGCGCGATCTCCACGGGCAGGAAGGCGGCGAATTCGGGCGCGGAGAGGGAACGCGGGCGCATGCCCGCATGGGTCATGATGTCGCGGAAGCGCGGGGTTTCGGTGATGCGGCGGATCGCCTCCGCCGCTATCGCCAGAACCTCCGGCGGCGTGCCCGCGGGCATGGCGAAGCCGAGCCAGCCGCTGGCCTCGTAGGCGGGGTAGCCGACCTCCGCAAAGGTCGGCACATCGGGCAGCAGCGGGTCCCTGCCCTGCCCCGTCGTCGCCAGCGCGCGGATGGTGCCCGCGCGGATGCCGGGCAGCAGCGCGTTGATGGTGTTGAAGGTCAACTCCACCTGGCCGCCAAGCAGATCCGTGATGGCCTGCGGGCTGCCGCGATAGGGCACATGCGTGATGTCCACCTCCGCCACCAGGCGGAACAACTCGCCCGCCATGTGGGTGGAGGACCCGCTGCCGGCGGAGGCCCAGTTCAAGGCACCCGGCCTGGCCCGCGCCGCCGCCACCACATCCGCCACGCTGCGAAACCGGCTGTCCGCCCGCACGGCCAGCGCGCAATCATTGCTGGCCCCCAGGCCGAGCGGCGCGAAGCTCGTCAGCGGATTGTACTGCACATCCGGGATGATCGCCGGCGCGATGGCCAGCGACGACGAATTCACCACCCCCATCGTGTAGCCATCGCGCGGCGCCTTCGCGAGCGCCTCCGTCCCGATCGTGCCGCCGGCGCCGAAGCGGTTCTCCACCACCACCGGCTGGCCCCAGGCCTCCGACAGCCCCTGCGCGACGGCGCGGCCGAGGATGTCCATCCCCGCCCCCGCCGCCGCCGGCACGATCATGCGCACGGGGCGCGTGGGCCAGGATGGCTGCGCGCGGGCGATGCCCGGCAGGAAAACCGCCGCGAGGATCGCCCGGCGCGATGCGATGGCCCCGATCCGCTGCATGGGCACTGCCTCATCCCTCGACACAACAACCCTAGTCCCGCACCTCCGGCAGCGGCAACCATCGCTGCCGGCATCATGGTGATGCCGGGGTGTGCGCCGGGGTTGCGCCGGTTGCCTCGGGGAAAGGGCTCCGCCCCTTCCCCGAACCCCTTCCCCGCCGAGGGGCAGCGGCCCCTCGGAACCCATAAGATTGGTCGGTGAAGGGAGGGGCACCGAGCGCGCGTCGGACATGAACGCGCGCGATGCCCCTCCCTTCACCTACCAATAACCTCGCGGTCCAGGGTCCCGCTGGACCCTGGCGGGGAGAGGTGCGGAGAGGGGCAGCGCCCCTCTCCGCGGCAACGAGCGCGACCCGCGCCCCGCCTTCACCCCCGCGTCGCGCGGGCCAGCAATCGCTTCGCGCGTTCCACGATGGGCAGGTCGATCATGGCGCCTTCGAAGGCGACGGCGCCGAGGCCCTTTGACAGCGCGTCGTCGAAGGCGGCGATGAGGCGGCGGGCGCGGTCGAGTTCGGCGGGGGTTGCGCCGTAGATCTCGTTGATGATCGGCACATGCGCGGGGTGGATGCAGGAGGCGGTGGCGAAGCCGAGGTTTTTCGCGCGGGTGAGCGCGGCGCGGTAGGCGTCGAGGTCGTCGATCTGGGCGAGGGCGCCGAGGGAGCCCATGGGCAGGATGTTGGCGCTGCGGGCGGCGGCGATGCAGTGCATGGCCCAGACATACATGCTGTCGGCGGAGGGGATGCCGCCGAATTCGGTGGCCAAATCCTCGGCGCCGACGGCGAGGGCCGCCATGCGCGGATCGGCGGCAGCGATGGCGTAGAGGTGGGGAAGCGAGGCGGCGGTCTCGGCCAGCGCCAGGAAACGCGTGCGGCCGATCGGGATGTTGTGGGCGGCTTCGCGCGTGGCGACGACTTCCGACAGCAGGCGGATATGTTCCGGCCCCATCACCTTGGGCAGGATCAGGCCCGTGGCGCCGGCGGCGATGGCGGCGGCGATGTCGGGCAGGGCGAGTTCCAGCGGCCGGTTGATGCGGACGATGACGTCGGCGCCGGATTGGGAGACGCGCGGCGCGGCGGCGGCGAGGGCGTTGCGGGCGGCGTCCTTGGAATCGGGCGGGATGCTGTCTTCCAGGTCGAGGATGATCGCGTCGGCGCCGCGGGTATGCGCCTTGGCGATGAAGCGTTCGGCGGTGGCGGGGACGAAGAGAAGGGAGCGCCAGTTGGGGGTCATGGTGTCGGTGCTTTCGCGGCGCCGGCTTCCATCATCCGGGCGATCTGGGTCGTGTCGTAGCCGAGTTGCGCGAGGAGTTCCCGCGTCTGGGCGCCGAGCTGGGGGGCGGGCAGCTTGTCGTCGCGCATGCCGCCGCTGAAGCGGTTGGGGATGCGGGTGCGGCGGAGTGCGCCTTCGGTCGGGTGGGTTTCGGATTCGAAGAAACCCACATCGGCCAGATGCGGGTCGGCCATCAGGTCCTCGAAGGTGTTGTAGCGGGCGCAGGGGATGTCGCGGGGGCCGAGGATGGCGAGCCATTCATCGGTGGTGCGCTGCGCCATGGCCGCCTTGCGGATGGAGAAGTAGTAGGGCGCGTTGGCGGTGCGGGCGCTGGCGCTGGACAGGCGCGGGTCCTGCTTGAGTTCGGGCTGGCCGATGGCGTCGAAGAATCCGAAGGCCTGGGCATCGGTGTTCGGGCCGATGGTGATGAAGCCGTCCTTCGTCGGCAGGGGGCGGTAGTCCGGGCTCAGCAGGCGGTTGTCGCCGGAGGGGCCGGTGGGCGGGTCGAAGGTGGCGGCGCCCATGTGCTCGCTCATGACGAAGCTTGCCATGTTCTCGAACATCGGCACCTCGATCGCCTCTCCCTTGCCGGTGCGCTCGCGGCGGAACAGGGCGAAGCCGATGCATTGCGCGGCGATCAGGCCGGTGACGTGGTCCGTCATCACCATGGGCACGAAGCGGGGCTCGCCCGTGGCGCGGTGGAAGGTGGCGGCGACGCCGGAGAGCGACTGGATCACCGGGTCATAGGCCGGGCGGTTGGCGTAGCGACCCTCGCTGCCGAAGGCGAGGATGCCAACATGGATGAGGCGCGGGTTGAGCGCGGCGAGCGTCGCGGGATCGAGGCCGAGGCGTTCCAGCGCGTTGGGGCGGACATTGCTGACGAAGACATCCGCCGTCTCCAGCAGCTTCCGCATCGCCGCCATGCCGTCTTCCTGCTTCAGGTCCAGGCAGATGGAGCGCTTGTTGCGGTTGAACTGGATGAACTTGCCGGACATGCCGGGGTTGCGGCTGCCCTGCGCCAGGCGGCGGAGGATGTCACCCTCCGGCGGTTCCACCTTGATGACGTCGGCGCCCTGGTCGGCCAGCATCCGCGTGCAGATCGGCCCCACGACGACGGAGGTGAGGTCGATGACTCGGATGCCCTCCAGCGGCCCGCCGCTCATGCGTCGCACTCCACGACCATCTCGGCGGCCTGGTGGCCATCCTTGTCGGCGACCCAGGCGCGAATGGTGGTGCCCTCGACCGCGCCTTCGAAGCGCGCGGTGTCGCCGACGAACAAGGGGCGCATGAGGCGGGCGGAGAAGGACCGGAGGGGACCGGGCGCGCGCTTCAGCGCGGAATCCAGCAGCAGGTGCATGGTCAACCCGCCATTCATCACCACGCCGGGATAGCCCTCCGCGCTGCGCGTGTAGTCGGCGTCGTAGTGGATGCGATGGGCGTTCCAGGTGATGGCGCCGTAGCGGAAGACCTGCACGGGATCGAGCAGCGTGGAATCCGACCAGGCGGCGCCGGGCGGCGCGGGCATGGGTGCGGTGGTGGTGCTCGCGGCGCCGGGCGGGACGGCTTCCCGGTAGATCGCGTCGAACTCATCCACGACCAGGATCGCGCCGCGCGCCGTGATGGTGTGGCGCATGGTCAGGACCACGATGGTGCCGCTGCGCGCCGCCTTGGGCGCGATGGCGGCGACCTCCACCGTCTTGCTCGCATCATCGCCGACGCGGAGCGCGCCATGGATGCGCACGCGCCGCCCGGCACCCATGCGGCGAGGCAGCGGGATGGGCGGCAGGAACTCGCCCTTCCGCGGATGGCCGTCCGGGCCGATGGCGGAATGCCGCGCCACGTCGCTGAAGAACAGGTTGAACCAGTGGGAGGGGATTTCGCTGCCCTCCTGGAACGCATCCGGGTCCAGGTCGAAGGTGCCGGCGATGCGGCGCACGGCGGCCAGCGCGATGCGCTCCTCCACCACGCGCTTGCGGCCGATCCAGCCGGTCAGTTCCGGCATCGCGGCGGCGACATCCTCGGCGGCGCTCATTCCGCGACGAGCCTCAGGCGGCGGACCAGCGCGGACCAGATTTCGCCCCGCTGGCGCAGGAAGGCGCCGAATTCCTCCGGCGTGTTGGGCGCGGCGGGATCGGCGCCGACGCGGAGGAAACTCTCCCGCACCGAGTCGGTGCGCAGCGCGTCGTTCAGCGCGGCGTTCATGCGGGTGACGACCTCCGGCGGCGTGCGGGCGGGGACGGCGAGGCCGAAGGCGTTCACGGCCTCGTAGCCCGGCAGGGTCTCGGCCACCGTCGGCACATCGGGCCATTGCGGGTTGCGCTGCGTGCCGGTGACGGCCAGCGCGCGGATGGCGGCGTTGCCCTTCACGGGTTCGGCTTCCGGCAGGCCGAGGCTGCGCGCCTGCACGCGGCCTGCCAGCAAGTCCGTCATGCCCTGGGTGGATTGCCGGTAGGGGACGTGCACCATCTCGATCCCCGCCTTCTCCGACAGCAATTCCATGGAGAGATGCGTGGTCGCGCCGACGCCGGAGGAGGCGTAGTTGATCCGGCCGGGATTGGCCTTCGCATAGGCGATGAACTCCGCCAGGTTCCGCACGGGCAGGCTGTTGTGCACCAGGATCACGTTCTGCGCGGTGGTGAAGAGCCCGATCGGCGCGAAGTCGCGCTGCCAGTCATAGCTCAGCGTGCGATAGAGCACCGCGTTCACGCCGCCGAGCGGGCCGGTCGAGCCCACCATCATCGTGTAGCCATCGGCGGGGGCGCGGCTGACGATCTCGGCGGCGAAATTGCCGGCCGCCCCCGGGCGGTTGTCGGCCAGGACGGGGGTGCCGAGGCGCTGGGCGATCGCCTCCCCGATCAGGCGGGAGACGACGTCGGTCTGCCCGCCGCCGCCATAGGGGATGACCAGGCGGATGGGCCGCTCCGGCCAGGCGGCGAGCGCCAGGCGCGGCGCGGCCATTGTGATCGCGGCGCCGAGCGCGGCGCGCCGTCCGATCAGGACCATGCTTCGCTTCCTCCTGTCTTGTTGGAGGAAGCCTAGGCCCAGGACGGCGCGCCGCGCACCCCCCCTGGCGACCGTTTGACGATACCGGACGGGTCGGCTCCGCGGTGCTTTTCCGTCCCTGCCGCGTTGGTCGGCTTGCCGATGCAACCAGCATCGGCCGCGCCGCCCGCCTTGCAGGAACGAAAAATCCCCTACGGATCCTCAGCCGCCGGCATCGTCAAACGGTCGGTCATGCGATCGCAGGCTTCTTCAGAATGCGGAGCATCAGCGCCGTGACGACCGTGCCCGCCACCAGCGCCACGATGTAGCCCAGCAGATGGGACACCGCGTTCGGGATGGGCAGCACGAAGATGCCGCCATGCGGCACGCGAAGCTCCGCGCCCACCATCATGGACAGCGCGCCCGCCACCGCGGAGCCCACGACGAGGGAGGGGATCACCCGCAGCGGGTCCTTGGCGGCGAAGGGGATCGCGCCCTCGCTGATGAAGGCCAGGCCCAGCACGCCGGCGGCCGGCGCGGCTTCCCGTTCCTCCGTGGTGAAACGGTCGCGGAAGAGATACGCGGCCAAGGCGAGGCCGAGCGGCGGCGTCATGCCAGCCGCCATGGCGGCGGCCATGGGCGCATAGACCTCGCTGGCGATGAGGCCCGTGGAGAAGGCGTAGGCCGCCTTGTTCACCGGCCCGCCCATGTCGAAGGCCATCATGGCGCCAATGATGAGGCCGAGCGCGATGGCGCCGCTGCCCTGCATGCCGCGGAGGAATTCCGTCAGCGCGGCCAGCGCGGTGGCCACCGGCCCGCCGGCCACGTAGATCATGAACAGCCCCGTCACCAGCGCGCCGGCGACGGGCAGGATGAGGACGGGCTTCAGCCCCTCCAGCGTCCGGGGCAGTTTCAGGTTGCTGTTGAGCCAGGCGACGAAGTAGCCGGCCACGAAGCCCGCCACGATGCCGCCGAGGAAGCCGGCATTGAGGTGCCCCGCGATCATGCCGCCGATCATGCCGGGCGCGATGCCGGGCCGATCCGCGATGGAATAGGCGATGTAGCCCGCCAGCGCCGGCACCATCAGGGCCAGCGCCGCGCGCCCGCCGATCTGGAACAGCGCGCCGGCGAAGGTGCCCTTGTGCGCGTCGTCGAAGGCGTAGATGCCGCCGAAGGCAAAGGCCAGCGCCACCAGCAGCCCGCCCGCCACCACGAAGGGCAGCATGAAGGACACGCCCGTCATCAGATGCTTGTAGGGGCCGGTCAGCTGCTTCTTGCCGGGCGCGGGGGCGGCCGCGCTGCCGGCCTGGACCGTCGCCTCCGCGAAGGCGCGCGTCACCAGCGCCTTGCCGTCATTGATCGCGGGCTTGGTGCCGGACAGGAACACGCGCTTGCCCCCGAAGCGCGCCAGATCCACCTGCGTATCGGCCGCGATCAGCACGAGGTCGGCCGCCGCGATATCCTCGGCCGTCAGGGTGTTCTGCGCGCCGACGGAGCCCTGCGTCTCCACCTTGATGCCGTGGCCGAGTGCCTTCGCCGCGCCTTCCAGCCCCTCCGCCGCCATGAAGGTGTGGGCGATGCCGGTGGGGCAGGAGGTGATGGCGACGATGCGCTTCGCACCCGACGTGGCGGGCGCGGCAATCGTCGGCGCCAGGGTGCGGTCCAGCACGGCCATGGCGTCGGCCAGCACGTCCTCCACCTTCGCGCGGATCGGCGTCAGCGCGGCCAGCGCCCCGGGCGGCTCGGCATCGCCGACCAGCAGCAGGGCATCGGCCTCCGGCTGCGCCGGCAGCGGGTGCAGCACGCCGCGGGGGGTGCGGATTTCCACCGTCAATTCACGGCCACCCTTCCGGGCGGCCTGGCGCAGCGCTTCCGCCGCCAGCATGGCCTGGACGGGGTTGTCGCCCCCCTCCACCACCGCGATCACGCCGGACATGTCGTTTCCTCCGTCATTCGATGGGTTCGGGGCGGAGCGTGGCGGCAATCGCCTCCACCGCCGCGCGGCCGGGAATCTGGGCGCCGGTCTTCTGCAACTTGCCCGCGGCGAAGGCGGTGGCGCGGCAGGCCAGCGCCGGCAGCGGCAGATTGTCGGCGAGGCCGGCGACGATCCCCGCCACCATCGCATCCCCCGCGCCGACGCTGCTGGTGACGGGCACCGCGGGCGGATGTACGCGCAGCGCGGCATCGGCGGTGACGAACAAGGCGCCCTCCCCGCCCATGGAGACGACGACCAGGCCCACGCCCCGCGCCACCAGGCGGCGCGCGGCGCCGAGCAGCGCGGCGGCGTCGGGCAGCGCATGGCCGACCAGGCCTTCCAACTCGTGCCGGTTCGGCTTGATGGCGTGCGGCATCACGGCGCCGTCCAGCAGCGCCTTCAAGGCCGCGCCGCTGGCATCCGCCACCACGCGCACGCCGCGCGCCACCAGCGTCGCGGTCAGGCGGGCATAGATGTCGGACTGCACCCCACGGGGCAGGCTGCCGCACAGCACGGCGATATCCCGCGCCTGTTCCGCCGCTGCGATGCAGGCGTCCAGCGCGGCGCCATCGGGCGCCAGGCCGGGCAGGTTGATGTCCGTGGTCTCGCCGCTCGACCGGTCCAGCAGCTTGATGTTGGTCCGCGTCTCGCCGGGGATGCGCGTGCAATGGTCCGCGATGCGTTTTTCCGTGAACAGCGCGCGGAAGATCGCGTCATTGTCGGCGCCGAGCAGCCCGGTGGCGGTGACCGCCGCGCCCCAATCCGCCAGGCAGGAGGCGACGTTGATCCCCTTCCCCGCGGCATGGCGTTCCTGGCCCACGGCCGGGTTCACCTGGCCCGGCAGCAATGCCTCCAGCGCCACCGTCACATCGATGGCGGGATTGAGCGTGAGGGTGAGCATCACGCCGCTTCCTGTTCCGCCGGGGCAAGCGTGGCTTCCAGCGCGCGGACCTCATCCGCCGTCGCGCAATCCAGCGCCTGCGCCGACAGCGCCTGCAACTGCGACAGGGTCGCGCCGCGCAGCGCCGACTTCACCGCGGGGATGTCGCGCGGCGTCATGGACAATTCGCGCACGCCGAGGCCCGCCAGCAGCGCGGCGCCGAAGGGGTCGCCGGCCAGGCCGCCGCAGACGCCGGTCCATTTCCCCGCGCGGTCGGCCGCCTGCACCGTCATCGCGATCATGCGCAGCACGGCGGGGTGCAGGCTGTCGGCCTCCGCCGCCAAATCGGGGTTCTGGCGATCCATGGCGAGGACGTATTGCGTCAGGTCGTTGGTCCCGATGGAGAAGAAATCCACGTGCCGCGCCAGCGCATCCGCCTGCACCGCGGCGGCCGGGACTTCCACCATGATGCCGATGGGGATCTCCGGCGCGCCGATCGCGGCGCGGATGCGGTCGCAGGCCGCGCGCAGCGCGATCACCTCCTGCACCGAGGTCACCATGGGGAACATGATGGACAGCGCGCCGCCTTCCTTCGCGGCGCGATACAAGGCGCGCAATTGCGGCTCCATCAGGTCCGGCCGGCGCAGCAGCAGGCGCGCGCCGCGCACGCCGAGGAAGGGGTTCGCCTCCACCGGCAGGCGCAGATGCGGCACCTGCTTGTCGCCGCCGATATCCAGCGCGCGCACGATCAGCGGCTTGCCCTGCACAGCCTCGATCATCGCGCGGTAGGTGGCGAACTGGCTGTCCTCATCCGGCGTCACGCCGGACTCAAGAAACAGGAACTCCGTCCGCATCAGGCCGACGCCCTCCGCGCCCTGCGCCAGGGCGAAGGCGGCCTGGTCCGGCAGGTTGATGTTGGCGGCGACCTCGATCCGCGTGCCGTCGCGCGTCGTCGCGGGTTCCGCGCGGAGCGCCTCCTGGCGCGCGCGGCGTTCGGCCTGGCGGGCGATGAAGGCGCGGGCGGCGGCGAGGTCGGCCTCGGTCGGGTCCAGGTGCAGCCGGCCGCCGGTGCCATCGATGATGGCCTCCGTCCCCGGCTTCAGGTCGAGCAGCCCCGCCCCGCCCGCGACCAGCGCGGGCACGCCGAGCGTGCGCGCCAGGATGGCGGTGTGGGAGGTGGGGCCGCCCGTCGCGGTGGCCAGGCCCACCACCCGATCGGGGTCAAGGCCCGCCGTGTCCGACGGCGAGAGATCCTCCGCCACCAGGATCACCTTCCCCTCCGGCAGGTCGGCAAGGCTGCCGCCGGCGAGCGAGGGGTCGATCTGGCCGAGCACGCGGCGCCCGACATCGCGCAGATCCGCGGCGCGCCCGGCCAGCACGGGGTTGCCGAGGGCCGAGAGGGAGGCGGCGACGCGCCCCACCGCCTGGTGCCAGGACCAGGCGAGGCCATGGCCCTCCACCATCAACTGGCAGGTGGTGGTGATGAGGTCGGGATCGTCGTCCAGCAGCCCGGCCTGGGCCGTGAAGATGGCGGCATCCGCCGCGCCGAGGCGCCGGGCCGTGTCATCCTCCAGCGCCTTCAACTGGGCGCGGGTGGCGCGGATGGCGTGTTCCAGCCGGGCGCCGCCTTCCGCCAGCGACAAAGGCTGGTCGGGGATGGCGGCATCCTGCGCCGCCAGCAGGTGGATGCGGCCGATGGCGAGACCGGGGCTGGCGCCGATGCCGGCCAGGGTGATGACCCGCCCGGTCGGCTCGAACCCCCGCGCGGTGGTGGTGGCGCGGCGGGCGGCCAGGGCGGCGTCGGCCTTCTCCTGCGCGGAGAGGCCCGCGATGGTGGCGCGGAAGCGCGCCAGCGCGGCGGCGGCGTCCCGGCCCTCGGCGGAGATGGTGAGGGCGTCGCCGGGGCGCAGCCCCAGTTGCAGCAGGGCGATCAGGGCGGAAGCATCGGCGGCCCGGACGCCGTGGCGCACCTGGATGCGCGCGCCGGTGGCCCGCGCCGTCTCCACCCAGCGCGTGGCGGGGCGGGCATGAAGGCCCGAGGGGTAGTCCAGCACCCAGTCGACGCGCTCCGCGAAATCCGTCGCGGCGGCGGCGGGGGCTTCCGGCGCCTCGGCACCGAGGGCGGCGATGATGGCGGCCGGGTCCTCCACCGTGAACAGGCGGGCGAGTGCGGCTTCGTCCTGCATCAGCCGCGTCAGCCGGCGGAGGATGGCGATGTGTTCGTCCGACGTCGCGGCGATGCCGACGATCAGATGCGCGCGCTGGCCGGGATTCCATTCGATGCCGTCGCGGACCTGGAGGATGGCGAGGCCGTTGCGGCGGACCAGGTGGCGGTCGGCCGCCAGGCCATGGGGGATGGCGACGCCATGGCCGAGGAAGGTGTTCGCCGCCCTCTCCCGCCCTTCCATGCTGGCGGCATAGCCGGGGTCCACGCAGCCGGCGGCGGCGAGGAGCTGCCCCAGCTGCTGGATGGCGGCGTGCTTGTCGGCGGGGTGGGCATCGAGGCGCACGAGTTCCGGCGCGATGGCCATGGAGGGGCTGACGGACGCGGTCTGGGCCATCTGGACGTTCCTGCCTGACGCTTCGCTGTCGTGAATGAAAACGTTTCCACACCCCCTGTCAAAGGGTTTTTCAAGCCCGGCAACGACGAGGCGGCGGAAAGGCGTTGATGGGCTGGCAGCGTGGCGCCATGCTGGGGCAGGCTCATGAAATCGATCACACCCCCCCCTGCCCCCGTCGGCATCAAGGATGTCGCCCGCGCCGCCGGCGTGGCGCCCGCCACCGTATCCCGTGCGCTCGGCAAGGGGCCGATCAGCGACGCGCTTCGCGAACAGGTGATGCAGGCCGTGCGCGCCACGGGCTACCGCCCCAACCTGGCCGCGCGTCGCCTGCGGTCCCAGGAAACCGGGACGATCGGGCTGATGGTGGCGGACATCGCCAACCCCTTCTTCACCGGTGTCGCCCGCGCCGTGGAACACGCGGCCTTCGAGGCGGGGCTGCGCGTCATCCTCTGCGACTCGGATCGCGATCCGGCGCGGGAGGCCAGCTACCTCCAGCTGATGCAGGCGGAGCGGGTGACAGGCCTCATCATGGCGCCGACGCGCGCCACGGCGCATCGGCTGGCGGGGCTGGACCTGTCCCTGCCCACGGTGCTGATCGACCGCGCCGGCCCGCCCGGCCTGTTCGACAGCGTGCTGCTGGATAATGGGGAGGCCGCTTCCGGCCTGGTGGACCATCTGGTCGCCAACGGCCACCGCCGCATCACCGGCCTGTTCGGGGAGACGAGCGACACCGGCCGCGCGCGGGCGGAGGGCTACGCCACCGCCATGGCCCGCCACGGCCTGGCGCCCGATGCCCGCTTCATCCCGCCCGCGACCCCGCCGGCGGAGGCCGCGCTGGCGGTGCTGCGGGATGGCCCGCCGGGCGCGCTGCTGGCGGCCAATTCACTGCTGCTGCTGGGCGCGCTGCGCGCCACGCGCCAGGCGGGGCTGCGCGTGCCGGGGGACCTCGCGCTCTGCGGCTTCGACAATGAACCCTGGACGGAGCTGGTGGAGCCCGGCCTGACCGTGGTGGAGCAGCCGCTGGAGGAAATCGGCCGCGGCGCCATGCGCCTGCTGTTCGACCGGCTGCGGGACCCGGATGCGCCCGTTCGGAAGCTGATGCTCAGCGGGCGGCAGGTGGTGCGGGGATCGACGGCGGCGCGATAGGCCTCAACGGCGGGACCGGCGGGCGGGAGCGCGCTTGGACTTCGCCTTCGCCTTCGGCCGGGGCCGGGGTGCGGGCTTCGCCTTGCGCGGGGGCGCGGCAGGCTTCGGGCTGGCAACCGGCTTCGCGATGACAACCGGCTTCGGCACCGGGATGCCGTCCGGGCCTTCATAGCGCTGCAAGGTCGCCTCCGCCGCCAGATGCGGATAGGCCCGCGCGCCCTTGGGCCAGGTGCGGGCGAAGGCCGCGACCTCCGCCTGGTCATGCCCGCGGATCGCCTGGACCAGCGCCTCCGCCGCCTGGGCGGGCTTCAGGCGCTGCTGCTTAAGCAGCCGCACATGCCATTCCCGAGCACGCAGCGGACACCAATCCACCAGCGATTCCTGCAGCGCGCGGCGCACCGCCGGGGGCAGTTCCTCATAGGCGCGATAGGCATCGCCCTTCAGCGTGCTGCGGGGCCGGGTGGCCATGCTGTTGTCCATCGGCGCCTTCTAGCGAGGGCGCGCGCGCGGGCAAACCGAAACCCTCGCCCCCCCGCCGCATGGCGGGTGCGACCAGGGATCGGGGCTGGCGGCCTGCCTTGTCCGCCGGTCAGCCCCGCGGCAGCCCGAATTCGATGAGCAGGAGCAGGAACCCGCCAGCGAACAGGATGGCGGCCAGCGTGAGGACCGCCGCCAGGGTGAGCCACCGCCCCTCCCGCCGCAGCCTGGACGCCCAGGTCAGCAGCAGGAAGACCGGATCGCCGCCGGTCTCGCGAAACCAGCGCAGCATGGGGCGGCCGCTACCCGCCGGTCACACCGTCAGCCCGCCATCCACCACCACGGTCTGGCCCGTGACCATCGCGGCACCCGCCAGCAGGAAGACCATCACCTCCGCCAGGTCTTCCGGCGTGCAGCGGCGCTTCAGCAGGGCGTTGTCGATGGACGACGCGCGCTGTTCGTTCGTCCATTCGATCATCCAGGTGCTGTCCACCGCACCCGGCGCCACCGCATTCACCCGGACCTCCGGCGCCAGGCCGCGCGCCAGGTTCTTCGTCAGGCTGATGACGCCGGCCTTGGTGGCGCCATAGGCCATGGAGGAGCCGGGCGAATTGATCCCGGCGATGGAGGCGGTGTTGACGATGGCGCCGCGCGACGCCCGCAGCGCCGGCGCCGCCGCCTTGGCGCAGCGGAAGACGCCGAGCAGGTTCACCTCGATCACGGCCTGCCAGAGTTCCTCCGTCAGCCGGTCCAGCTCCTGCGGCGCGACGGAGGTGCGGGTGCCGGGGGTGCCGGCATTGTTGGCGAGGTAGTCGAGCCGCCCGAGATCGGCGACCGCCTTTTCCACCATCGCCGCCGCGCCCGCCGCATCGGCGACGGAACCGGGGGCGGAGATCACCCGCGCGCCGGTCTCGGCAGCGAGCTTCGCCACCGCCTCCGGCCCGCGCGGGTCATCGGCCAGGTGGTTGATCGCAACCGCGCAGCCGCTGCGCGCCAGCAGAGTCGCGGTGGCGAGCCCGATGCCGGAGGCACCGCCCGTGACCAGCGCGGCGCGGCCCTTGAGGTCGTAGGTGATCATGCGCTTCGTCCCTGTCCCGCCATGGTGCCGATGCGCCGGATGGCGCGCTTGAGTTCCATCAACCGCCGGTCGCGCGCCTCGAACAACGCGGCCGGGTCCTGTCCTCCCCAGTCGTAGAAGCCGGCGCCGGCCATGACGCCGGTCCTGCCTTCCGCGACCAGCGCATCCACCGCCTCGCACTTCCCCCGCACCGGCGGCGGTTCGTACATGCGGTTGGAGAGGCTGGCCTGCATGAAGGGCAGGCCGGTGAAATCGGCCTTGGCCAGCATGCCGAGGATGGGGAGGCGGAGCGCGATGCCCTCGATGATCGCCGTGTCGATCTCCTCCGCCGTCGCGACGCCGTCATCCAGCAGCTTCTGGATCTCCAGCCCGATCGCGGATTGCACGCGGTTGGCGATGTAGCCGGGGACGAATCTGCGCATGACGACGGGCGCCTTGCCCATGGCCAGGCAGAGTTCGCGGGCGAAGGCCACGCAGGCGGGGTCGCATTCGGGCCCGCCGACGATGTCCACCAGATCCACCAGGTAGGGCGGCGTGTACCAGTGCATGATGATCGCGCGCTGCTGGCGCCGCGCGGGGATCAGCGGGAAGGGATCGAGGTAGCTGGTGTTGCTGGCGATGATCGCGTCCATCGGCGCCACCGCGTCGATCTGGTCGAACAGCACGCGCTTGGCGTCCGGCTTCTCGATGATCGCCTCCACGATCAGGTCGGCGCCCTCCACCGTCTCCGCCAGCGTCGGCAGGCGCGTGACCTTGGCGTGCAGCCATTCGGCGTCGCGCTCCGCCGGTGCCTCCCCCGCCTGCACCAGCGTGGCCAGCGCCGTCTCCATCAGCGGGCCCGCCTTGTCGAGCGTCGCCATGGCGCTGTCGGTCAGCCGCACCTCATGCCCGCCCAGCGCATAGACCAGCGCGAGGGCATGCCCCATCGTGCCGGCGCCGATCACCGCGACCTTGATGCCCATGCCGCTTGTCACTCCGTGGGTGTGTAGGGTTCGGGGGCACGCGCCTCGATATCCGTGCGGACGTCGATGACAACCGTCTCCTTCGCCGCCAGGGCGTCGCGCAGGGCGGGGGCGATGTCTTCCGGGCGCTCCACGACGATGCCGCGCAGGCCGAAGCCGCGCGCGATGGCGGCGAAATCGGCGTGGTCGCCGAAGCGCAGCAGCTCCGCCGCCGCCGCCGGGTCGTTCCCCGCGGCGCGGCGGAGATTGGGCCAGCCCTGGCCGAATCCCTGGTTGTTGTTGACGACGCAGACCACCGCGATGCCGAGGCGCTTCGCCGTCTCCAGCTCCGCCAGATGGTAGTGGAAGGCGCCGTCGCCGGACCAGCAGAGCACGGGGCGGTCGGGCGCCGCGCATTTCGCGCCGAGTGCGGCGGGGAAGGCCCAGCCGAGCGAGCCCGCCGCGCGCTGGTAGCCCTGCGTGGTCAGGTCGATCAGCGTGCCGGTCCAGATGCCGGAATAGCCGGTATCGGCGACGAGGATGCCGTCCGCCGGCAGCGCGGCACTGATCTCCGCGCAGAGGCGCGCGGGGTCGATGGGCGTGGCGTCGCTGGATAGCCGCGGCGCGACGGAGGCGCGCCATTCGGCAACCAGCGCCGCCGCTTCCCGCGCGAAGGCATCGTCCCGCGCTTGCCTGCCAAGCTGGTCCAGCAGTTCCACCAGCACCGCGCGCGGGTCGCCCAGCAGCGCGACCGTCGCGGGCAGGCTGCGGTCGAATTCCAGCGGGTCGGCATCGACCTGGATGATCGGCACGCCAGGGCGCGGCAGGCGCCAGCCATGCGTCATCTGGTCGCCGGTATCGCAGCCCACCAGCAGCACCAGGCCCGCCTGTTCCAGCACCTTGTTGGCCGGCGGCGCGGAATAGGACCCGACGACACCCGCCACCCGCGGATGCGCCGTCGGCACCAGCGCCCGCGCGCCGAGCGTCGTCAGCACCGGCGCCTCCAGCGCCTCCGCCAATCCCAGCACTTCCGCCCCGCAGCCCGAGAGCATGGCGCCATCGCCGGCCACGATCACGATGCGGCGCGCGGCCCCCAGGGCGGCGACGGCGGCGGCCACCGCATCGGGGTCCGGCGCGCCGCGGAAGCGCGGCGCGACCAGGGCGGAGAGGTCGGCGGGCGGTTCGGCCACACGTCCCTGTTCCACCACCTCCGCCATCAGCCCGTGCAGGTCGAGATGGACGGGGCGGACGGGCACGGACACCGCCGCCGCCCAGGCCTGGCGCAGCAGCCGCGGCAGATGCGCGGCCTCCGCCACCTCCGCCGAGAATTTCGTGACCGCCTGGAACAGCGGCGCATGCGCCACTTCCTGGTAGGCGTTGCGATGCTGGGCCGCGTGGGGCTTGCGGCCCGTCAGCGCGATGACCGGGCTGCGGGCGAGCCAGGCATCCTGCAACCCCGCCGCCAGATTGGCCGCGCCCACCGACTGCGCCGCCACCACGCCCGGCCGGCCGCTGACGCGGCCATAGGCATCCGCCATGTAGACGGCGGCCTTTTCCGTATGCGCCAGCACCGGCTTCACGCCGAGCCGCGACAGCGCCAGCAGCGTCGGGCGCAGCACGGCATCGACGAAGAAGACATGGCTCTGCCCGGAAGCCGCGAGGCTCCCCGCCAGCCATTCGGCGCCGGTCATCATCGGTCGTTCCCCCATGGCGGCAGCCTGCCCGCCCGGGGCGGGTGGGGCAAGACGGCGTCAGGAACCCCGATAGGTCGCGTAGCTCCAGGGCGTGCAGAGCAGCGGCACGTGGTAGTGCCCCTCCCCCGCCCGCAGCGTCACCACGATCGGCAGCTCGTCGAGAAAACCCTCACCGCCGAAATGCGCGCCGATGTGGAAGCGCAGTTCGTAGGTCCCGGCGACGAAATCAGCGGCATTCATCAGCGGCGAATCGGTGCGGCCATCGGCGTTGGTCAGCGCCTCCGTCACCTTCTCGCGGGCCTCGCCCTGCAGCCGGAACAATTCGACGCGCACGCCCTGGGCTGGCCTGCCGGAGGCGGTATCGAGGATATGGGTCGTCAGCGCGCTGGCCTTCATCTCAGTCGGCTTTCGCGCCGGCGGCGACCCAGGCGAGGATCTTCTGCCGTTCCTCCGTCGTCATCTCCGTCATGTTGCCCGGCGGCATCGCCTCCGTCGCCACCTGCTGGCGCATGGCCTGGGCCCAGCGGCGGATCTGGGCGGGGTCGTCGAAGCGCACGCCCTTGGGCGCAGCGGCAATGCCCTCGAAGGTCGGGCGGGCGGCGTGGCAGGAGGCGCAGTGGGATGCGGTGATGGCCTGGACCTCCGCGAAGCTGGGCACCTCCATGCCCGCGATGTCCGGCCCGCGCTTCGGCATCAGCATGATCGCCAGCACCACGATCACGGCAATGGCCATGGCGGGCAGCATCACCTGGTTCTTGCCGATCTGCCGCAGCACGAAGAACTGGCGCACCAGCGCGCCGGCGAGCGTGATGGCCAGCAGCACCACCCAGTTCCAGTCGCTGCTCCAGGTCATGGGGTAGTGCGGGCTGATCATCAGGAACAGCACGGGCAGCGTCAGGTAGGTGTTGTGGACGCTGCGCTGCTTGCCCCAGCGGCCGTATTTCGGATCGGGCTCCTGCCCCGCCTGCATGGCGGCGACCATCTTCCGCTGCCCGGGGATGATGACCATGGCGACATTCGCCACCATGATCGTTCCCGTCATCGCGCCGATCTGGAGGAAGGCGCCGCGCCCGCTGAAGATGTGGCAGGCGACGAAGGCGGAGACGACCAGCAGCGCGACGCCGAAGATCGACAGGTTGCGCTCATTCTCCGCGAACTTCGACTTGCAGACGAGGTCATAGACCACCCAGCCGCCCACCAGCATCGCCGCGGAGATCGCGACCGCGACGCCGGGCGAGAGGTTCATCACCGCCGGATCGACCAGGTAGGTGGAGGCCTGGCCCCAATAGATCAGCATGAACAGCGAGAAGCCGCTGATCCAGGTCCAGTAGGCTTCCCATTTGAACCAGTGCAGCTTTTCCGGCAACTGGGCCGGGGCGTTCAGGTACTTCTCCTTCCGGTAGAAGCCGCCGCCATGGATGGCCCACTGCTCCCCCTTCACGCGGGGGTTGCCGTCCCGCGGCGGGTCCAACTGGTTGTCGAGGCCGATGAAGTAGAAGCTGGTGCCGATCCAGGCGATGCCGGTGATCAGGTGCAGCCACCGGATGAGCAGGCTGGCCCAGTCGGAGAGGTAGGCGAGGTCCATCGGCATCCCTGGGGCGCGTCGCGGCGCCGTTTTGCCCCCGGCGCGGGTCGGCGCCGTTTTGCGCTGCAACAATCGCGAAACGGGGCCCTGGGGGCAAGGGGCTACCGCACCTCGTGCCAGGGCTCCGCGCGTTCGCCGCGGCGGAACAGGATCATGCTGTCGAAGAAGCTCACGCTTTCCGTCGTGCGGCACAACTCGCTGACCGCATCGCCCGGCCCCCGTTCCGCGGGCGGGATGCCGAGCCGGTCCATGGAGCCCACGCGCCCCGTCCATTCATGCAGGCGCTGGCAGACTCCGAACGCGACGTCGTAGATGGACCTTCCCTGCGGGTCATCGGCGAAGGGCCCGCCCCAGAAGGCGGTGTGGGTGTCCTCGATCAGGTAGGCGCCGGGCAGGCGCATGGCGGGGTAGAGGACATCGAAGGTGTTGATCTGCTGGCGGGCGGTGTGGCCGCCATCATCCAGCACGATGTCGGGCGGCCCCATTTCCGCCAGCGCGGCGCGGAGGAAATCGGGGTCCGCCTGGTCCCCCACGAAGACCTTCGCGCCGGGCAGGCCATGGGCTTCCGTCGCCGGGTCGATATCCATCCCGAAGATGCGCGCCTGCGGGCCGAGGTAGTCCTGCCACATGCGAAGCGACCCGCCGCGCTGCACGCCGATCTCCAGCATCGTCACCGGCCTGCCGCGGAAAGGCGCGAACGCCTGGTGATAGACCTCGAAGTAATGGTGCCATTTGTGGATCGGCGGCTGATCCTGCCTTCCCTGCAGGAACCGCAGATACAGGGGATTGTCGGGCGCGCTGTGGTGCATCCTGCGGGGCCTCCACTCGCCGGCCTGCTGCCGGGGGTCCCGCCCGGCATAGCGGCGGCCCCGCCAACAACAGGTTAAGCCGTGGCCGCGATCAGGTCGGCGGTGGGAACGATGGCGACCGAGGTCCGCCCCTCCACCAGCGTGGTGTAGGTCACGGCCTGGTCCCGGGCGCAGAAGCGGGGATGGGGGTGGCGGTGCAGCTCATCCTCCACCGGTGGCGTCATGCGCGCGAATTCGATGGACCGGCCGGTGTCCCGGTTCAGGAAGCGCAGCAGCCAGGCGGGGCCGCCCTTGTTCTCGCCGATCCGGTGGTCGGCCACGACATAGCGTTCGCAGGCGCTGGCATGGGTGTGCCAGCCGGTGCCGCGCCAGACCAGCTCCGCCGCCCCGCTGGCGATGTCGAAGCGCATCACCCCCTGGCGGAAATCGACGAACCACACGCCGCGCCCATCCGCGCCCCACACCTCATGCCCCGCCTTCCGCCCGGGCGGGCCGACCGGCCCGAAGCTGCCGGACCGGCGGTAGAAGAACATGCGGTGCTCATAGGGCTCGCTGGCGCCGGAGGTCATGTCCACCTCATCCTCCCGCGCCAACAGCACCAGCTCCGGATCGGTGGGCGAGAACTGGCCGTGGTTGAAGTGGAACGGGCTGCAGAACCAGGGCTCATACCCGCCATCGGCCAGGTCGAGCGCGCCGATGAAGCAGCGCGTGCCGATCCGCGAATCGAGCAGCAGCCGCGACCCGTCCGCGCTGATGCTGGGCTGCGTGACCAGGCGCTGGAGGAGGCGGCGATGCGTCATCTCGAAGGGCAGGCAGCCGAGGTGGCGCGGCACCGCTTCGGGATCGGGGCCGCGGCGCCAGAGGTCCCGGTTGTTCGCCCAGACCAGATCCCCCGTCGCCGGGTCCACCGCCGCCCCGCCATCGCTGAACTGGTGGTCCGGCAGCCGCGTGACCGTGCCGCGTTCCAGGTCCACGACGCCCAGCATCCGCCCCGCCTTGGCCGACCCGGCCCAGGGCGTGAACCAGGCGAACCACAGGAAGCGCAGCCCGTCATCGCAGGACGGCTTGCCGAAATAGAGCGTTTGCGAGGAGACCGAGGGCGGCATCCGCAGCAGCCAGCTGTCGATGCCGCTGGCCGGATGGGTCGACCGCGCGAAGATGCCGGGCGCCGCGGCGCGCAGCCGGTCCACTGCCGAAACCATCGTCATGCCGGCCCGCCTCCCCCATCCCCCGGGCTTTCCCGCCCGCGCAGCCCGGGGGCCATTCACCTTGCCGTGCCCGCTTCGCCGCCACTTCGTAACCCCCACGGATTATCCTAGGCTACGCGGCACGTCCAAGCCGGGAGTCCGCCGATGCGCCGCCGCCTCGTCATCATCGCCGTCGCCGGCGCCATCGCCCTGCCGGTCGCGGGTGCCCTCGCCCAGGCGGAGGCGGAGCGCCGCGTGGACCGGGCGATCGAGGTGCTGCGCCAGTCCATCGGGCCCGAGGCGCGCATCACCTGGGGGCTGCGCCAGGTGGATCCCGTCACCGGCCGCACCCGGCTGGGCGATGTCACCATCACCAGCGGACCCCGCCAGGTCACGGTGGCGGAAGTGCTGCTCTCCGACGTCTCCGACACACGGCTCGGCCGCGCGGAGATGCGCGCCCTGCTGATGACGGAGGGCAAGGGGGAGCGGACGGAACTCGCCCGCCTGGTGCTGGGGGGCATCCCCCTTCCCGCCGCGGGGCAGCGGGTGGAGCTGGCACGGCTGGAGATCGGCGTGCTGGAGGCCGATTCGCTGTCGATCCAGAGCGCGGCGGGGAATGTCCGGCTCGGCCGCCTGGCGGTGGAGGGCTATGCCCCCGGCGCGCTCGGCCAGGCGACGGCGGAGGGCTTCGAGTATCTAGACACCAGCCGCGGCGGCCGCAACGGCGCCCGCATCGGCCGCCTGGCCCTGGCCGGCGTGACCATGCCCGCACCCGGCCAGGATTTCGACATCAAGGATGTCACGCTGCGCGGCGCCAGCCTCGAAGGCGCGACGCTGGTGGATGAGGAGAAGAAGATCGACCTCGCCCTCGGCCGGGTCGCGCTGCGGGACTGGGTGCCGGGACGCCTCACCGATCTGGCGGTGGAGGGCGTGACTCTCGGCACGGAATTCGGCGCGATGGGGCCGGGCGTGTTCCGGCTCGGCCGCATCGTGATGCAGGGGATCGATGGCGCGGGGCTCGCCACCGCCTGGTCCACCAACATCCAGCCGCCGGACCCGGCGCCGGGCGTGCCGCAGCTGATCCTGATCGAAGGCATCACGGCGGAGGCCAATGGCGCGCCGCTGGTCAGCCTGGGCCGCATCCAGGCGGATGGCAGCGTGGCGGCCGATGGCGTCGTCGGCGGGTCGCTCGTGGTCGACGGGCTGCGCGTGACCCTGCCACGCGGCAGCGCGCCGCCGCTGGAACAGCTGGGCTACACGGAGATCGCGGGCGGACTGGAGATGCGCGCCACCCTGGCCCGGGCCGGCGGCGTCCTCGCCCTGAGCCCCTGGCGGACCCGGTGGAACGAGGCCGGCACGCTGACGCTCGCCGGTCGCTTCCTCGACATGCCCGCCCCCCTTCCCGGCACGGTGCTCGACCCCGATGCGCAGGCGGCGGCACTGATGAATGCCCGGATGGAGGCGGTGACGCTGTCCTGGCGGGACCAGGGGCTGCTGGGCCGCGCCATCGCCTGGCAGGCCCGCCAGCAGCGGGTGCCGGAAGCGCGGATCCGCGACCAATGGGCGCAGATGGTGATGGCGATGCCGCTGCCGGGTGAGGCGCCGCAACAGCGCCGCCGCGCCGCGCCGCCTTCCCCCGCCAGCAAGGGCGCCCAGGCACCCGCCGCCGGCGGCAAGGCCGGCCCGGCGCCGGCGGCCGATGCGCCCGACCCCTTCGTCGCGGTGCGGGAAGCCGTCGCGCAGTTCATCCGCCAGCCGCGGGAGATCGAATTCACCCTCCGCCCGCCCCGCCCCATGGCGTTCGGGGAGATGGCGGGGCTGATGGCCGCGGGACCGTCGGAGGGCGCGCGGCAGCTGGGGCTGACGGTAAGGCTGCCGTGAGGCGGCCGGACATCGCCCAGCCGGCGTCGAGCCAGGACTGAACCGCCGCGACCGCCGGCGGGCACGCCCCGCTGCCAGGATGCTCCCGCGGCGCCTCACCCCGTTGATCTGACGCCTGTTCCCCGCCAAACAGGGGCGCGCAGGGACAGGGGAGACGCGACGCATGGCCGCATCGGACAGCACATCGGTCGAAGCCGCGCCCAACCTCGTCGCCGCCGTCTCCGAATCCCGGCAATGGGACCGCATCGCGCAGATGGCGCGGCTCGGCGGCTTCACCGATGCCGATGGCCATCACGGCGTGAACCGCGCCGCGCTCACGAAGCTGGACCGCGATTCCCGGCGCCTCCTGCTCTCCTGGGCGCTGCCGCTCGGCCTCAAGCCCTCCGTCGACGTGCTGGGCAACCTGTTCCTGCGGCATGAGGGGACGGAACCCGGCGCCGCCGCGGTCATGGCCGGCAGCCACATGGACAGCCAGCCCAATGGCGGCCGCTTCGACGGCATCTGGGGCGTGCTGGCGGCGCTGGAGGCCGTGCAGGCGATCCGCGAGGCGGGCATGGCGACCAAGCGCCCGATCGAGATCGTGGCCTGGACGAATGAGGAAGGCGGCCGCTTCGCGCCGGGCTGCATGGGCAGCATGGCCTGGTCCGGCCACCGCCCGCCCGATACCTGGAACGACACCAGGGATGGCGACGGCATCCGCTTCGGCGACGAACTCGCCGCGCTGTTGGCCGCGGAAGCGGACATCCCGCGCCGCCCGCTCGGCATCGTGGAGGGGCCGCGCCCCTTCGCCTATGTCGAGCCGCATATCGAACAGGGCCCGCTGCTGGAATCGGAAGGGCTCGATATCGGCGTCGTCACCGGCATCCAGGGCAGCCGCTGGTTCCTGGTGGAGATCGAGGGCAAGACGGACCATGCGGGCACCGCGCCGCTCTCGCTTCGCCGCG
The DNA here is from genome assembly GCF_900114315.1 of Falsiroseomonas stagni DSM 19981. GTDB lineage: Bacteria > Pseudomonadota > Alphaproteobacteria > Acetobacterales > Acetobacteraceae > Falsiroseomonas > Falsiroseomonas stagni. The sequence continues at coordinate 34,275 of NZ_FOSQ01000011.1, forward strand.
ACGCGGTGCAGGACATGGTGCGGGTCATCAATGCGCTGAACGCGCTAATGGCGGACCCGACCGACGTGCTGCGCTTCACGGTGGGGCGGATCGAGGTCGGCCCCAATTCCAGCAACACCGTCGCCGACCGCGCGCGCTTCACCATCGATTTCCGCCACCCGGACCCCGCCGTGCTGCTGCCGAAGGGCGACGCGATCGAGGCGACGGTGCAGGCCGCGCTGACCACCTGCCGCGCCACCGTGACGGAACGCTTCCACGCCCTGCCCGCCCGCTTCGACGCCATGGTTCAGGACACGATCGAGGCCGCCGCCCGGTCCCAGGGCCTGACGACGCGGCGCATGCCCTCCGGCGCCTTCCACGATGCGCAGTTCCTGGTGCCGGTCTGCCCGACCGGGATGATCTTCATCCCGAGCCGGGGCGGCGTCAGCCACCACCCCGCCGAATACAGCACGCCCGCCCAGGTCGCGAATGGCGCGCGGGTGCTGGCCCAGGTGCTGGCGACGCTGGCGAACCGCTGAGGTTGCACGGCCGGGGGATCACGCTCCGGCTAAGTTGAATCGTCGCCGCCGGTACCGCCCGTTAAGGATTGCCCCGGGGCCGCCCACGCCCGTGGCCCCGGCCACGCCGGGCGGCGCCGCCGGCAGCCGAGAGAAACCGTGCATGGGCGTTGATGGCAGGGGCGGCACGCCGCCTGGATCGGGCGTGCTGGACCCCGTGGCGGGCGCCGGCGCGCTCGATACGACGCTCCGGCTGATGCGCCACTCCCGCCAGCCGATGTTCGTCGCCTGGGGCCCGGCGCTGACCTTCTTCTACAATGACGCCTATGCGGTCATCCTCGGCCGGCGGCACCCCGAGGCCTATGGCAGGCCCTTCCGGGATGTCTGGCCGGAGATCTGGGACGCCATCCTGCCGCTGATCCGCCAGGCGCTGGCCGGCCAGGCGACCTGGAGCGAGAACCTCCACCTCGTCATGGAACGGCATGGCTACCGGGAGGACACCTGGTGGACCTTCTCCTACAGCCCCGCGCATGACGAGGCCGGCGCGGTCGCCGGCATGTTCTGTTCCTGCATGGAAACCACCGGCCAGGTGCTGGCCGAACGCCGCCTGCGGGAGAATGAGGGGCGCTTCCGCGCCCTGCTGGATGCCGCGCCCGCCATGATGTGGGTGACGGACAGCAGCGGCTACTGCACGCATCTCAGCCGCAGCTGGTACGACTTCACCGGCCAGACGCCGGCCACGGGCCTCGGCACCGGCTGGCTCGACGCGGTGCATGCCGAGGATCGGGGCCCCGCCCGGGCGCATTTCATGCAGGGCATCCGCGACCACGCCTCCTTCCGGCTGGACTACCGGCTGAAGCGCGCCGACGGCGCCTGGCGCTGGGCCATCGATGCCGCGGAACCGCGCCTGGCCGCCAGCGGCGACTATCTCGGCCATGTCGGATCGGTGCTCGACATCACGGAGCGGCGGGAAGCGGAGGAGCGCCAGGCGCTGCTGGCGCGGGAAGTGGACCACCGCGCCAAGAACGTGCTGGCGGTGGTGCAGGCGGTGCTGCGCCTGACCCGCGCGCCGGACCTGCCGAGCTTCGCGCGCGCGGTGGAAGGCCGCGTCGCCGCGCTGGCGCGGGCGCAGACGCTGCTGGCCAAGGATCGCTGGGCGGGTGCCGACCTGCGATCCATGGTGGAGGGCGAGATCGCCCCCTTCCTGGTCGAGCATGGCGAGCGCGAAAGCCGCGCCACGCTGCGCGGCCCCGCCGTGGTGCTGCCCGCCGCGGCCGCGCAGCCGCTGACCATGCTGGTCCACGAACTCGCCACCAACGCCATGAAGCATGGCGCCCTGTCGGTGGAGACCGGGCGCCTGCTGGTAGCCTGGCGGGTGGAGGGGCAGGCGCTGCACCTCGACTGGCTGGAGAGCGGCGGCCCCGCCATCACCGCCCCGCCGCCGCGCAGCGGCTTCGGCACGCGGGTGCTGGACGGGACCGCGCGCGGGCAACTCGGCGGGTCGATCGCGATGGATTGGCGGCCGGAGGGGCTGGCCTGCCACCTGGCCATCCCGCTGGACCGCATCCCCGCCGGCCCGGATGACACGATCCCGGGCCTGGCGGGGTAGCGGCCGCGATCAGAACAGCGCGTCGCCACCGTACCAATACTGGAAGTCGGCATTGGTCAGGGGGGCCACGCCGCCGGTGGCGAAGTTCACCATCACGTCGATATCCGCCGCCGCATCGCCATCCGTATCGGCCAGGATGCGCAGCCCCGCATCCGTGACCACCTGCCAGGCCATGTTGGCGGCGGGCCCGCCAGCCAGGAACTGCACCGTCCCGTCCGGCTGGATCGTGCCGGCTTCGATGACGATGTGATCGGCGCCGCGCTGGAAATCAGTGATGACGCTCTGCGATCCCTTGGCCGAATGGTCGAACTGGAAGAGGTCCGCGCCGATGCCGCCCGTCATCTGGTCCGCGCCCGAGAAGCCGAAGAGGATGTCGTCGCCGGCATTGCCGTGCAGCTGGTCATTGCCCTCGCCGCCATGCAGGTAGTCATTGCCGGCGCCGCCGCCGAGCACGTCGTCGCCCTTCCCGCCGCGAAGCTGATCATCCCCGGCATCACCCAGCAGCGTGTCGTTGCCCGCGCCGCCGAAGACCACGTCGTTGCCGCCGCTTGCGTGGATCTGGTCGTTCCCCTCCTCCCCGTACAGCAGATCGCGCCCGGCACCGCCGAAGACCGTGTCGTTGCCGCCGCCCGCGCGCAGCATCTGGCGGAGTTGCGCGTGGTCGCCGCCGGTGATGACGTTGTCGAGGTCATTGCCCGCGGCGATGATGGGCATGTCCCCGGCATAGACGTCGGCCGGGGTCTCGATCCGCAGGTTCTCGACATTGGCGTAGAGGTCGGCCAGCGTGCCGGCGACACTGCCCTCCTGCATCCAGCTGGGCACGAAGGAGTCGGCGATCTGCACGTTGGTGCTGGCCGTCACGTTGGCGTTGCTGAAATCGACATTGGTGAGGTCGAAGAAGCCGGTGCCCAGCACCACCGTGTCCGTGCCTTCGGCCCTGGCTTCGACCACCTTCTCGACGAAGGCCATGCGGCCCAGCACGGGGGCGCCCCCATTGGCCTCGTAGGATGCAGCTTCGACATAGGCGGAGGCGCCACCGGTGATGTAGTAGGTGTCGTCGCCGGCCCCGCCGACCAGCGTATCCTCCGCCTGGGAGAAGCTGAACCGCGGCGCCGCGTTCAGCGTGTCGTTGCCGGCGCCGCCGACCAGCAGGTCCGCCCAGTGGCCGCCGCTGCCCACCAGCACGTCATCGCCCAGCCCGCCCTTCAGCGTATCGCCGCCAAGCCCGCCACCCACCAGCGTATCGTCGCCGATGCCGCCGGTGATCTGGTTGCGCTCCGCATTGCCGGTGCCGGCGAAGTCGCCGAGGCCGGTATAGACCATGTTCTCCGCATTGTTGTGCAGCGCATAGCTGGAGATGGAGACACGGACGGTGTCGATGCCCTCGTTCTTCGCCTCGATCACCAGGTCACCGGCATTGTCGACGACATAGGTATCGTCGTTGATGCCGCCGGCCATGTTGTCGGCACCCGTGCCGCCATCCAGCCAGTCATTGCCCTCGTCGCCGCGCAGGGTGTCGTTGCCCGCATCGCCGTAGAGCTGGTCGTTCCCTTCATTGCCCTGCACCCAGTCATTGCCGGCACCGCCATACAGCGTGTCCTGGCCCAGGCCGCCGCCCATCGTATCGTCGCCGGCGCCGCCATCCATGTAGTCGGCGAAACCCGTGCCGATCAGGTGGTTCTTCAGCGCATTGCCATTGATGAAAGCCATCGTCGTTCTCCGCTTCGCGATGCCGGACGCTTGCCGGCGATGGCGCGACAATAGGGGAGGCCGGCCGCGGGCCGATGGCGCGGGTGCTGTAACGTGGTTTCAATCCTGTCGCGTCGCGGGCCACCGGCGAAACGCAGAAACAATACTGCGCGGGATCAGGGATCCTTCGCGATCGCCGGCGGCAGAGCCGCGGCGTTCCGTGTCGATCCGGCGATCGACAGCGGGGCGCGCCTTCTGCAGCGCCTCGACCAGCCGGGTGATGCTGGGCCGGGCCCGCGACCTGCCGGTCCGCCAGCGCAGGGTGCCGGTGAATTTGCTGCGCCGGCACCTGGCCCGATGCCCGGGACGCAGGCGGCGGAACCGGAGGCGGCGATCCTGGCCCGCATCGGCGAGATCGCCATGCGATTCAGGCCGGCAGGCCCTCCGCCCGCAAGGCTGCCGCCAGCCCCGCCGCATCCCGGAAGTGATGCGCCCGCATCCCCACCGCGCGCGCGCCGGTCACATTCTTCTCGCTGTCATCGATGAACAGGCAATCGGCCGCCGCCAGGCCGTTGCGGTCGAGCAGCCGGCGATAGATCGCGGGGTCGGGCTTCAGCAGCCGCTCCTCCGCCGACACCACCACATCGATGAAGCGGGCGAGGAAGGGGAAGCGGGCCTGCTCCTCCGCGAATTTCTCGCTGGAGAAATTCGTGATGGCGTAGAGCGGCACGCCCGCCGCGCGCAGCCCCTCCAGGATCGCGACCGTGCCAGGCACCTCTCCCGGCACCATCTCATGCCAGCGGTCGCTATAGGCGGCGATCAGGTCGGCCTGGTCGGGGAACAGGGCGGTGCGCTCCGCCACCGCCTCCGCCCATCGCCGGCCGCGATCCTGTTCCAGGTTCCAGTCCATGGTGCAGATGCGGGACAGGAAATCCGCCCGCGCGGCGGCATCCGGGATCAGCTTGCGATAGAGATGCTCCGGGTCCCACTCGATCAGCACATTGCCGACATCGAAGACCACCACGGACGCCGCCATCACCGGACTCCCTGCTATGCCTGGGGCAGGGTAGTCCCGAAGGGCTCCTCGATCCCAGCCCGGGCGAGGTCCGCCGCCAGCCGGCCTGCGGGGTCATCGCCGCGCCGCACCGCCTCCGCCGCCGACAGCGCATAGAGCAGCAGCGCCGGACCCGCGAGCCCGATGCGCAGCCCGACGCGGCCGGCGCGCGCCAGCGCGTCCCGCGCCCGGGGATCGTCCCCCGCCATCTCGGCCAATGCCTCCAGCCCATCCCCCGCCAGGGGACCCGGCCTGCCGGAATCAACCATGCCGCGACGCGGCCATCACACCACCCCTCCCGTCATCCGCGCCGCCTGGCGGCGCATGAACATCCTGTCAGCCCACGCGAACCCATAGCCGCCGGAATCGGCGGAACCGAGTGACGTAAGGTTACAGGAAATTCACGCGGACCGCACCCCCCCTCCCCGACCCTCCCATGCAACCCTTGCCCCGGCCGGGCATCGGGGGCAGAGAAGCGCCCCCTCTCATCCTCCCCGGATGCCCAGCACGCCATGAACGACCGCATCTCCCTCCCCAAGGACCGCATCCGCATCCTGCTGCTGGAAGGCATCGCGGACAGCGCCGTCGACCTGTTCGGCTCCGCCGACTACGTGACCATCACGCGGGAGAAGAAGGCGCTGGAAGGCCAGGCGCTGATCGAGGCGGTGAAGGGGGTGCATATCCTCGGCATCCGGTCCCGCACCGAGGTGACGGAGGAAGTGCTGGCCGCCGCCGACCGGCTGATCGCCATCGGCTGCTTCTGCATCGGCACCAACCAGGTGGACCTGGCCGCCGCCGCCCGCCGGGGCGTGGCCGTGTTCAACGCCCCCTTCAGCAACACCCGCAGCGTCGCCGAACTCACCTTGGCGGAAGCCGTGATGCTGATGCGCGGAATCGTCGAGAAGTCGAACAGCGCCCACACCGGCGGCTGGGACAAGTCGGCCGCCAATAGCTGGGAGATGCGGGGCAAGACCCTCGGCATCGTCGGCTACGGCAATATCGGCAGCCAGCTTTCCGTCCTGGCGGAAGCCTTCGGCATGCGGGTTCTCTACCACGACCACACCGGCAAGCTGCCGCATGGCAACGCCAGCCCGGCCGCGTCGCTGAAGGACCTGATGACGCAGTCGGACGTGGTGACCATCCATGTGCCGGAAACGCCCGACACCGTCGGCATGATCGGCGCGCGCGAACTGGGCTGGATGAAGCCCAGCGCCATCTTCATCAACAACGCCCGCGGCACGGTCGTGGATGTGGACGCGCTGGCCGATGCGCTGCGGGAAAAGCGCATCCTCGGCGCCGCCGTGGACGTCTTCCCGGTGGAGCCCAAGCGCAACGGCGACCCCTTCACCAGCCCGCTCCAGGGCCTGCCCAACGTGATCCTGACGCCCCATATCGGCGGCAGCACGGCGGAAGCGCAGGACCGGATCGGCCAGGAAGTGGCCCGCAAGCTGGTGGACTACAGCGACACCGGCGCGACCATGGGCTCCGTCAACCTGCCGCAGGTGCAACTGCCCGTCCGCCCCGCCGGCGCCCGCTGGACCCACCTGCACCGGGACGCACCCGGCATGCTGTCCCGCATCAACGAAAGCTTCGGCCGCCGCGGCCTGAACATCACCGCCCAGTACTACCAGACGGATTCCGAACTCGGCTACATCGTGGTCGAAAGCGTCGAAGCCCGTGCGGAAGCGGAAGCGATCCTGGCCGAGCTGCGCGAACTGCCGGGCACCGTGCGGGCGCGCCTGATCTACGAGCGGCGCTGAGGGTGGCCTGCAGGGCGGGCTCCGCCCCCCTGCACCCCCCGCCAGGAGCCAGCGGGCTCCTGGACCTCATGCTTTGCATCGATGGGTGATGGGAGGGGCACGGAACGCCCGCCTGTCCGGCGGCACCGCCATGCCCCTCCCATCACCCATCGATTGAAGGGGGTTCAAAGGGGCCGCTGCCCCTTTGCGGGGGTGCAGGGGGCAGAGCCCCCTGCAAGGCCATCACCTGATCGGCGGCGCGTACATCAGGCCGCCGCGCGTCCACAAATCGTTCACGCCGCGCGGCAGGCCCACGGGCGATCCGGCGCCAAGGTGGCGGTCGAAGATCTCGCCGTAGTTCCCCACGGCCTTGATGGCGTTGTAGGCCCAGCGCCGGTCGAGGCCCATGAAGGGGCCGTGGTCGCCGGAGACGCCGAGCAGGCGGCGCACATCGGGGCGTTCGCTGCGCAGCATCTCGTCCACATTGGCTTGCGTGACGCCGAGTTCCTCGGCCTCGATCAGCGCGAAGATGGTCCAGCGGACGATGTCGAACCACTGGTCGTCGCCCTGGCGGACCGCGACGCCGAGGGGTTCCTTCGAGATGAGCTCGGGCAGGACCATGTGCTCCGCGGGGTTGCGGAGTGCGGTGCGCGTGCCGGCGAGCTGGGAGGCATCGGTGGTGAAGACGTCGCAGCGGCCGGACTGGTAGGCGACGCGGGTTTCGTCGTTGTTCTCGAAGACCAGGGGGCGGACGGTCAGACGGTTGGCGCGCGCCCAGTCCGCCAGGTTGAGTTCGCTGGTGGTGCCGGCGGTGACGCAGAAGGTCGCGCCGTCGAGCTGCGTGGCGCGCGTGACGCCGAGGCTGCGGCGGATCAGGAAGCCCTGCCCGTCGTAGAAGTTCACCGCGGTGAAGTTGAGGCCGTTGGCGGTGTCGCGCGAATGGGTCCAGGTGGTGGTGCGCGGCAGGACATCGATCTGCCCGGCCTGGAGCGCCGTCATGCGGGTGGAGGAGGTGAGCGTGGTGAAGCGCACCTTGTTGCCGTCGCCGAGCACCGCGGCGGCGACCGCGCGGCAGGTATCGGCATCGAGCCCGGCATAGGTGCCGCGGCTGTCCATGACGCCGAAGCCCGGCGCGCCGGGATGGCCGCCGCAATCGACCACGCCCTTGGCGCGTACGGCGGTCAGCGTCGGCCCGGCGGAGACGACGCTTTGCGCGAGGGCCGGCAGCGCCGTGACGGCAAGCAAGCCCAGCGCCGCGACTGTGCTGCGGATCATCCTGTTCCCCCCTGGTTGAGGCGCGCGGTGCGTGCCGCCGCCCATTGGAATCCCGCGATCCCGCCCAGCACGCAGGCCGCGATCAGGAAGCGCGTCGTGTCGTCCAGCACATGGGCGAAGGCGGCGACCAGCCCCGTCGCGGCCATGAGCAGGCGGACCGGCCAGCCCACCGGCGCCAGCAGGAAGCCGGCATAGCTGGCGGTGATCAGCGTCAGCGCCACCACCTGGTTCGATGTCGCCAGGATGATGTCGAAGGCCGATCCGCGGAACATGATGCCGGGGTCGTAGATGAAGGCGAAGCCCACGGTGAAGCCGGCGATGCCGAAGCGGGTCGCGTGCACGCTGGTGATGGTGGGGCTGGCCTTGGCGATCGCCGCCGCCGCGAAGGCCGCCGCCGCCACGGGTGGCGTCGCATCCGCGATCACCGCGAAGTAGAAGACGAAGAGGTGCGCCGCCAGCGGGTCCACGCCGATGCTGCGGCCCAGTTCCAGCACCTGCGGCACGCCGATCGCGGCGGCGATGATGTAGGACGGCGTCGTCGGGATGCCGAGGCCGAGCACCAGCACCGTCAGCGCCAGCAGCACCAGCAGCAGGCCGAGATTGCCATCCGCCAGCCCCTTGATGATGCCGCCGAAGGCCACGACCATCCCCGTCGCCGTCAGGGCGGAGACGACGATGCCCGCGCCGGCGATGGAGACCGCCAGCGGTGCCATGGTCAGCCCCGCCTGGGCCAGGCTCTCCACGATGTCCCGCAGGCTCATCCGCGTGCGCTTCTTCAGCATGGCGACGACGACCATGGCGACGGTGGCGCAGAAGGCGGCGTAGTTGCCCGACCAGCGCTCCATCATCATCCAGACCAGCACGGCGATGGGCAGCACCAGGTGGACATCGGCCAGGACTTCCCGCCAGGCGGGGATGTCCTTCAGCGGCATGCCGGTCATGCCCTGCTTCTTCGCCTCGAAATGCACGGCGGCGAGGATGGCGAAGTAATAGAGAACTGCACCAATAGCCGCGGCGATGACGATATCGCCATAGGGGATGTTGGTGATCTCCGCCATCACGAAGGCGGCCGCGCCCATCACCGGCGGCATCAGCGCGCCGCCGACGGAAGCCGCACTCTCGATCCCGCCCGCGACGGCGGGCTTGTAGCCGATGCGCGTCATCAGCGGGATCGTCATCGCGCCCGTGGTGATGACGTTGGAGACGGAGGACCCGCTCATCGTCCCGAAAAGGCCGGAGGTGATGACGGCGACCTTGGCCGGCCCGCCGGTGTAGCGCCCGGCGGCGGCGGCGCCGAGGTTGCTGAACAGCCGCCCCGTGCCGCTGCCCTGCATGAAGCTGCCGAACAGGATGAAGACGGCGATGGTGGTGGCGACGATGCCGGTCAGCGGGCCATAGACGCCGCCCGCGGTCGGCACCAGCCAGGCGGCTTCGACGATCTCCTGCGGCGTGAAGGGGCGGGCGTTGAAGATGCCCGGCACCAGGTAGCCCCACTGCATGTAGGCGAGGCTGCCCGCCACCATCCAGGCCAGGCCCGGTTCCACCGCGCGCCGCGTCGCTTCCAGCAGCGTGACGATGCAGGTGATGCCGAGCACCATCATCATGGGCGTGAAGGGATCGACGTATTCCATGCGGTCCGCGACCGCCATCCAGTTCCACATCACCCAGGCATGCGGCGCCGCGGCCGCGACCGCCCAGGCCCAGTCGAGCACCGAGGGTCGCCGCGCCGGGGATTTCCCGGGCCGCGCGGGATAGAGCAGGAACAGGATCGGCACGAAGACGAGCAGGTGGAACCCGCGCATCTGGATGGGTTCAGGGAATCCCACCGCGCCGAAATAGAGATGGACCGCGGCAGCCGCCGCGGCCCATGCCCAGCACACCCACTTCAGCGGGCCCGAAAGATCACGCATCCCGGCGTGCGAGGATACCGGCGGCCGTTCAGGCCGCCGGCATCACGCCCGCTTCGCGGAAGGCACGCGCGGCGCCGGGGTGCAGCGGCAGGCCGTTGTACTTCCAGGCCTCCCGCGGGTTGAAGGCGGCGCAGGACGCATGGATCTGCGTCAGCCGCGGCCCGGCATGCTTGATGAGGGTGCGGGTGATGCCATAGGCCACGGGCTCCGGCAGCGAATTATGGACCATGATGACGGTGTCCATCGTCGTCACCATCATGTCCTGCGTCTGGCCAAGGCTCGGATAGGTGTTCGCCGGCAGCAGGCCCTGGTTGTAGGCGAAGGTGTCCTGCAGGTGCTTCCGCACATCCTCCGGCCACGCCACCATCCGCGTGGCGCGGCGGCCCTGGCCGATCTCGGTCAGGATCGCGGCCGGCTTGGCGAGCGCGCAGTACAGGTAGTCCACCTGGCCGTCATTGTAGGCCGCCGCGATATCGGCATAGGACCCGTTGAGGTAGCGGCCACCGGAGTTCCGGATCGCGTCCGGGCTGGTGCCGAGGAAGCGCAGGATGCGCTGCAGCGTCATCTCATCCGTGCTGGAGCGCTGCGGGCAGGCGATCCGCAGGCCGCGCTGGGTCAGGATCTCCCGCATCCCCTCCGGCCCCGCATCGGCGCGGCGGATCAGATTGTGCTCGGTCGGGCTGTAGCCGACGCCCAGTGAGGAGATGTTCTCGTGCTTGGCCGTGTAGGGTTCCTCGCCCCGCGCGGCGGCGGCGGCGAAGGCATCGATGCCGAAGCCGACCTGGGACTGGTTGTTGTTCACGCGGGTGGAATTGGCGAGGCCACCGCCCGGCACGACGCGCAGCCGGATCTGCGGATTCTCCTCCGCGATCAGGGAGGAGAAGCCAGCGGCGATGGTGTACCATCCGCCGCCGACCGACCCCGCCACGAATTCGAAGGTCTGCTGCGCCTGCGCCGTGCGCATGAAGGGGGATGCCAGCGCGGCGGCGGCACCCAGCAGCGCGGCGCGCCGCGGAACGAACAGGGCCATGTCTTGTCTCTCCCAACCTCGACCTGAGGCGGCGATCATGCGCGGCATTGCGCGGGCTGGGCAAGGCCCGGCATCCTTGCGTCTCCGTAAGCTGGGAGTCCCTCCATGCGCCGCCGTACGCTACTGACCACCCTCGCCGCCGCCCCCCTCGCCGCCCGCGCCGCCCCCGCCCTCGCCCAGGGCAGCGCGGCCACCACGCTGCGCTACATGCCGCAGGCGGACGTCACCTCCATCGACCCCATGAGCACGACGAGCTACGGCGTCCGCAACCACGGCCATATGTGCTGGGACACGCTCTACGGCCCGGACGAGAATTTCGTCATCCGCCCGCAGCTGGCCGCCGGCCACACGGTGGAGGATGACGGGCTGCGCTGGACCTTCACGCTGCGGCCCGGCGTGCGCTTCCACGACAACGAACCGGTCCGCGCGCGCGACGCCGTCGCCTCCATCCAGCGCTGGTGGGCGCGGGACACGCTGGGCCAGACGCTGCGGGACCGGACGGACGCGATCACGGCGCTGGACGACCGGCGCTTCGAGATCCGCCTGAAGCAGCGCTTCGGCCCGATGCTGGAAGCACTCGGCAAGCCCAGCTCCTACCCCTGCTTCATCTTCCCCGAACGCTTCGCCACCGTCGATCCGGCCCGCCCCTTCACGGAAGTCGTGGGATCGGGCCCCTATCGCTGGGTGGCCGCCGAACGCCTCTCCGGCGCCCGCGCCGTCTACCAGCGGTTCGAGGGCTATGTCCCGAACCCCGCCGCGCCCAGCCTGCTCGGCGGCGCCAAGATGGCGCATTTCGAACGCGTGGTCTTCAACTGGATCCCCGATGCCGGCACCGCCGCCGCCGCGCTGCAATCCGGCGAGATCGACATGTACGAACAGGTGGCGCCCGATTTGCGCGGCCTGCTGGCACGCCACCGCGACGTGGTGCTGGACCGCGTGGATACCGGCGGCCTGGTCGCGCATCTCCGCTTCAACCAGCTGCACGCGCCCTTCGACGATCCGGCCGTGCGCCGTGCCCTGCTGCATTCCATCAACCAGTCCGACTTCATGACCTCCATCATGGGCAATGACAGGCGCCTCTGGTCCGATGGCATCGGGGCCTTCCCCACCGCATCGCCGCTCGCGAATGACGAGGGGATCGCGGCCATGACATCCCCCCGCAGCGTGGACCGCGCGCGGGAAGCGCTCCGCGCCACGGGCTACGCCAATACGCCCGTCACCGTCCTGCACCCCACCGACGTCACCAACAACAACACCCTGACCACGCTGCTGACGGACGTGATGAAGCGCAGCGGCCTGAACGCCGACAGCGCGACCAGCGACTGGGCCACCGTCCTGCAACGCCGCGCCAACCAGAACCCGCCCGGCCAGGGCGGGTGGAATGCCCTCATCGTCCTGTTCGGCGGCGTGGATTTGGCCAACCCCGGCGTCCACCCGCTGCTGCGCGGCAATGGCCGCCAGGCCTGGTTCGGCTGGCCCACCAGCCCGACCCTCGAAACACTCCGCGACGAATGGCTGGCGGCACCGGACCTCAATGCGCAAAGGCCCATCGCCCGCCGCGTCCAGGCCGCGCTGTGGCAGGACGCGCCCTACATCCCGCTCGGCCAATACTACACCGACGCCGCCTGGCGCCGCGGGCTGACGGGAATCCAGAAGGGGATGACACTGCCGCTGAACATCCGCCGGGGGTGAACGCGCTGTGCGAGAGGGACGCTGTCCCTCTCGCGCTCTCCCTGCCAGGGTCCAGCGGTGCCCCTCCCTCGATCGACCAATCTCAAGGGTGCCAAGGGGCCGCTGCCCCTTGGTGGGTGGGGCTCGGGGAGGGCGACGCCCTCCCCGAAACGCGTTTGCAGACGGCGCACCTCCGGGTGTATCGCCCCCTCATGATCCGACAGTTCGCGCAGTTCTACCGGCCGCATCTGCGGCTGGTCTTCATCGCCTTCGGTTGTGCCGCGGCCTCGGGGTTGCTGGAGCTTGGCTTCCCGATGGCCGTGCGGGCCTTCATCGACCATCTGCTGCCGCGGCAGGACATGCAGGTGGTGGTGCTGGCGATCGCGGGGCTGCTTGCGGTCTATCTGCTCAACGCCGTGCTGATGGCGATCGTCACCTATTGGGGCCATGTGCTCGGCATCGCGATCGAGACGGAGTTGCGCGCCCGCGCCTTCGACCATCTGCTGCGCCTGTCGCACCGTTTCTACGATGAGGAAAAGACCGGCCACCTGGTGGGCCGCGTGACCAAGAACCTGGAGGATATCGGGGAGGTCGCGCATCACGGGCCGGAGGATCTGCTGATCGCCTTGCTGACCTTCGCCGGCGCCTTCGCGCTGATGGTGATGGTCAGCCCGCAGCTCGCCTTGCTGACGGCGCTGATCGTCCCCATCGTCGGCTGGGCCGTCGCGCATTTCGGCGGGCGGATGACGGGCAACTGGCAGGCGCAGTTCCGGCGCGTCGGCGCCTTCAATGCGCGGATCGAGGAAGCGGTCGGCGGCATCCGCGTGGTGAAGGCCTTCGCGAATGAGGCGCATGAGAGGCGCCTGTTTGCCGCGGACAATGCGGGCTACCAGCGCACCAAGCTCGATGCCTATCGCATCATGGCCATCGGCACGACCTTCAACTACCTCGGCATGCGGCTGGTGCAGTTGGTGGTGATGCTCGCGGGCGCGGTGTTCATCGTGGGCGGCAGCCTCACCATCGGCGATTTCGTCGCCTTCCTGCTGCTGGTCGGCGTCTTCTACCGGCCGCTCGAGAAGATCAACGCGGTGATCGAGACCTATCCCAAGGGCATCGCCGGTTTCCGCAGCTACCTCGACCTGATGGCGACGAAGCCGGAGATCGAGGACGCGCTCGATGCCCGTCCCGCCCCCGCGCTTCGCGGCGCGGTGCGGTTCGAGGGTGTGACCTTCGGCTACGACCCTGCGCGCCCCGTGCTGCGCGGCATCGATCTGGCGGTGGAGCCGGGGCAAACCATCGCCCTCGTCGGCCCCTCCGGCGCGGGCAAGACCACGCTGTGTTCCCTGCTGCCGCGCTTCTACGATGTGCAGGGCGGCCGCATCACCATCGACGGCATCGACATCCGGCACATGACGCTGGCCTCGCTCCGCGCGCAGATCGGCCTGGTGCAGCAGGATGTGTTCCTGTTTGCCGGCACGATGCGGGAGAACATCGCCTATGGCCGGCTCGGCGCCTCGGATGAGGAGATCATGCAGGCCGCGCGGCGCGCGCGGCTGGATGCGCTGATCGCGGAGATGCCGGCGGGGCTCGACACGCTGATCGGGGAGCGCGGCGTGAAGCTCTCCGGCGGGCAGAAGCAGCGCATGGCGATCGCGCGCATCTTCCTCATGAACCCGCCGATCCTGATATTGGATGAGGCGACGAGCGCGCTGGATACGGAGACGGAGCGCGCCATCCAGCAGGCGCTGGCGGAGCTGGCGCAGGGCCGCACGACGCTGGTCATCGCCCACCGCCTGGCGACGATCCGTGACGCCGACCGCATCGTCGTCGTCACCACCGACGGCATCGCCGAACAGGGCACGCACCAGGACCTGCTGGCCCGCCCCGGGCCGTATCGGCGCCTGCACGAGGCACAGTTCACCGAAGCGTCCTAGGGTCCAAACCCAGCCATCTGCCGGGCGCCTGGCCGGTCTCTCGCGGCATCCGCCTCGGGTCTGACTGGGTTTGGACCCTAGCCCGGCGCCGCGAGGCCCCGCGCCAGGGCCAGCACCACGGCGGCAAGCTGCGCCCGCAGCGCCGGCAGGGGCGTCGTCTCCAGCTTCTCATCGAGGCCGAGGGAGACGATGCCGTGGACGGCGGCGAAGATGGATCGCGCCATCGCCTCCCGCTCCGCCGGCGTCGCCTGCGGCAGAAGGGCGGTGAGCGGCGCCTCCACATGGCGGAACAGCCGGGCGCGCTGGGCGCGATAATCCGGCGGGACCTCGGCATCCGCGGCCAGCCGGTGTTCGAACAGCGCGGCCCAGCGCGGGCGGTTCGCGGCCGCCCAGTCGAGATAGGCGAGCGAGAGCGCGAGGATGCGCGGGGCCGGCGCCGCCCCCTCCCCGGCCGCCGCCGAGACCGCCGCGTCCAGCAGGTCCAGCGTCCGCGCCTGCACGGCGAAGACCAGCGCATCGAGGTCCGGAAAATGCAGGTAGATCGCGCCGAGGGAGCACCCGGCCTCCTTCGCCAGGTCGCGCGCCTTCAGCGCGGCCAGGCCCCCCTCGGCGATCCGGTGCTCGGCGATATCGGTCAGGGCGGCGCGCAGCGCGGCGTGGCGGTCGGCGGTGGATATGGGGGGGGACATGGGGGGCAGCATAGCGGTTGAACGCCGTTCAGAAAACGATTGAACAACGTTCACGACGATGGCATAGCGAATTGAACGTTGTTCAAGGAACCCGCCATGCACCCGATCCTCACCCCGCCCACCCCCACCCCAAGCGCGAAGCCGGACCTGCTGGACGGGCTGAAGAACCTCGTGACGGCCGTCGCCGGCGTGATCCTGGCCTTCCTGATCCTGGCCCAGGCCGAGTGGTTCGGCCTGCCCTGGCAGGTCGCGCAGGTCATCGGGCTGGGGCTGCTGGCCATCATTCCCGCCACGCTCATGGTCGCGCTGCCGCTGAAGACATTGAAGCTGGGGGCTGGGCGGGATGCGCTGATGCCCTTCGCCATCGTCCATGCGGTGGCGATCATCGTCTCCGTGCCGGCCCTCCTCGGCCCGGGCCTGCCGACGGTGCTGATGACCTTCATGCCGGCCATCGGCGCGCTCCTGCTGGTGGCGCTGAACGCGGCGCTGGCCCTGACGGTCTGGTGGCCCGCCTTCCTGGTGGCGCGGGCCACGGGGCGGCGGCATCCCGCGCTGCTTCTGGCCGCGGCGATCTTCGCAGCCCTGACCATCCCGCCGGGCCTCGCCTCCCGCCTGATGGCGGAGCGGGAGGCCGCGCCACTCCGCGCGGAGGATGTCGCCGGCCGGCTGGAGGGCGAGGCGCCGCGGCGGCTGGAGATCGCCGTGGCGTCGGTGGCGGAGCGGGGCTCGCCGCAGCCCTTCCGGGATGCGCGCTGCGACACGCTGTGCGAGGGCCTGCTGCGCTCCGGCCAGGTGGACCGGCTGCGCATCACCTGGCAGGCGCCGGATGCGCCGCCGCGCAGCGTCACCTATGCCGCCGCCGCGCCCGATACCTGCCGCGCGGGGCGCCCCTGCGTCGCCACGGTGGAGGAGGCGGATTGGGCGCCCTCCCCCCGGCTGTCGGTGACGGAAACCACCCTGCCGGGGCCGCGCGCCGGGGACCGCCGCGGCAGCCGCCTGGTGACGCGCTTCGAGGTCACGCTGCCCGATGCCGGGGGCGACCGGCTGCTGGCGCGTTCCACCATGGTGCGAGCGGCCGTCGTGACCGTGCCGGTGCTGGTGGACTACAACTGGACGGACCACCAGACGGCGGTGGTCGGTGTCTCCCGCATTCATCGGCTGATGAACCCCATCGGGATGCGCGACATCCTCCTCGACACGCTGGGCTACGCCATGCCGCAAGATGAACGGCCTTCCTGACCGCGGCGCGCAGGACCATGCTGCGCGCAACACCACCGGGAGGAACCGCCATGCTCCGACGCAGCCTGCTGGCCGCCGCCGCGCTTCTCGCCACGCGGCCCGCCCTGGCGCAGCCCGCCGATGCCGCGGCGCGGGCGCAGCTTCTCCCCACCGGGCGGCTCCGCGTCGGCATCGGCGTGGGCCCCGCGGCCTCCGCCTTCTGGGCCATGCGCCAGCCCGATGGCACGGCGCGCGGCGTGACGGTGGCGCTGGCACAGGAAGCCGCCAGCCGGCTCGGCGTGCCGCTCGACCTGCTGCTGCTGAATTCTTCCGGTGAGGTGGTGGAGGCCGGCGCCACGGCGACGCCCTCCTGGGACCTCTCCTTCATGCCGGTCGATGCGGAACGGGTGGCCAGGCTCGATTTCGGGCCGGACTACTACCTCTCCACCAGCACCTATCTGGCGCCGGCGGGCAGTCCGCTGACCAGCGTGGAGCAGGCGAACACGCCGGGCATGCGGATCTGGGGTGTCGCCAACACCACGACCATCCGCGCCAGCCAGCGCACCGCGCCGCGCGCCACCATCACCGCCGCCGCCAGCCTGGACCAGGTGATGGCGGCGATCGCGCGGGGGGAGGTCGATGGCGTGGCGCTGGGGCGCGAATCGCTGGACAGCCTGCTGCCCCGCCTGCCCGGCGCGCGCATCCTGGATGGACATTTCCACGCGCTGGGCACCGCCATCGTCGTGCCGCGGGGCCGCCCCCTTGCCCATGCCTGGGCCACCGCCTTCATCGAAAGCGCCAAGGCCGATGGCACGGTGCGGCGCGCGCTGGATGCGATGTCCATCACGGGCCCGGTGGCGCCGGCGGGCAGCCGCACCGCGGGGGCCTGACCGCACGGGGGGGCGGAATCGTGTTGCAACGGGATGACGCGCGGGGATACACCGCGCGCGGTTGAGCAAGGCGACAGCATCGTTCGAAGGGAAGGACCCCGGACCATGTCGATCGCCCATGTTTTGCGTCACAAGGGAAATGCGGTCATCACCGTCCGGCCGGACACACCGGCCGGCGATGCCGCGCGGCTGCTCGCCGGCCACGGGATCGGCGTGCTGCTGGTGCGCGATGATGGCGGCACCATCCTCGGCCTGCTGTCGGAATCCGATATCGTCCGCGCGGTTGCCGCGCGGCCGCGCGGCGTCGCGGGCCTCGACGTCGCCGCGCTGATGCTGCGCGACCCGCTGCTGGTGGGGCCCGAGACCTCGATCCCCGTCGCCATCGACCTGCTGGCGGAAGGCATCCAGCGACACCTGCCGGTGGTGGATGATGGCGGCGTGCTGGTCGGCATCCTCGGCCTGGCGGATCTGGTGCGGCACCGCGCCCCCGCCGATGGCGGCGCCCGGGCGGACCGGCCACCGCGCAGCCGCCTGCACTGAAAGCCGCCTGCCGGGATTTCTTCAGAAATCGACGGCCCCCAACATTGCGAATGCGTGAACCCTACCGATATGCGCCAGGCGGAGGGGAACGCACACTAAGGACCGGCGCAGGGAGCGCTCATCACCATGAACATCGAAGCCGTATTGCGGCTGACGAGCCATGGGGTCATCGCGGTGACGCCGGAAAGTCCGGTGGCGGAAGCAGCGAGGTTGATCGCGGCACACCGCATCGGCGCGGTGGTGGTGCAGGACCGCGGCGGCAACGCCATCGGCCTGCTCTCCGAATTCGACATCGTCCGCATCGTGGCCGAACGCCGTGCCGGCATCCGCGGCCTGGCGGCGGAGGATGCGATGCGCCGCACGCCCATCTCCGTCCTGCCCGATACCAGCGTGGCGGATGCCATCGCGCTGATGGCGGATGGCGATCTGCGCCACCTGCCCGTCTGCACCCCCGAAGGCCGGCTGCTCGGCCTGGTGGGCCTGCGCGACCTGCTGCGCCACCGCCCGGATCCCGCCGCCCATCCCGGTGCCGCCGAGGGTCAGGACAACAGCCGCGCCTATGTGAACTGAACGCGGCGCCACTTTTGCCTGCCCCCGGCGCGCAGCCCGCGCTGGCGGGCCCGCGCTTCCTGGAGACTTCGCGATGATTCAACGCCGCCTGCTGCTCGGCACCCTTGCCGCGCCCTTGCTGGTTCCTGCCCTGGCGCGGGCACAGGGCTCGCCCTGGGTGCCCGACCGCCCGCTGCGGCTGCTGATCGGCTTCCCGCCCGGCGGTGCCTCCGATGCCGCCGTTCGCATCATCCAGCCCAGGCTTTCGGCATTGCTCGGCCAGACCGTCGTGGTGGACAACCGCGCGGGCGCCGGCGGCAACCTGGCGGCGGAAGCCGCTTCCCGCAGCGCGCCGGATGGCACCACCCTCGTCTCCGCCAATATCGGCACCCTGGCGGTGAACCCGGCGCTGGTGCGGCACATGCCCTTCCATCCCGTGAATGATTTGGCGCCGCTGTCGCTGATCTTCAACGCGACCAATGTCCTCGTCGTCCCCGCCTCCCGCCCCTGGCGGAGCGTGGCGGAGCTGGTGGCGGCGGCGAAGGCGCGGCCGGACACGATCACCTACGGCACCGGCGGCGTCGGCTCCCCGGGCCATCTCTGCGGCATCCTGCTGGACAAGATCGCGGGCACGCGCACCGTCTCCGTCCCCTATCGCGGCGGCGGGCCGCAGATGCTCGGGCTGGTGGCCGGGGAGCATGACTTCTCCTTCTCCCCCATGGGCACCGTCACCACCCACATCGCCGCCGGCACCATCCGGGCGCTGGGGGTTTCCACCCGCACCCGCGCGCCCGAACTCCCCGACGTGCCGACGATGATCGAGACCGGCCTGCCGGACTACGAGGTGCTGAACTGGGACGGCATCCTGGTGCCGCGCGCGACGCCGGCGCCGATCCGCCAGCGGCTGGGCGACGTGATCCGCCAGGTGCTGGCGGAGCCGGAGATCGTGTCCGAATTCGCCAAGCGCGGCCTGACGCCCCGCCCGACCAGCGAAGCCGCCTTCGCCGCGCAGCTCGCCTCGGACAGCGAAACCTGGCAGGGCCTGATCCGCGCGGCGGGGATCGAACCGAGCTGAAACGTGAAGGCCCGGGCGTTCATCCCGCCCGGGCCTTCTGTCGTCACCGTCATCATTCCGTCACAACCCGGGATTGCCGCTACTCGCGCCCCGGTTGCGAGTGTCAGGTCGGCTGGACAGCGGCGCGGCGTCGGCGCCACCACCAGCGCGCCAGGAAGAAGCCGACCACCGAGAAGGCGATGCCGCCGATCGCCCAGAAGATGTTCTCCGCCCCCAGCCAGGCGCCGAGGAACCAGCCCGCGGCCACGAAGCTCGCGGCCCAGACGCCGGCACCGATGAAGTTGAGGATCGCGAAGCGGCGATAGGACAGGCCCGCCATGCCGCAGGCCGCCGCCGCGACGTTGCGGATGCCGTAGAGGAAGCGGAAGCTCAGGATGAAGTAGGCGCCGTATCTGTGCAGCAGGACGGAGGCGCGTTCGAAATGCTTGCGCGCCTTGGGCATCCGCTCCAGCAGCCGCGGGCCGAATTTCCAGCCGAGATAGAACCAGCACTGGTCGCCGCAGAAGGATCCGAACCAGGCGGAGAGCATCAGGAGCCAGGGGTCGATGAGCCCGGTCGCCGAACCGACGGCCGCCGCGGCAATGACGAAGGTCTCGCCTTCGAGGAACGCCCAGAGGAACACGCCGAGATAGGCGAGTGAGCCCCAATCCTCCCAGATTTCTGCCAAACCTGCTCTCCCGCTCGTGATGAGCATGACTGATATGCAGGATGATGAAAAGACATCCAGGGACCATTAATGCGGTGTCACATTTAAGACAGGTCGGCGAAGAAGCTCAGAATTCGTAACGCAGCCGCGCCGTTCCGCCGACGCTGGTCACATTGCCGCTGAACTCACCCTCCATCCGGCTGTGCAGGGTGATGCGGTCGGCCAGCGTCACCTCCAGCCCCGCCCCGACCAGCGCCGCGTTCCGGTCCGGCCGCGCGCCATTCGTCACGAAGCCGGTGCTGCGCTCCCCCGCGAAGTTGGACAGCATGCCCGCTTCCCGGTCGAGGTAATGCGCCCAGGCCAGGCGCCCCACCAGCCGCAGGTTCAGCCCCAGCGACCGGCCGAGCAGGTCGCTCCGCCCGACCTCGTATTCGCCCCCCAGCCCGATCTCGGTCCGGGTCGTGGCCTGGGTGGTGGGCTGCACCGTCAGCGCCGCGGCGGTCGCGCCGCCCGAGGCGGTCTCCGAATAGCCCTCGCTCCGTGTCCAATGGCCCTGGTAGGCGAAGGCCGGGATCGGGGTGAAGCCGCCGATCTTCGCCATCTCGTAGGCCGCCTCGATCCGCGTGGACCAGGTCTGCGGCACCGTCTCCGCCCGCGCGGCCCCGTTGAGGTAGCTCATCGACCGGCTGGTATCGGCTTCCATCCGCGTATGGCTGCCGGCGAAGCCCAGGAAGAGCGGCCCGAACCAGTGGGAGCCGAAGAGGCCGCCTTGGAACACCTCCCCGCTCGCCCGCCCCTGCCCGCCATCCAGCGTCGCCTCCCCCTGCCCGCCCGCGAAGGCGAAGCCGAAGGTGGTCCCGGCGCCGAGCCGCATGTCGGTGCCGGCCACGCTGCCGGCATGGCGGGTCTGGCGCGTGGCGGAGCCGGTCGCGCCCTCTCCGGCGGTGCGGCCATAGCCGCCGGTCGCCGCCACCCAGACGGAATAGGGCTGGTCGGAGGACCTTTCCCCCCGCCGCAGCCGGGATCCGTCCAGCATCGCCGCCAGGAATTGCGACGCCGCCTGCTGGGTGATCGCGGCCGGCGCGGTGCCGACTTCCCCGGTCAATTGCCGGGCCGCGGCACGGGTCTCGCCAGCCGGCGCGTTCAGCACGCCGAAAAAGGGGTCGGCCGAGCCGCTCCGCGCATCCAGCGCGTTGGTGACGTTGACGACATTGGTGGGCGTGTCGGGCGCCAGGGTCGGCGTCAGCGACTGGGGTTGCAGCACCAGCGACACGCCATTCGGCGTCAGCGCGATCAGCGGGTTCACGCCCGCGCCGAAGCTGCCGGTGGTGGAGACCGCATCGAAGGCACCCGTCCGCCCGCCCGCGGCATTCACCAGCACGAAGGGCGTGTTGAAGGTGAAGCTGGTCCCGATCGGCACCAGGCGCAGCGTGCCCGCCAGCGCCGCGGTGCCGGAGACGTTGATGCGATCCGCCGCGCCGCCCTGCACCTCCATCACCGTCACCGATCCCGGCTGCAGGACGAGGTTGCCGGCGACGGTCAGCGTGCCGATGGAATTGCCCGGCGCGATGGTGCCCGCCACGGCCGTGGACCCCACCGTCCCCGTGCCGCCCAGCAGCCCGCCCGCCTCCACGCTGACGGGGGAGGCCAGGCTGCCATTCACCACCAGCGTGCCGGACCGGACGGTGGTGGTGCCGGTGTAGGTGCTCGTCCCCGTCAGGGTCAGTTGCGCGCCGCCGGTCAGCAGCAAGCCGCCGCCGGTCCCGTCCTCCGCCCCGCCATCGGTGATGGCGCCGGACAGGGTGCCGCCGCCGCCGATGGTCAGCAGGTTGCCGCCCAGCCGGACGGTGCCCGCGCCGGACAGTCCGGCGACGCTCGTGCCGGGCAGGTTCGCGCCGGAGATGTCGAAGGTCGTGCCCGCGCCGACAGAGACCGCGCTGCCCGCCAGCGACCCGGCGCCGGACAGCAGCAGGGAACCGGCCTGGATCGTGGTCGCGCCGGTGAAGCTGTGCGCCCCGGTCAGCGTCAGCGCGCCGCTGCCCTGTTTCACCAGCCCGCCCGTGCCGCTGACCACGCCGCCATAGGTCACGGCATCGGACCGGTTGAAGCCGAGCGTCGTACCCGCCCCCAGCGCGACATTGCCCGCGATGCTGCCGGTGGTGCCGCCATTCCCGACCGTGAGCGACCCGCCCTGCACCGCGATGCTGCCCGAGGTGGTGCTGGCGCCCGTCAGCACCCGCGCCTCACTGCCCGCGAAGGTCACGTTGCCGCTGCCGGTGATGTCCACCGGCAGCGCGCCGCCCGCGACGGACAGGATGGTCAGCGTGCCGGTGCCGAAGGTCTCGATCGTGCCGCCGGTCGCGGACAGCGTGCCGAGGGTGAAGGCCGCCATGGGGGCCGAATCGCTGCCCATCCGCAGCGCGCTGCCCGCCACCAGGTTCAGCCGGGCGCCATTGCCCGTGGCGCTGTCGAAGACCTGCAACGCGCTGCCGCCCCCGCCCAGCGTGATCGTCGCCGTGCCGAGCGAGCCGTTGGAGCCCACGCTCACCACGCCGCCCGCCGCCATGCCGATGCTGGCATTGCCGAGGCTCGCCGTGCCGGCCGGCCCGGTCATGTTGACGTCGATCGAGGCCGCGTTGGTGACGGTGGCATTGCCGAGGATGGAGGCGCCCAGCAGCACGATCGGCACGCCATTGATGGTCGCGCTGCCGCCGCTGGCGGTGCCGGAGAACTGCACCACCGTCGGCCCGCCCGTGCCGCCGCTGACCGCCGCATTGCCGAGGCTCGCCCCGTTCTGGAGCAGCAGCCGCACCGCGCCGCTGGGATCGGCCGGGCTCAGCAGGATGGTCGGCGCGAAGTCGGAGGCATTGGCGATGCCGGCGCCGTCCAGGGTCAGCGCGACGTCATTGCCGAAGCCGCCATTCAGGGTGATGGCATAGGCCGGCGCACCGGCCTCGAAGGACAGGGTGCCGAAGGCCCGTGAATTGTCGAGGAAGACGCTGGTCGTGCCGGTGGCGCCGAAGGTCGCGGTGCCGGTCGGCACCGAATCGGGGATCCAGTTCCCGCCCGATCCGAGGTCGCCGCTGCCGAAGCCGTTCCAGGTGCCGTCCTGGGCCGCGGCCTCGGCCGCGACAAGGGCGAGGCAGCCCAGCAGTGGCGCGATTCCGCCACCCACGCGCAGCCCTGCCATGATCCGTCCCGCCCCCGATTGCCCGCGCGTTGCTCAAGAATCTTGCGCAAAGGAGAGCTTAATCGTCGCGGCGGCCCGGCGTTAACCAGATTCGACGGGCGGTCAGCAGGCCTCGGCGCGGAAGACCCGGCTCGGCGTCACGAATTCCTCCTGCGCGGCGACCGTCAGGATCTCCCGGCTGCCGGCCTCCGCCGTGCGGCGCAGCAGCCCGTAGATGGAGGAGGCGGCGGCCGACAGCGCGACGGAGGCCTGGCCCCAGCGCAGGCGGTGGAACAGGAACAGCGCCGCGATGGCATCGCCCGCGCCATTGACGTTCACCGGCAGCAGCGGCGTGCGGACGCGCCAGAACTGCCCGCCATCGGCGGCCAGCAGGTCCATGGCGTCGGCGGGCGTATCATCCACCCGCAGGGAGGTCACCAGCACGCAGCGCGGGCCGCGGGCCTGGAGGGCGGCGACCGCCGCCTTCGCCTGGCCGAGCGTGGTGACGCTGGTGCCGGCCATCCATTCCAGCTCGAACTGGTTGGGGGTGATGATGTCGGCCGCCGGGATGGCGCGGTCGCGCATGAATTCGGGGATGCCGGGGCGGACGAAGATGCCGCGCCCGACATCGCCGATCACCGGGTCGCAGCAATACATCGCATCGGGGTTGGCGGCCTTCACGCGGGCGGTGGCGTCCAGGATCGCCTCCCCGATCCCGGCGGCGCCCATGTAGCCGGACAGCACCGCGTCGCAGCGCGGCAGGGCGCCGCGTTCGGCGATTCCCTCCACCAGTTCCTGGATCAGCTCCGCCCCGAAGACGCTGCCGCGCCAGGCGCCGTAGCCCGTGTGGTTGGAGAACTGGACCGTGTTCACCGCCCAGACCTCCGCCCCCAGCCGCTGCAGGGGGAAGACGGCGGAGGCATTGCCGACATGGCCATAGGCCACCCAGGACTGGATGGAGAGGATGTTCAGCGGGCGCCCCGAATCGGAGGGGGAGGTGGCCTGGTTCATGCGCTTCGTCCTGCTTCGCGCCCCCGCTATGGCGTCGCGGGGCGGGCAGGATCAACCCCAACCGCCGCGCAGCGGCGCGCATCGATCCCGGCGGGGCGCCGCCGCGCGCGGAAGGTTGCGCGTCGGCGCGCCCTCCCCTATAGCGCGCCTTCCCTGTGCCTGCCGGTCACCGTCGGCGGGACCTTCTGTATGAGCGGCGGACCGATGAAGCCCGACATCCATCCCGAGTACCACACCATCAACATCATCATGACGGATGGTACGACCTTCACCACCCGGTCGTGCTACGGGAAGGAAGGGGACACGATGCGCCTCGACATCGACCCGAAGTCCCACCCGGCCTGGACCGGCCAGCAGCGCGTGATGGACACGGGCGGCCAGATCGCCAAGTTCAACAAGAAGTTCGCCGGCCTCGGCGTCCGCAAGACGGCCTGAGCAATAGACGGCGGGCCAACCCGCCGTCCTGCCCGCGCATGATGAAGCGCGCTTCCGGCACCGCCGGGGGCGCGTTTTTTCACGTCCGCGCCCCCTCTTGAACGGCGCCAGGCCGTTGCTTAACTCCTGCATCGCTGGCGGTGCCCGATAGGGGCCGACAGCGCGGACCAGGGGTCCAGGTCGCCCGGTATCGGGGACCGTCACGACCCCTCGGATTCGCCGTGCAACGACCTTGCTCCCGCAGGAGGTCTTTCTATGAACACGCTCGATTTCGCTCCCCTCTTCCGCACCGCCATCGGCTTCGACCGCATGGCCCGCCTGGCGGAGACCGCGCGCGCCGCGGCCGAGGGATCCAGCTACCCCCCCTACAACATCGAGAAGACGGGCGAGGACAGCTACGTGCTGACCATGGCCGTCGCCGGCTTCGGGCCGGAGGACATCGATGTGGTGGCGCATGAGAACACGCTCACCGTCTCCGGCAAGGCGCCCCAGGCGCAGGCCGAGAATGGTCGCGTGCTCTATCGCGGCATCGCCGGCCGCGCCTTCGAACGCCGCTTCGTCCTGGCCGACCACATCGTGGTCGAGGGCGCGGATCTGCAGCACGGCCTGCTGCATGTCGCGCTGCGGCGGGAGGTGCCGGAAGCCCTGAAGCCGCGCCGCATCGCGATCCAGGCCGGCGCGCCGAAGGTCATCCAGAACGAGGCCCAGGCGGTCCAGCAGGCCGCCTGACGTCAGCGACCGGGCCGGCGGGACAACCCGCCGGCCTTTCCGCTACCCCTGCGGCCCCAGCTTGAAGAACGCCGAAGCCGCCGCCCTGCTGGCCTCCCGCTTGCCGATCTCGCGCTCCGCGCGGCCGATCTCCTCCCGCAGCGCCTCGATATAGGCGCGCAACTCCTCCACCCCCCAGGCATCGATCACCGGCGGCGTGAAGCGGTTCCGGGGCCGCGGCCCCTCCTCCTCCATCATTCCTGCTCCCCCGTTTCCTCGGGCTTTGACCCGGCCCGGCCCCCTCTCTATATCCGATGCTGACGAGGCGCGGGCGCCCCGGCGCGCGGTTCCGCGTGCCCAGGCGGCGGCCCGACCACCAAAGGGTAGAACATGAAGACGCCCCTGATGCCGAAGGCCACCGCGGTGTGGCTGATCGAGAAGACGTCGCTCTCCTTCGAGCAGATCGCCGATTTCGTCGGCATGCATCCGCTCGAGGTCCAGGCCATCGCCGATGGCGAGGTGGCGCAGGGCATCGTCGGCTACGATCCCGTGGCGAATGACCAGCTGACGCGGGAGGAGATCGTGCGCTGCGAGGCCTCCCCCGGCGCGCGCCTCCAGCTCACGGAACGGTCGATGCCGCTGCCGAAGCAGCGCGGCAAGGGTGCGCGCTACATCCCCGTCGCCAAGCGGACGGAGCGCCCGGACGCCATCGCCTGGCTGCTGCGCAACTATCCCCAGCTCTCGGACCCGCAGATCGTCAAGCTCCTCGCCACCACGAAGGAGACGATCGCGAAGGTGCGGGACAAGACCCATCCCAACACGCCGAACATCAAGCCGCGGGATCCCGTGACGCTCGGCCTCTGCACCCAGACCGCGCTGAACGAGGCGGTGGGCATCGCGATGGAACGCCATGGCGGCGGCCCGATCCCGCCGCCCCTGCCGATGGACGACCAGGCGGCCTGACCAGTAACCCTCCCCCGGTCGTCCGGGGGAGGGTGACGCCCTGCCTTAGTGCAGGCGCGTTCGCAGCTTCTCCATCTCCTCCTTCAGCCGGAGCTTTTCCCGCTTCAGCCGGACGAGCTCGAGGTCGTTCGGCTTCGGCCGACATCCCTCCTCGGCAATCCGTGCCTCCAGCGTCGCGTGCCGCTCCTCGAGGGATCGGATGCGTGCTGCTTCAGCCATGCGCAAGGTTCCTTGTCCGTTGCCACGCGGGGCAAAGGCAGGACGATCCGCGCCACGGTGGGCGCCACGATCCCAAGGATCGAAACCGGGAAGGCGGCACCCAGGCACCGGGGGCGCGCATCCGTCCCTTCTGCGCCCGCGCCTCCCATGTTATGCCGAGCCCCGGCAGGGTCCAGCACTATGTTTGCGATCCGCCGGGTCGAGCGGCACGTTTTTTCGAGGGGCCTTAACCCTTGATCAACCGTTGTTTCGCGGCCCCGATCTGCCTCTTCAACCGGCACCCAGGGGGCGCATGCAGGCCGACCGCGACAGCCTTCTCCGACGCCTGCATGAGCTGCGGAGCGAGCACCGGGACCTCGACACCGTCATCGCCCGGCTCAGCGAGGCCGGGACCGATGCCCTGCAGCTCCAGCGCCTCAAGAAGCGCAAGCTGAAGCTGAAGGACGAGATCGCCTGGCTCGAAGGCCGCCTCGTCCCCGACATCATTGCCTGAGGGTTCGCCCATGACCGAAGCCGTTGCCGACGGGGCCCCGCCCCGTGTCGGCGTCATCATGGGTTCGACCTCGGATTGGGAGACGATGCGCCAGGCGGCGGAGGTGCTCGCCGCGCTCGGCGTCGCGCACGAGACGCGCGTCGTCTCCGCCCATCGCACGCCGTACCGCATGGTGGCCTATGCCAAGGAAGCGGCCGGGCGGGGCATCCAGGTCATCATCGCCGGCGCCGGCGGTGCCGCGCATCTGCCGGGTATGGTCGCGGCCTTCACCACCCTGCCCGTCCTCGGCGTGCCGGTCGAAAGCCACGCGCTGAAGGGCATGGACAGCCTGATGTCCATCGTCCAGATGCCCGGCGGCATCCCGGTCGGCACGCTCGCCATCGGCAAGGCCGGCGCGCTGAATGCCGGGCTGCTGGCCGCCGCCATCCTGGCGCTCGGCGATCCCGCGCTCGGCGCGCGCCTGGCCGCCTGGCGCGCCGCGCGCACCGATGCGGTGCCGGACAGCCCGGCATGACCCGGCCCGTACCAGCCCCCTTGGCCCCCGGCTCCACCATCGGCATCCTGGGTGGCGGGCAATTGGGCCGCATGTCGGCGCTGGCCGCCGCGGCGCTCGGCTATCGCTGCCATGTCTTCGCCCCCGAAGCCGACAGCCCGGGCATGCAGGTCGCCGCCGCCCGCACCGTCGGCGGCTATGACGATGCCGTCGCCCTGGCCGCCTTCGCCGCCGCCGTCGATGTCGTGACCTTCGAATTCGAGAATGTCCCGGCCGCGACGCTCGACGCCCTGGCCCCCCTGGTTCCCTGCCGGCCCGGAGTCGCCGCGCTGCGCATCGGCCAGGACCGGGTGGCGGAGAAGCGCTTTTTCGAGTCGGCCGGCATTCCGGTCGGCCCCTGGCGGGAAATCACCACGCGCGAATCGCTGCATGCCGCGATCGCCGAACTCGGCCTGCCCGCCGTGCTGAAGACCACCCGGCTTGGCTATGATGGCCGCGGCCAGGCGGTGCTGCGGGCGCCCGGGGATGCCGATGCGGCCTTCGACCGGCTGGCGCCGCATCCGCTGATCCTCGAAGCCTTCATCCCCTTCGCCAAGGAGGTCTCCGCCATCGCCGCGCGCGGCGCGGATGGCCAGGTCGTGACCTTCGACGCGGTGGAGAACCGGCACGCCCACCACATCCTCGACCTCTCCTTCGCCCCGGCCCTGGTGCCGGCGGGAGTCGCCGCGGCTGCCCGCGCCCATGTCGCGGCCGTCGCCACGGCGCTGGACCTGATCGGCATCCTGGCGCTGGAGCTGTTCCTGCAGGCCGACGGCACGTTGTTGGCCAATGAGATGGCGCCCCGCCCCCACAATTCCGGCCACTGGACCATGGATGCCTGCGCCCATGGGCAGTTCGAGCTGCATATCCGCGCCGTGGCTGGCCTGCCCCTGCCCGATCCCGGCCGGCACCACGATGCCGTGATGAAGAACCTGGTCGGCCCCGATTCCTTCGCCGCCTGGCCGGCCCTGGCCGCCATGCCGGACGTGGCGCTGCACCTCTATGGCAAGGCGGAGGCCCGGCCGGGCCGCAAGCTCGGCCACGCCAACCGCCTGTTGCCGATCGGCAGCCTCGCCGAGGCGCAGGATCCCGCCGATCTCTCGCCCCTGTGACCGTTTTGCCATAATGGCGTGTGGCCGATCTGCCACACACCCGCCCGGCACACCAAGGAATATGCTGCATCCGCGCTGACATCGCCGATCAGGCAATGTTAGTCTGGTTCCCATGCAGCCGCCTTGGACGGGGGCATCGGCGGTCACACGTCGATGAGGTGGTCCGGTCGGGTGCGACGCACCTGTGATCAAGGAGTTGATCGAATGACCTTCCGCAAGGCCCTGCTGGCCGCCACCATGCTGGCGCTGCCGCTCGCCGCCCAGGCGCAGCCTGTGACCGGCTTCTACATCGGTGCCGGCGCCGGCGTGAACCTGCTCCAGGAATCCGACGTCGCCATCAAGGGCCCGGCCGCAACCGGCCTGACCAGCCCGCAGCGCAGCGGCTCGGTCGAATTCAACTACGGCTATGTCGGCGTCCTGAGCCTCGGCTACGGCTACGGCAACGGCCTCCGCGCCGAACTCGAAGGCAGCTACCGCGAGAACGAGGTCGACGGCGCCAGCGGCTTCCGCGTGCTCGGCACGCCGCTCCGCAGCGACGGCAAGGCCCGCTCCTACGGCGTGATGGCCAATGTCTTCTACGATTTCGACCTGGGCGCCGGTTCCTTCATCCAGCCCTATGTCGGCGCGGGCCTCGGCTTCCAGTGGCATGAGTATTCGGGCGTTCGCGCCCGCAAC
Organism: Falsiroseomonas stagni DSM 19981; assembly: GCF_900114315.1. Taxonomy (GTDB): domain Bacteria; phylum Pseudomonadota; class Alphaproteobacteria; order Acetobacterales; family Acetobacteraceae; genus Falsiroseomonas; species Falsiroseomonas stagni. The sequence goes on from NZ_FOSQ01000011.1 coordinate 63,607, forward strand.
ACCGCCGGCACCGGCTTCACCATCGATGGCGACCAGGGCCGCTTCGCCTACCAGGCGATCGTGGGCGCCGCCTTCCCGGTGAACGCGAATCTGTCCATCACGGCGGAATACCGCTTCATGGCCACGCAGCCCGCCGAGATCGACGTGCGCAGCAGCGCCGGCGCCCGCGGCACGGCCGATGTGGACAACATGAACCACAGCCTGCTGATCGGCCTGCGCTACGCCTTCGGCGCCGCCCCGGCCCCGGCCCCTGTTGTCGCGCCGACCCCGGCCGCCGCCCCGGCCCCGGCCCGCACCTTCCTGGTGTTCTTCGACTTCGACCGCGCCGACCTGACGGACCGCGCCCGCCAGATCATCGGTGAGGCCGCGACCAACAGCCGCACCGGCACGACGCGGATCGAGGTTTCCGGCCACGCCGACCGTTCCGGCACGCCGCAGTACAACCAGCGCCTGTCCGAGCGCCGCGCCGCCGCCGTGGCCGCGGAGCTGGAGCGCCGTGGCGTGGCGCGCTCCGCCATGACCATCCAGGCCTTCGGCGAGAGCCGCCCGCTGGTCCCGACGGCCGACGGTGTGCGCGAGCCGCAGAACCGCCGCGTCGAGATCGTCCTGCGCTGATCCAGCGCCGGACCTTCACGGCCCGACACGGAAAGGGGGTGCCGCAGGGCGCCCCCTTTTTCGTTGCACCACACTACCAAGAAATCACCTGAGGAAACCGCCGCATGATCCTGATCGGCCGCAATCTTTCCCCCTTCGTCCGCCGCGTCGGCGCCAGCCTGGCCGTCCTCGGCATCCCCTATGAGCAGCGCCACTACGGCACGGTGGACCAGCGGGCGGAGATCCTCTCCCTCAACCCGCTCGGCCGCGTGCCGGCCCTGGTGATGGATGACGGGGAGGTGCTGGTGGACAGCATCGCCATCCTGGACGCGATCGACGATCTGGTCGGGTCCGATCGCGCTTTGGTGCCCGCCACCGGCGCGCCCCGCCGCGCGGCCATGCGGGCGCTGGCGCTGGCCGTCGGCGCGACGGAAAAGCTGGTCGCCGCTTACCAGGAGACGAAGCGCCGCCCGGCGGAGTTCGTCTGGGCGGATGCCGCGGCGAAGCTGCTGGATCAGGCGGCGGGTGGCTTCACCGCGCTCGACATGCTGGCGCAGGGCCAGCCATGGCTGTGCGGGGAAGCGATGACCCAGGCCGACATCACCGTGACCGCCGCGCTGGATTTCGCGGATGCGGTGATGCCGGACTTCACCGCCGGCCGATTCCCCGCCCTCTCGGCGCTGCGGGATCGCGCCAATGCCGTCCCGGCCATCGGCGATACGCGCTGGAAAGGGTAAGGTTTTCTGCCATTGCCCATGCGGTGTGCAGGCCCGTTCGCCATCGCGCCCCGCATGGGCAATATCCCGGCATGTGATGAAAAACGCCGCAAATACGATGTTGCGGTGCAGCAAATTCGTCCCTAATTAACGGGCGGAGGGTACGTGCAAGACCGGCCACCACGATGGTGAAGGAAACCGCACGTGAGCACCTCCCCGCTCCTGAGCAGAAGACTTGTCCTGGGCAGCGCCCTGGCAGCCCCGCTCATCCTCCGCACCGGCGCCGCCCGCGCGCAGGAACCCGTCGATGTCGAACTGGTCCTCGCCGTCGATGTCAGCCGTTCGGTCGATGAGGTCGAACAGGAACTCCAGTTCAACGGCTACGCCGCCGCCTTCCGCGACCCCAAGCTGCTGGAAGGCATCGCCGGCGGGCCCCTCGGCCAGATCGCGGTGACCATGTTCACCTGGTCCGACTGGCACATCCAGGAGATGATGGTCCCCTGGATGAAGATCGATGGCCCCGCCGCCGGCGAACGCTTCGCCGCCGCGGTGGACGCCGCCCCCCGCCGCACCTGGCTCTACACCTCCATCTCCGGCGCCATGGACTACGCCGCCAACCTCTTCGGCCGCGGCTATGAAGGCACGCGCAAGGTCGTGGACATCTCCGGCGACGGCGTGAACAATTCCGGCCGGCCAGTCGCCGATGCGCGCGCCGACGCGCTGGAGAAGGGCATCGTCCTGAACGGCCTGGCCGTGCTGGACCGCACCCCCACCCCCTGGGCCGCCGGCCTGCCCCCGCTCGATGACTACTACCGCACGGAAGTCATCGGGGGCCCTGGCGCCTTCCTGATGGTGGCGGAGGGCTTCGACGCCTTCGAGACGGCGGTGAAGCGCAAGATCATCCGGGAGATCGCCAGCGCACCGCCGCCAGGGCCGCTGGTGGAGCGCGCCTTCGCGTGAGGAACGCCGGCTATCCCATTGTTCGTACGGTAAATCAGGGGGAGCGCTGCTCCCCCTGAAACCCCCTCGCCAGGGTCCAACGGGACCCTGGACCGCGAGGGTTAACGGCCACGGCCGGTCTTTTCCTGCAACGCATCGATGCGCCTGGAGGCATCAGCCTTGCTGAGGCCGGGGTCGGCTGCCGCGCCATGGGGTGGTCCTCCGTCCTGTGTTGCCAGAACCTTCACCCCACCAGCCGGTTCCCACCGCCCTCAGTACAGGCTGCCCGTCAGGCGCCCCGGCGCTTCCGCGTCATAGACCTTCCCATCCACCGCGCCTCCCGTCGCCGATTCCAGCAACTCACCCGCCGTCGGCAGGCTCGCCGGGCGCCTCGTCTCGCCCCAGAGCTTCGACCGCAGCAAGGCACGGGCGCACTGGAAGAACACCTCCTCGACCATCACGCGCAGCACCGTCGCCGGCTCCTTCCCCTGATGCGCCAGGCGCGCCCGCAGCGCCGGGTCGGTGCTGATGACCGCCTTGCCACCGACGCGCAGCGTCTCCCCCGACCCCGGCACCAGGAACAGCAGCGCCACATTCGGGTCGCTGACGATGTCGCGCAGCGCGTCGAGGCGGTTGTTGCCGCGGCGATCGGGCAGGAGGAGTTCGGTCGGCGACGCCACCTGCACGAAGCCCGGCCCATCGCCCCGCGGCGTGCCATGCACCCGCCCATCGGCGTTGCGGGTGGAGAGGATGCAGAAGGGGCTGCCCGCGATGAAGGCGGCGCTCGGCGCATCCAGGTCGCGGCGCACCTTGATGACGGAGTTGTGGTTCGGCGGCCCGTAGAGCGCTTCCAGCGCCTCCAGGCTCGTCACGGCGTGCGGATCGGTCAGGGGCGCTTCGGGCATGGGCGCCATCCTGCCCCCGCCCGGCGCCTCAGTCGAGATTGGCGATGTAGCGATGCGCCGCCGTGTCCAGCAGCGTGACGCGGCGCTCCACCGGGCGGTCCTGCAGGTCGAAGGCGATGCGGGCGATCTCCAGCAGGGGCGCGCCCTCCTCCAGCCCCAGCAGCCCGGCATCGTCCGGCGCGGCGGCGATGGCGGCCAGGCGTTCCTCCGCCCGCGCGATCGTCACGCCATGGTCGCGCTGGTACAGGACGTAGAGTTCATCCGTCATCTCCCGGCCCACCGGCAGGGCGAAGCCCGGGAAGCGCGCTTCGGGCAGCCAGATTCGTTCCAGGATGCAGGCGGCGCCGGCGATCAGCCGTGCGCGCTTCACGCGATGCAGGGCCGCGCCCGCCGCCAGGCCGAGTGGCTGGGCTTCCTCCGCGCTGGCCGCGACCGTCGCGCATTCCAGCACATGGCTGGTCGGCGCGCGGCGCTGCCCGTCCAGCGCGGTGATGCGGAAGAAATGGAACAGCGCGCGTTCGGAGGTATGGGCGGCGACGAAGGTGCCCCTGCCCTGCCGCCGCTCGATCAGCCGCCGCCGTTCCAGCCCCCCCAGCGCCTTCCGCACCGTGCCCGGGGAGACGCCGAGTTCCGCGGCCAGATCGGGCTCCGGCGGGATCATGCTGCCCGGCGCCCAGAATCCCTCCGCGATCCGGCGCATCAGGATCGCTTCCGTCTGCGCGTAGAGGGGGCGGGAATCAGGGCGCAGCGCGTTCATCGCTTCAGCGTCGGCGCCGGCTGCCCGTCCAGCACCACATTCACCACGGCCGGCTTGCCGGAGGCGATGGCCCGGTCGATGGCCGGCCCGATCTCCGCCACTTCCGTCACCTGTTCCCCATGCCCGCCGAGGGCCACCGCCACCAGATCGTAGCGGGTGCCAGGGGCAAGTTCGCAGCCATGGGCGCGGTTGGCGCCATAGTCCCGGATCTGGATCTGGTGTTCGGCATTCCAGCGGCTGTCATTGCCGACCACGGCGACGAAGGGCAGGCCGTGGCGGGCGGCCGTGTCGATCTCCGCCATGTGGAAGCCGAAGGACCCATCGCCCATCAGCGCGATGACGGGTGCGGGGCGCGCGGCGCGGGCGCCAATCCCAAACGGAATCCCGACGCCGATGGCGCCGGCCACGCCGTTCACGGCGCGGGTCGCGGCCTTCACCATCGCCATGCCCCACTGCCCGATCTCGCCCCCGTCGCAGATGAAGGTGGCGCCGTGGCGGGCGACCGCGTCGTTCACGGCGGCGCAGAGCGTCGCGGACCGGATCGGCCCAGCCGCCTGCGGCGTGGACCACTCGGCGGGCCGCCAGGTGATCGCTTCCCGCACCGTGGCCGCCCATTCCGCATGGCCGGGCTTCACGGCGGCCGTCAGCGCGGTGATGGCGCTGGTCGGGTCGGCGATGGCGGCCAGGACCAGCCTCTCCCCCAGCAGCGCCTGGGCGCGGCCGACCAGCGCGGCCTCCGGCTCCAGCAGGATGAAGCGGCAATCCGCCGGCATCGGCTTGCCGAAGCCCAGCGTGAAGTCGAGCGGCTTGCCGATCAGCACCACCAGATCCGCCTGGCCCAGAACCTCCCGCAGCAGGCCGAGCGTCGGGTCCGCCAGGCCGCGCGGCGATTGCATGGGCAGGACCGGCAGGCCGGATGCCGCCTCCAGCGCCCGCTGCAGCGCGAAGCCGGCGGGGGTGCAGAGGGCGGGCGGCGCCACCAGCACCGGCCTGGCCGCCCCCGCGATGGCCTGCGCGACCAGCCCCGCCGTGGTGGGCGACAGCTTCATCGGCGTGATGGCGGGGGTGGGCACGGGCGCATCCACCGCCTCCGCCTCCAGCACATCGGTGGGCAGGGACAAATGCACGGGGCCGGGGCGCCCGGACATCGCGAGGGAGACGGCCTTGGCCACATCCGCCGCCATGCCGGCGGCCGTCTGCGCCGCCCAGGCCGCCTTGGCCGCCGGCGCCGCCATCGCCACCTGGTCCAGTTCCTGGAAGGCGCCGAGGCCGATCTGGTTCAGCGGCGCATGGCCCGACAGCAGCAGAACCGGGACCTCCCCCTGCCAGGCGGTGCAGAGCGCGGCGGCGGCATTGGCATGGCCCTGCCCCCCCGTCACCAGCGCGACACCCACCTGCCCCGTCAGCCGCGCCCAAGCATCGGCCATGTGCACCGCGGCCGCTTCGTGGCGGGTGTGCACGATCTCGATCCCCGATCCCACCAGCGCGTCATAGACCGGCATGATGTGGTTGCCGGAGAGGGAGAAGATCCGCCCCACCCCCGCCGCCTGGAGGCCCTTCACCAGGATGTCGGCGCCGCGCAATGTCATGGATGATACGCTCCGGATCAGGGTCTTGTGTCTGATACAAGACCATGCAAGCCTCTGATCATGCAAGGGGAGGACGGCGTTGAGCGAGGCATCGCCCAGACTTCGCGTCCGCGTCTGGCGCGGTAACGCCGAAGGCGGCGCGCTGGCGGAATACGCGGTGCCGGCGCGGGCCAACCAGACGGTGCTGGACGTCGTCACCCACATCCAGCGGGAGGTCGATCCCACCCTCGCCTATCGCTTCGCCTGCCGCGTCGGCATGTGCGGGTCCTGCGCCATGGTGGTGAATGGCCGCCCGCGCTGGACCTGCCGCACCCATGTCAGCCGTGTCGCGAAGGATGGCGCGCTGGAATTGCGGCCGCTGGCCAACCTGCCGGTGATCCGCGACCTGGCCACCGACATGGCCCCCTTCTTCGACAAATGGGCCAAGGCCCGCGGCAGCTTCCAGCCCAAGGACGCGCCCGATGGCGCGGTGCCGGAGGAATTCGCCCCGGGGGATTTCGCCGTGGGGGATTTCGCCGTGGTCCCCCCGGCTTCGAAGCAGCGGGAGGCCGCGGATGCCGGGATCGAGTGCATCGGCTGCGGCGTCTGCTACGCCGGCTGCGACATCGTCGCCTGGAACCCGGACTACCTCGGCCCCGCCGCGCTGAACCGGGCCTGGACGCTGGTGAATGATGTGCGGGACGGCGGGAAGAAGGACCGGCTGGCGGCGGTGGCCGGCGATGCGGGCTGCCATGCCTGCCATTCCACCCAATCCTGCACCGCCCATTGCCCGAAGGGCATCGACCCTTCCGGCGCCATCGCCGGGCTCAAGCGGGGCATCTTCTGGGGCGTGCGATGAACGGCGTGCAGCTCTGGGCCGTGCAGCGCGGCACGGCGATGATCCTGGCGGTGGCGGTGGTCGTGCACCTCGTCACCATCCTGGTCGCGGTGCGGGGCGGGCTTTCGGCGGCCGAGATCATCGGCCGCACGCAAGGCAGCTGGGCCTGGCTCGGCTTCTACAGCGTCTTCGCGCTGGCGGCGGGGCTGCATGGCGCGATCGGGCTGCGCGCCATCGCGGCGGAATGGGCGGGCTGGCGCGGGCGGGGCTTCGACCTGGCCTGGGTGGCGATCGGCCTGCTGACGGCGGCCTTCGGCATCCGCGCCGCCTTCGGGCTGTTTGGCGCATGAGTCGCTGGCGCGGCCGCGGCCACCCCGCCTGGATCGCCTTCCTGGTCCATCGCCTGTCCGGCCTGGCGCTGGCGCTGTTCCTGCCCCTGCATTTCTGGGCGCTGGGCCATGCCATCCGGGGGGAGGCCGCGCTGGACGGCTTTCTCCGATGGACCGACAACCCGGTGCTGAAGGCCGCCGAGACGGTCCTTGTGGTGCTGCTGGCCGCGCATCTCGCGGGCGGGCTCAGGGTGCTGGCGCTGGAATTCCTGGGCTGGCGGGCGCAGCAGAAGACGATGGTCGCGGCCTCCGCCGGCATCGCCTTCGCCACGGGGCTGCTGTTCCTGCTGAACCTCGGCGCATGAACACGGCGATGCTGGTGATGGTGGGCGCCTGCTTCGTGGCGGCCTTCGCCTCCGGCATGGCCGGCTTCGCCTTCAACCTGATCGCCGCCGGTATCCTGTTCCACTGGCTGCCGCCGCAGGAGACGGCGCCGGTGCTGGTGGTGGGGTCCTTCCTGATCCAACTCGGCACCATCCGCGCCGTGCTGCCCGCCATGCGCTGGGCGGTGCTGCGGCCCTATGTCGTGGGCGGCGTGCTGGGCACGCCACTCGGCATCCTGGTGCTGAAGGTGACCAGCGCGCAGGCCATCACGGCGGGCGTCGGCGCGCTGCTGGTAGTCTATGCCGGCTACACCCTGGCCCGCATCGCCCTGAAGCGCGCGCCGCATGCCTTCACCACCGGCCCCCTGCCCGATGCCGGCATCGGCTTCGCCGGCGGCGTGCTGGGCGGCATCGGCGGCTTCTCCGGCGCGCTGCCGGCGATGTGGGGGGACCTCAAGGGGCTCCGGAAGGATGAGGCCCGCGCCATCTTCCAGCCCTTCATCATCGCCATGCAGGCGCTGGCCACGATCGGCCTTCTGGCCGGTGGCTTCTTCACCGCCGACAGCGCCATCATGCTGCTGGCCTGCCTGCCCGCGCTGGCCGCCGGCGCCTGGCTCGGCGTCCGTGCCTATGGCCTGATCCCGCCGGAGGGGTTTCGCCTGGTGTTGCTGGTGCTGCTGCTGCTCTCCGGCCTGTCGCTGGTGGTGTGAGGGAGGAAGAACGATGACGCTGATGACGAGGCAGGGTGTGGAACCGCTCCGCATCGCGCCGGAGGCGATCGAGGAAGCGGCCAAGCTGCTCTACATCCGCGCGCTGAAGATCCTCCCCGACGACATCAAGGCGGGCTTCTCCACCCTGGTCGCGACGGAGACGGACGGGACCGCGCAATCCATCCTGGCCACGATGGTCGAGAATATCGGCGTGGCGGAGCGGACGGAGAACCTGCTCTGCCAGGACACCGGCATCCCCATCTTCAATGTCGAGATCGGCCGCAACGTCGAACTCGATGGCTGGGCGCTGAAGCAGGCGATCCGCCGCGGGACGGAACGCGCCACGCGCGAACACCCGCTGCGCAGCTCCGTCGTCCACCCCATCACCCGCCAGAACGAGCATACGAGCTGCGGCACGCATGTTCCCGTGATCAACATCGACTTCGTGGAGGAGGAGCGCGTGCTGCGCCTGGCCATGATCCCGAAGGGATCGGGCAGCGAGAACGGCTCCTTCCTCCAGATGCTGATCCCGGCGGATGGGCTCGCCGGCGTGAAGCGCTTCGTCATCGATGCCGCGATGAAGGCCGGCGGCAAGGTCTGCCCGCCGACCATCATGGGCATCGGCATCGGCGGCACCAGCGATCTCTGCATGCACCTGGCCAAGGTCGCCGCGACGCGGCCGCTCGGTTCGCGCTGCGCGGATGAGCAGGGCGCGGCGCTGGAGGTTTCGCTGGCCGATGCGGTGAACAGCCTCGGCATCGGCCCCCAGGGCCTGGGCGGCGACAGCACCGCCTTCGCCGTGCATGTGGAGGTCGCGGCGACCCACATCACGATGAACCCCGTCGCCGTCAACATCCAGTGCCACAGCGCGCGCCGCGCCTCCGCCACCTTCACGCCGGATGGCGTGAGCATCGGGTTCTGACGCCATGGCGCATCACACGCTGCACATGCCCTGCACCGAGGCCGATATCCGCAAGCTGCGGATCGGCGACCACGTCACGCTTCAGGACACGCTGTTCGGCATCCGCGACGCCACGCAGATCCACATGTTCGACCATGGCCGCCGCACGCGCTTCGACCTGCGCGGCCATGCCGTGATCCACACGGCGCCCAATGTCCGCAAGGTGGACAAGCGCGCCACGAATGACAGCGGCTATGAGGCCGTCTGCATCGGCACCACCACGTCGGACCGCATGGAACGCTTCACCCGCCCCCTGATGGAGCGCGAGGGCGTGCGCATCATCATCGGCAAGGGCGGCCTGCGTGAATCGTCACAACAGGCTTTCGCCGATCTCGGCGGCGTCTACCTCGCCATCATCGGCGGCACCGCGGCGCTGGAGACAACCTGGATCGAGGCGATCGAGGATGTTGACCTCGACGATCTGAACCCTGAAAGCCTCTGGCGCTTCCGAATCCGTGACTTCGGCCCCCTGCTGGTGGCCATGGACAGCCATGGCGGAAGCCTCTTCGCTGAGGTCCAGCAGAAGGTCCAGGACCGGCGCGCCGCCGCGCTGGCCCGATTGGGGGTTACATGATCGCCATCGTCGTCGTTGCCGTGGGTGTCCTGATCGCCGTTCTCGTCGGCGCGTCCGACGGAAGTTCCCAGCCCCTGCCGCAGAACCCGCCCGTGACGCAGGAGGCCCCCGTTCAAACTGATTGCGGCTGCGGCGTGCCGTCATCCCCGAGAGGGCCGCGATGACGCGCATCCGCCACCACACCACGGACATCCTCGTCCTCGGCTCCGGCGGCGCCGGCCTGCTGGGCGCGCTGCACGCCAAGGCGGGCGCGCCGGACCTCAAGGTGACGGTCGCGGTGAAGGGGCTTCTGGGAAAGTCCGGCTGCACCCGCATGGTCCAGGGTGGCTACAACGTCGCCCTCGCCGCGGCGGACTCGGCCGAGCGTCATTTCATGGACACGCTCGATGGCGGCAAATGGCTGAATGACCAGGACCTCGCCTGGACTCTGGTCACGGTCGCGCAACAGCGTATCCGCGAACTCGAAAACCGCTGGGGCTGCTTCTTCGATCGCAACGCGGACGGCACGATCCACCAGAAGGCCTTCGCCGGCCAGACCTTCGACCGCACCGTCCACAAGGGCGATTTGACCGGCATCGAGATCATCAACCGCCTGGCCGAACAGACCTGGGCGCGCGGGATCGAGCGGCTGGAGGAACACCGCGCCCTCGCCCTGATCCCGTCCAAGGACGGCGCCCGTATCAGCGGCGTGCTGCTGCTGGATATCCGTTCCGGTGACTATGTTTTCGCGAAGGCCAAGGCCGTGCTGCTCGGCACCGGCGGCGGCCCGACCATGTACACCTACCACACCCCCTCCGGCGACAAATCCTGCGACGGCATGGCGATGGCGCTGCGCGCCGGCCTCAGGCTGCGGGACATGGAGATGGTGCAGTTCCATCCGACCGGCGTCCTCGCCGGCCCCGGCACGCGCATGACCGGCACGATCATCGAGGAAGGGCTGCGCGGCTCCGGCGGTTTTCTGCTCGGCGGTGACGGCAGCCGCTTCATGCACAAGTATGACCCGCGTGGCGAACGAGCCACCCGCGACATCGTGAGCCGCGCGATGTACCGGGAGATGCTCTCGAAAAACACGAACGAGCATGGTGGCCTCTACATCGCCATGGCGCATCTCGGCCCCGATCGCGTGCGGCGCGAATTCAAGGGCATGGTGGAACGCTGCGCCGATATGGGGTTCGACCTGGCCGGCGGGCAGGTGCCGGTGGTGCCGACCGCGCATTACATGATGGGCGGCCTCATCTTCCGCCCCGATGGCAGCACGGATCTCCCGGGCCTCTTCGCGGCCGGGGAGGATACCGGCGGCGTCCACGGCGCGAACCGCCTGGGTGGCAATGGCGTCGCCAACTCCACCGTCTTCGGCGGCATCGCCGGCGACAGCATGGCGCGCTTTGTGCCCCGCCACGGCGCCTTCGAAGACCCCTGCCCCACCGCGCTCGATGCCGCCATCGCGCTCGCCGAAGCCCCCTTCGCCAGGCCCGCCCGCAGCCTCACGCCGCTGCGCGACGCGCTGCACAAGCTGATGTGGGACAAGGCCGGCATCCTCCGCGACGAAGCCGGGCTGAACGAAGCCGCCAGCGGCCTCGATGCGCTCGAAGCCGATCTCGACACGACCGGCATCGCCGATGGCGCGCGGGGCTTCGACCTGGCCTGGCAGGAATGGCTCAACCTCCGCTCTCTGCTGCTGGTCAGCCGCGCCATCGTCACCGCGGCGCAGGCCCGCCGGGAAAGCCGCGGCGCCCATTTCCGGGAGGATTTCCCGCAGACCGACAGCGACAGCGCCGGCCTCAGCGCCACCATCACGACGCTGCGCGCGGATAACCGCATCGCGCTGGACTGGCAGCCCGTCTCCTTCAGCCGCATCCGCCCCGGGGAGAGCCTGCTGCCCGCCGCCGCCGAATAGTCACGCCCGTCACGGCAACCGGCGCGGACCCCGCCCCGTTCCTCTGCCACGGCCGCCAATTGGGCGGCGCGGGTGACGGAGGAATTCAAGCCATGGACGACATTTCCAAGCTGATGATCGACCAGCTCAAGGACGCCTACAGCGCCGAACGTCAGGCGCTGCGGGCCATGCCGAAGATGCTGAAGAACGCGACGCACCCCGCACTCAAGCAGTGCATCCAGATGCATATGGAACAGACCGAGGGCCAGGTGGAGCGCATCGAGCAGGCGCTCGAGATGATCGGCGGCAAGCCCGGCCGGAAGGTGTGCGAGGCGATGCGCGGCCTGGTCGAGGAAGCGACCCATGAGATGGAGGAGAATGACCGCGGGGAGATGATGGACGTCCTCATCATCGCCGCCGGCCAGCGGATCGAGCATTACGAGATCGCGGCCTATGGGACGATGGTCTCCCTCGCCAAGGCCGCCGGGCAGCCGAAGCTGGCCGAGCTTCTCGCCCAGACCCTGGCGGAGGAGAAGGCGACCGACGAGAAGCTGACGCAGGTCGCGGAAGCCGAGGTCAACCCCGCCTTCATCCAATCCGCCAAGGGCGAGCCGGCGGAGGACACGACCGCGAACGAGAACCGCCGCGGCGGCCGTCGCAAGGCGTCCTGATGAAACCCCCGCCGGGTGCGCCCGGCGGGGCCTTCCGCCGCTTGACAGGCTCGCCCCGCCGTCGCCAACAATGGCGCATGGGGGCCGTCGCGATCGCCTCGTGAGGCGCCAGCCCAAGCATCGCGTCCACTCACCCCGGATGGACGCCCATGCCTTCCCACACTTCGATCACGGTGCAGCAACTCGCCCGGCAGGTCGGGCTGCCCGGCGCGCCGGTCATCCTCGATGTCCGGACGCCGGATGACGTGGCCGATGACCCGCGCCTGCTGCCCGCCAGCGACCGGCGATCCCATGCCGACGTCGCCAACTGGGCCGCGGCATTCGATGACCACGACGTGGTCGTGGTCTGCCAGCGCGGCCTTAAGCTCAGCGAGGGTGTCGCCGCCTGGCTGCGGCATGAGGGCGCGCGGGCGGAGGTGCTGGAAGGCGGCTTCGTCGCCTGGCGCGACGCCCGCATGCCCCTGGTGGAACCCGCCGCCATCCCGCCGCGGGATGCACAGGGCCGCACGGTCTGGGTGACGCGCGCGCGCCCCAAGGTGGACCGCATCGCCTGCCCCTGGCTGATCCGCCGCTTCGTCGATCCCTCCGCCGTCTTCCTCTTCGTCGCGGCATCGCAGGTGGAGGCGGTGGCGGAACGCTTCGGCGCCACCCCCTTCGACATCGAGGGCGTCTTCTGGACCCATCGCGGCGATGGCTGCACCTTCGACACGATGCTGGAGGAGTTCGGCCTGCGCACGCCCACGCTCGAACGGCTCGCGCTGCTGGTGCGCGGCGCCGATACGTCGCGCCCCGACCTCGCGCCCCAGGCGGCCGGGCTGCTCGCCGCCTCGCTCGGCCTGTCGCGCCTGCACCGGGACGATTTGGCGCAGCTGGACGCCGGCATCGCGCTCTACGACGCCTTCCACCTCTGGTGCCGCGACGCGACGGAGGAGGTGCATGACTGGTCCGCACCGGGGCCCCGCTGATGGACACGCAACAGAGCCCCGCCTTCCCCACGCTGAAGGAAGCCGCCCCCGTCTGGTGGCGCATCGGGCTGCTCAGCTTCGGCGGCCCCGCCGCGCAGATCGCGCTGATGCACCGGGAGGTGGTGGAACAGCGCCACTGGATCTCCGATGCGCGGTTCCTGCACGCGCTGAATTTCTGCATGCTGCTGCCGGGGCCGGAGGCGCAGCAGCTTGCCACCTATCTCGGCTGGCTGATGCATGGCGTGAAGGGCGGGCTGCTGGCCGGCCTCGCCTTCATCCTGCCCGGTGTGGCGGTGATGCTGGCGCTGACCATCCTCTACGCCACGCTGGGCGATGTGCCGCTCGTGGGCGCGCTGTTCTTCGGCCTGAAATGCGCCGTGCTGGTGCTGGTGGTGGAAGCCCTGATCCGCGTCGCGCGGCGCGCGCTGAAGGGGGGCATCGCCTGGGGCATGGCGCTGGCGGCCTTCGTCGCGTTGTTCGCCTTCGATGTCCCCTTCCCCGCGGTCGTGCTGGTGGCGGCCCTCGTCGGCTATGCGCTGCCGCAGGCTTTCGCCGGCGGTGGCCATGGCGCGGCCAAGGCGGGGCCGCCGGCGCTGCTGGATGCGCTGATCGCGGCCGATCCCGGCCGCATCCCGGCCATGACGGCCGCCGCCCGCCGCGCCGGGCTGGTGGCGCTGGCGCTCTGGGTCTGGCCGGTGGCGATGCTGATGGGCGCCGGCACCTTCGGCGACATCGCCTGGTTCTTCTCCAAGATGGCGGTGGTCACCTTCGGCGGCGCCTATGCCGTGCTGGCCTATGTCGCGCAGGAAGCGGTGGAGTTCCATGGCTGGCTGTCCGCCGCCGACATGCTGGCCGGCCTCGGCCTGGCGGAGACGACGCCCGGGCCGCTGATCCTGGTCCTGCAATTCGTGGGCTTCCTGGCGGCCTTCCGGGATGGCGGCATCCTGGGCGGCACGCTGGGCGCCCTTCTCACGGTCTGGGTCACCTTCACCCCCTGCTTCGCCTTCATCTTCCTCGGCGCCCCCTTCGTGGAGACGCTGCACGCCAATCCACGCCTCAAGGGCGCGCTGGCGGGGGTGACGGCGGCGGTGGTGGGCGTGATCGCCAACCTGGCGCTCTGGTTCTCGCTGCGCGTCATCTTCGCGCAGGTGGAGAAGCTGGCGATCGGCCCGATGGTGCTGGACGTGCCGGACCCGCTGTCGCTGGTGCCCGATGCGGCGGCGCTGAGCGCGCTGGCGGCGGTGTGCCTGTTCGTCCTGAAGCTCGGCGTGGTGCGGACGCTGGCGGTGACCGCCGCGGCGGGCTTCGCGGCCCGCACGCTACTGGGCTGAACGCCGTCAGGCGGCGGGAAGGCTTTCCGCCGCCAGGATGCCCATCAGCCGCCCGGCATCCTGGCCCGGCGCGAAGACCGCCAGGCTGCCCTCGGGATACTCGGCCTGCGCCAGCCCGCGGCCGAGCACCATGCCGAGCGGCACGATATGCCCCACCAGGATGTCCGTGGCACCAGCGGCGGAGGGCCTGCCCGTCCGCGCCCTGAGCCAGGCGATCTGGCGGGCGAGTTGCGCGGCATCGGGCGTGTAGTCATCCGCGGTCAGCAGCGGCTCCACCACCGCGGCCGCACCGAAGGCGAGTTCCGCCGTATCCCGCGCCCGGAAGACCGGGCTCGTCAGCACCTGCCCCAGCGGCACGCCGAGGGCGGCCAGCGCGCGCCCGGTGCGGCGCGACTGTTCCCGCCCCGCCTCGTTGAGGTTCCGCTGCCCGGCGCGGTTGGAGAGGTCCCCCGTGTCCACCTGGCTGCGATCCGTGATGCCGTGCCGCATGACGACAACGACACCCCCGGCGCGCAGCGCCGCGATCAGCGCGCGCGCGGCCTCCCCCTGCGCGGTGGCGGCGAAGCCGGGCCGCGCCAGCAGGAGGGCGGGCGCGGCGAGGAGGAAACGGCGGCGCATCAGCCCAGCGTGAAGGCTTCGTGCACCGCCGTCTTGATGCCGCCGCCGACGATCGGGCCGCCGCCGGCGACGTAGATGAAGTCCCCGATCGTCACCGCGCCCATGCCGTGGCGGGGCGTCGGCATCGGGGCGTGGTGCTGCCAGGTGTCGGAGGCCGGGTCGTAGCTTTCCATCTGGCCATGCACCTGGCCGGTCAGCTCCCGGTTCACGAAGACGCCGCTTTCGCCGCCCATGGCGAAGAAGCGGCCGCGATAGACCACCAGGCCATGGCCGGAACGCGGCGTCGGCAGGGGTGACCGCGTGGTCCACTGGTCCGCCGCCGGGTCGTACACATGGTGCAGGCCGGTATTGTATTCGAAGGTGTTGAAGCGGCCGCCGACGATGTGGATCAGGCCGTTATGGACGACGACGCCCGCATGGTCCCGCGCGCCGGGCAGGGCCTTGCGGCGCTCCCAGCGATCCGCCTGCGGGTCATAGACCTCATGCCAGCCGACCGAGGCGCGTTCCGTGTCGGGGTTCGACGCGCCACCGATGTGGTGGATCTTCCCCCCCACCGCCGCCAGCGCGCCGGCGCCGCGCGGGCGCGGCATGTCCGCGATGCGGTCCCAGCGATCGGCGGCCACGTCATAGGCGAAGGCCAGCACATCCGCCTGGCGGTTCTGCGCGGTGAAGCCGCCGAAGGCGTAGATCTTCCCCGCGCTGGCGACGACGCCGACATGGTTGGCGCCGCGCGGCAGGCGGGCCTTCTCCACCCAGCTGTTCGCCGCCGGGTCGAAGACGTGGTGGTAGCTGTTGTCCACCCGCTGCTCGGCATAGCCGCCGATGACATGCAGCTTGTTGTCCCATTCCGCGGCCCAGGCCATTTCCGTGCGCGGCAGCGGCAGCGTCGCGCGCTCCACCCAGCGGCCGGGGGGGCCGACGGGGGCGGGGCTGTCCACGAAGCGCTGCGCATATTGCGCGGGGGTCAGCGTGACGGGGCCGGCGCCCCGCAGCGGCGCCATCCGGTCCGACGGGATGGGCAGGCCGTGATGCGGCGCCGCCTGCTGCGCCCGCGCGGCCCCCGCACCCCCCAGAAGCGCCGCCGCGCCGCCCAGAATCGTCCTGCGGTTCATGTCCCGATCCCCCTGATAATGAATCCCAGATAGCGAAAGGGTGACATCCCTGAAAGGGGGAAATCCGGCCTGCCGGCGCGAGTCCTGGTGGCGCCCGCCGGGGCGAACAGCCGGGCATGGAACCATCGCCCGCGGCGAACGATAGGTCCCGTTGGATGGCCCGGCCCCGGCGACCGGGCGGCGGGCCGCCCCGTACCAGGAGCCGATGAATGCCTCGCCTTGCCCTGATCCTCGCGCCGCTGTTGGCGCTGGCCGCCTGTTCCGATCCCGATGACCGCGACCAGCGGGCGCTGGCGGGTGCCGCCATCGGCACCGGCGCCGGTGCGCTGATCGGCTCCGTCACCGGCAGCGCCGGGCGCGGCGCGCTGATCGGCGGCGCCCTCGGCACCCTGGCCGGGGCGCTCACCCCGCCGCCGCAGCCCGAGGCCATCCCCGGGGAGCCGCGCCTCGCCCAGCCCTACGATCCTCGCCATGGCGGCTGGCATGACCAATACGGCCAATGGCACTATGGACAGCCGCCGCAGGGCTACCAGCCGAACTACAAGTAGCGTCCCGGCCAGCAGCCACATCACCGATCCTTTCACCGCCGTGCTAACTGGGCGGCTACCGTTGCGCGCTCTATTGTGTGGCGGAGGATCCCGGTTCCCATGCGCCTGCCTCGTCGTGCCGTGCCGGGCCTGGTGGCCAGCGCCCTGGCCACGCCCATCCTTGCCCCGCGGGCGGAGGAAGCGGTCCTGCGCGCGGGCGGCACCGGCATGGTGCTCGCCGCCATGCGCCGCCTCGGCGCGCTCTACGCGGCGCTGCATCCCGGGCGCGGGTTGGACCTCCTGCCCAGCCTCGGCACCGGCGGCGGCATCCGCGCCCTGCTGGCCCGCGCCATCGACCTCGGCCTTCTCGCCCGCCCCCTGCTGCCGGAGGAAGCGGCCCGTGGCCTGCGCGCGCGCGCCTTTGCCCGGACCGCGATCGCCATCGTCACCGGCGGCGGCACGGCCAGCGCGACCATCACCCAGGACCAGTTCGCCGCCATCCTGCGCGGGGAGGTGACGAACTGGCCGGAGGGCAACCGCCTCCGCCTGGTGCGGCGGGAGGCGTCGGACGCGGACTGGCAGTTGCTGACGGCCCTGTCGCCGGAGATGGCGCGCAGTGTCGCCATCGCGCATCGGCGCCCCGGCCTCGTCACCGTCGGCACGGACCAGGAGAATGCGGAAGCGCTGCAGGCCATGGCCGGCTCGATCGGTATGATGTCCATCGGCCAGCTGCGGGCGGAGGCGCTGCGCCTGCGCCCCCTGGCGCTGGATGGCGTGGTGCCCGACCTGGCGGCGGTGGAAGCGGGGCGCTACCCGCTCTCCCGCACATTGCACATCGCCTGGGCCGCGGACGCAGCCCCGGGCGTGGCCCCCTTTCTCGATTTCCTCGCCGGGGATGATGCGCGCACGACGCTGATGAACCTCGGCTACGGTCCGCCGCCGCCGTGACCGGCCTGGATACCGGGCGGATCGACCCGCGCATCGTGCGGGTCATCACGGCGCTCGCCCTCACCGTCTCCATCCTCATCATGGTGGCGCTGCCGGCGGCCTATTTCATCGCCGCGCGCGTCTCCATCACCGCCACCCTCCAGGCACGCGCCGGGTCGGCGGCGAATGTCATGACCGAATTCGTCACCCGCAATCCGGACCACTGGGTCTATGAGAATGCGCGGATCACCGGACGCCTGGTCCCCTTCACCGAGGCCGTCGCCCCGAAGCACTGGCGCATCCTGGACCGGACGGGCGCGCAGGTCGCCACCCTCGGGACGCCCGCCACGAAGCCGGCCATCACGGTCAGCCAGCCCATCTACGATTCCGGCGTGGTCGCCGGGGCGGTGGAGGTCTCCCGTTCCATCAGCGATGTCCTGGCCTGGACCGTCTTCCTGGCCGTGATCGGCACCGCCCTGGCCGGCGGCTCCTTCCTGCTGCTGCGGACGCTGCCCCTGCGGCTGCTGGCGGAATCGATGGAGCGCCTGGAACGGCTGCAGGCGCTGGAACGGGAACGGGTGGCGCAGCTGGCCCAGGCCTCCAAGCTCGCCCAGCTCGGCGAACTGGCAACCGGCATGGCGCATGAGCTGAACCAGCCGCTGACCGCCATCACCCTGGCCGCCCAGAACGCCATGAAGCAGCTGGAACGCGGGGCGCTGGACGCGCCCAGCCTGGCCGCCCGGCTGGACCGCATCCTGCAGATGGCGCGGCGCGCCTCCACCGTCATCGACCACATGCGCATCTTCGGCCGCATGGATGGCGAGGCGAGCGCCCCCATCACCCTGGCCGCGGCGGTGCGGGGCGCGCGGGACCTGCTGGCCTTCAAGCTGGAACGCCACCGCGTGCGGGTGGTGGACACCCTGCCGCCGGACCTGCCGCCGGTGGTCGGCCAGGCGGTACCGCTGGAACAGGTGCTGGTGAACCTCATCGCCAATGCCTGCGACGCCTATGGGGAGCCTCCGGCGGATGCCGATGCGCCGCCCCGCCTCATCGCCATCGCCGCCGCCGCCACCGAGGGATGGGTCTGCCTGACGGTGCGCGACGAAGCCGGCGGCATCCCGCCCGACATCCTGCCGCGCATCTTCGCGCCCTTCTTCACCACCAAGCCGGTGGGACAGGGCACGGGGCTCGGCCTGTCGATCAGCTACGGCATCATCAACGACATGGGCGGCACGCTGGCGGCCGAGTCCGCCAACGGCAGCACCACCTTTGTCATCACCCTGCCGGCTGGGCCGCGGGACAACCGGCCGGCGGGGCCGGTGAGTGACTTGCCGGCTCCGCCGGCGGGGCCGGCGGGCTGACCCGCCTCAGGCGTCCCGCCCCCGCAGCGCGCGCAGCAGGCGCTTCGTCCCGTCCACCTGCTGCCGCAGCCAGCCGCCGGAGGCCAGGCTTTCGGGCGCCGTCGGATCGCCCGTGCTCGGATAGCGCCCACGGTCGAAATCCGCCGTCCCGAAGATCCAGTCCCAGACGGGCAGCAACACCGCGTAGTTCTTCCCCGTCGCGCCGGCGGACAGCAGCCCGTGATGCAGCCGGTGGAAGCGTGGCGAGACCAGCAGCCTTTCCCCCACCCGCCCGAAATCAAGCCGCACATTGGCGTGGGACAGGCTCTCCCCCAGCCGCAGCACCAGCAGGATGATGGGGAACTGGCCCGGCGGCACGCCGATCGCCACCGCGATCACGCCGAACCAGGCGGCGGCGATGACATCGTCGATCACGTGGTTCCGGTCATCCGTCCAGAAGGTCATCTGCTTCTGCGCGTGGTGCACGGAATGCAGCGCCCACCACCAGCCGAAGGTATGCTGGAAGCGGTGGCGCCAGTATTCGCCGAAATCCAGGATGACGATGTAGATCAGCAGCGCCAGCAGCGGATATTCGCGCAGCGTCGGGAAGGTGCTTTCCAGCGTCGGCGGCACCCAGCCGCTATCAGCGATCAGGCCCTCGATCCGCACCTGCACGGCGGCGAACAGCACGAAGGCCAGCAGCGGCAGGATGCCGAGCCGCGCCAGCAGCGTGTAGACGACGTCGGTCCAGACCGCGCTGCCATCCTCCCACCGCTCCACCGGCCGCCAGGCCTCCAGCGGCCGGCAGACCAGGTAGACCACGCCGATGCCGAGCAGCCCGAAGACGAAGAAATCCAGCCAGTGGAAGGCTTCCTCCGCCCAGTCCATCAGGCCGAGCGCATACATCGCGGGCTGCACCGCTTCCTCGAACAGCCAGCCCGTGAACAGGCCGTAGGTATCGGCCATCCAGTCGAACATCACGCTCTTCCCTCGGCCGGCAGCGCCTCGAAGCAGAGGCCGCGTGCCATCAGGCCGGTGATCAATTCTTCCAGGATGCCGGCGAAGGGTTCCCGCCGGCTGCGCACGCCCCAATGCATCACCAGCACCTCCCCCGGCTGCACCGCGGCCAGGTTGCGGCGCAGCAGGGCGGCGTTGGGGTGGGCGGCGCTGTCCAACTCATCGCCGAGGAAGCCGTTCCGCGTCCAGCCCTGGTGGCGCAGCCCGCAGGCGGCGGCCATGCGCACCGCATTGGGCGTGGTGATGCCGCCCGGCGCGCGCCACAGCGGCAGCACGCGGGCTTCCGGCGCGAAGCGACGCAGCGCCTCGATCGGCCGGGCGAGTTCGGCGCAGAGACCCTGCTGGTCCAGCACCTCCTGCCCCTCGTTCCGCCGGGACCGGAAGGTGGTGCGCCCCGGCCCGGGGTCGCCCGCGAAGTACCAGTGCCGCCAGGTATGGCTGGCGAAGGCATGGCCTTCCGCGACGCGGGCCCGCCAGAAGGGCGCCCAGGCATCGGACAGCGTGGTGTCGCCGCGGAAGGTCGGTTCGTTGGCGATGAACAGCGTGGTGGTCACGGCGTGGCGGCGGAGGATGGCGGCGATCGCCTCCGCCTCCCGGCTCCAGCCCGTATCGATGGTCAGGTAGACCGGCCCGCGGCAGCCCTGCGGCGCGCGCTGCGCCAGGGCCGGCGCGGCCAGCAGCAACCCGCCGCCCGCCAGGAATGCCCGTCGCGCGAAGGCGCGTTGCGACGCATCGGGCGTCACGGCGTGCGGCGCAGCGCCGCGGGGATGGCCGGCGCCGGCGGGATGCTGCCGGGCATGATGCCGGCGGGCGGCGGCGCCCCGGCATGGGGGCGGCGCGGCAGCGGCGCCGCCAGCGGACGGGTGCCGGAGGTCGCGCCCGCCATGCTCAGCGCGAAATCGCCGCCGATCCCGTCCCGCCGCGGCTTGAAGAAGATGCCATGCGGGGACCGGCCGACGCGCACCGTCTCCCAGGTCTCGCCCCGCGGATCGAGCACGGCGACCCGGCCGATCCAGCGCAGCGTCATCCAGACCCGGCCCTCGGGATCGAAGGTCAGGCAGTCCGGCCCGCCGGGGATCGCCCAGGTCCGGCGCACCGCCAGCGTCTCGGGATCGATTTCCGCCAGGCGGCTGTCCACGCGGCTGGTGGCGTAGAGGCTGCGGCCATCGGGCGAGGGGAAGATGGTGTGAGCGCCGCGGCCGAGCGTGAAGGCGTGCCGCACCTCCCGCGTCACCGGGTCGAGCGTCACGAAATGGTCGCTGCCCATGATGCCGATGATCAGCCTGCCGCGGTGCCAGATGATGCCCGCGGGCTCCGGCCCCACTTCCTGGGTCCAGAGATGGGTGCGCGTGCCCATGTCGAAGGCCGCGACCGCGCGGTCCCCCTGCATGGTCACGAAGACGGTGCGGCTGTCCGGGGTGAAGGCCACATGGCTCGGCTTGTCGCCCGGGCGGAAGCGATGGACCAGTTCGAGCGTCGCGGCGTCCAGGATATCCACCTGGTCACGCCGCAGGCTGGCGACCACCAGGTACTTCCCGTCCGGGCTGTATTCCAGGTGGTAGGGGTTGGAGATGCGGGCGCGGCGCAGGACCTCCCCCGTCTCCGGCTTCACGAAGAAGACCTCGTTCCCCCCGCTATCCGCGATGACGAGTTCGGACCCGTCCGGCGTCAGCACCAGGTGGTGCGGTTCGCGCAGCACGGGAATCCGCCGCACTTCCTGCCGCGTCACGGCATCGAGCACGGTGATCGAGGCCTCCCCGGAATTGAGGACATAGACCAGGTCGGCCCGCGCCGCCGGCGCCAGGGCCAGCAGGATCGGCAGAACCAGGGAAGGAAGGCGCCAGCGCAATGGAAGGGACTTTCGGGTGGCCGTGTACGCCCCCAAAATCGGGGCCGGCCACCCGAATGTCCAGCGGGCGTGAGGCTAAACTAAGGTCATTCCGCCGCGGGGTTTCCGGCCGGCACGAAGGCCAGGCTGACGCCGTTCATGCAGTAGCGTTCCCCGGTGGGCGGCGGCCCGTCCGGGAAGACATGGCCGAGATGCCCGCCGCAATTGGCGCAATGCACCTCCGTCCGCGTCATGAAAAAGCTGCGGTCGGTCGTGGTGGCGATGCCGCCGGGCAGTGGGCGGAAAAAGCTCGGCCAGCCCGTGCCCGATTCGAACTTGGTGCCGGCATCGAACAATTCATGCCCGCAGGCGGCGCAGGCGAAGATGCCGGGCCGCTTCTCCCCGTTCAGCGGGCTGGTGCCGGGCCGTTCCGTGCCATGGCCGCGCAGCACGCGGAACGCCTCCGGGGAGAGGATTTCCCGCCATTCGGCATCGGTCTTCTCCACCGGGAAGGACCCGGCCGGCTTGGTCTTGCCGAAGATGGACATGCTTCTTCTCCCTCAGAGCCTGTGAAAAAATCGAGCTTGAGCATTGATTCCCGTTGAAATCATTGGGATTTTTCCTCGGATTCCGGCGCTTTCGGGCATTAATTCACAAGCTCTCAGGCGGCCGCGGATTTCAGGCGGTCGGCGAAGGTCTTGCGGAACTTCGCGACCTTCGGCGCCACCACCACCCGGCAATAGCCGGACCAGGGGTTGCGCGCGAAGTAGTCCTGGTGCTCGGCCTCGCCGGGCCAGTAGTGCTGGAAGGGCACCACCTCCGTCACCACCGGGCCGGGATAGAGCTTCGCGGCCTCGATCTCCGCGATCACCGTGCGCGCCGTCGCCTCCTGCTCGGGCGAATGGAACAGGATGATGCTGCGGTATTGCGGGCCGACGTCGTTGCCCTGGCGGTCCTTGGTGGTGGGGTCGTGCAGGGTGAAGAACATCCGCAGCAGGTCGGCGTAGGAGATGACGGCCGGGTCGAAGACGACCTGCACCACCTCCGCATGGCCGGTCTTCTTGCCGCAGACTTCCTCGTATGTCGGGTTGGCGACATGGCCGCCCGAATAGCCGGAATGGACGCTGGCGACGCCGGTGAGGTGCCGCAGCGCCCCCTCGATGCACCAGAAGCAGCCGCCACCGAGCGTCGCGGTTTCCGTGGGCATGGTCTCTCTCCTCATGTTGCGGGCGGATGTGGGCACTTCGCCGCGCCATGTCAGGGGGTTCCGCTATGCGTCGCGCGGGGGCACCCTGCGCGGATGACCGAACCGTCCCTGTCCGATGCCGTCGCTTTCGCCGAGGCCCACGAATCCCCCTTTCCCCGCGATCTGCTCGCGCATCTGGAGGGCAGCCATTTCGACCCGCCGCCGCACAACGCCGTCATCGGCCCCGTCTTCCCCCGCGGCGCCCCCAACGGCCTGATCGAGCAGGGCGGCCGCCGCCTGGCCACCTGGGGCGATCCCCGCCAGGCGGACATGACCTTCAGCGTGGCGAAATCCTATCTCAGCCTGCTGGCCGGCATCGCCCATGGCGACGGCCTGCTGCCCGACCTGGATGAGCCGGTGCGCCGCCGCGTCCATGATGGCGGCTTCGAGAGCGACCAGAACGCGAACATCACCTGGCGGCATCTGCTGACCAATACCTCGGAATGGGAGGGCGAGCTGTTCGGCAAATCCGACCAGATCGACCGTGGCCGCGACCTGGCGCGGGAGGGTGCCGGGCCGAAGGGCATCGCGCGCCCCTTGCAGGCGCCGGGCAGCTACTGGGAATACAACGACGTCCGCGTGAACCGCCTGTCCCTGTGCCTGCTGCACCTGTTCCGCCGCCCACTCCCGGAGATTTTCGCGGAGCGCATCATGGACCCGATCGGCGGCAGCCGGGACTGGGTGTGGTACCCCTATGACAATGCCTGGGTGGAGATCGATGGCCGCCGCCTCCCCTCCGTCCCCGGCGGCACGCATTGGGGCGGCGGCATGCGGATCGGCGCCGAGGACCAGGCCCTGGTCGGCCGCCTGGTGCTGAATGACGGGGTCTGGGGTGGGCGCCGCATCCTGCCGGAGGGCTGGGTGAAGCAGTCGCTCGCCCCCTGCCCCCTCAACCCCAGCTACGGCTTCCTCTGGTGGCTGAACGGCGCGGGGCGCTGGCCCGGCGCGCCGGCGGACAGCGTCTTCGCCATGGGTGCCGGCGGCAACGTCACCTGGATGTGGCCCGGCGCCGATGTGGTCGCCGTGCTGCGCTGGGTGAACCCGGAGAAGGTGGGCGCTTTCTGCGCGATGGTGGCGAGGGCCCTGGCCCGCTGAGCGAACTCCCTCCCCCGCGCTTGCGGGGGCTTGCGGCAATGCCGCAAGGCCGAAGGCTGGTAGGGGTGGGGGATTTCGCGCCGACAGCCGGTGCGAACCGCTCCTAATCAGGCCTGATGCGCGTGATCTTGGTCCCTTCCAGGCTCAGCGTCGCCATCAGCCCCTGCTGCCCGAAGGTCACGGAATAGACGGACTGGCTCATGGTGGAGGAGGTCAGGCTCCCCGCCATGCCGGCATCCAGCGCGACCACGGAGGGTCCGGTCCCGATCTCCCACCCCTCCGTCCGGCGGAAGAAGCTGAAGGCGGCGTCCGTCATGAAGAACATCGCCAGCCCATAGGCCTGCGCGCCGATCTGCAGGCCGAAGCTGGCGCCCGCGAAATTGTAGTAGCCGAGATGGGACCAGGGCTCCGGCGCCGGAGTCTCCACCCGCGTCGGCGGCGGCACCGGCACGGGCGGCGCTAGTGGCGTGCCCGGCGGCTGCGGTCGCGGCAGCGGCGCGGGCACGCGTTCGACCCGCCCATGCGGCGTGCCGCCGGCATAGAGCACGCCATTGCCGTATTGCCCGCCGATCGCGAAGCCCGCCCGGATGATGCGCGGGAAGACCAGGATCGCCCGCGCATTCTCCGACAGCACCCGCGTCGCCTCCCCCTCCCGCATCCGCCGCAGCGCGGGGGCGGCCAGGTCATCGATCTCCCGCCGCGTCACCGCATGGGCAGGCAGCGGCGCGAAGGGCAGCGCGGCGAGGGGCAGGAGGTGACGGCGGCGGATGGGCACGGGCTGGTATCCTTGCGGCTGGCGTCCATTCTCGTGCCGAAGCTTGGCGGTGCCGTGGCGCGTTTCCTCACGAATCAGAGATAGTGTGGGGGCACCAGCCCCTTCGCCCGCGCCTCCCGCGCCAGCCCCTCCCGGTAATCCGGATGCGCCAGGCCGATGATTGCCTTCGCCCGCTCCGCCACCGACCGCCCCTTGAGGTTCGCGATCCCGTATTCCGTCACGACATACATCATGTCCGACCGCGGCGTGGTGACGACGTTCCCCGCCGTCAGTTCCAGCACGATGCGGCTCCGCCGCTCGCCCCGCTTCTCATAGGTCGAGGCCAGGCAGATGAAGGACTTCCCGCCCTTCGAGGCATAGGCCCCGCGGACGAACTGCAACTGTCCGCCGGTGCCGCTGATGTGCCGGTGGCCATCGCTTTCGGAACTGGCCTGGCCCTGGAGGTCGATCTGCGTGGTGTTGTTGATGGCGATCGCCCGCGGGTTGCGCGCGATCACATCCGGCATGTTGGTGAAGTCCACGGGATGGCAGATGAATTCAGCATTGTCCGTGATGGTGTCGTAGAGCTTCTTCGTCCCCAGCGCGAAGCTGTAGGCGATGCGGCCGGGGTCCGTGACCTTCCGCGCGCCTGTCACCAGCCCCGCGCGATACAGATCCACCAGGCCATCGTTCAGCATCTCGCTATGGATGCCGAGGTTGCGCACATTCGCTTCCAGCAGCAGCGAACACACGGCATTGGGCATGCCCCCGATGCCGATCTGGAGGCAGGCGCCATCCTCCACTTCCTGCGCGATCAGCCGCGCCACGGCGCGGTCCACATCGGTGGGCGTCGTGCTCGGCAGTTCCGGCGTCGGCGTCGCATCGCCCTCGATCAGGTAGTCCACCTCCGTCGCATGCACCCGCACGTCGCTGCCATGCACGCGGGGCAGGCTCGGCGTGATCTCCAGCACGATGATCCTCGCGCGCTCCATCACCGCGCAATGCCACAGGCTGGTCGGGCCGAGGTTGTAGAACCCATCGGCATCCGGCGGCGTCGCCTTGATGACGGCGATGTCCACCCGGTCGATGAACCGCCGGTAGTAGTCCGGGATTTCCCCCAGATTGCAGGGGATGTAGTGCGTCCGCCCCGCATCATGCTGGCGGCGGTCATAGCCGGAGAAATGCCAGTTGAAGATGGTGAAGACCCGGCCCTCGGGATCGGCCTCCAGCACCGCGCGCGGGCGCATCGACAGGCAGTTGCGGATGGTGATGTCGCGGAGTTCGCCGACGCGCTGCGCCAGCGCCCGGTCGAAGGCATCGGGCTGGCTGAAGGTGATGCCGTAATCCAGCACGTCGCCGGGCTTCACCAGCAGGGCGGCATCCTCGGCGGTGATCATCCGGGCGCCGCCCGGGTTGCGCGATTGCGGCATCGTGGTCCTCCTGATGCCGAAACTACGCCGTGCCTTCGCGTCACGCCAAGGGCGGCGGGGTCTCCCCCGCCGCCCCGCGCGCCTCAGTCCTTGAAGGGGTCGAACTCCCCCTCCCCGGCCATGGCCACCGCGAAGGGCCGCAGGCGATGGCGCACCACCACCGTGCCCTCGTGATGCGCCAGCACCTCGGGCAGGCGGCGATAGGCCATCGGGCTTTCGTCCAGCTCCCCGCCGGAGAGCAGCACGCCGCGATCCTTCAACCAGGTTTCCATCTGCGCCTGGGTGAAGCGCCGCTTCGCCTCCTTCCGGCCGAAAAGCCGCCCCGCGCCGTGGATGGTGGAATAGAGCGCGCGGCGCGATGCCTCGCTCTCCACCCCCTCCACGATCACGGCGTCATCGCCCATGGACCCGCCGACGAAGCCCCGCTGGCCCGGGAAGGCCGGCGTCGCGCCCTTCCGCACCACCCAGAGCGACCGGCCGCCATGCTCCTCCCGCCAGGCGTAGTTGTGGTGGTTGTGGACGCTGTCCGTGACCGCGCCGCCGATGATCCGGCGCACGCGTTCCACCACCCATTCCCGCCCGGCATAGGCATAGCGCCCGGCCAGCTCCATCGCGGCGAGGTAGCGGACGCCAAGCTCCCCATCCTCCGCCACCACGGTCGGCGGCACATGGATGCCATCCTTCCCGCCGGCGAGCTTGAGGTAATGCGTCGCGCTGGTATGGCCGAGGCCGCGGCTGCCGAAATGCACCCCGATCCAGACGAAGCCCTCCTCGTCCCGCATCAGGTCCACATAATGGTTGCCGCCGCCCACGGTGCCGAGCTGCGCGGCCGCCTTCTGGCGATAGTCGCGCATGCCCGATGCCTCCCACGCCGCGTCATCGTCCAGCAGGGCGTGCTCCACCCGCTCCCCATTCGCGCGGCCGACGCCGAAGCTGATGGCGCCGCGGATGTCGGACAGGATCTGCGGCACGCGCTGCTCGATCGCCGCGAAGGGCGTGTCGAGCCGCACGGCCATGTTGCCGCAGCCGATGTCGAAGCCGACGCCGGAGATGCTGACCTGCCCTTCATAGGCGATCACGCCGCCCACGGGCTGCGCGTAGCCGAGATGCCCATCCGCGCAGAGCACGCCCGCCACCGCATGGCCAACACGCAGGCAGTTGCGCATCTGTCCGATGGTCGCCTCCTCATGATCCCCGAAGATCGACAGCGGAGAATCGCGGAAGCGCGCCGGCTGCTCGGCGATGTTCAGCGCGGCTTCGGCGATGCGCGCCTGGTTCAGGCGCGCGCGCGCGGCGTCGCGGAACAGCGTCCAGGCCGGCATGGTCTTGCCGGGCTTCAGCGGGTTCTCCACGCGGGCTTCGGGGTCCTGCCCGGCTTCGAGAGCCAGGGCGCGGGCGCGTTCCTCCAACGGATCGGGACGGCGGGTCACGTTACTCATTCCTTCGAGGTGATCGCAGGCCAGACCGTTCCGGCCTGCTGCTGCCGCACCAGCGGTGCGGGGCGCGCGCTCTACACGCGATGCGTCGCCCGATGCAACGAAAATCCGCGCCTGCATTCACAGCGCCGCGGAACCGCCCTAGCCTTGTCGTAACCACCACAGGGAAACGCCATGCCCCGCTTCATCGTGCTGCCCGGCGACGGCATCGGGCCGGAGATCACGGACGCCACCCTCCATGTGCTCCGCGCCGCCGATGCGCGCTTCGGCCTAGGCCTGACCTACGACTTCCACGAGATCGGCCTGAAGACGCTGGCGAGCCAGGGCACCACGCTGCCCGCTTCCGTCATGGAGGCCGCGAAGACCTGCGATGGCGTGATCCTCGGCCCCATCAGCCATCTCGACTACCCCACGAAGGACAAGGGTGGCGTCAACGTCTCCGCCGCCTTCCGTGTCGGCATGGACCTCTACGCCAATGTCCGCCCCGCGCGCACGCGCCCGGGCCTCGGCCGCGGCCACCAGCCGCTGGACCTCGTCATCATGCGGGAGGCGACGGAAGGCTTCTACCCCGACCGCAACATGTTCCAGGGCAGCGGCGAATTCATGCCGACGCCGGATGTCGCGATCTCCATGCGCAAGCTGACGCGCCACGCCTGCATCCGCATCGCGGAACGCGCCTTCGAACTGGCCCGCATCCGCCGCCGCAAGGTGACCGCGGTGCACAAGGCCAATACCTTCATCGTGACGGACGGCTTCTGGCTGCGCTGCGTGCGGGAGGTCGCGGCGCGCTTCCCTGATGTGGTGCTGGACGAGATCATCGTCGATGCCTGCGCCGCCATCCTGGTGCGCGACCCCCAGCGCTTCGACGTGCTGGTGGCCACCAACTTCCACGCCGACATCCTCTCCGACCTCGCCTCCGAATTGTCGGGGGGCCTCGGCCTCGCGGGTTCCACCAACGAGAATGAGGTCCTCTGTTGCGCCCAGGCCCAGCATGGCAGCGCGCCGGACATCGCCGGGCAGGACAAGGCCAACCCCGTCTCCCTGATCCTCTCCGCCGCGATGCTCCTCGAATGGCATGAGAAGCGGCGCGGCAACGCGGCCGCCGGCGCCGCCGCGCGCGCGATCAACGATGCGGTGGATGCGCTGCTGGCGGACCCCGCCACGCGCACGGTGGACCTCGGCGGCCCGATGGGCACGCGGGCCTTCGGCCAGGCGCTGGCCGCCAGGCTGGAGGGCTGAGATGCGGCGCCGCGCCCTCCTCGCTTTGCCCGCGCTGCTCCTCACGCGCTGCACCGGCGCGGCGAATGGCGGCACGCCCTTCACCTTCGCCAACGGCATCGGCACGCGCGCCGGCGGGCCGAACCTGGCCTTCTACGCCCAGGCCGATGGCGGCTTCACCCGCGCCACCGCCCGCAACTGGGTGCAGCCTGCGACCGTGGTGGATGGCCTGTCGCGCAACGACGACATCTTCCCCGCCACCCCGATCCCCGCCGGCACGCCCGCGCCCTGGCGCCGCGCCGCATCGGAGCCCGCCATCGGCTATGAAGGCGCCGCCGTGCTGGGCGGCGGGCGCTACGACATCGACGGCTACCTCGACCGCAATCCCGCCACCGGCCTGCTGATCGCGAAGGGCGACACGATCCTGGTGGAGCGCTACCAGTATGCCCGCACACCCTCGCATCGCTTCGCCAGCTTCTCCATGGCCAAGACGGTGACGGCGCTGCTGGTCGGCATCGCGCAGGCGGAAGGCGCGATCGGCAGCCTGGATGCGCCGGCCTCCGCCCATGTGCCGGGCCTGGCGGGCACCGAATACGGCGCGACGCCGCTCCGCCACCTGCTGACCATGTCGTCGGGCGTGCAGTTCCGGGAGGAGTATGACGGCAACGACGACAACGCGATCCTCGGCCGCAACACGCTGTTCCGCGCCAGCGCCGGCGGCCCCGCCGCGCTCGCCCCCTTCAACACCCGCATCGCCGCGCCCGGCGCGCGCTTCTACTACGCCTCCTCCGAGACCTATGTGCTGGCCCTCGTCCTCCGCGCCGCCCTCGGAAGGGCGCTATCCGCCGTGCTGGCGGAGCGCGTCTGGGCGCCGATGGGCGCGGAGGCGACTGCGAGCTGGCTGACCGACGCCGCCGGCACGGAGCTCGGCTACATGGGGGTGAATGCCGTGCTGCGGGACTATGCGCGGCTCGGCCTGCTGATGGCCCGCGGCGGCGCCACGCCATCCGGCCGCCAGGCGGTGCCGGAGGCCTGGGTCGCCGCCATGACCCGCGCCCATGTGGCGCAGGCCACGCGCTTCTACGGCTATGGCTACCAGACCTGGATCTTCCCGGACCGCGAGAGCTTCGCCCTCCAGGGCGTGCGCGGCCAAGTGATCTTCGTGCATCCCCGCAGCCAGTTGGTCATGGCGCATACCGCGGTGCGACCCTCATCGCGCGACCAGGGCGGCGCGGATGCGGTGGCGTTGTGGAACGGGGTGCGGCGGGCGGTGGGGTGAGAATGCGATGAGTCCAGGCGGCATCGCCAAGCTGGACTACGCCGTCATCCCTTGCAGCCGCATGGAGCAGACGCGCGCCTTCTATACCGACATCATGGGTTTAGAGGTGGCGGAGGACCGGCAGGACTGGGTGAGCTTCCGCCTCGGCTCCACGCTGCTCACGCTGAGGCCGCGCGGCGCCTGGTCCGTCTGTGACGATGGCCCCCTGCCCCGCGGAACGGCGGCGGTGCAATTGGCCTTCCGCGTGCCGCTCGATGCCATCGACGCCTGGCACATGACGTTGGTCGAACGCGGCGTGCCGATCCTGCGTCCACCGACGGACCTGCCGCATTGGCGCCACCGCACGCTGTTCCTGCGCGATCCCGAGGACAACATCATCGAACTCTACGCGGAGTACTGAGGCGCCGGTCATCGCCGCTTGCCCAGTGGACGGGTCAGCACCTGGCGACCATCGCCAAGGAAGCCCTGCCGCGCATAGAAGGCGTGCAGCCCGTGCCGCGCTTCCCCGTCCCGCGTCACCACGACGGAGAGCGACGAACAGCCAAGCCCGGCACAGCGGCGCTCCGCGGCATCGAGGAGCGCCTGCGCGACGCCGCGCCGCCGGCTCTCCGGCGCGACATAGAGATCACCGATCTCGCCCAGCCGGCCCCATTCGACATAGAGCGCGGTGGTGACGGTGACGACGCCAACGGGCGCCGCGTCGAGAGTCGCGAGACCGATCCAGTGATGCTGATCGGCGGCAATCAGCGCGGCATTCTGCCGCACCCGATCGGGCGGCGTGGCGAAGCCTTCTTCGCGGAAGAAGCGCACGAGCAAGGCCACCGCCGCGTCCAGCGTTGCCGGCGTCACACTTGCGACGTGAAGGCCGGAATTGGCTTCCTCCCTCACGCGGCCCGCCTTCCAAACCGCCCCCGCCACGCCGTCGGGCTCGTTCCCGTCCTGGCCCGGAAATGCAGCCGCAGCGTCGCCGCCGTGCCGAAGCCAGCCTGCATCGCCACATCCTCCATCGGCAGGTCGCTCGTCTCCAGCAATTCCTGCGCGCGCGCCACGCGTTCCGCCAGCAGCCAGGCGCCGGGCGCCATCCCCGTCGCCTCCACGAAGCGGCGATGCAGGCTGCGGAGGCTCAGCGCGCCTTCCGCCGCCATCCGCTCCAGCGGCCAGTCCTGCCCGATCGTCGCGCGCATCGCATCCAGCAGCGGCGCCAGCCTTGTGCCAGGGCGCGGCGGCACCGGGCGGGGGATGAACTGCGCCTGCCCGCCCTCCCGCTGCGGTGGCACCACAAGCCGCCGCGCCACGCTGTTCGCGGCCTCCGCGCCGAAATCGCGGCGCACGAGATGCAGGCACAGGTCGAGCCCCGCCGCGCTGCCCGCCGCCGTCAGCACCTGGCCGCCATCGACATAGAGCACCGCGGGATCGACGCGCAGCGCCGGAAACCGCGCCGCCAGCGCTTCCGCGTAGCGCCAATGGGTGGTGCAGCGCTGGCCATCCAGCAGCCCCGCCGCGGCCAGCACGACGATCCCCGAACACAGCGACATCACCCGCGCGCCGGCCGCATGCGCCCCGCGCAGCGCGTCGCAGACCGCGTCGGGCACCGGCGCCTCGATCCCCCGCCAGCCCGGCACCACCACGGTCCCCGCCTGCGCCAGCAGGTCGAGCCCCGCCTCCGCCGTCACGGTCACGCCGCCCGCCGCCCGCAGCGGCCCGGCGCGCTCCCCCGCCACGGTGAAGCGGTACCAGCCCGGCCCCATCTCCGGCCGGTCCAGGCCGAAGACCTCCACCGCCAGGCCGAATTCGAAGGTGCAGAGCCCGTCATAGGCCAGCGCGACGACGAGCCTGTTGTGCAGACCACTTGGCATGATCCTGACGATACATGGCATCCAGGCCAGTCGTCACCCGGACCGTGCAGCGCCACCCTGCCGCCGCCAACCCCGGAGGCCCCGATGCCCAACCCCGTCACCGAAACCCCCGCCGCCCCCAGCGCGGAGGCAGCCCGCCACTTCGCCGCCAAGCTGGGCTTCGAGACCGATTGCGACGATGTCCACACCGCGATGAAGGCCGCCGATCCCGGCTTCGTCCTGCTCGATGTCCGCGGCCCCAACGCCTTCGCCCGCGGCCATGTTCCCGGCGCGCTGAACCTGCCGCGGCGGGAGATGACGGCCGAACGGATGCAAGCCTGGCCCGCCGACACCCTCTTCGTCGTCTATTGCGCCGGCCCGCACTGCAACGGCGCGGACAAGGCGGCGGCGGCGCTGGCCGCGCTCGGCCGGCCGGTGAAGATGATGATCGGCGGCTGGACGGGCTGGCTGGATGAGGGGTTCGCGGCCGCGCGCTGACCGCTGGCGCGCGGCGTCCCGAAAGGTTATGCGCGGCCCCAACAACCCACGGAGGCCGTCCATGCTGCGCCGCGCGCTGCTCGCCACCCCCCTGCTGCTGCCCGCCATCGCGCAGGCGCAGGACAATTGGCCGAACCGCCCCATCACCCTGGTCGTCCCCTGGGCGCCGGGCGGGTCCAACGACGTCACCGCGCGGCTCGTCGCGCCGATGCTGGCGGAACGGCTCGGCCAGTCCGTGGTGGTGGAAAACCGCGCCGGCGGCGGCGGCTCCATCGGCATGGGCCAGGTCGTGCGCGCGCGGCCGGATGGCTACACGCTGCTGATCTCCTCCGCCTCCAACCACGTCTTCCACCCCCTCGTCTCCCCGGACCTGGGCTATGATGTGCGGCAGGTGCTGACCGGCATCGCCATGATGGTGGATGTGCCGAACGTGCTGGCGGTGAACCCCGCCACCGGCATCACCACGGTCGCCGAACTGCTCGCGCGCATCCGTGCGACGCCCGGCGGCCTGTCCTTCGGCTCCTCCGGCACCGCCTCCTCCAACCACCTGGCGGGGGAGCTGTTCAGGATGCTCAACAACGTCGAGATGGTCCATGTGCCCTATCGCGGAGGCGGGCCCGTCGCGACCGACCTCATCGCCGGCACCATCCCCATGGCCTTCATGAATCTGCCGACCGTGATCGGCCCGGCGCAGTCCGGGCGCCTTCGCATCATCGGCGTCGGCACCAGCGAAAGGGTGCGCTTCCGCCCGGACATCCCGACCATCGCGGAACAGGGCGTGCCGGGCTATGCGGTGCGGAGCTGGACCGGCCTGTTCGGCCCGCGCGGCCTGCCGCGCCCCATCGTGGACCGCCTGGCGGAGGAGATGCGCCGCATCCTCGACGCCGATGCCATGAAGCAGCGCCTGGTGGATCTGGCCAGCGAGCCGATCTGGATGGATCCCGCCCGCACCGATGCCTTCGTGCGGGAGGAATTCGACCGCTGGGGCCCCGTCGTCCGCGCCGCCAAGGTGACGGCCGACTGAACCCGGTGCAGGCTGGCGCATCCGCATCGGAGAGCGCCAGCCTTGCCCCGCATCGTGACCATGGCCGCCGCGCAGCTCGGCCCCATTCCCCGCAGCGAAACCCGCGCGCAGGTCGTCGAACGCCTGCTGGTGCTGATGCGCGACGCCGCCGCGCGCGGCGCCGACATCATCGTCTATCCCGAAGCCGCGCTGACCGCCTTCTTCCCGCATTGGTGGATCGAGGATGAGGCGGAGCTCGATTCATGGTTCGAGACGGCGATGCCGTCCAACGAGACCGCGCCCCTCTTCGCCGAGGCGAAGCGCCTGAAGATCGGCTTCCACCTCGGCTACTGCGAACTCGCGCACGAACAGGGCCGCAAGCGCCGCTTCAACACGGCGATCCTGGTCGACAAATCCGGCGCCATCATCGGCAAGTATCGAAAAATCCACCTGCCCGGGCATGCCGGGCACGAACCCTGGCGCCCCTTCCAGAACCTGGAGAAGCGCTATTTCGAGATCGGCGACCTCGGCTGGCGCGCCTGGCGCACCATGGGCGGCGTGATGGGCCTGATGATCTGCAACGACCGCCGCTGGCCCGAAGCCTGGCGCGTGCTCGGCCTGCAAGGGACGGAGATGGTGATGCTGGGCTACAACACGCCCCAGCACGACCCCGCCATGCCGCAGACGGACCCGCTGCAGGATTTCCACAACCACCTCTCCATGCAGGCGGGCTGCTACGCCAACGGCACCTGGGCGGTCTGCGTGGCCAAGGCCGGCGTGGAGGAAGGCATCATGCAGATCGGCGGGTCCTGCATCATCGCCCCCTCCGGCCAGATCGTCGCGCAGGCGCTGGGCCGGGGGGATGAGCTGGTGATGGCGGCCTGCGACCTCGATGCCTGCACGCCCTACAAGGAAACGATGTTCAACTTCGCCCGCCACCGGCGACCCGAACATTATGGGATGATCGTCGAAAGAACGGGTTCCTTGCCGCCAGACTGAAAATCATCCTGTTCGGCGTGCCCGGTTTTGTGGCACTCCTGCCGTCGCGGTGGACGTTCCGCCGCCGGTGCATGCCGACTCAAGGAAACCTCCCCCAATGACAGATGCAACGGACTTCGTTGAGCTTGCGCGGATATGGCGCGGGCCGGCGGTTGAAAGCGTGCACAGCGGCGCGGTTGTCGTCACCAACATCGACGGCCGCCTGGTCGGCTGCTGGGGCGATGCCGGGACCGTCACCTTCCCGCGCTCCTCGCTCAAGCCCTTCCAGGCCATCGGCCTGATCGAAAGCGGCGCGGCGGATGCGCTGGGTCTCAGCGACGAACACATCGCCATGGCCTGCGCCTCCCACGGCGCGGAACCCTTCCAGGTGGCGCTGGTCGAGGATTGGCTGGGCCGCCTCGGGCTGGATGAATCCGCCCTCGTCTGCGATCCGGCGCTGCCGCGCGCGCAGGGCGACATCGTCGCCGCCTGCCAGGCCGGCGGCCCCCGCCGCATCTTCCACAACTGCTCCGGCAAGCATTGCGGCTTCCTGTCGGTGGCCAGGCAGCTCGGCGCCGGGCTGGACTACGCCAACCCCGCCAACCCCGCGCAGCTTCTCTACATGGACGTGCTGAGCGAATATCTCGGCCGGGACGCCCGCAAGCTGCCGATGGGCTACGACCATTGCGGCCTGCCCGCCGCCGCCGTGCCGATGCGGGACATGGCGACCGCCATGGCGCGCCTGGCCGTCGGCTGGTCCGCCAACAGCGCCCGCCGCGCCGCCGCCAAGCGCGTGGTCCGCGCCATGACGAACCACCCCGACCACCTCTCCGGCATGGATGCCGCCACCTCCCGCCTCGTCCGCGCCGCCAAGGGCAAGGTCGTGCTGAAGGGCGGGGCGGAGGGCTACCTGCTCGCCGCCGCGCCGGAACGCGGCCTCGGCTTCGCGATCAAGGTCGCGGACGGCGGCAGCCGCGTGAAGTGGGGCGTCCTGGCCCGCATGCTCGGCCATTTCGGCGTGATGCCGGAAGCGGAGGCCGAGGCGCTGATCCAGCTGGTGGAACCGCCGGTTCCCAACAGCAACGGCGCCGGCGGCAACCGCACGGAAATCGTTCTGGAAACCCCCGTGCCGACCACCCCCACCGAAGCCAGCCTGGCCTTCTGGATGGGCGGCGTGAAGGAAGCGCTCTTCCCGTAAGGGACAGGGCGCGAGGCCCGCACCCCCCCGGCCGTCCCCGTTGGGGAGCGAGGGCCGGACGGCGGGGGCGCGGGCCGTGTCGCGCTGGTGGCTCGCCAGGGGGCGTTGCCCCCCGGCACCCCCCACCAGAGGCCAGCGGGCCTCTGGACTCCAAGTTGATGGGAATAGGGGAGAGGGGCTTGCGCCACCGCTGAACAGGCGGGCGTTCCGGCCCCTCTCCCCTATTCCCATGAAGGGGGTTCAAAGGGGCCGCTGCCCCTTTGCGGGGAGCGCGAGGGGCAGCGCCCCTCGCCGGGCTACCCCATCGCCGGCAGCGCACGCCCCGCCGCCAGCCTCAGAATCCGGTGCGGGCGTTCGACGCCGATCAGGCGGTGTACGATCAGGATCACGCTGCGGCCCTGGGTGGCTTCGCCCAGTGTTTCCAGGAAGGCGCGTTCGGTTTCCGCGTCGAGTCCCGCGGCCGGTTCGTCCAGGATCAGCACGGGCGCGTCGGTGAGCAACGCGCGGGCAAGCGCCAGGCGCCGCGCCTGCCCGCCGGAGAAGCGGGCACCAGCTTCCCCGCAGCGCGTGGCGAGTCCCTCGGGCAGGCCGCGCACCATCTCCCCGATCCCGGCGCGGTCCAGCGCCTGCCAGAGGTCCGCTTCCGGCGCGTCCGGGCGGGCGAGGCGGAGGTTGTCCTCGATGCTGTCGTCGAACAGCCGCGCATCCTGCGTCAGGCAGGCGATGCGGGACCGGACACTGTCGGCGGATAGCGTCGCGATATCCACGCCCCCCAGCGTGATCCGCCCGCCCTGCGGCGCGGCGAGCTTCAGCAGGAGCGAGGTCAGGGTCGACTTGCCGATGCCGGAGGGCCCGAGCAGCGCCACCCGCGCGCCTTCCGGCACATCGAGGTCGAGGCCGTCGAAGACCGGCGGCCGGTCCGGCGCCCAGGCGAAGGACAGGCCCTCCACCTTGATGGCATGGCCCTTGGGGAGGGCGGCGGGTGACGTGGGTTCGGCGACGGGCGCCGCCTGGTCCGCGGCCTCGAACAGCCGTCGCGCGCTGGCGCCGGCCGCGGCCAGGGCGGCGCCGGCGCGGGGCAGCAGGCCGAAGGCTTCCGCCGCGGCGGTGGCGAGGAACAGGCCCAGCACCGCCGCCGCCACGCCCGTATCCCCCGCCGCCAGGCCATAGGCCAGCGCGCCGAGCATCGCGGCCTGGGTCAGCAGCATCCCCGCAGCCCCGCCATAGGCCGCGCGGCGGGACAGGGCGCGCTGCGCCGCGGCCAGGGCCGTGCCTTCCTGGTGGGCGCGGGCCGCGGCGCGCCCTTCGGCGCCGGCGGCCAGCGTATCCTCGATGCCGGTCAGGGGATCGACCACGGCGGCGCGCAGCGATCCCTGCGCCACCGCCACCCGTTCCCCGGCCGCGGCCGCGCCGGGCGCCAGCAGCGGCGGCAGCAGCAAGGCGAGGGCGAGTGGCACGCAGACCAGCGCCGCCAGCGGCAGCGACACCGCCCCCAGCACCACGGTGATGGCCAGCACCGCCGCCAGCGCCGCCACGCCCGGCACGATGGCGCCGAGATAGACGCGGTCCAGCGCATCGATGTCGGAGACCAGCCGCCCCAGCAGATCCCCGGCCCGCCGGAAGCCGAGCCCCGCCGGCAGGCGTTCCGCCAGGCGCCGGAAGAACCACACCCGCGTATCCGCCAGCGCCCGGAAGGTCGCGGCATGGGTGACGAGGCGTTCGAGATAGCGGAACACCGGCCGCAGGATCACCACGGGCCGCAGCCAGAAGAAGGCCGCCGCGCTGCCGGCGAAGATCGCGGCGGGCGTCACGCCTTCCGCCACGCCGCGCCCCGCCAGCGCCAGCAGCGCCAGCCCCGCCAGCGACGCCGCGCAGGCCATGGACAGCCCAGCCACCAGCCACCAGCCGCGGCTGCGCCACAGCCCGAGCACCCGCAACAGATCGGCGTTCATTCGCCCGCCATCCTCGTGCCCACGGCGCGCCCGGCCTCGATCTCCAGCACCCGTCCCAGCGTGCGCTGCGCGACGCGGGAATGGGTGGCGATGATGGCGGTGCGCCCGGCACACAGGCGCCGGATGCTGTCCAGCACCTCGGCCTCCGTCCCCGGGTCCAGATGCGCCGTCGGTTCATCCAGCAGCACCAGCGGCGTGTCGCGCAGGAAGGCGCGGGCGACGGCCACGCGCTGCGCCTGCCCGCCGGAGAGGCCGAAGCCGCCCTCCCCCACCATCGTATCCAGCCCCTGCGTCAGGCCGCGGGCGAAATCCATCACCCGCGCCGCCTCCGCCGCCGCCTCCACCTCCGCCGGCGTGGCATCGGGGCGGGCCAAGGCGATGTTCTCCCGCAGCGTGCCGCGGAACAGATGCGCGCGCTGGCCGACATAGGCGCAGAGCCGCCGCAATTCGGCGGGGGCGAGCAGCGTCGCATCCTGCCCGTTGAAGGCGATGCGCCCGGAATCCGGCCGCCGGAAGCCCATCAGCAGCCGCAGGACGGAGGATTTGCCCGCGCCCGACGGCCCGGCCAGCACCAGCGTCTCCCCGGGCATCACGCGGAAACTGAGCCCGTCCAGCGCCGGCGGGCGGGCGGGGTCGTAGGTCAGCTTCACATCCTGGAAGGTGACGACCAGCTTGTTCGGCACTTCCTCCAGCCGGTAGCCGGGCGACGCGCCATCGTCTTCCAGCAGCGGCGCCAGTTCGGCGGCGGCACCGCGCGCCGCCAGGCGTTCGTGATAGGCCTGGGAGAAGGCGCGCAAAGGCGCGAAGAAGGCCGGCACCAGCAGCAGGCAGAAGATCGCCCCGGCGGGGTCCGGATGCGTCAGGCCGAGCACCGCCCCGTGCCGGATCGCCAGGCACGCGATCGCCGCCGCGGCCAGCGCCTCCAGCGACGCGGAGGACAGGAACGCCACCCGCAGCACCCGCATGGTCCGCCCGCGGAGTTCATCCGCTGCGACGCGCAGCGAAGTCGCCTCCGCCTCCTGCTGCCGGAACAGCACCAGCGTCGGCAGCCCGCGCATCCGGTCGAGGAAGCGGCCCGAAAGCCGGTCCAGCGCGGAGAACTGCTTCCGGCTGGCCTGCGCCGCGCCGATGCCCGTGACCGCCATCGCGACCGGCACCAGGAGCCCCGCCACCAGCAGGATCGCGCCCGATGTCGCATCGACGGAAAAGGCGGCGGCCGCCACCAGCGCCGGCCCCGCCATGGCGAGCATCGCCGCCGGCAGCCAGCGCGTGAGAAAACCTTCCAGCGCCTCGATCCGGTCCACCACCAGGGCGGCGCGTTCGCCGACCGGGCGCTGGTCCTCCGCCCCCGTCGCCAGCAGCCGCGCGAAGGCCTGGTTGCGCAGGCGGGTCTTGGCAGCTTCCCCCGCCGCGATCAGGGCGCGTTCCTGGGCGATGCCGATCGCGGCCGAGAGCAGCGCCAGCGCGCCGGCCGCCGCCAGTTCGGCCCAGCCCGCATCGCCGATTCCCAGTAGCCGCGCGATCAGCAGCGCGATCAGCCAGGCCTGGCCGATCCCCACCGCGACCTGGCCGATGCCCAGCACCAGCGGCACCGCGAGATGCGACCGCGCCGCGCGCGCTTCCCGCCGCAGCAGCGCCCCGGCCGCCCCCTCACCCTGTCTGACCCGTCCCATTGTCGCGGACCATAGGCCAGTCGCGGGAAACGGTCATCCCACCCGCGCCCGCGTTTTCTCGGGGTTGCCGGTTCCGGCGAAATGACCCACCTCCGCGGCGACCGATCGCCGGAGTGCCCGATGCTGCCCCCCCCGCCGCTGCCGACGCATGGACGCTA
This sequence comes from Falsiroseomonas stagni DSM 19981, assembly GCF_900114315.1. Lineage (GTDB taxonomy): Bacteria > Pseudomonadota > Alphaproteobacteria > Acetobacterales > Acetobacteraceae > Falsiroseomonas > Falsiroseomonas stagni. The sequence continues at coordinate 102,846 of NZ_FOSQ01000011.1, forward strand.
CGACTATGCCGCCTGGCGCGGCCGCACCCCCTATGCCTGGCCGAATGGCGGGAAGCTGGCGGTCTATCTCGGCGTCAACCTGGAGCATTTCGCCTTCGGGGAGGGCCTGGGCGCCGAACTGGCCCCCGGCGGCCCGCAGCCGGACGTGCTCAACTTCGCCTGGCGGGACTACGGCAACCGCGTCGGCGCCTGGCGGCTGCTGGAAACGCTGGATGAACTGAACCTGCCCGCCACCCTGCTGCTGAACAGCGCGATGTATGACTACGCGCCGGATCTGGTCGCCGCCCACCGCGCCCGGGGCGATGAGATGGCGGGCCATGGCCGCACCAATTCCGAACGCCAGTCGGTGCTGCCGGAAGCCGAGGAAGCGCGCCTCATCGCCGACTCGACAGCCGCCATCCTGGCCGCCGAGGGCACGGCCCCGCGCGGCTGGCTCAGCCCCTGGATCGCGGAGAGCCGCACGACGCCGGACCTGCTGGCCGAGGCCGGCTATCGCTACACCATGAACTGGTGCGCCGATGACGCGCCGGTCTGGATGCGGACGCGCGGCGCCCCCCTGCTGGCCATGCCCTACCCGCAGGAGGTGAACGACATCCCCGCCATCGTCGGCCGCAAGGATGGCGGCGACGCCTTCGCGGCCATGATCCTCGACGACTTCCATGAGCGCCTGCGCCAGGTGCGGGACGGCCTCCCCCAGGTGATGGGCATCGCGCTGCACCCCTACATCATCGGCCAGCCCCACCGGATGCGGCACCTGCGGCGGGCCCTTTCCGAAATTGCGCAGCACCGCGACCAGGTCTGGATCACCACCGCCGGCGCCATTTTCGATCATGTGGCCAATCTGCCGCCCGGGATCGTTCCCGGCGATCCGCGCGTTGAGGAATGAAACCGTGGGAGTCCCGCCCGTGATCCGCCGCCTGCTGCTCGCCCTGCCCCTGCTGCTCGCCGCCTGCGCGACACCGCCGGCGGAGCCGCCCCCCGCGACGGTCGCGCAGGTGGACCTGGCCCGCTACGCCGGCACCTGGCACGAGATCGCCCGCTTCCCCAACCGCTTCCAGGATGGCGGCGGCCGCGCCTGCACCAACACCACCGCGACCTACACGGCGCGGCCGGACGGCACGATCGGCGTGGTCAATCGCTGCCGCGATGCGCGCGGCGAGGAAGTCGCCGCGACGGCCAGCGCCTATGCCGTGGACGCCAGCGGCAACGCGAAGCTGCGGGTGACCTTCTTCTGGCCCTTCTACGGCGACTACTGGGTGATCGGGCTGGACCCGGACTACCGCTGGGCCGTGGTGGGCGCGCCGGGGCGGAATTTCCTGTGGGTGCTGTCGCGGACGGCGGCGATGATCGAGGCGGATTACACGGCGGCGGTTGAGGTGGCGCGGGGACAGGGATTTGAGGTGGAGAGGTTGAGGCGCGAATAGCGCCGCCCCCTCACCCCGCCACCCCGTCCCGCCCCCGCGGCGACGGCAGCGCGCCGTCCAGCAGCGCATCGGCCATGGCGCGCACGGAGTCATGCCGCCCGCAGACCAGGCGTTCCCCGATGTTCCGCCGCAGCCGGTCCACCCGCCGCCGGATCGGCGCGCCGGACAGCAGGTAGCGCAGCGGGCTGCCGGTGGTCGCGACCTGCACGGCCAGCCGTTCCGCCAGCGCGGCATCGGCGCCGAGCGGCGGCGAATCGTCCTCATGGCGGCGGCGCAGCACCATGGACGTGCCCTCCCGCTCCGCCGCCGTCAGCGTGGCGAAGCCCGCCTGCCAGGCGACCAGCGCCAGGGTCTGCGGCGTGAAGTTCCAGATATGCGCGCCGTGAAAGGTATTCGCCGCCTGCTTGCGCACGCCCAGCAGGTTCGGCACCTCGATGAACAGCAGCCCGCCCGGCGCCAGCCATCCCTCGATCCGCGCCAGCGCATCCCAGGGATCGGCCAGGTGTTCCAGCACATGGTTCAGCGTGACGAGGTCGAGGCTCCCGGGCGCGACCGCCGCCTCCTCCATCCCGCCGGTCTGCACCGCCACGCCATAGGTCCGGCGCGCGAAATCGCCATAGCCGAGATTGGGTTCGATCCCCCGCGCCTCGAAGCCCGCGCGCTCCATGACATAGGTGAACTCGCCGGAGGATGCGCCCACATCCAGCACCCGCGCCCCCGGCTTCAGCAGCGGCGCCAGCCGGCCCGCCCGCGCGATGGCGCCGCGCAGCGCCCGCAGCGCGTGCTTGCGCTTCGGCTCCCATCCCCCCTTGTAGGCGACGCGGTAGCGCGTGGCGTAGAAGGCGGCGACGGCGGCGGGATCGGGCAGCGGATGGTGGCTGACCAGGCCGCAGCCCCGGCAGACCACCGTGGTCAGGGGCTCCAGCCCCCGCCCGCGCGTCGCCAGCACCTGGCGTTCCGTGCCGCCGCACAGCCGGCAGGGGCTTGCCGGGATGCGCGCGCCGATCTTCATGGATGGGTAAGACATGCGCGGCGGGGTAGCAGCGCGGCGCCCCGCGTCGCTGACGCGCCTTGTCAGCGTGGCGTCAGCGACGCCCGGATACGAGGTGTCAGGAACGCTCGTCTACGGCAGGCGGGGCGTCGCCGTGCCACACAAGGCCCGGGCGCGAAGCAGGGGGAAGGCAAGGCGGCACGATGCGGGTTCTGGTGGTGGAGGATGAGGCCGGCATCGCGCAGGACCTGCTGCGCGCCCTGGCGGCCGCCGGCTTCGCGGCGGAACACTCGGCGGATGGCGCGGCCGCCTGGCAGCGCGGCGGGGTGGAGCCCTTCGACGCCGCCATCCTCGACCTCGGCCTGCCCGGCATGGACGGGCTTTCCCTGATCCGCCGCTGGCGGGCGGAAGGCGTCGCCTTTCCCATCCTGGTCCTGTCCGCCCGCGGCGCCTGGGCCACCCGGGTGGAGGCGATCGACGCGGGCGCCGACGACTACATCGTCAAGCCCTTCGCGATGGAGGAGCTGCTCGCCCGGCTGCGCGCGGTGCTGCGCCGCTCCGCCGGCCGCGCCACCAACACGCTGCGCGCCGGCGACCTGGTGCTGGACCTGCGGGCGCGGCGCCTGACAAGCGGCGGGGAACAGGTGGAGTTGACGCCCCTCGAATTCCGGCTGCTCGCCTACCTCATGCACCACCCCGGCCGCGCCGTGCACCAGACGGAACTGACCGAGCATTTGTATGCGGAGGAAGCGGAGCGTGGCGACAATGCGGTGGAGGCGCTGGTCGCCCGCCTGCGCCGGAAGGTCGGCACCACCGCCATCCGCACCCGGCGCGGCCATGGCTATGTGATCGGCGACGGGCCGTGACGCGATCGCTGCGCGCGCGCTTCGCCATCGTCGCGGTGGTGACGGCGCTGGCCGCCGCCGGCGCGGTCGGTGGTGCCGTGCAGGGCCTGTTCGAACGGCATGTGGAGCGGGAGATGCTGGCGGAGCTGGATGCGGATCTCCGCTTCCTCGTCCGCGTCCTGGCGGCGCAGGACGGCAGCGCGACGCTCACGGTGCAGCCGCTGCCCGATCCCCGCTTCCAGGAACCGCTGTCCGGCCTCTACTGGCAGGTCCGGCATGACGAGACCGGCACGGTGCTGCGATCCCCGTCCCTGGCGGGGTTCGAGATCCCGCTGCCCGCGGATTCGCTGCGCGCCGGCGACCGGCACCGCCACATCGTCATCGGGCCGGAGCGCGGCAAGATGATCGTGCTGGAACGGCGCGTGGCGAACGGCGCCGGCGCGCCGGCCGGCTACCGTGTCGCCGTGGCGATGGACCGCAAGGTGATGGAAGCCGCCAACCGGGCCTTCGTGATGGACCTGCTGCCGGTGCTGGCCAGCATCGGCGCCGGGCTGATGGCCGCCTTCGCCCTGCAGGGGGCCATCGCGCTCTGGCCCGTCCAGCGCGCCCGGCAGGCGCTGCGGGATCTGCGGGCCGGGCGGCGGGACCGGCTGGGCGGCGCCCTGCCGGCGGAGCTGGAGGGGCTGGCCGCCGATTTCGACGGGATGCTGGATGCGCAGCGCCACAGCACCCGCCTGGCGCGCGAACGCGCGGCGGACCTGGCGCATGGGCTGCGCACGCCGCTCGCCCTGCTGGGCGCCCGGACGCGGGAGTTGCGCGAGCGGGGAGAGGCCGAGGCCGCCGCGGCGATCGAGGCGGTGACCGCGGGCATCGATGCGCGGATCACCCGCGAACTGGCCCGCGCCCATATCCGCGGCCCCGGCCCCCGCAGCGGCCCGACGCCGCTGGCCCCCGCCGTCGCGCGCATCGCCGGCGCGCTGGCCCGGATGCCGGCCGGCGGCGACCTGGCCTGGCGGCAGGCGATCCCGCCCGCCCTGCTGGCCCCGGTGGATGAGGGCGACCTGACGGAGCTGCTCGGCGCGCTGCTGGAGAATGCGGCGCATTGGGCGCGGAGCGAGGTGTGCATCACCGCCACGGCGGAGCCGGGCGCCGTGGTGCTGCTGATCGAGGATGACGGCCCCGGCATCCCCGCGCAGCACCGCGCCGCCGCGCTGGCACGGGGCGTCAGGCTCGACCCCGATCGCAGCGGCACGGGCCTCGGCCTGGCCATCGCCGATGACATCATCCGCGCCTATGGCGGCGCATTGCGGCTGGAGGAAGCGGCGCAGGGAGGCTTGCGCGTGCGGATCTCCCTGCCTTCCCAGAACTAGCCCAGTTCGAAGGTGGTCACCCCGAACAGCCGGTCCATCCGCACCGCCGGCGCCGGGCCGGTGTACATGCGCGCCGTCTCGAAGACAGGCTTGAGGCCCAGCCCCTCCGCCAGCGCCACCGCGTCACGCTGCGGCTCCGCCACGTCCAGGAACACCGCGTCACCCGCTGGCACGCGCGCGATCAGCGCCGCCAGCAGCCGTTCCGCGACGCCCCGATCCTCCGCGACCAGGGGCCCGATCTTGTGCCCCTCCCGCGCCGGGCGGATCACCCCGAAGCCCGCCACAGCGCCACCCCGCAGCACCGCCAGCGCGACATGCCCCGGCGCCGTCAGCCAGGATCGGAGGAACGCCTCGCGCGTCGCCGGGAACACGGACCGGTCCAGCGCGGCCAGCGCCGCGAAGGGCACGGCGGCGGCCTCCACCACATCCGGCGCGGAGGCCGTGACGCCGACGGGCACGCCGCCGAACCGGATGTTGTTCCAGGCCAGGGAAAAGCCGGATTTCCGGTAATTCGCCTGCTGCGCCACCACGCCATCCAGCCCGACCAGGCGGCCCGAAAGCCGGTCCATCGCCGCCTGCCACACATGGATGCCGAGGCCCTGGCCCCGCACTTCCGGCCGCGCGATGTAGAAGCCGATGAAGCCGAAATCCGCGCCATACCGCGTGGCGGCGATGACGGAAGCGAGCCGCCCCCCCTCCTCCACCGCCAGGAACAACCCGGGATCCTGCGCCAGGAAGCAGGCCAGGTCCGACAGCCCCGGATTCCACCCCTCCGCCGCCGCCCATTCGACGGCGGTCGCGGCTTCCGCCGGCGTCAGCGTGCGGACCGTGCTCAATGCATGACATCCCCGCCATTGGGGGAAATCGTCGCGCCGACGAAGAAATCCCCACCGGGCGAGGAGGCCAGCAGCAGCGCCGCCGCCGCGATCTCCGCCGGCTTGCCGACGCGCCCGATCGGCAGCCCCGCGCCGGTGCGTTCCGCCCAGCCCTCGCCGAGTTGCGCCGTAAGGTCAGTCGTCACCGGCCCCGGCGCGATGGCATTGACGAGAATCCCCTTCGGCGCGCCCTCCCGCGACAGGGCGCGGACGAAGCCGACCAGCGCGGCCTTGGCGGTGACATAGGGCACGATCCCGATGCCGCCCTTGAAGGCCAGCTGCGACGCCGTGACGATGATCCGCCCGCGCCCGCGCGCCGCCATCCCGTCCCACACCGCCTTGGCGCTGACCCAGGCCGCCTTCACATGCACGGCGATGACGCGGTCGAAATGCTCGTCGGGCAGCGTCTCGAACGGCCCGCGGAGGTTCATCCCCGCATTGCTGCACAGCACGTCGCAGGGCCCGAGCGCCGCTTCCGCATCGCGGATGAAGCCACGCAGCCCGTCACTGTCCGCGACGTCGACCGATCGATGAAAGGCCCGCCGCCCGAGCGCCGCGATCCCGCCCGCGACCTCCGCCGCGCCGGCTTCGTCATCGAGGTGGCAGAAGGCGATATCCGCGCCTTCGCGCGCGAAGAGCAGCGCCATCTCCCGCCCGATGCCCCTGCTGCCGCCGGTGATGATCGCGACCTGCCCCGCCAGTTGACCACTCATGCCAGCAATCTCCGCATTGTCCGCGCAAACTGCTCCCCGATCGGCATGGCGTCCACATGCCGCCCGGCTTCCACCACCACGCGCCCGCCGCAGACCACCGTCCGCACCGGGTTGCCCTGCCCGCTGAACACCCAGGCATCCAGCAGCCCATCGCCCTGGCGCCCCACCAGCGTCGGATGCGCCGTGTCGAGTTCCACCAGGTCAGCCCGCATCCCCGGCGCGATGGCGCCGATCTTCCGCCCGCTCGCCTGCGCGCCGCCGGCCAGCGCGCCCTCCAGCAGCGTCCGCCCGGGATGCGGGTTGGCCGCGCCCGTCGCCACCGCCCGCGCATGGTCGCGCAGCCGCTGGCTCGTCTCCAGCTGGCGGAGTTCGTCGCGCGGCGCCGTCCCCACATGGCTGTCCGTCCCGATCCCGAACCGCCCGCCCGCCGCGAGGAACTTCGTCAGCGCAAACGTTCCATCCCCCAGCGACGCCTCGGTCGAGGGACAAAGCCCCGCCACCGCCCCCGTCTTCGCCAGTTCTTCCACTTCCCCGTCATCCATGTGCGTCGCATGGATCAGCACCCAGCGTTCATCCACCGGCAGGCTGTCGAGGATCCAGCGCACCGGCCGCTTGCCCGTGACGGCGATGCATTCCTCCACCTCCTTCGGCTGTTCGGCCGCATGGATGTGGATGGGCCCGTCATAGCCCGCGATCTTGCGGATCATCGCCGGCGTGCAGGCGCGCAGGCTGTGCGGCGCCAGCCCGACCGTCATCTGCGGATCATCGCCCGCTTCCTCCCGCGCCCCCTCCACGATCCGCGCGAAACCGTCGAGGTCATTGAGGAAGCGCCGCTGCCCCGCATGGGGCTCCAGCCCGAAGATGCCGCCATGGCGGTACAGGGAAGGCAGCATCGTCATGCCGATCCCCGTGCGCCGAGCCGCCGCGACATGCCGCTTCGCCATCTCGGCGGGGTCGTCATAGGGCGTGCCATCGGGCTGGTGGTGCAGATAGTGGAATTCGCAGATTCCCGTGAATCCGTGCTCCAGCAATTCCGCGTAGAGCTGCGCGGCGACGGCTTCCGCATCCTCCGGCGTGAACAGCCCGACGAAGCGGTACATCGTCTCCCGCCAGGTCCAGAAACTGTCGCGCCCCTCCGGGCTGCGCCGTTCCGCGCCGCCGGCCATGGCGCGCTGGAAGGCGTGGGAATGCAGGTTCGGCACCCCCGGCACGACATGGCCGTGCAGCCGCCGCGCCGTGCCCTGCGGCCCCGCGAAGCCTGGCGTCACGGCGGTGATCCAGCCCGCGCCATCGACCTCGACCATCACATCCCGCGCCCAGCCACCCGGCAGCAGCGCGTCGGTCGCGATGAAGCGCCGCGTCATCATGGAAGCATCCCCCCTGAACCCATCCCGCATGGCCGATTCACGTCAACCGCGCAACGGGCCGCGCGAGGACCGCACCGTCACCTCATGCCGGTCCCCCGGCCAGGTGATGCGCGCCGCCGTCACCGGCTGGTCGCCCCGCCAGGTCCGGCGTTCCATCACCAGGCAGGGCGCGCCCGCCGCCATCCCCAGCATGGCCGCCATCCCGGTATCGGCGGCCGCCGCGCGGATGCGATGCTCGGCTTCCGTCCAGGGCACGCGTTCCAGCAGCCAGGTGCCGGGCGGCGCCTCGACAAAACTCTCCCCCGCCGCTTCCGGCACGGCATCCAGGCTGACCAGCCTGTCCTCCATCGCCGCCGGCACGCCTTGGCTGTCATGCCGCACCAGCAGCGCCAGCACCCGCGCCCCCTTCGGCAGAGCCCCCAGCCGCGCGCGATCCGCCCCGCTCGCCACCCGCACCGCCCGCTTCAGCACCGCATGGGCGTGGCCCGGCAGCGTCTCCCGCATGTCGGGCACGCCCAGCAGTTTTTCCTCGGATGGCGGCGCCGCCACGAAGCTGCCCGCCTTCCGCCGCCGCACCACCAGCCCCGCCGCCACCAGGTCGGACAGGGCGCGGCTGACGGTCATCCGCGCCACGCCATGCTCCGCCACCAGCTCCTGCTCCGACGGCACCCGATCCCCGGGCTTCAGCACGCCCGAGAGGATCAGCCCCTCGATCTGCTCACGGATGGCGGTATGGCGGGGTCTGGGCATGGCGCATTATGTCTAGACATAATCCGAGGCATCGGCAATGCTGTTCCCACGATCACGGAGCCCCGCCATGGCCGACCCGCGCCGCCGCAACGCCCCCGCCATCCGCGCCCCGCGCGGCCTCGACCTCTCCTGCCGTCACTGGACGACGGAGGCGGCGATGCGGATGCTGATGAACAACCTCGACGATGAGGTGGCGGAGAAGCCGGGCGATTTGGTCGTCTATGGCGGCATCGGCCGCGCCGCCCGCGACTGGGACAGCTATGAGCGCATCATCCACACGCTGAAGCGTCTCAACGACGACGAAACCCTGCTGGTGCAATCGGGAAAACCCGTCGGCGTCTTCCGTACCCATAGCGACGCGCCCCGCGTGCTGATCGCCAATTCCAACCTGGTCCCCCGCTGGGCCAGCTGGGAACATTTCAACGAACTCGATCGCAAGGGCCTGATGATGTACGGCCAGATGACGGCCGGTTCCTGGATCTACATCGGCAGCCAGGGCATCGTTCAGGGCACCTATGAGACCTTCGTCGAGGCCGGCCGCCAGCATTTCGGCGGCAGCCTCAGGGGCAAATGGATCCTGACGGCCGGCCTCGGCGGCATGGGCGGCGCGCAGCCGCTGGCCGGCGTCTTCGCCGGAGCCTCGGTCCTCGCCGTCGAATGCCAGCCGTCACGCATCGAGAAGCGCCTGGAAACCCGCTACCTCGACCACCGCGCGGAAAGCCTGGACGAAGCGCTGGCGATGATCCGCACGGCCTGCGCGGAGGGCCGCGCGATCAGCGTCGGCCTGCTCGGCAACGCCGCCGCCATCTTTCCCGAACTCGTCGCCCGCGGCGTGGTGCCGGATATCGTGACTGACCAGACCAGCGCGCACGACCCCGCCAATGGCTACCTCCCCGCCGGCTGGACGCTGGAGAAATGGGAGGCGATGCGGGAGAGCGATCCCACCGCCGTCGCCGCGGCGGCGAAGAAGTCGATGGTCGGCCATGTCCAGGCCATGCTGGACTTCAAGCGGATGGGCTCCGTCGTCATGGATTACGGCAACAACATCCGCCAGATGGCGAAGGAGGAAGGCCTCGCCAACGCCTTCGATTTTCCTGGTTTCGTCCCCGCCTATATCCGGCCCCTGTTCTGCCGCGGCGTCGGCCCCTTCCGCTGGGCCGCGCTGTCCGGCGACCCGGAGGATATCCGCCGGACGGATGCCAAGGTGAAGGAACTGATCCCCGACGACCAGCACCTCCACAACTGGCTCGACATGGCGCAGAAGCGCATCGCCTTCCAGGGGCTGCCCGCCCGCATCTGCTGGGTCGGCCTCGGCCAGCGGGACCGCCTCGGCCTCGCCTTCAACGAGATGGTCGCGAAGGGGGAAATCGGCCCCATCGTCATCGGCCGCGACCACCTCGATTCCGGCAGCGTGGCCTCCCCGAACCGGGAGACGGAGGCGATGCGCGACGGATCGGATGCCGTCAGCGACTGGCCCTTGCTCAACGCGCTGCTGAACACGGCGTCCGGCGCCACCTGGGTGTCATTGCATCACGGCGGCGGCGTCGGCATGGGATTCTCGCAACATGCCGGCATGGTCATCGTCGCCGATGGTACCGAAGCCGCCGCCCGCCGCCTCGCCCGCGTGCTGTGGAACGACCCCGCCACGGGCGTGATGCGCCACGCCGATGCGGGCTACGACATCGCGATCGACTGCGCGCGCGAACAGGGGCTCGATCTGCCGATGGTGACGCGATGACGACCCAACTCGCCACGCTGCGCGCCATCGCCGGCGGCGCGCAGCCTGAACTCCCCCAGGATTGGCGCATCGTCACGCAAGCCTCCGCCGATGCGCTGGCGCGGCGGCTGCAGACCGGGGAGGCGCTGTACGGCGTCAACACCGGCTTCGGGAAGCTCGCCTCCACCCGCATCGCGCCGGACCGGCTGCGGCAATTGCAGTTGAACCTGCTGCGCAGCCACGCCGCCGGCACCGGCGCCTTCCTGCCCGCCCCCATCGTCCGCCTGGTGCTGGCGCTGAAGGCCATGTCGCTGTCGCGCGGCGCCTCCGGCGTGCGCCCCGTGGTGGTGGACAGCCTGCTGGCGCTGCTCTGCCACGATGTCCTGCCCGCCATCCCCGCCAAGGGCTCCGTCGGCGCCTCCGGGGACCTCGCGCCACTGGCCCACATGTCGCTCGTTCTGATCGGCGAAGGCGAGGCGTTCCAGGGCGACCAGGTGCTGGACGGCACCCAGGCGCTGGCCATGGCCAATATCGCGCCGCTGGAACTCGGCCCGAAGGAAGGGCTCGCGCTGCTGAACGGCACGCAGGTCTCGACCGCCATCGCGCTGGCCGGCCTGTTTGCCGCGCAGGACCTGCTGCGCACCGCGCTGATGGCGGGTGCCATGTCGGTGGATGCCGCGCGCGGTTCCGACACGCCCTTCGATGCCCGCATCCATGCGCTCCGCAACCAGCCCGGCCAGATCCGCTGCGCCGCCACGCTGCGCGCCCTGATGGCGGGCAGCGCCATCCGCGACAGCCACCGCGAAGGCGACAGCCGAGTGCAGGACCCCTATTGCCTGCGCTGCCAGCCCCAGGTCGCCGGCGCCTGCCTCGACCTGCTGGACAACGCCGCCGCCGTCCTCGTCCGCGAGGCCAACGCCGTCACCGACAACCCGCTGGTGACCGCGGAGGGCGATGTGCTGTCGGGTGGCAATTTCCATGCGGAGCCTGTGGCCTTCGCCGCCGACACCATCGCCCTCGCCATCGCGGAGATCGGCGCCATCAGCGAACGCCGCATCGCACTCCTGGTGGACCCCGTCCTGTCCGGCCTGCCCGCTTTCCTGGTGGCGGAGGGCGGCATCAATTCCGGCTTCATGATCGCCCAGGTCACGGCCGCCGCGATGGTGGCGGAAAACCGCGCGCTGGCCACGCCCCGCAGCGTGGACAGCCTGCCCACCAGCGCCAACCAGGAAGACCATGTCAGCATGGCGACCAACGCCGCGCTGCGCCTGGCGGAGATGGCCGACAACCTCGCCACCATCCTCTCCATCGAGTTGCTCTGCGCGGCGCAGGGCCTCGATTTCCACGCGCCCTTGCGCTCCTCCGCCGCCATCGAGCAGGCGAAGGGATTGGTGCGCGGCGTGGCGGCGCCCTGGGATGCCGATCGCTTCATGGCGCCCGACATGGCGGCGGTGAAGCGCCTGGTGCAGCATGGCGCCTTCGCGTCGCTGGTGGACCTTCCCGCATGAGCTTCGACCGCGTCTGGACCGATGCGCATGTCGCCACGATGGTTGCCAGGGATGGCGATCCGCTCGGCATCATCGAGGATGGCGCCATCGCCGCGAAGGATGGCCGCATCGCCTGGGTCGGCCGCCGCCGCGACCTGCCCGATGGTGCCGCCATCACGACCCGCTGCGACGGCGCCTGGATCCTGCCCGGCCTGATCGACTGCCACACCCATCTGGTCTTCGCCGGCGACCGCGCCCGCGAATTCGAACTCCGCCTTGAAGGCGCCAGCTACGAAGCCATCGCCAAGGCCGGCGGCGGCATCCTCTCCACCGTCAGGGCGACGCGCGCGGCGACGGAGGAGGAACTGGTCGCCTCCGCCCTCCCCCGCCTCGACGAATTGCTGGCGCAGGGAGTCACGACGGTCGAGATCAAGTCGGGCTACGGCCTCGACCTGGGGACGGAGGCCCAGATGCTTCGCGCCGCGCGACGCATGGCCGCGCAGCGGCCCGTCTCGGTGCTGACGAGCCTGCTGGCCGCCCATGCCGTGCCCCCGGAATACCCGGGCCGCCGCGCCGATTTCGCCCGCCATGTCGCGAAGGACATCCTCCCCGCCATCGCGGCGGAGGGGCTGGCCGACGCGGTGGACGCCTTCACCGACAGCGTCATCGGCTTCGACGCCGAGGAAACATCCTGGGTCTTCGACGCCGCGAAGGCCGCCGGCCTACCCGTGAAGCTCCACGCCGACCAGTTGCGGGATGATGGCGGCGCGGCGCTTTCCGCCCGCTACGGCGCGCTCTCCGCCGACCACATCGAATATGCGAATGCCGAGGGCATCGCCGCCATGGCGAAGGCCGGCACCGTCGGCGTGCTGCTGCCCGGCGCCTACTATTTCATTCGTGAAACCCACCCGCCGGACATCGCCGCGATGCGCGCCGCGGGGCTGCGCATGGCGCTGGCGACCGATTGCAACCCGGGCTCCTGCCCCTCCCCCAACCTCCTGCTGATGCTCAACCTCGGCTGCACCCTGTTCCGGCTGACGGTGGCGGAGGCGCTGGCGGGCGTCACCACCCATGCCGCCGCCGCGCTCGGCCTCTCCGATCGCGGCGCGCTGGCGCCGGGGCTGCGCTGCGACCTGGCGCTCTTCGCCATCAGCCGGCCGGCGGAGCTCTGCTACTGGCTGGGTCGGAATCCCTGTATCGGCCGCGTTGTGGTGGGCCAGTGAGTCCCGCCGAACTGACGGAGCGCGTCCGTACCGGCGTGCCGCTGGCCGGCGCCTGGGGGGTGGAGGTGCTGGAAGCCGCGGAGGGGCGCGCCTTGCTCCGCCTGCCGCAGCGCGACGATCTGCTGCGCCCCGGCGGCACCGTCTCCGGCCCCGCCTTGATGGGGCTGGCGGATGTCGCGATGTGGGCCGCGCTGCTGACCCTGACGGAGGGGCGGGATGAGAGCCTGACCGCCAGCCTCTCCATCACCTTCCTCCGCGCGCCACCCCCCGGCGCGGTGCTGGCGGAGGCGCGCGTGATCAAGAAGGGGCGGACGCTGTCCTACGGGGAAGTCACCCTGCGGGCGGAGGGTTCGGCCGATCCCTGCGCCCATGTGACGACAAGCTGGGCGGCGGTTCCCCGGCTTTCGGGACGCGGATGAATCCCTGGTCAACGCGCTGCGGTGCGGTAGCCAACCCGTTGCGATAAAACACCAAGCCGTGTCGCATTACAGGCTTGAAATCGTCACAAGCCGGGTCCAGCCTTTGATGTGAGGCCCGGGCCCCTCTGGCGGTCTGCCCCCCCGGCACCCGCGATGTCGGGCCTCCCACTGAGCCGCCGCGCCCCCGCGCAGCGACGGAACAAGGAGGTCTGGGGATTATGGACGGGAGCTTACCGCCCGGCGGCCTGTTGCCAGGAGGCACCCTGCAAGGGGGAAGCCTGATGGCTCGCTTGGTGGATCGCCTGGCGGACCTGGAACGGCGTATCGCGGCGGAACGGTCCCGCGGCGTCCCGGACGAGGCCGCGATCCGCCGCCTGAGCCGCGAAAAGCTGCTGGCACGGGACCGGATGGCCGCGCTGATGGGCTGCGCCATGCCCCGCTGGGCGCGGCAGGACCCGGAGCCCTAGCCCCAGTCGATGAACCGTCGGGATTGGCTGGTGGTCGGCGGGCTCTTCGCCGCCGCCACCGTCGCGGGCTGGCCGCAGATCCGGGATTGGCCCGTCATGCGCTACCTCCGCGGGGAATGCGCATGGCGCCGCGGCTGCGGCGCACCGCGGAATTAGCTCGCCAGGCGATCATGTTCTGGTTATGTTTCCGACACCATTACCCCCGACCATCGCCGGCGGCTCCCGCGAAAACGGTGCTAAACCCGCATAAACGGCATAATCGGCTTAAACGGGTTAGCGACTAAAAAGCCACATTACCGCCCGACGCTGCGGCGCCCCGTGAACAGCACCGCGGCCAGCATCGCCGCGACCGCCAGCGCCACCCCGGCCAGCTTCAGCAGCCCCAGGCTCTCCCCCAGCAGGGTGACACTGAGGATGATGGCCGCCACCGGCATCATGGTGGAGACGCAGGCCGCGCGCGTCGCGCCCAGGTATTCCGTGGCCTTGGCATAGAGGCTGATGGCGATGACGGAGGACATGATCCCCTGCCCGCCCATCTGCAGCGCCGCATCCTGCCAGCGCAGGTCGGGCACCGCGCCGAAGCCCAGCAGCACCCAGGGGGGAATGACCACCAGGGCGGAAATCCCGCAGATCGCCGCCGTCGCCGGCAGCGCGGGAATGGACCAGCGGCGCAGCAGCACGGTGAAGCCGCCCCAGATCGCGCCCGCGAAGAACAACAGGATATCGCCCCGCCAGGCCCCGGGATGGTCCCCCTGCAACCCGTCCCACCCCAGCAGGACCAGGCCCAGCGCCAGCGCCACCAGCGCCGCCACCCGCCCCGGCGTCGGCACCTCCTTCAGCGCCGGAATCGCCAGCAAAGCCCCGGAAACGGCCGCGGTGATGGGGGCGATGGTGCCGCCATGGGTGGCCGGCGCGAAGACCACGCCGCCGCCGAACAGCAGGGAATTGCCGAAGCCCCCGCAGCACGCCAGCACCAGCAGCCGCCAGGGTCCCAGCTTCGCCAGCACATGCCGCCCGCGCCACGCGAAGGGCGCCAGGATCAGCGCCGCCGTGGAGAAACGAAGGACCGACAGATCGAGCGGCGAGAACCCCGCCAGCGTCCCCGCCCGCGCCACCACCGCCTGGCTGCCCCAGGTGATGGCGGCGGTGAGGCCGAAGAAAAGCCCGAGGGCAAGGTGGCGTCGGGCTGCTGTCACGCCCCGAGGCTACCCCGTGGCGCCCGGTCTTCCCAGGGGCTCAGTCCAGCAGCGTCACCGCATCACCCATGCGGATGGCGCCGCAGGCGGCCGTGGCCGCGTAGAGGCCAACGCAATTGTCGAAATGGTGGATCACGGTCTTCTGGACGGAGGGATCGCGCGCCGCCGTGTCCGGATCGACCTGCACCATGGCGCAGCGGGGAATGCCCTCATTCACCAGCAGCGCCGCGCCGCCGCCGAAGGCCAGCCGCCGACCCTTCAGCGCTTCCTCCAGCTCGCTCGTCTCGATCAGGATGTTCAGCCGGAAGCGCCGCGGATCGAGCCTCGATCCATGCATCGCATCCACCAGGCCGAGGCCCCCCGTGGTGCCGATGGAGACGGGCATGGTGTCGAACACGCCGCGCCCCACCTGCATCAGCCCGATGGGCTGGCCGGCGGCCTCCGCCAGCCGCGCCAGCAGCGCGGGGTCGTGCAGGTCCATCTCCGCGCCCTCCGGAATCCGCACCGTCACGGCGCTGGTCCGGGGGTCGTCGGGGTCCGCGTAGCGGGGCTGGTGCAGCACCATGGCCGCCAGGTTCCGCGCCGTCAGCCAGGGCAAGCGGCCGCGCTCCTCCAGCCGGTGGAAGGCGTATTGCCGGTCGCCCAGGATGCCGGGCCAGCGCAGCTCCAGCGCGTCCCGCGCCTCGCCGCCCATCGACTTGACGGGAAAGCGGCGGAGGTCGCGGACATGGCCGATGAGGCGGCTCATTCCGGCGTGATCCCGGCGCGGCGGATCACGGGTTCCCAGCGCGCCCGTTCCTCCTGCGTCGCGCTCGCGGTGGCGGCGGCACCGAGGAAATCGGGCTCGAACCCCCGGTCGCGCAGGCGTTGCGCGAAGGCCGGGTCGGCGACGCTGTCCCGCACCGCGCCCTCCAGCGCCGCGACCACCGCCGGCGGCGTCGCGGCGGGGGCGTAGAGGCCGTACCAGAGTTCGGCGATGAAGCCCGGCAGCGCCTCCCCGACCGTCGGCACCTCCGGCCAGCCCGGCAGGCGGGCGCGGGTGGTGACGGCCAGCGCGCGCATCCGTCCGTCCCGGACCAGCGCCTCCACCGACCCGGCGGAGGTGAAGAGCATCTGCACCTCGCCGCTCACCACCGCGGCGATGGCGGGGCCGCCGCCGCGATAGGGCACGCCGGTGATGCGCGTGCCTGCCATCTCGTTGAACAGTTCGAAGGCCAGATGCTGGCTGGTGCCGGCGCCGGGCACCGCGCAGTTCAGCGCGCCGGGCCTGGCCTTGGCGTCGGCGATCAGGCCGGCGACGTCGCGGGCCGGAAGATCCTTGTGCACCACCAGCATCATGGGCGTGGAGGCCGGGCGCGCCACCGCGGCAAAATCGCGCCGGCTGTCATAGCCGGGGCTGCGGAACAGCACCTCGTTCACCGCCAGGCTGCTGCCGGTGAAGAGCACCGCATAGCCATCGGGGGCCGATTGCGCGATGGCGACAGCGGCGATGTTGCCGCCGGCGCCGCCCCGGTTCTCCACCACCACCGGCTGGCCCAGCGCCTCCTGCATCCGCTGCGCCAGCAGCCGGCCCAGGATGTCCGTGCCGCCCCCCGGCGGGAAGGCGACGACCAGGCGCACGGGGCGCGTCGGGAACCTCTCCTGCGCCGAGGCCGGCGCCACGGCCACAGCGAGGCCCGCCGCCAGGGCGCCTCGGCGCGTGATCCAGGTCTCGGACATGATTCTTCCTCCCCATGGCCGATTTCGGAGCATGAACCCGCCCTTGGGCTTGGCCGCGCCCGGGGTGGCATCGTATGAGAAGACATGCTGACGCAGAAGGCCAAGTACGGTCTGAAGGCGCTGTCCGTGCTGGCGGAAGCCGGCGCGGCCGCCCCGTCCCGCCGCGCCACCATGCCCATCCATGAAATCGCGGAGCGTGCCCGCGCGCCGCGGAAATTCCTGGAGGCCATCCTGCTCGACCTGCGGCGGCACGGCTTCGTGGACAGCCTGCGCGGCAAGTCCGGCGGCTATGCGCTGGCGCGCCCCGCCACGCAGATCGCGCTGTCCGACCTGATCCGCGCCATCGACGGGCCGCTCGCCCCCATCCCCTGCGCCAGCCTGACGGCCTACCGCCCCTGCATCGATTGCGTGGAACCCGCGGATTGCGCCATCCGCCGCGTGATGCGCCAGGTCCGCGACGCGACGGCGGAGATCCTGGACGGCACCATGCTGGCCGACATCGCCGCGCCTGCCCCGCGCCCGGCCATCACCGCCCTGCTGGACGTGGTCGCCGAAAGGGCATGCCAAAAGGACTTGATAGAATTCCCATCATCCCGATAGGATTTCGGCGACCCCGGTGATCCCGGGCCACCGACCCTGACGGAGGATGCCGTGCCCCTGCTGCCCGCACCCCCCTGTCGGCCTTGTTGTCGCCGCGCCGAGCCCCTGGCCCGCGTGCCCTGAACCCGCGCCCCGCGCGGATCGACGACATCTCTGACGGAGTGACCCCCGATGCCAAGGAATGGCCTCGCGCTGCCTCGCCGCGCCCTGCTGGCGGCTGCGCCCTTCATTGCGACCGGCGCCCAGGCGCAGGCGCCCCTCACGCTGCTCAACGTCTCCTACGACCCGACGCGGGAGCTGTACCGCGACTACAACGCGGTCTTCGCCCGCAACTGGCAGGCCCAGTCGGGCCAGGCGGTGCGCATCAACACCTCCCATGGCGGGTCGGGGCGGCAGGCGCGCTCCGTCATCGATGGGCTGGCGGCGGATGTGGTGACGCTGGCGCTGGCCTATGATGTGGACGCGATCGCGGAGCGTGGCCTGCTGGCGCGCGACTGGATCGGCCGCCTGCCGAACAACAGCGCGCCCTACACCAGCACCATCGTCTTCCTGACCCGCAAGGGGAACCCGAAGAACATCCGGGACTGGGGGGATCTGCTGAAGCCCGGCGTGTCCATCATCACGCCCAATCCCAAGACCTCCGGCGGCGCGCGCTGGAACTACCTGGCGTTCTGGGCCTGGGCGCTGCGCCAGCCCGGCGGCAGCGCCGCGACGGCGGAAGAAGCGACGGCGCGGCTGTTCCGCCAGGTGCCGGTGCTGGATACCGGCGCGCGCGGGTCGCTGACCACCTTCGCACAGCGCGCCCAGGGCGATGTCTTCCTGTCCTGGGAGAACGAGGCCCATCTGGCGCTGGCGGAATTCGGCGCCGACAAATTCGACATCGTCTATCCCCCCTTCTCCATCCTGGCGGAGCCGAACGTCGCCGTGGTGGACCAGGTGGTGGACCGCCGCGGCACCCGCGCGGTGGCGGAGGCCTATCTGCGCGGCCTCTACACCGATGAAGGCCAGGCCATCGCCGCGCGCCACTACTACCGCCCGCGCAACCCGGCCGTGCTGGCCGCGAACGCATCCCGCTTCCCGGCGATCGACCTCGTCACCATCGACGACGTCTTCGGCGGATGGACGGCGGCGCAGCGCACCCATTTCAACGATGGCGGCGTCTTCGACCGGATCTACCGGCCGGGACGATGAGGGTCAGGGCCATCCCGGGCTTCGGCCTCTCCATCGGCGTCGCGCTGACCTGGGTCTCCCTGATCGTGCTGGTGCCGCTGCTGGCGCTGGCGGTGAAGCCTTGGGAGTTGGGCGTGGCCGGCGTGATCCGGTCCCTGTCGGAGGATCGGGTCCTGGCCTCGCTCGCGCTCAGCTTCGGCACGGCGGCGCTGGCGGGGCTGGCCAGCCTGCCGATCGGGCTGCTGCTGGCCTATGCCATCGTGCGGCTGCGCTTTCTGGGGCGGCGCATCCTGGATGGCATGGTGGACCTGCCCTTCGCGCTGCCGACGGCGGTGGCGGGCATCGCGCTGACGGCGCTCTTCGCCCCGAATGGCTGGCTCGGCGCGCCACTCCAGGCCTGGTTCGGCTGGAAGGTGGCCTTCACGCCGGCGGGCATCGTCGTGGCCCTGGTCTTCGTGGCCCTGCCCTTCATCGTGCGAACGGTGGAGCCGGTGCTGCGGGACCTCGGCCGGGATGCGGAGGAAGCGGCGGCGACGCTCGGCGCCACGCGGCCGCAGGCGCTGGCGCGGGTGGTGCTGCCGGCGCTGGCGCCCGCGCTGGTCTCGGGCTTCGGCCTCGGCTTCGCGCGCGCGGTCGGGGAATATGGCAGCGTGATCTTCATCGCCGGCAACATGCCGATGGTCAGCGAGATCGCGCCGCTGCTCATCGTCATCCGCCTTGAACAATTCGACTATGCCGGCGCCGCGGCGGTGGGCCTCGCCATGCTGCTGCTGGCCTTCGCCGTGCTGCTGGGCCTGTCGCTGGTGCAGCGCGGGCTGCGGCGGGGCCGGGCATGAGCGCGCGTTTCCGCAGCGCGGCGGAGGATGCGCCCTGGGCGCGGGCGCTGCTCGCGCTGGCCGCCGTCACCATCGGCATCCTCATCCTCGCCCTGCCGCTCGCCGCCGTGTTCACCGAGGCGCTGCGCCGCGGCTGGGGCGTGCTCCGGGCGGCGCTGGCGGAGGAGGACACGATGGCCGCCATCCGGCTGACGCTGGTGGTCGCCGCCATCGCCGTGCCCATCAACACCATCGGCGGCCTGGCGGCCTGCTGGGCCATCGCGAAGCACGACTTTCCCGGCAGGCGCCTGCTGGTGGTGCTGGTGGAGCTGCCCTTCAGCGTCTCCCCGGTCATCTCCGGGCTGGTCTTCGTGCTGATCTTCGGCGCGCAGGGATGGCTCGGCCCCTGGCTGCAGGCGCGGGACGTGCAGATCATCTTCGCCCTGCCGGGCCTGGTGCTGGCGACCATCTTCGTCACCTTCCCCTTCGTCGCCCGCACCGTGCTGCCGTTGATGCAGGAACAGGGGCGGGAGGAGGAGGAGGCCGCGGCGACGCTCGGCGCTTCCGGCTGGCAGATCTTCCGCCGCGTGACGCTGCCCAACATCCGCTGGGCGCTGCTGTCCGGCGTGCTTCTCTGCAACGCGCGCGCCATGGGGGAATTCGGCGCGGTCTCCGTCGTTTCAGGCCATGTCAGGGGAATGACCAACACGATGCCGCTGCATGTCGAGATCCTCTACAACGAATACCAGTTCGCCGGCGCCTTCGCGGTGGCGGCCCTGCTGGCGCTGCTGGGCCTGGTGACGCTGGCCGCCAAGACGGTGCTGGAACGACGGGGCCGCCGCGCGTGACGGTGGAGGCCGAGCGAATCACCCGCCGCTTCGGCGATGCCGCGGCGCTGGATGGCGTGGACCTGGCGGTGCGGGAGGGGGAGCTGGTGGCGCTCCTCGGCCCCTCCGGTTCCGGCAAGACCACGCTGCTGCGCGTCATCGCGGGGCTGGAGGGCACGGATGCCGGCCGGCTTCGCATCGCGGGCCAGGACATGGCGGGCGTCCCGGCGCGGGAGCGCGGCATCGGCGTGGTCTTCCAGCACTACGCCCTGTTCCGCCACATGAAGGTCGCGGACAACATCGCCTTCGGGCTCGATGTCCGCCCCCGCGCCACGCGCCCCGATCGCGCCGCCATCGCCGATCGCGTCGCCGCGCTGCTCGACCTGGTGCAGATCCCCGAACTCGCGCAGCGCTACCCCGACCAGCTCTCCGGCGGCCAGCGGCAGCGCGTGGCGCTGGCCCGCGCGCTGGCGATCGAGCCGCGACTGCTGCTGCTGGACGAACCCTTCGGCGCGCTGGATGCGCTGGTGCGGCGCGACGTGCGGCGCTGGGTGCGGGGCCTGCAGGAACGGCTCGGCATCACGACCATCCTGGTGACGCATGACCAGGAGGAAGCGATGGAGATGGCGGACCGCGTGGCGGTGATGGAACGCGGCCGCATCGTGCAGTTCGATGCGCCGGCCGCCCTGCTGGAACACCCTGCCACGCCCTTCGTCGCCGGCTTCATCGGCGATGCCGCGCAGCTGCCCTGCCGGATCGCCGGCGGGGTCGCGCATTTCGACCCGCTGCCCATTGCCCCCCTGCCGGTATCCCTGGCCGACGGCCCCGGCACCGCCTTCCTGCGCCCCGCGGAACTGCTGGCGGAACCCGGCGGCAGCGCCGTGGTGCGCCTGCTGCGGCCGCAGGGCGGAGGCGAGCTTCACCTGGTGGTGGAGGCCGCCGGGCAGGTGCTGGATGCCCGCGCCGCGCCGGGCACGCGCCTGGCGCGAGGGGACGCCTGCCATCTGGTGCCGCGCGGCGGGCGGGTGTTCCCGGGCGCCACCTGACGGGTCAGGAAACCGGCGGCCCGCAGCGGCGCCACACCGGCTCGATCGGGCCATTCGCCGCCTGCACGCGGACGGCATTGTCACCCATCAGGCGCAGATCGACCCGGCCGCCGGCGCCGGGCTCCCCGGCCGGGGCGGTGTAGCTGAAGCCGTGGCGGTCATAGTCCCCCGACATCCGCGCGCCGCCGGGGGAGAGCAGGTTCGGCCCCTGGATGGTCAGGCGCAGCCCGCCATCGCTGCACCAATGCCCATCGATGGCATCGGCCCGCGCCACACCGGGCGCCACCGCCACGCCGCCGAGCAGCGCGAGAAGGGGAAGGGTGATTCGGGCCATCGCCGTGCCTCCTGGATCGCGGGGAGGCTAGCGCGGCTTCGCGGCGCGATGCCAGCGCGGCAATGCATGCAATGCGCCCCCATTGCCCAGATCTTAGGCACATACTAGGCGCGCCGGCGGGATGCGCCCGCGGAAAGCCGCCAGGGCCGCGCGCGGCATGACGGTTGCAACCGGCGGTGCAACCCAGGGAGCCTCCACCATGCGCCGACTGACCGCCAATCCGCTCGACCCGAAGACGCGCCTGAACCGCTGCGGCTGCGGCCAGCATGGCAGCGCGATGGAGTGTGCGGGCGCCGCACCCTCCACCGAGCAGGCGATGGCGGAGGTCGCGGAGAATACGGTGCTGCGCGCAACCTTCCGCCACGGCCCGACGCGGCGCGCGCTGGTGGAACGCTTCGGCGCAGCGACGGTGCTGGCGGCGCTGGCTTCCGTCTTCCCGCTGGATGCGGCGAAGGAGGCGATGGCACAGCCCGCCGGGCCGCCGGAGAAGCGGGACCTCAAGGTCGGCTTCATCCCCATCACCTGCGCGACGCCCATCATCATGGCGCATCCCATGGGCTTCTATCAGCGCCACGGGCTGAACGTGGAAGTCATCCGCGCCGCCGGCTGGGCCGTGATCCGCGACCGCGCCATCGCGCGGGAATTCGACGCCGCCCACATGCTGAGCCCGATGCCGCTGGCGATGTCACTCGGCGTCGGCGTGGCGCAGCCCATTCCCTTCGCCGTCGCGGCGATCGAGAACGTCAACGGCCAGGCCATCACGCTGGCGACGAAGCACCGGGAGAAGCGGAACCCCCGCGACTGGAAGGGATTCCGGTTCGGCGTGCCCTTCGACTTCTCGATGCACAACTACCTGCTGCGCCACTACCTCGCGGAGAACGGCATCGACCCTGATCGCGATGTGCAGATCCGCGCGGTGCCGCCGCCGGAGATGGTCGCCAACCTCCGCGCCGACAACATCGATGGGTTCCTGGGCCCGGATCCCTTCAACCAGCGCGCGGTCTTCGACGGCGTGGGCTTCATCCACCTGCTGACGAAGGAGCTGTGGGACGGCCACCCCTGCTGCGCCTTCGCCGTGCCGCGCGCCATGATCACGGAAACGCCCAACACCTTCGCCGCCCTGATGCGCGCGATCGTGGAAGCCACCGCCTATTCCGCGAAGACGGAAAACCGGCGGGAGGTCGCGACCGCGATCAGCGGTGCCAACTACCTGAATCAGCCGGAGACGGTGGTGAACCAGGTGCTGACCGGCACCTATGCCGACGGCCTCGGCCAGGTGCGCCGCGTGCCGGACCGCATCGGCTTCGATCCCTTCCCCTGGCATTCCATGGCGATCTGGATGCTGACGCAGATGCGCCGCTGGGGGCAGCTGCGGCAGGATGTGGACTACGCGCAGGTGGCGAACCAGGTGTTCCTGGCGCTCGATGCCGGCCGCGCGATGCGCGAACTCGGCCTGCCGGTCCCCGCCAGCCCCATGCGGACGGAAACCATCATGGGCCGCAGCTTCGACCCCGCCAGCCCCGCCGCCTGGACCGAGCGCGCGATCCGCGCCTGATCCCATGCAGCAACAGGTCCCGTTCTGGCGTGCGGCAGCGCTGTCGCTGCTGATCCTCGCCGTCTTCCTGGGGGGGTGGGAGGCGGCGATCCGCGCCGCCACCACGGCATCCGGCCCGCCGGTGGACCCCGAATACGCGGCGCTGATGGGCCAGGCCGCGGCGCAGGGCGGCCAGACCGCCATGCCGGCGCCAAGCGACATCGCGAAGCGGCTGTTCGAGCTGCTGCGCGACCCCTTCTATGTCCGCGGCCCGAATGACCAGGGGATCGGCGTGCAGATCGCCTATTCCCTGCTGCGCGTCGGCGCCGGCTTTCTCCTGGCGGCCGCGATCGCCATTCCGCTGGGGTTTCTCATCGGCATGTCGCCGCTGCTGAACGCGGCGTTGAACCCCTTCATCCAGGTGCTGCGGCCGGTCTCGCCGCTCGCCTGGATGCCGTTGGCGCTCTACTCCATCAAGGACAGCTCGATCAGCGCCGTCTTCGTCATCTTCATCTGCTCCATCTGGCCGATGCTGCTGAACACGGCCTTCGGCGTGGCCAGCGTCCGGCGCGAATGGATGAATGTGGGGCGGACGCTGGAAGCGGGGCCGTGGCGCACCGCGACGCACATCATCCTGCCCGCGGCCGCGCCGACCATCGTGACGGGGATGCGCATCTCCATCGGCATCGCCTGGCTGGTGATCGTGGCGGCGGAGATGCTCGTGGGCGGCACGGGGATCGGCTACTGGGTCTGGAACCAGTGGAACAACCTCTCCATCGCGGACATCGTCATCGCCATCCTGATGATCGGGCTGGTGGGGCTGGCGCTGGACCGGCTGCTGGGCCTGCTGGCCCGCGCCGTGGCCTGGGCGGAATGAGCATGCCCCCCTCTTCGATGATCGAACGCCCTGACGTCCAGGTGGAGGGCATCGCACGCCGCTTCGGCGGCACGGCGGTGTTCGAGGATGTGTGGTTCAACGTCGGCAAGGGAGAATTCGTCTGCCTGGTCGGCCATTCCGGCTGCGGCAAGACGACGATCCTGAACATCCTCGCGGGCCTCGACGCGCCGGATGACGGCAGCATCATCGTCAGCGGGAAGGAGATCACCGGGCCGTCGCTGGACCGCGCAGTGATCTTCCAGTCCCACGCGCTGATGCCCTGGATGACGGCGGCGCAGAATGTCGGCTTCGCGCTGTCCTGCCGCAACCCGCATTGGAACCGGCGGATGTGCGAGGATGCGGCGCGGGAGGCGCTGGGCCGCGTCGGCCTCTCCCACGCCGCGGACCGCAAGCCCGCGCAGCTGTCGGGCGGCATGAAGCAGCGCGTCGGCATCGCCCGCGCGCTGGCCATCCAGCCCAGGATCCTGCTGATGGACGAACCCTTCTCCGCCCTCGATGCGCTGACGCGCGGCGCGTTGCAGGAGGAGGTGTCGAGGCTGGTGACCGATTCCGGGCAGACCGGATTCATGATCACGCATGACGTGGATGAGGCGATCCTGCTCGCCGACCGCATCCTGCTGATGTCGAATGGCCCCGGCGCGCGCATCGCGGAGGTGGTGGTGAACACCCTGCCCCGCCCCCGCACCCGCGCCAGCCTGCACCACATGCCCGGCTACCACGCGCTGCGCGACCATGTGCTGGACTTCCTCATCACCCGGTCGCGCGAGTTCGTGGCAACCAACCCGCCCGCCGGATGGTCCGCGCGCGCGGTGCCGGAATCGCGACCCGTTGCCTGAACCAGGGAGAGCCCCGTGAACGACGCCAAGGCCGAGCTCGGCAAGAAGATCCTCAAGATCAAGAAGGCGAAGGGCCTGAAATGGGCCGACATCGCCAACCGCATCGCCATGTCCCCGGTCTGGACCTGCGCGCTGTGCATGGGGCAGATGAGCGCCGAGCCGCACCATGCCGCCGGCATCGCCGATATCCTGGAGCTGGATGAGGAGGATGCCGCGACGCTCTGCGAGATTCCGTATCGCGGCGCCCAGCCCATGCCGCCGACCGACCCGCTGATCTACCGCTTCTACGAACTCGTGCTGGTCTACGGCACAAGCTGGAAGGAGATGATCCATGAGGAGTTCGGCGACGGCATCATGTCCGCCATCGACTACGACATGATCCTGGAACGCCAGCCGGACCAGAAGGGGGATCGCGTGAAGATCACGATGACGGGCAAGTTCCTGAGCTACAAGCGCTACTGATCGCCGCAACCATTGCGTGTGGTCGCGTGGCGTCGGATGCTGCCCGTCCAACTCGGAGGGAGGCAACGGCGCCATGGACTACGCGTCCTTCCTGCGCAGCCAGTGGCAGGATCTGGTGGATGCCTGGCTCGGCCTGGATGACCGGCTGGGCATGAACACCGCCTGGATCGCGCTGCCGGACCTGACCTGGGTGGCGAAGCTGGCGGAGCCCGGCTTCCCCGGTGGTGCCGGCCGCTGGTCCCCCCTGCCCGGCACCCCACCGACCGAGGCGCTGATGCGCCACGACGGCAAGGCGCGCCCGCAGCTCTGGGTGAAGCCGCAGGACAAGGAGGAAGGCGATGGGCGCTACGCCGCCTACTGGGCCGCCTTCGTGAAGCAGTTGGGCCATGCCGCGCCGGCATCCGAGGTGGCGGGCCAGAAGCTCGCCGTGGACCATCTCTTCCCGGAAACGGCGGCGGCGCGGCGGGGCTGGCTGCTGGTGCGGACCATGCCGGTGGACCGACGGTCCAACAGCCTGCTGGGCAGCACGACGGAGAAGGTGGACGCCAATCGCGGCGGGGTGCACCGCCCCCGCAAGGCGACGGCCCTGACCATCGCCAAGGTCACGGGCTTCCAGGGCAGCTTCGCGCGCCGCCACGACCCGAAGGCGATCGCGGCGGCGCTGCTGGCGCATCTGCGCGCCTGCGGCCTGGTGGTGCCGGATGGCGTGCTGCTGCCGGATGACGAGGAAGGCGGGATGATCGCGGGGCTGATCGGCTTCTATCGCCGCTGACTACGCGCCCATCGCCACCGCGACGGCATCACGCTCCGTCGCCGTCATGTGCAGGCCGAGGCGCGAGCGGCGCCACAGCACGTCCTCCGCCGTGCGGGCCCATTCCTCCCGCACCAGCCAGTCGATCTCCCGCTGCGTCAGGCCCGCGCCGTAGTCCCGGCCCAGCGCCTGCCAGCCCTCCGCATCGCCGATCAGCGCGGGCACTTCGCTGCCATAGGCGCGCAGCAGGCGGGCGCGGGTGTCGGCGGGCAGCCAGGGATAACGCACCGCGAGGTCCGCCTCCATCGCGGCCAGGTCGCGGCCGCCGAAATCGCCGCCGGGCAAGGGTGCCGTATCGGTCCAGGACTTCGCATCGCGGCCGAGCGCCTGCGCCACCTTCTCCACCGCTTCCTCCGCCAGGCGGCGATAGGTGGTGATCTTGCCGCCATAGATCGACAGCAGCGGCGCCGCTTCCGTGTCCAGCTTCAGCACATAGTCCCGCGTGACGGCGGAGGGATTGTCCGCGCCGTCATCGTACAGCGGCCGCACCCCGGCATAGGACCAGACGATGTCCGCCGGCGTCACGGGCTTGCGGAACTGGCGCGTGACGGCGGCGCAGAGATACTCGGCCTCCTCCGCAGTGCAATGCGCCGTCGCGGCATCGCCCTCATGCGGCACATCGGTGGTGCCGATGAGGGAGAAGCGGCCCTGGTAGGGAATGACGAAGACGACGCGCCGGTCATCATTCTGCAGGATATAGGCCTGCGTGCCCTCATACAGCGCGGGGACGACGATGTGGCTGCCGCGGATCAGGCGCACGCTGCCGGCGGGCTTGGCATGCGCGGCATCCTGCGCCGACAGCACCCAGGGGCCGGCGGCGTTCACCATGGCGCGGGCGCGCACGGCGCTGTCGCTGCCATCGGCGCCGCGCAGGCGGGCGGTCCAGCCCTCCGCATCACGCTCCGCCCCCGCGAAGGCGGTGCGGACGCGGATATCGGCGCCACGGCGCGCGGCGTCCTTCGCGTTCAGCACGACCAGGCGGCTGTCCTCCACCCAGCAATCGGAATAGGCGAAGCCGGCGGCGATGCTCTCCGACAGCGGCGTGCCATAGGCGTGACGGTGGAAATCCAGGCTCTCCGCCGGCGGCAGGCTGACGCGGCGCGCCAGATGGTCATACAGGAACAGCCCCGTGCGGATCAGCCAGCGCGGCCGCATCTCCGGCCGGTGCGGCAGCACGAAGCGCATGGGCCAGACGATGTGGGGCGCGATCTTCAGCATCACCTCGCGCTCCGCCAGCGCTTCCCGCACCAGGCGGAACTCATAGTGTTCGAGGTAGCGGAGACCGCCATGGATCAGCTTGGAGGAGTTGGAGGAGGTGGCGCCCGCGAGGTCGCCCCGCTCCACCAGGCAGACGGAGAGGCCGCGGCCCACGGCATCGCGCGCGATGCCGACACCGTTGATGCCGCCGCCGATGACGAGAAGGTCGAAGGGTTCAGCCATGGTTGTCAGATCAGCCTGGCGCGGATGCGCGTGACGACGATTTCCGCGATCACCACCACCGCGAGGATGGCGAGCAGCACGGTCGCGACGCGGTCCCACTGGAAGAAGTTGATGGCGTCGTCGAGTACGACGCCGATTCCACCGGCACCGACCAGGCCGAGCACGGCGGATTCACGGACATTGATGTCCCAGCGGAACAGCGCGATGCCCCAGAAGGCCGGCTGCACCTGCGGCCAGACGCCCTTGAGCATGATGCTGCCCCAGGGCGCGCCGGCCGCCGTCAGTGCCTCCAGCGGGCCGGGCGAGGTTTCCTCCAGCGCCTCCGCCAGCAGCTTGCCGACGAAGCCGATGCTGCGGAAGGCGATGGCGAAGGTGCCGGCGGCGGGGCCCGGGCCGAAGACGGCGACGAAGATCAGCGCCCAGACCAGGGAATTCACGGAACGGGAGGACACCAGGATCAGCTGCGCCGTCACGTTCAGCACGGGAATGCGGCAGATGTTCCGCGCCGCCATCAGCGCGATCGGGATCGCGAGGAACAGCGACAGGATGGTGCCGAGCGTCGCGATGTGCAGCGTCTCCACCAGCGCCGCATGGACATGCGGGTAGTAATGCGCGGCATCGGGCGGCCACATGCGGACCAGCAGGTCCGCCATCTGTTCCGGTGCGTCGGCCAGGAATTCCGGGATGATGTCGATGCTGCGCACCGCCCAGACCGTGGCGGCAACGACCGCGAGCCAGACCAGCCAGCGGCCGATCGCTTCCGCCGGCGTCAGGTAGGTCCATTCCCGCATCAGGGGCTTCATGCCAGGGGCCATGGTATTGTTCATCGAAGCGCCGCCCGGATACGGCCGGAGACAAGCTCCGCCACGAAGATCAATGCAATGATGGACAGCAGGATGGCGCAGACGAAGTCGTAGTCGAAGCGCTTGAAGGCGGCGAAGAGCGTGCCGCCGATGCCACCCGCGCCGACGATGCCGACCAGCGTCGAGTTCCGGAGATTGCTGTCCAGCTGGTAGAGCGAGAAGCCGATGAAGCGCGACGCCACCTGCGGCAGCACGCCATAGAGCAGCACGGCGCCAGGCCCCGCGCCGGTGGCGCGGATGGCTTCCACCTGCTTCATGCTGATCTCCTCCACCGCTTCCGCGAACAGCTTGGCGACGAAGCCCATGGAGGCGACGGTCAGCGCCGCCACGCCTGCCAGCGCCCCGAAGCCGAGCGCCTTCACGAACAGGATCGCGACGATGACGTAGTGCAGGCTGCGGCACACCGCGATGACGCCGCGGATGGGCGCGCTGATCCAGGCTGGCGCCAAATTGCGCGCCGCCATCAGGCCGAGGGGCAGGGAGATGATGATGCCGAGCACCGTGGACAGCACCGCGATCTGCAGGCTCTCCAGCATGCCTTCCAGCAGCAATTCCCAGCGCGCGAAATTCGGCGGCACCATGCGCGCCAGGAAGCGCCCGGCCTCCCCGAAGCCGACCGAGAGCCGTGCCCAGGAGATGTCGAGCTGCCCGATGGCGTAGAGGCTGTAGAGCGCGACGGCGATCAGGCCGATGCGCGCCGTCCAGCTGGGCTTGAAGGCCTCCCGCGCCGCGACGGTCGCGCTCACAGCCAATCCTCGCCGCCATAGATCTGGCGCAGGTGGTGGGGCTGGAGGTCGCCGGGCGGACCATCGAAGACCACGCGGCCGCCTTCCATGCCGACGATCCGGTTCGCGAAGCGCTTCGCGAGTTCGACATTGTGGATGTTGATGACGACAGGGACATTCGCGGCCTGCGTCAGGCGCGCCAGCAGTTCCATGATCTCCACCGCCGTCTTGGGGTCGAGCGAACTGGTCGGCTCATCCGCCAGCAGCAGCGCGGGGCGCTGCATCAGCGCGCGCGCGATGCCGACGCGCTGGCGCTGGCCGCCGGAGAGCGCATCGGCGCGCCGCGTCGCATGGTCCGGCAGCCCGACCGCGTCCAGCAATTCGAAGGCCAGCGCGATGTCCTCGGCCGGATATTTCCGCAGCCAGGCGCGCCACAGCGGCACATAGCCGAGGCGGCCGGAAAGCACGTTCTCCATCACCGTCAGGCGTTCGACCAGATTGTATTCCTGGAACACCATGCCGATGCGCCGCCGCGCCAGGCGCAGCTGCCCGCCGCTGATGCCGGTGAGCGGTGCGCCATCCAGCGTGATCTCGCCCCGTGTCGGCTCCACCAGCCGGTTGATGCAGCGGATCAGCGTGGATTTGCCGGTGCCGGAGGGGCCGATGATGGCGGTGATCCCCTCCGGCGCCAGATCGAGGTCGATGCCGCGCAGCACGGGCTTGCCGGGCACGTATTCCTTGACGAGGCCCTTGATGACGAGCCCTTGCCGCGCGGACATGGTTACTGCACCCGCGGCGCGGCGGCCGGCGCCTGCTGCTGCTGCTGCTGCTGCTGCTGCTGGCGCTGCTGGTTGCGGCGCTGCTCGGCTTCCAGTTCACGGCGGCTTTCGGCATCGAAGGCGGCGCGGTTGTAGGGGGCGTTCACCGCATCGGCCACGGCGCGAACGGGTGCCCAATGCTCGGCGTAGTTGGCCGGCCAGAAGCGGTCATTGCCGCCCATGTCGCGGCGCATCGCCTCCGGGAAGCGATAGTCGTAGAAGCACTGGCGGATGCGCTGCGCGAGTTCGGGGCGGAGGTCATGCGCCAGCGCGAAGCTGCTGGTGGGGAACGGGTCGCTTTCCCAGATCACCCGGAAATTCTCCCGCCGCACCTGGCCGCGGCCGATCATGCGGTTGTAGACGTCGGACGCCACCGGCGCGGCATCGTAGTCGCCCGCATTCACGCCCATCACGCTGCGGTCATGGCCGCCGGAATAGACCACGCGGTAATCGGTGTCCGGCGTCAGGCCGAGCCCCGGGAAGAAGGCGCGCGGCGCCAAATTGCCGGAGTTCGACGTGGCGGAGGTATGCGCGACGCGCCGGCCCTTGAGGTCCGCCAGCGTCTGGATGTTGCTGTCGGCGCGCACGATGGTGACGACGCGATAGCTCTCGAAGGATTCCGGCCCGCCCTTGATGGCGAAGGGCACGGCGCCGGCCAGGTTCACGGCGAAGGCGGTGGGACCGGTGGAGAAGCCCGCGATGTGCAGGCGGCCGGAGCGCATCGCCTCCACCTGCGCGGCGTTGGACGTCACCTGGAAATAGACGGTGCGCTTGCCCGTGCAGCTGGTGAGGTATTCGAGCAGCGGCCGGAACTGGGTGGCGTAGAGGGCCGGGTCCTCGACCGGCGTATAGGCGAAGACGAGGGTGGAGGGATCGCGCAGGCGCGATGCTTCCCGCGGCGCGTCCGCGACCATGTCGCGGTTCTCGTCGCAATAGGCATCGTCGAGCGAACCGCGGAAGCCGCAGGCGGCGGTCTGGGCGGAGGCGGTCCAGGGCATGGACGCCATCAGCGCGACCGCGAAGCCCGCGGCGGGGGCGAATTTCTTCATGGACGGGGGTTCCTCTCCGGGTTGTTGCGGGCCGCGATCACGGCCTCGGTGAATTCGACGAAGCCGGCGCCGCCCTCGGCGCTGGCGATATAGGCGGGGGGCGTGGCCATGTCCGGCAGGAAGGGCGCGACATTCGCGACGCCCACGGAAAGCGGGATCCGGCCGAACATGGGCGCATCGTTCGGGCTGTCGCCGAGGAAGGCAACCCGGTCCAGCACCTCGTCCACGGGCTGCCACAGCGTGGCGAAGAGGTTCTCGACCCCCGCCCGCTTGTCCCAGTCGCCCATCCAGGCGTTGACATGGATGGAGGAGACCTTCGCGGCCGCGCCGCCTGCCTGGAAGATCGCGGCGATGCGCGCCGCGGCGCCGGGAGCCAGCGGGCCGACATCCTCGGCGAAATCCACGGCCACGTCGAACAGGCGGAAGGGCTGGTCGGCCGCGATGGCGCTGCCCGGCACCGCCCGCAGCGCCTGCGCGGCCAGGGCATCGAGCGTCGCACGGCGGGCCAGGCGATCACCCTCCGGCTGGGCCTGCCAGCGGCGCATGCGACGGCCGGCCTGGTCCAGCGAATACCAGAGCGCGCCATTCTCCCCCACCACGGCGGCGACAGGCCAGAAGCGCGCGATCATGTCGCACCAGCCGGCGGGGCGGCCGGTCACGGGCACCACCTGGATGCCGGCATCGCGCAGCCTCTCCAGCGCGGCATAGGCGCTGGCGTCGAGGCGCCCCTGGGTGGTGATGGTGTCGTCGATATCGGCCAGCACCCAGCGCAGCCCGGCCAGCGCCCGGGGCGGGGCCTGGTGGAGCGGGACCGGGGCGGGGCACGGCGTCTCGGACAGGGTGGGCGCTTTCATGACGTTTTCATGACTGTGGCAGGTACGATATTGAATGTGGAGGGTCAAATAGAATGCGGCCGATCACGGCCCCGCGACCGTCACCGCCACCCCGGCCTCCGCCAAAGCGCGGGCCAGGGCGCCTTCGGGCGCGCGATCGGTGACGAGGTCGGTCAACTCCGCCATGGGGCAGATGCGTTCCAGCACCTCCCGCCCGAATTTTTCCGAATCCGCCAGCAGGATGCGGCGGGTGGCGCGGGCGAGCATGGCGCGCTTCACCCAGGCGGCCCGGCTGTTGGCATCGCAGGGCCCCTCCGCCGTCAGGCCCGTGGCGCCGACGAACGCCACGTCGGCGTTGAAGCGGGCGAGGAAGGCGCCGGTCTCCGGCCCATAGACGCCCTGCTCCGCGGCGCTGACATCGCCGGGGCAGAGGATCACCCGCGCGCTCTCCGCCAGATCCTGGGCGGCCCGCAGGCTGTTGGTCAGCACCGTCACCGCCATGCCGCGCGCCGCCAGCGCCCGGGCGGCATGGCCGGTGGTGCTGCCGGCATCCAGCATCACCACGGCACCCGGCGCCAGCATGGCGGCCGCCGCGGCGCCGATCCGCGCGCGCTCCGCCACCGCCATCGTCTCCCGCGACGACAATTCGGGCTGCAACCCCGCATGGACCACGCTGGCGCCGCCATAGGTGCGGCGGACGGCGCCCTGGCTGGTGAGTTCCTCGATGTCCCGGCGCACCGTCTCCGCCGCCACGCCGAACTGGAGCGCGAGCGCGGAAATCCGCACCGTGGGGTCGGTGGCCAGGGCGGCGAGGATGCTGCGGTGGCGCTCCGCCTTGGACGGGGCGCCGCTGGGGCGGCGGGGCATATGTGGAAGGTGCCACATTCGCGTGCCGCCGCCAACCGATCTTCCGGGACCGGGGGTGCGGTGCCATCGTCACGCCATGACCGCCCCCCGCATCGCCTGCATCGGCATGGCCGCGCTCGACCGCACCTACCGCATGCCGCGCCTGCCGCCGGCGCCGGGGAAGTACATCGCGTCGGGCTACAGCGATGTCGGCGGCGGCATGGCGGCCACGGCCTCCGTCGCGGTCGCCAGGCTCGGGGGCGATGCGCTCTGGGTCGGGCGCACGGGCGACGATCCCGCGGGGGAATGGCTGCGCGCGGGGCTGGCGGCGCGCGGCGTGCGGCACCTGCCGGAACTGGTGGCGCCCGGCGGCATCACGCCCAATTCCGCCGTGCTGGTGGACCCGGAGGGAGAGCGCATCCTGGCCGTCTTCCCCGGCGCCGGCCTGGTGGAGCAGCCGCGCTTCGCGCTGGATGGCGTCGCCGCCGTCATGGCCGATCCCCGCTGGGCGGATGGCGCCGCCCATGCCTTCACGCTCGCCCGCGCCATGGGCATCCCCCGCGTGCTGGATGGGGAGGTCGGCGCCGGCCAGATCCTGCACCGCCTGGCGCCGATGGCGGACCACATCCTGTTCTCCGAGCGCGGCCTCCGGGAGTTCACCGGCATCGACGATCCCGCGGCGGCGCTCGCCGCCGTCGCCGCGCGCTTCGATGCCGTGCTGGCCGTCACGCTCGGCGCCGCGGGCAGCCTGTGGTGGCGCGACGGTGACGCGCATCCCCTGCCCGCCCCCGTGGTCCAGGCGGTGGATACGACGGGCTGCGGCGATGTCTTCCACGGCGCCTATGCGCTGGCGATCGCGGAGGGTGCTTCGGTCGACCATGCCGCGCGCTTCGCCACCGCGGCGGCCGCGCTGAAGGCCGAAGCCGGCAGCGGCTGGGATGCCGCGCCGGGCCGCGCGGCGGTGGAGGCGCTGCTGGCGCGCGGCTGGTAGCGGCCGCCGGGCGTGGCGGCCGAAGGCCGGCGCCTTCGCGCCCCGGTGTCAGTCCACCGTGATGCCCATGCCCGGGATCAGCCGCGCCCAGCGCTCCCGTTCCGTCCGCAGCATGGTGGCGGCCTGTTCCGCGGTGCCGCCCACGGGCTCCGCCCCCAGGCTCCGCATCCAGGCCACGGCTTCGGGGGTGCGGATGGCGCGGTTGAGTTCGCCGTTCAGCCGCGCCACCACCGCCGGCGGCAGGCCCTTCGGCCCGACCACGACCTGCCAGGACGACACCGTCAGTTCCGGCAGGCCGAGTTCGGCGAAGGTCGGCACATCCGGCAGCGCGGCGCTGCGCGTCGCCGTCGTCACCGCGATGGCGCGCACGCGCCCGTCCCGCGCCAGCGGGATGGTGGTTGTGACATTGTCCACGAACAGCTTGATCTCGCCGCCCATGATCGCCGTCAGCGCCGCGGCCGAACCGCGATAGGTGATGTGCTGCAGGTTGAGCCCCAGCGCGCGGGACATCAGCGCGCCGGTCAGGTGGTTGGACGATCCCGGCCCGACGGAGGCGTAGGGTTCCTCCGGCCGGCGCCGCAGCCATTCCACGAAGGCCGGCCAGGCCTGGGGCACGTCCATGCCGGCCACGATGACGTTGGGCTGGTCCCAGACATGAATCAGCGGCGTGAAATCCTCCGCCGCGTTGTAGGGCAGGCGCCCTGGCGTCAGCGCCGGATTCACCGCCAGCGGCCCCATGGGGGACAACGAGATGGTCAGGCCATCCGGCTGCGCCTTGGCCGCCGCGTCCAGCGCCAGCTGCGCGCCAGCGCCCGGGCGGTTTTCCACCACCACCGTCTGGCCCAGCGCCTGCGTCAGGCTGTCCGCCAGGCGCCGCGCCAGCAGATCCGCCGCGCCGCCGGGCGGGAAGCCGACCAGCAGGCGCATGGGCCGGGCCGGCTGCCAGGCCGCCTGGGCGGAGGCCCCGCTTGTGATCGCCACCGCCGGCAGCAGCCCTGCCATCGCCCGTCGCGTGATCCGCATCGTCCCATCCCCTGCCTGCCTGTGGGATACAGGCTACACACACCCGGGAAGCGTCGTGAAGGCGTGCCGTGTGGCTGCCGCTTCCCGATCTCCGCCCCTATGCTCCGCGCCGTGCTGCAAGGGGGATGGCCGATGGAGGCCGATGTCACCGTCATCGGCGGTGGGCTGGTGGGGTCCTGCATGGCCTATGGCCTGGCGCGCCTCGGCGCGCGCGTGCTGGTGCTGGATGAGGGTGACGTGGCCCGCCGCGCCTCCCGCGCCAATTTCGCGCTGGTCTGGGTGCAGTCCAAGGGCATGGGCATGCCGCAATATTCGGCCTGGTCCCACGGATCCTCCGAACGCTGGGCGGATTTCGCGGCCCTGCTGGCGGAGGAGACGGGGATCGACGTGGTGCACCAGCGCCCCGGCGGCTTCGCGCTGTGCCTCTCTGACGATGAAATGGAGGCGCGCACGCGCTTCATCCAGCGCCTCCAGGCCCAGCCCGGCGCCCCGCGGATCCCCTATGAGGTGCTGGACCACGCCGGCGTGAAGCGGATGCTGCCGGATATCGGGCCGGACGTGGTGGGCGCGATCTATTCGCCGGCCGACGGGCATGTGAACTCCCTGAAGCTGTTCCGCGCGCTGCATGTCGCGAACGGCAAGCGCGGCGTCGCCTATCGTCCCGAATGCGTCGTCGATGCCATCGAGTCCCGCGATGGCGGCTTCCGCATCCGCGGCAACTGGGGCGAGGCCCGCAGCGCGCGCATCGTGCTGGCGGCCGGCCTCGGCAATGCGCGGCTGGCGCCGATGGTCGGGCTGGATGCGCCGGTCATCCCTTCCAAGGGCCAGGTGCTCATCACGGAAAAGGTCGCGCCCTTCCTGCACTACCCCATGGGCACCATCCGCCAGACCGACGAGGGCGGCGTGATGATGGGCGACAGCCAGGAGGATGCGGGCTTCGACACCGTGGTGACGAACCCCGTCATCTCTGTCATGGCGGAACGCGCCATGCGCAGTTTTCCCCTGTTGCGTGACCTCAATGTCGTCCGCACCTGGTCGGCGTCGCGGGTCATGTCGCCGGATGGCTTCCCGATCTATGCGCAGTCGCGGACCGCGCCCGGCGCCTTCGTCGTCACCTGCCATTCCGGCGTCACGCTCGCCGCCGCCCATGCGCTGACCCTTGCGCCGCAGGTGCAGGCCGGCGCCCTGGCGGATGAGCTTTCCTGTTTCAGCGGCGCGAGGTTCCATGTTCCGCAGGCTGCCTGACCATAACGCGGAGACGATCCGCTTCACCTTCGATGGCGCGCCCCTGGCGGCGCGGCGCGGCGATACCGTCGCCGCCGCGCTGCTGGCCAACGGCATCGCGACCTGCCGCGCCACGCCAGCGAAGGGCACAGCGCGCGGGCCCTATTGCCTGATGGGCGTCTGCTTCGAATGCCTTGTCACCATCGACGGCACCGGCAACCGCCAGGGCTGCCTGGTGGCGCTGGAGGAGGGGATGCGCATCGAAACCCAGGCCGGCGCACGGCGCGCGGTGGCGCCATGAACCGCATCGACGCCGCCGCCGCCCTCGCCCCCCGCTACGACCTGGTGGTGATAGGCGCCGGTCCCGCCGGGCAATCCGCCGCCATCACGGCCGCGGCGCTCGGCATCACGACGCTGGTGGTGGATGAGAACCTGGCGCCGGGTGGGCAGATCCATCGCGGCATCACCACGACGCCGGTGACGGACCGCGCCGTGCTGGGCGAGGATTACTGGCGCGGCCTGCCGATCGCGGAGCGGTTCCTGGCGAGCGGCGCGGACTACGCGCCCGCGGCCAAGCTGTTCAGCCTGCTGCCCTCGGGTGACGAGCCCGGTCGCCATGCGGAGATCGAGCTCGGCGTGTCCATCGCCGGCCAGGCGCGGCCGGTCTTCGCGGGCCAGGTCATCGTCGCGACGGGCGCCATGGAACGCCCCTTCCCCATCCCCGGCTGGACGCTGCCCGGGGTGCTGACGGCGGGCGCCGCGCAGATCGCGCTGAAGGCGCATGGGCTGGTGCCGGAAGGGCGCGTGGTGCTGGCGGGCACGGGGCCGCTGCTGCTGCTGGTGGCGGCCCAGCTTCGCGCCGCCGGCGCCACCATCGCGGCGGTGCTGGATACGACACCCAGCGCCAATCGCGCCGGCGCGGCGCGGCATCTGCTGGACTTCCTGCGCTCCCCCTACCTCGCCAAGGGCCTCGCCCTGCTGGCCAGGGCGCGCGGCGGGCCGCGGCGCATCGCGGGCGTGACCGCCATGCGGGCGGAGGGCGAGGATCGGCTGCGCGCCGTCACCTTCACCGCAGGCGGCGGCGAACAGCGGATCGAGGCCGATGTGCTGCTGCTGCACCAGGGCGTGGTGCCCAACACCACCATCTCCAACGCCATCGGCTGCGACCACCACTGGGATCCGCTGCAGTTCTGCTGGGTGCCGAAGCGCGATTCCTGGCTGGCCAGCAGCATCGAGGACGTCGCCATCGCCGGCGATGGCGGCGGCATCGCGGGCGCCGACTGCGCCGCCGAAAGCGGGACGCTGGCCGCCATCGGCGCCGCGCATCGCCTGGGCCGGATCGACCAGGCGACGCGCGATGCGATGGCGGCCCCCGTGCGCGCGGCACTGGAAAAACTCGGCCGCGGGCGCGCCTTCCTCGATGCGCTCTACCGCCCGGCGGAGGGCTTCCGCATCCCCGCCGGCAACGACACCATCATCTGCCGCTGCGAGGAGATCACGGCCGGCCAGGTGCGGGACGCCGTGGCGGGCGGCGCCACCGGCCCGAACCAGCTCAAGGCGTTTCTCCGCTGCGGCATGGGCCCGTGCCAGGGGCGCCTCTGCAACCTCACGGTGACGGAGATCGTGGCGGCGGAGCGCGGCATCTCGCCGGAACAGGCCGGCACCTATCGCCTGCGGCCGCCCTTCAAGCCGGTGACGGTGGCGGAGATCGCCTCCCTCCCCCAGACCAACGCCGCGGTGAAGGCGGTGGTGCGCTACTGAGGGATCGTCATCCCTCCAGCGCCCGCCGCAGCCGGTCCAGCAGGCCGGCGCGGGTGGTGTCGTCCGGCGCGCGCTCGATCGCTTCCTCGATGCCCAGCAGCAGGGCGGCGCGGGCATTGTGCCAGTCCGGCCGGCCGACGCCGGCGGCATCCCCCCGGCGGCCCCGCCCGGGCTGCCTGACGGGGGCCGCGCCGGGTTCCAGCGCGAAGACCTCATCCAGCACGGGGCGGATGACGCGGTCGGGGGTGACGATGCCGCGGCCCTCGACCCGCTTCGCCAGGCCCTCGATCGCCTCCTCCTCCCCATGCACCAGGAAGACGCCGCCGGAGACGGGGGCGCGCGCCTCGATCCAGCGGCCAAGTTCCGGGCCATCGGCATGGCCGGAATAGCCCTGGATGGTGGCGATGCGCGCCTGCACGCCGAAGCCCTCACCCTGGATGCGCACCCGCGGCGCGCCATCCTGCAATAGCCGGCCGAGCGTGCCGCTGGCCTGGAAGCCGACCAGCGCCACCAGCGCCCGGGCATCGTCCAGATGCTGCTTGAGGTGATGGCGGATGCGCCCGGCCTCGCACATGCCGCTGCCCGCCAGGACGATGCCGAAGCCCTCCGCGCGGGCGAGTTCGCGGCTTTCATTGGCGTCCTGCACATGGCGCACCAGGGGCGATGCGAGGGCGTCGCGCATCGCCTCGCCCTCCGTCATCTCCGCCGCGTGGCGGCTGAACAGCCGCGTGGCGCGGGAAGCAAGCGGGCTGTCGATGTTGATCATCGCGCGCGGCACCTGGCCTTCCTGCATCAGCCGCACCAGGTCGAAGACCACTTCCTGCGCGCGTTCCACGGCGAAGGACGGGATCAGCACCGGGCCCTGGCGTTCGGCGGCCCAGCGGACGAGCTTCGCCAGTTCGGCGCGCCGCGCCTCCGGCGTCACCGTCGGCCGGTCCTCATCGCCATAGGTCGATTCGCAGATCACGTGATCCACGCCGCCAGGCCCCTCCGCGCCGGGTTGCAGGCCGCCCGCATCCGGGCCGATATCGCCGGACACGATGACGCGCATCGGGCGCGGGCCGGCGAACTCGATCTCGATGGAGGCGGAGCCGAGCATGTGCCCGGCATTCCACCAGCGCGCGCGGATGCCCTTGCCCGGTTTCAACCAGGCGCCGGTCTCGATCGGGCTGAAGGCGCCGATCGCGCGTTCGGCGTCGGCCGCGGTGTAGATCGGCTCCACCGGCGCGGCCTGGAAACGCCGGCGGTTGCGGCGGTTCAGCTGCTCCACCTCCGTCTCCTGGATATGGCCGCTGTCGGGCAGCATGACGGAACAGAGGTCGGTGGTGGCGGGCGTCGCGTGGATGCGGCCGCGAAAGCCCTGCTTCACCAGCTTCGGCAGCAGGCCCGAATGGTCGATATGCGCGTGGGTCAGCAGCACGAAGTCGATTCCCCTGGCGTCGAAGGGGAAGGGTTCGTGGTTCAGCGCCTTCAGCGTCTTGGGGCCCTGGAACATGCCGCAATCCACCAGGAAACGCGTGCCGCCATGGTCGAACAGCAGGCAGGACCCTGTGACGGTGCGCGCGGCACCGCAGAAGGCCAGCGAGACAGGCATCGCATCCTCCGTGCCGCCCGTTTCCCGGCGACTTCCTGGCGCGCATCATGGGCACCGCATGAGGGGGGAGGCAACCGATGCCACGCCGGCCAGCCAGCGGCGCGAAGACGCAGGGCGCCGCCTATCGCCTGGCGCTGTTCGACCGCGAATTCCTGCTCAGCCCCGCCATGCGCGGCGTGCGGCTGCAGGTGGAATGCACCAAGGCGGATGAGGCGCTGCGCGCCTGGGGCGTGCGGTCCACCATCGTCGTCTTCGGCGGGTCGAGGGTGCGGGAGAATGGGCCGGGCGACCAGCCGCGCTGGTATGCCGAGGCCCGCGAATTCGGCCGCATCGCCAGCGAGCGTGGCGGCGCGCTGCATCCGGTGGCGGGGCTGCGGGACCATGTGATCGCGACGGGCGGCGGACCCGGCATCATGGAAGCCGCCTGCCGTGGCGCGCATGACGTCGGCGCGCCCGCCATCGGCTTCAACATCCGCCTGCCGCAGGAACAGGCGCCCAACCCCTACACCACGCCGGCGCTGACCTTCCAGTTCCACTACTTCGCCATCCGCAAGCTGCACCTGGCGATGCGGGCGCGGGCGCTGGTGGTGTTCCCCGGCGGCTTCGGCACGCTGGACGAGCTGTTCGAACTGCTGACGCTGCGCCAGACGGGACGGCTCGGCCCCGTGCCGATCATCCTGGTGGATGAGGGCTACTGGCGCGGCCTGATCCGGTGGGAGTCGCTGGAGGAGGCCGGCATGATCGCGCCCGGGGAGCTGGCGCTGCTGCGCTTCGTGGGGGATGCGGCGGAAGCCTGGCAGGCGATCGAGGCGGCGCTGCCGCTGCACCTGTCACGCTGAGCCCGGCGCCCGCGGAAGAGCGGCACCCCGCCCGCGCGACGCGGGCGGGGTGCCGGCTCAGCCGAACGGGCCGCTTGCGCGGCTCAGCCGAACGGGCCGCTTGCGCGGCTCAGCCGAACGGGCCGCTTGCGCGGCCACGCATCTGGCTCTCGCGCACGATGCGTTCATGGCCGTCGCGGGAGTTCTTGACGCGGTATTCCCGGTCCATCTGGTCGTTCGGCAATTGCCGGACGACGGTGTAGGTGCCGGCGGGGGCGGAGCCGTCATAGCGGCCGGGCACGAATTCGATGGTCTGGCCGACCGTGAAGGTATGGCGTGCCATGGGCTATCCTCGCGGAGCGCGCAGCCCCCGGACAGGCGGGGGCGGAAGGGCTGGCGGTCCGCGCGCCAGGCGATCCTTCGTCAGAGCGGGCCTGGTTCAGACCAGGCCGGTGTCGGGCCAGGCCCGTATCGGACCAGGCGGGCGGCCAGGACGGGCCGCGCAGGGGAGCCGTGGCCCCAGGGGCCTGCCAGGGGCCCCTCAAAGCGAAACGGCGGGCGCTCGTCGCGCCCGCCGCCTCAAATGCACCGCAGGGGGCACTACCCGGGATGGCCGAGGCCACCCCGGACAGCGACCTCAGGCCGCGCGCAGGTTGGTCGCGGAGGTCTTGCCCTCGCGGCCCTGCTGGATCTCGTAGGAGAGCTTGTCGCCCTCGCGCGGCTCCTGCAGGCCGGAGCGCTGGACGTCGGAGATGTGGAGGAACACGTCCTTGGAGCCGTCATCCGGCTGGATGAAGCCATAGCCCTTGGTCGCGTTGAACCACTTAACGGTGCCGGTCGCCATGAGGATATCCCCTTCATGTCTGTGTCCCGACGAGCGAACGTCGCCCGCCGGATCGAGCTTTGAGGGGAAACGAAACCCGGGCTCGGCGCTCGGTAACGAGCAAGGAGAGCAGGCCGAACCAAACAAGGCTGACCCCCAGACTATGGTCTTTTCCAGTCTCCACCGCAACCCATAACTGCATCGATCGCAAGCTTCGGTGGTCACGCTGCCGCGCTTTCGGCGCGGAAACGGTCGATGCACACGACACGCCCGCGGCGCCCGCGCATGCGGGTCAGGCGTAGCGGACCAGCTTCTCCAGCCACCGCGCGGCGAGTTCCGGCTTCCGGTCCCGCACCGCCCTGTGCCAGCCCCAGAGCGACGCCATCAGCATCATGTTGTAGCCCGTGGCCTGCGGCGGCAGGGCACGGGCCCAGCCGATGCGGTCGACCTCCGGCTCGGGCAGGACGTCATGCGTCGCGTAGAAGCGCCAGCCCGTGCCGATCGGCGCCAGCGCCCAGTTGTCCCACTCGACGATCGTCACGCCACCATTGGCGCCGACCAGGATGTTCCCGCAATGCATGTCGTCGTGGAAGACGAACAGCGGCATGGCATCCAGCAGCGCGACGATGTGGTCGAAGCGGCGCGCCAGGATCAGCGCGACATCATCGATCGAATAGGCCCGCAGCTGCGCCTCCACCCCCGCCGGCAGCGTCCGGGCGATCAGCGCCTTGAGACGGTCGACGAAGACCGGGACGAGGCTCGGCCCCTTGGCCAGGCCCGGCGGCGGCACCTTCGCCCAGTAGCGGTAGAGAAGTTCGTCATGCGTCGTCATCCAGCGGTCGATCGGCAGCGGCGTGCCGTCGAAGAAGGCCTGGAAGGTGGAGATGAAGGGCCCGTCCTCCAGCGTGCCGAGATGTCGCGGCGCCATCAGCCAATCCGCGTTCATGTTGGCGAACAGCAGGCCCTCGGCATGGGTGCGGCGCTTGTCGCGCCTGTCGGACCGCATCACCTTCTCCACCACCTCCACCGCCGCGGCGCCGTCGGCGAAGGTGATGGCGTGACGGAACAGCGCCATGTCGAACAGCCCCGGCCGCATCCGCGTGGTGGCCAGCGCCGCCACGGGATGCCC
Organism: Falsiroseomonas stagni DSM 19981; assembly: GCF_900114315.1. GTDB lineage: Bacteria > Pseudomonadota > Alphaproteobacteria > Acetobacterales > Acetobacteraceae > Falsiroseomonas > Falsiroseomonas stagni. Next base: position 144,679 of record NZ_FOSQ01000011.1, read on the forward strand.
GGTCACCCCGCCGAGGAAGGGGGCGAGGCGTTCCATGGCGGGCGTGGCCTCGAACCGCGCGACGAAGGCGTCCTCCAGCGCCGCACGCTCCGCCGTCTGCCCGGCGATCCATGCCTGGTCAGCGTGGCCGGCCTCGACCAGCAGCTCATAGGCCAACCGCGCCGTCTTCCAGCGGGAGCCGCCGGACAGTTCCTCCGCCACCGCGACCAGCGGCGCCGCATCGCCCAGGGTTGAGTCGGTCCGGCCTTCTTCCACCGGGCGGCCCAGCACCGGCGCCAGCCGGGCCGCCGCCGCGGCGCGATCGCCGCCACGCAGCAGGGCCAGCGCCTCGGCCAGCGCGGCATCAAGCCCATCGCCCAACGTCGTTGTCATCCCCCGCTTTGCGCCGTGCCGCGGCTGGCTGGAGGCGATGCATCAAGCGGCATGCCGTAGCGTCCCATCCCGGCGCTCCTGCCATGCCAGGGCGCATTTGTTGATACGGTCTCGCGTAAATGTGACACAGTCTTTACGGCCCGCCAAACCGACCCTAGAACGAGTCCGCCGTGCGCAACGCCGCGGCACCAGGCGATGCGGCTGTTCGGCATGGGACCTGCCCAGGGGTGACGACTGCAAGATGGAGCCGGCGCTGCGTCGGCGGCGTCCCGATCGAGGTGGCGGGCGGATGATGATGATCTACCGCTGCGTCTGCTACCCGCGGACCGGCAACTGGGACAGCCTGAACCTCGACCTCGACGAGAAGAACATCCTCTTCCACGTCTCCGTGCGGCCGGACCGGCGGCAGATCGTGGTCAACGAACTGGTGGACGGCGCCTGGGGGGTGGAGCGCACCCTGCCGGTCGACCTCTCGACGACCGAGGTGCTGCCCCTGCTGGTGATCTGCACCACCGCCCACATCCACCTGCTGGTGGGCGGGGAGGTGCGGGCCACCATCGCCGTGCAGTGGCCGCAGGGCCGGCAGGTTTCCGTCCGCACCAGCATGGCCTGGTTCGCCAGCCCCGGCTTCGGCCCCTTCGGCGACCCCGGCGCCGCCACCCGGCAGGGCTGGCTGCCGGGCGAAGGGATCGGCGTCGAGGCGCTGCGCGGCTTCGTACCGGCGACGGACTGGCAGGGCGGGCCCGTCGCCATCACCATCGGCGCCGAACGCTTCACCGCCCAGGCCATGCCGGCGGCCTCCGCCCCCGGCCTGCCGCCCGGCTTCGTGGTGCCGCTGGACCCCGCGGCGCGGGCAGCCCTGTCGCAGGCGGAAGCCAATTCGCGCCTCGCCACGCGCGTCGCGGTCGATTTCGGCCCTGGCGATGCGGGGACCGCGGGCGCGACCGTCATCGCGCAGGGCTGGGTGAACCCGCCCGGGATCGTCGAAGGCGTCGCGGAAGGGCGGATCACCGGCTGGCTGCGCGGGCGCGGCGCCCTCCCGCGGCTGGAGGTGCTGCTGGAGGGCGCGCCGGTGCAGGCGCAGGTGACGCTGGGCGCGGAGCCGCGCTTCCCGCCGGACTGCCTGCTCGGCGCACGCCGCAGCCGGGACGGCGGCGGCGATGGCTACGCCCCGGAACGCCGCAGCGCCTTCACCATCGACCTGCCGGCGGAGGTCGTCGCTCGCGCCCGCGCCAGCGGCGTCCCGCTGCAGGTGATGGGCGATGGCGCCAAGCTCATCGGCGGCAGCCTGGCGCTCGGCGCCCGCAAGCCGGCGGAGGAGGCCGCGCCCGCCGCGACCCCGGCGGCGGAGGCGGTGGAGGAGACGGTCGCCTCCGGCCGGATGGGCGGCTCGGTCCAGGTGCTGCGCATGGATGTCCCGCCCGCGAGCGGCGAGGATGTCTGGCTGGACCTGGTGGCGCCGGATGGCGACATCCCGCTCCACCTGCGCTACCGCGCGGCGGAGAACTGGATCGTCACCAACCATTGCGCGGATGGGGAATGGGGGTCGGAGACGGTGCTCGGCCGCCTGCCATCCTCCTGGTACCGCCTCGTGGTGGATGTGGAGATCGGCGCGGGGCGCTGCCTCATCGCCGTCAACCACACCCCCTGGGGCGAGGTGACGAGCGCCCTGCTGGGCAGCGAGGAGTTGACCGTCCGCGGGCCGCACCAGCGCTTCGCCCGCGCCGCGCCGCGCCGCGCGCCGCCGCCACCCTCCCCCGTGCCGCCGGCCGGGGCGGTGGACCGGGTGCTGCGCGATACCGTGCTTGGCTGGGCGGTGGATGCCGGGCCGGATGCGGCGCTGGAGATCGATATCGGCGAGGGGCCGGTGCGCGTGGTGCCGCGCTGGGTGGAACTGCCGGGGCTGGCGGCCAGGCTCGGCCGGCCCGGCGCGCGGATCGGCTTCGAGGCCCCGCTGCCCGAGGCGCTGCGCGGACGGCTCGGCCGCCATCTGCGCCTGGCGCGGCTGTCGCTGGATGGCCGGCCGCTCAGCCTGCCCCCGTCCTGGACCAGCGCGGTGACGGAAGTCGATGGCTTCGTCCTGCGCGGGGAGGTGGTGGGCACGCCGGCGGGGCGGGCCCCGTCGATCGGCCTGACGGTCGGCGGCCGGGCGCGGGATGTCGCGACGGTGGTCTGGGCCGAAACCCCCCTGCCCGGCCTGCGCGCCAGCAGCGGCAGCCAGGCCCGCCATGGCTTCGAGATCGAGCTGCCCGGCACGATCTGGACCGATATCGGGGATGCGCGCGACGCCAGCCTCGAGATGACGGTGGATGGGCGGGTGATCGAGCCGGGACGGCTGCTGTTCACCCGCGCCATGGCGCAGCACGCGCTGGTCCGGGCGGCGCAGCTCGGCGATGGCTCGGCCGCCGCGCAATGCAACGCGCTGCTGGCCGCGGAACACCTGGCCTTCGGGCGCTTCCTGCCCGACCTGCCGCCGGAAGCGGCGCGGTTCCATGCGGAATTCACCCGCCGGATGAAGCTGGACGGCTTCGTGGCGCGCAACGCCGCCGCGCCGCGCCAGCCCTCCCGCGGCGCGGGCCGGGCGCCGGAGCCGACGGCGGAGGAAACGCAGCGCATCGCCGTCTGGCGCGCCCTGCGCGCGGTCAATGCAAGGCTGTCCAGCGACGGGGAGCCGATCTTCTATCACGCCCGGCTGGTCGAAGCCGCGCACCGGCTGGAAGGGGAGGCGCGGGAGCATTTCTGGTTCGGCCTGGTGCCGCCGCTCTGCGCCACCGACGAATTGCCGCTGCTCGACCGCGCGGTGCCGCTATCCACCTGGTTCCACCAGGAGGAACGGCCGGATGCCTGGGCGCTGAGTTCCGCCATCGCGCTGCTGGCCGCGGCCGGGGAGGCCAGGCGGGCGACCGATGCGCTCTACCGGCTGGCGGGCAGCATGCAGGGCTGGATCAACACCGCCTGCATCGGCTTCGCGCTGCGTCACCTCGAAGGCCGGGCGGCGGAGGGCCTTCTGGCGGAAGCGGAGCTGGAGCGGTTCCGCTACGCCTTCCTGGCGCTGCTCGACGCCTTCAAGGGCGAATGGTTCTCCCGCCTGCATGACCGGCACCTGGTGGAGGCGCTGGTCCTGCTGCTGGACCGGCGCCATTTGATGCCGGACTACCTGGCGCAGGACATGACGCGCGCGGCGCTGCGGCACTACGGCCTCTCCCCGTCCTTCTGGGCGCGCTGGAGCGCCGGGCCGGCGCGGCGGGAGGGCGGGCAGGACAGCCAGCTTGCCGTCGCGTGGCGGCGCTTCCGCCAGCTGGAAGCGGCCCTCGGCGATCCGGCGCGGGTGGACCAGCGGCTCGGCACCCTGCATGGCGGGCTGCAGTTCTTCCGCAGCCATGGCAACCCGGAAGCGGTGACCTGGATGCGGGAGCTGGCCGCGCATGCGCTGCGCCCGGGCAGCGCCGCCAACCCCGGCACGCTGGGGCGGCTGCTGGCGGATATGGTCGCGCTGGATGCGCGGGATGCCGTGCGGATCGCGGCCATGCCGGGCCTGCCCTTGCCGGGGGGGCTGTCGGGCCTCGGCATCGCGCCGGACGGGCTGCGGGACCTGCTGCGGGAGATGCGCGCCCAGCCGCGCGGCATGACGGAGCAGGCGCAGCGCGCGCTGTGCCGGATGCTGGTGGCGCCGGAGATGCCGCCGGCGGCGGCGGAGGTGCGCGACCTGGCGGCGATGCTGGCGGAGCCGCGCTACCTCCATGTCGGCGCGGATATGCTGAGCCTGATGGCGGTGCGCCAGGCGGCGGCGCAGCACCCCGGCGCCGCCCCGGCCGGGCGCGCGCTGGTGCGCCGCTTCGCCGCATCGGTGACGCGCGCGGTGGAGGAAGGCGGCGCGCCGCACCTGCCCGCGCCGCTGCTGGCCGGCATGGCCCGCCTGCTGCAGGTGCTGGAGAACCAGCGCCTGCCGGAGATGGCGGAAGCGGTGATGGCGCTACAGGCGCTGCGGGATGCGATCCACCTGCGCTACCGCCACCACCACGACCAGGCGCTGACGCCGGTGGCGAAGCCGGCCATCGCCTTCGATCCCGCCGCCCTGGCGGGGGACGTGCTGGTCTGCGTCTATTCCTGCAACAAGTACCTGGACACCCGCGTGGCCGCGATCCGGGAGACCTGGATGCAGGACCTGGCCGCGATCGGGGCGCGCTGCATCATCATCGTGGGCGATGGCGACGATACGCTGGATGGCGACGTGCTGCGCCTTGCCGTGTCCGACAGCTACGAGGACCTGCCCCAGAAGACGCTGCGCATGGTGGAATGGGTGCATGCCAACACCGATGCGCAATACCTCATCAAGATCGATGACGATTGCTACCTGAGTACGGAGAACTACTTCGGCACGCTGGACTACCGCGCGCACCACTATCACGGCCGGCTCCTGGAACGCGCGATCGGCGGCACGGACCGCGTCTGGCACCACCTGAAGTCCAGCAGCGAACGCGCGCGCGGCATCGACCGTTCGCCCGAACCCTCGCGCTACTGCGATGGCGGCGGCGTCTACAGCCTGTCCCGCTTCGCCATGGGCCGGCTGGCCGCCGCCGCCGCGCGGCGGGACGGCCAGCGGCTGATCGCCCGGTCCTTCATGGAGGACAAGATGGTCGGCGACCTGCTGGCCATGGAGGAGATCTTCCCCGACAACACCGACTACGAAAGCTACCAGCGCCGCCGCACCTTCGGCACGGCGCATCCCATCGGCATCTATGAGAACACCTTCTTCCCGAGCGCGCTCGGCACGGCCAAGGTCGCGCATCTCGACCTCGACCGCGACCAGGCGCGCGCCCATGCGCTGCGCGGGCAGCTCGACCTCAGCCCGAAGAAGATCTGGCCGAGCTTCGCCCCCGTGGGCACCGACCACACCCATCACCAGTTGGAACTGCTCAGCGGGGCGGAGGTCCTGGCGCGGACGCAGGCGGAGCCGATCGGCGTGGTGCTGGCCGCGCGCAACGAGATGACGATGCTGCCGCATCTGCTGGACCACTACCGGTCGATCGGCGTGCGGGCCTTCTACGCGGTGGACAACGCCTCGGATGACGGGTCACGCGAATGGCTGCTCGCCCAGCCCGATGTCGTCGTCTATTCGGCGGCGGGCGAATACCGCACCTCCCATTATGGCGTGACCTGGCAGCAGACCGTGCTGGCGCATCATTTCGTCAGCCGCTGGGCGGTTGTGGCGGATGCGGATGAATTCCTGATCTACCCGGGCTGGCGCCACCGCAGCCTTGCGGATCTGGTGGCCGCGGTGGAAGCCGAACGCGCCAATGCCGTGCCGCTGTGGATGGTGGACCTGTACCCCGCCGGCCCGCTGGAGGAGGCGGACTTCACCGCCCGCCCGCCCTTCGAGGCCGCGACCTGGCTGGACCGCGAACCGGTGCAGGCCTATCGCCTGACCAGCTGCTTCTACAGCAACCGGTGCCAGCAGGTCTCGGCGCTGCGCCACCGCCTGCTGCCGGACAGCGAGCCGAATGGCTTCGTGGCGGAGAAGGTGGCGCTGTTCCGCTACCAGCCCTGGATCCGCGTCAGCGAAGGCATCCACAGCGCGGCGAATATCCGCCTGTCCCGGCAACCCGCGGTCTTCGCGCACTTCAAGTACCACGCCGGCTTCCGCCGGAAGATCCTGGAGGAGATCAGCCGCGGCCAGCACTACAACGGCGCCGCGGAATACAAGCGCTACGCCGCGATGGTGGCGGAAAGCGCCGGCGCCTTCGGGCGAGAGGGGCTGTCGGTCCAGCTGGGCGCGGATGGCTTCCTGCCGCCGGAATCCCGCCGCGGCTGATTCGTCTGTACCGAAAATAAGATTCGTGGATCACTTCGCCGTGATATCGCGATGCAAGGCGGCCTGTGGCGCTGCTGGATGGTGCGGTTGCGACCGGAAGAAGCAGGCCTTTACAGGATGATAACACCAGATCGGGGGCAGCCGGGGCGGAGGCGCCCTTGCGGCTGGCGCCAGAGAATGCATCTCTGCCGAACCATGCGGCGAGGCTGAATGGTCCCTTTTCGGATCAGTCTTAAAAAAAATACTTTTCACCATTAATCATAGCGCCTAGCGTCCTGCCGGCTGTCACGAGTTTGTCAGAAATCCATGTTGATCGCCCAGCATCCCCCCAGTGGTGACCAGGCGCCGCTTGCCTCCTCCGGGGCAGGGGCCGCGGGGCCTCGGGCGCCTGCCCTGCCGCCTTCCCTGGTGGCGGCGATGCGCGAGCCGGTGCTGCTGATCGCCGCCATCGAATGGAGCCTGGCGCGGGACGTCCTGGCGGTGCCGGTGCCCGTCCTGGCCATCGAACATGACGCCACCCTGGGCCTTCTGCTGCATGCCGAAGGCAGCCGCTTCCCGCTTCCCGCCATGCCGCCGCTCTGCGTCGCCGCCATCGCCTTCACCGAGGAAGGGGAAGCCGCGCTGCGGACCGCCATCGATCACGCCCCGGGCGGCGACACCGTGCCCCCCGTCGCGCGCATGCAGCCCGGGGATGCGATGGGGCTCGCCACCGCCGTCGTCTCCGGCACCACCGCGGTGCTGCGGCGGCAGGCGGCGCTGCTCGCGGGTTCGCTGCGCAGCCTCGGCCAGATGCGCGCGGCGCATGACGATCACCAGGGGCGGCTCGCGCAGTTGGAAGCCTATGTCGCCCGCGACAACCGCCAGGATTTCGACGAGGTCTTCGCCGAGGAACCGGCGGGCGGGGAGGATGCGGCCATCCGGCTCGGCCGCGGTGCCAATATCGGCGCGCTCGCCCAGTTGCTGCCCATCGCCAGCCGCGGCGTCAGCGCCATCGGGCTGCACCTGGATGCCGCGCCGGAATCGCCCACCGCCGTCCTCGTGGTGCGGCTGACGAGCCTGGAAGATGGGCAGGACCGCGCCACCTGGCGCCTGCCTGCCGATCGGCTGAAGGCGGGCTGGCAGGTGCTGGGGCTGGAACGCGCCCTCACCGGCCTGTCCCGCACGCTGCGGCTGACGGTGGAGGTGCCGGAAGGCACGCTGGCGCTCTCCCTCGGCGGCAACCAGCCCCTGCCCGCCTTCCGCGTCAGCGGTGAGGATGGCGCGCCCCTGGCCCCGCGCAGCCTGGCCTTCCGCGTCTGGACCGGCCTGCCCGGCGTGATGCCGCCCGTGACCGGCATCGACCATGCCGAGGGCAGCGAGGATCTCGGCCAGGGGTGGGAGGAAGTGCCCGTCCTGCCGGAAACGATCGAATTGTCCCGCGATGGCGCCAGCGCCACGCGCCGCGCCCTGGATGATGACAGCCTGCCCTGCGACCCCGCCCGCGCCGGCGTCACGCTGGGCCGCATGGCCGGCGCGCTGCCGGCCGGCACGCTGGTCGCACAGGCCACCGGCCGCCTGGTGGGGGAGGTGACGGAGCCGGTCGAATTCGCCCTCGCCGCCGCGACGACGACGGCGGCGGCGCTCGACCTCTCCCGCCAGGACGGCGCCGCCATCGGGTGGTCCGGCTGGATCATGGCGGATGAGGACGGCCTGGCGCCGCTGCGGCTGTTCCAGGCGGAGGGCACGGGCCCGCGGGATCTCTTCGTGCTGACGCGCCGGATGCCGGGCGCGCCGGGCACGCCGCCCCGCGCGCGCATCGGCGGCCTTCGCGCGACCGTCGCCGCCGCGCAGGCCGGCCAGGCCGCCGACCGCCCCGCCCTTCCCGACCCCCTCGCCCCCCTGGCGGAGGAAGCGGATGAGACGGAGCTCCCGCAGGCCTTCCTGGCCGCGCGGGATTTCCGCGGCACCGGCTTCCACGCGCTGGAAGGCGCCGGGGACCGGACCTGGCGCTGGCTGGGCGCGGATGTGAACCTCAAGCTCGACAACGTCTCCCGCCACGCCACGCGGATCGAGGTGCTGATCGCCGCCACGGCGCCGGGGCTGACGGAAGGCGCCATCACCTGTTCGGTCAATGGCGTGCCGACGCGCGCCAATTTCGCCCGGACGGCGGGGGACGGGTCCGGCGAGGCCGGGCTGACGGCCCTGATCCCCCTGCCCCAGGCGGCGCGGCGGCGGGACCGCAGCGTGATGCTGGACCTCGCCTTCGGGCGCGCGCACCAGCCGCCGGGGGACAGCCGCGTGCTCTCCGTCGCCTGCACGGGGCTGCGCATCTCCGCCTGAGAGCTTGTGAATTAATGCCCGAAAGCGCCGGAATCCGAGGAAAAAGCCCGATGATTTCAACGGGCAATAATGCTCAAGCTCGACTCTTTCACAGGCTCTGAACCGGGCCTTGCATTCGCCGCCGCCACGCGGCACGCCATGGCGGGCATGATCCCCCCGGCCATCGCCATCATCGTCCCGGTCTTCAAGCATCCGGGCCTGCTGCCGGAAGCCCTGGATGCGGCGCTGGCGCAGCGCGGCGGCGTCTCCGTCGCCATCGTCATCGTCGATGACGGCTGCCCCTATGAGGAAACGCGCACCATCGGCAGCGCCTATGCGATGGCGGAGGACCGCGTCACCTACCTGCGCAAGCGCAATGGCGGCCTGTCCTCGGCCCGCAATTTCGGCATCGACTACGCGCTGCGCGCCTGGCCGGGGCTGGAGGCGATCTACTTCCTGGATGCCGACAACCGGCTGACGCCGACGGCGATGGCCAATGCCATCGGCCTGCTGCGCCAGGCCGGCGTGGACTGGGTCTATCCCAGCATCGACAAGTTCGGGATCGAATGGTCCGGCAACTACCAGGCCCCCTATTCGCGCCTCGCCCATGTCACCTTCGACAACATCTGCGAGGCCGGCAGCCTGGTGCATCGCCGCGTCTTCGATGCCGGCATCCGGTTCGATGAGACGATGAAGGCGGGCTACGAGGATTGGGAATTCTGGATGCAGGCCCTGGCCAAGGGCTTCCGCGGCCGGTGCCACCCCAGCTTCGGCCTGGAGTACCGCCAGCGCGCGGAAAGCATGCTGCGCGACAGCAACCGCCAGCGCGCCGGCATCCTGGCCTACATGCGGGAGAAGCACCGCGACCTCTTCTCCCTGCGGAACCTGCTGGCATGGGAGCATGAGGAAGCGCCGCGCTTCGCGCTGTTCACCGAGGCATCCGGCGACGTGCTGTGGCTCAGCGACGTCGATGCCCCGCCCCGCCGCCTGACGCTGGACCAGCACGCGGAATCCTTCGCGGCGGAGGAGGTGGAGCCGGAGACGCTCGGCACGCCGCCCTACGCCATCTGGCTGCCCGCGGCGGCGGTCGCGGCGCTGCGGCGCGCGGGGCTCTTCGCCAACCTGCTCTGGCACCTGCAGCGCCTCTGCGCCACGCATCAGGCGGTGGCGATCCATCTGGAGGCGGATCCCGGGGGCATGGCGCTGGAGGTCGCGGCCGACGCGCCGGCCTCCGCCCCGATCGGCTTCGCCGCCGGCCAGGCCGCGCTGCGGGAGGCGCTGGGCGCCGAGACCCCGGGCGGCTGGCTGGCCGCGGTGGCGGAGGATGCGGACAGCCCGGACCTGGCCCGGCTGCTGCTGCGCTTCCCCTGCGCGGAGGATGCGCTGCTGGTCGGCGCCCATGCGCCCAACCCCGTCGCCACCGCGGCGCGGCTGCGGCAGGATCATGATCCCGCCCGCCGCCGCCGCTGGATCTGGCGCAAGGCCGGCGCCACCCCGGCCATCCGCAGCTATGCCGACTACCTGGCCGCCGCCATCGGCGCGGATCACGTCATGCCGCGGCGCCGGGGCGCGGGCGGGCGGCATGTCGGCTTCGCCGTGCCGGGGGGCATCGCGGATGGCGTCGGTCGCGTCGCCGCCGCGCTGGCCACGGCGCTGAAGCGCGCGGGCTGCGTGACCCACCTGTTCGTGCTGGAACAGCCCGGCCTCGTGCTCGGCGACGGGCTGCGCGATGCCTTCGACAGCGTCTCCTTCCTCGGCCGCGCGCTGCCGAAGGAAGGCCCGCACGACTTCCTCGGCCAGCGCATCGCCCTGGCGGGCGACCTCGATGGCGCGGCGCCCGCGCTGCTCGGCCTGATGACGGAGCTGGACGTGCTGGTCTGCAGCCATGTGCCGGCGCTCTCCGCCGTGCTGGGCGACCTCCGCAAGCAGGGCGCGAAGGTGGTGGGGCACCTGCATGCGCTGGAGCAATCCGCCCTCGGCCGCGGCACGGGCCACCCCTACCTCGCCTTGGCGTTCGAGCATGTGCACGACCTGCTGCTCGCGCCCTCGCCGGCGCTGATCGACTGGCTGCGCGGCGCGGGGGTGCCGGAGGCGAAGCTCTGCCTGCTGCCGCCGGCCGCGACGCTCGCCATCTCGGCGGAGGAGCGGGACCGGCTGGTCACGCTGCGCCGCAGCCGGCGGCCCGGGATGCTGCGCGTGGGCCTGCTGCTCGGCCCCTCCGCCAGCCCCGCGGTGCGGGAGGCGCGGCTGCGCCTGGTGGCGCTGACGCGGCAGGCGGGGCTGCCGATCGACTGGATCGCGGTGGGGGAGGCGCTGGACGGCCGGCTGCGGCGGCGCCTCGCGCCGCTCGGCGTGAGCATGGCGGAGACGCTGGCCGATGCGGTGGCCTGGGCGGATCTGCTGCTGCTGCCGGAAGTGGCGGAAGCGACGCCGATGGCGGTGCGGGATGCCCAGCTTCTGGGCTGCGTGCCCGTCCTGCCGGCCAGCAGCCCCGCCGCCCCGCTGGTCGAAGGCGGCAGCGGGCTGGTGGTGGCGGATGAGGCCGCGGCGCTGCCCCTGCTGCGGGACCTCGCCATCGATCCTGGCCGCCTGTCACGGCTTTCCGCGGCGGCGGCGGCGGAAGGATCGGCCGCGCCGGGCTGGTCCGCCGCCACCGACGCCTTCCGGCAGCAGATGGCGCGCTGGTTCCCCGCCGGCTGAATCTTACGGTGGCGCAACCCTTGCTGCTCCGGCCTGGCAGTCATGCCCCAGCGGAGAGCAGCGATGGATCGCCGAGACTTCCTCAAGGCCGTGCCGGCCGCCGCGCTGGGGGTGGCCGCCCCCGCCATCCGCAGCGCGCAGGCGCAGGCCCCGACGCGTAACGAGACGCTGCTGCTGGTGCAGGAATACGGGCCGAACAGCCTGGACATGCAGGGGCTCGGCTCCTCCCAGCCCGTCAACGGCGTGGCGCTGAACTGCTACGACCGCCTCGTCAGCTTCAAGCGCCAGCGCGTCGACGACGTCACCACCAGCTTCGACATCAATGCGCTGGAGCCGGAACTGGCCGAGAGCTGGCAGGAAGCCAGCGATGGCATGAGCGTGACCTTCAAGCTGCGCGCCGATGCCCGCTTCCATAGCGGGCGATCCGTCACCGCGCGGGACGTGAAATGGTCGCTCGACCGCGCCGTCTCCATCGGCGGCTTCGCCACCACGCAGATGAATGCCGGCAGCCTGGAGAAGCCGGACCAGTTCGTCGCGGTGGATGACAAGACCTTCCGCATCGACTTCCTGCGGCGGGACAAGCTGACCATGCCGAATCTGGCGGTCACGATTCCCTTCGTCTTCGACAGCGAACTCGCCATCCGCAACAGCGGCGGCGACGTCTGGGCGAAGGAATACCTGAAGAACAACATCGCCGGCGGCGGTGCCTACAAGGTGGAGGCCTGGCGGCCGGGCACCGAGACCATCTATGTCCGCAACGATGACTGGAAGTCGGGCCCCCTGCCCCGGCTGCGCCGCATCATCGCGCGCGACATCCCTTCCCCCTCCACCCGCCGCGCGCTTCTGGAGCGTGGCGATGCCGATATCAGCTACGGCCTGCCGCCGAAGGACTTTTCCGATCTGGCCGCGGCGGGGCGCATCCGCGTCTCCGCCGTGCCGGTACCGAATGCGATCTGGTATGTCGCGCTGAACAGCGCGAACCCGCCCTTCAACAACGTGAAGCTGCGCCAGGCCGTGGCCTGGGCGATGCCCTATGAGCAGATCATGCAGGCATCGCTGTTCGGGCGAGGCGTGCCGATGTTCGGCGGGCCTTCGACGCCGGCGCGCCTCACCTGGCCGGTCCCCTTCCCCTATGCCAGCAACATCGCCCGCGCCCGCGCGCTGATGGCGGAATCCGGCGTCGGTCCCTTCACCACCTCCCTGCTCTTCGACGCCGGTTCGGGCACGATCGCGGAGCCGATGGCGGTGCTGGTGAAGGAGGCGCTGGCGCCGCTGGGCATCACGGTGGAGTTGAACAAGATCCCCGGCGCCAATTTCCGCGGCGAGCTGAACAAGAAGACCGCGCCGATGGCGATCTACCGCTTCGGCGGCTGGCTGGACTGGCCGGACTACTTCTTCTTCTGGAACTATCACGGCAACAACTCGATCTTCAACATCCCGAGCTATCAGAACCCGGCGATGGATCGCCTGATCGACGCGGCCCGCTTCACGCAAGACCCCGCGGTCTATGCGCAGAATGTGCGCGGCTTCCTGGAGCTTGGCATGCACGACGTGCCCTTCATCCCCATCGCGCAGCCCTTCCACGACGTCGCGATGCAGCGGAGCATCGGCGGCTACCAGTTCTGGCCGTGCCGGGAGCCTGACTTCCGCTACCTGACCAAGGGATGAGGGGGGTATTGTGGCGGCTGGCGGGGTCGTTGCCCGCCCTCGTCGCCGTCATCATCGTGACCTTCGTGCTGACGCGCGTGCTGCCCGGCGACACCGCGACCTACTTCGCCGGGCCCACCGCCAGCGCGGAATCCATCGCCCAGATCCGCGCCGCCCTCGGCCTCGACCGCCCGCTGCCGGAGCAGTTCTGGAGCTATGTGCAGGCGCTTGCCCGCGGCGACCTCGGCATGTCCCTGACCACGGGGCAGCCGGTGCTGGTCGATATCATGAACCGCCTGCCGGCCTCCGCGGAGTTGACCCTGTTCGGGCTGCTGATCGCGATGGGCATCGCCATCCCGCTCGGCGTGCTGGCCGCGGTGAAGCAGGGGTCGCTGGCGGATCATCTCTGCCGGGTCGTGGTGACGGCGGGGGTTTCGCTGCCCGTCTTCTTCACGGGGCTGCTGCTGGTCTATGTCTTCTACTACCTGCTGGGCTGGTCGCCGGCGCCGGTCGGGCGGCTGGATGCCTTCGCCTCCGCGCCGCCTTTCATCACCGGCTTCTACCTGGTGGATGCCGCCCTCGCGCGGGACTGGGAGACCTGGCACAGCGCGCTGGCGCAGATCATCCTGCCGGCCTGCACGCTGGGGCTTTTCGCGCTGGCCCCGATCGCGCGCATCACCCGCGCCTCGATGCTGGCGGTGCTGGGGGCGGAGTTCATCCGCACGGCCCGGGCCTCGGGCCTCTCGTCCCGCACCATCATCCTGACCTACGCCTTGCGCAACGCGCTGCTGCCGGTGGTGACGACGCTCGGCATGGTCTTCTCCTTCCTGCTCGGCGCCAATGTGCTGGTCGAGAAGGTCTTCGCCTGGCCCGGCATCGGCAGCTATGCGGTGGAGGCGCTGATCGCGAGCGATGGCGCGCCGGTGCAGGGTTTCGTCCTGACCATGGCGATCCTCTACGTCCTGCTGAACCTGACCATCGACCTGGTGAACCGGGCGCTGGACCCACGGGCCCGACACTCATGAGCAGCTCGACGCTCCGCCACGCGCGCCACGTCGTCAGCGAGAATCCCGTGACGGGCATCGCGCTGGCGCTGTTCACCTTCTTCGTCCTGGCCGCGATCCTCGGCCCGTCGCTGGCGCCCTATGACCCGCTGGCGAGCAACACGATGCGGGCGCTGCAACCGCCCTCCGCGCAGCACTGGTTCGGCACGGACCAGATCGGGCGGGACATCTTCTCCCGCGTCCTGGTCGCGACGCGCCTCGACCTCGGCATCGCGGCCGCTTCCGTCGCGCTGGTCTTCGCCATGGGCGGCTTCGCGGGGCTGGCGTCCGGCTTCTTCGGGGGATGGGTGGACCAGCTGGTCGGCCGCATCGCCGACACCATCATGGCGTTTCCGCTCTTCGTCCTCGCCATGGCGATCGTCGCGGCACTCGGCAACACGGTGCCGAACATCGTGCTGGCGACGGCCATCATCAATTTCCCGCTCTATGTCCGCGTCGCGAGGGCCGAGACGGTGCAGCGGCGGGAAGCGGGCTTCGTGGACGCCGCGCGCATCGCGGGCCATCGCGATATCGGCGTGCTGCTCGGCCAGGTGGCGCCCAACATCATGCCGATCATGGTGGTGCAGATGTCGCTCACCATGGGCTACGCCATCCTGAACGCCGCGGGGCTTTCCTTCATCGGCCTCGGCGTGCGGGCGCCCACGCCGGAATGGGGGATCATGGTGGCGGAGGGCGCGGCCTTCATCGTCTCCGGCGAATGGTGGGTCGCGCTCTTCCCCGGCGCCACGCTGATGACGGCGGTGTTCTGCTTCAATCTTCTCGGCGATGGGGTGCGGGATATCGTCGACCCGAGGCGCAGGACATGAGCGCGGTGCTCGACGTCTCCGACTTCTCCGTCGAATTCCGCACGCGCTCCGGCATCGTCCGCGCGCTGGACCGCGTGGCCTTCACGGTGGGACGCGGGGAGACGATGGCCCTGGTCGGCGAATCCGGCTCCGGCAAATCCGTCACCGCCTATGCGCTGCTCGGGCTGCTCGACGCCGCGGGGAAGATCACCCAGGGCCGCGCTGTGCTGGAAGGCGTGGACCTCACCGCCGCCTCACCCGGCGAATTGGCAAGGATCCGTGGCAAGCGCGCCGCGATGATCTTCCAAAACCCGCGCGCCGCCCTGAACCCGATCCGCCCCATCGGCCAGCAGATCGCCGATGTGCTGCGCCGCCATGCCGGCCTGTCGAAGCGGGACGCGATGGCGGGCGCCATCGACATGCTCCGGCAGGTCGGCATCCCCGATCCCGCCCGCCGCGCCTCCGCCTATCCCTTCGAACTCTCCGGCGGCATGTGCCAGCGCGTGATGATCGCCATCGCGGTGGCCACGCGCCCCGCCCTGCTGATCGCGGATGAGCCGACCACGGGCCTCGATGTCACGACCCAGGCCGTGGTCATGGATATCGTCGCGAAGCTGGCTTCGGAGACGGGGATGGCCACCATCCTCATCACCCATGATCTGGCCCTGGCGGCGGAGCGCAGCGCGCGGATCGCGGTGATGCATGCCGGGCACATCGTGGAGGATGCGGCCACGAAGACGCTGCTGGCCAACCCGCGCCACCCCTATACGCGCCGCCTGCTGGCCGCGACGCCGACGGCGGCCGGCGCGCTGTCCGCGCTCCGCTCCATCCCCGGCAACCTGCCCGATCTGCGGCGTGACGACCTGCCGCCCTGCCGCTTCGCCGCGCGCTGCGACCGCCGCCTGCCCGGCTGCGATGCCGGGCTGGTATGGCGGGACATCGCGCCGGCGCAACGCATCGCCTGCTGGAACCCCACATGATCGGCAACGACCCCACCCCGCCGGGCGCCGCGGGCAGCACGCTGCTGGATGTGGCGGAACTGTCGAAGCGCTTTCCACTCCGCCGCGGCGGCTTCTTCGGCGGCGGCCACACGCCGATGGTCCATGCCGTGGACGATGTGTCCTTCACGCTGGCGCGGGGAGAGACGCTGGGCCTCGTCGGCGAATCCGGCTGCGGGAAATCCACGCTGGTGCGCCTCATCACCCGCCTGACGGACCCCAGCAGCGGCTCCATCCGCTTCGGCCAGCGGGAACTCGCCGCCCTGCCCGCCAAGGCTTTCGCGCGGGACGCCGACCGCGCGCGCATCCAGATCGTCTTCCAGGATGCCGGGGAGAGCATCAACCCGCGCTTCACCGCCGCCGACGCCATCGCCGACCCGCTGCGCAAGCTGAAGGGCGTGACGGGCGCCGACCTCAAGGCGAAGGTCGAGGAAGCGGCCGCGCTCTGCGGCCTGCCGCTGGAATTGCTGGACCGCTTCCCGCACCAGCTCTCCGGCGGCCAGCGCGCCCGCGTCGGCATCGCCCGCGCCATCGCCACGCGCCCCGATCTGCTGGTGCTGGACGAACCGACGGCGGCGCTCGACGTCTCCGTCCAGGTCACGATCCTGCAATTGCTGGTGACACTGCGGGAGACGCTGGGCATGTCCTACGTCTTCGTCAGCCACGACCTCAATGTGGTGCGCCTGCTCTGCGACCGCGTGGTGGTGATGTATCTCGGCCGCATCGTGGAGGTCGGGCCCGCGTCGCAGGTCTTCGCCAATCCGCTGCACCCCTACACGCGCGGCCTGGTGGCGGCGGTGCCGCGGCTCGATGGGTTGCGGGACGATGCGCTGCGGCTCGCCGGCGATCCGCGCAGCCCGATCGACCCGGACCCGAATGCCTGCCGCTTCCACGGACGCTGCCCCATCGGCACCGATCGATGTGGTACGGAGATGCCGGCGCTGCGCCGCTTCGCCGGCGGGCGCCAGGCCGCCTGCCACTACGCCGAGGAACCGCCATGACGGAAGAACAGGCCGAAGCCTTCATGAACGCCGCCGCCGCGGCGCTCGACTTGCCGGTGGACCCCGCGCATCGCCCCGGCGTCATCGCCAACCTTCGGCTCGCCGCGCGCATGGCCTCGCTGGTGGAGGGCAAGGCCCTGACGGTGCACCAGGAACCCGCGCCGGTGTTCCGCCCATGAAGGCCGCCGCCATCGCCCAGGCCATCCGCCGCGGCCAGCGCCGCGCGATCGACGTCACGGAAGAAGCGCTGGCCGACATCGCCGCGCGGGACGGCCGCTTCAACGCCTTCACGGAGGTCACCGCCGCCCGTGCGCGGGCGGAGGCGCTGGCGGTGGACCAGACCATCGCCGCGGGGCGCGATCCCGGCCCGCTCGCGGGCGTGCCCTATGCCGTGAAGAATCTCTTCGACCTCGAAGGCATCGCGACGCTCGCGGGTTCGAAGATCGAGCGTGATGCGAAGCCGGCGGCGCGCGACGGCTTCCTGGTGCGGAAGATGGCCGCCGCCGGCGCGGTCTGCACCGGCGCGCTGAACATGGACGAATACGCCTACGGCTTCACGACGGAGAACGCGCATGAGGGTGCCTGCCGCAACCCGCATGACGTGACGCGGATCGCGGGCGGGTCCTCCGGCGGGTCGGCCGCGGCGGTGGCGGCGGGGCTGGTGCCGATTACGCTCGGCAGCGACACCAACGGATCGATCCGCGTCCCCTCCTCCCTCTGCGGCATCTTCGGCTTGAAGCCCACCTATGGGCGGCTGTCACGCGCGGGCAGCTATCCCTTCGTCGCCTCGCTCGACCACCTCGGCCCCTTCGCGGGGGATTTGACGGATCTCGCGCTGGCCTATGACGTGCTGCAGGGCTTCGACCCGGAGGACCCCGCCCAGACCCGCCAGCCGCTGGAGCCCGTGACGCCGCGCCTCTCCGCGGGGATCGAGGGGCTGCGCTTCGCCGTCGCCGATGGCCATTTCGCGCGCAACGGCCATGCGGAAGCCTTCGCGGCGGTGGAGGCGATCGCCCGCGTCGCCGGCGCCACGCGCCGCCTGGTGGTGCCGGATGCCGCGCGGGGCCGGGCCGCCGCCTTCCTCATCACCATGGCGGAGGGCGGGAACCTCCACATGGCGGATCTCCGCACCCGCGCGCAGGATTTCGATCCCGGCACGCGGGACCGCTTCCTGGCCGGCGCCATGCTGCCCGCGCATTGGATCACCCAGGCGCAGCGGCTGCGGGCGGATTACCGGGCCTCGGTCCTCAAGCTCTTCGCGGAGACCGACATCCTGATCGCCCCCGCCACGCCCTTCGCCGCCACCCCCATCGGCCAGGCGAATATCGAGCTGGAGGGAGAGCTGGTGCCGATCCGCCCCAACCTCGGCATCTTCACCCAGCCCATCTCCTGCATCGGGCTGCCGGTGCTGGCCGTGCCGCTGGCGGACCCGACCGTGGCCGGCACGCCCAACGGCCTGCCGATCGGCGTGCAGCTGATCGCGGCGCCGTGGCGGGAGGATGTGCTGTTCCGCGCGGCGGCGGCGCTGGAACGGGCGGGCGTGGTCTCCGCCCCGCCCGTCAGGGCCTGACCAGCCGCGCCAGGGCTTCGTCGGTGGCGGGCGGCGCGGTGAAGCCGACCTCCCGCCGCAGCCGCGTGGTGTCGGCGACCATGCGCGGCACCTCCCCCGGGCGATCGGGCAGCGCGCCCATGCGCAGCAGGTCGGGGCGGCCCGCCAGGCGGGCGATCGTCTCCGCGATGTCGCGGATCGACCGTCCCTCCCCCGCGCCGATATTCACCGCGCCGGTGACGTCGCTGGCCGCCAGCGCAGCCACCGCATCGGCCACGAACCAGGTACTGGCGAAATCCCGGATCGGGCGGCCGGAGGCGCAGCGCGCTTCCCGCCCCTGCCCCAGCGCCAGCGCGACGGAGGGCACCAGCCGGTCCGGATGCTCGCCGGGACCGAACAGGTGGAACAGCCGCGCCCAGGCCACGGAAAGCCCCTGCATGGCCATCAGCCGCGCCGCCAGGGCAGCCTTGGCGATGCCATAGGGGGTGGCGGGGGCGATGGGGCGGCTCTCCGGCCACAGCGCGTCATCCGGCTCCGTCGCGTATTCCGCGCAGGACCCGATGCCGATGAAACGGCGCCCCCCGGCTTCGGCGAAGCGCCGCGCCAGCGCCGTGGAGGCGTCCAGCCAGTCGGTATTCTGCGGCGCGGTCCAGAAGCGGCCATGCTCGACATACCAGGCGGCGTGGACGATCACCCCGGGCTTCACATCCCGCAGCAGCGCGGCCTGCTCGGCCTCGTCCAGCAGGTTCGCGCGCAGGGCCCCGGCGGCGCGCCAGGCGGTGGCATGCACCTCGAACCCCAGCGCGGCCAGCGCGGCCGGCAGCGGGCGGCCGACGAAGCCGCTGGCGCCGGTCACCAGCACCCGCTCAGCCATGCGGCGGCCAGTCCCGGTCACGGTCGCTGATCACCGCCGGCGCCGCGGGCCAGGGGATGGCGAAGGCGGGATCATCCCAGCGCGCCCCGCGCGCGAGGTCCGGCGCATAGGGGGCGTCGATCAGGTATTCGACCACGGCGTCATCCGTCAGCGTGATGAAGCCATGCGCGCAGCCACGGGGAATGAAGAAGGCATTGCCCTGCTCGGCGGAGAGCACCACCGCCCCGTGCCGCAACCCGCCGCCGGGCCGAAGGTCGAGTGCCACGTCGAAGACCGCGCCGCGGATGCAGCGCACCAGCTTCTGCTCCGCCGCCGGCGCGTCCTGCCAGTGCATCCCCCGCAGCGTGTGGCGATGCGTGTTCTCCGACAGGCTCGCCTGGGTCGGCACGAAGTCCAGCCCCGCCCCGGCGAAGCGGTCCGCGCACCAGCTTCGCAGGAAGGCGCCACGGGCGTCGCGCGCCCGGTCGGCCAGCACTTCCACCACGCCGGCGATGGCGGTGGGCCGGAACCTCACGGCAGTTCGGTGATGCGCGGCACGGCGGTCACCAGCCGCCCCGCGAAGCCGCCGCGGCGCAGGCTGGCCGCAATCTCCGGCGCGATGTTCCAGGGCAGGACGAGGATGTCGTCGAGCCCCATGGCCAGCAGCGCCTCCGGCGTCACCACCGGGATGTGGCTGCCGGGCAGCAGCCGGCCCTGCTTGGCCGTGCTGCGATCCGCGACGGCCAGGATGGCGGGCGCCTTCACCCCCGCCGCGTTCAGCAGCGTGTTGCCCTTGGCCGCCGCGCCATAGGCGCCGATCCGCCGCCCCTCGCCCGCCGCCAACCAGGCCCGCAGCCCGTCCAGCACCTGCCGCACCCGCGCCTCGAACCCCTCGTAGAAGGCATCGGTGTGGAGGCCGCGCGCCGCCTCGTCCGCCCGCAGCGCCAGCACGGCGGGGGACGCCTCGGCCGGCGCCTTGCGCGCCATGACGCGCAGCGACCCGCCATGCGTCGGCAGGCGTTCCACATCCACCACCGCCAGGCCGTGGCGCGCCAGCAGCGCCTCCATGCTCAGCAGGGACCAGTAGGCGTAGTGCTCGTGGTAGATCGTGTCGAACTGCACGCCATCCACCAGGGTGACGAGGTGCGGGCATTCGATGGAGATCATGCCCCGCGACCCCGCCAGGATCGCCATCCCCGCGACGAAGTCGTTCACATCCGGCACATGCGCCAGCACATTGTTGGCGACGATCAGGTCCGCATGGCCACGCCGGGCCACCAGGTCGCGCGCACTGTCAGCGCCGAAGAAGAACACCTCCGTCGGCACTCCCGCCTCTTTCGCCATGGCCGCGACATTGGCGGCGGGCTCCACGCCCAGACAGGGGATGCCGGCGGCGACGAAGTTGCGCAGCAGGTAGCCGTCATTGCTCGCGACCTCCACCACGAAGCTGCCGGCGCCCAGCGACAGCCTCTGCGTCATGCCCGTGCAGAAGCGCGCGGCATGGTCGAGCCAGGAGGAGGAGGCGGAGGAGAAATAGGCATAGTCGGAAAAGATGCCGACCGCATCGACGATGGTGTCGAGTTGCACGAGCCGGCAGCCCTCGCACACCATGGCGCGCAGCGGGAAGACCGGTTCCGGCGCATCGGCGCGGTCCGGCGGCACGTAGGAATTGGCGACCGCCATGGTGCCAAGGTCACAGAACACGGCGCCAAGCCGCGCGCCACAGGCGCGGCAGGCGGTGATGCGCGTCGCGCCGGTCATGCCATCACCACCGCGCGGATCGCCGCATCGGTCGCGTCCACCATGCCCTCCCCGCGCTGCCAGGCCGCGTACCAGGCGGCGGTCTCCGCGATGGCGCGCGGCGTATCCAGGCGCGGCGCCCAGCCGAGCGCGCGTTCCGCCAGCGAGGAATCCAGCGCCAGCCGCTTCGATTCCTCCATCACCGGGCCTTCCACCGCCTGCCAGTCCACCCGCATGCCCGCCGCCGCTTCCCAATGCCCCAGCAATCCGCGCACCGACAATTCGCCATCCCTCGGACCGAAATTCATCGCCGCCGGCGCATCGCCCATCGCCAGGCGTTCCGCCAGCATCAGGTAGCCCCGCAGCACATCCAGCACATGCTGGAAGGGGCGCGTCGCATCCGGCCGGCGCAGCATCAGCGTCTGCCCCGCGACCATGGCGCGCACGAGGTCAGGCACCAGCCGCTCCGTCCCGAAATCCCCGCCGCCGATGACATTGCCCGCCCGCGCGGTGGCGATCGGTGGCAATTCGTGCCCGAAGCTGGCGCGCCAGGAGGCGACGGCCAGTTCCGCCGCGGCCTTGGACGCGCTGTAGGGATCGGCGCCGCCCAGCCGGTCACCCTCCGCGAAGGCGCGGCCAGCGCCATCATTCGCATAGACCTTGTCGGAGGTGACGATGACGGCGGCGCGCAGCCCCGGCAGGCCGCGCATCGCATCCAGCACCGCGACGGTGCCGCCGAGATTGGTCGCGAAGGTACCCGCGGGGTCGCGGTAGCCATCGCCGACGAAGGCCTGCGCGGCCAGGTGCAGCACGACCTCCGGCCGCGCCGCGCGCAGCAGCCGCGCCACCGTGGCGCCGTCGCGGATATCGACGCGGTGATCGGCTTCCAGCACCGATCCCACCGCCAGCGCCGCGAAGGCGGAGGGGCCGGGGCGCGGGTCCAGCGCGACGCCCGTCACCGTCGCGCCCATGCCGTGCAGCGCGCGGCACAGCCATGAACCCTTGAAGCCCGTATGGCCGGTGACAACCACGCGCCGGCCGCGCCAGAAATCGGTCACCAGATTCTCCAGGGCGCCCGGCCGGATGCCCAGAGGCGTTCCAGCAGGTCGCGGTCACGCATCGTGTCCATGGGCTGCCAGAAGCCCGGATGGTCATAGGCCGCCAACTGCCCGTCCTGCGCCAGGCCGCGCAGCGGTTCCTGTTCGAAGACCGTGGCATCGCCCTCGATCCGGTCGATCACACGCGGCGACAGCACGAAGAAGCCGCCATTGATCGTGGCGCCATCCCCTGCCGGCTTTTCCATGAAGGCCGTCACGCGCGTACCCCGGCGTTCCAGCGCGCCGAAGCGGCCGGGCGGCGCCACGGCGGTGACGGTGGCGTCACGCCCCTCCGCGCGGTGGAAGGCGACCAGCGCGCCGATATCCACATCGCCGACGCCGTCGCCATAGGTCAGGCAGAAGGCTTCCTCCTCCCGCAGCAGATGCGCCACGCGCTTCAGCCGCCCGCCGGTCTGCGTCTCCTCCCCCGTATCGACCAGCGTCACGCGCCAGTGCATCTCCGCCGGGCGCAGCACATCGATGTGCCCGGTGGCGAGGTCGATGGCGATGTCGCTGGCGTGCAGCCGATAGTTCAGGAAGAATTCCTTGATCTGCCAGCCCTTGTAGCCGAGGCAGATGATGAAGTCGGTCACGCCATGCGCGGCATAGACCTGCATGATGTGCCACAGGATCGGCCGGCCGCCGATCTCCACCATCGGCTTCGGCCGCGTGGTGGTTTCCTCCGCCAGCCGCGTGCCGCGGCCGCCGGCCAGGATCACCGCCTTCATCGGGAAGCGACCTCCGCGGCCTTGGCGTAGAACAGGTCCACGAAGCGCTGCTGCTGGCCGAGCGGGTTGCGCCGGATCATCGGGCGCAGCCCGTGGCGCAATTCCCGCCGCCGCGCGCGGTCCCGCGCCAGCGCCTCGGCCTTCGCCACATACTCCTCGACGCTGAAGGCCGCGAGGTCGCCGACACCGGCATTGCTGAGGTTGGAATAGGCGAGCCGTTCCGGGAATCCCGCGCCCACCAGGCTGATGGTCGGCACGCCCATCCACAGCGCCTCGCACGTCGTGGTGCCGCCGACATGCGGCAGGCTGTCGAGCGCGATGTCCAACGTGTTGTAGTAGGGCAAATGCTTGCCGCGCACGCCGACGAAATCCAGCCGCGTCGGGTCGACGTTCCGCCGCGCGAAGGCGATCCGCGCATTATCCATGAAGGCCATGCCGGAGGCTTCGGGCCGCACGAAGAGGAAGCGCGAACCGGGCACCGCCCGCAGCACCGCCGCCCAGGCATCCAGGCACGCCGTGGTGAATTTATACGGGTTGTTGGCCGTGCCGAAGGTGATGCAGTTGTTGCGCTCCTCCGGCAGCCCATCATGGATCGGCTGGTCGTTGAAGCCGAGCCGCCCCAGCACCACCCAGCTTTCCGGCATCTCGAAGGGCTGCTCGATCAGCAGGCGCGGGTCTTCCGGCTTGATGTAGGGATCGACCAGCACGTAGTCGATCTGCTCCAGCCCCGCGGAATGGGGATAGGCCAGCCAGCTCGCGCCGATGCGCGCCGGGCGATGGGCCATCACCTCCAGCTTGTTCATCGCCGTGCTGCCGCCGAGTTCGAACAGGATGTCGAGCCCATCCTGCGCGATGCCCTCCGCCACCTGCGCATCGGGCTTGCGGGGCCACCAGCGGAAGCCCGCCGCGCGGCGCTCCATGATCTCCTGCACCCGGTCGCGCTCGCCCTCGTAGAAGGAATAGCAGAAGACCTCGACCTTGTCGGGATCGTGCAGTTCGATGAGGGGCAGCGCGAAGTAGCTGACGGGATGGTTGCGCAGGTCGCTCGACATGAAGCCGATGCGCAGCTTCCGGCCGGTGGCGATCGCCGGCATGGCCGGCAGCGTGACGGGCGCGATCTTCGCCGAGGCGCGGCGCCCCCAGGCGCGGTGCCATTCGACGATATCGATCCGGTCCTGCAGCGTCTCCACCTGGCCGAGTTCGTAATGCACGGCGGAATGGCGGCCTTCCGCCAGCCAATGCGGCAGCAACGCACGCACCGGGCCGGTGGCGGCCAGCCGATCCTCATCCATCACGCGCTGGAACACGGTGCGCAGCCCGCGCGCCAGCCGCGCCATGCGGTCGGGGTGCTTTTCCAGCAGCCCGCAGCCGATGCGATAGGCTTCCTCGAGATGCGCGACCTCATCGTCGTAGCGGCTGCGGCTGAGGCTTTCCATCAGCGCCTCCGCCGCTTCCCAGGAATGCGGGTTGGCGGCCACGGCGCGTTTCAGCGCCTCATTCGCCGCGCGGCGGTTGCCGTCGCCATGCAGCCGCGCCAGGGCAAGGTTGGCGTTCAGATCGCCCGGATTGGCGGCAATCGCGCGTTCCAGCGTGGCCATCGCATCCGCCGTGCGGCCGAGCTGCAATTGCAGCCGACCGGCCAGCACATCCGCCGCCTGGTCGCCGGGCCGCGCGGCGCGGGCGCGTTCGATCACCGCGAGCGCGCGCTCCGGCTCCTTCATCTCGACCAGCATGGAGGCCAGCAGCGCGGCCGCGTCGCGGTCCCGCGGTTCCAGGGCGAAGGCCTTCTCCAGGCTGGCGCGCGCACCGGCATGGTCGCCCAACGCGCGCAGACAGCGGCCATGCAGGCGCCAGAGCTCGGCGTTGCGCGGCTCGATCTTCAGCCCGCCCGCGAAGGAAGCGGCCGCGCCGGCATAGTCGCCCTTCAGTTCCAGCGTGTTGCCGATGTTCTGCCAGGGGGAGAGGCTGCGCGGCTCCAGCTTCCGCGCGGCCTCCAGCATCGCCAGCGCCTCATCCAGCCGCCCCGCGCGCTTCAGCAGCACGCCGAGCAGGTTGGCGAGGGCGAAATCCTTGGGCTTGCGCGCCTGCACCGGCGCCACCACCGCCACCGCCTCCCCATGCCTTGCCAGGGCGCTGAGCGAGAGGGCGTAGGGCGTCGCCAGGGCGGCGGCGGAGGCCCCGGCGGCCAGCGCCTGGGCGAAGGCCCCCACCGCCTCCGCATGGCGGTTCCCCTGCGCCAGCAGCCCCGCCAGTTGCTGCCAGGCCATGGCATTGCCGGGCTGGTCCCGCAGCCGGGCGCGCAGCGCGGCCTCGGCCGCCTGCGGGTCCGGCGTGGCAGGCATCGGTTTCGGCCGGGGAACGGGACGCTGCATGGGCGGGCAGTAATGACCAAGCGAAGGAGGCACCGACCACCGGCGCCCCTACCGGTCGTTGCCTATCACGTTTCCTTGTCGGCACCCAGATGGGGGGCCCTACCGCCCCCCGGCCCAGCCCCGCCCCGGCACCGCCGCCAGCAATTCCCGCGAATAGGGATGCGTCGGCGCGGTCAGCAGCGTCTCCGCCGGGCCTTCCTCCACCACCTCGCCCCGCTGCATGATCGCGACGCGGTCGCAGACCTGCGCGGCCACGCGCAGATCATGCGTGATGAAGACCATGGAGAGGCCGAGCTTCCGGCGCAGCGAGGCCAGCAGGTCCAGCACCTGCGCCTGTACGGAAAGATCGAGCGCCGAGACCGGTTCATCCGCCACCAGCACATCCGGCTCCAGCGCCAGCGCGCGGGCCAGGCCGATGCGCTGGCGCTGCCCGCCGCTGAATTCATGCGGGAAGCGGTCGATCGCGGCGGGGTCGAGGCCCACCAGGCGGAACAGATCCTCCGCCCGGTCCTTCAGGTCCGGGCCCCGGATGCCGCGCATCGCGATACCCTGCGTCACCAGGTCGCCGACGCGCCGGCGCGGATTGAGCGAGGTGAAGGGGTCCTGGAACACCATCTGGATGCGCCCCGTCTGCGCCCGCCAGGCGCTGCCGCTGAGCCGCGTGATATCCGTGTCCAGTACGCGGATCGCGCCCTGCTCAGGCTCCACCAGCTTCACCAGGCAGCGCGCCAGGGTGGATTTTCCCGACCCGCTCTCCCCCACCACGCCCAGCGTGGTGCCGCGGCGGAGCGTGAGCGAGACATCCTTCAGCGCGGCGACCGTGCGGCCGCGGCGGCGATAGGTCTTGTGCACGCCTTCCACGCTGAGCACCGGCGCGGCCGTGCTGGGCTGGTAGGGCGGCGGGCGCAGCGCGGGCATGGCGGCGATCAGCGCCTGGCTGTAGGGATGCCGCGGGCGGTTCAGGATGGTCGCGGCCTCCCCCTGTTCCACCACCTCCCCCTGCCGCATCACCGCGATGCGCGTCGCCACTTCCGCCACCACGCCGAAATCATGGGTGATGAACATCACCCCCATGCCGCGCCGCGCCTGCAAATCCCGGATCAGCCCCAGGATCTGCGCCTGCGTCGTGACATCCAGTGCGGTGGTGGGTTCATCCGCGATCAGCAAGGCGGGTTCCAGCGCCATCGCCATCGCGATCACGCAGCGCTGCCGCTGGCCGCCGGAGAGTTCATGCGGATAGGCGCGCGCGATCTGCCGCGGCTCCGGCAGGCGCATCGTCTCCAGCAGATCCAGCACGCGGTCCGCGATCTCCGCCCGGCCGAGGCTGGTGTGGATGCGGAAGGTCTCCGCGACCTGGGACCCCACGGTGTGCAGCGGGTTCAGCGCCGTCATCGGGTCCTGGAACACCATGCCGATGCGCTTGCCGCTGATGCGGCGAAGATCGGGCAGCGAGAGTTGCAGCAGGTCCTGCCCCTCGAACAGGATGCGCCCGCCGCTGGCCCGGACTCCCGGCGGCAGCAGGCCAAGGATGGCGGCGGCCGTCAGCGACTTGCCCGACCCGCTCTCGCCGACGACGCAGAAGACCTCACCGCGATCGATGGTGAAGGAGACATCCTTCGCGGCATGGGCGCGATCCGCGCCGCGCGGCAGGGCGATGGAGAGATTCTCGATGGACAGCAGCGCGGTCATCGCCGGCCGAGCCTCGGGTTCAGCAGGTCGTTCACCCCCTGCCCCACCAGCGAGATGGCGAGGACCGTGACGATGATGGCCAGCCCAGGCAGCGCCGCCACATACCAGGCGCTGCGCAGCACCCGCCGCCCATCACCGATGAGGTTGCCCCAGGAGGCGATGTTCGGGTCGGAGAGTCCAAGGAAGGCCAGCGCGCTTTCCTGCAATATCGCCAGCGCCATCACCACGCTGACATAGACGATGACGGGCGGCAGGGCGCTGGGCAGGATTTCCAGGAAGATGATGCGGGCATGGGGCATGCCGAGCGTGCGGCAGCTCAGCACGAAGTCGCGCGACCGCAGGGTCAGGAACTCCGCCCGCGTCAGGCGCGCCGGCGCGGTCCAGGAAACGGCGCCGATGACCAGCGCCAGCGTCGTCACCTCCGACCCGAAGATGACCACCAGCATCAGCAGCAGGATGAAGCTCGGCACGGTCTGGAAGGCTTCCGTCAGCCGCATCAGCGCGGCATCGACGGCGCCACCGAAATAGCCCGAGACGGCGCCGACCAGGATGCCGATGCCGATCGCGATGCCCGTGGCCACGACGCCCACCAGCAGCGAGACCCGCGCGCCATGGAAGATCTGCGCGGCGATGTCGCGCCCGACGGAATCGGTCCCGAGCGGCAGCCCTTCCTCCGTGAAGGGCGGCGTCAGCGGTGCGCCGGCCAGGGAGAGCGGGTCCTCCGGGAACAGCCATCCCGCGCTGGCCGCCATGGCGATGACGACCAGCAGCAGCACCAGCCCGATGACGGCGGCGGTGGAGGAGGCGTAGCGGCGAAGTGCGCCCATGCGGTCAGGCCCCCACATCGATGCGGGGGTCGAGCCGCGCATAGATGATGTCGATCACCAGATTCACCGCGATGACGAGGACGGAGGACATCACGGTGATGCCGAGCAGCATGTTGAGGTCCCGCTGCACCACAGCTTCCTGCGCCAGGCGCCCGAGGCCAGGCAGCGAGAAGACGCTTTCCACCACCACCGCGCCGCCGAGCATGGAGGAGGCATGCAACCCCGCGATGGTCACCATGGGCAGCAGCGCGTTGCGCAGCGCATGGCGGAACAGCACGGCCCGTTCCTGCAATCCCTTGGCGCGGGCGGTGCGCATGAAGTCGAGCGTCATCACCTCCACCATCGCGGTGCGCATGACCCGCAGATAGACCGCGAAGAAGATCAGCCCGAGGGTGAGCGCCGGCATCACCAGGTGCTTCGCCATGTCCAGCAGATGCGCGATGCCCGTATGCCCGGCGCGGAGGTCGGAGATGCCGCCCGCCGGCAGCCAACCCAGCGTGACGGCGAAGAGCACGATGGCCATCAGCCCGAACCAGAAGCTCGGCATCGAATAGACGAGCATACCGAGGACGGAGATGATGGTGTCCGGCCAGCGATGGACATAGCGCGCGGCGATGACGCCGACGACGCAGCCGGCCGTGAAGGCCATGGCCATCGACGTCACCATCAGCACCACCGTCACCGGCAGGCGTTCCAGGATCAGGTCGATGACCGGCTTGCCATAGGCGATGGACAGCCCGAGATCGAGCGTCGCCAGCCGCCCGACGTAGCCCGTGAACTGCCCGACCACGCTGCCATCCAGCCCGTAATAGCTGCGCAGCAGCTTGCTCAGCGTGTCGTCGCTGGTCCCCATCTGGCCGATCAGCGCATCCACCGCATCGCCCGGCGCCAGTTGCAGCAGGAAGAACAGCACCGCCAGGATGATGCCGAGGCAGGGAATGCTCAGCGACAGCCGGCGCAGCACCAGGCGGAGGATGCGCATCTCAGGCGGCGATCCACAGATCGGACCAGTGGCTGCCGGTCCAGCGCGGGTTGTTGTGGTCGTTGCGGAGCTTGACCGCGGTGACGGAGGTATAGACCTGCTCGATCGCCAGCCACATCGGCAGTTCCTGCATCACCATCTCCCCCAATTCGCGATACAGGGCGCGGCGGCGATCCGGGTCCACGGCCTCCGCGGCGCCATCGATCAGCGCGTCCATCGGTGCCGACTCCCAGCCCCACTGGTTGCTCCATGGCACGCCGCGCGGCTGGCCGGATCGCAGGAAGACGGTGGTGCTGATCTGCGGGTCGTTGCGGAAGCCGATGGTCTCCCCCGTCAGGTCGAAATTCCAGTCACGCATCACGTTGGCGAGGTAGCCGGCGCTGTCATAGGTGGTGATGGACAGGCGGACGCCGATGCGGGCGAGGGATTGCTGCACGAAGGTCGCGAAGCGCACGGCGTCGTCGCCATTGGTGCTGGTCATGCGCAGCGTCAGGCGGATGCCGCCCTGGCCGCGGCGGAACCCGGCCTCATCCAGCAGCGCCTCCGCGCGGCGGGGATCGAAGGGGTAGTCGGTGAGGTCCGGGAAATAGAAGGCGGAGAAGCTGGGTTGCAGCCCGAGCCCTCGCCGGCCGAGGCCGAGCAGGAAGCTGCGGACGTAGAAATTCACGTCGATGGCGTGGGCGAAGGCGCGGCGAACGCGCACATCCTGCAGCTCCGGCTTGCGGTGGTTGAAGCAGAGCGTGTTGCCGATGGAATTGGCCTCGTTCCCCTTCTGGGAGACGCGGAACCGCGCCTCCCGCCCCAGCCGCACCAGGTCGGTGCGCGGCAGGCTGGAGAAGATGCTCATGTCCACCGCGCCGGATTCGACCGCCGCCGCCGCCGCCGCGGGGTCCGCGATGAAGCGCGTGATGATGCGGTCGAGATAGGGCTTTCCCGCATCCCAGTAGTCCGGGTTGCGTTCCACGATCACATGCTGGCCGGCGGTGTAGTTGACAAACCTGAAGGGGCCCGTGCCGATCGGCGCCATGTTCACGGGGTTGGCGAGGAAATCCGTGCCCTCATACAAGTGCCGCGGCGCGACATAGGACAGTTCCGTCCCAGCATAGAGCATCAGGCGCAGCGGCATCGGCTTGCTGAAGCGGAAGATCGCCGTCAGCGGATCGGGCGTATCCACCGCCACCAGGTTGCGGAATACGATGGTCCCGTAGTTCTGTACGCGGCGCCACATCTCCATGGCGCTGAACTGCACATCGGCCGAGGTGAAGGGCCGCCCATCATGCCACTTCACCCCATCGCGCAGCCGGAAGGTGATGGCCAGGCCATCGGGTGTGCCTTCCCAGGACGTCGCCAGGCGGCCCTGGGGCTGGCCCTCGCTGTCCAAATCCACCAGCGGCTCCACCACCTTCGCCGCCAAATTGGTGATGCTGAAATTACCGCGGAGCGCGGGCATCAGGAAGCGCGGGTCGGTCGCGACCTGCACCGTCACGGTGCCGCCGCGCCGCGGTGTGTCCTGCGCCTCGGCCGCGCCGCCATGATACGCCAGGGCCGCGCCGCCCAGCAGGGCCGCGCGACGGGGAAAGCGGAGCTCGGTCATGATATCCGTCCTTCAGGCCAGCAGGTTGTCGCGAAGGGTCTTGCCCTCGTAGCGCGTGCGCAGCCGCCCGCGGCGTTGCAGTTCGGGCACCAGGAAATCCACCAGGCTCAAGGTGTCCCGCGGCGTCGCCTGGGGGTGGGAGACCATGAAGCCGCCGCGCTGGCCGGCGCCGTCGAATTCGCCTTCCAGGTAGTCCGCGACCTGGCGGGCATCGCCGGCGAAGGTGCGGTCATAGCCCGTCGCGCTGCGCAGCCCGTGCTGGAAGAATTCCTCGGGTGTCATTTCCAGATCCTCCCCATGCGCCAGCACCAGCTGGTGCAACAGGCCCATGGGGGAAGCGCCGGTCGCCGCGATCGCCTTGTTCAGCTCCGCCGGCTTGAACCGTGATGGCAGCTGGGAGAAATCGTAGCCGATGTTGTGGGAGAGGTAGGCGCCCACACCCTCCGGCGGGATCATCGTCAGCAGATTCTCCTTCCGCGCGCGCGCCTCGCTCTCCGTCTCCGCCACGATCAGCGGCGTGGAGAACAGGATGCCGACCTTGGACGGGTCCCTGCCCTGCTTCACCAGCGCCGCATCTAGCGCCGCGCGGTGCTTCTGCTTCTGCGCCAGCGGTGGGCCCGCGGCGAAGACGTGCTCGGCGAAATAGGCGCTGGCCTGGATGCCGCGCGGCGATCCGCCGGCCTGGATCAGCACCGGCTCGATCTGCGGGGACGGCACCACCGAAAGCGGCCCGCGCACCTTGAAGAAGCGGCCATCGTGATGGATGGGGCGGACCTTGGCGGGGTCCGCCACCACGCCGCTGTCGCGGTCCCACTGGAAGGCATCGGCATCGATGCTGCGCCACAAACCCTTGCAGACGTCGATGAACTCTTCCATCCGCTCATAGCGGGCATTGTGTTCCATCAGCTCGTCGAAGCCGTAATTCGCGGCATCGGCGCGGCGGGTGGAGGTGATGACATTGAAGGCGATGCGCCCGCCCGTGACGTGGTCGAGCGAATTTAGCAGCCGCGCCACATAGAAGGGATGCATGAAGGTGGAGGCGTAGGTGAGGCCGAAGCCGATATGCTTCGTGGCGCGCGCCATCAGCGCGATGTAGGGCGACATGTCCTGGCGCGGCCAGCCGATGCCCCAGCGCACGGCATCATCCTCCGACCCCTTCCAGGTGCTGGGAATGCCGGTGCCGTCGCCGAAGAACAGCATGTCGATGCAGCCGCGTTCCGCGATGCGGGCGATGTCCTCGAACACCGCGGGATCGGGATAGAGGCTGTTCACCCAGGACCCGGCGCTGCGCCATCGTCCATCGAGATGCGTCATGGACAGGTCGAGGGCGAGGTGCATGCGTGGCGCCATGCGGAACCTTTCCTGTGCGCGGGGCCACGGGCCCCTGACACGGGGATGAACAGCAAGGGCCGTGCCAGGGAAGCGCACGACGCCGCTTCGCAAGGTTGCCGCTGGCGTCGACGATCATTGGCATCGCGGCGATGCCGGGTGCGGTGCAACAAAAGCGTGCAAGGATGGAAGGCTGGCGGCGGCAGAAAGCCGTTTCGAAGTCACCACAAACAGGCGACGGCCCGTTGCCGATAACGCAACGCTGGCCCTGCGGCGCGCATCGGATGCGGCGTGCGTCGGCGCGGGGGTGACGGCATCCCGGTATCGTGCCGCCGCCACCGGATGGGCACGGCGGCGATGCCTGCCGGATCGCTGAGGCCCGCCGCGTTCCAGGCCTCGCGCGCCGCATCATGGCTGGGCGGGCGGGCGGCGGGCCGCCCAGCGCGCAGGCAGGTGGGCACGGCCATCCCCTTCATTGCCACCCCGTCGCGCGGCACGGCCCTTGCAGAAGCTGGTTTCGGAATCGAATCACCGGGAACAGGAGACCGCAACCGTGCTCAGCCTCACCAGACAGGCCCTGCTTGGCCTTGGTCTTGCTGCCGCCTTCGTCCAAGCCTCGGCGGCGCAGGTCGCCTTTCCGCAGCGCCCGGTCACCATGATCGTGGGCTTCGCCGCGGGTGGCCCTTCCGACGTGGTCGCGCGCCTTGTCGCCGCCCCGATGGGCGCCGATCTCGGCCAACCCGTGGTGGTGGAGAACATCCCCGGCGCCGGCGGCACGATCGGCCATGCGAGACTCCTCCAGGCTCGGCCCGATGGGCATGTGATCATGCTGGGCGGTCTCGGCCAGGCGACGGTGCCGACGCTGTACCGGCGCCTGCCCTTCGATCCCGTGGGTTCGGTCAAGCCGATCGGGCTGATCAACGAGGTCCCGATGACCATCGTCGCGCGCCGGACCTTCCCCGCCTCCAGCCTGGCGGAATTCGTCGCGGTGGCGCGGCGCGAGGGAGAGCGGCTGAACATCGGCAATGCCGGCGTCGGCTCCACCAGCCATCTCTGCGGGTTGCTGCTGATGTCGGCGCTCGGCACGCCGATGACCACCGTGCCCTACCGGGGCAGCGCGCTCGTGTTGAACGACCTCGTCTCTGGCACGCTGGATGTCGGCTGCGACCAGACGACCAATACGGCGGAGCAGATCCGCTCCGGCACCATCCGCGCTCTCGCCGTCTCGACCGCCGAACGGGTCGCCGCGCTGCCGGACCTGCCGACAGCCGCGGAAGCGGGGCTGGCGGAGATGCGGATGTCGGGCTGGACCATGCTGTATGCGCATGCCGGCACGCCGCAGCCGGTGCTGGAGCGACTGAACCGCGCGCTGCTCGCTGCCCTGCGCGACGAGGGGCTGGTCCGCCGCTTTGCCGATCTCGGCACCGCGCCGGTGGCCGCGGATCGCGCCACGCCCGAAGCCGGCCGCGCGTTCTGGGACGCGGAGATCGCCCGTTGGCGGCCGCTGATCCTTGCCTCCAACCAGTTCGCCGACTGAAGGTCGTTCCCCTCGATCGCGAGGGACGATCCCTCAGGCAGACGTGGATGTGGACTTGGCCGATCGCAGTCTCGATGAAGCGCTGGCGCCTTGATGCCTTCTCCCCGGCCTGCGGCAGGCGGGAGATGCCATGCCGCAGGAGGCAGCGGTGAAGCGCGCTGCGGGAGGGCGTCGGGATGGCCTCGCGCAGCCAGCCCAGGACGTCATCGATGGGCAGCAGGGTGCGACGACGGAACTCGACGACGATGGCCCGGTTCAGGCCTGGGCCGCCGTTTCCACGCTGATGGCGCGCTCGATGTCCGTCCCGATGAACCCGATCGCCTCGGCCTGGCGCACGCCTGGCAAGGCGGCCACGTCGTACAACTCGTCGATCGTGTGCTCGAAGCGCAGCCAATGGGCGGTCTCGCCGGTGATGGTGTCCACCACCAGCAGGCCGCAGCGTGCCGCCGAGTCCTTGGCTTGCAGCAGGCCGTCCAGCGGCAGCCCTTCGAAGGTGTGATTGCGGCGCGGCCGGGACAGCCCGACCACCACCCAGCGCCCGACGAAGGCCATGCCGCGCGCATAGCCCGGGCAGAAGGCCACCGGCGTGAAGCGCCCATCGCCGGGATCGACAACACCCAATTCGCCCCGGCCCGAATTCAGCACCCACAGCCGGCCCCCGTGCAAGCGTGGCGAGTGCGGCATGGACAGGCCCGACGCCACAACCTCACCGCTGGTGACGTCCAGCACCACGCCGCCATCGACGCGACGTTCGCGCCAGCCATCGGCGACATCGCTGCGGCTGATCGCGGTGACGTAGGCAGGCCGGGTTCCGTCCATGGCCAGGCCGTTCAGGTGGCAACGATCCTCGGGGGCCAGGGCGCTGATGAAGGGCGGGCGCCAGAGCGGGCGGAAGCTCGCCGTATCGCTGACGGTGGCGAGGCAGCTGAAGGCGGTGTTGACGAAGATCGGCCCGGGCGCGGCCATGCCTTGCATCTGCCCGATGCCGATGTCGTGGATGTCGAGGCGACCAGTGACGCGGGCCTCGCGCGGGATGAAGCGGCGGTCGGCCCCCTGGGCGGTGGCCATGCCGGGCGGCACGTCGTTGTGGAAGCGCCAGAGCATGGCCTTGCCGCTGGCCCAGAGCGTGTCGCCATCGGTCCACAGACCCTGGCACTGCTCCAGCAGGCGCTCATGGGCACGCAGCGTGCCGTCGGGGCGCAGCCCGAGGAAGATCAGCCGGCCGGCCTGATAGGTCGTCAGCGCGAGGCTGGTGCGGTTCTCCGCCAGCCATCCCGGCAGTCCCGGGGAGGCGATCAGCACCTGGCCAGGCGGGGCAGGTTCGGCGGCTTCATTCGTGGTCATGCCTGTGTCTCTCGTTTGGCGGGATGGCGGAATCCCGCGTCGGCCCGCGGCGCTAAAGTCTGCTGACCGGTTCTGGGCGCAAGGAGGCGGCGCAAAGAGAAAAGAACACAAATGTGAACTCGGTATTCAAAGATGCGATTAAATGAGCACAACAAATTCAATGTCTGCCATCATGCGCGCATAGAAGTATGTTGTGAGATTTGAAATAAATTCCGAACCTCGCCAAAATCAAAAAGCTGTTCTGATACGCTCACCTGATATCTGGCGGAGTGCCGACCTTGCCAACCCTGGCGACGATGACCGACTTTGCCTTCGATGTGTTCTTCGCCCGGAACGGGCTGAGCACCACGCCGCAGTTGCTGGACACCTCGGTGGCCTTGACGGCGCCCACCAGCAGCTTCGTCGGTGGCGGACTGACGGTCTCGGGCCTGTTGGCGGAGGACCGCATCTCGGTCCTGCATGAAGGTGACGCGGCTGGGCAGATCGGCTTTGCCGGCGGCACCGTCAGCTATGGCGGCACGGCCATCGGTACCGCATCAGGCGGCAGCGGCGCCACCTTCACCGTTGTGTTCAGCGCCGCAGTGACGGCCGCCGCGGTCGAGGCGCTGATCGAGCACCTGACCTACGCCAATGTCAGCAGCACGCCCACGGCCAAGCGCAGCCTGACGATCGACGTCACCGACAGCGCGGGCGATCATGTCTTGGCCTTGCCCCCGAGGCCGGTCTTTACCCCGCTGACCGGGAGCGATAATCCGGTTGGCAGCATCCCTCCCTACGAAGGCAGTGCAAGTCGCCTAAGCGCGCCAAACCTCGTGGACCTGGACGGCGACGGCGACCTTGACCTCGTCCTGGGGCGATACGATGGCACGCTGCGGGCCTGGCAGAACACAGGGAGCAGCGCTGCGCCGAGCTTCACGGCGCTGACTGGCGCAGCCAATCCCTTCGGTGGCATCGACGTCGGATTCGTCAGCGCGCCGACCTTCGTGGATCTGGACGGCGACGGCCTGCTCGATCTCGTCTCGGGCAACCGGGTTGGAACGTTGTTGGCATGGCGCAACGTCGGCACCAGCGCTGCGCCGAGCTTCACCGCCCTGACCGACAGCGCCAATCCCTTCAATGGTATCGATGTCTCCTTTGCAAGCGGGCCGGCCTTTACGGACCTGGACGGGGACGGCTTGCTCGACCTCGTCCTGGGTCATCAGGATGGCACGCTGCTGGCGTGGCGGAACACCGGCACCAGCGCTGCGCCAGTCTTCACGGCGCTGACCGGTACAGCCAACCCCTTCGATGGGATCGACGTCGGAACCTTGAGCGCGCCGGCCTTCGTGGATCTGGATGGCGACGGCCTGCTCGATCTCGTCTCGGGCGAATACGACGGCGCGCTGCTGGCGTGGCGGAACACCGGCACCAGCGCTACGCCGAACTTCACGGCCCTGACCGGCAGCGCCAATCCCTTCACTGGCGTCGGCAGCGAGATTGGGTGGCAAATCGAGATAGGGTCGGCCAGGAGGCTGGCCTTTGGGGATCTTAATGGCGACGGCCGGCCTGACCTCATCACGGGCGATTACGACGGCAGCCTGCGGGCATTTCGAAATACCGCCCCCCCTCCAGGCGCTCCCGTCACCGTGACGGTGAACACCCCTCCGAACGTCAACTCGAGCGACTCCGCATCCGTCGCCGAGAACTTCACCGGCACCGTATACTGGGCATCGGCCTGGGACGTTAACAGAAACCCGGTCACCTGGACGCTCGGCGGCCAGGATGCGGCCCTGTTCAGCATCAATGGCGCAACCGGCGAAGTCAGCTTCCTCGCCACGCCGGATTACGAGGCCCCGCAGGACGCTGGTGCCGATAATATCTACAACATCAGTGTCATTGCCGCGGATGGCTTCGACAGCGGCAGCGCCGACGTCGCCATCACCATCACCAATGTGCTGGAACGCCCGACCTTGGGCAGCGTCAGTTCCGGCGTGACCTTCGCCGAGAATACGGTGAACGCCACGCCGCAGTTGCTCGACGCCTCGGTCACCTTGTCCGCGCCCGACAGCAGCTTGGGCGGTGGCGGGCTGACGGTCTCGGGCCTGTTGGCGGAGGACCGCATCTCGGTCCTGCATCAGGGCGACGCGGCGGGGCAGATCGGCTTTGCCAGCGGCATCATCAGCTTCGGCGGCACGGCCATCGGCACCGCGACGGGCGGCAGCGGCAGCACCTTCACCGTGGTGTTCAACCAGGCGGCCACGGCCCCCGCGGTGCAGGCGCTGATCCAGCACCTGACCTATGCCAATGTCAGCGACACACCCACCGCCACGCGCAGCCTCAAGATCGACGTCACCGATAGCGCGGGCGTTCATTTCGGACCGCCCGGGATCGAGCCTTTCACGGCCCTGCCCGGGAGCAGCAATCCCTTCAATGGCATCGACGTCGGATCTTACAGCTCGCCAGCCTTCGTGGATCTGGACGGCGACGGCGATCTCGACCTCGTTTCGGGCAATTACGATGGCTATCTGCTGGCGTGGGAGAACATCGGGACCAGCGCAGCGCCAAGCTTCACGGAACTGCAGGGCACCGACAATCCCTTCGATGGGTTCTATGTAGACGGCTACCGCAGCATGCCGGTCTTCGTTGATCTCGATGGCGACGGCGATCTCGACCTCGTCTCGGGCAATGTCTACGGCAATCTGCTGGCTTGGGAGAATGTCGGGACCAGCCAGGCGCCGAGCTTCACGGCGCTGACCGGCACCAGCAATCCCTTCGATGGCATGGACGTGGGAGACCGCAGCACGCCGGCCTTCGTGGATCTGGACGGCGACGGCGACCTCGACCTCGTCTCGGGCGAATACTATGGCACGCTACTGGCCTGGGAGAACACCGGGATCAGCGTAGCGCCAAGCTTCACGGCACTGACCGGCACCGACAATCCCTTTGATGGCATCGCCATTGGATACGCCACCGCGCCGGCCTTCGTGGATCTGGATGGCGACGGCGATCTCGACCTCGTCTCGGGCGTGAGCGGCGGCACCTTCCTGGCGTGGCGCAACACCGGCAGTGGCTACACCGCGCTGACCGGCAACGCCAATCCCTTCAACGGCACCGGCGTCGGATCCTACAGCTCCTACAGCAAGCCGAGCTTCGTGGATCTGGACGGCGACGGCCGCCTCGATCTCGTCTCGGGCGTGGCGGATGGCTCGCTGCATACGTGGCGGAACACGCCCGCTGATACCTTCATCACCGTGAGTGTCACGGCGGAGGCAGAGGGTCAGAACAATGCGCCGGCCATCACCTCCGGCACCACCGCATCCTTCGCCGAGAACGCCATCGGCACGGTGTACCAGGCAACCGCCACGGACGCGGAGAGCAACCCGCTCACCTGGTCGCTGGGTGGCGCGGATGCCAACCGGTTCGACATCAGCACAACGGGCGCGGTGACCTTCAAGGCGGCGCCGAATTTCGAGGCCCCGACCGATGCGGGCGGCGACAACGTCTACAACATCACGGTCACGGCCAATGACGGGACGCAGGACAGCCCGGCACAGGCCGTCGCCATCACGGTGACGAACGTGGTCGAGCAACCCGCGCTCACCGGCGTCGGCACGACAGCATCCTTCGCCGAGAACACCGTCAACGCGGCGGCGCAACTGCTCGACGCCGATGTGGTGTTCACGGCGGGGGAGAGCCTGGTCGGCGGCAGGTTGGTGGTGGCCGGCCTGCTGGCGGAGGACCGGGTCTCGGTCCTGACCCAGGGCAGTGGCGCGGGCCAGATCGGCTTCGATGGCACCACGGTCAGCTATGGCGGGGTGGCCTTCGGCACCGCCACGGGCGGCCTGGGTGCTGACTTCACCATCACCTTCAATGCCAGCGTGACCAGCCCGGCGGTGGATGCGCTGATCCAGCGGCTGAGCTACGCCAATATCAGCGACACCCCGACCGCGACGCGGGCGCTGACGCTGAATGTGGTGGACGGCACCGGCGCCGGCCTCGTCGGCATCAGCAGCCTCACCGCGCTGACCGGCGCCGCCAATCCCTTCAACGGCTTCGATGTCGGGGCCTACAGCACGCCGAGCTTCGTGGATCTGGACGGCGATGGCCGGCTCGATCTCGTCGCGGGAGCGGAGAACGGCACGTTCCTGGCGTGGCGCAACACCGGCAGCGGCTTCACCGCGCTGACCGGCAGCGCCAGTCCCTTCAACGGCTTGAATACCGGGGGCGCCAGCACGCCGAGCTTCGTGGACCTGGACGGCGACGGCCTGCTCGACCTCGTCTCGGGCACGGACACCGGCACATCATTCCTGGCGTTGCGGAACACCGGCAGCGGCTTCAGCTCCCTGGTCGGCAGCGCCAATCCCTTCAGCAGCTTCAATGTCGGGTACAACACGACGCCGAGCTTCGTGGATCTGGACGGCGACGGCCGGCTCGACCTCGTCTCGGGCGAGAA
>NZ_FOSQ01000029.1 GCF_900114315.1 Falsiroseomonas stagni DSM 19981
ATGCCGTCATCACTCTCGATGGCGCGGGCTGGCACCAGACCGGCGGCAAGCTCCAGGTCCCGGAGAACATCAGCCTGCTACCATTGCCGCCCTACTCGCCCGAGTTGAACCCGGTCGAGAACGTCTGGCAGTTCCTGCGCCAGAACCAGCTCAGCAACCGGGTCTACGAAACCTACGACGCTATCGTCGATGCGTGCTGCGATGCCTGGAACGCCCTCATCAACGATCCAAGCCGCATCACCTCCATCGCCACCCGCGACTACGCACAGGTCAACCGTTGAGGGCGTTGGTATAAGCGTGCGCTGACGGCTGCGGTCGTGGCGGCTTGACGGGGCTCAGATCGTGTTGGGCCGGAGGTTCCAGGGTGCGAGGTGGTCGATGCGGTTGATCGGGTGATCGGCGATGCGGTCGAGGAGCACGCGCAGATAAGCCTGCGGATCCCAGCCGTTGAGCTCCGCCGTGCCGACGAGGGTGTAGATGATCGCCGCCCGCCTGCCGCCTTCGAGCGACCCGGCGAACAGGTAGTTCTTCCTGCCGAGGGCGAGCGGGCGCATTCGGCGCTCGGCAGCGTTGTTGTGCAGGCAGGCGCGCCCGTCGCGCAGCACGGCCGTCAGCGCGCTCCACTGCGCCAGCGTGTAGCGGATGGCCTTGGCCAGGTCCGACTTGCCGAAGATCCGCCGCAGCGTCGCCTCCAGCCATGTGTGCAGGTCGGCCATCAGCGGCGCGGACCGCGTCAGGCGGGTGCCGAGGCGCGCCTCCGGCGGCTGGCCATGGATATCCGCCTCGATGGCGAACAGCGGCCGCATCCGCTCGATGGCCTCGCGGGCGATCGGGCTGTCGTTCGCCAGCAATTCGTCGTGGAAGTAGCGCCGCGCATGCGTCCAGCACGCCGCCTCGACCACGCGACCGCCCTCATAGAGCGCGTTGAACCCCGAATAGGCGTCGGCCTGGAGAATGCCGCGGAAGTCGCGCAGGCGCCGCTGCGGGTGCTCGCCCTTCCGGTCCGGTGTGAATTCGTAGAACACCGCGGGCGGATCGAGCCCGCCGAATGGTCGGTCATCCCGCAGATAGGCCCAGACCCTTGCCGTCTGCGTCCTGCCGCGGCCGGGCGAGAGCATCGGCATCGGCGTGTCATCGGCATGCACCCGTGGGCCGGACAGGGCGTGGCGGCCGATGTAGGCCGCCATTGGCTCGGCCAGCGCGGCCGACTTGCCGACCCAGCCCGCCAGCAGCCCGCGCGGCAAATCCAGGCCATCGCGGCCGTAGATCTCCGACTGGCGGTAGAGGGGCAGGTGATCGCAGTATTTCGAGACCAGCACATGGGCCAGCAGCCCCGGGCCCGGCCTGCCGCGCTCGATCGGCAGCGAGGGCATCGGCGCCTGCGTCATCGCCTCGCAGACCCGGCAGGAGAGCGCAGGGCGGATGTGGCGCACCACCTCGAACCGGCCGGGGCGGTATTCGAGAATCTCCGTCACGTCCTCGCCTACCTTGCGCAGCGCGCCGCCGCAGGACCGGCAAGCGCAGCCCTCGGCGGGCAGATGCTCGACATCCCGCCGCGGCAGGTTCTCAGGCAGCGGGCGACGACCCCGGCGCGGCGTCTTCTCCTCCGGCGCCGGGCCGCTGGCTGCCTTGTCCTTGGCGTCACCGGTGCCGCCCGTGGCGGCGATGTCGGCCAGCACCTCGTCGAGCCGCAACTCGAGCTGCTCGACCTCGCCCGCCAGGCGCTCCGATGATCGTCCGAACCGCTCATGCCGCAAACGCGCGATCTGCACCCGCAGCCGCTCCGCCTCCAGCGTCTTGGCCTGTAGGCCGAGCTCCGCGGCGCGACGTGCGGCGCGCTCCTCGACGAGATCGCCGCGCAGCGCCGCGATGACCGCCATCAGCGCGGCTGGATCTTCGGGCAGCGTGCTGTCGGGATGCGGCATCACGCCGGAATCGTCTCAGATGTCACCGTGGCGGGGCAAGGCGAAATCGCCTTTCTACACGGCGATCTCTGGCTTCCAACTCGGCGTCGGCGTGCGCCAGTCCAAGCCTTCCAGCAGCATCGCCAACTGCGCCGTCGTCAGCGTCACGGCACCCTCGCGCGCGATCGTCGGCCAGATGAACCGGCCCTTCTCCAATCGCTTGGCCAGCAGCACCAAACCCTGGCCGTCCCACCACAACGCCTTGAGGAGATCGCCGCGCCTGCCGCGGAACAGGAACAGGTGGCCGGAAAACGGATCGGCCTTCAGCACCGTCTGCACCTGCGCGGCCAGCCCCTCAAAGCCGCGGCGCATGTCCGTCGTGCCAAGCGCCAGGTGAACACGAACACCCGCATGCAGCGCCAGCATCAGGCGTCCAGAGCCGCCGCCAGCCGCCCCAGCACCTCCGGCGGGATCGCCTCGGCAACACGCAGCACGCGGCCGTTCCGAAGCACCACCTCGACCGTCGTGACGGACCGCACAGACCCGTCAGAACATGCCGATACCGTTGGTTGTGGGCGCGGCGGATCCGCGACGACGCGAACCGGAACCAAGGTGGGCGGAACCTGCCGGTCCATCCGGACCACGCCCGGCATCGTCCCCTCGCGCACCTGCCGCCGCCACTCGAACAAAAGGCTGCGGCTCATGCCATGGCGGTCGGCGACACCCGCCACCGACGAGCCCGGACGCATCGCCTCCTCGACCAACGCCAGCTTCTGCTCCGTCGTCCAGCGGCGTCGCCGCTGCACCAGGCTGATCACCTCGCCTCGCTGACCGTCCGGCAACGCCCTTACCCCTACGCGTAAGGGCGGCAACCGACATCCGAGCCGCCCAACAGCCCCGTAGATCAGCCGATCTGCGCCGCGTGCCGCAAGGCAGTCGCGAGATGACGCTTACGGCGCAGCGACGCTGCACGTTGAGCAGGTCACCACCGCCACCGCGGCCACTGGCTTTGTCGGGCACGTCAGCCTCGACAACGGCAGCAACGTGGACTCCGTCCAGTTCCGCGTCACCGGCGCCAGCACGACCAGTGTGAGCCTGGCCCTTCGCGTGCTGCGCTCCAACGCCACGCAATTCCAGCAGACCGTGGCGCGCGCGACCGGCCTCGCGACGCGAGGCACGATTGCCGCGGCGACTAACGATGCGGCCGTGGCCGAGAACGGCACCCTACTGGGGTCGTCGGCTTCCGTCGTGATGCCGCCGCTGAACCGGCTCAACATCACGGCCGGCGAGCGGGTGGTCTTCTATCGGGCCATCCGCGTCTACGCCGCGCGGCTCACCAACGGCCAGGTGATCGCCCTGTCCGCCACAGGCTCCTCCATCGACACGACGGCAATCGCGCACGACACCGGGGCGGTACAGGCGAGCACCGGCGACGGGGCCAACGGCAACGTCGTCCTACTCCGCAGCGGCGCCGCGACGGCGCGCTACCTGCTGGTGGACGTCGCCGACGCGTCGCTGCCGGCCATCGACATCGGGATCCTCGCGGCGGGTCCGCTGTGGAGGCTCGGGCGCGGCATGGCCTACGGCGTCCGCGAGGGGCGCGTCATGCTCGACCAGCGCGACCGCAACCCGCTGACCGGCGCCGAGTTCGTCGTACCCGCGCTGGCCAACCCGCGCTTTGCTGGCTTCACGCTGCCGGCGCTCTCGCGCGCCGAGGCGACGGACGCACACCGGGATCTTGTGCGGCGGCTCGGCGCGGCGCGCGACGCGCTCTGGATCCCGGAGACTGCGGATACGCGCGCGGAGACGAACCGCAGGGCGATCTGGGGCGCGGTGAACCAGCCCGGCGAAGAAGCCGCCGCCACGCGCGGGAACTTTCCGCTGCTGAACCGCGCCTTTCGGATCGTCGAGCGGCTATAGGGGACAGGGGACCAAACAATGAGCGAGGATGATGTCGCGGCGAGGCTCGCCGTGCACGAGGCGGTCTGCGCCGAACGCTGGAAACAAGCCAACGACCGGCTCGGCAGGATCGAAATGGTGCTGGCGGCCATCGTCCTGCTGCTGCTCGTAGGCGAGGGCAGCGTCGTCGCGGTGCTGCGGAGGATGCTCGGTGGCTGAAACGCGCGATCGACTCCACAGGTAGACTGCGCTTGAGGCACTCCAACTATTCGGGTTGGGAGGACGCGCCGGCGGGGACGCGGATGCGGACATCGTATACGAATCGGGGCATGTTAAGCTTCGCCGCCGGAGGCGACGGCGCTGATCGATGTCAAGCTGAACGGGGCACGGGCCGGCGACCTGGCGGAGGCATCGATGGTCTTTTCGACACGCTTCATCGAGCTCGATGCGGCCGTGTGGTCAAACAACACGGTGCGGGTGATGGCGCGGAACATCTCCGCGGCGACGTTCGATCTGGCGGCGGCGACGCTGTCGGTGAGTGTGGCGAAGCGGCGGGTGCCGTGATGCGGAAGCGGGCGTAACGCGCCAAGATCGCTACATCGCACCCGGCTACTGCAGCGCAAGGCGTCCGGTACCGGCGCCGCCCATCACAAAAATCAGCGTGATTCGACACATATCTTATTGATCGCGCGCTCCTTGGCGTGTCGCAGTAATCTATTACGTCG
Source organism: Falsiroseomonas stagni DSM 19981 (assembly GCF_900114315.1). GTDB lineage: Bacteria > Pseudomonadota > Alphaproteobacteria > Acetobacterales > Acetobacteraceae > Falsiroseomonas > Falsiroseomonas stagni. The sequence goes on from NZ_FOSQ01000029.1 coordinate 4,529, forward strand.
AAAAGCAGTGGTCAGATGCGAACTCTTCTCCTTGCAGCAGTGGCGGCCCTCGGCATCGTCCTGGACGTCGGCTCCACACAGGCCCAGCTTCGTTCGCGAGGCCTCGCCGTCGTTCCTGACGAGGAGCGCCGGTCGCGCATTGTCGAGGTTATCGGTCAGGCCCAGATCCCGGCGGCACTGAGAGCGCAGCGAGGTGCAACAGAGACCGAGCAGCTCCGACATCAGGCCCTCCAATCTGCTCGCGCTGCGGCACATGACCGCATTTCGCGAGAGATTTCGGGTTCAGCCGACCTGGAACTCCGAAATGCTGCTGACAGTCAGGACATTGCAGTCATCGAATCCAGGGATATCTCTGGGCCGCAGGATCAATTTCAGGTCTGGGCTAGGGTTGAGGTCCGCCTCTATCCAAGGCGGCTGATGGCCGGTGCGCCCGCTGTCCCAGCAAGCGCACCGCAAGCGGAGCCGGGGCGAGCGCCGCCCCGCTCTCCAGAGGCCCCTGCCGCGCAAGAGCCACTCACAGTGACGATCCGAACGGATCGGCGAGAGTATGTGGAAGGTGAGGAGTTCATCGTCACAGTCCGCGGTAATCGCGATTTCTACGCGCGGATCACCTACGAGGACGCAGCGGGCAAGATCATTCAGGTGCTGCCCAACGCCTTCAGGAGCGAAGCGCGGTTTGAGGGTGGTCGAGACTACCGGATTCCAGGCGACGGAGATCGGTTCCGCCTTCGAGTAACACAGCCATTCGGCCAGGAGCGGTTCACGGTCTACGCCAGCACTACGCCGATTGCGCCAATCACTGAGACCCCGCAGCAGCGCGGTGCCGGCTTGGCGGTCGTTCAAGAGCCGCGCCCTGATGTGGGCATCCGAGCCAGAGGGCTTGAAGTCGTAGCGGCTCCACCGATGCCGTCCGCACCGTCGAGCACCGTCGCGGCTCCGCCTCCTGCCCTGCCTTCTTCTGGGTCGGTTGAGTTCTACGAGGCTGTCTGGCTTGTCACGACGCGATCGAGCGCCCCCCAGCCAGCAGCGATACCTCCAACGCCGGCACCTGCTGCCGTTGCTCCTCCTCCTTCGGCACCGCGTCCTCCCGCAGCGCCGGCAGCCGCGAGTGCGCCCCGGCCGGCCGCTGCGCCGCAACGTGCGCAGGACACCGCCGATTCTCGCCTGCCGCGCGTTTGCACCCCGGCACTCGGGCGTCAGCTCCTACGCGACATCAATCGCCTCAAGCCGATCAGAAACTCCGACGTCGATATCATCGACCTGATGAACCTTCGGACCACATCGGCCGACGCCTCGGGACTGACCTGTGCCGCCATCCTCCTCGCCAGCAACGGCGAACGAGTAAATGCGACGATACGGATCTTCATCTCGAGCCTCGGCGAAGTGCTGTTCGAACTGAGGCCGATCTGAGACCCGATAGCGAAGGGCGTCTGGTGACGTAGCGCTGTTGCTCTGTTGGCCAATCCAGCAGGTTGGCCGCCGTCCGGCAGCCAGCCCGACCCGCGCGAAAAGCAAGCGTTGCGAGGGTAAGCCGTCCTCCGTTCGGGGCTCCCTTGTGAATATCTTCGACTGTTTGTGAAAGGATCGCAGCTATGAGCATATCCCTCCGGGGTTGGCCCGCGAAAGCAGTGCTTGGCTGCGTTCTTGGTCTTGCGCTTCCTGTGCTGAGCGCCTCGGTCGCGGAGGCACAGAACCGACCTACGGCGTGCGACATCCTGACCGCCCATCCCGATGACCCAAACCGTGTGTCGGAGCCTGTGCCGTGGAACGAACGTGACACCGGCCGCGCCATCCCCGCTTGCGAGGAAGCCGTGCGTCGCGAGCCAAACAATATGCGGCTGCGGTTTCAGCTTGGCCTGGCGCAAGATAGCGCGGGCAACCATGCGGCCAGCATTGGGCATTACACAGCTGCCGCGCAGGGCGGTTATGTGGCGGCGGGAATGGCTGTCGCTTGGGCGTTGGCGAACGGCGAGGGCACAGCCCGTGACGATGTCAAAGCAGCGCAATGGTATCGCTGGGCGGCGGATGGAGGTCACTCGGGCGCAGCGAACACCCTCGGCTTTATGTTCGAAAATGGTCGCGGAGTTCCTCGTGATCTGAACCAAGCTGCGGAGTGGTATCGCCGCGCCTACGTCACACACCGCCGCGCGGTCTCTGGTTTCAACTACGCGCGGCTTCTTGCCGCGGGTCGGGGCGTTCCACAAAACCGGGCTGAGGCTGTACGGATCCTCAGAGCGGTGGTGCAAGAAGGTAGACAGGACGCGGCGCTACACCTGGCGTTGATGGCGGAGCGGAACGAGGTGCCGCAGGTGTCGCTTGGGGAATACATCCAGTTGCTGGCGCTGGCGGAGACACGCTCGCTGGAGCAGGCGCGGGCTCGGCAGTCGCTCGATCGGGCAGTCGGCCAGGGATACGCGGCTGATGTGGCGCAAGCGCGTCGACAGGCGGCAGACCGCCAGGCCGCAGTGACACGCGACGATGAGCAAAGGCGCCAGCGGCAGGAGACGGCCTTCGCCGCGGCCTCGCAACAGGGCGGGGGCGGCACTGCCGCCCAGCGAACCGCCCCGCCAGGGGCGGCCACGGGGCGGTATCCGGAGCCCATCATCCGCGCAGAGATCGGAGTGCCGCAGCGCACAGGCCCTGGGGAAGCCTTCACGGTCAGTTGGACCATCACTGGCAATGCCCCACCCCGCCCGCCGCTGCCGCGTGCCCAGGCGAGCGAGGGCCAGGGCGGGGCGGCACCGCAGATGCTGCTTGACCTGAATCAGCGCTGGCTGCCTAGTTCACGGCGCGAGTTGGTAGTAGTGACCTTGCCAGAGGCCGTCCGGGTTGCCGGGATTGGCTTTATCGTCGTGCCGCCAGGCGCACGCATGCCCTACGGCATCGAGCATGAGCCTGACCGTCTGAAGGTGGTGTTCCCACTGCACTTGGCGGAATCGCAGAACGCCGGCCAGGTGCGCGTGCGAGCGTTTATGGCTGGGGCTGTCGATGTGCGCGTGACGCTTCTCTCCGTGCCAAGGGACGGCGCAATCGAGACGTCACGAGACCTCGCTCAGCGAACCATGGAGTTCGTTGACGACCGGCCCATCCTACTCGTCCAGGATCGCGTAACGCCTGAACCACCCCGGGAAAGGTGGCTATCCCCACCCAATCACCGCGGCGAGCGGGAATATGAGCTAAGGGTTTTTTCCAATTATTTCGATGTGATACAAACGAATAACCAGGGCGCACTAGCCCGAATATCCGGCGCTCACCCGTCGTTTTCACCAAATGGAAGATTTATCATTTTTCGCGCAGACAATACCACTAAAATATTTGATGCCGTGTCGCAAACAGTAGTATTCGCTGAAGAAAAGGCGCTATTAGAAGCGGGGGTGTTTTCGCCGAGCTCAGATATTGTATTTTTTTCTTTTTTTCAATGGGGTTCATTTTATCTGCTTTCTCCTTACGTAGATTTTTTCCCCTCTAGCACAGGCATTTCACAATATCCAATATACCATACAGAGCGTTGTCACGCCTGCATTGTTACGTCCGCAGATGTTTACAGAGACAGTGAAAAATTCCTTATAGGGGGGGCTGGAGATCTCAGCCGAAGCACAGTTGGCATCCCATTCTTAGTAAGCTCCTCTTTGCCAGGCGCTCAGCATGTTCAGACTTCAACCATTTTTAGGCGCCCTTCAGCGCGAGGCGATCTTGAGAGAAATCTCGGACCATCTGCGCGCTGGCTCGACGTTGTGTTCCCGATCTGGATGCGCACAGCGCCAATTAGTGATGATTTATCATCCGCAGTAAGGCAGAATGACGAGCTAAATTTTGGTGTTCTGAGACAAGGAACATCGTATGGCGCGTATGTTAGTCGCGCACGTCAGAGCCTTGTTGGTATGCAGGCAATCTCCGCCTCATCAGATATTTTTATCTCGCAGAATAACGCTGATCATGTCCGCGCCAGAGGCTTAAGCATTCAACCAGACATCAGTTCAAACTCAAGGATCGCCTTTGCGACAGTCGAATTTCTGCAGAAAATGGGCATTTCATTTCGGGCCTCCACCAGCACAACGCCCAGACAAGCTGATTGGGGGCTACCTGACGATCCGCGGGTGAGCGCCGTTCGTGGGGCGCGCTCCGTCCTGGCTCTGCTTCCTCGAGATATTGCTCAAAATGCGACCGTCGCACACACATTGAGCGCCGCGAATGTCAATAATCCGTTCGATCGAAGTGCATCTGTAGAAGACGTCTTTTCTCGTCATGGTGATATGTGGGCATGGCAGATAGCAGGTCGCGATATCTTTCTACTGCGCGTGATGGATAACGCTGGCGGCAATGGAGTGCCCCCGGCAGTATCATGGTGTCTTATAACAAGAATCGAGGGGGAGGCGCGACGAGTTTTCCCCCAGCTTTGCTCCCGAAATCTGCCTTCTGGACCGCTGTGGGCTGGAGAAAAATCAGCTGAAAGAATTTATATTGTTAGCGCTAGCAGTGACGGCTACTTTATAACTGTAGCCAATCGTACGCCTGGTGAGATTTGGATCGCAGATACATTGAACGGTATCACCCGATCGCAGCGCTTTGTGGCATCAGAAGCCGAGAATATCTTGGCGCTTCAGATTTCCTCAGATAACCGCTTGTTGTTGCAGACGAACTCGGACGGACGGTTCTTCATTTACGACGTGGCTGCTGGGGCTCTGATCCTGAGCGGTATGGGCCTCGACGATGAGTTCGTCATCTACGACGAGCAGGGCTTCTACGACGCCACAGCCGAGGGCGGCTCCTACGTCTACCGCTTCTTCCCTGGCCTGCGCGAACACCACAGCTTCGCCCAGTTCCGCAACCACTTCCACCGCCCCGACATCATCCGCGACCTGATCGCCGGCCGCCCTGTCACCAGGCCCAGCATCACTCTCCTCGCGCCGCCCACCGTCGAGTTCGAGGCTAGGCCCGATCCCTCAGGCACCGGGCGCGTGGATCTCAGCTTCGACCTTCGCGGCTCGGCTCAACTGCGCACCCTACGCCTCTTTCGCGACGGCCTGCCGCTGACCGAACTCCCCGTCTCTGGCAACACCGCCCGCCTCGCCCACACGATCCAGCTACAGCCGGGCCGCCACAACATCTCCGCCGTCGCCTATGACGCCCAGGGCTTCAGCAGCAACGTCAAGACCGCCGCCGTCCAGATCGGACAGGACAGGCGCTACAATGGCCGCCTTCGCTATGTCGGTATCGCCGTGAACGACTACCACCGCATGCCCGACCAGAACCTCGGACTGGCCGTCCGGGATGCCCAGCTTCTGCGCGACAGCCTTCAAGGCCTGCGCTCACCCCGCCGGGGCGAGGTCACCGCCACCGTGCTCACCGATGCCCAGGCCACCCGCACGGCCATCCTCGAGACACTCCGCCGCGCCGCTACAGAGACCGGGCCCGATGACACGCTCGTCATATCCTTCGCCGGCCATGGCGCCAGAGTGGGCGAGCGCTTCTTCTACCTACCCCATGGCGGCAGCTTCGCCGATGCCGCCGACAGCGGCGTGGAATGGCGCTTGATCGCCGATGCGCTGTCGCCAGCTCAGGGACGCGTCCTCGTTCTGCTGGATGCCTGCCACTCCGGCTCGGCGAGCGGGGACAACTTCGTGCCCAACGACGCCTATGCAGAGCAGCTAATGCGCAGCGGGCGGAGCGGCTTGGCTGTCCTTGCCGCTTCCAAAGGCCGGCAATTCAGTTACGAGGACCCGAGCCTGGGCAATGGGGGGCAGGGGCAGTTTACCTACGCCATCGCCCAGGCATTGGGTCCTGACCGAGCCAGGGCCGACCGCGACCGCTCTGGCACCATCGAGCTGGATGAGCTCTACGCCTACGTCAAGCGAACCGTCTCTAACAGCACCCGAGCCAACCAAACCGGCGTCCAAACCCCTTGGCTCGCTCGCGACGAATTCATCGGAAGGGTGTCTTTTTTCTGAATATATACAATTTAACATTTAATGAAGGAAGAAAGCGATGAGACAGTGGAAAGCGTTTTGCGACCTCGTTCGCGAAAATGGTGAGGGGGGCGGTGGCCTCCAGAAGCTAAAGACTTTCAATAAATTTTACGCACGTTATCGGTTGGCAAAGAAATTTCAATCAATAGAAGCCTCAGGTTACAGCGCAAAAGCCATGCGTGGCTATTCAGCCGGAATCCGCTTACTGATGTCCTACAGCGCAGCGGAGCTTCTCGGGGATGCGATCGACGAGAAGATAACTAACTGGGACATGCGCGACGCGGAGCTTGCGAAATTTTTGCGCAAGACAATCTCAATTGTCGCGGAAAGCGATGAAAATTTTTCGAGCAAATCCCTCAAAAATTCGGCCAAAGCGTTTGTTGAAGGAGACGACAATGTCCGTGTAGCCGCCACTGTGCTGAGAGTCATGGTCGCTCATGGCACTTTCACGCCGACAGGGGCCGATGCGCTTACAAGTGCCGGCGCAAAGGCTATCGAGAATTTGTCAGATGCATTGTTGGAGGCATGCGACAACAAGTTCGCATCGTGGCTCGCGCAAGCGGATGGCATCGTTCCGATTACCGGCGGGTCCTTCCGAAGGCCCTAGCCCGGATTATTCACCAAGGTTAGCGGACATGACGCAACTCCTTGATCGGCCACGGGATTCGGTTGCGAGACCTCAACCCTATCGATTTTGGACGCAATGCCCGCCAGAGTTGAATCTATCCCCGCATTGCCCGGCCTGTCACCGGTCTGCGGCAATCCCATCATCGCCCGCTTCGAAGGCGGCCAGTTGTCATCGGACGGCGGCATGCTGGCGCTGCGCGAGATCGAAACCCGCCTGGACATCGCAAACCGCTTGGCCGCCTGCGTCGCCGATCCGCGCGCGCCAGAGCTTATCATCCACAGCGTGGCCGACATCCTGCGCTTCCGGATGCTGATGATCGCCGCCGGCTACGAGGACGCCAACGACGCTGCCAGCCTGCGTCACGACCCGGCCTTCAAACTCGCCCTCGGTCGCCTGCCGGATGCTGCTTCTCTGTGTTCGCAGTCGACCATCTCGCGCCTCGAGAACCTGCCGCGGCCGCGCGAGTTGCTCCGCATGGGCCAAGCCATGGTCGGCCTCTACTGCGACAGCGTCCGCCAGGTGCCACACCGCATCACCCTCGATATCGTCGACACCTTCGATTCAGTCCATGGCGGCCAGCAAATCCGCCTGTTCAACGCCTACTACGACGAATACGGCTTCCAGCCGATCATCGTCTTCGATGGTGAGGGACGCCCCGTCGCCGCCCTGCTGCGCCCCGCCCGCCGCCCCACCGGGCACGAGGTGCGCGGCTTTCTGCGCCGCTTGGTCCGCGCCATTCGGGGACACTGGCCGCGCGTGGACATCCTGCTCCGCGCCGAAAGCCATTATTGTGCGCCCGAAGTTCTCGATTTCTGCCGCGCCGAGCGGCTCGATTTCACCCTCGGCGTCGCCACTACCCGCACGCTGCGCCGCTACGTCGAGACGCTGGAGAACAGCACCGCAGCCCGCCAAGCCGCGGGCCTCAGCACGGACAAGCTGCGTCGCGACAAGGAGTTCCACGATGGCGCCGCCAGTTGGAGCCGGGTCGAGCGCATCATCGCCCGCGTCGAGGCCAGTGCCCAGGGGACCGATACTCGTTTCGTCGTCGCCAACCTGACCGGCAGCACAGCGCGCACGCTGTACGACGACCTATCCTGCCGCCGCGGCCAAGCGGAGAACCACATCAAATCCTGGAAGACCCACCGCGCCGCTGATCGCACGTCATGCCACCGCGGCCCGGCCAACCAGTTGCGCCTGATGCTGCACACCGGCGCCTATTGGCTGATGTGGTCGCTGCGTCGGCTGATGCCAGCGCGATCGTCCTGGCGGGTCGCGCAGTTCGACACGCTGCGATTGCGGCTGCTGAAAATCGCCGCCCGCGTGGTCGAGTGGAAAACCAAGCTGCTGGTCCACCCGCCCAGCGCCTTCCCCGACCAGGCCATCCTACGGCTTGCCCAGGACCGCTTGCCACGACTGGTCATCTGACCCACGGGGCGGTGCCGCCCCGATCATGCCCTTCGCCGAAATCCCCAGCCCCGCAATCCGCGCCATCTAACCGACACTTGCGCCGGAAGGACGATCCGCGCGAGCGCAACCTTCAGGCGAGCGGTTCACCACCAAAACCCGATCGAGATGGGCGTAGTGAATAATCCAGGCTAGGTGTTTGGTCCCACGGTTTGATAGAGGTGGCCAAAGAAATTCGGACAGCCCGATGCGTCGATTTCCTGCCTGACAGCGGCGACGATGCCGCGGATTAGGAGCGAACATGACGAAGCGAACGCGCCGGACGCACAGCCCCAGCTTCAAGGCGGAGGTGGCGCTGGCCGCCATCAAGAGCGAGAAGACGCTGGCAACGGAGGCGGCTAGCCCTTGGCGGAAGGTGACACCGCCGGTGAGACGCGTCTCACGGCGCCCAGCGACCGCTTGTACCGAGTCGCACCTCCTCCGCCAGTTACCATACGAGCCGTGCTCTCCGTTTGACCGGACGCCCCGCCGAGTGGCAGGTTTCCTGGGGTTTTCGGGGCAGAGCTGTTGACTGGCCAGGCGCGGAGACGCCCGGAATTCGCTCTCCGGAGGCCAGTTCTCTCCGGGCCTCCTGACTTAGTCGTTTTAGTACGCTTTTCAAAAACCTTGCTATTCCAATGACTTCAGCGCGATTGCGGAGCAGCCTGGTTCGAATCGCACTCGCATGAAAAGCGCCCCGAGTTCGCGAACCGGAGGTACGCCATGCTTGCCTAGGTCGCGTGGACAAACCGGCGACTGGGGGATTCCCAACCGGACGCGGGCGTGATTCCACGCTGATCTCTGGCATGGAGATCGGCGTTGATCCGCGGGCTGCTGACGGACGAGGAGTGGTCCTTCTTTGAACCCTTTGTGGTGTCAGCCAGCCCGCTGGGCGGCCGACCGGCCCGCGACCACCGGCGGGTGCTGGACGCCATCTTCTGGATCGCGCGCACCGGCGCGCCTTGGCGTGACCTGCCCGCCGAACTCGGCAACTGGAACTCGGTGTTCCGTCAGTTCCGGCGCTGGACCGCGTCGGGCTTGTGGGACGTGATGCTGGAAGCCTTGGCCGATGGCGGCGGCGACGCCGACCTCCTGCAGATGATCGACAGCACGAGCATCCGGGCGCACCACTGCGCCGCCGGCGGAAGGGGGGGACCCATCGGCAGGGTCTTGGCCGCTCGCGAGGTGGCTTCACGAGCAAGCTCCACATTCGCGGCAACGCGCATGGCCTGCCCATCGCCCTGCACGTGACCGCCGGGCAGGAGGCCGACTGCTCGAACTACGATGCGCTGATGGAGGCGCGCGACAGCGACCCCAGCATCATGCTCGCCGACAAGGGCTACGACAGCGACCCGATCCGACAGGATCTGCGCGACCGTGGCGCCGTGCCAGAGATCCCAACGAAGCGGAACCGCCACGTCCAGCACAGCGTCAGCCGTCCCCTCTATGCGCTGCGCAGCCGCATCGAGTGCTTCATCAACCGCCTCAAGAACAGCCGCCGCGTCGCCACCCGCTACGACCAGACCGCCGACAGCTTTCTCGGCTTCGCCGCCCTGTCCTCGATCCGCCTATGGATCAGGTTTGTCCGCGCAACCTAGGCTATGCTTCGCGCTCGCGACGAACTCCCTGCCGATCAGCCTCGACAATGCCACCACCACGGCTCATCCCCGCGCCTGCGGGGAACACGGCGCACGCGTCCCTCGGTCGATTGCTCACCGCGGCTCATCCCCGCGCCTGCGGGGAACACTGCGCCGTCGGGCTGGCGCTGTCGCGGTGGCGCGGCTCATCCCCGCGCCTGCGGGGAACACGGCGCACGCGTCCCTCGGTCGATTGCTCACCGCGGCTCATCCCCGCGCCTGCGGGGAACACTGCGCCGTCGGGCTGGCGCTGTCGCGGTGGCGCGGCTCATCCCCGCGCCTGCGGGGAACACCGAAGCCATCGCGCTCCGGGCAGATCGGTATCCGGCTCATCCCCGCGCCTGCGGGGAACACGAATTGAGTGACGACGGATTGCTACCATCAGCCGGCTCATCCCCGCGCCTGCGGGGAACACAGATGCAGTATCCCCTTCCTGCCCTACGCGGCCGGCTCATCCCCGCGCCTGCGGGGAACACGGCGATGACCGCGTGGTCTATCGCGGCGAGGGCGGCTCATCCCCGCGCCTGCGGGGAACACGGTCTCACCGTCCAGCAGTGGGACGACCGTTTCGGCTCATCCCCGCGCCGCCAGGTGCCACGACCAATCCCGTGAGAGGCGCGGGTTACCCCGTCCTCCCATCGATAGATCCAATCTTGCACCGCTCAAACACGCGGCTCCCATTTCGTCTGAGTGGCAGCGCGTGCTCCTGCGTGAGCCGCTTCGCCTCGTCAGCTGTCTAGGGTGATACCAAGCTCGCGGATCAGGGGCCCCCAGACCGCCGTCTCGCTTGCGATCAGGTCGCGCATCTGCTCGCTGGACCCTGGGAAGGGCTCGAGGCTGACCGACCGGAGGCGCTGTGCGATCTCCGGGTTGCGCAGTGCGCGCTCGAGTTCGGCCTGCAGCCGCACGACGACCGCATCCGGCGTGCCGGCCGGCACCGCCACGCCCTGCCAGGAATAGACGTCCGCGCCGTTGATGCCCTGCTCGGCGAGCGTCGGCACGTCAGGCAGCAGATCGAGGCGCTGCGGCGCCGGAATGCCCACCGCGCGCACGCGGCCGCCCTGGATCGCCGGCGCGGCGGAGGCGTAGTCACTGACGCTGGCCTGCACCACGCCGGCGACGAGATCAGTCACCGCCGGCGCGCCGCCACGGTAGGAAACCTGGGTGACCTGAATGCCGGTGGCACGGATCAGCCGCTCCGTGCCGAGGTGGTTCGGGGTGCCGGTGCCAGCATGCGCGAAGTTCAGCGTGTTCGGCCGGGCCCGCGCAAGCGCGATGAGTTCTGCCGCGCTACGCGCGGGCACATCGGGATGCACGAGGATCACATAGGGAAACCGCGCGATGGGCGCGACCGGGCGGAAATCGCGGATCGGGTCATAGGGCAGCCGCCGCGCCATTGCCGGCGTGATGACGAGCGCGGTCAGGTCAGCCGACAGCAGCGTGTAGCCGTCCGGCGCGGACTGCGCGGCCATCTGGGTGGCCGGGATCGTCGCGCCGCCGCCGCGGTTCTCGACCGCGATGGCCTGACCGATCGCATTGCCCACGGCGGCGGCCAGCGTGCGGGCCAGGAAGTCCGACCCGCCACCGGCGGCATACGGCACGATCCAGCGCAACGGTCGCTGAGGCCACGGAGCCTGCGCCGATGCCACGGTGGGCAACAGGACGCCAGCGGCCAGACCGCCGAGCGTACGACGGGTAGTTGCGATCATGTTATCCTCCCTCGGTGAGGTATCGCCGCGTGGTCATCACGCGGCGCTGCGTGGCAGAGTGGTCCGGACAGGCGAAGGTGGATCCGGTGCAGCGATTTGACGGGCACGTGGTGCTGGTGACGGGCGCGGCCGGCGCGATTGGCAGCGCCATCCGCAACCGGCTTGCCGCCGAGGGCGCGACCATCGTGGGCTGCGACCGCGCGATGCGTGATGACAGGGTGGATGCGCTGCTCGACGTCACACAGGACGCGTCCTGGGCGGCGCTCGCGATGCGCATCGAGGCTGCGCATGGCCGCCTCGACGCGCTGGTTAACTGCGCGGGCGTACTGGCCATGGGAGATGTCGAGCACACCACGGTCGCAGACTGGCAGCACCTTCTGGATGTCAACCTGACCGGCGCCTTTCTCGGCTGCCGGGCGATGCTGCCGCTGCTTCGGCGGGGTGCCGGTCGCTGCGTTGTCAACATCGCCTCCGTCGTCGGGCTGCGCGGCAACCAGGGGATGGCGGCCTACGCCGCAACCAAGGGCGGCGTCGTGGCGCTGACCTATGCGATGGCGCTCGACCACGCCGCCGAGAGCATCCGCGTCAACGCCGTCTGTCCCGGCACGATCGAGGGGCCGATGGCCGATGGCTTCCTCGCGGGAAGCACGGACGGAGCACGCCTGCGCGCCGCCTCCGTCGCGCGCCACCCGATGGGCCGCTACGGCCGGCCGGAGGAGGTCGCCGCCGCGGTTGCCTTCCTGGCCAGCGAAGACGCGTCCTTCGTCACCGGCGTTGCCTTGCCGGTGGATGGCGGGCGCAGCACGCGCTAGGCCGGGGCGCATCAGCCCTTCCGCAGCACGCGCAACAGGCGACGCTCGACATCGTCCATGTGGCGCACGACCAACCTCTCCGCCGCCGCTGCCTCGCCGGCGCGATATGCGGCGAGGATCCCGGCGTGCTCGCCGCTGCGGACGTAGGGTGTCTCCTTCACGGCCAGCATTGCGCAATAGCGGATCACGTTCGCCCAGAGCGACTGGATGAAGTCCAGCAGCCGCGGCTGTTCAGCAGCCTCGTAGAGCGCGGCATGGAAGGCCCAGTTCAGGCGCATCCAAGCCAGGTGGTTGTCCGTGCGCGCCAGGTCGCGCAACAGCGCCTCGGCACGCGCGAAATGTGCGCCGCCAGCACGCGGGACGGACGCCGCGATCGCCATCGGTTCCAGAGTACGGCGCAGGTGCCAGATCTCCCGCGCATCCTCGACCGAGACGGGCGCGACGAAGTAGCCGCGCCGTGCAGCCAGCACCACGAAGCCCTCGCTCTCCAGCGTCTTCAGCGCCTCGCGCACCGGGATGTGGCTGACGCCGAGTTCCTCGGCGATGGGCTGCTGCTTGATCTGTGCTCCGGCCGGCCAGCGCCCTGCCAGGATGGCATCGCGCAGCAATCGCCCGACCTCGGCGCCAGCGCTGCCGAAGGCGGCAGGCGCTGCGGCACGCGCGGCGCGGAGCGGTTCCATGTCCATGCGGCGGGGCGGTCCAAGGTCGTGTTGACCTCAAAATCCTATAAGATATAGCTTCTTGTCAAATCCCAGGAGGAGACGGCCCGGATGAACCTCGCCCAACGCCGCGCGATCGAGGCGGAATGCGCCCGCCTGCCCACGGCCTATGCCGTCTTCATCGACTTCCGCCGCTTCGACGAACTCTGCGACCTCTTCACCGAGGGGGCCGTGCTGAACCTCGACGGCTGGCCCCTCGAGGGGCGCGAGGCGATCCGCACCTACATGCACAGCCGCCCAAAGACTCGCACCACACGCCATGCCGTCTCGAACATCCTCATCGAGGTGCAGGACGAGACGCGCGCAATCGGCACCACCTACGTCACCAGCTACCGCTTCGACGCCGCGGACGAGAAGCCGCGCAACCGCATCCCCTTCGACGGCCCGTTCTTCATGGGCAACTACCAGGACGAATACATCTGCCAGGACGGCGTCTGGCGCTTTGCCGGCCGCAAGATCGACGCGGTCTTCATGCGTCCGGCAGCCTACGATGTCTGGAACGAGATCCTTCGCTGAACGCCATGGCGCCCCCGCGGCCGGACGCCTGCCCCGACGTCTGTGATGTGCTGGTCGTCGGGACCGGCGCTGGCGGCATGGCGGCGGCCTTCGCCGCCACGGTCGCCGGTCTTGATGCCGTGCTGATCGAGAAGGAGCCGCTCATCGGCGGCTCCACCGCGCTGTCAGGCGGCGTGATCTGGGCGCCGGGCAATCGGATCTTCGCCGGGGACGCCGACCCCGACCCGGTCGGGACAGCCCTCACCTACCTGCGCGCGGAGGCCGGCAACCGGCTTGATGAGAACCAGGCTCGGCGCTTCCTGACCGAAGCGCCGCGCGTCATCGATTTCCTCGTCGCGCAGGCGGGGCTGCGCCTCGTCGCCCCGGTCTATCCCGACTACCATCCCGCTCTCCCAGGGTGGTCTGCGGGAGGCCGTGCCGTCCGGCCCGCGCCCTTCGACGGCCGGCTTCTCGGGGCGGATCTCGCGCTGCTGCGCAGGCCCTTGCCAGGCATGACGCTGCTGGGCGGGATGATGGTCAGCGCAGAGGACATCGCCCCGCTCTCGCAGGCCACGCGCTCGCCCCGCGCCGCGGTCAAAGCCGCCCGCCTCATCGGACGCTACGCCGCCGACCGCCTGCTGCACGGGCAGGCAACACGGTTGACGAACGGCAACGCGCTGGCAGGCGCCCTTCTGCACGCCCTGCTCGCGCGGGGCGTCCGACCGCATCTGAGCACGGCGCTGCAGGAGATCCTGCTCGAGGAGGGGCGCGTTGTCGGCGCCGTCGTGGCGCGGGACGGCTCGCCGCACCGCATCCGCGCACGGCGCGGCGTGGTACTCGCCGCGGGTGGCGTCCCGCATGATGCGGCGCTGCGTGCGGAACTCGGCCTCACGGGGATCGGTCCTTCGCTCGCGCCGGCCAGTGCCACGGGCGACGGTGTGCGCGCGGCGCGCGCCGCTGGCGGGGCGCTGCGCGACGACGTCGCCTCGGCGCTGGCCTGGGTGCCGGTGTCCGACGTGCCGGGACCGGATGGCGCGACCACGCCGTTTCCGCACTTCTTCGACCGCAGCAAGCCCGGCTTCCTGATCGTGGACCGCACCGGGCGGCGCTTCGCGAGCGAGGCGCTGTCCTATCACGACCTCGGACCGCTGATCGCGGCGAGGCCCGGGGGGGAGGCCTTCCTGATCGGTGATGCGTCAGCCGTCCGCCAGCATGGCATTGGTGCTGCACGCCCATGGCCCGCAGCGAACCGTGCACTGCAGCGTGCCGGCTATCTCATCCGCGTGCCGACACCCGATCGCCTAGCCGTGCGGCTCGGCGTGGATCCGGCCACACTCAAGGAGACCTTGGCGATCTGGAACACGCATGCGGCGAGAGGCGAGGATCCGCAGTTCGGGAAGGGCGGCGATGCCTATCAGCGGCATATCGGGCAGGCCGGCCATCTGCCGAACCCCTGCATCGCACCCTTGGCCAGCCCGCCATTCTTCGCGGTGCGACTGCGTGCTGGAGACATCGGCACCTTCGCCGGCTTGCGCGTGGACGCAGATGCCCGCGTCCTCCGTACCGACGGTACGCCCATCGTCGGACTGCACGCGGTCGGCAACGACATGGCCAGCGTGATGGGGGGAACCTATCCGGGCCCTGGCATCACGCTCGGCCCCGCTCTCACCTTTGGTGTGATCGCGGCCGAGTACCTCGCCGCCGGGTGACGAGAGGCGTGTCTGCACCCTGCACGCCTTGGAGTGTTCGAATGCCGGCGCCCCCGCACAGGTGACGCATGTGCCAGAGAAGGTTGGACCCTGGTTCCCACCGCTGCTCCAGTCGGTTTCCCAACCTCATGTTTTCCATGCGTCGATGGCGCCCTGAACCGCAGGTTTCCTGGGGTTCTGCCGCGATGGCTTGACGGTTGGAGAACGAAACGACCCCGGAAATCGCTCTCCGGAGGCTCGGAAGTCTCCGAAGCTCGGGGGTCGGGTGATTTTACCCTCAAGTTCCAAGTAGCTGAACTCAAACGCATTCGGCCAGACCGGAGGCAGCACTCTTCTGTATTCCGACCGCCTGCCGGACGAGCCTGGATGCGCAACTCCCGAGCTTATCTGGCCCCTTCGCCACCTTCCTCGCCACGCCGCAGCCGCTCCCACAGCGCCCCCGGCCCCAGCAGCACAGACAATAGGCCGGCCTGAATCGCCTCTGAGTTCAGCGCCTGCCGGCTCATGCTGCCATGCGCCTCCATCGTCGAAATGATGGCGTTCAGCAGCTCCTCCCGCAGATTCGGCGAGTTCACGAACTGCTCCCGAGTGTTGGCAGCGGCTTGGGCCCGCAGCGTCTCGCTCTCCATCAGCTTGGTCCGGACGCTTTCCGCGAAGGCGACCCGGTCCCCGTCCGTGAGCTCCCCTTCGAACAGGTCATTCAGCGCCTGGATGATCTGGGCCAGAGGCTGCTTCTGCCGGTCCTGGATCTCCCCGGAGCCCACTTCCGTCACCGGCTTCAGCCCCTCTGCCGGCTCCCCGCCCGCCAGGTTCAGCTTCTGCTGCCCCAGGTCGCGCAGCTTGTGATGCGTCAGGCGCAGCGCTGAAAGATCGATCCCCTCACGCTCGCGCCCATAGTCAAGCAGGGGCAGCAGAAGCCGGGCGAACAGATAGAGCTTCTCAAACTCGGTGTTCCCGTAGTCGAACATCTGCCCGAGGAACTCATAGGCCCGCACGTAGCTGCCGAGGTCGCGCTTGAAGAGCAGCTGCGCCTCCATCTCATCCTTCGCCGCGTCGCTCGCCTTTGAGCCATCGGTGCCCCCGCGGACGGCCTGCTGCGCGTGCTTGAAGCGGGTCAGCAACCGGCTGCTCACCTGGCCCAGAGCCGCATCGAGATCACCCGGCGTCGCGCCCGGGGTCATCGCGACCTTGGCCACCCGCTCAACCTCGAAGCGGTCATAGAACCCAAGCGCATCCAGCTTGCTGCGCAGGTCCAGCACCACATTCGGGTCACTCACATCGGCGAGCTGCGCGGTGGTGTGGTATTGCCGGAACGCCCCCAGCACCTCCTCCGGCTCATTCACGAAGTCCACGACATAGGTCGTGTCCTTCCCCGGATAGGCACGGTTCAGGCGCGAGAGGGTCTGCACCGCCTGGATGCCGCCGAGCCGGCGGTCCACATACATCGCGCAGAGCAGCGGCTGGTCGAAGCCGGTCTGGAACTTGTTCGCCACGATCAACAGGCTGAATTCCGCGGTGGCAAACGCCTCGCGCATGTCGCGCCCGCGCAGCCCCGGGTTCATGCTGGCCTCGGTGAAGGGGTCGGGGCCGCTCTCCGGATCGTTCACCTCGCCCGAGAAGGCCACCAGCACGCCGAGATTGTAGCGGCGCTGGCGGATATAGGCCTCCATCGCCCGCATCCAGCGCACCGCCTCGCGCCGGCTGGCGGTTACCACCATGGCCTTGGCGCGGCCCGCCAGCAGATGCGCCACGTTCTGCCGGAAATGCTCCACCACGATCTGCACGCGGGCGGCGATGTTGTGCGGATGCAGCCGCACCCATCCCATGATGCCCTTCTTCGCCTCGCTGGCATCAACCTCCGTCTCGTCCATCTCGCGCCCGGCATGGGTCAGGCGGAAGGCCATGCGATAGGCGGTGTAGTTGCGCAGCACGTCGAGGATGAATTCCTCCTCGATCGCCTGGCGCATCGAATAGGTGTGGAAGGCCGCGGGCCGATTATCCTGCGCCGCCGGACGCGACGGGTCCGGCCGCCGGCCGAACAGCTCAAGCGTCTTGGCCTTCGGTGTCGCGGTGAAGGCGACGTAGCTGATCGCGGCATCCTGCGCCGCGCGGCCCTTCATCTCGGCGGCCAGGAGGTCCTCAAGGTCGAACTCGCCGCCATCCTCCAGCGCCGCCGCCTCCTCCGCCGTCAATGTCTGCTTGAGCTTCTGGGCGGCCTGGCCGGTCTGGGAGGAATGCGCCTCATCCGCGATCACGCAGAAGCGCTTGCCCTGCATGCGGGCCAGGGCGCGTACCTGCTCGATGGCGAAGGGGAAGGTCTGGATGGTGCAGACCACGATCTTCTTGCCCGCCGCCAGCGCCTCTGCCAGCTCCTGGCTTTTGCTGCCGCCATCGCCGGTGATGGTGGCGACCACGCCTTGCGTCCGCTCGAACCCCTCCAGGGCCTCGCGCAACTGCCGGTCCAGCACCGTGCGATCCGACACCACCAGCACCGTGTCGAAGACCTTTCGGTTCTCGGCATCGTGCAAATCGGCCAGGAAATGCGCCGTCCAGGCGATGGAGTTCGTCTTGCCGGACCCTGCCGAGTGCTCGATCAGGTAGCGCCCGCCAGGGCCATCCGTCAGCACCTGCGCCACGAGCCGCCGCGTGCCGTCGAGCTGGTGG
>NZ_FOSQ01000016.1:0-3672 GCF_900114315.1 Falsiroseomonas stagni DSM 19981
GCCCTCCTTACGGTTCGACAGACCGGAAACGCCTTCGGCATTGTAGCGATGAACCCAGTCCCGCAGCGTCTGCCGATCCATCCCGCAGGTCTCTGCCGCAACCGCTCGCGGCACGCCCTCCAGCACCAGTGCCAGGGCCAGCATGCGGCGCGCCGCCGAGGCGTCACGGCTTCCCGCCGCCAGGCGTCGCAACTCCGACGCCGTATGGTCCTTCCGGTCTACCGACACCGCCATGATCCGCCCCTTCCGCCCTCAGGCGCAGCGAATCACACATCGACAGCGCACCAACATCACCATCGAGTCAGCCATTCAGGGCGCTGGTATCATTTCAGCGCCCCACCATGCGGCCAACGAGCTCGCGCCGCGACGGCTTCAAGCCGGCCGACGCCGCAATGGGGCACCAGGGCGCGTCTGGATGGCAAACACGCCCTCCGTGCCTTCCTCGTCCAGGGCTATGGGATTTCGCCAACCCAGAGCATGCCCCGCGCGGTCATGCACCCGCAGTGCATCCGCATCATCGTGCGGTACACGGTGCGACCGGGCGCCCCGGGCTGCACGCTCCCCACATGGCAAGGCAAAGACGGGCCGAACACCTCGCCGCGAAGCCCCCTCTTCGGGGCCAGGAGCCCGGCGGCGGAGCTTCGGAACGCGCAGTTCAACGGTGCCGGCGCGGGTCTGCCAGTCGCGGTCGCGGTAGCCGTTACGCTGGTTGATCCCGCTTTCGCTGTGCTCACCAGGGGCGGCGCCGGTCAGCCCTGCCACCTCCAACTCCACCAGCCGTTCGGCGGCAAAGCCGACCATCTCCCGCAGTAGTTAGGCGTCGGAGGACTTCCCGAGCAGCCCGCGCAAGGCCATCGTGTCGTCGGTCATCATGGGCGTCTCCCGGTATCAGGTTGCAGGTCGCGACAACGCAACCCTGCCAAGGATCAACGCGGTTGCCGCCCGGGCCGCTACGCTCGCCCACGGGCTTCGCTCCGCGCCCCGGGCTCCGTCACTCCTACACCACCACCCGGGACGCGCCCGGTGTGGCTCCCACGCTGCGTCATTGCCATAGGCAATGACGCAGCCCCGAGCCTCCCTTCCCGGGCAGACCCTGCGTAGGCACCGCTTAAGCAGGAGGGCGGGTGCCAGTACCGCACTTCCTGCAAAGCTCCGGTTTCCGGTGCAGAGTAGCCCGAGAAAACTAGCTCAGAAGAACCAGAGGAGCTGCGTCCCGTCACCCGTCTGCGTTGCGAGCGGGACAGGCAGATCATCAAACTCCAAGCCGGTCCAGGTGATATAGGTGTCGTTCACCCCATTACCATCGATATCGGCTTGCATCGTAACCCCCTTCCAGCCAACCGCACCATCGTTCTCGACCCAGGTCACGCGGCTGACGCCGGCACGCCAACCCCAAAGGGACACCTCCTCACCCGCGGCCAGATCAAAGTCCCCGATGGTGGACCAAGTGACCTGGCCGCCGCGGGCGTCGACAAAGAAGCGGTCGACACCGGCGCCACCAATAAGGAAGTTAGACCCGGTTCCGCCATCGAGGACGTCGTTGCCGGCACCCCCGTTCGCGGCGTCGTCACCACCCAGAAGCGCAAGGAAGTCATTCGAATCTGTCCCAGCGACCGCCTCATTACCAGACGAACCAAGCCAGGCGAACCGGATGTCAACGTTTGGATCGGTGTTGAAGCTCGCCTCACTGGTGGCCGCGCTACCGCCCCTCGAGACGGCAATCTGACCGCCAAGTTCATAGGCGCGGATCGCAACGTCACCGTTATTGCCGGCGACATCGGTCAACTGCAGTCGCAGCTGGTTCGTACCCTGGTTCAGCGACACGCCAGACCAGCTGAACGAACTGCCGCTGATGAAGGAGGTCACATCGGTCCAGGTCGAACCGCCGTCCAGCGAGCCCATCAAAAGGTCGCCCGAACCGAGCGAGCCACTGAGAGTCGCGGAGATCGTCTGAACCCGAGTCGTCGTTACGAAATCACCATCGATCCCCGTATCGGACGAGAAGTCCACGCCCAAGATCGTCCTGGATGGCGCCGTCGTATCGAGCGAATAGGCCTGACCGAACGCTGCACCGGAGTTGCCGGCCGCATCGGTCACCCGGATCTGGATACTCGAATTGCCCGCCAGCGTCGCACCTGTCCAGCTGACCGCCGTACCGCTTGCCGCCGCCGTGATGTCAGACCAGTTCGCCCCATTGTCGACGGAACCCTGCAAGACATCGCCAGTAGACAGCGCCGACGACAATGTCGCCGTAACCGTCTGGCTGGCCACCTTGGTGATGAAGTCGCCCGCCGAGGTGCCCGTATCCGCAGAGATATCGAAGCCCGACAGCGTCGTCGTCGGCGCCGTCACGTCCAGCACATAGGACAGGCTGCTCGCGCTGCCGGAGTTACCGGCCGCATCCGTCACACGCAGGCTGATCGAGTTGCTGCCAACCGCCAGGTTGGCGCTCGTCCAGCTCACCGCCGTGCCGCTCGCCGCACTGGTGATGTTCGACCAGTTGGCACCGCCATCGACCGAGCCCTCCAGCACCTCACCCGAAGCCAGCGCAGACGACAGGGTCGCCGTGACCGTCTGGCTCGCGGCCTTCGTGAGACGGTCGCTCGTCGACGTTCCGGTATCCGTGCCGATCGCCAGGCCGGACAGCGTCGTCGTCGGCGCTGTCACGTCCAGCTCATAGGACAGGCTGCTCGCGCTGCCGGAGTTACCGGCCGCATCCGTCACACGCAGGCTGATCGAGTTGCTGCCGACCGCCAAATTGGCGCCCGTCCAGCTTACCGCCGTGCCGCTCGCCGCGCTGGTGATATTCGACCAGGTCGTACCGCCATCGACAGAGCCCTGCAGTACCTCACCCGAAGCCAGCGCAGACGACAGGGTCGCCGTCACCGTCTGGCTCGCGGCCTTGGTGAGACGGTCGCTCGCCGACGTGCCGGTATCCGGAGCGATGGCCAAGCCAGACAACGTCGTCGTCGGCGCGGTCACGTCCAGCTCGTAGGACAGGATGCCCGCGCTGCCGGAGTTACCGGCCTCATCCGTCACACGCAGGCGGATGGAGCTGCTGCCGACCGCCAAATTGGCGCCCGTCCAGCTTACCGCCGTGCCGTTCGCCGCGCTGGTGATATTCGACCAGGTCGCGCCGCCATCGACCGAGCCCTCCAGCACATCACCCGAAGCCAACGCGGACGACAGGGTCGCCGTCACCGTCTGGCTCGCGACCTTCGTGAGACGGTCGCTCGTCGACGTTCCGGTATCCGTGCTAATGGCAAGGCCCGACAGCGTCGTCGTCGGCGCCGTCACGTCCAGCTCGTAGGACAGGCTGCTCGCACTGCCGGAGTTACCGGCCGCATCCGTCACACGCAGGCTGATCGAGTTGCTGCCGACCGCCAAATTGGCGCTCGTCCAGGTAACGGCCGTGCCGCTCGCCGAACTGGTGATATCCGACCAGTTTACACCGCCATCGACCGAGCCCTGCAGTACCTCGCCCGAAGCCAGTGCAGACGACAGGGTCGCCGTCACGGTCTGGCTCGCGGCCTTCGTGAGACGGTCGCTCGCCAACGAGCCGGTATCCGTGCTGATGGCCAGGCCCGACAGCGTCGTCGTCGGCGCCGTCACGTCCAGCACATAGGACAGGCTGCTCGCGCTGCCGGAGTTACCGGCCGCATCCGTCACACG
>NZ_FOSQ01000016.1:5417-120510 GCF_900114315.1 Falsiroseomonas stagni DSM 19981
GAAGCCAACGCGGACGACAGGGTCGCCGTCACGGTCTGGCTCGCAACCTTCGTGAGACGGTCGCTCGTCGACGTTCCGGTATCCGTGCCAATGGCAAGGCCCGACAGCGTCGTCGTCGGCGCCACCGTATCGAGAACATAGGCCTGATCGAACGCCGCGCCAGCGTTGCCAGCCACGTCCATGACGCGGAGCTGGATGCTGGAGCTGCCGGCCAGCGTCGCGCCAGCCCAGCTGACCGCCGTACCGCTCGCCGCGGACGTGATGTCAGACCAGGTCGCCCCGCCGTCCACAGAACCCTGCAAGATATCGCCAGCCGCCAGCGCCGACGACAGCGTCGCCGTTACCGTCTGGCTGGCCGCCTTGGTGACGAAGTCGCCGGCCGAGGTGCCCGTGTCCGCGGAGATGTCGAAGCCCGAGAACGTCGTCGCCGGGGCAACCGTATCGAGTTCATAGACCTGACCGAACGCCGCGCCAGCGTTGCCAGCCGCGTCCATGACGCGGACCTGGATGCTGGAGCTGCCGGCCAGCGTCGCGCCTGTCCAGCTGACCGCCGTACCGCTTGCCGCGGACGTGATGTCAGACCAGCTCGTCCCGCCGTCCACCGAACCCTGCAGGATCTCGCCAGTCGCCAGCGCCGACGACAGCGTCGCCGTTACCGTCTGGCTGGCCGCGTTGGTGACGAAGTCGGTCGCAAAAGTGCCCGTATCCGCGGAGATATCGAAGCCCGAGAGCGTCTTCGTCGGCGCAACGGTATCGACCACATAGGCCTGGCTCGTGGAGCCGACATTGCCGGCCTCATCCGTCACGCGCAGCTGGATGGTCGAGCTGCCGGACAGCGTCACGCCCGACCAGGTTACCGCCGTGCCGGACACCGAACCGGTGATGTTCGTCCACGTCGTCCCGCCATCCACCGAGCCTTCCAGAACCTCGCCCGCCGCCAACGCCGCGTTCAGCGTCGCCGTGACGATCTGGCTTGCCACATTGGTCAGGAAATCGGTCGCGAGCGTGCCGCTATCCGACGAGATGTCGATCCCGGACACGCCAGGCGCCGTTGTATCCAGCACATAAGCCTGGCTGGCCGCGCTGCCGGTGTTGCCGGCGGCATCGGTCACGCGCAGCTGGATGCTCGAGCTGCCGGCGAGGGTCGCGGTAGCCCAGGACACGGCCGTACCGGACACCGAACCGGTGATGTCGGACCAGGACGCCCCGCCATCGACGGAGCCTTCCAGGATGTCGCCCGTGGCGAGAGCCGAGGACAGCGTCGCCGTGACCGTCTGGCTCGCCACATTGGTGACGAAGTCGGTCGCAGAGGCACCGCTATCCGACGCGATGTCGATCGCCGAAAGCGTGGTCGTCGGCGCCGTGGTATCCAGCACATAGGCTTCGGACGCCACGCTGCCGGTGTTGCCGGCCGCGTCCATGACGCGCAGCTGCACGCTGGAGCTGCCCGCCAGCGTCAAGCCGGTCCAGCTCACCGCCGTGCCGGTGGCCGATGGCGTGATGTCAGACCAGGTCGCGCCGCCGTCGACCGAACCCTGGAGGACCTCACCGGTGGCGAGAGCCGAGGACAGCGTCGCCGTGACCGTCTGGGCCGCAACATTCGTGACGAAGTCGCTGGCCGAGGTGCCGGTATCCGAGGAGATGTCGATCCCGGAAAGCGTCGTCGCGGGCGGCGTGGTGTCCAGCTCATAGGCCAGGCTGGCGAAACCACGGTTTCCAGCCGCATCCGGCGTAAGGCGCAGCTGAACACTGTTGCTGCCAGATGCCAGTACGGCGGGGGCGGAAACAGCCGTGCCGGTAACCGAGCTGGGAGCCACATTCGCCCAGCTCACGCCGCCATCGACCGACAGCTCCAGGACTTCGCCAGGCAGCAGCGGTGCCGACAGCGTCGCCGTCACCGTCTGGAGCGCATCCTTCGTGATGTCGTCAGTCGCCGATGTGCCGGTATCCGAGGAAATGGCGATCCCCGAGATCGTCGTGAACTGCGTATCGAGCACATAGGCCTGCGTGGAGCTGATGCCTGCATTGCCCGCGGCATCGAGCACCCGCATGTGGATGCTCGAGCTCGTGACGCTCTGCACACCACTCAGCAGGGTGGCGCCCACCCAGTTGACGGCCGTGCCGGATACGGAAGTCGTGATGTCCGTCCAGGTCAGGCCACCATCGACAGAACCCTCCAGGACCTCGCCGGCCAGCAGCGCGGTCGACAGCGTCGCCGTGATGTCCTGGGTGGCCACATTGGTCAGGAAGTCGGTGGCCAGCGTCCCTGCGTCAGCGGAGATGTCGATCTGCGACACCGTCGTGGTCGCCGCCGTGGTGTCGAGCACATAGGCCGCGGTCCCCGCGACACCGACATTGCCGGCCACATCGGTCACGCGCAGCTGGATGCTGGAACTGCCCGACAGGGTAACACCTGTCCAGTTCACCGCCGTGCTGCCGACGCCGCCGCTGATGGTGGTCCAGGTGGCGCCGCCGTCGACGGACCCTTCAAGGATCTCGCCAGCCAGAAGCGGGGACGACAGAGTCGCCGTCACGGTCTGGGCGGCCACATTGGTGATCAGGTCGGACGCGGAGCTGCCCGTATCGCTGGACAGACCGATCCCCGACACCGTCGTCGCCCCGACCGTATCGAGCACATAGGACTGAGCGCTCACAGTACCGATATTGCCGGCCGCATCGACGACCCGAAGCTCGATCGACGAGCTGCCGGAGAGTGTGGCGCCGGTCCAGGTAACGATCGTGCCGCTGATCTGGTTCGTGATGTCCGTCCAGTTCACCCCGCCATCGACGGAGCCCTGCAGGATGTCACCGGGATCCAGCGGCGTGGTGAGCGTCGCCGTGATCGTCTGCGTGGCCTGCTTGGTCTCGAAATCGCTGGACGAGACCCCCGTATCCGAGGAGATGTCGATGTTCGACGCCGTGGTCACCGGATCGAGCTGATCAAGCACGTAGTTCTGAATGCCAGCCGTACCGCCATTGCCGGCGACATCGGTGACCCGAACCTGGATGCTCGAGGACGCCACTGTCCCGAATGCGCCCGGCAGGGTCACGCCGAAGCTATGCGTGGACGTGCCGGCAACACCGCCTTGCGCTGCCCAAGTCACCCCGCCATCCACCGAGGCTTCAACGTACTCGCCCACCGCCAGCGGCGCGGAGAACGCCACATTGACGATCTGGAACGGGGTTTTCGTCAGGAAATCGCTCGAGGAGGTGCCGCTGTCGTTCGAGATGCTGGTGATCGACACCGCCGTCAACGGCGCCGTCTGGTCGAGTTCATAGGCCTGGATGGAGGGGATGCCGACATTGCCGGCGGCATCCGTCACCCGCAGGCGGATGTCATTGACACCCGCCGACAGCGCCACCCCCGACCAGGCGATCACGGTACCAGTGGCCGCAAAGGTGACATCCGCCCAGGTCACCCCGCCATCGAGCGAGCCTTCCAGGACTTCGCCCGTCGTGAGCGCAGCAGACAGCGTCGCATTGATCGTCTGGGGACCGGCGTCGTTGGTGACGAGATCGGTCGTCAGAGCGCCGGTATCGGACGAGAGACCGATCGCGGAGACGGTCGTCGTCGCCGCCGTCGTGTCGATCACATAGGCCTGGCTGGCGATCGTGCCGACATTGCCGGCCGCGTCAGTCACCTTGATCTGAATGGTATTGCTGCCGGTCAGCGTCTGGCCAGCCCAGGTTACCGTCGTGCCCGTCACGGAACTCGTGATATCGGTCCAGGTCGCCCCGTTGTCGATCGAGCCTTCCACCAGGTCGCCGGTATCCAGCGTTGCGCCCAGCGTCGCCGTGATCGTCTGGCTGCCCGCGCTGGTGATGAAATCGCTGTCGGAACTGCCAGTGTCGTCGGAAATGTCGATCGCCGACACCCCCGTACCCGTCTGGTCAAGGACGTAGTTCTGGCTGGACAGAACGCCGTTATTGCCGGCCGCGTCGGTGACGCGCAGCACAATTGAGTCGCTACCCACCAGGGTCGCGTTAGGACCAGACCAGCTCACCGCCGTGCCGGTCACCGACCCCGTGATGTCCGTCCAGGTCGCGCCGCCATCGACCGAACCGTAAAGCGCCTCACCCGCTACCAACGCGGACGACAGCGTCGCCGTGATCGTCTGGGCAGCATCCTTGGTGACGAAGTCGTTCGAGGAGATACCGGTATCCGACGAGATATCGATGGAAGACGCGGTCGTCGTCGCCGGCGATGTATCCAGCACGTAGTTCTGCGTGTCGACACTCGTATTGCCGGCAACATCGGTGGTCCGCAGCTTGATGGAGCTGCTGCCCGCCAGCGTCGCGCCAACCCAAGTCACCGAGGTGCCGGACACCGAACTCGTGATGTCTATCCAGGACGCGCCGCCATCCACGGACCCTTCCAGGATCTCGCCGGCTTCCAGCGCAGACCCGAGGGTCGCAGTAATGGTCTGGCTCGCGGTCTTGGTAATGAAGTCAGACGCCGAACCGCCGGTATCGGCCGAAATGCCGATGCCCGAGATCGTCGTCGACGCGGTGTCGAGCACATAGGCCTGGCTGGACAGGGAGCCGATATTGCCCGCCAGATCCTTCACCTGGAACTGAATGGCGCTGGCGCCCGAAAGGGTGGCGCCAACCCAGTTCACCGCCGTGCCGGTCACCGAGCCCGTGATGTCCGTCCAGGTCGCACCGCCATCCGTCGAGCCTTCCAGGATCTCGCCCGACGCCAGGGCGGTGGACAGCGTCGCCGTCACCGTCTGGGCAGATTCGTTTGTCCGGAAGTCCGAGGGAGATGCCCCTGTGTCATCCGAAATGTCGATGCTGGCCGCGGATGTCAGCGGCGCCACGGTGTCAAGGACGTAGCTCCTGCTGGCCACAGGGCCCGAGTTTCCGGCAAAATCTTCCACGCGCAACAGAATGTCGTTGCTGCCTGGCCTGAGCGACACCGACCAGTTGAGAGTGGTGCCAGAAACAGCGCCGTTGAGAGACCCCCAGGACACGCCACCGTCGACGGAACCGAGCAGAATCTGATCCACACCCAAGGTGGAAGAGAGAGTCGCAGAAATCGTCTGCGACGAGTTGTTGGTATTGAAGTCGGAATCCGACGTCCCGGTATCGGCGCTGATGTCGATCGCCGACACCGTCACATCCGGCGCGACGGTCAGCAGCGTGTAGCCCAGGCCCTGAGCCGGACCATAGTTCCCAGCCGCATCGGTCACGCGCATCTGGATGCTGCTGGTGCCGCCGATCAACTGGGCAGCAGCGGAAACCGAAGTCCCAGTGACGGACGCGCTGATGTCGGACCAGCTGGCCCCGCCATCCACGGACAGCTCAAGGATCTCGCCACCAGCCAACCCCGACGAAAGTGTCGTCGTGATGGTCTGGGAAGCCGTCTTGGTGACCAGGTCGCTCGAGGAAACGCCCGTATCGTCCGAGATGGAGATAGACGACACCGTCGTGCCCGGAGCCACCGTATCGAGTTCGTACGGCCTGACTGACTCAGTGCCGGTGTTGCCCGCAGCGTCAGTGACGCGCAGCCGAAGGCTGTTCGTCCCGGACAGAAGCGCCGCACCCGACCAACTGACCGAAGTGCCAACCACAGAACCCGTGATCGTCGTCCAGGTTGTACCGTTGTCGACCGATGCCTCCAGAATCTCCCCCGCCGCCAGCGGAGCAGAGAGAGTGGCCGTGACAGTCTGGCTCGCGGTTTTGGTGAGGAAGTCAGACGCGGAACTGCCGGTGTCCGCCGAAATGTCGACACCCAACACCGTGGTCGTCGGCGCGACCGTGTCCACCACGTAAGCCTGACTTGAGACCGGGCCGGACAGGCCGCCCGACACAACCCTGAACTGGAGGCTTGAGTTACCCGCCAGCGTCACGGAAGACCATGCGACCGACGTTCCCGCAAACACGGAGGACGAGATATCCGTCCAGTTCAACCCGCCATCAACCGAAGCCTCTAGCGCCTCACCAGACACCAGCGCCGCCGAGAGGGTCGCAGTGACGTTCTGAATTGCATTCTTGGTGACGAAGTCAGCCGCTGAGCTGCCGCTGTCCTGAGAGATGTCGATCCCGGAAATCGTCGTCGTCGGGCCTGAGAAACTCATCTATCTTCTCTCTCTGCACTGCGGCAGGCCCGAGATTTCGAGCCACGGCCGCAAGGTTTGGACAGCCCCCTCGGCTCATTCTCTGAACAAAGAGAGGCGGGTAACGTCTTCTACATCAAAGGCGGCGAGTCGTACTGGCTCATTTGTCGAGGTTTTCGCACTGTTTGTTGGCGGTAAAGCGTAGTTGCGCTGAGTTTGGTGTCCTGCCGAAGCCGGGCTGATCCTGGCGACTTCGGATAAAGCCCTCGAATTCCAGCAATTTATTATTCGTATACAGTGTTTATTGACTTCATCTGTCCGCCTGGCATTGATGGGACCCAATCATCGCCTGTAGTCACGAGTGGTATTTCCGTGTAGCCGCCGCACCGCGGATTCGTCCCCTGTGGCCGGACGGCTGCCGCCCTTCGCAACGCCGGCCCGCACAGCGTGAAGCCGGCGTCGGCCTCGCCTTTCAACCGAGGGGATCAGCCTCCCCAACGCATGACAGCGGTTCCGCCTCTTGCCGCCGGCGCCAGGAAGGTTCCCTTGCGCAACTCCCATGACCTGACATCGGCGCGACCGATGGTCTCGACGCGGCCGTGCGGCGCGGCAAGCGGCGCGGCCACGCCAGCACCGCCCGATCCGCCCCACCCCGTCGGGCCCTCAGTATGTCCGGATCATGCTGCTGCGCTGGCAGGGGGGGCTCTGCTCGCAGCCCTGGGCAGCCGCAGGGTCACCAGACCTTGTCGCGCCTGAGAACTCCAACTCCCGGGAATCCGCCCCTCACCACACAAGGGTGGCCAGACAGGCTGAGAAGCACGACGCCTGCGACGTCTTCGAAACCGCCCACCGGAACCGGCACAAGCCGAGACCTGGACGCAAGCCAGGCGCCTGTCGCGTTCCGCGCGAGAACTCCGTCGGAGGTCGCGATTGAGTCGTGGAAGTACACATGTCTCGACAAACAGGCGCTCAAGTAGGGCCTAGATGTCGATACAGAACGCCGCTCCTGATGTAAGCGCTGCGGCGGCCGGCCGGTCCTGCCGCGGTACACCCGGCAGCGCTTCTGCTGGCTCACGTGGCGGGTGGCGGAGCCCGGCTTGCGTCGAACCGAGCCTTCCGCAGCGCAATAGGGTCCGCCAACAGATGTTCGAATGGCATTCAGACGCGACCGCCGTGAACCGGGAGCCGGCGGGCGGTGCCTCTGAACACGCTCGCTGCCCGAATTGCTACCGGGAAAAGGGGCGCAGACTGGTGCTCTCGGCGCCAGTCAATGCGTCCAGGGTTCGGCTTTTCGCCTGCGAGGCCTGCGGAGCCCATTATTTCGAGGGCCCGATGGCTGGCGCCTACTCCAACTTGCCCGCCGGGGGCACCGATGCGTTGACCTTCTACCTGCAGCAGGGTGCCAACATCGGCGGCATGGCGATGCGGCTCGAGGCGCTGTCCCGCCCCCCAGGAACCGCTTTCGTTGAAGTCGGCTGCGGCTTCGGCCTCTCACTCGACTTCGCAAGGCGCATGCTTGGCTGGCAGGTGCGTGGGCTCGACCCCTCACCTTTCGCGGCCGCAGGTCGCGACCAGTTGGGTGTTCCGATCGAGAGCAGGTACCTGGAGGCCAGCGGTCTGGACCACGCCTGTGCCGATGTGATCCACGCCTCCGAGTTCATTGAGCACATGGCCGACCCCGTGCCGATGCTGGCCACGCTCCGCCAGGCGCTGCGGGAGGATGGCACGCTACTGCTGACCACGCCGGCCGCCGAGATGATCCGCCCGGACACTGGAGATGGCCTCCTGGTTCCTTTGCTCTCGCCCGGCTGGCACCTGGTGATCCAGTCAGCGGAAAGCCTGCGCTGGGCTCTTCGCGAGGCAGGGTTCGAGACGGTGTCGGTGGTACGGGAGGGCGCGCAGCTGGTGGCGATGGCGGGCCGGCTGCCTGATGCCGCGGCACCCGGCACCACCTCCCGCGTTCGGTACCGCGAATGGCTTCGGCAGGTGGCCGAGACCGTGCCAGCGGAATCCGATCTCGGTTTCGGTGCCCGTGCACGGCTGTATCGCGAACTGGTAACGGCCGGCCTCGCCGAGGCAGATGCGGTCTGGACCGCACTGAATGCCGCGGCTCAGGCGCGCTGGGGAAGTCAGCTCGAACGCCTTGGTGCTGCACCCACGGATGCGCTCAGCCTGGAGGCCCTGGTCACGCGGGAACCGCTTGGATTGGCCGGCATTCTGCTTGCCCGCGGCTGGGTACAGAAGCGAACTGGCAAGCCGCCGCAGGCGCTCTTCGAAGGTGCGATCAGAGCCGCCGGGCGGTTGCGGGCGGCGCTTCGGGATTTAGGCGCGGATGATGGCGATGCAGAGGACCTGGCATTCGCTGCGGAGGCCGAGTTGATCCTCCTTGCTGCGGAGCGCGGCGAGGACGGCATTGCCACAAGACTGCGCGCACTGCGCGAGGCCGGTGGCCACCGCCATGCCGATACCACCGCTGCCACCTGTTTCATTTCCCTCGTCAACAAGGCGGCCTTCGATGAGGCGCAGCAGCTTGGCGGCGTCGCTCGATCCGTCATCGCCACACTGCGCGATCCGGCACGGCCTTTGACCTGGGCCGATGCGTCCGTGGTCTACTGCGCGGCGACGATGGAACTGCAGGTCGAAGGTGGCCGACCGGCGCTGGCGGTCACGTGGCTGGGCGACCTTCGCGCACGCATTCTGCATCACCATCAATCGTCAGGGCCGCACGGTCCTGCGGCCGGAACCGACCTCTTCTGGCCGGCGGTGGATGCCGAAATGCTGGGCTGGCGTCTACAGGGCCAGCAGAGGACGGCGATTCAGGTTGCTGCCGACGCCGAGCGAGCGGCGAAGGAAGCGCGCTTCCCGGCTCGCGCCACATGATAGCCTTGATGACCTGGCTACGGCGCGGGGCGACGCTGACGACTGGCCTCTGGCGCATCATCCTGGCCCGGTTCTTCTATCATTTGGCCGCAGGCGACCAGGGTTCCCAGGTGACAGAGCGCAGGCCGGGCCTGGCAGCCCTGGGAAAGCGGTGCTGCGTGTTCGTGCACTTCGACGACCGCGGTATCGTGAAGCAGCACACCCGTTGCTATCTGTTGGCGCTGCGGCGGTCAGGCTTCGGCATCGTCTTCGTGACCAACGCTGCCACCCTTGAGGCGGATAGCGCCCAATGGCTGGCCGAGCACTGCGCTCTCATCCTCATCCGGCGCAATCGCGGCTACGACTTTGGTGCCTACCGCGATGGCATCGCCGCGTTCTTCCAGGCGCAGATCAAGGCTGATCTGTTGCTTCTGGCCAATGATAGCGTCTACGGTCCCCTCGTGGGGCTCGGCGATATCTTTGATCGGATGGATTTCGGCAAGGCCGACGTCTGGTCGCTGACTGACAGTTGGCAGCATCGCTACCATCTCCAATCCTTCTTCGTGGCCTTTGGCCCCGCAGCACTGGCCAGCGCGGGTTTTGCCGAATTCTGGCAGCGCGTGCGCAATGTCAGGTCCAAATGGGCAGCGATCCATTTCTACGAGTTGTGGATGACGCATCGCATGCAGTCTGCCGGGCTCCGGTGCGCTGCGATCTGGGACTACTTCGCGCTGCTCGGCACGCTGCAGGAAGCCCAGAACGCGCCGCAGCCAGACGGCCCGGTCACTATCGAGCAGAGTGTGCGGCGGCTGGCGAATGAGCGTGCATTGGCGTGCTGGCGCCGCCGCATTGCCTTGAACCCGACGAGTGACCTGTGGCTGGCCCTGCTTCAGGATGGGTTTCCGTTCATCAAGCGTGAACTGCTGCGGCTGAATCCGGGCCGCTTGCTGGACCTTCACATGTGGCACAGCGTAGTATCAAGGCGTTCTCCGCAGATGTACCGGCTCATCATGGATGATCTGAAGATGAGCATGCGGAAGCAGGCACCCTGAACATGGATCGTGTCCGCGTGGTGCAGGAGCGCGATGGGACACGATCTCAGTCGCGGCCGTCTTCCTGCTCCTTCAAGATCCCGATGATCTGCTCATCGCTGAACCTGCTGCGCTTCATTCGTCCGTCCCTTGCTGGATCGGACTCTGCCAGAAAATTGCGCCATTTCAGGGGAGCAGGTCACCACTGACGAACTGCTGCGCCAAACTACGCGCTCATCAACAAACATCTCATGGCAGTCGAGAGCTGGGGCGCGCACTTTTGCGACAACGCGCGTTGCGCATGGCGTGTAAGGTCGGGAACAGTGAGGGTCGGCGCGGTAACCGAAATCAGCGAGCTGCATGCGTGCTCGCCTAGGTGTGTGCCTCCCGCGCCATTGGTGCCGCCCGGTGTCCATCCTGGGCTGCGGTTCGGGCGCCTTACCGTCCTTGGCGAAGCCGAGCGGTATGTCTTGCGCGCCCACGTAGCCCTTCGCCGCTCGCTTTATCACCTGTGCGCGGCGAGGCCGCGACGGCTCGCGCCGATACGATGAAACGCGGACAGACCGCAATCGGCGGCTGCATGCGGGGTGACAAGACGCGCAGCCGGACAACACGGCGTGGCTGCAAGACGGGCGGGGTGCGGCTGCCGGAATACGAAATGTGGCAGGCTCTGCTGCACCGGCGCGACGGCGTGCGTATCCGCGCCCAGCAGCGGCAGCGGGATGGCCTCGGCTTCGTCGCCAGTTCTGCGGGACGCCGTTCGGTACCCGTCCGCGACGCATGTGCCAACACAGCCAGACGAGGGGCGCGCCTGCTCGCCGATCAACTTCTACTGGTCCACGCAGCGCGTCTGCCTTGGCATCGCGCGCCGGTTCATCACGTTAAGATCGTCCACCATGATACTGCGCGAAGCCTCCAATTCCGCTCGGTCGGCCTATTCGACGCTGTGCAAGAGGCTTCAGCGGCGCTGAACGATCGATCCCGCGCTGGGCCACACGGAGGGCGCCTGATATGAGCGGCGCTGGACTGAAGGTCGTAAATTCGGGCGCATGTAGCCAACCTTGCGACCGACCGCAGTGTTCATGCCGTGATTGCGAAATGGCGCGCCGGCGGAAGGAGGTCAGCGAACTCATCGCGCGGATGGAAGAGCCACCTTCGGTGGGACGGCTGCTACGTCGGATGGGCTTCGGGCTTCGCCACCTTCTGGTCGGTGCGGTTGCATGTATAGGCAGCACGGCACGGTGGGTGTCCCGTCGCTCTGAAGATGACGAATGGGATCCGTATTGATGTGATCCCTATTGAGTTGATGGACTGTCATTTTGGACCAAGAATGTAGCAGGGCGGTGCCACGGGTCACGTCAGTCAACGTGGTGGAAAATGCTGTCAGGCTTGAGGTGGCCACGGCTCAGGCGGCCTTGGGTGGAAGTTGCAGGGTTTCGTTGGTGAGTGCCGGGTTGAGCGTCTCGCCCATGGCCTCGACGCCCATGTAGCGGTGCTGCATCTGCCGTTCGTCGTTGGCTTCGGGCAGGACGCCACCTGTCAGGCGGATGATGGAGGCTTCGAAGGGAAAAATGCCGACCACGTCGGCGCGGCGTTGGACCTCCTTGTTCAGCCGTTCCAGTGAGTTCGTTGAATGTGGCTTGGTCCTGTGCTGCGGCGGGAACCCGGCCTTGAGCTGACCCGGTTGGTCAACTGAAGTGGTTGCCATGACGGACGACGCGGCGACGGCACCACTCACCGGCTCCTCTTGCGACGTAACCGTCGTCTGGGACCCACCTTGCGGCGCGGGCTGCTGATGGTGCGCTGTCGCGGCTGATGTCGCGGTGGAGTTTGGGATGGAGATCGAGGCGGGGACTGTGAGCGCTCATACGAGAAGTCGCATGAGTGCACGCAGCGAGGTGGTGGAGGTGGTGACCCGCGGTGAGCGGCGCCGGGCCTGGGCGGTGGAGCAGAAACGCCTGATTGTCGCCGAGGCGATGCAGCCGAGCGCGACTCCGACGGAGGTTGCACGGCGCTGGGGCACCCGAAAACCCGTAAAAGACGATCATCCAGAGCGAAAACCCATCACGATTTATCAGTAGGTTAGGGCTAAATCATTGGGGAAGGGTGCCTTTCCTGGGCACCATCACCCCGTGCCAGTCGGCGCGCGGGTCGCGGCAGCAGCAATCTCACAGCTTGTCGGGTTGGCATCTCCACCGGGGGTGGCGCGGCTGCCCTTCGACAACCCTAGCAGGTTGTTGCGGCGCACACGCCGCGATGCCAGACTGGCGTGCCGCGCTTCGCCCGGGGAACCGGCGGCACGGCATGGCCTGTCGCAGCCGGACCGTCACCGCCCACCGGTGCCGATCCCGCCCGCGGCCATCCCCGGTGGCATCCCCGCCGCCATCGCCTGCGCCTAGACACGACTTCCGCGAGATCGTCCCGACCTGATGCGAGACAGGCACTTCGGCGGCTTCGGCTTCAGCACCCCGTCAGGGGGCGCCCCCCCCGTCGGCAAGGCGGTGGAGAGGTCCCCCATCGCGGAGTCGCTGACCCACCCCCTGCCCCTGCTGGCGGCCAATCTGGTGGTCGCGCTGCTCTATGCCGGGCTCGGCGCCGCGGTGGGCCTGTTCTTCGCGCGCTACGGCCTGTTCCCCGCCCCGATCTGGCTGCCCGCCGGCATCGCCGCCGTCGCCACGCTGGTGGGCGGCTTGCGGCTGGTGCCGGGACTGTTCCTGGGGTCCTTCGCCGTCAACGGGCTGCTGCTCGATGCCGGGCTGCTGCCCGCGGCGCTCATCTCGGTCTCCAACAGCCTCGGCCCCTGGGTGGGCGCGGTGCTGACGCGGGCGCTGCGCCCGCCCACCGGCCTCTTCACCCGGCTGCGCGGCGTGCTGGGCTTCGTGGCCGGCGGCGTGATGCTGCAATCCGGGCTCACCGCGCTGGGCGGCACGGCGGCGCTGCTGCTGGCGGGCGACCTGCCCGTGGCCTCGGCCTATTCGGTCTTCGCCCGCTGGATGCTGTGCGATGCCGGCGGCGTCTTCTTCTTCGCCCCCGCCCTGATGCTGTGGATCGGCGCCGAACGCACGCCCGCCGTGCCGGGCCACCGGCTGGCGGCGGGCGATGCGGCGGTCTTCGCCGCCACGGCCGGCCTGGCCGCGCTGGTCTTCGCCCTGCCCCCGCCCTTCTCCGCCCTGGTGCAGCCGGAGGCGGTGGTCCTGCTGACCATCCCCGTCACCTGGGTCACGCTCCGCATCTCGCTGCGCGCCGCCTATTCCCTGCTGACGCTGATCAGCGTGGTCGCCACCATCGGCACCCTGGCCGGCCTCGGCCCCTTCCAGCCCGATGTCGTTCCCAATCCCCTGCGCGCCGTCGCGATGATGGTGGTGCTGATGGCCACCAATGCCCTCGCCCTCATGGCGCTGCTGAGCGAGCGGCGGGAGGCGGAGGCACGACTGGCGGAGGGCAATGCCCGGCTGACGGAGGAGGTGGCCGACCGCACCGCGGAACTGCGCTACCGCGCGGAGACCGACGACCTGACCGGGATCGGCAATCGCGGCCATTTCCTGCGCGGCCTGGCGGACCACATCGCCGCGGCGCGGCGGCAGGGTTCGCCCCTGGCGTTGGTGCTGCTGGACCTCGACCAGTTCCGCCTGCTGAACGACATGCGCGGCCACGCCGCCGGCGATGCGGCGCTGCAGGCCGTGGCCCGGCTGGTGGAGGCGCGACTGGAGGGCATCCCCGCCAATCTCGGCCGCCTGGGCGGGGAGGTCTTCGCCGTCTCCCTCCCCGGCCTCGATGCCACCGCGGCGGCCACGCTGGCGGAGGCGATGCGCGCCGCCATCGCCCGGCACAGCTTCGCGGCGGAGGAAGGCGAGGCCCCGTCCCGGATGACCGCCAGCCTCGGCGTCACCGGCCTGCTGCCGCGGGACCAGGCGGCGGAGGATCTCCTCCGCCGCGCCGATGCCGCCGTCTTCCTGGCCAAGGCCAAGGGCCGCAACCGGGTGGAGGTGCGGATGGTGAGCGAGGTGCCGAAGGAGATGCGCGCCAGCAGCCTGTCCCGGTAGCGGCCACCCCCTGCCTCCGCTATAGCGGCCCGGCGGCCGGCGACGGGATCACCCCCGGACCGGCCAGGCCTTTCCCCTGACAGGGCCCCTTCCCCGATGGCCCCACCACCCGCGGCCGCGCCCCGGCCGCCGAGCCCCCCCGCCCGGGGCGCCGGCGGCCAGGGCCAGACGCTTTTCACCCGGAACGCCATGATCCAGCTGCATCGGCACGACCTGCCGGAAGGACTGAGCTTCGGCTCCGCCGTCGCCATCGATACCGAGACGATGGGCCTCGACCCGCGCCGCGACCGGCTCTGCCTCGTGCAACTCTCGGCCGGGGACGGCACCGCGCATTGCGTGCAGATCCTGCCGGCCAGCCTCGGCGGCCGGGGGGGCGATTGCCCGAACCTGAAGAAGCTGCTGACCGACCCGTCGGTGCTGAAGATCTTTCACTTCGCCCGCTTCGATGTCGCCGCCCTCTACAACGCGCTGGGGGTGGAGGTCGCGCCGGTGGTCTGCACCAAGATCGCCTCCAAGCTGGTGCGGACCTACACGGACCGGCATGGCCTGAAGGACCTGTGCAAGGACCTGCTCGGCGTCGAGATCTCGAAGCAGCAGCAATCCAGCGACTGGGGCCAGCCGGAGCTGACGCCGGAGCAGCTGACCTATGCGGCGTCGGACGTGCTGCACCTGCATGCGCTCTGGGCCCGGCTGAAGGCGCTGCTGGAACGCGAAGGGCGGCTCGACATCGCGGAAGCCTGCTACCGCTTCCTGCCCATGCGCGGCCGGCTGGACCTGCTGGGCTATGAGGATCCCGACCTGTTCAGCCATTGATACCGGCGGACCGGTCGCCTGACCGGTCCGAGCGCCCGAATGGGCGCCGCGGCAAGTGCCGCGAAGCCAAGGAAACCGGAGGTTTCCGCCCGGCGTCTCAGGGGGCCTTGAGCGGTCACGCGAAAAGGCCGTTGGCATGAGGCCGCGGCCTGCCGTGAAATCGCGCGATCGTTGCCAAGGCGCGCCCAGGTTGACGAAAGGTTGGCACGTTTCTTGTCCGGACATCGCCGGAAGGCCCATCCGCTCGTTGACCCTATGGCCTGGCAGGCCCATACAGGCTTGGTGCGATTGCCCCCGCCCATCTCCTCCCGCCCTGCCGGCTCCGCCCCCGGCGGCTTCCGCGCGCCGCCGCGCCGCATGCTGGCCCCGTCGCGGGAACGGCGCGCCCCGCGGCCCGCGGAGCTTGCCCGGCGGCGCATCGCCGTCAGCATTGCCAAGCGCGTGCTGCCGCTGGCGGCGGTGTGCCTGCTGGCGGCCATCGCGCTGTGGCCGGAATTCGACAGCGCGGCGGATCGGGGCCGGATCTCCTTCCAGCGGGTGATGTCGGCGCGGCCGGACGCGCTGCGTATCGTCGATCC
Organism: Falsiroseomonas stagni DSM 19981; assembly: GCF_900114315.1. Lineage (GTDB taxonomy): Bacteria > Pseudomonadota > Alphaproteobacteria > Acetobacterales > Acetobacteraceae > Falsiroseomonas > Falsiroseomonas stagni. The sequence continues at coordinate 20,801 of NZ_FOSQ01000016.1, forward strand.
CCGCTACCAGGGCGTGGACGAACAGAACCGCCCCTATAACGTGACCGCCACCCTCGCCACCCAGGCGGGCAACGAGGATACGGTGAACCTCCAGGCCCCGCGCGCCGACCTGCTGATGGGCGACGGCACCTGGATCTATATCGAGGCGCGCGATGGCCGCTACGACCGCCCCCGCAACCAGCTGGACCTGGTGGGGCGCGTGACCGTGCACCACGACGACGGCACCCAGTTCGTGACGGAGAAGGCGGCGGTGGACCTGGCCGCCGGCGCCGCGATGGGGAATGACCCCGTGGCCGCGCAGGGCCCCTTCGGGACCCTGACCGCCCAGGGCTTCCGGCTGATCGATCGCGGCCAGATCGTGATCTTCACCGGCAATGCCCGCGCGGTGCTGGAGGGCGGCAAGTGATCCGCCGCGCCGTACTGGCCGCCGCGCTGGCCGTGCTGGCCGCCCCGGTGGCCGCCCCCGTGATGGCCCAGAACCTGGACCTGACGCAGGGCGGCCCGGTCGAGATCACGGCGACCGACGGGATCGAATGGCGCCAGCAGGAACAGGTGATCGTCGCCCGCGGCAATGCGCGCGCGGTGCGCGATGGCGTGACGGTGGATGCGGACCGGCTGATCGCGCGCTACCGCCCCCGCGCCGGCACCACCGCCCAGCCCGGCGAAAGCCCGCTCTCCGGCGGGGAGATCTTCCGCTTCGAGGCCGAGGGCAATGTCCGGGTCACCTCCGCCACCGAACGCGCGGAAGGCGACCGGGCGGTCTATGACATCGACCAGGCAGTGATGGTGATGTCGGGCCGGAACCTGTCCCTCACCACGCCGGAACAGCGCATCACGGCGCGGGACAGCCTGGAATACTGGCCGCAGCGCCGCATGGCGGTGGGCCGCGGCGGCGCCGTGGTCACCACCAGCGACAACCGGCGCATCGCGGCGGATACGCTGGTCGCCTATTTCCTCGAATCGCCTGCGCCCGGCGCGCCGACGGCCACACCTGCGCCCGCGCCCACCCCGGCACCCACCACCGCCGCCAGCCGCCCCGCCGCCATCCCCGGCCTGCCGGGCAATACGGAGAACAGTCGCATCGACCGCGTGGAAGCCTATGGCAGCGTCGAGATCCGGTCGCCGGAGGAAGTCGTTCGCGGCGATCGCGGCGTCTACAGCCCGCCCACCGGGCTCGCGCGGCTGATGGGCGGCGTGCGCATCACGCGCGGCGACAACCAGTTGAACGGGACGGAGGCGATCGTGAACCTCCGCACCGGGGTCTCGCGCCTCGTCTCCGCGCCCGGCGACCGGGTCCAGGGCCTGGTCGTGCCGCAGCAGCAACCCGCCCCCGGCAGCGTGGCGCCGGCGCAGCGCCCCGCCGCGCGGCCCACGCCGGCGCCGGTACCCGCGCCCCCGCCCCCGGCCCCCCGCCCACCGCAGGGAGCGACGCGATGACGCCCCCCGATGGCCCGCCGCCCGACGGCCCGCGCGACCTCCGCACGGGGGCGCCCCCGGTGCGGCTTGCCGCCGACAATTCCGGCCTGGTCGCGAAGGGCCTCGGCAAGCGGTACAAGAAGCGCCCGGTCGTACGGAACGTCTCCATCAGCCTGAAGCGGGGGGAGGCCGTCGGCCTGCTCGGCCCCAACGGCGCCGGCAAGACCACGACCTTCTACATGATCACCGGCCTGGTGCAGCCCGATGAGGGCATGGTCACCATGGACGGCCATGACGTGACCTTCCTGCCGATGTACCGCCGCGCGCGCCTCGGCCTCGGCTACCTGCCGCAGGAGGCATCGATCTTCCGCGGCCTGTCGGTGGAAGACAACATCCGCGCCGCGCTGGAAGTGGTGGAACCCGTCCGCGACCGGCGGGAGCAGATGCTGGACGCGCTGCTGGCGGAATTCGGCATCGGCCACCTCCGCCGCGCCCCCGCGCTCGCGCTGTCCGGCGGCGAACGCCGGCGCTGCGAGATCGCGCGCGCGCTCGCCACCCAGCCCAGCTACATCCTGCTGGACGAACCGCTGGCCGGCATCGACCCCATCGCGGTGGGGGAGATCCGCGACCTGGTGAAGCACCTGAAGGATCGCGGAATCGGCGTGCTGATCACCGACCACAATGTGCGGGAGACGCTGGAGATCATCGACCGCGCCTACATCCTGCATGACGGCCAGGTGCTGATGGAGGGCAGCCCGCGCGACATCGTCGCGCATGAGGGCGTCCGCCGCGTCTACCTCGGCGAACGCTTCTCGCTGTAGGCCTGGACCCATGACAGGCGCCGCGCATCACCAGGCGGGGGGCTGAGGGCGATGGCGATCGGCCCGCGCCTCGACATGCGGCACACCCAGTCGCTGGTGATGACGCCGCAGCTGCGCCAGGCGATCAAGCTGCTGCAATCCTCCAACATGGAAGTCACCGCCTTCGTGGAGGAGGAGCTGGAGCGCAACCCGCTGCTGGAGCGGGATGAGCGGCCGGAGCCCCGCACCGTGGCGGATGAACGCGCGCCGGAAGCGATGGCGCCGGAGCCGCGGGATTCGCTGGACGCCGCGACCGCCACCGCGATGGCGGCTGACAGCCCGCTCGATGCCGATTACGGCAATGTCTATGATGGCGACGGCAGCGGCGGCGGCTCGGGACTCGGCGCGGGGGATGGCGCGGGTCGCGGCGGGCGGGCCGATTTCGACGACGACCTCTCCGGCATCGAAGACCTGGCCGATGCGCGGAAGACGCTGCGCGAGCACCTCGGCGAACAGGTGCGGCTGAGCTTCCATGACCACCGGGACCGCCTGATCGCGGCGCAGATGCTGGCGATGGTGGACCCCGCCGGGCGCCTGCCTGTGACCGATGCCGCGATCGCCGCCGCCATGGGGTGCGAGGAGGCGAAGGTCGCCGCCGTGCGCGCGCGCATGCAGCGCCTCGACCCCGTCGGCATGTTCTGCCGCGACCTGCGGGAATGCCTCGCGGTGCAGCTGGCGGACCGCAACCGCCTCGACCCCTGCATGGAAGCGCTGCTCGACAACCTCGACCTGCTGGCGCGGCGCGACCTGCGCGGGCTGATGCGCGTCTGCGGCGTGGATGCCGAGGATCTGGCGGAGATGGTCGCGGAGCTGAAGCGCCTCGACCCCAAGCCGGGCGCGAGCTTCGACGCGGCGCCCGCCATGGCGGTGGTGCCGGATGTGCTGATGCGCCGCACCAATGATGGCGGCTGGGCGGTGGAGCTGAACCCGGAGACGCTGCCCCGCATCCTGGTCAACCGCGGCTTCCACGCCCGCGCCGTGGTCGGCGCCCGCAACCGGGACGACAAGGCCTTCATCGCCGACAAGCTGCAGAGCGCGACCTGGCTGGTGAAGTCCCTGGAACAGCGCGCCAATACCATCCTGAAGGTGGCCGCCGAGATCGTGCGCCGGCAGGACGCCTTCTTCCGCCTCGGAGTCGGACATTTACGGCCGTTGATTCTCCGCGACGTGGCCGAGCATGTCTCCATGCATGAGAGCACGGTCAGCCGCGTGACCGCGAACAAGTACATCGCGACACCGCGCGGGACGTTCGAGCTTAAGTATTTCTTCACCACTGCCATCGCCGGCACCAGTGGTGGCGAAAGTCATAGCGCGGAGGCGGTACGCTTTCGCATCCGCGAGATGATCATGGCCGAAGGTATTGACGACGTCTTGTCCGATGACGCGATTGTCGAGCGTCTTCGCAAGGAGGGTGTGGACATCGCCCGCCGAACGGTGGCCAAATACCGGGAGGCGTTGCGCATACCATCGTCTGTGCAGCGCAAGCGGGAGAAGGCCGTCCCGGCCTGACCTTGGCGCTTTTCCGCCGGTTCCACCCGGGCGGCCTTTTCCGAACCGGAGAAGGAGCAAATCCCTCATGCACATTACAGTCGCGGGCAAGCAGGTCGAAACCGGTGATGCGCTGAAGACGCATGTGCGGGACGGCCTCGGCACCATCGCGCGGAAGTATTTCGACCACGCGCTCGAAGCGAATGTCACCTTCCGCCGCGATGCGAAGGGCCACGCCTTCGTCTGCGACATCAACCTCAAGGCCGGTCGCAACCTGTTCATGCGGGGGGAGGGCGAGGGCAGCGACGCCCACAAGGCCTTCGAGGAAGCGGCCGAACACGTCGCCAAGCGGATGCGACGATACCGACGCCGGATGAATGACCACGCCCGCCACCTGGCCGGAGAGCGGGAGCCCGAGATGGGCGAGCCCGCCCGCCAGATGGTCCTGGCGCGGGAGACGGAGGAGGAGGTCGAGGCCGATGCCGAGCCCGCCATGGCGAGCGGCGCGGACCATCCCGCGGTGGTCGCCGAAACCCCCGCGACGATCGACCGCCTGACGGTGGGGGAGGCGGTGATGCGCATGGACCTGGCGCATGTCCCCGTCCTGATGTTCCGCAACCGCGCGACCAATGCGCTGAACGTCGTCTATCGCCGGGGCGATGGCCATATCGGCTGGATCGACCCGCGCACGAACTGAACCGAGTCCCTGCCCGGCCCCCCGCGCTTGCGGGGGGTCGCGGCACTGCCGCGACGCCGAAGGCTGGTCGGGGTGGGGGTCGTCACGCGTTTCGGCTTGCCCGCCCCCTCACCTTTCCCCGATTTATGGCCAGAACCTGTCTTCGCCCCCGCCCCGCCCCCCGCGCGCGGTTGACGGCAGGCCGCCCCCTTCCCTATACGTCCGGGCCTTCGTCGGGGCGCGCCCTGGTCCTTCGCGGCCGCCATGACGATCCCTTAGAGATACCTGCCGGATCGTCGGCGCCACCGGGACTTCCCGCGGCGGTGGACGGGTCCGGTCACCGCGGGAGTGTGTCGTGAAGCGTACCTATCAGCCCTCGAAGCTCGTCCGGAAGCGCCGTCACGGTTTCCGCGCCCGCACGGCGACTGTCGGCGGCCGCAATGTGCTGGCGAATCGCCGCGCCAAGGGCCGCAAGAAGCTCTCGGCCTGATCGCGGGGCGGGCGAGTCCAGTGTCATGCCGGCACGCCCGCCGCGACTGAAGCAGCGCCGCGAATTCCAGCGCGTCTCCTCCCGCGGCACACGCGTCGCGCGGCCTGGACTCGTGCTCCAGGTGCTGGCCGGGACCGAGGCGCCGTTGCGCGTCGGCTTCACCACCACCAAGAAGATCGGCAACGCCGTCACCCGAAACCGCGCCCGGCGCCGGTTGCGGGAGGCGGCGCGCATCTTGTTGGGAGAGGCGGCGCCCGCCGGCTACGACCTGGTGCTGATCGGCCGTGACGCGACCGCGACGCGGGATTTCCGCACCCTGCTCGGCGACCTCCGGGGCGCCCTGAAGCAGGCCGGGCTGCTGAAGCCCGCCCCCGTGCCGGACCCCGTGCCGTGACTCCCCAGCAGCACCTGCTGCGCGGCGCCATCCGCACCTACCAGTACACGCTGCGCCCGATCATCGGCTGCAACTGCCGCTTCCTGCCGCATTGCAGCGACTACGGGCTTGAAGCCGTCTCGGCGCATGGCGCGTTGAAGGGGTCCTGGTTGACCGCCCGCCGCATCCTGCGCTGCAACCCCTGGCATCCGGGTGGCTATGACCCGGTGCCGCCATCCTCCTCCCCGAACGCCCGCGGCGCGGACCCCGCCGCCGCCGGCGTGACGAAAGGCTGAACCAGGCCGTCATGGACCAGAAGCGCCTCCTCGCCGCCATCGCCCTGTCGGTCGGCATCCTGCTGATCTTCGACCTCTGGAACCGTCCGGCGCGGGAGGCGGAGCGCCTTCGGCAGGCGGAGATCTCCGCCCAGCAGCAGGCCGCCACGCCGGCCGCCGGCACCCCGGGTGCCGCCGTGCCCGTCCCCGTCCCACCCACCGCCGTCTCCAACCAGGCGCCCGGCGGCGCCACCGCGGCGCCCGCCGCCAACCGGCCGCCGGAACAGCGCGTGGCGCTGGAGAATGCGTCCCTCCAGGGCAGCATCGGCCTGCGCGGCGCGCGGCTGGATGACCTGGTGCTGCGCCGGTACCGGGAGACGGTTCGCCCGGACAGCCCGCTGGTGCGCCTCTTCGCGCCACGCACGGAAGCCAATCCCTATTTCGCCCAATGGGGCTGGACCGCGGCCGATGGCCGCACCGTGGTGCCCGGGCCCGATACCGACTGGACGGTGGAAGGCGGCCCCCTCGGCCCCAACGCGCCGGTCACGCTGCGCTGGGACAACGGCCAGGGCCAGGAATTCCGCATCCGGCTCGAACTCGACGACGAATTCATGGTCACCGCGCGCCAATCCGTGCGCAACACCAGCGCGGAGGCCATCCAGGTCCTGCCCTGGGCGCGCGTGCGGCGAGAGACGACGCCCCAGGTCGCCGGCTTCTTCATCCTGCATGAGGGCTTCGTCGGCGTGCTGAATGGCCGCCTGGTGGAGTGGACCTACAAGGATGCGCGCGCGGAGGCCGAGAAGCGCCGCGGCCCGGCGGTGGAACAGGAAAGCCCCGGCGGCTGGGCCGGCTTCACCGACAAGTACTGGCTGGCCGCGCTGACGCCGGTGGACCAGGCGACCCAGGTCCGAACCGCCTACCGCCATTCCGGCGAGGGGGGGCAGGATCGCTGGCAGGTGGACATGGCCACCCCCGCGCCGCAGACCATCGCCGCGGGCGCCGAAGGCACCCTCGCCACCCGGCTCTTCGCCGGCGCCAAGGAAGTGCGGACGCTCGACCGGTATGAGGCGCAGCTCGGCATCGTCGATTTCGACAAGGCGATCGACTTCGGCTGGTTCTACTGGCTGACCAAGCCCTTCTTCTACGCGATCGACTGGCTGTTCCACATCTTCGGGAATTTCGGCGTCGCGATCCTGGTCTTCACCTTCGGCCTGAAGCTCGCCTTCTTCCCGCTGGCCAACAAGGCCTACATCTCCATGGCGCGGATGAAGACGCTCGCGCCGAAGATGACGGAGGTGCGGGAGCGCTACAAGGACGACCCCGCCAAGGCGCAGGCGGAGATGATGGCGCTGTATCGGTCGGAGAAGGTGAACCCCGCCTCCGGCTGCCTGCCCATCCTGCTGCAGATCCCGGTCTTCTTCGCCCTCTACAAGGTCCTGTTCGTGACCATCGAGATGCGGCACGCGCCCTTCTTCGGCTGGATCCACGACCTGTCCGCGCCGGACCCCACCAACCTGTTCAACCTCTTCGGCCTGCTGCCCTTCGACCCCATGCAGCTGTCCAGCCTGTTCCACATGCCGGCCTGGGCCATCGCGATGGGCATCACGATGTTCCTGCAGTTCAAGCTGAACCCGACGCCGCCGGACCCCATCCAGGCCAAGATCTTCGCCTGGATGCCGCTGATCTTCACCTTCATGCTGGCCTCCTTCCCGGCGGGCCTGGTCATCTACTGGACCTGGAACAACCTGCTTTCCATCGCCCAGCAGTACTGGATCCAGCAGCTGGACAAGAAGCGCCAGGGCCGCCCGGCCGCGGCACCGCCGCCGCCCAAGCCCGCCGCCGCGTCCAAGGGGAAGCAGGGATGACCCTCCCCCCGGCCGCCCCGCTTCCCGCGGGCGGCCTTGCCGAGGCGAAGCTGGAGGAGGACCGCGCGGCGCTGATCGAAGCCGGGCGCCTCCTCTTCGCGCGGCCCTGCACCTTCTTCTACGCGTCCCAGAGCATCGACCAGCTGCCGCCGATGCGCGGGCCGGAGATCGCCTTCTGCGGCCGTTCCAACGTGGGCAAGTCCTCCCTCCTCAATGCCCTGACGGGGCAGAAGGCGCTGGCCCGCGTCTCCGTCACGCCGGGCCGCACGCGGCAGCTCAACTTCTTCGACCTGGATGAGGGTCGGCTCACGCTCGTGGACATGCCGGGCTACGGCTATGCCAAGGCCTCCAAGACGCTGAAGGAGGATTGGCAGGGCCTGATGTTCGACTTCCTGCGCGGCCGACCGACGCTCCGGCGCGTCCTGCTGCTGATGGATGCCCGGGTCGAGACCAAGCCCGCCGACCGCGCCGCGATGGAATTGCTGGCGGATGCCGCCGTCGCCTACCAGATCGTCGTCACCAAGGTGGATGACGTGAAGCCGCCGCAGTTGAAGAAGCGGCTGGCGGAGATCGATGCCCTGGTGAAGAAGCGCACCGCCGCGCACCCGCTGGTGATGGTGACGTCGAGCGAGAAGGGCACCGGGATCCCCGAATTGCGGGCGGAGCTGGCGGGCCTCGCGGCCTGAGCGGAACCGGCCGGGACTCGCGGAACAGTCGGAAATCCGCCCTTCATCCTTGCGGCGTAGCATCCGCCCCGGCGATGCGCGCCGCGCGATCGCCATCCCTTGCAAGGATGCATCCATGTTCCGACGCTTCATCCTCGGCGCCACGCTGCTGGCCGCCACCGCCGTCGCCGCGCCCGCCTTCGCGCAATGCGACACGCGCTTCACCTTCCGCAACAACTCCGGCGCGCAGGTGAACGAGTTCTATTTCGGGCCCTCCTCCAACTCCAACTGGGGACGTGACCGGCTGGGCGAGAATGTCCTCCCCCATGGCCGCTCCGTCTCCTACACCCCCGGTGGCCGGGGCGGCGCCTATGACTTCAAGGTGGTCTGGGCCAGCGGCGAGACGGCGGAGCTGATGCGCGTGAACATCTGCGAGGCGTCGGAGATCATCGCCACCCGCCGCGGCATCGAGGCGCGCTGACCGCCGGGCGGCGGGCACCGCCCGCCGCCACCCCACCCTTGACCCTTGCGGCGTTCGGCCCCAAACCGCGCCGCCCGCGGCGGAAGGTCCCGGGCGCACCGGGGACGCCGTGACCATGACCGATGACGCGCTCGACCAGATGGCGATCCTCGCCGGCGCGCTGCCCTTCCTGAAGCGCTACGACGACCAGATCGTGGTGGTGAAGTATGGCGGCCACGCGATGGGAGAGGAGGAGACGGCGCTGCGCTTCGGGCGCGACATCGCCCTCCTCGAACAGGTCGGCGTGAACCCCGTGGTCGTCCATGGCGGCGGCCCGCAGATCAACGCCATGCTGAAGCGCCTCAACGTCCAGTCCACCTTCGTGCAGGGCCTGCGCGTGACGGATGAGGCGATGCTCGACGTGGTCGAGATGGTCCTGGCCGGCCCGGTCAACAAGCAGGTTGCCTCCGCCATCACCCGCGCCGGCGCGCTCGCAGTCGGGATCTCCGGCAAGGATGGCGGCCTGGTCCGCGCCCGCAAGCTCAGCCGCACCTACCGCGACCCCGGCTCGAACATCGAGAAGGTGCTGGACCTCGGCTTCGTCGGCGAACCGGAAAGCGTCGATGCGCGCGTGCTGCGCCTGCTGATCGGCGCGGACATCGTGCCCGTCGTCGCCCCCGTCGGCGTCGATGCCAACGGCCAGACCTACAACATCAACGCCGATACCGTGGCCGGCGCCATCGCCGGCGCGCTCGATGCCGAACGGCTGCTGATGCTGACCGATGTGCGCGGCGTGCTCGGCCCCGACGGCAACCTGATCCCGGAGATGACGGTGGCGGAAGTGAAGGCCGGCATCGAGGCCGGCTGGATCTCCGGCGGCATGATCCCGAAGGTCGAGACCTGCATCTATGCGGTGGAGCGGGGCGTGAAGGGGGCTGTCATCCTCGATGGCCGCGTGCCCCATGCCGTGCTGCTGGAACTCTTCACCGATCGCGGCGCGGGCACCCTGATCCGCGCCTGAGGCACCCGCGCGGACCCGCTGGCAGGCGGGGGCGTCAGCCCTCACCCCTCCCAGGCCAGCGCGCGTTCCAGGTAGCAGGCGGCGGCCTGCGGGTGTTCGTGCCGCGTGGCCAGTTGCCAGGCCGACAGCGCCGCCGCCAGCATCATCTGGGACGTGCCCACCCCCGCCGGCAGCGGCCGCGCCCAGGTGATGCGGTCCAGCGACATCGCCCCCCCCTCCTCCGGGCTGAACGGCACCGGCCAGCCCGCGCCGATCGGCGCCAGCCACCAGCGATCCCAGTCGATCACGCTGGGCGTGCCCTGCTCATCCGCCAGGATGTTGCCGGCATGCAGGTCGTCATGCAGGACGAAGAGGGGCAGCGGCGCCAGCGCGGCCTCGATCGCCGCCATCCGCGCCGCCGCCGCGGACGCCGCGCCATCGGCCCTCAGCCGATCGCCGAGATGCGCGCGCACGGCCGGCCGAAGCCCGCCGGAAGCCACATAGCGCAGGTCACCCATGATCTGGTGCATCAGGTACTTGCCCGTCGCCAGGCGGGGGTGCGGGGGCTCGGACCAGTAGTGGTACATCAATTCGCGCCAGGTCCGTTCCCAGCGGGACACCGGCAGCGTCTCCCCCGGGATCATGGCGTGGAAGCTCGACCCGAAGGGGCCGTTCCGCAGCATGCCGTAATAGGCGGGGGCGAACAGCCGCTGCGGCGGCACGGTGGTGAACAGCAGGTCCTGGAGCGTCAGCTTCTCGACCTCCGACTTGCTTTCGCCGAAGGTCTTCTCCACCAGCACCACGGGGCGGGACCGGCCTTCCAGCGTCACCTCGTGCCGGTACAGCGCCATGGCGACCATGCCCGGGCGCATCCGGGTCGTCGCGATCCCGCGCACCTCTCCGCCGAGCCTCGGGCCCAGCACCCGGCCAAGCCGCGCCAAGCTCGTCTCGCCCTCGAAATGGGCGAGGAACTTCTTCTGCACGGCAACGCGCTTGGCCAGCCAGTCCCGCCTGTCGGCGAAGCCGGCATGGCCCGCCGCCACCAGCACCTGGTAGACCAGCTGGCCCGCGGCCCAGTCCAGCGACGCATTGTATTGCTCCGCGAGGGCGACCAGCGCCGCGTGATCCGCCAGCGCGTCGTCGCAGCCCGGCTGCAGCAGGGGGGCCACCAGGGGGGCGAGCACCGCCCGCGCCTCCTCCCGCCGCCCGGCCTCCAGCGCCTCCAGCGCCGCACGGAGCGCGCGGTGGGACGCCGGGGGCGCGCCATGCGGTGCGGCGACCGACGTCGCCTGACTATCGCCTGTCATCGTATCCACCCGCCACCGCCCCTGCGCCCCCGCCGTTTCGCTGCGGCGCAGGGCCGCTTTCGCCGCCCCAAGGGGCTTTCGCGAGGCGGACGATATTTGCGGGTCCGGAAAAGTCCAGCATGACCCGCGCGGCGCGGCGCGCCGGGGGTCAGGCGGGCAGGCTCTCCAGCAGTTCCGCCTGCCATTCCAGTTCCGCATTCGCCATCGCCCAGCCGCCGGTCGCGGTGGGGCGGACGATCTCATGCGGCGGCAGGGCGCCCAGCACCATCTGCACCGCCTCCGCCAGGGCCGGCGACCAGCCGGCCCGGTGGCACAGCCCCGCCAGGGCACGGCCGCTGCGCAGGGATAGGGCGGCTTCGATCTGCCCCTCCGTCATGGCGGAATCGCGGGCCAGCGCCTCCTTCAGCGCCTCCCGGTCACCGACGCGGGCGGCAGTGAACAGCGTGGCCTCATGCGGCGCCACCTCCCCATCCGCTTCGGCCATGCGGGCGATGAGGCGGGATCGGAGCGATTCCGCCAGGCCGCTCGGCAGGTCCGGCCGCGCCGCCAGGCGGCTGATCAGGTGGTCGGCCACGATCTCCCCCAGCGCGCGGGCGGCGCGCGGCGGCAGGCGCGACCGGCGGATCAGCGCCGCCTGCCAGCTCGGCCGGCTGCCCGCGCCAGCCACGAGCGAATCCAGCGTCGCCTCCCGGATGGCGGCGGAGGGATTGGCCAGCAGCACGGCGACGGCGGCGGTATCGGCGGTGGCGGCGATGGCGTCGGTGACGGGTTCCGTCAGGGCCGGGCGGCGGGCAACGGCGCGCCGCGTGCCGGGCGCCGGCGGATCCGCCACCAGGGCCATCAGGTCGTCATCGGTCAGCAGCGGCGACAGGCGGATGACGGGCTCCGCCACCGGCATTGCCGTATCCCGGGCGAGGCGCAGGATCAGGTCCCGGGGTGCATCGGGCATGTCGCGCAGCACCGCGGCCAGCGCGGCCCGCACCTCGACCGCCGTATCCTCCACCAGCAGCGCCAGCGTGCCGCCGGTCAGCCGCGTCATGCGGTCCTGCGCCCCGGCATTCAGCTTCGGCGCCAGGCGGGCGACGCGGCGCGCGAGTTCCGTGCGCACCGCCGCGTCCTGGTCATCGGCCAGCAGCCGGTCCGCGGCCGGCGGGGTCGCGGCATTGCCGGCCACCGCCCGCCGGACTTCCGCGGCCGGGTCCGCGGCCAGGTAGGTCAGCAGTTCCGGCGGCGTGCCGGCCTGGCGCGCCACAGCCGTGCGCGCCGCCGTATCGCCATGCCGCGCCGCATGGACCGCCTCCGGGCTGGCCCCGTGGGAGGCCGCCGGGGATGCTCCACGCGCCGCCCCCTGGGCGGCGGGCGCCATCGCCGCCATCAGCGCCGCCCCCCGGCCTTGGCGCGCTTCACCGCATACATCGCGGCATCCGCCCGCATCATCAGGCTGCCCAGGTCCTCCCCCGCCGCAGGCAGCGCGATGCCGAGGCTCGCGCGCAGCGCGCCCTCCCCGGCCTCAGGCCAGCCCGGCAGCGGGCCGGGATGGCCGATCGGCCGGGCGCGATCCAGCGCCGCCGCCTCGCTCTCCACACCCTCCAGCCAGAGGCAGAATTCGTCGCCGCCCAGCCGCGCCGCCACATCGCCCGGCCAGGACGCGGCGCGCAGCCGCTCCGCCATGCCGCGCAGCGCGGCGTCCCCGGCCTCATGCCCCAGCACGTCGTTCAGCGGCTTGAGGCCATCCAGGTCGATGAACAGCAGCGCGCCCGCCGCGGGGCGCACCCGGCCGGCCAGGGCCATGGTGAAGCCGCGGCGGTTCAGCAGCCCGGTCAGCGCATCCCCATGCGCGGCCTGCGCCAGTTCCTGCTGGCGCAGCGCCTCCGCATGCAGGCCGGCAACGGGCATGGCCAGGGCCTCCAGCAGGTCGCGGTCCTCGGCATCGAAATCGGGCTGCGCCTCGTCCCGCCAGGCCAGCAGGCAGGCGCCGGATTCGGCACCGACCAGCAGCAGCCGGCTGGCCGCGGCCGGGACATCACCGGGGGAAGGCAGGCGGCCGAGCGGCACGGACGCCGTGCCCTCCACCGCCACGCGCCAGCCCGCGCCTTCCGGCACCAGCAGCGCCGCACCCATCGCCGGCAACGCCGCCGGCAACGCGCGCAGAATGGCGCCGAGGGCCGCCGCCGCATCGCCCTGCCGCTGCCCCAGCCGCAGCAGCCTGCCGAGCGTCGTCGCGCGGCGCAGCGCGCGGGCGGAGACCTCCGCCATCCGCTCCTCCGTCGTCACGTCCCGCCCGGCGCCGCGCAACCCTTCCTCATGCGGCACCACCGTGAAGTCGAGGCAGGATGGCGTGCCATCGGCGCGGTTCAGCCAGATGCGCGCGCCCCGCATCGCCTGGCGCGTGCGGAACAGGCCGCAGCCGCCGCCGGCCAGCAGCTGCGCGGCCGGCCGGCCCAGCAGCGCCTCCGCCCGCCAGCCCAGCACCTCATCCGGCCCGACGAAGGTGAAGCAGCCGGCGCCATCGGTCTCGAACACCATGTCCGCCGCCAGCAGCGCGAAATCGCGCCAGCGGGCACGGCTGTCGATCAGCGCGGATGCCAGCGAGTGTTCGCGATCATCGGGTAGGACATCCATGCGGGGAAGGATGCGGGAAGCGGGTGAATTGCCGGTTAGCGCGGGATGCGCGCCCCCTTCCGTTGACATCGCGCCAGCGCGCTAGGCATGGTCCCGGCGCATCGATACCCCCCGCCAGGACACCCGCACCACCATGGACAAGACTGCCCTCCAGGCCCGCATCGAAGCGCTCTGGGCGCGCCGGGACACGCTGAATGCGCAGACCCACGGCGCCGATCGCACCGCGGTGGAGGAAGCGCTGGCGCTGCTCGATTCCGGTGGCGCGCGCGTCGCGGAACCCGACGGAAACGGCGGCTGGAAGGTGAACCAGTGGCTGAAGCAGGCCGTGCTGATGTCCTTCCGCCTGTCCGACAGCCAGCCGATGGACACCGCCGCCGGTGCCTATGACAAGGTGCCGCTGAAGTTCGAGGGCTGGGGCGAGAACCGCTTCAAGGCCGCCGGCTTCCGCGCCGTGCCGGGCGCCGTCGTGCGCCGCAGCGCCTATATCGCGCCGGGCGTCATCCTGATGCCGTCCTTCGTCAACCTCGGCGCCTATGTCGACAGCGGCACGATGGTGGATACCTGGGCCACGGTCGGGTCCTGCGCGCAGATCGGCAAGAACTGCCACATCTCCGGCGGCGCCGGCATCGGCGGCGTGCTCGAACCGCTGCAGGCGAATCCCGTCGTCATCGAGGATGACTGCTTCATCGGCGCGCGGTCCGAGGTGGCGGAAGGCGTGATCGTGGAACGCGGCAGCGTGCTGTCCATGGGCGTCTATCTCGGCATGTCCACCAAGATCATCGACCGCGCGACGGGCGAGGTCTTCTACGGCCGCGTCCCCGCCTATTCCGTCGTCGTCTCCGGCACCCTGCCCGGCAAGCCGCTGCCGGATGGCACGCCGGGGCCGAGCCTCTACTGCGCCGTGATCGTGAAGCGGGTGGATGAGAAGACCCGCTCCAAGACCAGCATCAACGACCTGCTGCGGGATTAGCCTTTTCATGCCCTCAGACGCCGGGCGCCGCCTCCGGCAGCTTGGCTTCCGCGCCTGCGCGCTGTCGCATCGGTCGATGCGGTGGCGCTGTGCGCGCGGCCGCTTCGCGGCTCGGGTTGGCCGGGCCGCATGACCGACCCCCTTCCCCTCGCCCAGGCGCTGATCCGCTGCCGCTCCGTCACCCCCGCGGATGACGGCGCGCTGGCGGTGCTGGAAGCGGCGCTGGCGCCGCTCGGCTTCGCCTGCCAGCGCGTGGATTTCGGCACCACGCCGAACCTCTATGCGCGGCGCGGCACCGGCGGCCCGCATCTGATGTTCGCCGGCCATACGGATGTGGTGCCGCCGGGCCAGGGGCACTGGACCACCGATCCCTTCGGGGCGGAGGTCCGCGGCGGCGTGCTGTATGGCCGCGGCGCGACCGACATGAAGGGCGGCGTCGCCGCCTTCGTGGCCGCCATCGCCGCGGTGCTGGAACGCCGCCCCGCCCTGCCGGGCAGCCTGTCGCTGCTCATCACCGGGGATGAGGAAGGCCCGGCGCTGGACGGCACGGTGAAGGTGCTGGGCTGGCTGAAGGACCGGGGCGAGATCCCCGATTGCTGCCTGGTCGGCGAGCCCACCAGCAAGGTGGAACTGGGCGACACCATCAAGGTCGGCCGCCGCGGCAGCCTGAACGCCGCCATCACCGTCCACGGCACGCAGGGCCACGCCGCCTATCCCCAGCGCGCCGACAACCCCGTGCACCGCCTGGTCCGCGTGCTGCACGCGCTGACGGCGGAGCCGCTCGACCAGGGCACGCGATTCTTCGAGCCGACGAGCCTGCAGGTCACCAGCGTCGATGTCGGCAACCCCGCCACCAACGTCATCCCGGGCAGCGCCACCGCGCGGCTCAACATCCGCTTCAACGAATTGCACACCGAGGCCAGCCTCACCGCCCGCATCAAGGCGGTGCTGGCGGCGGAGGCCCCGCGCCACGACCTGTCCATCGAATGCTCGGGCGAGAGCTTTCTCACCTCGCCCGGCCCCTTCGTGGATGCGCTGGTGCGCGCGGTGCGGGCGGAATGCGGGCGGGAACCGTCGCTCGATACCGGTGGCGGCACCTCCGATGCCCGCTTCGTGGCGAAGCATTGCCCGGTGGCGGAACTCGGCGCGGTCGGCGCCACCATGCACAAAGCGGATGAATGCACGCCGGTCGATGAACTCCGCGCCCTCTCCCGCCTCTATGCCCGGGTGATCGAGGAGGTGCTCGGCTGAGCGGGTCCCCCGCGCCCGGCGCCGGCGGTCCGGGCGGCACGCCGCCGGAACCGCCGCTGCGCCTGTCGATCGCCGCCGGCATGGCCGGCGCCACGCTGCTGGCGCGCGGACGGCCGGAGGGGATGGTGCTGATGGAAAGCACGCCGTCCGGCGCCTGGCGGTCCTTCATCGCGGCCGCCATCTGCCTGCCCGCCTTCCTGGCGCTGCGCTTCTTCAGCTGGGCGCAAGCCGGCGCGGGGATGGAGGTGCTGGGCCGCCCGCTGATGGCGGAGATCATCACCTATGCGCTGGGATGGCTGATCTTCCCGCTGATCTCGCTCTTCGTGGCGGAGCTCTGGGGCCGCGGTGCCGCCTGGCCGCGCTTCATCGCGGGCTGGAACTGGATCAACATCATCCAGTACCTGCTGTGGCTGGCCCTCGCGGTGCCGGTCGCGCTCGGCGCCTCGGGGCTGCTGCTGCAGGGGCTGACGCTGGCGTGTTTCGGCTACCTGGTCTGGCTGGAATGGTTCACCGTGCGCGTGGGCCTCGGCCTGACCGGCGGCAGGGCGACGGCGGTGGTCTTCCTCGACCTCCTCATCGGCGTCTTCCTGGCGGGGCTGGCGCAGCGGCTTTCGCTGGGCTGAACGACAAGGATTGGGGGAGACACGTCGCATGACCGACCGGCAGGAGGTCGCCCGGCATGATGTCGGGGGGCTGCGGCAATTCGCCATCAGCGCCTGCACCGCCGCGGGGCTCGATCCCGAGAAGGCCCGCGCGGTGGCGGAGGTGCTGCTGGAAGGCGACCTCATGGGCCATGACACGCATGGCCTGGCGCTGCTGACGCCCTACCTCGATGCGCTGGCCAGCGGCGACATGCGCGCGGTGGGGGAGCCGGAGCTGGTGGCAGCGACCCCGGTCGCGGAAACCTGGGATGGCCGCAAGCTGCCCGGCCCCTGGCTGGTGCGCCGCGCCATCGACAAGGCGCAGGAACTGGCCGCGGATTTCGGCATGGGCGCCATCAGCATCCGCCGCTGCCACCATATCGGCGCGCTCGCCGCCTATGGCCCGCCGGTCGCCGCCGCCGGGCGGATGCTGATCCTGACCTGTTCGGACCCCGCCACCGGCAGCGTCGCCCCCTGGGGCGGCACGAAGCGCGTCTACACCCCGAACCCGCTGGCCGCCGCCTGGCCGACCCCCGCGGGGCCGGTGCTGATCGACGTCTCCATGTCCAACACCACGAACGGCATGACGGCCCGCAAGCGCGCGGAGGGCAAGCAGTTCGACCACCCCTGGCTGCTGGACGGCCACGGCAATCCCACCACGGACCCCAACGCCTTCTGGGCCGAACCCGCCGGCACGCTGCTGCCGCTGGGCGGGATCGAGGCCGGGCACAAGGGCTTCGCGCTCGGCCTGCTGGTGGAGGCGCTGACCAGCGCGCTGGCCGGCCATGGCCGCGCCGACAACCCCACGGGCTGGGGTGCCTCCGTCCTGGTGATGGTGCTGGACCCCGCCCGCTTCGGCGGCACGGACGCCTTCATGCGGGAGACCGGCTGGATGGCCGATGCCGTCCACAGCAACCCGCCCCGCCCCGGCCAGGCCGCCCCCCGCCTGCCCGGCGAGCGCGCGATGCAGCGCCGGGCGGAGGCGATGGAGAAGGGCGTGGCCCTCCACCCCGGCATCCCGCCGGCCCTGGCGAAGCTGGCGCAGCGGTTCGAACTGGAAGCGCCGGAACCGCTGTAGGGATCAGACCCAGTCCGGCTCCGGATCGTACTTCGCGTAGCGGAACACCAGCCCGTCCGGCGGCGCCGTCATCCCCGCGCGCGTCCGGTCCCGCCCCTCCAGCAGGGTGCGGGGCCAGGTGACGGGCCGCCGCCCATCCCCCACCTCCACCAGCGTGCCGACGAGGTTGCGGACCTGGTGGTGCAGGAAGGACCGGGCCTCCGCCACGATCACCACCTCCTCCCCGATGCGCGACACGTCCAGCCGGTCCAGCGTCCGCAGCGCCGACTTCGCCTGGCAGGAGGCGGCGCGGAAGGCGGAGAAATCATGCTTGCCGAGCAGGCCCTGCGCGGCCTCATGCATCGCGCCCGCATCGAGGCGCCGCTTCACATGCCAGACCTTCCCCGGCTCCATCCCCGGCCGCGATGGCCGGTTGAGGATGCGGTAGCGGTAGCCACGGCCGATGCAGTCGAAGCGCGCCGACCAGTCATCGGCCACGCGCGCCGCGGCGGTGACGACGACGGGATGCGGCAGGGTGCGGAAGTTGATGGCATCGCGGATGCGATGCGGCGGCAGGTCCTGCGCCAGCACCACATCCGCGACCGCCGCTTCCGCATGCACCCCCGCATCCGTGCGCCCTGCCGCCGTCGCGGTCGGCACTTCGCCATGGTTCAGGAAGGCGCAGGCTTCCTCCAGCACCTTCTGGACACTGGGAAGATCGCCCTGCCGCTGCCAGCCGCAGAATTCCGTGCCGTCATATTCCAGGCGCAGCGCGTAGCGCGGCATCAGGCTGGGGTCGGGGCTAGCACGGTGCCCGCCGGCATCGGAAAGCCACGGAGAAAATCCGCCGCCGGCATGGCCGCGCGGCCCGCGCGTTGCAGCCGCAGCAGGCGGATGGCGCCGGCCCCGCAGGCGATGGTGGGCGCGCCATCCAGCACAGTCCCCGGCAGGCCCTCGCCCGGGGCGGGTTCCGCCGCCAGCACGCGGATCACCTCCTCCCCCGCCTGGAAGAAGCAGCCGGGCCAGGGATTCATGGCGCGGATGCGCCGGTCCAGCGCCGCGGCATCCTGCCACCAGTCGATCCGCCCATCGGGCTTGGAGAGCTTGGGCGCATAGGTCACGCCCTCCTCCGGCTGCGGCACCGGTTCCGGGTTTTCCGCGAGTGCCCGCAGCACAAGCGGCCCGCCGATCGCAGCCAGGGCATCGTGCAGCTCGGGCGTCGTCATGCGCGGGCCGATCGGGACACTTTCCCGCAGCAGCATGGGGCCGGTGTCCAGCCCCTCCTCCATCCGCATGATGGTGATGCCGGTTTCGCTGTCCCCGGCCAGGATCGCCGCCTGGATCGGCCCGGCGCCCCGCCAGCGCGGCAGCAGGGAGGCATGGATGTTGAGGCACCCCCGCCGCGGCGCGTCCAGCATCGCCTTGGGCAGGATCAGCCCATAGGCCGCGACCACCGCGACATCCAGGTCGAGCGCCCGGAACGCCGCGTGCTCCGCCTCATCCTTCCTGACGCGCGCCGGCGTCCGCACCGGCAGCCCCAGTTCGAGCGCGGCGCGATGCACCGGGCAGGGCGTCTCCCGCTGCCCGCGCCCCGCCGGCTTCGGCGGCTGCGTGTAGACCGCGACGATGTGGTGCCCCGCCCCATGCAGCGCCCGCAGCGCCGGCACGGAAAAATCCGGGCTGCCCATGAACGCAATGCGGAGGGGGCGGCTCATTCGCTCGCCTTGGCCTTCAGCTCCTTCGCCAGCTTCCGCAGCAGCATGTTGCGCTTCAACGCCGAGAGGTGATCCACGAACAGCACGCCATCGAGGTGGTCGATCTCATGCTGCAGGCAGGCGGCCATCAGCCCCTCGCCCTCGATCTCCTTCTTCGCGCCGGTCAAATCCTGGTAGCCCACCTTCACCCGCGCGGGCCGCGTCACCTCCGCGAACTGGTTCGGCAGGGACAGGCACCCTTCCTCCCGCGTCGCCAATTCCTTGCTGTCCGCGATGATGGTCGGGTTCACCAGGACCAGCGGCGCGCGGATGTCGTTCTCATGCAGGTCGATCACGACCAGGCGCAGCATCTCCCCCACCTGCGGCGCGGCCAGCCCGATGCCCGGCGCCTTGTACATCGTGGCCAGCATCCGTTCCGACAGCGCCGCGATCTCCGCCCCCGCCGCCAGGACCGGCTTCGCCTTGGCGCGCAGCCGGGGATCGGGCACGAAAAGGATGGGCATCAAGGCGGGGTCGGTCGGGGGCGTGGACATGGCGGGCCTTGGTGGCGGAAGGGCCGGCACAGGTAGCCCCGCCCCGCCCCCCTTGCAACGGCGCACCCAACCGCCAAAATCTCCCCCCACGGGGTGCCTTGGGGCCCCGCGGACCAACGCTTCGCTCCTGAGCGAGGAGGCACACGATACCGATGTCACGCCCTTCCCTGTTCGGCTCTCCGCTGTTCCTCGGCTTCGACCATCTCGAACAGATGCTCGACCGCGTGCAGAAATCGGCTGACGGCTACCCCCCCTACAACATCGAGCAGACCGGGGAGACGCGGCTGCGCATCACCCTCGCGGTGGCCGGCTTCTCGATGGACGACCTCCAGATCACGCAGGAGGACAACCAGCTCGTCATCCGCGGCCGGCAGCGCGACGATTCGGAAGGGCGCATCTTCCTCCACCGCGGCATCGCCGCCCGCCAGTTCCAGCGCGCCTTCGTGCTGGCCGAGGGGATCGAGGTGGAAGGCGCCTGGCTCGACAACGGCCTGCTGCATGTGGACCTGCGCCGCCCCGTGCCGGAAGTGCGTGTGAAGACCATCCAGATCGCGGCGCGCGGCAATGGCGCGCCGCAACGACCCGTCGTCAGCCAGGTGAGCGACCTGCCGCCCGCGCCGATCAACGGTATCCGCAACAGGGAGGGGTGATCTTCGGATACCCCTGCCGCGTTCAATCCACACGGGCCTCCGGGACGTGCGGGAAGGAGAAGACCATGAACGACCATGACAGCTACGCCGACGAGGCCCCCAGCTTCCTCAGCACCAATACCCTTCGCAGCCTGTCCAACCGCGATTTCGCGCGCCTCGGCGCGGACCATGTCGCCTATCTGCGCCCCGTCGTGATGAATGGCGCCGTCGCCTTCAGCATCCATGCCGCGGATGGCACGCCCATCGGCGCCGCGCCCAGCGCCATGCTGGCCGCCGCCGCCATCCGGCAGCACGACATGGAACCGGCCTCCGTCCACTGACGCCCCCGGCCCGCCCGGGGCTTGCCCCGGGCGGCGCCAGGTTGCATTGCCGGTGCCGCACGGCAGAGGACGCGGCCCATGGCCTTCGGCAGCACGCCTGACTTCGACGTGGTGGTGATCGGCGCCGGCGCCGCCGGCCTGTCCACCGCGGCCTTCTCCGCCGGGCTCGGCCTGAAGGTGGCGCTGATCGAGCGCGGGGCGATGGGCGGGGACTGCCTGAACTACGGCTGCGTGCCCTCCAAGGCCATGCTCGCCGCCGCCCATGCCGCCGCCAGCGCCCGCAACGCCCACCGCTTCGGCATCCGCCTGCCCGCGCCCGAGATCGACTGGGCGGCGCTCCGCGCCCATATCCGCGGCACCATCGCCCACATCGCGCCGACCGATTCCGAAGCCCGTTTCCGGGCCATGGGGGTGGAGGTGATCCGCGCCTCCGCCCATTTCGCAGCGCCGGACGTGATCGAGGCCGCGGGCCGCCGCATCACCTTCCGCCGCTGCGTGATCGCCGCCGGCAGCCAGGCCATCGTGCCGGACATCCCCGGCCTCGGCCCCGTCCCCTGGCTGACCAATGAGACGATCTTCGACCTGGAGGAACCGCCGGGCCACCTGATCATCCTCGGCGGCGGACCCATAGGACTCGAGATGGCGCAGGCCCATGCGCGCCTCGGCTGCCTGGTCACGGTGATCGAGGCCGGGCGCATCGCCGGGCGCGACGATCCCGAACTGGCCGATGGCCTCCGCCGCGCGCTGACCGCGGATGGCGTGGCGCTGCTGGAAGGCGCTAAGCTGTCGCGCGTGGAGCCCGACCCGGCGGAGGATGGCACCCCCGGCCTGGTCGCCGTGCTGGAGGATGGACGCCGCATCGGCGGCACCCACCTGCTGCTGGCGGTGGGCCGCGCGCCGCGCCTCGCGGGGCTCGACCTCACTGCCGGGCAGGTCGCGCACAGCAAGGCGGGCATCACGACGGATGCCGGGCTGCGGTCCACCACCAACCGCCGCGTCTTCGCGGTGGGGGACATCGCGGACCCCGTCGGCATAGGCCCCCGCGCCTTCACCCATGTGGCGTCCCAGCATGCCGGCATCCTCGCCCGCGCCATGCTGTTCCGCCTGCCCGCCAAGGTCGACTACGCCGCCCTGCCCCGCGTGACCTACACCGACCCCGAACTCGCCCAGATCGGCATGACGGAGGAGGAGGCCCGCGCCGCCGGCCACGACATCCGCATCCTGCGCTTCCCGGTGCCGGAGACCGACCGCGCGGTGACGGAGGGCGTGCGCCACGGCCTGGTCAAGCTGGTGGCCACGAAGTCCGGGCGGTTGCTCGGCGCCGGCATCCTGGCCCCCCATGCCGGGGAGATGGCCGGCACCTTCGCCCTGATGATCGGCCGCAAGATGAAGCTCTCCGCTTTGGCGGGCCTGGTCCTGCCCTACCCCACCCTGGCGGAGGCCGCGAAGCGGGCGGCCGGCGACTTCTACGCGCCCAAATTGATGTCGCCCTTCGTCAAGCGCCTGGTCGGCTTGCTCAAGCGCCTGCCCTGAGCAACCCTCCCGCCCATGCCGCGCTGCAACATATCAGATTGAGGAAGGATCGACCCATGACGAGGAAGCTGGAGGGCCGCGTGGCCCTGGTGACGGGTTCGACCTCCGGCATCGGCCTTGCCATCGCGCTGGCCTATGCGGCAGAGGGTGCGAAGGTGATGCTGAACGGCTTCGGCAAGCCGGAAGCCATCGCCGAGGCCCGCGCCAAGGTCGGCGCCGCCATGGGCGTGGCGGAGGCGCCCTATTCCGCCGCCGACATGTCGAAGCCCGCCGAGATCCGCGCCATGGTCGCGGAATGCCAGGCGACGCTGGGGTCGCTCGACATCCTCGTGAACAATGCCGGTATCCAGCATGTCTCCCCGGTCGAGGATTTCCCGGAGGAGCAGTTCGACCGCATCATCGCGATCAACTTCACCTCCAACTTCCACGCCATCAAGGCGGCGCTGCCGGGGATGAAGGCGCGCGGCTTCGGCCGCATCATCAACGTCGCCAGCGCCCACGGCCTGGTCGCGAGCCCCTTCAAGACGGCGTATGTCTCCGCCAAGCATGCCGTGGTCGGCCTGACGAAGTCGGTGGCGCTGGAAGTCGCGCGCACCCCCGTCACCTGCAACGCCATCTGCCCCGGCTTCGTCCGCACGCCGCTGGCCGAAGCGCAGGTCGCGCCGCTGGCCGCCAAGCACAACGTGTCGGAGGAGGTCGCGCTGACCGACTTCCTGCTGGAACGCCAGCCCAACAAGCGCTGGGTGGAGGTGGAGGAGATCGCGGAGGGCGCGCTCTACCTCGCCGGCCCCAACAGCGGCTCCATCAACGGCATGTCGCTCAGCATCGATGGCGGCTGGGTAGCGCAGTGAAGCCAACCAGGCCCCCGCTTCGGCGCCCTTCCCCATGATCGAGGGTGAGTTCAGGAAGGAGGCGGCCGACACCCTGGCCGCCCCCGGCGCCACCCAGGCGCCCAAGCCCAATATCCGCCCGCAGCGCGCCACGCGCCGCATCAACCTGGCGCTGCAGGGCGGCGGCACCCACGGCGCCTTCACCTGGGGCGTACTGGAACGGCTGCTGGAGGATGAGCGGCTGGAGTTCGAGGCCGTCTCCGGCACCTCCGCCGGCGCGGTCAATGCCGTGGTCTTCGTGCAGGGCCTCTGCGAAGGCGGGCGGGAGGGCGCGATCGCCGCGCTCGACCGCTTCTGGCGCGGCGCCGCCGCCCGGATGGCCGTCAGCCCCTTGCAGAACACGCCGATCGAGAAGGCGATCTGGGGCCATGACCTCACCTGGTCCTTCGCCTACCAGGCCTTCGAGACGCTGACCCGCGTCCTGTCGCCCTACCAGATGAATCCCACGCCCTACGACTTCAACCCGCTGCGCCAGGTGCTGGAGGAAGCGGTGGACCCCGCCGTGCTCTGTCACGGCAACGGGCCGAAGCTCTTCATCTCCGCAACCTCCGTCCGCACCGGCAAGCCGCGGGTATTTTCCAAGGAGGAGGTGACGGTCGACACCATCCTCGCCTCCGCCTGCCTGCCGCAATTCTTCAAGGCGGTGGAGATCGATGGCGAGCCGTTCTGGGATGGCGGCTACCTCGGCAATCCCGCGCTCTGGCCGCTCTACGAACAGGGCGGGCCGCCCGACATCGTGCTGGTGCAACTGAACCCCATCGTGCGGGACGAATTGCCGACGCGCCCGACCGAGATCGTGAACCGCCTGAACGAGATCAGCTTCAACGCCTCCCTCATGGCGGAAATGCGCGCCATCGACTTCGTCCAGCGCCTGCTGGATGCCGGCCGGCTGGAACAGCCGCGCTACCGGCGCCTGTTCATCCACTGCATCGAGGATGAGCCGCGCATGCGCGAATTCCGCCTCTCCACCAAGCTGAACGGGGATTGGGAATTCCTCTCCACGCTGAAGCGCTACGGAAGGGAAGCCGCGGATCTCTGGCTCGCCACGCATTTCGACAAGCTGGGCAAGGAGAGCAGCGTCGATATCCGGGAACGGTTCCTCTGAGGCATCTCCTATCACCGCCATAGGCAGCGCCGCCTCCCTTCGATTTCTTCCACTCCCTGCCTGCAACGAAGGCAATCCCTATCGCCCCCACAGGCGCTTCGGATTGGAAGCGCGCCGCCCGCCCGGGCTTCATCACCGCATCGAGGAACGATGCGGAGAGGAGCTTCGGCGATGGACAGAACCGCCCCCCAGGCCTGGGCCTGCGAGCCCGAGGAACCGCCCCCCTTCAGCCGCTGGCGCACCGGCCCCCTACACACGCGCCTCCGCGCCCGCGATCCCGTCCGCCTCTGGCACCCCGGCGATGGCGACCTCCGCCTGACGGAGGCCGATGGGGTGGAGACGCTGCAACTCGACGATACCGGCTGGACCCTGGCGCAGATCCTCGACGCCATCGTGCTGGAGCCGCGCAGCGCGAAGCCCGAGGCGAGCATCGGCGCTGTCGATGTCCAGCGCGTCTGCGGCCGCCTCACCATCGGGCGGGAGACGATCCGCTTCCGCGGCATCCTGCGGATCGTCGTCGGCGGCTGGTCGCTCTACAAGCGATGACCTACGGCGTCAGCACCACCTTGATGCAGCCATCCTTCTTGTCGCGGAAGGTGTCGTAGGCCGCGGGGCCTTCCTCCAGCGGCAGGCGGTGCGTGATGACGAAGCTCGGATCGATCTCGCCCTTGTCGATCCGGTCCAGCAGCGGCTGGAGGAAGCGCTGCGCGTGGGTCTGCCCCATGCGCATCGTCAGCCCCTTGCCGAAGGCGGCGCCCATCGGGAATTTGTCGGGGAAGCCGACATAGACGCCGGGGACGGAGACGGTGCCGCCCTTGCGGCAGCAATGGATGGCCTGGCGCAGCGCATGGATGCGGTCCGTCGTCAGCCCCACCGCCGCCTTCGCCTTGTCCATCATCGCATCCATGCTGCCGAGGCCATGCGATTCCGCCCCCACGGCATCGATGCAGACATCGGGGCCACGGCCCTTGGTCATCACCTGCAACTGGTCGTGGACGTCGAGCTTGGTGAAGTCGATCACCTCCGCCTTGCCCTGCATCCGCGCCATCTCCAGCCGTTCCGGCACACGGTCGATGGCGATGACGCGCCCGGCGCCGAGCAGCCAGGCGGAGATGATCGCCATCTGCCCCACCGGCCCGCAGCCCCAGACGGCAACGGTATCGCCGGGCTGGATGTTGCCCTGCTCCGCCGCCTGCCAGCCCGTCGGCAGGATGTCCGACAGGAACAGCACTTTCTCATCCGGCTGGTCGCTGCGCACCACCACCGGCCCGACATCGGCATGCGGCACCCGCAGGTACTGCGCCTGCCCGCCGGGATAGCCGCCATAGAGATGCGAGTAGCCGAACAGCCCCGCCCCCGCCTGGCCCTGCAATTCCGCCAGCGCCGCGGCATCGGGGTTGGTCGTGTCGCAGCAGGAGAACAGCGACTTCTCGCAGAAGAAGCAGGATCCGCAGGCGATGACGAAGGGCACCACCACGCGGTCCCCCTTCTTCAGCCGCGTGACCTCCGGCCCCACTTCCTCGACGATGCCCATGGGCTCATGGCCCATGATATCGCCCGCCTTCATCATCGGCACGTAGCCGTCATACAGATGCAGGTCGCTGCCGCAGATCGCGGTGGCGGTGACGCGGATGATGGCGTCGCCCGGCTGCTCGATCCGCGGATCGGGCACCGTATCCACCCGCATGTCGCCCTTGCCGTGCCAGCAGATCGCCCGCATCGCCGTTCTCCTTCGTGGTCGGAGGGGCAACGGGGGGTGGCGCGCGGGGTTGCGCGCCGTTACGCGGCCAGCAGCCGCGCGGGTCGGCCGCGTTCGACCATGACGATGGCGTGCTGGCGGAACCGCCGGGCGAGGCCCTGCAGCCGCGCCGGTTCCCCTTCCACCAGCAGGTGATGCTCCGCCCAGGCGCGGCCCCTGCCCCAGCCCTCGCCGATCACACGAACGGCCACCGCCTCGCGCAGCCGGTCCTGCATGCGGTCGTTCCAGCCCCAGGGCATGGCGCGGCTCAGGGGGTTCCAGGCCGTGATGAAGCCCGCCCGCCGCACCCCGTGCCGCGCCAGCAGCGCATCCAGGGCAGGCGACCGGCGGCCGATCCGCGCCACCGCGCCCTCGGCCTCATAGGCGGTCGCGCGGAAGGCGCGGATCAGCCGGGCATTCATGCGAGGTGCAGCAGAAGCCCCTTCAGATACGCGCTCTCCGGCAGCGCCGGATGCACGGGATGGTCGGGCCCCGCGCCGACACTCGCCAGGATCCGGGCCTCCCGCCGCGCCTTGTGCACGCCCCAGGTCACGGCCTCCGCGAAATCGGGCGGGGCGACGTGGTGGGAGCAGGAGGCGATGAACAGGATGCCGTCCGGCGAAACGAGCCCCGCCGCCAGCCGCGCCAGCTTGGCATAGCCGCGCAGCGCCGCCGGCTGGTCCTTCCGCGTCTTGGCGAAGGCAGGCGGGTCCGTCACCACCACCTCGAAGCGCCGGCCGCTGGCGGCCATCTTCTCCAGGTGGTCCAGCGCCTCCGCCTTCAGCGCCGTCACGCGGTCTCCGAACCCCGCCAGCCGCGCGGCCTGCATCGCCAGGTCCAGCGCATGCTCGCTGCGGTCCAGCAGCGTGACTTCGCGCGCCCCCGCCGCCGCGGCGGCCAGGCCGAAGCCGCCGGTGTGGCAGAAGGCGTCCAGCATCGTCCGCCCGGCGCAGAAGCGCGCGACCATGGCGCGGTTGGCGCGCTGGTCGAAGAACCAGCCGGTCTTCTGCCCGCCCAGCAGGTCCACCGGGAAGCGAAGCCCCGATTCCTCGACCGTCGCGGTGCCGTCGCTGCCATGCAGCAGCGTCACCGCCTCCTCCATCCCTTCCAGCTTCCTCACCGCGCTGTCGTTGCGCGCCACCACCAGCCGGGGGTCGAACAAATCCCGCAGCGCGGCCAGGATATGCGGCGTCGCCGCCTCCATCCCCGCCGTGTTGGCCTGCATCGCGACGGAATCGCCGTAGCGGTCGATGATCAGGCCCGGCAGCCCATCGGCCTCCGCATGCACCAGGCGGTAGAAGGGCGTGTCGAACATCCGGTCGCGCAGCGCCAGGCAGGCGCCGATCCGCGCCCTGTACCAGGCCGCGTCGCAGGCCGCGTCGGGGCTGGCATCCAGGCGGCGCGCCGCGATCAGGCTGTGCGGGTTGAAATGCCAGGCGCCATGCTTCTGCCCGTCATCGCCTTCCAGCCGCACCACGATGCCGGGCGGCAGGGCGCGCAGCGCCGGGGACATGGCGATCTCGTTGGAGAAGGCCCAAGGGTGCCCCGCCTTCACGCGGCGGTCGCCGCCCGGGGCCAGGCGGATCAGGGGACGGTCTGTCATGGGGGGCGTAATGCCCCGATCAGCCCCGCACCGCCAGCACCACGCCGCTGACCGTCAGGGACAGCGCCAGCACCTCCCGCAGCCCCAGCGGCTCCCCCAGGATCAGCGCGGCACTCACCACCCCCACCACCGGCGTCAGCAGCGTGCCCGCCGCGGCGGCGGAGGCCGGCAGCCGCCGCAGCGTTCCGAACCACGCCAGGTAACACAGCCCCAGCGGCCCGATGCCCCCATAGAGGATCAGCAGCCACCCCTGCGTCGTCACCGCCGGGAAGTCCGGCCGCTCCACCAGCAGCGCGCCCAGCAGCAGCGGCAGCGTCCCCAGTCCCATCTGCCAGATCACGGAGGATGCCGGCGGCAGCCCCAGCGGCCAGCGCTTCGTCACCACCGTGCCGAGCGAGAACAGGATCGCCCCCGTCAGCGCGAAGCCGACGCCGGGCAGCTTGCCCATCCCGGCCTCCACCCCCTGCGCCAGCACCAGCACCGCGAGCCCCGTGAGCCCGACGCCGAGCGCCAGCAGGCGCCGCGCCGTCAGCCTCTCCCCCAGCACCAGCCAGGCGAAGATAGAGGCCCAGACCGGCATGGTGTAGCAGACGATCGTCGCCTCCCCCGCCGCCAGCCAGACCAGGGAGAAGGAGGCCAGGCCCATCCAGGCCGTCACGTTCAGGAGCGACGCGCCGATCAGCCGCGGCCAGAGCCCCCGCGGCACCGCCAGCGATTCGCCCCGCCAGCGCGCGATCGCCGCCAGCAGGCCGATGCCGACCAGCGCGCAGATGACGCGCATGGAAAAGGGCGGCACCTCCACTAGCAGCAGCTTCATGGCCGGCCAGTTGAAGCCCCAGCCCGTGACGGTGGCCAGCAGCAGCAGCAGCCCGACGGGATCTGGACGCGCGGCGGGGCTGGCTGGGGGCATCCGATACCCTTAGCCCGCGCATCCCCGCGCCGGAACCCGGCGGCGCCGCCGGCTACATCCCCGGCCGCCCGCCATCCCCCACGCTGGTGCCGCGCGGCGGCGGCACAGGGCCCGTGGGCATGGCCCGCACCGCATCGATGCCGACATCGCAGTTCAGGTCGAGTTCGTCGCTGGACGATTCGCGCGGCCTGAAGCTCAGGTAGCCGAAGTGATCCTCGCAGCGGGATGCGTGGCGGCGGCGCAACTCATGGAACAGGTTGTCCGGCGTATCCAGGCCGGGGATCTCCCGCCCCACCAGCCCGGCCGTGGCGAAGGCAAGGGCCGCATGGCTGGCGCAGTTCCAGCCGACCAGGCTGAAGCTGCCGGGACGCGACCGCATCGCCCGCCAGGCGCCCACGAAGCGCGCCTGCTCCGCCGCCGTCACCCGGATCAGCAGGACGCCCGAGACCACGTTCCTGGCGGTCGCATCCGCCAGGTTCACGTACCAGGGGCGGTAGGAGGCGAAGGCCGCGAAGCCATAGACCTGGCCCGGCACGTCCATGCCCAGCGTCCCCCGATCCTCCGTCGCCGCATCGACGAAGAAGCCGACCGGCGCGCCGGAGGGCATGATGACATCGGCATGCCCCTCGCCCGGCGGGGGCACGCCGCGGGCCGTCTTGTGGCGGACGACCAGGGCGATGCTGCCCCGGTTCGGAAAGGGCAGGCTGCTGCTGGCGCCGAATGTCATGCTTCCTCCGCCACACGTCTTCAGGGTATTTCCCGAAGCTCAGCAACCGGAGGTAATCTCAGTCAAGAAAATCCGGTTCCTCGCGGGACAGGATCCGCTTCACGCTCTCCAGCGCCAGGCGGGCGCTCTCCCGGTCCCCTTCCCGCATCTGCGCGGCCGTCTTGGCGGCGATGTCGGGGCGGACCTGCTTCAGGGGCCGGCCGGTGGACAGCGCCAGGCGCTGCGCCTCCGCCGCGCGTTCCAGGTAGTACAGGTCGTCCCACGCCTCCGCGATGGTCGGCCCCACCACCATCACGCCGTGGTTCTTCATGAAGACGATGTCGGCATCCCCGATGGAGGCCGCGATGCGGTCGCCCTCATCGGTGTCGAGTGCGAGGCCGTTGTAGTCCTCGTCCACCACCGTCCGGCCCAGGAACTTCAGCGCGGATTGCCCGGCGAAGAGCAGGGGCGGCCCCTCCGTCATCGCCAGCGCCGTCGCATTCGGCATGTGGGTGTGGAAGGCCGCCTTCGCGCGCGGGACGTTCTTGTGGATGCGGGCATGGATGAAGAAGGCCGTCGCCTCCGGCACGCCGTCGCCGGCAATCACGTTGCCCTCGAAGTCGCAGATCAGCAGGCGGGATGCCGTGACCTCGCTGAACGCCCAGCCATAGGGGTTCACCAGGAACAGGTCATCGCGGCCGGGCACGACGAAGGAGAAGTGGTTGCAGATGCCCTCATGCAGGCCAAGCCGCGCCGCCATGCGGAAACAGGCGGCCAGATCCACCCGCGCCTGCCGTACCGCATCGGCGTCCAGCGCCGTATTCCGCAGCACAGCAGGCGCCGCTGCGCCGCCAAGGGCATGGGCCATGGGGGGTTCCTCCGCGTTACGGCCCCATGCATCGCAAGCCGGCACCGATCCGGCAAGGAGGACACAGCATGACCACCCCGATCAGCGCCTTCCCGATCCCCGACATCGCCACCCTGCCCGATGACCTCCGCGCCCGCATCCTGGCGGTGCAGGAGAAATCGGGCTTCGTGCCCAACATCTTCCTGGCGCTGGCCTGGCGGCCCGAGGAATTCCGCGCCTTCATGGCCTATCACGACGCCCTGATGAACAAGCGGGAAGGGCTGCCCGCCGCGGAGCGGCAAAGTCTTACAGCCGCGGAGCGGGAGATGATCGTCGTCGCGATCTCCGCCGCCAACCAGTGCCAATATTGCGTGGTGGCGCATGGCGCCATCCTGCGCGTCCGCGCCAAGGACCCCGCGATCAGCGAGCTGGTCGGCGCGAATTGGCGGAAGGCCCCCCTCACCCCGCGCGGCCGCGCCATCCTGGCCTTCGCCACGAAGGTCGCGGCGGAAGCGCACCTGGTGACGGAGGCCGACCGGGCGGCGCTGCGCGATGCCGGGCTGACCCAGGACGAGGCCTGGGACGTCGCCGCCATCGCCGCCTTCTTCTCCATGTCGAACCGCCTGGCCAATGCGATCGACCTGAAGCCCAATGCCGAGTTCCAGGCGATCGGGCGCGCCTAGGCCAGGCTGCGGCATACGCCCATCTTCGGGTCCTAGGAGGTCGAAGGGGGAGCGCTGCTCCCCCTTCACCCCCTCGCCAAGGGCCAGCGGGCCCTTGGAACCCAGGCCATTGACGATGGTCCAGGGGGCTCTGCCCCCCACATCTCCAGGAAGGGGCGGATGGGGCGCGGGGAAGGCAGCGCCTACCCCGCATCACCAGCGCCCCCATCCCCTTGTCCGTGCTGACAAAACCCTCCCGCGATCGAAGCGTGACCCCGACAGGGACGGCGGGGAGAGAGGGTTGGGTCAGCGGGCCACCCCAGGATAAGGTCCGCCCCGACCACGCAGGGACCGGAATGCATGAGCGGCAGCAACCAGCGGATCGACGGCCAGCGCCTGTGGGACGGCCTGATGGCCATGGCGCGCCACGGCGCCACGCCGAAGGGCGGCGTCCGGCGCCTGACGCTGACCGCCATCGATCAGGCCGCGCGCGACGATTTCCGCGCGCAATGCGAGGCGCTGGGCCTGACGGTGCGCGTGGACGCCATCGGCAACATGTTCGCGCGGCGAGAGGGCCGCGAGCCCACGCGCCTGCCGGTCCTCTTCGGCTCCCACCTCGACAGCCAGCCCAGTGGCGGGAAATTCGATGGCGCGCTCGGCGTGATGGCGGGGCTGGAGGTGATGCGCACGCTGCACGACCTCGGCATCACCACCGAGGCGCCGCTGGAGCTGGTGAACTGGACGGATGAGGAAGGCAGCCGCTTCGGCCTCAGCCTGATGGGCAGCGGCACCTGGGCGGGCGTCTATCCCATCCAGCGCAGCTACGCCCTCAAGGACATCGATGGCGTGACGGTCGAATCCGCCCTCCAGGGGATCGGCTACCAGGGCACGCAGCCCGCCGAGCCCTTCCCCGCCGACAGCTATTTCGAACTCCACATCGAACAGGGCCCGATCCTGGAGAAGGAAGGCGCGCGCATCGGCATCGTCACCGGCGCGCAGGCGCAGGTCTGGTGGGATGCGCGCATCACCGGCCAGGACAGCCATGCCGGCACCACGCCCCCCTATGCCCGCCGCGATGCGCTGGTGGCGGCCGCGCAGGTCATCACCCTGGTGGACCGCCTGATGCGCAACCATGGCGATGACGGCCGCGGCACCGTCGGATTCCTCAAGGTCGAGCCCAACAGCCGCAACGTCATCCCGGGCGAGGTCAGCTTCAGCATCGAATTCCGCCACCCCGACAGCGCCGCCATCGCGGCGCTGGCGCGCGACTTCCCGGCGATGGCGCAGGCCGCGGTCACCCCCACCGGCTGCACCCTCGAACTCACGCCGGTCCTGCACTATGATGCGCAACCCTTCGATGCCGATTGCGTCGCGCTGGTCGAAGCGGCCGCGCAGCGCCTCGGCCACCCCGCGCGCCGGATCGTCTCCGGCGCCGGTCACGACGCCGTCTATGTCGCCCGCCGGATGCCCGCCGCCATGATCTTCACCCCCTGCAAGGACGGCCTGTCCCACAACGAGGCCGAGAGCATCGAGCCGGAGGAGGCCGAGGCGGGTTGCCAGGTGCTATTCGAGGCGGTGGTCGCCCGCGCCAACCGGAGCCTGGTCTGATGCCCGGCCGTGGCAAGGGCCGGCGGGGAACCCCGCCGCGGGGCAGGCCCACCGCGCCGGCGCGCCCTGCCGTACCCGTGAAGGGCCCCAACCCTTCCGTGAGTGGCACGGCCGCACCGCCCATGTCTTCTTCCCTCCCAGACAGCAGCGAGCGACGCACCCCCATGAACCCGACGCTGAACCCGATGCTCTGGCCGCGCCCGGCGCAGATCGCATCCGGCCTCCTTCTCCTCCTCGCCCTGTCGGGCTGGGTCGTCGCCATCGGCCGCGGCGGCGACATCCGGGACGCCAACGCCCGCGCCCGCGCCCAGCAGGACCAGCGCACGAGCATCGAGGCGACGCTGGCCGAGGAACGCCGCGCCAATGGCGACCTGGCGGCGATCCGCACCCGCGCCCAGCAGGCGGAAGCCGCCCGCGTGCAGGCGGAAGCCGCACGGGCCGACGCGGAGAGCCGCACCGCCGCCCTGCGCACGGATCTGGAGGCCCGGACGCGGGAGGCCGAGGCCGCGACCGCGCGCACCGGCGAACTCAGCCGGGGCATCCAGGCGGCGGAGCAGGAACTCGCCCGCCGCACCGAAGCCGCCCGCGCCGCGGAAGCCGATCAGGCGCGCCTCGCCGCCAGCCGCGACAGCACGGCGGAGGCGCTCCGCGCCCTCGAAGCCCGCCTCGCCAGCCTGACGGCCGAGAATGCCCGCGCCACGGCGGCGGCCGGGGAGGCGCAGGCCCGCCTTTCCACCCTTCGCACCGAAGCGCAGCAGGCCGAGCAGCAGCGCGACGAACGCCGCCAGGCGGCCGCGGGCGCCCAGGCCGAGGTCGCGCGCCTGGCCGCCGGCGCACAGGACCAGGAACGCCGCCTCGCCACGCTGCGGGACCAGGCCCAGGCGGCCGATGCGGCGCTGGAGGCACGCCGCCGAAGCGTGGCGGAGGCCGAGGACCGCGTCCGCGCCGGCGAGGCGACGCTGGCGCGCCTGCAGCAATCCATCGCGGAGGCGGAGCAGCGGCTGCGGGAGGCGGAGCAGCGCGCCACCGCGCCGGCGCCGAACTGAGAGGCACCGAACTGAGGGGTGGGGCGCTGAACCCCATCCCCGAGCGCCTGGACGGCCTGCGTCGGGCTACGCCACCAGGCGCCCGACGAACCAGGCCGCCGCGGCCACGGCCGCACCGATGCCGATCGCCTGCACCGCCCCCACAGCCGCCGGCAGGCCCTTCGCCTGCGCCCGCACGGCGCCCAGGCCCAGCATCGCCAGCCCGGTCATCACGGCGGAGGCCAGCAGCGGCCGGTCGCCCACCATGAAGGGCAGCAGCGGCACCAGCCCCGCCAGCGCCCCGCCCCCGCCCATCGCCAGCGCGGATCGCGCGGCGCGGAAGGGATCGGGCTCGCTCAGGTCGAGTTCGAACCGCATCATGAAGTCCACCCATTTGCGTCGGTCGGCCGCGATCGCCTCCACCGCCTGGCGCAGCACATCGCCCTTCACGCCGTAGCGGTGCAGGATCGCCGCCACCTCCCAGCGCTCCCGGTCGGGGTAGAGGTGGCTCTCCTCCTCCTCCCGCCCCCGCTCCAGCGCGTAATGCGCCGCTTCCTCCCGCGCCGTGACCCAGCCGCCCAGCGCCGCGGCCAGCGAGGACGCCGCCACGGCGGCCAGCCCGGCGGTGACGATCACGCCCGAAGACGCCCCCGCCCCGGCCAGCGCGACCGACAGCGCGAAGGGCAGGGCCAGTCCCTGGGACGCGCCCAGCACCAGGTCCCGCCCCGTGCCATCCTGCGCGAAATGGCGCTCCTCATGCGGCGGGCCGGGCGGCATGGGCGGCAGGCCGTCGCGCGACGGCTCGGCAAGCACGGGTGGGTTCAAGACATCCTGCATCGGCCGACACTACAGGCCCGCGCCACCCGCCGTCACGCCCTTCCCGTGCCCCGCACGGCTCTGGCATGGTTCGAGAAACCCAAGGAGGGAACTGCAAATGCGTCGCATCGCCATCGCCGCGCTGCTGGCCTGCACACTGGCCGCGGAAGCGCCGGCCCAGCCCCTCCAGGTCCGGGAAATCGGCAGCCTGCATGTCGGCGGCCGCATCGCGGAGATCAGCGGCCTGCCGGAGCAGGAGATCACCTTCAGCCCCGGCGCGCCGCCCTTGCGCATCAACCCCAACGGCCAGTTCCAGGTGGAGCAGATGTACGCCCAGTATGTCCGCCTGGCGGAGCCCCGCGCGCGCTATCCCCTGATCCTCGCCCATGGCGGCGGCCTGACCGGCGTGACCTATGAGACGACGCCGGATGGAAGGCCCGGCTGGCAGATGGCGTTCCTGCGCGCCGGCCATGATGTCTTCGTGACCGATGCGGTGGAACGCGGCCGGTCCGGCTGGGCGCGCTTCCCCCAGGTGTTCCCGGGCGAACCCGTCTTCCGCACCATGGGCGAAGGCTGGGGGCTGTTCCGCGTGGGCCCTGGCGATGGCTGGAACATCGACCCCGCGCAGCGCCGCGCCTTCCCGGACAGCCGCTTCCCGACCGGCGCCTGGAACCAGTTCATGATGCAGGCCGTGCCGCGCTGGGTGACGACGGACCGCCAGATCCAGGCGGGCTACGATGCCCTTGTCCAGCAGATCTGCCCCTGCGTGCTGCTGGTGCACAGCCAGGGCGGCAATTTCGGCTTCCGCGCCGCGCTCAACGCGCCGGACAAGGTGCGCGCCGTGATCGCCGTCGAACCCTCCGGCGCGCCGCCCGAAAGCCAGGACGCGGCGGCGCTGAAGGAGATCCCGCACCTGGTGGTCTGGGGCGACTACACCTCGGAAAACCCCTTCTGGCAGCGCATCCGGTCCAACATTGATCGCTGGCAGGCGCAGATCCGCGCGGTGGGGGGCGTGGCGGATACGCTCGACATGCCGGCGGAAGGCGTGCGCGGCAACAGCCACATGATCATGATGGACACCAACAGCGACGACGTGGCCGCGCGCATCAACACCTGGTTGGAACGGCGCGGGCTGGTTCGATAGCGGGTTGTCACAGCCGGCGCGGTCCTTCACAGGACGCGCATGGCCTCGTCCCCTCACGCCCCCCTTCCCGCCTGGTCCTGGATCTTCCCCGCCGTCGCCGGCGGCCTGCTGGCCGCCTTCTTCGGCGCCGGCGGCTGGATGGCGCTGCCCATGGCCCTCGTCCTCGGCGGCACCGTCTTCGCCGCCGTCCACCATGCGGAAGTCGTGGCCACCCGGGTGGGGGAGCCCTTCGGCACCCTGATCCTCGCCATCGCGGTCACGGTGATCGAGGTCGCGCTGATCGTCTCCCTGATGATCTCGGACCCCGTGGACCAGGCCGCGCTGGCGCGGGATACGCTGTTCGCCGCGGTGATGATCGTGCTGAACCTGCTGGTGGGCCTCTGCCTGCTGCTGGGCGGCGCGCGGCACCACGAACAGGGCTTCCAGGCGCGCAGCGCCTCCGCCTTCCTCTCCGTCATCGTCGTGCTGGCGACGCTGGTGCTGGTGGTGCCCAACACCACGATCAGCACGGAAGGCCCGGTGCTGACCGGGGCGCAGATGGCCTTCGTCGGCGTCGCCGCCTTCGGGCTCTACACCGTCTTCGTCTTCGTCCAGACGCTGCGCCACCGCGACTACTTCCTGCCGGAGGATGACAGCGAAGGCGCGCATGCCGCGGCCCCCTCGCTCCGCGCCACCTGGATCGCGCTCGGCCTGCTCGGCCTGTCGCTGGTGGCGGTGGTGCTGCTGGCGAAGTCGCTGACGCCTTCCGTGACGGCGGGGCTGGATTCGGTGGGCGCGCCGGCGGCGGCCGTCGGCGTGGTCATCGCCTGCCTGATCCTGATGCCCGAATCCGTCGCGGCGCTGCGCGCCGCGCGGGCCAACCGGCTGCAGACCGCGCTGAACCTGGCGCTCGGCTCCGTCCTCGCCTGCATCGGGCTGACGGTGCCCTGCGTGGTGGCGCTGGCGCTGATCCTCGATCAGCCGCTGATCCTGGGCCTGCCGCCCTCCGGCATGGTGCTGCTGGCGGCGACCTTCATGGTCTCGATCCTGACGCTCGGCGCCGGGCGGACCACGGTGCTGCAAGGGGCGGTCCACCTGACGCTGGGGCTGGCCTGGCTGTTCCTGGTCTTCGTCCCCTAGGACAAGCCCGGTTGCCGCTGGGCGCCCCCCCCTTTATAGGGTCGGCGCCCGCGAAGGCCCCCCCCGCGCACGAGGTTTCCTTTCCCTTGGCCAGCATCGAACCCGAGACCCAGCAACGCGCGGAGCCGACCCCGGCCCAGGCCGCCCAGGCCCTGTTGCTCGCCCGTCCCGCGACGGAGGAGCGCCGCATGGCCGACGCCATCCGCGCGCTGGCGATCGATGCGGTGGAACAGGCGAAGTCCGGCCACCCCGGCATGCCGATGGGCATGGCCGATGTCGCCACCGTCCTCTTCACCCGCTTCCTGAAATACGACGCGGCCGATCCCCGCTGGCCGGACCGGGACCGCTTCGTCCTCTCCGCCGGCCACGGCTCCATGCTCCTCTACGCGCTGCTGCACCTCACCGGTGCCGGCATGGGCATCGAGGATCTGAAGAAGTTCCGGCAGCTCCACTCCCCCGCCGCCGGCCATCCCGAATATGGCGAGCATCCGGGGATCGAGACCACCACCGGCCCGCTCGGCCAGGGCATCGCGACCGCGGTCGGCATGGCGCTGGCCGAACGCATGCTGGCCGCCCGCTTCGGCAAGTCCCTGGTCGATCACCGCACCTGGGTCATCGCCTCCGACGGCGACCTGATGGAGGGCATCAGCCATGAGGCCGCGTCCTACGCCGGCCACATGAAGCTGGACCGCCTTTGTGTCCTGTACGACGACAACAACATCTCGATCGATGGCGATACGTCGATCTCGCTGTCGGATGACGCGCTGAAGCGGTTCCAGGCCTATGGCTGGGCGACGCGCCGCGTCGATGGGCATGACCATGAACAGGTGGCCTCCGCCATGGCCTGGGCCATGCGCAGCCGCAAGCCGACCCTGATCGCCTGCCGCACCATCATCGGCTTCGCCGCCCCCACCAAGGCCGGCACCGCCGCCAGCCATGGCAGCCCGCTGGGTGCCCAGGAAGCCGCCGCCGCCAAGGCCGCGATGGGCTGGAACCACGCGCCGTTCGAGGTGCCGGAAGGCATCAAGGAACGCTGGGAAGCCGCCGGCCGCCGTGGCGCGGGCACCCGCCGCTCCTGGCTCAAGCGCCTGGCCAACCATGCCAGCCGGGAGGAGTTCGACCGCGCCATGGCCGGCCGCCTGCCGGAATCCTGGCATGAGCCGCTAGCGGCGCTCCGCGCCAAGCATGCCGAGGACAAGCCCAAGATCGCGACCCGCATCGCCAGCCAGAAGGCCCTGGAAGCCCTGGTGCCGGCGGTGCCGGAGATGGTGGGCGGCTCCGCCGACCTCACGGGATCGAACAACACCAACGTCAAGGGCATCCCCGCCATCAGCCCCGGCAACTTCGCCGGCCGCTATGTCCATTGGGGCGTGCGCGAACACGGCATGGCGGCCGCGATGAACGGGATGGCGCTGCATGGCGGCATCATCCCCTATTCCGGCACCTTCCTCGTGTTTGCCGACTACCTGCGCCCCGCACTCCGCCTGGCCGCCCTCATGCGTCAGCGCGTCATCCACGTCCTGACGCATGACAGCATCGGCCTGGGCGAGGACGGCCCGACGCACCAGCCGGTGGAGACGCTGGCCTCGCTCCGCGCCATCCCGAATGTCTGCGTCTTCCGCCCGGCCGATGCGCTGGAAACGGCGGAGTGCTGGGAACTCGCGGTCAAGCGCGCCGATGGCCCCTCGGTCCTCGCCCTGACGCGCCAGAACCTGCCGGCGCTCCGCACCGACAGCGGGGAGAACCGCTCCTCCCGCGGCGGCTATGTCCTCGCGGAAGCCAGCGGCGAACGCCGCGCGACGCTGATCGCGACGGGGTCGGAAGTCAGCCTCGCCATGGCCGCGCGCGAAGCGCTGGAGGCCGATGGCGTGCCCACCGCCGTGGTCTCGCTCCCGTGCTGGGAACTCTTCGCCCTCCAGGACGAAGTGTATCGCAGCCAGGTGCTCGGCACCGCGCTGCGCGTGGGCATCGAGGCCGCGCTCCCCTTCGGCTGGGACCGCTGGCTCGGGCCGGAGGGCATCTTCATCGGCATGCAGGGCTTCGGCGCCAGCGCGCCGGCGGAAGACCTGTTCCGCCATTTCGGCATCACCGCGGAGGCCACGGTGGCCGCCGTGAAGAAGCGACTGGGTTGATCAAGGAAGGGGAGATCGGGTTATGGCAGTGAAGGTCGCCATCAACGGCTTCGGGCGCATCGGCCGCCTGGTGCTGCGCGCGATGATCGAGAGCAACCGCACGGATGTCGAGTGCGTCGCGATCAATGACCTCGGCAGCGTCGAGGCCAACGCCCACCTGTTCCGCTACGACAGCGTGCATGGCCGCTTCCCCGGCGAGGTTGCCGTGGACGGCAACAAGATCATCATCACCGCGAATGGCCGCACCTATGCGCCGATCGTGGTGAGCGCGGAGCGCGACCCGACCAAGGTTCCCTTCCAGGGCGTCGACGTCGCCATGGAATGCACCGGCATCTTCACCAGCAAGGAAAAGGCCAGCGCGCTGATCACCGCGGGTGCGCGCAAGGTCGTCATCTCCGCCCCCGGCGACAATGCCGACGCGACCATCGTCTATGGCGTGAACCACCAGACGCTGACGAAGGAGATGACGGTCATCTCCAACGCCTCCTGCACCACCAACTGCCTGGCGCCCATCGCCAAGGTGCTGCACGACAATTTCGGCATCCTCCGCGGCTACATGGTGACGATCCACGCCTACACGGGCGACCAGAACACGGTCGATACGCTGCACAAGGACCTGCACCGCGCCCGCGCGGCCGCCGTCTCCGCCATCCCGACCTCGACGGGTGCCGCGAAGGCCGTGGGCCTGGTGATGCCGGAGCTGAAGGGCAAGCTGGACGGCACCGCCATCCGGATCCCGACGCCGAACGTCTCCCTCGTCAGCCTGGACTTCGTGCCCGCGAAGACCGAGGGCCTGACTAAGGAAGCCATCAACGCCGTGATGAAGGCGGCCTCCGAGAGCGGCCCGCTGAAGGGCATCCTCGGCTACAACACCGCGCCGCTGGTCAGCATCGACTTCAACCACGACCCGCACAGCAGCACCTTCGACGCCACCCAGACCCAGGTGGTCGATGGCGGCCTGGTCCGCGTGATGTCCTGGTACGACAATGAATGGGGCTTCTCGAACCGCATGTCGGACACGGCGGCGCTGTTCGGCAGCCTGTAACGACCAAGCCCCCGCCCTTCTCCCTCCCCCGCTCTGCGGGGGAGGGAGAAGGGCGGGGGTCTGCATACCCCTCAGAACCTGTCGAGCCGGGCGCGGGAGAGTTCGAACCCCCGCGCCTCCGCATTGCTGCACCGAAGCCCCGCCTGGCTGGAGGCGCACACCACCCCCGCGCCGCGCCAGGTCGCGCCATAGCCCAGCACCGGCACCGTGCGGCTGACGATCAGGTCGCCCGCGCAGAGCACGGCCGATGGCCCCCGCGCCGCCAGCCCATAGGCGTGCCCCCAGTCGCTGTCGCATTCCGCCGGCGCAGGCGGGCGGGGGAAGCTGAAATTCACGATTTCGCACCGGACCGCCCCCTCCCACACCTCGCAGCGGATATTGCCGGACGGCAACTGGAAGCCCGGCTGGGCCGATGCTAGGACCGGAAACAGACCGAAAACCGCGATCCATCGGATCATTCGTCACCCCGTAGCGCTTCTCTCGGCAGGATGATCGCCCCCATGAGCTTCAAAACCATTGATGCGCTGGAACCCGCCGGCAAGCGCGTGCTGCTGCGCGCCGATTTGAACGTGCCCGTGCGCGACGGCCGCATCACGGACCGCACGCGGATCGAACGCCTGGCGCCGACCATCAAGGAACTGTCGGACAAGGGCGCGCGCGTGATCGTGTGCAGCCATTTCGACCGGCCCAAGGGCAAGCGCGTGCCGGAGATGTCGCTGAAGCCGATGCAGGAAGCGCTGGCCGCCGCGCTCGGCCGCCCCGTCGCCTTCGCCGATGACTGCGTGGGCCCGGAGGCCGAGGCCGCCGTCGCCGCCCTGGCCGATGGCGATGTGCTGCTGCTGGAGAACACCCGCTACCACGCGGGAGAGGAGAAGAACGATCCCGGCCTCTCCGCCGGCCTGGCGAAGCTCGGCGACGTCTTCGTGAACGACGCCTTCTCCGCCGCCCACCGCGCCCACAGCTCGACCGAAGGCGTCGCCCGCCTGCTGCCGGCCTATGCGGGCAGGCTGATGGAGGCGGAGCTGAAGGCGCTGGACGCGGCGCTCGGCAACCCCGCCCGCCCCGTCGTCGCCATCGTCGGCGGCGCCAAGATCAGCACCAAGCTCGACCTGCTCGGCAACCTCACGGGCAAGGTGAATGTGCTGGTCATCGGCGGCGCCATGGCCAACACCTTCCTGGCCGCCCAGGGCCACAGCATGGGCAAGTCGCTGCAGGAGGCGGAGATGCACGACACCGCCCGCACCATCCTGGCGGAAGCCGCCGCCAAGGGCTGCGAGATCCTGCTGCCCGTGGACCTCGTCGTCGCCGGGGAGTTCAAGGCCAATGCCCCCTCCCGCACCGTCGCGATCGACCGGGTGCCGGACGACATGATGGCCCTCGATGTCGGGCTCGACACGGTGGCGATGGTGGAGGACCGGCTGCGTTCCGCCTCCACCCTGGTCTGGAACGGCCCCTTCGGCGCCTTCGAGATCCCGCCCTTCGACACCGCGACGGTCGCCGTGGCGCAGACGGTCGCAAGCCTCACCGCCTCCTCCGGGCTGAAGTCCATCGCCGGCGGGGGCGACACCGTCTCCGCGCTGCGCCATGCCGGGGTGATGGAGCGGATGACCTATGTCTCCTCCGCCGGCGGCGCCTTCCTGGAATGGCTGGAAGGCAAGACGCTGCCGGGCGTGGCGGCGCTGGAGCAAGGCTGAGCCCGCTCAAGGCTGAGTCAGGCCGACATTTTCCGACAATCTTCACGCTTTCTGAAGATTTGTTGGGGTTGCTACCGGAAGTTGCTGGACCGTTAACGGCGGGGGGGGCCACGCTCCCCCCATGCGCATCGTCCGTCCCATCGCCGCGAATTCCTCTGGCCGCTTTACGAAGCGTTCAGACCTCCGCCCCATGGTGGTTCGCATGATCAGCATGAACTCCCTGGCCGCCTTCACGGCGGAAGTCTCGCGGATGCCGGGCCTCGCGCAGGTCCGTGGCGTCACCGGCCAGCAGGGCCAGACCGGCACTGCCGAACCGCAGCAGCGCAAGCTGGAATCCCTGCCAGCCATGCCCGCCGCCCCCACGCCGCGCGGATCGCTCCTCGACCTTCGCGTCTGACGCGCCGCGCCCGAAGCGGGTGACGCCAGCGGCATGATGCCCAGGCCGGTGCCGGGCGCGAAGCCGTGCCGCCGTCGCGCGCGAATCTGAACGGGCGTACCATTTCCGAGTCGCCGAACAGCTTGCCCCCGGCGCGCCGCGGGGCCACCCTTCGGCCATGTCCAGCACCGCCACCCGCTTCGTCCGTCGGACCCCGGAAGGGGAGGACCGCGAACGCCTGACCTGCGCGGATTGCGGCTACATCGCCTACGAAAATCCGAAGATCGTCACCGGCTCCGTCGTCGTCGTCGATGGCAAGGTGATGCTCTGCCGCCGCGCCATCGAACCCCGCCGCGGCTTCTGGACCATCCCCGCCGGCTACATGGAGCTGGACGAGACGGTGGAGGAAGCCGCG
The DNA here is from genome assembly GCF_900114315.1 of Falsiroseomonas stagni DSM 19981. Lineage (GTDB taxonomy): Bacteria > Pseudomonadota > Alphaproteobacteria > Acetobacterales > Acetobacteraceae > Falsiroseomonas > Falsiroseomonas stagni. Next base: position 62,803 of record NZ_FOSQ01000016.1, read on the forward strand.
ATGCGGGAGGCGCGGGAGGAAGCCTGCGCCGACCTCGCGCTGGACGGCATCCTGGCGGTCTATTCCATCGCCCGCATCGGCCAGGTGCAGGTCCTGTTCCGCGCCCGCCTCGCCTCCCCGGGCTTCGCGCCGGGCGTCGAAAGCCTGGAAGTCCGGCTCTTCGACTGGAATGAGATCCCCTGGGGCGACCTCGCCTTCCCCTCCGTCCACTGGGTCCTGAAGGCGTGGCGGGAGGTGGGGGACGGCCCGCTCGGCGCCCCCCGCACCAACCCGGTGGAAGACAGCCGCGGCACCGGCGGCCTGGCGGAGGGATCATGAGGCCACCCCTTCCCATCCTGCTGGCCGCGCTGCTGAGCCTGCCCGCCGCCGCCCAGGGCACGCCCGCCACCACGACCGATACCATCATCCTGCCCCGCGCGACGGTGACGCGCCCCGTCACGCCCCAGCCGACCGTCAGCCGCCCGCAGGCACCCAAGCCCCAGGTCGCGCGCCCCGAACGCCCCCGCGTCGCGCGGCCGGCGCAGCCCCTGCCCGCGCCGCCGCCGCCCGCACCGCCCGTGCTGACCCCCTATGCCGGCTGGGATGCCGCCCCGGTGCCGAACCGGGCGATCGAGGCCCCGCCCGACCGCTTCGCCCGCCCGCCGCGCCCGACCCTGGAACCCGCGATCATCGAGCCCCAATGGCGACACCGCGGCTTCACCTTCGGCCGCGAACACGCGCCCGACCGCAGCGAGCGCCTGTTCAACGAAATCGCCCCGGGCGCGCGGCTGCGCATCCCGCTGGACTGATCAGCGCATCGGCACCGGATACAGCAGGCCGCCGCGGTCATAGAGCTGGTTGAGCCCCCGGACGAGCCCGATCGGCGATCCGCCGCCGAGGTTGCGCTCATACATCTCGGCATAATTGCCGACCTGCGTGACCACGCGGAACATCCAGTCATCCGGCAGGCCGAGCGGCGCGCCCAGCCCCGGCAGGCCGCCCAGCAGCCGCCGGATGCGCGGCGGCCCGCTGTCGCGCAGCGTGGCGGCATTGGCGGAGGTGATGCCCATCGCCTCCGCCTCGATCAGCGCGTTCACCGTCCAGAAGGCGATCTGCTCCCACTGCCGGTCGCCATCCCGCACGAAGGGGCCGAGCGGCTCCCGGCTGATGACATCGGGCAGCATCACATGCTCCGCCGTGCCGAAGCGCGTCGCCACCAGCCCGGCCAGCGGCACCATGTCCGCGCTCAGCGCCGCGCAGCGCCCCTCCCCAAAGGCCGCCAGCAATTCGGCCAGCGTCGGCAGGGCGAGCGGCGTGATGGCGATGCCCGCCCGCTTCGCCGCATCGGCCAGCGACTGTTCATTGGTGGAACCCGCGGTCACGCAGACGGTCCGGCCGGCCAGGCCGGCCAGGTCCTCGATCCCCGACGCGCGCCGCACCACGAAGCCCTGGCCGTCGAACACCGTGACGCCGGCCGCCGCCAGGCCCATCGCGGTGTCGCGCATCATCGTCTGGGTGGCGGCGCGGGCCACCAGGTCCACGCGCCCGGCGGCGGTGGCGGCCAGGCTGTCCGCCATGCTGCCGGGCACGAAGCGGACCTTGCCCGCATCCCCCAGCGCCGCCGCCGCCACGGCACGGCAGGTATCGGCATCGATCCCCGCCATCCGGCCATCCGCCCCCGCCACGGCGAAGCCGGGCAGGCCGGTATGGACGGCGCAGAGCACCTCCCCCCGCGCGCGCACGGCATCGAGGGTGGAGGGCTGCGCCGCGGCGGCGAGCGGGAGGCCCATCATCAGGGTCGCGATCAGCTTGCGCATGGCGTCGTCCTCCGCGTCAGCGCAACGGCATCGGGTAGTGCAGCCCGCCGCGGTTCCAATTGTCGTTCAACCCGCGGTCCAGGCCGAAGGGGCTGCCGGCGCCCAGGCTGCGGTCGAACACCTCGGCATAGTTGCCGACCTGCGCGATCACCTGCAGCGCCCAATCCTCCGCCAGGCCCAGCGCGGCGCCGATCCCCGGCTCCACCCCCAGCAGCCGCCACAGCGCAGGTTCGTTGCGCTGCATCACCGCCACCAGGTTGCTGCTCGCCGCCTCCAGCTCCTCCGCCTCCAGCATCGCCTGCAGCGTCCAGAAGACGATCGCGCGCCAGGCCGGATCGCCGGCGCGGACGAAGGGGCCGAGCGGCTCCCGCGTCACGACCGTGGTCAGCACCCGGAACCCCGCGGGGTTCGCGAGGTCGCTGATCCGCCGGACCATGAGCTGGGAGGCATCGGACGCAGCCGCGTCGCATTCCCCGGCCTCCAGCGCCCGCACCATGGCCGTGCCATCCGCCGATTCCGTGATGGCGAGCCCGGTGCCCAGCGCCGCTTCCAGCGCCTCCCGCGTCGCCGCGCCGCCGGCGGCGCTGATGCAGAGGCGCCGTCCCGCGAGGTCTCCCGGCAGGGTGACCGCCGACGCCGCCGGCACCAGGAAGCCGAGCCCGTCGAAATAGAGCGTCCCGGCCGAGGCGACGCCGCGCCCCGCTTCCCGCGAATAGAGCCGGGTGGCGTTGCGGGCGACGAGGTCCGCGCCACCGGCCTCCAGCGTCCCCAGCGCCTCGGCCACCGTGGTGACGGTCGCGAAGCGCACCTTCCCCGCATCGCCCAGCGCCGCCGCCGCGACGGCCCGGCAGAAATCGGCATCGAGGCCGCGCATCGCGCCCCCCGCATCGGCGGCGGAGAAGCCGGGCAGGCTGCCATTGACGATGCAGCGCACCTCGCCGCGCGCCCGGATCTCGGTCAGCGTCGGGCTCACGGGCTGTGCCGCCGCGGTTTGTGCGGTGGCAGACAGGGCCAGCAGCAGGGCGGCAAGGACAGGGCGGATCATGGCAGGGTCCTCAGCAGCCGGTGGCGACGACGCGGCAGGTGGACCCGCCCGGCAGGCGCCGGCAGGAATCGAGCGCCGCCGCTTCCGCCGCCTGCGCCGTTTCCGCCGTCGCGGTCAGGTTGCGGTTCAGCACCATGGTGCTGAGGTCGCCGGTCATCGCCACGGCGTTGGGGTGGCGCGATACCGCCTGCACCAGCGCGCCGCAGCGATTGACGATCTCCTCCACGAATTTGCAGGGCACCCGGCCGGCCATGGTCTGGCAGGACCGCACGGCCTGGGTGTTCACCGCCAGGCGATCCGCGCCGCCATTGCCGAAGCCCCAGGCGGCCATCGGCGCGTCGGTCGCATAGATGGCGCCGAAGCGGCTGCCCGGCGGTGGCGCGGCGGATGGCCCGGTGGAGACGCCCCGCCCATCGCCCGACGCCACCGCGGCCTGCGCCGTGCCGATCGCCTGGAAGCAGGGGCCGGACTCGATCCCGCCCGTGGTGGCGCCGCACACGGCCAGCCGGGGGCGCGCATTGCGCTGCGCCGGCAGGGCCATGCGGTACATCGCCCCTTCCCGGCAGCGGCTGTCCCAATAGGCGGTGCGGGCTGCATCGAAGCCGGAGAAGGCGATGGCGCTGATGGCCTGGCATCCGGCCGCGCTGCCGGTGATGAAGCGGAACACCTCCGCCCGCCGCGCCGTCTCCTCCATCCCCGCAAGCTGGTCATGCAGCGGGTTGCCGGTCTGCGCCCTTGCCCCGGCAACCGGCAGGACCAGGGCGATGAACCCGGACAGCAGCGCGAGGCGAACCCCGCACAACGACAGGAGTCGGAGCATGAGATGGCACTCCCCTGGCGATTGAACTCTCGCCTGACGCGAATATCTCCCCCTGCTTCGCGCGCCACGGGACTATCGACAAGTTACGATACGGACTCAGGCCATCACGATTAGTTGCATAGACGCGATGTCATACTATTCACGGGATCGTGATGCCTGCCGCGCTCGACGGCGCAGGGCGCTAGCCGAGCCCGACCAGCCCCCGCGCGAAATCCCGCGCCGTGAAGGGCCGCAGATCGCCCGCCTTCTCCCCCACCCCCACCATATGCACCGGCAGGCCGATCTCCTGCGCCAGCGCCACCACCACGCCGCCCTTGGCGCTGCCATCCAGCTTGGTGACGGCCAGGCCCGAGACCTCCACCATCTCCTTGAAGATGCGCACCTGCTGGATGGCGTTCTGGCCCGTGGTGGCGTCCAGGGTCAGCAGGACGGAATGGGGCGCGGCGGGTTCCAGCTTCCGCATCACGCGGATGATCTTCCGCAGTTCCTCCATCAGGGCGGATTTGTTGTGGAGTCGCCCGGCGGTATCCACCAGAAGCACGTCCACGCCCTCGGCCTTCGCGCGCGCCAGCGCGTCATGCGCCAGCCCCGCCGCATCGGCGCCCTGCTTCGCGGGCACCACCACGGCGCAGCCCGTACGCTCCCCCCAGATCTGCAGCTGCTCCACCGCCGCAGCCCGGAAGGTGTCCCCGGCCGCGAACATCACCTTCAGCCCCTGCTCCCGGTATTGCTGGCCGAGCTTGGCGATGGTGGTCGTCTTGCCCGTGCCGTTCACCCCCACCATCAGCACGACATGCGGCGCGTGGGACCGTTCGATCACCAGTGGCTGCGCGACGGGGGCCAGGATCTCCGCGATCGCCTCCGCCAGCGCGGCCTTCACCTCCTCATCCGTCACTTCCCGCCCGAAGCGCGTCTTGCGGAAGCCCTCCACGATGCGGCGGGATGCCGCGACGCCGAGGTCGGCGCCGATCAGCGTCTCCTCCAGCTCCTCCAGCGCCTCCTCATCCAGGCGGCGCTTGCGGAAGACGGTGGTGATGGCGTCGGTCAGCCGCGCGGTGGAGCGTGACAGCCCGGCCTTGAGGCGCGCGAACCAGCCGCCCTTCGCGGCTTCCTCGGGCCGGGGTTCCGGCTCGCTGCTCGCCAGCGCCTCCCGCAGCGCCGCGGCATCCTCCGGCGGCGGCAGCGGCGCGGTCGCGGGCTCCTCCGGTATCGGCCCGGCGGGCTCGGGCAGCCGCGCCTCGAAATCCGGGGCGGTGCCGGCGGCGGGCGGCGCGGGCGGCACCGGCACCACCGATGGCGGGGCCGGCGCGGCGCTGCCCGGCGGATAGGCTTCCGCGGGATGCCCCGGCTGTTCCGGCGCTTGTGCCGGTTCCTTGCCGCGGATGCGGTCCCAGAGCCCCTTGAGTGCCATGGATGCTACGCCGCCTCCGCGATCAGGCCCTGGTCGTCCACGCCAACGACGCGCAGCCGGCGCAGTTCGCCGGCCTGGCCGCGTCCCTCCGCCAGCCGCACCGGCGCGAAATGCTCGCTATGCCCCCGGCCGGAGGCCTCGAACAGCACGCGCTCCTCCGCCCCCAGCCGCCCGGCATGGAAGCGCCGCGCCGCCGCCTGGCCCGCCGCCCGCAGCCGTGCCGCGCGCTCGCGCCGAACGGGCACGGGCAGTTGCGGCATGCGCGCGGCCGGGGTGCCGGGGCGTTCGGAATAGGGGAAGACATGCAGGAAGGAGAGGTCGGCCTCCTCCACCAGCGCCATCATCGCCGCGAAATGCGCCTCGGTCTCGGTCGGGAAGCCGGCGATCAGGTCGGCGCCCAGCGCGATGCCCGGCCGCAGGTCCCGCGCCCGCCGCGCCAGCGCCAGCGCCCCCGCCCGGCTGTGCCGGCGCTTCATGCGCTTCAGGATCAGGTCATCCCCGTGCTGGAGCGACAGGTGCAGATGCGGCATCAGCCGCGGTTCCTCCGCCAGCAGCCGCCAGAGGTCGTCGTCCATCCCGGCCGGGTCGATCGAGGAAAGCCGCAGCCGCGGCAATTCCGGCACCAGCGCCAGCAGCCGCCGCACCGCCTGGCCGAGGGTCGGCCGGCCGGGCAGGTCCGGCCCGTAGCTCGCGATATCGACGCCGGTCAGCACCACCTCCCGGTACCCCGCCGCCACCATTGCCCGCGCCTGCTCCACCAGCGCGCCGAGCGGCACGGATCGTGACGGCCCGCGCCCCTGGGGGATGACGCAGAAGGTGCAGCGATGGTCGCAGCCCTGCTGCACCTGGAGCATGGCGCGCGCCCGCCCGCTGAATTCCGTGACCAGCGGCGGCGCAACGGCGTCGGCCAGCATGATGTCGGACACCGGCGCGGGCGGGGCCGACAGCGCCGCCCAGGTCGCGGGCTTCAGCTTCTCCGCATTGCCGATCACGCGCTCCACCCCCGGCAGGGCGGCCCAGGCAGCGGGCGCGATCTGCGCCGCGCAGCCCGTGACGATGATGCGAACGCCGGGCCGTTCGCGGGCCACGCGGCGGATGGCCTGGCGCGCCTGCGCCTCGGCCTCCGCCGTCACGGCGCAGGTGTTCACCAGCACCGTCCCCTCGCCCGCGCCGCCCTCCGCCGCCAGCCCTCGCATGGCGGCGGATTCGAAGGCGTTGAGCCGGCAGCCGAAGGTCAGGACCTCAGGCTGGCTCATCCGGCATAGGCCGCCAGGTCCAGCACCCCGGAGAAGCTGGTGGCGACGGGGCCGGTCATCAGCACATGGCCGTCGCCCTCCCGCCATTCCATCACCAGGTCGCCGCCCGGCATGGTGATGGTGGCGCGGCGCCCGGTCAGGCCGCGGCGATGCGCGTTCACGATGGTGGCGCAGGCGCCGGACCCGCAGGCCAGCGTCATGCCCGCGCCGCGTTCCCACATCACCAGCCGGATATGGTCGGGCGACATCACCTGCGCGAAGCCGATATTGGCGCGGTCGGGGAAGATCGGGTGGGTTTCGAGCCGGGGCCCGATCTCCGCCACCGGAAGGGCGTCGAGGTCATCGACGAAGAAGGTCGCGTGCGGGTTCCCCATGGAACACACCGCGGGGTCGGCGACGGGCCCGAGGGCGAGCGGCACATGCAGCGTATCGACCTCGTCTGCCAGCGGCACGTCCTGCCAGCCGAGACGCGCGGGCCCCATATCCGCCCGCCAAAGCCCGCCCGGCAGGCGCTCCACCGGCAGTTCCCCGGCGATGGTCCGCACCACCACCCGGTCCTTGCCGAGCTGGTCCGCGACGAGGGAGGCGATGCAGCGCGTCGCATTGCCGCAGGCGCCGGCCTCCGACCCATCGGGGTTGCGGATGCGCATGAAGACGTCTGCACCCGGCGGTGGTTGCTCCATGACGATGAACTGGTCGCAGCCGATGCCGAAATGCCGGTCCGCGATCCCCGCGGCATGGCGCGGCGTCAGCCCGAGCTTGGTCTCGCGCCCATCCAGCACGACGAAGTCGTTGCCGAGGCCATGCATCTTGCGGAAGGGGATCATCACGCCCCGCATATAGAGCGCGCCACCCCCCGTTGGAACCCGCGGCGCGGGCCGTCATGGCGCGGACTGCGTCCCGTCATCCTCCTGTCGCCCGCGCCCCCTACAAGCGCCCGCGACGAAGGAGGCCGCCATGCCCAGCCGCCGCGCGATTCTCGCCACCTCCCTGGCCCTGCCCGCCCTCCTGCCGCGCATCGCCGGGGCGCAGTCACCCGATACCCGCCCCGTGCTGCGCGTCGCCGTCCAGGCCCTGCCGCCCACGCTGGAACCGCTCGAAGCCATCTCCAATGTCGGGCTGCGCGTCACCGGCAATGTCTTCGACACGCTCTGGCGCCGGGACTTCGCGGCGGAAGCGCGGGATGGCGGCCAGCGCCTGGCGCCCTTCCTCGCCACCGCCCTCGACCAGCGCGATCCGCTGACCTGGGTCGCGACGCTCCGCCCCGATGCGCGGCTGCATGATGGCGGGCTGATGACCAGCGCCGACGTCCTCTCCACCTTCTCGGCGGAGCGGATGTGGGGCCCGCAGGTCCAGACCTTCGAGGGCCGCGTGAATTTCGGCCACCTCGCCGGCGTCGATGCCGATGGCCCGCACCGCGTGGTGTTCCGCACCAGGACGCCCGATGCCGTCATGCCCCAGCGCCTCGCGGCCTATGGCGGCTGGATCCACAGCGCGGCGGCCTATGCCGAGTCGGGTTTGCAGGGGCTGCGCGCGCGCCCCATCGGCACCGGCCCCTATCGCGTCGCCAGCTTCCAGCGCGACCAGCGCGTGGTGCTCGACTCCCATGATGAATACTGGGGCGGCCGCCCGCCCGCCCGCCAGGTGGTCTTCAACGTGGTGCCCGAAGCCTCCTCCCGCCTCGCGGGCCTCCGCGCCGGGGACTACGATCTGGTCACCAACCTCCTGCCCGAGCAGATCGAGGGCCTCGACCGCAACCCGACGATCGAGGGTGTCGATGTCGCGCTCGATTTCGCGCATATCCTCTACTACGACACCCGCCGGCCCTTCCTGCGGGATGCGCGGGTGCGGCGCGCGCTGAACCATGCGGTGGATACCGACAGCCTCGGCCGCAGCCTCTGGGGCCCGGGCTTCAAGCCGATGCGCGCCCTCCAGATCCCGGCCTTCGGGGACCTCTACGACGCCAACCGCCGCGGCCTCGCCTTCGACCCGGACCGCGCCCGCCGCCTGCTGCGGGAAGCGGGCTATCGCGGGGAGGAACTGACCATCCGCATCGCGCCGGGCTACTACCTCCAGATGCTCCAGGCCGTGCAGGTCATCCAGCAGATGTGGCTGGCCGTCGGCGTGAACACCAAGCTGGAAACCCGGGAGAACCTCTCCCTCATCACCCAGCCCGGCGCCGATATCCGCCCTACCTCCATCGCCTTCCGCTTCCCCGATCCACTGGGCGGCGGGCTCGCCGTGCATCTGTCCCGCGAATACTCGCTGCAACAGGGCGGCTTCTGGCAGCCCGTGCGGTTCAACGAGATCGTCGATGCGCTGCGCGTCGCGACCGATCCCGCGGAGCGCCGGCGCCTCTTCCTCGCCTTGATGGATGAGTTCGAGGCCGAGGCCCCGGCGCTGATCCTCTATCCCGTCCGCGAATACCTCGCGAAGCGGCGATCCATAAGGTGGAGCCACCCGCCGCTCTACTTCATGGATTTCCGCGCCACCGCCCTCTCCTTCGCCTGAGAGCTTGTGAATTAATGCCCGAAAGCGCCGGAATCCGAGGAAAAATCCCAATGATTTCAACGGGCATTAATGCTCAAGCTCGATTCTTTCACAGACTCTGAGGATTGCCATGAGCAAGATCGTCTTCCTCTCCGACCTCCACCTCTCCCCCACCCATGGCTTCTTCTGGGAGAATTTCCGCCTGGCCCGCGATGCCGCCGACCAGGCGGGGGCGGAGGCCGTGGTCGTCAATGGCGACCTCTGCATCAACGGCCCGGACAGCGATGCGGAGATGGATTTCGCGCGGGCCGCGCTCGGCAAGCTCCGCACCCCCGTCCTCGCGCTGCCCGGCAACCACGATGTCGGCGACGAACCGCCCGGGCAGGATCTGGCGCAGTTGGTGGATGAGGCACGGCTGGACCGCTGGGATGCGCGCTTCGGCACGGACCGCTTCGCCCTGGATGCCGGCGCCTGGCGGCTGATCGGCGTCAACGCCCAGCTCTTCGGATCGGGGCTGGAGCGGGAGCGGGAGCAGTGGGACTGGCTGGAAGGTCGCCTCATCGCCTCCTCCCACCGCCGCATCGCGCTGGTGCTGCACAAGCCGCTGTTCATCGAGGATGAGGGCGAGACGGCCGAGACCGCTTCCTGCATGACGCCCGGGCCGCGCGCCGCGCTGCTGGCGCTGCTGCGACGCCACCGCGTGGGCCTGGTCATCAGCGGGCATCTGCATGCGGAACGCGACCGGGTCGTGGGCGGCATCCGCCACCTCTGGCTGCCGGCACTCGCCTTCCTCGGCAGCGGGGACCATGGCGGGCGCCCGGCCGTCGGCGCGGTGGTGGTGGATTTCGCGGGGGCGGAGGCCTCCGTCATGCCACTCGCCGTGCCGCCGCTGGCGCCGCACGACCTGGCGGCGATCAAGGGCCATGGCCGCTACCGCTTCCTGCGCGACATGCCGGCCAGCCCGCCCCCGGCGGAGCCGGCAAGCCGGCCCGCGGCGGAGTGAGGCGTTCTCGCGCCCCGCTGCTGCGGAGCAAGGCTTTCCCCATCGGACCCCTGAACTTGGGAAGGAAATTCTTTCTTTGGGCCAGCTATTGCCGAATGGGAGAAGAATCATCTTCTCTGGGGCCGAAACACCGCCTCTCCAGGGAAAGTCTTCGCCCGTGACCAAGGTCCATGTCATCCACGAGAACGACGCCTGGGTGGAGCCGCTGCGCGCGGCCTTCGACGCGCTCGGCACGCCCTATGAGGAATGGTTCCTCGACACCGGCATCGTGGACCTCACGCGCCCGCCGCCGGCCGGCGTCTTCTACAACCGGATGAGCGCGTCCTCCCACACCCGCGGCCACCTCTACGCCCCCGAATATGCCGGCGCGGTGATCGAGGTGCTGGAACGCCACAACCGCCCGCTGGTGAATGGCCGCCGCGCGCTGCAGCTCGAACTCAGCAAGGTCGCGCAATACCAGGCGCTGGCGATCCACGGCATCCCGACGCCGGCGACCATCGCCGTGGTCGGGCGCCAGAACATCCCGGACGCCGCGGCCAAGCTCGGCTTCCCCGTCATCCTGAAGCACAACCGCGCCGGCAAGGGGCTGGGCGTCCGCCTGGTGCATAGCGAGGCCGGGCTGCGGGAGGCGCTGGCCCTGCTGGACATCACCGGCGACCCGGAAGCCCATCCCCGCGACGGCATCTGGCTGGTCCAGCGCTACATCGAGGCCCCCGAGCCCTTCATCACCCGCGCCGAATTCGTGGGCGGCCGCTTCCTCTACGCCGTTCGCGTGGACACGAGCGAGGGCTTCGAGCTCTGCCCCGCCGATGTCTGCGCGATCGGCGAAGGCGCGGTGTGCCCGGCGGTCGCGCCGACGCATAAATTCAGCATCATCGAGGGCTTCACCCACCCGCTGATCCACCGGATGGAGGCCTTCCTGATCGCCAATGGCGTCGGCGTCGGCGCCATCGAGTTCATCACGGACAAGGCTGGCCAGACCTTCGCCTATGACGTGAACACCAACACCAACTACAACGGGGATGCCGAACGCCGCGCCGGGCGCAGCGGCGCCCAGACCGGCATGGGCGCCATCGCCGCCCATCTGACCGCCCTGCTGCGCCGGGACGTGCTGGCCCAGGCGGCCTGAGCGGAAATCAGTGGCGCGGGCGGCCCAGTTCGCGCTACGTTCCCCTTCGCCACCACCCGATCCGCGGCCGTGGCGAAGGGGGGGGACCCCGCGAAATCGGTGCTAAATGCACCTAATCGGCATAATCGGCTAAAGGGGGTTAGTGGCTTAAAGGCCACAGGCGCCGCCTCAATCCTCCATCACGCCCGGCCGGCGCCGGGCCAGGCGGGTATAGCCCTCCACCCCGCAGCCCTTCGCCCGCGCCAGCTCCGCCGCCGCCACGGACGCGGAGGCATGCGGGCCGGAGACCACGAGGTAGAAACCCTCCCGCAGCCCGACATAGGCCATCGACGAATCCTGTTCGTTGCTGATGCCGCAACGGGTCAGCGCCCCCTGCACCCGGCGCAGCACCGCCTGGTCCGGCGCGTCCGGGTCGAGGGAGGCGTAGATGTTGTAGGGCCGCAATTCCTGCGCCTGGGCCGGCGCCGCCAGGGCCACCACCGCCAGCAGAGCCTTCAGCATCCCCCGCGCTACCGGTTCGCGGCCTTGTTGGAGCCGACATTCTCATGCCACTCCACCGGCAGCCCGTCCCAGCTCGTGATCTGCTTGCCCGGCCATTTCCGGCGGGTGTAGACGGCGAAGCCCTCGGCGGTGGGTTCCACATAGCCGTTCTTGCCGTCGTTCAGCTTGAGCTTCGCGGCCAGCGCCTCGGCCTGTTCCTGCATGTAGGTGTCGGTCATCGGTGTCTCCTCCGCCGTTTCAACGCGTACGGTCCGGCAACCGTCCTGCCCCCTCCCTATACACCGGGGATTGCGCCGCGCCGCATCCGCCGCTAGAAGCCCGCCTCCACGCGCCAGGCCTTGTGTTGGACATGCCTGTCCGTGGATACGCGTCCCCGCCGCATGGTGCGGCCCCGAACCCCGCAAGGGACGTAGGGTGCAAGGTGGGACGTGCCCGACCCGACCAGGAGGTCCGAAATGTCCAAGATGAAGACGAAGTCCAGCGTGAAGAAGCGATTCACGCTGACGGCGACCGGCAAGGTCAAGGCGGGCGTGGGCAACAAGCGCCACATGCTCACCGCCAAGACCAACAAGATGAAGCTGCAGAATCGCGGCACCTTCGTGCTCCGGAAGCAGGACGGCGACACTGTGAAGCAGTGGATGCCCTACGGTTCGGCACGGTAAGGGGAGCGCAGCACCATGGCACGTGTGAAGCGGGGCGTTACGAAGCACGCCCGTCACAAGAAGATCCTGAAGCTGGCGGAGGGCTATGTCGGCCGGTCCTCCACCGCCTATCGCCCCGCGCTGGAGCGGGTCGAGAAGGCGCTCCAGTACGCCTACCGCGACCGCCGCAACAAGAAGCGCGAGTTCCGCGGCCTCTGGATCCAGCGCATCAACGCCGCGGTCCGGGAACACGGCATCACCTATTCCCGCTTCATGGCGGGCATCAAGGCGGCGAATATCGAGATCGACCGCAAGGTGCTGGCCGCCCTCGCCTATGACGACGCCGCGGGCTTTGCCGCCATCGTCGAAAAGGCGAAGGGCGCCCTCCCCGCGCAGGCCTGAGCCCCTTCCGGGCAACAGGTTTATCGAAGACAAGAGGGCCGCTCCCGCCAGGGGGCGGCCTTTTTCTTATCCGGAGCCTCGGGTGATGAGCGACGACCTTTCCACGCTGCGGGCCGAGACCGAGGCCGCGCTGGCCGGCGCCGCCGACCTTCGCGCGCTTGATGCCGTGCGCGTCGCGGTGCTTGGCAAATCGGGCAGCCTCTCCGGCCTGCTCAAGGGCCTGGGCCAGGTGCCGGCAGACCAGCGGAAGGACCGCGGCGCCGCGCTGAACCGCCTGAAGAACGAGATCGAGGCGCTGCTCGAATCCCGCCGCGCGAGCCTTGAGGAAGCGGCGCTCGACGCCCGCCTGAAGGCGGAACGCATCGACGTGACGCTGCCGCCGCGCCCCTTCGCGCCGGCGACGGCGGCCGAGGGCGGCATCCATCCGATCAGCCGCACGATCGAGGAACTGACCGCGATCTTCGGCGCCATGGGTTTTCGCGTCGTCGAAGGCCCGGATATCGAGAGCGACTGGCACAATTTCGGCGCGCTCAACATCCCGGACCACCACCCCGCGCGCCAGGACCACGACACCTTCTACATGCCGGGCACCGACGCCAACGGCCATCGCCGCGTGCTGCGCACCCAGACCTCTCCGCTCCAGATCCGCACCATGCTGGGCGAGGCGCCGCCGATCCGCATCATCGCCCCCGGCCGCACCTACCGCGCCGACCATGACGCGACGCACTCCCCCATGTTCCACCAGGTGGAGGGGCTGGTGATCGACCGCGGCATCACGCTCGGCCACCTCAAGGGCTGCCTCATCGACTTCCTGCGCAGCTTCTTCGGAATCAGCGACCTCCCCGTGCGCTTCCGCTCCTCCTACTTCCCCTTCACCGAGCCCTCCATGGAAGTGGACATCGGCTGGAACCGGAAGACCGGCGAATTGGGTGGCGGCGGCGACTGGCTGGAGATTCTAGGCAGCGGCATGGTCCACCCGAAGGTGCTGGCCAATTGCGGGCTCGACCCACGCGAATGGCAGGGCTTCGCCTTCGGCATGGGGATCGAGCGCATCACCATGCTGAAGCACGGGATGCCCGATTTGCGCCCCTTCTACGAAAGCGACCTCCGCTGGCTGAAGCACTACGCCGCCGATCCGCTCTCCCCCGCTTCCCTGCACGAGGGGATCTGACCCCATGAAGTTCACCATGTCCTGGCTGCGTGAGCACCTCGAGACCGAGGCCACGCTCGACCAGATCAGCACCACCCTCTCCGCCATCGGGATCGAGGTGGAAGGAATCGAGGATCGCGCCGCCGCCCTCGCCTCCTTCCGTATCGCCCGCGTGATCGAGGCGACGCAGCACCCCAACGCCGATCGCTTGCGCGCGCTGCGCGTCGATCTCGGCGATGGGCGCGAATATTCCGTCGTCTGCGGCGCGCCCAACGCCCGCACCGGCATGGTCGGCGTCGCCGCCCTGCCCGGCAGCTTCATCCCCGGCACCGGGATCACGCTGAAGGTCGGCGAGATCCGCGGCGTGAAGTCGGAAGCGATGATGCTGTCGTCGCGGGAGATGGGCCTCGGGGACGACCATTCCGGCATCGTGGACCTGCCCGGGGATGCGCCCGTCGGCGCGCGCTACGTGGATTACGCCGGCCTCGACGATCCGATCATCGAGATCAAGGTCACGCCGAACCGCGGCGATGCGCTCTCCGTCCGCGGCATCGCGCGGGACCTCGCGGCGGCGGGACTCGGCACGCTGAAGCCCTGGGCGGTGGAGCCCGTGGCCGCTGCCTATCCGTCGCCGCTATCCTGGACCATCGAGGATCCGCGCGCCTGCAACTGGGTGCTCGGCCGCGCCGTGCGCGGCGTGAAAAACGGCCCCAGCCCGCAATGGCTGCAGGACCGGCTGGTGGCGATCGGGCTGCGCCCGATCAACGCGCTGGTCGACGTCACGAACTTCTTCACCTTCGCCGTCGGCCGCCCGCTGCATGTCTTCGACACCAGCAAGGTCATGGGCACCACCCTCGCCATGCGCATGGCGAAGGACGGCGAGGAATTGCTGGCGCTGAACGGCAAGACCTACACGCTGACCAGCGAGGATGGCGTCATCGCCGATGATGCGCGCGTCGAGGCACTCGGTGGCGTCATCGGTGGCGAGCATTCCGGCTGCGACGAGAACACCACCGAGTGTTTTCTCGAGTGCGCCCTCTTCGACCCGGTGAGGATCGCGCTGTCCGGAAGGCGGCATGACATCCGCACCGATGCGCGATCCCGCTTCGAACGCGGCATCAATCCCTCGCTGCTGCCCAAGGCGCTGGATGCCGCGACGCGGATGATCATCGACCTCTGCGGGGGCGAGGCTTCCGACGTGGCCGCCGCCGGCACGGAGCCCGCCTGGCAGCGCGAAGCCACGCTGCGCTTCGCCCGCGTGGAGGAACTGGGCGGCCTCGACATCGCGCCCGACCTCGCGGTGGAACGCCTGACGCGCCTCGGCTTCTGCCCCGTCAAGCGGGACGAGGCTTCCGTCACCGTCGCCGTGCCGCCCTGGCGGAACGACATCGCCGGCCATGGCGCGCTGGCGCAGGACCCGTCCCTGCCGGCGGCGCGCGCCCAGGCCGCGGCCGAGGGCTGCGCGGCGATCGAGCCGGAATGCGACCTGGTCGAGGAAGTGCTGCGCCTCGGCGGCCTCGATGCCGTGCCGGCGGTGTCGCTGCCCGTCGCCTCCCCCGTCCCGCGCCCGGCGCTCTCCGCGAAGCAGTCCCGCGCGGCGCTGGCCCGGCGCGTGATGGCCGCGCGTGGATTGCTGGATTGCGTGACCTACGGCTTCCTGGCGAAGGACCAGGCGGCGCTGTTCGGGGAGACGCCGGACAACCTGCGCCTGGAAAACCCCATCGCCAGCGACCTCGACCAGATGCGCCCGACGCCGGTCGCCTCCCTCGCCTTCGCCGCCGCGCGCAATGCCGCGCGCGGCTTCGCGGATGTCGGCCTTGGCGAGATCGGCGGCGCCTATCGCGACCCCGCCAGCGGTTCCAGCCAGCTGGCCGTGGCCGCCGGTGTCCGCACCGGCATGACGGCGCCGAACTGGGCCGCGCCCGCGCGTCCCGTCGATGCGATGGATGCGAAGGGCGATGCGCTGGCGGTGCTGGCGGCGCTCGGCGTGCCGATGGCCGCCGTCTCCGTCACCACCGATGCGCCGGGCTTCTACCACCCCGGCCGCTCCGGCGTGGTGCGGCAGGGCCCGAAGGTGGTGCTGGCGACCTTCGGGGAACTGCATCCGAAGCTGCGGCGGGAGATCAACCTGGCCGGCCCCGCCGTGGCCTTCGAGGTCTTCCTGGACGCCATCCCGGACCCCAAGCGCCGCAAGAAGGCCATGCCGGACCTGCCGGCCTTCCAGCCGCTGCGGCGCGACTTCGCCTTCCTGGCGGAAGCAGGCGTCTCCGCCGACGCCGTGCTGCGCGCCGCCCGCAACGCGGACAAGGCGCTGGTGACGGATGCCGTGCTGTTCGACCGCTACGCCGGCGACAAGGTGGCGGAGGGCAAGATCAGCCTGGCCATCCAGGTCACGCTGCAACCGCGCGAGCGCACGCTGACGGATGCGGAGATCGAGGCCGCGAGCCAGAAGATCGTCGCCGCCGTCACCAAGGCGACCGGGGCGACGCTGCGCGGCTAACCCGGCTGCCAGACCACCTGCGGCGGATCGCGGAAGGCGAAGCGCAGCAGGTGGTCGGCCACCACCTTCTGCATCCGCGCCATCACGGCCTCCTCCGCCGTGGTCAGGCGCAGGACCAGCGCGCCCTCCTCGGCTTCCAATTCGCAGAGGGCTTCCGGGAACTCGATCCGGCCCTGCCGCTCGTCATGGCTTGCGGGGATGCGGTGGGCGAAATGCTTGCAGAGCTGGCCGAGGTAGCGGGACGGCGTCGCGGTCTCGACGCGGGCGGTGGTGATCATGGCGCTCACCCCTGCTCCACCACGCGGGCCGCGGCGTCGATGGCGTCCGCGATGCGCTGGCGGTGCCCGGCATCGATCGGGCCCTGCGACATCCGCATGCGCAGCGCGAGCTTCAGGTTCTCCATCGCGCGGCGGATCTGCATCGTCGCCGCCACGCCTTCGCCGCCGTCCGAATGGGTCATCCGGGCGAGGATAGCGTCCACCACTGCCCTGCTCTCGGCCAGCGCCTGCTCACCCTCCTCCGTCACGGTGTAGAGCTTGCGGCTGCCCTCCGTCGTGGCGGTGACCTGGCCGATCTCCTCCAGCAGCGTCAGGGTGGGGTAGATGACGCCCGGGCTCGGCGAATAGGCGCCGGCCAGGCGTTCCTCGATGGCCTTGATGATCTCGTAGCCGTGGCGCGGCTTCTCCGCGATCAAAGCGAGGATGACCAGGCGCAGATCGCCCTGGCCGAACATCCGGCCACCGAAGCCGCCGCGGCGGTGGTGGTTCGGGCCGTGGCCGCCCTCGCGGCCGAAGCCATGGCCGAAGCGACGGCCTTCATGACGGAGGAAGTGATGGAACATGGGCTCTCCGATTGAACTCCGATATATCTGATATTCGATATATCGAAGTTCGGTCGCCAGCCTCAAGTAAGATATATCGACGATATGTAACTAGCCTGCCTTCTCGCCGAGATAGGCCGTCGCGTCGATCTCCACGAGGCAGTCGGGGGAGCCAAGACCCGTAACGATGCAGGAGACGCGGTGCGGCCCGTCTTCCGCGAAATTGGCGAAGTAGACCTCGTTCATCGGCTCCCAGTTCGCGCGGTCCGTCACATAGACCGTGCACTTCACCACGTCCTTCAGACTGCCGCCGGCCTCCTCGATCACCGTGCGGATGTTGTCGATGCATTGCTGCGTCTGGGCGCGGACGTCGCCGATGGCGAAGCGGCCGTCGCGATCGCGGCCGGTGAAGCAGACGAACATGAACCCGCCCGCGATGGTGGCGTGGGGGAAGGGTCGGCTGCCCTTGAAGACCTTGTCGGAGATGATGCCCTTTTTCGGCATGGCCCGGCTTCCTGCTGTGGTGGTGGGCGCATTCTAGAACCGTTGCACGCGCGGAAGGCAGCCCCACGCCCGATGACGGGGCCGTGAATGATTCATGGCCTTCCGGCCACGCGACGGCGGTTGCTAGCCTCTCCGCATGATCCTCCGCCGCACGCTGCTCGCTACCGCCGCCCTGCCCCTCGCCGCCCCGGCGCTCGGCCAGATATCCACCACGCGGCCCCTGCGCCTCATCGTGCCGAACCCGCCGGGCGGGCAATCCGACACCATCGCGCGCCTCTACGGGGAGGCGATCCAGGCCACCTCCGGCCAGGCCGTGGTGGTCGAGAATCGCAGCGGCGCGAACGGGTTGCTGGCCATGGACGTGGTCGCCAAGGCGCCGCCG
Organism: Falsiroseomonas stagni DSM 19981; assembly: GCF_900114315.1. GTDB lineage: Bacteria > Pseudomonadota > Alphaproteobacteria > Acetobacterales > Acetobacteraceae > Falsiroseomonas > Falsiroseomonas stagni. The sequence goes on from NZ_FOSQ01000016.1 coordinate 80,653, forward strand.
GATGGGCTGACCACGGGCCTTTTCAGCATCACCATGTTCACCTCGCTTCCCGCCATGATGCCGCGCATGCCGCTCGACGTGGACCGGGACGTGACGGCCATCACCAGCGTGGTCACCAGCACGGTGCTCTGCGTGGTGCAGGAACGGCGGGCACGGGAGCGTGGATGGACCGATTTCCGCGCCCTGGTGGAATGGGCGAAGCGGCCCGGCAACGGCCTGACCAATGGGGCGGCGAGCAGCGGCGGGGCGTCCCATCTGCTGACCGCCACCATCGCGCGCCGGGCAGGCGCCGACATCACCGTGGTGCCCTATCGCGGCGGCGCGCCGGCGCTGAACGACGTCCTGGCCGGCACCATCGACATGGCCTTCGACTTCATGCCTGCCTTGCTGCCCCATGTCGCCGCCGGCACGCTGCGCGCCCTGGCCGTCGGGTCGCGGGACCGCGTGCCCTTCCTGCCGGACATCCCGGGGATGGGCGAGTTCGCCGATCTCGGCATCGGCGACCTCGACCTGCAATCCTGGAACGTGCTCTCCGGCCCCGCCGGCCTGCCGCCGGAGTTGCAGGCCCGCACGGTGGAATTGTTCCGCCGCGCCAACACCCATCCGGGGTTGGAGGAGCGGCTGCGCCAGAACGGCCTGCTTTCCCTGCCCCCGGTGGAGCCCGCCGCCGTGCGCGCCCGCATCCTGGCGGACCGGCCGCGCTGGGCGGAGATGGTGCAGATCAGCGGCGCGCGGATCGAATAGGGGCGGTCAGCCCGCCACCATCAGCATCCACTGCACCCCGAAGCGGTCCACCACCACGCCGAAGCGGGGGGAGAAGAAGGTGCGGCCGGGCGGCATCCGCACCACCCCACCCTCGGCCAGCGCCGCGAAGTGGCGGTCCACCGTCGCCTCGTCCGGCAGCGTCACCGCCAGGCCGAAGCCGGTGAAGCCCGGCGCCTCCGTGCAGCCGCCGTCGGAGGCGAGGACCCGGGCATCGCCGATCCGCATCTCGGCATGCATCACTTTATCCTCCGACCCTGGTGGACCGTACAGGCCGTCCGGGTTGTCGCGGAAGCGCATCAGGGCAGTGACCTCCGCGCCCAGGGCTTCCTTGTAGAAGCCCAGCGCTTCCTCGCACTGGCCTTCGAAGAACAGGTAGGGTTGGACGGGCATCGCATGCCTCCCTCAGTCATTAAACCGATTGGTAAAGTTATGCCGTGCCGATGGCAAGCCCCTTCCCCGGGCCTGACGCCGCCGCGGTTCTGCGCCACCCTGGCGCGCAGGGGCGGAGGCGGATGATGGGCAAGACGTGGCAGCTGGCGGTGCTGTGCCTGGCGGTGGTGCTGGTGCTTTCCGTCTGGTTCGCCGGCACCGCCGCCGTGCCGCGACTGATCGCGGAGGGGCTGATCGCCCCTGGCCGTGCCGGGTCCCTGACCATGGCGGTGCAGCTGGGCTTCGTGGCGGGCACGCTGGTCTCCGCCGTGCTGTCCCTGGCGGACCGGCGGGACCCGCGGCGCCTGTTCCTGGGCTCCGCGCTGCTGGCCTCAGCCGCCACCCTGGCGCAGACGCAGGTGGAGCCCTCCGGCACCGCCGCGCTGCTGCTGCGATTCGTGGCGGGGGCCGCCATGGCGGGGGTCTATCCCGTGGGCATGAAGCTGGCGGCGAGCTGGGCGAAAGGCGACCTCGGCCTGCTGATCGGGCTGCTGGTGGGTGCCGTCACGCTGGGCTCCGCCCTGCCCCACCTGGCGCCGAGCCTGCTGGCGGGGCTCGGCTGGCAGGCGGCGTATCTGGGCGCGGGGGTGCTGGCGGCGGCGGGCGGCCTGCTGATCCTGGCCTTCACGCCCGGGCCGATCATGGGCACCCGCCCGCCCTTCCGCCCCGCCCAGGCGCTGGAAGCTTGGCGGAACAAGGGGTTGCGGCTCGCGAATCTCGGCTATCTCGGCCACATGTGGGAACTTTATGCCATGTGGGCCTGGGTGGGGCTGTTCCTGGCGGGCGTGCTGGGCGGCCAGGCGGGGCCCTGGACCTTCGCGGTGGTGGCGTCCGGCGCGCTGGGCTGCGTGGCGGCGGGGCTGCTGGCGGATCGGTGGAACAGGGCCAGCGTGGCGGCACTCTGCATGCTCGTCTCCGGCAGTTGCGCCCTGCTGGCGGGGCCGGCCGCGGCGCTGGGGCCGGCGGTGGTGCTGGCCCTGGCGCTGGTCTGGGGCTTCGCGGTGGTGGCGGATTCGGCGCAGTTCTCCGCCTGCATCGTGACGCTCTCGCCCCCGGACTATGTGGGCACCATGCTGACGGTGCAGACCAGCCTCGGCTTCCTGCTGACGGCGCTGACCATCTTCCTGGTGCCGGCCGCGGTGGGGTGGCTCGGCTGGGACTGGGCCTTCGCCGTGCTGGCCCCGGGGCCGCTGCTGGGGGCGATCGCGATGCTGAAGCTGCGCCCCTTGCTGTTGGCGCGTTAAGCCAAAGCTTTCCTCCGCGCCATACAACCCCTATGTGAGCCTCAAACCCGCAGGCCCCTCATGACCGACGTACCCCTCGACCGCATCCGCAACTTCTCCATCATCGCCCATATCGACCATGGGAAATCCACGCTCGCCGACCGCCTGATCCAGACCACGGGCACGGTCGCGCTGCGGGACATGAAGGAACAGCTCCTCGACAACATGGAGCTGGAGCGGGAGCGCGGCATCACCATCAAGGCGCAGACCGTCCGCCTGGCCTACAAGGCGCAGGACGGGCTGACCTATACGCTCAACCTGATGGACACGCCCGGCCACGTGGACTTCGCCTATGAGGTCAGCCGGTCGCTCGCGGCCTGCGAGGGGTCGCTGCTGGTGGTCGATGCCTCCCAGGGCGTGGAGGCGCAGACGCTGGCCAATGTCTACCAGGCCATCGACGCGCATCACGAGATCGTCCCGGTCCTCAACAAGATCGACCTGCCCGCCGCCGAGCCCGACCGGGTGAAGCAGCAGATCGAGGATGTGATCGGCATCGATGCGTCGGACGCCGTGATGATCAGCGCCAAGACCGGCGTGAACATCGAAGGCGTGCTGGAAGCCATCGTCACCCGCCTGCCCGCCCCGACGGGCAACCCGGCAGGGCCGCTGAAGGCGCTGCTGGTGGATAGCTGGTACGACGCCTATCTCGGCGTCGTCGTGCTGGTGCGCATCAAGGATGGCGTGCTCCGCAAGGGCATGAAGATCCGCATGATGTCGAACGGGTCCACCCATACGGTGGAACAGGTCGGCGTCTTCACGCCCAAGATGGTGCCGGTCGACTACCTGAGCCCCGGCGAGATGGGCTTCGTCACCGCCGCGATCAAAACCGTGGCCGACACCAATGTCGGCGACACGTTGACCGAGGACCGCAACCCCGCCGCCGAAGCCCTGCCCGGCTTCAAGCCCAGCGTGCCGGTCGTCTGGTGCGGCCTGTATCCCGTGGACGCCGATGACTTCGAGAAGCTGCGGGAGAGCGTGGGCAAGCTGCGCCTCAACGACAGCAGCTTCCACTACGAGGCCGAGCACAGCGCGGCGCTCGGCATGGGGTATCGCTGCGGCTTCCTCGGCCTGCTGCACCTGGAGATCGTGCAGGAGCGCCTGTCCCGCGAATTCGACCTCGACCTGATCGCGACGGCGCCGAGCGTGGTCTACAAGATCCGCCGCACCAACGGCGTGGTGAGCGAATTGCACAACCCCGCCGACATGCCCGATCCCTCCGTGATCGATGAGATCGAGGAGCCCTGGATCAAGGCGACGATCATGGTGCCCGACGAGTATCTCGGCCCCGTGCTGACGCTGTGCAGCGAACGCCGCGGCCAGCAGCTGGAACTGACCTATGTCGGCGCCCGCGCCATGGCGGTCTATCGCCTGCCGCTGAACGAGGTGGTGTTCGACTTCTACGACCGCCTGAAGTCGATCAGCCGCGGCTATGCGAGCTTCGACTACCAGGTGGACGACTACGTCGCCGGCGACCTGGTGAAGATCTCGATCCTGGTGAATGCGGAACCGGTGGACGCGCTGTCCTTCATGGCCCACCGCAGCCAGGCGGACCGCCGCGGCCGGCAGATCTGCGAGAAGCTGAAGGAGCTGATCCCCCGCCAGCTCTTCAAGATTCCGATCCAGGCCGCGATCGGCGGCCGCGTCATCGCGCGTGAAACCATCAGCGCCATGTCGAAGGACGTGACCGCCAAATGCTACGGCGGCGACATCAGCCGCAAGCGCAAGCTCCTCGACAAGCAGAAGGAGGGCAAGAAGCGCATGCGCCAGTTCGGCAAGGTGGAAATCCCGCAGAGCGCCTTCATCGCCGCGCTCAAGATGGACGCCTGAGGCAAGCTTCCGGGGCGGCGGCTGCCGCCCCGGTTCCCGTCACGCCTCGACGCGGATGTTCTTCTCCCGCACCAGCTGCGCCCACTGCGCCCGCTCCGCCCGCACGAAGGTCGCGAGCTCCTCGGGCGTCGAGGGCTCGGCCACGCCGGCCTGCTGGCGGAACACCGCCTGCGTCGTCTCATGCCGCATGCCGGTGCGCAGCGCCTCGTTCAGCCGGGCGATGATGGCGGGCGGCGTCCGCGCGGGCGCGTAGAGCGCCAGCCAGAGGCCGGTGGACAGCGGCACGCCCAGCTCGCCGAGGGTCGGCACGCCCGGCGTCAGGTCGATGCGGTTCGGATGGGCCAGGGCGATGATCCGGGCGCGGTTGTCGCGCGCCAGGCTCTCCGCGCCGCCGACCGGCAGCATCATGGAATCGACCTGGCCCGCCGCCACGGCCTGCATCCCCGGCGCCTGCGCGGCGAAGGGCACGTGCAGCTTCTCGAACCCCTGCGCGCGGGCCACGAATTCGAAGGCGAGGTGGGAGGAGGAACCGACGCCCCAGGAGGCATGGGACAGGCGCCCGGCCTCACGCCGCGCTTCGCGGACGAAGCTGGCATAGTCCGTGATCTCCCGCCGATGGGCGCCGATCATCAGCGCGAAGGGCACGCGGGTGACCATGGAGATCGGCGCGAAATCCGTTTCGTCACTGTAGGGCAGGTTCGGAAAGGTGGAGCGGTTGATCGCGAAGGTGTCGGTGATGCCCATCGTGATCGTGGTGCCATCCGGCGTGGACCGCGCGGCGGCCAGGGTGCCGACCGTGCCATTGGCGCCTGGCCGATTCTCCACCACCACCGGCTGCCCGAGCGTGGCCTGGAGCCCCACCGCGACGCCGCGGCTGATGACATCCGTGATGCCGCCGGCGTTGTAGGGGACGATGATGCGGATGGGCCGGTCCGGCAGGCCGGGCTGCGCCAGCGCCGGCTGCGCCAGCGGCGCGGCAACAAGGGTGGCTGCGCCGCCCAGGATGGCGCGGCGGTTCAGGCGTATCATTGGATGCTTCCCTATTTATGGATTTCAGGTAATCTTACATCCATGATATCGTATTCAAGGGGTGCCATCGAAAAAGCCCGCCATCGGGCAAACCCCCGTGTTGGATGCGACCTTCGGGGCCCGCCGCCAACGAAAACGGAACTGGCGCCCCGGGAATGGATGACATAGACGGATCGCCAAGGCTCCGAGCCCTGCCCCAGGCCCGGGCCAGTCTTGTGTTCACGAGGAGACGCACCGCAATGATCGGTTTCGGCAAGCGCGCCCTGATGGGGCTTGCGGCGGCAACGATGCTGTCCGCCCCCGCCCTGGCGCAGGCACCCTACCCAACCCGCCCCATCACCATGATCATCCCCTTCGCGGCCGGTGGCCCGACGGACACGGTGGGCCGGCTGATCGCCCAGACCATGGGCAACGAACTCGGCCAGCCCGTGGTGGTGGAGAATGTCGGTGGTGCCGGCGGCACGCTGGGCGCCCAGCGCGTCGCGCAGGCGCGTCCGGATGGCTACACCATCCTGCTGCACCATATCGGCATGGCGACGATCCCGACGCTCTATCGCCGCGTGCCCTATGACCCGATCAACGGGTTCGAGACCATCGGCCTGGTGACCGATGTCCCGATGACGCTCGTCGCCCGCCGCAACTTCCCCGCCAACAACCTGCAGGAACTGGTGCAGGTGATCCAGCGGGACCGGGAGAAGCTGAACTACGCCAATGCAGGCATCGGCGCGGCCAGCCATCTCTGCGGCCTGCTGTTCATGCACGCCATCAATGCGCCGATGACGACCGTTCCCTATCGTGGCACCGGCCCCGCCATGAACGACCTGGTGGCGGGCACCGTCGACCTGATGTGCGACCAGACCACGAGCACCACGGAACAGATCCGCGGCAACACCATCCGCGCCTTCGCCGTGACCACACCGAACCGCGTTGCCTCCCTGCCCGAGTTGCCGACCGCGGCGGAAGCCGGGCTGCCCGGCTTCGACGTCAGCGTGTGGCACGGCCTCTATGCGCCGCGGACCACGCCGCGCCCGATCGTGGACCGGCTGAACCGCGCCCTCGTCTTCGCGCTGCGGGACGAGACCATCGCCCGCCGCTTCGGCGAACTCGGCACGGCGCCGGTGGCGATCGAGCGCGCGACGCCGGAAGCCCACCGCGCCTTCTGGCAGGCGGACATCGCCAAGTGGCGCCCGCTGATCCAGGCCGCCGGCCAGTTCGCCGACTGATTTTTCGTCAGGCTGCCGCGGGCGCGTGGGGAAGTCGGGCACCGCCTTCTCGCCAGCGCCGGCGGCTGTCAGGTTGCGTCACAAAGGGGGGGCGGTCCGAAGGGGCCGCCCCTTCGCGTTTCAGCGGCGGGTGATGGCGAGGTCCAGCGTGCGGTCCTCCGGGTCCAGGTCGCGCTCCAGCGCGTCCAGCGCCTCGGTGAAGGAAGCCCGGAGCGCGGCCTTGCGCGCCTCCGGCAGCCAGCTGGCCTCCACCCCGGCGAGGGACAGAGCCCGCGCCTCCGGCACGCCCCAGGCAAGGTCGGCGAAGACGGTGCGCCAGCCATGGCCCATGGTGGTGCCGAAGATGGCGGGATCATCCGTGCCCAGCACCAGCTTCAGCCCGGCCTCCTGCATCGCCTTGATGCGCTGCCGGCGGGGCGCGCGGTTGTGGGGCATGCCGGACCAGCAGGCCATGGTGAAGGGCACCTGTTCCGCGCGCGCCCTGGCGACCACCAACGGGTCCGCCAGGATGCCGTAGCCATGGTCCAGCCGGTCGCAGCCCAGCGCATCCCGGCAATGGGTGAAATGCGCGGGCGGCGCCTCGAACGGCGCCTGGTTGTCCTCGCACAGATGGGCGGTGCGGCGGTACCCCGCGCGGCCAGCCTGGCGCCAGGCCTCCACCCAGACCAGCGGCGGGCCCGCGCGCTCCGCCCCATCGAGGCCGATGCCCACCACCTCCGGCCTCGGGTGCTGCGCCATCCAGTCCAGCATCTGCAGCGCTTCGGAGGGCAGGCAGACGCTGCGGTCGATGCAGGCGATGAGGCGGGAGGAGACGCCATAGGCGCGCTCCCCCTTGGCCAGCCCTTCGATCAGCCCATCGACCAGTTCCGGGTAGCCGATGCCGGTGGGCGTCGCGTAGTGCGGGTTGAAGAAGATCTCGGCATGGCGCGTGTTGCCGTGGCGGTGCAGGTCCTCGATGCATTCGAAGGCGACGCGCGCGAAATCCTGCGGCGTGGCGACGGCCAGCGCTGCCAGGCGCAGCACTTCGAGGAAATCGTAGAAGGTCTCGAACCGATAGAGATCCGCGGCCGGCCTGGGCAGGCGGAGCTCGTTCTGGAAGGCCAGTTCATCGAGCGTCGCCGGCCGGATCGCGCCTGCGATGTGGAGATGGAGTTCCACCTTCGGCACGGCGTCCAGATAGTCGGAGAAGGCGAGCCGGGGCATCAGCGCGCCGGTGGCATCATGGGCAGGGAGGCAGGTCGCGGCATCGGGCTTCTCCCGCTCGGGTTGGGCCGCACCGTCCTATGCTGCCCGGGGAGCGTCAATGATGCGTCGCATTTCCCCCCGCCCGGGGTTGCCGCCCCGCCCGCGGCTGGCTAGAACGCCGCCGCGTAGGACAGGTGGCCGAGCGGTCGAAGGCGCACGCCTGGAAAGTGTGTAGGCGCGAAAGCGTCTCGTGGGTTCGAATCCCACCCTGTCCGCCAGTTCCAATACGAGCCGTGCTCTCCGCCTGACCGAGCGCCGCGCTGAGTGGCAGGTTTCCTGGGGTTTTCGGGGCAGACCTGTTGACTGGCCGGACGCGGAGACAGGCGAAAATCGCTCTCCGGAGGCCATTTCTCTCCGGACCTCCTGACTTGGCCGATTTGGTACGGAACTCAAAAACCCAGGTAAAAGGCTGGTTTCAGCGCGGTCAGCATTGGCTGTGGTTCGAACCCCACTTGCCCGAAATCCGCAATTCGAGAGCGAACACCCGCTACGGCCAGTAGGTCACTCATCCTCCGAGAAAAAGTCCTCGTCGAGGCGCTTGAACTCAACGATTCGACTGATTCGCACCCCGACACCGTGCTCGACCATCAGTTCGGTCAAGCGCTTCCCGTTGATCAGCACCACACGCTGCGGGATCCTGGATACGAAGTCGATGGCCTGGGCCGAGAATGCGGAGGTAGTCACAAAGACCCCCTTCGAAGCGCCGAGGCCGACGAGGCTGCCGGTAAATGCTTGGATCTCCGGCCGGCCAATGGTGCTTCCCGGCGCGTGCCGCTTGGCCTGCACATAGACTCGATCCAGGCCGAGGACGTCCTCATTAATCACGCCATCGACCCCGCCGTCACCGGACTTGCCGAGCTGCTCCGCGGCATTCAGACGTGATCCCCCGTAGCCCATGGCCACCAGAAGTTCGACGATCAGCTGCTCAAAGAAGGCCGGGCTATTCTGCAGGATCCGCCCCAGGAGCTCATCGCGCAGTGCCGCCTGAAGGGCTTTATAGGCAGCGTCAACGACCTCTTCGGGCGTCGCGGCCGGCGGCTCCGCCTCCATGACCGGATCGGCGGCACCGGCCTCCTCCTCGCCGCGGTAGAAGTCGCGGAAGGCCGGGATTGCCAGAAGGTATTTCGTATTGAGCTCTGTCGGCGGGCTGGCGAGCACCCTTCGGCCCGCATCGGTAATCACGAAGCGGCCACGCTTTGGGCTTTCGAGCAGTCCTGCCTTGGTCAGATAAAACTTCGCCCAGTGCAGCCGGTTGTGGAGCACACGCTGCTTCCCGCTGGGCAGCATCTGCTCGCGTTCATCGTTGGTGAGCCCAAAGCGCACGGCAATGGCGTCGGAGGCTAGCGGAACAGACGACTCGCCGCTCGCGCCGATCTCGAGGACCGGGAGCATCAAGGACTGATAGTCGGGGATGCTCACTTGGCCCCTCCGAATTGCTGCAGAAGACCGACCAGAGTCATGTTCTCCGCCATCGCATCGTGAGGGATCAAGGCGTATCGCCATTGCTTGCCGCCGTAGGTCGCTGCGTGACTGCTCGCGTGCCGACACCATTCGAGCGCAGAATCGCGCTTTGCCAACACCTCCGGGCCAGTCATCTGATTTGAGGCCTTGGGTTCAAGCATCAGGATGCCGTCAGCCGTCTCGGCTACAAAGTCGGGCTGATACTCCTGAAGGTCGGTTCCGCTGCGGTAGAAGAGCTGAAACTGTCCCCGCGCTGGCTTGAACCACTTCTGCGCTTCGCGATCGAGAATGACCGCGAGCTTCCGCTCAGCATCCGACTGGAATTTCTGGGTGGGATACAGGCACTTCTGGAACCCGCCAAACAGGTATCGAGCCATGTTGGCCTTGTCCGCCGGGGCCTGCCGGAAATCGAGCGGAGCCTCTCCGGCCGTCGCCGTGTAGGCGCTCTTTCGCAACTCGGTGAAACCACGTGTGACAACGACCTCGTACTCGACCTCAGTGTCCTGCCAGAAGTGGTTCTGCATCTGTGCATGAACGAAGCGGGCGATCTCCTTCTGGTGGAGGCGCAAGATCTTGCGAACCCCATCGTCAGGATGGGTCGCCAACAGATGGTTCGCCACCTGGGACGCCAGGTCGTAAAGCAGATCAGCATGCTCGTCGTAGGCCACGTCATCGAAGTCGATCAGGCCGCTGACGACATAATCTTCCAATCGCTGCTCATCGACATTGCCGGCGCCGAGTCCGATACGATCGACTTGCCCCGTCCGCAAATGCGCAGCCCAAAGCGTTTCATTCGGAACTTCGTAGCGCATACGCGCCAGGTCGAGCGTGAAGTGATGGAAGCCGGACTTAACCTCACCCTTCGGCGTCACGAGAATGCGGGGAATGTCGATCGTCTGCTGGACGACGAGGTTGACGGTCTTGGCTACGATGGCTGTGAAATCGGGTTGCTTGGCAATCCCATCCAGCTCTAGCTGCGCAGGCCGATACTGGCTTTGCACCTCGCGTAGAACCGCCGCCTGCACGTCGGGCTGTTGTAGATGCGCGACGCTGGGCAACCGCGAGGGCTCGGCCTCCATCTTCCGGATTACGTCATAAGCAATCCGAGCAACTTGCTGTTCCTCATGAGTGAACTCGGCCGGCGCTTCCTCGAAGCCGGATAAACCGCTGGCCGGCGCATCTGACCTGAGACCGAGCTTTGCCTCGAGCTGAGGTCGCGACTCGACCGTGACGGTCTTCTGCTCCAACTCCCCTGCCGGGAGGATGACCTGCTGAAGGCGGATGGCCGAGTCCGGCTTACGCGCCTCGTCGACGATCTCCTGGAAGCGATCATGCGCGACGATGTTCAGGCGATCGACCGCGGTGACCCCTGTTCGCCGGCCGTAGGGAAGCCGCAGGCCGCGCCCAATCGATTGCTCGATGAGCGTGCGGGCATTGGCAGCGCGCAGCGGCACGATCGTATAGAGATTGGTGACGTCCCAGCCTTCCTTCAGCATGTTGACGTGGATGACGATCTCAGTTGGCTCGTCAGCACTCTCAACCTTCAGAAGCTTCTCGATCGTCTCCTCTTCCTTCACGCTGGAGTCGACCTGGATGACCTTGTCCGCATAGCGCCCCTCGAAGAAGGCGCTGGACTTGATCAGCGCCATCAACTCCGCGGCGTGTGTAATGTCGCGTGCGATCACGAGCACAAAGGGCTTGACGATTCGCTCGCCGACCTGCCGCGCGTAGGTTTCCAGTTCTACCTTGACGCTCTCGTGCAGACGCACGCCGTCTTCCAGCTTGATCTGCTGTAGCTGCTCGGGGGATTTGCCGGTTGCGACGAAGTTCTCGCGGGTAACGACCGCAGGCTCCTTCACAAAGCCGTCGGCCATGGCCCGGCTGAGTGGGTAGTCAAAGATCACGTTCTGGAATGGCGATGGCCCGCGCGTCGTCTCGACGAACGGGGTCGCCGTGAGCTCCAGCCCTATGACCGGCTTCAACTCGTTGATGGCACGCACGCCCGCCGTCGCCCGGTAGCGATGTGACTCATCCATGATCAGGACGAGATCCTTCTGCGCCGCGAGGTAGTCGAAATAGCTGTCCCCGATTTCCTCTTTAAAGCTGCGGATGCGCGGACTGCGGCCGCCACGGACCTCGGAGTTGATCTTGGAGATGTTAAAGATGTTGATGGTGACCGGAAACAGATTACCGCCGCTGGCGATTTGCCGCTCGAAATTGTCGCCCGTCGTGATGACGGGCGGCGAGATCGCGAATTCAGCGATACCCTTCAGCACGTATTTCGGCGTGTTAGGGGTAAAGTCAGCGATCAGTTTGTTGTAGATCGTCAGGTTCGGCGCAAGCACGAAGAAGTTGTTCAAGCCGTACGCCAGGTGCAGATAGGCGATGAACGCGCCCATGAGACGGGTCTTGCCGACGCCGGTCGCGAGCGCGAAGCACAGGCTAGGAAAGTCACGCTCGAAGTCTTTGACGCTCGGGAACTCTGATCGAATCGCGGCAAGGGCCGCCTCCAGATCGGCGCCCTTTTGCGGCGACACCAGTTCGGTGACACGATCCAGAATCTCGAGGGATTGCCGCTGCGGAGCGCGGAGGCTGAGACGACCGGCGATGGCGTTGACGTGCCGGTTCATTGGTCGTCCCCCGCGTGATCGAACAGGCCCGGCAGGGAGGCGGATCGGGAATGCGCCTTGTCGGCCACCTTGGGGGCGGGCGGTGCCTTGGGCAGGTTCTCCACATTGAGGCTGTAGTCGTCATGGCCCCACTCGCAACGCTCGCGGATGTGGTTCGGGATCTTCTTCACCGTAAGGTTGGACCAAGCAGACGTATTGCCGCGGAATGCCGCGCAGAGCACTAGCAAGCTGCGTCCCTCGCCGACCTCCTCGCTCAAGGCGTCGAGCTGATCCTTCGAAAGCGTCTGCGTCGTCACATAGATGAAGTCACGCTCGGTCGAGCAGCCATGCTGCCAATACACGCTGTCGCTCGGGGCATAGGTAAAGCCCTCGATCTTGCAAAGCGCCTCGGCCAGCATCTCGCCGTTGTAGGCCTTGCTGATAACTTCGCGGCCCCACTTGTCCTTTTCGAGGAGCGACGGCGCCAGTTTGAAAAAGCGGAAGCCGCCGCCGCCTTGCCATCCGGTCGCCTCGGTCACTCCGCCTCGGTCTTCCCCGTCGATTACCTTCTTCACGCGCGGTATAATATGCGTGTGGCAATGCTCCTCCAGCTCCACCATGATCCAACGACGGCCCATCTTTTGGGCCACCGCGCCGGTAGTGCCGGAGCCAGCAAAGGAGTCTAAGACGAGATCCCCAGGAACAGTAGAGATTTGCAATATTAGTTGAATAAGTTGCTCTGGCTTCGGCGTTGAGAATGGCTCAATTTCCGGTAGCAACTTGCGCAAGTGGTCTCTCTTTGCACTTTGGTTCGTGCCCGCATCCACCGCGGGCCACCAGGTCCGAGGCACGACACCTTGCTGCACTTCAGTCAGATAGCGCTTAATGACAGGCATGCTGTCACCTTTATTCCCAAAGTGCACTCGGCCTTCTGCGCGAGCAGCCTCGAAATTTTCCTTCGAAAAGCGCCAATAGTTTCCACTGGGTGGCGTCACAACGCGCCCGGAAGGGAGCGTGATGGGAAACCGCGCGCCCTCGGAACCGCTCTTCGCGGTGCCATTGTCACCCTGAAGCCAGCGCCCTCTTGGGTCGTTATCGGGATTGCGATACCTCGTTTCCTGCTCCAGGCTTCTAGGAAGAAGATTTCTGATTTTCCGCCAGATTTCCCGCTTCTTCGCATAGAGAAGAACATGGTCATGAGCAGAAGAAACATCTGTATCGCCGCGGCGGCCCTGATCTTTTTCCCACGCAAATGACGACACAAAATTGGTGCGACCGAAAATTTCGTCACACATCACCTTAAAATAATGAGCCTCGTTGTCATCCAGCGTCACCCATAGCGAACCCTCTTCGGACAACAATCTTCGAATGATCTCAAGACGATCGCGCATCAAGCCTAGCCAGATGGAGTGCTCCAGTCCGTCGTCATAGTGCTCGAACGCGCTACCCGTATTGTAAGGCGGGTCGATGAACACGCACTTGACCTTGCCCGCGAATTCCTGCTCTAGCGCCTTTAACGCGAGCAAATTGTCGCCGAAGATCAGCCTATTGTCGAAAATATCGTCGTCGCTTACTCGATGACTGGCGTGGTACGAATTTTTCGGATCCTCCAGCAGAATGCGTGGCTCCAGCCGCGGCCGGTTCTCCTTGCCCACCCAGGTTAGTTCGAGTTTTTGCTTCTTGATCATGTGATATTTCCGATCTGCGGCGCCTTTGCCGACAGATAGTCAAAAAGAGCTTTTTGAGGGTACGGATCTGTGGGGACCATTTTGGCCTGAAGGGGCGCAATCGCCGGATCGGCCGCGAGCCCATAATGAGTGATCATCGCGTCCCGGAGGATTGGCACTGCGTCTCCAAGGGTACGCAGCAGAGCTAGTGGTCCCTTGTAGGACGTTCGCCTGGAAACCTCGTCCCAGAGGCATTGACGCGCCTCGTCAAACGGTACCGAGAATTGAGCGTTCAGTTTGGCCTGGTTGATAATCGCCGCGCCGCTCAAGACCCTTTCCAGGCGCTTCGCGAGAACAAACCCCAAAGCGAAACTACCGTGTTTGTAGGTCAGTTTCTCGTAGCCAGCCCCCTTTGCGGCAGCCTCCCTCACCATACGGCCGTGGAGATATCGAGAAAAAAGAACCGCATTCACCAGCCGATAGGCGGTGAGTTCAATGGCAAAGAGTGCTTTGTAGGGTGCACTATCGACCAACAGAAGCTGGCCGGGCTCCTTCTTCAAATAGACAGGGAAGCGCGGGTCCGGTTGGATAATCGCAAGGGCCTGAGCAGCTTCCTCGATCCGAATCCGCTTTGGGTCAGCAGTGCCGTCGACCCCTTCCGGTTTATAGACGTAGTGATAGCCCAGAACCGCCAATTCACGTCGAAGTCGCTCTTGTTGGTCGTCGAGTGCAGCAAAATTCTGCGCAGATACGGGATTCTGAAGGTTTCGTGCTTTCGTAACACGCTTGCTGAACTCGGCATCGTGGTCCGCCTGGATAACGGTCGCGTGGACAAAGGCTGCTGATATTGACGCGCTGGGATTAGCTGCCACGAAGGCGGCAGACGATGCGACGGTCTGCGCCCCGTTAATGATCGACATTCCAGTCAGGCGAAGGCGCTTCCCGGCTTTTCGGCTATCTTTGGGATCAATTTTATCAGCCAGGATCGCCACGCCATTGTTAAGATGCTCGAATTGATCAGGCGTTGTTGCTAATGTGCTTTGGATTGCGATGTTCGCGTCAGTGTTTAGGCCAAGATGCTGTCTGATATTTTTTGCATAGAGCGCTTTGCCATGCATCTGGTGCAGCTTGACAAGATCGGAGACAGCAATGAATCCGATGTAGGTTTTACGAATATCACTTCGACATCCCGACGCTTGAAGTATTATATTCGCATCCACTCTCGGGTAAGCTTGTCTCTGTTGTAGCTGACCGACAATCTTGGCAGATTCGAAACTGATCACGGTCGGGGCGAATCGCTCCTCGCCGTGCGACGGATCATCGAGGAGTTGCTGAAGCGCCACATTTGCGTGGTGGCTTAGGCCTGCTCCGACATGCACAACAACTACCTCGATACGCGAGCAGTTTTCGATCGCATCCTCAATTGCGATATGCCTGGTAAGGACGTGATTGTTAAATCCGGCGAAATCTTGGGCAATTAATTTTCGAATCCCCTGCACAAAGGCGTTTGCCTCTTCCTGGCTGAACATCGCGCCAGATTTTAACTTGCCTTGTACGAGGTAGAGCGTCTCGCTGGGCGCGTGATAGTAGATTGCATCGACGCCGAAGTCGTCATAGTCGTCAACAACCGACTCCGCGGCCTCCTTCGGCGAAACATCGCATAGGGCGGATACGGCGAACGCAGCGAGCGCACGCGATAGATTCTTCACCTCATCTTGCTGGTGGCCTTTCGGCTGGAGCAGTGTCGGCAAGTGTGCGACGAAATCCGCACGAAGAACGGTTTCCAACAGCCCCCGCTGGGCATCGTTCAAGCTCATCCAATTCTCCAGCGGATGGTGAAGAGGGGCGCGACGTCGACCTTCTGTTCGAGCTTAGACTCGATTTGAGCGATCAGTCCCGCCCGCTGCCGGTCAATCTGGTCCTGTGCGTCGAAGAGCGAGCGCCGCTTTTGATTGCGCGTCGCTTCCAGCGTTTTGATCTGCTTCTGCCCAGCGAGCTTTTCTTCGAGAGTCAGGGCGGTCGTGGCAGCACGCCGAGCCTCCTTGATGAGCCTGTCGATTTCCTTGATCTCTCGCTCCAGCCCAACCTTTAGGTCGTCGGCCCAGCCATCGAGCTTATCGGCTTCGGCCTCGAAGAATCGTGCGTTTCGCTCCGACACGGCCCTCCTGATCAGCGCTCGGCTCTCGTTCAAGGACGTCTCAAGCTGGGTGACGGCGCGAGGGTCGGGAGTGACCTCGTGTACGCGCGTGCCATGAATTGTCAGGAGGCGATCACAGACTTCGCGGGTCAGCAAATCTCCCTCGTCGGTGACTCCTGACAGGAGGATGTGGTCCTCCGCCTCGTCGAGAGCTTCGACGGTCATCAGGGATGCAGCAAGCCAGCCAGCCCTGCCAATTAGCGGCTCTAGGATACTGATCTTGCCGGAATGATTGGTGTAGTCGAAACGGACCTCTGCCGGGCTGAGCGCCCGTGCCTTGGCGCGCGCGACAACGGCTTCACCGAGGGGATGATTGAGACGATAGGTGTGTGCCTCACCCGTCCGTCGCGGCAACTCATAGAGGCCGGGCGGAATCGCGGCTCCGTTCGCCCATTGAGGTCGCGCGAGCAAGGTGAAGGACGAACCGTTGTGGAACGTCGCCACCCCATCCAGCTCGTGCTGCGTCAGGCGCATCAACCACTGCTCATAGCGATCGAGGTAAACCCTCGCGTCCTCATCTCGGATGCGGAGCTTCTCCCGGACCTCATCATCGAATTTTTCGAGGAGCTTTTGCCGCGTCTGGCTCATCGCAGCATCGATTTCGAGACTCAGCTCTAGCTGCAGTTGGTCGAAGGCTGCCCGTATTTGTTCGGGTTGACGGCACTCCTGGTAGATGCCGGCAATTCTCTTCTCGAAATCGACACCGGACTCGATCGTACCCAAGATCTCGTCGCTTGCGCCGAATACCCCTTCAAAGAGGCGAAACTTCTCTGAGAGAAGCTGATAGACTCGCTGGTCCGCTTCGTTCTGGCGATTGATGAAGTTCACCACGACGACGTCGTGCTTCTGGCCATATCGATGGCACCGTCCGATGCGCTGTTCCACCCGTTGCGGATTCCAGGGCAAGTCATAGTTGACGACCAGCGAGCAGAATTGAAGGTTGATGCCCTCTGCACCCGCCTCGGTCGCGATCATGATCTGACCTTCCTCACGGAAGTAGTCGACGAGGGCAGACCGCATATCTGCGGTCCTCGATCCCGTGACACGATCCGATCCGGCATGTCGTTCAATCCAACGTGTGTAGATTTCACGCGAGAGTGGATCTGTGTTTGATCCATTGAACAGAACGAGACCGCTCGCATAAGGACTATGTGCGAGAGTTCTTTGGAGATATTCCTGGGTACGCCGTGACTCCGTAAAGATGATAGCCTTCTCGGCGCCGCCGAGTTCGCGCGCTTTTGCGAAGGCGACGTCCAGGGCCTTCAGCAGGGCCTTGCCCTTGGCGTTGTGCTCAATTGAGGTCGCCAGCTTCGCGAAGGATTCGAGATCTGCGATTTCGGCCTGGATTGCCTTCCGGTCGGCATCGGTCAGCGGTTCTTCATCCGCACCCTCGGGCCATTCATCGGCAGTCGCATCGAGAGCCTCGAAATCCTCGGAGAGCTCCTCCTCCAAGGGCGTTACAACCGGGTGGGCGTCGAGCTTCGCTTGCAGCCGCTTCGAGATCGATTTCAGTGCGCCAGCGATCGCAAACGTCGATGACGCCAGCAGCTTGCGAAGGACCAGCGTCATCAGCGCGCGCTGGCCCGCGGGCAGCGCCTGCAGATTGTCACGCTGCAGATAGTCGGAAACGAGTTGATAGAGACGATCTTCGCCGTCCCCGGGTGTAAACTCTTCGACCAGAGGCAGGCGGCGCGTATAGGGGATGTATGCCGTTACTTGGCGCCGAAGTGTCCGGTGGCAGATAGGCTTCAGACGCTCCTTCAGCGCCTCGAAGTTTCGTTTATCGCCCGGATTTGCGAACTGCTCTCGGAAACTCTTCACGTCACCAAAGGCGTGCTCGTCGATAAAACTGACAAGACCGTACAGTTCAAGCAACGAATTTTGGAGTGGCGTCGCAGTCAAGAGGAGTTTGTTCTTCTCAGCAAGCGCATTCTTGAGTGTGTTGGCAATAACGTTCGAAGGTTTGTAGACGTTCCTGAGCCGATGAGCCTCGTCGATCACGACAAGGTCCCACGGCACCCGTTGTACATCGGACGCCTTAGAGCGCGCGAACTGATATGAACATATCACGATAGCATTCTGGAATTCGAAAGGCTGGGGAAATCCATCTCGGATCGACTGGTTGTAGGATTTCGACTCCAAAATTACGCAAGGGAGAAGAAATTTTTCACTCAGTTCTTGATGCCACTGCTTGCGCAAATTTGACGGCACAATGACCAGGATACGACGCTTTCGCTCGGCCCATCGCTGAGAAATGACCAATCCGGCTTCAATCGTTTTCCCAAGACCAACTTCGTCGGCCAGCAACGCTCCCTTTGAAAGCGGGGATGCAAAAGCAAACAGCGCTGCATCGACCTGGTGGGGATTGAGATCGACCTGGGCGCTGGCCACTGCTCCTGCTAGGCGCTCCGAGCTATCGGGCGCGCACCGCTTCGTCAGCTCATGCGCAAGGTATTTTGCGTGAAAGTCAGTGATCATCCTGCCTCCCACGACCCCTCGTCATCCCTTCGGAAGGCTTGGGGGCATTCTGGATCGTGGAGGAGTTGAGGGCCACTTTCTGCGCCTCAATCCAGCGATCAAGATCAACCCGCTTGAATCGCCACTGCCCCCTTACCTTAAATGCCGGAATTTCCGACCGTTGAGCCATCGTATAGACGGTCTTGTCCGCCACTTTGAGGAACCCCGCTACTTCCGGCAGAGTCAGAATTTCATCAGACATCAGCCGCGCCTCGGGGTAAGGGTTGCCAAAGGATGCCAGATTCGGGCGGCCAACGCTAGCATGCGCTAGTATCTTAACCAGTCGGGCGCTTCAAAAACGGCGTCTCTGCTGCTCCCACTCCACCGGAAACGGCTCCATCAGCCCCGGCAGCGTCATCCCTTCGGACTGCCGCCCATCCAGGATCGCCTCAACGAGGCCCGGCGCCAGCAGCGTGAGCCGGAGGAGGCGCGAGACGTAGGAGGAGTTGATCTTCTCGGCTGCCGCCAGTTCGTTGATGGTGGCGAAGCGTCCCGCCTCCATCATCCGCCGCCACCGGAACGCCCGGGCCACCGCCTTCATCAACGTGGTGTCCCCAGCCGAGGCCCCCCGGTTCGTGGTACTGGCAGGCGCGATCATCAGCTTCCGCCCGCCCCGCGGCTTCCGGACCACCAGCGGCACCCGGACAGTCAGCATCTGCGCGGCGCCGGTCATGCCGCTGCCCTCGCCGCTTCGGCCGGCGGCGCCGCGAGGTCCCGCGCCAGGCTGGCCAGCCCCTCCAGCTTCAGCCGCACGTCGGCACCCCCAGGTCCGATGTCCACCCGGTCGACCAGGAGACGGATGATGCGCGCCTGCTCCGCAGGGAAGAGTTCCTCCCACAGCGGATCCAGCCGCTCCAGCGCCAGGCGCGCCTCGTCCTCCGTCATATCCGGCGCCGAGGCCCGCGCTGCGCGCCATGCGCCCAACACCACCTCCGGCTGGCGCAGCAGCCCCCGGACCTGCCCGATGACCGCGCCCTCAATCTCCGCAGCGGAAATACGCGCGATGGCCGGCCCGTCCGCGGCGCTGCCCTTCAACACGGACTGGCTGACATAGTAGCGGTACTGCTGGCCGCGGCGCCCCCGCGCGTGAGTGGGCGACATGGCGCGGCCATCGCTCCCGAAGATCAGCCCGCGCAGCAGCGAGGGTGTCTGGCAGCGCGTGCGGTTGGCGCGTGTCTTCGGACTGATCGCCAGCAAAGCGTGCGCCGCGTCCCACATGGCCTGTGGCACGATGGCAGCATGCTCGCCGGGGTGCGACTTCCCCTTGTGCGTCGCCTCGCCGAGAAAGGTCCGGTTGCTCAGCACCCGGTAGACGTCGCTCTTGGTGAAGGCGCGGCCGCGCTTCGTGGTGGCGCCCTCGGCGCGCAGCTTCTGCACCAGCTTCGTGCCGGATTCCGTTTCCACGAACCCCTCGAAGATGCGGCGCACCAGCGCCGCCTCGGCGTCGTTTACCACCAGCTTGCGATCGCGCGCGTCGTAGCCGAGAGGCACGAAGCCGCCCATCCAGATCCCGCGCGCGCGTGACGCCGCCACCTTGTCGCGGATGCGCTCGCCAATGACCTCCCGCTCGAACTGCGCGAAGCTGAGGAGGATGTTCAGCGTCAGCCGCCCCATGCTGGTGGTCGTGTTGAACGACTGCGTGACAGAGACAAAGGTCACGCTGTTCGCGTCGAACACCTCCACCAGCTTGGCGAAATCCATCAGTGCGCGCGACAGCCGGTCGATCTTGTAGACCACCACCACGTCGATGAGGCCGCGCTCAATGTCCGCCAGGAGCCGCCGCAGCGCCGGCCGTTCCAGCGTGCCGCCGGACACACCGCCATCGTCGTAGCGATCGCGGATCAGCACCCATCCCTCCGACCGCTGGCTGGTGATGTAAGCTTCGCAGGCCTCGCGCTGGGCATCGAGGGAGTTGAACTCCATGTCGAGCCCTTCCTCGCTCGACTTGCGCGTGTAAACCGCGGCGCGGATCTTCCTGACCGTGGCCGGCATCGCGGCGTCGGCGGCGGGTTTGCGCTTCATGCCGCGGCCCTCCGGTTCTTCAGGCCAAAGAACAGCCAACCATTCCAGCGCGTGCCGGTGATGGCGCGTGCGATGGAGGAGAGCGACTGGTAGGGACGGCCCTGATATTCGTAGCCGTCGTGCAGGACCGTCACGCTGTGCTCGACGCCTTGATACTCGCGGATGAGGCGCGTGCCGGTAATCGGCTTGTCGTCACCGCGGATGCGCCGCAGGACGGGGTTGCCGCCGTCAAGCTGCTCGCCCAGCGCCTCGAGGCGCTGGATGGTCTCGGGCTTCAGGCCGCCATAGGCCAGTTCCTGGATCCGGTAGGCCAGGCGGCTTTCTAGGAAGCGCCGGTTGTAGGGCGGCGGTTCGGCCGCGAAGAGCTCCCGCCACTGCTGCTTCAGGTCCGGCGTGTCGGCGATCTTCAGGGCCGCGAGCCGGCCCAGCACGTCGGCTGGTGGGATGGCGGGGATGGTTGGCACCGGCGGGGTGCCGGCTTTGGGTTTGGTAGCGCGTGTCATGCGGGTCTCCGGTTGGTCCGGTTCGCATGCAGGCGCTGGGGCGCCGAAAAGGGTAGTAACCGCTCTCCCTGGTCCGCCGCCTCGCGCGCAGCTTCCTCGGCAGCGCGGCTGCGCAGCCGCAGAAGGCCGGCGGCGAGGATGCCGCAGACCTCGCGGAGGTGCGGCGGGTGGTGGGGATTGGCCGCAGGGCGGAGGGGTTCGCTTGCCACCCCCACCATTTACCCAGGCACGCGGGAATCCGTCTCACCGAGTGCAGAATCGATTCGACAGGCGCACGCCTGGGTTGATAGAACGCATGGCGAACACATTGCGCGGAGTCCAGGTTGGCGAAGAATGTCAGGAACTTTGTAAATCGCGCATTCATGCGCACAGTAGATCTCGATCTGCTCCAGGAGCTTCTGGCGCCGTATGCCGCCGAACTGAAGTTCGATTGGACTACTCTACCAGCCGACGAGGCTGAGCGGAGAGATGCGCTCTTCATCCTGTTCAAGGATGGCGGCGAAGATTTTCCCGATGCGCTCCTGGATGCTTTGCATTGCATCCTGACCCTGTCCACTCCGAATGGCGCGCGTGCCCTGCAGGAGATTGCGGACGAGAAAGGGGTTGCGCTCGTCCCGGAGAGCGAACTCGCTGCGCCGGGCGACGGCAAGCATCTGACACCGCGGCATCTCGCGCTTCGGGCCTACCTTCGCCACCCCGGCATCTTTGAGCGCGCGGTTCACCGCCAGGCTTTCTTCGCCGCCTCTCCACTGCGTCTCGTGGGGGCCCGCCGCGGCGTCGTTGTGCTGAACGAGAATGCCGCGGCCCAGGGCGCCTTCAAGGCGGCATGCTCGGTATTCTTCGCAAAACGGTACCTGGGACGGATCTGCGATATCCACTGGTACCCCGAAGCGGGCCTCATCAACGTCCTGATCGAGCACGGCATGAACGCCGTGACCACCACCGTCGAGGAGGAAGGCGAGCAGAAGGTCAGAACCATCCGCGAGATGACGCTGGACGCCATCAGCTTTGATCCAAGGACAGGGCACATCAAGGTCAATGCGCGAAGCCTTGTCGAACGCCGCGAGCTGGTGCGGCTGTTCGCCACCCACCTTCTTGCCGATCCTGACTTCTTCGCCGGACCAGGCAGCGATCGGCTTTACACGCTTGCGCCCATTCGGTCTGGCGGTGCGCCGTGGAAATTTAAGAATGATTGGGACGAGGACCTGAAGGAGGTCTTTGTAAAGCAGGTCGATGTCGACGAGGCAGAGGAGGGACATACCGGGCGCGGCGGCTCGCCGTGGTCGCTCAGCATGCGCGACACGGAGAATGCGCTGGCGCGGCTCTATGAGATGGTGCCAGACATCGATCTTGGCGTGCTGCGGATCGAGACAATCAAGCTGTTGCTCCGCTTCGAGGTCGATGGCCGGAAGCGCGATGTCCTCGTGACCATTCGCCCGAATAATGTGGCCAGCTTCCGCGACCACATGTTTGAGGCACGTATCTTCCAGCATCTGCGCGAGAACGGCTTTGTCCAGTCACCTCCAGCTCTCCCGGCTGTTGCTTCGGCAGCTTGACCGGCATCCGATCCGTGCCCTGCCGGAAGCCGAACTAGCGCCGTTTGGAGACGCGTTCACGGCCTTTCGGCAGGCGGGCATGCTGCGGTATCGGCGGCCAGAAGATGACCTCGATCTCTGCCGTACCGGCTTCGGCGACAACGGCGAACTCGTTATCGAAGGTATCACCTCGGGTGGGCATCGCTGGCTCGACATCGACTTTGGCGTAGTGGGTGCTCAGATGCGTCGCGCCACAGGCTTGGTAGGCCCGCCACTCGAGAGGCTCTCCAACCGCGTCCTTCACCTCGGTCGCCCGCCTGGCGACGTCCATCGCAGGGCCTTCTATCTCGTTCGGCTTTTTGGCAACGCCAATGCCCTAGACATAGCCCTGGCGTTGAAGGGGCGAAGCAGCGGGATACGGCCGGTCATTGTGACACCTGTGGCGCGCGATCTAGCACTCGATGTTGGCCGACGGCTGGAGTTGGAAGGAATCCCGGTCGTCGCCGCGATAGGGCTGCTGGACGAAGAGGCCGTCGTGCCTTTGGCCTTGCGCTTGGCGGGCGCGGGAATTCCAGAGCAGCGCCCGCCTGATGCCCTCGAGATCGACGAGCACGCGGGCACGGCACTCTTCCATCGCAAGGCGCTTGACCTGGAACCGCGGCATTTCCGTGTGCTCATTGCCCTGGCGCGCGAGGCAAGCACCGACCGCGGAATCGTGCCGGCTGACGCACTCCTTGAGGAACTCGCCAAGAGCAAGGATCAAGACCGGCAGCCACAGCAGGAGCAGGTCGCGGTGTCGATCAGCCGCATTCGCGCAGCCCTCCGTACCGCTGCGGGTACCTCCGCGGACAGCGAAGGGCAGATGGTTCGCAATGACCGGCAGGGCGGCTACGCGCTGACGATCGAGAAGCGCAGGGTATTCGTCGACTGAGCATTCGCTGCCCCCGCCAGCTTGGCCGATAGACTACCGATAGGAACCGATAGACTGCCGAAAGGCCAGGACGCGCGCCGTCCACGAGGCTGTCCCCATCGCCACCCGATGGACAGGACCAGCCGATGCCCTTCACCCCCACCCGCCCCGAAACCAATGCCCTGCAGCGTAGCGCCGACCGTGTCGCCCTGCGCATCATCCGCACCTGCCGGATCCCCCGCCATGAGCAAGAAGATCTCCGCCAGGATCTGCTGACGGACCTCTTTGCCCGGCTGAAGGGCTTCGATCCGGCTCGCGGCGACCTCGGCGCCTTCGCCGCCGCCTGCTTCGACCACCGCGCCATCCGCCTCACCGAGCGCATCCTGCGCGGCCGCGCCACCATGGCGCCGATCTCGCTGGATGACCCGCAGCCCGGCGGCCAGGGCCTGACCATCGGCGACAGCGTCGCCGAGGCGGACGGCTATGGCGCCTGGCTTGGCCAACCGACCGACGCCTTCGCGGCGGTGGAGCGCCGCATCGATCTCGATCGCGCGCTGGGCACGCTGCCGGCCGAGACCCTCCCCCTCTGCGCCGAATTGACCGAGCGCTCTCCGCACGAACTGGCCAAGGCCAGCCCGACATCGCGCGCCACCCTTTACCGCCACCTGCGCGAGCTGCGGCTCCGCCTGCTCGTCGCCGGCATCCCGGCGGCGGCGTGAGACGGATTTGCGGGAGGCTGGGTAATACTCAACATGGACAGCACGATCATTGGCTTCCGCATCGCGGAGCCGCCGCTCACCGAGACGATGTTCTGCACCTGGTACGGCTCCGCCGTGCCTGGTGACCGCATCGTCTATCACCGCGGCTTCCTGGCGGTCGACGCCTCGCCGCTCACCTCGACGGTGCCGGATGCCGAGCGTCGCGCCCTGCTGCGCGTCGCCGAACGCGCCCTGCAGTTGGCCGAGGACGGGCTGGTGCACCTCGTCCAGCGCCGCATGGGCGAAAGCGACTTCACCTACCTCGCCATCGCCCGGCCCCGCGCGCGCAGCCGCGCCGGCACGCTGGCCTCGGTCCTGGCGGCGGCCAAGCCGACGAGCGTCGCCGCGTGACGGCTTCCGTGACCCACGCGGGCACCGCGCCCAGCACCCACCCCACCGCCCACAACCAGGAGAACGGCATGACGCCGCGGACCCCGCTGGACCATCTGCGTGAGAAGCTTTGGCTCAAGATGCTGCCAGACATCATCGAGGTGCCGACCGGCCCGGGCGGCAGCCCGGTCATCACCAAGCCGGTCGCGCAGGCAACGGTGGACGACGTGGCCTTCGCCGCCGAGGCGCTGTTCCGCCAGTCGGTCGCGCTGCATCGCAAGGCCGACGCACTGCGGCAGATCCACGACCTGGCGCGCCGCGCCGGTGCCGTCGGTGCCGTCAACGCGACGGCCGCCGCCGCCCGTATGGTGGATGTCGCCGAATGAGCGCGCCCTTCACGCAGCCGCCGGGGCGCGGCTTCCGGATCATCACCGCCGACGAGCGGCAGGCCGAGCCGCGTGGCGTCAAGGCCTGCATCTTCGGGGGCAGCGGCCAAGGCAAGACCAGTCTGCTCTGGACCCTGCTCGCCAGCACCACGCTGTTCATGGACCTGGAGGCCGGCGACCTCGCGGTCGAGGGCTGGGGCGGCGATACGATCCGCCCGCGCACCTGGCAGGAATGCCGTGACTTCGCTGCCTTCATCGGCGGCCCGAACCCGGCGCTGCGTGATGACCAGCCCTATTCCCCGGCGCATTACGCCGCCGTCTGCGAGCAGTTCGGCGATCCCGCCCTGCTCACCCGCTACGAGACGGTGTTCATCGACAGCATCACCGTCGCGGGCCGCCTCTGCTTCCAGTGGTGCCGCGGCCAGCCCGAGGCCTTCGCCGAGAAAACAGGCAAGCCCGACATCCGCGGCGCCTACGGTCTGCACGGGCGCGAGATGATCGCCTGGCTGACGCATCTGCAGCACACGCGCGGCAAGAACATCATCTTCGTCGGGATCCTCGACGAGAAGCTCGACGACTTCAATCGCAAGGTCTTCGTGCCCCAGATCGACGGCAGCAAGACCGGCCTCGAGCTGCCCGGCATCGTCGATGAGGTGCTCACGCTGGCGGCGATCAAGGATGAAGCCGGCGCGCTCCGCCGCGCGCTGATCTGCCAGACGCTGAATCCCTGGGGCTATCCCGCGAAGGATCGCAGCGGCCGGCTCGACCTGGTCGAGGAGCCGCATCTCGGCCGGCTGTTCGAGAAGATCCGCGGCCCTGCGCGCCCCGTCGCTGAACGTCTCGCACTGCCTCCGCCGCCGCTCGCGCTGGCCGCACCCTCCGACACCCCGAACACCTGATCCGAGGAGATCCCGCATGGCTTCCTGGAATGACTACAACGACGCCTCGCAGAACCCGAACCTGATTCCCAAGGGCACCATCGCGAAGGTGCGCCTGACGATCCGCCCCGGCGGCTTCGACGATCCGAGCCAAGGCTGGACGGGCGGCTACGCCACGCGCGGCAGCACCGGCGCCGTCTATCTGAACGGCGAGTTCACCGTGCTGGAGGGCCCCTACGCGAAGCGGAAGATCTTCACGCTGGTCGGCCTCTACAGCCCGAAAGGCCCGGACTGGGGGAATATGGGCCGCAGCTTTGTGCGCGGCATGCTGAACTCCGCCCGCGGGATCTCCGATAAGGACGCCTCGCCGCAGGCCCAGGCCGCGCGCCGCATTGGCGGCTTCGCGGACCTCGAGGGGCTGGAGTTCCTCGCCAAGATCGATACCGGCACTGACGCCAACGGCGAGCCGAAGAACGAAATCCGCATGGCGGTCACGCCGGACCACCGGGCCTATGCCACGGCGATGGGGCCGCACGCGGGCGCGCCCGGGCCCGCCTACGCGCCGCCGGCGCAGACCTATGCTCCGCCGCCCGCGGCCCCGACGCAGGGCGCCTTCCCTGCCGCCGTGCCGCGCACCCCGCCGGCGGCTGGAGCCGACAATCGCCCCGCCTGGGCGCGCTGAGGGAGGGCCGCACCAGCATGATGCTCCGCCCCCGCCAGAAGCTCTTCGTCGAGCGCAGCCTTCGTGCGCTCGGCCAGCACGGGAATACCCTCGGCGTCGCCCCGACCGGCGCCGGCAAGACGATCATGCTGTCGGCGGCGGTGGGCGAGCATATCGGCAGCAGCGCCGCCAAGGCTGCCGTCCTCGCCCATCGGGATGAGCTGACAGCGCAAAACCTGGCGAAGTTCCGCCGCGTGAACCCCGACATCTCCACCTCGGTGGTGGATGCCGGCCATAAATCCTGGGGCGGCCAGGTCACCTTCGCCATGGTGCCGACGCTGACGCGCCAGGCGAACCTCGAGGCGATGCCGGCGCTGGACCTGCTGGTGATCGACGAGGCGCATCACGCCATCGCCGACAGCTATCGCCGCATCATCGATCGGGCACTGCAGCGGAACCCGGGCTGCCGGATCTACGGCGTCACGGCGACGCCCAACCGCGGCGACAAGGTCGGGCTGCGGCAGGTCTTCTCGAACGTCGCCGACCAGATCCGGCTCGGCGAGCTGATCGCCTCCGGGCACCTGGTGACGCCGCGCACCTTCATCATCGATGTCGGTGTGCAGGACGAGCTCCGCGCGGTGCGCCGCAGCGGCGATGACTTCGACATGGGCGAGGTCGCCCGCGTCATGGACACCGTGCCAGTGACCGACGCGGTGGTGAAGCACTGGCAGGAGAAGGCTGGCGGCCGCCAGACCGTGGTCTTCTGCTCCACCATCGCGCATGCCGAGCACGTCGCTGCCGCCTTCAACGCGGCCGGCGTCCCTACGGTCGTCGTGACCGGCGACATGCCGGACAGCGAGCGGCGTTCCGTCCTGGCCGCCTATGCCAAGGGCGAGGCGCGCATCGTCGTGAATGTCGCGGTGCTCACCGAGGGTTGGGACCATCCCCCCACCTCCTGTGTCGTGCTGCTGCGGCCCAGCTCGTTCAAGTGCACGATGATCCAGATGGTCGGCCGCGGCCTGCGCACCGTCGATCCCACCGAGCATCCCGGCATCGTCAAGCGCGACTGCATCGTGCTCGACTTCGGCACCTCCTCACAGATCCACGGCTGCCTGGAGCAGGACGTCGATCTCGACAGCCAGCCCGGCGAAGGTGAGCCGCCCACCAAGACCTGCCCCTCCTGCGATGCTGAGGTGCCGATCGCGGTGATGGAATGCCCGATCTGCGGTCACGCCTTCGAGCCGCGCGGCCGCGAGACAGCGCCGCTGGCGGACTTCATCATGACGGAGATCGATCTCCTCCGTCGCTCCGCCTTCCAATGGTGCGACCTGTTCGGCGATGACGCCGCCCTGCTGGCAAATGGCTTCAACGGCTGGGCGGGCATCTTCTTCCTGAACGGCGCCTGGCACGCGGTCGGCGGGGCGAAGGAGGAGCGGCCCCGCCTGCTGTCCATCGGGGAGCGGCTGGTAGCGCTGGCCGCGGCGGACGATTGGCTGAACGCCTACGAGACGGACGAGAGCGCCCACAAGAGCCGGCGCTGGCTGCGGGAGCCGCCGACCGAACGCCAGCTGACCCATCTGCCCCCGGCGGCACGGGCCGATCTCGGCATGACCCGGTACCAGGCCTCGGCGCTGCTGACCTTCAAGTTCAACCGCCAGGCCATCCAGCATCTCGTGCGCAGGGCCCAGCCCGCGGCGCTGGGGCAGGCCGCATGATCGATGGCCCGCTCCCCGGAACCGCCCTGCGCCGTCTGCTCCCGCCCGGCGCGTGGCTTTGGCTGGTTCGACCCGGCGCCGCGGAAGAAGCCACGGCCCTCGGTCTCCTTCTGCTGCATCGCCTGCCAGGGCTTCTGGTCGCGCTTGGCGGGGAGGTCATCCGCAATGGTTGACCTCACCGAGCAGGAGAAGGCGGCGATGCGCGCCGCCATGCGCCGCGTCGCGGAGACGATGGCCGAGATCGGCTGGGACACCCGCTTCCAGGATCTAAGCGAGGCGCAGGTGCTGACGCTGATCGAGGTCGCCGTCGGCGGCTTCCAGGAGGCGATGCAGGCGATCGCCCGGCAGGCCGCGGCGGCGGAGGTGCCCTTCTGATGCTCGACTTCAACAGCCGCAGCCAGACCTCGACGCATGTGAATGCCGCCATCGACGCTGCTCTGGTCAAGGCCAATCAGGCGACACCGCCGCGCAGCTACCTGGGCGGCTCCCGCCTCGGCCATGCCTGCGAACGGGCGCTGCAATTCGAGTTCGTGCAGGCCCCAAAGGATGAGGGTGCCGACTTCGACGGCCGGCTGCTGCGCATCTTCGGGATCGGGCACGCGCTGGAGGACGTCGCTGTCGCTTGGCTGCGGGGCGCCGGCTTCGATCTTTACACCCGTCGCGGCGGTGGCGAGCATGGCGAGCAGTTCGGCTTCTCGGTCGCCGGTGGTCGCATCCGTGGCCATGTCGATGGCGTCTTCGCAGGCGGCCCGACCATCCCCGGCATGGCGTTCCCGGCGCTGTGGGAATGCAAGACCATGAACGCCAAGGCCTGGCGCGAGACGTCCAGTAAAGGCGTCGCGGCAGCCAAGCCGATCTATGCGGCGCAGATCGCGGTCTACCAGGCCTATATGGACGCCAGCGTCCCGGGCGTGGCGGACAATCCGGCGCTCTTCACCGCCATCAACAAGGACACAGCGGAGCTGCACCACGAGCTGGTGCCATTCAACGCTGACCTGGCGCAACGCATGTCCGATCGCGCCGTACGCATCCTGGCCGCGACGGATGGCGGCGAGCTTCTGCCCCGCGTTGCCGCCCAGGCCGACCATTTCGAGTGCCGCTTCTGCCCCTGGGCCAAACGGTGCTGGGCGCTGCCTGCATGACGACATGGGGCGACTTCAACGATGCCGCGCCGCTGCCGGATGAGGGCTTGAGCGAGCTTCCCACCGCTGGGCAGGTCGCCCTCGATCGACTTCCCGGTGCTGGGCAACCGATGCCGGCGGCCGCTGGGCCCATCGCGCCGGACATCGAGCAGATCGCCACCTTCCTCGACGTGGTGTTCGGCTATTGCGACGGGCTGATCCCCGTCCGCGGCTTCGTCGACCAGGGCCAGGGCCTCGACACCAAGCCGCACAACATCTGGGTGCCGGCCGATCGGCACGCCGCCGCATCCCTCAGCGCCTATGCCACCTGGGCCGCGCGTGAGGGCAGCGCCGTCTATGTCATCCCCGGCACCGTCGCCGAGCAGGGCCAGGCCCGCGCCGAGCATGTGCTGCAGATGCAGACCGTGGTGGTCGACCTCGACGCTGGCGACATCGCCGCCAAGCTGGCGCATCTGGTCCACCACCTGGGCGCGCCGACCCTGCTGGTCGAGAGCGGCGGCCGCACCGCCGAGGGTGCCGCCAAGCTGCATGCCTGGTGGCGGCTGACGGAGCCGGCCGAGGGCGAGGATCTGGCCCGCCTCTGCGCGCTGCGCGGCGAGATCGCGGAGAAGGTTGGCGGCGACCTTCACTTCCGCTCCGCGCACCAGCCGATCCGCGTGCCTGGCACCGTCCACCAGAAGCATGGCGTGCAGCGGCGCGTTACCATCCGGGAGCACCACCCCAGGGTCGAGGTGGAGCTTCCCGACTTCGCCGCGGCCGTCGCCACCATGCCGACCATGCCCGGCCTTGAGGCGCCCACCGCTGCCCCTGGCGCCAACCGCCCCGGCCTCGATGCCGTCCTGACCACGCCGGTGCGCGAGGGCAGCCAGGACGCATGGACGCGCTTCCAGGGCGCCAGCGCGGCCATTGGGCACTTCGTTCGCATGGTCCACGAGGGCCGTATCACCGGCGACGAGGGCTGGGAGGCGATCTGCCAATACAATGCCGCCTGCCTCCGCCCGGCCTGGCCGCTGGACCGCCTCAAGGTGGAGGCCGACGCGATCTGGGCCCTGCATGTCGACCGCAACGGGCCGCCCCTGCTCCGTGCCGCGGCCCCGCCGCCCGGCGCCATCGCCGCGCACACCCTGGGCGCGCTGCTGGACGACACCTCGCCGATGCCGGACGACCTGATCGGGCCGCGCCTGCTTACCCCGGGCGGGATGCTGGTGCTCGGCGGCGCGCCGAAGGTCGGCAAATCCGATTTCCTGATCAGCCTGCTGGTGCACGCCGCCGCCGGCGCACCCTTCCTGCGCTTCACGGCTCCGCGCCCGCTGCGCGTGTTCTATCTGCAGGCTGAGATCCAGTACCACTACCTGCGCGAGCGCCTGCAGCAGCTCCGGCTCGACCCCGCCGTTGTGGCCCGCGCCCGCGACACCCTCGTCGTCACCCCGAAGCTGCGCATGCTGCTCGACGAGCAGGGCGTTCCCCTCGTCGCTGCCGCCATCCGCGCCGCATTCCCCGACGCGCCGCCCGACATCATCTGCATCGACCCCATCCGCAACCTCTTCGATGGCGGGCCCGCGGGCGAAGGGGAGAACGACAACGCGGCGATGATGTTCTTCCTGCAGGGCCGCGTGGAGGCGCTGCGCGACCAGGTCGCCCCCGAAGCCGGCATCATCCTCGCCCACCACACGAAGAAGCTCAGCAAGCAGCAGGTCAAGGACGATCCCTTCCTGTCGCTCTCGGGCGCCAGTGCGCTGCGCGGCTACTACACCTCTGGCGCCATCCTGTTCCGCCCCGATGAGGAGCAAACCGAGCGCGAACTGCATGTCGAGCTCCGCAATGGGCCGGGCCTCGAGCCGATGCTGGTCGACAAACGCGGCGGCGCCTGGGTCGAGCTCGACCGGACGGGCGAGCGCCTGGTCAGGAAAGACATCGGCCGCAAGCTCGATGCCGAGCGCACGCGCCGCCACGACGTGATCCTGCGCCTGATCGCCGAGGAGGCGGAGGAAGGCCGGCTCTGCACTGCCAACGCCTTTGCGTCGAAGTTCGAGAACAAGCGCGGGCTCGGCGGCAAGGACAACATCCGCGAGCGGATCGGTGTCCTCGCCATGAAAGGCTACATCAAGTACCGGCGTGAGGCCCGAGACCTAGGGCAGCCCTACACCAAGTCGAAGAACGGCTATCTCGTTGTCCAGGACATGCTCCTCGGCACCGGCGAGGAGACCATTGATCCGGAGACCGGCGAGATCATCCCGGCCACCGTGCGGGTGCTCCCGAGCCACTTCCAATGCCCCCGGAGCGAGGCGCTGCTCGAGGTCGAGAACCCCGAGGTGTGGGTGCTGCACGACCCCGAGGAGCCCGCCTGATGGCCCTCTCGATGCGACTTCGCACTGCCCTAAACTGCTCCCGAAACTGCGCAGTTTCGGTCCGAATCTGCTCCCCTGCCGAAACTGCGAGTCTGTTTTTCGTCAATCAGATCAGCGGCTTCTGGCCGAAAGCAGTTTCGCGTAACGAATCTGTCCGAAACTGCTCCGAATCTTCTTTTTCTGATTTGAAATCAGTGCCTAGGAGCAGTTTGGCAGATTCGGTTTTTTGCCTCCCCCCTACGGGGGGTGTGCGTGCGCGCCTCAACGGCGCGCGCACACCACACCTCGGGCGACCGGGTTGGGCGCGTGGGCCACCCCCCCCAGGGTCATCCACCCCAAGCCGGGCAGCGACGGCGAGCTCCGCCAAGAACCGCGCCGTCGCCGCCCTCACCAAGATCATCCCCTCTCGGAGACCACCATGGCACCCGCGACTCTCACCATGCCCGCCGCCCATGCAAGCGGCCCGCCCATCGCCCTCCCGCCCACGATCAGCCTGGCGCACCACGCGGTCCTCGCCCTGGACCTCGGCACCACCACCGGCTGGGCGGTGCGCAGCGCGGATGGCGGCATCACCTCGGGCACCATGACCTTCAAGCCGACCAGGTTCGAGGGCGGCGGAATGCGCTTCCTGCGCTTCCGCGGATGGCTGGCCGAGCTCGCCAACCTGTCCGGCGGCGTGGCGCGGATCGTGTTCGAAGAAGTCCGCGCCCATGCCGGCACCGACGCGGCGCACATCTACGGCGGCTTCCTCGGCACCCTGACCGCCTGGTGCGAGGAGCACGACGTCCCCTACGAGGGCGTCCCGGTCGGCACGATCAAGCGCTACGCCACCGGCAAGGGCAACGCCGACAAGGCGAAGATGGTCGCCGCCATGCAGGCCCGCGGCTTCGCTCCGGCCGATGACAACGAGGCGGATGCGATCGCTCTGCTGCTCTGGGCGACTGACCACACGGGAGGCCGCGCATGAGCATGCACGGCGCACCGCTGCCGCCCCGCTCGTGCCTGGACCGCGGGACGCGTAGCCCGACGAACGACACCGAGGTCAACGCCATGCGGGCTGCCGCCTGGCATCGCCATGGCGTTGCCGCCCTGCCTGTCGCCGAGATCACCGACGACTGGCTGCGCCAGGCCATCACCAACGAAGCCAACCGGCGCTGGGGGCGTCGCAACGGGGAGAACCATCATGGCCGTTAAGCGAAAGCCCAAGGCGGCGAAGGCGAAGCAGGATGATCTGGCGAAGCCCTCGAAGTGGCGTCTCCAACACGGCGGCTTCTCCGAGCCGGTCCGCGACGCGGATCCGGACACGGGCTCACCCGTCGCCCATCGTCGTGCCGTAGACACGCTCGGGCTGATGCTGGCCAATGGCAGCATCACGCCGCAGATGCACGAGGCCGGGGCGATGTTCCGTGTGACCTTCCGCCTCGCGGCGCTGGACGGCATGCGAACGACGCAGCTGCTGCGCATCCAGGGTGGCGGAGGCGATCTGCTGAGCGAACGCCAGGCTGTTGCGCGGCGTCGGTTGGCCGCGGCCCTGGACCTGTTCGGTGGCGCGGACAGCGCCGGCGGAAGCTGCCTGTGGCACGTGCTTGGCCTCGAGTGTTCCCTGCGCGAATGGGCGATGCGGCAGGGGTGGTCGGGCCGTCCGGTCCATCACGTCCAGGCGCAGGGCATCCTGCTCACGGCGCTCGGCGTCCTGGCGTCCCATTATGGCCTGCAACCGCGGGAGCGTGCCGCGTGAGCTTCAGCCCAGGGCGGCCTTCAGGTCCGTCATTGTGGCCATCAGCGTCATCGGGTCGATCGGTGACGGCGTGAAGCCGCAGGCCTGGTAGTAGCGCTGAGCGTCGGCGTTCAGGGCCTGCACCAACACCCCGCGCACCGCCAGCACCTCGCTGGCCTGCAGCACGCGCAGGACCGCATCCCGCAGCAGGGCCCGCCCGATGCCCTGGCCGTGCAGGCTGCGGTCCACCGCCAGGCGGCCCAGCACAGCCATCGGGATCGGGTCTGGCATGTTCCGCTTTACACGTCCGGGAGCGGCGGTCACGGCCACAGCCCCTGCCGCCAGGCAGTAGAAGCCCACCACGAAGCCAGCGCTGCAAACCACGAAGGTCCGTGAGGCGCCGGCCGCCTGATTCGCCCGCGCACGCCGCCGCAGCCAGTCGTCGAGCGTGGCCTCGCCGCTATCGAACATCGCCAGGTCGTGCGTGTCGTCGAGCGGCGCCGGGGCGCTGAGCCGGCCGGCACTCACTCCCACGGTGGCGCGGTCTCCAGCAGCTTGCGCAGCCGGCCGTTTGGGTTGGGCGGCGCGTCGAGCAGCGCCTGGAACTTGGCGTACGCGGCCGGCTGGGTGCGGAACAGCGTGCGGTCGAGAATGGCGTCGGTCGCAGCGCGGCGCGCAGCCTCCAGCATGAACTCGGAGCGCGACTTCCCCGAGAGCACGGCGGCTTGGTCGATCAGGGCACGCTCCTCGGGCCGGACGCGGATGTTGATCGCGCCGACGGTGATGGCGGGCTGGGCCTTTGCGGGGCGTCGGGTTGGGGTGGTGATGCGCTTGGCGGGTGTGGGCATGGTGGCCTCCGGGGCTGGTTCTACGAGTCTGTATGGACATTGTCCACCACGCAGTCGCGGCGTCGATGAAACCGGATTGCGGCACCGGAACCAGAAGGGATAGTGTTTCGACAGTCGTTGAATTGCGACCGCAGCCAAGTGGCTCCCGAGCCACTGACCCGCTGATCAGCCACTGCGGCTCTCGAGCCGCAGGGTCCTTCCTGGCCCCGCTGTATGCGGGGGGCGGAAGCGCGCAAGGTCGCTAGCGCCAGGCCATAAAACAGGGTTGCGGTTTGCAGCCTTTTCCCCGTGCGATCAGCCAGATAACCCGCAAACCATACCGCGTCAGGTTTGCACCTGCGGGCCGCATGGTTTGCACCCACTCCCAAATCCGGATGGCCCGATGACGCTCCCATGGATGGCGGCGAAGATCCTGCTGCGTCCGGTGGCGGAGCTGCACCCGCATGCCGGCAACGCCCGCGTGCACAGCGCCGCGCAGCTGGAGCAGATCAAGGCCAGCATGCTGGCCTTCGGATTCACCAACCCGCTGCTGGTGGACGAGGACGGTGTGCTGATCGCCGGCCACGGGCGGCTGGAAGCTGCGTCCGCGCTCGGCATGGCCAAGGTGCCGACGATCGTGCTGCGCCACCTGTCCGCCGCGCAGAAGGAGGCGCTGCGCCTCGCCGACAATCGCATCGCGGAGAATGCCACCTGGGACCAAGCGCTGCTGCGTGATGCGCTGGCCGCGGTGCAGGCGGCGCAGGACATCGACCTCGGCGCGCTCGGCTTCTCGGCGGATGAGCTCGCGGACATCCTCGCGGCGGCTGGAGATGCCGTGTCCGACGGCGACGCGCCCGAGGCTCTGTCCGCGGTTCCCGCCGAGGGGGGCGATGGCACTGGCGCGGCGGGCACTGAGACGGAGCAGGCGGACGACCCCGCCGATGCCGAGCCTGAGCCGCCGCGCCAGGCCGTCACCCGCCCCGGCGATCTCTGGCTGCTCGGCGAGCATCGTCTGCTGTGCGGTGACAGCACAGACTCCGCCAGCGTGGCGCGCGTGATGGGCGAGGACCGTGCCGCGCTGCTGTTCACCAGCCCGCCCTACGGCAACCAGCGCGACTACACGACCGGCGGCGGCACCGATTGGGATGCCCTCATGCAGGGCGTGTTCCAGCATCTCGACGCGGCCATGCGGCCGGACGCCCAGGTGCTGGTGAACCTCGGCCTGATCCACCGCGACAACGAATGGCAGCCCTATTGGTCGGGCTGGCTCGACTGGATGCGCGCCCGCGGCTGGCGCCGCTTCGGGCTGTACACCTGGGACCAGGGACCCGGCCTGCCCGGCGACTGGAACGGGCGCCTCGCGCCGGCTTTCGAGTTCGTCTTCCACTTCAATCGGCAGGCGCGCCAGGCGAACAAGATCGTCCCGTGCAAATGGGCCGGCACGCCGAACAAGGGCAGCGGGCTGCGCGCCGCCGACGGCACCATCTCGGAATATCAGCATGCAGGGCTGCCGGTGCAGGACTTCCGGATCCCCGACAACGTGCTGCGCCTGACCCGCCACAAGGGCCGCGGCATCGAGACGGAGCACCCCGCGGTGTTCCCAGTCGTGCTGCCGGAATTCCTGATGCGCACCTACACCGACGAGGGCGAGGTCGTGTTCGAACCGTTCGGCGGCTCGGGCACCACTATCCTGGCAGGTCAGCGAACCGGACGGGCTTTGCGCGCGATCGAGCTGGCGCCTGCCTATGTCGACCTGGCCATCGCCCGCTGGCGGATGCTCCATCCCGAGCTGCCGGTGACCCTCGCCGAAGATGGGCGCGATTACGACGCCATTGCCGCGGTGCGGATGGAGATCACCGCCAATGCAGCCTGATCTCGTCGTCTCGTCGCTGCCGGTGGCTGGGCTCGTCCCCTATGCCGAGAACGCCCGCACGCATTCGCCGTCGCAGGTGGCACAGATCGCGGCGTCCATCGCCGAGTTCGGCTTTGTAAACCCGGTGCTGGTCGACGCCGAAGGCGTGCTGATCGCCGGCCATGGCCGCGTCATGGCGGCGAAACAGCTCGGGCTCGCCTCCGTGCCGGTGCTGCGGCTCGGTCATCTCTCCCCGGCGCAGGCGCGCGCCCTGCGCTTGGCCGACAATCAGATCGCGCTGAACTCGGGCTGGGACGAAGCGCTGCTGGCCGCCGAGATTGCCCGCATCCGCGACGAGGCGGTGGTCGACCTCGAGGTGCTCGGCTTCTCCGGGATGGAGCTCGACCGGCTGCTAGCAGCTGCCGATGCTGGTCTCGGCGATGATGCCGACGATGCGCCGCCACCGCCCGCGGTGCCCGTCAGCCGGACCGGTGATCTGTGGCGCTGCGGCGAGCACCGGCTGCTCTGCGGCGACGCGACGAAGCTGATCGACGTCCAGCGCGCCCTCGGCGCAGGCCACTTGGCCGACATGGGCTTCGTCGATCCGCCCTATAACGTGGCCTACGAGGGCGGCACCGCCGCCAAGATGACCATCGCCAACGACGCGCTCGGCGGTGGCTTTCCCGAGTTCCTCCGTCCCGCGCTGGCCAATCTGCTCTCGGTCACCAAGGGCGCCTGCTACGTCTGCATGTCCTCCTCCGAATGGCCCACGCTGCATCGCGTCTGGCAGGAGGCCGGCGGCAAATGGTCCAGCACCATCATCTGGGCAAAGAACACCTTTGCCCTCGGCCGTGCCGACTACCACCAGCAGTTCGAGGCGATGCTCTACGGCTGGCGCCAGGGCAGCCATCACTATTGGTGCGGGGCGCGCGACCAGGGGAACGTCTGGCATTTCGACAAGCCGGCGCGCAACGATCTGCACCCCACCATGAAGCCGGTGGCACTGGTCGAGCGCGCCATCCGCAACAGCAGCAAGCCGCGCGACACGGTGCTGGATTGCTTCGGCGGGTCGGGCACGACGATGATCGCGGCGGAGCGCACGGGGCGCCGCGCTGTGCTGCTGGAGATCGATCCCGCCTATGCCGACGTGATCGTGCGGCGCTGGCAGGAGACGACTGGCGAAGCCGCGGTGCTGGAGGGCGAGGATCGCATCTTTGCCGATGTCGCAGCGGCGCGATTGATGATCGAGAAAGCCCAATTATAGCAACAAGATAACGCTGCATCTTGCTTGGCTCGTGCGCGTCACAGCGCGAATGGTCCGTCACACGCAGAGCGCCCCGCCCTGCACCACGACGGAGACGACCATGACCGACCGCGAAGCCCGCGCCGCCCGCAACCAGGAAAACAGCCTGGCGGCCTTCCTCGCGAAGAAGGCCGAATTCGACGCCCTCCTCGCGGAGCTCACCCAGGCCAGCGCAGACCATTTCGGCGCTGACCCCGAGACGGTGCTCTGGGGTGAAGCAGCCTGGCTTTCGGATGCCACCGCGAAGCTGAAGGACATCGCGGACCAGCATTTCCGCCGCGGTGAATACGCCTGCTGACGCGGGCCACTTCCGCACCGCCCCGACCGGCAGCGCCGGCGGGGCTCCCGGCAGTAGGGGCCGATGACCGGCACCCGGAACCGGAGACCACCACGATGACCAAGCTTTCCGATACCCAGCGCGTGATCCTCAGCGCCGCCGCGCAGCACGAGATGGGCCTCGCCCGCGCGCCGAAGACCCTACCCGCCGCGGCCCGCAACGCGGTCTTCCGCAGCCTCATCAAGAACAACCTGCTCACCGAGATCAACGCCCCGCGGGAGCATGTCGGGCTGGGCTGGCGCCAGGACGAGGATGGGACCTGGATCGTGGCGCGCATCACCGACGAGGGGCTTCGCGCCATCGGCATCGACCCGAACGAGGGCGACGCGGAGGCCGGCGAGCCCGACTGCTCCGGCATCGAGGGCAGCGTGGCCGACACGGCGCCCACGGTGGCGGCCGGCACCACGCCGGGGGAAAGCCCCGCGCCCGCCGCCGAGCCCGCCCAGGCCGCGCCCCTGACGGAGGAAATCGCCATGCTCGACCAGGCCCTCGCGGCGCGGACCACCACGGCGCGCACCAGCCTGCGCGACACCGCCGCGGCCATCCTCGCCGCCTGGGACGATCAGGCTGCCCGCTTCGGGACGCATGATGGCGACCTGATCGGCGCGCTGGACGCGCCGATGGCGGCATTGCGCAGCCTGCTTGCCGGCAAGCCCACGCGCGCACCGCGGGACGCCAGCGCGCCGCGCAAGCCGCGCGAGGGCACGAAGCAGGAGCAGGTGCTGGCGATGCTGCGCCGGCCCGAGGGTGCGACAGTCGCGCAGATCGCCGAGGCCACCGGCTGGAACAGCAACACGGTGCGCGGCTTCATGGCGGGGCTGAAGAAGAAGGGCCACACGGTCGAGGTTCGGGATCGCATTCGCCAGGTTGGCCCCAACAAGACGGGCGCCAAAGGCTCCTACACCATCTACGCTTTGGCAGGCTGAGCCTGGGCGGGATTGGTCAGGGCTCGCTGCTGGCAAGCGGCGGGCCCTGATGCCGTTCTCCGGGCTTCAATTTTGGCTTCGGGGGATCGAGGGCGAGCACCATTTCATCCACTGTCCATCCTTGACGCTTCGCAGCGTTGGCAACGCCCCGCAGCACCTCGCGCGCATCATCGATGTACAGTTTCACGACACGCGGTGTGCCGACACCATTCCCCGCCAGAGCCAGCGCTTTGGCCGTCTCGTAGATCATCTTCTCGATGTCTTTCGGTGCGCTCCGCTGTGGCATGTCCGTCGTCCTTTGCTCGTCGCGCCATGATGCACATCGGGCATTGCAGCGACCATCGAAAACCTGCAGCGAACATCGATCATTCCACTTGGCTGCGCTCCGACACAGCGCGAATCGTCCGTCACGCGCAAGGCATCCCGCCCCGCCAGACGGAGACGACGATGAGCACCACCATCCTCCCGCACCTGACCGCCGAAGGCCCGCAGGACAGCGCCGCCTGGCAGCAGCTTCTCGCCACCGCACCGCGCAGCAAAGACAGCGTGGGCCGCGCGACAATCCAGGTCTGCACCGCCAGTGACGGGCGTGGGATCTTCGCCACGGTGGACTACGCGACCTGCCAGACAGAGAAGGAGGAGGGTTGATGCCCTCCGAGCGACGCTGGATCATCCTGGCGCAGGATGGCCGGCACGTGACGATGGGCCGCGCCGCGCCGCCCAGCGAGGCCGAGGTCGAAGCCGCCGCCGCGGCGCTTGTAGCGCAGGGGCTGGCCGGCTGGCTTGCGACGCTGGACGGGAACTACTGGTCGCGCCGCCGCGTGGTCCTCGCACCGGTGCAGATGCTCGGCGACGGCGCCACGCTGGATTGGCCCGCTGCCATCATCGCATTTGAAGCCGCCCGCCAGCGCGCCCTTCGTCCCCTCTGACAAGGCCGGCATCGCCATCACGCGCGGCGGGAGGTCGCCGCCATGCCGGAAATGACCGCCTCCACGCGCGAGGCCGCGCGGCGCCTCGGCGTCAGCGACACCGCCATCCACAAGGCCGAACGCTCGGGCCGCATCGCCCGCGAACCAGACGGCCAGTGGGACATCGACAAGACCCGCCGCCGCCTGACCGAAACCGCCGATCCCGCCCGCTCACCCCTGGCCAGCGGCGCCGGCGCGGAGGGCACGCCCTTCGCCCGACTGAAGGTCGCGCAGCTCGCCCTGAAGGTGGAGGCGCAGCGCCTTTCGCTGGATGAGACCAAGCGCCGCCTGCTCGATGTCACTGAGGCCAACGCCGCGCTCGACGAGATCGGCAGCACGATGCGCGACGCGCTGCTGAACTGGCCCGCCCGCGTCTCCGGCCTGATCGCTGCCGAGATCAGCGTCGACCCGCATCTGCTGCAGACCATCCTGCAGAGCCACATCAACGACCTGCTGACGGAGGCGGCCGATCGCTTCGATCCAGCAGG
>NZ_FOSQ01000013.1:0-166757 GCF_900114315.1 Falsiroseomonas stagni DSM 19981
AGCCGTCATGTCGCTCCAGGCGCCCATGCCGTCATCACTCTCGATGGCGCGGGCTGGCACCAGACCGGCGGCAAGCTCCAGGTCCCGGAGAACATCAGCCTGCTACCATTGCCGCCCTAC
The DNA here is from genome assembly GCF_900114315.1 of Falsiroseomonas stagni DSM 19981. Lineage (GTDB taxonomy): Bacteria > Pseudomonadota > Alphaproteobacteria > Acetobacterales > Acetobacteraceae > Falsiroseomonas > Falsiroseomonas stagni. The sequence goes on from NZ_FOSQ01000013.1 coordinate 121, forward strand.
TCGCCCGAGTTGAACCCGGTCGAGAACGTCTGGCAGTTCCTGCGCCAGAACCAGCTCAGCAACCGGGTCTACGAAACCTACGACGCTATCGTCGATGCGTGCTGCGATGCCTGGAACGCCCTCATCAACGATCCAAGCCGCATCACCTCCATCGCCACCCGCGACTACGCACAGGTCAACCGTTGAGGGCGTTGGTATTAGACGAGCGTCCCTTTTTTAACCAGATTGCCGAGATTTCACGCAACTCCCGATCACATAATCTTGCCTGGGAGGGGGCCTGCCCGCAGGGTGACGCGGGGGAGGAACCACATCGCATGACAGGGAATTCGCCGAAGGGCCTCGGGCGCCGCCTGCTGGTCATCCGCCTCGGTGTCGCGGCGCCGAGCATGGCGCTGGCGGGTGGCGCGGCCGCCGCCCCGGCGCGGCAGTCAGGGCCGGAGACGGGCGCGACGCCGGTCCAGGGCCGCTACACCGGCATCAATGACAGCGACCCGAGCGACGGGCCCGGCTATGGCCGCGGCCAGCGGCGCGGCACGGGCATCACGGACAGCGACCCGAGCGACGGCCCCGGCAATGGCCGCGGCCAGCGGCGCGGCACGGGCATCACGGACAGCGACCCGAGCGACGGCCCCGGCAATGGCCGCGGCCGCCCGCGCGGCACCGGCCTGACCGACAGCGACCCCAGTGACGGCCCCGGCAACGGTCGCGGCCAGCGCCGCGGTACGGGCATCACGGACAGCGACCCGAGCGACGGCCCCGGCAATGGCCGCGGCCAGCGGCGCGGCACGGGCATCACGGATAGCGACCCGAGCGACGGCCCCGGCAATGGCCGCGGGCGACGGACGGGGCTGACGGACAGCGATCCCTCCGACGGGCCTGGACAGGGGCGTCGCGGGCGCTGAGCGGAGGGCGCTGAAACAGGAAAGGCCCGGCGCCATCGGCACCGGGCCTTCTTCACTGTCGCCGGGCGAAGGCCCTCAGGCCTTGCCGTGGCAGCTCTTGTGCTTGTTCGCGTGGGACTTATTGCCCTGTTTTCGCTGATTAAAATATGCGTAGATCGCTTAAGCCAAACATCTGCGCAATTTGATTCGGGTGCGCCTTCGGTAGCACCACGCAATGAACTGAGCGCCTGTGCATTTATTCACAAGGACATGATCTGCGCGATCAGCCCATGAGTTCCACAGCAGCACGCCTCTGGTCGCTATTCGCGGGTCAAGTTTGCTGCGTGCCATTCCAGCCTCCCCAGACCTTGCCTCCAATTGATTTAGTTGTTTACTTCAATTCCTTTAGGCAATCTCTAGACTTAACTCGCCACAACTATTCTTGTTGAGGGCGCATTGCGCATGGGACTCTGCCTCAGTTTAGAGGAATTTCTCATGTTGCATTGCACATCCACGGCGCCACACGCCATCCATCACGCCGCTTGCGGGTGCGGTGAGCCTACCCCAGGCTTCGCGCGACGCAGCGTGCTCGCAGCTGCAGGCGTCCTGATGGGCACAGCCCTGCTTGGTCGCCCAGTTGCTGCGGCGAGTGGCGATTACGAGGCGATGCTGGTCAACTGCATTGATCCGCGGTTCACCACCAACAGCCTTCAGCACATGACCACGAACGGCATGCGCGACAAATACAGCCAGTTCGTGATCGCTGGCGGTCCGATTGGCGCCGTGCATGAGCGCTTTGCGCCCTGGCATGGTGCCTTCTGGGATAACCTGGACATTACGGTGCAGCTGCACAACATCAAGCGAGTTGTGGCTTTGACTCACAGGGACTGCGGCGCAGCCAAGCTCGCCTTTGGTGATGCAGCTGTCGCCACTCGGCAATCGGAAACAGAGGCTCACGCGGCAGCACTGCGCGTCTTCTCAGCAGAGGTCCGGCGCAGGAAGCCTACACTTGTTGTTGTGGCAGGCATCATGGATTTGAACGGCACCGTGGACGCAGTAAGCTGAGATAGCTCGCCATGGCATGAGACACCTGCGCAGCGGTCTTCAGGGATCGCTGCGCGCCAGTCTCGTCATCACCATCCGGCTACGGCCGTGGCCAGCGCCGCGGCACGGGCATCACGGACAGCGATCCGAGCGACGGGCCTGGACAGGGGTGTCGCGGGCGCTGAGCGGAGGGTACTGAAACAGGAAAGGCCCGGCGCCATCGGCACCGGGCCTTTTTCATGGTCGCCGGGCGAAGGCGCTCACGCCTTGCCGTGGCAGTGCTTGTACTTCTTCCCCGACCCGCAGGGGCAGGGGGCGTTGCGCGGCGTGGCGGACCAGGTGGCGGGGTCGTTCGGGTCGACGCTGGCGGCCACCATGGGCTGGCGCACGGCCTGGGTCGCCGTGCCGTATTCCATGGCCGGGCCGCCATCCGCGAAGGCCAACTCGTTCGGCGGCGCGTCGTGCCGCAGGTCCATCACCTGCACCGGTTCCGGCATGGGCGGCGGCGCGTCCGGGCGGATGTCGATGCGCATCAGCACGCTGGTGGTGCGCTCCCGCAGATCCTCCAGCATGCTGTTGAACAGGTTGAAGGCTTCGGACTTGTATTCGTTCAGCGGGTCCCGCTGGCCATAGGCGCGAAGGCCGATGCCCTGGCGCAGATGGTCCAGCGACAGCAGGTGTTCCTTCCACACCGCGTCGAAGATCTGCAGCAGCAGGCTCTTCTCCACCATGCGCATCAGGTCGGTGCCGATATTCGCGACGCGGGCGGCATAGGCTTCGTCCGCCGCCTTCTCCAGCCGCTCCCGCACCTGCGTCTCGTCGATCCCTTCCTCCCGCGCCCAGTCGGCTACGGGCAGGTCGAGCCCGAGGATGGCGAGCACCTTGTCCTGCAGCCCGGTCAGGTCCCACTGCTCGGGATAGGCGTTTTCCGGGATGGCGGCATCGATCAGCTTGCCGATCGTCTCCCGCCGCATCTCGGCAACCGTCTCGGCGACGTCGGGCGCGGTCATGAAGGCGCGGCGCTGGGCGTAGACCTCCTTCCGCTGGTTGTTCATGACGTCGTCGTATTTCAGCAGGTTCTTGCGGGTGTCGAAGTTGCGCGCCTCGACCTTCTTCTGCGCCTTCTCCAGGGCCTTGTTGATCCAGGGGTGGACGATCGCCTCCCCCTCCTTCAGGCCGAGCTTCTGCAGCATGCCGCCCATGCGGTCGCTGCCGAAGATGCGCATCAGATCGTCTTCGAGGGAGAGGAAGAAGCGGCTCGCCCCCGGGTCGCCCTGACGGCCGGAGCGGCCGCGCAGCTGGTTGTCGATGCGGCGGCTTTCATGCCGTTCCGTGCCGATGACGAGCAGCCCGCCCGCCGCCTTCACGGCGGGGCGCATCGCCTCCACCTCCGCCTTGTGGCGGGCCAGCGCGGCTTCGTATTCCGGGCTGTCGCTGTTGCCCACCTCGGCGCGCGCCAGCATGTCGGCGTTGCCGCCGAGCTGGATGTCGGTGCCGCGGCCGGCCATGTTGGTGGCGATGGTGACGGAGCCGAGGCGCCCGGCCTGCGCCACGATGCCGGCTTCCTGTTCGTGGAAGCGGGCGTTCAGCACCTGATGCGGCACGCCCTTCTGCTTCAGCAGTTCGGAGATCAGCTCCGACTTCTCGATGCTCGTCGTGCCGACCAGCGTCGGCTGGCCGCGTTCCCGCGCCTCCGCGATCAGCAGGGCCACCGCCTCATACTTCTCGCGCGCGCTCTTGTAGACCTCGTCATCCGAATCGACGCGGGCCACCGGCACGTTGGTCGGGATCTCTACCACTTCGAGCTTGTAGATCTCCGCGAACTCATCGGCTTCGGTGGAGGCCGTGCCCGTCATGCCCGCGAGCTTGGGGTACAGGCGGAAGTAGTTCTGGAAGGTGATGGAGGCCAGCGTCTGGTTCTCGGGCTGGACCGTCACATGCTCCTTCGCCTCCAGCGCCTGGTGCAGGCCGTCGGAGTAGCGGCGGCCTTCCATCATGCGGCCGGTGAATTCGTCGATGATGACGACCTTGTCCTGGCGGACGATGTAGTCGACGTCCCGGGTGAACAGCACATGGGCGCGCAGCGACTGGTTGGCGTGATGCACCAGCGTGACGTTGGAACTGTCGTAGAGGTTGCCCTCCGTCAGCAGCCCGGCGTCGCGCAGCGCGTTCTCCAGCGCCTCCGTCCCGTTCTCCAGCAGATGGACGGTCTTGAGCTTCTCGTCCTTCTCGAAGAGCGTCTTGTCCTTGACGAGCTCCTTCATCACCAGGTCGACGCGGTTATAGAGTTCCGAGGTGTCGTCGGTGGGGCCGGAGATGATGAGGGGCGTGCGCGCCTCATCCACCAGGATGCTGTCGACCTCGTCCACGATGGCGTAGGCGAAGTCGCGCTGGACCATCTCCTCCAGCCGGTACTTCATGTTGTCGCGGAGGTAGTCGAAGCCGAATTCGTTGTTGGTGCCGTAGGTGACGTCGCAGGCATAGGCGTCGCGCCGTTCGTCATCCGTCATGCCATGGACGATCACGCCGACGGACAGGCCGAGGAAGCGGTAGAGCCGCCCCATCCATTCGCTGTCGCGCTTGGCCAGGTAGTCGTTCACGGTGACGACATGCACACCGCGGGCGGGCAGTGCGTTGAGGTAGACGGGCAGGGTGCCGACCAGGGTCTTGCCCTCGCCGGTCTTCATTTCCGCGATGCGGCCGTCATGCAGCACCATGCCGCCGATCATCTGCACGTCGAAATGCCGCAGGCCCAGCACGCGCTTGGCGGCTTCGCGCACCGTCGCGAAGGCCTCCGCCTGGATGTCATCGAGCGTCCTGCCCGCGGCGAGTGCGGCGCGGAATTCGGCGGTCTTGGCCCGCAGCGCGTCATCCGACAGCGCGGCGAGGCTGGGCTCCAGCGCATTGATCGCCGGCACCCGCGCCTGGTAGCGCTTGACCTGGCGGTCGTTGGAAGTGCCGAAGAAGGCGCGGACGAGGCGTTGGAACATGGGGTCCTGGGGTCTCCGGCCGGCGCGGCGCCGGCCCGGGTCCACCCGCCCGGCGGGCGCCCGCGCCGACATCGATCGGGGGGCGCGGCCGGCCAGGCAAGGGCCCAATGCCGGCGGCGGCGCGGCAGCGGGAGAGATAGGCGGGCGACCCCGCCGCGTCAACGCGAAGCCGCGGGGCCTGCCCCGCGCGCCCCCATTCTTGTGGCAGGCCCCATCATCGGCCATCTTCCGCCCCCTGACGGAGAACCCCCCGAATGCGCCGCACGGCCCTGTTGTTCGCCGCCCTGATCCTGCCGGCCGGCATGGCCCTGGCGCAGGGCTCGCCTGCTGCCCCCTTGGCCGCCCCCTCGGCCGCCCCCGCCAATCCCGTGGTCGCGCGCGTCGACGGCCAGGATATCCGCCTGGACGATGTGCAGGACGAAGCCCGCCGCCTGCCGGAGGAACTGCGGAACATGCCCCCGCAGATGCTCTTCCCCCTGCTGCTGGACCAGATGATCACCCAGAAGGCGATCACCCAGGCCGCCCGCGCCGCCAACCTGGCGCAGGACCCGGAAGTGGCCGCCCGGCTGCGACGGGTGGAGGAGGAGACGCTGCAGCAGGCCCTCATCACCCGCGCCGTCGCCCCGCTGCTGACGGAGGAGGCGCTGCGCGCCCGCTACCAGCGTGACATCGCCAACCGCCCCGCGGAGGAGGAGGTGCGCGCCCGCCACATCCTGACGCCGACCGAGGCCGAGGCCCGCACCGCCATGGCCGAGGCCCGCCGGGCCGGTGCCGATTTCGCCGAGGTGGCCCGCCGCCGCTCCACCGGCCCCGGGTCCCGCGAAGGCGGCGACCTCGGCTTCTTCAAGCGCGGCGACATGATCCCGGAATTCGCGGAAGCCGCCTTCGCCATGCAGCCCGGCCAGATCAGCACGGCGCCGGTCCGCACCCAGTTCGGCTGGCACGTCATCAAGGTGGAGGAACGCCGCGCCGTGCCGCCGCCGCCCTTCGAGGAAGCGCGCGAAGGGCTCCGCCAGACCGCCTTCGAGGAGGGTGTGAACGCGGAGGTGGAGCGCATCCGCGCTGCCGCGCGCATCGAGCGCTTCGGCATGGATGGCAACCCGGCCCCCGCACCGTCGCTGCTGGACCGCGCCGCGCCGCCCGCCCCCGCCCAACCCCGCCGCTAGAAGAAGATACCGACCATGGCCGGCAAGGACCTTCCCGTCTCTCCCCTCGCGCTGCCCTTGCCGGAACTGCCGCCGGTGCCGGGCGTCAGCCTCGGCTCCGGCCGTGCCGCCATCCGCTACACGACGCGGGAGGATGTGACGATGATGGTCTTCCCGCAGGGGACGACCGTCGCGGGCGTCTTCACGAAGAACAAGTGCCCGGGCGCGCCGGTGGATTGGTGCCGCGCGGCGCTGGCGGGTGGCAAGGCGCGGGCGCTGGTCGTCACCGCCGGCAATTCCAACGTCTTCACCGGCAAGGCCGGCCGCCAGACCTGCGCGGATACCGCCGCCGCCATGGCGCAACTCGCGGGCTGCAAGCCGAAGGAGGTCTTCCTCGCCTCCACCGGCGTGATCGGGGAGAAGTTGCCGACCGAGAAGCTGGTCGCGGCGCTTCCCGGCCTGTTCGGCGCGCTGGGCGATGATGGCTGGCAGGGCGCGGCGCGCGCCATCATGACCACCGACACCTTCCCCAAGGGCGCGACGCGCACCGCGAGGATCGGGGACGCGACGGTCACGGTCAGCGGCATCGCCAAGGGCAGCGGCATGATCGCGCCCGACATGGCGACCATGCTCTGCTTCCTGGCCACCGATGCGAAGATCCCGGCGCCGGTCCTCCAGAAGATCCTGGCCAAGGGCAGCGACCGCTCCTTCAACTGCGTCACGGTGGATAGCGACACCTCCACCAGTGACACGGTACTGATGTTCGCCACGGGTGCGACGAAGCACGCCCGCGTGCCCGCCGAGGGTGGCGCCATGCTGAAGGATTTCACGCGGGCGGTGCATGAGGTCCTGATGGACCTGGCCCTCATGGTCGCGCGCGATGGCGAGGGCGCGCAGAAGCTGATCCAGATCGACGTGACGGGCGCCGTCTCGGCCAAATCGGCCCACCGCATCGCCATGTCCATCGCCAATTCGCCCCTGGTGAAGACCGCGATCGCGGGCGAGGACGCGAATTGGGGCCGCATCGTCATGGCCGTCGGCAAGGCGGGCGAGCCGGCGGACCGCGACAAGCTCTCCGTCGCCGTGGGCGGCACCTGGATGGCGCGGGAGGGCGGCGTCGTCGCCGGCTATGACGAGACGCCGGTGGTCGCCCATATGAAGGGGCGCGAGGTGATGATCGAGGTCGACATCGGCCTCGGCCGCGGCAAGGCGCGGGTTTGGACCTGCGACCTGACGCATGGCTATATCGACATCAACGGGTCGTATCGCTCCTGAGGGGCGCCTCCTCCCGGATGTAGAGGCTCCCGCGCCGTCCGCCGAAGCGGATGCCCGGCGGGACGCAGGGGCCGCGATGCGGGCCCCAAGGCGAAAAGACCGGGGCCGCGATGCGGCCCCCGAGGGAAGAAGACCGGGGCCGCGATGCGGCCCCCGAGGGAAGAAGACCGGGGCCGCGATGCGGCCCCCGAGGGGTAAAGACCGGGGCCGCGATGCGGCCCCGGGGCAACGGTCGAGCGGTCGCGAACAAAACGATCACGCCGGCCCGCCAGGCGACCTTACCGCCCCCCACGCCTCGCGTTATGAGCGGCACGGCAGTTCCCCCTTCACGACGCCGGCAGGACCGTTCCCACCGACCCATGGCGACCTCCCTCCCCCTCGCGCCCGACGCCCCCGCCCCGCAGGACGCCGATCCGCTCGCGCCGCCGCCCTTCGCGCCGCTGCGGACGGAACGCCTGACCATCCGCCCGCTTCGGCCGGAGGACGCGGCCGACCTGCACCGCCTGGTGAATGACTGGGAGGTGGCGAAGACCCTGGCGCGGGTGCCCTTCCCCTATCCCCGCGACCTGGCCGATGAATGGATCGCCTCCACCCGGATGCAGATGGCGGCGGGCCATGCCTGGCACCTCGCCATCACCGGCCTCGAACAGGCGGGAACGCCGGAGGAGCGGGAGGTGCTGGTCGGCTGCATCGGCCTGACGCGGGATGCCGGCAAGCGGGAGGCGGAGCTGGGCTACTGGGTCGGCCGCCGCTTCTGGGGCCATGGCGTGGGGCCGGAAGCGGCCGGGCGCGTGGTGAGCTGGGCCTTCGCCAATATCGACGTGGACCGGCTGGTGGCGTCCGCCCTGGTGGACAATGAACGCAGCCAGAAGCTGCTGGGCCGCATCGGCTTCCGGGAAACCGGCGACGGCGTGCGGGATTTCGTGGCCCGCGGCGGCCCGATGCCGGTCAAGCTGTTCGAGATGACGCGCGCCGACCTGCCCGCCCCCGCCCCTTCCGCCACGCCGCCGGCCGCGCCCGCCCTGGCGGATGGCCCGGCCGATGCGCCGGGGAAGAAGATCCTCCTCGTCGCCGCCTGCGCGCTGATCGATGGCGATGGCCGCGTGCTGCTGGCCAGGCGGCCGGAGGGCAAGCCGCTCGCCGGCCTCTGGGAATTCCCGGGCGGCAAGGTCCATGCGGGGGAGACGCCCGAAGCCGCCCTGATAAGGGAGCTGAAGGAGGAGCTGGCGATCGACGTCGCCGAGAGCTGCCTCGCCCCCTTCGCCTTCGCCAGCCATGGCTATGAGAAGTTCCATCTATTGATGCCGCTGTATCTGTGCCGGCGCTGGACGGGCGCGGTGACGGCGGTGGAAGGCCAGGCGCTGGCCTGGGTCAGGCCGCAGAAGCTGGCCGACTACGCCATGCCGCCGGCGGACAAGCCGCTGGTCGCGCTGCTGCGGGATTTCCTGTAGCGACCGCCCCACGACCCCGGCCATCATCGTACCCTGACCGAATAGCCTGAGGATTCCGCCTGATGACGGAGACCAACCCCATCGCCTGCCTTCTCGTCATCGGCAACGAGGTGCTGTCCGGCCGCACGCAGGACGCCAACATCAAGTTCCTGGCGACGCGACTCGGGGAGATCGGGATCCCGCTGCGGGAGGTCCGCGTGATCCCCGACGTGAAGGACACCATCGTCGCGACGGTGAACGAGGTCCGCCGCAGATTCGACCATGTCTTCACCACCGGCGGCATCGGCCCGACCCATGACGACATCACGAGCGAATGCATCGCCGCCGCCTTCGGCGTGCCGTGGGAACCGCATCCGGAGGCCTGGGGACGGCTGGAGCGCCACTACAAGCCCGGGGAGTTCAACGCCGCCCGCCAGCGCATGGGCACCATGCCGCGCGGCGCGGCGCTGATCGACAACGCCATCTCCATCGCCCCGGGCTTCTCGATGGAAAATGTCCACGTCATGGCCGGCGTGCCGCGCATCATGCAGGCGATGTTCGAGGCGCTGGCGCCCACGCTCCAGGGCGGGCCGCCCATCGCGTCGCGCACCGTGCACGCCAATGGCGTGATGGAGGGGCGGATTGCGGAGGGGCTGGCGGATATCCAGCAGCGGTGGCCCGACCTCGATATCGGCAGCTACCCCTACTACCGGATGGGCGGCGGCGGCGTGGCGCTGGTGGCCAAGGGAAGCGACCCGGACGCGGTGGACGCGGCCTCCGCCGCCATTACCATGCTGCTGCGCGCCATCGGCAGCCAGCCCGTGCAGGGGGAGCCACCCGTCTGAGGCGAAGGGTTCAAGCCATGGTCCGGGGGGGCGTCCATGCCGCCAGCGCGGGGGCGACATGCACGCTCCTGCCCACTATTGCGCGACGCGGGACCACCCCCATCTGGCCTGCTGAGGAAGGCGCCGTGACGCGGCGGCGCGACAAGACAGACGCCGCATCCAGACGCCATCAGGAAGCAAGACCGTGAACATCCAGACCCCCGCCAGCCTCGCCGACCCCCAGGCATCCACCATCCAGCGCCCGTCCCGGGCCGAAGCGGAAGCCGCCGTCCGCACCCTGCTGCTCTGGGCCGGCGACGACCCGAACCGCGAGGGCCTGGTCGATACCCCCGCCCGCGTCGCCCGCGCCTATGAGGAATTCTTCGGCGGCTACGAGGTCGACCCCGTCGAACTCCTCGCCCGCTCCTTCGAGGAGACGGACGGCTACGACGAGATGGTCGTGCTGCGCGACATCCGCCTGGAATCGCATTGCGAACATCACCTGGTGCCGATCATCGGGCGCGCGCACATCGCCTACATCCCCGATGGCCGGGTCGTCGGCATCTCCAAGCTCGCCCGCGTGCTGGAAGCCTATGCCAAGCGCCTGCAGATCCAGGAGAAGCTGACGGCGCAGGTGGCGAACACAATCGAGACGGTGCTGAAGCCCAAGGGCGTCGCCGTGGTGATCGAGGCGCAGCACCAGTGCATGACCACCCGCGGCATCCACAAACCCGGTGTCAGCATGGTCACGTCCCGCATGCTCGGCGCCTTCCGCGACGATGCCTCCACGCGCCGCGAGTTCCTCGCGATGATCGGCTCCCCGCGCCTCGGCGCGGAGGGGTAGCCCCGCCACCCCGGACGATCGACCTGCGGCCGCCATCAATGGCCGCAGGTCGCGCATCCCCGCCGCCGGCCCGGCGGCGGAGACGGCCCGCCCTGATGGCGCGCTGCCGGCCGGACCAGCCGGCCACCAACGGAATCTTCACCATCGCCACGGCAGGATAAGCCTGCCGCCCTGCTGCGCGGCCGCTTCGCTGGACGACGCCGGGCACCCCATCCGCCCGGCCGCGACGAGGGCAGAGGGCGATGCAGGTCACGTCCATCATCCTGCGGGCCGCCGGGCAGACCCTGACGGTCAATACCCTGACGCCCGAGCAGGTCGGCAACCTCAGCGATGCCTTCCTGGCGCGGATCACGCCGCAGGCGATCGCCGCCCTCGGCAATGACCAGCTGGCAGCCCTGACGCCGGCGGCGATCGGCAAGATCCAGGCCCGCGCCTGGACCGGCCTCTCCTCGACCCAGGCATCGGCGCTGGGCACCGCGCAACTCGCTGCCTTCGGGACGGCGGCGATCGCCGCCCTGCAGCCGCAGACGGTCGGCGCCCTGGGCTCCACCCAACTCGCGGCCCTCGCCCCCTCCCAGGTCGCCGCCATCCCGCCCACCGGCATCGCCGCCCTCTCCCCGGACCGGATCGCCAGCCTCTCCGCCACCCAGGCGGGCGCCCTGGGTGCCCGGCAGGTCGCGGCGCTCCGGCCCGTGGCGGCCGCCGCGCTCAGTGCGGAGGCCCTCGGCGCGATCGGCACCGCGGCGCTGGCGGCCATGCAGACGGGCAGCATCGCGGCACTCGGCACCGACCAGATCGCGGCCCTGTCCACGGCGCAGCTGGGCAGCCTGACGCGCCAGCAGACCGCCGCGCTGAAGCCCGCCCAGGTGGCCGCGCTGGGCACGGCGCAGATCGCTTCCCTCTCCCCCACCGCCACGGCCGGGCTGAGGACCATCACCGTCGCCAGGCTCTCCGCGGATGCGCTGGGCGCGCTGTCCACCGCCCAGCTGGCGGCGATGGAGGGGCGGCAGCTGGCAGCGATCGCCGCCGATGATCTCGCGGATCTCTCGGGCGCCCAGCTCGCCGCCATCAGTGCCTCCGCCATGGCGCTGCTGACGGTGGGCCAGATGGCGGCCTTGGGCACGGAGGATCTGGACGCGCTGACCACCGGGCAGATCAGGGCCCTCGGCCGCGCGCAGGTCGAGGCCTTCTCGGCGGCGGAGGTCGCCTCCCTGGAAACCGCGCAGCTCGTCGCCCTGTCCGCCGCGGGGATGGCGGGGCTGGAGGCGGAGGATTTCGCGGCCCTTTCCAGTCATCAGCTCCGCGCCTTCACCAGCACGCAGATGGCATCGCTCCGCGCCGCGCAGGTCGGCGCCCTGTCATCCACGGCCATCGCCGCGCTGCGACCGGACCAGGTGGCCGCGCTGTCGCCGACTGCGCTGGCCGCGCTTTCCTCCGATGCCTTCGCGGCGCTGGGGACGGAAACGCTTGCCGCGCTCCGGCTGCCGCAGATCCGCGCGCTGGGATCGACGCAGATGGCGGCCCTCGGCTCCGCCAGCCTGGCCGCGCTGAGCGCCAGCCAGGTGGCGATGCTGGGTTCCGCCGCGCTGGCGGGCCTGTCGACCACGGCGGTGCGGGGCCTGACCGTCGATGCGCTGGATGGGCTGTCCGCCGGCGCGCTGGGTGGAATGCCGCCCGCGACGCTGGCGGCGCTGTCCACCACGCAGGTGGCGGGGCTGTTGCCGCGGCAGCTGGCGGGCCTCGGCTCCGCCCAGGTGGCGGCGCTGGCCAGCACGGCCATCGCGGCGCTGACCACGACCCAGGTCGCGGCCCTCTCCTCCACCGGCATCGCGGGACTGTCGGCCGATGCGGCCGCGGCGCTGTCCACCATGGGCCTGGCGGCGCTGGGGCGGCCGCAGATCGCCGCCCTGTCCAGCACCGCCTTCGCCGCGCTGACCACGACGCAGATCGCCACGCTGACGACGACCCAGATCGGCGGCCTGACCGCCACCCAGGGCGCGGCGCTGACGACCGAGGCCCTGGCCGCGCTGGGCACGGCGGGCCTGGCCGCCCTGCCGCCCAGCGCCCTCTCCGGCCTGCTGCCGACAAGGCTGGCGAGCCTGTCCACCGAACGCCTGGCATCGCTCTCGACCACGCAGATCGCCGGCCTGACGGCCTCCCAGGTCGAGGCGCTGGATTCCGCCCGAATCGGCGCGCTGACGACGACGCAGCTCGGCGCCCTCACCCGCGTGCAGGCCACGGGGCTGACCTCCACCGTGCTGGCCGGCTTCTCCACCGGGCAATGGGCGGCGCTGTCCAGCAAGGCGGTCGCCGGCCTGTCATCGGGGGCGATTGCCGCGCTGGACCCGGGGGAGGTCGCCGCCCTGTCCTCCGCCGCCATCGGCGCGCTGCGCCCGGCCACGCTCGCCGCGCTGGGCACGGCGCATCTGGCGGCGCTCAACACCACGCAGGTCAGTGCCCTCGATGCCGGGCAGGCCGGGGCGCTGGCGGCGGAGGACATGGCCGCCATCGGGACCGCCGGGCTTGTCGCGCTGTCGAGCAGCGCCATCCGCGGCCTGTCCACGGCGGCGATCGGGGCGCTGGATGCCGGCTTCCTCTCCGCCCTGTCCACGGCGGGACTCGCGGCGCTGACCTCCAGCCAGGGTGCGGCGTTGCAGGCTGGCGCGGTGGTGGCGCAGGGCACGGCACGGCTGGCCGTGCTGGCGCCGGCCGTGATCGGCGGGCTGCAACCCGGCGCGGTGGCGGCACTGGCCAGCACACAATTGCAGTCGCTGGGCACGAGCCAGGTGGCGGCGCTGGGCTCCGCCGCCCTGGCGGCACTGTCCTCCACGCAGGTGGCGGCGCTGTCCTCCGCGCAATTCGGGGCGCTGTCCTCGGCGGCGATCGGTGGGCTCGACCCGGACAGCGTCACCGCCCGGCTTGGCGCGATGACCACCACGCAGGTCGCGGGGCTTGTCTCGACGCAGGTGGCGGCGCTGGGCAGCTCGGCGGTCGCGGGCCTTGCCTCCACCGCCCTCGCCGCGCTGGGATCCAGCGCGATCGCGGGGCTGAGCACCGACTCGCTCGCGGCGCTCGGCAGCGGGATCACGGGGCTGACGAGCGCCCAGATGCGCGGCCTCGGCTCCGCGCAGATGGCCGCCTTCACGACGGCGACGCTGGGCGCGCTATCCGCCGCGCAGATCGGCGCGCTGGGCTATTCGGCGACGCGGGCGCTGACGACGGAACAGATCGGCGTGCTCGACACCGCGCAGATCGCCGGGCTGGGCACGGTGCAGATGCTGGCGCTGACCACGGACCAGCTGGGCGCCTTCACCACCACCCAGCTGCGCGCCCTGACAACGACGCAGATCGCCGCCCTGACCACGGCGCAGGTGGCGTCGCTGACCACGGAGGCACTGGCGGCGCTGGGGCCGGAGGATACGCCGGGGCTGACCACGCTCCAGCTCCAGGCGCTGGCGCCCACGGATATCGGCGTGCTGGGCGCGGAGGCCTTCGCCGCGATGCAGCCCGGGACGCTGGCCGGGCTGGATCATGGCCAGCTGGCGGCGGTGACGACGGCGCAGCTGGCCGCGATCCGCGCCCGCCAGGTTGCCGCCTTCACCCAGGCGCAGCTGCAGCAGTTCAGCGAACCGCAGCTGGCGGCCCTCTATGGCTAGGCGACAGCTTCCGCTTCCACCTCGAACACGAAGCGCGGGTCGGCCAGGCCCGCCACGACCAGCAGCGTGCTGGTGGGGGCGAGGGTGCCGAGGAACTTCTCCCGCTCCGCCCGCCACGGCCCGATCAGGGCGCGGTCGGTCAGGAAGACGCCCATCTTCACGATATTGGCAGGCCCCATGCCATGGGCGGCCAGGATGGCGCCGAGATTGGCCAGCGCCTGGGCGATCTGCGCCTCCCCGCCCGACGCGATGCTGCCATCGGGCCGGACGCCGATCTGCCCGGAGATGACGAGGCGCCGGCCCGGCCCCTCCACCAGCGCGGCATGGGAGTAGCGAGACCCCGGGGCATGGACGCCGTCCGGGTTGGTGAAGGTGACGGGCATGATGTCGCTCCTCAGAGTCTCTCAGCGGGGCCGGGTGGCGGAGAGGTCCTCGCGCTCCACCGTCTCCGGCGCGGGCGCGGCGGGGGTGGTGACGGCTTCCTGCATCCAGGCGCGCAGCGTGCGGCGGACCTGGAACTCGAACTCCACATTCAGCTGGTCCATCGCCTCCCGCACCACATCCTCCGCCGCGCGGGCACGGGCGCCGGGGGTGGCGCCATCGGGCAGCGTCCGGCCGCGCCGGGCCTCGGCCTCCACGAAGGCGACGCGCCGGCCCTCCGGCGACAGGATCTCCAGCCGGCAGAGCAGCTGGCAGGTCAGGCGTTCCCCGGGTTCCCCGGCAAACAGGCTGGTCAGGCCACCCCCGCCCGACAGGCGTTCGCGGGTGAAGCGGGCCTGGCTGATGATGAAGCGGCCCTGGCCCTCCGTCCCGACAGGCACCAGGCGTTCATCCGCCATGCGCCGCATCTCCACATCCGGCCGCAGCGCGGGCGCGGGGTTGGAGAGCTGGACAGCACCGGGCAGCGGGTCCGCGACCTCGATATCCTGCACATTGAGGCGCAGCGGCGTCAGGTGCCGGTAGCCGGAGACGAGGGGCGGCAGGGCGACGGGTTCGGAATCCCCGCCACAGGCGGCAAGGCCTATCGGCAGCAACAGCGGCGCCTTCAGCAGCGAGCGGCGCATCATGGTCGTATTCGGGGGCATGGGATGGGGGGCCTCCGGCAGGAATGGGCGAGACTAGACACGGGGCGCGCCCGATGGGCAACGGGCGTGGTCAGGCCCGCCCGGCCTGGCCGCGCACTTCCGCGCGGTCGAAGCGGAAATCCACCGCGCAGAACTCGCAGGTCATGGTGATGGCGCCGGCTTCCGCCATGTGGTCCAGATCCTCCTGCCCGAAGCTTTCCAGCACGGAGGCCAGGCGCGCGCGGGAACAGCGGCAGCCGAAGGACAGGGCCCGGGCGCCGGCGGCGGCCACGCCTTCCGCATGGAACAGGCGATGCAGCAACTGGTCGGGCGTCAGCGCATCATCCAGCAATTCGGCCGGCGTGACGGTGGAGGCGAGGATCTGGGCGGTGCGCCAGGCTTCCTCATGCGCCTCCGAATCCAGCGCGGCGCCGATGCCGCCATCGGCGGCGACGCGTTCGATCACCAGCGCGCTGGCGCGCCAGCCGGAGAGGCTGCGGCCGCAGGCCAGCCACACCTGGCTTTTCAGCTGCTCGGAATTCTCGAAATAGGCGCCGGTCATGCTGGCCAGGCTGTCGCCCTCGATCGCGACGATGCCCTGGTAGCGATCCATGTCCGGCCCCTGGTCGCAGGTGAAGGCCAGGTAGCCATCGCCCAGCAATTGCTTGGCGCTGGGCTGGGGGTGTTCGGCCAGCAGGGCGTCGAGCTTTTCCGCATCCACCTTGGCCGTGCCGCGCAGCGCGCCACCATCGGTGCAATCCGCCAGCAGCATGGTGACCGGGCCATTGCCCTTGGCCTGGAGGCTGAAGGAGCCCTTGTATTTCAGGGCCGTGGCCAGCGCCGCCGTCAGCGCCAGCGCCTCTCCCATCAGTTTCAGCACGGTGGGGTGCTGGCTGTGGCGACCGAGCAGCGCATCGGCCAGCGCACCCAACCGCACCAGGCGCCCACGGACGGGCTGTTCCTCCAGGTGGAAGGGCAGCACGCCGCGCGGCACGACGATATCCGGCACCGGCGGGCGGTCATGGTTCAGGAAGGCGGGCGTGGCGGGGGACGACGTCGGATCGATCACGGGCAGCTACCAGTCGGGGAGGGTAAGCTGCCTAGATAGGGGCGATGCGCGCGAAGGCCCAGGGGCTGGGCGCAGGGGCGTGGCGCATGGGCTGGGCGCGCCCGCCGCCCGCCGCCCGTCACGCCGGGATCAGAACAGCCGGTTCAGGATGCCGGTGCGGCTGTTGGTGGTGGCGGGCTGCTGGATGGGCGTGGTGCCCTCCGTCGTCTCCCGCCCCAGCGCCGCATTCTCCCGCAGCCGCTGGGCTTCGCGCGCCGAGTCGACGGCGGTGCCGGGCGGCGGAGCCTCGCGCCAGAACATCAGGCGGTCGACGACGCTGCGCTCCGGCCGGTCCAGCCGCAGGCTTTCCGCATCGACGGCACGGCGGACATCGCCGCTGACGGGACCGCCGGCCTGGGCCAGCAGCGCGCGTTCCGCCCCCGAGGGCGCCGCGGCGGTGGCACCCGCCGCGCCGCCGAGGATCGCGGCCGGCGCGCGGGCCTGGTCCTGCGGCCGGGGGGCGCCCGGCGTGGGGGGCGGCAGGTCCGACATGCGCGGCGGCACGGAGAGCGGCGCGCGGGTCGTGACCTGGAATTCATCCGGCGGGTCCCGCGTGAAGCCGAGGGACCGGGCGGTGTCGCCGCCGCAGCCCGCGAGCGTCACGACCAGCGGCAAGCCGAGCAGGAGGGTGCGGATACGGTTCATGGCGTCTGATCCTTACCGCCGCCTGAGGGCCGGAACAAGGCATCCGCGAGCAGGCAGCAGACGCCGATCACGATGGCGGCATCCGCCACGTTGAACACATACCAGTGCCACCCCCAGGCATGGGCGTCGGCGAAATCCGCCACGGCCCCGAAGCGGGCGCGGTCGATGACGTTCCCGATCGCGCCGCCGACCACCGCGCCGAGCGCCAGGGCCGTGAGGCGGTTCTCCGCCCGCGCCATCCAGCGCAGCAGGAAGCCCGCGATGGCGAGCGCCATGACGCCGAGCGCGATCTGGGTCCAGAGGCCGTCGCCCGCGAACATCCCGAAGGTGACGCCGCGGTTCCAGACCATGGTCAGGTCGAAGCCGAAGGGCCCCCAGGCAAAAAGCGGGATGTGCCCGACCTGCGGCAGCCCGACCTCATAGAGGATGTACCATTTGGAGACCTGGTCGGCGACCAGGACCGCGATGGCGAGGATCAGGCCGATTCGCAGCATCAGGCGGCGCCGACCACCGCATCGCAGCGGCGGCAGAGTTTTCCTGAATGCCCGACGACCTCCGGCAGCACGCGCCAGCAGCGCTCGCACTTCTCGCCGGGGGCGACGGCATGATCGATCATCGCGCTAATCGTACCCGGCGGGAAACCGTCGTCCTCTGGCTGGATTTTCATTGCTGACACAATGCACACGGCGGCCCAGTCATCCGCCGAGAGTAACTTTGCGTCTGCAGGCGGAAGGCGGACGGTCGGCGCTGCCTGTAAGCTTGAACCAATCACACCTGACGCCCGCAGCCGTTCGAGAGCGCCGGTGATCAGCCTGCGGATACTCCTTATGCGATCCCACTTCTCCGCCAGCGCCTCGTCGCGCCAGGCGGCCGGGATGGCGGGCCAATCCTCCAGGTGGATGGACCCATCCTCCGACGGGAAGCGCGCCAGCCAGGCTTCCTCCGCGGTGAAGGACAGCACCGGGGCGAGCCAGGCGCAGAGGCAGCGATGCAGCACATCCAGCACCGTCCGCGCGGCGCGGCGGCGCAGGCTGTCCGGCGCGTCGCAGTAGAGCGCGTCCTTGCGGATGTCGAAGTAGAAGGCGCTGAGATCGGTCGAGCAGAAATTGTGGATCTCGGGATAGACGCCGGTCCAGTCGAAGCGCGTCGGGCTGGCGGGATCGGCCGCGGCGCGGAGCTTGGTGTCGAGCTCCGTCAGGCGGTGCAGCACCCAGCGTTCGAGTTCCGGCAGTTGGTCATGCGGCAGCTTCTCGGACTCGGAGAAGCCATCCAGGCTGCCGAGCAGCCAGCGCAGCGTGTTGCGGATGCGGCGATACAGTTCCGCCTGCTGCTTCAGGATCTCCGGCCCGATGCGGAGGTCGAGCGAGGTGTCGGCGTTCATCACCCAGAGGCGCAGGATATCCGCGCCATACTGCTTCATCACGTCCTGGGGCGCGGTGACGTTGCCGAGTGACTTCGACATCTTCCGGCCCTGCTCATCGAGCACGAAGCCATGCGTCAGGATCGCCTTGAAGGGCGCGACGCCATTGGTGCCGACGCTTTCCAGCAGCGAGGAATGGAACCAGCCGCGATGCTGGTCGGAGCCTTCGAGGTAGAGGTCCGCCGGGAAGGGCAGGCCGCGCGGCGGCAGGACGAAGGCGTGGGTGCTGCCGGATTCGAACCAGACATCGACGATGTCCATGACCTGCTCGTAGTCATCCGGGTTCCGCTCATTCCCAAGGAAGCGCTGCGCGGCGCCGGGCTGGTACCAGGCGTCGGCACCCTCCACGCGGAAGGCTTCCAGGATGCGGGTCATCACCGTCGGGTCGCGCAGCGGCTCGCCCGTGCGCTTTTCCACGAAGACGGCGATGGGCACGCCCCAGGCGCGCTGGCGGCTGATGCACCAGTCCGGCCGGGCGGCGACCATGCTGCCGATGCGGTTGCGGCCGATATCGGGGACGAAGTGCGTCTTCGCGATGGCGTCGAGCGACTTGGCGCGGATCTGGCGCTCATCATCCATGGCGATGAACCATTGCGGCGTGGCGCGGTAGATCACCGGCTTCTTGGAGCGCCAGCTATGGGGGTAGCTGTGCTGCAACTTGCCGGTCGCCGCCAGGGTGCCAAGCGCGGTCAGCGCGGCATAGACCGATGTGTGCGCCTTGAAGACGTGCTGGCCCTCGAAGCCCGGGGCCTGGACGGTGTAGGTGCCGTCATCGCCGACGCATTCCGGAATCTCGATCCGGCTGTCCGGATGCAGGCGGTTATGCGCGACGACGAGGGCGAAGTCCTCCTCGCCATGGCTCGGCGCGATATGGACGATGCCGGTGCCGGCATCATCGGTGACGTAGTCGCCGGCCAGCATCAGGGCATCGTGGTTGTAGGCGCCGGCGTGGCCACGAAGGGGGGCGGCACAGGCCGCGCCCTCGAACTCCGTACCCGGGAAGGTACGCACCAGCGTGTGGGTGGCGATCTTCGCGTCCGCGCAGAATTGCGGCAGCAGCGCGAGCGCCACCAGCATCCTGGCGCCTGGCTTCACCAGCGCGCCATCGGCCACGCTGTCCACATGGATCTCGGCGTAGGTGATCTCCGGCCCATAGGCCAGCGCCCGGTTGCCCGGGATGGTCCAGGGCGTCGTCGTCCAGATCACCACATCGGCGCCGACCAGATGGCGGGAGGCCGGGGCGCGCAGCACGCGGAACAGCGCGTGCAGCGTGGGCGAGACATGGTCGTGGTATTCGATTTCCGCTTCGGCCAGCGCGGTCTTCTCGACCGGGCTCCACATCACGGGCCGCAGCCCGCGATAGAGCGAGCCGTTCATCAGGAACTTGCCGATCTCGCCGGCGATCACGGATTCCGAGGGGAAGTCCATGGTGGCGTAGCGGCCCTGCCAGTCGCCGAAGACGCCGAGGCGCGTGAACTCATCCCGCTGCACGCCGAGCCAGTGCTGCGCATAGGCGCGGCATTCCGCGCGGAAATCGAGGGTCGGGACGCTGTCCTTGTCATTGCCCTTGGACCGGTACTCCTCCTCGATCTTCCATTCGATCGGCAGGCCGTGGCAGTCCCAGCCCGGCACGTAGTTGGCATCATGCCCGGCCATCTGGGCGGCGCGGTTGATGACGTCCTTCAGGATCTTGTTGAGGGCGTGGCCGATATGCAGCGGGCCGTTCGCATAGGGGGGGCCGTCATGCAGCACGAAGGTCGGGCGGCCCTTCGACTGGGCGCGGATGCGGTTCCACAGATCCAGCTTCTGCCAGCGGGCGATCCATTCGGGTTCGCGCTTCGGCAGGTCGCCGCGCATGGGGAAGGCGGTCTTCGGCAGGAAGACGGTGCCGCGGTAGTCGCGGGCCGAGGTCTCAGGGGTCGCGGCGTCGGTCATCGGTGCGGTCTCGGGCGGCCCGGCGGGCGGGCGCGAAAGGGGGTGTTCGGCGCGCGGCGTGTCCCGACCCTCAGGAGAGGGCCGGGCCGCTAATTCGAAGGGCGGGCTGCCGGAACATGCGACCATATGCGGAGGCGGAGGCGCCGGGGTCAAGCGGCGGGCCGGGCTGTGGCCTTGAGGTCACTAAACCTACAGCGGATTTAGCCGATTATGCCAATTAGGTGCCTTTAGCACCGTTTTTCGCATGGGGGCTCCGCCTCCCTGCCCGGCTCCAACTGACGACGGTCCAGGCCCGTCTCGGGCCCCTGGTCCCTTTGGGCGGATAGGGTCCGGGAAAGGCAGCGCCGTTCCCGGAATCACCGCCGTTGCCCCACGAACATAACCAGAACGAACTGCCGAACGCCAGCGGAATCAGACCCCCTCCGGCCGCCCCGCGATCGCCACCGACAGCGCTTCCGGCTTCAGCAGTCGCCCCGCCACGCCGCGCAGCCCTTCGACCGTCAGCGCCCGCAGGCGTTCGCTCCGCCGGTCCAGCCAGTCGATCGGCCGGTTGTTCCGCCGCAGCGCCAGCAGCGTGCCGGCGATGCGGCGGCTGTCCGTGAATTGCA
The DNA here is from genome assembly GCF_900114315.1 of Falsiroseomonas stagni DSM 19981. Classification (GTDB taxonomy): domain Bacteria; phylum Pseudomonadota; class Alphaproteobacteria; order Acetobacterales; family Acetobacteraceae; genus Falsiroseomonas; species Falsiroseomonas stagni. The sequence continues at coordinate 20,990 of NZ_FOSQ01000013.1, forward strand.
GCGGCAGGTTGCCGGTCAGGAAGGCGACGGCATCGTCCAGTTCCTCGGCCGTCGGGCCTTCCGCCGCCATGCGCGCCCATTCGGCGCGGGTGACGGCCATCGCCTCCCCCACCTTCGCGTTGTCGGTGGCCGAGGACCCCACCACGAAGCCCTGGCCGAACAGCGTGTCGAGTCCGGCGCCGATGCCATAGGTCAGGCCCCGCTGGACCCGCACGGCTTCCATGAGGCGGGAGGAGAAGCCGCCGCCGGCCAGGATACGCAGCACGACCTGGAAGGCTTCCCAATCCGGGTCGCTGACCGCCAGGCCCGGCTGGCCGAACTGGATGGCGGATTGCGGCGCGGGCACGTCGATGATGCGGGGCGCGAAGGGCACGAAATCCGGCAGGGGGGGCGGCGTGGCGGGCGCACCCTCCGGCAGCCCGGCGAAGAGCCGCGGCAGCAGCGCGGCCAGATCGGCGGCGGTGATGGCGCCGGAAGCCGCCACCAGCACGCCGCCGGCGCGAAGCTGGCGCGCCAGCGCGTCCCGGATCGCCTGCTCGGGCAGGGTCGACAGGGTCTCCACCGTGCCGCCGGTGGGGCGGCCGGCGGGGTGGTTCGGATAGGCGGCGGCCCAGAAGGCGCGGCCGACCTGGCCGCGCGGCGTCTCCAGCTGGGACCGCGCGCCGGCCACGGCCCGGGCGCGCATCCGCGCCACGCTGTCCGGCGCCAGGCGCGGTGCCGTCATCGCCAGGTTGGCCAGGCGCACCGCTTCCGGCAGCGCCGGCAGCAGGGCGCGGAGCGAACCCTCGAACCCGTCCCGCTGCGCGTCGAAGCCGAGGCCGATGGCATTGTCCCGCAGCGCATCGGCGAAGCCGACATTGTCGAGCTCCCCGGCGCCATCCGTCAGCAGCGCGGCGCCCAACGCCAGCGCCCCGGCGTGGTCCGGCGCATCCAGCGCCGCGCCGCCGCCCCAGCCCCAGGCGAGGGAGACGACGGGGACGGAGTGGTCCTCGATCAGCCAGGCGGTTAAGGGGCCGGCGGTGACGGTCTGGATGTCGAGCCTGAAGGGGGTATTCACAGCCGCACCTCCGCCGGGGCGGCGACGCCTTCGGGCAGCAGCCACCCGCTGCCGGAGGGGGCGCGGCCGAGCACGGTTTCGGCGGCGCGGGCCACCTGGTCGCGCGTCACGGCCCGCATGCGGCGGGGCCAGTATTCGACCGTGTCCATGGACAGGCCGATGGCGAGTGCGTTGCCGATCATGCGCGGCGCGGCGCCCAGCCCATCCAGCGCCAGCAGGGAACCGGCGGACATCTGGCGGATGCTGCGCGCGACCTCGGCCTCGGTCGGGCCGCCGGCATCGAGCAGCCGCTTCACCTCCGCCGCGATGGCCTGTTCCACCCGTTCGGGCGCGACCTCGCGCCGCGGCGTCGCGGCGATGTCGAAATCGGTCCAGCCGGCGACGTCACCGTCGTAGCTGGCCGAGGCCGCCAGCGCGATGCCGCCTTCCACCAGCGCGCGGTGCAGGCGGGACCCCTGCCCGCCGCCGAGCAGGTGGCGCAGCACCTCCAGCGGATCGGCCAGCGCGGAATCGCCCGCGGTCATGGACGGCGCCTGCCAGGAGCGGACGAAATTCGCCTCTCCCCGAAGGCGCGGATCGTTGCGGACGAAGCGGGGCTCGGGCGGGCTGGCGGGGGGCGGCGCGCGGTCGCGCGGCACGGCGGGGCCGGCGGGCAGGGCGCCCCATTCGGCTTCCGCCACCTTCCAGAACTCCTCCGCCGAGACGGCGCCGGCGACCACCAGCACGGCATTGCCCGGGGCATAGCGGGCGCGGAAGAAGGCCAGCAGGTCGGCATGGGAGATGGCGCGGATCTCCTCCTCCCACCCGATGATCGGGCGGCCGCGCCAATGCTGACGGCCCCACATGGCGGCGTCGAAGCCCTCGTAGAACAGCGCGCGGGGGGAGGAGCCGGTGCGCTGGGCGCGTTCCTCCAGGATCACGCGCCGTTCGCTTTCCATCTCGGCCGCCGGGATCAGGGCGCCGGCGAAGCGGTCGGCCTCCATCATCGTCACCAGCGGCAGGCGGCTGGCCTCCACATGCTGGAAGTAGCCGGTGACGTCGCGGCTGGTGAAGGCGTTGTCATTGCCCCCTTCCCGCGCCACGCGGCGGGAGAATTCGCCGGAGGCGACGCGCGGGCTGCCCTTGAACAGCATGTGTTCGAGGTAGTGGGCGATGCCCGACAGGCCCGGCGGATCCTCCCCGCCCCCCGCCGCGACATAGGCGTAGTTGGCGATCACCGGCGCGCGGCGCTGCTCCACATGCGCCACCCGCAGCCCGTTCGGCAGGGTGCGGAGCGTGGCACCGAAGAGGGGCCGGTCCTCCAGCGACGTGCCTGGGGCGGCGGCCCCCTGGCCCGCCCCTTGGGCCAGGGCGGCCGGGGCGGCGAGCGGGGTGGCGATCAGGGTGGCGGCGGCCGCGGCCTGCAGGCAGGTGCGGCGGGTGATCGGGTTCATGCCCGCAAGATGGGCCCGGATCGGCGCCACGCAAAGGCGGCATGGTTTCGGTGTGTATCGGCGCGCTCGCCCCGCCACCGGCCGCGTGGTAGGGCGGACACGTAACGTTCCGCGATGCACCGCCATGCATGTCCGGCCCGCGCTGGCAGCCCCCCCTGCCCTGTTCCCCGCGCCGCCGCGCGATGCGGGATGGCGCGCGACGGGGCTGGTGGTGCTGGCCTCCCTGGTCGCGTCGCTGCTGGCGCTGCTGGCCTTCGGCCCGATGATGACGCCGGACAGCCCGACCTACCTGGCCTATGCGGAGGCGCTGCGCGCGGGCCCCCTGCCGGAGGGAGAGGCGCTGCTGCGCCAGGGATCGGCGCCCGCCACGCTCTTCCGCACGCCGGGCTACCCGGCGGTGATCGCGATGCTCCAGGCGGTCTCGCCCACGGGCTGGGTGGGGCTGCTGGTGGCGCTGCAGATGGCGGCGCAGGCGGGGGTGGCAGGGCTGGCACATCGCGTGGCCCTCGCCTTGGGGCTGCGGCCCTGGATGGCGGCGGCGGCGGCGCTGATGCCGGCGCTGGGCGTCACCATCGCCATGCAGGTCGCGGTGATGACGGATGCCTTCTACGGCGCGCTGGCCAGCAGTGCCGCGCTGCTGCTGCTGCGCGCCGGACTCCGGGGCGGCAGCCTGCGGGACGTGGCGCTGGCGGGGCTGCTGCTGGGCGCCGGCCTGCTGGTGCGGGAGGCGACGGCCTATCTGGTCCTGGCCTTCCTGCCGGCGGCCGCCATCGCGGCAGGAAGGGCGCTCGGACGGCGCATCATCGGCGTGGGCCTGGTGCTGGCGCCGGTGCTGCTGTCGGCGGGCTGGCTGATGACGGAAAACCACCGCCGCAGCGGCCATGCGGTGCTGTCCACCACGAAGCAGATCGTGATGGTGCAGGCGGTGCTGCCGCTGCTGGCCCGCGGCGTGCCGGTCTTCGATGGCGATGACCTGTTCGACCGGACAGTGCGCGACCATGTGGTGCCGCGCGGCTACCAGGGGCTGGATGCGATGAACGCCGCGCTTTTCGCCGCGGGGATGACGGCGCCGGAGATCGCGGCGGTGGCGGGCGACCGCTACTGGCGCGCCTGGCGGCAGCACCCCGCGGAGATGCTGCGGGCCATGATGATCCGCACCCCGGTGAAGCTGTTCCAGATCGGCTTCATGCCGGTGGATGCGGTGGCGGAGTTGCATCTGCGCTTCGACCGCCCGCGGCCCTGGTACGGAAGGATCGATGCCATCATGGACCGGCTGAAGGGCGGCTCGGCCGCCGCGCTGGCGGCGCTTCTGGCGCTGTCGGGCAGCCGGGCCATCGCGCTGGCGCTGGCGGGGGCGGCCATGCTGGCGCCGCTGCTGCTGCGGCGCGATCCCCGCTTCCCGGCGATGCTCGGCGCCTGGCTGATCTGCGGCGGGTTCCTCGGCGTCTATGTGCCGGTGCATGTGGAGCAGCGCTACCTGATGCCGGTGGCGCCGCTCCTCGTACTGGTGGGGATGGTGGTGCTGGATGCCGCCTGGCGCGCCCTAGGGCCTGTGGACCGTTAGCCTGCGGGCGCGTTCGGCGGCGCTTTTCCGCGCCTGCGGCGTCAGGCGGCTTGCCGCGGCCCTGGCAGGCACGAAAAATCCCTCGCCGCCCGCATCCCGGGGCTACCTGTCCACAGGCCCTAGGCGGCGCGCAGACGGCTGGCGAAGCTCGCCACCTCCGACCGTAGGGCGGCCCCCTGGCGGCCGACCGCGGCGCCGGCTTCGCGCAGCGTCGTGATCCCCGCCGCGCCGGCGGCGACTTCTTCCGTCAGGACGTTGATGTCGGCGGCGGCATCCTGCGTTCCGGCGGCGGCTTCCGCGGCGTTGCGGGCGATCTCCCGCGTCGCGGCGCCCTGTTCCTCCACCGCCGCGGCGATGCTGCTGGTGACCTCCTCCATCCGCCCGACGGCGTCGGCGATGCCGCGCACCGCGCCCACGGCCTGGTCGGTGGCGCCGCGCATGGCGCCGATCTGGCTCGCGATCTCCTCCGTCGCCTTGCCGGTCTGGGCGGCCAGGGCCTTCACTTCCTGGGCCACCACGGCGAAGCCCTTGCCGGCCTCCCCGGCGCGCGCGGCCTCGATCGTCGCGTTCAGGGCCAGCAGGTTGGTCTGGCCGGCGATATCGCTGATGAGCTTCACGACATCGCCGATGCGCGTCGCGGCCTCGGCCAGGCTGGCGACGGTGGTGTCCGACGCCCGGGCCGCGGATGCCGCCTCCTGCGCCGTGCGGGCGCTTTCCGCGACCTGGCGCGTGATTTCCGCCACCGAGACGGCAAGTTCCTCGGCCGCCGCCGCCACGGCGTTGACGTTGCCGGTGGCCTGGCTGATGCGGGCGGCACTCTGCCCGGCCCGGCTGGCCGTGCGGTTGCTGGCGTCCCCCACCGTCTCCGCCGCCGCCAGCAGCGCATCGGCGGAGGTCCCGAGTTCGGCGGCGATGGCGCCGACCGCCTCCTCCAGCTGGCCAGCCGTCGCGGCGCGGGCGGCGATGCGACCGGCCTGGGCTTCCTGGCGCTCGACCTCCGCCGCGCGGGCCTGGGCCTGGGCGACAGCGGTGGCATCGCGCAGCGCGGCGACGGCGCGGCCGATATCGCCGAGTTCGTCGTGCCGGTCGGTGCAGGGGACATCGGCATCGAGCTTGCCGGCGGTGATGGCGCGCAGCGCGATGGACAGGCCCTGCAGCGGGCGCAGCGACCGGCGCAGCAGCCACCACAGCAGCCCCCCCGCCAGGACCAGCGTCAGCCCCGCGGCCAGCAGGGCGCGCTTCAGCAGCGCATCGGCGCGGGCATCGGCTTCCGCCATCGACACGGCAACGCCGATCATGCCGACGACGCGGCCGCTGGCGTCCTTCACCGGCTCATAGGCGCCGAGATGCGGCTGGCCGAGGATCTCCACGCGGCCCTCATAGCGTTCGCCCCGGCCATAGACGGCATCCCGCACGGGCCCCGGGCCGATGGGGGCGCCCACGGCGCGGCTGCCATCGGGGCGCATGACATTGGTCGCCACCCGGACTTCGCCCGCGAAGATCGTCGCGACGCCGCCGGTGACGCGCCGGACGGTGTCCACCAGGTCATGCCGCCCGTTCAGCGTGGTATCGCCCAGCCGCAGCGTCTCGCCCTCCAGCCGCCATTGCGTGCCGAGCGGCCTCACCACTTCCGCCAGCAGGGCGAGGTTGGCGCGGATGGCGGCCTGTTCCTGCCGGCGCTCCTGCTCCCGGTTGTCGGACAGGATCATCGCGATGGGGATGACGGCGCTGATGGCCAGCATCGCCAGCGCCACGACCAACAGGCCCGCCCGGAGGGAGGGGCGGAACAGGCGCGCGAGCGCCGGCGGGATCATGGCGAGCAAGGGAGCCTCCGGCGGGTGGTCGGAGGCTCCCGTCTACGTTACGTGGATGAAAGAAGATTGAAGATCGCTCAGCCCACGCGCATGCGCCGGGCGAAGTTCGCCACCTCCGTCCGCAGCGTGCCGCCCTGGGTGCCGACAGCCGCGCCGGATGCGCGCAACGTCTCGATGCCCGCGGCGCCGGCGGCGACTTCCTGGCTCAGCCCCTCGATATCCGTGGCGGCGGCCTCGGTGCCCTGCGCAGCTTCCGCGGCGTTGCGGGCGATCTCCCGCGTCGCGGCGCCCTGCTGGTCCACCGCCGCGGCGATCGTGCCGGTGACCTCCTCCATCCGCCCGACCGCGCCGGCGATGGCGCGCACCGCGCCCACGGCCTGGTCGGTGGCGCCGCGCATGGCGCCGATCTGGCTGCCGATCTCCTCCGTCGCGCGGGCGGTCTGGGCGGCCAGGGCCTTCACTTCCTGGGCCACCACGGCGAAGCCCTTGCCGGCATCGCCGGCGCGCGCGGCCTCGATCGTCGCGTTCAGCGCCAGCAGGTTGGTCTGGCCGGCGATATCGCTGATGAGCTTCACGACATCGCCGATGCGCGCGGCGGCTTCGGCCAGCCCCGCCACGGTGGCGTCGGAGGCGCGGGCCGCTTCCGCCGCATCCTGCGCGCTGCGGGCGCTTTCGGTGACCTGGCGGGTGATCTCCGCGACCGAGACGGAGAGTTCCTCCGCCGCCGCGGCCACGGCATGCACGTTGCGCGTGGCCTGGCCGATGCGCGCCGCGCTTTCCCGGGCGCGCAGGCTGATCCGGTTGCTGGCTTCCCCCACCGAACCCGCCGCCGCCAGCAGCGCATCGGCGGCGCCCGCGACATCCTGCGCGATCCCGCCCACGGCCTGCTCCATCTCATCCGCCGCAGTGTGGCGGGCGGCGTCGCGGGCGGCTTCGGCCTGGTGGCGCTCGGCCTCGGCCGCCGCCTGCATCCGGCCGGCTTCGACCGCGCGGTCGCGCAGCACGGCGACGGCGCGGCCGATCTCCCCCAGCTCGTCACGCCGGTCGAGGCAGGGCACGGCGGCATCCAGGCGGCCGGCGCCGATGGCGCGCAGCGACCCGGCCAGCAGGCCCAGCGGGCGCAGCGCGCCACGCAGCATCGCCCAGAGCATGGCGGCGGTGACCAGTGCCAGGATGCTGCCGGCGACGATGATGTCGCGGGTCTGCGCATCCAGGACGGCGGTCACGGCAGCCAGGTCCTGGCCGACGAAGAGGATGCCGATCTGGCGCCCCGACGCATCGCGGATGGGTTCATAGATCGTGAGGTGGGGACGGCCGAGGATCATCGCCTCCCCCCGATAGGTCTCGCCCCGCCGCACCGCGTCCAGCGCCGGCCCGGCGCCCAGCGTCGTGCCGACGGCGCGGCCGCCATCGGGCCGGGCGACGTTGGTGGCGATGCGGGTCTCTCCGGCGAAGATGGTGGCGACGCCGCCGCCGCCCTGGCGCACCCGGTCGGGGATACGGTTGTTGTCGTTCATCAGCGTGTCGCCGCGGAACAGGCGGTTGCCGTCCTCCAGCCGCCAGGTGGCGCCGGTATCGGCCAGCAGCGCGTTCATCAGCACCAGGCTGCGTTCCAGCCGCGCCTCGGCGGCCGCCCGCTCATGCCCTTCCAGATTCCGCAGGCTCCAGGCCCCCAGCACCGCGAAGCTGCCCAGCAGCGTCAGCACGGACAGGACGAGGATGCGTGTTCGCACCCCGATACCCGCCACCATGGACCTGGGGTCGAAGGAGAGCGTCATGTCGGATATCCCGCAGCCAGGCGCCAACAGGCGCCGGGCCGAGGTGCCGCAGCCCGCCCCGTCCAGGGCCGGCCGCCAGCGAGAATGCAGGAAGTTTACTTAATCTTCACTGAACAGACAGCTTCAGGCCGCGCCGAGAGCCCAGAGCAGCACGCCCTTCTGGGCATGCAGGCGGTTCTCGGCCTCGTCGAACACCACGCTCTGCGGGCCGTCCATGACTTCATCGGTGATCTCCTCCCCGCGATGGGCGGGCAGGCAGTGCATGACGATGGCGTCCGGCGCGGCGCCCTTCAGCAGGGCGGCGTTGAGCTGGTAGGGGGCGAGGAGGTTGTGCCGGCTGATCTGCGCATCCCCCTTCTCATCCGACATGGAGACCCAGGTATCGGTCACCACGCAGCGCGCGCCGGCGACGGCGGCGTGGGGGTCGGCCGTCAGCTCGATCCGCGCGCCTTCGCGCCGCGCCCAGTCGACGAGTTGCGCGGGGGGCGCGAGTTCCGGAGGCGTCGCGAGCCGCAGCGTGAAGTCGAAGCGCGCGGCGGCCTGGATGAAGGATTGCGCGACGTTGTTGCCATCCCCCGTCCAGGCGACGACCTGGCCGGCGATGGGGCCGCGATGTTCCTCGAACGTCATCAGGTCCGCCATCAGCTGGCAGGGGTGGGAGACGTCGGTGAGGCCGTTGATGACGGGGATCGTCGCGTGTTCCGCCAGCTCGCGGATCTTCGCGACATTGTCGGTGCGCAGCATGATGGCATCGACGTAGCGGGACAGCACGCGGGCGGTATCGGCCGGGGTCTCTCCCCGGCCGAGCTGCATGTCCTTCGAGGACAGCACGATGGCATCGCCGCCGAGCTGGCGGATGCCGACCTCGAAGCTGACGCGGGTGCGGGTGGAGGGCTTCTCGAAGATCAGGGCGACGGTCTTGCCGGCCAGCGGCTTGCCCTCGACCTGCCCGCGCTTGGCCTGCACGCCGAGGTCGAGCATGCGCCGCAGGGTGGCGGCGTCATGGTCCATCAGTTCGAGGAAATGCCGGGGGGCGGGCCTGCCGCCCCCCGCGACACGATCGGACGCCAGGCTCACTTCGCGGCGACCTGCGCCTGCGAAGGGGTCATGCGGAGGCAGGCGCGGTCGAGCAGGGCGAGCGCCTGCTCCACCTCCGTCTCCGTGATGATGAGGGGCGGCGCCAGGCGCAGCACATTCATCCCCGCGGCGACGGTCAGCAGGCCCTCCGCCACGGCGGCGCCCTGCATCTCCCCGTTGTTCACCTCCGGCCGGAGCTTGAGGCCGAGCAGCAGCCCGGCGCCCTGCACGCCAGAGATCACCGTGGGATGCTTCGCGGCCAGGTCGAGCAGGCCGCGCCACAGCACTCGGGCGACGCGGTCCACCTGGTCCAGGAAGCCGGGCGCAAGCACCACGTCCAGCACCGCATTGCCCGCGGCGCAGGCCAGCGGCCCGCCGCCATAGGTGGTGCCATGGGTGCCGGGCTTCAGGTACTTCGCCACCTTCTCCCTCGCCAGGATGGCACCCAGCGGGAAGCCGCCGCCGATGCCCTTGGCGGAGGACATGACATCAGGCTCGATCCCCGCCCATTCATGCGCCCAGAGCTTGCCGCTGCGACCCATGCCGGTCTGCACCTCATCGAGCGCCAGCAGCAGCCCGAATTCGTCGCAGACGGCGCGGAGTTCGCGCAGGAAGCGGAGATCGGCGGGGCGGACGCCGCCCTCCCCCTGCACCGGCTCGATCATGATGCCGGCGGTCTGCGGGCCGATGGCGGCGCGGACCGCGTTCATGTTGCCGAAGGGCACATGATCGAAGCCCTGCACGGGCGGGCCGAAGCCGGCCAGGTACTTCTCATTGCCCGTGGCCGACAGCATGCCGAGGGTGCGGCCGTGGAAGGCGCCCTCGAAGCAGATCATGTGGAAGCGCTCGGGATGCCCCTGCTCCGCATGGTACTTCCGGACGGCCTTCACCATGCCCTCGTTCGCCTCGGCGCCCGAATTGCAGAAGAAGACGCTGTCGGCGAAGGAATGCGCGACATGGCGCGCGGCCAGTTCCTCCGCCTGCGGCACGCGATACAGGTTCGAGACGTGCATGACCTTGGCCGCCTGCTCCGCGATCACCTTCGTGAGATGCGGGTGGCCGTGGCCGAGGCTGGAGGTCGCGATGCCCGCGCCGAAATCGAGGTATCGTCGCCCATCCGTCGTCCACAGCCAGGCGCCCTCGCCCCGCTCGAAGGCGAGGTCGGCGCGGTTGTAGGTCGGCATCAGGGCGGGGATCACGTGATCCATCCTCCGTCGGTCCGCGCGGCCTTGGACGTCCATTCGCCAAGGCGGGCGTGGAAGCGGTGGAAATTGCACGAAAGGCGCGCCGGGGTCAAAACCCCGCGCGCCACCCGATGCGGCCTGGCGGCCAGGCGGTCAGAAATACCCGCCCTTCTCCGTGATCTGGCGCACGCTGTCGCCCTCCGCCACCCAGCGGAAGATCTCCCGCTCATTGCCCAGGATCTGCTCGGCCCGTTCCAGCACCGCGACCGCCAGGCGGCGCGGCACCACCATCACCCCGTCCATGTCCCCCACCACGATGTCACCGGGGCGGATCCAGACCGAGCCGACCTTGATCGGCACCTGGTAGTGGGAGATCAGGCAGCGGCCGAGCGACCCGTTGGGGGAGCGGTAGCGGTAGAACACCGGGAAATCCTTCTGCAGGATCTGCGCGGTGTCGCGGATGCCGCCATCGATCGCGGCCCCGCGCACGCCGAGCCCGACCGCGGTCGCGGTCATCACGCCCCCCCATTGCGTGCCTTCCATGTCGCCGGTCGCGTCCCAGACCACGAAGTCGTTGCGGCCCATCTGCTCGATCATGCCGGTGCGGAAGGTCAGCTCCCCGGTCACCTTCAGGTTCGGCGCGCTCTTCACCGTGAAGGCGAAGCCCGCGACGGTGCGTTCGGGCCGCAGCGGGCGGAGATGGCCGGGCAGCGCCTGGTCCATCAGCACATGCTCCCGCAGCACGTCGGAGATGGCGCCGGTGTAGAGCTTCTCATACCGCGCCAGCAATTCGTCGTCCGGGATGGGCAGGGGCGTGATCTCGTGCACCTCCCGCTCGGCGATCAGTGCCTCCAGCTTCATCATCTTCGCCTCCTTCTGGAGGGCCTGGGTATCGACGTCGTGGTCGGCCATGGCGGCGGTTCCTGCCTGTTGTGTGGGGGAATCAACCGAGGCAGGTGGCGCGCATCAGCCCGCGCATCCAGCCCACGGTGAAGACCATGCCGGTCGGCTCGTAGCCCGCGGTCATCGCCTGCGCGGGCGTCGGCAGGCTGCCGGGTGCGTCGCCCTCCATCGACGGCGCGTGATCGGGGCGGATCGGCACATCGAGGCCCGCGGCGGCATAGGCGCGGAACAGCGCGGGCATGTCGGTGATGCCCTCATCCGGGAAGGTTTCCTCGAAGGCCTCGGCCGTGCCGCGGAGGTCGCGGACATGGATGAAGCGGATCAGCCTGCCCCATCGCGCCACCAGCGCAGGCAGGTCCTCCCCCGCCACGGCCAGCGTGCCCTGGCAGAAGGTGATGCCGAGGGCGGGCGAGGGCGCGATGGCGCAGGCGCGTTCCAGGTCGGCGGCCGAGATCAGCACGCGCGCGACATTGCGCAGCATCGGCACCGGCGGGTCGTCGGGATGCAGGCCGATGGTGACGCCCGCGCGTTCCGCCACCGGCACGACAGCGGTCAGGAAGGCGGCCAGGTTGCGCCACATCGCCGCCGCCGTGACGGTCCTGTCCACCGCATCAGGCAGCACGCCGGCATCGGCCAGCCGGAAGCGGGAGACATGCGCGCCGCCGCGGCCGGGTGCCGCAGCCTCCGTCCGGTTCCAGCCGGTGGCCATGAAGTTCTGGCAGATGAGGCCGATGCCGAGACGGCCGGCTTCCTCCACCATCGCGCAGTACCGCGCGACATCCTGGTCCGCGCCGGGCAGGCCGAGCTTGACGCGGGAGAGGTCGAACTGGTCGCCCTCCAGCCCGATCAGGCGCATGCCGGCATCCGCGAAGCGGTCCCGCACCCGGGCCAGCACGCCGGGCTGCCAGGGGGCCGCATCGCCCGTCAGCTCCGGCGCGCATTTCGAGATGGCGGCAGTGATCCCCATCTGCCGCGCCAACCGCCAGCTGCGATTGGGATGCGGCGGCAGCAGCATCGTCAGTTCCATGGTGCCTGCCCCTATTGCGGGCGGATGCCGAGGGCGCGGATCAGGTCGCCCCAGCGCGCAACCTCGCCGAGGTAGAAGGCCTGCGCCTCCTCCATGCTGGCGCTCGGCGCGGGCTCCACGCCGGCGCGCAGCAGGGCTTCCTGCACGGCCGGGTTGGCGGCGGCGGCGACCGTTGCCTCGAACAGCCGCGTGATCACCGGCGCAGGCGTGCCGGCGCGGACCATGACGCCGTGCCAGGACCGGAAATCGACCTCCGGCCCGAAGCCCAGTTCCCGGGTCGTCGGCACGTCGGGCAGCATGGCGATGCGCGTCTCCTGCATCACCGCCAGCACGCGCATCGCGCCCGCCGCGACCTGGCCGGGCAGGACGTTGTCGACCGGCGTGAAGGTGCCGTGCACCGTGCCCGCCAGCATCGCCTGGTAGACGGGCGTGGTGCCGCTGAACGGCACCATCAGCGGCTGGAAGCCCGCGGCGCGGCCGAAGAGATGCGCGGCCAGGAAGCCGGAGGCACCGACGCCGCCATGGCCGAGCGTCAGCCGTTCCGGCGACTGCCGCGCGAAGGCCAGCAGGTCCGCCAGCGTGCGGAAACCCGTGGAGGCCGCGACCGCGATCACCACCGGCACGGCCGTCATGCGCGCGACCAGCGTGATGTCCCGCTGCGGGTCGTAGCCGACATTCATCAGCCAGGGATTGGTGCCGAGCGTGATGGGCGCGAGGCCGATCGTGTAGCCATCCGCCGGCGCCCGCAGCATCGCCAGCGCGGCGATGTTGCCCGACGCGCCGGGGCGGCTGTCGATGACCAGGGGCTGGCCGAGCCGGGCCTCGATCTCCCGCCCCATGGTGCGGGCGACGATGTCGATCGTGCTGCCCGGCGCGAAGCCGTTGACGAAGGTGATCGGGCGCGTGGGCCAGGCGGCCTGGGCGCGGGCGGGCAGCGCGGGCGCGGCAAGGCCTGCGGCCAGCAGATGGCGACGGCGGATCATGGACGGTTCCTTCCCCTTGCCGATGCTCGGCATATTAGTTATTATTTGAACTGCCAGTTATTATCTGGTATAACTCAACCCGATCCGAGGGCGAGCGGTCAATGGAAATCCGTGCGTCCGGGGACGACGCCGCCCCCGCCATGGCCCACCGCATCCCCGCCATCGACCGGGCGGTCGATGTGATGGAGGCGCTGGCCGGCGGGCCGTCGGGGATCCGCGACCTCGCGCTCCGCCTCGGCATTCCGCGGTCCACGGTCTATCGCGTGCTGAATTCGCTGGAAGCGCGGGGGGTGGTGGTGCGCGGCGACGGCAATACCTATCGCCTCGGCCCCCTGTTGCTGCGCCTGGCGCGGGCGGTGCCGTCGGGATTCGACCTGGTGGCGCTGGCGCGCGGGCCGATGGAGGAGGCGGCGCGCGCCCTGCGCTGCACCGTTAAGCTGTCGGTGCTGGAGGGGATGGAGGCGCTGGTGGTCGCGATCGCCGAAAGCCCGGAAAGCTACGCCGTGACGACGCAGGTCGGGCGGCGCTTCCCGCTGCATGCCGGGGCGGCGAGCAAGCTGCTGACGGCCTTCGCGCCGGATGATCTGCGGTCACGCCTGCTGGCAGGCCCGCTGCCGCAACGGACGCCGGCGACGCTGACGAACCGCGCCGCGCTGCGCCGCGCGCTGGATGACGCGCGGACGGCGGGATGCGCGACGGATGCCGGGGAATATGCGCCGGGCATCCGCGCCGTGGCCGCGCCAGTCTTCGGGCCGGACGGCGCCTGCGTGGCGGCCCTCAGCATTCCCTATCTCGACGGCACGGAGGCCATGCGGGAGATCGCGCTGCGCGACGGCGCGCTGCGCTGCGCGCAGGCGATCTCCACCAGGCTGGGCGGCTGAGCCTACTGGCGCACGCCGCCGCTGTTGGCGGGATAGGCGCCGGAGGTGTTGGAACCCGTCGCGCGATCATAGGCGCGTTCCGCCGCCGTGCCGGGCGGGTTGGCGCGGGTTCCATCGGACTGGGACGGATAGGCGCCGGAGGTGTTGGTACCCGCCGCGCGGTCCAGCGCGCGCGTCGCGCCGGTGCCGGAGGGGTTGTTGCCGGTGCCGTCGGCGCTGGTGGGCGGGCTGCCCGTGGCGCGGTCATAGGCGCGCTGGCTGGCGGTGGAGGGCGGGTTGCCCGGGCGGCCATCCTGCGGATTGGCGCAGGCGACCAGCGGCGCGAGGGCCGCCAGGGCGAAGAGGGTACGCTTCATCGGTTCAGTCTCCGTTGGAGGCAGGCACGGTCAGGGACGACAGGCGGGCGGGATCAGCCGCGGCGGGTCGCGTTGTCGTAGGTGAAGGCCGGCAGCGACTGCAGGCTCTCCTTGCTGGCGCCCTGGAGCATCCAGCGGTTGCGTTCGCCATTGTGGGTCAGGCGCTCATACGGCACGGCGACCAGGCGGGCGCCGATGCCGAGGAAGCCGCCGACGGAGATCACCGCCACGGGCTGGCCACCGGCGGCCGGGACGATGAGGTCGTCGACCTCACCGATGCTTTCGTTGTTCTCGTTGTAGACGGTGCTGCCGATCACCTGGCTGGCGCGGCGGCCCTCCCGCAGGCGCATGCTGTCCACGGCCATGCCCGGGCTCGTGGCGCCGGTGGTGGCGCCGGTGGCGGTGGGGGCATTGCCCGCGGCGCGGTCGACCGCGCGGCCGGCGGCGGTGCCGGGCGGGTTGTTGCCGGTGCCGTCGGGATCGGTGCGGTTACCGGTCACGCCATCCAGCGCGCGCTGGGTCGCGGTGGAGGGCGGGTTGCCCGGCGTGCCACCCGCGGGGCGGGTCTGCGTGGCCGGCGGCTGCTGGCTGGTGCCGCCCGGATTCGCCTGGCCGAAGGCCAGCATGGGCGCGGCGCAGAGCGCGGCCGCGGTGGTCATGGTCAGGATCGTCTTGCTGGTGAACATGGCGTGGGGTCTCCCGGGATTGCGGGCCGGGGCGTCACATCCCGGCCATGCCACCCCAACGCGGCGAGAGCCCCGGTGGTTGCGAAAGGCGTCCCGTCAACCACCCGCCATCCCGCCGCGCCTCAGGCGCGCAGTAGCCATCCCCGCGCCTCAGGCGCGCAGGCGCCATCCCCGCGCCTCAGGCGCGCAGGCGCCATCCCTGTCGCACCAGACGCAGCGCGACGAACCACAGCCCGAGCGTGGTGGCCGCCAGCGCGAGCAGGCCGAGCGCGGTATTGCCTTCCGCATGGCCCGCGATGCCGGCGCGGAAGCCATCGATCATCCAGAACAGCGGGTCCGCATGCGCCACCATCCGCACGCCCTCCGGCAGGCGCTCCACCGAGTAGAAGGTACCGGACAGGAAGGCGAGCGGCGTGATCACGAAATTGGTGATGGTCGCCATCTGGTCGAATTTCTGCGCCCAGAGCCCCGCCAGCACGCCGAGGATCGCCATCAGCGTCGATCCCAGCACGGCGAAGGCCAGCGCGGTGAACGGCGCGGGGATGGAGAAGCCGACGATGGGCCACATCGTCGCCACCACCACGGCCGCCACCGCCAGCCCGCGCAGCGCCGCCCCCGCCACAAGCCCGCCCAGCAGCGCCGCCGGCGGCAGCGGCGCCATCAGCAGGTCCACGATGTTGCCCTGCACCTTCATGATGATCAGCGACGACGCCGAATTGGAGAAGGCGTTCTGCGCCAGCGCCATGACCACCAGCCCCGCGCCCAGGAACTCCAGATAGGGGATGCCACCGACCTCCTTCTTCGTCTCGCCCAGCGCGAGCACGAAGACGGCGAGAAAGAGCAGCGTGGTGACGACGGGCGCGCCGAGCGTCTGCGCCCAGACTTTCAGGAAGCGCTTCGTCTCCCGCGATGTCAGCGCGACGAAGCCGCGCCAGGCGGGGTGCGTAGCATCAATGGGGGAGTCGGGGGTGAGGGTCGCCATGAGGGGGCGGACCATGGCAGAATAAGCCCATGGCACAAGAGCGGCGCCGCAACCCCCGCGCCGGGCACTCCCCCTCCGAACCGCGTCCGCCTGGACCGCCGCCCGGCGCCGCGCGGCTGCAGGAAGCGGCGGTGGCGCACCTCGCGCGGTTTGCCGCGACCGAGGTCGGGCTGCGACGCGTGCTGATGCGGCGCGTGGATCGCTGGAAGCGCGCGGCGGAAGCATTCGGGATGACGGATACCGAGGCCGCGGTCGCCGCGGGCCGGCAGGCGGCGGCGGAGGTGGCGAAGAAGATGGTGGCAACAGGCAGCGTGGATGACGCGGCCTTCGCGGAAAGCCGGGCGCGGCGCCTGCTGCGCGGCGGCAAGTCCCGCCGCGCGGCGCTGGCCCACCTGGCGGCGAAGGGCGTGGATGCCGAAACCGCCGCTGCCGCGCTGCCGGAGGAGGAAGGGGCGGAGTTGGATGCGGCGCTGGCCTTCTGCCGGCGGCGGCGGATCGGGCCGTTCGGACCGGCGGAAACGCCGATCGAGGAACGACGGAAGGCGATGGCGGCGCTGGCGCGGGGTGGCTTCGGGCGGGATGTGGCGGGGCGGGCGCTGGGGATGGACCCCGGCGAGGCGGAGGATCGGCTGCTGGCGGCAAGACAGGGGTGACGGTGCGTCTTGGCCCGGGGGGAAGGCCGTTCCCCCCGATACCCCCCATGCCAAGTGCCAGCGCGCCCTTGAAACCCAGGACATGGATGATGGTCCAGGAGTCTCTGCCTCCTGACGGATGGGGTCCGGGGAAGGCAGCGCCTTCCCCGCCTGCGCCATGACCATCCGCGGCCCCGTCACCTTCACGCGAAACGGCGTTCGCCGCGGTGCCGTGACCTCCGTGCCCCTGCTGATCGGCATGGTGCCCTTCGGACTCGTCATTGGCGTGCTCTCCGCCGCCAAGGGGCTGAGCTTCGCGGAGACGGTGCTGATGAGCAGCTTCGTCTTCGCCGGCGCGGCGCAGCTGGTGGTGCTGGAACTCTGGACCGATCCGGCGCCGATCCTGGCGGCGACCATCGCGGCGGCGGTGGTGAACATCCGCATGGCGCCGATGGGGGCGGCGCTGGCGCCGTGGCTCGACAAGCTGCGGGGCTGGAAGCTGTGGGGCACTTTGTCCACGCTGGTGGACCATTCCTTCGCCCTCGGCGTCGCGGAACAGCGGGCGGGCGGGCGGGATGCGGGGTTCCTGCTGGGGGTCGGCCTCTGCATCTGGGTCGGCTGGGTGGGCACCGTGGCGGCAGGGCATCTGGGCGGCGGCCTGGTGCGGGTGCCGCCGGGGCATCCGCTGTTCTTCGCCTCCATCGCGGCCTTCCTGTCCATCCTGGTGCCGCTGTGGCGCGGGCCGCGGCTCGACCTGCTGCCCTGGGGCGTCGCGGCCATCGTCGCCATCGCGGCGCATCGCGCGGCGCTGCCCGTGCCGCTGCCGCTGCTGCTGGGCAGTTTTGCCGGTGCGGGGCTGGGCGCCTGGATGGAGCTGCGCGGCCGGGGGATGCCACCGCGGGAGGATGCGCGCCGTGGCTGAGATGTGGATGGTGCGCTGGGACGTGCTGGCGGCCATCACCGGCATGGCCTTGGTGACCTATGCCTGCCGGGCGGGGGGCTATGCGGTGCTGCGCGCGGTGCGCCCGCCGCCCTGGGTGGAGATGGTGCTGCGACACCTGCCGGGGTGCCTGTTCGCCGCCTATGTCGCGCCGCCGCTGCTGGCACTGGGATGGCCGGGCTGGATGGGCGCCGCGGTGGTGGTGGGCGTGCAGGTGGCGACGCGGAACATGGGCGCGGCAATCATCGCGGGGATCGCCGCGACCTGGGGGCTGCGGGTACTGGCGGGGTAGGCGGCTGCCTCCCTCGCCAGCTTGGCGCTACTGCCGTTCGAGGCGCGCGCGGTCGATCACCTGGTTCCAGCGAGCGACCTCCCCGGCCACGAAGCCCCGCATCTGGTCAGGTGAATTGGGGGCGACGCGGGTGCCGAGTGCCTCCAGCCTTTCGCGCACGGCGGGGATCGCGACGGCGCGGCGGAGTTCGGCGTTGAGGCGTTCGACGATGGGCGTCGGCGTGCGGGCGGGGGCGGCCAGGCCGACCCAGGAGACCACCTCGAACCCCGGCGCGGCGCTGGCGACGGTCGGCACCTCCGGCAGGCTGGGCCAGGCGGTGGCGCTGGTGACGCCGAGCGCGCGGACGGTGCCGGCGGCGATGCCCGCGCCCGTCACGGTCACGCTGTCCACCATCATGTCGATGCGGCCGGAGAGCAGGTCCGTCAGCGGCTGCGTGCCGCCGCGATAGGGCACGTGGGTCAGCGAGACGCCGAGCGTCTGCGCCAGCAATTCACCCGTGAGGTGCTGCGTCGAGCCGACGCCGACGGAGCTGAAGGTGAGGCCGCCGGGATCGCGCCGCGCGCGCGCCGCCATGTCCGCCAGTGACGTGATGGGGCCATCGGCGCGCGTGGCGACGACGAAGGGGAAGACGGAGACGGTGGAGATGAAGCTGAAATCCTCGATCGGGTCGAAGCGCAGCGTGCGGAACAGCGCCGCGGAGACGGCGTGGCCGCCGGTCAGCAGGATCAGCGTGTGGCCATCGGGCCGGGCGCGGGCGGCGGCTTCGCTGGCGATGTTGCCGCCCGCGCCGGTGCGGGCTTCGACGACGACGGGCTTGCCCAGCGCCTCGGCGAGCGGGGCGGCGATGACGCGGGCGATGACATCGGCGTTGCCGCCCGCGCCGAAGCCGTGCAGCAGCGTGATGGGCCGGTCGGGCCAGGTCTGCGCGAGGCTGGGTGTGGCAAGCGCCGCGAGTGGGGCCGCGAGCGCCGCACGCCTGCTGATGATGGTCATTTCCTGTCGTTCCTCCTGATTGTTTCTTGACGGCGGGGTCCGGGGGGCGCCACGCCCCCCGGCGGAGTGTGAGGCGGAGCCTCACCCTTATTCGTTCTGCGCCACGTCGAAGCTCACCCCGAAGCGGAACCGGTCCGCGCGGTAGTCGATCTCCACCAGGTCCAGCACGCGGCGTTGCGCGTCCTGGCTGATGCCCGTGAAGAACAGGATGGGGCTGAGCGGCGGCACGCCGAGCAGGCGCGTCACTTCTGGGCTGCCGGCGCGGGCTTCGATGCTGTTCTCGATGCGGGAGACGGGCAGGTTCAGCGCATCGCGCAGCACGCGCGTCATCGGCCATTTCGCGAGGACGTCGAGCGGCACGCGGCGCCCGTGTTCGACGGGAAGCCAGTTGACGGCGTGGCTGACGACCTCGCCCGCGTTGCGGCGCAGGCGTCGGAACATGGACAGCGCCGCGGCGCCGGGAAACTGCGCGGCCAGGCGCGGCGGCACGGGCAGTTCCGCCTGTTCCAGCAGTTCGAATTCCTCCGCGCTGTGCTGCGCGAAGTGGGAATCGAGCGAGCCGCGGAGTTCGAGGGGCGGCGCGGTCGGTGCATCGGCGGCGACGAAGGTGCCGCGGCGGCGGTGGCGGGTGATGACGCCTTCCGCCTCCAGCGGTTTCAGTGCCTCCCGTACCGTCACGACACCGACGCCGTAGTGGCGGGCGAGCTCGGCTTCGGTCGGCAGGCGCATCGCCTGCGCCTGGCGTGGCCGCGCGCGGATCGCCGCCAGCAGATGCTGGTGGACCTGGTAGCGCAGCGGCAGGTCGCGGCCGAAGGAGGCGGGCGCGGGCCAGAGCGTGCCCGCCTCGTCACCGCTCATCGCGGCCGGAAGTCGCGCGTCAGGCCGTCCCAGCAATCGGGGTAGCCGGTATCCATGAGTTCGAGCGAGGAGGCGTAGCCCGTGGGGGACATCGGGTAACGGGTCTCGAACATGAAGGCCATGGTGCCGGACAGGCGTTCTGGCTTCAGTTCGCGGGTGGACGCCTTCTCGAAAGCCTCGGTATCCGGGCCATGGGCGATCAGGGCGTTGTGCAGGCTCATGCCGCCCGGCTTGAAGCCTTCGGGCTTGGCGTCGTACTGGCCGTAGATCAGGCCCATGAACTCGCTCATGACGTTCATGTGGTACCAGGGCGGCCGGAAGCTGTCCTCCATCACCACCCAGCGCTCCGGGAAGATGACGAAGTCGACGTTCGCGGTCCCGGGCGTTTCGGACGGTGCTGTCAGCACCGTGTAGATCGAGGGATCGGGGTGGTCGAACAGCACCGATCCCACCGGGGAGAAGCGGCGAAGGTCATACTTGCAGGGCGCGAAATTGCCGTGCCAGGCGACGACATCGAGCGGCGATTGCGCGAGCTGCGTGGTGTAGAGCTTGCCCTGCGACTTCACGAGAAGCTCGCAGGGTTCCTCCCGGTCCTCATAGGCCGCGACGGGCGTCAGGAAGTCGCGCGGATTGGCCAGGCAGTTGGCGCCGATCGGGCCGCGTTCCGGCAGGGTGAAGTAGGCGCCATAGTTTTCGCAGACATAGCCGCGTGCGGGACCATCCGGCAGGTCCACCTTGAACTTCATGCCCTTGGGGATGAGGACGATCTCGCCGGGCGTGGCGTGCAGCCGGCCGCATTCGGTGAAGACCTCGATGGCGCCGATCTGCGGCACCAGCAGCATCTCCCCATCCGCGTTGTAGAAGTAGCGGTTATCCATCGATCGGTTGGCGAGGTAGACATGGCTCGCCATGCCCGCCTGCATCTGCGCGTCGCCGCAGGTCGTGATGGTGCGGAGCCCCTGGATGAAATCCGTGGGTTCCTCCGGCATCGCGATGGGGTGCCAGCGCAGCTGCCCGATGCCGAGGTCGCTTTCATCGCGGCAGGGCGCGGTGCGGATCAGCCCGGCATCGATGCGGCGGAAGCCGTTGCCGTGCCGGACGCTCGGGCGGATGCGGTAGAACCAGGTGCGCTTGTTGGCGTGGCGCGGCGCGGTGAATGCGGTGCCGCTGAGCTGTTCGGCATAGAGGCCGCGGGGCGCCTTCTGCGGCGAATTGCGGCCGACCGGCAGCGCGCCGGGCACGGCCTCCGTCGCGAAGGAATTGGCGAAGCCGGTCATGTAGGCCAGCGTGCCGTCGGACGGCGAGAGCACCGCCTCGCTCGGCGGCATCAGCACGGTGTCGGGCATCGGAACATCCCTTCTCATTACAGGTGACGCCCGCCATCGACGAGGATGGCGGTGCCGGTGGTCAGGCGCAGATGCGTGGCCGCCGCCATGATGGCGAGTGCGACGTCATCGGCTTCGGCGACGGTCTTGAGCGGCGTGGTCGCGGCCTGGCGCTCCACCCCTTCCCGCCCGCGGCCCGGCACGAAATCCGTGGCGACGGCGGCGGGGGAGACGCTGATGATCCTGACCTCCGGCCCCAGCACGCGGGCCAGCGACATGCCCATGGTGTCGAGCGCCGCCTTCGACGCGCAATAGGCGATGGAGGAGCCGAGGCCGGTGGAGGCCGAGAGCGAGGAGACATTCACCACCACCGCATCGCCGCCCCGCTTCATGAGCGGCGCGAAGGCGCGGATGGTGGAGAAGGGGCCACGGACATTGGTGATCAGGATGCGGTCGAAGCTGGCATCGTCCAGCCCTTCGAGGTCGGCATGCGGCACCGCGCGCGTCACGCCCGCGGAATTCACCAGCACGTCGCAGCGCCCATAGGCGGCTTCGACCTTCGCCGCGGCGGCGCGGATGGCGGCGCTGTCCTCCATCGGGATGTGCAGCGCCAGGTGGCAGCCGGGGCCGGGCAGTTCCGCGACCAGCGCGGCCGCGCGGTCCGCGCCGCTGTTGTAGCCGATGACGACGGAAGCGCCGGCAGCGGCCAGGCGGCGGACGGTGGCGGCACCGATGCCGCTGCTGCCGCCGGTGACGACCGCGACGCGGCCCTCCAGCCGGTATTCGCCCTGGCCCCCCGCCCGCAATGCACCGCTCATGCGCTTCCTCCAATCCTTCTATGGATAGGAGGAATATGCCGAAGCCTCCCCCGCGGTCAACGCAACTCTACGACCGCGCCACGCGGTCGACGCCGGATCACGCCGCCGCGCGGGCCAGTGCGCTGTCCAGCGCCATGGCGAGTTCCGCCAGGCTGTAGGGCTTGGCCAGGCGAAGCGGGCCGGGGCCCTCGGGCCAGGGGCCGGCATGGCCGGTGGCCAGGATGACCGGCAGGCCCGGATGCAGCGCCGCGATGCGCCCGGCCAGCGCCGCGCCCGTCATGCCCGGCATGGCGAAATCGGTGACCACGGCGCTGAAGGGCTCGGCCGCCGCATCCAGCACGGCCAGCGCCGCCTCTCCGGAGGTGGCGGTCGCGACCTCGTAGCCCAGCTCCTCGATCAGGGCGGCGGTGCTGTCGAGGACGAGGGGTTCGTCATCCACCAGCAGCACGCGCCCGGTGCCATGCGGCGCCACCACTTCCGGCGCGGCGGCCAGCGGCAGCGCCGGGGCGCCGGAACGCGGCAGCCAGAGCGTGCAGGTGGTGCCCTGCCCCGGCGCGCTGTCGATGGTGAAGGCGCCGCCGGACTGGTGCGCCAGGCCATGCACCATGGACAGGCCGAGCCCCGTCCCCTGCCCCGGCCCCTTGGTGGAGAAGAAGGGCTCCACCGCGCGGGCGAGCGTGGTCGCATCCATGCCATGGCCGGTATCGCTGACCGCGATGCGCAGCATGGGCGCCGCCGCATGCGGCACGACGCCGGCCTGCGGGGGGGCGACGCCCTGCGGGGGCGTCGCCTCCTCCACCACCACCTCGATGCGGCCGCCATCGGGCATGGCGTCCCGCGCATTCACGACCAGGTTGATCAGCGCCAGTTCCAGCGCATGCGGATCGACCAGCGCGGGCGGCAGGCCGGCGGGTGCCTGCACCGCCACCGTCACGCGCGGGCCGGCGGAACGCGCGATGAGGTCGCGGAGATTGGCCAGCAGGGCAGCGAGATCGACGGCGGAGGGCCTGAGGTCCTGCCGCCGCGCGAAGGCCAGCAGCCGCTGCGTCAGCTGCGCGCCGCGCTCCGCGCCGAGCGTCGCGGCATCGAGGTGCCGGATGACGGCCGGCGGCGGTGCCTCCCCCAGGCGCTTGCGGGCCAAGGCGAGGTTGCCCAGCACCGCCATCAGCAGGTTGTTGAAGTCATGCGCCACGCCGCCGGTCAGGCGGCCCAGCGTCTCCATCTTCTGCGCTTCCAGCAGTTGCGCCTGCGTGGCCTTCAGGTCGGTGACGTCGCGCGCCTCCGGCACCAGGAGGGAGACGATCCCATCCTCCCCCCGCACCGGCTTGATGGAGAAGTCGACCGTGATGATGCTGCCATCGGCGGCGCGCATCCGCGCTTCCCGCCGCACGAAGCCGCCTTCGGCCGCCTGGCGGATGGCAGCGCGCACGGCCTCCACCTCCTCCTCCGGCCACCAGGGGGCTTCCCAGGATTTGCGGCCGGCGATGCTGGCGCCGCTGGTGCCGACCAGGCGCAGCAGCGCCTCATTCGTCTCCAGCACCGTGCCATCCGGCGACAGCAGGCCGATGAACTGGAAGGTGGCGTCGAAGATGCCGCGGAACCGCGCCTCCCCTTCCCGCAGCCGGGCATTGGCATCGGCCAGGGCGCGGGTCCGTTCGGCGACGCGGCGTTCGAGGATGGCGTTGGCTTCCGTCAGCGCCTGGGCTTCCCGCCGCCGGGCGGAGACGTCGAGCGCGATGCCGAGCAGGCGCCGCGCCTCCCCGCCGATGGCGCGCCGCACTTCCGCGCGCACGCCGATCCAGCGATCGGGCTCGGCGTCCCGCATCCCGGGGCCGCGGGACGTCGAGGGTGGCGCCAGGCGGAATTCGATGTCGAGCGGCGCATCCCCGCGCACCGCGGCATCCAGCGCCGCCTGCAGCGCGGGGCGGTCCTGCGGGTGGACGGCGCGCAGCGCGGCGCGGGTGGAAACGCGCCGGCGGATTCGCAGGCCCCAGGCCAGGAAGACATCGCCGATCAGCGTCAGCCTTCCATCACGCAGGTCCCAGTCCCACAGGCCGATGCCGCCGGCCTGTTCCGCCAGGCGCAGCCGCGCCTCCCCTTCCTGGACGGAGGCCAGCAGATCCTCCCGCTCCGCCAGCGCGAAGGCCAGCGCGCTGCCGCGTTCCTCGGCGGAGGCCAGCGCCTGCCCCTCGCGCCGCGCGGCGCGCAGCGCGGCGATGGCGAGCAGCCCGGCGATGGCGATGGAGGCGCCGAACAGCAGCCCGTTGCGCAGCAGCCTGGCATGGAAGGGCGCCAGCACATGGTCGCGGGACATGGCGGCGGTCGCGACCAGGGCGAGGCCGGGCGTGCTGGACCAGGCCACCAGGCGGCGGCTGCCATCGGCGGCCGTATCCTCCCGCCGCCCGATGGGGCCGGGCAGCGGGTCGGGCGCCGGCACCGCCAGGCCCACCGGCGGCACGGGCCATTGCATCGCCACCGTGCCATCCTCGCGGGACAGGCGCAGCATGGCGCCGGGGCCGAGTGCCAGCCCGGCCGCCACCTGGCTGATATCCGCGCTGCCGATGGCAATGACGATGGCGGCGGAGAGCGCGCCCGTCTCGTCGCGGCGGGCGCGGCTCCAGGTGAAGTACCAGCCGCTTTCCGGGCGGCTGAACAGCATGCCGGAGATGTGGTCGCGCCCCCCCTGCAGCAGCGGCGCGAAATAGGCGCGGTTCGAGTAATCCCGCCCCAGCAGCAGCGTGCCTTCGCTGCTGCCGGCGACATGGCCCTGCCCATCCATGATCCAGAGCTTGGAGACTTCCGGCGTGCTGGCGGCAAGGGCGGCGAGCAGGGGCTGCCGGCGTTCCCCCAGTTCCTCCATGCCATGGCGGTCGAGCAGGGCTTCGACCCGTTCGGCGGTGATGGCGGCGATGCGCAGCACGCGGTCGGTGTGCTGCGCCAGCAGGGCCGCGGTGTTCTCCGCATCCGTCCAGCCCTGTTCCAGCGTCGACTGGCGATCCAGCAGCACGGTGGCGGCGAAGAGCCAGGTGGCGGTCAGCGCGAAGGCCGCCAGGCTCAGCGTCAGCCACCGCCCGCCCCGGGCCGCCGCGCGCCCCTGGACGGCGGGGACCTGCCCCCCCTGGCCCCGACCCGGCTGGCCCACCGACCGTCCCGCCATTCCGCTTCCCTTCGCAGTCCTCCGTCGGAACGGTATCTAGACCGAGAACCGGACCCGGCACACGCTCGTTAGGGCGCGGCCGGAACATTGGCCGGCGGCATAGCGGAGGGCAGCCATGACGGATGGAGAGGCTTGGGGGGCGCTGATGGCGCTTGGCCGCCAGCCCGGTGCCGCCGCCATCCGCCCGAAGCTGGATGCCGATCCCGCCCGCGCCGCCGCGCTGACCCACCATGCCGCGGGGCTGATGCTCGACCTGTCCCGCACGGCGCTGGTGGCCCCGGTGCTGGATGCGCTGCTGGCCCTGGCCCGGGCCCGGGGGGTGCTGGCCTTCCGGGACGCCATGGCGGCGGGGAAGGCGGTGAACAGCACGGAAGGGCGCGCCGCGCTCCACCTGGCGCTGCGCGGGCCGGCCGGCGCCTTCCAGGCGGGGGCGGAGGATGCCTCCGCCGTCGTGCATGGCACGCTGGCGGCCATGGCGGGCTTCGTGCGCGGCGTGCATGACGGCACCCTCCGCGGCGCGCGGGGGGATCGCTTCACCGATGTCGTGAATATCGGCATCGGGGGATCGGACCTCGGCCCCGCCATGGTCACGCGGGCGCTGTGGCGGCATGGCATGCCGATGCGGGCCCATTACCTCGCGAATGTGGACGCCCATGCGTGGGAGGCGCTGCGCCCCACGCTGGACCCCGCCCGCACACTGGTGCTGGTGGCGTCCAAGACCTTCACGACGCAGGAGACGATGGCCAATGCGGGGCTGGTGAAGGCCTGGCTGGCGGCGGCGCTGGGGGAGGCGGCGGCGGGCGCGCATCTGGCGGCGCTGTCCACCAACCTGCCCGCGACGGCAGCCTTCGGCATCGCGCCCGACCGCGTCTTCGGCTTCCGGGACTGGGTCGGCGGGCGGTTCAGCCTGTGGTCTTCCGTCGGGCTTTCCATCGCGCTGGCCTGCGGGATGCCGGCCTTCGAGGGCCTGCTGGCCGGCGCGCGCGCGATGGACGAGCATTTCCTGTCGGCGCCGGAGGCCACCAACCTGCCGCTGCTGCTGGCGGCGGTGGAGGTCTGGCACGTGAATGCGCTGGGCTACCCCGCCCGCGCCGTGCTGCCCTATGACGAACGCCTGTCGCGCTTCGCCGCCCATCTGCAGCAGCTGGAGATGGAGAGCCTCGGCAAGCGGGTGACGGTGGAGGGCGCGCCGGTCGCCCATGCCACCGGGCAGGTGGTGTTCGGGGAGCCGGGGACGAATGCCCAGCATTCCTTCCTGCAATTGATCCACCAGGGCACCACGCCGGTGCCGGTGGATTTCGTGCTGGTCGCGCGGCCGGACCATACGCATGCGGAAAGCCACCGCATCCTGCTGGCCAATGCGCTCGCCCAGGCCGAGGCCCTGGCCCGCGGCAGGACGGAGGCGGAGGCGCGGGCGGAGATGGCGCGGGCGGGCCTGCCCGCCGCGGAGATCGACCGCCTGGCGCCGCACCGGACCTTCCCAGGCAACCGGCCGAGCGTCTCCATCCTGCTGCCGGCGCTGACGCCGGAGACGCTGGGCGCCCTGGTCGCGCTGTATGAGCACAAGGTCGCCTGCCTCGGCGCCTTCTGGGGCATCAATCCCTTCGACCAATGGGGGGTGGAGCTGGGCAAGCAACTGGCCGGCGGCATCCTGCCGGCCCTGGCCGGGCAGGCGGAAGCCGCCGATGCCGCAACCGCGGCGCCTCCGCTCGACGCCGCCACGGCGGCGATGGTGGCGGCGATCCGGCGGCTCCAGGCGTAGCGCGGCGGCCGCGCGCCCTCAGCGCGCGGCGACGATGTCCCTGATCCGGTCATAGGCGACGTTCACCGCGCCCATCTTCAGCGTGACCGCGCCATCGACGCGCGTCGCGCCCGTCACCTCCGCGGTCACGGTGTGGCTGATGGCCGCGGTGCCGCCGTCACTGGCCTGGCCGGTGACGGTCAGGCGGTAGCTGCCGTCGTTGCGCAGCTGGCCGCGGGAATCCTTGCCGTCCCACTGCCAGGTGCTGGCGGCGGTGCCGAGCGGCACGGTCTGGGCGCGGACCAGGTTGCCGGTGGTGTCGCGGATCTCGATCCGCGCGGCGCGGGCCGTGCCGGCGGCGGGCAGGTTCACATCCGCGCGGCCGTTCTGCAGCGGCAGGCGGTCCGATTCCACCGTCACGCGCCGGCCGACCAGCGCCGCCGCCTGGCCCAGCTGCCCGGCCTGCTGCAGCGACAGCAGCGATTGCAGCGTGGTGTTGGTGTTCATCTGCTGTTCGACGGTGGAGAACTGCACCAGCTGCTGCGTCAGCTGGTTGGCGTCCATCGGCTGGGTCGGGTCCTGGTTCTGCAGCTGCGTCGTCAGCAGCCGCAGGAAGGTGTTCAGGTCGGCCGACAGGCGGTTGCTGCTGGCGGTCGCCTGGGCGCCGGAGGTGGTGGAATTGGTGGCGCTGATGCTGCCGCTCATGGCGTTTCTCCTTCAGACGGCAAGGTCGAGGAGGCCGCGATGCGCGGCCCCCTGGCGATGGAGGGGCCCGTTCCCGGGCAGCGGGGGGACCGCATCGCGGGGCGCGGCGGCCCGGGGGGATGAGGCGCCCTGCGCCTGGCCCTGGGCCAGGGAATCCCGCTGCGCCTGGTCCCGCGCCGCGCCGCCATCGCCGAGGCTGAAGGACAGGCTTGTCCCACGCTCCCCGAGCCCGGCATCGGCCAGGGCGCGTTCCAGGTCGCGGGCGTCGCGCTGGAGCAGCGCCAGCGTATCGGCGCGCTCCGCCGTCACGCGCACCAGGGCCTCGCCCCGGCTGCGGTCGATCGAGACCTCCACCCGGCCGAGTTCCACCGGGTCCAGCGTCAGCGTCAGGCTCGATTCGCCGCCCAGCGCCAGGGCGACGGCGAAGGGCGCGACCTGGCGGGCCGGCCAGGCGACCTGCGTGGCGCTGGCGCGGGCCAGCATGGGCGGGGTGCGCGGCGCCGGATCGGTGGCGGCGGGGGGTTGTGGCGGCGTGGCCGCGGCATCGGCGCGCGGCTCGGCAGCCGGCGTCGCCGCGTGATGGCCGCTCGACGGCGGCTCGACGGCGATGGCCGGGACCGGGCGGCTGGCCTCGGCACCGGGGGTCGCGGCGGCCGGGGCCTCGGCCAGGGGGGCGGCGCCCTCGGGCAGGGGCGCCGGATCGGTGACCGGGGCGGCGTCCAGCTTCGTGGGGCTGCTGGCGGGACCGATGGCGGGGCCAAGGGCGACGGCGGGGGCAGCGTCGGCGCCGGTGGCGGTCACCGCCACGGCATTGCCGTGCCGCGCGGAGGCAGGGCCGGATGGAGGGGCGGCGGGCCGCGTTCCCGCGGCGGCCTGGCCGGCGACGACGACCACGCCGGCCATGGGCAGGGTGGCGGCGGCGGGAAGCGCGGCCTGGTCCGGGCTGGCCGCCTGGGATGGCGGGCCGGCGCCCGGGGCCGCGGCCGCGGTCGGGGCCGGGATCGCGCTCGGCGCCGGGGTCGCGCCAGCCGGCGCGGCGGCGGCGGATGGCGGGGCCGGTGCGACCCCCGTCACCCCAGGCGGCGCGACCGGGACGGCATCCGGCCCGTCCGGCGCCCCGGATGGCATCGCCGCCGCGACGGCCTCCGCCAGCCGCGCGGGGTCCGGCGCCGCATCGGGACCCGGGGGCACAGGCCCGGCCGCTGCCCCCTGGATCGCTGACGCCTGCGTTTCCGCCGGCTGGGTCTCCGCCGTCCGCGTCACGCCGCCCTGGGCCGCCGCCGGGCCGGCCATCGGGGCCGGTGCTGCGGCGGGCATCGATGATTCGGGCAGTGGCGCCGAAGCGGCCTCCGCGGGCCCCGCCGGCGGCGATGGGGCAAGGGGGGCCGCGGCCGCTCCGGCGGGCGCCGGCGCGGCACCATCGGCGAGGACAGGCGCCGGCGCCTGCAAGGATGGAAGGCTTGGCACGGCACCACCCGGCGGGGCAGCCGCGGCACCGGGGGCGCTGGCGCTCGTTGCCACCGATGGCGGGGCGGCCGGCGGCGCGGGCGTGGTCGCGCCCAGGGCGGGCGGGGGCGAGGCGGGTTGCGCCAGCGGGGCGACCGGCAGCGCGGCCATCGCCTGCTCGATCGCCATTGGCGTCACCGGCAGGAGTCCGGCCGTGGCCGCGACGTCCGGCGCCGGGTCGGGGCCCAGGGAGAGATCGGGCGGAAGGCCAGGGGCAGGCTCGGCCACCAGGTCCGCGGCCGGGTCGGGGGTTGGCGGCATGGCACCCGCCGCGGCGTCCCCGATCCCCTCGGAGGCACTGGCCGGCATGTCCGGCGGCGGACCGGCGGGACTCTCAGCGCTGGTGGCGTCCGCGATCGTGCCGGTGATGCCCCCGGGGCTCGCAACCGGGCCTTCCCCGGGGGCGGCCGCCCTGTCGGGGACCTGGGCCTCGCCACCCGCCGCCACCGCGCCTTCCAGCACCTGGCCGAAACGGCCTCGCCCGGCCGGGCCGCCAGGGGGCGGGCCAGGAGGCGGGCCGGAGGACGCCGTGGCGCTGCCGGGCGGGCTGGCCAGGGGAATGGAAAGGTCCATGCGGGTGCCGGATGCGGTTCGGGGCCGCCAGCGCAACGGCCATGCCAGGGCCGGGCCGCCGGCCGGCGGCAGAAGCCGGTCCCTGCCCGGCAGGATCTGCCGCCGGCCGGCAGGACTGGTCCTGCCGGCGGGGGGGCAGGCGCTGGCACGCGGGTTGCGCTGGCACGGCCAGGCGGGGTGCGAAGGCACCGCGACAACCGGGCCCGGGGGGCGGCGACGCCACCGGTCCCAAAACCCTTCTGGAGCATCCGGACCATGTCGCTGCTCGGCTCGATGACCACCGCGATCAGCGGCCTTGCCGCGCAGGCCCGCGCGCTGGGCCATGTCTCCGACAACGTCGCCAACAGCCAGACCGTCGGCTTCAAGCGCACCGACACCAACTTCACCAACTGGCTGACGCGGTCGAACCTGCGGGTGAACCTGCCGGGCTCGGTGGAGGCGCGGCCGGACTACACCAACACCGTGCAGGGCACGATCGAGCAGGTGGAGAACCCGCTGGCCATGGCGATCGCCGGCCAGGGTTTCTTTTCCGTCGCGCAATCCCGCGGCGGCTCGGGCGCCGACGTGATCTTCGACGACCGGCAGATGTTCACCCGCGCCGGCGACTTCGCCATGGACCGCGACGGCTACATGGTGAATGGCAGCGGCTACTACCTGGAAGGCTGGACCATGCTGGCGACCGGCCAGCCGGACCGCACCACGCTGGCGCCGATCCGCATTTCCGAACTCGTCTACAACCCCGTGCCGACCAGTTCCATCGACCTGGCGGCGAACCTGCCGAGCAATGTGGACGCGGTGGCGGCGATCCCCGCCGCAGCCCCCTGGGCACCGACGGAGGACCCGGTCAGCAGCGTCATCCAGATCTATGACGCGCTGGGCAACCAGCAGCAGGTGACGCTGGACTGGTGGCGTCTGGATACCGACACCTGGCGGCTGCGCATCACGCCGGAGAACGACACGACGAACCCCGCCGATGGCCGTTTCGTGGATGTGCGGTTCGGCGGCCAGATCGCCGCCGGCCCGCCGGTGGTGACGGCGGCGCCCGGCACGATCTCCTCCATCACCATGCGGGCCAACACCACCGGCACCACGCCCGCGCCGACCGAGACGGGGGACAACGCCTTCCTCGGCTTCACCGTTGACTACGGCTACGGGAACCAGGAGGTGCAGATCAACCTGGGCGGCTTCGGCGTGCCGACGGGCCTGACCATGTATGCGGGCACCGAGTATTCGGTGCGCGACCTGTCGCAGGATGGCGTGCCGCTCGGCGCCTATAACGGCGTGACGGTGCGGGAGAATGGCGACGTCGCGGTGAACTACGACAATGGCCAGACGCGCATCGTGGCGCGCGTGCCCGTCGTGGCCTTCAACGATCCGGACAAGCTGCAGAAACTGGACGGCCAGGCCTACCTGCGCACCGTGGAAAGCGGGGAGGCGCGCGTGACCGACGCCTCCACCAACGGGGTCGGCAAGCTCGTCACCAATTCCGTGGAACGGTCGAACGTCGACATCGCGGCGGAATTCTCGAAGCTCATCCTCGCGCAGCGGGCCTATACCTCCAACACCCGCATCGTCACCGCCAGCGACGAGATGCTGCAGGACACCATCAACATGAAGCGCTGAGGCAGCACCGCCGGGGAGCTGAGCGATGGGCCTCGACCTCGCCTTCACCGTCGCGCGCAGCGGCCTTCGGCTGCTGGAGCGCCAGATGGCGCGCGCGTCCCACGACATCGCCAATGCGGGCGTCGATGGCCATACGCGCAAGGTGCTGGAAGGCCGCACGCTGACGGCGGCGGGCACCGGCATCGGCGTGCGCAGCCAGCCGGTGGCGCGCGACGTGGACCTGGCGCTGATCGCGGCGCAGGACCGCGCGAAGGGCGATGTCGCGGCGGGCGCGCTGCGGGAGGACCTGCTGCGCGGGGTGGAGGCGGCGCACGGGTCGCCCGAGAATGGCGACAGCGTCGGCGGGCTGATGGGCGGGCTGCGCGACGCGATCGTGGCGCTGCGGGAAGCGCCGGCGGATGCGATCCGCCGCGGCACCGTCGTCACCGCGGCGGAAACGCTGGCCGGGCGGCTCAACAGCGTCTCCGCCGCGATCGGGGAGGCGCGGCAGCAGGCGCAGGATGCGATGCGGACGGAGGTGGAGGCGCTGAACGCCAACCTCTCCGCCATCGCCGGGCTGAACGACGCGATCCGGCGGGAGGCCGCGTCCGGCCGCAGCACGGCGGAGCTGGAGGACCAGCGGGACCAGGTGATCGGGCAGGTGTCGGAAAGCCTCGACATCACGGTCATCCGCCGCGGCAACGGGGAGGTGACGCTGGTGGCGCGCGGCGGCATCACGCTGCCGCTGGAGGAAGGGGGCCGCCCCTTCACGCTCGCCGATGCGACGGTGGGGTCCGGTGCCTGGCACGGCAATGGCGGCACGCTGCCCGGCGTGATGCTGGATGGCATCGACGTGACGCGCCGGCTCGCCGGCGGGCGGCTGGGCGCGGCGGCGGAATTGCGGGATGCGACACTGCCGCGGATGCAGGCGGAAGCGGATGTCGCCGCGTCTCAGCTGGCCTACCGGATGGAGGCGCAGGGCCTGCGGCTGTTCACCGACGATGCCGGCACGGTGCCCGACGTGACCCAGCCCTATGCCGGCAGCGCCATGGTGGGCTTCGCCGGCGCCATCCGGGTGAACCCGGACGTGGTGGCGGACCCCGCCCTGGTGCGGGACGGCACCCATGCGGTGGTGGCGGCGCCGGGCGGGCCCACGGCCTTCACGCCCAACACCGCCACGGGGCCGGCAGGCTTCGCGACGCTGCTGGACCGGGTGCTCGACTTCACCTTCGGCGCGGAAGTCGCCGCGGGCACGCCGCAGCCTGGCTTCGCCAGCGGCGGGCTCGGGCCGGATGGCACGCTCTCCTCACCCCTCAGCGGGCTGCGGACGCTGGAGGATTACGGCAGCGCGCTGGTCGCGGAACAGGCGGGCACCCGCGCGGCCGCGACCGCCACCAGGGAACGCGCGGAAGGGCTGCGGGATGTCCTGGCCTCCCGCCTCCAGCAGCGATCGGGGGTCGATGTGGACAAGGAGGTGGCGTCGATGGTGCAGTTGCAGACCGCCTACGGCGTGAATGCGCGCGTGATCTCCACCATCCAGGCGATGTGGGACGCGCTGTTCGGCGCGGTGCGCTGACCATGTCGACGATCTCCATGATCGGCAGCATGGCGCTGGAACAGGCGTCGATGCGCCAGCGGGTGGACGTGATCTCCCGCCAGGTCAGCACCGGGCAGCGGGGCGCGGTGCATGGGGACCTCGGCCTCGATGCGCGGCGGGCCATCGACCTCAAGGTCGAGATCAACAAGCGGGAGGTCTTCACCGCGGCGGCGGACCGCGCGCTGGCGCGGGCGGATGCGGCGCAGACCGTGCTCGGACGGCTGCACGACCTGGCGAGCAATGTGGCGGCGGAGGCGTTGCGCGCGCGCACCCTGGGCGCGGTCGCCGTCGAGTCCCTGGCCGACATCGCCCGCGCGGCGCTGGAGGAGGCGGCGGCGCTGCTGAACACGCGCCATGGCGGCGAATACCTGTTCGGCGGTTCGGATGTGACGAACCCGCCCGTGCCGGATGCCGCGAACATCACGACCGGGCCGATGGCGACCGCCATCGCCGCATCGGTCGCGACGCTGGATGCCACCAATGCCGCGACGGTGCTGGCGGATACGCAGGCGATCGCCACCGATCCCGCCACCACCCCCTTCTCCGCCTTCCTGGAAGGCGACGGCACGACGGAAGCGCGCCGGGCGCTGCAGGTCTCGGACGGGGAACGGGTTTCGATCGGCGTCTTCGCCAACCGCGACAGCGCGGATGAGGTCACGGCCTCCTGGGGTCGCGAATTGCTGCGCGGGCTGGCGACGCTCGCTTCCGTCAGCCAGGCTCAGTTCGACACCGGGGAGGGCTGGCAGGAGCTGCTGGAGGGCACGACCGGGATGCTGAACGGCGCGACCGGCGGGCTGGCGGCGGAACAGGGCAAGCTCGGCGCCGCCTCCGCCCGCATCGATGCGACGCGGGAGCGGCATGCGGACATGCTGGTGGCGCTGCGCACGCAGCTCGGCGACGTGGCGGAGGTGGACCTGGCGCAGGCCTCCGCGGAGCTGGCGCAGGTGAGGGAGCGGCTCGAAGCCTCCTACACCGTGACGACGATGGTCTCCCGCCTCTCGCTCGTGTCGATGCTGGGGTAGCGGTGGCGTGGCAGGGTTCCGGAAGGGGATGATGGCATGAGGGATGACGGGATGGATCGGGGGCGCCGCCTTCAACCCTGGTTAAGCCGAATGGGTGATGATGCGTCTGCGACGTGCGTCCCCGGTACCAGTGCCGGGGCGCGCGGCGCGCCCTCGAAGGATCGAGCACGCGGCGCAGGCTGTGTGGTGGCGAAAGATTCGCGTTGGCCGGCGTTCGCCGGCCCCCCGGCATGGCGGGCCGCTACCCCCCCGCCGCCATGCCGCCAGGCTTGGGAGAGTGGCATGTCCACGTTGGTGCTCGAGATGCGTGCCGGTGAGTTGATGGTGGTGAACGGCGCGTCGCTGCGTTTCCGCAGCCGGACCCGGGTGGAGCTTGTTGCCAAGGCGCGTTTCCTGTTCGGCAAGCAGGTGATGGCCCCGGAGGCCGCGAACACCCCGGCGCGCCGCATCTATTTCGCCCTGCAATGCGCCTATGTCGGTCCCGAGGAGGATCGCGAGGCCGCCATGGCCGACGCGCACCGGCTGGTGGCGGAGTTCCAGGAAGCGACGACGTCATCGATGGCGCGGCAGCTGCTGGAGCGCGCGCTGGCGATGGCGGAGCAGGATGAATGGTACCAGGCGCTGCGGCTGGTGCGGCACGTGATGCGGCATGAGGCGACGGTGCTGGGGCTGGATGTGCAGACCGGGCTGCCGATGCCGATGGTGGGCGTCGCCGCGGCGGCGGCAGCGGCGACGGCGATGCGGCCGCACGCCGAATAGTTTTCCTGCCACGCAGGCTGGAGCTTTACGCAAGCTTCATCCCCCGCGTGGCAGGATATGGAGGAAGGCCCGCGGATGGCGGGTCTCTGGCCGGTAGCGGCGGCGTCGTAGCGACGCGGTGCGCCCGGTCCCGTGAGGAGGGAGGCAAAAGGCCGGCCTGACCACGGAACGCCTGATCAAGGAGATGGGGACAATGTCCTCCGTCAACACCAATGCCGCCGCCATGGCGGCGATCCGCTCGCTGAACAATATCGGCAAGGACATGGGCAAGACCCAGCAGCGGATCGAGACGAATCTGCGCATCAGCAAGGCGGATGACGATCCTGCCGTGTTCGCGATCTCGCAGAACATGCGCGCCGACCTGAACGGCATGACGGCGGTGAAGGACAGCCTGAAGTTCGGCAAGTCCGCGCTGACGGTGGCGCGTGACGCGGCGACGCAGATCTCCGACGAGCTGGGCCGGCTGAAGCAGACGATGACGCAGGGCCAGCAGCAGGGCCTGGACGCGGACCAGATCAACAACCAGATCACCAACGCGCTGCAGAACATCGACGCCTTCGCGCGTTCCGCCACCTTCAACGGCGTGAACCTGCTGGTGAACGGCCTGACGGTGGATGGCGTCACCAACACCTCCGTCGACATCGTGCGCGACATCCAGGGTTCCGTCACCTCCGTGCAGGGCACGGACAGCACGGCCGCGGGGCTGGACCTGACGGGCCTGTCCGTCACCTCCGCCGCGCGCACCGTGACCTTCGACGACACGCTGGCGCCGGCGAATGGCGAGGTGCTGACCGTGACGGTGCAGCGTGACCTCGACAATGATCCGGCGACGGCGCTGGAAGACGTGGACCTGGTGTTCGAATTCAGCGACGGCACCGCCGCGCTGGGCACAACGCCGGACCCGAATGTGCGTGTCTATGACGTGCAGTTCGAGGCGACGGACAGCCCGCTGACGCGCATCACCGCGCTGATCACCCGCATGAAGGAAGCCGGGCTGGATGCCGGCCTGAACAATGAGGGCGAGCTCTACATCCGCGGCAATTCGGAGGATGTCACCACCGACATCACCGGCGCCACGGTGGAAGCGGCGCCGGCGGCGGGCACGGGCCAGGATGAGGCGATCGCGCTGGTGGAAGGTGCCATCGACCTGATGGGCACGCGGCTTGCGAACCTCGGCGCCAATATCCGCCAGGTGGACGGCCTGACGACCTTCACCACCCAGCTGAACGACTCGATCAAGGAAGGCCTCGGCGCCCTGGTCGATGCGGATCTGGCGGAGGAAAGCGCGCGACTGACCAGCCTGCAGACCAAGCAGCAGCTGGCGACGCAGTCGCTCTCCATCGCCAACGAACAGAGCCAGTCGCTGCTCAGCCTGTTCCGATGATCGGCTGAAGCGTCGTCGAAGACGGCGGGGGTGCCGGCGGTTCCGGCGCCCCCGCCGATGTGCGTCAACCGGAGGGACCATGAGCGCAGCGCGCTACGCCGCCACCCAGAACGCCCACGCGCATCCGCGCGACATCGAATTGCGCGCCTTCCGCTACGTCAACGGCCTGATGGCCGCAGCCACCGACACGAAATCCCGCGCCGTGGCGCTGGAGAAGGTGCACCGCATGTGGTCCATCTTCATCAGCGATCTGGGGTCGCCCGGCAACAGGCTGCCGCCGGCGCTGCGCGGGCAGCTCATCTCCCTCGGCCTCTGGGCGCAGCGGGAGACCGACCTGCGCCTGGAGGATGGCGGCAGCCTGGAGCCGCTGATGGCCCTGCATCGCGACATGATCGAGGCGCTGGAAGCCCAGCGCGGCCTGCCCGCAAGGCCGGCAGCGACGCCCACGGCGGCAACGCTGCATTTCGTCGCGGGATCGGCCTGACATGCTGCCCGGCCTTGGCGCGCTGACGGCCTTCGCCGTTGCGCAGCGCGAGGGCTCGAGGCTGGAAGCCCGCTTTGCCGACCGCCGCGACAACAAGGCGGCGATGGACCGCTTCCGGGAGGCGGCGACGCAGCACCAGGATGTCGAATCCCTGCTGCGGGACCGCCGTACGCTGCAGGTGGTGCTGGAAGCCTTCCAGCTGGAAGGCGAGATCGACAAGCGCGGCATCCTGCGGAAGATCCTGACCGAGGATCCGACCGCGGAAGGCAGCCTGGCCAACAAGCTGACCGACCGGCGCTGGCGCGAACTGGCCAGCGCCTTCGCCACCCGCCAGGCCAGCGCGCTGACCACGACGCAGGTGGCCGCGCTGACGACGACGCAGGTCGCGGCGCTGACCGCGAAGCAGGTGGCGGGGCTGAGCACCGAACAGGTGCGGGCCCTGTCCAGCACGCAGGTCGCCGCGCTGTCCACCACGCAGCTTCGCGCGCTGGGCAGCGCCGCGATCGCCGTGCTGGACCTGCCGGATGTGCGGGCGCTGGGATCGACGCAGGTCGCGGCGCTGCGGCCTGCCCAGGTGGCGGCGCTGACGCCGCTGCAGGCGGCCGTGATCGATCCCGGGGAGATCCGGCAATGGGGTGCCGCGCAGATCCGCGCGCTGTCCTCGACGCAGATCGCCGGGCTCGGCACCACCCAGGTCGCGGCGCTGCGCACCGACCAGCTGGCGGCGATGAGCTTCGACCAGTCCCGCGCGCTGACGACGCGCCAGCTGGCCGCCCTCGGCAGCACGCAGATCGCCTCGCTGAGCCGGGCCACGCGCCTCGGCGATGAGGCGGCGGAGGCCGCGGCGGCGGCGGAAGCGCGGGCGGCATCGCCCTTCGCCGCCGATCCCGGGCTGCTCGACCGCATCACGGCCGGGGCCATCACAAACCGCTACGAGAAGGCGATGGGCGAGGGCAATCCCGGGCTGCGGGAGGCACTGTACTTCCTGCGCAACGCCGCCAAGGTCACGACCATCGTGGGCCTGATGGAGGACAAGGCGTTGACCGCGGTGGTGCGCGGCGCGCTCGGCCTGCCGGAGAGCTTCGGCGTGCTGGATTTCGACCAGCAGAGGACGCTGCTGACGCAGCGGCTCGACATCACGAAGCTTCAGGATACGAGGGAGGTGGCGAAGCTGGCGCAGCGCTACCTGGCGCTGTCCGCCACCCCCACCGCCGGCGGGAATTCGGCGGTGATGGGATTGTTCGGCGGCAGCAGCGCCAGCGCCATCGCCAACCTGTCCACGCGGCGGATATCCTTTACCGCTTGATCCCCGCCGCGTGCAGCGGGGTGGCACCGCGTGATCCCCGCCTCCGGCGGTGGGGCAGCAGCGCGTGATGCCCGCCGCCAGCGGCGGGCGCGGCCTCAGCTGGAGACGTCGACGCTCGGGGCGGGTTCCGGGCGCGGCTGGTCGCGATAGGCTTCCAGTTCCTTGGGCGTCGGGATCGACAGCGACAATTCCCCCACCGAGTCACGGAACTCGATCACCACCAGGCTCAGCGCCGGATCGATGCGGAGGCGCGGGTTGGGCATGGCAGGGGCGACATCCGCCGGCGCCCGCTCGGCCGTCGACGGCGTCTGGCCGCGCGGCGGCAGGATCGGCGTCGCGGGGGAGGCGGGGCTGGCGGGCTGGAGCATGGTCGTGCTCATGGTCGGAATCTTCCGGAAGCGCCCTCCTGGCGGGATTGTCCGACCCGGTCAGGGCGGAGGCAGAGTGCCGGACATGGGATTTCCGGCCTCCAGGACCACCTTGCGGGAAAGCCGCTACGGAAGTGTTAAGTGCGGTGGAAGAATGCCTCACGGCACGAGAATCGGTCTTGACCGG
Organism: Falsiroseomonas stagni DSM 19981; assembly: GCF_900114315.1. Lineage (GTDB taxonomy): Bacteria > Pseudomonadota > Alphaproteobacteria > Acetobacterales > Acetobacteraceae > Falsiroseomonas > Falsiroseomonas stagni. The sequence continues at coordinate 58,964 of NZ_FOSQ01000013.1, forward strand.
CGGCACTGCGATTTGACCGCGTGACGGGGCGGGAGGATGCTGCACCACGGAAAAAAACCTGGTCGTGGCCCCCTCCCCTTCCCCCTCCCCTTCCGCGCCGCCGGGTCCCCCCCCAGGCCCGCTCGCCTATCTGCTGACGGCCCTGGTCGCGGCGGGCGGTGGGGCGCTGTTCTCCCTGCTGCATATCCCGCTCGCCTGGATGCTGGGCGCCATGGCGGCGACGGGGGTGCTGGCCTGGCATGACCGGGCGGCGGTGGCGCCGCCGATGCGGCCCATCGGGCTGGTGTTCCTCGGCCTCGGCTTCGGGCAGACCTTCTCCACCCCCGTGCTGGCGGCGCTGGCCACCGCCCTGCCCTGGCTGGTGGTGGCGGCGGTGGCCAGCATCATCATCGGCGCGCTGGTGGCGCAGGCCTTCGCGCGCATGGCGGGGACGGATACGCGGACGGGCTATTTCGCCGCGGTGCCGGGCGGCGTGATCGTCATGGCGGTGCTGGCGCAGCGGGCCAATGTATCGGTCCCCGCGGTGACGCTGGCGCAGACGATCCGCGTGATGCTGGTGGTGGTGATCTTCCCGCCGCTGATCACCTGGCTGGCCCCGCAAGGGGGCGCGGGGGCCTTCCTGGCGGAACGGCCGGCGGTGGATCCGATGGGCCTGCTGCTGCTGGTGCCCGCGGGCTTCGCCGCCGCCTTCCTGTTCCGGCTGATGCCGCTCGCCAATCCCTGGATGCTGGGCCCCTGCGCCATGGTGGTGCTGATGGCGGCCTTCGATGTGCTGCCATCCGGCGTGCCGACCTGGATGGTCAATCTCGGCCAGATCGGCATGGGGGCGAGCCTCGGCCAGCGGCTGAGCCGACGCTTCATCCTGAGTTCGCGGCGCCTGGCGCTGGCCTCCGTCGGCTCCACGCTGCTGCTCTCCGCCATCCTCGCGGGAAGCGCGGTGCTGCTCGCCTGGGTATCCGGCCTGCCGGTGACGGCGGCGCTGCTCGGCATGGCGCCGGGCGGGATGCCGGAGATGACGATCACGGCCAAGGCGCTCGACATGGCGGTGCCGCTGGTGCTGGGCTTCCACCTCGTGCGCACCGTCGCCTGCAACCTGCTGGTCGATCCGATCTGGCGGATCGCGGTCAGGATCGGGCTGGCGAAGTAGCGGCGATAGAAGTCATTGAATCCAGAGCAAGAATTGCGTCCGGATGGGTCCATCTGAACGCATATTGCCCTATGCCGCCCGCCAGTTGAGGCGCCGCAGCAGCCATTCGCGATAGGCCAGCGCGATGTCGGCGGGCGCGCATAGCGTGGTGGACAGGACGGTCGCCTCCGCCGGGCCGGCGCGGCGCGCGCCGTCATCCAGCGCGCCCGGCGTCTCCTCCACCCATTTCTGGGCGGCACCGCGCCACAGCGCGACGACATCGGCCGCGGTCAGCGGCGGCAGCACCAGCAGCGCGCGCGCCCGCAGCGCGGCACCGGCGGCCCGTGCGGCATCCAGCAGGTCCGGTCGGTGCGGATCGGGCAGAAGGTCACCCAGGGCGGGGATCTCCGGCGCCATCGGGTCGCGCACCCCGCCCGCGGCATCGAAGGCGAACCAGGCCGACAGGCCGAGCGACGCGGCGCGGGGGCCGGGCGCGGCGCCGCAAAGCACGAGAGCATCCGCCTGGCCCTGGCGCACCGCCGCTTCCGCCGCCGTGCCGGACAGGCCGAAGATCGGCGTGGCGCGACGGCCGAGCAGGTCCAGCGCCAGCAGCGCCGCAACCTCCGGCGCGCCGGGGCTGGGCAGCGCGATGCGCAGCGGCGTGCCATCCGCCGGCGCGCCGCGGCCCGCCACCACCGCCGCCTGCAGGCTGGCGCAGAGGGCGGGCCATTGGCGCGGTTCGTAGCGGGCGCGGCTGTCGCCCACCAGCTGGGCCTGGACCGCCAGCCCCGGCAGCATCAGCAGCACGCGGCCATCGGGCGCGCTGGAGGAGGCGAAGCGGTTGGCGGCGGTGATGCCATCAGGCCCGCCCAGGACGGAAACCCGCACCGCGGCGGCCTGCACCAGCCCGCGGGCCAGCGCCGCGGCGGCCCGGGCGGCGAGCCGCGCTTCCGGCCCATCCTCCGGCCCCGGCGCCAGCAGCGTGGCGGCTTCCGGCACGGGGGCGGCGGCGGAGGACGGGCGCGCGACCGCGCCCAGCGCCGCCGCCAGGGCCGCGCCGGTGAGCCCCCTTCGGGTCGGGTGCATGCTTCCCATCCCCCTCGGCCTCTCCGTCCGCCGCCACCTAGCCGCCGGATTGAGGCGCAATCGTGGCAGCCTCGTCGCCGGGGGGATCGGGCCGGGCTTCAGGATCGCGCCTCCGCCGCCTGGCCGGCGGCGCGGGTCAGCGCGGCCAGGCTGCGCTCGACCAGGCCCGGCAGGGCGGCCAGCAGCGAATCCGCGCGGGCCCGGTCCCCGGCGCGGGATGCGGCTTCCAGCGCCAGCGCGGCTTCCCGCAGCGCCGCCGCGCCGAAGGTCCCCGCCGCGGCCTGCAGGGAATGAGCTTCCTCCTCCAGCACCGGCAGCGCCGGCGCGGCCAGCAGGCGGCCAAGCCGGGCCTCGGTTTCCGCGACGAAGATGGCGATCAGGTCCGGCAGGCGCCCGGGGCCGAGCGCCCCACGCAACTCTTCCAGCGTCGCCCGGTCCAGCAGCGAATGGGCGGGGCCGGGCTCGGGGCCGGGCGCGGGGCGCCGGGGGCGGCGTTCCATCAGGGCGGCGACGGTGCCGACCAGCGCTTCCCGGTCCACCGGCTTGGGGAGGTGCCCATCCATCCCCGCGGCGAGGCAGCGTTCGACATCGCCCGGCATGGCGGCGGCGGTGAAGGCCAGGATGGGCACCAGCGCGGCCTCCCCCGGCAAGGCGCGGATGCGCGCGGTGGCGGCATAGCCATCGAGGCCCGGCATCCGCACATCCATCAGGATGACGTCGTAGGACCCGCGGGCGGCGGCGGCGACGGCTTCGACGCCATCCGTCACCAGATCCACCGCGAAGCCGGCGCGGCGCAGCATGGCGGCGGCGACAAGCTGGCTCGCCTCCCCATCCTCCGCCAGCAACAGCCGGCCGCGCGAGGCGCCATCCGGCGGGCGGCGCGGGGCGGGCGGCGCGGGCGCGTCGGGGACCAGCAGCGCGGGGGATGGGCCGGCGGGCTGGTCGACCGCCGCGACCAGGGGCAGGTCGAAGCGGAAGACGCTGCCGGCGCCGGCCTCGCTTTCCACCGCGATGGTGCCGCCCATCAGCCCGACCAGGCGGCGGCAGATCATCAGGCCCAGCCCCGATCCGCCATGCCGTCGCGCCGTGCCCGAATCCGCCTGCTGGAAGCGCTGGAACAGGCGGCGGCGGAGGGAGGGGGAGATGCCGCAGCCGCTGTCCTGCACCTCCACCACCAGGCGGTCGGCGAAGCGGGCCAGGCGGATTTCCACCGCGCCGGCGGCGGTGAACTTCACGGCGTTGTCGGCCAGGTTCATCAGCACCTGGCGCAGGCGCTGCGGATCCCCCACCACGCGCTTCGGCAGGCCGGGGTCGATGCGGGCACAGAGCCCGATGCCCTTCTCCGCCGCCGCCGCGGCCTGCAGGGCCAGCACGTCCCGCACCGGCTGGTCGAGGTCGAAGGCGATCTCCTCCAGCACCAGGCGCCCGGCCTCGATCCGCGACAGGTCCAGGATCTCGTTCACCGTCCAGAGCAGCGTGTCCCCGCAGCGCCGGGCGGTGTCGACATAGGCGCGCTGTTCCGCATCCAGCGTCGTGTCGGTGAGGAGGGAGAGCGTGCCGAGCACGCCGTTCAGCGGCGTGCGGACCTCATGGCTCATGAAGGCGAGGAATTCGGACTTCTCCTCGCTCGCGCGCTCCGCCGCGCGGCGGGCGCGTTCGGCGGCGCGGGTCGCGGTCCGGGCGGCCTGTTCGGCGGCCACGCGCTCCGTCACGTCATGCTGGATGCCGAGGATGTGGCGGAGCGCGCCATCCGGGCCGAAGACCGGGGAGAGGTGGAGTTCGTTGACGAAGCGGCGGCCATCGCGCCGGTAGTTCACCAGGCGGATGTCGAGGGGCCGCGCCTCCCGCACCGCCGCGCGGATGGTGGCGAGCGCCGCGGGGTCCGTCCCGGGCCCCTGGAGGAAGCGGCAGTTGCGGCCGATCACGGCCTCCGGCGGATAGCCGGTGATGCGGTGGAAGGCGGGGTTGGCGAAGATGATGGGGCAGTCCGGCAGCGTCGGGTCGGCGATGACGATGCCGGTGGGCGCGGCCGCGGCGGCGGCGGCCAGCACGGCCGGAAAGGCGCCCGCCGCGAGAGCGGCATCAGGAGAACCCGCCGCGAGAGCGGCGGGACCGGCAGCAGGGTCCGGGAAGCCCGCCGCCGGTCCGGGGAGTGACCCGGCGGCGGGCGACAGTCTGGCCGGCGTCTCCGGCGGCGGGTCGGCTTCCGATCCCGCCGGCGGGGGCCGGCTAATCGTCGTACTGGATGAGCGCTTCGAACGGGACATCGAGCCGGCCTCTGCCACCGAGGAAGGTCAATTCGATCAGGGCCGCGGCGCAGGGCACCACGGCACCGGCCTGGCGGAGCAGGGAGATGCCGGCCGCCATGGTGCCGCCCGTCGCCAGCAGGTCATCCAGCAGGATGACGCGCTGGCCGGGCTGGACGGCATCCGCCTGCATCTCGATCCGGTCCGTGCCGTATTCGAGCGCGTAGCTGAGCCCGATGGTCAGCCCCGGCAGCTTGCGCGGCTTGCGCAGCATGACGAAGCCGAGGCCGAGTTCGAGGGCGAGCGGCGCGGCCACCAGGAAGCCCCGGCTCTCGATGCCGGCCAGCACCTGGGGCCGGTGCGGGCGGATGATGTCCGCCATCCGCGCCATGGCGGTGCGCCAGGCGGGCCCGTGCCGGAGCAGGGTGGAGATGTCGTAGAAGAGGATTCCCGGCTTCGGGAAATCCGGGATGCCCCGGATGTGGTCCTTCAGCTCGATCGAGGGATCGGGCACCAGGCGGGTGGCATCGGCGGGAAGGCTGGAAGGGGGAGGATTCTGGTCGGCCATGCGGGTGGTCATGTGCTCCGGGAAGCGGGTCCGAGTCCGGGCGCATGACATCGTGCCGCCGCGCGGATCGCGCGGACGGCGGGCCAGCCTGTGCCTTCCTCGGGGGGCACGCTACGCCCGGCCGGGCGGCGGCCGCAACAGTGGCATGGAGTCGGGCTTGGCGGGTCCGCATCGCCGGGGGCTCATCAGCCGCGTGGCGGCGGGGGCTTGGCGGATCGCGGGGGGCGGTCCACATGCGCGGCATGTCCCGCACCCCCATCGCCCTCGCCATCGGCCTGATCGGCTTCGCGCTCTATGTCATGGCGGTGGTGGCGCTGGCCGACCACGTGCTGCCGCTGCACTGGGCGCTGCAGTTCCTCTATTTCACGATCGCGGGCGTCGCCTGGGCCTGGCCCGCCAAGCGGCTGATGTTCTGGGCCGCCGGCGCGCGCTGACGCGCGCCGGCTTTATCAAGCCCACCACCGGCGCGCGCTGAGGCGCGCCGGCCGCGCGACTCCTCAGAAGGGCCGGCTGAGGGTCAGGGTGAAGCGGTTGTCGCAGATCTTCGACCCGCCGAAGCAGTCATTCGCGACGCCGCCGCGTTCCGTGGACAGGGTGTTGTAGATGCCGGCCACGGTGCCGATGATGCCGCCCACGATCTCCCGCGACACGGAGAGGGAGAAGTAGCCGTAGTCCTGGGCGCCGAAGAAGCCGTCCCGGCTGCCGGCGGCGGGAACGATGTTGCGCTCGACCCACTGGTAGCCGACGCGCGGGGAGACGGTGAAGCCGTAGTCGAGCGTCAGGTCGAACCCGCCCTCGAGGTAGTAGGCGGCGCCGGATTCGCCGGTGAATTGCGGCGAATAGGCCGCGGTGCCGACGAACTTCATCGGCGCGATCTCGTAGCTGGCGCGCAGTGCGAATTCGTAGAAGGCGAGTTCGAACCCGCCGCGCGGGGCGGAATAGCCGGGATAGGCGTAGTAGGTGGCGCCGAGGTCGAGCTTCAGGTCGCCGATGGCGAAGCGGTAGCCCGCCATCAGGTCCACCTCCTGCCGCGCATTGGTGCCGGCGAAGGCGACGTTGCTGAGGAAGGCACCGACATAGACGCCGCTTTCATGCTCCACATCCAGCGTCAGCTGCGCGGCCGGGCGGTTCCGAGTCTGGCTGAGGCCGCGGAACATGTAGTCGCTGGTGATGGCGGGGGTGGTGGTGACGGTCAGGCCCAGACTGTCGATGGTCTGCTGGGCCCGGGATGCCTGCGGCGCGAGCGCGATGCCGCCGGCCAGGGCAGTCGCGGCGAGGAGGGTGGATCGGAGCATCGGACGTATCGCCTTCTGCGGTTGCACTAAGACGGTCCTTTGCAAACGTGGCGCCACATCCATGCGGCCGGGGCGATGCTCAAGATTTCGTGTACGAGACGCATGGCGGCGCGCTGCCGGGCGGCGCCATGAAAAAAGGCGGCGCCCCGGGGGGACGCCGCCTTCAGGCCGCTCGCAGGCGGGCTGCGTTCAGAATGGGCCGCGTTCAGAACGGCCGGCTCAGGGTCACCAAGGCGCGGCTGTCGCAGGCCTTGGTGGAGCCGAAGCACTCGGACCGGCCGCTGCTCTGGTTCATGCTGTTCCACACCACCGTGCCGGTGCCGATGAAGCCGCCGAAGATCTCCCGCGACACGGAAAGCGACAGGGTCATGTAGTCGGGCGTGCCGAAATAGCCGTCGCGGCTGCCGGTGCGCGGGGCGATGTTGCGCTCGACCCACTGGTAGCCGAGGCGGGGCGAGATGGTGAACCCGTAGTCGAGCGCCATGTCGAAGCCGCCTTCGACATAGACGCCCGTGCCCGACTCGCCCGAGAAGTTCGGCGACCAGGCGGCGAGGCCCACGAACTTGACCGGCGCAACCTCATAGCTGGTGCGCAGCGCGAATTCGTAGAAGTTGATGTCGAAGCCGCCGCGCAGCGCGGTGTAGCCGGGATAGGTGTAGTAGGTGCCGCCGATGTCGAGCTTCAGGTCGCCGAGGGCGAAGCGGTAGCCGGCGTTGTAGTCGATCTCCTGCCGTGCATTCGTCCCGGCGAAGGCGACGTTGCTGACGAAGGCGCCGACATAGAAGCCGCTGCTGTGCTCGGCATCGACCGTGACCTGCGCGGCGGGCCGGCCCCGCGTCTGGCTCAGGCCACGGAACAGGTAGTCGCTGGTGATGGCAGGCGTCGTCGTGACGGTCAGGCCGAGGCTGTCGATCGCGGTCTGGGCGTTGCCGGCCTGGGGGGCCATCAGCAGGCCGCCGCAAAGCGCCGTGGCGGCAAGGAAGAGGTTGCGGGCCATCAGGGGACTCCTTGGCGAGGGATGAAGGTCAAGGGTTGGGGGCGATCAACTCCCCTTAGCAGCACCACACAAAGACGCGAGGGCGATTTTCACGCCGGCGTAGAATTCATGATGCGTTGTTGCACGCACGCATCGCATTCAATCATTAATGGGACGATATCACCCACCCCAGGCCCGTATGGCGGCGCAGAAACAGGAACAGCGCGCGAACGAAAAAAAACCCCGCCAGGCTGGTGCCTGACGGGGTTCCGTCGCCACGATCAATTGGTCGGAGTGAGAGGATTCGAACCTCCGGCCCCTGCGTCCCGAACACAGTGCTCTACCAGGCTGAGCTACACTCCGGTGGGCCGCGGCGAGGCCGGGGCTATAGCGAAGCCCCAATGGGGCGGCAAGGGGGGGTAGGGTCGCGGATCGACGCCGCGGGCCGGGCCGTGGCGCCCGCTCTGCGACGAAATGCGACAAGCCCCGTAAACCGTTGCACCAGCACTCCGATCCTGCCAGCCTTGTCAGCCTCCGATACCGGAAGGGATGGATTGATGCGCTTCGGGATGCTTGTGGCTGGCGTGGCGATGACCATGGGGGCGGCAATGCCGGCCTTCGCGCAGGGCGACGTGATTGCCGAGCGGCGCGCGGGATTCCGCATGCTGGGCCAGACGATGGAGGCCTTCACCCAGGCCGTGAACCAGCGCGGCGATACGCGCGCCCTGGCGCCGCGGGTGGACCAGATGATCGCCTTCATCAACAGCCTGCCCAACCGCGTGCCGACCGCGTCCCTGACGCCGCCCCAGCCGCAGGGCACGAATGACGGGCAGACCCGCGCCCTGGCCGCCATCGATGGCGACCGCGCCGGCTTCGCGACCCGCGCGACCAACGCCGCCACCGCCTTCGCCGCCCTGAAGGTCGCCGCCGAGGCCGGCACCGTCACGGCCGATACGCTGCGGACCGTGGGCGGCACCTGCGGCGCCTGCCACCAGCCCTTCCGCTCCCGCTGACGCGGCCGCCACCCGGCCGTGCAACCGCACGGCCGGGGGACAGGCTCAGCCGAAGCCGCCGCCGGCGCCGGCCCCCAGCCCCACCACATACCAGACGACCCCCGCCGCGGCCGCCAGCAGCAGGATCGCGAGCAGCGGATGCCCCATGCCGGGCTGCGGGCCATCATAGGGCGCCGGGACCTTGAGGTCCCCCGTCAGCATCGGCCCGACCAGGTTCTGCCCCCGCAGCACGCGGTAGGCGATGATGGCCAGGATATGCAGCACCGCCGCGGCCACGATCACCCAGAACAGCCGCACATGGATGCTGGTGGCGGATGCGCTGTCGCCCTCGCTGACCAGCATGGAAAGCGGGCCGTGCTGGGAATAGGTGAAGCCCGGATCGTGGTTGGCGAACAGCCCGGTCCCGGTCTGCGTGAGCAGCAGCAGCAGCAGGGCCAGGACCATCCAGCCGCCGGCCGCGTTGTGGCCGATCTCCACGCCGGTCGGCCGCTGGCGCAGATGGGCCAGGTGGCGCAGCGCCTCCAGCGGTGACTTGATGAAGCTGGCGAAGCGCGCGGTCTGGGAACCGACCAGGCCCCAGGCGATGCGGAACAGGATCAGGGTCAGCATCGTGTAGCCGGCCAGCAGGTGCAGGTCCCAGCGATCCGTCTTGGCGGTCCAGAAGGAGATCGGGATCAGCAGCACGATGGACCAGTGCACCAGGCGCACCCAGGGATCCCATACCTTCAGGCGCCGCGTGCCGGGGCCCGGCCCCGCGCCCGTCCCGGTCATGCCCTGTGGTGTCGGTTCCGCCATGCCATCCATTCCGCTGTCGTTGCGCGGGGATTAGGCCGCGCCCGGACCGCCGCCGCAAGTTTCGTTCCGTGACGGACCCTCGCCTGCCGTCCTGCGATGCATGATTGCGCGACGGGGCACGGTGGCGGCAGGAAGGGACCATGGACGCTTTGATGCTCTGGCCCTTCCCCGTGGCACTGCTGGTGGCGCTGCTGGTGGCGGTGGCAATCGCCGGCGCGGGGCGCATCGGCCGCCGGCCGGGGCTGGCGGCGCTGGCCTCCGCCGCGGGGCTGCTGGCGGGGTGGTGGTGGACCATGGGGCTGGTGACGGCATCGCCCCGCCAATTGCCGGAACGGCTGCCGCTGCTCGCCGCCTGCCTGCTGCTGCTGGCCGGCCTCGGCACCGCGCTCGTCCGGCGCGGGCGCTGGATCGCCCCCGTCATCGCCGGGGCCGGCGCGCTGGCGACGGGGTGGTGGATGGCCGGCGCGCCGCGCACCGGGGCGGATCTGGCGATGGCACTGCCGGTGCTGGCGGGGGTCACGGGGCTGGCGCTGCTGCTGCTGCGGCGCGATGCCGCCTGGTCCGCCCCCGCCGCCGCGCTGGCGCTGCTGGCGGCACTGATCCTGGCGCGGCTCCCCGGGCCGGCCGAGGTGCTCGCGCTGGTGGCGGTGGCGGCGGCGCTGGGCGGCGTGATCGGCGCCGGACCGGCCGGCCGGGCATCAGCGATGGCGGCGATGCCCCTGGCGGGCGGGATGGCGGCGCTGGCGGCGCTGCCGGTCCTCGCGCGCGGCACGGCGGCGGATTGGGCCGTGGCGGCGGCGCCGGTCGCACTGCTCTGGGCCGGGCCGGCGCTCCGCCGGGTGCTGCCGTTCCGGATTCCCGCCCTCGCCCTGTCCATCCTGGCCGCGCTGGCCTGCCTCGGGGGGGTGTGGCTTTTGCGTTGACACGTTGCACCGAAATCACGGCTGCGGCTCCCAGACCCTTGTGCCGACGCGACTTCACGCTCTAGTTACGAAGGTATGAAGCCCAGCGGGCGCGTCCTGTTGATCGTGGCCATGGCCGCTGGTGGCCTGGCCGCTTATGTCGCCAGCCAGTTCGCGTCGGAGGATCCGATGCGGGCCGCTCCGCCGCGCCCCGCCACCGGTGCGGAAACCCGCCCGGTCCTGGTGCCGCCGCCGGCCTCCCCCGCCGCCATCCCTGCCGCCCTCGCGCCCACCGCTGCCGCCCCCGCCATGGCGCTGGAGCCGCCGCGCTTCGATGTCGCCCGCGTCGGTGCCCGCGGCAATGTCGTCGTCGCCGGCCGCGCCGCGCCGGGGTCCGAAGTTCTGCTGCTGGAGGATGAGCGGGAGATCGGCCGCACCCGCGCCGATGCCCGCGGCGAATGGGTAATCCTGCCCGCCGATCCGCTGCGCCCCGGCACGCGCCAGTTCAGCCTGCGCGGCCGCCTCGGTGGCGCGGAAATCGCCGGGCCGGACGTCGTCGTCGTGGTCGTGCCCGACCCCGCCGTGGTGGCCGAAGCCGCGGCGCGAGAGGCGGCGGAGCGCGCCGAAGCCCTGGCCCGCGCCGAGGCCGCCGCCCGTGCCGAGGCCGAGGAACGCGCCGCCACGCTGGCGCGGCTGGAAGCGATGGCCCGGGAGGCCGCGGAGCGCGCCGAGGCGACCGCCCGCGCCGAAGCCGCCGCCCGCGCCGAGGCGCAGGCCCGCCGCGAGGCCGAGGAACGCGCCGCCGCCGAGGCCCGCGCTGCCGAGGAACGCTCCCGCGCCGAGGCCCTGGCCCGCCGCCAGGCCGAGGAACGCGCTGCCGCCGAGGCCCGCGCCGCCGAACAGGCCGCCCGCCTGGCCGCCGAGGCCCGCGCCGCGGAGGAAGCCGCCCGCATCGAGGCGCAGGCCCGGATGGAAGCGGAGGCCCGCGCTGCGGCACAGGCGCGCCTTGCCGAAGCCACCGCCCGGGCCGAGGCCGCCGCCCGCGCCGAGGAAGCCGCCCGCGCCGAGGCCAATGCCCGGGTCGATGCCGCCCTCCGCGTGGCCGAAAGCGCAGCCCGCGCCGCGGAGGCCAGCGCCCGCGCGGCGGAGATTTCCGCGCGCGCCGCCGAAGCGGCATCCCGCGCCGCGGAGGTCGCGATCCGCCAGGAGACGCTCGCCCGCGCCGAGGCCGAGGCCTCTGCCCGTGCCGAGGCCAATCGCGTCGCCGAACAGGCGCGCCAGGCGGAAGCCGAGCGCCAGGCCGGGGAAGCCCGCGCCGCCGCGGCCCGGCTGGCGCCGCCGCCGGCACCGCCGCAACCGGTGGTGGTGCTGGTACCGGGCGCACCCGGCGCCACGCCGCGGATCCTGCAGACGCCGACGATCACGACGCCGCGCCGGGGCCTCGGCCTTGATGTGGTGGATTATGACGATGCGGGCGGCATGCGCTTCTCCGGCAGCGCGGCGCCGGGGGCATCGGTGCGCATCTATGTGAATGGCGTCCATGCCGGCGATTCGCGGGCGGATGCGGCGGGGCGCTGGGTGCTGACGCCGCCGACCGCGCCGGCCATCGGCCGCCATCGCGTGCGGGTGGACCAGTTGGCGGCGAATGGCGCCGTCTCCGCACGGGTGGAACTGCCCTTCCAGCGGGAAAGCGTGCCGCAGGGCGACATCCCGGAGGGCCGGGTGATCGTGCAACCCGGCAACAGCCTGTGGCGGCTGGCGCGCGCGGCCTATGGGCGCGGCGTGCTCTACACCGTGATCTACGACGCCAACCGGGACCAGATCCGCAACCCGGACCTGATCTTCCCGGGTCAGGTCTTCACTTTGCCGCCGCCGCCGCCCCGCGCGGCATCCAGGCCCGCCGATTCAAGCCGGTCCAGGTAGGGATCGAGGGCAAGGGCGAAGGCCACCATGGCGCGGACCAGGGCGGTCGCCGTCACGTTACCCTGGCGCGGCATCGCCGCTTCCAGCCGGACCCGATGGTCGGGCAGCAGCCGCAGGCGCCAGCCTTCCGGCATGTCGGGCGCCATCTCCCCCAGCGCCGCGAAGGCGCCGGGGCGGACCTCGGCCCGTTCGGCGGTATAGGGGATCGCGCCGGCCTGCACCGTCAGGCTCACCTTCCCGTCATCGAAGGTGGCCTCGCAGTCCCGTCCGCGCCATTCGAAGCGCATCGCGGGCTGGCGCTGGGGGGTCAGGGACCCGTCCTCGGCGACAAGGAATGGGCCATGCGTGATCTGTGTCATACCTCCCATGTTGTCCGGATAGAGTGAACGGACCATAAGCGCCGCATGAGCCTGATCGACAGTTTCCGCCTCGTCCTCGCCAAGCCGCACCCGGCCGGGCGTCCCTTCATCTATGGCGGCGTGGCCGTCGCGGTGGTCGGAGGGCTGCTGCTGGGCAAGTGGCTGTTCTGGCCGGGCGTCGCCTTCACGCTGTTCTGCCTCTACTTCTTCCGGGACCCCGAACGGGTCATGCCGCCCCGGCCCGGGGTGGTGATCGCGCCCGCGGATGGGCGGGTGGTGATGGTCGGGCCGGCGGTGCCGCCGGCGGAACTCGGCCTGGGCGACGTGCCGCGCTGGCGGGTCTGCATCTTCCTCTCGGTGCTCGACGTGCATGTGAACCGCGTGCCGGTGGATGGCGTGGTGACGCGCATCGCCTACCGCCACGGCGCCTTCCTGAATGCCAGCCTGGACAAGGCGAGCGACGAAAATGAACGCAACGCGCTGGCCATCCGCATGCCGGACGGCCGCGATGTGGCGGTGGTGCAGATCGCCGGGCTGATCGCGCGGCGCATCCTCTGCCATGTGCGGGAACAGGACCAGGTGATGGCGGGCGACCGCTTCGGCATCATCCGCTTCGGCAGCCGTACCGATGTCTACCTGCCGGAAGGCGTGCGGCCGCTGGTGGCGGTGGGCCAGTTGATGATCGGCGGCGAGACGGTGGTGGCCGACCTCAACGCGACAGGCCCGCGCGCATGAGCGAGGAAGGCCGCAAGCCGCTGCAACGGCTGCGCCGGCGCTTCCGGCCGCGCACCCGGCCGCGCTTCGACGGCCAATCCTTCAACCGGCTGATCCCGAACATCCTGACCATGCTCGGCCTCTGCGCCGGGCTGGTCGCGATCCGCTTCGCGATCGACGGGCGCTGGGCGCCGGCGGCGGGCATGATCGTCGTCGCGGCCGTGATCGACGGGCTGGACGGGCGGCTGGCGCGGCTGCTGAAGGCGACATCGCGCTTCGGCGCGGAATTCGACAGCCTGGCGGATTTCCTGAGCTTCGGCGTGGCGCCGGCGCTGATCCTCTATCTCTGGTCCATGCAGGCGGTGGGGCCGCTGGGCTTCGTGCCCTGCCTGCTCTTCGCGGTCTGCTCCTCGCTGCGCCTAGCGCGGTTCAACGCCTCCCTCGATATCGGGCCGGCGCCGCAGCCGGCCTATGCCTATAATTTCTTCACCGGCGTGCCGGCGCCGGCGGGGGCGGGCTGCGCGCTGTTCCCCCTGTTCGCCGGCCTGGCGCTGACGGAATGGGGTTGGGACGGCACGGCCGCCTTCATCCGCCACCCCGTGCTGGTCGGCGTCGTGCTGGTGGTGGTGGGCGGGCTGATGGTCTCCACCCTGCCGACATGGTCCTTCAAGAATTTCCGCGTGCCGCGCGCGGCGATCCTGCCCCTGCTGCTGGGCGTGGGCTTCTATGTCGCGCTGCTGCTGGCGGAGCCCTGGGCGGCGCTGGCCGCAGGCGGCTTCATCTATCTCGGCATGCTGCCCTTCTCGCTCCGGTCCTACCTGACGCTGAAGCAGGAGGCCGAGGCGCTGATCGAACAGGTGCCGGACGCCACGGGCGGCCGCGCGCCCTGACGGGAATGGCCCCGGCCCCGAGGGGGGGCTGGGGCCATGGCCGCCACGCGGCGTGAAGCGCCGGAGCCTCCGCAAGGCGTGAGGCAGGAAACCGCCCTTCCGGCGGAATGACCGCATTGTCGCATCCTTCCCCCTGCGGCAGGCTGGACCGGCCGGGTCGTGCAAGGGGAACATCCAGGAATGAAACGGATCATCGGGGCGGCCATCGCCTCCCTCTGGCTTGCCGCGCCCGCCTGGGCGCAGGACGCCGCGCTGCTGGCCCGCGGGAAGCATCTGGTCGAGGTGACGGGCGCCTGCGGCAATTGCCACACGCCCATGGGCCCGCAGGGTCCGGACATGAGCCGCGCGCTGTCCGGCGGCAATGTCTTCGACGAACCGCCCTTCCGGGCCGTCGCCTCCAACATCACGCCGGACCCGGAGACGGGGATCGGCCGCTGGACCGATGCGCAGATCGCGCGCGCCATCCGCGAAGGCATCCGGCCGGATGGGCGGATCATCGGCCCCCCCATGCCGATCGGCCTCTATCGCGGCCTGTCGGACCGGGACCTGGCGGCGATGGTCGCCTATCTCCGCACCGTGCCGCCCGTCCGCAATGCGGTGGAGGCGAGCGTCTATCGCATCCCCCTGCCCCCGGCCTATGGCCCGCCCGTCACCAGCGTGCCGGAACCCGCGGACAACCCGGTGGCGCGCGGCGCCTACCTGGCCAATGCGGTCGCGCATTGCATGGAATGCCACACGCCGATGGTGGAGGGCCGGAACGATTTCAGCCGGATCGGCGCGGGCGGCATGGAGTTCCGCGGCCCCTGGGGCGTCTCCGTCGCCCGCAACCTGACGCCGCATGCCAATGGCCTGGGCGGCTGGACGGATGCGGAGATCATCCGCGCCATCACCACCGGCGTGTCGCAGAACGACCGCCCCCTGGCGCCGCCCATGGCCTTCTGGGCCTACCGCACCATGACACCGGCGGAGCTGTCGGACCTGGTGAGCTACCTCCGCAGCCTGCCCCCCCAGCCTTGATGACCGGGGGCATGAGGATTCGCGGCACCCTGCCGCTGGTGGTCGCGGGGCATCCCGTGACCATCACCGGCGGCCCCTTCGATTCTATCCCGGACGGCGCCTTCGGCGTCTGCCTGGAGATGCAGGCCGAGAAGGCCTGGCTGGCGGATGTCGCGGTGCCGACGCCGGATTTCGGCCTGCCGGACCCCGCGGTGCTGCGGGATGCCGTGGGCCGCGTGCTGGCGCAGTTGGAAGCCGATCCGGGGCGGCCCGTTCATGTGGGCTGCCGCGCCGGCATCGGCCGGACGGGCCTGTTCATGGCCTGCCTGGCCCGCGCGGCGGGGGTGGAGGGCGATGCGCTGGACTATGTCCGCGCGCATTACCTGCCCCATGCGGCGGAAACGGCGGAGCAGCAGGCCATGGCCCGGGGCTTCGCTTGGCCCTGAGGCGCCGGCCGCTGTGGCAGGCGGCGCTGGGCTCCGCGCTCGCAGGGGCGGCGCTGTCCTGGCTCGGCACGCTGGTCGCCTTCGGGCTGCCGGGGATCGCCTTCGCGATGGTGACGCTGCCGCTGATCGGGCTGGTCTGGCCGGCGGAGGAATTGCTGCCCGGGGAGAGCTTCTGGGCCTTCTTCCTGCTGATTTCCGCCTGGTGGGGGCTTTCCGTGCCCGTGGCCTGGCTGGGGACGCGTCGCTGGGCCGGGTGGCGGCGCGGCATCGCCTTCCTGGGCGCCATGGCGCTGGGCGGTGTCGTGACGACCTTTGCCGTCTATGCCCTGGTCATCCTGCCGATGCGCGGCGCCTGAAAAGGCGGCCATCGATCAGCAGCAGGCCGGTGCCGATCACGGCCATGCCGGCGAAGTGGCGCGGGGCCAGCGCCTCATCCAGCAGCAGCCAGCCCAGCAGCAGGGCGGAGACCGGGACCAGCAGCGTGACCAGCATGGTGTTGGTCGCCCCCGCACCGGCGAGGATGGCGTAGTAGAGCGCATAGGCCAGGGCGGTCGCGACCAGGCCCAGGATCACCAGCGCCACCACCGCTTCCGCCGGCGGCACCGGCAGCGCCCAGGGATGCTCGAAGCCCAGCGACAGCGGCAGCATCATCAGGCAGGCCGTCGCGCATTGCCCGGTGGCGGCCGGCAGCGGCGCGAGCCCGGCCCGCTTCACGCGGCGGGACCAGACGCCGGACAGCCCATAGGAGAGGCAGGCGCCGAGGCAGAGCGCGATGCCCAGTGCCTCCCCACCCCGATCGAGGTCGAAGGCGGCGGGGCCGATCAGGATGGCAACCCCTGCCACGCCGGTCGCCGCGCCGGCCAGGCGGTTCGGCGTCAGCCGCTCATCATCCGCCAGCCAATGGGCGCAGAGCACGGCGAAGACGGGCGTCGCGGCATTCACCACCGCGGCGAGGCCGGAGGGGATGAATTGCAGGCCGAGCACGATGAGGGTGAAGGGGATGGCGTTGTTCAGCAGCCCCATGCCCGCGCAGGCCAGCCAGGCCTGCCGTCCGCGTGGCAGCTTCAGGCCAAGGGCCAGGCAGGCCGCGCCCAGCACCAGCGCCGCCATGGCGGTGCGGGCGCAGACGATGGTGAAGGGCGGGAAGCCGCGCAGGGCCAGCGCCATGGTCAGGAAGGATCCGCCCCAGGCGAGGGAGAGCGCGATGAGCAGCGCCCAGAGGCGGGGAGTCATGGGTGCGGGCATGGGGTTGAGCCGGGCTGGCATGCGGGATGGGGAGGGCGCTGCCCTCCCCACACCCCACCCGCCAGGGTCCAGCCGGACCCTGGACCGGGATCATTTGACGTGGTCCAGGGGGCCGTTGCCCCCTGGCGTGGGGGGTGCGGGGGGAGCAGCGCTCCCCCCGCGCGCCACCTCATGCGAAGCCGAACTTCTCCAGCGCCGCCGCATGCCGCGCGATCGCCGCCGCCGTCTGTTCGCGGACCGCGACCGGATCAGCCTCCGGCATCGCCACGATCTGGTAGAGCCGCCGTTCCGTCGGCGTGCCGCGATGTACGCCGGGGGTGACGTAGAAGGGCGGTTCCTCCGACACCTGCGCGATCTCCGCCGCGGTCAGGGAGGCATCGGTCGGCGCACGCTTCACATACCATTGCCGCAGCAGCACCGGCTGGCCGTCCAGCATCGCGAGCGCG
Source organism: Falsiroseomonas stagni DSM 19981 (assembly GCF_900114315.1). Classification (GTDB taxonomy): domain Bacteria; phylum Pseudomonadota; class Alphaproteobacteria; order Acetobacterales; family Acetobacteraceae; genus Falsiroseomonas; species Falsiroseomonas stagni. Next base: position 75,990 of record NZ_FOSQ01000013.1, read on the forward strand.
CCCTGGTTGCCGTGGTCGATGCGCCAGCGATTGGCGGTCACTTCCTCCAGCGAGATGTTCATCTCCATCCCGCCGACCTTGGCGCCCCACTGGGTGAAGCCTTCACGCCGGCCGGGGCCCATGGGCTTCAGGCGCGGGCGCTGACGCGCGGGGATCGACTTCTCGTCGAAGGCCTTGCCCCACAGGGCCAGCAGGCGGTCGATCTCCGCCGGCTGTTCGATGGCGCGGAGGCTGCGCGGTGGTTCCCTGCTCATGTGCGGCGCGTGCCCACCACGATTCCCTTTGCTTTCAACTCATCCACCTCATCCGCCGTGAAGCCGTGGCGGGCCAGAATGTCATCACCGTGTTCGTTGAACCGCGGCGGGGCGGCACGGGTGCCGCCGGGCGTGCGGCTCATCTTGATGGGGGTACCGAGGCCTTTGTAGGCGCCGAGCTCCGTCACCATCTCGCGATGGGCGGTATGGGCCGCATTCATCGCTTCGTCCACATGCAGGACGGGCCCCGCCGGCACGCCGGCCTTGAGGAGACGGTCGCAGAGGTCGTGGCCATCCTCCGCCGCCAGCCGCGCCTCGATGATCTCCGTCAGCTGGTCGCGATTGGCCAGGCGGTCGCCGTTGGTGCGGAAACGGGCGTCGTCGGGCAGCGACTTCAGCGACAGGAACTCGCAGAACTTGCGGAAGGCGGGGTCGTTGCCGACGGCGAGGAAGACCTCGCAGGTCGCGGTGCGGTACTTCGAATAGGGGCTGATGTTCGGGTGCGGGTTGCCGGTCGCCTTGGGGCGGCGGTCATTGAGGAAATAGTTGGCGGCCTGCGGATGAAGCAGCGCCATGCCGCAATCATGCAGAGACATGTCGAGGAACTGGCCCTGCCCGCTGCGGTTGCGTTCCTGCAGCGCCATCAGGATGGCGATGGCGGAATAGAGGCCGGTGGCGAGATCGACGATCGGCGTGCCCATGCGCAGCGGGCCGGTATCGGCGTTGCCGTTGATGGACATCAGCCCGACCATCGCCTGGATGACCGCGTCATAGCCCGGAAGCCCGCCCAGCGGCCCGTCCGGCCCGAAGCCGGAGACGCGGCAATGCACGAGCTTCGGGAAACGCTTCGACAGGACCTCGGCGTAGCCCATGCCCCATTTCTCCATGGCGCCGGGCTTGTAGTTCTCGATCAGCACATCGGCGCCATCCAGCAGCCGCATCAGCACCTGGCGGCCTTCGGGCTTGCCGAGGTCGAGAGCGAGGGACCGCTTGTTGCGGTTCACGCCGATGAAGTAGCTGGCCGACCCCTCGACGAAGGGGGGGCCCCAGTCGCGCACCTCGTCCCCCTGCGGCGGCTCGATCTTCACCACCTCCGCCCCGTGGTCGGAGAGGATCATGGTGCAGTAGGGGCCGCCGAGCACGCGGGTGAGGTCGATGACCTTGAGGCCCGCGAGGGCACCGGCGGATTTGGCCAGGCCTTTGCCCTCGGGGGTGGGAACGGCGTCCGTCATGCGGCAAGCTTCCTTGAGAAAACACGGGCACAGAATTCGGGGTAGGTTTCCAGCATCTCGTCGCAGACGGGGCCACGCAGCAGCGCCAGTTCTTCCGACGTCGGGTCGGGCGTGGCGGGGATGTCGGCGGGCACGTCGAAATCGAAGCCGGTCGCGGCGCGGATGGTCTCGACGCTCTCACCGGGATGCAGGCTCGCCAGGGTGAAGCGGGCGGCGGTGGCGTCGAAGGTGAAGACGCATTTCCCCGTCACCAGCGCCTGGGCGGTGCCGCGGCGGAAGACGCCGGGTTCGGACACGCCGGGGGCGGAGATGTTGTCGACGCGCGGCACCAGGACGCGGGGGGAATGCTCCTCCCGGAACAGGATCGTCCGCGGCGTCATGAAATACATGAAGGCGGAGCCGAAGCTGCCGGGGAAGCGCACGCCGCCTTGGGGTGAACCGCCGGGCCATTCGCCGGTGCCGACCAGGTTGAGGTTGGCCTGGCCGTCGATCTGCCCGCCACCGAGGAAGAACAGGTCGATCCGCCCCTGCCCCGTCAGGTCGAAGAGTTCGCGCGACCCTTCCGTGAAGGGGTTTCCCGACCGCTTGTGCAGCAGCGACAGGCGCACGGGATGGCCCGATTTCCGCACCAGCCAGCAGGCGGCGGCGGGGATGGGCGATGCGGCGCCGACCGCGATGTGGCGGGCGGGGGGCGCGGCGGGGTCCAGGATCAGCCGCGCCAGCGCGGCGGCCAGGCGTTCCTCAAGCTGGATGGTCATTCCGCGGCCCTCGCTTGCACGCCATTGAAGACGTAGCGGTCGAGGTAGTCGCGGAAGCCGGAATCGGTCTTCGCCAGGCGGGCATATTCCGCGACATGGCCAGCGTCGAAGCCGTATTCGTCCAGCAGCGCCACGGGCCAGGCGCCGCGCTCGGCGACGGCCACGGCCTCGATATAGGTGCCGCTGATGCAGCCCGGCGCCAGGCGCTCATCCTCCAGCATGTCGCCCGGCACCATCCGCTCCACGGTGGCGAGCACCCGCTTCGAGGCATGGGCCACCGTGGAGAGTTCGCGGCGGCGGCCGGTCCAGACATTGCCGGCCTCATCGGCCATGACGCCATGGATCAGGGCGACATCGGGCTGGCGGGCCGGCAGCAGGACGATTGGATCACCGCCCCCGGCGAAGGGGTTGTCGATCACCATCCAGTCCGGGCGATGGGCCAGGATGTCGCTGCCGATGATGCCCCGCAGCGGCATGAAGGGCACGCCCTTCTCGGCGGCCTGGAGCATGGTGTGGATGGCCGGGCAGGTCGCGTCCCGCACCACGATCGTGCCGGCCTTCAGCGCCTGGGTGAAGCGGGGCGCGAAGCCGGCCTCGCCCAGCGAGACCGCGCTGGTCTCGATCTCCGCCACGCAGCCCGCGCCCACCAGAAGGTCGGTGGCGAAGCCGGAGACGGGGACGCCCAGCAGCCGCAGCCCGCGGGCGCCGCGGCGGATCAGCGCCCGCGCGAGCGCCACGGAGGGCAGGGAATTGTCCGGCGGCAGGGCGACCAGCGCGCCATCGGGCACGCTGGCGGCGAGGGTATCCACGGTCACATCCAGGGGCGGCGGGTTCATGGGGCGGCTCCTTCCCGGCGCGGAACCTAGCCCGGACTCGGCGCGAGGGCGAGGCGCCCAGGGAGGTGATGGGCGGGCGGGGAAGGGATGCCTGGTCCCGGGCGAGGCGCCCGACGATCGACGGCGATCAAGCAACTTCCCGAACGATGCCGAAGCCGCCTAGTCTTCGTCCCGCACACGCAAGGATCGCCCCGATGACGGCACCCCCGCCGCCTGACCCGCGTGAGGAGATCGCGGCGCTGCGGGCCGAGATCGCCGAACTCCGCGCCCGGATCCTGGCGCTGGAAAACCTGCTGGGCGCCGCCGCCGCCGCGGCGCCGGAGGAAGCCCCACCGGACATGGTGGCGAGCATCGAGGCGCAGGAGCCCTGGGGGCTGCGGCCGCCATCCGGGACCGCCGAGCCATGAGCGGCATGGGGGCGCCGTGCCGGTCCGGGCAGGCGGTGGCCGCCATCGTCACGGCGGTCGCGCTCGCGCTGCCCCTGGCCGCCTGCCGCAGCACCCCGCCGCTGGAGGCGCCCGCACCCGCCCCGGGCCTGACCATCGAATCGCCCACGCCCTGGACCATCGGTCCCCCTGGCCGCGGAATCCCCCGATGAGCACGACGACCACCCCGCCGGCGCCAGCGGCCTGGCCCGATGCCGATATCGGCCTGCTGACGGCGATCTATGAGTTGCAATGCACGTCGCGCATGAACGCCATCTACTACGGCGGCCGCCTGCGTGCCCTGCAGAAGGAGGCCTTCCTGCTGGAGGTGACGACGGCGGTGACGGCCAGCGGGTCGGGCATCGGCGCGCTGGCGCTGTGGAACCAGGGGGCGGGGCAGGTCCTGTGGCAGGGCCTGGCGCTGTTCGCGGCCTTCGCCGCGGTGGTCAAGCCGCTGCGCGCGCCGGGCAAGCGGATCGAGGTCTTCACGCGGCAGCAGCAGGGCTACCACGCGAATTTCTTCGCGCTGAAGAAGCTGGCCTTCGCCATCCGCCAGGCCGGCAGCATCAGCGACGACCACCGGAAGCGCTACGATACCTTCTACGACCGCCATGTGCAGCTGAACGGGGAGGATGAGACGAGCCCGGACGAGGATCTTCGGCGAGAGGCGCAGGAGGCGGTTCGCAAGGAATTGCCCGGCACCGCCTTCTGGTGGCCCCCGGCGCCGCAATCCCCCCCTCCCCCGGCGCTGACGGATGGGCGAACATCGCCCCCGCCATGACCGCCCCCGCCACCCTGCACGGCCCCCGCGTCACGCTCCGCCCCTGGCGGCTGCCGGAGGATCTCGACCCGCTTTTCGCCATCAATGGCGATCTGGAAGCCATGCGCTTCTTCGCCAATGTCCATGACCGGGCGGAAAGCGATGCCTGGGGCCACCGGATCGCCGGCCTGTTCGGGGATCGCGGCTACGGCTTCTGGGTGGTGGAGCTGAAGGGGGAAGGCATGGTCGGCGTGGTCGGCCTGCAACCCGTGATGTTCGAGGCCCCGTTCAACGATCCCGCGCGCCCCGTGACGGAAATCGGCTGGCGCATCGCGACGCGCTTCCAGCGCCGCGGCCTGGCGGAGGAAGCGGCACGGGTGTCGCTCGCCTATGGCTTCGGGCCTGCGGGCCTCGATCGCATCGTCGCCTTCACGCCGCCCGCCAATGTCCCCTCCTGGTCGCTGATGGAGAAGCTCGGCATGCGGCGGGAGGGGACCTTCGACCATCCGCGCCTGGCGGAGGGGCATCCGTTGCGGCACCACCTGCTCTACGCCGTGACGCGGCGGGACTGGATCGACAGCCGCATCGGCGGCTAAGCCTTGTCCCGGCAAGCGCGACTCGGCGCGGGGACAGGGGGAACGGGCATGGGCTTCGCCGGGGCGATCACACGGCGGGGCCTGCTGGCGGCGCCCTTCCTGCTCGCCACCCCCGCGCGGGCGCAGCCGCAGGCGACCAGCCGGTATTTCGTCGCCTCCGACCAGACGCGGCTGCATTTCCTGGAAGCCGGCGCGGGGCCGACCATCGTCTTCGTGCCGGGCTGGTGCATGCCGGCCTGGATCTTCACGCCGCAGATCGAACAGCTGGCGCAGCGCTACCGCGTGGTGGTGCTGGACCCCCGCGGCCAGGGGCAGTCCGACATCGCGCGGTCGGGCTATGAGCCGACCCGGCGCGGGCGCGACATCGCGGAGCTGATGCCGCATCTCGGCCCCGGGCGCGTGGTGGTGGCGGGCTGGTCGCTCGGCGTGCTGGACGTGCTGTCCTGGCTGGACCAGGCGGGCGATGCGCGGCTCGCGGGCCTGGTGCTGATCGACAATTCGGTCGGGGAGGGCGATCCGCCGGCGGCCGGCAACGGGCGCTTCCTGCAGAACCTCCGCGCCAACCGGGATGCCACGGTCCGGGGCTTCGTGGCCTCCATGTTCCGCACCCCGCGAGAGCCGGCCTATCTGGACCGCCTGGCGCGCGATGCGCAGCGCATGCGGCTGGAGGACAGCATCCGCCTGCTGTCCTACGCCCGGCCGCGCGAATTCTGGCGCGACACGCTCTACGCCACGCGCCGGCCGGTGCTCTACGCCGTCACGCCGCGCTTCCGCGGGCAGGCGCAGCTGGTGGCGCAGAAGCACGCCCGCGCCAGCATGGACCTCTACGAGGATGCCGGCCACGCGCTGTTCGTCGATGCCGCCGCGCGCTTCAACACGCGGATCGAGACCTTCATGGCGCGCGAGGCTGCCTTCACGTGATGCGCGCGCTGCTGCCGCTGTTCCTGCTCTCCGCCGCGGCTGTCGGCGTGGAGATCGCGCTGACGCGCTTCTTCGCCGTCGCGAGTTTCTCCGAATATGGCTACTGGGTGATCTCCATCGCCATGACGGGCTTCGCCGTCTCCGGCGTGGTGATGGTGCTGGGGCGCGACGCCTTCCTGCGGCGCGCGGCGACACTGCTGCCCGCGCTGCCCTTGGCGATGCTGGTGGCGGGCGCGGCGGGGTGGATCGCGGCCTCGGCCAATCCCTTCAACCCGCTGGAACTCCAGAATCCCGCGACGGCATGGCCGCAACTGGAAAACATCCTCGGCTACTACGCGGCGCTGTTCCCCTTCTTCTTCCTGGCGGGTCTCGCCGTCTCCCTGAACTTCGTGGCGCGGCCGGAGCGGATCGGGCTGGTCTATGGCTACGATCTGCTCGGCGCCGGCGCGGGGGCGGTGGCGGCGCTGCTGCTGATGCTGGTGCTGCATCCCTTCCTGCTGGTGCCGGCGCTGCTGCCGCTGCTGGCGCTGGCCACCGCGCTGGCCGGTGGCCGGCGGTGGCGCATCGCCGCCGTCACGGTGCTGGTCGCGGCGGAAGCGGCCGTCTTCGCCTTCGCCGCACCCGCGGTCAGCCAGTACAAGCCGATCTACGCGCCGCTGAACGTGCAGGGCGGCCAGGTGCTGGGGGAATGGACCAGCCCTCGCGGCCTCTACCAGCTGCTCGACAATTTCACGGAACGCCTCGACACCGACGTCACCAACAACGCCGGTTCCATGGGCATGCCGGCGCCGCCGCGCGCCTATGGCCTCTATCGCGACGGCAGCCGGATCGCGGCGCTGCCGATGCGGCTGCCGGTGGAGGCCGGCCACGCGCCCGGCGCGCTGGATGCCGCGCCCTATGCGCTGCTGGATGCGCCGCGCGTCCTGCTGCTGGGCGCCGCCGGCGGGTTCCGCGCCGCGGAGGCGCTGGCGCTGGGCGCCGCCCATGTGACGGTGATCGAGCCCGAGGCCGTTCTGCGCGACGCGCTGCGCCACGGCCTCGGCCCCGTGCCGGCGATGGCGCCGGATCCGCGCATCACGCTGTCGGACGCGCATCCGCTGCGTGCCGCGGGGCGCTTCGACCTGGTCGATGTCAGCGGCGATTTCCTCAGCGCCGATGACCAGAACCGCCACGCCTATACGCGGGAGGCGCTGGCCGCGCGCCTCGCGCAGCTGAACCCCGGCGGGATGATCTCCATCCCCGTCAGCATCCGCGAATTGCCGGCCTATGCGGTGCGGGTGATCGCCACCGCGCAGGCGGCGCTGCGCCTGGCGGGGGTGTCGGATCCCGGCGCGCATCTCGCGGTGATCCGATCCGCCTGGAACCTCCGCGTGCTGGTGGCGCGGGAGGCCTTCGACGAAGCGCGCGTCGCGAAGCTGCTCGATTTCGCGGAGGCGCGGAGCTTCGACCTCTCCTGGGCGCCGGGGCTGCCGCCGGGGCGAGAGGTCTGGAACGAGTTATCGGCCGTCTCGCTGGACAGCGGCGGCGTGGATAGCGGCAGCGGGTCCAGCGCGGATGCGGTGGCGGAGGAAGCGGCGGCGCTGCTGTCGGGCACGCCGCGGCAGGATGCCTTCGACCGCTCGCCGCTGACCGCCGATCGCCCCTGGCTCAGCCCGCTGGTGCGGCTTCCCGCCGTGGGGGCGGCGATCGAGCGGATGGAAGTGCTGCCGCAGCCGGAGATCGGGCTGCTGGTGAATGTCGCGGTGCTGGCGCAGGCGGCGCTGCTGGCGCTGGTCGTCGCCGGCCTGCCGCTGCTCGCGCGGGGATCGCTGCGCGTCCGCCCCGCCATGATGGGGCGCGCGCTGGTCTTCTTCCCGGCGCTCGGCCTCGGCTTCCTGATGGTGGAGATCGCGCTGATCGAACAGGCCGCGCTGCTGCTGGGCGACCGGACGGCGGGCTTCGCGCTGGTGCTGACGGCGATGCTCGTCTTCTCCGGCCTGGGCGCAGTGCTGGCCGGGCGCGTCGCGAATCCCGGGCGGGCGCTGCGAATCGCGGCGCTGCTGGCGCTGGTGCTCGGCGTCGGCGCCGCCTTCGTGCTGCCTGGCGCGGTGGCGGCGGCGCTGGACCTGCCCTTCGCTGTTCGTGCGGGGCTGCTGGTGTTGGCGCTGGCGCCGCTGTCGCTGGCGATGGGGATGCCCTTCCCGCTGGGGCTCGACCGCTTCCGGCAGGAAGGCGCGGCGCTGCTGCCCTGGGCCTGGGCGCTGAACGGGGCGTTCTCCGTGGTGGCCACGCCGCTGGCGAATCTCATTGCCCACGGAATCGGCATCGCGCCATTGTTGCTGGCAGGAGCGGCTTGTTACCTTGCCGTCGCCCTCGCCTGGCCACGGAGTTCCGCCTGATGACCGCCATCTCCCTCAGCCGACGCGCGCTGCTTGTCGCTGGGCTCGCCCTGCCCGCCGTGGCGCGGGCGCAGACGCCCGCCTGGTCGCCGGATGCGTTCAACGCCGCCATGCGAGCCTCCGGCCGCAATGGCGATATCTCCGCCGCCACCTTCCAGGCGGTCCAGCAGCGGAAGGCGCGCGCGCTGGCCGGCATCGAGAGCTACCTGAAGGCGCGCTTCCAGGGGGAGGCCGATCCGGCGGTGCTGCGCGCCTTCGCCGAGGTGCCGCGGGAGTATTTCCACTACAACTACGATGGCGGACGGCCCTCGCCCGGCGATGCCTATGAGAGCGAGGCCAAGCCCTGGTCCGTCGGCTTCGGCTCCGCGCTGTCCGATTATCTCGGCCAGGCCTACATGACGCAGGTCTGCGCGCCGAAGCCCGACCATGTGGTGCTGGAGATCGGCACGGGGTCCGGCTTCCAGTCCGCGCTGCTGTCGCGGATCGTGGCAAAGCAGTATTCGATCGAGATCATCGAGCCGCTGGGCCGCGGCGTGTCGAGGATCTTCGAGCCGCTGGGCTACACGAATGTCGAGACGCGCGTGGGCGACGGCTTCTTCGGCTGGCCGGAGGTGGAGGGCGGCTTCGACACCATCATCGTGACCTGTGCCGCGCAGTATGTGCCGCCCGCCATCATCCAGCAGCTGAAGCCTGGCGGGCGCCTGGTGATCCCGATCGGGCAGCCCTTCCGGCGCGGCCAGTTCCTCTACATCTACACGAAGGAGGAGGATGGGCGCGTGCGCAGCCGCAAGGATGTGGGCGTGTATTTCATCCCGATGACGGGTGCGATGATGAACCGCCCCCCGCCCCCCGGCACGCCCGTGGCGCCGGCTGGCGAGCCTGTCGCCCCCTCCCCCGGCCACGCCCCCCTCCCCCGCCGCCCGGCGGGCTGACGACGGTCCAGGAGGCTCTGCCTCCTGGCGGATGGGGTATGGGGAAGGCAGCGCCTTCCCCATTGCATCCCTGCCCGCCCCGCGCGAGCCTTCCCGCCAACCAGGGGAAGGAAATCGACCATGAAGCAGATCCTGTTGGGCGCCGTGGCGCTTGGCGCGCTTGCACCGGCCGCGATGGCGGAGGTGGTCCGGTTCGAGTTGACGGGCCCGCCGCGCCCCGCCCTCGAAGGCCGCAGCTTCGGTGCTGTCGGTCCCTATGTGGAGATCCGCGCGCGAGCGACGATCGCGCTGGACTCGGCCGACCCGCGCAATGCCGTCATCGCCGATATCGACCGCGCGCCGCGCAACGCGCAGGGGCGCGTCGAGGCGACGGCGGATGTCATCATCCTGCGTCCCGCCGACCTGTCCCGCGGCAATGGCACCTTGCTGGTGGAGCCGCCGAACCGCGGCCGGCGCATCATCACGCAGGTGCTGAACGACTCATCGGCGGCAGGGACGACGCGGCTGGAACAGGCCGGCGATGCCGGCAATGCCTGGACCTTCCGCCAGGGCATGACGCTGGCCTGGGTAGGCTGGCAGGGGGATTCGACGCCGGGGCCGCAGGGCATGAAGGTCCAGGTCCCGCGCATCGCCGGCATCACCGGCCCGTCGCGGGAGGAGTTCGTCTTCGACAACACCACGAACCCCGCCATCGGCACCCTGACCTATCCCGTCGCCGATCCCGCCAGCATCGTGCTGACGGTGCGCGCGCGGCAGGAGGATGCGCGCCAGACCCCCGCGGGGCTGACATATCGCCTGCTGGATGGCGACCGGATCGAGATCACTCGCCCAGCCGGCTTCGATGCCGGCGCGATCTATGAGATGACCTACACGGCCCGCGACCCGCTGGTGCTCGGCATGGGCTTTTCCGCGTTCCGTGACGTCACGGCCTTCCTGCGGCGAGAGGGATCGGATGCGAACCCGCTGGCGGTGAATGGCCGCAGCACCGTGACCGCCACGATGGGCATGGGCATCTCCCAGTCCGGGCGCTTCCTGCGGGACTACCTGCATCTCGGCTTCAACGAGGATACGCGCGGCCGCCCGGTCTTCGACGGGCTGGTGGCGCATATCCCGGGCAGCCGGCGCACCTTCATGAATGTCCGCTGGGCGCAGCCCGGGCGGAACCCGTCCGACCACACGGATCGCCTCTACGCCGCCGATCAGTTCCCCTTCACCTATGCGACGACGACCGACCCGCTGACCGGCGCGCGGGATGGGCTGCTGCGGCGCTGCCGCATCACCAACACCTGCCCGCGGGTCTTCCAGACCGATACGGAGTTCGAGTTCTGGGGCGCGCGCGGGTCGCTGACCTACACCGATGCCGCCGGACGCCATGTCGACCTGCCGCGGGAGGTGCGCGGCTACATGATGACGGGCCATCCGCACTACGCCGTGGCGCAGGCAGTCGCGAACCGCAACCCGATGTGCCAGATGTCGATGAACCCGCTGCAGGCCGGCGCGCCGACCCGGGCGCTGGTCGCGGCGCTGGAAGCCTGGGTGCGCGAAGGCGCGGAGCCGCCGGCCAGCCGCGTGCCGATGTTGGCGCATGGGACGCTGGTCGCCGCCGCGGACAACCCCGCCATCCCCGGCATGCCGCGCCTGACGTCCTGGACCCCCGCGCCGCTTCTGGACACGTCGAAAAACCCGCCGGCGGTGGTGGGCAGCTATCCCATCCTGTTCCCGCGCCTGGATGCCGATGGCAACGCCATCGGTGGCCTCCGCACCCCGGTGATCGAGGCACCGCGCGCCACCTATACCGGCTGGAACCCCCGCGCCGCGGGCTTCGGGGAAGGCGCGCTCTGCACCAACCAGGGCGGCGTCATCCCCTTCGCCGCCACGCGGGCGGAACGCCAGGCGGCGAATGATCCGCGCCCCTCCATCGAGGAACGCTGGCCGAGCCAGGCCGCCTATGTCGCCGCCGTGCGCGCCAGTGCCGAACGCCTCCAGGCCGAAAGGCTGCTGCTGGCGGAGGATGTCCAGGCCATCGTGGCGGCGGCGGAGGCCAATACGCTCGCCCGGCTGCCGGCGCGCTGAGGACGGATTACCGTTTGTTCACTCTTGTTTCAGGGAGTGGGACTGCGCAGAGTGGGCGGCAATGGATCGTCGGATTGCCGCCCTGGCCGTGTTGCTGGCCGCGCCCCTGCTGGGGGGCGCGGTCTCCCCAGGCCGCACCCACGCCGATGTGGCGGCACTGGGCTGGCGGAAGATGGAATGGCACGGCATCCGCCCCGCCGATTTCAGCGCCACGCCCTCGGGCGGCATCCGGGTCCGCGGGCGGGGCGAGGGCGGCTTCATCTTCCGGCCCCTCTCCGGCGCGGCCACCTGCCTGGCCTGGCGCTGGCGCGTGGATGCGGGGCCGCCGGTCACGGATCTGACGAAGCGGGGCGGCGATGACCGGGCACTCGCGATCTCCGTCGGCTTCGTGGAGTTCGGGCCGGCCGCCAGCTTCGTGACGCGCACGCAGCACGCCGTGGCGCAGGCCAGCGCGGGCGACCACCGCCTGCCGCGCAGCGTGCTGAGCTATGTCTGGGGTGGCACGGGGCGGGAGGTCGCCGCCGGCACCTTCTTCGCCAGCCCCTGGACCGGCGCCATCACCCGCATCCGCGTGCTGCGCCCCGCCGAGGCACCGCGCGGGCAATGGGTGGAGGAGAAGGTGGACCTCGGCGCCGATTGGCGGATCGCCTTCGGGGGGGGCGAGGTGCCGGGGTTGCAGGAGGTGGTGATCTCCACCGATGTCGAGGATAGCGGCGCCGCGGTGGATGCGCAGGTCGAGAACATCCGCCTGGTGCCCTGCCGGTAGCCGGGAACCGCCGGATACCGAAGGCGGTTGAACACGCCGGGTCAGGGAGGCCCGGCGCATGCGCGAGAGTTCCGCCCGTTCGGCCGATGGCAGCTTCGAGACCTCGGTCCCCGCCAGGCTGGACCGCCTGCCCTGGGACCGCTTCCACACGCTGGTCTGCGTGGCACTCGGCGTTACCTGGATCCTGGATGGGCTGGAGGTCACGCTGGTCGGCAGCCTGGCCGCCGCCATCGCCGCCAGCCCGAGCCTGCGCCTGACGGAAACCGAGGTCGGGCTGATGGCCTCGGCCTATCTGCTGGGCGCGGTGCTGGGGGCGCTGGGCTTCGGCTGGGCGACGGATCGGCTGGGGCGGAAGAAGCTCTTCACCGCCACCGTCGCGGTCTATCTGCTGGCGAGCATCGCGACGGGATTCGCCTGGGATTTCTGGTCGCTGGCCTTCTTCCGCTTCCTGACGGGCACGGGGATCGGCGGCGAATATGCCGCCGTGAACAGCGCCATCCAGGAACTGATCCCGGCACGGCGGCGCGGGCAGACGGACATCGTCATCAACGGCACCTTCTGGGCCGGCGGCGCGATGGGTGCCGTGATCGGCCTGGTGGTGCTGAACCCCGCGGTGGTGGACCCCGAGATCGGCTGGCGCGCGGCCTTCATCGTCGGCGGCGCGCTGTCCTTCGTGATCCTGCTGCTGCGCCGCTTCATCCCGGAAAGCCCGCGCTGGCTGATGACGCATGGGCGGCCGGAGGAAGCCGAGCGCATCGTCAGCGAGATCGAGCGTGGCGCCGAATCCCGCCATGGCCCCCTGCCGCCCCTTCAGCATGGCCCGATCCGCCTGCATCCCCGCGACCATATCGGCATCGTCGAGGTCGTCGGCATCATGTTCCGCCGGCACCGGGACCGCAGCGTGCTGGCGCTGGTGCTCATGGCCTGCCAGGCCTTCTGCTACAACGCGATCTTCTTCACCTATGCCCTGGTGCTGACGCGCTTCTACGCCGTGCCGAACGAGCATGTGGGCTGGTACATCCTGCCCTTCGCCATCGGCAATTTGATGGGCCCGCTGCTGCTGGGCCGGCTGTTCGACACCATCGGACGCCGGCCGATGATCACGGCCACCTACGGCATCGCCGGCGTGCTGATGGCCATCACCGGCTTCGCCTTCGCGCAAGACTGGCTATCGGCGGCCAGCCAGACCGCCTGCTGGACGGTGATCTTCTTCTTCGCCTCCGCCGCGGCGTCGGCCGCCTATCTGACGGTCGGCGAGAGCTTCCCGCTGGAGATGCGCGCCATGGGCATCGCCGTCTTCTACGCCTTCGGCACCGGCATCGGCGGCGTGGTCGGCCCCGCGCTGTTCGGCTGGCTGATCGAGGGCGGGCAGCGCGTGGACATCATGTGGGGCTACCTGTTCGGCGCCGCCCTGATGATCCTGGCCGCCATCACCGAATGGCGCCTGGGCTTCGCGGCGGAGGGCAGGTCGCTGGAGGAGGTGAGCGAACCCGTCTCCGCCCGCGCGCGGCCCTGATCCTCAATCCACCTTCACATTCGCCGCCCGCACCACGCCCGCCCATTTCGTGATCTCGCTACGGATGAAGGCCGCGAAATCGGTGCGGTTGAGGAAGGTGGCGGTGAAGGCCTGGTCGGCCAGGCGCGCCTGGAAATCGGGCTGGCGGAGCACGCCCTCCACCGCCTGCTCGATCCGCGCCGCCTGGGCATCGGGCAGGCCGCGCGGGCCGAGCAGGCTGATCCAGCCCACGGATTCGTAACCGGCCACGCCCTGCTCCGCGATGGTCGGGATCTCCGGGAAGAAGGGCGAACGCTCCTTCGACGTCACGCCGATCGCGCGCACGCGGCCGGTGCGGACCAGATCCGTCACCGCCGCCAGCGTGTCCGACATGAAGGGCACCTGGCCCGCGACCAGATCGGCCAGCGCCGGGCCCGATCCGCGATAGGGCACATGCGTCAGGTCGGTCCCCGTCAGCGTCTTGAACAGTTCCACATTCAGATGCTGCGTCGTGCCATTGCCGGAGGAGGCGTAGAAGATGCCGCCCGGATTGGCCCTGGCCCGCGCGATGAGGTCCGGGATGCTGCGCACGGGGAAGTCGTTGTTGACGATGAAGAGCTGGGGGACGCTGGCGATCAGCGCGATCGGCGTCAAATCCCGCAGCGTGTCGTAGCCGAGCCGCGGAAAGAGGCTGCCCGCGATGGTGGTCGGCCCGCTGCCGCCCATCACGATGGTGTTGCCATCCGGCGCCGCATTGGCCGCGTATTCCATGCCGAGCGTGCCGCCCGCGCCGGCCCGGTTCTCCACCACGACGGGCTGGCCGAGCGGGCCCTGCAGGCGCTCCGCCAGCAGCCGCATCAGGATGTCGCTGCCCTGGCCCGGCGGGAAGGGCATGATGATGCGCAGCGCCGCACGGCCCTGGGCGTTCGCCAGGGCGGGCGTGGCAAGGGTTGCGGCCAGCAGCAGGCGGCGGGGGATCATCGGCGGTCGTCCTCGGGCAGCTTCTGCCGCGCAGCATGGACCCAAGCGGCGCCGTCGCAAAACCGGGAAAACCCCTGTCTTCCGCCCCGCCCCGGGCGCGACTAGCTTGTATCCAAGTGATCGTTTGAGAATGCTGGCGGCTGAGGGTTCGCGAGGGATTTTTCGGCCCTGGCAGGAGCCGGGCGCGGCCGATGCTGGTTGCATCGGCAAGCCGGGCATCATGCCGCAGGCGTGCCTTCGGCACGAGGCCAGGGGCGGAAAAACCCAGCGAAACCGACCCGCCAGTGTTCTCAAACGGTCACCAAGTCCCTTCGGAGAGAACGCCATGCCCGACGACGCGCCCCTGCCCGCCGGCCCCACCTTCCCCATCGGTCTGGCGGAGGCCACCGGCCGCAACCGCCGGCTGCGCGAATTGCTGGCGGGGCCGGACCTCTTCCTCGCCCCCGGCGCCTTCGACTGCGTCGGCGCAAGGCTGGTGGAGGCCTCCGGCCATTCCTGCCTCTACATCACCGGCGCCGGCATCTCGATGTCGGCACTCGGCGCGCCGGACGTCTCCGCCCTTTCGTTCGGGGAGATCCTGGACCGGATCCGGCGCATCTGCGACGTCGTCTCCATCCCCGTCATCGCCGATGGCGACACGGGCTATGGCGGGCCGCTCAACGTCATCCGCACGGTGCGGGAATATGAACGAGCCGGCGTCAGCGGCATCCAGATCGAAGACCAGGAATGGCCGAAGAAGTGCGGCCACGAACCCGGCCGCAAGCTGGTCTCGACGCATGAGATGTCGATGCGCATCAAGGCGGCGGTGGAGGCGCGGCGGGACCCCGATTTCGTCGTCATCGCCCGCACTGACGCCCGCGCCGGCGAAGGGCTGGAAGCCGCCATCGAGCGCGCCCGCGCCTATCGCAACGCCGGCGCCGACGTGATCTTCGTGGAAAGCCCGCAGAGCGAAGCGGAACTGGTCGAGGTCGGCCGCGCCTTCCCGGACGTGCCGCTGCTGGCCAACATGGTGGAAGGCGGCAAGACGCCGATCCTGCCAGCGGCGCGACTCCAGGAACTGGGGTTCCGGCTGGCGATCTACCCGAACGCGCTGACGCGGCTCTTCGCCAAGGCGGGGCTGGAAGTGCTGGCCTCGCTGAAGGAAACCGGCTCCTCCAACGCCAGCGCGGGGCGGATGCTCAGCCATGGCGAATTGTGGACGCTGTTCGACAACGCCACCTGGCGGGGGCTGGAGGATCGGTACATGGGGACCAACACGAAGGTCTGAGTGATTCCGGGGAAGGCGCTGCCTTCCCCGGACCCCTACCGCCAGGGCCGTGACGGCCCTGGACCGTCCTCAATCAGGATCCACGCCGCTCCGCGGCGCTATGATCCACGCCGCTCCGCGGCGATCTCCCCATGCTGGCGCACCACCTCCGCCATCACGCGCCGGATGAAATCCTCGGCGAAATCGGCGTCGAGGCCCGCACGATCCGCCATGCCGCGCAGCTTGGCGACCTGCGCTTCCTCACGCGACACATCCACCGGCGGCAGGCGATGCACGGCCTTCAGCACGCCCACTTCCCGCGTCACGCGGAAACGCTCGGCCAGCATATGCACCAGGGCGGCGTCGATATTGTCGATGCTGCGGCGCAGTCGCCAGAGGTCCTCCGGGACGGCGTCGCCCGCGGGGGCGGTTTCTTGGGGCATGGGCTCTCGGCCGCCTTTCCTGGCATTCTTCGGTCACGCAAAAAACGCCGCCCGCGCCCGGAAGGCAAGGGTCGCGCCGCGACGGTCGATGTTTCACCCTGGCTAACGGACGAGTCACAGAACCCGACCTAATGGTGCAACCCCAGATGGTCCACACAGGCACCTTGCCCCGGAGACGGCGATGGTCGGCATTCCTTGCCGGCTGCGCCGGGCTGCTCGCCCTGCTGCTGCTGTGGTCCGGGGCCGAGACGATCGGCGAGCATGTCGAGAGCGATGCGCTGGAAGCCGCGCAACAGCGCGCCGACGCGATCGCGGAAGTCGCCAGCCAGTTCGCCCAGCGCGCCCTGGCCGCGGCGCGGGACGCGCAGGCCCTGGCCGGGCACTGGGCCTCCCATCGCGCGCCGGAGGAAGCCGCCATCCGGGCGGAGGTCGCGACGCTGCTGGCCGACCACATCGCGCAATCCGGCGGCGCCATCGCACGCGTGGCCATCGCCGATGCGGCCGGCACCGTGATCTGGTCCTCCGCCGCGCGGGAAGGGTCGGTCGCGGACAAGCCCTGGTTCCGGGCCCATACCGCATCCGCCGGGCCAGCGCGGGTGAACCCCACCATCGGCACCGCGCCGGCGGATGCCGCCCTGCCCGGCTGGACCATCCCCGTCTCCGCCCGGATCGAGGCGCCGGGCGGCGGCTTCGGCGGCGTCGTGGTGGTGGCGCTTGATATCGGCGGCCTGGAACAGGCCCTGGCCGGCCTGGCGCACCGCCCCGGGGAGGTCGCGGCGATCCTGCGGCAGGAAGGCGACCTGCTGGTGCGAAGCGCGGGGACGGCCCGGCTGGTCGGCCAGGCCCTCGTCACCGAACGGGCGCGGGCGGCGCTGCTGAACGGCGAAACCACCCCCTTCCGGAGCCACAGCCCCCTGACCGGGGAGGAGGTGATGATCAGCCTGCGCACCGTGCCCGGCGGCACCATGCTGGCGCTGGGGTCCGCGCCGCTGGGACCCGACCTCGCCTATGCGAAGCGGGTCCATGCCTGGGCGCGCGTCGCGGCGCTGGTGGCCTGGGGCGCGCTGGTGCTGCTGCTGCTGGCGGGCTTCGCCGTGCTGCGCGGGCGGAACGACCGGCGCGAACTGGCCGCGCAACAGGCCGGGCGGGCGGAGATCGAACGCCTGCTGGCCGGGCTGCCCGCCATCGTCTTCCTGCGGGAGGTCGGGCCCGATGGCACGGCCCGCCACCTCTACCGCAACGGCGACAGCGCGGCGGTATCCGGCTGGCCGGAGGAGGCCCTCCCGCGCCGGCAACCCTGGGCCGACCTCGCCGATCCCGAGGCGGATTTCGAGGGCATCTACCAGCGGGCGCTGGTGGAAGGACAGGCGGTGATGGACTGGCGCATGCGCCAGCCCGATGGCGGCTGGGCCTGGATGCGCAGCACGCTGCGCCTGCTGGAACGACTGCCCGACGGCCGCGGGCTGGTGGTGGGCTACATCGTCAACATCACCGCCGAACGGGCGGCGGAGGCCCGCGCGCTCGCCGCCTCCCGCCTCGCCTCGCTGGGGGAGATGGGGGCGGGGCTGGCGCATGAATTGCGGCAGCCGCTGACCGCCATCTCGCTGGCCGCCGGCGTCGCCGTCATGGCGGCGAAGCGCGGCGACAACGACCGCGTGCTGCAGCGGCTCGACCGCATCCTGGACCAGGTGAAGCGGGGATCGGCGATCATCGACTACCTGCGCCGCTTCGCCCGCGGGCGGGAGGATTCGGAAGGGCTGGTGCCGGTGAACCTGGCGGATGCCGTGAACGGCGCGCTGACGCTGTGCGGCGGCGCGCTGGCGGAAGCCGGGGCGGAAGTGCTGGTGACGCTCGGCCCCCCGGCGCCGGTGGTGCTGGGCCATGCGGTGCCGATCGAGCAGGTACTGCTCAACCTGCTGTTCAACGCCCGCGATGCGGTGGCCGCGCTGCCGCCGGGGGCGCCGCGGCAGATCGCCATCACCACCGCGGTGGAGGACGGGATCGCGCGGCTGACGGTCGCCGATACCGGCGGCGGCATCCCCCCGGCGGTGCTCAGCCGGGTCTTCGAGCCCTTCGTCACCACCAAGGGGCCGGACCGCGGCGCCGGGCTGGGCCTGTCCATCTGCCACGGGCTGATGCGGTCGATGGGCGGGGGGATCGTGGCGGAGAATGCCGGCGCGGGCGCGCGCTTCACCCTCTCCCTCGCCATCGCGCCGGATGGCGCGGCGGATGGCGCGGCGGATGGCGCGGCGGATGGCGTCACCGAGGATGCGGCGACGCCAGGCGCGCCGGGATAGGCGCTACAACCGCGCGCGGCGCGCCAGCACCAGTTGGATGTCGCCATCGCGGGCCAGGGCCTCCGCCAGCGACAGCGGCGCCACGCGGGCATCGGCGCGCAGGTGGCGCAGGGGGAAGCGGGCGGCGATGGCGTGCAGCAGGGCGGCGGGGTCCTGGCCCCGGTCGCGGTTGAACTCCATCAGCACCAGCACGTCCGGGCTGCGGTCCAGCAGGCCCTGCATCCCGGCCCAGACCGCCTCCTCCGCCCCCTCCACATCGATCTTCACGAAATCCACGGCGCCCGGGGCCAGGTCGTCCAGCCGCAGGGTCGGCACTTCCGCCTCCGTCACCGTGCCGCCGCCACCCGCCGGCCGCGAACCGGGGGGCAGCAGATGGCCGTTCTTCGGATCCGCGGTGTCGAGGCGCAGCCACCGCACCTCCCCGCCCCTGTCGGCGGCGGCGGCCTGGTGGATGCGCACGCGGTCGGCCAGGCCGTTCATCACCAGGTTTCGCCCCGCCAGCCCGGCCAGCGCCGCGTTCGGCTCCACCGCCTCCACCCGCCCGGCCGGGCCGACCATGTCCGCCATGAGGACGGTGAGGAAGCCGAGATTGGCGCCGGCATCGATCGCCACCTGGCCCGGCCGCAGCACGCGCGCGATGAAGGACACGACCGCGTAGTCCCAGAACCCCTCGATCATCAGCCGCGCCGACAGGCCGAGGTCCCGGCCCTCCACCACCAGCGGATAGCGGCCGAGCGCGCGGCACAGCACCACGCCATCCGGCAGCGGCACGGCGCGGGCATGGGCACGGATCAGCGCCTGCATGCGAACGCGCCGCCAGGGGTTGGCGAAATCCTCCGGCTCCAGCCGGAACAGCGCATCGCCGGCACCCACGCGCCGGCGCCGGCGCCAGCGCCCATGAAGTCGGCTGGCGAGCCGGAGGAGCCCGAGGCTCAGTCGCGATTCTCCATCGAGACCGTGGGATCGCCGGGCGCCGCGGCGCCTTCGCGCCGGCGGCGCCGGACGAAGACGGGCACCAGCAGCACGACCAGGCCGAGCAGCGCGATGACCCAGAAGGGATAGGTCGACTGGTCCGACCGCCCGGACCAGATCGGCATCATCACCAGCAGGAACAGGCAGCAGGCGGCCGTGACATAGTAGCCGACCATGCGCGTCAGCCCAGGTGGCGGGCGAAGAAGTCGAGCGTCCGCCTCTCCGCCACCGCCGCATCATCGGCCTTGTAGGAACCGCGGTCCTCGCAGCCGAAGCCGTGGCCGGCGCCCTCATAGACGAAGATCGCGATGCCGGGCTGGGCGGCGCGGATGGCCTCCACGTCGCTCATCGGGATGGAGGCATCGAGGCTGCCGAAATGCAGTTCGACCGGGCAGGACGGCGTCTCATCCTTCGTGCCGGCGATGCCGCCGCCATACCAGCCGCAGGCCGCCTTGAAGCTGGTGCTGCGCGTGGCACCCCACCAGGCGACGGTGCCGCCCCAGCAATAGCCGACGATGCCCTTCGCCGCGCCCGCGGGCAGGGCGGCAGCGCAGGCCTCCACATCCAGCATCGGGCCATCGGCGGGCACCTTGGCGCGCAGGTCGCGGCCGCGCGCCACGTCATCCCCGGTGTAGCCAAGCTCCACGCCGCGCTCCACGCGGTCGAACAGCGCGGGGGCGATGACCTGGTAGCCTTCCTTCGCGAAATCGTCGCAGATGCGGCGCATGTGGCGGTTCACGCCGAAGATCTCCTGCACCACCACCAGCGCCTTCTTCGCGTCGTCCGGGCCCGCCTTGTAGGCGGCGAAGCGGTGGCCGTCGGCGGCGGTGAGTTCGATCATCATGGCGTTTCTTCCGATCCTGGGGCGCGGTATCCTGCCCCCATGGCCGAGATCGTCAACCTGAACAAGGCCCGGAAGGCGGCGAAGAAGCGCGGGGAAGCGGCGGAAGCCGCGGCGAACCGCGTGAAGCATGGCCGCACGGGGGCGGAGAAGCTGAACGACCGGCGTGAGGAGGCGCGACGCCGCGCCTTGCTGGATGCCGTGAAGCGCGACGACAAGCCAGGCTAGCAGCTGTCGAAAAGCCGGCAGCCCGCGCGTCATCATCCCGGCGCCGATCGGGCGCCGCCACGATCGCGAAGGAACGCGCCATGCAGGTCATGCTGCTGATCCATGCCGATGAAAACGCCTGGCCGCTCATGCCGCCGGCCGCCCGCGACGCGGCCATGGCGGCCTATGGGGCCTATACCGCCGCGCTGCGGGAAGCCGGGGCGCTGGTGAACAGCAACCGCCTCCTCCCCACCGCCGCGGCCCATACCGTCCGGATCGTGGATGGCGCGCCGCAGGTGCTGGACGGCCCCTATGCGGAGACGCGGGAGCAGCTGGGCGGCTACTACCTGATCGACGTGCCGGACATGGCCACCGCGCTCGCCTGGGCGGCGCGCTGCCCCGGCGCCGGGCATGGCGTGGTGGAGGCCAGGCCCGTGATGGCATGACCGCGGCGTCGCTCGCCGCCGAACGCGCGGCGCGGGACAGCTACGGCAGGCTGCTGGCCTGGCTGGCGGCGCGGGGGCGCGACATCGCGGCGGCGGAGGATGCGCTGGCCGATGCCTTCGCCGCCGCGCTGGCCACCTGGCCGAGGGACGGCGTGCCCGACAAGCCCGAGGCCTGGCTGCTGACCGCGGCGCGGCGACGCCTGCTGGACGGGCATCGCCGCCGCGCCACCGCGACCGCCGCCGAACCCACGCTGCGCCACACGGCGCTGCTGGCGGAGGAGGCGGATGCGGAGGCCATCCCCGACCATCGCCTGGCCCTGCTGCTGGCCTGCGCGGCGCCGGAGGTGGAGCGCGCGGCGCAGGCGCCGCTGATGCTGCAGGTGGTGCTGGGGCTGGACGCCGCGCGCATCGCCTCCGCCTTCCTGCTCTCCCCCACCGCGATGGGACAGCGGCTGGTGCGCGCGAAGCGGCGGATCGCGGCCAGCGGCGCCCGCTTCGCCCTGCCGGGGCGGGAGGTGGTGGCGGCACGGCTGCCCGCGGTGCTGGACGCCATCTACGCCGCCTATGCCGCCGGGGCGCAGGACCCCGCCGATGGCGGCGCCCTGGCCGGGGAGGCGCTGTGGCTGGCGCGGATCGCCGCGGCGCTGGCGCCGGAGGAGGCGGAAGCGGCGGGCCTCGCCGCGCTGCTGCTGCACCTGGAAGCGCGGCGGCCGGCCGCGCGGGACGCCGCGGGTCGCTACGTCCCGCTCTCCGCGCAGGACATGGGCGCCTGGGACACCGCGATGCAGGCGGAGGCAGAGGCGTGGCTTCGCCGCGCCTTCGCGCTGGGCGCGCCCGGGCGCTTCCAGTGGGAGGCCGCGGTGCAATCGGTCCATGCCGCGCGGCGCGTGACCGGGCGCACCGAATGGCGGGAGATCCTGCTGCTGTACGACGCCTTGATGGCCGCCACGGGCAGCCCGGTGGTGGCGGTGAACCGCGCCGTGGCGCTGGCCGAGGTGGAAGGCGCGGCCGCCGGGCTGGCCGCCCTGCGAGAGGCCGCCGCGGATGGAAGGCTGGCGGGCTACCAGCCCTTCTGGGCGGCGATGGCGGCCCTGGCCGGGGGCGAGGAAGCCGCCGCCGCAAGGCAGCGCGCCGCGGGGCTGGCGACGGACCCCGCGGTGCGCGATTTCCTGCTGCGCCTCACCCCATCATGACGAGGTGGGGACGCAGCTCGATCGTGCCGAGCGCGGCGGCAGGGCATCGGGCGGCCCATACCTTCGCGGTCTCCAGGTCCGGCACCTCCAGCGTGAAATAGCCGCCAAGCTGCTCGCGCGTTTCGCTGTAGGGGCCATCGAGCACGGCGGCGCCGCGCACCAGCGTCGCGGTCTCCGGCCCCTGCAGGCCGGCGCCGCCCTGCACCATCCCGGTCGCGCCCAGCGCATCGGCATAGGCTTTCCAGGCGCCCCAATAGGCGGCGGCGCGGGCGGGATCGGTGCGCGCGGCGACATCCTCGGGCGCTTCGTGGATCAGCATCGTGACCTTCATCGGTGTGTCCTGGCTCGGCGCGCGGAATGGCGCGTCCGGGAGCATGACGCGGCCGGGGCGCGGATTTCGACAGGGTTGCCGATTTTTCTTGATATCATTCGTCGTCGAACCATATTGTTCGATATCGAACATATGGAGCTGCCCCGATGACCATCTCCCGCCGCCTCCTGCTCTCCGCCGGCCTGGCCGGCATGGCCCTGTCCCGCACCGCGCGCGGGCAGGTCGTCAGCGCGGCCGATCCCGCCGCCCCCTGGGAAGCCGCCCCCGCCGCCGCCCAGCATCCGGACCCGCGGGTGCGGGCGCTGGCCTGGGCGGTGCTGGCGCCCAACCCGCACAACCGGCAGCCCTGGATCGCGGAGTTGCCGGATGCGGCGCCCGACGCGGTGGTGCTGCGCTGCGACCTGGATCGCCGCCTGCCGGTGACGGACCCCTTCGACCGGCAGATCACCATCGGCCTCGGCGCCTTCGTGGAGTTGTTCCGCATGGCGGCGGCGCAGCAGGGGTTTTCCGCCGTGGTGACACCCTTCCCGGAGGGAGAGCCCCGGCCGCGGCTGGATGGCCGGCCGGTGGCGGTGATCCGCCTGGCGCCGGGTGGCGTCGCGGACCCGTTATTCGCCGATGCCGCCGCGCGGCGTTCGGTGAAGCGGCCCTTCGACCTGGCGCGGCCGGTGCCGGAGGCCGCGCTGGCCGTACTCGCCGCCACGGTGGATGCACCGCGGCGCTTCGGGGCGACGACGGCGCCGGCGCGGGTGGAGGCGATCCGCGACCTGGCCTGGCGGGCCTGGCTGATCGAGGCGCGGGATGAGGCTGCGCATCTGGAGAGCGTCGATCTGATGCGCTTCGGCCGCGCCGCCGTGGCCGCCAATCCCGACGGCATCAGCATCTACGGCCCGGGGCTGGATGAGGCCGTGGCGGCAGGGCAGTTGACGCGGGACGCCATGTTGCCCGGTCGTCCGGGCTACGACATCATGATCCAGCGCTACACGCCGATGCTGGCCGCCACCCCCGCCTATGTCTGGACGACGAGCCCGGGCAACAGCCGGGCGGAGGCGCTGGCATCCGGCCGGGACTGGCTGCGCATCAACCTGGCCGCCACCGGCCTCGGCCTGTCGCTGCACCCTGTCAGCCAGGCCCTGCAGGAGTTTTCCGCGATGGCCGGCCCCTATGCCGAGGCGCAGGCGATGCTGGGGGGTGGGGGCGTGGTGCAGATGCTCGGGCGGCTGGGCTACGGGCCGACGGTGCCGGCCACGCCGCGCTGGGCGGTCGAAACAAGGATACGCCGCGCGTGAATGACCCGCCGCTCTTCGTCCTGTTGAACGAGATCTCGATCATCGAGCATCTCGCGCGCAACAGGCTGGAGCGGGCGCTGCCCGAGGGGCTGCGCGTGTCGCATTTCGTGGTGCTCAATCACCTCGTGCGGATGGGCGATGGGCGCAGCCTGGTGCGGATTGCCCGTGCCGTGCAGGTGGAGCGCCCCGCCATGACCAACACGATCCAGAAGCTGGAGGCGCGGGGCCTGGTGACGCTGGAGGCCGATCCGCGCGATGGCCGCGGCAAGCTGGTGTTTCTCACCCCCGCCGGCCGTGCTGCGCGGGAGGAGGCGGTGGCGATCGCGGAGGCGGCGATCGCGCCGGTCGCCGGTGATGTGTCGGCTGCCGAGGTTGGGGTGGTCCTTCCCGTCTTGCGGCGCCTGCGCGCCGCCCTGGACCGCGCCCGCGACGACGATTGAAGGCGGGGCCCGGGGGGCGCCAGGCCCCCCGGCGGAGCGCGAGGCGGAGCCTCGCCCTTACTGATACCGCGTATTCTTCCAGAAGCTCTCCGGCGTGACGGTCATGGGCCGCATGCCGCTGCGGTCCAGCGCCAGCCCGATCTCCCGCGTCGCGTCGTCGAGGATCTCATCCTCCTGCACGGTCAGCACGGTGCGCCCCGCCATCACGATGCGTCCGCCGACGATGACGGTGTCCACATCCGATCCCACGGCGAAGCAGACCAGGCGATACAGCGGCATGTCGCCGGGCCAGAGATGCGGCTTGCGCAGGTCGATGATCGCGAGGTCCGCGCGCTTGCCCACTTCCAGGCTGCCGACCTCCTCCGCCATGCCGAGTGCCGCGGCGGCGTCGCAGGTGATCATCTCCAGCGCCTTGCCGGGCGGGAGCACCTTCGCGTCGCGGAAGTGGCGGCGGTGGTAGTGCATGGCCTGGAACATGTGGCGGAACATGTCGAAGCTGCGGTCGGGCGCGGTGCCGTCGGAGCAGATGGCGACGGTGGCGCCGGCCTCCATCAGCTCGATCGCCGGGCAGCGGCCGATGATGGAGAAATTGGCGGAGGGGTTGTGCGCGACCTTGGTGCCGGATTCCGCGATCAGCGCGATCTCGTCCTCATGCAGGTCGATGCAGTGGGAGAGCAGCGCATCCGGGCCGAGCAACCCGGCCTCCGCCGCCGCGCGCACCGTGCCGCCCTTGTGGCCGTCCTGCGTGAAGCCGACGCCAAGGCGGCGCGACAGCGCGCGCACCTGTTTCGCGGTGTCGTCGTATTGCGCGGCGATCTCCGCCGTCACGCCGGGGCGGCCGGAGAAGGCGACGGGCGCGCAGAGCATCACGCGGCTCATCGCGCCCTGGCGATCATGCAGCGCGGCGGTGAGTTCCTCGCAGACCTGCAATTGCCGGTCGAGCGTGACGGCGAGGCTTTCGTGGCTGTCGCCATCCCAGCGGAAGAAGGTGTTGGGATAGGGCGGCGGCGAGGCGCCGGGGCAGATCACGTGCCGCACGCCGACGCGGCGATAGCCGCTGGCATGGGCAAGCGCATGCGATGCCTCGTCCGTGCGCGACCCATAGGCGCCGAAGATGGAAAGACTGGTGGTGACGCCGGCCTTGAGGCGTTCCAGCGCGGCCAGCGATCCATCGGCGCCCCAGAAATCCGGCGTGGCGCCGCGGGGATAGATGGCTTCCACCGCTTCCGCCCATTTCGCGCTGTCGCCGCCGCCGAGCGTTTTCACAAGGGTGTGACCGGCATGGGCATGGGCATCGATCAGGCCGGGCAGCACGGCCTTGCCCTTCGCGCTGAGTTCGGGCGCGCCGGGGAAGCGCGCGCGCAGCGCGGCCGTGTCCCCGATGGCGGCGATGCGGCCGGCTTCCAGCAGCACGGCACCGCCTTCGATCACGCGGCGGTCCGGATCCATGGTCACGACCAGGCCATCCACCACCAGCAGCCGATCCGTCATTGTCCGCCCTTCCGTTCTTCCCTCGGCACAGCCTAGCATCGTGCGACGTCGGGGAAAGGATGCGGACGATGACGCGACAGCGAGCATGGCTTGCGGGATTGGCATCGGTGGCGATCGCCACCGCGGTGCAGGCGCAGGAGGTGCGGATCGGCTATGGCGCGGCCGTCACCTCCGTCGATCCACATTTTCACGCGCTGACCAGCAATGTCGCGATCCACCAGCACATCTACCAGGCCCTGGTCGGGCAGGATGAGAAGCTGGGCCTGAAGCCGGAACTCGCGACCGCCTGGCGCGCCATCGACCAGACCACCTGGGAATTCACGCTGCGCCCGACCGCCCGCTGGCATGACGGCACGCCCTTCACCGCCGCGGATTTCGCGCCCAACATCGACCGCGTCGCGAATGTGCCCAACAGCCCGGGCCGCTTCACCATCTACACGCGGCGCATCAACCGCGTGGAGATCGTGGACCCGCACACGCTGCGCCTGCACACGGACGGCCCCCATCCGCTGCTGCCGAACCAGATGGCAGGGCTGATGCTGGTGCGCGGCAGCGATCGCGATTCCTCCACCGCCGACTTCAACAATGGCCGCGCCGCCATCGGCACCGGCCCCTACCGCTTCCGGTCCTGGACCCCGGGCAGCCGCTTCGAACTCACGCGCAACGACGCGTATGACGGGCCGAAGGAACCGTGGGAGCGGGTGAATTTTCTCCTGATCACCAACACGGCGTCGCGCGTCGCCGCCCTGCGCGCGGGCGATGTGCAGCTGATCGACCAGGTGCCGACGGATGAGGTCGCGGGGCTGTCGCGGGACGCCAATCTCGGCGTGTTCTCGATCCCCGGCGTGCGCAACATCTACCTCTATGTCGACCACGCGCGGGAACGCACGCCGGGGGTCACGGACGCCGCGGGCAATGCCATCGACAACCCGCTGCGGGATGTCCGGGTGCGGCGCGCCCTCTCGCTCGCCATCAACCGCGACGGCATCGTGCGGTCGGTGATGAACGGGCAGGCGGTGGCGTCGGGGCAGCTGCTGCCGGCCGGCGTGATGGGCCATGACCCGTCGCTCCGCCCCGATCCCTTCGACCCCGAACGCGCCCGCCGCCTGCTGGCGGAGGCCGGCTATCCGCAGGGCTTCCAGATCGTCCTCGGCGGGCCCAACGACCGCTACATCAATGATGACCGCGTGCTGCAGGCCATCGCGCAGGGCTGGACGCGCGCCGGGCTGCGCGTGCGGGTGGAGGCGCAGCCCTCCGCCACCTTCTTCGGCCGCGCGGCGCGGGCGGAATTCAGCGTGGGCCTGCTGGGCTGGGGCACCGGCACCGGGGAGCCCGACAGCCCGCTGCAATCCCTGATCGCCACCAACGAACCCAGCCGCGGCTGGGGCGCCGTGAACCGCAGCGGCTATTCCAGCCCGCGGCTCGACCAGGTGCTGGCGCAGGCGCTGCAGACGCTGGAACCGGCAGCGCGGGAGCCGCTGTACCAGCAGGCCACCCGCATCGCGATGGAAGACCTGGCGATCATCCCGCTGCACCATCAGGTGAATATCTGGGCCGCGCGGCGTGGCTACACCTACAACGCGCGGAATGATGAGCGGACGATGGCGACGGAGCTGCGGCCGGCCAGGTAGCGCAGACCCCCACCCCAACCCTCCCCCGCAAGCGCGGGGGAGGGAGAGCCTAGTCAGTCAGCGGTCGCGCCGCTGGCCCGTACGATCGGCGCCCAGCGCGCGATCTCGCTGCGGATGAAGGCACCGAATTCCGCCGGCCCGCCCTCCAGCACCTGCATCCCCTGCCCCGCCAGCCTCTCCCGCACCGCCGGAACCTCCAGCGCGGCGCGGGTCGCGGCGTTGATCTGCTCCACCACCGCGGCAGGCGTGCGCGCGGGGCCAACGAGCCCGAACCAGGCCGTCACGTCGAAGCCGGGCAGGCCCAACTCCGCCAGCGGCTTCACCTCCGGCCAACTCGCCATCGGCCGCAGGCCCGACAACGCGATCGGCCGCAGCCGCCCGCCCTGCGCCATGCCGAGCGCCGCGGGGACGGAAGCGAAGGTCATCGTGGTCTGCTGGCCGAGTACCGCATTGATGCTCTCCGGCGCGGAACGGAACGGCACATGCGTCAGCCGCACGCCCGTCATCTGTTCCAGCACCGCGCCACCCAGATGCTGCGACGTGCCCGAGCCACCGGAGGAATAGGTCAGCTCCCCCGGCCTGGCGCGTGCCGCGGCGACGATGTCGGCCACGCTGCGATAGGGGCTGTCGGGATGCACCACCAGCACGTTGGGGCTGGTGGCGGCCAGCGTGATCGGCGCGAAATCCGCCACCGGGTCGAAGGGCATGGCCCGGTAGAGCGCGGGATTGATGCCATGCGTGGACACCGTCGCCATCAGCAGCGTGCGGCCATCGGGATCGGCGCGCCTCACCACCTCGCCGGCGATATTGCCGCCCGCGCCGGGGCGGTTCTCCACCACCACGGATTGCCCAAGCCGTCGCCCGAGTTCATCGGCCAGCGCGCGCGTCAGGATGTCCGCCGCCGACCCCGCGCCGATGGTGACGATGATGCGGATGGGGCGCGCCGGGAAGGATTGCGCGCGCGCCCCGCCGGCCAGCGCCAGGGCGGGTGCGGCCAGCAGCAGCGACCGGCGGTTCATGGCACCACCCCGATGCCCTGGATTTCCACCACGATCCCCGGCCGCGCGAAGGCGCTGACGGTCAGCAAGGCGCTGCACGGGAACCTCCCGCCCGGGAAATGCTCCGCCCGCAGCTTTACCAGCTGGTCCCCATGCCGGGGGTCCAGGATGTAGACCGTCGTCCAGACGAGGCTGGAAAGGTCGCCGCCCGCGCGCTTCAGGGTGCGGTCGATCAGCGCGTAGCAGGTCCTCACCTGCTTCTCGAAATCCCAGTTGATGTCGTTGCCGTCCAGGTCCTGCGTCGCGGTCTGGCCGGAAAGCCAGACGGTGCGGCCGCCCGAGGTGATGACGGCGGGGGAGAAGGCGCGGGATTTCTGGAAATCCGTGCCTTCCAGATGCTCGACGACCAGGCTCATGGCACTCCCTCTCGGATCGGTGATAGGGAGCCTGCAACCGATTGCGGGGTGATGGGAAGCCCTACCGCTTCACGATCTCCACGCGCCTGTTCTGCTGGCGGCCGGCATCGTTGTCGTTGCTGGCGATCGGCGCCGCCATGCCGGCGCCGAAGGGCGTCAGTCGCCCCGCAGCGATGCCCCATTCCCGGGTCAGTGCCGCCACCACCGATTGCGCGCGGCGCGTGGAAAGCTGGACATTGTAGTCGAAGGCACCCTGCCCATCCGTATGCCCGGCGACGATCACGTTCAGCGCGGGGTTGGCGCGCAGGAACTTCGCCACCTCCTCCAGCGTCGGGCGGGAAGCCGGCAGGATCTCCGCGCTGTCGAAGCCGAACTGGATGCCATACAGCGCGACGCGGCCCGTGCGCTCCACCGCCTGCTGCATGGCGGAGGCATCGACGAAGGTGATCCGCCCGCCCTGCATCGGCCGGCTTTCCACCACATCCACCAGCACCTGCGTCCGCTGCCCCTGCACCACGGCCAGGATCGCGACATGCACATCGCCCTCCGGCCGCGTCAGCTTCGCCAGCGTGTAGAGCTGGTTCTCCCACCCCGCGGCCAGGCTCGGGCTCGGGCCCGGCACGCCTTCGACGACCGCGAACCACAGATCGGACCGGTCCCCGCATTCCTGGGCACGGCAGGCGAACAGCGTCTCGAACCCGTTCGCCGCCAGCTTCTCCTGGTGGTTGCGCATGACCTCGAGCGGCGAACGCCCCTCGGGCCCTTCGTAGCGCAGCCGCCAGGCGCGGCCGGAGACGGGGATGGAGTTGCGGTCATTGATGCGCGACCCCGTCTCCCGCGTGTCGCGGCCATGGACGGGGCGGTTCACCATGCGGAACTCGTCGAAATCCCGCGGGCGGTAGTGCCGCAGCGACGAACCCTCATACCGCCCGACCAGCGGATGGTCTCGCCCGCCAGCCACATCGGGCGCGGGGCGCGGCTGGGCCGACACCGGGGCGGCAAGGAGCAGGACGAACAGGAGCAGGAGCGTGCGCATGCCGCATTGTTCCGCATCGCCGCGAAACCGGACAACCGCGCCATTGTTTCACCCGCTTCGCGCCGCGCCCTTTGCGTGGCAGCCGGAAGCGGGCAGAACAGCGCCATGACCGCCGCCGACGACACCACCATCCGGGACCTTCTGCTCGCCACGCGCCGCATCGCCGTGGTCGGCGCCTCCGACCGCCCGGACCGGCCGAGCCACGGGGTCTTCGGCTTCCTCCTCGCCCGCGGCTATGACGCCACGCCGGTGAACCCGGTGCTGGCGGGCAAGGCCATCCTGGGCCGCGAGGTCGCCGCGACACTGGCGGCGGCCGGGCCGCTCGACATGGTGGACATCTTCCGCCGCAGCGCGGAGGCCGGCGCGGTGGTGGATGAGGCGATCGCCCTCGGCGCGAAATCCGTCTGGCTGCAGCTGGGCGTGGTGGACGAAGCCGCGGCCGCGCGCGCGCGGGCGGCGGGGCTGGTCGTGGTGATGGACCGCTGCCCGGCGATCGAATGGCGGCGGCTGAACCTGCCCGCGCGGATCGGTGCGTGAAACGTAACACCCACCCCGCTTGAAAAGCGCGTCGCGCCGGGCCACCTTCGGCCCACGTTAAATGCCGGTAAGGTTGCGCGGGCACCCTGCCGGCCCCACCCGCCCGCCCGGACCGCATCGCGGCCGGACTTCCTGCCAAGGGAATGAGAGAGACATGACGGACGAGGAACGCCGGATCATCACCGGCTATGTGGAGCGGGTGAGCGGCGCGGCGAACGCGGCGCCGGCGCGCCCGGCCTCGCCCTGGGGGGCGTTCGGCGGCCAGCAGCAGCCGGCCGCGCAGCCGCTGCCCCCGGTGGACCGGGAAGCCGATGCGCTGATCGCGGACCTGTTCAACCGCTATCCGGAAGCGCGCTACCGCATCACCCAGACCGCCTTCGTGCAGGAGCACGCGCTGGTGGAGATGCAGAACCGCATCCAGCAGCTGGAGTGGGAGCTGGAGAACGCCCAGCGCCAGGGCCAGGCGGCGCAGAGCCGCGGCGGGATGTTCGGCGGCATGTTCGGCGGTGGCGGCAGCCGTCCCGCGCCGATGCCGCCCCGCCCGCAGCCGCAGTATCCGCCGGGCTACAACCCGGCCGCGATGCAGCAGGGCGGCGGCCGCGGCTTCCTCGGCACCGCCATGATGACGGCGGTCGGCGTCGCCGGCGGCCTGATGCTGGGCAATGCGCTGATGGGCGCCCTCGGTGGCGGCGCGGCGCAGGCCGCGCCGACCTCCGATGCCGGCGGCTCCGCCTGGACGGATCCCGGCGCCGCGGCCAGCGAGGCGCCCGCCTATGGCGACGACGCCCAGGCCTATGACAATGGCGGCGGCTATGACGATGCCGGCGGCGGTGGCTACGACGAGGAAATCTGATCCCCCCACGGGGTGACGGGGAAGGGGCGCGGCGGGGATACCTGCCGCGCCTTTTTCATGTCCGCTGCTCATTGATCCCGGCCGATCCATTGTGGATCATCCAGGCATGCGCATTCCCGACCTCGACCTCGACCTGCTGCGCTGCTTCGTGACGGTGGCGGAGCAGGGCGGCTTCACCGCCGCCGGCACCGCGCTCGGCCTGACGCAATCCGCCATCTCGCTCAAGATCAAGCGGCTGGAGGATCTGGTCCGCCGCCCCGTCTTCCAGCGCACCAGCCGCCGCGTTTCCCTGACGCGGGAGGGTGAGACGCTGCTGGCCTATGCGCGCCGGATGCTGGCCCTGAATGACGAAGCCGTGCGCCGCCTGGTGGCACCCCCCGTCGCGGGGCGGCTGCGGCTCGGCGTCGCCGACCATTTCGTGCCCCGCAGCCTGGCCCCCATGCTGGCCCGCTTCGCCACCACCTATCCCGAGGTGCGGCTGGAGGTGGAGGTGGGCCGCAGCCACGAACTCCGCGCCAAGCAGGCCAAGGGGGGCCTCGACCTGGTGCTGGGCAAGCGGCGGGATGGGGAGACGGCGGGCGTGCCGATCTGGACGGAGACGGTGGTCTGGGCCGCCGCCGCCGATTGGCAGCCGCCGGAGGGCCGCCCCCTGCCGCTCGCCTTGCTGCCGGAAGGCTGCATGTTCCGCGAACGGGCCCTGGCCGCCCTGGCCCGCGCGGGGCTGGGGTTCGAGGCCGTCTTCACCTGCGACAGCCTGCTCGGCCTGGCCGCGGCGGCGCAGGCGGGCTTCGCGCTGACCGTGCTGGGCCGCAGCGGCTTCCCGCCGGGGCTGCGGGAGGTGCCTGGCCTGCCGCCACTCGGCGTCGTGGAGATGGCGGTCTTCGGGGATGAAACGGGCCGCAGCCAGGTGGTGGCGCCGCTGGTGGGGCTGATCCGGGACAGCCTGGCCGAGTAGGGGCTGGGATGCGCGCGTGGCGATTGACCGCGCGCGGGGGCGGGGCGCAGCGTGGCGCGCGAATACCCCCACCCCAGCCCTCCCCCGCAAGCGCGGGGGAGGGAGCAGGCAGCGCCACCCGCACTCCCTCCCCCGCGCTTGCGGGGGAGGGTCGGGGTGGGGGATAGCCGGCGCGACGAATACCCGGAGCCCGCGCCCGCATGCACGCCGAGACCGCCGACGTACCGCATCAAGACGCCCCGCACCGGGACGCCCGCGTGCTGGCGCTGATCGGCACGGGCCACTTCCTCAGCCATTTCTACATGCTCTGCCTGCCGCCGCTGTTCCTGGTGTGGCAGGCGGAGTTCGATGTCTCCTTCGCGACGCTCGGCCTGGCGGTGGCGCTGATGGCCGGCGTCACGGCGGCCTTGCAGACGCCGGTGGGGTTCCTGGTGGACCGGCACGGCGCCATGCCCTTCCTGCTCGGCGGCGTGGCTCTGATGGCGCTGTCCATCGCCGCCATGGCCTTCGCGCCGGGCTTCTGGGCGATCGTGCTGCTGTCCATCCTGTCCGGCGTCGGCAATGCGGTGATCCATCCCGCGGACTACGCGATCCTCGGCGCCTCCATCCATCCGTCGCGCATCGGGCGGGCCTTCGCCATGCACACCTTCACCGGCAATCTCGGCTTCGCCGCCGGCCCGCCGGTGGTGGCGGCGATGCTGCTGGTGATGGATTGGCGCATGGCGCTGCTGGTGCTGGGGCTGGTCGGCGTGCCGGTGGTGCTGGCCATCCAGTGGCAGGGCCGCATCCTGAAGGACCAGGCGAAGCCGAAGGATCGCGCCGCCGGGCCGGGCGGGCGCGAATTGCTGCTGTCCCGCCCCATCCTGCTGTTCTTCGCCTTCTTCCTGCTCTCCGCCATGGCCGGCAGCGCCATCCAGGCCTGGTCCATCACGGTGCTCGGCAAGCTCTGGGGCACGCCGGTCGCGGTCGCGTCGCTGGCGCTGACCGCCTACATGGTCGGCGCCACGGGCGGCACGCTGGTGGGCGGCTGGTATGCGGACCGGTCCACGCGGCACCTGGTGTTCGTGATATCCACCACCATCGCATCGGCGGCGCTGCTGCTGTCGCTCGGCCTGGTGCCGATGCCGGAATGGCTGCTGCCGGCGGTGGCCGCGGCTTCGGGGCTGCTGATGGGATCGTCGCGCACGCCGCGCGACGTGATGCTGAAGAACGCCATCCCGCCGGGGCAGATGGGCAAGGTGTTCGGCTTCGTGTCCTCCGGCCTGCCGCTCGGCGGCGCCATCACGCCGGTGCCCTTCGGCTGGCTCATCGACCTCGGCCTGGCCTGGATGGTGTTCCCGCTGGCCGCGGCCCTGCTGGTGGCGTCGCTGTTCTGCATGGGCAGCGCGCAGGGCGCCGCGCTACGCGCGCGGGCCGTGCCGGTGGCGGCGGAATAGGGCGTTGGACGCCTTCGATACGGGGCTCCGAATCCTCGACCTGCTGGGCATCGCGGTCTTCGCCGCCTCCGGCGCGCTGGTGGCCAGCCGGAAGCAGATGGACATCGTGGGCTTCGTGCTGATCGGCGTCATCACCGGCTTCGGCGGTGGCACGGTGCGGGACCTGCTGCTGGGGCGCACGCCGATCTTCTGGCTGAAGGCGCCGGAACTGCCGGCCATCGCGGCCGCCGCCGCCATCCTGGTGTTCTTCTTCGCCCATCGCGTCGAAAGCCGCTTCAAGGCGCTGCTCTGGGCGGATGCGGTGGGCCTCGCGCTCTATGCCGTGCTGGGGGCGGAGATCGCGCTGATCGCCGGCGCCAACCCCTGGGCCGCCGTGCTGCTGGGCGCGGTCACGGCGACGGCGGGCGGCATCATCCGAGACGTGGTCTGCAACGAATTGCCGCTGATCCTGCGGAAGGAGATCTACATCACCGCCGCCATGGCCGCCGCCACCGCCTATGTGGTGCTGCGCCTGGCCCCCCTGCCGCGCGACGTGGCGCTGGTCTCCGGCATCGCGATCGGCTTCACGCTGCGCGGATTGTCCATCTGGCGCGGCTGGTCCCTGCCGCCCTTCCGGCCGCGCCCGGCGCGGGACTATCCGGACGCCCGGTAGGGCGTCTCACCCCGGCTCGATCACCCCGGCCTCGACCAGCTCCTCGAAGCGCCCGGCATGGGCGACGCGGCCTTCCTCGATCACCACGATGCGGTCTGCGCCGCGGATCGTCTCCAGCCGGTGCGCGATGACGATGCGGGTGCAGGTCATCCCCGCCACGGTGCGCGTCGTCACCGCCTGGGTGGTGGGGTCCAGCGCGCTCGTCGCCTCGTCCAGGATCAGCACATCGGGCCGGTTCACCAGCGCGCGCGCCAGCAGCAGGCGCTGCACCTGCCCGCCGGAGAGCACCTGCGACGCATCAGCGATGGGCGTGCGCAGGCCCAGCGGCATGGCCCGCACATCCTCGGCGATGGCGGCGCCTTCCAGCGCGGCCCAGATCTGCGCCTCCGTCGCGTCGCTGAAGCCGCGCAGCGTGTCGATCAGCGCGCCGGGCGGCAGGGTCGCGCCCTGCAGCACGGTGCCGACGCGCCGCCGCAGCAGGCCGAGGTCGAGCGAGGCGAGGTCCTGCCCGTCATAGGCCACGGAGCCGAAATGCGGCCGCTCCAGCCCCAGCAGCAGGCGCACCAGCGTGGATTTCCCGCAGCCCGACCGGCCGATGATGGCGACGAATTCGCCCGCCTCCACCTCCAACTCCAGCCCCCGGAAGACCGGCTGTTCCGCCCCCTCATAGGCGAAGGCGACGTTGGACAGGGACAGGTGGCCGGACAGGCGGCCGGGATCGATCCGCCCGGCCGTCGCCTCCGGCAGGGATTGCATCAAGGGCGCCGCATGGTCGCGCATCGCGTTCAGCGGGTGCAAGCCCATGAAGGCCGCGCCGAAGCCGGACGCCGCGCCATTGGCGATCATGAAGGCCATCAGGAAGCCGACCACCGCCGGCTTCGCGCTGGCGTCGCCGGCCGCGAAGACCACGAACAGCAGGCCGAGCGCGATGAAGGTCAGCGCGGCGGAGATGGCGGCGTGCCAGGTCTCCACATGCTCCTCCGCCAGCTTGCTGCCGCGCAGCGCCATGAAGCGCTCCGCCCAGCGGGCCAGCAGGCGCTGCTCCACGCCGGCCAGGCGCAGCTTGGTGATGCCGCTCACGGCCTCGATCGCCAGCGCATCGGCCGCGCCGGTCTGCGCCAGGCTGGCGGCATGGGCGCGCGTCTTCAGGATGCCCGCGCCGATGGAGAGGCCGAGTTGCAGCAGGATCAGCGGCAGCGCCACCACGGCGGCCATCGGAATATAGGCGAACAGCGCAGCCATGGCGGCGGTGAAGGTCGCGATCCCACCGATCATCGCCAGGCGGTAGTTCTTGCGCCCCAGCGGCACGGCCAATGCGACGCCGAGGCGCGAGGCGAGGTCGGACGGGTTGTGCCGCCGCAGCACCGGGATCGGCAGGCGCAGCAGCCGGTCCCACAGCGCGGCATGCAGCGGCGCCTCCATCGTGGCCGTCATGCGGTGCTTGGCGATGTCGCCCGCCATCTGCACGACGAAATTGGCCAGCCCCACGCAGGCCAGCGCGATGCCGAGTTCCACCAGCCCGAAGCGGTTGCCGCCCGGGATCAGCGACCCCGTCGCGAAGGACATCGCGACCGGCATGCCAAGGCCGAGGAAGGCACCGATGACGGCGGCCCCGATCGCCAGCGCCTTGTCCGACCCATGCGGATGCACGAAGTGCTGCAACTGCGCCCAGCCCAGCGGCTGGTCCGGCAGCGGTTCGATCAGCGTCCAGGCGCGGGCTTCCAGCGTGCCGGCGACCGCCTCCGTCACCGCCACCGCGGCGGCGCCGGGCTTGTGGATGGCGTAGTGGCTGCCGGCGCGCAGCAGCGCCACAGCATCGCCCCCTTCCTCCCGCCCCAGCAGCGGGCCGAGGTCGCGCTTCCACCAATCCCCGGGCAGCGCCACCTGCCGCAGCCGCAGGCCGGAGGCGCGGGCGATCTCCTCCATGGTGGGGGGCGTGTCGATATCCTGTTCGCGCAGCCGGATCGGCCGCGTGATGCGCGGGCGGAGCCCCGCGGCCTTCGCGACCGCCACCATGGCGAGGAACAGCGGCGCCTCGTCCCGCCCGGGATCGGCTTCCGCCGGCGGGGGCGCGTGCAGCAGGGCGGCGGCGATGCCGGCGGTGCGGCTTTCCGCCTCCCGGTCCTGGCGCGCCCGTTGTTCCAGCCGCCCGCTTTCGTCGATCTCCGCCAGGCTGCGCAGCCCCGGCAGCATGGCGACACAGGCCTGGGTGAAGGCGGCGATGCCGGCGGCCGCGTCATCCAGCGCCTCCGGCAGGACGCCGGCGAAGACCGGCGCCTCGAAGGCCGATCCCGCGACGATCCACGCCTGGGGAGGCAGGGGCAGCAGGCCGGAGACAGGTTCGAGGCCCAGCAGCATGGCCCCCTGGGCCGGCAGGCGCAGCCAGGCGCCGGCACCGCGCGTGGTGGCGGATTGCCGGTCGGCCAGTTGCAGCATGCGGCCGGGCCGTGCCACGCGGTCGATGTTGGAAGGCCGCCAGAGCCGCGCGCCGAGCCCCTGGGCCAGCACGCCCGCCCAGCCCTGCATCGCCTCCAGCACCGCCTCCGACCCGCCCAGCGCGTGCAGCTGCGGCAGGCGGCGGAGCACCGCGCCGGCGGCGGGGCGGATCACCAGGCATTCGATGTCGGACTCATGCCCGACGACCAGGCTGCCTTCCTCCAGCCTGCCGACGAAGAGGTAGGGGCCGGGCGGCGCCACGCCCTCCTCCAGCCCCTCCACCGCGGCGAAGAGGTCGGCCTCCCCCCCTTCCAGCACCCAGAAGGCACCGGGCTCCGCCAGGCTGCGCGGGGGCTGCTGGAAGCGGCGATCGATCGTCTCGATCGGCAGCGTCGAGGTGAGCGTGTCCATCTCAGGCCTCCTGCAGCATCAGCCGCGCGAAGGCGCCGCGGCGGGCCGCCAACTCCCCGGGCGGGCCCATCTCCACGATCCGGCCGCGCTCCATCACCACCACGCGGTCGCAATCGCGCAGCGGCGCCAGGCGATGCGCGATCACCAGCATCGTGGCACCCCGGCGACGGATGTTGGACAGCAGCTCGGCCTCCGTCTCGTCATCCAGCGCGGCCGTCGCCTCGTCGAAGACCAGGATGCGCGGGTCCTGCACCAGGGCGCGCGCGATCTCGATCCGCGCGCGCTGGCCACCCGACAGGTTCGTGCCGCCGCCGGCCACGGGGAAGGCGTAGCCCTCGCGCCGGTCCAGGATGAAGTCGTGGATCACCGCGTTGCGCGCCGCGGCGTGCAGGCGTTCCTCCGACACCGTCGGGTCCCACATCGCGATGTTGTCGCGCACC
This sequence comes from Falsiroseomonas stagni DSM 19981, assembly GCF_900114315.1. GTDB lineage: Bacteria > Pseudomonadota > Alphaproteobacteria > Acetobacterales > Acetobacteraceae > Falsiroseomonas > Falsiroseomonas stagni. Next base: position 113,394 of record NZ_FOSQ01000013.1, read on the forward strand.
GTGCCGGTGAACAGGAAGCCGTTCTGGTCCACCACCTGCACGCTCTGCCGCAGCACGGCGCGGGGGATGTCGCGGATCGGCTTGTCGTCCAGCAGCACCTCCCCCGACCAGGGCTCATGCAGCCCCGCCGCCAGCAGCGCGAGCGTCGATTTGCCGGACCCGGAGGCGCCGACGATGCCGACGCGCTCGCCCGGCTCGATCACCAGCGACACGCCGGTGATGAGGGGCGCGGCGCGGCGCGAATGCCCGAAGGTGACGTCGCGCAGCTCCACCTTCCCCTGCAGGCGCCGGATGAGGCGCGGCGCGGGCGGCGGCTTCGTGAATTCTTCGGACAAGGGATGGCGCAGCGTGTCGTCGAGCAGGCGGAGATTGGCGCCGGCTTCCTGCAGCCGCGGACCCAGTTGCACCAGCCGCCCGACCGGCGCCAGGAAGGCGGATTGCAGGAACAGGAAGGCGACCAGCGCGCCGATGGACATCTGCCCATCGATGATGAGGCCGCCGCCCACCGCGATGGCCGCCGCCGCGGCGATGGTGGTGACCAGCCCCGGCAGGTACTTCAGCGCGGCCCGGCCCAGCATCAGCGATTGCCGCAAATTCAGCGCGCGGGCGCGCCGCGCCGTCAGCCGATCGAACAGCAGCGCCTCCGTCCCGCTGGCGCGGTAGCTGTCGATCATGCGCAGCCCCTGCTTGGCCTCCGCATCCTCCAGCCCCTGCTCGTTCAGCAGCCGCTGCTGATCCTCCCGCAGCCGGGCCGACAGCAGCAGCAGCGCCAGGCCGAGCGTCGCGGCGCCGAGCGCGGAGACGAGGCCGAGCCGCCAGTCGAACAGCACCAGCACCGCCAGGTAGGTGACGGCCATGATGAGGGCGAGCATCGTGCCGCCGATCTCCCGCGCCACCGTCCCGGCCACGCGGTCGTTCAGCATCACCCGGTCCGCGATGCCCGCCGCGCCGCGCTGGCCGTAGAAGGACAGCGGCAGGCGCAGCACGCGTTCCATGAATTCGATCCCGCCGCGCACCGCGACACGGGTTTCCAGATTGTGCTGCAGCGTCTTCTGCATCCAGGTGCAGAGCGCGGCGAAGAGCCCCGCGCCGAAGACCACCAGCACGATCGGCCACAGCCAGGCGACGATGCCGGCCGACATCACGCGATCCAGGAATACCTGCCGGAAACTCGGCTGCAACACGCCCGGCACCGCCAGCATCAGGCTGATCCCGATGGCGAGCCATACGGCCGCGCTGCCGCCCTTCAGGCGGTCCGCCAGCCCGCGCAGCGCACTCGGCGCGCTGCCGCCGCGCTGGAAGTCGGGGCCGGGCTTCATCATCAGCAGCACGCCGCTGAACTGCCGGCGCAGCTCCCGGTCATCCACCCGGCGGCGGCCGCGGGCGGGATCGTTCACGCACCACAGGCCGCCGGACTTCCCTTCGAGCACCAGGAAATGGTCCATGCCCCAATGCAGGATGGCGGGGCAATCGGCCTGCTCCAGCGCCTCCGGCTCGCAGCGCACGGCGCGGACCTCGAAGCCCAGCTCCCGCGCCGCGGCCACGATGTGCTGCGCCTTGCTGCCGTCGCGGGATACGCCGCAGCGCGCGCGCAGATCCTCCAGCGTCAGCCACAACCCGTGATGCGCCGCGATGATGCCAAGGGCGGCGGCGCCGCATTCCGCCGCCTCCACCTGCAGGATGGTCGGCGTGCGCATCGCCATCACCGCTGCGCCACGGTGGTCGCGGCCGGCGCGGCGGCGCTATCGGTCGTGACGCGCACATCCTCCCCCAGCCATCGCTGCAAGGCGGGCAGGCCGAGCGCGATCATCCGCACCTGGCGCACCGTGGCCTGCATGCCGACCGGCGTGCCACCCTCGATCGAGAAGGCGGGACCGCTGCCGCCGGACCAGACATGGCGGCCGCGGGCGTCGTGCTGCAATTCGATGTTCACCTCGAACAGCGTGCGCTGGTTGCGCTGGAATTCCGATACCAGCGCATCGTTCTGCAGCGTGCGGAGCATGCCCGCGCTGCTGGCCGGCGTATCCGCCACCCGCAGCACGCGGCCGCGCAGGAAGCCGTATTCCTGCGACGGCGCGGTGGCGGGGGAGAGGTCGACCGTCATGCCTGGCTGAAGCTTCTTGCCGTCCTGCGCGCCGACATAGACCAGGCCCACCAGCGATCCCGTGCCCGCTGCCGTGTCGCTGCGCACCAGCGTCAGCAGCGGGCCGCCGCGGCTGACCACCTGCCCGACATTCGCCTTCGCCTCCACCACGCGGCCATCGAAGGGCGACCGGACCGCCCCCATCCGGTAGATGCGGTCATTCAGCGTCGTCACCTGGCGTTCCGCCGTCGCCACGCGCTGGTCGGCGGTCAGCATGTCCCGCTCCCGCTGCGTCTGGCGCATCATCGCGTCCATCTCCAGCACGCGGCGCTCGTTCTGGAGGCCCTCGATCTGGTCGCGCACGCCGAACAGCTCGATCTGCGCGCCGATGGCGCGGTCCCGCGTGGCCAGCGACCGGTCCGCCAGATCCCGCACCACGCCCTCCCGCTCCGTCAGCAGGCGGAGGCGATCCTGCGCGGCGCGCAGGCTGCGGGCGAGCCCTTCATCCCGCGCGGCGCGCCAGGCGCGGTCCGCGGCCTGTTCGCGCTCCTGGAAGCGACGCATCTCCGCCCGCGCCGTCTCGGCATCCCGCAACTCACCCTCCGCCGCGGTGAGTTGCAGGCGAAGCTCCGCCTGGTCCACCACCGCGACCACGCTGCCGGCGGTGACGAGATCCCCCGGCCGCGCGGTGAATTCCACGACGCGCCCCTCGGTGTCGGAGACGATGTCGGTCAACCCGCCGGCGGAGAGCAGGATGCCCTGGCCGTTGATCTTCACCGGCACGTTGGTGACGGCGGACCAGCCGATGAGGCCCAGCGTCAGCGCGCCCAGCACGCCCCACAGGATCTTCAGCGGCGGGGGAACCACCTCCAGCGCGTCCTCCACCGTGGTGACGGAGGTGGCGGAGGCGACGGCCTCCGCACGGAACAACGGGGGGTTGCCGGGGTTTTCCATGGGCGTGCATCCGCGTCAGGGCGTGAAGCCGAGGAAGGCGTGAAGCGGGAAGGCGATGGAACGGGGCGCCGCGAGGGCGCCCCGCCGGGCGATCAGAAGCGGAAGGCGCGACGGATCTTGCGGCCCACCTTCTTCGCGGCCTCCTTCGCCTTGTTCGCCGCATCGGCGGCCGCCTTCTCCGCCGCGGCCTTCGCATCGGCCGCGGCCTTCTCGGCGGCCGCCCGCGCATCGGCCGCCGCCTTTTCCGCCGCCGCCTTGGCCTGCGCCGCGGCCGCGTCAGCCTGCGCCTTGGCCTGTGCCGCTGCCTTCTCGGCGGCCGCCTTCGCCTCGGCCGCCGCCTTCTCCGCCGCCACCTTGTCCGCGATGGCCTTGGCTTCGGCGGCCGCCTTGAGGGCGGCATCGCTGGTCGCCTCGGCACCCTTCACCGCGGCATCCGCGATCGGCTTGGTGTCGACGGTCACGCTGGCGCCGGCGTTCAGCCCGCCGATGCCGACCGCGGCTTCCCCGCCCAGGCCCAGCGTGACCTTGCCCTTGTCCAGCGCCGCCGTGCCGTTCAGCCCGACACCCGCCGAGCCCGGATCGACATAGCCGACGGAGCCGGTGCCGGAGGCTTCCTTGGTGCCCACGGTGACCGAGGCGGTGATGGAGCTGTAGGCGCCCGCCATCACTTCCGCGCCGGCCTTCACGCCGGTGACACCGACGCTCATCTGCCCCTCGACGCCGGCCTTGACGCCGACTTCCGTCGTCGTACCCGTCGTGGCCGTCACGCCCTTGCCCAGATTATGCTCGGTCTCCACCGTCACGCTCACGGTGCCGCCGATGCCCGCGACGCCGGACACGCCCACATTCGTCACGCCGACCTGCGCGCCGACCATGACGCCGGCCGCGGCTTCCGCCGTGACGGTGGTGGTGACGTTGCCCTCCGTCTTGGTGCCGGTGATCGACGCGAAGGCGCCCGCGCCGGCGGAAGCGCCGACACCGGTCATCGAGACTTCGTAGCCCGCGCCGGCAAAGGCGCCGGCCTGGCCCGTCACCGTCACGCCGCCGATCTCCTTCGTCGTCGACACCATCGCGCCCACGCCGACGCTGTCGGACTTCACGACCGGACCGCTGATCGCGACGCCGTATTCGACGTCATCCTCCTTGCCGTCGCTGGCCTGTGTGCTGGACTGGATGGCGCCGCTGCCGCCGACGACGGCGGCAAGCATGGAATCGTCGAGCTCCACGAAGGCGGGCTTGGTGACAGCGTTCATCGGCGGGCATTTCCCTGGCAGACGGGGCGATGGGGGAACCGTTGGCCGTCATGACCCGGGTTCCCGGAACGCGCCGCATCCTGCGGGCAGCCGGATGATGCAAGCGTGCCGGTTACGCGGTGGTTTATGCGGCGCGCTGGAACAGCCGTTCGACCGAAAAGCGGTTCTCGCCCTGCTCCCGCGCATAGTGCTGAGCGTCCGTCATCTGCCGCACGAGGAACATGCCGAGGCCACCGATCGCGCGATCATCGACCGCCGCCTCGATGTCGGGGTCCTGCTGCACGGTGGGATCGAAGGGCGTGCCGTCATCGATCGTGGTCAGCCGCACGCGCAGCCCGCCGGCTTCCGGCACGGCCGCCAGCTCCACATGGAACAGGCCGGCCTCGCCTTCCGGCCAGGCGCAGCGGGCGATGTTGGTGACGATCTCCTCCGCCACGAGGCGAAGCTGCATCGCCTCCGTCATCTCGGCGCCGGCATCGACCAGGTGCTCCTCGATGCTGTCGAGAAGCTGGCCGACCGCCGCATCGTCGCGCCGGCAGGAAAGCCGGATCACCGCCATGCCGTCACGCGCAAGCCAGCGCCACCGGGCCGGGATCGGCCGGATGCCCCGCGGATGAGGTGCCGCGCCAGTGCAGCGCCAGCATCGTGATATCGTCCGCCTGCGGCTCGGTATCCGCGAAGGTCTCGACCTGCAGGGCGACGGCATCGACCAGCTGCGCGGGTTCCGCCAGCGAGGGATCGGCCACGATCGCGGCCAGGCGGTCATCGCCGAACAGGATGTCGCCGGGCGCCACCGCTTCCGTCACGCCATCGGTGAACATCAGCACCATGTCGCCGGCCTCCAGCGTGATCTCCTGGTCGATGAATTCCATGCCGTCCATGACGCCAAGCGCGATGCCGCGCGCCACCGGCAGCTCCGCCTCCCCACTCGCGCCACGGCGGCGGGGCGCGTTGTGGCCGGCATTGGCGTAGGTCAGCAGGCCCGTGCGGCAATCCAGCACGGCCGCGAAGGCAGTGGCGAACATCATCGTCGGGTTGTCGGTGGACAGCACGTCATTGGCCTGGGCCAGCGCCTCCGCCGGGCTCGCGCCCCTGCCGATGGCCGCCCGCAGCAGGCTGCGCGCCATGGCGATGAAGATGGCGGCATGCACGCCCTTGCCGGAGGCATCGCCGATCAGCAGCGCCAGGCGGTGTTCGTCCAGCATCACGAAGTCGCAGAAATCGCCGCCGACCTCCTTCGCCGGCACCATCGCGGCATGCAGGCGGAATTCCGGCAGCTGCGGGAAGGTGGTCGGCACGGAGGACAGCTGCAGGCGCCGCGCGACGTCCAGCTCCTCCCGCATCCGGTTCAGCTGGGTGCGTTCCTCCAGCGCCTGGCGCACCAGAGCGAGGTCGCGTGTCCGCTCCTCCAGCAGCTGCGCCATCGCCGCGTGCTGCTGCACGACAAGGCCGGACAGCCGCGTGAAGGCGGGGCCGAGTGCCGCGCCCTCCCCTTCCAGCAGGCCCAGGATCTCCTGCCGCTCCGGCCCGTCCAGAACGGCGGTCAGGCGCGCGATCTCCTGCCCGATCAGCGCGCGCTCCCGCAAGGCGGAGAGGCGGTTGCGGGTCTGCAGGCGGTCCAGCGCCAGGGTGTTGCTGCGAAGCGCCTCCAGCGCCGCCTGGATGGCGCCGACCTCATCCCGCCGCGTGGCGATGGCGGCGGAGGCGAAGATGTCGCCCCCCGCCACCGCCTGCAGCGCGCGCGCGAGTTCGCTGAGCGGATCGATGGCATCGCGGATGACGCGATAGAGCAGCCCGCAGGTGACGGCGGCCGCCACCACCAGCAGCGCGCCGGCCAGCAGCAGCAGCAGCTGGCGCGACTGCGCCTCCGCCGTCGCATCCGCCAGCACCAGCACCTGGCCCACGCGCGCCCCCGCGGAATTGTAGAGCGGCGTGGCCTCCACGCGGAAGATGCGGTTGCCGAGGCTGACGGACTGGCCTTCCCGCAGCGTGGCCGCGCCATCGCGCAGCCCCTGGTCCGTGGCGAAGAGCACCGCGCCCTGCCGGTCCCGCAGCAGCAGGTCAGCGCCCAATTGCCGCGCCACGCGGTCCAGAGCGCCATCCGCCGGCATGCTGGCCGAAAGCAGGTCCCCGCCGCCCGTGCGCAGGCTGACCACGAGCAGCATCGGCCCATCCGCCGACGCCTCGAACCGCGCGGAGATGCCATCCCGCGGCAGGTCGCGCTGCAGCGCGGATGCGCCGCTGGCCAGCGGTTCCGCCATGGCCGGCGCGGCCGCCAGCAGCTGGCCCCGCGGGCCAACGATGTCCATGCGCGCGGCGGGCCCCTCAAGCCCCAGCGCCGCCCGCAGCGCCGCCAGGCGCTGGCGCAGCGCGGATTCGTCATGCGCCGCGCTGGCCGACAGCAGCGCCTCGTCCACCGACGCCTGGCGCAGCGCGGCCAGCAGCGGTGCCGCGGCACGTTCCACCGCATCATTCAGGGTGGCGGATTGCAGCCCGGCGCGAAGGGCGGCGGCGCGATCCTCCCCGTCGCGCAGCACGAGCCAGGCCGGCACGGCGACGGAGGCCGCGACCAGCGCCATGGCCAGGGCGAAGAGCAGCAGGATGCGGGATCGAAGCAGCATGGCGTCAGACGGTCTCCGCCACGCGCAGCAGGCCGACCGGCGGGAAGGACCGCAGGCGCCGCGCGCTGTCCATGCGGACGAGGAAGGACATGCGGGTCAGCGTCTCCACCGGGATGGATTCAGCGGCGCGGCCCTCCCGCAGGATCTGTTCCGCCTTGAAGCCGGTGAAGGCGCCCACGCTGTAGTAGCGGCTGACGAGGCCCGCGAGCCCCTCGGCGAATTGCACGAAGCGCTCGGTCGCCGCGAAGGTCGGCAGCCCGTGGTCCAGCGCCGCCTGCGTCAGCACCATGCGGTGGTCGTTCAGGAAGGTGTCGGGCGGGATGTAGAGCCAGTCCACCCCCGCCGCGCGCGCCTCCGCCACCCGGCCGGGGATGGAGGCCGGGTCGGGTCGCCGCGCGGGATCCAGCGCCACCGGCAGTTCCACCAGCCCCGCGCCCAGCAGCGCGCGCATCTGCGCGACGACGGACAGCGAATTGCGTTCATTCGGATTGAAGATGGCGGCGACGCGGGAGAAGGGGCGGTAGCGCGCCATGGCGCGCATCTGCACCTCGACCGAGGCGATGTATTCCGTGCCCGTCACCGCGCGCCCCGGCGATTCGCCACTGCGGATGAGGCGGTTGCCGACGGGATCGGTGACGATGTTGAACACCGCCGGCACGCCGGTGATGTGCCGCGCCGGATCGGCCGCGTCCCATGGCCCGAGCGCCGCGATGGCGAGCGAGGTGCCCCAGACATAGACCAGGTCCGGCTTCGACTCCCGGATCTCCGCCACCATGACGGGCAGGCGGCGCAGATCCTGCGCCACGTCCCGCACCGTCAGTTCCACCGGGATGCGCCGCGCCGCGAAATGGTCGCGGAAGCCGTCGCAGGCTTCCTCCCAGCCGCGGAACAGCAGCATGGTGATCCGGTGGGGCCGCGCTTGCGCGATGGCGGGGGCCGCCAGCAGCAGTGTCGATGCGGCGACCAGGCCGCGCCGTCGGATGATCATGCCAGGGCCTCCCTTCGTGCCCGGCCCAGCAGCAGGGCCAGGGCATAGGCCAGCGCCGTGGCGGCGGAGACGATGCCCAGCACGAGCATCGCCTGCTGCCCGCCGCCCGCCGCCAGCAGCGCCGCCGCGGCCGGCGGGCCGACGACGCTGCCGATGCGTTCCGCCAGGCGCAGGAAGCTCATCATCGCGGCCGAACTCGGCGCGCCCGGGCGCAGGCTGAGCGCCGGGATCATCGCCAGCATCGGCGCGGCCGCCAGGCCCTGCGCGACGCCGGTGGCGATGACCGCCAGCGGCAGCGCGGTCTCCGCCGGCAGCCACAGCGGCGCCAGCAGCCCCGCGCCATTCAGCAGCCCCGCCGCCACGATGATGCTGCCGCCGCGGCCGGACCGGTCCGCGATCCAGGCACCGATCATGATCGCCGGCAGCATGCAGAGGCCGTAGAGCATCACGTTGCGCCCGATCGCCGCCTGGCTCAGGCCAAGCTCCCGCAACTCCAGCGGCGCCAGGAAGAAGACGAAGCCGCCCAGCAGCACCTTGGCGGGAATGGCCGCCAGCAGCACCAGCATCAGGAAATGCGGCTCCGCGAAGGCCGCTCGGGCGGATTGCCACAGGCCGAGGCGCTTCTCCTCCGCCGCGCCACCCGCCGGCAGGCACCGCCAGGCCAGCGCCGCGACGCCGAGGACGAGCAGCGCGGAGACGATGAAGGTGAGCCGGAAGCCGAGCCGGTCCGCCAGCACGGCGCCGATCGCGGTGCCGCAGACCGCCCCCGTCATCACCGCCGCGGTGAAGCCGCCCAGGCTGCGCGCCATGCGGCCGGTCGATGCCTCCCGCGCCAGCTGTACCTGGCAGGCGATGGTGACGATGGCGTAGCCCGCGCCGCAGATGGCCCGCGCGGCGGACAGGGTGACAAGGTCCGGCGCCAGCGCCGCGCCGACATGGCCGATGCCGGCGGGCACCATGCCCATCAGCAGCGCGCGGCGCGGGCCGTGGCGCGACACCATCTGCCCGCCCCAGGGCGTCAGCAGCGCGACGGCGGCGACGAAGGTCACCAGCGGCAGCGCCGCGCCCAGCATCCCCGCCTGCCCGCCCGCGAGTTCCATGGCGAAGATCGGGTTGAAGGAGGTCGAGAGCTGTTCGGCGAAGACGAAGAGGAACAGCGGCAGCCGCGCCGATGCGGCACCGCCGCCCAGCCCTTCCCGCAGCGATTCGGCGCCGAAGCGCAGGCGGTCGCGCACGCCATCCAGCGCCGCCGCGGCGCGGCGGCCGGCACCGCTTTCGCCCGCCAGCCAGCACAGCCGGTCCCAGCGGTCATTGGTGCGGCGCACCAGCACGTTGAAGTGGCGCGCGACGCGCCCGGCTTCCGCGCCGATGTCGCCCGGCGCGCGCACCGTCCAGTCGCCGCGGGACAGCCGCGATTGCAGCCGCAGCACCATGTCGATCGGCGCGGCGACGAGGCGGGAGAGGATGAAGCGCAGGAATTCCGCGGTGGCCAGCAGCACCACCAGCAGCACGATCAGAACGTCCCACCGCATGTCGTCGAGTGCGGTGTCCAGCCGCGCGCGCGCGATGCCGACATGCAGCCAGCCCGCGACCTGGCCTTCCTCCATCAGCGGCTGCGCGGCATCGTAGCTGCCGCCCTGCACGCGCATCAGCGCGCCGCGGCTGGGCGCTGGCGTGCCCGCGGACAGGCCCGTGAATTCCGCCGGCGCGCTGCCCGCCACGGCGACGACGCGGCCGCTGGCATCGGTCAGCAGCAGATAGGCGAGCCCCTCCCGCGTCGAGAGCAGGCCGGCCAGGTATTCATCGAGGCCCGACAGCCCCGCGAAGGGCACGCCGAGGTCGAGCGCCCGCTGCACCGCCTGCGCGCCGATGCTGCCGACCACCGTCGCCTCCCGCTCCAGCTCCGGCCGCAACTCCGTCTCGAAGCTGCGGAGCGCGGCGGAGGAGACGAAGCCGACGGCGAGCGTCAGCAGCAGCACGGCGACGGCGACGACGCTGCCGACCAGGCGGCGATCCGGGGTCATGGCGCGGCGGGCTCCGGCACGGGGGTGGATTCGGGCAGCGTGGCGGCGATCGCCTCCAGCCGTCGCTCGGCATCGGACAGCACGGCATCGGCTTCCGCGATCGCCTGCTGCAGCCCGGCGGCAAGGGGTTCTGCGGCCGCGCCGGGCTGCATCGCGCCTTCCACCGCCGCGAACCAGCGGCGGGCCTGGCGCGTCACCAGGTGGATGCCGAGAACGCCGAGCGGCACGGCGAAGGCCAGCGCCAGAAGCCCCGCCTTCACCATGCCGAGCAGCGTGGCGGTCAGGCGTTCATCCACCGCGTCGCGCCCGTAGCGCAGCAGCACCGCGCCTTCGAGCTGCCCGAAGCCGTTGATGATGGGCGCGCCGATCCCGTGCCGCGCGCCGTCGCGGAAGCGCCAGGATTCCGCCGCCGCACGCGGATCGAACAGGTCGCGCGGCAGGGTGGCGCCCAGATTCTGGCGATCCGTGTCGAACAGCACCACGCCATCGGAATCCGCGATGGCCAGGCCGCCGATCAGCGGTTCCGCCGCGCGCGACCGTTCCAGCAGCGCCTGCGCGCCCGGCACGCCGGCCAGCCGAACGCCGAGTGCCAGCGAATTCTCCACCGTGGCGCCGAGCTCGACGGCCAGGATCTCCAGCACCTTCGCCTGCTGCTCCAGCAGCATGCGTTCGAACTTCAGGTAGTTGAGGCCCGCCGTCAGCCCGCAGCCCAGCAGCAGCATCATGGCGATGACGCCGCCGAGCCGCGCGGCGAAGGACGCGCCCCCCGTCATGCGGCGGCGCTCCACCGCACCGCGGCGGCGGGCTCGCGGGGCGGGAAGGCGGCGGACAGGACCTCCGCGAAATCCTGCGCGTTGACGATGGGCACGGGCAGCGCCGCGAGATCCTCCGGCGCGGGGAAGCGGTAGTAGTGGCCGCCCTCCGGCTGCCTGGTGCCGGCGGGGGTGCCGCCACGCGCGATGGTGGCCGCTGCCTCCGCCGCGATGGTGACGCCGCCGCGATACAGCGCGGCAGTATGCGCCATGAGCGACCGGGACGGGTCGAAGGGCACGCGCGCGATGCCGAGGATGGGGCCCGTATCGATGCCCCGGTCCACCATGTGCACGGTGCAGCCCAGCACGGGCTCGCGCTTCAGGATCTGCCAGAAGGGCGCGAAGAGGCCGCGATAGCCCGGCAGCGCGCCGGGATGGACGTTGATGATGCCGCGCGGCACGGCATCGATCACGCGCTGCGGGAAGATCAGCGAGAAGCGCGCGGAGATGACGAGGTCCGGCCTGAAATCCAGCAGCTGGCGCGCGCCGCCATCCGCCTTCAGATCCAGCAGCGGCGTCCATTCATCGGGATGCGGCACCTGGCCGAAGCCGGTTTCCAGCGTCGCGAAGGTGTCGATAGCGACATCGCGTTCCAGCAGCTTCATGATCTTCAAGGCCGGAACAGCATTCTCCGCATCCCGCGTCTTCACGCTGCAGAAGAAGCGGAGGTCGGCGAATTGGAGGCGTTCGGCCAGGATCCGGGCCGCGAGCAGGCCGTGGATGTCCTTCTTGACGCAGAGCGCGATACGCATGCCCGTCCCATGCCTCGCGCGACGCCCAGGCTTCTTCCCGCCAGCGCCGCGCCCTGTGTCCGGGCCTTCTGCCCCGAACCTAGGTAACCCGGGGCTGGTTGATGTGCGGTGAAGAGGGTGCGGCTATCCGCAGACGCGAACGGCTTCGGGGCCCTCGAACCCCTCGAACTCCGCCAGGTGGTCGGCGGCCTCGATCCATTGCAGCAGGCCGGGTTCCGCGGTGATGCGGGCGGTGCCCTGGATGATGCGGGTGGCGGAAATCGCGCTCTGCCGGCGATAGGACAAGGTCAGGCCATCATCCGCGATGGTCCAGTCCAGCACCGGCAGCGGCTTGCAGAAGAACAGCAGCCGCACGGCGATGGTGCCGGTCCGGTTCGCCTCCAGCAGCAGGCGGGCCTGGCCGCTATCCCCGTTCAGCTTCGCCGTCCGCCCCACCCATTCCTGGAACGGCGGCACGCGGAACCGCGCCCGCGCCGGCAGGGCGAGGAGGAGAAGCGGCGTGGCGAGGGCGGCGCGGCGGGCAAGGGCAGGCATGGCGGATATCGGACAGCACCCATCCTATCGGTACTGTATCCATGCCGTGCTCCTCGGGCGCGCGCAAGAATTGTCACATTTCGAAAAACCCACGCGCGATCCGTGGGTTACCAACCGTTAATGCGTGACCAGATGGCGACCACCCGGCCCCCTTCCATCACGTGGTAGCGGTCATGCGCCGCCGCCGTCAGGCAGACATGGTTCGGCACCACGCGCACCCGCGCGCCGACCGGCAGGCGGTCCAGCGCCAGGGTGCTGCCCTCCGCCGCGCGCACCTCCCCATGTTCCTGGTGCACGCGCGTCACCAGCGCATCGCCGAGCGTCGCCTGGCCGTCGCGGTCCAGCACGCGGCCGAACTTCCAGTCTCGCGGCGCGCCTTCCGTGCTGCGGTCCTTGGACAGCGCGAGCGCGCCGGCATCCAGCAGCACCGCCTGGCGCTGCGGATAGCGGCCGATGACGCTGCCCAGCACGGTCACGGCGATATCCTCCAGCGGATGCGTGCCGATCTGGCCCTGCAGCAGGTCGCCCATCATGTAGACGCCGGCGCGCATCTCCGTGACGCCATCGAGGTGCCGCGCATGCATCGCGGTCGGCGACGCGCCGGCGGAGACGATGTCGATGGTGTGCCCAGCATCGCGCAGCCGGGTCGCGGCGGCGACGATGCCCGCGCGCTCCACCTCCGCGATATCCGCCATCGCGTCGTCGCTGCGGCCCGCATAGGAATGACCGGAATGGGACATCACGCCGGCGAGTTTCGGCCCCAGCGCGGCGGCGATGGCCAGCAGCGCCGTGCCGTCCACGGACACGCCCGCGCGGCCTTCGCCGACATCCACCTCGATCAGCGTCGGCAGCGCACCGGGATGGGCGGCGATGGCGCGGGCGGTGTCGAGGTCATCGGTGATGATCTTCACCGCGGCGCCCTGCGCGTTCAGCGCCGCCACCTGGTCCAGCTTCGCGGCCACGATGCCGACGGCATAGACCTGGTCGAGGAAGCCGTGTTCCGCGAAGTAGCGCGCTTCCGCGAGGGTGGAGACGGTGATGGCGCCCTTGCCCGGCGCGGCCAGGTCCGCCACCGCCGCCGATTTCGCGGTCTTGAGATGCGGGCGCAGCATGACGCCGGGATGCCGCGCCATGGCGGCTTCCATCCGCGCCAGGTTGCGCTTCAGCACATCCAGGTCGAGCAGCAGGCAGGGGGTCGGCAATTCATCGAGCGTCATCAGATCGAAACCCCCAGGAATTCGGCGTAGCGCGGCGTGGCCTTGAGGCCCGTGCCCGTCAGCACAACCACCGTCGTCTCCCGCTCCGCGATCGTCCCGGCGGCGATCAGGCGGGAATAGGCGGCGGCGGCCTGGGCGCAGGTGGGCTCCACATAGATGCCCGTGCGCGCGAGGCTGAGCGACGCCGCGGCGATCTCCGCCTCCTCCAGCAGCACGGCGCCGCCGCCGGAGTCGCGCATGGCCGTCAGGCATTCCGGCAGGCGGATGGGCTGGGCGATCGCCGTGCCCTCAGCGATGGTGGGCTGCGCCGCCTGTTCGGGCAGGCCGAGCGCGGCGCGCCCGATGGGGCCGCAATTCGCGGGCTGGGCGGCGAAGATTTTCGGCAGCTTCGTGATCTGCCCCGCGCGCAGCAACTCCGAAAAGCCGAGCCAGCAGCCCAGGACATTCGATCCGGCACCGCAGGGGACGATGACATTGTCCGGCGCCTTGAAGCCGAGGTCCTCCCACAGCTCATAGGCCAGCGTCTTCGTGCCCTCCAGGAAGAAGGGCTGCCAGTTGTGGCTGGCGTAGAAAAGCTCAGCCGACTTCGCCAGCGCCGCATCGGCGCAATCCTGGCGCGAGCCGGGGATGAGTTCGATGGTGGCCCCCGCGGCGCGGGACTGCACGGTCTTGGCCGGGCTGGTGCTGGCGGGCACGAAGATGGTCGCCGCGATTCCCCCGGCGGCGGCATAGGCGGAAACCGCCGCGCCGCCATTGCCCGAGGAATCCTCCAGCACCGCCTCCACGCCCTGGTCCTTGAGCAGCGATAGCATGACGGAGGCGCCGCGATCCTTGAACGACCCCGTCGGCATGAACCATTCGCATTTCAGCAGCGCCGTGCCGCCCAGCAACGCGCGTTCCACCAGCGGCGTGCAGCCCTCCCCCATGCTGATGCGCGCCTTCGGCGCCCAGGGCAGGGCGGCGGCGTAGCGCCAGATGCTGCGCGTGCCGGTTTCGATCTCGGCCCTCGAAAGGCCGGGGCGTTGCGTCAGCAGCAGCGGCGCCTGGCCGTCGCCGCACCAGCGGGGGGTGGAGAGGGGCCAGGTCCGGCCGCTTCGCGGGTCGAGATAGCTCTGCATGGCCGCATCCTCCCTTGCCCGGCAGGGCGCGGCAAGCGCCCTTGCCCGGCAGGACGCGGCAAGCGCCCTTGCCGGAAGGGCGGCGGCAAGCGAGGCTCCGGGGATGATCACGACCGACCCCGTCCTCCGCCTGGCCGCCGACCTCATCGCGATCGACAGCCGTTCCTCCCTCTCCAACCTGCCGATCGCCGAAAGGGTGGAGCAGGAACTGAAAGGGTTCGAGGTCGAGCGCCTCGACTACACCGATGGCAAGGGCGTCTCGAAGCGGGCACTGGTGGCGCATAAGGGCCCCAGGGGCGGCTATGCGCTGTCCGGCCACATGGACACGGTGCCCGCCACGGGCTGGGAAAGCGCGCCCTGGACGCCGCGGATCGACGATGCCGGGTTCCTCCATGGCCTTGGCAGCGTGGACATGAAGGGCCAGGTGGCGGCCGCCATCATCGCCGCCCAGCGCGCGCCGGCCGGCGTCGGCGCCACGCTGCTGATCACGGCGGATGAGGAGACGACGAAGCAGGGCGCCGCCATCATCGCGAAGCAATCCGCGCTGGCGAAGTCGCTGGGGCTGAAGGGCATCGCGGTGGCGGAGCCGACGGGGCTGGTGCCGGTGCGCGGCCACCGCAGCCACATCGCCTTCACCGCCATGGCGCGCGGGCTGCAGGCGCATTCCTCCACCGGCAAGGGCATCAACGCCAATTGGAAGCTGCTGCCCTTCCTGGCCGCGATGCGGGCCGTGCATGACGAACTCCGCACCAACCCCGCGCTGCAGGACCAGGACTACGATCCGCCCTTCAGCGACTTCAACCTGGTGCTGGACAACCACGGCACCGCCATGAACGTCACGGTCGCCAAGGCGAGCGCCTTCATCAAATTCCGCTACAGCGCGAAGGTCGATCCCCAGCCCATCCTGCACGCCGTCCGCCAGGCGGCGCGGGAGGCCGGGATCGAGCTGGCGGAGCAGCATGAGGGCTTCCCGCCCGAACTGCCCGTGGACCATCCGCTGATCGCGCTGGCCGTGGCGCTGACGGGCAAGGCCGCCCGCACCGCGCCCTACGGCACGGATGCCAGCGAATTACAGGCCCTCGCCCCCTGCGTGGTGCTCGGCCCGGGCGACATCAGCACCGCGCATACGCCGCGGGAATGCGCGCGGGCGCAGGACCTGGTGGATGCCGTGCCGGTCTTCGGGCGGTTCCTGGCCTCAGCCTGAATCGCTGACGATCCGGCCATCCACCAGGTGGATGCGCCGGGTCGCGCGCTTCGCCAGGTCCGGGTCATGCGTCACCACGATCACGGTGCGCCCCTCCTCGCGCGCCAGCCGCTCGAAGATGTCGAAGACGGCGGCGGCATTGGCGGTATCGAGGTTGCCCGTCGGCTCATCCGCCAGGATCAGCGCGGGATCATTCGCCAGCGCACGGGCGATGGCGGCGCGCTGGCGCATGCCGCCCGACAGCTGTTCCGGCAGCTTCCGCGCGGCATCGCCCAGGCCGAGCGCCGCGAGCAGCGCCATGGCCCGGTCGCGCACCGCCGCCCCCTTCAGCCGGCCGAGGCGACGGATGGGAATCTCCACATTGTCCAGCGCGCTGAATTCCGGCAGCAGGAAGTGGAACTGGAACACGAAGCCGAGTTTCTGCAGGCGCAGCGCGGCAAGCTCGTTCGTCGAAAGCCGCGCGGTGTCGCGCCCTTCCAGCAGCACATGGCCGGCACTCGGCCGGTCCAGCAGGCCGAGCAGGTAGAGCAGCGAGGATTTCCCCGACCCCGACGGCCCGGTGACGGCGACGAATTCGCCGCGCCGGAACACCAGCGTCACGTCCCGCACCAGCACCGCCCCTTCCGGCAATTGCCGCGTGACGTCGCGCAGTTCCAGCAGGGGCGGATCAGGCGGCGCCACGCACCACCTGCACGGGATCCAGCCGGCTGGCGCGCCGCGCGGGGATGACGGAGGCGATGCCCGCCGCCATCAGCGCGAAGAAACAGGCCGCCGCATAGATCCGCCAGTTGCGGTCCATGATGAAGCCGTTGGCGCCGGATGGCGTCGATGTCGCGAAGCGGATCTGGGCCAGCGCCTCGATCATCAGGGCGCCCAGCACGCTGCCGAGGATGGCGCCGAGCAGCCCCGCCACCAGCCCCTGCACCAGGAACAGCAGCTGGATATCGCCTTCGGTGAACCCCAGCGACTTCATGATGGCGATGTCGCGCGTCTTCTCGAACACCACGGTGGAGATGACGTTGTAGATGCCGAAGGCGGCCACCAGCAGGATCGCGCCGGTGACGGAATAGGTGATGGCGTTCTGGATGACGAAGACCGTCAGCACATTGGCGCTCTGCTCCTCCCAGCTCTCGGCCCGGTCGCCGAAGCGGGATTCGATCAGCCGCGCCATCGGCTCCGCCTGCGTCACATCGGCCAGGCGGACCAGGATCTGGTTCACCACATTGGGCCGGTCCTGCAGCACCTGGTTCACCTTCAGCAGCGCGAAGGCATGGCCCTGGTCCACCGTCTGGATGCCGGTGCGGAACATCCCCGCCACCTGCATGGACAGCACCACCCCCTGGGGGGAGATCACCGTCAGCGTATCGCCCATCCCGATGCCGAGGCGCTGGCCCAGCCCCTCCCCGATGATGATGCCGTTGGCGGTGCGGCGCAGGTCATCGAGCCTGCCGGCCGTCATGTCCTTCTCGATGTTGGAGACACGGATGTGCCGCGCGGGATCGATGCCCGTCACCACGGCGGAGACATCGCGCGACCCGTAGCGCATCAGCGCCTGGCCCTGCAGGACGGGCGCGGCGGCGACACCCTCCATCGCCTCCAGCATCGCCACCTTGTCGCCGGCGGCGCGGATGCCGCGGATGCGGTCGCGCGGCTTCACGCCGCTGATCGCGACCGCCGCGCCGGGGTGCAGCAGTTCCGCCGCCTGGGGCGCCGGGATGCGCGTCTCGTCCTTGATGGTGATGTGGGGCGCCACATCGATGATCTGGTCGACGAAATAGGTCTGGAAGCCGCGCATCAGCGCCACGATCGCGATGAAGAAGGCCACGCCCAGCGCGACCCCGCTGACCGAGACCAGGGTCTGCCGCCGCCTGCGCGCCAGCATCCCGCGCGCGATGTCGAACATCAGGAACATTCAGGGCGGCGCCAGCCTGACGGCCTGCCCATCGACCAGCCCGCCCGGCGGCGCCAGCACCACCGCCTCCCCCACCGCGATGCCGCGGCGGATCTCGACGCTGCGGGGCGCCTGGACGCCGATCTCCACCTCCCGCCGCCGCACGCGTTCCTTCTCCACCACCCAGACGAAGGCGGGGCCCCGCGCCGTGGTCGCGGCCGGGTTGCGGGTCGCGGGGGGCAGCACCACGGCGGCCGGCGGCAGCAGCACGGCATCCCGCGTCTCCCGCAGCACGATATTGGCCTCCACCGTCATGCCGACCAGCAGCGGCGTGTCGTCCGGCAGGGCGAGGCGCACGCGATAGGCCTTGCGGGTGGTGTCGCCCTTGGGGGTGATCTGCGTGACCTCCGCCGTCAGCACCCGGCCGGCGAAGGCGTCGGCGCGCAGCAGCACGCGCTGGCCGACGGCGATGCGGGCGATGTCCTCCTCATCCACCTCGGCCGTCACGCGCAGCGGCCGGGGCTCGCCCACCCAGAACAGGCTGGCGGGGGTGTCCACCACCTCCCCCACCTCCACGTCCCGGCGCAGCACCACGCCATCGGTCGGTGCGCGGACGAGGTAGTCATCCAGGCGCTGCATGGCGGCATCGGCCACGGATCGCGCGGCGCGGGCATCGCGTTCGGCGCGTTCCAGCGTGGCACGGGCGGCGATGTCGCGGGCCACCAGGGTGCGGGTGCGGGCCAGGTCCTCGGCCGCGAATCGGGCACGGGCCTCGGCCTCGTCGGCCATGGAGCGGGACTGGCGGTCATCGATGCGGGCGAGGATCTGCCCTTCCGTCACCCGCGCGCCCTCCTCCGCCATCACGGCGCTGACGCGGCCGCGGATGGCGGGGCCGACCCGGGCCCAGTGGACGGGCTCCACCGCCCCGGTGGCATAGACCGCCTCCAGCGCCGTGCCGGTGGCGGCGGTCGCGATGGCGACGCGCGGCGGCAATGCCCACCAGGCCCAGGAGGCTGCGCCGCCGACGAGAAGCAGGGCGAGAAGGAGCAGGAAGCGGCGCATCTGCGGGGAGCGTAGCAGTTAATCGCCGCCGCGGCAGGGTCCCCCGCGCAAGGCGGGTTGTCCGCCGGCCCGCCGGGCGCTATAGGCCGCGCCGCAGCGTGCCGGCATAGCTCAGTGGTAGAGCAACTGATTCGTAATCAGTAGGTCCGCGGTTCAAATCCGCGTGCCGGCACCATTTTCCTTTCCCGGGGGCACACCGGGGGCACATTTTTGCCCCGGCAGCCTCCCGTGTCCCCGTTTTGGGGGGTCCTTCCCCACGTAAGCCTGGGCAGGTGTTCGGGCGCCGCCATCACCCCAGGTGCCGCAGGCGCCGGGCGTAGCATCACGTCCGGCCTAAAGAGGAGGAGGAACCTCCAGGCGGCGGCGGAACCTATCGCGGTGGCGCCGGCCGAAACGCTGCGACTCGGCGCCAGCGGACAGGACCCAGGCCCTTAGCGCCTCGGGCAATCCCGCTTGGACCAACCGGCGGCATCCATCGCCCGCCCCACGTCCCGCCCTCGGGCAAGGACGGTAGCCACCACCCGGTCATGGCTCCCGTGATGCGGCCGGATCACAAGCTGGGTCGCCTCCGTCATGCGCCGCAGCTGCATTCGGGCTGCACTCCACCCGGGCCTGCCCCGTTCCACCGTATCCACACCGCGCACCCGCACGCGGATCGGCGCGGGGTGGCCGGCGCAACGTACGGTCAGGGTGTCACCGTCCGCCCAACGGATTGCGTCGCAGGTCCACGCCCCGCCGGGCGGGTAGGTCCTGGGCGGTTCCCGCCAGCGGCAGTTAGGCGCCGCCCATGCCGGAGGTGAGAACAGCAGCAGCAGGGCGAGGATACAGGCGCGGGTCATCGGTGCAGACTTTGAAGGGGGCAAGGCGACTTGGATGCCGAGGAGCGCCTAGCGAAAATCATCCGGCATCGGCGGCCAGAGCGCGCGGTTGTAGGGCGGCGGCCAGATGCCGCAATGCTTCAACCACCGCTCCTCCCGCTCCAGCCGTTCGGCCAGCGGGCGCCAGAACCATTCCCCGTGATCCCGGGCCGCAGCCCCTATGATTTCGGGTATCGATGTGCCCGCCTCGGCAGGATCGCCGCCTGCCGCCAGGTAAGCCGCGCGGGTCGCTTGCTGTGCCTCTTGCTCCTCCGCTCCTCCGCCCTTCGCCCGGCGGTAGGTCAGCACCGTGGCTTTCGCGACTTCTCTGGACCAGCGGGTAAGCGGGGTGCGAGTCGTGTTCGCGCTCATGGGGCGAGGATAAGCCAATCAGCCGGTGGTGATCGGACCTAGATGCGCGGTCGGTCACCTAGATCTGGATGCTTGCGGATGCGCACTGACATCGCCTAGCGTCCGAGCCCATGCGCTCCATCGTCATCGCTGGCCTTATCACCCTCTCAGGCTGCGCGCAGCCGCGCATTGTTTATGAGCGGCCCAACACTAGCGAAGAACAGGTCCAGCAGGACGAGCGAGAATGTAGGTTTGAGGCAGTGCGCGCTACGGCCGGTATGACAGGCCCAAACCCCTTCACTGTGGCGGCGGACCGCCAGAACGCAGAGCGTTCTGTTTTCATCGCATGTATGCAGGCGAGGCGTTACACACGGCTGGTCCTGCCTCCCGCGTGAAGAAGGCGTAGCCGTTCCAAAGGGGGGGCGGGATCAATCTCCAGCGAAGCGGCGCACCAAGACCGCGCCTCTCATGCGGCACCCATAATCCGTGACTTTCGGGCGGCGGTGCGCGGCGCCGGGGGGGGCGCGGCATCATCTCCGGCCGATCCGCGCACCGGGACCGCTTCCTTCCCGCCGCGCACCCGTCCGCAATTCAGATGTTGGGTCCCGCCCACGCCCGCGCGCGTGATTATTGATGTTTCGCGCCTCACCCTGCCTCTCAGCCGGTAACACGGTTACAACCCAGGTTTCCCGCCGCTTTCCGCGCATCCGCAGCGGTTACAGGATCGCACCCTGTAACCGCACCCGAACAGCCGGAACGCCTAGACTTTCCTCGCTTGTAACCGCGTTACCGCTCCAGCGCCCCTAGTTGGCGGAAGCGGGGGCAGCAGGCGCCAGATACCGCGACCACGCTTCCTCAAAATGGTCGCGGATATACCCCTTCACCGGGGCACCGCCGCCCGGCGGCCGGTAGGTGATCGGCCGCACCCGGAACGGCGCCAGCGCCGCCGCCAACTGCACCGGGGTCATCGGCCTGCCGTTCTTCCACTCCGGCCACGGCCGCTCCTCTAGCTTCTCCAGCGCCGCGATAATGTCAGTCGAGGGAAGGCGGGTCGCGCCGCGTTCGTTGAACAGCGTCCGCAGGTCCGCCAGCAGCAGAGCGCCGGCCTCGGCATTGCCCTCGGCCGCGTTGCGGTGCCCGAACACCTCCAGCAGCGCCCGGCGGGCACGCTGGGGCCATTCCCCGCCGGCATCGTCCGCGATGGAAAGCAGGACCACGGAAATGTCGCCCTCCCGGTCGCCCATCGCCTCCGGCACCTCCGGGTCCAGCGGCAGATGGTCCCGCCGGTCCGCCGCCCATCGGGCGAGGCACCGGGCGGCGTTGTGCAGCGTCGCGCGGGCGCCAGGCGCGCGGAGTTTCATCACCGTCTCCGCCGCCGCCTTCCGTTGCAGCGTGATCGGCACGCAGCGGTCCGCCAGCGTGTCCGGCAACTTCCCGATCCCGGCCAGCGCCACGGGGCAGAACGTGGCGAACCTTACCGGCATCCATTCGCCCTTCGTCTCCACCACGCGCACCACCTCGCCGGACCGCTCAAAGCCGGAATTGAGGATGCCGCGCAGTTCTTCGTTGTCACCCACAAAGGTGTCCGCCTCATCCACCAGCAGCGTAATCCCGCCTTCCTCCCGCAACGCCTCCACCGTGCGGAATACGCCGCTGGCGCTGATGTTGTCGGCTTTCAGCGGGCGGTGGCAGGTGGCGCGCAGCAGGTCCAGCAGCGTCGATTTTCCGCATCGCTTGGCGGGCGATCCAATGTTCAGCCGGGGCGAGTGCTGGAACCGTTCGGATACCCAGGTGTGTGCGATCCACAACGCGATGGCATCGGCGGCGGTGGCGGGCAGGATGACGTGGCGCCGGATCGCAGCGGCCAGCCTGTCCAGCACCATCCCGGCTTCCACCGGGTCCGGCCACGGCACTACGGCCTGTAGCTCTACGCCTCGGCCGCGCGGTTGCTCAGGTGCTGGCCGCATCTCCTCCACCATGCGGTCCAGCGTGCCGACACGAATGTTCAGCCGCTTCGCTGCCGCCTCCCGCTCCCGGTCATAGGTCACACGGTCCAGCCGAGAGAGGCGCAGGATTTCGGCGGCATCGTCGGCCACCATGGTTGCGGCTTCCGTCATGCCCGCGCCTCCGCCTGACCGCGCGCAATGCCGTCGCGGGCGGTCGCCTCGGCATTGCGACGATCCTTCCCGCCGCTATCCATCGCAGCCTGGACCAGCGCCGCACTGGCGCTGGTTTCGTCGAGGATGCCGGCCGCGATCAATTCGCCAGCCCGGCAGGATGCCCAAAACAGCAGCCGGTGCCGCTCGCCCTCCACCGCGTCCTGGACCACGCGCAGCAGGCGGGCGAAGCGCATCACCTCGCCCCCGCTATAGGGCCTGCCAGGGCGTCGCAGGGCGGTTGCAGCAGGCGGTGGTGGCGTTGGTGCCAGCAGCGGCGCCGGAGGCACCACCACCGCCTCCATCCCCTCCAGAACGGCCAGCCGGCGGGGCAGGTGGTCGCGCTGCGCTATGAACAGCGGCGCCGCCGTGTAGTGCGGTTGCGCTGCGCTGTAGAGGCTGCGGTCAACCGGCGCCGCCGCAAGCCATGCCTTAGCCTCGGCGGAGGTCACGGGGCGGTTGCACCAGGCCCATAGCCGCAGCCGCGCACCCGGCTTGATGCCGTGCGATGCCGTGGCCTGCACCACCAGCCGCGCCACCCGGAACGGCGCCGGCAGTAGTGGCAGGATGGCGCGGGCGTTCGCCTCCAGGTCCGCAGGGTCCATCCCCTCCGGCACCGGCAGGCTGTCCACGTCGAGTGCGATCCAGCGGCGCGGCACCTCCCGCAGCGTCGGCGCCTCGCCTGTTTTCGGATCGCGGTGGAGGAGGCGCCGGACACCTTGCGACCTGTCCGCGTCGAGGATCGCGCCGCGCACCACGCAGGTGTCCGGGCGCCGCGCCAATTCCTCCAGCAACGTCGCCAGCGCCGCCAGCCCTTCCACCCGCAGATGGTGCAGGTTCACGGTGCGGGTCCGTTGCTGCGCCTCCACCGTGCCGTCCGCATGGATCAGCTTGGCGAGGCGCCGCCCCGGGGCTTGCACCACCGTCATCGCGTCGAGGTCATCCATCAGGCGGCATCCTCCAACATGGGCCAGGGTCCGGCGGTCACGGCGATGGCGCCGGCCAGGCGGTAGCGCACGAAAGACACCTTGTTGCCGTCCGCGTCGGTGCCGAACGCCGGCACGCTCTCAATCGGGCAACCGGCCTTCCGCAGCCGGGCGACGTGGCATGTCGCGTTGAGTGCTAGGCCGGGCGGTGCCGCGTTCAGCATCTCCACCCGCGTCATTCCGGCGGGGTGTCGCAGCAGCAGCCGCGCCACCTCCGCCGCCCGCTTGGGGATCGGCAGGAACATGTCACCCACACGCAGCAGGTGACGGTGGCGCCCCGTCGCGGGGCGGTGGTGGAAAGGTTCAGCGCCCGGCATGGGGGGGAGGCTCCATGTCACGCAAAGCGGCCAGCGCCGCCGCGAGGTTCGGATAGGCCAGCGGCACGCGCCGGCCGGGGATGGCGATGCAGGCGCGCGGCTCTCCGTCCGCGTCGAGCATGTCGGCGCGGAGGAGGAGGCGGGCGCCAATGGCAGGCGGGCGAGGATGCCGTGCGGCCCATGCGAACAGCGGCAGCGGGGCAGGCGTCATCGCGCGCGGCAGCCGGTGGCGCCGGCCGCAGGTGGGACAGGTAGTGGTGGAGGTCATGGTGGTTTTCCTGTCTGTCAGGACCACCGGGGCAACTGGAGCGTGGCGCCGTGCGCGTCGCGTGCTACATTGCGGGCGGCAGAATCCGCAGTATCCAGCACGTCCCAACACATCGCCGCCGGGCCACTCCAGGTCCGGCGGTTTTGTTTCAGGGATAGGTGACGGTTAGCAGGCGCAGCGCCGCCAGGATCACCAGCGTCGCGCCAATGCCGAGCAACGGCAGGGCGGCGCGCATCACCCGATCCTCCGCGCACGCGGCGCGGCATCCACCGCAGCCCGCAATTCGGATCGGCGCCAGCGCGGGGCCTTCGGCGTGACGTAGTAGGGCGCGGGCAGGATGCCGCGCTTCACGTCGCGCCAGAATGTGGAGAGTGCCCGGCCCGTCTCGGGGGCGGCAGCGGCGGCGGACAACAGTGGGTCAGACACGCAGCCCTGCGGCGTAACGTGCCGGTTACGCGCGGCGCCTTGCATGTTCGCGCAAGAGGCGTGGAGTTCCTGATGCACAGTGGCCATCCCTATCTAGGAGAGGCCACCTTCATCTACCGGAATGCGCGTCTCGGAACGTGACCGAACGTTGGGGCTAGGTTTTGTCCAGCCGGAGGCGGCGTCCGGCGGCAAGTATCCGCTCAAACGAGCGCCGTGCATCAGCCGGATCGGAGCCACCTCCTAGCTGCCCCAGGCGATAGTCATAAGGATTGCCCGTTTCCTGCCAGACCAGCAGGTGCCCTTCCTGCACTACAGTCGCAGCCGTCTTAGGGTCTAAGCCGAGGCGTAAGAGATCGTATTGCTCAGCCGCGGTCCGCTTGGAACGATCGCTCAGCGCGGATTGAAATGCGTTCCAGCCTCGCCGGCAAAGCCCGAGCGCCATCGGAACCATTTCCATAGCTTTCTTGTAGTGTAGAGCCTTGGTTTTTCGCCGCGCCGCTGGCTCCTTAAGGTCAGGCGGCTGTAAGTGCGAAAGGCTAGAAAGAGAGCCAACAGCAGAGCAGAACGCTTCCATGCCCCACTCAGGCACTAGTTGCGCACGTGATGCACGATTGTAGTCTCCTCCAAAACAATCGAGGGCCACGTGTGCTCGCCTTGATAGCTCACGCCATACATAAACAGGGTTTTTCGTTTCCCGATAAAGGATTTCGTTCGCATCAAAGAACCCAAGACACTCGTTAAGCCATGCTATGTGGCGAACATCGAATGCTGCGTCATCCTCATCAGGCAGACGCTGCGGTTCGGCGCCAAGTATAGCCTTGAACCGCTCGTGCCAGCGTTGAGGTTCGGTGCTTTCATTTACTGACATGCTGGCCCCCATCACTGCCTCACGCAGGTCGTTAAGCAGCGCGATGCCGCCGATCAGCCAGCGTCACCACCTCCGCCGCAGGCTGCGCCGTCACCAACCCGGCCACATGCGCCTGCCAGCGACCTAGCGCGCTGATGATTTCATCCGCGTAGTCGTGCACGTCATAGGTCCGTTCAATCTTGGTCCGGCCGGAGACGTGGTTGATCGCCGCCTCCGCATGGTCACGCGGGATGCCGAGGCGCGTCATGCCGGTGCGGGCGGTGCGGCGCAGGTCATGCCAGCGCCATGCCGGCATCGGCCGCACCTCCAGCCCGGCCGAGTCCTTCGCGCGGTTGCTGGCAATGGTCGCGTCAATGCGCGCCTTCAACTTGGAAAAGCCCCGGAAGCCATTGCCGTTGATGCTGCCGAGCATCCGCCAATCGCCGCCGCAATCCTCTCCACCCGCCGGCCACACGGCATCCACCTCGGCCATCGCCAGCGGCGCCAGCGGCACGGCGTAGCCTTTCCCGTTCTTCGTCCGGCTTCCGGGCAGGGTCCATCGACCGCGTGCCCGATCCACCTCCCCCACCGCGATGTCCGCAACTTCCATTTCCCGCGCGGCGGTCAGGATCAGTAGCCGGACGAAGGCGCGCACCTTCACGCCCTCCCCTTCCGTCGCGCGCCACACCTCCAGCAATTCGCCATCGGTCAGGACACGGGTGCGCGCCTTCGGCATGGGCGCCAGCTTGGCGGCACCCTTCCGGGGCAGCAGGGGCAGCGGCACCCATCCCTCCGCCTCGGCATGGTTCAGGAAGGAGGAGACGACGCGATACAGGGATGCCGCCATGGCCGGCGCAGCTTTCCGCTTGGTCGCGACCAGCGCGGTCCAGTCCGCGCGCGTCGTCTCCACCAGCGCCCGGTTGCCGAGGCGCGGGGTCACGTCCCGGTCGCAGATGCGCGCCACCTCCGCCGCGTAGCGGTCGGACCACGGCTTTTCGATATCGGCTTCGCGGCCAGCCCGCCATTCCGCCAGCCGTTCCGTCACGGTCGCCTCCGCCATCCGGTGGCGCCGCGCCTCCCGTGCTGCCCGCTTCTCCTCAATCGGATCGGCACCGCTGGTAATCCCGGTCAGGGCCAGCCGGGCAGCCTTGCGGGCGGCACTCAGGCCGAGGCTCGGGTAGGTGCCGATCTTCGGGCGGGTTTGCTTCCCGTCCTTCGTCCGGGTGCGAACGCTCCAGGTCATCACCCCGGCGGCGGTCACGCGCAGCACCAGGCCGACGACATCGGTATCCCGGATTTCCAGCCGGCCAGATGCCGGAGGCGCCAGGTTCCGCAGCCAGATGTCAGTCAGTTCGCGCTTCATGGACCCACCCGCCTGCCCGGCCCCGCTTTGTGCCCCCACCCCTCTCGGGGGCACACCGGGGGCACAATTTCGGTGCGATGGCGGTAGATTCGCATAGACGCTGGTAAGCGGGTAGTCCCTTTTCATCAGGGCTTTTGCGGGTCACTCCGGCCAGCGGGGGCACAGCCGGCGCCGCTTACCCGCCCATTCGTAATCAGTAGGTCCGCGGTTCAAATCCGCGTGCCGGCACCAGCCTGCCCCCCGCCCCCCGGCGATCTCACCGCGTCTCCCGCGCCAGCGCATCCGCCGCCGCCGCGAAGCCGCGGAAGCTGGCCGGCAGTGCCATCTCCTGCCCCGCCGCGTCCCGCCATTCCAGGCGTCCCGCCTGTTCCGCCGGCAGGGCGCGCAGGCGGCGCACCGCATCCTCCCGCAATTCGATCTCCGCGAAGCAGCCCAGGCGGTTGCAGGTCTGGAAGGGCAGCGCCAGCGGCTCCGCCCCCTCCATCACCAGGCGCACGGGCTGGGAGACGCGGATGTTCACCGGCAGCTGCGCCACCAGGCGCAGCGGCGCTTCCCGCGCCACGCGGCCCATCGCCAGCGCGGCGCCGAGTTGCCGGCCCTGGTCGCGCACGGCCATCACCATCTCGCAGGCGCGGGTGGGGGCGCGGCCGGCGCAGTTCACGGACCAGTCGCCGAATTGCGCGCTGGTCCGCTCCGGCGCCTCCGCCCCCTGCCCCGCGGTCACCGGCGTCACCGCCGGGGCGGGGCTGGTGGCTGCCGGGGTGGGCGGTGCCGCGGCCGGTGCCCTCGCCGGGGTCTGGGCCGCCGGCCCGACCAGCGGCCACAGCACGATCCCCCCCGCCACGGCCATCAGCGGCAGGCCGATCGCAAGCCGCCGCCGATACGCCCGCATGTCGCGCATCCGCATGATCCTCTTCCCTCTCACCATTGGAAGCGCACGCCGAGATTGCCGGCGTGGCTCGAGACATTGTCCTGCACCGTGCCGCTGTAGCCCGCGACCAGCGTGAAGCCGGCGGGCAGCGACAGCTCCGCCCCCAGCCCGCCGAGTGCGGCGGTGCGGCCGCGTTCCGCGCTGCGCGCGACCATCGCCGTGCCGGCCGCGGCCCCGAAGGCGCTGGTCGTCCGGGCGGCGCCATCCTCCAGCTCCTGCGCCAGGTGCAGGCGGATCATCGGGCGCAGCTGGTAGCCATCGCCGAGGCTCACCACCGTGTCGGCGCGCAGGCCCGCGGTGGCGCGCAGGCGGGTCAGCTGGCTGTCCTCCACCGTCAGGGACAGCACGCTGCCGCCCTGTTCCGTCAGCCGGCCGCGGGACAGCGCGTCATGCCGCAGCGCGATGCTGGGCTGCAGCTGCCAGCCGCCGAGGCTCAGCCGCGCGCCGCCCTCGATGGCGGCGGCGGTGCCGAGCCCGCTGCCCGATCCATGCGCGGACAGCCCGTTGATGCCGAGGCTGCGGCGCGTGGTGACGCCGGCATGGCCGAGCCCCGCCTGCACGTCCAGGAACAGCCGGCCATCGGTCCAGCCGCCATAGAGCGCGCCATGCACCATCTCCCCGCCCGCGCGCGCATCGGTGCCGGTGCTGCTGATGCGGCCGCTGGTGCCACCCAGCGCGAAGCCCAGCAGCAGCCCGCCATCGAGCCGCATATCGAGGCCCGCCGCCATGCCGTTGCTGGTGGCGCGGTAGCCCGTGTCCCCCGTGGCGTCGAAGCGCGCATTGCCGCCGAAGCCGATGGCCCAGGCGGTGCGGCGCCCCTCCTCCGCCACCGTGGCGCGGCCGGCCATGCCGCGCCGGGCGGCCATCTCGCCGGCGATCACCTCGCCGAAGGCGCGGCTGCGATCGATGCCGACCATCAGCGCATCGCCATAGATCGTGCCGGCGAGGCGCGTCATCAGCGGCGGCAGCGCGGCGGGCACCTGGCTGAACAGGGTGGCCAGCACCGCCGTCCGATCCGCATCCGTGCGCAGGCCGGGCTCCGGGCGCAGCGCATCGAGCCCGATTGCCACCTGCCGCTGGTTCGGCGTCAGCCCGATGCCGAAGGGGTTCAGATTCGTGTAGGTGGCGGGCGTGGCGTAGAGCGTCAGCGCCTGCGGGTGATAGAGCGCATCCAGCCGGCTGCCGGGCAGCAGCCCGTCCGGCTGCGTCAGGCTGGCGAAGCTGCCGGCCACGCCGCCTTCCGCCTGCACCACGGTGAAGGCCTGGCCGATGGGCGGGCTGTAGGTGTTGGTGGCATCGCCGGTGATGCCGCGCAGCACGGGGACGATGCTGCCGCCCTGCGCCGTGAAGCTGCCGCCATTGGTGACGATCACGCGGCTGTAGTTCCCCGCGCCCGTGCCCGTGCCGGGGCCATCGACATCCAGCCGCAGCGTGCCCGAGGACCCGATCACGACCGGCGCCAGGAAGGTCAGCGTGCCCGGGCTGTTGCCCGGCGCCAGCACGCCATTGATGGTGGTGGGGGTGAACACCTCCCCGGTTCCGCGCAGCGTGGCGTTGGCCAGCACCGTCAGCCCCTCCGCCCCCACCGTGATCGGGCCCTGCACGGTGGCATTGCCGTTGAACAGCGTGACGTCGGGCGCATTGGCCTGCTGCATCGCGATCGGGCCGCTCAGGTTCAGCACGAAGCCGTTGGCATCGATCTCGCCGGCCTGGTTCACCTGGATGGGGCGGGTGGAATTGAAGCTCGCCAGCGCCAGCAGCTTGCCGTTGTCGATCACCAGCGGCGCGGCGGGCGCGCCGAGTGCCTCGTCGCTGCCGACCGCCAGCGTGGTGCCGCCGATCACCAGCGTGCCGCCGCTGTAGCTGTTGCTGCCAGACAGCGTCAGCACGCCGCCGCCATCCGCCACCAGCCTGCCGCTGCCGCCGATGGCGCCCGAGAGGGTGATGGCGCGGCGGTTGGTATCCACCGTGCCCTCGCCCCCCAGGGTGAAGGCGCGGGCGGAGGAGACATCGGCCAGGAAGCGCAGCCGCCCATCATTCAGGCTGACGCTGCCCGATGCGGCGCCGAGCGACCCGTCGCCCGCCACCGCCAAGGTCGCGCCGTTGGTGACGAAGGTGCCGCCGCTGTAGCTGTTGGTGCCGCTCAGCGTCATCGTGCCGCCGCTGACGGCGAAGCCGCCCGTGCCGCCGATGCTGCCGGTGAATTCCGTGCTGGCGGCCGTCACCGTCAGCGTCCGCGCGCCCAGCGCCACGCTGCCATTGCCCGCCAGCGTGGTGATGGACGCCCCCGCGCTGGTGGAGCCGATGCCGAAGGTGCCGGCGACATCCACCACCGACGCCTCCGCCACGCTGCCGGTGCCGGCCAGGTCCAGCACGGCGGAGGAGGCAATGGTCAGCGCGCCGCGGAAGATGTTCTGGCCGGACAGCCCCTGCGTGCCGCCGGTGACGGTGACCCCGCCGCTGCCCGTGATGCCGCCCGCGAAGTTCGTGCTGCCCGCCGTGATGGTCAGCGTCTGCGCGCCCAGCCGCATGACTCCAGCGCCGGAGAGCGAGCGGATCGACGCCCCGCCGCTGGTCGCGGCGATCGAGGCCTCCCCATCCACGCGCAGCGCCGCGGCGGCGGCGATGCTGCCCGCACCCGTCAGCTCCAGCGCGGCCCCGGCATCGACGCCGACCGTGCCGGTCAGGGCGTTGGTGCCTGCCAGGCGCTGCGTGCCGCCCGCGATCGTCATGCCCCCGCTGCCGCCGATCCCGCCCGCGAAGCTGGTGCTGCCGGCCGTGATGGTCAGGGTCCGCGTGCCCAGCGCGACGCTGCCCGTGCCCTCCAGCGTGCGGATCGCGGCACCGCTCGTCGTGCCCGCGATGTCGAACGTGCCCTCCGCCAGCACGCCGGCCGCGGCCGCGATGCTGCCCGCGCCGGTCAGCGCCAGGGTGGCGCCGGCATCGATGGCGGCGGCCCCGGTGAAGCCGTTGCTGCCCGACAGCGCCTGCGTGCCCGCGGCGATGACGATGCCGCCGGTGCCGCCGATGGCGCCCGCGAAGCTGGTGCTGCCCGCGGTGATGGTCAGGCTGCGCGCGCCCAGCGCCACGCTGCCAGAGCCCTCCAGCGTGGTGATGGCGGCGCCCGCCGTGGTGCCCGCGATGCTGAAGCTGCCATGGGCGCGCACCCGCTCCGCCGCCGCCACGCTGCCCGACCCCGTCAGCGCCAGGGTCGCGCCCGCATCGATGATGGCGGCCCCGGTGAAGCCGTTGCTGCCCGTCAGCGTCTGCGTGCCACCGGCGATGGTCACGCCGCCCGTGCCGCCGATGCTGCCCGCGAAGCTGGTGCTGCCCGCGGTGATGGTCAGGCGCTCGGCCCCCAGCGCCACCGTGCCGCCGCCCGTCAGGGTGCGGAGGCTCGCGCCGCCGCCGCGGGCGGTGATGTCGAAGGTACCCTCCGCCTGCAGCTGGGATGCGGCGGCGATGGCCCCCGCGCCGGACAGCGCCAGCGTCGCCCCGCTGTCGATCACGGCGCTGCCGGTGAAGCCGTTGCTGCCCGTCAGCGTCTGCGTCCCGCCCGCGACGGTGATCCCGCCCGTGCCGCCGATGCTGCCCGCGAAGCCGGTGCTGCCCGCGGTGATGGTCAGGCGCTGGCTGCCCAGCGCCACCGTGCCCGTGCCGGCCAGGGTGCGGATGCTCGCGCCCGCCGTGGTGCCCGCGATGCTGAAGGCGCCATCCGCCTGGACCTGCGCCGCGGCGGCCAGGCTGCCCCCGCCGCTCAGCGCCAGTGTCGCGCCGCTCGCCACCGCGGCCGTGCCGGTGAATCCCGCATTCGCCCCGGTCAGCGTCTGGGTGCCGCCCGTCACGCTCAGCTGGCTCGCCCCCGTGCCGGTCAGGCTGCCGCCGAAGCTGGTGCTGCCCGCGGTGATGGTCAGCGCCGTGCCGCCCATCGCCACCGTGCCCGCGCCGGTCAGGGTGCGGATCGCGGTCGTCGTGTTGCCCGTGACATCGAGCGTGCCGCCAAGCTGCACCTGCGACGCCTGCGCGATGCTGCCGCCGGCGGAGAGCACCAGCGTCGCCCCGTTGGCGATCGTCGCCGCGCCGGTGAAGCCGTTGCTGCCCGTCAGTGTCTGCGTCCCGCCCGAGATGGTCACGCCGCCCGTGCCGCCGATGCTGCCCGCGAAGCTGGTGCTGCCCGCGGTGATGGTCAGCGTCCGCGCGCCCAGCGCCACGCCGCCGGCACCGGACAGGGTGGCGATGCTGGCGCCGGCGGTCGTCGCGCTGATGTCGAAGCTGCCCTCCGCCGCCACGCGCGACGCGGATGCGATGCTGCCGGTGCCGGACAGCGCCAGCGTGGCGCCGGATGCGATGCTGGCCACGCCGGTGAAGCCGTTGCTGCCCGTCAGCGTCTGCGTGCCGGCCGCGATGGTCAGCCCGCCCGTGCCGCCGATCGCGCCGCCGAAGCTGGTGCCGCCCTGCGTGATGGTCAGCGTCCGCGCGCCCAGCGCCACCGCGCCCTGGCCCGACATCGCCTTGATGCTGGCGCCGGCGGTGGTGTCCGCGATGTCGAAGGTGGCGCCGGAATCGACCGTGACGCCGCTGGACGCCGCGATGCTGCCGCCGCCGCGCAGCGCCAGCGTGCCGGACTGGATGGTGGTGGCGCCCGCATAGCCATTGACCGCCGTCAGCACGAGGCGCGCGCTGCCGCGATTGCCGGTGACCGTCAGC
Source organism: Falsiroseomonas stagni DSM 19981 (assembly GCF_900114315.1). Classification (GTDB taxonomy): domain Bacteria; phylum Pseudomonadota; class Alphaproteobacteria; order Acetobacterales; family Acetobacteraceae; genus Falsiroseomonas; species Falsiroseomonas stagni. The sequence goes on from NZ_FOSQ01000013.1 coordinate 145,116, forward strand.
CCGCCATTGGACAGCGCGCCGGCCAGCACCGCCTCATTGCCGCTGTTCTCCTCCACCCGGATGCTGCGCGTGCCGCCGCCGAGGTCGATGGCATTGGCGAAGGTCACGTTGCCGGTGGCGGTGGAGGAGCCGAGGACCAGGCTGTCCGCATTCGCGACGAAGCCCGCGCTGCCCCAGGTCAGCGCCGCGCCGCCATTCAGCGACACGCTGAGGTCCCCGCCCCCGCCCGCGAAGCCGCCGGAGCCGGTCCATTGCACCCGTCCGGGCTGGCTGCCGATGAAGCGGCTGAAGGTGCCGCTCGATTCCAGCACGCCGCCGGCCAGGTTGAGATTGCTGGCGGTGTTCAGCCCGACCCCATCCACCGCGCGCAGCGCGCCGCCGGTGATCCGTGTCTCCCCGGTATAGGTGTTGGTGCCGTTGAAGATGGTGAGGCCGCTGGCGATCGTCACGCTGGCGCCCTGGCCGGTGGCGACGCTGCCGAAGCTGATGCTGGCGGCGCTGTTATCGGCGATGCCGCCATTCACCGTGATGGTGTTGCCGGCGCCGGCCGCGAAGGTGACGGTGGCGCCACGCATGGCGAAGATGTCGCTGCCGGCGGAGGAACCCACCGCGCCGCCATTCAGGCTGCCGCCCGCCAGCACCGTATTGGACCCGAAGGTGGTGTTGCCGGTGACGGTCAGCGACCCGCCATCGCGCACGAAGATCGCGCCGCCCAGGCCGGAACCGCCGCCGCCACCCTGGGCGCTCGCCACGCCATTGCCGGTGCCGTTGCTGCCGGCACCACCGCCGAAGCCCGCCGCACCACCCGTGCCGGCCTCGCCGGCGGTGCCGCCGCTGCCGCCATTGCCGCCGGACCCGCCGCCGGCGCCGAAGCCGCCCGCACCACCCGTCCCGCCCGCGCCGCCGAGTCCATCCCGCGCGCCGCCCTTGCCCTCGCCCCCCGCGCCGCCGGCGCCACCCCGGCCGCCGCCGAAGCCGAAGCTGCCCCGGCCGCCCACGCCGCCCGCGCCGCCATCCCCGCCGAGCCCCACATCGCCCGCCGCCAGCGCATTGTTCCAGGTGACGAGTTGCGCCGTCGCCTCACCCAGCGCAGCCGTCGCGGCGACCAGCGCCGCGGCGGCGGCGATGGCCTGGGCCGGGTTGGGCGGCACCTCGGCCGAGGCCGCGGTCACTTCCGCGATCGCCACCGCTTCCGCGACCGTCGCCTGCGTCACGGCGTAGATCAGCGCCGGGTTGGTGGACCAGCCATCGCTGCCGGCACCGCCGGTGCCGCCGGTACCGCCGAAGCCCGTGCTGCCCGCGCCGGCATTGCCGCCATTGCCGCCGGGCATGCCATTGCCGTTGCCATCCCCGATCAGGACGATGTTGTCGCTGAACACCGATCCGGTGCTGCCATTGGCGCCATTGGCGCTGGCCGTCAGCAGCCCGTTCAGGATCCCGCCCGTGGTGCCGCTGCCGCCGGTGCCCCCGATGGCGCTGTTGCCCGCGATGGTAACGTTGTTCAGCACCAGGCTGGCGCCGTTGTCGACGAAGACCACGCCGCCCAGCCCCGCGCCGCCGCCACTGCCCGCCCCGCCCTGGGTGACGAAGTTGGACACGGTGGCGTTGTTGAAGGTCAGCGTCGCGCCCTGCACCAGGTAGCCGCTGCCGAAGGCACCATCCTGGGTCCCGGTCAGGGTGCGGTTGGTGGTCACCACCTCACCCGCCACGCCGGGGGCGGCCACGCCCACCAGGATGAACACGGGCACGACCACCACCGAGCGCGGCCTGGGGGTGCGCTTGCCGCGATAGGTCCTTGACTTCATTCGGTGGAATCTTTCCCCGGTGCATCGGCGGTTCTTCCGCCGGCCGAGACCTAGCCGTCCGCGATTTAATCCCGGGTTACCGCGCCACCCGCGCCGGGCAGGGGCCGGGGCATGTGTCCACCACGCGGGCAGGCCCGGCGGGACCCGCCCAAAAAATCACCACCCAATTACAATCTTGCAATTAGATGGACTTCCGGCCATGTCCCGACCCGGAAGCGAGGATCGGAACGGTCCCGCGGGGTAACAGGGAAGCAGAGAGATGAAGTGGTCGATGCTCGCCGCCGCCGCGGCGGCGTTCGTGTCCCTTGGCGCGTCGGAGGCCCTGGCGGGCCGCGACCTGGACCAGATCAAGCAGCGCAACACGCTGCGCTGCGGCGTGCAGGGGCCGTCCAACCCCGGCTTCGGCGTGCCGGACAGCCAGGGCCGCTGGTCGGGCTTCAACGTGGAAGTCTGCCGCGCCATCGCCATCACCATCTTCGGCGATCCGAACCGCGTCGAATTCGTCCCCGTCACGACGCAGAGCCGCTTCCCGGCCCTGTCGGCCGGCGAGGTGGACGTGCTGTCCAACAACACGACCTGGACGCTGACGCGCGACAGCAACGTCAACCGCTTCAACCAGCCCGCCATCACCTTCTATGACGGCCAGGCCATCATGGTGCCGCGCCGCCTGAACGTGACCAGCGCCCGCCAGCTGAACGGCGCCACGGTCTGCGTGCAGCCCGGCACGACGACCGAACTGAACCTCGCCGACTTCTTCCGCGCCAACAACCTGCGCTTCACCCCGGTGGTGATCGCGGACCTGGACGAGTTGCGCCGCGCCTATGACAGCGGCCGCTGCGACGTCTTCACCAATGACTTCGCCGCGCTGGCCGCGCAGCGCACCCTGCTGACCCGCCCGGCCGACCACGTCATCCTGCCGGAGCGCCTGTCCAAGGAGCCGCTGGCGGTGACGATCCGCCAGGGTGACGAGGAACTGACCAACATCGTCGCCTGGACGACCTTCGCCCTGATCGACGCCGAGGAACTCGGCATCACGCAGGCGAATGTCGAGCAGATCGCGACGACCTCCACCAACCCCGTCGTGCGCCGCCTGCTCGGCGTCGAGGGCAACATGGGTGAGAGCCTCGGCGCCGCCCGCCCCGACTATGTCCGCCAGATCATCCGCACCTTCGGCAATTACGGCGAGATGTTCGAGCGCCACCTCGGCACGAGCACCCCGCTCGGCCTGGAGCGCGGCATGAACAACATCTGGACCCGCGGCGGCCTGCTCTACGCCCCGCCGGCGCGCTGATCTGACGCCCAGGAAGGGGGCCCTGCGCCCCCTTCCCCCCCTACCTTCTCCGGGATCAGCGCTGCATGAGCCTGTCCGTTCTTCGCGGCCCCGCCCGCGGCTACCTGATCCAGGCCGCGCTCCTGGTCGCCCTCGTCGCGACGGGCATGTGGTTGTGGTCCAATGCGGAAGCCAACATGGCCGCGCGCGGCCTGCGCTTCGGCTTCGGCTTCCTCGACCGGTCCGCCGGCATCCCGATCGGCGAAAGCCTGATCCCCTACACGCCCGCCGACACCTACCGCCAGGCGCTGACCGTCGGCCTGCTGAACACGCTGCGCGTCGCCATCATCGGCTGCATCCTGGCCACCGTGCTCGGCGTGGTGCTGGGCCTGGCGCGGCTGTCCACCAACCCCATGCTGCGGTCGCTGACGGGCGGCTACATCGAGGTCATCCGCAACACCCCGCTGGTGCTGCAGCTGGTGTTCTGGCACGCGGTGATGCTGCAGATGCCCTCCGTCCGGCAGGCGCTGAACCCGCTGCCCGGCGTCTTCCTCAGCCAGCGCGGCCTCAAGATTCCCGCCCTGATGGCGGACCCCGCGCTCTACGCCTTCCTCGCCGCCCTCGCCGCCGGCGCCATCGGCTGGTGGGTGCTGCTGCGCCGTGAACGCGCGCGCCAGGTGGAGACGGGCGAGCGCCGCCCCACCATCCTGCCGGGCCTCGCCATGCTGCTGGGCTTCCCGGCGCTGTCCATCGCCGCCGGCTTCGTGCCGCGGGTGGAGTGGCCGGAGATGGCGGGCTTCAACTTCGAAGGGGGCCTCGCCCTCTCGCCCGAATTCTTCGCCCTGCTCGTCGGCCTCGTCGTCTATACCGCCGCCTTCGTGGCGGAGATCGTCCGCAGCGGCATCCAATCCGTCCATCGCGGGCAGTGGGAGGCGGCGCGCGCCCTCGGCCTGCCGGGCGGGCGCATCATGCGCCTGGTGATCCTGCCGCAGGCGCTGCGCGTCATCATCCCGCCGATGACGTCGCAATACCTGAACCTGACGAAGAACAGCTCGCTCGCTGTCGTCATCGGGTACCCCGACCTCGTCTCGGTGGCCAATACCTCGATCAACCAGACCGGCCAGGCGATCGAGGTCATCACCATCTTCATGACGATCTACCTGGCGATGAGCCTCGTCACCTCCGCCCTGATGAACTGGTACAATGCGCGCGTCGCGCTGATGGAGCGCTGAGCCATGGCCGAAAGCACCTCCGCCCCCGGTCGCGACCTTCCGGGCCGCGACGCCCCGGCCCTGCCGACCTTCGCCGTGCGCGCGCTGGCCTTCGCCCGCGCCTGCTTCGACGGCCCGGTGAACGGCGCCATCACGCTGGGGTGCCTGGCGCTGCTGTGGTGGCTGGTGCCGCCCTTCTGGGACTGGGCCGTCACCCGCGCCACCTGGAACGGCAACGCCAATGCCTGCCGGGAGGCCGGCGGCGCCTGCTGGGCCTTCATCCGGGAGAAGTTCTGGTTCTCCATCTTCGGCCTCTACCCCTACGAACAGCGCTGGCGGCCGGCGACGATGATGACGATCCTCGTCATCATGGTCGTGGCCTCCACCCAGCGCCGCTTCTGGGGGCGCGGCCTGCTGGTCGCCTGGGCCGTGGCCGCGCCGGCGATGCTGGTGCTGATGGGCGGCGGCGTCTTCGGGCTGGACCCGGTGCAGACGCGGCTCTGGGGTGGCCTCACCATCACCGGCGTCATCGCGGTCTACGGCCTGGCGCTGGGCTACCCGCTGGCCATCCTGCTGGCACTTGGCCGCCGCAGCGACCTGACGCTGGTGCGCTGGTTCTGCACCGCCGTCATCGAATGCGTCCGCGGCGTGCCGCTGATCAGCCTGCTCTTCATGGCGGCGATCATGCTGCCGCTGTTCCTGCCGGAAGGCGTGACGCTGGATCGCCTGGCGCGCGTGCTGGTGGCCTATACGCTGTTCACCGCGGCCTATATGGCGGAAGTCATCCGCGGCGGACTACAGGCCATGCCGCGCGGCCAGTACGAAGCCGCGGACGCGCTCGGCCTGTCCTACTGGAAGAAGATGCGCCTGGTGATCCTGCCGCAGGCCCTGACGATCACCATCCCGTCCCAGGTCAACACCTTCATCGGCCTGTTCAAGGACACGACGCTGGTCGTCGTCATCGGCGTCTTCGACTTCTTCACCACGCTGCGCGCGGCGCTGGGCGATCCCAACTGGCTGGGCTTCGCGACGGAAGCCTATGTCTTCGCGGCGGGGGTGTATTTCCTGCTGTGCTTCGCGATGAGCCAGTATTCGCAGCGGCTGGAACGGAGCCTGCGGCCGGGCGCGCGGTGATTCCAGGGAGGGCGCTGCCCTCCCTGACCCTCCCGCCAGGGGGGAGACCCCCCTGGACCATCGTCAATTGACCGCGGTCCAGGGTCCCGCTGGACCCTGGCGAGGGGGGTACGGGGGGAGCAGCGCTCCCCCCGGCGCGCTACCCGATCTCGATCCGCTCCCCGTGCCGGGTCTCCGCCGGAAAGCACAGCGCCGCCAGCGCAGGCGCCACATCCGCGGGCTGCGGGATGCTGGCCGGATCCTCGCCAGGCATGGCGGTCGCCCGCATCCGCGTGGCCACCACGCCGGGATCCGCCAGGTTCACGCGGAGCGGCGTCGTCGCCACCTCCTGCGCCCAGGTCTGCACCAGATGCTCCATGCCGGCCTTGGCGGCCCCGTACATGCCCCAATAGGCCTTGGGCCGCAGCACCCGCCCGCTGGTCAGGAACACGGCGCGCCCGGCGTCGGAGGCCCGCAGCGGCGGATCGCAGGTGCGGATCAGGCGCCAGGCGGCGGTCAGGTTCACCGCCATCACCTCCGCCCAGTCCTTCGGATCGATATGCGCCACCGGCGTCAGCTTGTTCAGCGCGCCGGCATTGTGGACCAGGATGTCCAGCCGCCCGAAGCGCTCCATGATCGAGGGCCCGACCAGGTCCAGCTGCTTCTCCGCATCCTTCTGCAGATCCAGCGGCAGCAGCGTGGCACCGCGACCGGTGGCGGCGCGGATCTGGTCATCCACCTCCTCCAGCCCGCCCTGGGTACGGGCGATGAGGACGAGCTGCGCGCCCTGCTTCGCGAGTTCCAGCGCCAGCGCCGCGCCGATGCCGCGCGACGCGCCGGTGACCAGCGCGACGCGATCCTGAAGCGGAAGGGACATGGTCTTCCTAACGATTGGCGGCCTGGAGGAGCGACAGCGGCCGCTCCGAATTGTCCTGCGAATCCGTCAGCGGAATCGCGTAGTCGCCCGTGAAGCAGGCGTCGCAATAGGCCGGCGCATTCGCGTCCCGCCCCGTCTTGCCGAGCGCGCGGTACAGCCCGTCCAGCGAGATGAAGGCCAGGCTGTCCGCGCCGATGATCTGCGCCATCTCCGCGATATCGTGTTTCGCCGCCAGCAGCTTGCTGCGCTCCGGCGTGTCGATGCCGTAGAAGCAGGAATGCGTGGTGGGGGGGGACGAGATGCGCATATGCACCTCCGTCGCGCCGGCCTGGCGCACCATCTCCACGATCTTCCGGCTGGTCGTGCCGCGGACGATGCTGTCATCCACCAGCACCACGCGCTTGCCCTCGATCATGCTGCGGTTGGCGCTGTGCTTCAGCTTCACGCCGAGGTGGCGGATCTGGTCCGTCGGCTCGATGAAGGTGCGGCCGACATAGTGGTTGCGGATGATGCCGAGTTCGAAGGGGATGCCGGCTTCCGCCGCATAGCCCATCGCCGCCGGCACGCCGCTGTCCGGCACGGGCACGATGACATCGGCCGTGACGCCCGATTCGCGGGCGAGTTCGGCGCCGATGCGCTTGCGCGTGTCATAGACCGGCGTGCCTTCGACAACGCTGTCGGGCCGCGCGAAGTAGATGTATTCGAAGATGCAGAAGCGCGACTGCGCCCGCGCGAAGGGGCGGATCGACTTCATGCCGCTGTCGTCGATCATGATGATCTCGCCCGGCTCCACATCCCGCACCATGTCGGCGCCGATGATGTCGAGGGCACAGGTCTCGCTGGCCAGCACGTAACCGCCGGTCGCGAGCTTGCCGAGCACCAGCGGCCTGACGCCCAGCGGATCCCGCGCGCCGATCAGCGCGCCATTATGCAGCGCCACCAGGCTGTAGGCGCCCTGCACCTGCTTCAGCGCATCGATCAGCCGGTCCATGACCGTGGTGTAGAGGCTGATGGCGATGAGGTGGATGAACACCTCGCTGTCCGTGGTGGACTGGAACAGGCAGCCCCGCCGGACCAGCGCGCGCTTCAACTGGTGTGCGTTCGTCAGGTTGCCGTTATGCGCCACCGCGAAGCCGCCGAATTCGAAATCGGCGTAGAGCGGCTGCACGTTGCGCAGCGCGGTCTCGCCCGTCGTGGCGTAGCGGTTGTGGCCGAGCGCGGCGTGGCCGGGGAGCCCCGCGATGACATGCGCATCGCCGAAATTGTCGCCCACCAGCCCGCGGCCCTTATGGGCGTGGAACTGCCCCTGCCCGGCGAGGGAGACGATGCCCGCGGCTTCCTGCCCCCGATGCTGCAGGGCGTGCAGGCCGAGCGCGGTGAGCGCCGCGGCATCGCTGCTGCCCCAGATGCCGACGACGCCGCATTCCTCATGCGGGTGGTCATCGTCACCGATGTCCCAAGGCTGCGTGGAGAGGTCGGTCATGCGCGTCCTTCGCTACCGGCTGCGCGCGGGGGGGCGGAGCAGCTGGTCCATGCTGGGATCCTGGCGGCCCGTGCCCTCAGGCAGGCGCGGGCGGAACTCCTCGGGCAGCTTCGCCACCACCCAGGCCGCGCCATCGGCCGCCAGCGGCAGGCTGCGCGCCTCGCGGACCGGGTCGGGCCATTTGTCGGTGGCGGGCAGCAGCAGCCCGGCCACGATATAGGCAATCACGACGATGAAAGCACCCCGCGCCGCGCCGAACAGCAGGCCGAGCGCGCGATCGACGCCGCCGAGGGCGGATCGCTGCACCTTCCCCGCCAGCCAGGCGATGATGATCTTGAGAAAGACCAGCACCACCAGGAACACGACACCCACCGCGGCGCCGGTCGCCAGCCAGGGCGGCTGGACATAGTTGGCGGCATAGGGGGTCGCCTGCGGCTCCGCCACCACGGCAGCAATGATCGCCCCCGCCCAGGCCCCGATGCCCAGCACTTCGCGCACGAGACCGCGGAAATAGGCGAGGCCCGCAGAAAGCAGGATCACCGCCAGGACAACGCCATCAACCCAGGTCATCGGGCGCGGGTATAGCGGGGGCGGGGCAGGGTGTCATGGTGGTGTCTTCGGGGATGTGAGGTGTTGCGCGTAGCGACGGATGTAGCTACGATGCGGATACGCTGAAAACAGCACCAGGGAGTCGCGATGCATGAAACACGCGCTGAGCAGGCTGCTCAGTGCGAGGGGGACCGTTACGCATGCCTTACCTCGAATGGGATGACCGCAAGCGGCTGTCCAACCTGGAAAAGCACCGCCTCGACTTCGAAGACGCCTACCAGATCTTCGGCGCAGAATTCCTCAAGCTGCCGGCGAGACCATCCGGCGACGAGTTGCGTTTCCGCGCCATCGGCCATGTCCGGGAGAACCTGGTCACGGTCATCTACACCGAACGAGGCGATGCGATCCGCATCATCTCCATGCGCAAGGCGAGAACCGATGAGCGAAGGCTTCATCAAGCGCTATTCGATTGAGGAACTCCGCGCCCGCGTCGAGCGCGAAGGCTCCAAGACCGACGACGCCTACATCCGCAACCTGTCGGAGGATGCGCTGGAACGCTCCATCGCCGACGATCCCGATTGGAAGGACATCCCGCCCAATTGGCACGAGGGCGCGGAAATCGTGACGCCCGGTCCCAAGAAGCTCCTGTCGCTCCGCCTTGACCAGGAGGTGGTCGATTGGTTCAAGGCAACCGGCCCTGGCTACCAGACGCGGATGAACGCGGCGCTACGGGCCTATGTCAGGGCTCGGCAGAAGGCGGGGCCGCGCTAGCCCCCTCCCCCTTCTTCTTCACCGTCTTGGCCGCGAAGATCGCGACCAGGTCGGCCAGGTGCCCCGTCTCCGTCAGCTTCAGCCCCGGCACCGCCGCCGGCGGCGCGCTGCCCCGCGCCACCCGCCGCGGCAGGGTCGCCGCGGTGAAGCCCAGCTTCTGCGCCTCCCGCATCCGGCTTTCGGTCTGGGAGACCTGGCGTACCTCGCCGGAGAGCCCGACCTCCCCGAAATAGACCGCCCCCGGATCCGTCGGCCGGTCGGTCGCGGCACTCACCAGCGCCGCCGCCACGGCGAGGTCCGCCGCCGGCTCCGCGATCCGCAGGCCCCCGGCCACGTTCAGATAGACATCGTTCATGCCCACGCCCAAGCCGCAGCGCGTCTCCAGCACCGCCAGCAGCATCGCCAGCCTTCCGCTGTCCCACCCCACCACCTGCCGCCGCGGCGACCCGCCGGAGGACGGCGACAGCAGGCACTGCACCTCCACCAGCACCGGCCGCGTGCCCTCGATGCCCGCGAAGACCGCGCTGCCGGAGACATTGCCCCGCCGCTCCGCCAGGAACAGCGCCGACGGGTTCGCCACCTCCACCAGCCCGCGCTCCGTCATCTCGAAGACGCCGATCTCATCCGTCGCGCCGTAGCGGTTCTTCACGGCGCGGAGGATGCGGAACTGGTGGCCGCGATCGCCTTCGAAATAGAGCGTCGCATCCACCATGTGCTCCAGCACCCGCGGTCCGGCGAGCGTCCCTTCCTTCGTCACATGCCCCACGAGCACGATGGCGAAGCCCCGTGCCTTGGCCAGGCGGATCAGCTCCGCCGCGCAGGCCCGCACCTGGCTGACGGTGCCGGGCGCCGAATCCAGCGCGTCCAGCCACACGGTCTGGATGGAGTCGATGATGACCAGCGCGACATCCGTCTCCCCCTCCAGGCTCGCCACGATGTCCCGCAGGCTGGTCGCCGCCGCCAACCCCAAGGGGCTGTCCGTCAGCCCGAGCCGCGCCGCGCGCAGCCGCACCTGCTCCACCGCCTCCTCGCCCGAGATGTAGAGCGCGCGGCGCCCCGAACTCGCGATGCGTGCCGCCGCCTGCAGCAGGATGGTGGACTTCCCGATCCCGGGATCGCCGCCCACCAGCACGGCGGAGGCCGGGACCATGCCCCCACCCAGCACCCGGTCCAGCTCCGCGATCCCCGTGAGTATGCGCTGCGGCGGCGCGGACCGCCCCTTCAGCCCCACGAATTCCACGCGCCTGCCGCCGCCGGCCTTGGCCGCCGGGCCGGGGCCGCGGGGTTCCGAGGTCTCCTCGGACAGCGTGTTCCATTCGCCGCAGGCATCGCAGCGGCCCTGCCATTTCGGGTGCGGCGCGCCGCAGGCCTGGCAGATGTAGCGGGTGACGGGCTTGGCCATCCGATATGACTAGCACGAAACAGGAACGGCGTTGAAGGGGGTGGGTGGCTGGACCCCAGGCGCCTTCGGGTCCACCGTTCCCGCCATCACGGAGGAAGCCCCATGGTCCAACCGACACGCCGCGCGACACTCGGGGCCGCGGCCCTCAGCCTGCTCGCCGCCCCCACCCTCGCCCAGACCGCCACCATCCCCGGCGCCGCCTGGGCCCGCCACGCCCGCCCGGAAGATGCCGGTTTCCGCGCCGACGGCCTGGCGGAGGTGGAGCGGATGACGAAGGACCTGGCCACCACCTCCCTGATGGTCGTCCGCGGCGGCCGCATCGCCTGGAGCCTCGGCGACATCGCGGAGGTCAGCTACCTCGCCTCCGCCCGCAAGAGCATCCTCTCCATGCTTTATGGCCGCTATGTCGAGAACGGGACCATCGACCTCGACCGCACCATCGGCGACATCGGCATCGACGATGTCCAGACCCTGCTGCCGATCGAGCGCACGGCCCGAATCCGCCACCTGCTGACCGCGACGTCGGGCATCTACCACCCCCAGGGCAGCCCGGGCGGGTCCACCACCGGCATCCCGGCACGGGGATCGCAGACGCCCGGCGCCCGCTTCCTCTACAATAATTGGGATTTCAACGTCTGCGGCACGGTGTTCGAGACGCTGACGGGCAAGACCGTCTTCGCCGCCCTCGCCAGCGACCTCGCCGGCCCGCTGGGGTTCGAGGATTTCGACCCTGCCCGCCAGCGCATGCTGGGCTTCCCCGACCAGTCCCGCCACCTGGCCTACCACCTGTTCCTGAGCGGCCGGGACATGGCGCGGCTCGGCCTGGTGATGGCCCGCGGCGGGCGCTGGGGCGGGCAGCAGGTGGTGCCGGAAGCCTGGGTGCGGGAAAGCACGAAGCTCCGCATCCCCGCCGCCCAACTGACCGAAGGCTACAAGGACGGGCCGCTCGGCTACGGCTACCTCTGGTGGGTGCCGGAAACGCGGACCGGCGCGGCCTGGCGCAACGCGGCGCTGGCGAATGGCAACTACGGCCAGTTCATCCTGGTGATGCCGGAAACCGATACGGTCATCGTCCACCGCCGCGCCGTGACGGACGCCTTCGCCATCGGGCGGAACATGGGAACGGACAATTCCAACCCGCGCGGCGTGTCGTCCGGTGAATTCCTGCGGCTGGCGGATGCGATCGTGGCGGCGGGGGCCTGAGGCCCCCCCCTACTTCCGCAGCTCCATCTGGATCGGCCCCTCACGCTCCCCGCGCGCGAACTGGTCCACCATCGCATTCCCCGTCTCGCCCAGCGTCGCCGCGGCCCCGCGCCAGACGATCCTGCCCTTGTGGATCATCGCCGCGTCGTCGCCGATGCGGCGCGCGCTGGCCATGTCATGCGTGATGGACACGGCGGTCGCGCCCAGCTTCTCCACGCAATCAACGATCAGCCCATCGATCACCGCGCCCATGATGGGGTCGAGCCCCGTCGTCGGTTCGTCGAAGAAGATGATGTCAGGCTCGGCGGCGATCGCGCGCGCCAGCCCCACCCGCTTCTGCATGCCGCCCGACAGTTCCGACGGCGACAGATCGCCGACGCTGGCGGCCAGGCCCACCTGCGCCAGCACCTCCGCCGCCTTGTCCCGCGCCTTGGCGCGGGTGATGCGGCGCTGCGCCAGCAGCTTGAAGCAGACATTCTCCCAGACCGGCAGGCTGTCGAACAGCGCGCCGTTCTGGAACAGCATGCCGATGCGGTCGTTCAGCGCCTCCCGCTCCCGCCGGCTCATCGCCGCGACATCCTGGCCATCGATCTCGATGGTCCCGGCATCGGGCTTGATGAGGCCGAGGATGCATTTCAGCGTCACGGATTTCCCGGACCCCGATCCGCCGAGGATCACCATCGAATGGCGCGCCCGGATATCCAGGTCCACGCCATCCAGCACCACCTTCGGCCCGAACGCCTTGGTCAGCCCGCGCAGGCGGATCTTCGGAACATCCGTCATCGGGCGAAGAGGATCGCGGTCAGGATGTAGTCCAGCGCCAGGATCAGGATGGAGGAGGCGACGACGGCCGAGGTCGTCGCCCGCCCCACGCCCTGCGCGCCCCCGCCGGACTGGTAGCCCGCCCAGCACCCCATCAGCGTGATGACGAAGCCGAAGACGGCGGCCTTGATGAGGCCCGAGACCACATCCGACATGTGCAGGAAATCGAAGGTGGATTTCAGATAGGCGCCGGAGGCGAAGCCCAGCTGCTGCGTCCCGATCAGCCAGCCCCCCATCACGCCCAGGATATCCGCGACGATCACCAGCAGCGGCAGCGCCAGCGTCCCCGCCAGGATCCGCGGCGTGACCAGGTACTTCATCGGGTTGGTGGACAGCGTGGACAGCGCATCGATCTGGTCCGTCACCCGCATGGTGCCGATTTCCGCCGCGAAGGCCGCGCCGATGCGCCCGGCCACCATCAGCCCCGCCAGCACCGGCCCCAATTCGCGCGTGATGGACAACACCACCACATTCGCCACCGCCCCTTCCGCGTTGAAGCGGGAGAAGCCGGTATAGGATTGCAGCGCCAGCACCATGCCGGTGAACACCGCCGTCAGCGCCACCACCGGCAGGCTGAACCAGGCGATCTCGATGAAATGCTTCAGGAACAGCCGCCCATGGAAGGGCGGCCGCACCAGGTGGCTGATCGCCTCCCCGGCGAAAAGCGCGATGGCCCCCACCGATCGCAGGAAGCCGATGACGACCCGGCCCAGCGCCGCGGTCAGGTCCAGGGTGCGATCCAAGGCGATCAGGCGCCGCCGCGATACAGCCGCGCATAGCGCGCGCCGAGGCTGGTCAGCACCTCATACCCGATGGTGCCGCAGCGGAGGGCGATGTCATCGGGCGTATTCCCCAACCCTTCAGGCCAAGGACCGCCGACCAGCATCACGCTGTCGCCAACCCGGGCTTCCGGCACATCCGTCACGTCGAAGGTCGTCAGATCCATCGATACCCGGCCTATGAGCGGCACGGCCTGCCCGCGCAGCTGCGCGAAAGACCGCCCCGTGAGGCTCCGAAAGTAGCCATCGGCATAGCCTGCCGCAACGGTTGCAACCCGCCGGGGTTCCGCAGCCGTCCAGGAAGCCCCGTAACCAACGGTATCACCCGCCACGATGTCCCGGATCTGCAGCACCGGCACCTCCAGCGTCACCACCTGGCGCATCGGGTTCGGCGCGCCCGGCGTGGGGTTGATGCCATAGAGCGCGCAGCCCGGCCGGGCGAGGTCGGAGGCGAAGTCAGCCCCCAGGAACAGCCCGGACGAATTGGCGAAGCTCCTCGGCACCCCCGGCGCGATCCGCGCCGCGGCCATGGCGAAGCGCGCGGCCTGGCGGGCGTTCAGCGGGTGCTCCGGCTCATCCGCGCAGGCCAGGTGGGTCATGACGTAGCGCAAATCGATCCCGTCGAGCCGCCCCCGCTCCGCCGCCAGCCGCTCCTGCTCCCCGGCATCCAGCCCGAGCCGCGCCATCCCGGTATCGAGGTGCAGCACCGCCGGCCGCGCCACCCCCGCCGCACGCCCCGCCGCGGCATGCGCCTCCACATCCCCCAGCCCGTTCAGTACGGGAATCAGCGCCGCATCCCCATCCGCCCCCGGCGGGAAGCCGTTCAGCACGATGATGGCGGGGCCCGCCCCCAGCGCCTGCCGCAGCGCCAGCCCCTCGGTCAGATGCGCCACGAAGAAGGTGCCGCAGCCCGCATCCCGCAGCGCCCGCGCCACCGGCCCCGCGCCCAGCCCGTAGCCATCCGCCTTCACCACCCCCGCGCAGGGCGCGCCGTGGCGGGCGACCAGGTCCCGCCAATTGGCGACGATGGCGGCAAGGTCGATCCGCAGCGCGCCCTGTCCCGGAACCATCAGAGATCCTGCCGATAGACGATGAAGCCCGACCGTTCCGCCACCTGGTCATACAGGCGCCGCGCCGCCGCATTGCTTTCATGCGTGTGCCAATAGACCCGCCGCGCCCCGGCTTCCCGCGCCCGCGCATAGACACCCTGGATCAGCGCCCGCCCGATCCCCTTCCCCCGGATCGCCGGCGCGGCGAACAGATCCTGCAGATAGCAGGTCGGCCCCACCAGCCCCGTATTGCGGTGGAAGATGATGTGGGCGAGGCCGACCAGCGTGCCATCCAGCTCCGCCACCAGCGCCTCCATCGGCTCCATGCCGTCGAAGAAGCGCTCCCAGGTGGCTTCCGTCAGCGAAGCGGCCGGCGCCGTCTCCCCCGCCCGCCCGTAGAATTCGTTGTAGCCCTGCCAGAGCGGCAGCCAGGCGGCGAAATCCCCCGGCACCGCCGCGCGGACGGCCACACCCTCAATCGCCATAGCCGCCACCGCCCTCGTGATGCTGGTCGAGGTCGCCGAAGCGCGTGAACTCACCCTCGAAGAACAGCTTGATCGTGCCCGTCGGTCCGTGGCGCTGCTTGGCGATGATGAGCTCCGCCTTGTTGTGCGCGCCCTCCATGTCCTTCTGCCACTTCTCCATGGCCTCGTGCAGCTTCTGCGGATTCTCGAAGTTCAGCTCCTTCGGCTGGCGCTGGGACAGGTAGTATTCGTCGCGATAGACGAACATCACCATGTCCGCGTCCTGCTCGATCGATCCCGATTCACGCAGGTCGCTCAGCTGCGGCCGCTTGTCCTCCCGGCTCTCCACCTGGCGGGAGAGCTGGGACAGCGCGATCACCGGGATCGACAGCTCCTTCGCGATCGCCTTCAGCCCCTGGGTGATCATGCTGATTTCAAGTACGCGGCTTTCCGGCCGGGTCCCCGCCGCGGGGCGCATCAGCTGGAGGTAGTCGACCACCACCAGGTCGAGCCCCCTCGTCCGCTGCAACCGCCGGCACCGCGTCCGCAGCGCGCTGATGGTGATGGCGGGGGTGTCGTCGATCCACAGCGGCAGCGCCTGCAATTCGCGGCTGACTTCCAGGAACTTGTCGAAATCCCGCTGCATGATGTCGCCGCGGCGGATGCGGTCGCCGCTGATCCGCGCCTCCTCCGACAGAAGGCGCGTCGCCAGCTGGTCGCAGCTCATTTCCAGGGAGAAGATCGCGACACCGCCGCGCGGGATCGCGTTCGGGTCATTCTCCCGCGCCTTGCGCAGGATGCTGCGCGCCGCGCCGAAGGCGATCTTGGTGGCCAGCGCGGTCTTGCCCATGGCCGGACGGCCCGCGAGGATCAGCAGGTCCGATTTATGCAGCCCGCCGGTCTTGGCATCGAAGTCGCGCAGCCCCGTGGACAAGCCGCTGACGCCGCCGGGGTTGGAGAAGGCGGCGGCGGCATGGTGCACCGCCGTGGCCAGCGCCTTCTCGAAATGCACGAAGCCGCCGTCGGAACCATTGTCCTTGGCCAGGTCGAACAGCGCCTGCTCCGCCGATTCCAGCTGCTGGCGGCCATCCAGCTCCGGCTCCGCCCCGAAGGCGCGGTTGACGATGACCTCGCCCAGATCCACCAGCTGCCGCCGCATCCAGGCGTCATGGATCACCTTGCCGTATTCGCCGGCATTGATGATGCCGACCATCGCGGTCAGCAGCTGGCCCAGATAGGCGGTGCCGCCCACCTCATCCAGCAACCCGTTGTGTTCGAACTCCGCGCGCAGCGTGACGGCATCGGCCAGCTGCCCGGCCTCGATCCGCCGCTGGATGGCGGCATAGATCCGGCCATGCACGGGATCGGCGAAATGGTCGGGGGCCAGGAATTCGCTGACCCGCTCATAGGCCTTGTTGTTGGCCAGCAGCGCACCCAGCAGCGCCTGCTCGGCCTCCGGATTCTGCGGCGGCAGGCGCTGCGACAGGCCGAGGAGGCTGTCGCCGCCGAAGGCAGGGCTGGGAGGAGCGCCGAAGGTGTTCATGCCGGCATCATAGCGCGGCGGGCGAGTCGGGCGCGCCCCCGCCGGAGGGGGGCGGCCTGTGGATATCGGGGACGGAAAGGCGATCCCGGGAAGAACTCAACCAGTACAAATGGATACGGGGAGGGCGCTGCCCTCCCCGTGCCCAGCCAGCCAGGGCCGAACCGGCCCTGGCTCGTCGTCAGTCGCGCTCGGACGCCGCGCCGAGTTCCGCCAGCTCGGCGGCCAGCTCGGCCTCCAGGCTCTCCTCCTCGGCCTGGTCGGCGGCGCGCAGATCCTCGCCGCGGGCCTGCTTCTCGGCTTCCTCGACGGAACGCGCGACATTCACGCCGACCGGGATGGAAACCTCGGGGTGCAGCGCGACGCGGACCTGGGTCAGGCCCAGCGTCTTGATCGGCTGCTCCAGCAGGACCTGGCTGCGATCCAGCGTGAGGCCGGAGGACTTGCAGGCGTCCGCGATGTCGCGTCCGGAGACGGAGCCATAGAGGCTGCCGCTCTCGCCGGCCGAGCGGATGATGACGACCGTCAGGCCGTGCACGCGCTCCGCGATGCGCTCCGCTTCCTCGCGCTTCTTGAGGTTCAGCGCCTCAAGCTGCGCGCGCTCGCGCTCGAACCGCGCGAGGTTGTCCTTGTTGGCGCGGATCGCCTTGCCCTGCGGAAGCAGGAAGTTGCGCGCATAGCCCGGGCGGACCTTCACCAGTTCGCCCATCTGGCCGAGCTTCTCGACCCTTTGCATCAGGATGACTTCGATCATGGCTGCACCGTTTCAGCGCTGAGGGGGCGGCGCGCCGCGCCGGCCCCGTGTTCCGTTGAGGATATCGAACAGGCCGTAACCCGTGACGGCCAGCGCCACCGGGACGGACATGATGAGAAGCGCCGCATAGGCGCCACCCAGGACCATGGGTCGGCCGCGCAGCGCGCTGGTCGCGCGATGGAAGCCGGCCAGGCCATGCAGGAAGACCGGCACCAGCAGCGCCAGCAGCAGCGAAAGCTCCACCGCGTCACTGCCCTCATCCGCCACCAGCCAGAGGCCGAGGGCGAGGGCGGGCAGCACCGCATACCAGGCCGGCAGCCGGGCTTCGCGGAAGGCGGGACGCGCCGCGATGATGCCGAAGCGGACCAGCAGGCCCGATGCGGCGGCCGCGTTGATCAGCAGGGCCATCGCGACCCAGAAGCCGATCGCCGCCGCCTTCACCCGCACCAGTTCCGCGACGATGCCCTCGGACGCCGGCAGCCCCATGCGGGACATCGCCTGCTCCACGGCACCGCGCAGCGCCCCCTCCATGCCACCCGGCATGTCGGACAGCAGCCAGGCCGCCACCGCGACCCCCGCCGCCGGCAGGATGCCCAGCAGGGTGAAGGGGGCCGCCAGGTCCGGGCCGGCCGAGCCGCCGCGCCGGGAGGCGACCACCAGCGCCGCCGCCGGCGCGCCGAAGATGCCGAGGAACAGCCCCGCGCCGAGGCTGGAGCCGACGGTCATGAGCGCGGCCAGCGCCACGCCCACCGCGCCGATCACCGCGCCCGCGCCGAAGCCGATGCCCGCCATGAACAGCGGCAGCGGCGCCAGCCACAAGGTCAGCGCGCCACCCGGCATGCCGCGGAAGCCCCAGAGCGTCAGCACCGCCGCGGCAAGCCCGGCGGCACCCGCGGCAAGCCAGCGGGGATCGGACGCGATGCGCCGATCCTCCCCCGTCCCCTGCTGCGTGCTGTCCGCCGTCATGTCGCTCTCGGCCCGCTACTCCGGCCGCCTGTCAGTCGTTGATGACGTAGGGCAGCAGGGCCAGGAAGCGCGCGCGCTTGATGGCGTTCGCCAGCTCGCGCTGCTTCTTCGCGCTCACCGCCGTGATGCGGCTCGGCACGATCTTGCCGCGCTCCGACAGGAAGCGGGACAGCAGGCGCACGTCCTTGTAGTCGATCTTCGGCGCCTGGGGGCCGGAGAAGGGGCAGGACTTGCGGCGGCGATAGAACGGCCGGCGGGCGCCCACGGCGGGGCGGCGCAGGGCGGGGTTCAGCGAAATCTCTTCGTTGCGGTCGGACATCTCAGATCACTCCTCGCCCGGGCCCATGTCGAGTTCTTCACGCGGACGCGCGCGGTATTCCTCGCGGTCATCGCGTTCACGCCCGCCGCCGGTGCGGCCGGAGCTGAAGCGGCCGGCGGGGCGGGGGCCGCGGAAGCCGCGGTCACGCTCACGATCCTCGCCACGGCGGGCCAGGATGGCGGAAGGCGCCTCGTCGATCGTCTCGATCCGCAGCGTCAGGCTGCGCAGCACGTCCTCATGCAGGCCGAGCTGACGCTCGACTTCCTGCATGGCGGCCGGCGGGGCGGAAATGCCCAGCAGCATGTAATGCGCCTTGCGGTTCTTCTTGATCTTGTAGGCGAGGCCGCGGAGGCCCCAGTATTCCTGCTTCTTGACCTCGCCGCCCTGCTCGCCGAGCGTCGTCGCCACCTGGGCGGCGATCGCCTCGACCTGCTGTTGCGTGATGTCGTTGCGCGCCATGAGCACGCATTCATACAAGGGCATCGGGTCCCTCCGGCTGTCTCAGCCCAGCGTGCCCCGGCACCATGCCAGGATTACGCGCGAACGGGCATAGCCGGGACCGATGCCTCGGGTCCCGGCAGGGAAGCGCGGCGTAAAGCACGCCCGCCCCGCCGGGGCAAGAATTGAATCGGGCGGGCGGGAGCCGCCCCCCCACAACCCGCCATCACGGATCCAGCAGGATGTTCGCCGCCGTCAGCACCGGGCTGGCGGAAAGGGTCGCGATCACCACCGCGCTCGCCGCCCCGTTGCCATCCGCGTCATAGCGCAGCACCCCCGCCGTGGTGTCATAGAGGAAGCGCTGCGTCGCCGTGGTGGCGGCCGCCAGGCCGGCGCCGGCGGCGAAGGCGCCGGGGTCCAGCGCCCCGGACCCGCCGCCGAAGGCGCTGCCCAGGAAGACCAGCCGGTCATCCGCCACGCTGAAGCCCGTGATGGTATCCCCGCCCTCCGTCGCATCGCCCCAGTAGAAGCGGTCCGCATCCGCGCCGCCGGAGAGGCTGTCCGCCCCCGCGCCACCCCAGAGCGTATCCGCCCCCACGCCGCCCGCCAGCGTATCGCCCAGCGCACCGCCCGCCAGGCTGTCCGCGCCCGCGCTGCCGGTGATGGCATTGGCCAGCGCATTGCCCGCCAGCACCTGCCCGCTGCCGGTGCCGACCAGCCGTTCCACCTCCGCCGTCAGCGTGTAGCTGGCCAAAGTGGTGCGGACGCTGTCGCCCGTGCCGCCGCCCGCGACCTCCAGCACCAGGTCGCCGGCCTCGTCGACGATGTAGATGTCGTTGGAGGCGCCGCCCACCAGGCTGTCCGCGCCCAGGCCGCCATCCAGCGTATCGGCGCCGTTGTTGCCGGCCAGGGTGTCCGTTCCCTCGCCGCCCCGCAGGCTGTCGCCGCTGCTGCCGCCGCTGAGGAGGTTGGCGCCCGCATTGCCCTCCAGCGTCTGCGCGCCGCTGCTGGTGCCGACCAGGTTCTCCACCTCCGCCAGCGCGGAGAGGCTGTAGCTGCCCAGCGCCGTGCGGATGGTGTCGGTGCCTTCCCCGGCCAGTTCCAGCACCAGGTCCAGCAGGTCCCCGACCAGGTAGACATCGTTGCCCACGCCGCCGGAGAGCGTATCCGCCCCCGCCGCGCCATCCAGCGTGTCGGCGCCCGCCTCGCCCGCCAGGAGGTCGGCACCCGTCCCGCCATCGATGTCGTTGCCGAGCCCGTTGCCCGACAGGGTCTGTCCGCCGGCCCCGACGCCGCTCAGGTTCTCGACCTCCGCCCCCAGCACGTAGCTGGCCAGCGTGGTCAGTACCCGGTCGCCCGTGCCGCCCCCCGCGAGTTCCAGCACCACGTCGCCGAGATCGTCCACCCGATAGACGTCGGACGCGGTACCCCCCGCCATGCTGTCGGCCCCCAGGCCGCCATCCAGCGTATCCCCGCCGCCACTGCCCAGCAGCGTATCCGCGCCGCCAAGGCCGGAGAGGCTGTCCGCCCCCGCATTGCCGGTGATCACATTGTCGGCGCCCTGGCCCGCCAGGGTCTGCGCCCCGGCGGAGGTGCCGGTCAGGTTCTCGACCTCCGCCACCAGGGTCAGGCTGGCCAGGGCGGTGCGGATGGTGTCCGTGCCCTCCCCGGCCGCTTCCAGCACCGCGTCGCCGGCGGCGTCGATGATGAAGACATCGTCGCCGATCCCGCCCGCCAGGCTGTCCGCCCCCGCCCCGCCATCCAGCGTATCCGCGCCGAGGCCGCCTTCCAGCGTATCGCTGCCGCCCGAGCCGATGACGCTGTTGGCCCCGTCATTGCCGGCCAGCGCCTGGTCGGTGCCGATGCCGCGCAGATGCTCGATGCTGGCCAGGCCCGCGATCGAATAGCTGGCCAGCGTGGTGCGGATCTGGTCGGCGGTGTCGGTGCCCGTCTCCTCCACCGCATCGCCCGCAGCGTCGATGACATAGACGTCGTTGCCGGCCCCGCCGGAGAGGCTGTCCGCCCCCGCCCCGCCATCCAGCGTATCCGCCCCCGCGGTGCCGATGATGGTATTGGCGCCCGCATGGCCCGTCAGCGCCTGGGCCGTCCCGGTGCCGAGGAGAATCTCCACCTCCGCCGCCAGCGTATGGGCCGAGAGCGCGGTGCGGACGGTGTCCGTACCCTCCCCGGCCGCCTCCAGCACCTCGTCGCCGGCATTGTCGATGAGGTAGAGATCGTCGCCGACCCCGCCCGCCAAGCTGTCCGCCCCCGCCCCGCCATCCAGCGTATCGCCACCGCCGAGGCCCAGCAGCGTATCGGTGCCGCTGCCGCCGGTGATCCGGTTGTCCTCGCCCTGCCCCGCCAGCACCTGGCTGGTGCCGATCCCGGTCAGGTTCTCCACCCCCGCGGCCAGCGTGTAGGTGGCGGCGGAGGCGCGGACGAGGTCGGTGCCCTCTCCCGCCTGCTCGATGACGACGTCGCCGGCCTCGTCGGCGAGGTAGGTATCGTCGCCCGCGCCGCCGCGCAGGGTATCGGTACCGCTGCCGCCGTTCAGGCTGTCCGCGCCCACATCCGCGACGAGGCTGTCATTGCCCCCGCCGCCCGACAGCGTATCGGCCCCGCCACCCCCCGTGATGGTGTTGTCGAGCGTATTGCCCGCCAGGGACTGCGCGGCCGCGCTGCCTTCCAGGATCTCGGCATCCGCGGCCAGGGTGTAGGCGGCGAGCGCGGTCCGGACCGTGTCGACGCCGCCCGCATCGGCGATGGCATCGGTCGCGCTGTCGACGATGTAGACATCATCGCCCAGGCCACCCGAGAGGCTGTCCGC
>NZ_FOSQ01000013.1:167142-170101 GCF_900114315.1 Falsiroseomonas stagni DSM 19981
CCGCCCGCATCGGCGATGGCATCGGTCGCGCTGTCGACGATGTAGACATCATCGCCCAGGCCACCCGAGAGGCTGTCCGCCCCAGCCCCACCATCCAGCGTATCCGCACCCGCCGTGCCGGCGATGGTGTTGGCCCCCGCATTGCCCGTCAGCGCCTGCGCGTTGCCCGTGCCCGTCAGGATCTCGACATTCGCCGCCAGCGTATGGGCCGCGAGCGCCGTGCGGACCTCATCCGTGCCGCCGCCGACAACCGTGCTTTCCAGCACCGCATCGCCCGCATCGTCGATGAAGTACAGGTCGTTCCCGAGGCCACCCGAGAGGCTGTCCGCCCCCACCCCACCATCCAGCGTATCCGCCCCCGCCGTGCCGGCGATGGTGTTGGCGCCCGCATTGCCCGTCAGCGCCTGCGCCGTGCCGGTGCCGGTGAGAATCTCGACCTCCGCCGCCAGCGTATGGGCCGCCAGCGCGGTGCGCACCGTGTCGGTGCCCTCCCCCGCCTGCTCCAGCACCACGTCGCCGGCATCATCGACAACGTAGGCGTCATTGCCATCGCCGCCGGCCATGGCATCCGCGCCGCCGCCACCATTCAGGCTGTCCGCGCCCAGGCCGCCGGACAGGCTGTCATCGCCCAGATCGCCGCCCAGCGTATCGGCGCCCGTGCCACCGGCGATGGTATTGGCCGCGGCATTGCCCAGCAGCGACTGGTTCGTGCCGGTGCCAACCAGCGCTTCGGCATCGGTGGCCAGCGTGTAGGCCGCGAGGGTCGTACGGACCGTGTCGACGCCGCCCGCATCGGCGATGGCATCGGTCGCGCTGTCGACGATGTAGACATCATCGCCCAGGCCACCCGAGAGGCTGTCCGCCCCAGCCCCGCCATCCAGCGTATCCGCACCCGTCGTGCCGGCGATGGTGTTGGCCCCCGCATTGCCCGTCAGCGCCTGCGCGTTGCCCGTGCCCGTCAGGATCTCGACATTCGCCGCCATCGTATGGGCCGCGAGCGCCGTGCGGACCTCATCCGTGCCGCCGCCGACAACCGTGCTTTCCAGCACCGCATCGCCCGCATCGTCGATGAAGTACAGGTCGTTCCCGAGGCCACCCGAGAGGCTGTCCGCCCCCACCCCACCATCCAGCGTATCCGCCCCCGCCGTGCCGGCGATGGTGTTGGCGCCCGCATTGCCCGTCAGCGCCTGCGCCGTGCCGGTGCCGGTGAGAAGCTCGACCTCCGCCGCCAGCGTATGGGCCGCCAGCGCGGTGCGCACCGTGTCGGTGCCCTCCCCCGCCTGCTCCAGCACCACGTCGCCGGCATCATCGACAACGTAGGCGTCATTGCCATCGCCGCCGGCCATGGCATCCGCGCCCGCCGCGCCGTCCAGCGTATCCGCCCCGGCCGTGCCGGTGATGGTGTTCGCGCCCGCATTCCCCGTCAGCGCCTGCGCCGTGCCCGTGCCGACCAGCAGTTCGACCTCCGCCGCGAGTACCACGGCAGCAGCGGCGCTCTGCAGCGTGTCGGCGCCACCCCCTGCGAGTTCCAGCACCGCATCGCCGGCGACGTCAGCGACATAGAGGTCGTCGCCACTGCCACCCACCAGGCTGTCGGCCCCTGCCCCGCCATCCAGCGTATCCGCGCCCGCAGTGCCCGTGATGGTGTTGGCGCCCGCATTGCCCGTCAGCACCTGCGCGCTGCCCGTGCCGACCAGCGCTTCCAACTCCGCCCCCAGCGTGTAGGCGCCCAGGGAAACACGTACCGTGTCGGTGCCCTCGGCCGCAGCCTCCAGCACCGAATCGCCGATGACATCCACGACGTACACGTCATTGCCCGCGCCGCCGGCCAGGCTGTCCGCGGCCGCCCCGCCATCCAGCGTATCGGCCCCGGCGCCGCCCACCAGCGTATCCGTGCCGTCGAAGCCGGCCAGGCTGTTCGCCCCGGCCGTGGCGCGGATGACATTCGCCCCGGCATGGCCCGCCAGGATTTGGCCGCTGCCCGTGCCGGTCAGGTTCTCGACCGCCGCGCCCAGCGTGTAGGCCGCGACGCTGGCCTCCACCAGGTCGGTCCCGCTCAGCACATCCTCGATGACGAGGTCGTCGACGTCATCCACGCCGTAGGTGTCGTTGCCCCCACCGCCCGCCATGATGTCCGCGCCGGTACCACCCACGAGGCTGTCCGCCAGCGTGTCGCCGACCAGGCTGTCATTGCCCGCGCCGCCCGACAGCGTATCCGCGCCGCCGGCGCCGGTAACGGTATTCGCCAGGCCGTTGCCGGACAGGGCCTGCGCCGCGGCGCCACCCCGCAGCACCTCGACCTCCGCCGCTAGGCTGTACGCCGCCAGCGTCGTACGCACGGTATCGAGGCCCGCATCCGCGGCCTCCACCACCACATCGCCAGCATTGTCGAGGATGAAGACATCGTCGCCGCCGCCACCGAGGAGACGGTCCATCCCCGCGCCGCCATCCAGCGTATCCGCGCCCGCAGTGCCTGTGATGGTATTGGCGCCTGCATTGCCCGTCAGCGCCTGCACGCTGCCCGTGCCTGTCAGGTTCTCGACATTCGTCGCCAGCGTGTAGGCTGCCAGCGTCGTGCGGACCGCATCCGCTGTCCCGCCCGCCGCGGCTTCCACCACCAGGTCGAGCAGGCTGTCCACGACATAGACATCATTGCCCGCGGCGCCCACCAGCGTGTCATCGCCAAACCCGCCCGCCAGCGTATCCGCCCCCGCCGCGCCGGTGATCGTGTTCGCCAGCCCATTCCCCGTCAGCGCCGCATTGGTCGCGGTGCCGACCAGGTTCTCCACCTCCGCCGCCAGCGTGTAGCTGGCCAGGGAAACGCGCACCGTGTCCGTGCCGCCGCCCGCCACTTCCAGCACCGCATCGCCGGCATTGTCGAGCACATAGGTGTCGTTGCCCGCGCCACCGACCAGGCTGTCCGCCCCCGCCGCGCCGCTCAGCGTATCCGCGCCGATCC
>NZ_FOSQ01000038.1 GCF_900114315.1 Falsiroseomonas stagni DSM 19981
CAATGAGTGGTGCCGTCGTCGCGTCGTCCGTCATGGCGACCACTTCGGCTAACCAACCCCTTCAGCTCAAGGCCGGGTTCGGCTAACGCTTACCGTAGCGGCGAATTTCCGCAGCCTGCTAGGCATGCGCCTATGTCGAAGCCCATCGAGCGCTTGGAAATCATCACCGGCATCCAGCGCCGCCGACGCTACACTGCCGAGGAAAAGGTCCGGCGGGTCGAGTAGACCATGCAGCCCGGCATGACGGTCTCCGCCGTCGCCCGGCTCCACGGCGTCTCTCCGAGCCTGCTGTTCCAGTGGAGGCGGCGCATGGCCGAGGGCGGGCACGAGGCGGTCAGGGCGAACGAGGAGGTCGTCCCCTTCAGCCGCGTCCGCGAACTCGAGAACCGCATCCGCGAACTCGAACGCCTCCTCGGCCGCAAGACCATGGAGACCGAGATCCTCCGCGAGGCCCTGGAACAGGCACGCCCAACAAAACACGCGTTGCGCTTGCCGTCGCCGCCACGCGACGGTTCCCGGTGAAGGCCGTGGCCGACACGCTCGGCGTCGCCAGGTCCAACTTGGTCGGGCAGCTCCAGCAGCCCGAACGGCCGCGGCGTGGCCCCTACCGCCGCGCCGAGGACGAGGCCGTGTTGGCCGAGATCCGCGCCATCACCGACGCTCGCCCGACCTATGGCTACCGCCGCGTCACCGCCCTGCTGAACCGGGCCAGGCGCAGCTCCGGCGAGCCACCAGTCAATCACAAGCGCGTCTTCCGGCTGATGCGCCTCTCTTCAATGCTTCTTCAGCCCCACACCGGCAGGCGGCTGATCCGCGCCCATGAGGGCACCGTCGTCGCCCCCGCCTCCAATCAGCGCTGGGCCTCCGATGGCCTCGAAATCCCCTGCTGGAACGGCGAGGTCGTCCGCGTCGCCTTCGCCATCGACACCCATGACCGCGAGATCATCGCATGGGTCGCCACCTCCGGCGGCGGCATCTCTGGCGAAATGATCCGCGACATGATGCTGGACTGCGTCGAGCGCCGCTTCGACGGCATCCGCGCCCCACAACCGGTCCAGTGGCTCGCCGACAACGGCTCGGCCTACACCGCCGCCGAGACCATCGACTTCGCCGCTGCGCTGAACCTCGTCGCGTGCTTCACGCCGGTCCGCAGCCCCGAGAGCAACGGCGTCTGCGAGGCCTTCGTCAGAACCCTCAAGCGCGACTATGCCCGCGTGAACCCCAGGCCGGACGCCATCTCCGTCCTGCAACAGCTGCCCGCCTGGTTCGAGGACTACAACACCGTCCACCCTCACTCCGGCTTGCGCATGCGCTCGCCGCGTGAGTTCATCGCCCAGCAGTCCGCCAACCGAGCCGCATGTCCGGTTTGATGGGGGCCACTCCATAGCGCGAGGCCAGGGCGCGGGTGCTCGCTTGCGACGCTTGGAGCTCGGCTCGAACACGCGGCGTCGTTCTGGCTGAGCCATGAAGACCTGCTGCCACAGCGCATCCTCCCCCTCGCGGGTCAAAGATGCACCACTACTCCCCGGGACTGAACATCTAATACCGGCGCCCCTAAACAGTGACCTGTGCCCAGTCGCGTGTGGCGATTGAGGTGATGCGGGCTGGATCGTCGGTCAGCGCATTCCATGCCGTGC
>NZ_FOSQ01000026.1 GCF_900114315.1 Falsiroseomonas stagni DSM 19981
TGTTCAGTCCCCGGGAGTAGTGGTGCATCTTTGACCCGCGAGGGGGAGGATGCGCTGTGGCAGCAGGTCTTCATGGCTTAGCCAGAACGACGCCGCGTGTTCGAGCCGAGTTCCAAGCGTCGCAAGCGAGCACCCGCGCCCTGGCCTCGCGCTACGGGCTGAACCCGAAGACCGTCGCCAAGTGGCGGAGCCGGACGGGTACGGCCGATGCCGCCATGGGCCCGCGCCAGCCGCGCAGTTCCGTCCTGACCGAAGCGGAGGAGGCGATCGTCGTCGAGTGCCGCCGGCGTACCCTGCTGCCGCTCGATGACATCCTGGGCTGCCTCCGCGAAACCATCCCAACGCTGTCCCGCAGCGCGCTACATCGCTGCCTGGTGCGGCACGGCATCTCTCGCCTGCCGCATAACGAGGAGAAGACCTCGAAGCGCCAGCGCTTCGCCGAGACTGCGATCGGCTACGTCCATATCGACGTCTGTGAGCTACGCCTCGCCGAGGGAAAGCTCTTCATGTTCTTGGCCATCGACCGAGTGTCCAAACTCACCCACGTCGCCTTCCTGAACGCCAACACCACGATGAACGGTGCCGCCTTCCTGCGCGAGGTCGTCGAGACCTTCCCCTATCGGATCCACACCGTGCTGACCGATAACGGCATGGCCTTCGCCGATCTGCCGAAGTACCGCGACGGGGCAACCGCGCGCTGGGTGGGCCATATCTTCGAGCGCGTCTGCGACGAGAACAGCATCGAGCACCGCCTGACCAACCCCTACCACCCCTGGACGAATGGCCAGGCGGAGCGGATGAACCGTACGGTCAAGGACGCCACGATCAAGGCCTTCCACGATCCCAGCCTCGACGCGCTCAAGGCCCACGTCCTTGCCTTCGTCCAAGCCTACAACTTCGCCACGCACCTCAAGGCGCTGAAGTGGCGAACCCCATTCCAAGCCATCTGCGACGCCTGGACCAAGGACCCGTCCATCTTCAACATCAACCCGCACCACCTCATCCCGGGACCAAACACCTAAAACGCCCAAGTGAGGAGGTCCGGAGAGAAATGGCCTCCGGAGAGCGAGTTTCCACCTTCTCCGGCTCGGGTCAGTCAACCGGCCTTCCCCAAAAACCCCAGGAAACCTACCACTCAGCGCGGGGCGTGGTCGGCCAGAGAGCATGGCTCGTACGGGAACTGGCGGAGGGAGTGCGACCTGATACGAACGGTCTCTAGGCTGGAGCCTTGGAGACGCGTCTCGCCAGCTGAGTCACCACCCACCCACGGCTAGGCGCCTCCGTTGCAATGTTTTGTCATAATCGGGCAACGCCCACGACGTCCTGTGCCGCCAGATTGAGGCGGTGGTTGCTGGGACTTAGGGGGCGTGCGCGTGCTGATTCGAATTCTGCTGCTTGTCGCGCTGCTGGCAGCACCCGGCGTCCGCCCTGCCTTCAGCCACGAAGGCCATTCCCATGGCGATGAACCCGCGCCGCCGGCGGCTGCCGCACCGCGCGCCGAAGCGCATTCCGAGCTGTTCGAGATCGTGGCGGTTCTGGGTCCTGACCGCCGGCTCTGGCTCTACCTCGACCGCCATGCGACGTCGGAGCCCATCGATGGCGCCACGGTGCAGGTCACTCTCGACGGCGAGGACCTCGGAACAGCAACGCGCGCCGGCGAGGCAATCTACGTCCTCGCCAACCCCGCCCTGGAACGACCGGGCCCGCGGAACCTGGTCTTCACCATCACCGCCGGCGAAGACATGGACTTGCTGCCCGCGACGCTTGAGATCCCCGCTGCGGCAGGGGCTCTGACCACAGCACCAGCTTCGTCAGAGCTGCTCTCGATGGCATTGCGCGAGCCCTACCTTTGGGCCGCGGGGCTGTTCCTGCTCCTGCTCGGTGTCGCCATCGGACGGGCAGCAGCGCCTCGGCCCCTCCCGCCGCTTGTTGTCGTCGAACCGCCGGCAACCGCCACGCGCCCTCATGCCTTGCCGTCCGGCGCGCCGATGCCCGAGCGTGTGGCCGCCGCGCCGGCCGTGGTGGCCCTATTGGCAGTGCTTCTCGTGCCGATGATCGCCTGGGCGCAGCCGATGGATGCGCCGCGGCGGCAACCCGACGGCAGCATCTTTGTGCCGAAGCCTTCGCAACGTCTGCTTGGCCTGCGCACTGGCATGGCTGAGCCTGGCGAGGCCACCATTGTTGTCCACCTGACCGGCCAGGTCGTCGCAGACCCCAATGCCTCCGGCCGCGTCCAGGCCTCCGAAGCCGGCCGTATCGAGCCTCCGGACGGCGGCTTCCCGGCGCTAGGCCAGCGCGTCGCGCGCGGTGAGGTGCTCGGCTTCGTCGTGCCCATCATGGCGGCCCAGGATCGGGTAGGCGTGCGCGCCAACATCGCCGAGCTCGACGCCCTCATCGTGATCGGCGAGGCACGCGTCCGCCGCCTCACCGCGCTAACCGGCACCGTCTCCGCGCGCGAGATCAGCGACGCCCGTGCCGAATTGGAAGGGCTGCGCCAGCGCCGCGCCGCAAACCTGCCGGCGGTGACGGGGCGGGAGCCTATCGTGGCCCCCTCCGCTGGCTTGATCAGCGTGGTGCGCGTCGCCGCCGGGCAGGTGATCCAGGCGCAGGAGCCGCTGTTCGACATCGTCGATCCCGCGCGGCTCTGGGTCGAGGCCATCGCCTTCGACCCCGCCGCGGTGGTGGGGGCTTCGGGCGCTTCGGCCGTGACGGCCAGCGGCCAGACGCTGCGGCTCGGCTTCGTGGGCCGCGGCATGACGCTCCGCCAGCAGGGTCTCCCCCTCCATTTCCGCATTGAGGGCACGGCACCCGGCCTCGCCGTGGGGCAACCCGTGACCGTGCTGGTGGAGACGCCGCGTCGTGCCGCCGGGATCGTGCTGCCGGCCGAGGCGGTGGTGCGCAATCCCGAGGGCGGCCAGGTGGTCTATGAGATGCCGAGCGCCGAGCGCTTCCTGCCGCGGCCCGTGCGGGTCCAACCGCTTGACGGCCAGCGTGTGCTGGTCACCGCGGGGCTCGAACGCGGGGCGCGGGTGGTGACCAGCGGCGCCGGGCTGATCGCGCAGGTCCGCTAGCCGTGTTCAACATCCTCGTCACCGCCAGCCTGCGGAACCGGATATTCGTGTTGGTCGCGGCAGCGATCCTCGTGGTCTATGGCGCTTTCACCCTTCAGCGCCTGCCGGTGGATGTCTTCCCGGACCTCAACAAGCCCGTCATCACCCTGATGACCGAGGCCGAGGGCCTGGCGCCGGAGGAGATCGAGCTTCTCGTCTCCTACCCCATCGAGACGGCGATGAACGGCATGCCGGGTGTCACGCGCGTGCGCTCCGTCTCCGGTGTCGGGCTGTCGATCGTCTTCGTCGAATTCGACTGGGGCACCGACATCTGGGTGAACCGCCAGCAGGTGGCGGAGCGCCTCTCGCTGGTGCGGGCACAGCTGCCGGCGAATGTCGCCCCGCAGATGGCGCCGATCTCCTCCATCATGGGCGAGATCATGCTGGTGGCGATGTCCACGGATGGCCGCGCCAGCCCGATGGAGCTGCGGGAGCTGGCGGATTGGGTGGTGCGCCCACGGCTGCTGACCATTCCCGGCATCTCGCAGGTGATCCCGATCGGTGGAGAGGTGCGGCAGTATCGCGTGACGCCGGATGTCGCGCGGATGCATGCGCTGGATATCACGGCGGAGCAGGTGCACGCGGCACTTCGGCAATTCGGCGGCAACACGGGCGGCGGCTATGTGGACCAGGCAGGGCGCGAATACCTGATCCGCAACATCGGCCGCACCACGCGGCTGGACGATCTGGCCAATACGCCCGTGGCCGTGCGGGCCGGCCAGCCGATCCCGCTTCGCCAGGTCGCGACCGTGGATTACGCGGCGCGGCTGAAGCGGGGCGAAGCCGGCAGCATGGGCCGGCCCGCCGTCATCCTGTCGATCCAGAAGCAGCCCGCAGCCGACACGGTGGCACTGACGCGGCAGGTCGAGGCGGCGCTGGCCGAGTTGCAGCGCGCCATGCCGCCGGGCGTGACCGCCAACAACGTGCAGTTCCGCCAGGCCGATTTCATCGCGGCCTCGATCGGCAATGTGGAGAAGGTGCTGCTGGAGGCGGTGGCGGTGGTGGCCGTAGTGCTGTTCCTGTTCCTGCTGAACGGGCGCACCACCTTCATCTCGCTCACCGCCATTCCGCTTTCCGTGCTGATCACGGTCGTCGTGTTCCAGTTGTTGGGCCTCTCGATCAACACCATGACGTTGGGTGGCCTCGCCATCGCGATCGGCGAACTGGTCGATGACGCGGTCGTGGATGTGGAGAACGTCTTCCGGCGCCTGCGGGAGAACCGGGCGCGGCCCGATCCGCAGCCTGCCCTCATCGTGGTTGCGCGAGCGAGCCAGGAGGTTCGCTCCGGTATCGTCTACGCGACGATGATCGTGATCCTGGTCTTCGTGCCGCTCTTCGCGCTGACCGGCATCGAGGGCCGCTTGTTCGCGCCGCTCGGCGTCGCCTACATCGTCTCGATCCTGGCGAGCCTCATCGTCTCCATCACGGTCACGCCGGTGCTCTGCTACTACCTGCTGCCGCGCATGAAGCGGATGGAGCATGGCGACAGCGCGCTGGTGCGCGTGCTGAAGCGCTGGAATGAGCGCGCGCTGCTCTGGGCCTTCGCCCGCGCGCGACTCGTGTATCTGTTGGCGGGTGTGGGCGTGGCGGGTGCGCTGGCGACCGTGCCCTTCCTGCCGCGCTCCTTCCTGCCGCCCTTCAACGAGGGCACGCTGACCATCAGCCTGCAATTCCAGCCCGGCATCAGCTTGGCCGAAGCCAACCGGCTGGGCCGCGAGGCCGAGTTGCTGATCATGCAGGTGCCGGAGGTCCGCACCGTGGGCCGACGCACCGGCCGCGCGGAGCTGGATGAACATGCCGAGGGCGTGCATTCCTCGGAGATCGACGTGTCGCTCCACGCATCCCAGCGCGGCAAGCAGGCGATCTCGGCCGATATCCGCGCGCGCCTCAGTGTGCTGCCTGGCAGCGCGAATGTTGGCCAGCCGATCGGGCACCGGCTGGACCACATGCTCTCCGGCGTGCGCGCAGAGATCGCGCTCAAGATCACCGGCGACGACCTCGACACGCTGCGCACCCTGGCCGATGGGATGCAGCAGCGCCTGGCCGCCATCCCGGGCCTGACCGACCTGCAGGTGGAGCGCCAGGTGCGCGTGCCGCAGCTTCAGGTGGCGGTGAACCATGAACGCGCCGCGCTGTATGGCGTCTCGGCCGCCTCGGTGGCGGAGGCCCTGCAAGCCCTCTCGGGAGGCCAGGTCGTCAGCCAGGTGGTGGACGGGGCGCGCCGCTTCGACGTGGTGCTGCGCCTCGGCGATGCGGACCGCACCGGCGCCGGGCTTGCCGCAGTCATGATCGAGACGCCGGGCGGGCGCGTGCCGCTGTCCCTGCTGGCGGAGCTGCGCGACACCGATGGCCCGAACCAGATCCTGCGGGAGAACGGCCGCCGCCGCATCGTCGTGCTCGCCAATACCGATGGTACCGACATGGCCGCCATCGTCGCACGCATCCGGGCAGAGATGGAGGCAGCCAGCTTGCCGCCCGGCTATTTCTTCACGCTGGAAGGCACCTTCCAGGCGCAGGAGGAAGCGGCCCGGCTGATCGCGGGCCTCTCGCTCGTGTCCTTGGCGCTGATCTTCATGGTGCTCTACAGCCGCTACAAATCCGCGGTGCTGGCGCTGATCATCATGGGCAATGTGCCGCTGGCGCTGGTGGGCGCCATCGCGGCGCTGTGGATCGCGGGGCAGCCGCTCTCCGTCGCGTCGATGATCGGCTTCATCACGCTGGCCGGCATCGCGACGCGCAACGGCATCCTCAAGGTCAGCCACTACCTGAACCTCGCCTTGCTGGAAGGCGAGCGCTGGGGGCTGGCGCTGGTGATCCGCGGCAGCCTCGAACGCCTGACGCCGGTGCTGATGACCGCGCTCTCGGCCGGCTTTGCGCTCATCCCCCTGATGATCGGCGCCAGCGAGCCGGGCAAGGAGATCCTGCACCCCGTTGCCGTGACCATCTTCGGCGGACTGATCACCGCGACGCTGCTCGATACCTTCCTGACGCCGCTGCTGTTCCACCGCTTCGGTCGCCCCGCCCTGGAACGCCTGCGCGTCGTCCAGCAGGAGCTGAAAGTGGCCGAGGCTTATTGATCCATGAGGACCCACGACATGACTCAGCGCCGCCTGCTGCTCGCCAGCCTGACCCTCGTCCCCTTTGGCGTCCCCTTCGCCGCCCGCGCGCATGAGCCGCGGCGTGGCCCGAATGGCGGCCAGAAGGTGGATATCGGCACCAACCACGCCGAGCTGGTGGCGGCGGGGAACACGCTGCGGCTGTTCCTATTCGACGGCGCTGACCGGCCGATCCCGGCTGCGGGAGCCACGGCGCAGGCCGTGATCCTGGCAGGCGGACGCCAGGCCACCGTGGCACTCGCGCCCGCCGGCGACAATGTGCTGGTCGGCACCGGCGACTTCGCGGCCGCGCGCGGGATGCGCGCGGTTGTCACGCTGACACTGCCCGGCCAACGTCCCGCGCAGGCACGCTTCACCCCAATGGACCAGAATTGAGGAGACCCCGATGCGCAGGACATTGACGGCCTTGGCCCTGCTCGTCGCGGGTCCGGTCTGGGCCAACACACCCTCGCCCTATGCCGGCATGACGGACCGCCCGATCCGCGCGCTCTCTGCCGAGCAGCAGGCCGATCTGCTGGCCGGTCGCGGCATGGGCTTGGCGCTGGCCGCCGAGCTGAATGGCTGGCCCGGCCCGGCCCATGTCATCGAACTGGCAGGCGCCATGCAGCTCACACCCGCGCAGCTCGCGGCGACGCAGCGCCTGATGGCGGAGATGCAGGAATCGGCGCGTTCGCTCGGCGCCCGCGTGATCGAGGAGGAGCGCGCGCTCGACAGGGCCTTCAGCGACCGCAGCATCACGCCTGCCGACCTTTCCGCACGCACGGCCCGCATCGCGGTCCTGCAGGGCGAGATCCGGGATGTGCATCTGCGCACGCATCTGGCGCAGGCGGCGCTCCTGAACGCGGAACAGATTGCCGCCTATTCTCGCTTGCGGGGCTATGCCGACGGCACGCCGCAGCACGGTGGCCCGATGCCGGGCGGCCACCGGCATCATTGACGTGATGGCGCCCGACAGCCTGCCGCAGGAAGCCCACATCCTCGTCGTCGAGGATGATGGCGAGATGCGCACGCTGATCGCCAAGTTCCTGCGCCAAAACGGCTTCCGTGTCACTGGCGCGCGTGACGGCCGCGAGATGTGGGAAGTGCTGGCCGGCGCATCCGTTGATCTCGTGCTGCTCGATGTGATGCTGCCCGGCGCCTCCGGCCTCGATCTCTGCCGCGCGCTGCGTGCCAAGTCGGGTGTGCCGATCATCATGGTGACGGCGCGCGGCGAGGAGACGGACCGCGTGCTCGGCCTCGAACTGGGTGCCGACGACTATATCCCGAAGCCCTTCGGGCGCGCCGAGTTGCTGGCCCGCGTGCGCGCGTTGCTGCGGCGCTCGCGTGGCGAGGCGGGCGAGCCGATGGCGGGCCAGGCGGGCGAGCGCATCCTCTTCGCGGATTGGAGCCTCGATACGCGGCGGCGCGAGCTCAGCGCGCCGGATGGCACGGCGGTCGATCTCTCGGGCGGCGAGTACGACCTGCTGCTGGCTTTCTGCGAACACGCGCAGCGCGTGCTGAGCCGCGACCAACTCCTGGATCTCGCCCGTAACCGCATGGCTTTCAACGGCACCGAACGCTCCGTCGATGTCATGGTCAGCCGGCTTCGGCGCAAGCTGGAGCCGACCGACGACAGCCCGTCCATCATCAAGACCGTGCGGGGCGCGGGATACATGCTGGTGCCCACGGTGAAGCGCGCGACATGACATGGCTTCGCCGCCTGCTGCCGGACACCCTGGGCGGGCGGATCGTCCTGGTGCTGCTGGTCGGTCTGATGGCCTTCCATCTCGGCAGCCTTTGGCTGCACCAGATCGGCACCGAGGCGGTCCTGGGGAGCACGCGCGAGGCGCAGCTCGCGGAGCGCCTGGTGGCGGCAAAGCGCGCCGTGGCCGAATTGCCCACCGAGGAGCGTGACCGCACCGCACACGCGCTTTCCACCGCCAGCCTCGACATGCACTGGACGCAGGCGCCCACCGTGCAGCCGCGGCAAGCTAGCAGCGCCCGGATCGACGCGCTGCGCAGCCGGCTCGGCGAGTTGGTGCCGGAACTCGACGTCACGGGCCTACGCCTTGGCTATGGGGAGGATGGCGTCGCCGATGGCGAGGCGTCGCGGCACCTGCTGCTCGGCGCCCTGCCACTGCCGGATGGCAGTTGGCTCAACTTCTCCGCCGCGCTGTTTCGCCCGCCGGCGCCGGAACACGCCACGCTGCTGTCCACCACGGCGATGGCGTTGGGAATCCTGCTGCTCGGGCTGCTCGTCGTGCGGCTGATCGGGCGGCCCTTGCGCGCGCTGTCCGATGCGGCCGATCGCTTTGGTGGGCCCGGCCCCGTGGTGCCGGTGCCCGAGCAAGGCCCACGCGAGGTGCGCCACGCCGCCCAGGCCTTCAACCGCATGCAGGGCCGCATCGACCGTCTGATCGCCGATCGCACCCAGGCCCTGGCCGCTGTCAGCCACGATTTGCGCACACCCATAGCGCGGCTGCGGCTGCGCGCCGGCTTCGTCGAGGATGCCGAGGCGGCACGCGCCATCGATGCCGACCTCGACGAGATGGAGGCGATGATCGATTCGACGCTGGCCTATCTGCGCGGCGAGACGGAGAGCGAGCCGCGCAAGCCGGCCGATCTGGTGGCGATGATCGAGACCCTGTGCCACGCGGCCGCCGATGCCGGCGCGGCGGTGACCTATGCCGGGCCATCGCAGGCCAGGCTGGTCTGCAGCCCGGTGACGCTGAAGCGGGCCTTCTCGAACCTGATCGACAATGCCGTGAAGTACGGCGGCGGGGCACGGGTTGCTCTCGAAGACAATGGGCGCGAGCTTCTGGTGCGGATTGAGGATGACGGCCCAGGAATTCCGGAGGCTGAGATGCAGGCGGTTTTCGAGCCGTTCCGGCGCCTCGAGACGTCGCGCAATCGCGGCACAGGTGGCAGTGGGCTCGGCCTCACCATTGCTCGACGCGCAGTTGAACAACACGGCGGCACTTTGCGTCTACGTAACCTGCCAGGAGGCGGGTTGGGTGTATGCACGCTGCTGCCGAGGGCACATGGCACCATCGGCGCCCCCTTGACCCTCCCATAGGGACAATCACCACCTCTACGCCCAGACCTGAACCTATGAGGAGGGCGTAATGCTTCGCTTTCGGATCGCGAACATGAACTGCGGCGGCTGTGCGAAGGGAGTTTCGGCGGTGATTCGGCAGGCCGACCCGCTGGCGGAGATCGACATCAAGCTGGACTCGCGGGAAGCGGCCGTGACGTCGGCCGTGGACACAGCGCGGCTGGAGCAGGCGTTGCGCGATGGTGGTTGGCAGGTCGAGCGCATCCCCGCCTGATCTCGCGCCGACATGCTTTGTCATGACGGCGTGACGCTGGCGACATGCCGGGGGGCCAGTGTTTGGTAACTCGAACAAAAGGAACCCAACACATGACCCGCCTTGCTCGCTCACTCGCCCTCGCTGCCGGCATCGCAACCGTCTCCGCGGCAGGCTTCGCCATCGCCCAGGGCACCGCGCCGCAACCGCAGCCGGCTCAGCCCGGGCAGCCCGGCATGATGGGCCAGATGCCCGGCATGCAGCAGCACATGCAGCAGATGCAACAGCGGATGATGCCTGGCGCGCAGGCGCCGGGGACTGGTGCTGCGCAGGCGCCGGCGGCGACTGACCCGCATCACCCCGGCGCCACAGCTCCTGGAACCGCGGCGCAGTCCCCCTCGACCGCTGCCTTCATGGCCGCGAACGAGAAGATGCACCGCGAAATGGCCATCACCTACACCGGCGATGCGGACCGCGATTTCGCCGCCTCCATGATCCCGCACCATGAGGGCGCGATCGCAATGGCCCGGGTCCAGCTGGCGCATGGTCGGGATCCGGGGATGCGCAGCCTGGCCGAGGCCGTGATTCGCGCACAGGAGAGCGAGATCGCTACGCTCCGCGCCTTCCTGGCACAGCCGCGCTGATATGGTCGACCAGACCAACCTCGGCTCGCTTGCCAAGCACCTCATGCCGGGCAGTGGGCCAGTTTGGTGGCGCACACGTGCGGGAATCGCCGTGATCGGCTTCGCGCTGATCGCGGCCTTCTACGTCCTGCGGGAGCATTGGGGGCACGCGTTCGGCGCGCTTCCCTATCTCATCCTCCTCGCCTGCCCGCTGATGCACCTGTTCATGCACCACGGGCATGGCGACGGAGGCGGGCTGCAGGCTGGTCCGGATCGTGGCGCCGGAGCCAAGTGATCACCGATGCGCCGCGAGGGTGGGCCGCCTTGCTGGCTCCCGCGGCGCGGTACCTCGCGGCCATGATTGCCTTGAACCTGGTCTGGGAAGTCGCGCAGCTCCCCCTCTACACGCTGTGGGTGGAGGGAACGCCGGCCGAGATCGCCTTCGCCGTCCTTCATTGCACGGGCGGGGACGCGTTGATCGCTGCCGCCGCTCTGGCGGTGGCCATCCTGCTGACCCGATCCTGGCACTGGCCGAGCCAGGGTTGGAGCGGCGTCACGATAGTCGCGACCCTGACTGGCCTTGGCTACACGGTGTTCAGCGAGTGGCTGAATGTCGATCTGCGCCAATCCTGGACCTATGCGGCTGCCATGCCGCGCCTACCGCCATGGGGAACCGGGCTCGCGCCTTTCCTCCAATGGCTGCTGTTGCCGCCTCTGGCGATGCTGGCAGTGCGGCCGACCGCGCGACCTTTCGCGCGCTGAGGAGTTGAGCGGACATGGAACATCACGGCCCACACACCGCCCACGGCAAGCACGATCCTCACCATGAAGGGGCTGCGGCGGCATCGGGAACCTTGAAGGATCCCGTCTGCGGCATGACAGTGGATCCGGCAAAGACCGCGCACCACGCCGAACACGCCGGGCACGCCTACCATTTCTGCTCGGCGGGCTGCCGCACCAAGTTCATCGCTGAACCAGGGAAATATCTGCAGGAGCGTACCGCTCTGCGCGCCGAGGCCGTGGCGCCGGGCACCATCTACACCTGTCCGATGCACCCGCAGATCCGGCAACCGGGCCCGGGCAGTTGCCCGATCTGCGGTATGGCGCTCGAACCGGAAACCCCCTCGGCCGAGACGGGACCCAACCCGGAGCTGGTGGACTTCACCCGACGCTTCTGGATCGGCCTGGTCCTGACGCTGCCTGTCTTCGTGCTGGAGATGGGCGGTCACCTGACGGGGATGATGCACCTCGTCGGCGGGCCGCGCGTCGGCAATTGGATCCAACTGGTGCTGGCAACGCCTGTGGTGCTCTGGGCGGGCTGGCCGTTCTTCGTCCGTGGCTGGCAGAGCCTGGTGAACCGCAGCCTCAACATGTTCACCTTGATCGCGCTCGGCACCGGGGTCGCCTGGGTGTTCAGCGTCGTCGCGACCCTGGCGCCTGACATCTTTCCCGCCGCCTTCCGCGCGGCCGATGGCTCGGTTGCCGTATACTTTGAGGCCGCTGCTGTGATCGTCGTGCTGGTGCTGCTCGGCCAGGTTCTGGAGCTGCGGGCGCGCGAACAGACGGGCGGCGCTATCCGCGCCCTGCTCGACCTCGCGCCGGCCCAGGCGCGGCGGCTGCGCGAGGACGGGTCGGATGAGGAGGTGCCGCTGGCTGCCATCGTGGTCGGCGATCGGCTGCGCGTCCGTCCTGGTGACAAGGTGCCGCTCGACGGCGCGGTGCTGGAGGGCGCTTCCAACGTGGATGAGAGCCTGGTCACCGGTGAGGCGGTGCCCGTCACAAAGGGGTTGGGCGATCAGGTCGTGGGCGGCACGCTGAACGGCCAGGGCAGCTTCGTCATGCGCGCCGATCGCGTCGGCCAAGACACGGTGCTGGCGCAGATCGTGCGCATGGTCGCGGGCGCGCAGCGCTCGCGCGCGCCGATCCAGCGCCTGGCCGATCAGGTCGCCGGCTGGTTCGTACCGGCGGTGGTGGCGGTCGCTCTGCTGGCCTTCGCGGCCTGGGCGGTATGGGGACCGGAGCCGCGCCTGGCCTTTGCGCTGGTCGCGGCCGTGACAGTGCTGATCATCGCCTGCCCCTGTGCGCTGGGGCTGGCGACGCCGATGTCCATCATGGTGGGCGTGGGCAGGGGCGCGCAGGCCGGCGTGCTGATCAAGAACGCCGAGGCGCTGGAGCGCATGGAGCGGATCGATACGCTGGTCGTGGACAAGACGGGCACGCTCACCCAGGGGCGACCGGATGTCGTGGCGGTGATCCCGATGGCGGGTGTGGCCGAGGAAGAGGTGTTGCGCCTCGCCGCGGGCTTGGAACGGCCAAGCCAGCATCCCCTCGCCGAAGCTGTCGTGCGGGC
Source organism: Falsiroseomonas stagni DSM 19981 (assembly GCF_900114315.1). Lineage (GTDB taxonomy): Bacteria > Pseudomonadota > Alphaproteobacteria > Acetobacterales > Acetobacteraceae > Falsiroseomonas > Falsiroseomonas stagni. Next base: position 12,487 of record NZ_FOSQ01000026.1, read on the forward strand.
GGCCGAGAAGCGCGGCATCGTTGTGCCGGCGGTCGAGGGCTTTGACGCGCCCGTTGGTCGTGGCGTGACCGGCACGGTCGAGGGACGCCAGGTCGCGGTCGGCAACGCCCGGCTGATGGATGAGTCCAAGGTGGACGTCGGCGCGCTATCGGCCGAAGCCGAGCGTCTGCGTGGCGATGGCGCCACCGTGTTCTTCGTGGCGGTGGCTGGCCGCGCCTTCGGGATCGTCGCGGTGGCCGACCCGGTGAAGGAGACGACAGCGGCAGCTCTCGCGGGCCTCGCCAAGGAGGGGGTACGGGTGGTGATGCTGACCGGCGACAACCGCACGACCGCCGAGGCCGTAGCTCGGCGACTTGGCATCACCGAGGTCGAGGCGGAGGTCCTGCCCGAGGACAAGCAGCGCATCATCGAAAAGCTGAAGGCCGAAGGGCGCCGCGTGGCCATGGCGGGCGATGGCGTGAACGACGCCCCGGCGCTGGCGGCTGCCGAGGTCGGCATCGCCATGGGCACCGGCACGGCCGTGGCGATCGAAAGCGCGGGGATCACGCTGCTCGGCGGGGATCTGATGGGAATCGTAAGGGCGCGGCGGCTGTCCCAGGCGGTGATGGGCAACATCCGGCAGAACCTGTTCTTCGCCTTCGCCTACAACGCAGCCGGCGTGCCGATCGCCGCCGGTGTGCTGTACCCGATGTTTGGGCTTCTGCTGTCGCCTATCATTGCGGCGGCGGCGATGGCGCTGTCCTCAGTGAGCGTGGTGGGGAATGCGCTCCGGCTGAGAACGACGCATCTGGATTGAGGCGCTATCTGCGCGGTAGTTGCTCGACCTGCCTCATGGCACCCGCCGCTTTACAACCTGAACCGACAGCGCCGCCGCAGCGAGGTCCACCGTCGACGCGCTGACATTCCGTGCCGTGACCCGCAAGCTGTTGTTCGACCACACATGGCAGTCGAGCACAAAGGCGATGCTGCTGGTGTCGAGCGACGCGTCAGCAAAGTCGCCACGCCGCGCACCCGGCACGGTCACGTCGATGTTCGCCGTCGAGCCGGCCGTGAGGCTCGGCAGATCCCATGTCGTCTCCAGCGCCAGGCTGCGCGTCCCGATCGGCACCGATGGGCAGGCATAGAGCACCGCCGGCGCCGCCTCCGGCAGCCCGAACAGCCGCAGCGCCTCGAGCTCGATCTGCCCGTCGAAGCCCACGATCCCCACCTGCGCGAAGGCCACGCCGGCGCCGACCCGGATCGTCTGGCGCCGGTTCAGCGACGCATCCGCCATCACCGCGCCGGCGTTCCACCCCTTCGCCGGTGCGTTCCACTGCATGGTGGTTCCAGACGCCAGCACGTCGCCGGCGACGTTCTCCCGCACATTCGCGGCGCCATCGAAGACCCGCACGAACAGCCGCCCGCCATCGACGCCGCCGACCAGCCAATGCGCCAGCGCGAACTCCTTGGCCGAGGAGGTGTCCACCACGAAGGCCATGCCGCGGTTGGCATCCAGCAGCAGCCCGCGGGCGGTCGCCGCGATCCCGTCCAGCCCGTTGAAACACAGACCCGCCAGCGTGGTCGCCGCGGTGGTCGAGGTGGCCAGCGTCGCCAGCTTCTCCACGCCGATCTCGGTGGCGCTCTGCCGAAACGCTGCCGCGCGCAGGTTCGGCACCGCCTCCAGCACCCGCAGCAGCCGCGAGGCCGGCGCGCGGTGGCGGTTGATGACGGCATTGCCGGCCCGATCCGCGGTCGAGGTGTAGTCCATCCGCACGGCATAGGTGTTCGCCCAGGCCACCTCATATTCGCAGTCTGTGGCGCTGCCCGTGTGTCGCGCCACGATCGGCGAACAGGCCTCCATGCGTAGCGCGCGGCCGATGATGGCGGTGCCGTCCGTTTCGTTCAGGAAGGGGATGGCGACGTTCGGGTCAAGCTGCCGCAGTTCGAAGTTCGGCCCGTCAAAGACGTGGCGGTTGTGGTTGTTGTAACCGCCAGCCCCGCGTGAGAAGCGGATGCCGTAGCGGTCGATGGTCGGGTTGATGCCGGTGGCGAGGGCGAAGTGGCCGCCGTAGTATCGGATGGAGGTGTTCCACGCCGTCGCCGTCTCGGCGCGGATGTCGAGGCCGTAGCGGTTGTTCAGGATGCGCAGCAGGTGGAAGGTGCTGTCCTCCACGCCGCGGCCGTCGCCCAGCGTGCGCATGCCGATGGTGAAGCCCGAGACCAGGCGCAGCTCGACCACCGAGGCGTCGATATTGCGCACCAGGATGCCGATATCGGCCTCGGAGGCCCAGTCGGATTGCGTCTGCCGGACCACCTGCAGCCCGGCATAGAGCTTCTCGCCGTTGCGCGTGGTGCCGCCATCGCCGAGCATCAGCACGGTGGCCGGGGCGTTGGCCGCACCGGTGTAGCGGATGACGCCGCGCATGATCAGCCCGCGCGCGCCACCCCCAAGCGTGACGCCGCTGCCGACATTCCATGTGCCGGGCGGGATCACCGCGAACTTCCCATCGGCCGCTGCGCGATCGAAGCAGGACTGGATGGCGGTGCGGTCATTGGCCACACCATCGCCTAGCCCACCGAAGTCGGTCGGCAGCACCGCCTCGCGGTCGCGCAGGTACTTCGCGAAATCGGTCTTGTTGAGGTTGGCGTTGAGGACCAGCAGGTCATCGATGCGGGCCGGCATGGCGTTCTCCGATCAGAGTGCAGTGGCGGTGACCGGGCCGGCGAAGGCGGAGACGTTGCCCTCGGCCGAGACGCTGCGAAGCCAGTACCAGCGGGCCTGGCCGGTGGTGAGGCCGGTGCGATCCCAGGGCAGCGCGGCCGGCTCGCTGGCGAGCTTGGTGGCCGCGGCGAGGCTGGCGCTGCTGGCCTCGAAGACCTGCAGCCGCACCCCGTCCGCGGGAAAGCCGCCCGACAGGCGCACGCCGCCCGCGATGCCGGTCGCAGCCAGGCCCGAGGCAGCAGCCGGGACCAGCGCCTCGCGCCAGCCCGACACCGCGCCGCTGCGCGCCTGCGCCCGCACGCGAAAGGCGGTCGGCTCCGCGGTGGGGATTGCGACGGCGGTGGCGCCGAAGCCGCCCGCATAGCCCTGCCAGACGGCGACGGAGGTGGGCCGGAACTCGATCTCGTAGCCAGCGAGATAGGCCGAGCCCACGGCGGACCACGAGACCGCGATCGCGGTGAAGGTCGTCCCGAGCGGCGTCTCCACCACGATGGCGGCCGGCGCGGCGATCACGCCCGGGTTCGGCAGCACCACGGACGGGTTCTGCCCCGTGGCCCGCTCATCGGTCGCCGGGTTCCAGGCCCAGACGGCGGGATCCTCCTCGGCCAGTTGCAGGTTCACCCCGCCATCCGGCGCCAGCGCCCATCCGGTCACCCGCGCCGGGAATGGCGTCAGGCGTTCGAGGGCCACCGTCACCCCATCCCAGGGCCGCAGCCGCAGCGCCGAGAGGTTGGCCTGCATCGCCACCTCGCGCTGGCGGCGGTTGCGCTCCAGCTCGATTTTCATCAGGCGCTGGACCGTCGCCGCCGAGGTGGTGAGCGGGAACTCCATGTCCCGGTATATCGCCTCGCCGCCATCCTCGGTGACGTAGTTGCTGGCGAGCAGCGGCGGCGCATCGGTTGGCTGCCAGGCTGCGGCCGGCTCGACATAGACGGCGCGCACCCCGTTGAAGAGATCCCGCCGCGGGCGCGAGCCGACGATGGTGACGTCGCCGCGCAGATCGTCGGAGGTGAGGGTCGCAGCCGGCAGTGCCGGCGCGCCGGCATGGATGTAGAACCGCCCGCCCGAGACCACGAGCGCGCCGGCCATGGCGGCGACCAGCTTGCGGGTGATGGCGATCTTGCCTTCGCCGAGCGTGACGGCGCCGTTGACCGTGTAGCGGCGCTCGGCGGTGCCATCGCGCCGGCCCATGATCTCGTCGCAGATGTTGGCCGCCGCCATCAGCGCCGGCAGGTCGATGTCAGCCCAGGCCGCGCGCCACCCGAAGGGCGAGGTCAGGTACCAGGCCAGGCACAGCGCCGGATTGTCGGACCAGCCGGTGGCGCCGGTGCGTGGATCGAGGATGGTGTCCGCGCCCTCGACGATGGCGGACAGGCTGGGGGCGCCGGAGGGGAAAGCCTCCGGCCGCAGCTTGAGGCGCACAGCGAGATAGGCGCGCCCCTGGCCGCGATGCGCGGCGGTCCACTGGCCACCGGTGTCCGCCACGAGATTGGCATTGGCGGCCTGGCCTGGATCACCCAGCGCGCGATCGATGCGCAGCAGGCCAGCGAACTTCGCGTCGGTCGAGGCGGTGCCGTTGAGGAACACCTCGCCGATGGCGCGGACGCGATGCGCTGCCAGTACCACGACGACGTGGAGGAAGCCGTCGGCGCGGCCCTCGTCATCGGTCGCGGAGTGCAGGAACACGACCGGGCCGGAGGTGCGGCATCGGCCGAAGACGATCTGGTGCTCGGTGATGGGCTGGCGGAAGGACTGGGTGCGGCCGGCGCCGGGCGTGCGCGGATCGAAGCCGGAGCCTGGGCCGGTGTCGGTGCCTGGCGTGACGTTCACGCTGCGGGCGGCGGAGGGCGACTTGGGGCGGAAGACCGCGGCACCCACGGCGGAGACCACCAGGGCGGCGCCGGCGGCCGCCACGGCGCCCAGGACGCCGCCGCCAATGACGGCGGAGGCGGCGGCCCCTGCGGCAGCGGCAATGAAGGGGATGGCGACGGGCATCAGCCAACCCTCCAGGCGGTGGTGCAGGCGGTGATGGGCAGGCGCAGCAGGCCTGCCGATCCGACGAAGGCCACGCGGCCGGCGTCGAGCACGACGCCGAGGCGGTCGGGGTCTGCGGCCAAGACCACGTCGCCAGCTCGCGCGAAGGGCATCGGCACGCGCGGGTACCCCGCTGTGTCGGCCATCTCCGCGAGCGTGGTGCGGTGCTGCCATGATGGTCGCAGGCCCGTGCAGGCCACCACCGCCGCCAGGGCGAAGCGCCCGCAGTTCCAGCGCGCTGCATCGAAGGGCCGATGCTCCGCCGCCGTGATCAGCGCCGCCAGCCGCTCCGGCCAGTCGGGCAGCCGGGTCACTGGTTGGGCAGCCGGATTTCCGCCTCCTGCAAGGCTGGCACGTATTCGAAGAACCGATCGCCCGGGTATTCCGCCTGCTGGTCGGCGTCCGTGTAGCGCCGCACCTCGGCGCGCTCGAGGTCGACCAGCCGGCTCTCGCAGGCCAGCGCCACGGAGGGTTCGGCGCCGTCCGTCACCTCCATGGTGTCCATCAGCCCCGCCCAGAGCGGGAACGGGTCCGCGACAAAGGCGCCCTGCGCATCCAGCAGCGCACCCCACAGCGTGACCGGCCGCAGCCGATAGCTGCGCTCGGCCAGGGCGATATCCACCACCTCCTGCGGCACCGGCGAGAGCGCGAGCGTCAGGCGGACAGCGCGCAACTCCACCGTCTCCTCCACATCCGAGATGGCGCCGATGCTGCCGGCGCCCTCGAACACCTTCCCGGCCCAGTCGAGCGGCCCGAGCCCGGTCCAGACGCGAAAGGGGCCGGTGGCGAAGTCGAGCTCGACCAGCACGACCGGCGTGGCGACCGGCGCCGTGGCCGCGGAGGCGGCCTGATTGCTGAGACGCGGGGTGCCGGACATCAGAGCGCCTCCTCCAAACGGATGGTGACGGCGGCGAAGGGCCCGGGCCGCGTCGGGTTCGCCGCCTCATCATCCGACACCAGCCGCATCGGCACGCTCGGCAGCGAGAGGATCAGCGGCTCGCCGACCACCACCGCGGCGCGCAGCGGCGGCGCGATCGCAATGGTGGCGGTGCCGGCGCCCGAGGCCGCGACCGCGGCGGTGGCGATGTAGAGTCGTCCGCCGAGGCCGATGTAGTCACCGGCGCCGACCGCCACCGTGCTGGGCCACCAGCCCTGGGTGACGATGGACAGCGCGCCGCGGGGTGCGCCGGCCGCCAGGGACGGATTGCCCGAGCCCACTACCAGCCCGGTCCCGTCCGTGAAGATCGTCGCGTCCGAGAAGCTGTAGGGCCCGGTCGGCACGTCGCCCTGGCTGCGCGGATCGCCGGTGCGGTATTCCCGACGCCAGTCCCAGATGCGGACGGTGTTGGCGGACCCTGCCAGGGCCGCCAGCAGCCCGTCCATCACGCCGGCCTGCACGCGGCCGAGCGGCTCGAAGCTCGCCTCCGCCACCCAGCGCGCCCCCTCGCGCCGCAGCACCTGCGTGGCGCGGGTGACGGGAGAGACAAAGCGCAGGGTGTTGTGCTGCAGGTAGAAGCTGAGCCGCGACGGCCGCAGCACGGCGGGCCACGCATATTCGGTCATGGCCCTATCCCCGCACGATGGAGGTGGCGCTGCCGCCGCGGCGGATGGCGTCGAGCGTGGCCGCGCTGGCCTGCCGCACGATCTGCGCCGAAAGCACCCTCAGGCGCGCCTCGACACCGGCGTCGGCGCCGCGGGCGTCGATGGTGATGCTCTGGTTGATCACCGGCCCGCCTGGCGCCATGCCGTTCGGCAGCACCGTGCCGCTGCGGTTCGGCACGAACCATTCGGGCCCGCGCTCGCCCACGATGTAGGGCTGCCCACCCGCCACCGGCCCGCCCTCGGCGCGGAACAGCCCGCCCAACGCCGTGCCCAGCCCCGAAAAGATCGAGCCGAAGTCAAAGCCCGCCAGGCTGGAGGTCACCGCCGTGCCGAGCGGCTCGGTGATGGTGCGGCGGACGACGATGCGGGCGATGTCCTGCAGGATGCCCTGCAGCACCTTGGAAAAGCTCTCGCCCTTGATGATCGCGTCCTCGAAGGCCGAGGAGAAGGTCAGGCCAAGCTCGCGCGCCGTGTTGCTCGTGCGCTCCGTCGCCTGCTGCACGCGCTGCTGGCTGCGCTCCAGCTCCTCCAGCGCGGCACTGGCCTCGCGCGAGACCGTCTCATCCGGGATGGGCTGGCCGATGCGCTCGGAGCGCTCCACCAGCCGGCCGAGGGTTTCGAGGCGGCGGGTGTAGCGCTCCTGGGCGTTCTCGTTGTTCTGGATCAGCCGCTCGCGCTCGCGGATGATGTCGTTGATCTCGCGCTCGGCCTCGCGGTCGGGGCGCGGGATGGATGCGACGCGACGCGTGGTGCCCTCGATGCGCCGCAGCGCCTCGTCGCGTTCCCGGAGGGCGAGCGTTTCCAGCTGGGTACGATCCGCGGCAGTGATGCCGCCGGCGGCCTCGGCCTCGCGCAGGCGGCGGACGCGGTCCTCGTACTCGCTGTTGATCCGGAAGCGGTCGTCCAGCGCCTTGCGGAGTTCCTCGGCATCCGCGGCGGTGCGGCGACGGCGTGCCTCGGCGGCTTGCCCGGCCGCGGCCTCCTGTTCGGTGCGCTGGCGCTCGCCGGCGGCCTGCTCGCCGCGGGTGATCTCCTCCTGAAGTTCCTGGTACTGCCGGCGCAGTTCCTCGAGGCGCGCGGCGCGGTCCACGCCGGCCTGCTGCTGCGCGGTGCCGACCAGCCCGCCCTGGATCGAACCACGGCGCGGCTGCGAGCGCAGGCTGTCGCGGCCGTCGTTCTCCGCCTCGAGGCGGGCGATCTGGGCGCGCAGCGCCTCGGCCTGGGCGCGACGGTCCGCCTCCTGCTCGGAGGGCAGCAGCAGTCCAGAGCCGCGGCGCACACCGTCCAATACGCGCGACGCACCGGACAGGGCGCGGGCCAGGGCGTTGGACAGGCCGATAGCCTGGTCCAGGCGGGCGAGGAACTGGTCGGCGGCGGCGGTGAGCTGGCCGAAGGCGCGGCCGACGGAGAGCGGCGCGCGCTCGAACTCACCATTCAGCCGCTCGACGGCGCGCAGCAGCGCCGGGAAGACCGTGTCGGCGGTGAGCTTGCCCTCGGAGCCGAGCTTGCGGAGCTCCCCGATGGACACGCCGAGCTCGCGCGCCAGCGCCTGCGCCAGCGTTGGCAGGCCTTCGAGGATCGAGCGCAGCTCGTCGCCCTGCAGCGTGCCGGACGCCAGCGCCTGGGCGAGCTGTTGGGTGGAGGAGGCAATCTCCTGCTGCGAAGCGCCCGACGCGATGGCGATGCGCTGCAGGCCGCCGACCAGCGTCGCAACCTGATCGGAGGTGGCGCCGATCTCGCGGGCCGCGATCGAAAAGCGGGCGAAGGCGTCCACGCTCTCGCGCACGGCCACGCCAGTCTGCAGGCTGTCTCGATAGAGGCGGTCGTAGATCTCGCCGGCGCGCTCGACAGAGCCCAGCGCGGTATTGAGCCGGCCCATGGACTGGGTGAGCGCGTCGCCGGCAACCACCACGGCACGCAGGCCCGCGGCGAGGCCGGCGATCTGCACGCCGCGGACGGCGACGTCGAGCAGGTCCAGCGCGCGGGAGGCACGGTCGGCGCCGCCCTGGATGCGTTCCAGGCTGCGCTGGCCGGTCTCGCCGACCTCGCGCAGCTCCTGCTTGACGCGGGCGGCATCGTCCAGCGACAGCCGGACCGAAACGCGGCGGGTGGCGTCAGCCATGCGTCACGCCTCCTGCGTCGGTGGGGTGGTCAGAGCGGCGGGCGGCGCTGCCGGCGGCGAGGCCCATGCGCATGGCGAGCAGCAGCTCGGCGGCGGCCCAGCCGGATGCGCCCATCTCGCGGGCGGTGGCGAGCGCGGCCGGCATGTCGAGGTCGAGGCCGGCCATCGTCGCCGTGGCGCAGGTGGTGCCGGCGGCCCAGGCAGCGGCGCCCTCGACGCTGGCCGGGGCATGAGCGGTGTAGGGACAGGCCAGGCCGCAATCGCGATCGAGCGCCGCGCAGCCGCGGCAGTAGTCAGGGCCCTGGCCGAAGTGCCACTCGGCCCGGGCCCTCAGCCGTTTCCCTCCAGGGCCACGGCGGCGACGGGGCCGGTGGCGCGGTCCCAGAAGGCGGCGGCCATCTCGTCCATGTCCATCAGCCGCTCGACCGCCTCGGGGGAGAGCGGCAGGGGCTTGCCAGTGGTGTCGCCGACGCCCTCCCAGGCGGTGACGGCGTGGCGGGCCAGGGCTTTCACCAGGAAGGCGAAGGCCAAGCCGCGGGCCATGTCGGGGTCGAGGTCGGCCTCCGCGGCGCGCAGTGCGCCGAGGCGCCGCGCGGAGCCGGCCTGGGCGGCGGCCATCACGGCGGTGGTGACGGGGCGGATTTCGACGCGGACGCCGCGCGGCAGGTCGAGCCAGTACGGCTCGACCGGGAGGTCGAGGGTGAGCATGAGGTTCTCCATTTGGGTGATTTTGTGCGCGATACGTGCTGCACGACGCGATACGGCCAGCATGGAAAGGCCGAGTGGGGGACTGACACGGTCCAGCATTCGTGCAGGGATCAGACCTGTCGAAAAGGAGAGGGGGAAGAGGGCGGCTTCCAACCCAGAGCGGTCATTCGGGCCCGGTATTCAGGCCCTCCGACCCGCTCGTCGTCGAAGTGCCGCTTCAGGATCGACGGGGGCGAGCGACTACTTGGCCCGCTGGCGTGTTGCAGAAACATGGGCGCGCATGGCCGCTTCCGCGGCATTTCCATCCCGCGCCTTGATCGCGTCCACCACCGCACGGTGCTCGGCGACGGCGCTCTCTCGATGACCGGGCCGGGCCGCGACACGCAAAAGCGCCAGGGCCATGCGCCCTTCGAGAGAGGCGAGCAGGCGACAAATCTCGGCGTTGTCGCAGGCCGCGGCGATCGCTGCATGGAACGCCGTGTTCGTGCGGAAGTATCCGATCTCATCGGCTGTGGCCACGGCTTCGGCTTGCTCGGCCAGGATCGCATCGAGCCGGCCGCCGAGGTCAGCCGGCCCGCGCTCGGCCGCGAGGCGTGCCGCGAAACCCTCAAGCGGGCCGCGCGCCTCATGGATCGCGTCGGTCTCCTTCGGACCGAGATCCGTGACAACCACGCCGCGGCGCGGGATCTCGACCGCCAATCCCGCGGCGGTGAGCGCCAAGACCGCCTCGCGGACGGGTGACCGGGACACGCCCATCCGCAACGCCAGCGCCGGAATGGAGAGCTTCTGGCCTGGCTTCAGCTCGCCCGCGAGGATGGCACGGCGGAGCGCCACCGCGGTCGCGTCGACCACCCGCGCAGGGCCGACGATGGGAAGTGGAACATCTGCCTTCAGGGGGACCATGGTCATTTCGTGTATGTCGAGCACGCGGACGACACCGACAAGCCAGATGATCAGTCCGGCCGAATACCGGCAGCCCGAAGCACCTCGCCCCAGCGGCCCTGCTCCGCCGCGAGGAAGGCGGAAATGGCGTGTGGGGCCGCGTCATCCATCAGGGTGTTGCCCAAGGCTTCCAGCCGTGCCTGGAAGGCAGGGTCGGCCTTGGCCTGGCGGACCGCCTCGTTCAACCGTGCAACCACTGGCTCGGGCGTGCCCGCGGGGCTGAGCAGCATGTTCCACGATGTCATCGTGTAGTCGGCCAGGCCCGGGAAGCCGCTCTCGGCGACCGTGGAGATTTCCGGCGCCTGCGGCATCCGCCGTGCCGAGGTGACGGCGAGACCCTTGAGTCTGCCGCCGCGTGCCTGGCCGAGGCCGGTGGTGGCCGTGTCACCCACCAGGGCGATGGTCCCGGCCATCAGGTCGTTGGTCGCGGGTGCCACGCCCCTGTAGGGGACGTGGTTCATCCTCAAGCCCGCCATGGCGAGAAGCTTGGCCACCGCGAGATGCGCCGCCGTGCCGTTCCCGGCGCTGCCGTAGTCGTAGCGGCCGGGGTTGTCGCGCACGAGGGCGAGGAAGGACTGCAAGTCGCTCACCGGCAGGTTGGGCGCGCCGAGCAGTACCACCGGGCTCTCGGCGAGCAGGCCGACCGGGGCGAAGTCCTTCAGCGGGTCGAAGGGGAGACGGCTGAAGAAGGCCGCGTTGGTCGCCTGGCTGATGTTGTTGAAGAGCAGCGTGTAGCCGTCCGGTGCCGCCTTGGCGACGGCGTCGCTGCCCACGGTGCTGCCCGCGCCGGAGCGATTCTCGACCGGCATCGGCTGGCCCAGAACGGCCGCGAGCCGCTCCGCGAAGACCCGTGCCAGCGTATCGGAGGGCCCGCCCGGTGCGAAAGGCACGACAAGGCGGATGGGACGGCTTGGAAAGGCAGGTTGGGCCTGTAGCGTCGCAGGCGCCATCAAGGAACTGATCAGCAGGGTGCGGCGGCCCAGGTTCATCATGCATGCTCCAGGAAGGTTTTGACCGCGCCGATATCGACGCAGGAGCCCAGGTGCAGGGCGGCACAGGCGAGGGTCCTTCTCGCCGGCTGACCGGCGCTGAAACGGGCGTGGTGGCGGCCCTTAGGGCCGGCGAGGCCCGGGGCCTCGGGCAAGCGGAGCGGCGTCCCGGTCACGCCAGCCCCTGCAGCGCCGCGTCGAGGGTGCGCGCTTCCCGCAGCGGGGTGGCACCGGGTCGTGCGGCGAGGCCGACGCGGTTGTGCCAGACCACCCGCATGCCCACCCCCGCCGCGCCCGGCACGTCGGCGCTGCTGCCCGCGACGAAAAGTGCCTCCCCGGGTTCGACGCCGAGGGCGGCGAGGACGGCGCGGTAGGGTTCGGGCCGTGGTTTGTAGAAGCCGGCTTCCTCGGAGGTGAGAACGGCGTCAAAGGGCACGCCACAGCGGGCTGCGGCACGGCGGCCGAGTTCGATGGAGCAATTGGTGACAATGCCCAGCAGCAAACCCCGGGCCTTGAGGTTCCGCAGGACGGCCGGCGCCTCGGGCCAGGGATTCAGCCCGTCCCATCCCGCATGGAGCGCGGCGGGGGCGGTGGCGGGCAAGCCCGCATCCCGCGCGGCCTCCGCGACCAGCGTCTCGTAGGGCCGGTAGGCGCCGCATCCGTAGGTCAGTTCCAGGTAGCGGGCCCGCCAGCGGCGGCCATCCGCCTCGCCGCCGGCGGCGGCGTCCCAGACCGACCAGCTGTCCAGGAGGGCGGTGAGGAGGTCGAAGACGACGGCTTTTGGCGCTGACATCCCTCCAGTCTACATTTTACATGTAGATTGCAAAGGCCATTTTCATAGGGGCCGCCAGGTCTGCAGCGCCCCAAGGAAGCCGTGTCTGCGCCACAGCGCGGATCACGCATACTCCGTCCCCGCCTGCTGGTTCCGCAGCACCGCCGTCATCATCCGCGTCGCCGTGGCGTTGAACGCCGCCCTGAAATCGAAGCTGGCCTCCACCCCGGCCGGCCCCTCGATCGGCGTCTTGGCCAGCGCCAGATAGACCTCGTGGAGCGTGATGGTGAGGCTGCGGTTCGCATCGATGGTGAAGGCCAGCGCGAATTCCGCCGAGGTGCCGGCCTGCGCCTGCGCCAGCAGCGTGGTGTTCTCGAAGCGCACGGTGATCTGCCCCGTGCAGCGGGCGATGCCGGGATCCACGCCCTCGACGCGGCGATCGGCGCGGATGGTGCGCACCGCCTCCATCCCGTTGGCGTAGGTGAGCCGCGCGCCGGTGACCTGCGCCAGCGCCGCCGCGCTCCGCGTGATGGATCCTTGGGCCTTGTTGAAGGCGGTATAGGCCGCGCTGGTCGGCGTCCCGCCGGACGTGGCACCGGTGCGCGCCGAGCCCTGGCCGAGCAGCCCGAAGGTCGCGGTCGCCGCACCGGTCGGCGTGAAGTCCAGCTCCAGCGTGTCGGCACGGACGCCCGTGCACACGTCGAAAGACGGCACGTCGGGATAGCCGATCTCCATCGCGTTGCTGGGCAGCGAGGCCGCGCCCGAGCCGAAGGAATGGATGAAGTTGGTGCTGCCGGTGGTGGTGGGTGCGCCGAGCAGTAGCCGCAGCCAGTGGCCGATGTTGATCAGGTCGACCGGCACCACGGCCTGCCCGGCGACCGTCACCGTGTCGAGGAAGGGCGCCGCGGGATCCCGGTTGCTGCCGACGCCGATCACGTCGGCATCGAGCAGCGGCTGCTCGGCGCCGAGATCGCAGGACAGGAAGGGCATGCGCCGCCAATTGCCGCCTGGCGCGGTGCCGTAGGTGGATTCGGGAAAGGTCAGCAGGCGGCAATTCGCGCCGATGGCACGGGGCATGGGCGTTCTCCTGGAGCGGGATCAGGCCAGCGGCGAGCCGGCGACGGTGAACCAAAGGGTGACGGGGACGGACGCCGCACGCGCCGCGGCCGCACCTTCGAACTCGACATCCTCGAAGGACGCGCTGCCCGGCTGCGCCCATTCGACAGCGCCACCGAGCGTGCGGTTGGCGCTGATGGCCGCGGCGACATCCAACAGCAGCGCGTCGAGCAGCGTGTTGCGCGCCGCGGGCGTGGCACCGGCGACGGTGATCTCGACCTCAGCGCGATGCTCGATCTGCCAGGCCAGCGGCGAGAGGATGGGCGTCTCCTCCACCGTCTCACCATCGCGGACCACGACCAGCCCGCCAGCGGGGATGCGCTGCGGGATGGTCTCGCCACGCAGCACGATCGGCGCCGGGTTCCGAATGGCGAGCGACGCGACCAGGCGACCGTGTAGCGCGGCGATGGCGGTCTCGCGCGCACTCATGCCCACCTCAGCATCGATGCGAAGAAGTGGCCCGTGACCCAGGTGAGCGCCAGGCCGATGGGAACGGCGGCCCAGGACAGCACGAAGAGCCCGAGCAGCAGGAGGAAGCGCGCGCGCAGGGTCATGCCGTCCTCCCGCTCTCACGTTCCCAGGCCGCCACGAACCGTGCCGGGAGCCTACGCAGCCCGCGCTCGGCCGCGCCGCGCACATCGAGCCGCTTGGCGAGCTTCACCTGCGGCAGGAGCAGGAACATCGGCACCATCCCCTGCTCCAGCAGCCCACGCGCCCATGCCTCACGCCCCTTGCGGTTGGCGGTGCCGACCTCGGTGACACCGCCCGCCACCAGCCGGGTCCGCCGCCGCCGTCCGGTCTGCTCGCCCTGGCGCAGCGGCAGGCACCACACGAAACCCCGGCCTGACTTGAACGGCCGCAGGAACGCCTGGCCGCTTGCGACCATCTGCGCCGGTGTCAGGCGCATGCCCTTTTCGCCGCGCCCCCGGCGTCCACGCGCCGCATTGAAGCCGGTCGGGATCGCGAGGAACTTCCCGCCACCTTTCGCCCGGATCAGCGCGCCGCGCTCGAAGGCGTCGATGACGTTCGGCACCTTGGTGAACACCAGCCCCGCCGGCCGCAGCGACTGCCCGGTCCGGGGGAAGACCATCGACCGCCAGGCATTGGCGATGCCCCGAGCATTCCCGGAGAAGGCGGTGGTGACCTGCTGGCGCAGATCGGCCTTCACCTGCTCCGTCTCGGCGCGGATGGCGCTCATGGCGGCACGCTCGCCCGCCCGCACCTCGTCGGCCAGTACCTTCCGCAGGTCGCCCACGATGCTGGCGCCGAGCCGCATGGATCAGCGCCCGCCGAATTTGCGGCTGAGGATGCGCAGCAGCAGGTCGTGCAGCGCGGCATAGCCGAGCGTGCCGGCCAGCCACGCGACGGCAAACAGCCACCAGCCGTCGAGCTCGAACGCATGTGCGATCAGCCAGGCGCCAGTGCCAAGGCTGCCGCCGGCCAGCGCGTGCAGCAGATAGGCGCGGGTCAGCAGCGGCCGATCGGTGGAGGAGAAGCGCGCCATCGCCCCGAGCGCACCCAGGGCGCCGGCGAGCAGCGCCTCACCGACGATGCCGCCGATGCGTTCCGGATCGATCATGACGGCGCTCCTATCGGCGGCAGAAGACGCGCCAGGCGATGCCGGAGGCGTCTCGCTCGGCGTGCTGGACGGTCAGGATGTCGGCACCGAGGGTGAAGGTGTCGTCGGCTGCGACCGTGGGCAGCACGGCGATGGCCACGGTCAGCACGTCGCTGGCCTGGATCACGCTGGTGCCAAAGGCGTCGCCGAGCCGGTCCGGCGCCGAGCGGACCACGCGGAGCGGGACCGGAGCCCCGGTCCCACCCGCGCGATAGCTCGCATCCGCTCCGATGTTCGGATCCGCGGCCAGCGCGTCCATGGCCGCGGCGAAAGCGCTCACGCTGGCCGCCGCAGCCGCCAGGCGAGCACGCCGACCACCGCGGCGGCGATGACCGCGATGGCGACGGCCGGCGCCAGCGTGCCGAGCGCCTGGATCGCTGGTGCGGCCTGGGCCACGGCGGTGGCGATGCCCGCCGCGCCGACCAGCACGGCGCCGCGGCCGGTGCCGGTGACGGCGGCGACCTCCCGTAGCGTCACGGGCGGTGCGGGTGGCACGCCAGCGAGCGTCAGCGCGCGATCGATCACACCGGCCGGATAGGTCAGGCCGGCGCATTCATGGTGGATGATCGCCTCCAAAAGCGGGCGCAGGTGATCGTGCCGATGCAGGTCGATTGCATCGTCCGGCCCGACGCCGATCCGCCGCGCCACCACCGCGATGTAGGCCTCGGTGTCGTTCTCCACCTTGGGCGCCCAGCGCTCGATGATCGCGCGCGGGGTGCGGAGCTTGTGCCGGTCCTGGTGGGTGACCAGCAGCGCCGCCAGCGCGCGGATGCCGAACTCATGGCTGGTGAAGCGGCAGAAGCGCCCATCCGAGGGCGGATCGGCAAGCCCCTGCCACTTGTTGGCGGGGACGTGCTCGATGTTCCCCGGGTTCCGGTTTCGGTAGCCTCGCGTGGTCTTGGGATCCATTGCCTTGGGGTCCGGGCTCACGTGCCGATCGCCGGCACGCGGTTCAGCCACACCCGGACGGTGGTGTCCGCGGCGAGCGCGGCCAGGGTGGCGATGCCGACCTGGAAATTGCCGGTCGCGGTGGTGG
>NZ_FOSQ01000007.1:0-97378 GCF_900114315.1 Falsiroseomonas stagni DSM 19981
CGACCGATTGCCCACCCGCACCGAGCGTGGATCGCAGAGTTGGCTCTACGCCCACCTCGTCCTGGCCCTGCTCTGCGACGACCTCAGCCAGGATGTCCTGGAATCTTCCCCCTGAGGCGTTGCTCGACGACGCCTACACGCCCTCGCTCTGGGCCGTGCAGAAGATCGCGCTGATCGTCCTGCTCGGCACCGTCATCGGCACCGTCACCATCGCCGACATCCTGCATGCCAGCCCCAAGGCCCATCGCAGCCTCGCCAATGCGCCACGACGCCGAAAACCACACGTCAGCTACCCAGTCAGAAACCTATTTTAGCGCGTATGGGGCTCTGCCCCCTGGTGGATGGGGTATGGGGAAGGCAGAGCCTTCCCCATCAACCTAGGCCGCGTGCACCTCGTTCACATCGCTGCCGAAGCGGTCATACCCGACCCCGTAGCAATGGATGGAGATCGCCGTCCGGCAGGACAGGTTGGCGATCCGGTGGATCAGGCGCGGGTCGGCCGCACCGTGGCTGCCCTCACCCAGCCGCAGCAGCTTCGTCGCGGTCGGGATCGGGTGTTCGTCGCCCGGCTCGTAATAGGTTTCCGTCAGCGCGCCCTGGTGGACGGCGAAGGCGCACCAGGTGCGGTGGCCATGCACGGGTGACATCTGGCCGGGGCGCCAGACCAGCGCGACGACGGCGTAGCCGCCCTCGGGATCGGCGCCCAGCAGGTGGCGCACATAGCGGTCCGGGCAGCAGGGACAATCCACCTCCGCCAGCAAGGCCGGGTCCGCCGCGAAGGCCGCGATGGCGGCGGCGACCGCGCCGGGCCGCGCCTCGACCGGCGCGCGTGCCGCGGCGGCGATGCCGGCGAGCATGGTGTCGAGCGGCGGGCGGGTGCGGATGTAGGTCATCAGGGCATCTGTCCTCTGCCACGCGAGGATAACAGCGTCTTTTTTCTCAGCGCAACCCGGAAAGGGATGGTTGTTCCCTTTTCTGAGGTCTGGAGGGCATGAGTCTCTCCTGCTGCCGGGGCTGGGAGAAGGGATGCGGCGGCGCGGGCGGGCCCCTGGCCGTGGCGCCCCCGCACGGTATGCTGGCGGGATACCAGGATGAGGACCGACCCGATGCGCCGCCGCACGCTGCTTTCCGCGCCGCTGCTTGCCAGCCTTGCCACGCCGGCGCTGGGCCAGGCGGCAAGGCGGCCGCTGCGCCTCGTGGTTCCCTTCCCCGCAGGCGGCACGGCGGATCTGCTGGGGCGGCTCGCGGCGCGGGAGATCGAGGCGGGGATGGGCATGCCGGTGGTGGTGGAGAACCGCGCCGGCGCCGGGGGCGCGATCGGGTCCGATTCCGTCGCCAAGGGGCCGAATGATGGCAGCGCGATCGTGCTGTCCAACATCGCCTCCCAGGCCATCGGGCCGGCGGTGTCGCGCAACGTGCCCTATGACCCGATCCGTGACTTCACGCATATCGCGCTGGTCGCTGCCGTACCCTCGGCCATCGCGGTCAGCGCCGCCGGGCCGATCCGGACGATGGCGGACCTCGTGCAGCGTGCGAAGGCGTCCCCGGGCGCGGTGCGCTTCGGGTCGAACGGCATCGGCACGTCGAGCCATGTGAAACTGGAACTGCTGAACCGCGCGGCGGGGATCGAGATCACCCATGTGCCCTATCGCGGCAGCGCGCCGGCGGTGACGGATGTGATCGGCGGCCAGGTGGAGGGGCTGATCGCGGCGGTGCCGGATATCGGCCGCAACGACCGGCTGCGGCTGCTGGCCATCACCCTGCCCGACCGCGCCGCGCGCTGGCCCGATGTGCCGACCGTGGCGGAGGCCGGCTTCCCGACCCTGGTCGCCACCAACTGGTTCGGCCTTTCCGGCCCCGCGGGCATGCCGGCGGAGATCGCGCAGCGGATCAACGAAGCCATGGTGGCGGGGCTGAACACGCCGGCCATGGTGGACCGACTGGCGGATCTCGGCGCGCCGCCCAACCGGATGAGCGTGGCGGAATACACCGCGATGGTGGCGGCGGAAGTGCCGCGCTGGGCGGCGGTGGCGCAGGCCGCGAATATCCGGGCGGAGTAGGGCATGGCGCGGCGGGCGGTGCTGGTGCTGGGGATGCACCGGTCCGGCACCTCCGCCCTGACGCGCGTGCTGTCCCTGCACGGGCCGGCGCTGCCCGCGGACCTGATGGCGGGGCGGGCGGACAACCCGCGCGGCTTCTTCGAGTCGCGCGGCATGGTGGCGCTGGATGATGCGATGCTGGCGGCGCTCGGTAGCGCCTGGGACGATCCGCGGCCGCTGCCGGCGGATGCGCCGGCGCGGCTCGCGGGCTTCGTGCCGGATTGCGTCGCGCTGCTGCGGGACCAGGTGCCGGAGGATGCGGATTTCATCCTGAAGGACCCGCGCGCCTGCCGGCTGCTGCCGGCCTGGCTGCCGGCGCTGGTTGCGTTGGGCGCCCTGCCCTTCGCCGTGATCGCGGTGCGCAATCCGCTGGAGGTCGCGGCATCGCTGGCCGAGCGGGACGGCATGGAGAGGCTCGACGCGCTGCGGCTCTGGCTGGCGCATGCGGTGGCGGCGGAGCGCGACACGCGGGGCATCGGACGCGTGGTGGTGCATTACGACGACCTGCTGCGGGACTGGCGCGGCGTGGTGGCCCGGGTGGGGCTGGCGGTGCGGGGCGGCGCCGCCGCGGCGACGGAGGCCTTCCTGGCCGGGGCGCTGCGGCACCATGGCCGGACGACCGATGCGCTGCTGCGGGATGCCGGGGTGCCGGCGGTGGTGAAGCGCGCCTATGCGGAATTGCGGCGCGCACCGGGGGAGGAAGGGTTGGATCCCGCCGTCTTCGACGCGGCGGAGGGATCGATTTTCCTCCGGGGCTGATCCCCTTGCCGAAGGGGCATCGCTGCCCGCATGCTCCGCCCCTGGAAAGAGCGCCGCGCAAGGCGCACCACCTTGGGAGGGGAACCGGATGTCCATCGTGATGAACCGCCGCGCGGCGCTGCTGGCCGGCGCGGGGCTGCTGGCGCTGCCGCATGTCGCCAAGGCGCAGGCCGCCTACAAATCCGAATACAAGCTGACCGTGGTCGGCAACCGGCCGATCCCGCTGTCCGAAGGCGCCTTCCAGTGGGCGGACATGGTCACGCAGCGCTCCGGCGGGCGGATCAACGTGAAGGTCTATCCGGGCAGCCAGCTGGTCGGCGGCGACCAGACGCGCGAATTGGTGGCGATGCGCCAGGGCGTCGTCGATTTCGGCGTCTTCTCGACCATCAACATCTCCCCGCAGATCCGGGAGATGAACGTCTTCTCCCTTCCCTTCCTGCTGAATGACCACAAGGGCTACGACGCCATCATCAACGGCCCGGTCGGCGAGGAACTGTTCCGCACCCTCTCCTCCCGCGACGTGGTGCCGGTGGCCTGGGGCGAGAACGGGTTCCGCGAGATCTCCAACAGCCGCCGCGCGATCCGGGAACCCGGCGACATGCGGGGCATGAAGATCCGCTTCGCCGCCGGGGCGATCTTCAGCGAGATCTTCACCGCCCTCGGCGCCAACCCCGTGCAGATGTCCTTCGCGGATTTGCAGCCCGCACTCTCCACCGGCGCGGTGGATGGGCAGGAGAATCCGATCAACCTGTACCTCGCCTTCCGCATGGACACGCTGGCGCAGCGGCACCTGACGGTGTGGAACTACGTCGCGGATGCCGGGGTCTTCACCGTCGCCAAATCGGTGATGGACAGCTTCGCGCCGGCCGACCGGCAGTTGGTGCAGGAATGCGCTCGGGATGCCGCGCGCGCGCAGATCGCGGCGAGCCGGAAGGGCATCGGCGTGGATGCCGACCGGTCGAGCCTGGAGGAGCTGGGCCGCCGCGGCGTGACGGTGACGACCCTGAGCGATGCGGAGAAGCAGGCCTTCGCCCGCGCCACGCGGCCCGTCTACGACAAATGGGCGCAGACCGTCGGGGCGGATCTGGTGCGTCGTGCCGAAGCCGCGGTCCGCGGCGCGCGGGCCTGAACAGCTTCGCCTGACACGCCACGCGGCCCGCCGGGATGACCGGCGGGCCGTTTTCCTTTCTCCCCCTTTTCAAGCGAACGAACAGCCATGGCTGCCGAGCCCGATCCATCCGCCTTCCGGGAAAACCCGCCGACCCGCATTCCGCTGAAGATCGAGGAGGCGCTGGTGGCGGCGGCGATGGCGGCGATGGCGCTCATCACCGCGGCGAATGTCGCCACGCGCTACCTGACCGACATGAGCATCAGCTTCACGGAGGAATACTCCGTGGTGCTGATGGTGCTGGTGGCGCTGCTGGGCACCGCGATCGCGACGGCATCGGGGCGGCACATCAAGATCGGCTACTTCACCGACATGCTGTCCCCCCAGGGGCAGAAGGTGGCGGAGATGGTGGCCATGGCGCTGACCATCATCTGCTTCGGGCTGCTGGTCTGGCATGGCTGGCGGCTGGCCTATGACGAATACCGGTTCGAGGTGCTGTCATCCGGCCTCGGCCATCCGAACTGGTGGTACACGGGGTGGCTGCCGGTGCTGTCCGCCGTGGTGGTGCTGCGGGCGCTCGGGCGGTTCATCCGCCTGGCGCGCGGCGGGGAAGGCTGAGGCCCATGATCGGTGCGATCCTGTTCCTGACCTTCCTGGTGCTGCTGCTGGGCGGCATCCCGATCGGCGTGGCGCTGGGCCTGGCGGGCGCGCTGGCGATCCTGCTGGCGGACCAGTCCATCCTGGCGATGCCGACCAATGTCTATGCGGGCATCGCGAAATACCCGCTGATCGCCATCCCGATGTTCGTCCTGGTCGGCAGCGTCTTCGACCGCACCGGGGTGGCGCTGCGCCTGGTGCGCTTCGCGACCGCGCTGGTCGGCGCGGGGCGTGGCGCGCTGGCCTCCGTCTCCGTGCTTGTCGCCATGGTGATCGGCGGCATCAGCGGGTCGGGGCCCGCGACCTCCGCCGCCGTCGGGCAGGTGGTGACGCGGAGCATGGTGGCGGATGGATATCCGCGGCCCTTCATCGCGGCGACGGTGGCGGCGGCGGCGGCGACCGACATCCTGATCCCGCCCTCGATCGCCTTCATTATCTACGCCGTGCTGGTGCCGGGCGTGTCCGTGCCCGCGATCTTCATGGCGGGGATGTTCCCGGGGATCCTGGCGGGCTGCGCGATCATCGTGGCCGTGCTGATCCTGTCCTTCATCAACGGCTTCGGCGGCAAGGCGCGGGCGGAGGAACGGCTGCAGGTCTGGCAGACCTTCAAGGAAGCGATCTGGGGGCTGATGGCGCCGGTCGTGATCCTGGGCGGCATGCGGATCGGCGCCTTCACGCCGACCGAGGCGGCGGTCATGGCCGTCTTCTACGGGCTGTTCGTGGGCGTCGTCGTCTATCGCACCCTCACCTGGCGCGACATGTACGAGATGCTGGTGGAGGCGGGGGAATTGTCCGCCGTCATCCTGATCGTCGTGGCGCTGGCCAGCGTCTTCGCGTGGTCGACCTCCACGCTCGGCATCGTGCAGCCGGTGGCGACCTGGATCGTGGGGCTGGGGCTCGGCGAATACGGGACCATCGCGCTGCTGATGATCGTGCTGATCTTCATCGGCATGTTCCTGGACGGTGTCTCCACCTTCCTGATTCTGCTGCCGGTGCTGATCCCGATCGCCAACGCCTTCCAGTGGGACCTGACCTGGTTCGGCGTGATCCTTACCATGAAGATCGCGATCGGGCAGTTCACCCCGCCCATGGCGGTGAACCTGATGGTGTCATGCCGCATCGCCGGCGTGTCGATGGAAACCACGATCCCATGGGTGATCTGGATGATCCTGGCAATGTTCGTATCGCTGGCCCTGGTGGTGGTGTTCCCCGACATCGCGCTGTGGCTGCCGCGGGCGCTGGGAACGATGTGATTCGCCATCCCGCCGCGGCGGGGTGCGCGAGCAGCAGCGGCGTGCGGTGCAACCGCCGCCCTGCGACGCCCGCGGCACGCGAGTTGGCGGGGGCTCCACGAACCATCCCGGTTTTGCATCGGTTTTCATTAACTGTTTTGTAATTCAAAACGCCCTGCGGTTGAACCAGCGCGCGTTTTACTCAAGCTCCATGTGCGGAAGCCTTCGTATAACGCCTTCAAGTAGGTGGTATGCCCACTTCGTGCACCGTGATCGGATGGCCAATTCCGGGAGCTGGGCGATGAGGTTGGGCGGCGGGAAGAACGGCACGGACCCGGCGGGCGTGCGCCGAGGAAATCGGAGACAACCCTGGATTGTCAATCCATGCGGGTCTGCCGTCATGAAATGTCGGCTTCATTCAGATTCACAACGGAAGTGAGCGGTAGCGAAGCCTGCACGACTGAAGAGCGCCTGGATCGAGTCACGATGACCCAAAGCCGCCTCCTCCCCGCGCCGATCGATCGACCCGGCCGGCCGGGTGACGGGCAGTGACAACCTTCTCCGCGCTGACACCGCTGGAGGGCAGGAAGCCCGGCGACGGACTGCACGGCCAGGCGCCTTCCATGATGCGGCGCGCGGCGGTCGGCATGGCGGTGGCGGCGAGCATCGTGGGCGCCTGGTGGCTGGCGGCGCGGGTCACGGATGATGCGGCGCAGGCGGAGGTCAGCCGCGTCTATGCCCGCGCGGAAGCGGATGCGCTGGCAGCCGAGAACCTGGTGCGTCGCGTGGCGGAGGATGGCCGCGCCCTGCGTGACCTGGCGCAGCGCTGGGTCCTGGCGGAAGGCCCGCAGGCCGAGGTGCGGCGCGAGGAGATCGAGCTGTCGCTGCGCACGCTGCTGTCGCTGCGCAGCCTGCCGGTATTCCACCTGATGATCACCGGGCTGGATGGCGTGACGGTGTGGCAGAGCCGCAGCGGACAGCCGCCGGTCAACCTGGCGGACCGCGAGCATGTGCAGGTGCACCGGACGAACGTCCCCTCCCCCTGGTTCGGCCAGCCCGCCATCTCCCGCGCCACCGGGGAACAGGTGGTGCCGGTCACGCTGCGGCTGGATGACCCGCAGGGCCGGCGGGCGGGCGTGCTGGTCATGCATTACCGTCCCGCCGACCTCGGCCGGGCGCTGGCCCTGCTGGGCAGCGGCAGCGACACGGTGCTCTGCCTGATCCGGAACGACGGCGTGCTGCTGGCGCACAGCGCGATGCAGCGGGACCTGCTGGGCCGCCGCGTCCTGCCCGAGGCCGTGCAGCGGGTGAATGCAGGGACGCGCATCCTGCGCCAGCGCACCACCGGCAGCGCCGAGGATGAGGCGATGCTGGTGGTGCTGCGTGCCTCCGACCAGGCGAACATCATCGCGGTCGCGGGCCAGACGACGGAATCCGCGCTCGCGCCGGTGGTGCGGGTACGCAACCTGGCCATGGCCACCGCCGGCGGCTATTCAGTGGCCGCGCTGTTGATGCTGGCCTTCGGCTACGGAATCGTGCGCCAGCGCCGGCTGCGGCGCGAGGCCGCCATGCTCCGCGCCGGGCGGGCGGAGGTGGAGCGGCTGCAGGGCAAGCTGCCCGTCGTGATCTTCCTGCGGAAGGTCTTCCCGGATGGATCGTCCCGCATCCTCTACCGCACGGGCGACATCGCGGGCGTGACGGGCTGGACGAACGGGGAGCTGGAGGGACTCGGCCCCTGGGACAGCTACGTGATCGAGAGTTCGCTCTCCCGCGCGGAGGGCAATTCGATCGTGCTGCGCGACGGCTTCGCGAAGGCGACCTGGAAGCTCCGCCAGCCCGATGGCAGCCAGCGCCGGATGCTGACGCAGATGGAACGGCTGTCGGTGAACCCGGCCGGCGGCGGGGAGATCGTCGGCTATATCCGGGACCTGACGGCGGAGCACAGCGCGAGTGAGCGCGAGGCGGCGGCGCGGCAGGAACTGGATGATACGCTGGCCCTGGCCCCGGTCATCGTCTTCCGCGCCATGCTGGCCTCCGATGCCCGCGCGATGATCGAGCGGGACAGGCCCTGGTACCGGGAGGTCTTCGTCAGCCGCAGCGTGGAGCCGGTGTCGGGCTGGACGCCGGAGACGCTGGCCGCGGAAGGCGGGCTGCCGGGGGTGCTGGAGCCCTGGGACAGCCTGGTGGAGGGGATCGAGGCGCTGAAGCGGGACGGCGCCTGGGCCGCCGATCTCGGCCTGCGGCACGGGCATGGCGGCAGCATCGTCGTGCGCATGACGGTGCGGCTGGTGGCGGAGGATGGCGATTCCCTCTCCGTCGTCGGCTACATCGCCGATGTGACGGCGGAACGCGATGCGAAGGCGCGCGCCATCGGCAGCGCCAGGCTGGCATCGCTGGGCGAATTGTCGGCCGGGCTGGCGCATGAATTGAAGCAGCCGCTGCAGGCGATCGAACTGGCGGTGAGCAATGCGCACAGCGCGCAGAAGCGCGGCAACATGCCGGCGATCGGCCAGCGCCTGGACCGCATCACCGCCTATACCCGCCGCGCCAACCAGGTGATCGAGCATCTGCGCCGGCTGGCGCGCGGCACGGATGATGCGGCACCGGCGGAGCCCGTCCATATCGAGGAAGCGCTGGCGGGCGTGCTGGCGCTGATGGCCGGGCCGCTGCGCGATGGCGGCGTGGTAACGCGGGTGGAGCTGACGGACCCGCCGCCGCGGGCGATGGGCCACAATGTCGCGCTGGAACAGGTGCTGGTGAACCTGCTGGCGAATGCGCGGGACGCGATGCAGTCCCTTCCGCCGGACGATACCCGCCTGGTGACGCTGAAGGCGGAGACGCTGCCGGAGGGCCGGGTGCTGATCACCGTCTCCGACACCGGGGGCGGCATCCCACCCCAGGTCATGGCGCGGCTGTTCGAGCCCTTTGTCACGACCAAGGGGCTGGAACGTGGCACCGGGCTCGGCCTGTCCATCTGCCAGGGGCTGATCCGGCGGATGGGCGGCACGATCACGGCGACGAATGAGGGGCCGGGGGCGGTGTTCCGCATCTCCCTGCCCGCCGCGCCGGCGCCCCTGGCGCCGGTGGCCGAACCGGTGCCGGACAGCCAGGCGGCGGCGTAGGCACGGGCTGGGGCCGGGAAGCCCCCCTCACCCAACCCTCTCCCCCGTGGGGAGAGAGGGCTTTCCGGTGGCTACAGGCTCATGTCCAGTGCGGGGGTGGCGTCGGGCGGCAGGGGGCTCTCATAGGGCTTGCCGCCGGTGCGCTTGCGGTGGTCGGCCTTGGCCTCCGCGATGATGGTGGGGTTCAGCAGCGCATCCACCGCCGTGCCCGCCATCACCTTTGCCACATGCACCATGCCCTTGTGCGCGGCCGGCAGCTTGCCCTGGCCGGTCAGCTGCCAGGAATGGAAGGGCGTCCCGATGGCGCAGGTGGCGCCGCGGGCCTGCACGGTCGGCACTTTCCAGGAGACGTCGCCGACATCGGTCGATCCGATCATCGGCACGCCCTTGGCGGATTCCGGCACCACTTCCTCGCACAGCACCTCCCCCGGGCGGGGCTCCACGCCGACGCGACGCCAGGCGGAGGAGATGTCCTCCGGCAGCAGGGTCGCCTGGAAGGCGGCGGCGACCTCCCGGTCCTTGTCGTCCCAGACAGGGGCGCCGAGGCGGGCGAGGTTGGCGTGCATCGCGCGTTCCAGCGCCGTGTTGCCGACCAGTTCGGAGACGGCGGAGACGACGCGGGTGGAGACGGTGCATTCCGTCATCAGCGCCGCGCCATCGGCGATCTTGCGCACGCGCGTGACCAGCTGCTTCAGCTCCTCCACGTTGCGCGCGCGGATGAGGTAGCGGACCTTGGCGGTGGCCTGCACCACGTTGGGCGCGATGCCGCCGGCATCGAGATAGGCGTAGTGGATGCGGGCGTCGCTCGGCATGTGCTCCCGCATGTAGTTCACGCCGACATTCATCAGTTCCACCGCGTCCAGCGCGGAGCGGCCGAGATGCGGCGCGGCGGCGGCGTGGGAGGCGCGGCCGACGAAGGAGAAGTCGATGCGGGTATTGGCGAGGCTGATCGCATCATCGACGCCCGCGAAATTGGCGGGGTGCCAGGTGATGGCGATGTCGACATCGTCGAAGGCGCCGTCGCGGACCATGAAGCCCTTGGCGGCGCCACCTTCCTCGGCCGGGCAGCCGTAATACCGAACCCGACCGGGCAGGTTGTTGGATTTGAGAAAATCCTTGACCGCGGCGGCGGCCATCAGGCTCGCGGAGCCGAGCAGGTTGTGGCCGCAGCCATGGCCACGGCTCTCCCCCGGGACGGGGCGCGGTTCGGTGACGCCCGCTTCCTGGGACAGGCCCGGCAGCGCGTCATATTCGCCGAGGATGGCGATGACGGGACCGCCTTCGCCGAACTCACCCATCACCGCGGTCGGGATGCCGGCGACGTTCGTGGTGACCTTGAAGCCCTCGGCTTCCAGCATGGCGCGGTGTTCGGCGCTGCTGCGGTGCTCGTCGTAGCAGAGCTCGGGCATGCCCCAGATGCGGTCGGCAAGTTCGACATAGGGCTCACGGCGCTGATCGACCAGGCGCCAGATCTCTTCTTCATTGGCCATGGGGGGCTCCTTCGTGATGGCGGATTGTCGCGCGGATCGGCCAGGGGTGCCAGAAGGGAGGGGGCAGAAGGGAGGGGCTAGAAGGGAGGGGGCAGGAGGGACGAACCGGGAGGGGGATGCGTTGACAGGATCGCGATTGACCCGGCCGGGCGGGCCGTGGATACCCTCCGGGCCGTGACGGACCTCCTCATCGACTATGCCGTGCTGTTCGCGGCGATCCTGGTCATCGCCTACCTGCTGCCGGCCGGGGCCTTCCAGCTGGTGATGCGGCTGGCGCCGCCGGCCAGCCGCATCCAGTCCCGCCCGATCAGGCCAGGCCAGGTGCGGCGGGAAGTGCTGCTGTCGCTCCGGGCCGTCGCCATCTTCGCGCTCTACGGCCTCGGCCTGCTGATGGCCTATCGCGCGGGCTGGACGGCGCTCGACCCCGATTGGGCGGCCTGGCCCTGGTGGTGGCCCGCGGTCGGGTTCCTGGCCGCGATCCTGATGCATGACACCTGGTTCTACTGGGTCCACCGCGCCATGCACCTGAAGCGCGTGTTCGGCTGGATGCATGCGCAGCACCACCGATCCGTCACGCCGACGCCTTGGTCCATCCTGGCCTTCGACGTGGCGGAGACGATCCCCCAGTTCGGCATCTTCGTGGTGCTGGTGATGCTGGTGCCGATGCACCCGGCGGTGCTGGGCGCCTACCTGCTGTTCGACAGCATGGTGAACGCCGCTGGCCATTGCGGGCATGAGATCATCCCCGATCACCAGCGCACGCATTGGCTGCTGCGCTACACCAATGCGGTGACGCATCACGACCTTCACCATTCGCGGTTCGACTGCAACTACGCGCAGTATTTCAACATCTGGGACCGGGTCTGCGGCACCTTCCGCGACCGGGATGCCCCGCCTGCCCGGCCTGACCGCGCCGCCTGACGGCCCTGCCTGAAACGGCGGGCGGCTGGCGGGTTGAGATATGTCATTGGCGCCCGGCGCCGGCCTGGCGGACAGTGGCGCCATGCCGATCCCGATCATCATCGACGGACACGCGATCGAGGCCCCGCCGGGCGCCTCGCTCATCCAGGCCTGGATCTCGGCCGGGCTGCCGCTGACGGAGAATGTCGGCTGCATGGGCCAGGGGGTCTGCGGGGCCTGCCGCGTGCTGGTGCGGCGGGAGGGGGAGAGGATCGCCACCGCCGCCCTGGCCTGCGAGACGCGGGCGGAGGCCGGGATGCAGGTGGCCTTCATCGACCATTTCCCGGCCAGGCGTCCCCATGCCTATGACCTGGCGGCGATGGGCGACAGCTGGACGGCGCTTGGCCAGGTGGATGCGGTGTTCCCGGAGGCGAAGCATTGCCGCCATTGCGGCGGCTGCGACGCCGCCTGCCCCAAGGGGATCGAGGTTCAGAAGGCCGTGACATTGGCGGTGGAGGGGCGCGCGCTGGCGGCCGGGGCGCTCTTCGACCATTGCGTCATGTGCAACCTCTGCGTCGCCGCTTGCCCGGAACACATCGCGCCGGCGCATCTCGGCCAGTTTCTGCGGCGGATGGCGAACAGCCTGACCCTGCGGCCCGGGGATCTGATCGAACGTATTCGGCAGATCGAGGATGGCAGCCAGGCGATCGACCTGGACTCGCCGGGGGCGGCGCCGTGATCGCCTGGGACCAGGCGCTGGCGGCACCGCGCGACCCCGCGCCACCGCTGCCTTCCGACCGCGATGCGCTGCTGCGGGGCTTCCACCCCGACCATGCGCCGGGGGCGATGGAGCGGCTGCGCGTCGGCGTCTCCGCCGGCCAGCCCTGCCCCGCCGCGCTGGCCGACCTTCTGCAATCCAATGCGCTGGTGGAGGATGTGGACATCGCTGGCCGCGCGATGCGGGAGGCGGAGGTGCTGGTGCTGGGCGGCGGCGGCGCCGGCTGCATCGCGGCGCTGACGGCGGCGCGGGACGGCGCGCGGGTGCTGCTGGTGACCAAGCTCCGCATGGGCGACGGCAACACGGTGATGGCGGAGGGCGGCATCCAGGCCGCGGTGGGCGCCGAGGATTCGCTGCAACGCCACTACGAGGACACGCTGCGCGCCGGCCATTTCCGCGCCGACAAGGCGCTGGTGGCGGCGATGGTGCGGGATGGCCCGGCTTCGATCCGCTGGCTGATCCAGCAGGGCATGGGCTTCGACCTGGAGGAGGGCGAGGACCGCATCGGCGGGCACCTGCTGCGCAAGAAGCCGGGCGGGGCAACGGCGGCGCGGCTGCTGTCCTTCCGCGACTATACCGGGCTGGAACTGATGCGGGTGATCCGGGAGGCGGTGCTGCTGACCCCCGGCATCACCGTGCTGGAACGCCATCCGGTGGTGGAACTGCTGACGGACCCGCATGGGCGATGCGCCGGCGCCGTCCTGCTGGAGCTGGGGCGGCGGGAGATCGTGCTGGCCCGCGCGGGCGCGGTGGTGCTGGCGACCGGCGGCGCCGGCCGGCTGCACCTGAACGGCTTCCCGACCAGCAACCACTACGGGGCGACGGCGGATGGGCTGGTGCTGGCCTACCGCCTGGGTGCCGGGCTGCGGGA
This sequence comes from Falsiroseomonas stagni DSM 19981, assembly GCF_900114315.1. Taxonomy (GTDB): domain Bacteria; phylum Pseudomonadota; class Alphaproteobacteria; order Acetobacterales; family Acetobacteraceae; genus Falsiroseomonas; species Falsiroseomonas stagni. Next base: position 13,017 of record NZ_FOSQ01000007.1, read on the forward strand.
GGTGGAGAGCTTCCAGTACCACCCGACCGGCATCGCCTGGCCGCCCCACCTGGCCGGCACGCTGATCAGCGAGGCCGCGCGCGCCGCTGGCGGGCTGCTGTTCAACGGGCTCGGCCAGCGCTTCGTCGATGAACTGGCGCCGCGGGATGTCGTGGCCGCGGCGATCCTGCGGGAGATCGCGGAAGGCCGCGCGGCGGCGCGCGAGGGCTGCGAGGGCGTGCTGCTGGATACGCCGGGGCTGGAGGCGGCGAATCCCGGCATCCTGGCGAAGCGGCTGGTGACGCTGTCGCATTTGGCGCATCGCGCGGGCTTCGACCCGGCGCGGGAGCCCTTCCTGATCCGCCCCACGCTGCACTACCAGAATGGCGGCATCGCCATCGATGCGGAGGGCCGGACGGCGGTGCCGGGGCTGTTCTGCGCGGGGGAGGCCTCCGGCGGGTTGCACGGGCTGAACCGGCTGATGGGCAATGCGCTGCTGGAACTGGTCGCCTTCGGACGGCGGGCGGGGGCGGCCGCGGTGGAGGCAGCGCGCGGGGACCGGCCGCGGGGCGTGGGCCTGACGCATCTCGCGGCGTGGGAGCGGGGGCTGGTGGCGGCGGGGCTGCCGCTCGACCGGCGGGCGCCCATGGTCTTCCCGCCCTATGGCAATGTGGACCTGGCGGCGATGCTGCGGCAGCGGGTGGCGGCATGATGGTACTGACGGACCCGGCGCTGCGCGGCCTGGCGCTGGACGGCTACCTGGCGTCGGCCGGGCATGGGCTGCGCGCGGCACTGCGCGATCCCGGCGCGATCATCCCGGTGATTGAGGCGTCGGGGTTGCGGGGCCTCGGCGGCGCGGGCTTCCCGGCGCATCGGAAATGGGCGGCGGTGGCCGCCGCGCCCGGTCCGGGCCGTTGGATCATCGCCAATGGCAATGAGGATGAGCCCGGCACCTTCAAGGACCGTTTCCTGCTGGCGGAGACGCCGCACCAGGTGATCGAGGGCGCGCTGGTCGCCGCCGTGGCGGTCCGCGCCGCGCAGGTGGCGCTGTATGTGAACCCGCGCGATGCAGCGACGGTCGCGGGGCTGCGGGATGCAGCGGCGCAATGGGCGGCGCATCCGCTGCTGGCCGCGGTCTCGGCGGCTGTGGGAGAGGCCGTCACGCTGCGCGTGGTGGAGAGCAGCGGCCTCTATATCGGGGGGGAGGAGACGGCGGCCGTGGCCGCCGTGCAGGGCGGCTTCCCCTTCCCCTCCCTGAAGCCGCCCTTCCCCGCGCAGCATGGCGTGCATGGTGCGCCGACGCTGGTGACCAATGTGGAGACGCTGGCCCAGGCCGGGCACATCCTGGAGAAGGGTGCGGATTGGTATCGCGGCCTCGGCATCGGGGATGCGGCGGGAACGAAGCTGTTCTCCCTGTCCGGGGACGTGCTGCGGCCGGGGCTGCATGAACTGCCGATGGGGACCAGCCTGCGGTCGCTGGTCTTCGACCATGGCGGGGGGATGCTGGGCGGGCGGGGGTTCAAGGCGGTGTTCACGGGAGGGCCGTCCAACACCCTGCTGACGGAACGGGACCTCGATGTCGCGATGGATTTCGACAGCCTGCGGGCGCGGGGATCGCGGCTTGGCACCGGGGCGATGATCGTGGTGGGTGAAGGCACCTCCATCCTGCGCAAGACGGCGGAATATGTGGCCTTCTTCGCGGCATCGAGCTGCGGGCAATGCCCGCCCTGCAAGGTCGGTACCTTCCAGGTGGCGCGGCTGCTGGAACGGCTGGAAGCGGGCAGCGGCGGGCCTGGCGACCTGGAGGCGCTGCGCAATTTGGCCGCGCTGCTGCCGGGCAGCGGGCGCTGCGGCCTGGTGGATGGCGCGGCGACGGTGCTGGCGAGTTCGCTGGCGACCTTTCCGGCGGAGTATCAGCGCGCGCTGCGCTGAACCCGGCGGGTCAGCTGCTGCGCCGCCAGGGCGGCGGCCGCATGTGGCCGCGGCGGATGGCCATGAGGAGCAGCACGACGCCCGTCGCGGTGCAGAACAGGAAGGCGACCAGCGAGGCTTCCAGGCCGAAGCTGCCGCCCGTCAGCGCGACGGGGCCGTCGATGCGGGGGCGGATCAGGCCGGGGTCGGTCACGCCGCCGGAGACGATGCCGGAGAAGATGGCGGATTGCGTGTAGTTCCACGCCATGTGGAAGCCCATGCTGAGCCAAAGGCGGCGCGTCAGCACATAGGCGGCGCCCAGGAGCAGCCCGGCCTCGATGCTGATGAACAGCGCGCCCAGCATGGTGGCCGCGGGGTTGAGCAGGTGCATGAAGCCGAAGACGAAGGAGGAGACGAGAAGGGCGATCCAACTGCCCAGCATCTCCTCCACGATGCGGAACAGCGCGCCGCGGAACAGCAATTCCTCGAAGATGGCGGAGCTGATGGCCATGGCGATCGCGGGCAGCAGGAAGCCCCAGGGGTTCAGGCCCTCGATCCGGTAGACGCCGGGCACCATCAGGATTAGCACGCAGGCGGTGTAGAGCCCGGCGCCGATCGCGAGGCCGATGGAAAGCTCCCGCCCGAGCGGCGGCAGGGCCAGTTCGCTGACCGCGCGGCCTTCGAGGAAGCGGACGAAGCCGGCATAGAAGGCGAAGCCCAGCACCCCCATGCCCGCGGCGGCCGCGGCCGCGCGCAGCGGCTGCCCGGCGAAGACCAGCATGGCGTCGTTGCTCATCACCAGCATGACGAAGAGGACGCCGCCCAGCAGCAGGAGGCGCAGCGGCGGAAAGCGGAGGAGCCTGAGCCACAAGGCGGGCTTCGGGGCGGAGGGATCGGTCATGCGGGCAGCCCGGCGGAAGCCGCCAAGGCTAGGCCCGCGGAACGATCCGACCAAGGGATTCGGCGGGCTACCGGATCAGCATGATCCAGGGGATGCCCACCACCAGGAATACCGCCAGGAACAGCGCCCCGAAGATGGCGCCGAGCCGCCAGTAGTCCCGCGCCGGCAGGTAGCCGCTGCCGTAGTAGACCGGGCTCGGCCCCGTCGCGTAGGGCGTCAGGATGCCCATGATGCCGAGGGTGAGGACGAGGGCGAGCGTCAGCGCCTTCATGTCCATCCCCGGCACCGCCGCGCCGACCGTCAGCATCACCGGCAGCAGCGCCGTGACATGCGCGGTGACGGAGGCGAAGGCATAGTGGGCGAGGTAGAAGACGATCACGAGTGCCACGAGCGCCGTGGTCGGCGACACCCCCGCGACGGCGCCACCGACCTTGGCCGCGAACCAGGCAACGAAGCCCACCTGCGCCAGGCCGCCGGCGAGCGCCACCAGCGTCGCGAACCAGGCCAGCGTGTTCCAGGCCTGCCTGTTGGCCAGCACGTCATCCCAACTCGCGATGCCGGTCAGGACGATGGCGGCGAAGACCGCCAGGCCCACCGTAGTGCTGTTGATCGCCGGCTCCCCGAACACCCAGAGGCCGAGCGCGACCACCACCAGCACGCCGAGCATGACCTCCTTCCGCGTCAGCCTGCCCATCCGCGCCAGTTCCTCGCCCGCCCAGGCGACGACCTCCCCGCCCTCCGTCACCTCCGGCGGGTAGAGCTTCCAGGCCAGCAGCGGCACGGCCAGCAGCAGGATGGCGCCGACCGGGGCGAAGGCCAGGAACCATTCGAACCAGGTGATGGTGACGCGCGCCGTGCGGCTTGCCAGTTCCAGCGCCAGCAGGTTCGGCGCCAGCGCCGTGAGGAACATGGAGGAGGTGACGCAGGTGGCGGCGATGGCCGTCCACATGACGTAGCCGCCGATCCGCCGCGCCGTCGGGTCGTTCGGCAGGCTGCCATAGAGCGGCGGCAGGTTGCGCACGACGGGGTAGATGGTGCCGCCGGACCGCGCCGTGTTGCTCGGCGTGAAGGGCGCCAGCGCCAGGTCGGCGAAGGCGATGGCATAGCCCAGCGTCAGCGTCCGCCGCCCCATGGCGCGCACCAGCAGCAGCGCGATCCGCCGGCCGAGGCCCGATTTCTCATAGCCCAGCGCGAACATGAAGGCCGCGAAGATCAGCCAGACCGTCGCGTTGCTGAAACCGGACAGCGCCCAGGCCAGCGACGCCGTGGCGGGGCGGAAGCCCGGCCGCGCGAGTTCCGCCGGGCCGTAGAGCACCCAGGGTGACAGCAGCGCGATCAGCGTGACGCCCGTCAGCCCGATCAGCGCGCCGGGGATGGGTTCCAGCACCAGCGCCAGCACCACGCCGGCGAAGATGGCGAAGTAGAGCCAGGCATGGGGGGACAGGCCCTCCGGCGCCGGCAGAAGGGCCAGCAACGCCGCCAGCGCCACCGGCGCGGCCAGTTTCATCCAATGCGGCATGCCCCACCCGATCCGTGATCCGCCGCCAGATTGCGCGCGCCAGGGCCGCGCCGGCATTGATGCGGCGCAAGACACGCGAACGTCATCCCGGCGCCGCATTCGCGGGCCAGGAAATGGACCACACCCTGGCCTGCGCCATCACTTGGACTGGAGATTCCGCATGCCCGAGATTCCCCTCGCCACCATCATCCTCGCCGTCATCGTCATCCTGGCCGTCATCACCGTGGCGAAGGGCGTGCGGACCGTGCCGCAGGGGGAGGTCTGGTCGGTGGAGCGATTCGGCGCCTTCACGCGCCTGCTCCAGCCCGGGCTCAACCTCATCATCCCCTATGTCGACGGCATCGGCCGCAAGCTGAACGTTCAGGAAGTGGTGCTCGACATTCCGGAGCAGTCGGTCATCACCAAGGACAATGCCTCGGTCGCGGTCGATGGCATCGTCTATTACCGCGTCATGGATCCCGCCAAGGCGGCCTATGCGGTGCAGGATCTGAAGCAGGCGCTGGTCGCCATGGCGATGACCAACATCCGCGCCGTGATCGGGGAGATGGACCTGGACCAGACGCTGTCGTCGCGCGACCGGATCAACACCTCGCTCCTCACCATCCTTGATGGCGCGACGGAATCCTGGGGCGCCAAGGTCAGCCGCGTGGAGATCCGCAAGATCGAGCCGCCGGAGAACCTGATCCGCGCCATGAACCTGCAGATGACGGCGGAGCGCGAGCGCCGCGCCAGCGTGGCGAAGGCGGAGGGCGACAAGCAGGCACTGGTCCTCCAGGCCGAAGGCCGCCGCGACTCCGCGCTCCGCGATGCGGAGGCGCGGGAGGCGCTGGCCCAGGCGGAGGCGAATGCCACGCGCATGGTGGCGGAAGCGGCCGCCGGGGCGGGGTCCGACGCGCTGCGCTACTTCATTGCCCAGCAATATGTGAAGGCGTTCGAGGCGCTGGCCGCCAACCCCTCCTCCAAGCTCGTCGTCGTGCCGATGGAAAGCGCCTCCCTCGCGGGCGGGATCACGCAGGCGATGGAATTGCTGCGGGCCTCCCACGCCGGGACCGCGCCACCCGCCGCCCCGCCGCCCGCACCGCCGCCGCCGGCACCGCCCGCCGGCGGGACCCTGCCGGGGGTGAGCCCATGGACCCGGGGCTGATCTGGATCCTCGCCGGGCTGGTCGGGCTCGGCGCGGAACTGCTGCTGCCGGGCGTCTGGTTCCTCTGGGCGGGGATCGCCGCCATCGGCACGGGGCTGCTGGTGCTGCTGCATGATCCCGGCCTCGGGCTGGAGGTCGCGGTCTTCCTGCTGCTGCTGGGTACCGGCGTGCTGGCCTCGCTCCGCCTCAAGAAGCGGGTGGAGGGGCCGGCGCATCGGGTCAATGCGCCGGAGGCCGGGCTGGCGGGGCGCCTGGCCACGGTGATCCTGGTGGAGCCCGGGGGCCTGCGCGTCCGCCTCGGCGACAGCGATTGGGCGGCACGGCTGCCGCGGGATGCGGCGGCGTCGGTCGGCGACAGCGTCCGGGTCGAAGGGGTGGACGGCACCGTATTGATCGTGAGGCCCGCCGCCGCCCCGCGCGCTTGATGCGGCGGCGGAATCCCGCATAGCCTTCCGCAAAGCGTGCCGGCACATCGGCGACGCATGGGGAGGAATGTCGAGATGACCCGCGTGACCCGTCGTACCCTGCTGGCCGCTTCCGGCCTGGGCGCCGCCAGCCTGGCACTGCCCGCGCTGGCCCAGCCGCGCTGGCCCGTGCGGCCTATCCAACTGATCGTGCCATGGGGTGCCGGCGGCGGCACGGACGCGACCGCGCGAATCGTGGGGTCGCTGCTGGAACGCGACCTCGGCCAGCCCGTGAATGTCGTGAACCGCACGGGTGGTTCGGGCGTGGTCGGGCACAGCGCCATCGCGACCGCGGCGCCGGATGGCTACACGATCGGGATGATCACGGTCGAGATCGCCATGATGCACTGGCAGGGCCTCACCGAACTGAAGCCCACCAGCTACACCCCGCTGGCGTTGATGAACGAGGACCCGCCCGGCGTCACGGTCAACGCCTCCTCCCCCCACGCCGACATCAAGGCGCTGGCGGATGCGATCCGGGCGAGCCGCCCCGGGCAACTCAAGGCATCCGGCACCGGCCAGGGCGGCATCTGGCACCTGGCGCTGGTGGGCTGGCTGCAGGCGATGGGGCTGCGCGGCGACCATGTGCGGTGGGTCCCCTCCAACGGCGCGGCGCCGGCCATGCAGGACCTGGCGGCGAACGGCATCGACCTCGTCACCTGCTCCATCCCCGAGGCGCGGGCGATGATCGATGCCGGCCGGGCGAAGGCGCTGGCCATCATGGCGCCGGCCCGCAACCCGATCTTCGGCAACGTGCCGACGCTGAACGAGACGCTGGGGATCAACTACTCCTCCGGCGCCTGGCGGGGCATCGCCGGGCCGCCGAACCTGCCGGCGAATGTGCGGGACACCATCGTCGCGTCGCTCGACAAGGCGTTCAAGTCCAGCGAGTTCCAGGACTTCATGCGCGCGCGCGGCTTCGGCACGGTGTGGGCCGGGCCGCAGGATTTCGCGAGCTTCATGGACCGGGCGAATACCGGAATGGGCGAGGCGATGCGCGCGGCGGGGCTGGCGCGGGGCTGACGGCGGGGAGCGCCGGGGAGGGCGTAGCCCTCCCCGGACCCCACCCACCAAGGGCCAGCGGGCCCTTGGAACCCTTGAGATACAAGTACGAATGGGGAGGGGGCGTTTCGGCCCCCTCCCCTTTCGTCGTCATGCCCGTGGTCCAGGAGGACGCTGCCTCCTGGTGGGGGGATCGAAGGGGGGCAAGGCCCCCCTCGCCTACGCCGCCGCGACCTTCCGGCGTTGCAGCGCCCAGGCCAGCACCGGCCAGGCCAGGGCACCCAGGGTCAGCGCCGCCAGCACGCCCGCCACGGGCCGTTCGAAGAAGGGCAGCACGCTGCTGTCCGACTTGATGAGCGACGTGACGAAGGTCTGTTCCAGCATCGACCCCATGACGATGCCGAGCACCATTGCCGCCACCGGATAGCCGTTGCGCTCCATCACGAAGCCCAGGCAGCCGAAGATCGCGACGAGGATGACGGCGAACAGGTTGGCCCCCGTGGCGAAGGTGCCGACGGCGCAGAGCAGCATGATGACCGGCATCACCGCCGAGCGCGGCGCCTTCAGGATGCGGCTGGCGAGGCGGATCATCAGGATGCCCAGCGGGATCATGATGATGTTGGCGATGATGAAGATGATGTAGAGCGCGTACATGCTGCTGGCGCGTTCGGTGAACAGCGTCGGCCCGGGGTTCAGCCCCTTCATGTAGAGAACGCCGATGGCGATGGCGGTGATGGTGTCGCCGGGTATGCCGAACAGCAGGGACGGCACCCAGCCAGAGGCGAGGGAGGCATTGTTGGAGGCACCGGCCTCCACCAGGCCTTCCGGGTGGCCGGTGCCGAACTTCTCCGGCTCCTTGCTGAACTTCTTGGACATGGCGTAGCTGACCCAGGCCGCCATGTCCGCGCCCGCGCCGGGCAGCACGCCGATGATGATGCCGACGACATTGCCCCGCCACATCGGCCATTGGTACTTCTTCGTCAGCGCCCATTGCCCCGCCAGGATCGATCCGAACTTCCGGTCCGGCAGCGGCGGCGGCGGCGGGATCAGCATGGCCCGCATCACTTCGCTGACCGCGAAGACGCCGACCAGCGCGGGAATCGGCTCGATGCCCCCCAGAAGGTCCGTCAGGCCGAAGGTGAAGCGCGGTGTGCCGGCCGGGTTCTCCATGCCGATGCAGGCCACCAGCAGGCCGAGCAGCATGGAGGCGATGGCCTTCACGGGGGAAGACCGCGCCACCAGCGTGGCACACATCAGGCCCAGCAGCGCGAGCCAGAAGTATTCGTAGGAGGAGAAGTTCAGCGCCATCTCCGCCAGCACCGGCGCCATGAGCACCAGCGACAGCGTGCCGACGATGCCGCCGATCGCGCTGAACCAGAGGCCAGCGCCGAGCGCGAGCTCCGCCTGGCCCTTGCGCGTCATCGCATAGGCTTCGTCGGTATAGGCCGCGGACGCCGGCGTGCCGGGGATTCGCAGCAGCGCCCCGGGGATGTCGCCGGAGAAGATCGCCATGGCGCTGGCGGAGATGATGGTGGCCACGGCCGCGATGGGCGACAGGTAGAAGGTGAAGGGCACCAGCAGCGCCGTCGCCATGGTGGCGGACAGGCCGGGCAGCGACCCCACCACCAGGCCGTAGATGGAGGAGAGGATGATGGCGATCACCACCTCCGTCTCCGCGACCAGTCGAAGGCCTTCGAGAAGATCGGTCATTTGGTCACCTGGGGGATCACCACGGCGCCGGCAGGACGCCGTCCGGCAGGGGGACGCGCAGCAGTTTCGCGAAGACGGCGTGGACGCCGAAGGGGGCGATCAGCGCCAGCGGCAGGAGGAGCCGCCAGGAAGCGCCGAGCGCATAGGCGGCGATGCCGATCATGATCGCCGCGGTCGGCAGGAATCCCAGCGGTTCCGCGACCAGCACATACAGCACAAGCAGCGCCGGCGGCAGCAGGGCACGCAGGCCATACAGCGGGTGGCGCGGGGTCGGGTCCTCCTCCTCCGGTGCCTCGAACCCCTGGCCGATGCCGAAGGCGACGAGCGCGCCGCACAGCACGAGTCCGCCGCCGACCACCATCGGAAAGACGGAGGGTCCGACATCCTGGCCCGGCACGCCTGGCAGGCGCGACCCGAACCAGGCTGCGGCAATGCCGAGCGCGACGAGGATGCCGCCGGACATGCGGTCCGATAGCTTCATGGCGTTGATCTGCCGTGGCGCATGGCTCCCCCCTGATGCCCTTGTGGGGAGGCTAGGCTGTAGCGGCCCGTCGCGACAAGGTACGCCGACCACCAGCGAGGTTGCCATGACGCCCCTGAATTCGCTCGATGAGCTGTCGCCCGGCCAGGAATTCGACCTGGGCCGCTTCGCCCTGCCGCGGCAGGAGGTGCTGGACTTCGCCGGGAAGTACGACCCGCAATACTTCCACCTGGATGAGGAAGCGGCGAAGGGCTCGATCTTCGGCGGGCTAGTGGCGTCCGGGCTGCACACCCTGTCCTCCGCCATCGGCCACCTGGTCCGCAGCGGGCTGATCAGCCGGATCAACCTGGCGGGCGGGGGAATGGAACTGTCCTGGCCGGCGCCGCTGCCGCCGGATACGGAGGTGGCCTTCACGCTGGGCGTGGTGGAGATCCGCCCCTCCCGCAGCAAGCCGGAGATGGGGATCGCGAAACTGCGCTACCTGCTGCGGCGGGTGGATACGGGCGCGGTGGTGCTGGACGCCGTCGCCACGCATTTCATGAAGCGGTAGGGCCGGAAACACGAACGGCGCGGGGGTTGCCCCCCGCCCCTCCCGCCGGAGGCGGGGTGAAACGCAAAACGGCGCGGGGGTTGCCCCCCGCGCCGCTGGCGTCAGTCTATCCCGATGGGATCAGGCGGACTTCTTCATGATCTCGTCGGCGACGTTGCGCGGCACCGGATCATAGTGGTGGAACTGCATCGAGAAGCTCGCGCGGCCCTTGGTCATGCCGCGGAGGTTCGAGATGTAGCCGAACATCTCCTTCAGCGGCACATGGGCGCGCACGATGACGGAGGTGCCGGCCATGTCCTGCGACTGGATCACGCCGCGGCGGCGGTTCAGGTCGCCGACGACGTCGCCGACGTGGTCCTGCGGCGTGGTGACTTCCACGTCCATGATCGGCTCGAGGATGACCGGGCTGGCCTTCTTCATGCCTTCGCGGAAGCAGGCCTTGGCGGCGATTTCGAAGGCCAGGGCCGACGAGTCGACGTCGTGGTACTTGCCGTCCACCAGGGTGTACTTGAAGTCCACCGTGGGGAAGCCGGCGAGCACGCCGGTATCGGCCTGCACCTTGATGCCCTTTTCGACCGCCGGGATGTATTCCCGGGGGACGGAGCCGCCGACGACGCCGTTGACGAACTCGATGCCCTCGTTCCGTTCCTTCGGCTCGAAGACGATCTTCACCTCGGCGTACTGGCCCGAGCCACCCGACTGCTTCTTGTGGGTGTAGATCTCGGTGTGCGGCTTGGTGATCGTCTCGCGGTACGCGACCTGCGGGGCGCCGATGTTGCACTCCACGTTGTATTCGCGGCGGAGGCGATCGACGATGATCTCCAGGTGCAGCTCGCCCATCCCGGACAGGATGGTCTGGCCGCTTTCCTGGTCGGTCTTGACGCGCAGAGACGGGTCCTCGCCGGCCAGCTTGCCGAGGCCGATCTGCATCTTCTCGACCGCATCCTTGGTCTTCGGCTCGACAGAGATGTCGATGACGGGGACCGGGAAGGCCATGCGCTCCAGCACCACGGGGTCGGCCTGGTCGGCCAGGGTGTCACCCGTGCCGGTGTCCTTCAGCCCCACGAAGGCGGCGATGTCGCCGGCGGAGACTTCCTTGATTTCCTCGCGCTTGTCGGCGTGCATCTGGAACATGCGGCCGATGCGCTCGCGCTGGCCCTTCGTGGTGTTCATCACCATGTCGCCCTGGCGGAGGACGCCGCGGTAGACGCGCACGAAGGTCAGGTTGCCGTACTTGTCGTTGATGATCTTAAACGCCAGGCCGGCGAAGGGCGCGTTCTCATCGGCCGGGATGTTGCGGCGGTCGGCCGTCTCGTCCTGGCCTTCCTCCGGCGCCACCTTGATGCCGGGGATGTCGATCGGGCTCGGCAGATAGTCCACCACGGCGTCGAGCAGGGGCTGCACGCCCTTGTTCTTGAAGGCCGTGCCGCACAGCACCGGGCGGAACTCGCCGGAGATGGTGCCGAGCTTGATGCAGCGCTTCAGCGTCTCGACGGAGACGTCGCCCTTGTCGAAATACTCTTCCATGGCGGCGTTATCGATGCCGACCACGGTATCGACCAGCTTCTGGCGGTATTCGGCGGCCTTGTCGGCCAGGTCGGCCGGGATCGGCGCGTCCTCGTACTTCGCGCCGAGCTCGTCGCCCTTCCAGATGATCGCCTTCATCTCGACCAGGTCGACGACGCCCACGAAGGTGTCCTCGATGCCGATCGGGAGCTGCAGCGTCACCCAGTTGATGCCGAGCTTCTCGGTCAGGGTCGCGGCGGCGCGGTAGAAATCGGCGCCCGTGCGGTCCAGCTTGTTGATGAAGATGATGCGCGGAACGTTGTAGCGGTCGGCCAGGCGCCAGTTGGTCTCGGACTGCGGCTGCACGCCAGCCACGCCCTCGATGATGAAGACGGCGCCGTCCAGCACGCGCAGCGACCGGTTGACCTCGATGTTGAAGTCGATGTGGCCGGGGGTGTCGATGACGTTGATGCGGTAGTCCTTCCACACGGCCGTCACGGCGGCGGAGGTGATGGTGATCCCCCGCTCGCGCTCCTGCTCCATGTAGTCGGTCGTGGTGTTGCCGTCGTGGACTTCACCAATCCGGTGGGACTTGCCGGTGTAGTAGAGAATCCGCTCGGTCGTCGTCGTCTTGCCGGCATCGATATGCGCCGTGATGCCGATGTTGCGGATCTTGTCGAGCGGTGTGCGCGCCACGATGGGCCTCCATACGCGAAAGCGGGCCCGACACTGGGGAAATCCCCGTGGGGAAATCCCTGTGCCGCCCGCGCAATGGTTCCGAATCTAGTCTTGTGCGGAGGGGGAGATGCCCTCTCCCGGCCGGTTTTGCAAGCGTTCCCGCATGGCGGGCGATGCGGGGCTGCCCTGCGGCAGCGCCGCGTCACCATCCGTCACCACACGACCGCTGCGGCGGCGCGGGCGGCGTGCTAGTGGTCCGTCCCATGAGTGTTCGCGGATACATCGCCGCCATCCGCTTCGGCTACGGGCTCCGGCTGGGCGAGGCGCCGCCTGCCGACCCGGAGGCCTGGCTGGTCGGGCAGATCGACAACCCGGCGCCGCCGCCCCAGGGCCTGACAGTGGCCGAGGGCTTCGAGCTTGCCCTTGCCGACCGGGCCGCGCGGCGGGCCAACATGGAGGCGCCCCGGGCGCCCAATGGCCGCGCGGCGCTGGCCGAGGCCATCCGGGCCGACATGATCGCGCAGGCCCATCGCGCCCTGACCACGAAGGAGGGCTACCGCGAAAGGCTGGTCGATTTCTGGATGAACCACTTCACGGTCAGCCGCCGCGTGGGCGCCATCCAGCCGATCATCGGCGCCTTCCAGCGCGATGCGATCCGCCCGCATGTCACCGGCCGCTTCGCCGACATGGTCGTCGCCGTGGCCCGCCACCCCGCGATGCTCGTCTACCTCGACAACCAGAACTCCACCGGGCCGGCCAGCCCGGTGGGCGAGCGCCGGCGGCGCGGGTTGAACGAGAACCTGGCGCGGGAGGTGCTGGAACTGCACACGGTCTCCCCCAGCGGCGGCTATACCCAGCGGGACGTGCAGGAATTCGCCCGCCTGCTGACGGGCTGGTCGGTCGAATCCCGCGTCCCGCCGGTCGGCTTCGCCTTCCGCCCCGCCACGCATGATCCCGGGGAGAAGGTCATCCTCGGCCGCCGCTTCGGGGACGGAGAGGCGGAGGGCGAGGCCGCGCTGCGGTTCCTGGCGGAGCATCCCGCCACCTGGCGCCACCTGGCGACGAAGCTCGCCCGGCATTTCGTGGCCGATGATCCGCCGGCGGAGGCGGTGCGGGCGCTGGAAGCCGTGCTGCGCGACACGCGGGGGGACCTCGGCGCCGTTGCCCGCGCGCTGGTGCGTCTGCCGCAGGCCTGGGACCGGCCGCTGGCGAAGATGAAGGCGCCGATGGACTACGTCATCACCGCGGCCCGGGCGATCGGGCTGCCGGAGGAACGCGCCGACGTCATCCTCACGGGCCTCGCGGCGCTGGACCAGCCGCTCTGGACCGCGCCGCAGCCCAATGGCTGGCCGGACGGGCTGGCGCATTGGGCATCGCCGGAGGGTCTGATGCGCCGGGTGGACTGGTCCTACAACCTGGCCGGGCGCGTGCCGCGCGCCGATCCGCGGGCGGTGGCGGCGGCCGCGCTCGGGCCGCTGGGACGGGCGGAGACCGCGACCGCGGTGGGCCGCGCGGGTTCGGTGCGCGATGCCCTGACCCTGCTGCTCGGCAGCCCGGAGTTCATGCAGCGATGAGCGACGCGAAGCACGCCTCCTTCCGCATCGGCCGCCGCGGCCTGCTGCTGGGCCTGGGCGCCACCTTCGCGCTGGGGCGGTCGCGGGTGGCCTTCGGCCAGGCGGCGGGGGACCGGCGGCTGGTCGTCATCATCCTGCGGGGCGCGCTGGATGGGCTCCATGCCGTGCAGCCCTATGGCGACCCAGGGGCGGCGGAGCTGCGCGGGGCGCTGATGCTGCCCGAACCCGGGCAGGAGGGCGGGCTGCTCGACCTCGGCGGCCAGTTCGGCCTGCATCCGGGCTTCGCCAACCTCCATGCGATGTACCGGGCCAATGAGGCGCTGGCCCTGCATGCCGTGGCGGGCCCCCATCGCAGCCGCAGCCATTTCGAGGCGCAGGACCTGCTGGAGACCGGCGCCAGCCGGAGCATGACCAGCGGCTGGCTGAACCGCGCCCTGCAGGCCGTGCCGTCGGCGGGCCCGTCGCGCGCCGGCATCGCCATCGGCGCCGGCGTGCCGCTGCTGCTGCGCGGGCCGGTCCCCGTGGGCGCCTACGCCCCCCCGGGGCTCGACCGGCCTTCCGAGGACCTGATGTACCGCCTCGCGGAGTTGCAGGGCGCCGATCCGCGCCTTGCCGCGCCCTTCGCGGAGGGGATGCGCGCCCGCGGCTTCGCCATGCAGACGCTGGGCGCGCCGAGCAATGACCCGGATCGCGGCAGCTTCCCGCGCCTGGCGGCGGCGGCGGGACGGCTGCTGTCGGAAAGCGGCGGGCCGCGCGTGGCCGCGCTGGAACTCGGGGGTTGGGACACCCATGCCAGCCAGGCCGGGCGCATCATGGGACCGCTGCGGTTGCTGGATGACGGGATCGGCCAGCTCAAGACCTCGCTCGGCGCGGCATGGGCGCGGACGGCGGTGCTGATCGTGACGGAGTTCGGTCGCACCGCCCGGGTGAACGGCAATCTCGGCACGGATCACGGCACCGGCGGCGTCGCCTTCCTGCTGGGCGGCGCGGTGGCCGGCGGCCGGGTTGTGGCGGATTGGCCAGGGCTGGCGCCCGGGCAGTTGTTCGAGAACCGGGACCTGCAGCCCACGCGCGACCTGCGGACGATCGCCAAGGGCCTGCTGCGGGACCATCTGCGGCTGCCGGAGGCCGCGGTGGCGCAGGCCTTCCCGGACAGCCGGGACGCCCCGCCCATGGCCGGGCTGATCAGGGCCTGAGCCGCCCGATACCGGGCAACCCGATCGGCGGCCCTGGCGTTCCCCCTGCACGACAAGGGAATGCCAGGATGCCGGAACGCTTCGCCGTCTATCGCTATGAGATCGAGCGGCCGGGGGAGGCTGATGAGCCGCGCTATTCCCTCGCCCCCATGCAGGGGGTTGGCTATGCGGGGAATGACGAACCTTCCGACGCCCATCCCCGCGGGAATGAGGCAGCGGAGGCGACGCAATCCCACCCCGCCGGGCATGTGGAGGCGCCGGACGGGACGAGCATCGCCAGCTTCGAGCCGCCGACGCTGGAGATCCCGGGCCGTGGCCGCGTGGACCTCTCCGCCGTCATCGGGGTGACGGAGGGGGATGCGGCGGAACTCGGCCCGCTGCTGCGCTGGCTGCCGGCGTGACGGTCAGCAGCCCGGGCGGGCCATCCGGTCGTCTCGGCCGATGAAGGTGAAGGACCAGGGCTCGGCGGCCGAGGGATCGACCGCGACCATCACGGCACGGACATCCTGATCCCCCGGCACCATGATGCGGGTCAGGTTCGGGGCGGTGGCGATGGGCCGGTCATGCAGCCAGAAATGGCTGTCGCCATGCACCAGCAGCACGGGCCTGCCGAAGGCCGCGGCGTGGCGGGCCAAGGCCGAGCGGAAATCGGCATAGCCGCTGTCATAGCCGCGGCCGCAGCGCGCCACGTAGAACAGATCCGCCTGCACCATCACCACAACCGCCGGGGCGGCAGCGCGGGTGGCATCCGCGAAGGTCGCCTCCAGCCAGGCCAGGTTGGCGGCGTGCCGGGCCTCGTATTCCGCCAGCGCGCCGGGCGCCTGGGGGACCACGGGCGTGTCGCCGGGGATGCCGGGGCGGCCGTTGTTGCTGCCGGTGACGTGGAGGGTGGCGAAGACCACGGCGTTGCGGACCCAGCGGGCATTCTCCACCAGCGCGGGGTGGGCGGGGTCCACATCCGCCTGGCGCAGCAGCGGCATGGGGCGGCGGCCGAGGCTGCTGGCATCCCGGAAATAGCGGGCACGGAGGAAGGCCAGACGCTCCTGCGGCGCATACCGGCCGGCGAAATCGCGCCAGCAATCCGTCCATTCATTGTCGCCTGGCGTATAGACCAGCGGGTGGTTCGCCAGGGTGAAGAAGGCGAAGGCGCGGAGCAGTTTCTCGTCCGTGCACAATTCGCTGCCGCCGATCGTGTCGCCGACATGGACGGTGAAGGCCGGGTTGGCGCGGTTCAGGTCCTGCATCAGGTCGGCGACGCGGGCTTCCTGTTCCACGCATTCCCGTGGTGCCCAGGGGCGGCAATAGGGCACGTCCCCGAAGGCGGCGAAGCTGAAGGGTTGCGCGGCGGCAGGGGCGACGGGGGCAAGGAGCAGGAGAAGCAGCGGCAGCAGGCGACGCATCGGGGACTCCGCGGAAGGAACGGCCTGGCGCCCTTCTACCGCGCCGCCCGGCCCGCGTGCATGACGGATCGGCGGCGTTCCGTGCTGGACAAGCCCGGGGGTCCGGGCCACATGCCGCGGCCATGCCGGATGCCCCGCCCTTCCCCACGCCGCTGCGAACCGGGGATTTCGACTATGACCTGCCCGAACGCCTGATCGCCCAGGCGCCGGCCCGGCCACGCGATTCCGCCCGCCTGCTGGTGGTGGGCGATGGGCGGCTGGAGGATCGGGGCGTCCTCGACCTGCCGGCGATGCTCGACCCCGGCGATGTGCTGGTGGTGAACGACACCCGCGTGATCCCGGCCCGGCTGCATGGCCGCCGGGGCGAGGCCCGCGTCGAGATCATGCTGAACCGGGCGGAGGGCGGCGGGCTGTGGCACGCGCTGATCCGCAATGCCCGGCGGCTGCGGCCCGGCGATACCGTGGCGATCGAGGGCGCGGAAGGCTGCGTGGCGCGGGTGGTGGAGCGCGACGGCGGCAGCGCGCTGCTCGATTTCGGGCCGGACCAGGCGGCGCTGGCAGCCGCGCTGGAACAGGCGGGCGAGGTTCCCCTGCCCCCCTACATCCACCGCGATGGCAAGCCGGGCGCGGAGGATGTGGCGGACTACCAGACCATCTTCGCGGAACGCCCCGGCGCCGTGGCCGCCCCCACCGCCAGCCTGCACTTCACCGACCAGCTCCTGGCGGCACTCGACGCGCGCGGCATCCGGCGCGCGACCGTGACGCTGCATGTCGGCGCCGGCACCTTCCTGCCGGTGCGGGAGGATGACCCCCGCGCGCACCACATCCACCAGGAATGGTGCGACGTATCGCCGGAGGCCGCGGACACCATCAACCAGGCCCGCGCCGAGGGCCGCCGGGTGGTGGCGGTGGGCACGACGGCGCTGCGCACGACCGAAAGCGCGGCGCGGGAGGATGGGACCGTCGCGCCCTTCCGGGGGCTGACGGACCTCTACATCCTGCCGGGCTACCGCTTCCGCGCCGTCGATGCTCTGGTGACGAATTTCCACCTGCCCAAATCCACGCTGCTCATGCTGGTCTCCGCCTTCGCCGGCACGCGGCGGATGCGCGCGGCCTATGCGCATGCGGTGGCGCAGGAATACCGCTTCTTCTCCTACGGGGACGGCAGCCTGCTGTTCCGCTGCGACCAGGATTCCCCCGCGTGACCCTGCACTGGACCATGGCCGCCCGAGACGGCGCGGCCCGCGCCGGCACCCTGATGACGGCGCATGGGGAGGTGCCGACACCGGTCTTCATGCCGGTCGGCACCGCCGGCACCGTCAAGGCCATGACGGCCGATGCGGTGCGCAGCACCGGCGCGCGGATGGTGCTGGGCAACACCTACCACCTGATGCTGCGCCCCGGCGCGGAACGCGTGGCGCGCCTCGGCGGGCTGCACAGGCTGATGGACTGGCACGGGCCGATCCTGACGGATAGCGGCGGCTACCAGGTGATGTCGCTGGCGGGGCTCAGGAAGCTCGACGCCGATGGCGTGACCTTCCAGTCCCATATCGACGGGTCGAAGCACCGGATCACGCCGGAACGCAGCGTGGAGATCCAGCATCTGCTGGGCGCCGACGTCACCATGTGCTTCGACGAATGCACGCCCTACCCCGCCACGCATGAACAGGCCGCCGAGAGCATGCGCCTGTCCATGCGCTGGGCCGCGCGGTCCCGCGCAGCCTTCAAGCCGCGCCCCGGCCACGGCCTGTTCGGCATCGTGCAGGGCAGCACCTTCGAGGATCTGCGCAGCGAGAGCATCCAGGCCCTGACCGCGATCGGCTTCGAAGGCTATGCCATCGGCGGCCTGGCCGTCGGCGAGGGCCAGGCGGAGATGCTGCGGGTGCTGGACTTCACCACGCCGCAACTGCCGCAGGATGCGCCCCGCTACCTCATGGGCGTGGGCACGCCCTCGGATCTGATCGAATCCATCCGTCGCGGCGTCGACATGTTCGACTGCGTGATCCCCACGCGATCCGGCCGCACCGGCCGCGCCTATACCAGCCGCGGCGTGCTCAACATGCGCAACGCGAAACACGCGGAAGACACCGGGCCGGTGGACCCCGACTGCGACTGCCCGGCCTGCCGCAACCACTCCCGCGCCTATATCCACCACCTCATCAAGGCCGAGGAGATGCTCGGCCCGATGCTGCTGACCTGGCACAACATCCAGTACTACCAGCGCCTGACCGCACGCCTGCGGGCGGCGATCCTGGCGGGGCGGTTCGAGGAAGAAGCGGCGGTGATCGAGGCGGGGTGGGGTGGCGCTGGTGAGGCTGGGGACGGGGCGCTGCCCCCTCCCCAGACCCCTTCCCCGCCAAGGGGCAGCGGCCCCTTGGATCCCATGTGAATTGGAAGGCGGAGAGAGGGGCACGGCGCGCGTCCCCCATCCGAGCGTGCTCGGTGCCCCTCCCTCCGCCTTCCAAAACCTCGCGGTCCAGGGTCCCGCTGGACCCTGGCTGGGTGAGGTTCGGAGAGGGGCAGCGCCCCTCTCCGAGGGCCACCCGCACCCACCCCACTCACGGCCTCCATCCCCGCAACTCCCCGAACACCTGCGCCACCGTCGGCGGCAGGTCGGGCGGCGGGGTCGTGCCGGGCCAGCGGATGGTCGTGGTGCCCTGGCTGAGGGAGCAGGTCATGTTCCCCGGCGCGCCCCCGCCCATGCGGATGAAGCCGGCAGCGGCCAGGATGGCGTCCCAGCGGCGGAAGGCGGCTTCGTCCTCCCCCAGCGGGGTTGCCACTTCGGGGGCGGCGGCGGTTGTGCGGCTGAGGCGGAGGAGGCGCCCATCCGGCATGATGCGCGTGCCGTTGCCGCCGCCGGTCACGCCGCCGGCGCACCAGGCGGTGATCGGGGTCTGTGCCGCGGCGGGCGTCGCCAGGGCCAGGGCAGCCGCCACCAGGAATACGCGCATCCTCGCCCCTTCCTTCCGGCGCTGCTATAGGCGCCGCCTTCCAGGCTAGTGGATTCCAGGCGGTGACGGGACCTTCGATTTCGACGGATACGAGCGGGCTGACCATGCTCGGCCAGCAGACGGCGCAGCCCGCGACGCCGGAGGCGGCGGTGCTGGAGCGCGTGCCGAACCCGCATCCGGGGCAGCGCTATTGCGTGCGCTTCACGGCGCCGGAGTTCACCTCGCTCTGCCCCATGACGGGCCAGCCGGATTTCGCGCATCTCGTCATCGACTATGTGCCGCGGGATTGGCTGGTGGAGAGCAAGTCCCTGAAGCTCTACCTGACCGCCTTCCGCAACCACGGCGCCTTCCACGAGGCCTGCACGGTCGGCATCGCGCGGCGCCTGGTGGAGGAGCTGGACCCGGAGTGGCTGCGCATCGGCGGCTACTGGTATCCGCGGGGCGGCATCCCGATCGACGTGTTCTACGCCACGGGGGAGCCGCCGGCGGGCGTCTGGGTGCCGCCGCAGGACGTGCCGGGGTATCGTGGGCGGGGCTGAGGCCCGGGACGCGATACGGGCCCGCGCGCTGGCGCTGGGCTTCGATGCGGTGGGCTTCGCGCGCGCCGCACTGGCCGCGGAGGCGCGGGAACGACTGGGTGCCTTCCTGGCCGCGGGACACCATGGATCGATGGGCTGGATGGAGGCTCGCGCCGACCAGCGCGCGGACCCGAAGGCGCTGTGGCCGGAAGCGGTGAGCGTGATCTCGCTCGGCCTGAACTACGGGCCGGACCGGGACCCGATGGAAAGCCTGGGCTGGCGGGACCGAGGGACGATCAGCGTCTACGCCCGCAACCGGGACTATCATGACCTGGTGAAAGGGCGGCTGAAGCAGCTGGGCGGCTGGATCGCGGGGCGGTTCAAGGGCAGCGGGATCAAGGTCTTCGTCGATACCGCGCCGGTGATGGAAAAGCCGCTGGCGCAGCAGGCGGGGATCGGGTGGCAGGGCAAGCATACCAACCTCGTCTCCCGCGATTTCGGGTCCTGGCTGTTCCTGGGCGAGGTGTTCACCACGCTCGACCTGGTGCCGGATGAGGCGGAGCGCGACCATTGCGGACGCTGCGATGCCTGCCTGCGCGCCTGCCCGACGGAGGCCTTCCCGGCGCCCTACCGGCTGGATGCCAGGCGCTGCATCTCCTACCTGACCATCGAGCATCACGGCCCGATCCCGGCTGAACTGCGCGCGAGGATGGGCAACCGCATCTATGGCTGCGATGACTGCCTGGCGGTCTGCCCCTGGAACAAATTCGCCCGGGCGCATGAGGAGCCGGCCTTCGCGCCGCGCGCGGCCCTGACGGCGCCTCGGCTGGCGGAACTGGCCGCGCTGGATGATGCGGGGTTTCGCGCGCTGTTCAGCGCCAGCCCCATCAAGCGCATCGGCCGCAACCGCTTCGTGCGGAACGTGCTGGTGGCCATCGGCAACAGCGGCGATCCGGCGCTGCGCGCCACGGCGCAGGGCCTGTGCGATGATGCGGATGAGAGCGTCGCGGAATGTGCGCGATGGGCAAGCGAGAGGTTGCTTGGATGATCCCTTCTGTTGCTGGAGCCGCTTCGCGCCCGCCAGCGGCGGGCGAGGCCGCGAATGCGGCCCGCCGGCAGTCCGGCGAGCCAAGCGCGCGGAGCGCGCGCCCGGCGATTGAGGGCGAGCGGAGCGACAAGGCGCTGGTGCTGTTCTCCGGCGGGCAGGACAGCGCGACCTGCCTGGCCTGGGCACTGGACCGCTATGCCGCGGTGGAGACGCTGGGCTTCGACTACGGCCAGCGGCATGTGGTGGAACTGGAAACGCGCGCCGCCTTCCGCGCGCATGTCGCGGCGCATCCCGTCTGGGGCGGCCGGCTCGGCGCGGATCATATCATCAAGATCGATGCCCTGGGCGCGATCAGCGAGACCTCGCTGACCCGCGATGTGGCGATCGAGATGGAGACCGGCGGGCTGCCCAACACCTTCGTGCCCGGGCGGAACCTGATCTTCCTGACCTTCGCCGCGGCGCTCGCCTTCCGGCGCGGGCTGAAGCACATCGTCACCGGCGTCTGCGAGACCGACTATTCCGGCTATCCCGACTGCCGGGACGACACGATCAAGGCGCTGCAGGTGGCGCTGAACCTCGGCATGGAGAAGCGTTTCGTCCTGCACACGCCGCTGATGTGGCGGGACAAGGCGGCAACCTGGCAGCTGGCGCAGGAGCTTGGCGGGGATGGGTTGGTGGAGGCGATCCGGACCATCACCCATTCCTGCTACCTCGGCGATCGCACGCCGCATGAATGGGGCGCGGGCTGCGGGCATTGCCCGGCCTGTGACCTGCGGGAACGCGGCTGGCGGAAGTGGAAGGCGGCATGACCCCGCGGGCGGAGGGCTTCGTCTTCCTCGCGGGGTTCGGGCTGTGCATCCCGGCGGCCAATTGGCTGATCGGGCATGCAGGCACGATGTGCATCCCGGGCGGGCCCTGCCTGGTGCCGGTCGCGCCAGGGGTCATGGCGCCGTCGGGCGTGCTGATGATCGGCTTGGCGCTGGTGCTGCGGGATCTGGTGCAGCGCCGGCTCGGGCTGGGATGGGCGTTCGGGGCGGTGCTGGCCGGCGCCGCGCTCTCCGCCCTGCTGGCGCCGCCGGCGCTGGTGGTGGCCTCCGCGCTGGCCTTCCTGCTCTCGGAACTCGTGGACCTCGCGGTCTATACGCCCTTGCAACGGCGGGGCCTGGTGCTGGCCGTGGCGGCGAGTGGCGCGGTGGGCCTGGTGGTGGATAGCGCTGTGTTTCTGTGGCTGGCCTTCGGCAGCCTGGACTTCATGGCCGGGCAGGTTCTGGGCAAGGCGTGGATGGTGCTGGCGGCGCTGCCCATCCTGCAGGTGATGCGCAGGCGCGATGCGGCGCGGGGGATTGCATGAAGATCCTGGTGGTTCGGAACAGCGAGACAGCGCCGGAGGGCGCCTTCGGCGACTGGCTGCGCGCGCAGGGGCATGAGCTGGAGATCATCGCCGGCTGTGACGTGACGGACGCCCAGATGCAGGCGGCGCCCCTCGTCGTCATGCTCGGATCGCCGCGGGGCGTCTATGAGGGCGCGGCCCATCCCTGGATCGACGCGCAGCGCGCCATGGTGGCGAAGCGGCTGGAGGCGCAGCACCCCACCATCGGCATCTGCTTCGGCGCGCAGATGATGGCGGCCGCCGCGGGCGGCAGCGTGGCGCGCCATGCGGAGGGCGTGTTCCATCGCGGCTGGATCGGCAATGCGGAGGCCGCTGAGCCCTCCCTGGAAGGGGTGTGGCCGCGCTGGCATGGCGATGTGATCACGCCCCCGCCGCAGGCGACGGTGCTGGCCCGCGATGCCGGCACGGTTCAGTGCTTCGCGCTGCCCAACGCCATCGCCGTTCAGTTCCACCCGGAGGCGACACCCGCGATCATGGACCATTGGGCGAGCCTGTCGGCGCCTGGCGCCGTGGACCGCGGAGCGATGCTCGACCAGGGCGCGGTGCTGTTCGAGGAACGGCGCGCGGCGCGGGAGGCCTTGTTCGCGGAATTGCTACGGCGGGCCGGGGTGTGATGCGATCGGCACGACGGGGTGACCTGCGGCCGGCAACGCCGGCCGAGGCGCCGGATGGCGCCCGCGGCCAGTGCGGCGAAGCCAAGCCCGCGGAGCGGGCGCTGGCGATTGAGGCACCGGAAAGCAACACCAACGAGCCGCTGCAAGCGGCCGTTGGTGTGAGGCTGGACACGCCGCGCCTGCGGCTGCGGCCGCACAGCGTCGAGGATTTCGAGGCGCTGGCGACGCTCTGGGCGGACCCGGCGGTGACGCGCTTCATCGGTGGCCGGCCGGCGACGCGGGAGGAAAGCTGGGGGCGGCTGCTGCGCTATGCCGGGCTCTGGCGGTTGCTGGGCTTCGGCTATTGGGCGGTGGAGGATCGCGAAACCGGCGCCTATCTCGGCGATGTCGGCTTCGCGGATTTCCACCGGCCGCTGGACCCCGCGCCCCCTGCCCTGCCGGAGATGGGCTGGGTGCTATCGCCCGCCGTGCATGGGAAGGGCCTGGCGACGGAGGCCGCGGCTGCGGCGCTGGCCTGGCTGGGTCGCGACTGCTTCTGCATGATCGACCCTGCCCATGCAGGTTCGCTGCGCGTCGCCGCAAAGCTGGGCTTCGTCCAGGTTGGCGTGCCGCGTTATCGCGACGGCGTTACGACCTTGTTGATCCGCCGCCATTGAAGGCGGGGCCCGGGGGGCGCCACGCCCCCCGGCGGGGGTGCGGGGGCGGCGTCCCCGCCCTTACGCCTTCCCCGGCGTCTGCAACGCGTAATACCCGTGCCGCTTCCTGGCCTCCGCCAGGTCCACCCCCGCGCGGATGTCGCGAAGGATCAGTTCCTCCTTCGCGTCGATCGATTCCGCGATGCCCAGCACGTCCATGGCGCGGGAGAGCGGGACGCAGACGACGCAGCTGTCATCGGCGCAGATGACATCGCCCGGGTCCACGCGGACATGGCCGAGCACGACGGGCACGTTGGTTGCGTCCAGCGCCACGCGGTCCTTGCCGGTGCGCGAATGGTTGGCGCGGGACCAGATAGGGTAGCCGTATTCGCGGCTTTCGCCGACGTCGCGGTTCACGCCCTCGATCACCGTGCCGGCGATGCCCTTGGCCTTCGCGGCCTCCGTCAGGATGTTGCCCCAGACGGTGCAGTCGATGCGGCCGCGATTGTCGATGACGATGACGTCGCCGGCTTCCGCCAGGTGCAGGAAATCGCCCACGGTGCCGCCGGCCGGCCCCATCGGCAGGTAGCGCAGCGTCACCGCCTGGCCGCAGATGCGCGCGCCTTGCAGCATGGGCTTCAACCCATCCACCTGCCCCGGGATGGCCAGCTTGTCGCAGGCATCCGAGACGCAGGAGGAAGGCAGCTTCGCGAAGCGCGCGATCACATCGGGGGCGAGGCGGTCGAAGGACATGGGCTCAATCCGGTTGGATGTTGTTGGCGCGCACGATGGCGCCCCAGGTCTCGACCTGCCGCGCGAAGAAGACGCGGAGTTCCTCGGGCGAGGAGAGGACCAGGCGCGCCTGCTGGGTTTCCGTCATCACGCGGCGGGCGCGTTCCTCCGACAGCGCTTCGCGCAAAGCGGCGTTCATGGCGGCGATGGTGGCGGGCGGCGTGCCGCGCGGGCCCCAGACGCCCCACCAGGCCTCGGCCTCCAGCCCCTGGTAGCCGGCTTCGGCGGAGGTCGGCGTATCCGGCAGGCCGGCCAGTCGCGTCGGCCCGAACTGCATGAGGGGGCGGAGCGATCCGCCGGCGATGTGGGGCAGCATCAGCGCGGCGCTGCCGATCATCATGTCCACATGGCCCGCCACCGCATCGTTCACCGCGAGGCCGCCGCTGCGATAGGGGACGTGCTGGAAGCTCGTGCCTTCCCGGTCGCCGAGTTGGATCATCGTCAGGTGCCCGATGGTCCCGTTGCCGGTGGAGCCATAGGAGACGCTGTCCCGCTGCGCCTTCGCCCGCGTGACGGCATCCGCCATGGTGCGGAAGGGCTTGTCCGGCTTGCAGGCCACGGCATAGGGCGAACCACCGATCAGCATGACGGGATCGAGGTCCGTCAGCACGTTCAGCGGCGGCGTGCGCAGCAGGGCCGGGATGGTCGCGTGGCTGTCGAAGGTCAGCATCCAGGTCAGGCCATCCGGCCGTGCCTTGGCCACGATATCCGCGCCGATGGAACCTGCGGCGCCGGAGCGGTTCTCCACCACCACCGTCGCGCCGAGCCTGGCGCCGACACCCGGTGCGACCAGCCGTGCGACGGCATCGGTGGAACCGCCGGGGCCGAAGGGCACGACGATGCGGATGGTGTTGGACTGCGCGCTGGCGATGCGCGGCGCGGCAAGCACCGCGGCGGCGCCGAGCAGGGCGCGCCGGTTGATCCGGACCATGGACTAATCCTCCCGAGTTGAGCCGGCGTTCAGACGCCGTGCGTCGTCTCGTGGAAGAGTGCCTCCGGCTGCACGTCCTGGGAAGTCAGGCCATCGGCGGCGGAGAAGCGGCACATCGCGGCCATCTCCGCCCGGTTGCGGCGGAAGCCGTAGGGCCAGGGGTCGCCGCCCATGAATTCGGTCTGCTTCGCGACTTCCGACGCGATCCAGGGGATGGAGACGCGCAGCACATTCACCATCGCGGCCTCCGCCAGCGCATGGGCCTTGGCGGCACTGAAGGCGTTGAACAGCGCCATGGCCAGGCCAGGATTGGCGGCGGCGACATCACGCCGGATGGCGATGCAGTGCATGATCGGGAAGAAGCCGGTGGCCTTGTAGTAGGCTTCCTCATGGGTCCGGAAATCGGGGAACAGGCGGGCGACGGGCGCCGTACCGTTCACGAAGCAGGCAGGCGGGCGGGGGGCGATGACGGCATCGATCTCGCCCCCGGCCAGCATGGCGTCGAGCGTCTGGCCCTCCGCGATGCTTTCCTTGCGGATGTGGGGCGGCAGCACGATGGGCGTGCGTTCGCCCGCGACCTTCCAGGTGATGCCGGACAGATCGACGCCATAGTGGTCGCGCAGCACGCCGCGCACCCAGACCGCCGCGGTCTGCTGGTATTCCGGCAGGCCGATGACGCGGCCGGCCAAATCCTTCGGCCCGGTGATGCCGCGGTCGGTGCGGATGTAGATGGCGGAATGGCGGAAGGCGCGGGACGGGAAGACGGGCACGCCGATGTAGCGGCTGTCACCGCGCGCGACGGAGAGGATGTGGCTGCCCATCGACATCTCCGTGATGTCGTAGCGGGCTTCCCGCATGGCGATGCGGAACAGGTCCTCCGGCTCCCCCGGCGTGAAGGCGATGTCGAAACCCTCGACCTTGATGCGCCCTTCCACCACGGCGCGGGTGCGATCGGTCAGCGTGCAGGCGAGGGAAAGCTGGGTCATGCATCATCCATGGCGCGGGCGATATTCTCGGGCGTGAAGGGCCAGCGCGTGACGCGCACGCCGAGCGCATCGGCGATGGCATTGGCGATGGCGGCGATGACGGGGCCGAGGCTGCATTCACCGGCGCCGAGTGGGGGCGCTTCCGGCCGCGCGATGAGTTCGGCCTGGACGCGCGGCACATCTGTAAAGCGGAGGATCGGGTAGGTTTCCCAGCTATCCGACGTGACGTTGCGCGCATCGTGCCGCACGGCTTCCAGCAGGCAGAGCGACGTCGCCTGGATGGCGCCGCCCTCGATCTGGTTCAGCGATCCGTCGGGGTTCACGACCTCCCCCACATCGGCGGCGAGCCAGAGGCGCTTGCAGCGGATGCGCTCACCGGCCTCGATCTCCGCCACCGCGGCACACCAGGCGCCGCTGCCCTTGTAGCGGGAGACGGCGAGGCCCATGCCGATGCCATCGCGCTTCTGCCGGTTGGGCCAATCCGCCATCCGGGCGGCGCGGGACAGGACATCGCGGGACCGCGCATCGTCGAGGTGACGGAGGCGATGCGCCAGCGGGTCCTCCGCGGCCTGGGCCGCGAGTTCGTCCATCACGCTCTCGATCGCCCAGACATTCACCAGCGCGCCCAGGCCGCGCAGCGCGGAGGTGCGGAGCGGCATGGCGGTGATGCGCGCCATGTCGACCTTCAGCGCAGGCACGCGATAGGGCGGGACGGCATTGCGCTGCGCGCCGCCACCGCCGGCCAGCGGCGGGTTGATGGCGGGCGGCACGGGGAAGCCATCCGCCATCATGGAAGCCGCGAGCAGCGTCGGCAACGCGCCGCGGCCGGGGCGGCCGGAATGCCCGTTGGAGAGCACCTGCTGCGACCAGCGGAGCAGCGTGCCATCCGCCTCGGCCTCCGCCGCCACATCGACGATCATCGCGGGGGATGCGGGGCCCCAGGCGAGTTCCTCCGCGCGGGACCACAGCACGCGGATCGGCGTGCCGGGATGGGCGCGGGCGATGAGGGCGGCATCGAGCGCGACATCATCCGCGCCATTGTGGCCGTAGCAGCCGGCACCCTCGACATGGTGGAGGATGATGTTGTCCGCCGGCATCCGGAGCGCCTTCGTCAGGTCGGCGCGGAGGTTGTAGATGCCCTGGCTGTGGCACCAGATCTCCACCGTATCTCCAGTCCAGGTCGCGACGGCGCATGACGTGCCGATGGAGCCGTGGGTGATGAAGGGGCGGAAGAAGCGGCGCGCGATCCGGCGCGCGGGCGCGGGGGTTTCGGCGCTGCGTTCCAGCACGATGGAATCCTCGCGCGGCGCGGAGTCCATCCAGGCCTCGATCGCGTGTTCCTCCGGCAGCGTATCCGCCGCATCCCAGCTGGCGCGGGCGGCCAGGCGGGCGGCGGCTGCCTCCGCGTGGTGTTCCTGGGTGGCCAGGGCGGCGAGGACGCTGCCATCGCGGAAGATGGTGGCGCCGCCGGGCAGCGGGCCGTCGCGGAGCGCCGCGAGCGTCGCGCCGCGTGCGGCGGGGCGGACCATGCGGGCATGCATCATGCCGGGCAGGCGCATATCATGCACGAAGCGCGGCTGGCCGAATATCTTGGCCGGCAGGTCAAGCCGGGGCGCGGAGGTGCCGGCGATCCGGCGGGCGCTTGCTGGCTTGGCGCGGTCGCCCGGCGTGGCCTCGACAGCCAGCAGCGCGGCATCGGCCATGGACCAGTAGGAACCCAGCACGCGGCCATCCGGGGCGACGAAATCGCCGTCCTGCACCGCAATGTCCTCGCGCGGCACACCGGTCTTCTGAGCCGCCACACCGACGAAGATCGCGCGCGCCTCGGCGCAGGCATGGCGGATTGCCATGCCGGATTCCTGGACGGAGAGGCTGCCGCTCGTCACGGCCTCATCCGGGCTTCCCGGCGTGGAGGCCGGGCGCACCACCAGGCGGGGCAGCGCGACATCCAGCTCCTCGGCGGCGATCTGGGCGAGTGCCGTGATGATCCCCTGCCCCAGCTCCACCTTGCCCGGCGTGATGGTCACGGTGCCCCCGGGCTGGATGGACAGCCATTGGTCGAGCCGCCGGTTCACATGCAGGCTGCCGGGGAGCTTCGGCTTGTCGTCGCCACCCTGCACGGCGTTGCGGAAGGCCAGGTTCATGCGGGCTGCCCTATCGCCGCGGCGCGCAGCACGGCGCGGATGATGCGGTTGTGGCTGCCGCAGCGGCAGAGATGCGGATCGAGCGCCGCGCGGACGTCATCCTCGGTGGGCGCCGGCTTGTCGCGCAGCAGGACGGAGGCGCGGAGCAGGATGCCGGAAAGGCAGAAGCCGCACTGCCCAGCCTGGAGTTCGAGAAACGCCGTCTGCAGGGGATGCGGCGCTTCCGGCGTGCCGAGGCCCTCCACCGTCGTCACGCTGCGCCCCGCCACCACGCCGCTGTGCAGCGTGCAGCTATAGGCGGGCTGGCCATCGACCAGCACCAGGCAGGCGCCGCATTGTTCCGCCCCACAGCCATAGCGCGTGCCCGAAAGGCCGAGCGGCCCGCGCAGCGCGGCGAGCAGCGGCGCCTCATCCTCGATCGGCGCGGCCACCGCCGCGCCGTTCAGGGTGAAGGAAACGCTCACGTCGGCGTCATGCGCGCCATGCGGATGTATTCCGCCTGGCGCGTGATGTCGCGGCGCAGGAAGGCATCGAAATCCGCGATCGACATCGGCAGCGGCGCGGCGCCGGCGCGGGCCTGGGCTTCCTGGGTGGCCGGCAGCGCGAGGATGCGGTTCACCTCCGCATTCAGCCTTTCCTTGATGGGCTGCGGCAGCGCGGCCGGCGCCATCAGGCCGAGCCAGATGGATGCCTCGAAGCCCGGCAGCGCTTCCGCCACCGCCGGCACTTCCGGCATCAGCGGGCTGCGCGTCGGCCCCGTGGTGCCAAGCGCGCGGACGCGGCCGCCCGCGACCTGTTCGCGCATGGTCGGGATGGCGTCGAACATGATCGGCACCTGGCCCGCGATCAGCGCCGTGCGGGCCTCGTTCGATCCGCGGAAGGGCACGTGCTGCGCCTGCACGCCAGCCATGGCGAGGAAGACCTCCCCCGCCACGTGATAGGGCGTGCCGGGGCCGGAGGAGGCGTAGTCATACCGCCCGGGATTGGCGCGCAGCAGCGCGATCAGTTCCGGCACCGTGGTGGCGGGGATGGAGGGGTGCACGGCGAGCACGTGGTAGGCGACGTTGATGGCCGCGACCGGCGCCAGGTCCCGCATCAGC
Organism: Falsiroseomonas stagni DSM 19981; assembly: GCF_900114315.1. Lineage (GTDB taxonomy): Bacteria > Pseudomonadota > Alphaproteobacteria > Acetobacterales > Acetobacteraceae > Falsiroseomonas > Falsiroseomonas stagni. The sequence continues at coordinate 42,141 of NZ_FOSQ01000007.1, forward strand.
TGGTAGGGCCGGTTGGGGATCAGCGTCTCATTCGCCGTGTGGGTGTTCGACATCAGCAGCAGCGTGTAGCCATCGGCGGGCGACTTCACGACGAGGTCGGTGCCGATCACGGCGCCGGCGCCGGGCCGGTTCTCGATCACGAAGGGCTGGCCGAGGGATTGCTGCAGCTGCTCCCCCAGGAAACGCGCCGCGACATCGGCGGAGCCGCCAAGGCCGAAGGGCACCACGATCTTCACCGGCCGGTTCGGCCAGGCGCCCTGAGCCGATGCGATGGACGGCGCCGCCAGCAGCCCCGCCGCGCCCAACATCAGTCTGCGTGAGATCATGGGTCCCTCCCGGTGCAACCGTTTGCGGCTACATTGTCCATGCCGGCCGGAAGGGCAAGGGTGTTTCAGAACCCCGCCATTTCCCGCCGCACCCGGGCCAGGAAGCTCGCGCGCTGGTGTTCCGTGGCGCGGTTCATGTCGTAGAGGGCGTGATACTGCACCGCCGCCCGCCCGCCGCTGACCACGCGGAAGTAGCGCGTGACGATCTTGCGGGGCGGGTCGCCCATCATCATCGCCGTCCAGCGCGGGCGCCCATAGGTGCTGATCCCCGCCACCTTCCTGATGTGCAGCAGGTTGGGGGAGGCCACGCCATCCTCCAGCCTGAAGGACACGCCCGGCAGCATCACGCGGTCCATCCAGCCCTTCAGGATGGCGGGCAGGCCGAAGCACCAGGTGGGGAAGGACAGGACCAGGGCCTCGGCCTCCATCAGGCGGCGGACGTAATCCGCCACGGGCTCCTGGTTCGACGGCACCTCGTGGTAGCCGCGGCGTTCCTCGGCGCTCAGGACCGGGTTGAAGCCTTCCGCATAGAGGTCGCAGAAATCCACCTGGTGGCCGGCATCGCGCAGCCCGTCCCGCGCGGCGCGGCTGATGGCGGCATGGAAGCTGTCTTCCAGCGGATGGGCGTAGAGGTAGTGGATACGCATCAGCGGCGCCCCGCGATGATGGCGATATCCTCCGGCGCCAGGTCGACCGGCGTGCCGTTGCGGATCAGCTCCGCGAAACCCTCATTCGGCGTCATCATCGTCAGGCAATACAGCTTCTCCTGCGTGTCGTTGACCACGACATGCTCGGTCCCCGGGCGCAGCACGAAGCAATCGCCGGGGCCCACGGGCATCTCCACGCCATTGGCGTAGGCCTTGCCGGAACCCGCGAGGACGAAGAAGCATTCCTCCGCCGCGCTGTGGGTGTTGGGGGGCGTGCGGCCGCCCGGTTCGAAGATCTCCACCACCAGGGTGAAGGTCACGCCATCGGCCACGGGATCGAAGAGGCAGGCGAAGTAGTTGCTGTCATCGGGCGCGATGCGGAAGCCGCGGAGGTCCGCGGCGCGGCGAGACAGGACGGGGGCGGCCATCATGCGGCGACGTTCCTTGCAAAGCTCACGCTGATTGTTGCACATCGCGCGCCGGAACAACCGGGACAATCGCGATGCGCATCCTGCTGGTGCACAGCCACCCACGGGCCGACAGCCTCAACGCCGCGCTGCGCGACGCCACGCGCGAATCGCTGGAAGCGGCGGGCCACACGGTGGAGGTGCGGGACCTCTATGCCGAGGGATTCAACCCCGCGCTCAGCGCGGAGGAGCGCGGTGTCTATCACGCGGTGACCGACAACTACGCGGGCGTCGCGGACCATGTGGAAAGCCTGCGAACAGCCGATGCGCTGGTTCTGGTGTATCCGACCTGGTGGTACGGCATGCCCGCCATGCTGAAGGGGTGGTTCGACCGCGTCTGGGCGCCGGGCGTGGCCTTCAAGCTGGGCGATGGCGCGATCGAGCCGCTGCTGACCAACATCAAGCGGATCGCAGTGGTGACCACCTACGGGTCCCCCACCTGGCTGCTCTGGTATATCGGCCGCACCGACCGGAAGCTGATGGGCCGCGGCATCCGCCGGCTCTGCGCCAAGGACTGCAAGGTCGAATGGGTGACGCTGACGCGGATGGACCACCGGACGCGGGCGGAATGCGAGAGCTTCGTCACCCGCGTCCGCGCGCATTTCCGGCGCTGGTAGGCTAGAGGCCGACCACCGCATCCAGTTCCCGCCAATCCGGCGCGACGGCATCCAGCACCTTCCCCGCCCGCAGCACGACGCGATCGGCTTGCGGGCGGGACAGAAGCTCCGTCATGAAGCGGGCGGAGAACAGCACCAGGTCGGCGGTGGCGCCGGCGCGGATGCGGCCATGGGTGGCGCTGACCTGCATCGCCTCCGCCGGCGCGGCGGCGGCCGCGCGGTGCCAATCCGTGAAGGGATGGTCGAGGTGGAGGATGCGCGTCGCCTCGCGGAACACTTCCGCCATGTCGAGGTCGCCATAGGCGTAGAAGGGATCGCGCGTATTGTCGGAAGCTACGGAGACGCGGATGCCCGCGGCGCGCATCTCATGCACCAGGGTCACGCCGCGCCAGCGGGGCGTGCGGCTCGGCACGCGGTCCTGGAGATACATGTTGCACATCGGCAGGACGACGATGTCGATCCCGGCCTCCGCTACGCGGGCGATCGTCTCCTTCGCGAAATCCTCCGGCTGGATGGACAGCGAACAGCAATGGCCGGCCTGGATGCGACCCTTGAAGCCGCGCTTCAGCGCGGTCAGCGCGATCTCCCGCAGCGCTCGCGCGCCCGTCTCCCCGCTCTCGTCGACATGAAGGTCGAGGTCGAGGCCACGGGCCTCGGCCAGGGAGAAGAAGTGGTCCAGTTCCTCCTGGAATCCCTCGGGCAGGTCGTCATGGATGCCGCCGGAATGGCGCGTGACCATGCCGAGCACGCCGCCGCTATCCGCCACCATGTCGGCCAGCGCCGCGCCATCATCGCCCCGGAAACGGTCCAGCGGGCAGATGGAGGTCATCTGCAGCGCGATGCGCCCGGCCCAATCGTCCCGAAGCTTGCGGAAGACGCGCCAGGTGCCGGCGCCGTGGGGCATGTAGGTGTCGAGGTGGGTGCGGATGGCCACCGTGCCATGCGCATAGGCGCAGCGAAGCGAGAAATCGGCGCGCGCGGCGACGTCATCCGGGCTCCAGGCCTTGGTGCGGTCGGCCATGACGGCGTTGATGGCGCCGGCGAAGGTGCCGTCCGCATTGCGCGACCGCGGCCAGATATGGCCCTTGTCGAGATGCGTGTGGGCATCGACGAAGCCGGGCCAGACCTGGCCGCCGCGAAGGTCGATGCCCTCCCCGCCCCCCTTCCCCTGCGGCACCACGGCGGCGATGCGGCCACCCTCCACGCGGATATCGACGCGGCAGAGGTCATCGATGTCCGGCGTCCCGACGGGTTCGGCCAGCAGGGAGGCAGGCACGCGGGCGTCCACCAGCCAGTAGTGGCTGCCGGCAGCAGAAAGGGCGGTCTTCACTACTTCCGTTCCTTCATCGCGCTTTCGTGCCAGTGGCGCAGCGCGAGATGCGAAATGAGGCTGAGCGCCAGGAAGATGGCGATGCCGGTGACGGAGATGAGCACCAGGGAGGCGAACATCCGCGGGATCTTCAGCTGGTAGCCCGCTTCCAGGATGCGGTAGGCGAGGCCGGAAGCCCGCCCGCCCGTGCCCGCCACGAATTCCGCCACGATGGCGCCGATCAGCGCCAGGCCGCCCGAGATCCGCAGCCCCGCCAGGAAATAGGGCATGGCGGTCGGCAGGCGGAGGTAGCGCAGCACCTGCCAGCGATTGGCGCGGTACAGCCTGAACAGGTCGACCAGATTGTGGTCCGCGCTGTTCAGGCCGAGCGTGGTGTTCGACAGGATCGGGAAGAAGGCGACGATCCAGGCGCAGATCAGCAGCGCGATCCGGATGTCATCCACCCAGATGAAGATCAGTGGCGCGATGGCGACGATCGGCGTGACCTGCAGGATCACCGCATAGGGGAAGAGCGACAATTCGATGATGCGGGACTGCGCGAACAGCACCGCCAGCGCCAGCCCCAGCACCGCGGCCACGGTCAGCGCGGCGAAGGTGATCTGCAGCGTGATCAGCAGCGACCCCGACAGCGTGCCCCAATCCGTCAGCAGCGTGCGGCCGATCTCAATGGGCCCCGGCAGGATGTAGGAGGGGATCTCCTTCGCCCGCACAGCCCATTCCCAGGCGCCGAGGGCCAGGAAGCCGATGAGCATGGGCATCAGGATGCGGAGCCAGCCATCCGGCGTCAGCCCCAGCACCTTGCGCTCGCTATGTTCCTCGACCGCCGTGGCGGCTTCGTTGGAGGAGAGGACGACGCTCATTCGCCCATGGCCCGGGACAGGGCCGCGGAGATGTCGCGGCAATGGGCGGCATAGGCGGCGGAAGTGCGGAACACCTCGCCACGGGGATAGGGGGCATCCACGGAGAGGTCCTCCACCACGCGACCGGGCCGCGCGGCCATGACGACGATGCGGCGGGAGAGGTAGACGCTTTCGAACACCGAATGGGTGACGAAGATGGCGGTGAAGCGCTCCGCCTCCCACAGCGTCAGCAGGTCGTTGTTCAGCTTGTGGCGCGTGATCTCATCGAGCGCCGCGAAGGGTTCGTCCATCAGCAGCAGGCGCGGCTTGGTGACAAGGGCACGGGCGATGGAGACGCGCATCTTCATGCCGCCGGACAGGGCGCGGGGGTAGGATTTCTCGAACCCCGCCAACCCAACGGAAGCCAGCGCCGCGGCGGCACGCGCCTCGGCCTCCGGCTTCGGCACGCCGGCCAGGCGCAGCGGCAGCATCACGTTCTTCAGCGCGTTGGACCAGGGGGCGAGGGTCGGCTCCTGGAAGACGAAGCCGACATCGCCGGTAGCGTGGCCGCCCGAGGCCATCTCGATCCGGCCCGCACTCGGCGGGATCAGCCCCGCCATCATGCGCAGCACGGTGGATTTGCCGCAGCCCGAAGGGCCAAGCAGGGAGACGAAATCCCCCTGCCCGATGGCCATGTCCACGCCCCTGACCGCGAGCGTCCCGTTGGCGTAGCGCTTGGTGACGCCCGCCAGCGAGACGACGGGCGCCCCCACGCCAACATCCATGTCAGGCAAGACCGACGCGCTTGTTGACGAAGTCCAGGCTGTAGGCGCGCTGGAACTCCATGCCGGCGGGGTAGAGGCCGACATCGCGCATCCCTTCATAGAATGACTGCCAGCGCGCATCGGTCATGGCGCCGCAGCCCAGCGTCAGCGCATCGCCGGACATGACGATCCCGTTGCTGTTCATCACCTGGATCGCATAGGCGATCTTGGCGTCGTCCATGTCGGGGTTGTCGCGCTTGATGAGGGCGTTGGCCGCGGCGATGTTCTGGCCCGTCAGGTACTGGGTCCAGCCTTCCATCGTGGCGTTGACGAAGCGCTGCACCAGGTCCCGGCGTTCCGTCACCATGCGGCGGCTGACGTCGATGGTTGTGTTGTAGTTGTTGTAGCCGGCATCGGCGATCAGGAAGACCTTCGGCCGCGCGCCGGCCTGGATGGCGGCGAAGGGCTCCGACGACACGAAGCCCTGCTGGATTGCCATGCGGTCGGCCAGGAAGGGGCCGACATTGAAGGTGTAGGGACGGATCTGCTCATCCGTGAAGCCGAAGCGCCGGCGCAGGAAGGGCCAGTAGGTGACGCGGCCTGAAGCGCCGATCAGCACGGGACGGCCGCGCATATCCTCGAAGGAATTGATGCCGTTGCCCTCATGCGTCATCAGGATCTGCGGATCCTTCTGCATGATGGCGCCGATCGTCAGGAAGGGCAGGTTCTCCCGCACATAGTTCAGGGCCTGGAAGCCGTTGGACATGATGAAGTCCACGCGGCCCGCCAGCAGGAGCTGGGACGGGTTCTGCTGCGGCCCGCCCATGCGGATCTCGCAATCGATGCCGTAGCGGCGATAGATGCCGGAGGCAACCGCATGATAGTAGCCGCCATGTTCCGCCTGGGCGCGCCAGTTGGTCTGGAAGGAGACGCGATCCAGCGTCTGCGCCAGCGGCACGCGCGCGCCGGCGACCGCCGCCAGGGTGAAGGCCGTGCCGCCCGTCAGCAGCGCCCGCCGCTCGATCCGATACCTCGTCCGCATCCGCCGATCCCTTTCTTCCGCATCCCGGTTGCCGCCGACTCGCGGCGGTTCGCCCCACTAGAAGGGGGCATGGCCGAAAGTCAGCAAGGGCCATGCCAGGGCCCATGAAGCGCGGGCAGGCATAGACCAAGCGGGCACCGATGCGAAAGCGGGCAGTCGCGGAAATTTTAGGCATCCGTTGCGCGCCAGCCGACCCGGCACCCTGTCTTTCCACCCCGCACGGGCATGGCGCCGGGGCCCCGGCTTTGCCTACAGTCCGGTCGTGCAAGAAAACGCCCCCCACCTCCGCCTCGACCGCCTCACGAAGCGCTATGGAAGCCAGGCCGCCGTCGATGGCGTGTCGCTCTCCGTCGATCGGGGCGAATGCATCGCGCTTCTCGGCCCCTCCGGCTGCGGCAAGACGACCACGCTGCGGCTGGTGGCCGGCTTCATCATGCCGGATGAGGGACGCATCCAGCTCGACGGCAAGTCGATCGAGCGGTCGCCCCCGCATCGCCGCCAGATCGGCATGGTCTTCCAGAACTACGCGCTCTTCCCGCACATGACGGCGGCCGACAATGTCGGCTTCGGGCTGGAGATGCGCGACGTCTCCCGCGCCGAGCGCGACAAGCGGGTGGCGGAGGCGCTTTCGATGGTGGGCCTCGCGCATCTGGCAGACCGCTACCCCGCCCGCATGTCGGGCGGCCAGCAGCAGCGCGTTGCGCTCGCCAGGGCGCTGGTCATCCGCCCCGACCTGCTGCTGCTGGATGAACCGCTGTCGAACCTCGATGCCGGGCTGCGCGTGGAGATGCGGGAGGAGATCGCCCGCCTGCGCGCCGCCGCCGGCATCACCACGCTGTTCGTGACGCATGACCAGGAGGAGGCGCTGGCGTTGGCCGACCGCGTCGCCGTGATGGATCGCGGCCGCATCGTCGAATGCGCCTCGCCGGCCGAGCTCACGGAACGGCCCCGGCATCTCTTCACCGCGGGTTTCCTTGGCGCCCGCACCGTGCTGGCGGGCCGCGCCGCCGACGGGCATTTCGTGCTGGAGGACGGGACGGCGCTGCCCCTGCCGGAGGATGCGCCCGAACGGCCGAGCCATCTGGTGCTGCGCGCGGCGCGCCTCTGGCTGCTGCCGGCGCTGGAGGCGGAACTGCCGCGCGGGCCCCTGCCCTACAACCGCCTGGCGCTGCCGGCGGTGGTCACGGCGGCGACGCGCCTTGATGACAGCATCCATTACGAGGTCGCGGTCGGCAGCCGGCAGATCAGGGTCCATCGCCCCTCCGCCGAGCTCGCCATCGCGCCGGGCACCGACGTCACCCTCGCCGCGCCGCCGGAAGCGGTGTCGTGGATCGAGGATTTCACCGCCGCAACGGGAGCATCAGCATGAGCATCCAGACATCTCGTCGTGCCCTTCTGGCCGCCGCCGCGCTGGCCGCGCCCGCGATCTGGGGCCGCGACGCGGTCGCGCAGATCCGCCGGGGCGATGAACTGACGGTCGGCATCTGGGGCGGTGCGCAGGAACGCATCACGCGGCAGTTCTGCGCCACGCCGCTGGAACGCCAGCATGGCGTGAAGATCAACTATGTGCTGGGCGGCACGCCCGAACGCCGCGCCCGCGCCTATGCCGAACGCGGCCGGCCTTCCTTCGACCTGCTCTACCTCAACATCTTCGAAAGCCGGCAGGCGGTGAAGGACGGGGTGACGATGGCGTCCAGCGCCAATGTCCCCAACTTCGCCAACCTGTATGACATCGCGAAGATCGGCGGCTATGCCGTGGCCTTCAACCCCGTCACCATCGTCTATGACCGCCGCAAGGTGGCCGCGCCGATGACGTCCTGGCGCGACTTCTGGCGCGACGATCTGAAGGGCAAGGTGATCTGGCCGACCTATCCGGGCGCGCAGGGCACATCCGCGCTGCTGATGGCCGCCAAGGTCTGGGGCGGCAGCGAGAGCAATATCGACCCCGCCTTCACCAACATCGCCCGCCTGCGCCCCTTCGCCGCCATCCAGGGCAGCCAGGACCAGCTCTATGGCATGTTCGACCAGGATGTCGGTGCTGCCAGCGTGGAGTTCGGCAGCTTCACCCGCAAATACGCGGAGACGCGCAACCCCAACATCGTCATCGCCGACCCGACCGAGGGCCAGGCCATCGCGACCAATGTCGCCTGCATCACGACCGGCACGCGCAACCAGGCGCTGGCGGAAGCCTTCGTGAACCTGCACCTCTCCCCGGAATGCCAGGCGGCCTATGCGGAGGAGATCTACTACTCCCCCACCATCAAGAACGTCAGCTTCGCCCCGGAACTCGCGGCCAAGCTGATCCTGGGCGAGGCCGCGGTGAACAAGCTGGTGGACTTCAACTGGGACCTGGTGATCGCGAACCAGCCCCGCTGGTCCAGCCGCTTCACGCGTGAGATCGCGGGCTGACATCGGGCCACTGGATACGGGCATACGGGACGGCGCATGAATTCCTCTCCGCGGGCCGGCTGGCTCGCCCTGCCCTATGGGCTGTGGCTGCTGGCCGCCTTCGCCGCGCCGCTCGGTGCCGTGGCGCTGCTCTCCGTGCAGGAGAGCAGCGAGATGTTCGCGCCGCTCTCCCTCCTGCCCTCCGGCGCGCAGTATGCGGAACTGCTGGGGGACCGCTTCTATGTGCGGGTCTTCCTCAACACGATCTGGCTGGGGCTGGGAGTGGCGGCGGCCTCCACCTTCCTCGCCTATCCGCTGGCGCTGTGGCTGACGCGCCTGCCGCCGCGCTGGAAGCCGGTGGGCTTTGCGGTGGTGCTGGTGCCGCTGCTGACCAATGTGGTGGTACGGTCGCTCGGCATCATCCTGCTGTTGGCGCCGCGGGGCATCGTATCGGGCATCGGGCAGTTCTTCGGGCTGCCGCCGTCCAACCTCCTGTTCGGCTGGTTCGCCGTCGGCCTGGCGCTGACGCAGGTCTTCCTGCCCTACATGGTCCTGGCCTTGTACGACGTGCTCGACGGCCAGGATAAGCGGCTGGAGGAAGCGGCGGCGGGCCTCGGCGCCGGACCGGCCATGCGCTTCCTGCGCGTGATCCTGCCGCTGTCGCTGCCTGGCCTCCGCGCCGGGCTGACCGTGACCTTCCTGATGGCATCGACAGCCTACGTCTCCGCGACCCTCGTCGGCGGGCGGAAGGTGTGGGTTTCCGGCATGGTGGTGCTGAAGGAGGGGATGGAGATCCTGAACTACCCCCTCGCCGCCGCGCTGGCGATGATGATGCTGGGCGCGTCGGTGGTGGTCACGATCCTGATCGGGCGCGCGATCGGGTTCCTGACGCCCTGGGTGACAGGCCGCGCGCCGCGCTTCCGCCTCTCCCTGCCGCCAGGCCTCCGCCGGCCGCTGGTCGCTGTGGCGGAGGCCGCGGCGCCGGTCGTCTCCCGCTTCCTGCTGGCACTGGCCATTGGCGTCCTGATCTTTCCGCTGCTGCTGGTCGCCGTCGCCTCGGTGAATGACAGCCCGCAGGCGACGGTCGCGCAATTCGTCGGCTTCACCTGGAAGTGGTACGGGATGGTGCTGCAGAATGAGCGCTATCTCTCCGATGCCTGGGTCAGCGTGAAGCTGGCGCTGGCCTGCGTCGCCATTTCGCTGGCCATCGCGCTCCCGGCCTCCTTCGCCCTGGTGCGGGCGGGGTTCAGGGGGCGGGAGGTGCTGGGCGCGGCGCTGATGCTGCCCCTCGCCCTGCCGGGCATCGCGATCGGCCTTGGCATGTTGCGGCTGCTGCAATGGTTCACGGCGCTGCCGCCCTTCATGGGCGTGCTGGCGGTGCATGTGGTGCTGGTCGCGCCCTTCATGCTGGCGCTGCTGCGCGCCTCCGTCGCGGGGCTGGACCGGACGCTGGAGGAAGCGGCAAGCGGCCTCGGCGCGCCGCCCGCGCGCGTCTTCCGCAAGGTGATCCTGCCGCAGCTTGGCCCGGGCATCGCGGTGGCCTGCGTCATCGGCTTCCTGCTGAGCTTCGGGGAGGTGACGGTGACAGCCTTCCTGACAACGGCGCGGCTGCAGACCCTGCCGGTGCGCATCTATGCCGAGAGCACCTTCAGCCTGGAGAACACGGTGAATGCCATCAGCACCATCTTCATCCTGATGACGGTGGCGATGCTGATCCTGGTGAACCGCTTCATGCCGCTGGACCGGGTCTGGAAGCGGTAGCCCTTCCCCCTCCGCCGCCCCACGAAACCCCTCCGTCGCCCGGCGCCGGAGGGGTTTTTCGTTTGCGGTTGACGCGCGGCGGCACTTGGCTACATGCTTGCTGTACGAAGGACGCTGTCCTGCATTGCGAGACGCCCATCCCGCAGCGCAGTCGGGGAAGGAAACCAGGTGCCAGACGATGTGACGGGCGCGCCGCGCGCCCTTGCGGCCGCGACCGCCGCCACCGGCTATTCGCTGGCCGTCGATATCGGCGGCACCTTCACGGATGTGGTGCTGCGCCATGCGGATGGCCGCGCCACCACCGACAAGACGCTGACCACCCATCGCAACCTGCTGGAAGGCTTCTTCCGCGCGGTGGATTTGGCGCTCGGCAAGGCGGGTGTGGGGCCAGAAGCGGTGACGGAGGTCACGGTCCACGCCACCACCCTGGTGACCAATGCGGTCATCGAGCGTCGAGGCCCGCCGACCGCCCTGCTGGCGACGAAGGGTTTTCGGGATATCCTGAGCATCCGCAACGAACATCGCTACGACATGTTCGACCCGCAGATCGAATTCCCCGATCCGCTGGTGCCCGACAGCCTGGTCTACACGCTGGATGAACGCATGCTCGCGACCGGCGCGGTGGAGAAGCCGGTCGACGCGGCGGAAGCCGCTGACCTGGCGCATCGCATGGCCGCCGATGGCGTGAAGGCGGTGGGCATCTGCCTGCTCAATGCCTATCGCAACGGGGCCAATGAACGCGCGGCGCGGGCGGCGATACTGGCGGCGGTGCCCTCCATGGAGGTCACTCTGTCCTCGGAGGTCTCACCGCAGATCCGCGAATATCCGCGCGCCTCCACCACGGTGATGAATGCCTACACCCAGCCCATCGTCGCGCCCTATCTGGCGGCGCTGTCGGCGGAGCTGGTGCGGCGGGGCTTTCCGAACCGGCCGCTCATCATGCTGTCGAATGGCGGCGTCGTCGGCACCTCCATCGCCGGCGCCTTCCCGGTGCGGATGATCGAGAGCGGGCCGGCGGCCGGCGCGCTGGCGGCCAGCTACTTCGCCGATGTGCTCCACCTCCCGCGGCTGCTGTCCTTCGACATGGGCGGCACCACGGCCAAGGCCTGCATGATCGATGCCGGCAAGCCGCTGGTGGCCGGGGAGTTCGAGGTCGATCGCCGCTACCGCTTCAAGCCCGGCAGCGGCTTCCCCATCACCATCCCCGCCGTGGACATGATCGAGATCGGCGCCGGCGGCGGCTCCATCGCGCGCGTCGACAATCTCGGCCTGCTGAAGGTGGGGCCGCGCAGCGCGGGGTCGGAACCAGGGCCGGTCTGCTACGGCCGTGGGGGCACGGAGCCCACGGTGACGGATAGCGACGTGGTGCTGGGCCTGCTGGATGCGGACCGCTTCCTCGGCGGCGACATGAAGCTGGACATGGCGGGTGCCGCGGCCGCGCTGGGGCGGCTTGGCGAACGCCTCGGCACCGATGCGGTCGCGACGGCGCGCGGGGTGTTCGAGGTAGTCTGCGAACAGATGGCCGGCGCGGCGCGCGCCCATGCGACCGATCGCGGCATCGATTGGCGCGGATTGCCGATGCTGGCCTTCGGCGGCGCCGGTCCCGTCCATGCCTGCCGCGTGGCGGAACTCCTGGAATGCCGGCACCTGGTCTTCCCACCGATGGCCAGCGTGCTCTCCGCCTTCGGGACCCTCGTCTCCCCGGTACGGCTGGACCTGGTGCGTTCCGCGCTCTCCCCGCTCGCGACGCTGGACTGGGCGGCCGTGCGCGCGCTGGTCGGCGGCATGGCGGATGAGGGCCGCGCGGCCCTGGCGGAGGCGGGCGTCGATGCCGCGGATGCGACGCTGGAACTCGGCGTGGATTGCCGCTACCGCGGGCAGCAGAACGAGGTCACGACCGAACTGCCGCTGTCCGTGCTGGACAGCGGCGATGCGGTGGCGCTGCGCGAATCCTTCGAGCAGGCCTACGAAGCCCTCTACGGCATCCGCCTGCCCGATGTCCCGATCGAGGTCGTGACCTGGCGCCTGGCCGCGCGCGGGCCGCTGCCCGTTGCCAGCCCCTCCCCCATGCCGGGCGGCACGCCCGCCAGCCCGCGCACGCATCGCCCCGTGGCGGTTGAGCCTGATGTGCCGATGGTGCCGGTCTATGACCGCGGAGCCATCGCCGTCGGCCAGAAGATCGAAGGCCCTGTCATCATAGAGGAACGGGAGACCACGCTGGTGGTGCTGCGCGGCTGGACGGCCAGCGTGCACCCGACTGGCGCCGTGGTCGCGGAGCGCGTGGCATGAACACCTCCCTCGACGGCATCGCGCTGGAGATCCAGTGGTCCAACCTGATCGCGACGGTGACGGAACAGGCGCGCGCGCTGCAGCGCATCGCCTTCAGCCCCATCGTGCGGGAGGCGGGGGACCTGGCCACCGCGCTGTTCGACCGGCGCGGGCGGATGGTGGCGCAGGCGGTGACGGGCACGCCAGGGCACATCAACAGCCTGGCCGCCGCCGGCCAGCACTTTGTCCGTGCCTTCCCGCCCGATAACCTCTCCCCCGGCGATGTGCTGATCACCAATGATCCCTGGCTTTCCGCGGGGCATTTCTTCGACATCACGGTGATGACGCCTGTGTTTCGCGGCGGCGCCTGCATCGGCTTCTTCGGCAGCACCATCCACCATACCGATATCGGCGGCTACGGCGTCGGTGCCGGGGCGCGCGACGTGCATGAGGAAGGGCTCTGGATTCCGCTGGCGAAGCTCTATGAGAAGGGCGTCGCCAATGCGCTGCTCTTCGACATCATCCGCCGCAATGTCCGCACGCCCGACCATGTGGCAGGCGACCTGGCCGCGCAGGTGGCGGCGGGGCGTGTGGGGGCGGAGCGCCTGAACGCGCTCTGCGACCGTACCGGCTTCGATGACATCGAGGCACTTTCCGATGCCATCATCGGCCGGTCGGAAGAAGCGACGCGGGAGAGCATCCGCAAGCTGACGCCCGGCACCTTCCATGGCGAGAGCATCTTCGATGTCCCCGGCGGGCTGAAGGTGACGCTGAAGGCGGCGGTGACGGTGGATACCGATGCCGGCGAACTCGTCATCGACTTCACGGGGTCTTCGCCTGAAGCGCCGATCGGCATCAATGTCGTGCTGAACTACACGGCGGCCTATGCGAACTTCGCCGTGCGCGCCTGCCTCGACCCCGACCTGCCCAACAACTACGGCAGCCTCTTCCCCGTGAAGGTCCGCGCGCCGGAAGGCAGCATCGTGAATTGCCGCTACCCTGCGCCGGTGAATGCGCGGCACGTGGTCGGCATGTATGTTCCCTTCCCCGTGCTGAAGGCGCTGCACCAGGTGATGCCGGACCGCGTGCTGGCGGAGGGTTCGGGCGCGGTCTGGACCATCCAGATCCAGGGCAAGGATGATGAAGGCCAGCCCTTCACCTCCTCGATGTTCAACTACTCCGGCGGCACGGGCGCGCGGCGGGAGAAGCCCGGCCTTTCTGCCACCTGCTACCCTACGGGCGTCGCGGCGGTGCCGGTGGAGGTGCTGGAAGCCGCCATGCCCATCGTCTTCACGCGCAAGGAGCTTCGCCGCGGATCGGGTGGCGCGGGGCGGATGCCCGGCGGCGATGGCCAGGTCATCGGCTACCGCATGAGGACCCGCGATCCCTGGCTGCTCAACGTGGTGGCCAGCCGCACCGACCTCGGCCCGGAAGGGCTGGAAGGCGGTGGCGATGGGTTGCCCGGACGCTTCCTGGTCAACGGCAAGCCGGTGAACGAGGCGCGCAAGATGGCGATGGCGGCCACCGACGAAGTGCTGATGGAAACGCCCGGCGGCGGCGGCTACGGTAAGGCATAACGACTCCCGGCAAACGGGCGTCCTCTGAGGAAACGACAGGAATGATCGCAAGGCGCGCGCTGCTCGGCAGCGCATCGGTGCTGGCGCTGCCCGCTGTGGTGCGGGCGCAGGCGCTGTTCACGCGGCCCGTCCGCTTCGTCCTCGGCTTCGCGGCCGGCGGCGCGGGGGACATCACGGTGCGGATGCTGGTGCCGCATATGCAGGCGGAAATCGGCCAGCCCATCGTGGTGGACAACCGCCCCGGCGCCGGCGGGATCATCAGCGCCGAAGCGGTCGCCCGCGCCGCGCCGGATGGCCACACCATGTACCTGCTGACCACCAGCAACATGGCCGCGCCCGCCTTCTATCGCACCATGCCCTTCGACGTGACACGCGACTTCGCGCCGGTCGGCCGCATGGTCTGGTACGACCACGTCATCGCCGTGAACCCGCAGCTTCCCGTGAACACGCTGGCGGAGCTGATCGCCTATGCGAAGGCGCGGCCGGGGACGCTGAACATCGGCTCCATCGCCGTCGGCAACGCACAGCACCTCGGCGTCGAGCTGTTCCGCGCCATGGCCGGCGCGCCGATGACGACGGTGACCTATCGCTCCTCCCCGGAGCTCATCACGGCGCTCTCCACCGGGGAGATCCAGGTGGCGGGCGAATTGCTGGCGCCGACCCTGCCGCAGGTTCAGGCCGGGCGCGTGAAGCTGCTGGCGGTGACGGCGCCGACGCGCTTCCCGACCCTGCCCGATGTGCTGACCAGCGCGGAAAGCGGCCTGCCCGACTACATCGTCCGGTCCTGGAACGCGATCGTCTTCCCCGCCAATACGCCGCGCCCGCAGATCGAGGCGATGAACCGTGCCATCCGCCGCGCGCTCGGCGTGCCGGAGATCCGCAACCGCCTGATCGAGCTCGGCGGATTGCCCGAGGCGAGCAGCCCGGAGGAACTCGGCGCCATGATCCCGAATGAGGTCGCGGCCTGGGGCCGCATGGCGCAACTCGCGGGGGTGGAGAAGCAGTGAGCGAGGCGGAGCGGCTGCTCAAGCAGGACCTGCTGCACGCCTACCACATCCTCGATGCCGATGGTCAGGCCAGCGGCATCGCGGGGCATCTCACCGCAAGGCTGCCGGGGGCGGATCGCTTCTGGTCGCATCAATGGGGTATCGGCTTCGACGAGGTGCGGGCGGATGGCCTGATCGAGGCCGATTTCGACCTCGACACCACGCGCGGCATCGGGCGGGTGAACCCGACCCTGCATATCCACACGCGCATCTACCGCGCGCGGCCTGACGTGACCTGCATCATCCACACCCATGGCAAGGCCGGCGTGGCGCTGGGCTGCGCGGGGATGACGCTGGAGACCATCACCCAGACCGGCGCCGTCTTCCATGACGACATCGCGCTGTTCGACGAGTTCCACGGCATCGTGCTGGACACCAACGAAGGCGATGCCATCGCCGCGGCGCTGGGGCCGAAGCGCGGGCTGCTGCTGAAGAACCATGGCGCGCTGGTGGTCGGTGCCTCCATCGCGGAAGCCTGCATCGGCATGACGGTGCTGGAATGGGCCGCCGATGTGCAGCTTCGCGCCGCCGCCGCAGGCCCCCTGCAGAAGCTCGACCCCGCCGCTGCCGCGCAATCGAAGAAATTCCTGCTGGATGCGGCCAACCTCGGCCTGCGCTGGGATTTTCTCAAACGAAAAATCGCCCGAAGCCGGCCATTCCTGGGAGAGACGCCATGAAGCGCCTTCTGCTTGCCGCCCTGCTGGCCTGCACCGCGCTGCCCGCCATGGCGCAGCAATTCCCCAACCGGCCCATCCGCTGGATCGTTGGCTTCGCGCCGGGCGGCGTCGGCGATACCACCGCGCGCATCGTCGGCCAGAAGCTCAGCGAGACCCTCGGCCAGCCCGTCGTGATCGAGAACCGGCCCTCCGCCGGCGGGATCGTGGCGAGCGAGACGGTGGCGCGCGCGGCGCCCGATGGCCACACGCTGCTGCTGGTGACGGCGACGGCGGCCACGGCGCCGCATCTGTTCCGGCAACTGCCCTACCACCCCATCGACGATTTCGCCTTCGTGTCGCAGATCGCCAGCTTCCCGCACGCCATCGTCGTCGCCGCCAACTCGCCCTATCGCAACCTGCAGGATCTGGTGGCGGGGGCGCGGGCGAATCCCGGGCGGGTCAATCTCGGCTCCGTCAGCGTCGGCACGGCGCTGCATCTCTCGCTCGAACTGCTGCGCTCCATGGGCAGCATCCCGGCGGAGATCGTGACCTATCGCGCCACCGGCGAATTGCTGAACGCCACCGTCTCCGGCGATGTGCAGGCGGCGATGGAGGTGGCGGCGACGACGCTCGGCCAGATCAGCGGCGGGCGGATGCGGGCGCTGGCGGTGACATCACCGCGGCGCATGTCGATCCTGCCGGATGTGCCGACCGTCGCCGAGTCCGGACTGCCCGACTACAATGTCATCACCTGGAACGGCATGGCCGCGCCGCGCGGCACGCCGCGCCCGATCATCGACCGGCTGAATGCCGAGGTCGCGCGCGCCATGGCGATGCCCGATGTGCGCGACCGCCTGCTGCCGATCGGCGTGGAGCCCGCGCCAGGCACGCCGGAGGCGCTGCATGCGCTGCTCACCGCCGAAACCGCCCTCTGGGGCCGGGTCATCGAAGCCGCGAGAATCGAGAAGCAATAGTTCGATGCCCTCAAGCGCCGGGCGGCCGCATCCGCGGCCTTGGCTTCGCGGCACTGGCCGCGGCGGCCGTCCGGCCGCTCGGCCCGCAAGCGGGCCGCATGTTCCTCCTGATGAGCAAGGTAGCACCATGAACATCCCCAAGATCGACTGGAACAGCATCCCCTGGACGACCGTCCGCCCCGGCGTGGAACGCAAGGGCTTCACGGGCGAAGGCGCCACTGTCGCGCTGCATCGCCTGCATCCCGGGCACGAGCCGAAGCCGCACAACCATCCTAACGAGCAGATCGTCTACATCATGGCCGGCACCATCGATTTCCACATCGAGGGTGAGGTGCATCGCCTCGGCCCGGGGGGCCTGCTGGTGGTGCCGCCGAACGCCATGCATCACGGCGTGGTCGTGGGGGATGAGATGGTGCTGAACCTCGATGTCTTCACGCCGGCCAGGCCGGAATATGCCTGACCTTTCCGTCCGCGTCGGGGGCATCACGCTCAATAACCCCGTCATCATCGGCTCCGGCGACCATACGATGACGGAAGGCGCGCTGGTGGCCGCGCGCGCCACCGGCGCGGGCGCCGTCGTCGCCAAGTCGATCAATGAGAGCGTGGCCGCGAAGCGCCAGCTGGATGGCAGCGACCATGTGCTGCTGGACAGCCGGTGGAACCCCATACCCTGGGATTTCGCGCCGCCGCCGGATGCGATGCTGCTGGGGCGTTCGGGCCTGCACCAGTCGCCCAGCGAGGACTGGATCGACATCGTCGCCGCGCAGGACAGGGAAGCCGCGAAGACGGGGCAATACGTCATCGGCTCCATCATCCTCGCCAACCTCGACACCGCCTGCGACCTGGCGAAGCGCTACGAGGCCGCCGGCATCCGCGTGCTGGAACTGAACATCGGCGCGCCGCATGGCGATGAAGCCGTGCCCGGCGCCATCATCCAGGAACGCGCGGCGAACAGGGTGCGGGAGATCACGGCCAGGCTCCGCGCCGCGATCTCCATCCCGCTCTGGATCAAGCTGACGGGGCAGAGCGAGGATGTCGGCGCCCTCGCCTTGGCCGCCAAGGAAGGCGGCGCGGATGCGACCATCGTCATGGGCCGCTTCATGGCGCTGGTGCCGGATATCGAGACCCGCGCGCCGATGCTCGGCACCGCCGGCGCCATCGGCGGGCCGTGGTCGCTGGCGCTGACCTGCCGCTGGCTGGCGGAGGCGCGGAAGAAGGTAGGCGCCGATTATTCGCTGCTGGGCACGAACGGCGCGCGGGACGGGCTGGACGTGGTGCGCTTCCTGCTCGCCGGCGCACGGGCCGTGGAGATGACCAGCGCGATCATGGCCGGCGGCTTCGATGTCGCGCGCCGCGCGGTGGCGGAGATCGAGGCCTATCTGGTCCGCACGGGCGGTGATGTGGAGGACCTCATCGGCCTCGCCGCCGAACGGCGCGTGGCCTATGGCGTGCAGGCGGACCGGCCGGGCTACTGGCGGGACTTCGTGCCACCCGAAGCCAGGTAGCGGTTCGACCCCAGCCGGGCGCTGACGGCGCTTGCGGCTTCGTGCAGGGCCTCCAGCATCGACGCTGGCGGCGGGTCCTGCACGAATTGCACGGAGCCGACGATGCCGAGGGAGCCGACCAGCACCTCCCCGGCCGCGAACAAGGGCGCGGCGAGGACGTTGATGCCGGTCAGCGCCTCCCCCGGCGCGGTCTCCCACAGCCGGTCGCGGACCAGGGCGATGCGGTCGCGCAGAACAGCGGGGTCCGTGATGCTGTCGGGTGTCAGCTTCTCCAGCGGTCCGGACAGGAGGCGGTCGCGCAGCTCCGCCGCCGCGAAGGCCAGCATGATGCGCCCCTGCGCGGAGCAATGCGCGGCGGGGCGGTTACCGGGCTGCACGGTGATGGAGACCTTGTTCGGGGCCTCCAGCGCATGCACCACCAGCGGGTCGCCGCCCGTCGGCACGGCCAGCAGGACGGATTGCCCCACGGCATCGCGCAGCCGGTGCATGGCGGGCTCCGCCACGCGCTTCAGGTCGAACTGCTCCCCCGCCGCCTGGCCGATCTGGTACATGCGCCAGGTCAGGTGATAGCGCTCCGTCGTCTCCTCCTGCGCCACCAGCCCGGCCTGGCGCAGCGTGACGAGGTGGCGGTGGACGCGGCCCTTGGGCTCCGCCAGGTCGCGCGCCAGGTCGGAGACGCGCATCGGCCCACCGGCCAGGGCCATGGCTTCGAGCACCCGCACCGCCATCAGGACGGAACGGACGGCGGCTGTACCCTCGGTGTCATCGCTCATGCAACGTCATCATGGGCAGCGCCATCCGCGGCGCCAAGCCCTGTCAGGGCAGGTGGCGCAGGCGGTCCAGCAGGCGGTCGATATCGTCCGCGGCGTGATACAGGCCGAAGCCGAAGCGCAGACGCCGGCCGCGACGGTCCGTGACGATGTCGGCGGCGGCCAGGCGGGCCTGCCAGCCCCCGGCGTCATCCAGGTCGAAGGCCAGGAAATTCCCGCGCCGGCGTTCCGTGACGGGCACGGCGAGGTGCCGGGGATGGAGGCCGGTGCCCGCCAGCCCCGCGACGAAGCGTGCCTGGAGGGCATGGGCATGGGCGCTGATGGCGGCGGTGTCGATGCGCTGCGCCGCCAGCCAGTCCATCGCGGCGTTGAGGCGGTAGAGGCCGGACGGGTCGAAGGTGGCGCCCATCATGCGCCAGCCATCGGTGGCATAGGGCACGCTGCCATCGCTGGCCGCCAGCGCCCCGAAGGCGGCGTACCAGCCCGTGGCGCGCGGCCGGGGCAGCCAGCCCGGCGGGCAGTGCATGAAGCAGGCACCCTCCCCGGCCATGGCGTATTTGTAGCCGCCGGCGAGGTAGAAGGCGCGGTCGGCAACCGCCGAGATGTCCACCGGCCTCGCCATGAAGCCGTGATAGCCATCGATCACCAGCACGGCGTCGCCTGCGGCCTGCGCCAGGTCGCGAAAATCCTCCTGCGCGTAGCCGGAGTGGAAGAAGACCTCGCTGGTCCAGACCAGGTCGAAGCCGGCGCGCGCGGCCTCCGCCAGGCGGGGCAGGCAGTCCGGGCCGGGGTCGGAAGCGATGCGGGTGACGTGAACGAGACCCTCCTCCTCCAGCCGCGCAACCTGGCGGGCGAAGGAGTGGAATTCGCCATCGGTGGTCAGGATGCGGGCGGGGCGTTGGGTCGGCAGGCTGGACAGGATGCGGATGACGAATTCATGCGTGTTGGGCGCGAAGACGATGCTGGCGGGGTCGGGCGCGCCGATATGCCGGGCGACATGGCGTTGCGCGTCCTGCCAGACCTGGCCCAGCACGACGCTCCATTTGTCGTCCTGATGCTCGGCCGCCACATCCCAGGCGGCCAACTGCGCATCCCGCGTCGCGTCCGGCCAGGGATGGTGGCTATGCGCCGCCACATGCAGCCGGCCGGGCCGGGCGCCGAGGAAGCGGGAGAAATGGGCGCGCAGGTCCAGCATATTCGGGTTCCCTTCCCGGGATAGTTTAAGCTTAAACTATCGGGGTTCAAGGAGACTCTCCCATGGTCGAAGGCGTCGAGACCGATTTCGCGAAGCGGATGAGCTATGGCGACTACCTCCGGCTCGACCAGCTGCTGACCGCGCAGGCACCGCTGTCAGGCCAGCATGACGAGCTGCTCTTCATCACCATCCACCAGGTGCAGGAGCTGTGGATGAAGCTCCTGAACCATGAGATGGACCTGGCGATCGAGAACATGCGGCGCGATGAGCTGCGGCCCTGCTTCAAGGCGCTGTCCCGCGTCTCCCGCATCCAGGCGCAGTTGATCGGCGCCTGGGACGTGCTCTCCACCATGACGCCGCATGACTACCTGGCCTTCCGCGCCAGCCTCGGCAGTTCATCCGGCTTCCAGTCCTGGCAGTACCGGATGATCGAGTTCCGCATGGGCGCGAAGGACGAGTTCATGCTGCGCCCGCATCGCCACCGCCCCGACATCATCGGCCCGTTGGAGGCGGCGTTCCGCGGCCCCTCCATCTATGACGAGGCGCTTCGACTGCTGGCGCGGCGGGGGCTGCCGGTGCCGGTGTCCGTGCTGGAACGCGACCTGACGAAGCGGCACGAGGCGGATGAGGGCGTCACGGCGGCCTGGGCGGTGGTCTATGAGAATCCGGAGGCGCATTTCGACCTGTATGAACTGGCCGAGGAACTCGTGGATCTCGAGGACGCGTTCCAGACCTGGCGCTTCCGGCACATGAAGACGGTGGAGCGCATCATCGGCCACCGGATGGGCACGGGCGGCTCGGCGGGCGTCTCCTACCTCAAGGGCGTGCTGGAGAAGGGGTTCTTCCCGGAGCTGTGGTCGGTGCGGACCAGGCTGAAGGCGCGGTGAGTGTGACTTTTTAGTCGCTAACCCGTTTAAGCCGTTTATGCCGTTTAGCCGCGTTTAGCACCGTGTTCGCGCGGCGATTTGGGACAAATTCCGGGCGACGAAGGCGCGCCCGGCCCTTCCGGCGATGCGGGGCATGGCGGGGGCGATGGCGGCTTGAACATATCAGGAACAGTGGCCGCCTTCCAGTGATTTCGGGGGCCAGCGGGGCGGGCGCGGCTGGCGGGGTCCCGCTCCTTGTCGAAATCGGGCATGAGGAGGCGGCACGGCCCCTGCCCGGCCGCGCGCCAGCAGGAGCCCGCGCCATGGCCGGAACGCCCACCTTCGCCACCCCGCCCGGCTTCCTCGGCGTGCAGCGGCGCGACCCGGCAGGCGGCATCGCCGTGGCGGGCATCCCGCTGGATATCGGCACCACCAACCGCGCCGGCGCGCGGGATGCGCCGCGGGCGATCCGGGCGGCGTCCCGGATGCTGGTGGATGGCGCGCATCCCGGGTCCTGGGTGGACCCGGCGACGCTGCCGATCGCCGATATCGGGGATTTCGCCATCGCGCTGGGGGATATCCCGGCCAGCCTGGCGCTGATCGAGCAGCAGGCCAGCGTGATCGACCACCTGGTCGCGCTGGGGGGCGAGCATGGCATCACGCTGCCCCTGCTGCGCGCGCTGCGGCAGCGGGTGGGGGCGCCGCTGGCGCTGGTGCATTGCGACGCGCATGTGGACACTTGGCCGGATAATTTCGGCCAGGCCTACGCCCATGGATCGGTCTTCTGGCACGCGATCCGGGAGGGGCTGGTGGACCCCCGCCGCACCATCCAGATCGGCATCCGCAGCCCCGTGCAGCGGGAGGTCTGGGACTGGACCCTGGCGCAGGGCGTCACCATCGTCACCGCCCAGGATTTTTTCGAGCTCGGCCCGCCGGCCGTGGCCGCGAAGGTGCGGGAGGTGGTGGGTGCGGCCCCTGCCTACCTCTCCTTCGACATCGACGTGCTGGACCCCGCCTTCGCGCCCGGCACGGGCACGCCGGAAATCGGCGGGCTCGCGAGCTGGCAGGCGCAGGCGCTGCTGCGGCGCCTCGACGGCGTGGATTTCCGGGGCATGGATGTGGTGGAGGTGCTGCCCGCCCATGATGTGGCGGAGATCACGGCGCTGGCCGCGGCGACGATGGCCTGGGAATACCTGTGCCGCTGAAAAGCTTCCGGCGCCCTGCGCTGAATGCAGGGCGTCATGCGCGAGGGTCTGGGCCGGCGCCAGAATTTTCACTTGCGGTTCAGCGAAGCCGCCGCTATTTATCCGGCCACTGACCGACGCCATCGCACGTGCCGCGAGCCCGCTCCGATTTCAGGACACCGGGCACAGCAACGACGGGACGCGTCCTTTGTTCGACCCGGCCTCACCGCCGGGTAGGTTCGAGGGAACCGCCTGAGTCGCCTGATCGCCGCACGTGAGGCAGTGTCATCCCCGACATGCCATCGCGACTGCGCCTGAGCCGGACCGCGGCGCGACCGACTGCCTGAGGGCAGGACGGCGCGTCGGCGACGGCTCCTCCGCCGCGTCCCGTCCGCGCCGCAAGGCCCGGCGTGCCGGGGCGGAGCCTTGGGCAGCAGGCGGTTCCCTCCTTCCGCCGCCGCGCCTCCCCCATCCGGGATGCTGGCGCGGCGGCGGCCAAATTCACGCGTCGCGCCAAGGAGGGCCACCGCCATGACCGAGTTCCGCTTCCGCGGCGCCGTCGCGCCGCTTCGCCGCCCCGCCCAGCCCGCTTTGCCGCGCACCGTCGATGCCGTGGTCGCGGCCCTGCGGCCGGAGGAGCCGCTGCACTGCCTGCGCCCGGCGCAGGTGGCGGCGACGGCGTCCGCCTTCCTGGCCGCCTTCCCCGGCACGACGATGTATGCGGTGAAGTGCAACCCGGAACCCGGCATGCTGCGCGCGCTATGGGCGGGCGGCGTGCGGCACTTCGACTGCGCCTCGGCCGCGGAGGTGCGGCTGGTGCGCAGCATGTTCCCCGATGCCGCCATCCATTTCATGCACCCTGTGAAGGCGCGTTCCGCGATCCGCGACGCCTATGCCCAGCATGGCGTCCGCGACTTCGTCGTGGACAGCGAGGCGGAGCTGGCCAAGGTGATGCAGGAAACGGGCGGCGCCCGTGACCTCGGCCTCATCATCCGCCTGGCGCTGCCGAAGGGCGAGGCGATGATGGATCTCTCCGGCAAATTCGGGGCGGAGCCCGGCGTGGCGGTGGCGCTGCTGCGTGCGGCGCGGCCGCTCGCGGCCAGGCTCGGCGTGTCCTTCCATGTGGGCAGCCAGTGCCTGGAGCCCGATACCTATCGGCGTGCCATCGCGCTGGCGGCGCAGGTGATCCGCGACTCCGGCGTGGCGGTTGAGGTGCTGGATGTCGGCGGCGGCTTCCCCGTCGCCTATCCGGACATCGTGCCGCCGCCGCTTTCCGCCTTCATGGCGGCGATCCGCATCGGCTTCGCGGAAGCCGCCCTGCCGGGCGTGGAACTGTGGGCGGAGCCCGGCCGCGCGCTGGTGGCCGGCGGGGCTTCCGTGGTGGTGCAGGTGCAGGCGCGGCGGGATGGCGAGCTTTTCGTCAATGACGGCGTCTATGGCGCGCTGTCCGATGCGGGGGTGCCGGGGTTCCGGTTTCCCGTCCGGCTGCTGCGCCAGACCGATGCCGGGACCCTGCCCTTCGCCTTCCAGGGCCCGACCTGCGACAGCGCCGACCGGATGGCAGGGCCCTTCCTGCTGCCGGCCGATGTGCGGGAGGGGGATTGGATCGAGGTCGGGCAGCTCGGCGCCTATGGCGGCTGCCTGCGCACCGCCTTCAACGGCTTCGACCGTGCCGGCATGGTCGATGTCATCGATCCACCCTTGCTTGAAACGCCGGGTTACTCCATGGCCGCGCAAGCGGCGTGAACGAGCCGGCCCGAAGGAGCGACTGAACGATGAAGCATGTGGATTTCGCCGGCCGGCTGGTGATGCTGGGCTTCGGGTCGATCGGCCAGGGCGTCCTGCCGCTGATCCTCCGTCACATCGGCATCACCGCCGACCGCATCACCATCGTGACCGCGGAGGAGCGGGGCCATGAGGTGGCGGCGGAATACGGCGTGCGCTTCATCATCGAGGCGGCGACGCGGGACAACTACCGCGACCTGCTTTCGCCGCTGCTGGGCAAGGGCGACTTCCTGCTGAACCTCAGCGTGGACGTCGCCTCCGTCGCGCTGATGAAACTGTGCCAGGAGCTGGACTGCCTCTACCTCGATACGGTGGTGGAGCCCTGGGCTGGCGGGTACACGGATCCCTCCCTTACCCCCTCCCAGCGTTCCAACTATTCGATGCGGGAGGAGGCGGTGGCGCTGAAGCCCGCCTTCCAGGGCGGGCCGACCTCCGTCACCGCGCATGGCGCGAATCCGGGGCTGGTCAGCCATTTCGTGAAGCAGGCGCTGCTGGACATCGCGCGGGATACGGGGCGCCAGGTCAGCGTGCCGAAGCCCGCGGACCGCACGGGCTGGGCGACGCTGGCGCGCGACCTCGGCGTGAAGGTGATCCATATCGCGGAGCGCGACACGCAGGTCTCGCTGACGCCGAAGAAGCCCGGGGAGTTCGTGAACACCTGGTCGGTGGACGGCTTCGTGGGAGAGGGCAGCCAGCCCGCGGAACTCGGCTGGGGCAGCCATGAGAAGGCGCTGCCGCCGGATGGCCACCGCCACGGCTTCGGCTGCGACGCGGCCATCTACCTGATGCGGCCGGGTGCCAGCACCCGCGTTCGGTCCTGGACGCCGCTGGAGGGGCCGATGCATGGCTTCCTCATCACCCATAACGAAAGCATCTCGATCGCGGACTACTACACGCTGCGGGACCAGGCGGGGGCCGTGACCTACCGGCCGACCTCCCACTACGCCTACCACCCCTGCGACGATGCGGTGCTGTCCATCCACGAACTCGCCGGCAAGAACTGGCAGATGCAGCCGGAGAAGCGGCTGATGACGGATGAGATCGTGCACGGGATGGATGAACTCGGCGTGCTGCTGATGGGCCACGCCAAGGGCGCCTACTGGTACGGGTCGCGGCTGACGATCGAGGAGGCGCGGCGCGTGGTGCCGCACAACAACGCGACCTCGTTGCAGGTGACGGCGGCGGTGCTGGCGGGCGTGATCTGGGCCATCGAGAACCCGCGCGAAGGCGTGGTCGAATCGGATGAGATCGACCATGAGCGCGCGCTGGCGATCTGCGCGCCCTACCTCGGCGATGTGGTCGGCGCCTATTCCGACTGGACGCCGCTGCAGGACCGCGCGGTGCTGTTCCCGGAGGATGTGGACAGCAGCGATCCCTGGCAGTTCAAGAATTTCCGGGTCGTCTGAACCGCGATGCGCGGGGGGTTTCCTACCCCCCCGCGCGCACGATCAGCCCGACGGAGGTCACGGGGAAGCCATCCACCGTCAGCCGCAGATGCGGCGCGGTCGGGAAGGCCAGGGCCGGGTGGGGCTGGAGATCGTAGGGCGGCACGTCGATGAAACGGTCCAGCAGGCCCGTGCCCGCATCGGTATCGAGCGCCAGCAATTCATGGCCATCGGCGGCCAGGCGCCGGGACAGTTCCGCGAAGTGACGCGGCTGGAACAGGACGGTGGGCCAATTGTCCACCGTCTCCCCCTCCGTCTCCAGGTTCATTTCCGTGGTGTGCACGGCGATGCCGCCGGGCTTCAGGCAGCGGACGGAATTGCGGACGAATTCCAGCCCCTGCTCGATGGATCCGACATGTTCGAAGGAACACATCGACCAGCAGAAATCGAACTGGCCATGCAGTTCGGCCGGGATGGCGTTCATGTCCACCGGGCGGAAGCGGCAATTCGCCAGGAAGCGTTCGCGCCGCACCAGGTTCGGGCGCAGCAGCCCCTCCAGCGACGCCGCGTGCTGGTCGGTCTGCGCCCAGTTGTCGGCGCGGCCATCCTCCCCGGCCAGGTCGGTGGCCAGGACCTGGATGTGCCGGCCGGCGAGGTAGGAGGGCGTCAATTCGGTGCCGACGGCGAAGCCCAGCCCCTGGGCGCCGCTGCGCAGCTGCCCGCCTTCCCACAGCGCCTGCAGGACGAAGCCGTATTCCCAGATCTTGCGGCTGTAGAAGGGCACGATCTGCAACTGGCCGCACCAGAAGCGCAGCCAGTCCGATTCGATATCCGCCTGGGTGCAGAGCTTGCTGGTCAGGCCGACCCGCGTGGCGGTGCCGGGCAGCGTGGCGCCGGGGCCGGCCTTGCCCTCGGCGTAGAAACGCTCCGCCAAAGCGAGGCCCATGAGCTTGGTGTTCCAGCGCAGCGCCGCCAGTTCCTTCAGCGCCATCGAAAGCGGGTCCCGCGCCGGGGTGCCATCCGGCGCCAGGCGTGAATGGAGGCCGAGGCGCTTGATCACCTGGTCCGCCACGGCATCCACCAGCGGGGTGGTCGCCCGGTCCAGCGCGCGGGAGGCCCAGGCGGAAGCCTGCCCCTTCGAAGCGTCCTTCATCGTCCTGTTACCACGCTGCCGGTCATCCTGATGTCGCACCCCCGGCATGATCGGCCGGGTGTCGTCACCCCAGGGATAACGGCTTTGCAGCCCCGCGTCTGCGCCGGGTTGCGCCGGGGTCCAGGGGGGCCATGATCCCTTCCCATGGCAGGCGGGAGGGCGGCGATGCGGCATGTGGTGATGGCAGGGCTTTCGGCCCTGTGCCTGGCGGCGGCACCGGCCGCCGCCCAGACGCTGCGCATCGCGATGGCGGCGGAACCGACCTCCGCCGATCCGCAGCACTACGCGGCCGCGCCCAATTCCACCCTGCATGACCATGTCTTCGAAAGCCTGGTGGAACTGGATTCGCGCCTGAAGGCGGGGCCGTCGCTGGCCACCGGCTGGACGCGGCGGGATGACCGTTCCTGGGTCTTCGAGTTGCGGGAGGGGGTGCGCTTCCACAATGGCGCGGGCTTCACGGCGGCGGATGTCCATTTCTCCTTCTGCCGGATCGTGAACAATGAGAGCGAGCTGGCCTCCTCCTTCTCCTCCACCATCCGGCGGATCGCGCGGGTGGAGACGGAGACGCCGCATCGGATCGTGATCACGACGCGGGAGCCGGAGCCGCTGCTGCCGTCGGACCTGTCCAGCGTGCGGATCATCAGCGCGAGCAGCGTGGCGCCGCGGGCCGTGGCCTATGACGGCGCGCAGGGCTGCGGCGCGAAGGAGGGGCCCTGGCCGACGCTGGCGCAGTTCAACGATGGCGGCGCCGCCATCGGCACGGGGCCGTTCAGGCTGCGCAGCTTCGGGCGCGGCGGCGTCACGGAACTCACGCGGAACGAGGATTACTGGGGGCCGCGGCCGCATTGGGCGGAAGTGCGGCTCCAGCCCGTGACGGCGGCGGGGCCGCGGCTGGCGGGGCTGCTGGCCGGCGACCATGACGTGGTGGAGGCGCCGTCGACCGCCGATATCCCGCGGCTGCGCGGCAATGCGGCGATGCGGCTGGCGGTGGCGCCAACCACGCGGCTGATCTTTCTTCAGCTGGACCAGCGGGAGGCCGCGCCCTTCGTGAACGGGGGCGTGGGCCCGAATCCGCTGCGGGATGTGCGGGTTCGGCAGGCGCTGTCGCTCGCCATCGATCGGAATGCGATCGTGCAGCGGGTGATGGACGGGCTGGCGGTGCCGGCTTCGCAGTTCCTGCCGGATGGCATGACCGGCACCATCCCCGGCCTGCCCGTGCTGCCCTTCGACCCCGCCCGCGCCCGCGCGCTGCTGGCGGAGGCCGGCTACCCCAACGGCTTCACCCTGACGCTGCACGCCACCAACAACCGCTATGTGAATGACAGCCGCATCGCCCAGGCGCTCGGCCAGTATTTCACGCGCATCGGCGTGCGGGCGGAGGTGGATGCCATGCCGTCCAACGTGTTCTTCAGCCGCCGGGCCCGGCGCGACTTCTCCCTCCCCATGGGCGGCTGGTCCGCCAGCGCGGAGGAGACGCTGCTGTTCTTCCGCATCTGGGTGGCGAGCCTCGACCGCGACCGCGGCATCGGCACCAGCAACTACAGCGGCTGGTCCGACCCCGCCTTCGATGCGGACGCCATCCCGGCCCTGACCACGATGGACGACGCCGCCCGCGGGCGGCTGCTGCAATC
The DNA here is from genome assembly GCF_900114315.1 of Falsiroseomonas stagni DSM 19981. GTDB lineage: Bacteria > Pseudomonadota > Alphaproteobacteria > Acetobacterales > Acetobacteraceae > Falsiroseomonas > Falsiroseomonas stagni. The sequence continues at coordinate 70,317 of NZ_FOSQ01000007.1, forward strand.
GGCGTCGCGGCGCGCGCTGGACCAGATGCCGGTGCTGCCGATCCATTTCGAAAGCGCGGTCTGGGCCTTCCGGCGCGGTCTGCGCTTCGAGGGCCGGATGGACCAGACGACCCTGGCGCAGGAGATCATGCCGGAATGAAGACCCCCCTCGCCCAGGCGCTGTCCCAACCCGGGCGCGCCGCCATCCCCTGGACGGATGGCGCCTGCGACCTGGCCAGGCCGCTGACGCTGCACACCTACCGCGCGCCCGGCTTCACGCCGGACAGCCCGGTGGTGCTGGTCAGCCACGGGATGCTGCGCAACGGCGACGACTACCGGGATTTCTGGGTGGACGCCGCGGACCGGCACGGGCTGCTGATCATCGCCACCACCTTCGGCAACGCCGCCTGGCCCGGCGCCGGGCCCTACAATAACGGCCTGGTGCTGGATGAGGAGGGCGCCGTGCGGCCGCGCGCTTCCTGGGGCTACGGCATCCCGCTGCGGGTGTTCCAGGCCTTGCAGGCCGCCGGCATCACGCGGCGCCCCCGCGCGCATTTCTTCGGCCATTCCGCCGGCGGCCAGTTCGGGCACCGCCTGATGTCCACCCAGCCGCATGACCTGCTGGAGCAGGCGACCGTCGGCAACCCCGGCTGGTACACGCTGCCCGTGCTGGACAAGCCCTTCCCGGAAGGGATGGGCGGCATCGGGCTTTCGGACCGCGAGGTGGAGGCGCTGCTGCGCTTCCCCATGACCATCCTGGCCGGCGACCGGGATACGGAGGTCGGGCCCTCCCTTCCCGCCAACCCCGAGGCGCTGGCCCAGGGGCCGCACCGATTCGCCCGGGCGCATTTCTACCTGGAGGCCGGGCGGGCGGAGGCGAAGCGGCGCGGCTTCGACTGCGCCTGGAGGCTGGTTCCGGTGGCGGGCATCGGCCATGACGGGCGGGCCATGTCGCGGGTCTGCGCGGCGCTGTGGTTCGAGGGCCGGCTGATCTCCGCCGAGGAAGCAGGCGTGGTCGCGGAGGGGGCGGCCTGACGGCGGGGGCCGAATTGACGGGCCGGACCGGGCGACGTAGCGTTGTCAGGTCATATGATGACTGATCCTTCCTGCCCCGTCCGGGGTGTCCCCGCATGAGTGGCCGCCCCATCGGCATGGCGCCGCTACGTTCCCCCGCGAACCTCACCGGCGCGCTGGTGCACCGCCTGGCGGAGGAGATCCGCAGCGGCCGCCTGGCGCCCGGCGCCCGCCTGCCGACCGAACAGGATCTGATGCGGGAGGCCGGCGTCAGCCGCACCGTGGTGCGGGAAGCCGTGGCCGCGCTGCGGGCGGAGGGCCTGGTCTTCACCCGCCAGGGGGTGGGCGCCTTTGTCAGCGACCGCCCCGGGGAGGGAATCTTCCGCCTGACGCCGAGCGAGGCGGAGGGGTTGCAGCAGGTCATCCAGGTGCTGGAACTGCGCCTGGCGCTGGAGGTGGAGGCCGCGGGCCTGGCCGCTCTGCGGCGGGACGCGACATCCCTCGCCGCGATCCGGGAGGCCGAGGCCGCCTTCGATGCCGCCATGGCATCCGGCAGCGACGGGGCGGAGGCCGATTTCGCGCTCCACCGCGCCATCTTCGCCGCCACCGCCAACCCGCATTTCCTGCGCCTGCTGGAAGTGCTGGGACGGCACGCGATTCCCCGCCGGGCGCTTGGCCTGGTGGAGCGGAGCGATGCGGAGCGCCGGGCCTATCTGGAACAGGTGCGGCGGGAGCATCGCCTGGTGGCGGAGTCCATCGCCGCGGGCGATTCGGCCGCCGCGCGGGATGCGATGCGCGGGCATCTGGAAGCGGCGCGGGAACGCTACCGGCGGCTGGCGGACCAGGTGGGGGCGGGCGCGCCGTAGCGCGCGCCGCCCCCACCTCACGCCAACGGGCCTCACACCACCGCGGTCATGCCGCCATCGACATAGAGCAGGTGGCCGTTCACGAAATCCGAGGCGGCGGAGGAGAGGAACACGGCGGCGCCGACCAGCTCCTCCACCTTGCCCCAGCGGCCGGCGGGCACGCGCTTGCAGAGCCAGTCGGTGAAGGCCTCGTCCTCCACCAGCACCTTCGTGAGCTCGGTCGCGAAATAGCCCGGCGCGATGGCGTTCACCTGCACGCCGCCCTTGGCCCATTCGGCGCAGAGCGATCGCGTCATGGTCCGGACCGCGCCCTTGCTGGCGGCATAGGGCGTGATGGTGGCGCGGCCGAGTTCGGACTGGACGCTGGCGATGTTCACGATCTTGCCGTGGCCGCGCTTCAGCATCCGCCGCGCGCAGGCCTGGGCCATGAAGAACACGGCCTCCACATTCACGGCCTGGACTTCCCGGAAGGTCTCGGGCGTCACCTCCGTCGCGGGGAAGCGGCGGTTGATGCCGGCGTTGTTCACCAGCACCTCGATGGGGCCGACACGGGATTCCAGCTCCTCCACAGCGGCATCCAGGGCATGGGGGTCCGTCACGTCGAAGCCAGCCTCCGTCACGTCGATTCCCTCCGCCGCCAGGGCCCGCGCGGCCTCCCCCAGCGCCTTCGGGTCGCGGCCGTTGAGGATGATGGAGCCGCCGGCCTGGCCCAGGCCGCGGGCGAGCGCGAGGCCGATGCCGCGGCTGGAGCCCGTGATGAGAATCCGCCGCCCCTTGAGGTCGAACAACCCTTGCGTCATCGACGCCTCCTGCCATTGATGGCCGGGGACGTTGCGGGGAAATACGATGTCGGACAAGCCTGGGCTGCTGCTGGTTGGCGAGTTGCCGGAATGGGACGTGGCGGCGCTGGAGGCCGATTTTCACGTCTTCCATTACTGGCGGGCGGCGGACAAGGCGGCGATGCTGGCCGAGGCCCGTGACAGCACCGTCGCCATCGTCACCAAGGGCGAGATCGGCGCGGATGGCGCGCTGATGGATGCGCTCCCCAAGACGAAGATCATCGCCTGCTACGGCGTCGGCGTGGATGCCATCGACCTCGATGCAGCCCGGGCGCGCGGCATTCCCGTGACCAACACGCCCGATGTGCTGACCGAGGAGGTGGCGGATTTCGCCATCCTGCTGATGCTCGGCGCGGCGCGGCGGGTGCGGGATGGCGATGCCTGGGTGCGCAGCGGGGCCTGGGCCGCGCGCGGGCCGATGGCGCTGACCACGCGGGTGTCGGGCAAGCGGCTCGGCATCGTGGGCCTCGGGCGGATCGGCAGCGCCATCGCCAGGCGGGCGGAGGGCTTCGGGATGCCCATCGCCTACAGCGCCCGCACCCGCAAGGATGGCGTCGCCTATGACTGGTACCCGACCCCCGCGGCGATGGCGCCGCATGTCGATGTGCTCTGCGTCGCCGCCGCCGGCGGTGCCGCCACGCGCGGCCTGGTGGATCGCACGGCGATCGAGGCGCTGCCCCCCGGCGTGATCTTCGTGAATGTGTCGCGCGGCACGGTGGTGGATGAGGCCGCGCTGCTGGACGCGCTGCGCCAGGGCAGGATCGGCGCCGCGGGGCTCGACGTGTTCCTGAACGAGCCGAACATCGATCCCGAATTCCTGACCTTCCCCAATGTGCTGCTGCAACCGCACGCCGCCAGCGGCAGCATCGAGACGCGGAAGGACATGGGACGGCTGATGCGGGAGAATGTCGCGGCGGCGATGGCGGGAAGGACGCTGCCCACGCGGATCGCGTGAGCGCGCCCCTCCCCGCGCGCTCAGCCCTCGAACTGCGTCTCCAGCGTGATGTCGGCCTTCAGCAGCCTGGAGACGGGGCAGCCCGCCTTGGCTTCCTCCGCCAGCGCCTTGAAGGTCGCCTCATCCGTGCCGGGGACCCTGGCGCGGAGGCTCAGCGCGACGCGGGTGATGCGAAAGCCCTCGCCCTCCTGCTCCATCGTGACCTTGGCGGTGGTGTCGAGGCTTTCCGCCGCCAGCCCGTCCTTCGCCAGGCGGAAGGCCAGCGCCATGGTGAAGCAGCCGGCATGGGCGGCGCCGATCAGTTCCTCCGGGTTGGTGCCGCTTCCGTCGCCGAAGCGGGCGTTGAAGCCGTAGGGCGCTTCCTTCAGCACGCCGCTGGCGGAGGAGATGTGGCCGGTGCCGTCCTTGCCGCCGCCGGCCCAATGGGCGGATGCGCTGCGCATGATGCTGGCCATGGGGGATGCTCCTGTCGTGGTTCCAGGGGCCTCATCGCGCGGGGGCGGCGGAAGGCGGCATGACAAGGCCGCGCGCGGGCACCTTGCCGGGCGGGGACGGCGCCTGTAGGGCGACGGGGTCCCAAGCCTCGGAGAAGTCGATGCCCGCCGGTTTCCGCATCCTGCCCCGCGCCCGCGCCGTGGCGCCCGCCATCGTGGAACGGTTCCGCCCCCTGCCCGTCGCCAATGTCAGCGACAGCATGTCCCGCCTCTTCGCGGCCGGGCCGCGCATCCGGCCGATGCACAAGGGCGGCGTGATGGCCGGGCCGGCCTTCACGGTGAAGACCCGGCCGGGCGACAACCTCATGGTCCACAAGGCGATCGACATCGCCAATCCCGGCGATGTGGTGGTGGTGGATGCGGGCGGCGACCTGACCAATGCGATCATCGGGGAGCTGATGCTGGCGCAGATGGTGAAGCGCGGCCTGGCCGGCATCGTCATCAATGGCGCCATCCGCGATTCGTGCGCCCTCGCCCAGCAGGATTTTCCGGTGTTCGCCGCGGGCGTCACGCATCGCGGGCCCTACAAGGACGGCCCCGGGGAGATCAACGTCCCCATCGCCATCGACGGCATGGTGATCGAGCCCGGCGACATGATCCTGGGCGATGATGACGGCTTCGTCGCCATCGGCTTCGACGATGCGGCGACGGTGCTGGCCGCGACCGAGGCGAAGCAGGCCGCCGAGGAGAAGCAGATGGCGCAGATCGAGGCCGGCACCATCGACCGGTCCTGGGTGGACGCCACCCTCAAGCGCCTGGGCTGCGAGGGCGTATAGGAACCGTCCCGCGCTTCCCCTAGGCTTCGACGGAAGCACCAGGGGAAGCGCAGGGATGGGGTTGCAGACACCCGTGATCGGGCCGGCGGCGCCGCGGGGCCTCTGCACGGATTGCGGCATCTCCCGCACCAGCGACCCCAAGGCCTGCGGCCGCGCCTGCCAGTTCATCAAGCCGGACTATCCCGCCCTGGAAGCCCAGGTGCATGGCCGCGCGCGGGACCCCGCGCGGCCGGATGAGCTGCATTTCGGCCCGCACCGCCGGATGGTCCGCGCGCGGCTCGCGCAGCCGGCGCCGGGCGCGCAATGGACGGGCATCACCACCCGCATCGCGGAACGGCTGCTGGAGACCGGCGCGGTGGACGCCGTGCTGGCCATGGCGCCGGACCCCGCGGACAAGTGGAAACCCATGCCCGTGCTGGTCACGAAGGCCGAGGACATGGCCCGCTGCCGCGGCATGCGGATGGGCTATGCGCCGCTGCTGGCGCTGCTGGAACCCGCCCGCGCCGCCGGGCACAGGCGCCTTGCGATCATCGGCATCCCCTGCCAAGTCTATGCGCTGCGGGCGCTGGAACGCGAACTCGGCTTCGACCGCCTCTTCGTCATCGGTACGCCCTGTTCGGACAACACGACGACCGGGAATTTCCATCGGTTCCTGGCGCTGCTGGACGAGGCGCCGGAGACCATCACCTATCTGGAATTCCGCGCCGACTTCCATGTGGAGCTGCGCTTCGCCGATGGGCGGATTCGAGAAATCCCCTTTCTCCAGCTGCCGATCAGCCAGCTGCCCGGCGACTTCTTCCCGCTGACCTGCCGGACCTGCGTCGACTACACCAATGTCCTGGCCGACATCACCGTCGGCTACATGGGCGGCCAGGGGGAACAGTGGCTGCTGGTGCGGAACGAGCGCGGCGAGGAACTCCTCGCGCTGCTGGGGGATGAGGTCGTGACCAGCACGCCCGGCAGCGCGGGTAAGCGAGGCGGTGCGGTGAAGGGTTTCCTCGCGAATACCGAACGCGCCGCCGGCGGCCTGCCGCTGCGCCGGATGCCGGACTGGCTGCGGCCCATCGTGGGCTGGCTGATGCCGCGCATCGGGCCCCGCGGGCTGGAATTCGCCCGCGCGCGCGTGGAGATGAAGGCGGTGGAGACCATCCTGCACCTGCGGCGCGCCGAACCGCGCCGCATGAAGACGATGATCCCCGCCCATGTCTGGGCGCTGGTCGCGCGCTACGGGGTGAAGCCGCAGCCGGGGGAAGGCCCAACGACGACACCCCCGGCCTGATTTCGGCTCTCTTTCGGGCCGGTTTCGGGACCGCCCCCTGCGCTCTCCGCCATCGTAGGCCCGCCCGATCCCGGGCCCGATGACGGAGAGGAGACGACCATGCCGCGCTGGACCTGGAGCGCCGCCTCGCCTGGGCGACCAGCCAGGTGGAGGCAGCGCGCCGGGCCTTCCCGCACCGCACCGCCGCCGTGCTGGAACGGCTGCGCGTGCCGGAGTTCCGCCGGCGCTGATCGTCAGGCCACGGGGCGGATGATGCCGGGGCTCTCGGGGGAGATGTCGGGCACCTCCACCGGGCCGCCCGGCCCCGGCACTTCACGCGCCGGCGCCGGCGCCGGGACGCCGGGCGGGGGCTGTGCAGGCTGGGCCGGCGGTGCCGCGGGTTCCACCTGCGGCAGTCCGGGAAGCTGGGGGATCGGGGGCGGTGCCTCCGGCGGCGGGGGCGGCTGGGGCTCCAGCGGCGGCAGGCCCGGAAGCTCGCCCGGCCTCGGATCGGCCGGCGGGGTGGGGTCGGACATGACGGGGGCGATCCTGCTGGGGTGGGTCACGCCATCCCAACGCGGAAGTCGCCCCGGCGTTCAGCGGGGCCGGGGGGCAGGATCGCCGCCCGGTGTGCCCGGCGGCGGGATCACCGGCGTCGTGCCGGGCCGGGGCATGGGGACCGGGGCCAGGATGCCGGGGTCCACATGCCCTGGCGGTCGCAGCACGCCGCGCGGGATGCGGGGCTGGACCGGGCGCTCGATCCCGTCATGGGCGCGAGGGCCGTCGGCGCGGGGTTGCGGCTGCGCGGGGCGCTCCGTGCGCGGCGGGGGCTGCGCCGCCGCCGCCAGGGGCAGGACGACCAGCGCGGCCAGCAGGGGCGCGCGCATGGTCAGTGCCGCTTCGCCGCCGCATTGCGCCGCCGGGTTTCGGCGGCCTTGCGGGCGGAGGCGCTGCGCTGTTCCGGCGTGCGGGCGGCGGAAGCGGCGCCGCCCTTCTTCCCGCCCCGCTTCGCCGGGATATTGGTATCCGGCACGCCGCGGCCTGACCCCGAGAGATTGCCGCCGCCTGTCGCCTTGTTGACGGTCGCCCAGGCCCGCGCCTCGGCTTCCTCCTTCGGGACGCCGCGGGCCTCGTAGCCCTCCTCGATATGCGCGGCCATGCGCTTCTGCTTGCCGGTGTATGTCGACTTGTCGCCACGGGGCATGGGACGATTCCTCCTGGCTCCTCTGCCTCAACCCCGCCCCCCGGCCAGGGTTCCGGCCGCGCGCCACCCCGGCTTGCTGGACAGGGCCTGGCGGGCAACCCTGCGGCAAGGCCGCGCCCCTCGCGCGGCAGGGGGATGGGACACCAGGCATGGATCTGCGAATCAAGGACGATCTGGCGCTTGTAGTGGGGGGCAGCGACGGCATCGGCCTGGCCACCGCCAAGGCCCTGGCGGAGGACGGCGCGCGCGTCACCATCGCATCCCGTGACGCGACCGCCCTGGCGGGGGTGGCAACGGGGCTCGGCATGGATCACATCGCCTGCGACGCCACCCAGGCCGAATCGGTGGAGTCGCTGGTCTCCACCTGGGAAAGCCGGCACGACCGGCTGGACATCCTGGTGATGGCCGTGGGCGGCAGCCACCGATCGCCCTTCGAGAAGCTGACGGATGACCAGTGGCGGCAGAACTGGGAGTTCAACATCCTGGCCACGGTGCGCGTGGTGCGCGGCCTGCTGCCGGCGCTGCGCCGCGCCGGGGGCGCCCGCGTGGTGCTGTTCGGCGCCGCCGGCGCCCGCATGCCCTATGCGGAGCAGATCGTCTCCAACGTCCACAAGGCCGGGCATATCGCGCTGGTGAAGACGCTGGCCGCCGAACTCATCCCGGAAGGCATCCGCGTCAACGCCGTCTCCCCCGGCCGCACCATCACCCGGCTGTGGCGCAACCGGGCGGCCACCATGGCCAAGGCGGAAGGCACGACGGAGGAAGCGATCCTGGCCCGCTTCGCGGAAGACATCCCGCTCGGCCGCTTCGGCGCCGCCGAGGAAATCGCCGACGTCGCGGCGTTCCTCGCCTCGCCCCGCAGCAGCTACGTGGTCGGCCAATCCGTCGCGGCCGATGGGGGGATCGGGCGCGGGCTGCTGTGAGGGCGTAGGGCGGTGCCAGTGGCCCGGGGAAGAGGCTCCGCCCCTTCCCCGTACCCCAACCCCGCAAAGGGGCAGCGGCCCCTTTGATCCCCCTTCAATCGATGAAAAGCCTGGGGTCCAGGGGCCCGCTGGCCCCTGGCGGAGTGAGGTCTGGAGAGGGGCCGGAGGCCCTTCTCCAGGAGCCACCAGCGCCCCCCTACCCCACCACCGCTTCCGCCTCGATCTCCACCGCATACGGCCCGACGAGGCGGGCGACTTCGAGCAGGGTGTTCGCCGGGCGCGCGGTGGCGAAGACGCGGCCATGGACGCGGCCGACGGCTTCCCAGTCATTCGCGTCCCGCAGCCAGACCCGGGTCTGGATGACGTCGTCCATGGTGCCGCCCAGGGCCTCGATCGCGGCGGCGATCTTGTCGAGGATGTAGACGGCCTGGCCACCGGCATCGCCGGGGCAGACCACGCTGCCGTCGGTGTGGGTGGCGGTGGTGCCGCTGACGAGGATGCGCGGGCCGACGCGCACGGCGCGGCTGTAGCCGCAGGAGGCTTCCCAGATGCTGCCGCTGTCCACGCGCAGCCGCCCGGGGCGGAATTCCGTGGCGCCGTAGATCTTCGGCAGGCTGTCGAGGTGGTGGCTGAGATCGCCGGAGGCCGTGAGGTAGGGCGGCTTGCGGTATTCGTCGCCGCAATCGCCGGGGATGGGCTGGGTGTCGCCGAAGGCGTGGCGCAGGCGCGCCTGGTCGTCCTCATCCAGCGTGAAGGTGAACAGGCGGAGGTTGTCGGCCCGGTGCTCGGCTTCCGTCAGGCGCGCGCCGAGGATGACGGCGCCGACAGCGGGATGTTGCAGGGACCAGCGGGTGGCGACGTTGCTGAGGGAGACGCCGTGCTTCTTCGCGATGGCGTCCGCTTCGCGCAGCAGGCGCTGGAAGGCGGGCCAGCCGCCCATCGCGCCGATGAAGCGGCGGTACTTCATCTTGGACCAGTCGGTGATGTCGGCTTCCGCGGGTTCGTCGGCGCCGAGCCAGCGTTCGGACAGGAAGCCGCCGCCAAGCGTGCCGTAGGCCAGGATCTTCACGCCATGCGCCAGGCAGAAATCGGACAGCGCGCCGGCGGCGCGGCGGTCGAGCAGGGAGAAGCTGACCTGGTTGGTGGCAATGGGGATGCCGTTCTTCACCGCGACGCGGAGGTGGTCGGTATCGAAATTCGTCACGCCGATATGCTTCAGCGCCCCGTCCGCGCGCATCGCCGCCATTTCCTTGAGGGCGTCGAGCCAGGCGGGATGGCGGAAGGACCACCAGTGGAACTGCATGAGGTCCGGCACGCCGCCGAGGCGTTCGATGCTGCGGCCGACGCCTTCGCGCACCACGTCACGCGTCATCGGGCCGGGCGTCGGGACCCATTTCGTGAAGACGGAGGCATTGCCGCCAAGGGCGCGGAACTTCGCGAAGATCTCCTCCGCGCCGCCGTAATGGTCCGCCATGTCGAAGCTGTCGAAGCCGGCATCGGCGTAGTCGGCCATGGCGGCGGCGGCGGCGGCGTAGTCCAGCGTCCGGCCGTCACGCTCCTGGTCGGCCACCTGCCAGAGGCCGGTGACGATCCGGCTGGCGGGAAGCCCGGGGGCGAGAAGCGTGCGCGGGGGGCGCGGGCGGTGGGGCATGGCGTCGGCTCCGTCCGGGAAGGCGCGGGATGACCCCCACCCAGCCTCCCCCGCAAGCGTGGGGGAGGGTCTGGGTGGGGGTAGGGCGCCAAGTCAGCGCGGCGGGAGTTGCCGCTGCACGGCCTGCACTTCCTCCACCGTCATCTGGCCGACGGTCACGATCTCCCCGTTCTGGATGCGCCACTTGCGGAAGGGGCCGGTGATGTCGCCATTGGCATCGAACTCCACCGGGCCGATGACGCCGATGTAGCGGATGGCCTGGCCGGCGCGGATCAGTTCGAGGCCACGGGCGAAGCCTTCGGGACCGGCATGGACTTCCGTGCCGCCGGGGGCCGTCACCTGGCGGATGGCGTCGCGGATGGCGGCGGCTTCGAAGCGCCCGGCCTTGGCGATGGCCAGGCCGAGGATCGCGGCGGCGTCGAAGGCGCGGTCGGCGGCGGGGGCGCCGGCGCCGAAGCCGCCCGACATCGGCGGATAGGCGCGGGCGAAGTATTCGGTGGACGGCGTGGTGACGGTGCCGGAGGAGGTGCCGAAGGCGTTGTTCAGGAAGCGCGGCCCGACATCGCGGATGAAGTCGGCGCTGTTCATGCCGTCATTCAGCAGGAAGGTGGCGGGGCCGCCCTGCTGGATCCAGGTGCGCGCGATGGTCGTGCCGTCGCCGGGATAGCTCACCAGATAGAGGGCGGGCGGGTCGCCGCGCAGCGCATTGGTCACTTCCGGTGCGTAGCTCGCCTGGCCCTGGTTGTAGGGCGTGGTGGAGATGATGGTGCCGCCGAGCGCGACATAGGCGCGGCGGAACTCGTTCACCATGTTCACGCCGAAATCGTTGTTGACGTGGATGATGGCGAGGCGGCGGAGACCCTGGTCCATGGCGTAGCGCGCGGCCGCCGTGCCCTGCAGCGCGTCTGACGTGATGGTGCGGAAGAACCAGCCGCGGGTCTGGCCCTCCACCGCCATGCGCGTGAGCGTGGGGGAGGAGGAGGCGGGCGAGATCTGCACCACGCCCGCCGGCCCGGTCACGGAGGTGACGATGGGGATGGAGACGGAGGAGATGATGCCGCCGATGATGGCGGGCGTGCGCCGCAAATCCACCAGCTGCCGCGCCTGGTCCACGGCAACGCTGCCCTGGGATTGTGCGTCGCGCAGGTCGAAGCCCAGGCGGCAGCCGGCAATGCCGGTCGCGCCCGCGGCGGCGTTCAACTCGTTGAAGGCGAGTTCGACCGACTTCGCCGCCGCCTGGCCGAAGCGGCCAGCGGGGCCGGTGAGGGAGACGACCATGCCGACATTGTGGGTGCAGGCAGGCGCCTGCGCTGCCGCAGGCAGCGCCCCGAAAGCGGCGGCGGCGACGGCGGCGGCGAGTGCCGCGCGACGGGCAAAGGACATGATCGGAAGGCCCCCCGGCAGATGGATGATTAACACTCGAAATGCCCGAGTCAGGCCGTGTTTGTCCAGGCTCACCGCCCAGGGGCGCGCTGATTAACCCGCCGCGCTATGCAGGGCCATTGGAGAAGCGGCATGGCGAAGCGCCTCGATCCCTCATGGGTCGTGCTGGACAGCATCGAGAACGAGCAGCATGACCGCTGCGTGGACGTCTTCCTCCGCCCCGACGGCAGCTTCGGGTTCGAGGCCTTCCGGCGGGATGCGGAGGATGCCGGCGCCTGGACGCCGGTGAGCTACTTCTCCGGCCTCCGCCACGCCACGCGCGCCGCGGCGCTGGAAGAAGCGGCGCGGCGGATCGCCTGGCTGGGGCAGGTGCTCAGACCGGGGGCGTGACCCAGGTTTCCTGCACGAAGAGCCAGCGCGGCGGCGTCGCCGTCGTGTCGAACAGGGCGGCAGCCCGGCGGGCAGTCTCCTGGGTGCCGAACCACTGCCGCTCGACATAATGCATCAGCGCGCGGCCGGGGGCTTCGTGGATGGTCTCGATCTCCTCCACCGCGATGCGGAAGCCGGGGCCGCGGACGGCGCGGGCGGACTGGAGAAAGCCGAGGATGCCGGCGCGGTCGAAGCGCGCGCCGGAGGGCAGGACCATCTGGAAGCCCGCCGCGAAGGCGGCCTCGAACCGCTCAAAATCCCCCTGCCCCGGCGCGCCGAGCCACGCCTCGAAGACCTGGTGCAGCGCGACGATCTCGGCCGCGCAGGCCTCATTCCTTGTTGAGGTCATACTTCATGATCCTGCCATGCGGGCCGTCGCGGTCCCGTTCCAGCGTGTAGGTATCGCCGCCCGGGCCGGGGCAGCGTGCGAGCAGCGCGTCGATCGCGGCGCGGTCGTCATCATCCAGCGCGAAGCGGAAGATGGCCAAATTGTCCGGCAGGTGTTCGGCGTAGCGGGCGCCGACGATCGCGCCGGCGACATGGGGCTGGTCCAGCACCCAGCGCGTGGCGACGGCGGTGATGGAGACGCCATGCTTGCGGGCGATGCCGTCCAGCAGGCGCAGCAGCGCCTGGAAGGAATCCCAACCGCCGAATTCCTCGATGATCAGGCGATATTTCACGAGACTGCGGTTCGCCAGCTTCTCCTCGGGCGCGGGTTGCCCCAGCCAGCGGGACGACAGAAAGCCGCCGGCGACGGTGCCGTAGCAGAGGAAGCGCAGCCCGCTATCCGCCGCCAGGCCCGCGAGCAGCCCGGCCGGGCGGCGGTCCAGCAGCGAATACTGCACCTGCATGGAGACGAGGGGCACGCCGGCCTCGATCATCGCCGCCGTGCTGGGCGTGTCGAAATTGGTGCCGCCGATGTTGTGGATCTTGCCGCGAAGCTGGAGTTCGCGGAGGTGCAGCGCGGTCTCGACCTGGCCGGGGATGTCGTAGTTCCACCAGTGGAACTGCACCAAATCCAGCCGCTCCGCCTTCAGGCGCAGCAGGGACCGGTCGATGATGCGCTCGACATAGTTGAAATCGACGCGCGGCAGGTCAGACCAGTCCGGCACGAACTTCGTATGGACCTGGAGGCGGGCGCGGTCGCTGGGCGGCAGGGTCGCGCGGAACTCCCCGATCATCGCCTCCACGCCCGTGTAGATGTCGGCGCAGTCGAAGGTGGTGACCCCGGCATCAAGGAAGGCGCGCATGTCGGCGATGGCGCGGGGCTGCTCGATCTCCCCATGGCCGCCGGCCAGCTGCCAGCCGCCGCGCAGCAGGCGCGCGATGGAATAGCCGGGGGAAAGCTCGGTCCGTTCGACGGTCATGGCGTGCTGTCTTTCAGCGGCACCGCGGTGGTGTCGGCATGGCGGAATCGGCGCTTGGCGAGGCGGGTGATGCGCAGGCGGGAGGGGCAGTTGGGGTCGGGGCAGGCCACTTCCGCATCCGTGCTCATCCAATCCGCGGGATGGGTCATGCGCTGCTTCGCCGCCAGCAGGGGCAGGACGGCCGCCAGGGAATAGACGGAAAAGCCCTGGCCGGGGGGCAGGTGCAGCATCTCCCCCCTCAGTTCGAAATGGTCGCCGGGGACGGCGCCGCACCAGAGCTTCGCGCCCGGCGGTGCCACCACTTCCACCCGGAGGTCCCAGAGATCGAATCCGTCCTCGTCCATGCCGCCCTTCCCGGTTGTGGTCGATATCGGGCGGCGCGGCGCGGGGGGCAAGCCGGTTGGGCCTTGACCAGGGCGCGGCGCGCAGGTTGATGCGGGACAAAGGCCGGGAGACTGCCGCGCAATGCTCGTGGCGCAGGGACTGACAAAGGGGTTCGGCGGGCCGCCGGTGGTGGAGGATGTCTCCTTCACCCTGGCGCGGGGCGCCATCACGGGGCTGATCGGGCCGAATGGCGCCGGCAAGACGACGCTGTTCAACCTGCTGGCGGGCAGCCTGCGGCCCGACCGGGGCACGCTGGCGCTGGACGGCACGCGGATCGAGGGTCGCCGGCCGGATGAGGTCTTCGCCCTGGGCATGGCCCGCACCTTCCAGATCCCCCGCCCCTTCCCCGCCATGACGGTGCTGGAGAACGTCATGCTCGCGCCGCCCGGCCAGCAGGGGGAGCGGTTCTGGACCAACTGGCTGCGCCCGGGTGCCGTGGCGGCGGAGGAAAGGCGGGTGCGGGAACGCGCACTGCATTGGCTGGATTTCGTGGGGCTGACGCGCCTGGCGCAGGAGCCGGCGCGGGTGCTGTCGGGCGGCCAGCGCAAGCTGCTGGAACTGGCCCGCGTGCTGGTGGCGGAACCGCGGCTGATCCTGCTGGATGAGCCGGGCGCTGGTGTGGCGCCGCCGCTGCTGGCCACGATCATGGAAAAGATCGTGGCGCTGAACGCACAGGGCACGAGCTTCCTCATCATCGAGCACAACATGGAACTGGTGATGTCGCTGTGTCGCCCGGTGCTGGTGCTGGCGCAGGGAAAGCTGCTGATGGAGGGAGAGCCGGAAGCGGTGCGGGCGGATCGGCGGGTGGTGGAAGCCTATCTTGGCGCGGGCATCGCATGATGCCCGCTCTTTCATGGTGGGTGATCGCATGACGGCCGCGCTGGAATTCTGCGCCGTCGAGGGCGGGTATGAGCCGGGCCTGCCGATCCTGCGGGGCGCGTCGCTGGCGGTGCAGCAGGGGGAAATCGTGGCCCTGCTCGGCCCCAATGGCGCGGGGAAATCCACGCTGGTGAAGGCCGCCGCGGGGCTGGTGCCGATCTGGTCGGGCAGCGTGATGCTCGGCGGGCGCGACATCACGCGGGTGCCGGCGCATCGCATGGTGCGGGAGGGCCTCGGCTTCGTGCCGCAGACCGAGAATGTCTTCGCCAACCTCTCCGTGCTGGAGAATCTGCAACTGGCGGCGGCGCTGGTGCCGAAGGAACGGCGCGGGTCGATCGATGCCATGTTTCATCTGTTTCCGGACCTGGCACGCCAGCGGTCATTGCCCGCCGGCAGGCTCTCGGGCGGGCAGCGGCAGATGGTCGCGGTGGCCCGCGCGCTGGTCGCCTCCCCTTCCGTGCTGATGCTGGACGAGCCCTCCGCGGGCCTGTCGCCGCTGCTGGTCGGCGTCGTGTTCGAAAGGCTGAAGGCGGTGCGGGAGACCGGCGTGACGATCCTGCTGGTGGAGCAGAATGTGAAGGCGGCGCTGGCCATCGCGGACCGGGCGGCGGTGCTGGTGGAGGGGCGGGAGAGGCTGGTCGGCGCCGCTTCCGACCTGGCCGATGATGGCAGGCTCGCGGGGCTCTACCTGGGCGCGGGGGTGCACTGAGCATGCTGCAACTCATCGCCGATGGGCTGGTCGTGGGCTCCGTCATCTCGCTCGGCGCCGTCGGGCTGACGCTGACCTATTCCATTTTGCGCTTCGCCAATTTCGGCCAGGGCGAGTTTCTCACATGGGGCGCCTACCTCGCGGTCTCCGCGCTGTCGCTGACCTTGGCGGTGACGGGCGCGGGGGTGATGGCGCCGATCGAGCCCTTCTCCTTCGGCTGGCAATTGCCGGTGGCGATGGTGGCCTCCGCGGCGCTCACGGCAGCGCTGGCGCTGGCGCTGGACTGGGCGCTGTTCGCCAGGCTGCGGCGCACCGGCAGCGCCATCACGCTGGTGATCGCGAGCTTCGGCGCGGCGCTCGCGCTGCGGAACCTGCTGCAATTCCTCTATGGCACGCTGCCGGAATACTACACGCGGGAGATCCAGATCGCGATCCGGCTGGTGCCGAGGGATACGCTGGGCGGGCTGCGCGTGACGCCGGACCAGATGCTGGTGCTGGGCGTCACCGCCGCCGCCGTCATCGGGCTGCACCTGCTGCTGACGCGCACCACGCTCGGCCGCGCGATGCGCGCCACGGCGCAGAACCCGGCGCTGGCGCGGGTGGCGGGGGTGGATGTGGAGGGGGTGGTGCGGGCCACCTGGGTGATCGGCGCGGGGCTGGCGGCCGTCGCGGGCGTCATGGCGGGGCTGGTCGGGCAGATCCGCCCCGGGCTCGGCTTCGAATTGCTGCTGCCGCTGTTTGCCGCGGCGATCCTGGGGGGCATCGGCAGCGTCTGGGGGGCGGTGGCGGGTGGGTTGATCGTGGGGCTGGCGGAGAGCTTCTCCGTGCCGCTGTTCGGCGCGGAATACCGGCTGGCGACGGCCTTCCTGGTGCTGATCGCGATCCTGCTGCTGCGGCCGCGCGGATTGTTCGGGGAGAAGGCGTGATGGATGCGCTCTCGCTGCTGTCATACCTCGCCTTCTTCAGCGTCTTCGCGGGCATCTTCGCCATCATGGCGCTGGGGCTGAACCTGCAATGGGGGTTCACCGGGCTGTTCAATGTTGGTGTCGCGGGCTTCGTGGCGATCGGGGCCTACACCTCCGCCCTGCTGACGGGGCCGGAGGATGCGGCGCGCTTCGGCGGCTTCGGGCTGCCGATCCTGGTGGGCTGGCTGGGCGCCATGGTCCTGGCGGGCATCGCGGCCTTCATCGTCGGCGTCGCGGCGCTGCGGCTGCGCGAGGACTACCTGGCCATCACCACCTTCGGCATCGCGGTGACGATCCAACTGGTGGCGCTGAACGCGACGGCGGTCACGGGTGGGCCCTTCGGCATCCAATCCATCCCCAAGCCGCTGGCGGGGTGGCTCGGCACCGGGCTGGCCTGGAACCTCGGCTACCTGGCGCTGGTGCTGGCGATGCTCGGCGCGGTCTGGTGGGGGCTGGAGAGGCTGGTGGCGTCCCCCTGGGGGCGGGTGCTGAGGGCGATCCGGGAGGATGAGGCGGCGGCGGCCTCGCTCGGCAAGCGCGCCAGCGCCTTCCGGCTGCAAAGCTTCGTCATGGGCTGCATGGTGATGGGGCTGGGGGGCGCGCTCTACGCGCATTTCGTCGGCTACATCGCGCCGGAGGATTTTCTCCCGATCCTGACGTTCCAGATCTGGGCGATGCTGATCGTCGGCGGGTCGGGCAACAATGCCGGCGCGGTGCTCGGCGCGGTGCTGGTCTGGGCGATCTGGACGGTCAGCGGCGGCGCGCTGCGGGAAATGCTGCCGGTGGCAGAGCAGGCGCGGGGCGCGGCGCTGCAGGTGGTGCTGATCGGCGCGCTGATCGCGGTGATCCTGGTGGTGCGGCCGCGGGGCCTGCTGGGCGAACGCGCGACGGTGTCGCGCCACGCCGCGAAGGTCAGCCCGCCGCCTTCCTGAAGGCGCGCAGGGGAAGATCCTGCCCGACGGCGGCCAGGTCATTCACCAGCATCACGGCGGCCGGGCCTTCCTGGTCCGGCACCCGCGCCGCCATGGCGGCCAGCCACACCACGCGGCCGGGGACCGTCGCGGCGAAGGGGATGGGGGCGGGCTGGTCCATCAGCGATTCCTCCCGCGCCAGGATCGCGCGGTCGTCGCAGGCGCCTGCGATCTCCGCACGGGCCATGGCGGAAAGGGCCATGATCGCGGCGCTGGCATCGCCGGGCGGCAGGGCTTCGTCCAGCAGGTCCAGGCAGGCGTCCAGGAAGGCGCGGAGCGCGGCGTCCGGGTCCCGCGACACCACCGCATCCACCGCATCCAGCAGCGCCAGCGGATCGGCGCCGAGGAAGGCCAGGCGCTGGGCCGTGGCGGAAACCCAGGCACGCATCGTCAGGCCAGGGTCGGGTCGTTCAGCGTGATGGCGAACTGCCGCGCGAGGATGTCCGCGATGACGTCGAAGCAGGACCCCTTCCGCGTGGCCGTCACGGTGCGGATGTCGATCAGCGTGGAGGATTGCCGGTAGAAGTGCCATTTCCGCAGGCCGTAATCGATGACGACATCGGCGATGCCCAGCACCTCCGGCTCGATATCCTCCACCCGGAACTTGGTGCCGGACAGGCTGAGATTGGCGGAGGAGCCGAAGAGCGGCACGCCGTGGCGGAGTGACAGGCGCCCGATTGCTTCCTCGAAGGCGCCGGCGTTCAGCAGCATCAGCACGGTGCCGTCCTTCGTACTGCGGGCCAGCATCTCCGGCGACAGGGCGCGCAGCAGGGGATGGTCCATGCGACCGGGGGCGATGAGGCCTAGCGGCAGGCCGTGATCCTGCACGATGGCATCGACGATGGCCCGCTGGCGGGTGTCGAGCAGGTGGATTTCCCGGTGGATCGCCTGGTCGCCGACCATGGCGTTCAGCTTGGATGGCGCGCGGCGCTTGGTGTCGAAGATCTTCCGCAGTGCGGCGTCACCGCTGCCGATCAGGGAATAGCCGACATCCATGGGCAGGATGGCGATTCCACCCTTCCGGATGGCGTCGAAGGCGCGGCGGGCATCGGCCTCGATGTCGAGCAGGCGGTCCATGGCGTTTCCCCGTTCCAGGGGCGGAAGGCTGCCACGGGCGCGCGGGCGGGCCAACCTTCCGGCTGTTTCATTATGGACTAACCGGTACATACAAGATTAGGATCGGCCACCAGAACGGAGGAAGCGGCGCCCATGAGGCCTGAGCCCTGCATCATCGCGGTTGCC
This sequence comes from Falsiroseomonas stagni DSM 19981, assembly GCF_900114315.1. Lineage (GTDB taxonomy): Bacteria > Pseudomonadota > Alphaproteobacteria > Acetobacterales > Acetobacteraceae > Falsiroseomonas > Falsiroseomonas stagni. The sequence continues at coordinate 88,605 of NZ_FOSQ01000007.1, forward strand.
ATCACCGGCTCCGTCCCGCGAAAGAAGGACAATCCGGCCCTGCCGGTGACGACCGCGGAACAGATCGAGAGCACCCATGCGGCCTATGAGGCCGGCGCCAGCCTGGTGCATGTCCATGTCCGCAACGCGGATGAGACGCCGTCCTCCGACCCTGAGAAATTCGCGGCCTTCCAGGAGGGCATCCGCAAGCATTGCCCCGACATCATCGTGCAGTTCTCGACCGGCGGCCGCGGGCGGGCGCTGGAGGCGCGGGGCGCGATGCTGCACCTGAAGCCGGACATGGCGTCGCTCGCCACCGGCAGCGTGAATTTTCCGACCATCGTCTATGAGAACCCGCCCGATTTCGTCCGCACCCTCGCGACCACCATGCGCGACCTCGGCGTGCGGCCGGAGATCGAGGTCTTCGACCTGGCGATGCTGTTCAACACGGCAGACCTGGTGGCGGAGGGGCTGATCCTGCCGCGCCCGCATGTGCAGTTCGTGATGGGCGTGAAGCACGCCCTGCCCGCGCGGCGCGACGTGCTGGAATTCGAGGTCGCGAAGCTCAAGGAAGTGCTGCCCGGCGCCACCTGGACCGCCGCCGGCATCGGCCGCCACCAGTTCGAGGTGGCGCGCTGGGCGCTGGAGATGGGCGGCCACACGCGGACGGGGCTGGAGGACAACATCCGGATGGACCGGAACACCCTCGCCCCCTCCAACGCCGCGCTGGTGGCGCATGTCGCGGCCATGGCCGCGGAACAGGGAAGGCCCGTCGCGACCGCAAGGCAGGCGCGCGCGATGCTGGGGCTGAAGGAGATCGTGGCATGACCGCCCTTCGTGAATTCGTCCCGCGCGAGTTTGTACCCAGGGACCGGGACCAGCACCCGCCGGCGGTGACGCCGATCTACAAGACCAGCGTGCTGCGCGGGCCGCACCGGCCGCTGATCTCCCTGCAGAATTCGCTCAGCGAGGTCACGGGCCCGGTCTTCGGGCATGGCGATATCGGGCCGCTCGATAACGACCTGATCCTGAACTACGCGAAGACGGGCCAACCCATTGGCGAGCGGATCATCATGCATGGCCGCGTGCTGGATGGCAGCGGCAGGCCGGTGCCCGGCGTGCTGGTGGAATTCTGGCAGGCCAATGCGGGCGGGCGCTACCGCCACCGCAACGACACCTATGTGGCGCCGGTCGATCCGAATTTCGGGGGATGCGGCCGCACCATCACGGATGCGGAGGGGCGCTACGCCTTCCGCACCGTGAAGCCCGGCCCCTACCCCTATCGCAACCGGGGCAATGACTGGCGGCCGGCGCATATCCATTTCTCCGTCTTCGGCACGGGCTTCGCGCAGCGTCTCATCACGCAGAACTACTTCGAGGGCGATCCGCTGATCGGCCGCGACAGCATCCTCGGCACCATCCCCGATCCCGCCGCGCGGGAACGCCTGGTGGCGAAGCTCGACCTGGAGGCGGCGGTGCCGCTGGATACGCTGGCCTATCGCTGGGACATCGTGCTGCGCGGCAGCCGGTCCACGCTGTTCGAGAACAGGCTGGAAGGGAACTGAGGCGATGTTCACCCCCAACGCCCTCGGCTACCTGGCCGAGACCCCGTCCCAGACCGCCGGCCCCTATGTGCATATCGGGCTCATTCCGAAGCAGGCCGGCTTCGACATTTTTGCCAACAACCTCGGCGAGTCACCAATCGGCGCCACGACTCCCGGCGAGCGCATCCGGATCGAGGGCCGCATCTTCGACGGCACTGGCAGCCCGGTGCGCGACGCGCTGGTGGAGAGCTGGCAGGCGGATGCGGCGGGCCTCCATCACGCAACGCCGACGCCCGATGGCTTCCGCGGCTGGGCGCGGACCGGCACGGATTTCGAGAGCGGGCTCTGGTCGATCGAGACGGTGAAGCCGGGCCGCGTGCCCGGCCGCCACGGCCACAAGCGCATGGCGCCGCACATCTCGCTGTGGATCGTGGCGCGGGGCATCAATATCGGGCTCTCGACGCGGCTCTATTTCGCCGATGAGGAAGCCGCGAATGCCGAGGATCCGGTGCTGCGGATCATCGAGCAGCCCGCACGGCGCCAGACGCTGATCGCGCGGCGGGAGGCAGCGGGGCGCTACGTCCTCGACATCCATCTGCAGGGCGAGAACGAGACGGTGTTCTTCGATATCTGAACCCGGCGGGGGGACGCCTTGCCCCCCTTCGCCTTGCCTCCCCCCTTTGGCCTCCGCATGATCGCCGCCAGCACGGAGCCGGCGATCATGCAGCGCGAGACCATCCTCATCACCTCCCCGCTCGAAGCCGAGCATGTCGCGCGGATCGCCGCCTTCGCGCCGGGCCGCGTGGAGGTGCTCCATGAGCCGGACCTGCTGCCCGCCACGCGCTACCGCAACGACCACAAGGGCCACCCGCTGACGCGGACGGCCGAGCAGCAGGCGCAGTGGGACGCGCTGCTGCCGCGCACGACCATCGCCTTCGACCTTCCCTCCGCTTCGGAACTTGCGATGATGCCGCAACTGCGCTGGATCCAGACCACCAGCACGGGTGTCGGCCAGGCGGTGGCGAAGCTCGGGCTGATCGACAGCCCGATCATCGTGACGACGGCGCGCGGCGTGCACGCGCAGCCGCTGGCGGAATTCGTCTTCATGGCGCTGCTCGCGCATTTCCGGCAGCTCGACTACCTCCGCGCGGAGCAGCGCGCGCATCGCTGGCTGCGCATCTGCGGGCAGGAGATCGCGGGGCGCACCCTGGTGATCCTCGGCGCCGGCGACCTGGCGCGTGGCTCCGCGCGCATCGCCAAGGCGCTCGACATGCATGTCATCGCCATCGCGCGGAACCCCGCGCAATCCCGCGACCATGGCGCGCTGTTCGATGAGGTGCTGCCGGTATCGGCGCTGCACGAGGCGCTGGGCCGCGCCGATGCCGCCGTGCTGACCGTGCCGCATACGCCGGAGACGGAGCGGATGATCGACGCCACCGCCATCGCCGCCATGAAGCCCGGCATCGCGGTGGTGAACATCGCGCGCGGCCAGGTGGTGGACGAAGTGGCGATGATCGAGGCGCTGCGCCGCGGCCATATCGCCTTCGCCGCGCTGGATGTGACGGAGGTGGAGCCCCTGCCCGCGGAAAGCCCGCTCTGGGACATGCCGAATGTCCTGATCAGCCCGCATTCCGCCAGCACGGTGGATGGGGAGAACGGGCGCATCACCGACATCTTCCTGCACAATCTCGGCCTCTGGCTGGAGGGGCGGCCGGAGGCGATGCGGAACCTGCTGGACAAGCCCCGCCTCTACTGATGCCATGGCCCCGCAAGGCGGGAGCGGGGCATGAAGACGATCCTTCACGGTGCGGTGGCCTTGATGCTGGCGGCGATGCCAGCCCTGGCGCAGCGCCTGACCATCGGCGTCAGCGCGGCGCCGACCTCGGTCGATCCGCATTTCCACAACGGAACCTCCACCCAGACGCTCAGCTACAATCTGTTCGACACCCTGTTCCTGCTGACGCCAGAGGTATCGGTGGCGCCGGGGCTCGCCCTGTCCTGGCGCCCGATCGCGGAGACGGTGTGGGAGATCAAGCTGCGGCCGAATGTCCGCTGGACGGATGGCCGGCCCTTCACCGCGGACGACGTCGCCTTCACCGTGCAGCGCGCGCCCAACGTGCCCAACACGACGGGCGGCTATGGCGGCGCGGTGCGCCCCATCACGCGGGTGGAGGTGGTGGATGCGCTGACCATCCGCTTCCACACCAACGGCCCGGCGCCGAACCTGGCGGTGGATATGTCGGGCCTTGCCATCGTGTCCCGCCGCGCCGGAGAGGGTGCGACGACCGAGGACTACAATACCGGCCGCGCCGCCATCGGCACCGGCGCCTATCGCCTGGTGCGCTATTCCACCAATGAACAGACGGAGCTTGTCCGGAACGAGGATTGGTGGGGGCCGAGGCCCGACTGGGACAGCGCCATCATCAAGTACCTGCCCAACGCGGCGGCGCGCACGGCGGCGCTGCTGTCGGGCACGGTCGACCTGATCGACACGCCATCGCCGAACGACCTGCCCCGCCTGCAATCCGACCCGCGCTTCGCCGTCCATTCGCGCCAGGGGATGCGGCTGATCTACCTGGCGCCGAACCAGGCGGCGGAGGTCGCGCCCTTCGTGACGGACCATGAAGGCCGCCCCCTGCCCCGCAACCCGCTGCGCGACCAGCGCGTGCGCCAGGCGCTCTCCATCGCCATCAACCGCGCGGGGCTGGCGGACCGGGTGATGCAGAACACGGCGACACCCAATGGCCAGTGGATGCCGTCCTTCTCCCCGGCCTACAACCCGGATGTGCCGGTCCCGGCCTTCGACCCCGAACGCGCGCGGCGGCTGCTGGCGGAGGCCGGCTATCCCCAGGGTTTCCGGATCACCGTGCATGTCTCCGCCACGTCACGCCCCACGGATTCCATCGCGGCGCAGGCGATCGGGCAGATGTGGACGCGGATCGGCGTGCAGACGCAGGTGGAGGCCGTGCCCTTCGCGGCCTATGCGGCGCGGGCGGCGAACCTGGAATACGCGGTCTCCATGTTCGGCTGGGCCAGCCAGACCCATGCGGGCTATGCGCTGGTCAACCTGTTCAACACCTATAGCCGGGAAAGGCTGACCGGCGCCTTCAACCGGTCCGGCTATTCCAACCCCGCCCTCGATGCGCTGACGGACCGCGCGCTGACCACGCTGGATGACGGGCAGAGGGACGGGATGCTGCGCCAGGCCGTCGCGATGGCGATGGAGGATGTGGGGATCATTCCCCTCTACCAGATGACGAATTTCTGGGCCTCCCGCCGCGGCGTGACCTATGGGGCGACGGGCTACGACTACACCCGCATCACCCAGGCGCGGATTTCAAGATGACCGGCGCCCCGTGATCGCCAGCACCGCGCCGACCATGCCGAAGCCTGCCGCCAGGGGCGCAAAACCGGGAAAACCGAAGGTGGCGATGACGATGCCGCCAAGGCTCGCCGCGCCGAGCCAGCCGAAGGCGGCGCTGGTGACGTTCAGGCCGAGCACGGTGCCGCGCACCTCATCCGGCACATTCGCCAGCGCGGCCATCAGGCTGGGGCGCGCCACCGCGGCGCAGAAGACGAAGACGAAGCCGAGCGCGACGGACCCCGCCAGCCCGCTGGTCCAGAGGAAGAGCGGCACCGCCATGCCGGATGCCGCGACCATCGCCCCCGCATAGGTCACGCGCCGGTCCGGCAGCCGGTCCGCCAACTGCCCGCCCACGATGGTGCCGAGGATGTTGCCCAGCGCGAAGATCGCCAGCGGGATCGCGAGCGTCGCCAGCGGGACGCCATAGGTCGCTTGCAGGAAGGTCGCGAAGAAGACGACCGCCAGGCCGTAGCAGCTTCGCTCCGCCACCCCCATCGCCAGAAGGCGCAGCACGAGGGGCGACATCGCCGCGCGGTAGCTGACACTGGGCTTGCGGCCCCCCGCGGGCACCGCCGCCGGGCGGCCCGTGGTGGCGAAGAGGCCGAGCGCGGCCAGCAGCGTCACCGCCGCGACGCACCAGTTCACGCCGCGCCAGCCGATGAAGGCGCCGAGCCAGGCCGCCAGCGGCACGCCGACCAGCAGCGCCATGGACTGCCCGGCAATGACCCAGCCCAGCGCCCGGCCCCTCTGCCGGTCCGCGACGCGGGAGGAGACTTCCGCCATCAGCGCGCCGGTGGCGGTACCGGCGGAGGCGCCGGCCAGGGTTGCGCAGATCGCCACCCCCATGAAGCCGCTGGAGACCGCGACGCCCATCGTCCCCAGCGCCAGGCCGATCGGCCCCAGCACCAGGAAGGGCCGGCGCCCGAAGCGGTCGGACAGCGCGCCGGCCATCAGCGAGGCGCTGCCCCAGGCGATGGAGGTGAAGGCCATCACATTGGCCGTCAGCGTCAGGCTCGCCCCCAGGTCGCGCGCCATGTCCAGCAGGAAGGGCGCGCGCGTCGTGCCGCTGGCGGAGGCCGCGAACATGGCGAGGCATGCCGCGGCGATCAGCGCCCAGGGGAGGCGCTGCTGGACTGTCAGCGGTACAACCCCTGCGCCGCCAGCCAGTCCTGGATCAGCCCCGCCACCGCATCGCCGTTGCGGTCCATCATGACCATGTGGCTGTTGCCGCGGATGCCGCGGGATGGCAGGTCCACATCCTCCACGCTGCCGCCGGCGTCCCGCACCAGCGCGGAGAAGCGGCGCGCATTGGTGCGGATGACGGACCAGCGCGGGTCGGCATCGACATAATCGCCATAGACCAGCAACTGGGGAATGCCGCGGAGCTTCGCCGCTTCCGCCGCCACGCCCGTGCCGGCGGGTTCCACCAGCACCAGCGCGCGGAACAGGTCCGGCCGCCTTTGCGCGACCTGCCAGGCGAAGGCGCCGCCCTGGCTGTGGGCGATGACGACCGACGGCCCGGTGCGCTCCAGCAGCGCGATATAGGCGGCGATCACATCCTCATCCGTGTCGAGGTAGCGCGGCACCACCTGGCGCATGAAGTTCAGATAGCTGGCCTGGTCGGTCGGGAACTGGTTGCCGGGCAGCACCGTGCCGCGGGCGTGGGAGCCCGCGCCATCGCCGATGCGGAAACGCTCCCACGGGTTGGCGGTGGGCAGGTGCAGCGGGGGCGAATAGATCTCCGGCGACATGGCGGCGCCGCTGCGGCCGCGCTCCACCGCATCCGTCACATAGGTGGTCCAGCCGCGGCGGAGGAAGAAATGCTCCCAGCCCTCCCGCCCATCCGGCGTCGTCTCATAGGTCACGCCGGTCAGGTAGGCGCCGTGCCAGAGCATGAGGGGCGCGCTGCCGCGAGTCGGCGCCGGGACCATGAAGCGGGCATACATCTGGCCCACGACATGCACGCCATTGGGGTCGATGCGCAGCGGCGCGCCGCCGACGGTCGGCAGGTATTCCCGCACCGGGCGGCCGGAGAGTTCCACCAGGCGACCACCGACATGGAAAGAGCCGAAGCGTTCCAGCGTGATCGGACCTGTGGCCTGCGCCTGCGCGAGGCCCGGCGCCAGCATCGCGGCACCGAGTGCCAGCGCGCGCCATCCCGTGATGCTCATGTGGCTTCCTTCCCCTTCAGGTGACGCGCAGCATCCTCCCGGCGGGGCGGCCTGGGAAGCCAGGGGGAGTGGCGCGCGCGCCTCAGCGGCGCAAGACTGCGCCCCAGACCGAGGAGGAAACCGCCCGATGAGGCTCCATCGCCGTGCGCTGATCGCGCTTGCCGCCACCCCTGCCCTGCCGGCGCTGGCGCAGGGAAGCGCCTGGCCGCAGCGGCCTGTCCGCGTCGTCGTCCCCTACCCGCCCGGCGGCAGCAACGATGCGGTGGCGCGGCCGCTGGCGGAGATCATGCAGCGACGGCTGGGCCAGCCCTTCGTCATCGACAACAGGCCAGGCGCCGGCAGCACCATCGGATCGGCGGAGGTCGCCCGCGCGCCGGCGGATGGGCATGTGCTGATGGTCACCTCCTCCACCTTCGCCACCAGCGCGGCGGTGCAGCGCACGCCCTATGACGCCGCCCAGGATTTCGAGATGGTGGCCCTTCTGGCCACCGCGCCGCTGGTCGTGATCGCCGCACCGGGCTTCCCCGCCAATACGCTGGCGGAGGCCGTGGCCTATATCCGCGCCAATCCCGGCAAGGTGGATTACGGATCCTCCGGCCCCGGCAGCATCAACCAGCTGGCGACGGAGCTGTTCGCGCGGGAAGCGGGCGGGTTGCAGATGTCCCACGTGCCCTATCGCGGCATGGGCCCGGCGACGACGGATCTGGTGGCGGGGACCATCCAGCTGATCTTCACGACCATGCCCTCCGCCGCCGGTGTCATCCAGGGCGGGCGGGTGAAGGTGCTGGGCTGGACGTCGGAACAGCGCCCGGCCAACGGGCCGCCCGGGCCGACGCCGCGCGAATCCGGCCTGCCCAATTACGAGGCCGGGATCTGGTGGGGGCTGCTGGCGCGCCGCGGCCTGCCGGCGGAGGTGCGCGCCCTGGTCAATGCGACGGCCAATGAGGCGCTGGCCGACCCGCGCCTGGCGAACTACCTGGCGACCGAGGGTGCCCGCCCCGGGAGCGGCGACGCCGCCTCCGCCGACCGCTTCCTGCAGGCCGACCTGGCGCGCTGGAAAGCGGTGGCGACCGCCGCGAACATCCGCGTGGAGTGATGCCAAGGGGCGCGGCGGGGGGCGCCGCAGCGCGCCCCCCGCGCCCTGGCTACAGGATGAAATCCGTGGCTGTCAGGGCCAGCAGGCCGTTGAAGCGGATCACCATCTCCGCCTCGCCACCCGATCCGTCATCGAAGCCGGCATAGGTATCCGTGCCGTCCTGCCAGGTGCGGGCCTGCGCGACGCCGGTGCCGGTGAAGCCGGCGCTGCCGATCCAGAGGAAGGCCTGGTTGCCCGGCGCGGCACTCGGATCGATGGCGTCGACCTGGACGCGGTCCTGTCCCCGGCTGAAGTCGAGGATGATGTCGGGCGATGCCGCCTGGCTGCTGTCAAGCGCGTTGAAGAAGAAGCGATCCAGGCCCGTGCCGCCGACCAGCGTATCGGCGCCAAGGCCGCCACTCAGCGTGTCATTGCCCACACCGCCATCCAGGACATTCGCGCCGGCATTGCCGGTCAGCGTATTGGCGAGGGCATTGCCCGTGCCATCCAGGTCTCCCGCGCCGGTCAGCCGCAGCTGCTCCACATCCGCGCCCAGCATATAGTCGATGGAGGCGGTGACACGGTCGATGCCGCCATCCGCGGCCTCCTCCACCACATCGCCGATGGCATCGACCACGTAG
>NZ_FOSQ01000007.1:98281-242503 GCF_900114315.1 Falsiroseomonas stagni DSM 19981
CATCGCCGATGGCATCGACCACGTAGGAATCGTTGCCGGCGCCGCCCACCATGCTGTCGGCGTCAAGCCCGCCATCCAGCCAGTCATTGCCATCGCCGCCGACCAGCGTATCGCCGCCCGCAGCGCCGACCAGCGAGTCATTGCCCGCATCGCCATCCAGCACATTCGCGCCGGTATTGCCGGTCAGCACGTTGGCCAGCGCATTGCCCGTACCGGCCAGGCCGGCCGTGCCGGTCAGCAGCAGGTTATCGACATGCGCCGCCAGGACATGGTTGACGGAGGCATTGACCCGGTCGATGCCGCCGGAAGCCAACTCAGTGACCTCGTCGCCGCCATCGTCCACGACATAGAGATCGTTCCCGGAGCCGCCTTCCAGCGCATCCGCGCCAGGCCCGCCATCCAGCGTGTCATTGCCGTCCTCGCCCCGCAGCACGTCGTTCCCCGCGCCGCCGGCCAGCGAATCGGCCCCACCCCGGCCCAGCAGCACATCGTCGCCACCGGCGCCGCCCAGTTGGTCGGAACGCGCCGTGCCTTCCAGCGTCTCGGCGCCGGTGCCGCCGGACAGGCGCCGCCCCGCGAGGTTGACGACCAGGCTCCCCGCCGTCGTGCCGCCCAGGCCATCATCCAGCGTGATCGTGAGCGTCCGGCGTTCCTCGCCCAGTTCCGCGCTGCTGGCGAAGGCGATCGCCTCCACCACCGCCTCCACCACCGCCACGTCCCGGGTGCCGTTCAGCGCGACGAGGAAATCCGCGCCGCCCGTGCCGCCGCTGACACTGCCGACCACGATGCCGCCATGGATGACGTCGGTGCCGGACAGGCTGATGGCAGCGGTGGAGGCCAGGCCGATCACGTCCTCCGCCAACTGGCCGGAGACGACGATGCTGCCCGTGAAGAAGACGCCATCCGGATCGCTGACGCTGACATCGGGGTCGAGCCGCACCGGCCCGGCCTCGATCCGCGGGGTCGAGAGGTTCAGCGCCGCCGCCAACCCGGCCAGGACCGGGGGGGCGGAGGGCCGCAGCGTGATGCTCTGGGTGGACGGCGTCTGGTCCTCGTTGCCCGCGTCATCCACCGCGGTCACGGTGACGGTCCAGTCGCCTCGCGGCGCGGCCGGGATGCTGTAGGACCAGGAGCCGACGCCGCCGCCCTCGTCCTGGACGGCGGCGTAGACGATGCTCTGGGTACCGGATGGGTCTTCGAGCAGCAGGCGGACCACGGCCGAGCTGTCAGACACCGTGCCATCCAGGCGCAGCGTGGCGGCGGTGCTGATGACCGGCAGGGCCGCAAAGGTCGCCTCCGGCGGCGTCGTGTCGATCGTGATCTCGGTGGCGGGCGAGGTGGCGGATACGTTGCCGGCGACATCGGTCAGCCTGAAGGTGACGCGGTGCGTCCCCTCCGCCAGGACGGGAAGGTCGAGTTCCCAGACGCCGAAGCTGTCCGCAATCGCGGTGCCGACGGCAATGTCGTTGACGAGGACCGTGGCGGAGGACCCGGCCTCCCCATAGCCCCAGACCAGTGGGGTCGTGTCGGAGGTCAGGCGATCATTGTCGAGGACACCGGTGTCCGACGTCTCGTCCAGTTCCGCCGCTTCCAGGCTGGCGATCGTGAAGACCGGCGTGAAATGCAGCGGATTGGACGAAGCGCCGCCTGTGTTGTTGTTGCTGAACAGCCGCGTGCCGGCGAAGGTGCCGTCGGTGATCCAGAGTTCCCGCCCCCGCAAGCCATCATCGGCCCAGAAGACGACGCTGCCATCGGCCATCCGCGTCAGCGTGCCGGGGTCGGAGGACGCAGCGCCCGCGTTGAGGTCCAGCAACTGGTAGGTATCGCCGGTGCCGATGTCGAAGACCCAGAGTTCCCTGCCATAGTCCACGGTGGTCGCGGCGAAGACCACGCGGCCGTCGATGGTCTCCACCATCCCACTCGGCGTGCTGCTGTCGATGCCGGGCTCGATATCCGCCAGCAGGCGGGTGTTGGCGCTGGTCAGGTCGGTGATCCACAGCTCCGCACCGCGGATGTCGTCATCGGCCCGGAACAGGACCTGGCCGTCGGACAGCAGGGTGAAGTCGCCGGCTGCACTGCCATCCGAGCCGTCCTGGATGTCCTTGAGCATCCGGGTGCCGATCGCGGTGCCGTCCGTGATCCAGGCTTCCGCCCCCTCCGCCGCCGTCAGGCCGAGGAAGATGGCGCGTCCGCCGCCGATGGCGGTGAAGGGATCGGCGGTGCTGGCGACATGGACGTCCCCGAGCGCCGTCGTGCCCGGCGCCGTGCCGTCGGTGATCCAGAGCTGCCCGGACAGCGAGGCGAAGAGAGCTGTCCCGTTGCCGAGCGCCGTGATCTCCCGCGGCGAGGACGAGCCCAGCCCATCGAGGTCCTTCAGCAGATAGGTGCCGCCAGCCGTACCGTCCGTGATCCAGAGTTCGCGGCCCGATACGCCATCATCCGCCGTGAACAGGGCCTTCCCCGCGGTGAGCGAGACGATGCCCTGGACATCGCTGCCATCCGCGCCCGGCCTGATGTCCTTCGCCAACCTGGTGCCGTCGGCGGTGCCGTCCGTGATCCAGAGTTCGCGGCCCGATACGCCATCATCCGCGGAGAACAGGGCAAGCCCGGAGGACGCATCCAGCAGCGTCAGATGCCCGGGGTTGGCACCGCCACCCAGGTTGATGTCCTTCAGCAGGGTCGTGCCGGCCTCGGTCCCGTCCGTGACCCACAACTCCCGGCCGCTGGCGGGGTCGTCGAGCGTGAAGAGGACCTTCTGGTTCGGCAGCACGACCAGGCCGGCAGGATCGCTGCCGGCGGCGCCGGCGAAGGCATCGGTCAGGCGATGGAGGCCATCCCGGGCACCGTCGGTGACCCACAGCTCCGTCCCCGTCTCCCCAGTGCTCGCGTTGAAGACCACGCGCCCATCGGCGAGGGTGGCGATCTCCGCCGGGCCGACGGGGGCGCCGGAATAGCCGGTGGCGTTGAGGTCGGGAAGCTGGACGGCGTAGTATTCGCTGCCGTTGTAGAGCCAGACCTCGCGGTCACCCCCATCGCCGGCGGCGGTGAACAGGAAGGTGCCGGGATAGACCATGGTGAAGTCGCGCGGCGCGCTGCCCAGCGTGCCCCCGCGGATCTCCTGGAACAGGTAGGTGCCGGCGCTGGTGCCGTCGGTGATCCAGAGTTCGGCGTTGCCGGCGACACCTTCCGCGCTGAAGACGGCACGGCCATCGCCGATGCTGGTCAGGCCCGTGATGTTGGCGGAGTCTGGACCAGGCGCGATGTCGGCAAGGCGCCCGCCACTCGGCGTACCGCCATCGAACAGGAAATAGCCGAGTTCGCGGCCGAAGCCCGCTTCCTCGAAGGTGAAGATGAAGGCTTCGGGCAGGGTGAAGGTGCCGCCGGGAAACCGGACGACGGGGCCGAGGATCGTGAAGTCCCGTATGGCGCTGCCGGCCGCGCCGGGCGTGAGGTCGAGCCCCCCCACCACGGTGTCGCCGGAGACGAGGAACAACTCCTCCCCCATGCCGGCGACATCGGCGATGACGACTGCCACGTCGCTGAAAATCGGCACGATGTCGGAGACGGAGAGAAGCGCGCCCCCGAAGACGTCCCAGCCCGTGATCGTGATCGTCGTATCGCCAACGGCCTTGCGGAGCGTGACGTTGCCGGTCCCGTCATCCGCCGCGAATAGCAGCGTCCCGTCCGCCAGCGCCGCGAGATCCCCCACCTGCCCGCTGGCCGGACCCGGCGCGGCATCGAGGAACTGGGTCGTTCCGGCGGCGGTGCCATCCGTCACCCAGAGTTCGCGCCCATGGGCTGCCGTTTCCGCCACGAAGAAGACGCGGCCATCGCCCGAAGCGGTGAACTGGGTCGGCGTGGCGGCGAACAGGCCGCCCTCCGTCAGCGCATGGGTCCCGAAGGCGCTGCCATCCGTCACCCAGACATGGCTGCCATGCACGGAATCCACGGTGGTGAAGACGGCGCGGCCATCGGTGGTCGCGGTCAGGTTCTGGATGGCGGCGCCGTCGGGCAAGGTCGTCAGCGCGGTGGTGCCGGCACCGGTGCCGTTCGTCACCCAGAGTTCGGCGCCCGACGCTCCGTCGTCGCCGACGAAGAGCACCCGGTCCGTCGTGCCCAGCACCACCGGCGTGACACCACCATCGACCCCGCCGCCACCGAGGGGCGAGACGTTCACCACCGGGTAGAAGGGGCCACCGGAACTCAGGAACCATTCCCGCACGCCCGACCCGCCATCGGCCGTCACCAGGACATCGAGGTTCCGGCCGCCGCCGGGGGCCTCCGTATCGATGAACAGCGTCAGCGCATCCGAGACATCGGACACGATGCCGCCGGCCTCGGTCTGAACCCGGAGCTCTTGGCGCCCATCGGCCAGGGCCTGGGTGGGCGTGATCGACCAGTTGCCGTCCGCATCCGCCGTGCCGGTGCCCAGCAGCCGCCCGCCGACGAGCAGGCGGATATCGGCGAAGGCCGCCGCAACGCCGGTGATGGTCGGCGTGTTGTCGTTGGTGATGCCGTCGCCGATGGCACCGCCATCGGATGCCACGGCAAGGCCGGGCGCCGCCGGCGCCGCCCCCGCGATGGTAAGCGACAGGTCGCGGGAGGCAGGGCCGGCATTGCCCGCCGCATCGACCTCCTGCGCCGTCACCACGCGGCTGCCGAGTTCCAGTGTATCGAGGGGCGTGAAGGTCCAGCCGCCGGTGGCGGAGGCGCTGGTGGAACCGACCACGATCCCGTCCACCAGGATCTCCACCATGGCGAGGGGCGTGGCCTGGCCGCGCAGGGTGGGCGTGACGTCGGTGGTGATGCGGTCGCCGACCACGCCGCTGTCGCCGGTGGGGTCGAGGCTGACGGTCGGCTGGGCGGTGGGGGGCGTGACGTCGATGACGAAGGTCAGCGGTGGTGAGGGGTCGGAGGGCGCCATCTCGCTGAGTTCGGCCGTGACCGTGACGTCATGCGACCCCTCGGCCAGGGGGCTCAGGGTGAAGCTCCACTGGCCGTCGGCGAAGGTGTCGCTGTCCACCAGGGCCCCGTCCAGATAGACGGAGACGAGGGCACCGGGCGCCGCAATCCCCTCGATCGTCGGTGCCGTCACCTTCGTGATGTTGTCGCCCGCCAGGCCGGAATCGGAGCCGGTGGCCAGGACCGGGGCGTTCGGCGTCGGGGAAAACCCACCACTCGGCATCGTCCATCAACTCCATCGGGGCAGAACAGGGCCCGGTGCTGGAAGCCCATCCTGGCTTCGCCACGGCGGGCAGGCAGGCGCCCCGCCGCGTTCACGAAGGAACCGCCCCTGCCGTGGCCCTGCCCGGCCGGGGCTCCAATCGTTAACGAAACCTTGCCGATATGGCACGAAACGGCAACGGCCCAAAACCCGATTCCATGAGACAGACGAGACACTTGCGTGCCGCACACCCCCATGGGATCACGTCCCGGATCAGCGCCGCCGGGAACCATGTCCGACGCCACCGTCCAGATCCGCAGCGGCGGCGACAGTGCGCCCCCCTACCAGGTGGAGGCCTCCGCCGGCTTCGCGGCCTGGCTGCGGGCGCAGGACATCGCATTGGCCGTCACCACCTACCAGATCGGCAAGGTCTTCCTGGTGGGGGCGGAGGATGAGCGGCAGCTCAACGTCACCGAACGCACCTTCGAACGCTGCCTCGGCATCGCGGCTGGCGGCGGGGCGCTGGCCCTGGCGGGGCGGAACGCGATCTACCGCTTCAGCAACATCCTGGCCCCGGGCCAGGTGCTGGAAGGGCATGACGCTGTCTATGCGCCGATGGCCGCCTGGTACACCGGCGACGTCTTCGCCCATGATGTCGGGCTGCTGCCCGATGGGCGCCCGGTCTTCGTCAATACCATGTTCTCCTGCCTGGCCGCGGTGGATGAGGCGACGAGCTTCCGCCCGGCCTGGCGGCCATCCTTCATCACCCGCCTGGCGCCGCAGGATCGCTGCCACCTGAACGGCCTGGCGATGGAGGAAGCGACGGGCCGCCCCGCCTTCGTCACGGCCTGCGCCACCACCGACACGCCGCGCGGCTGGGCGGAGCAGCGCGTGGGCCAGGGCGTCGTCATCGACCTGGCGCGGGATTCCGTGGTCTGCACCGGGCTCACCATGCCGCATTCGCCGCGGCTGCATGACGGGCGGCTCTATGTGCTGAACGCCGGCACAGGGGAGCTGGGGCTGGTGGATACCGGCGCTGGGCGGTTCCATCCCCTTGCCTTCCTGCCCGGCTTCGCGCGCGGCCTGGCGCTGCATCGCGGGCATGCGCTGGTCGGCCTGTCCCTGCCGCGGGTGAACCAGGTCTTCGCCGGGCTGCCGCTGGACGACCGGCTGAAGGCGGAAGGGCGCGCGCCGGAATGCGCCGTGCTGGTCGTGGAACTCGCCAGCGGGCGGGTGCTGCACTGCATGCGGCTGGGGGGCATCGTGCGGGAACTCTACGACATCGCCATCCTGCCGGGCGCGCGGCGGCCGATGCTGGTGGGGCTGGCGCAGGGGCAGATCAACCGGCTGATCTCCGCCGGGCCGCCGACCACGCTCGCGGCGCTCCTGCCGCGATGAGCAGCCGGGTGACGCCCGCGACGCGCGCGGCGGAGGCAGCGGGAATCCCCTTCCGACTGCTGGAATACGCCTACGATCCCGATGCCGATGCCATCGGGCTCCACGCCGCCGCCTCGCTCGGCATGGACCCCGCCCTGGTGTTCAAGACGCTGGTGGCCGTGCTCGACAGCGGCGAGATGGTGTGCGCGGCCATCCCCTCCGCCGCGCGGCTCGGGCTGAAGGCGCTGGCGGCGGCGGCGGGTGCCAGGCGGGCGGAGATGGCGCCCCCCGCCAAGGCGGAACGCGCCACCGGCTATGTCGTCGGCGGCATCAGCCCCTTCGGCCAGAAGAAGCGGCTGCGCTGCTTCCTGGATGCCAGCGCGCTGGCCCATCCCGAGATCGTCGTGAATGGCGGCCGGCGGGGCTTGCAGATCCTCCTCGCGCCGGCGGATGCGGTGAAGGCGCTGGGGGCGACGGTGGCCGCGATATCCGCCTGACCGGTGGGCCTGCTGCGGGACGTGGAGACGCCCCCGCCAAGCGCGCCATGGCCGCCGCATTGTGCTGCCTGGGCCGGGAGGCGGGCGCTCACATCGTGGCCGACGGGATCGAGACCCGGGCTGAGTGCCAGGTGCTGGCAGCGTCGGGCGTCAGCAAGGACCGGGGCAACCTGCTGGGCCGGCCGCTGGAGTTGACGGCCGGGAAGGCCGCGCCGGGGTCATCCCGCACCCCGGCTGCCAGAGCAATATGCGTTCAGAGGGAATCATCTGAACGCATTTCTTCCTCTAGATTCAGTAACTTCTAGAGCATGAGCTGCGTTCATTTGAACGCGGCCTGCTAGACCCGGATGATGTCGCGCGAAGCCTCCGACAGCAGCGTCGCCCCCGTCGCGGTGACGATGACGTTGTCGATCAGCCGCGCGCCCAGGCGTTCCTTGTGCAGGAAGATCGGCGGCTCGATCGTCAGCACCATGCCTTCCTCGATCACGCCCGTGGCGCCGCCGAACATGTTCAGGGGCTCGCCCCAGGATGGCGGGAAACCCGGCGCCAGGCCGTAGCCGGAGGTATGCAGCCGGCCCGCATCGAAGCCCGCCTCGGCGATGATGCGCTTTGCCGCCAGATGCGGCCCGATCGCGGGAACGCCGGGACGGATGGCGGCGATCATGGCATCGCCGGCGGCGCGCACGACGTCATGGATATGCTGGTATCGCGCGGAGGGCGTGCCGAGGCAGAAATCGCGCCCGAGCGTCGCGGTGTACCGGCGAAAAGCAGCGCCGAGTTCGATGTTGCCGCCATCGCCCGCCCGCATCACCCGCTGCGTCGGCGCGCCATGCGCGTAGCAGAGGCGCTCCCCCGTCACGAGGTTCATGGTGCTGGCCGGCAGGCCGCAGCCGCTGGCGAGCAGGGCGCGATAGGCTTCCCCCGCCATGGCCAGTTCCGTGCAGCCCGGCCGCGCCACGGCGAGGCAGGCGGCCAGGGCGGCATCGGCATGGCGCGCGGCCTCCCGCACATGGGCGAGTTCCGCGGGCGACTTCCGCGCCCTTATGTCGTGGAGGAGGGTCGCGGGCTCCGCCACCAGCGCATCGCCCAGCAGGTCCTTCATCCGCGTGTAATGATGGGGGTGCAGGTAGTAGCCCGTCATCTCGATGCCGACGCGCGCGGTGGTCAGCCCGTGCCGGCCCGCCAGGGTGGCGAAGGCCTCGATCGGGTCCTCGGGCTCCGGGCCGCCCCAGGGGATGGCATCATCGACCCAGGCATCGTCGCGCCACTCGCCGATATCGGAACCGCGCGAGAGCAGCGTCAGCGGCCGGTCCTCCGCGGCCAGCAGCAGGCACTGGAAGGATTGGTAGGACTTCGCCTCCCCGCCCGTCAGCCAGAACAGCGATACGGGATGCAGCACCACCAGCCAGTCCAGCCCGGCATCCGCCACGGCGCGGCGCGCGCGGGCGACGCGATCCGCGAATTCGTCGCGCGTGAAATCATGCTTCGACATGGCGTGCCCCTGGTTTCGCTGCCGTCAGGCTAGTCAGGCCCGCGGCGCCGCCGCAAGCGGGCGGGCCGGCCAGCCCCCGGCCTTGACGACATCACGCACCACGCGCCGCAGCAACGCCGCCACCGGATCGACGAGGTCCGGCTGCGCCGGCGCGGCCGCGGTGACCAGGGTCAGCTTCCAGTGCACGCGCGGGCGGAAGGGCACGCCGGCGAGTTCGCCCCGCGCCGCTTCCTGCGCGAAGCCGCCCCGCGTCAGCAGCGTGTAGCCCATGCCGGCGCGCAGCAGCGCCCGGATCACGGAATGGTCGTCCACCTCCAGCCGCGGCGCGGGGGCGCCGCCTTCCTCCGCCAGCCAGTCATCCAGCAGGCGGCGGGATGCATTGGGCCGGCCCGGCAGGATGAGGGGCAGGTCGACCAGGTCGGCGGGCCTGGCATGGCCGCGCGCCAGGGCCGGCGCGCCTGGCGTGCCCACCAGGCAGACCTCCTCCTCCGCCAGCGGCAACAACCGAAATCCCTTCTGCGGCAGGGGATCATGCACCAGGGCCAGGTCGACCCGGCCGCGCACCAGCCAGTCATGGATGGTGCCGGAAAAGCCGCCGAGGATGCGCAGCTGCACGCCGGGCAGCGCCTCCGCCATCCGCTCCGCCAAAGGCGGCACCAGCCAGCGCCCGGCGGCGGGGGGCACGGCGATGGCGATGGCGCCTGACGGCCCCTTGGCGGCACCGCGGATCTCGGCGCGTGCCTCGTCGAACTGGCGGAACACGGATTGCGCGCGGTCCAGCAGCACGCGCCCCGCTTCGGTCAGCGTGACGCCATGCCCGTGCCGGCGGAACAGCGCGCGGCCGACATCCAGTTCCAGCTTGCGGATCTGCCGGCTGACGGCGGGCTGGGAGATGCGCAGCGCATCGGCGCCCCGGCTGTAGGAACCGTATTCCGCCACCACCTGGAAGTAGCGCAGCGCGCGCGTATCCATGCCTCGCTCGATCCAACATCTGGGTTATGGACGCTATGCCGCTTATGCCTTTGACGCCAGGGTGGCGCGGCCATAGCGTTTCCATCGAAGCAAGGCTTCGGCGGGAGATGAAGGCGTGAAGTTCGGGCTGATGACCCAGATCCAGATGCCGCGGCCCTGGACGGAAACAACGGAACGCCAGGGCTTCTGGAACTGCGTGACGCAGGCGGAGGCCGCGGATGCCGTGGGCTTCGAGCATTTCTGGATCACCGAGCAGCACTTCTTCATCGAGATCGGCCACTGCTCCCAGCCGGAGATGGTGCTGGCCGCGATCAGCCAGCGCACGAAGCGCATGCGGCTGGGCTTCGGCGTCATCCTGATGCCGGTCCACAACCCCTTCTTCATCGCGGAGCGCGTCGCGACCCTCGATGTGCTGAGCAATGGCCGCTGCGATTTCGGCGCGGGGCGCGGGACATCGCCCTATGTCGTCACCGGGCTCGGCCATGATCCCGCCAAGGGGCGGGAGATCGGGCGGGAATCCATGGAAGCCGTGCTGCGGATGCTGGAGAGCGACCTGTTCCCCGGCTTCAAGGGCGAGCATTTCGACCTGCCCGCGCGCCATGTCGTGCCCCATCCCATCCAGCGCCCGCATCCCCCGATCTGGGTCGCGGCCTCCACGCTGGAGACCTGGCAGCATGCGGGGCGGCAGGGTTTCGGCGTGATCGGGGTCAGCCGCTACACGCCGGAGGAAACGGCGCCCTCCATCGCCGCCTATCGGGAAGCGGTGGCCAAGGCGGATGCCTCCACCCTCGTCGCGCGGGTGCCGAACCCGCAGACCGGCGTCTTCGCGATCAGTTGCGTGCATGACGATGATCGCACGGGCCGCGACCTCGCCTGCGCCGCGGCACGCTGGTACTACGGCGACAATGATGCGGAGCTGAACCGCGTGCGCTTCGCCACCGATGGCGGCGTCGGCAAGGTCAGCGACAAGATCGCCAGCCGCAGCAATGATGAGCTGATCGAGGACGCGATGGCGATCGGCGGCAATCCCGACACGGTCTGCCGGCAGGTGGAGAAGTGGCAGAAGGTCGGCATCGACCAGATGATCTTCTTCCTCCAGGCCGGCAACACGACGCATGACCAGGTGATGCGGTCCATCGAGCTGATCGGCGAGAAGGTCATCCCGCGTTTCAGCTAGCGGCCGCAACCCCCTCGACAAGCGCTGCCCGCCGGGCGGAACATCGGGCCAAGCAAGGCCAACAGGGTTGGGGATGAGGAGAGCGGACATGAAGCTTCTGGGCAGGCGTGGCCTGGCGAAGGCCGGTCTTGCGACGGCGATGCTGGCAGCCCCGGGCAACGCCCGGGCGCAGGCGCTGCCGAAGGTGCGGATCTGGGGCGCCTCCGCGACGATCGAGGCCTATCACGGCTTCCTCTTCCTCGGCATGCCGCTGGGCTTCTATCGGGACCAGGGGATCGACGCCGAATTCGGCACCGCCGCCGGCTCCGCCGCCACGCTCCAGCTTGTCGCCACCAACCAGGCGCAGCTCGGCTATGTGGGGATGGAGACGCTGATCCTGGCCAAGGCGCGCAACCCGACGCTGCCCGTCACCGCCGTCTACCTCCAGGATCGCGGCAACATCTATGAGATCGTGGTGCCGGAGGACAGCGCCATCCGCTCCGTCGCCGACCTGCGCGACAGGAACCTCGGCGTCGCGAACCTGGCTTCCGGTGCCATCCCCTCCATCCGCGCCATGCTGGCCGATGCGGGGCTGAACCCGGATACGAGCATCGGCATGATCCCGGTGGGCAATGGCGCCGCTGCCGCCACCGCGCTGCGGGCCAACCGCGTGCAGGCGCTGTCGCTGTTCCGCGCGCAGCATGCGGTGATCGAGACGCTGGGCGTGAAGCTGCGCTACTTCCAGCGCGAACAGCCTTCCGCCGTGCTGATAGCCAACACCAATTTCCTGCGCAGCAACCCCGATGCCTGCGTGGCCGCGCTGCGCGGCGTGGTCGCGGGATCCGTCTTCGCGCAGATCGCGCCCCAGGCGACGGTGCGCGAACACTGGAAGATGTTCGGCCGCCCGACCGGCATCAGCGAGGAGGAGGCGATGTCCCGCGCCACCCATGTGCTGACGCGCTCCGCCGAATTGTGGAAGCGCTGGGACGATGCGGCCACGCCCTGGGGCTCCATGACCAGGGAACAGTGGGACGCCATGCAGCAATTCATGGTGACGCAGAAGCTCATGGAACGCGCGATCGACAGCGGCACGCTGTTCAACACGGATCTGCTGGCCCGCGTGAACGCGATGGATACGGCACCGGTCATCGCGCGGGCCCGTGCGGCCTGATCGGATGGAGCACGCCGGAGGGGGCGGCGCGGCGCTCGAGATCCGCGGCCTCCGCATGGTGTACCGGCGCGGGGATGCGGCGGTGGAAGCGATCGCGGGCCTCGACCTCGATGTCGCGGACCGGGAATTCGTCGCCATCGTCGGTCCCTCCGGCTGCGGGAAATCCACGCTGCTGAAGCTGGTCACGGGCCTGCGCCAGGCGACGTCCGGCCGCATCACGCTGCATGGGCGGCCGGTGGCCGGGCCGCGGCCGGATGTGGGGATCGTGTTCCAGTCGCCGGTGCTGTTCCCCTGGCGGACGGTCCTGGACAATGTCCTGCTTCCGGCCGATGTGCTGAAGCTTCCCCGCGCGCAATACACGGACCGTGCGAAGGAATTGCTGGAACTCGTCGGCCTCGGCGGGTTCGAGACGATGTACCCCCAGGAACTGTCCGGCGGCATGCAGCAGCGCGCCGCCATCGCCCGGGCCCTGGTGCATGACGCGCCGCTGCTGCTGATGGATGAGCCCTTCGGCGCGCTGGACGCGATGACGCGGGAGCAGATGAACCTGGAACTTCAGCGCATCTGGGCAGCCAGCCGCAAGACCGTGGTCTTCATCACCCATTCCATCGCGGAAGCCGTCTTCCTGGCCGACCGCATCGTCGTGATGTCCCCCCGCCCCGGCCGGATCCTGGAGATCATCAGCAACCCGATGCCGCGGCTGCGCACCATGGAGGACACCTTGAGCCCCGAATTCGGCGCCATGGTCCATCATGTGCGTGGCCTGCTGGGCGGCGGCGGAACGGGGGCGGCGCTGTGATGGCCAGGTTGCGGCACGCGGCGCTGCCGCTGACTGTCTTCGTCATCTTCCTCGCGGTGTGGGAAGCGATCATCCGGGGGCTGGAGGTCCCGTCCTACCTGGTGCCCGCGCCCAGCGCCGTGGCGGGCGCCTTCTGGCGCGGCTTCACGCAGGCGCGATACCTGGACCACGCGATGATCACCGGCTTCCAGGCCATTGCCGGCTTCATCGCGGGCAGCCTGCTCGGCATCGCGATCGGCGCGATGGTGGTGGTGTTCCCTGTCGCGGAGCGGATCGTCTATCCGTACATCGTCGCCTTGCAGACCGTGCCGAAGGTCGCCGTGGCGCCGCTGATCATCGTGTGGTTCGGCTTCGGGATCGAAAGCAAGATCGTCATCGTCGCGCTGGTGTCGCTGTTCCCGGTGCTGGTGAACGTCATCGCCGGGCTGAAGGCGGTGGACCAGGACAGGCTGGACCTGATGAGCGCACTCGGCGCCACGCGCTGGCAGATCATGCGCTACCTGCGGCTGCCGAACGCCCTGCCCTTCGTCTTCGCCGGGCTGAACACCGCCATCGTGTTCAGCGTCATCGGCGCGATCGTGGGTGAGTTCGTGGGCGCCAACAAGGGCATCGGCTTCCTGATCCTGCAGGCGAACTTCGCGCTCGACATCGCGGCGGCCTTCGCCCTGTTCGTCGTTCTCTCCATCATGGGCGTGACCATGCATGCCACGCTGCAATGGATCCAGCGGAAGGTGGTGTTCTGGTCGCGCGCGGAGGAGCATTTCCGCCCCTGACCGGCCGGCGCCTTGGCGCCATCGCCCCTTGCCTTCCCTGGCGCGCCGTCTTCCTATCCACGGGGGAAACGAGAAGAAGTCAGTCCCGGCCATGCAGACCCTGCGCACGATGAGCCTGTTCGCCGCGATCGCGCATCACGGCAGCCTCTCGGCCGCCGCGCGGAAGCTGGGGCTGTCACCCGCCTCCGTGTCTCGCCAGATCACGGCGCTGGAGGAACAGCTCGGCGCCCGCCTGCTCAACCGCACCAGCCGCAGCATGACGCTGACCAGCACCGGTGAGATCTTCCTGCGCCATGCCGAGAACATCCTGCATCAGGTCGAGGAGATGCAGGTCGAGGTCAGCCAGCGGGAACAGCAGCCCTCCGGCCTGCTGCGCGTGCATTCCCGCATGCTGGTGGGAACGCTGGTGCTGATGCCGAACCTGCCGCGCTTCCTCCAGGCGCATCCGCAGATCACTGTCGAACTGGCGATGTCGAACCACGCCATCGACCTGGCGGAGCGCAATGTCGATGTCGACATCCGGATCGGCAAGCTGACGGAAAGCGCGCTGATCGCGCGGCGCCTGGCGACCAGCGAACGCGTGGTCTGCGCCGCGCCCGCCTACCTCGCCGGCCGGCCGGCGATCCGCGAACCCGCCGACCTGATGCGGCAGAACTGCCTCACCTACCGCCTCGGCATGGGCCGGACCGTCTGGCGCTTCGTCGATGCGGCGGGGCAGACGGCGGAGGTGCCGGTCACAGGGTCTCTCACCACCGACAACGGCCCCGCTTTGCACGCCGCGGCGCTGGCCGGGCTCGGCATCGCGCTGATGCCGGACTGGTCGGTGCGGGAGGATATCCGCGCCGGCAGGCTGGTGCGCCTCTTCGCCGGCCATCGCGCCAGCCACCTGGAATTCGAGAATGGCGTCTTCGCGGTCTACCAGCGCAGCCGCCACCTCTCGGCCCGCGTGCGGGTCTTCGTCGATTTCCTCGTGGAGATCTTCAAGGACGCGGAGCGCTAGTCGCCGCCTATAGCGGGGATCGCCACATCGCGGGCACGAAGCCGTAGCCCTCACTCCGCCGCGCGACATGGCCGATGCCCGGGAAGCCGAGATGCGATCCCGCGATGACGATGCGGTCCGTCGCGGCCATGTCGAAGATGCGCGTGCGGGTGCGCGCGGCCAGGTCCGGGTCGGAGTCAAAGGAGATGGACCAGTCCGGCCGCGCGAATTGCAGCGTCTGGCTGTGCACCACATCGCCCCACATCAGGAACTGCGCGCCGCCGGAGGCGACATGCACGCCGAGGTGCCCGGGCGTATGGCCCGGTATGGCCAGGGTCCGAACCCCCGGCGCCACTTCCGTCTCCGTCCCGATCCGGCGCAGGCGGTTGCCATAGGCGGCCAGCACGGCGCGGGCCGGGCCGAAGAAGGGGCTCAGCGGCGCCGGCGCGCGCGTCTCCTCCCCCGTGTCGGACCAGTAGGCGGCCTCCGCTTCCGCGACCAGCACCTCGGCGCGCGGGAACAGCGCGGCGCCGTCGGCGGTCAGCATCCCCGCGGCGTGGTCGCGGTGCAGATGCGTCAGCACCACCGCATCGATGTCCTGCAGCGTCACGCCCGCCGCGCGCAGGTTGCGCGGGATCTGGCCGAGTGCCGGTCCCAGCGCCGCGGCGGCACCGGCATCGACCAGGACCAGGCGGCTGCCCGTATTGACCAGGAAGGCGTTGACGGCCAGCGGCACGCCACCGGGCGCATCGAAGGCTTCCGCCTTCAGCCGCGTGCCGATCGCGGCATCGTAGCGCTGGAACAGGTTGGGCAGCGCCGCATCGGGGAAGGCGAGGTTGCCGTCGAGCAGCGCCGTCACCTCGATATCGCCGACACGGTGGCGGTAGAAGCCGGGCGCCTGTTCGGTGGCGCGCGGCACCGCGGCGCCGGCCGGGATGATGGTGCCGCCCAGCGCGGCCACACCAGCCAGGCTGCCCAGCAGCAGGCCGCGGCGCGGCAGGTTCATCCCGTCCATGTCTCTTCTCCCCGTTTCATTCCGCACGGATGTTCGCCCGTTGGATGGCGTCCCGCCATTCCGCGATGTCGCGGCGCAAGGTGGCGCCGAATTCCTCCGGCCCCAGGCCGCGCGGCACCATGCCGAGGGGCATCAGCCGCTCCCGGAAACCAGGTTCGGCCAGGGAGGCGCGTACCGCCTCCGCCATCCTCGCCTGGATCTCCGGCGGCAGCCGCGCTGGGGCCAGCAGGCCCAGCCAGAATTCATTCGCGAAGTCCGGCAGGCCGCTTTCGACGATGGTCGGCACCTGCGGCAGCAGGGGCGCGCGTTCCGCGCTGGTCACGGCCAGCGCGCGCAGGCGCCCATCCTCCACCAGGGCGCGGGAGCCCGGGATGGTGTCGAAGATGAACTGGATCTCGTTCTGCATCAGCGCGGTCACGGAAGGGCCGCCGCCGCGATACGGGACATGCACCATCTGCGCGCCGGCGCGCAGCGCGAACAACTCCCCGATCAGATGGCCGGAGGACCCTGTACCGGCGGAGCCGAAATTGACCTTGCCCGGATTGGCGCGCGCGAAGGCCACCAGCTCCCCCACATTGCGGGCGGGCAGCGCGGGATTGACCACCAGCAGATAGGGCCCGGTGACGAGGAGCGAGACCGGCACCAGGTCCGTGAGCACATTGTAGGGCAGGTTCTGCTTGAAGCTCGGCTCCGTCGCCAGGACGGAGGTGTGGAACAGGAAGGTGGTGCCATCCGGCGCGGCCCGGGCCACGGCTTCCGTCCCGATGGAGCCGGCGGCGCCGGCGCGGTTCTCCACCACCACGGGCTGGCCGAGGCGGTTCTGCAATTCGCTGGCCAGCAGCCGCGCCACCGGGTCGGTGGAGCCGCCCGGGGGATAGGGGACGATGATGCGGATGGGGCGGTCCGGCCAGCGCGGCTGCGCCTGCGCGGCGGGCAGCAGCGCCGGCATGGCGGCGGTGATGCCCAACAGACGAACAGCCTGCCTGCGGCCGAGCTTGCGCATCGACGTTCCCCCCTTCTCGTCCCGTGCCGCGTCGCGACCGGGTTGCGGGAACGTTAGGCATGGCGCGCGGCCAGGTGAATGTCGTTCCTGGGCACGGCATCCTTGCGCCCGGTGAAAGGATGGTGGCCCGGCGGGGCGGCGGTCACCGCGGCGTTGCATCCAGAGCAAGGATGCTGCTCATCCGCTGGATGTTGTCGGGCAGCACCCCCCGCCGCAACACTTCGCGGACCAGAACGGGAGGACGGCAAGGATGCAGGCAACCCGCCGCGCGGTATTCGGCATGGGGGCGGGGCTGGCCCTGTCCTCCCCTGCCCTCGCCCAGGGCACGGCGCCCTTCCCGAGCCGCCCCATCCGCTTCGTCGTCCCCTTCGCCCCGGCCGGCGGCAGCGACATCGTCGCGCGGCTCCTGGTCGAGGAACTGGCGCCGCGGCTCGGCCAGCCGCTGGTGGTGGAGAACCGTCCGGGCCAGGCGGCTTCCGTGGGCGCCGCGCATGTCGCGCAGCAGCCGCCGGATGGCTACACCATCCTGATCTGTACCCCCGGGGTGCAGATGACGAACCCCTTCCTCTACAGCAACCTGCCCTATGACGCCGAACGCGGCTTCACGCCGATCGTCCACATCGCCTACCTGCCCAACATCCTGGTGGTGCATCCGTCGCTGCCCGCGCGCAGCGTGGCGGAATTCGTGGCCCATGCCCGGGCCAATCCGGACCGGCTGAGCTTCTCCTCCACCGGGCCCGGCAGTTCCAGCCACCTGGCGATGGAATTGTTCATGAGCATGAGCGGCACGCGCATGACTCATGTGCCCTATCGCAGTTCCGGCCAGGCGCTGACGGATCTGATGGCGGGGCGCGTGGACGCCAGCCTCGACAGCTTCGCGGCGATGATCCCGGCGGTGCGCGCCGGCAGTCTCCGCGTCCTCGGCATCTCGACCGAAAGGCCGCTGGAGGATCATCCGGAAATCCCGGCCATCGCCGCCACCCTTCCGGGCTATGAGGGCACGACACTGCTCTACATGGTCGGGCCGGCCGGCATCCCGGCACCCATCGTGCAGCGGCTGAACACCGCCTTCAACGAGGTGCTGGCCCTGCCCCGCATCCGGGAACGGTTCCGGGAGATGGGCATGGCCGCGTCCGGCGGCACGCCGGAGGAACTGGCGCAGGTCATCGCGGAAGGCCGAACGAAATGGCGCGGCGTGATCGAACGCGCCAACGTCAAGCTGGATTGAGCGCCATGGAACTGCAGACCTGTCGGCTGGAGGTGTCGGACGGCGTCGCCATCGCCACGCTCGATCGCCCGCCGGTGAACGCCCAGAACCGCCGCCTGCGCCAGGAACTCACCTGGATCTTCGACAGTTGCAGCGACCGGCGCGACGTGCGCTGCGTGGTGCTGACCGGGGCGGGCAACAGCTTCTCCGCCGGCGCGGACATCAAGGAACGCGTGGGCCTGGTGCAGGAACCCGGTGACTACATCGCGCATAACCGGCTGACGCGGGAATTCTTCTACGCGCCGATGGATTGCCTGAAGCCGGTGATCTGCGCGGCCAATGGCCCCGCCATCGGCGCCGGCTTCGCGCTGATGCTGTCCTGCGACGTGATGTTCGCCGCCGAGACCTGCTGGGTGCAGATGCCGGAGATCGATGTCGGCCTGGCCGGCGGCACCAAGCTGCTGTCGGAGCATTTCTCGCGCTCCATGGCGCGGGCCATGTACCTCACGGGTCGCAAGGTCGCGGCGGCGGAGTTGTATCGCCTGGGCCTGATCGAACCGCCCCTGCCGCGCGACGCCCTGCTGCCGGCGGCGATCGCCATGGCGCGGGAGATCGCGGCGAAAAGCCCGCGCGGATCGCGGGAGATCAAGCGGTCCTTCAACGTGGTGGAGACCATGCCCTACCGCGAGGCGTATCGCTTCGAGCAGACCATTACCGAGGAACTCTCGCACACCGCCGACGCGAAGGAAGCGCAGCGCGCCTTCGTCGAGAAGCGCAAGCCCGTCTTCAAGGGGGAATAGGATGGCAACCGGCCGCTACACGAGTGACCTTGAGGAAGGCGATCGGCTCGGGCCGGTCGAGGTGGTGATCAGCCCCTTCCAGGTGCGCGAATACTGCCACGCGAATGAGATGCACCAGCCCTGTTTCCAGGACGATCCGAACCCGATCGTGCCGCCCAGCATGGCGCATCTGGAGAAGCTGCGATTCTATACCCTGTATTGCCCTGAGGGCTGCGGGCCGAATGCGCGCGTGCACTACACCTTCGATGTGCGCTGGCACGGCGCCCTGCGCGCCGGCACGCCATTGGCGGTCGAGGGCGTGGTGCGCAGCCGCAGCATGAAGCGCGGGCGCGAATACATGGATGTGGACATCACGATGCGGGAGAAGGCGACCGGCCGCCTGCTGGTGGAATACCGCGACACCGTCTGCCTTTCCTACCGCGAAGCCGCGAAGGACGCCGCGTGATGGAACTCCGCCCCGGTGACGAAATCCGCGCCAGGCCCCGCATCATGACGCGGGAACGGATGCGCTGGTATGTCGATGCGCTGCCGACCGTCGAAGCCAATGACGGCCGCGTGCATTTCAGCGTGCCGACCATCCATGATGATGATGAATACGCGAAGGGCCAGGGCCTGCCGGGCATCATCTCCGACGGCATGATCACCACCAACTGGATCCTGGACCTGCTGCTGCGCAGCTTCGGCACCCAGGTGCTGGAGGATCCGGGTGCGCTGGTCACCAAGTTCATCGCCCCGGTCTATGAGAATGTCCCCATCACCTGCGCGCTGCGGGTGGAGGGGGTGGAGGCGCTGCCGGAAGGCGGCAGCCGGCTGGCGCTGAAGGTCTGGGCGGAGGATGGTGCGGGCAGGATCGTCACCGTCGGCACCGCCGCCCTTCGCGTGAACTGAGCATGGATGGCGTCCTCGATGGCGTGCGCGTGCTGGACCTCAGCCGCGTCTTCGCCGGCCCGGCGGCGACCCAGGTGCTGGGCGACCTCGGCGCCGATGTGATCAAGGTGGAGGAGCCCGGCCGCGGGGATGAGGCCCGCGGCTTCGGCGTGACGGCGCCGGTGCTGGAACGGCTCGGCGCCAGCCCGTCCTACCTCGCGCTCAACCGCAACAAGCGCAGCATCGCGATCGACCTGAAGTCGCCGGCGGGCCTCGCCCTCGTGAAGCGCCTGGCGGCATCGGTGGATGTGCTGGTCCACAATTTCCGGCCCGGCGCGATGGAGAAATGGGGCCTCGGCTGGGATGACCTGCGGGCCGCCAATCCGCGCCTGATCCATTGCGGCTTCTCCGGCTATGGCGAGAGCGGGACGCTGCGCGACTTCGGCGCGAATGACGTCGCGTTGCAGGCGCATAGCGGGCTGATGCACCTGACCGGGGAGCCGGACCGCCCACCCGTGCGCGTCGGCACCGCGGGGATCGATCTGCATGGCAGCCTCGGCATGGTCTGCGCCATCCTCGCCGCGCTGTTGCACCGGGGAAAGACCGGCGAGGGGCAGAAGGTCACCTCCTCCCTCCTGCAATCCTCCGCGCATCTGATGAGCTACTTCTACACCGACTGGTGGCTGGCCCGGACCGAGCACCGCCGCATGGGCACGGCGAATCACCTCAGCGTCCCGAACCAGGTCTTTCCCGCCGCGGACGGCGATGTCGTCATCATCGCGCCGTCGGACGACATGTGGCGCCGCCTGGCGCATGCGCTGGATCCGGCGCGGCTGGACCGGCCGGACTTCACCACCGCCATGGATCGCCGGACGCATCGCGTGGCGCTGGTGGAGACGCTGTCTGCCGTGACGCGCGGCCTGACCTGCGACGAGATCCTGCGCCGCCTTGGCGCGGCCAAGGTCAATGTCGCGCGGGTGCACAATGTGGGCCAGGCAGCCGACCATCCCCAGCTGGAGGCGGTTGGCGCGGTGCTGCACTGGGAGCGGAACGGACAGGCCGAGCAGGGCGTGGCACCCCCCTTCACGCTCGGCGCCGCCCCGGTGGGCGTGCGCCTTCCCCCGCCTTCCGTCGGGGAGCACACCACGCAGATCCTGGCGGAGCTTGGCCTGGATGACGCCGCCATCGAGGCCGCGCGCCAGGCCGGCGCCTTCGGCCTGGCGGAGGCAGCGCCCCCGGCGTAGCCGGGCGAGTGTCGGGAGTTGGCGTTGACCCGGTTGCGTGGACACCCCGACGCCGGCGAGGGAGGTGTGAATTCAGGGTGCCCTCGGGCCTGTGGACAGTGAGCCGCCTGACGCCGCAGGCGCGGAAAAGCGCCGCCGAACGTGCCCGCAGGCTGACTGTCCACAGGCCCTGACCGCCGGAGTTCCGGCGGCAGCGGGTGAAGGTGATCCGATCAGGACGACCACCCGAGGGTCTTTCGCCGGAGTTTCTGCCCACGGCGCAGTCGATCTGGAACCGGGTACCGGCCGCCCGCTGTGTGCCTGGGATCGTGCAGCACGCCGCACCGCCCCGTCAGCGCCTCCGCCAGCCGGTCCAGTTGGGCGAGGGTGGCCGACGCCTCGACATAGGCCGGGCTGGTGATCGGCGCCTGAGTGCAGACGCGCACCGCGGCAGCGCGCATCGCCTTGGCCGCATCCATGGCGGCGGCCGAAGCTTCGATGGACAGAGAGCGGCGGCGCGGCATCCCGCCATGCTACCAGCCGAATGCGAACGTATAAAGAACGCCTTGGGCCATCCGGCGCCGTCACGGGACGGGGGTAACCTTCACCGCCACCCGGGGAAAATCTGGACCGGGGGAAGGATGACAGCGGGGCGAAGTGTGCGGGCGACCTCTCCCCCTCCTCCCCTCTCCCGCGAAAACCCCCTCCCCCACCCCGCCGGGGGGCCTTGTCGTAGGGCGCGATCACACCGCACGCGCGGAGACGTGACCGCCGCGCAAGGGGTATCGCGACGGCATTACGGGGACGGATCGGGGGATGATGAGGGGATGCGACGCTAAGCCGCTGAAATCACGCGATGCGTGGAGGAGGGGAAGGGATTCGAACCCTCGATAGGGTTTTACCCCTATAACGGTTTAGCAAACCGTCGCCTTCAGCCACTCGGCCACCCCTCCTCAAGGGTGTTGAAGTTGCACGACGTATGCAGGGGTCCTCATAGCGGCAGAGGCGCGGGGGCACAAGCGCGCCCCCGCCGGTCTATTCAGGAAAGCGCCACTTCGAAGCCACGGGCGGTCGCCGGGCGGGCCATCATCCGCTGGTACCAGGCGGCGACGTTCGGCAGGTCGTCGAAGGGGACCTCATGCCGCTCATGCCGCCAGGCCCAGCCCAGGATGGCGAAATCGGCGATGGAGGGCTCGCCCTCCGTCGCCACATACTCCCGTCCCGCCAGGCGCTTCTCCAGCACGCCGTAGAGGCGCTTCGTCTCCGTGTGGTAGCGCTTGAAGCCATAGTCCCGCGCCGGGCCCTCCGGCTGCATCAGGAAGTGATGGACCTGGCCGGGCATGGGGCCGAAGCCGCCCATCTGCCACATCAGCCATTCCGTCACGGCGACTTTTCCCCGAGTGTCCCTCGGCAGGAATTTCCCGGTTTTCTCGGCGAGGTACAGAAGGATCGCGCCCGACTCGAAGACGCTGATCGGCGCGCCGCCCGGCCCATCCGGGTCCACGATGGCCGGGATGCGGTTGTTGGGGGAGATCGCCAGAAAGGCGGGTTCGAACTGCTCGTTCTTGGAGATGTTAACCGTATGGACCTTGTAGGGCAGGCCCATCTCCTCCAGCGCGACCGAGATCTTCCGGCCGTTCGGCGTGTTCCAGGTGTAGAGGTCGATCATGCGGGGTCCTCTCCTCGTGGCAGGCTTGGGCCTGTGATCCCATGGCGGGCGGCCTGGGCAAAGGGGTGTGGCGCACGCCACGCTTGACCAAGGCGCCCGGGGTTTGCGATCCAGGGGGGGTGAAGCCCATCATCCCCGTCGGCAGCGGCGATGACGATACGCTCTGGGCGGTGATCGCCACCGCGGGGCGGAAAAGCCGCGTCGCCAACGTCTACCGGAACCGCACCGCGGCGCTGGAGGATCGTGCCTGGCGCGCCCAGCAGGTCTCGGCCTATGAGGATTTCCTGCGCCGGTCGGAACAGCCGGTGCCGCATTACAGCGTGGCGCCGATCCGCCGTGCCGACCTGCCGAAGAAATGGAGCCCCCTGCCCGCGCTCGGGTTCCTGCGCGGCCAGTTCATCTGACCGCAGCGACTATCTTGGCCGCCGAGGCCGGTTGGCCGCATTGATGCGGGCATTGGCGCCCGCATCGGATGATGCGGCGCGCCCGCCCGGGCCACCTTCAGGCGGGCGGTCTGCCGCGGCCGCCAGCCGGCTTTCCGCCATGTTGAGGAAGCTGCGGGAGAAGCGTTCGCTGAAGCCCGAGAGGAAGCCTACGACGACGTAGAGCCAGATATTGCCGCCCGGCACGTTGCCAAAACTGATGTTGACGATGTTCGCCGCCAGCAGGGCGGCGATGACGGCTCCGAAGGCGCCGCCAACCAGCGGTAGCGTCGCGCCGGTCAGTTCCAGGAAGCTCTTCGATCTCCCTCGCGTGCTTTCGAACTCGGCGATGCGCAGAAGGATGCTGACGATGCTACCGAGCATCCCGCTGAGCGCCGCCACGAGAACGGAATACGCCTTCGGATCGATGTCCTGCAGCAAGCTGGTGATCCGGGCGGTCCCACCCGGAAACAGGGAGATGCTCAGCGCCGCATAGGCAACAAAGAAGCCGAGGATGATCCCGATCCGCATGAAGGACCCGACACCCCGCATGACGTAGCTGAGCGCCTTCGGCGTCGAGATCTGAAATTCCACATTGTTCACGATAGCGGATGCTTCTTGCAGCCGCCCCGTCTTCAGGAATTCAAGCCCGAGCAGCGTCTGCGCGCTGTAGCGACGGTTCTCCGGCTGTTCGAGTAGGGGCCAGAGCGCGGCGTAGTGGGCGACGAGTTCGCTGTAGGAAGCGTCCTCGTCCCGGTGTCCCCGCAACAGGCGCCTGAATGACCAGGCAGGAGACAATGGTTCGGAAGACCGGATTGACCCGGGCCTTTCGACGAGGCTGAACAGCTCATCCTTGAAGCGCTCAAAATCATCGAATGCCGTATCGGCCGGCGGGAGCGCGGCAAGGTCGACCGCATCCGGGGCGGCCCCGCCGGACCCGGCTGGAAGGGCCGTCCGATGCTCGGTTTCGGAAGCGCTGGCGGCCTCCTGCGTCGCGGTAGTCCCATCCGGCGGCATGGGCGGTCGGTCCGATGTGCTCCGGATCGCGGTGCATGCCGCGAGCCATACTCAACTATCGCGCGGAGAACGAAACGGCCGCAACACCAAGAATCTGTCGGGACTTGCTCCCCGGTCGCGGCTCGATGTGGGAGGGGCAACCCCCAACGCGTCGGCCGCCAGCGCCCCTGCTGTCGTGACCTCGATGTCGTCGCGTGCCGCCAGCCAGGCCAGGCTTTCCGCGAGGTAGCGGATGCGGTGGGGCGCGCCCATCACCCAGGGATGGATGCCGATGCCCAGCACCCGCCCGCCACGCTCCTCCGCCACCAGGCGCTCCACCGCATCCCGCACCAGGCCGGGCCAGCGGGGGACGGGCACGCGGCGCAGCACCAGGGTCTGGACATCGTCCCATTCGCCGGGCGGCGGCATCGCCACCAGGCCCGAGGCGTGGTGGTAGGGTTCCTCGTCATTCGCCCAGTCGAGGCCATAGGCGAAGCCCGCTTCCGCCAGCAGGCGCGTGGTGTGGGCGGTGGCGCCGTGATCCTGGCCGAGCCAGCCGGTGGCGCCGGGCCAGATCGCAGCCAGGCCGTCCCGTACCTCGATGATGGCGGCGCGCTCCTCGGCCTCCGTCATGCGTGATGTCGGCATGCGGCTGGCGGAGACGCCATGCGCCACCGGCTCGAACCCCCGGTCGCGGCAGGCGGCCACCAGTTCCGGATGGCGCTGCGCCGCCATCAGGTTCACGGCCACGCTGGCGGGCAGTTTCAGGCGATCAAGCACGTCCAGGATGCGCCAGGCACCGATGCGGTTGCCGTAGTCGCGCAGCGTATAGGCCGTCCAGTCCGGGGTGCCGCTGAAGAAGGCGCCGCGGAAACGCGGGTCGCGGTGGGTGTCGGCCGGTGGCACGATCTCCGTGTGCTCGACATGCAGCAGCAGGTAGACGGCCAGCTTGCGGCCGCTGCGCCAGGCGCGTTCGGGTCGCCAGGGCTGCGCGGAGAAGGCGTGGATGTCGTGGTCCATGCCGGGCTGCAGGGTCATCGCATCGCCGCGTCGTAATGGTGTTCCAGGTACCAATCCGCCATTTCCGCGCCTGTCGCGAACCAGACGCCCTCATGCTTCCGCATATGGGCGAGGATCTTGTCGAGGTAGCCGATGCGGTGGGGCCGCCCCATGAGGTAGGGATGCAGCGCCACGCACATCACCCGCGGCTGCGCCTCCCCTTCCGCGTAGAGCGTGTCGAACATGTCCACGGCCGTCCGAAGAAAGTCCTCGCCCTCATTCGCCGCGGCGCCGATCATCACGGCGTCGTTGAGGTCCATCTGGTAGGGGATCGACACCAGCCTGCCCGACCGCACGCGCACCGGCACCGGCTGGTCGTCATGGTAGAAGTCGGTGATGTAGGAAATCCCCGCCTCCGCGACGAGGTCCGGCGTGACCAGCGTGTTGGAGGCAGCCGGGGAGAACCAGCCGCGCAACTGCTTCCCCGTCATCCGCCGCCAGGCCTCGACACTCGCCTGGATTTCCGCGCGCTCTGCATCCTCGTTCAGGTTCCAGTGGTAGCGGGTGTTGTAGAGGCCGTGGCTGAACACGTCCCAGTCCCGCTTCAGCATGCCGTCCAGCACCTGGGGGAACATCTCCCCCACGCTCATCGAGAAACTGACGCTGCCGCGGATGCCGTGATGGTCCAGCACCTCCATCATCCGCCAGACGCCGGCGCGGTTGCCGTAGTCCTTCAGCGAATAGGACAGCACATCGGGATGCGGCGTGCGCGGCCAGGGATCGCGCGGGCTGCCGACCTGGGCCGGCATGAATTCGTAATGCTCGATGTTCGGGCAGACCCACACCGCGATCCGCGCGCCCCCCGGCCAGGTGAGCCTGGGACGGAAGGGCAGCGGGGCGTGCGGGAAGCGGGCCTCCGGATCAATCATGCCGCGAGGGCATCCTTGATGAAGCGGCCATCCTGCATGATGGCGGACAGGTGCTTCCCCTGCCCCGTCAGCAGCGACAGGTCGGCCAGCGGATCGCCATCCACCACGACCAGATCGGCGAAGGCGCCGGGCGCGATGGTGCCGATCTTGCCTTCCATGCGCAGCAGCTTCGCGGCGTGGACGGTGGTGGAGCGGATGACCTCCATCGCCGGCAGCACGCGGCCGCGGATGACGAATTCCTCCGACTGGTGGCGATGCATCTCGCCCAGCAGATCGGTGCCGAAGGCCATGGTCAGGCCCGCGCGCTGCATCTTCTCCAGGCTCTCCAGCCCCGCCAGGCGGACCGTGTCGATCTTGGCGACACTCTCGGCGCCGAGGCCGAGGGAGGCGCCCTCGATCTTCAGGTATTCGTAGGTGACGAGGGTCGGGCAGGCGATGGCGCCGGCATCGGCGGCCTTCCTGGCCGTCTTCTCCTCGATCAGGTTGCAGTGTTCCAGGGACAGGACGCCGCATTCCACGGCGCGGTCGATCGCCTGGTCGGTGTAGAGGTGGGCTGCGACATAGGTCTGCGCCATATCCGCCTCCTCCACCGCCGCGCGGATCTCATCCTTCGAGTAGCCGAGGAAGGCGATGGGGTCGGTCGGCGATGCGACACCGCCATTGGCCATGATCTTGATGTAATCGGCGCCGGCCTTGATCTCCTCCCGGCACGCGCGCCGCACGGCGTCCACGCCATCGGCGATCCGGCCGAGGCAGCCGAGGCGCGCTTCCAGATAGGCCATGTCGCGGCTGTCATACCGCCCGCGGCCGTCGCTGTGGCCGCCGGTGGCGGAGAGCGCCTTGCCGCAGATCACCATGCGCGGTGCGTCGAAATGCATCTCGTCCCGCGCCTGGCGCAGGCCCTGGGTGGCGCCGCCGAGGTCGCGGATGGTGGTGAAGCCGCGCATCAGCATGGCGTTCATGATCTTGGAGGCCCGGAAGGCGACGACCGCATCCGGCAGCAGCGCGTGGCGCGCCAGGTTCACCTCGCTCGCGATCACATGCACATGGGCGTCGATCAGCCCCGGCATCAGCGTGCGGCCCTTGAGGTCGATCACCCGGGCGGTGCTGCTGGCGATGGGCTTGTCGGAAACCTCGCGGATCGTGCCACCCTCCACCAGCACATGGCCCTCGATCCCGCCATCGACGCGGCCATCGAGGATTCGGGCATTGGTGAAGATGGTGGCGGACATGCTAGACCCCTGCTGGATGCGGCGCGGAGGCTAGCCCGGAACCGGCCGCGCCGACCATACCCGGGGGAGCCGATCCATGGACCGCACCGCCTTCGAAGCCGCCCTGGCGCGCGACGGCTATACCGAGACGGTGGAGCGGACCCTGCCGCCGGATGAGGCGACGCCCGACCATACCCACCCCTTCGATGCGCGGCTGCTGATCCTGTCCGGCACGCTGACCTATGGCACCGGGGAGAGCCGCCGCGCCTACCAGGCGGGCGAGAGCTTCGAGGTCGCGCGCGGCACGCTGCACGCGGAAATCGCGGGGCCGGCGGGCGCGTCCTATCTGGCGGGGCGGCGGCGCTAGAACCCCACTCCTTCCGCCTCCAGCCGCGCCTTCACCAGGTTCTTCGGCACCTTGCCGTAGCCCGATTTCGGCAGCGCGTCCCAGACCACCACCCGCAGCGGCTGCTTGTAGCGGGCGATGCGGTCCCGCAGATGGGCCAGCACCGCGGCTTCCTCCACC
Organism: Falsiroseomonas stagni DSM 19981; assembly: GCF_900114315.1. Classification (GTDB taxonomy): domain Bacteria; phylum Pseudomonadota; class Alphaproteobacteria; order Acetobacterales; family Acetobacteraceae; genus Falsiroseomonas; species Falsiroseomonas stagni. The sequence goes on from NZ_FOSQ01000007.1 coordinate 125,529, forward strand.
GCCATGCCGGGGCGGGGCACGACGCAGGCGATTCCGGCCTCCCCCCATTTCGGATGCGGCATGCCCACCATGGCGCATTCCGCCACCGCCGGATGGGTCAGGATCGCTTCCTCGGCCTCCCGCGGATAGACGTTCGATCCGCCGGAGATGAACATGTCCGACGCCCGGCCGGTGATGAACAGGAACCCCCGCGCATCCATCCGGCCGAGATCGCCGGTGTGGAACCAGCCACCGGCGAAGGCCTTGGCGTTGGCGGCGTCATTCTCGAAATAGCCGGCGAAGACGGCGGGGCCGCGGACGCAGATCTCCCCGATCCTGTCGGGCGGCAGGCGCGTGCCGTCCTCGCCGAGGATCGCGACCTCCATGCCCGTGCGGGGCGCGCCGCAACTGCCGGCATTATCCGGGACATGCTGGTCCGGCCGCAGCACGGTGATGTTCCCCGTGACCTCGCCGAGGCCGAAATACTGCACCAGGCAGGGGCCGAGCTTCGCCAGCGCTTCCTGCTGGTCGGCGTCATACATCGGCGCGCCGGCATAGATGACGTGGCGCAGCGAGGCATGGTCGTGCCGGTCCACCGCGGGGTCACGGACCAGCGCGGTCAGGATGGTGGGGACGGTGAACATGTTGGAGACGCGGTGTTCCTCCACCAGCGCCCAGGCCTCCGCCGGATCGAATTTCTCCCCGGCCAGCAGCACGGAACGGGCGCCGCGCGCGACCTGCGCCAGCGCATGGATGCCGGCGCCGTGCGACAGCGGCGCGACCACGAGCGAGGCGTCATGCTCCGTCGTGCCCGGCATCAGATCCGCCAGGTGGTTCGTGACGACGAAGGCCATGTGCCCATGCGTCAGCACCGCCGCCTTGGGCCGGCCGGTGGTGCCGGAGGTGTAGAAGAACCAGCAGGGATCATCGTAGCCGACAGCGGCCTCATGGTCCGGCGGCGGCGGAACCGCGCCGGCGAGCAGCGTCTCGTAATCCTGCTCCCCCGGCCCCGCATCGCCGACCGCGACCACGGCGCGCAGATGCGGCGATGCCGCGCGCACCGCCGCGGCGTGCCCCGCGAAACCCGCATCGCGGATCATCACCACGGCGCGGGAGGAGGTGGCGAGGTAGGTCACCTCCGCCGGTGTCAGCCGGAAATTCGTCGGCACCCAGACGGCGCCGGCCTTGAAGCAGGCCCACATCGTCTCGAACATCGCGTTGGTGTTGCGGGAATGGACCAGCACGCGGTCGCCCTTGCCGACGCCAAGGTCGCGCAGCGCCACCGCCAGCCGGTCCACCCGCGCATCGAGCGCCGCCCAGCTCCAGGCCCGCGCGCCCCAGACCAGCGCAATCGAGCCGGGCACGCGCCGCGCCGTCTGCGTCAGCAGGCGCCCGAGATTGGCCGCATTCGCGTGTCCCACGCTGTCCTCCCCGCCTGTTGCCGGCAGGGCAGAGTAGCCTAGGCCATCGCCCTTGCCACCCGCCGCGGCGCGAAGCTTCCGGCATCCGCCATGGCCCAGGCATCGCGGAAGCGCGGATCGTCGCAGCCCCGCAGCAGCGCGCCATCCTCCAGGCGGGGGAACAATTCGGCGAAGCTGCGCACATCCTGGCCGGAGACGCGGCGCATGAAGTGTTCGGGCCGCAATTGGCTTGGATGGTCGAGGCCCGCGGCCGCCACCATGTCGCCCAGCGCCTCCAGCGTCGCGGCATGGAACTGGCGCACGCGCGTCGCCTTGTCCGGCACCAGCAGCGCGCGGCTGCGCGTTGGGTCCTGCGTCGCGACGCCGGTCGGGCAGCGATCCGTGTGGCAGGAGAGCGACTGGATGCAGCCCAGCGCGAACATGAAGCCCCGCGCCGAATTGCACCAATCCGCGCCCAGCGCCATGGCCCGAGCCATGTCGAAGCCGCTGGCGATCTTGCCGCTGGCGCCGATCCGCACGCGGTCCCGCAGGCCGACGCCGATGAGCGCGTTGTGGACGAAGTCCAGCCCCTCCCGCATCGGCATGCCGATATGGTCCATGAACTCCAGCGGCGCCGCGCCCGTGCCGCCCTCCGCCCCATCCACCACGATGAAATCGGGGGTGATGCCGGTCTCCAGCATCGCCTTGCAGATCGCGAGGAACTCCCAGCGATGCCCGATGCAGAGCTTGAAGCCCGCGGGCTTGCCGCCGGACAGGCGCCGCATCTCCGCGATGAAGCGCATCATCTCGATGGGCGTGGAGAAGGCGGAATGGCTGGGGGGAGAGACGCAATCCGTGCCGATCGGCACGCCGCGGGTCAGCGCGATCTCCGCCGTCACCTTGGCGCCGGGCAGCACGCCGCCATGGCCGGGCTTGGCACCCTGGCTGAGCTTCAGCTCCACCATCCTGACCTGGTCGCTGGCCGCGACCTTCGCGAACAATTCCGGGGAGAAGCTGCCATCCGGGTTGCGGGCGCTGAAATAGCCAGACCCGATTTCCCAGATCAGGTCGCCGCCATGTTCCTTGTGATGCGGGCTGAGGCCGCCCTCCCCCGTGTCATGCGCGAAGCCGCCATCGCGCGCGCCCTTGTTCAGCGCCTTGATGGCGTTGGCCGAGAGGCTGCCGAACGACATGGCGGAGATGTTGAGCAGCGAACTCGCATAGGGCTTCGCGCAATCCGGCCCGCCGATGACCACCCGCGGCGCTTGATGCGCCGGCGGCTTCGCGGCCATGGAGTGCTGCAGCCATTCGAACCCGTTCTGGTAGACGTCGTACTGGGTGCCGAAGGGGCGCTTGTCCAGCTGCATCTTGGCGCGCTGGTAGACCACCGCGCGCTTGTCGCGGCTGAAGGGCGTGCCGTGCTTCTCATCCTCGAAGAAATACTGCCGCATCTCCGGCCGGATGCTTTCCAGGATGAAGCGGAGATGCGCGGCGATGGGGTAGTTGCGCAGTACGGCATGGGTGGGGTGGAACAGGTCCCGCAGCCCCAGCGCCGCCAGGCCGCCCGTGACGGCCAGCGCCACCGCCGGCCAGAAGCCCGGCCAGGCCAGCAGCGAAATCGCCGACAGCCCCGCGCCCCCCAGCGCCAGGGCCAGGGGGATGAAGCGGGCATGGGGCAGGCGGGGCATGGGCGCGTCCTCGATTCGCCTCAGTCTATTCGCGAACCGCAACCCAAGTGTTACGGCCGCGATGACATCACACCGGCCGGTCGCCCTTGGTTACCTTCAGCGTCCGGTTATCCGCCGCCGGCAGCATCTTGGCCGGGTCGCGCGTGACGACGATGTCCAGCACCGTCGGCGTGTCCGTGTTCTCCAGCCCTGCCCGGATGGCGTCGCCGAGCCTCTCCGGGTCCTCCACCCGGATCCCCTGGCAGCCCATGGCGTCGGCGATGTTCGCGTAGTTCATCTCCACCAGGTCGGAGGACTGGTAGTTGCCATGCCCGAAGACCGCGTGCTGCAACGCCTTCACATAGCCGCTGGCCGCGTTGTTGAAGATGCAGGCGACGATGGGCGCGCCGACGCGCCGCGCCGTCTCCAGGTCGCCCATCGACATGTTGAAGCCGCCATCACCCGTCAGCGACACGACGCGGCGCTTCGACCCCACGCCGATCTGCGCCCCGATGCCACCCGGCACGCCATAGCCGATGGAAGCGAAGCCGCGATCCGCCACGAACCCCCTGCCCGCCCGCTTGGTGTCGAAGAGCAGCCCGCCCCAATGCCCGGCGAAGCCGCCATCCGCCACCAGCACGGCGTCGTCGGGAAGGATCTTGTTCAACTCGCCCATCAGGCGGCCGACATTGATCGGGCTTTCCACGCTCTCCAGCCGGTCCCGCGCGCTGTCCAGCCAGGTGGCCATGCGCTTCGGCACCTCCGCGCACCAGGCCGCGCGGCGGTCCGTGCGCGGGCCGAGTTCGGCCAGCAGATCCTCCAGCCCGCAGCGGGCATCGCCGACGAGCGCGACATCCTGCCGCGTCGTCCGCCCGATCTCCTCCGCCACGATGTCGAGGTGGATCAGCGGCACGCCCGCCGGCATCAGGGTGAAGCGCTTGGTCGCGATCTCCCCCAGCTTGCAGCCCACCACCAGCAGGCAGTCGCTCATCCCGATCAAATCATTGGCGATGCGCGAATAGCGGCCAAAGACGCCGGCGGAGAGCGCGTGGTTGCAGCCGATCGCGCCCTTGCCGGACATGGTGTGCGCCACCGGGATGCCCTGTGCCTCCGCCAGCGCCAGCAGCGCCTCCGACGCCTCGCTGATATGCACGCCGCCGCCAGCCAGGATCAGCGGGCGTTCGGCCTTGGCCAGCAGCGCCGCGGCGCGGGCCAGGTCGTCCCGCGCGGGGCGGGAACGGCGTGCCTGCGCCTTCAGTGTGCCGGGGTCGATCCAGAAATCGCCGGCGTCGAAATCATGCTCGCCATGGGCGATATCCTCCGGCACCGCCAGCAGCACCGGGCCAGGACGGCCGGAGGTCGCAACGGCGAAGGCGCGGCGCAGGTGTTCGGGGATGCGGGAGATGACCTCGACGCGGATCGCCTCCTTCACCAGGGGCCGCAGCACGTCGAATTGCCGCGCCTCCTGCGTCATGTTCTTCCAGGCGTGCTGGCGGTTGGCGTCGCCGATGATGGCGACCATGGGCATGCCCGCGTTGAACGCCTCCGCCAGTCCCGTCGCCAGATTCGTCGCACCCGGGCCGAGCGTGCCATCCACCAGGCCGGGCCGGTTGGTGACGCGCGCATAGGCATCCGCCGCGAAGGCCCCGCAGCGTTCGTCGTTGATGAGGTAGTGCTGCACCTTCAGCACCCGGCACGCCTCGTAGAAGGGCAGCAACTGGAAACCGCCCATGCCGAACATCGGGCCGCTCTCATGCAGCTTGAGCATCTCCGCGAGTGCGGCGCCGCCGGTCATGCGGCGGGTGGCATTGGCAGTCATCAATCGTGCTCCAGCATGGCGGCGACGAAGTCGCGCGCGGATTGTCCGATGCGGCCGCCGCGTTCGGCGGCCAGCGGATTGACGGCGGAGATGATGCCATCCCGCCAGGTGCTCATCCCGTCCCCGATCAGGGCGGTATCGGCGCCGACGGTGGCGCCGGCGATGCCGCGCGCCTGCAGCGCAGGGAGGCGGGAGATGCCTGCATCATCGATCCCGATGCCGGCATCGTTGTAGAGCGCGGCGCGCACCGCGGCCTTCACCGCCGTCTCCGGCCGCCCGCCCAGCAGCCCGCCATGCGATCCGGTGACGACGATGTGCCCGGCATCGCCCGGCCCGACCAGGCCGTTCGAATCGAGCGCGAAGACCCGCATGGCGCCGCGCCCCGGCAATTCGTGCCGCGCCTCTCCCATCCCGCCGACCTCGGGCGCCGCCGGCAGGCGGGCGGACTCGAGCAGCGCCATCGCCGCCCTGCATCCCATGCCCGGCGCCAGGCCCAGCGCGGCCGCGGGCGCGTTGACGAAGCTCAGGACACCGCGCGCCATCATGTCCGCGCCATCGCCGATGCGCGCCGTGCGGAAACCGACCGTGGCGCCCGGCACGCCATGCCCCGCCAGCCAGTCCAGCCCGCCGATCCCCGCGCCGTCCCGGCCGATCCCGGCATCATGCAGCACCACCGCGGACACGCCCGCGCGCGCCGCATACCAGGCGGCATAGACACCACCATGGCTGGCGCAGCAGGCGACACGACCCCGCGCGGCGGATGACAGCTGCGTAACGCTATCCAGGACCAGCCTGCCGCCGTCCATGCTTCCCCCCGAACCGGGTGTTGACCACCCCGGCTTGATTCCTTCGCCCGCTCAAGCATCCTCCGCAAGCCCCCCGCATCGCGCCGGGGTGCCAAGGGCTACGGTTGGGGAAACGGAACCGGATGACGAATACAGGCGGGGATAACCGCGCGCGGCTCATCACGCTCTACGGCACCATGTGCCGCATCCGTGCCTTCGAGGAGACGGCCCTGGCCGCCCACAAGGCGGGCGAGATCCCCGGGCCGCTTCATGTCTCGATCGGGCAGGAAGCCGTGGCCGCCGGGGTCTGCGGCAACCTCCGGCGGGATGACCGCATCACCTCCAACCATCGCGGCCACGGCCATGCGCTGGCCAAGGGGGCCGGCGTCTCCGGCATGATGGAGGAGCTGTTCGGCCGCGCCGGCGGGCATTGCCGGGGCAAGGGGGGCTCCATGCACATCGCCGATTTCAGCGTCGGCATGCTGGGCGCGAACGGCGTGGTGGCGGGGGGAATCCCCATCGCGGTGGGCGCCGCGCAGGGCATCAAGCTGCTGGGCGCGGACAGCATCGTCGCCTGCTTCTTCGGCGATGGCGCCATCAACCGCGGCCCGTTCCTGGAGGGGCTGAACTGGGCCGTACTGTACCGGCTGCCGGTGCTCTTCGTGTGCGAGGATAATGGCGTCGCCGCCTTCACCGCCACCGCCTCCGTCACCGCCGGCCCCGGCGTGGCGGCGCGGGCGCAGTCGCTCGGCGTGCCCTGCACAAGCGTGGACGGCAACGACGCCGCGGCGGTGGACGAAGCCGCTGCCCGGCTGGTGGCGGAGATCCGCGGCGGGTCCGGCCCCCGGCTGCTGCACGCCACCACCTATCGCATCACCGGCCACACCAGCAGCGACCCCGCCGCCTGGCGCGACCCCGCCGCGGTGGCGGCGGCGAAGGAGGCCGAGCCCATCGGCCGCCTCCGCGCCCGCCTGCTGGCGGAAGGCGTGCCCGCCGCGATGCTGGACGGCATCCAGGGGGAGGCCCGGGCCGAGATGACCCATGCGCGGGAGGATGCCCTCTCCGCCCCCTGGCCCGACCCGGCCATCGCCTGGGAAGACGTGCAGGATTGCGGCGCGGTGGAGGCGCATTGACCATGGCGCAGGTGACGCTCGTGGAGGCCGCGCGCCTCGCCGCGCTGCAGGAGATGCGGCGCGATCCAACCGTCTGGGTGCTGGGGGAGGACGTGGCCCGCGGCGGGCTGTTCGGCCAGTATCGCGGGTTCCTCGATGAATTCGGGGCCGACCGCATCGTCTCCACGCCCATCAGCGAAAGCATGATCATGGGCGGCGGGCTCGGTGCCGCGCTGGTCGGCACCAGGCCGATCATCGAGATGCGGATCTTCGACTTCGTCATGTGCGCGATGGATGAACTGGTGAACCAGGTCGCCAAGGTGCGCTACATGTTCGGCGGCCAGGCCAAGCCCGCCGTGGTGGTACGCATGCCGCACGGCATCTGGCGCAACTCCGCCGCACAGCACAGCCAGACGCTGGAATCCTGGTTCACCCACATCCCCGGCGTGATCGTCGCCGTCCCCGCCACGCCCGCGGATACGGCCGGGCTGCTGGTCTCCGCCATCCGCAGCGACGATCCGGTGCTGTTCTTCGACCCGAAGAACCTGTTCCCGCTGACCGGGGAGGTCCCGGCGGTGATCGACCCCATCCCCTTCGGCAAGGCGCGGCTGGCGCGCGCGGGCAAGGACCTGACCATCGTCACCTGGTCCGCCATCGTGCCGCAGGTGGAGGAAGCCGGCGCCATGCTGGCGGAGCGCGGGATCGAGGCCGAGATCCTGGACCTCCGCACCCTCTGGCCCTGGGACGAGGAGGCGGTCGCCGCCTCCCTCCACCGCACCGGCCGGCTGCTGGTGGCGCATGAGGCGGTGACGGTCGGCGGCTTCGGCGGGGAGGTCGTGGCGCGGATGGTGGAGCGCCTGGGCCCCGCCGCGATCAAGGCCGTGGCGCGGGTCGGGCAGCCCCGCGTGCCCGTGCCCTTCGCGCCCCCGCTGGAGGATGCGCTGAAGCCCGACACGGCGAAGATCGTGGCGGCCGCGGAAGCGCTGATGCGGCGATAGGCCCGCCTAATCCCGTGGCCTGACCGGTCAGCGCCGCAGCAGCTGATAGGCCGACAGGCCCGACAGCCCCGCGAGGCCCAGCAGCACGCCCATGGCCAGCGCACCGCCGCCGATCGCGCCCATCAGCGCGCCGACCAGCGCGCCGAGGCCGAACTGGATCGTGCCCATCACGGCGGAGGCACTGCCCGCGACCCGCCCCATGGGCTGCATGGCCAGCGCGCCGGCCAGCGGCAGGGTCGCGCCGAGCAGGCCGAGATACAGGAACAGCGCGGCCAGCAGCGGCACCAGCAGGCCCGACAGCACCGCCCCCAGCGCCAGCACCCCGGCCGCCGCCTGCACCACCAGCACCCGCGGCAGCAGCCAGCCCGGCGCATGGCGGCGCACCAGCCGCGCCGTCACCTGGCTGGCCGCGATCAGCGCCAGCGCGTTGGACCCGAAGGCCAGGCCGTATTGCGCCGGCGTCAGGCCATGGACGTTCATCAGCACGATCGGCGACCCCGCGAGATAGGCGAAGAGGCCCGCCATGGGGACGGAACTCGCCAGCGCCGGCGCCAGGAAGCGCCGGTCCCGCAGGATGGCGAGGTAGGTGGCCAGAACCTCCATCGGGCCGTCGCGGCGTCGCTGCTCCGGCGCCAGGCTCTCCGGCAGCGTCGCGGCCAGCACGGCCAGCGCGACCGCGCCATAGAGGGCGAGGAACCAGAAGATGCTCCGCCAGCCGAAGCCCACCAGCATCCAGCCGCCGAACATGGGCGCGAGGATCGGTGCGGCCCCCATCGCCAGCATCAGCAGCGACATCATCCGCACCGCGCCACGCTCGTCACACAGATCCCGCACCACGGCGCGGGAGACGACGGTGCCGACGCAGCCGCCCAGCGCCTGCGCCAGCCGCAGCCAGGCGAGCGACTCCGCGGATTGCGCCAGGGCGCAGCCGATGGAGGCCAGGATGAAGAGCACGAGGCCCACCATCATCGGCACGCGCCGGCCGATGCGGTCCGCCAGCGGCCCATAGACAAGCTGGCCCAACGCCATGCCGAGCAGGAAGGTGGCGAGCGAACGCTGCACCTCGGCCGGGGAGGCCGCGAGATCGGACCCCATGGCCGGGAAGGCCGGCAGGTACATGTCGACGCCGAGCGGCCCCAGCGCGGTCAGGGCGCCGAGCAGGATCGCCAGGCGCCTGTAGTGTTCGGGCATGCGCGAAGCCTTCATGCTGCAACGCAACATGGCTAGACCCCGGAGGCTTCCCGCGTCCAGCGCGAAGCCATGCGCGACGCACAGGTGAACCACGCAGTTACTGCGCGAGGTTGCGCGTATGCCAAACCCATGCCTAGCTTGCGGCTGCGCAGCCCCGGCAAGTGAGGCGCGCGGGGGGCGACGCATGGCGACAGTATCGGTGCGGCAGGCGAAGAAGGTCTTCGGCAGCACCAAGATTCTTCATGGCGTCGATGTCGAGATCGCGGATGGCGAATTCGTCGTCCTGGTCGGTCCGTCCGGCTGCGGGAAATCCACGCTGCTGCGGATGATCGCGGGACTCGAGAACATCTCGGGCGGAGAGATCGCGATCGGCGGGCGCGTGGTGAACAACGTCCCGCCCAAGGACCGGGACATCGCCATGGTGTTCCAGAACTACGCGCTCTACCCGCACATGACGGTGCGGGAGAACATGGCCTTCTCCATGAAGCTCGCGAAGGCGCCGGCTTCGGTGATGGAGGAGGAGGTGAATCGCGCGGCGAAGATCCTCGGCCTCGACGCGCTGCTTGATCGGTATCCGAGGCAGCTCTCCGGCGGCCAGCGCCAGCGCGTGGCGATGGGGCGCGCCATCGTGCGCCACCCGCAGGTCTTCCTGTTCGACGAACCGCTATCCAACCTCGACGCCAAGCTGCGCGTGCAGATGCGGTCCGAGATCAAGGAACTGCAGCAGCGCCTGGCCACGACGACGATCTACGTCACGCATGACCAGATCGAGGCCATGACCATGGCCGATCAGATCGTCGTGATGAATGGCGGGCGGATCGAGCAGGCGGGCGCGCCGCTGGCGCTGTACGACCGGCCGGCCAACCTGTTCGTCGCCGGCTTCATCGGCAGCCCCGCCATGAACCTGCTGCCCGGCCGCATCGCCGATGGCGGCTTCCGCACCGATGGCGGCGCGCTGCTGCCCCTGCCCCCCGGCACCAGCGGCAATGCCGCCACCTACGGCATCCGGCCGGAGCACCTGATGCTGGCGGATGACGGCGTGGAGGGGACGATCGTGATCGTCGAACCCACGGGGTCGGAGACGCAGGTGACGCTGCGGATCGGGGAGACGCAGATCATCGGCGCCTTCCGCGAACGGGTGCAGGGACGCCCGGGCGACCCGCTGCGGGTGATGCCGGACCTCTCGCTCGTGCATCTCTTCGGCCCGGACGGGAACCGCCTGTCCTGACCCCTGCCTGCGTGAACGACAAACAAGGAGGAAGCAGAACAAGATGGCCAACCTGATCACCAGACGCGAAACCCTGGCCGCCGCCGGCGCCGTGGCGGCCGCCACCGCGGGCGGCGCCGCCCAGGCGCAGATCGCGACCCAGCCCGCGACGCCGCCCAGCCTGCCGATCGAACGGGGCGCCACGCTGCGCATGCTGCGCCCCGTGCGCTTCGTGCAGCCGGATGAGGATGTCTGGCGCGCCAATTGCCAGCGCTTCGCCCAGGCGAACGGCATCGAGGTCCGCGTGGACTTCGTGGGGTGGGAGGACATCACCCAGCAGACCGCCGTCACCGCGAACACCGGCGCCGGCCCCGACATCATCGTGGGCTTCGACGCCGGGCCGCACCTGTTCGCCGACAAGATCCACGACGTCACCGACGTCGCCACCTATCTCGGCCAGAAATACGGCGGCTGGCGGCCGCTGGCGCAGGCCTATGGGCGGCGCGGCGAACGCTGGATCAGCCTGCCCTTCGGCGCCTCCGGCGGCCCGGCCATCTGGCGTACCTCCACGCTCCGCGAAGCGGGCTTCGACAGCGTGCCGGACGACCATGCGGGCTTCCTGCGGCTCTGCCAGGCGCTGCGCCGCATCAACAAGCCCGCGGGCTTCGCGCTGGGCAATGCGGTCGGCGACGGCAACGCCTTCGCGAACTGGCTGGTCTGGTCCTTCGGCGGGTCGCTGACGGATGAACAGGGCGCGGTCAGCATCAACAGCCCGCAGACCATCGCGGCGCTGAACTACCTGCGCGAACTCTACCCGACCTTCGTGCCTGGCACGCTGGCCTGGGGCGACATCAGCAACAACCGCGCCTATGCGGCGGGCGAATGCCACCTGACGCAGAATGGCGTCTCGTTGTATTTCTCCATGCTGAACGACCCGGCGCTGCGGCCCATCGCGGAAGACACGCAGATGACGCCAATGCCGAAGGGCACGCTGAACGCCGTGCCGAATGCGGGGCTGACGCTGAACGCCATGGTGTTCCGCCACAGCCGCTTCCCCAATGCCGCCAAGGCGCTGCTGCAGTACCTGTTCGAGGCCGAGCAGTACGACCCCTGGCTGCAGGCCAATATCGGCTACTGGTCGCAGCCGCTGAACGCCTATGCCGCCAGCGCCACCTGGACGCGCGATCCGAAGATCGCCGTGTTCCGCGACACCATGAACAACCCCTTCTGGAACGGCTACAAGGGCCCGATCACGGAAGGCTCCGTCGCCGCGACGGCGGACTATGTCATGGTGCAGATGTGCGCGGCCGTCGCCTCCGGCCAGGCCACGCCGCAGGCCGCCGCGGCGGAAGCGGAACGCCGCGCCCAGCGCTACTTCCGCCGCCGCTGAACGAACGGGGCCGGCCATCCTGGCCGGCCCCTCCCCGCCGGGAGGGACCATGTCCGCCACCACCGCACCCGCATGGACCAAGACGCGCCAGCAACCCGGCGCGCTCGCCCGGCTGTTCGACAACAAGGCCTTCCTCATCATCGTCTGCCTGGCCCCCGCGGTCGGGCTGCTGATGACATTCCTGACCTATCCGCTCGGCCTCGGCATCTGGCTGGCCTTCACGGACACGACCATCGGCCGCGCCGGCATCTGGGTGGGGCTGGAGAATTTCGAGTACCTGATGGGCGATCCCATCTTCCTCAATTCGGTCTTCTACAGCGTCTTCTACACCGCGGTCGCGACGGTCGGGAAATTCGGCCTCGGCCTCTGGCTCGCGCTGCTGCTGAACCAGCATTTGCCGATGAAGTCGCTGTTGCGCGCGATCATCCTGCTGCCATGGATCGTGCCGACGGTGCTGTCCGCCATCGCCTTCTGGTGGATCTACGACCCCCAGTTCAGCATCCTCTCCTACCTCTCGATGAAGATGGGGCTGACCGAGGGGCCGATCGACTTCATCAACACCGCCTGGCCGGCGCGCTGGTCGCTGATCTTCGCCAATATCTGGCGCGGCATCCCCTTCGTCGCGATCTCGCTGCTCGCGGGGCTGCAGACCATCTCGCCCTCGCTGTATGAGGCCGCGCTGCTGGACGGCGCGACGCCCTGGCAGCGCTTCCGCCACATCACCTTCCCGATGCTGATGCCGATCCTGGCGATCGTGATGACCTTCAGCATCATCTTCACCTTCACCGATTTCCAGCTGGTCTACGCCATCACGCGCGGCGGGCCGGTCAATTCCACCCATCTGATGGCGACGCTCGCCTTCCAGCGCGGCATCCCGGGCGGGCAGCTCGGCGAGGGTGCGGCCATCGCGGTGGCGATGATCCCCTTCCTCGTCTTCGCGACGCTGTTCAGCTACTTCGGCCTTGCCCGGCGCAAGTGGCAGCAGGGAGAGTCCAATGACTGAGGCCACCAATTCCGCCACCGCGGCGCCGGAGATGCTGAGCTGGGACAGCAAGTCCCGGCGGGTCGTGATGCTCTACGTCCCGCTGGCCTGCTTCCTGCTGATCCTGCTCTTCCCCTTCTATTGGATGGGTGTGACGGCCTTCAAACCGAATGCGGAGCTGTACGACTTCGCGCAGCACAACCCGTTCTGGATCACCTCCCCCACCCTCGACCACATCAAGCACCTGCTGTTCAACACGAGCTATCCGAGCTGGCTGTGGACGACGATGCTGGTCTCCATCGCGGCGACCTTCCTGTCGCTCTTCGCCAGCACGCTCGCGGCCTACTCCATCCAGCGGCTGCGGTTCCGGGGCAGCCAGTATGTGGGCCTCGCCATCTACCTGGCGTATCTCGTTCCGCCCTCCATCCTGTTCATCCCGCTGGCGACGATGGTGGTGCAGCTTGGCCTGTTCGACACGCCCTTCGCGCTGATCCTGACCTACCCGACCTTCCTGGTTCCCTTCTGCACCTGGCTGCTGATCGGCTATTTCAAGTCGATCCCCTATGAGCTGGAGGAATGCGCGCTGATCGATGGCGCGTCCCGCCTGCAGATCCTGCGGCAGATCACCCTGCCGCTGGCGATCCCGGGCCTGATCTCCGCCGGCATCTTCAGCTTCACCCTGTCCTGGAACGAGTTCATCTACGCGCTCGCCTTCATCCAGAGCAGCGAGAACAAGACCGTTCCCGTCGCGATCCTGACGGAACTGGTGACAGGCGACGTCTACCAGTGGGGCGCGCTGATGGCGGGGTCGCTGCTGGGCTCGCTGCCGGTCGCGATCTTCTACAGCTTCTTCGTTGACTACTACGTCAGCAGCCTGACGGGCGCCGTGAAGGAATAGCCACGGCGCCCAGGCCCGCTACAGCTTCCGCTCCAGCGTCGCGATCAGGCTGCGGTTGTGGCGCGGCGTGATCCAGACCTCGTTCAGCACGACATGCGGCGGCAGGCAGGCGATGTAGCGGATCAGGTCGCCCACATCGGCGCTCTGCACCATCTTCGCCCGCTCCTCCTCGCTCACGGGGTTGGGGCGCTTGTCGAGGATCGGCGTCGCGACCTCACCCGGCAGGACCACCGATGAACGGATGCCGTTGACGCATTCCTCCGCGTTGATCGAATGGCTCATCGCCACCACTGCGTGCTTGGCGGCGGTATAGCCGGGGCCGGACATGGGGGAGACGAGGCGGCCGGCCATCGATGCCGTGTGGATCATCGCGCCGCCGCCCTGCTTCCGCATCAGCGGCAGCGCCACCGTGACGGCGTAGAAGGCGCTGTTGAGGTTGCCGCGGATCAGTTCATCCGCTCCCTCCATGGACAGCACGCCCCAGCGGCGCGGCGTGATGTTCAGGCCGGCATTGTTCACCAGCACGTCGAGCCGCCCGAACTTCTCCTCCAGGAAGGCCCCGATGGCGGCGACCTGCGCGCCCACCATCATGTCGGCGGCCTGGACATGCGCCTCCCCGCCCTTGGCGCGGATGCGCGCCGCCACATCCTCCAGCGGCGCCACGCGGCGGCCGGTCAGCACCAGCGTGGCACCTTCCTCCGCCAGCGCGAGCGCCGCGGCCTCCCCGATCCCGCTGCCCGCGCCCGTCACCCAGGCGATCTTCCCCGTCAGGCGTGCCATCGCGCCTTCCCTCCCTGCATTGCTGATGCGCGAAGCCTATCAGCCCTGCCGCGCTTGTCGCCCCCTGGGGCGCGTGCAACCGTTCTTGCCATCCGATTGGGGGAACGAAACGCCATGCCGAAGATCCTGACACCCGCGATCGCCGCCGCCGGCGGCTATGGGTACGAGATGGATGCGCTGGAACGCCTGGGTGCCGAGATCGTCGAATGCGCGCCGAACGAGGCCGCCTTCATCGCCGCCGCCGGCGATGCGGACGCGATCTACATGAAGGGCATGAAGCTGACCGCGGCGATGATCGCGGCCGCGCCCAAGGCCAAGGTCATCACCTGCGCCAGCGTCGGCGTGGACTACATCGATGTCGTCGCCGCCACCGCCCGCGGCATCCCCGTCACCAACTGTCCCGACACCTTCATCGAGGAAGTGGCCGACCACGCCATGATGCTGCTGCTGGCGACGCATCGCCGCTGCATCGAACAGGACCGCATGGTGCGGGAGGGCCGCTGGGGCGAGGGCCGGCCGCAGCTCAACAGCGTGCCGCGGCTGATGGGCCAGACGCTGGGCTTCGTCGCCTTCGGCCGCGTCGCCCGCCTGGTCGCGATCCGCGCCAAGGCCTTCGGCCTGCGCCTGATGGCCTACGACCCCTTCGTGGATGAGCTGACGATGTCCGCCCTCGGCGTCGTGCCCGCCAGCCTGGATGAGGTGCTGGCCCAGTCCGACTTCATCTCCATGCACGCGCCGTCCACGCCCGACACCGGGAAGATGCTCACCGCGAAGCACTTCGCGAAGATGAAGCCCACCGCCATCTTCATCAACACCGGCCGCGGTCCCACGGTGGATGAGGCCGCGCTGATCGCCGCCCTCGAATCGAGGACGATCGCCGGCGCCGGCCTCGACGTGCTGGAACAGGAACCGCCGAGCCCGGACAATCCGCTGCTCAGGATGCCGCACATCATCCTGAGCCCGCACAACGCCAGCGCCTCCGCCCGCTTCGACCAGGCGCGGAAGCGCCGCGCGGGGCAGGAGATGGCGCTGGTGCTGTCCGGCCGCTGGCCGATGTCCTGCGTCAACCCGACGACCCTGCCGGAATCGGGGCTGCGCCGGTGGCAGCCCTATGCGATGGAACGCGGCCCGAACAGCTGAGGGCCCGTTGGCCGGTGCCGGAATTCTTCCTCCCCTTCCCTGACGAGGGCGGCTGGCGCGCCTGGCGCACCACGCAGGCGCCCGGCATCGCGGATGCGGTGGTGGCCGCGGCCGCGCGCCACGGTGTGACGGATCCGCTGACCGGGAAGATGGGCCCGGCGCCGGCCGATGCCTTGCAGGGCGCGCCGCGCCGCGCCCTGCAGCTGGCCATGCGCGTCGCCCTGCGGCGCCGTGGCTGGGGGCATCGGCAGGATCTGCGCATCATCGCCCGCGTCGATCCCGCGCCCGCCCAGCATCGACTCGGGCTGCTCGCCTCCCACGATTCGCTCCATGCCGAAGGGCGGGCGGACCTGCTGGTCGGCGATGCGCCGGGGTGGGAGACTGCGCTGCCCGCGCTGCGGCCGGGCGGCATCGTCATCGTGCCCCTGCCCGCCAGCATCGGCCCCGGCGCCTGGGCGCAGCTGGGCCGGCTGCGGGCGGCGGGCTTCGCCGATGCAAGCCTGGTCCTGATCGCCTCCGCCCGCCACGCCATCGCGGCGGAGGGCGAGGGCATGGTCCCCATCCTGCTCGCCACCCGGGGCATCGCGGCGACACCACCCCCCGCCATGGCCGCGCCCGCCGGCCTGCCCGGGCGCCTGGCGACGCTGATGGCGCTCCCGCGTTCCGGCACCACGCTGCTGACGGCGATGTTCCAGGTGCATTCGAAGGTGGATGCGGTGTTCGAGCCGTGGAACGGTCGCCTGCTGGATGGCGCCGCGGATGCGACCCTGCCGCGGCTGATGGAAAAGGCCGGCATCGCGCCGGACCCCGCCCGCTGCCTCTTCGTGAAGGAGACGGCGGCCAATCTCGACTACCTCGGCCATTTCCGGCTGCTGCTCGACCAGTCGCCCCTGCCGCTTGACCGCGCCGCGCTGATGCTGCTGCGCAAGCCCGCCCACACCTTCCTGTCCGAGGTGGAGCGCCGCGGCCAGTGGTGGGGGGACCAGGTGCCGCTGGATGCGCGCCAGTTCGGGCTGTGGAGCGACAAGTACCGCCGCGCCGTCTCCACCATGCTCGGCATCCTGCGCGACCAGGATGGCGCGCTGCTGGCGTTCGAGGCTCTGGCCGCGAACCCCGCCGCCCTGCTGCCGCGCATCGCCGCCTTCATCGGCGTCCCGGCCGAACCGGCGCAGTTGCACTACGAACAGCATCTCGACCTCAGCCAGGTGCGCGGCGACCTCAATGTGGGGCGGAATCCCGCGCCGATTTCCGATGAGAGCGTGCGGCACCGCGCCCGCTCGGAACGGCTGGTCGGGCAGCTCGCCGTCGGCAGCCCGCATGCCGCCTGGTTCGATGCCCTCACCGCGCTGCATGCGGCGGTGGCGGAGGCCGGGCTGCTGCGCTACCGCTCCCTGCCCGCCGCGCTGCTGGACCCGCTGGCCTGACGCAACCCCTTGCGGCGGGCCGCCCTGCTGCCGCATTGATGATGCCGGCGCCGTGATGCGCGCGCGCCTGCCAGGGGAGTAGCCGATGCGGCGCCAGCCATCCCGCGAAGCCGCCAGCCGATGAACAGCGGCACCCTTGCCCTGCTCCGCGGGCTGTCCGCGCCCGCATCCGCGGCGCCCATGGCGGACAAGCCCGCCCCGCCGGCCGGCGCCGCGCAGCCGCATGGCACGGTGGAAAGCTGGACCGACACGCATGTCTGGGGCTGGGCGATCGATCCCGCCCGGCCGCATGAACCCCTGTCCGTCGAGCTCTGGGACGGGGAACAGCTGATCCTGCGCACCCGCGCCGATCTATGGCGGCCGGATGTCGCGCCCCCCGGCGGCGCGCCCGGCCTGCTCTGCGGCTTCAACATCGCCATGCCGCAGCATCTGCTGATCGAAGCGCGCCACATCCTCCATCTCCGCATCGCCGGGCAGGGCGAGGACCTCGCCAATTCGCCGCTCGTGCTCGACAACCCGAAGCCGCCCTTGCGGTGGGAGGACGTGGCCGCGCTGCTGCCGAAGCTGGAGGCACGCGCTGCCGCCGCGACCTCGGCCGCGGAGATGCGGGACGTGGTCGGGCCGGTCATGGCGACGCTCGGTGCCATGCTGCCCCGCTACACCCAGCTTGCCGCCCAGGCCGGGGAGGATCGCGCCCAGGCGACGATCGACCTCGCCTTCTCCTTCTCCGACCGCCTCGGCACCATCCTGCAGGATTTCTGCGCGCGCTACCCGCAGCTGTCCTTCCCGGACGCGCCCGATCCCGAGGTCAGCGTCATCATTCCCGTGCACGGGAAGTTCGCCTACACCTACCAATGCCTCGCCAGCATCCTGAAGGCGCTGCCGCGCACGGGCTTCGAGGTGATCGTGGTGGACGACGCGTCGATGGACGAGACGCTGTTCCTGCCCTCCGTCATCAGCGGCGCGGTGCTGTATCTGCGCAGCCCGCGCAATGGCGGCTTCATCGCGTCCTGCAACGCCGGCGCCGCCGCGGCGCGCGGCCGCTACCTGCTGTTCCTGAACAACGACACGGAAGTGCGCGACGGCTGGCTGGACGCGCTGCGCGACACCTTCGCGGAAGTGCCGGATGCCGGGCTGGTCGGCTCCAAGCTCATCTTCCCCGATGGCAGCGTGCAGGAAGCCGGTGGCATCGTCTGGCGGCTCGGCGATGGGTGGAACTACGGCCGCGGCAGCCGGCCCGACGATCCGCGCATTTCCTACATGCGGGACGTGGACTACGTCTCCGGCGCCTCCATCATGGTGCCCCGCCCCGTGTTCGATGCGCTGGGCGGCTTCGACGCGCATTACAGCCCCGCCTATTACGAGGATACGGACCTCGCCTTCCGCATCCGGCAGCGCGGGCTGCGCGTGCTGTATCAGCCGCTGTCCGAACTGGTGCACCATGAGGGCATCACCAGCGGCACCGATGTGAAGGGTACCGGCGCCAAGCGCTACCAGCTGGTCAATGGCCGCAAGTTCTTCGATCGCTGGCGCGATGCCCTGTCCCGGCACCGGCTGAACGGGGATGAGCCGGAACTGGCCAAGGAACGTGGCATCACGCGCCGCATCCTCTTCATCGATGAGACGACGCCGACGCCGCAGGAGGATGCGGGATCGGTCGCCGCCGTCGCGCATATGCGCGCGATGCAGGCACTGGGCGCCAAGATCACCTTCGTGCCGGCCGACAACATGGCGCATCTCGGCACGCTGACGCAGGCGCTGCAACGCATCGGCATCGAATGCCTGCACCACCCCTGGTACTGGTCGCTGGAGGAGGTGATCCGCAAGCGCGGCGCGGAATTCGACACCGTCTTCCTGCACCGCTTCGTCAACGCCTTCAAATATGCCGGCCTGATCCGCAGCGCGATGCCGCAGGCACGGATCATCTATTCCGTCGCGGACCTCCATCACCTGCGGCTGGAGCGGGAGGCCGCCATCACCGGCAGCCCCGCCATCGCCAAGGAAGCCGCGGTGGTGAAGGCGCGGGAAGTCACGGCCCTGTCGATGGCGGACCAGGTGATCGTCCATTCGACGCATGAGGCCGCCTACCTCGCCGGCGCGGTGGCCGAGGACCGGCTGAACGTCATCCCCTGGACGGTGAAGGCCCGTCCGGGGGCCGCTTCCTTCGCGGATCGCCAGGGCATCACCTATCTCGGTGGCTACCGGCACACGCCCAATGTCGATGCCGTGACCTTCTTCGTCGAACAGGTGATGCCGCATCTGCGGCCGCTGCTGCCCGGCATCGTCTTCCGCATCGCGGGGTCGCACATGCCGGACAGCTTCCACCGGCTGGCCGCGCCCGATGTGCATCTGGAAGGCTTCGTGCCGCAGCTCGGCCCCTATCTGGACCGGCAGCGGCTGATGGTGGCGCCGCTGCGCTACGGCGCGGGGGTGAAGGGCAAGGTGCTGGAAAGCCTGGCGCATGGCGTGCCCTGCGTCGCCACCACCATGGCGGCGGAAGGCATGGGCCTGACCCATGCGGAGGACATCGCCCTGGCCGATGAACCCCGCGCCATCGCGGAGGCGATCGCCTGGCTCTACCAGGACGAGGCCGCCTGGCAGCGCCTGCGGGCGAATGGCCTTGCCTATGTGGAACGGACCTGCGGCGACGACGCCATCAATTCACGATTCAAGACGCTGTTCGACCGCCTTGCGTGAACCCCGCCGGCGCCCGCCCCGGTTCCCCCGGGGCGCCGCCTGTGCCAGTTTCCCTCCCCGCCAGATCACCCTATCCGCGCCCCGCATACGGGGCCGCCGAGGAGACGCGCATGTATCCCGACGTCCAGCTCTTCATCGATGGCAAGTGGCGCAACGCCGCCGGCAACCGCTCCATCCCCGTCCTGAACCCCGCGACCGAGGAAGTGCTGGCCACCGTCGCCCATGCCAGCAAGGACGACCTCGATGAGGCCCTGGCCGCGGCGGAGAAGGGTTTCGCGGTCTGGAAGAAGGTCTCGGCCTATGACCGTTCCAAGCTGATGCGCAAGGCGGCCGACATCTTCCGGTCGAGGAACGAGGAAGTCGCGAAGCTCATGACCCTTGAACAGGGCAAGCCCCTGGCCGAGGCGAAGATGGAGGCGATGGCCGCCGCCGACATCATCGACTGGTTCGCCGAGGAATCGCGCCGCGCCTATGGCCGCGTCATCCCCGCGCGCGGCGAGGGCATCTACCAGCTGGTGGTGAAGGAGCCTGTCGGCCCCGTCGCCGCCTTCACGCCCTGGAACTTCCCGATCAACCAGGTGGTGCGCAAGCTCTCCGCCGCGCTGGCCACGGGCTGCTCCATCATCGTCAAGGCGCCGGAGGAGACGCCGGCCTCCCCCGCCGCGCTGATCCGCGCCTTCGCCGATGCGGGCCTGCCCGCCGGCGTCGCCAACCTGGTCTTCGGCGTGCCGGCCGAGATCAGCGAATACCTCATCCCGCATCCCGTCATCCGCAAGGTGACCTTCACGGGTTCCACCCCCATCGGCAAGCACCTGGCGGCGCTGGCCGGCGCCCATATGAAGCGCGTGACGATGGAACTCGGCGGCCATGCGCCGGCGATCGTCTTCGACGATGCGGATCTCGACCTGGCCGTGAAGACGCTGGCCGGCGCCAAGTTCCGCAATGCGGGCCAGGTCTGCGTCTCGCCGACGCGGTTCCTGATCCAGGAGAAGCTCTACGCCCCCTTCGTGGAGAAGTTCACCGCCGCCGCCGCCGCGCTGAAGGTCGGCAACGGCATGGATGGCGATACGCAGATGGGCCCGCTGGCGCATGAGCGTCGCGTCCCCTGGGTGGAGGGCCTGGTGGCCGATGCGCGGCAGCGCGGCGCGGAAGTCCATACGGGCGGCGAGCGGATCGGCAACAAGGGCTATTTCTACCAGCCCACCGTCATCACCGGCGTCGGCCGCGATGCCCGCATGATGAACGAGGAGCCCTTCGGCCCGCTCGCCATGATCGCGCCCTTCACCGACCTCGATGAGGTCGTGGAGGAAGCCAACCGCCTGCCCTTCGGCCTGGCCTCCTACGCCTTCACCCGCAGCGCCAAGACGGCGAACGCCATCGCGGCGCGGGTCGAGAGCGGGATGATGACCATCAACCACCTCGGCCTCGCGCTGCCGGAAGTGCCCTTCGGCGGCATGAAGGACAGCGGCTATGGCAGCGAGGGCGGGTCCGAGGCCATCGAGGCCTACCTGAACACGAAGTTCGTGTCCCAGGCCGGGCTGTAGCGCCCACAAACGCCCTCGCCCCGTCACGGGGCGAGGGCGCGTCGCCGTCAGCTCGCGGTGATCCCCGCTTCCCGCACCACCTCGCCCCATTGGGCGGTGTCGCTTTCCATCAGCGCGCGCAGATCCGCGGCGGATGACCAATCCGCATCCGCCCCGGCGCGGGCCAGCGCCTCCCGCAGCGTCGTCTCGCCGAGCGCCTGGCGCGATGCCTCGCTGAACCGCTGCACGATGGCGGGTGGGGTGCCGATGGGGGCGAGGGTCGCGATCCAGGTGCCGGCCACGCAATTCGGCACGCCGGCCTCCGTGATGGTCGGCAGGTTCGGCAGCAGCGGATGGCGCTTCGCCCCGCACATCGCCAGCGGCTTCACCGTGCCGCCCCGCACCTGCGGCCAGCTCGATGGCATGCTGTCGAACATCGCCTGGATGTTGCCCGCCATGAGGTCCGCCATGGCCGGCCCGCCGCCGCGATAGGGTACATGCGTCAGGTTCACGCCGGCCCGCAGCTTGAACAGCTCCGCCGCCAGGTGCAGCGAGGATCCGGCACCGGCCGATCCGTAGTTCAGCGCCCCCGGCCGCGCCTTCGCCAGCGCGATGAACTCCGCGACATTGTTGGCGGGCAGGTCGGGATGCACGACCAGCAGCTGCTCGATCCGCAGGATCAGCCCGATGGGCAGCAGGTCCCGCAGGGGATCGTGGTTCATATCCTTGTAGAGGTAGCGGTTGACCGTCAGCGGCCCGTTGCTGGTCAGCAGGATCGTGTAGCCATCCGGCGCCGCGCGGGTGAATTGTTCCTGCCCGATATTCCCGCCGGAGCCGCCGCGATTGTCGATGACAAGCTGCTGGCCGAGGATCTCGCTCATCCGCGCGACATAGATGCGGGCGGAGACATCGGTTCCACCGCCGGCGGCGAAGGGCACCACCACGCGGATGGGACGGTTCGGCCAGGCGCCTTGCGCACTGGCGATGGAGGGTGCGGCCAGGAGGGCCGCCAGGGCGGTACGACGCGCGATCATGTCGGCTCCTTCCAGTGGCGCAGCGCCTCCGCCACGCGGGTTGCACCATAGTCACGCTCGGCGGCCTCGCGGCTCACCTTGCCGTCCAGGATATCGGCGGCCAGCGCCATCGGGTCCCGCTTCGCGGGGTCCCCCATGCCGCCGCCGCCGGGCGTTTCCATCCGCACGCCGAGCCCCGCCGTCATCGGCAGCGCCGTCGTCGCCGTGGGCAGCAGGCGTTCATCGGCCGTGCCAGGCGCGATCAGCAGCAGCGCCCGCCCACCGGGCAGCCCGCCATCGAGGCCGGGCGCCACCTTCACATGCCCCTCCCCCCGCGCCGTCAGCAGCGAACCATCGACACGGGAGGAAATCTGCCGCGCGATGCCGAGCCCGCCGCGCCACTGCCCCGCGCCGCCGCTATCCGCGACCAGCGCATATTCATCGACCAGCAGCGGGTATTCGATCTCCAGCGCCTCCGCCGGCAGGTTGGAGCTGTTGGTGACGTGCATCTGCACCGCCTCCGCCCCATCCGCGCCGAGCCGCGCGCCGGCACCCCCACCGATGGTCTCCAGATAGACATAGGTCCCGCCACGCCGCTGGCCGGAGACGAGCAGCGCCGGCACGCTGTCATGGCTGTGCGCCATGCGGCGCTCGGGCGGCAGGATGCGGTTCATCGCATCGAAGATCGCGGCCGCCAGGCGGTTGCAGGAAATGGCGCGCGCGGCGGTCGCGGCGGGGAAGCGCGGGTTGCAGATGCTGCCTTCCGGCGCGCTGATGCGAATGGCCTCGAACAGCCCGCTATTCGCCGGCAATTCCGGGTCCAGCAGCGCCTTCACCGCGTAGTAGCAGGTGGCCTCCAGCGCATTGGTCGCGATGTTCAGCGCGCCGCGGGCCTGGGCGGCGGACCCCTCGAAATCCAGCAGCAGATCCTCGCCCCGCACGGCCACGCGGGCGCGCAGCAGGATGGGCTCGCCGCCCGGCACGCCATCGCTATCCATCCAGCGTTCGCCGACATAGTCGCCATCCGGCAGCGCGGCGATGCGGGCACGCAGACGCCGCCCGGTATAGGCCAGCAGCGCCTCCACCGCCGCCTCCACCGCCGGCAGGCCGTCCGTCGCCACCAGGCGCTGCATCAGTTCCGCGCCGCGTTCATTCACCGCGATCTGCGCGCGCAAATCGAGGATACGCTCCGCCGGTTCGCGCGAATTATGCGCGATCATCTCCAGCAGATCGGTGTCGAGCTCGCCTTCCCGCACGATCTTCATGATCGGGATGCGGATCCCTTCCTCGAAGATCGTCCGCGCGCTTTGCGACATGGACCCCGGGTTCGGTCCGCCGACATCGCTATGGTGGCCGGTGTTCACGGCGAAGAAGGCGACGCGGCCATCGACGAAGACGGGGGTGATGATGTTGATGTCGGGCTGGTGCGTGCCGCGGGCCAGGAAGACATCGTTGCAGATGAAGGCGTCGCCCGGCTTCATCCGGTCCAGCGTGTAGCGTTCCAGCAGCGTCACCACGCTGCCCATCAGCGATCCCAGATGCATCGGCATATGCGCGGCCTGCGCCAGGCAGCGCCCGCGCCAGTCGAACATGCCGACGGAGCAGTCCTTCCGTTCCTTGATGTTGGTGGAGAAGGAGGCGCGGACCAGGACGTTGCCCATCTCCTCCGTGATGGAGAGGAGGCGGTTGGCGAAGACCTCCATGGCGATGGCATCGGCCGCCGGGCGCGGGGGGGTCATGTCAGGCATCCGCCGTCTCCCGCTTCGCGCCATCCGTGGCCGCATCATCGGCCTGGCGCAGGATGATGTTGCCATCGGCATCCAGCGTCGCCGTCTGGCCGGGGAAGACGAGGGAGGTCGCCGACATCTCCTCGATCACCGCCGGGCCGCGCAGCACGCCGCCGATCGGCAGCCCTTCCCGCGCATAGACCGGCGTTTCCTGCCAGCCGAGGCGCGGGTCGAAATAGACCTGGCGCGTGCCGATGCGCGCTGCCTCCGTCGATCCGCCGGAGGGTGGCGGTTCCGGCATCCCGCGCGGCACATGGCCGACCGCCGTCAGCCGGCAATTCACGAGTTCCACGCCACGGCCCGGAATGTCGTAGCCATTGGTGCGGGCGTGCTCCACCGCGAAGCTGGCCAGCACCGTGGGCAGGTCCGGCAATTCGTGGCCCAGCGGCACGCGAACCTCGAAATTCTGGCCCTCGTAGCGCAGTTCCACGGCGCGGATGGTGGCGCGGCGTTCGGGCAGCACACCCTCTCCCGCCAGCCAGGCCTCGGCCTCCGCCGCCATCTCCGCGAACAGCGCCTGGGCGCGGGTCCAGGCGGCGTCGTCCAGCGGCCTGATCTCGCTGCGCACGAAATCAAGCGCGATATCGGCCAGCAGGATGCCGCGGGCGCACATCGTGCCAGGCTCCCGCGGCACCAGCACGGTCGGGATCGAACATTCGCGCGCCACTTCGGTGGCATGGATCGGCCCCGCGCCGCCGAAGGCGAACAGACAGAAATGCTCCGGCGCGTAGCCGCGTTCCGTCGTCACGCCGCGGATGGCGCGGCCCATATTCGCGACCGCGATGCGGATGATGCCGAGCGCCGCCTGTTCCAGTGTCAGCCCGAGCGGTTCCGCCACCTTCTCCCGCACCGCGCGGCGCGCGGCCTCGGCATCGATCGGCATGGTGCCGCGCAGCAGCGCCGTCTGGTCCAGCCGTCCCAGCACGATATTCGCATCCGTCAGCGTCGGCTCCGTGCCCCCGCGCCCATAGGCCGCCGGGCCCGGATCCGCCCCCGCGCTGCGCGGCCCCACCTTCAGCGCGCCACCGCTGTCGATATGCGCGATGGAACCGCCACCGGCGCCGATCACATCGATGCCGATGCTCGGCACCTTCACCGGATAGCCCGCGACATCGCGCGCACTGGTGGTGGTGCTCTGCCCGCCGGCGACGACCGAGACATCCGTGGACGTGCCGCCCGCATCGAAGGTGACGATATCCGGAAACCCCGCCTGCGCCGCCACCACCGCCGCGCCGATCACGCCGGCGGCGGGGCCGGAGAGGCAGGTGCGCACCGGCGTCGCCGCCGCCGTCGCGACCGACATCAGCCCGCCATTGGAATGCACGGTGTAGGGTTCCGCCGTGATGCCGGTATCCCGCACCCGCGCCAGCAGCCGGTCCAGGTAATGCGCCATGCGCGGCCCGACGAAGGCATTCACCACCGTCGTGGAGAAGCGGTCGAATTCCCGGAATTCCGGCAGCACCTCGCTCGACACCGACAGGTAGACATCCGGCATCACCCGGCGGATCGCCGCCTTCGCCGCCCTCTCATGGCTCGCGTCGCGCCAGGCATTGAGGAAGCAGATGGCGACCGAGGTCACGCCCTCCGCCGCGAAGCCCTCGGCCGCCGCGACCACGGCCGCCTCATCCATCGGCACCAGCACCTGGCCATCGGCCGCGATGCGTTCCGCAATCTCGATCCGTCGCCGCCGCGGCGCCAGCGGCGCGGGGCGCTGCAAATCGTAGTCGTAGAGATGCGGCCTGATCTGGCGCGCGATCTCGATGACGTCGCGGAAACCCCTGGTCGTGACCATCGCCGTCCGCGCGCCGCGGCGTTCGATCACCATGTTGGTGGCCACCGTCGTGCCATGGCCGAGGAAGGCGACTTCCGCCGCGCCGCGCCCGTTCCTGGCCAGGATCTCCCTCACCCCCGTCTCGATGGCCTGGGAGGGGTCGGCGGGCGTGGAGGGCACCTTGTGGAAGGCGATGCGGCCAGTCGCCTCATCCACCATGGCGAGGTCGGTGAAGGTGCCGCCGACATCGACGCCGATCCGCAATCGCCGGTCGTTCATCCGCGCAATCCCGCTGTGCCTGGGCCAGGATCGTGCGACCCGATCCCGCGCCCGGCAAGCGAATCCGCGACGCTATTTCCGCATCACCGCGATCCAAGGATCGGCAGCGACAGCGGCATCAACTCATCCACCGTCGCGCCCCGGGGATCGCGATCCGCCACCAGCGCCGCCAGCCGCGCCTGTTCCCGCGCCACATCGGCGGAGGCGCGCGCGCGGTCGATGGTCAGCACCTCGCCCCCCTCCACGCGCTGCACGCCATCGACGAAGACATCGCGGACAGGCCTTTCGCCCGCGACATGCACCAGGTTGCGCAAGGGATCGCGCGCCGGCTGCATCGCTGGGTGGTCCAGCGTGGCGATGACGATATCCGCCTTCGCCCCCACCGCGAGCCTGCCGATATCGTCGCGCCCCAGCACATCAGCCGCGGCGGCGGTGGCGGCGTGGAAGATGCGCGCCGTGTCGCAGCGATGCATCGGCCCCGCCGCCGCGCGCGCCTGCAACTCCGCCACGCGCATCTCCTCCCACAGATTCTGCGGGTGGGTATCCGTCCCCATCGCGATGGCGATGCCGCGTTCCATATAGGCGCCGAGGTCATGCAGCATCGAGCCATCCCGCAGGAACACCGTCGGGCAATGCGCGACCGCCGTGCCCGTCTCCGCCAGCAGCCGAAGATCCTCGCGCCGCGGCCAGAGGATCCAGGGATGCGCATCGGTGAACACGGCATGGCCGAGGATGGTGGTGGGGCCGAGGAAGCCGAGCCCGTGCAGATACTCGATCGGCGTGCAGTCATGACGCCGCGTCATGCCCGCGAATTCGGCGATGCTCTGCGCGGCATGGGTGTGCAGCGGCCTTCCCCTGGCGCGCGCCAGTTCCGCGCCGCGCCGCAGCAGATCGGGCGTGCAGGTATCCACCTGCGCTGGCGACACCATGGCCGAGAGGCGCCCGCTCTCATGCGCCTCCGCCTGGTCCATTACCTCCGCCGCTTCGGCGAAGGCAGCGGCGCCGAAATCCGGGACCCAGTCGTATTGCGTCTCCTGCCCCGTCTCCGTGAACCAGTTGGCGGATCGGAACATCGGCGCGACGACGCCGCGCAACCCGCTCACCGCGAACTGCTCGATCCAGCCGGGATAGGCATGGCTGAGGTCGACGGCGGTGGTGACGCCGGAGGCCAGCAACTCCGCATAGGTGTAGCGGGCGCTCGCGCGGATCGCCTCCGCATCCGGGATGAAGGCCTGGCGGAAGCGGTGGCGGCCGGAATTGAACAGCCGCGGATTGCCGAATTCCTCGACATAGCCGCGGAACAGCGGGGACTGGCCGGGATGGCAATGGATGTTGATGAGGCCCGGCAGCACGATGGCGGCGCTGCCATCGATCTCCCGCGCCGCAACCCCATCCCAATGCCCGCCGACCTGCACCAGGCAGTCGCCGGCGAAGGCGACATCGGCATCCCGCAGATACCCATGCGCCCCCGCCACCCCGTCCCAGGCCACCACCCAGGCGGCCCGGCGGATGACGGTGACGGGGGCCGTCATGCTCAGCGGATCGCCATGCCGCGCGCGCGGCCGACCGTGTCGTTCCACACCTGCGCGCAGCCGGGATAGGCGCGGTTGCAGCGCGCCGCCCATTCGGAGAGGATCACCTCCTCCGAGATCCGGCGCAGCCGGGTCTTGTCGGCCTCGCTGACCGTGGCCAGCGTCATGTTGAAGGGCTGGTGCGCCTGGCGCAGGCATTCCGGCCGGCCGAGGCTGCAATTCGTCGCATCCTCATTGGTCGTGCGCGCCAGTTCCCACAGATCATTCTCCATGCGCGTGAACTGGGCCAGGTAGGCGTCCCGCTGCGCCGGCGTCTGGCGGTTCCACCAGGCCAGGTTCACGAGATGCGCCTGCACCGCGCCCGACACCGACAGCGGCAGCAGATGCGTCGTCACCTCCGGCCACTTGCCCGTATTGGCGGAGGTGGGCGAGGTGATGCCGCAGGACGCGACGCCCCGCTGCAGCGCCGGATAGACTTCCGGGAAGGACAGCGTCACCGGCGTCGCGCCCAGCCGTTCCAGCAGTTGCGACATCGACGCGGTGAAGGACCGCACGCGCTGGCCGCGGAGGTCATCCAGCGTGCGGATGGGCTGGCTGCAGAAGAAGACCTGCGACCCGAAGGGCCAGATCGCGACGACCTTGGCGCCGAAACGCTGCTGGATGCGGGCGTCGAAGACCTCCCGGAACGCATTCACCGCGCCGCGCAGTTCCTCCAGGTCCGTGGAGACGCCGATCAGGTCGATGCCTTCCAGGAAGGGATCGTCACGCGACGCCAGGCCGATCTGCGCGGAGACGACATCGAAGGTGCCGGCGCGGACCAGGCGCAGCGCATCGGCCATGTTGATGCCGAGGCCCTGGAACTCGCTGCGCTCGATGCGGACGTTGAGCCCCGTGGTGATGCGCTCCATCGCCGCATTCTCCACCGGGAACTGGGTGGAGACCGCCTGCGACTGGCTGAGCCAGCGCACCGGCGCCTGGGCCATGGCGGCGCCCGCCGAGAGGGAAACGGCGAGCACGGCGCCGAGCAGGCTGCGGATTGGGTTCATGGGTGTCCCCCCGAGGATCGATGGCGCGCGCATTACGCGGCGGCCACGCGCCGGGCGCAAGGCCGCTGCGGCGCCCGAAGCGGGGGCGGCGGCCGCTGATCCGCCCACCCCACGGGCAATCTGCCGCGATATTCGGCAGCATCGCGCCTTTGCGGGACCCATGCATAATCCCGGCGCCATTTCCCGGACGGAGTCGCGCCGTGCGCCTGCTGGTCGCCAACCCCAACACAACCCCGCAGGTCACCGAACTCTGCGCGACCGCCGCCCGCGCCGTCGCCTCCCCGGGTACGGAGATCCTGCCCCTGACCGGCCGCTTCGGCGCCCAGATCATCAACTCCCGCGCCGAGAACGCGATCGCCGGCCATGCGATGCTGGAGATGCTGGCGGAGAATGTGGCGGGCGCGGATGGCGTGCTGCTCGCCGTCTCCTACGACACGGGCTTGCTCGCGGCGCGGGAGGTCCTGCCCGTGCCGGTGGTCGGCATGACGGAAGCGGGCATCGCGGCGGCCTGCCTGCTCGGCACGCGCTTCGGCCTCGTCACCTTCGGCACGCCCTTCATCTACCAGGAGCTGGTGGCGCAGCAGGGGCTGACGGGAAGGCTGGCCGGCATCCGCGCCATCACCGCCTCGCCCAAGGATGCCTATGCCGATCCGGCGACGGTGGACGCCAAGGTGGCCGATGCCGCCAGCGCCCTGGTTGCCGAGACGGGGGCGGAAGTCGTGGTCCTGTGCGGCGCCGCCATGGCCGGCATGCCCGCCCGCATCCGCGATGCCGTGCCCGTGCCGATGCTGGATGGCATCGCCGCCGGCATCGGCCTGCTGGAGATGCTGGTGCGCCTGAAGCCCGCCAAGGCGCGCACGGGCAGCCTGGCGCATCCCGGGCAGCGGCCGACCCAGGGCCTGTCACCCGCCCTCGCCGCGTTGCTGGCGGCGGGCGCATGAGGATGGCACGGGAAATGCCTGGGGCCGGTCCATGAATGACGGCAATCCCCTCACCCGCCTCCTCGGCCCGCCCGCCCGCGTTCTCGCCTTGGCCGGCGGCTGGTGGCTGCTCGGCTTCTCCTTCGTCACCTGCTTCGAGATCATCGCCCGGAAGTTCTTCGGCTTCTCGCTGCAAGGCATCGATGAGGTCGGCGGCTACACCACCGCGGTCGTCTCCTCCCTCGCCTTCGCCTGGGCGCTGGTGACGAAGTCCCATACCCGCGTCGATTTCCTGCTGGCCCACATGCCGGAATGGCTGCGCGCCTTCCTCAACGCCTTCGCCTATGCGCTGCTGGCGGGCTTCGCCGTCTTCGCGTCGCTCCGTGGATGGGCGGTGCTGGAGGAGACGATCGAGTTCGACGCCCATGCCATCACGCCGCTCGGCACGCCGCTCTGGATTCCGCAATCGCTCTGGCTGGCGGGCATCGTCGTCTTCGCGGTCATCGCAGTGCTGCTGGCGCTCCACGCCGCCTGGCTGCTGCTGACGGACCGCAAGCACGTGAACCACCTCTACGGCCCCATGACGCTGGATGAGGAAGTCGCCATCGAGGCCAGCGCCATCGCGACGCGCACGGCCGGCAAGGATCTCGCCCCATGATCGGCGTCGGTGAAACCGCGATCGGCTTCGGCCTCCTGGTCGGGCTGCTCTTCCTCGGCCTGCATGTCGCCACCGCGATGTTCGCCGTCGCCGCCATCGGCGCGGTGGTCTATCTCAGCCCGGCCCTGGTCGCGGCGGCGGGAATGCAGTTCTGGGGTGCGATGGAGGATTACGTCCTTCTCTCCATCCCGCTCTACATCCTGCTGGGGGAGATCCTGGTCCGCAGCGGCAGCACCGACAGGCTGTACCAGAGCCTGTCGGACTGGCTGAACCCCCTGCCCGGCGGCCTGCTGCACACGAATGTCGGCGCCAGCGCCATCTTCTCCGCCGTGTCGGGGTCCTCCGTCGCCACCGCCGCCACCATCGCCACCGTCGCGCTGCCTTCCTTCCGCAAGCGCAAATACGATGACCGCCTGGTGCTGGGCTCCATCGCGGCCGGCGCCTCGCTCGGCAACCTCATCCCGCCGGGCATCGCGCTGATCGTCTATGGGGCGCTGACCAATACCTCCGTCGGGCAGCTCTACGCCGCGGCCGTCATCCCCGGCATCGTGATGACGCTGCTGTTCATGGCGACGATCGTCGTCCTCGCCCTCGCGCGGCCCGATTTGGTGCGGCAGAAGGAAGTGCTGGACCCGCTGCTGGTGCGGTTGAAGCGCCTGGTGGACCTGCTGCCGCCGCTGGTGATCTTCACCATCATCATGGGCTCCATCTATACGGGATGGGCGACGGTGACGGAAAGCGCGGCGCTGGCTGTGGTGGCGGCGCTGCCCATCGCCGCCTTCTACGGCCGGCTGAACGTGAAGATGCTGCATGAATGCTTCATCGCCACCGCGCAGCTCACCGCCATGTCCATGCTGGTGCTGGCCGCCGCCTTCTACCTGAACTTCGTCCTCGGCCTGCTGGGCGTCACGCCGGCACTCGGTAAGTTCATCACGGAACTCGGCGCCTCGCGGATCGAGCTGCTGATCGCCCTCGCCGTCTTCTACCTGCTGCTCGGCATCTTCTTCGAGAGCCTGCCGATGATGGTCGGCACCGTGCCCATCGTCTTCCCCGTGGTGGTCGCGGCCGGCATCGACCCGATCTGGTTCGGCGTCTTCATGGTGCTGATGTGCGAGGTCTCGCTGCTCTCGCCCCCGGTCGGCATGACGCTCTACGTCATCCAGGCCGTGCGGCGGGAAGGCACCATCGCCCAGGTCTTCGCCGGCACCATCCCCTTCTTCGCCGCGATGGTGCTGATGACGGCGCTGCTGATCGCCATCCCGGAGATGGCGCTGTGGCTGCCGAGGCTGATGTACGCGCCGTGACTTTTCGTGCCTTCAAGCGCCAGGCGCCGGCTTGGCTCGCCGCATGAGCGGCGGGCCGCCTTCGCGCCTTGCCTGTCCCTGGCAGGCGCCTTTCATACGGCCCGCGACGGATCCTCATGCACGAAGGCCGCGATATCGGCCCCGCGCGTGATCCAGATGTCGCCGGCCCGCGCCGCGATATGCGCCAGCGCGCGGTCCAGCTGCCGCCGGCGGAAGGGCTGGCCCATGATGTTGGCGTGCAGCGCAAGGCCGAAGACGAGGGGCACCTCCGCCGCATCCGCGATCATCTGGTCCACCTGGTCGATGATCATGTCGGCGAATTCGGCCGCACTCGCCTGGCGGCCGATGATGGCGACGCTGTCGTTGATCTCCTGCGAATAGGGCATGGCCAGCAGCGGCCCCGCATCCGTCAGCAGCCAGATCGGCTGGTCATCCGCGCCCCAATCCATGATGTAGCGATAGCCCGCGCGGCGGATCAGCTCCGGCGTGCGCGGCGTCTCCGCCAGCCAGGGGCCGAGCCATCCCTCCGGCGCCACGCCTTCCTCCCGCGCGATGCGCGATGTCGCCTCCGCGATCAGCGCGCGCTCATCCGCCTCCGACAGCCCGGCCTGGCTTTCGGAATTGGTGCGGCCGTGGCAGGCGATCTCATGGCCCAGCGCGCGGCAGGCGGCGGGAAAATCCGGCGCCTGGTCATAGACGGCGCTGTTCAGCAGCACCGTCAGGGGGATGCCGTGCTGCTGGAACTGCCGCAGCAGCCGCCAGGCGCCAACGCGCGTGCCGTATTCGCGCCAGGCATTGTTCAGCACGTCGGGCTGCGTGCCGCCCGGCACCAGATCCTCCACCAGCCCCTCGCCGAAGGCGTAGTGTTCGACATTCAGCGCGACATACAGCGCGAGCCCCTTGCCGCCGGGCCAGCGGAAGCGGGGCCGATCCTCGATGGATCGATGCGCGTAGCGTCCGTGGGTCTTCAGCATCCCGTTACCGCCGCCAGCCTGGGAAACAACGGCTTCAGCCGCTCATAGCTCTCGCGCCACAGCGGGTAGATCGCGTTATAGCGCGCCGCCGCCGTCGCATCGGGCTCCACCCGGCCGGCCGGCGTTACGAAGCGGCCGATCGCGTTCCAATCCTCGAAGGCGCCAACGCCAATCCCCGCGACATAGGCCGCGCAGAGGCAGGAGCCGGGATGCCCGTGCAGCAGGTGGATCGGCAGCCCCAGCACATCCGCCGCGATCTGCATCCAGACGCGGCTCGCCGCCCCGCCATCGCTCGCGATCACATGGGTCGTATCGTGGCCGAGGTCGCGCAGCACCTCCACATGATGGCGGAAGCCGAAGCACACCGCCTCCAGCGCCGCGCGCCAGACATGCGCCAGGCCGTGATGCAGGCCGAGGCCGATCAGCGTGCCGCGGGCATGGGGATCATGCAGCGGCGTCTTCTCGCCGAGGAAATAGGGCAGCAGCAGCAGCCCCGCCGCCCCCGGCCGCACATCCGCCGCCATCATGTCCAGTTCCGCATGGCTGCGCCCGCCGCCCCATTCCCGCACCACCCAGTTCAGCACCGCGCCCGATGTCGCCATGCAGCCATTCGGCAGGAACAGCCCCGGCACCAAATGGAAGTCGAGGAACAGCCGCGGGTCCGGGCTGGGCGATGACGTCGCCAGCAGGATGTCCCCCGCGCCCCCGAATTTCACCAGCAGGTCGCCGGGCCGCGTGACCCCCGCGACGAAGGCGGAGGCCACATGGTCCGCGCAGCCCGCCACCACCGGCGTGCCCTTCGCCAGCCCCGGCACCTCCGCCGTGACGCCGCCGATCACCACATGCCCCGCCCGCAGCGGCGGCAGCATTGCGGGCGTGACGCCGCCGAGCGCCACCAGGTCTTCCGCGATGGCATCGGTGGCCAGGTCCAGGAACCCGGCCTCCAGCGCCCAGTTGCGTTCCAGGGAAGCCGCGCCGGTCAGGCGCCAGGCGATGTCGTCGTAGCTGCCGCGCAGGGTCGCGATGCGCGCGAAGGCGTGCGGTTCGTGCCGCCGCAGCCAGCGCAGCTTCGGCGCGATCAACTGCTGGTTCACGCCATTGCCGGTGCGGGCGATGAAGGCGGCCTCATCGACCTCCGCGCGGATCTCCTCCACCTCCGCGCTGGTGCGGCCATCGCTCTGCTGGATGCTCGGCCGGATCAGCGCCCCCGCGCCGTCCCGCAGCACCAAGGCGGGCACCATGCCGGTCACGCCGATGGCAGCGACGGGGCCGGGCGATTGCGCCAGCATCGCCCGCAGGATCGCCAGGGTGTTGTCCCACCACTGGTCCGGGTCTTCCTCCGCCCATCCGGGCGCGGGGCTGCGCAGATCGACGGGGCGCGACGCCGTCGCCAGCACGGCGCCATCGCTATCCACCAGGATGCCGATGGTGGAGGTGGTGCCGATATCGATCCCGATCAGCCGCGCCACGCGCCTACCGCAGCCCCCGCACCCGGTCCATGAAGCGCGCGACGCGATCCGGGTCCACCTTGTTCCAGGTATTGCCCTGGTGCTTGAAATGCGTACCGATCACGCAGCCATCGGCCACGCGCATGATCGTCTCCACATTGTCGATGGTCACGCCGGTATTGGCGAAGACGGGCGTGCTTCCCGCGCCCCGCCGCGCCGCTTCCAGATCCGATCCCTCCACCGCCTGCCCCGTGATGCCGCCGGAGACGCAGATGACATCGGCGAGCGAGGAGAAGATCGCGCTCCGCGCCCGCTGCTCGATGCTGCGCGTATCCGGCGTGCTGGCGAATTCCGCGTTGATGTTGAACAGCAGCTTCAGATCCTGCCGGCCGAGTTGCGCCCGCAGCCGCAGCGCGCCGGCGCAATCGGGCTCCCACATCCCCATGTCGCTGGCATAGACGCCAGTGAAGACCTCCCGCGCGAAGCGCGCGCCGGTCGCCACGGCGACGGCGACGGTACCAACAGGATCCCAGAGGTAGTTGACGCCGAAGGGCACGGTCAGCGCGGGCTTCGCCGCCGTCACCAGCGCCGTCATCGCCGCCAGGCTCTCCGGCGTTGCCTTCAGCAGATAGGGTCGGTCCCCCTCATTGCCGAACATGATGGCATCGACGCCGCCCTTCTGGAGCGCCGCGATATCCTCCAGCACATCGTCCAGCAGCCCCGCCATGCCACGCTTCGCGTCATACAGCGGCGATCCCGGCAAGGGCCCCAGATGGGCCATGGCGATCACCGTCTTCCTGGTCTCGAACAATCCCGGGATCATCTTGTCCTCGTCAGCTCATGAACACGCCGCCATTCACGTCCACGGCCAGGCCGGTCATGAATCGCGATGAATCGCCCAGCAGGAACACCACCACATCGGCCACATCCTCCGGCTGCTGCAACCGGGCGAGCGGCGTCAGCGACACGTATTCCGCCCGCACGGCGTCTTCCGTCATGCCCCGGAGTTGCGCTTCCCACACCACCTCCCGCTCCTGCATGGAGGTCGCGACGAAGCCCGGGCAGACGCAGTTCACGCGGATGCCGTTCGGTGCGACTTCCTTCGCGATGGCCTGGGTGAAGCCGGCGACGGCGAATTTGCTGGCGGAGTAATGCGCCAGCAGCGGCGCGCCCACCTTGGCGGCGAGCGACGCGGTATTGACGATCGCGCCTTTGGTTCCCGCCGCCAGCATGTGGCGCACCACCGCCTGGTTCGTCAGGAACACGCCCTTGGCGTTGACGTCCATGTTGAAGTCCCACTCGGCCTCCGTCAGGTCCACCACGCGCCGCATGGTGGAGACGCCGGCATTGGCCACCGCCGCATCGATCCCGCCCATCGCTGCCACGGCCTCGTCTACCGCCGCGGCCGTCGCCGCGGCATCGCGCACATCCAGCGCCAGGCCGAAGGCGCCGCCCCCGGCCTCCGCCGCCACGCGCGCCGCCGCGCCCGCGTCCAGATCCGTCACGCAGACCCGCGCGCCCGCGGCCGCCAGCGCCAGCACGATGGCCCGCCCGATCCCAGCGCCGCCCCCCGTGACGAAGGCGCGGCGCCCTTCCAGCACGCGACTCATGCGGGGTAGCCTGTTCGTGACGAAGGGGTCGCCATGTCCATCCTGATCCGCAATGCCCGAATCCTGACCTTCGACGACGCCGCCACCGAATGGCCGGAGGGCGACATCCTCATCGAGGGCAACGCCATCGTGGCCGTCGGCCCCGCGCTTTGTCCAGACCGCAGGCCCGACCGCGTGATCGAGGCGCGCGGCATGCTGGCCATGCCCGGCCTCATCAACGCGCATTTCCACAGCCCCGGCAACTTCCTGCGCGGCATGGTGGATGGCCTGCCGCTCGAAGTCTTCATGCTCTACGAGGTTCCGCCCCTGATCGAGGGTGCGCCGGTCAAGCGCCTCAACTACGTCCGCACCATGCTGGGCGCGATGGAGATGCTGCGCCACGGCGTCACCACCGTGATGGACGATGCCTTCCACGTCCCCGTGGCCGACCGGGACGGCATCGACGGCATCATGGAGGCCTATCGCGACAGCGGCATGCGCGCCCGAATCGCCATCGACCAGCCGCAGCTGGTGGAATACGAGAAATACCCCTTCCTCAAGGAATTGCTGCCGCCCGAGGCCATCGCGGCGATGGAGGCCGCGCCGCGGCAATCGACGGAGGAGCTGCTCGCCCTCTATGACCACCTCATCGGCCGTTGGGACAACACGTCAGGCGGCCGCATCGCCGCCGCCCTCTCCTGCTCCGCCCCGCAGCGATGCGAAATCCCCTATCTCCAGGCGCTGTCGGCGCTCGCGCGGAAGCACGACCTCCCCTTCAACTGCCACATCCTGGAGACAAAGCTCCAGCGCGTGCTGGGGGAGGAGAAATTCGGCCGCAGCCTGGTGAGGCTCGCGCAGGATCACGGCATCCTCGACGAATTCCTTGTCATCATTCACGCCATCTGGGTGGATGACGCGGATATCGCCCTGATCGCGCGGTCCGGCGCGACGGTCGCGCATAATCCGCTCTGCAACCTCCGCCTCGGCAGCGGGGTTATGCCGTTCCGCGCGCTGCGCGATGCCGGCGTGCCCATCGCCATCGGCACGGATGAGGCAGTGGCCGATGACGCCATCAACCCCTGGGCCGCGATGAAGATGGCGGGGCTGGTGCACACGCTCTCCGATGTGGATTACCGCCGCTGGCCCGGCGCGAAGGAGATTTTGCGCTGCGCCATGCAGGGCGGCGCGCGGGCGCTGCGCTGGCCCGGGATCGGGCATCTCTCGCCCGGCGCCAAGGCGGATGTGATCCTGCTGGACCTCGACACCCTGCCCTTCACGCCGCTGAACGACCTGCACCGCCAGCTCGTCTTCTGCGAACCCGCGTCCAGCGTCCGCACCACCATCGTCGATGGTGTCGTGGTCTTCGAGGATGGCCGCGTCACGACGATGGACGAGGCCGCGCTGCGGCAGGAGGCCCGCGACCTCACCGCCGGCTACCGCGAAGCCTTCGCCCCCGCCATCGACGCCGCGCGCCGGCTGGAACCCGCCTACCGGGAGATGGTGCTGCGCGCCCATGCCCGCGATGTCGGCCTGCAACGCCGCCTCACGCGCTGACCATTCCGGAGAAGCCCCGCATGATCCCCGCCATCGGCACCATCACGCCATCCTCCAACCGGGTCGTGGAACGGACACTGGCCGGGATCATGCGCCACATCCCTGGCGTGGACAGCTGTATCGCCCGCATCACCTACTACGGCGCCGGCATCGGCCAGCCGAAGGACGGCTATGAGGCGGAGGCCTATCGCCATGCCGCCTGGCAGCTCGGCCATGCCGGCATCGGCGCCCTCTCCTGGAACGGCACGCGCGGCGCGGGGCTCGGGCTCGATGCCGATCGCCGCCTTTGCGCCATCATGGCAGAGGCTGCCGGCTGCCCCGCCACGACCGCCGCGCTGGACACGGCCAGGCTGCTGGACCGGATCGGTGCAAGGCGCATCGGCTTCGTCACCCCCGGCGACACCGTCTATGCCGCGGAAGCCGCCGCCGGCTTCGGCCTTACCCTCGGCCCCGTCCGCAGCCTCGACCTGAAGGACAATCTCGCCGCCGCTTCCGTCCCGCCGGACCGGATCGCCGCCCTGGTGCGGGAGGTCGCGCGGGAAGGCGGGGTGGACGCGATCCTGCTGTGGTCCACCAACCTGCCGGGCCTCGACACCATGGCCCCGCTGGAGGCCGAGACCGGCATCCCCATCCTCGACAGCGCCGCGATCGGAGTCTGGGGCACGCTGCTGGCCGCGGGGATCGACCCGACCCCGGCGGCGAGCCTCGGCCGGATCTTCACCATCGCGATGTAGCGCCTACTCCGCCGCTTCCGCAGGCACCTTCGCCTGATGCTCCGCGATCATCCGCGCGAGCATCCGGCGCATCAGCACGCCGGGCCGGTCGGAGGGCATGTTCATCTCGATGCCCGTCTGGTCCAGCGGCACGTCGAATTCCGTGCTCTCCAGGATGTCGCGGTCCTCATCCGTCACGACGCGGTCGAAGGCGATCACATCCTCGGCCTTCGCCTGTTCCTCCGTGTCGTTGCGGTAGACAAACTGCACCACCATCGATGACGCATCGTCGATCGGCGTCGCGCAGGTGACGATGCTGTGGCTGAGCCCGTTGGGGTAGCGGATGCGCAGCTTGCGCAGGAAGGGCGCGTACCACCGGCCGCTCATGTGGCGCACCGTGGTGTCGCTCTCCATGTTCAGCACCTTCTTCTGGATCTCGGGATTCCGTACCGGAACCTCCGTGATCATCATGAAGCCGTCGGCGTGCTCCTCGATCTCCAGCTTCGCGGGTTCCGGGTGGCCCTGGTCGCCGAAGCTGGCGCGGTGGACGAAGGCGAAATGGGCGTTGTCGAAGCTGTTCTCCATCAGCCGCAGCCCGGCGCAGTTCCACACCTCGTAGAACTCGTCGATGCGGCGGAAGCCCAGGCCCTCCTCCTCGAATTCCGGCAGGCCGTAGACCGGGTCTTCCAGCGCCACCCAGACATAGCCGTAGCGCGTTTCCGCCCGGTAGGACGGCACCCGCATGTTCGTCTGCCCCTGCCGGTCCACGGGCCGCTGCGGCACCCGCATCACCCGGCCCTCGGAGGAGAACTCCCACCCATGATACCCGCAGGCGAGCCAGCCATTGCTGTAGAAGCCCTTGGAGAGCTTGGCCGTGCGGTGGCAGCAGCGGTCATCCATCGCCGCCGCCTTGCCCTCCCCATCCAGCCACAGGACCAGGTCGCGGCCCAGCAGCCTGAAGGGCTTCGGCCCATCCTTCAGGTGGCTGACGGGGATGACGGGGTACCAGAATCGCTTCAGCAGCGGCGTGGCGGTGGCGAGCATCCGGGGAGGCCCTTTCGCAGGAATGTGGCCCCCAGGGTGCAAATCCCGCCTGCCCGGCGCAAGCGCCCATTCGCGCGCCCCATCGCGAAACCGCCCATTCCATCACCATTCCGCCCAATCCATCGGCAGAATACGGGCCGCACGCCCCGGCCTGCGGCAAATCCCCCCTCCACCCCCTGCCCGCCGCTTGCTAACAGCGCCGCAACCACAACCTGCCGGGAACCGCCATGATCCGCCGCCGCCACGCCCTTGCCCTGTTCGGCTCCGCCGCCCTCGCCGCCCCCGCGGTGCATGCGCAATCGCTGCTGGATGTCCGCTTCACGCTGGACTGGGCCTTGCAGGGCCCGCAGGGCGCCTTCCTGCTGGCACTGGACCGCGGGTATTTCCGCGAAGCCGGGCTGAACGTGACCATGGATCGCGGCTTCGGCTCCGGCGACGTGCCGGTGAAGATTTCCGCGGGTGCCTATGATGTCGGCGTCGCCGACCTGAACCCCACCATCCGCATGCGCCTCGAACGGCCGGAAAGCGACCTCTTCACCCCCTTCATCATCCATGACGCCACGGCGATGGCGATCATGACGCTCCGGCGGGAGAATATCCGCACCCCCGCCGACCTGGTCGGCAAGACCCTGGCCAGCCCCGAATCCGATGCCGGCCGCCAGCTGTTCCCCGCCTTCGCCAAGGCGGCGGGCATCGACCCGAACAGCGTGCGCTGGACCACCGTGACGCCGCAGCTGCGCGAACCCATGCTGGTGCAGGGCCGCGCCAATGCCATCACGGGTTTCATCACCTCCGGCATCTTCTCGCTCCGCGGCCTCGGCATCCCGGAGCAGGACATCGTCACCATGCTCTACAGCGATGTCGGGGCGGATTTCTTTGCGACGTCGCTGATCACCACGCGCCGCTGGGCCACCGCCAATCCCCGCGCCGTCACGGGCCTGATCCGCGGCCTGGTCCGCGCGCAATACGACAGCCTGCGCGACCCCGCCGCCACCATCGCCAACCTGCGGCGGCGCGAAGCCCTGACCGACGTGGCG
The DNA here is from genome assembly GCF_900114315.1 of Falsiroseomonas stagni DSM 19981. GTDB lineage: Bacteria > Pseudomonadota > Alphaproteobacteria > Acetobacterales > Acetobacteraceae > Falsiroseomonas > Falsiroseomonas stagni. The sequence goes on from NZ_FOSQ01000007.1 coordinate 165,190, forward strand.
CTGGAGACGGAGCGCCTGCGCATGGCGCTGGACCGGCTGACCTTCACGGACCATGTCCGCCGCAACGGCTTCGGCCAGGTGGACATCCCCCGCCTGCAGCGCAGCATCGATGCGGTGAGGGAGGCCTTCGCCATCTCGCGCCCGATGCCGGCCTCGGATATCTACGACCCGTCCTACCTCCCCCCGGCCACCGACCTTCGGCTGGCCTGAGGCGCTTCACGAAAGGTCCTGCCCATGGCCCCCCTTCCCACCCGCTATTGGCAGGACCTGCCCTGGCCGGCGTTCAAGACGCTGCCGGCCAATACCGTCGCCGTGCTGCCCGTCGCCTCGATCGAGCAGCACGGCCCGCACCTCCCGGTCTCCGTCGACACCACCATCAACCAGGGCGTCGTCGCCCGCACCCTGAAGGTCATCCCGGACGATTTGCCCGTGCTGGTGCTGCCGACGCAATCCGTGGGGTGTTCGGTCGAACACCTCCGCTTCCCCGGCACCGTCACCACCACGCCGGAGACGCTGCTGGCCATCGTGGCCGATATGGGCGCCTCCGTCGCCCGCGCCGGCGTGAAGCGCCTGGTGATCGTGAACAGCCATGGCGGCAATGTCTCGGTCCTCGACATCGCCTGCCGCCGCCTTCGCATCCAGCACAACATCCTGGCCGTGAACGCCATGTGGGCGCGCATGGGCAAGCCGGATGCGCTGAAGGATGAGGTTGAAGGCCGCTACGGCATCCACGCCGGCCGCGACGAGACGAGCGTGATGCTCGCCCTCACGCCGCATCTGGTTCACATGGACAAGGCGGTCAACTTCGTGAGCCGCTGGCAGGGCGTCTCCAACGTCGCCCCGCGGATGGCCCCCGATGGCGGCGCGCCGCTCGCCTGGCAGGCGCAGGACCTCAACCCCGCCGGCGCCGTGGGCGATGCGTCCCTCGCCACGGCAGAGATTGGCGAACAGCTCCTCGATTTCGCGGCGGAACGCATGGCCGCGCTCTGGACGCAGGTCGCCGCCTTCGATGCGGAATCCTTCCTGGCGAATGAGCTCTCCGCCCATGGCTGACATCGCCGGGCTCCTCGCCGCGCTGGACGGGATCGAGGTCTCGACCGATCGTGCGCTGCTGCGCCAGAAGTCGCGCGACTTCTACTGGTACAGCCCCATCCTGAAGGCGATCCTCGACGGCAAGGCGGGCGAACTCTACGCCCGCCCGAAGGATGAGGCCGAGGTGCTGCGCATCCTGGCCGCCTGCCGCGCGGCCCGCGTGCCCGTGACGACGCGCGGCGGCGGCACTGGCAATTACGGGCAATGCGTGCCACTGGAAGGCGGCGTCATCCTGGACATGACGGCGATGGCGAAGCCCATCTCTCTCACCGATGGCGTCGTCGATGTCGAATGCGGCATGAAGATGATCGACCTCGACCTCTGGGCGCGTGACCAGGGGTGGGAACTCAAGCTCTGGCCCTCCACCAAGCGCACCGCGACCATCGGCGGCTTCGTGGCCGGCGGCGGCGCGGGGGTCGGCGGCATCGCCCATGGCACGATGCGGGAACGCGGCAACCTCGTCGGCGCCCGCGTCGCCACCATGCAGGACCCGCCGGTGGTGCTGGACCTGGAAGGGGACGATGCCTCCCCGGTCAATCGCACCTATGGCACCACGGGGATCATGACGCGCATCCGCCTGCCGCTGACGCCGGCGCAGGAATGGCGCGACATCGCCATCGGCTTCGAGAAGTTCACCGATGCCTCCGCCTTCGCCCTCGCGCTGGCTTTCGCCGATGGCATCCCGAAGAAGATGTGCGCGGTCTTCGACAGCCAGCTTCCGCCCTTCTTCCGCGCCATCGCGGATAGCGTCCCGGCCGGGCAGTCACTGGTCCTGACCATGGTCGCGCCCTCGGGCCTCCGCGCGCTGCGCGACCTGGCCCGCGACCACAACGGCACCTTCCTGGTGGAGCAATCGACCGTCGAGGCCGAGCGCGACCCGGACAAGACGCCCTTCTACGAATACTGCTGGAACCACACGACGCTCCAGGTCCTGAAGAAGGATCGCGGCGTCAGCTACCTGCAATGCCGCTTCCCCTTCGAGGATACGCTGGCGGCGATCGAGGCCGTGCGCGTGCCCTTCCGGGACGAGGTCTGGATGCACACGGAATGCGTCCGCTTCGGCGGCCGCACCACCATGTCGGCGCTTCCCGTCATCCGCTGGACCAGCGCCGAGCGGATGCATGAGATCATGGCGGCCTTCGAGGCCGTGGGCATCGGCATCGCCAACCCGCATGTCCTCACCATCGAGGAAGGCAGCAACTACCGCCGCGTCCCCGGGGACCAGCTCGGCTTCAAGCAGCGCACGGACCCGCTCGGCCTGCTCAACCCCGGCAAGATGCGCGATTTCGTTCCAGCGGAGACCACCCCAGCATGACCGTCCAGGCCGTCATCGACTCGCTGCCGGGCATCCAGTGGATCACCGATCCCGCCCTCGTCCGGCAGAAGTCGCGCGACTTCTTCTGGTACTCGCCTGTCCTCAAGCGCCAGCTCAACGGCGTCACCGCCGAAGCCGTCGCCTGCCCGCGTGACGAGGCCGAGGTCATCGCCATCCTGAGCGCCTGCGTGAAGCACCAGGTGCCGCTCACGCCGCGCGGCGCCGGCACGGGCAATTACGGCCAGGCGATGCCGCTGAAGGGCGGCATCGTCCTCGATCTCATGGGCCTCGACCGCGTGGTCTGGACCAAGCCCGGCGTGGTGCGCGCCCAGGCGGGCGTGAAGCTCATCGACCTCGATGCCCATACGCGGCGGGAGGTGCGCGGCGAACTGCGCTTCCACCCCAGCACCAAGCGCACGGCGAGCATCGGCGGCTTCATCGCCGGCGGGTCCTCCGGCATCGGGTCCTGCACCTATGGCAAGCTGCGGGAATTCGGCAACATCCTCGGCCTTCGCGTCATCACCATGGAGGCCGAGCCCCGCGTGCTCGAACTCCGCGGCACCGATATCGACAAGGCCAACCACGCCTACGGCACCAACGGCATCATCACGGAAGTGGAAATGCCCCTCGCCCCCGCCTGGGACTGGGTGGATGTGCTGGCGGGCTTCCCGGACACGATCTCGGCAGCGCGCTTTGCCGAAGCCCTGATCGCCTCCGACGGCATCGCGAAGAAGATGGCGGGCGTGGTCGCGCCCGGCGTGGCGCAGACCTACTTCAAGATGCTCCAGCCCTACGTCCCCGCCGGCGCCGCCTGCTCCCTGGTGATGGTGGCGGAGCCCTTTCTCGAATTGCTCAAGCCGCTGCTGGAGCGCTTCGGCGGCACGGAGTTGTATCGCTGCGAGACGGAGAAGGCGGAGACGCCGCTCTATGAATTCACCTGGAACCACACGACGCTCCAGGCCCTGAAGGTCGATCGCAGCCTCACCTATCTCCAGACCCTCTACCCCGCGCCCAACCACTTCGCGCTGATCGAGAAGATGGAGAAGACCTTCGGGGACGAGGTGCCGATCCATCTGGAATTCGTCCGCCTCGGCGGCGTCGTCAGCTGCTTCGGCCTCCAGCTGGTCCGATACACGACGGAGGAGCGCCTGGCCGAGATCATCGACATCCATGAGGATGCCGGCTGCCCCGTCTTCAACCCGCATGCCTTCACGCTGGAAGAAGGCGGCATGAAGCGGATCGACAGCGAACAGCTGGACTTCAAGCGCGTGGCGGACCCGCACGGCCTGCTGAACCCCGGCAAGATGCTGGCCTGGGACGACCCCGACTGGACGCCCGACCGTAAGCGCAGCTTTTATCTGTATGGCCAGGCCGATGCGCCGGAAGTCGAGGAAGTGCTGGAATAGCCTGCCTGAAGCCCTCTCCCCCCCCACCGGGGGAGGAGAGGGTTGGGTGAGGGGGTACGCGTGACGGTCACGCCGTGTAGACCCAGGGCGTGCAGGCGCTAAGGGCGGGCATGTGGCCCTCCACCACCAGGGTCAGCGTCACCGGTGTCGCCTTCGGCACGCTGGCGCCGCCGGCCTGGTCGCGCAGCACGTCGAAGCAGTATTTGCTGTCCTCCAGCTTCCCATTGGCATTGAAGAAGCCCACCGCGATGCAGCCCTGCACATGGGATGGCTTGCTGCCCGGGTGCATCAGGATGTTGCCCTTCTTCGTCTCCTGCTCCTCCAGCCCCGGATTGATGACGAAGGACTTGTACTTCTCGTGCCAGTAGATGGCGGAAGCGGGATAGGTCCGGTTGCCCTTCATGTGCATGTAGCCATCCATGCGCTCGATCGTCTCGAACATCAGGCCGTGCACCCATAATTCGCCGACCAGGCCATGCGCCACCGCCATGGCGGGCTTGCCCCCCTCCATCACCGGGTTCCCGTCCTTGTCCTTCACGGCGTAGGTGTTCTTCACGAAGCGGTCGGTGCGCTTGTAGGTGAGGATGGCGGTGCTCATCGGGGTGGCTCCTCGGGAGGGGTTGTCCTGGGGGCCATGATGCGGCGCCGTGACGGGCGCGGCTGTTCCGCGGGGAACAGGGCGGAAAGGCTGGACAGCGGCGGCGGCACGGGTCTATTCTGGGAATATCATCCCACCAACACCATCCAGGCGCGCCGCTCCACCCCCCGCGAAAAGCGGTGCTAAATGCGCATAATCGGCATAATCGGCTAAAGTCATAGTAGCCTTTAGTGGCCCGAAAGCCACATCAGCCCAGCCAATCCGGCCGCGGCAGGGCCTGGTAGGCTTCCCGCAGGCTCTCCGACCAGCGCTGGCGGAGGAAGGCGAAATACGGGTCATCCTCCCCGATCCGCCGCCGCAGCCCCACCTGCAGGGCATCGCGCCGGATCACCGTCAGGTCGATGGGCAGGCCCACCGTCAGGTTGGACCGCAAGGTGCTGTCCATGCTGATCAGCGCCAGAGTCACGCCATCCGCCAGCGGCGTGGCGGGCGTCAGCACCCGGTCCAGGATCGGCTTGCCGTATTTGTGCTCGCCGATCTGGAGGAAGGGCGTATCCGCCGTCGCCTCGATGAAGTTGCCCGCGGCATACACAAGGAAAAGGCGGGGCGCGCTGCCCGCGATCTGCCCGCCGAGCATGATGGAGACGTCGAAGCTGATGCCCTGCGCGCGCAGCGCCGGACCATCCGCATCGAAGACCTGGCGCACCGCCTCCCCCACCAATTGCGCGGCGCGGAACATGGTCGGCACGGAGGCCAGGGTCTGCCTCTGCCCGCCCAGCGTCACGCCTTCCTGCAGCCGGTTCCACACGGCCTGCGTCACGGCCAGGTTCCCGGCGGTGAGCAGCGCCATCACGCGCTCCCCGGGCACCTGTTCCACGAAGGTCTTGCCGAAGACGGAGATGTTGTCGACACCGGCATTGGTCCGCGTGTCGGACAGCAGCACCATGCCCGCATCCAGCAGCAGGCCGACGCAATAGGTCACGCGCGGTCCACCCGGACGCTATGCGCGAAATGCCCCGCACCCGGGCCGCGGCGGATGCCGCGCACCGCGCCGGCCTCGCTCTCATCAAGCCCGATGGCGAGGCGGATATGCGCCTGCGGCGGTGCCTCCCGTAGCACCTCCACCGCCTGCCAGGCCGCGCCATCCCAGTATTCCGCCCAGAGATGCGGCGCCGCCGCCTCCTGCCCATTCGCCCCGTCCCAGACGTAGCCGGAGACCATGCGCGCCGGCGTCCCGCCCGCCCGGACCACCGCGAGGAACAGATGCAGCAGCCCCGCATCGCTGCCCTTGCGCGCGGCCAGCACCTCCGCCGCCACCTCCGCCGCCAGGGGCTCGACCTCGACCATCCCGCGCAGCGTCGCGGCCAGGGCGGCGGGCGCGGGGGCGCCGGCGGCCAGGGCGCGGATCGCGTCGTCCAGCGTGGTCAGCGCGGTCTCCCGCTTGAAGACCTCCGCCGGCAGCGTCTCCTCAAGGCCGGAGGGGCCTGATTCCAGCCGCAACTCCACTTCCCCGTCCACGGTCACGGACAGGCCGCGATGCGGCAGGTTGCGTGTCAGAAGCAGGGTGGTGTTGCCGTAGCCATCCTCGAAGCCCGGCATGGCGCCGCCGCGGTCGCCCGCGATGCGCCAGTGGCAGATGGTCAGCCCGGCCTCGTCCCGCGGCGTCAGGCGCAGCGCCTGGACGGTCATGGAATGGGGCTCGTCGAACTCCCAGTGCAGGCGGTGGCGCACACGCAGGCGCATCGTGGCGACCCTTCTCTCAGCCGTGCAGGTAGAAGGCGGTGATCTCCCGCCCCAGGTCGATGTTGCGGTTGATGGCCTGGGTCAGGAAGGCGTGCAGGCCGCCCTCCATGATCTCCTCGATCCGGCCGTAGCGCAGGCGCGCATGGATCTCGCCGGCCAGGCGATGCGCCTCCCCGCGCCGTCCGCCATTGGATTCGGCGATGCGGTCCAGCACCTGTTCCACGCGGCTGTGGCAGGACAGCAGGGATCGCGGCAGTTCCGGGCGCAGGATCAGCAGGTCCGCCACCAGCTTGGGCTGGAGCCTGGTGTGGTAGATCCACTGGTAGGATCGCAGGGCGGAGACCGATCGCAGCAGCGCCTGCCACTGCGCGTAGGCGACGGCGCCTTCACTGCCCTCCCCGCTGATGGTCTCGTGCTTCGCGTCCAGCAGTCGGGCCGTGTTGTCCGCGCGTTCCAGCATCACGCCGAGATGGGTGAAGCGCCAGCCATCGTTGCGCAGCATCGTGTCCGCCGCCGCGCCGTTGAACAGCAGGGTGCGGGCGCGCACCCATTCCAGGAATTGCGGCAGCCGGTCGGGCTCCGCCGCCGTCGGGGCCTGGGCGCGCATCTCCCGCCAGGTGTCGTTCAGCGCTTCCCACATGTCGACGGTCAGCGCGGTGCGGACGGCGCGGCCATTGCCGCGCGCGGCCTCGATGCAATTGGCGATGGAGGAAGGGTTGTCCGCGTCCAGCGCCAGCCAGCGGATCACCGCTTCCGGCGTGACTTCCTTGTGCTTCGCCAGGAAGCCGGGCTCCGCGCCCGCGGCGACGAGCAGCGTGCGCCATTCGTCGACGCCGCCGCCGAGGCTGCTGGCGAGCCCCGCCATGCGCAGCGCCACCTGCATGCCACGCGCGAGGTTGCCGGCGCGCTCCACATAGCGGCCCATCCAGTAGAGGCTGTCGGCGGTGCGGGAGAGCATGGCGTTCAGCCCCCCATCTTCTGGGACTGTGATTGGGTGGGCGCAGGCCCGTCATCCAGCACCCAGGTGTCCTTGGTGCCCCCGCCCTGCGAGGAGTTCACCACCAGCGACCCTTCCCGCAGCGCCACGCGGGTCAGCCCGCCGGGCACGATCCGCACATCCTTGCCGGTCAGGATGTAGGGGCGCAGGTCCACATGCCTCGGCGCGATGCCGCTGCCCGCCAGGGTCGGCACGGTGGACAGCGCCAGCGTCGGCTGCGCGATGTAGTCGGCCGGCCGCGCCTTGATGCGGCGGGCGAATTCCTCGCGCTGTTCCGCCGTGCTGTGGGGCCCGATCAGCATGCCATAGCCGCCCGATCCCCGCGCCAGCTTCACCACCAGCTCATGCAGGTGTTCCAGCACATAGGCCCGGTCGGATTCACGTTCGCACAGATAGGTCGGCACGTTCTGCAGCAGCGGCGCCTCGTCCAGGTAGAAGCGGATCATGTCCGGCACGAAGGGGTAGATCGCCTTGTCGTCCGCGATGCCCGCGCCCGGCGCATTGGCCAGCGTGATGTTGCCGGCGCGATAGGCCGCGAAGATGCCGGGCACGCCCAGCATGCTGTCCGGCCTGAACACCAGCGGATCGATGTAGTCGTCATCCAGCCGCCGATACAGCACATCGACGCGCTTCGGCCCGGCGGTGGTGCGCATGTAGACGACGGCGTCCTCGACAAACAGGTCGAAGCCCTCGACGACCTCCACGCCCATCTCATCGGCCAGGAAGCAGTGTTCGTAATAGGCGCTGTTGTAGTGGCCGGGCGTCAGGATCGCGACGCAGGGCTCCCCCTGGCAGTTCGGCGGCGCGGCTTCCTTCAGCGTCTCCAGCAATTCCTCGGGGTAATGCCCGACGGGCATCAGGCGATGGCCGGCGCAGAGCTGCGGGAACAGCCGCAGCATCGCCTCCCGGTTCTCCAGCATGTAGGAGACGCCGGAGGGCGTGCGGCAATTGTCCTCCAGCACGTAAAAGTCGTCGGGCCCGGTGCGGACCAGGTCGATGCCGCTGATGTGGGTGTAGACGCCGCCGGGCGGCGTGAAGCCCTGCATCTCCGGGCGGAAGGCCTCGTTCTGCAGCACCAGGCTCGGCGGGATCAGGCCGGCGCGCAGGATCTCCCGCTTCGAATAGACATCGGCCATGAACATGTTCAGCGCCTTCACGCGCTGGGTCAGGCCGCGCGCCAGGCGGTCCCATTCCTGGCGGGCCAGGATGCGGGGGATGACGTCGAAGGGGATCAGCCGCTCGGGGTCCCCCCCCTCGCCATAGACGGCGAAGGTGATGCCGACGCGGCGGAACAGCGCCTCGGCCTCCGCCCGCTTGGCGGCCAGGGCTTCCAGCCCATGGGCTTTGAGCCAGGCTTCTATCCCGGCATAGGCCGGGCGCACGCCGCCCCCGGCATGCATCTCGTCGAAGGCGCGGCGCGATTCGTTCACGTGGTTGATCCGGAAGCCACTTTCCCTTCCCCCGACCATCGCGGAATACGATCGCCCTGGGAAGGGGCGCGCATCACGAGGACCCGCTTGCGGAAACCCGGCCTGCCCGCCGCTTGGGCAGGGCTGCCGCCGGTGCGGTCATCCGGCGCGGGGTCCCGGCGCCAGCGCGACCTCCCGGATCAGCTTGGCGCGCAGCGCCCGGGCGAAGTCGCGGCGATCCTCCGCCCGCATCACGAAGGCACCGGGGCCGCCGATCACATCCCGCTCATAGGCCGCGGCCAGCACCCCGCCGGACCAGGAGGACGCGACCTCGATGGCGAGCGCGTTGATGGTGATGCCCTGGGCCACCACGCGGTCCCGCGCCTCCGGCGCCGGCACGCGGCTTCGCATGTCCGGGCCATCGCCGGAGACGTCGATGGTGCGCTCCGTCGCCGCCCAGGGAGCCGCGGCGATCAGGGCGGCGCTGTGCAGGATGGCGTCGCCGATGGCGTTGTAGGATTGGCGGGACCGCGGCGCATCGCGCATCGCCGTGGCGGCCACCGCCGCGCTGGCGGCGTCCGAGACGCGGTGCCAGTCCACCACCGTCGCCGCGCCGCCGGGCGAACCCCATTCCACCATGGCGATGCCGATGGCGCCGCGGGGTTGGGACCGGATGGCAGCCAGCACGGCGGGATGGGCGATGGCCTCCGCGATGCCTTCCCGCTGGAGGGCGAATTCATCGGCATCGATGGAGCCGGAGGCATCCACCGCCAGCACCAGCAGCGAATCGACCGGCGCGCCTTGCGCAGCGGCGGGCAGCGCCACGAGCGCGGGGGCGGCCAGCAGGGCGCGGCGGCGCATCAGTTCGCGATGGCATAGGCCGGGCGGCGGGGATCCGCGCCGGCATGGATCAGCCCGGTGGAGGGCTCGCTCAACACCACCTCCACGCTGCCGGCCAGCCAGGTCGTGGCCGGCCAGTCCTTCACCTCATGGCCCAGCGCCGACAGCGCCGCGCGCGTCTCCGCCGGGATGCGCGATTCCACCGCGAGCCGCCCGGGGAAGTATTCGTAGGGCGCGAAGGAGGAGGGGAAGGAATAGGTCGCGACGCGCGGCGCCTCGATCGCCTCCTGCACCTGCATGCCGAAATGCAGGATGTTCAGCATGACCTGGAGCATGGCCTGTATCTGCACATCGCCGCCCGGCGTGCCGAAGGGCATCACGCCGCCCTCCTTCGTCAGCACCATGGCCGGGTTGGGCGTGAGGCGCGGCCGCTTGCCGGGCGCCACGCCCGCGGGATGGCGCGGGTCGGGCCGGTTCTGGGAGCCTCGGCCGGAGATGACGAGCCCCGTCCCCGGCACCACCGGCACGTTCCAGGACCCGTCGCTGGGCGTCGCGCTGAAGGCGTTGCCCCAGCGATCCACCACCGCGACGTAGGAGGTATCGGCCTCGATCTTCGGCAGCGGCTCCTCGGTCGCGGGCGGCAGTTCGGTACCGTTGCCGAGGATGGGCTCCGGCAGGCCGGGATGCGCGCGGGTGAGGTCGATGGCCGCGGCCCGGCGGGCGATATGGGAGGGCGAGAGCAGCGTCTCCAGCGGGACGTCGGTGAAGGCAGGGTCGCCGAAATGATATTCGCGGTCCGCCAGCGCGCCCTTCAGCGCCTCCGTGATGACATGCAGGTACTGCGGCGAGTTGTGCGCCAGGCCGTCCAGGCCGAGCTTCTCCGCGATCAGCAGCGCCTCCAGCAGCGCCGGGCCCTGGCACCAGGGACCGCAGGTGATGACCTCATGCCCCCGCCAGGGGCGGCGCACCACGGGTTCGATGCAGGACGCGAAGCCGGCCATGTCCTCGGCCGAGAGGAACCCGCCTTCCGCCTTGATGAACCGCACGATCTGCTGCGCCAAATCGCCCTTGTAGAAGGCGTCATGCGCGGCCTGGAGCCCGGCCTCACGCCCCTTCGAGGCGGCCGCGCGTTCCTGGTCCACCATGTAGGAGAGGCTGTTGGCGAGGTCCGTCTGGCGGAACAACTCCCCGATCCGCGGCGGGCGGCCATCCGGCAGGAAGATGGCGGCGTTCTGCGGCCAGCGGGCGTACGCGGCCTTCTGCTTCTCGATGCTCTCGGCCAGCAGCGCATAGGTCGCGTAGCCGTCGCGAGCGTAGCGGATGGCGCCGGCGGCGATGTCGCCGAAGCTCATCGTGCCGTGGCGGCGCAGCGCGGTGATCCAGGCATCGGGCGCCGCCGGCACCACCATGCGCCGCACGCCGATCGGCATGGTGCCGCCATGCTCCCGCATGAAGACATCGGGCGGGGTCGAGGCCGGCCAATGGCCGAGGCCCGCGATGCTCTCCACCGTGCCATCGGCCTTGCGGATCAGGATGGGCGCCACGCCCGCGACGCTGACGAGGTCCGGCTGCAGCACGCCGAGCGCGAGGCCCGCCGCGCAGCCCGCATCCACCGCGTTGCCGCCCCCTTCCAGGATGGCGAAGCCCGCCGCCGCGGCCAGGTAGTGCCCCGCGCTGATGGCGTGGCGCGTGCCGCTGATGGTGGGGCGTCCGGCGGTCATGGCTGGCCTCGATGCTTTCTGGTGCGGAAGGCTCGGCGCCCCGGGGCGGCGCTGTCAATGGCCGGGAACCATCGGGCGGCTCGGGCGTCGGCACCGCGGACCGATGCGCGATACCCAATCCCCCACCCTGCCCGCCGTCACCCACGGCGCGACGCTGCTGCGCGGCCTCCGCGTGGAGGCCTGCGGCAACGCCCTGCCCGGCCTGCCCGCCGGCGCGGAGCGGGATTTCGACGCCATCCTGGCCGCCTGGCGCCTGCGCCACCGCCGCGGGGGCGGCCGCGACCCCTTCGGCGACATCGTGCCCGAAGCGGTGGAGGCCGAGGCGCTGGAACAGGCGCTGTCCGGCGGCATGCCGGTGGCCGCGGGCCTGGTGCAGGGCGCGATCGAGGATGTGGCCCACAACCTCGTGAAGATCATCCGCGGCTGCCTGGTGCGTCCGGAATGGCAGGGCACGCAGCGCGTCGTCGTCGGCGGTGGCTTTCGCGTCGGGCGCATCGCGGAACTGGCGCTGGGCCGCGCTGGCGTGCTGCTGCGGGCGGAGAAGCTGGGCAGCGCCGTCGCCGCCATCCGGCACGATCCGGCGGAGACGGGCCTGCTCGGCGCCGCACGCCTGTTGCCCATGCGGATGCTGGAGGGGTCGGACGCCGTGCTCACGGCCGATCTTGGCCGCCGGAGCTTTCGCGCGGGGCTGGTGCTGCCTCGGCTCGGCGTGGCGCCGGACCTGGCGGCGGCCAGCGTCTGGCGAATGCGCCACTGGGTTCATGCCGGAGAAACGCCAGACCGCGCCGTGGCGCTGCGCAGCCTGGCGGCCATGCTGCGCGACCTGGTCGGGATGGCGGAGCGTGCGGGCCTGTCCATCGCCCCCGCCATCGCCCTGGGCCTGCCCGCGCCGGTGGCGCAGGACGGGACGCTCGGCGAGGGGGCGGAGGCGCTGCCGGGTGACTGGTCCGCCCCCGGCTTCCGCCCGGCCGAGGCGATCGAGGCATTGCTGCCCGGCGGGGGCGCCGACGTGGTCCTGCACCACGCCGCCGTCACCTTTGGCCTGTCAGAGGCGCCCTTCCACCGGGACATCGCGCGCTGGGGCGTGCTGCGGATCGGGGCCGATCCGGGACACGCCCGCTTCACCAACCTGCCGCTGCGGCGATGAGGGAAGCGCCGCGCGTCACGCGATGACCTGGATCTCCGTGCTCACGAAGCCCGACACCCCGAAAAGGACGGCGATCTGCGTGGCACCGCCGGCACCCGTGCCGTTGGCATCCCACCACAGGATCCGGTCGTCAGTGTCGAAGACGAACTGCCCGGTCCCCGCCACCGTCGCAACCCCCGCTGCGTTGGCGACGTAGAGATTATTGGCGACCAGATCGATGCCGATGGTCAGCGGGCCAGCAAACCCGCTGGCGGAAACCTGGATCGAATCCTCCGCCACGTTGTAGTCGGCGATGCGATCCGGCGCCTCCCCGATGCTTCGGAACAGGAAGACATCGCTGCCGGTGCCGCCCAGCAGACTGTCGTTGCCCGCGCCGCCTGTCAGCGTGTCATTCCCCGCGCCGCCATTCAGCGTGTCGTTGCCATCGGCGCCATCCAGCGCATTCGCCCCCCCATTGCCGACCAGCGAATTGCTCTGGGCGCTGCCCGTGCCGTCGATGCTCGCCGTACCTGTCAGACTCAGCACTTCAATGAAGTCGGACAGGGTGTAGCTGACGGAGGAGGCGACCTGATCGCTTCCCTCCCCGTTCAGTTCGAGGATCGCATCAGCCGCCGTGTCCACGAAGTAGACGTCGTTGCCAACGCCGCCGACAAGACTATCGGCCCCAGCGCCGCCATCCAGCCTGTCATTGCCGGCGCCGCCCGACAGGGTGTTGCCGGCGACATTACCGGAAAGCGTGTTGTCCTGTGCGTTGCCCGTGCCGGCGATCGTGTCCGTCCCGCGAAGGAACAGCGCCTCCGTGAAGGCGGACAAGGTGTAGGACACGCTTGCATAGACCTGGTCAGCGCCCTCGCCATCAAGCTCGACGACCGTATCGCCGGAGTTGTCGACGAAGTAGATGTCGTTGCCGGCGCCGCCAAGCATGGCATCGGCTCCGGCACCCCCATCGAGGCGGTCATGGCCGCCCTGACCGTACAGGCGATTGCTTCCGGCATTGCCTGTCAGGGTGTTGTTTCCATCATTGCCGGTACCATCAGTGTTGCCGGCACCGCGCAGCACGAGTGTCTCGAGGAAACTCGACAGAGTGAACGTGGCTGTCGAGAAGACCTGATCGGTCCCCTCCCCATTCAGTTCAAGAATCCTGTCGCCGGCATTGTCGACGTAGTAGACATCATCGCCCACACCGCCGGCGATGCTGTCCGCCCCCGTGCCGCCGTCCATCGTGTCATTGCCCACGCCGCCCGCAAGCGTGTCGCCATCCGTGCCACCGGAAAGCTGGTCGTTGCCTTCGCCGCCGACCAGGCTGTCCGCGCCCGCGCCGCCGTTCAGGTTGTCGTTGCCGCCGCTGCCGAGCATGATGTCGTTGCCACCACTGCCGTTGATGGCATCCTGGCCCGCCCCGCCGTCGATGGTGTCGGCCCCCCCTGACCCGGTGATCGTGTCACTGCCGGCACCGCCCTCGATGACGTTGCCGACAGTGATGGCGACGGCCTTGGTGGCGGTGAACTCGCCATCGGTGGCGGAGACCATGAAGTCGTAGACGTTGTCGCCACCGGCATCGAGCGGCGTCTCGAAGTCCGGCGCGTTGACGAAGGACACGGCGCCCGTGATGCTGTCGATGGTAAAGATCGCCGCATCCGTACCGGAGATGCTGTAGTTCAGCACCGTGCCCGCATCGATATCAACACCAACCACCGTGTAGGCCGGGCTGGTCACGTTCTCTGTGAAGGCGACAGCTGCGGCGGAGGTGATGCTCAGGCCCTCATTCACGTTGGTGACGGTGATCTGGACCTGCTTGCTTCCCAGCGTGCCGACGACGGTCGGGACACCCGCGACATCGATGATGTCCTGGACAAAGACCTGGATCGTATAGACCGGGCTGCGCGGCGCTTCGAAATTCGGCGACGCCTTGAACGTGATGACGCCCGTATCGGCATCCAGGTCGAAGTTGGCGGCGTCGGCTCCACCGATCGCGAGCGCGTGAGTCCCGCCGGCAACATTCTCGTCATCCGTATAGGTGATCGCGTAGACCGTGCCGGTCGTATTCTCCTGGAAGGTGGCAGAACCAGCGGAGCCGATGATCGCCGGCGCATTCGCGTCCGTGATCGTCAGCGACAGGTTGACGTTGGAACTCAGTGCTCCGTCAGAGGCTGTGATGGTCACGTCGTAGATGTTGTCGCCGCCGTCGTCCTGCGGGTTCTCGAAGTCCGGGGCATCGATGAAGGTGGCAACACCGGTTGCGGTGTCGAAGTCGAACAGCGCCGCATCCGCGCCGCCGAGGGAGTAGACGAGGGTGACCGGACCCGCGGCCGAAGGGCCGCCAGTATCGGTCGCAGAGACAGAGAAGGCCGTACCGGTGCCGTTCTCCGCGAAGGTCGCCGGCCCCGTGCTCGTGACGACCGGGGCCAGGTTCTCATAGACGTCGGTCACGGTGATCGCGACGTTACGCGTCGCGGTGAAGGCGCCGTCGCTCACCGTGAAGGTCAGCCGGTACACATTCGCCAGGGTATCGGCCAGGCTGTCGACCGGCACTTCGAAGTCCGGAGCCGCCAGGAAGTGGACCTGCCCCGTGCCGGAATCGTAGCTGAAGAGGTCGGCATCCGCCCCGCCCATGGTCACGGCCAGATACGAATTGTCACCACCCGCGGGTCCCGCCGCACCGCCCGTATCGACGATGACCAGCGTGTAGGCAGCGCCCGTGCCATTCTCCGCGAAGTTCGCGGTGGCGGCGGAGGTCACGACCGGGGCGACATTCTCATAGACGTCGGTGACGGTGATCGCCACCGCCTGGGTCGCGGACCTGCTGCCATCGCTGCTGGTGACGGTGATATCGTAGATGTGGTCGCCATTCGAATCATCCGGCTGCTCGAAATCCTTCGCCGAACTGATCGAGACGGCGCCTGTGGCGGCGTTGATGCTGAAATGCCCGGCATCGGTACCGCCGAGGGTGTAGACGAGCGCGACCGGGCGCGGCCCGAGTTCATCGCCATCGTCGGTCGCGGCAGCGGTGTAGACCACACCGGTCGCGTTCTCGACGATCGAGCCGGTGTCGCCGGAGGTGAAGACGGGTGCCTTGTTCTCATAGACCAGGTTGGTGACCCGGATCGCGACCTGCTGCACCAGGGGCTGGTAGCCATCGCTGACGGTGATGCTGACGTTGTAGACGTTGTCGGCGCCGGCATCGGCCGGTGCCTCGAAATCAGGTGCCGTCTTGAAGCTGAGGTCGCCGGTGGTCGTGTTGAGGTTGAACAGCGCGGCATCGGTGCCGCCGAGCCGCAGGGTCAGCGGATCGCCATCCGGATCGTCGCCGATCACCGTATAGACGGCGCCGGTCGTGTTCTCCGGCACGCTGATGCGGGTGTTGACGGCGGGCAGGTCGTTGGTGCCCTGGATGGTCACCGTGACGGTGCCGGTGCGCTGAACGCCCTCCCCATCTTCCATGACGTACTGGAAGTAGGTCGCCGTCGTCTGCCCTTGCTTCAGCGACTGGAAGTTCAGGCCGGGGTCGTAGACGACCTTGCCGTCAACGATGCTGGCGCTGCCGATGAGATTCGCGGTGTTGAGTGACACCAGCGTCTTCGAGGATCCGGCCGTCGCCGTCTCGTCATTCGCCAGGACGTCGATGGTGACGGCGGCACCGTCCTCGATGGCGGTCGCTCGGTCAGGCAGGGCAACGGAGGACGGCTCGAGGGTGACGACGAAGACGTCGTAGTCGAAGCCCACATCGCTGTCGTCGGCGTAACCGTTACTCTTGTTAGAAGCCAGAACCAGCTTGCTGCCATCCGCGGACAGGGCGGCGGCGGACTGCTCCTTCGCGATCCAGGTGATCGAGCCGGTGTCGCGGTCCAGCACGTAGACGTTGGTTGCGCCATCGGTATGGTCAGGATCAAGATTCCTGGCCGAGCTCAGGAAGACGAGCTTCCTGCCATCAGCCGACAGCGCGCCGAGGTCGCTGAACACGAAAGCGCTGCTCGTGGTGAAGTCACCGTCGGGAATGGTCGCGCCGGCCGCTGCGAAGACATCCGTCAGCTCCCCGGTGACGAGGTCCTTCTCCATCAGTGTGGTTCTGGTGGTGGAACCAGTGTCCACGGTCAGCCGGAAGAAGATCTTGGCGCCGTCGGGGGAGAAGCTCACCCCCCGCGCCGCCGCAGTCTCCAACTCGCTGCCATCGCTCGCCGTGCTGACGCGGGTGATCGCGCCCGTCAGCAGGTCCTTGATGAAGATGTCATAAGTGTAGGGAAGGTTGCTCGACGGGGTGCCATTGGTGTCGTTAGGCACGAGGTTGCTGGCTGGGGAAGCGAAGGCGATCTTTGTGCCATCCGGCGAAAAGACCGGGAGTTCGACGTAGTTGTTCGCATTCGCTCCCGCCGCATTGCTGGATACCAGCGTGTAGGCGCCAGTCGCCAGGTTCTTGACGTACACGTTGTCGAAGCCGCCGGTAACGCCGGGGACGAGCGTCGTCGCGTTCGACACAAAGGCGATGCTCTTGCCGTCCGGAGAATAGGCCAGATGGGAGAAATAGGCGTTCGGCTCGGCTCCGCCCGGGATGACCGACTCCAGCGTCACGGCGCCCGTGATCAGGTCCTTGATGTAGAGGTCCGTGCGGTTGTTCGTATCGGTGGGACCGAGATTGGTGGCGTCGCTGTAGAAGGCCAGCTTCGTTCCATCAGGAGAGAAGAGGAAACCGATGTACGCGGCGCCGTTGGCTTCGGCGCCGGAGACCCCCCGCGAAACGATGGTCAATTCGCCGGTGTAGAGATCCTTGACGAAGATGTCCCGCTTGCCGTTCGTGTCGCCGGGAACGAGGTTCGACGCCTCGGTGACGAAGGCGATCTTCGTGCCGTCCGGCGAGATGGCAAAGACGTCAGTTCTGTTGTTCGCCTTCACACCCGCGGCGGTTTCGGTCACGCGGGCGAAGCCCCCGATGGTGGGGGAGAGGATGGAGGTCATGGGGTGCCGTCCCTGGTCTGAGCGTTGCTGCGACGACGGCGCACCCGATGAGCGGCCGTGCGATTTATGCGAAGGCTCCCACGGATCTACCGGCTGCTCAATAATTCATACGGTCTTTTATCGAGGACATTGCAAGAAGAGACTCAGTCTAGAGCATGAAATTCTTGAAATAATTGGCTGATATCGCCTTTTGATTGTACGCCGACGCCTCATTCCCGCTTGCCGGGAAAATTCTGGCCGACAACCCGCCCGTGGCCACCCATTCAACCGTTGCGGGTGGCCAGCGCCTTCAGGCACGCCTCGAAGCCCGTGAGGTCGGACCAGCGCTGCGCGGCCGGCACCGCGCGGCGCACCAGCATCCCATCCGCCGCACGGATGCCGCCATCGATCATCAGATTGTCGGTGAGGCCGAAGGATTCGAGTGAGAGTCCCTCCCCATCCACCCACTCGCCTTCAGCGTCACGGCGCGCGGCATCGCCGAGGAAGCGGCGCGTGCGGGTGCTGAAATCGGCGTCGTCGTTGCTGTAGCCCAGCACCGGACGGCCGAGCGCCCGCATGAAGCCCAGTTCGTAGACGGTGCCGGCATCGGCGGATGGGCCTCGGAAGGGCGTCAGATTCGCCACCAGGGCATCGCAGGCGCGGATATGCGCCTCGTTCCGCAGGTAGATGGCGTACCAGAGATCGGGCGCCGCATCGGCGGCGGGATCGGGCCGCGGATCGGTGGGGAAGACCCCCTCCAGCCCGTACAGCGCGCAGAGGCGCTTCTTCTCCGCCGCCATGGCGGCAGCATCGGGCAGGAAGACGTCGGGGCCGGCGAGGTAGACTTTCATGGCCCCCTCTTGCCTCAAACAGGGGTGGTTGTGGAACGGGGGGCTTGCCGCGCGCGGCGGCCCCGCGTGCAATGCGGCCATGGACCCCGAAGCCGAATACAACAACCGCGCCCGCGTGCCCGAACACCCCGCCGTGATGGCGGGATGGCAAAGGGACGCCAGCGCCTGGCGGGAAGCCTGCCCGCGCGCCGAACTCGGCCTCGTCTACGGGATCGGGGAACGGGAGCGGCTGGACCTGTTCTGGCCAGAGGGAGAGGCCGTCGCCATGGCCGTCTTCATCCATGGCGGATACTGGATGGCACTCGGGCGCGAATGGGTCAGCCATTGCGCGCGGGGGTTGAACGGCCATGGGATTGCGGTGGCGGTACCGTCCTATGACCTGGCGCCAGGCGTCACCGTCAGCACCATCGTCGCGCAGATGCGCGCCGCCTGCGCCTTCCTGTTCCGCCGGCACGGCCGGCGCCTGATGGTGACGGGCCATTCCGCCGGCGGGCAATTGGCGGCGATGATGCTGGCGACGGAATGGCGCGCGATGGATCCGGCACTGCCGGCGGACCTCGTGCCCGCCGCGCTGCCGATTTCCGGCGTGTTCGAGCTGGAGCCGCTGCTGCCCACGACCATCGGCGCGGGCCTGCGGATCACGCCGGCAGAGGCCCGCGCCGTGTCGCCCCGCTTCCTGCCGAAGCCCCCGGGCACTCTCCACTGCGTGGTTGGCGGTGACGAAAGCCCGGAGTACCTGCGCCAGACACGCGACATGGCGGCCGCCTGGGGCGGCAAGGCAGAGGCGCTGCCGGGGTTGAACCACTTCACAGTCATCGCGCCGCTGGCCGATCCGGGCAGCGCGCTGGTGGGGCATGCAAAACGGCTTGCATGTCGCCGATAGTTCAAGCTTAAAATATCTACGGGAGACGGAGGAACGATGATGCGGTTCGAACTGGGCCGGCGCGCGGCGCTGGGCCTTGGCGCCTCGGCGCTTGCCATGCCGCTGGTGGCACGCGCGCAGGCGGCGCCGGTGAAGGTGGGGCTGGTGGCGGTTCTGACGGGGCCGCAGGCCTCGCTGGGGACGCATCTGCGGGACGGCTTCATGCTGGGCATGCGGCACCTGGAGAACCGCCTCGGCGGCCGCGGCGCGGAGGTGCTGGTGATCGATGACGAGCTTCGCCCCGATGCCGCCGTGACCAAGGTGCGCGCGGCGATCGAGCGCGACCGCTGCGACGTGATCGTCGGTGTCGTCTTCTCCAACATCCTGGCCGCCATCATGCGACCGGTGACGGAGACGCAGACCTTCCTGATCTCGACCAATGCGGGCCCCTCCCCCTTCGCCGGGCGCGGCTGCAACCCGTTCTTCTTCGCGACCTCCTACGTCAATGACCAGAACCATGCGGTGATGGGCCAGGCGGCGCAGGATGCCGGCTACCGCCGCGTGATGATCATGACGCCGAACTACCAGGCGGGGCGCGATGCCGCGGCCGGCTTCAAGTCCCGCTTCCGGGGCGAGGTGGTGGACGAGATCTACACGCCGCTGACGCAGCTCGACTTCTCGGCGGAGCTGGCGCGGATCGCGGCGGCGCGGCCGGATGCGCTGTTCACCTTCATGCCGGGCGGGCTCGGCGTGAACCTGGTGCGGCAGTACCGCCAGGCGGGCCTCGGCAACATCCCCTTCCTCTCCGCCTTCACGGTGGATGAGGCGGTGCTGCCGGCGCAGGGCGAAGCCGCGGTCGGCTTCTTCACCGGCACCACCTGGACGCCGACGCTGCCGAACGAGCAGAACGCCCGCTTCGTGCGGGACTTCGAGGGGCAGTTCAACTACGTCCCCGCCAGCTATGCGGCGCATGCCTATGACAGCGCCTTCCTGCTGGACAGCGCCATCCGTCGCACGGGTGGCAACCTGGCCGACAAGGGCGCGCTGCGCGCCGCCATCCGGGCGGCCGATTTCCGCAGCGTGCGTGGCAATTTCGCCTTCGGCGCCAACCACTTCCCGGTGCAGGATTTCTGGCTGGCCAAGGTGGCCCGCCGCGCGGATGGCAAGTTCCAGACGGAGCATGAACGGAAGGTCTTTGACAACGTCGTCGATCCCTTCGCGGCCGAGTGCCGCATGCCCGCGGCCTGAGGGACGGGACGAGGGATGTCGACGACGCTCCTGCTGGTGCAGGGCCTGAACGGCCTGCAACTCGGCATCCTTCTCTTCCTCATCGCGGCGGGGCTGACGCTGGTCTTCGGGGTGATGGATTTCATCAACCTGGCGCATGGCGTGCAGTACATGGTGGGCGCCTATTTCGCCGCCTTCTTCGCCGCGCAGACCGGCAGCTTCTGGCTGGCCTTGCTGCTGGCGCTGCCGGCGGCGCTGCTGTTCGGCCTGCTGCTGGAATTCCTGGTCTTCCGGCATCTATATGACCGCGATCACATGGCGCAGGTGCTGGCGACCTTCGGCGTGATCCTGGTGCTGAACCAGGGCGTGAAGATGGTCTTCGGCGCGGCGCCGCTGCAGGTGCCGCTGCCCGATGCGCTGACGGGCGGCATCCGCGTGATGGACGGCCTGCTCTATCCCACCTATCGGCTCGCCATCATCGCGGGTGGGCTCGCCACCGCCGGGCTGCTCTGGTGGCTGGTGGAGCGCACGAAGGTCGGCATGCTGGTGCGCGCGGGCGCGACGAACGCACCGATGGTGGCGGCGCTCGGCGTCGATATCCGGCGGTTGTTCATGATCGTCTTCGGCTTCGGGGCGATGCTGGCGGGCTTCGCGGGGGTGCTGGCGGCGCCGATCCTGTCGGTGGAGCCCGGGATGGGCGACAACCTGCTGATCCTGGCCTTCGTCGTCATCGTCATCGGCGGCATCGGCAGCATCCGCGGCGCCTTCCTGGCGGCGCTGCTGGTCGGGCTGGTGGAAACGCTGGGGCGGTCCATGATGCCGGACCTGATGCGGCTGTTCCTGTCACCGAGCGAGGCGCGGCAGGTCGGCGCGGCGCTGTCCTCCATGCTGATCTACATCGCCATGGCGGCGATCCTGGCCTTCCGGCCCGCGGGACTGTTCCCGGTGCGGGCGTCCTGACGATGCGCCAGCTGCGATCCGAGTTGCCCGCCCTGCTGCTGCTGGGTGCGCTCGCCCTGGCCCCCTTCGTGGGGTTCGGCGAGGGCTATGTGCTGACGCTGCTGGCGCGGGCCATGATCCTGGCGATGGCGGCGGTCGCGCTGTCGCTGCTGGTCGGTGGCGCGGGCCTCGTCTCCATGGGCCATGCCGCGATGATGGGCTTCGGCGCCTATGCCGTGGTGATCCTGGATGATGCGCGCATCGTGGAGGCGCATGTCGTGCTGCCCGTCGCCATCCTGGCGGCTGCCGGCTTCGCGCTGGTGACGGGCGCGGTCGCGGTCAGGACCAGCGGCGTGCACTTCATCATGATCACGCTGGCCTTCGGGCAGATGGCCTTCTTCACCGCGACCTCGCTCGCGGGCTATGGCGGCGACGATGGCTACACGCTCTATGCGCGGAACACCGTGGCGGGCGGGCGGCTGCTGGAGAACAAGCTGGCCTTCCACTACGTCTGCCTGGGTGCGCTGACGGCTTCCTGGCTGCTCTGCCGCATGCTGCTGGCCTCCCGCTTCGGGCGCGTGCTGCGCGCCGTGAAGGGCAATCCGATGCGGGCCCAGGCGCTCGGCTTCGACCCCTATCCCTACCGCCTGACGGCCTATGTCATCGCCGGCGCGATCGGCGGCGCGGCGGGGTTCCTCTTCGCCAATGCCGCGGAGTTCGTCGCACCGGCCTACATCTCCTGGCAGCGCTCCGGCGAATTGCTGTTCATGGTCATCCTCGGCGGGCTGTCCGGCCTGCATGGCGCGCTGCTCGGCGCGCTGGGCTTCGTGCTGCTGGAGGAATGGCTGTCCCATCAATGGGAGCATTGGCGCATCCTCTTCGGCGTGCTGCTGATCCTGGCCGTGCTGTTCCTGCCGAACGGCCTGTCCGGCATCCCTGGCCAGGTCGCGAAGGGGTTCCGCCGTGGCTGAGGCGCTCCTTTCGCTGCGCAACCTGAGGAAACGCTTCGGCGGCCTGGCCGTCACCGACGACGTGTCGCTCGATGTCACGCCGGGGGAGATCCACGCGATCATCGGCCCCAACGGCGCGGGGAAGACAACCCTGATCAATGAGATCAGCGGCGTGCTGCCGGTGGATGCGGGCCAGGTCTTCTTCGCCGGGCGGGACATCACCGCGCTGCCGCTGCATCGCCGCGCCAGGCTCGGCCTGGCGCGCAGCTTCCAGATCACCTCCGTCATCCCCGCCTTCACGGCGCTGGAGAATACCGCGCTCGCCGTGCAGGCGGGCGCGGGGTCCAGCTTCCGCTTCTTCCGCCCGGCCTCCACCGAACAGCGGCTGAACCAGGCAGCGATGGCGGCGCTGGAGGCGGTGGGCCTCGGCGCCCGCGCGCAGGTGCCGGCGGGGGCGATGAGCCATGGGGAGAAGCGGCAGCTCGAACTCGCCATCGCCCTCGCCACGGAGCCCCGCCTGCTGCTGCTGGACGAACCGCTGGCCGGCGCGGGGCCGGAGGAGACGGAGCGGCTGATCGGCATCCTGCGATCCTTGCGCGGCCGCTACACCATCGTGCTGGTGGAGCACGACATGCAGGCGGTCTTCGCCCTCGCCGACCGGATCTCCGTCCTCGTCTATGGCCGTGTCATCGCGACCGGCGCCACGGAGGAGATCCGCGCCAACCCCGAGGTGAAGGCCGCCTATCTCGGCGAGGACGAGATGACGCTGGACCATGTGCCATGATCCGCCTGGCCGGCCTGACCGCGGGCTATGGCGGCAGCCAGGTCCTGTTCGGCATCGACCTCGCGATCGGCGCCGGGGAGGTGGTGACCCTGCTCGGCCGCAACGGCATGGGCAAGACCACGACCATCCGCGCCATCATGGGCCTGCTGCCCTCGGTCGGCGGGCGCATCTGGGGGGGCGATATCGCGCTCGATGGCGCCTCCGTCGCGGGCCTGCCGGCGCACAAGGTGGCGCGACAGGGGCTCGGGCTGGTGCCGGAAGGGCGGCAGGTCTTCCCGACCCTGACGGTGGAGGAGAATCTGCTGGCCACCGCCGCGCATCGGGGCCCCGGCGCGCCGCGCTGGACGCTGCCGGCGGTGTATGACTTCTTCCCCCGCCTGCGGGAGCGTCGCCACAACCCCGGCGCCAAGCTCTCCGGCGGCGAACAGCAGATGGTCGCGATCGGCCGCGCCCTGATGACCAATCCGCGCCTGCTGATCCTGGACGAGGCGACCGAAGGCCTGGCGCCGCTGATCCGCGCGGAGATCTGGCACGTGCTGGCGCAGCTCAAGGCCGAGGGCCAGGCGATCCTGCTGATCGACAAGAACCTGGCGGCCGTGACGCGCCTGGCCGACCGGCATGTGGTGATCGAGAAGGGCCGCACGGTCTGGACCGGCACCAGCGCCGATCTGGCCGCGGCGCCGCAGGTCCGGGACAGCTACCTGCACCTGTAAACCCTTTACCGCTTTACAGGCGGCGGAGTCGGTGGCTTCACAGCTTTCACCGCGCCCACGCAATCATCCTATAGAACTGCGCGCACCCACGATGCATTTGAACGCCAGACGAGTTCTGGAGGTTCGATCATGTCGCAGCTCAGCCGCCGTAGCATCCTCGGTGCCTTCCTCACGGCCCCCCTCGCCGCCCCCGCCTTCGCCCAGCCCTGGCGGCCGGACCGACCGGTCGAACTCGTCGTCGGCTTCGCCCCGGGCGGTGGCACGGACATCGTCGCGCGGCTCTTCGCCAAGCACCTGGAAACGCGCCTCGGGCAGCCCATCACGGTAGTGAACCGGCCGGGGGCGTCCAGCGAGGTGGCGCTGACCTATGTCGCGCGGTCGCGGCCGGATGGGCAGGTGCTGGGGCTGACCAACATGCCGTCCTTCGTGACGGTGCCGGTGGAGCGGCGGGCGCAGTACAACCTCGACAGCTTCGGCTTCATCGGCAACATCATGACGGACCCGACGGGCCTGATCGTGCGTGCCGACAGCCCGATCAGGGATGTGCAGGATCTGGTGCGCCGCGCGCTGGCGGATCCCGAGGGGATTGTCGTCTCGACCTCCGGCATCGGCACCGACGATCACCTGATGATGGCGCAGATCTCGCGGCTGACGGGCGCGCGCTTCACGCTGATCCACTACACCGGCGCGCCGATCCAGCGGACGGCGCTGATCGCCGGCCAGGTGCAGGCGAATTGCGTCTCCATCGGCGAATACGCGCCCAACCCCGATGGCGTGCGCTTCATCGCGCATGGCGGGGCGGAGCGCAGCCGCTTCACGCCGGAGACGCCGACCTTCAGGAGCCTCGGCCTCGATTTCGAGATGTATTCGGAACGCGGCCTGGTGGTGCCGGCCTCCACGCCTTCCCGCATCCTCGAAAGGCTGCGCGACGCCGTGCAGGAAGCCGCCAGCGATCCCGCCACCCGGCGCAGCTTCGAGGCACAGTTCATCGAGCCGACGCTGGAGCCCGGCGCGCAGTGGGAAGCGCGGATGCGGGCGACGCAGACCCAGTATGCTGACCTGTGGCGCCGCGCGCCCTGGATCAACAGCTGAGTGGGGGGTGGCCCGCGTCATGAAGCCGTTCTTGTGCCAGCGGTCGAAGAACCGCGGCGGGGCCCGGTGGTGACGACAAGGGAGCCGTCGCCAGACCGGCGCGGGCCACCGATGGTCAGTCCCTGAACTCCGCGGGCAGCACCGCGGCCAGGTGGTCGAAGACGGCGCGGTAGCGCCGTCCCTGGCGCACATCCGCATGGGCCACCAGCCAGACCGCCGTGCGCGGCGCGAATTCCGCGGCCAGCAGCCGGCGCAAACCCGGCGCGCGCCTTGCCGAGCGCGTTTCGAGGACACCCATGCCGAGGCCGCTCGCGATCGCTTCGCGTTGCGCCAGCAAGCTGTCGGTCTTGAACGCGAAATGCGTCCTGCTGACGTCGAGCTTAAGGCGTTCGGCCGCGCGCGGGCCGAAGGCATCGCGGTCGAAGCCCACCCAGGCATGGGCGACCACCTGGTCGATCCCGGATGGCTCTCCGTGGCGTGCCAGATAATCCTCCGACGCGAAGAAGCCGAGTTCCACCATGCCGATCTGCCGCGCGATCAGCTCAGGCTGCTCGGGCCGGGAGAAGCGGATCGCGATGTCGGCGTCGCGGCGCAACAGGTTCTCCACCTGCATGCCGGTCGACACCTCGATGGTGATCCCCGGATTGCTGAGCAGGAAAGGCCGCATCAGCGCCGGGAGGCGTTCGACGCCGAAGACTTCCGTCGTCGTGATTCGCACCGTGCCGGTCGGGCTCTCCGGCTTGCCGGTGATGGAGGCGGACAGCGCCTGCGCGGCCTGTTCCAGATGCTCGGCGTGTTCCATCAGCGCCATGGCGCGGTCCGTGGGGCGAAGGCCCTGCGGCGTGCGGTCGAACAGCGCCTCCCCCACCTGGTCCTCCAGCGTGCGGATCTGGCGGCCGACGGTCGGCTGCGTCAGGCGCAGGGTCTGGGCGGCGGCTGAGAGGCTGCCTGACCGCATCACCGCGACGAAGGCCTGGAGAAGGCTCCAGTCCAGGCTGTTTGTCATGCCGTTACCGCATGTAACGGTTAAGGGTCATGCATTTCCGCATGCCGGAGGAAGAACAATCGGCAATCCCGCGACGACGGCCGCGGACGCATCTTCCGGCCACGGACGGCGACATCGGGTCGCCACCCCGACTGAGAAGAAAGCCAACGACCATGACCACCCTCTCCTCCAAGCTGACCCTGGCCGCCGCGCTGTTCGGCACGGCCCTGGCCTTCGGTGCCGCGACCGCGCAGGCCGCCGAGGCGACTTCCTACCCCCGTTCGGTGGGCACCGGCGAGAATAGCGAGATCGTCTATGCGCCGGGTTACCAGGGCAACATCGTCGGCGGCGGCCGCATCGTGACGCAGCAGATGCCGGGCAACGAGGTCGCCGTGACCTATCTGGATGGCCAGTTCGCCCAGCGCCAGGCCCCGGGCGTCGCGGCGCGGTCGATCAGCAACGGCGAGAACACGGATTTCGTGCTGGCGCCGATCGCCGCGCCCCGCGGCTGATGACCGTCCAGCGGGCGGCGGAGGCTACTCCGCCGCCCGCGGAAGCGACGCCGCCTCCGGCTTGTGGCTCTTCGGCCGGGCCTTGAGCTTCAGGTCCCGCAGTTCCGCCTGATCCTTCGCCGCGTTGCGCAGCAGCGCATCCTTGCCCCAGAGGTATTGCGGCGGGCAGGCGATATCCTTCACGCCATACTGCGCCGCGGCGTGCAGGGTGAAGGATGGGTTCGTCAGATGCGGCCGGGCCAACGCCACCAGATCCGCGCGGCTGGCGGCGACGATGGTGTTCACCTGGTCGGCGCTGGTGATGTTGCCGACGCACAGGGTCGCGATGCCCGCCTCGTTCCGGATCATGTCGGACCAGGGCAGCTGGAACATCCGGCCATAGGTCGGGCTGGCATCGGCCACGGTCTGGCCGGTGGAGACATCGATCAGGTCCGCGCCGGCTGCCGCGAAGGCGCGCGCGATCGCCAGGCAATCCCCGTCCGTCAGGCCGCCCTCCGCCCAGTCGGTCGCGGAGATGCGGACCGACATGGGCTTTTCCGCCGGCCAGACCGCGCGCATGGCCGCGAAGACCTCGATCGGATAGCGCAGCCGGTTCTCGACGCCGCCGCCGTAGTCATCGTCCCGCCGGTTGGTGAGCGGCGACAGGAAGCTGGCCAGCAGGTAGCCGTGCGCGCAATGCAGTTCCAGCATGTCGAAGCCGCAGGCGATGGCGCGCCTTGTGGCGACGACGAAATCGGCCTTCACCGCATCCATGTCCTCGCGGGTCATGGCGCGCGGCACCTGGCTTTCGGGGTAGTAGGGGATCGCGCTGGCGGAGAGGATCGGCCAGGCGCCTTCCTTCAGCGGCTTGTCCATCCCTTCCCACATCAGCCGCGTCGCGCCCTTCCGCCCGGCATGGCCGAGCTGGAGGCAGAATTTCGCGTCTGATGTCGCATGCGCCAGCGCGACGATGCGCGTCCAGGCGGCCTGCTGCTCATCGTTCCAGAGGCCGGCGCAGCCCGGGGTGATGCGGGCGGTCGGGCTGACGCAGGTCATCTCCGTGAACAGCAACCCGGCCCCACCCATGGCGCGGGCGCCGTAATGCGCGATGTGGAAGTCACCGGGCACGCCTTCCGGCGCCGAATACATGCACATCGGGGAGACGACGACGCGGTTCGCGAGCGTCATGTCGCGCAGCCTGAAGGGCTGGAACATGGGCGGCTTGCGCGGGTCGGCCGGCAGGCCGGCGGCCTGGGCTTCCTCCGCCACCGCGCGCTGCGTCTCGGCCACGAATTGCGGGGCGCGCAGCGCCAAATTGTCCCAGGTAATGGCCTTCGACCGCGTCATGACACCGAAGGCGAAGCGGGTCGGAGAGAACTGCCAGAAACGCTTCACATGTTCGAACCACACCAGGGAGACGCCGGCGGCGTGCTGCGTCTTCTCCACATCCTCGCGCCGGTCGGTCTCGTAGCGGTGCAGGCATTCGGCCACGCTGCCGCCGGCGCGGAACGCCTTGTGGAGGCCGATCGCATCCTCCATCGCCAGCTTGGTGCCAGATCCGATGGAGAAATGCGCGCTGGCCTTGGCATCGCCCAGCAGGACCATGTTGTCCTTCACCCAGCGGCCGCAGGTGATGGTCGGGAATTGCCGCCACATCGATCTGTTGGTGATCAGGCGGTGGCCCTGCAATTCCTCGGCAAAGACGCCTTCGAGATACGCGGCCGACTCCGCCTCGTTCATCCGCTCCAGGCCGGCACGGGCAAAGGTCTCGGGATCGGTCTCCAGCACCCAGGTGCTGGCGCCGGCCTCGTACTGGTAGCAATGGGCGATGAAGATGCCCTCGGGCCGTTCCTTGAAGAAGAAGGTGAAGGCGTCGAAGGGGCGCGTGCTGCCCATCCAGGCGAAGCGGTTCGGGCGGAGGTCCACTTCCGGCGCGAAATGGTCGCGGAAGCGTTCGCGGATGGGGGAATTGATGCCATCGGCGGCAACGATCAAATCGGCATCCGGGAAATCCTCCGGCGCGGCCTCCCGCCGGTATTCGAGTTCGACGCCCAGCGCGCGGGCGCGGTCGGAGAGCAGCATCAGCAGGGTGCGGCGGGAGCAGCCGCAGAAGCCGTTGCCGCCGATGCGGTGTTCCTGGCCCTTGGCGACAATGGCGATGTCGTCCCAATAGGCGAAGCTCTCCGTGATGGCGCGGTAGCTGGGTTCATCCGCGGCCTGGAAGGTGTCGAGCGTCGCGTCGCTGAAGACGACGCCGAAGCCGAAGGTATCGTCCGGCCGGTTGCG
Source organism: Falsiroseomonas stagni DSM 19981 (assembly GCF_900114315.1). Taxonomy (GTDB): domain Bacteria; phylum Pseudomonadota; class Alphaproteobacteria; order Acetobacterales; family Acetobacteraceae; genus Falsiroseomonas; species Falsiroseomonas stagni. The sequence continues at coordinate 193,567 of NZ_FOSQ01000007.1, forward strand.
CTCCACCACCGTGATGCGCGCCTGCGGGAAATCCCGCTTCATCAGGATGGAGAAATAGAGGCCCGCCGGGCCGCCGCCGATCACCGCGATGCGCATCGATGCACCTCCGCCCCTGACACCCGATAGTTTAGGCTTCAAAGATTGGGCGGGCAACCGGATTGCAAGGTTGCGCCGCCGCCGGATGATGTTTTAGGCTTGAAGCATCGGAGGTCGGATGGAAGCGTCGCCACTCCTCGGCAAGGCCGCGCTCGTCACGGGCGGCGGCACGGGCATCGGGCTCGCCTGCGCGCAAGCGCTGACGCGCGCGGGGGCGGTGGTGACGGTGCTCGGGCGGCGGGAAGCGCCGCTGCGGGCCGCACTGGATGCCGGCGATGCGGCGGGCCTGCTGGTGGCGGATGTGACCGCCCTGCCCGCGCTGCCGCGCTTCGACATCCTGGTGAATGCCGCCGGTGCGGCGGAAAGCGCGCCTTTCCTCAAGTCTGATGCCGCGCTGTTCGACCGGATGTGGCGGGTGAATGTGCTGGGCGCGGTTGCGGCGGCGCAGGCCGTGCTGCCGGGGATGCTGGATGCCGGCGCCGGGCGCATCGTGATGGTGGCCAGCACCGCGGCGCTGAAGGGCTACCCCTATGTCACCGCCTATACCGCCGCGAAGCACGGGCTGCTCGGCCTGGTGCGGGCGCTGGCGCAGGAAGTGGCGATGAAGGGCGTGACGGTGAATGCGGTCTGCCCGGGCTTCACGGATACCGCCATCGTGGCGGAGAGCGTGGCCCGCATCGTTGCCAAGACCGGGCGCGGCGAGGATGAGGCCCGCGCCGAACTCGCGAAGCACAACCCGCAGAAGCGCCTGGTGCAGCCGGCGGAGGTCGCCGCCGCGGTGCTCGCCCTCTGCCTGCCCGGCAGCGCCGCCATCAACGGGCAGGCCATCGCGGTGGATGGGGGGGAGACGTGACCCCGGACGACATGATGCCCGCCGCCGTGGATGCGGAGACCGCCCTGGCTGGCGCGCCGCCTGGCCACAAGGACGATCTTCGCCTCTGGCTGCGCCTGCTGACCTGCGCGACGCTGATCGAGGGCGAGATCCGCACCCGCCTGCGCCGCGACTTCGACACGACCCTGCCCCGCTTCGACCTTCTGGCGGCGCTGGACCGCGCGCCGGCGGGCCTCACGCTCGGCGATGTGTCCCGCCGCATGATGGTCAGCAACGGCAACGTCACCGGCCTGGCCACGCGGCTGGAGGCCGAGGGGCTGGTCGAGCGCCGCGCGCGGCCTGGCGACCGCCGCGCCCAGATGCTGCGGCTGACGGCCAAGGGGAAGCGCGAATTCGCGCGGCAATCGGCGGCGCATGAGGGCTGGGTCGCGGAACTGCTCGGCGGGCTGGATGGCGCCGACCGCGCCGCGCTGTTCCGTCTGCTGGGCCAGGCCAAGGGTTCCGTCCGCGCGGCCCTTTCACCCGAGGAAACACCATGATCACGGCCATCAGCGGCCCCTTGGCCAGCTACGCCGCGCAGCATCTTCGCCTGGATATCGAGGGCGGCGTCGCGACGCTGACGCTCAACCGGCCGGAGCGGAAGAACCCGCTGACCTTCGACAGCTACGCGGAGATGGCCGCGATCCTGCGCGCCGCCACCCATGATGATGCGGTGAAGGCTTTCGTCGTGACAGGCGCGGGCGGCAATTTCTGCTCGGGCGGCGATGTGCATGAGATCATCGGCCCGCTGCTGGATCGCGACACCAAGGGGCTGATGCAGTTCACGGCCATGACGGGTGAGCTGGTGAAGGCCATGCGCGCCTGCCCGCAGCCCATCATCGCCGCCATCGATGGCATCGCCGCCGGCGCGGGCGCGATCATCGCCATGGCATCGGACATCCGCCTCGGCACCGCGCGGGCCAAGACCGCCTTCCTGTTCAACCGCGTGGGCCTCGCCGGCTGCGACATGGGCGCCTGCGCCATCCTGCCCCGCATCATCGGCCAGGGCCGGGCGAGCGAGTTGCTTTATCTCGGAAGATCGCTCGGCGGGGAGGAAGCGCTGGCCTGGGGCTTCTTCAACGCAATCCACGAGCCCGATGTGCTGCAAGGCGCCGCCGCGAAGCTGGCGCGGGAGATCGCGGAGGGGCCGAACTTCGCCCATGCCATGACCAAGCGCATGCTCCAGATGGAATGGGCCATGTCGCTGGACCAGGCGATCGAGGCCGAGGCCGTGGCGCAGGCGCTGTGCATGACCACGCAGGATTTCCGCCGCGCCTATGACGCCTTCGTCGCGAAGCAGCGTCCGCAGTTCAAGGGCGACTGATGGCCGACCGCAGCTTTCTCCAGTGGCCCTTCTTCGAGGATCGCCACCGCGCCTGGGCGCAGGAGGTCGAGGCCTGGGCGGCCACGCATGCCGAGGCGCTGTCCGACGAGCATGACGCCGATGGCAGCGTGCAACGCCTGGCGCGCGCCATGGGCGAGGCCGGGCTGCTGCGCGTGCCCTGCCCTGCCGATGGCCGGCTGGATGCGCGCAGCCTGTGCATCGCGCGGGACATCCTGGCGCGGCACAGCGGCCTGGCGGATTTCGCCTTCGCCATGCAGGGCCTCGGCACCGGGCCCGTCACGCTGTTCGGCACGGACGCACAGCGCGAACGCCTTCTGCCCGGCGCGCGGGCGGGCACCTCGCTGGCCGCCTTCGCGCTGAGCGAGCCGGAGGCCGGCAGCGACGTGGCCGCGCTGGCCACCACCGCGACGCCGGACGGCAACGGCCACTGGCGGCTGAACGGCCGCAAGACCTGGATCAGCAATGGCGGTATCGCGGCGTCCTACATCGTCTTCGCCCGCACCGGGGAGGCACCCGGCGCGCGGGGCCTTTCCGCCTTCATCGTCGGCGCCGATGCGCCGGGGCTGACCATCGAGGCGCGCATCGACGTCACCGCGCCGCATCCCCTGGCGACCTTGGCCTTCGCGGATCTGCGCGTCGCCGTCGACGACCTCATCGGCAAGCCCGGCGAGGGCTTCAAGGTCGCGATGGGCACGCTCGATGTCTTCCGTGCGACCGTCGGCGCCGCCGCGCTGGGCTTCGCGCGCCGCGCCTTCGACATGACGGTGGAACGCGCCAGTTCGAGAAAACTGTTCGGCGGCGCGCTGTTCGACCAGCAGATGAGCCAGGCCGCCATCGCCGACAGCGCGGTGGATGTCGAGGCTTCCGCCCTTCTCGTCTATCGCGCGGCCTGGCTGAAGGATTCCGGCCAGCCGCGCGTCACGCGCGAAGCCTCCATGGCCAAGCTGCACGCAACGGAAGCAGCCCAGCGCTGCGCCGACCGCAACGTGCAGATCCATGGCGGCCTCGGCGTCACCAAGGGCCACAAGGCCGAAGAACTCTACAGGGAAGTCCGGGCGCTGCGTGTCTATGAAGGCGCCTCGGAGGTCCAGCGCGTGGTCATTGCCCGCGCGGAGCGCGAAAAAGCGCCAGGGGCCGAACGCGACAGTCGCACATCCACATCATGAACCGGGAGACGGGGATGGACGGGATGATGACGCAGGCGATGGGCGCATCCGCCCACCAGGACAGCTTCTGCCGGGACAATCTGCCCCCGCGCGACCAGTGGCCGGTCTTCCTGCTGGACCGGCCGGAATTCCAGTATCCCGCGCGCCTCAACTGCGCGGTGGAACTGCTGGACCGCAACATCGAACGCGGCCGCGGCGACCACCCCGCGCTGGTGACGCCGGCGGAGACGCTGACCTACCGGCAATTGGCGGAGCGCGTGGACCGGATCGCGCATGTGCTGGTCTCGCGCCTGGGCATGGTGCCGGGCAACCGCGTGCTGCTGCGCAGCGCCAACAATGCCTGGATGGTCGCTGCCTATTTCGCCGTGCTGAAGGCCGGCGGCGTCGTCGTCGCCACCATGCCGCTGCTGCGCGCCAAGGAATTGTCGCAAGTTCTCCGCAAGGGCCGCATCACCCATGCGCTCTGCGATGCGCGGCTGGTGGAGGAATTGCGCAAGGCGGAAGGGCCGGACCTCCGGCACCTCGTCACCTGGGGCAACGGGATGCTGGAGGCAATGGTCGCGGAGGCGCCCGGCACCTTCGCAGCCTGCGACACGGCCGCCGACGATGTCTGCCTGATCGGCTTCACCAGCGGCTCCACGGGCGAACCCAAGGGCACGCTGCATTTCCATCGAGACATGCTGGCGATCTGCGATGGCTACGCCCTGCAGGTGCTGAAGCCGGAGCCGAGCGACATCTTCATCGGCTCCCCGCCGCTGGCCTTCACCTTCGGCCTTGGCGGCCTCGTCCTCTTCCCCTTCCGCGTCGGCGCCACCGCCGTGCTGCTGGAGAAGGCGCCGCCGGAGGAATTACCCGCGGCCATCGCGCGGCACCGCGCCACCGTCTGCTTCACCGCCCCCACCGCCTATCGGGTCATGGCCGCGAAGGCCGGGGAGCATGACCTGTCCAGCCTCCGCAAATGCGTCTCGGCCGGGGAGACCCTGCCGGTGCCGATCCTTGAGGCCTGGCGGAAGGCAACGGGCCTGACGCTGATGGACGGCATCGGGGCGACGGAGATGCTGCACATCTTCATCGCGGCGCGGGAGGACCAGATCCGCCCCGGCGCCACCGGCATCCCCGTGCCGGGCTACCGCGCCAGGGTGGTGGACGATGCCGGGCAGGAGGTGCCGCGCGGCACGCCGGGGCGCCTGGCGGTGCAGGGGCCGACCGGGTGCCGCTACCTCGATGATCCGCGCCAGGCGCAATACGTCCAGGCTGGCTGGAACATCACCGGCGACACCTACATCCAGGACGCGGATGGCTACTTCTGGTACCAGGCGCGGAACGACGACATGATCGTCTCCGCCGGCTACAACATCGCGGGGCCGGAGGTGGAATCCGCCCTGCTGACCCATCCCGCCGTGAAGGAATGCGGCGTGGTGGGCGCGCCGGATGCGGAAAGGGGGATGGTGGTGCGGGCCTATGTCGTGCTGAAGGACGCCATCGCCGGCGACGCCATGCTCGTGAAGGCGCTCCAGGACCATGTGAAGGCGGAAGTGGCCCCGTACAAATACCCGCGCAGCGTCGTCTTCGTCCCCGCCCTGCCGCGGACGGAGACCGGCAAGCTGCAACGCTTCGCGCTTCGCAAGCAGGCCGAAAGCGGCGCATGAGCCGCCCGCAACCGATCCCGGCCGCCGCCCTGCCGCCCCGCGCCTTCCGGGGCGCGGTGCGAATCCGCTTCGGCGATTGCGACCCCGCGGGTATCGTCTTCTTCCCCGCCTTCTTCGCCATGGCGAATGGCATTGTGGAGGACTGGTTCACCGAGGATCTCGGCATCGACTTCCATGCCCTGCACGGCACACGCCGGATCGGCACGGGCTTCGTCCATGCGGAGGCCGATTTCTTCCGCCCGGGCTTGATGGGCGACCGCATCGCGCTGACGCCGATCCTGACGCGGATCGGCGGCGGTTCCTATGCGTTGACCGTCCACATCCATCGCGGGGAGGAGGAGCTGGCGAGGCTTTCCCTCGTCACCGCCACGACCGACCTCGATGCCCGCCGCGCCGTGCCGATCCCGGCCGACCTGCGCGCGGCGCTGGTCGCCTATCAGGAGCGTTGCGCCCATGGCTGACAGCCCCCTTACCGCCCTCCAGCCACCGGGCTGGCCGGCGCCGCGCGGCTACGCCAATGGCATGGCGGGCCAGGGTCGGGTCGTGCTGGTGGGCGGGCAGATCGGCTGGGACGCCGAAGGTCGCTTCGCCGCGGGCTTCGTGCCGCAGGTCCGCCAGGCGCTGGAGAACATCCTGGCGGTGGTGAAGGAAGCCGGCGGCGGCCCCGAACATATCGGTCGCCTGACCTGGTATGTCACCGACATGGCCGAGTACCGCGCGAGCCTGGCGGAACTCGGCCCGGCCTATCGCGCCGTCATGGGGCGCAACTTCCCCGCCATGGCGCTGGTTCAGGTGGTCGCGCTGGTGGAGCCCGAGGCGAAGGTCGAGATCGAGGCCACCGCGATCATCCCGGGACTACACACCTAGGCCGCGGGCGCTTCCGGCCCCGGTTCGTCGGCGACGTCGATCGGCGCGTCCACGGCCTCATCCGCGTCCTTCTTCCAGCCGCGGCGTTCCTCGCACAGGCGTCGCGCCAGCAGCGCGGCGCCGATCGCCCCGGCGCCCAGCGCCAGGGTTGCCGTCGCGGCGGTCGCCACCGCCATGCCCACCATCGTGCCCGTCGCCATTCGCAGCAGCATGGCCAAGTCTCCTCTTTGTGGGGTCTATCTGGGGCCGGGTCGCCGTGGGGCAAGCGGAATGGGGGGTGGCGGCAGGGACCGTTCCGCCGCGCAGGAACACACGATGGCGCCATCGGCCAGGCGATTCGGCATGGTGGGCTCCCCGCAATGCGGGCATTCCACCGGTTCGGGACGCGTCAGTTCCATGCGGCGGGATCCTGCGGCAGGCCCGCGGTCAGCAGGCGGAGTTGCGTGAGCGCGCCGGCGGCGGCCGTCTCCTCGATCCCCTCCATCGCGGCGGCCGCCCGTGTCCAGCCGGCATTGGCAGCCACGCCGCGCAGCGCATGGGCCACGGCGCGGGCTTCCGCCACATCGCCATCCGCGGCGGCGGCGGTCAGCCGGGGGATCCGGCTGGTCCATTCCTGGCGGAAGGCCGCCTGCATCGCATCGCCGGCTGCTGCGGCGGCGGGGGCGAGAATGGGCGTGTAGAGGGTGACATAGCCGCCGCCCGGCAGCGGCGTGCGGCGAAGTTCCAACCGGCTGCCATCAGGCCTCTCGCGCTGGAGGCGCTGCGGCGCGGTACCGTTGTGGAACATGGCCATCCGGCGCTCCGTCTCCGCCTCCGGGTCCACCATGCCGAATTCGCCCGCTTCCGCCTGCAGGCGAATCACCTCCCTCAGTGGCATGCCGATGCGCAGCGCGCGGCGCGGCACGCCGGCATAGTCGGGGAAGCGGGGATTCCATCCGGCCAGCCGCAGACCCGCATCGACCACCAGGATGCCATCGGCCATGGCGGCCAGCACGCCATCCAGCATCCGGGCCTTGGCTTCCGCACGTTCCGTCACCTCGCGCAGTTCCGCATTGGCCGCGGCCAGATGGGCATTGCGTGCATGCAGCTGCATGTCCCGCCGTCGCAACCGCCGGGCCTGCACCAGCAGCGCCAGTGCCGCCAGGACGGCAGCGAACGCCAGCAGGGCGCCCACCATGAGGCTGGCGCGCGGTTCATCCATGCCCCGCGCGAGCGCCGGGGCCGGGAGAACCCCCGCCAGGGCGATCAGCGGGATCAGCATCGTCGTCTCCCGCCAGAAGGTTGCCGGTTAACCCCTGCCTTCTACCCGCGCGTGCCGAAGGCCGGCAAGGTCGCGCATCGGTCAGCCTTCGGACCGGCGGGCTTCAGGCGGGCTTGCCCCCGGGGGGTCCCATTGGCATGTTCCGCCCACTCCCAACCCCAGGGCGCGATCGAGGTGTCCCGGCACGGGCGTTCGGCAAGGAATGAGGCATGGCCAAGATCAAGGTGAAGACCCCCGTCGTTGAGATGGACGGGGACGAGATGACGCGCATCATCTGGGGGTTCATCAAGGACCGCCTGATCCTGCCCTACCTCGACATCGACCTGAAGTACTACGACCTGGGCGTCGAGTACCGCGACCAGACCGATGACCAGGTGACGGTGGATGCCGCCAACGCGACCAAGCAGTACGGCGTGGGCGTGAAGTGCGCGACCATCACCCCGGATGAGGCGCGGGTGAAGGAGTTCGGCCTGAAGAAGATGTGGCGGAGCCCGAACGGCACCATCCGCAACATCCTGGACGGCACGATCTTCCGCGAGCCGATCATCATCAAGAACGTGCCCCGCCTGGTGCCGCACTGGTCGAAGCCGATCGTCGTCGGCCGCCACGCCTTCGGCGACATCTACCGCGCGGTGGAGATGAAGGTCCCGGGCGCCGGCAAGGTGACCATGACCTACACGCCGGAAGGTGGCGCGCCGCAGGAGATCGGCGACTTCGTCTTCAAGGGCCCCGGCGCCTTCATGGGCCAGCACAACCTGAACGCCTCCATCGAGGGCTTCGCCCGGGCGTCGTTCAACTACGGCCTGCAGCGTAGCTATTCCGTGTACTTCAGCCACAAGAACACGATCCTCAAGGCCTATGACGGCAACTTCAAGGACATCTTCAAGTCCATCTTCGACGCGGAGTTCGCCGACCGCTTCAAGGCGAAGGGCCTGGTCTATGAGGACCGCCTGATCGACGACATGGTGGCCAGCGCCCTGAAGTGGGAAGGCGGCTACATCTGGGCCTGCAAGAACTACGACGGCGACGTGCAGTCCGACATCGTCGCCCAGGGTTTCGGCAGTCTCGGCCTGATGACCTCCGTGCTGCTCTCCCCGGACGGCAACACCGTCGAGTCCGAGGCCGCGCACGGCACGGTGACGCGCCACTACCGCGAGCACCAGAAGGGGCGCGAGACCAGCACGAACCCGATCGCGTCCATCTTCGCCTGGACGCGCGGCCTGTCCTATCGCGGCAAGTTCGACGGCACGCAGGATGTCGTCGACTTCGCCGACGCGCTGGAACAGGTCTGCATCGAGACGGTGGAAGCCGGCCACATGACCAAGGACCTGGCCCTGCTGATCAGCAAGGACCAGCCCTACCTGAACACGCAGGATTTCCTCGCCAAGCTGGACGAGAACCTGAAGAAGAAGATGGGCTGATCCCCTTCCGGGGACAGGCCATCGGCTGCGTCGCGGCCGCCAGGGGAAATCCTGGCGGCCGCTTCCGTTCCGGCGCTAGACAGGCTGGATGAGCGAACTCACCACCTTCGATATCGCCGGCCTGATCGTCTTCGCCGCCTGCTGGGCTGGCTATGCCACCGCGGTCGGCCGCGTGCCGCGATTTCGCGACGCCAGCGTGATCGCCGCCATGGATGAACACCGGCGCCGCTGGATGCGCGCCATGCTGGACCGGGAGAACCGGATCGCCGACATGGCCGCGATCGGCAACCTGATGAACAGCACCAGCTTCCTGGCCACCACCAGCATCTTCATCCTGGGCGGCCTGGTGGCGCTGCTGGGGGCCCCGGACCTCGGCCGCCGCGTCGTCTCCGCGCTGCCCTACGCCATGGTGCCTGATGAGGTGGTGTGGGAGCTGAAGATCGCGCTGCTGCTGCTGATCTTCGTCAACGCCTTCTTCGAGCTGACCTGGGCGCTGCGGCAGTTCAACTACAGCTCCATCCTCGTCGGCGGCATTCCCGGCGCGCCCGCCACGGCGGAGACGATCGCCCAGGCGGACATCGCGGCCCGCGTGCTGAACCGGGCGGCGCGGCACTTCAATACGGGGCTCCGCAGCTACTATTTCGGCCTCGCCGCGCTGGCCTGGATCGCCCATCCCGCCCTGCTGATCCTGGCCAGCCTGCTGGTCCTGCGGGAGCTGTACCGACGGGAGTTCCGGTCGGAGGTGCGGGACGCCGTGCAGCCGACGGGCTGAGCGGGACCGCCGGCGGGGCAGCGGCCATGAAGCCGCGCCCCCCCCCCTCAGGCGCGCTCGATCCGGCGCAGCACGTCCCAGAATTCCTTGAACACGGCGGCGCGGATGGCGCTGTCCGCCGCGCCCTCGGGCAGGCGGTCCGGATGGAAGGCGCGGGCGAAGGCCAGCTTGGCCTGGTGGAAACGGTCATCGACCGGGCGTCGCCAGGGCCATCGCACCCCTGTCCCGGGCCGCGCCGCCTCCAGCACCGCCAGTTCGGCCCGGGCGACCCGCAGTTCCGCCCTCAGCCGCGCCACCTCCTCCACCAGCACCGCCGCATCCGGCCCTTCCCCCGAAAGCCCGGCAGGAGGCCGACGGAGCCGCACGCGGCCCGCCCGCGCCACCAGCACGCCAAACCGCATCCGCGGCTGCCGCAGCAGCCGCCAGACCATGCGCATCAGCCGCCAGAGGGCATAGGCCACCAGCACGGGCAGGATCGCGATCAGGGTACCGGCGAGGGTGACGAGCATCGGGCCTTCCCTCCCCGGAAGGCTGTGGGAGGCTCCGCCAGTTTCCTCGCCCCGTTGTTAACAGCCCCGCAACGCGAGGACGCGATCGAGCGGGAGTGAGCGCCCGACCACCCGCCGGCCCGCGACCCGGCCTTCGATGGTGGTCGCCATGGTCAGCGCGTTCAGCACCGCCTCCTCCGTCGCCTCCGACGCTGCCACGAACAGGGGCGAGGCCTTGTCATTCGGCAGGTCCGCGTAGCGGGCGATGGCGGCGCGGCGTTCCGCGGTGCGGATGACATCCAGATGGGTCGCGAAGGCCAGCGCATAGTCGCCCGACCCGTCGGAGAAGGCGGCGCCGGTACGCGCGATGCCGGCCATGGCGCGGCGCGCCAGGCGCTGGAGGTTGCGGTCCGACAGCGGCGCGTCAGTCGCCAGGATGACCATGACCGACCCATCGGCATCGGCCTGCTGGGCCACATGCTCCGCCAGGAAGTATTTTCCCAGGCGTCGCCCGACCTCGAGGCCCGCCATGCACAGCGCGCCGCCGTAATTCGCCTGGACCAGCGCGCCGACCGTCCAACCGCCGAGGGCGGCCGGCAGCACGCGGCTGGACGTGCCGATGCCACCCTTCCAACCGAAGGCCATGGTGCCGGTGCCGGCGCCCACGCTGCCTTCCGCCACCGGGCCGGTGGCCGCCGCCGCCAGGGCCTCGGCGCAATGCGCGCCGGTCACGCCGCGGATGCGGATGTCGTTCAGGCGGCCGTCATTGGTCTCGCCGACCACGGCATTGACGCTGCGGACCTGCTCGTTCCCAGGCTGGGCCAGGGTCCAATCCACCAGCGCCTCCATCGCCCGCCCGACGGCGAGTGTGTTGGTCAGCAGGATGGGCGTTTCCAGCTCGCCCAGTTCCTGCACCTGCGTCACCCCCGCCATCTTGCCGAAGCCGTTCATGGCGAAGAGGCCGGCGGGAACGCGGTCCGCATAGGGATTGCCGGGATGCGGGCGGATGGCCGTGACGCCGGTGCGCGTGCCCTCCCCCTCGATCACCGTCACCTGGCCGACCAGCACGCCGGCGACATCGGTGATGGCGTTCAGCGGACCGGGCGTGAGGATGCCGGGCGCGAAGCCGAGGGTGCGGGCGCGCTGCCTGGTGGTCGCGTCACCCATGCGCCAGCCCTGCCGCCTGCGTCCTTCAGCCGCCGAGCGCGGCCCGGATCGCCGCGAGTGCCTCCGCCGCCTTCGCCGCATCCGGCCCGCCGGCCTGGGCCATGTCCGGCTTGCCGCCGCCGCCCTTGCCGCCGATGGCGGCGCTGGCCGCGCGGACCAGCGTCACGGCATCGGTCTTGCCCTTCGCGGCCTCCCCGATGCCGACGAAGACGCTGGCCTTGCCTTCCGCGGTCGCGACCACGCCGACGACATCGGCGGTGCCGGATTGCAGGATGGCCTCGACCACGCCCTTCAGGTCCTTGGGCGGCATTTCGCCGAGTTCACGCAGCGCCACGCGGAGCCCGGCGATGGTCTCGACCTCCGCCGCCGCACCACCGGTCGCGAGCTTCTTGCGGAGGTCGCTGACCTCGCGCTCCAGCTTCTTGCGTTCCTCCAGCAGGTTGGCGATGCGCTCCGCCAGTTCGGCCGGCCTGGCCTTCAGGACGGAGGACGCCTCGTTCAGCTGGCGGTCGCGCTCCTCGATCACCTTCAGCGCGGCCTCGCCGGTCACGGCCTCCACGCGCCGGATGCCGGCGGCGACGGCGCCCTCGGCCACGATGCGGAACAGGCCGATATCGCCGGTGCGCTTCGCATGCGTGCCGCCGCAGAGTTCCAGCGAATAGACGCCGAAACGCTCCGTGGCACTGGGGTCATGCCCCATGGAGACGACGCGCACCTCCTCCCCGTACTTCTCGCCGAACAGCGCCATGGCGCCGATCTGCACGGCGGCGTCAGGGGTCATCAGGCGGGTGACGACTTCCGCATTCTCGCGGATGCGGCTGTTCACCTCCGCCTCCACCCAGGCGAGGTCCGCATCCGTCATGGGCACGGGCTGGCTGACGTCGAAGCGCAGCCGGTCCGGCGCGTTCAGCGACCCCTTCTGCGCGACATGGGTGCCGAGGCGACGGCGCAGCGCCTCATGCAGCAGGTGCGTCGCCGAGTGATGGGCCCTGATCGTGGAGCGGCGTGCGTGATCGACCTCCGCCTGCACGGCGAGGCCAAGCTTGGCCTCCCCATGCGCGACGACGCCGACATGGACGAAGAGGTCGCCGAGCTTCTTCTGCGTGTCGCGGACGTTGATCCGGCAGCCCTCGCCGGCCGAGATCAGCCCGGTATCGCCGACCTGGCCGCCGGATTCCGCGTAGAAGGGCGTCTGGTTCAGGATGACGGAGACCTCGGTCCCCGCGACCGCGCTGTCCACCACCTGGCCATTGGCGACGATGGCGAGGATCTCGCCCTCCGCCGTCTCGGTGGAGTAGCCGAGGAATTCGGAGGCGCCGAGCTTCTCCTTCAGGTCGAACCACAGCGTTTCCGTCGCGGCCTCGCCCGACCCGGCCCAGGCGGCGCGGGCGCGCTTGCGCTGCTCGGCCATCGCGGCCTCGAAGCCCGCGGTATCGACCGTCTTGCCCTCGCCGCGCAGCGCATCCTGCGTCAGGTCGAGGGGGAAGCCGTAGGTGTCGTAGAGCTTGAAGGCGACGTCGCCCGGCAGCGTCCCGCCGTCTCCAAGCCGGCCCGACTCATCGGCCAGCAGGCCGAGGCCGCGTTCCAGCAGGGACCGGAAGCGGGTCTCCTCCAGCCGGAGGGTTTCGACGACCAGCGCCTCGGCGCGGAGAATCTCGGGATAGGCGGCGCCCATCTGGCGGGTCAGCGCGGGCACCAGGCGGTGCAGCAGCGGCTCCCGCGCGCCCATCATGTGGGCGTGGCGCATGGCGCGGCGGAGGATGCGGCGCAGCACATAGCCGCGGCCTTCATTGGACGGCATGACGCCGTCGGCGATCAGGAAGGTGCCGGCGCGGAGGTGGTCCGCCACCACGCGGTGGCTGGTCTTCCACTGGCCGTCGGGATCCTGGCCGGTGGCCTCGCTGCTCGCCAGGATCAGGGCGCGCAGCGTGTCGGTGTCGTAGTTGTCGTGCTTGCCCTGGAGGATGGCGGCGAAGCGCTCGAGGCCCATGCCGGTGTCGATCGAGGGGCGCGGCAGCGGCACGCGGGTGCCGGGGGGGCCTTCCTCATACTGCATGAAGACCAGGTTCCAGATCTCGATGAACCGGTCGCCATCCTGGTCCGCGCTGCCGGGCGGGCCGCCGAAGATCTTGTCGCCATGGTCGAAGAAGATCTCGGAGCACGGGCCGCAGGGGCCGGTATCGCCCATCCGCCAGAAATTGTCGGAGGTCGGGATGCGGATGATGCGGCTGTCGGGTAGGCCGGCGATCTTCTTCCAGTAGACGGGGGCTTCCTCGTCCTCCGAATAGACCGTCACCAGCAGGCGGTCCTTCGGCAGGCCGAAATCGCGGGTCAGCAATTCCCAGGCATGGCCGATCGCCTGTTCCTTGAAGTAGTCGCCGAAGCTGAAATTGCCCAGCATCTCGAAGAAGGTGTGATGGCGGGCGGTATAGCCGACATTGTCCAGGTCGTTGTGCTTGCCGCCGGCGCGGACCGACTTCTGCGCGGTGGTGGCGCGTGAATAGGGCCGCTTCTCCTGCCCCGTGAAGACGTTCTTGAACTGCACCATGCCGCTGTTCGCGAACATCAGCGTCGGGTCGTTCCGCGGCACAAGCGGGGAGGATTCAACCACCTCGTGCCCATTACGGCGGAAGTAGTCGAGGAAGGTGGCGCGGATGTCGTTGCTGCTGGTCATCGCCTGATCGCTGCCATCATTTGGAACCCCTGCCCACGGAAGGGATGCCGCCGCCACGGCCGGAAGGCCCAGGCGAAAGCCGCGTCCCTTACCGCGCGATGAACTGAACGTCGAGGGTCGGCGGTTGCGGGCGCGAAGCCGGAACTGCCACGCGGCCGCGCCGTTCGGGCCGAGGAGGGGGGGCCGAGGAATGCCCCCCGGCACCGAACACACGAGGGAGGCCCATCATGGCCGAAGACTTCAAGTCGCTGATGATCGAGGCGTTGCAGGACGCCTACAGCGCCGAGACCCAACTGATCGAGGCCCTGCCCGACATGGCGGAAGCCGCGCAAAGCCCGACTCTCCGCCAGGCCTTCGAGGATCACCTGGCCCAGACACGTGGCCATGTGGAGCGGCTGGAGCGGGCGGCGGAACTGCTGGACGCCGATCCCGAAGGGGAGGAATGCGAGGCGATGGAGGGCCTGACCGCCGAGGCGGAGGAGATCATGGACGACCATGACGAGGGCCCGGTCCGCGACGCTGCCCTGATCGGCGCCGCGCAGAAGGTGGAGCACTACGAGATCGCGACCTACGGCACGCTGCACGCCATGGCGAAGGCGGCCGGGATGCAGGAGGTCGCGGACCTCTTCGCCCAGACGCTCGCCGAGGAGAAAACGGCGGACGAGAAGCTGACCCTGCTGGCGGAGCGGGAGGTGAACCCGGCCGCCCTCGCCGCCTGACGGGCGCGCGGCGCCCTCATGACGCGGGGGCGCCGCCTTCGGGGCCGAAGCCGTAGAGCGCCTGCGGATTGTCCACCAGGATGCGCCGCAGGGCCGCCTCATCCCGGACCCAGCCGGCGATCCGCGCCAGGGCGCGGCCGTCATCCACGGCCTCGAAGGCCTCGGGCGTGGCAGGGTCGCCCGTCCGGACGCGACCGGGATGCGGCCAATCGCTGCCCCAGAGGAGGCGCTGCGGCGACGCCGCCACCAGGGCGCCGACCAGATCGGCCAGCACCGGCGCATCATCGGGATCGGCAACCGAGCGCTGCGGCGCCGACAGCTTGATGTGGAGGCCCTCCCCCTCGACCAGATGCACGATGTTCCGCGCTGCCGTCGCGAGCGGCGTCTCCTTCAGGCCAACCAGGCCGAAATGGTCGATCACGACCGGAACCCCGGCCCCGCCGAGCTGGCCCCGCAGGGCCCAGAGCACCTCATGGCCGGCGAAGATCTGGAGGTGCCAGGCGCTGCAACGCAGCCGGCGCGCGAAGGCCGCTACCGTGGCACTGGCGCAATCGACGTCCGTGGCGCCGGTCGTGGCGAGGTTGAGGCGGACGCCGCGCGCGCCTGCCTCATGCAGGTCGGCCAGTGCCGCATCGCCGATCCCGGGATGCACGACGACGACCGCCCGCGCGCGACCCGCCATGCGACGCACCGCATCGAGCGTGCAGCCGTTATCCGTGCCGTAGACGCTCGGCTGCACCACGACGACGCGGGCCAGGCCGTGGTCGTCGAGGAAGCCGCGAAGCTGGTCGGCATCCGCCAGGCCCGGCGTGTAGCTGCGCCCCGGCATGAAGGGAAAACGGGCGGGATCGCCGAAGGCATGGGTGTGGCAATCGGTGCTGCCGGCGGGAAGGGCCTCCATCAGGGCTGCCATCAATCGAGGGTGGCGCCCGAGGCCCGGACCACGGGACCCCAATAGGCGATCTGCTGGTCCCAGAAGGCGGTGAACTCGGCAGGGCGCGACCCCACGAGATCGAGCCCCAGATCGACCATCCGCTGGCGGCAGCCGGGTTCCGTCACGGCCTGGATGGTCGCCTCCGCCAGCCGGTCCACGATCGGCGGTGGCGTGCCGGCCGGGGCGTAGACGCCGTGCCAGATATAGGTCTCGTAGCCCGGCAGGCCGGCCTCCGCGATGGTCGGCACGCCCGGCAGCAGCGCGGCCCGCTCCGCCGTCGTCACACCGAGCGCGCGGAAGCGCCCCTCCCGCACCTGGGGCAGCAAGGCGGGGATCACGTTCACCATGAAGTCGATCTGGCCCGCGAGCATGTCGTTGATCGCCTGCCCTTCGCCCCGGTAGGGGACATGCACGGCTTCGACCCCTGCCATGCGGGTGAACAGCGCGGCCGAGAGGTGCAGGATCGTGCCGGCGCCGGATGTGCCGTAGCTGAGGCCGCTGGGCCGCGCCCGCATCAGGTCGATGAGTTCCTGGACCGTGCGCGCCGGCAGGTCGGCCCGCACCGCGAGGACATTCGGCGCGCGCGCGACCTGGCTGACAGCGACGAAGTCCCGCCGCACGTCGAAGGGCAGGTTGCGGTAGAGGAAGCTGTTCAGCACGGCCGATGAGACGGTGTGCAGGATGATGGTGTAGCCATCCGGCGCGGCCTTGGCCGCCGCATCCGTGCCGATGGTCCCGCCCGCGCCACCCCTGTTCTCCACCACCACAGGCTGGCCCAACGCCGTCTGCATGCAACTGGCGAGCAGCCGCCCGACGATATCGGCGGTGCCGCCCGTGGCGAAGGGGATGATCATGCGGACGGGCCGGGCGGGATAGGGCTGCGCCAGGGCCGGCTGCGGCATCGCCAGCGCCAGCACCACGGCGGCCAGGGCAGAGGCGGCGAGACGGCGGCAACCGGGCAATCGAGGATGGGCAAAGGCCATGCGGATCTTCCTCCCTGGATGGCGGCATTGGCGGCGCAGCGTTCTAAAACATCACGTTCCATGGAACTCCGCATGGATCAAGTCCCAACCGCGCCGGCGCGCCTGCCCGGGCAGCAAAAAGGGGATGGGAGCCTGCGCTCCCATCCCCCCTGCATCACGGATCGGCAGGCCGAAGCCTGCCCGCCAGCGGTCACTCCGCGGCGGCTGCCTCGTCATTCTCCCCGGCCAGCATGGTGCTGGCCAGGCCATTGGCCTGGGCGCGGATGCGCTTCTCCACGCTTTCCGCCATGGCAGGGTTGTCGCGCATGAACTGCTTGGCGTTCTCCCGCCCCTGGCCGATGCGCTGGCTGTCGCAGCTGAACCAGGCGCCGGACTTCTCCACGATGCCGGCCTTCACGCCGAGGTCGATCAGCTCACCGACCTTGGAGATGCCTTCGCCATACATGATGTCGAAATCCACCTGCCGGAACGGCGGCGCCATCTTGTTCTTCACCACCTTCACGCGGGTCTGGTTGCCCGTCACCGTCTCCCGGTCCTTGATGG
This sequence comes from Falsiroseomonas stagni DSM 19981, assembly GCF_900114315.1. GTDB lineage: Bacteria > Pseudomonadota > Alphaproteobacteria > Acetobacterales > Acetobacteraceae > Falsiroseomonas > Falsiroseomonas stagni. The sequence continues at coordinate 210,523 of NZ_FOSQ01000007.1, forward strand.
AGCCGATGCGGCGGATTTCCATGCGGATGGAGGCGTAGAACTTCAGCGCGTTGCCGCCCGTCGTCGTCTCCGGGTTGCCGAACATCACGCCGATCTTGAGCCGGATCTGGTTCAGGAAGATCAGCAGGGTGTTGGAGCGGGAGACGCTGCCCGTCAGCTTGCGCAGCGCCTGCGACATCAGGCGGGCATGCAGGCCCACATGGCTGTCGCCCATCTCCCCTTCCAGCTCCGCCCGCGGCACCAGCGCGGCCACGCTGTCCACCACGAGCACGTCCACCGCGCCGGATCGCACCAGCGTGTCGCAGATCTCCAGCGCCTGCTCGCCGGCATCCGGCTGGCTGATCAGCAGGTTCTCCACGTCCACGCCCAGCTTCTTGGCATAGCCGGGGTCCAGCGCGTGCTCCGCGTCGATGAAGGCGCAGGTGCCGCCCTTCTTCTGCGCCTCCGCGATCATGTGCAGCGCCAGCGTGGTCTTGCCCGAGCTTTCCGGGCCATAGACCTCGATGATGCGGCCCTTCGGCACGCCACCGATGCCGAGCGCCAGGTCAAGGCCGAGCGAGCCGGTGGAGATGACCTCCACCTCCTCCATCGCCGCCTTGTTGCCCATGCGCATGATGGAGCCCTTGCCGAAGGCCCTCTCGATCTGGCTCAGCGCGGCGTCCAGAGCCTTCGTCTTGTCCATGAGGCTCGCTCTCCCGAACTCCCGGGCCCGATTCCCGGTATCAACCTGGGGGCGCAATCCCCGGCCGGATCCTCACCCGCCGGTCACACCCCGCGTCACCTTGGACCAGAAAGCGGCGCGACTCCAAGTGCCGCGCAACCCCCTGTCCCTCGGCTCGGAATATGGCCCGGAACGGCCGGCCCGACAAGAACATTTAGGAAACTTTCACCACCCCCTCGGGCAGGATGCCTTTCAGTTCCGTGACCAGCGCACCCAGGCTGTAGGGCTTGGCCATCAGGCGGATGCGCTCCGCCGCCAGGTCCCGCCCCAGCGCGGCCTCCGCATAGCCGGACACCAGCAGCACCGGCAGCTCGGGCCAGCGGTCCCGCAACCGGGCGGTGAGTTCCAGCCCGTCCAGGCCCGGCATCACCACGTCCGACACCAGCGCCAGTGGCACGGCCCCGCTCCTGTCCAGCATCTCCAGCGCTTCCTCGGAACAGCCGGCGCTCATCACCTCGAACCCCGCGCGGCGGAGCGCACGCTCCGCCAGGCGCAGCAGCGGCACCTCATCCTCCACCAGCAGCACGGCAGGGCCGCCCGGGGGGGGCTCGGGCGCCGGCGGCGGCGGGGGCGAAGCGGTGGGCGGCGCCACCATGGCGGCCGGCACCACCGGGTCCGCCGGCCCTTCATGCCGCGGCATCCAGATGCGGAAGCGCGCCCCCTCCCCCCGCCGGCTGTCCACCGCGATGAAGCCGCCGGATTGCCGGACGATGCCATGCACGGTGGACAGGCCGAGCCCGGTGCCGCCCTGCTCGCGCTTGGTGGTGAAGAAGGGGTCGAAGATCCGGGGCAGCACCTCAGGCGGGATGCCGGCGCCGCTATCGACCACTTCCAGCATGGCATAGCGCCCGGCGGGCAGGGTTTCAGTCCCGATCGTCTCGGGCGACAGCACCACCGCATGGCCCGTCGCGATCCGTAGGGACCCGCCTTCCGGCATCGCGTCCCGGGCATTGAGCGCCAGGTTCATGATGACCTGGTCCAGCTGCGTGGGGTCCATCCGCACGCGGCGGGACGGTTCCTCCAGCGCGATGGTCAGCCGGACCCGGCTGCCGAGCAGCCGCCGCAGCAACTCCCCCATGGCGGAGACGGCGATGTTGAGGTCCACCACCCGCGGCCGCAGCGCCTGCTGCCGGGCGAAGGCGAGCAGTTGCTTCACCAGCGCCGCGCCGCGCCCGGCGCTTTCCAGCACCTGGCGCAGTTCCGACGCCGCCTCCCCGCCCGGGGCGCGGGAAAGCGCCGCTTCAGCACTGCCGGCGATGGCGGTCAGCAGGTTGTTGAAGTCATGCGCGATGCCGCCCGCCAGCGCGCCCACCGCCTGCAGCCGTGCCGCGCCCGCCTGCTGTTCCGCGGGCCGCGCCGCGATGCGGGACAGGCGCAGCACCGCGCCACGGTCCGGCGCGGGCAGCTTGCGGTGCTCCATCTCCAGCCGCGGCGAACCCTCCGACGCCATGGCGATCGCCACGCGCTGCCCGGTGGCCAGCGCGGCCAGCGCCGCCTCCTTCCCCTCCGCCGCCATCAGCGCCGCGATCGGCAGGCCCGGGCGCGGCGGCAGGAGCGGCCCGCAGAGCCCCGCGAATTCCGCGTTCCACGTCACCAGCCGATCCTCGGCATCCAGCAGCGCGATCCCGGGCGAGGCCGCGTCCAGCACCGCGCGCACCACGGCGTCCTCGGCCGGGCGGCGGTTGCGGCCGCGGAGCAGGTCCTGCAGGGTCCGGCGCGGATCAGGCATGCGGTTCTCCTCGGCAATGCCACGCGGCCACCCGGGGCGGCAGCGAGGGCACGGGCTGGTTCACGGCGTCAAGCATGCCGTGCGGCGGCGCCATTCTGGCGCCAGACATAGGCGATGATCTCGGCCATCGCCTGGTAGTGTTCCGCCGGAATCTCGGCATCGATGTCCAGCCGCCAAAGCGCGCGGGCCAGCGGCGGATTGGCCACCAGCGGCACGCCGGCGCTGGTCGCTGCCTCCCGGATCCGGGCCGCCATGGCGTCGACGCCCTTGGCCACGATTCGTGGCGCCGCCTCCCCCCCGCCATAGGCCAGGGCCACGGCGTAGTGGGTGGGGTTGGTGATGACGACGGCGGCGTTCGGTACCGCGGCCATCATGCGCCGGCGCCCCTGCACCTGGCGCATCTGCCGCCGGCGCGCCTTCAGCATCGGGTCGCCGTCCGATTCCTTGGCCTCGTCCCGCAGGTCCTGGCGGCTCATGCGCATCTGGCGGGCGAAACGGAAGCGGACCCACAACAGGTCCAGCAGCGCCACGCCCGCGAAGGCCACCAGCGCCGCCATCATCAGCCGCATGGCCACCGCCCCGGCCGCCTGGGGCAGCGCCGCCGCCGGCTGGTGCAGCGCCGCCTGCAGCGCCGCAAGGTCCGATCCCACATGCCACAGCGCCGCGCCCACGATCAGGAGCTTCAGCAGCGTGCGCAGGAACTCCATCAGCGCCTCAGGCCCCACCAGGCGCTTCAGCCCAGCCCAGGGGCTGATCTTGCTGAGCCGCGGCACCATGGGCTTGGCGGAGACCAGGCCCCGTGTCTGCGCCAGCGTCCCCGCCACGGCACCCAGCGACACCGCCGCCGCCACCGGGATCACCACCAGCGCACCCCACCAGAACAGCGTCATGGCGGCATTCGCTATGCCGAGGGTATGCGCCGATTCCAGCGCGCCGCGCATGGCGCGCATCAGGTCGAAGCCGATGGTCGGCAGCACCAGCATCGTCGCCAGGGTCCCGGCGGCCAGGCCCGTCCAGCCCACCACCTCCCGGGACAGCGCGACCTGCCCTTCCTCCCGCGCCTTCTCGAGCCGCTTCGGTGTCGCGGCCTCGGTCTTGTCGCCGGCCTCCGGGCCATCTCCCTCCTCAGCCACCGCTCAGCGCACCCCGGGCAGGGTGGCGAAGCCGGTGCGCAGCGCCTCCAGCAGCGTCGCGATCATCGGCGGCGCCAGCAGGGCAAGCAGGCCGAGCCCCGCCAGGATCTGCCCCGGCACGGCGATGAAGAAGGTCTGCACCTGCGGCGCCAGCCGCGCCAGCAGGCCGAGTGCCACGTTCAGCAGCACCGCGCCGACCACGAAGGGCGCCGCGATCCGCAGCGCGAGGTCGAGTGAATCGGCCCCCATCCGTGCCACCGCCAGCGCCGCCGACCCCGTCGGGAAGGGCGCGCCGGCCGGCATCACGGCGTAGCTTTCCGCCAGCGCCGCCAGCGGCACCTGGTAGAGGCCGGTCGACAGCACCAGCACCGCCGCCATCAGCGCGAAGGCCCGGCCCAGCGCCGTGCCGCCCATGCCGAGCGACGCGTCGAAGGCGAAGAGGCTGGAAAGCCCGATCAGCGTCGCGACCGCCTGCCCGGCCATGGCGAAGGCCAGCACCAGGATGCGGGCCAGCGTGCCGATCCACAGGCCGATGACGATCTCCGTCACCAGCAGCCGCGTCATATCCGCCAGGTCATCCGGCATCGGCGGCAGGCCGGGCGCCAGCACGGGCAACAGCAGCGCCACCAGCGCCAGGCCGAGCCCGAGGCGCAGCGGCGCCGGCACCTCCGCCTCCCCCAGCCCCGGCAGCAGCATCACCGCCGCGCCCAGCCGCGCAAAGACCAGCGCGGCCTGGAAGACCAGGCCGGGCAGCATCTGCAGCAGGGCGTGGTCGGCTTCCGTCACGGCATGCCGCCAAGCGCCACCATGCGGTCGAACAGCGTGCTGCTCCATCCCTGCATGACCGAGGCGGTGAAGGGGCCGAGCAGCAGCATCAGCGCGCCGCCCATCACGAGCTTCGGCAGGAAGGCCAGCGTCGCCTCCTGCACCTGCGTCAGCGCCTGCACGAGGGAGACGGCGAGGCCCACCACCAGCACCGCGACCAGCGGCGGTCCCATCACCTGCATCGAGACCCAGATCGCTTCGCGAAGCGACTGGGCCATGGCTTCCTCGACCATCCCGCCCTCCTGGCAACCCGCATCCCCTCATGGGCACGGCGACACGCGCGGACAGCGCGCGTCAGATCGGCATCCGCATCACTTCCTGGTAGGCCGCCACAACACGGTCCCGCACAGCGACGGTGGTCTGCAGCGCCAGCTCGGCGCGGGAGATGGCGAGCACCGCCTCCGTCACGCTGCCCTGGCCCATGAGCGCCTGGGTGGAGGCCGCATCCGCGCTCCGGCCGAGTTCCACCGCACTCTCCATCGCGCGGGACAACACGCCGCCGAAGCCGCCCTGCTCCCCCCCCGGGCCTGAGGGGCCGCCACCGGCCTGCGCCGCATAGGCCGCGGCCGCCCGCAGCGGCGCGGTGGCACCCGCTACCGGCATGGCGCCCTATCCCCGTTCCGCATGATCAGCGCAGCGCCTCGATCGCGCGGGTCAACATGCCGCGCGTGGTTTCCAGCACCGACAGGTTGGCGCTGTAGCTGCGCTGCGCCTCCCGCATGTCCATCACCTCCACCAGGCTGTCCACATTCGGCGTCTTGACGTAGCCGCGGGCATCGGCGGCGGGGTGGCTGGGCTCATAGCGCGTCGGGAAGTCGCCCGGCGCGGTGCCGATGCGCGACACATTCACCAGTTCCGCCCCCAGGGCACGGTCCAGGCGGTTGGCGAAATTGACGGTGCGGCGGCGATACGGATCGGCGCCCGGCGCCTCCCCCGTGCTGTCGCGGTTGGCGAGGTTCTCCGCCACCACGCGAAGCCTTGTCGATTGCGCCGCCATGCCGGCGGCCGAGATGCGAAGCGCGCGATCAAGATCCATGCGTTGCTGCCCTCTCCTGCCGCCCCGCTCAGCCCTGTCGGCCGAGCGCCAGGCGGAACATGCCCATGAAGCTGCGATGCACGGCCATGGCCAGCGCATGCGCGGTATCGGTTTCGGCCACCCGGACCGCTTCGCGGTCGAGCGACACGGCATTGCCGTCCGGCACCGTTTCCTGGAGGGCGCGGTCCTGCGCCGTTCCCGCCGTGGCGCGGCCGCTGCCATGGAGATGCGCTGGCGCGGTGCGTGCCAGGGGCGGCGCCCCCGCCGCGGCCAGCACCTGCGCGAAGGGCATCACATCCCGTGGCCGGTAGGCGGGCGTGTCGGCATTGGCGATGTTCTGCGCCAGCACGACCGTCCGGCGATCGAGCCAGCCGAGCCGCCGCTGGGCCAGGGCCAGCACGTCATGCCCCCCGCCACTGCCGCCGGCTGCCCGTCCCGTCGATGTCCCGGTCGCGTCCATGCCTCATCCTGGCCCCGGGGTGATGAAGGAAGAGTTTCGACGACAGGGGTGCCACACCCCCGCGCCGCCGCGGCGCGGCGCGACACGCCCGCCGCTGCCATCACCGCGTAGAGGAAGCGTTCATCCACCCATGCGCCTACTGGGCGCCATGCGGAAAAGCGCCACCCATGCCGAGGCCGTCCACGCCGCCATCGAGGCGATGGGCGGCACCGTGGCCGTCGCCCGCGCCCTGGTGGAAGGGGGCCGTCGCGTCGACCTCGAAGGCCTGGATCGTGACGCGGCCGCGCTCTGCGCCGCCGTCATGGCGCTGTCGGCGGAGGATGCGAAGCCGCTGCGCCCGGCGCTGGAGGCACTGCTGCGCCAGGTGGATGGGCTGACCGCCGAGGTCGCCCGGCACTGACGCAGCCCTGAACCGCGGCGCAAAAGGCGCCGCGCCGTTGATACCCCTGTCTAGACGGGACTCCAGGATGGAGCGGGATGAACGACATCAGCCTTCTGACCGCGGGCCTGACCGCGGGCGCCGCGCTGGTCGCGGTGCTGGCGGCGCTGCTGCTGACCGCGCGCATGGCGCGCGCGGCCGGGATCGGCGCCCGCGCCGGCCGCCGCCTGGCCGTGGAGGAGACGCTGGCGCTGGACAGCCGACGGCGGCTGGTGCTGCTCCGCTGCGACGGGCGGTCCCTCCTGATCCTCACCGGCGGGGCGCAGGACCAGGTGATCGGCTGGCTGCCGGAAGGCGGGCCACCGGCGCCATGAGGCTGCTGGCGCTGGCGCTGCTGCTGGCCCTCCTGGCCCCCGGCGATGGCGCGATGGCGCAGAGCATCGCCATCGACCTCGGCGCCGCCGGCACCGGCCAGGGCGGGACCACCGCGCGGCTCGTGCAGCTGACGGCCCTTGTCGGGCTGCTGTCCCTCGCGCCCTCGCTGCTCGTGATGATGACGGCCTTCGGGCGCATCGTCATCGTCCTGGCGCTGCTGCGCAGCGCCATCGGCGCACCCTCCATCCCGCCGAACCCGGTGCTGGTCGGCCTTGCGCTGTTCCTCACCCTCTTCGTCATGGAACCCGTGCTCCAGGCCTCCTGGACCCAGGGCATCCAGCCGCTGTCGGAAGGCCGGATCGGGGAGATCGCGGGGCTTCAGGCAGCGGCGGAGCCGTTCCGGCGCTTCATGGCGTCCCAGGTGCGCGAAGCGGATCTGCAGCTCTTCATGGACCTGGCGCGGCTGCCACCCTCCACGGCGGGGGAGGCACCCTGGCGCGTGCTGACGCCGGCCTTCATGGTCAGCGAGCTGCGCCGCGCCTTCGAGATCGGCTTCCTCATCTTCCTGCCCTTCCTGGTCATCGACCTGGTGGCGGCCAGCCTGCTGATGTCACTCGGCATGATGATGCTGCCGCCGACCGTGGTGGCCCTGCCCTTCAAGCTGGCCTTCTTCGTGCTGATCGACGGTTGGCGGCTTGTGGCGGGCAGCCTCGTGCAGGGTTTCGTGCCATGATCGCGACGAAGCCAGGGAGGACGGCATCATGATCTTCACCACCACCAGCACGGTCGAGGGCCGGGAGGTCGATCGCTATCTCGGCGTCGTCTTCGGCGATGCCGTGCTCGGCGTGAATGTCTTCAAGGACCTGCTGGGCGGGCTGCGCGACATCATCGGCGGCCGGTCCGGCACCTATGAACGGGAACTCGGATCGGCGCGGGATACGGCGCTGGCCAATCTCAGCCAGCAGGCCGCGGCGGTCGGGGCGGATGCCGTGCTCGGCATCGACATCGACTACGAGGTGCTGGGCAGCGGTAACGGCATGCTGATGGTCAGCGCCTCCGGCACCGCGGTGAAGCTGAAGCCCGGCCCGGGCGCCGCCGCCGCTACGCCCTGGGGCCGCCCGCCGGGATAGCGGGGCGCGCCGCAGGGCGCCGGCATCCCCGGCGCCCTGCGCACCTCAGAGCCTGTGAAAGAATCGAGCTTGAGCATTAATGCCCGTTGAAATCATTGGGCTTTTTCCTCGGATTCCGGCGCTTTCGGGCATTAATTCACAAGCTCTCAGCGCGGCAGGTGCATGCTGATGTAGGGCGGCAGGTTGAAGGCGCCGACATGGATCTCCGGCGTCCAGTAGCGCGTGGTGTCCAGTACCCCCGCGACGTCGGCGCGGCGGCGGATCTCCTCCACCGGCACCTGCCGCAGCGACGCATCCTTCGCCGCCCAGCCCAGCGTCATGAAGCCGCCGACATAGGTCGGCACCGCCGCCACATAGGCCCAGTTGTCGGGGAAGGACCTGGCGCGGCGCAGTGCCGTCTCCCGCAACTCATCGGCCTGCATCGCCGGCACGCCGCACTGGTTCACGATCAGCCCGCGGTCGGACAGCAGGCGCGCGGCATTGGCGTAGAACTCGTCGGTAAACAGGACCTCACCCACCCCGATCGGGTCTGTGCTGTCGACGATCACGACATCGAAGCTGCCCGCTTCCGCCTGACGCACATAGTCGATGCCATCGCCCACGATCACCGTCGCGCGCGGATCGGTCCAGGCATCGCCGGCGATGCCGGGCATGAATTCCTTGGCGAGGCGGATGACCTCCCCATCGATCTCCACCATCACGGCCTTCTCCACCGTGCGGTGCTGCAGGACGCGCTTCAGCACGCCGCCATCGCCGGCGCCGATGATGAGGACGCGCTTCGCGTCGCCATGCGCCAGCAGAGGCACATGGGCGATCATCTCCTGGTAGGCGAACTCGTCCATCTCCGTGATCTGGATCACGCCGTCGAGAACCATCACGCGCCCATGCGTGAAGCTCTCGAACACCATGATGTCCTGGAAATCGGACTTCACGCGCGCAAGCTCGCGCTTCACCAGGAAGCGCTGCCCCCATTCGGGGTAGAGCGTCTCATTCACCCAGGTGTCGGTCGGCATGGTCAGTCCCCGGACAGGCAAAGGGGCGGGCCCTGCGGCCCGCCCCCGTCAATGGCTGGAGGTTCGGCAGTTCAGCCGATCAGGCCGCGCTTGTGCTCGGCAAGCTGAACGCGTTCGGCCTGGAAGCCCTTCTTCAGGGCCGGCAGCGCCTTGTACGGATCGCAATCGCCGCAGACGAAGATGTCGAGCGCCGCGTAGTCGCGTTCCGGCCAAGTGTGGATCGACACATGGCTCTCCGCGAGCACCAGAACACCGCTGACCCCGCCATTCGGCGAGAAGTGGTGGAAGTGCCCGTGCAGGATGGTCGCGCCCGTTGCGAGCGCACCCTCCCGCAGGACCGCATCGATGTGGTCCGGGTCGTCAAGGTTGGTGGCGCCCCACAGATCAATGATCAGGTGGGTTCCCGCGTAGCGGACGCCATTGCGGTGGACGAAGTAGTCCTTCGTCTCACGAATCTCATCGGTCTGGGCGTCGCTCGGGAGTTCCGAGACCATCCCCAGTTGGACGAGAGCTTCCATAGTAAGGGCTCCTTCCAGCCAGCAGATGACCAGGGTGATCGAACATCGATCGGGTCAACGGCGCGCGCATATGGGGCATAGCGGGGGGGGGCGCAAGCGAAATCGGACCCCACTGGTCCGAAAAAAATGCGTGTCCCCCCCGGGGGGTGGCGCGACACTCCGATTGTGACACCCCGGGGGCAACAAGAAGATTAACGGGTCACCGGGCCGGTTTCCCGCAACCCGTCCAGCCGGCCGGGCAGCAGGCGCGCAACATCCAGTTCCTGGCGAAGCCGTGGCAGGTCATCCAGCCCCGCGATCCGCGCCGCCGTGATGACGCCGAAGGCTTCTTCAAGCGGGCCGCCGGCCATGCGCGGCTGTTCCGCCTCCCGCAGCGCGGCCAGCGCCGATTCGTTGCCGGCCAGCGCCAGCAGCGCCGCCGTGCGCGCGATGAGCGGCCGGTGCTCTGGCGAGAGCGGCGTGCCGGCGGGCGGCAGCACGGTGGCCAGATGCGCCTGCATCGCGGTCGCGGCGCCCGCCCAATCCTGCTGCTCCGCCAGCAGCGCGGCCAGTTCCGGCGCCGCCTGCGGCCCGGCTTCACGGTAGCGTGCGACGGCTTCCGGCACGCGGCCCGCCCGCGTCAGTGCCCGGGCTTCCAGCAGGCGGCGTTCCTGCGCCAGGGTTGCCGGCAGGCCGGGCGCCGCCGTTTCCTCCAGCGCCGTGACGGCACCCGCCGCATCGCCGGCGCCGAGCGCGAGGTTGGCCAGCCGCACGCCGATGCGCGCCCGTGCCTCCGCCCCCGCCGCGCGCGCCAGGCCGCGCCGCAGCACATGGGTCGCACGATCCACCAGGTCGAGCGCCGCGAGGCGATCGGCCAGCGAGCCCAGGGCCTGTTCCGTGCCCTCTCCCGGCGGCAGCAGGTCGACATGCGAATCGAACAGGGCCACCGCCTGGATCGGCGGTTCCCGCCCGATGGCGCCGACCAGCGCCTGAGACTGGCGCGGGCGGATGGTGGCGGCCAGGTCGGGGAAGATCGTCTCCGTCTCCCGCAGCAGGTCGAAGGCCCCGCGGGGATCGCCCGCGGCCTCCCTCAGTTCCGCCAGCCGCAGGCGCGCATCGCTTTCCAGGGCGTCGCCGCGCCAGGCGGCCAGCGCCGTTTCCAGCGCCGCGGCCGCGCCGGCCGCGTCGATCCGGCCGGTGGCCAGGCGCAACTCCGCCGCGCGCCGGATCGCGATGGCGCGCGCGCGCCGGTCCCGCCCCGCGATCAACGAATCATAGCCGGCCAGCGCGGCGTCGACCTCCCCGGCCGCTTCCGCGATGCGCGCCCGCGGCAAGGCGAGGGCCGGGTCATCCGCCTCCCGCGCCGCGACCAGGCGGCGCGCCGCGGCGATCTCCCCCTGCTCCGCCAGCGCTTCCGCCGCCATCGGCAGCATCCGCGCCAGCAGCGGCTCGGGGTAGGACAGCATCAGGGGCAGGGTCGCCGCCACGGCAGAACCGCCAGGGGCCGCGCCTGCGACCGTCCCAGCCTGGCCGCGCGCCATGGCGAGCAGCCCGCGCCACATCGCCAACTCGTCACTGTCGGCGCCGGAATGGTCGAGGCCCGTCGCCTCCGCCACCCGGCCCGACAGAAGCGCGCTGGCGCCATGCAGGGCGCGGGCGCGCTGCGTCTCCGCCAGGCGGGGATCGTCGCGCATGGCGAGCGTCGCCATGGATTGCGCTTCCTGCGGCAGGCCCAGCGCCAGCAGCGCCTCCGCATGGCGCAGCCGCGCGGGGCCGCGGGAGAGCGGTGGCGCCGCGGCCACCGCGCTGGCGGCGTTGCGCACGCGTTCCTGGAGTGCCGCGGGGGCTTCCGCAGGCAGGTCGAACAGGCGCGACATGGCCGCGGCGGCACTGGTCGCGGCGGGCGGCTCCAGCCCCAGCACCAGCGGCGCCCCGGGCGCCCCGGCGGCGATGAAGCGGTCCTCCCGCGCCACCAGCGTCACGGAATCCGACCGCGGCAGCAGCGCGGCGCCGAGGCGCGTCGGCAGCAGGTCGAAGGCGGCACCGCGGCGGCCGAGCGGCACGGCTTCCGCGCCCCCCTTCACGGTACCGACCAGCAGCAGACTGCCGGTTTCGGGATCGACGACATTCACGCTCGCCCCCGCCTGCGCGGCGCGCAGCATGATGCGCGGCGGCGGCCCGGGATCGAGTTCGGGCAGGATGGAGCGCAACGCCATCGGCTCCGCCGGTGAATCGATCACCCAGGCCGGGCCTTCCCGCCGAAGCCGCGGCGCGGCGAAGGCCGCCAGCGGCAGGCGCAGCGTGGTGGCCTGCGGGCTGGCGGAGACCTCGCTGCCCGCCAGCGTCGCCTGGGGCCCGAGGGGCGAGAGGTCGAGCGCGAGCGGCGCATCCAGCACCATCACCCAGGACTGGCCACGCCGGAACAGCGCGGCGCCGGTGCCGGCAGGGCTCGGCACCGCGATGGCAGGCCCGGCGAGCAGCCGGACCGGCGTGCCGCGAGGCGCCGCTGGCGGGGTCGCCGCCTGGGGCGCGGCGCCGGGCGCCGGCAGGGGCTGCTGCGCCACGGGAACGACCGGGGCGGTGGCGATGGGCAGGTTGGGCGGCGTGCCGGCCGCAGCGCGCGGCGCGGAGCCGGCAGCCGCAGGCGCCCGCGCGGTCTCCGGCGCGCGGAGCGGCGCGGGGGCCTCCGCGACGCGCGACGCGGGCTGGGGGGCCGGCTGCGGGGTTGGGCGGGTGGGCAGAGGCGGCGCAGGTGGGGGCGGCGGCGGTGTGGCCGCCTGACGGGACGGAGGAGCCTGCCGCGGAGCGGCGGGAGCGGCGTCGGTACCTGCCCGCGGCGCGGGCGCTGGCGTGGTGGCCGCCACCGGGGAAGGCGCGGGCGGTGCCGTCGCATCGCCAGGGTTCATCACGTCGACGATGATGCGGTTGCCCAGCCGGAAGTGCCGGGCCCGCGCGCCGGGGGCGAGGGTGAACTCCGCCACCTCCCCCTCCACCGCCAGGCTCCGCAGGTTCCGAACGGGCCGACTGCTGGCGGTGCCGTCGAATTCGGCCGGGGCGGCGAAGCGGAGCGTGAGCTTCCCCTCCGCCTCCTCCACCCGGTAGCCCACCTGCCGCGGCCAGTCGAAGACCACCCGCCCATGCGTGGGATGATCCCCGACACGGATGGGCACCCTGTCCTGCGCCGCCACGGGAAAGGCGGGCAGGATCAGGCACAGCAGGGTGGCGGCCTGGCGGATCAATCGAAATCCGCCAGCAACTTGTCGATGTCGGCCTGGCTGACGCCGGCACCGGGAAGCTGCGGGCCATTGGCCAGGCGCCGCCCTTCCGTCTCCGACTCCGCCGCCGGCTTGGGCGGTGGCGGTGCAGAGGCCGGGAGGGAATGACCGGCGGCGACGGCGCTGAATCGCTCCGTCACCTGGGCCACCCGCGCCTCGATCGCCTTCAGCGCCGTCACCACCTTGCCGATGCGCTGGCCGGTGATGTCCTGGAAGCTGCAGGCCTCGTAGATTCGGGTGATGGCGCCGGACAGCGCCTCCGCCTCCCCTCCGCCGACGCGGCCTGCCACCCCTTCCAGAACCTCGCAGCAATCGAGGATCTCGTTGGTGGCCTGCGCGGTGTGGCCGACGATCGCATCCAGCTCATCCGTCGCGGACGGGATGTGGCTGATGTTGATGTCGTCCACGCGAAGGGAGGCGATTTCCTCCTTCGCCCGCGCGACGGTGCGGCCGAGCCCTTCGAGCTCCGCCAGCAGCGCCGCCTCGGTCGCCGTCAGGTCGCCCGCCATGCTGCCGAGCACGGCGCGGACCGCGGCATCGATCCGCGCCTCCTCGGGCGTGGCGCTGGCGTTCGCCGGCGCGATTCCGTCAGGCATGGACCATGACCTTCTCGATCTTCTCGCGCAGGGTCTCCGCGTTGAAGGGCTTGACGATGTAGTTGGACACGCCGGCCTGCTTGGCGGCGACCACGTTCTCCGTCTTGCTCTCCGCCGTGATCATGATGAAGGGCGTGTTCTTCAGCCGCGCATCGGCCCGCACTTCCTTCAGCAGGTCGAGGCCCGTCATCGGCGCCATGTTCCAGTCGCTGATGACCAGGCCGAAATTGCCGGCGCGCATCTTGGCCAGCGCCTCGGACCCGTCCGTCGCTTCCTCGACATTCTCGAAGTCGAGCTGCTTCAGCAGGTTCCGGATGATGCGCAGCATCGTCTTGTAGTCGTCCACGATCAGCACCGGTGTATTCTTGTCCATCGGCCTCGCGCCCCTGTTTCCCGTCGAATGTCCCGTCGATCCGCCATTCTGGCGCCAGTCACCGCACGGCCGGACGCTCGGCGCGCAGGCGCGCCAGCTCCGCCGTCAGCAGCCTCGCCCGTTCCGGGCGCATCGCGCCCAGCACCGGGGATGCCTTCGCTTCCCGCATCCGGTCCACGATGCGGACCAGCACGGGCATCTCAAGCTCATCGAAGATCGTCGCCGCGTCCCGCGGGCGCATGCCTTCGTAGAGTTTCACCAGGCCGCGCAGCCCCGCTTCCTCGCGCTCCGCGCGGTCGCGTTCCAGGGCTTCCAGCCTCTGCTGCAGCGCCGACAATTCCTGCACGCGCTGCGCCAGCCGGCGCTCCGCGGCCGCCACCACCGTCTCCCGCGCCGCCGCCTGCTGCTCGCGCGCCTCGATTTCCGCCCGGCGCGCCCGCAGCGCTTCCAGCACGGCGCGTTCCGCCTGCTGTTCCGGCGTCGGGCCCTGCGCCGCCGGGGGCGGCGCGGGCGCCGGCGCCTGGGCCGGCGGCGCGGCGGGCGCTGGCGTGCGCGTCGGTTCAGCCGGGGCAGGGACGGAAGCGCGGGCGGTGGCGATCGCGCCCGATGATCCGGATTCCATCCGGACCAGCCGGTCGATCTTCGCCACCACCAGCACCCCCGCCAGCACGGCGGCGATCGGCATCAGGCGCAGGCGCGGCAGGGACAGGCGCCGGATCATCTCAGCGCGCCTCCCGCAGCGCGCGCAGCAATTCGCGCTCCGCCTCGCTGCGCGGCATGACGCCGCCCAGCGCCCCCCCGGCGTGGGAGGAGGCGCGCGGGCCCTGCGGCTCCGGCGCCCGCTCCGGCAGGCCGCTCGCCAAGGGACGCGCGGCGCGCACCAGGCCATCCAGCCGGTCCGCCAGCGATTCAGCCCGTTCCGCCAGGTAGCGCAGATCGTCGCGCAGCGGCTCCGCCACCGCGACCTTCTCCGCCACCGAACGCCCGGCCTGTTCCGCCGTGGCGCGCAGCCGGGTCAGCGCCGCCTCCGCCGCCTCCGTCGCCTCCGCCATGCCGGCCGCGCCGTTGGTCACGGCCGCGCCTTCCCGCCGCAGCGCCGCGATCTGGCGTTCCAGGCGCCAGGCGAAGGGCACGGCGACGGCCAGCAGCAGCAGCAGCGCGCCCTGGGCAAGCCATTCGAGGGCGGTCATGCGCCCTCCCCCGCCGCCGCCGGTCGGCGGCGTTCCCGTTCGATCCGGACCGCCAGGCGGTTCTCCCGCCGGCCCAGCTGCGCCTCGAACAGCGGGACCTCCCCGCATCGCAGCCGCACCGGCGCACCGGGGGGCGAGGACAGGGTGAAGCTGTCCCCCACATTCAGCCGCAGGATCTGCGACAACGGCATGGTCTGCTCATCCAGCACCACGTCCAGCGAGACGTCGGTCTGCCGCAGTTCCTCCGCCAGGTGGGTTTCCCAGATGCTGTCGCGGCCGAAGCGTTCGCCCATGAACTGCTGCAGCAGCAATTCGCGCACGGGCTCCAGCGTGGCGTAGGGCAGCAGCACCTCGATCCGCCCGCCGCGATCCTCCATGTCGACGCGCATGCGCCCCAGCACGGCGGCGTTGGACAGGCGAGAGATCGCGGCGAAGCGCGGGTTCACCTCCAGCCGCTCGAACCGGAAGTCGACGGGGCAGAGCGGCTCGAACGCCGCGCGCAGATCGCCCAGCACCACGCCGATCAGGCGCTCCACCAGCGTGCGCTCGATGGTGGTGTAGGGACGGCCCTCGATGCGCATGGCGGCCGTGCCGCGGCGGCCGCCCAGCAGCACGTCCACGATCGAATAGATCAGGCTGCTGTCGACGACGATCAGCCCGTAATTGTCCCACTGCTCCGCCTTGAAGACCGCCAGCATGGCGGGCAGCGGGATGGAGTTCAGGTAGTCCCCGAAGCGCAGCGACGTCATCGCATCGATGGAGATGTCCACGTTGTCCGAGGTGAAGTTGCGCAGCGTCGTCGACATCAGCCGCACCAGGCGATCGAAGACGATCTCCAGCATCGGCAGGCGTTCGTACTGGACGAGGCCGGCGGAGATGATCCGCTCGATCCCCGTCTCCGCCTGGTCCCGCGATGGCCCGGATTCGAACCCCAGCAGGCTGTCGATCTCGGCCTGGTTCAGCACCCGCGCGGCATCGGCGGGCAGCGGGGCAGCCGCCTCCTCCTCCGGCTTCGCCCCTTCCTCCTCCAGCGCCGCGCCCCAGGCGGCGGCGAGGTCATCATCCTCCGTCCCGCTCATTGGACCAGCATCTCCACGAACAGCACATCGGTGATGCGCGCGGGGGCGGCGGCCAGGTTGGCGCGGGCGATCAGCTCCTCCCGCAGCCGGTGGGTGCCGGCGCTGCCGCGCAACTCCTCCGGCCGCACTTCCCTCAGGTAGGTCTGGAACAGGTCCTGCAGCCGCGGCATGGCGGCCTGCACGACGGCGGTATCCTCGGCCCGGCTGATCTCGATCTTGGCGCGCAGCCGCACGAAGCTGGCGCGCCGGCCCGGCACGTTCAGGTTGGCGACGATCTCCGGCAGGTCCACGAAGGCGGGCGGGCTGCGCGGCGGGGGCGCGGGCTCGGCGGCCGCTTCCGCGGCCGGCTCGGGCGGCGGGCCCATGCCCAGCAGCTTCGGGAGGATGCCCGTGAACCAGAGCCCCGCCCCCACGCCGATGAGAAGCAGCAAGGGCAGCAGGATGAGCAGCAGCTTCTTCTTGCCGCCCTTCTTCGCGGCCGGCGCCTCGCCTTCCGCTGCCTCCGCCTTGGCTGGTGCTGCCGCCGCCATCCTGTCGCCCGCGTCCTTCTGCCTGCGCGCCACATGCCCGGCACGCACCGCGTGCCGGCTGCCCGGCGCGCCTTGCACGCCGCCGCCACCCGGAGGGGGAACGGAGGCGCACCATCGCCGGTCCGGCTTAAGGAAGGATTGCGATCGTCCCGGTGTCGGACAGGGCTGCCGGGCGCGGGGCGATTTTATCCGCCCCCAGGCAAGGCTTGCCGGGCGGCAGGCGGCCGGATGCTGGCATGCGCCTTGCGCCAGCGGGCCCACCCTGCATCGCGGAGTTCATCCATGGACAGCCCCGGCTACATCGTCCTGTCCCGCCTGGTGGCCCAGGCGCGGGCCAATGCGGTCACCGCGAACAACATCGCCAATGCGGATACGCCGGCCTTCCGCGGGTCCCGCCCCGTATTCTCCACGGTGCTGGAACGCCAGCGCGGCGCCGACCTGCCGCCTGGCGCGCGGGAGGTCTCCTTCACCCAGGACCGCGCCACCTGGCGGGACGACCGCGCCGGCCCCATGGCCACGACGGGCAATCCGCTCGACATCGCGATCTCCGCGCCGGAGGGCTTCTTCGTGGTCGATACGCCGCGCGGCGAGCGTTTCACCCGCGCCGGCCGCTTCGTGCTGGATGGCCAGGGCCAGGTGGTGGACCAGGACGGCAACGCGGTGCAGGGCGCCAATGGCCGCCCGCTGCGCATCGGCCCGGGCGAGAGCCGCATCGACGTGCTGGCCGACGGCACGCTGCGGACGGAGAACGGCGATTCCGGCCAGTTCCGCATCGTGCGCTTCGACGACACCCAGCGCCTGACGGCGGAGGGCGATCGCCTGCTGGCGGCACCGGAGACGATGCAGCCCCGCCGCGTGGACGCCCCCGGCCTGGTCCAGGGCGCCGTGGAGGGCAGCAATGTCCGCCCCATCACGGAGCTGACGCGAATGACAGAGGAGCTGCGCGAATTCCAGTTCGTCACGCAGATGGCGGAGAAGGAAAGCGAACGCCTGGGCAGCGCCGTCGAACGCATCCTGAAGCGCCGCTGAACAGCCCGGCCATCATGAACGACGCACCCACGCCCCCGGCGAAGGACCACTGAACCATGCGCAGCCTGCACATCGCTGGGACCGGGATGATGGCCCAGCAGACCAACGTCGAGGTCATCTCCAACAACATCGCGAATATGAGCACGACGGGCTACAAGCGCCGCCGCGCCGAATTCCAGGACCTGATCTACCAGAACCTCCGCCGCGTCGGATCGCAGAGCGCGGATACCGGCAGCGTCCTGCCCTCCGGCGCGCAGGTCGGCCTCGGCGTCAAGACCGGCGCGGTCTACCGCATCTCCGAACAGGGCAGCCTGTCGCAGACCGAGAACCGGTTCGACCTGGCCATCCGCGGCAACGGCTATTTCCAGGTGGCGCTGCCATCGGGGGAGACCGCCTATACCCGCGACGGCACCTTCGCGCTCTCCCCCGAAGGCGTGATGGTCACGGCCGATGGCTTCGTCGTGCAGCCCGGCATCACCATCCCCGCCGCCGCGCGCGACGTGACCATCAATTCCAGCGGCGAGGTCTTCGCCAAGCTAGATGGCCAGGTGGCGCCGCAGAATGTGGGCCAGATCCAGCTGGCCATCTTCGCGAACGAGACGGGGCTCGAGGCCATCGGCGACAACCTGCTGATGGCCACCCCTGGCTCCGGCGCCGCCCAGGCCGCGGCCCCCGGATCGCCCGGCTACGGCCAGGTGCTGCAGGGCTTCGTCGAGACCTCAAACGTCAATGTGGTGCAAGAGATCACGAACCTCATCACCGCCCAGCGCGCCTATGAGATGAACAGCCGCGTCATCTCAGCCAGCGACGAGATGCTCTCCACCCTGACGCGGCTGCGGTGACGGCGATGCGGGTCCTCCTGTTCCTCCTGCTGCTGCTCTCGGCCCCCGCCGCCGCGCAGGACAATGCCGTCATCAAGCCGCTGTCGATGGTGGAGGATGCGGTGGTCCGCCTGTCCGACCTGTTCGAGACATCGGGACCGCGCGCCGGCACCGTGCTCGGCCCCGCCCCCGCCCCCGGCCAGCGCCAGGTGGTGGAGGCCGCGCAGCTGCTCGCCATTGCGCGGCAGAACGGCATCGCCTGGCGGCCGACCGGCGGCGCGGACCGCGTGGTGCTGGAACGCCCCGGCCGGGCCGTGGAGCGGGAGGAGGTGCTGGCCCCATTGCGGAACGCGCTGCGCGGCCAGGGCCTCGACCCGGATTCAGAGATGGAATTGCTGAACTTCAGCGCGCCGCTGGTGCCGCTGGCGGCCTTTCCCCAGATCACGGTCGAACAGGTCACGATGGACAGCGTGACGCAGCGCTTCTCTGCGACTCTGGTGGTGGCGGCGGATGGCATGGCGACGCAGCGCCAGCGCATCATGGGCCGCATCCAGCCCACCGTCCCCGTGCTGGTGGCCACGCGCCGCCTGGCGATCGGGGAGGTCCTGGGCCCGCATGATGTCCGCCTGGTGCGCCTGCCGGCCGGGCGCATCCGCCCCGGCGTGGCGGAACGGCCGGACCAGGCGCTGGGCCAGGCGGTGCGCCGCCCGACCGCCGCCGAACAGCCGCTGATGCTGGCGGACCTGACGCAACCCCTCGCGGTGGAACGGGGATCGACGGTGACGATGCTCTACGACATCCCCGGCATGGCGCTGACGGCGCAGGGCCGCGCCATGGAAGGGGCCGCCCGCGGCGCCGTCGTGCCGGTGATGAACCTCGGCAGCCGGATCGTGGTGGAGGCGCAGGTGATCGGCCCCGGCCGTGTCCGCGTGGGGCCAGGCCGATGAAGGCGCGCCTCGCTCTGCTCGCCCTGCTGGCGCTGCCGGCCTGCGAGCGCCTGTCGGAGGTCGGCCGCCCGCCGGCACTGGCGGCGATCGAGAACCCGACGGCCGATCCGCGCTGGCGCCCGGTCTCCATGCCCATGCCGGCGCCGCAGGACCCGACCTCCGGCGCCAACAGCCTCTGGCGGCAGGGCAGCCGCACCTTCCTGCGCGACCAGCGCGCGGCGACGGTCGGCGATCTGGTGACGGTGCTGGTCTCCATCGCCGATGAGGCATCGCTGCAGAACCGGACGGAGCGGGAGCGGGACGGGACGGACACGCTCGGTCTGCCGCGGCTGCTGGGGCTGGAGACGTCGCTGACCCGGCTGCTGCCGAACGCGATCGACCCCAGCGCCCTGGTGCAGACCAATGGCGCGCAAACCAGCACCGGCACCGGCACGGTGCGGCGGACGGAGACGGTGACACTGCGCGTGGCCGCGACGGTGGCGCAGGTGCTGCCGAACGGGAACCTGGTGGTTGCGGGCCGGCAGCAGGTGCGGGTGAATGCGGAACTGCGGGACCTCCAGGTCTCCGGCATCATCCGCCCGCAGGACATCGCCAGCGACAATACGGTGAAGCATGACCGGCTGGCGGAGGCACGCATCGCCTATGGCGGCCGCGGCACGCTATCGGACCTGCAGCAGCCGCGCATCGGGCAGCAGATCCTGGATATCATCCTGCCGTTCTGACTGCGGGCGGGGAAGTTGATATCGGGGGGTCTACGGGGGGCCTGCCCCCCGTTCCGCCCTGCATGTAGGGTTGCCGTCGCGGCTACGTGCAGGGCGGAAAAACGGCTTGGGGCTCGCACCCCGTTCCGCCCCGCATGTAGGGTTGGCGTCGCGGCTACGTGCAGGGCGGAAAAACGGCTTGGGGCTCGCCCCCCGTCCCGCCCCGCATGTAGGGTTGGCGTCGCGGCTACATGCGGGGCGGGAAAAGTGTGCGGGCGATTCTTCTTGCAGCGGGACCCCGCGGGGCTGGCGCGGTACTTCGAGACGCAGAACCCCACGCCGAACCACCGCGCGTCCTGGAACATCGCCGTCACGCAGGACAGCCTGGTGGTGCGCCGCCATCCCGAAGGCGCACGGCACCTGGATTCGCTGCGCTGGGGCCTGGTGCCGTCCTGGGCCAAGGACACCAAGGACGCGGCGAAGCTGATGAACGCCCGCGCCGATGGCATCGCCGAAAAGCCGTCCTTCCGCGACGCCTTCCGCAAGCGCCGCTGCCTGGTGCCGATGGATGGCTTTTTCGAGTGGCAGAAGGCCGAGGATGGGTCGAAGCAGGCCTTTGCCGTGGCGCTGGCGACCGGGGAGCCGATGGCGGTCGCCGGGCTGTGGGAGGGCTGGAAGCAGCCCGACGGCACCTGGCTGCGCACCTTCACCGTCATCACGACGGAGGCGAACGAGAAGCAGGCCCTGGTGCATCACCGCATGCCGGTGATCCTGCCGCCGGAGGTCTGGGACGCCTGGCTGGGCGCCGAGCCGGCAGAGCCGGAGGACCTGCAGGAATTGCTGGTCCCCTGCCCGGCCGAGGAGTTGGCGATCTGGCCGGTGGACAACCGCGTCGGCAAGGTCGCGGAAAACGACCCGCGCCTGCTGCGGCGCGACCCGACGGCCAAGCCCCCGCCAGAGCTTGACGACGCGCCGCCCGACCTGACCTGCTGAGTCCCGCCCCACCCCACCCCCGGCGCCCGCCGCGCAGGGGGTTGGAGAGGGGCCGAGGCCCCCTCAATCGTCGCGGTGGACGCGCTCCATCCGCTCGTGGCGCTCCTGCGCCTCGATGCTCAGGGTCGCGATCGGCCGGGCTTCGAGGCGGCGCAGCCCGATGGGCTCCCCCGTCTCCTCGCAATAGCCGTAGGTGCCGTTCTCCACCCGCTCCAGCGCCTGGTCGATCTTGGAGATCAGCTTGCGCGCGCGGTCACGGGTGCGGAGTTCCAGCGCCCGGTCGGTCTCGACACTCGCGCGGTCGGTCAGGTCGGCCTCGATGATGCCGCCCTGGCCCATGGAGGACAGGGTCTCGCCCGCCTCCCGCAGCAGGTCGCCCCTCCACTTCAACAGCTTCTGCCGGAAATACTCCAGCTGAAGGGGGTTCATGAATTCTTCGTCGCTCGACGGACGATAATCCGGCGGCAGGGTTACGAGCATGGCTTACTTCCCCAACCTCCGCCGCCCCAGGCCCGGCGCCCCGGTAGGCGAAAGCGGGCGGACCATAGTGTCCGCCATGGGGGGTGGGCAAGCCGTCATTTGCGCGCAAGCTCCTGATGTTTGCCCCTTTTTCAGATTGATGAATCGTATGCGGCCGGTCTGTGTCGTGGTTCAGCGGCGCCCCCGGCGCGCCAGTTCGACGCGCGCGCGCACGGCAAGCTCGGCCATCAGCGTGGCGAGGGGCGGGTCCAGGCCCGCCTGGTTCTCGCTGCCCAGCCGCGAAAGCCTTTCCAACCCAGCGGGATTCGCGGATCCATCCAGCAGCGCCAGTTGCAGTCCGCGCAGGTCGTCCAGCGCCTCCGTCGCCTGGCGACGGGCGCGGGCGCCGCGTTCCTCCACCGGCGGGGCAGCGCCGGATTCCTGAAGGGCGAGGAGGCTGCCGGGGGGTGCCGCGGCGCCGGCCGCGCCGGCTGCCTCCGCGGAGTCGCCACCCGCGGCAGCCAGCGCGAAGCCGCCCGCCCCGGCCCGGACCCGCCCTCGTCCCACCGCGCCCATCGCCCCGGGCCGTACCGGTCCCACCGACATCGCCTGTCCTCCACGCCTTCTGCGTCGGCCACGGCCCCCTGGCCGCCGCCTTTTGCCGCCCGGGGTGCAAGCCCTGCCCCGCCCCGGCAAACCCTGCCGCCCCAACGCCGTGCCAGGGCTGGCACGCCGCTTGCGGAAGCCATCCCGCGTCCCGCCACCAGGACGGCGGCGGCACGGAGGAGAGCGTGGCGACAAAACATTGCCCGAGGATGAGCACGGCGCGGTGCGTGGTTGCCACGCTGCTGCTCATCCTCCTCATCCTGCTGCCGTCGGTGGCGGGCGCCCAGGTCCGCATCAAGGACATCGCCGATGTCGAAGGCGTCCGCGACAACCAGCTCGTCGGCTACGGCCTGGTGGTCGGGCTGAACGGCACCGGGGACCGGCTGCGCAGCGCCGTCTTCACCCGGCAATCCCTGATCGGCGTGCTCGAAAGGCTCGGCGTCAACACGCGCGACCAGGAACGCCAGCTGGATACGCGCAACGTCGCGGCGGTGATGGTCACGGCCAACCTGCCGCCCTTCAGCCGCACCGGATCGCGCATCGATATCGCCGTCTCGACGCTCGGCGATGCCACCAACCTCACCGGCGGCACGCTGCTCGTCACGCCGCTGCTCGGCGCGGATGGAGAGGTCTATGCGGTGGCGCAGGGCGCCATCGTCACCGGCGCCGTCTCCGCCCGCGGCGCCGCCGGTTCCGTGACCCGCGGCGTGCCGACCGCCGGGCGCATCGCCAATGGCGCAACGGTGGAGCGCGAGATCGCCTTCCGCTTCGCCGCCACGCCGCAGATGCGGCTCGCGCTGCGCAACCCGGACCTCACGACGGCGCGGCGCATCGCCGCCGCGATCAATCGCTTCGGCGGCGGCAACATCGCCACGGCGAACGACCCGCGCACCGTCACCATCAACATGAACGGCCGCGACGCCGTGGGCTTCCTGGCGGAGATCGAGCAGCTGCGCGTGGTGCCCGACCAGATGGCGCGCGTGGTGATCGAGGAAGCGAGCGGCACCATCGTCATGGGCGCCAATGTCCGCGTCTCCACGGTGGCGATCGCGCAGGGCAACCTGACCATCCGCATCACGGAAACCCCCCAGGTCAGCCAGCCCAACGCGCTCTCGAACGGGGAGACCGTGGTCGTTCCCCGCACCAATGTGGAAGTGGATGACCAGTCGGAGCGGCGGCTCGGCATCCTCCGCGGCGGCGTGACGCTGGAGGAGCTGGTCCGCGGCCTCAACGGCCTCGGCGTCGGCCCGCGCGACCTGATCACCATCCTGCAGACCATCAAGGCCGCCGGCGCATTGCAGGCGGAGCTGGAGGTGCGATGACCCCGCCCGTCCCATCCCCCCTGGCCACCGGCGGCACGCCTTCCCTGGCGCGCACGCCCCCCACGCCGGCGGCGCTCCGCCGGGCGGCCGTGGATTTCGAGGCCCAGGCGCTCGGCGCCCTGCTCCAGCCGATGTTCCAGGGGCTGGAGACGAAGGGCCCCTTCGGCGGCGGCGCCGCGGAAGCGCAATGGCGGCCGATGATGGTCGATGCCATCGCCAAGGATCTGGCACGCGCCGGCGGGCTTGGCCTGGCGGATGCGGTGCTGCGCGAACTCACCCGGCTGGCCGGCGCGTCAGGCCAGCCACAGACCACGGACAGGACCACCCCATGACCATGATGCAACCCCTGCTGATCGCCGCGCAGCGCCTGGCGGAGGCGCTGCGCGCGGAGAACGAGGCCCTGGCGAAGCTGGACCTCTCTGCCGCCGCCGCGCTCGCCGGGCCGAAGAAGCAGGCCTCCGACGCCTTCGCCGCCGCCTTCGATGCCGCCAGCCGCACCGGCGCGCAGGCGGAGCCGCGTGACCGCGCGCGGGTCGAGGAACTCGCCGGGCGGCTGCGCGACCTGGGCGTCGAGAATCGCCGCCTGCTGGAACGCGCGATCGACCTGCAATCCCGCGTCATCGAGACCATCGCCGGCGCCGCCCGGCCCGAGCGCCCCGGCACCTATGGGGAGCGGGGCGGGACGCGGGAGGGAAGGCCGGCGCCGATCTCCCTCGCCTCCCGCGCCTGACGCGCATCGGGGCGCTGCATGGACAGCGCCCCTTTCGCGGCGCAGCATCGGCCCACCCATGCTGCGCCGCCACGCCACCTTCATCGTCATCTCCCTGCTCACGCTCTCCGCCGCCGTCGCGGTGCTGCTGCTGCGCGGGGAGGCCGCGTTCCGCCACGCGCTGGAAGCGACCTGGGGGCTGATCGTCACCGTCGCGCCCTCCATCATCGGCGGCCTGCTGCTCTCCGCCGCGCTGCGGCAACTGGTGCCGCCGGGGGCGCTGGCGCGGTGGATGGGGGCGGAGTCCGGGCTGCGCGGCCTGCTGGTGGCGACCGCGGCGGGCATGGCCATGCCGGGCGGCCCGGTCGCCGCCTTTCCCGTCGTGCTGGTGCTGGCGCAGGCCGGCGCCGATCGCGGCGCGCTGATCGCCTTCGTGCTCGCCTGGTCGCTGAACGGCTTCCAGCGCATCCTGGTCTGGGAACTGCCGATCCTGGGCACGGATTTCGCGCTGCTGCGCCTGCTGTGCGGCCTGCCGCTGCCGGTGCTGGCCGGGCTTCTGGCGCGCTGGCTGCCGATCCGCTGGACGCCGGAGGATGCGCCCGCCTTCAAGCCTGCGCCGGACAAAGGGCAATGACCGTGGGCGTGATCGGCATGTGGGTGCTGGCGCTCGGCGCGCTGTTCCTGTGCCTGCGCCGGAGCCCTTCGGTCGCGCGTCGTGCCGTGGGCGAAGCCGGCACATCGCTGACGCGTGTCGCGCCGGTGATGCTGATGGCGCTGCCCATGGCGGCGTTCGTCGCGGAACTCATCCCCGATGGCTGGGCGGAACGCTGGCTGGGGCCGGATAGCGGCGCGGCCGGGGTGGCGCTGGCGACTCTGGCGGGCAGCGTGCTGCCGGGCGGACCCTTCGTCGCCTTCCCGCTGGTGCTCGGCTTCCTGAAGTCGGGTGCGGGGCCGGCGCAGATGGTGGCGCTGATCTCCGGCTGGGCGGTGCTTGGCCTGCACCGGACGCTCTCCTGGGAACTGCCGATCCTCGGCCCCCGCTTCATCCTGCTGCGCCTGTCCGCAAGCCTGGTGCTCCCCTTCCTCGCGGGCATGGCCGCCGAGGCCCTGCTGCCGCTCTTCCCGGGCGCCGCCTTGCGCTGACGGGAACGCCGACGCGCCGTTGCGGTTATGCCGCCGCTTCGGCATAGCGTGGCGGCGATGCACCATCCCCTGACGACGACGGAGGAAGACGCCTGGGCCGCGCTGCTGCGCGCGCGCGAAGGCGGTCCCGTGCCGGAAGGCGCCATGGGTTCGTTGTTCGCCCCCCTCTTCGCCACGCCGCGGGCCGATGATGGCTGCATCGTGATCGGCCGCCTGGCGCAGACGCTGGATGGCCGCATCGCCTGCGCGAATGGCGCCAGCCAGTGGATCGGCGGCCCCGGCGACATCCTGCACACCCATCGCCTGCGTGCGCTCTGCGACGTGGTGATGGTGGGCGCCGGCACCGTGCACCACGACGATCCACGCCTGACGACGCGCGAAGCCACCGGCCCCAACCCCGTCCGCGTGGTGCTGGACCCCGCGCGCCGGCTCGCCCCCACGCATCGCGTCTTCGCCGATGGCGCCGCGCCGACGCTGCTCATCACCGCCACGCCGGGCGCCGCGACGCATGGCCAGGCAGAGGTGCTGCGCATCGGCGACGGTGCCATCGACCTGCCCGCCCTCCTGCGCGCCCTTGCAGCGCGCGGCCTGCGCCGCATCTTCGTGGAGGGTGGCGGCCGCACCGTCTCCGCCTTCCTCGCCGCCGGTTGCCTGGACCGCCTGCATGTGACGCTCGCCCCCGTGATCCTCGGCTCCGGCATCCCCGCCTTCACGCTGCCGGAGGCCACGCATATGGACCAGGGGCTGCGGTTCCGCTGGGCCGTGCATCCGATCGGGGACGACCTGCTGTTGGACATCCCGCTCGGCCGTCGTCGCCCGGGCCGTTGCGAAGGCACCGCGTGATGAAGGCCACCGCCCTCTGGACCATCGCGCCGCATCGCGCCGAGTTGCGGGAACAGGCATTGGCCGTGCCCGGCCCGGACCAGGTGCTGGTGGACACCATCGCCACCGGCATCTCCCGCGGCACGGAACGCCTGGTGTTCGAAGGCAGGGTCCCCGAAAGCCAGTGGCCCGCCATGCGCGCGCCGCTGCAATACGGCGACTTCCCCTTTCCGCTCTCCTACGGCTACGCCGCGGTGGGGCGCGTGCGCGCGGGGGGGGAGGCGCTGCTCGGCCGGCGCGTCTTCTGCCTGCACCCGCACCACGATGCCTTCGTGGCTCCCGCTTCCATGTGCATCCCGATCCCCGACGCCGTGCCCGACCATCGCGCGGTGATGGCGGCGAACATGGAGACCGCCGTCAACGTGCTGTGGGATGCGCGCCCCATGGTGGGCGAACGCGCGCTGGTCGTGGGCGCCGGCGTCGTCGGGCTGCTCGCCACCTTCCTGCTCGCCCGCATCCCGGGCATCGACCTCGCGGTCTGCGACATCGATGAATCCCGCCGCGCCATCGTGGAGAGCTTCGGCGCCCGCTTCTGCGCCCCCGATGAGGCACCGGACCATCGCGACCTCGTCATCCACGCCTCCGCCAGCCCCGCCGGCCTCCGCCTCGCCCTCTCCCGCTGCGGGTTCGAGGGACGGGTGGTCGAGGCCTCCTGGTTCGGTGACAAGGAAGTGGCGCTGCCGCTGGGCGAGGCCTTCCACGCGAAGCGCCTGTCCATCATCTCCACCCAGGTCGGCCAGGTGGCGCCCGCGATGCGCGGCAGGCGCGGCTATGGCGATCGCCTGGCGCTGGCGTTGTCGCTGCTGGACGATGCGCGGCTCGATGCGCTGCTCGGCCCCGGCATCCCCTTCAAGGATCTGCCGCAATCCCTCGGCAAGGTGCTGTCGCCGCCGGCCGGCGACGCGCAGCCGCTCTGCCCCTTCGTCACCTATATATAACGAGAGACCGCGCCCGATGTTCAGCCTGACCGTCGTCGACCACATCATGATCGCGCACAGCTTCCGGGGCGATGCCTTCGGCCCCGCACAGCGCCTGCACGGCGCCACCTTCATCGTGGAGGCCGAGTTCCGCGCGCCGAAGCTCGATGACCTGCATCTGCTGGTCGATATCGGCATGGCGAAGGATCACCTTCGCGCCATCCTGGCGCCGATGGACTACCGCAACCTGGATGCGGAGCCTGTCTTCGCGGGCAAGAACACCACCACGGAATATCTGTGCCTGCATATCCACGGCCTGCTGGCACAGGCGTGCCGCGATGGCGTGCTGGGCGATGGCGGCAAGGCCGTGACGGGCCTGAAGATCCTGCTGCGCGAGAGCCACATCGCCTGGGCCGCCTTTGAGGGTCCGGTCTGACTCATGAAGATCGCCTTCCTCGTCCCCGGCCCCATCACCGCGATTTCCGGCGGCTACGGCTATGACCGCCGGCTGATCGAGGGCATGCGCGCGCTGGGGCACGACGTCACGGTGCATGAACTGGCCGGCCAGCATCCGCTGCCGGACGACGCCGCCCGGGACAGCGCGCGCGCCGCGCTGGCTCGGGTGCCGGCGGATGCGCGCATCGTCATCGACGGCCTCGGCCTGCCGGCCTTCGAGCCGCTGCTGGATGAGTTGGCGCGTCGCGGCGCCCTGGGCCTCATCCACCACCCGACGGCGCTGGAACACGGCAACCCCGGCCCGGTTCGCGATGCGCTGCGAACAGCGGAACAGGCGATCTTCCCGCGCCTCGGCGGCCTGGTCGCGACCAGCAACCTCACCGCCCGTCGCCTCGCGCCGGAATTCGGCGCGGACCCCGCGCGCATCGGCGTGGTGGAACCCGGCACCGATCCCGCGCCGCGCGGCAGCGGCTCCGGCGGGCCCGGCTGCGCCATCCTCGCCATCGGCACGCTGATCCCGCGCAAGGGGCATGATGTCCTGCTGCGCGCGCTCGGCACGCTGCCTGACCTCGACTGGACGCTGACCATCGCCGGCGGCGCGCGCAACAAGGTGCATGCCGATGGCCTGGTCGCGCTGGCCGAGGAGTTGGGCATCGCCCAGCGCGTGACCTTCGCCGGCGAAGTCGCCGACATGGCACCGCTCTGGGCGCGCACCGACCTCTTCGCCCTCGCCACCCATTGGGAAGGCTACGGCATGGCCGCCGCCGAGGCGCTGGCCCGCGGCATCCCCGTGGCCATCACCGCCGGCGGCGCGATCGCGGAGGTGGTGCCCGTCGGCGCCGGCGTGATCTCGCCCCCCGGCGATGTCGTCTCCCTCGGCAAGGCGATGCGCCGCGCGATCTTCGACACGGAACTGCGGACGGAGATGGCGGACGCCGCCTGGCAGGCAGGCCAGCGCCTGCCGCGATGGGAGGACCGCGCCAGCGCCTTCGTCGCCGAGATCGAGAAGGCTGCCTCCCGATGACCGAAACCTTCGACGGCGACTGGCTGGACCTGCGGGAGCCCTATGACGCCGCCGCGCGCAACGTGGCGCTGGCGCAGCAACTCTCCGCCGTCCTGCCCGCCCGCCCCCGCATCCTCGACCTCGGCGCCGGCACGGGTTCGCTGCTGCGCTGGATGGCGCACTTCATCGGCCGCGCCCAGGCATGGACGCTGGTGGATGCCGATCCCGAACTCGTCGGCCGCGCCTTCGAGACGATTGCCGGTCGCGCGCTGGAAGCCGAATGGACCGTCACCTGGCCCGGCCGCAAGACGTTGCTGGTGCATTCGCCGCAAGGCGCCTGGCGGGTGGAGGCGCTGGTCGCCGATCTGCGGGAGGCCCCGGACAATCTGCCGCTCGACCAGGTGGACGCCGTGGTGAACACCGCGCTCTGCGACCTGGTGTCGGAGGATTGGGTGCAGCGCATCGCGGAAGGCTGCGCAGAGCACCGCCTGCCCTTCTACGCCGCGCTCAACGTGACGGGGCGGGAGCGCTTCATGCCGTCCCATCCCGGCGATGCGCTGGTGGCCCGCGGCTTCGCGCGCGACCAGTTGCGCGATAAGGGCTTCGGCGGCACCGCGCTCGGCGCCCGCGCCCCCGCGGTGATCGCCGCAGCCTTCGAGGCGCATGGCTACACCGTGCACCGCGCGCCGAGCGACTGGGTCATCAGCCGCCGCGACGCCGCCATGGCCGCCGAGATCGCGGATGGCCATGCCCGCGCCGCCATGGCGCATGAACGCCGCGGCCGCGCGAAGCTGCTGGACTGGATGGTGGATCGCCGCGCCCAGGCCGGGCTGCTGCGGCTTTCCGTCCGCGTCGGCCACACCGACATCCTCTGCCTGCCGCCTGAAAAGGGTTAAGCGATGCCCCTCCTCCTCGGCTGCATTGCCGATGACTTCACCGGCGCGACCGACCTCGCCTCCATGCTCGTGCGCAACGGCATGGCGACGGTACAGGTGATCGGCGTGCCCACCGGCCCGCTGCCCGAGGCCGATGCGATCGTCGTCGCTCTGAAATCCCGCACCGCGCCCGTGCGCGACGCCATCGCGGAAAGCCTGGCGGCGGCGGATGAGCTGCTCTCGGCCGGCGCGAAGCAGATCTTCTTCAAATACTGCTCCACCTTCGACAGCACGGATGAGGGCAATATCGGCCCCGTCGCGGATGCGCTGCTGAAGCGCCTCGGCGCCGGCTTCGCCCTCGCCTGCCCCGCCTTTCCCGCCAACAACCGCAGCATCTACCAGGGGCACCTGTTCGTCGGCGCCCATCTGCTGAACGAGAGCGGGATGGAGAACCATCCGCTGACGCCGATGAAGGATGCGAACCTGGTCCGCGTGCTGTCGCGCCAGACGGAAGGCTCCGTCGGCCTCGTCCCCTTCGCCGTGGTGGACCAGGGCGCGACGGCGATCCGTCAGGCGATGACGCGCCTGGCCGAGGGTGGCCGCCGCTACGCCATCGTCGACGCCACCAGCGACCAGCATCTGATGGCGATCGGCGAGGCCGCGGCGAGCCACGCCCTCATCACCGGCGGCTCCGGCGTCGCCATGGGCCTGCCGGCGAATTTCCGCGCGAAGGGCCTGCTGCCGGAACGCGCGGATGCGGCGAACCTGCCCGCCGCCGGCGGCCTCTGCGCCGTCGTCGCCGGCAGCTGCTCCCGCGCCACCCTCGGCCAGATCGGCTTCGCACGGGATCACGCGCCGGTGCTGGAGCTGGACGTGCTGGGCACGCCGGATGCGGCCGCGCTCGCGGCACAGGCGCTCGCCTGGGCGGAGGGCAGGCTCGATGCGACGCGCCCCATCGTCATCGCCGCCTCCGCCCCGCCGGAGCAGGTCGCGGCGCTACAGGCGAAGCTCGGCCGCGATGCCGCGGGCGCGCTGGTGGAACACGCGCTGTCGACCGTGGCGGAAGGCCTGGTCGCGCGCGGCGTGAAGCGCCTGGTGGTGGCGGGGGGCGAGACCTCCGGCGCCGTCGTCTCCCGCCTCGGCGTCACGCGGCTTCGCATCGGGCATGAGATCGATCCCGGCGTGCCCTGGACCTTCGCGGACCCGACGGGCATCCACCTCGCGCTGAAGTCCGGCAATTTCGGCGGGCGCGACTTCTTCCTGAAGGCCTTCGACCATGTCTGAGGCGGAGCTTCGGTCGCAGCTGGCGAGCTTGGGAAAATCGCTCTTCGACCGCGGCTATTCCGTCGGCACCGCGGGCAACATCAGCGTGCGCCTGCCCGATGGCTACCTGATGACGCCGACCAACTCCTCCCTCGGGCGTCTCGATCCCGCGCGGATCAGCCGGCTGGATGCGGCGTGGCGGCACATCGGCGGCGACAAGCCGTCCAAGGAGGTCTTCCTGCACCGCGCCGTGCTGACCGCCCGGCCGGAGGCAGGCGCCGTGGTGCACCTGCATTCCACCTACGCCACCGCCATCTCCTGCATCGCGCCGGAGGGCGGCGATGCGGAGATCCCGCCGCTGACGCCCTACTTCGTCATGCGCATCGGCCGCCGCCTGCCCTGCGTGCCCTACTACCGCCCCGGCGACGCGGCGATGGAGAGCGACGTCCACCAGGCCGCCCTCGCCGCCAAGGCCCTGCTGCTGGCCAATCACGGCCCTGTCGTCAGCGGCGCCTCCCTGGTGGAAGCGGTGAATGCGGCGGAGGAGCTGGAGGAAGCCGCGCGCCTCGCGCTGCTGCTGCGGGACGTGCCCGGCGTGCGCCGCCTGACGCACCCGCAGGTGGACGATCTGCTGGCGACCTTCGGGTAGCGGCTACAGGGAAGCCGCAGGGTCGATGCGGATCACGTAGCTCCGCCAATCCGCCCGCGCCGCGATCCGTTCGTACAGCGCGATCGCAGCCACATCGCCTTCCGGCACGATCCAGCGCAGGTGGCTCCATCCCCGCGCCTCGCCCTCCGCCACCGCGGCAGCGATCAGCGCGCGCGCGATGCCGCGGCCGCGCGCCTCCGGCCGGACGAAGAGGTCATCGAGGTTGCCGCAGCGCCGGGCGAAGACGACCTCCGGCAGGTCGAAGAGGATGGCAAAGCCGACCGGTGCGCCGTCATCCTCCGCCAGCAGCACCTCCGCCGCCGGGTGGCTGTCCAGCAGCGCCGCCTGGGCCTCCGGCGACGCCGCCTGGGCGCCGTTCAGCACGGCGCGCATCTCCGCCGCATAGAGCGCCAGCAGCGGCGCCAGGCGTTGCCGCTGGCCGCGCGGCAGGGGTGCGATGGTGCGTGTCATGGCAGGGCTCCAGACGCGAAAAGGGCGCCGCCCGCATGAAGCGGACGACGCCCCCTCGCCGGGATCGGCAGGCGTATTAGGAAGAGGATTCCGGCGTCGCGGCGGGGGCCGGCGCAGCAGCGGCGGCAGCGGCCTTCTTCGCGGCGCGCGTGGCAGCGGCCTTCTTCGCGGCTTCGCTGCGCGCGGAGGGGGCAGCGGCCTTCTTCGGCGCGGCCTTGGGGGCAGCGGCCTTCTTCGGCGCAGCCTTGGGGGCGGCCTTCTTGGCAGCCGGCTTCTTGGCGACGGCCTTCTTCGGCGCGGCGGCCTTCTTGGCAGCCGGCTTCTTGGCAGCGGCCTTCTTTGGCGCGGCGGCCTTCTTCGCGGCGGGCTTCTTGGCAGCGGCCTTCTTCGGCGC
>NZ_FOSQ01000007.1:242593-276627 GCF_900114315.1 Falsiroseomonas stagni DSM 19981
GCGGCCTTCTTCGCGGCGGGCTTCTTGGCAGCGGCCTTCTTCGGCGCAGCCTTCTTCGCGGCCGGCTTCTTGGCGGCGGGCTTCTTCGCCGTCTTCTTCGCGGCAGCCATCGCCATCGCCTGGGCGCGCGGCGCTGCGGCCTCGGTCTCAGTCTCGGTGGTCACGGTGGTGTCGGTCATGATGGTCAGGATCTCCGATCTTTTCCGGTGAGTGGTGTTCCGGTGGTGGTGGGTCCGCACGGCTTGCGCCGCGTCGTGCCCGCGAAGGCAGGTCGAACCGTGCGTCTCCCGGTCGGCGCGGATCCCGTATCGCGCCGTCCCGGTGCAGCCGCCGTCCCGCTTCCGCCGGCGCCGGTACGGGGCGCGCTGTGCGCGGCATCACGCCGCGTCGCGCCCTTCCCGGCTTCTCTCCCGCCAACGACCCGCGCCACGATGGCGCTGGCCGTCCGCGCCGCGATGGCGCTGTTCAGCGGTGCGGAACATGGCGTGCTGCGCACGATCCCCTGCCCCACGAGCCTGCGGTCCATGGACCGATCCTTCCTGCTGCGCTGCACCGCCCGTGTGTTCTGCGTGATGTCATCGCCGCGAGGATGATGCCGCCTCGGCGCCGACATTCACGCGAATCGCGTCAAGCGATGCGTGCATCGTCACGCTATCCGTGTGTGCAACCTGCCTGTCAAACGAAAACGCACGAACGACGTGCAGCGATGTGCATCGCGTGTGCAGCGACGTGCGGAGAGAAGCATCCGAAGGCAGCACGGATGCCGTTCATCGATGCGAGGGAGCGGCCGCGCTGGCGCTTCCTCGCATCGGAAGACGCCGCGCGATCATGCCGCGCGGCGTCGTCGTTCAGCGCTCGGCCATCGGCTTCACCGGCCGCTGTTCCTCGCCGGTGTAGTGCGACAGCGGGCGGATCAGCCGGTTGTCGGCCGCCTGTTCGAACACATGCGCCGCCCAGCCGGTGATGCGGGAGCAGACGAAGATCGGCGTGAACATCGGGATGTCGAAGCCCATGAGGTAGTAGGCAGGGCCCGCGGGGAAATCGAGGTTCGGGTGGATGTTCTTCACCCGCATCATCTTCGCGGCCAGCACGCGGCTGGTCTCCATCCAGCGCCGGTCGCCGACCACCTCCGCCATCTTCTCGGCGTACTTGGTCATCGTCGGCACGCGCGAGTCGCCGTTCTTGTAGACGCGGTGGCCGAAGCCCATCACCAGCGCCTTGTGGTCGAACTTGCCGTCCAGCCACTCCTCCGCCGCCTCCGGGCTGCCGATCTCCGTCAGCATGTGCATCACCGCCTCATTGGCGCCGCCATGCAGCGGGCCCTTCAGCGCCGCGATGCCTGCCGCGATCGCGCCATGGATGTCCGCCCCGGTGGAGGTGACCGTCCGCGCCGTGAAGGTGGAGGCGTTGAAGGTGTGCTCAGCGTAGAGGATCATCGAGACGTCGAAGGACTTGATGACCTCGGGCTGCGGCACCTTGCCGAAGACCAGGTGAAAGAAGTTTTCGCAGAAGGGCAGCGACGCATCCGGCGCGATCGGCTCCAGCCCCTTGGATAGGCGGTTGGTCGCCGCCACCGCGGTCGGCAGCTTGGCCAGCAGGCGCATCGCCTTCCGCCGCTGCGCGGCGTCCGACACATCGGCGGCTTCCGGATCCTCCGCCCCCATGAAGGAGACGGCGGTGCGGATCGCATCCATCGGGTGCGCGCCCTTCGGGATCTCCCGCAGCACCCGCAGCAGGGCGGGCGACAGGGCGCGGTTCGCGCGTTCCTCCGCCTGGAAGGCGGCCAGTTGCGCGGCGTTCGGCAACTCGCCATGCCACAGCAGGTAGGCCACCTCCTCGAAGTTGCTCTCCTCGCAGAGGTCCTGCACGGCATAGCCGCGATAGGTCAGGCTGTTCGTCTCCGGCATCACCTTGGAGACGCTGGAGACATCGGCATAGACGCCGACCAGGCCCTTGTAGAGGGTCGGTGTGGCTTCACTCATGGCTTCACTCCCCTTGCCGCAGGGCGGGCGGAACGCAGGGTTCCGCCCGCGGGGTGCGGTACTCGTTAACGCTCAGAAAATGCCGGGCTTGGCGTCGAGCAGCGTGCCCGCCGGCAGCGCCACGTTCAGCGCCGAAAGCTCGCCCGCCGGCAGGCTCGTCAGGTTCTGCGCGGCCTCCAGGAAGCGGTTCTGCTCCCGCGTCGTGATGATGCCCTCGGTCAGGATGCGGAACTTGTTGATGTACTGGTCCCGCGCGAAGGGGCGGGCGCCGTTCGGGTGGGCATTCGCCACGCCGAGCTCATCCACCAGCTTCGACCCGTCCTTGAACAGGATCTCCACCCGGCCGCCGAAGGACAGCTCATTGGGATCGCGGGAGTGGTACTTGCGCGTCCACTCCGGGTCCTCGGTCGTCTCGATCTTGTGCCAGAGGCGAACGGTATCCGCCCGGCCGGCGCGCTTCGGCGCGTAGCTGTCCACATGGTGCCAGCGCCCGTCCTGCAGGGCGACGGCAAAGATGTACATGATGGAGTGGTCCAGCGTCTCCCGGCTCGCCTTCGGGTCCATCTTCTGCGGGTCGTTCGCGCCGGTGCCGATCACGTAGTGGGTGTGGTGGCTGGTATGGATGATGATCTTCTCGATCGCCTCCATGTCCTTGATCTGCTCCCGCATCCGGAAGGCCAGGTCGATCAGCGCCTGGGACTGGTATTCGGCGCTGTGCTCCTTGGTGTAGCTGTCCAGGATGGCGCGCTTGGGCTCGCCGGCTTCGGGCAGCGGGACCTCGTAGTAGGTGGGGTCATAGACCGTCTTGCGGCCCTTGCTGTCGGCCTGCGTGCGGCCCGACAGCACCCAGGCAATGACGGAATCCTCGCCTTCGTAGATCGGGCTCGGCGCGCCCTCGCCGCGCATGCAGCGGTCCACCGCCTCGATCGCCAGCTTGCCGGCATGGGCGGGGGCATAGGCCTTCCAGGAGGAGATCTCTCCCTTCCGCGACTGCCGGAAGCTCACGGAGGTGTGGAGCGCCTGCTGAATCGACTGGAACACCACCTCCTGCTTCAGGCCCAGCATGGTGCCGATGCCGGCGGCCGCGGCGGGGCAGAGATGGGCGATGTGGTCCACCTTGTGCTCATGCAGGCAGATCGCGCGCACCAGGTTGATGTGCAGCTCATAGGCCGTCGCCAGGCCCCGCATCAGGTCCTTGCCCGACTTCCCCATCGCCTGCGCGACCGCCAGCAGCGGGGGAATGTTGTCGCCGGGGTGGGAGTAGTCGGCGGCCAGGAAGGTGTCGTGCATGTCGAGCTCACGCACCGCCGTGCCATTCGCCCAGGCCGCCCATTCGGGGGAGACGGTGGTGCCGGACTTCACGCCGAACACCGTGGCCCCGCCCGCCTTCTTCGCATGGCCCAGCGCCATGCCGCGGGCGGAGACGACCGGCCGGCGGTTGATGGCAGCGATGGCGACGGAGGCGTTGTCGATCACGCGGTTGATGATCATGGCCTGCACGTCCTTCTGGACGGCGACCTTGTCCACCGCGACGCCGGCCATCTTCCAGGCCAGCTGGTCCTCGCGCTTCAGCAGCGCCTTGGACGGATGGACCTTCACCGGATGCAGCTTCATCAGCGTTCCCCATTTGATTCGGATAGT
Source organism: Falsiroseomonas stagni DSM 19981 (assembly GCF_900114315.1). Lineage (GTDB taxonomy): Bacteria > Pseudomonadota > Alphaproteobacteria > Acetobacterales > Acetobacteraceae > Falsiroseomonas > Falsiroseomonas stagni. The sequence continues at coordinate 246,217 of NZ_FOSQ01000007.1, forward strand.
GACGCCCCGTTTTGGACCCGCTTCGCGTGATCGTCCATTCCGATTGGCGTGGCGGCGCGATAGCCTTTCCGTATCGGATGGACTGAAGCGCCCATGGATTTCCGCCTCGTCAGACGGCTCGGCCATTTCCTCGCCGTGGCGGAGGAAGGGCATTTCGGCCGCGCCGCCGCACGGCTCGGCATCTCCCAGCCACCGCTGACCGCGCAGATCCAGGCGCTGGAGCGTGAACTCGGCGTGCGGCTGCTGGAGCGCAGCGGCAAGGGCGCGCGCCCGACGCGGGAGGGCGAGGCCCTGCTGCCGCTGGCGCGCCGCATGGCGGAGGATGCGGGGCAGATCGAATCGCTCGCCCGCGATCTCCGCGCCGGCCGCAGCGCCCCCGTCGCGCTGGCCTGCGTCACCTCCGCCCTGTTCGACTACCTGCCGCCGCTGGTCCGTGGCCTGCAGGCCGCGCGCCCGGCCTCCGCCATCGCGGTGCGGGAGATGGACACGGCGGATGCGGTGGAGGCGCTGCGGCGGGGCGAGGTGGATTTGGCGCTGCTCCGGCTCGACCGGGACCGCCATCCCGTGAAGCTGCGGCCGCTCGGCCGGGACGTGCTGGCGGCCGCACTGCCAGAGGAGCACCGGCTGGCGACACAGGACGGTCCCCTGCCGCTGGCCGCGCTGGCAGATGAGCCGATGCTGGTGCTGCCCCGCGGCATCAGCCCCGCCTATTCGGATGCCATGGTCGCCGCCTGCCACGCCGCCGGCTTCACACCGCGCGTGACGCGGGAGGTCGGCTCCGCCATGGCGCAGCTGGGCTTCGTGGCGGCGGGGCTCGGCGTCGCGCTGGTCAGCGCCGGCATGGCCCGGCTGCGGCCGCCGGGCGTCGCGTTCCGGGCACTGGAGGGCCCGATCCATGCCGTGGGCGTGGCCCTGGCCTGGAATGCGGAGCGGGAGAACGAGGCGACGCGGCTGGCGCTGGAACTCGCGGAAAGGTTGTTTACTCACGGACGCGTGATAATGGACAACTAGCCGGAAGGTAGGTCCTCAGATAACGGTGTGGTAATGACCGGGAGTTGGGGGTGACGTGCGTTGGGTGAGCGTGATCCGGCCTGGACGTCGGCGCAGGCCCTCAACCTGACCAGTTCCTTCACCTGCTCGTTCCTGCCCGGTCAAAACGGCGTTCCTGATTGATCGGCACGACACCATGATGAACCTGAACAGCGCCCTCCGCGAGGTGGTCGAGGGCAATACACTCGCCCTCGTCTTGGAGCGTGGTGCAGGGGACTCGAAAACCTACACCGTCGTCTGGACGGTCACCGGCGTCCGCGGTGACGTCACCGCGTCTGATTTCGCCTTCGGCGGCGTCCTGCCCGGCGGTACCTTCGTCCTCGGCGCCAGCGAGGCGAGCCGGACGATCCTGATCCCGACGATCCGCGATTCAGTGCTCGACCCCGACGAGGCGATCTTCGTCGTCGCGAATATGACCGATCAGGACGGCAATATCTCCAGCGTTGGGAGGCGGTTCGACATCGTCGCCGACCATGATGTCATCTATTCCGTGCGGGCCGTCGCCGACAGCGTGGCGGAAGGGACATTCAGTGCGATTTCGCCGGGGCTGAACACCATCTCCTTCGATGTCACCCGCAACAGCGTGCGCGGCCAGGCCAGCATCACCCTCGACGCCGCGGGCAGCGGCCTGTGGCCGACCGATGCCGCCGACTTCCCCCTTTGGTCTCCGGCGTCCCAGGTCGTCACCTTCGCTCCGGGGCAAACCACGCAGCGCGTCAGCTTCGTCGTCAACAGGGACAGCGTTGCCGAACCCAATGAAAGCTTCACGGTCAGGCTGCGCGATGCCCCATCCGGCAGCACGATCCTGGTCGGCGAGGCCACGACCGTCATCCGTGACGATGACAGCCGGCTGAGCGTCACCGCGCAGCAAGGCCCCCTGGTTGAAGGCACGACCGGCCCGACCGAGTTCCGCTACCTGGTCAGCCGCATCGGCGACGCCAGCCAGGCCCTGACGGTCGATTGGCGTCTTTCCACTACCAATAGTTCCCTGGCAGCCAACATCGACGATTTCGATCCGATGCTGGGAACGGCACCCGCAAGCTCGGGCAGCCTGACCCTGGCCGCAGGCGAAAGCAGCGGGACGCTCAGCATCTGGATCAAGGGCGACTCCTTTTTCGAGCTCAACGAGGTCTTTGACGTCTCCTTCACCTCGACCCTGCCCACGATTGAAGGATCAAGGGTCTTCACATCGACAATCCGATCCACAATCCTGAACGATGATGCCAGCGTTGCCGTCACCAATACCGGTCTGGAAATTCTCGAAGGCAATGCCGCGACGAGCGGCCAACTCCTTCGCCTGACGCGATCGGGCAATACGCATCTGGAGCAGAGCTTAGACTGGGCGGTATTGGATCCTGCCAGCCGGGACGATTTGATCCCGACGTGGAACTACGCGACGGCAGCCGATTTCCCCGGCGGAATCCTGCCCTCGGGCCGTGCCGTCTTCGCCATCGGCCAGTCCACCACGACCATCTTCGTGCCCGTCGCCACCGATGATCTGCTGGAGGGCATGGAACGCGTCCTGTTTGGGCTTTCCAACCCCTCGCCCGGGCTTGACGTGCGCAGCGCGAGTTCGCCCTCGCTCTGGATCCGGGACGTCTATGCCGGCTTCACGATCCTGCCCGGCGGCACCTCGGCGAGCGAATCCGGCGACGGCGCGCTGCGCATCTCGGTCGAGCGCCGTGGCCCCCTGACCGACACCGCCAGCGTCGCCTGGACGCTGGAGGGCCTGCTGGACAGCGCCGATTTCGCGCCGGGCACGCCGCTATCCGGGCGGCTGACCTTCGCCCCGGGTCAGCAGGTGCAGGTCGTCGTCCTGCCAATCCTCGACGATGCGGGGGTGGAAGCCCTGCGGGAGACCGCGACCTTCCGCCTTTCCGACCCCTCCCCCGGAATGAATATCCTGAACGGCGGCACTGTGGCGGTGGAGGTGCTGGACGATGACGCCACCATGCGGGTCACGGGTGCCTCGCAGGTGACGGAAGGCCAGGCGGGCACCACCCTCCTGACCTATACACTGCATCGCGAAGGCTACATCGCCGATGAGGCGAGCGTGAACTGGGCAGTGGTGCCCGATGCGACGCGCGGGCAGGCTGTCGATGCCGCCGACTTTGTCGGCCGCACACTGCCCACGGGCATCGCAACCTTCGCCGCGGGTGCCTCGACGACGACCGTGACCATCGCGGTGGCCGGCGACACGCGGTCCGAACCCAACGAATACTTCACGTTCAACGTGGCTCCCACTATGCCGTCCCTGCGCGTGGACACGCATCAGATGCCGGTGACCATCGTCAACGATGACCCGCGCATCGAGGCCGGGACCTATAGCCGCACGATCACGGAAGGTCATGGCGGCGTCACCACGATGGTGATCCCGCTGCTCCGCATCGGCGATACCTCGGGCACCGATGTCGTCGGCTGGGCCGCCTCCCGGTCGCTCTCCGGCGTCCCCGCCGTCGTGCAGGCGCGGGACTTCGTGGGCGGCGCGCTGCCCACCGGCAGCGTCACCTTCGCCCCCGGCGAGACGATGAAGGAGGTCGTGCTATCCTTCGTCGCGGACAGCATCGCGGAGGCACCGGAGGCCTTCTTCCGCCTGGCGCTGACGACCACCACCGCCGGCCTCGGCCTCGGCAATGCCATCACCGGGTCCCTCCGCGATGATGACATGGTCTTCGACATGCAGTCCGGCACGGTGGAACGGGCGGAGGGCCAGGCGGGGACCACCCCCTTCATCTTCACCGTCACCCGCGCGGGCCTGGTCACGGAAGCCGCCTCCGTCGCCTGGGCGGTCGCGGGCAACGGCTCCGCCCCCGCCGACGCGGCCGATTTCGCGGGCGGAGTCCTGCCCTCCGGCACCCTGAGCTTCGCCGCCGGCGAGACGTCGCGCACCATCACCGTCAACGTCGCCGGCGACCGGGTGGCGGAACGCGCGGAACGCTTCACCGTTACCCTTGCCACCACCACGGCCAACCAGTCGCTCGGGGACGCCGACGCGCTCGGCATTATCCTGCCCGATGACAGCAGCGTCGCCATCACCGCCCACCAGGCGGTGCGGACCGAAGGCCACGCCGGCGAGACCACGCCCTTCACCTTCCATGTCACGCGGACGGGCGCCACCGATGCCGCGCAATCCGTCGCCTGGTCGGTCGCGGGCACGGGCGCGTCGCGGACCAGCGCCTCGGATTTCGTCGGTGGCGCGCCGCCCTCGGGCATCGTCGAATTCGCGGCCGGCGAGACGCGGAAGACCATCACCGTCAACGTCTCCGGCGATTCCACCCGCGAGCTGGACGAAACCTTCGTCGTCCGCCTGTCCAGCCCCACCAACGGCCTCCTCCTCGGCCAGGCGGAGGCGCAGGGCACGATCCTGCGGGACGAGACGGTGATGGCCATCACGAGCACCACCGGCAGCGCGGTGGAAGGCAACGGCGGCACCACGCCCTTCACCTTCACGGTCACCCGCAGCGGCTATCTGGATGCGGTCCAGACCGCGTCCTGGTCCGTCGTCGGTGCGGGAGGGAACGGCACGTCCGCCGCCGATTTCGCGGGCGCCAGCACGCCGCGCGGCACGATCCGGTTCGAAGCGGGGGAGACCACGCGCACCATCACGGTCAACGTCGCCAGCGACGGCCTCGTCGAACGGGATGAGAGCTTCGCCGTGCGGCTGACAGCCGCCAGCCCGGGGGTCGCCTTCTCGCCGTCCCAGGCGGTGGCGACGATCCTGAACGACGATACCGGCGTCGGCATCACCGCCCTGTCCGCCAGCAAGGCGGAAGGCCAGTCCGGCACCACGCCCTTCACCTTCGCCATCACCCGCACCGGCGTGCTGGATGCTGAGCAGAGCGTGTCCTGGGCCACGGGCGGATTCGGCGCCAACCGGGCGACGGCGGCGGATTTCGCCGGCCGGGTCCTGCCCTCCGGCACCGTCACCTTCCTGGCGGGAGAGGCGCAGAAGGTCATCACCCTCGACGTGCTGGGCGACACGGTGGTGGAGGCGGCGGAAGCCTTCATCATCCGCCTCTCCACCCCCAGCGCCGGCCTCGTCACCACCACGCCATCGGCCACGGGGCTGATCGCGAACGACGATCCGGCGCCGACGGCACGGCTGCTCGCCTCCGCGGATTGGGTGCTCTGAGCCCCCTGTCGTGAAACCGGCCCCCGCAGACAAACCCGCGCCGTTGCGCTAGACCCCTCGCATGGATCTCTCCCCGGACCAGGTCAGGGCGGCGCGCGCCGCCGGCTGCACCTTCATCGCCGCCACCGAAGACCAGGTGGCCCGCCTCACCATGCAGCGGCGGATCTTCCGCATCGATGGTGCGCCCCACCTCGCGCGCCGCGCGCAGAGCGGCTTCTACGAGACCTACGGCACCCTCGCCCCCCTGCTCGGCCCGAGCGAGAGCGGCGAGCCCCCGGCGCCCCCGGCCGAGACCTTGCAGGAAGCCGAGGCCGCCGATGCCTCCGCCACCCTGGCCCTGGCCGCGGAAAGCCGCGGCGGGCGGGGCGCGCAGGTGATCCGCCGCGGCCGTCCGCGCAGCCCGCGCGGCGGCTGAACCCGCCTGCCATGGAGGCTCCGCCGCTGCTCGCCCTGCGCGGGCTGCGCGTGGCCTTCCCCAGCCGGCGCGGCCTGGTCCGCGCCGTGGATGGCGTGGATTTCGACATCGCGGGCGGTGAGGTGCTGGCCCTGCTGGGCGAATCCGGCTGCGGCAAATCCGTCACCTCCCTCGCCCTGATGGGGCTCCTGCCCGCCACCGCCCGCGTGGAGGGAGAGATCGTCTTCCAGGGCCGCGACCTGCGCGCGATCGATCCGGCCGCGCTGCGGGCGCTGCGCGGGGACGCGCTCGCCATGGTGTTCCAGGAACCCATGTCCTCGCTGAACCCGGTCCTGACCGTGGGCCGCCAGGTGGCGGAGGCGCTGGTCGCCCATGGCCGCGCCGACCGCCGCGCCGCCCGCGCCCGCGCCATCGAGCTGTTCGGGGAGGTCGGGCTCTCCGACCCCGCCCGGCGCTACGACGCCTACCCGCATGAGCTGTCAGGCGGCATGTGCCAGCGCGTGATGATCGCCATGGCCATCGCCTGCGACCCCGCGCTGCTCATCGCCGATGAGCCGACGACGGCACTCGACGTCACCATCCAGAAGCAGATCCTGGCGCTGATCGAGGATCTCCGCCGCCGCCGGGGCACGGCCGTGCTGCTGATCACCCATGACCTCGGCGTGGTGGCGGAGAATGCGGACCGCGTCGCGGTGATGTATGCCGGCCGCATCGTGGAGACGGCGCCGGTGCGGGAGCTGTTCGCCAGCCCGCGCCACCCCTACACGCGCGGCCTGCTCGATTCCATGCCGGACCTGGATGACGAGGATGCGGTGCTGCACGCCATCCCCGGCCAGGTGCCGGACCTCGCCGCCCTGCCGCCGGGCTGCGCCTTCGCTGCCCGCTGCCCCCGCGCCTCCGACCGCTGCCTGGCGGAGGCCCCGCCCCTGGCGGCGCAGGCCCCCGCCCGCGCCGCCCGCTGCTGGCATCCGCTGTGACCGCGCTGCTGCAGGCCGAGGGCCTGACGAAGCACTACCGGGTTGCCCGCCCCCGCCTGCTGGCGCCGCGCCCGGTGCTGCGCGCGGTGGAGGACGTGTCCTTCGAGATCGCGGAGGGCGAGACCTTCGGCCTGGTCGGTGAAAGCGGCAGCGGCAAATCCACCACCGCGCGCCTGGTGCTGCGCCTGGTGCCGGCCACTGCCGGGCGAGTCGAATACCGCGGCCGCAGCGTCCTCGACCTGCCGCCGAAGGATTTCCGCCCGCTGCGGCGGGAGATGCAGATGGTCTTCCAGGACCCTGCCGGGTCCCTGAATCCGAGCTACCGCGTCCGCGACCTCATCGAGGAACCGATGATCGTCCATGGCACCCCCGCCACGGCGGCGGAGCGGCGGGAGCGTGTCGGCGCGCTGCTGGCGCAGGTGGGGCTGGACCCGAGCCACGCCGCCCGCTGGCCGCATGAATTCAGCGGCGGCCAGCGCCAGCGCATCGGCATCGCCCGGGCCCTCGCGGTGGAAGCCCGGCTGCTGGTGGCGGATGAACCCGTCTCGGCGCTGGATGTCTCCGTCCAGGCGCAGATCCTGAACCTCATGCGCACGCTGAAGGACCGTCACGGCCTGTCCTACCTGTTCATCGCGCATGATTTGGCCGTGGTGAAGCACATGAGCGACCGGGTCGCGGTGATGTATCTCGGCCGGATCGTGGAGCAGGCGCCGCGCGCGGAAATCTGGCGCCGGCCGGCGCATCCCTATACGCGGATGCTGCTGGAAGCCGTGCCTCGCGCGAAGGTGCCCGACCAGCGCGCGGCCGCCGCACCGCCGGGCGAGATCCCGAGCCCCGTCGCACCCCCGCCCGGCTGCGCCTTCCACCCGCGCTGCCCGGCCCGCATGGCGATCTGTTCGCAGCATGCGCCCGTGGCGAAGGAAATCGCGCCCGGCCATCTCGCGGCGTGCCATTTGTATTGACCCTCTCCCTCCCCTGCGGGGGCTTGCGGCGCTGCTGCAAGGCCGCAGGCTGGTCGGGGTGGGGGTCATCACGTTCTACCCCACCACCACCCTGAACCCATTCCCGCGCCAGAACCCATCCGGCTCCAGGCTGCCCCGGTAATGCGCGTTCGCCTTCTCCGCCGGTGAGGAGAAGCAGCCCCCGCGCAGCACGCGCCGCCAGCCCGGCGGTGCGTCCGCAGCTTCCCGCCCATCATCACCGGCCCACGGGTAGACGAAGGATGGCAGCGCCATCTCCGGCCCCCAGAGCGTGTGGCACCATTCCCAGACCTGCCCGGCCATGTCGTCGCAGCCCCAGGGCGACCGTCCGCGCGGGAACATGCCGACGGCGCAGGGCGCATTCAGCCCGGCGCTGTCCCCGTTGCAGCGATCGCCATCCCAAGGGGCGGCCCAGGGATGCACGGGCGCGTCGCTCTCGGCCTGGGTGCCGCGCGCCGCCCATTCCCATTCGGGCTCCGTTGGCAGGCGCACCGTGTCGGCGGCGCCGATCCGCCCCTCCGCCCGCCAGGTCCCGGTCAGCCAGGCGCAGCAGGCGATGGCATCGCGCCAGGTCAGGTCCGTGGCCGGCGCATTGGCCAGCGCCGGATCATCGCGCGCCGGTGAGAGCCAGGCCCGGCCGGTCTCCGCCACGAAGCGCGCATAGAGCGCGTTGACGACGGGGTAGCGCCCGATGCGGAAGGGCGCGACCGCCACGCGATGCACCGGCCGGGATGGCGCCGCCGGCGCCGATCCCATCACCACCTCCCCGCCCGGCACCGCGACCAGCTCGGCCAGGTCCCGCGGATCGCCCCGCCGCGCCAGTTCCCGCCCCGCCAGCGCCCGCTGCGGCACGCCGAGGCGCCCGCCTTCCACGATCACGGCCAACGCCTGCACCAGGCCCGGCACCGCGCCCGGCTCGATCTCCGCCGCCAGCAGCGCGCCCGCATCGCCGGTACGGACCAGGCAGGCGGCGAGCGGCGCGGCGATGGCCGGGTCCGCCGCGACGACATGGCGCAGCACGGCGGCCATGGCCGCTTCCTCCTCCAGGAAGCGCAGGGCGAGCATGGCGGGGCTCGCATTCTCCAGCATCCGCGCCTCCAGCAGCGGCCGCATGAAGCCGGCATCGAGCAGATCGGCCTCCGCCGGGGTGGCGCGGACCAGCAGCGTGTCGCGCAGGATCGGCGCGCTGGCGGGCGTCACCCCCAGGCGCCGCGCGATGGCGAGGTAGCCGGGCAGCGCGAAGAGCGGCGCGCGCATCGCCTGCGGCAGACGCGCCCGCTGCGCGGCCAGCAGCGGCAGCAGGCGATGCCGCCGAAACCCCTGCGGCAAGACCCAGCCGCCCGCGACCGCCGGATCGCCGACGACCAGCGCGCGCAGCCCGGGCCGCGCGGCGATGGCGGACAGCAAAGCGGGGTCCTCCGCGTCATCCACCAGCAGCAGCGTGCCATCCGCCAGCGCATCCAGCGCCAGGCCCGGCGTCCAGAATACGGGCGTGGCGGGCGGCGCCTCCCAGGCCTCGGGCTTGGCGAGCCCTTCCTCGTTCCGCACCACCGGCGTGGGATCGGGCGGCGCGCCGGCGGCGAAGCGGGCGACGTGGTGCAGCAGCGTCGTGCGGCCGCCCCCCGGCGGCGCGAGCAGCAGCAGCTTCGGCGCTTCCGCCGCCAGTTCCAGCGCGGTGCGATGCACCGGTGTGGTCAGCACCGCCGGTCCGCGACGCAGGCCCTTCGCCGCGCGATCCTCCTCCGTCCAGTCGGTGAGGAGCGGGATCATTTGAAGAGCTTCGCGACCTCCGGGTTGTGGAAGCGCTGGACCTCGATCGCGTAGCCCGCCGGGTCCTCGAAGAAGAAATGCTCGCAATAGGTGCCGCGCAGCAGGCCGGTCAGGTTCTTCACGCCGGCCTTTTGCATCCGCGCATGCCAGCCCGGCACATCCTCCGCCACGATGGTCAGCAGCACGGCGGAGGTCGGCTGGTGCTTCAGATGGCCCTTCACGCCATCGACGATGCCGAAATAGCTGCCGGGCGCGATGCGGTAGATGCGGGCCATCCCCTGGTCCAGGACGAGTTCGAAGCCCAGCACCTCCTCATAGAAGGGCACGACCGACATCATGTCCTCATAATAGAAGAAGGTGATGGCGTAGTCGGGCTTGGACATGGATGGGCTCCGGTTCACACGGCCCTGCGCCGGGGATTGAACCAATCCGCCAGCGCGTCGCCGATCAGGTTGAAGGACAGCACGACGAGCAGGATGGCCATCCCCGGCGCCAGCGCAACCCAGGGGGCATCACGCAGATAGGCGAGGTTGCCCGCGACATCCGCGCCCCATTCCGCCGCCGGCGGCTGCGCCCCCAATCCCAGGAAGCCGAGGCTCGCGGTCTGCAGGATGGCGCCGCCCAGCGCGAGCGAGGCCTGCACCAGCAGCGGCCCGATCCCGTTGCGGAGCACATAGCGCAGCAGCAGGCGGGGCGTGCCGACGCCGATCGCCATGGCCGCTTCCATATAGGGCTTCACGGAGATGGCGAGCGCCTGGCTGCGCGCCACCCGGGCGAATTGCGGGGCCAGGGTGATGGCGACCGCCAGCATGGCGTTCTCCAGGCTCGGCCCGAAGGCGGCGGCCAGCGCGATGGCCAGCACCAGGCCCGGGAAGGCGAGCATGGCGTCCACCAGGCGCATCATCACCATGTCGGCCGCGCCGCCCGCGAAGCCTGCCACGGTGCCGAAGCTGACGCCGATGACGAAGGCCAGCGCCACCACGCCGATGCCAATCGCCAATGTCGCCCGCCCCCCATGCAGCACCCGCGCCAGAACGTCGCGGCCGAAGAAATCCGTCCCCAGCCAATGCGCGGCCGATGGCGGGGCCAGCTTGTTGGCGATGTCGATGGCGATGGGCGAAGCGGTGAGGAACGGCCCCGCCAGCACCGCCAGCAGGATCACCGCCAGCAGCCCCGCGCCCATCAGCGCCAGGCGATTGCGCGCCCAGAAATCGCTCATGACGCCATCCGCTTGCGGATGCGGGGATCGAGCAGCGCCTGGATCAGATCCACCGCCAGCGACACCAGCATGAACATCAGCGCGAAGACCAGCGTCGCGCCCTGGATCACCGGATAGTCCCGGTTGCGGATGGCATCGAACATGAAGCGGCCGATGCCCGGCCAGGCGAAGACCGTCTCCGTCAGGATCGCGCCGCCCAGCATCTCCGCGAATTTCAGCCCGACCACCGTCACCGCCGGCAGCAGCGAATTGCGCAGCGCATGGACGAAGAACACCGCGCGTTCCGGCAGCCCCTTGGCGCGGGCGGTGCGGATGTAGTCCTCTCCCATCGTCTCCAGCATCGTGTTCCGCACGAAGCGCCCGAGCGTCGCCGCCAGGAAGGCGGCCAGCACCGTGGTGGGCAGCAGCAGGTGCCGGAAGGCGTCCCAGGCCGCCTCCCCATCCCCGTTGATCAGCCCGTCGATCACCGCGAAGCCCGTCACGGGGTCATCCAGGAAGAAGGGGCTGGTCCGGCCGGAGATCGGCAGCCAGCCCAGCGCGATGCCGAAGACGAGTTGCAGCACCAGCGCCAGCAGGAAGGCCGGCATCGACACGCCGAGCAGCGAGACCAGCCGCACCGCATGGTCGAAGCCCGTATTGGCCCGGATGGCGGAAACCACCCCCAGCGGAATCCCGACGACGATCGCCACCAGCAGCGCCAGCACCGACAATTCGATAGTGGCGGGCAGGCGCAGCAGGATCTCCTGCGCCACAGGCGCGCCCGTCTTCAACGAGACGCCCAGATCCCCCCGCAGCAGCCCGCCGAGATACGACAGGAACTGCATCCCCATCGGTTCATCGAGGCGAAGCTGGGCCCGGAGCGCCGCGATCTGCACATCGGTGGCGCCGGGGCCGAGCAACGTCACCGCCGGGTCGCCCGGGATGAAGCGCGTCAGGTGGAAGATGATGACCAGCACCAGGAACAGCACCGGCAACAGCGCCGCCAGGCGCCGCAGCGCGTAGCCCCCCATCAGCCGGTCATCCCGCCGCTACTCCTTGAAGACGCCGTGATACTCGTTCAGCGGCGGCGCGCTGTTCACTACCAGGCCCTTCACATTCGCCCGCTTGAAGACGATCAGCTTGTTGCTGAACAGCCAAGCCGCGGGCACGCGGTCCATGATCTGGCGCTGCACCTGGAAATACAGCTGCTTCCGCGCCTCGAAATCCACCGTCGTCTGGGCTCGCAGGATCAGCGCGTCCAGTGCCGCATCGGCGGGCATGCGGAAGGTCATGGCGCTGTCGGCGAGTGACGACAGATAGCCGATGGTGATGTGCGCGTCAGGGTCGTTGTACCAGGGCTGGCGGCCATCCAGCGCCACCTCGAACCGCCCGGCCACATGCAGCGCGCGCAGCGCCGGGAATTCCGTCTGCGCCACCGTCGCCTCGATCCCGACAGCCGCCAGATTGGCCTGGATGAAGGTAGCGACGGCCCCCCAGAGGCTGCCCTGGAAGCTGTAGAGCGTGAGCTTCAACTGCCCCGGCTGCACGCCCGCTTCCGCCAGCAGCGCCCGGGCGCGCGCCACGTCGTATTTCGGCGCGAGGTCGCGGATCGCGGGGTCGAAGGCCCAGGAATTGCTCGGCAGCGGCCCATAGACCCGGTCCGCCGTGCCGCCCAGCACGCCATCCAGCAGCCCGTCATAGTCGATGGCGTGGGTGATGGCGCGGCGCACGCGCACATCCCGCAGCGGCCCCTGCAGGCCGGAATTGTTGAACTCCAGTTGCCGGATGATCTGGCTCGGCACCTCGATGACCTCGATCCCCGCCCGCCCGCGCAGCGCGCGGACATCCTGCGTCGGCAGCGCCGCCAGCTGGGCGTTCTGCTGCACCAGGTCGAGGCCCCCATTCTCCAGCTCCAGCCGCCGCGTGGAGGCATCGGGGATGACGCGGTAGATGATGCGGGCAAGGCGCGGCGCGCCCCGGAAGTAATCGGGGTTGGCATCCAGCACGACATCCGTGTCGGGCCGGTAGCTGCGGAACCTGAAGGGCCCGGTGCCGACAGGGTTCACGTTGAACGCCGCGCCATGCCGCGCCACCGCCGCCGGGCTGACGATCGCCGCCTGCGGCTGCGCCAGCAGCGACAGGAAGACCGGCATCGGTTCCTTCAAGGTGATGCGCAGTTCCAGCGGGCCGGTCACCTCAATGGCGTCGATCAGGCCGAAGGTGGCGCGCATGAAGGGGTTGCTGTCCCGCGTGCGTTCCAGGCTGAACTTCACGGCGGCCGCATCGCAGGCCGTGTCGTCGTGGAACTTCACGCCGGGACGCAGCGCGAAGGTGAAGACGCGCCCATCGCCCGACACCGTCCAGGACCGCGCCAGCCGCCCTTCCAGCTGGGCGAAGGCGGGCGGCGTCCAGGCCACCAGCGTGTCGAAGACGTTCAGGATGATCTCGCTGCCGATCGGCTCCGCGCGGTTCGCGCCGGGCTCCAGCCCCGCGGGGTCGGCATTCACGCCCACCACCAGGATGCGGTTGCGCGCCGCCGCCGATTGCGCCGTCGCGCCTTTCGGCAAGGCGGCGATACCGAGCAGGGAGGCGAGTTGACGCTTGCCGAACTTCATCGCGCTGGATCCTTCTAGCCGCGGGAACGCTAGCCCACGCAGTTGTCCGGTCAAGCAATTGGTGCGACGCAGCGTTGACGTTGCGATAGGGTGACGCGAATGGTGATCGCGTCCAGGTTGCGCGCCCCGCGCCGTTCGAAAGGATTTCGCCCGGCGTGACACGCCCGCGCCACGCTCTGCTCCCGATCGCGCTCGGCACGATGCTGGCCGGCGGCCCGGCGCCTGCGCAGGTGCCGCCGCCCTTGCCCGGCATCATCGAACGCGTGGCCCCGCCGGAGGCCCCTGCCCTCGGCCCCGCCTTGCTGCCGCCCGAGCCGCAGGCCACCACCGGCCCCGGCGCCGCCCGGCGCCTGCCCATCGGGCGAATCGCCATCACCGGCAACAGCGCCCTGCCCGCTTCCCTGCTGCGCCCGATGCTGGAGGGCCAGGAGGCGACGCTTGCGGAGGTGGAGGCCGCGCGCCTTGCCATCCTCGGCACCTATCGCGCCGCCGGCTTCGCCTATGTCGCCGTCGCCGCCAGCGCGAGTCGCGGCGCGGATGACCGCATCGACCTGCGCTTCACGGTGACGGAGGGCTTCATCGCCGATATCGCGCTGGACGGTGCGGGCATCGGCCCGGCGGAGCAGCAGGTCCGCCGCTTCCTGGCGCCCCTGGTCGGCCAGCGTCCCCTTCCCCACGGCGCTCTTGAACGCGCCCTGCTGCTGGCCGGCGATATCCCGGGCATGGAGGCGCGCGGCCTCCTCCGCCCGATGCAGGGTGATCCCGGCGCGCTGCAACTCGTCGTGCGCCTCACGCGCCGCCCCCTCACGGGCTTCGCCAGCCTGGATAATCGAGGCTACAGCCTGACCGGCGCCTGGCAGGGGCTGCTGGTCGGCCAGGTGAACAGCCTGACCCGCTTCGGCGAACGCACGGAACTCGCGCTGCTGCGGACGGATGCGAATGGCCAGGGCTTCGCACAACTCTCCCAGGAATGGTTCATCGGCGGCTCGGGCCTCAAGCTCCGCGCCTTCGCCGGCGCCGGCCGCGCGGCACCAGGATCGGCGCTGGCGGCGCTCGGCTATCTCGGCGAGACCCGGGTGGCGGGTATCGGCCTCAGCCATCCGCTGATCCGGTCGCGCCCGCGCAACCTGATGCTGACCGCGCAGGTCGATGCCTTCGACAGCGAGGTGCAGACCCGCCCCTTCCCTGATGCAGCGCGCCAGACCGCCAGCCGCGATTCGGTTCGCGCGCTGCGCCTTGGCGTGGAGGCGCAGGCCCAGGATGCGTGGCTTGCCTTCCTGCCCGCCGTCGCGACCAGCACCGCCACACTCCGCCTGCATCGCGGCCTGGAAGCCCTGGGCGCCAGCGATGGCAGCGGCGGCGGCACGGCGCGGGCCGGCAGCGATTTCGGCTTCACCCGCCTCATTGCCGAAGCCTCGCGCCTCCAGCCGCTGCTGGTCCCGGCCGAGGGATGGCTGCTCTCGGCCTACGGGATCGCCGCCGCGCAATGGACCGATGATTGGCTGCCGCCGGCCGAGAAATTCTACCTCGGCGGCAATCGCCTCGGCCGCGGCTTCCATGCCGGGCAGCTATCCGGCGACCGTGCCATCGCCGGCACGGCGGAGCTGCAACTGGCCACCGAATTCGACCTGCGCTGGCCGAATGGCGGCACGCGCCTCGGCACGCAATTCTACCTGTTCCGGGACGAGGCCCGCGCCGCCGACAATGGCAGCGACATCGCCGCGCGGCATTTGGCGTCCTGGGGCGGCGGCATCCGCCTGCAATTCGACGAGCGTGCGCAGATCGATGTGGAGGCCGTGCGCCGCCTGACCCGCACGCCGGAAGGTGCCGGCGTGCGCGTGCTGGAAGCGGATGGCGTCTATCTGCGGCTGCTGCTGCGCTACTGATCGAGGCCGAGGGTCTTCAATGCCTCCGCCTCCGCGATCGCCGCGGCACGCGCCCGGGCACCCCAGGTGGCGCCGCCGATATGCGGCGTCAGGATCACGTTCTGCAGCTTCGCCAGGCGTTCCGGCACCACCGGCTCCGTGTCCAGCACATCCAGCGCGGCGGCGGCGATGGTGCCGTTCTCCAGCGCCTCGATCAGCGCCTGCGTGTCCACCTGGGGCCCACGGCCGACATTCACCAGGATGCCGTCGCTGCCCAGCGCCTCAAGCTCCGCACGGCCGACGACGCCGCGCGTCTCCGCGCCCCCCGGCAGCACGATGACGAGGAAGTCGGACGCCGCCGCCAGCGCGCGCATGTCCGGGAACAGCGTGAAGCCGAGCCCCCGCGCCGAGGGGCGATCCAGCCCCACCACGTTCATCCGCGCCGCCTGCGCCCGCGCCGCGATGGCCTGGCCGATCCGCCCCAGCCCCGCGATGCCCATCGTGGAACCGGACAGCGTCTTGCCCGGCCGGAAGCGCCCCTTCGCCGCCCAGGTGCCGCCGCGGGCGAAGGCATCCGCCTGCACCAGATCCCGACCCGCCGCGATGGCGAGACCCATGGCGAGGTCGGCCACGTCATCCGTCAGCGCCTCCCCCACCGGCCGCACCGCGATGCCGCGCGCCGCCATCCCCGTGAAATCCAGCTTGTCCGTCCCCGCGCCGAGCGAGATCACCTGCCGAAGGTTCGGCAGAAGCGCGAGCATCGCCGCATCGCAGCCGGTGTTCGCCATGGTGATGAGCACCGCGACCTCCGCGCGCTCCGCCTCGCTCAGCGCTGCCACGGCGGCCGGCCCGGCAATGGGGCGCAGCCGCCCGGCTTCCACCAGCTTCGGCATGCGCGCGCCGGGCAGGACATCGTAGAACAGCACGGTTCCGGGCAGCGGCATCGGCGGCGTCTCCTGTCTCGTGCCACCGCAATGCCGCAGCCGTCGCGCCCTGCCTAGGGTCCAAACCCAATCAGACCCGAGGCAGATGGCCGAGGATCGCGTGGCAGGCCGCAAGGAAGGGCGCTTGCCGATGCTGGTTGCAACGGCAAGCGGCCTGACGCCGCGGGTGCCGCGCGAGACCGGCCAGGCGACCGGCAGATGATTGGGTTTGGACCCTAGTCGTCCAGCGCGATCTCCGCCCGCAGGAAGGGGGCGACGTTTTGCTCCACGAGGTCCACGCCCAGCCCCGGCCGATCCGGGATCGCCACGCGCCCGTTCCTCACCTGCGGCTCCAGCGGCTGGTCCACCAGATCGAAATGCGCGGGCACGCGGAAGGGGTAGAGTTCCTGGATCAGGAAATTCGGTATGCAGGCATCGACCTGCAGCGCCGCCGCGGTGGCGACAGGCCCGGCGCAGAGGTGCGGCTGCACCCGCATGTTGTACATCTCCGCGATGGCGGCGATCTTCTTCGTCTCCATCATGCCGCCGACCGTGCCGATATCCGGCTGCACGATGGACACGGCGCGGAGTTCGAACAGCCGCCGGAAGCCGTAGCGCGTGTAGAGCCGTTCGCCGGCGGCCACCGGGCAGCGCAGCCCGTCCGCCACCATCTTCATCCCCTCGGGATCGAAGGGGTCGACGGGTTCCTCCAGGAACATCAGGTCGAACTCCTCCAGCCGCCGGCCGAGGCGCAATATGTCGGCCGTGGCCAACTCCGCGCTCATATCCACCATGATGTCGACCTTGGGGCCGACCGCATCCCGCACGGCCTTCACGCGGGCCACGGCCAGATCCTCGAAATCCCGGTCGAATTCGCGGCGGGAGACATGGGCGAAGATGCCGTTGGGGTGGTTCCGGATCGGCGTCGCCAGCGGATAGAACTTGATCGCGTCGTAGCCAGCCTTCAGCGGAATCTCCGCCGCCTTCGCCGTCTCATCCGCCGTCACGGCGCGGAAGGACCAGCCATTGGCGTAGCAGCGGACGTCCTTCCGATAGGACCCGCCCATCAACTGATAGACCGGCACGCCGAGTGCCCGTCCCTTGATGTCCCACAGCGCCGTCTCGATCGCGCTGATCGCCGCATAGATGATCGGCCCGCCGCCCTTGGCCCAGAAGGTGTGGTCATAGAGGTCCGACCAGATCGGCTCCACGTCATGCGGGTCGCGCCCCAGCACGATCTTCCGCAGCATCTCCTCGATGATGGCGGCGGCGCCGGTCACGCCGATGCCATAGGCGAGCGCGGCCTCGCCCAGCCCCTGGATGCCGTCATCGGTCCAGAGGCGAAGGATGAGGGGCCGCCGCCCGTCGATCTCCGTCAGGTAGATCTGCGCGCGGGTGATCTTCATGGGGCGGCCCCTACTGGTTCAGGCGATCTCGGCGGTCTCGAAGGTCAGGCCGGAATAGAAGGTCAGCGCGCCCGGCATGTTCTTGAAGCCCGTGACCTGGCGGCGCATGGCGTAGCCCTGGCTGCGCCATGTCAGGCCCACGATCGGCGCCTGGTCGATCGCGATGCGCTCCATCTCCCGGTAGATGTCGCGGCGCTTGGCCGTGTCGAACTCCGCGCGCCCCTGGTTCAGCAATTGCGTGATGCGGTCGATCCTCAGGCCGAAGCTGCGAACATAGGAAGGGGAAAGCGAGCCATCGACGAAGTTGGCGATGCCATCGGGGTCGTTGCTGTCGGCGGCCGTGCCCATCACCGCCATGTCGAACTGGCCGCGATTGCCGATGGACACCCGCGTCGCCCAATCCGGCATGTTCAGCTCCGCCCGGATGCCGACGGCGGCCAGATGCTGTTGCACCACCTCCGCCGTGTCCTTGTGCATGCCGTATTGCGCGGTGGAGAGCAGGTTGCAGCTGATGCCGTTGGGGTGCCCGGCTTCCGCCAGCAGGCGGCGGGACAAGGCGGGGTCGTACTTCCAGCCTTCCTTGAACTCCGCATTGTAGAAGGGGCTGGATTCCGGCACCGGCAGCTGCATCAGTGGCGATCCGCGCCCGAAGAAGGCGGCCCGCACCAGCTCGTCGCGCCGGATGGCGTGCGCCACCGCGCGGCGTACCCGATGATCGTTGAAGGGAGCCCGGCTCCCGTTGAAGACCAGGAACATGAAGGCGCCGTCCACCGCATCCAGGCTCAGGCGCTGGTCCGCGGCGATGGCATCGAAGGACTGCCAGGGCACATATTCGATGAGGTCCACATCGCCCGACCGCAGCGCGGCGACGCGAAGGTTCTCATCCGCATAGGCCACGGCGCGGATGCCGCGCAGCTTCGGCAGGCCGGGGCGGAAGTAGCCGCGGAACGGCTCAAGGTCGATCGAGGTGCCGCGTTCCTGCGCCCGGATCATGAAGGGCCCCGCGCCCACGAAGGTGCCGCGCGGCGAGTTCCGGGAGATGATCGGCAGGTGGTAGGACGCCATCCAGATCGGCAGCGTCGCCACCGGTTCCTTCAGGAAGATGCGCACCGTGAGGTCATCGGGCGTCTCCACCCGCTCCACCCCCTGCATCTCGGCCCGGAAATAAGCGGTGGAGCGTTCGGCCGCGATCTGCTCGATGGTCCATTTCACATCGGCCGAGGTCACCTTCTCCCCGTTCTGGAAGCGGGCATCGCGCAGCTTGAATTCCCAGCCCTGGGTGCCGATGGGCGACCAGCTTTCCGCGAGTTCGCCCCGCAGCGCGCCATCCGGGCCGTAGGAGGTGAGGCCGCGATAGATCATCAGCTTGATCGTCGCCGCCGCCGTGCCGGTGTTCTGCCAGGGCTGGATCGACGGCGGGAAGGAGGAGAGGGCGAAGCGCAGCACGCCCCCCGTCTGAGCCCTGGCCCCCGGCATGCGGAGAAAGGGCAACATGCCCGCGGCGGCGGACCCCGCCAGGACGGCACGACGCGATGCTGACATGCTCATTGGTTCTTTCCCTTCCCTGTTTCCGGACAACGACTTACGCAGTGTGGCGATAGACCTCGCGCGCGGTGGCGGCGCTGATGGTGCCCTCGGCCAGGTCGCGGGCCAGGGCTGCGGGTGAGCGTGCTGCCGGCGGGCCGTAGCCGCCAGCGCCCGGGCTCACGATGGCGAACCACTGTCCCGCCTTCAACTCCGCATTGTCACGCTCGAACACGACGCCCGGCCCGCATTCCACCGCCCCATGCCCGCCCGGCCCGCCACCCAGCAGGCCCCAGGATTGCGAGGTGAGGCGGGAGACATCGACGCGCACGCGGCAATCCTCATCCGCGCGATACACGCGCCTGAGGCCCATGCCACCGCGGAAGGTGCCGGCGCCGCCGGAACCCTCCACCAGCTCGTAGCGCAGCAGGGTCAGCGGATACTCGGTCTCCAGCGCCTCCACCGGCAAATTGGAGGTGTTGGTGACATGCACATGCACGCCATCCAGCCCGTCCTTCGTCGCCCGCGCGCCGCCGCCACCGCCCATCGTCTCCAGGTACACCCAGATCGGCCCATCGCCCTTCCGCTGACCGATGAAGGTGGCGACGGTGCAGACGGAGTTGGAACAGGCCGTGACCCGTTCCGGCACCGCCTGGGCGAGCGCGCCGAGAATCAGGTCGGACACGCGCTGGCAGGTCTGCACCCGCCCATTCACCGCGGCGGGATGCGTGCAGTTCAGCACCGTGCCAGCGGGCGCCGTGATGGTCAGCGGCCGCGCCAGGCCGGCATTCGGCAGGATGGTCGGGTCCACCACGGACTTGACCACATAATAGGCCGTGGCCAGCAGCGCCGTGTAGGTCATGTTGAGGCCGGCGCGGAGCTGCCTCGGGCTGTCGAAATGCAGCGACATGGCATCGCCCGCCACCGTCACCGTCACCTTCAGCGGCAGGTGGGTCGTGACCTCCGTGCTTTCGAACACATCCTCGAACACCCAGGTCCCGTCCGGGATGGCGGCGATGCCTGCGCGCATCTTGCGCTCGGCGTAGTCCAGCAGCGCCGCGCCGGCGCCAAGCACGACCCCCGTGCCGTATTTCCGGCACAGCGCCTGGAAACGCTGCACGCCGACGCGGTTCGCCGCCATCTGGGCGCGCAGGTCGGACAGGCGTTCCCGCGGCACCTGGCAGTTCAGCAGGATCAGGTCCAGCACGTCCTTCTGCAACTCGCCGGCGCGATACAGCCGAACGGGCGGAATACGCAGCCCCTCCTGGTAGATGTGCTGGTGGCCACGATCGGCGAAGTCCGAATGGTGCGCCAGGTTGACCGTCCAGGCGACGATCCGGCCATCGACGAAGATCGGCTCCGCCAGCACGATGTCCGGCAGGTGCGTGCCGCCGCCGGCGTACGCATCGTTGCCCACGAAGACATCGCCCGGCTGCATCGCCGCCACGTCGTGCAGCTTCAGGATATGCGGCACGATGCCGATGAAGCTGCCGAGGTGGATGGGGATATGCTCCGCCTGGCACAGCGTGTTCCCCGCGATGTCGAAGAGCGCGGTGGAACAATCCCGCCTTTCCTTGATGTTGGTGGAGTAGGAGGCGCGGATCAACGCCTCCCCGGTCTCCTCGACGATGGAGGACAGCGCCGCGCCGATCACCTCCACGGTGATGGGATCGAGCGTCGTGACGGCGGTATCCATCAGGCCGCGACCTCCAGGATGAGGTTCAGGTAGGAATCGACCCGCGCGGTCATGCCGGGCAGGACGACGGTGGTGGTGTCCATCTGCTCGACGATGGCGGGCCCCACGAAGCGGTTGCCGGGGTGCAGCGCGTCCCGGCTGTAGATCGGCGTGGCGACGAAGCCGCCGGCCTCGGGGAACCAGACATCCCGCTTGCCGATGATGGCGCCGGTCGCATCCAGCCCGGCATCGGGGTGGGAGGCCAGCTTCGCCTTGGCGACGCGGCCCGTCGCTTCCAGGCGGAGCGTCACCAGCTGGATCGGCTCCTCCTCCGCGATGAAGCCGTAGCGCTGGCGGTGGCTTTCGGTGAAGCCAGCGGCGAGCGCCGCGATGGTTTCCGCCGTTACCGGCCCGGGCGGCAGCGCCACTGGCAGTTCGTAGTTCTGCCCGGCGTAGCGGATATCCGCCGTGCGGGTCAGCGCGCGGTCGCCCTCCGCGATCTCCTCATGCGCGAACCACTCTTCCGCCCGCGCCACCAGCCCTTCGAAGGCCGCGGCAACATCGGTGACGGAGGCCTCGGTCGCCGGCATCAGCCGTGTTGCGGCGAAGTCCGCGCGCAGGTCGGTCAGCAGCAGCCCCATGGCGCAGAGGATGCCCGGGTTGCGCGGCACCAGCACGCGCTTCATGTCGAGCTCGATCGCGAGCCGCGCCGCATGCAGCGGCCCCGCGCCGCCAAAGGCCATCAGCGTGTAGTCGCGGGGGTCATAGCCGCGCTGGATGGAGATCACGCGGATGGCACGCGCCATGTTGGCGGTGACGACGCTGATGATCCCCTGCGCCGTCTCCATCACGCCAAGGCCCAGCCGCTCCGCCATCCCCGCGATGGAGGCCTTGGCCAGTGACTGGTCGATCTTCATCCGCCCGGCCAGCAGGTATTCCGGGTTCAGCGTCTGCAGCACGACATTCGCGTCGGTCGTCGCCGGCTCGCTGTTGCCGCGGCCGTAGCAGACCGGCCCGGGATCCGCCCCGCAGCTCCGCGGCCCGACCTTCAGCAGCCCGCCGCCATCGATATAGGCGATGGAGCCGCCACCCGCGCCGACCGTGTGGATGTCGAGCATCGGCGCCTTGATGGGGTAGCCATGCACCGTGGCCTCGGACGCCAGCTTGCACTGCCCGCCATTCAGCAGCGCCACGTCCGTGGAGGTGCCGCCCATGTCGAAGGTGATGAGGTCCGGGAAGCCAGCCAGTTCCCCGATCGCCTGCGCCCCCACCACGCCCGTGGAGGGCCCCGACAGCACCGCCCGCACCGGCATCGCCGCCGCCGTGCCGAAGCCGATGACGCCGCCGTTCGACTGCGTCAGATGCGGCGTCGCCGTCATGCCCAGGTCGCGCAGCCTTGGCGTCAGGCGCTCGATGTAGCGGCGCATCACCGGGCCGAGATAGGCGTTCAGCACGACGGTCGAAAGCCGCTCGAACTCCCGGAACTCAGGGGCGATCTCATGCCCCGCGCTGATGAAGACCTCCGGCATCTCCTCCCGCAGGATCGCGACCGCACGGGCCTCATGTTCCGGCCGGATGAAGCCGTAGAGGAAGGAGACGGCGATGGCCTTCACCTCGGCGGCCTTCAGGGCGCGCGCGGCGGCCCGCACCGCGTCCTCGTCCAGTGCCAGGTCGATGCGCCCGTCATGGCGCACGCGTTCCGCCACCTGGAAGCGCAAATCGCGCGGCACCAGCGTCGGTGGCTTGTCCGCCTGCATGTCATAGAGGTCCGGGCGCTTCTGCCGGCCGATCTCCAGCAGGTCGCGGAACCCGTCCGTCGTCACCAGCCCCGTCTTCACCCCGCGATGCTGGATCAGCGCATTGGTCGCGACGGTCGTGCCATGGCCGAAATAGGTGATGGGCGCGCCGGGCTGCGTGGCCTCCGGCGCGACTCTCCGCATCCCTTCCTCGACGCCCTGGGCGATGCCGCGGGAGGGGTCGTCGGGGGTGGAGGAGACCTTCCAGACCTCGACCCGGCCGTCATCCTCGTCGAACAGGCAGACATCCGTGAAGGTGCCGCCGGAATCAACGCCGACCCGCCAACGCGCCATGCTTCGCCATCCCCAACCAGCGGCCTGACTGCCGCCGGGCATGACTATCCCGTTGCATTCTTGGGCGCGGCAAGCGCCTATTCACCGGAATGACAGTATCCGCCGCATATTCTCGCTGAACGGAAATATCGGCAGAGAATCGGAGCATTTTTGGCCCATGAGCGAAACTGGCCCCGACAGCGCCGTCTCCGGCGTCGGCCGCGTCTTCAGCCTGCTGCGCCTGGTCGCGGAAGCGCCACCGGGCGGCCTGCGCCTGACCGACATCGCCGCCCGCGCCAGCCTGCCCCGCCCCACCGTCCATCGCCTGCTGCGGGCGCTCGCGGCCGAGGGCGCGGTGGCCTTCGAACCGCGTGGCAAGCGCTACACCCTCGGACTCGACCTGTTCCTGATGGCCGCCCGCGCCGGCGATGCCACGGGGCTGCGCGACCTGGCGCGGCCGACCCTTCTGCGCCTCACGGCCTCACTGGGGGAGACGCTATTCCTGCTGGTGCACAATGGCTACGACGCCGTCTGCATCGAACGCAGCGCGGGGCCGCTGCCCATCCGGTCCTTCACCGGCGATATCGGCGGGCGCGTGCCGCTCGGTATCGGCCAGGGGGCGACCGCCATCCTCGCCTTCCTGCCGCCCGCGGAGCAGGATGAGATCGTCCGCCACAACCTGCCCCGCATGCGCGATTTCGGCGGGCCGGACGAAGCCTCGCTCCGCGCCGAGATCGCCCGCGTGCGGCGGGAAGGATTCTGCGGCGGCGCCGCGGGCCTCATCCCCGGCATGGCCGGCATCGGCGCGCCCATCCTGGATCGGGACCAACGCGCCGTCGCCGCCATCAGCATCGGCACCACGACAGACCGGCTGACGCCGGAGCGGCGGGACGTGATCGCGGAGATGCTGAAGCGGGAAGCCGCGGCCATCGGCCGCCAGATAAACCCCTTCGACCCGACCCTGCGCCGCGCCGGCGCGGCCATGGCCGGCTAGTTGTCATCGTTCCCCTAACCGGCCATGGCCGGTTAGTTGTCATCATTCCACTGGCCGAACCAGCGGCCCGTGCGGCTGCGGTAATCCTCCCAGGCCGCGCCGAAGCGGGCGGCCAGGTGCCGCTCCTCCCGCAGCACCGCCAGCCGCAGCACGGCGAAGGACGCGACGGCGGCGGCGAGCAGGAACCAGAGGTTGCAGAAGGCCAGCGCGGCACCCGCCAGCAGGATGCCGTTGCCGAGGTAGATGGGGTTGCGCGACCAGGCATAGATCCCGGTGGTGACAAGGCGTGAGGCCGGCCGGTTCGGCAGGATATTCGCCTCATGCATCCGCAGCGTCAGCACCGCGACGATGTCGAGGCCGAGCCCCAGCGCCATCATGGCCCAGCCGATTCCCTCGGCAATGTCGCCATCCAGCCACTCCGGCGCCGGCGCCACGCGCCCGAGCGCAAACGCCGCCAGGGCCGCGCCGATGAAGATCAGCGGCGGCCAGGGGATTATGTTCGGGGGCGGAACAGTATTGGGCACGGCGGGAGTTTGGCGGAAGCCGCGACTTCGCGCCACGCGTGATTTCGCGATGCAATACTCGCCGTGAAGGACCTAGGCCGCCAGCCCCGCGCCGCCAGGAACCTGGTCCAGCCGATAGGCGCGGATCGCGGTGCCGGCGAACAGCGCCGCCTTCTCCCCCTCCTCCGCCCCGGCCGCCAGGCGCTTGAAGGCGTTCCAGATGGCGGCGTAGCTGGCCATGCCCTTGTCCACGGGGAAGTTGCTCTCGAACATGCAGCGGCTGGCGCCGAACTGTTCGATCACCGTCTCCACCCAGGGCTTCCAGGCCGCTGCCAGCGCCAGGGAAGTCGGCGGCCGCGGATGGTGATGGAAGTCGTAGCCCGTCACCTCCATCGCCAGGCCGCCGATCTTGACCAGCACATTCGGCAGCTCGGCCAGGGCGCGCATATCCGCCCGCCAGGGGTCGAACACCGCGGCCCGCCGCCCCGCGAAGGGCCCGACGCCGAGCGCGCCGCCGATGTGGTTGACGATCACCGTCACCTCCGGCACCGCCCGCACCAGGGCCACGACCTCACGCAATTGTGTGTGGTAGGCCCAGATATCGAGGGTGAGGCCGAGCGCCGCCAGGCGCCTGGCGCCCACCGCGAAGGCGGGCTCCGCCAGCGGCCCCGGCGGGGGCGTGATCAGGTTGGACCGCACCGCGGGGTCGGGATGCCAGGCGGTGCGGTTGCGCACGCCGCGGAACCGCGCGCCGGCGATCGCCATATGCGCCTCCAGCACCGGGGCCACGGCATCGCCCAGCAGCAGGTCGGCGAAGCCGACGATGCCGGCGCAGGCCAGCGTTTTTCCATAAGCGCCACTCGCCGCCGCGGCGGCGACGCCGTTGACGAACTCTGTCTCACCCAGCGGCTTCAGCGCCGCCGGCCCGTCGGGGCGGTACATCGACGCGCATTGGATGAAGACGGTGGCGCGGATGTCGTGGCCGCTGCCGGTATCCCGCAGCAGGTCCGGCAGCAGATAGGTCTCCCCGTCCCGGTCCCACAGGTGATGGTGCGGATCGACGATGGGGCGCGCGGGGTCGAGGATCTCCTCCTCCCCCAGCGCGAGCCAATCCTCCCGGATCTCCACCTGCTTCGCGGCATTCAGGCGCCAGGGCGGAACCACGGCCCTCAGCCCTTGATGAGGACGACGGCCTCGATCTCCACCGCGATCCCGCGCGGCAGGCTGCCCATGCCGACCGCGCTGCGCGCCGGACGGCCATTGTCGCCGAACACCTCGACGAACAGGTCGGTGCAGCCGTTGATGACTTCCGGGTGCCCGCCGAAGTCCAGCGTGCCGCGCACCATGCCGAGCACCTTCAGGATCGTGTCCACGCGGTCCAGGCTGCCGAGCGCGGCGCGCATGTTGGTCAGCAGGTTAAGCCCGCAGAGCCGCGCCGCCGCATAGCCTTCCTCCACGCTCATCCCCGCGCCGAGCACGCCGGTGATGGAGGACCCATCCGCCCGGCGCGGCCCGACGCCGGACAGGAACAGCAGCCCGCCGCCGATCCGCCACGGCACGTAGTTCGCCAGCGGCACCGGCGGGTTCGGCAGTTCAAGGCCCAGTTCGGCCAGGCGGGCTTCGGCGGACATGGCGGCATTCTCCCTCGACGGTCGCGCCACTCTGGCGCCACGCCGTCAGAAATGCACCAGCTCCGGCGCGAAGAAACCCAGGCCCGCCAGCACCACGCCCACCACGCCAAGCCCGACCGAGCCCAGCGCCAGCAGCGGCACCGCGGTGATGATGGAGGCCGAGGCCAGCACGATCGCCACCTGGAAGGCGGCGGAGGCATATTCGTAGTTGTGGTAGGCGGCCATGTTGCGATCCCGCTTCACCTCCGCCGCCCGCGCCCGCGCCGCCAGTTCGCGCCGCCCCTCGCCGGATGACGGCTCGCTCTCCCACCGATCGGCCGCGCCGCGCCAGGCCGCCTGCTGCCGCTCGATCGCCGCGATGGCGGCGGCATCGGCGCGCAACGCCTTCTCCAGCTCCGCCTCCTCCGCCGCCGTGCGCACCACGGTCTGGCGGATGGTGCGGGCCTGGAAGAAGGCCCAGAGATTCGCAGCCTCCACATTGCGGCTGATCGCCTCGGTCTGCGCGCTCTTCGCGCCCGTCTCCGCGATGGCAAGGAACAGCGCGAGGATCGCGATCAGCAAGGCGATGCGCTTGTCACCCCCGTGATCGCCGTGATGATGGCCGGTCACTGATCAATTCTCCGCTAGGAAGGCGCGCCCCTTTGCCGAACCGGGCGCGTAAACGCAATGCGCTGTTCGTCTCGCAACCCCGGCGAAACGATGACGCCAACACGGCGTTGGCGCGCGATGAACGCCAGCGACCTGATGCCCAGCCTCTCCGGCCTCAACCTCCTCCCGCACCTCCGCGACCTCGGCATCGCCTACGCCCTGGCCTTCATCATCGGCTGGAACCGGGAGAAGGAGGATCGCAGCGCAGGGCTGCGCACCTTCCCCCTCGTCGCCGTCGCATCCTGCGGATTCCTCCAGGCGACGGAGGGCATCACCGCCGGCGGAGCTGAGGCACTCGCGCGAATCGTCGAAGGCGTCATCACCGGCATGGGCTTCATCGGCGGCGGCGCCATCCTGAAACACGGCGGCGAAGTCCACGGCACCGCCACCGCCGCCTCCCTCTGGGCCACCGGCGCCATCGGCGTGGCCGTCGCCCTGAACGCCTACGACGTCGCCCTCGTCATCTGCGGCTTCACCACCGCGACGCTGTACATCATGGCCCACCTCAAATCCCGGGAACGCGGGTGAGCGCGCGGGGGAGGCGCGCCGGTGGCCCGGGGAAGGGACGCTGTCCCTCCCCGATACCCCTTCCCTGCCGAGGGCCAGCGGGCCCTTGGAACCCATGAGATTGGTTGGTGAAGGGAGGGGCACGGAGCGCGTTCCCGGCCTGCGGTCGCGCCGAGCCCCTCCCTTCACCAACCAATAACCTCGCGGTCCAGGGGGCCGCTGCCCCCTGGCGGGGAGAGGTCTGGAGAGGGGCGAGCAGCCCCTCTCCAGGACCCACCTACGCCGCCTCTGCCGCGCTCTCCCGCCCCCGGATGAAGTCGGCCGCGCGTTCGGCGATCATCAGGGTGGTGGCGTAGGTGTTGGCCGATGGCATGGACGGCATGATGGAGGCGTCCACGATGCGGAGTGATTGCATGCCGTGGACGAGCAGGCGGTCGTTGACGACGGCGGTCGGGTCCGTCTCCGGCCCCATGCGGGCGGTGCCGATGAGGTGGTAGGTCGTGCTGCCGTTCTTCTTGGCGAAGTCCAGCAGTTCGTCGTCGGACTGGGCACTCGGCCCCGGCAGGGTTTCCCGTTCCAGGAAGCGGGAGAGCTGCGGCGTGTTCAGCATCCGCCGCACCAGGCGCATGCCGGCGAGGTGCACGCGGATGTCCATGGGGTCGGAGAGGTAGTTGGGGTTGATCTCCGGGTCCTCGAAGACATTGGTGCTGCGGGCGCGCACCCAGCCCGTGCTTTCCGGCCTGTGCTGCCAGGAACCCGCGGTCACGCCGGGGTAGTCGTCCAGGATGTAGACCTTGCCCTCGGCGTAGCTGCCGGGGGTGAAGACGCATTGCAGGTCCGGCTGGTCCAGCCCCTCGAAGCTCTTCCAGAAGACGTGCACATGGGACGGCGCGGTGGCAAGGATGTTGGGCTTCCCCATCGCCCAGCGCGCGAGCTGCGCGCCGAGCTTGAGGCCGCGGCCAAGCTGGTTGAGCGTCTCCACCCCCGGCTTGGCGCGCATCACCAGGCGGGATGCGTAGTGGTCGCGGAAGTTGGAACCCACGCCGCGGAGTTCATGCACCACCGGCACGCCGAGCCGGCCCAGAAGGTCAGCCGGCCCGACGCCCGAGACCTGCAGCAGCCGCGCCGTGTTGCAGGTGCCGGCGGAGATGATGACCTCCCGCCGCGCCATCACGCGCTTCGGGGTTTCGCCGGGGCCGTGCAGGTATTCGATGCCGGTGGCGCGCTTGCCCTCGAACAGGATGCGGCTGGCGCGGGCGTTGGTGCGGACTTCCAGGTTCGGCCGCGCCATGGCGGGCTTCAGGAAGGCGCGGGCGGCGGAGACGCGGCGGCCATTGCGGATGGTGCGCTGGTAGTAGCCGACGCCGGCCTGGTCGCCGGAATTGTAGTCCTTCGCGCGAGGGATGCCGAGGCCCACGCAGCCCTCGATGAAGGCCTCCGACACCGGATGGATCCAGTCCATGTCGGTGACGGGGATGCCGCCATCGGTCTTCCCGCGCGTCTCCCCGGAGACGCCGATGCGATTCTCGCTGCGGCGGTAATAGGGCAGGCAATCCGCATAGCCCCAGCCGCGATTGCCGCGCTGCGCCCATGAATCCAGATCGGCCGGCTGGCCGCGATTGTAGATCATGCCGTTGACGGAGGACCCGCCGCCCAGCGTCCGCCCCTGCGTCGTGCTGATCCGGCGACCGCCCGTCATCGGGATGCCCTCCGTCTTGAACTGCCAGGTGACACCGGGATCGGCCAGGGTCTTCACGAAGCCGGCGGGCAGGTGGATGAAGGGGTTGCGGTCCGGCGGCCCGGCTTCCAGCACGCAGACCGTCACGCCGGGGTCCGAGGTCAGCCGGTTGGCGAGGACGGAGCCGGCGGCGCCGGAGCCCACGATCACGTAGTCGAAGTTTTCTTCGGTCGCCATGGCGCCCCTGGTCCCAACCCTGTCGCGGGCAGGATAGGGAGGGTGGGCGCCCCCCGCAAAGATGGGGGACGGCGTTCATCGCCGCGTGATCGCCGCCCCGGGTGCCGGCCTGTCGTGCTAAGGCGGGGTGGACCTCCCCCGGACACCCCATGCCTCGTTGGCTTCCGCTCCTCCTCGGCTTCCTGACCGCCGTCGGCCCGCTTTCCACCGACATGTACCTGCCGGCCTTCCCCGCTATCGAGGGAGAGTTCGGCACGGGCTGGGGTGGCGTGCAGATCACGCTGGCGGCCTGGTTCGTGGGACTCGCGGTGGGGCAGTTGGTGCAGGGGACGCTCGCGGACCGGCTCGGACGGCGGCGGCCGCTGGTGGTCGGCACGGCGATCTACACCGTGGCCTCCATCGGCTGCGCCCTGGCGCCGGACATGCTGACCCTGTCCATCTGGCGCTGCATCGCGGCCTTCGGCGGCGCGGCGAGTGCGGTCATCCCCCGCGCCATGGTGCGGGACCTGGCGACGGGGCATGAGGCCGCGAAGCTGATGTCCCGCCTGATGCTGGTGATGGGCGCGGCCCCCATCCTGGCGCCGACCCTTGGCGGCCTGCTGCTGGTGGGCGGCGGCTGGCGGACGATCTTCTGGGCCTCGGCTTTCTACGGCGCGGCATCCTGCGTGCTGGCCTGGACCCTGCTGCCGGAAACTCTGCCCCCACACCTGCGCAGCCGGCGGTCCCCGCTGGGGATGCTGGCGGATTTCGGCCGCATCGCGACGGAACGCGGCTTCATCACCCATGCCGTGATGGGCGGCACGGCGATGTTCGCGGTCTTCGCCTTCATCAGCGGCGCGCCCGACGTCTACATCCAGCAATACGGCATCGCGCCGGCGCAGTTCGGCCTGTTGTTCGGCATCAGCGCGGCGGGGTTCATCGGGGCATCGCAGGTCAATCCCTGGCTGTTGCGGCGGCTCGGCACCCGCCGCGTGCCCACGGTCGCGTTGCAGACCAGCTTCGCCGCGGTGCTGGTGATGGTGGCCTGCGCAGGGACGGGCTTCGGCGGCTTCCTCGGCATCTTCATCCCCGCGGTGGTGGCGCTGGCGAGCACGGGGCTGGTCTTTCCGAACAGTGCCGTGGGGGCGCTGGCGCGGCATGCGACGCGGGCGGGCAGTGCCTCCGCCCTGCTCGGCACCCTGCAATTCGCGCTGGCGGCGCTCGGCGCGGCGCTGGTCGGGGTGCTGAACAACGGGACGCCGCTGCCGATGGCGCTGATGATGCTGCTGGGCGTCGGGCTGGCGACGGCCGCCGCCGGGTTCCGGCCGCGCTGAGGCGGGCGGGGGTGTGGCTTTTTAGCCACTAACCCGTTTAATACCAACGCCCTCAACGGTTGACCTGTGCGTAGTCGCGGGTGGCGATGGAGGTGATGCGGCTTGGATCGTTGATGAGGGCGTTCCAGGCATCGCAGCACGCATCGACGATAGCGTCGTAGGTTTCGTAGACCCGGTTGCTGAGCTGGTTCTGGCGCAGGAACTGCCAGACGTTCTCGACCGGGTTCAACTCGGGCGAGTAGGGCGGCAATGGTAGCAGGCTGATGTTCTCCGGGACCTGGAGCTTGCCGCCGGTCTGGTG
>NZ_FOSQ01000014.1 GCF_900114315.1 Falsiroseomonas stagni DSM 19981
GAGGAAGCCCGCCGCCTGGTTCAGCCGGTACTTGACGCCGGGATTGCTGAGCTCGGCGATCCCCCGCAGCGCCGCCCACGCCGCCGTCTGCCGCAACGACAGCCCGCCCGGGCCGCGGGCGAGCGCGATCCGCAGCAAGCCGGCGCCATCCACCACCTCGCGCCGCCGCTGGATCGCCTTCGTCTCCAGCGCCAGCGCGTCGAGGTCGAGACCCGGCGGGAGACGCGCCAGCAACTCCGGAAACTGATCGTGCAGGGCAGGGGTCGGATCGGACATCCGCCCCCAGAATCAGATCCAACCGCGTCGGGGCAAGACCTATTTTAGCGCGTATGGGGGCAGCGCCCCCCTGCGGGCAAGCATCGAGGGCGGCGCCCCCCCGCTGGCCTTCGCCGCGCCGAGCCGCCATATCCCGCCCGTGGACCTCTCCTCCCCCGCCAGCCGCCAGCGCGCCTGGCTCAACTCCCTCCTCGTGGACCACGCGGTCCTGCGCATCTCCTGGCGCAACTGGGGTGAGGTCTCGCGCGGCCGCCTCTACCGCTCCAACCACCCCCTGCCCTGGCAGCTCGCCGCCGCGCAGCGGCGCTTCGGGCTGAAATCCGTCCTGAACCTGCGCGGCCACCGGCTGGATTGCGGGTCAGACGCGCTCGGCCGGGCGCGGGCCGGCGAACTCGGCCTGATCCATGCCGATGCCCCCTTCGAAAGCCGCGGCGCCCCCCACAAGGACCGCATCCTGCGCCTGGCGGCGCTGCTGCCCACCCTGCCGGAACCCCTGCTGATCCATTGCAAGTCGGGCGCCGACCGCACCGGCCTGGTCGCCGGCATCTGGCTCATCCTGAATGGCCATTCCGTGGCCGAAGCACTGGGCCAGTTGCACTGGCGCTTCGGCCACATCGCCGCCAGCCGCACCGGCATCCTCGACGCCTTCTTCCGGGACTACGCCGCCCACCAGGCCGCCCACGGCCCGAAGCCCTTTCTCGAATGGCTGACCGAGGACTACGACGAGGCCGATCTCCGCGCCCGCTTCCGGTCGAAGGCCTGGGCAGACCGGCTGGTGGATGGGGTGCTGCGGCGCGAATAGGCTTGCGGTCGGCGGCGACAAGGAATATAGTCCTTTCGTCCTGGCCCCCGCACGGAATGAGTGCCCCCGCCCCTTGAAGCGCCCCTCGCGCTCTGGGATCACAGGCGAAACGCCATACGCGGAGTTGCCCACCATGAAGATCGCCTCCCTCGCCGTGCTCGGCCTGGCCCTTGGCCTGGCCGCCTGCTCGTCCAGCTCCGACACCGATTCGGCCGCCGCCGGCCGCGGCGGCGCGGGCGGCGCCGGGGGAGCGGGCGGCATCGGCCAGTCGCCGCTGGGCGGCCCCGGTGGCGGCAATTTCCGCCCGGGATCACAGGAGGAACTGGCCGGCAGCATCGGGGACCGCGTCCTCTTCGCCACTGATTCGGTGCAGGTGGGCGCCGACCAGCGGCCGATCCTGTCCCGCCAGGCGGAGTGGATGAACCGCCATCGCCAGGTGCAGGTGACGATCGAGGGCCATGCCGACGAACGCGGCACGCGGGAATACAATCTGGCGCTCGGCCAGCGCCGCGCCAATGCGGCGCGGGACCTGCTGGTGGCCGATGGCGTGGCCAGCACGCGGATCCAGACCATCTCCTACGGCAAGGACCGGCCGGTGGAGCTCGGCTCCAACCAGGCGGCCTGGGCGCAGAACCGGCGCGCGGTGACGGTGGTTCGCTAGACAAGTGGCCGATTCATCGGGGCGAAAGCCCCGGAATCGGTGCTAAAGACGGCTAATCCTCATAATCGGCTAAAGAGGGTTAGTGACCTAAAGGTCACGGCTGGCGCGCGGCGAAATCCTCCAGCGCCGCGACGCCGCCCTTGACCAGCAGCGGGATGGCGCGGGCGATCCGCGCCACCGGCCAGTCCCACCAGCCGATCGCCACCAGCCGCGCGGCCTCCTCCTCCGTGTAGCGGCGGCGCACCACCCGGGCCGGATTGCCCGCCACCACGGCATAGTCCGGCACGTCGGAGGCCACGACCGCCCGCGCGCCGATCACCGCGCCATGGCCGATGCGCACGCCCGGCATCACCAGCGCCTCCATGCCCACCCACACGTCGTGGCCCACCACCGTGTCCCGCCCCGGCTTGAAGGGGTAGTCGGCGAAGGGCAGCGCGCCGAGGAAGCCGCCGCCCAGGATGCCGAAGGGGTAGGTGGAGGGCCCCTCCATCGCATGCATCGCGTCCGGGAACATGAAGCGCGCCGCCGTCGCGATGGCGCCGAAGCGCCCGATCCGCAGCCGGGCGCCGGAAGCGCCGAAATTGTAGAGCAGATTGCGCCGGAAGAAGTCCCGGGCGTGCAGCGGGTCGTCGTAATAGGTGAAGGCGCCGACCTCGACGTTGCGGATCTCCGCCAGGCTGTCGAGCAACGGCTTCAGGAAGACGATGCGCGGCTTGTTGGGGATGGGATGGATCGCATCCGGGTCCGGCAGCGCCTCCGCCTCCGCCTTCGACCGCGTCATGCAGCGAAGGCCTGGGTGCGGACGAGGCGGGCATAGAGCCCGTCCTGGGCCATCAACTCCGCATGGGTGCCCTGTTCCACCGCGCGCCCGCCCTCCATCACCACGATGAGGTCGGCGTCGCGCACGGTCGAAAGGCGGTGGGCGATGACGAGGGTGGTGCGCCCGGCGCGCAGCCGTTCCAGCGCCTGCTGCACCAGCGCCTCGTTCTCCGCATCCAGCGCGCTCGTCGCCTCATCCAGCAGCAGCACGCGGGGGTTGCGGAGCAGCGCGCGAGCCAGGCTCACGCGCTGCCGCTGCCCACCGGAGAGCCTGTTGCCCCCGGTGCCGAGCGGCGTGTCGTAGCCCTGCGGGAGCGAGGCGAGGAAGTCATGCGCGGCCGCGGCCCGCGCCGCTTCCTCCACCATCGCGCGGCTGGCGCCCGGCCGGCCGCAGGCGATGTTGGCGAAGGCGGTGTCGTCGAACAGCACGGCGTCCTGGCCGACATAGGCGATGGCGTCGCGCAGGCTTTCCAGCGACACACCGCGGATGTCGGCCCCATCGATGCGGATCGCGCCCTCCGTCACCTCGTAGAGGCGGGGCACCAGCGCCAGCGCGGTGGATTTGCCGGCGCCCGAGGGCCCGACCAGCGCCACGGTGCGCCCGGGTGCGGCGGTGAAGGTCAGGCCGCGCAGCGCGGCATCGGGCACGCCCTCATAGGTGAAGCCCACACCCTCGAACGCCACGCTGCCCTCGCCGGCCGGCAGCGGCCTGGCATCGGCGGCGTCCAGGATGCGCGGCCGCTCATCGACACTGGCAAAGGTGCGTGACAGGCCGGCCAGGCCCTCCTGCAAGGCCGCGTTCAGGCTGCCGAGCGCGCGGGCCGGCCGGGCGGCGATCAGCAGGGCGGCCACGAAGCCCGTGAAGTCGCCGATGGTGCCGAGCCCCGTCGAGACCCGCCAGCCGACGAAGCCCAGCACCAGCGCCACCGCGAAGCCGCCGAGTGCCTCCAGCACCGGATCCAACCGCGCGCGGGTGCGCTGGATGGCGAGCTGGCTGTCCCGCAGCCGCAGGAAGGCGGCCTCCGCGCGCGCTTCCTCCTGCGCCTCCAGCCGGTAGCTGCGCACCACGCGGGCGGCGCCGAAGCTTTCCACCAGCAGCGACGCCGTCTCCCCCACCCGGTCCTGCATCCCCGCGGAGGCGCGGCGGATGCGCTTGCCGATGCGGAGGATCGGCACGATGGCGATGGGATAGAGAAGGGAGGCCAGCAGCGCCATCTTCCAGTCCATCCACAGCATGGACCCCACCAGGCCCACCACCGTCAGCACATCCGCGATGCCGCTGATGGCCTTGGACAGCGCCTCCCGGATCAGGGCCGCATCGGTGGTGAAGCGCGCGGCGTGCCGGGCCGGCGCATCCCGCGCCACGGCGGCCAGGTCGGCCCGCGTCAGCGCCCGGAACAGGTCCCGCTGCAGATCCGTGATGACACTCAGCACCACCTTCTGCATGGCGACCGCTTGGCCATACATGGTCAGCGCCCGGGCCAGGGTGACGGCGATGATGACGGGCGGCAGCGCCCAGACCACCCGCGCATCGCCGGCCGCGAACAGGTTGAACGCCTGCTGGATGATCAGCGGATACAGCGCCGTCGTCCCCGCCACGCCCAGCGTGCAGGCGATGGCGATCGCGACGCCCCCGGGATGGCGGCGGATGTAGTCCCGCCAGAGGCGACGGACGAGCGGCAGGGAGGCAGCATCGAAGGCAGGTCGGGCCATGCGCGCCGTGTAGTCCAAGCGCGCGTCGAGGGCCATGTCGCCGCGCCCGTCAAGACTTGCATCCCAGGCTGGCCGATGCTAGTTCTTCATTCGTTCCGGTGAGGCCCAGGGAGTCAGGACCCCGGGTTTTTCCTTCCCGGGGCGGTGGGCCCGTCCGCCGCCCCGGACCTCTCCAGCTCGGCGGCGAAGCGCGCCAGGGAGGCCGTCCGGTCCGCGACGCAGCCGCCCTCGATCCACCAGGCCCGCACCGCCTTCATGGCCTGCCCGATCCGCGCATCGGGTTTGTGGCCAAGGTCGATCGCATCCTGCCCCCGCAGCGGGAAGACCGGCACGGGAATTGCCGCCAGCCGCGCGCGGAGCCCCGGCCAATCGCCGGCCTCGCCGCGCGACTCGGCAACCCAGGACGCATCGAGCAGGCGCGCGAGGGGGACATCCGCCAGCAGGCGCCGCAGGGCGGCATCGTCCAGCGCACCCCGCACGCGCGCCGTGGCGCGGGCGGCAGCGTATTGCCCGGCCTCCTCCCGCGACCAGCGGAGCCGCGACGGCAGGCGCGCATCGGCGGCGCCGTCCGGCACCAGCACCGCGAGCCGCAGCACCGGGTCCCGCGGCAGGCCGCGCGCCAGGCCGGCCGCCAGCGTGGCGGGGTCCGCGCCCTCCGGCAGCGCGGCGGCGCGAATGCCGGTTTCCTCCATCAGCAGCAGCGCGCCGACGGGGTCCGCAGCCTCCAGCAGCCGCTTCAGTTCCATCCAGATGCGCTCGACCGCGATGCGCCTGGCCAGGCCCTCCACCGCGCCGCGAATCGCCGCCACCGCCGCGGCATCCGGCGCCCCACGCCCATAGCGCGCCCAGAACCGGAAGAAGCGGAGCGCTCTGAGGAAATCCTCGGCCAGCCGGGTGGCGGCATCGCCGACGAAGCGGACGCGGCCTGCCGCCAGATCCTCGCGGCCGCCGAAATAGTCCCAGAGCCGCCCTTCCCCGTCGCAGGACATGGCGTTGATGGTGAAGTCCCGCCGGGCAGCGTCCTCAGCCCAGTCGGTGGTCCAGGCGACCTCGGCGTGGCGGCCATCGGTCGCGACATCGCGGCGCAGCGCCGTCACCTCCACCGCCTGCCCGCCCAGCACAGCGGTGACGGTGCCATGGGCGAGCCCCGTCTCGAACACCTTGAGCCCCGCCGCCTTCAGCCGTTCGGCGATGTCCGCCGGCGGCAAGGGTGCGGCGACGTCCACATCATGCACGGCAACGCCCGCCAGCGCATCCCGCACGCAGCCGCCAACCGCCCGGCTGCCCGGCAGGGCCGCCAGCACGGCGGCGGGGGCGGGTTCCGCCAGGAAGGGCGGCGGCGGGATCCGGCCCTGCGGCGCGTCGGTCACGGCCGCCGCTCCCCATGCCCCGGCGTGATGCTGCCATCCGGCGCCAGGGTGGCGGGCACATAGGCCTCCCCCCGCCCCATCGCGCCTTCCTGCCCGAACCAGATCGCCGCCCCGATGCCGAGCGCCGCGCCGACGGCCAGCGCCAGCACCAGCCCCGGCGAGGGCCCGGTGGAGGTGCGCGGCCGCAGCCTGCGCCAGGCCAGGAACAGGCCCAGCGGCAGCAGCATCAGCAGGATATCGGCGACCGCCATCATGACCGGATGATTCCTAAAGGCGTTGCCGATGGCGGCGACAGGAAGCGTCTCTTCGACCCACGCCAGGCCGCGATCCTAGCCTTCCCGGCACGACCTGGAAGGTGTCCGATGCCCGTGAAGCCGCTGCCCCCCGCCCTGGCCCGCACCCTCGCCGCCGCGCAATGGCCGACGGCGCGCGCCCATGTGCTGACCGAAGGCTTCATCCCCTGGCGCAACCCGAAGCGGCGGCCTCGAGACCGTTTGAGAATGCCGGCGGCTGAGGGTTCGCGGGGGATTTTTCGTGCTGGGCAGGAGCCGGGCGCAGCCGATGCTGGTTGCATCGGCTAGTCCGGGGTCATGCCGCAGGCGTGCGAACCGCACGACCCCAGCGCGGAAAAGCCCAGCGAAACCGACCCGCCGGTGTTCTCAAGCGGTCTCTTGGCCCCTCAACACCCGGGCCAGGCCCATCAGCATGGCCGCGGTGGCGCCCCAGATCAGGTGTTCGTCATGCGGCCAGACCCAGTAGTCCCGCATCCTGCCCCGCACCTCCCGCGACTTCAGCGCGGGCGCCGCGGGGTCCAGCACGGTGGCGAGCGGCAGTTCGAAGATCGCCTGCACCTCCCCCGGTTCCGGCGACAGGGACAGCGGCGGGTCGAGGAAGGCGACCACGGGGGTCACCCGGTATCCCGTCCCCGTCAGATGTTCCGGCAGCGATCCCACGATTTCCGGCAGGCGGGGGTCGAGCCCCACCTCCTCCGCCGCCTCCCGAAGCGCCGCGGCTTCCGCCGTCTCCCCCTTCTCGATCCGCCCGCCGGGAAAGGCCACCTGCCCGGCATGGGAGGAGAGGCGGTCGGACCGCAGGGTCAGCAGGATGCCCGGCCCGGATTCGTGCCAGACGATCGGGATGAGGACCGCGGCGGCCACCGGGCCGTCCGGGCGGATGACGAAGATGTCCCGTTCCTCGAAGGTGGCGTCCCTCGCGCGGTCGTGCGCGGCGGGGTCGGCGAGGCGGGCGGCGATCTCCTCCCGGCTCGGCAGGCCCGGGCGGGTGATGAGGGCCTGACCGGGCTTGGCGTTCACTCCGCCGCCTGGTCGTAGGTATCGTCCTCGTCATCCTGCTGGGCCGTCGGCGCATCGTCGATCGGGAAGAAGACGCCTTCCGACCACACGCCGATCACGGCGCGGCCTTCCACCGTCTCGGGCTGGGCCAGCGCCACCAGTTCGTAGAAGACGGCGCGGTTTATCCGCGCCTCCAACCCCGGGCGGACGGTGATGTAGGGGCGCGGCTCCCGCGACACGGGGTCGATGGTCACGCGAATCGGGTGCTCCGCATCCGCGGTCACCATCTCATCGAGGTTGGTGCGGAAGGTCAGGCATTGCCGGGGCTCGGCCGCGGCGGCGCCCAGCGGGGCGAAGGGGTCGGCGCAGGTGCGCCACCACATCTCCACCGCCACGAAGGGGGCGTCATCCACCTCGATCCGCCCGCGCTCCACCGGCGTTTCCAGCCAGTAGCTGCCATCCTCCTCCCGCTTCAGGACGGAGGCGAAGAGGCAGACCAGCTCCTTCCGCCCGATCGGGCTGCCCCGGTAGAACCAGGTCCCGTCCTTGGCGATCCGCATGGAGAAATCGCCGCAATTCTGGTTCGGCCGCTCCGCGGCCTGGGTCTGTTTCAGGCGGGGCATCGCGGGCATCCGGGCTTCACGCCCTTCCGGCCCCGCGCCCATCAGCGCCCCTTGGGGCGCCGCGTCACGTCGCGCTTCGTTCATCACACCTTCCGCACCCCGTGACCCCTAAGGCCTCTCGGCCCCTGGCTCCCCAGCCACACCACGCAAGACCCCCGATCCACCGCGCGGCCATCGAAGCGTGACGCTTTGATGCACTGCGATGTGGCGCCGGGGATGGGCGAGGTGGATACTCGCCCCATATCGAACTGACCGCATATAGGGAGCCTGACCCGCATGGTGGAAGTGGCCGACGCCGCGGAGGCGGAATCTCTCATCCGGGAGGCCGAATCCCTCGCCGATCGCCTGGCCCGGGTCCGGGAAGGGGTCGGCCGCGTCATCTTCGGGCAGGAAACGGTGGTGGAGCGCACGCTCATCACCCTGCTCTCCGGCGGCCATGTGCTGCTCGTCGGCGTCCCCGGCCTCGGCAAGACCAAGCTGGTGGAGACGCTGGGCACGGTGCTCGGCCTCGATGCCCGCCGGGTGCAGTTCACGCCGGACCTCATGCCGTCGGACATATTGGGGTCGGAGGTGCTGGAGGAGGATGCGCATGGCCGCCGCCACTTCCGCTTCATCAAGGGGCCGATCTTCTGCCAGCTGCTGATGGCGGATGAGATCAACCGCGCCAGCCCCCGCACCCAATCCGCCCTTCTCCAGGCGATGCAGGAGCACAAGGTGGCGATCGCGGGTGAGGTCCACCCCCTGCCCGCCCCCTTCCATGTGCTCGCCACCCAGAACCCGATCGAGCAGGAGGGCACCTACCCCCTGCCGGAAGCGCAGCTCGACCGCTTCCTGCTGGAGATCGATGTCGGCTACCCCGACCTCGCCGCCGAACGCGCCATGCTGCTGGCGACGACCGGCGCGAAGGAGGCGAAGCCGGTGCCGGCGATGACGGGCAGTGAGCTTGCCGCCGCGCAGCACCTGATCCGCCGCCTGCCGGTGGGGGAGCAGGTGCTGGAGGCCATCCTGAAGCTGGTCCGCAGCGCCCGGCCGGAGACGACGGAGATCGAGCAGATCCGCCAGAACCTGGCCTATGGCCCCGGCCCCCGCGCCGCCCAGGCGCTGATGCTGGCGACGCGCGCGCGGGCCGTGCTGCAGGGCAGGCTTTCCCCCAGCATCGACGACGTGATCGCGCTGGCGGAGCCGGTGCTGCGGCACCGCATGGCGCTGAACTTCTCGGCGCGGGCGGATGGGGTGAAGCTGCCGGAGGTGCTCGATGTGCTGAAGGCGCAGCTTGGCTAGCCCCGCGCCCCCTCCCTCCGCCGCCCGGCTGACGATCCCCTGGGCGGAACAGCTCGGCGCGCGCCTGCCGCCGCTGCTGGTGGAGGCCGAGCGGGTGGCGGCCACCGTGATGCCCGGCATCCATGGCCGCCGCCGCGCCGGGCCGGGGGAGGCCTTCTGGCAGTTCCGCCCCTATGTCGCCGGCGACCAAGCCAGCCGGATCGACTGGCGCCAGTCCGGCAAGTCCGACCGGCTGTTCATCCGGGAGACGGAGTGGGAGGCCGCGCAGACGGTCGCGCTGTGGCGCGCCGCCGATGCCGGCATGGCCTGGCGCAGCGGGCCGGAGGTGCCGCCCAAGCAGTTGCGCGCCGACCTGTTGCTGCTGGCGCTGTCGGCGCTGCTGCTGCGCGGCGGCGAAAGGGTGCGCCTGTTCGGCCTGCCGCGTCCCTTCGCCGGCCGCGGTGCCCTGCCGCAGATCGCGGATTCCATGGCTTCCATGGCGCCGGTGCCGGAGGATCCGCGCATCGCGCGGCACGCCCGCGCCGTGCTGTTCGGGGATTTCTGGGGGCGGCTGGAGGAGACCCGCCGCGCGGTCGGCGCGCTGTCCGCCCAGGGCGTGCGCGGCCACATGGTGCAGGTCATCGACCCGGCGGAGGAGACGCTGCCCTATGCCGGCCGCATCCGGTTCGAGGAGGTGGCCGCGGGCCTGGCGGCGGCGCTGGTGCCGCGCGTCGAATCGGTGCGGGAGGTCTATCTGGAACGGCTGACGCGCCACCGCGCGGGCCTGGCTGCCATTGCCGCCGCCGCCGGCTGGAGTTTTGCCACCCACCGCACCGACCAGCCGCCGGAGGCCGCGCTGCTGGCCCTGCACCAGGCGCTGGCGCCGCCATGAGTGCTCTCATTGACGACGGTCCAGGAGGCTCTGCCTCCTGGCGGATGGGGTCCGGGGAAGGCAGAGCCTTCCCCGGGTCGCTCCTTTGCTGGACGGGCACCGCCCCATGCTGACGCTCGGCCCCATCGCCTTCACCGCCCCCTGGCTGCTGGTCGCCCTCGCCCTGCTGCCCATCCTCTGGTGGCTGTTGCGGGTCACGCCGCCGGCGCCGAAGCGGCAATCCTTCCCGGCGTTGCGGCTGTTGCAGGAATTGCCGGCGCCGGAGGAAACCCCCTCTCGCACCCCCTGGTGGCTGCTGGCGCTGCGGCTGGCCGCGGCGGCGCTGATCATCCTGGGCCTGGCGCGCCCGGTGTGGAAC
The DNA here is from genome assembly GCF_900114315.1 of Falsiroseomonas stagni DSM 19981. GTDB lineage: Bacteria > Pseudomonadota > Alphaproteobacteria > Acetobacterales > Acetobacteraceae > Falsiroseomonas > Falsiroseomonas stagni. The sequence continues at coordinate 10,067 of NZ_FOSQ01000014.1, forward strand.
GCGACGGCGGGCGAGGGCGGGGACGGTCCGCTGCTGATCGCGATCGATGATGGCTGGGCCGCGGCCGCCGATTGGCCGGACCGGCTGGCCGCCGCCGAATCGGTGCTGGACGCCGCCGCGCGCAGCGGCCGCCGCACCGCCCTGCTGCTGACGGCGCCGCCTGCCGTGCCGGAGGCCCCGCGCATCACCGGCCTGATGCCGGCGGAGGAATTGCGGTCCCGCCTCGCCGCGCTGCGGCCCAAGCCCTGGGCGCCGGACCGGCCCGGCGCGCGGGAGGCCCTGGCCGCCTGGCGCGCGCAGCATGCCAGCCCCTTCGCCACCTTCTACGTGGCGGACGGCGTGGAGCATGAGGGGGCCGAGGCGCGCGGCTTCCCCGCCCTGGCGGAGGCCCTGGCCGCCGGCGGCACGCTGACCCTGGCGCGGTCGGAGGGCCGCCCGACGCGGGTGCTGCCGCCGCCGCGCGGCGAGGCAGACCGCCTGGTGCTGACGGTCCGCACGACGCCGCTGCCGATTGCCTCGGAGGCCGTGGTGCTGGCCCGGACGGGGGATGGCCGGACGCTGGACCGCGCCGTGGTGCCGATCCCCGCCGGGGCGACGGAGGCCGAGGCAGCGATGCCGCTGCCGCTGGAAATCCGCAACCAGGTGGTGCGGCTCGACCTCGATGGCATCACGGGCGCCAATGCCACGGTGCTGCTGGATGAACGTTTTCGTCGCAGGCCGGTGGGGCTGATCTCGGGCGGGGAGGAAGCGGCGGCGGATGTGCCGCTGATCGGGGAGCTCTTCTACCTCGACCGCGCGCTGGCGCCCCATGCCGAGCTGCGGCGGGGCAGTGTGGAGGCGCTGCTGGCGCGGCGGCTTTCCGTCCTGGTGCTGGCCGACCGGCCCATCACGGAGGGGCGGGAGCGGGAACAGCTGACGCGCTGGATCGAGGCCGGCGGTACGCTGCTGCGCTTCGCCGGGCCGCGGCTGGCGGAGGCACCGGACACGCTGATGCCGGTGCCGCTGCGCGCCGGCGAACGGCAGCTCGGTGGCGCGCTGTCCTGGGAAAGGCCGCAGACGCTGGCCCCCTTCCCGGAAGGCTCGCCCTTCCAGGGGCTGATGCCGCCGCCGGAAGTGACGGTGGAACGCCAGGTGCTGGCGGAGCCCTCCGCGCGCCTCACCGGCCATACCTGGGCGCGGCTGGCGGATGGCACGCCGCTGGTGACCTGGGACAACCGGGGCGCGGGGCGGATCGTGATGTTCCACGTCACCGCCAATGCCGAATGGTCCAACCTGCCGCTGTCAGGGTTGTTCGTGGAGATGATGAAGCGCCTGGTCGCCCTCTCCGCCGGGGTCGGCGGCGCCGATGGGGAAGCCCCCCTGCCGCCCTTCGAGACGCTGGACGGCTTCGGCCGGCTCGGCCCGCCCCAGCCCGGCGCGCAGCCCATCCCGCCCGCGCGGATCGAGAACGAGGCGCCATCGCCCCGCCACCCGCCGGGCTGGTACGGCAGCGGCGCGGGGGGAGAGGCCGCGCATCGCCGCGCGCTGAACCTCGGCGCGGGGGTGGCCCCGCCACGGCTGGCCACCGGCATCCCGGCGGGGACATCGATGAGCACCATCGGCGGCGTGCCGGCGGAACGGGACCTCGGCCCCTGGCTGCTGGCGGCGGCGATGCTGCTGCTGGTGGTGGACATGATCCTGTCCCTGCTGCTGCGCGGCCTGGTCGGGCGCGGGCGCAGCCGGGCGATGTCCGGGATGGGGGCGGGGGCGATCCTGCTGGGCGCGATGCTGGCCGGCGGCCCGGTGGCGGCGCAGGACGGCAATGCGGCGCTGGCCACGCGGCTCGGCTATGTCGTCACCGGCGATGCGGCGGTGGATGAGGTGAGCCGCACGGGCCTCGTCGGGCTGTCGGATTTCGTCAACCGGCGGACGGCGGCCGCGCTGGCGGACCCGCTGCCGGTGACGCCGGGGCGCGACGATTTGGCCTTCTTCCCGCTGCTCTACTGGCCCGTGCTGGGGGACGCGCCCCAGCCCAGCGCCGCCGCCGCCGCCGCGCTGAACGGCTTCATGCGCAATGGTGGCATCATCCTGTTCGACACGCGGGATGAGGGATCGGGCGAGGGCTTTTCTCCGGGTTCGCGCGCCGCTTTGCGGCGGCTCACCAGGGATCTCTCGATCCCGCCGCTGGCGCCGGTGGCGGAGGACCATGTGCTGCGGCGCGCCTTCTACCTGCTGCAGGACCTGCCGGGCCGCTTCACCGGCGGCAATGTCTGGGTGGCGCGGGAACAGGACCGGGCGAATGACAGCGTCAGCCCCGTCATCATCGGGGGGCATGACTGGGCCTCCGCCTGGGCGATCGATGCGCGGGGCAACAACCCCTATGCCGTGATCCCCGGCGGGGCGCGGCAGCGGATTCTGGCCTACCGCTTCGGCACCAACCTCGTGATGTACGCGCTGACCGGCAACTACAAGGGCGACCAGGTGCATGTGCCGGCCATCCTGGAAAGGCTGGGGAATTGAGGGCGCTTGAGGGAATGAACCCATGAAGCAGGCGCTGGCTGGCATCGACTTCGCGCCCGTCATCCCGCTGTGGCTACTCGCGGCGCTGGCGGGGCTCGCGCTGCTGGCCTTGCTGCCGGGGCTGCTGCGCGTGGTGCGGAACAGCGCGGGCGCGGCAAGCTGGGCCCCGGCGCCCGGCATCTGGCTGCGCGCGCTCGCCTTCGGCGCGCTGGTGCTGGCTCTCGCCAATCCCCGCCTGGTGGAGGAGACGCGGGAGACGCGGCCCGACATCGCGCTGCTCGTCGTCGACCGCAGCGACAGCGCCGTGCTCGGCCCGCGGGAGGCGCAGATCACCGCGGCGCGGGAAGCGATCGAGGCCCGCGCGCGGCGCCTGCCGGAACTCGAACTCCGCACCGTGGAGGTGCCGGAGGGCGGCAACCAGGGCACGCGGCTGTTCAGCGCGATGGAACGCGCCTTGGCGGACATCCCCCGCGCCAGGCTGGCGGGCGTGATGGCGCTGACGGATGGGCAGGTGCATGACATCCCCGCCGCCCCGGCGCTGGACGCCCCCTTTCACCTGCTGCTGTCGGGACGGCCGGGCGAGGTGGACCGGCGGCTTCGCGTGGTGGAGGCGCCGGGCTTCGGCATCGTCGGCCGCCCGGTCGAATTGCGGGTGGTGGTGGAGGACCAGGGCGCGCCGCCCGGCGGTGCCGCGCGCCTGACCATCCGGCGGGACGGCCAGCCGCCCCGCGTCGAATCCGTCGCCGTCGGCCGCGAACACCGCATCGCGGTGCCGATCGAGCGGGGCGGGCCGACCGTGGTGGAGATCACCGCCGAAACCCGGCCGGGGGAGGTCAGCGAGATCAACAACCGCGCCGTCGTCTCCATCAACGGCGTGCGCGACCGGCTGCGGGTGCTGCTGGTCTCGGGCGAGCCCCATGCGGGGCAGCGGACCTGGCGGCGGCTGCTGAAGGCCGATCCGAACGTCGATCTCGTCCACTTCACCATCCTTCGCCCGCCGGAGAAGGACGATCTGACACCGCTGCATGAACTCGCCCTGATCGCCTTCCCGGTGCGGGAGCTGTTCCAGGTCAAGCTGCGGGAATTCGACCTCATCGTCTTCGACCGCTTCGCCAATCGCGGCCTGCTGCCGCCGGTCTACCTCCGCAACATCGCGGACTACGTCCGCGGCGGCGGCGCGCTGCTGATGTCGGTCGGGCCGGAATTCGCGGGGCCGACGAGCCTCGCCTCCACGCCGCTGGGCCAGATCCTGCCGGCCCGCCCGCCGACCGGCGCCGGCGCCGCGCAGGCCGCGCTGCTCGAACAGCCCTTCCGGCCTATGGTGACGGAGACGGGGGCGCGGCATCCGGTGACGGAGGGCCTGCCCGGCGCCAATGTGCTGGGCGCCGGCCTGGCGGATGCCACCTGGGGCCGCTGGTACCGCGCCATGCGCGCCGATGCGCGGGCCGGCAACACCGTGATGGAAGGGCCGAACGGCACGCCGCTGATGGTGCTGGACCGGGTGGGGGAGGGCCGCGTCGCCCTCATGCTCTCCGATCACATCTGGCTGTGGTCCCGCGGCCATGATGGCGGTGGGCCGCAGCAGGAACTGCTCCGCCGCATCGCCCATTGGACGATGAAGGAGCCGGAGCTGGAGGAGGAGGATCTGACGGCGCGGATCGACCAGGGCCACCTGACCGTCGTCCGCCGCAGCCTGGAAGCCGGCCCGCCGCCCGAGATCACCATCACCGCCCCCGATGGCAGCATCACCCGCCGCGCCGCCGAAGCCCGGGGCGGTGGCCGCGCGGTGGTGGAGATGCCGGCGGTGCAGGCCGGCGTCTGGCAGGCCGCCGATGGCCGCCGCACCGCCTTCGCCGCGGCCGAGGCCCCGAACCCGATGGAGGTGGCGGACCTCCGCGCCGACGAAACGCGGCTGCGGCCCCTGGCGGAGGCGACGGGCGGCGCGGTGCGCTGGCTCGGCACCGATGCCCAGCCACTGGTGCCGGAACTCCGCCGCGTGGCGCTGGGGCGGGACCAGCATGGCGGGGCCAGCCCCGGCCCCGGCTGGATCGGGCTGCGGCGCAACGCGGACCACACCGTGACCGGCATCACCGCCCTGCCCCTGCTGCCGCCCTGGCTCGCCCTGCCGCTGGTGCTGGGCCTGGCCCTGGTGGCCTGGCGGCGGGAGGGGCGCTGACGTTTCGCGGCCGGCATCCTACATGCCAGGCATGACCCGGACAGCCGCTCTCGGAGCCCTCCTCCTGCTCGGTGCCTGCGCGCAGGGGCCGACGCTGCAACAGCGCCTCTCGGTCTTCATGGGCCAGGGGGAGGGTGACCTCGTTGCCGCCCTCGGCGTGCCGGTGCGCGTGCATGAGGCCGAGGGACGCCGCTTCCTGCAGTTCGAGCAGCGCCGCACCGTGGCTGTGGCCGCGCCCCAGCCCTTTCCCTATTACGGGCGCTTCGGACCGCGCTTCAGCCAGTGGCCGCAGCCGCCGGGCTACGCGGTCATCGGCTGCGACATCACCTTCGAATTGCAGGAAGGCCGGGTCCAGGGCTTTTCCACCCGCGGCGAGGGCTGCCGGTGATCGGGCCCTTCCTCGGCCGGGGGGAAGTGCGTAGGTTGCGGGCCATGCGACGCATCCCCCGCCTGCCCGCCCTGCTGCTTCCCCCCCTGCTGGCCAGCGGCGCCTTCATGGCCACGCCGCCGGCTTCGGCGCAGGAGATGATCCGGCCGCCGCCGGCCGCCAATACCCAGCAGGCCCCCGCCCCTGCCCTGCCGGGCCTGGCGGCGCGGCGGGCCGTGGCGCCGATCCCGGGCGATCCCGCCGCGAACCTGTCCCCCAATGCTGCGCTGTTCGATGCGGTGGCGCGCGGCGACATCGCCGCGGCGCGCGATGCCGTGTCGCGCGGGGCGGATGTGGAGGCGCGGAACGCGCTCGGCCTGACGGCGCTGGATGCGGCGGTGGACCAGGGGCGCAACGACATCGCCTTCTACCTGCTCTCGGCCCGCGACGTGTCGCGCAGCGGCACCCAGGCGCGGGCCCCCGCCGCCGGCCGCGCCAGCGCCGCGCCCCCCGCGCCGCCCCCGCGCCCGGTCCGGCAGGCGGCGCCGCTCAACACGCCGCCCATCGCCGCGGCGGCGGTGGCACAGCCCCGTTCGGCCACGCTCTGGGCCGGCAATGGCGGCGCGCCGCAGCCGGAGATCGGCTTCCTCGGCTTCGATGCCGGCCGTCCCGCCGGCGCCGCACCCCCGGCCGAGGCCGCGCCTGCCCGCCGCGCGCCGCGCGGCTGAGCCGGATCCACCGCGCGCCGCGCCGTCAGTCGTTCCCGGCTGAACGGACGCCCGGGCGCTGATCGACCGCCCCGGCGGGGGATGCGGCGGGGCGGGCCGCCGGGTCCGCCACCCGGCCACGCAGCGCGTCGATCAGGCCGAGCAGGCGGCGCGTCTCGAAGGGCTTTCGCAGCACCGCATCGAAGCCGGCGGCACGGCAGGCGGGCTCCACCTCCTCCGGCTGTTCGGCCGTCAGTGCGATCAGCGGCACGCGGCCCTGTTCGCCGGGCAGGGTCCGCAGCGCGGCGGCGACGCCGAAGCCATCGAGGCCCGGCATGTGCAGGTCCAGCACCGCCAGGTCGAAGGCCGCGCCATGCAGCGCGGCGAGCGCCGCCGGCCCGTCCTCCGTCGCCGTCACGGCATGGCCGGCGCGTTCCAGCACCGCCGTCAGCAGCAGGCGGCTGGCCGCCACATCCTCCGCCACCAGGATGCGGAGCGCGGCATCATGGGCGGGGGCGAGCGGCGCGGCCCCGGGGCGGTAGGGCACCCAGAAGACGAAGCGGCTGCCCGCCCCCGGCTTGCTCTCGGCGCCGATGGCGCCGCCCATCGCCTCCACCAGCCGCCGGCAGATGGCAAGGCCGAGGCCGCTGCCGCCGAAGCGCCGCGCGGTATCGGCGCCTTCCTGGCGGAAGCGGTCGAAGATGCGGGGCAGGGCCTCCGGCGCGATGCCGATGCCGGTATCGACCACGGCCACCTCCACCCGTTCCGGCCGCGCGGTCAGGCGTGCGGAGACGACGATCTCCCCACGCTCCGTGAACTTGATGGCGTTGCTGATGAGGTTGGTGGTGATCTGGCGCAGCCGCATCGGGTCGCCCCGCATCCAGCGCGGCAGGCCGGGGTCCAGCTGCACCCGCAGGCCGAGCCCCTTCTGCTGGGCGACGCTGCGCATCAGCCCCGCGCAATCCTCCAGCAGCTGCGCGATCTCGATATCCGCGTCTTCCAGCTCCACCGCGCCTTCATCCAGCCGGGCGAAGTCCAGCACATCGCCGATCAGCGCCAGCAGCGCCTGGCCGGCCCGGCGCTGCTGCTCCACCCATGATTTGGCGGTGGGGGGCAGGTCGGCCTTGGCGAGGAGGTCGGTGTAGCCGAGCAGCCCGGTCAGCGGCGCGCGCAGCTCATGGCTGACCGTCGCCAGCATGTCGGTGCGGCGGCGGTCATGATCCGCGGCGCGGGCCAGGGCTTCGGCCTGGCTGCGATGGCGCATCGCCTCCTGCCCCCGGTGGCGGGATGCGATGCGGGCGGCGACGCCGATGCCGGCCATCACGGCGGCGGCGCCAGTGGCCAGGACCAGCCAGCCCAGCACGGTGGCGGCGAAGGTGTCGGGCGTGGCGGCGGCCACCAGCGTCCAGCGCGAATCGCCGACCGGCATCGCATAGGCGGTGAGCGAGGGCAGCGACAGCATCTGGCGGGGCTGCGCCAGCGCCAGGCGCAGATCCTCCGGCGCCGCGGTGCCACTGGCGGCGCGGGCGATCATCCGGCCCTCGGCATCCAGCAGGGTCGCCGACCAGCCGCGCGGCAGGTCGGCCTGGTCCAGCACGCGGGCATAGGCCGAGGCCTCGACCGCCCCCATGAGGGAGAAGCGCACCAGGCCATCGACCCGGACAGGAACCCGCAGCGCCACGAAGCCGTCCAGCAGGCCGCTCGGCATGGCGCGGCCGGTGCGCAGCACGCTGGCGACCGAGGCCGGGTCGCGCAGCGGCGGCAGCACGGCTTCAACGGGGTAGCGAAGGTTCAGCAACTGACGTTCGCCATCCATCAGGACGATGGTGAACCAGGATGAATCGCGCGCCATGGCGCGCTGCGCCTCGGCCCGGAAGGAGACGAGGTCCCCGGCGGCGAGGCGCGCCGAGCCGGCCAGCGCCTCCAGCACCCGGATGCCGCCGCGGAGTTCGGCCTCCAGCGCCACGGAAAGCGCCGTGGCCGCCCGCTGCAGGTCGGCCTGCCGGTCTGCCTCCCGCTCCGCCCGCAGGGCCAGCGACAGCATCAGGCCGAAGGCCGCCAGCGGAAGGACGGCCAGGAAAGGGGCAAAGAGGGTCAGCCGGGACAGCAACCTGCGGGAGAACCAGGACCCGCCCTCCTCGGGGAGGGGTGATGGCGTGACGATTTCTGGCACGCTGGCGCTGCACCTTCCGCTGGGGATCGCGACGGCGGTAGCCGATCCACCGGGCGCCCAGGCACCGATTACAGCATCGGATGTAGTGCCGTCATCCCATGCTTCTACCGGAACGCGAAAATCATCAACAGAGCGCAACCAGATCCGGCAATAGGCCGCGGTAGACAAGGATATTTCTTGAACCGCGGCGGAATCGCCGCGGCTTCACATGGCCGTTACCGCGTCTCCTGGCCCATCGGGCCGGCCGGTCATTCCAGGCGGACATCGGCGGCGCGAATCACGTCGCGCCACTTGGGAGGCTCCGCCGCCAGGAAGCGGGCGAATTCGGCGGGGGTGTTGCCCACCGTCTCGAAGCCCAGCGTCGCGATCCGGCTGGCGACCTCCGGCCGCTTGATGGCGGTGGCGAAGACGTCATGCAGCCGGGCGATGATCGGCGCCGGCGTGCCCGCCGGGGCGAGCAGCCCGTACCAGGCTTCCACGCTGATGGCGGGGCCGCCGGATTCGGCCATGGTCGGCACCTCCGGGAAGGCGCCGAAGCGGCGGGGCGTGGTGACGGCCAGCGCCTTCAGCAGGCCGGCGCGGACATGCTGGATGGATTGCGGGCTGTCGAAGAACACCGCCGTGTCGCCGCGCATCACCGATTGCGTGGCATCCGGCGTCTGCCGGTAGGTGACGTTGGTCATCTGGATGCCGGCTTCCCGCAGGAACATCTCGGTCGCGAGATGCGGCACGGTGCCGTTGCCGGCTGTCGCGTAGTTCAGCGCGCCTGGGCGGCGCTTCGCCTCCGCCACCAGGTCGGCGATGGTGGCGAAGGGCAGGCGCGGGTTGGTCACGACCAGCAGCGGGCCGGTGGTGAGCATCGAGATCGGCGCGAAGGCCGTGGCGGGGTCATAGCCCAGGTCCCGGTAGAGGAACTGGTTGATGACCAGGGGGGAGGAGGCGTTGAGCGCCAGGGTGTAGCCATCCGGCGCCGCCTGGGCGACGATCCGGCTGCCGAGGTTGCCGCCGGCGCCGGCCCGGTTCTCGATCACCAGAGGCTGGCCGAGCGCGGCGCCGACGGGTTCCGCGAGCAGCCGCGCCACCACATCGGTCGGGCCGCCGGCGCCGAAGGGCACCACCACGCGGATGGGGCGGTCCGGCCAATTGCCCTGGGCACGGGCGATGCCGGGCAGGTTGATGCCAAGCGGGGCGAGCATCCCGGCCAGGGCCGGGAGGTGGCGGCGGGTCAGCATGGCCATGGTCATTCCGGCTGGATGCGGGCAGCGGCGACGAGGGCCTGGTTGCGCGGGATCTCGGCCGCGATGTAGCGGGCGAAGGCGTCGGGCGATTCCGCCACCGGCGTCAGGCCGAGATCCGCCATGCGGGCATTCACCGCGGGCTCCATCGCCGCCTGGTTCACCTGGGCGTTGATGCGGGTGACGATGTCGGCCGCCAGGCCCCGCGGGCCCCAGATGCCGGTCCAGCCATCCAGCACCATGTCGGCGAAGCCGGCCTCCACCATCGTCGGCACATCCGGCAGCACGCGCTGCCGCGCGGCGGAGAGCACGCCATAGGCGCGCAGCCGCCCGTCCCGGATCAGCGGCATGGAAGGGCCGAGCGGGGCGATGAACAGGCTGACGGCGCCGGAGACGAGGTCGTTCATCGCCGGGCCCGTGCCGCGATAGCTGACGAAGGTCGTCGTGACGTTCAGCTTCTGCCAGATCGCCGCCGTGGCCAGCTGGCCGACCGAGCCCAGCGAGGAACCGGCGAAGGAGAAATCATCCGGCCTGGTCCGGATGGCGGTGAGCAGCTGGTCGAGGGTCCTGGGCGCCAGGGCGGTGCCGCCCACGATGACGTAGGGGACGGAGACGGTGCGCGCGATCGGCGTGAAATCGGCCTGCAGGTCGAAGGGCACGTTGCGCTGCACGAAGGGCAGCACGGTCAGCACCTCGTTCGAATAGAGGAAGGTGGTGCCATCCGCCGCGCTGCGGGCGACGGTCTCCGCGCCGACCGCGCCATTGGCGCCGGAGCGGTTCTCGATCACCCAGTTCTGGCCCAGCAGTTCCGCCGCGCGCGGCGCGATGAGGCGCGCGGTCAGGTCGGTGGTGCCGCCGGGGGGATAGGGGACGACGATGCGGGTGCTGCGCGTGGATTGCGCCAGGGTGGCGCGGGACAGGGCGGGCATGGCGAGTGCGGCCACCGCCAGGCGGCGCGTGATGCGGATGGTCATGAACGTCCCCTCCCCGCCGCGTGAACCGTGGCGGAATTGCTTCAGTGCCTAAGCATCGGGGCGTGGGAGGTTCCGGTCAAGCGGGAGGATCGGGTTCGACAACGACCAGTTCGGCGCCGTCCTCCACCAAATCGCCCACCTGGCAGCGCAGGGCCTGGACGGTGCCCGGGATGGGGGCGGTGATGCGCATCTGCACCTTCATCGCCTCCATCACCAGCAGCACGGCGCCCCGCAGCACCCGGTCCCCGGGCGCGGCGAGAAGCTGGAGGATGCGGCCGGGCATGGGGGCCAGGATGCGGCCGCCACCGGCCTGTTCCTCCCCGGAGGGCGCGCGGGGGTCGAGGAAGCGGAGCTCATGCGTCGCGCCATCCAGCACCACCATCAGCAGGTCGCCGTCGCGCGCGACGGTGGCGCGGATGGCGCGGCCGTCCAGGGAGAAGGACAGGGCATCGCCGTCCCAGCGCGGGTGGTCCAGCGCCGCGCCGCCATCGGCGAAATCGATGCCGCGGCCGGGGTGGAGGCGGAGCGTCACGGTCGAATCGCCGTCGAACAGAAGGAGATCCTGGTAGCCATCGCCGTTGAGACGCCAGGCATTGGCGGCGCCCCAGGGGGAATGGGGGTCCGACGCATCCCGCGCCCCGGCATCCCGCAGCAGGCGCAGCGCGGCGGAAGCCAGCGCCGCGCGGGGGGCCGGCACGGCCTCGGGCAGCAGCTGCGCCGCATGGCGGGCGATGAAGCCGGTGTCGAGATCCGCCCGCGCGAAGGCCGGGTGGGCCGCGATGGCCCGCAACAGGGGAAGATTGCTGCGGATGCCGGCGACGGCGGCGGCGTCCAGCCCGCGGGAGAGGCGGCGCAGCGCCGTGGCGCGGTCCGGCCCGCTGGCGATGATCTTGGCCAGCATCGGGTCGTAGTGGATGGGCACGGCATCGCCCTGGCGAACGCCGGAATCGATGCGGATGCCGGGGAGGTGATCCGGCAGGGCCAGGTGACGCAGCACGCCGATGGAGGGGGCGAAGTCCCGCGCCGGGTCCTCCGCATAGAGCCGGACCTCGATGGCGTGGCCGGCCAGGGGGATCTTGGCCTGGGAAAGGGGAAGCGGCTCCCCCATGGCGACGCGGAGTTGCCATTCGACCAGGTCCTGGCCGGTGATCGCCTCCGTCACGGGGTGTTCGACCTGGAGGCGGGTGTTCATCTCCATGAAGGCGAAGCTGTCGCCTTCGGATATGAACTCCACGGTGCCGGCGCCGACATAGCCGATGGCGCGGGCGGCATCGCAGGCGGCCTTCCCCATGGCGGCGCGGCGTTCGGCGGTCATGCCCGGGGCGGGGGCTTCCTCCACCACCTTCTGGTGGCGGCGCTGGATGGAGCAGTCGCGTTCATGCAGGTGGACGACATTGCCGTGGCTGTCGGCGAAGACCTGGATCTCGATATGGCGGGGCTTCGTGAGATAGCGTTCGAGCAGGAGGCGGTCGTCGCCGAAGGCGGCGCGGGCCTCGCCGCGGGCCAGGGTGAGGGCTTCGTCCAGCGCGGCCGCGTCGGTGGCGACCTTCATGCCCTTGCCGCCGCCGCCGGCGCTGGCCTTGACCAGGATGGGGAAGCCGATGCGGTGGGCCTCGGCGCGGAGGGTGGCGTCCGCCTGGTCCGCGCCGTGATAGCCGGGCACGAGGGGCACGCCGGCCTTGTCCATCAGCGCCTTGGCGGCGGCCTTGCTGCCCATGGCGCGGATGGCGGCGGGGGGCGGGCCCACAAAGACCAGGCCGGCTTGCGCGCAGGCGGCGGCGAAATCGGCGTTTTCCGAGAGGAAGCCGTAGCCGGGGTGGATGGCCTCCGCCCCCGTGGCGCGGGCGGCGGCGATCAGGGCGGGGATGGAGAGGTAGCTTTCGCGGGCGGGCGCCGGGCCGAGGCGGATGGCGGTATCGGCCAGGGCGACATGCATCGCTTGCGCATCCGCATCGCTGAAGACGGCGATAGTGCGCAGCCCCATGGCGCGGGCGGTGCGGATGATGCGGCAGGCGATCTCGCCGCGGTTCGCGATGAGGAGGGTGGCGAAGGTGGTCATGGGGAAGGCCCTGCCTTCCCCATACCCCATCCGCCAGGGGGCAGAGCCCCCTGGACCATCGGCAATTGGAGACGGTCCAGGGGCGGTTCGCCCCTGGCCGGGGGTGCAGGGGGGCGGCGCCCCCCTGCCTCGACAGTGCCCCTCACGTCCGGAACACCCCGAAGCGGGGTTCGCCCTGCCAGCCAGGCACTGGGTTGTTCCGCGCCGCCGAGAGGCACAGCCCCAGCACCATCCGCGTATCCTCCGGCGCGATCACGCCATCATCCCAGAGTCGCGCGCTGGCATAGGTCGGGTTGCCCTGGGTCTCGTATTGCGCCTCGATCGGGGCCTTGAAGCGCGCCTCCTCCTCCGCGCTCCACTGGCCGCCCTTGGCCTCGATCACGTCGCGGCGGAGGGTGGACAGCACGCTGGCCGCCTGGGGGCCGCCCATGACGCCGATGCGGGCGTTGGGCCACATGAAGAGGAAGCGCGGGCCGTAGGCGCGGCCGCACATGCCGTAATTCCCGGCGCCGAAGCTGCCGCCGATGATGATGGTGAATTTCGGCACGCGGGCGGTGGCGACGGCGGTCACCATCTTGGCGCCGTCCTTGGCGATGCCCCCGGCCTCGTATTTCCGGCCGACCATGAAGCCGGTGATGTTCTGGAGGAACACCAGCGGGATGCCGCGCTGGTCGCAGAGTTCGATGAAATGCGCGCCCTTCTGCGCGGATTCCCCGAACAGCACGCCGTTATTGGCGACGATGCCGATGCGGTAGCCCCAGAGCCTGGCGAAGCCGGTGACGAGGGTGGTGCCGTAGAGCGGCTTGAACTCCTCGAACTCGCTGCCGTCGACCAGGCGGGCGATGACCTGCCGCACATCATAGGGCTCCCGCAGGTCGGCCGGGATGACGCCGCCGATCTCGGCTTCGGGGTAGAGCGGCGGGCGGGGTTCGGCGATGTCGGCGAAGCCCGCCGGCTTGGCGCGGTTTAGGCCGGCGACGATGCGGCGCGCCAGGCCCAGCGCGTGCTGGTCGCTCTCCGCCATGTGATCGGTGACGCCGGAGGTGCGGCTGTGGAGGTCGGCGCCGCCGAGATCCTCGGCGGAGACGACCTCCCCGGTCGCGGCCTTCACCAAGGGGGGGCCGGCCAGGAAGATGGTGCCCTGGTTGCGGACGATGATGGCCTCGTCCGACATGGCGGGGACATAGGCGCCGCCGGCTGTGCAGCTGCCCATCACCACCGCGATCTGCGGGATCCCCGCGGCGGACATCCGGGCCTGGTTGAAGAAGATGCGGCCGAAATGGTCGCGGTCCGGGAAGACCTCATCCTGGTTCGGCAGGTTGGCGCCGCCGCTATCCACCAGATAGAGGCAGGGCAGGCGGTTGGCTTCCGCGATCTCCTGCGCCCGCAGGTGCTTCTTCACCGTCATGGGGTAGTAGGTGCCGCCCTTCACCGTCGCGTCATTGGCGACGATGACGCATTCGCGGCCGGAGACGCGGCCGATGCCGGTGATGAGGCCGGCGGCGGGAATCTCCTCTCCATACATCCCCTGCGCCGCGAGCTGGCTGAATTCGAGGAAGGGGGAGGCCGGGTCGATCAGGGTGCGGATGCGGTCGCGCGGCAGGAGTTTTCCGCGGTCCGTATGGCGCTTGCGGGCGGTTTCACCGCCGCCGAGCCGGATGCGTTCCACCGTCGCGCGGAGATCTGCGACAAGGGCCGCCATGCGGGCAGCATTGGCGCGGAAGCTGTCGCTGCGCGGGTCGGCGCTGGTCGGGATCACGCCCATGGCGGGCCCGCCCGGAATCCCACGCAGCCTGCCACGCGATGCCCCCCTTCTTGCTTCGGGTGCTAGTGCCGCACGGCGGGCGGCGTGGCGTCAATCCTGGGGTGGAACACCCCAAAAAAGGAAAGGGGCGCCTTTCGGCGCCCCCAACCCGTAGCCTCGTTCGCGAAGGTCGCGCGCTGATCAGCGCAGGACGATCTCGACGCGGCGGTTCTGCGGCTCGCGCACGCCGTCCGCAGTCGGGACGAGCGGGCGGCTCTCGCCGAAGGCCTGGATGGCCATGGCGGAGCGGGCAACGCCACGGCGCTCGAGTTCCGCGGCCACGGCGGCGGCGCGGCGCTCGGACAGGCGCTGGTTGTACTGCGGCGTACCGGAACGGTCGGCGTGGCCGGAGACTTCGATCCGGGTCGTGCCGGTGCGGCTGTTGGTCGCGGCCTCGCCGATGATCTGGCGAGCGCGGTCCGTCAGGTCGGCGCGGTCGAAGTCGAAGAACACCAGGTAGGTGCGCGGGGCGGCCGGGGCGACGACCGGCGTCGGGGCGACGACCGGGGCCGGCGGCGGCGTCACGCCGAAGGCGTAGCGCAGGCCGATGAGCAGGCTGTGGTTGTAGTTGTCCACATCGGTCGAACCGCGGGTGGTCGTGCCGGTGGTCCGGACGTCGATGTTCGGCTGCAGCGTGCCCATGAAGCGGTATTCGGCGGTGACCGCCAGGCCGGGGGCCGCGGCGATCGGGAAGGCCGCGCCGACGATGGCCTGGTAGGCGAACTGGCCGTCGTCACCATCAATCGTCACGGACGCGCCGTTGGACGAGCGGGCGCGGACACCGTCGTAGGAATGCCACTGATAGCCGGCACCGACGCCGACATACGGGGTCATGAAGGACCCGGCGCCCAGGTCGAAGTCATACAGGGCATTCGCCATGATGCCGTAGGACGTCGCCGTGCCGCTCGAGCGCAGCGGGCGGGTGTTGAAGCCCGTGATGCTGTCCACCTCGTTGGTGCGGTAGCTGGCTTCGAGCTCAGCGCGGACGCCATTGCCGAAGCCATAGCCGAGGCTGACGACGCCAACCCAGCCGTAGCTAAACTCGACGGTAGCCGAGCGGTCAGCGCGGGTCAGGCCAGCGGCCAGCGGGCCAGAGATGGAGACGTCCGACTCTTGCAGCAGGTTCACGCCGGCGCCCGCGCCGACATAGAGGCCGCTGATGGGCTGGGCCTGGGCCGCCAGCGGCAGCGCCAGGAAGGTCGCCGCCAGAAGGGCGTTGCGAATACGCATCATCATCGCTCCTTTGTCCCCGACTTCGCCGGGGGGGTCGGTCATTACCGCTGACGCGGTTGCCGGATCGACGCTTATGTAGAACGGCCGGGCGCCCAAGGCGAGAGGGACCTGCCGGGAACCTCGCGGGTCGCGTGTGTCTGTGGCCCCAGGGCCACACCCCTTAAGCACCCTTGCCACACAGGGCCTTCACCTCCCGCGCCTTCGCCGCGCAGGCCGCCGCCAGGAAGCCCAGATCCGTCCCGGTGGAGACATAGCGCGCCCCCATGCCGACGATCTCCGCCACAAGGTCGGGGCGGGAGGCCAGGCCGCCGATCCCCACATGCTTCCCCCGGCCCCGGGCGGCATCGATGATCCGGCGATAGGCATCGCGGACGCGCGGATCGTCGTAGCGGCCGGGGATGCCCATTTCCGCGGTCAGGTCGTTGGTGCCGACCAGCACCATGTCCACGCCCTCCACCGCCACGATCTCCTCCACCCGGTCCAGGGCCTCCAGCGTCTCGACCATCGGGATCACCATCGTGGCGGCGTCCAGCACCGGGTTGGCGAGGCTGGCGGGGAAGGACCGGAAGCCGAACTGGGGCAGCGGCGCCGCGGCCGATCGCGTGCCGAGCGGCGCGAATCGGGCCATGGCCACCACCGCCTTCGCATCCTCCGCCGACCGGACATGGGGGGCGATGATGCCGAGCGAGCCGGCATCCAGCACGCGGCCGACATACTCCGGCGTCAGCGCGGGGACGCGAACGAAGGGGGTGATGCCCGCCGCCAGCGCCGCCATGCAGACCTGCCCCGTCATGTCGAGCGTCAGCGGGCTGTGCTCCATATCCACATAAAGGCTGTCGAAGCCCGCGCTGGCCGCGATCTGGGCGATCTCGATCCCGCGCACCAGGCGCACGGTCATGGAGGCGACGACCTCGTCCCGGGCCAGCTTCTCCCGCACCAGGTTGCGCAGGATGTCGGCGGGCTGGACGGTCATGCGGCGGGCTCCGGGATGGCGGGCGGGGCCGGGCGGCCGGATGGCAGCGGCCGCGGGCGATCCCCTCCCCTTGTTGGCGCAAGCCTAGGCACCGCTCCTCATCCGCCGCAATCCGCGCGGGCGATGCGGCCCAGGTCGAGCCGCGCCCGGCCCGCGGCCTCCGGGGGGGGATCGGCGCGAAGGCCGCGAAGAGGGGCAGGCACAGCGACTCCAGCCGGCCGGGATCCTGCCGCGCGGCCAGGGCCGCGCGCGCCTCCCCGAGTCGCGGCCCGAAGGCGCGGCGCGGAGAGGCATCCGCCGGGCCCGGGTGGCATGGTGCTGCAACGCCGCGCGGCGGGCCACGTTGATGTTCTTGATTCGTTCCATGACTCGCGCCATGCTGGGGCCATGCCCGAAGCGCCCCTTCCCCCCGGTGCTCTGCCTGCCGCCCTCCTGCCGCTGTCGGCCCCGAAGCCCGGGGCCTGCCCGGCCTGGCTGGATGCGGCCACCTTCGCCCTGATGGGCAGGGCCGCCGCCGGGGCCGGGCCGTCGGAGGATCCCACGGCGCTGGCGCGGGAGGTGGCGGCCGCGCGCTACCCCGCCCTGCCCGCGGCCCTGCTGAGCGAGGCGGCCCTGCTGGCAACGGGTGCCGCCAGGCCGGCGCGGACCGAGGGAGACGCGCCATGACCCCGCCGCCGAGCATCCTCGGCCAGACCCGGTGGGAGTGGGAGGGCGGGGGCATCCGCTTCCGCCTCTGGACCCGCCCGGTGGTCGGCCAGGGCGGCCGCAGCGTGGTGCCCGTGACCCTGCTGTGGCGCCGGCCCGACGGCAGCGGCGGCATGGCGCGCTGCGGCGGGTTGATCGAGGCGATGGAACGCGTGGCGGAAGTCCTGGCCGCGCCGCCGGCCCCCTAGCGAGCGGCAGGCGGGGGCGAGGCGTGCGGCGCGCAACCCGGGGGAAGGGGAATGTCCTCGGCGGGATTCGAACCCACGGCCCCCAGATTAGGAATCTGGTGCTCTATCCTGCTGAGCTACGAGGACGCCCCCTCCCGGATAGCACAGGCCGCCTGCGCCATGCGAGGGGGGCGGAAATCCCGCGCGACGCCAGCCCGTTCGTCGCCCCAGGTCCCGTCACGAACGACCGAGGGAGGGACCATGGCCAGCAGCATCCGTGACATCGACATCGCCGGCCTCACGAACGCGCATGCGCTGGAAGCCCAGGCCATCCAGCCCATCAACCGCCAGGTCAAGCGGATCGAGAACCACCCGGAGATGCGGGAGCGCCTCCGCCTGCATGGGGAGGAGAGCAGGCGCCTGCAGGAACGCGTGGCGCAGATCCTGGACGCGCTCGGCACCTCGCCCTTCGGCTGCAAGGACATCGGCACCTCGCTGATGGGCAATGTCGCGGCGATCGCCAGCTACCGGTCCGTGCTGACCATGGCGGAGGCCGCCGGCGATACCGGCGCGCCGCGCCTGCTGGAACAGAACCTGCGGGACGAGATGGCCTTGGCCCGGTGGATCGAGGAGCATCTGGACGCCACCACCCGCCGCACCACGCAACGGGAGAGTACGGGCCAGACCGCCGGGGTTTGAGCGCGCCGGGCGGGGGCAGCCGCAAGCCCCCTCCCCTTCACGCTGGGGCCAGGGCGCGCATACTGCCGGCGACCATTCCCGGAGGCGCGCCGTGGCAGACCCCTATCCCGAAGCCGTCTTCGACGCCGCCATGGCGCGGGCCGGCATCGTGCTCACGGAGGCCGAGCGTGCCACGCTGATCGGCGTGTCGCGCCACATCGCCGCCAGCACCGCCCGCATCCGCACGGAACGGCCGGTGGGCCTGGAACCCGCGACGATCTTCGTGCCGGGGCAGAACACATGAGCGCCCTTCCCGGCACCATCGCGGACCTGCACCGGCTGATCGCGGCCAGGAAGCTCTCGCCGGTCGACCTCGCGCGCGAATCCCTGACGCGGGCGGAACGGCTGAACCCCGCGCTGCACGCCTTCATCCGGCTGACGCCGGAGGTGGCGCTGGACCAGGCACGGGCCGCGGAGGCGCGGCAGATGCAGGGCGCGCTGCGCGGGCCACTCGATGGCATCCCCGTGGGCCACAAGGACATCTTCGAGACCGCCGGGATCCCCACCACGGGCCATTCCCGGGTGATGGAACACCATGTACCCGCGAAGGACGCGACCGTGGTGCGCGCCTGGGCGGAAGCCGGGATGGTGACGGTCGGCAAGCTCGCCACCCATGAATTCGCCTGGGGCGGGCCTTCCTTCGACCTGCCCTGGCCGCCCGCGCGCAACCCCTGGGACACGACGCGCTTCACGGCCGGCTCCTCCACCGGCACCGGCGCGGCGGTGGCGGCCGGGATCGTGCCGGCGGGGACAGGCAGCGACACGGGCGGGTCCATCCGCGGGCCGGCGGGGCTCTGCGGGCTGGCTGGCATCAAGCCCACCTACGGGCTGTGCAGCCGCACGGGCGTGCTGCCCCTCGCCCATAGCCTGGACACCACCGGCCCCATCGCCTGGACGGTGGAGGATTGCGCCCTCCTGCTGCAGGCCATGGCGGGGCATGATCCGGCCGACCCTTCCTCCGCCAACCGCCCGGCGCCGGACCTGCTGACGGGGCTCGGCGATGGGGTGAAGGGGCTGCGGATTGGCGTGATCCGGCATTTCCATGAGGCCGACCTGGTGGTGACCCCCGCGGTGCGGGCCGGCGTGGACCACCTGGCGGAGGTGCTGCGGGCGGAGGGCGCGGAGGTCCGCGACATCACCCTGCCGCCCTTGATGGACTGGAACGCCACGGGCTGGCTGATCCTGATGGTGGAGGCGCTGGCGGTGCATGAGCCCTGGCTGCGCACCCGCTTCCGCGACTATGGGGAGATCCTGCGCGAACGCCTGGCACTGGCGACGCTCGTCTCCGGCGCCGACTACGTCCAGGCGCAGCGCCGGCGCCGCGAATTGTGCGGCGCCATGGCGGCCACGATGCTGGATTGCGACCTGCTGCTGACCGCGGCGCAGGCCAGCGAGGCGCCGCCGATCGACCAGGTCTCCAAATTCGCGAGCCTGGAGGCCCCGGGCCTGACCATCCCCTTCAACCTGACCGGCCAGCCCGCCATGACGGTCTGCACCGGCTTCGGCGAGGGCGGGCTGCCCGTGGGTGCGCAAATCATCGGCCACCCCTTCGGGGATGCGGTGGTGCTGCGCGCCGGCCATGCCTTCGAACGCGCCACCGCCTGGCGCCAGCGCCGCCCCGCCCTCGCCGCCTGATGCACGCCGGAGAAACCGCGCCATGAACCGCCTGCTGCTGCCCATCGCCGCCCTGGCCCTGTCCGCCGGCCCCGCCGCCGCGCATCACCCGATGGGGGGCGCCATGCCGGCCACGGCGATGGAGGGGCTGCTCTCCGGCCTCGGCCATCCCGTGATCGGGCTGGACCACCTGGCCTTCCTGCTCGGCCTTGCCCTGGTGGCCGGGCTGGCCGGCTGGGGCGCGATGCGGGTGGTTATCTTCGTGCTGGGGTCGCTGGCCGGCGTCGCCACGGCCTGGATGGGGCTGGCGCTGCCGGGCGCGGAGGTCCTGGTGGCGTTGTCCGTCATCGGCATCGGCATCGCCCTGCTGGCGCGGGTCGAGGCCCCCGCCGGCGCCTGGGCCGCGCTGCTGGCCGTGGCGGGCCTGGCCCATGGGCAGGCCTTCGCGGAAGCAGTGATCGGGGCCGAGGCGACGCCGGTCCTGTCCTACCTCGCCGGCCTCGCCGTGGTGCAGGGCGCGCTGGTGCTTGGCATCGCCAGGCTGGTGGCGGAACGGCCTTCCCTCGGCCTGGTGCCGCGCCTGGCGGGCGTGCTGGTCGCGGTCGTCGGGGCGGCGGCGCTGCTGGCCTGATCCCGGCCCGGCAAGGCCGGCGCCGGTCAGAACAGGAAGTCGTCCAGTTCCAGCGTGGCCACGGCGACCTGCGGCACATCCGCGCCGAAGCCGCGGGCGATTTCCCGTTCCCGCTCCATGGTGAAGGGCACGGCATGGACCAGCAGCAGGCGGTCCCGCAGCACGGGCGCCGGGGGTGGCGGGATGGCGGCGGATAGCGCCTCCATCTCCTGCCCCATCGCCGCCATGTCGGTGGCCAGCGCCAGGGCGGCGCCGAGGCATTCGACCATCGCGGCCAGTTCCTCCGGCACCCCGCCGCCATCCTGCCGCAGGCCGCCGATGGCAGCATCCATGGCCCGGCCGGCACAGCCCAGCCGGGACAGGCCGCCGCGCATCGCCGCCATCATCTCATCCAGCGCACTGCCCTGGCCGTCTCCGCCCGCGCTTATCAGCGCAGCACCGGCCTGCAGCGCGGCCTCCAGCGACTCGGCCAGCCCGTCCACACCCTCCGCCATCTGCTTGGCGTAGGCACGCAACTCGATCGTCACGGCGCCCAGCGCCGCGCCCTGCTTGCCCAGCCGGGCACAGCGGAAGACGGCGTTCAGCCCCGCGACGCGAAGGTCGATCTCCATGCCGCGAATGTCGGCCAGTCCGGCGCGGAGGCTGCGCATATGGCCATCGATGGCGACCATCGTCGCATCCAGGGCCTCCCGGCTGGCCTTGCTGGAGCCCACGAGCGTCGCCGCCTCGCCCAGATCCCCGTCCAGCGCGCCGAGGAACGACCGGCCATCCCGCCCGCCCCGCCCGAACAGGGCCTGGCCCTCATCGACCATGCCGCGCACTTCCGTCCCCAGCCTGGCCAGGGAGGCATTGATGCTGCGCATCTCCGACGCCAGCGTGCCGCCGGCATCGTGCAGCAGCGCGGCCTGCAGGGCGATGGCGCGCGCCGCGAGCCCGTCGCGCAGGGCGGGCTCGAGGTCGCGGCACCAGGGCCGTTCCTCCCCACCCAGCCCGGCCAGGACCTGGCCCAGCGCGTCCGCCACATGTTCCAGCCGCTGCCGCGTGGCATCGCCGACCTGGAGGGCGGTGACGACGGTGCCGATGGCGGCGCTGATCGCCCGGCCGCGTTCCTGCGTCTGCACGGCCATGGCGCTGGCTTCGCGTCGCAGGGCGGTGATGGCGTTCAGCCCGGCCCGGATGCGGGCCGACACGTCGCGCAGCCTGGCGCCATGCTGGTGCGTGAAGGCGGCCTGCTGGCCCGCGACGGCGGCGAGATCCTTCACCGCCGCGGCGTGCAACTGCCCGAAGCGCCGGACGGTCTGCGCGGCAAGGTCGGTCAGGCGACGCAATTCGGTCTGGAAGGTCGCGATGTCGCGGCTGTCCGTATCCAGGCCGCTGCTCGCGATGGCGGAATTGAGGGTGAGGACGCCCAGCGCCTCGTTGATGCGGGACAGGAAGGCGATCCGCGCGCCCACGCCACGAAGGCGCGTGCCGAGTTCGGCCAGCGTCGCATTCTCCTCCTGCGCCTGCGTCGCCAGGGTGGCCATGCGCGCCGCGGCCAGGTCGAGCTGCGTGGTCGCGGCCTCCAGCGCCTCGCCCTCCAGCAACTGGCGCAGATCGCCGAAGCGCTCCCCGATGCCATCAATCCGGCCTGCGGCATCGCCCAGCCGGCTGCCCACCGCCAGCAGGTCGTCATCCACCGGCGCGAAGGCCGGGACCAGCCGGTCCCGCAGCGCGCGCAGCGCCGGTGCGGTCAGCTCCATCGCCGCACCTCCGCCAGCAGGGTGGGGATGCGGTCCAGCGGCACGATGCGCTCGGCGGCGCCAAGCGCGATGGCCTCCTTGGGCATGCCGAAGACGACGCAGCTTTCCTCGTCCTGCGCCACCGTATGGGCCCCGGCCTGGCGCATCTCCAGCAGGCCGCGGGCGCCGTCATCGCCCATGCCCGTCATGATGATCCCGAGTGCGTTGGGTCCGGCATATTGCGCGGCGGAGCGGAACAGCACGTCCACCGACGGACGGTGGCGGGAGACGAGCGGCCCATCCTTCACGGCGACATGGTAGCGCGCACCGCCGCGCTGCAGCAGCGTATGCCGGTTGCCCGGCGCGATGAGGGCGCGGCCCGGCAGCACCGCGTCGCCATCCTCCGCCTCCTTCACATCGATCCGGCACAGGCCATCCAGCCGCCGCGCGAAGGCGGCGGTGAAGCGTTCCGGCATGTGCTGGACGATGACGATGCCAGGGCTGTCCGCCGGCAGGGCCTGCAGCACCATGGCCAGCGATTCGGTGCCGCCGGTGGACGCGCCGATGCAGACCACGCGTTCCGTCGTGCGCGCCATCGCGCGGCTCACGGGCGGCGGCAGCATGGCGTCCGCGCTCAGCTTGCGTTCCACCTGGCGCCCGGCCGCCGCCGCCATCCGCCGGCCGGGCCGAACGCGCACCGCGGCGCGCACCGCGTCGCAGACGCGAACGGCGGATTCCATCAGGAACTGCGCGGTGTCCATCCGCGGCTTGGCGATCACATCCACCGCCCCCGCATCCATCGCCTGCAGCAGGGTCTCCGACCCCTCCTCCGCCAGCGAGGAACAGATGATCACGGGCAGTGGGCGCTGCGCCATGATGCGGCGGAGGAAGGTGATGCCATCCATCCGCGGCATCTCGATGTCCAGGATGATGACATCGGGCATCTCCTGCTGGATGCGCTGGGCCGCGAAGAACGGATCCTGCGCGGTGCCCATCACCTCGATATCCGGGGCATCGGCGATGATCCGGGTCAGCGCCTGGCGTACCGCGGCGCTGTCATCGACGATGAGCACGCGGATCGGCCGGCCGGAGAGTCCCGTCATGACCTGCCTTCCTCTCGCTGCCAGATGGTGGACATCACGCTGCGCATGCCGCGGAGCGCGGCGCCCGCCGCGGTTTCCGAATGGCCGACGATGAGGAATCCGCCGGGGCGGAGATGCGAGGACAGCCGAGCGAGCACCGCTTCCTGGGTCGGCCGGTCGAAGTAGATCAGCACGTTGCGGCAGAAGATCACGTCGATGTCGCCATCCACGCCGTAGCTGGTCTCCATCAGGTTCAGCAGGTGGAAGCTGGCCGCGGCGCGCAATTCCGGCACGATGCGGCATTCCGCACGGCCGGGGTCCCGGTGCCGCATGACGTAGCGCTGGCGAAGCGGTGGCGGCACCGGCGCCATCGCCTCCCAGGGATAGACGGCACGCCGTGCCACATCCAGCACCTGGCTGGAGATGTCGGTGCCGAGGATGCGGAACCCGAGCCCGGCATGCCCATGGCGCGCCAGTTCCGCCAGCACCATCGCGATGGTGTAGGCCTCCGCCCCCGTGGACGCAGCCGCCGACCAGATCTTCAGCGGACGATCCGCGCGGCCACGTGCGCCCATCAGCTGAGGTACGGCAACACGCGACAGAAAGTCGAAATGCTCGGCTTCCCGGAAGAAGTCGGTCTTGTTCGTCGTCACCATGTCGATGACGTGCTGGTATTCCGTCTCCAGCAGACCGTCATCGAACAGCGCGCCGCAATACGCATCGACATCCATCATGCCGAGGCTGCGCGCCCGCTTGCGCAGCCGCCCTTCCACCATGGTCCGCTTGGCCGGCGGCAGCTGGATGCCGATGTCGCGCTCGATCAGCACCGCCACCTGCCTGAAGCGACGGTCGCTCAGCGTGTCGGTCATGGGTTCAGGCGGCCAGGGCCGGATCGTCCAGCAGCATCGCCGCGCCATCATCCGCGCCGATCAGCCGCGGCATGTCGAGCACGACGACGAAGCCGCCCCCGCGCCGGCCGATGCCCCGGATGCAGTCGGACCGCCAGCGCCGGCCGATATCCGGCGCGGGCTCCGACTGCGCGGCGTCCAGGCCCGTCACCTCGAACACCCGATCCACCAGCAGGCCGATGCGGAGCCGCCTGCCGCCGACATCCAGTTCCAGCACCAGGATGCGCGTCCCCTGGCTCGCCTCCGCGGCGGGGACGCCGAGCAGGCGGCGGAGATCGACGACGGGCACGCTGCGGCCCCGCACATCCGTCAGGCCGAGGAAGCTGGCAGGCGCATGGGGTAGGCGCGCGATCGGACGCAGATCGAGGATCTCCTGCACCTGGGAGACGGGGATGGCGAAGACCTCCTCCGCCGCCCCCAGGGTCACATACTGGTCGTGCTCCGCCATCGCCGCCTCCCTCTGCCCCTGGGCTCAATGCCGCTGGAATTCGGCGTCGAGGCTGTCGCCACCCGCCATGTTGAGGGCGAAGCCGTTGCCGTTCAGCTTGCCATGCGGCTTGGCGGGCCGGACCTTGGCGGGCTGGTCGCGGCGGATCGCCGGCTTGGCCTGCGGACGGGCGAAGGACACCGCCCGCGTCTCCGCCACCGGCGCTGCGGGCGGCGCCTCCGCATCGCCGAGGCGGAAATAGGCGATGGTGGATTGCAGCACCTCCGCCTGCGTCGACAGCTCCTCCGACGTCGCGGAGACCTCCTCCGACGCGCTGGCATTCTGCTGCGTCACCTTGTCCAGCTGCTGGATCGCCTGGTTGATCTGCCCGGCGCCGAGGTCCTGTTCCCGGCACGCCGCGCTGATCTCCTCCACCAGCTCCGCCGTGCGCTTGATGTCCGGCACCAGGCGCTGGAGCATCGCCCCCGCTTCCTGCGCCGTCTTCACCGTGTTCGACGACAGCGTGCTGATCTCCGCCGCCGCCGCCTGGCTGCGTTCCGCCAGCTTGCGCACCTCGCTCGCCACCACCGCGAAGCCCTTGCCGTGCTCGCCCGCCCGCGCCGCTTCCACCGCCGCGTTCAGCGCCAGCAGGTCGGTCTGCCGCGCGATCTCCTGCACGATGTTGATCTTCTCCGCGATGCTCTGCATCGCGACCACCGCCTCGCTCACCGCCGCGCCGCTGCGCTGCGCATCCTCGGCCGACTGGCGGGCGATCTTCTCCGTCTGGCTGGCGTTCTCCGCGCTCTGCTTGATGTTCGCCGCCATCTCCTCCATCGACGCCGAGGCTTCCTCCGCCGACGACGCCTGCTCCGTCGCGCCCTGCGCCAGCTGCTCGGAGGAAGACGCCAGTTCCTGGCTGCCGGACGCCACGTTCTGCGCCGCCACCGAAGCCTCGCTGACCACGGCGCGCAGCTTCGCCAGCATCCGCTCCAGCGCCAGGCCCATCACGTCCTTGTCGGACAGCGGCTTCGCCTCGATGGCCAGGTTGCCCTTCGCGATCTCCTCCGCCACCGTCGCCGTCCCGCGCAGCCCCACCGTCATGCGGCCCATCGCGTCGATCAGGTCCTTGATCTCGTCATTGGTCGTGACGCGGGCCGTCTGGCTGAGATCGCCGATCGCGACCGAACTCACGACATGCAGGGCCTGGCCCAGGCCACGGCTGATCGACAGCGCCATCCAGACCGCCGCACCGCAGGCAATGACGAAGGCGATGCCGGCAAGGGCGAGCAGCAGACGGCTCGCATGCACCGCCTCGTCCGACGCATTGTCCCGCGCTTCCTCCATCAGCCCCTGGTTGATGCGGATCACGTCGTTGAGGCGATCCATCGACTCGGTCACGGACTGGAGCGCGACCGTGGTGGACATTGCAATCGCCTGCGCCTGGTCACCCGCACGCACCAGTTCGCGCATGCGGTCCTGGACCTGGATGTACTGCTGCAACGCATCCCGCGCCGCCACCCAGCGCGGCCGCCCCTGCTCCGAAGCCCGCTGGATTCCCTGCTCCAACGCCTGCACCAGCGCCTGCCGGCGCTGCTCCATCTCCGCGCCGAAGCGATCGACCGCCGCGCGATCGGTGGACATCACCATGTTCTTCTCGGCGCGGACAAGCAGCGCCATGTCGGTCTGCGCCGTCTGCGCCCGCTGGACGCGGCTCACCGCGCCATTCAGCACGTCTTCGTAACTGGTCGTCGTCGCGTTCAGGCTGCTGTAGCCGAGGCCCGCCATCCCGGCCAGCAGCAGGAGGATGAACCCGAAGGTTGCGAAAAGCTTCGCCTTGACGGTGATCCGCATAGCGATCGATTCCCTGGGAATTGTCGTTGATCGGGAGGCGGCTCAGTGCCGCTGGAATTCGGCGTCGAGGCTGTCGCCACCGGCCATGTTGAGGGCGAAGCCGTTGCCGTTCAGCCCGCCATGCGCCTTGGCCGGCCGGGCCTTGGCGGGCTGGTCGCGGCGGATCGCCGGCTTGGCCTGCGGACGGGCGAAGGACACCGCCCGCGTCTCCGCCACCGGCGCCGCGGGCGGCGCCTCCGCATCGCCGAGGCGGAAATAGGCGATGGTGGATTGCAGCACCTCCGCCTGCGTCGACAGCTCCTCCGACGTCGCGGAGACCTCCTCCGACGCGCTGGCGTTCTGCTGCGTCACCTTGTCCAGCTGCTGGATCGCCTGGTTGATCTGCCCGGCGCCGAGGTCCTGCTCCCGGCACGCCGCGCTGATCTCCTCCACCAGCTCCGCCGTGCGCTTGATGTCCGGCACCAGGCGCTGGAGCATCGCCCCCGCTTCCTGCGCCGTCTTCACCGTGTTCGACGACAGCGTGCTGATCTCCGCCGCCGCCGCCTGGCTGCGTTCCGCCAGCTTGCGCACCTCGCTCGCCACCACCGCGAAGCCCTTGCCGTGCTCGCCCGCCCGCGCCGCTTCCACCGCCGCGTTCAGCGCCAGCAGGTCGGTCTGCCGCGCGATCTCCTGCACGATGTTGATCTTCTCCGCGATGCTCTGCATCGCGACCACCGCCTCGCTCACCGCCACACCGCTGCGCTGCGCATCCTCGGCCGACTGGCGGGCGATCTTCTCCGTCTGGCTGGCATTCTCGGCGCTCTGCTTGATGTTCGCCGCCATCTGCTCCATCGAGGCCGAGGCTTCCTCCGCCGACGAAGCCTGCTCCGTCGCGCCCTGCGCCAGCTGCTCGGAGGAAGACGCAAGCTCCTGGCTGCCGGACGCCACGTTCTGCGCCGCCACCGAAGCCTCGGTGACGATCCTGCGGAGCGCCGTGTTCATCCGCTCCATCGCGTTGATGAGGTCCTTGATCTCATCATTGCCGCGCTGGTCCACCTTCTGGGAGAGGTCGCCCGTGGCGATGGCATCGGCCAGCGTCACCGCCTTGCGCAAGCCGGCGCCAATGGACAGCGCGATCCACACGGCGGCGCCGATCGCAACCAGCAGGGCCGCGCCCGCCGCCAGCAACAGCACGAGCCGCATGTCATCCTTCGTCTCCTGCGCCTCCGCGCGCTCCGTCCGCAGCAGTTCAGCACTGATGCCGATGACCTGCTGCAGGCGATCCATCGTCTCGGCGACATGGCGACGCGCGGTGCCGGTCGACAGTGTCGCCGCCTGTGCCGAATCCCCGGCCCGGACCAAGTCCCGGATCTGGTCCTGCGCCTGGATGTACTGCTGCAGCGAAGACCGTGCGTCCACCCAGCGTGGGCGATCAGCCTCCATGGCGCCGGCGATGGCATTCTCGATGGAACCGAGAAGCGCCTGCCGGCGCTGCTCCATCTCCACCACGAACTGATCGGATTGCGCGCGGGTCGGCGCGACGATCACGTTCTTCTCCGCGCGAACCAGCAGGACCAGGTCCGATTGCGCGGTCTGCGCCCGCTGGATGCGCGGCACCGCGTCATCGAGCACGCCTGTATAGGTATCCCCAACGGAAGCGAGGCCGTTCAGCCCGAACCCCACCATGCCGACCATCAGCATGATGACGCATCCGAAGGATGCGAAGAGCTTGGTCTTCACGGTGATGCGCATGGTGCCTGCGTCCTGTCGGGTTACGGGGAGGATCAGTGGAGGATCTGGCTGAGATTCGGCAGGATCAGCAGGTCATCGCCGCGCATGCCGATGCCGCGGATGAATTCCGGCCGCCATCGGATGCCGATCCGCGGCGCCGCTTCCAGCGACGCCGGGACGATCTGCGTCACCTCGAAGACCCTGTCGGCCAGGATGCCGACGGGCGTCGGTTCTCCCTCCAGGTCGAGTTCAAGGACGATGATCCGCGTATCCGGCGTCGGCGCCGTCACCGCCATGCCGAACTGCACGCGCAGATCGGCCAGCGGCACGATGCGACCGCGGACATTGACAACCCCGCCGACGAAGGATCGCGCGCCGGGCACGGCCGTGATCGGCACCAGGTCCAGAATTTCCCGCACATCGGCAGCCTCAATCGCGAAGATCTCGCCGCCGATGCCGAGGGTCAGCACGTCGATCGCGCTGTCGGAAAGGATGTCGCGCGTCATGCCGCCTGCCTCATCCGTGTCCGGCGTCCCTCTTCCTCCCCGATCTCCAGCAGATGGGCGACATCGAGGATGAGCGCCACGCTGCCGTCGCCGAGGATGGTCGCGCCGGAGAAGGTCTTTACATCCGCATGCAGCCGCGACAGCGACTTGATCACGGTCTGGTGGCTGCCGAGGATCTGGTCGACCACCAGCCCGAGACGCTGGTCGCCCGCGGCGATGATGACCACCTTCTGATGCGGATCGGGCGGCGTCGTGCAGCGCATCAATTCGCGCAGCCGGAGGAAGGGCACCAGCGCGCCGCGGATCTGCAGCAGGCTGTAGCCCGCCGACCGTCCATCCTCCTGCGGCGGCAGTTCGACGCATTCCTCGACCGCCGAAAGCGGGATCGCGTAGCAGCCATCGCCGACACGCACGAGGAGGCCTTCGATGATCGCGAGCGTCAACGGCAGGCGAAGCGTCACATCGGTGCCGCGGCCGGGCCGCGTCGCGATCTCGATCGAGCCGCGCAGCTGCTCCACCGTCCGCTTCACCACATCCATGCCGACGCCGCGGCCGGAGATCGCGGAGATCTCCTTCGCCGTGGAGAAACCCGGCTGGAACAGCAGCTGGTGGATCTCATGATCCGCCAGCCGGGCATCGGCGGCAATCAGGCCCTTCTCGATCGCGCTCGCGCGGATGCGTTCCGCGTCCAGGCCTCGGCCATCGTCGCTGACGGTGACGAGCACTTCCGCCCCCGCATGCCGCGCCGAAAGCCGGATGCTGCCACCTTCCGGCTTGCCGGCGGCCAGGCGAACCGCCGGCGCTTCCAGGCCATGGTCCACGGCATTGCGGATCAGATGCACCAGCGGATCGGCCAGCCGCTCGATCATCGTCTTGTCGAGCTCGGTCTCCTCGCCGCTCGTCACCAGCTCGACCGGCTTGCCGAGGTCGCGCGACAGGTCGTGCAGCAGGCGCCGGAAGCGGCTGAACAGCGACCCGATCGGCAGCATGCGGATGCTCATCGTCGTGTCGCGCAGTTCCGCGACCAGCCGGCCGATCTCCTCCGCCACCGCGGTCAATCCGGCCTCCCCGCCGGTGGCGAGCTGGCTGAGCCGCGCATGCGCGATCACCAATTCGCCGACGCGATCCATCAGCGCATCGAGACGCTCTGCCTGGACACGCAGGCTGCCACCGACGCGGGCAATGTCGCCCTCGCCCCGTGCACGCTCCGCCACAGGCTGGACGGGTGCCGCTGCGACCGGCACGGCAGCGGATGGGGCCGGGGCGGGCGGGGCTGCCGGCTCCGGCGCGTCCCCGACCAGGCTGATGTCGATCTTCGCGTCGTCGCTGACGAAGATGAAGACTTCCTCGATGGCCGCGCGGGAACAGGAACTGCGCAGCCTGACCTGCCAGCCGAGGTGGCAGGTCTCGGGATCCATATCATCGAGCGTCGGCACCGCATCGACGAGGGCCGCGACCGTGACCGGCCCCAGGGCCCGCAATTCATCCAGCATCAACAGCGGGTTCGTGCCGTTGACCAGCGCCTCCGGCCCCAGATGGAAGCGGATCTGCCATTCCATCGCCGCGGCCGGCTGGGGGCTGCTTGCCGCCGCATCCGCCCCATCCACGGCCAGGCGCAAGGCCGCCAGCAATTCGGTGCCGCGCGCGGGCAGCGCCTGCTCCGGCGCCTCGATCAGGGCGCGGATGTGGTCGCGCGCCTGCAACGCCGCCGTCACCAGCGCGGGCGTGCAGGGTGCAAGGCCGCCACGCACGCGGTCGAAGGCGGTCTCGAAATCATGGACGAAGGCGGCCACGGCGTCGAAGCCGAACATGGCGCCGGAACCCTTGATGGTATGCAGCGCACGGAAGGCGGTATCGACCAGGCTGCGGTCATCCGGCCGGCTGCCCAGGTCCAGCAATGCCTGCTCAAGCTGCTCCAGCAACTCAGCCGCTTCCTGGCGGAAGATCTCCGCCGGATCGCCGCCGCCGCTCATCCGAGCACCTTCTTGACGATGGCCAGAAGCTGGGCCTGTTCGAAGGGCTTCGTGATCCACCCCGTCGCGCCGGCCTGCTTCGCTTCCATCTTGCGGGCGGCATCGGATTCGGTGGTCAGGAAGATGATCGGCACGCCCTTGTAGGCAGGCAGCTTCCGCAATTCGCGGATGAAGGTCATGCCGTCCATGACGGGCATGTTGAGGTCGGTGACCACCATGCTCATCGGCGTCGCCTGGGCCTGCCGCAGCCCCTCCGCCCCGTCGCCCGCTTCCTTCACCTGGTAGCCCGCGCCGGAGAGGGTGAGGCGCACCATCTGCCGGACGCTGGCCGAGTCATCGACGGTCAGCACGGTCTTCATGCGGCGCTCCGTTCAACGGGAGAGGTCCAGTCGCGAAAGCCGCCTTCCGCCAGGATGGCGGCCAGCGGTGGCGGGACGGGTTGGCGGAGCGAGAGGCCGATGCCGTCGCGCTGCGCGAGGGCGCGGGCGGATTCCAGCAATTGGACGAAGGCGATGTCGAAGGCCGTGCCGCCGTCGCAATCCAGCTCGACCGCGGGCGATCCCCGCAGCGCTTCCAGCAGCGTGTTCCTGGAATCCTGGACGGTGGCGATGGTCAGCCGTCCGTGGAGCCGCACGCAATGCGCGGCAGGGTTGGAGCCGGTCGTCGACATGCTGCTCGCCTGTCCGGAGTGGATGGCGGACAGGTATGCGATATCGAGGTTAGCAATTCCCCAATGCGGACGACGCCGGCCGCCCGTGCCGAAGGGGGGGCTGGGCCGCTAGCAGGCTGCGTTCAGATGATTCAATCTGAACACATAGTGCCCTACCGCGGCCGGTTCGCCGTGGCGGTGATGGTGGCGATCATGTCCTGCTCGGCGGCAGCCGCGCTCATGTAGCGGGGCGCGGTGGTGACGAAGGGCTCCGTCGACTCCGCCGGCATGAAGACGAGGAGGTAGAAGAGGCCCGTGGCGCTGTCGCGGGTCGCCTCGATGCGTAGCGTGGCCATGCGGTCTCCTCAGCCTGGTACGGCAATCTGGTGGCTTAGTGTCACGTCCCGCCCGCTCCGAGCGGATTCCAGCACCGCGAGACAGGCTTCCAGCGTGGCCATGCCCCAGGCGCCGGAATGCAGCGGCGGGATGCCGTCCAGCACGGCGGCGCAGAACTCGTCCAGCACCTCCCCGCGCGGAACCTCGGGCAGGGGGGCCGGTTCCAGCCAGCGCCGGTCATCGGTATGGACCATCACCCCCTCCGGCGTCAGGCGCAGGTCGGCGCGCTCGCAACTCGCCAGCAGGAAGCCGAACTGATTGTGAAAGGCGGGCGCAGCGGGCGGGGCCAGCGGTGGCGTGTCGGGACCATAGGCCCGGCGTGCCTTGGCCGCTTCCTCATCGGTGATGCCGGCCAGGGCGCGGCGCGCGGTGCCATAGGCGTCGGGGTCGCGCGCCTGGCCGAGTTCGCCCACCCAGCCCATCAATTCGTCGCTGTCATACCGCCCATGGCCGCTATAGGTCAGGGTCGCCGTCGCGCCGTCCGCGAATTGCAGGAAGGCCGCATAGGCGCCCTCCGTCGGGCGCCCGGCATCCCAGCCGAAGCACTGGGCGCGGATGCTGCGCAGCAGGCCACCGCCCAGCAGGCGCACCACGTCCAGCTGGTGCGCGCCCTGGCTGAACACCACGCCGCCGCCCCGTGCCGTGTCCAGCTCCTCCGGCCGGCGCGGGCGATAGAGGAAATCCGTGTAGGTCAGCGCCGTGATCAGCCGGACGCGGCCATGCGTGCCGGAGGCGACCAGCCGCCGTGCCGCCAGCACCGGCCCGTCCTGGCTGTGGCTGTGGCCGATGACGAGTTGCACCCCGGCGCGGTCCGCGGCCTCGATCATCGCGGCACAGTCGTCCAGCGTGATCGCCATGGGCTTTTCCACCAGGCAGTGCTTGCCGGCGGCGCTGGCGGCGATGACGTCGGCAGCGTGGTACTGGTGGGGTGTGGCGACATAGATCGCCTCCACCGCCCCGTCCCGGCAGAGCGCGGCGATGTCGGCATGGGCGCGGCTGCCGGGGAAATCCCGGGTGAAGCGCGCACGCGCCTCCGGCCGCGGATCGGCGCAGGCCACGAGTTCCACCCGCCGGTGGCCGGCGAGGGTCGGCAGCATCAGCGTGAAGGCCCGGCTGAGGCCGACGACGCCAAGCCGCAGCCGCCGCGTCACAGGTCGATGACCAGTTCTTCCGTGCCCGGCGCGGCGCGGGAGACGCAGACCATCAGCTGCGATGCCTTCTCATGCTCCATGAGCACGAGGTCGCGGTGGTCGACCGCCCCGCCCAGCAGCCCGGTGCGGCAGGACCCGCAGGTGCCGCTTTCGCAGGAATGGGAGACGGCGATGCCCGCGCCGCGCAGCGCATCCAGGATGGTGGTGCCGGGCGGCACGTCGATCCGGGCACCGCTGCTGGCCAGGCGCACGGCGAAGGGTGCGTCATCCGCGCGCTTCTGCCCGCCGCCACTGCCAAAATCCTCGAAATGCACGGCGGAGGCCGGCCAGTGGCCGGTCATGTCCCGCACTGCCTGCATCAGCCCGCGCGGGCCGCAGCAATGGATGTGGCGGCCCTTGGGCTGGTCGAGCAGCGGCCAGAGGTCGAAGGCGCGGTCGGGGTCGCCGCCATCGTGGTGGATGGTGACCTTGCCCTTCAGATCGGGCGCCGAGAGTTCGTCCCGGAACGCGGTCTCGGCCGCGGAGCGCGTGAGGTAGATGAGCTTCCAGGGCGGGCGCCCCTCGGCCTGGAGGTGCCGGATCATGGCCATGATCGGCGTGATGCCGATGCCCCCCGCGATGAACAGGCGTGAGGCCGGGTTGCCGGCCAGCGGGAAATCGTTGCGCGGCGGGGCGCAGGGCAGCAGGTCCCCGGCCTTCACCTGGTCGCACAGCAGGACGGACCCGCCCCGCCCGGCGGGATCGCGCTTCACGGCGATGCTGTAGCCGGCCGTCTCGGCGGGATCGCTGCACAGGGAATAGCGGCGCGTCAGGCCGTTCGGCAGTCGCACGCACAGATGGGCGCCGGCAGTGAATGCAGGCAGGTCGGCACCATCGGGATCGGCCAGGTCGAAGCGGAAGATGCCCTCGGCGATCGCCTCGGCGGCCAGCACCCGCAAGGGGCGGAACTCCCCATCCTCGTCCATGCGCACGGCCCTCCCTGCCGGGATTTACTTAGCTATCTAAGAATTTTGGTCAAGCCCCGGCCGCCCTGCCTTGCAGGCCCGGCACTTAGAACGCTAAGTATTGGCCAGCCTTGCAGTGTGGAGGAAGCGGCATGCTGACCCATGAGGAAAACCAGCTTCTGGCCCGCGTCGAGGGCGATGCCCCCATGGGCCGCCTGATGCGCCAGCATTGGCTGCCCGTCTGCCTGTCGGAGGAGGTGGAGGAGCCCGAGGGCAAGCCCATCCGCGTCCGCATCCTGGGCGAGAACCTGGTCGCCTACCGCGATGCCGAGGGCCGGGTCGGCCTGGTCGGCGAATTCTGCCCGCATCGCAAGGCGTCGCTCGTCTATGGCCGGAACGAGGAAGGCGGGTTGCGCTGCCTCTATCACGGCTGGAAGGTCGATGCCGACGGCAATGTCGTCGAGATGCCGTCGGAGCCGCCGGAGGCCTGCGCCGCCGCGAAGTTCAAGCACCCCGCCTATCCGACCGAGGAAGCCGGCGGTTTCGTCTGGGCCTATATGGGCGACCGCGCGACGATGCCGGCCTTCGAGCCCCCGCCCTTCGCGCCGACGCCGGAGACGCGCGTTTCCATCGGCACCGCGCGCGTGGACTGCAACTGGGCGCAAGTAGTGGAAGGGCAGATCGACAGCGCCCATTCATCGTCGCTGCATTCGTCGGACATGGTCCCCGCCCGCGTCGGCCGCGCCAGCGCCAGTGCGAAGGGGTGGACCCGGCCTTCGACGGACAAGGCGCCGCGGCTGCAGGTGCAGCTCACCTCCTACGGCTTCCGCTACGCCGCCATCCGCCGGCCGATCCAGAACGCGTCGGTGAACGACTACATCCGCATCACCACCTTCGTCGCGCCGCTGATCTGCCTGATCCCGCCGAACGCCAGCTACAACGTGGCGCAGGTGACGATCCCGATCGACGACCACAGCTGCATGTTCCACTTCATCGCCTGGGGGGATGGGCCGGACGTGCCCTCCATGGCCGAATGGCGGAAGTTCCTGGCGCTGACGCCGGGTGTCGATGTCGATCCCGCCAAGGGCTGGGCCAGGCTGCGGGTGCGGGACAACGACTATTTGCAGGACCGCAACCTGATGAAGCTCGGCAATTTCACGGGCATCAAGGGCATCCCCGCGCAGGACATGGCGATGTGGGAAGGCATGGGGCTGATCGCGGACCGCACCTCCGAACGGCTGGGCGCCAGCGACGTTGCCATCGTGCAGTGGCGCCGCCTGATGATCGAGGCCGCGAAAGCCTTCGCGGAAGGCGCGCCCGCACTCGGCCGGACGGCGCCGATGGTGCCGAAGAAGGACATTGCGAGCTTCGAGGGCGTGGTGCCGAAGACCACGGATTGGCGCACCCTCGGCACCACCGAACTGGAGCGCAGCCTCTTCCCGGGCGCCGCACCGGCCCAGGCTGCCGAGTAGGATCGATGAGCAACCTTTCCCTCTCCGTCGCCATCGGCCCCTATGACCGCATGATGCCGCTGGTACGCGGCGAGGCGCGGATCGACGCGGTCGATCCGCAATTCATGCTGCTGGAACCGGAGGAGATCTTCTTCCGGGCCATGCGGCATGAGGCCTTCGACATCTGCGAACTCTCGCTCTCCTCCTACAGCCTGCGCGTCGCGCGGGGCGACAGCCCCTATGTCGCGATCCCCGTCTTTCCCTCCCGCGCCTTCCGCCACACCTGCATCGTCGTGCGCAACGACCGTGGCATCCGCACGCCCGCCGACCTTCGCGGCAAGCGCATCGGCATGCCGGAATACCAGCTGACCGCGAATGTCTGGGCGCGCGCGATCCTGGAGGAGGAATACGGCGTCAACCAGCGCGACATCACCTGGGTGCGCGGCGGCTATGAAAGCCCCGGGCGGATCGAGAAGCTGAGCGTGACGCTGCCCGATGGCGTGGTGGTGGAGAATGCGCCGGAAGGGAAGACCATCTCCGGCATGCTCGCCGCCGGCGAACTCGACGGCGTGATGGGCCCGCGTGCGCCATCCTGCTTCGAACGCGGTGATCCCGCCATCCGCTGGCTGTTCGATGACCCGACGGCCGAGGCGACCGCCTGGTTCCGGAAGACGCGCATCTTCCCGGTGATGCATGTGCTCGGCATCCGCAGGACGCTGGTGGACAAGCATCCCTGGCTGCCGACGGCGGTGATGAAGGGCTTCCAGAAGTCGAAGGACATCGCGCTGGAACGGCTGACCGACACCTCCGCCACCAAGGTCACGCTGCCCTTCGTGGAGGAGAATTTGCGTCGCGCACGGCAGCTGATGGGCGAGGATTTCTTCAGCTACGGCCTGGCGCCCAACCGCCACGTCTTCGACTACTTCCTGCGCCACCACCATGCGCAGGGCCTGTCGAACCGCGTGCTGGCGGCGGAGGAACTCTTCCACCCGAGCACGCTGGAAGCGCACAAGGTGTGAGGGGTTTCCCCCTCAGACCGGAAAGCCCTCCAGCAGTTCCAGCGGATCGCCGTAGCGCTCGGCCAGCGCGACCACCTTCGGGTCGCGCAGGGACAGCAGGTAGCCATCCTCGATCATCGGGCTGTTGCCCGCGGTGACCGTGCTGTCATAGGTCACCAGATCCATGTGGATGTGCGGCTCCTCCCAGTTCGGCATCACGCGGCGCAGATATTCGGAAGGCTTCAGCGCGTTGATGCCGAAATGCAGGGCGCCGGGGGAATTGGGACCGGCGGGGTAGATGTCGAAGCGCGGCGCCTTCGGGTTGTGGCCGCAGCCCACTTCCTCGAGTGTCCCGCCAATGAGGTAGTCGCGCAGCACCTCGGCCTCGAAACCCTCGCCATGCACGGCATGCACCACGTCGTCCTGGAACTCCACGCCGACGGGTGTCGCGAAGGGGTGGTCGAAGCCGACGGCCCATTGCGCCCAGATGGTGCCTGATATGCCGACCTTGTCCTCCGGCTTCAGCCCCACCATGCCGGGCTCGAACAGGTTCGGGCCATGCGTCGGCAAATAGTGGACGTAGCAGCCATCCTCATCCGCCACATTGTGCCCACGCCAGCGATTGTGGCGCTTCAGCTTCTGCAGCATCGCATCGGTGTAGGGGATGCGGAAATCCGTGCCGCGCGGATCGGTGAAGCGCAGCGTGAAATCGCCCTGCTCGGGGAACAGGCGCGAGGTCGCGCGGATGATCTCGCCGAGCAGGTCGATCGGGAACTGCGCCTGCGGCGTGTTCAGCAGGTCCAGGTCGCGGAAGAAGGTGATCTTGACCCAGCGCTGGCCCTTGTTCTTCCGCAGCGCCATGCAGAAGGGATCGATCACGCTGGCGAACCAGGTGGAGACGACGAAGGTCGCGCGTTCCAGCAGCGCCTTCGCCTCATCCGGGATGGTCACGTAGCGCGTGCTGTCGCCCATATAGGCGATGAAGGTGGCGCCACGCCCCCGCGCCAGGCCCTGCACCGCCTGCACCACGCGCGGGTCCAGCAGCGGGTCGATCAGCATCACCACATGGTCGCCGGGCCGGATCGCCATGACGCGGCAGAAATTGTCCATGCCCTTGATGGAGGCGGCGATGTCCGCCGGCGGATGCGTCACCTTGCGCGGCAGGCCGCGGCGCGTGGGGGCGGCGATGATGTCCTCGACGCGATTGGCCAGGCGGGGCATGGCGGCTTCCTCCTCCACCGGCCACGCCTTGCGAGGAGCGGGGCCGGGCATAAACTTCGAAGACTAAGCAATACCCGGCCTGCGCCTGTCAATCCCGATGCGACCCGGTCAAATCCGCCGGTACGCCGCCCGCATGATCGGCTGCCACTGGCCATCCGGCATCCGGACGCGCGATGACAGCGTGCGCCCGCCATCCGGCAGCATCTCCACGATGTCCTGGTAGTGCAGGCGCCGGGTCGGGTCGGTGAAGTCCGGGCCTTCGCAGTCCAGCGTCAGCACATCGCCCTCCCGCACCCCGTCATAGAGCCACATCATCGACATGGCGGAGGAGATGAAGCTGCCGGTGAAGCGACCGCGGGCGATGTCGTGGCCAAGGGTGATGAGGTTGGTGGCGGTGCCGCCGCCCGGCATCTCCGCCTGGCTCTCGCCCTGCACCCAGAGGCTTCCGATGGCGCGGACCTTCTCCGTGCCGCGCAGCAGCTGCTCGCCCTGGCCGTCGCCCATGCTGCAACTGCCCTCCATGATCCAGTCGCCGACCAGGCACAGCAGCCATTCATGGTCGGGCGTGGGCTGCGGGATATCCATGCCGTGTTCCTTCCTCGGCGGTTCGTTCAGCCGGCAGGCACGTCAGGCGCTTGCGTGCAGCGCCTCCAGCCGCTCCAGCGATTCCGTCCAGCCGCGGCGATGGCGCGTGGCGGTTTCGGGATCGGCGAAGCGGTCATGGGTCAGCGTGACCTCCGTGCCGTCGGGGATGGGCCGGAATTCGACGGTCACGCGGGATTCACGTTCGGGCATGGAGACCCAGGCCCAGGTGAAGACCAGCCGGCGCTCGGGTTCGAACACCGTGTAGGTGCCGCCGACGCCGTGGCGTTCGCCATTCTCCTCCACCAGCCGGATCAGGAAGCGCCCGCCCTCCCGCGCCTCGATCTCCGCCTGCTCGACCTTGGTGTGGTGGGGGCCGAACCAGCGGGCGATCATCGCCGGCCGCGTCCATGCGGCGAAAACCGTGGCGGGCGGCGCCTTGATGCGCTTCACCAGCGTCAGGCTCGGCATGACGGCGGTCACGGTTGCTCGGCCTCCAGCGCCGCCGCCAGGCGATCGAGGCTCTCGGTCCAGAAGCGCTGGTAGCGCAGCAGCCAGCCCATGGCGTCCTCCATCGGCGCGGCGGTCAGCCGGCAGGTCACGGTGCGGCCCGATTTGCTGCGGGCGATCAGCCCGGCGCCTTCCAGCACATCCAGGTGCTTCATCACCGCGGGCAGGGACATGGCCAGCGGCTGCGCCAGGGCGGAGATCGAAAGCCCATCCTCCGCATCCAGCCGGGCGATCAGCGCCCGGCGCGTCGGGTCCGACAGGGCGGCGAAGACCTTGTCGAGGCGGGGTTCGGCAGCGGGATTTTGTTTAACCATAGAGTTAACAATAAACACCCAAGCGCCACCGGGTCAAGTCTTCCCACCTCCCCGCGACCCGGCGCAGCATCGCAGGGACGGGGAGGAACCAGGCCCATGATCGCGAATCCGGTCCGCCGGCGGCTGCTGCAGGGGGAGACCTGCTTCGGCCTGATGGCCTTCGAGTTCTTCACCCCGGGCCTCGCGCCCATCCTGGCCGCCGCGGGCGCCGAATTCGTCATCCTGGACATGGAACACAGCGGCCTCGGCATCGAGGGTGTGAAGGCCCAATGCGCCTTCGCCCGGGCGGCGGGCATCGTGCCGATGGTGCGGCTGCCGCGCCCCGATCCCGGCCTGGCGCCGCCTTTGCTGGATGCCGGGGCGCTGGGCATCATGATGCCGCTGGTGGAAAGCGCGGCCCAGGCCAGGGCGCTGGTCGATGCCTGCCGCTACCGGCCGGAGGGGCGCCGCGGCCTGGCCTTCGGCCTGGCGCATGATGGCTACGCCGCCGGCCCGCCGCTGGAGAAGATGGCCGCCGCCAACCAGGCGGTGCTGACCATCGCGCTGGTGGAAAGCGCAGCAGGGATCGAGGCCGCGCCGGCCATCGCCGCGGTGCCGGGGCTCGACCTGCTGTGGCTCGGCCATTTCGATCTCTCCGACAGCCTCGGCATCCCCGGGCGCTTCGAGGAACCGGCCTACCGAGCCGCGGCGGCCACGCTGCGGGATGCGGCGGCGGCCCAGGGCAAGCCGATCGGCTGGCTGGCCGCGGATGGCGCCCAGGCCGCGGCGGCGCGGGGCGCCGGCTTCCGCTGCCTCTGCATCGGGCATGAGGTGATGCTGCTGCGCGACGCCCTGTCCCGCGCCATCACCGCCGGGCGCGATGCGGAGGTCGCCCCGCGTGATCCGGGGCGGAACGGCCTGCCGTAGCAACGGCCGGAAGGCGCGCGACCCCGGGACGTGGCAGGCTGGCCGGCATGGACCTGACGCTCGACTGGCCGCGCATCGCGGCCGACCTGGACGCCACGGGTTGCGCGGTGACGCCGCCCCTGCTGGGCGCCGCCGACTGCACGGCCCTGGCCGCGCTGTATGACGACCCCGCCCCCTTCCGCAGCCGGGTCGTGATGGCGCGGCACGGCTTCGGGCGGGGCGAATACCGCTACTTCGCCTATCCCCTGCCGGACCCGCTGCCCGCGCTGCGCGCCGCGCTCTATGCCGGGCTAGCGCCGATGGCGGAGCGCTGGCGCCTGGCGATGGGCGGGGCCGGCGAGCCCTTTCCGACGTCGCTGGATGCCTTCCTGGCGCGCTGCCACGCGGCCGGTCAGGCCAAGCCCACGCCGCTGCTGCTGTCCTACGGCCCCGGCGACTACAACTGCCTTCACCAGGACCTCTATGGCCCGCATGTCTTCCCCTTGCAGGCCACCATCCTGCTCTCGGCACCGGGGCGGGATTTCGAGGGCGGTGAATTCGTGCTGACCGAACAGCGCCCCCGCATGCAGTCGCGGGTCGAGGTCGTGCCCCTGGCGCAGGGCCAGGCCGTGATCTTCGCCGTCAACCACCGGCCGGTGCAGGGCACCCGCGGCATCTACCGCGTCGCCATGCGCCATGGCGTCAGCCGCGTGCGGGCAGGTCTGCGCCGGACGCTGGGCATCATCCTGCATGACGCGGCCTGACCGTCTGGCCGAGGCGTGGCGCAGGGTCTAGATCGGGCTGGTGGCCGGGCCTGCCCGGCACCCAAACCCGGCACAGGACCGTCCACGATGCCCCAGTACCGCAGCCGCACCACCACCCATGGCCGCAACATGGCCGGCGCGCGGGGCCTGTGGCGCGCCACCGGCATGAAGGACGGCGATTTCGGCAAGCCCATCATCGCCGTCGTCAACAGTTTCACCCAGTTCGTCCCCGGCCACGTGCACCTGAAGGATCTGGGCCAGATGGTGGCGCGGGAGATCGAGGCCGCGGGCGGCGTGGCGAAGGAATTCAACACCATCGCGGTGGATGACGGCATCGCCATGGGGCATGACGGCATGCTCTACAGCCTGCCGTCGCGGGAGCTGATCGCCGACAGCGTCGAATACATGGTCAACGCGCATTGCGCGGATGCCATGGTCTGCATCTCCAACTGCGACAAGATCACGCCGGGCATGCTGATGGCGGCGATGCGCCTCAACATCCCCGCCATCTTCGTCTCCGGCGGGCCGATGGAAGCGGGCAAGGTGATCCATCGCGGCAAGAAGCGGTCGGTGGACCTGATCGACGCCATGATCGTCGCCGCCGATGCCAGCGTGACGGATGAGGAAGTGGCCGTCATCGAACGCAGCGCCTGCCCGACCTGCGGCAGCTGCTCCGGCATGTTCACCGCCAATTCGATGAACTGCCTG
This sequence comes from Falsiroseomonas stagni DSM 19981, assembly GCF_900114315.1. GTDB lineage: Bacteria > Pseudomonadota > Alphaproteobacteria > Acetobacterales > Acetobacteraceae > Falsiroseomonas > Falsiroseomonas stagni. The sequence continues at coordinate 50,873 of NZ_FOSQ01000014.1, forward strand.
ACGGAGGCACTGGGCCTCGCGCTGCCGGGCAACGGCACCGTCCTGGCCACCCATGCGGATCGCAAGCGCCTGTTCCTGGAAGCCGGCCGCCGGATCGTCGAGATCACGCGCCGCCACTACGAGACCGAGGACATGTCCGTCCTGCCGCGCGCCATCGCCACGCGCACGGCATTCGAGAATGCGATGACGCTCGACATCGCCATGGGTGGCTCCACGAACACGGTGTTGCACCTGCTGGCGGCGGCGCAGGAAGGCCAGGTGGACTTCACCATGGCGGATATCGACCGCCTGTCCCGCCGTGTCCCCGTGCTGTGCAAGGTGGCGCCGAGCGTCGCCGATGTGCATGTGGAGGATGTGCACCGCGCCGGCGGCATCATGTCCATCCTCGGCGAGCTGGATCGTGCGGGACTGCTGGATACCTCCACCAGCCGCGTGGACAGCCCAACGCTCGGCGAAGCCCTGGCCGAATGGGACATCGCCGGCAAGGTCGATGACAGCGTGCTGGAATTCTTCAAGGCGGCACCGGGCGGCGTGCCGACGCAGGTCGCCTTCAGCCAGGCCGAACGATGGGAGAGCCTGGACACCGACCGCGCGACGGGCGTGATCCGCTCGAAGGAACACGCCTTCTCCGCCGATGGCGGTCTTGCCGTGCTGTTCGGCAACATCGCGGAGGAAGGCTGCATCGTGAAGACGGCCGGCGTCGATGCCTCCATCCTCAAGTTCACCGGCCCGGCCCGCGTCTTCGAAAGCCAGGATGCCTCGGTCGAGGCCATCCTCGGCAAGAAGGTGAAGGCCGGCGACATCGTGCTGGTGCGCTACGAAGGCCCGCGCGGCGGCCCGGGGATGCAGGAGATGCTCTACCCCACGAGCTACCTGAAGTCCGTCGGCCTCGGGAAGGCCTGCGCGCTGGTGACGGATGGCCGCTTCTCCGGCGGCTCCTCCGGCCTTTCCATCGGCCACCTGTCGCCGGAAGCCGCCGAGGGCGGCCTCGTCGGGCTGGTGGAGGAAGGCGACATCATCGAGATCGACATCCCGAACCGCCGCATCCACCTGGCCGTGCCGGATGACGTGATCGCGGCGCGCCGCGCGGCGATGGAAGCGAAGGGCGATGCGGCGTGGCAGCCGGCGGAGCCGCGCAAGCGCGCCGTCTCCACCGCGCTCAAGGCCTACGCGGCGCTGGCGACCAGCGCATCGCGTGGCGCGGTGCGGGACCTCAACGGCCTGCGCCGGAAGTAGCGCCGGCGCCGCGGCGCGGCAGCACCAGCAGGGCGCGAAGGCCTCCCTTCGCGCCCTCTGCCAGTTCCAGGGAACCGCCGGCCAGCGCCGCCAGATCCCGCACGATGGCCAGGCCGAGGCCGCTGCCAGGCTTGGCCTCATCCAGCCTCACGCCCCGCGCCATGGCGTCACCCGCCGCCAGGCCCGGCGTCAGGCCGGGGCCGTCATCCTCCACCGCGATGCGCATGGTATCGCCCTCCGCGGCGATGGTGACGGTGACGGTGGCGCCGGCCCATTGGCAGGCATTCTCCATCAGATTGCCCAGCATCTCCGTCAGGTCCTGCGCATCGGCGCGCAGCCGCGCGCGGGCATCGCCCTGGACCGTGATGGCGATACCGCGGAACAGCCGCCGCAGCGCCTGCGCCACTTCCTCCACCAGCGCCAGCGGCGCGACCTCCGCCGCACCAGCCGCCAGGGCGGCGCTGCGGGCGCGGGCCAGGTGGTGCTGCACCAGGCGATCCAGCGCCGCGGCTTCCGCCCGCGCCACGGGGATGGCGGGGGGCGATGCCTCCAGCGCGTTGCGCAGCACGGCGATCGGCGTCTTCAGGGCGTGGGCGAGGTTGCCGAGATGGGTCCGGGCCATGGCCACCGTATCCCGGTTCTGGCGGATCAGCGCATCCACCTCCGTCACCAGGGGCGCGATCTCCGATGGCGCGGGCATCGCCAGGGCCTCCCGCTCCCCGGCCCGGACCTCGGCCAGCGCGCGGCGGATGCGGCGCAGCGGCGCCAGGCCCACCACGACCTGCAGCACCACGCCGCCCACGAGCCCCACGCCCAGCAGCAGGAACACCAGCCCGAGGCCGCGCTGTAGCCGCGCCACCTCCGCCATTGTCGCGGCGCGGGAAAGTGCGACAGCGACATGCAGCGGCGCCGCGCCATCGGGCAGCAGCAGGTCGCGCTCCGCCATCAGCAGCGGCTCCCCGCGCGGGCCGGTGGCCTGGCGCAGCAGCACCCCGGCATGGTCACGCGATGCCGCCGGCAGCGACTGGTCCCAGAGGGAGCGGGAGGTGACGACCCCGCCATCCGGCCCCGTCACCTGCCAATAGGCGCCGGAGAAGGGTGCCTCGAAATCCGCACCGGCCGGGGAACGGGCCAGGCTGGCCTGGCCCGCCGCATCGACCTCCACCGCCGCCGCCAGGCTGTCGAGCACGGCGCCGAGGCGGGCTTCCAGCGCGGCCTCGATCTGCGCCGTCACGATGCCGGTCACGAACCAGGCGGCGCCGCCCAGCCCCGCCGCCACCCAGAGCCCCGCCAGCAGCGCCAGCCGCAGCGTGAGGGAGCGCATCACCCGGCGGCCAGGCGGTAGCCCTGCCCGCGCAGCGTCTCGATCATCCCCTCCCCCAGCTTCTTGCGCAGCCGCCCGACCACGACTTCCAGCGTGTTGCTGTCCCGGTCGAAATCCTGCGCGTAGAGGTGTTCCGTCAGTTCGGTCTTGGAGACGACCTGGCCGGCATGATGCGCGAGATAGGCGAGCAGCCGGTATTCCAGCGCGGTGAGCCGCACCGCCGCGCCATCCAGCATCACGCGCGCCGCGGCCGTATCCACCACCAGCCGGCCGAGCGTGATATCGGCCCGCGCCTGGCCATGGGCGCGCCGCACCAGCGCCTGCACCCGCGCCACCAGCTCCGCCATCATGAAGGGTTTCGCCAGATAGTCGTCGGCGCCGGCATTCAGCCCGGCCACCTTCTCCGTCCAGCCATCGCGCGCGGTCAGGATCAGCACGGGCATGGACCGCCCCGCGGCGCGCCAGCGGCGCAGGACCGTCATGCCATCCAGCACCGGCAGGCCGAGGTCGAGCACCACGGCGTCATAGGGCTCCGTATCCCCGAGGAAGTGACCTTCCTCCCCATCCGGCGCGACATCGACGGCGAAATGCGCCTCCTCCAGCGCCGCGCGAAGCTGCCCGGCCAGGGTCGCGTGGTCCTCCACCACCAGCAGGCGCATCAGGGGCGTTCCTGCACCGGGCCGCGGCTGCGCAGCAATGCACCCGTGGCGGCATCGAGCTTGAGTTCGAAGACCCGGCCGGAGGGGGGCAGGAGCTTGAACTCATAGACCCAGCGCTCGTCCTCACGCTCCAGCTCCGTCTCGATCACCCGGCCGATCCAGCGGCGCTCCACCTCCGCCAGCAGATCCGCCAGCGGGCGGATCTCCCCGGCGGCCAGCGCGGCGCGGGCACGTTCATGGCCGCGCCTGTCAACGCTCCGGCCCTCGCGCCGGTCATCGGCGCGGGCGGGCGATGCCAGCAGCAGCAGGGAGAGAAGGAGAAGGGCGCGGCGCATGGCAGGCAGGCTGGCATCCCGAAGCTGAATGGCGGCTGAACCGCCGCCTCAGGCTGGGTTCAGGCGGGGGCCGCCAGAGTGCGCCCCGTTGCAGCCCACCCGCAACGGCACAGACGGAGAGAACCGACATGACCCGCACCCGCATCCTCGCCGCCCCGCTGGCCCTGGCCCTCGCCGCCGGGCTGCCCATGGCGGCCTTCGCCTCCCCGGAGCGCGACCAGCGCCGCAGCGAGGAACAGCGCGCCATCACCGCCGCCACGGTGGACGCCGCCGGCGCCATCGCGGCCGTCAGGGCCGCCGGCTACGGCACCATCCGCGAAGTGGATTGGGAGCGTGGCGCCTGGGCCGTGAAGGCGACCGACAGCGCCGGCCAGCGCGTGGCGCTGCGCGTTGATGCGCAATCCGGCGCCGTCACACCGCGCCAGCGCTGATCCCGACCGCGCCCGGCCATCAGGCCGGGCGCTCCCCGCGGCCCGAACCGGACACACCGCCATGACCAGCATCACCGCCGACATCCTGCCGACCAGCGCCCCGCCCCGCCACGGCGCCACCACCATCGCGCTGCACTGGGGCGCCGCCCTCGTGCTGGTCGCGGCCTTCGGCCTCGGCCTGCTGATGGAGGAATGGCCGCGCGGCCCGCAGCGCGACATGGCGATGATGATCCACTACAGCCTCGGCACGCTGGTGCTGGCGACGGTCATGCTGCGGCTGCTGCGGCGCCTGCTGCTGCCCGGCCCGGTGAAGCCCGATGCGGGGCTGGCCGGGAAGGCCGCGCTGGCCGTGCACGGGATGCTCTACGCCCTGATGGTCGCCATGCCCGTGACCGGCGCCATGGACCGCTGGGCGCGCGGCCGCCCGCTGCGGCTGTTCGGCGACAACCTGATCCCCGCCCCCTTCCCGATCGGCGGCGGCAAGCTGTGGATCGAGGCGCATGAACTGATGGCATGGGCGCTGGTCGCCCTCGTCGCCGCCCATGCCGGTGCCGCGCTGTGGCACCACTTCATCCAGCGCGACGATGTGCTGCGCCGGATGCTGCCCGGTCGCCCCGGCGTCGCCGCCGGGTCGATGGGTCAGCCCGGCATCACCGCCGGATAGACCGGGCCGTAATAGCGGCGGAGCTCCTCGATCTGGCCCGGCGGTGGCTGCCCATAGGCGCCCCGCCGGCTGGCATAGCGCCCGCCCATGGCGCGGGAGAGGCGCACCGCCGCCTGCCCCGCCTGCACAAGCGCCATGGGGCCGCACAGCACCGGCGTGTCCTTCACCGTCTCATGCACCCCGGCCTCCGCCAGCAGCACCATGGCCACGCCGACGGCGGGGATCACCACCTCCGCCCCCTTCGCCACGCAGGCCTCCGCCGCCGCATGGAACTGGCCAAGAATGCGCTCCCGCTGCTCACCGGGGCTGAAGGCAGCATCGAGGTCCACGAGGCGATCGACCGCCATCCGCTCCACCGCCACGACGCGCGTGTTCAGGCCATAGACGGAAACATTCTCCAGGATGCGGGAGTAGTGCTTGTCGTTGGACACGACGAGGCCAACCGTCACGCCCATCTGGCAGGCCGTGAACAGCGAGGATTCGCACAGCCCCAGCACCGGGATCCGCGCCATCTCCCGCGCCGTGCGCAACCCCGGATCGGCGATGTTGCCGAGCAGCACGGCGTCGAAGCCCTCGGCCTCCGCGCGCTCCACATTCTCCAGCACCTCGATCGTCTCGATGAATTCGAGGCGCCGGTACTGGTCACCGACGCCGCCGCGCTTCTCGATCCCATGCACCTCGATCACCGTGCCGGGATCGGTCGCCTGCGCCAGCACACGGCGCAGCGCGGCCTGGTAGGCGGGCCAGGCATCGGGACGGGTGAGCGACTGGTACCAGAGTTTCATGCGTTCACTCCGCCCGGATATTGGCGCCGCGGATCACCTCGCCCCAGGACCGGCCCTCGCTGGACAGGCGCTGCGCGAAGCTCTCGATGCTGCCGCCCAGCGGCTTCGCGCTGAGGCGTTCCAGCGCGGCGGTCATGGTGGGGGAGGCGATGCTCTCGGCCAGCACGGCATGCAGGCGCTGCGTCGTCTCCGCCGGCAGGCCGGCGGGCGCCATGATGCCCCACCAGACCGTGACGTTGATGCCCTCGATCCCCTGTTCGGCGAAGGTCGGCGAGTCCGGCAGCGCGGGGTGGCGCTGGCGGTCGGCGACGCCAAGCACCTTGAACTGCCCGCCGCGGATCAGCGGCAGCGCCTGCGCCAGGTTGGTGAACATCATGGAAAGCCGCCCGGCCTGAAGATCCGTCATCGCCGGCGCGCCACCGCGATAGGGGACATGCACGATGTCGATCCCCGCGCGCAGCTTCAGCAATTCGCTGGCCAGGTGCTCCGTGGTGCCGGAACCGCCGGAGCCGAAGGTGTAGAAGCCGGGCCGCGCACGCGCCATGGCGATGAAGGCGCGCGCGTCATTCGCCTCGAACCCCGGCGGCGCGATCATGACGGAGGGCACCTCCCCCACCAGCATCAGCGGCGCCAGCTGCGTCGCCTGGTCGTAGGTCAGGCTCGGATAGAGATGCGGGTTCACGATGACGGAGGGAGAGGCCATGAGCAGCGTCGTGCCATCCGGCGCGGATCGCGCGACATGCTCCATGGCGATGTTGCCGCCGCCGCCGGTGCGGTTCTCCACCACCACGGTCTGGCCGAGCCGCGGTCCGATCTCCTGCGCCACCAGCCGCGCCACGATGTCCACCGCGCCGCCGGCGCCGAAGGGCACGATGATGCGGATGGTGCGGCCGCCGGCGACCGGCTGCGCGAGGGCGGGCATGGCGAGGGCGGCAGCAGCCGCGCCAAGCACGGCGCGACGAGTGGGATGGGCGCGCATTCTTGTATCCTCCCTGTATCCTACTCAGTCTGCGCCAGATCGGCGGCGCCCTTCAAGCGCCGCCTTGGGGGCTCAGGCCGTGAAGTCGATGGCGTCCGAGGTCGTGAAGGTCGCGAAGCGCTGCAGAGCGCGGATCGCGGCGTCCTGGTCCTCCTGCGTCGCGCAGGCGCAGCAATCCTCCAGCACCGTCATGACGTAGTCCCGGTCATGCCCGTCCCGCACGCAGCCCTGCACCACGGCCACGGTGGAAACGCCGGAGCAGATGATGCGCTGGATGCCATGCGCGCGCAGGATCGCTTCCAGGTTGGTCGCGTAGAAGGGGCTGACGCGGTGCTTGACGATGTCGAAATCGCCGGGCTGCGGTGCCAGGTCCTTGTGCACCTCCGTGCCCCAGGTCCCGAGCTTGAACAGCCCATGCTGCTTCGCGCCGTTGAAGATGACGGAGGTGGACGGAGCCTCCCGGTAGTCGGGGGAGAAGCCGACGCGCACATAGCCGATGGGCACGCCCGCCGCGCGCGCCTTGGCGATGGCGTTCGCGGTCTTCGGGATGATGCCGCGGCCCTGCACCTGGGCGCCCAGCGGCCCCTTGCCGTTCGGCCCATCGGCCGAGACGAGATCGTTTTCCATGTCGAGGACGAGGTAGATCGACTTCATCGTATGTATTCCCGTTTCAATCGTCGAGCTTGATGCCAAGGCGTTCCACCCGCGCCCGCCACACCGCGTCATCTTCCGCGAGGTAGCTGATGAAGCGCGCGCGATCCTGCGTATCCGCGAGCAACCCATTGGGCGTGAGGAATTCCAGCGCCGCCGGCGTCCGCACGAAAGCCTGGGTTTCCTGCGCGATGCGCTCCGCGATGGCGGCGGGCGTACCGGGCGGCGCGAGGATGGCGAGCCAGAGATCGCCCGCCAGGTTGATACCCTGTTCCGTCAGCGTCGGCACCTGCGGGATGGCGGAGAAGCGCTGCGCCGTCGCGACGCCAAGGATGGGCAGGCGCCCCTGCTGGCCGATGGCCACCGCGACCGGCAGCATCATCGCATCGACCTGGTCACCCAGCAGCGCCTGCACGGCGGGGGCGGCGCCCTGGAAGGGGATGTGCTGCATCTCCGTCCGCGTCTCGAACTTCATCGTCTCCATCATCACCTGCGACGTGCTGGCAATACCCCAGGAGGCGAAGGTCAGCGGGTTGCTGGCGCGCGAGCGTGCCAGCGCCACGAATTCCTGCGCCGTCTTCGGCCCGAGTCCCGGCCGCGTGACAAGCGAGAAGACAAGCCGCGCCACGGCGGAAACCGGCACGAAGCTCTGCGGCTGGTAGGGCAGACGGCGATAGACCACGGGGTTCACGGAATGCGTATCCGCCGTGGTGAAGATCAGCGTGTGCCCGTCCGGCGCCGCCTGCTGCACCGCCTGGCTGCCGAGGATGCCGTTGGCACCCGGCCGGTTCTCCACCACCGCCGGCTGGCCGAGCCGCGTGGTGAGTTCCCGCGCCACCCAGCGCGCGACGAGGTCCGTCGCGCCCCCCGGCGGATAGGCGACGACGAGGCGCACGGGACGCGTCGGGGCCCAGGCCTGGGCGCGCGCCGCGCCGGGAAGCATGGCGATGGCAGGCGCCGCGAGCATGAGCCCGCGGCGAGAGGGCATGGTCATGGCGTTCCCCTTCATTCGGCGGTGATGCGGGCGGTGCGGATCAGCTCGCCCGTCTCCGCCAGCTTGCGCGTGATGTAGTCGCGGAAGGCGGCGGGCGGGCCGCCGGCCGGTTCGATGCCGAGGCCGGCGAGGCGCGCCATCATCGCGGGTTCCGCGATGCCGGCATTGATGGCGGCATTCATCGTCGCGAGCGCCGCGGCCGGGATGCCGGCCCGCGCGAAAAGGCCGAACCAGGAGGTGCTCTCATAGCCCGGGACACCGGCCTCGCTCACCGTCGGCACGCCGGGCAGCAGCGCGGAGCGGTTGGCGGCGCCGATGGCGATGGTGCGCACCTCGCCCGAGGTCAGGTTGCCCTGGACGGAGGGGTAGTTCTCGAACATCACGTCGATGCGCCCGCCGATGATGTCCGTCGCGGCGGGGGCGGTGCCGCGATAGGGCACATGCGTCAGATCGACGCCCGCGCGCCACTTGAACAACTCGCCCGACAGATGCGCGAAGGACCCGATGCCGGCGGAGGCGTAGGTGAGCTTGCCCGGCTCCGCCTTCGCGGCCGCGACCAGGTCCGCGATAGTCCGGATCGGGCTGTCGCGCCGCACCACCACCACGGCGGGGCTGGCGCCGACGAAGGCCACGGGCTCGAAATCCCGCAGGGGCTGGTAGGGGATGCGGGGCTGCAGATGGGGGTTGATGGTGATGGGCCCCGGCGTGCCCGCCATCAGCGTGTAGCCGTCAGCGGGCGCATCGAGCACGCGCTGCGCGCCGATGGTGCCGCCCGCGCCGGTGATGTTCTCCGCCACCGTGGTCTGGCCGAGCTTTTCCGTCAGCATCTGGGCGCAGAGGCGCGCCAGGATATCCGTGCTGCCGCCAGCGGCGAAGGGAATCACGATGCGGAGGCCGCGCGTCGGGAAGCGTTCCTGCGCGAAGGCTCCCGGCATCGCCGCCATGCCTGCCGCAAGGCCCAGAAGGGTCCGCCGTTCCATCATCGTTGTTTCCTCCCGATTGTTGCGCTCAGCCGCCGACGCGATCGATGCCGTAGAATTTGAGCAGTTCCTTGACGCGCTCGCGCGGCGGCTTCGCCTGGAAATAGCCGCGGCGGCTGGGCTTCGCGCCGGTGATGCGGCGCATGCCGACCATCATCTCCGCCGCCTTCACCGTCGCCGTCACGGGGTCCAGCACCGGCACGCCGTCCACCTCCGTCACGCCGGCCTTGGACAGCAGCAGGCAGAGCGGCGCCTCGCCGGGGATGATCACATCCGCGCCGCGCGCGATCAGCGCCCGCGCATCCGACTGGAAGCGGGCCACCACCTCCGAAGGGTCGCCCGCATAGGCGGCGAGCACATCGTTGAAGGTGAAGGAGACGGGTTGCGCGCCGATGAAGCGCGATGTCAGCCCCATCCGCTCCACATTGCGCTCCACCGTCCCGGCCATGCCATGGATGAAGAGCAGCACGCCGATCTTCTGGCCGAGCATGGAGGCGGCGAGCATCGCGCTTTCGCCGTAGCCAACCACGGGGATGTCCACCAGGCTGCGGCAATCCATCAGGGAAGGTTCGGGCAGCGTCATCATCGCGAAGGCGTCGAAGCCCTGTTCCTCCGCCGCGATGGCGCCGAGCACGAATTGCTGGCTGTGCAGGGATTGCAGGTAGCTGAAGCTGATGTCGTTGCCGGGATATTCGGTGAGGTAGGTGCCAGGGTCCATGCCATGCATCACCACCTCCGTCCCCGGCGCGCTGGCGCGGGCCAGATGCGCGGCCATGGCATCGGCATAGGCGGGCAGATTGCCCAGCACGGTGAAGCTGTGGTGCCAGATCTTTATCACGTCAGTCGCTCCACATGCCGCCATTGATGTCCAGCACTTCGCCGGTGATGAAGCCCGTGTCAGGCCCTGCGAGGAAGGCGATGGCAGCCGCCACCTCCTCCACCCGCCCCATGCGGCCCACCGGGATCAGCGCCTGCAGGGCTGCCGGGAAATTCGTCGTCATGGCGGAGGCGATGGGCCCGGGCGCCACCGCATTCACCGTGATGCCATCGGCGGCAAGTTCGCGCGCCAGGAATGCCGTCATGGCATGGACCCCGGCCTTGGAGACGCCATAGGCCACGTTGCTTGCCCGGTCCTGCTCCGCCGCGTCGATCCAGGGCCGCGCATTGCCGCCATTCTTGCCGATGATGGAGCCGATATTGATGATGCGGCCGTGCCGGTTGACGCGCATGGCGGGAATCACCGCCTGGCAGCAGAGGAAGCTGCCCTTCAGGTTCACCGCCATCACGCGGTCCCACTCCGCTTCCGGCAACGTCGCCGCCGCGCCCATCGACACCGTGCCAGCGACATTCACCAGGATATCGAGCCGCCCGTATTCGGCGACCACGCGGTCGACCATGGCGCGCACATCGGCGGAGCTCGTGACATCCACGGCCAGGTTGAGCGCAGCCTCCATCACCGGCGCCACGCGATCCGCCAGCGCCAGTCGCGCACCCCGCGCCGACAGGGCACGCGCCGTGGCGCTGCCGATGCCGCCGGCGGCACCCGTCACCAGCGCGACGCGGCCTTCCATTGCCAGCGTCACAGGTTGCGCCTTGCGGTCGCCGCATCCGCACCCGCCAGCTTGCCGAAGACGAGCCCCTTCAGCACGGAGGTCGCGCCGGTATAGGTGCCGTAATACATGCCCACGACCTCACCCGCCGCGTAGAGGCCGGGGATGGGATCGCCGCCGGTGTCCAGCACCCGCGCCTTGCCGTCCACGCGCACGCCGCCGAAGGTGAAGACATTGGCGGAGATGATGGGGTAGGCGTGGAAGGGCCCTGCCACCAGCGGCGTCGCCCAGTTCGACTTGCGCGGCACCAGCCCCTGCGTGGCAAGCCCATCCAGTTGCAGCGGCTTCCATTCGCCGGGCACGCAGGCGGCGTTGTACTCGGCCACCGTCTCCGCCAGCGCCGCCTCCGGCAGGCCGATGGCCCGCGCCAGCGCCTCGATGCTCTCGCCCTCGATCGGCGGCTGGTCGGTGCGCAGGCCGAGCCGCCAGTTCGGGATCTCCCGGTGCCTGGCATCAAGGATCACCCAGGCGATGCCGTCGCGCTGTTCGTAGATGCGGCGCGTGACGCGTTCATAGGTCGCATCCACCGTGCCGGGCGATTCATCCACGAAGCGCCGGCCTTCCTTGTTCACCAGGATGCCGTAGGGGAAGAGGAAGACGGAGGGCTCCGCGATCGAGGATCGCGGATCGATCGGTTCCGCATGGTAGCTGCCGAAGTCGCCACTCGGCGCCGCACCGATGTCGAGGGCCATGCGGATGCCCTCCCCCCGGTTGAACAGCCCGCCCTTGCAGATGGTGCGGAGGAAGCTGGACCGCGGGCCGAGGTAGCGGGTGGACATCTCCGCATCACCCTCGAACCCGCCGCAGGCCAGCGTGACGGGGCCGTGGAAGCGGACCAGCCGCCCGGCCTGGCGCGCGACCAGGCCGATGACGCGCCCCTCCTCATCCTGCATCAGGGACTGCGCCGTCGTCTCGTAGCGGAACGCCACGCCGAGTTCCTCGGCCCGCTTCGCCAGCGCCTCCACCAGCGCGGCGCCGCCGCCGACCGGCAGCAGGCGGGGCTGCGACTTCGTCAGGAACTGCGTCGGCAGGAAATCGAAGCGCACGCCCATGGTCTTCAGCCAGGCGATGGTCGGCCCCGCCTGGTCGGCGAATTCCTGCACCACGTCGGGATCGATCATGGACAGCGCGCGCGCATGGCCGGCGCGATCCGCCATGGGGCGGGAGACCTCGGGCGCGAGGTCGGGGTCGGCGTAGGGCAGCGCGCCATTCTCGGCGAGATGCGTCTCGAAATCGTCGGTGACCTCGGTCTCGCTCTTCATGCGGAGATACGCTTCGGTGTAGCGGCTCTGCCCGCCGCGTTCCGCGCGCGGCGCGCGTTCCAGCACGACGACGCGCGCGCCCTGCTCCGCGGCCGCCACGGCGGCGGAGAGCCCTGCCACCCCGCAGCCCGCCACCACCAGGTCGAATCCCTCCCCCGCTGCCATGTGACCGGCGCCGCTCCCCTTTGCTTGGACGGGCGCAGGGTTCACCCGTGGCGGCCGGAGGGCAACGGCCGAGTACCGGGGAGACGCCGAATACAGTCTTCGACTTTCCCGAATGATGGGATAGGCTGCGCGCATGGACAGGCTGCGCGCAATGGAGGTCTTCGTGGCGGTGGCGGAAGCCGGCAGCCTGGCCGGCGCGGCCACGCGGCTCGGCCTTTCCGCCCCCACCGTCACGGCGCAGGTCCAGGCGCTGGAGGCGCATCTGCGCTGCGCGCTGCTGCATCGTTCCACGCGCAGCCTGCGCCTGACGCCGGAAGGCGAGGCCTTCCTGTCCCGCGCCCGCGCCATCCTGGGCGCGATGGAGGAAGCGGAGGCCGGCGCCGGCGGCGATGCCGCGCGCGGCGTGCTGCGCGTCCAGGTGCCGATCGCCGTCGGCCATATGGTGCTGGCGCCGGCGCTGGCGGCCTTCGCCGCCGCGCATCCCGGCTTGCGCGTGGTGACCATCCTGGGGAACGATGTGGACAGCCTGGCGCGGCGCGGCATCGATGTCGCGATCCGGATGGATGAGGTGGAGACCGGCGATCTCGTCGCCCGCCCGGTCTATCGCAGCACGCATGTGGTCTGCGCGGCGCCGGGCTTCCTGGCCCGCCATGGCGTGCCGACGCATCCGCGCGCGATCGATCCCGCGCAGGGCCTGGCCTGGGTGGCGGATACGGCGGCGGCACCGCGCGCCTGGCGCTTCCAGCGCGGGGCGGAACGCGTGGTGGTGAACCCCACGGGGCCGCTGGCCTTCAACAGCAGCGATGCGCTGCTGAACGCCGCCGCGCAGGGGGCCGGCTTCTGCTACGTGCTCGGCCTGCTGGCGCATGCGCATCTGCGCGACGGCCGGCTGCGCGCGGTGCTGGAGGAATGGGAGACGGAGGCGCAGGTCTTCTACGTCGCCTATCCCAAGGCGCGCTTCACCGCGCCCAAGATACGCGCCTTCGCCGACTACGCCGCGCGCGTCTTCCCCGATCACCTGCGCCAGGCGCCGGCATCGCCGATCCGCATCCGGCGACGATGAGCGGTTGCCACCGCGGCGAGACTGCGGGAGGCTTTCGTCCAAGACGCGGACTCGATGCCGCGCGACGGAGGAACAGCCATGAAGCGCACGCTGCGGGCCTGCATGCTCGCCGGCGGGATCGGGGCGCTTGCCTCGCCCGCCCTCTCGGAAGTGATACGGTTCGAGGTGCTGGAAAGCGTGCCCGCCTTCCAGGGGCGGAGCTTCGAGGGGGTGGGGCCCTACCTCCGCATCACCGGCCGCGCCACCATCGCCGTGGATCCCAGCGATCCGCGCAATGCCGTGATCGCGGATATCGAACGCGCGCCACGCAATGCGCAGGGCCGCGTGGAGGCGGTGGCGGATGTCGTGCTGCTGCGGCCGGCGGACCCCGCGCGCGGCAACGGCACGCTGCTGGTGGACGTGCCCAATCGCGGCACAAAGCTGGCGCCGCAGCTCTTCGACGATGTGGCGCAGCCCGGCGCGACGCGGGCGGAACAGGCGGCGGATGCCGGGATCGGCTTCCTGCACAGCCGCGGCTACGCCATGGCCTGGATCGGCTGGCAGGCGGATATCCCCTCCCGCCCCAACCAGTTGGCGATGACGGCGCCGGTCCTCACCGGCATCACCGGCCCATCGCGCGATGAATTCATCTTCGACCATACGCGCAATCCCGCGACGGCCACGCTGACCTGGCCCATCGCGGATGCGGCGAGCCTGGCGGTGACCGTGCGCGGCCATTGGTCCGAAGCGCGGCAGACGCCGCCCGGCCTCGGCATCCGCGCCACCGGGCCGAACACAGCGGAGATCACGCGCCCGGCCAGCGGCTTCGATGCGGCGGCGCTGTATGAGGTGACCTACACGGCGAAGGACCCGATCGTGCTCGGCCTGGGCTTCGCCGCCACGCGCGACGTCACGGCCTTCCTGCGGCGGGAGGGCGGCGCGGAGAACCCGCTGGCCGCGCAGGGGCGGTCCACGGTGCAGCGCGCCATCGGCTTCGGCGTCTCCCAGTCCGGCCGCTTCCTGCGGGACTTCCTCTGGCAGGGCTTCAACGAGGACATGCGCGGCCGCATGGTCTTCGATGGCGTGATGCCGCATATCGCCGGCGGACGCCGCATGGCGACCAACTACCGCTTCGGCAATCCCGGCCGCAACGCGCGCCACCCGCAGGACCCCGCCTGGCAGGCGGATACCTTCCCCTTCACCTACGCGGCGATGCGCGATCCGCTGTCCGGCCGCACGGATGGCATCCTGATGCGCTGCCGGCTGAACGGCACCTGCCCGAAGATCATGCACACGGACAGCGAGCATGAATGGTGGGCGTCGCGCGCCTCGCTGGTCGTGACGGACCTCGCGGGCAACCACATCGACCTGCCGCCCGATGTGCGCGCCTACATGGTCGCCGGCACGCCGCACTACGCGCCGCCGAATGACAGCGTGCGCCGCGCGCCGACCATGGCGCTGCCCACCAACCCGATGCATGCCGGCCCGCCCATGCGCGCGCTGCTGGTGGCGATGGAGGCCTGGATCGCGGAAGGGGTGGAACCGCCGGCCAGCCGCGTGCCCATGCGCGCCCATGGCACGCTGGTGGAGGCCGCGCAGGCCGTGCCCGCGGGCATCCCCGGCCTGCCCTATGCCGGCATCTACACCGGTGCCGCGATCTCCGACCAATCGGTGCTGCCGCCGCGGCTGATCGGCGAATACCCGGTCTTCGTGCCGCGCGCGGATGCCGATGGCATGGCCATCGCCGGCATCCGCATGCTGCCACTCGCCGTGCCGCGCGCCAGCTACACCGGCTGGAATCCCCGCGCCGAGGGCTTCGGCGCCGGCACGCTGTTTCCGCTGCAGGGCGCCGTCTCTCCCTTCGCGCCGACGCGGGAGGCGCGCATCGCGGCGAATGATCCGCGCCTGTCCATCGCCGAACGCTATGCCGATGACGCCGCCTATGTCGCCGCCGTGCGCGCCGCGGCCGACCGCGCGGTGGCGGAACGGCTGCTGCTGCCGGAGGATGCGGCGCGTGCGGTGGAACGCGCGCGGGCCGGCACCCTCGCGCAACTGCCCTGACCGGGCATGGACACACCCGGGTGGTGGGCCTAAGGTCATAATGCTGGCCTAAGGCCGGCCACCGGGGGAAATGCCGCATGGCCACCGCGCCGCGCAGCGTCGCGCAGAAGATCATCGCCCGCGCCGCCGGCCTCGATGCGGTGGAGGTCGGCGACTACGTCACTGTGACGCCGGACTACGTGGCCTGCCAGGAACTCTTCTGGCCCGGCCACAAGCGCAACCTGGAACGCATCGGCGTCGACCGCATCCCGCGCCCGGACAAGGCGATCATGGTGATCGACCATTCCACCAGCGCGGCGATGGGATCGCATCACCACGAGACGCACCGAACGCTCCGCGACTGGTGCGCCCGGCAGGGGATCGAGACCTTCTTCGGCCCCGGCAACGGGCTCCGCCACCTGGTGCTGACGGAACGCGGCTTCGCGCGGCCGGGCACGCTGATCTTCTCCGATGAGGGCAACATCGCCTCCATCGGCGCATTGGGCGCGCTGAACCTGCCGATCTCCACGGAAGTTATCGTGGCGCTGATCCAGGACGGCAACTGGATCGCGGTGCCACCATCGGCGCGCATCACGCTAACGGGACGGCTCGGCTTCGGCGTCGGCGCGCGGGATCTGATCCAGACCATCCTGCGCGACCAGACCACCAACAGCGCGCTGCTGCAGGCCTGCGTCGAATTCGCGGGCGACGGCATCGCGACGCTGGGGCTGGATGAGCGGGAGACGATCCTCGCCAGCCTGTTCCACAGCGGCGCCTATACCGGCGTGATGCCGGTGGATGACCTGGTCCTGCGCTACGTCGAACAGCGCGCCGCCGGCCGCCCCTGGCAGATTGTGGAAGCCGACCCTGGCGTGCCCTACATCGCCGACCTCACCTACGATCTTTCGGCCATCGCGCCCATGGTGACGCTGCCGCCGGACCTCCACGCCGCCGTGCCGGTCGGCGATGTCGCGGGCCAGCGGATCGACCAGGCGACGATCGGGTCGTGTTCCGGCGGGCGGCTGGAGGATATGCGCATCGCGGCCGGGTTGCTGCGCGGGCGCCGCGTCGCGCCACATGTCACGCTCTACATCACGCCAGGAAGCCGCAACGTCTATGCCGCCGCGGCGCGGGAGGGGTTGCTCGAGATCTTCGCGGAATCGGGCGCCACGGTGCTGGCGCCGGGCTGCACCACCTGCTGGGGCTATCAGGGCGTACTGAACGACCATGAAGTGCTGATCTCGACCCAGCAGTTCAACTATGCCGGCCGCAACGGCGCGCGCAGCGCGCTTGTGCACCTGGCCGGCGCGGCAGTGGTTACGGCCTCCGCCATCGAAGGGCGCATCGCCGACCCGCGGCCGCTGATGGCAGAGGCCGTGGCATGACGCCCCGCGGCCGCGCCTGGGTCTTCGGCGATGATGTCTCCGGCGATGACGGCATCATCGAATTCGCCATCATCCGCGACGGCTTCGGCAAGGAATTCGACGAGGACGCGCTGCGCGCCATGTGCTTCCGCCGCCTGCGCCCGGAGTTTCCGGCCGAGGTGAAGGCGGGTGACATCGTCGTGGGTGGGCGGAACTTCGCGCATCACAATCATGTGGAAGTCAGCGTCGCCATCCGCGCTTCCGGCATCGCCGTCGTCGTCGTCGAATCCTGCGATTCCGGCTTCCTGCGCCGCGCGCTGAATGTCGGACTGCCCGTGATGATCTGCCCCGGCATCCACGCCGCCGTGCGGGATGGGGACGTGATCGCGGCCGATCCCGCCACGGGAATCGTCACCCTGGCCGATGGCAGCACGCGGCAGTCGAAACCCTTCTCCCCCCGCATGGTCCAGATCTGGCGTGCCGGCGGCACCATCCCGCTGCTGGTGCGCGAATTCGCCGAACGCCGCACGCAATCCGAGGAACCCACGCCATGACCACCCGCCGAACCCTGGCGCTGGCCGCCGCCGCCGCCCTCGCCGCCCCTTCCCTGCGCGCGCAGGGCCGCTTCCCCGACCGTCCCGTGCGCATCGTCGTGGGCTTCCCGCCCGGCGGCAATGTGGACTTCACGGCACGGCTGCTGGCGCCCACGCTGTCGGCTGCCCTCGGCCAGCCGGTCGTCGTGGATAATCGCGCGGGGGCGGGCGGCATCGTCGGCACGGAGCATGTCGCGCGGTCCCGCCCGGATGGCCATACGCTGCTGCTGGGCTCCACCGGCCCGCTTTCGCTGTTCCCCGTCGCGATGGCGCAACTGCCCTACGACACGCTGCGGGACCTCGCGCCGATCGGAATCTGCTACCGTGTGCCCATCGTGATGATGGTCTCCCGCCAGGTCACGGCGCGGAACCTGGCGGAATTCGTTGCCGCGGCCAAGGCACAGAAGGGCCAGTTCTCCGCCGGCACCGCCGGCATCGGCTCCGGCGCGCATCTCGCGATCGAGTTGTTCAATGCCGGTACGGGAGCGGATCTGGTGCATGTGCCCTATCGCGGCACCGGCCCCGCCATCAACGACCTGATCGCCGGCACGATCCCGGTGGTGTTCGACCAGCTCTCATCGGCCCTGCCGCTGCATGCCGATGGCCGCGCTCGCATCATCGCCGTCGCCTCCGGCAGCCGCGCCGCGCAGCTGCCGGATGTGCCGACCCTGCGGGAAGCCGGGCTGGTGCAGCAGGAGCTTACCACCACCCTAGGACTGCTCGGCCCTGCGGGGCTGCCCGCCGAGGTGGTGGAGACGCTCCGCACCGCGCTGGCCCGCACCATGCATGACGCCACCATCAAGCAGCGGCTGGAGAGCCTCGGCGGCGCCATCCCGGCTGCCGAGGCGATCACCCCCGCCAATTACGCACGCGTGATCCGGGAGGAGATGGAGACCTCGCGCGAGGCCGTCCGCATCGGCAATATCCGCCTCGATCAGTGACGGGACAGCACGATGCGCGCAGCCTGGTATGAACGGACGGGACCGGCCCGGGAGGTGATCGTGGTCGGCGAGATGCCGACACCCTCCCCCGGCCCTGGGGAGGTGCTGGTCCGCCTCGCAACCTCCGGGGTCAATCCCTCCGACTGGAAGGCGCGGGGAGGCAGCCGGCCGATGCTGGCGCCGCGGATCATCCCGCACAGCGACGGCGCCGGCACGATCGAGGCCGTGGGCGACGGCGTCGATGCCGCGCGCATCGGCGAACGCGTCTGGATCTGGAACGGCCAGTGGCAGCGCGCGCTGGGCACGGCCGCCGACTGCATCGCGCTGCCCGCGGCGCAGGCCGTGCGGCTGCCCGCCAATACCAGCTTCCAGGCCGGCGCCTGCTTCGGCATCCCGGCGCTGACGGCCTGGCGCGCGGTGCAGATCGATGGCGGCGTCGCCGGGCAGCGCGTGCTGGTGGCGGGCGGCGCCGGTGCGGTCGGCCACTACGCCATCCAGATGGCGAAGCTGCTGGGGGCGAAGCAGGTCATCGCCACCGTCAGCAGCCCGGGCAAGGCGGCACACGCCAGGGCTGCCGGCGCCGATGCCGTGATCGACTACAGGACGCAGGATGTCGCCGCGGCGGTGAAGGCATTGACCGGCGGCCATGGCGTGGACCGCGTGGTGGAAGTGGACCTGGCCGCGAACGGCGCGCTGCTGCCGCAGATCGTGGCGAAGGACGGGCTCTGCGTCTGCTACGGCAGCGGCAAGGCGGAAGCGGCGCTGCCCTTCTTCCCGATGATCCTCTCCGGCGCCGCCGTGCGCTTCTTCATCGTCTACGGCCTGCCCGACGCCGCGCGGGCGGAGGGGCTGGCGACGATGACAGGCTGGCTGGAAGCCGGCGCCCTTCAGCACGCCATCGGCGCCGTCATGCCGCTGGAGGATTGCGCGGAGGCGCATGACCTCGTTGCGCGCGGCGAGGTCATGGGCAACGTCGTGCTGGACTGCGCCTCAGCCCTGTAGCAGCGCCGCCGCGGCCGCGCGGTGGCGTGCGGCCTGCTGCCGTTCATAAAGCGTCAGCAGCCGCCCGTCCCGCACCACGACGCGACCATTGATGACGGACAGCGCCGCGCGCGCCGGCGTGCAGAAGACCAGCGCGGCGACGGGGTCCGCGCCCGCGCCGGCATGGTCGATGCCGCCGAGGTCGAAGGCGACGAGGTCCGCCGCCATGCCCGGCGCCAGCGCGCCGATATCGTCCCGCCCCAGCACCCGGGCGCCGCCCAGCGTCGCGATCTCCAGCGCGTCGCGCGCCGTCATCGCCGCGGGGCCGTGGCCGACGCGCGCCAGCAGCATCGCCTGGCGTGCCTCGCCCAGCAGATGCGCGCCGTCGTTGGACGCCGATCCATCCACGCCGAGCCCGACCGGCACGCCCGCGCGGCGCATCGCCGGGATCGGCGCGATGCCCGACGCCAGGCGCATGTTGGAGCACGGG
Organism: Falsiroseomonas stagni DSM 19981; assembly: GCF_900114315.1. Lineage (GTDB taxonomy): Bacteria > Pseudomonadota > Alphaproteobacteria > Acetobacterales > Acetobacteraceae > Falsiroseomonas > Falsiroseomonas stagni. The sequence goes on from NZ_FOSQ01000014.1 coordinate 70,399, forward strand.
CAGTGCGCGACACCCGTGCCAGTGCGGGCGAAAAGCGCGATGCCGGCCTCATCCAGCTTCACGCAATGGGCGTGCCAGACATCGGGGCCGACCCAGCCCAGTTCCTCCGCGTATTCCGCCGGCGTGCAGCGGAACTTCTCCCGGCTGAAGACGACGTCCTTGTCATTCTCCGCGAGGTGCGTGTGCAGCCGAAGGCCGCGCGCCCGCGCGAAGCCCGCGGCATCCCGCATCAATTCCCGCGTGACGGAGAAGGGGGAGCAGGGCGCGATGCCGATGCGCAGCATGGAAAGCGGCGCGGGGTCATGGAAGCGCGCCACCACGCGCTCCATGTCGGCCAGGATCGCGTCCTCCGCCTCCACCACCGCATCCGGCGGCAGCCCGCCCTTCGACTGGCCGAGGCTCATCGCCCCGCGCGTGGGGTGGAAGCGGATGCCGACCTGGCGCGCGGCCTCGATCGTGTCGTCCAGCGCGCAGCCATTCGGGAAGATGTAGTGATGATCCGCCGCCGTCGTGCAGCCGCTCAGCACCAGCTCCGCCATCGCCGTCGCCGCCGCGATGCGCAGCGCATCGGGCGTCATCCGCGCCCAGACCGGATAGAGCGCGCCGAGCCAGTCGAACAGCTCCGCATCCTGCGCCGCCGGCAGGGCGCGGGTCAGGGACTGGAACATGTGGTGGTGGGTGTTCACCAGGCCGGGCATCAGGACATGGCCGGCCAGGTCGATGCTTTCCGCGGCCAAAGGCGGGGCTTCGTCGGCGGCGCCGACGGCGGTGATGGCGCCGCCCTCGACATGCACCCAGCCCCCGCGCAGTTCCCGCCGCGTGGCATCCATGGTGAGCACCACATCGGCGCCGCGCAACAGCAGGCTCATGCCCCATCCTCCCGGTTGCGCATATGCAGCGCCATGGCCATGACCTTCGGCAGCACGGCGTCGGTCAGTGCCGCATCGGTCACCTGTTCGGCCCAGGCCTGGCGGAAGCAGGCGATCCAGCCCTCGATCTCCGGCCCCGCGATGGGGGCGTGCAGGTGGCGGGCGCGCAGCATCGGCGCGCCCCGCGTTTGCAGGAACAGAGGCGGCCCGCCGAACCAGAAGGAGAGGTATTCGAAGAACCGCTGCTCCGCCTGCTCCAGGCTCTCCGGATGGATGGCGCGGCAGGCGGCGGCTTCCGGCAATTCGTCCATTAGCGCGTAGAAGCGCCGCGTCAGGCGGCGGAGCCCTTCCTCCCCGCCCAGCAGGGCGTAGGGGGATTGGGGTGAGGTCACGGGATCGGCGGTCATGCGCCCATCATGCCCGGGAAGCGGGCCTGGGCGAAGCCTGGCGCGGCTTCCGGCGCCCCGCCGCGCATGCCTATCCTGGCGGCGCATCAAGGGAGCGTCCGGCAGGACACGATGGCCGTCGCAATTCCACGCCTGCTGCTGGTCATCCTGGGCGCCATGTTCATGCAGCAGACCTGCGCCGCGCTCGGCCGCAACCTGCCCTCCATCATCGCGCCCGCCATCATCCTGGACCTGGACCTCGATCCCGCGCTGGCGGGTGTCTATGTCGGCCTCGCCGCCGCTTCCTCCCTGGCCTTCCAGATGGGCTGCGGCGGCTTCATCCTGCGCTGGGGCGCGCTGAGGATGAGCCAGCTGGCGTTGGTCATGCTGGCGATCGGGCTGGCTTCCGCGGCGGTCGGGCCGCTCATCTTCTTCGCGATCTCGGCCATCATCGGCGGGGGCGGCTCGGCGGTCTCCACCCCGGCCAGTTCCCATCTGCTCGGCCGCTATTCGCCGCCGAAGCAGGCGCCGCTGGTCTTCTCTATCAAGCAGACGGCGGTGCCGGCGGGGCTGCTGCTGTCGGGCCTGGTCGGCCCATGGCTCACCGCCTGGCTCGGCTGGCGGGCGGCGCTGGAGATCGCGGCGCTGTTCTGCCTGGTCTTCGCGGTGGCGCTGCAACCGCTGCGCGCCACCTTCGACGGGGACCGCATGCCGGGGCGCGGCTTCAAGGTCAGCGACCTCTGGCTGTCCGGCGTCGTCGTGGCGCGAAGCCCGGCGCTGCGCAACCTCGCCTTCGCCTGCTTCGCCTTCAACGGGCTGCAGACGGTCTTCATCGGCTTCTTCGTCATCTACCTCACGCAGCTCGGGCACGGGCTGGCCACGGCGGGTGCCGTCTTCTCGCTGGCCATGGTGGTCGCGGTGCCGGCCCGCATCTTCTGGGGCTGGCTCGGCAGCGGTCACGTGGCACCGCGGGTGCTGATGGGGGGGCTGTCGCTCGGCATGGCGGTCAGCACCGGGCTGCTGGGCTTGTCCGGCGCTGGCTGGCCGCTGGCGCTTTTCGCCACCGTCGCCATCGGCATCAGCCTGACGGCGATGTCCTGGCATGGCGTGCTGCTCTCCGAAGCCGCGCGCCTGGCGCCGCCGGGCATGAGCGGCGCGGCCACGGGCGGCGTTCTGTCCAGTGGGCAGCTCGGCGCGCTGATCCTGCCGCTGACCTATGCGCTGGTGCTGAGCCTGACCGGCCAGCATGGCTGGGGCTTCGCCGCCTGCGGCCTGCCGGCGCTGGTGGTGGGTATCGCCCTGCTGCGGCGCCCGGCGCTACGCGACTGAGGCGAGCAGCGCCCGCGCCTGCTCCAGGTGCAGCCGTTCCACCATCCGGCCGTCCAGGTTGATGACATTGGCGGTGGCGTTGCCCGGCTGGTCGAAGGCGGCGACCACCTGGCGCGCCCATTCCAGTTCCTCCTCCGACGCGCCGAACAGCGCGTTGGCCGGTTCCACCTGGCGGGGGTGGATCAGCGTCTTGCCATCGAAGCCCAGCGCGCGGCCCTGGCGGCATTCGGCGGCGAAGCCGGCCTCGTCATTGAAATTGTTGTACACGCCATCGAGGGCGGAGAGGCCATAGGCCTTGGCCGCCAGCACCACCTGCGACAGCCAGGCGAGCATCGGCGCCCGGTCCCCGCCCGCGCGCACGCCCGTCATCTTCGCCAGGTCGTTCGGCCCGACGGCCAGCGCCCGCAGCCGCCCGGCTTCCGCCCGGGCCGCGATCGCCGCCACGGCCAGGATGGCGCGCGGCGTCTCCACCATGGCGAAGATCCCCATGGCGGCGGGCGCCCCCGCCTCCGCCAGCGCCTGCTCCACCGCCATCACATCGGCCGCGCTTTCTGTCTTGGGCAGCAGGACGGCATCCGCACCGGCCGCGACCGCCATGCGGATGTCATCCGCCACCAGCGCGCCGCCCAGCGGATTCACCCGCACCACCAGTTCCCGCGACCCGTAGCCGCCCGCGCGGATCGCCGCCGCCACCTGGTCCCGCGCCAGGGCCTTCTGCCCGGCCGCCACCGAATCCTCCAGGTCGAACAGGATCGTGTCGCAGGCGATGCCGCGCGCCTTGTCGAGCGCCCGGGCGTTGGAGCCCGGCATGAACAGGGCGCTGCGGCGCGGTCTCGGCATGGCGTCCATCTCCGTCGGCGTGAATGCGCGCCAGTTCGCCCCCATGGTGCCGCCGGTCAACCCCGGGCCTGGCCGCGGGCGGAGAATGGTGCACTGCGGTGCCGGGCTTAATCAGCGGGTAAGGGGCGGCGGCGCATGGTGGGGTCCTCGGCAACCCGCATCGCCCAGCACCGGAAGACCCGTGTCAGCGCAGCACCGCACCCCCAACCCCCGGCTCCTCGCCATGCCGGCCCCGGCCACACGGCCGCCGCCGGCCCGGCATCCGCTGCTCCTGGCCGGGCTGGCCTTCCTGGGTGGCGTCGCCGTGGCCGTGCTCGCGCCGCTGCTGACTCGCCTGCCCGCGCCGGCGGTGGCCGCGAATGCCGGGCCCAGCCTGGCGCAGGTCGAAGCCGCGGTCGCGCCCGCGCTGGACGCCGCCCGGCGGGCGGAGGAGCAGGCGGTGCGCGCGGAAGCGCTCTCCACCCGCGCCGAGGCCGCGGCGCAGCGGCTTGAAGGCAGCCTGGCGCAGCGCGGCCCGCAGGGGGACCGCTTCCTGGCCGCGGCGCTGCTGCTGCAATCCAGCATCGCCACGCCCCGCCCCTGGCTGCGTGAACTCCAGACGATGGCGGACCTTGCCCCCGCGGGCGCCCTGCCGCGCCCGGTGGCGGAAGTGCTGATGAGCCACGCCGCGCGGGGCCTGCCCTCCGAACCCGAGCTTCGCGAACGCTTCGCCGCGCTGATGCCCCAGTTGATCGCCCGCGCGCCGCAGCCGGGCGGGCTGCTGGACCAGGGGCTTGGCCTGCTGCGCGGCGGCTTCGCGGCCATCGGGCTGGCGGCCCCGCCGCCGCCCTCCGACCAGGAAGTGGCGATCGGCGCGGTCGCGCAGCAATTGCGCCGCGGCAACCTGGCCGGCGCAGTGGCGGATGCCGCGGCGCTGGATGCCGGGCTGCAACCCCTGCTGGCGGGTTGGCTGGCGCAGGCCAGGGCGCGCCTCGCGGTGGAGCAGGCGGTGCAGGAAACGCTGCTGCGCGCGCTGTCCGGCACGGGCGCCACGCCGCCGGGCCTGACGCCGCCGGGCCGCCCCTCATGACCGTCCCCCCATCCTCCACAAAGGAGAAGCCCGTGCGCCGGACCTTCCTGCCGCTGATCGCAGCCCTTGTCGCGCTGGGCGGCGCCACCGCATCGGCCCAGGTGGGATCCGCGCCGGCCGGCGCATCCCCCGTCGGCGCGCCCGCAGCAGGCCTGACGCTGCGCGACCGCCTCGTCATCGTGAGCTCCTCCTCCTCCGCCGGCATCGCGCAGTTGCTCGCGCAGAGCTTCGCGGAGCGGTTCGACGGCGCCAACCCGCCCCATCTCCGCGCCATCGGATCTAGCCAGGCGCTGGAACTCTTCTGCGCCGGCGTAGGCCCCCAGACGCCCGACATCGCCATCACCACCCGGCGCATGCCGCGCGCGATGGTGGAGAATTGCAGCGCCAATGGCGTGCGGGACATTGTCGAGCTGCAGATCGGCCTCGGCGCCGTTGTCCTCGCGGCGCGGCGTGGGGAGGTGCTGCCCAATGTCAGCTCCCGCCAGGTGTGGTCGGCGCTGGCGGCGGAACAGCCGGCCGAGAACGAGTTCATCCCGAACCGCGCCACCAACTGGTCCGATGTCGGGCCGGGCCTGCCCCGCGTGCCGATCCGCGTCATCGTCCCCGCCGCGGGCAGTGGCACGCGCATGCTGTTCGAGGATCTGATCCTTGAAGCGGGCTGCCGGCATGTCCGCGACATTCGGCTGATCTTCGAAGCCAGCTACCGCCACAGCAAATGCGTGACGCTGCGCAATGACGGCGCGGTGACGCCGGTGCCCGCCGCGGATGTGCCGGCCCGCCTGCTGGCCGCGCCCCCGGGCACGCTGGCGGTGATGAGCTACGACCAGCTGGTCGCCAGCGGCGGCAACTTCCTGGCCGTGGCGCTGGATGGCGACCTGCCCACGGCCAGCAGCATCGCGAGCGGCAGCTACGAACAGTCGCGCACCTACTACCTCTACGCCAAGCGCCAGCACGGCCGGAACATGCAGGGCGTCGGCGTGGTGCGTGGCCTGCGGGAATTCCTGAACGAGGCCAGCAGCGAACAGGCGGGGGGGCCGGGCGGCTACCTCTCCCTCGCCGGGCTGGTGCCGCTGCCACCCGCGGACCGCGCCGCGCAGCGCCGGATCGCCGAACGCCAGACGCTGATGTCCCGCTGACGCCGAAGGAATGTCGATCATGCACGCGAAATCCCGCGCCCTGACGGGCATCGCCCTTGCCGCCCTGCTGGCGCTGCCGGTAGCCGCCGACGCGCAGACATCGCCCGCCACGGGGCCCGCCACGGGGCCCGCCACGGGGCCCGTCACGGCGCCCGCCCCGCGCACCGTGGTGACGGTGCCGCTGCAGGATCTGCCCACGGGCGATTCGCTCGGGGACCGGGCGGAACGGCTGTGGTCCAGCCTCATGGATGCCTTCGGCTTCGGCCTCAGCACCAGCAACTTCATGCGCCGCCCCGCCCACACCGCGCAGGACCAGGCGCGGGAGGACTTCACCTGGCTGATGGATGTCGCCGGCTACAAGCTGAAGGAAATCGAATCCGCCGTCAGCCTCTTCCCCAGCCTCAGCCTGACCTTCGGCCAGGCACGGGAACTGACGGAAGGCGACCGCGACTACCTGGAGCGGATGCTGGAACGCCACGCCCGCACCAATCCGGGCCCGCTGGCCGCGATCCAGCGCACCATCGTGCGCGGCATCATGGATGCCGGTGAGATCGGCGGCTTCACCGTGGACAAGGTGGAGGTCGACCTCTTCCCGCTGCCCAAGGTGAAGCTGGTGCTGACGCCCACGGATGCGCCGCTGGGCATCGAGGCCAGCCGCATCATGCGGGCCATCGAACGCCTGAACCAGCGCGTGCAGGGCGCGCTGCCACGCACCCAGGGCCAGGGCTTCGAAGCCCCGGCCCCGGGTTCGCGCGGGCCCGCCCTGCGCCCCGCCACGCTCGACTTCTGAACCCGACTCCCGGCGCACCAGAAGGGTGCGCGGCTTCCAGAAAGGAAGGCAGCCATTTCGATGACGATGACCGATGCCGCGGGCCGCGCCCGCTTCACGGAACTGGTGAAGCTGCAGACACAGGGCCGGCGTTTCCTGGACCGTGACCAGGAACGCAAGCTGCTGGAGGAAGGGCTGACCCGCTACGGCCTGACGCTGGACGAAGCGCAGGGCCTGCTGCGCGGCGCCGCGCAGGAGGGCGACGTCGCCATGGAAGCCGAGCTCGGCGCCTCCTCCCGCCAGTTGCTCCGCACGCTCGCGGATCGGCGCAACCGCGTGGCGCGCGATGATTTCGCCCGCGCCGTCGCCTTCTACCGCGCCCGCGCGGGCGGGGCGCTGACCGATGCCGAGGCGCGCCGCCGCGTGAAGCGCCTGATGGAGGAGCTCGACCTCCAGCCGCGGCCGAGCGGCCGCATCCTGCGCACCCGTCGCTGGTACCGCGCGATCGACGCCTGACGACCCTGTTCCGACAAGGAGAATGACCATGCCGCGCCTGCTGCTGCTGCTCGCCTTCCTCGCCTTCGGACTTCCCGCCGCTGCCCAGACCCTCGGTCAGACCGCCGGCCAGGCCGCGGCCCCGGCCCCGCGCGCGGCCACGCTCGCCCTGCCGCAGGTGCAGCTGCCGGCCGTGCCGGACATCTCCGCCGGCCATGCCGCGGCGCTCGGCGCCGGGCTCTTCGCCGGGGCGCTGGCGGGCTCCGCGCTGATCCAGGGCGGCTTCCTCGGCGCCGCGATCGGCGCCATCGCCGGCGTCACCGTCGGCAACTGGGCGTGGAAGGAGCACGGCCCGGAGGATTGAGGCCGCCGCGCCCCACCAGGGGCGCGCCCGTTGCGGCCCGGCAGGATGCCGGGCCTTCCCGCCCGAGACGCCGAGGAGGAGCCCGGCCTTGGACATCCTGCTGCCGCACAGCCTGGCGGCGCTGCCGGCCTGGGCCGGCATCATCGTCACCATCGGCGTGCCGGTGGTGATCGCGCTCGTCTTCGGGCGCGCCATGTTCGCGCTGTTCACGCCGCATGAATTCGCCACCAACGCCACCGTCGGCGCGGTGAAGTACGGCTTCGTGGTGGAGATCTACGCGGTGGTCGCGGCGCTCGCCCTCGTCGGCGCCTGGGACACCTACCAGACATCGCGCGACACACTGCAGAAGGAAGCCAGCGGGCTCTACATGCTCGCCTTGTCGGTGGACACCTTCAGCGGGCCGGATTTCGCGGAGGCGCGGAAGGAAATGCGCGCCGCGATCCGCGGCTATGCCGCCGCCGTCGTCTCCGACGACTGGCCCGCCATGCAGGCCGGCACGCCCAACCCCGCCTCCGACGCCGCCTTCCAGCGGCTGACGCGCGCCTTCCTCGATGTCGATGGCGTCTCTTCCGGCCAGCAGGCGCTGCAGCAGAAGATCGGCGACTGGGTCGGCAGCGTGGCGGAAGCGCGCATCGGCCGGCTTTCCGTCACCAGCCGGTCGCTGGCCGGGCTGATCTGGCTGCTCGTCATCACCGTCTCCGTCGCCGTCATCGCCTTCCAGTGGTTCTTCAACGGCGGCAGCGCGACGATGCACTACGCGATGGGCAGCGTCATCGCGCTGATCGTGGGCGCGGTGCTGCTGGTGGCCCTCAAGCTCGCCTTTCCCTATGTCGGCGACCCCGCTTTGCTGACGCCGCGGCCCTTCCTCGCGCTGATGGAGGTGTCGTGATGCGCCGCTCAGTGCGCCGCCCGCGGCGCGTAGCGCCAGTGCGCAGCCCGTGGCGCGTAGCGCTAGTGCGCAGCCCGTGGCGCGTAGCGCTAGTGCGCAGCCCGTGGCGCGTAGCGCCAACGCTGGAACCCCAGCAGCAGCAGCGCGAAGACCCAGAAGTTCAGCCGGGCGGCCAGCCAGGCGGCGAGGTGCGCGGCGTAGTGCAGCAGCAGCGCGACGCAGGCCGTCAGCAGCAGGAACGCCACCAGCGCGCGCAGCCGGGCCAGGCCGCGCCACAGCCGCAGCGCCACGCCGGCCCCGGCCAGCATGCCGGCCAGCGTCAGCAGACCCGCGAAGCCGGCCGGGCCATCGATCCGCCGGGCGGCCAGGAAGGCGGCGTGCAGCGTCTCCCGCGCCGGGATCAGGCTGCCGGCCAGGAAGCCGCCGAGGTCCTGGCCCCAGCGGCCCTTGTCGTCGAAGACCTGCGCCAGGCGGAAGGCCTCCCCATGCGGCAGGGCCAGCAGCAGCGACAGGCCGAGGGCGAGGCCGGTGCCGAGTGCGGCGACATGCAGCAGCGGCACCGCTTCCGCATCCTGGGGCGCGGCCAGGCTGAAGGCGCCGCTGGCGCCGCGCAGCAGCAGCAGGGCGACCAGCACCGCCACCAGCGCCTCGATCGCGACCCAGGCCAGGGACGCCATGCCGCCATAATCCATGGTGCATCTCCGCTACGGTCACGCATCATGCGGCCGCATCGCTTTCCCAGCCGTTACGGCGGGCTCCTCGCCCTGCTGCTGGCCTGCGCCGCCCTGCCTGCCGCACCCGCAAGGGCGGAGATCCTGGGCCTGGCCACCGCCGATGGCACCTGCACCCTGCATGCGGCACCGGATGGCACGGCGCGGCAGGTGGCGGAGGATTTGGCCCGCGACGCGACGGCGATCCGCGACATGGCCGCCCGCCTGCTGGCCGATGCCGCCGCCATGCGCCTGGCGCCGGCGCGCGAACGCGTGCCCCGCTTCGGCGACTGGGCCTATGGCTGGGTGCAGAGCTACGTCACCTCCTACCGCGTGCTGGTGCGCGGGGCGGTGGGGCTGGCGGATGCCATGGCCGGCCGGGGCGAGGTGCCGGACCCCGCCCGCATCGCGGAGGAGATGGCCGCGCCGATCCGCGAGGAATTCCGCATCCGCGTCCTGGCCCCGGCGCTGGAGGAAGGCGGCTTCGGCGCCGACCTCAACCATATCGGCGCCCTGGTGGATGCCGAATGGGCGCGGGCGCTGGCCGCGGCGACCGGGACGCTGCGTGCCCTGCCGCCCGGCAGCGGGCAGCCGGTGGCGATGCTGGACCTCGCCGCCGCCGCCCGGCCCCTGGCCCCGGCCCTGCTGGCATCGGCGCCCGCCGACCCGATGGCGGTGGCCGCGGAGGAAGGCGCCGATTCCGGCATGGTCTTCATGCGCTCCCTCCGCCCCATGGCCGCGCGGCTCGGCGCCGTGGCGGTGCGGGTGAGCGAGGCGGGGTCGATCATCGCGACGGGCGGCGCCTTCGGCTATGCGCTGGCCGGCCTGCCGGGCACGGTGGTGGGGCTGGCGAGCGGCATCGGCGCCTCCTGGGGCATCGACTGGCTGTTCAACAAGCTGGATGCCACGCTGAACCGCGCGGCCTTCGAGGCGCAGGCCCTGGAGGCCATCGCCAATGCCGAACGCCGCCTGGCCGCGGAGGCCACCCACGCCACCGCCACGGCCTTGCAGGCCCGGCTCGACGCGCTGCGGCGGGTGGCACCCTGCCCATGATGCCCCTGCCCGCGCCCGGCGAGGAACCCGGGATGCCGCCGGAGCCCCCGCGCCCGGCCCCGCCGCCACGCCAGGGCCGCCTGGCCCTGGCGCTGTCCGCCGGCGCCTTCCTGCTGGCCGCGGCGGCGCTGGCGACCGCGCTGGAACGGCCCCTGCCCCCCGTGGTGTCCCAGGCGGCGGCGGTGATGCCCACGCCGCTGCCGGCCGATGCGCCGCTGCCGCTGATCGGGATCGAATTGCTGCTGCCGCATCTGCCGCGCACCGCGCCCTTCCCCCGCGCCTTCGCGCTCGCCCTGGCCTTCGCCGCCGGGGATGCGGAAGCGGCCGCGCTGCTGGCGCCGCTGCATGCGGTGGCGCCGCATGGCGCGCCCTCCGCCCGGCAATTGGCCGACAGCTTCGGGGACGCGGCGGAAGCGGCGCTGCTGGCGGAGATGGGCCTGGCGCCTGATGCCGGCTGGCTGGCGCGCCGCGCCGCCGCCACCATGCGGCTCGGCGCCAGCCTGGGCAGCACCGGCACGCCGGCGCTGGCCGCGGTGCAGGCAGCCTCCGCCGCGCTCTCGGCCGGTGACCTGGCGGGGGCGGAGGCGGCGCTGGCGGGCCTTCCGCCGGCCTCCGCGGCCGCGCTGCGGCCCTGGCGGGAAGGGCTGCAGCGCCGCCTCGCCGCGGATGCGGCGACGCGCCACCTGGCCGCCCTCGCGCTCCAGCGGGTCTCCGCCCGATGAACGCGCGGCCCTTCAACTGGCGCGGCGTGGTGGCGCGGGCGCTGTTCAGCCTGTTCATCGTCTTCGCGATCTACAACCCGTCCGGCACCTCCTACCTGCACTGGGTGCTGGGCGGCTTCGACTGGTTCTGGGCCAAGCTCGCCACCGGCGCGGTGCTGGTGACGATCCTGCTGCTGCTGTGGCGCACGACGATGGGCGTGCTCGGCCGCACCGGCATCGTGCTGGTCCTCCTGTTCTCCCTCGGCACCAGCGTCACGCTGGCGCAACTGACCGGCCAGCCGCTGCTGGATGGCGCGACCCTGCTGATCTGGGCGCTGGTCAGCATCGCCGTGGTCTTCACCGCGGGCCTGTCGTACTCCCACCTCGATCATCGCCTGACCGGCATCACCCACACGGAGGAGGTCAAGAAATGACTGCCCCAGCCCCCGACACATCCAAGGCGGACGCCTTCGTCCTCAGCTGCATCGACCCGCGCCTGGTCGATGACGTGACCCAGCTGCTGGCCACCATGGGCCGCACCAACCGCTACAGCGAGATGCGGATCGCCGGCGCCGCGCTGGCCGCGGTGGACGAAGCCCGGCCCGGCTGGAACACCGCGGTGTGGGACAACCTGGCCGCGTCGCGACAGCTGCACGGCGTGCGCCGCGTCATCATCATCAACCATCGCGACTGCGGGGCGATGAACCTCTGGGCCGGGCGGAACCTGGCGCAGGATCCGGCGGATGAGGAACGCCAGCACCAGGCGGTGATGGAACGCGCGGCGGCGGAGGTGCTGCGCCGCCATCCCGACATGGCGGTGGAACTGCACCTGATGGCGCTGGATGGCAGCACCCAGCGCCTGCCCTGCATGGCCTGCGCCACCGCCGCGGAGCGGCGCCTGGACACCATGCGCCCGGGCCTGCGCGCGGAAGCCGTCGCGCCGCCCGCATCGCCGGCCGCATCGCCCCCCGCTGGCGCGCCGGCCTTCGCGGAGCTGGTTCGCCTTCGCCTGTCCGCCGGCCTCGCGGATGCGGAGGCCGAGCGCGCGCTGCTGACCGAGGGCGTCACCCGCTATGGCCTGACGGCGGCGGAAGCCCGCGCCACGCTGGCCGCGGAAGCCACGCGGCATGGCGCCACGCCCAGCACCGCCGCGCGGCAGGTCCTGGTCTTCCTGCGGGCGCAGGCGGATGGCAGGGGCCGCGTCTCCCGCCGCGATGCCGGGCACGCCGCCGCGCTGTATCACGGCCTGGCCGGCAACCAGGGCCGCCGCGCCGATGCCGATCGCGCCGTGGCGAAGCTGATGGAGGCCGAGGGCCTGGCCCCCCGCCCCGATGGCGTGCTGCGCACCACCACCTGGTACCGCCGCCTGGCGGAGGCGTAGCGGAAGCAGCCAGCTACACCGCCCCCGCCGCGCGCGCCGCCTGGGTGATGCGCGCGGCCATCGCCTGCAGGGGGCGGTTGTCCGCCAGGCTGAACATGAAGGCGTTCTCGGCGAAGGCGTCGCGCAGGTAGTGGCCGGTCGGCGCGGGCGCGCCGGCATAGGTCAGGCGCAGGAACTGCACCAGCAGCAGCGACCGCACCAGATGCACGCCCACCAGGCTGCGCAGCAGGATGGTCGTCTCCATCTCCCGCTCCAGATGCGACAGCAGGTTCACGGCGGTGAACCACGGCCCGTGCCGCAGGATGCGCAGCCGGTCGGCATGCAGCACCAGGTGGCCGCCCATGCCGTGCAGCGATGCCAGCACGGGGTCCGGCCTCCAGCCGTCCGGCCTCCAGCCGTCCGGCCTCCAGCCCCTGCCGCGCGCGACCGCCTGCGCCATCACCCTGCCTCCTTGCCCCGGCAGGAAGCACCAGGGCGCATCAACGCCGGGTTAAGCGCGCGCGGCGCAGTGTGGGCGCATGGACCTGTCGCCGCTGCTGCATGGCCTGCCGAGCCCCGCGATCTACGCCGCCTTCATGGCCGCCGCCGCCGTGATGGCCGCGCTGGGCTGCGCCGCGCTCGCGCCCCTGGCGCGCATCCCGCAGACCAAGGAACATATCGACATCGCCATGCGCACCACCGGCGCGGTGATGGCGGCGCTGACCCTCATCCTGGCCTTCTGCGCCGTGCAGGCGCGCAGCCAGGCCAGCGATGCGCAGCGCCTCGTCTCCACGGAGGTGGCGGCGATCGCGACCATGGCGCGCATCGCCGATCGGGGCGGGCCGGCCGGCCACGCACTGCGCCAGGATTTGGCCGCCTACGCCCGCAGCATCGCGGAGGATGAGTTCCCCGCGATGACGACCGAGGGCCGCCACCCCCAGACCCAGGCCCTGCTGGAACGGCTGGAGGCCGGCTTCTACCAGTTGGCCGCCATGGCGCCGGAGGTGATGGCCAACGACATGCTGCAGCAATTCGACGACATGGATGGCGCGCGGGAGAAGCGGCTGGATGGCGCGCGCATCGGCCTGCCACTGGAATTCTGGATGCTGATCCTGGTGCTGTCCGGCCTGCTGGCGCTGACCGGCGCGCTGTATCCGCCGCGGCTTCATACGGTGGCGATGCTGGCGGTGCAGGCCGCCGGCGTCGGCGCGCTGATCGCCTTCGTCTTCCTGATGGACCAGCCCTTCCGCAGCAGCATCGGCGTCTCCGCCAGCCCCTACCAGGCGCTGTCGCACAGCCTCGCGCATCGCAGCGCCGCCATCCCCGGCAGCACCCGCTACGCCAGGCCCTGACGGCCGGTCACGGCGCCAGCGGCATCTCCAGCCGGCAGCCCCCGGCGCCGGTGCGCAGCGCGATGGCGATCGGCTGCGCTTCCGCCCCGGTCGCGCGGCGCGGATCGGTGCCATTGCCCGGGTTGATCGGATAGGCCGGGAAGCAGGCGCCGGCGACGGACAGGCGCAGCGCCTCCCCGGGCTTGAGGGTGATGCAGATCGGGCGCATGGCCAGGCGCAGGCCCGCCATGGCGCCGGCCTCGATCCGCGCATGGGCCTGCGACAGCGCCATCGCCCGCCCCTCCCGCGTCACCAGCGACAGGGTCGCGTTGAGGTCGAAGGATTCCGCATCCGTCTCCGCCGCCAGCACCACCACGGGGTCGCCGGCATAGGTCACGGGCGCGGTAGCGGGCGCGCTGGTGAAGCAGGCGATGTCGAAGCGGGCATCGATCTCCGCGCGGTCGCGCCACCCCTGCCCCGCGCCATGCGCCAGGCCGAAGGCGGGCACCGGCCGCCAGGGGTCGTGCACGAAACGCTCCCACCCCGCCCCGGCCGGCGCATCGGCGACCAGCGCGCCATCATCCGCCCGCGTGGCCGCCAGGCCGGTGCCAGCGCAATGCAGCACCTGGCGCGGCCCCTCCGGCCAGGCATCAAACAGTCGCCAGCCGCGCGTGCCGAGGTCGAACAGCCGCACCGGCGCTTCCCGCATCCAGGGCGCGGGATCATGGCCCTTCAGCACATGGTCGAAGAAGTCGGCCTGCATGGTGTCGATGCTGCTGATGGCCGCCGGGCCGAAATCGGTGCCCGCGCCCTGCGGTGCCCAGGCGAGATGCGTCCAGGGCCCGATGAGGAGATGCCCGCCGAGGTGCCGGAACCCCGCCACCGTGCCCGCCAGATGGTAGTCGAACCAGCCGCCGGTGAAGAAGGCGGGCACCGCCGGCTTCGCGCTGCCGATCAGCGCGGCCGATGACGCCTGCCGCATGGACGGATGGTCAGGCCCCGCTTCCCGCCACAGCGCGTAATGGCTGTAGCCGGCATGGCGGCGCAGCACGGCGGGGTCCGCCGGCACGGGGCCATCGAAGCGCAGCCCGCCATTCGCCGCCGCCGCCAGTTCCGCGAAGGCTTCCGGGTCATCCGCCCGCTTCGCCATCAGCGCCGCCATCTGCGCCGCCCAATACGCGCTGCCACCCAGCGTGAAGGCGCCGTTCGGCGCGATGCGCTCCTTGTAGAAATCCCAGAGCGCCATCGCCGGCGCGATCGCCTTCAGCGCCGGCGGGGATTGGGAGAGCGCGAGCGTCTGCGCCGCCCCCTGGTAGGAGAAGCCATACATCCCGACCTGCCCGGTCGCCCCCAGCAGCCCCGCCGCCCAGGCGATGCTGTCGGCCCCGTCCTCGGCCTCCGCCGAATAGGGCAGGAAGCGCCCCGCGGAGGTCCCGGCCCCGCGCACATCCTGGATCACCACGATATAGCCCCGCGCCGCATACCAGGCGGGATGCGCATAGACGACGGTGGAGGCGATGCCCCGCCCATAGGGCTGGCGCATCAGCAGCACCGGATGCGGCCCGGGCGCCGAAGGCCGCCACACCGCCGCATCCAGCCGCGTGCCGTCCCGCATCAGCGTGGAAAGCGTCTCGTCAGGCCGCATCCGGCGGTCCCTCCGCGCCCTGCAAGGCGGTCCTGTCGGCCATGGCGTGGCTCCGTCCGAAATCCCCGCGCGGGGCTTGCATGAAGCATGCCAGGGGCCCGGCTTGGCGCCGCCCTCCCGGGTGCCCATGATGCGGGCGACACGCGGGGGAAACGGGGCATCGTGGCCGAGAACGACATCATCGCGCGCCTCGGGCGCCTCGATTCCTGCGCGCTGTCCGACGCCATGGACAAGCTCGGCCTGCCGCCCGCGCTGTCCTTCATGCCGCCCCGCACGGTGCGCGGCCGCATCGCCGGCCGTGTGATGACGGTGCGCCTGGCCGAGGGCCCGCCACCGCCCGGAACGACGCCCCGCCACCTCTGCTCCGCCGCGATCGAGGCCGCCGGCCCCGGCGACATCCTGCTGATCCAGCATATCCCGGGCCTCGATGCCGGGGGCTGGGGTGGCATCCTCTCCCGCGCCGCCAGGGCGCGCGGGCTGGCGGGCATCATCACCGATGGCGCGGCGCGCGACATCGATGAGGCGACGGAGATCGGCTTCCCCGTCTTCGCCGCCGCCACCACCGCCCGCACCGCCCGCGGCCGGCTGCATGAGGCCGAGACAGGCGGCCCCATCACCCTGGGTGGCGTCGCCGCGCGGCCCGGCGACTATGCGCTGGCGGATGGCAGCGGCGTGGTGCTGGTCGCCGCCGCCGATATCGACCGCGTGCTGGAAGCGGCCGAGATGATCGCGGCGCGAGAGGCCGCCATGGCCCGCGACGTGGAGGCGGGGAAGCCGGTCAGCCAGGTCATGGGTGCCGACTACGAACACATGCTGCATCGCTGAGGATCGCCATGGCCCGCCTCCCCTATCTCACCCGCGCCGACCTGCCCGAACAGGATCAGGACCTGCTGAAGCGCGACATCGCGCTGAACCGCCTGCTGTCGCACAGCCCCGGCCTGGCCCGCGCCTTCACCGGCCTCGCCATGCATATCCGCCACGCCAGCCGCCTGGATGCGCGGCTGCGCGAACTCGCGATCCTGCAGATCGGCTGGCTGGCGCGCAGCCCCTATGAATGGTCGCACCATGTCCGCATCAGCCAGGATTTCGGCTGCACGGAGGCCGATATCCGCGCCATCGGCGTGGAGACGGCGGGCGGCGATTCCGCGCTGGAACCGCTGGCGAAGCTGGTCCTGCAAGGCGCGCGGGAGATGTGGGACGGCCCCGCCATGTCCACCGCCACCTTCGACGCGCTGCGCCCGCATTTCGACGCGGAGGCGCTGGTCGAACTCACGCTGATCATCGCGACCTATTGCGGCCTGGTGCGCTTCCTCGGGACCATGGAGATCGATGTGGAGCCGGACTACATGCCCTACCTCCTCGCGCATCCCCTGCCGGCATGATCGAAGCGCAGGTTCCGGGCGTCTTCCACCGCCGCGTCGGCGAGATCCTCGTCACCGCGCTGCATGACGGGCACCAGGATTCGCCGGTGTCGTCGATGGATGGCATCGCGGCAGAGGAGGCGACCACCCTGCTCGCGGCATCCTTCCGCCCCGCGCGCCGCACGGCGGTGAACGCCTTCCTGATCCGCCATGGCGACCGCATCGCGCTGGTGGATGCGGGACTCGGCCAGGGTGTGCGGCCGACGGTGGGTTTCGTCGCGAAGCACCTGGCGGATGCGGGCGTCGATCCGGCGGCGGTGGACACGCTGCTGATGACGCATCTCCACCGCGACCATTGGGGCGGCATCGCCGACAGCACCGGCACCGCCGCCTTCCCGAATGCCACGCTGCATGTCCATGCCGATGAGATCGCGCATTGGGACAGCGATGACGCGATGATGCGCCTGGCCGACCCCGCCCAGCGCCAGGCCATGTTCATCGAGACCCGCAACCGCCTGCGCCCCTATCGCGACCGCATGCAGGTGTTCCGGAGTGGCGAAATCTTCCCCGGCGTCACCGCCATCCCGCTGCCCGGCCACACCCCCGGCCATACCGGCTTCATGGTGGCCTCCGGCGGCAGGTCGCTGCTGATCTGGGGCGACATCGTGCATGTGCCGGAAGTGCAGATCGCGCGGCCGGAGGTCACAATGAAGGTCGATACCGACCCCGCCCTCGCCATCGCCACGCGCCGCCGCATCCTGGACCAGGTGGCGACGGATCGCGTCGCCATCGCGGGCATGCACCTGCACTTCCCCGCCTTCGCGCATGTCGCGCGGGACGGTTCCGGCTATCGCCTGGTGCCGGATGCCTGGACGCTCGACCTCGACGGAGACACGCCATGATGCGCTGGATCGACCTGGACGGCGCCGCGCTGCGCTACCACGACACGGGCGGCGATGGCCCCGCGCTGCTGCTGCTGCATGAGATGGGCGGCAGCCTGGAAAGCTGGGACTTCATGCTGCCGCTGCTGGCACCGCGCTGCCGCGTGCTGCGCTACGACCAGCGCGGCGCCGGCCTGTCGGAGAAGCCGCGCACGCCGCTGACGATGCCAGCCCAGGGCAATGACGCCGTGGCGCTGATGGATGCGCTCGGCATCACGCAGCCCGTGGTCGTGGTGGGCATGGCCGTCGGCGGCGCGCTGGCCCTGCACCTGGCAGCCGCGCATCCCGGCCGCGTGCGTGGCGCCGTCGTCTCCTCGCCGGCGACGGGGGTGAATGAGGCCGGGCGCGTCGCGCTGCTGGCCCGCGCGCAGGAGATGGAGACGAAGGGCGCGCGCGCCGTCGTCGATACCGGGTTGATGACGAGCTATCCGCCCGCCATGCGGGGCGATGCGGAACGCTTCGCGCATTGCCGCGCGTCGCGCCTCGGCGTCGATCCCGCGGGGCAGGCGGCGACGGCGCGGATGCTGGCTGACCTCGACATGGCCGCCGACCTCGCCAGCATCGCCTGCCCCGTGCTGGTGCTGGCCGCGAAGCATGACCTGACGCGGCCGCCGGAGCGCGTGAAGCCGGTGGCCGACGCCATCGCCGGCGCCGAGTTCCGGGAGGTGGAGAGCGGCCACTTCATGGCCATCCAGACCCCGGAACTGATGGCCGCGGCGATCCTCGGCTTCGTCGCCCGCCTTTAGGAGCGGACGAGCCGCCCAGGCCGTGCCCCCGTCTCCGCGCCGCGCTCCATGATGGGCACGCCGGAGACGAGGGTCATGTCGTAGCCATCCACGCGCTGCACCAGGCGTCGGCCGCCCGCGGGCAGGTCGTAGATCATCTCGGGGTGGTGCAGGCGCAGCGCATCCAGGTCGATGACGTTGATGTCGGCCTTCAGGCCCGGCTTCAGCCGCCCGCGATCATGGAAGCCGAAGAAATCCGCCGTGCCGCTGGTCTGGCGCTGGATCACGAATTCAAGCGGCAGGCGGTCGCCGCGGCTGCGGTCGCGCGTCCAATGCGTCAGCCCGAAGGTCGGCATGGAGGCATCGCAGATCACGCCGCAATGCGCCCCGCCATCCGACAGGCCGACCACCGTATGCGGGTCCTGCAGCAGATTGTGCAGGCGGTCGAAGTCGCCGCCGACATAGTTGACGACGGGGAAATACAGCATCCGCCCGCCATCGCCGCCAGTGAGGTAGTCGTAGCAGAAGGCGGCGGGGTCCTGCCCCGCCGCGGCCGCCATGGCGGCCATGCTGCGCTCCGGCGGCGGCTCGTAATCCGGCGGATCGCCGAGGGCGAACATCTGGTCCCAGCGCGTCGCAATCTGGCGCGACAGCGGCGGCACCACATGCAGCAGGCGGGGCGACGCCTCCTCCGCCAGGATCTTCGCCCGCACCGCCGGTTCCCGCAGTTTTGCGAGTTGCTCCGCCGGCGGCAGATGCGCCAGCTCGTGAAAACCTTCGCGAAGCGCGAAGGGGTTGAGCGAGGTGGTCAGGCCGAGGATCAGGCCGACCGGCCGCGACGCCACCTGCGCCGCCAGCGGCAACCCATCGGCCCGCGCTGCGCGGACATGGCCGAGCAGGCGCTGCAAACGCCCGGGGTCCGCGTTGCGATCCGTCAGCAGGAACCACACCGGCCGCTGCGTGCTGGCCGCCACCTGGCGCAGCCAGGCGAATTCCGCGGCCTCATCCTCGAAGTCGCTCAGCATTCCGAAGGTGCCGCGGCCCGAACGGCCGATGGCCTGGCCGATCGCCAGCAGTTCCCGATGCTCCGCATAGCGCGCGGGCACCAGGTCGCCGGTCGGCGTCTTGTGCTGGTCGGTGCGGCTGGTGGTGAAGCCGAAGGCGCCGGCGCGCAGCGCCTCCTCCGTCAGCTTCGCCATCTGCGCGATGTCGTCATCCGTCGCGGCCTGGCGGTTCAGCCCGCGCTCGCCCATGACATAGACGCGCAGCGGGTGATGCGCGACCTGCGCGGCCACGTCGATGGTGCGCGGCATGGCATCCAGCGCATCGAGGTATTCGGGAAAGCTTTCCCAGTTCCACTGCAACCCCTCGGCCAGGGTGATGCCGGGAATGTCCTCGACGCCTTCCATCAAATCGATCAGCGCCTGGTGATCGCGCTTGCGGACGGGTGCGAAGCCGACGCCGCAATTCCCGAACAGGATCGTCGTCGCGCCGTGCCAGACGGAAGGCGCCAGCACCGGGTCCCAGGTGGCCTGCCCGTCGTAATGCGTATGCACATCCACCCAGCCCGGGGCGACGATGCGGCCTTCGGCCTGCACGTCGCGCCTCGCGGGGCCGGCCTTGCCGCCGACCTGCGTGATGCGGTCGCCATCGATCGCCACATCGCCGGTGAAGCGCGGCGCCCCCGTGCCGTCCACGATGGTGCCGCCGCGGATGACCAGGTCGTGCATGAAGGCTCCTTGCCAAGGATCGAGGTTGTCCGGACAATGGCCCCGGCCACGCGGATTGGCAACGGCGGATCGGGACCGGTCCGGCTGAGTTGACCAGGCGGGATGGCGGGACGGGGGAAAGACCAATGGCGATCGAACGGCGCGACATCCTGCTCGGCACCATGGCCATGGCGGCCGGTGCGCCCCTGGCCGCGCCCGCGCTGGCACAGCCGCGCGCAGGCCGCACGCTGCTGCTGGCCGCGCCTGGCGCGCCGGAGGGTTTCGACGGCGACGCGCTGCGCCCCGGCACGCAGGAAACCGTGGTGCAGGTCTATGAGGGCCTGACCCGCTACGGCCGCGTGATGCGCGACGGCCGCCCCTACCTCAACCCCGATGTCATCGAAGGCCACCTGGCCGAAAGCTGGACGACCTCCACGGATGGCAAGACCTGGGTCTTCAAGCTGCGTCAGGGCGTGCGGAGCTTCTTCGGGAATGAGATGACGGCCGCCGACGTCGAATGGGGCTGGGCGAAATCCTTCGCGCAGCGCCGCACCGGCGCCTTCATCGCCAATGTCTCCAACGTCACCGCCGTGAAGGCGATCTCGAAGTATGAGGTGGAGTTCACCCTCTCCGCCCCCAGCATGATCCTGCTCAGCGCGCTGACGCTCTATCTGCCGGCCGTCTATGACAGCACGGAAGTGAAGAAGCACGCGACGCCGGAAGACCCCTGGGCGCTGAAGTGGATGGAGACCAACACCGCGGGCTTCGGGGCCTACCACCTGGAATCCGTGCGCGCCGGCGAACAGGCGGTCTTCGTCGCCAACCCCAACTATTTCCGCGAACAGCCCTTCTTCACCCGCGTGGTCTATCGCGCGGTTCCCTCCGCCGCGTCCCGCATCACGCTGCTGCGCAGCGGCCAGGTGCAGTGGATCCATCGCCCGCTGCTGCAGCAGGTGGCGGAACTGCGCAGCGACCGGCGGGTGAGGACGCAGGACAGCTTCGGCCGCACCATCTCCTCCGTCCGCATGAATCTCCGCTTCCCTCCTTTCGACAACAAGCTGGTGCGCCAGGCCTTCAACTACGCCGTGGACAAGCCGGCGCTCATCCAGGGCGTCTTCTTCGGCTTCGCCGAGCAGGCACGCTCCATCGTCCCGCCCATCGTCGCGGGCTACGACCCCAGCTTCTTCAACTACGACTACGATCCCGCCAAGGCCCGTGCATTGCTGGCCCAGGCCAACTTCAACTTCGACCAGACCGTGGAGATCCTCTACTCCCAGATCTTCAACTGGGAGGAGCCGATGTCCATCCAGGTGGCGGCGCAGCTGCAGGCCGTGGGCGTCAAGGCCCGCGCCGTGCGGATCAGCGACAGCGACATGCGCGCGCGCGGCGCACCCAACCGGCAGGACATGCCGATGTTCTCCTTCGAGGATGGTCCCATCGTCCTCGATCCCGTCTACGCCACCTTCCTGCTGGCGCATTCCCAGGGCGTCTCCAACCGCGCCCGCTTCGCCGACCCGCGCATGGATGCGCTGATCGACGAGGCGCGGCAGACCCTCGATGTACCGCGGCGGAATGAGCTGATGCGGGAGGCGCAGAAGCTCTGGATGGACGAGGCGCCCTGGATCGTCACCGTCTATCCGACGGTGTGGGAAGCGATGGCCGGCAACATCACGGGCTGGTGCCCGCACCCGGACGAGCATGAACGCTGGTACGATCTGAGGGTGGCATAGCAGGCCCATGCCGATCGGGCGGATGCTGGCGCGGCGCCTGGTCCTGGTGGTGCCGCTGCTCTTCGTGATCCTGCTGGGCACCTTCATGCTGGTGCGCCTCAGCGGGCAGGACCCCGTGGGGCTGCTGGCCGGCCCCACCGCGACGGCGGCGGAGATCGAGCTGGTGCGCGCCTCGCTGGCGCTCGACCAGCCGATCTGGGTGCAGTTCGGCGTCTATCTCGGCAAGGTCGTGCAGGGGGACCTCGGCGCCTCCTGGCTCAGCAACCGCCCCGTGCTGGCGGAGATCCTGGACCGCGCGCCGGCAACACTGGAACTGATGCTCTGGGGTGTGTTCATCGGCGCGGGCATCGGCATCCCTGTCGGGCTGCGCGCGGCCTTCCGCCCGGATCGCAGCTTCGACCAGTTCAGCCGCTTCTTCTCCCTGCTCGGCTTCTCCGTGCCGACCTATTGGCTCGGCCTCATCATGCTGTTCGTGTTCTTCTACCTGCTGGAATGGGCGCCACCGGGCATGGGCCGCATCAGCCTGTTCCTGGAGCCACCACCGCGCGTGACCGGCAGCTACCTGATCGATGGGCTGATCGCGGCGGATTGGGAATTGGCGGCATCGGCGGCCTCGCAGCTCATCCTGCCCGTCATCTGCGTCGCCATCATAGCGGCCGCGCCGATCATCAAGCAGACCCGCGCCATCGCGCTGGAAGTGCTGGCCAGCGACTACATCCGCTATGCGCGCGCCCAGGGGCTGCCGAAGCGGGAGATCCGCGCCATGGCGCTGCGCAACAGCGCCACACCCATCGTGACCTTCATCGGCACGGAGATCACGGGCCTGGTCGGCACCACCTCCCTCATCGAATACGTCTTCGCCTGGGGCGGCCTCGGCCAATACGGCCTCTCCGCCATCATCGCCGGCGATTTCGCCGCGGTGCAGGGCTACGTGCTGATGCTCGCGCTCTTCTCCGTGCTGGTCTTCCTCATCGTGGACATCTACGTGACCCTCACGGAACCCCGCGCGGCATGAGCGCCACCATCGCCTCGCCCCGCTGGGTCCGTCGCATCGGCGGCATCTCCCGCCGCAGCCCGACGCTGGCGGCGGGCGTCTTCATCATCCTGGGCTTCGCGGCGATGGCGCTGCTGGCGCCCTGGATCACGCCCTTCGATCCTGAACTCGCCCAGTCCCGCAACGTGCTGGCCGCACCCGGCGGCGCGCACCTGATGGGCACGGATGGCAACGGGATGGACGTCTTCTCCCGCGTCATCGCCGGGGCGCGCTGGGCCTTCGGCATCGCCATCCCCGCCGTGCTGGTCGGGCTGCTCGCCGGCGTGCCGCTCGGCCTCTACACCGGCTATCGCGGCGGCTGGTTCGATGAGATCGCGATGCGCTTCTTCGACGCGCTGCGCGTCTTCCCCTCCATCATCCTGGCGCTGGCCGTCGTGGCCGCCGCCGGCCCCTCGCTGCTCAACGTCGTGCTGGTCATCGGCTTCCTGGACAGCCCCGTCTTCGCCCGGGTGGTGCGGGCGGAGGTGCTGGCCCTGCGCCATTCCACCTTCGTCGAAAGCGCGGTGTCCGCCGGCAACCCCACCTGGCGCATCCTCTTCGTCCATATCCTGCCCAACGCCCTGCAGGGCGCCATGGCGCAGACGGCGGTGCGCGCGGCCTGGGCGGTGCGCATCAGCGCGACGCTCGCCTTCCTCGGCGTCGGCATCCAGCCACCGACGCCGGAATGGGGCGCGATGATCCGGCAGGGCGCCGAATACCTGGTCACCGGCCAATGGTGGGTCGGCGTCTTCCCCGGCATCGCGCTGATCCTGATGGTGCTCGGCCTCAACATGCTCGGCGACGGGTTGCAGGACCTGCTCGATCCCCGCCGCAAGGCGGCAACGCGATGACGCTGCTGCGCGTGGAGGATCTCCATACCCACTTCATCGCCCGCAACCTGGACAATGAGATCCAGGTGGCGAAGGCGCTGAACGGCGTCTCCTTCTCCCTCGATGCCGGTCGCATCCTCGGCCTCGTCGGGGAAACCGGGGCCGGCAAGTCGTTGACGGCGACTTCCATCATGGGCCTGCTGCGCCCGCCCGCCCGCATCATGGGCGGCCGCGCGCTGTTCCAGGGGCAGGATCTGCTGGCGATGCCCGATGATGACCTCAACGCGCTGCGCGGCCGCGACATCGCGTTGGTGGTGCAGAGCCCCAAATCATCGCTCGACCCGCTCAGCCGCATCGGGGACCAGTTGATCCGCATCCGCCGCGCCCATCGCGGCGGCAGCGTGGCGGAGGCACGGGACAAGGCCATCGCCATGCTCGGCAGCCTCGGCATTCCCGACCCCGCGCGGCGGATGCGCGCCTGGCCGCACGAACTCTCCGGCGGCATGGCGCAGCGCGTGCTGATCGCGCTCGCGCTGATGAACGAACCGCAGCTGCTGATCGCGGATGAACCGACCACGGGCCTCGACGTCACGGTGCAGGCGCAGATCCTGGACCTGCTGCGGGATTTGGTGCGGCGCACCGGCATCGGCGCCATGATCATCACCCACGACCTCGGCGTCGTGGCGCATTACTGCGACGAGATGGCGGTGATGTATGCCGGCGCCATCGTCGAAAGCGGGCCCGTGCGCCAGGTGTTCCGCCGCCCCACCCACCCCTATACCGTGAACCTGATCGGCGCGACGCCGGAACGCCTGCGGCTTGGCGCCACGCGCACCGTGGGCGGCCCGCCGCCCAATCTTCGCGCCCTGCCGCCGGGCTGCCCCTATCAGGATCGCTGCCCCCAGGCCGGCGCGGATTGCACCACCATCCCGCCCGATGTCGCGCTCGGCGAGGGCCATGTCGCGCGCTGCCACCGGGTGGCGGCATGACTGCGCCGGTCCTCGAGGTCGAAGGCCTGGTCAAGCATTTCGACGTCTCCCGCCAGGTGAAGGTGCATGCCGTCAACGGCGTCAGCTTCTCGATCCGGGAAGGGGAGACGCTGGGCGTCGTCGGTGAGAGCGGTTCCGGCAAGTCCACCATCGGCCGCAGCGTCATCCGGCTGCTGGCCCCGACCGGCGGGACCATCCGCTTCCGCGGGCGGGACATCACGAACCTTCCCGAATCCGCCTGCCGCCCGCTGCGGGCGGAGATGCAGATGGTGTTCCAGGACCCCTGGTCCGCGCTGAACCCGCGCATCCGCATCGGCGACCTCATCGCCGAACCCCTCAAGCTGCACACGAAGCTCTCCGCCGCCGAACGGCGCGACAGGGTGGAGGCGCTGGCCATCCGCGTGCGCCTGACGCCCGAACTCCTCACCCGCTATCCCGCCGAACTCTCCGGCGGCCAGCTCCAGCGCGTGTGCATCGCCCGCGCCATCGCCACCAGTCCGAAGCTGATCGTGCTGGATGAGCCCACCTCCTCGCTCGACCTCTCCGTCCGCGCCGGCATCCTGGACCTGCTGGCGGAGCTGAAGGCGGAAACGGGGGCGGCGATGATGTTCATCAGCCACGATCTCGGCACCGTGAAGCTCATCAGCGACCGCATCCTGGTGCTCTATCTCGGCAGCGTCGTCGAATATGCGCCGACGGCCCAGGTCTTCGCCGATGCCGCGCATCCCTATTCCCAGGCGCTGATGTCGGCCCACCTGCCCGCGGACCCGGATGCGGTGCTGAAGCGCCACGTCCTGCAGGGGGAGATCCCCTCCCCCATCAACCTGCCGCCCGGCTGCCACTTTGCGAGTCGCTGCCCCGTCGCCGTGCCGCGCTGCCGCACGGAAACGCCGCCGCTCGATCCCGTCGCCGGCGATGCCGCCCACCAGGCCGCATGCCTCCGCATCACGGAGGGCGCCAACCGGATTCCCGCGCTGGAGGATGCCCATGGATGAGGCGACGCTGCGGCGGGAACTCCTCGCCGCCTATCACATCCTCGACGTGCACGGGCAGAATGCCGGCATCGCGGGGCACCTGACCGCGCGGCTGCCCGGCGGCGACAGCTTCTGGTGCCATGGCTACGGCCAGGGGTTCGAGGAAGTGCGCGCGGATGACCTCCGCCACGCCGACATGGAACTGCGCGTGCTAAACGGCGGGAAGATCAATCCCTCCCTCGTCATCCATACCGGCCTCTATCACGCCCGCCCCGATATCGGCTGCGTCATCCACACCCACAGCCTGAACGCGGTGATGCTGACGGCCACGGGCACGCCGCTGCTGCCGCTGTTCCAGTCCGCGCTGATGTTCCACGACGATTGCGCGCTGCATGCGGAGTATGGCGGCATCGTCGATACGGTGGAAACCGGCGTCGAACTCGCCGCCGCCCTCGGCCCGCGCCGCGCCCTGCTGCTGGCCAACCACGGCACGCTGGTGGTCGGCCGCAATATCCGCGAAGCCGTGCACTGCGCGATCATGCTGGACGATGCCTGCCGCATCCAACTCGGCGCCATGGCCGCCGCCGCGGGCAGGCCGCTTTCCCTTGTCGATGACGCCACGGCGCAGGAGGCGAAGCGCTTCCTGCTGTCGGACAAGGTGCTCGGCCTGCGCTGGGACCACTACCTCCGTCGCGCCATCGCGGCCCGGCCCTGGCTGGCGGCGGAACTCGCCAGCATCACCTGACTACAGATCGACGCTGATGGTCACGCCCAGCCGCGCGGCGATGTCCTTCTTGTCGAGGTCCGGTCCGCGCGCCTCATTCCCCTGAACATGCTGAAGGTCCCGCGCGGTATCCCGGCGGATGGCGATGATGAGGCTGGTGGCGTCCACCAGCGCCAGCGGGAATTCATGCCAGGTGCCGAGGTGCAGCATCAGCCCCGCGCTGCCGTCGAAGATCAGCGCGCGCGCTTCCTCCAGCACCGGCAATTCGCCATCGCCGGGCGGGGCCAGCACCATCAGGAACGGCCGGCCGCCGAGGGGGAAGAAGCTCTGCGTGTGGAGGAAATGGCGTTCCATCCACACCACGCGCAGTGGCCGTCGTTCCAGCGTCGCGACGGTGAATTCCAGCGTGTCGTCGGCCACGAAGCGGCCCGGCTTCCGCAGCGCGACGCGGTCGCCATAGAAGGGGCTGCGGATCACCGGCGCAGGCGCGGTCGGGCCCATCAGCGTGCCGAAGGGCGCGACATTCTCCGCCGTCGCCGCTTCCGCCCGCAGCGAGATGGATCGCACCGCCGGCCTAGCCCGCGGGGGACAGGACGTGGATGACGCGGCCTTCGATCATCGGCCGCACCTTCGCGCCATAGGCCGCCATGTGGGGCGCGGCGGCGTGGGCGGCCAGATGCGCCGGGCTTTCCCACTTCTCCACCACCACGAAGCTGTCGGGGCCAAGCTTCGTCTGGATGGCGCCCACGCCCTCCGCATCGATGGCAGGGCCGTATTCGATGCAGCCATCTTCGGCATGCACGGCGGGCATATTGGCGCGGAAGGCTTCCAGCACGGCATCCCGCATCCCGGGCTTGGTCGTGATGATGGCGAGGACGTGGATCATGCGGCGCTTTCCTTCCCGGATATCCGCAAAGGCTACGCTGGCCGCAGGCGCTTCGCCAGCGGGGCCAGCACCCGCTCCACCACCGGGATCAGCAGGAACCCCGCGGCCAGCCCGACCACGCCGGCGAAGGCAGCCCCCGCCAGCCAGCCCAGCGCGCCGCCCATGCCAGGCATCGTCCCCGCGGCGGCGGCCAGGTCGTGCGACCAATGCGCCGGCCCGGCCAGGCCGAATTCCTCCAGCCCATGGATCAGGATGCCGCCGCCGACCCAGACCATCGCCGCCGTGCCGACGATGCTCAGCAGCATGAGGAAGGGCGGCATGCCCTTCACCAGGCCGCGCCCCACCGCCCGCGCCAGGGGTCGCAGCCCCGCCGGCAGCCGCAGGGCCACTCCCTGCTCCCGCGCCAGGGCCACGCCGGCATCATCCGCCTTCACGATCAGCGCGACGGCGCCATAGACCACGATGGTGATGCCGATGCCGACCACCGCCAGGATCGCCGCCTGCGCCACGAAGCCGCTGTCGGGGATGGTGGACAGCGCGATGGCCATGATCTCCGCGGACAGGATGAAATCCGTCTTGATGGCGCCGGCCACCCGCGCTTCCTCCAGCGCCAGCGGGTCCGCCGGCGCGGCGCCCACCGCTGCCTCATGCGCCTGGGCGGCGTGCGGGCGGATGGCTTCCAGCACCTTCTCCGCCCCCTCATAACAAAGGAAGGCGCCGCCCAGCATCAGCAGGGGCGTGATGGCCCAGGGTGCCAGCAGGCTGAGCGCGAGGGCCACCGGCAGCAGGATCAGCAGCTTGTTCTTCAGCGACCCCAGCGCGATGCGCTTGACGATCGGGATCTCGCGGCTCGCGGCGAAGCCCACGACGTAGCGCGGCGTCACCGCCGCATCGTCGATGACCACGCCGGCGGCCTTCGCCCCCGCCTTGCCGGCCTGGAAGGCGACATCGTCCAGGCTGGCCGCGGCCACCTTGGACAGGGCCACCACATCATCCAGCAGCGCGATCAGGCCCGTGCTCACGGCGTCTCCGCGGGGTTGTTCGACCCCGCCTGCCGTGCCGGGCGGCCTGCGTCAATGCAAAGCCGCGTTTGCGCGGCGGTGCGGCTTCGCTAGGCTGCCGGGCATGACGAAACGAATCCGCCTCGGCATGCTCACCCCTTCCTCCAACACGGTGCTGGAACCCGTGACCCA
The DNA here is from genome assembly GCF_900114315.1 of Falsiroseomonas stagni DSM 19981. Lineage (GTDB taxonomy): Bacteria > Pseudomonadota > Alphaproteobacteria > Acetobacterales > Acetobacteraceae > Falsiroseomonas > Falsiroseomonas stagni. Next base: position 98,440 of record NZ_FOSQ01000014.1, read on the forward strand.
GGCGATGATCGCCGGGCTGCCGGAGGTCTCGGCCCATTTCGGCCGCTTCAAGGTGACGGAGATCGCGCTGAGCCGATCCGCCCTCGCCCAGTTCGACGACAGCGCCATCCTGGTGGCGGCGGAACTGCTGGCCCATGCGAAGGTCGATGTCATCACCTGGAACGGCACCTCCGCCACCTGGCTGGGGTTCGAGACGGATGAGCGGCTGTGCGAGCGCATCACCGCCGCCACCGGCATCCCCGCCACCACCTCCATCCTCGCGATGAATGAGGCGCTGGCGAAGCTGGGCGCGAAAAGCCTCGGCTACGTCACGCCCTACACCGATGATGTCCAGGCGAAGATCGTCGCGCAGTATGAACGCCATGGTCTGGCCTGCCGCGGCGATGCCCATGCCGGCATCCGCGACAATTTCGCCTTCGCCGAGGTCACGGAGGACGCGCTGCGGGCGATGACCCGCGCCGTGGCGGCGGAGGGTCCGGACGCCATCGCCGTGGTCTGCACCAACCTTCGCGCCGGGCCGCTGGTGGCGGCGCTGGAGGCGGAACTCGGCATCCCCATCATCGACAGCATCGCGACCGCGGTGTGGAAGAGCCTGGCGATCGCCGGCGTGGACCCCACCCGGGTGCAGGGCTGGGGAAGGCTGTTCAGCCTGTGACGCGCCTGCTGCTGGTCAACCCGAACACCAACACCCGGACGACAGCGCTGATGGCGGCCATCGCCCAGCGCGCGGCCCCCGCCGGCGTGACGGTGGAAGGTACGACCGCCGCCACCGGCGCGCCCTTGCTGGATGACCCCGCGAAGCTGGCCGAAGGCGCGCTGGCGGTCCGCGCGCTGGTCGGCGCGACCGACCTGTCCGCCTATGCCGGCGTGGTCGTCGCCGCCTTCGGCGATCCCGGCCTGGCGGAGAGCCGCGCCGCGACAGCAGTGCCCCTGACCGGCATCGCGGAGGCCGCGATGGCGGAGGCCGCCGCGCTGGGCCGCTTCGTCATCGTCACCACCACCGGCCTGCTGAAGCCTTCCATCGACGCGCGCGTCGCCGAATATGGCCATGGCGCGCGCCACGCCGGCACCTTCCTGACGCCCGGCGACGCGGCCACCCTGATGACGGACCCGGCGCGCCTCGAAGCCGCGCTGGAGGAGACGGCCCGCCGAGCGCTCGTGGAAACCGGCGCCGATGCCATCATCATCGGCGGCGGCCCGCTGGCGGCGGTGGCGGAAGCGCTGCGGCCGCGCTTCGCCGTGCCGATCATCGAACCCGTGCCGGCCGCGGTGCGGCTGGCGCTGTCCCGGGCCATTACTCCGGCTTGATGTTTCCGGCCTCCACCACCCGCTTCCAGCGCGCGATCTCCGCCGCCTGGAAGGTGGCGAATTCCTCCGGCGTGTCGCCGCCGATGTCGAAGCCGGCATCGATGAGGCGCTGCGCCGTCGCGGGCACGCGCAGCGCGCCCATGAAGGCATCCCGCACCCGTTCCACCAGGGCCGGCGTCATGCCGGGCGGCCCGCCCAGCGCCTGCCAGGAATAGACGACGAAGTCGCGCAGCCCGGCCTCCAGCCCCGTCGGCACATCCGGCAGCACGGGCGTGCGCTGCGACGCCGTCACCATCAGCGCCTTCAGCCGCCCGGACTGGATATGCGGGATGACGGCGCCGAGGTTCTGGAAGGAGATATGCGTGGTCCCCGCCATCAGGGACGTCATGGCCGGGCCGCCGCCGGAATAGGGGATGTGCGCCATCTCCGTCCCCGTCGCCTGCTTGAACATCTCCGCCGTCAGATGGTCCGAAGACCCGACGCCGGAGGAGGGATAAGAAGCGGTGGCCGCGTTGCGCTTCATCCACTCGATGAGGCCCGCGAAATCCTGCACCGGCACCGATTGCGGGTTCACCACCAGCACATTGGGCGTTCGCACCGTGACGGTGATGCGCGTCAACTGCGTCGTCGGGTCATAGGCCAGGTTGGGACGCAGGGCGACATTGATCGCCCAGGTGCTGATCGGCGCATGCATCAGCGTGTAGCCATCCGGCGCCGTGCGGATCACCTGGCGCGCGCCGACCTCCCCGGTCGCCCCGGGGCGGTTCTCCACCACGAAGGGGCGGCCCAGCGTCTGCTGCATGTGCTGCGCGGCGATGCGGGCGATCAGGTCCGAAGGCCCGCCGGTGGCGAAGGGCACGACGAGGGTGACGGCGCGGGATGGCCAATCCTGCTGCGCGACAGCGGGGCGGATGAGGGCGGGCGCGGCGAGGGCGCCCAGCAGCGTGCGGCGGTTCATTGGGTCTTGGTCCTCCCGTTTTTGTTCAGTCTCGCGGGGGAACGCCGTTCCCCCGCACCCCCATGCCAAGGGCCAGCGGGCCCTTGGAACCCTGGCAATCGACGACGGTCCAGGGGCGGTTCGCCCCTGGCGGATGGGGTGTGGGGAAGGCAGCGCCTTCCCCACGCACCTCACCGCCCCTTGGCCGCCCGCCAGACCTTGAATTCCTCCAGGCTCGCCGGGTTCGTCGCGGGATAGAGGCCGACGATCGTCCGCCCCTCCGCCACCTTCTCCGTCACGAAATCCTCATAGGCCGTCATCTCGGTGGCTTCGCCCGCGATCTCCTCCGCCAGATGCGCGGGAATCACGATCACGCCGTCGCAATCCCCCACCAGCACATCCCCCGGGAACACCGGCGCATCGCCGCATGCGATCGGGACATTGATGTCGATGGCGTGGTTCAGTGTCAGGTTCGTCGGCGCGGACGGCCTGGTGTGGAAGGCCGGGATGCCGAGTGCCGCGATCTCCGCACTGTCGCGGAACCCGCCATCCGTCACCACCCCCGCCACGCCGCGGGCCTTCAGCCGCCCGACCAGGATGGCGCCCGCGGAGGCCGCGCGCGCATCCTTGCGGCTGTCGAAGACCAGCACATGCCCGGGCGGGCAGGTCTCGATGGCCTTGCGCTGGGGGTGGCTGGGGTCCCGGAAGGCCTCCAGCGTGTTCAGATCCTCCCGCGCCGGGATGTAGCGGACGGTGAAGGCCTCCCCCACCATGCTCTCCGTGGGTGTGTGCAGCGGCAGCGGCCCCTGGATCATCTGGCTGCGGAAGCCGCGCTTGAACAGCGCGGTCGCCAGGGTGGCGGTGCTGACGCGGCGAAGCTTGTCGCGGGTCTCGGGGCTCAGGGCCATGAAGCGTTCCTCAACGGGGTTTCTTTCCCCCTTCATGCACATGGTCGGGCCGGATCGTGAACCCCGTCCAGCCCCGGCGACCCTTCCCGCAGGGCGCGCGATGCGGGAGAGTGTCGGCCGATCCCTCCGCGCGCGAGACCCGTCCGATGAACATGTCCGCCCCCTCTCCCATCCCCGCCGGCATCAGCGAGGAGGAATGGAAGATCCGCTGCGACCTGGCCGCGCTCTACCGCCTGGTCGCGCATCACCGGATGACGGATCTGATCTACACCCATATCAGCGCCCGCATCCCGGGGCCGGAACACCACTTCCTCATCAACAGCTACGGCGTGATGTTCCATGAGATGCGCGCCAGCGACCTGGTGAAGATCGATGTGGACGGCAACATCCTGGAACCGGAGGGCCGCAGCGGCCTGCATGTGAACGCCGCCGGCTTCACCATCCATTCCGCCATCCACATGGCGCGGGAGGATCTGGTGGCCGTCATCCACACCCACACCTCCGCCGGCATCGCCGTCTCCGCCCAGGAACACGGCCTGCTGCCGATCAGCCAGCACGCGCTGAAATTCTACGGCTGCCTCGGCTACCATGGGTATGAAGGCATCGCGCTCGACCTGGATGAGCGGGACCGGCTGGTCGCGGATCTCGGCCCGCACAAGGCGATGATCCTGCGCAACCACGGCCTGCTGGTGGGTGGCACGACGATCCCGGATGCCTGGAGCCAGATCTACTACCTGGAACGCGCCTGCCAGGCGCAGGTGGCCGCGCTGGCCGGCGGCGCCAAGCTGGTCCTGCCGCCGGAGGAAGTGCGGCTGAAGACCGCGGCGCAATTCGCGCCGAAGAACCCGCCCAGCCCGCACATCAACCTGGCCTGGGAAGCGTCCCTCCGCCTGATCGAGAACGACCCGATCAGCTACCGGAGCTGACTGCATGGCCACGCGCGCCATGCGCCTCAACGCCTTCGACATGGCGACGCCGGGCCATATCCAGCAGGGGATGTGGACCCACCCCAGGGACCAGAGCCCCGGCTACAACAGCCTGGCCCATTGGATGGACCTGGCCCGCCTGCTGGAACGCGGGCTGTTCGATGGCCTGTTCCTGGCGGATGTGCTCGGCATCTACGATGTACTGGGCGGCAGCGCCGATGCGGCGCTGCGCGGTGGCGTGCAGGTGCCCCTGATCGATCCCGTCGTCACCATCCCCGCCATGGCGGCGGTGACGACGCATCTCGGCTTCGGCGTCACCTGCAACCTGGCCTATGAGGCGCCGTATCTCTTCGCCCGCCGGATGTCCTCGCTGGATCACCTGACGGGCGGGCGCATCGGCTGGAACATCGTGACCGGCTACCTCGACAGCGCGGCGCGTGCGCTGGGCCATGACGCCCAGATGCAGCATGACGACCGCTACGACCTGGCCGAGGAATACATGGAGGCGGTCTATGCGCTGTGGGAGGGCAGCTGGGCCGATGATGCGGTGAAGCGGGACCGCGCGGGGGGCCTCTACACCGACCCCGCCCGCATCCGCCGCATCCACCACCAGGGCAGGCAGTACCGGCTGGACGCGATCCACCTCTGTGAGCCTTCGCCGCAGCGGACCCCGGTGCTGTACCAGGCCGGCGCCAGCGATCGCGGCCGCGCCTTCGCGGGCCGCCATGCCGAATGCGTCTTCGTCAACGGCACCAGCCCCGCCATCGTGGCGCGGCAGGTGGCCGACCTCCGCGCCCGCGCCGCGCCCCGGCCCATCCAGGTCTTCGTCGGCGCCACCATCGTCACCGGCCGCACGGAAGCCGAGGCCCGCGCCTTGCTGGCGGACTACGCCAGCCACGCCAGCGCGGAGGCCACGCTGGCCCATGCCGCCGCCTCGCTCGGCATCGATTTTGCGCGCTATGGCATGGACGATCCCATCCAGGCCGGCCCCACCCAGGCCATCCAGTCCAATGTCCAGGCGATGAAGCAGGTCGCCGGCCCCGCCTGGACCAAGCGCAAGCTGCTGGAGCAATCCGTCCTCGGCAGCCGCCAGCCCCCCATCGTCGGCGACCCCCACCAGGTGGCCGATGCGCTGGAGGGCTGGATGCGCGACGCCGATGTGGATGGCTTCAACCTCTCCCGCACCGTCATGCCGGAATGCCTGGAGCACTTCATCGACCTGGTGGTGCCGGTGCTGCAGGAACGCGGGCTGTTCAAGACGGGCTACGCGCCCGGCACCTACCGGGAAAAGCTGTTCGGCGCCGGCCCGCGCCTGCCGGAGACGCACGCCGCCGCCGCCCATCGCTGGTAGGCGGCGTCAGGGCGCCTCCACCAGGCTCTCATGCACCCAGCCACCGCCAGCGCCGTCATCCACCTGCAGCCAGCCGCCCGCCGCGCGGTCCAGCACCGTGAGGCTGGCGCCGCGCGGCGCCACGCGCAGCACCGCGGCGCCGCCGCCGGGACCGCTGCGGATATTGCCGTGGCTGCGCAGCACCACCTGCTCACCGGCCGGCATGGCAGCGGGGGAAAGGGCGGGCGGCGGCGAGGGGGCCGTCGCAGCCGGGGCCGCTGTCGGTGCCCTATCCGCCGGCGGGGTGGCGTGGCACAGCCGCCGCCAGGCATCGCCGACCGGGCGGTTGCGCGTCAGGCCAGGCCCGTCTTCCAGCACCACGAAGGGCGGCAGCGGGCGGGACGCGCTGGAAGCCAGCGCCGCGTTGCTGCGCGGCGTCGCCATCACCCGCGCCACCACATCCGCCAGCCCGCCGCCCTGGCGCGCCGGCGCGGCGATGCGACCGCAGACCACCACCGTCTCCCGCAGCCCGTCCGGGCGATGGGTCTCTAGCCCCAGCAATTCGTCGGACAGCCCGGCGCGACGCAGATGCTGGCGCACGGCCTCCACCGCGCTCTGCCCTTCCACCGCGTCATCGGCCCCCGGCGGCGCCACCGCCACGGTATCCCCGCGCGACGGCGCCTGCATCGCGATCGTCGCAGCCAGCGCACCTGCGCCCAGCGCCAGCAGCGCGGCGCCGATCCAGACAGTCCGGCCCGGCATGAATCCTGTTCGCCTCGAAAGGGTTTCCAAACCCCCTCAAAGCCGCGCCACCCCCGCCGGTTCCGTCCGCGCCGTCAGGCGGCGGCGAAAAGACTCCCGCCCGCCCGTTCCGGCTGCTGGCCCAGGTGCCGGGCGATGGCCCAGATCATGGCCTGGTTGCTGCTGACCACCGGCTTGCCGATCCTGGCCTCCAGCCCCGGCAGCGCAGCCACCGTCGGCAGGTCCGTGCAGCAGATCAGCACCCCATCGGCGCCGGTGGTGTCCAGCGCATCGAGATGCGCCTCCAGCGCCGCCGGCGTGGTGCGGGACACGCCGCGGAACATCTCCAGGCTCGCATTCAGCCCGAGGCCGAGCGAGGCCACCGTCTCGATCCCCGCCGCCGCGAGATAGGCGATGACGGAGGCGTTGGTCGCGGGCAGATAGGGCGTGAACAGCGCGATTCGCGCGAGCTTCGTCGCACGCAGCGCGGCGATGATGGCAGTGCCGACTTCCAGCGTGCCCCGGGCCTGCGCCGCCTGCATCATCGCCAGTGACCGATCCGCCCCCAGCGCCATCGCCGCGCTGGTGCAGCCCAGCATCACGGCATCGAGCTGACAGGCCGAGAGGTGCTGCAACGGCGCGGCCGCATTCTCCCGCAGCTGTGCCGCCAGCGCCTCCCCGGCCAGCCCCATCGGCAGCGTCATGCGCGCGGCGTGGAAACTCAGGCCCGGCAGGCCGGCGCGGTTCATCTCCGCCTCCACCGTCGTGTTGCTGCCGGGCACGAGGAGGCCGACGCGCTGCGGGAAGCCGGAGGGGGCGGTGTTCTGCATGGCGCGATCATGCACGCCATCGCGCGCCAAGTCATCCATGCACCCTTCCGCGCCGCCATTCCCCATGGTGAAGTACGGACAACCTCAGAGGACATGGCCCGATGCGCTACGACTTCGTCCCGATGCCCCACCGGAAGCCGCTCCGCTGGCCCAACGGGGCGCGCATCGCCATGCTGCTGACCACCAACTTCGAGTACTGGGACCCGACGAAGGACACGGACAAGCCCTTCTATCCCGGCGGTCCCTCCATCATCACCGACATGCTGCCCGGCAATGTCTATGACAACCCGAACTGGACCTGGCGCGAGTACGGCCAGCGCGTCGGCGTCTGGCGGATGTTCGAGACCTTCGAGCGTGCGGGCGTGCCGACCAGCTGCACCATGAACGCCAAGATGGGCCTGGAACGCCGCGCCGTCGTGCAGCACGCCATCGACAAGGGCTGGGAGATCGTCGCCCACAACTACGTCCAGACCGACCTGCTTACCAACTACCAGTTCGACATCGACGGTGAGCGCAACGTCATCCGGGAAACGCTCCGCGTCTACAAGGACGTGGTCGGCAAGCCCGCCCGCGGCTGGCTTTCCTGCTCGCTCCGCTCCACGCCCAACACCGCCGATATCCTGGCGGAGGAAGGGCTGATCTTCTTCACGGATCTGCTGAACGACGACCAGCCCTACCTGATCCACACGGAATCGGGAAAGCCGATGGTCTCCATCCCCTATACGTCCGAGGTCAATGACTTCACCGTCTTCCTCCGCCAGGGCAAGGACGTGAATGGCGGCTTCGGCGTCTTCAAGGAACAGTTCGATGAGCTGTACCGCGAGGGTGCGACCAGCGGCCGGCTGATGAATATCGGCCTGCACCCGCACGTCATCGGCCAGCCCTTCCGCATCCGCGCGCTGCGCGACTTCGTCGACTACGCCAGGACCTTCCCCGACGTCTGGTGGACGACGCGGGAGGAGATCGCGGAATGGTACCTCGCCAACCACGAGAGTCACATCTGACCCGGAGACGAGTGATGCGGAAACTCCTTGCCCTGCTTCTCCTGCTGCTGCCGGCGCTGCCGGCGGCGGCGCAGGATTGGCAGCCGAACCGGCCCATCCGCATCGTCGTCCCCTTCCCGCCCGGCGGCATCTCCGACAGCCTCGCGCGGCTCTTCGCGGATCGCACCGGCGCGCGGCTCGGCCAGCCTCTGGTGGTGGAGAACCGCAGCGGCGCGAATGGCGCCGTGGCCGGGGAGTTCATCGCCCGCACCCAGGGCGATGGCCATGCCTACATCATGCTCTCGCCATCCCACCTGATGGTGCTGCCGGTGCTGATGCGCCTCAGCTACGACCCGATGGCGGATCTGGTGCCGGCTGTGAACCTGGCAGCGAATCCATTCTTCCTCGGCGTGCCCGGCAATTCCCCCTTCCGCACCCTCGGCGACTTCATCGCGGCCGCGAAGGCCCGGCCCGGCGCGCTGGACTATGCCAGCGGCGGCGCGGGATCCGGCACGCATCTCGTCATGATCTTCCTCTCGCTGCGCGCGGGCCTCGACATGCAGCACATCCCCTATCGCGGCGGCGCGCCCGCGGTGCAGGACCTGCTGGCGGGCCGCACCGCCGGCTATTTCGGCAACCCGTCAGACATGGCGCCCTTCCTGCAGAGCGGCGAGGTGCGCGTCATCGCCTCCTCCGGCGCGGCACGCTCGGCGCTGGCCCCGGATGTCCCGACCGTGGCCGAGCAGGGCTTCCCGGGTTTCCGGTTCGAGACCTGGAACGGCCTGCTCGCCCCCCGCGGCACGCCGCCCGCCGCCATCGCCCGCCTGGCCGCCGCGGTGCGGGAAGCCTGTGCGGAGGAGCCCGTCCGCGCCGGGCTGCGGCGCCTCGGCAGCGATCCCGTCTGCAACACCACGGCCGAATTCGCGGCCCAGATGCAGGCCGAAGCGCCGGTGTGGCGGGATGTCGTGCAGCGCTCCGGCGTCCGGCTGGACTGATGGCGATGCGCGTCACGCGCCTGCATCACGTCGCCATCGCGGTGACGGATTCCGCCCCGCTGGAGGCGTTGCTGGGCGATGCCTTCGCCCTCGGCACGCCGCATCGCGAAAGCCGGGCGGCCCTCGACATCGCCGTGTTCCACGCCGGCGACAGCGCGATCGAAGTGCTGCGCCCGACCGGCCCCGGCTCCTCCGTCCCCGCCTTCATCGCGGAGAAGGGGGAGGGGCTTTTCCACATCTGTCTGGAGGTCGATGACCTCGACACCGCCATCGCCGATCTCGCTGCCAAGGGGCTGCGGCTGCGCGCGGGCTCTCCCATGCCCGGCCATGCCGGCACGCGCGTGGCCTTCCTGGACACGGCCACCACCGGCGGCGTGCTGTTCGAATTGCTGGAACAGCCGCGTGGCGCCTGACCGCCCGCGCATCGCCGTCGCCTCCCCCAGCTTCTGCCAGCATCCCGTGCTGCGCGCGGAACTCCTGGCGCTGTACCCCGACGCGAAGCTGAACCCCAGCCCGCATCGGCTGGAAGGCGATGCGCTGGTGGATTTCCTGCGGGGGCATGAGGTCGCGGTGCTCGGCCTGGAACATCTGACGGCGGCGATGATGGATGCGCTGCCTGATCTGCGCGTGGTCAGCAAGCTCGGCACGGGAACGGACATGCTGGACCTGGCCGCGATGCGCGCCCGCGGCATCCGCCTGGGCTGGGCGCCCGGCGCCAACGCCCTGTCCATCGCCGAACTCGTCATCGCTTTCGCCCTGCTGGGGCTGCGCCACATGGGCGCGCTGAACGCCGCGCTGCGTGCCGGCGAACGCCCGCCCCAGCGCATGGGGCGCCTGCTGAGCGGCCGCGTCGTCGGGCTGCATGGCTGCGGCCATATCGGCCAGCATGTCGTGCGCCTGCTCGCCCCCTTCGGCTGCACCGTACTGGCGCATGACATCGCCGATCGCCAGGCCTTCTACGCCGCGCATGGCGTCACCGCCGTCAGCCTCGATGAGTTGCTGGCGCGGTCGGAGGTCCTGTCCCTGCACATCCCCCTCACGCCCGAGACGCGCGGCCTCTACGGTGATGCGATGCTCGCGCGGCTGCGCCCCGACTGCGTCCTCATCAACACCGCGCGGGGCGAGATCGTGGACGAAGCCGCCCTCATCGCGCGCCTGCGCGACGGCCGCCTGGCCGCCGCCTGCGCCGATGTCTTCGCCGGCGAGCCCGCCATCAACCAGGCGCTGATCGACCTGCCGAATTTCTTCGGCACGCCCCATATCGGCGGCAGCGCGGAGGAAGCGCGCCTCGCCATGGGCCGCATCGCGATCGAGGGCATTACCCGCAACGCCCTGCCCGAACCCTGACCGGACGCCGCATGCACCACAATCTCAGCACCCGCGCGAAGCTCGGGCTCATCGTGCCGCCCAACAACACGGTGAACGAGGCCGAGTGGCAATCGGCCCTGCCGCCCGGCGTCTCGCTCCACACCACGCGCATGCGCCTCAACCCGCTCGCCCGCGCGCCGGAGGAGATGGCGAAGCTCCGCGCCGATCTGCGCGATGCCGCCGCGCTGGTGGCAGAAGCCAGCGTCGACGTCGTTGCCTTCGGCTGCACCGCGCCCTCCGCCGTCAACCCGCGGCGGGAGATGGAGGCGATGATGGAGGAAGCCGCCGGCCGCCCCGGCGCCACCGCCGGCGCCGCCATGGCCGATGCGCTGATTGCCGTCGGCGGCCGCCGCATCGTCCTGCTCTCCCCCTTCTCGGAGAACGTCACGAAGCACGAGGCCGCCTTCCTGGCCGGCGAGGGAATCGAGGTCATCGCCATCGCCTCCCTCGGCCACCAGACCTATGCGCCCGGCCGCAAGCTCGGCATCCACCTGATCGGGCCTGAGGAGATCCGCGCCGCCCTCGCCCCCCTGCCGGTCGCGGAGGCCGATGCGGTGATGCTGAGCGGCACCAACCTCGTCACCTTCCCGATCATCGAGGCGCTGGAAGCGGAGATCGGCCGCCCCGTCATCAGCAGCAACCAGGCGCTGCTCTGGTCCGCGCTCCGCCGCGCCGGCATCACGGATCGCCTGAAACTCGGCCGCCTCTTCGACGTCTAGGCCGGCGGCCCACCGGAGACGGACAGCACCTCCCCCGTCACATAATCCGGCGCGTCGAGGGCGAAATACAGCAACGTATTCGCCACCTCCTCCGGCGCCGCGAGCCGGCCCATCGGGATGCGTTCCGCCCGCTTCGCCGCGCCGGGCGATCCCGGCGGGAAGGCGCGGGTGGCGACACCGCCCGGCGCCACGGTGTTCACGCTGATGCCCCGCGGCGCCAGTTCCTTCGCCAGCGACTTGCCGAAGGCGATCACCGCACCCTTGGACGCTGCATAGACGCCGAGCCCTGGCGCGCCCACCAGCCCCGCGACGGAGGCCACCAGCACCAGCCTTCCGCTGCCCGCCTCCAACAGCATCGGCACCGCCGCATGGGCCGTGTTCAGCACGCCGAACAGGTTCAGGTCGATGATCCGCCGCCATTCCGCCGGCCGGCTGTCGGTGAAGGGGCTGAAGGCGCCAGGCAGCATGCCGGCCACGACGAGGCTGCTGACGCCACCGGCATTCGCGATCACCGCGCGGAAGCCGCCGAGCGTCTCCGCAGCCCCGCGCATCGCCGCCGCCAGCGCCTCCGCCTGCGTCACATCGACGATGGCCGTGACGATGGCCAGCCCCGGATGCGCCGCCCGCAATTCGTCGGCCAGCGCCCCCAGCGCCGCGCCATCCAGGTCCAGCAGCGCGAGCTTCACGCCCCGCGCCGCCGCCATCACCGCCGCGGCGCGACCGATGCCATGGGCGCAGCCCGTGATCAGCAGCGCGTCATTCATCGCGCAGCCCGAACACATCCCCGTCGCGCCGGACATTCCACACCACCCGCCCGCGCGCATGATGGGGCACCAGCGCCAGCCCCTCATCCGCCGCTTCCGCCAGCAGCGCCATCCGCGTCGCCACCGCCTGCTCCGCATCGCTGCAGAATCGCGACACCACCTGCGGCAGCAGCAATTGCGCGGGGTGGTGCACGACATCGGCGGCGATCAGCACGGTGCGCCTTGTGCCCGTCAGCGTGATGCCGACCTGCCCCGGCGTATGCCCCGGCAGCGGGCGGAAGCGGATGCCGGGGAAGGGTGCGTGGTCATCCGGCACCTGGTCAAGCAACCCTTCCTCCGCCACCGGCAGCACGCTGTCCCGGAAGCTCCCATGCCCCACCGGCGCCACCGCATCCAGCGCCGCCCAATGCGCGAATTCCCGTTCGGCCACGATGTAGCGGGCCTTCGGGAAGGTCGGCACCCAGCGATCGTCGCGCCAGCGCGTCGCCCAGCCCACATGGTCGGCATGCAGATGCGTGAACAGCATCGCATCCACGTCATCCGGCGCCACGCTGAGCCTTTCGAGAAAATCCGTCCGCCGCCGATGCCAGGACGACCGCGCCGGCCTCTCCTTTCCATCCCCCACGCCGCCATCCACGACGATGGTGCGGCCCGCGCTTTCGATCACGAAGACCTGCACGCGCAGCAGGATGCTGTCCGTCTCCGGCTCCACGCCCAGCGGATCCAGCGCCGCCGCGCGTGCGAGCAGCGAGGGATCGGTGCGCGGGAACAGCAGTTCACGCGGCAGGCGGAAGGGATCCTCATCCGCCACCCCGCGCAGCACCATGCCGCCGAGGTCGAGCGACCAGTCGCTCATGGCATATAGGCCCCGCCATTCACCCAGAGCACCTGGCCCGTCATGTAGGCGCTGTCGGGACCGAGCAGGAACATCACCGGCCCCACCACATCCGACGGCACCGCAATGCGCTTCAGCGGCATCATCGCGCTGTAGGCGGGGATATCGACGTTGGTCTGCCCGGATTCATCCGACCGTCCCGTACCACCGCGGAGGAAGGCGGTATCCACCGCCCCCGGCCCCACCGCATTCACGCGGATCAGCGGCGCCGCTTCCAGCGCCATCGTCTTGGTCATCGACACCATCGCGGCCTTGCAGGCGGCGTAGGGCCCGTAGCCCGGCCGCGTATGCGCGGCCAGGCCCGACACCATCTGCACCATCGCGGGATTGTCGCCCTTGGCCAGCAGCGGCAGTGCCGCCCGCGCCGTCAGGAAGGCCGCGCGAAGATTGCCCGCGACGACCTCGTCCCAGAATTCGGGCTCCACGCTCTCCAGCTTCCGCATCCCCAGCAGGAACCCCGCCAGGTTCACGAAACCGTCGATCCCGTCTTCCAGCTGCGCGAAGGCGGCGCCGACGGAAGCCGCATCCGTCGCATCCAGCGCGATGGCCCGCACGCCCTCCGGCACCGGGTGACGCTCCAGCGAGGCCGGCAGGTCCAGCACCGAAACCCGCCACCCCTCCGCCACCGCGCGCGCCACCAGCGCGCGCCCGATGCCGCCGGCGCCGCCGAGGACCGCGAGGCGCCTCATGCGCAGGTATCAGCCGCAAAACTGTCGAAGAGCGACCAGGCCTGGTTCTTGATCTCGATGATGAAGCCCGGCAGTTCCGCATCCCGCGCCGCGTCGAAGCAGGTGTTCTCGCCGGTCACGCCGGTGAAGCTGATGCCGCGCAGCGCGTCGCGGAAGGCGGTGCGTTCGGCGGCGATGCGGGACGCCTCGCCCGTCACCCGCGCACGCTCACCCGCCTGCTTCATCAGGTAGACGATGTCATAGGCCTGCGCGTCGCTGTGGTGCGGGATGCGCTTGCTCGTCAGGCCGCGCCGCGCATTCTCCTCCGCGTATTTGCGGGTGAAGGCGCGCGTGGCGTCGTTGCGGTCCCACCAGAAGCCGGCGACGATCAGCATGCCCTCGCCCTCCGGCCCGAACAGCTCGACCGAGTTCGGATCGGCGAAGATCTGGCTGCCGATCACGCGGCCCCGGAAGCCCTGCCGCCGCAATTCGCGCAGCACCTTGCCCGCGCCATCCGGCGTCGCCGCCAGCGCCACCACTTCGGGGTTCCGCTGCATCACCTGCGTGACCTGCGGCGCCACGTCGAAGGTGCGGTACTGGAAGCTCACCGGCTCCCCGAAGCTGATGTTCCGTGCGCGCAGCAGGCCCGGATAGAATTGCGTCGCCGTGATGTTGGAGATGCGCTCATCGGAGATGAACATGATCTCCGCGCGGCTCGCCGGCACGCCCTTCCGGCTGAGCGAGGTGAGCAGCCGCCCGAACTGCTTGCCCTCATCCTCCGTCAGCCGCCAGGCATAGCTGAAATTGCCGGTGAGCCCGGGCTGGGAGGCGGAGTTGGAGATCTGCACGATCCCGAGCCTTTCGCCGACCGGGAAGGCCACCGCCGATTCGCCGGAGGAGAAGGGCCCGATGATCGCCAGCGCATTGTCGTCGCGCGCGAATTTCTGGGCCGCCGTCGCGGCCTGGCGGGGGTCCGAACCCGTGTCGAACTTCTCGATCCGGATCGGGCGGCCATTGATGCCGCCGGCGGCGTTGATCTCGCTGACCGCGATATCGACGCAGGTCTCCGTCGCCTCGCCCGGCGTCTTCAAGGGCCCGGACTTCACCATCGTCAGGCCGATCACGATCTCCCGCGTCTGGCCGATGGCCGGCCCAAGGGCCGGCATCGCGAGAAGGCCGCCCGAGGCAGCCAGCAGGGTCCTGCGCTTCATCATCTGTCCCATCCCTCAATGCGATCCGAGATACGCCGCCGCCAGCGCCTCATTATCGGCCAGCCGATCCGCCGGACCATCCAGCACGATGCGGCCCAGTTCCATCACATAGCCCCGCGACGCCGTGCGCAGCGCCATGCGGGTATTCTGCTCCACCAGCAGGATCGCGAGCCCGTCGCGGTTCAGCTCCCGGATCAGGTCGAACAGCCGACCCACCAGCAGCGGCGACAGGCCGAGCGAGGGCTCGTCCAGCATCATCAGCCGCGGCCGCGCCAGCAGCGCGCGGCTGATCGCCAGCATCTGCTGCTCGCCGCCCGACAGCACCGAAGCCAGCATGTCCCGCCGCGCCGCCAGATTGGAGAAGCGGGCATAGATGCCGTCGATGTCGCGCGCGACATCGCCATCCCGCCTGCCATAGGCGCCCATCAGCAGATTCTCATGCACCGTCAGGCTGACCAGGATCTGCCGCCCCTCCGGCACCAGCACCAGGCCGCGCCTCACGCGCTCCGGCGCGCTCAGCGCCGTGATGTCGGCGCCATCGAACACCACGCGGCCGCCCGCGGGCTTCACCGCGCCGGCGACGGCCTTCAGCAGGCTCGACTTGCCCGCGCCATTGGCGCCCAGCACCGTCACCACCTCGGCGCCCGCCACGTCCAGCGACACGCCGCGTACCGCCTGGGTGCGGCCGTAGCGGACGTCGAGGCCCTCCACCTCAAGCAGCATCGGCACCGAGATAGGCCTCCCGCACCAGCGCATCGGCGCGCGCGCCGGCCATGCTGCCCTCATAGATCCGCTTGCCGAAATTCAGCACGACGACGCGGTCGCAGACCTCGTCCACGAAGCCCATATCGTGCTCCACCACCAGCAGCGCCGTCCCGCCATCGGCAATCCGGCGCAGGAAGCGCGCGAGTTCCGCCGTCTCCGCGGGGTTGAGCCCCGCCGCCGGCTCATCCAGCAGCAGCAGCTTCGGGCGGCTGGCCAGCGCGCGCACCACCTCGATCTTCTTGCGGATGCCGTAGGGCAGCGACGACACGACATCGCCGGGATCGATATCCAGCCCCGCCTCCGCCAGCAGCGCCTCGGCCTCCCGCCGCCAGCGCCCGCGCGGCATCCAGCCGATCGGCGTCAGCAGCGCGCCGAGGCCGGAGGCACGCGCATGCTGCCCCAGCATCACATTCTCGACAGCGGAAAGATGCGGCATCAGCCGGATGTTCTGGAAGGACCGCGCCATGCCCGCCAGCACGCGATCCCGCGGCGGCAGCGTGCCGATGGCCTGGCCATCCAGCGTGATCGTGCCGGCATCCAGCGGATAGACGCCGGAGATGAGGTTGAAGACCGTCGTCTTCCCCGCGCCATTCGGCCCGATCAGGCCGAGCCTGCCGCCCCGCGGCACGGTGAAGGACACATCATCCACCACGCTGAGGCCGCCGAAGGCCTTGCCGATGCCCGCGACGGTCAGCAGTGCCTCATCCGGCATCGGCATGCCTCCGCCGTCCCGTCAGCCGCGCCAGCAGCGTGCGCGTCACCATGCCCTCCGGCCGGAACATCATCATCGCCACGATCATCACGCCGAAGACCACGTAGCGCCAGGACCCGCCGATGCGCAGCAGTTCCGGCACGATGGTGAAGAAGGTCGCCCCCACCAGCGGCCCCCAGGCCGTCTGCGTGCCGCCGATCAGGACAAACAGCAGCACGTAGATCGACAGCAGCGGCGAGAAGTACTGCGCCTCCACGAAGGAGAAGTGATGCGCGTAGAGCGCGCCCGCCAGGCCCGCCAGCCCGCCACCGATGGCGAAGCCCGCCACCTGCACCGCCCGCGCCGGTACGCCCATCAGCGTCGCCACCAGTTCATCATCATGCAGCGCCCGCATCGCGAGGCCGAGCCGGGTCGCCGTCAGCCAGAAGACCAGCAGCGTCACCGCGGCGGCGCAGGACAGCAGCACCGGCAGGTCCACATACTCCGTCACCACCAGCCCCATCGCACCGCCGAGCGCGGGCTGCGTCAGGATGATGCCCGTGACCACCTGGGCAAAGGCGAAGGTCGCCAGCACCATGTAGACGCCGCGCGTGCGCAGCACGGGAAAGGCGATGCCCATCCCGATCAGC
Source organism: Falsiroseomonas stagni DSM 19981 (assembly GCF_900114315.1). GTDB lineage: Bacteria > Pseudomonadota > Alphaproteobacteria > Acetobacterales > Acetobacteraceae > Falsiroseomonas > Falsiroseomonas stagni. The sequence goes on from NZ_FOSQ01000014.1 coordinate 115,129, forward strand.
GCCGTCAGCAAGGTCGCCGCCGGCACGGTCCAGGCCGGCGTCCAGCCCAGCTGTTCGCCGAGCATCGCCGCCCCATAGGCACCGATCGCCATGAAGCCCGCGCCGCCCAGGTTCAGCTGCCCCGCCGTGGCGGTGACGAAGATGCCGTAGGCGAAGATGATGTTGATGGCGAGGATCGCCAGGATGCCGGACCAGTAGCCGGACATGTCAGAGCTTCCCCTTGCCGATGCGCGTGCCCCCGAACAGCCCCTGCGGCCGCAGCACGATCGCCGCCAGCAGCGCCGTCCACACCACCACCTGCGCCGCATCACCGCCGAAGAAGTGGATGCCGAGCGTCTCCATCAGCCCCACCAGCAGCCCGCCCGCGATGGCGCCCCAGATCGAACCGAGCCCGCCCAGCACCATCGCCGCGATGGCCTTGGTGCCGACATGGTCGCCCATGAAGGGGGAGACATCGCTGTAGTTCACGACGAACAGCGCGCCCGCGACGCCGCACAACAGCCCGCTCAGCAGGAACACCACGGGCACGATGCGCGTGACCTCCACCCCCAGCAGCGTCGCCGTATCCGGGCTTTCCGCGATGCTGCGCAGCGCGCGCCCCGTGCGCGTGCGCGCCAGCAGCCAGGACAGCCAGAAGACGATGCCGAGCGAGAGCAGCAGCGACGCCATCTGCGGCAGCCCCACCACCAGCGGCCCCACCTGCCAGTCCAGCCGGAAGCGCACCGGGAAGCTCTGCGCCTCCGACCCGAGGACGATCAGCACCAGATGTTCGAAGATCAGCAGGAAGCCGAGCGAGGAGACCAGCGGGATCGCATGCTCCGTCGCATCGCCATGCCGCGTCTTGAGGTAGCGGAAGGTGAAACGCTCCACGATGAGGGAGGCGACGATCGCCACCGCGATGCCCGCCGGCAGCGCCAGCGCCCAGTGCCAGGCATCGGTGAAGGGCAGCCCGTGCCGCGCCAGGCCCCAGGCCACCATGCCCGTCAGCATGAACATCGTCGGGATGGTGAAGTTGAGGAAGTTCAGCACGCCGATGGTCAGGGTGAAGGCCACCGCCACCGCGACATAGATGCCCCCCAGCATGAGGCCGGAGACCACCTGCTGCGCCAGCGTGGCGCCCCCGGGCAGCGCCGCCAGCCCCGCAATCGCCGCGACACAGCCCGCCGCCACCCCCGCCGAGATCACCAGCGGATGCATGCCCCGCACACCGGCCGCGTCGCTCATGCGGGAAGTTCCACCAGGCGGGAATCCATGCGGCGCGGCAAGGGCAACTCCTGCGATTTGTCCGGACCAATGGGGCCCAGATTCGCCGCCGCGCGCAAGCCCGATTAACGCATCAGGCGTGCAGCCCCGGTGCCTCCTGCCCCGTCCGCGCCACGTATTCGGTATAGCCCCCGCCATAGAGGTGCACCCCCTCCGGCGTCAGCTCCAGCACGCGGTTGGACAGCGCCGACAGGAAGTGCCGGTCATGGCTGACGAAGAGCATCGTGCCCTCGTAGTTGGAGAGTGCCGTGATCAGCATCTCCTTCGTCGCCATGTCCAGGTGGTTGGTCGGCTCGTCCAGCACCAGGAAATTGGGCGGGTCGAACAGCATCCGCGCCATCACCAGCCGCGCCTTCTCACCGCCCGACAGCACGCGGACGCGCTTCTCCACCTCATCGCCCGAAAAGCCGAAGCAGCCCGCCAGCGACCGCAACTGCCCCTGGTTGGCACGCGGGAATTCATCCTCCAGCGATTCGAAGACGGTGCGGTCCCCGTCCAGCAATTCCATCGCATGCTGCGCGAAATAGGCCATCTTCACGCTGCCGCCGATCGTCACGCTGCCGGCATCCGGCTCCGTCGTCTGCGTCACCAGCTTCAGCAGGGTGGATTTCCCGGCGCCGTTCACGCCGAGCACGCAGCACCGCTCTCGCCGCCGCAGCAGCAGGTCCAGCCCCTCATAGATCACGCGGCTGCCGTAGCTTTTGTGCACGCCGCGGATCTGCACCACGTCGTCGCCCGACCGCGGCGCCGGCATGAATTCGAAGGTCACGGTCTGCCGCCGCTTCGGCGGCTCCACCCGCTCGATCTTGTCGAGCTTCTTGACGCGGCTCTGCACCTGCGCGGCGTGGGAGGCGCGGGCCTTGAAGCGCTCGATGAACTTGATCTCCTTCGCCAGCATCGCCTGCTGGCGTTCGAACTGCGCCTGCTGCTGCTTCTCCGCCATGGCGCGCTGCTGTTCGTAGAATTCGTAGTCGCCGGAATAGCTGGTCAGCGACCCGCCATCGATCTCGATGATCTTGTTGATGATGCGGTTCATGAATTCCCGGTCGTGCGACGTCATCAGCAGCGCGCCGTCATAGCCCCGCAGGAAATTCTCCAGCCAGATCAGGCTTTCGAGGTCGAGGTGGTTCGAAGGCTCGTCCAGCAGCATCACATCGGGCCGCATCAGCAGGATGCGGGCCAGCGCCACGCGCATCTTCCAGCCGCCGGACAGCGCGCCGACATCGCCATCCATCATCTCCTGGCTGAAACTCAGCCCGGCCAGCACCTCCCGCGCCTTGCCTTCCAGCGCATAGCCGCCCAGGTCGTCGAAGCGCGCCTGCACCTCGCCGAACCGCTCGATCAGCGCATCCAGCTCATCCGCCTTGTCGGGATCGGCCAAATCCGCTTCCAGCGCCCGCATCTCCGCCGCCACGGTCGATACATCGCCGGCGCCATCCATCACCTCCGCCACCGCGGACCGCCCGGCCATCTCCCCCACATCCTGGCTGAAGAAGCCGATGGAGACGCCGCGATCCACCAGGACCAGCCCCTCATCCGGCGGTTCCTGGCCGGTGATCATGCGGAACAGCGTGGTCTTGCCCGCGCCATTGGGGCCGACCAGGCCGATCTTCTCCCCCCGCTGCAAGGCGGCGGAGGCTTCGATGAACAGAAGCTGGACGCCGTTCTGCTTGCTGATGTTGTCGAGGCGGATCATGGGGGGCCCGGTGCGGTTTCGGCGGGCTTATGCCACGCCGCCCGCCCCCCGCGACAGGCCCGCCAGAGGCTGTCGGCTTGGCGGCACCCCCCATCCGCCATAAGCCTTGCGGCGACCGCCCCGCAAGGAACCGCCCGATGACGCCCCCGGCCGCCGCCCAGCCCCTCCCCCTCGCCGGCATTCGCGTCCTGGACCTGACCAATGTCCTGGCCGGCCCCTTCGCCACCTACCAGCTCGCCTTGATGGGCGCCGAGGTCATCAAGATCGAGCAGCCCATCCGCGGCGACCTGGCCCGCCGCCTGGGCGCGGATCCGGAAGCCGCGAAGCGCAACATGGGCGCCTCCTTCGTCGCGGTGAATGCCGGCAAGCAGTCGGTCACGCTCGACCTCAAGCACCCCCGGGGGAAGGAGGTCTTCAAGCGCCTGGTGGCGGAGGCCGATGTGGTGGTGGAGAATTTCCGCCCCGGCGTGATGGATCGCCTCGGCCTCGGCTGGGAAGCCCTCTCCGCCATCCGCCCGAGCCTGATCTTCTGCGCCATCTCCGGCTTCGGCGCGGATGGGCCGCTGGCCAAGCGCCCGGCCTATGACCAGATCGTGCAGGGCATGGCGGGGGTGATGAGCATCACCGGGGATGCGGCCAGCGCGCCGCTGCGCGTCGGCTTCCCCGTCTCCGACACCGTCGGCGGGCTGACCGCCGCCTTCGCCGTCGCCTCCGCGCTGGTGGGCGCGCGCGCCACGGGCCAGGGCCGCTACCTCGATGTCTCCATGCTGGAATCGACGCTGGCGACGATGGGCTGGATCGTGTCCAACTTCCTCAATGCCGGTGTCGTGCCGAAGCCCATGGGCAATGACAATTTCAGCGCCGCCCCCTCCGGCGCCTTCCGCACCGGCGATGGCCTGATCAACATCGCGGCCAATGAGGACAAGCAATATGCCGCGCTCTGCGACCAGATCGGCCGGCCGGACCTGCTGACAGATCCCCGCTTCAGCGACCGCCACGCCCGCAAGGCGAACCGCCAGGCGCTGACGGTGGAGATCGAATCCGGCCTGGCCGCGAAGGATGCCGCGACCTGGGAGGATCTGCTGGTCGCCGCCGGTGTCCCCGCCGGCCAGGTCCTCAGCGTGCCGGCCATCATCAACCACGCCCATGTCCGGGACCGCGGCTTCGTGACGGAGATCGACGCCCCGGAGGGCCCCCAGCGCCTGACCCGCTGCGGCTTCCGCTTCGGCGATGCCAACCCGGCCCCCGCCGGCCCGGCGCCGACGCTTTCCGCGCAGACGGAGGAATGGCTGCGGCGCCTGGGCTATGACGCCGCCGCCATCGCCGCGATGCGCGACGACGGGGTCGTGTGACTCAGAGAAAGCGTTCCGCGCGATAGGGCTCCGGCGGGAGGAAGGTCGCGTCGCCGGTCATCATTTCCGCCAGCAGCCGCCCCGTGGTCGGCCCCAGCGTCAGCCCCTGATGCGCATGGCCGAAGGCGCACCAGGCGCCCGGCTGGCCCGGCAGCGCGCCGATGACCGGCAGCATGTCCGGCATGCAGGGCCGCGTGCCCATCCAGGGCGTCGCCTCCACGCGATCGGCCAGCGGCAGCAGGCCCCGCGCGACGGGCTCCGCCTGGTCCAGCTGCACCGGCGTCGGCGGCGCGTCGGGGGCGGCGAATTCCGCGCCCGTGGTCAGCCGGATGCCGGCCCGCATGGGCGCCAGCAGGAAGCCGCTCGGCGTATCCAGGATGGGGCGGTGCAGCACCGCATTGCCGCGCATCCGATAGTGCATGTGGTAGCCGCGCTTGCCGAACAGCGGCGGCGCATAGCCCAACTTCCGCGTGACCATCGTGGCGGAAGCGCCGAGCGCGATGACGACCTCCGCCGCCTCCACCACCCCTTCCGCCGTCATCACCCGCCAGCCCGCGCCCGCGCGTTCCAGCGTCATCGCATCGCCGTTCACGAAGCGCCCGCCAGCCTCCGCGAAGCGGGCGGCATAGGCCAGCACCAGCGCCTGCGGATCGCTGACCGAGAGCGGATCGGTCCAGTGGATCGCGCCCGCGCGCCCGACCATCAGATGCGGCTCCGCCGCCGCCAGGCCCTGGCGATCCAGCGCGACGCAGTTCACGCCATGCTCCGCCCGCGCGCGCTCCGCCTGGCGCAGCGCCGCCTCCATCCCCGAATCGTCGCCATACAGCCGCATCCAGCCGATCGGCCGCAGCAGCGCCATCGCCGGCGTGTCGCGCGCGAGCGCCAGATGCTCATCGAGGCAGGTCTCGATCAGCGCCGCATGGGCCGCCGCCGCCCTTTCGTAGCGCGCGGGCTCCGAATGCCACCAGTACTGCAGCAGGGGCGATGCGAAGCCCGGCAGTGCGCGCCAGTGGTAGCGGGCCTCGATCGCGCGGTTGCCGGCGATGCGCAGGATCTCCCGCGCCTCCCGCGGGAAGGCGTGCGGGAACACGGCCTCCCGCTGGATCAGCCCGCCATTGCCGAAGGAGGCCCCCTCCCCCGGCCCCTGCCGATCCACCAGCACCACATCCCGCCCGCGCCGCGCCAGGTGCAGCGCGACGGAGACACCGACCATGCCGGCGCCCAGCACCAGGACCGATGAACTCATCGCCGGGGACCCATCGCCTCAGCGGGCGGGGCGTGCGTGTACCGCCACCACCTGCTCATCCATCCGCGGGGTGTAGGTGATGCTGCGGCGCGTCCCGATCACCGTCATCTGCACATAGAGGGGGATCTGCACCTGCATCGCCTCGACATCCTGCATCATCGCCCGCAGCGCCGCCTCCCGCCCCGCATCCATCCGCACCATCACCTCCCGGATCCGCGCATCCAGCGCGGGGTCGCTGAACCCCGCGCGGTTGGCGCCGCCCAGAAGCCCCGTCGGCTCCCGCGTATGGAAGGAGGTGGAGAGCACATAGGAGGCATCGCCGGAGGAGAAGGAGCGGCCGACGAAGTGCATCGGCAGGGTCACGCGCGCGGGGCGGATGCGCGGGAAGAAGACCGTGCTCGGCGTCACGTCCACATTCATCTTCAGCCCGGCACGGGACAGCATCTGCCCCACCGCCTGGCAGATGCGGGAATCATTGACGTAGCGGTCATTGCTGCAGGCGATGGTCAGCCCGAAGCCATCGGGATAGCCCGCCTCCGCCAGCAGGCGCCGCGCCGCCGCGGCATCGCCCGCGGGCACGCGCGCCGCCGGGTCGTAGCCGCCGAAGCCCTCCGGCGTCAGCTGGCCGGAGGCCACGGCCTGCCCTTCCATCACGCGGTCCACCAGCGCCGCGCGATCGATGGCGAGCGAGAGAGCCTGGCGCACCCGCACATCCGACAGCGGGTTCACCGGCAGCGGCTGTCCCGCGCCATCCACCGCCAGCGGCAGCGGGTCCCGCGCCACATTGAGCGAGAGATACATGATCCGGTCGGTCGGCCGCGCCGCGATGTTCACGCGCCCCTCCCGCCGCAGCCGCGCCACATCGCCCAGCGGCACATCCTCGATCAGGTCGAAATCGCCGGCGAGCAGCCCCGCGAGCCGCGCTGCGTCATTCGCCACCACCCGGACATTCACCTGGCTCCAGGCCGGCTGCGTGCCGTGATAGCCGGGGAAGCGTTCCAGCTGCATGCCGGATGGCGTGACGCCGCCGCCGACCACCCGGTAGGGGCCGGTGCCGATCGCCGCGCGCCCCGCGTTGAAATCCTGCGTGCTGGCCTGCGCGGCGGCGCGGGCGGAGACGATGAAGACATTCGTCATCTGCCCCGGGATCACCGGGTTGGGTTCGCTGGTGTGCAGCCTGACCGTCAGCGGGTCCACCACCTCCACCCGGCTGATCGTGCGCAGGTTGATGGTGTAGGGCCCGATGTTGCCCGGCACGTCCGGGATGCGGGCGATGGAGAAGGCGATGTCGTCCGCCGTGAAGGGCGTACCGTCATGGAACACGACGCCGGGGCGCAGCTTCAGCTCCCAGATCTGCGGCTCCACCGCGCGCCAGCTTTCGACGGCGCCCGGCACCTGGCGGCTGTTCTCGTCGCGGCTGATGACGGTGTCGTAGATGTGCCGCGCGGCCGCCATGTTGGGGCCGTTGAAGAAGAAGTGCGGATCGATCCCGAAGGTCGACTGCACCGCCATGGTCAGGGTCTGCGCGGGCGCGGCCTGCGGCAGGCCGATGGCGCCCAGCACGATCAGGCGGCGCAGCATGGTGGTCAGCTTGGGCATGGGTGGCCTCCGGTCTGCCGGCCCAGGCATGACGCCCAGCGCCGGCCGCTGTCGAAAACCTTCGACGCTGCCGGCGACCCCGTCAACTCAATCCGGGCGGATGCGTCCCTCCCGCACCACATCGGCCCAGCGTTGCAATTCGGATCGCACCGTGGCGGCGAAGGCGTCCTGCGGCCCGCCGGTCGGGCTCAGCCCCTGCGCCAGGATCGCCTGGCGCGTGGCGGGGCGGGACAGCCATTCGTTCAGCCCGCCATTGATCCGTGCCACCATCTCCGCCGGCAGCCCGGCCGGGCCATAGACGCCGTAGATGATGGTGTTGGTGGCCTGGGGATAGCCGGCTTCGGCCAGCGTCGGCACCTCCGGCAGGTCGGGCCAGCGCGGATCGGCCGTCACCGCCAGCAGGCGCAGCTGGCCCGCCCGCGCGAGCGGCATGGCGACGGCCACCGGCAGCACCATCGCCGCCAGGCGCCGTCCCATCAAATCCTGCAGCGCGGGCGCGGTGCCGCGATAGGGGATGTGGTTCAGCTCGATCCCCGCGGCCAGCATGAACAGCGCCATGGACATGTGCGGCGCCGTGCCATTCCCCGGCGATCCGTAGTCGAGGTCCCCCGGCCGCGCCTTGGCGAGGGCCACGAATTCCGCCACGTCCCGCGCCGGCAAATCGGGCCGCACCGCCAGCACGGAATTGCCATCGGCGATGCGGATGATGGGGATGAACTGCCGCACCGGGTCGAAGGGCAGGTTCGGCATCAGCGGCGGGCTCATCACGAAATTCGCGCCCTGCATAAGCAGCATCCGCCCGTCCGGCACGGCGCGCGCCACCGCGCCGGTGCCGATGACGCCGCTCGCCCCCGTGCGGTTCTCCACCACCACGGGCTGGCCGAGCAGGTCGGACAGGGTCGGCGCCAGCATCCGCGCCAGCACATCCTGCGCCGTGCTCGGCGTGACGGGCACCACCAGCGTCACGGGGCCATTGGGCTGGGACTGCGCCAGCGCAGGCGTTGCCAGCAGGGCCGCGCCGGCGGCCAGCAGCCCGCGTCGCGTCTTGATCATGGTTTCCTCCGGTCTCGTTCTTGTCAGTCCAGGCCGAGCGCGCGCGCCGGCGCGAAGACCTCCTCCGCCGTCACCGGCCGCGGCAGCAGCCCCTGCGCCAGGCAGGTCCGGATGATGTGCGCGATGGGCGCCTGCATCGCCTCCACGCCCATCGGCAGCATGTCGGGCCGGGCATCCGGCTTCGCCGCGCGCAGCGCCGCCATCAGCGCGGCGATCTCCGCCCGCCGCGCCGCCGCCACATCCTGCCGCACGACGAGGATGTGGTTGACGGGCACGATGCCGTGGCGCGCGAACCAGGCCCTCGCCGCTTCCTCAGGCTCCGTGATCACCGGCGCGAAGACCGGGTCGTCCGGCAGGTCATTGCCGAGGATCGCGGCATCGAGGTCACCGCGCCGCAGCAGATCCGGCAGGCTGCCCTCCGGCAGCGGCTCCACGAAATCAGGGTCCGCGTATTCCGCGACATGCGCGCCTTCCTGCGTCGCCCAGCGCATCGCCTGCGTCGGCAGGCCGGATTCCTCGGCCAGGATGGCGCGCACCCACATCCCCGTGGTCTGGGTATAGGCCCGCACGCCGACCCGCTTGCCCGCCAGGCCCGCCGGCGTCAGCTCCGGCCGGCTGGCCAGGCGGATGATGCAGCGGTGCTGGAAACGCGCCGCCAGCGTCACCGGCAGCAGCACGATCGGCTTGTCGTAGGCGAAGGCCTGCAACGCGGTGACGATCGCCATCTCGCTGGCGTCGTAGCGGCCTTCCCGCGCCATGGGAGCGAAGGCGCGGTGGATGGGCTTCACCGCCTCGAAGCTCAGGGCCGTGCCATCCGGCAGCGCGCCGGCGGCCTTCAGCCCCGTGGTCAGGCGGCTGTCGGCGATGGCCAGGCGAAGGGCGTCCATCTCAAGCCCCCTTGAGCGCGGGGTAGACGCGCTGCGCGGTGCCGCCCAGGATCATGTCCCGGTCGGCCGCCGACAGGCTTTCCAGCGCCGCCAGGCTGCGTTCCAGCAGATGCGGCAGCCCGCCCGCATGGGCCGGGAAATTCGACCCCCACATGATCCGCCCCGCCCCGAAGCGCGCCAGCAATTCCGCCATCAGCGCGGCGGGGGTGGAGGCGCCCTCCCGCGCCAGGTCCAGCGCCCGCGTCGTCAGCTTCAGCACCACCTGCGGATAGGAGGCGAGGTCGAAAAGGGCGGATGCCCTGGCATAGGGCGGGCCATCGGCCAGTTCCGGCCGCGCCAGGTGGTCCAGCAGCACCGTCACGCCGGGGAAGCGGTCCATCATCGCGCGCAGCGCCGGAATGCCCTTGGCCGTCATCTGCATGGCGATCGGCAGGCCGAGTGCCTCCGCCGCCGCCCAGCCGGCATGGCCGCGCGGATCGTCGATCCATCCGGCCTGGCCCGGCATGGTCGTGCCCGTGGTGAACAGGCGCAGGCCGGCGAAACCCAGCCCGTGCCAGTGATGGATGCGCTCCACCGCATCCGCCGCCAGGATGTCGACGGAAAACACCCCCACCAGGCGGTCGCGATGCGGCGCGATGGAATCGGCGACGCAGGAATTGTCGTGGCCATAGGCGGTGGAGGCCTGCACCACCACGGCCTTGGCGACCCCCGCCGCCTCCATGGCGGCGAGCAACCCCCCCACCTCCACCGGCCGTTCCGCCGACCAGTCGGACTGCTTGCCCCCGAGCGGCGCCGTCGGGTAGCGCACCCGGTCGGTGGAGATGACGTGCGTATGGGTGTCGATGATGAGGCCTGGCATGCGTTTCCCCTTTGCCCCAGCCTGCCCGCCCCTTGTCGTCGCCGCTACGCAAGATCGTCGCTGCGGGTCATAAGCTCCGGGCTATGACCCCCACCCCGCCCCGGCTCCGGGATATCGAGGCGTTCATGGCGGTGGCGGAGGGCGCCAGCCTCGGCGCCGCCGCCCGCCGCCTCGGCCTCTCCCAGCCCGCCCTCAGCCAGGCCATCGACCGGCTGGAAGCGGCGGTCGGGCAGACGCTGCTGCGGCGCGGCCCCCGCGGCAGCTTTCCCGCGGAACCCGGCGCCCGCTTCCTCGCGCGCTGCCGGCGCATGATGGGCCAGGTGCAGGCGGGGCTCGCGGCCTGCCGCAGCACGGCGCGCACCGGCCTGCTGACGGACACCGCCATCGAGACGCATCGCGCCATCGTCCGCGCCGGCAGCTTCTCCGCCGCCGCCAGGCTGCGCGGCGTTTCCCTGCCGACGCTGGCGCGCACCGCGCGGGGGCTGGAAGCCGCGCTCGGCGTGCCGCTCTACCGCCGCGCCGCGGATGGCATGGTGCCGCTGCCCGGCGGGGTGGAACTCGGCCGCCGCTTCGCCCTGGCGGCGGCGGAGCTGGAGCAGGGCCTGGCGGAGCTGGCGGCCAGCGGCCGGGTGGAATGGTTCCGCCTGGGCACCCTGCCCATGCTGCCGCAGGACGAACTCGCCGCCGCCATCGCCACGCTCGGTCCCATGCCCGCGCTGCGCGTCACGCTGCGGGACGGCACCCATGCCGCGCTGCTGGACCAGCTTCGCCACGGCGCGCTGGACGCCATCCTGGGCGCGCTGCGGAACCCCGCCCCGGCCGAGGAGGTGGAGGAGCAGGTCCTGGCGCCCGACCCCTTCGTGATCGCCGCCGCCGCCACCCATCCCCTGGCGCGGGGCGAGGTCCCGAGCCCCGCGGCCCTGGCCGCCCAGGATTGGGTGCTGCCGGAGCCCGGCCTGCCACGGCGCGCGACGGCGGAGGCGATCCTCGCCACCCTGCCCCAGCGCCCCCGCCTGGCGATGGAGACCAATTCCCCCCACGCCACCATCGCCCTGCTGCGCCGGACCCGGGCGCTGGCGCTGCTGTCCCGCCGCCAGATCGCCGCCGCGCCGGGGCTGGCGGCGCTGCCGGTCGCCCCATTCGGCCCGCCCCGCGCCATCGGCCTGACCACACGGCGGGACTGGCTGCCCACCCCCGGCCAGCGCGCGGTGCTGGACGCGCTGCGCCAGGCCTTCGCGGCCCTCAGCTCTGCCGGCGAAGACTCCGCGTGAAGCGGGCGCCGCTTTCCGCGAAGCCGGTGGCGGCGCAGAAGCCCTGCATCGCCGCCCCGGCCTCCGCCAGCGCCATTTCCAGCGCCCCGCAGCCGGCGCTGCGCGCGGCCTGGGCGGCGGCCTTCACCAGGAGCCGCCCGATGCCCCGCCGCCGGCTGTCCTGCCCCACCAGCAGCAGCGTCACCTGCGCCACCGGCCGATCCTCCAGCAGCGACGGGTACCAATGCAGCGCGATGACGCCACTCGGCGGCCCCCATTCCTGCGCGATCAGCACCGTGCCCGGGCCCTGGCGCAGCGCCTCCAGCCGCGTGGCGATGACGCGCCCCGCGCTGGCCTGGCCCGCCTCCGTCAGCAATTCCGCGAGCCCCGGCGCATCCGCCGCCGTCGCGGCCCGGATCTCAAGCCCATACCGGGATGTCATGCGCCCTTCTCCCCCGCCGCCGCGCCGGACGCCGGATGGCGCGCCCCTTTCACGTTGACGCCGCCGGCGGCCCCATGCCACGGGCGCAGCACGATCACCGCGAAGGCCCTCCCCCGATGCACCGTCCGCTGCTGCTGGCCTGCCTGTTCCTCGCCAACGCCCCGGCCCTGGCGGCCGATCTCGTCGTGAACGTCGCCAATATCCGCTCCGCGGACGGCACCATCGGCTGCGCGCTGCACAGCGCCGACCGCGGCGGCTTCCCCGGGGATGCGGCCGGCGCCGTGCTGCGATCCGCGCCGGCCAATCCCGCGGGCGTGCGGTGCCGCTTCGACGGCATCGCCCCCGGCACCTATGCGGTCGCCGTCTCCCACGACGCCAACAACAACGGCCGCATCGACACCAACTTCTTCGGCATCCCGACCGAGGATTGGGGCGTCTCCAACAACATCCGCCCCGGGATGCGCGCGCCCCGCTTCGACGAGGCCGCGATCCAGGTCACGGAAGGCCCGCCCCGCACCATCGAGGTGCGGCTGGGCCGCTGAAGCGGCCCTCACACGTCGAGGTTCGCCACCTTCAGCGCATTGCCCACGATGAATTCGCGCCGCGGTTCCACCACATCGCCCATCAGCGTGGAGAAGACCTGCTCCGCATCCTCCACATCCTCCACCCGCACGCGCAGCAGCGTGCGCACGGCGGGGTCGAGCGTGGTCTTCCAGAGCTGGTCGGGGTTCATCTCACCGAGGCCCTTGAAGCGCTGGATGGTCAGGCCGCGGCGGCCCTGCGCGAAGATGCGCTCGAAGGCCAGCAGCGGGCCGTGCTGCGCGCTCTCCGGCCCTTCGAAGGACACCATCGCGGGCCCGGCGGCATAGTCACGCGCGAAGACCTCACGCCGCTCATCCAGCCAGCGGGCCTCCGCGCTCCGCAGCGCCGCGGGGTCCAGCAGGTGCCGTTCCGTCACGCCGCGCACCACGCGGAACAGCGCGAGCCCCGCGCCATCCGCCGTGGCCTTCCAGCCGCGCTCGCTTTCCGGCGACAGCGCATCCAGCCGCTGCGCCAGCAGCGCCGCGCCCGCCAGCGCGCGATCGGCGTCGAGCGTCAGCGCCCCCGCCACCGCCGCCTGTTCGACGATGCCCGCCGGCACCTGCGTCGCCAGGCGCCGGATGCGCGCGGCCACCTGGCGCAGCCGCTCCACCTCCTCCGCCAGCTCCGCGCCGCGCAATTCGCGCCCGTCGGCGAAGCGGACCTTGGCGCCGTTCAGCGCCTTCTCGATCAGGAAATCCTCGAGCGCCCGGTCATCCTTCAGGTAGCGCTCGTCATTGCCGCGCTTGGCGCGATAGAGCGGCGGCTGCGCGATGTAGAGATGCCCGCGTTCGATCAGCGATGGCATCTGCCGGAAGAAGAAGGTCAGCAGCAGCGTGCGGATATGGCTGCCGTCCACATCGGCATCCGTCATGATGACGATGCGGTGGTAGCGCAGCTTGTCGGCGCTGAATCCGCCCTTGTCCTCCGGCCCCGGCCCGATCCCGGTGCCGAGGGCCGTGATCAGCGTGCCGATCTCCGCGCTGGACAGCATCTTGTCCATCCGCGCGCGCTCGACATTCAGGATCTTGCCCTTCAGCGGCAGGATCGCCTGGAAGCGCCGGTCGCGCCCCTGCTTGGCGGAGCCACCCGCGCTGTCACCCTCGACAATGAAGATCTCCGACTTCGCCGGATCCTTCTCCTGGCAATCCGCCAGCTTGCCCGGCAGGGTGGAGATATCCAGCGCGTTCTTGCGCCCCACCTTGTCCCGCGCCAGCTGCGCCGCCTTCCGCGCGGCGGCGGAAAGCACCACCTGCTCGATGACGAGCTTGGCTTCCTTCGGATGCGTCTCGAACCAGTGGGACAGCGCGTCGGCGACGGCCATGTGCACCACCGGCTGCACCTCGGACGACACCAGCTTGTCCTTGGTCTGGGAGCTGAACTTGGGGTCCGGCACCTTCACGGAGATGACCGCGGTCAGGCCCTCCCGCATGTCGTCGCCGATCAGCTCCACCTTCTCCTTCTTCGCCAGATCCTCGGCATACTTCATCACCACGCGCGTCAGCGCCTGGCGGAAGCCCGCCTGGTGCGTGCCGCCATCGCGCTGCGGGATGTTGTTGGTGTAGCAGAGCGCCATTTCGTGCGGCGACGTGTTCCACCACATCGCGAGCTCGACGCGGATGCCCTCCGTCGCCTTGCTGATCAGGCTGACCGGCGGCTTGAAGATCGGCTCCTTGCTGCGGTCCAGCCATTCGACGAAGGCGACGAGCCCGCCCTTGAACTCGAAGGCCACTTCCTGCGCCGGCACGTGCCGGTCATCGCGCAGGGAGATCTTGAGGCCCGAATTGAGGAAGGCCAGTTCCCGCAGGCGCCGTTCCAGGATGGCGAATTCGTATTCGACCTTGGTGAAGGTGCCCGAAGACGGCTTGAAGGTCACTTCCGTGCCGTGCTGGTGGTCGGACGGGCCGATGATCTTCAGCGGCACCACCGTGTCGCCATGCTCGAAGCGGATGAAGTGTTCCCGCCCGTCGCGCCAGATGCGGACTTCCATCCACTCCGACAGGGCGTTCACCACCGCCGCCCCCACGCCGTGCAGGCCGCCGGAGACCTTGTAGCTGTTCTGGTTGAACTTGCCGCCGGCATGCAGCCTGGTCAGCACCACCTCGGCGGCGGAGACGCCTTCCTCATGGTGGATGTCCACCGGGATGCCGCGGCCGTCATCGGTGACGGTGACGCTGCCATCGCCGTTCAGCACGACATGGCAGGTGGTCGCGAAGCCGGCCTGGGCCTCGTCCACCGCATTGTCGATGATCTCGAAGGCCATGTGGTGCAGGCCGGAGCCGTCATCGGTATCGCCGATATACATGCCCGGCCGCTTGCGGACGGCTTCCAGCCCCCGCAGCACGGTGATGGAGGCACTGTCATAGGCATCCGCCCCCGGATTGGCCGCCTGGTCACCCGGGTTGGGGTCCCCGGGCTTCGGGCTGTTCGGGTCGTTGGCGCGCGCATCGGCGTCGGACATGCCGGCGGAGGCTCCTGGAAATCGGCTTGGAATCCCGGCCAGTATAGGCTTTCCGGCGGGATTCGGCACGGGGTGATTCACGGTCGCCGTCAGACGGCGGCCAGGCCCTCGGGCGTCGCCCTGAACGTCTCGGCGATGCCCTGGAGCGGGGCGAAAATATCCGGCTCCGTGCCGGTCAGGAAGACCTGGGCCGGCAGGCTGGCCAGGGCGGCATAAAGCGCCTCCCGCCGCCCCTGGTCCAGATGGGCCGCCACCTCGTCCAGCAGCAGCAGCGGCGCGAAGCCCCGCGCGGCGCCGATCAGCGCCGCATGGGCCAGGACGGTGGAGACCAGCAGCGCCTTCTGCTCCCCGGTCGAGCACAGCGCCGCCGGCTGCCCCTTGGGCAGGTGCACCAGGGTCATGTCCGTCCGGTGCGCGCCCAGCTGGGCACCCCCCGCCGCGGCATCCCGCCCCCGCCCGGCGGCGAGGTCCGCCCGCAGCCGGTCCTCCACCGCCAGGGCCGGCGCTTCCGCCAGCGCGGCGGCGATCGGGCAGGCCAGGTCGATCCGCGCAGCCGGGAAGGCGCCCGTGGCGGTGCCCGCCGCCAGCAGCGCGTTCAGCCGGCTGGCCAATGCCCGCCGCGCCGCCACCGCCGCCACCGCATGGCGGGCCATCGCATCCTCCAGCGCCGCCAGCCAGGCGGCATCCCGCCGCCCTTCCGCCAGCAGCCGGTTCCGCCCGCTCATCGCCGTGTCATGGGCGGCCACTTCCCGCGCATGGCCGGGCTCCAGCGCCCAGACCAGGCGGTCCAGGAAGCGCCTTCGCCCGCTGGCACCGTCCTGGAACAGCCGGTCCATCTGCGGCGTCAGCCAGACGGCCCCGGCACGCCGGGCCAGCTCCGCCTGGCTTTTCGCGGGCTCCCCATCCAGCGTGTATTTGCGCCGGGCCGCGTCGCCGGCCTCGGCCGTGGTGCCGGTGCCGATCTCGGCCGGGCCATCCGGCCCGTCGAAGGACCCCCAGGCCACCCAGGGCCGCGGCGCCTCCGCGCCGGGCTGCCGCCGGCCGATCTCGCTGGCCCGCGCGCCCCGCAGCCCGCGGCCAGGGCCGAGCAGGCTGATCGCCTCCAGCAGGTTGGTCTTGCCCACCCCGTTGGGACCGGCGATGGCGACGATGCGTCCGGTGAAACGGGCCTCGAAGCTCGGATAGGACCGGAAATCGGTCAGCCGCAGCCGCAGCAGGCGCAGCGGCGGCGCATCGGCCAGAGGCACCTCGGCCAGAGGCACCTCGGCCAGAGGCACCTCGGCCAGGGGACCGGCTGACGGGTCGGGAAGGGCGGCCAGGGACCTGTTCCGGTGAAGGGACGCGACTGGCGGGATTAGGGCGAACGAAGCCGGAACGTCAAGACTCGCCCCCCGGCGGCGGGGCGCCGCCCACCGCGGGTCCCGCCTCCGTCAGCGGGATCGCGATGTCGCATTCCAGCCCGGCGGGTTCCCAGCGCTTCTCCATCCGTCCCGAGAGCTGGAAGCGGATGGTCTGTTCGATCACGCGGGACCCGAAGCCCTTCCGCGCCGGTTCCGCCGCCAGCGGCGGCCCGCCGCTCTCCCGCCAGGCCAAATAGAGCCAGGCCGCATCCAGGCACCAGGTGATGTGCAGGCGCCCGGCGGGGCTGGACAGGGCGCCGTATTTCACCGCGTTGGTCGCCAGTTCATGCACCGCCATGGCCAGCGCCTGCACGGCGCGGACCGGCAGGGACACCGGCGGGCCGGACAGCGTCACCACCGGCTCCCCCGCGCCCTCGCCCGGGGGTGGCGCGGCCTGGAAGGCACGCAGCTCTGCCTCCAGCAGCGCGCGCAGATCGCCCTCCCGCCACTGGCTTTCGGCCAGCATGGTCTGCGCCCGCGCCAGCGCCGCGACGCGCCCTTCGACGGCGCGGACATAGCTCGCGTAGTCCGGCGCCTTGGTCAGCCGGAGCGCCGCCTGCACCACGGCCAGCGTGTTCTTGGCGCGGTGCGTCACCTCGAAGGCCAGCAGCGCCGTCCGTTCCTCCGCCTGGCGGCGCGGCGTGACATCCATGGCGACGCCGGAAAGACGGCCCGGCAGCGCCAGGCCGCTGGGGGAGGCCGGGCCGTAGCCGGCCGCGGCCTCCCCCCGCAGCATCACCCAGCGCAGCCCGCCATCCGGCAGCAGCACCCGGTATTCCGCGGCCAGCTTCCCGCCATCCCGCGCCAGGCGCCGCAACTCGGCCTGCGCCACCGGCCGGTCATCGGGATGCAGGCAGGCCACCAGCGCGGCCTCGTCCAGCACCGCGTCCGGCGCCAGGCCGAACAGCTCCCGCAGCCCCCGGCCACCCGCCACCATCCCGTCCGCCGCCATGTCGAAGGCCAGGATCCCGGCCGCATCCTGCGCCCGCTTCAGATTGCCCTCGCTGGCGCGCAGCGCGGCGGCCAGCGCGGCATTCACCTCCTCCAGCGCCTGGTTCGCCGCCCCCAGCCGGGCCTGCTGCTGGCGTTCCCGCAGGCTCAGCAGCAGCAGGGCCAGGGTGGCGGGCACGCCGAACAGCAGGTGGTTGCCCATGGTGGCCCGCCAATCCGCGGCCACCGCGGCCAGCGGCCGGCTGGCCACCGCCAGCACGGGAAATCCCTCCAGCTTCTGCACCGCAAGGATCATGCCGCCCTCCCGCCGCAAGGCGCGGCCGGTCGGGGCGGCGGCGGCGGCCAGCCCGGGCGCCGAGACCCCCTGCGGGCTGGCGATAGCGGTGCTGGCCAGCGCCTCTCCGTCATCCCGGATCAGCGCCAGGGCATCGCCATCCTGCCGCAGCAGGCGCCGCATCGCCGGCTGCAGCCGGTGCGGATAGACGGAGAGGTTGACCGCCCCATCAAAGGCGTCCGGTGCCAGCCCGTTCGCCGTCCCGCTGCGCCGGCGGCTGACCGCGAAGAAGGGCACGCCATCGAAGCGGGAGACATAGACCTGGCTGATGTGGAAGCGCGGCGGGGTATCCGCGCGCAGCGCCGCGAAGAAGTCCCGGTCCGCCGCCGTCGGCCGGTCCCGCGGCACCGGGAACAGGTTCGCCGCCAGCAGCGCCGTGCCCGTCCGGTCGATCACATAGGCAGCTTCCGCCTCCGGCACGTCGGGGATCAGGTCAGCCAGTTGCCGGTGCAGGGATTCCTCCCGCGCCGAGATCTCGGCATCCGACAGGCCGCGGGTCAGGTCGTTCACCCGCCCGGCGCTGACGACATAGCCGGCCAGCACGCGGGTGCCGAATTCGGCGCCGGTATCGGCGCTCTGCCGCAGCGCCGCCTCGGCCTCCGCCAGCGTGTTCCGCCAGGCCAGCAGCCCGCCGCCCAGCAGCAGCGCCAGCGGCAGCAGCAGCGCCGCCGCCGGCAGCGCCCAGGAGGAAGCCGCGCCACCGCATCGCCGCGCCCGCCGATCCGGCCCGGCCGCCACCGCCATCCCGGCCCCGGCGCCTTCCAACCGCCCCCCTTTTCCACCACCTGTGATGGGCGGCGCAGCCTCACCCGCCCGCGCCGGGCGCGCAATCATCGCCGCCACGGCGCCCTGTCACGTGACGGTGACGGGGAAGCCCCGTCATTCGGAAGCCCCGCCTTGGCGCCGCTTCACGATGGTCAGCGCCTCCTTCAGCACCTCCACCGTGATGCCGTGCTTGCCATAGGCGTCCCGCGCCTCATCCAGGGTCAGCCCCGCGGCCGGGCGCAGGATGAGCCGTCCCTTGACGGCCTCGACCTCGACATGAGAACATGGTCCTAGCGCCGCCCGGAGGTCCTTGCGCAGCGTGATCTGGCTCTGCGGCGATATCTTCAGCAGGACGCGCATCGATCAGCCCTCCGCCACCCGATGCCCCGCGCGGAATGCGACTAAAGGCGCATAAATGGCCTAATCGGCTTAAAGGATAGTATTCCTAAAATCAAGCGGAATCAACGCCCGGCCCCAGGGCCCGCGCCGCCGGGCCGCCGCCCTCCGCGATCAGCGCCGCGACCATCCGGGCATAATCCTCCCGGCTCAGCGGCCCCTGTTCCCGGTGCCAGAGGTGGTGCCAGTTCAGCATGGCGAAGAAGCTCATGGTCAGCGGCTTCAGCAGCCGCCGGTCCTCCGCCAGGCCCGGATGCAGGTCCGCCACCATCGCCGCGGCCTCCGCCACCAGGGCGCGTTCCAGGGACCGCAGCGCTTCCTGCTGCGGGGGCGCCAGCAGGGTCAGGCAGGTGATCTGCACGCGATGCACCGCATCCGCGTCGCGATAGGCATCCAGCAGCAGGAAGGCCAGAGTCTCCAGCCGCGCACGTGGCGAGCCCGTGATGGTGGCAGCCCCGCGCGCGATCTCGACCAGATGCTGCAGGTGCTGCGCCAGCACGTCGAACAGCAGCGCCGCCTTGTCCGGCCAGTAGTGATAGACCAGGGTCTTGGAGACGTTGCCCGCCTTGGCGAGCATCGCCAGCGACGCCCGGTCATAGCCATGCGCGGCGAAAAGCTCCGCCGCCTGCTTCAGGATCGCCTGGCGCTTCTCCTCATGGTCCGCGGCCCTGGGGCGTGCCATCTCAGCGGGGCCTCCGGTCCACCACGCGCTTCGCCTTGCCGAGGCTGCGCTCGATCGCGCCGGCGTCGCGCACCTCGATGGCGGCGGTGACGCCGATGATCGCCTTGACGTAATGCGCCAGGGTCTTCGCCGCGCGCTCGCGCTCCTCCGGCAGCGTGCCGGGCTCGGCCTCCACCGCGATGGTCATGGCATCCAGCGGTCCGTCGCGCGTCAGGATCAGCTGGTAGTGCGGCGCCAGGTCCGGCACGCGGAGGATCTGTTCCTCCACCTGGGACGGGAACAGGTTCACCCCGCGCAGGATGATCATGTCGTCGCTGCGGCCGGTGATCTTCTGCATCCGCCGGAAGGCCGGGCGCGCCGTGCCGGGCATCAGGCGGGTCAAATCCCGCGTGCGATAGCGGATGATGGGCATGGCCTGCTTGGTGAGGCTGGTGAAGACCAGCTCGCCCGGCTCGCCCTCCGGCACCGGCGCGCCGGTATTCGGGTCCACGACCTCCGGGAAGAAGTGATCCTCCCAGATATGCGGCCCGTCCTTCGTCTCCACGCATTCATTGGCGACACCGGGGCCGATCACCTCCGACAGGCCGTAGATGTCCACGGCCTGGATGCCGAAGGCATCCTCGATCTGCGCGCGCATCGCCTCCGTCCAGGGTTCCGCGCCGAAGATGCCGATCCTGAGGCTGGTGCCGCGCGGATCCTTTCCCTGCCTGCGGAACTCGTCGAGCAGCGCCAGCATGTAGGAGGGCGTGACCATGATGATGTCGGGGCGAAAATCCTCGATGAGCTGCACCTGGCGTTCGGTCATGCCGCCGGACATCGGCACCACGGCGCAGCCCAGCGCCTCCGCCCCGTAATGCGCGCCGAGCCCCCCGGTGAACAACCCGTAGCCATAGGCGATATGCACCATCATCCCGGGCCGCCCGCCGCTGGCACGGATCGATCGCGCCATCACCTGCGCCCACATGGCGATGTCGTCGGCCGTGTAGCCGACGACGGTCGGCTTGCCCGTGGTGCCGGAGGAGGCGTGGATACGCGCGAGCTTCTCCCGCGGCACGGCGAACATGCCGAAGGGGTAGTTGTCCCGCAGATCCGCCTTGGTGGTGAAGGGGAAGCGCCGGAGGTCCTCCAGCGCGTGAAGATCATCGGGCGTCACGCCCGCCGCATCGAAGGCCCGGCGGTAATGCGGCACCTTGTCATAGGCGAGGCGGAGCGTGGCCCGCAGGCGGTCCAGCTGCAGCGCGCGCAGATCGCCGATCGACAGACGCTCGCCCTCATCGAGCCGGTCATCCGTTGCCATGGGTTGTTTCCTCCACAAGCTGGCCATCGATGATGCGGGAGAGGCCGCGGAAGACGGCGATGGCGCGGCCCTGCTGGTCCGTCACCGTCACATCGGTGATGCCGCTGCGCCCGGCGGATTGCGTCTGCACGGCATGGGCCGTCAGCACATCATCCAGCTTCGCGGGGCGGAGATAGGTGATGGTGTTGGACTGGGCGACGGCACGGCGGTTGAAGCTGTTGCAGGCGAAGGCGAAGGCGCTGTCGGCCAGCGCGAAGATGAAGCCGCCATGCGCGATGCCGTGCCCGTTCACCATGCGGGGCTCGATCCGCATGGCCAGCACCGCCTCCCCCGGCGCCACGCGCGTGATCGCCATGCCGAGCCCGGCCGAGGCCTGGTCCTCCGCCCACATCGCGCGGGCGCAGGCTTCCGCGATCTCCTGCGGCGTCATTCGGGGGCGCCTTCGAAGCGCGCGGGGCGCTTCTGCTGGAAGGCGGCCACGCCCTCCGCGTAGTCGGCGCTGCGGCCGAGGTCCCTCTGCACCGCCGCCTCCAGCGCCAATTGCTCCTCGAGCGTGTTGCCCTCCGCGGCGTCGAGCACGCGCTTGGTCGCGGCCAGCGCGTCCGCCGGCAGGCGAGCGAGCCTGGCGCAGAGCGATTCCGCTTCCGCCATCAGCGAAGCCGCCGGCACGGCGCGATACACCATGCCCATCGACGCGGCCTCCGCGCCGCTGATCGTATCGCCGAGCATCGCCAGCGCCCGTGCCCGCGCGGGGCCGACGAGGCGCGGCAACATCCAGGTGGCGCCGCTGTCCGGGATCAGGCCGATACGGATGAAAGCCTGGGAGAATTTCGCATCCTCCGCCGCCAGCGTGATGTCGCAGGCCAGCGCCACGGAGGCGCCGGCCCCCGCCGCCACGCCCTGCACCGCGCAGACCACGGGCTTCGGCAGCCCGCGCAGCGCCGCGACAAGCGCGTTCCACCCGCGATCCAGCACCGCGCCGAGATCGACATCGGGGTCCGTCAGCCCCGGCTCCGCCAGATCCTGCCCCGCGCAGAAACCGCGCCCCGCACCGGCTAGCAGCACGGCCCGGCAGGCGGGATCGCTGCCCGCCTCCGCCAGCGCCTGGCGCAGCACCGCCTGCAGCCCTGCATCGAAGGCGTTCAACCGCTGCGGGCGGTTGAGCGTCAGCACGCGATACCCGTCCCGCTGCTCCACCAGCAGCACCGGCGCCGTCCCCGACATGCGAAGCCCTCCCCGTTTTTCTTGACAGATGGGGGATCGTAGGTTTATATACCTACGATCCCCTTTCTATTGACTGAACGCGCGGTCAGCTTATTCTCGCCCGAAATACCAAGTCAAACGGGGAGGCTCCATCGCCATGGCCGAGTTCGCGGCGCGGCACCAGGCGCTGCTGGACCAGGCGATTGCCGCCGCCCGCTCGCGCGCGCATTTCTCGGCCTATCCGGAAGCGCCCTCGGGCAGGATCTATGGCGAGACCGCCAAGGCCGAAGCGGAAGCCGCCTTCGCCGCCCTGCTGGGCAAGCCCTTCGAGGGGGGCGAGGCGCTGGTCGGCGACGAACGCTCTCCCTTCGGCCCCGCGCTCGGCATCACCTATCCCGCGCTTCCGCCCGCCACCCTGGTCGCCCGCGCCGAGGCCGCGGCGCCTGCCTGGGCGGAGGCCGATCCCGCCGCCCGCGCCGGCGTGCTGCTGGAGATCCTGCACCGGCTGAACCGCGACAGCTTCCTGATGGCGAATGCGGTGATGCACACCACCGGCCAGGCCTTCGTCATGGCCTTCCAGGCCGGCGGGCCGCATGCGCAGGATCGCGGCCTGGAAGCCGTGGCCTATGCGATGGAGGAGCTATCGCGCGTGCCGACCACGGCAGCCTGGCACAAGCCCGCGGGCCGCGACACGCTGCGCATGGACAAGCGGTTCCGCGCCGTGCCGCGCGGCATCGGCCTCGTCATCGGCTGCGCGACCTTCCCCACCTGGAACGGCTATCCCGGCCTGTTCGCCAGCCTCGCCACCGGCAATGCCGTCATCGTCAAGCCGCACCCCGCCGCCATCCTGCCGCTGGCGCTGACCATTCGCACGGCCCGCACCGTCATGGCGGAGGCGGGCTTCGCGCCGGATGTCGTGCAACTCGCGCCCGATACGCCGGAAGCCCCGATCGCCGAGCAGCTCGCGACCCATCCCGCCATCGGCATCGTCGATTTCACCGGCGGCCCCGTCTTCGGCGCGCGGCTGCGCGGGCTGATCGCGGGCACCAAGCCCCTGCATACAGAGGAAGCCGGCATCAACCCCGTGGTGCTGCATTCCACCGCGGATTTCGCCGGCCTCTGCCGCAACCTCGCCTTCTCCCTCGCCCTCTACAGCGGCCAGATGTGCACCGCCCCCCAGAACATCTTTGTCAGTGCCACCGGCATGGACACCGACCAGGGCCGCAAGAGCTTCGACGAGGTCGCCGCCGCCATCGTCGCCGCGCTGGATGAATTGCTTGCCGACCCCGCCCGCGCCGCCGGCGTGCTGGGCGCCATCCAGAATCCCGGGACGCTCACGCGCATCGCCGCCGCCCGCCGCCTCGGCCGCGTGCTGCGCGACAGCGCGCCCCTGCCTGGCGAGGCCCGCACCGCCACGCCGCTGCTGGTGGAGGTGCTCGCCGATGCCGAGGAAGCCTGGGGCGAGGAACGCTTCGGCCCCATCGCCTTCCTGATCCGCTGCCCGGATGCGGAGGCCGCGCTGCGCCTGGCCGCCCAGTCCACCAAGGCCCGCGGCGCCATCACCGCGCTGGTGCACAGCACGGATGACGCCTTCCTCGCCCGCGCCGAAGCCGCCTTCGCGAAGGCCGGCGTGGCGCTGTCCGAAAACCTCACCGGCGGCGTCTTCGTCAACCAGTCCGCCGCCTTCAGCGACTACCACGTCTCCGGCGCCAACCCCGCCGGCACCTCCTGCCTCACCGACGCCGCCTTCGTCACCAATCGCTTCCACATCGCGATGGTGCGACGTCCCCCCGCCTGAAGCACAAACGCCTGAACGAACAACAACGTCCAAGGGAGTGCACGCATGTCACTGGGAATGATCCTGCGCCGGGGCGTGATCGCCGCCGGGGCGTTTCTTCTGGCCGCCCCCGCCCTCGCGCAGCGCGCGCCGGAGCCGATCCGCATCGGCGCGGTGCTGTCCGTGACGGGCCCCGCCAGCTTCCTCGGCGATCCCGAGGACAAGACGCTCCGCCTCTACGTCAACCGCATCAACCAGGCCGGCGGCGTCAATGGCCGCCCGCTGCAGCTCATCATCTATGACGATGCCGGCGACGCCAACCGCGCCCGCACCTTCGCCACCCGCCTGGTGGAGGATGACCGCGTGGTCGCCATGGTCGGCGGCACCACCACCGGCACGACGCTCGCCATGCGCCCGGTCTTCGAGGATGCGCGCATCCCCTTCATCTCGCTGGCCGGCGGCATCGAGATCATCGACCCCGTCCAGCCCTTCACCTTCAAGACCCCCCACACCGACCGCATGGCCTGCGAGAAGATCTTCGCCGATATCCGCGCGCGCGGCCTGACGCGCGTCGGCATGATCTCCGGCACCGATGGCTTCGGGCAGTCCATGCGCGGGCAATGCGTGCGCGTGGCCGGTGCGGCCGGCATCACCATCGTGGCGGAGGAAAGCTACGGCCCGCGCGATAGCGACATGACCCCGCAGCTCACGCGGCTCCGCAACGCGCAGGGCATCGAGGCGGTGGTGAATCCCGGCTTCGGCCAGGGCCCCGCCATCGTGACCCGCGGCTACCACCAGCTCGGCATCCGCCTGCCGCTCTATCAGTCCCACGGCGTCGCCAGCCGGGAATTCATCAACCTGGCCACCCCCGCCGCGGCCGAGGGCGTGCGCCTGCCCGCCGCCGCGCTGCTCATCGCCGAACAGCTGCCCACCAGCGACCCGCAGCACCAGGTGGTGCTGGACTACAAGGCGGCCTTCGAGCGGGAGTTCAACCAGCCCGTCTCCACCTTCGGCGGCCATGCCTATGACGGCCTCATGATCCTGGTGGAGGCGATGCGCCGCGCCAATTCCACCGACGGCACCAGGCTGCGGGACGCCATCCGCGCCACGCGCGGCTTCGTCGGCACCGGCGGCATCGTCAATATGAGCGCCACCGACCATATGGGCCTCGACCTCTCCGCCTTCCGCATGGTCGAGATCCGCAACGGCGACTGGGCGCTTCTCGGGAACTGAACGCGGAAGGCCGGAGACGATGCCCGAACTGCTGCAATTCCTCGTCTCCGGCCTCACCATCGGCGCGGTCTATGCGCTGGTGGCGCTGGGCTTCACGCTGATCCACAACGCCTCCGATGTCGTGAACTTCGCGCAGGGCGAATTCGTCATGCTGGGCGGCATGGTCACGGTCTTCGCCACCGCCGCCGGCATCCCCCTGCCGCTGGCCGCCCTGCTCGCCATCGCGGTCGCGGTGCTGGTGGGCCTCGCGCTGCACCGCCTCGCGATCGAGCCCGCGCGCGGCGCCTCGGCCGTCACCCTCATCATCATCACCATCGGCGCCAGCATCTTCCTGCGCGGCGTCGCGCAGATCGTCTTCGACAAGCGCTTTCATCAATTGCCCGGCTTCTCCGGCAACGATCCGATCATGGTGCTGGGCGCGGCGATCCTGCCGCAGAGCTTCTGGGTGCTGGGCGGCGCGCTGATCGTCTTCTGCGGGCTGTTCCTGTTCCTGGAGCGCACGCTGATGGGCAAGGCGGTTCTGGCCACCGCGGCGAACCGGCTGGCGGCGCGGCTGGTGGGCGTGGACACCAGCTTCGTCCTGGCGCTGTCCTTTGGCCTCTCGGCCGCCATCGGCGCCCTGGCGGGCATCCTCATCACCCCCATCACGCTCACCTCCTTCGATGTCGGCACGCTGCTGGCGCTGAAGGGCTTCGCCGCCGCCATGCTGGGCGGCATGGGCAGCCCGCTCGGTGCCGTGGTCGGCGGGCTGGTGCTCGGGCTGCTGGAGGCGCTGGGCGCGGGCTATGTCTCCTCCGCCTACAAGGATGCCGTCGCCTTCCTGGTCATCCTCGCGGTGCTCTTCTCCATGCCGCAGGGACTGTTCGGGCATCGCAGCGTGGAGCGCGTGTGATGAACGCACGCTGGGCAACCCTGCTGATCCTGGCGGCCGTCATCGCGGTGATCCCGTGGTTCTTCCCCTCCGGCTACTACTTCCGCGTGGCCGCGCTGGTCTGGGTCACGGCGCTGGGTGCCGTCGGGTTGCAGGTGCTGATGGGCCAGGCGGGGCAGGTCAGCCTCGGCCATGCCGGCTTCGTCGGCATCGGGGCCTATGCCATGGCGCTGGGGCCGAAATACCTGGGCCTGCCGGTGCTGGCCTGCCTGCCGCTGGGCGCCGTGCTGGCGGGCCTCATCGCCTTCCTCGTCGGCCGGCCGATCCTGCGGTTGAAGGGCCATTACCTGGCCGTGGCCACGCTCGGCTTCGGCATCCTCGTCGCCCTGGTCCTGGTCAGCGAGATCGCGATCACCGGCGGCCCCGACGGCATCCGCATCCCCCGCCCGGAGATCTTCGGCTGGCGTCCGCGCGGGGGCGAGGCCTGGTACTGGATCAACGGGGCCGCGCTGCTCATCGGTGTCTGGCTGGCGCTGAACATCCAGCACAGCCCCTCCGGCCGCGCCCTCGCCGCGCTGCATGACAGTGAGGTCGCGGCGCGGACCATCGGCATCGATGTCGCCCGCCACAAGCTCCGCGCCTTCGTCATCGCCGCCGTCTATGGCGCGGTGGCGGGCGGGCTGATGGCGATGATGAACGGCTTCGTCACGCCGGATGCCGCGGGTTTTCTCCAATCCGTGGAATACGTGACGATGGTGGTCATCGGCGGCCTCGCCTCCGTCCCCGGCGCCGTCGTCGGCGCCGCGGCTCTGGTGCTGCTGCCGCAGGCGCTGACCGTGTTTCATGAATACGAACACGCGGTGCTCGGCCTGCTCATCATGCTGTTCATGATCTTTCTCAGGGTCGGCATCGTGCCCGGCCTCGCGACGCTGCTGCGGCGGCGCCCGGCATGAGCGAGGTCCTGCTCTCCGCGGACAACATCGGCATCGGCTTCGGCGGCCTGCGCGCGCTGGATGGCGTGGGGTTCGAGGCCCGGGCTGGCGAGGTGCTGGCCATCATCGGCCCGAATGGCGCGGGCAAGACCACGCTGTTCAACATCGTCTCCGGCCTCTACCGCGCCGATACCGGCCGCGTCGTGCTGGCGGGGCAGGATGTGACGCAGGCGCCGCCGCACCGCCTGGCCGCGCTCGGCCTGTCCCGCACCTTCCAGAATCTCCAGGTCTTCTTCCGCATGACGGCGGCCGAGAATGTCATGGCCGGGCGGCACCTGCGGGAGCGGTCGTCGCTGCTGGCCGACCTGCTGCGCCTGCCCGCCGCCCGCCGCGCCAACCGCGCCTCCCGCGATGCCGCGATGGCGCTGCTGGCGGAGGTCGGGCTGGCCGAGCACGCCGACCGCCCCGCGGGATCGCTGCCCTATGGCGCGCTGAAGCGGCTGGAAATCGCGCGCGCCCTGGCGACCGAACCGCGCGTGCTGCTCCTCGATGAACCCGCCGCCGGCTGCAACCCGGTGGAGACCGCGGAGATCGACCACCTCATCGCCGCCGTCGCCGCGCGCGGCATCGCCGTGGTGCTGATCGAGCACGACATGAAGATGGTCATGCGCATCAGCCGCCAGGTGGTGGTGCTGAACCAGGGACGCCTGCTGGCCGCCGGCACGCCGGCGGAGGTGCGGAACAACCCCGAGGTCATCGCCGCCTATCTCGGCCTGCATGGCGCGAAGGAGGCCGCGCTTGCTTGATGTCGCCGACCTCCATGCCGCCTATGGCCGCATCCTGGCGCTGAAGGGCATCACGCTGCGCGTGGAAACCGGGGAGATCACGGCGCTCGTCGGCGGCAATGGCGCGGGCAAGACGACGCTGCTGCGCTGCCTGTCCGGCGTGCATCCCGTGAAGTCGGGGCGGGTGACATTCCACGGCGATGAGATCACCGCCTTCCCCGCCCATGCCCGCGTCGCCGCCGGCATCGCGCAATCGCCGGAAGGCCGCCAGGTCTTCGGGCCGCTGAGCGTGGAAGACAATCTCCGCCTCGGCGCCTTCCGCCGCGGCCGCGCGGATACGGAAGCGGGGCTCGACCGCGTCTATGGCATGTTCGACATCCTGAAGACGAAGCGCCACCTGCAGGCCGCGGGCCTGTCCGGCGGGCAGCAGCAGATGCTGGCGATCGGCCGCGCGCTGATGTCTGGCCCACGGTTGCTGCTGCTGGACGAGCCCTCCATGGGGCTCGCGCCGCTCCTGGTGGACCAGATCCTGGCCGCGGTGGTGGCGCTGAAGGCGCAGGGCGTCACGGTGCTGCTGGTGGAACAGAACGCCTCCGCCGCGCTGTCCATCGCCGATCGCGGCTATGTCATCGAGACGGGGCGCATCGCCCATTCGGGAACAGGGCTGGCGCTGCTGCATGATCCCGCCGTAAGGGAAGCCTATCTCGGCGTTTGACCGAATTCCCCCGGCACAGGATGACCATCATGGCAAAGCACTACCGCTGGCGGGAAGCCGCCGGCGAGGGCGTGCAGCACCTCGTGCTGGATCGCAGCCCGGGGCAGATCAGCGCGGAGGGCATGATCGTCGCGGGTGGCGAGGCCCCCTTCGCCGCGCGGTTCCGCCTGCTGATGGACAGCCGCTGGCGCACGCGGCGCCTTTCCGTCGCCGTGCTCGGCAACCCCGTGGTGATGGTGCTGCTGGCCGATGGCAAGGGTGGCTGGACGGATGCGGAGGGCGCGGAGCTGCCGGACCTCGCCGGCGTGCAGGATGTGGACCTCGGCGCCACGCCCTTCACCAACACCCTGCCGATCCGGCGGCTCCGCACCGCGGTAGGCAAGTCCGTCGATATCGACACAGCCTATGTGAACCTGCCGTCGATGACCGTCAGCCGCGACGCGCAGCGCTACACACGGCTGGAGGAGCGTCTGTGGCGCTACGAATCGCGCGACGGCGACTTCACCCGCGACATCACGGTCGATGAGGACGGTGTGGTCGTCAGCTATCCCGGCCTGTTCGAGCGCGTCTGAGGCCAGCCCCAAAGCCTCGCGGTCCAGGGGGCCCGAGGCCCCTGGCATGGGGGTGCGGGGGAACAGCGTTCCCCCGCCCTTCACCTCACCATCGCGACCAGGCCCGACTGTTCCCGCACCGCGTCGAAGCGAAGCTCGGGATATTCCTCCTCCGCCCGCTTGCGGCGCCAGTCGGACCCGAACAGCGCGACGTATTCGCCATCATGGTCCTCGGCCGTGTCGCTGCGGTTGCGGTCCGCCCAGCGGTTGATGGCCGCGCGGTCACCGCTGGGGGAGGAGATCCAGCGCATGGTGGACCAGCGCGTGGCGTCGAAGCCCGCGGGCACGGTGTATTCGACCTTCAGCCGGCTGGCGAGCACGTCCAGCTGCAGCTCCCCCACCACGCCGACGATGGGGGCGGAGCCGTCGAGCGGGCGGAAGATCTGCACCACCCCTTCCTCCGCCAGTTGGTCCAGCGCGGTGCGCAGCTTCTTGGCCAGCATCGGGTCTTCCAGCCGCACATGGCGCAGGATTTCCGGCGCGAAGCTGGGGACGCCACGGAAGTTGATGTCCTCCCCTTCCGTCAGCGTGTCGCCGATGCGCAGCGTGCCGTGGTTGGCGATGCCGACCACGTCGCCGGGCCAGGCTTCCTCCGCCACCTGCCGTTCCTTCGCGAAGAAGAACAGCGGCGCGTTCACCGGCACCTGCTTGCCCGTGCGCACCTGGCGCAGCCGCATCCCCTTGGTCAGCCGCCCGCTGCACAGCCGCACGAAGGCCACGCGGTCCCGGTGGTTCGGGTCCATGTTCGCCTGTACCTTGAAGACGAAGCCGGTCAGCTTGCCTTCCTCCGGCTCCACCGCGCGCGCATCGGATGCCCGCGCGCCCGGCGGCGGCGCGTAGCGGGACATGCCGTCCAGCAGGTGCCCCACGCCGAAATCCCGCAGCGCGGAGCCGAAATAGACCGGCGTCAGCGTGCCTTCCCGGAAGGCCGCCAGGTCAAAGGATTTGAGGCCCGCCTCGGCCAGCAGGATGTCCTCCGACAGCTGGGTGGCGCGTTCCTCCCCCACCAGCTCCGCGATGCGCGGGTCATCGGCGCCGGAGACGGCGATGCCCTCCTCCTCCGTCGCATCCACCGGCATCAGGCGCTTCGCCAGGATGTCGTAGGTGCCCCAGAAGGTGCTGGCGCGGCCGATCGGCCAGGCGACGGGGGCGGCGTCCAGCGCCAGGGTCTGCTCGATCTCGTCGATCAGCTCGAAGGGATCGCGCGCCTCCCGGTCCATCTTGTTGACGAAGGTGACGATGGGGATGTCGCGCAGGCGGCAGACCTCGAACAGCTTGCGCGTCTGGCTCTCGATGCCCTTGGCGGCGTCGAGCACCATCACGGCCGCATCGACGGCCGTCAGCGTCCGGTAGGTGTCCTCGGAGAAGTCTTCGTGGCCCGGCGTGTCGAGCAGGTTGAAGATCACGCCCCCCCGCTCGAAGGTCATGACGGAGGTGGCGACGGAGATGCCGCGGTCCTGCTCGATCTTCATCCAGTCGGACCGCGTGCGCCGCGCATTGCCCTTGGCGCGCACGGCCCCGGCCAGCTGGATGGCGCCGCCCTTCAGCAGCAGCTTCTCCGTCAGCGTGGTCTTGCCGGCGTCGGGGTGGGCGATGATCGCGAAGGTGCGGCGGCGCGCGGCTTCGCGCGCGACCGCTTCGAGGGCCAGGGTGTCGCTCATGGGGGGCCTATAGCCCCTTACGGGGCGGGGATCACCACCGGATCGGCGATGGCCAGCGCCGCGATGCGCGCGGGGTCCGGCGCCAGGCCGATGCCAGGCCCCTCCGGCCCGGTCAGGACGCCGTCCCGGACCGTCAGCATCCCCGGCGCCACGATATCCTCGGCCAGCGAGGTCACGCCGCAATCCATGGGATGATCGGCATCGAGGCCGAGTGCCTGCGCCATCTGCCAATTGGCCGCCGTCGCCACCGCCGTCTCGTAGAAGGAATGGAGCGACGGCGTCAGGCCGAGCCGGGCCGCGACGGCGGAGGCATCCCGCAGCCCCGCGATGCCCCCCCAGTAGAAGATGTCCCCCAGCACGACGAGGTCGGTCAGCCCGAGGCGATGGGCGGCCACCAAATCCGGCGGCTCGATCAGGCACATGTTGGACGCCAGCCGCCCCGCCCCTGCCTCCCGCAACCGGCAAAAGCCTTCCAGCGCGTCGGTCGGGTCCTCATGGAACTCCAGCTCCAGCGCCGCCGTCCCGGCGACCAGGCGGCGCGCCTCCTCCGGGCTGTAGGCGCCATTGGGGTCGCAGCGAAGCCGCGTGCCCGGGGGCAGCGTGGCCCGCAGCGCCGTCAGGGCGGCGATGTCCCACTCGATGCCGGTCGCGGCGGATTTGTACTTGAAGGCGCGGATGCCGTGCGCCGCGGCGATCCCGGCCGCGAGTTCCGCCACGCGCGGCGCCAGGGACAGGTCGGCCATGTGCGCGGTGATCTCGGCGCGGTCCATGGCCCGGCCGGGGACGGCCGCGGGCAGCGGGCAGGCGACCTCGACCGGCCGCAGCGGCGCGGATTGCCCGAGCAGCGCGGCCAGCGGCACGCTGAGATGCTTCGCGGAAGCGTCCCAGGCCGCGAGGTCGAGCCCCGCATAGGCCGCCAGCCCGTTGCGGCCATGGCGGTTGTCGAAGCTGATCCTGGCGAAGGCGCGGCGCAGCGAAGCGCGGTCCCGCAGCGCATCGCGGCCGATCCAGCCCTTGGCGATCGCGACCACCCGGGCCGCGCAATCCGGCGTGCCGTTGGTCTCCCCCCACCCCACCGTGCCATCCGCCAGCCGGATGGCGACCAGCGTCCGGTCCTGCTTCGGCGTGCAGTACATGGAGCTGACATAGAGGTGCTTCAGCGGCAGGGCGATCCGCTGGACGGTGACCGAGACGATCCGCGTCGGGCTGTCCCTGGGCTGCGGGGGCAGAGCCGGCAGCGGGCCCTCGGCGGCCACCGCCGCGTCCAGCGCACCGGCCAGGGCGGTGGCGCGCTCCACCCCCCCCGCCCCGGGCTTCACCGCCAGCGTCACGCCGAGCGCGCGGGCCAGGGCCGCCAGGTCCCGCAGCCCCGCGAGCCCCCCGGCACTCTCCGCATCCGCCACCACCAGCGTGGTGCCGCGCGCCAGGCAGGCGGCGAAGGGGTCCTGCGTCAGCGCCGCCGCGCCGATCGCGCGCGGCGTCGCGGCGATGCCGCCAAGCCAGGTGGCCTCGTCCAGTCCCAGCAGGGGCGCGGCGTTCATCCCAGGTGTCTCTCCGGATCGGGCAGGGCGATGTTGGTGCCCTCCACCACCAGGCGGAGGTCGGGGCGCCCGGCGGCACCCGCCGGCATCCGCAGGCGGAAGGCGCAATGGCCGTCGGCGAGGCCCGCCGCGGCCAGGTCGGGGCGGAGCATCTGCGCGCGGGTGGCGGCCAGCGGCGCCGCGCCGGCCATCAGCGCCACGGTGACGGGCTGGGCGGCCAGCAGGTCCAGCGCCCAGCCATGCAGGACCCCGTCCTCCACCCGGTCGAGGCGGCCCATGATGTTGCGGGGCGTCGCGGCGGCCACGGCCGGGGAGGCCAGGAATTCCGCCACCACCGCATAGTCCGCGCTGTCCCGGATGGTGGCCGCGAAGGGCGGCAACACGTCATCCTGCTGGAACTCGTAGCGGTCGAAGACCCGGTCCCCCGCGCCTTCCGCCAGCGCCGCCTGGCAGCGGGCGTAGGCGGCGAAGGCGGCCTCGAAGGCCGGGCCTTCCGCCGCCCGGTCGGCCTCGAACCGCGCGCGGGCGGCCTCATGCAGCGCGATGTCGGTGGCGAAGCGGTCGCGATGCGCCGCCGCAGCCGCCCGCGCCCGGTCGCGCAGCGCCGCCTGGTCCGGCGACAGGCGGGTGACGTTGCGCGCGATGTAGAGCGGCGGCGCCCAGCCGAGGCGCCGCGCCATCAGCAGCAGGGACCGGTCGAACTCCTCCGCGATTCCCGCCACCAGCACGGCGCTGTCCAGGTTGGCCAGCGCCGCTTCCAGCACCGGCCGCGTGGTGCGCCCCGCGATCTGCCGGGCCTGCGCATCGCCCCGGCCCTGCGCCGTCAGGTAGTCGATCGGCGACAGCGCGCCGCTGGTGATGGCGTCCCGCTGCGCGTGGTGGGGGTAGGTGAAGGCATAGAAATACTCGGACAGCGCCCGTTCGACGGGGTCCCGCAGCAGGGTGAAGTAGTGGCAGGGCTCCCGCAGCGCCTGGTGCAGGCCGAGGAACTGGTGCCCCGTCACCAGGCGGATATCCCGCCCGGCCATCCCCGCCCGCACGGCCTTCGCGATCTCCGGCATCGGGCGGGAGTCCCCGATGCCGAGGTCGAAGTAGAGGACGTGGCGCGCGCCATATTGGCGCGACAGCACGGTGCGCAGGGATGAACCGGCGGTCTTCGGCACGTGCAGGAAGACATGGTGCGGCATCGGCTGCTTCTGGCTGCCCCTGGCGTCGAGATTCCCTCTGCCGCAATCGGCCCGGCGCGGCAACACTGCGACCCGCACCCGAGAGAGGCCCTGAACGCATGACGTCCCGCCGCGCGCTGCTCGCCCTGCCCCTTTGCATGGCCGCCGGGGCCGCCCGGGCCCAGGGCGGCTGGCCGCAGCGGCCGGTGCGCCTCATCGTCCCCTTCCCCCCCGGCGGCACCACCGATGTCCTGGCCCGCGCCATCGCGGCGAAGTGGCAGGAGGGCTGGGGCCAGCAGGTGGTGGTGGACAATCGCGGCGGCGGCGGCGGGGTGATCGGCACCGAAGCCGTGTTCCGTGCGGCGCCCGATGGCCTGACCCTCGTGCTGGGCAACAACCAGACCCATGGCACCAATGGCGCGCTGATCCCGGGCCTGCCCTATGACCCCGCCGGCTTCGCGGCCATCACGCTGGTGGCGAAGGCGCCCCATGCGCTGGTGGTGCCGGCATCCTCCCCCGCCCGCAGCGTGGCCGACCTGGTCGCCATGGGGCGGCAATCCCCGCGGGGGCTGTCCTATGCCTCCTCCTCCGCCGGCTCTGCCTCCCACCTCATGAGCGAGACCTTCGCGCGGCGCAGCGGGATGAACGCGACGCATGTGCCCTACCGCGGTGCCGCCCCGGCGGCGATGGATCTGGTGGCGGGGGTGGTGGACTTCATGATGGCCACCTGGGCCAGCGTCTCCGCCCTGGCGGCCGATGGGCGCATCCGGGTGCTGGGCGTGGGCGGGGACGAACGCTTCTCCGACCTGCCTTCCGTGCCGACCCTGCGGGAACAGGGCTATGACTACCTCAGTGGCGACAGCTGGTTCGGCCTTTTCGCGCCCCTGAACACGCCCGCCCCGGTGCTGGAGGCGATCAACGCCGCGACGGTCGCCGCCCTGGCGGACCCGGTGGTGCGCGGCCGGCTGGAGGCCGCGGGCTTCCGGGTGGAGACCATGCCCGTCGCCGCCTTCGCCCGCTTCCACCAGGCGGAGGTCGGCCGCTGGGCCGCGCTGGTGCGGGAAAGCGGGGTGACGCTGACGCAGTAGCGCCAGCCCATCCCGCTGTTTTCCTTGGTTTTTAGTGTCTTTAGCCGTTTATGCCGATTATGGGCCTTTAGTCGCTGAATCGCGGGCCCTGGTGCAGGCGGCAGCGGCCCCGGGATAAATTGAACATACCAGGAACGCGCCGCCCCTGCCAGCCTTTCCCGCCTGCCCGCTCATCCGATCAGCGTGTTCCCATCGACATAGCTGAAGGCCACCACCACCGGCGTCGCATCATTCCCCGCCGCGTCCTCCGCCGTCAGCACCAGGCTGTGCGCGCCCGGGGCGACCGGGCCGAACAGCGCTTCGAGGTCCAGGGTGAAGCGGCCCTTGGCGTCGATCGCGACCTGGCGGGTGGCGCCGCCATCGAGGCTGGCCATGACGAAGTCCAGCCCATCGCGGTTGTCGAAGGCCATGCCTTCCAGCACCGGCGGGCCGGCGGCCGCCATGCCGGGCTGCGCGCCCAGCAGCACCACGGGGGCGAAGGTATCGGCTTCCGCCGACAGCCGCGCCACGCCGAATTCCGCCACCTGGCGCCCGGTCTCGATGCCATCGACATTGGCGAATTCGAAGTGGATGCCGGCGTAGATGCGGCTCTTGCCCGCTTCCAGCGCGGCATCGATGAAATTGTCGAAGCTGCGCGTTACACCCGGCAGGCCGACGCTTTCGTTGGAGAAGGCGATCTCCCCCAGCATCATCGTCAGCGCATAGGCGGAGGCGGCGGAGCAGGTGGCGTGGCCGGAGAGGTAGTCCGGGTGGTTCGGCGTGGTCAGCAGCGGCCGCCAATTGGGGTCCGCTTCCGTCAGCGGGTTGCCATCCTGGTCCGCCAACTGGATCGCCGTGATCGGGCGCCAGGCATTGAAATGATACTTCGCGTCCCACGCCGCGATCGCGCCATCGGCCTGCACGAAGTTCAGCACCGCCAGCGTCCAGGCATTGGTGGAGGTGGAGTAGCCGCCATCGGCCAGGACCTCCCCGGCGATCTGCGCCCAGCGGCCGGCGGGGGTGTAGCTGCCGGACTGGTCGCGCCAGTAGCGGGCGATCTCCGTCTGGTCGGCCGTGCGGGTGGCGGAATTGATGGCGCCGAGTTCCTTCACCTCGTTGAAGGCGGCGGCATATGCGGCGCTGGTCAGGTCGGGCGGGCCATCCGGCCGGAACTGGTCGCCCCGTTCCAGCGCCCAGGGCGTGACATCGCCCCATTGCGGATTGAGGCCGCCGATATTGGGCGGCAGGACGCGCCATTCCCCGATCCCGGTGCCGCCGGGCTCGATGAATTCCTTGTCCGCGCCATCGACGGCGCGGATCGCCAGCACGGCATCGGCGACGCTGCGGCCGTAGTCGATGGCCTGTTCCTTGGCCGGCCCGTCCGGCACCGTGGCCAGATCCGCCGCCAGCTTCGCATCGAAGATCGCGGCCTGGTCGGGGTAGAGCGTGCTGAGCACGCGATGCGCGGCGGAAACGACGGCGGCGTAGGCGGAGATATCCTCCGGTGCCTCCAGGTTCACCATCAGGGTGCGCGTGCCCTCGATGCCCGCCAGCGTGTCCAGCACCGCCGCACTTTCCATGCCCAGCACGCGCGTCGCGACGCCGGTGATGGACCCCGCCGCCTTGATGGCCTCCAGCGTCGCGAAATTCCAGGACAGCACCGGGTCCACGATCGGCGTGGCATCGCGCACCACGTCAATGGTCTGGGCCGTGCTGTTGCCGGCGGCATCGGTGATGGTGAAGGTGAAGCTGTTGAGCCCGGCATCGAGGGCGATGTCCGCCAGGGTGAAGCGGCCATCGGCGCCGACATCCACCGCCGTATCGCCGAACAGGATGACGGCGCCGGCTTCCGCCGTGCCGGTCAGCGTGACGAAGGCAAGGCCCGTCGCGCCATCGCCCAGCGCGCCGGTATCGGATGAATTGGCCAGGCCGATGCTGGCCTGCCCCGGCGCGGTGGTATCCACCGTCACCTCATAGGCAGCGGAAGCCGCGCTTTCCTGGCCCGACCGGCCGATGGCGACGGCGGTGTAGCTGTACTCCCCATCGCCGGGGCCGCCGCCGCGCTTGTCCTCCAGGCTCCAATTCCCGTCGTCATCCGCGCGGGTCCGGCCGATGCTGACACCGTCGCGGAACACCTCCACCCGCAGGCCCGCCGCGGCGGTGCCGGTGACCAGCGGCGTGGCATCGGCGGTGATGCCATCCCCCGCCAGGCCGGTATCGATCGCGAGGCCGGTGATGACGGGCGCGGCGGGGGTGCCGGCGATGACGGTGCCATCCGCGAAGGCCAGTCGTTCCACATCCAGCAGCAGGTCCGTGCCATCCGCCAGGCCGGCGCCGCCGATGCCCTTCACGATGAAGCTGCCGCCGCCGAGGTCGATGACCTGGTAGTCCGCGGCATTGCCGAGGTAGCGGGCCGTGTCGGTCCCGCCGCCGCCCAGCAGCAGGTCGAACCCGCCGCCGCCCATCAGCATGTCGTCGCCGCCGCCGCCGAACAGGCTGTCATGCCCGCCGCCGCCGATCAGACTGTCCCGGCCCTGGACGCCGATGATCCAGTCATCGCCGCCGCCGCCATTCAGCGTGTCGTTCTCCCGCCCGCCGATGATGGTGTCGTCGCCCCCGAGGCCCAGGACCTCCACCGCCGATCGGCCTCGGCGTTGATCCACGACGATCCGGTCGCCCCTGGCAGTCCCGACAACCAGCGCAGACGTCATGGCCTTGTCCCTCCCAGGGGTCGCGCCGCGATCCTACCCATCTTCGGCAGCCCGAAACGTTACCAGATCGCGCCAGGACGGGTGAAGCCCGTCACGGCTGGCTACCGCCCGGCAGGAATGGCACCTTATGGTTGCAATTGAGCGCATTTTGCGCATTCGTTTCAACCCCTGTTTGCAACATTTCCCGGGCGTGGCCGGCCGGGCGGCCTCTTTCCCGTCCGGCCCCGCGCGGCGCTATAAGCGCCCCATCATGGCCCGCATCCCCCCATTCCCGATGACGCGCTGGAGGAGCGGTTCCTGCGCGCCTCCGGCCCCGGCGGCCAGAACGTCAACAAGGTGGAGACGGCGGTCGAGCTGCGGCTGGACCTCTCGCGGATCGACCTGCCGGAGGGGATGGCGCGGCGGCTGCGCACCCTCGCGGGGCGCCGCATCACGGGGGATGGCGTGCTGGTGATCCAGGCGCAGCGCCACCGCACCCAGGACCGCAACCGCACCGATGCCCGCGAAAGGCTGGACGAGTTGCTGGCCAAGGCGGCCGAGCCCCCGCCCCCGCCACGGCGCGCCACGCGCCCGACGCTCGCTTCCAAGAAGCGGCGGCTGGAGGGCAAGAGCCACCGGGGCGAGATCAAGAAGGATCGCGGGCGGCCGCGCGACGAATAGCGACGGGTTGTCGCGGCCCCGCCACGCGGGCGATGCTCCGGTCTCCAAGGGGGACGGCAGCGCATGGCGGGCAGCATCACGACGGTCCTGGGGCCGATCGCGCCGGAGGCACTCGGCACCACCCTGATGCATGAGCATCTGCTCTGCGACATCACGCCGCCCGCGCTGCGCGGGCGGCCGGAGCTGGCGGTGCCGATCACGCCCCGCAACCGCTACGACATCGATTACGGCCGCCGCCCCAACACGGAAAAGACGAAGCTGCTGGACCGCGAACTGGCGGTGGCGGAGGTCGCGGCCTTCCGGGAGGATGGCGGCGACGCGATCGTGGAACTCACCATCGGGGGCCTGGCGCCCGATCCGCTGGGGCTGGTCGAGGTGTCGCGCCGCACGGGCGTGCAGGTGGTGATGGGCTGCGGCCACTACGTCCAGGCCTATCACGCGCCGGAAAACGCGACGCGCGGCGTGGACGACTTCGCGGCCGAGATGATCGACGCCGTTCGCCACGGCGCCTGGGGCACCGATGTGCGCGCCGGCATCATCGGGGAGATCGGCTGCACGGAGGAATGGACCGCGCAGGAGCAGCGCGTGATGGCCGGCGCCGTCATCGCGCAGCAGGAGACGGGGGCCGCGCTGACCATCCATCCCGGCGCGGTGCCCGACCAGCCCATGGAGATCATCGATTTCCTGAAGGCGCGCGGCGGCGACATCCCCCGCACCATCATCGACCACATCGACCGCACCATCTTCGACCATGACCGCCTGTTCCGCCTGGCCGATACGGGCTGCGTGATGGAATTCGACCTCTTCGGCTACGAACACGCCTATTGGTCCTTCGCGCCCATCACCATGCCGAATGACGGCGTGCGCATCGACATGATCCGCGCGCTGGTGGATCGCGGGCATCTCCGCCAGATCGCCATCTCCCAGGACATCTGCCGGCTGACCAGGCTGCTGGCCTATGGCGGGCACGGCTATGGCCACATCCTGCGCAACGTCGTGCCCTTCATGCGGGAGAAGGGATTTTCGCAAGCCGAGATCGACACGATCCTGGTGGAGACGCCGCGCAGGCTGCTGACGATCGGGGGAGAGGCGGGATGAGCAGGACGACGGTGCGGCAGGCGGTCTTCGACCTGCTGCGGGACCGGGGCATCGACACGGTCTTCGGCAATCCCGGTTCGACGGAACTGCCCTTCCTGGACCGCTGGCCGAGTGACTTCCGGTATGTGCTCGGATTGCAGGAAGCCAGCGTGATCGGCATGGCGGATGGCTATGCCCGCGCCGCCGGACGCTGCGCCTTCGTGAATTTGCATTCCGCGGCCGGCGTGGGCCATGCGCTGGGCAATGTCTTCACCGCCTACAAGAACCAGGCGCCGATGGTCATCACGGCAGGGCAGCAGGCGCGCTCCCTGCTGCCGAACCTGCCCTTCCTCGGCGCCACGGAGGCCGCGGCCTTCCCGCGCCCCTATGTGAAGTTCGCGATCGAGCCCGCGCGAGCGGAGGATGTGCCGGCCGCCATCGCGCAGGCGCACCGCATCGCGATGCGCAAGCCCTGGGGCCCGACCTTCGTCTCCATCCCGTCGGATGACTGGGCCGCGCCCTGCTGGCCGGTGCCGATGCGGGAGATGGCGGGTGATTCCGCGCCCGACCCCGCGCTGCTGGACCGCGCCGCGGCGCAGCTGGCGGAGTCGAAAAACCCCGTCCTGGTGGTGGGGCCGGAGGTCGATCAGGAAGGCGCGGGGCCGGCGATGGTGGCGCTGGCCGAACACCTCGGCGCCCGCGTGCTGACCAGCCCCTTCGCCAGCCGCATCGCCTTCCCGGAGGACCACCCCCTGTTCGGCGGCTTCCTGGCCGCGGCGCCGCAGGCGGTGTCGGAGGCGCTGGCCCCGCATGATCTGGTGCTGGTGGTGGGCGCGCCGGTCTTCACCTTCCATGTCGTGGGCGATGCCGCGATCTTCCGCGACGGCCCGCCCATCATTCATCTCACCACCGATGCGGAAACGGCGGCCTCCGCCCCCGCCGGCCTCTCGATCCTCGGCAGCCTCCGCCTCGCCATCCCCGCCCTGCATGCGTTGCTGCCGAAGGGCGACCGCGCGCCGCCCGCGCCGCGCATCCGCCCCGCGCCGCCGCCGCCCGCCGATCCCATCCCCGCGGCCTGGCTGCTGGCGCGCCTGCACGCCGCCATGCCGCGCGATGCCGTGCTGGTGGAGGAAGCCCCCTCCCACCGCCCCGCCATGCACGCGCAGATGCCGATGCGCGACTGGGGCGGCTTCTTCACCATGGCGAGCGGCGGCCTCGGCTACGGGCTGCCGGGCGCGGTCGGCGTCGCACTCGCGCGGCCCGGCACGCGCGTGGTCTGCCTGATCGGCGACGGGTCGATGATGTACTCGCCCCAGGCCCTCTGGACCGCGGTGCAGGAGAAGCTGCCGCTCGCCGTCATCGTCATCGACAATGCCGGCTATGGCGCCATGCGGTCCTTCAGCCAGGTGCTGCAGGTCCGCGACGTGCCGGGGATCGACCTGCCGGGGCTCGACTTCGTGTCTCTGGCGCGGGGCATGGGCTGCCCGGGGGTGCTGGTGACGAAGCCGGATGACCTGGACGGCGCGCTGGCGCAGGCCATGGCGCATCCGGGGCCGATGCTGGTGCAGGTCGTTGTCGATGCGGCGGTGCCGACGCTCTATCATCGCCACTGAACGAGGGGCCATCAGAGCCCGCAGGGAGGAATGCCATGGTGAAGACGACACGCCGTGCCTTGCTGGCGGCACCCGCGCTGCTGGCCCTGCCGGCTTATGCGCAGACCTGGCCGTCGCGCCCCATCCGCATCATCGTCCCCTTCCCCCCCGGCGGGCTGGTGGACGTGCTGGCGCGATCCATCGCGCAGCCCCTGTCGGCGGCGCTCGGCCAGCCCGTGGTGGTGGAGAACCGGGTCGGCGCCGGCGGCAACATCGGCGCCGACGCGGCGGCGAAATCGGCGCCGGACGGGCATGTGCTGCTCGCGACCTCCATGGGCCCGGTCGCGGTGAACCAGTTCATCTACCGCAGCATGCCCTACGACACGCAGACCGCCTTCGCCCCCATCACCCTTCTGGCCAGCACGCCCAAGGTGATGTGCGTGACCAATGCCAGGCCCTGGCGCAGCGTCGGGGATGTGGTGGCCGCGGCCAAGGCGGAGCCCGGGCGACTGACGGCGGGATCCGCCGGCGCGGGGTCCAGCCTCCACCTGGCGCTGGAACTCTTCAAGCGCGCCACGGGCACGGATATCCAGCATGTGCCCTATCGCGGCGCGGGACCGGCATTGACGGATCTGGTCGCGGGGCAGATCGACCTGGTGATCGACAACCTCCCCAACATCCTAGGCCAGATCACCGGCAACCAGGTGCGGCCGCTGGCGGTGGCGACGCCGCAACGCCTGCCGCAACTGCCCAACGTGCCGACCATGGCGGAAGGCGGGATCGACTTCGTCTTCGGCACGGCCTTCGGGCTGGTGGCACCGGCCGGCACGCCGGAGCCGATCATCACCCGCGTGGCCACGCTGGTGCGGGACGCGCTGCGGGACCCGATGAT
This sequence comes from Falsiroseomonas stagni DSM 19981, assembly GCF_900114315.1. Classification (GTDB taxonomy): domain Bacteria; phylum Pseudomonadota; class Alphaproteobacteria; order Acetobacterales; family Acetobacteraceae; genus Falsiroseomonas; species Falsiroseomonas stagni. Next base: position 156,135 of record NZ_FOSQ01000014.1, read on the forward strand.
CGGGGGAAGGCTGAGCGAGCAGGGGGCGATCGTGGGGGGCGGGGGGCCGGCGGAATTCGCGGCGCTGATTGCGCGGGAGAAAACCGTGCTGGAGCCGGTGATCAGGGCGGCCAACATACGCGCGGAGTAGTGGGGGAACGCTGTTCCCCCACACCCCCATGCCAGGGGGGAGACCCCCATACGCGCTAAAATAGGTTTCTGACTGGGTAGCTGACGTGTGGTTTTCGGCGTCGTGGCGCATTGGCGAGGCTGCGATGGGCCTTGGGGCTGGCATGCAGGATGTCGGCGATGGTGACGGTGCCGATGACGGTGCCGAGCAGGACGATCAGCGCGATCTTCTGCACGGCCCAGAGCGAGGGCGTGTAGGCGTCGTCGAGCAACGCCTCAGGGGGAAGATTCCAGGACATCCTGGCTGAGGTCGTCGCAGAGCAGGGCCAGGACGAGGTGGGCGTAGAGCCAACTCTGCGATCCACGCTCGGTGCGGGTGGGCAATCGGTCGATGTGCAGCAGGGATTTCAATCGCTTGAAGGCGAG
>NZ_FOSQ01000015.1 GCF_900114315.1 Falsiroseomonas stagni DSM 19981
ATGCCTGGAACGCCCTCATCAACGATCCAAGCCGCATCACCTCCATCGCCACCCGCGACTACGCACAGGTCAACCGTTGAGGGCGTTGGTATGAGTGCCACCGCACCGCCGAACCCCGATGACCGGGGCCCTGGCAGTTGGACAAGCGAGTCCCCATCGCCCTCATCCTGGCGGTCGCCGTACAGACCGCCGGCATGGTGTGGTGGGCCGGGCGGCTATCCGTCAGGGTGGACCAGCACGCCGCCATGATCGCTGACCTTCGCCTGGCCGACACGGCGCAGATGATGGATAGCCGCCGCATCTCGGGCGCGCTTGCGTGGATGGACGAGCGACTGAAGGCGCATGCCGAGACCCTGAACGATATCAAGAACGCGATCGCCCGGCAGGAGCGCTGAAGGAGGCTGGCATGGACTGGACCGACCTGGGTAACGCTACGCTGGTGCTGATGGCGCTGACGGTCGCCGCGCGGGCGCTGGTGCCGGTGGCGATCGAGGTGCTGCGTGAGCGGTTGCTGGCGAGCCGCAACGCCCGTGTGGCGGCGGCGGAGACGGTGGCGGCGTAGATTGCCCGCGGCCTGGTGCCCGACCTGGCTGCCGGCGTGACCGTGCTGCGGGACAGGCTGCCTGCCACGATGGCGGCGCTGGGGCACCCGCCGCCGGACGTGCTGCAGGGAATCATCCTCAAGGCCGGAGCGGCGGCCACCGGCGGGAGCGCGCGGCCATGACCAACCTGTTCGAGGCGACCATGGCGCGGGTGGCCCTGATGGAAAGGGGATACTCGAACGACCCGACCGACCGCGGCGGCGAGACCAACCACGGCATCACGATCGCGGTGGCGCGAGCCTTCGGGTACCGCGGCGCCATGCGGGAGATGGCCAGGGCGGAGGCGATGGAGATTTACCGCGCCCGGTACTGGACCCAGCCGGCCTTCGACCGAATTGAGCCCATCAGCCCCGAGGTCGCGGGGTGGCTGCTGGATTGCGGGCTCAACATGGGCCAGGCCGCGGCCGGGACGATCCGGCAGCGGGTGCTGAACGCCCTGAATGACCGGGGCGCTCTACCCCGACCTCACCCCGGACGGCCAGTGCGGGGCGATGATCCGGGCGGCGCTTCAGGCGTTGCTGTCCCGCCGGCGGAGCGAGGGGCAGGCGCTCCTGCCGCGAATCCTGACAGCGCTCCAGGCGGCCCGGTACATCGGCGTCATGGAGGCCGATGGCAGCCGGGAAAAGCATGGGTGGGGCTGGATGCGGCAGGTCTTCACGTGCGGGCGTCGGGCCGATAACTACCCTCGTGCCGAACCCGCATGCACCAACCGTCAGCCAAATTGCCAGAAAACGACGGTTGCCCGCGTGGTAGTGGTGCCCAGGAAAGGACTCGAACCTTCACGACCTTGCGGTCACTGGCACCTGAAGCCAGCGCGTCTACCAATTCCACCACCTGGGCAGGAGGCGTCGTTCAGCGAGAGGCGATTTACGGGCCGGGGACGGGGGCGTCAAGCGGGGGGGGTGCGACAAGTTGTGGACTGTTTCCGATGCTTGGCGGGGCAGGGGAGCCCCCATATGGTCCGGCACGGATTTCCCTGACGGAGTGACGGATCATGCGCACGGCGGATCGCAAGGTGGCGACGGTGTTCGGCGGCGCCGGTTTCATCGGACGCTACGTGGTGCAGCGCCTGGCGTCGCAGGACTACATCGTCCGCATCGCGGGGCGGGACCCGCTGGCGGCGCGCTTCCTCTGCACCCAGGGCCGGGTCGGCCAGATCGTGCCGCTGCGCGCCGCGGTGACGGATGCCGCCGCGGTGGCCCGCGCGGTGGAAGGCGCCGATGTGGTGGTGAACCTGGTCGGCATCCTGCACGGGGATTTCGACACGGTGCAGGCCAAGGGGCCGGGCATCGTCGCGCAAGCCGCGGCGGCGGCGGGGGTGCGGCGGCTGGTCCATGTCTCCGCCATCGGCGCCGATGCGGCCAGCGACAGCCTCTATGCCAGCAGCAAGGGGCGGGGGGAGGCCGCGCTGCGCGCCGCCTTCCCGGCGGCGACCATCCTGCGGCCGTCCGTGATCTTCGGGGCCGAGGACAATTTCTTCAATCGATTCGCCGGCATGGCGCGGCTGCTGCCCTTCATGCCCGTCGTCTCCGGCGACACGAAGTTCCAGCCGGTCTTCGTGGGCGATGTCGCCGATGCTGTCATGGCGGCGGTGGAGCGCGAGGACGCCGCCGGCCGCACCTATGAACTCGGCGGGCCGCGGGTGATGAGCATGCGCGACGTGCTGCGCTTCATCCTGGATACGACGCGGCGGACCAAGCGGATGGTGGACATGCCGATGGGGCTGATGGGCTTCCAGGCCCGCCTGCTGGAGAAGCTGCCCAACCCCGCCGTGACCACGGACCAGTTGAAGCTGCTTGGCCGCGACAATGTGGTGGGGCAGGGGATGCCCGGCCTTGCCGATCTCGGCATTGCCCCGACCTCGGTGGAGGCGGTGGTGCCGGGCTATCTGCGGCGGTTCCGCCCGGGCGGCGGGCGGCGTGACCTGGCGGCGGCCTGAGGATGGGGCCGCAGCGGACCTGATTATCGCCTCCTTCGCCCCGGTGGTTGAGGGGGTGAATTGGATCAGTGGAAATTGGGTCAGCAATGCTACCTTATTAATGCATTTCGGACTCGCGTCCTGGTTTTCAGTGCGGTAGAGGGGCCACACGCGGTGCCCGGGGGATGGGAGGGGGCCGCGTGCCTCGTCTCGCCCCAAGGGAGCGTCGCCACCATGGCCGACCGGATGCTGCAGTTCGTGCGCCTCGACCAACGCCTGCCGGAAAAGCGGAAGGCGGATCTGCGACGCGAGGATTTCGACGAGATCTACAAGGCCTTCGATCCCGAAGGCGCCAAGACGCAGGCCAGCCGCTGCAGCCAGTGCGGCGTGCCCTTCTGCTCCGTCCACTGCCCGCTGAACAACAACATCCCGGACTGGCTGAAGCTGACCGCGGAAGGGCGGCTGGAGGAGGCCTATGAGGTCGCCTCCGCCACCAACACCTTCCCGGAGATCTGCGGCCGCATCTGCCCGCAGGATCGCCTCTGCGAAGGCAACTGCGTGATTGAGAAGGACTTCGGCAGCGTCACCATCGGGTCGGTCGAGAAGTACATCACCGACACCGCCTGGGAGAATGGCTGGGTCAAGGCGCCGATTCCGCGCCGCGAACTGGCGCAGAGCGTCGGCATCATCGGCGCCGGCCCCGGCGGCCTGGCGGCGGCGGAGCGGCTGCGCATGCGCGGCTACCAGGTCCATGTCTACGACCGCTACGACCGCGTCGGCGGCCTGATGATCTACGGCATCCCCAACTTCAAGCTGGAGAAGGAGGTGGTGCTGCGCCGCTGGAAGCAGTTCGAGGAAGGCGGCATCCACTTCCACCTGAACGTCGCCGTCGGCAAGGACATCACGCTGGCGGAACTCCGCGAGAAGCATGACGCGGTGCTGGTCGCGACCGGCGTCTACAAGGCGCGCGACATGGCCGCCCCCGGCATTGGGCTCGATGGCATCGTGCCGGCGCTGGACTACCTGACCGCGTCGAACCGCGCGGGCCTCGGCGAAGTCGTGCCCGCCATGGAAAGCGGCGCGCTGAACGCGTCCGGCAAGCGCGTGGTCGTCATCGGCGGCGGCGACACCGCCATGGATTGCGTCCGCACCGCGGTGCGCCAGGGGGCGACCTCCGTCACCTGCCTCTATCGCCGCGACAAGGCCAACATGCCGGGCTCCATGCGCGAAGTGCACCATGCCGAGGAAGAGGGCGTGACCTTCGAATGGCTCGGCGCGCCGGAAGCCTTCCTGGGCGATGGCAAGGTCGATGGCGTGCGCGCGCATCGCATGCATCTCGGCCTGCCCGACGCCTCTGGCCGCCAGCAGGTGGAACCGATTCCCGGCAGCAGCTTCACCATGCCGGCCGATCTGGTCATCATGGCGCTGGGCTTCGACCCCGAGGACCTGCCCAAGGCCTTCGAGGAGCCGGCCCTGCCCGTGACGCGCTGGGGCACGCTGAAGGTGAACCACCGCACCATGATGACGGACCTGCCCGGCGTCTTCGCCGCGGGCGACATCGTGCGCGGGGCGTCGCTGGTGGTCTGGGCGATCCGCGATGGGCGCGACGCGGCGGAATACATGCACAACTACATCCAGCAGAAGACCGCGGCGCTCGCCGTGGCGGCGGAGTGATCCCCATGGACAACGGGTTCGAGACCGGCGCGCAGTTCGCCGAAGGCTACAAGGCCAACCTGGCCACGCTGCGGGACGCCCATGTCGACCTGACCGAGCATGACGCCTGCGGCGTCGGCCTGGTGGCGGCGCTGGATGGCAAGGCGCGGCGGGATGTCGTGCAGGCCGGCATCGATGCGCTGAAGGCGGTGTGGCACCGCGGCGCGGTGGATGCCGATGGCAAGACCGGCGACGGCGCCGGCATCCATATCGAGATTCCCCAGGACTTCTTCACGGAAGTCGTGCAGCGCGGTGGCGATGCCGTGCGGCCGGGGCGCATCGCGGTCGGCATGGTGTTCCTGCCGAAGACCGACCTCGGCGCGCAGGAACGCTGCCGCCAGATCGTCGAGACCGAGATCCTGAACGCCGGCTACAACATCTATTCCTGGCGCCAGGTGCCGATCGACGTGTCCTGCATCGGCGAGAAGGCCAATGCGACGCGGCCAGAGATCGAGCAGATCCTGCTGTGGAACCCGCGTGGCGTCGATGACGACACCTATGAGCGGGACCTCTACGTCATCCGCCGGCGGATCGAGAAGCAGGCCATCGCGGCGCAGATTCCGGAGCTGTACCTGTGCTCCCTGTCCTGCCGCTCGATCATCTACAAGGGCATGTTCCTGGCGGAGAACCTGACGGATTTCTTCCCGGACCTGAACGACACGCGCTTCGTCAGCCGCTTCGCCATCTATCACCAGCGCTATTCCACCAACACCTTCCCCACCTGGCGCCTGGCCCAGCCCTTCCGCACGCTGGCCCATAACGGTGAGATCAACACCGTCCACGGCAACATCAACTGGATGAAGAGCCACGAGACGCGGCTCGCCCATCCCCTGCTCGATGCCTACATGGACGATCTGAAGCCGATCGTGCAGGCGGGCGGGTCGGACACCGCGACGCTCGACAATGTGTTCGAGCTGCTGGTGCGCGGCGGGCGCGATGCGCCGATGGCCAAGGCGATGCTGATCCCGGAAAGCCTCGGCAACAACGCGACGATGCCGGAGGCGCACCGGGAGTTCTTCCTCTACTGCAACGCGGTGATGGAGCCCTGGGACGGCCCGGCGGCGATCGCGGCGACGGACGGCAAGTGGGCGATCGGAGGGCTGGACCGCAACGGCCTGCGCCCGATGCGCTACACCATCACCACCGACAACATGCTGGTCACGGGGTCCGAGACCGGCATGGTGAAGATCGCGGAGGACCGCATCATCGCCAAGGGCCGCGTCGGACCCGGGCAGTGCGTCGCCGTCGATCTCTCGACCGGCCGATTCTATGGCGACACGGAGCTGAAGGACGCGCTGTCCGCCCGCAAGCCCTTCGGTGACTGGACGCGCCGCACCACGCGCATCGACGGCATCGTCAAGGCCGGCGCCGATGAGCAGGCGGAATGGAGCGGCGAGGCGCTGCGCCGCCGCCAGCTGGCCGTCGGCTACACGCTGGAGGAGTTGGAGACGATCCTGCACCCGATGGTGGAGGAGGCGAGCGAGGCCGTGGGCTCCATGGGCGACGACACGCCCATCGCCGTGCTGTCCGGCCAGTATCGCGGCCTGCACCATTATTTCCGGCAATCCTTCAGCCAGGTGACCAACCCGCCGATCGACAGCCTGCGTGAGACGCGGGTGATGTCGCTGAAGACGCGGCTCGGCAATCTCGGGAACATCCTCGATGAGGACCCGACCCAGTGCGACATGCTGATGCTGGACAGCCCCGTGCTGTCCAATGCGGAATTCGCCGCGATGCGCGCCTATATGGGCGCCACCGTCTGCACCGTGGACGCGACCTTCCCGGTGTCCGAAGGCGAACAGGGGCTGCGCCGCGCGATCGAGCGCATCCGGCGGGAGGCCGAGGAAGGCGTGCGAAGCGGCTGCGCGCATGTGATCCTCTCCGATGAGGCGCAGGGGCCCGAGCGCGCGGCCATCCCGATGATCCTGGCGGTCGGCGGCGTGCACACGCATCTCGTGCGCCATTCGCTGCGGACCTTCACCTCCGTCAATGTGCGCTGCGCGGAATCCATCGACGTCCACTACATCGCCGTGCTGATCGGCGCGGGTGCGACGACGGTGAATGCCTATCTCGCGCAGGAAAGCATCGCGGACCGGCACCGCCGCGGGCTGTTCGGCAGCCTGTCGCTGAAGGATTGCGTCGCCCGCTACAAGAAGGCGGTGGACAAGGGTCTGCTGAAGGTGATGTCCAAGATGGGCATCTCCGTCATCAGCTCCTATCGCGGCGGCATGAACTTCGAGGCCATCGGCCTGTCCCGCGCGCTCGTCGCCGAATTCTTCCCGGGCATCGCCAGCCGCATTTCCGGCATCGGCCTGTCCGGCATCGCGCGCCGCGTGCTGGCGCTGCATGCCAAGGCCTGGGACGCGGATGCGGTGACGCTGCCGGTCGGCGGCCTCTACAAGCTGCGGAAGCGCGGCGAGAACCACGCCTTCGACGGCAGCCTGATCCACACGCTGCAGAAGGCTGTCGAGACGGACAGCTACCAGACCTTCAAGCGCTACACGGATGGCGTGCGGAAGCTGCCGCCGGTGGCGCTGCGGGACCTGCTGGATTTCCGCGCCGATGGCCGCACGCCGGTGTCCCTGGAGGAAGTCGAGAGCATCACGGAGATCCGCAAGCGCCTGGTGGCGCCCGGCATCTCCCTCGGTGCGCTGAGCCCGGAGGCGCATGAGACGCTCTCCATCGCCATGAACCGTATCGGCGCGCGGTCCGACAGCGGCGAGGGTGGCGAGGATCCCGCCCGCGCGAAGCCGCGGCGCAATGGCGACAACGCCAATTCCGCGATCAAGCAGATCGCCTCGGGCCGCTTCGGCGTCACGGCCGAATACCTGAACAACTGCAAGGAGATCGAGATCAAGGTCGCGCAGGGCGCCAAGCCTGGTGAGGGCGGGCAGTTGCCCGGCTTCAAGGTGACGGAGCTCATCGCCAAGCTGCGGCATTCCACGCCGGGCGTGATGCTGATCTCGCCGCCGCCGCACCACGACATCTACTCGATCGAGGATCTGGCGCAGCTCATCTACGATTTGAAGCAGATCAACCCCGAAGCGACGGTCTGCGTGAAGCTGGTGGCGCGCAGCGGCATCGGCACCATCGCGGCGGGCGTGGCCAAGGCGAAGGCGGATGCGATCCTGGTGTCCGGCCATTCCGGCGGCACGGGGGCGTCGCCCGTCTCCTCCATCAAGCATGCGGGCCTGCCGTGGGAGATGGGGCTTTCCGAAACCCACCAGGTGCTGATGCTGAACAGGCTTCGCCACCGCGTGAAGCTGCGCACCGATGGCGGCCTCAAGACGGGGCGGGACGTGGTGATCGCGGCCATGCTGGGCGCCGAGGAATTCGGCATCGGCACGGCGAGCCTCGTTGCCATGGGCTGCATCATGGTGCGGCAGTGCCATTCCAACACCTGCCCGGTCGGCGTCTGCACGCAGGATGACGCGCTCCGCCAGAAGTTCACCGGCACGCCGGAGAAGGTCATCAACCTCTTCTCCTTCGTGGCGGAGGAGGTGCGGGAAATCCTGGCCAGCCTCGGCTTCCGCAAGCTGACCGACGTGATCGGCCGCACCGACCTGCTGCGCCAGGTGTCGCGCGGTTCCGATGACCTCGACGACCTCGACCTCAACCCCCTCCTGGTCAAGGCGGATGCGGGCGCCCACGCCGCCTATTGCACCATGGAAGGCCGGAACGAGGTGCCGGAGACGCTCGACGCCGACATGATCCGCGATGCCGCGGCGCTGTTCGAGCGTGGCGAGAAGATGCAGCTGGCCTACAACATCCGGAACACGCATCGCGCCATCGGCACGAAGATCTCCTCCAAGATCGTGCGCAAGTTCGGGATGGAGGGGCTGCAGCGCGGGCACCTGACCGTGCGGCTGCGCGGTTCCGCCGGCCAGTCGCTGGGCGCCTTCGCTGTGAAGGGCCTCAAGCTGGAAGTCTTCGGCGACGCCAATGACTATGTCGGCAAGGGCCTGTCGGGCGGCACCATCGTGGTGCGGCCGGCGCCGTCCTCCTCGCTCGTGTGGCGGGAGAACACGATCATCGGCAATACCTGCCTCTACGGCGCGACCGGTGGCGCGCTGTTCGCGGCGGGCCAGGCGGGCGAACGCTTCGCCGTGCGCAATTCCGGCGCGCTGGCGGTGGTGGAAGGCTGCGGCGCCAACGGGGCCGAGTACATGACGGGCGGCTGCGTCGTCATCCTCGGTGCCGTGGGCGACAATTTCGGCGCCGGCTTCACCGGCGGCATGGCCTTCCTCTACGACGCCGACAACACCTTCGAGAAGCGCGTGAACCCGGAGACGCTGCTGTGGCAGCGCCTCGGCGGCAGCGCGCATTGGGAGGAGGTGCTGCGCGACCATGTGCAGCGCCATGTGAAGGAGACGGGCAGCCCCTTCGCCGCCCGCATCCTGAATGACTGGGCGTCGGAGCGCGGCCATTTCTGGCACATCGTACCGAAGGAATACGCGAAGTACCTGCCCAAGCCGATGACCGACGCCGCGGCCGTCGCCGCGGAGTGATCGGCCGAAGGGCCGTCCTGGCCAGCCCCGCGCTACTCGGCGCGGGGTGTGCCAGCGCGCAGGTGCCGCCCCCGATCCCGCAGGCGGCGGCGGGGCCGGGGCTGCATGCGCGGGCCGCAGCCAAGGGGCTGATGTTCGGCGCGGCCCTCAATACCGGCCAGCTGGCGGAACCCGACACCACCGCGGCGATCCGCGCGGAATGCGGGCTGCTGGTCGCGGAATACGAGATGAAGTGGGACCAGGTGGAGCCCAGCCGGGGCGACCGGCGCTTCCGCCTGCCCGATCGCCTGATGGAATTCGCGCGCGTCAACCGCATGGCGATGCGCGGCCATACGCTGGTCTGGCATGAAAGCGATCCGCCCTGGATGGGCAGGCTCGATGCGCGGGGCCTGGCGAATGCCATGCAGGACCATATCGAGGCGACGGTCGGCCGCTGGCGCGGGCGCGTCGGCACCTGGGACGTGGTGAACGAAGCCGTGCGGGCGGAGGATGGGCGCGTCGACTGGCTGCGCCGCACCCGGATGCTGGAGGTTCTGGGTCCCGACTACATCCCCGCCGCCTTCCGCGCTGCCCGCACCGCCGACCCGGCCGCGCGGCTGGCCTATAATGATTTCGGCTGCGAACACGCCACCGTCGCCGCACGGCGCAAGCGCATGGGCGTGCTCGCCCTGCTGCGCGGGCTGAAGCGCGCCGGCGCGCCGCTGGATGTGCTGGGTGTGCAGGCGCATCTCCAGGCCGGGCAGCCCTTCGCGGCCGATGAATGGCAGGATTTCCTCTCCGATGTCGCCGAACTCGGCCTGACGATCGAGGTGACGGAACTCGACGTGAATGACCGCGCGTTGCCCGCCGACGTCGCGGCACGGGATGCCGGCAGCGCCGATTTGGTGCGCCGCTTCCTGGAGGCGACGCTGGCCCAGCGCGCCGTCCGCGCCGTGGTCACCTGGGGCCTCAGCGACCGGCACAGCTGGGTCCATGCTGGCCGGCTGCCGGAACATCGCCGCCGCGACAGCGCCCGGGCGCGGCCCCTGCCGCTGGATGACGCGATGCGCCGCAAGCCGATGTGGCACGCCATCGCCATCGCCCTCGACGGCGCGCCCAGCCGCGCCTGATGAGGCGGGCTGTTGGCCCGCCGCGCCCCGCATGCGATAGGGCGTCCCATCCCCGAACCGAAGCGCCAGCCTGCATGCGGATTCTCCACCACCTCCCCCTCTCTCCCTTCTCCCGCAAGGTCCGGCTCGCCCTCGCGGAGAAGCGGATCCCCTTCGAATTGCGGGTGGAGAAGGTCTGGGAACGGCGGGAGGAATTCCTGGCGGTGAACCCGGCCTGCACGGTGCCGGTGCTGCAGGAAGCCAATGGCCTGTCGATCGTCGATTCCAGCGCGATCTGCGAATACCTGGACGAGGCCTATCCGGACATGCCGCTGCTGGGCCGCACGCTCGCGGAACGGGCGGAGGTGCGGCGCCTCGTCGCCTGGTTCGACCAGAAATTCTATGCCGAGGTCACGCGCAACCTGCTGTTCGAGAAGCAGATGAAGCGGCTGCTGGGGCGCGGCAACCCGGATGCGGCCTCGATCCGCGCGGGTTATGCCAACCTCAAGCCGCATCTCGAATACATCGGCTGGCTGGCGGAGACGCGGGCCTGGCTGGCGGGGCCGGCGCTGAGCCTGGCGGACCTGGCCGCGGCGGCGCAGCTTTCGACGCTGGACTATATCGGGGACCTGGACTGGTCGATCTCCGACGGCGCGAAGGACTGGTACGCGCGGGTCAAGTCGCGCCCGTCCTTCCGCGGGCTGCTGGCGGACCGGGTGAGCGGCGTGACGCCGCCGCCGCATTACGCGGACCTCGATTTCTAGAAACCGGGCCGGGGGGCGGACGTTTCGCCCCCCATGACCCATCGCCTTCTCCTCGCCGCCATCCTTGTCCCGGGCCTCGCCCTCGCGCAGCCTGTCGCGCCGCCCCAGGCCGGTGGCCCGCCGGCCGGGCGGGTGGAGGAGATCGGGCGGGATGCCGGGCCGGCCCTGCATCCGCCCCGCACCGACAGCCCCCAGGCGGTGAACCGCGGTACGGATGGTTCGGCCGTGGGCCGCGACCAGCCCGCGGGGACGGGCACGACGCCGCAGGGCTTCCTCGGCGAGAGCACCGCCGGCGCGCGGGAACCGGCCACGCCGCCGGCGGGGGTGCCGCCGCAATCGCGGCCGGAGTGAACCTTGCCATTCCGGCGTTGACGCCCTGATCGCCTTGCCCTGAGTATTGCCGGAAAAGCAATCGAGGGTTGCGTATGAGCGTCCGGGTTCTGCTCATGGTCGCTATGCTGTTGCTCTCCCCGTACGCGCAGGCGCAGGCGCCGGGTGCGATGGTGGAGGGCAGCCTGGCGGTCGGGAACAAGGTCCTGCCCCTGCCGCCCGGGTCGTGGCGGGTGCTTCACCTCGGCGTCGATGACCTGCGCACCAGCGACATGATGGTGCCGACCCGGGTGCACCAGGCGGTGCTGGTGCAGGAACGCGCGGGCCGCGCCGCGGCGGTCATCGTCGCCCAGGCGGCGCAGGAAATCGGGGTGCATTGGGAACCGCATGGGATCTGCCTCAACGAAGGCGCCATCGCGCGCCGTGTCGCCTCCGCCGTGCGCGCGGCCCTGGATTGCCGGGGCCTCGTGGTGGTTGCTGGCGGACGGCAGCCGGGGCTTCCGGGCTACCTGGCCGCGCTCTATGACGAAGGCCAGCGACGCGCGGGCTGGCTGCCCCCCTACTGGATCAGCAGTCAGTTCCTGATCAGCGAGACGATGCACTACCTGAATGTCGAGTACCGCGTGGCGCCATCCGCCTCCATGTCTGCGGCGACGGGCGGCGTGACCCTGACCGAGGGCGCCCGCGTTTCGCTACCGCAAGCCCTTGTCGATCAGCTTGATGGCTGGGGCGCGCGCGCCCATGCGGAACTTCGTCGCGGGCTCTATGGCCGCCAGCCCGCCACCCCGCTGCCTGCGCCCTTCTGAGCCCTACCCCGCGAAGAAGCCCCAGAGCAGCGGCAGCAGCAGCGCCGTCGCCAGCGCGTTCAGCCCCATCGCCAGGCCGCTGAAGGCACCCGCGGTGGCGTTGACGCTCAGCGCCCGCGCCGTGCCGGTGCCATGCGACGCCGTGCCGATGGCGATCCCCCGTGCCCGCCAATCCCTGACGCCCGCCCAGTCCAGCACCACCGGGCCGAGCGCCGCCCCGACGATGCCGGACAGGATCACCACCACGGCGGTCAGGCTCGGCAGGCCGCCGATGCGTTCCGCGATGCCCATGGCGACGGGGGTGGTGACGGAACGGGGCGCCAGGCTGGCCACCACCTCCGGCGCCGCACCCAGTGCGAGCGCGATGCCGATGCCCGCAAGGGCCGCGAAGGCGCCACCGAGGACGATGGAGGCCGTGGCGGCCAGGGCAGATCGCCGCACCAGCGCGAATTGCCGATACAGCGGCACGGCCAGCGCCACGGTGGCGGGGCCGAGCAGGAAATGGACGAATTGCGCGCCGCTGAAATAGGCGCGGTAGTCGATGCCCGCCGCCAGGAGCCCGCCCGCCAGCAACGCGACCGCGATCAGCACCGGATTCGCCAGCGGGTGACGCCCGGACCAGGCATGGATGCGCAGCGCCGCCAGCCAGGCCAGCAGCGTCGCCGTCAGTGCCGCCAAGGGCTCCTGCGCCAGGTAGACCCAGATCTCCGCCAGCGGGGTCACGGATCGTCCCTGGGGAGCGGTGCCTCCTTGGGGAGTAATGCTTCCTTGGGTAGCAAGGCCTGGGCGACCCGCCCCGTCGCGGCGATGGCGGCCAGCGTGCCGGCCAGCACGGCCAGCGACAGCGGCGCCCAGTCCCGCGCCAGCACGGGCAGGAACAGCACCACGCCGACACCCGCCGGCACGAAGAGCAGCCCGAGATTGGCGAGCAACCCATCCGCCGTGCCGCCCAGCGCCTCCGGCGCAGGCCGCCGGCGCGCGAGCAGTGCCCCGAACAGGATCACCATGCCGATCACCGGCCCTGGCACCGGCAGGGGCAGCGCGCGCACCGCGACCTCCCCGGCCAGCTGGCAGACCAGCAGCGCGGTGATCGCGCCGATCATGCCGTGGCGGTCAACGCCGGAAGGGCCCGGCCTCGTTGAGCGCCAGGTTCTGCGCGGCCAAATCCGCCGTCGGGCTGTCCGGCGCGATCTCGATCGCCCGCTCCCAGTCATCCCGCGCCCCGGCGGTGTCGCCGCGGAGCTGGCGGATGATGCCGCGTTCCAGCAGCGCCTCGGCATAGTTGGGGTCGAGGGCGAGCGCCCGGTCGATGTCCCGCGCGGCATTGTCGACGCGGTCGAGGTGCCGCCAGGCGGCGGCGCGGAACATCAGCGCCTCTGTCCGATCCGCATCGAGGGTCAGCGCGCGGTCCAGATCCTCCAGCGCCTCCCGGTAGCGGGAAAGGGAGCCGAGGGTGACGGCGCGATCCGTCAGCAGGTCCGGATCATCGGGTGAGATCGTCAGCGCCAGCGTTGCGGTCGCATAGGCGCGGCCGGCATCGCCGGCCATGAGCCAGGCCTGGGTCGCCTGGGCGAAGACCGCTGCGCGGGCGGCGTTGCCGGCGCGGGAATTGCGGGCGAGGCCCTCCAGCTGCCGCGCCGCCAGCGCGGGTTCGCCCAGCGCCAGGGTGGAGATGGCCAGGCAGTGCCGGGCACCTTCCCCGCCACCTTCGGCCTCCCAGGCCTCGGCGAAGCTGCGGGCTTCCACGGCGTCGGTGCGGGCCAGGGTCATGCAGCGCTCGCTGCGGGCGCTGCCGTCCAGCCGTGGGGGTTCCGGCGGCGTCGGCAGGACTTCCTCGGCCGTCAGGGCGGGGCTGGGGATCACCATCACCCAGGTGAACGCCCCCAGCGCCGCCAGCGCGGCGGCGGCGAAGGCGCCGAGGAGCATGGTGCGGGCGGGGCGTCGCATGGCGTGTTTCTATACCACCTTGCGCGGGACGGGAATCGTCGCGCGATACGGCCGGCGCCCCGCAACCGGCGGTGGTTTCAGTCCGAAACGATCCGGTGTTCCCGCACCACCTTGCCCCAGCGTTCGTATTCGCTGGCGACGAAGGCCCCGAATTCCGCGGGGGCCATGGCCCGGGGCGTCATGCCGATGCCGGCCAGCCTTTCCCGCACTCCCGGATCGGCGAGCGTGGCGGCGAGGTCCGCATTGATGCGGGCCACGATGGCGTCTGGCGTCCGCGCCGGCGCCAGCACCCCCACCCAGCTATCGGCGGAGAAGCCCGGGAAGCCCTGCTCCGCCACCGTCGGCACCGTCGGGTGGACCGGGGAGCGTTCGGCGCCGGACAGCGCCACGCCGCGCAGCGACCCGGCCGCCACATGCGGCCCGACCGCGACGGTGGAGGTGATGACCAGCGGCACCTGCCCGCCGAGCGCCGCCTGCACGGCCGGCCCGCCGCCGCGGAAGGGGACATGGGTGAAGCGCGCGCCGGTCAGGGTCTGCAACTGCGCCATCATCAGGTGGCCGGTGGAGCCGTTGCCGATGGTGCCGTAATGCGGGCCTTCCCCGATCCGCCCCGCCGCGATGACGTCGGCCAGGGTGCGGAAGGGGGCGGAGGGATGCGCCGCCATCAGCACCGGCGCGCCGCCGATGAAGCCGACAGGCGCGAAATCCGCCAGCGTGTCGAAGGGCATGCGCGGCACCATGTGCGGGTTCACCGCATGGGTGGACAGCGCGAAGAGCAGCGTGTGGCCATCCGGCGCGCTGCGCACCACTGCCTCCGCCCCGATCAGGCCGGAGGCGCCGCCGCGATTCTCCACCACCACCTGCCGGCCGAGCTTCTCCGACAATACCGGCGCGACCAGGCGCGCCACCGTGTCCACCGTGCCGCCGGGCGGGAAGTTCACCACGGCGCGGATCGGCCGGTCCTGGGGAAACGCTTGCGCCCGGGCGCCGGCCCAGGGCAGCGCGAGTCCCGTGGTAGCCAGGGCAAGGGCGTGGCGGCGACGAAGCATGGGGACGTTTCCTGTCTTGCTTTTAATGCCCGACCATGGAGGAAGGATCGCGGGGGCCGCAACCCCTTTGCAGCCGCGCCACCGGGGCGCACATCGGCGGGGCAGCATGGGGGATGGCATGGCGGACCGGATGGTGGTGGCGGGCCTTGGCTATAGCGGGGGCGCGATCGCGGCGGAGGCGCTGGAAGCGGGCTTCGCGGTGACGGGCACGGCGCGCGACCCCGCGCGCGCGGCTCCGCCGCCCGGCGTCGCCGTGGTGGCCTTCGCCGAGGCGGGGGAGGCGATCCGCAACGCCACGCACCTGGTCATCACCGCCGCGCCGGGGGAAAGCGGGGACCCGGTCCTTGCCGTCCATGCCGCCGCCATCGCCGCGGCGCCGGCGCTGCGCTGGATCGGCTACCTCTCCACCACCGGCGTCTATGGCGATCGCGGTGGCGGCGCGGTGGATGAGGCAACGCCGCCCGCGCCTGGCCAGGATCGGTCGAAGCGCCGGCTGGTAGCGGAGGAGGCCTGGCGCTTGGCGGCCGGCGGGCGGGCGCTGGACCTGTTCCGGGTGGGGGGCATCTACGGGCCGGGGCGGTCTTCGCTGGACGAAATCCGCGCCGGCACCGCGCGCCGCGTGGTGAAGCCCGGCCACGCCTTCAGCCGCATCCACCGGGATGACATCGCACTCGCCGTGGTGGCGGCGGCGCGGCGGCCGGATGGGGTGCGGGTGCTGCACCTGGTGGATGACGAACCCGCGGCCTCCGCCGATGTGGTGACGGAAGCGGCACGGCTGCTCGGCATGGCGCCGCCGCCCGCGCTGGCCTTCGAGGATTCGGCGCCGCGCATGTCGCCCATGGCGCTGTCCTTCTGGTCGGAGAATCGCGTGGTGACGAATGCGGCGACCAAGGCGGCACTCGGCATCGAATGGCGCTGCCCGACCTACCGGGAGGGGCTGGCCGCGATCCTGGCGGCGGGGGGGTGACTGCTGGCGGTGCCGGGCTCGCGAGGCCATGAAACGGGTCGCCCGCCATCCTCGACGGGGAAGGCGCTGGCGCTCACCGCGCTGATCACGGCAGCCGCGGGCACCGCCGCCTTCGCCCTGACGACGCCACGCCCGGGCTTCGTCACGGAATGCCTTGACCGCTCATCCGGCTACACGCGGGAGGAGGCCCTCGACCGCTGCGAGGAGGAACTCTCCGAATGGCGGCTTGACCGGACCCTGGCCACCATGGCCGCCGTGGCCGGCGCCCTGGTCGTCATCCCAGCCGTGACCGTCACCGGCATGGCGGTTGCCGCATGGCGGCCCTGGGTCCGGCGCCGCCCGCGCTGACGGCAGCGCGCGAGGACGGATCTACCCCGCCAGCAGGCTGTCCAGCGTCTCCGCCAGCAGGCGGAGGTCTTCGGGCCGGGACAGGCGGTGGTCGCCATCCTTGATGAGGATGACGCGCGCATCGCCCTGCGCCAGCGTGTCCAGGATGCGGATGGCGTGGCGCCAGGGAACATCAGGGTCCGCCATGCCCTGCAGGATGCGGACGGGGCAGGGCAGGTCGATGGGGGCGTCCAGCACCGACTGGCGCTTGCCGTCCTCGATCAGCGCCCGCGTTATTGGCGTCGGCTCCCCGTACTGGCTCGGCAGCTGGATGATGCCGTCGCGCATCAGCGCCTGGCGCGCCTCCGGCGGCAAAGCGGGCCAGAGCAGCGCTTCCGTGAAATCGGGCGCCGGCGCGATGCCGATCAGGCCGGCGAGGCGCGCCGCCCGCTGACGGGCGATCAGCAGCGCGATCCAGCCGCCCATGGAGGAGCCGACCAGGATCTGCGGTCCCTCCGTCAGCGCATCGAACAGCGCCAGTGCATCGGCGGCCCATTGCCCGATGGTGCCATCCTCGAACCGCCCGTCGCTCTCCCCATGGCCGGAATAGTCGAGGCGGAGAAAGGCCTGGCCGCGCGCCGCGCAATGGTCCCGCAGGAAGATCGCCTTCGATCCCTGCATGTCGCTGCGGAAGCCCGGCAGGAAGACCACGCCGGGACCCTTGCCCGGCAGCCGCGCCCAGGCGAGGCGGTCGTCGAGGCGGCCTGCTTCCTCCTTCATCGGGGAAGGCCGCGCCGCGCCAGGTTGGCCATCAGCGCGCCGATGCCGAAGGTCCAGGGCGGGCATTCATCGGTGCGGTCCACCTCATTCTCCAGCGCGCCGAGACGCGGCGAGGCGATGCGCACCACGTCGCCGGGCTGGTGCGTGAAGCCCATCCCCGGCGCGCCGCGATCCTTGGTGGGGGAGAAGGGCGTGCCGAGGAACAGCACCGCGCCATCGGGATACTGGTGGTGCGGCCCGATCATCTGGCCGACGATATCGGCGGGGTCGCGGCTGATCGACCCGATGCGGCCGGATTCCGACAATTCGAACCCGTCGCGGCCCGTGATGGTCAGGGTGATCTCGCCCTGGCGGATATCCTCCAGTGTGAAGCCGGCATCGAACAGGCGGATCAGCGGGCCGAGGGCGCAGGAGGCGTTGTTGTCCTTGGCGCGGCCGAGCAGCAGGGCCGACCGCCCCTCCACATCCCGCAGGTTCACATCATTGCCGAGTGTGGCGCCGACGATCCTGCCGCGGCCATTCACCACCATCACCGCCTCCGGCTCCGGATTCGACCAGTGGCTGATGGGGTGCACGCCGACCTTGGCGCCGGTACCGACGGCGGACAGGACGGGCGACTTGGTGAAGATCTCCGCATCCGCGCCGATGCCGACCTCCAGGTACTGGCTCCACCAGCCCTTGGCGACCAGGGCGGCCTTGACCGCCATGGCTTCGCGGCTGCCAGGGACCAGATTCGCCAGGTCATCGCCGATGATGGCGCGGACCTCCGCCCGCACCGCCTCCGCCTGGCTGGCATCGCCGCGGCAGCGCTCCTCGATCACGCGTTCCAGCATGGAACGGACATAGGTCACGCCCGCGGCCTTGATGGCCTGCAGGTCGATGGGCGCGACCAGGAAGGGCTGGCCGGCGTGGCGGGCGGCGTGGTGGGCGTTGGCGATGGCGGCCGGCAGGTCCAGCACCGCGGGCACGCCGCGGGCGCGGATGGCGGCGACCGGATCATCGCTGTTCAGCCAGGCGCTGGCGGTGCCGAAGGCGGGTGTCATGTCGAAGGCGGCACCGGCGAGCAGCGCGAAGACGGATGGCCCCTCCGCCGTCTGCAGGCGAAGGGCGAAGGCACCCTCCTTCCAATCGTCAGGCAGGCTTCCCGGCATGGGCATGGCTGGTCTCTCCCCGTTCGGACCGAGCCTAGCCGCATCGGCGGGATGGGGAAGGGGGCGCGGCCGCGCATCGGATGGCGATACGACCCCGCCCCGCCATGGCGGGGCTTGCCCCGGCCCCCTGATTCGGCGGAGCATCCCGGCCAGACAGGCCGCTTCGAGCCTTGAGGGAGGGACCCCATGACGATGATCACGCGGCGCGGCGCGCTGCTGGGTGGTGCGGGCATGCTGGCGGCGCCGGCGCTGGTCAGCCAGGTGGATGCGCAAGGCGCCTTCAACTGGCGCCGCTTCGCCGGCGAACGGATCGAGGTGAGCCTGACGGCCAACCCCCGCAGCCAGATCCTGATCCAGAACCAGCGGGAGTTCGAGGAGCTGACCGGCATCCGCGTCGGCTCCGAAGCCATCCCGGAACAGCAGCACCGGCAGAAATTCGTCATCGAATTCGCCTCCGGCCGCCCGAGCTTCGACGTCATCGGCATCAGCCTGCACGTCAACAAGCGCCAGGTCGGCCGCGCGCGCTGGACCGCCGACCTCAAGCCGATGATCGCCGATGCGTCGCTGACCTCGCCTGATTTCGACTTCGCCGATTTCGGCGCCGGTGCGGTGGCCTATTCGACGCAGGCCGATGGGCGGATGGATACGCTGCCGGAGTTCACGGACTACTTCATCCTCTACTACAACAAGGAAATCTTCGCCCGGGCCGGCGTCCAGGTGCCGACCACCTATGACGAGATGTACGAGACCGCCAGGCGCCTGACGGATGCGCGGGCGGGCCAGGCCGGCTTCGTCGGCCGCGGCGTGCGCAACGCCAATGTCGTACTCTACACCAGCTTCCTGCTGGGCACGCAGCAGCGGGACTGCACGGACGCCAACCAGCGCCTGCTGACGGATACGCCGGATGCCATCGCGGCCGGCGAATTCTACAAGAAGATCATGCGGGACTGCGCGCCGCAGGGCGTGGCCGGCTTCAACTGGAACGAGGCGCAGACCAGCTTCTCCCAGGGCCGGGCCGCCATGTGGCTGGATGGCGTGGGCTTCGCCGCGCCGCTGGAGGACCCGACCCGGTCCCGCGTGGCGGGCAAGGTCGGCTATGCCGTGGTGCCGCGCGGCGCGGCGCGCCACCATTGCGCGCTGTTCGGCACGGGCCTCGGCATCAGCGCCGGGTCCAATGAACGCAAGCGGGGCGCGGCGTGGCTCTATCTGCAATGGGCGCTGAACAAGCGGAACCAGCTGCGCTTCCTGACCGCCGGCGCCGGCGCGCCGGCCCGCCAGAGCCCCTATCGCGACGAGGAAGCGATCCGCACCAGCCGCTTCGGCCGCGACTATTTCGAGACGCTGATCGCCTCCTCCCGCATCGCCCATCCGGGCCTGCCGGAGATCGTGCCCGTCACGGAATTCCGCGACACGCTGGGCACGGCGCTGACCAACACGATCGGCGGTGCCGATGTGGCGACGGAGTTGCGCCGCGCCACGGAAGCCTTCCGCCCGATCCTTGAGCAATCCGAGCGCGCGACCTGATGTCTGGCGGCACCACCATCCCCGATGGCAAGGCGGCGGCGCTGACGGGCGCCGCCGCCGACAGGGTCCGGCGCAAGCGGGCCTATGCGCGGCACTACTGGCCCTTCGTCGTGCCCGCCGCGGTGGTGGTGGTTGCCGTCATCGTCTTCCCCTGGATCTTCACGCTCTGGATGAGCCTGAACGAATGGAAGCTGGGCTCCGGCCGCAGCTTCGTGGGCCTGGCCAATTACGAAAGGCTGTGGGGCGACGAACGCTTCCATGGCGCGATCTGGCGCACCCTGTATTTCACCGCGCTCGCCGTGGTGATCCCGGTGGTGCTGGGTGTCGCGGCGGCGCTGGCCTTCCATCGGAGATTCCCGCTGCGCGGCCTGGCGCGGACCATCTTCATCCTGCCCATGATGGCGACGCCGGTCGCCGTCGCGCTGGTCTGGACGATGATGTTCCACCCGCAGCTCGGCGTGCTGAACTGGATCCTGTCCCAGTTCGGCATCCCGCCCAGCCTCTGGGTCTATGATGCCTCCACCGTGATCCCGACGCTGGTGATGGTGGAGGTCTGGCACTGGACGCCGCTGGTGATGCTGCTGGTGCTGGGCGGCCTGGCATCCCTGCCGGTCGATCCCTATGAGGCCGCGAAGATCGATGGCGCGACGGGCTGGCAGGCCTTCCGCTACATCACCCTGCCGCTGCTGGCGCCCTTCCTGATGGTGGCGATCATCATCCGCACCATCGACGCCCTGAAGGCCTTCGACACCATCTACGTCATCACCCAGGGCGGGCCGGGGACGGCGAGCGAGACGATCAACATCTTCCTCTATCTGAACGCCTTCGCCTACTACAACATGGGCTATGCCAGCGCGGTGGTGGTGGTGTTCTTCATCCTCATCATCGGGCTCGCGCTGCTGCTGCTGTGGTCGCGCGAACGCTTCAAGGACGCGGCGTGATGAACGGCACCATGCGCGCCCGGCCGTGGAAGCGGCGGCTGGAGAATCTGGGCTTCGGGCTGGCGGTCCTCGCGCTGGTATCGCCGGCGGCGCTGGTCTTCCTGTGGATGCTGTCGCTGTCACTGAAGAACGAGGTCGACAACACCGCCTTCCCGCCGGTCTTCATCCCCAGCCCGCCGACGCTCGACAATTTCCGCGCGGTGTTCGAACGCAACGACTTCCTTCTGCAGGCCTGGAACAGCATCGTCGTCAGCTTCGGCGCGACCGGCATCGCGCTGCTGGTCGGCATCCCCGCGGGCTATGGCATTGCGAAAATGCGCGCCACCAAGGCGGCGGTGCTGATCCTGATCGCCCGCATCACCCCGGGGCTGTCCTACCTGATCCCCCTGTTCCTGCTGTTCCAGTGGATCGGGCTGACGGGCACGATCTGGCCCATCCTGATCACCCACCTGGTGCTGACGGTGCCGATCGCGGTCTGGGTGATGATCGGCTTCTTCGAGGGGCTGCCGGGCGAGCTGGAGGAGGCGGCGCTGGTCGATGGCGCGACCATCTGGCAGGCCTTCCGCCACGTGGCGCTGCCGCTGGCGCGGCCCGGGATCACGGTGGCGACGATCCTCGCCTTCATCTTCTCCTGGAACAACTTCATCTTCGCCATGGTGCTGGCGGGGCGGGAGACGCGGACCCTGCCTGTCGCGGTCAACAACATGCTGACCTTCGAACAGATCAGCTGGGGCCCGCTTTCCGCCGCCGCGCTGCTGGTGACGGCGCCGGTGCTGGTTCTGACGCTGGTGGCGCAGAAGCAGATCGTGGCGGGGCTGACCCAGGGCGGCGTGAAGGGCGGCTGACGGCGACGGCCGCCTGCGGCACGATGCGGGGATGAACGACATCGTCCCCGTCATCGACATCGCCGGCCTGCGCAACCCGGACCCCAGCGCCCGTCGCGCGGTCGCCGCGGAACTCGGCGCCGCCTGCCGCGGTCCCGGCTTCTTCCTCGTCACCGGCCACGGCATCCCCGATGCCGTCACCACCGGCCTGTTCGACGCCGCCCGCGCCCTTTTCGCGCTGCCGGATGCCGACAAGCAGGCCCTGTCCATCCGCCGGTCGCCGCACAACCGCGGCTATGTCGGCCTGTCGGAGGAACAGCTGGACCCGACGAAACCGGCCGACCGGAAGGAAGCCTTCAATGTCGGGCTCGTGATGGCACCGGACCATCCGGGAGATCCTGGCCGGCATCCCCTTCCGCGGCGTGAACCTCTGGCCCGAGGGGCGCGCCGACCTCCGCGCCGCCATTCTCGGGCATTTCGACGCGGCATGGTCGCTCGGCCGCCTGCTGCATCGCGGCTTCGCGCTGGACCTCGGGATCGAGGAGGATTTCTTCGACGCCCGGCTGGACCGGCCGCTGGCGACACTCCGCCTGCTGCACTACCCCGCCGGCAGCGGCCAGGCCGCGCCGCTCGGCGCCGGAGAACACACGGATTATGGCTGTGTCACGGTGCTGGCGACCGATGGCGTCGCGGGGCTGCAGGTGAAGCGCCGCGGCGGGGGGTGGGAGGATGTGCCGACGCTTCCCGGCGCCTTCATCTGCAACATCGGGGATTGCCTGATGCGGTGGACGAATGACGTCTATGCCTCCACCCCGCACCGCGTCCGCGCGCCGGAGGCCGAGCGTTATTCCGCCGCCTTCTTCCTGGACCCCAACCCCGATGCGGTGGTGGCCGTGCTGCCCGGCTGCACGGGGCCGGGCAACCCGCCCCGGTATACGCCGATCACCGGGGCCGCCTACCTCCGCGCGAAGCTGGACGAGACCTACGCGCATCGGCGCGAGCCAGGCTGAACCCTTCACGCGCGCGCCCGTCGGGGGTAGGAACCGCGGCTGATGGCCAGCCCCCCCGCCGTGTTGCAGGTCCTCCCCGCGCTCGTCACCGGCGGCGTGGAGCGAGGCACGATCGAGATCGCGGAAGCCATCCGCGATGCGGGCCTGCGCGCCATCGTCGCCTCCCAGGGCGGGCCGATGGTGGCGGAGCTTGACGCACTCGGCATCCCGCATGTCACGCTGCCGCTGCGCGCCAAGTCGCCGGTCGCGATCTGGCGCAATGCGGACGCGCTGGCGGCGCTGGCGCGGCGGGAAGGGGTGGCGCTGATCCATGCCCGGTCGCGCGCGCCCGCCTGGTCCGCGCTGATGGCGGCGCGGCGCATGGGGGCGGGGTTCGTCACCACCTATCACGGCGCCTACAATGAGGGCTTCCCGGGCAAGCGGCTCTACAACTCCGTCATGGCGCGCGGCGACCGGGTGATCGCGGTCAGCCATTTCATCGCGGAACTGGTCCGCGCGCGCCATGGCGTGCCGGAGGACCGGCTGCGGGTGATCCATCGCGGCGTCGATCCCCGCCGCTTCGACCCCGATTCGGTGCCGGCGGAGCGTGTGGCCGCGCTGCGTGCCGCCTGGGGCGCGCCGGATGACCGGCCGGTGGTGCTGCTGCCCGGCCGCCTCACGCGCTGGAAGGGCCAGGCGGTGCTGATCGAGGCGATGGCCAGGCTGCCCGGCAACGCCCTGGCCGTGCTCGCCGGTGGCGGGGGAGAGGGCGAGTATCGCGCCGGCCTGGTGGCGCTGGCCCGCCAGCACGGCGTGGCGGACCGCGTCCGTATCCTCGGCCATGTCGAGGCGCTTGGCACGGCGCTGCTGGCGGCGGATGTCGTTGTCCATGCCAGCACGGATGCCGAGGCCTTCGGCCGCACGGTGATCGAGGCGCAGGCCATGGGCCGCCCGGTGGTGGCCGCCGATCTCGGCGGACCGCGGGAGACGGTGGAGGATGGCGTCACGGGCTGGCGCGTGGCCCCCGGCGATCCCGCCGCGCTGGCCGCGGCGCTGATGCGCGTGCTGGCCATGCCGGCGGCGGAGCGTGATGGCGTGGCGCTGGCCGGGCGGGCCTCCGTGCTCGCGCGCCACACCACCGCCGCCATGCAGCGCGCCACCCTCGCGGTCTATCGGGAATTGCTGCCGTGAGTGCCCCTGGAACCGTGGGGCCGGTCCTCGTCATCCGCCTGGGCGCGCTCGGCGATTTCGTGCAGTCCTTCGGCCCCTTCGCCGCCATCCGGGCGCATCACCCGGCGGCGCGGATCGTGCTGCTGACGACGCCGCCCTTCGCGCCGCTGGCCCGGCGCAGCCCCTGGTTCGACGAGGTGTGGGAGGATGGACGCCCCGCCTGGACGGACCTGCCCGCCGTGCTGCGCCTGGCCCGCCGGCTGCGCGGGGCCGGCTTCGACTGGGTCTATGACCTCCAGACCTCCGGCCGGTCATCCCGCTACCGGCTGATGGTGGGGCTCGGCGCGCGGTGGTCCGGCACGGCCTGGGGCGCGTCCCACCCCCATGCCAATCCGCGGCGGACGGTGATGCACACGCTGGAACGCCAGCGGGACCAGCTGGAAATGGCGGGTATCCACCACTTCCCCGCGCCGGCGCTGGATTGGCTGGATGCGGACCTCTCGGACTTCGCCCTGCCGCCGCGCTTCGCGCTGCTGGTGCCGGGGGCGTCGCCGCATCGCCCGGGCAAGCGCTGGCCGGCGGATCGCTTCGCCGCCTTCGCCGCCGGCTGCGGCCTGCCCTGCCTGGTGCTGGGCGGAAAGTCGGAGGCCGCGCTGGCGGCGGAGATCACCGCCGCCGCGCCCAACGCGATCGACCTCGCCGGCCGCACCAGCATCCCCCAGGTGGCGGCGCTGGCGCGGCGGGCGAGCTTCGCGCTCGGCAACGATACCGGCCCCACCCACCTGATCGCCGCCGCGGGCTGCCCGACGCTGGCGCTGTTCGGGGATGAGAGCGACCCGGCGCTCTGCGCGCCGCGCGGCCCCGCCGTGGCGGTGCTGCGCCACGCGCCCCTTTCCGCGCTGGGAGTTGAGGATGTGCGCGCGGCCATGGCGGGGCTGGTGCCCCGCTAACCGTCACCCCGGGGCTGGCGCCCCGCTGATCGTCCCCCCGGGGCTGGTGCCCCGCTAGCCCACCCCCGCCTGGGTCCAGTTCCGCAGAGCCTCCTTCTCCGCCTCGCTCAGCGGTTCGTCCACCGCACGCACGGCGGCGACGAGCGTGGCGTAGAGCCGGCGCGCGTGCTGGGCGGCGGCGTCGGGCGCCGGTGCCTCGTTCAGCCGGGCGAAGCCGCGCAGCAGCCAGCGGAGGATGGCCGTGACCTCCCGCGCCGAGACATGCAGCCCCTGCGCGGCGGCATCGGCGGCGATGGCGGCGGCGGCGGCGGGCAGATCGGCCATCTCCAGCGGCTGCCTGGCGCCGATGGCGTTCAGGACGAAACCGATTTCCGCCGGCGCGAAGGCGGGCAGGTCCTGCGCCAGGCCCTTGTTGTCCCGCGACCCCCAGAGCAGGTCGCGCACCAGCATCGCGGCCTCCGCCATCAGCGCCTCGCGGCTTGGCGGTTCGGGTTCGGGCTCGGCGGGCGCCGGGGGTTCGGGCGCGGCTTGCGCCGGGGGTTCGGGCTCCGCCGCTGCCTGGGGCGCGGGTTCCGGTTCCGGGGCGGGCGCGGGCTCCGCGAGGACCTGGGATGGCTCGGGTTCCCGTGGGCTATCCACAGGAATCGCGGGCTCCGCCGCGATGGCCGGCGGGGTCGCCGCGGGTTCGGGCTGGGATGGCGCGGCATCCGCCGCGGCCTCGGGGGCATCCTCCGCCACCCCCGGGGTTTCGGTGGCGAGGCCGGGCTGGTCCTCCACGCCGGGCGGCAGGTCGCCGGGCGGGGGGCCGCGTTCCGGGTCGAAGACCCAGCGGCGGGATGCCGGGCCCGTCATCAGCAGCCGGGGGTCGCGCGCCTCCTCGATCAGGGCGCCGAGCGTACCGGCGCCGGCGTAGTTGGTGCTCTTGAGGGCGGGGAGGTGGCGGCTGATCTGGCTGCCGACCTCCGTCATCCGCAGCGCGCCGGCGGGGCTGCGGGCCAGGGCCTCCCGCAGCCAGGCCAGGGCGGCGGCGCGCAGGCCGCTCAGGTCCGGCGCGCGGGCGGGCGGGGCCTCCGCCCGCACCGGCTCCGGCCGCTGGTGGTCGGGCCGGGACGGTTCGGGGCGCGTCGGTTCGGGCCGGGGCGGGGATTGCTCGACCTGCGCGATGGCGACATTGCCCATGCCGTCATGCGCGAAATCGTCGAGGCCGACCACGATGTCGGCCGCCGCCAGGTAGGCGCGCTTGGCGGTGTTCTGCGCCAGGATGGTGATGCGGCGGTCATGGGCGCGCAGCCGGGCGAGGGCCGGCAGGAAGTCGCTGTCCCCCGACAGGATGACGAATTCGTCGAAGGTGGTCTTGTGGTCCAGCGCATCCCGGATATCGAGCGCCATCTTCATGTCGGCGCTGTTCTTCAGGTAGGCGACGGGCGGGCAGTCCACGATATCGAACCCCGCCTGCACGAAATTGGCGCGGAATTCCCCGAACCAGGTCCGGTTGCGCAGATCCCGCTGCTGGCGGTAGCGCGCCACGGCGCGGCCCATCTGGAAATCATGGTAGCCGCCAGGATTGAGGTAGCAGCGCCGGATCAGCGTCCGCCGCGTGGTGGGCGCGCCATCGCCTTCCCGCCCCTCCAGCCAGGCCAACCAGGCATCGGGCCTTTCGCCGAAGGCATAGGCCGCCCGTTCATCCCACCGCAGCAACGCCATGAAGACATTGTCGAAATCAACATACAGGGCCGCCCGCGGCGGCTTGTCGGCATCAGCCATGCGAAGGTCCGACTCCGTAACGCGTCCAATGGGGGCTACCTTAACCACGGCTGGCCGCCCCGGCACCAACGCTAAGAGATCGTTTGACAATGCTGGCGGCTGAGGGTTCGCGAGGGATTTTTCGACCCTGGCAGGAGCCGGACTTGCCGATGCTGGTTGCATCGGCAAGTTCGGCGTCATGCCGCAGGCGTGCCTCCGGCACGAGGCCAGGGGCGGAAAAGCCCAGCGAAACCGACCCGTCAGTCTTCTCAAACGGTCTTTAGCCCGCAACCTTGACGACGGCGTGCCGGGCTGGCCATGGTCCCGCCCCCTTTCACGCCTGGAGCCCGCTGCCCCCATGCCCGCGATCACCCTGCCCGACGGTTCCGTCCGCGCTTTCGACGGGCCCGTGACGGGCACGACGATCGCCGCCAGCATCGGCCCCGGCCTGGCCAAGGCGGCACTCGCCATGCAGGTGGACGGCGCGCTGCGCGACCTGTCGCACGAGATCACGGGCGACGCCGCCGTGCGCTTCGTCACCCGCAAGGATCCCGAGGCCCTCGACCTGATCCGCCACGACACCGCCCATGTGCTGGCCGAGGCGGTACAGGAACTGTTCCCGGGCACCCAGGTGACGATCGGCCCGTCGATCGAGAACGGCTTCTACTACGACTTCTCCCGCAACCAGCCCTTCACGACGGAGGATTTCGCCGCGATCGAGGCGAAGATGCGGGAGATCGTCGCCCGCAACGCCCCCTTCCGCCGCCAGGAGGTGAGCCGGGAGGACGCGATCGCCCTGTTCGAATCGAAGGGCGAGCGCTTCAAGGTCGAGCTGATCCGGGATCTGCCGGCGTCGGAGACCATCAGCCTCTACAGCCAGGGCGACTGGGTGGACCTCTGCCGCGGCCCGCATATGCGCGGCACCGGCGATATCGGCACGGCCTTCAAGCTGATGAAGGTGGCCGGGGCCTATTGGCGGGGCGACCACCGCAATCCCGTCCTGTCCCGCATCTACGGCACCGCCTGGCGCGACCAGAAGGAACTGGACGCCCACCTCCTCCAGATCGAGGAAGCGGAGAAGCGCGACCACCGCCGCATCGGGCGGGAAATGAACCTGTTCCACCTGCAGGAGGAAGCGACCGGCAGCGTCTTCTGGCACCCCAAGGGCTGGAAGCTCTACCGCACGGTGGAGGATTACATGCGCCGCCGCCTGGATGACGGCGAGTACCAGGAGGTGAAGACCCCCCAGGTGCTGGACCGGAAGCTCTGGGAGCGTTCGGGCCATTGGGAGAACTACCGGAAGAACATGTTCATGGCGACGGTGGAGGACCAGGACGAGGCGCATCGCCTCCTGGCCCTCAAGCCCATGAACTGCCCCTGCCATGTGCTGATCTTCAACCAGGGCATCCGCAGCTACCGCGAATTGCCGCTGCGCATGGCCGAATTCGGCGCCTGCCACCGGTATGAGCCCTCGGGCGCGCTGCACGGCATCATGCGGGTGCGCGCCTTCACGCAGGACGATGCCCACATCTTCTGCGAGGAACACCAGATCGCGGATGAGGCGGTGCGCTTCACCGCGCTGCTCTCGCGCATCTACAAGGACCTCGGCTTCGAGAGCTTCCGGGTGAAGTTCAGCGACCGGCCCGAACAGCGCGCCGGCGATGACGGCATCTGGGACCGGGCGGAGGGCGCGCTGCATGAGGCGTGCCTCAAGGCCGGCGTGGATTACGAGATGAACCCGGGGGAGGGCGCCTTCTACGGCCCGAAGCTGGAATTCGTCCTGCGCGACGCCATCGGCCGTGACTGGCAGTGCGGCACCTTCCAGGTGGATTTCGTGCTGCCGGAGCGGCTGGACGCCGAATACGTGGCGGAGGACGGTTCGCGGAAGCGCCCCGTCATGCTGCACCGCGCCATCCTCGGCAGCTTCGAACGCTTCCTCGGCATCCTGATCGAACAGCATGCCGGGCGCTTCCCGCTCTGGCTGGCCCCCGTGCAGGTGGTGGTGGCGACCATCGTGGACGATGCCGCCCCCTTCGCGAAGGAAGCGGCGGAGGCGCTGCGAAAGGCCGGGCTGCGGGTGGACCTCGACCTTCGGAACGAGAAGATCAACCGCAAGGTCCCCGACCACATCGCCCAGCGCGTGCCGGTGCTGGTGGTGGTCGGGCGGCGGGAGGCGGAGGAGCGCAAGCTGGTGCTGCGCCGCCTGCCGGGGCGGGACCAGGTGGAATTGCCGCTTGCGGAGGCGGTGGCGACGCTCTCGGCCGAGGCGACGCCCCCCGATATCCGCGGCTGAGCGGCATTTTTCGGCCCGGTCCGGCCCTGCCCATTAGTGCAGCGGCTTGCACCGGGCCCGCCCACTCGCCATAACAATGAGACACTAGCCTTGAACAGCGACAGGAGAGCGCCATAGCCCGTGGTCCAATGCCCGCCCAGATGCCGACGAGAGACGGCCCGCGGGTCAATGAGGATATCCGAGTCCCCCAGGTCCGCCTGATCGACCAGGATGGGGAGATGATCGGCGTGATGTCGGCGCGCGAGGCGCTTCTGCGCGCCTATGACGTCGGGCTCGACCTGCTCGAGATCAGCCCGAACGCCATTCCGCCGGTCTGCAAGATCCTCGACTACGGCAAGTACAAGTACGAGCAGCAGAAGAAGGCCAACGAGGCGCGCAAGCGCCAGAAGGTCGTCGAGCTGAAGGAAATCAAGGTCCGTCCGAATATCGACGACCATGATTACGGCGTGAAGATGCGCCAGATGAAGGACTTCATCGGCGAGGGTGACAAGGTGAAGGTCACGCTCCGCTTCCGCGGCCGCGAAATGGCCCACCAGGACCTCGGCCTGAAGGTGCTGGACCGGATCCGGACGGAACTGGCCGAGACGACGAAGGTCGAACAGATGCCGCGGCTCGAGAACCGGCAGATGATCATGGTCCTGGCGCCGAAGTAACCGGCAGCCGGCCTCTGATACGGGGCAAGGCCCGCGCCATCACTGGCGCGGGCCTTGCCGTTTCCGGGGATGCTTGACCGGGGCGCCAATCGGCCTTAATCGCACCCTCCGGTCCGCCCTGGACCTGATCGGTCGCCCCGCCTGATGCGGTGCGGCTCCGTCGCTCCGCGAAGGCTCGCGCAGCGGCGCGATTTCGTTTGGGGCGGTCTCAACGGGCTTTTAGGGGATTTCCCGCCGCGATGTTCGAGGCGCTGGGCAACAGGCTGACAGGGGTTTTCGACAAGCTGCGCCGCCGTGGCGCGCTGACGGATGCCGATGTCCAGGAAGCGCTGCGCGAGGTTCGCGTGGCGTTGCTGGAAGCCGACGTCGCCCTGCCCGTGGTGAAGGACCTCGTGACCCGCGTGCGCGAACGCGCCGTGGGGCAGGAAGTCATCCGCTCCGTCTCCCCCGCGCAGCAGGTCATCAAGATCGTCAACGACGCGCTGGTCGAAGCGCTGGGTGGCGGCGAGGGTGACGATGGCAAGCGCGGGCTGGACCTGAACGCGCCGTCCCCGATCCCCATCCTGATGGTCGGCCTCCAGGGTTCGGGCAAGACCACCACCTCCGGCAAGATCGCGCTGCGGCTGCGGACGCGGGAGCGGAAGAAGGTGCTGCTGGCGTCGCTCGACGTGCACCGCCCGGCCGCGCAGCTTCAGTTGCAGACGCTCGCCGACCAGGCGGAGGTGACGGGCCTGCCCATCATCGCCGGCCAGACGCCGCGGCAGATCGCCGAGCGCGCGATGGATGTCGGCCGCCGAGAGCTCTACGACATCGTCATCCTCGACACCGCCGGTCGCCTGGCGATCGACGAGGCGCTGATGGCCGAGGTCGCGGACGTGAAGGCGTTCGTGAAGCCGCATGAGACGCTGCTGGTCGTCGATGCGATGACCGGCCAGGACGCGGTCAATACCGCCAAGGCGTTCCAGGAAAAGGTCGGCGTCACCGGCATCGTCATGACGCGCGTCGATGGCGATGCGCGCGGTGGCGCGGCGCTGTCCATGCGGGCCGTGACCGGCGCGCCGATCAAGCTGCTCGGCGCCGGTGAGAAGCTGGACGCGCTGGAGGATTTCCATCCGGATCGCATCGCGAACCGGATCCTCGGCATGGGGGATATCGTCAGCCTCGTTGAGAGGGCTGCCGAGACCATCGACCAGGCGGAAGCCGAGAAGCTTGCGAAGAAGATGCAGAAGGGGTCGTTCGACCTCGAGGACTACGCATCGCAGATCAAGCAGATCGGCAAGATGGGCTCGCTGTCCGGCATCCTCGGGATGCTGCCGGGCGTGGGCAAGATCAAGTCGCAGATCGAGAACGCCAACCTCGACCAGACCGTGCTGAAGCGCCAGGCCGCGATCATCGGATCGATGACGCCGAAGGAGCGACGCAACCCCGACCTGCTGAAGGCCTCGCGCAAGCGGCGCATCGCGGCCGGTTCCGGCACCACGGTGCAGGACGTGAACCGCCTGCTGAAGCAGTTCGACGAGATGTCCGCGATGATGAAGCGGATGAACAAGCTCGGCCAGAAGGGGCTGATGCGGGGTGGACTTGCTGCCCTCATGCCCCAAGGCCGGAGGCCGTTCTGATGAACGTCCCTGGCAACCGACGACCTTTCTAGACGATCAGGAGAAGGTAACCCTCATGGGCCTCAAGATTCGCCTCGCCCGCGCCGGCGCCAAGAAGCGTCCCTACTACCACATCGTGGTGGCGGACAGCCGCAGCCCGCGCGACGGCCGCTTCATCGAGAAGCTGGGCAGCTACAACCCGATGCTGCCGTCGGACCACGCCGACCGCGTGCGCCTGTCCGCCGAGCGCATCACCTACTGGAAGTCCGTCGGCGCCCTGCCGACGGAGCGCGTGGCGAAGTTCCTGGGCCATGCCGGCCTGGCGCCGATGCCGGTGTACGCCGAGCAGCCGAAGCAGTCCGCGCCGAAGAAGAAGGCGCAGGAACGCGCCGCGGCCGGCGGCTGATTGCCCTAGGCGGATCGGGTCATGCGGGTGCAGCGCGTGCTGGTGGGGGAGGTGGGGCGGCCGCATGGCGTGCGTGGCCTCGTGCGCCTGCATGCCTTCACCGCCGACCCTCGCGCCATCGGCAGCTATGGCCCGCTGACCGACCAGTCCGGCACCAAGGTGTTCCGCATCACGCCGCTGCCTGACGGGCTCGGCCGGATCGAGGGGGTCGCGGATCGCGACGCCGCCGCCCGGCTGACCGGCACGAAGCTGTATGTGGAACGCAGCCAATTGCCGCCGCCCTCCGACCCGGACGAGTTCTACCTCAGTGACCTCGAGGGCCTCGCGGCCTTCGCGGAGGATGGGGTGGCGATCGGCACGGTGCGGCTGGTGGAGGATCACGGCGCGGGGCCCTTCCTCATCATCGACGGAAGCGCGGGCGAACTCCTGCTGCCTTTCACCAGGGCCTGCGTGCCGGTGGTGGATGTGGCGGGCGGGCGGATCACCGTGGTGCCGCCGGCGGAAGTGCTGGTGCGGCCCGAGGCCGGCGAAGGGCAGGGGGCGGCGGCATGACCTGGCGGGCCACCATCCTGACGCTGTTCCCGGACATGTTTCCGGGGCCGCTCGGCCTGTCCCTGGCGGGCCGCGCGCTGCGCGAGGAACGCTGGGCGATCGAGGCGCTGGATATCCGCAGCTTCGCGACGGACCGCCACCGCACCGTGGACGACACGCCCTTCGGGGGCGGCGCGGGCATGGTGATGCGCCCGGATGTGCTGGACGTGGCCTGCGAGGCCGCGACCAGCCGCAACCCCGGCGCGCCCCTGGTCTACCTGACGCCCCGCGGGCGCCGTCTGGACCAGGCGCTGGTGCGGGAATTGGCGGCGGGGCCTGGCGTGACGGTGCTGTGCGGCCGCTATGAGGGCGTCGACCAGCGCGTGATCGAGGCCCGCGGGATGCTGGAAGTCTCGGCCGGCGATTTCGTGCTCTCCGGCGGCGAACCCGCCGCCCTGCTGATGCTCGACGCCTGCATCCGGCTGCTGCCGGGTGTCATGGGCGGCGCCGCATCGGCGGAGGAGGAGAGCCACGGCGCCGAGGGGCTGCTGGAATACCCCCACTACACGCGGCCCGCCGAATGGCAGGGCCGCAAGGTGCCGGAGGTGCTGCTCTCCGGCCACCATGCGGAGGTCGCGCGCTGGCGGCGCGCGGAAGCGGAAGCGGCGACGCGGACGCGGCGACCCGACCTCTGGGACCAACATCTTCTCCGCGCTCGCGCGGAACCCAACCCCCGCGCTAGCGCGGAAACCAAACAGGCAAAGGCGGGGCGGCTGGACGGCCACCCGGCCGCCGCCTAATTGCTTCAGACGGAAGGAACCACCCCGATGAACCTGCTCCAGCAGTTCGAGGCCGCCCAGCAGGCGAAGCTCTCGGCCAACCGCACCACGCCGGAATTCGATGCGGGCGACACGCTCCGCGTCATGGTGAAGGTCGTGGAAGGGGAGCGTATCCGCACCCAGGCCTATGAAGGCGTCTGCATCGCCCGCAGCAACCGCGGCCTGAACAGCAACTTCACCGTGCGCAAGCTGTCCTATGGCGAGGGCGTGGAGCGCGTCTTCCCGCTGTTCAGCCCGAATGTCGCGGAGATCGTCGTGGTGCGCCGCGGCAAGGTGCGGCGCGCGAAGCTGTATTACCTGCGTGGCCGGACGGGCAAGTCCGCCCGCATCGAGGAGCGGGCGCGGGCGAAGGTCGAAGCCACGGCCTGAGCCAACGCCTAACCGAACGCCCCGGCCCACCAGGCCGGGGCGCTTTTGTCTTGGGGGAAATCGGGAATGTCGGCCACGAAGCCGCGTACGTTGTTCGACAAGATCTGGGATGCGCATGTCGTCGAGGCGCTGCCCGACGGCACCGCGGTTCTCTACATCGACAAGCACCTCACGCATGAGGTGACGAGCCCGCAGGCCTTTGAAGGCCTCAGGCTTGCCGGCCGCAAGGTGCGCCGCCCGGATGCGACGATCGCCGTCGTGGACCACAACATCGCCACCGATGCCAGCCGCTACGGCACCATCGAGGACCCCGAGAGCCGCACGCAGGTCGAGACGCTGGAAGCCAACGTCAAGGCCTTCGGCATCCCCTACATCCCGCTGACCGACAAGCGCCAGGGCATCGTCCACGTCATCGGCCCGGAACTGGGCCTGAGCCTGCCCGGCATGACGATCGTCTGCGGCGACAGCCACACCTCCACCCATGGCGCCATGGGCGCACTGGCCTTCGGCATCGGCACGTCGGAGGTCGAGCACGTGCTCGCCACCCAGACGCTGCTGCAGAAGCCCGCGAAGAACATGCGCGTGAGGGTGGACGGCAAGCTGCCCGCGGGCTGCACCGCCAAGGACATCGTGCTGGCCATCATCGGCAAGATCGGCACCGCCGGCGGCACCGGCCATGTCATCGAATTCGCCGGCGAGGCGATCCGCGCGCTCGACATGGCGGGCCGGATGACGGTCTGCAACATGTCGATCGAGGCCGGCGCCCGTGCCGGCATGGTGGCGCCGGACCAGACCACTTTCGACTACGTGAAGGGCCGCCCCTTCGCGCCGAAGGGCGAGGCCTATGACCGCGCCGTCGCCTGGTGGAAGACCCTGCCCTCTGACGAAGGCGCCGTCTTCGACAAGGAAGTCACGCTCGACGCTGCCACGATCGTCCCGCAGATGACCTGGGGCACGAGCCCCGAGGATGTGCTGCCGGTCACCGGCAGCGTGCCGAACCCCGCCGACATCGCGGATGAGGCGCGGCGCGCGCAGGTGCAGCGCATGGTCGACTACATGGGACTGACACCAGGCCAGAAGCTGACCGACCTCAAGGTCGATGTCGTCTTCGTGGGCTCCTGCACCAACAGCCGGATCGAGGACATCCGCGCCGCCGCCGCCATCGCGAAGGGCCGCAAGGTTGCCTCCCATGTCCGCGCGCTTGTCGTGCCGGGCTCCGGCCTGGTGAAGGAAGCGGCGGAAGCCGAGGGGCTGGACAAGATCCTGCTCGAAGCGGGCTTCGAATGGCGGGAAGCCGGGTGTTCCATGTGCCTCGGCATGAACCCGGACAAGCTGAAGCCCGGCCAGCGCAGCGCCAGCACGTCCAACCGCAACTTCGAGGGGCGCCAGGGCATGGGCGGCCGCACCCACCTCGTCTCCCCCGCCATGGCGGCGGCGGCGGCGATCGCGGGCCACTTTGTCGATGTGCGCGACTACCAGCCGAAGGAGGGCGTGTGAGATGAGGGCCTTCACCACGCTCACCGGCATCGCGGCGCCGATGCCGCTGGCCAATGTCGACACCGACAAGATCATCCCCGGCCGCTTCCTGAAGACCATCCAGCGCACGGGGCTCGGCAAGCACCTGTTCGCGAACATGCGCTACGAGGATGACGGGTCGGAGAAGCCGGATTTCGTGCTGAACCAGGAGCCCTACCGGCAGGCGGAGATCCTGGTCGCCTACGAGAATTTCGGCTGCGGCTCCTCGCGCGAACACGCCCCCTGGGCGCTGCTTGATTTCGGCATCCGCTGCGTCATCGCGCCCGATTTCGCGGACATCTTCCACAACAACAGCTTCAAGAACGGCGTGCTGCCGGTGAAGCTGCCGCGGGAGATCTGCGAACAGTTGATGGAGGATGCGCGCCTCGGCGCCAATTCCCGCATCACCATCGACCTGGAACGCCAGGTGGTGGTGCGCCCGAATGGGGAGGAGATCCCCTTCACCATCGACCCCTTCCGCCGCCATTTGCTGCTGAACGGCCTCGACGATATCGGCCAGACCATGCAGCACGCGCCCGCCATCGATGGGTTCGAGGCGAAGCAGCGCGCGGCGCAGCCCTGGCTCTACGACGCCAAGGTCTGACCATCGGGCGGGGGCCGCGGCCCCCGCACTTCCACGACCGTCCCCAGGACCACCGCATCCATGCCCGCGAACAAGAAGCTCCTCATCCTTCCCGGCGACGGGATCGGCCCCGAGGTGATGCGCGAAGTGCGCCGCATCATCGACTGGATGGATCGCCGCCGTTCCGTGACCTTCGAGGTGAAGGAAGGTGTCGTCGGTGGCGCCGCGCTGGACGCCACCGGCAGCCCCTGCCCGGATGAGACGGTGGCCGCCGCCGCCGAAGCCGATGCCGTGCTGTTCGGCTCCGTCGGCGGGCCGAAGTGGGACAGTCTGCCCTTCGACCAGCGCCCGGAACTCGGCATCCTGCGGCTGCGCAAGGACCTTGGCCTGTTTGCCAACCTGCGTCCCGCCGTCGTGCTCGACCCGCTCGCCGATGCCTCCGCGCTCCGCCCGGAACTGGTCCGCGGGCTCGACATCATGATCGTGCGGGAGACGACGGGCGGCATCTATTTCGGCGAGCCCCGCGGCATCCATGTGAATGAGCAGGGAAGGCGCGTCGGCATCGACACGGAAATCTATTCCGAGGACGAGATCGCCCGCGTCGCGCGCGTCGCCTTCGACATCGCCCGCAAGCGTAGCCGCAAGCTGACCAGCGTGGAGAAGGCCAACGTCATGCAGTCCGGCCGCCTCTGGCGCGCCGTGGTCGGCGAAGTGGGCGCGGCGGAATACCCGGATGTCGAGCTGCAGCACATGTATGCCGACAATTGCGCGATGCAGCTGGCGAGCCGCCCGAAGCAGTTCGACGTCATCCTCGGCGGCAATTTGTTCGGCGACGTGCTGTCCGACCTGGCGGCGGCGCTGACCGGCTCGCTCGGCATGCTGCCCTCCGCCACGCTCGGCGCCGTGCAGCCTTCCGGCAAGCGGCATGCGCTGTACGAACCCATCCATGGCAGCGCGCCGGACATCGCGGGCAAGGGTGTCGCCAATCCCTGCGCGCAGATCCTGTCCTTCGCCATGCTGCTGCGCCTGTCCTTCGGCATGGATGAGGATGCGAAGCTGATCGAGACGGCGGTGGAGAAGGTGCTGGCCGGTGGCCTCCGCACCGCCGACATCATGTCCACCGGCCGCGCCCGCGTCGGCACGACCGTGATGGGTGAGGCCGTGCTGCGGGAGCTGGAAAAGCTCTCGGCGTAAAATTGGTGACAAGGGATGGGCGGAGGGGTTGCGCCCCCCCGCCCGTCCCGCTAAATCGCCCCCCGTGCGGACCCGTAGCTCAATTGGATAGAGCACCAGACTACGGATCTGGGGGTTAGGAGTTCGAATCTCTTCGGGTCCGCCATCACCCACCCCTGAGTTACTGCGCAAGCCGCGGCATCAGCCGCGGCTTTATTCGTTTCTGGGCCACGCGATGGCCCGGCGCGGGTAACCGCGGGACGCAGCGGGCGATACGCCAGATCAACCTGGATTGCTGTCCGGGGACCATCCCGACACGTGCCGGTTGAGCTATGCCCGCGGGGCGATCTCGGGCATTTTGGCCCCAGAATGACCCCTGCCACCAACCGCGCGCCCCAAGCCGCCCTTGTTCCGGACGTTCCCGCGTTGCCGGGCGGCGGGCTGCTCGGCCATCTGGCGGCCATGGCGGCCGCACCGCACAGCTTTCCCGCCGCCGCCCTGCAGGCCCATGGCGGCCTGGTCGGCATCCGGCTCGGCCCGCGGCGCATCGTCGCTGTCGGGCGCCCCGATCTGGCGCGGGAAGTCCTGGTCACGCGCGCGGACCGCTATCCCCGCGGCCGGATCAACCGCAACCTCGGCGCGGTCATCGGCGATGGCCTGCTGGCGACGGAAGGCGAGGTCTGGCGCGCCCGCCGCCGCCGGATGCAGCCCTCCTTCCGGGCCGATCGCCTCGGCACCCTCGCCACCACCACCGATGCGGTGATGCGGGAGACGCTGGCGGGCTGGACCGGCGCGCCCATCGATGCGGCGGAACAGGCGGGACGCATCGCCATTCGCGTCATCGGCGGCGTGCTGCTGTCGCAGCGGATCGGGGAGGGGCAGGGCAGCGCCTTCGTGGCCGCGGTGCAGGATTGCCTGGCGCAGCTCATGCGCCGCAACTGGTCGCTGCTTCGCTGGCCGCTCTGGGTGCCCGTGCCGGTCAACCGGGCCGTCAACGCCACGCGCCGCACGCTGGAAGCCTTCCTGGGCGAGGCGCTGGACCGCCGCCTCGCGGCGCCGGACGCGCAGCCCGATGACCTTCTCACCGCGCTCATCCGCGGCCGGCCCGATGACCCGCCCCTGCCGCGCCAGGCGCTGCTGAACGAACTCAAGACGCTGTTCGCCGCGGGGTTCGAGACGACGGCAACCGCCCTGACCTGGCTGATGTACCTCCTGGCCCTCCATCCGCAGGTCGCGCAGGCGCTGCGCGACGAAGCCGCCCCGGTGCTGGGCGACCGCGCGCCCGGGCCCGCCGACCTGCCACGCCTGCCCTATGCCGCAGCGGTGGTGGAGGAGGCGATGCGCCTCTTCCCCCCGGTCTACAACATGGGCCGCGATTGCGCCGCCGATGACGATCTCGGCGGCTTCCGCATCCGCGCGGGCACCACCGTCGTCGTCTCCATCTTCGCCATCCATCGCAGCCCCGATCTGTGGGAGGTGCCGGAGGCATTCCGCCCCGACCGCTTCCTCGGCGCCGCCGCGGCGGACCGGCGCAACCTGCTGCCCTATGCCTGGGGCCGGCACCAATGCATCGGCAACCACTTCGCCGACCTGGAACTGGTGGTGGCCCTGCTGGCCATGGTGCGGCACTGCCGGCTTGAACTGACGGAGGAGGCGCCCGTCGGCATGCGCGGCCGCACGACGCTGGCGCCGGACCGCCCCATCCGGTTGAAGGCGGTGCCCCTGGCATGAGGATCACGCCCCCCACCCTGGCGGGGTTCGAGGTGCTGGACACCGGCGACCCCTCCGCGATCCGGGCCTATGAACAGGCCTTCTACCGCGCCTTCGAACCCATCCGCCCGGCCGGGCTGCTGCGTCGCCTCTGGGTCTGGGACGATGCGGCGGGGCGCATCGCGGCGCCGGTGCCCTATGCGGAGCAGGTGGTCTATGTGTTGCGGGATGCGGGGGGCGAGGTGCAGCGCGGGCTCGCCGTGAACCTGGCGCTCCGCACCGTGCAGGCCGCACGCTTCGGCTTCACCCTGCCCGCGGAGCCCGGAATCGCGGAGATGCTGACCTTCTTCTCGGCCGGCCCGCGCGACCTGCGCGGCGCGCTGCGCTTCCGTCGCGCCTGCTACGCGGATCTGCGCGCCCGCGGCCTGCGCTACGGCTACGGCACCGCCCGCCGCCGCCCGCTGGCGGCCTATGGCCGCTTCGGGACGGAGGTCACGCAGGAACGCTGGCTGGATGGGGAGGCGCGCTACCTGCTGCGCTTCGACTTCACGGCGGATTTCTCCCAGCCCCGGGGGCAGGGCGCGGGCGGATGACCGCGCCGCCTCCCCCGCGCCGCCCCCTGCTGCTGGTGCTGGCCGCGGTGGTGGTGGCGGGCGCGATGGTCCTGGCCCAGGGCGAAGGGCCCGCCCCCGCCGCCCAGCCCAGCCCCCAGCCCGCCGCCGCCAGCCTGGTCGCCCGCGGGCGGATCGAGCCGGAAGGGCGCGTCATCGCCCTGCATGGCCCCTTCCGCAGCGTGCTCGGCCGCGTGCTGGTGCAGGAAGGCGATGACATCGCCGCCGGCCAGGTCGTCGCGCTGCTCGATACCCATGCGGTGGCGGCGGCGCAGGCGGAGGCCGCGCGCGCGCGCCTCGCCTTGGCGCTGGCCGAGGAAGCGCAGGTCGCCGCCCCGGCCAAGCCCGGCGTGATCCTCGCCCAGCGGGCCCTGGTCCGGGCGCGGGAGGCGGAGCTGACCCTCGCGCGGCAGGAACACGCCCGCGTCGTCACGCTTCGCGCCACCAGCATCGCCACCCAGGCCACGCTGGAACAGCGCCAGGCGGAGCTGGACCGCGCGGAGGCCGCCTTGCGCCAGGCGGAAGCCGAACTCCGCGCGCTCAGCGAGGTGCGGCAGGAGGATCGCCTCGCCGCCGCCGCCCGCACCGCCGTGCAGCGCGCCGCGGTGGCGGAGGCCGAGGCCGAGCTGGCCCGCGCCAGCATCCGCGCCCCCTTCGCCGGGACGGTGCTGGCGCTGCTGCGCCGGGGCGGGGAGAGCATCGGGGATGAAGGCATCCTCCAGATGGCCGCGCTCGACCGCCTGGTGGTGGTGGCGGAGGTGGAGGAGGCCGATGCGCCGCGCATCCTCCCCGGCCAGGCCGCCCGCATCACGGGCCGGGTGCTGGCCGCGCCGGTGGAAGGCCGGGTCGAACGCGTCGGCCGCCAGGTCATGCGCCAGCGCCGCACGAGTTCGGACGTGCTGGTCGGCCGCGATGCCCGGATCGTCGAGGTCACGATCAGCCCCCTCGGCGCGCTGCCGCCGGTGGTGGGGGCGGAGGTGGAGGTGCGGCTGCCGCTCGCGCCGCCGCGCCCATGAAGGCGCCGAGGTGACGGAATTGGCGCGCTTCGCCGCCCTGCTGGCCTTCCGCCAGCTGCGCTACCGGGCGCTGGCTTCCCTCGCCGCGCTGGCCGGCGTTGCCGTCGCGGTCATGCTGATGCTGGTGCAGGTGGGTTTCCGGAACGGGCTGTATGACAGCGCGCTGGCCCTGCCGCGGGCGCTGGCGGCGGATCTGGTGCTGGTCAGCCCGGGCTATCGCGCGCTCACCTTCTCCCCCCCCTGGTTCCCGCGCGCGGCGCTGCGCGATGCCGCGGGGGTCGCGGGGGTGGCCGAAACCGCCAGCCTCTACGCCTATAGCGGCCAGGTCCGCAGCCCGGAGACGGGGGGCAACCTCTCCGTCTGGCTGCTCGGCATCGACCCCGCCGCCCGGGTGCTCGACCTGCCGGGCCTGGCCGAGGCGCAGCGAGCCCTCTCCGTGCCGGAGACCGCCTTCCTGGACCGGCTGTCGCGGCAGGAATTCCGTGGCGTGGTGGCGCGGGTGGCGGAAGCCGGCTTCGTCCGCCTGCCGGTCTATGCGCCGACGGCGGATCTCGCGCCGGTGCTCTCCCTGCGGGGCCTCTTCACCCTCGGCCCCTCCTTCACCATCGACGGCACCCTGTTGATGAGCGACCTGACGCTCCATGCCACGCTCGGCGTGCCGCTGGACCGCGTCTCGATCGGGCTGGTGCGGCTGGAGCCGGGGGTGGCGGCGGCGCCCGTGGCGGTGGCGATCGCCGCGCGGCTGGATGGCCGGGCGCGGGTGATGACCCGGGCGGATTACCTGGCGGAGGAACGGCGCTTCTACGCCAGCCGCACGCCGATCGGCGTGATCTTCAATGTGGGGCTGCTGGTCGGCGTCGCGGTGGGCGTGGTCTTCATCCTCCAGGTGCTGAACGGCCTCGTGGATGCCAACCTGCCGGACTATGCGGTGCTGCTGGCGCAGGGCTACCGCCCGGCCTTCCTGGCGGCGGTGGTGGCGCAGGCGGCGGTCGCCATCGCGTTGCTCACCTATCTGCCGGCGCTCGGCCTTGCCCTTGCCGTCACCGGCGCGGCGGCGGAGGTCACGCGCCTGCCGATCGGCCTGCACGGGTCGGACATGACCATGGTGCTGGCCCTCAGCCTCGCCATGGCGGTGGTGGCCGCGGGGATGGCGGTGCTGCGCCTGCGTCGCGCCGATCCGCTGGAACTGTTCGGATGAAGGCGCCGCTGGCCGAACTCCGCGATGTCAGCCACGGCTTCGGCCGCGGGGCGCAGCGCCGCGCCGTGCTGCGGGGCATCACGCTCGACCTGCGCGCGGGGGATTTCGTCGCCCTCACCGGTCCCTCGGGATCGGGCAAGACCACGCTCCTGACCTTGCTGGGCGCGCTGCGCGTGCCGGAGGAAGGCGACCTTCGCCTGCTGGGCCAGGATGTCCGCGGGCTGGAGGCGAAGGCGCTGGGCGCGCTGCGTCGGCGCATCGGCTTCGTCTTCCAGCGCCATCACCTGCTGCGGTCCTTGAGCGTGCTGGAGAATGTGGAAGCCGCGCTGCATGGCCAGCCCGATGCCGATCGCGCGCGGGACCGCGCGGCGGCGCTGGCCATGCTGGAGGCGGTCGGCCTTGGCGGGCGTGGCGGCGATTCCACCGCGCTTCTGTCGGGCGGCGAACAGCAGCGCGTGGCGGTGGCACGGGCGCTGGTGCGGCGGCCATCGCTGGTGCTGGCGGATGAACCCACCGCCTCCCTCGATGGCACCAGCGGCCGCGCCGTCGTCACGCTGCTCGCGGCGCTCACGCGCGGCCGGGATTGCGCGGTGGTGATGGGAACGCATGACGAGCGCTGCCTCGACCTGGTGACGCGGCGGCTGCACATGGAGGATGGCGTGCTGAAGCAGACGGAACAGGCGGCATGACCGCGGCGCCCGACTTCACGGAACGGCCCTGGCCGCCGCTGCGCGACCTCATCCTCGGCATGTTGTCGCTGCATCGACCGCTGACCTTCCACGGCATGATCGAGGCGGATGTCACCCGCATCATGGACGGGCTGGCGACGCTGCGGCGGCAGGACCGGCAGGCGGTGTCGCTGCATGCCGTGCTGGTGGAAGCGGTGGGCTTCGCGGCGGCCCGCAACCCGGGGGTGCTGACCTTCCGCCACGGGAAGAAGCTGGTGGCCTTCCGCGACGCCGATGTGGCGACGGTGGTGGACCGCAAGCAGCCCGATGGCACCCGCCTGCCCATGGGCCTGACCATCCGCGCCGCGCAGACCAAGGATGTGATGACGATCCATGCGGAGTTGCGCGCCGCGCTGAAGGGCGACCTGACGCAGACGGAGGAGGTGAAGCGCCGCCGCCGCCTGCTGCGCCTGCCGAAGCCGCTGCGCGCGCTGGTGCTGCGGCGGATCGCGGCGGACCCGCATCTGCTGCGCCGCGTCCAGGGCACGATCGGGCTGACCAGCCTGCAGCGCCCGGGCCTCGATTTCCGCATGGTCGCCTTCCCGCCCAATCCCTTCACCGTCTCCATCGCGGTGGGCGGGATCGAGACGCGCCCCGCGGTGGCGGGCGGGGCGCCGCGGCGCGTGCTGTCGCTGGGCGGCGCGATGGATCACGCGGTGATCGACGGCGCCGCGCTGGCGCGCTTCTGCATCACGCTGCAGCAGCGCCTGGCGGATGCGGAGGGGATGGCCGGGCTGCTGGAGGCGCGCTGACGCGCCGTCAGCCCGGCACGCCGGGGTGCTTCATCAACCCGCCATGGCGCAGCGCCACATGGTCGAACAGCGCGCGGTCCTCCCGCGTGACCTCCAGCAGCAATTCGCAGGTGCTGCTGTCCAGGTTGATGCGGCCCTGGCCGGCGGTCACGTTCTCCCGCTCCACCCGGCCCGGCGCCACGCCCAGCCAGCGATGCAGAAGGGCGGATACGTCATCGACCCGCGCCGTGGTGCCGACC
This sequence comes from Falsiroseomonas stagni DSM 19981, assembly GCF_900114315.1. Classification (GTDB taxonomy): domain Bacteria; phylum Pseudomonadota; class Alphaproteobacteria; order Acetobacterales; family Acetobacteraceae; genus Falsiroseomonas; species Falsiroseomonas stagni. The sequence continues at coordinate 42,306 of NZ_FOSQ01000015.1, forward strand.
AGGGCGTAGCAGCCCTCCAGGATCGGGATCGCCTCCTTCGCCGTCCCGGCGCCGGTCAGTTGCCGGCAGGCTTCCGCGGGCAGGGCCTGGGCCGATTCCCGGATGAATTCGGCGAACCCCCGGTCACGGAATTCGGCATGCAGCGGGTGGTCCCGCCAGGTGGCCATGTAGTTGAAGGCGGAGAGCAGGCGCGCCACGGGGTCCCGCAGCAGGGTGACGAAGCGGGCATCGGGCCGGGCGCGTTCCAGCGCCTCGTTCACCGTGACATGGCCGCTGACCAGCGCCTGGCCCGCCACCTGGTCCGGCGCCATGGCGAGGAAGGCGGCGTGCTCCACCTCATCGCCGATGCGCAGCACGCGGTCGGGCGGCAGCGCCCTGGCCAGGGCGGCGTGCAGGGCGAAGCCGCCGGTCTTTGGCAGGTGGATGAAGACCACCTGCGCCGGGGTGGGACGGATCAAGCCTCGGCCTCCCGCCGTGGATGGAGGAAGGCATGGACCACCAGGGCGAAGCCCAGCACCCAGAGCACGGCCAGCACATAGGGCCGCCAGACCAGGATGGCGGAGCGTTCGGCCTGGGCTGTCCCCGGCATCGCGGGGGCAGGGGCGGCGGGGGCAGGGGCGGCGGGGTTGGGCGCCTCGGCATAGGCCAGCCGGACTTCCGGCACGGGCGCGGCGCTGGACCAGGCGAGGGCCACGCCCTGCCCATCCAGCAGCGCCACATCGCCCCGTTCCAGCCGCGGCGCCGCGGCGGGCAGCGCGGGCATCAGCGTCGGCAGCCGCAGCCAGAGGCCCGGGCGGTCCCCCTCCGCCACCACCGATTGGGCGGCGATCATGCGCTGCGCGCCTTCCAGGTCCAGCAGGGGCCTGCCGTCCCGGTCCGACAGGGTCAGCCGCCCCGCATCGAAGCGCAGCGCGGGCTGGCTGCCCGCCGGCGGTTCCGCCGTGATGGCGATGAAGGGGCCTGTGGGGCGCGGGGGGGCCGTGCCCTCCCGCACCGAGACGGTGATGGGCGCGGCGGCGGGCACCAGGCCGCGCAGCAGCCACAGCACGGGGTTCAGCGTCTCCGCCACCGGTCCCCCCTCCGGTGCGTCCAGGATCACCTCCACCCCGCCGGCGAAGCGGCTGGGCAGGCCGAGGAAGTCGCGCGAAGGTGGCGCGGGGGAAAGCCGGAGCAGGCTGTCCGGCAGCAACTGCGCCACGCCGCCCGGCCCCGGGCGCTGCAGCGTCACCACCAGCCGGTTGTCGAGCCGCAGCAGGGCGGGCGGGATGGGAAGGCTGATGCGGGCCGGGCTGCCCTCCGCCAGCGCCGCGCTGCCCAGCATCGTGTCGTTCAGCACCGCCGTCGCGATGCTGCGCCCGGCGGTGTCGGGGGTGCGCATGAAGGCGAGGTCGATGGAGGAGGGCATCCCGCCCCCCGGCAGGTCCCGCAGCGCGAATTCCAGCGCCCAGCCCGGTGCCGCGCCTTCCTGCGGCAGCGTGGCGCCGCGCAGCGCGGCGAAGGGCAGGGCGGCGAAGGGCAGGGCGGCCGTCGCTTCCTCCGGCGCGCGGGCATCCCGCACGCCGAGGGTCGGCGCCGCCGCCGCATCCCGCCACGGCCCGTCCAGCAGCCCCGCCGCGCGTTCGGGCTGCGGCCCGCCCAGCGCCAGCGCCGGCATTCCGTCCAGGTCCAGCACCGCCGCGCCGGAAGGGCCGAGCCCCACCACCACCGCGCCGGTGGTCCAGAGCCGTTGTCCCGCCGGCCCGCGTTCGATGACAGGCGGCGCGCCGGAGCCGATCCGCACCTCCCGCCCCGACCCCGCGAGCGCCAGGCCGATGCGCAGCGCCGCCGCGGCTTCCGTCGCCGGCAGCGGGCCGGGACGGGTCAGCACCTGGGTCTGCCGCGGCAGCAGGCGGAACAGGGTGGCGACGGAGGGTGCCATGCCGTCCGGCAGCAGCAGCGCCAGGTGGCTGTCCGCCCGCAAGGTCGCCAGCGCGCCGCCGGCCTGGTCCACCAGCCGCAGGCCGAGGCGCAGCGCCGCGCCGTCCCGCGCCAGGTCCTCCGCCGGGATGGGCAGGTCGATGGTCAGGCGCGTCTCGCCTTCCGCGAAGGCGCGGCTGGCCAGCACCCGTCCATTGGCCCAGACCTCGACCGCCTGGCGGCCGGCGAAGGGGGCGACGAGGTCGAAGCCCAGGCTGGCGCGGGCGGCCAGGCCCGGCATGTCCCGCGGCATGGCGAAGGCCACTTCCCGCCCCGCGGTGCCGAAGGCGAGACCGGCCTCCAGCCCGAGTTCATCCAGCCCGATGCGGCGTTCCAGCGGCGGCGGCGCCACGGGAAGGGGCGCCGGCAGGGGCTGGGTGGCGACCGGCGGGCGCGGCGCGGGGCGGGCCGGGCGCTGCTGCGCCTCCGCCGCCAGCGGCAGCAGCAGAAGCGCGGCGACGACCAGGCAGCGACCGGCGGCAGGGGCAGAGGGGCGATGGGGGCGCACGGATCCTCGGTGTCGTCGCGGGCAGGCGGTGGCGCAAGGCGCCAGCAGCGGGGAGGCCGCCTCCGGTTGTGCGCCACGGACTATTCCACCCCGGCGCCGCCCCCCGCAAGGTCGCCCGGTTCAATACCCCCGATGCGGCTCCGCCAGCAGGGGGAAGGCGGAATGCACATGCGGCATCGTGACCGGCGCCACCGGATGCAGCATGGATCGATCCGCCTGCGCGAAGCTGGCGGCGCCGAGCAGGCCGAGGCAGGTTTGCACCTCATCCTCCAGCAGTTCCAGCACGCGCCGCACGCCATCCTGCCCCGCCGCCGCCAGGCCGTAGCAGTAGAGCCGCCCGATGCCGACCAGTTCGGCGCCGAGGATGATGGCCTTCACCAGATCCGTGCCCCGGCTGATGCCGCCATCCATCCACACTCGCGCGCGGCCGCCCACGGCCTCCACCACCTCCGGCAGCACGGCCAGCGACCCGCGCCCATGGTCCAGCTGCCGGCCGCCGTGGTTGGAGACGTAGACGACATCGATCCCGTGCTCGACGGCCATCACCGCATCCTCCGCGGTGCCGATGCCCTTGAGGATCAGCTTGACGTTCGGATGGGCGGCGCGGACGCGCGCGATATCGGCCCAGGACAGGGCGGCCTGGTGGTTCATCCCCTCGCTTCGCGCCCGCCAGTGCTTGACGAAGCGCTTGGCGATGTCGCGTTCGCGGCGGCTGTAATGGGCGGTGTCGACCGTGATGGCGAAGGCATCGTAGCCGCTGTCCATCGCCCGCTTGATGTGGCTGTCGATGAAGTCCGGCCCGCCGCGGACATAGAGCTGGAAGATCTTCGGCCCGTCCGGGTTCGCGGCGGCGGAGCCCTCCAGCCCCGGCTCCGTCACGCTGCTGACGATGATCGGCACCCCGAAGGCCGAAGCCGCCCGCCCCGCCGTCGCGGCGCCACCCGGATCGAAGCTGTCGAGCGAGCCCACAGGCGCGAGCGCCACCGGCAGCCGGATGCGCCGCTTGCCGAGGAAATCGCCGGTACAGTCCACCGTGCTGACATCCCGCAGCACCCGTGGCCGGAAGGCCCAGGCATCGAGCGAGGCGCGGTTGCGCTGCATCGTCGTCTCGGTCTCGGTCGCGCCGACGAGGTAGTCCCAGATATTGGCGTTGAGGCGGATCTTCGCGCCCTTCACCAGTTCATGCAGCGTCTGGAAACGTTCCTGACCTTCGGCCGACATCGCGCGATCCCTCCCCCGTGATTCCGGCAGTGTGCAACGGGGGTGAGGCGGGGCCTAGCCGGGGCGGGCGCCGCGCAGGGTTGCAAGGATCGACTGCGCGCGCGGCAGCGCCGCCAGCTGCGCGACGGGCACGGGCAGGCGGCGGCGCCAGTTCGGGCGTTCGCGGTCGGTGCCGGGCAGGTTCACGGCAATGCTCTCGCCGGCCAGATCCTCCGCCTGCACCAGCATCAGGGCGGAAGGCGTGCGCGCCACCAGCGCGTGGATCGCGGCGGCCAGGGCATCATCCATCGGGCCATCCGGCCCCGCGCCCGCCGGCAGCAGCGCCTCCGCCGCCAGCAGCGTGCAGAGCGCGGCGCGGTCTGCTGCGCGGGCCGCGCGCTCCGCCTCCGGATCGGCGAGCAGCCCCAGGCCTTCCCGTTCATCGAGGTCCGCGCCGGTCCAGAAACCCGCCAGCGTTGCCAGATCATGCGTCGCGACGCAGGCGGCGGCGCGCGGCGGGTAGTGCGCGGGGGGCTTGAAGCGCGCGCCCTCCTTCTCGAACCACAGCACGCGGTAGGACAGCACATCGGCGGATTGCAGCGCCTGGCCGATCCCCTCCGGCACCGTGCCGAGGTCCTCCCCCACCACCAGGCAGCGCGCGCGGGTGCTTTCCAAGGCGAGCTGGCCGAGCATGTCGGCGAAGGGATAGGCGAGGTAGGCGCCCTCCGACCCGCGGGCACCCTCCGGCACCAGGAACAGGCGCCGCAGGCCGAGCACATGGTCCACCCGCAGCGCCGCGGCGTGGCGCATATTGGCCCGGATCAGCCCGGCGAAGGCGGCGTGGCCGGTTTCCATCGCGTGGCGCGGATCGGGCGGTGGCAGGGCCCAGACCTGCCCCTCCGCGCTGAAGGGATCGGGCGGCGCGCCGACGGAGAAGCCGGGCAGGAAGCGCGCATCGCCGGACCAGATCTCCGCCCCGTCCGGTGCGGCCCCCACGGCGAGGTCGCGGTAGAGCCCGGCCCCGGCGCGCCCGGCTTCCGCCAGTTGCTCATCCGCCAGGCGCTGGCAGAAGGCGGCGAAGCCCACGGCATCGGCGTGGCGCGCGGCGAAATCCGCGATGCCGCTGTCATCGCCATGGCTGAGCCCGGCGGGCCAGCGCCGCGCATCGGTGTGGCCCTGCTGTTCCGCGATGGCGACGTAGGTGCAGAACCGCGCCAGCGCGCTGCCCGGCGCGGGCAGGTCGCCGCGCGGCCCGGCTTCCCAGGCCGCGCGCAGCACGGCGCGCTTGGCGGTCCAGACCGCCGCGTGATCCACGCTGGCACCCGCCGCCAGCCCGCCCAGCGCGTGGCCGCCCGGCAATGCGGAGACACTGATAAAGATCGGGTCGAGGAAGCGGCGGTCGCTGGGGTGGTAGGGGCTGGCCCGGCTGCGATCGATGGGCGAGAGCGCGTGCGGCGGGCTGAGGCCCAGCAGCGCCGCCCCCTGGTCCCGCGCCACCCGCGCCAGTTCCGCCACCGCGCTGAAATCCCCGATCCCCTGGTCTGCCGCGCCGCGCAGCGCATAGATCTGGGCGGCGATGCCGAAGCGCGGCCGGTCCAGCAGCGGCGGCAGGAAGCAGCGCGCGGGTGCCACGGTCAGCAGGCAGCGCCGATCCGGCGCGGCCTCATCGAACAGGACATGCCGCCCTTCCGGCAGCGGCGGCAGCGCCACCAGGCGGTCCGCGGCGGCGGAGCCATCGGGGCGCGTCAGGCGCCGCGTCTCCCCGGCCTCCGGCGGCACCGCCACGCGATGCTCGCTGCCATCCTCGCAGGCGATGCGGAGCATCACCGGGCGGTGTGCCAGCGCCATCGGCAGCGTGTCGCCGGCGCGCAGGGTGACGGAAGCCGGCAGCGCCCGCGCCGCGGAGAGCCGCGCCAGGCTGTCGCGCCGCTCCGCCGTGCTGCCCGCGGGCAGGCCCATGGCCTGGAGCAGCGCGCGGAGCGTCTCCGCCGGCACCTCATGCCGCTGGCCCGAAATCTCGTGCCAGACCGGAGCGATGCCCGCCGCGCGGGCCAGCCGCGCCAGCAGCGCGGGGTCGTCGCCGGGGGCGGGGGCGCGGCGCGCTTCCTCCGCCAGCAGCAGCACGGCGCGGGCCGGCAGCACCCCGGGCAGGGATGTCGCCGCCGGCGCGCTGCTGTCGGCCAGCAGGCGCCACGCATGGCCGGGGCGGGGAGGCGGCAGGGCGAGCGGCACGGCGTCGCCGGCATTCAGCGCCACCAGGCAACGATCGCCCCAGCTGTGCAGCACCGCGACCAGCGCGCGGCAATCGCCGTCATTCCAGCGATCCATCGGCGCGCCATCCGGCCGCAGCCAGGCGACATCCGGCACGCCATCCGCATCCGCCGCCCCGGTCAGCGCCGCGCCGTCATGCAGCGCGGGATGGGCGATCCGCGCCGCCACCAGCCGCCGGGTGAAGTCGATCAGCCCCGCATCCGCGCCAGCCCAGTCGAACCAGGTCGTCGCGTTGTCCTGCGCATAGGCGTTGTTGTTGCCGCCCTGGCTGCGCCCGGCCTCATCCCCCATCGCCAGCATCGGCATGCCGCGCGCCAGCAGCAGCGTCGCCAGCAGCGCCCGCGCATCGGCCTGGCGGCGCGCGATGATGCCGGCGTCATCGCTCGGCCCCTCCGCGCCACCGTTCCAGGATTTGTTGTCGTCGGTGCCGTCGCGGTTGTCCTCGCCATTCCCGTGGTTGCGCTTGGCGGTGAAGCTGACGAGGTCGCGCAGCGTGAAGCCATCATGCGCCGTCACGAAGTTGACGCTGTCCGCCAGAGACCGCCCGCGGAACGCATCGGCGGAACCGGCGATGCGCGTCGCAAGCCGCCCCACCATGCCGCCATCGCCGCGCCAGAAGCGGCGCACATCGTCACGGAAGCGATCGTTCCATTCGCCCCAGCCCGGGGGAAAACGCCCGAGTTGATAGCCGTCCCGGCCGATGTCCCAGGGCTCCGCGATGATCAGCAGGTCGCGCAGCACGGGGTCCTGGCGCATGGCCTGGATCATCGGCGCATCGGCATCGAAGCCATGCTCCCGCCGCGCCAGCGTCGTCGCCAGGTCCAGGCGGAAGCCATCCAGCCCCGCCTGCTGCGCCCAGTGCCGCAGCGCATCCATCGCCAGGCGCAGCCCCCAGGGCCGGTCCAGCGCCAGCGCGTTCCCGCAGCCCGCATCATCCACGTAGCGTCGCGGGTCATCGCCGCGCAGCCGGTGGAAGGCCGCGTTCCCCAGCCCCTTCAGCGACAGAGTGGGGCCGAGGTGATCGCCTTCCCCGCTGTGGTTCAGCACCACATCCAGCACCACCGCGATGCCCGCCGCCTGCAAGGCCGCGACGGCGGCGCGGACCTCCGCCATGCCGCCCGGCGCCAGCTTCGGATCGGGCGCCAGCAGCGCCACCGGGTTGTAGCCCCAGTGGTTGGTCAGCCCCAGCGGCGGCAAATGCCTCTCATCGATCCAGGCCGCCGCCGGCATCACCTCCACGCAGGTCACGCCGAGGCCGCGCAGGTGCTCGATGGCGGCGGGATGGCCGAGCCCCGCGAAGGTGCCGCGGATCGGGCCCGGCACGCCGGGATGGACGGCGGTGAAGCCCTTCACATGCAATTCGTAGATCACCTGCGGCCCGCGCGGCGCGCGGCGGCGGAGGGGCGGCAACGGCGCCGTCAGCACCGCCTTCGGCATGAAGGGCGCGCTGTCTGCATCGTCCGGCGTCTCCGCCGTGTCGAACAGGGCGGGGTGCAGCGCGAAGCGCCGGTCCAGCGCCACCGCCCAGGGATCGACGAGCAGTTTTCGCGGGTTGAACCGATGGCCATGCCAGGGCTGGAACGGCCCCTCCACCCGCAGGCCGTAGCGTGTGCCGGGGGTGATCCCGGCGACATGGCCGTGATGCACATCGCCGGTCCGGCCCGGCAGGCGGATGCGTGCGATTTCCCTGTCGGCATCGTCGAAGACGCAGACGAACACCGCCTCCGCCCCCGGCGCGGGATAGGCGAAATTCGCCCCCGTCGCGTCGGGCGTCGCGCCGAGCGGCTCGTGAAAACCCGCGCTGGCCTCAGCCTGCATCGGCGATGGCGTCGCGATACAGCGTGGCGTAGCGCTTCGCGGATCGGGTCCAGGACACATCGGTGGCCAGCGCATTCGCCTGCAGCCGGGCGAAGCCGTCGCGGTCCCGCCACAGCCCGGCCATGCGCCACACCGCGGCTTCCAGCATCTCCCGCTGCACCGGGGAGAAATGCACGCCCGTGCCCACGCCCTGCGCCAGCGCCATCTCATTCGCATCGACGACGGTGTCGGACAGCCCGCCGACATGGGCCACCAGCGGCACCGCGCCGTAGCGCAGCGCGCAGAGCTGGGCGAGGCCGCAGGGCTCGAACCGGCTCGGCACCAGCACGACATCGGCGCCGCCATAGATCAGCCGGGCCAGGCCCTCATCATAGCCGATCTCGGCGCCGATCCGGCCGGGATGCGCCCAGGCCGCGCCCCGCGCGCCATCCTCGATGCCCCGTTCCCCGCTGCCGAGCAGCGCGAGCTGCGCGCCGCATCCGAGGATGGCGGGGATGGCGCCCAGGATCAGGTCCACGCCCTTCTGCCAGGTCAGCCTTCCCACGAAGCCCATCAGCAGCGCGTCCGGGTCTTCCGCGAGCCCGAGCCGCCGTTGCAGCGCCGCCTTGTTGGCGGCCCGCCCTTCCAGCGCCTCGGCGGAAAAATTCGCGACGAGGTGGCGGTCCTTCGCCGGGTCCCACTCCACCGTGTCGATGCCGTTCAGGATGCCGGAGACCGCGCCCGCGCGGCCGCGCAGCAGCCCGTCCAGCCCCATGCCGGCCTCCGGCGTGCGGATCTCCGCGGCATAGCTGGGGGAGACGGTGGTGATGCGGTCCGCGTACCAGAGGCCCGATTTGAGAAAACCGACGGTGCCGAAATACTCCAGCCCCTCCACCGACAGCGCCTGCGGCGGCAGGCCGAGGCGCGGGAAGAGGTCGAGCGGGAATTTCCCCTGGAAGGCCAGGTTGTGGACGGTGAAGACGGAGGGCACGCGCTTCGCGCCGAAGCGGAGATAGGCTGGCGCGAGCCCCGCCTGCCAGTCATGCGCATGGACGACATCGAAGGCCACGTTGCGCACGCCGCCCGTCGCCAGCAGCGCCGCCATGGCGCCGAGGGCGGCGAAGCGGATGCCGTTGTCGCCCCATTCCCCGCCATGCGGCGCGAGATACGGGTTGCCCGGCCTGGCGAAGAGATGCGGCGCGTCGATGGCGATGATGTCGAGGCCCGCGGCCTCCCCGCGCTGCAACCGCGCGGGGCCGCCGAAGAGGTCATCGATCCGCCGCAGGGCCCGCCCGCCGCCCAGCGCCGCCATCACGGCGGGATAGCCCGGCAACAGGGTCGTGACCTTCACCCCCTCCGCCGCCAGCGCCGCCGGCAGCGCGCCGGCGACATCGGCCAGCCCACCGGTCTTCACCAGCGGCACGCATTCCGACGCGACGGAGAGAACCTTCATTCTATGCCCTCAAATGCCGGGCGCCCGCATCACTGTCCCTGCGCCCGTGGTCGCTCACGGCGCGATGCGGTCCAGCATCGCCTGGGTGATGAGGCAGATGCCCTTTTCCGTGCGGCGGAAGCGCTTCGCGTCCTCCACCGGATCCTCGCCGACGACCATGCCCTCGGGGATCTTCACGCCGCGGTCCACCACGACATTGGTCAGCCGCGCGCCGCGCCCGACATCGACATAGGGCAGGATCACCGCGCCATCGATCTTGGCGAAGCTGTGCAGGTGCACGCCCGTGAACATCAGCGACTTTCGCGCCATGGCGCCGGAGACGATGCAGCCGCCCGACACCAGCGAGGCGATCGCCTCGCCACGGCGTCCGTCCAGGTCATGCACGAACTTCGCCGGCGGCGTGACCTCCGCATAGGTCCAGATGGGCCAGTCCCGGTCATAGAGGTCGAGTTCCGGCACCACGTCGGTGAGGTCGATATTCGCCTCCCAATAGGCATCGACCGTGCCGACATCGCGCCAATAGGGCTTCGATTCCGCGCGGGACCGCACGCAGGACCGCTCGAACCGATGCGCCACGGCTTTCCCGTGCTTCACCAGGTACGGGATGATGTCATGCCCGAAATCACGCTGCGACTGCGGGTCCGCCGCATCGCGCCGCAACTGGTCGAACAGGAACTTCGTCTCGAACACGTAGATGCCCATGGAGGCGAGGGCCAGGTCCTCCCGCCCCGGAATGCCGGGCGGGTCCTTGGGCTTCTCCATGAAGGCGACGATGCGGCCATCCGGGTCCACATGCATCACGCCGAAGCCGCGCGCATCCAGGCGCGGCACCGCGATGCAGCCGACCGTCACGTCGGCGCCGGATTCCACATGCTGCTGCAGCATGTGTTCGTAATCCTGCTTGTAGATGTGGTCGCCGGCCAGGATCACCATGTGGCGCGGCGCCAGATCCTCGATGATGTCGATGTTCTGGTACACGGCGTCGGCGGTGCCGAGGTACCAGTTCGCGCCATCGCCACGCTGGCTGGCGGGCAGGATGTCGAAGGTCTCGTTCCGCTCCGGCCGCAGGAAGTTCCAGCCGCGCTGGAGGTGGCGGATCAGGCTGTGCGCCTTGTACTGCGTGGCCACCGCCAGGCGCCGGATGCCGGAATTCATGGCGTTGGAGAGCGCGAAGTCGATGATCCGCGACTTGCCGCCGAAATAGACCGCGGGCTTGGCGCGCCGGTCCGTGAGTTCCATGAGGCGCGAGCCCCGTCCGCCCGCCAGCACGAAGGCCATCGCCGTCCGCGCCAGGGGCGCACTCGCCTGGGTCCTGCTAGTCGGCATCGCTCTCCCCCTTCTCGTCCGCCGGCGCCTCTTCCGCGGGCTCCGGACCCTCCGCCATTAGCCAGATGGTGCCGAGCGGCGGCACCGTCACCGTGGCGGAAGCGGGAAAGCCCTGGAAGGCCCCGCGTTCCGCCACCACGCCCCCCATATTGCCGACACCTGACCCGCCATAGACGGCGGCATCGGTGTTCAGCACTTCACGCCAGGCGCCCGCGCGCGGCAGGCCGAAGCGGATGCCGGCATGCGGCACCGGCGTCATGTTGCAGATCATTGCCACCGGTGCGCCACCCTCTCCGTCGAAGCGGAGCCAGGAAAAGATCGATCGCGCCTCGTCATCCGCATTGATCCAGCGAAATCCCTCGGGCTCCGCATCCCTGGCGTGCAGGGCTGGTGTCGACCGGTACAGAAGGTTGAGGTCGCGGACCAGGGTCTGCACGCCCTGGTGGGGGGCGTATTGCAGCAGCCACCAGTCGATCTCTCGCGCCTCCGACCATTCGCGCCATTGCGCGATCTCGCCGCCCATGAAGAGCAGCTTCTTGCCGGGATGCGCCCACATCATTGCGTAGTAGGCGCGCAAGGTCGCGAATCGCTGCCAGTCGTCGCCGGGCAGGCGTCCCAGCAGCGATCCCTTGCCGTGCACCACCTCGTCATGGCTCAGCGGCAGCACGAAATCCTCGGTGAAGGCGTACATCATCCCGAAGGTGATGAGGTCATGGTGCCAGCGGCGGTGGATGGGATCGATCGCCAGGTACCGCAGCGTGTCGTTCATCCACCCCATGTTCCACTTGAAGCGGAAGCCGAGGCCGCCTTCCCCCGTGGGGCGCGACACGCCGGGCCAGGAGGTCGCCTCCTCCGCCACCATCACCGCGCCGGGATGTTCCTCCTCCACCAGCGCGTTCACCTGGCGGAGGAACGCCACGGCCTCATGGTTCTCGGTGCCGCCTTCGGCGTTGGGGCGCCACTCCCCCGGGGCGCGCCCGTGGTCGAGATGCACCATGGTGGAGACGGCATCGACGCGAAGCCCGTCGGCGTGGAACTCCTCCATCCAGTAGAGCGCGTTGGAGGCGAGGAAGGCCGCGACTTCCTTCCGCCCATAGTCGAACACCGCCGTGCCCCAGGCCTTGTGGAAGCCGCGCAGCGGGTCCGGGTCCTCATACAGCGTCTGCCCGTCGAAGCGCGAAAGCCCGTGCACATCCTTCGGGAAATGCGCCGGCACCCAGTCCAGCAGTACGCCGATCCCCTGCGCGTGGCAGGCGGCGACGAAGCGCTTGAGGCCCGCGGGGTCGCCGAGCCGCGCGGTCGGCGCATGCAGCCCGATCGGCTGGTAGCCCCAGCTTTCATCGAGGGGATGCTCCATCACCGGCATCAGCTCGATATGCGTGAAGCCCATCCAGGCGACGTGCGGGATCAGCGTCCCGATCAGCTCGTCCCAGGAATAGAACCGCCCATCCGGGTGCCGCCGCCAGGATGGCGCATGCACCTCATAGATCGAGATCGCCGCGCGGCGGGATTGCGTGACGGCCCGCGCCTTCACGAAATCCTCGTCATCCCAGGGGAAGTCATCGTTGCGCGGCACGAGGGAGGCGGTGGAGGGGCGCAGCTCCGCCGCGCGGCCCAGCGGGTCCGCCTTCAGCGGCAGCACCTGGCCATCCTTCGCCAGGATCTCGTATTTGTAGGCTACGCCGGCGCCGATGCCGGGGATGAACAGCTCCCACAGCCCGCTATCCACGCGCTTGCGCATGGGATGGCAGCGGCCGTCCCAGGCGTTGAAGGCGCCGACGACGGAAACCCGCGCGGCGTTCGGCGCCCAGACAGCGAAGCGCGTACCCTCCGCCCCCTCATGCACCGTCACATGCGCGCCGAGCCGCCGGTGCACACGGCGGTGCGTGCCTTCCACCACCAGATGGTCATCGAGCGGCCCCAGCGTCTCCCCGAAGCGGTAGGGATCGTCGAAGGCCCAGACCCGCCCTTCGTGCCGCGCGCGGAGGCGATAGCCGAAGGGTGGCGCCCGGCCCGGCAGCAGCCCCTCGAAGAAGGCGCCCTGGCGGCGGGGCAGGGGGATGGCATCGCCCCCATCCCAGGGCAGCACGGCCAGGTCCTCGATATCCGGCACCAGGGCGCGGAGGACGATCCCGCCCGGTGCCGTATGGGGGCCAAGGATGGCGAAGGGGTCGCCGTGGCGTGCGGCCAGCAGGGCCTCCACCGCGTCCTGCGGTGCGCGCCACGGCTCCATGCTCAACCCCTCACCGCTTCATGCTCATCGCTTCACCGGCACGTTCCAGATCTCCTGCGCATATTCGGCGATGGTGCGGTCGGAGGAGAACCACCCCATGCTGGCGGTGTTGATCACCGCCGATGTCCACCAGGCGGCGGGGTTGCGCCAGCGTTCCGCGACGGCGCGCTGCGCGTCGAAGTAGCTGTCGAAATCCGCCGTCACCATGAAGTAGTCGCTGCCGCGGAGGTTGCCGACCAGTTCGCGGTACCGCCCGGGATCGTCGGGGGAGAAGACGCCGGCCTCGATCTGCTCCAGCGCCTCCTGCAGGCGGCGGGACTGTTCGACCGCGCGCTGGCCCTGCCAGCCCTCCCGCCGGCGCTGCTCCACTTCCGGCGTCGTCAGGCCGAAGATGAAGATGTTGTCGTCGCCGACATGTTCCTTGATCTCGACATTGGCGCCGTCCAGCGTGCCGATGGTCAGCGCGCCGTTGAGCGCGAACTTCATGTTGCCGGTGCCGGACGCCTCCATCCCCGCCGTGCTGATCTGCTCCGACAGGTCGGCGGCCGGCACGATCACCTCGGCCAGGGAGACGTTGTAGTTCGGCAGGAAGACGATCTTCAGCAGGTTGCGCACGGTGGGGTCGCTGTTCACCACGCGCGCGACGTCATGCGCCAGCTTGATGATGAGCTTGGCGCGGTGGTAGCTGCTGGCCGCCTTGCCCGAGAAGATCTTCACCCGCGGCGCCCAGTCCCGCGTCGGCTGGCTGCGGATCTCGTCATACAGCGCGACGGCTTCCAGCACGTTCAGCAGCTGGCGCTTGTATTCGTGGATGCGCTTGATCTGCACGTCGAAGATGGCGTCGGGGTCGAGCCGAAGCTGGAACCGATCCTTCACCAGGTCGGCCAGCGCCATCTTGTTGGCGCGCTTCACCGCGGCGAATTTCTCCTGGAACGCCTTGTCGCCGGCCAGCGGCTTCAGCTTGGCCAGCGCTTCCGGCCGGTCCAGCACCTCCGGCCCGATGGCCTCCACCAGCAGCGATGTCAGGCCCGGATTGCATTGCTGCAGCCAGCGCCGGAAGGTGATGCCGTTGGTCTTGTTGGTCAGCCGGTCCGGGAACAGCCGGTGAAAATCGGCGAAGACCGTCTGCTTCAGCAGGTCCGAATGCAGGGCGGAGACGCCATTCACCTTGTGGGAGCCGACCACCGCCAAGTGCCCCATCCGGACGCGGCGGCCATGCCCTTCCTCAATGAGCGAGACGGAGGAGAGCAGCCGCCCGTCATTCGGGTGCTTCAGCCGCACGCTGTCCAGGTGGAAGGCGTTGACCAGGTAGATCAGCTGCATGTGGCGCGGCAGCAGCCGTTCCATCAGCGGCACCGGCCAGGATTCCAGCGCCTCCGGCAGCAAGGTGTGGTTGGTGTAGCTGATCGTCTTCTGGGTGATCGGCCAGGCCTCGTCCCAGGGGATGTCGTGCAGGTCGACCAGGATGCGCAGCAGCTCCGCCACCACGATGGCGGGGTGCGTGTCGTTCAACTGGATGGAGACGCGGTCAGGCAGGGATCTCAGGTCGCCATAGACGCGCAGATGCCGGCGGATCAGGTCCTGTAGCGCGGCGGAGGAGAAGAAGTATTCCTGCCGCAGCCGCAGCTCCTGGCCCGATGCACTTTCATCCGACGGGTAGAGCAGCTTGGAGATGCTCTCCGCCTTCACCTTGTTGGCCAGCGCGCCGACATGGTCGCCGGAGTTGAAGGCATCGAGGCGCAGCGGATCGACGGCGCGCGCCGACCACAGCCGCAGCGTGTTCACATGCGCGCCGCGCCAGCCGACGATGGGCGTGTCATAGGCCACAGCCTGCACCGTCTCGCTCGGCTTCCACACATGCTTCACGCGGGCCTCGCTGATGGTCACGGCTTCCACCGTGCCGCCGAAGCCGATCTCATGCGCGATCTCGGGGCGGGCGAATTCCCAGGGGTTGCCGTCGTTCAGCCAATCCTCGGGATATTCCCGCTGCCAGCCATCGCGGATGATCTGGCGGAACAGCCCGTGGTCGTAGCGGATGCCGTAGCCGAAGGCGGGGATGGACAGCGTCGCCATGCTTTCCATGAAGCAGGCCGCCAGCCGCCCGAGGCCGCCATTGCCCAGCGCCGCATCAGGCTCCGCGATGCGCAGCTTCTCCAGATCCACGCCGAGCGGCTCAAGAGCCTCCCGCAGCGTCGGCAGCAGGTCCAGGTTGCTGACATTGTCGCGCAGCAGCCGGCCGATGAGGAATTCGAGGCTGAGGTAATAGACCTGCTTCGCGCCGGACTGGTAGGTGGCGCGCGTCAGGTCGATCCAGCGATCGACGATGCGGTCCCGCACCGCCAGCGCGGTGGCGATGAACCAGTCCCGGTCCCGGGCGCCGAGCCGACTCTTGCCGAGGTCATAGGTCAGCTTCCGCAGGATCACCTCGCGCAGGGCGGCGGCGTCCTCGCTTTCCCCGGGCCGGGTGGGGATGGGCGGGGCGCTCGACGTCGTCGGGGTGTCCATGGGCGGGTGGCTCCTTCCTGGGTGCCGAAGAGGCGATGGGTAACCCGACGCGCTGCGATGCAACAATTTGCATGGTCCCGCGCCGAGATCAAAGCACAGCTATAGGCACGAAGGGTTAGCTTTCTGCCACCGGCCTATCCGGCCCACGCCTCCGCCAGCGCCGCCAGGCCCGGAAAGGCGGGGGCGGGATGGGTCACGATGGACAGCGGCACACCCTGCATCCAGCCCGCCATCGGGGCCTTGTCCTCGAACCGCGCCCGGAAGGCACCCCGGTCCAGCCCCGGCGCCAGGCGCGGCAGGATGCCGCCCGCCAGGAACACGCCCCCCCGCGCCCCCCAGGCCAGGGCGAGATCGCCCGCGAAGCCGGCCAGCAGGCTGAGGAACAGGCGCAGCGCCTCCGCCGCCACCGGGCATTCGCCGGCGGCGGCCACCACCGCGGCCGCGTCGCGGTCGGGGACATCGGCCCCCCGCAGCCCTGCCACCACGGCATGGAGGTTGGCGATCCCGCGGCCGGAAAGCGCTTCCTCCGCCCCCGCGCGGCCGCAGCGCGCGCGAAGCCCGGCCACCACCGCATCCTCCGCCGCATCCGCCGGCGCCAGGCCGATATGCCCCCCCTCCGTTGGTATCACCAACGGCCCTGGCAGCAGCGCGGCGCAGCCGAGCCCCGTCCCCGGCCCCAGGACCAGCATCGGCGCCGACGGGTCCGGCGTAGCGTCGCCGATCGCCACGAGGTCGGTCGGCGGCAGATGGCGCAGGGCATGCGCCAGGGCCTGGAAATCATTCACCAGCCGGGCATGGCGCAGGCCGAAATGCGCGGCGATGGCAGCCTCGTCGAAGCGCCAGGGCGCGTTGGTCAGCCGTGCCGTGCCGGCGGAAACCGGCCCGGCCACCGCCAGCACCGCGCCCTCCACCGCCGGGCCCGGCGACAGCCGCGCCAGCGCGGCCTCCATCGCGGCCTCCGGCGTCGGGAAGCCCGCCACGGGCAGGATGACGGGCGGGCCGATCACGCCACCCGCTAGCAGGGCGAAGCGGGCATTGGTCCCGCCGATATCGGCCAGCAGCGCCCTCATGCCGCCTGGCCCCGCGCGGTTTCTGAGTTCCTCGGCGTCAGCGCGGTCTTTGCGCGAGGATATAGGCCGCCAGGTCCTGCGCCTGCCGCGCCGTCAGCCCATGGTCCGGCATGTTGGCATGAGGCAGGCGCAGATAGGTGGCGATACCCTCGGCCGTCGCGCCCCGCCGTGCCGCGATGGTCGGGAAGGCCGGCGCGGCATCGTTGCGCCCGCCGGGCGCCTGGGCGGCGATGGTGTGGCACGCGCTGCACCATTGCCGCGCCAGCCATCGGCCACGGTCCACCGCTTCCCCATCCGCCCACGCCGTGGCGGGCAGGGCGGCCAACATCCCCAGCCGCATGAATCGCATCGCTCGCATCCCAGTCTCCATCCCGGCACAACCGGGTGGCATCCAGGCTAGGCCAGGGCGATGCGATGCTCATTGCGCCGTATCAATCCGCGTCAATAGGTCGCGCGCCCGCCCGAGATGTCGAACACCGCACCGGTCGAGAAGCTGCAATCCGCCGTGCAGAGCCAGCAGATCAGCGCCGCGATCTCCTCCACCTCCACGAAGCGGCCCATCGGGATCTTGGACAGCATGAAGGCGATGTGGGCTTCCGTCATCTGGTTGAAGATGTCGGTCTTGGCGGCCGCGGGGCAGACGCAGTTCACCAGCACGTTCTTCTGCGCCACTTCCTTGGCCAGCGACTTGGTGTAGCCGATCAGCCCCGCCTTGCTGGCGGAGTAGTGCGCGGCGTTCGGATTGCCTTCCTTGCCCGCCACCGACGCCACATTCACCACCCGTCCCCAGCCATTGGCGATCAGGTGCGGCATCACCGCGCTCGCCACGATGAAGGGCGCGTTGAGGTTCACGTCGATCACGCGGCGCCACTGCGCCACCGGGATCTCCCAGGACGGCATGTTGCCGCCGGTGATGCCGGCATTGTTCACCAGCAGGTCGATCTTGCCGTGCGCCTTCAGCGTCCGCTGCGTGGCCTCCGCCACCGCGACCTCATCCGAGAGGTCCAGCACCTCCGCCGTCACATTGCCATCCGCCGCCAGCGCGGCGCGGCTTTCCTCGGCCTTGGCGGGGTCCATGTCCCAGATGGAGACGCTGGCGCCCGACGCCACCATCCGCCGGGCGACGGCGAGCCCGATGCCCCGCGCGCCGCCGGTGACGATTCCGACCCGGCCCTGAAGGTCCAGCCTGTTCATCGCCATTGCTCCCTCAGCCACGCCCGACGAAGGGCATCTTGGTGGCCATGATGGTCATGGTCAGCACATTGGTCGCCAGCGGCCAGGCCGCCATCTGCGCCACCGCCTGGCCGACATGGTCCACATCCATCAGCGGCTCCGCCTTGATGGTCCAGTCGGCCTGCGGCACGCCGCGCGCCATGCGTTCCGCCATCGGCGTCGCGGCGTTGCCGATATCGATCTGCCCGACCGCGATGTCGAAGCGCCGTCCATCCAGGTTCATGGACTTGGTCAGCCCCGTCACCGCGTGCTTGGTGCTGGTATAGGGCGCGCTGCCCGGCCGCGGCGCATGGGCGCTGATCGATCCGTTGTTGATGATGCGCCCGCCCACCGGCGACTGCTTCGCCATCATGCGGAAGGCCGCATGGGCGCAGAGGAAGACGCCATTCAGGTTGACGTTGACCACCTTGAACCACTGCTCCGCCGTCAACTCCTCGAACGGCGTGCCGGGGACATTGTTGCCGGCATTGTTGAACAGCAGGTCCAGCCGGCCGAATTCCTTCTCGATCGTTGCGAAGGCGGCGTCGATCTGGGCGGGGTCCGTCACATCCGCCGGCACGACCAGGGTTGCGCCCTTGCACAGCCCCGCCGTCTCCTCCAGCGCATCGCGCCGGCGGCCGAGCAGCGCGACGGTCCAGCCATCGGCGGCGAGCGCGATGGAGGCGGCGCGGCCGACGCCCGATCCGGCGCCCGTCACCAAGGCGAATTTCTGGGCCATGCTGGTTTCCCCCTCGAGATGGTCGATTTCGGCCCGCAGGGTGGATCGCCCGCCCCCCGCCTGTCCACCCAGGGCAGGCGCCGCGGGGTCACCATGCCGTCCATGCTGCGCTGCGGCCTTGCGGGGCGGGGCACTCCGGTGGGATAGCGAAGGAACCGTCTCCCCGCCGGATAGAACCTCCCCATGAGCATCCACGCCGCGCTGACGCATCGGACGACCTACAGCTATGACCGGCTGGTCGGCATGTCGCCGCAGTTGATCAGGCTGCGCCCGGCACCCCATTGCCGGACGCCCATCCTCTCCTACTCGCTCGACATCCAGCCGAAGCCGCATTTCCTCAACTGGGTGCAGGACCCGCAGGGCAATTTCATCGCCCGCGTCGTCTTCCCTGAGCGCGTGCGGAAGTTTGAGGTGACGGTCGATCTCCTTGCCGACATGGCGACGATCAACCCCTTCGACTTCTTCGTGGAGCCGCAGGCCGAGGTCTTCCCCTTCGAATACGACCCCGTCCTCGCCCAGGAACTGGCGCCCTTCCGGCGGGTGGAGGCAGCGGGCCCGCTGCTCGACGCCTATCTCAAGGACATTCCCCGCAGCGCACCGAATACGGTCAATTACCTCGTCGACCTCAACCAGAAGCTGTCCACGGAAATCGGCTACATCGTGCGGATGGAGCCCGGTGTCTGGACGCCGGAGGAAGTCCTTTCCAACCGCAAGGGCTCCTGCCGCGACTCGGGCTGGCTGCTGGTGCAGATCCTGCGCCATCTCGGCTTCGCCGCCCGCTTCGTCTCCGGCTACCTGATCCAGCTGGTGCCGGACGTGAAGTCCGTGACCGGCCCGGTCGGCACCTCCGTCGACTTCACCGACCTGCATGCCTGGTGCGAGGTCTATGTGCCCGGCGCCGGCTGGATCGGCCTCGACCCCACCTCCGGCCTGCTGGCGGGCGAGGGCCACATCCCGCTGGCCGCGACGCCGGAGCCCGCCTCCGCCGCCCCCATCACCGGCGGGGTGGACAAGGCGGAGACCGAATTCGGCTTCTTCATGGAAGTCCGGCGCGTGGAGGAGACGCCGCGCGTCACCAAGCCCTACACCGAGGAAGCCTGGGCGCGGATCGCCGCCCTCGGCGAACAGGTGGACCAGGCGCTGGTCGCCGGCGATGTGCGCCTGACCGTGGGCGGGGAGCCCACCTTCGTGGCGGAGGCCGATCGCGACGCGCCGGAATGGAACACGGAGGCGCTGGGCCCCACCAAGCGCGCCTATGCCGGGCGCCTGCTGCGCCGCCTGCAACCGCTCTGGGCGCCGGGTGCGGCGCTGACCTATGCGCAGGGCAAGTGGTATCCGGGGGAGCAGCTGCCGCGCTGGGGCCTCTATTGCCACTGGCGCGCGGATGGGCAGCCCGTCTGGACGGATCCCGCGCTGCTGGCCAGCGACGACGACAAGGGCGATGCCACGGCGCAGGACGCGGCGGAATTCGCCACCATCCTCGCCGGCCATCTCGGCATCGACCCCACGCTGCGCATCCCGGCGCATGAGGACATCGACTACTACCTCTGGCGGGAGAAGAAGCTGCCCGCCAATGTCGTGGCGGAGGACGCGAAGCTGCGCGATCCGATGGAACGGGCGCGCCTCGCCAGGCTGTTCGGCCAGGGGCTCAATGAGGAAGTCGGCTCCGTGCTGCCGCTGCGCCGCCGCGGCGATGGCGAGGCCCGCGCCTGGGAATCCGGCAAATGGGCGCTGCGTGAGGGGGAGCTGTTCCTCATCCCCGGCGACAGCCCGATCGGCTTCCGCCTGCCGCTGGACAGCCTGCCCTGGGCGTCCGAGGAGGCGATCGAGGCCGAGCCCGATCCCGATCCCTTCACCCGCCGCGAACCGCTCCGCCCGCGGCGCGAATTGCCGGAAGGCCGCGCCCGCATCGTGGAGCAGACGCTGCCGGTGCCTGGGCGGGAGGAACCGGGCGTGGTCCGCACCGCGCTCTGCGTCGAAGCGCGTCGCGGCCTGATCCACTGCTTCCTGCCGCCGCTGACCCTTGCCGATGACTGGCTGGACCTGGTGGCGGCCATCGAGGCGACGGCGCGCGACACCGGCCGCAAGGTGTTCCTCGAGGGCTATCTCGCGCCGTCGGACCCGCGCCTGCTGAACTTCTCCGTCACCCCCGACCCCGGCGTGATCGAGGTGAACATCCACCCCGCCTCGGATTGGCAGGACCTCGCGACCCGCACCGAACAGCTCTACGAGGAAGCGAGACAGGTCGGGCTGGACTCCCAGAAATTCATGCTGGATGGGCGCCATGTCGGCACCGGCGGCGGCAACCACATGGTCATGGGCGCGGCGGAGGTGGCGGACAGCCCCTTCCTGCGGCGGCCGGATTTGCTGAAGTCGCTCGTCGGCTTCTGGCACAACCATCCGAGCCTGTCCTACCTGTTCAGCGGCATGTTCATCGGCCCGACCAGCCAGCATCCCCGCGTGGATGAGGCCCGCGGGGATGCGGTGCATGAGCTGGAGACGGCGCTGGCGCAGGTGCCGCCGCCCGGCGTCGATACGCCGCCCTGGATGGTGGACCGCATCTTCCGGAACCTGCTGGTGGACATGACCGGCAACACCCACCGGACGGAATTCTGCATCGACAAGATGTACGACCCCTCCGGGCCCTCTGGCAGAAGGGGTCTGGTCGAATTCCGGGGCTTCGAGATGCCGCCGCATTGGCGCATGTCGCTGGCCCAGCAGGTTCTTCTTCGGAGTCTCGTCGCCGGCTTCTGGCAGCGTCCCTATGAGCGGAAGCTCATCAAGTGGGGCACCCGGCTGCATGACGATTTCATGCTGGAACACTATTGCCGGCAGGATTTCGGTGATGTCCTCGCCGAACTCTCCGGCCTCGGCTTCCGGCTGGACCCCGCCTGGTTCGCCCCCCACTTCGAGTTCCGCTTCCCCAGGGTCGGTGCCATCGCGGTGCGCGGCATGGAGCTTGAACTGTGCAACGCGCTGGAACCCTGGCATGTACTGGGGGAGGAAGCGGCCGCCGGCGGCACCACGCGCTATGTCGACAGCAGCGTGGAACGCCTGCAGGCGCGCGTCACGGGCTGGGTGGAGGAACGCTTCACCCTGTCCTGCAACGGCGTCGCCGTGCCGCTCCAGCCCACCGGCACCGAAGGCGAATACGTCGCCGGCGTGCGCTTCAAGGCCTGGGACCCGCCCTCCGCCCTGCACCCCACGGTGCGCGCCCAGGCGCCGCTGACCTTCGATGTCTATGATGGCTGGACGGGCCGGTCGCTCGGCGGTTGCACGCACCATGTGGCGCATCCCGGCGGGCGCAACTACCAGACCTTCCCGGTGAATGCGAACGAGGCCGAGGCCCGCCGCCGCGCCCTGTTCCTGCCGATGGGCCACACGCCCGGCCCGATGGCGCCGCCCCGCGTGGTGACCAGCCGCGCCACGCCCCGCACCCTCGACCTGAGGCGCGCAAGCTGACCGACATGGCGGCACCGGGGGGATGCG
Source organism: Falsiroseomonas stagni DSM 19981 (assembly GCF_900114315.1). Taxonomy (GTDB): domain Bacteria; phylum Pseudomonadota; class Alphaproteobacteria; order Acetobacterales; family Acetobacteraceae; genus Falsiroseomonas; species Falsiroseomonas stagni. The sequence goes on from NZ_FOSQ01000015.1 coordinate 64,065, forward strand.
CCCCCCCTCAGCTGGACGAGATGGTCGATGGCCGCGGCCGGGTGCGCCCGCATTGGCGCGGGCTGCTCGGCGCCTATTCCTCCCTCGGCTATGCCGCGGTCGCCGAGCGCGGCCGCCGCCTGGACCGGGCCTTCGAGGAGGAGGGCGTGGCCACCGTCCTCGCGGCCGATGCCAGCGGCGGCGTCGCGCGGTCGCGCCGGCCGTGGCGCTGCGATCCCGTTCCCCTGATCCTGCGGGCGGAGGAGTTCGAGGCGCTGGAAGGCGGCCTCGCGCAGCGCGCGCGCCTGCTCTCTGCCATGCTGGACGACCTCTACGGCCCGCAGGCGCTGCTGCGGGAAGGGGTGCTGCCGGCGGCGCTGGTGGTGGGCAACCCGCATTTCCTCCGCCCCTGCCGCGCCCCCGCGCCGCAGCCCTTCCCGCGGCTGATGTTCTACGGCGCGGACCTGCTGCGCGGGCCGGATGGCGAATGGCGCGTGGTGGCGGATCGCTGCGGCGGCGCCAATGGCGTGGGCTTCGCGGCGGAGAATCGCGCGCTGCTGGCCCGCGTGCTGCCGGAAGCCTTCCGCGCCGTGCAGGTCCGCCCGCTGCGCCCCTTCTTCGACACCTGGCTCGACGGGTTGCAGAACCTGGCGCCCGCGGGCGTGGACAATCCCCGCATGGCGCTGCTGACCCCGGGCGCGAAGCAGGAGACCTGGCTGGAACACCTGCTGCTGTCGCGCGAACTGGGCCTTGAACTGGTGGAGCCCGGCGACCTGACGGTGCGGGACGGCCAGGTCTTCCTGAAGACGCTGCGCGGGCTGCGCCGGATCGACGTCATCCTCCGCCGCATCAAGGGGGAGCAGTCGGACCCGCTGGAGTTCAATGCGGGGTCCGGCGTGCCGGGGCTGATGCAGGTGCTGCGATCCGGTGCCGTGCGGCTGGTCAATGCCCCCGGCTCCATGCTGGTGGAGGCCCCGGGCGCCGCGCCCTACCACGCCGCCTGCGCCCGCTTCCTGCTGGGGGAGGAACTGCGCCTCGGCGCGCTGGAGACGCTCTGGCTCGGCGATGACGAATCGCGCCGGATCGTGCAGGCCGATCCCGATGGCTGGCGGCTGCGCTCCGCCTTCGATCCCGGCCTGCCCGTGCCGCTCGGTGCGCTCGATGTCTTCTCGGGCCGCGGCACCACGCCGCCCTGGATGGTGGCGGCGACGCGGCCCATGGCGCCCTCCGCCGCGCCCCGGCTGATGGGGGAGAGGCTGGACCCCGCGCCGGTGGCGCTGCGCATGTTCCTGGCGCGGGATGCCGGGGGTGCCTGGCGCGCCATGCCGGGCGGGCTCGCCCATGTGCTGGAAGGCGGCGGCGCCGTCGCCGGCCCGCCGCCGCGGCGCGGCGCGGCCAAGGATGTCTGGGTGCTGGCGGAAGATGGGGGCGACATCCTCGGCCCCGCCGCGCCGCGGGCGGCGACGCTGCCCATCCGCCGGTCCTCCGGCGAATTGCCGTCCCGCGTCGCGGATGACCTGTACTGGCTCGGGCGCTACCTGGAACGGCTGGAATCGATCGCCCGGCTGACCCGTGCGCTGCTGGGCCGCCTGCTGCGCGGCGCCACCCTGCCGCGCGAACTGGCGGAGATCCGCGCCCTGACCCGCTGCCTGCACGCCGCGGGGCTGCTGGACGCGGAGGTGGCCGCCGGCCCCGCCGATGGCAACGCCCTGCCGCGCGCCGTGCTGGCCGCCGCCGGCCCCTCCGGCGCGTTCTCCGGGCTGCTGGAGATGGTGGAACGCCCGCAGGCCGCGGTGCGGGACCGGCTGACGCATGACATGTGGGCCGCCTTCGCCCAGCTCAGCCAGGAAGGCCGCGCGGGCCTCGCCGCCGGGACCAGCGGCCTCGATTCGCTGGTGGAGGCGATGGGCGTCATCATCCGCGCCTGCACCGCCGTCGCCGGCATCGCGGCGGAGAACATGGTCCGCGGCGGCGCGTGGATGTTCCTCGACCTCGGCCGGCGGATCGAACGCGCCACCACCACGGCGCGCAACCTGGCCCATGCGCTGGACCAGCCGCCACGGCGGATGGAGGCCGGGCTTCGCCTCGCGCTTGAGATCTGTGACAGCGCGCTGACCTACCGGGCGCGCTACCTCGCCACCATCCAGCCCGCGCCGGTGCTGGACCTGGTGCTGGCCGATCCGGGCAATCCCCGCGCGCTGGGCTACCAGCTGACCGCCGTGAAGGACCGGCTGGCGGAGATCGGCGGCGCGGATGACGCGCTGGCGGCGACGGCCTCCGTCCTCGCCGCCCGGCCGCAGCTGCTGGTGGATGAGGTGCTGATGGAGGCGGACCGGGACGCCGCCGCCGCCCGCCTGCCCGATGCGCTGCTGGCGCTGGAGAGTGAGACAGCGGCGCTGTCCGACGCCGTCGCGCGGCGCTATGTCAGCCATGTCCGCGCCCGCGCGCTGGACGAGGATGAATCGGGAGGAACGGGGTGACGCGCTACGCGCTGCGGCACCACACGGCCTACAGCTATGGCAGGGCGGTGGACCTCGCATCCCACCTGCTGCACCTGTCGCCGCGCCCGGTGCCCGGGCAGCGCGTGGAGGCCGCGACCATCCTGGTCGCCCCGGATTCCGGCTACCGCGTCGATGGCCATGACCATTTCGGCAACGGCGTCACCTGGCTGTTCCTGGAAGCGCCCCACGCCGCCTTCGAGGTGACGCTGATAGCCACCGTCGATGTCGCCTTCGCCCCACCGCCGCCCGATGGCGCGACGCCGCCCTGGGAAGCGGTGCGCGCGGCGGCGATGCGGCCGGAGGGGTGGGACGCGGCTGAATTCGCGCTGCCCTCCGCCCTGGCGCCCGCCGACCGGGGGGCGGGGGCCTATGCCGCGCGGTCCTTCCCGCCGGGGCGGCCGGTGCTGGCCGGGCTGCGGGAATTGTGCGGCCGCATCCGGCGGGACTTCGCCTTCAAGCCCGGCGTCACCACCATCTCCACCCCCGTGGCCACGGTCCTCGCGCTGCGCGCCGGCGTCTGCCAGGACTTCGCCCATCTGATGATCGCGGGGCTGCGTGCGATCGGCCTGCCAGCGCGCTATGCCAGCGGCTATGTCCGCACCCGCCCGCCGCCCGGCCAGAAGCGCCGGCAGGGGGCGGACCAGTCCCATGCCTGGGTCGGCTGCTGGCTCGGCCCCGATCACGGCTGGGTGGACCTCGACCCCACCAATGACCTCGTCGTCTCGGACGAACACCTGCTGCTGGGCTGGGGGCGGGACTATGCCGATGTCAGCCCGGTGAAGGGCATCCTGCTGGGCGGCGGGCGGCAGGGGCTGGAGGTCAGCGTGGACCTGGTGCCGGTGGATGAGGAGGAGGTCGCGTGACCATCACCTTCGCGAGCTACAACATCCAGTACGGCAAGGGGCAGGACGGCCGCTACGACCTGGAACGCATCGCGCGGGAGGTCGAGGCGGCGGACGTGATCGCGCTGCAGGAAGTCGCGACCGGCTTCGCGCGCAACGATTTCGTGGACCAGGCCGCCTGGTTCGCCGAGCGGCTGGACCGCTACGCCGTCTATGGCGCGCCCTATGATGTCGATGCCAGCTACCGGGACGCCACGACGGGCCGCGTCGTGAACCGCCGCCGGCGCTTCGGCAACATGGTGCTGTCCCGCTGGCCGATCCGGTCCACCCGGACGCTGGTGCTGCCGTTCAACCCGCCCGCGCTGGACCAGGACATCCAGCGCTGCGCGGTGGAGGCGGTGCTGGACCTGCCGGGCGGGCCGCTCCGCCTCTATTCGCTGCACCTGTCGCACCTGACGCCGGGCACGCGCATCCCGCAGGTGGAGGCGCTGAAGGCCATGGTCGCCTCCGCGCCGCGGGACGGCATGGCTTGGGCGAATGAACGCAACACCGATCCGAGCTGGGCCGAGGGCTGGCCCGAGCCCGCGCCGCCCGAGCCCTGCATCCTGATGGGCGATTTCAACCTGCGCCCGGCGGACCCGGAATACCCGCTGCTGGTCGGCGATATCGGCATGGCGGGCCATCGCGTGCCGCTGCGGGGCCAGTTCGTCGATGCCTGGGTGCAGGCCGGCCAGGCGGAACGCACGGGCTGCACCCTGGCGGAATGGAACGGGGAGCCCGGCGGACGCATCGACTACGCCTTCCTGCATCCCGCGCTGGCGCCGCTTCTGCGTCGCGCCTGGATCGGCGAAGACGCGACGGGCAGCGATCACCTGCCCATCTTCGTGGAACTGGCTCTCCCCTGATCGGCTCTCGCGTAGGTTGAAACCGCGCCGCGCATCGCGTTAATCAAGTTGCGAAACGGCAACGGGGCGGGCGCGATGCATCCACTCGACTGGTCGCGGCGGGATGCCGAACTGGCGCTGGCGGCGATGAAGGCGGTGTTCACGCTCTACGGCAAGCGCGACCTGGCGCCGATCCATGCGGAGTTCCTGCTGGCGATGCGGGACACCGTGTTCCGCCAGCCCGGGCTGGATCCGCTGGCGGTGCGCCCCGTGGGCCCCGGCGAATTCGCCGCCCTGGTGCCGGTGACGGAGCATCGCGAACGCGCGCTCGAATACCTCACCATCGTTCCCTATGTGGATGTGGAGATCGAGGCCGCGAAGGCGGAGCTGGTCGGCGAGTATTTCGCCTTCGTCGGCCGCGGCAGCGATGCGCTGAAGTTCCTCGACAACATCGCGCACCAGCATGTCCGCGCCAGCCAGTTCTGCATCGCCCGCAAGCTGCTGCCCAAGCTGCTGCCCGGCGGGCCGATGACGCAGGTGACGCGCGCCATCCGCATGCTGCGGGAGAATCGCGGGGACGCCGCCAAGGCGGCGCGCTTCCAGGCGCTGGGCCGGCTGCCGGAACGCACGCTGGGCAACGTGTTCTACCGCTTCCACCGCGCCCGCGGCTTCGCCCTGCCCGGCGAGCCCGGCTGCATGCCGGAGGATCTGCTGGCGACGCACGACATCACCCACATGCTGTCGGGCTACAACACCGATGCGAATGGTGAGATCTGCGCCAACGCCTTCGCCGGCGGGTCCATGCCGAAGCATTCCCTGATGATCGCGGTCACCGGCCTGCTGTCCTTCCACAACAAGGGCGGGCTGGACCAGAGCGGGAGATACGCGGCCTCCACCGGCAATTTGAACCCGCGCGAATTCGCCAACGCCTTCCAGCGCGGGATGGAGAGCACCTGCCTGGTCGGCTGGGACTATCACCGGGATTGGGAGACGAGCGTCGATGCGCTGCGCGCCCGCTTCAACATCCGCGACGCCGCCGACATCTGGGACCATCCGCCGAGCGAGGAGGCGATGGCGCTGATGGCTTGAGGCGGCGCCACGGCCGGGCGTAGCGTGCCACCCGGCCAGAGCAGGAGCGCCCGCCATGAAGATCGGCCTTGTCGGTGCCACCCAGGCCGCGGTGGCGGGCCTCGGCGCGCCGGCCGAACTCGCGGCCATCGCCGCCCCCGGTACGGTCATCCAGGCCTTCCCGACGCGGATGCCGGTCTTCGCGCACAGCCCCCTCGAATTCGCCATGCAGGCGCTGAACACGGCGGAGGCCGGGGTGGCCGCCGCCGCCGCGGGCTGCGACGCGCTGGTGATCAATTCCTTCTCCGACTACGGGATCGCGGCGCTGAAGGCCGCGGTGGACATTCCCGTGATCGGCGCGGCGGAGGCGACGCTGCGCTTCGTCCCCACGCTCGGCCCGCGCTTCTCCATCGTGACGGTCTGGCCGCCATCCCTCGACTACATGCCCCGCCAGGTGATGCGGGATGCGGGGGCTGAGGGTGGGTGCGTCCGCATCCGGCATGTCGGCACGGAAGAGGTGGTGGCCGGCAGCGCGCGCCCGGATGGCTATGTCAGCGCGTTGCAGCACGCCGAGGGCGACATCGTCGCGCGCATCCAGGCCGCCTGCGACGCGGCGGCGGCGGAGGATGGGGTGGATGCCATCATCCTCGGCTGCACCTGCATGTCGCCGATCGCGGCGCGGCTGCGGTCCCGCCTGCCCATCCTGAACCCGCTGGCGGTGGCGCTGAAGGTGGCGGAGATGCAGGCGGTGCTCGGCCTGCGTCCGGCGGCGGCGGCCCTGCGGCGGCTGCCATCGCTGGCGCGGCTGTCGCAGATGGTGGCGGCCGGGGCGGTGCTGGGGTCGGATGGCGATTGCGCGGTCTGCGCGGTGGCCGCCGCGGCGGAATGAGGGGCGGCCGTGTCTTTTTAGTCACTAACCCTTTTTAGCCGATTATGCCGATTAGGTGCGTTTAGCACCGATTCTTGCGGGGGCCGGCAGCGGTCGGGACGGACTGGGCGAGGCGGACGCAACCGAGGCAGAGGTTGCTAGAAACATATCAGGAACACTGATGAAAATGCAAGGCTTTCATTCGATGCGGATATTGGCCCGGCGCGGCACGGCGGACCAATTCGCGACCTCCGCGACGTAGAAGCGTTGCCAGGCCTCGCGCTCCATCGGTGCGGGGATCAGGCCGAGGGTCTGGAGGCGCGACGCCACCTCCGGCACCCCCGCGATGCTGGTGAAGGCGGCGTGCATCCGGTCCAGCGCCGCGGGCGGCGTGCCGCGCGGGGCGATGAAGCCGAACCAGCTATCGGCCTGCAGCGCGGTGACGCCGAGTTCGGCGAAGGTCGGGACCTCCGGCAGCAGGGGGCTGCGCGTCGGGCTGGTGACGGCCAGCGCGCGAAGGCGCCCGGCGCGGACATGCTCCGCGACCTCCAGCACGTTGCTCACCATGAAATCGAGCCGCCCGGCGATGAGGTCCGTCTGCCCCTGCGGCCCGCTGCGATAGGGGACGTGTTCCAGGGTGAGGCCCAGCGCCTCCTTCATGATCTGGTGGGCGGGCTGCCAGCCCGCGAGCGCGGCGCTGCCGGTCTGCAAGGGGGCCGGGGCGGCGCGGCCGCGGGCGGCGAGGGCGGCGAGCGTCTGGTCCGGCGACCCGGCCGGCACGACCAGGACGTTGGCGGAATTGCCGGCGAAGAAGACGGCGGTGAAATCGGCCGTGGTGTCATAGGGCAGCCGCGCATAGAGGCCCGGCGCCACGGCATGGGCATTCGGGATCAGCAGGATGGTGTGGCCATCCGGCGCCGCCTTGGCGACGCGGTCGGAAGCGATGGTGCCGCCCGCGCCCGTCACATTCTGCACCACCATGGGCTGGCCGAGCAGCGGCTGCATCCGCTCCGCGAAGGTGCGGGCGATGATGTCGGTGGCGCCGCCCGCGCCATAGCCGACGATCAGCGTGATGGGCTTGTCGGGCCAGGGCGCCTGCGCGCGGGCCGGGATCGCGGCGAGGAAGGGCGTGGCGAGCAGCGACCGGCGCAGCATTGGCGTCACTCCACCACGATGCTTTGGGCGCGGGCGAGGTCGCGGAAGGTCGCGAGTTCGCGGGCCATGAAGGCGGCGAAGGCCTCGGGCTCCGTCTGCTGCGGCATTTCCAGGAACAGCTGCTTGTAGCGGGCGGCGGTCTCCGCGCTGCGCAGGAAGACCTGCGTTTCCTGCGCCAGCCGGGCGAGGATTGGCGCCGGCGTGCCCGCGGGGGCGGCGAGACCGTGCCAGGAGGCAAGCTCCGCGCCCGGATAGGTTTCGTTCAGCGCGGGCAGGTCGGGATAGTCCGGCATCCGGGTGGGGGAGGTCGTGGCCAGCGCCCGGATGCGGCCTTCCCGCAGGAGCTGGGCGGTGGTGGCGGCGACGTCGAAGGAGACGTCGATGGTCCCCGCGACGAGGGCCTGCAACAGCGGCCCGCCGCCATTGAAGGGCACATGCGTCATGCGGATGCCGGCCTTGGCCATGAACAGCTCCACGCCGAGATGGAGCGAGGAGCCGACGCCCGAGGAGCCGAAGTTCAGTGCCTCCGGCCGCGCCTTCGCCGCGGCGACGAGGTCCGCGATGGTCCGCACCTCCGGCAGCTTCTGGGGGTTCACCAGGACCAGCGCCGGCGTGACCGCCAGGTTGGAGACTGGAGAAAAATCCTCGATCGGGCGGTAGGGCAGGGGGATGCGCCGCACCGCCGGCAGGATGGCGTTGGCGGCGATGTTGATGAGGCCGATCGTGTAGCCATCCGGCGCCGCCTTCGCGAGCGCATCGACGCCGATGGAACTGCCCGCGCCGCCGCGATTCTCGATCACGAAGCCGCGGCCGAAGGCGGTCTGGAAATGCGCCGCCAGCATGCGGCCGACCAGGTCCGCCGCGCCGCCGGGGGGGAATGGGACGATGAAGCGCACGGGGCGGCTCGGCCAGGCTTCCTGCGCCCGGGCGGGGGCCACCGCGGGCAGGGCGAGGCTGGCGAGGATGAGGCTGCGGCGGGTGGCGCGCATGGTCGGCTTCCTCCTGGGTGTTCCCTGCCGGCCTTGCAGGCCGTGGAACTTGGTTCCAGGATATGGACATGGTGGGGCGGGGTCAATCGGGTCGCACCCCTCCGTGCCAGCAAGGGAAGGCCATGAACCGGCGCAAGCCGATCGAGGATGAGGAAGCAGCGACCCCCGGCGTGCAGGGCACGCAGGCGCTCACACGCGGCATCGCGCTGCTCAACCTCGTCGCCGACAGCCCTGCGGCCCTGCGCTTCGCGGAGATCGCGGATCGCGCCGGCCTGGCGCGGCCGACCGCCCATCGCATCCTGGCCGCGCTGGTGGAGGCGCGGATGCTGCGGCAGGACCCGCTGACCCAGACCTATGCGCTGGGCTCCCGCTTCCTGGAGATGGCGCACCGGGTGTGGGAGGGGTTCGACCTGCGCGCCACCGCCGCGCCCGAACTCGAACGCCTGGCGCGCCTGGCGGGGGAGACGGCGCGCCTCGCGGTGCTGGATGGCGATGGCGTGCTCTATGTGGACCAGCGGGAGGCGGAGCAGGAGGCGGTGCGGCTGGTCAACCGCGTCGGCGCCCGCGCCCTGCCCCATGCCAGCGCCTGCGGGAAGGCGATGCTGGCACAACTGCCGGCGGCGGAGCGCCGCGCGCTGCTGGACCGGATCGCGCCGCTGGCGGCCCCCGGGCCCCGCACCATCCCGGAGGCCACGGCGCTGGAGCGGGAGATGACGCTCTCCGCCGCCCGCGGCTACGCCCTGTCGCTGGAGGAAGCGGCGGCGGGGGTGAATGGCGTGGCGGCCGCGGTGCTGGACCGCCGTGCCCGGCCGCTGGGCGCCATCTGCCTGGTCGGTCCTGCCTTCCGGCTGGACGAGGCAAGGCTGCATGCGCTGGGGCGGGAGGTGATGGAGGCGGCGCGCCGCATCTCCGGCAATGCGGCGCAGAGCGCCATGACGCTGACGGTCGCGCCCAGGCCCGCCGCTGTCTCACCCGGCGTCACGGTCGCGGTGCGGGCGGCGGCGCTGCTGGGGGAGGGGCCGCTCTGGCACCAGGGGCGGCTGCATTGGGTGGATATCCTGGCCCCCGCCTTGCATCGCAGCGATCCCGCGACCGGCGAGGATGCGGTGACGCCGGTGGAGGAGCTGGTGGCGGCGCTGGCGCCCCGCCGCGGCGGCGGGATGGTGGCGGCGGCGCGCAGCGGGTTGCGGGCGCTGGGGCCCGGTGGGCTTGGCGCGGTGCTGGCGGCGCCGATCTCGGAAGGCGCGGCGCTGCGGCTGAACGACGGCAAATGCGACCGCGCGGGGCGCTTCTGGGTGGGATCGCTCGCGTTGGATTCGACGCCGGGCGCGGGGGCGCTGCATCGCATCGATGCCGATGGCAGCGCGCGGGTGATGCAGGCGGGGCTGCATGTCGCGAACGGGATCGGCTTCAGCCCGGATGACCTTGTGCTCTACCTCGCGGATTCGGCGGCGCGGCGGATCGATGCCTTCGATGTCGATGTCGCCACCGGCGAGATCGGCAACCGCCGCCCCTTCGCAAGCTTCGCGGAGGGGGAGGGCGTGCCGGATGGGCTGACGGTGGATGCGGAGGGTTTCGTCTGGGTCGCGCTGTGGGATGGGTGGCGCGTGGCGCGCTTCGCCCCGGATGGCAGGCCCGACCGCGTGATCCACCTGCCCGTGCCGCGCCCGACCAGCGTGACCTTCGGGGGCGATGCCTTCGACACCCTGTTCGTCACCAGCGCCCGCGTGCGGCTCTCGGCCGCGGAACTCGCCGCCGCGCCGCTGTCGGGCAGCGTCTTCGCCATCGATCCGGGGGGCATTCGCGGCCTGCCGGAACCCGACTTCCAGGGATGAGGAAACGACCTTCATGACCAGTCTTTCGGGCGTCTTTCCCGTGCTGCCCACGCCCTTCACGCCGGACAACCAGGTGGATGAGGCCGCCTTCCGGCGGCTGATCGACTTCGCCGTCGACTCCGGCGTGGACGGCATCGTCTTCCCCGGCATGGCGAGCGAGGTGGAGACGCTGTCGGCCGCCGAGCGCGGGCGGATGGTGGCGGTGCTGGGCGTGCATCTGGCGGGGCGGCTGCCCTTCATCGTCGGTGCCTCCCACGCCGATCCGGTGGAAAGCGCGGCGCGGGCGAGGGAGGGGATGGCGGCCGGCGCGGTGGCGGCGATGATCATGGCGCCGCCCCATGCGGGGCAGGATGTGGCGAAGCAGGCGCATTTCTACGCGGCGGTGGCGGAAGCCGCGCCGGGCATCGCCATCATGCTGCAGAACGCGCCGGCGCCGAATGGCGCCGCGCTGTCGCCGGAAGCCGTCGCGGCCGTCGCCGCCGCCGTGCCCGCCATCCGCTACGTGAAGGAGGAGACGCTGCCCTGCGGGCAGCATGTCACGCGCATCCTGGCCGCCGCCGGCGGCACGCTGGATGGCGTGATGGGCGGCGCCGGCGCGCGCTTCGTGCTGGATGAGCTGGCGCGCGGGGCCAACGGCACCATGCCGGCCCTGGAACTGGCCGATGCCCATGCCGCGCTGTGGCGCGCCTGGAAGGCGGGTGACCGCGCGACGGCGCGCGCCATCTATCGCGACACGCTGCCGCTGCTGGCCTTCCAGATGACCTTCCGCGTGCGCGCGACGAAGGAGGTGCTGAAGCGCCGCGGCCTGCTGGACCACACCGGCGCGCGCGCCGCTGGGCCGAGATTCGATGCCGGCGACCTGGCGGAGATCGGCGAGCTGATCGAGACGGCGCGGCCCACCATGACGATGCATCCCCCCCATGCCTGACAGGATCGAAAAGGTCAGCGCCTTCGTCATCGAGATCCCCCGCGACGTGCCCTATCTCGGCCCGCTGCGCGAAGGGGAGTTCGTCAACCGTGCGGGCTACATCGTGCGGAAAGGCAACCGGACGCTTTACCCGACGAAGGACCGCAGCGTGGTGCTGCGGATCGACACGGAGAAGGGGCTGACGGGCTGGGGCGAGACCTACGGCATCGTGGCGCCCGAAGCCGTGCGGGCCATCGTGGATGATGTGCTGGCGCCGGTGCTGGAAGGGCGGGACCCCGCCGCGCCGGCGGTGATCCATGAGGATCTGTACGACCTGATGCGCGTCCGCGGCTTCTTCGGCGGCTTCTACGGGGATGCGCTGGCGGCGGTGGATATCGCGCTGTGGGATTTGCTGGGGAAGTCGCTCGGCGTGCCGGTCTCCACCCTGCTCGGCGGGCGGCGGCACGATCGCATCCCGGCCTATGTCTCCGGCCTGCCGCGCGCGACGCTGGCGGAGCGCGTGGATTTCGCGCGGGACTGGCAGGCGCGCGGCTTCAACGGCTTCAAGTTTGCCGCCGTCGTCGCGGATGAGGGCGCTGAGGCGGAGATCGCGGCGCTGCGGGAGGGCCTCGGCCCGCGCGCGCGGATCATGGCCGACCTGCATTGGAAATACACGGCGCCGGAGGCGATCCGGCTGATCCGCCGCCTGGAACCGCATGGGCTTGCCTTCGCGGAGGCGCCCTGCGCGCCGGAGGATATCGAGGGCACGACGCTGGTCGCGCGCAGCGTCGGCGTGCCGGTGGCGCTGGGGGAGGAATTGCGCACGGTCTTCGAATGGCTGCCACGCCTGGAACGCCGCGCCTTCGGCATCGGCCAGCCGGAGATGGGGCGCACCGGCATCACGGAGTTCGCCCGGATCGGCGCGCTGTGCCACGCCTACAATGTCGAGGTGATGCCGCACGCCACCATCGGCGTCGGCATCTTCATGGCGGCGAGCCTCCAGGCCGCCAGCGCGCAGCAGAAACTGCCCTGCCATGAATACCAGCACAGCATCTTCGACCCGAACCTCCGCCTGACCCGGCCGACGGGCGCGCGGCACATGGCCTGCGAGGCCGGCTTCTACGTGTTGCCGGATGGGCCGGGGCTGGGGGTGGAGCCGTCTGACGAACTATTCACGCACGCGGTGGCGTAACGGGGCGCATCACGGGGGCGAAGCAGGGGGCAGATCCCGAGCGGAGAGCCCCCGATGTCCCCCTTCATCCCCCTCTCACCCAAGGCCGATCGCATCCTGACGCTGCTGGCCTGGCCGGCGGCGATCTGGATCGCCTATGAGCTGACCTGGTACCAGCAGTTCAAGCTGACGGGGAACGAGGGCTCGGTCCACCTTTTCACCATCCTGTCGGATTGGCTCGGCACGCCGGGCGGGGAGAAGCCCTTCCGGCTGTTCGTCGCCATCCTGGAAATCTTCTGCGCGGTCTTCGTGCTGATCCCCCGCACCCGGATGATCGGCGCGGCGCTGTCGCTCGGCACCATGTCGGGCGCGATCTTCTTCCACACCGTCAGCCCGCTCGGCATCGATCCCTACGGCGATGGCGGGCAGTTGTTCAAGGAAGCGGTCTTCACCTGGTTCATGGCGCTGCTGGTGCTCTTCGCGCATCGGGCGGAAGCGGTGGGCCTGCTGGCGCGGCTACGGGCGCGCTTCCTGCCGGTGGCGGCGTGACCATGGCGGTGCTGAAGCGCCCGCCGCGCGACCTGCGGCTCGATGTGCTGCGGGGATGGATGCAGGTCTCCATCTTCGTCAGCCACGCCTTCGGCACCGCCTTCGCCTGGGGCATCCATGCGGCCTGGGGTGTTTCCGACAGCTCCGAACAATTCGTGCTGCTGTCGGGGCTGGTGCTGGGGTCCGTCTTCTCCCTGAAATTCGCGCGCGACGGCTTCGGCGCGGCCTGGCGGGACATCGCCATGCGGGCCGGGCGGCTGTGGCGGATGCATCTGCTGGTCTTCCTCGGCTTTGCCGCCATGGTCTTCGCCTTCGACCGGCTGACGCCGCTGGCCGGCGTGGCGCAGGCGGGGGGCTGGGGGTGGCTTCTGAATGAGCCCTGGTTCGCGCTGCCGGGCGCCATGGTCGGGCTCTACCAGCCGGATTTCATGGGCGTGCTGCCGCTGTTCGTCCTGCTCATGCTGCTGCTGCCGGGCTTCGTGCTGCTGCTGGGACGTTTCGGCGCGCGGGCGCTGCTGCTGCCCTGGGGGTTGTACGCCGCGACGCAGATCCTCGGCCTGATGCCGCCGGCGCTGGGCGGGACCTCTATCGCCTTCGACCCGCTGGCCTGGCAGGTGCTGTTCATGACCGGCGTCTGGCTTGGATGGCGGGCGCTGCATGGCGCGGCGCCGCTGCCACGGCCCTGGTGGCTGGTCTCGCTGGCCGTCAGCGTCGTGCTGATGGGGTTCTGGGTGAAGCTGTCGATGCACGGCTTCGTGCCCGAAATGCCGGCCTGGGTCCTGTCGCTGACGGACAAGGATGTGCTGGCGCCGCTGCGCCTGGCCCATGCGCTGTCGCTGGCCTGGCTGGTGTCCATCATCGTGCCGCGGGAGGCGCGCTGGATGCACCACGCCTTCCCGCAGGCCATGGCCGCGATCGGGCGGAACAGCCTGCAGGTCTTCTGCGTGGGGCTGTTCCTGTCCTGGATGGCGGCGGCGCTGTTCCGCCTGTTCCCGGCGGATCGCCTGCTGCTGGACCTGGCGCTGATCCCGGCCGGGATCGCGCTGCTGATCGCCTTCGCGCGGTGGCGCGAAGGCGACAGGGCCGTCTCCTACAGGGAAGCGACGGCGCGTTCCCAGTAGCCGAGGTCGAGGTAGCGGTCGGGCGCCGGCGGCGTGCCGCCCCAGCTGCCCAGCACCTCCGCCCGCACGGCCAGCACGGTGCGGAAGCCCTGCAGGTCGAAGCGGCCATCGATGGCGGAGCCGGTTTCCGGCGCCGTCAGCAAGGCGAGGTTGCGCCGCGCCAGCGGGGCGGGGATGCGCAGGCGGTCGGCCAGCAGCGCCGTCACCGCATCGGTGTTGGCCGGCGCCAGCATCCAGCGGATGCCCTCGATATAGCCCTGGAGGTAGCGATGGACCACGTCCCGGTTCGCCGCCGCCCAGGCCCGCATGGCCCAGCCCGCATTGCCGAGATAGGGGCCGACCGCTTCGGTGACGGTGGACAGGCGCCGCAGGCCCCGATCCTCCGCCTGGAGGGAGAAGGGCGGGTTCAGCATGGAGGCATGGGCGGTCGGGTCGTTGAACATCAGCTCGTAGCGGGCGAAGGTGCCGCCCGTCGGCCGGATCTCGTAGCTGCCGCGCGGCAGGCCGTTCATCGCCAGCATCTTGTAGGCAACCAGCGCATAGGCGGTGTTGGGCGCATCGACGATCAGCGTCCTGCCGCGCAGCCCGGCCCAGTTCTGGATCTCCGGCTTCACGTAGAAGGCGTTGAAGGCGCTGTCGCCGCCGATAAGGATCCCGATGTCATGGCCCGCTTCGGCCATCGCCACCGCATTGTCCACGCCGGCCACGACGAGCTGGTGGTCGCCTGCCGCAAGGCCGTTCCGCAGCACGTCGGAATTGGGCGTGTTCTCGATGACGATGTTGAGGCCGCGGCGTTCGAAGGCGCCGGTGTGCTGCCCGGCGAAAAGCGGCAGGTTGGCGAGGCCCGGGAAGACCTTCACCTTAAGCGTCGTGGCCTGCGCGCTGGCGATGCCGGGGGCGGCCAGCGCCGCGGCCGAGGTGCCCAGAAGCAGGCGTCGCGTGATGCGGATCATGATGTCCGTTTCCTCCGAAATCGATTGCAGGGATTGTGCCCGAACCGGGTTGGGACGCAACAAGGAAGCGTGCCTACACTGCGGCCCCACGATCCGGAGGCTCCCGCGTTGGACAGGCAGGTCATCACGTCATCCAGGGTCACCTGGATGCGATCCGGCGTCTCCCACGCCGTGAAGGCGGGGGGGATGGTCTATGTCACGGGCGCGACGCCCTTCCATGGCGACCGGCAGATCGCCAAGGGCGATTTCGCCGCGCAGCTCCACCAGGTGATGAAGAACATCATCGCGATCCTGGAGGATTCGGGCAGCGGGCTCGACCGCGCGGTGAAGATGACCATCGCGCTGACGGACATGGACCGCTACGCGGAGTTCGACGCGATCTTCAAGACCTACTTCGAGCCCGGCAACTACCCCGCGCGGCAGACGATCGAGAGCCGGAAGCTGGCGCATCCCGACTTCCTCGTCTCCATCGACTGCATCGCCTGTTGCTGACCGGCAGCCGTCAATCCGGCGTCAGGCCGATATCCGCGATCAGGCGGCCGATGCGCGCGCCCTCGCTCCGCACGCGGTCCGCCAGTTCGGCCGGGCCGAGGGCGAAGGGGGAGGTGCCGATGGGCAGCTTCTCCGCGAAGGCGGGGGACCGGACGGCGTCCAGGATATCGGCCGCCGCGCGATCCACCGTCGTGGCGGGCGTGGCCTTGGGGAAGAAGACCGCCATCCAGGCATTCATCAGCTGGATGCCGGGCGCCGCTTCCGCCATGGTCGGCACCTCCGGCAGCAGGGGATGGCGTTCGGTGCCGTTGAAGGCCAGCGGCCGCAACACGCCGGACTGGATGTGCGGCAGGGTGATTGAGAAGCTGTCCATCGTGACCTGCACGCGATTGGCCAGCAGGTCGGTGTTGCCGGCGGCACTCGTGCGGTAGGGCACGTGCTGCATGGGGAAGTCGAGCCCCCGCGACAGCGCTTCCAGGTTCAGATGCGGCACGGTGGCGTTGCCGGGGGAGTAGTAGAAGACCGGGCTGTCCGCCGGGCGCGACCGCGCATAGGCCACAAGGTCAGCCAGGCTG
The DNA here is from genome assembly GCF_900114315.1 of Falsiroseomonas stagni DSM 19981. Taxonomy (GTDB): domain Bacteria; phylum Pseudomonadota; class Alphaproteobacteria; order Acetobacterales; family Acetobacteraceae; genus Falsiroseomonas; species Falsiroseomonas stagni. The sequence continues at coordinate 79,954 of NZ_FOSQ01000015.1, forward strand.
CGCACCGGCAGCGCCGCATTCACCGCGAGGAAGGAGCTGGAGATCGCGAGCCCCGTCACCGCCTGGAGATCGGGGAAGGGATCGAAGCGCGGGTTGCGCTGGATGTGGGGCAGGATGGTCAGCGCCGCCGCCGCCACCACGCCGCAGACGCTGCCATCGGCGGGCGCGCGGATCAGGTTGTTGGCGCCCAGCATCCCGCCGGCGCCGGGCAGGTTCTCCGCCGCCGTGCGCCATCCATGGCGCTGTCCGATCACATCCAGCAGCACCCGCGCCACCTGGTCGGTGATGTTGCCGGCGCCATAGCCGATGATCATGCGCGTCGGCGGCGCCCAGGCGCGCGCGGTCTGCGCGAAGGCGGGGCAGGGCAGGGTGGCGAGCGCAGTCAGCAGCAGGGGACGGCGGCGCATGCGTGATCTCCGTGCCTTCAAGGCATGAAGGCTAAGGAGGCCGATGCGCCGCAACAAGTCCCATCAGGCGGGAAGCGGCTCCGCGGGGTCGAAGATTTCCCCCGTCGCGCCATCGGTCAGGCCGAGGTCGGTCGGGTGCGGCGCCGGGTTGCAGGCCAGCGACAGGCCCGTCATCGCCCGGAAGACGCGGAAGGGGCCCTGCCAGTCGATCACCTGGTCGGCCTCCTGCCGCAGGGCCGCGAAATTGGCGGCGGTGACGTCGGGCGGCGTTTCGGCCAGCAGGCCGGCGATGGGCAGCGGGACCAGGGCGGTGACCTTGCCGTTCCGCGCCACGGCCATGCCGCCACCGCATTCGATCAGCGCATTGGCGGCGGCCTGCATGTCGGCGGGATCGCGGCCGAGGACCAGCAGGTTGTGGCTGTCATGGCTGATGGTGGTGGCGATGGCGCCGCGCGGGTTGCCCCAGCCCTCGATGATGGCGGTCTGCGGCGTGGCGGGCACGCGGCCATGGCGGTGGATGATGGTGATGCAGGCGTGGTCGGGCGGGAGGACCGCGAAGCCGTTGCGGACCGCGACCTCCACGCTGCCCCACTTCCCATGCCGCGCGCCGACGATCTTTCTCAGGCGCGCCGTGCCGTCGCCGACGCCGTTCACGCGCGGCATGAAGGATTCGATGGGCTGGACGGCGAGCTTCACCGTGTCCGTCGGCCCCTTGGTGCGGCGCGGCGGCTCGATCAGCTTGCCGTCGCGCGCAACGAGCTTCCCCGCGGTGAAGACGCGCTCCACCGTCACGGAGGGCAGGTCCGACAGCACCACGATATCCGCCTGCCGCCCGGCACCGATCAGGCCGATATCGTCGCGCTTCAGCCGCATCGCCGCGTGGAAGGTCGCGCAGCGGATCGCGGCGATGGGGTTCATGCCGCGGGCGATGATTCGGGAAATCGTGTCGCGCAGCCCGCCCTTCTCCAGCAGCTCATCCGGGAAGATGTCGTCGGTGCAGAAGACCAGGTTGGGCGGCAGCATCGGCAGCGCGGCCAGCGCCGTCAGCACGCCGGGCAGGACGTAGTCGTGGCTGCCGCGCAGCTCCACCGTCATGCCGGTGCGGAGCTTCTGGAGGAAATCCTCCGGGCCCACGATCTCATGGCAGCTGGTGACGCCGGCGCTGGCATAGGCTTGCAGGTCGCCATCCACCATGCCGCGGGCATGGCCGTTGACGTTCTTGCCGGAAGCGAGCCCCGCGCCGACGATGCCCGCCATATGCGGCGTGCCGCGCAGCACGCCGGGCATGTCCATCACCTCCGCCACGCCGGCGATCTCCGGCCAGGACAGCATCTCCGCCATCTCCGCCGGGCCGATATCGGCGCCTGCGACCTCCAGCCCCGGCGCGGAGGGCACGCAGGAGGGCGCCGCCACCAGGGACCGCAGCGGCAGGTCGCGCGACGCATCGATGGCCCAGCGCACGCCGGGCAGGCCCAGCACATTCGCGAGTTCGTGCGGGTCCCAGACGCAGGTGGTGGTGCCGGCGGGGACGACGCTGGCGGCATAATCGGCCGGCGCCATCAGGCTGCTTTCGTAATGCAGGTGGCTGTCGATGAAGCCGGGGGCGAGGAATTTGCCCGACACATCCTCGATCCGCTCCGCATCCTCCCGGCTTCCGGGCGCGTGGACGGAGGCGATGATCGGCCCGACGATGCCGATATCGGCGGCGCGGAGTTCGCCGGTGGCGACATCGACCACGGTGCCGCCCATCAGCAGCAGGTCGAAGCGGGCGGAACCGCGCGCGGCCTGGACGGCGCGGGCACGGAGCGCGGGATCGACGGGGTCGTGGGTCATCGGGCAGCCCTTCCGGCGCTGAAGGCCAGCGTCATCTCATCGGTGCGGGGTTCGTAGGTGAAGCCGCGGCGCATCGCCCAGGTGTTCTGGGCGAAATAGAGCGGGATCAGCGCGGTGTGGTCGACCAGCGCGAGGCGCGTCGCGCGCTGCGTGAGCGCCCGGCGCTGCTCGTCATCGATCGTCGTGCGCGCCTGCTGGATCAGCGCATCGACCTCCGCATTGCTGAAGCGGCCGCGATTGGCGGTGCCGAGGCCGAGGGTGGTGTTCCAGCTGTGGATCTGCGTCTCCAGCATCCCGAGCAGCTCGGGGTTGGGGGAGAAGCCCGCGAAATTCACGCTGTAGCGCAGCTGCGCGGCCTCGCTGAGCCACACCGCGCGGGTGCGCGTTTCCACCGTGGTGGTCAGGCCGAGCCGCGTCCACATCTGCGCGATGGCCTGCACCACCTGTTCGTCATTGACGAAGCGGTCATTGGGTCCGTTGACCTGCACGGCGAAGCCCTGCGCCCAGCCGGCTTCCGCCAGCAGGCGCCGCGCCTCCTCCAGGTTGAAGGGCGGTGGCGTCATGTCCGGGGAGGTGCCGAAATAGCCGGGCGGGCCGAGGTCCCCCGCCGGCATCCCCTGGCCCTGCAACACGCGGCTGACCAGCGCATCGCGGTTGATGGCCAGCGACAGCGCGCGCCGCACCCGCGCATCGCGCAGCGGGTTCGGGATGCGCGCGCCATCCTTGCCGCGGATATGGGGGCTGTCCTCCCGGTCGCTGTCCAGCGTCAGGAACAGCAGGCGGTTGGACGGGCTCTCGGCCACGGTGAAGCGCGCGGCATCGGCGCGGAAGCGCGCCAGGTGGTCGGGCGGCACGATCTCGATCAGGTCCACATCGCCCGATTGCAGCGCGGCGGTGCGGGCGCCGGCATTGGCGATGGGCCGGAATTCCACGCGGGCGAAGGCGGGCGCGGTGCCGTGGAAGCCGGGGTTGCGTTCCATCACCACGGGGCTGCCGGGCTGCCAGGAGACATGGCGGAAGGGCCCGGTGCCGACCATGACGCGGCCGGCATTGTAGTCCTGCGTGGTCGCGCCTTCGCCGTGCTTCTTCGACACGATCATGACGAGGGCCAGAAAATTCGGCAGCAGCGGCGTCGGCTGGGTGGTGCGGAGGCGCAGCGTCGTCGCATCCACAGCCTCCACCGCCGCGATGGGGCGGGTGGCGTAGCGGAAGGAGGAGGGGGAGTTGGGCACGTCGCCGGCGCGGGCGATGGTGAAGGCCACATCCTCCACCGTCACCGGCGCGCCGTCATGGAAGCGCGCGACGGGGTCGAGCTTCACCTCCCAGGTCAGTTCATCGACCGCGCGCATGGACAGGGCGATGGCGGGGCGCAGCGCCTGGCGCGCATCCTGTTCCATCAGCGGCTGGAAGATGTGCCGGCTGAAGGCGATGTTGGTGATGAGGCTGGCGAAATGCGGGTCGAGGCTGGTGGGCCCGGCCTCCACCCCGATGCGGATCGAATCCTGCGCCATGGCGGGGGCGGCGAGGAGCGGCGCGGCCAGCAGGGCGGCGCGAAGCGACTTCATCATGCGGCGTGATCCAAAGGCGGGCAGAGGGCGTAGGGCGCGGTGCCGGCTTCCGGCAGCCAGCCGCCGGCCCCCGCGGGGCGGAAGATGGGGGTGGCGAAGGCGGCGCGCACGGGGATGGCGGGCGGCCATCCCGCCTGCCAGCGATGGCCCTGCGCCATGGCGACCAGCAGCCCGACAGGCGTGACGCCCGCTTCCTTCAGCAGCGCCAGGCCCGCGAGGGCGGAGGCCCCGGTGCTGACCACGTCATCCACCAGCAGCACGCGCCGACCCTCCAGCCGATGCAGGATCCGCGGGTCGAGCCAGAGGCGGCGCTCCGCGGGGGAGGTGATGGAGTGGACGGGGACCGACAGCCGTTCCTCATACCACCGCTTGCGGGACCAGCCGGGCGCGACCCAGTTCGGGTGGCCCAGCGCCTCCGCCACCAGGGGCGCGAAGACCTGGCCGAGGCTCGGCAGGCCCACCACGATCTCGGCGCCGATCGGCCGCGCCGCCTCCGCCATCCAGCCCGCCAGCGCGCGCACCACGGGGAAGCTGGCCTGGTTGGCGATGAGGCCCGCGACGCCGAAATCGCCGAAATCGCGCAGCGGCAGGGACAGCACGCGGCCATCGGGCATCGTCGCGGGGTAGGAGGCGGAAAAGGGTCCGGACGCACCGTCGGGCGCCTCGAACCGCTGCCAGAACTCCATCAGGCTTCCATTGGGTGTGGACGCCGCACCGTGGCATGCTGCGCCGCACAGCCGCAACCCGGGACGAGCCATGCCGCGCACCACCATCATCGATTGCGACCCGGGGACGGATGACGCCGTCGCGCTGTGGCTGGCGCTGGGGTCGCCGGAACTGGATGTGAAGCTCATCACCGTGGCGGGCGGGAATGTCGGGCTGGACCGCACCACGGCCAATGCCCGCGCCGTGGTCGGGCTGACGGGGCGGGACATTCCCATCGTCGCCGGGGCCGAGCGGTCCCTGATGGCGCCCTTCCGTGCGGAGACGGCGGTGCATGGCAATGATGGGCTGGGCGGCGTGGTGCTGCCCGCCGGGCCGCCGCTGGCGCCGGGGATCGCGGCCGATGCCATCCGGGACCTGCTGCGGGCCTCGCCCCCGGGTTCCGTCACGGTCATCGGCCTCGGCCCCGTCACCAACCTGGCGCTGGCCTTCGCGACCGAACCCGCGCTGGTGGACCGCGTGCAGGATCTGGTGCTGATGTCCGGCGCCTGGTCGGAGGGCAACATCACCCCGGCCGCCGAGTTCAACGCCTGGAACGACCCGGAGGCGCTGGCCATCCTGCTCAACCTCGGCCTCAAGGTCGCGATCGCGACGCTGGACCTGACCTTCCAGGCCAAGGTGACGCCGGCGGTGATCGAGGGACTGGCGGCGCGGGAGGGCGGCGCCTGCTGGCGGGCGGCGCTGGCCATCCTGCGGGCGCTGCCGATGTCGCGGCGCATGCACCATGAAGGCTTCCCGCTGCACGATCCCTGCGCCATCGCCTGGGTGATCGCGCCGGATCTGTTCGGCGTGAAGGAAGCGGAGGCGGAGGTCGATTGCACGACGGGGCCTTCGCGCGGCCGGACGGTGATCGACCGCTGGAACCGGCTGGGCCGGCCCGCCAACCTCGCGCTCATGGAGACGCTGGACGCGCCCGGCTTCTTCGACCTGCTGGCGGCGCGGATCGCGCCTTTGCCCTGACCCTCAGTCCCCCACGCCCTGGGCGAGGCGCGGCGGCGGCACGGTATCATTGGTGGCGAGGCGGCTCGTCGGGGCCTCGACCAGCGGCAGCGTCGCCGCCGCCACTTCCAGCACCTGGCGCAGGCTGGCGCTGGGGTCGCGGCCGGCGTGGAGTTCCGCCTGCATGAACTCCGTCACCGCGCCGAGGCGCCGGGCGCCCAGCGTGCGGGCGGCCCCCAGCAGCCGGTGCGCGGCGTGGCGCAGCCGGGGCAGGTCCTGGGCGATGGCGGGGGTGGACAGGGTCTCGTAGCCCAGCCGCACCTCGCCCACGAATTCGCTGATCACGACATCGGCGGTGGGGCCGAGGTCGGCGGCCAGGTTGCGCAGCGCGGCGCCATCCAGCAGCGGCTGCTGCATCTCCCGGGAGGTGGCGTGCCCGCTCTCATCCAGCGAATGGCCGGCGGCCAGGCGCTGCACGGCGGCGAGGAGGCTTTCGCGGTCGATCGGCTTGGCCAGGTGCCCATCCATGCCGGCGGCGCGGCAGGCCGCCACCTGTTCCGGCAGGGCGGAGGCGGTGACGGCCAGCACCGGCACGCGCTGGCGCGCGCCATCCAGGGCCCGGATGCGGCGGGTTGCTTCCAGCCCGTCCATCACCGGCATCTGCACATCCATCAGCACCACGTCGTAGCTGTCGCGCTCCACCGCGGCCAGCGCTTCCGCGCCGTCGGCGGCGCTGTCCACGCGGTGGCCGGCGGCGACCAGCATGGCGCGGGCCACCATGCGGTTGGCGGCGACGTCGTCCGCCACCAGCACGCGCAGGCTGCGGCCCGGGGCGGCGGGCAGCATCTCCGCCGGCGCGGCGGCCAGCGCGGCGGCGGGCAGCGGGACCTCCCGCAGCGGCAGTTCCACCCAGAACAGCGCGCCCTGGCCGGCGGCGCTGTCGCAGCCGATCTGCCCGCCCATCGCGGCGGCAAGGCGCGCGGAGATGGCAAGGCCGAGGCCCGTGCCCGCGCCATCCTGCCCCGCCACGGGGAAGAGCTGGGAGAAATCCTCGAACAGCAGGTGCCGCTTTTCCGGCGGCACGCCGGGGCCGGTATCCTTCACCTCGATCCGCAGGCCGGGGCGGCCGCCGGAGAGCGGCAGGGCGCGGAAATCGACGCGGCCGCCGGGCGGCGTGAACTTCACGGCGTTGGACAGCAGGTTGAGCAGCATCTGCCGCAGCCGCGTGGCATCGGCCTCCACCGCCGGGGGCGTGGCGGGGGCGATGTCCAGCGCCAGGATCAGGCCCTTGCGGTCCACCTCCGGCGCCAGCAGGCCGGCGCATGCGTCGAGCAGCGGGCGCACCGCCACGTCCCGCAAATGAAGGTCGAGCTTGCCGGCCTCGATCTTGGAGAGGTCGAGCAGGCTGTTGACGAGTTCGAGCAGATGGCGGCCGGCATCGTGCAGGGTCTCCACCTGCTCCCGCTGCTCATCCGTCAGGTTCGGGTCGCGCAGCAGCACCTGCGCGAAGCCGAGAACGCCGTTCAGCGGCGTGCGCAGTTCATGCGACATGCGCGCCAGGAACTGGGACTTGGCCTCCCCGGCCGCGCGGGCGCCGTCGCGGGCGGCGGCCAGTTCGTCCATCGCGCGCTTCAGCGGCGTGATGTCGGTGCGGATGCCGACGGTGCCGCCATCCGGCGTGCTGCGTTCGGTGATCAGCACCCAGCGGCCATCGGGCAGCAGGCGTTCGATCGGCGGGTTGTTGGCGTGGCGCCAGGCATCCATCTCGTCGATGAAGGCCTCCAGGTCGCCCACGGCCTGGGGATACTGCCCGCGCTTGGCACCTTCGCGCATGATGTCGCGGAAGGCGGCGCCCGCTTTGATGAAGGGCGCGCTGATCGCGTAGAATTCCTTGTAGCGCTGGTTGCAGGCGATCAGCCGGTCGTCGGGCCCGAACATGACGAAGCCGTCCGACATGCTCTCCAGCGCATTCTCCAGCGTCGATCGCCAGCGCGCGCGCTCGGCCTCCACCTTCTCCCGCTGGCGGAGGCCGAGCAGCAGGGCGGCGGCCAGCGCCAGCACCAGGGCGGCGAAGGCGCCGGAGACGAGCAGCGCGCGTTCGCGGTCGAACTCCCACCCCGCCAGCGCTGCGCCACGCTCCACCGTCGTGACGACGGAGAGGGAGGGGTAGAGGGTCGGGCGGACGGAGACGAGGACCGGTTCGTCGTTGAAGCGGCTGCGGGCCTGGCTGGCGCCGGTCAGCGCGCCGGCGGGCACGGCCAGGCGTCGGCCGATCCGTGTCTCGTCATGCGGCAGGGCGGCCAGCAGCGTGCCGTCATCGCGTTCCAGCGTCACGCGCATGCCGGGCGCTTCGCCGCCGACGGCGAGGAGGGAGCCGACCAGCGGCACCGGCACCTCCGCCACGGCGGTGACATTGCCGATGACCGGCATCCGGATCGGGCGGGCGAAGAACAGCGCCCATTCGCCGGTGGCGGGGTTTTGCACCGGCCCGCCGATCATCACGCTGCCGGCATGGGGCGCGGCATCGGTGAAGGCGGGACCGAGCGGGAGCGGCAGCGGCCGGCGGCGGGAGACGGCGAGGGCGGTGGCGATCGGCATCCCGTCCGCCCCGACCAGCAGCACGTCGCGGAAGGTGAAGTTCTGGTTGTTCAACTCCCGCATCACGCGGCCGGCGCCATTGGCATCGAACCGCCCGTTCTGGGCATAGGGCGCCAGGATGGAGGGCAGGCCCGCCAGCATGGCGTCCACCTGCACGAAGTTGCGGTTGATGGAGGCTTCCACCGCCCGGCTGACGCGGTTGGCCGTGTCGCTGGCCGCGGTCAGGGCCGCATCGCGCGATCGTTCCATCAGCAGCGCCGTCGCCACCACCTGCGCCAGCAGGATGGCGAAGACGGCGCCGAGGACGGCGAGGCGGAGGCGGCGGGCGGTCTGCATCTACTCAGGCCGCGCCCGGATGCCGAGGGTGGGGGCCAGGTGCTCGTTCCAGGCATCCACGCAATCCATGCCGCAGCGGTTCACCCAGCGCGGCAGCACCACCTCCGTCAGCAGGCGGCGGCGGCGCTCATCATCGGCGGCGGTGACGGGCACCACCGTCATGCTGCCGCGGCGGCCGGTGGTGCAGGCGGGCTGGCCGGCATTGCAGGCCAGGCCGTCACCCGTCTCCCTGTCCGCGGCGTTCCAGATCTCGGGCTCCAGATCCGCCACGCCGCGGCGGATGATGTCCTGGATATCGGGGGGCAGGGCCGCCCAGGCGGTGGAATTGGCGCCGAAGATGGAGATGCCCCAGGTGATCGCCATGGCGTGCACATGGCTCGTCACCTCATGCAGCCCGACGGCGTTGCCCGACAGCGTGCCGGTGATGGCGCATTCCACCACGCCGCCGCGGATCGCCTGGACCATTTCGGCGAAGGGCGTCACGACCGGGGTGGCGCCGAGGGCCTGCACCATCTCCGACTGCCCGACGGAGGAGGTGCGGATGCGCCGGCCGGCCAGGTCCGACAGGCCGGCGAAGGGGCGGGTGCAGAACACCACCTGGGCGGGGTAGGTGTAGATGCCCAGCAGCTCGATCGAATACCGCTCCCGCAGCACCTGTTCGATGTGGGGGCGATAGGCGCCGACGGTCTGGCGCAGCGTGCGCATGTCCGGCGACAGCGCCGGCAGGTCCACCGCGTTGAACTCCGGCTCCTCGGTCGCCACGATGGCCAGCAGCGCGGTGCCGAAGGGCACGACGCCGAGGCGCATGAGTTGCAGCATCTCCTGCCCGCGGATGCCGCTGCGGTCGAAGGGGGCGATCTCCGCCACCACCCGGCCCTGCGTCAGTTCCGTGATGCGGCGGCGCCAGAAGGGTTCCTCGTACCGGACATACTGGCTGACATCGGCCAGGCCGCCGACGATCTTCAGGCGCGCCTGCGGTTCCTGCTGCGCCTGGGCCGGCGTGAAGGCCGCCAGCGCCAGCGCCATCAGGGACGCGGCGGCAAGACCCAGGCGGCAGCGTGCCAAGCGCATGCGGAATTCCCCGAAACAGCGATCACCGTCCTGACCATCCCGTGTAGCGGGCGCCGGGACCGTCTCCCGCGATGGTATAGCAATTTCTTTAACGATTGCGACAACCCTAACGCGAGTCACGCCGGTCCGCATCGCGCCGAAGGCCTCGCGGGCGATGAAATTGCTGAAGGATTGGGCAAGCATGAGGGGAAAAGACGGCGTGGCCGTCAGGGCAGCATATCGCGCAGCCACGCCTCGGAATCCGGGGAAAGGCCGGACCACGCCGCCTTCGGGCCGACGGCCGTCACCAGCAGCAGGCCGCTGCGGGTGAAGCCCCGCCGCGCCAGGGCGCGCTTGAAATGACTGACGAGGTAGGAGGGCGACAGGTCGGTGGAGACGAGGATGCTGTCCTCCGCCACCGCCCAATGCGCATCCGCCACTTCCCACACGGCATCGCGCACGGCCTTGCGCATCTCCTCCACGCCCCCGGCCTCCGGGCTGGCATCCGCCGCATCGGCGGGTTCTGGACGATGGATGACGAGGGACAGGCTCATGCCCGGATTGTTGCCCCAAACCGTCGCTTCGCCTAGGGCCTGTGGACACCTGGCCCGGGATGCGATCGGCGAGTGGATTTTCGTGCCTGGCAGGAGGGGGCGGGGCGGCGATGGGGTTCCATCGTCGCCCTGACCCCGACGCCCCAGGCGCGGAAAGACGCCGCCGAGCGCGCCCGCAGCCACGTGTCCTCAGGCCCTAGCCCGGAAGGCGCGCCCCCTGGTCGTGCGCCGCCAGGCGGTCCCGCTGCCAGGCCGGGGTGTCCTGCATCAGCCCCAGCGCCACCAGCGCCTCCGGCCCCTGCCATTCCCGGGCGTCCGGCCCGGCAAGGGCGAAGGCGGGGTCGGCTTCCAGCTTGCGGAGGTAGCGGCGGTATTCGCGGGAACCGTCGTAGTGGATGCCCCGCGTCACCGCATCGACGGCGCGTTCGTGGAAATCCTGCAGGAACTTGAAGTGCAGCAGCACGCCGGTCGGCTGTTCCGCCGCCATCCGCATGGGCGCGATCCGGTGGGTGGAGGCCAGCAGCGCCGCGCCGTCCCGCCAGCGGATCAGGGGCAGCTTCGTCAGAGTGGGTGATCGCGGCGGCGCCAGCGCCAGGAACCGGGCATCGGTCCTCAGCGCCGGGATGCGCAGGCCGAGGTTGAACAGCTTCTGCCGGACCCAGCGCAGCCCCCGCGTCGGGTCGGCCTCCGGGAAGAACAGCCTCTCCCGTACCCCGCCATAGTCCAGCGTGCCGGGGAAGCCCTCGATCGCTTCGCGGCGCAGGCGGGGCGGTTCGAACAGCGGCGCGGCGGCGCGCAGATCCTCCCCGGCGCGATAGCCGCACTCCGCCAGCGCCCCGCGCGGGAAGCAGTCCAGCAGGATGGTGCGGAAGGCTTCCGCGCCCGCCGCGTCCAGGTGCCGGGTCAGGGCGCGCAGCCCGCCCCGGTCGCTGCCCGGGAAGACCAGCTGTTCATCGGCATCCAGCACCAGCGCCCAATGGCCGCGTCCCCAGGCATCCAGCACCGCATTGGCCCAGGCGATGCCGAAGCCGGAGGCCGGGTAGTCCCCCGGCGCATCGACCAGATGCGCCCCGGCTTGCAGCGCCACATCCCGCGTGCCGTCGGTGGAGCGGTTGTCGATGACGATGACGCGGTCGACGCCGAGCGCGCGGGCGGCATCGAGGGCGGCGGGCAGGCGCAGCGCCTCGTTCCGCACGACCAGCACGGCCAGGATCTCCCCGGGCCGGGGCGCGGGCGGCGGGCCGATCGGGGCCAGGCCGTCGGGCAGGGTGGGCCGCGGGCTGCGCGCCGTGGCGATGGAGCCGCCCAGGATCCGGGCGGTGACCATGGGGTCGTCATGGAAGGGGGCGGCGAAGGGCAGGCCGCTGCCGAAGGCCGCCGGCAGATCCGCCAGCCCCAGCGCCGCCCCATCCGGCCGCCGATGCGCCAGCGGCGCCGGGGGCGGCGGCAGGCTGGCGCGGGCGCGGGCGACGAGGGTTTGCGCATCGGCCGGGCCTTCGGCCGCCAGCCGCCGGGCGGTCGGGGCGGCCAGGCACCAGGCATCGCCCGGCCCGATGCCGGGATGGTCGCCCGCCAGCAGCGCGGTGGCGATCGCCGCCGGGCGGCGCAGGGGCAGGGCGCCGGGCGGCAGCCAGGCAAGGCAGCGGAGGCCGGGATCGGCCAGCGCCTGCCGCAGCGCCGCCTCGTCCTGCCCCGGTATGGCCCGCGCCCCCCAGCCGGCGAGCCGGTCCGCCAGCCCTGGCGCGGCGCCCAGCACCGCCACGCCGAGGAGCGGCGCGGGCGCGGGATCGGCGGCGGTGGTCGGTCGAAAGCAGGCGGTGCTCACGGGAAGGGTCGTCTCCGGTCAGGGCATCCGCGCAACGTCCCGGCTGCGATGCGGTTGCCTGCCGGGGGGGCGGGGCGGTCAGGCCATGGGGGCGGGGCGCGCGGGCTCCGCCGCCGGCCCGGGCAGGGGCGCACGCCGCCCGCGCCACCAGGCGAGGCCGCCGCGGATGACGATGCCGGCGCGGCGGCGGATGTCGCGCAGCCCCTCCTTCACCTCCGCCCGCCAGAAGAAGGGCTTCACGGGGTGCCAGAGCATGTCGGGCCTCGTGCCCATCCGGTACAGCGGCGGCTTGAACACCAGCGTGCCGGGGGCGAGGTTCACCTGCAGCGGCGTGTTCGTGTAGTGCCGCCCGCGGTAGCGCCGGGGCGTCATCGGCCCATCGCCGCCGAGGTCGAGCACCGTCAGCCCCGCTTCCATGCCGAGCGTGGGCCAGGTGGCCTCGCAATGCCCGCCCCAGCCTTCGCGATAGGCCGTGTCCATCACCCGCATCATGGTGGCAGAGGCGCGGTAGATCGGCAGGAAGGCGCGCCACTGCCGCGATTCCGGCACCGGCATCGGCGCATGCAGCGACGGCCAGTTGTACCAGTCGGGGTCGGAGACCCGCGGGATCAGCCCGGGCACCAGCAGGTCCGCCGGGTCATCCTCGAAAGTGGCAAGGAAGCGGCTCCACCGGCCGGAATAGCGGACATCGTATTCCACCACCCAGTAGCGGGCGTGCTGCGGCTGGGCGCGCCAGTAATGCAGGGCGATGAGGTCGGTGTGCCCGCCGGCCCAGAGGGTCCAGGCCTCGCCGCCGGATTTGGCGGGATAGGCGGGGTCGCGCATCTCCGGGGAGCGGACGATGTGGTGCGGCACCGCCGCCAGGCGCCGGGGCACCGGCGCGCCGGGGGCCAGGTGGATCACCACCACCGGCTGGATATGCGGCGGGCAGCCCGCGCGGAGCTGGTCGAAGGCCCGGGCCGCCCAGCGATCGAAGAAGTGGGTCTGGAACAGCAGCGCGGTGGTCGGCGGCATGGCGGGGCCTTGTCGTGCGGCGCGCATCGGGCGCCGTGATCGTCGCGCCCCAGCCTGCGCGCTGCGCGATCGCAATGCGCCTCAAGATGCCGCGACGCACGCGGATGGGAGGGCGCTTCTGGCAACCGCGTGAGTGGCGGAACCTTCGCCTTGCGGCCGCGCTTCCCCAGCCAGTCGTTCCGGCACCGCGGCGGGCGCCGGGCCATCAGGGAAATCACGTCATGACGGTGCGCAAGGCAGTCATCCTCGCGGGCGGCTACGGGACCCGGCTGATGGAGGAGACGGAGACACGGCCGAAGCCGATGGTGGAGATCGGCGGGCGGCCGATCCTGTGGCACATCATGAAGATCTATTCGGCGCACGGCATCAACGAGTTCGTGATCGCGCTGGGCTACAAGGGCTACATGATCAAGGAGTTCTTCGCGAACTACCGGCTGCACATGTCCGACGTCACCTTCGACTACGGCCGCAACGACATCTCCACCCATGTCGGCCGCGCGGAAGCCTGGAAGGTGACGCTGGTGGATACGGGGGCGGAGACGATGACGGGCGGGCGGCTGAAGCGCCTGGCGGATTACGTCGGCGACGAGCCCTTCTGCATGACCTATGGCGACGGCGTCGCGCAGATCGATATCCGCGGGCTGATCGACTACCACGAAAGCCATGGCCGCGCCGCCACCGTGACGGCGGTGCGCCCGCCCAGCCGCTTCGGCGCGCTGGAGACCGATGAATCGGGCCGCGTCGAGAAATTCCGGGAGAAGCCACCCGGCGACGGCATGCGCATCAATGGCGGCTTCTTCATCCTGTCGCCGCGCGTGCTGGACTACATCCCCGGCGACGAGACGGTCTTCGAGAAGGAGCCGATGGAGCGGCTGGCCGAGGATGGCGAGCTGATGGCCTGGGAGCATGACGGCTTCTGGCATTCCATGGACACGCTGCGCGACAAGCGCGCGCTGGAAGCGATGTGGAGCGCGGGCGAGGCGCCCTGGATGGACCAGCCCCGGGCCGCGGTACCGGCCTGAGGGCGCCCGCCATGGCCTGGCTGCATGAGGCATGCTGGGACGGCATGCGCGCCCCGCCGGCCGCCGCGCCGCCCTGCCGCTGCTGCGGCCTGGCGCTGGAGGAGGTGGTCGCCGATCTCGGCCTGGCGCCGCTGGATGCGGCACCGGCGCCGCCGGGGGGCGGCCTGTCCTGCCACCCGCTGCGGCTGATGGTCTGTTCGGATTGCCGCCTGGTCCAGCTGCCGCATCCCGCGCCTTCCGTGGCGCTGCCGCCTTCGGCGCCCTGGCAGGCCGAAGGCTTCGCGGCCGCCATGGTGGCGGCGCTGCGGCTGGATGCCTGGACGCCGGTGGCGGAGATCGGGCCGGGCGCCATGCTGCCCGCCCTCGCGCGCCGCGGTGTGCCCGTCATGCAGCAGCAGGCCGGCGGATTCTCCATCGACCAGGCGCGCCGCCTGCGGGCGGAGGGGCTGGAACCCGCGCTGCTGCTGGTGCCGGATGCGATGGCGGAAGCGCCTTCCCTGCACGCGCTGGCGGCGGGGCTGCGCGAATTCCTGGCGCCTGGCGGCGTGCTGATGCTGGACGTGCCGTCGCTGCAACGGATGATGGAAGGCAGGCGGATCGACCGGATCCGGCACGGCCTGCTGTCCTGGTTCACGCTGGCGACGGCGGAGATGGTGCTGGCGCAGCACGGGCTGGTGATCTTCGATGCCGTCGCCACCGGGCGCGACGGCGGCGGACTGCGGCTGCTGGCGCGCCATGCGGAGGATCGCGGCAAGCCGCTGACCCCGGCGATCGAGGCCCTGCGCCGCCGCGAGGCATCGGCCGGCCTGCCGGGGGCCGATGCCTATCGCGCCTTCGCCGTCCAGCTTGTGGAGGCCAAATGCGCGCTGCTGGATTTCCTCGTCGGCGTCCAGCGCGCGGGGCAACGCGTCATCGGGATCGGCGTGCCGCCAGCCTCCACCACGCTGCTGACGTGGTGCGGGATCGGCCCCGAATTGCTGGCCTTCACGATCGATGACGACCCCGCCCGGCAGGGGATGATGCTTGCCGGCACCAGCATCCCGATCCGTCCGCCGGCGGCGCTGGACCAGGCGAAGCCCGATTTCGTGCTGTTGCTGGCCGATGCGTCGGCGGCGCAACTGGCCTGCCGCCTGCCGGGCATCCGCGCCTGGGGCGGCCGCTTCGTCGTGCCTCTTCCCGCCATCGACATCGTCTGAGGAAGACCTCCATGCGCATCCTCATCACCGGCAACATGGGCTATGTCGGGCCCGTGGTCGCGGCGCATCTGCGCGCGACGCTGCCCGGCGCCACGCTGGTCGGCTACGACGCCGCCTTCTTCGCGGATTGCCTGACGACGACGGAAGGCCTGCCGGAATCGCTGCTGGACGCGCAGCATTTCGGCGATGTGCGGGACCTGCCCGCGTCGCTGCTGCGGGATGTGGACGCCGTGGTGCACCTGGCCGCCATCTCCAACGACCCGATGGGCCTGCGGTATGAGGCGCCCACGGCGGAGATCAATGCCCGCGCCTCGCTCCGCCTGGCGGCGCTGGCCGGGGAGGCGGGGGTGCGCCATTTCGTCTTCGCCTCCTCCTGCTCCATCTACGGCTTCGCGGAAGGCGGGCCGAGGCGGGAGGATGACGCGCTGAACCCGCTGACCGCCTATGCCCGCAGCAAGGTGGCGACCGAGGAAGCGCTGCACGCCATGGCGCCACGCGACATGACCGTGACCTGCCTGCGCTTCGCGACGGCCTGCGGCGCATCGCCGCGCACGCGGCTCGACCTGGTGCTGAACGATTTCGTCGCGGGCGCGCTGGCGAATGGGGAGATCAGCGTGCTGTCGGACGGCACGCCCTGGCGCCCGCTGATCGAGGTGCGGGACATGGCGCGCGCCGTCGCATGGGCGATCGGCCGCGATGCCGCCGCGGGGGGACAGGTGCTGTCCGTCAATGCGGGATCGGATGGCTGGAACCTGCAGGTGAAGGATCTGGCGGAGGCCTGCGTGGCCGCGATCCCCGGCACGCGGCTGTCCATCAATGCCGATGCGCCGCCTGACAAGCGGAGCTACCGCGTCGATTTCGGGCTGTTCCGCCGCCTGGCGCCGGACCACCAGCCGCGCATCGGCGTGGCGGAGGCGATCCAGGGGCTGCGCGACGGGCTGGCCGCCATCGGCTTCGCCGACCGGCACTACCGCGAGGGGCGCTTCATCCGGCTGCGCGTGCTGGATGCGCTGCGCAGCCGCGGGCGGATCGACGGCGATCTGCGCCGGCAGTCCGGGACCGTGGCGCAGCCCGCGAATGAGGTCGTGGCCAGCGCGGCCTGATCCTCAGCCCGGCGCCGGTCCACCCCGGCGCCGGGCGATCCAGTCCCGCAGCGCGCGGCGCTTCGCGCCGGCGATGATGCGCCATTCGCGGAAACCCGCGCCGATCTCGTCCTTCCAGTGCCAGGGCTTCACCGGATGCCACAGCGTGTCCCGCCGCGTGCCGGCGCGGTACATCGCGGGCTTCGCGAAGAAGGTGCCGGGGGCCAGGTAGAACTGCGCGGCGCTGGTGGCGGCGGAGGTGTAGAAGCGCCGCGCATTGCCGGGCGCGACGAAGGGGCCCTCTCCGCCGATATCCTCGATGGCAAAGCCGCGCAGCCGCGCCAGCGTGGACCAGGTGGCCTCCAGATGCCCGCCGAAGCCAGCGGCATAGGCCGCGTCCATCGTGCGGAACATGCGCTGGCTGACGCGGAACAGCGGCAGGAAGGCGGCGGTCGCGGCCTCCGCCAGCCGCTCCGGCGTCTCGATCCCGGCCAGCGAGGGCCAGCACACCCAATGCGGGTCGTGGTCGCGCGTGCGGACGCAGGTGGTGAGGAGATCCGCGTCGCTGGCCTCGAACGCATCGAAGAAGCGGGACCAGCGGCCGGTGAAGGCGACGTCGTATTCCATCACCCAGCAGCGGTCGAAATCCGGCATCGCGCGCATGGCGTGCAGCGGGATCAGGTCGCAATGACCGCCGCCCCACAGCTCCCACGCCCGGCCCGTCCAGTCCGCCGCCGCGGTCTTTCGGGGATAGGGCATGGCGCGCAGCGCATCGGTGCGGACGATGTGGTGCGGATGGCGCGCGAGGCGCGGCGGCACGGGCGCGCCGGGCGGCAGGTGCATCAGCACGCGGCAATCGAAATGGGCGGGCGCCTCCGCCACCAGGCGACGGAAGGCGCGTGCCGCCCCGGCGTCGAAGTAGTGCGTCTGCAGCAGCAGCAGCGTGCGGGCCGGCATGGGGACGAAATCCTCCGGGCTATTCGGCGGCGACCAGGCCGGCGCGGCGGGACAGGGCGCGCGGCAGGCGACCGCGCAGCATCATCCAGGCCACCGCGCCATAGACGCTGGCGCCCAGCGCCGCGGCCGCCAGCAGCTCCGCCATCGCGGAGAGCTGCAGCGTGAGTTCCAGCGCGATGACGGTGGCGGCCAGCGCGCCCGTCGCCACCAGGGCAGGCGCGATGCGCGCCAGCAGCCAGGTCAGCGGACGATCGACCTCCCGCAGCACCATCCAGGTCAGGATCGGCGGCATGATGAGGGCCTGGGACGCCCAGGCGAGGGCGACGCCGGCCGGGGTGGCGGGCTGGAAGATCGCCAGCGCCGTCAGCGGGATGATGGTGGCCGCCGCCGCGACCGTCACGTTCCGCTTCGGCTTGCCGCGCGCCACGAACAGGCTGGTCGTGTCGCCATGGATGAAGGTAACGACGGCGCTGAGCCCCACGATCTGCGCGGCATGGGCGGTCTGGTACCAGGCGGGGCCGAGCAGCGCCTGCACCAGGTCCGGCGCCGTCAGCGCGATGCCGGCGGCCAGCGGCATGCCGAGCAGCGCCTGCAACTGCGCGAGGTCCCCGAAGGCTTCCGCCTGTGCGTGGTCATCCCCCTGCAGGCCGCAGAGCCGCGGCATGGCGATGCGCGATGTCGCCTGCCACACCATCACGAGTGCGGCATCCAGCATCCGGAAGGCGAAGTGGCAGACGGCCAGCACCGCCTCCGTGGTCACGAGGCCGAGCGCCAGCAGGAACAGCCGGTAGCGCCCGACCATGACGAAGACCGCCAGCACCTGCGGCCCGGCGATGGGCCACAGCGCGGCCAGCGATGCGCGGTCGATGGCGGGGCGTGCGGCGAAGCGGCCGAGGAAGGCCATCAGCAGGAAGCTGGTGATGGTCGCGATCACCTGGTTGCCGATCATCGCCCAGGGGCCGTAGCCCTGCGCCGCCAGGCCGAGCCCCACGGCCAGCGCCAGCGGCTGGCCCAGCAGCACCCGCGCCGCCAGCAGCTTGAAGCGCTGCTGCCGCAGCACGAGGCCGGAGGCACAGCCCGAGAAGGCGGAAAGCGGCAGCAGCGGCGCCAGGGTCAGCGCCAGCGCCGTCACGGCCGGCGCATCCGCCGAACTCGCCAGGAAAGGCGCGCCGGCCGCCAGGATCAGCGCCGCCGCGCAACCCACCAGCGTGGCGCCGATCAGCGCGCTGCCGGCATGCTGCGGAGTCAGTCTCGGGTGCTGTACCACCGCATCCGTGAACAGCGTGGCGCCGGCGACATCCAGCAGCATGAAGGCCGCGATCGCCACCATGCCGGTGCCGGTGGCCTCCGGGCCGATCACGCGGCCGATGACGAGCATCGACAGCAGGGAGAACACGGCGGAGGTCGCCGTCTCCGCCAGGACCCAGGTGGGGGAGCGGGAGGCTGGGAGTCGCAGGGCGGTATTCCTTGGCAGGGGGCGGCGATTTGTGCAGTGCAATATGGCGGCTCTGCCGACACGCGCTGCTGACAACTCCGTGCCCCGGCCTAGCGCGAAGGGACGGTAACGGTTCCCGGACCCCGGGGCTGGATTTCGCCGCGCGCCCGCGCCAGCATCCGCGCCATGCCACACCGCACCCTGATCGCCGCCCATCGGGGCGGCCTTTTCCTCTGGCCCGAGAACAGCGCCCGGGCCTTCCGCGAATCCGCCACCCTCGCGGTGGAACAGGCGGAATGCGACGTGCATCTCTCCGCGGATGGGGAGGTAATCGTGATGCATGACGCGACGCTGGACCGCACCACCGACACGCGCGGCCCGGTTTCCGCCCGCAGCGCCGCCGAACTGTCACGCGTTCGCGTGCGCGGAACGGCGGGGGAGGCGCCGCCGACGCTGGCTGACTATCTCGACATCCTGGCGCCATCCGCGGTGGCGCCGCGGATCGAGATCAAGGTGGATGCGAACAACCGCCCCCATCCCGGCATCGTGCCCAAGGTGATGGCGACGCTGGATGCCAGCGGGCAGCGGGCGCGCAGCTGGATCATCGGCTTCCAGGCGGAGACGATGGCGGAGGCGCAGCAGGCCGGGGGCCTGGCGGGCGTCGCCTGGCTGTCCGAACTCTCCACGCTGCGCGACATCGGCCTGGACGGCATCATCGCGGTGGCGAAGCATCACGGCTTTCCCGAGATCGGCGTGACGGAAGGCGTGATCGACGCCGAATTCCTGGCGCGCTGCCGCGCGGCGGGGCTGGGGGTGGGGACGTGGGGCGCCAACCACGCGCCGAGCATCCGCCGGATGCTCGACATCGGCGTCGACATCTTCGCGACCGACGATCCGCCGCTGGCGATCCGCCTGCGCGACGGCGGCGCCTGAACATGTCTCAGCAAACGGGCAGCGAGTCTGCCATGGTGTAACGGGTTGCGGCTTGCCGCGCCGCATGCGTAAGCTTCGCCCCAAGGAGACGAACCAGGGGGGGACACGGCGGCGTGGCCGACGAGGATCCGATTCTGTCGGCGGAGGGCGTGAGCCTTCGCTTCGGCGGCGTGAAGGCGCTGACCGACGTCTCCTTCAGCGTCCGCAAGGGCGAGGTCTTCTCCATCATCGGCCCGAACGGCGCGGGCAAGACCTCCATGGTCAATTGCGTCTCCGGCCGGTATCGCCCGACCGAGGGGCGCATCCTGTTCGATGGGCAGGACATCACGAAGCTGGGGCCGAACCGGCGCGCGGGGCTCGGCATCGGGCGCACCTTCCAGAACCTGGCGCTGTTCGGGCATATGAGCGTGCTCGACAACATCATGGTCGGCCGCCACCATCTGCTGAAGGCCGGCTTCCTGCGCGGCATGATGTATTGGTGGGGCGGCGCGCAGCGCGAGGAACTGGCCCATCGCGCGGAGGTCGAGGAGATCATCGACTTCCTCGAGATCCAGCATGTGCGCAAGGCGCAGGCGGGCACCCTTCCATATGGTCTTCGCAAGCGCGTGGAACTGGCGCGCGCCGTCGCGCTGAAGCCGAAGCTGATCCTGCTGGATGAGCCGATGGCGGGCATGAACCTGGAGGAGAAGGAGGACATGGCCCGCTTCATCCTGGACCTCAACCAGGAATGGGGCATGACCGTGCTGATGATCGAGCACGACATGGGCGTGGTGATGGACATTTCCCATCGTGTCATGGTGCTCGACTTCGGGCGCAAGATCGCGGAGGGCCTGCCGGAGGAGGTGATGGCGCATCCGCAGGTGCGGCGCGCCTATCTCGGCGTGGACGATGAGGCGGTGAATCCCGCCGAGATCGACGCATGACCGACACGCTTCCCCGACTGCTGGCCGACAATGCGGCCAAGCATGGCAACGAGATCGCGCTGCGGGAAAAGCAGTTCGGCATCTGGCGCAGCTTCACCTGGGCCGACTACCACGCTCGCACGCGGCTGTTCGCGCTGGGGCTGAAGCGCCTCGGCGTCGAGCGGGGCGAGGTGATCGCCCTGATCGGCGACAACCGGCCGGATTGGGTGATGGGGGAGATCGCGGCCCATGCGCTGGGGTGCCGCAGCCTCGGCATCTATCGCGACGCGCTGGATGAGGAAGTGGCCTATCTGCTGGCCCATGCCGGCGCCACCATCGTCTTCGCGGAGGATGAGGAGCAGGTCGACAAGCTGCTCGCGGTCTCCGACCAGGTGCCGGGGCTGCGGCGCATCATCTACAGCGACCCCCGCGGGATGCGGAAGCTGGACGACCCGCGGCTGATGGCGGCGGAGGAATTGTGCAGGATCGGGGCTTCCGAGGACCCTGCCGATTACGATGCGCTGCTGGCAGCGATGCAGGCGGAGGATATCGCCATCCTCTGCACCACATCGGGCACCACGGCGCGGCCGAAGCTGGCGATGCTGACCAGCGGCGCGCTGGTGCGGCATTGCCGGGCCTATCTGAAAGCGGACCCCAAGGGGCCGCAGGACGAATATGTCTCCGTCCTGCCGCTGCCCTGGATCATGGAGCAGATCTACGTCCTCGGCTGGGGGCTGATCGCGCGCATGAAGGTCAACTTCGTCGAGGAGCCCGAGACGATGATGGCCGATTTCCGGGAGATCGGGCCCACCTTCGTGCTCTTCGCGCCGCGCGTCTGGGAATCGCTGGCGGCCGAGGTGCGGGCGCGGGTGATGGATGCGAGCCCGCTCAAGCGGAAGATGTTCGACCTTGGCATGAAGTTGGGGCTGGAGGCGGTGGCGAAGGGCACGCGGTCCGGCATGGCGGATACGCTGCTGTTCCGCGCGCTGCGGGACCGTCTCGGCTTCACCAACCTGACCTCCGCCGCCACGGGCGGCGCGGCGCTGGGGCCGGAGACCTTCCGCTTCTTCCAGGCCATGGGCGTGCCGCTGCGGCAATTGTACGGCCAGACGGAACTGCTGGGCGCCTATACGCTGCACCGGAAGGGGGAGGTCGATTTCGACACGGTCGGCGTGCCCTTCGACGACAGCGTCGAATTGCGCGTGCATGAGCCCGATGCGAATGGCGTGGGAGAGATCGTGACCCGCCATCCCAACATGTTCAGCGGCTATTTCGGCATGGAAGCGCCGGCCGACCTCCGCGATGGCTGGCTGCATACCGGCGATGCCGGCTATTTCGGCAAGGGCGGGCAGCTGGTCGTTATCGACCGCATCAAGGACATCGCCGAGACATCCGGCGGCGATCGCTTCAGCCCGCAATACATCGAGAACAAGCTGAAATTCTCGCCCTTCGTGGCGGAGGCGGTGGTGCTGGGCGCGGGGCAGTCGCATTTGGCGGCGATGATCTGCATCCGCTTCCCCATCGTGAGCAAATGGGCTGAGCGCAACCGCATCGCCTTCACCACCTATTCCGACCTGGCGGCGCGAACGCAGGTGCTGGATTTGCTGCGGGCGGAGGTGGTGAAGGTGAATGCCACCTTGCCGCCGGCGCAGCGCCTGCGGCAATTCGTGCTGCTCTACAAGGAACTGGATGCGGATGACGAGGAGCTGACGCGCACGCGCAAGGTGCGCCGCGGCGTCATCGCGCAGAAATACGGCGACATCATCGCGGCGATCTACCGCGGCGACGAACAGATTCCCGTGGATACGACGATCGCCTTCCAGGACGGCACGAAGCAGCGCATCCGCACCACCTTGCGCGTGATCGTGACGGATACGGTGGCGCCGGCCATGGCGGCGGAATAGGGGGCGACGATGGACCTGACGCTGCTGCTGCAACTCACGCTGAACGGGCTGATTGTCGGCGCGCTCTATGGCGTGGTCGCGATGTCCTTCGTGCTGATCTACAAGGCATCCCAGGTCGTGAACTTCGCGCAGGGGGAGTTCCTGCTCGTTGGCGCCTGGGTGTGCTGGTGGTTCCTGACGGAATGGCAGCTTCCCTTCTATGCCGGCTTCCTCTTCACCCTGGTGTTCATGACGCTGTTCGGCCTGGTGCTGCAGGTGGTGGTGCTGCGGCCGCTGATCGGGGAGCCGGTGATCAGCGTCATCATGGCAACCATCGGCCTCGGCATCTTCTTCCAGGCGCTGATGAAGTGGATTTTTGGTGTTTTTGCCAAGCCGTTTCCGCCGATCTTCACGGTGGAACGCATCAGCGTGCTGGGGCTGGAGGTGCAGACGGTCTACCTGGTCAGCCTTGGCATCTCGCTGCTCATCATGGCGGGTTTCGGCTGGTTCTTCACGGCGTCGAAGCATGGCCTCGCGATGCGGGCGACGGCCTTCGACCAGCAGGTTGCGCAGTCACTCGGCGTCTCCGTGCCGAAGGTCTTCGCCATGTCCTGGGCCATCTCGGCCGTCGTGTCGTCGGTCGCGGGTGTCGTCGTGGGCGTGGTGAATGGCGTGTCCTCCGCCTTGTCCTTCTACGGCATCAAGGTCTTCCCGGCGGTGATCCTGGGCGGGCTGGACAGCATCATCGGCGCGGTGCTGGGCGGCGTGATCGTCGGGCTGCTGGAGAACTGGGCGCACTACATCGACAGCGAATGGCTGAACTGGGGCAACATGTTCCAGATTGCGCCCTTCTACGCCCTGGTCATCATCCTGCTGATCAAGCCCTACGGGCTGTTCGGCACCAAGAATATCGAGCGCGTGTGACATGGTCGCGATGACCCCCGCGGGCGACTACCGCACCAGCTACCGCGCCGACACCACGATCTTTCCGACGCGCAACAGCCGCATCGCGCTGGTCATCGGGATCCTGCTGCTGTGCACCGCGCCGCTGCTGCTGGGGCGGTATGAACTCAGCCTGCTGATCAATATCGGCTTCCTCGGCATCGCGGCGCTGGGGCTGAACATCCTGGTTGGGTTCACCGGGCAGATCAGCATCGGGCACGCAGCCTTCTTCGGGCTCGGCGCCTTCACCTCCGCCTGGCTGCACGAGAATCTTGGCGTGCCGGTCATGCTCTGCATTCCGCTGGCGGGGATCGTGACAGCGCTGATCGGGCTCGTCTTCGGCGCGCCGGCGGCCCGCCTGAAGGGCCTCTACCTCGCCATCGCGACGCTGGCGGCGCAGTTCATCCTGGAGGATTTCTTCGCCCGCGCGCGCTGGTTCACCGGCGGCGTGGCGGGGCGGATGACGGAAAGCCCGACACTGTTCGGCTTCGCCTTCGATCGGGACGAGACCTATTTCTACCTGACGCTGGCCTGGGTGGTGATCATGTTCGTGGGCGCCGCCAATCTGATGCGGTCGCGCGATGGGCGGGCGCTGGTGGCGGTGCGGGACCATTACCTGTCGGCGGAGATGATGGGCATCAACCTGGCCTATTACCGCACGCTGAGCTTCGGGATCGCCTCGCTCTATGCCGGCATTGGCGGCGCGCTCTACGCGCATTATCTGCTCTTCGTCAGCGTGGAGGCCTTCAACATCCTCTTCTCCATCCAGTTCCTCGGCATGGTCATCATCGGCGGCCTGGGCTCCGTCATGGGCAGCCTGATGGGCGCGGCCTTCATGGTGATGCTGCCGGAGGTGACGCAATGGGGGGCGGAAGCGCTGGCGGGCAGCGCGATCGACCAGGCGCTTCGGCTCGGCGCCTCCATCTCCTTCCTGCGGGAGATGGTGGTGGGCGCGGCCATCATCCTGTTCCTGATCTTCGAGCCCGATGGGCTCGCGAGGCGGTGGCGCCTGATCAAGGCGTACTGGAAGCTCTACCCGTATTCACATTGACCGGCCCAACGCCGGCAAAGGGGAGGACCAAGGCGATGAAGGTCAAGCATCTGCTGATGGGCGCGATGGCGGCGATGGCGGCGGCGCTGCCCGCGGCCGCGCAGCGCATTCCGGTCGGGCACCTCATGGATAATTCGGGCGCCACCAGCGATGTGGGCGTGCCCTATGGCCAGGGCGTGGCGGATGCGTTGCAGTGGGTGAACCGCACGCGCAACGGCATCAATGGGCGGCAGCTCGATGTCTCCGGCTTCGACTACGGCTATGCCGCGCCGCGCGCGGTCAGCCAGTACCAGGCCTGGACGGGGCGCCAGCGCGTCGTCGCCATCCAGGGCTGGGGCACGGCGGATACGGAAGCGCTGGTGCGCTTCGTCACGCGCGACCGCATCCCCTACATCAGCGGGTCCTATGCCGCGACGCTGACGGATGCCGCCGGGCGATCCGGGCGGCAGGGCGTGGAGGCTGCACCCTTCAACTTCTTCTACGGCCCGTCCTATTCGGACGCGCTGCGCGCCATGCTGCAATGGGCGGCGCAGGATTGGCGCGCGCGGGGCCAGCAGGGGCGGCCGAAATACGTCCATATGGGCGCCAACCACCCCTATCCGAATTCGCCGAAGGAAGCGGGTGAGACGCTGGCGCGTGAACTTGGCTTCGATGTGCTGCCCGCGATCCAGTTCGCGCTGACGCCGGGCGACTACACCGCGCAATGCCTGACGCTGCGCAATGGCGGCGCCAACTACGCCTATCTCGGCAATACCGCGGGCTCCAATATCTCCGTCCTTCGCGCCTGCCAGACGGCCGGGGTGAATGTCCAGTTCATGGGCAATGTCTGGGGCATGGATGAGAACGCCATGAAGGCCGCGGGCACGGCGGCGAATGGCGTCATCTTCCCCGTCCGCACCGGCGCCGTCTGGGGCCAGGATGTGCCGGGCATGCGCGCGGTGCGGGAGATCAGCCGCATCTCCGACGCCGCCGGCACGGCCTATCGGCCGGTCCACTACCTCGCCGGCATCTGCAGCGCGATGCTGATGGTGGAGGCGATGGAGACCGCCGGTGCCAATGGCGGCCAGGTGGCGGCGGAACGCATCCGGGAAGGCTTCTACGCCCGGCAGAACTGGGTGCCGCGGGGCTTCGAGGGCGTCTGCAACCCCTCCAGCTTCGCCCCGGATGACCATCGCGGCACGCTCCGCGTCGGCATCTACCGCGCCGTCGTCAACGGCAACACCTCGGCCGGTTCGGTGGCCGAACTGGTGCAGGCCGGCACGATCAAGGTCGAACCCGTGACGGTGGTGGAGCTTGAGCGCCGCCGCGACTGGCTCGGCTGGTGAGCGAGGCGGCAACGCTTCCGGCAACGGCTCCCCCGGCGACGGGGGAGCCACCCTTGCTTGAGGTGAACAATATCGAGGTTGTCTACAACGATGTGATCCTGGTGCTCCGCGGGCTCTCGCTCACGGTGCCGAAGGGGAAGATCGTCGCGCTGCTGGGTGCCAATGGTGCGGGCAAATCCACCACGCTGAAGGCGATCTCCGGCCTGCTGAAATCGGAGGAAGGGGAGGTCACGCGCGGCGACATCCGCTTCGCTGGCGAACGCCTGAACGGAATCGAGGCGCATCAGATCGTCCGCAAGGGTATCTTCCAGGTGATGGAAGGCCGACGGATCATCAGCGACATGACCTGCCTGGAGAATCTCCGCCTCGGCGCCTTCACGCGCAGCGACAACGCCGGCGTGAAGCGCGACATCGAGATGGTCTATGACTACTTCCCGCGTCTCAAGGAACGCACGGGTCTGGCGGGATACCTCAGCGGCGGCGAACAGCAGATGCTGGCGATCGGCCGCGCGCTGATGGCGCGCCCGACGCTGATCCTGATGGACGAGCCCTCCATGGGCCTGTCGCCGCTGCTGGTGAAGGAGGTCTTCGGCATCATCCGCAAGCTGAACGAGGATCTGGGAATCACCATTCTTCTCGTCGAACAGAATGCGCGCATGGCGCTGTCGGTCGCCTCGCACGGCTATGTGATGGAGCAGGGCAAGGTGGTGCTGGATGGATCGGCGGAGGCGCTGGCGAACAATGAGGATGTGAAGGAATTCTACCTCGGCGGTCATGGCGCGGACCGGAAATCCTTCCGCAACCTGAAATCCTACAAGCGGCGAAAGCGGTGGCTGTGACCCATTACGACGACCGGGAGACGCGGAGCGCGGCGGCGCGGGATGACGCGCTGCGCGCGGCGCTGCCGCGGCTTGTGGCCCATGCGAAGGCGCGGGCGCCGGCCTATGCGATGATGCTGGCGGATGTGGACGCTGACGCGGTGACGGATCGCGCGGCGCTGGCGCACCTGCCCGTCACGCGGAAGTCCGCGCTGATCGAGGCGCAGGCGGCCGCGCCCCCGCTCGGCGGCTTCACGACCCTGCCGCTTGCCGATCTGCCGCGCGTCTTCGCCTCCCCGGGCCCGATCCACGAACCGCAGCCGGAAGGGCGCGATCCCTGGCGCTTCGCGCGCGCGCTGCACGCGACGGGGCTGCGACGGGGCCAGTTGCTGCACAATTGCTTCGCCTACCACTTCACCCCCGCGGGGATGATGCTGGAGGAAGGCGCGCGGGCGCTGGGCTGCCCGGTCTTTCCCGCCGGGCCCGGCAACACCGAAAGCCAGGCGCGGGCGGCGGCGCATCTGCGGCCGACCTGCTATGCGGGCACGCCGGATTTTCTCAAGTCGATCCTCGAAGCGGGTGATGCGCTCGGGCTTGACCTGTCCTCCCTGACGCTCGGCCACGTCACGGGCGGCGCCTATCTGCCCGCGCTGCGCGCCTTCTACGCCGCGCGCGGCATGACGGTGCTGCAGAGCTACGGCACCGCCGATCTCGGCCTTGTCGCCTATGAGTCCGAGGCGCGGGAGGGGCTGATCGTCGATGAGGATGTGCTGCTGGAGATCGTGCGCCCCGGCACCGGCGATCCGATGCCGGAGGGCGAGGTTGGCGAGGTTCTCGTTACCACCTTCAACGAGACCTATCCGCTGATCCGCTTCGCCACCGGCGACCTCTCCGCCGTGCTGCCGGGGGCCTCGCCCTGCGGGCGCAGCAACATGCGCATCAAGGGCTGGATGGGGCGCGCGGACCAGGCGGCCAAGGTGCGCGGCATGTTCGTGCGGCCGGAACAGGTGGCGGCGGTGATGCGGGACCATCCCGGCCTCGGCCGCGCACGCCTCGTGATCGGCCTGGCGGAGACGCGGGACACGATGGTGCTGCGCGTCGAATCGCCGGTGCGCGATGCGAGCCTGGTGGAAAGCCTGGCGCGCAGCCTGGCCGGCCATACGCGGCTGCGCGGCGTGATCGATCTGGTGGAGCCCGGGGCCCTGCAGAACGACGGCAAGGTGATCGACGACACCAGGCCGACATGAAGGGGGACGCTTACGCGGCGCTGCGGGCGGGCTTCCGCTGGAACATCCCGGCGCGCTGCAACCTGGCGGAGGAAGTCTGCGACCGCTGGGCGGATGGCAGCCGCCGCCTCGCGATGATGCAGGTGCTGGCCGATGGCGTCACGGAACTCATCGGCTATGACGATCTCCGCCACCGCTCCTGCAAGCTCGCGAACCTCTTCCTTGCCATGGGCATCGGGCGCGGGGACCGGATCGGCGTGCTGCTGCCGCAATGCCAGGAAACGCTGCTGACGCATCTCGCGGCCTGGCGCATCGGCGCGATCTCCGTGCCGCTCTTCACCCTGTTCGGAGAGGAGGCGCTGGCCTACCGGCTGCGCGACTGCGCCGCGGTGGCGCTGGTGACGGATGGCGTCGGCGCGGGGAAGCTGCGCTTCATCCGCGATCATCTGCCGGCGCTGCGCCACGTGCTGGATATCGATGGCGGCGCCGATCTGCACAAGCTGATCGAACCCGCGAGCGACCGGCACGACTGCGTCGCTACGGGGCCGGATGATCCCGCCCTCATCATCTACACCAGCGGCACCACGGGCAGCCCGAAAGGCGCGCTGCATGGCCATCGGGTGCTGCGCGGGCATCTGCCGGGCGTGGAGATGCCGCATGAATTCTTTCCCCAGCCGGAGGATACCTTCTGGACGCCCGCCGATTGGGCCTGGATCGGCGGGCTGCTCGATGTGCTGCTGCCGAGCCTGTACCACGGCGTCACCGTCGTCGCGCACCGCATGGCGAAGTTCGATCCCGATTACGCGCTGCGGCTGATGGCGCATTACCGCGTGCGCAACGCCTTCCTGCCTCCCACAGCACTCCGCATGCTGCGGCAGGTGCCCAATCCCGCCAGTTTCGGCCTGGACCTCCGCAGCGTCGGCAGCGGGGGCGAAAGCCTGGGCGCGGAGATGCTGGATTGGGGCCGCGCTGCCTTCGGCCTGACGATCAACGAATTCTACGGCCAGACCGAATGCAACCTGACGATCTCCTCTTGCGCCGGCCTGTTCCCCGTGAAGCCCGGCGCCATCGGCAAGCCGGTGCCGGGGCATGAGGTGGCGATCCTCGGCCCCGATGGTGCGGTGCTGCCGCGCGGCGCTGAAGGCACCATCGCCATCCGCGCGCCCGATCCCGTGATGTTCCTGGGCTACTGGAACCGCCCGGAGGCGACGGCCGCGAAGTTCCACGGCGACTGGCTGCTGACCGGCGACCAGGCGGTGATGGATGAGGAGGATTACGTCACCTTCGTCGGTCGCGACGATGATGTCATCACCTCCGCCGGCTATCGCATCGGCCCCGGCGAGATCGAGGATTTTCTCCAGTCGCACCCGGCCATCGCCGCGGTGGCCGTCATCGGCCTGCCGGACGCGCTGCGGACGGAACGCGTCTGCGCGGTGGTGGTGCCGAAGCCCGGCATCGTGGCGGACCAGGCGCTGGTCAGCGATATCCAGCGCAGCGTGGCGACGCGCCTCGCGGGCCACCTCTACCCCCGCCAGGTGGAATTCGTGGACGCTCTGCCCCAGACGACGACGGGAAAAATCATGCGCGGCGAGTTGCGCCGCCGCTTCGCGACGAAGGACTGAAGCCATGTCCGCCAACCAGCTCCCGCTGCTCGATTTCGACCTGGGCGATGAGGTCGATGCCCTGCGCGACAGCGTGCGCGCCTTCTCCGATGCCCGCGTCGCGCCCATCGCGGCGGAAATCGACCGCACCGACGAATTTCCCCGCTACCTGTGGCCGGAGATGGGCGCACTCGGCCTGCATGGCATCACGGTGGAGGAGGAGTATGGCGGCGCCGGCATGGGCTACCTCGCCCATTGCGTGGCCATGGAGGAAGTGAGCCGCGCCAGCGCCTCGGTCGGGCTTTCCTACGGCGCGCACAGCAATCTCTGCGTCAACCAGATCCGCCGCAACGGGACGGAGGACCAGAAGCGCCGCTACCTGCCGAAGCTCATCAGCGGGGAGCATCTGGGCGCGCTGGCGATGAGCGAGCCCTCCGCGGGCTCCGACGTCGTCTCCATGAAGCTGCGGGCGGAGAAGCGCGGCGATCGCTGGGTGCTGAACGGCACCAAGCTGTGGATCACCAACGCGCATTACGCCGAGACCCTCGTGGTCTATGCGAAGACCGATCCCGCCGCCGGGCCGAAGGGCATCAGCGCCTTCCTGATCGAGCGCGGCTTCAAGGGATTCCGCCCGGCGCAGAAGCTCGACAAGCTCGGCATGCGTGGCAGCCCGACCAGCGAACTGGTCTTCGAGGATTGCGAGGTGCCGGAGGAGAATGTGCTCGGCGCCGTGGGCGGCGGCGTGCGCGTGCTGATGTCGGGCCTCGACTATGAACGCGCGGTGCTCGCGGCGGGGCCGATCGGGATCCTCCAGGCATGCCTCGACCTGGTGGTGCCCTACATCCATGACCGCAAGCAGTTCGGCCAGCCGATCGGCGAATTCCAGTTCATCCAGGGCAAGGTGGCGGACATGTACACGCAGCTGAATGCGTGCCGCGCCTATGTCTACGCCGTGGCGAAGGCCTGCGACCGCGGCAGGACGACGCGCAAGGATGCGGCCGGGGCGATCCTCTTCGCGGCGGAAGCGGCGACGAAGGCGGCGCTCGATGCCATCCAGATTCTCGGCGGCAACGGCTACATCAACGATTATCCGGCGGGGCGGCTGCTGCGCGACGCCAAGCTCTACGAGATTGGCGCCGGCACCAGCGAGATCAGGCGCCTGCTGATCGGGCGGGAGATCTTCCGGGAGACGGCCTGACGCCGTTCAGCGGAAATAGCCGCCGAGGGCGGCGATATCGAAGGCGATCAGCGCGATCAACGCGACGATCCAGGGCCAGTCCTGGCGGAAGGTCTCCCCCACGCTGTTCACGGTGGGACGGCCCATATGGTCGCGATGGTCGGCCACCGGCACATCGGTATCGGTCAATTCGATGTCGCGGCCGGTCAGCGGGATGCGGTTGTCCTGGGTAATGCCTGACATGGGTGCTACGGGTCCTTGCAGTGCACCGTCAGGAAAGGCCGGTGCGCGGCGAAGGTTGCCGCCAGGTATGGCTTTGGCCATCCTGGCCCCATTCAACTCCGAGGGAGATTCCCCCATGCCCGGTGTTCCGGATGTCAGTCCCCGCGCCACCTTCCAGGCCCTGGCCGAGGATCCCGATGCGGTGCTGGTCGATGTGCGCACCGATGCGGAATGGAATTTCGTGGGCGTGCCGGACCTGTCCGAATTCGGCAAGCAGGTCGTGCTGATCCCGTGGCAGGTCTATCCGACGATGCAGGTGAATGGCGCCTTCGCGGAGCATCTGCGCCGCGCCGGCGCATCGGCCACCTCGAAGCTCTACTTCATCTGCCGGTCGGGCGCGCGCAGCCTGGCGGCCGGGCAGGCGGCGCAGGCCGCGGGCTTCCCGCACGCCTTCAACGTCGCCGATGGCTTCGAAGGCCCGGTGGATGCGGAGGGGCATCGCGGCAGCGTCGCCGGCTGGAAGGCCGATGGCCTGCCCTGGCGCCAGCGGTGAACGCCACGATGGAACGCATGGAGCTTGCCACCGATTTCCTGTTCCGCATGGAAATCGCCGTGGCCGCGCCGCAGGTCATCGGCGACATGCCGCTGGGCGAACGCCGGGTCGCCCTCATCACCGGGGGCCGCTTCCACGGGCCGGGGCTGAACGGCACGGTCCTGCCCGGCGGGGCGGATTGGCTGCTGACGGGCGGCGATGGCGCGACGCGGCTGGATGTGCGGGCGGTGCTGCAGGCCGATGACGGACAGGTGATCGGCATCACCTACCAGGGCGTGCGCCACGCCCCACCCGATGTCGCGGCGCGGATGGCGGCCGGGGAGGCCGTGCCGCCGGGCAGCTACTACATGCGCACGGCGATCCGGTTCGAAACCGGGCCGGGGCCGCATGAATGGCTGAACCGGCTGCTGGCGGTGGCCGTCGGGCATCGCTTTCCCGATGGCCCCGTCTACGATGTCTATGCGGTGCTATGAACCGCCGATCGTCGCGGCCAGGCGGCGGACCAGCGCATGCGGGTCTGCCTCCAGCGCCGTGACGCCGACGGCGGCGAGGTCCGCGGCCGCGCGTTCCATCGAATAGCCCGCCAGCGCGGCGTGGCCGGCCGCCAAGCCGACGAAGAGCGGCTTGGGGGACGGCTTCTCCCGCAGCGCCGCCGCCAGCGCCTCCACCCGGCCCTTCAGGGGGCGGGAGGCGAGGGTGGTGTAGAACAGCACCGCGTCGATGCCGGGCCGTTCCGCCATCTCGAAGGCCGCGGCGAAGCGCTGCACGGCGGTCTCGGCCGGGCCGCCCTGGGCGTTGTCCATGAAGCACGCGGCGGGGCAGCCGGCATCGCCCAGCAGGTCCAGCATCATCATGCCGAGCCCCGCGCCGGCCGTGACCATGGCGACGCGGCCGCCGGGGATTTCCACCATCTGGAAGCCCTGGTCCCGCGCGCGGCGTTCCAGCGGCGTCAGCGCCGCTTCCTCCAGCGCCGCGGAAAGGGCGGTGCCGGCGTTGTCGTGCCGGAAGCCCGCGGCTTCGTCCCGCACCGCCTTGCAGTCGCAGGCCAGCAGCGTGCCGTCCGCGAGGCGGGCGAGGGGGTTGATCTCCAGGCTCTCCAGGTCCTCGGCCACCATCACGCGGGCGAGTCGCACGGCCAGGCGTGACAGGCGCGCGGCGATGTCGGGGGCGAAGCGGTCGCGCAGCACGCGCAGCCCCGTGGCGATGGCGCCCGGCGCCTCCGGCAGGATGTGCCAGCGCAGCGGCGGCGCGCCCGACTCCACCTCCACGCCGCCATCGGGCGCGCAGAGCACCTCGATCGCCTGCGCGGTGCCGTCGACGCGCAGCGCGAGGAAGATCTCCTGCACGATCGCCACGGGCTGTTCCAGCATCAGCGGCGCGGCGGGATCGCCGAGGAGGCCGCGGATGGTTCGCGCCGTGCCGGGCACATCGCCCTCCGCACGCCGCACCAGGCCGCGCTTGCCGCGCCCGCCTTCCAGCAGCTGCGCCTTGACCACCGCGTCATCGAAGCCGGGCGGCGGCAAGTCGCCGGTGATCAGCGCGGCATCGGGCAGCGATATGCCGTGACGACGCAGCGCCACCTTGCCGTCCCACTCCGTCAACCGCATGCTCCGCCCCCCATGACACCCACATTCCTGCACAGCGCGCCGCAACGCGTCGTCATCGTCAATCCTACCGGACGCTACGCCAGCGCGCAGGTCGCCGCCATGCGTGCGGCGGGCACATCGATCGTGGCCGGCATCGCGCCCGGCCGTGGCGGAACCATCCAGGATGGGCTGCCGCTGCTGGACGACCTCTCGCAGCTCGATGCGCCGGCGGATGCGGCGGTGCTCTACACGCCGCCGGATGGCGTACTGGATGCCGTGCGCGATGGCGTCGCGGCGCGCATCCCGCTGATCGTCGCCGCGGCCGAATACGTCCCGGTGCATGACAGCCTGAAGGCCGCGACCATCGCGCGGGAGGCTGGATGCTGGCTGGTGGGGCCGAATACGCTGGGCCTGGCGGTGCCGGGGCAGATGCTGCTGGGCTCCATCGCGCCGGAATTCATCACGCCGGGCCGCGTGACGCTGCTGTGCCGCAGCGGCACGCTGACGCTGGCGATCGCGCGGCTGCTGACGGAGGCGGGGATCGGCCAGCGCGCCGTGATCCATATGGGTGGCGACCTGGTGATCGGCCGCAACCCGCATGAATACCTGGCGGCGCTGGCCGAGGATTCCGCGACGGATGCGGTGCTGTATTGCGGTGAACTCGGCGGCGACAAGGAATACGCGCTGGCCGCCGCGCTGCCGGCTTTGGGGAAACCGCTGGTCGCGCTGGTGATGGGCCGTCACGCGCCGGCGGGCACGCGCATGGGCCATGCCGGCGCGCTGGCGGGGGCGGAGCGGGAGACGGCGGCCGCGAAGCTCGCCGCGCTGGCGGCTGCCGGTGCCATCACGGTGGAGCGCCCGGAACAGGCGATCGAGGCGCTGAAGCGCCTGTAGTCAGCGCGGTGTGTGGGCGCGGAGAAAACTCCGCATGTGGCGGATGGCGAGTGGCATCCGTTCCTTCGGATCCTTCCAGGGATAGAGGCTGAGCTGCGCCTGGGGCGCTAGCATCGCGGCGTCCATCGCCACGGCATAGGGATGCGCGGGCACGTCATCCGGCAGGATCATCACGGGCGTCTGGCACTGCCGTACGAAATCGCGCGTGACGGTGAAGACGAAATCCGGATCGGTCGCATACATGCGGCGGAGGTAGCGCTCCACCTGGTCCATGCTGATGTCGGGGCGACGCGCGACCAGCGCGGGGCCCCAGCCCGTCATGTTGTTGTCGTAGAACAGCGCGGGCTTTTCCGGCCGGAAGCCGCTGGGCTGCGCCAGGATGGCGGCGGGAATGCGATGCGCGGCGCGCTTCAGCAGGTTCCAGATGAAGGGCCCGCCGATGCAGAAGCCCAGCACCAGGAAGCGATCGATGCCGAGGTGATCCATCAGGCCGAGCTGGTCATCGGTATGCGAATCCCAGGGGCGATCGGGTTCCAGCGGGCCGGAGGAGCCGCCACCCTCCGCATTGCGAAGGTCGAGCGTGATGCAGCGGAATTCGTCGCTGAACTCGGCCAGTGCGTTGAAGGGGCCCTTCTCCGTCAGGAAGGGGATCGTGGAATTGAGCCCGCCGCCCGGGATCATCAGCACGGGAAAACCGCTGCCGGCTTCCTCGTAATGGATGCGCACGTCGCCTCGTTCGTAGAAGGGCATGGCGGTTCAATCCGTTGGGGCGACCAGCAGGCCGCGGCTGCGGGACGCGGTGACCAGGGTTTCCATCAGCGAGTCGCCGAAGGACCGGTAGCAGGCGAGGTTGAAGGCATCGCCCTGCCGCCAGACCAGCAGCGGTATATAGGCGCCGATGGTGCTGGCCGCGGCGCCATCGGGGAAGGCGCTGTCATGCAGGTCGATGGGCAGGAAGGTGGCCAGCGCCTCCCTCATGCGGGGGCCGGCGAGGCTGATGATCCGGCGCGCGCCGGTCAGCGGTGTGCGATTCGCTTGCGCCACATCCGGCGCCGCGCCGCGGGGATGCACCAGCAGCCATTGCCGCGGCGCGGTCCAGATGGCGGTGCCCTGCGGCAGCGCGACGGCGGCGGGGCGGTCCGGCAGGCCGGGCAGGAGGTCCGCCGGGCCGTGCAGGGCGGTGAGGCCGAGGCGCCGGCGATCCGTCAGCAGCACGCCGATCTCAGCCACGGCTGCGCCCCCCCTCGATGTCGATGAAGACGGGCTTCACCACCTCGGCCTCCGCATCCCCGCCGCGAATGGGGTCGTGGATGCGGATGCGCGTGCCGATCCGCGCCGCGCCGCCGGAGAGCAGGCCGAGCGCGATCATGTGCCCCAGATGCGGCGACCAGCAGGCGGAGGTGACGTGGCCGAGGTCGTTATCGGTCGAGATCGCCGCGCCGGGCTGGAAGAGATGCGACCCGGCCTTGATGACCTGCCCGGCATCCAGCGCCTTCAGCCCCACCAGCACGGGGCGCGCGGGATCGACCAGCGCGGGGCGCGTCGCCATCGCGCACCCGAGAAAGTCCTTCTTCCTGGACAGCATGCGCGCCAGGCCGAGATCGCCCGCGGTGGTCTGGCCGTTCAGCTCGGCGCCCGCCGCGTGGCCCTTCTCGATCCGCAGCACGCCCAGCGCTTCCGTCCCATAGGGTGCCAGGCCATGCGGCGCGCCGGCCTGCATCAGCGCCTCCATGAAGCGTTCGGCGTCATCGGGCGGCACGCCGATCTCATAGGCCAGCTCGCCGGAGTAGCTGAGGCGGTAGAGCCGCGCGGGAATGTCGCCCGCGACCATCGCCTCCACGCAGGCCATGTGCGGCAGCGCGGTGTTGGAGACATCGGCCGGCGTGATGGCCGCCAGGATGTCGCGCGACCGTGGCCCGGCCAGCGAGACCTGCGCCCAGGCATCCGTCACCGACAGGATCGCGACATCGAGGTCCGGGCGCAGCACCTGGTGGCAGAACTCGATATGCTGCATCACCTTGCCGGCGTTGACCGTGGTGGTGGTGACGAAGAAGCGGTCCTCCGCCAGGCGGGCGACGGTGCCGTCATCCATGACGAAGCCATCCTCCCGCAGCATCACGCCGTAGCGGATGCGGCCGACGGGCAGCGTCGAGATGTCGTTGGCATAGACCAGGTCCAGCAGCGCGGCGGCGCCGGGGCCGACGATTTCGATCTTGCCGAGCGTCGAGACATCGCAGACGCCCGCGGCGGCGCGGACATTCAGCACCTCCCGGTCCACGCTGTCGCGCCAGCCGCGCTCGCCGGGGCGTGTGTACCATTCGGCGCGCAGCCAGGGGCCGGTCTCGACGAAGCTCGCACCGTTCCGCCTGGCCCAGTCATGCAGCGGCGTGCGGCGGGTGGGCTTGATGGCGCGGCCGACATGGTGGCCGGCCAGCGCGCCGATCGCGACCGGCGTGTAGGGCGGGCGGAACATCGTCGTGCCCGTCTCGGGAATCGTGCGGCCGGTCTCGGCCGCCAGGATGGCGAGGCCGACGACATTCGCGGTCTTGCCCTGGTCCGTCGCCATGCCGAGGGTGGTGTAGCGTTTCGCGTGCTCGACACTGCGGAAGCCCTCGCGCGCGGCGAGGGCGATGTCGTCGGCCGTCACGTCGTGCTGGAAATCGACGAAGGCTTTGCCGCGTCCACCCTTCACATGGAAGAAGGGCACCAGCGATGCCGGTTCGTCATCGGCGCGCGGCAGGGTCAGGGCCTGGCCGTCATGCCCCGCATCGCGCGCGGCGTTCAGGCCCGCGCTGGCGCCATCGGCCAGGCAGGCGGCGAGTGTCATGCGGCCGGCGGCGGCGCCGGCCACGGCCAGGCCAGGGGGCGGCGTGCCGGGGGTGAAGGCGTGGATCGTGTCGTTCCAGACCGGCCTGCCGCCGTGATGCGCGCTGAGGTTCAGCGTGGGGTTCCAGCCGCCGGCGACGGCGAGGAGATCGGCCTCGATCCGGCCGGTGCCCTCGACCTCCACGCCCGTCAGCGAAAGCCGGCCGGTGGTGCCGGTGACGCGCCCGCCCAGCACCTGCCGCGCCTTCGCGGCCATCGCCGTGACGGCGGGCGAGATGTCGCGCCGCGCATCCACCACCGTCACCTCCGCCCCGGCGGCGAGCATGTCGGCGGCGGTGCGCCAGCCATCATCGCCGGCGGTGAAGACCACGGCGCGCCTGCCGGGCAGGACCGCGAATCGGTTGAGGTAGCCGCGCGCGGCGGCGGCGGACATCACGCCGGGGCGGTCATTGCCGGGAAAGGCGATGGGGCGTTCCACCGCGCCGGCGGCCAGCACGGCGCGCTTCGCGACGATGGTCCAGGCGCGCTGGCGTGGCGTGCCCGGCGGGGGCTCCGCCAGATGGTCCGCCACGCGTTCCAGCGCGCCGTACTGCCCATCATCGAAGACACCGAAGACGGTGGTGCGCGGCAGCAGCGTCACGTCGGGCATGGCGCGGAGTTCCGCCAGCACCTTCTCCGCCCAGATCGCGGCGGGCGCGCCATCGATCTCCTGCCGGTCCTGGAGGAGCCTGCCGCCGACACGGGAATCCTCATCCGCCAGCACCACCCGGGCGCCGGTGCGCGCTGCGGCCAGCGCGGCGGCCAGCCCCGCGGGACCGGCGCCGATCACCAGCACGTCGCAGAACAGATGCGATCGTTCATAGGCATCGGGGTCCGGTGCATCCGGCGCGCGGCCAAGGCCGGCGGCGCGGCGGATCAGCGGCTCATAAACCTTCTCCCAGAAGGAGGCCGGCCACATGAAGGTCTTGTAGTAGAAACCGGCGGAGAAGACGGGGCCGAGCAGCCCGTTAACCGCCATGGCATCGAAGCGCAGGCTGGGCCAGCGGTTCTGGGACGTCGCCTCCAGCCCATCGAACAGTTCCGCCACCGTGGCGCGGGTATTGGGTTCGCGCCGGGCGCCGCCGCGGAGTTCGACCAGCGCGTTGGGTTCCTCCGCGCCGAT
The DNA here is from genome assembly GCF_900114315.1 of Falsiroseomonas stagni DSM 19981. GTDB lineage: Bacteria > Pseudomonadota > Alphaproteobacteria > Acetobacterales > Acetobacteraceae > Falsiroseomonas > Falsiroseomonas stagni. Next base: position 117,594 of record NZ_FOSQ01000015.1, read on the forward strand.
GCCCCAGATGCCGCGGGGGCGATGGTACTTGAAGCTTCGTCCGACCAGCGTGACGCCATTGGCGAGCAGCGCGGAGGCGAGGGTATCGCCCGCATGGCCCGTGTAGCCGCGGCCGTCGAAGGTGAAGCGCAGCGTGGTGGCGCGGTCGATCGCGCCACCGGTGGGGAGCCTGGTCATGCGCGCGCCGCCTTCACGGCGGCGATGGCGTGGTTGCGCGTGTCGCGCGTGACGACCAGCCATTGCCGGCAGCCATGCACGTGCTGCCAGAGTTCGTCATGCAGCCCGGCGGGGTTGTCGCGGAGGTTGACGTAGTCATGCCACGCCTCGGGCGGCGCATCGGGCGCCGGGCGCGGCGGCGGCTTCGATCCGACGGTCGCAAATTCGGCGCTGCCACGCGCGCCGCAGAAGGGGCAGGGGATCATCATGGCTAGTGCTGGTTCGGCTGCGCGCCGACCCCCTTCTCATCCAGCACCGCCCCTGTCGCGAAGCGGTCCAGGCGGAATTCGGCGTTCAGCGCGTGGGGCTGCCCCGTCGCGATGGTATGCGCAAAACACCAGCCGGAAGCGGGCGTCGCCTTGAAGCCGCCGTAGCACCAGCCGCAATTGAGGAAGAGTCCCTCGACCGGCGTGCGGTCGATGATGGGCGATCCGTCCATCGACATGTCCATGATCCCGCCCCATTGGCGGAGGTAGCGAAGGCGGGACATGGCGGGGAACAGCTGCACGCCGCCCTCCATCACATCCTCCACCACCGGCAACCCGCCGCGCTGGGCGTAGGAATTGTAGCCATCGATGTCGCCGCCGAAGACCAGCCCGCCCTTGTCGGATTGGCTGACGTAGAAATGGCCGGCGCCATAGGTGACGACGCAATCGATCATCGGCTTCACGGCCTCGCTCACGAAGGCCTGCAGCACATGGCTTTCGATCGGCAGTCGCAGCCCGGCCATGGCCGCGACGCGGGAGGTGTTGCCCGCGACGGCCAGGCCCACGCGCTTCGCCGCGATGAAGCCGCGCGTCGTCTCCACGCCCCGCACGCGGCCACCCTCCACGCGGATGCCGATGACTTCCGTGTTCTGCAGCAGGTCCACGCCACGGGAATCCGCCGCGCGTGCATAGCCCCAGGCCACGGCATCATGCCGCACCGTGCCGCCGCGGCGCTGCAGCAGCCCGCCCTTCACGGGAAAGCGCGGATTGTCGGTGTTCAGCAGCGGCAGCATGGCCTTCACCTGCGCCGCGTCCAGCAGTTCCGCATCCACGCCCGCGATGCGCATCGCGTTGCCTCGCCTTGCATAGGCATCCCGCTGGCCATCGCTGTGGCACAGATTCAGCACGCCGCGCTGGCTGACCATGGCGTTGTAGTTGATGTCCTGCTCCAGCCCCTCCCACAGCTTCATGCTGTGCTCGTAGAAATGCGTGTTGCCGGGCAGCAGGTAGTTGCTGCGGATGATGGTGGTGTTGCGCCCGACATTGCCGGAACCGAGGTAGCCTTTCTCCACCACCGCCACATCGGTGATGCCGTGCAGCTTCGCCAGGTAATGCGCCGTCGCCAGGCCGTGCCCGCCGCCGCCGACGATCACCGTGTCATAGGCCGCGCGCGGCTCCGGCTGTCGCCAGACCGGCTTCCAGGACCGGTTGCCGGTCAGCGCATGGCGCAGGATGGCGAGGGCCGAATACTTCATGGGGTCATCTAACCCCACCCCAACCACCACGGCCAGCCAGCCCCGCCCGAAACAGCACGACATCGCCGCGCCCGTGGCGGCGATGGACAGGCAGTCCAATCCTGTTACGGATCGGTGAGCGAAGGAGTTCCGCGCCATGCCTGTGGACATCGAGGATGTCGTCACCGAGACCACCAGCCAGTCCTGGTTCTCCCGCCTCGGGGGCGCGCTGACCGGGCTGCTGATCGGCCTGGTGCTGGTCCCCGGCTCCGGTGCGCTGCTGTTCTGGAATGAGGGCCGCGCCGTGCAGACCGCGCAATCCCTGGCGGAGGGCGCCGGCCTGGTACTGCCGGTCGAGCGCCTGGACCGTGCGAATGAGGGCCGGCTGGTCCATGTCGCCGGCCCCGCCCGGATCGCGACGCCGCCGCGCGACCCCGAATTCGGCGCGCCCGCGCCCGACGGAACCCTCCGCCTGGTGCGCAGCGTGGAGATGTTCCAGTGGAAGGAGGAGCAGGAGAGCGAGACGCGCAACAAGCTCGGCGGCGGGACGGAGACGGTGACGACCTACCGCTACACCAGGGGCTGGGCCGAGGGGCGCATCGATTCGTCCCGCTTCCGCCAGCCCGACGGCCACCAGAACCCCACGCCGCGCCAGACGAGCCGCAGCTTCATGGCCCAGGGCGTGACGCTGAACGGCTTCCGGCTGACGGAGGCGCAACTCTCGGCCATTGCCGCGAACGAGACGCTGTCGCCCCCCGGCGCGACGGGCGACAGCCTGCGCTACATCGGTGCCGATCCCGCCAATCCACGCATCGGCGATCTGCGCATCACCTGGTCCGCCGCGCGGCCGGAGGCGCTATCCGTCATCGCCGCGCAATCCGGCGACGGCTTCGCCCCCTACGCCACCCGCGCCGGCGACCGGCTGATGATGGTGGAACCGGGCCGCCGCACGCCGGCGGAGATGTTCCGCGCGGCGGAGGAGGGGAACGCGATCCTCACCTGGGTGCTGCGCCTGGTGGGGGCGGTGCTGATGTTCGTGGCCTTCGCGCTGCTGATGCGGCCGGTGAAGGTGCTGGCCGACGTGATCCCGCCGCTGGGCTGGCTGGTCGGCTTCGGCACCAGCCTGGTGGCCGGCGTGCTGACGCTGCTGCTGGCGCCGACCGTCATCGCCGTCGCCTGGCTGTTCTACCGCCCGCTGGTCGCGATCGGCGTGCTGGCGGCGGGTGCCGCGGCGGCCTTCGCGCTGACCCGGCTGCGCCGCCGGGTGCCGGTCGCGAAGCCGGCCTGACGCCTATCGCTGAGGCGGCGGGCAAGTGCCCATCTATCGTTGAGGTGGCGGGCAAGTGCCCATCTATCGTTGAGGTGGCGGGCAAGTGCCCGCCAGGGCACAGGCCAATTGATCCGCGGCCGCCGGGCCGGGCGGGCGCGCGACGGGTGCCGGGGTGGGCGCCGGGGCGGCACCCGGCAGCACCGGCCGCGGCGCGCTGGCGACCGGCGGCGGGCGCTGCGGCTCTGGCGGCGGCGCGGGCAGCACCGGCGTGGGCAGCACGGGCGCGGGCAAGGCCGGCGCGGCGCCGAGCGGCGGCGGCTTCTCATCCCCGCCGCCCAGCCCCTGCTGGCTCATCGGTCCGCCCGGCTTGCCGACGCCGCCATCCACCGGCGGGCGCGCGGCCTGCTGGACCTGCGGCTGCGCCACCGGCGGGCGCGGCGCCGCCTGGATGGGGGCCGAGGCGGGGCGCGCGGGCGTCAGCGTGACGTTGCAGGGCTGCTGGCCGACCAGGCCGCGCGCATGGATGCGCTGCGGCGTCACGACCAGGGCATCGAAGCTGGCGGCACCGCTGCGCGGCCCCTGGCCATCCAGGCGCATCAGCGGCGTCGGGCTGACGCCCAGGATGCGGCCCGCCACGCGCACATCCTCGAAGGCCAGGGACAGCACGTTGTTCACCACGGTGCCGCGGGCCTGGATCTCCCCGCTGTCCGACAGGTCGCGCGTCGGGCAGTTCACCGTCCCGGCCCAGGCGCCCTCCAGGCTGCCGCCGGCCCCAGAGGACTGGGATTGGGGTTGGGGCTGGGGCCTGGGCTGCTGCGCCGCGCCGGTGGACAGCGCCAGGTTCAGGTTGCAGGGCCGGTCGCCGACCACGCCGCGCGCATGCAACTGGCCACCGGCCAGGACCACGCCGGTGAAGGCCGCCGTCATCTGCCGCGTCTCGCCTTCCAGCCGCACCGCCGCCGAGCCGAGGTTCAGGATGCGGCCGCTGACCACCATCTCCGGCAGCGTCACCGTCATCTCCCCGTTCCGCACCTGGCCGCGCACCGGCGTGCTGCCGCTGTCGAACAGGCTGCGCGCCGGGCAATCCAGCGTGCCGGTTACCGGCCCCTCAAAGGACTGCGCCTGCACGGGCAGGGCGAAGACGAAGGGCAGGGCGGCCAGGGCGACGGCGCGCAGGGACAAGGGGGTCTCCGGATTGCGGTGCGGCGCAGGATAGGGGCTCGCGCCGGGCTGCGCCACGATCTCACCCAATCGTGGCAGAGCCGTGTTATACCAGCGCCCTGAATGGCTGACTCGATGGTGATGTTGGTGCGCTGTCGATGTGTGATTCGCTGCGCCTGAGGGCGGAAGGGGCGGATCATGGCGGTGTCGGTAGACCGGAAGGACCATACGGCGTCGGAGTTGCGACGCCTGGCGGCGGGAAGCCGTGACGCCTCGGCGGCGCGCCGCATGCTGGCCCTGGCACTGGTGCTGGAGGGCGTGCCGCGAGCGGTTGCGGCAGAGACCTGCGGGATGGATCGGCAGACGCTGCGGGACTGGGTTCATCGCTACAATGCCGAAGGCGTTTCCGGTCTGTCGAACCGTAAGGAGGGCGTCGGCCGCAAGCCGCTGCTG
>NZ_FOSQ01000017.1 GCF_900114315.1 Falsiroseomonas stagni DSM 19981
CGCCACTGCCATTGCTGACCGTGCGACTTGCATGTGTTAAGCATGCCGCCAGCGTTCACTCTGAGCCAGGATCAAACTCTCAGGTTCATCAACCACTCAACACAGCAAGGCATCTCAGCCCTACCGCATCCAGCGATCCTTACCCGCCCAACTCATACACTGACCATAAACTTCCATCCGGCCACCCTTCCCCCCGTTCCACCACCACCCCGCACCGCTCTCGCGACACAAAGCAGAAGCAGCAGGAAGCCAAAAGGCAACCATACTATCTTCCCTCAACAGATACACAGCTTGAATGAACAAAATCTTATTCCTGGCCAGAACCCTGACCAGAAGCACCATCGCATCACTGCGTTGATGAAGATCGGCGCCTAACGGCGGGGCGCAGCATCTAGTGGCTTTCACCACCGTGTGCAACCCCGCTTTTCAGCGCCCCGTCCGGGAACCATCGGCTCCGTTCCGGTGAGACGGCTTTTACGGGCCGGGCCTGGGGGAGTCAACGACACCCCGTCACCAAACGGACATGGCAGCCATGAGCGACACGCCGTTGACACAAACCTCTTCTCGTCACGCAGCCGAAGCGGTCAACCCGTTGACTTCATTTGCCTTCACCGGGATGGTCCGCCCCCTCACTGCCCGGACAAGTCCACAGCATGACGCCTGCGACCCGCCTCGCCCTCTCGATCTGCGCCCTTCTCGCCGCCCCCATCGCGGATGTCGCAGCATCGGAACCACCGGCCGAGGCCCAGCGCGTCCTGACCGTCCGCCGCGGCGATACGCTGGGGGAACTGCTCACCAGCGCCGGCATCGGCCAGGCCGAGGCGCATGAGGCCATCGGCGCCCTGGCCACCGTCTTCCCGCCCCGCAGCCTCGCCGTCGGGCAGGAGGTCGGCCTCCGCCTCGCCCCCGACCGGGACAATGCCCTCCTCGCGCTGGAGATCGAGCCCGCCCCGGGCCGCACCATCGCGCTCCGCCGACAGGGCGATCGCTGGGTGGTGGAGGAGCAGGTCATCCCCCGCCAGCGCCACCTCGCGCGCATCGAGGCGCCCATCATCGGCGGCGTCTACCTGACCCTGACCCGCGCCGGCATGCCCGCGCCGCTCACCCATGCCCTGATCCGCGCGCTGTCCCATGAGGTGGACTTCCAGCGCGACATCCAGCCGGGCGATCGCATCGCCGTGGCCTTCGAACGGCTGCGCGCCCCGGATGGCGACCTGCTCGGCCATGGCCAGCTGCTCCACGCCTCCCTCACCCTGTCAGGGCGTGAACTCAGCGTCTGGCGCCATGTCGAAGCCGATGGCGATGCCGCCTGGTATTACGCGGATGGCCGCCCCCTGGCAGGCGGTTTCCTGCGCACGCCGCTCGATGGCGCACGGCTCACCTCCGGCTTCGGCATGCGCCGGCATCCCGTGCTCGGCTTCTCCCGCCGGCATGAGGGCCTGGACTTCGCCGCGCCCCCCGGCACACCGATCTATGCCGCGGCAGACGGCGTGGTCGCCGCCGCCCGGATGGAGCGCGGCTATGGCCGGACCGTTCGGCTGCGCCATCCCGGCGGCATCGAGACCGTCTACGCCCACATGTCCCGCTTCGCCCGGAACCTGAAGCCCGGCGATCGCGTGCGGCAGGGGGATGTGATCGGCGCGGTCGGGTCCTCCGGCATGTCCACCGGCCCGCACCTTCATTATGAGATCCGCCTGGCCGGCCGTGCCCAGGACCCGGCCCGCGCCGCCCTGCCGGCTGGGGAGAGGCTGCGGGGCACGGAACTGGCCGCCTTCCATGACCGTCGCCGGGAATTGAACCGCCAGATGGCGCAGATCGCCTCCGGCCGGACGGAGGTCGCCCTGGCCGGCGACTGAGCCGCGGGCGACTGATCACCCCCCGGCCAGGCTTTCCGCCAGGTTCGGCTCCGTCGCCAGCCGGCTCGGCAGCAATTCCCCCCGGCGTTCCAGCAGCGGGTGGGCGACCATCGCGAAATGCGCGCCGATGCGGCGCAGGTCCCGCACCGCATCCAGCAGCAGGCCCGCGGCCGCGCCCCCTTCCGCGGCGGACCGGTCGGCGGCCTCCGCCATCCGGTGCAGGGCCAGGCGCTCTGCCTCGCGCAGCGCCTCCTTCTCCCGCACCAGGCGGCGGGCGGCCTCCGCATCCTCCCGGATGAAGACCGCGACGGCCAGGCGCAGCTGCGCCTGGAGGCGAAGGTGCAGCCCCGTGATCTCCGCCGCGATATCGGCCGGCAGCGGAAGGCCGCGCCGTGCCCATTTCTGGGCAAGGCCCAGCAGGTCGCGCTCCAGCACATCCCCCGCATGTTCCAGGCTGACGGCGAAGGCGCGGATTTCCGCGAGCCGCCGCGCATCATCCTCGCCCAGCGTCTCCTGCGGGATGCGCGCCAGGTAGCCCTGGACCTGCCGGTGCAGCCGGTCCACCTGGTCATCCAGGCGCTTGGCCACCTTGGGCCGTTCCCGGTCCCCTTCCTGGAAGGCGGCGGTGGAGGCCGCGAGCATCGCCTCCACCGTATCGGCAATCCGCAGCACCTCCCGCGCTGCATTCGCCAGCGCGACGGGTGGCGTCTCCAGCACATCGGGGTCGAGGTAGCGGGCCGCCGCGGGGTCCTCCGCCGGCGGCCGGTCCGGCACCAGGCGTTCCATGCCGCGGGCCAGCAGGCCGAGCAGCGGCCAGGCGAGGATCGCCGTGCCGAGATTGAAGGCGAGATGCGCCTGCGCGGCGAAAAGCGCGCCCGCCTGGCTCTCCACCAGCGGCAGCAGCAGCGGCATGGCGCCGAGCACCAGCACCGCGCCCACCAGACGATTGGCGATGTTGCCCAGGGCGACGCGCAGCCGGGCGCGTTCCGGCCCGGCCTCCCCCAGCGCACCCAGCAGCGGGTTCACCGCGCTGCCGATATTGGCGCCCAGCACCATGGCGATGCAGGCCTCCGCCCCCAGCAGGCCGGAGGCCGCCAGCGAGGCGATGAACAGCATGGCCGCGACGGAGGAATGCGCCGCCCAGGCCAGCAGCCCCGCCACCACCAGATTGGGCAGCGGCATGTCGGCAAACACGCCGATCAGCGCCCGCAGGGTCGGCGATGCCTCCACCGGCGCCATGCTTGCGGAGAGCAGGTGCAGCGAGATCAGCATCAGGCCGACCCCGATGAACACCCGCCCGACATCCTTCCCCCGGCTGCCGCTGCTGCGCCGGAAGGCGATGACCCCCGCCAGCACCAAGGCCGGCGCCAGGGCGGACACCTCGAATGACAGCGCGAAGACGATCAGCGCGGTGCCGATATTGGCGCCCAGCATGGCCGCCAGCGCCGGCGCCAAGGCCACCCCGGCCCCGGCCGCGAAGCTGCCGACCATCAGCGCCGTCGCGGTGGAGGATTGCAGCGCCGCGGTGGCGAACAGCCCCGCCGCCACGGCGCGGACCCGGCTGCCCAGCGCGACACCCAGCACATGGCGAAGGCGCATGCCGAAGGCCCGCTGCACCCCGGACTGCACCATGTGCAGACCCCAGAGCAGCAACGCGGCCTCGCCAGCCAGTTCCACCAGCAGCAGCGCCTGGGACAAGGCCTCACCTCTCTGTGTCATAAAACTGAAACAGAGAGACTAGGCCCAGGGGGGAGTCTAGGGGAAGGCGTTGCCTTCCCCAAACCCCATCCACCAGGAGGCAGAGCCTCCTGGACCATCATCAGTTCAAATCCGACGGTCCAGGGGCGTCACGCCCCTGGCGTGGGGGGAATCGGGGGGAGCAGCGCTCCCCCCGGGCCGCGTCACGCCGCCTGCTTCAGCACCGGCCGCACTTCCAGCCCATCCGCGCTCGCCGTCACCAGCAGCACCGCCCCATCGCCGACCGTGCCTTCCAGCAGCAGCCCCGCCAGCTTGTCCTGCAGGCTCCGCTGGATCACCCGCTTCAGCGGCCGGGCGCCATAGGCCGGGTCGTAGCCCGCCTCCGCCAGCCATTCCCGCGCGCTGGCGTCCAACTCCAGCGTGATGTTCCGGTCCTCCAGCAGCTTGCGCAGCCGGATCAGCTGGATGTCGACGATGTGCGTCATGTCGCCCCGCGCCAGGCGGCGGAACAGCACCACCTCATCCAGCCGGTTCAGGAATTCGGGCCGGAAGCGTTCACGCACCGCCCGCATCACCGCCGGCCGCGCCGCCTCGATGTCCGAGGTCTCGGGCAGTTCGGCGATCGCCTGGCTGCCGAGGTTGCTGGTCAGCACGATGATGGTGTTGCGGAAATCGACCGTCCGCCCCTGGCCATCCGTCAGGCGGCCATCATCCAGCACCTGCAGCAGGATGTTGAAGACGTCCTCATGCGCCTTCTCCACCTCGTCGAACAGGATCACCTGGTAGGGGCGCCGCCGGATCGCCTCCGTCAGCGCGCCGCCCTCGTCATAGCCGACATAGCCCGGAGGGGCACCGACCAGGCGGCTGACGGCGTGCTTCTCCATGTATTCGGACATGTCGATCCGCGTCATCGCGCGTTCGTCGTCGAACAGGAAATTCGCCAGCGACTTCACGAGTTCGGTCTTGCCGACGCCGGTCGGGCCGAGGAACAGGAAGCTGCCGATCGGCCGGTTCGGGTCCTGCAACCCGGCCCGCGCCCGCCGCACGGCCTTGGAGACCGCTTCCAGCGCCTCCTCCTGCCCCACCACCCGCTGGCGCAACGCGTCTTCCATCTTGAGGAGCTTGGCGCGTTCCCCTTCCAGCATCTTCTCCACGGGGATGCCGGTCCAGCGGCTGACGACGCCGGCGATGCCTTCCTCCGTCACCGCCTCATTCACCAGCCGCGCATCGCCGTCGCCGGTCGCGGCGATCTTCTTCTCGAGGTCCGGGATCACGCCGTATTTCAGCTCGCCCGCCTTGGCGTAGTCGCCGCGCCGTTCCGCCAGTTCCAGCTCGGTCCTCGCCTTGTCGAGTTCCTCCTTGGCCTTCTGCGTCTCGACGACCTTGCCCTTCTCGGCCTCCCAGCGCTGGGTCAGGACCTGGCTCTCTTCCTCCAGATCGGCCAGCTCCTTCTCCAGCTTCACCAGCCGGTCGCGGCTCGCGGAATCCTGTTCCTTGCGCAGGGCCTCGCGCTCGATCTTCAGGCGCATCAGGTCGCGGTCGATCGCGTCCAGCTCCTCCGGCTTGCTGTCCACCTGCATCCGCAGGCGCGACGCAGCCTCATCCACCAGATCGATCGCCTTGTCCGGCAGGAAGCGGTCCGTGATGTAGCGGTTGGACAGCGTCGCGGCCGCCACCAGCGCGCCATCGGCGATGCGCACGCCGTGGTGCAGCTCATACTTCTCCTTGATCCCGCGCAGGATGGAGATGGTGTCGGCGACGCTGGGTTCGCCGACGAAGACCGGCTGGAAGCGCCGCGCCAGCGCCGCGTCCTTCTCCACATGCTTGCGATATTCGTCGAGCGTGGTGGCGCCGACGCAATGCAACTCGCCCCGGGCCAGTGCGGGCTTGATGAGGTTGGACGCGTCCATCGCCCCATCCGCCTTGCCCGCGCCGACCAGCGTGTGCATCTCGTCGATGAAGAGGATGACGTCGCCCGCGGCGTCCTCCACCTCCTTCAGCACACCCTTCAGGCGTTCCTCGAACTCGCCGCGATACTTGGCGCCCGCGACCATGGCGCCGAGGTCGAGCGCCATGACGCGCTTGTTCTTCAGCGCCTCCGGCACGTCGCCGCGGATGATACGCAGCGCGAGCCCTTCGACGATGGCGGTCTTGCCGACGCCGGGCTCGCCGATCAGCACGGGGTTGTTCTTGGTGCGGCGCGCCAGGACCTGGATGGTGCGACGGATCTCCTCGTCACGCCCGATGACGGGGTCGAGCTTTCCCTCGCGGGCCAGCGCCGTCAGGTCGCGCGCGTATTTCTTCAGCGCCTCGAACTGCTGTTCGGCGTTCTGGCTGTCCACGGTGCGGCCCTTGCGGAGGTCGGCGACCGCCTTCTCCAGCCGCTGCGCATCGGCGCCGGCGGCGCGCAGCGCGCGGCCGGCCTGCGTCTCGCTGGCGGCCAGCGCCTGCAACAGCCGGTCTTGCGCCACGAATTCGTCGCCGGCCTTGGTCGCCAGCTGTTGCGCGGAATCCAGCACGCGCACGATGTCCGGCATGAATTGCGGCTGCTGGCCGGCGGCCCCGCCACCCGTCACCTTGGGCTGCTTCGCCAGCTCGGCCTCCACCGACTGGCGCGCCACCTTGGCATCGCCCCCGGCAGCGGCGATCAGCCCGGCGGCAGCCCCCTGCTCGTCATCCAGCAGCGCCTTCAGCAGGTGCTCCGCCGTGACGCGCTGGTGGTAGTCGCGGATCGCGATGGTCTGCGCGGCCTGCAGGAAGCCGCGCGCGCGGTCGGTGAATTTCTCGATGTCCATTCGCTTGTCCCTCTCTGGAGCGGACCGGCACCCCAAGCCCCCGATCGGGCAGCAAGGGTTTGCCTTCGCGCCTGATGTGGTATGCGCCGCCGCGGCGCTTCAAGGGGATGACCTATGCGTGTCGAACGGATCACCCGCTATCCCGTCAAGGGTCTGACCGGGGAGTTGATGGATGTCGTTGACATCGCCGCGGGCGATGGCCTGCCGCATGACCGCCGCTTCGCCTTCGCCCAGGGCGACAGCCCCTTCGACCCCGCCGCGCCCGCCTGGATGCAGAAGCGCCATTTCGCCTGCCTGATGGCCAATGCCGGCATCGCCGCCATCCGATCGGCCTATGACCCCGTCACCGGCATGCTGCTGCTGATGGCCCCCGGTTTCCCCCACCTGGCCGTGGACCTGGCCCTGCCCGGCGACCGGGACCGGGCGGCGGCCTGGATGACGGCGTATCTGGGGCCGGAGGCCCGCGGGTCGCTCCGCCTGGCGGAGGCGCCGGGCCATGCCTTCACCGACATCGCCGCCAAGGCGGTCTCGATCATCGGGCTTTCCAGCGTGAAGGCGCTGTCGGAGAAGGTGGGGATGGAGCTCGACCCGGTCCGCTTCCGCGCCAACATCCTGTTTTCCGGCGCCGCCCCCTTCGCGGAGCTGGGCTGGGTCGGCCGGGAATTCCTCGTCGGCGGGACACGGATGAAGATCTTCAAGCGCACCCAGCGCTGCCCGGCGACCGAGGTGAACCCGGAAACGGCGGAGCGCGACGCCAAGCCCCAGAAATGGCTGCGGGACCATTACGGCCACGCCGATATGGGGGTCTATGCGGAGGTCCTGGAAGGCGGCCGGATCGCGGTGGGCGATGCGATGGAGCCGGTGCAGGCGGAGCTGCTCGGGTGATTCCGGGGGAACGCCGTTCCCCCGGACCCCCATGCCAAGGGGCAGCGGCCCCTTGTGACCCCGTCAGATGACGGTCCAGGAGGCTCTGCCTCCTGGCGGTAGGGGTTTGGGGAAGGCAGCGCCTTCCCCAACCTTCTCAGCTCAGCCGACGATCTCGGCGCCCGCGAAGAAATACGCGATCTCGATGGCGGCGTTCTCCGCGCTGTCGGACCCGTGCACGGAATTCGCCTCGATGCTCTCCGCGAACAGCTTGCGGATGGTGCCCTCGGCGGCGTTGGCCGGGTTGGTGGCACCCATCAGCTCACGGTTCTTGGCCACCGCGCCCTCGCCTTCCAGCACCTGCACCACGACCGGGCCGGAGATCATGAAGGACACCAGGTCGTTGAAGAAGCCGCGCTCCTTGTGCACGCCGTAGAAGCTCTCGGCCTGGGCCTTGGTCATCTGGATGCGCTTCTGGGCGACGATGCGCAGGCCGTTCTTCTCGAACACCGCATTGATGGCGCCGGTCAGGTTGCGGCGGGTCGCGTCGGGCTTGATGATGCTGAAGGTGCGCTCGATGGCCATGGGACTGGTTCCTGTTGCGTGTGCGAAAGCTGGCGGGCGGATAAGGGGGTAAGCCCGCCAAGGCAAGCCCCGGGGCCTTCCACCGGGCTACGCGCCGGGCTTTCCAGGCTGTAGAAGCCCCCCATGACCGTCATCGCCATCCGCAGCCTCACCATCCGCTTCGGCGGCCGCACCCTGCTCGACAATGCCGATTTGATGCTGGATGCCGGCCGCAAGATCGGCCTGGTCGGCCGCAACGGCGCCGGCAAATCCACCATGCTCAAGGCCATCACCGGCGAATTGCAGCCGGATGGCGGGGAGATCCGGCTGGCCCAGCGGGCCAAGCTGGGTGTCGTCGCCCAGGAAGCCCCGGGGGGCGCCACCTCCCTCCTCGACAGCGTGCTGGAAGCGGATACCGAGCGCCACAGCCTGCTCCAGGCGCTGGAGGACCCCGCCCAGGCCCATCGCGTCGCGGAAATTCACGAAAGACTCATCGATATCCGCGCGGACAGCGCCCCGGCGCGGGCCGCCATCATCCTCTCCGGCCTCGGCTTCGATGCCGCCGCCCAGGCCCGGCCGCTCGATTCCTTCTCCGGCGGCTGGCGCATGCGCGTGGCCCTGGCCCGCGCCCTGTTCCCGGAGCCCGACCTGCTGCTGCTGGACGAACCGACCAACCACCTCGACCTCGAAGCCACCATGTGGCTGGAAGGCTGGCTGGCGAAGTTCCCGGGTGCGGCCATCGTCGTCAGCCATGACCGCGGGCTGCTGGACCGGGCGGTGGACGGCATCGCCCATCTCGACCAGCAGAAGGTCACCTTCTACCCCGGCAATTACGAGAATTTCGTCCGGGTGCGCACCGAACGCGCCGCCCAGCAGGAAAGCCAGCGCACCAAGATCGCCGCCCAGCGCGCCCATATGCAGGCCTTCGTGGACCGTTTCCGCGCCAAGGCCACCAAGGCCCGCCAGGCCCAGTCCCGCCTCAAGGCCCTGGCCAAGCTGCCCGTCATCGACGCGGTGGTGGAGGATGCCGCGAGCAGCTTCGCCTTCCCGGAACCCGAGGAACTGGCGCCGCCCATCCTCTCCATCGAACAGGCTGATGCCGGCTATGGCGGCACCCCCATCCTGAAGGGCATCGACCTCCGACTGGACCAGGAGGACCGGATCGCCCTGCTGGGGGCCAACGGCAACGGCAAGTCCACACTGGCGAAGCTGATCGCCGGGCGCCTCGCCCCCATGCGCGGCACGGTCAGGCGATCCTCCAAGCTGCGCGTCGGCTTCTTCGCCCAGCACCAGTCGGAAGACCTGGACCATTCCGGCACGCCGCTGTCCCACATGCAGGCGGCGCTGCCCATGGCCACCATCCAGCAATGCCGCGCCCAGCTCGCCCGCTTCGGCCTGAATGTCGAGCGTGCCGAAACCCGGATCGAGCGCTGCTCGGGCGGCGAGAAGGCGCGGCTGCTGCTGGCGCTCTGCACGCGCGATGCCCCTCAGCTGCTGATCCTCGACGAGCCGACCAACCACCTCGACATCGATGCGCGTGAGGCCCTGGTCCGCGCGCTGGCGGAGTACAAGGGCGCCGTCCTCCTCATCAGCCACGACCCCCATCTGGTGGAGCTGGTCGCCGATCGCCTCTGGCTCGTCGCCGATGGCAAGGTGACGAGCTACGAGGGCGACATGGACGAATACCGCGCCCTGCTGGCCGACCGCGCCCGGGGCGGCGGCGGCGGTGGCGGCGGGGAGGCGCGCACGCCATCCGACCGCGCCGCCCGCGCCCAGACCCGCGCCCAGCTCGCGCCCCTCCGCGCCCGGCTGAAGGAGGTGGAGAAGCTGATCGAGCGCCATACGCTGGAAGGCAAGCTGATCGAGAAGAAGCTCGCCGACCCCGCCACCTATGCCGCGCGCAAGGCGCAGGACATCGCCTGGGCCACCACGCGCCAGGCCTTCCTCGCCCGCCAGATCGCCGCGCTGGAACAGGAATGGCTGGAGATCTCCGAACAGCTGGAGGCCGCCTGACCATGACAATCCCGTAGATCCGCGGGCGCGACCCTTCCCGCCCCGCGGTCAGATCGCGGACCCTGCCCTCAACGAGCAACCGGGAAACGTCCTTGTCCTTCCGCCGCGTCAGCGTCGCGATCCTGGCCATTGCCGGCGTCTTCCTGCTGTCGCTGGCCGGCGTGCGCATGGCCTTCCTGGAACAGGAACGCAGCGCGGCGCTGGAGCGGGCGGAGATCGGCACGCGCGAACTGGCCCGGCTGCTGGAACAATATGCCCGCCGGACCTTCGAGACGGCGGACCTCGTCTCCAACCGCGTCGCGGACCGCGTCGCCACCCTCGGCGGCACCGCGGCGGTGGCCAGCGACGAGGGCTTCCATCACTGGCTGCGCGACCTCTCCGCCCGATCAACGGGCGACTACATCATGGTGGTGGACGAAGGCGCGCGCCCGGTCGCGCTCAGCAACCTGTTCCCCGCCCCGGATTTCGATTTCCGCGACCGCCGATGGTTCCAGGCCCACCTCGCCGGCATCGACCGCCATGTGGGTGAGGCGATCTACAGCCGCGTGACGCGGGAGATCCTTTTCACCTATTCCATCGCCCTGCGTGATGCCGATGGGCGGCTTTCCGGCGCCGTGCAGATCGCCCAGCGCCTCGGCTTCTTCCAGCAGCAGGCGGAGGCCAGCGAGATCGGCCGCGGCGCCGTGCTCGGCATGTTCGATGCGGAGGGCCGGCTCCTCGCCCGCACCGGCATGACGACCGCCATGGTAGGCCGGACCATCGCCGGCACCGACTTGGCCCGCCGCAACATGGGGAGCACCAGCGGCACGATCCGCGCGACCACCGTCTTCGAGCCGGGGGAACGCATCATCTCCTTCCGCCGCCTGCCGGACTGGCCCGTGATCGTCGCCGCCAGCGTGCCGGTGGACAGCGCCCTGGCCCCCTTCCGCGCCGCCCTCATCTGGTCCGGCAGCATCGTCGGCGCCGTCGCCGTCGCGCTGATCTTCCTCACCGGCCTCGCCCTGCGCCTGGCGCGGCGGGAGGAACGGGCGCGGGAGGATCTGGCCTGCGCCAATGCCGCGCTGCGCGATGCGGCGACGGCGCTGGAGCAGCGGGTGGCGGAGCGCACCCGCGCCTTGGCTGCGGCCCGCGACCAGTTGGCGGACAGCGAGGACCGCTTCCGCGCCATCTTCAACAGCACCTTCCAGTTCATCGGCCTGCTCACGCCGGACGGCACGATGCTGGAGGTGAACGACACCGCGCTGGCCTTCGGCGGCGTCACGCGCGCGGAGGTCGTCGGCCGCAAGGTATGGGAAACTCGCTGGTTCGACATGGGCGCGGCCGCGCAGGACCGTGCCCGCGCCGCCGTCGCCGCCGCCGCCGCCGGCACGCCCCAGCGCTATGAGGAGGTGGTCCGCGGCGGCGACCGCCTGGCCGCCATCGACTTCTCCATCCGCCCCCTGCGGGACAAGGATGGCCGCATCACCCTGCTGGTCCCCGAGGGCCATGACCTGACGGAGCTGAAGGCCGCCGAGGCCCGGCTGCGGGAGGCGCAGAAGATGGAGACGCTCGGCCAGCTCACCGGCGGCGTCGCGCATGACTTCAACAACCTGCTGATGGCGGTGCTCGGCAACCTCGCGCTGCTGAAGAAGCGCCTGCCGGATGATCCGCGCCTGGCGCGGCTGCTGGATGGCGCGTTGCAGGGGGCGGAACGCGGCGCGGCGCTGACCCAGCGCCTGCTGGCCTTCGCCCGCCGCCAGGAACTGCGCCCCGCCCCGGTGGACCTGCCGGCGCTGGTGCGCGGCATGGCGGACCTGCTGGAACGCTCCGTCAGCCCCGGCGTGCGGATCGAGACCGACCTGCCGCCCGGGCTGCCGGCCGCGATGGTCGACGCCAACCAGCTGGAACTCGCCTTGCTGAACCTGGCCGTGAACGGGCGCGACGCCATGCCGGATGGCGGCGTGCTGGCGGTGACGCTGGGGGAGGCGCAGGCCCCCTCCCCGGCTGCGCCGCCCGGCCTGGCGCCGGGCGCCTATCTCTGCCTCGGCGTGCGGGATAACGGCATCGGGATGGAGGCGGCGACGCTGGCCCGCGCCGTGGAGCCCTTCTTCACCACCAAGGGCGCCGGCCGCGGCTCCGGCCTCGGCCTGTCCATGGTGCAGGGGCTGGCCCAGCAATCCGGCGGCGGCCTGGTGCTGAGGAGCACCCCCGGCGCCGGCACGCTGGCCGAGATCTGGCTGCCCCGCGCGAACGAAGCCGCCGCGCCCCCACGCCCGCCGGAGGCGAACGCCCTGCCCCGGATGGGTCCGCGCCGCGTGCTGGTGGTGGATGACGATCCGCTGGTGGCCGCCGGCACGGCCCTGATGCTGGAGGATCTGGGCCATGGCGCGCTGGTGGCGGGCTCGGCGCAGGAGGCGATCGCCATCATCGCCCAGGACCGCGCCATCGACCTGGTGCTGACGGATTACGCGATGCCCGGGATGAACGGGCTCGACCTCGCCGGGCTGCTGCGGCGCGACCATCCCGGGCTGAAGGTGGCGCTGGCGACCGGACATGCCGAATTGCCGGCGGCGGAGACATCGTGGCTGCCACGCATCAACAAGCCCTATGGGCAGCAGGACCTGGCCCGCCTGGTCGCGCGCCTGACGGCGGCCTGAGCGGGTGCGGCGACAGCCGCTACCCCGGGAGCGGCGATCGCCGCTACCCCGGGGGCGGCTATCGCCGCTACCCCGCTTGCTCCATCACGGGATGCGGCGGCCGCACCTCCTCCTCCGCCAGCGTCCGGCGCATGAAGGTCGGCCACAAGGCCCAGACCGTCCCGGGTTCCGTCGCCTCAGCCGTCGCCGGGCCGTCGCCGGGCGCCCGCGCCGGGGACGCTGCCGGCGCTGGCAGCGCGCCCTCGCCCGCTTTTGTCGCCGCCGCCCTTCTTATCCCCGCCCTTCTTGTCCCCGCCCTTCTTGTCATGGCGTTTTCCCCGCGGATGGTCCGCGGCCCCATCCTGGCGAAAACCACCGCGCCTCCGCAACCCGGCGACGAATTCCCTGCCGCAGCCGCGATCCGGCGCTGCATCGCTGTCACAGCCGGCCCCGCCGGTGAAACTTCCTGAAATATGGCGCCATGCCTCGCCGGCGGATTGGGGCCAGGATGGAACCGTGCCCCGCCGGCATGATTGCCTGCGGGGTGGAAGACCGGGACGGCCCCCGAACAGCCGGCGACGACAGGGGAAGGGGTCACGCAGGTCCGATGCAGCTTGCCACCGACATACCCGCCCCGCGCGGCGCGCCCAGCCTCCGGCTCCGCCTGCTGGCCCTGGTGGGGCTGCTGGTGGTGGCGCTGATCGGGCTCGGCGGCCTGGCGGTCTGGCAGGCGCATGGCGAAAGCCGCCGCCAGGCCGGGGAGAGGCTGCTGGCCGCCGCCCGCGCCATGGCCCATCGCATCGACCTGGAATTCGCGCGGGCGGAAGCGCTCCTCACCGGCTTCGCCGCCCAGCCCGGCCTGGCGGAGGGCGATGCGGATGCCTTCCTGGCGGCCGCCGCGCGGCTCGGCCCGCTGCTCGACCCCTTGGCGGATGGCCGCGTCCTCGGCATCGCCAGGCTGGATGAGGGCCAGATCGCCAACACCGCCCTGGGCATCCTGCCCACCCCGACGCCCATCCCCCAGGCCTTGGCGGAGGCCCTGGCCCGCGGCGGCACCGCCATCTCGAACCTGTATCGGGGGACGCTCAGCGGCCGCCCCACCGTGGCGGTCGCCATCCCGCTCCCCGCGGCCCCCGGCCAGCCGCGCCTGGCCATCGGCCTGTCCCTGCCGGGGGAGGCGATCGCCCCCGCGCTCGGCACCGCGCCGCTGCCGCAGGGTGCCGTGGCCGGGCTGATGGACCGCCTGGGCATCGTCGTCGCCCGCAGCCGCGACCCCGCCGCCGCCATCGGCCAGCCCGCGATCCCGGCGCTGGTCGCCGCCATGGCGCAGGCGCCGGAAGGCGTCCTGGACGGCATCGCCAACCGGGACGGGGTCGTTTCCGTCATCGCCTTCGCCCGCGCCCCCGTCTCCGGCTACGGCGCCGCGGTGGCGCAGCCCGAGGCAGTGTTCGAGGCCGGGCTGCGCGAGGCCCTGATCCGCTTGCTGCTCAGCACGCTGCCCGTCGCGCTCACCGGGCTCGGCATCGCGCTCCTGCTCGCGCTCCGCCTCCGCCGCGCGCTCGCCGCCCTGCCAGGCCTTCCGGACGGCCTGGCGCCCGCCGGCGGGCCGGCCGGCCCACCTTTGGCGGAGGTGCAGGACCTTGCCCGCGCGCTCGCCGCCGCCGATGCGGCGCGCAGCGCCACCGAAGCGGCGCTGCGCGAACGCACCGCCTGGCTGGAACAGGCGCAGCGCGCCGCCGCCGTCGGCACCTGGCGGCGTGACTTCACCACCGGGGAGCTGCGCTGGTCGGATGCGATGTTCCGCCTCTATGGCCTCGATCCCGAAACCCATGGCCCGGCCACCCTCGCGCTGTGGCGCAGCCACCTGCTGCCGGAGGACCGCGCCGCCGGGATCGCCGCGCTGGAGCGCGCCAGGCAGACCGGCCGGCATGAGGCGGAGGTGCGGATCCGCCGCGCTGACGGCGCCATCCGCTGGATCCGCGCCAGCGGCGCCGTGGAATACGCGCCGGACGGCACGCCGCTTCGCCTGGTCGGCGCCAGCCACGACGTCACCGAACAGCGCCTGCTGGCGCAGGAACGCGAAGCCCGCATCGCGGAGAAGGACCTGCTGGTGCAGGAGATGCACCACCGCGTGAAGAACAGCCTCCAGCTCGTCCAGGGGCTGCTGCTGCTCCAGGCCCGCGGCGCCGCCGACCCCGCGCTGGCCGAAAAGCTGCGGGAGGCTGCCGGCCGGATCGTCTCCATCGCCGCCGTCCACCGCCGGCTCTACGAAGGCGCGCCCGGCGTGGCGCAGGACGTGGCCGAGCATCTCGGCGCGCTGGTCGAGGATCTGGGCCGCTCGCTCGGCTCCTCCGGCCGCGCCATCGACCTCGCGGCGGAACCCGGCCTGCGCCTGCCCGCGGACCGGATGGCGGCGCTCGGCCTGCTGGTGACGGAACTGGTGACCAACGCGCTGAAGCATGGTGCCGGCCGCATCGCCATCCGCTTCCAGCCGGCGCCGGCGGAGGCGGTGCTGGCGGTGACGGATGAAGGCCCGGGCTTCGCCCCGGATTTCGACCCGACCCGATCCCGCGGCCTCGGCATGCGGGTGGCCCTCGCGATGACGCGGCAGTTGCACGGGGTCCTCTCCGTCATGCCGGGGCCGGGTGGGCGGGTGGTGGTCCGCCTGCCGGCCGTGCCGGAGGGGTCGCCCCCGGATTCCCCGCTCTCCGACGCCCTGCCAACGGACGTCCAAAAACCCGAATAAGTTGTGAATATTTCGTTTACCGCTTGTTGCCTTTTGCCGATTCATCTATGGGTTGGGCGGAGGGTTTCATGGTCGTCGCCGCGGTCATCCTGGTCGCCCTGCTGCTCCTGCCCGGCGTGATCGCGGGGCTCATCGCCCGGCCACTCTTCATCACCCCCATCTTCACCACCCCGCCGATGTCGACGCATGACCTGCGCTACGTGCTGAACCAGCACAGCGCGGGGCTGTTCGACATCGTCATGCGCGCCGTGGTCGCGGAATTCGCGCTCGGCTTCCTCGCCGGCAGCGTGGCGGTGACGCTGGCGCGCATGGTGCTGCGGCAGGAACGGCTGATGCCGGTGGCCTATGCCGTCAGCATGGCGCTGGCGGGGCTGCTGGTCTTCGACCAGGCGACGGCGGTGCTGCGCTACGGCGTCTCCGAAGCCACAGTCGCGATGGCGACCTACCTGATCGGCACCAGCATGGGCATGGTGATCGCCGCCCTCTTCGCGGACAACACGGCGCAGCGGGAGACGCGTTAACCCGGCCGTTCAGCTGCCCAGGCGGCGCAGGAAGGCGCCGTGGACGAAGCCGTCCTGCACGCCATCGCCCTGCAGATCCACCAGGCGCCAGTCGCCATCCTCCCGCAGCACGCGCAGCTTCGTGCCCGGCGCCAGCTTCGCCAGCACCGTGAAGGCCGGGCCCGGGCCGCCGCGCAGGTTCAGCTCGTCCCGCACCACCACCTCGAACTGGCCAAGGTCACGTTCCGCCAGCGTCCCCGACCCCGCCGCGCCGCCCAGCGACTGGAAGCGCCGCATCGGGAAAGCCGGGCCGGGGTCCACCTTCCGCCGGGGGGCGATGTCGTCATGCCCGACCACCTCCTGGATGGTCGGATAGGCCGCGCGGAGCGCCAGGGTGATGGCTTCCACCGCGCGAAGCTGCGCCTCCGGATAGGATTCCCACGCCATCTCCGGCCCGCCATTGCGATGCCGCGCCACCACCACCTGGTCGGCGGTGAAGACCCGGCCCAGCCCGTCCCGCGTCCAGCCATCGCCGGCCCGCTTGTCGAGGAAGCCGAGATTGGCGATCTCGATGCCGATGGAATGGCCGTTCAGCCCGTTGAAGCCGCGCCAGGATGAAGGGCCGGCGTGGAAGGCCTCCGTCGTGAAGTCGACGGTCTGGATGATGGACCCGTCGCGTTCCACGAAGAGATGCGCCGACAGGCCACGATCCTTGATAGCCCGCACCGAACCCAGCGCCGACCCGCCCGCGGTGTAGTGCATGACGATGAAGCGCGGCGTGATCGGGCCGCCGACATGCGGCGTGGCGTCGAAGGGCACGCCTTCCAGCCTGTTGCGCTTGACCTGCATCGCACGTCCCCGCGCCCTATGCGCGGTCGGAACGTTAACGCCTGCGCGGCAGCCTCCGCAACCCCGGCGCGCATTGTAACGCCTCGTTTCGCGTCAGGCTTTCTTCTCCCAGCCCCGCGGCCCCTGCTGCCAATAGGCCAGCGCATGCCCTTCGGCCTTGGCCGCCTTCCAGCGACCGCGGGCCGCGGCCACCGCCACGTCGTCCCCGCCATCGAATAGGTCGAGCACGCGGTCGAAGGCATCGAGCCGCGCGCTGGTCGTGCCCTCCAGCAGGAACAGGAAGCGCGCGCCATTCGGGGCCGCCCCATCCTCGGTCGTCAGCCAGATCGGCTGCAGGTCGGCATGCCCGCTGCGCGGCGTGCCATGCGGCAGCCAGTCCGGATCCGGGCAGGTCCAGAGCGACGCATCCAGCGCCTCCAGCCGTTCCTGCGACGCCAGCCGCACCATGGCCCGCCCGCCACCCGCCAGCACCCGGCCGAGCAGCTTCGGCAGCGCCTGTTCCAGCGGCGTGCGCGTCAGGTGATAGAAGCCGTATTCCGCCATCAGCCGCGCGCCCCCGGCGCGGGGTGGTGGTCCGCTTCCTCATGGTGCATCGCCACCCAGCGGTCCAGCAGCCGCACGCCGAAGCCGGTGGCGCCGGCCGGCCCCAGCGCATGCGGGGCGTCCTGCGTATCCACCCCCGCGATGTCCAGATGCGCCCAGGGGCCCTCCCCCGCGAAGTCGCGCAGGAAGGCCGCGGCGTGGCAGGCATCGGGCAGCAGCCGCCCCACCAGGCATTGCCGGATATCGGCGATGTCGGAGGCCAAATCCTCCCGGTGCGCATCCCCGATCGGCATGGGCCAGAGGTGTTCGCCCACCGCCTCCCCCGCCGCCGCCAGCGCGGCCGCCAGCGCGCCATCATTGCCGAACAGGCCCGCGCGATGATGGCCGAGCGCCGTCACGATCGCCCCCGTCAGCGTGGCCAGGTCCACCACCGCCCGCGGCGCGAAGCGGCTGACGGCGTGGTGCAGCGCATCCGCCAGCACCAGCCGGCCTTCCGCATCCGTGTCCACCACCTCCACCGTGCGGCCCGAGGCCGTGCGCAGCACGTCGCCGGGGCGGTAGGAGGCCGCGCCCGTCGCATTCTCCGCGATCGCCAGCACCGCGACGGCCGGGCAGGGCGACCCGCGCCGCGCCAGCGCCAGCATCGCCCCGGCACAGGCGGCGGCGCCCGCCATGTCGGCGCGCATCGCCTCCATCCCCGCCGCCCCCTTGATGGAGATGCCGCCGGTGTCGAAGACGATGCCCTTGCCCACGAAGGCCACCGGCGGCGCGTCCAGCGTGCCGCGCCAGCGCAGCGTCACCAGCCGGGGCGGGGAGGCACTGCCCTGCCCCACGGCCAGCAGCGCGCCATAGCCTTCCCGCGCCAGGCGCTTCCGGCCCCAGACCTCCACCTCGATCCCCTGCCGGGACAGCAGCCGCAGCCGGCGCACGAAATCCCGCGTGGTCAGGATATTGGCGGGCTCCGAGACCCAGTCCCGCGCCGCCAGGCAGGCCCGCGTCGCGGCCGAGGCGTCGCGCCACGCCGCCCGCGCCGCGCGGGCATCATCCACCAGCACGGTCAGCGCGCGGGGCGGGGCTTCCTCCGCCGGGATCCGGCGATAGGCGTCGAAGCGCCAGGCGCCGAGTGCCATGCCCGCGGCCATCGCCGCGGCCTCCGCCGCGCCCAGGCCGCGCGCATCCAGCAGCACGGCGGGCACGCCCTTCAGCGCCAGCGCGGCCGCCGCGCCGGCCTGTTCCCAATCCAGCAGCCGCGCCGGCGTGCCGATGCCGACCAGCAGGGGCCCGGGCGCCAGGTCCAGCACCACGCCGTGGCCCGCCGTGAACAGCGCGGCAGAGGCCGCATCGCGCAGTTCCTCCGGCAGCGCGGCGCCCGCCAGGGCCGGCAGGACGCGGCGCGCCCCGGCCGGCGCGGTCTTCCGGAAGCGGACGACCAGCATCGCCGGCCCTCAGCCCTCGCCCATCTCCGCCACCAGGCGGTCCAGCATCCGGACCCCATAGGCCGTCGCGCCCTTCGGCACCGTCGGCTGGTCCTTGCTGCTCCAGGCCGTGCCCGCGATGTCGAGGTGCGCCCAGGGCATCGGCCCGTCCTTGGTGTTCACGAAGCGCTGGATGAACTGCGCCGCGGTGATGGACCCGCCCGGCCGCCCGCCGACATTCTTCATATCCGCGATGTCGGACCGGATCTGCTTGTCATAGGCATCGCCGAGCGGCATGCGCCACGCCTTCTCCCCCACCGCCTGGCCGGCGGCCAGGATGCGGGCGGCGAGGTCGTCGTCGTTGCTGAACAGGCCGGCATGTTCGTGGCCGAGCGCGATGATGATGGCGCCCGTCAGCGTCGCGAGGTCGATCATGCAGCGGGGCTGGAAGCGTTCCTGCGCGTACCAGATGACGTCGGCCAGCACGAGCCGCCCCTCGGCATCGGTGTTGATCACCTCCACCGTCTGGCCGCTATAGGTCTTCACCACGTCGCCCGGCCGCTGCGCGGTGCCCGACGGCATGTTCTCCACCAGCCCGACCAGCCCGACCACGTCGCATTTGGCGCGCCGTCCCGCCAGCGCCGCCATCAGGCCGACGACGGTGCCCGCGCCCGCCATGTCCCACTTCATGTCCTCCATCCCGCCGGCCGGCTTGATGGAGATGCCGCCGGTGTCGAAGGTGACGCCCTTGCCGATGAAGGCCATGGGCTTCGTCCCCTTGCGGTTCTTCGGCGCGCCCTTCCACTGCATGACCACCAGGCGGGGTTCGTGCTGGCTGCCCTGCGCCACCCCGATCATCGCCCCGAAGCCGAGTTTCTGCAGATCCTTCAGCCCCATCACCTCGACCTCGACGCCGAGCTTTTCCAGCCCCTTGCAGCGTTCGGCGAATTCGATGGGGTGCAGGATGTTGGGCGGCTCGCTCACCAGCTCCCGCGTCAGGAAGACGCCATCGGCCACGGCGCGCATCGGCGCGAAGGCCTGCTTGGCGGCGTTGGGCTCCGCCGTCGCGATCGCCAGGCGTTCCAGCTTCGGCTTGTCCTCCTCCTTCTCCCGCGTCCGGTAGCGGTCGAAGCGCCAGGCGCGCAGCAGGGCACCCAGGCCGAGGCTCGCCGCCAGCGGGGCCGCCAGCGCATCGGCCACCACCGTCGCCTCCCGGTCCTGGGCCAGCGCCGGGATCAGCGCGCCGCCCGCGGCTTCCGCCGCCGCGCCGTCCAGTTCCGACTCCCGGCCGAGGCCGACCGCCACCACCTTGGTGAAGCCCCCGAGCGCCCAGAGCGTGGTCGCCTGGCCCTTGCGGCCCTTGAAGCCCGCGGCCTCCAGCGCGCGCGTCAGCGCCCCGCCCGCCTCCTTGTCCGCCTGCGCGAACAGACCCGCAGGCGCCGCCCCCTCCGCCAGCGGCACGACCAGCGCGCCGGACTTGGGAAGGGCGGCTTTGACGAAGGCGATGTCGGGCATGGGGTGCGGCGTCCGTCTGGTTTGCGCAGAGACTAACATCGCCGGCAGGCGCGGTCACAACGGGGCATGTCGCCGCCCGGCCGCACCGTCCAGAAACGCGCGAAACACGCCGCTTCTTCCCCGGCCGCCCCGCCGGCGCTACACGTCGCGCGATGCGGAACGAGGATCTTCTCGCTTTGGCCGTGCGTCTGACCGTGGCCGCTTCCGCCGCGATCAACGCCATCCGCGCCGCCGGCTTCGCCGTGGAACACAAGCGCGACCATTCCCCCGTCACCGTCGCCGACCGCATCGCGGAGGCCCTGATCGTGGAGGGGCTGCGCGACGCCACCCCCGGCATCCCCGTGGTGGCGGAGGAAGCGGTCGCCGCCGGCGACGCCGACGCGCCATCCCGCCGCTTCTGGCTGGTCGATCCCCTCGACGGCACGGCCGAATTCGCGGAGGGCCATGACAGCTTCGCCGTGAATATCGGCCTGGTGGAGGATGGCCGCCCCCTCCTCGGCGCCGTCGCCCTGCCCGCGAGCGGGGAGGTCTTCGCCGGCATCGTGGGTGTCGGCGCCTGGAAGCGGGACGCATCCGGCGAACGGCCCATCGCCGCCCGCCGCATCCCCGCCAGCGGCGCCACCGCCATGGTCAGCCGGCGGCACGACCATGATCCGCGCATCCTGGCCTTCCTGGCGGAACGCCGTGTCGTCGCCGTCACCAGCATCGGATCGGCCGAGAAATTCTGCCGCCTGGCGGAAGGCGCGGCGGACTACTACCCCCGCCGCGGCCCGACCAGCGAATGGGACACGGCGGCGCCGGAAGCCGTGCTGATCGCCGCCGGCGGCCGCATGGCGGACTGGTCCGGCGCGGCGCTGCGCTACGGCAAGCCCGGCTGGCGCAACCCGCCCTTCATCGCCGAGGGCCTCGGGGCGTGATAGATCGCGGCGCATGACGCGCCTGATCACCGATGTCGCCGAAGCCGCCGGCCTGCTGCGGGACGGTGCGCTGGTCGCCTTCGCGACCGAGACCGTCTACGGCCTGGGCGCCGATGCCCGGAACGCCCGCGCCGTGGCCGCGATCTTCGAGGCCAAGGGCCGCCCCCACTTCAACCCGCTGATCTCCCATTTCGACAGCGCCGAGGCCGCCTTCGCGGAGGTTGTCGCGGACCCCCGCGCGGCACTGCTGGCCCGCCATTTCTGGCCCGGGCCGCTGACCCTGGTGCTGCCCCGCCGCCCGGAATCGCGGATCGACCTGCTGGCCGGCGCGGGGCTCGACACCCTGGCCATCCGCGTGCCCTCCCACCCCCAGGCGCGCGACCTGCTGCGCCGGGCCGGCATCCCCATCGCCGCCCCCTCCGCCAACCGGTCCGGGGAGGTCAGCCCGACCACCGCCGCCCATGTGCTGGCCGGCCTGTCCGGCCGCATCGCCGCGGTGCTGGAAGGCGGCGCCTGCGATGTCGGCGTGGAGAGCACGGTGCTCGACCTTTCCTCCCCCACCGGCGCCGTGCTGCTGCGCCCCGGCGGCGTCACGGCGGCAGCGATCGAGACGCTGATCGGCCCCATCGGCCGCCCCATCCCCGCCTCGGCCGCCGCCGCCACCCGGACGCTGCGCAGCCCCGGCCTGATGCTGTCCCACTACGCGCCGCGCCTTCCCGTGCGGCTCGATGCCACGACGGTCGGCGGGGAGGAGGCGCTGCTCGCCTTCGGCCCCGCGCCCCTGCCCGGCGCGGGCGCGGTGTGGAACCTCTCCCCCTCCGGGGACATGGCGGAGGCCGCCGCGCGGCTTTTCGCCGGGCTGCGCTGGCTGGATGCGGAAGGGGCGCGCCTCGGCCTCACCGCCATCGCCGCCATGCCCATCCCCGCCACGGGGCTGGGCGAGGCGATCGGCGACCGCCTGGCCCGCGCCGCCGCGCCGCGGGAGTAGCCCGGACCACCGCGCCCATTTTGCGCGCAGCACGCTTGCCATTCGGGCATCGCCCCGGCGCCACCTGACGATTCGCCTGCGAATCGGGCTGGCCTCCGTTTTGCTTGAAGTCCCTCGGCGCCGCTTCCCGGCGCCGAGAGGGACACGCCATGACCCCCGTCATCCCGGCAGAACCCAGCCCCTTCGCCTTCGCCCCCGCGCGCAGCGCGCTGGTCGTCATCGACATGCAGCGCGATTTCCTCGAAGCTGGTGGCTTCGGCGAAAGCCTCGGCAACGACGTCTCCCTCCTCGCCTCCGCCATCGCCCCCTGCCAGGCCGTGCTCGCCGCCGCCCGCGCCGCTGACATGCTGGTGATCCACACGCGGGAAGGCCACCGCGCCGACCTGTCGGACGCCCCGCCCGCCAAGGTGCAGCGCGGCCCGCCCGGCCAGCGGATCGGCGATCCCGGCCCGATGGGCCGCATCCTCATCCGGGGCGAACCCGGCCACGGCATCATCGATGCCCTCGCCCCCATCGCCGGCGAACCCGTCATCGACAAGCCCGGCAAGGGCGCCTTCTACGCGACAGACCTCGAACCCATGCTCCGCAACGCGGGGATCGAGGCGCTGTTCGTCGCCGGCGTCACCACGGAAGTCTGCGTCCACACCACGGTGCGGGAGGCGAATGACCGGGGCTTCCGCTGCCTCGTCATCGCCGATGCCTGCGCCTCCTATTTTCCGGAATTCCACGCCACGGCGCTGCGCATGATCAGCGCGCAAGGGGGCCCAGGGGGAGGAATTTTCGGCTGGGTCGCCGACAGCACGCGCGTCGCCGCCGCGCTCCACCCGCATCGCGAAGGAAAAGCCGCATGAGCACGACTACGGCAAGGCCGCTGCTCTGGTCGCCCGGCGACTGGAACGCGCTGTTCGGCTTCGGCACCAACATCCTGGTGAACCTGCTGGTGCTGACGGGGCTGCTGCGCTTCGTGCTGCAGATGCCCGACGACATCGTCTTCGGCCGCATCCTGCCGGCGGCGGGGCTGATGATGGCGATGTCCACCATCTACTATGCCTGGCTCGCCTATCGCCTGGCGTTGCAGACCGGGCGGTCCGATGTCTGCGCGCTGCCCTCGGGCATCTCCGTCCCCCACATGTTCGTCGTTGTCTTCGTCATCATGCTGCCGATCTCGGCGCGCACGAACGACCCGATCAAGGGCTGGGAAGCGGGCCTCACCTGGGTCTTCGTGCAAAGCTTCATCCTGATGGCCGGCGCCTTCCTCGCGCCCTGGGTCAGGAAGGTCACGCCGCGGGCCGCGCTGCTCGGCACGCTGGCCGGCGTCTCCATCACCTTCATCTCCATGCGCCCGGCGCTGGAGATGTTCATGACGCCGGTGATCGGCATCGTCTGCTTCGCCATCGTCCTCGCCGCCTGGTTCGGCGCGCTGCGCTATCCCCGCGGCATCCCGGCGGGGCTCGTCGCCATCGCCTTCGGCATGCTCATCGCCTGGGGCGCGGCGGCCCTCGGCCTCGGCTTCGGCGGACGCAGCCTCGACAAGCTGCTGGGCGGGCTCACCAATATCGGCTTCTCCGTGCCGATCCCCGCCATCGACCACGTCTTCGGCGGGTTCGAGTTCATCGGCATCATCCTCGTCACCGCCATTCCCTTCGGGATCTATGACCTGGTGGAGGCGATGGACAATGTCGAAAGCGCGGAGGCGGCGGGCGACCATTTCCCGACCACGCGCGTGCTGACCGCCGATGGCGTGGTCTCCCTCGTCGGCTCGCTGATGGGCAACCCCTTCGTCAACGCCGTCTATATCGGCCACCCCGGCTGGAAATCGATGGGCGGGCGCATCGGCTATTCCGCCGCCACGGGTGTCGCGGTGCTGGCGGTGACGTGGCTCGGCATCATCTCCCTGCTGCTGGACCTCATCCCCGTCGTCGCGATCGCGCCCATCCTGCTCTACATCGGCATGCTGATCGGCGCGCAGGCCTTCCAGGAAACGCCGAAATCCCACGCCCCCGCCGTGGTGCTCGGCCTGGTGCCGCACCTCGCCGCCTGGGCGAAGACGCTGATCGATGGCGCGCTCGGCGCGGCGGGCACCAATGCGGCGACCGTCGGCATGGACAAGCTCGGCCAGGTCGGCGTGCTCTATCCCGGCCTGGAAGTGCTGGGCGAGGGTTCGATCCTGTCGGGCCTCATCCTCGCCGCCATCGCCGCCTTCATCATCGACAAGGAATGGCTGAAGGCGAGCTACTTCGCCGGCGCCGGCGCGGTGCTGACCTTCTTCGGCTTCATGCACGGCCCGGCCGTCGGCATCGCCGTCACGCCCGGCGTTGCGGTCGCCTATGCGCTGGTCGCCGGCTTCCTCTACGCCGTCAGTCGCCAGGCGGAGATCGAGGCCCTGCTGCGCGCGAAGCTCGACCGCAAGCCGGCGCCGGCGGAGTAGCCGCGCCCTACGGCGCCACCGCGGGCGTCGGCTCCCGCGGTGGCGCATGCAGCGGAAAGCTGAGGGACCAGGAAGTGCCAGGCCCCTCGCCCCGCGTCACCTCGCCCATCACCTGCTGCACCAGGCGCCGGACCAGCCCCACGCCATGGCGCTTGCTGCCGGTCTTCTCCACGAAGCCCACGCCGTCATCCGCCACCGTCAGCACGCCGTCCCGCCCATCCGCCGATCGCACCAGCACGACGGAGACGGTGCCGATGCCGTCGGGGAAGGCATGCTCGAAGCTGTTGGAGACGATCTCCGCCACCGCCATGCCCAACGCCGTCACCGTGTCCAGATCCACCAGCAGCGGCTCCGCCCGGCAGGCCAGCGCGATGCCGCCCCCGCCATTGCCCTGCAACCCCGGCAGCCGGCCGCAGAGGGAGCGCATGTATTCGCCGAGGTCGATGGTGCGATCCAGCCCGGTGCCCAGCAACTGCTCATAGACTTCCGACAGCGTCATCACGCGCCGGCTGATGGCGCGCACCGAGGCCTGCTCCTGCTCCCCGCCCCCGATCTTCATGTGGGTGAACAGCATGGCCTGGATGAGCTGGAGGTTGTTGCGCACGCGGTGCTTCAGCTCCTCCGCCATCATCGCCCGTTCGGCGAGGAGCTTGTCCTTCTCCTCCACCAGCGCCTCCATCAGGCGCACGGTGCGGCGCAGCATGTCGTTGCGATTGGCCGTCGCCACCGCCTCCGCCAGCACATTGGCGAAGCCGGTCAGGAAATCGATGTCGTGGCGATCGTAGGTGTGCTGCACGGGGCTGTCGATCTCCAGCACCCCATAGGCATCACCCTCCTTGCTCTTGATGATGACATCGATGGTGGAGATGATGCCGTGCTGCCCATAGAAGGCCGGCAGCACCACGTCATTCGCCTCCCGCAGATTGCCGAGGATGACGGGCTGGCCCGTGACATAGGCGCGCCCCTGGGGCGATGTCTCATTGGCGGCGGAGACGACGCGCCCCACCACCCCCTCATGCCACCCCCACCCCGCCTCGATCAGCAGGTCGTCCTCCGCCGCGCGATAGCGGCAGATCTTGCAGAAGGGCACGCCGAGGCCCTCGGCGCAGACCCGCGCCGCCTCGGTCAGGATCCTGCTGAGCTGCGGTTCGCTGAAGGCATAGCTGCCGAACTGCGCCAGCGACGCCTGCTGTCGCAGCAGCCGGTCGACATGCCGCTGCGTTACAGGCGCTGTCATGGCAATGGTTTCCATCATGCAATTCGCGGTTGAATCAATTCCGGCGGAGAAGTATACACTCGCCCTCAAGCCGCGGCCGTACCAGTCGTTCGCCCAGTACCGATCAGTTGATGATCTTGTCTCGCCAGAAGGATTCCCGGGCGATGCTGAAGATCATGATAGTCGAAAATGACGCGATGATCGCCGATTATTTGGAAGATGTGCTCAACGACGCGGGATACGAGGTCTGCGGGATCGCGCCGGATGTGGAATCGGCCATCGCCCTGGGGCGCGCCTGCCAGCCCGACCTCGGCATCATCGATTTGCGCCTGTCGGATGGGCGATTCGGGACGGAGGTGGCGGCCGCGCTGTGCCCGGGCAACGCGTTCGGCGCGCTCTATTCCACCGGCAATCCTGACCATCCCGTGCTGCAGGGCGCCATGGGCGTCGCCTGCCTGTCCAAGCCCTATACGCCGGATGCGCTGGTCGCGGCCCTCACCCTGGTCCGGGCGCGGATGATGGGGGAGGCGACGCCGGCCTCCCTGCCCAACGGCTTCCGCCTGCTCCACTGAACCGTCGGCGCGGCACCCAAGGGGCGCCGCGCCGACGCCACGCCTACTGGTACAGGCCCTTCGACGCCAGCCAGTCCTGGATCACGCCCGCGGCCTGGTCGCCGTTGCGGTCCATCATCACCATGTGGCTGTTGCCGCGGATGCCACGCTCCGGCAGGTCCACCACATCCACGCTGCCGCCCGCGGCGCGCACCGCCTCCGCGAAGCGGATGCCGTTGGCGCGGATCGCGGGCCAGCGGCTGTCCTGCGCGATGTAGTCGCCGAACACCATCAGCACGGGGATGTCGCGCAGCGCCGCCACCTTGGCGGGGTCGCCCACCGTCGCGGGTTCCACCAGCACCAGCGCGCGGACCTTGTCCGGCCTTTCCTGCGCCGCGCGCCAGCCGAACAGCCCGGCCTGGCTATGCGCCACCACCACGGAAGGCCCGACGCGGTCCAGCAGCGCCAGGTAGGCTTCCAGCGACAATTCATCCGTCGTGGTGAAGCGCGGCACGATCTGCCGCATGAAGTTCATGTAGCTCTCGCGGTCGGCCGGGAACTGGTTGCCCGGCAGCACCTCGCCCCGCGCGAAGCTGCCGGGGCCGTTGCCGATGCGGAAACGCTCGAAGGGATTGTCCACCGTCAGCAGCAGGTGGGACCCGCCAGTCTGCTCCGGGATCATCGTCCAGCCGGACCGCCCGCGCTCCACCGCATCGCTGACATAGACGGGCCAGCCGCGGCGCAGGAAGAAGTGCTGCCAGCCCTCCCGCCCGTCCGGCGTCGTCTCATAGGTCACGCCGGTCAGCCCGCCGCCATGCCACATCAGGATCGGCGCCCGGCCGCGCGGGTTCGCGGGGATCATGTACTGCGCATACATCGACCCCATCAGGTAGGTGCCGTTGGGATCGACGCGCGCGGGCACGCCGCCCGGGCTGAACAGCACCTCCCGCACCGGCTGGCCGGAGATCACGACCTCCCGCCCGCCGACATGGAAGCTGCCCCAGCTCTGCAACGACACGGGCGGCTGCTGCGTCCCCTGGGCCGCCGCGGCCCCCGCCATCCCGACGGCCATCGCCGCCGCCATCACGATCTTCTTCATGAAACGCTTCCCCCTCACTCGGCCGCGCAGACGAAGCTGGCGGCCCGGTTCACATCACCCTCCCCGCGATAGCGCGGGAAGGTCGGCGCGGCGCAGAGCGGCAGGCTCCGCCCCCGTGTCGGCGTCGCGGTGCCATCCACCACCACCTGTCCCTGCGGCGGCACGCCGTTCTCCACCCAATTGTCCAGCGCGGCCAGGCTGCCCCATTGCGGCGCGAAGCGCCCGCCGCCATGGGCAAGCCCCGGCAGCAGGAAGAAGCGGGCGAAGGCATCGGCGCGCTCCGCGCCCATTGCCTCCGTAATCCGCCGGTGGAAGCGCGCATTCTCCCAGGGGCTGACGGAGGGATCGTCATTCCCCTGCAGCAGGATCAGCTTGCCGCCACGTTGCGCGAAGGCGGAGAGATCGGCTTTCGACGCATCGAACAGCGCCGAGATCTCGAGGATCCGGTCGCGCTGCGGCCCGGGCGCCGTCACGTCGAGCGTCCGCATGTCGAGGTCCCGTCCGCCATTCACGAAGTAGCGGAAGAACTGGTAGGCGCGGTCCACGTGATGCGCGTTGGGCCCCGATCGCGGCGGCGATGTCAGCGCGGCCTGGCTGCCGAGCTGCATCGCGATCCCCTCCAGGCTGTTGTAGCCGAGGTAGTCGTTCAACCCGTTCACGAAGGCATAGGGCAGCGTGTAGCCCTGGTGGTAGACGCGCATGGTGCGGTCGATCTGCGGCCCTGTCAGGCAATGCGCGGGATGCCCCGCCTCGCCCCCCTTGCAGCGCAGCGCCTCCAGCGCCGCGGCGGAACCGGCGCGGCAGGCGGCGGGATTGCTGACCAGCCCATCCGCCACGCCATCCAGCCCGTCGCAGCGCGAAAGCGATTCCTGCGCGATCCGCGTCACCATCGCCGGCGGAATCCACCCCGCAGCGTCGTCGTCATAGACCGCGCGCGCCAGCATCGCGCCCCAGAGCCGCAGCCCCATATAGCTGCTGACGGGGTACCAGGAGATGATGCCGTCATAGGCTTCCGGCCAGCGCATCGCCGCCGTCAGCCCTTCCCGCCCGCCGGT
Source organism: Falsiroseomonas stagni DSM 19981 (assembly GCF_900114315.1). Lineage (GTDB taxonomy): Bacteria > Pseudomonadota > Alphaproteobacteria > Acetobacterales > Acetobacteraceae > Falsiroseomonas > Falsiroseomonas stagni. The sequence continues at coordinate 28,228 of NZ_FOSQ01000017.1, forward strand.
CGATCCCCCGTTGAAATAGACCCGCGCCGGCGCCTGCCCGTATCGGGCGCTGGCCACTTCCCGCACCGCATCCAGCGTCTTGCGGATATGGGCGTAGCCGAAATTGTGCAGCGCCTCCGCATTCAGCGCGAAGGAGGCATCGTCCGCGCTTTCCGCCTGGTGGCCGCTATCGCCCGCGAAGGTCAGGAACCCCCGCGCCAGCGGCGTCGCCGCGCTGTCCAGCCCATGCACTTCCGGCCCCGTGGTGACGGGGATGCGGCCATTGTAGCCGCCGCCGCCGAATTGCAGCGCCTTGCGGTTCCAATGCGTCGGCAGGTTGGCCTGGAAGCGGATCTCTGGCGCCTGGGGGTCGACCGGCGCGATGGCGCCCATCACGCGGCAGTATTCGCCGTTCTGGTTGCCGGCCTCCCCCGCCGCCACCAGCCGCGCGGCGGTGACGCTGGCGCCGGAGGTCGGGAGCGTGATGGCGGAGGCCGCGATGCGCAGCCCCGTCAGCGCCGCGCAGGCCTCCGCCGGCGGGCGCGGCTGCGCCATGGCGGGCAGTGCGGTGGCGACAAGCGCCGCCACCACGAGGGCGTTCTTCATCGGCGTTCCTTCCCCTGCGCCCCGCCGTGCGTCGGGGTCGCACCGCGCCCGGCCTTGATGGCCGGGTCGCGACAATCACACCCCGGCGGGGTGCCTCAGTCCACCGTGATGTTGGCCTGCCGGACGACGGTTGCCCAGCGTTCCCTTTCCCAGCGGATCAGCTCGGCGAAGCCGCGGCCGTCCAGCGTGCTGGGCTCGGCCCCTTCCTCCCGCAGGCGGCGGATCACCTCCGGATTGCCCAGCGCGTCGCGCATCGCGGCGAAGAGTCGCGCCCGGACCGGCTCCGGCGTCCCCCGCGGCACCAGCAGCCCGTACCAGGCCGTCGCCTTGTAGCCCGGGATCGTCTCCGCCACCGTCGGGATGGCGGGCAGGATCGTCATGCGCGCATCGCCCGTCACCGCCAGCGGCCGCAGCGAATTGCTGGTCAGCAGGCCGACGACGGAAGGCAGCGTCGTGATCATGAAGTGCAGGTGGCCGGCGACCACGTCGGTCAGCGCCGGCGCGGCGCCGCGGAAGGGCACGTGCTCCGCCTCCAGCCCCGCCATCTGCAGCATCAGCGCCGCCGCCAGGTGGCTGGCCGACCCGTTGGAGGCGCTGCCATAGGTGATGTTGCCGCGCGCCGCGCGGATTTCCGCCAGCAGTTCCGGCAGGTTCGTCGCGCGCGACTTCGGCCCCACCACCACGATCAGCGGCGCATCCGCCACCAGCCCGATCGGCTCCAGCGCCGTCTCCGGGTTCACGCGCATGTTGCGGAAGAGCGAGACATTGACGCTCATCGGCCCGTGATTGCCCATCAGCATCGTGTAGCCGTCGGGCCGCGCGCTCGCCGCCGCCTCGGTCGCGATGTTGCCGCCCGCGCCGGGCCGGTTCTCCACCACCACGGGCTGGCCGAGCGAGGGGCTCATCGCATTGGCGACGGTGCGGGCGATGAGGTCCGTGCCGCCGCCGGGCGCGAAGGCCAGCAGGATGCGGATCGGGCGGCTGGGGAAGGGCCCTTCCTGCGCCAGCGCAGGCCCCGCGAAGGGGGCGGCCATCGCGGTGCCCAGCAGCGTGCGGCGATCGATCATGGTGACAGGTTTCCTTTTTCTTGTGTGTGAGGCGTCGAAATCGTCAATCGGCCGCAGCCGCCAGGCGGGCATGGCCCGGCCAGACCGCGGACGGGATCAGCAGCGTGCCCTCGAAGATGCGCCGCGCCGTGCGCAGCGTGCCGGCCCAGGCGACGGCGTCGCCCTCCATCCCGATCGGCACTTCCATGATGCCGGAGGGATGCGCGATCCGCACCACGTCGCCGGCACCCGGCACCGTCGCGACCGTGCCCGCCAGCCGCGCCGCGGCGGCCAGGGTGATGCCGCCCGTCACCGCCATGGCGCGGTGGCAGGCATGCGGCGTGAAGTAGCGCGCGGCGAGGTCCGCGCCCGCCGATGAAGGCCCGACCAGCGCCGGCTTCGGCACCACGCTGTCGGCGACGTCGCCAAGCCCCATGCGCCGCCCCGCTTCCAGCCGCAGCGCTTCGAGGCGCCCGCGCAGCACCGCGTCATCCTCCAGCGCCTCCGGCCGGTCATCGGCGGACACGCCCAGCGACGCCGCCGCCACCAGCATCATGGGCATGGCGCCATCGATCAGCGTGACGGGAACGCCCTCGATCACATCGGTGCGAGCCCCCGTCGGGAACATCGTGCCGGTCTTGCTGCCCGCCACGTCGCGGAAGCGCAGCACGATCGGCGCCGCCGTGCCGGCCACGCCGGGGATCGCGGCATCGCCCGCATAGGTCACGCGCCCGCCCGGCGTCTTCACCGCGGCATCCACCAGCGCGCCGGTATTGACGTTGCGGATGCGCACCACCGTCTCCTCGCCCGTCGCGCGCACCAGCCCGGCCTCGATCGCGAAGGGCCCGACGCCGGCCAGCATGTTCCCGCAATTGGGCTTCGTATCCACCAGCGCCCGGCCGACATCGACCTGCGCGAAGAGGTAGTCCACATCGATGCCCGGCAGGGTGGAACGGGCGATGATCGCGACCTTGCTCGTCAGCGTCTGCGCGCCGCCGATGCCGTCCACCTGCATCGGGTGCGGCGACCCCATGGCGGCCAGCAGCACCGCATCGCGCGTGGCGGCATCCGCCGGCAGGTCATCCGCCAGGAAGTAGGGGCCGCGGCTGGTGCCGCCGCGCATCAGGACGCAGGGGATGCGGGTCTGCATGGATGTTCCGGCCGTTTCCGCCGCGCGTGATACAGGCGCCGATCACCGCGGAGTAGTGCAAAGATCGGCAGTACTCTTGCGCGTGGCGCAACAACGGCACAGGCTGCCCCCACCATGGCCATCGCCCTCGACCAGCTCCGCACCTTCGTCGCCGTCGCGGAGGCCGGCGGCCTGACCCCCGCGGCGGAGACGCTGCATCTTTCCCTGCCCGCGATTTCCAGACGGTTGACGGCGCTGGAGGAGGAGCTGGGCGTCGCCCTCCTCACCCGCTCCACCCGCCGCGTCTCCCTCACCCAGACCGGGCGGGAATTCCTGCCCCGCGCCCGCCGCCTGCTCGACGAGTTGGAGGAAAGCCTCCTCGGCATCCGGGAAACCGCTGCCCAGCGGCGGGGGCTCGTCGTCCTCGCCTGCATCCCGACCGCCGCCTACTACTTCCTGCCCGCGACGCTCGCCGCCTTCGCCCGCCGCTTCCCCGCCGTCCGCGTCCGCGCCATGGACCTCTCGGCGGAAGGCGTGACCGATGCGGTCGCGACCGGCGCGGCGGAATTCGGCGTCGGCATGGAGGGTGCGGCCCATCCCGAGGTCGAGTTCCGCCCGATGCGGCGCGACCCCTTCGTCCTGGCCTGCCGCCGGGACCATCGCCTGGCCCGCCGCCGCGCCGTCCGCTGGGCCGACCTGGAGGGGGAGCGCCTGGTCGGCGTCTCCCGCCGTTCCGGCAACCGGCTGATCCTGGACCGCGCCCTGCTGCCGCGCGGTATCAGCCCCCACTGGCATTATGAGGCCGAGCACCTCTCCACCAGCCTCGGCCTGGTGGAGGCCGGCCTCGGCCTCGCCGTCGTCCCGCGCCTCGCCCTGCCACGGGACCCCCACCCCGTGCTGGTCGCCCGCACGCTGACCGACCCGACGGTGGACCGCGCCACGGGGCTGCTGCTGAAGCGCGGCGTGGAGCCGGGGCCGGCGGCGCGCGCCCTGATCGACCTGCTGGCGAAGGGCATGCGGGGGGGTTGATCCCGCGCCCCCCGCGCGCTCCCCTGGGCGTCATGCCGGATCACCGCCCCCAGACCCTGCGCCCCACCGTCGCGCAGCTCTTCCTCACCTATCTCAAGATCGGCCTGGTCGGCTTCGGCGGCGTCAATGCCTGGGCGCGCCGCGTGCTGGTGGAGGAGAAGCGCTGGCTGACGGAGCAGGAATATGCGGAGGTGCTGGGCCTCGGCCAGGTCCTGCCCGGCCCCAATGCGCTGAATGTCGCCATCCAGCTCGGCGACCGTTTCCGCGGCGGCGCCGGCGCCTTCGCCACCACGCTCGGCCTGTTCGGCGGCCCTATCCTCGTCCTCATGGGCCTCGCCGCGCTGCATGACCGCTACGGGGAGGTGCCGCTGGTGAAGGCGGTGCTGGCCGGCACGGCGGCGACGGCGGCGGGCATGATCCTCGGCACCGCGCTCAAGATGGCGACGAAGCTCAAGCCCGCCCTGCCCATCATCGCGGTCGGCCTTGCCGCCCTGGCAGGGGGCGCGGTCCTGCGGCTGCCGCTGCCCTATATCGTCCTCGGCCTCGCCCCCTTCGGCATCGCCGCCGCCTGGTGGACGCTCAGGGCGCGCGCATGAGCGACGATGGCGACGTCCTCCTCCAGCTCGCCATCGGCTTCGCCGCGATCTCCATGATCGCGGTGGGCGGCGGCATCGCCGTGGTGCCGGAGATGAACCGCCTGGTGGTGGATGTGCATGGGTGGATGAGCGACGCGCGCTTCGCCCAGCTCTTCGCCCTCGCCCAGGCGGCGCCGGGGCCGAATGTGCTGGTGGTGGGGCTGATCGGCTGGCAGGTGGCCGGGCTGCCGGGGATGCTGGTGGCGACCCTGGCCGTGACCGGCCCTTCGGGCTTCTTCGCCTTCGGCTTCTCCAAGCTGCGCGGGAAGCTCGCCGGCGCGCGCTGGCTCCGCATCATCGAGAAGGGGCTGGTCCCCATCGCGGTCGGCCTGATCTTCTCCTCCGGTATCATCCTCGCGCAGGGCGCGGCGCGGCCCGCGGGCCCGGGCACGGCGATCAGCCTGCTGACCTTGGGGCTGACGGTCTTCTCCACCCTCTTCGTCTGGCTGACCGATCGCAGCCCGCTCTGGGTGCTGGCGGTCGGCGCCGTGGCGGGCGCGCTGCTTCTGTAGCCGTCCCCACGGCGACAGCCCCGCGGCGCAGCGCTATACCGGGAAAATGCCCGACGCCCCCACCCCGGCCGGCCTGCTGGACCGGTTGCATGCCCTCCTCGGTCCGCGCGGCCTGCTGACCGACCCGGCCGACATCGCCCCGCATCTGTCGGACTGGCGCGCCCTGTACCAGGGCCGGGCGCTGGCCGTGGCGCGCCCCGCCGATACGGCGGAGGTCGCGGCGGTGGTGCGCCTGGCGCAGGAAACCGGCACGCCCATCACCGTCCAGGGGGGCAACACCTCCATGGTCGGCGGCGCGGTGCCGGATGAAAGCGGCCGCCATCTGGTGCTGTCGCTCGCCCGCCTCAACCGCATCCGGGATTGCGATCCCGTGGACATGACCATGACGGCGGAAGCCGGCGTGGTGCTGAAGACCGCGCAGAATGCCGCGCAGGAGGCAGGCTGCCTCTTCCCACTCAGCCTGGGCGCGGAAGGCACGGCCACGATCGGCGGCGTGCTCTCCACCAATGCCGGCGGCAACACCACGGTCCGCTACGGCAATGCCCGCGAATTGATGCTGGGGCTGGAGGTGGTGCTGCCCGACGGCCAGATCTGGAACGGGCTGCGCCGCCTGCGGAAGGACAATACCGGCTACGCGCTGCGGCATCTGTTCGTGGGGGCGGAGGGGACGCTCGGCATCGTCACCGCCGCCGTGCTGCGCATGTTCCCCCGCCCGCGCGACACCGCCCTTGCCTTGTGCGCGGTGGCGGATGAGGAAGCGGCGCTCGGCCTGTTCCGCCGCTTCCGGGACCGGGACGACAGCGCGGTGCGCGCCTTCGAATACATGTCCGGCTCCGGTGTCGATTTCTGCGTGAAGCACATCGAGGGCATCGCCCAGCCCCTGTCCGACCGCGCCGCCCACTACGTCCTGGTGGACCTCGCCTCCCCCCGCCCCGATGCGGGGCTGCGCGACATGGCGGAGGCGGTGCTGGCCGAGGCGATGGAGGAGGGCATCGTGCTGGACGCGGTGCTCGCCGAAAGCGAGGCCCAGGCCCAGAAGCTCTGGCGCATCCGGGAGGAGCATCCCGAGGCCCAGAAGCGGGAGGGCGCGTCGGTCAAGAACGACGTCTCCGTGCCCGTGTCCAAGGTGCCGGAGATGATCCGCCGCTGCTCCGCCGCCCTGGTGGAATTGATCCCCGGCAGCCGCCCGGTGCCCTTCGGCCATATCGGGGACGGCAACATCCACATGAACCTGGAACAGCCCCCGGGGATGGACCCGGCGGTCTTCCTGGCCCGCAGCCACGACATCATGGATTGCGTCAACGCCATCGTCCGCGACCTCGATGGCAGCTTCAGCGCGGAACACGGCATCGGCCGGCTGAAGACGGACATGATGGAGGAATGGCGCGGGGGGGCGGAGCTGGATGCGATGAAGCGCATCAAGGCGGCGCTGGACCCGGCCGGCTTGATGAATCCGGGGAAGGTGCTGCCCTGACGCTGGGGGCAGCGTGGGGCAGGTGGGGAAGGCGCTGCCTTCCCCACACCCCATCCGCCAGGGGGGAGACCCCCCTGGACCATCCTCCATTGATCCCGGTCCAGGGTCCGGCTGGACCCTGGTGGGGGGTGCAGGGGGGCGGAGCCCCCCTGCGTGCCACGATCGGTGCAGGGGGAGCAGCGCTCCCCCTGCTACTTCTGGCCGCCTGCGCCCCGCCCAGCCCCGCCCGCCCGCCGGAAGCCGGCCTCGCCGCCACCGCGACCGTCGCGGAAATCCGCTCCGGCCAGGCACCGAACTGCAACGCTTCCGGCGCCGCCATCCATCTCGGCGGCGGCCACTTCGTCACCGCGGCGCATGTCGTCGATGGCTCCGTCCAGCGCCTGCGCGGCTTCTGCCCGCCGGACCGGCAAGGCCAGCCTGCCATCACCCTCGGCGTCCGCGGCACGGAGGCCCCGGCCCGCATCCTCCGCGCCGGGCGGGACCGGATCGATGCCGGGATCGGCCAGCGCTATCTCGGGGGGGAGGACCTGGCCATCATCGCCCCCACGCGCCCTTTGCCAGCCCTGCCCGCCGCCACCCCCTGCGCCGCGCCGCCGCCGCCCGGCACGCCGGCCCTGCTGGTCACGCCCCGCCGGTCCATCCGCACCCGGCTGCTCGCCCCCTGGTCCGACCCCGACCGCGCCTTCGGCAGCTACCTGGAGATCCCGGAGACGCTGGCACCGGGCGAATCCGGCGGCGCGGTCTTCGTCGCGGCCTCCGGCTGCCTGGCCGGAATCGTCAGCCACCGGGATTCCGATGGCGGCCCGCCCAGCACGCGCCTGGTCCCCGCATCAACCATCGCGCGATTCATGCAGCCGTGAGGGGCCCCGCTTTGCCGCCGCCCCCGAAGGGCTGGTAGAAGGGGCGGGATGACCCGGATCGACCGCTACATCCTGCGCCAGTTGGTGGGCGGCCTCCTGGCCGTCACCATCGGCCTTGCCGCGCTGGTGTGGCTGACGCAGTCCTTGCGCTTCATCGAACTGGTGCTGGACCGGGGCCTGTCGCTCGGCGTCTTCATCCAGCTGACGGGGCTGATGCTGCCGGGCTTCTTCGCCGTGATCCTGCCCATCACCACCTTCGTCGTGGTGCTGTTCGTCTATGTGCGGATGAACAGCGACCGCGAACTGGTGGTGATGCGCGCCGCCGGCCTGTCCCAGCTTCGCCTGGCCAGGCCGGGCATCATGCTAGCGATGATGGCGGTGGGGGTCGGCTACCTGCTGAACCTCTGGCTGGTGCCGCTGTCCCACACCGCCTTCCGCATCTGGCAGTTCGAGATCCGCAACCAGATGGCCGCGATCCTGGTGCAGGAAGGCGTCTTCTCCTCCGTCGGCGGGGATTTGACCGTCTATGCGCGGCTGCGCGACCGGGACGGCACGCTGCGCGGCATCCTGGTGCATGATGCCCGCGAACGCGGCGCGCCCGTCACCATCCTGGCGGAACAGGGCCGCATCACCGTCGGCCCCAACGGCCCGCGCGTCACCTTGCAGAACGGCGTCCGCCAGCAGATGGAGCGCGTGCCCAACCCGGCGCCCGGCGCCCAGCCCATGCGGCTTTCCGTCCTGTCCTTCAACGAGAACAGCATCGACCTGGCCCGCGCCACGCGGCAGGAGGAAGCGCGCTTCCGCGACAGTCGCGAACGTAGCATCCCCGAATTGCTGAACCCCGACCCGGCGGAGGCCCTGCGCCCCCGCGATGTCGCCCGCTTCGTGGGGGAAGCGCATCAGCGCATGTCCGCCCCCCTCACGGCGCTGTCCTTCGCGCTGGTCGGCCTGTCGGTCGCGCTCACCGGCCAGTTCCGGCGCCATGGCGGCGGCCTGCGGCTGGCCACCGGCATCGGCCTGGTGGTCGGGCTGCTGGCGGTGGGGCTGACCATCGGCAACCTGGCGACGCGCGACAACAGCTTCGTCTGGCTGATCTGGGCGCACGCCACCGTGCCCGGCGTGGTCGCGCTGTGGTGGATGCTGGGCGCCCCCGGCCTGCCACGGCCCCGCGCCCTGCCCATGCCCCCGCAGGCCCAGGCGGCCGACTGACGCGATGATCCTGACGCCCACCCTGACGGGCTACGTCGCCCGCGCCTTCTTCGGCATGACGCTCGCGATGCTGGGCGCGCTGACCGGGCTGGTCGCGCTGTTCGACTTCATCGAATTGCTGCGCCGCGCCGCGACCCGCCCCGATGTCGGCTTCGGCATCGCGCTGGAGATCGCGAGCCTGCGGCTGCCCTTCGTCTCGCTCCAGATCCTGCCCTTCTCCATCCTGCTGGGCGGCATCGTCGCCTTCTGGCGGCTCACGCGCTCCTCGGAACTCATCGTGGCGCGCGCGGCCGGCATCTCCGCCTGGGGGTTCCTGACCGGGCCGCTGGTGGTGGCCCTGCTGCTCGGCATGGTCGCGACCGGCGCGATCTCCCCCATCTCCTCCGCCCTTCTGTCGCGGGCCGAAAGGCTGGACCAGACCTTCCTCCGCACCGGCGGCGGCATGACGGCGCTGGCCGGCGGGCGCCTCTGGCTGCGCCAGGCGGATCGGGAGCTGGAGGCGAATGGCGTCGCCATCATCTCCGGCCGCCCCGTCGCGATGCGGAACCCCGGGGAGCCCATTCCCCGCGCCGGCGCGCGGTTCGAGCTGCAGGAGGTCTCGGTCTGGCGCCTGACCGCCGGCGACCAGCCCCTGTCCCGCATCGAGGCCCCCCGCGCCCGCCTGACCAGCGGCGCCTGGGTGATCGAGGAGGCGGTGGCCTTCGGCGCCGATCGCATCGCCAAGCCCGTCGGCACCATCAGCCTGCCGACGGAACTGACCCCCGACCGGATCCAGGACAGCTTCGCCTCCCCGGAAACGCTGGATTTCTGGGCGCTCCCCGGTTTCATCGCGGTGCTGGAGGAGGCGGGCTTCTCCGCCGTGCGCCACCGCATCCAGTTCCAGTCGCTGCTCGCCCTGCCGGTGCTGGCGCTGGCCATGGCGCTGCTCGCCGCCGGCTTCTCCATGCGCCAGACGCGGCGCGGCGGCGTCGCGCAGATGATCGGCGGCGGCGTTGCCGCCGGATTCGCCCTGTTCGTCGTGGACAAGGTCAGCAATGAATTCGGGGAGGCAGGATCCCTGCCGGTGGTCCTCGCCGCCTGGGCGCCCACCGTCGCGGGATTGCTGCTGGCCCTGGCACTTCTGCTGCACCTGGAGGATGGTTGATGCGCCAGCCCGGCGGCCGATCGGGAAAGCTGCCCCCGCCGCTGCGGGCGCCCGGCGGGACGCCCGCGGGCCTGCGCCCGCGCCGCGCGCCCACCCTGGCGCCCGCCCCGCTGCCAGCCCCCGTCATGCCGGCACCCCCGCCGCGCACCCGCCCCCGCCTGCTGCTCGGCACCGCGCTCGCCAGCCTGTGTCTGCTGGTGCTGCCCGCCATCCCCGCCGCCCCCCAGGGCATGGGCAGCTTCGGACGGTCCGCCAACAGCAACGAACCCGTGACCTTCACGGCGGAGGAGGTCGAATACGACCAGGCCGCCAACACCGTCACCGCCCGCGGCCGGGTGGAAGCCTGGCAGGGCGACCGCGTGCTGCGGGCGGATGAATTCACCTACAACCGGGAAACCGGCGTCGCCGTCGCCACCGGCAATGTCGCGCTGATCGAGCCGGACGGGCAGACCCTCTTCGCCGACCGCGCGGAGCTGACCGGCGGGATGCGGGATGCCGCGATCGAGGGCATCCGCGGCCTGCTCGCCTCCAACGCCCGCCTGGCCGCCGCCGGCGCGCGGCGCACTGGCGGCACGGTCACGGATCTGGCGCGCGTGGTCTATTCCTCCTGCGATCTGTGCGCGGAGGACCCGACCCGCCCGCCGCTCTGGCAGCTCCGCGCCCGGGTCGCCACGCTGGACAGCGTGGACCAGCGCGTGCGCTACCGGGATGCGGCGGTGCAGTTCGCGGGCTGGCCGGTGCTCTACACCCCCTATTTCAGCCATGCCTCGCCGGATGCGCCCCGCGCCTCGGGCTTCCTCTCCCCCACGCTCGGCACCACAAGGCTGCTCGGCGCCTTCGCGGAGATCCCCTACTACTGGGCGATCGACGACCATTCCGACGCGACCATCACCGCGACGCTGTCCGAGAAGCAGGTCCCCAACCTCGGCGGCGCCTATCGCCGGCGCTTCAACAATGGCGACCTGACGGTGGAAGGCTCCATCGGCGCGCTGGATGGGACGGAGGCCGACGGCACCGGCGGGCACCTGTTCTCCCGCGGCCGCTTCTCGCTGGATGAGAACTGGCGCGCGGGCTTCGGCCTCAACCGCGCCTCGTCGCGCGAATACCTCCGCGCCTGGCGCTTCGGCGGCCCGCGGGTGCTGACCACCAGCGCCTATCTCGAAGGCTTCTGGGGCGCGGAGGGCTACGCCCGCATCGACAGCATGATCTACCAGGGCCTGGATTCGCAGACGACGACCAGCCAGGTGCCCATGGTGCTGCCGCGCGGCTATGCGGACTACGTCTTCCCGACCGACAACCTCGGCGGCAATTTCTCGGTCGATGCCTCCGCCTACAGCATCTTCCGCACCACGGGGACGGATACGCGCCGCATCGGCAGCCGCCTGTCCTACGAACTGCCCTTCACCGGGGAAGCCGGCGATCTCTGGACCTTCCGGACCCATGCCGATGTGCTCGGCGGCTGGGTGGATGGCCTGGCGCTGGCGCCGACCTATGGCGATGCCGGCAGCGATGGCTTCTATGGCCGCGGCCATGTCCGCAGCGCGGTCGACTGGCGCATGCCCTTCCTGCGCAGCGCCGGCGACTGGGGGTCGCAGTTGATCGAGCCGCGGGTGCAGGTCGTCACCGGCCCCTCCACCGGGTCGCAGACCAGCTTCCCGAACGAGGACAGCCTCGACCTCGAATTCACCGACGCCAACCTCTTCGCCCTGAACCGCTTCCCCGGCCGGGACCGGCTGGAAGGCGGCACCCGCGTGGATGCCGCGCTGCGCGGCGCCTGGTTCTTCCCGAATGGCGGGCAGCTCGAAGCCCTCGGCGGCCGGTCCTTCCGCGCCGCGACCGACGCGACCTTCCCGCAGGGCTCGGGGCTGGAGAACCGGTCCTCCGACTGGGTCGGCCGCGTGCGCCTGGCGCCGGTGCCCTGGCTGGAACTGGTCGGCCGGTCGCGCCTGGACCGGGAGACGACGGAACCCCGCCTCTGGGACGGCAGCGCCACGATCCTCGCCGGCCCCGCCTCCCTCACTGGCGGCTACCTGCTGACCAACCCCGCGCCCAACATCACGACAAGGAAGCGGGAGGAGGTGTCGATCGGCGGCACGCTCCGCGTGACCGAGAACTGGCGCATCGGCGCCTTCGGCCGCTACGACATCGGCCTCGACCGCGCCGTCAGCGGGTCCGCCAGCGCGATCTACGAGGATGAATGCCTGATCTTCGAGACCCGCTTCGTGCGCAACCGGGCACAGGACCCGAATACGGGGCGGGACTATGCCGGCGGCACGCTGCTGCTGTTCCGCATCAGCCTGAAGACGGTCGGCGATTTCGGGTTCCGCGCATTGTGACGAAGCGCTTCCCCCCGGCAGGACGCGTCCGCGCCCTTCCCATCACCCCCCCGCACGCCTAGGAAAGCGCCATGCGTTTCACCGCCCGCGCCCTGCTGCTGCTCCCAGCCCTCGCCCTGCCGGTCATGGCGGTGCCGGGGATGCCCGCCCAGGCCCAGGCCCCGGCTGCCCCGGCGCCGGCCGGCGTGTCCAATGGCATCATCGCCGTCATCAACGGGGATATCGTCACCCTCGGCGACGTGGATGGGCGCCGCCGCCTCTTCGCGCTGAATGCCGGCCTGCCGGCATCGCCGGAGGTGCTGGAACGCCTGACGCCCCAGGTCACGCGTCTGCTGGTGGATGAACGGCTCCGCCTGCAGGACGTGCAGCGCCGCCGCATCCCGGTGACGGATACCGACATCGCCCAGGCGGTGGCGGAGCTGGAACGCCGCAACAACCTGCCCGCCGGCGGCCTGGTGGCCCAGCTGCGCCGCGCCGGGGTCGAGCCCCGCGTGCTGTACGACCAGCTTCGCGTGCAGATCGGCTGGGCACGATTGCTGCGCCAGATCCTCGGCCCGCAGGCCCAGCCCACCGATGCGGAGGTGGCGGAGCAGATCGCCCTGCAGCGCGCCCGCACCGGCCAGCAGGAATTCCTGGTCAGCGAGATCTTCATCCCCGTCGACGACCCCGGGGAGGAAGCGGAGGTCCGCCGCTTCGTGGATGAGGTCGTGTCCCAGCTTCGCCGCGGCGTCCCCTTCCCCGTTGCCGCCACCCAGTTCAGCCAGGCCCAGACCGCGCTCCAGGGCGGCGACCTCGGCTGGGTGGGGCTGGAGGCGCTGGACGACTCCGTGGCCCGCATCGTCGGCCAGATGCCCCCCGGCGCCATCAGCAACGCCATCCCCGTCCCCGGCGGCTTCCAGATCGTGGCGCTGCGCCAGCGCCGCGAAGTCGGCCGCGACCTGGCGACGATGCTGACGCTGCGCCAGGCCTTCTTCCCCTTTGCGACGCCGCTCAACCCGCAGGCGCCCACGGAACAGCAGGTGGCCGTGGTGGAACGCGCCCGCGCGCTGGCCGCCAATGCCCGCAGTTGCGAAGCGGTGGAGCAGGCCGCCCGCGCCGCCGGCAGCGGCCGCGACCCCGATCCCGGCCCGGTGCGGCTGGAAGGGGTGCAGCCCCCGGCGCTCCGCCAGCTCATCGGCGGCCTCGCCCCCGGCCGCGCCAGCCAGCCCGTGATCGCGCCCGACGGCGTCGCCATCATCATGGTCTGCACGCGGGAGACCCGGAACCAGGCGGAGGTCACGCCCGACGTGGCCCGCCAGCAGCTGCTGCGCGACCGCGTGGAACTACTCTCCCGCCAGCTCCAGCGCGACCTCCGCCGCCGCGCCCAGATCGAGATGCGCAGCTGACGGGCAAGGCAGCGTCGGCGTGAGCACGGCGCTCCCCTCGCTGCGCGACACCATCGCGCGGCACGGGCTCGATGCCCGCAAGTCGCTCGGCCAGCATTTCCTGCTGGACCAGAACCTGTGCGACCGCATCGCCACCCTGGCCGGGGACCTGACGGGGCGCCATGTGCTGGAAGTCGGGCCTGGCCCGGGCGGGCTGACCCGCGCGCTGCTGGCCTCCCCGGCCGCCGATGTCCTTGCCGTGGAACTGGACCGCCGCGCCATCGCCGCCCTGGCGGAACTTTCCTCAGTGTTCCCCGGCCGCCTGACGGTGCTGGAGGCCGATGCCACGACCATCGACGCCGTGGCACTGCTGCCGGCACCGCGGAAGATCATCGCCAACCTGCCCTACAACGTGGCGACGCCCCTGCTGGTGGGCTGGCTGCGGAATGCGCGCCACTTCGAATCCATGGCGCTGATGTTCCAGCAGGAAGTGGCGGAACGCATCTGCGCCGCACCGGACAGCGACGCCTATGGCCGCCTCGGCGTCCTCGCCCAATGGCGCTGCCAGGCGCGGTTCCTCCTCAGCCTGCCGCCCGGCGCCTTCAGCCCACCACCGAAAGTCCATTCCGCCGTGGTCGGCCTGGTGCCCCACCCCGATGACCCGGGCCCCGAGCTTTTCGCCACCATGGAACGCCTGACCGCCGCCGCCTTCGGCCAGCGCCGCAAGATGCTGCGCGGATCGCTGAAGTCGCTCGGCCAGGCGGAGGCGCTGCTGGATGCCGCCGCCATCGCCGGCGACCGCCGGGCCGAGACGCTGACCATCCCCGAATTCGACCGCCTGGCCCGGGCCCTGTTTGCCCGCGGCTGAAAAGAGGACCGTCCATGCTGCCCCCCAAGCCAACCCTCTGCTTCGCCCATGTCGCCTACCGCTTCGCCGAACGCTACGCGCAGCGCGGCGGCACGCTGCCCCATTTCGAGGTCCGCAGCTTGGACGAGCTGGAAGCGCGCATCGCGGAGGCCGATGTCCTCCTCGTCTCCGGCATGTGGCGCAACCACCTGGCGGCCAAGGCGCCACGGCTGAAATTCATCCAGTCCATCAGCGCGGGCGTGGACCAGTATGACCGCGCCGTGCTGGCCGGCGCCGGCATCCGCCTCGCCTCCGCCCAGGGCGCCAATGCGAATGCCGTGTCGGAACACGCCATCTCCCTGATCCTCGCCATCGCCCGGCGCCTGCCGGAAGCCCGCGACAACCAGGCCCGCAAGCACTGGCGCGGCATGATCGGCGACCTGACGAAGCGAGAGGATGAACTCGGCGGCAAGACCCTGCTGGTGGTCGGCATCGGCCGCATCGGCGGCCGGCTGGCGCGACTGGCCAAGGCCTTCGGCATGAATGTCATCGGCCTGCGCCAGGACCCCGCCAAGGGATCGGAAGGCGCCGACGAGATCCATGGCATGGGCGCGCTGATGGCCCAGCTTCCCCGTGCCGACTATGTGGCGCTGACCTGCGCGCTGACGCCCGAGACGCGCGGCCTGATGGGCGCCGCGCAATTCGCCGCCATGAAGCCGGCCGCCATCCTGGTGAACGTCGCCCGTGGCGCCGTCTGCGTGGAACCCGACCTCGTCGCGGCGCTGGCCTCCGGTCATCTCGGCGCCGCCGCCCTCGACGTGACGGCGGAGGAACCGCTGGCCGAGGCCTCGCCCCTCTGGTCCATGCCCAATGTCTTCATCACGCCCCATACGGGCGGGGAGACGCGGGCCTATGAGGGCAATGTCCTCGACCTGATGGAGGAGAACCTCAAGCGCCTCCACGCCGGCGAGACCACGCTGAAGAACCAGGTGGTCTGACCGGCGGGCGGGACCGTCACCCGTTCACGACGGTCCCCCCATTCGGGTGGATCACCTGCCCGCTGATGTAGGAACTATCCAGGCTGCTCGCGAGGAAGATGTAGGCCGGCGCCACCTCATCCGGCTGGCCTGGCCGCCCCATCGGCGCGCTCGCCCCATGCTCCGCCGTGCGCGCCTCGGAAAAACTCGCGGGGATCAGCGGCGTCCAGATCGGCCCGGGCGCCACGCCATTCACCCGGATCTTCCGATGTTGCAGGGCCTTCGCCAGGCTGCGCGTGAAGGCCAGGATCGCGCCCTTGGTGCTGGCATAGTCGATCAGCGTCGGATTGCCCTGATAGGCCGTGATGCTGGTCGTGTTGATGATGGCCGAGCCCTCCGCCATGTGCGGCAGCACCGCCCTCGTCACCCACATCATGCCGAGGATGTTGGTGCGGAAGGTCCGCTCCACCTGCCCGGTCGGGATCCGGGAAAAATCCTCGCAGACATGCTGCTCGGCGGCGTTGTTCACCAGCACGTCGATCCGGCCGAGTTCACCGACCACGCGCTGCACCAGCACGTCGCAGACCTGCGCATCGCCGATGTCGCCGGCGATCGCCACCGCGCGCCGCCCCTCCGCCTCGATCAGCCGCTTCGTATCCGCCGCATCCTCGCCTTCATCGAGGTAGAGGATCGCGACATCCGCCCCCTCCTTCGCGAAGCCGATCGCGACCGCGCGGCCGATGCCGCTGTCGCCGCCCGTGATGAGCGCGACCTTGCCCGTCAGCTTCCCGGACGGCTTCCAGTTCCTCATCGCGGAGTCGGGCCGCGGCTCCATCTCGGCCTCGATGCCGGGCTGGTGGGACTGGCTCTGGCGGGGCTGCGGCGTGTCGGGCATGGGGATTCTCTCCGATTATCCCCCGGCAACGGCGCCCGAGGTCCCGGAGTTCAGACCCACCGCCGAAACGTCAGTCCCGCTTCACGCCCCCCTCCTTCACACCACCATGCCGCTCCGGCTCCAGCCGCGCCTTGAGATAGGCCAGCAGCGGAAAAGCCCCCGTGCAGAGCGCGAGCAGCACGCCCCAGCCGCCCTCCCGATACCCCTTCCGGGACACGTAGCTCTTCCACACCCGGGACAGGAATCGCCGCAGATTGTCGGGCAGCGACCCGATATCCCCCTTCGCGATCAGATCCGCCGCCTTGGCGGAGGAATACTTGTCCAGCCGCCGCAGCATGTCGGAGATATCCCGGTCCACCAGGTGGATCAGCGCGCCCTCCGTGATCTTCGGGCCCTCCTTCCCCACCCAGTCCAGCCCCGGATGCACCCGCTGCGCGCGCCAGCTCTTGGCACCCCGCCGGAACAGCCGCGGCACCGACGTCGTGCCGAAACTCCCCGCCCAGCCGTAGCGCACCAGCCGATCGCCGACATAATTATCCACCGGCACCTGGTGCCAGGCATGGGTCGAGGTCCCGATCACCCGCCTGACCGCGGCCGCCAGCGGCGGGCTCACCCGCTCATCCGCATCGACCTCCAGCACCCAATCGCTGGCACAGGCGGCAATGCCGGCATTCCGCCGCTCACCCTCCAGATGCCAGCCCCCCTCGATCACCCGCGCCCCCGCGGCGCGCGCAATCGCGGCACTGGCATCGGTCGTGCGATCCAGGACGACCACGACCTCATCCGCAAAGGCGACCGACGCCAGGCAATCCGGCAACCGCTCCGCCTCGTTGCGGGCGACGATGAGGGCGGAGAGAGTCGTCATGTGGCCGCAGGGGGGTGCTGCCCCCCTGCACCCCCTGCCAGGAGGCAGCGGCCTCCTGGACCACTATTCATGGGCGGAAAGGGAGGGGGCATCAGCGGCGCACCCTTCGAACGGAGACTGTCAGGCCCCCTCCCTTTCCGCCCATCAAAGCCTGGGTTCCAAGGGCCCGCTGGCCCTTGGCGGGAGGGGTGCGGGGAGGGCGGAGCCCTCCCTGCGGTCAACACGCGCTCACGCCGTCCTGTCGCCCCCGCCCGTTGCCAGTGCGGCCTGGGCGGCGGCGAGGCGTGCGACGGGGACGCGGTAGGGTGAGCAGGAGACGTAGTCGAGGCCGACCGAGCCGCAGAAGTGGATGGAGGCCGGGTCCCCGCCGTGTTCGCCGCAGATGCCGAGCTTGAGGTCCGGCTTGGCCTTGCGGCCCTTCTCGGCCGCGATCCGCACCAGGGCGCCGACGCCTTCGATGTCGATGGAGACGAAGGGGTCCTTCGGCAGGATGCCCTTCTCGACGTAGAAGGGCAGGAACTTGCCGGCGTCGTCGCGGGACAGGCCGAAGACGGTCTGTGTCAGGTCGTTGGTGCCGAAGCTGAAGAAGTCGGCGCTTTCGGCGATGGTGTCGGCGGTCAGGGCGGCGCGGGGCAGTTCGATCATCGTCCCCACCTGGTAGACGATGTGGTAGCCGCTTTCCGCGAAGACTTCCTGCGCGACCTTGTCCACCTGCGCGCGGGTGATTTCCAGCTCTCGCTTGGTCATCACCAGCGGGATCATGATCTCGGGCACCGGCGCCGCGCCGGTTTCCTTGCCGGTCTGCACGGCCGCTTCGAAGATCGCGCGGACCTGCATCTCGTAGATCTCGGGGTAGGTGACGCCGAGGCGGCAGCCGCGGTGGCCGAGCATCGGGTTCGCTTCCGAGAGGTCCGCCACGCGCCGCTTCATCAGCGCGACATCGGCGCCGAGGCTTTCGGCGACTTCCTCGATCTCGCTTTCCTTGTGCGGCAGGAATTCGTGCAGCGGCGGGTCGAGCAGCCGGATCGTCACGGGCAGGCCCGCCATGATCCGGAACAACTCGAGAAAGTCCTTGCGCTGGAAGGGCAGGAGGCGGGAGAGCGCGTCGCGCCGTCCTTCCTCCGTCTCCGCCATGATCATGTGCCGGACGGCGCCGATGCGCTCCGGGTCGAAGAACATGTGTTCGGTGCGGCAGAGGCCGATGCCTTCCGCGCCGAACTTCCGGGCGGTCTCGGCATCCAGCGGGGTTTCGGCGTTGGCGCGCACCTTCATGCGGCGGACGCCATCGGCCCATTCCATCAGCGTCGCGAAGTCGCCGGACAGCTTGGGTTCGATCATCGCGACGGTGCCGGCGAAGACTTCGCCGGTCGCGCCATCGAGGGTGATGGTATCCCCCGCCATAAGCCGCTTGCCGCCGGCGGACATGGTCTGCTGTGCGTAGTCCACGTTGATCGTGCCGGCGCCGGCCACGCAGGGCCGGCCCATGCCGCGGGCGACGACCGCCGCGTGGCTGGTCATGCCGCCGCGGGTGGTGAGGATGCCCTTGGCGGCGTGCATCCCGTGGATGTCCTCGGGCGACGTCTCGATTCGCACCAGGATCACGGCCTCGCCCTTGGCGGCGCGGGCCTCGGCCTCATCCGCCGAGAAGACGATGACGCCGCAGGCCGCACCCGGCGATGCCGGCAGGCCCTTGGCGAGCGCCTTGCGCGGCGCCTTGGGATCGAGTGTGGGGTGCAGCAGCTGGTCCAGCGCCTTGGGATCGACTCGCTTCACCGCTTCCGTGCGGTCGATCAGGCCCTCACGCGCCATGTCCACCGCGATCTTGAGCGACGCCGCCGCGGTGCGCTTCCCGTTGCGCGTCTGCAGCATGTAGAGCTTGTTCTGCTGGACCGTGAATTCGATGTCCTGCATGTCCGTGTAGTGCTTCTCGAGCTTCGCGCGGACCTCGACGAGTTCCGCGTAGGCCTTCGGCATCACGGTTTCCATGGACTTCTCGCCCGGCTTCGCGCGGGCCTCGGCCATGGGCTGCGGCGTGCGGATGCCGGCGACGACGTCCTCGCCCTGCGCATTCACCAGGTATTCGCCGTAGAAGAAGTTCTCCCCCGTGCTGGGGTCGCGCGTGAAGCAGACGCCGGTCGCGCAATCGCTGCCCATGTTGCCGAAGACCATCGCCTGCACGTTAACGGCGGTGCCCCATTGCGCGGGGATGTCGTGGAGGCGGCGATAGGTATTGGCGCGCGGGTTCATCCACGAACCGAAGACGGCGCCGATGGCGGCCCAGAGCTGCGCGTGGGGGTCCTGCGGGAAGGGCTTGCCGGTGACTTCCGCCACCATTTCCTTGTAGCCATCCACCACGCGGTGCCAGTCCTGCGCGGTCAGCTGCGTGTCCTCGTCCACGCCCTTGTCCATCTTCACATGTTCGATGATCTCCTCGAACCGGTGATGGTCCACGCCGAGCACGACGGAGCCGAACATCTGGATGAAGCGGCGGTAGCTGTCCCAGGCGAAGCGCGCATCGCCGGAGGCGACGGCCAGGCCATCGACGGTGGCGTCGTTCAGGCCGAGGTTCAGGACCGTGTCCATCATCCCCGGCATGGAGACCCGCGCGCCGGAGCGGACGGAGACCAGCAGCGGCTTGTGGTGGTCGCCGAACTTCGCGCCGACCGCGTCCTCGACCAGCGCCAGCGCCTTGTTGACGCTGTCCAGCAGTTCCGGCGGGTAGGACTGGCCGTGGTCGTAGTAGTAGGTGCAGACCTCGGTGGTGATGGTGAAGCCGGGGGGAACCGGCAGGCCGATGCTCGCCATCTCCGCGAGGTTGGCGCCCTTGCCACCCAGGAGGTTCCGCATGTCCGCGCGGCCCTCATTGTGACCGGCGCCGAAGCTGTACACCCACTTCGTCATTGGACGGCGTTCTCCTGCAAACTGCGTGGCTGTTCGCGAAGGACTGCCACCACGCCCCGGCCGAGGCAATCCTCGTGCCGGGGAAGCGGGGGCGCCTGGACGTCAGCCCTCGATCCGGGAAAAGTCGGCCACCGCATCCATGCTGGCGCGGAGCCGTGCGAGCAAGCGTAGACGGTTGCGTCGGAGTTCCGGAACGGGATCGTTCACGGTGACGCGGTCGAAGAAGGCATCAAGTGGCCCTCGCAGCGCTGCCAAGGCCGACATGGCAGAAATGTAATTTTCAGAAGCCAGTGACGCCGCGACGGCGGGCGCGGCCTGGTCGAGCGCGGTGGCCAGCGCCTGCTCCTCCGCCACCGCCAGCAGCCCAGCGTCGATGGCGCCCTGGTGGGGGCCGTCCTTCTTCTCCTCGATGCGGAGGATGTTGGCCGCGCGCTTGTAGGCGGCCAGCAGGTTGGGCCCATCCGCGCCTTCCACCAGCGCCTTCAGCGCATCGGCGCGGGCGAGGAGGCGGACGAGGTCATCCTCGCCGCCCGCCCCGAAGGCGGCGGCCAGCAGGTCATGCCGCGCACCCTCGGCCCGCAACTGCACGCGCAGCCGGTCGGCCAGGAAATCCACCAGCCCCGCCCCGAAGGCCGCGACCATCGGCGGATGCAGGCTGCCCTTCGGCGCCTGATAGCCCGCGCGCAGCTTCTCCTGCGCCACCGCCATGCCGAATTCGGGATTGGCCGTCATGCCGACCGCCTGCGGGAAGCCGAAGAAGGCCTCCCCGATCACATCGCCGAGGCGAAGGCGCAGCCCGTTCTCCCGCAGGATGCGGATCACACCGAGCGCCGCGCGCCGCAGCGCGAAGGGATCGCCGGAGCCGGTCGGCCGTTCATCGACGGCGAAGAAGCCCGCCAGCGTGTCCAGCTTGTCCGCCAGCGCCACCGCGATCGCCACCGGCTCGTTCGGCACCGCATCGCCGGGCCCCATCGGCCGGTAATGCGCGGCGATGGCTTCCGCGACGCGCGGGTCCTCGTTCTGATGCAGCGCGTAGTAGCGACCGATCACGCCCTGCAATTCCGGGAATTCACCGACGAGGCCCGACGCCAGATCCGCCTTGGCGAGTTCCGCCGCCCGCGCGGCAAGGCCGACATCGGCGCCCACCAGCGGCGCCAGGTAGCGCGCCAGCTTCACCAGGCGTTCGACGCGCTGCCCCTGCGTGCCGAGCTTCGCGTGGAACACGACCGTGGACAGCTTCGGCAGGAAGCTTTCCAGCCGCTGCTTGCGGTCCTGGTCCCAGAAGAAGCGGGCATCGGACAGGCGCGCGCGCAGCACCCGCTCATTCCCCGCAACCAGCGTGGCGCCGCCATCCAGCGCGGCGATATTCGCCACCAGCGCGAAGAAGGGCGCCGCGCCGCCATCCGGCTTCACCAGCGAGAAATAGCGCTGGTTCACCCGCATGGTCGTGCGCATCAGTTCCGGCGGCAGGTCCATGAAGGCGTCGTCGATGCGGCCCAGCAGCGGCACCGGCCATTCCACCAGCCCGGCCACTTCCTCCAGCAGCCCCTTGTCCGGCACGATCTTCACGCCCTGCGCGGCGGCGAGGCGGTTCATGCCCTCCTCGATGATCCGCATGCGCTCCTGCGCATCCGGCACCACGAAGCGCGCCCGCAGCCCGGCCTCGTAATCGGCCAGCCCCGTCACCGCGAAGGCGCCGCCGCTTCCGGCATGGGCGGCCATGATGCGGTGGCCCTCGGTCTCGTTCCCGCTGACCAGGCCCGGCAGTTCCTCGATCGCGAAGGGCACCACCTGGCCATCCAGCACGCACAGCACCCGGTGCAGCGGCCGCACCCAGGTGAAGGGCCCGTTCCAGCGCATGGATTTCGGCCAGCCGAAGCCCCGGATCAGCCCGGGCATGGCGGCGGCCACCAGCGACGCCGCCGTCACCGTCGCGCCCGGCTTCTGCAGCACCCAGAACCCGTTCTGCTCCGCCAGCATCTCCCGCGTCGCCCCATGCTTCTTCAGGAAGCCGTCCAGCGCCGCCGGCGGCGCGGCGGTGCGCGGGCCGCGTTCCTCCTTGCCATCGGTCGTCACCTCGGCCCGCAGGGTCGCGGACAGCCCGATGCGCCGCGGCCCGTAGAAGGGCCGGGGCGCGCCTTCCAGCACCGGCGCCACGGCAGCGGCAAAGGCCTTCGCCAGGTCATCCGCCCCCCGCGCCTGCATCCGCGCGGGGATTTCTTCCGAGAACAGTTCGAGCAGCAGTTCAGGCATGGCCTAGATGGCCCTCTTCACATCGGTCTGGGCGAAATCATCGCCCTTGAACAGCAACGGCTCGCCCCGTTCCTGCGCCAGGGCGTAGGAGAAGCAGTCGCCGAAATTCAGTCGCGCAGGGTGTCGGCCCCGGCCGTAGCGACGAAACGCCTGCCGCGCGCCACGCGCCAGCGTCATCGTAACCGGCTCGATCGTGATGCCGAGGTCCCGGATGAGGTCATCGAACCGGGCATCCGCCGCCCCCTCCGCCCGACCCTCGACCACCATCGCCGCCTCCACCCAGGTCGCCGCCGTCATGGCAGCCTTGCCGGACAGGACAATGGCACGGCTGAAGTCCGCCGCTTCCGGTTCCCCCCGCAGGATCGCGACGATGGCGGAACTGTCGACGATCACGCGGGCAGGCCCGTATCCGGGTCGTAGAGCTCGGCATCGAGTTCGGCCATCGTCGGCATCGGCTCCCCCATGAGGCGCCGTATGTCGGCCGCGGCATCGAGGATGCGCCGGACCCTTTCCTCGGCCCGCTGCTCGCGCTCCACCCGCGCCAGCCGTTCCTCCAGCGCCGCGACCACGGCCTGCGTCTTGTTCTCGCCGGTCAGCGCGACGAGGCGCGAGACCAGCGCATCCGCCTTGTCGCTCTTGATGTTCAGCTGACCCATGGCGCCACCCCGATGGTAGAAAACCCCCTCAGTATGGTAGAACGCCGATGGAGCAACAAGTTCAAACCCGCTCTCCCGCCACCCAGGCCTCGCAGCATGCCTTCGCCAGCGCCCGCACCCGGCCGATATAGGCGGCGCGCTCGGTCACGCTGATGGCGCCGCGGGCGTCCAGCAGGTTGAAGCGGTGGGACGCCTTGATGCACTGGTCATAGGCCGGCAGCGCCAGCGGCGGGTCATAGGCCAGCAGGGACAGGCACTCGCGCTCTGCGTCGGCAAAATGCTGGAACAGCATCGCCGTGTCGGCACCGGAGAAATTGTGGTGGGAGTATTCGACCTCCGCCCGGTGGAACACGTCCCGGTACTTCACGCCGCGCCCGTTGAAGTCCAGTTCATAGACGTCGTCCACGTCCTGGATGAACATCGCCAGTCGTTCCAGGCCGTAGGTCATCTCGAAGCTCGGCACTTCGCAGGTGATGCCGCCGACCTGCTGGAAGTAGGTGAACTGGCCGACCTCCATCCCGTCGCACCAGATCTCCCACCCCAGCCCCCAGGCGCCGAGCGTCGGGCTCTCCCAGTCATCCTCGACGAAGCGGAAGTCGTGCTTCATCGGATCCAGGCCGAGGTCCCGGTAGCTGGCCAGCAGCAGATCCTGCGCGTCGCGCGGGCTCGGCTTCATGATGACCTGGTACTGGTAGTAGTGCTGCAGCCGGTTGGGATTCTCCCCGAACCGCCCGTCGGACGGGCGGCGCGATGGCTGGACATAGGCCGCCGACCAGGGCTTCGGCCCCAGCGCGCGGAGCGTCGTCGCGGGGTGGAAGGTGCCCGCGCCCACTTCCATGTCGTAGGGCTGCAGGATCAGGCAGCCCTGCGCGCTCCAGAACCGGTGGAGGCGCAGGATGATTTCCTGGAAGGACGGCGCTGTGTCGGACATGCGGGGGCGGGTCTTGCCGGGGGAGGTTTCGCGCGTTCATTACCCCCCGCGCGGGGAGGCCGGCAAGCAACCCCGCCTGTCCCGACGGAGCCCAGCGCCATGCACCCCACCGAAGCCCTGATCCGCCGCTACTACGCCGCCTTCAATGCCGGCGACCGCGCGGCGATGCTGGCCCTGCTGCACGACCAGGTCGCGCATGACCCCAACCAGGGGACCCGCCGCATCGGCAAACCCGCCTTCACCGAATTCCTCGCCCGCATGGACGGCGCCTATGCCGAGCAGCTGGAGGATATCGTCGTGATGGTCGATGCCACCGGCACCCGCGCCGCGGCGGAGTTCACCGTGGTGGGGACGTATCTCCGCACCGATGAGGGCCTGCCCGAGGCCCGTGGCCAGGTCTACCGCATCCCCGCCGGCGCCTTCCTGGCGGTGGAAGGCGGCCTCATCACCCGCATCACCACCTACTACAACCTGGAAGACTGGGTCCGTCAGGTCTCCGCCTGATCCACGAAACCGAGGATCAGCCGCGCCAGTTCGCCCGGCGCCTCGATCGGCACCATGTGGCCGCTGCCCTCGATGATGTGGAGCCGCGCGCCGGGGATGCCCTGCGCGATCTCGCGCGCTTCCGCCACGCTGCGCAGCGCATCCTGCGCGGCGGCCACAACCAGCGTCGGGCAGGCGATCTCGCCCAGCCGGTCATCGAAGGCCGGGCGCGGCATCAGCGTCTGCCGCAGGAAGACCGCGCCGCCCAGCCGGTCCCCCATGGCGCGCAGCCGGTCCACCAGCGCGGCATCCCCGGCGCGGTCGGGGTGCAGGCCGCGGGCAATGGCGGCGCGGCTCATGCCCCGGAAGGCCTGGCCCTCCGGCCGCCCCGCGATCGCCTGGCGCCGCGCCTGCTGGGATGCGCTCTCGCCCCGCGCGGAGGTCGCGACCAGCACCAGCGCCCGGACGCGCCCCGGCGCCATCCGCGCCACTTCCCGCGCCACGAAGCCGCCCATCGAAAACCCCACCAGCACGAAGCTCTCGGGCGCGCCCGCCAGCACCCGCGCCGCCATGCCCTCGATGGTGTCATCCTGGAACAGGTCGCCGTGATGCACCGGACCGAACGGCGCCAGCAGCGGCGCCAATTCGTCCCACATCCCCGCATCCAGCATGAAGCCGGGCAGCAGCACTACGCCCATCGATAGACCACCCCTTGCGCCCCCCCGGCGCCGGGGCGGAGGCTACCCCGCCGCCCTCAAGGAATCACGCCCATGCCCGAGATCATGGTCTTCGCCGCCACCGGCCGCACCACCGAACAGAAGCGCGGCCTGGCGCGCGACCTGACCGACGCCATGGTGAAGAATTTCGGCGTGCCGGCCGAAAGCGTCACCGTCCAGATCATCGAATCGCCCCGGGATTCCAAGGCCAAGGGCGGAATCCTGTTCTGTGATCGATGATGGCTTCTACTCCGGCACCACCATGAAATTCTCGTTGGAGGGATAGCGCCGGAACGTGTCCCGCACCCCATAGCCCAGCCGCGCCAGCCATTGCCGGAAGGGCGCGGCGTTGCGGTTATGCACCTCGATGAACATGCGCGGGCGCCAGGTGGCGATCAGCCCCTCCAGCCCCGCCAGCACGCCGAGTTCCATCCCCTCCACATCCAGCTTGATGAAGTCGATCCGCCGCCCCGCCAGCAGATCGTCGCCGCGCCGCAGCGGGATGGTGGCACCGGCGGCATCCAGCACCAGGCCGGAGCCGCCCAGATTGTTCGGCGGCACCACGGCGCGCGCCATGCCTTCCGCCTCCGCCAGGCCGAAGCCCAGAAGGCTGGCATCCACCCGCGACGCCAGGTCGTTCAGCAGCAGGTTGAGGCGCAGGATCTCGATGGCCGGCGGGTTGGGCTCGATCACCACCACGCTGGCCGGCGCCAGGAACTTCGCGGCATAGACGGCGTGGTTGCCGACATTCGCGCCGATATCGACGTAATGCGCGCCGGCCGGGAAATGCCGGGCGATGATGGCGATCTCCTCCGCCTCGTAGAACTCGCCGGCGGCATGGTGCTTCTGGATCGCGTCCCGTTCATTGGCGACGAAGAAGCGGATCTCCTGCCCCCCGATGGGGGCGGTCACCACGGACCCGTTGATGCGCTTCATCGCTACAACCCCAGCCTCGCCCAGGCCGCCCGTTCCTCCACCGCCGCCATCGCCCCTTCCGCGATCGCCGCGCCGGACAGCAGGCGCAGCGGCCAGGGCGGGCGCCGGGCGCCGATCGGCACCAGGCGCGCCTTCTCCCCGAACCGGGCGCGGAGGTCGGACGACGCTTCCCCGATCCGGTCCGCCAGGCCCAACTCCACCCCGCGCGCCCCGGTCCAGAAGCGGCCGGTGAACAGCTCCTCCTCCGGCGCCTTCAGCGCGGCGCCGCGCCGTCCGCGCACCCAATCCTTGAAGGTGACGTGCAGATCGGCCAGCAGCGCCTCCAGCCGCGCCACATCCTCCGCTTTCTCCGGGCCGAAGGGGTCGAGGAAGCTCTTCTCGCCCCCCGCCGTGTGCATCCGACGGCGCACGCCGATCCGCCCGATCGCCTCCTCCAGCCCGAAGCCCGCGCTGATGACGCCGATCGACCCCACGATGGAAGCCGGGTCCACCACGATCTCATCCGCCGCGCAGGCCAGCCAATAGCCGCCAGACGCCGCCGCATCCTCGACATAGGCGGTCACGGGCACCTTCTTCTCGTCGCCCAGGCGCCGGATGCGCTGCGCCACCAGGCTGGACTGCACGGGCGACCCGCCGGGTGAATTGATCACCAGCGCCACCGCGGCCAGGCGCTTCAGGCTGAAGGCACGCTCGATGAGGGGGGCCATGCCCTCCGCGCTGATGCCGGGGCCGGCGAAGGGAGTGCCGCCGCGGGCCGCGATCACACCGGACAGGCGCAGCACCGCCACCACGGGCGGGCGATCCAGGAAGGGGATTTTCATGGCCGTATAGATGCGCCTTGGGGAATGGCAGACAAGCGGCGGGTGAGTCCGGTGGGGAAGGCGCTGCCTTCCCCACACCCCATCCGCCAGGAGGCAGAACCCCCTGGACCATCATCAGAACAAAACCCCGCCCTTTCCCGCACGCAGCATCAGCGCGATATTGTCCGGACGAATCCCGAGGGACAGCATGGCCAAGGACGATCGCGTCATCATCGCAGGGGCAGGCCCCGTCGGCATGGTCGCCGCCGCCTACCTGGCCGGGGAAGGCATCCCCGTCACCATCGTCGAACAGGCACAGGACCTGCCCGATGATCTCCGTGCCTCCACCTTCCACCCGCCCACCCTCGATATGCTCGGCCGCTTCGGCGTGGTGCAGTCCCTGATCGACCAGGGCCTGGTCTGCCCCTTCTGGCAGTTCCGCGACCGCCACCAGGGCGTGATCGCGACCTTCGAGATGGAGCGCCTGAAGGACGACACCGCCCACCCCTACCGCCTGCAATGCGAACAATGGCGCCTGACGCGCATGCTGCGCGAACAGATGGCGGGCAACCCCGACGTCCAGTTCATCTATGACGCGAAGGCCGACAGCGTCGCGCAGGACGCCGATGGCGTCACGCTGACCATTGAACGCGCGGACGGGTCGAAGGAACCGCTGCGCGGCCGCTACCTCATCGGCGCCGATGGCGCGCGCAGCGCGGTCAGGCGTTCGGTCGGCACGGAGTTCCGCGGCCAGACCATCCCGGAGATCTTCCTGTCACTGTCGACAACCTTCCCCTTCCACGACCACATCAACGATCTCTCCAACATCGCCTATATCAGCGATCCGCAGGAATGGTTCGTGCTGCTGCGCACGGCCAGCCTGTGGCGCGTGCTGTTCCCCACCGATCCCAACGAGACGGAGGAACAGATGACCGACCCCGCGCGGATGGATGCGCGCCTCCAGGCCGTGGTGCCCAATCCCGCCGGCTACACGGTGAAGCACCGCACCGCCTATCGGGTGCATGAGCGGGTGGTGGACGAATACGTTCATGGCCGCGTCTTCCTCGCCGGCGATGCCGCGCATATCAACAACCCGCTCGGCGGCATGGGCATGAATGGCGGCATCCACGATGCCTTCAACCTGGCCTCCAAGCTGACCGAGGTCTGGAAGGGCGCCGATGCGTCGCTGATGGGCCGCTATGGCCGCCAGCGGCGCAAGGTGGCGCTCGACGTCGTGCAGCAGCAGGCGCTGCGCAACCGCCAGATCCTGAACCAGCGGGACCCGGAGCAGCGCCGCGCCTATCACGACGAATTGCGCGCCACCGTCGCCGACCCCGCCAAGCACCGCGCCTACCTGCTGCGCAGCGCGATGATCCAGTCGCTGCGGGACCTGGAGGCCGTGGCGTGATCACCACCGCCACCCCCCCCGCCCCTTCGGCCGCCAAGGGCGGCCCGCGCACAGACCAGCATCAACGGATGGCGTGCCAGCGCGTAGGCGCGCAGCCAAGCGCGCGGAGCGCGCGCCTCACGCCGCAGGCGTGCCTTCGGCACGACGCGCTTGAGGGCACAAATCCATGAGCGGCCATCCGGAAGCCGACATCTACCACCGCCAGGGCATGGGCAACACGGCGGGGATGGGCCAGCGCCCGGCCCTCGTCATCGTCGACTACGTCAACGGCTTCGCCGATCCCGCGCATTTCGGCGGCGGCAATATCGGCCCCGCGATCGCGGAGACGGTGAAGCTCCTCGCCTTCGCGCGCGCCCATCGCTGGCCCGTCGCCCATACCCGCGTGGTCTATGCGGATGACGGGTCGGATGCCGGCGTCTTCACGCTGAAGGCGCCGTCCCTGCTGAAGCTGACGGAGCATTCGCCCCTGTCGCAGATCGTCGCGGAACTCACCCCCGTCGCCGGGGAGCATATCGTCCGCAAGCAGGGGGCGTCCGGCTTCTTCGACACCAACCTGGCGTCCTGGCTGCGCTACCAGGGGGCGGATACGGTGGTGGTCGCGGGCTGCACCACCTCCGGCTGCGTGCGTGCCACCGTGGTGGACAGCATGCAGCACAATTTCCGCACCATCGTCGCCACCGATTGCGTCGGCGACCGCGCCATCGGCCCGCATGAGGCCAACCTGTTCGACATGGGCCAGAAATACGCTGACCTGATGACCCGCGCGCAGATCCAGGCCGCTTCAGGCTGAAGAAGGGCCAGGGCCGGTTCGGCCCTGCCGGGGGGTACCAATGGGTGCAGGGGGGACGGAGCCCTCCTGCCTTCACCCCGCCGGCGTCTTCTCCGCCGGCAGATGCATCCATCCCGGCACGCGCGGCGTCAGCACCGCGCCCCCGGCCGACAGCACCACCCCTTCCGCCAGCGCGTCCAGCCGCAGCATGGCCAGCCCGTGGCCGGCGCGGGCGGAGCGCATCTCCCCCACCTCCACCCCGTCCCGCATCACCGGC
This sequence comes from Falsiroseomonas stagni DSM 19981, assembly GCF_900114315.1. Classification (GTDB taxonomy): domain Bacteria; phylum Pseudomonadota; class Alphaproteobacteria; order Acetobacterales; family Acetobacteraceae; genus Falsiroseomonas; species Falsiroseomonas stagni. The sequence goes on from NZ_FOSQ01000017.1 coordinate 57,265, forward strand.
GTGCCGGGCGGTGGCAGGCCGCCCTCGACCGAGACGGGGATGATCCGCCGCTTCAGCAGGCCGCGATACTTGGTCCGGGCCGTCAGTTCCTGGCCCATGTAGCAGCCCTTGGTCCAGGACACGCCGCCGAGTTCGTCGAAGCCGCCTTCCAGCAGCACCGACTTCTCCGGCTCCAGGTCCCGGCTGCCATCGGTCAGCCCCAGCGACAGGCGGTGCAGGTCCCACGCCGCCTCATCCGCATCGCCCACCGGCGTGCCGCCCAGGATGCGCCACCCCGCCTCCGGCAGGCGCGGGTCGGGCCCGGCGATGGAACGAGGCGGCGGCAGCGAACCGCCCCAGGCCGCCAGCACCACGAAATCGGCGGAGACGTCGCGCAGCGCCACCCGGTTGCGAAGCCGGAAGCGCGTCAGGCGCTGGACCAGGGATGCCGCCTGTTCCCGCTCCACATCCAGCAGCAGGCGTTCGCCATCGGACAGGATGAAGAAATCCGCCAGCCACTTGCCCTGCGGCGTCAGCAGCGCGGCCCAGATGGCGGTGCCGGGCACCGCCTTGGTCACGTCGTTGGAGACGAGTCCCTGCAGGAAGGGGATCCGGTCCTCCCCCGCCACTTCAACGACTCCACGGCCCGGCAATACGGCAATCGGCATGGGTCACAAGGTGGGCGGGCGGGGGCCTGGTTGCAACCGCCAGCCTTTCCGGGGGCGGGGTGGGGCCCCACCGCGCCGCGTGCTACGCCAGCATCCGATGCGCATCCTCTTCGTCACCTCCACCCGGATCGGCGATGCCGTGCTGTCCACCGGGCTGCTCGACCATCTGCTGCGCGCCCATCCCGGTGCCCGCATCACGGTGGCCTGCGGCCCGGCGGCGGAAGGCGTCTTCGCGCGCATGCCGGGGCTGGAACGGCTGATCGTGCTGCGCAAGCGCCGCTGGTCCCTGCATTGGCTGACGCTCTGGTCGGAGGTCGCCTTCACCTGGTGGGACCTGGTGATCGACCTCCGCGCCTCGGCGCTGGCCTGGATGGTGCCCGCCCGCCGCCGCGCCACCGCCCGCGGCGGCCGCCGGCCGGGCCATCGCCTGGTCCATCTCGGCGCGCTGCTCGGCCTCGATCCGCCCCCGCTGCCCGTCGCCTGGACGGCGGCGGCGGATGAGGCGAAGGCGGCCGCGCTCCTGCCCGGCGGGCCCTGGCTTGTCCTCGGCCCCACCGCGAACTGGGACCGCAAGGTCTGGCCCGCCGACCGTTTCGTTCAGGTGGCGCAGGCGCTGACCGCCCCCGGCGCCGCGCTGGACGGCGCCCGCATCGCCATCCTCGGCGGCCCGGGCAGCCCCGAACGTGCCATGGCCGCCCCCGTCCTGGCCGCCCTGCCCGGCGCGCTGGACCTGGTCGGCACGCTGTCCCTGCCGGAGGTCGCCTCGGTATTGAAGCGGGCCGCGCTGTTCATCGGCAATGACAGCGGGCTGATGCACCTCTCGGCCGCGGCCGGGGCGCCCACCATCGGCCTGTTCGGCCGCAGCAGCGCCGCGGAATACGGCCCCTCCGGCCCCCATGCCCGCGCGGTGGAGGCCGATGGCCCGCCCTATGAATCCCCCATGACCGACCTGCCCGTCCCCCGCGTGCTGGAAGCCGCCAACGCCCTGCTGTCGCCGCCATGACGCCGCTGCGGGTCATCATGGTGACGCAGAACTTCACCCCCGACCCCGGCGGCATCGAGACCACCATGGGCGGCCTGGCGCGGGAGATCGCGAAGGCCGGCCACCCCATCACCGTCTACGCGGAACGCATCCGGTCCGGCCGGGCGGAGGATACGCCGCCCGAGATCCCGCTCCGCCGCTTCGGCGGCCCGCGCCCGCTGCGCCGCCTGGCCCGGCGCCTCGCCCTGTGGCGGGCATGCCGCGCCGACCCGCCGGACGCCATCATCGCCGACAGCTGGAAAAGCGTGGAGGCCATCCCCGCCACCACCGCGCGGCTGCTGGTCCTGGCGCATGGCATGGAATTCCCGCCCGATGCCTCCCCGGCCAAGATCGCCCGCATCCGCGCGGCCCTGGCCCGCGCCGACGCGATCGCCGCCAATTCCGGCTACACCGCCGCCCTGGTGCGCCCCCATCTCCGCCCCGGCCAGCGGCTGGAGATCGTCCAGCCCGTCATCCAGCCGCAGCCCGACCCCAGCGCCGCCGACATCACCGCGGCGGCGGCGCTGTGCCGGGCCGCGAACCCCGTCCTGCTGAGCCTGGCGCGGCTGGAACCGCGCAAGGGCTTCGACCAGGTGATCCGCGCCCTGCCCGCCCTGGCCCATGCCTTCCCCGGCATCCGCCACATCATCGCCGGCGGCGGCCCGGACCGGGACCGGCTGGCGGCGCTGGCAGCCGAATGCGGCGTCGAGGATCGCGTGGTCTTCGCCGGCCGGGTGGAGGAAGGGCTGAAGGCCGCGCTGTATCGCCGCGCCACGCTCTTCGCCATGCCGGTGCGGCGCGAAGGCGCCTCCGTGGAGGGCTTCGGCCTCACCTATCTCGAAGCCGCCTGGCACGGCCTGGCCGCCCTGGCCGGGCGGGATGGCGGCGCGGTGGATGCGGTGGCGGAGGGCGAGACCGGCCTGGTCTGCGACGGCGCCGATCCTGATGCGGTGCGCGACGCCCTGGCCGCGATGCTCGCGGACGAACCCCGCCGCGCGGCGATGGGGCAGGCGGCGGCGGCGCGGGTGCGCCGCGACTTCGTGTGGGAGGCCGTGACGCCGCGCTACGTCGCGCTATTGCGCGCGGACTAGATCTCGCTGTTGCGCGGCCCCTGAATGGCCCGGATCGCCACGGCCAGCAGCAGCAGCATGCCGATCCACCATTCCTGCCAGATGCCGTAGCTCAGCATCCCCACCACCAGCGCCGCGCCATAGGCGCCGACCGCCCCCGGCCCCAGCCGGGCCGCCGCGAAGCCCAGCGCCGCCAGCATCGCCGCCGCCAGCACAGCCCCCACCGCGCCCAGTTCCAGCCAGACCTGCAGCGCGGCGTTGTGCGTGTGCAGCGGCAGGCGCTGCGCCGGCGGCCGGGCGAACCAGATGCGCGATGCCTCGGAGGTCAGGCCGAAGCGGTCCAGCGTCTCCCGGTCGAACACCGCCGTGCCGCCGGGAATGGCGCGCGCCGATTCGCCGCCCCAGCCCAGCAGCGGCCGTTCCGCGATCCGCTGGTTGGCGAAATCCCAGATCAGGATGCGATGCGCCGCCGATGGCTGGATCGCCTCCAGCCCCGGCAGGCGCGGCAGGATCGCCGCCGTCAGCAGCGGCGCCACCAGCACCACCCCCGCGGCACCCAGGCCGATCAGCCGCCCGCCCCAGCGCCCCAGCAGCCAGGCCGCGCCCATCGCCAGGATGCCCGCGAAGGCCGCGATCTTCGCGGATTCCGCCGGCAGCATGACGGAAGCCGCCAGCCCCGCCACCACCAGCAGCCCCCGCGCCCACCACCGCAGCCTCGGCCAGGCGGCCGCCACCGGCAGCAGCACCGCGATCACGGCAACCGCCGATTTCAGCCCGAAGAACAGCCAGGGCGGCGCCTCCCGCAGCCCGCGCACCGCGGCCCGGATGGCGTTGCCGCTCAGATGATCCGCCGCCGCCAGCGCGATCCCGATGGCGAGCCCCGCCGCCAGCGTCCGCCCCGCCAGCGCCAGCCTTTCCGCGGGTTCCTGGGCCATGGCCTGCGCCGCCGCCGCCGCCAGCAGCACGAAGCCGCCGAAGCGCAGCCCCGTGCCCAGCGCGCGCATCGGGTCCGGCGCCCAGGCCGCGCTCACCATCGTCCAGGCCGCGATCGCCAGCGCCGCCCCCACCACCGGGCCGATGGGTGGCCAGGGCCAGGCCCCCGTCACCCGCCGCCCCGCCACCACCATCGCCAGCAGGCCGAGGCTCGTCACCAGCGCGATGGCGCGGAACTGCAGCACCGCCACCAGCGGCACCGCCGCCAGCATGACGACCAGCGGCAATGTCGGCCCCTTGGACAAAGGACTGCGGGCAAAGGGGGCGGCAGGCGTCACGCGGGCATCCATCGGCCGGGGGGCCGGCACAGAGCCACAACGCCCCCCACCCCGCAAGCAAGCGCACCCACCCTGCCCCGCCGCGCGGAAACATGGCAGAAGCCCCCCACCGGATAGCGGCGGCAGGACAGGGGACGACGACGAGATGGCGCATTACGAACTGGTGCTGCGCGGCGGCACCTGCGTGCTGCCCTGGGGCGAGCAGGTCACCGATGTCGGGATCCGCGCCGGCCGCATCGCCACCATCGGCGACCTCTCCCAGGCCCATGCGGAGGAGGAGATCGATTGCCGCGGCCTCCACATCCTCCCCGGCCTGATCGACAGCCATGTCCATCTCCGCGAACCCGGCGACCCGGCGGTGGAGACGATCGAGACCGGCACCAAGGCCGCCATCCTCGGCGGGCTGGTCGCGGTGTTCGACATGCCCAACACCGCGCCCTCCATCACGACGCGGGAGAAGATCGACTGGAAGCGCGAATTCATTCATGGCCGCGCCTGGTGCGACATGGGCTTCTATGTCGGCGCGCTGAAGACCAACATCGCCTCGCTGGCGGAGCTGGAGGCCCAGCCGAACATCTGCGCCGTGAAGGTCTTCGCCGGCAGCTCCACCGGCGACCTGCTGATCGAGGATGATGCGAGCCTGGAGGCCGTGATGCGCAGCGGCCGGCGCCGCATCGCCTATCACAGCGAGGATGAGTACCGCCTCCAGTCCCGCCGCCCGAACTACACCACGGGGATGCCGCACCGCATGCACGCGGAATGGCGCGACGTGGAATGCGCCTTCCTCGGCACGCGGCGCCTGATGGCGATCGCGCGGAAGACCAACCGCCCCGCCCATATCCTGCATGTCTCGACGGCGGAGGAGCTGAACTACCTCAAGGACTATCGCGACCTCTGCACGGTGGAGGTGCTGCTGAACCACCTGACCCAGACGGATGAGGCCTATGACCGCCTCAAGGGCTATGCGGTGATGAACCCGCCGATCCGCGATGCGCGGCACATGGAGGCCGCCTGGGCCGCCGTCGCCGATGGCACGGTGGACACGGTGGGATCGGACCACGCCCCGCACAGCCGGGCGTCCAAGGAGAAGCCCTGGCCGGAATGCGGGTCGGGCCTGACGGGGGTGCAGACGCTGGTGCCGCTGATGCTGGACCATGTCTCCGCCGGGCGGCTGAGCCTCTCGCGCCTGGCGGACCTGATGGCGGCGGGTCCGGCGCGGGTCTATGGCATGGTGGGCAAGGGGCGCCTCGCCGCCGGCTACGACGCCGATTTCACCGTGGTGGACATGAAGCGCAGCCGCACCATCGAGGAAAGCTGGATCGTCTCCCCCTGCGGCTGGACGCCCTTTGCCGGGCATCGCTGCACGGGCTGGCCGGTGATGACCATCCTGCGCGGCCAGGCCGTGATGCGGGAGGATGAGGTGATCGGCACCCCCGCCGGCGCCCCGGTGCGATTCGCGCCCTGACGCACCAGGCTGCGCGGCGGCGCGGCGGCTTCTGCCCACGCATCGGGCAGTCGCCGGGAGGAGGCCGCCGCCCCGGGCGCGGGCGGCGCCTCGTCGCGGTTGAGGGCATGGCAGCGGGCTGGTAAGGCCCCGCCGGGGTTGCGGCGGAGGGTCTGGTCATGGCGGAACGAGGCAGTGGCTTTCCCGACTGGGCGGCGCGCCTGAAGACAGCGCTCTCGCAGCCCGTCGCGCCGAAGGCGTCGACCGTCGCGCCGCAGGCGCCGACCGTCGCGCCGCAGGCGCCGACCGTCGCGCCGCAGGCGCCGACCGTCGCGCCGCAGGCGCCGACCGTCGCGACCCAGGCGCCGGACATGCCGCCGCCGGTGCCGGACGCCGTGCCGTTGCCTGTCTCCCCTCCGTCGGTGGCGCCCGCGCCGGCCGCCTCGCCGGGCCTGCTCTCCTTCCTCGCCCCGCCACCCCATGGAGAGGCGCCCCTCGCCTCCCCGCTGCTGGGCTCGCTCGGCACCGCCCCGCCCCCCGCCACGGCCGGCCTCCTCTCCGCCCTGGTCTCCGAGGCCCCGGAGCCCCCGCTGCAGCGCCCCGCCGCGCCCCTGCCGCCGATGCCGACCCCGCCGGCGGCGGCCCACCCGGCCTCCCCGCTGCTGGGCTCGCTCGGCACCGCCCCATCCCCCGCCGCGCCGGGGCTACTCACGGCCCTGGCCCCGGCGCCCGAGGCCCCGCTGCCGCGCCCCGCCACGCCCGTCCCGCCGATGCCGACCCCGCCGGCGGCGGCCCACCCGGCCTCCCCGCTGCTGGGCTCGCTCGGCACCGCCCCGCCCCCGCCCGCGGCGGGGCTCTTCGCGGCCCTGGCGCCGGTGGCGGACCAGCCGGTGGCCGATGCGGGGACCAACGCGCCCCGGCCATCCCAGGCCGCGGCGCCGGGCCTGCCACGGGCAGAGGGCCCAGGCATCGCCGCCCCCCTGTCGCCCTTGCTGGGTTCCCTCGGCAGCGCGCCCGAGGCACCGCGCGGCACGACGGCGCCATCCCTCGCGGCGCCCGTGCCGGCACGCCCGGCGGCCCCGCCGCCGCCCCCGCCCCCGGCACCGCCCCCGGCACCGGCACCGCTGCCGCCGCTCACCACGCTGATGGCCTCGCTCGCCGCGGAACCGCCCGCCACAGCGCCGGACGCGCCGCCGGGGGGCGCCGAGCCCGCCGGGGCGGCCGCCCAACCCGACCTTGCCCAACCCGGCATCGCCCAACCCGGCATCGCCGAGGCGGACCGTGCCGAGGCGGACCTTGCCGAGGCGGACCCTGCCGTGGCCCAGGCGGCCGAGCCGCCTCCCCCGCCCGTGGCGTCCCCCGCACCGCCGGCCTTCACCGCCTTGCTGGCCGCCCTGGCGGAGGCCGCGCCACCGCCGGCCGCGGCGCCCGGCCCGCCACCCGCCAGCGCGCCCGCCGCGCCCGAGCCGCCGCGCGCCCCGGCGCCGACACCGCCGAGCACATCCGCGAACCCGCAGGCGATCCTCGCCCGCGTCCCGGCCCTGGGCGGCGCGCGCCCCGCCGCCAGGCCCGCCCCCGCCCCCGCGCCGGCACCGGCACCGGCGCCCGTGCCCGCCCCAGCGCCGGCCCCGGCGCCCGCGATCGAGACCTGGTCCTTCGGCGAGGCCCTCGCCCCGCCACCGCCCGCCGCCAGCGCCCCAGCGGCCGAGGCTGCCGCGCCGGACGCCCCACCCACCGCCGCCACCCCGGCGCCGCCCACCCTGGCCATGATCGCCGAGGCCTGGGCCACGGTCGTGCCCGCCGCGGCACCCGAGGCACCGCCGGTCGACGCGCCCAGGCCGCCACCCGTGGCTGGGCCGGCGGAACCCGCCGGGCAGCCACCCCAGGCCGCCAGCCCGCCCCTGCCGCCCATCGCGCCGGAGGCCTGGGCGATGCTCGCCCCCCTCGCGCCCCCCGTTCCGGCGCCCCCCGTTCCGGCGCCACGCGAAGCCGTCGCGGACGCGGCGCCGCCCGCGCTGCCGGCGCCCCCCATCCCCGCGCTTCCCCTCCCGCCGCTTCCGGTCGCCCAACCCCGCGATGCGATGATTCCTGCCCTGCCCACGCCGCCCACCGCGTCGCCCGACACCGCCGAGGTCGCCCCGGCAGCGGTGCCACTCGCCACGCCGCCGGCCGCGGCGCAGGAGGCGGCGACCGCCACCCCGCCAGACCCCATTCCCGTGGCGCTCGCCCCGCCGCCGGCCGCGGCGCGAGAGGCTGCGGCCGCCACCCCGCCAGACCCCATACCGATGCCGCTCGCCCCGCCGCCGGTCCCGGTTCCCCCACCTGCCGCCCTGCCTGTCCAGGCGGCGGGCGCCGCCGCGGGCGCCGAGGTCCGGCCCCTGCCAGCGCCGGCAACCCCGGCACGATCCACCCCGCCTCGCCCCGCCCAGGCCCCCCCGGCCGCCGCCTCGCCCGGCGCGGCAGCGCCGCGGGACACCGCCGCGGCAGCGCCGCGGGACACCGCCGCGGCAGCGCCGCGGGACACCGCCGCGGCAGCGCCGCGGGACATCGCCGCGGCAGCGCCGCGGGACAACACCTCGATCGCCTCGGCCTATGCGGCGCTCACGGGTTCAACCCTGCCGCCGGCATCGGGCGCGCATGGCGCCGAGTGGCTCGGCGTCGAGCACAGCCTGCGGGATGCGCGGAATGGCTGGGCAGGGATGCTGCTCGGCATCGGCGGCGACCAGGGGATGGAGATCGCGCTGACCGCCACGCGGGTCGCGCGCGCCCGGGGCCTGACGACCCGCCTGGTCGCGACCGAATCCGTCGCGGACCGGGTCCGGCACCTCCAGTCCAAGCTGCAGGCGGAGGGGCTGCCCCCCGGCGCCGCGCGCGTCATGGCCGGCAACACCACTGGCGATCCCGGCCGTGCCGGCGGCCCCGCGCCATTCGCGCAGCATCTGCTGGCGGAGGCGCCGGCCTGGGACCTGGTGCGGGTCGCGGTGCGTGGCCTCATCCCGCAGATGCTCAACCATGCCGGCGGGCTGCTGAACGATCGGGTGCGGTGGCTCGTGCTCAGCACCCATGCGCGGGGGGAGGAAGCGCTGGCCGTCCGCATCCTGGATGCGGCGGGGTGGCGGCTGGTGGCGGAGCGCCCGGCCATCCTCGACCTCGCCGCGCCCCGCCAGGCGCAGCGCAACGGCACCCAGGTCTGGCGCGGCCCGCTGGCCTGACGCTCAGGTCCGGATTTCGCGCCGCGCCGCCGGCGTTGCGGGGGGCCGCGCGGGCGTGCCGGCCGTCGGCTGCGCGGGCGGCGCCTCCGCGGGCTGCGCGGGGGGTGTCGCAGCGGGCTGCGCGGGGGGTGTCGCAGCGGGCTGCGCGGGCGGCGCCTCAGCGGGCTGCGCGGGGGGTGCCACGGCGGGCCGCGCGGGGGTTACCGCAGCGGGCGGCGGCGCGGTGGCCGGCGGGGCCGCGTCCGATGGCGGGGCGAAGGGCGCCAGGCTGAAGGCCGGCGCAGGCGCGGGCACCGGGGCCGCCGCCGGCACCGGTCCCGGCGGGTCGGCCACCTGCCGCCCAACGCCCGGCGGCGGGGTGGTCCAGCAATCCACCCGCCCGAGGCTCGGCGTGCAGAAAGCCTGCGGCGGCGGCGGCGCGGGCGGCGGTGCGCACCAGCTCTCCCGCCGTTCCAGCCGCACGATGGAGCAATCCTGGCCCGTCATCAGGCTGGCCACATGGTCCACCGGCGTCCGGCCGGTCAGCACCACGCTCGCCCCCCCGACCACCAGCGCCGGACCCATCGCCTGTTCCGCGAAACACCCCCCCAGCAGCAACGGCAGCGCCACCGCCAGGAGGGCCGGCTTGAGGCGGAAGGGCGGCGCTGGCGGGGTCTTGCGGGTCGGCATGACGCGAAGCTGCGCCGCCGGGCTTAACGTCACCTGAACACGCCGCTATGGTCCGCCCCCTGCCGGACCAATGAGGATCGCCCGTGCCCGATATCTTCGACGAGGTCGAAGAGGACCTTCGCGCCGACCGTGCCCGCCGCCTCGCGCGGCGCTGGGGTGGCGTCGCCGTGGGCGTCGCGCTGCTGGCGCTCGCCGCGACTGGCGGCTGGCAGGGCTGGCGCTGGCACCAGGCCAGCCAGGCCGCCACCGCCGCCAGCACCTACATGACCCTGCACCGCACGGCGGAGCGGGAGGGCGCCGACCTGCCCGCCACGGCGGATGGCTTCGCCGCCCTGTCCCGCGAAGCCCCCACGGGGTACCGGACCCTCGCCCGGCTGCGCGCCGCGGCGCTGAAGGCCGAGACCGGGGACGCCGCCGGCGCGCTCGCGCTGTGGGAAGCGGTCGCGGCGGATAACGACGCCGACCGCCTCTACCGCGACCTCGCCACCCTGCTCGCCGTCGGCCATGCGCTGGATGCCGGGGACCCCGCCCAGCTTGCCGCCCGCATCGGGCCGCTGACCGTCGCCGGCAATCCCTGGCAGGCCCCGGCGCGGGAGATCGCGGCCCTGGTCGCCATCCGCCGCGGCGATACCGCCGATGCCCGCGCCCGCCTGCAGGCGCTGGCGACGGATGCCACCGTGTCCCCCACCATGCGGGAACGCGCACAACGGGTTGCCGCGGGGCTCGGAAGCTGATGAACCATTCCCACACCCGCCGCGCGGCGCTGCTCGGCGCCGCGGGCCTGCTCGCGGGCTGCGATACGCTCGACGGCATCCTCGGCACCCGCAAGCAGCCCCTGCCCGGCGAACGCCGGACGGTGATGCGCGCGGACCCGCCGCTGGCCGCCGATAGCGGCCTGGAAGGCCGCGCCATCACCCTGCCGTCGGCCCAGCCCCTGGCGGATTGGCCGCAGGCTGGCGGCCTGCCCGGCCACGCCGCGCCCCATGCCGAGATCCCCGGCACGCTGCGCCAGGCCTGGCGCAGTTCCATCGGCTACGGCTCCGCCTACCGCCAGCGCATCACCACGGGCCCGGTCATCGCCGGCGGCACCGTCTATGCCGTGGACGCCTTTGGCGAGGTCACGGCCCATGCCCTGGACACCGGCGGCCGCCGCTGGCGCCGCGACACGGCGCCGGAGGAAGACCGGGATGGCGCGGTCGGCGGCGGCGTCGCCGTCGAGGGCGGCGTCGTCTACGTCGCCACCGGCCAGGCCGAGGTCCTGGCCCTTTCGCCGGAGGACGGCGCCGTCCGCTGGCGCGTCCGCGTGCCCGCGCCGACGCGCGGCGCCCCCACCGTCGCCAATGGCCGCATCTTCGTCGTCACGGTGGAGAACCACCTGATCGGCCTGTCCGCGGAGGACGGCCGACGGCTCTGGACGCATCGCGCCGGCGCCCAGGCGACCATCCCCCTCGGCCTGCCCGCCCCGGCGGTGGAGGGGGAGACCGTCGTCGCCGGCTTCGGCACCGGGGAGATGGCGGCCGTCCGCGTCACCGATGGCCGCCTGCTGTGGCAGGAGGGCCTAGGCAATGCGGGCGCGACCAGCCTGGCCGACATCGTCGGCATCACCGGCCTGCCGGTGATCGACCGTGGCCGCGTCTTCGCCGCCGGCCTGTCCAACACCACCATCGCGGTCGACCTCCGCAGCGGTCGGCGCCTCTGGGAACGGGCCTTCGGCGGCGGCAATGGCGTCGCCTCCGCCGGCGACTGGGTCTTCGCCGTGACGGGCGCGGGGGAAGCGGTCGCCGTCGGCCGCAATGATGGCCGCATCCGCTGGGTGCTGGAACTGGAGCCCACGCCGGATGGCGGCCGCCGGCGCGATGCCGCGCGCTTCGGCCCGCCGCTGGTCGCGGGCGGCCTGGTGCTGGTCCCCTCCAGCCGGGGCGAATTGCTGCAGATCGACCCCGCCGCCGGCACCATCGCCGGCCGCGTGCCCCTCTCCGCCGGCAGCACCCTGCCGGCGGCGGTGGCGTCCGGCACCGTCGTGGTGCTGGGCGATGACGGGACGCTGATGGCGCTGCGGTAGGGCGGTTACGCCGGAACGGGCCAGCGGAACGGGCCAGCGGAACGGGACAGCGGAACGGGACAGGGGCGCTGGCCGTGCTATAGGCGCGGCCAGCATTACCTGATCGAACCCCGTCCCCATGCAGACCGTTGCCATCCTCGGCCGCCCCAACGTGGGCAAATCCTCGATCTTCAACCGCCTCGCCGGCCGGAAGATCGCGATCGTGGACGACACCCCCGGCGTCACCCGCGACCGCAAGGAAGTCGAGGCCGAGATCGGCGGCATCCCCGTCACGCTGATCGACACAGCGGGGCTGGAGGAAGCGGCGCCGGAGACGCTGGCCGGCCGCATGACCGCTTCCAGCGACGCCGCGCTCCGCCAGGCGGACCTCGTGCTCTTCGTGATCGATTGCCGCACGGGCCTGACCGCCGCCGACCGCGCCTTCGCCAATTGGCTCCGCCGCGCCGATGTCCCCGTCCTGCTCCTGGCCAACAAGGCGGAAGGCCGCCTCGGCATCCAGAACGCCATGGAGGCCTATGAACTCGGCCTCGGCGATCCCATCCCCGTCAGCGCGGAGCATGGCGACGGCTTCGGCACCCTGCATGACGAGGTGCGCGACCACCTCCAGAAGGAACCGCGCGGCCAGCGCGGGGAGCGCGAGCGCCCGCTGCGCCTCGCCATCGTCGGCCGCCCGAACGCCGGCAAATCCACCCTGCTCAACACCCTGCTGGGGGAGGAGCGGATGATCACCGGCCCCGAGCCCGGCCTGACGCGCGACGCCATCGCCGTGCAGATCAGGGACGAGGTCGGCCCCATCCGCCTGGTCGATACCGCCGGCCTCCGCAAGCAGGCCCGGATCGAGAAGGATCTGGAAAAAATGTCCACCGGCGCCTCCATCGCCGCGCTGAAGGAGGCGGAGGTGGTGATCCTGGTGATCGACGCCCTGCTCGGCATGGAGGAGCAGGACCTCCGCATCGCCCGCCTGGCGGAGCGTGAGGGCCGCGCCTGCGTCATCGCCTTCAACAAATGGGATGCGGTGGAGGATCGCGCCGCCACCCGCAAGAAGCTGGACGATGTGCTGACCTTCAGCCTGGCGCAGATGAAGGGCATCATGGTCGTGCCGATCTCGGCCGCCAATGGCCGCGGCATCGACCGCCTGCTGCCCGCGGTGAGGGAGGTGCATGACCTCTGGAACCGCCGCATCGGCACGGGCGAGTTGAACCGCTGGTTCGAGGTGATGAAGGACCGCCACCAGCCGCCGCTGGTGGAGGGCAAGCGCATCAAGCTGCGCTACGCCACCATGCCCAAGGCGCGGCCGCCGACCATCGCCGTCTTCGGCACGCGGGCGGAGATGCTGCCGGAAGACTACCGCCGCTACCTCGTGAACAGCTTCCGGGAGAAGTTCGACATGCCGGGGGTGCCGATCCGGCTGAACCTGCGCGGGACGGACAATCCCTATGCCGAGGGTGACGAGGAGTAGCGCTGGATTGATGGGGAAGGCGCTGCCTTCCCCATACCCCATCCGCCCCTTTTTGAAGATTTGGGGGGCAGAGCCCCCTGGACCATCGTCAATTGATCCCGGTCCAGGGTCCGGTTGGACCCTGGCGGGGGTGCAGGGGGCAGCGCCCCCTGCGGGCTACCGCCCCAGCACCCTTCCCGCCACCACATCCAGCTTCGCCATCAGCACCGGGTCCCGCTTCTCCGGCGCCGTGATCAGCGCGTATTCCAGCGCCCGGTCGCACCCCGCCTCGCACGGCCCCCGCTTCGCCCCGAGGCGCGGCACCACATCCGCCACCAGCGCCCGTGCCTTGTCGGCGTTGGAGAACAGCACCTTCACCACCTGGTCCACCGTCACCGCCTCATGGTCCGGGTGCCAGCAGTCGAAGTCGGTCACCATGGCGACGGTCGCGTAGCAAAGCTCCGCCTCCCGGGCCAATTTCGCCTCCGGCATGTTGGTCATGCCGATCACGCTGCACCCCCATTGCCGGTACAGCAGGCTCTCCGCCTTGGTGGAGAATTGCGGCCCCTCCATCACCAGGTAGGTGCCGCCCCGCGTCACCGGCAGGCCGAGCGACACCGCCGAGGCTTCCAGCGCATCCCCCAGCCGCGAGCAGACGGGATGGGCGACGGAGACATGGCCCACGCAGCCCGTCTCGAAGAACGACTTCTCCCGCGCGAAGGTGCGGTCGATGAACTGGTCAACGATGACGAAATGGCCCGGCGGCAACTCCTCATTCAGCGACCCCACGGCGGAGAGGGAGAGGAGCTCCGTGCACCCCGCCCGCTTCATCGCATCGATATTGGCGCGGTAGTTGAGCGCGGAGGGCGGCGTCGGGTGCCCGCGGCCATGGCGCGGCAGGAAGCGCACCTGCACATCGCCAAGCCGCCCATGCAGGATCTCGTCGGACGCCTCCCCCCAGGGGCTCTCGACCCGCTTCCATTCCCGGTCCTGCAACCCGGGAATGTCATAGAGGCCGGAGCCGCCGATCAGGCCGATGACGGGGGTGATGAGGTCGGACATGCGAAGGCTCCGCGGCTGGAATGGCGCGGCGCGGTTGTAGAGCACAAGGCGCGGCGGCGTGAACGCCACCGCGCATCATTCCTCACGCCGCCTCCCGCGCATCCCCGGCCAGCAGGCGGGCCACTTCCCCCGCCGCCCCGGCCATCGCGGTGAACAGCACGCCGGTGGTGCCGTCCTGCTGCCGCGCGACCCGCGCGGACAGTGCCCGGCCGCCGGCGATGGCCAGGCGGATGTCGGTGCCGGGCGGCAGGTCCAGCGCGGCCGCGATGGCCGCCCCGCCTTCCGACAGGTCCCGCAGCCGCGCCGTCCGCGACCCGCCCTGCCATTCCACCCGGCAGGGCAGGTCGATCGGCTTGCGCCCATGGCGGCGCCGCTCCCCGGCCGTCCGCAACGCGGCGAGGAAGCCATCCACCTCCCCGCGCAGCGCCTCGGCCCGGCCGCCGACCTCGCGGGAGGCGTCGAGCACGCCCTCGGCGGCGGCGCCGCCGGCCATGGCCGCGTCGGACAGGGATGTCATGCGCGCCAGCACCGCCTCGTTGCCTCGGGTGGCATCGTCCAGCCGGCCGGCGATGGCGCCGATGGCGCTGGACTGCGCCTCGACCCCCGCCGCGATGGTGGCGGCGGCGGCGCGGACCTCGCCAACCACCTCGGCGATGCGGGCGATACTGCCCGCCGCGGCGGCGCTCGATGCCTGCACGGCGGTGATGCGCGTCGCGACCTGCTCCGTCGCCTTGGCGGTCTGCGCCGCCAGGGCCTTCACCTCCCCTGCCACCACGGCGAAGCCGCGGCCGGCTTCCCCGGCGCGGGCGGCCTCGATGGTCGCGTTCAGCGCCAGCAGGTTGGTCTGGGCGGCGATGCTGCGGATGGTCTCCATCACCGTGCTGATCTCCGCCGCGGCGGCCGACAGGCTGGTGACCAGGCGTTCGCTGTCGGCAGCCTGCTGGACGGCCGCGGCCACCTGATCGCCGGCCCGGCGCATCCCGACCGTCACGGCGTCGGCGCTGTCGCGCAGCCCCGCCGCGGCCAGGCGCGCTTCCTCCAGCCCCGCCGCGCCGCTCACGCTGGCCTGGCGCACCGTCGCCGCTTCCTCCCGCGTGGAGGTCGCAAGCTGCGCCATGGTGTCGGCGCTGCCCCGCATCCGGTCGGCGGATTGGCCGAGCCCGCCCAGCACGCCGCCGATCACCGCCGAGAAATCGGTGGCGAAGCGTTCCGTCGCCTCCTGCCGGCGCAGCCTCGCCTCCCGGTCGGCCTGGGCGCGCGCCTCCTCCGCCCGCGCCTCCGCCAGGCGGCCGCGCAGCGTCGCCACCGCCCCGGCGACGCGGGCGATCTCCGCCGGCGGGCGGCCGAGATCGACCTGCGCCGCCAGCTCGCCCTCCGCCAGCCGCTCCACCAGCACCGCCAGCCCGGCCGCGGGGCGGGACACGCGGCGGCGGACGAACCAGACCAGCATGGCCGCCGCGCCGATGGCGACCAGCGTCAGCAGCAGCACCAGCGCGACCTGGCGGGCCCGGGCGGCGCCGGTATCGGTCCAATAGGCCTTGTTGGCATCACCCGTCGCGACGGTGAGCGCGGTGGCGAGGTCGAGCACGCGGCTCGATTCCGCGAAATAGGCGTCGAAGGACAGGGGATAGGGCCGCCCGGCCTGGGACGCCTCGACCAGCGACTGGCGCAGCGCCTGGTAGCCGACGCGGTATTCCTGCAGCACGCGGCGCAGCAGCTGGCGGAGCGATTCGGACAGCGCCGGATGCCCCTCGATCGCCTCCAGCGATTCCAGCCGGCGCGCGACGGATCCATCGAAGGTGGCCATCCGGTCCAGCGCCGCGGGCGTCAGGGGCTGGCCCAGCGCCAGCGCGACGGCGAGGTAGGTGCGGTCCCGCCCGCCATACTCACGCACACTCCAGGCGAGGTGCTGGACCTCCTCCCGCAGCGCCACGCCCGCCGGCACCATCTCCGCCACGCCTCGGGCGGTGCCGCGGCGGTTCTCGATCTCCGCGATCAGGCGCGGGACACCAGCGGCCCAGCGGTCCAGCACGCCGGGGTCGCGGTTCGCCAGGGGCCGCAGCAGCTCCGCATCCGCCGCCCGGCGCAGCGCCTCCAGGCCCTGCAGGCGGATCGCGGTGGCATCGACCAGGCTTGCAGCCTCCGGCGTCCCCACGGTGCGAAGCCCGTCCATGGCACTGGCGAAGCCGGCGCCGGCCAGGCTCCGCTGGCGGTCGATCATGCCGCGGAAGCTGGGGGCCACCGGATCGGGCAGTTGCAGCGCCACCTGCACCAGGGAGCGTTCCAGCGACATCTCGACCAGCGCCGTGCCGAGGGTCGCGATGGCGGTGGCGATGCTGCGCTGGCGTTCGGCGTCCCGCCAGTCACGCAGCCGCTCCGGCATCAGGATCGCGGCCAGGGAGAGTGTGCTGGCTGCCAGCAGCACGGCGAGGCAGGTGGCAAGGACATTGATGGAGACGCGGCGTGGCATGGGACCCTGCGGGCGGTGGGGGTCTTCCGATATGGCTGGAAAGTGAATTGGAGATTACCAGTGCCCCATGATGTTCATGCGACGACCAAACACGACAAAAGGGCCGCCCCTTGCGGGAGCGGCCCCTTGATCGGATCGGTTCGCCGGTCCCCGCCCCGTGCCGGGGGCGGCGACGGTCAGTGCTTCACGTCGGCCCAGACCTTGCGCTTCACCGCATAGGTCAGCCCGCCGAGGATGATGAGGAACAGGATGATGCGGATGCCCATGGCACGCCGCTTCTCCGCTTCCGGCTCCGCCGCCCAGGCCATGAAGGTGGTCACGTCGCGCGCCATCTGGTCCACGGTGGCCTCGGTGCGGTCGGCGTATTCGACCTGCCCGGGGTTCAGCACGTTCGGCATCGCGATCTGATGGCCGGGGAAGTAGGCGTTGTAGTTCATCCCGTCCATCAGCTGGAAGCCGGCCGGCGGGTCGCGGTAGCCGGTCAGCAGCGCGTGCATGTAGTCGGCGCCGTTGAGGCGGGCCTTCACCATCACGGACAGGTCGGGCGGATAGGCGCCGTTATTCGCCGCGCGCGCCGCCTGTTCATTGGCGAAGGGGCGGCGGAAGCGGTCGGACAGGCGGGCCGGGCGCTCGAACATCTCGCCCTGGTCGTTCGGGCCGTCCACCACCTGGAAGGTGGCGGCGATGGCGCGGACCTGCGCCTCCGTCAGCCCGATCTCCAGCAGGTTGCGGTAGCTCAGCTGCCGCATGGCGTGGCAGGCCGAGCACACTTCCTTGTAGACCTGGAAGCCGCGCTGCAGCGACCCGCGGTCATAGACCCCGAAGAAGCCTTCGAAGCTGAAGCGCGTGTCGGGCAGGGTGATCGCCGGCCCGGCCGCCTGGGCCGGGGCTGCGCCCAGGATGGTCGCCGCGCCGAGCATCAGCGCGCCGACGAGGTTGCGGAAGCTGGACATCACGCCTTCTCCATCGGCTTGGCCATCGCACCGGCGGGCAGCGGTCCACCGCCGCGCAGGACGGGCAGGGCGATGCTTTCGGGCAGCGCCAGCGGCCGCTCCAGCCGGCCGAGCAGCGGCAGGATGATCAGGAAGTAGGCGAAGTAGTAGGCCGTCGCGATCTGGGAGATCAGGACGTAGGGCTGTTCCGCCGGCTTGCCGCCCGCCCAACCCAGGACGACGAAGGCAATGCCCCACAGGAACAGCGCCCACTTCGCGATCGGGCGGAACCGCATGGACCGAACCGGGGAGGTGTCGAGCCAGGGCAGGATGAACAGCACCGCGATGGAGCCGAACATCAGCAGCACGCCGCCCAGCTTGTCCGGCACCGCGCGCAGCACCGCGTAGAAGGGCAGGAAGTACCATTCCGGCACGATATGCGCGGGCGTCACCAGCGGGTTCGCCGGGATGTAGTTGTCCGGGTGGCCGAGCATGTTCGGCGTGAAGAACACCAGGAAGGCGAAGACGATGAAGTAGACCACCAGGCCCACGCTGTCCTTCGCCGTGTAGTACGGGTGGAAGGGCAGGGTGTCCTGCGGGCCCTTCGGGTCGATGCCCAGCGGGTTGTTGGAACCCGTGATGTGCAGCGCCGCCACGTGCAGGAACACGACGCCCGCGATCACGAAGGGCATCAGGTAGTGCAGGCTGAAGAAGCGGTTCAGCGTCGGGTTGTCGACGGAGAAGCCGCCCCACAGCCAGGTCACGATGTGCTCGCCCACGATCGGGAAGGCGGAGAACAGGTTGGTGATAACGGTGGCGCCCCAGAAGGACATCTGGCCCCAGGGCAGCACGTAGCCCATGAAGGCGGTGGCCATCATCAGCAGGAAGATGACGACGCCCAGGATCCACAGCAGTTCACGCGGCGCCTTGTAGGACCCGTAGTAGAGCCCGCGCCAGATGTGGATGTACACGACGATGAAGAACATCGACGCGCCGTTCATGTGCACGTAGCGGATCAGCCAGCCGTAGTTCACGTCGCGCATGATGCGCTCGACGCTGTCGAAGGCGTAGCTGGTGTGCGGCGTGTAGTTCATCGCCAGGAAGATGCCCGTCGCGATCATGATCATCAGCGTGACCATGGCGAGCGCGCCGAAATTCCAGAAGTAGTTGAAGTTCCGGGGCGTCGGAAACGTCCCGTACTCCTTCTGCATCATGGTGAAGATCGGCAGCCGCTGGTCGACCCAGCGGATGACGGGGTTGGAGATGGTGCTGTCGTGAAGGCCGATGGCCATCTTGCCTGGCTCCTCGGGGGTTGCGGGGCTCACGGGCGGGCGCGGACCATACCGCGCCCCGGCGCCGTCAGCCGATCCGGATCTGGGTGGGAGAGGTGAAGCTGTATTCGGGAACCGCAAGGTTCGTGGGCGCCGGCCCCTTACGAATGCGGCCCGAGGTGTCGTAGTGGCTGCCGTGGCAGGGGCAGAACCAGCCATTGTAGTCGCCGCGCGGGTCGGACGACTTCTGGCCCAGCGGCACGCAGCCGAGATGCGTGCACACCCCCACCACCACCAGCCACTGGTCCCGCTGTACGCGGCCCTGGTCGGGCGCCGGGTCTTTCAGCTCGGAAAGCGGGGTCGCGCGCGCGGCCTGCACTTCCTCCGCCGTGCGGTTGCGCACGAAGACGGGCTTGCCGCGCCACATCACCGTCACCGCCTGGCCGGCCGCGATCGGCGCCAGGTCCACTTCCGTGGAGGACAGGGCCAGCACGTCCCGCGCCGGGTTCATGGAATGGATGAACGGCCACACCACCACGCCCACGCCCACCGCGGCGAAAGCACCCGTCGTCAGCATCAGAAAGTCCCGTCGCGTCTCCCCGGAGCCCTCGGCTCCATGGGCCGCTTTGGCGGGCGCCATCGTCTCGGCCATGTCGTCGTCCCCTTTCGGTCTCCGCGCGCCAAGAACGCCCGGGCCAACCGCCATCGTCGCGCAGATTTCGCGCCAGGAGATGAACGCCAGCGACCGGCACCGCCCGAACAGGGGCGCGCGCAAGCCGGGGCTGCCACCAACGACGCTGCGCCGCATATAAAGGGTGGCTTGCGATGGTGTCCATCCGGCGGCACCCCTGAAATCGCAACAGCTTCACCGGGAAAGCGTCCGGCCGCGTCACTTCCGGGCCAGGATGGGCATCCTCTTCATCCCCTGCCAATCTTCCGGTCATGGCGCGCCCGATCGGCGCACCGATCGAGGATCGTCCCAGGATGACTGACAGCCCCGCCCCGCCCGCCGTGACACCCCCCACGCACCCCATGGTCACCCCCGCCCGTGCCTGGTTCGAAAACCTGCGCGACCGCATCTGCGCGGAATTCGAGGCGATCGAGGACGAACTCGCCGCCGGCCCCCACACCACCCTCCCCCCGGGCCGTTTCGTCCGCACCGCCTGGGACCGGCCGGAGGGCGGCGGCGGCGTCATGTCCGTCATGAAGGGTCGGGTGTTCGAGAAGGTGGGCGTCAACGTCTCCACCGTCTTCGGCGAATTCTCCCCGGATTTCCGCAAGCAGATCCCCGGGGCGGAGCAGGACCCGCGTTTCCTCGCCACCGGCATCTCCCTCGTGGCCCATATGCGCAGCCCCCGCGTGCCGGCCGTGCACATGAACACCCGCTTCATCCTCACGACGAAGGCCTGGTTCGGCGGCGGCGGTGACCTGACGCCGATGGACCACGCGGCGCCCCATTCGAAGGAGGACGCGGCCACCTTCCACGCCGCCTACCAGGCCGCCTGCGACCGCCACGACCCCACCTACTACCCCCGCTTCAAGCAGTGGTGCGACGAGTACTTCTTCCTGCCCCACCGCAACGAACCCCGCGGATTGGGCGGCATCTTCTACGACTGGCTCGGCGACCGCACGCCGGGCAAGGGGGTCGAGAACGACTTCGCCTTCACCCGCGATGTCGGCCAGGCCTTCCTCGACGCCTACCCCGCCATCGTCCGCCGCCGCATGCACGAACCCTGGACGGAGGCCGAGCGCGCGCACCAGTTGATGCGCCGCGGCCGTTACGTCGAATTCAACCTGCTCTACGACCGCGGCACCATCTTCGGCCTCAAGACCGGCGGCAATGTGGAGGCGATCCTGATGTCCCTGCCGCCGGAGACCGGCTGGCCGTAACAATCCTCGACATCGCGGCGCGCCACGGCAAGATGCCCGCCATTGCCCTGGGGAAGCCGCAATGGCCGAGATCACCGTCAACGGACAGGCGCGCCGCGTCGATGTCGAGGGCGACACCCCCCTGCTCTGGGTGCTGCGCGACACGCTCGGCCTGACCGGCACCAAATACGGCTGCGGCGTCGCGCAATGCGGCGCCTGCACCGTGCTGGTGGACGGCGTCGCCACCCGGTCCTGCCAGACCCCCCTCGATGCCATCGCCGGCCGCGCGGTGACGACCATCGAGGCGATCGAGGCCGATCCCGTCGGCGCCCGGCTGGTAGCGGCCTGGGTGGCGCTCGATGTCCCCCAATGCGGCTACTGCCAGTCCGGCCAGCTGATGGCGGCCACCGCCCTGCTGAAGGAAACGCCAAAGCCGGATGAGGCCGCGATCGCCGCCGCCATGACCAATCTCTGCCGCTGCGGCACCTACAACGCCATCGCCGCCGGCATCCGCCAGGCATCGGAGGCCGCGTGATGCCGGCCCCCCTCAACCTCTCCCGCCGCGGGGCGCTCGGCCTCGCCGGCGGCCTCATCCTCGCCCTCGGCCTGCCCCAGCGCCCCGCCCGCGCCCAGGCCATGGGCGGCACCCAGCACGCCCGCAAGGTCCCGGCCTACCTCACCATCGAACCTTCCGGCCGGATCACCCTGAAAAATCCCTTCGCGGAGGGCGGCCAGGGCATCCACACGGCCGTCGCCCAATTGGTGGCGGAGGAGCTGGACGCCGACCTCGCATCCTTCACGGTGGAAACCGCCCCCGCCGGCGCCGACTACCAGGTGCTGTTCAATGGCACGCGCCGCGTCACCGGCGGCAGCTTCTCCATCCGCCACACCTACGCGCATTTCCGCATCCTCGGCGCCACCGCCCGCGCCATGCTCCTCCAGGCCGCCGCGCAGCGCCTGGCGGTCCCGGTTGCCAGCCTCTCCACCGAACCGGGCTTCGTGATCCATCCCGGCGGCCGCATCCCCTATGGGGCGCTGGCGGAAGCCGCCGCGGCGCTGCCCATCCCCGCCGATGCCGAACCCAAGGCCGCGGGCACGGGTTTCCGCCTGATCGGCAAGCCGGCACCCCGCCTCGACACCCGCGCCAAATCCACCGGCCAGGCGCGCTACGGCATCGACATGCGCGTCGATGGCATGCTGCAGGCCGCCATCCTCCACGCCCCCCGCGCCGGCGCCGACCCCGGGGAGGTGCTGAACGATGCCGCGCTCCGCGCCATGCCGGGCGTCCATTCCGTCCATCGCCTGCCCGGCGCCGTCGCGGTCCTCGCCGACAACTTCTGGCGCGCCCGCAAGGCCGTCGAAGCCGCGCAGGTCGCCTGGACCGCGGTCGGCGGCCAGGCCGTGGTGCCCGAGGATTTCTCCAGTGCCTCGATGCTGGAGACACTGCGTTCCCAGGCCGATGCCCCGGGCAACCCGGCCAGCGACACCCAGGGCGACGCGCCCGCCATCCTCCGCGTCGCCACGAAGACGATCACCGCGGATTACGACGCCCCCTACCTCGCCCACGCGCAGCTCGAACCCCCCTCCGCCACCGTCCGCTTCAACGCCGATGGCACGCTGGATGTCTGGACGCCGAACCAGGCGCCGGAGCAGTTCCGCGCCATCGCCGCCCGCGAAGCCAGCCTGGCCGAGGACCGCATCCGCATCCACACGCCACTGCTGGGCGGCTTCTTCGGCCGGCACTTCACCTACGGCACCATCCATCCGATGAACCAGGCCATCCGCCTGGCCCGCGCCACCAACCGCCCGGTGAAGGTCATCTGGACGCGGGAGGAGGAGTTTGCCCGGGACGCCTACCGCCCCATGGGATTTGCCCGCCTCCGGGCCAGCCTCGGCCCGGATGGCCGCATCGCCGCGCTGCACGCCACCACCCCCGGCGAGGGCCCCGTGGCCAAGCATTTCGGCACCGCGCGCCTCGGCAACCCGCCCCTCGATACCTCCGCGGTGGAGGGCGTGGCCTTCAAGCCCTACGCCATCCCCAACCGCCGCATCGAATGGGTGCACGTCCCCCATCCCATCAATGTCGGCTTCTGGCGCTCCGTCGGCCATTCCATGAACGACTTCTTCCTGGAGGCCTTTCTCGACGAGGTCGCGGAGGTCGCGGGGCAGGACCCGCTGGCCTTCCGCCGCGCCCATCTCGCCCATTCCCCCCGCCACCTCGCCTTGCTCGACGCCGTGGTGGACCTCGCCGGCGGCTGGCGCCGCGGGCCCTTCGCGGCGCCGGACGGCACAAGCCGGGCGCGGGGCCTCGCCATGGCCTCCCCCTTCGGGACGGAGGTCGCGACCATCGCGGAAGTGTCGCTGCGGAACGGGGAGGTCGTGGTCCACGACCTCTTCATCGCCATCGACCCCGGCAGCATCGTCAACCCCGCCATCATCCGCGCCCAGGTCGAAAGCGCCGCCGCCATCGGGCTGTCCGCCGCCTGCTTCGAGGAGATGGGCTTCGAGGATGGCCGCCCCATCCCCCGCAACTTCGACACCTACCGCATCCTGTCCCGCGCCGAGATGCCGAAGGTCCATGTCCGCATCCTCGAATCCGGCGCCCCCATGGGCGGCGTCGGCGAACCCGGCACGCCGGGCGTCCCCCCCGCCGTCGCCAATGCCATCGCGGCCCTGACCGGCCGCCGCATCCGCAGCCTGCCCTTCGCCAAGGAACGCATCGGCGCGGCGTGAGGGCGCGGAGGTCCTCGCAAAGGATGCGAATAATATGTATCATTCGTATCCTAAGCCACCGAGGGAGGCCGCACCCATGCGAGTCACGACCGCCGACTTCATCAGGAACTTCGGCACCCTCGCCGACCGCGCCCTGGCGGAGCCCCTGACCATCACCAAGAACGGGCGGGACCGCCTGGTGGTGGTATCGGCCGCCGAATACGAACGCCTCAAGCGCCGCGACCGCCAGGCCATCGCGGCCGGCGAGGTGCCGGACGCGGACGCTGCCCTCATCGCCACCTCGGAAGTCCCGGCCGGCCATGAGCACCTCGATGCCGAGCTGAAGGACTGGCGCCCCTGACCTGGCCCGCGCCGCAACCGGGCCTCGTCATCCGCTACGCCTATCTCTGGCAGCGGGAGGCGTTGCAGGGCCGGGAGGAAGGCGCCAAGGACCGCCCCTGTGCCATCATTCTTGCCGTGCGCGACGATGCAGGCCAGCACCGCGTTCTGGCGCTGCCCATCACCCACAGCCCGCCCACCGATCCGGCGGACGCGATCGAGATTCCCCCGGCCACGAAGCAGCGCCTGGGCCTGGATGACGCACGATCCTGGGTGGTGGTGACGGAGGCCAACGCCTTCACCTGGCCCGGCCCGGATCTCCGCCCGCTACCCGGGAAGGACCCCGGCTCCGTCGCCTACGGCTTCCTGCCCCCGGCCTTCTTCCGGGTCCTGCGGGATCGCTTTCTGGAGGCGCGCCGGCGGCAGATCGCAGCCCTGGTGCAGCGGACAGGACAGAACCTACCGCCGCCGCTTCGTCAGGATGGGCGGCGGCACGCCGCCGATCTCCCGCAGCTCCGCCTCCATCGCATCATGCTGACGGCGCAGCTCGGCCACATGCGCGTCGCGCTGCGCCATCTCCCCGGGGGTCTTCATCTTCCAATCCTGCGCGCGCTGGATCTCCTCCCGCTTCGCCAGGATCATCTCCTTCAGCTGTTCCCGCCGCGCGATCCGTTCCGGCGGTTCGGGCTCGGGCTCCGGCCCGGGCGGGTCGGCGGTGATGCCGTGGCCGGGGCCCGCGGTCAGCACCATGGGTTCCTCCGGCCAGAAGGCGTCGGACGCCGCCAGCCCCTCGAACAGCCGGATCAGGCGGGACCAGCGCACCGGCTGGTCGGCGAAGCCCATGCCCGCCGCCTGCAGCCCGGCGCCGCGGCCGACGCGGACGCGCCGGTTGCCCCAGCGCAGCTCCCCCTGGTCCAGGAACAGCGCCGCCACGGCGGGGCCGTGGGTTTCCGCCAGGAACGCCTCCACATCCGCCATGCGGGGCGTGCGTGACAGGCCGCGCCGCCAGTCCCGCCAATGTGCCATCACGTCCCGCGCATCCAGCAGGATCTGCAGACGCTCGAAGGCCCGGTCGTTGAACGCCTCCGCCACCCACAGCCAGCCCCAGCGCAGCAGGTAGAACAGCCCGAAACCCGCTTCCGCCACCGCCACCCGGCCGCGATGGACGATCCCCCACAGCACGGCGCCGCCCAGGACGAAGGGCGCCATCTCCGGCGGCGGATCGGCCAGCACCAGCCCGGCGAGGGACGCCGCGCCGAGCATCGCCGCCACGCCATCCACCAGCAGCAGGATCAGGGAGACGACCTTGAGGCCCCGCCGCGCGCGCCGCCGCCGCGGCGGCCGTTCGGCGGGGGCCGCCACCGGGCGCTGCCGCGGCCGCCGGCCACCGGGGCGCGGGGCCTGGTAGGTGGCCAGCGTGGCACGGGACCGGTCCAGCAGTTCCGCCACATCCGCGCGCTGGCCCGCCAGGCCGGATTGCTCCAGCCTTGCCACCAGCCTCTGCAATTCGGAAAGCGACTGGACCTGGGCCGCCATGCCTACCTCCAACGTCCCTTGTCCCTGGTCGGGATGAGTCTTCCGTGAACGTCCATACCGGCAGTCGGCGGCATCCCATCCCGTGCCCCGTCTGGCACCGCCGCCGCCGAGCCCCTATCTTCGCCCCAACAAAAGGGGAGACATCCGGAATGACGACGCGCCGCATCCTGCTCGGCACCAGCCTCGCCGCGCCTTTCATCGCCACCACCGGCGCGCTGGCGCAGGGACAGTGGCCGAACCGGCCCGTCCGCGTGATCGTCCCCTGGCCGCCCGGCGGGTCCACCGACGTGCTCTGCCGCCTGCTCTGCGAACAGCTCCAGCAGAAGACCGGCCAGTCCTTCGTGCTGGAAAACCGCCCCGGCGCCGGCGGCAATATCGGCGCCGACGCGCTGGCGAAGTCGGCGCCCGATGGCTACTCGATGGCCCCGCTGACGCTCGGCGCCTGGCACATCAACAGCTTCCTCTATTCCCGCCTGCCCTATGACCCGCAGCGGGACTTCCAGCCGATCTCGATGCACTGGGAACTGCCCAACGTCCTGGTCGTCTCCGCCCAGCACAACCCCGCCAACAACTTCCGGGAATTCCTCGCCTGGGCGCGGGCGCAGCGGCAGGGCATCTCCTACGGCTCCCCCGGCGTCGGCACCACCGCCCACCTCTCCGGCGCGCTCTTCACCACCCGCCTGCAGATCGAGGGCACGCACGTCCCCTTCCGCGGCGCCGCCCAGATCATCCCCGCCATGCTGTCAGGCGACCTCAACTGCGCGCTCGACAACCTCGCGAGCTATGTGCCGGTCATCCAGGAAGGCCGCGCCAAGGCCTTCGCGGTCACCGGGGCGGAACGCTGGCCGACGCTGCCCGACGTGCCGACCATGGCGGAGGTCGGCGTGCCCGACTTCGTCATCACCTCCTGGTGCGCCATGGCCTTCCCGGCCGGCGTCCCCGCGCCGATCGTGGAACGCGCCTCCGCCCTGATCCGGGAGGTGACGGAGCCGCCGGCCATGCAGGAACGCTTCCTGCGCGCGGGCGCCAAGGGTGTGTTCAGCACGCCGGCGGAGGTCACGGCCCGCGTCGCCCGCGAACGCCCGGTCTGGCAGGAAGTGGTGCGGATTTCGGGGGCGAGGCTCGACTGAGTCCCGGGGAAGGCGCCGCCTTCCCCGGACCCCATCCGCCAGGGGGCAGAGCCCCCTGGACCATCGTCAATTGATCCCGGTCCAGGGTCCGGCCGGACCCTGGCGGGGGGTGCAGGGGGGCAGCGCCCCCCTGCGGCTAGACATCGAGTGCAGGGGGGCAGCGCCCATACGCGCTAAAATAGGTTTCTGACTGGGTAGCTGACGTGTGGTTTTCGGCGTCGTGGCGCATTGGCGAGGCTGCGATGGGCCTTGGGGCTGGCATGCAGGATGTCGGCGATGGTGACGGTGCCGATGACGGTGCCGAGCAGGACGATCAGCGCGATCTTCTGCACGGCCCAGAGCGAGGGCGTGTAGGCGTCGTCGAGCAACGCCTCAGGGGGAAGATTCCAGGACATCCTGGCTGAGGTCGTCGCAGAGCAGGGCCAGGACGAGGTGGGCGTAGAGCCAACTCTGCGATCCACGCTCGGTGCGGGTGGGCAATCGGTC
>NZ_FOSQ01000037.1 GCF_900114315.1 Falsiroseomonas stagni DSM 19981
GTGGGATGCGGGGACAGGATTTGAACCTGTGACCTTCAGGTTATGAGCCTGACGAGCTACCGGGCTGCTCCACCCCGCGGTGGTGTGTGTGTTTCAAAGGTGACTACGATCCGGCGTGGTGGCCCGGCGGCGACCGACTCTCCCGCATCTTGAGATGCAGTACCATGGGCGCTGGAGTGTTTCACGGCCGAGTTCGGGATGGGATCGGGTGTATCATCTCCGCGATGACCACCGGGCCACCGCGCCGGATCGTAGCTGATTGGGTCTGGGTCTGGTGTGTGTGTGTAATGGGCTGGGGCAAGTAGTTGCGCGGTTTGGTGCTGCGCGCGGTGGTGTCGTTTGACGGACACCGATGCGGCGGCGGTGATCTTGAGCTCGATCGGGCTATTAGGACTGCTCAGCTGAGACAGTTACCTGTCTTACACCTGCAGCCTATCGACGTGGTGGTCTTCCACGGCCCTCGGCGAGACCTGGTCTTGAGGCTGGTTTCCCGCTTAGATGCCTTCAGCGGTTATCCGTTCCGCACTTGGCCACCCGGCCGTGCCACTGGCGTGACAACCGGTTCACCAGAGGTGCGTCCATCCCGGTCCTCTCGTACTAGGGACAGATCCTCTCAAGTCTCGTACACCCACGGCAGATAGGGACCGAACTGTCTCACGACGTTCTAAACCCAGCTCACGTACCGCTTTAATCGGCGAACAGCCGAACCCTTGGGACCTGCTCCAGCCCCGGGATGCGATGAGCCGACATCGAGGTGCCAAACCTCCCCGTCGATGTGGACTCTTGGGGGAGATCAGCCTGTTATCCCTAGAGTACCTTTTATCCGTTGAGCGATGGCCCTTCCACGCGGGACCACCGGATCACTAAGGCCGACTTTCGTCTCTGCTCGCGCCGTCGCGCTCGCAGTCAGGCGGGCTTGTGCCTTTGCACTCAACAGCCGATGTCCGACCGGCTTGAGCCCACCATCGCGCGCCTCCGTTACCATTTGGGAGGCGACCGCCCCAGTCAAACTGCCCACCACGCAGGGTCCCGACCCGGGATGACCGGGTTCGGTTAGACGCCAGAAAGGCACAGGGTGGTATTTCAAGGTTGGCTCCACACAAGCTAGCGCCCATGCTTCAAAGCCTCCCACCTATCCTACACAGTCCCTTCCTGGCGCCACTGCGAAGCTGCAGTAAAGGTTCATAGGGTCTTTCCGTCTGACCGCGGGTACCCCGCATCTTCACGGGGAATTCAATTTCGCTGAGCCCATGCTGGAGACAGTGGGGAGGTCGTTACGCCATTCGTGCAGGTCGGAACTTACCCGACAAGGAATTTCGCTACCTTAGGACCGTTATAGTTACGGCCGCCGTTTACTGGGGCTTCGGTTCGGAGCTTGCACTCCTCCCCTTGACCTTCCAGCACCGGGCAGGCGTCAGACCCTATACGTCATCTCTCGATTTCGCAGAGCCCTGTGTTTTTACTAAACAGTCGCCACCCCCTGGTCTGTGCCACCCACCAACACTTGCGTGCCAGCAGGTCTCGCTTATCCCGAAGTTACGCGAGCAATTTGCCTAGTTCCTTCAGCATGGTTCCCTCAAGCGCCTTGGAATACTCGTCCAATCCACCTGTGTCGGTTTAGGGTACGGTCCATATGTCAGAGCTATTTCCCGAGCCGATCCAACGGCCACCCCAATCCGATAAGGGATGACCGCACTTCACGGCTGTCACTTCTGACGGGCCCAGGAATATTCACCTGGTTTCCATCGGCTACGGCTGTCGCCCTCGCCTTAGGGGCCGGCTCACCCTGCGCGGATTAGCCTTGCGCAGGAACCCTTGGATTTTCGGCGGAAGGGTTTCTCACCCTTCTTGTCGCTACTCATGTCCGCATTCGCACTTCCCATACCTCCACGGCCCCTCACAGGTACCGCTTCGCAGGCCTAGGGAACGCTCCGCTACCGCACATCTTTCGATGCACCCACAGCTTCGGCTCGTGGCTTGAGCCCCGTTACATTTTCGCCGCAGAACAGCTATTAGACCAGTGAGCTATTACGCTTTCTTTAAAGGATGGCTGCTTCTAAGCCAACCTCCTGGTTGTTTTGGCCGTCCCACATGCTTTCCCACTTAGCCACGAATTAGGGGCCTTAGCTGGTGGTCTGGGCTGTTTCCCTCTCGACGACGGACCTTAGCACCCGCCGTCTGTCTGCCACACTGCACTCACCGGCATTCGGAGTTCGGTTGGGTTTGGTAGGACTTTGGGTCCCCCTAGCCCATCCGGTGCTCTACCTCCGGTGGTGACCATATGACGATCTACCTCAATAGATTTCGCGGAGAACCAGCTATTTCCTGGTTTGATTGGCCTTTCACCCCTAGCCACAGATCATCCCCGACTTTTTCAACAGGCGTGGGTTCGGCCCTCCAGTAGGTGTTACCCCACCTTCAGCCTGTCCATGGCTAGATCACCAGGTTTCGGGTCTCATGCCGGCAACTCAACGCCCATTTCGGACTCGCTTTCGCTGCGCCTACACCTCTCGGCTTAAGCTCGCTGCCAACACGAACTCGCGGACCC
The DNA here is from genome assembly GCF_900114315.1 of Falsiroseomonas stagni DSM 19981. GTDB lineage: Bacteria > Pseudomonadota > Alphaproteobacteria > Acetobacterales > Acetobacteraceae > Falsiroseomonas > Falsiroseomonas stagni. Next base: position 2,549 of record NZ_FOSQ01000037.1, read on the forward strand.
ATTATACAAAAGGTACGCCGTCACCCTTGCGGGCTCCGACTGCTTGTAAGCGTCCGGTTTCAGGTCTCTTTCACTCCCCTCGTCGGGGTGCTTTTCACCTTTCCCTCACGGTACTTGTGCACTATCGGTCGCCAGGTAGTATTTAGGCTTAGAGGGTGGTCCCCCTACGTTCAGACAGGGTTTCACGTGCCCCGCCCTACTCAAGGATCATCAGAAACACTACGCCTACGGGGCTATCACCCACTACGGCCAGCCTTTCCAGACTGCTCGGCTTCTTTCCTGATGACCACTGGCCTACTCCGCTTTCGCTCGCCACTACTCGCGGAATCTCTGTTGATGTCTTTTCCTCCAGGTACTGAGATGTTTCAGTTCCCCGGGTTTGCCTCGTACGCCTATTTATTCAGCGCACGATCACCTTGCGGTGGGGTTTCCCCATTCGGACATCCGCGGATCAACGATCGCTCGCATCTCCCCGCGGCTTTTCGCAGCGTGCCACGTCCTTCATCGCCTCCTGGCGCCAAGGCATCCACCGAACGCTCTTTTCACGCTCGAGAACCTACCGCCGCCGCCCGCGCGCAGGACCAAACCGCGCCAGATGAGTCTCCCCACCAGGCCACAACCCGTCCCACATTCGAAACAGCAACAGCACAATACTTGCCTCAGCCAATTACACACACAATGAACGCCGCCCCCACCGCTCAGCACCAGGGTCTCCCCTTTTGCCAACCAGCGGAACAACGTCCACCAGATCCAGATTCACCGTTTGAAAGAACAAGCCCAACACCACACCCAAGGCATGGCGCCAGGAAACTGTCGAGGGAAGTCGGCACCACTCACGCAGCACCGCATCCTGGGAACCGCCCAGCCAGAAGCACCATTTGCAGACCGCGCTGCGCGGCAGTGCCGCGCAGGTCGCTCAGCACCGCCTCCGGCGGATTTCGGCTACGCCGAAATGGAGGCTAGCGGGTTCGAACCGCTGACCCCCTGCTTGCAAAGCAGGTGCTCTACCAGCTGAGCTAAGCCCCCGCACCAGTCAGTCAACGAGCCACTCAAAGGTGGGCAGCAGCAACGCGCGCCAATCGGCACGCCGCGCTGCGCGGCAGTGCCGCGCAGGTCGCTTACCACCCCCTCCGGGGGATTTTTCCTTTGCCAGAGGCAAAGGAAAAATGGGCCAGGGAGGACTTGAACCTCCGACCCCACGCTTATCAAGCGTGTGCTCTAACCAACTGAGCTACTGGCCCCCACCTGTTCAACCCGCGCCAATACCACCCAGCCCCACTCGCATGAGACCAGGCAGAACCGCCAGGCGGAGGGAGGGGCAGCCGGATGAAACCATGATCAGAGACCAAACCCCTCAAGCCAACCCATCCGGGCCAACCCTCAAGATCCAGCAAGTCAGGCTGATGATTGTAGCATTATTCGCGAACCACCCCAGCCGAAGGCCGAAACCTTCACCCCAGAGCAGGTCCTTGAAAGGAGGTGATCCAGCCGCAGGTTCCCCTACGGCTACCTTGTTACGACTTCACCCCAGTCGCTGACCCTACCGTGGTGACCTAGGTCCTTGCGGTTCCCGCAGCCACTTAAGGTAGAACCAACTCCCATGGTGTGACGGGCGGTGTGTACAAGGCCCGGGAACGTATTCACCGCGGCGTGCTGATCCGCGATTACTAGCGATTCCACCTTCACGTACCCGAGTTGCAGGGTACGATCTGAACTGAGACGGCTTTTAGGGATCGGCTCGGCCTCGCGACCTGGCTTCCCTCTGTCACCGCCATTGTAGCACGTGTGTAGCCCAGCCCATAAGGGCCATGAGGACTTGACGTCATCCCCACCTTCCTCCGGCTTGTCACCGGCAGTTCCTCCAGAGTGCCCACCCAGACGTGCTGGCAACTGGAGGCGAGGGTTGCGCTCGTTGCGGGACTTAACCCAACATCTCACGACACGAGCTGACGACAGCCATGCAGCACCTGTGCAACAGGCCCCTTGCGGGGAAAACGCATCTCTGCGTCGGTCCTGTCCATGTCAAGAGCTGGTAAGGTTCTGCGCGTTGCTTCGAATTAAACCACATGCTCCACCGCTTGTGCGG
>NZ_FOSQ01000019.1:0-44728 GCF_900114315.1 Falsiroseomonas stagni DSM 19981
AGGTTCATCAACCACTCAACACAGCAAGGCATCTCAGCCCTACCGCATCCAGCGATCCTTACCCGCCCAACTCATACACTGACCATAAACTTCCATCCGGCCACCCTTCCCCCCGTTCCACCACCACCCCGCACCGCTCTCGCGACACAAAGCAGAAGCAGCAGGAAGCCAAAAGGCAACCATACTATCTTCCCTCAACAGATACACAGCTTGAATGAACAACCGAGACAAACCCGAACCCGATCCCCTCTCAGGGCACCAGGTCCTGCCTGTCTCGAAACCGCCTCCGGGGCGGGCCAGAGAAGCTAGCGGAAGTTCCGCCGGTCTTCAAGGCCACCTCGTCGTCGGTGGGCGCTTTCTATCCGCCACACCCCAAACTGTCAAACTGGCCGGACATTGCGCCCAAAGACCTGCCAAACCCACAGAACTCCTGGCCTCGCCATGCAAATGAGGCATCGCGGCAGGCCCCTCCCCTCGCCAACCCGCCGACTTATCCACAGAAATCGCGCGGGATACTGATGCCAGCGGCGTTGCGGCCAGACCGCGCATCAGCTGGCGCGACGGCGCCATGGCAGTGGCCGGGACGTTCTGCCCAAGCGGACGGGCACGCGCACTACCCAGGCAGCCGGCCGGCCACGCATCACCGGCACATACCTGCCAGATCAGGGAATGCCGACGGCTCCCGCTCTCAAGTCGCTGCCAAGCTCTGACGAAGCCGCTGAATGGCCCCCGGCAGGCCCCGGACGCGCAGGACGCGTCCGGTCTCGTCGTAATCCTCCGACAGGACCCTGGCGCTCTCATACACCTCGCCGATCAAAGCCTGCCTGGCATAGGGGACTACCAGGACCTCCTCGACCATCGCGGCTTCGAAGAAGGCGATGATCGACAGCCGCAGGCCGCTGACGTCCTCCGGCCGATGCGCTGAAAGCTGGATCGCGTCGGGGTAGCGCTCGGACAAGGCGGCCCGGGCCGCGGCGTCCAACCGGTCCACCTTGTTCAGGATGAGGCGGGATGGAACCGCGTCGGCGCCGATCTCCCGCAGCACGCTCCGGCTGACATCCAATTGCGCGTCAGCAGTCGGGTCCGATGCATCGACGACATAAAGAAGAAGGGATGCTTCCAGCGCCTCCGCCAAAGTGGAGCGGAAGGACGCGACCAGGTCGTGCGGCAGTTGCTTGATGAAACCCACCGTGTCGGACACCAGCACCCGCGGCCGCGTTTCGGGTTGAAGGACGCGGACCGTCGTATCGAGTGTCGCGAAGAGCTTGTCCTGTACCAGCACCTCGCTGCCTGTCAGGGCACGCATCAAGGAAGATTTTCCCGCATTCGTATAACCGACCAGGGCAACGCGCAGCTGGTCACGCCGGGCGGCGCGCCGGTTGTCGCTGTCTCGCTGCACCGCCTCCAACTGGCCCTTCAGCTCGGCCAGCCGATCCCGGATCTTGCGCCGATCAAGGTCGAGCGTGCTTTCGCCAGCGCCCGGCCCCTGCTGCCGCCCGCCGCCGCCCGAGGATTCACGCAGCCGCGGTGCCACGTATTTCAGGCGCGCCATCTCGACCTGGAGCTTCGCTTCCCGCGTATTCGCATGGCGGTGGAAGATCTCGACGATCACGCCGGTCCGGTCGAGCACCTGGGCACCGGTGGCCCGCTCCAGGTTGCGGATCTGGCTGGGGGACAGTTCATGGTCGACGATCACGAACTCAGGCCTTGGCGCCGCATCGCCGGCGGCCTCCTCTCGTGCCGGCGCCCCGCCCGCCTCCTCGAAGCGCTGCCGCGCCTTGGATTTCGGCCGCACGGCCATGCTGGCGACTTCGCCGGTCCCCCCGGTGATGGCCGCCAGTTCGGCCAGCTTGCCGCTCCCGAGCACCGCGGCCGCGCCGGTGCCCTCCCGCCGCTGAGACACGCTGCCGATGACCTCGTAGCCCAGCGTCTTCACCAGCCGCCCCAACTCCTCGAGGCTGCCGGCATGGGCGACATCGTCCACCTCCGGTGTCTGGATGCCGACAAGAACGGCGCGCGGGGTCGGGGGCTTGGTGTCCATGGGCGAAGCCTAGCACGGATCGGCCGGATGGATGATCCCGGCGCCGGCACTCCTCCCCAACGACCGGCCGCGCCCCGCCTTCAGCGCGTGGCGGTCAGTCCGGACAGGGCCTGCCGCGCGCCATCGCGGACCAGCAGGGCCAGGGCATTCCCGATGTCGACCGCCAGCGCCGGGTGGCCGGCCACGTCCGAACCGAAGATACCGGTGAGGTCCAGCAAGCGCCTGGCGACGTCCTGGGGCTGATCCAGGCCGGCGGCGCTGGCGGCACGCAAGGCCGGCAGCATCGGGTCACGCAGGTCGATCGGCGCTCCGCGCTCATCGATGCCCATCACGTAGCGCATCCAGCCGGCCACGGCGATGATGAGGCAGGGGGCCGGCCGGCCTTCCGCAAGGGCGTGGCGCAGCGGGCCGAGCAGACGCTGGGGCAGCTTCTGCGACCCGTCCATGGCGATCTGCCAGGTCCGGTGCCGCAGGGCCCGGTTCCGGAACCGGGCCAGCAGCCTCCCTGCATGATCGGCCAGCACCACACCAGGCGGCGCCGGCACGCTGGGTGCGATCTCGTCCCACAGCATCGCCAGGTAGCGTGCGAAGACCGGGTCGCTCGCCGCCTCCGCCACCGTCTCATGCCCGGCGAGGTAGCCGAGATAGGCCAGCGCCGAATGGGCGCCGTTGAGCATTCGCAGCTTCATCAACTCGAACGGCGCGACATCCCGCGCGAACTGGGCGCCGGCGATCGCCCAGTCGGGCCGGCCGAGGGGGAAGTGATCCTCGATCACCCATTGGCTGAACCCCTCCCCCACCACCGGCCAGGCATCCTCGGCGCCCAGCGCCGCCGCGATGCGCGCGCGATCCTCCGCCGTGGTCGCCGGCACGATGCGGTCGACCATCGTGGAAGGAAAGGCGACCGCGTCCCCGATCCAGGTCCCGAGCCCGGGATCGCGCAGGGCGCAGAGCCGGGTCACGACGCGGCGAACTGTCTCGCCATTCGCCGGCAGATTGTCGCAGCAGAGAACCGTGAAGGGCGGGATCCCCTCGGCGCGCCGCCGCCGCAAGGCTTCCACGAGGATGCCCGGCGCCGATCGCGGCGCGGTCGGGTGGAGAAGGTCATGCCTGATGTCCGCTTGCGCCTCGTCCAGCGAACCCGTCGACGGGTCGTGGCAATATCCCTTTTCCGTCACCGTCAGGCTGACGATGCGGATGCCGGGATCGACCATGGCCTGCAGCAAGGCTCCCGGGTCTTCCGGCGCGACAATCAGGCCGCGGAGCGCGCCGACGACCTGCAACGCCTCCCGCTCATCCTCCCGCGTCGCCACGGTGTAGAGGCCATCCTGGGGCGCGAGCGCGTCCCGCGTCTCCGCGCTGCGCAGGCTGGCCGCCACGATGCCCCAGTCGCGCGCGCCCGCGTTCAGGACGGCTTCCGTCATCACCGCCTGGTGCGCGCGGTGGAAGGCACCGAGCCCCAGATGCAGGATGCCGGGCCGGATGCCGGCACGATCATAGCGAGGCCGCGCGACGGATTCGGGCAGGGCGGCCAGCACCGCATCGGACAGGCGCGGCATCATGCGGCGCGGTAGCCCAGGCCCGCGATCACGCCCCGAAGCTCCGCGAGGCCGCGCAGGCGGCCGATCAGCGTGTAGCCGGGATGCGTGCGCCGCCCGGCATCGGAGAGCAGCACATGCCCATGGTCGGGCCGGAAGGGCAGGTCGGCATCGCCGCGCCCCGCCGCCCGACGTCGCGCCGCTTCCTCCAGGAAGGCCGCGATCACGGCCGGCATGTCGACATCGCCCCCCAGATGATCCGCCTCATGGAAGGACCCATCCGCTTCCTTCGTCACGTTGCGCAGATGCAGGAAGGCGGTGTGCGGCGCGAATTCGCGCGCCATTGCCGGCACGTCGTTCGCGACCCCGGCCCCCAGGGAGCCGGTGCAGAAGGTGATGCCATTCGCCCGGGACGGCACCATGGCCACCAGATCCGCCAAATCCTGGCGGTTGGACACGATGCGCGGCAGCCCGAAGATCGGCCGGGGCGGATCATCGGGATGCATGCAGAGTGCGATCCCCGCCTCCTCCGCCACCGGCACCACTTCCCGGAGGAAGCGCGCCAAGTGGGACTTCAGCGCCGCCGCATCGATGCCGCGATAGCTCTCCAGCATCCGGCGCATGCCAGGAATATCGTAGCGGTCATAGGCCCCCGGCAGCCCGGCCATGATGGCGTTCAGCAGCGTGGCCTGCTCGGCATCCCCGGCACGGGCCAGCCAGTCCCGCGCGACGGCGATGACGGCGGGGGGGTGGTCCGCCTCCGCGCCCGGGCGCCGCAGCATCAGCACATCGAAGGCCGCCTGGCGCACGGCGTCGAAGCGCAAAGCCACGGCACCGGTCGGCATGGGGTAGGCGAGGTCCGTGCGCGTCCAGTCCACCACCGGCATGAAGTTGTAGCAGACCGTGCGGATGCCGCAGCGACCCAGGTTGCGCAGCGATTCCCGGTAATTCGCGAAGATGCGGCCAAGGTCGCCGCTGCCGCGCTTCACATCCTCATGCACCGGCAGGCTTTCCACGACGGACCAGCGAAGCCCGGCGGCCGCGATCATCGCCTGGCGCGCACGGATCGCTTCCTCTGGCCACACCTCGCCATAGGGGATCTCGTGCAGTGCGGTGACGATGCCGGTCGCGCCGGTCTGGCGGATCTCCTCCAGCCGGATGTCGTCCAGCGGTCCGAACCAGCGCCAGGTCTCTTCCATGATCGGCGCCCTCCTCAGGCGAAGCTCAACTGCACCTTCATGGACCGGCGGCGGTCCGCGGCGAGTTCGAAGGCCGCCACGGCCTCGGCCAGCGGGCGCGTCTCGGTGATCAGCGGGCGCACATCGATCTCCCGCGTGCCGATCAGGCGGGCCGCGACCTCGAATTCCGGGTGGAAGCGGAAGGTGCCGACCAGGCGGAGTTCCTTCGCGACCACCACGTTCATCGGCACGTCGAAGGCGCCGCCGACGCCGACCTGCACGATGGTGCCGCGCGGCCGGACGCAGGCGATGGCCTGGGCCAGGGCGCGGGGGTTGCCGCTGCATTCGAAGGCGATGTCGAAGCGGCCCTTGGCCGCCTCCTCCGCCGCCAGCGCATCCTTGTCCGCGGCGACATTCACCGCCCTGGCGGCGCCGAGCTGCCGGGCCAGGGAAAGCGGTTCGTCGACAACCTCCGTCACCGTCACCTCGCCAGCGCCGGCATGACGAAGCGCCAGCAGGACCACGCCGCCGATCGGCCCGAAGCCGGTGACGAGCACACGCTTGCCGCGCACCTCCCCGGCCTGCGCCACGGCATGCAGCGCGACCGCCAGCGGCTCGCTCATCGCCGCCTCCCCGATGGAGACGGTGTCGCCCACCTTCACGCATTGCCGCGCGAAGGCGACCAGGCGGCGGCGGAACCCACCCTGGACATGGGGCATCCGCATCGCGCTGCCCCAGAACCGCATCTCCAGGCAATGCTGCGGCTCGGCGCGCGCGCAGTACTCGCATTCACCACAGGGGTTGGACGGGCTGACCGCCACGCGGTCCCCCTCCCGCAGCCCTTCCACCCCCGCGCCGAGCGCGGCGATCGTGCCCGCCACCTCATGCCCGAGGATGATCGGCTGTCGCACCCGCACCGTCCCGAAGCCGCCATCGAGGAAGTAGTGCAGGTCCGACCCGCAGATGCCGCCGGCGCCGATGTCGAGCAGCACCTCCCCCGGCCCCGGCGCAGCCAGTTCAACCGCCTCCACGCGCAAATCGCGCTGGGCGTGCAGCACGCAGGCTTCGGTCGTCGTCATCGCAGGGTCCTCAATTGTAGAACAGGCGCGGCAGCCACAGCGAGATCTCGGGGATCGCCGTCACCAGCGCCAGCACCACCAAGTTTGACAGAAGAAAGGGCCAGATGGCGACCGTGATCTCCCACAGCGAGATGCGGCCTATGCTGGCGCAGATGAACAGGCAGACGCCCACCGGCGGCGTCGCGAGGCCGATCATCAGGTTGAGCACCGCGAAGGTGGCGAAATGGATGGGGTCGATCCCCACCTGGATCGCCACCGCGAGCAGCGGCGGGAAGAGGATGATCAGCGCGGCGATGGTTTCCATGAACATGCCGACGATGATGAGCAGGATGTTCATCATCAGCATGACGGCCCATTTCTCGGTGGAGATGGACGTCATCACCCCGATCAGCGCCTGCGGCACACGCTCGGCGGCCAGGATCCAGCCGAAGACATTGGCGAAGCCCACCAGCACCATGATGGCAGCGCCGGAAATCGCGCTGTCGATGATGAGCTTCGGCAGGTCCCGCCAGCCGAGTTCTCGATAGATGAACAGCCCGACCACGGCGGCATAGAGCACGGCGATGACGGCGGCTTCGGTCGGCGTGAAGAAGCCACCGACGATGCCGAACAGCACCAGCATCATCATGCCCATGGCCCAGACGGCATCCTTGCCGGACAGCCAGACCTCGCCCCAGCCGCGCCAGGGCTCCCGCGGATGGTTGTATTTCACGGCCAGGATATAGGCCGGCACCATCATGCCGAGGCCGAGGAGGATGCCGGGAATCGCCCCGGCCAGGAACATCTGCCCGACCGAGATGCCGGTAAGGGAACCCACGATGATCATCGGCACGGAAGGCGGAATGATCGGCCCCACGACGGCGGAGGCCGCGGTCACGGCCGCAGCATAGGGCACGGTGTAGCCCACGCGCTTCATGCCGGGGATCAGCACCGCCCCCTGGCTGGCCGCGTCCGCGGCCGCGGTGCCGGAAATGCCGGCGAAGATCATGGACCCAACGATGTTGGTCTGCGCCAGGCCGCCGCGGAAATGCCCGACGAAGCTGTTGGAGAAGCGCAGGATGCGGTCGGTGATGCCGCCGCCATTCATCAGGTTGCCGGCCAGGACGAAGGCGGGGATGGACAGCAGCACGAAGCTGTCCATGCCCGAGAACATCTTCTGCGGGATGACCTCCAGCGGGATGTCGCCGGCCAGCAGATAGACCAGGGAGGAGAAGCCGAGCACCACCGCCACCGGCATGCCGGCCAGCAGCGCGGCCAGGAAGGCGACCCCCAGCAGGATCAACGGGTCCATCTCAATGCGCCTCCAGCCCATTGTCCTGCCGCACCTCGGGCGCCAGGCCCGCCAGCACGCGCAGCATCCGCTCCACCGCCGCCACGATCAGCGCCACGGGCGCGATCAGCACCGACAGGTGCACCCAGAACATGTTCCACAGCAGCGCCGGAGAGGTCTGCAGCGACCCGATATCGACGAAGGACCAGGAGGGCGACAGCAGCATCAGGCCGAAGCCCACCATGACGAGGCAGGACGCGACCTCCACCACGATCTTCGCGCGCTTCGGCAGCAGCATGGTCAGCAAGTCGACGCCCACCAGATCGCCCGAACGAAGGGCGAGGCCGATCCCGAAGGCGGCGCAGAACAGCAGTGCGAAGCGCGACAGTTCCTCCGTCCAGATCGGCGGGTTGGGCAACAGCAGGCGGGAGATGACCTGCAGCACCACCGCCACCAGCAGAACGCTGAAGCACAGGCCGACCAGGAGCCTGAGGACCCGGTGAAAGCGATCAAGCGATGTCAGGATCATGGGCTGCCTCCGCGCCTCTCCCGCGCCATGGCACGGGAGAGTGGGTCAGGGTGGAAGGCGATCAGGCCCGGATGGCCATGATCTGCTCAAGCAGCGGCCGGGCCTCCGCCCGCACGCTGCCGATGGCGGCCGGGCGTGCCCTGGCGGCAAAGGCGGCCTGGTCGCTATCGACGAAGGTCATTCCCTTCGCCTTCAGATCGGCCTCCAGGCTGCGCTCATCCTCGACGAACAGCGTGCGCTCGAAGGCCTGCGCGCGGCGCACCGCCTCGGCGACGATGTCGCGGTCCGCGGCGGAAAGCCCCTGCCAGCGGCGTTCGCTGATGGCCACGTAGATCCAGCTCCACACATGCTCCGTGCGATTCACGAAGCGCTGCACCTCGTTGAAGTTGGCGCCGCGGATCAGGGCCAGCGGATTCTCCTGCCCGTCGATCGTGCCGTTCTGGAGCGAGGTGAAGACCTCGCCGAAGGCCATCGGTGTCGGGCGCGCCCCCAGCGCCTGCCAGACCGCGACGAAGACCGGCACATTCGGCACGCGCAGCCTGAGGCCGTTGAGTTCCTCCGGCGTGCGAATGGCGCGGTTGGCGGTCAGGTTGCGCGGCCCGCGGGCGAAATAGCCCAGCGGCCGGACGCGGGCGCGGGAGACGATCTCGGCGTTGATCTGCTGCCCGATCGGGCCGGCCGCCACCACATCCATCTGCTGGATCGACGTGACGGCGTAGGGCACGGCGAGAAGGGAGGCCAGCGGCGCCCAGTTCTGCAGGCTCTCCCCCGTGATGGTCATGTCGGCGGTGCCGAGCTGCATGCCGTTGATGACATCCATCTCGCGGCCCAGCGTCTCGTTCGGGAAGACCTGGACGTCGATCCTGCCGTTCGACAGCGCCCGCGCCTGCTCCGCCAGGTGCAGGCAGGCGCGGTGCCAGACATTCTGGTCATTGGCCAGGTGGCCGAGACGCAGCGTCACGCGCCCCTGCGCGAAGCCGGGGCTGGCGAGGCCAGGCGCCGCCAGTGCTGCCGCGGTGGCCGCGATGAGTGTCCTGCGATTCATGATGGTTCCCTCCGGGTTGATGCCGCGCGGCGTCAGGCGGCGGTGCGCGCCGCACGGTCGTCGCGCGGCACGAAGTAGTCGGGGTGGGCTTCGGCGATCTTCGGCAGGCTCGACAGGATCTCCCGCAGGTGTCGCCGCATCGCGGCCTCGGCGGCGGGGGCGTCACCCGCGGCGATGGCGCCGACGATGGCGCGGTGCTGGCCGATGATGTCGGCCATCGGCGTCGCCCCTTCGAAGGACAGGAAGCGGACGCGATCCATCTGCGCCTTGATCCCCTCCAGCACGCTCCAGGCGAAATCGCGCCCGATGCCTTGCGCCAGGCCGCGATGGAAGGCCTCGTCCAGCCGCAGGAAGCCGACGCCATCCCCGGCTTCGGCCGCCTTCTCCTGCTCCGCGATCAGGGCCGCCAGGCGCGCCGCGAGCCCGGCCGGGCGCGTCTCGGCCGCCTCATGCACCACCGCGGCCTCGACCGCCTCGCGCACGAAGCGGGCGTTGACCACCTCCTCCATCGAGATGCGCAGCACCTGGGTGCCGCGCTGCGGCCGGATGCCCACCAGCCCCGCTTCCTGCAGCTTGATGAAGGCCTCCCGCACGGGCTGGCGGCTGACGCCGAAGCGGCGGGCGATATCCGCCTCGGAGATCAGGGTGCCGGGCGGCAGGTCCGTCCTGACGATCGCCTCCCGCAGCGCGCGCATGACCTGGGGCGCGATGGCCTCCTGGGGGTCGATGCCGTGCGCCAGGTCGGTCACGGGCAGCAAGCCCCACCCGCGGCCGGGCCTGCCCGACGGAGGCAGGCTGGGACGGGGAAAACCTCCCGTTGTCGCATGGCGCATTCCCTCCGGGGCTGCCCTCTGGCAGCCTTCACCATTCTAGTATGGCAGTATGGCAGCGATGCGCAAGGCCATTCGGCGTCCGGCGCGGCGTCCCGCAGGCCACCACGCCGGCGTTCGACGAAAGGGCCGGCCCGCACCGCCAGGATCGGGCGGCGCGGCCCGGCCTGCCGGTTCTACTGCACCGTGATGCCGCGCAGCAGCACCGCCTTCTGCTCGATGTCCTGCTGGAGGCGGCGGTTGAAGTCGGCCGCGTTCAGGAAGAAGTTGGCGGGCTGCGAGGCATTGCGCGCGGCGCTGCGATAGCTCTCGGTCTGCGCCGCGGCGGCGCAGGCCGCCTCGATCCGCGCGATGCGCTCATCGGGCGTGCCCGTGGGCGCGAAGAGGCCGCCGAAGCTGGCCGGCGCCACGTCGAAGCCCTGCTCCATCGCGGTCGCCGCATCCGGGAAGTCGGGATGGCGCTGCGCGTCGAACACGGCAAGGATGCGCACATCGTTCCGCCCGGCGGCCGAACCCAGCACGATCGAGCCGATATCGAGCCTACCGGCCAGCACTTCCGTTATCACCGAGGCATCGGCGCGGAAGGGCACGTGCTCCACGTCCACACTGGCGGCCTGCGCCCATTGCACCATCGCGAGATGGGGGATGGAGGTGACGCCGAGCGTGCCATAGGTGATCTGGCTCGGTCGTGCCCGCGCCGCCGCCTGCACGTCGCGCAGCGTGCGGAACGGGCTGTCCGGCCTGACGACCAGCGCCATGGAGTTGCTGAACACCTGGCAGATCGGGCGGAAGGAATTGCGCTGCAGCCCCGACTGCGCCTGGATGACCGGCAATACGGAGGCGACGAGAGCCGGCACGAAGAGCAGCGTATAGCCATCCGCCGTCGACCGCGCGACGGAGGCCGAGCCGACGGCACCGGCCGCGCCATCGCGGTTCAGCACCACGGCGGACTGGCCGAGATGCGGCTGCATGGCCGCGGCCAGGGCGCGCACCAGCAGGTCGATCGCATTGCCCGGGGGATAGGGGATGACGATCTGGACGGGGCGGCTGGGGTAGGCTTCCTGGGCGCGCGCCACCGCGGGCAGCGCGAGGGCGGCCGCAGCGGCGGCCAGGCTTCGACGGGTCAGCATATCTGCTTGTTTCCCTGTGGTTGGGCGATCTCGGACGTCGGACCGGCGGCGCTTCCACGCCGCCGGGAAGGATGGGCCTGCCTCAGCCGGTCGGCATCAGCTTGGACGGGTCGGACCCCACGCGCCCCGCCGGCACCAGCTTCGAGGGGTCAGAGCCCACCCGGCCGCCGGTGCCGTCCACATCCCGCGACATGGTGAAGTCGTAGCGGATGCTGGGGACGCCCTTCACCGGCGCATCCGGCAGATCGAGCGACGGCATGATGACCAGCGACTTCGACACGCCGAAGACGGTGTCGCTGTCGACATGCTTGTCGTCGGCGAAATACAGCGCCGTCACCAGTTCGCGATAGCCGGGGGCGGCGATCAGGGTGTGGATATGGGCGGGGCGGAAGCCGTGCCGCGCCTGGCGCTTCACCAGATCGCCGACCGGGCCATCCATCGGGATGGAGTAGCCGAGCGGCCGGAAGGTCCGGAAATGGAAGCGGCCTTCCTCGTCGCACTGCAACTGGCCGCGCATGTCCATCATCGTCGGGTCATAGGCCTGCAGGTCGTAGTGGCCGTCCTCATTGGTCTGCCACACATCCATCACGGCGTGGGGCACCGGCTTGCCGTCCGAATCCGTCACCTGCCCGTAGATGATGATGTCCGATCCCTTGGACACATTGGCCAGCGTGCCGCCGAGCGGGATCTTGGGCGCGCTCTCGCGGAAGAAGGGGCCGAGCAGGCTGGTCTCGGTGCCCGCCGCTTCGCGGCCACCGGCATCGTGCATCACGTTCACCAGGCGCGACAGGCCGATCACGTCCGACAGAAGGATGAATTCCTGCCGGTAGGGCGTGCAGGCTTGGCCGACCGCCGTCATGAAGGCGATGCCCTTCAGCCACTCATCCGGCGTCAGGTTCACTTCGCGCGCGAAGGCATGAAGGTGCCGCACCGCGGCCTCCATGATCTCCTTCAGCCGGGGATCGGGTGTCGTCGCCATCTGCTCGATGACCGCGTCGGTCACGTCATTGACGTTGAGATCCTGCACTGCTTCCTCCTGTCGCCTGCGCCGGGGCGGCGCGGAAATTGGCCTTCTGGTCCAGGCATCCGCCGCGTGCATCGCATGGCGGCAGCCTGGTGTCAGCCCATTCGGGCCGGTGTCGGCTGGGCTAGGTTCACATAGCCGCCGAGTGCGGGTCCCGGCGTGCCGCGCCGCATCGGCAGGCACGAGTCGGGAAAATCCTGGCGGAAGGTGGCGCCGGCATCGCGCAGGCGCCCCAGGAAAGCGTCAAGGTGTCGCATTGCACCATTCGGCAGGTCGTGCAGCACCAGGACGGGCCGCGGCGCCGGCAGGCATCCCGCCATCGCCGCCTCCGGCCAGCCATCCGGATCGCGCCAATCGCCGGGCACCACACTCCAGGTGACGACGGTGTTTCCACGGGCGATCAGCAGGTCCCGCGCCGCTTCGCTCAACAGATGCGGCCCCAGCCGGCCACCGCCCCCCACTGGCCGGAAGAGCCGGTCGGGGTGCGACAGCGGCCCGAGTTCCGCCTCCGTGCGCCCGATCTCCGCCTCGGCATGGCCCGCGTCCTGCCGGTCACCCAGGGGCCCGGCATGGGTCCAGGTGTGGTTGCCGATCCAGTGGCCCTCGTCCCGCGCACGCTCGGCCAGCGCGCGCCGGGCGGGGTCGTGCAGCTTCTGGCCGATGACGAAGAAAGTGGCGCGCACGCCACGATGGCGCAGCACATCGAGGACCTCGGGCGTGGCCTCGGGCTCCGGCCCGTTGTCGAAACTGAGGGTGACTTCCGGTCCGGCCATGGGGCCCTAGGCCTCATCCACCCGGGCGAAAGGCGACAGGGCTCCAGCATGGCCCACGCGACATGTCCCCCTGGCAATCGCGAACCGGGCGGCGACCGGCGGAACGGCGATGCACAGCCGGCCTTCAAAGCCCGTGCCTGCCCCCTGCCCGCGCGACCAGTCGCCCATGCCGCCCCTTCCCAGCCGGGCCTGTTTTCCCGACAAAACCATCGATAGGCTCGTTTCACCGACTTGTCGAGCCGGGATGGGCACGCCATGGTGCGCGGACCATGACCACGATGGCCGCCGATACCGACCGCCCAGCCTCGCCCGACACGCAGGCGACGGCCGTCTATCGACGCTTGCGTTCCGACATCCTCGAAGGCCGTCTCTCACCGGGGGTGCGGCTGAAGGTGCAGCAATTGTCGTCGGCCTATGGCGCAGGCCAGGCGCCACTGCGCGAAGCGCTCGCCCAGCTGGCCGCGGAGGGCCTGGCCCGGCGCATCGAACAGCGCGGCTTCCGCGTCGCCGATGCCGATCCGGCGGAGTTCACCGGCCTCATCCGCACGCGCTGCCTGGTGGAGGCCACCGCCCTGCGCGAAGCGATCGCCCATGGCGACGCCGCCTGGGAAGATGCGGTGGCCGCGGCGGAACGCCGGCTGTTGCGCCTGCCACGCTCCCTGGAGGCCGATCGGTTCGTGCCCAACCCGGCCTGGGAGGTTGCGCATCGCACCTTCCACGCCGTGCTCCTCTCCGCCTGCGACGCGCCGCCGCTGCTGGCCTTCTGCCAAAAGCTGCGGGAGGAAGCGGACCGCTATCGCGCCCTGGCGAATGCCGTCGCCTATCCCGGCCGCGACGTGGCCGTCGAGCATGCCGCCATCGCCGAGGCGGCGCTGGACCGGCATGCGGACCGCGCCGCCACCCTGCTGGCGCAGCACCTCGCCAGCACCGGCGAATTCGTGCGCCTGGCGCTGGAGCGTCGCGCGGCGCTGGCGGCTGAATAGCCGGGCTTCCAACGCCACCATCGGCCGGAGGCCGTCACACTGCGGCGGCCCTGCGCTCGGCCCCGAAAGCCCCTCGTCAGGCGCCGCGACGATCGCCCCCCCTCCCCGCCCGCCGGGCAGCGCGCCTCAGGATGCCGGCCGCGTGGTCGGCAGACCCAGCGTGACGGCCCAGCACGCCGCGAGCATCGCGGCGGAACCGGCGAGGCAGGCGGGCAGGCCGCCAGACCCGTACAGGAGCCCCGACAGCAGAATGCCGCCGAAGCGGCCCGTCGCATTGGCAGCGTAGTAGAAGCCGACATCCTCCGCCGCCTTCTCCGACCCCGCATAGGCCAGCACCAGGTAGGAATGGAGGGAGGAATTCACCGCGAAGACGAAGCCGAACAGCGCAAGCCCGGCGACCACCACCAGCGCCGGCGCCGTGACGCCGGCCAGCAGGGCGCCCGTCAGCGCCAGCGGCACCAGCGCGAGCAGCAGTGACCATAGCCGCGCCGCCGGCACCTCGGTCGACAGGCCGTCAGCACTGCGGCGCACGAGCGCCGGGGCAGCCGCCTGCATGATCCCGTAGCCGATGGTCCAGAGCGCGAGAAACCCGCCCACCATCGTGAAGGTCCAGCCGGCGGCGTAGAGGAAGACCGGCAGCCCCACCACGAGCCAGACGTCCCGCGCCCCGAACAGGAAGATTCGCGCGGCGGCCAGCAGGTTCACCCCGCGATTCCGGGCGAACAACGCGCGCACCGACGTCGAGGCCTTCGCCTTGCCCATCAGCGGCGGCAGCGCGAGCAGGACACCGGCCAGGATCAGCGCAAGGCCCGCCGCCATGACCCAGAGGGCGCCGCGGAAACCCAGCACCTCCAGCAGCAATCCCCCGAGGAAGAAGCCGACGCCCTTCATTGCGTTCTTGCTGCCCGTGAAGAACGCCACCCACCGGAACAGCCGCCCTGGCGCATCGCCCGAGGTCAGCTTGATGGCCGATTTGCTGGCCGTCTTGGTCAGGTCCTTGGCGACGCCGCAGACACCCTGCGCCACCACGACCCAGGCGACCGAGACCGCCGCCGCCCAGTCCGGCGACATCGCAGACAGCATCAGAAAGCCGATGATCTGGGTGGCCAGCCCCACCGCCAGCATCCGCGCGATGCCGAACCGGGTCGCCAGCCAGCCGCCGATCAGGTTGGCGCCGATGCCCGCGGCTTCATAGAGCAGGAACAGGAAGGCCAGCGTGAAGGGCGAATAGCCCAGCCGGAAGAAGTGCAGCAGCACCAGCATGCGCAGCGCGCCATCCGTCAGCGTGAAGCCCCAATAGGCGGCCGTGACGATGGCGTAGTTGCGCGCGCCGGACGCGGCGGCCACGGAAGCATGGCTCCCCACCGCGTCAGATCCCGGTCTCTGCCATGTGGCAGGCCAGGTCGACCATGCGGCAGGCATACCCCATCTCATTATCGTACCAGGCATAGACCTTGAGCAGCGTGCCGTCGGTAACGAGCGTGCTCGGTGCGTCGACGATGGCACTGCGGGTGTCGCGGGCATAATCGGCGCTGACCAGCGGCCGGGCTTCGTACCCCAGGATGCCGGCGAGTGGCCCGGTGGCGGCCTCCCGGAACAGGGCGTTGACCTCCTCGGCACTCGTCTCCCGCTTCATCTCGAAGACGCAATCGGTGAGTGACGCGTTCAGCACCGGGGCGCGGACGGCGTGGCCGTTCAGCTTGCCCTTCAGTTCCGGATAGATCAGTGCGATGGCCGTCGCGCTGCCCGTCGTCGTGGGTTGCAGGGACAGCATCGCGGAGCGCGCCCGGCGCAGATCCTTGTGGGGCGCATCGACCACGACATTGGTGTTGGTGGGGTCATGGATGGTCGTGATCTGGCCATGCCGGATGCCGATGGCCTCATGCACCACCTTCACCACGGGGGCGAGGCAGTTGGTGGTGCAGGACGCCGCCGTGACGATGGGATGGCGCGCCGGATCGTAGAGCTGGTGGTTCACGCCGACCACGACGTTCAGCACGCTGTCCATCTTCACGGGCGCCGCCACGATCACCCGCTTCGCACCGCGCTTGAGATGTCCGCCGATCGTCTCCGGGTCCAGGAACCTGCCCGTGCATTCCAGCACGAGATCGACGCCGAGATCGCCCCAGGGAATCTCCGCGGGCTTCGCGTATTCGGAGAAACCAAGGCGCCGGTCGCCGATGCGGATGGCGTCGCCTTCCACCGCGATCGGCGCGCGCCAGCGGCCCTGCACGCTGTCGAATGCCAGCAGATGGGCGCTTGCCGCGGCGCCGCCCTTGATCTCGTTCAAGTGGACGACATCAAGCCGGTTGCCCCGACGCGGGTCATCTTCCTGACGTTCCGCCGCGCCCATCGCGGCGCGCAGCGCGAGCCGCCCGATGCGGCCCATGCCGGAGATGCCGACCCTCATGCCCGCGCCACCGCACCGGGCTGCGCCAGTTCATCCAGGCGCGCCTTCAGCGCCATCCGGTCCAGCGCGCCGAAGGGCAGGCTGGTGAGAATGCCGAGGCGCCGATGCAGCGCGGCATAGAGCTCGTTCAACAACGTCGCCCGTTCCGGCGGGCTGCCGCTGAACTTGGCGGGGTCGGGCAGCGGCCAGGCGGCGGTGATCACCGTCTCCCCGAAATCGGGGCAGACCTGGCCGGCCAGCGTGTCACAGAGGGCCACGACGAAATCCATGCGCGGCGCGCCGGGGCCGGTGAACTCGTCCCAGGATTTCGACCGCAGCGTGGACACGTCATGGCCCAGCGCCTTCAACTGCTGCAGCACCTCCGGCAGAGGCCCCTCCCCGGCGGGTGCCGAGCCGGCGCTAAAGGCGCGGAAGCGCCCCTGCCCGAGGCGGCCCAGGATCGCCTCCGCCAGGATGGAACGGGCGGCGTTGCGGGTACACAGGAACAGCACGTTGAACACGGGCGGCTGCATGCGGCCGGTCTCCCTTGTGGTGTCGAACAGACGGTTGAGATCGCCGCAGCGATCCGGCTCGCCGTCGCAGCAGGCCTCGGCGAGGAAGGCGACCAGCGCGCGCAGCGCCGCGATCTGCGGCGCATAGATCAGGCTGCGGCCAAGCCGCGTCGCGGCCACCAGCCCCGCCTGCTCCAGCGCCCGCAGGTGGAAGGACAGCGTCGAGGCTGGCACGCGGAGGCGCGCGGCGATGTCGCCGGCGGCGAGCCCGGACGGCCCTGACGCCAGCAGCACCCGCATCAGGTCAAGCCGGGTCACCTGACCGAGCGCCATGAAGCCCGAAGCGGCGCGTTCCATCTCCATGTTTCCAGTATGATCGAAACATGGTGGTCACGGCGTGAAGCTTGCGTGACACCACGGCGACCGGCGCGCCCACCGGGACGGCGTGGCGGCGAGGGCGCGCGCGATGTGGCGTTGGCGGAGCAGCCGCCTGGGAGTGCCAGCGGCCGAGGCTTCGCGACGGATACCCTGTGCCCGGCAGGGCCACACCTGCGGCGTCATGCCGCAGGCATGCCTTCCGCAAGACGTTCCCAGGGCGGAAAAGCCCGGCTAAACCGGCCCACCGGAAGCCTCAAGCAGTCCCTCCGCCGGCGGCGTTCTGACGCCGCCCCTGGGTCAGATCCCCGCCCGCGTCCGGAACCGGGGTGCGCCATGCGCGAAGCGGGACAGGGCGAAGGGCGCGGGGTCCACGATGCAGGGCGCGCCGGTGGCGAGATCCGCGGCCAGGCGTCCGGCGCCCGGGCCGATGCCGAAGCCATGGCCGCTGAAGCCCGCCGCCACGACGAGGCCCGGCAGCGCCGGCACGGGGCTGATCACCGGCACCGCATCCGGCGTGGAATCGATCCAGCCAGCCCAGATGCGCGCGGCCTGGATGCCGGCCAGCTCGGGATAGGCCGCCACGATCTCGCGCAGCGAAGGCTCGATGATCGACATCTTCGGCGCCGGGTCGAGCACGCGGATGCGTTCGAACACCGTCGGCGCCTCGAAGGACCAGCGGCCATGCCAGGCATCGGGGCCTTCGAAGAAGGACCGGCCCAGGCGCAGCTCCACCAGCTTCCAGTTGGCGCGCAGGCTCGGGAGGAAGTGGCGGGCGTAGCGGATGCCCGCGGGCGTCAGCTCCAGCCGCCCCCGCGCCTTGGCGGCGACGAGGTAGCCGCCATCCAGCAGCGGCGTCAGGATGAAGTCGGGCGTCAGCAGCGGGCCGGGGCTGACCTGCTTCGCCGGCGTGGTGGCGAAGACCGTGCTGTGGACGGAGGATTGCGGCATGTCGATGCCATGCCGCCGCAGGAACATGGAGGCCCAGGCCCCACCGGCCAGCACCACGGCCTGGCAGCGGATGCGCCCCTTCTCCGTGAAGACGCCGCTGATCCGCCCGCCGGTGGTGTCGAGCCCCCGCACCGCGCAGTGCTGGTGCAGGGACACGCCGCGCGCCCGGGCCGCGCGGGCCAGCGCCGGCGCCGCCATGGCGGGCTCCGCCCGGCCATCATGGGGGGAGACGACGCCGCCGATCCAATCCTGCTCATTCCCGGGCGTCAGGCGCTTCGCCTCCGCCGCATCGATGAGGCGCGCGGTGGGCTGGTAGGGCCGGGCCATGTCGAGCCAGGCCTCCCAGCCCGCGAGCTGCGCCGGATCCTTGGTGACATAGGTGAGGCCGGTGCGGCGGAAGCCCATATCGGCGCCGATCTCGGCCGGCAGGCTGTCCCACAGCCCCATGCTGTGCTGCATGAGCGGGATCTCCCGCTCATCGCGGTTCAGGACGCGGCACCAGCCCCAGTTGCGGCTGGATTGCTCCCCGGCGACGACGCCTTTTTCCAGCAGGGCGACGGAATGGCCTGCCTTCGCCGCCGCATAGGCCGCGGCGACGCCGATCATGCCCGCACCGATGACGACAAGGTCCACCGCCTCCGGCAGCGTGGCGTCGCTCTCCACCGTCTCCAGCAGCCGGGGGCCGGGCATCAGGCGGCGAGGCCCGGATAGGTGGCGCGCAGCCGCGCGAAGGCGCTTCGGATGGCGGCGGCGCCATCCGCGGCGGGTTCGCGCAGCATGGCGAAAAGCTGCGTCTTGACGAAGAAGCGCCAGTGGAAGGGAAGCTCGTTCATGATCGACGTCATCTCCGCATAGGCCTGATCTGTCCAGATGCGCTCATGCGCCAGGCGTTCCGGCCCGAAATCGAAATGGCCCACGATGGGCCGGCGCCGCGCACCCCGCAGCGCCGCCGTCGCGGCTTCATCCACCGCGCCGTCGCGCAGCACCACGCCGTAGTCCCGCGTGGCAGCCTCGGCAGAGAGGTAGCCGCGGCGGACATCCTGCGCGACGCGATCCACCTCCCGCTCCAGCGGGTCCCCGCGGCCACCGCCCCCGGGGGAGTGGATATGCAGCACATCGCCGGGGTCCATGGTGACGAGGTCGATGTTCCCCAGCACCTTCTGCCGGGGCGTGCCCGGGTTGAGCACGAAGTCGGAGGGCGCGCCCGCCTTGCCGCCCAGCGTGCCCCAGGGCCTGAACCGGCAGCGGTCCCGGTTGCGGGCGGTGACGCGGGAATTCGGCGCGAAGACCGTGAAATCCAGCGCCGTCGCCAGCCCCCCGCGCCAGCGCCCCGCGCCCCCGCTATCCCGCATCAGCCCGTAGCGGAGGATGCGGATCGGCACCTCGGTCTCCGTGATCTCGACCGGGGTGTTCTTGAGGTAGGCGCTGTCGGCGCCCGAGCCGTTCGTGCCATCGCGCGTGGGCATGCCGCCGCCGCCGCCGACGATGGGGTTGATGGCCGCCAGCACGCTGCGCCGCGTGCGGTTGTCCGTGGTCATGACATTGAGGATCGAGGAACTGCCGGCCGGCGCCGCCGGCATGCGTTCCGGCATGGCGAGGGAGAAGGCGCCGAAGATCAGGCTGCGCAGCCGCGCGCAGGTCAGGCTTCGCATGCCGACCGCGGCCGGGAAGACCGGGTTCAGGGCCGTGCCCTCGGGCACGATGCAGGTGAAGGGGCGCGTCAGGCCGGCATTCAGCATCAGATTCGGGTTCAGCGTGTAGAGGACATAATAGACCCCGACCAACAGCAGGGTATGCCGTGGATGGCTGCCTGTCGGCACATTCAATGCCGAAGTCAGCTGCGGATCCGTGCCGGTGAAGTCCAGGATCGCCTCATCGCCCTTGATCACCAGGCGCAGCGCCAGGCGCACCGGGTTGCCATCCGGCCCATCCTCGTCGCAGTAATCGGCGAAGCGGTATTCGCCATCGGGGATGGAGCGCAGCGCCTCCCTCGCCTGGTGCTCGGCATAATCCAGCAGCCCCGCGATGTTGCGGCGGAAGCCCTCCGGGCCGAATTTGCGGATCATCGCGCGCAGCTTGCGTTCGCCCGTATCCAGCGCGCCCCGGAAGGCCTTGAGGTCGCCGAGGTTCTGTTCGGGCTTGCGTACGTTCAGCAGCATGATGCGCAGCGCCTGGTCGTTCAGCTCCCCCCGCGCCACCATCTTCATGGGCGGGAAGCGGATGCCTTCCTGGTGCACTTCCGTGAGCGTCCGGGACAGGCTGGCGGGCACGGCGCCGCCCATGTCGGTGTTGTGGATATGGCCGCAGGCCCAGGCGAGGATCTCGCCATCCTCGAAGATCGGCTTCCACATGTGCAGGTCGGGGACATGGGTCGCCAGGAAGCCGCTATAGGGGTCGTTGGTGAAGCCGATATCGCCGGGCTCGTAGCCATCGATCATGCCGATCGCCGCACCGTAATCGATGCCGGGATACCAGGTGGCGCCGAAATCCATCGGCACGGCGGCAACCTGCCCGCCGGGTTCCAGGATCTGGACGGTGAAGTCCTCCGTCTCCTTCACGAAGGTCGAATGGGCGGTGCGGTACAGCGTATAGGCCATGTTCTCCGCCGCCGCGCGCGCGTGGTTGGAGAAGACCTGGAGCGTGACCTTGTCCATCGCCTTACGCCTCTGCCAAGAGGTGGAGGTTGCCGAGGGCATCGACATCCGCCGCGAAGCCCGCGGGGATGATGGCGGTGCTGTCTTCCTGCGCGACGATCGCCGGGCCGTGGAAGGCATGGCCGTGGTGGAGCGTGGCGCGGAGGAACAGCGGCACCTCCCGCCATGCGCCATCCAGCCAGGCGCGTACCAGGCGTTCGGGCGCGGGTGGTCCCTCCACGCGCGGTTCCTCCGGCATCAACGGCGGCGTGGTGGCGCCGATGACAACAAGGCGGAGATTCACCACCTGGATCGCAGCCTCCGCATCGTGGAAGTCATAGATGGCGTGGTGCTGCCGGTCGAAGGCGCCACGGAGCGCGGCGATGTCACCGGCCTCGATCCAGGCGGGTTCCAGCGGGGCCTCGATCTCGAAGGACTGGCCGCGATAGCGCATGTCGGCCGTCAGGTGCAGCGTGATCGGCCCCGCATAGCGCTGGTCCTCCCGCAGCCAGCGTTCCCCTTCCGCCCGCAGCGCCGCCAGGGCATCGCGGAGCGCCGGCAGGGTCGCCGCCTCCAGGTCCAGGAACAGGGTGCGCACCACATCGGTCCTGGCATCGGCGATGAGGCCGCCGAGCGCGCTGACCACGCCAGGGCGCCGCGGGATCAGGACGCGCGCGATGCCGAGTTCGCGCGCCAGCAGGCAGCCCAGCATGGGGCCCGCGCCGCCGAAGGGCAGCAGCGTGAAGTCGCGCAGATCGACGCCATAGCGCGCGACCAGCTTGTTGACCTCCGCGAACATGGAGGAGATGGCGACATCGACGATCGCCTCCGCCGTCTCCTCCACCGTGCGGCCGAGACGGGCGGCGAGCGGCGCGACCACCGCGGTCGCGCGGCCGCGATCCATGGCGACGGAGCTGTAGGCCAGCGGCACATGGCCGAGCAGCCCGCAGACCGCCAGCGCATCGGTGATGGTGGCGCGGTCGCCGCCGCGGCCGTAGCAGGCCGGGCCGGGGGTCGATCCCGCGCTTTCCGGCCCCACCGTCAGCATGCCGAAGCCATCGACGCTGGCGATGGACCCGCCGCCCTCCCCGATCGAGGAGACGGAGACGGAGGGCACATGCAGCGGGAACTCGCCGATCATCTCCCCCGTGCCGAATTGCGGCTGGCCACCCAGGATCAGCGCCACATCGGCGCTGGTGCCGCCGATGTCGAGCGTGAGCGCACGCTCCACCCCCGCTGCCCGCGCCAGGAAGGCCGCCCCCATCACGCCCGATGCGGTGCCCGACAACAGCATCGACACACAGGCATGGCGGCCCAGCACGGCGCGCATGATGCCGCCATTGGATTTGGTGATCATCGGCGTCGCCGCCACGCCACGCGCCGCCAGCGCCGCCTCCAGCGAGCCGAGGTAGCGGTCCACGCGGGGATGGACATAGCCGTTCAGGATGGCGGTGGTGGTGCGTTCGTATTCCCGGATCACCGGCCAGATCGCCGCGCCGCAAAAGACAAACAGGCCCGGCTCCGCCGCCTCGATGATCGCCCTGGCCGCCTGTTCCTGGCCCGGGTTCCGGTAGCTGTGAAGGAAGGAGATGATGATCCCGGCGGCGCCGGCCGCGCGGGCGCGCCCCGCGGCCTCGCGCACCGCCTCCGGGTCCAACGCCTCCGCCTCCGTGCCATCGGCCAGCACGCGGCCTGGCACGCCGAAGATCAGGTCGCGGGGGATCAGCGGATCGGGCCGCGCGCAGAACAGGCTGTACATCTCCGGCATCCGCAGCCGGGCGAGTTCCACCACATCCTCGAACCCCGCATTGGTCAGCAGGGCGAGCGTCGCGCCCTTACGCTGGATGACGGTGTTGATGCCGACCGTGGTGCCATGCACGAAGTCC
Source organism: Falsiroseomonas stagni DSM 19981 (assembly GCF_900114315.1). Lineage (GTDB taxonomy): Bacteria > Pseudomonadota > Alphaproteobacteria > Acetobacterales > Acetobacteraceae > Falsiroseomonas > Falsiroseomonas stagni. The sequence goes on from NZ_FOSQ01000019.1 coordinate 22,167, forward strand.
GTCACGCTGGCGGGGTCCATCCCGTGGCGGGCCTGCAGCAGGCCCACGCCTTCCAGCACCTCCCGCCCCGGCTCATCCGGCGTGGTCAGCACCTTCAGCGTGTGCATGGCGCCGGTCGCGTCATCCAGCGCGCAGAAATCGATGAAGGTGCCGCCGATATCGACACCGATGCGCCAGCCCATGCGCCGCAACCCCCGTTCCTGAACCGCGCCAGCACGCCCGCGCAGGCGCGGCCTGTCCAAGAGGAATTCGGCCGCGACCGATAAGGGCGGCTTATGCGGGGGTCAGCAGGCCGCGGGAGACGGGGTCCGCCGCATAGGCGCCGAAGGCATCCCGCAGCCCGGCGCGCAGCCTTTCCTGCTGCAGGGACAGCGGCCTGCGGGTGCCGCAGAGCACCGCGATCGGCAGGCGCACCAGCGGGCGGAAAGGCCGGACGACGAGGCCCGGATGCGCCAGCCAGGGGATCAGCCCATCCACCACCGCGACGCCGATGCCCTGCTGCACGAAGGACAGCGCGATGATGGAGACGTCGATCTCCACCTGCGGCCGGAAGGGGATGCCCGCGCGGGCGAATTCCTGGTCCAGCAACTGCCCCGGCAGGCTGTCCTTGCGGTAGGAGATCAGCGTCTCCTCCACCAGATCCTCCGGCCCCAGCGCCTTCCGCCGCGCCAGGCGGTGACGGGAGGGCAGAAGGCAGACCAGCTCCGCCTGGCCGATCGTCTCCGCCTGCACCAGCGGCGTGGCCTTGTCCGACAGGGTGACGCCGAGATCGGCATCGCCGCGGCCCAGCATGTCCATCGCGATCTGGTGCGGCACGACGAAGGCGGAGAGGTGGACGCCCGGCAGGCCGGCGCGAAAGGCCATCAGCGCCTGCGGCAGGAAGGACAGCGACGGCGGCGCGGAAGCGGCGAGGCGCACGGAGCCCCCCTCCCCCTCCCGCAGCCCCTCCGCGAAGCGGCGGAAGCCCTCGATGTCCCGGTGCAGGCGCTCGGCCTCGGGGAACAGGAGCTGGGCCTCCGGCGTCGGCACCAGGCGGCCCCGCAGGCGACGGAACAGCTTGTAGCCGAGCCGGTCCTCGGCATGCAGCAGCAGCTGGCTGAGCGCGGGCTGGGAGACGTTGAGCGCCTGCGCCGCGCCGGTCAGCGTGCCGAGGCGCATGATGGTGCGGAAGACCTCGATCTGGCGGGCGTTCATGCGGCGATGGTCCACCCATAGGGCGGCCTTATGCAACAGGCGCGATTGCCGATTGGACAGCGGGGCGCGGCCGCGCCGAGCGTTGCGGCATGACAGGATTGCTGCACCGCGTGGCGGAGGCCGACCGCCCCCCGATCCGCCTTTCCGTCGATGGGCGGGAGATCACGGCGCTGGCGGGCGACACGCTGCTTACCGCGCTGCTGGTGGCCGGCGCCCGGCTGCGGGACAGCGAGTTCGGCGATGGCACTCGCGCGGGCTTCTGCCTGATGGGCGCCTGCCAGGATTGCTGGGTCTGGACGGAAGCAGGCGCCAGGCTGCGCGCCTGCTCCACCCCGGCCGAGCCGGGGATGCGCATCCTGACCGGTGCCGCGCCATGGCCGTGACGGGGGACGGCGTGATCGTCGTGGGCGCCGGCCCCGCCGGGATCCGCGCGGCGGAGCGGCTGGTAGCCGCCGGCATCCGCCCGACCGTGGTGGAGGAATCCGCCCGCGATGGCGGCCAGATCTACCGCCGCCAGCCCGAGGGCTTCCGCCGGCCGCCGGAGGCGCTGTACGGCGCGGATTCCGCCAAGGCCCGCGCGCTGCACGAAGCCGCGCAGGCGTTGCACCCCCGGGTGGATTGGCGGCCGGGGACGCTGGTCTGGGCGATCCGGGACGGCACGCTGCTGGTCAACCGCGCCGGCCAGCACGAAGCCCTGCCGTTCCGGCACCTCATCCTGGCAACCGGCGCCACCGACCGCATCATGCCCCTGCCGGGCTGGACCCTACCCGGGGTGACGAGCCTCGGCGGCGCACAGATCGCGCTGAAGGCGCAGGGCTGCGTGATCGGAAGGGAACCGGTGTTCCTCGGCACCGGCCCCCTCCTCTACCTCGTGGCCTGGCAATACCTGAAGGCGGGCGTGGCGGTGCGGGGGGTGCTGGATACCAGCGCCTTCGCGAAGCGCGTGCTGGCGGCGCCCTGGCTGGCCGCCCGCCCCGGGCTGCTGGCGCGCGGGCTGGCCTATACCGCGGCGCTGCGCCGGGCAGGCGTCCGCATCGCCACCAACATCACGCCGCTGGAGGTGGAGGGCGAGGACCGCGTCGCGGCGCTGCGCTGGCGGGACGCGGCGGGAGTGGAACACCGTGCCGCCTGCGACGGCATCGGCATGGGCTACGGGCTGCGGCCGGAGACGCAGTTGGCGGACCTCGCCGGCTGCGCCTTCGCCTTCGATGGGGGCGCCCGGCTCTGGTTGCCCGTGACGGATGGGGATGGTCGGTCCAGCGTGCCGTGCGTGTACCTCGCGGGGGATGGCGCGCAGATCCGCGGCGCCGATGCCGCGGAACTGGCCGGGCGGCTCGCCGCCTGCGCCGCGCTGCGCGATTCCGGCCGCGCAGTGGATGAGCTCGAGATGGCCACGCTGCGCCGGCGCCTGGCGGGGATGACGCGCTTCCGCCGCGGCCTGGAGCGCGCCTTTCCCTATCCCGCGCATCTCGCCGCCGACCTCCCCGACGAAACCCTGGTCTGCCGGTGCGAGGCCATCACCGCGGGCGCGCTGCGCCAGGCTGGCGGCGAATACGGCGCGGCGGAGGTGAACCGCGCCAAGGCCTTCAGCCGCACCGGCATGGGCCGCTGCCAGGGCCGGATGTGCGGCCCGGCGGCCGCGGAGGTGCTGGCCGCCGCCCGCGGCATTCCGATGGCGCAGGCCGGCCGTCTGCGCGGCGCCGCCCCCGTGAAGCCGCTGCCCCTGGCGACGGAGGCCGCGCCATGACCCAGGCCGACGTCATCATCGTAGGCGGCGGGCTGATGGGCACGGCCAGCGCCTTCTTCCTGCGGCAGCGCGGCCTGTCCGTGATCCTGCTGGAACGGGACCTGGTCGGAAGCCATGCCAGCGGCACGAATTTCGGCAATGTCCGCCGGCAGGGCCGCTTCCTGCCGCAACTGCCGCTGGCCAACCGGTCGCGCGCCATCTGGGGCGACCTGCCCGGCATCATCGGTGAGGATTCGGAATTCCTCCCCTCCGGCCATCTCCGCATCGCCTTCCGGGAGGAGGATGAGGCAAGGCTGGTGGCGCATGCGGCGGCGGCGCGGGAATGGGGGCTGGACCTAGACCTCATCACCGGGAATGCGCTGCGCGACCGGTTTCCGTACCTGTCCCCGTCCGCACGGATGGCATCGCATTCGCCGCTGGATGGCCACGCCAATCCGCGGCTCGCCGCCCCCGCCTTCGCCCGCGCGGCACGGCGCGCCGGGGCGGTGTTGCATGAAGGCGCGGCGGTGCTGGGCATCGTGAAGTCCGCCGAGGATTTCGTGGTGGAGACCGCGATCGGCGCCTTCCGCGCGCCGCTGCTGCAAATCTCCGCCGGCGCCTGGGGCGGGCGGATCGCGGCGGCCTTCGGGGAACCCGTGCCGATCACCCCGGCTGCACCGCAGATGGGGGTGACGGAGCCGATGCCCTACCGCATCGCCCCGGTCATGGGCATCGCAACCACGGTGAAGGAGGAAGGCGTCTACCTCCGCCAGGTGAAGCGCGGGAACATCGTCTTCGGCGGCGGGGCGCGCAGCGAGGCGTCGCTGGACACCAGGCGCGCAAGGCTGGATCCGCTGAACACGCTGGCGCAGCTGCCGCACCTCGCCAGGCTGCTGCCGCCGATCCGCGCACTGTCCATCATCCGCACCTGGAGCGGCGTGGAGGGCTATATGGCGGACGACATCCCGGTGATGGGGCCGAGCGGCAAGGTCACCGGCCTGTTCTACGCCTTCGGCTTCTGCGGCCATGGCTTCCAGCTGGGCCCCGGCGTCGGCGCCACCATGGCGGAGCTGATCGCGACCGGCCACGCCGGCATCCCCATCGAGCCCTTCCACATCAGCCGCTTCGCGCAAGGACCACCCGGATGACGATGCCCCCGATCCGCCGCCGCACCCTCCTGGCCAGCCTGGCGCTGGCCAGCCCCGCCTTGGCGCAGACCGGCGCGCCCATCCGCATCATCGTCCCCTTCGGCCCCGGCAGCGGCACCGACGTCACGCTGCGGATGCTGGTGCCGCGGATGACGGAATATCTGGGCCAGCCCCTGGTGATCGAGAACCGGCCCGGGGCGGGCAGCACCATCGGCACGGATGTGGTGGCGAAGGGGCCGGCGGACGGGTCGCTTTTCGTGCATGCGACCCTGTCCTCCATCGGCATCGCGGCCGCGCTGTACCGTCGCCTGCCCTATGACCCGATCCGCGACCTGGCGCCGATCGCGGCCACGGTCTTCGTGCCCCTGGTGCTGGCGGTGACGACGAAGGATTTCGAGCCGCGCACCCCCGCCGCGCTCATCGAGGCGCTGCGCGCCGCGCCCGACCGCTACCAGTATGGCAGCAACGGCATCGGCGCCACCGGCCACCTGGCCAGCGCCAATTTCGTCACGCGCATCGGCGCGCGGGCGGTGCATGTGCCCTATCGCAGCGGGGCGGAGACGATCACCGCGCTGGTCGCGGGCCAGATCCACTTCATGCACGACATCACCGGCCTGCTGCTGCCGCACCACCAGGCGGGCACGGTCCGCTGCCTCTTCGTCACTTCCGACGAACGCTCCCCGGTCATGCCGGATGTGCCGACTCTGCGGGAAGCCGGCGTGCCGCACTACCCCGCCTATTCCTGGTTCGGCCTGTTCGGCCCCGCCGCCACGCCGCGCCCGGTGCAGGAGAGGATGTCGGCCGCCGTGCAGCATGCACTCGCCGATCCGGTGGTCGCCGGGCGGCTGGCGGAACTCGGCACGCCCACCATGCCGGGCTACGGCCCCGATCGCTTCGCCGCCTACGTCCGTGAGGAGACGGCGCTATGGGGGCCGCTGGTGCGGGCCTCCGGCGCCACGGCGGACTGAACACCGCAGAATCTTCTGCGGCAGGGGGGTGGCGCGACATGCCACTTCCACTGTCCGGCTTCGAATTGAAGCGTATCGCGCCGCCGTCCCGACCCTAGGCTTCCCGTATCAGGCAGGACGAAAGACCCGATGTCCGAGACGCGCGAGAGGACCGCCGCCGTGATCGAGGATCGCACGCGCCACGTGCCGCGCGGCGTTCTGACGGCCCATCCGCTGGTGCTGGACCGCGCTGAGGGCAGCGAGGTCTGGGACGTGGATGGCCGCCGCTACCTCGATTTCGTGGGCGGCATCGGGGTGCTGAACCTCGGGCACAACCATCCGCGTGTCGTGGCTGCGGTGCAGGCGCAATTGGGCCGCATCACCCATGCCGCCTTCCAGGTCGCGGCCTATGCGCCCTATGTCGATCTCGCCCGGCGGCTCTGCGCGCTGGTCGGCGGGGGCGACGACTACAAGGCCGCCTTCTTCACCTCCGGCGCCGAGGCGGTGGAGAATGCGGTGAAGATCGCCCGCGCCCACACCAACCGCCCCGCCATCATCGCCTTCCGCGGCGGCTTCCATGGCCGCACGCTGCTGGGCACGACGCTGACGGGGATGAGCGCGCCCTATCGCCAGAATTTCGGCCCCTTCGCGCCCGAAGTGTTCCACACGCCCTTCCCCAACCCCTATCGCGGCGTCGATGACGCGACGGCGCTGGCAGCCCTGGACGAGGTCTTCGCCACGGACGTGGCGCCCGAACGCGTGGCGGCGATCCTGATCGAGCCGGTGCAGGGCGATGGCGGCTTCCTCGCCGCCTCGCCTTCCTTCCTGTGCAGCCTGCAGGAAATCGCGCATCGCCACGGCATCCTCGTCATCATGGATGAGATCCAGTCGGGTTTCGGCCGGACCGGGACACTCTTCGCCTATGAACAGGCCGGCCTGAAGCCGGATCTGGTGACGGTGGCGAAGAGCCTGGCGGGTGGGTTGCCGCTTTCCTGCGTGGTGGGGCGCGCCGCCATCATGGATGCGCCGGCGCCAGGCGGCCTCGGCGGCACCTATGGCGGCAACGCGCTAGCCTGCGCCGCGGCACTCGGCGTGCTGGATGCCTTCGAGCATGACGGCCTGCTGCAACGTTCCGTCGCGCTGGGCGAGCGCCTGAAGGCGGGGCTGGAGGCCCTGGCCCAGCGCTACGCCGTGATCGGCGACGTCCGCGGCCTCGGCTTCATGCAGGCGATCGAGATCGTGGCCGACCGCGCATCCCGCAAGCCGGATGCCGCCATGGCCCAGGCCATCATCGATGCGGCGAGGGAGGAAGGGCTGCTGGTCATCAAGTGCGGGGTCAACCGCAACGTGATCCGCTTCCTGGCGCCGCTGGTGACCACCGACGCGCAGCTCGACGAAGGCCTCGGCCTGCTCGACCGCGCGCTGGCAAGGACGACGCCGCCACAGACCTAGATCGACAACAACGCCGGCGAAGGCCGGCCAAGGAGGCAGGGATGGCAAGCAACGAACTGGAACTTCTGGGACAAGCCGACCAGGCCCGCGTGCTGGATGCCGTGCGCCGGGGCGCCACGCGGCGCGACCTGCTCGGCATGCTTGGCGCCGGAGGCATGGCGGCGGCAACGGCGGGCGGCATCTTCGGCGCGGCGAAGGAAGCCGTGGCGCAGACACCGCGGCGGGGCGGGCGCATCCGCGTCTCCGGCACCTCCACCTCCACCGCTGATACGCTGGACCCGGCGAAGCAGTCGCTGTCCACCGACTATGCCCGCTGCAACATGTTCTATGACGGGCTCACGACCTTCGACGGCAGCCTGACGCCACGGCCCGCGCTGGCGGAAAGCTGGCAGCAGGAAGGGGCGAAGGTCTGGACCTTCAAGCTGCGCCGCGGCGTCACCTTCCATGACGGCAAGCCGCTGACGGCGGAGGATGTCGTCTTCTCCCTCAACCGGCACAAGGATCCCGCCACCGCGTCCCGCGCGCGCTCGCTCGCCATGCCGATGACGGAGATCGTGGCGACGGCCCCGGACGAGGTGCGGATCACGCTGGACAGCCCGAATGCGGACCTGCCCGTGGTGCTGGCGACGTTCCACTTCCACATCATCAAGGCCGGCACGACGGATTTCTCCACCGCCATCGGCACCGGTGCCTTCACCTGCCGGGAATTCCAGCCCGGCGTTCGGTCCATCGCGCAGCGCAACCCGAACTACTGGCAGGCCGGGAAGGGGCACCTGGACGAGGTCGAGTTCATCGGCATCCCGGATGAGCAGGCGCGCGTGAACGCGCTGCTGTCCGGCGACGTGCAGCTGATCGCGGGCGTCGATCCGCGCTCCGTCCGCCGCATCACCCAGGCACAGGGCCATGGCGTCTTCGAGACGAAGTCTGGCTACTACACCAACCTGGTCATGCGGCTGGATATGTCGCCGGCCAGCAACACGGACTTCGTGCTGGCCATGAAATTCATGTTCGACCGGGAGCAGATGCGGACGGCGATCCTGCGTAACTACGGCGTGGTCGGCAACGACCAGCCGATCGACCCGACCAATCGCTTCTTCTTCCCCGGCCTGCCGCAGCGCCCCTTCGACCTCGACCGCGCGCGCTTCCACTTCCAGCGTTCCGGCGTCGGCTCGACCAGCCTGCCGGTGGTCTGTTCACCGGCTGCGCCGAACTCCGTGGACATGGCTCAGGTCATGCAGCAGACCGGTGCGCGCATCGGCATGAACCTCGAGGTTCGGCGCGTGCCATCCGACGGCTACTGGTCCAACCACTGGTTCAAGCATCCGATCGGCTTCGGCGCCATCAACCCGCGGCCTTCCGCCGACATCCTGCTCACGCTCTTCTTCAAGTCCGACGCCGCCTGGAACGAGAGCGCCTGGCGCAATCCGCAATTCGACCAGCTTCTCTCCGCCGCACGGGCGGAAACGGATGAGGCGAAGCGGCGCCAGATGTATGCCGACATGCAGGTGATGATCCACAACGAGTCCGGCATCGGCATTCCCGTCTTCCAGTCCATGCTGGATGGCCATGTCAGCCGGCTGCGGGGCCTGTCGCCGATCCCGGTCGGCAACCTGATGGGCTTCGACTTCGCCAAGCATGTCTGGCTCGAGGGCTGAGATGGCGGGGCGGCGCGCATGCTGAGCCTGGTCGCCGCCCGGCTCGCGCTCGGCCTCGTCTCCCTGCTGCTGGTCTCGCTGGCGATCTTCGCCATTACGAGCCTGCTGCCGGGGGACGCGGCCGAGGAACTGCTAGGGCAGTACGCGACGCGGGAGACGGTGGCCGGGCTGCGCGCCAGCCTCGGCCTCGATCTGCCCGCGCATCTCCGCTACCTCGCCTGGCTGAAGGGCCTGGCCACCGGGGATTTCGGCCGGTCGCTGGCCAGCAACATGCCGGTCGCGCAGCTCATCGGATCGCGCCTGCCCAATTCGCTGATGCTGGCGGCGGCGACGGCAGCGGTCTCCGTGCCCATCGCCCTGACCATCGGCATCACCGCGGCGATGTATCGCGGCAGCGCCTATGACCGCACGGTATCGATGCTGACGCTCTCCGTCGTCTCCGTGCCGGAATTCCTGGTGGCGACTGCCGCCGTGATCGTCTTCGCGGTGCAGCTCCGTTGGCTGTCGGCGCTGTCCACGACGGCGGACATCACCTCCGTCGCGCAGTTCTTCCGCGTCTTCGCGCTGCCGGTCTTCGCGCTTTGCTGCGTCATCGTCGCGCAGATGGTGCGCATGACGCGTGCCGCCATCATCGACCAGCTCCGCGCACCCTATGTGGAGATGGCGGTGCTGAAGGGCGTCGGCCCGCTGCGCGTGGTGCTGCACCACGCCCTGCCCAACGCGATCGGCCCCATCGCCAATGCCGTCGCGCTCAGCCTGTCCTACCTGTTGGGGGGCGTCATCATCGTGGAGACGATCTTCAACTATCCGGGCGTCGCCAAGCTGATGGTGGATGGCGTGGCGCAGCGGGACCTGCCGGTGGTGCAGGCCTGTGCCATGCTGTTCTGCGCCGCCTACCTGGTGCTGGTGACCACGGCCGACATCATCGCCATCCTGTCCAATCCGCGGCTGCGCCACCCATGATCCGCCGCCTTTCCCCCGCGGGCCTGCTGGGCCTGCTGATCCTGGCCTTCTGGGTCGCCATGGCGGTCTTCGGCGCCGCCGTGGCGCCGCATGCCGCCGGGAGGATCGTGGACATGGAGGTCTTCCTGCCCGTCAGCGCCGACTACCCGCTCGGCACCGACTATCTCGGCCGCGACATGCTGAGCCGCGTGCTGCATGGCACGCGCTACACGGTCGGCGTCGCGCTGGGCGCGGCGCTCATCGCCAGCGGCAGCGGCCTCATGCTCGGCATGTGCGCGGCCGTCTGGGGCGGGATGGTGGATGGCGCGATCAGCCGGGCGCTGGACACGCTGATCTCCATCCCCAGCAAGATGTTCGCCCTGGTCGTCGTCGCGGCCTTCGGATCTTCCGTGCCCGTTCTGATCCTGATGGCCGGCATCATCTACACGCCCGGCGCCTACCGCATCGCACGCTCGCTGGCCGTCAGCGTCAACGCGCAGGATTTCGTGACGGTCGCGCGGGCGCGTGGCGAGGGCACGCTCTACCTCGTGCGCGCGGAGATCCTGCCCAACATCATCGGCCCCGTGCTGGCCGATTTCGGGCTGCGCTTCGTGTATATCGTGCTGCTGCTGGCGGGGATGAGCTTCCTCGGCCTCGGCGTGCAGCCGCCGAATGCCGATTGGGGGTCGCTGGTGCGGGAGAACATGGCCGGGCTGCATGAAGCCGCGCCCGCGGTGCTGATGCCCGCCTTCGCCATCGCCTCCCTCACCATCGGCGTGAACCTGGCCATCGACGTGCTCGGCGGCGGACGGCGAGAGGGGGACGGGCATTGAGCGCCCCCCTGCTGGAGGTGCGCAACCTCGAGGTCCGTGCGCGCAACGCCGCGGGGCAGGAGGTCCCGATCGTCCGCGACGCCTCCTTCACCCTGGCGAAGGGCGAGGTCCTGGCCCTGATCGGGGAGAGCGGATCGGGCAAGACGACCATCGCGCTGGCGCTGCTGGGCTACGCCAAGCCCGGCTGCCGCATCGCCGGCGGCAGCATCCGGCTCGGCGAGACGGATGTGCTCGGCCTGTCGAAGTCGGCGCTGCGCGACTTCCGCGGCCGCCGCGTCTCCTACGTCGCGCAATCCGCCGCCGCCTCCTTCAACCCCTCCCTCACCATCATGGCGCAGGTGACGGAGATGGCGATGCTGCACGGCATCGGCAGCGCGGCGGAGGCCGAGAAGCGCGCCATCGCGCTGTTCCGCGCGCTCGCCCTGCCCGATCCCACCCGCATCGGCGCGCGCTACCCGCACCAGGTCTCAGGCGGGCAGTTGCAGCGGCTGATGGCCGCCATGGCGCTGATCGCGGAGCCGGAACTGGTGGTGCTGGATGAGCCCACCACCGCGCTCGACGTCACGACGCAGATCGAGGTGTTGCGCGCCTTCAAGCAGGTGGTGAAGGGCAGCGGCGTCAGCGCCGTCTACGTGTCCCATGACCTCGCCGTCGTCGCGCAGATGGCAGACCGCATCCTGGTGCTCCGCAACGGGGAGATGCAGGAGATCGGGCCGACGGGTGAGATCCTGGCTGCACCGAAGCATCCCTACACGCAAAGCCTGCTGGCCGCGGCCGCGCCCACCCCGCGCGGTGCCGCCGCCGCGCCCGAAGCGCCACCGCTGCTGGAGGTACGCGGCCTGACCGCGGGCTATGGCCGCATCGATGCGCAGGGCAACCCGACCCTGCCGGTTCTGCGCGACATCGACTTCACCATCCGTCGCGGCTCCTCCCTGGGCGTGATCGGGGAGAGCGGCAGCGGCAAGTCCACGCTGGCGCGCGTGATCGCGGGGCTGCTGCCCGCCGCGCGTGGCGAGGTGATGCTGGATGGCGCGGCACTGCCGCCGGCGCTGGCGCGCCGCACGCCGGCCCAGCTGCGCCGCATCCAGCTGGTGTTCCAGAGCGCGGATACCGCGCTGAACCCGCGCGCTTCCGTCGCCTCCATCCTCGGACGGCCGATCGAGTTCTTCCACGGTGTGAAGGGCGCCGCACGCGACGCGCGCGTGAAGCGGCTGCTGGACCTGGTGCAACTGCCCGCTTCCGTGGCCGATCGCCAGCCCGGTGCCCTGTCCGGCGGCCAGAAGCAGCGCGTGAACCTGGCCCGCGCGTTAGCAGCGGAGCCCGACCTGATCCTCTGCGACGAGGTGACGTCGGCGCTCGATACCGTCGTCGGTGCCGCAATCCTGGACCTGATGGATGGGCTGCGGCGCGAGCTCGGCCTGTCCACCATGTTCATCAGCCACGATCTGCACACGGTTCGCAGCGTCTGCGACGAGGTGATGGTGCTCTATGCCGGTGAGAGGGTGGAGGCTGGCAGCCGCCGCGCGATCCAGGAGGCGCCGTGGCACCCCTATACCAACCTGCTGATCTCCTCCGTGCCCGAACTACGCCAGGGCTGGCTGGAACGGCGCGGCAGCGTGCGGGGGCCGGAAGCGGCCGCCGGCGCCAGGCCGGCCTGCGCCTTCTTCGCGCGCTGCGGCCTGGCCATGCCCGGCCTCTGCGACGTCACGCCACCGCCGCGCCGCACCCTGGCCAAAGCGGCCGAGATCCTCTGCCACCGCGACGAGGCGGCGCTGATGCAGGCGTCTATTCCAGCCGGTCCTTGATCCCGTAATAGGCGCCGACGAGCGGCAGGAACCAGGGCGTGCCGTAGTTGAAGCGGATCGCCTTCCAGTCCAGCTTCGCGAGCGGATTGGCGCCGGCCTCGCCCGCCATCACCCGCGCCATCCGCTGGCCGAGATGGACCGACATCTGTGCGCCATGGCCGGACAGGCCCATGGCGTAGAACAGGCCCTCATGCTCGCCGGCGCGCGGCAGGCGATCCTCCGTCATATCCACCAGCCCGCCCCAGCAATAATCCAGCCGCACGCCGCGCAATTGCGGGAAGGTGGCGTCGAGTTGCGCGCGCAGCACGTCGCCGCTCTTCGCATCTTCGGTCGGGTTGGACATGGCAAAGCGCGCACGGCCGCCCCAGATCAGCCGGTCATCGGGGCTGATCCGGAAGTAGTTGCCGATGTACTTGCTCGTCGTCGCCGTCCGTCGCGTCGGCATGATGCTGTCGAGCTGCGCGGGCGAAAGCGGCTCCGTCACCACGATGAAGCTGCCGACGGGCACCAGGCGGCGGCGGAACCAGGCGAAGGGCCCCTCGCGGCTCGGCCCCGTCGCGACCAGCACCTGCGCGGCCTCGATCGTACCCTTCGGCGTCACCACGCGATGCGCATGGCCTTGCAGGCGCGTCAGCGCGGTGACGGGCGCGTCCTCGACAATGCGCGCGCCGGCGCGGGATGCCGCGTCCGCCAGCCCCGCGCCGAAGCGGCCCATATGCATCATGGCGCTCTTGCGATAGAGCAGCCCGCCGAAGAAGGCATCCGACCCGATCTCCTCCCGGATGCGCTCGCGCGGCACCAGTTCGGTGTCCGGATCGCAATCGCGGTTCAGGATTTCGAAGCTGCGGGCGAGCTTGTCGTAATGCGCGGGCTTGGCGGCCAGCTTGATCTTGCCGCCGCGGCGGAAGTCGCACTGGATCTGCTCCTCCCGCACGATCCGCTCCACCGTGTCCACCGCCGCATCGAAGGCGTGATAGAGCGCGCGGGCGTGCTCCGCGCCCAGGCTGGCCGCAAGGCCCGCATAGTCATGCGCCGTACCGTTGTTGACATGCCCGCCATTGCGGCCGGAGGCACCGGCGGCAACCTTGCCCGCTTCCAGCACGACGACGGAAGCGCCGCGCCGCGCCAGCGCCAGCGCGGCCGAAAGCCCCGTGAAGCCGGCGCCCACCACGACAATGTCGGCGCGCCCCTCCACCGGCCCGGCATGCGCGCCGGCGAAGGGCTTCGCGGTATCGAGCCAGTAGGAGGCGAGCTTCATCGCAGCCTCACACGCCGATCAGCCGGGCCAGGCCCTCGATCGTCGTCGCCTGATGGGCGCCGTAATAGGGAATCTCCGGCTCATACCCGCGGTTGACGAACAGCGTGTTCGCAACGCCGAGGCCGTAGGCCGGGATGATGTCGTAGCGGTAGCTGGCGGAGACGTGCAGCACATCCTGCGGGCCGCAGCCCAGCATGTCGAACATGTATTCGAAGGCCTGCATGCGCGGCTTGTAGGCCTGCGCCTGCTGCGCGGTGAAGACCTTGTGGAAGGGCGCCTGTAGCAGCGCGACGTTGGACATGATCTGGTCGTCGGAAGCGTTGGACAGGATCACCAGCGGCACCTTCGCCGCCACGCGCTTCAGCGGCTCCGGCACATCGGCATGCGGGCCCCATGTGGGCACCGCCTCATACAGCGCCTGGCCATCCTCCTCCCGGAACTGGATGCCGTACTTGCGGCAGGTGCGCTCGAGCGAGGCCTTGAGGACATCGACATAGGGCGCCCAGGCGCCCAGCACCTGGTCGAAGCGGTACCAGGTGAAGTCGCGCAGGAACTCCGGCATCAGGGCTTCCGGCACGCGGTCCGCCATCAGCGTTCGCGTCACCTCTCCCACCTGGAACCAGGTGAGCGTGCCGTAGCAGTCGAAGGTGACGTATTTCGGCCGGAGATTCGTCATGGGCCTGCGCTCCCGCATCGAGTGGCCCGTCATGCTAGGCGCCGTCACGGCGCAGGGAAGGTGTTGCGCGGGGCGGCGCGGCGCAGATCCTGCTGTTTCGCATCGGGGGCACGGCAGCCGCTGCGTGGGGGCGATGGCGAAGTGGAAAATGCCTCAAAGCGCCCGAACTTCGGAAGCCCATGCTTCGCGGCCCGGTCCAGGCTGGGACCCTGGACGGAGGGTCAGGATGAAGGCGCAGGCCGATGCACAGCCGATCATGCGGGCGCTGCTGCCGGCGGATCTGGAAGCCGCGCAGGCGCTCTCCGCCGCCGTGCGCTGGCCACATCGGGTGGAGGACTGGCACTTCGCACTCGGCATCGGCGACGGCATCGCGCTGGAGGCCGCGCGCAGGCTGGTCGGCACCGCCATCATCTGGTCTTTCGGCCCGGATTGGGGGACGCTCGGCATGGTGATCGTGGCGCCGGCGCATCAGGGGCGGGGGCTGGGGCGGCGGCTGATGGAGGCGTGCATCGCGCAGCTTGGCCCGCGCGCCATCCAGTTGCACGCGACGCCGGAGGGCGAGCCGCTGTACCGCAGCCTGGGCTTCGCCGCGACCGCCACCATCCGCCAGCACCAGGGCGCGGCCTTCAGCCTGGGCTTCCAGGCGCCGCGCCCGGGCGAACGCCTGCGCCCCGCCGGGCGCGCGGATCTCGGCGTGCTGGCGGCACTGGACACCGCCGCCTGCGGCATGGCGCGCGGGCCGATGCTGGCCGCCCTGCTGGGGGATGCGGAGGCGATCGTGCTGGACCGCGGCGGCCTGGCCTGCGGCTACGCCATGCTGCGGCGCTTCGGCCGCGGCAAGGTCATCGGCCCCGTGGTGGCGCCGGATGAGGAAGCGGCGCGGCTGCTGGTGGCGCATTGGCTGGGCCAGCGGCAGGGGGAATTCCTGCGCATCGACGTGACGGATGAGAGCGGCCTCTCCCCCTGGCTGCAGGCGGCCGGCCTGCCGGAGGTGGATGTGGTGACGCGCATGGTCCGCGGCACGCCGGCCACCCCCGCCGCGGTGCGATCCTTCGCCCTGGCCAGCCAGGCGCTGGGCTGATGGCGCTGGTCTACAAGGCGGACCCCGTCCGCGGCGCTGAATGGGCGCGCATCCTGGCCCGGAAGCGCCCCGGCCTGGCCTTCCATGTGTGGCCGGAGACGGGCGATCCCGAGGCGGTCCGCTACCTCGCGGCCTGGCTGCCACCGGATGATCTGGCGACGCGCTTCCCGAAGCTGGAGGTGCTGTTCTCCGTCGGCGCGGGGGTGGACCAGTTCGATCTCTCCGCGCTGCCGCCGCACCTGCCCCTGGTACGGATGGTGGAGCCCGGGATCATCGGCGGCATGGTGGAATACGTCACCATGGCCATCCTGGCACTGCACCGGGACATGCCGGCCTATCTGGGTCAGCAGAGGACGGAGCGGTGGCAGCCCATCCGCGTCCACCCGGCCTCCCGCCGGCGCGTCGGCATCCTGGGCCTTGGCGAATTGTCGCGCGCGGTGCTGGCGGCCCTCGCCCCCTTCGGCTTCCGGCTTTCCGCCTGGAGCCGCTCGGCGCGCGATGTCCCTGGTGTGGAGACCCATGCCGGTGTGGCGGCGCTGCCGCGCTTCCTCGCCGGCTGCGACATCCTGGTCTGCCTGCTGCCGCTGACGGCGGAAACGCGGGGAATCCTGGACCGCGAGCTTTTCGCGCAGCTGCCGCGCGGCGCCTGCCTGGTGAATACGGGACGGGGCGGGCATCTGGTGCAGCAGGATCTGCTGGCGGCGCTGGAATCCGGACAGCTCTCCGCCGCGATCCTGGACGTGGCGGAGCCCGAGCCCCTGCCGCCCGGACACCCCTTCTGGTCCCATCCGCGGATCTGGCTGACGCCGCATGTCGCCAGCATGACGCAGCCGGAAACCGCGGTGGAGGCAGTGCTGGACAATATCGACCGGCATGCCCGGGGGGAGCCGATGCTCGGCCTGGTGGATCGCGCGCGGGGCTACTAGGCGCGCTTGCCGCGCGCGGGGCTCCTAGGCGCGCTTGCCGCGCGCGGGGCTACTGACCGCGCTTCCCGCTTGTCAGACCGCCACGGTGGAATCTACCGTGACGGTAACGAATGAGGCTTCACATCGCATGGATAACGGGCTCCCGAAGCTCGATCGCATCGACCTGCGGATTCTCGTCCATCTTCAGAAGAACGCGCGGGTCACGAATGTCGAACTGGCGGACGCCGTCGGGCTTTCCGCCAGCCCCTGCCTCGTGCGCGTGAAGCGGCTGGAGAAGACGGGATACATCACCGGCTACGGCGCCGACATCCAGCTGCGCAAGCTGGGGGAGACCACCTCGATCTTCACCGAGGTGACGCTGGCCGACCACCGCATGCAGGATTTCTCCCGCTTCGAGAATGCGATACGCGGCGTGGACGAGATCCTGGAATGCCACCTCGTCTCCGGCGGCTACGACTACATGCTGAAGTTCCTCACGCGCGGCATCCAGCACTACCAGGAGATCATCGAGAGCCTGCTGACGCGCAACATCGGCATCGAGAAGTACTTTTCCTACGTCGTCATCAAGTCGGTCTTCGTGAAGCGCCACTATCCCCTGGAGAAATTCTTCGAGGAGTGACGGCGGAAGCTGCCGCACAGCCCGCCGCTTCCGGCACGAAGCACCGCCGAGGCCCCGCTTTCCGTCACGTCCGCGCGGTCCGTCGCGGCAGGATCGGCGGCAGGCAGGGACAGGGGAAGCCCCATGGCATCGCGTGAACCGAAGGCGCTCACCTTCGACGTGGTCGGTACCATCATCGATTTCGAGACCGGGCTGCTGCGCTACCTCCGCGATGCCTGCGGCCCGGCCGCCGAGAGGCTGACGGATGGCGCCATCCTCGATGCCTATCGCGCAAGCCGCGGCGCGCCGGATGTCGGGCGCTTCCCGGACGACCTGGAACGCGTCTACCAGCAGATCGCGCCCGCACTCGGCCTGCCGGGCGATCCCGCCATCGGCAGGGGTTTCGCGCAATCGGTGAAGGACTGGCCCCCCTTCCCCGACAGCGTGGCGGCGCTGCAGCGCCTCGGCCGGCGCTACCGACTGGTCGCGATGACGAATGCCGCGCGCTGGGCGCTGGACCTGATGGCCGCGCGCCTCGGCAACCCGTTCCACGACACGGTGTCCTGCGACGACGCGCTGTGCGAGAAGCCGGACCCGCACTACTTCGCCTTCGCCCGCGGCCGCATCAGCCGCGACGGCATCACGAAGGACCAGATCCTGCACGTGGCGCAAAGCCAGTACCACGATATCGGCGTGGCCAAGGCGATGGGCTACACCGTCTGCTGGGTGGAGCGGCGCAAGGGCATCGCAGGATCAGGCGGCACCATCACCGCCGCGCAGCAGACCGTGCCGCACTACCACGTGGCGACGCTAGCGGAACTGGCCGACATCGCGGAGTCCGGGGCCCTGCTCATGCAGGCATGACCCCGCCCGGCCTGAGGCGGTCCGCCCGCCGCCGTCGGCCGTCACGAACACCGCAGGCCGGAAGCCCCCCACCAGAAGCATCGTGCACCATATCCCGAGGCTGCTTCGCAGCCGCGCCGCGATCCGCCGGCCGTTCTTCCACGGCGCCGGCCCCCGCCGCATGGACCATCTGGGCCTCACCAGCATCATGGGGGTCCATCAGCGGCAGGCCGGATGGCAGGACCATGGGCGATCGAGCGCCGATGCCGATCAGGCTCCCGATCGCATCGGGAAACGGCGTGTCGTCGGCGGTGCATCATGCTGGCTGCCGGGCCCTGGCGCGGCCGCCAGCAGCAGCGTGAACTCCGCCCCTTGCGCCACATTCGCTGCATGGATCTCCGCCATCATCGCGCGTGCCAGGCCAAGGGAGATCGAAAGGCCGAGGCCTGTCCCGACATCGGCGGGCTTCGTGGTGACGAAGGGCTCGAACAGCCGCGGCAGGATGTCGGGCGCGATGCCCCCTCCATTGTCGGCAACCGCGACGGCCACCCTTCCACTGCCGGCATCCGGCCGCACGGCAATCCTGACGCGCCGGGCCGTGCCGCGCGGTAGTGCCGCCACGGCGTCGCCCGCATTCGTCAGGAAGTTGATCAGGATCTGCTTGATGGCTTCGGGATCGCCGAGCACGGCCTGCCCCGGTGGTCCCGGATCGACTTCGATATCGACGGTAAGGGCGCGCAGATGGCGCGCCATCAGCGACACCGCGCTGTCAACGACGGCATCGATCGCGCAGCTGCCGATCGGATATCCCGCCTGGCTGCCACGCGCAAAACGCCGGAGACTCTCGATGAGGTGGACCGTGCGGTCCACTTCCTCGACGATCTGCGCCAGCCGGCAGATGATGGCGCTGGCGCCGATCTGCTCGGCCTCAACCTGCGCGACCTCCGCCGCCAGCGAGATCGCCGTCAGTGGCTGCTTCAACTCATGCGCCAGGCCGGCCGATACCGCGCCCAGCGATGCCAGCCGGGCAGAATGCAGCGCACGTGCCTCCGCCTGCACCTGCGATGTCACGTCCAGCAGGTAGCCGGCAAGCTCGACGAAGCCGGCTTCATTCGGCGCCAGGGACCGGCAGTGCAGCCGCATATGGCGAAAGCCGCCATCGGGCTGCCGGAACCGGAACCTGAGGGAGGCGGAACCCTCTGCCACCACCCGGGCATAGAAGGCATCATGCGAAGCGACGTCCAACTCACACCAGGCCGCCAGGCTGTCATGGCCTTGGAAGGTTGCGGGTGGCCATCCCGTCACGGCCTCCACGTCGCCGCCGCGGTACAGGAGCCTGGATTCCCCGCCCGGCTGCACCTGCCGGAGGATGAACACCGCGGGGATGCCGCCGATCAGCCGTTCCAGCTCACCGCGCAATGCGTCACGCGCCAGCGCCGCCTGGCGCGCCTCGCCGGCGTCCCGCAAGCTCGACCAGACCAGCAACGCCAGCACGATGAGCAGGGATGCGAGGCTGGCGGACCCATAGGCCGTGCCGCGGATACTCGCCGCGGCCGCTAGCTGCCGCTCCGCATCCACCGTGCCGATGGCGAACAGGTTGAGCGACATCACGCGGCGCCATGCCATCAACTCGTCGCGGCCCGTGATCGGACTGACCATGCGCGCCTGTCCCCGGTGCCCAGGCGGCAAACCCGCATGCAGCACCGGCCCGGCCACCGGCTGCCCGGCGGGCAGGCTGCGTGGCTCCGACCACGCGATGAGCTGTCCCGTATCCAGCGCAAGCGCCAGCACACCGCCATCGAGGCGTCCGGCCGCGGCGATCTGCGCCGACAAGGCCGGCAGTCGCAGCACCGCGACGGCTATCCCGCCCGTTCCCCCCGCCTCCGCGATGAGGGCTTGGGTGGCCTGGATGGCGGCCTGGTCATCGGCGCCGGCGGACGGAAGCATCGACAGCCGCGGCGGGACCGGGGAACTCCTCAAGGACGGGGGCACTGCCGCATGCACGGGTCGGACGCACCCGTCCGATCCGGCACCGATCCCGAACTCCCACAGGACGAGACCGGCAGGGTCGCAGATGGCATAGCGTTCCACAGCGGAATCGGCACGCCGCATCTGGCGGATGATGCCATGCTCGAGCTCCGCCCGGATCGGCGCGCGGCTGGCATCAGGGTTCGCGAGCCACCGCTCCGCCAATGCGTGCAAGGCGTCGATCTGGTGTTCGAGATTCGTCGCGACCGCCTGGGCAATCGCGGACGATTCCTCGGCCCGCGCCAGGCCCGCCGCCACGCCGTCCCGTTCCGCCACATCCGCCACGCGCAGCGCGACAGCCCAGCACGCCGCGATCAGCACCGCCGCCAGAACCCCGCCGATCAGCCTAGGTGAACGCAACAACGCCAGAACCGCCCCCTGGGGCCGAGCCCCGCGCTCTCCTAGAAGCCATGCCAGTGTCGCGACTACGTGGTTTTTTGTGGCGTTCGGTGGGGATACGTGTCCGCGCCGACGGGAAGACGCGCGCCATGACGCGAGGCGTCAGCGACCGGCCTCGCTGAGCGGAAAGGCGACAAACACGTAGCCGAGCTGCCGGACGGTCTTGATCGACTCAGGCTCCTCGGGCTTCGGTTCCATCTTGCGGCGAAGCTTCTTGATCACGGTATCGACGGCGCGGTCACCCTCCCGCCACGGGCGGCGGAAGACGTGCTGGCTGATCGTATCCCGGTGGACGGGGCTGCCCATGTGGTCATGCAGCAGCACGAGCGTCTCGTATTCCGCTGTCGTCAGCGGGCAGAGCTGGCCATCACCCCTGCACAGGCTGCGGCGTGCCTTGTCCAGCCGCCACCCCCCTTCTGCGGCCGTGACCGGCAGTGCGCGTGGCGCGACCGGCTGTGCGCGGACACGGCGCAGCACGCTGCGGATGCGGGCAAGGATTTCCCTCGGTGCGACGGA
Source organism: Falsiroseomonas stagni DSM 19981 (assembly GCF_900114315.1). Taxonomy (GTDB): domain Bacteria; phylum Pseudomonadota; class Alphaproteobacteria; order Acetobacterales; family Acetobacteraceae; genus Falsiroseomonas; species Falsiroseomonas stagni. The sequence goes on from NZ_FOSQ01000019.1 coordinate 42,194, forward strand.
TTTATGCACCTCGTCATCCGCACCGACCTCCAGATTGACGATGCGGTCGAGGGGATCGGAATACCCGGTCAGGATGATGCAGGGAACGTCGCTGCGCTCGCGCATGTATTTCAGCAGGTCGGTCCCCGTCACGGCCCCGAGGCGCTGATCGAGGATGACGATGTCCGGCGCGTAGCTGCCGAGCACCTCCCCAAACTCCGCGACATCGGCAAGCCAAAGCGTGTCGAAGCCGTGCTGGACGAGATAGGCCGATAGCTGTTCGGCGAAGGTGCCATCGTCATCCACAAGGAGGATCCGGGTCTTCGTAACGTCGAACCTGATCGGTAGATTCGCCGGATCGCTCACAGTCCGCGGCCCATGGCACCATTCCATAATGTCTGGGGGCGGCCTGCGCCGCCCCAAATCCGCACGCGAAGGCACGACGTCGTCGGTGGTAACGGCGTCACGCGTAGCAGCCAGGACATACCAGAAAGTTAACAGGTGGAGCCACCCGCATCAGCGGGTCCCACCTGGCCGGCACCAATCGGCTGTGCCGGCAACATGGTCACCGAAACGATACGAACTACCGCGGTGGCACAGCGCGCCCCGGGCGGGGCGACCTTCCCCTCCGGCGTCAGAGAAACGCGGCCGCCCGCCCCTCCTCCGCATAGGGGCGTTCCACCCTGTGGAGGGCCAGGTGCTTGCGTTGGCCCGTCCAGCTGATGGATGCCTCCTGCCGCACCCGAACCGGGAAGGCATTGTCGAGCAGGCCGCCGACAAAGCGCGCGATCCGGGCACGACCGGCATCATCGATGGGCCTGCCGGCCCGAAGCAGCACCTCGATCGTGCCGCAGCTGTACTGGCGCATCTGCTGCTCCAGGATATCCATGCCGGGCTCCGCCAGCGCCAGGTTGAAGGCGGCACTTCGCCGCGTGCCGTCGGGCAGCACGAAGAACTCTCGCTCCCGCCCCTCGATCCCCGCCAGCACGGGCAGCGTGATGCCGCAGTCACAGCCATCCCCCAGAACGGCGAGGTCGCCCAGTTCGTAGCGGATCAGCGGCATCGCGTAGCTGTGCAGCGCCGTCACCAGCACTCGCCCGATCTGGCCCGGCGGGCAGGGCTGGCTGTCATCATCCACGACCTCCAGCACCACGTTGGCGGACAGGACGTGGTAATGGTCGTGGACCGGGCATTGATGGGCGAGCCACCCGCATTCCTCGCAGGAATAGCGGTCCGTGACGCGCGCGCCGAAGACGCGGCGGGCCAGCGCCCGCGTCGCCGCCGTCACCGGTTCGGTGGAGGTGATGAACTGGCTGACCGGCGGCATCGTGGCGCCGCGTTCCAGCGCCACCGCGGCCAGGGCCCGCAACGCGGAGGGGTAGGTGGCGACATAGGCGGGCTGCCGCTCCCGCATGATGTCGAGGAACGCCTCGGCACTGGTGGTGGCCGTGGATCGCAGGAAGGCGGGGCCCGCAGCCTCGAACCAGCTGATGGGTGGCCCCCAGCGCGTTCCATCCGCATCGCGCACCGTGCGGACATAGATGCCGAGCATCCGCCGCGAGTCGCGCTGGTGCCACTGGTGGTCGAGCATGGAGGCCGCTTCGTAGAGCGGCTTGTAGAGCGGCCGGAACCTCTCCACCCGCACGGCCAGTCCGGTCGATCCCGATGTGCTCGTTGGCTCGACATCGCCGGGCCCCGTGCCAGGCACATGGGCGCGCATCCCCGCCGCATTCGCCTGAACATCGGCGCGCGACAGGACCGGCAGGCGGGTCAGCATCTCCATGCCGAAGGGCGCGCGGGGATCAATGCCGGCCGCGGCGATGCGCGCCCGCCAGAAGGGGGACCAGGCCGCGGCGTGGCTCACCAGGCTGCCGAGCTGGACGGCCTGCGTCGCACGCTGGATGGCCGGGGGCGCCGCTTCGAAGGCACGGAGCTGCCCCAACAGGTCGCGCACCAGCAACTGGTCCGGTGGAAGAAACCGAGGAAACCCGACCATGCTGCCTGGCTGCATCGAAGCCTCCGATGAGGTGCGGCTGCCAGGCCCGGCGAGCCGCCACAAACAGATGAGCCCCGGCGCGAACCGGGGCCCCTCCTCCACCCGCGCCCCGCCGCCGAAGGCGACACGACAGGGGTGGAACATCACAAAAGCCGGGCCGCCACCCCGAAGAATGGACGGCCCGGGTCAGGCTGATCAGCGGGCGGCGCTGATGACGTTCACGCCGTTGGTCGCAACCTGCACGCCGGTGTTGATGGCATAGCCAGTGGCGGACTGCGTGCGGACCGTGTTCCGCGACAGCAGGTCGGTGCCGCCGGCCGCGACCTGGTTCAGCAGGCCCGTCGCGCCACCGGCGAGCGCCATGGTGTTGAGCGTCTGGCCCACCACCTGCTGCGTGCCGAGAAGCGTGGCGTTGCCCGTGCCGTTGCAGAGCGAGCCACAGCCCGCCGCGTTCGCGGTCGCCGAGTTCCCGTTCGCCGACAGGAAGCCGTTGGAGGTCTGGTTCGCATTGCCAACCAGCAGCCCGGTGGAAGCCAGGCTGTTGAAGTTGACGCTGGCCT
>NZ_FOSQ01000019.1:46997-75269 GCF_900114315.1 Falsiroseomonas stagni DSM 19981
CGTGTTGGACGTGATGGTGGTGTTGTTGCCAGGAGAGGTGTTCACGCCGACCAGCGTGTTGTCGAGGTTGGTCAGGTTGATCACGGTCTGGGCGCGGGCAGACGGTGCCACCGCCACCATCAGCGCGAGCGCGCCGGTGGAAAGAGCCGTCGTGAGAGTCAGAAGATTTCGCATCGTTTGGCCTTCATCAAGAGCGCCGCCTCTTCCTGAGAGCAGTGCGCTGTGTTTCGAAATCCGCCACAGCGTCGCCAGAGCGAACGCCAGCCGGCCACCATCAATTCGCCGGATGCGCGCCAACCCCGCCCCACCTACCGGGAGCGACGCTGCCGCGCCTCCGAGACACACCTAATCCCGCCGCTTCCCTGTGGAGGGCGGCGGAATCACCAGCTTCAGATGCCGCCGCCGGCGCCCGAGCCGCTGTCGCCGCCGTCGCCACCGCCATCAGCCTGCGGAGCCGAAGGACCGGGCTGCCAGACCACGGGAATGTTCCAGAACACAGGCGGCGGCGAGAGCGTCGCGCCGCCGCTATCGGCGACGCCAGGCCCGGTCCCGCCGGTGCCGACGCCGACGCCGATGCCACCATTGGTATTCGAGTTCTGGCTGCCGGTGTTGTAGCTGTTGTTGTAGTAGTTGTTGTTGACGAAACTCGTCGTCCGGCTGTTATTGATGTTATTGACGATGTTGTTGGTGACGGTGTTGTTACGCGTCGAGTTGTTGGTCACCGTGTAGACAACGTTGTTGGTCGTGGTGATGGGATTGTTGTTGGTCGCAACGCCGTTGTCGCCAACCGCACCGATGCCGTTGCCGCCACCGCCCAGGCCACCGATCACCACATTCCCGCCGATGGCGGACGTCACGGGCCGCGGCTGCACCAGGCCCGGATGGACGACGGGGGTGAAGACGTAGTTCACCGGCCGGTAGACGGGCGTGAGGCTGAGCGGCGGGCAGGGCAGGCCGTAGTTGACCAGCGAACCGGTCCACTGCGTCGTGTAGGGCCGCGCGACGAAATGGCCGATGGGGTGGCCCACGTTCCAGCCCGGGCCGATGCCGACAGGCCAGCCGGTCACGGCAGGGCCGCTGCCGACGTAGCCGCTCGCGGAGATGCCGCCCGCGCCGGAGAGGCCGCTCGCGACGTTACCGATCCCGCTCTGGGAGATGACGACCGAACCACCGGCCGCATTGCCAGGGCCCGCACCGGTGAAGCGCGAGGTCCAGCTCTGCGCGGCCGCCATGTCCGGCGCCATCAGCGCTGCCGCAGCGGCTGCGGCCAACAGCCATGGCCTTGAATGTCTTGTCATCAGCGTCGACTCCTTCGATTGGTTGTTCATGCTTCCGGCACCCCCGGGGGGCGCCCCCACGCGCGGCCACTCTCGGGCCGACGACGTCTTGCTGGTCATGTCGCTCATCCGGTGATCCGGCGCAGCGCATCGGCGATGCCGTCGATGGGCAGGTTGATCGGCACCGTCTGGCCGTCGAGCGACAGAACCAGGAACTTCATCACGCTACCGCGGCGGAGGACCTCGACCAGTTCGGCCGGCATGGCGATGGACAGCGTGCAGCCCATGGGCAGGCAGGTCTCGATCGGGATGGAGGCGAGGTACCGTTCATCCACCAGCAACGGCACCGCTTCCCGAACGCCGATGCCGAGTGGCAGCAGCACGGAAGCCGCGAGACGACGCTGGTCACGCACGTCGCGCAGCACGCTGACCATGGCCAACTGGCCCTGACCGTCAGGCCGCATCACGCGGCGGAAGATGCGGCAGGGCTGGGGTTGCGGGCATTCATAGGCCCAGCCATCCACGCCCGGTATGGCGCTGGCCTGCTGCGCCGCCGGGGCTGCAGCCGCCGGGGCGGCCGGCGCCACCCGCTGCGGCGCAGGCGCCGCGGCTGGCCGCTGCTGCTGCTGTTGCTGGGTTTGTTGCCGCTGCTGCTGTTGCTGCTGTTGCTGCTGTTGCTGCTGTTGCTGCGCCGAGCGCTGCGGCGCGTTAAGGACATCGCCCTGCGCCAGCGCCGTACCAGACCAGGGCATCGCCCAGGCAAGCGTCGCAGCCAGCATCCAGCGAAGCGAACGGGGAGCGACCCGGTAGCTGTGTCGCATCATGAGCTAACCTCCAATTGCCGCGAAGCGCGTACGCGCCCGCCGCGGCTCCATCGCCACAGGGCGAGGGCGTGCAGTCGTCTGTTCAATGACAACGAAGCCGTCCCGATCCGCCTCCCGCACCGCGAGCGGCACTCGCGATCCGATAAGGACACGGTTCCCGTCCAGGCGGATCAGGAAACGCGGGTCCCTGTCTTCGGGCAGAAGGATCTGCGAGTGGCCGGCAAACCGGAGCAGGACCCACCGATCACCACGCCGCGCGACCTCGTAGGTGACGCGCGGAGGCAGTTCGAAGCCGACGACGGAGCGCCCATCGATCTCCCTCAGATGGATCTTGACGGCACTGCCGTGTCGCTGCGTCTCCGTGCTCTCCCCGCCCGGCACGTAGACAGCGCGCATCACGGAACCACCGCCGGCAAAGGCGGCGGGCCGCGGCATCGCGCCACGCTGGACGTCGGCCTCCACCGTTGGTGCCGCGACGGCCTGGACCGTTGGGCCTGCCTCAACGGGGCTCGGCGGCGGAGTCGCCGGTGGGCTTGCTGGCGGCGCGCTTGCCGTCGCGACCGTATCGTTTGCCGGCGCGGGAGTGAGGAGCCGCGCCAGCGCACCCACCAGGGACGGACGGGGCGCCTGCTCCGCAACCACCACCCGCGGCGTGGCCGGCGGCTGTTCATTCGCAGCGGGTGGGGTCGCGCGGGCCTGCTGGGGTGCGCCAGCCGCCGGCTGCTGGGCCGCCGGCTGGTCGGGCGCCTGCTGCTCGAACTGCAGGATGTCGGAAGGCGCCGGTACCGCGGGGGGCGCGGTCTCAGGGGACGCAGCGGGCACAGCCGCCGGGGCGGCCGGACGGCGCGGGTCACCTGCTTCCCGCGCATTGCTGCGCGCATCGAAGCCCGGGACCAGCTGGTCGCAGGTCTCGCTGCGCCCGAACAGTTCGGACAGGATGTCGTAGGCCCCGGTCTCGATCACCCAGCGCAGCGCCGTCTGGACCGGCTCGTTCTGCCGCTGGCCGATGTTGGCCTCGAAAGCCTCCGTGCGCGTGTTGCCGAGCGACACGTCGAGGAAGCGGAACACGCCGACGCCGATTTCCTGGCCGACCAGCTGCTTGCCGTAGGACCGCGCCAGCCTGACCTCGGTCGTCGTCGACCGCGTGACAACAAGGTCGACGGCGACGGAGACGCGGTAGCTGCGCCGGCCGGCGGTGACGCCGAACAACCCTGCTTCCTGAACGTCGCTGTGGATATTGTAGTTGTACTCGGTCACCGCGCCGCTGACGTAGAAGGTCGAGCCCACGATCTCGCCGACCCGGACAGGCCGGAACGGGAAGGAGGTGTCGCCCACTCGCGACTCACGACCCTCTCCCAGCCGGCGTGCCATCGCCTCACGCATTTCCCACTCGACCACGCCGATGGAGGTGCGGTTCACCAGCCGCGCACCTGCGCGGCTCATCGCGACGAGAAGCATGAGGTCCGGCCGCTGTGTCACCATGCGGCCCGCATTGTCACCCTCGCCGAGCGATGCGCCCGTGCCGTCCACCAGGTCCGCAATACCGATGCGGACATCCTCCTGCCGCGCGAGCTGCGACCTCATGCAGGTCAGCGCCTCGCTCATCGGTGTCGTATTCCGATACGGCGCGGGCCCGTTGATGAGGGGGGCATTGTCGCGCGTCCTGACCGGCGCGCACGCAGCGAGCGCGGTAAGGAGCAGAATACAGAAAGACCTCGACATGCCCGGGTGAACCCGATCGACATTACTGATCGTCAACGAGCCGAAAGGGGGCTGTTGGTCAGTGGCCGGCCACCGATGACGCTGTCCGTCGTATTGGTGGATTGCTGGCGCGTGTCGGAGGAAGTCTGCCCGGCATTGAGGACGTCTCCGACGGAGACGGTGCTGCCGCTGCCGGGCACCGCCACGTTGATGGTGCTGTTGTCGTAATACTGCACGACGTTGTTCATCCCCGACGTGGCCTGCGACCGCGTATCCAGGGCCGACACGCCGCTCGCGCCGCCGGAGATGCCTGCCTGTTGCCGCGCCGTGTATTGCAGGGAGAGACTCTGGCGCGAAACCTCACGCGAAAGCCTGGTGTTCGTGTCCTGGCCGTGCACGCGGAACGGAATCGCGCGCTGCTCGCCATATCCCTGCGCGCTGGCGCTGTGCGTGGGATATCCCACGCACAGCGCCAGCGACGCGAGCGGAACCAGGAGAGTGCGGGCCCTCACCGGATGGATGCCGTGCGATTGCCGGCCCGGTCGTTCGCCGCAGGCGCAAGACCATGCGAACCGGCAGCACCACCTTCAAGGAAGACCTCGACACGGCGATTGACCGGCGCCGCCGGGAAACGGGTATCCACCGGCCGCGTCATGCCGAAACTCTCGACGAGAACGCGTGACGCATCGATGCCGGACCGCTCGACGATGTAGTCGCGCACCGCGGCGGCGCGCCGCATGCCCAGTTCGTAGTTGTAGCCCTGCCCGCCGCGGGGATCGGCAAAGCCCGCGATCCGCAGGTTGGCACCGGGCGGCAACCTTGGGGTCTCACCAGGCTCAACGCGCGTGACGACGCGCAGGTCAGCCAGGAACCCGTCGAGGATCAGCCGCCACTCCGGCTTCAGGACAGCGCGGTCCGTCTCGAACAGCACGCGCCCGACAGGCGGCGCGCCGGCAAGCACGGGGATCGCGTTGACCGCGACGGGATAGTAGCCGCCACCGGGGAACAGGCGGAGCGTGAAGGTATCCGGACCGTCATAGCCCGGCGAAGCGCGGTACAGGACCAGCGTGCGGCTCGGCGAGGTGAAGACCCGCACCTCACCATTCTCCGGCGCGCTGACCACCAGATGCGTGTCGAAACGGCGCCCGGCCGCGCTGCTGGCACCGGGCGGAGACAGCGCCGCGTTCACACCTGTCACCTGGTTCAGGAAGAACCCACACCAGTGACCTTCATTCGTGGTCGTCATCGCCGTCTCGCGACCGATCGGCAGCGGGAAGGTGTCGGGTGCCGCCACCCGGCACACGGCCGGACGCTCCGCCATCAGGCGAAGCGCCTCGGCTTCCTCCCCCGCCTGCATCGTCCCGCAGGCCGACAGGCTTGCGGTCGCAATCATCAACATGGCGCCACGAAGCAGCGCACCCGGGGTTCCGGAGCAGCGGAGACTGGCCTGCGAGTTTCGGCTCATTCTTTTCGACCACCTGCGACCATAATTCGATGGATCGCAGGATGACGTGTCGGCGCCGCCGCCTCCACGAGAGTTCTGTCGAGGATGTGTCGACACGATCACGGCTCTACCACCCGCACAGCCTCTCGCCGCGCGCGCATTGACAGAAAGCGCCGCTGATGGACGCGGTCCACAGGGCACCACAAACAGCGACAAGACGAGGTCTATCCATTCGAACGGCCGCCTCATTAGATCGAGGCTGAAACTTCATGGTCGGGGACTGCTCCTTGTCGCCCACTCTCGATGCCCTCCCTGCAGAGGGTCGCCTCGTCGCCGTCCTCATTCTCGCCCTGCCGGGCACACCGGGCTGGGAAGCCTCCCTTGGTTGCATTGCCAGGCAGACGGTCCAGCCGGCGGAGATCATCTTTGCCGCGCAGGAAGCGGAGGGTGGCGGGGACCTTCTCCCTGCCGGCATGTCAGGTTCCTCGATCGCGCGTTGCGTCGCCATTCCGCATACGGAGCTTCTGGGTGCGCGACTTGGCCTGCTCTGCAACGAGGTCAGGAGCCCGCTCGTCGCCGTGCTCGACACACCCGATCGCTGGGCACCTGGCTATCTCCGCGCCGCCCAGGATCGTTTCCTGGCAGCCGATGCTGAAACCCTCGCGGCTATCGCCATCCCGACCCGCGCGGCAGGTGGCGCCTGCCCCGCGACCACGGAGCTGCATCTGGAGGAGGCGCTTCGGGGTCCTGGCGATACGGCCCTCGGCTTCATCTACCGGCGAGAGGCGCTGGAACGGGTCGGCGGCTGGGACATGAGTCTCGGGCCGGCAGCGCCCTGGGACCTGCAACTGCGCCTGCTGGTCGAATGGCATATCGGCCTCCTTCCCGCGACGCTGGCGTGGCGCGAGGGCACGGGCGGATGGACGCAGCCGCTTGTTGGGGCCGCCAGCCGCAGCAGGCTCCTCCGCCGCACCCTCCGGCGGTCACCCGAGTTGATCGGCCTGCTGATGCTGCAGGCTCACGTGGCCGGCACGTGGCCTCTCCCGGTGGACGAGGACGCCAGCTCCGTGGTGGCGGACCATCGCGAGGCCTGGGCCGCCGGTCCGGCCTAGCGCGTCCGGCGCTCAGCCGGACGCCATCCCGGGAAGATCACGCAGCTGCCTTTGCGGCCAGCACCGCGTCCCGGTTCGCCATCGCCACCGCATCGGCCGGCGCGATTTCCAGGGCGCGGCCATAGATGGCCAGCGCATCGTCTGCCCGGCCCAGTGCCTGCAGCAGATTCGCGTAGTTCACCAGGGACTGCAGATGGTCCGGCGCCCGACGCAGGGCATGCTCGAGATCATCGAGCGCCGCCGCGAACTGGCCCGCGCAGTGCAAGGCGACGCCGCGGCTCGACCGCAGGTGCGCGGAATCAGGATCGATCGCCAAGGCCCGGTCATAGCATTCGATCGCCGCACCAACGTCACCCATGGCCAGCAGGCAATTGCCGCGATTGGCATGCGCCTGCGGCAGGTCGGGCGCGAGCAACACGGCCGCGTCATACTCCGCCAGCGCCTCCTGCGCCCGCCCCAGCGCATGAAGCGCATTACCGCGGTTCAGCCGCGCTCCAGCCTGGCCAGGTGCGCGCCGCAGCGCCTCGTCGTAATCCGCCAGCGCCGCGGCATGATGCCCTCGGTGCAGACTGAGGTCGGCACGCGCCAGCCAGACCTCCGCCAGGTCAGGTCGCAGGGCAACGGCCTGGTCGAGGTCGTCAGCCATATCCTCGGCCACCCCAGCCTGCTGCGCCAGCTGCGCCCGCCGCAACCACAGCCCGGCATCGCCCGGCGCCAGTCTGGCCGCGCGCCCAAGCGCCTGGCGGGCCGGCTTGTACTGCCCCATCGCCGCATAGGCTTCAGACACGGCGAGTTGCGCCTCGACAGATGCGGGGGCGAGTTGCGCCGCCTTCCGCACGACCTCCAGCGCCTTCTCCCCCAGTCTGCCGCGCAGGCAGATCCTGCCCAGCAGCAGCCAGGCATCGTGCCGACGCGGTGCCGTGCCGATGACGGCTTCACACAGCCGCGCCGCTTCGGCCAGGCGCCCCTGTTCATAGAGGTGCTGCGCCCGGCGCAGGGCTTCCGCCACGGCATCGGCGCGCACGCGGTGGGCGACGGGGCTTGCCATTCTTCTTTCCTCGATACGCGTTCGTTCGTTGCGGGCACGCTCGGCCGGTTCCATGCATCGCCGCCTCATGCCGCCTCGGCGCGGGGCTCCAGCACCGCGCGTTCACCTGCTGCGGCCCTCGTCCAGCGCCGGCCAAGCCGCTCATAGCAGGGGCGTGGCTGGCATCCGGCGTTGCCGGCAAGGTTGTAGGCCCTCAGCTCCTTCACGAGCAGGCCCGCACTCGTCACCATCAGGTCCGCCCGGAGATGGGTGATGCCCGCGGCCAGCGTCTCCGCGATCGCGGCGGCGTCCCGGAATACCGCCAGATCGGGCTCGTGTTTCCCATCCCTGAGCGGCATTCGGACCGGGATCGGCGATCCATCCGCGCTGAGCCATGAACCACGCCGCGCGGAAGACCCCATTGTGCCTTCGAGCACGCAGACCACGGCAAGCCTAGCCGCCACCTGCGCCGTGAGCGCGCTCACATCCCTGGCACTGCCGGCGCCAACCAGCGCGACCATACCCGAATCGTGATCCGGCTTCACGGCAAATCGGTCCGGCAGTCGCGGCCAATCGAACGCGGCGGCGTCGCTCCAGAAGGGGTGCTCGTTCACTGCCTGATAGTCATCCAGCAGTACGGGATAGACGCAGTTACGCTCTTCAGGGCTCGACTTTCCCGTCGAAGCCCCGGCGACCGCATCGCCAGGTGCCATCATCGCACGCCCATGATGCGAAGGTGATCAAGGATCAGGGCCGCGTCGCGGTCGCCGACCAGCGGCCGCCATGCAGCGGAAGGGCCCAGCACATCCGGCATGCTGCGCAGCAGCTCGCGCTTGAGATAGGGAAAGCCCAACCTCTCGATCAGCGGCCGCCAGAGATGGAAGGTCGGATTCAGCGGCCAAGGCCGCCGCGCGCCTTCCATGGCAAAGCGCGGGCCGAGTTCACGGCGTGTCGCCGGGTCGATGGCGCGACACGCCGCCTCATAGTCGAACACGGCACCGCAATCGATACCATCCTTGATCACCCTCGCGGACAAGCCGATCTCCCCGGTTTGCACGATCCGCCACTTGCTGCGCGAATCGCGGAAGCCGCGGAGATGACGGGCCACCGATTCGACGGCGCGCTCCCCCGATGCCAACACGAGATAGGATTGAAGATGGGGCCGCGGCGCCACGCTCTCGGTCAGGCCGAACACCCCTTGCCCTGCCGCTCGCCACGCCTCGATGATGGGTGTCATCGGACGGATCGGGCCGAGGACGCTGTCATTGGCCAGAAGAAGCTCGCTCGGCACGCCGAAGCGCTGCGTCGCGATCGCATAGGCATCGCGCCATGCGCCGAAGTCGAGGCCGGTATTGCCCCGGCGGATGATCAGCGCCGCGTGTTCGCCGACCGCATCACGGTCGGCTGCGGGAACATCCGAATTCGAGATGAAGATGACCGTGAAGCCCTGCTCACGCCACAACGCCAGTTGCCGGCGCACCATCGCCGAGACGCGACCATCCGGCGACCAATGCAGAAAGAGCGCGAGTGACGCGCCTGCCGGCTGGGCGCGCCCCTGCTCCACGGCCGGTTCGACCGAACGCGGCGGGCAGGTGACATCAAAAATCGCTGCCGCCGTGATCTCCGCGGCAACGGCAGCGCCACGACTGATGAGACTGCCGATGGAGCGCGTACCGAGGCCATGCAGGATGCGCGGGATTGCGGCTCCATCCGATCGCAGCGGCGTCACCCGGTAGGATGGCGTGTACACCGCCAAGGCACGCTCTGGCAGGCCGGGAGAGCGCCAGGTGGAATTCTCGACCAAGCCCGCACTGAACGCGCTAGAACCGTGCGCGTCCGCGCGGGCAAGGTGTGTCATTCAGCCATCACATAGGCTGCCGGGCTGTCATCGGCACCGAAGCGGAGCCGGCTGCACCTCTGCTGCACCAGGACGTCGCGGTTGCCCTCGCCCGGCAGTACCCGAAGCATCACGGCAAGCGACCGCAGCGTGGCGCGCGCCTCGGCAGAGCTGATCTCGTTGAACAGCCCCATCATCTCGAGGCCCTCAGCGAGCTGCTGCGCTTCCTGCACCAGGTCCTTGGACAGTGGCGCCCTCTCGTCCTCTCGCGGTCCACGCTCGAGATGCGCTTCCAACCCATGCATCAGCAGCGCCACCGAGGTGTCGAGCGCCTGCGCGATCATGACCATCGAGCCGACCGAGATCCGGTTGCGCCCCATCTCGTACTTCTGGATCTGCTGGAAGGTCATGCCCAGGTGCCGCGCCAGGTCGTTCTGCGACATGTTGCGAATGATGCGGAGCCGCCGGATGCGTTGTCCGAGGGCGATGTCCAGGTTCTCGCTGTAGGTCCGCCGACGCCGTTCCGGCATCATCGGCTCATCCATTCCATCCATCTGCCGGTTACCCCAAGAAGCGTTGAAGGCGATCCACTCGTGCCGCCGATGACGAAACCGCCGCCGGCCCAAGGCCACTCTCCCGCGCCGCCATCTGGGTCAGCAGCGCGAGGGCGGCGTGGTAGAAGTTGTCCGGCTCGCCCCCTGGCGGCGGCAGATCGGCCGGCGACTTGCCAGCTGCCGCCACCGTCAGCGATGCGATGGCCCGGATTCCCGGACCGGCCGAATAGGGCGACACCCCGTCGTCAGTCAGGTTGCTCCACGCCGGCAGATACGCATGCGCCCTGTCCGTCCAGAAGGATGCGTAGGGATCAAGCAGGGAGGGCGCCGAGCGTCTCGACCAGGTCAGGTACAGCGGCACTCGCACCGCGTCGTAGCTGAAGCGCTCCCCTCGGCTCGGCAACATGCTCACCCGCCCGTCCTGGCGCGCCACGCGCACCCAGTCCGGCGTCAGTGACCAGCGGCCGAAGCGTGCATCGTGCAGAAGCCGCTCGCCATTGTCGGCAAGCCGCCGCCAGCCGTCATCCTCGAGTGCAGCCGCGAAGTCGTCGAGCGCGGCAAACACGTAGTAGGACGGGTTCGCGACGACAAAGCGATCATGCTCGAAGCCGCGCGCACCCGGCAGCAGTACCAGCCGGCCGCCGATACTGCGCACCAGCAGGCGTCGGATATCGTTCGCGACCGCAACCGCCGCGCCCTGCAGGCCGGCACTGGGCCAGCGGCGCGATGCCCGCAGCAGGGCCCAGGCGAAGCAGAGATCGGCGTCTGTCGCATTGTTCGGATCATCGACGACGCCACCCCCGTCCGTCCGGTAGCGCCACGCCAGCAGCCGGTCGGGCCGCACCGCAAGTCGCTGGCGCGTCCAGGCAAGGATCCGGCCGAACGCCTCGCGGTCGTCATGATGCTCGGCAAGCAGCAGCGCCCAGGCCTGCCCCTCGGAATGCGTGAAGCCTGGCGTGGCGGGATCGATGATGCGACCATCCGGCGACACGAAGCGGGACTTGAAGCTGCGCCACGTCGCCTGGCCTGCCGACCCCATGCCCCAGCTCGTCCCCGCCCGCATCAACAGCGGCGTCGCGCAAAGGGTGGCGGACAGCAGCGAACGCCGAAAGGCGGGTTCGGACCGGCGGCCTTGGTCGGGTTGCCTCATTCCCACAAAATTGCGCAGAAGCGCGGCGGGCGCATGAAGAGTCGTGTGGGTTGTCGTTCAGGAAGACGGGCGCGACGAAGCCTTTTGTCGACTGGCGCGGCGATCCGTGCGGAACGCCGGGTTGCCGCCTGCCGCCACGTCGCGCGCTACGGCGCAGCGGCCTGCTGCGCGATCCGGGCCGCCGCATCCACTCCCGCTGCTGGCAAGGTGATGGTGAAGACGGCGCCGTCCGCATCGTTCCACGCCTCGATGCTGCCTCCCATTCCCTTCACCAGACCATGGCAGATCGACAGGCCGATGCCCGTGCCCTTGTCGGGGCCCTTGGTGGTCACGAAAGGCTCGAACAGGCGTGGCAACACCTCCTCCGCAATGCCACCGCCGGTATCGGAGAGCGCCAGGCGCACGGTATGGCCCGGCCCCGACGCAGCCTCGATCCTGATCCGTCGCGCTGCCTCCGCCGGTCGGCCGACCAATGCGTCCCGTGCGTTCAACAGCAGGTTCGACACCACCTGCTCGATCAGCACCGACTGGCCGTGGACCTGGAGCTGTGGATCAGGGATGGCGACCGACACATCGATCCCTGCATTCCGCAGGCTGCCGCGCATGAGTTCCAGCGCCGCCTCGATCACCGTCATGACGCAAACCGGCTGCCCCCCGGCATCCCCTTCTGCACCGCGGGCGAAGCGGCGCAGGCTTTCGATCAGGTCCGATGTGCGCTGCGTCTGGTCGACGATCCAGTCGAGCCGGGTCGATGCCGCCGGGACATCCCCTTCTTGGAGCTTGAACTGCGCCACCTCGGCCGCCAGGGAGATGCTCTGCAAGGGCTGGCGAAGCTCATGCGCCAGTCCACCAGCCATCTCGCCAAGCGACGCAAGCCGCGCGGTGGACATGGCGCGCGCCTCTGCCTCCCGAACCCGGTCGATGTTGAGGTTGTAGCCGACAACCTCCGCGCCGCCACAGGGCAGGACGGAGAGAAGCCGTGCCCGAGTCCGGATCCAGCTCCAGCCTCCATCCTTCCGCCTGATCCGCCACTCCCAGCTGTGTTCGCCGGCCTCGATCGTCTTCCTGTAATGGGCCACCAGGGACTCGCTGCCGTAGTCCGAGATGCCCTGGAGATCGGTGACGCCGGCCAGGTCTTCAACCGCCCAGCCGAAGACGACGAGGGTGTCACCGCCGCGATAGATGCGCTCGATGTGCAGCACGTCCCGGTCGATGGTGATGCGGGACAGGAACACAATGGCAGGCAATCCGGCATGAAGCCGCTCGACCTCCCTGCGCCCGGCCTGCAGCGCGGCCTCGCGGCGACCGCGTTCCTCGATCGTGTCGAACTCCCGAACGACCGAGAGCATGAGGAAAGGCAGCATCGTGACATAAAGCGCGAGCGGAAGCCCCGCGACGCCCGCCAGCACCGCCCCGGGACGATCGGGCATCCGCGGGACCGCGATGGCGTACAGCACTGTAGCGAGCAGGCAGGCCGCGACGACGCCGACCAGGATCGCCATGTCGAGCGCCGCCCTGACCCGTCGCCGCCGCCAGATGCTGAACAGATCAGCGACCGACCAGAGAAGCGGGCCGAATATCAGGGGCGCGAGTATCGCCAGGCGCAGCGGCTGCACTGCCAGGACCTGGGGCCAGAGGCAGGCAGCAAGCCAGATCGCCGACGGCACGAAGGCTGCCCAGACCGGTCGCCGATCCCCCTTCAGCAGGCCAGCGCCGAGCCATACCAGGCTGACGGCGAGAACCTGCGCGAGGTTGATGTAGCCGAACACGACACCCGGTGACACCTTGCCCCAGAGCAGGGCGCCTGACATCACCATGGCCTGGAGGAAGGCCGCGGCCAGCCAGGCGCCCGGCACCGCCCTGGACTGCCCCTGCAGAGCATGGGCGCTGTTGCGCAGCAGAAGAAGGCTGCCGATCAGCCCCGCAAGGCCCGCGGCGAGGAGCATGGCCCTGGTCTCGAGAATGCTATCCACGCCAACGCCTCCCAGAACCCGCGCCCCCGCATGGCACCATGGATGAGCGATCAGGCTTCGGCGGGCAAACAACGGGAAGGCGACACAGATCGCATTGAGCGCGAGTCACCGCCGCGCGCGCCCCGCCTTCGACGCGGAACTACAACCCTGCCGAAGGCGGCGCGAACCGCAGGGACCTGGCATGCGCCTGCCAGGAAGATTCAGCCACCTTCGTCGCGGCCACCTCGGCCCGGTCTCCCCACGCCGAGAGGAGGCCAGCACGTCACCAGCGACGCCCGACGGCGAATCGCCGCGCGGCCTCGACGGGACGGCGTCGCCCCCCCGATGGCCGCGCGCCGCCGTCACATCACAGCCAGAAATTCCCCTGGTCGATGACGCCGCCCGTCGTGGTGACATGCCCCAGCACGGTGATGTCCGCAGCCGCGACGACGTTGTCCCCACCAGAGTCGTTGTAGATGCCGATCCAGAAGCCGTTCGTCTCCGCCGACTTCACGGAGAAGATGACCTCGCCGTCCGTCAGGGGGAACAGATCGAAGGCACTGTCGATGGCGGTGGCAATGGCGGTGACGAGTCCGGCGCCGGACTGCACCGCGGAACCGCTGACAAGCAGCAACTCCGTCCCGGCCACCAAGGACTTCTCGGCCCCGACTGCCGCGGTATCGACCAGCAATTGACCGCTGTTGCCGTTCCGATCGCTGTAGCCGCTGATCTGGATGCGGTCCGAGGTACCGAAGCCGACAATCACGTCATAGCCCGTGCTGGCGCCGGAAGCCGCCCCGTCGCCAGACTCGAAGACGATGCGGTCCGCATCGGAGTCGCCCGCGTCGATCGTATCGGCGCCGCTGCCACCGAGGAACGTGTCGGCACCGCCGTCACCGGTGATCGAATCGGCGCCGCTGCCACCGATCAGCGTGTCGGCACCGCCGCCACCGTTGATCGTATCGGCCCCGGATTCACCGCGAAGCGTGTCAGCCCCCGAACCGCCGGTCAGGCGATCGCTGCCATCGCCGGCGTAGACCTCCGAAGCGGTGTTGGAGGTCGCGATGGTATCTGCATAGTCGCTGCCGCTGATGAAGAAGCCCTCGGCCTGGTTGATGAGGGAGAAGCTGACCCCCGCATCGGTCCCGGCCGCGCTGATCCGCTCGATATCCGTCACCATCGAATCAGTCGAATTGGTCAGGCGCTGCGCGGTCTTCGCGGTGATCTGAAGGGTATCGACGCCCGCATTACCATCGACGGAAACCCCGGTCTCCACGCCGACGCGGAACACGATCGACCGGGTGATGATGCCCGTCTCCGGATCGGTCAGCGTGGCGTGGTATCGCACCGTCGGATCGGCATAGCGGAAGCTGTTGTCGCCGGAGAGGCCATTCTGATCCGTCTGTTCGGCGACCGAGGCATGCGGGTCGGCATCGGCCACGGTGAAGCTGCCGTTTGTGATGGTGGTTTGGCCGACGAGGCGCGAACCGTCATAGACCGACACGGCCGCACCCGCATAGCGGGCGACATTCGGATCCGAGATGGTGCCCGAGACCGACAGGACCGCGGGATTGGCCTGCGTGATCGTGTTCCCCGACTGCGTGATCGTCTGGCCGCCCTGCACCTGGACGCTGCCGATGGCAGGGGTAGCCTTGGGCTTCGCGCCAACCACTCCGTAGTTGTGGACATCCTGCAAGCCATCATAGGTGCCGAAATCCGCGGCCGTCAGGTGTCCGTTCACCTCCGCCATCAGGATCGCCTCGGTATTCTCGACGAATTTGTCGGGAGAATTGACCAGGAAGATGAAGGTCTCCTCGTCCGTGTACAGCGCCATGAAGGTGTTGATCGCGCCGGTGTGGTTCGTGAACTCGATCACGGGGATGTAGCCATCCCCTGCATCCTCGGCATCGAAGAAGTCGAAGAAGCGGATGCTGCTGTTCGGATTCAACGCGCTTTCGGTCGCCGCCGTCGAATCAGGGCGGGTAAGGCCCGTTCCGGTCAGAACATTCACCGCGTAGTCCAGGCTCGGGCCGGTATAGGCCGCGTTCTCGTGCTGGACGCCCCGCTGTATGGCGGTGCTGCCGATCAGGAAGCCCCCGGGCACGAGAAGCGCGTAGCCGAGGCCGGGCAGGACCGCGTTCAGGATGTAGCCGGTCGCGATCATGGCAGCGCCGGAGATGTAGCTGGTGAGGGTCGCGTCCCCTCCCGCGTCCTTATGGGTCGAGTTGTCGTAGACCGGCCCATCTCCATTGCCCGACAGCCAGTAGCCGTAGATCTCATCATGCATGAAGTTCAGGCCGGGATCGTAGCCGTAGGCGGGCGTGTAAACACCAAGAGCGTTGCTGGCTGCCAGGCTGCCCGGCAGAGCGCCGAACGCCTCCAGGATCCGCCAGTTGAGCAGGATCTTGTCACCGGTCGCACTGTTCTGGTCCGAGAAGCCGCTGACGTAGTGCTTCATCGTCATCAGGAAGTCGTCGATACGGACCTCGTCATTCCCGCCACCGGCACCGCCGAGATTGATGAGGTTGAGGCCATCATTCCCGTAGAGCCGATCCGCCCCCGGGCTTCCGTAGATCGTGTCATTCCCGGCCTGCCCGCGGGCCACAATGAGCCCGTCATTCACGACGGTGACGTCATTCGCCTCGTTCACGACGCCGGCGCCGAAGGCGGCACCAGGACCATCGCCATCCGTGTCGCTGATCGCGACCGCGGCCTTCGCACGCAGGTCGATCACGTCGGCGCCGGTGAAGTTGCCGGCCCCGACGCCATAGAGGCCACCGATCACGGCCGTACCGTTGGCCAGAACGCGCAGGGAATCGACGCCGACCGTCGCCGTGCCGGCATCCCAGTCCAGGATCACATCCGTACCGGGCAGCGTGGTGCTGCCGCTTGCATGCACGTTGCCGACGCCGAAGTAGTCCGCGCCAATCCCGCCGGTCACCTGGTTGCCGGACGCCGCGCTGGATGGCCGCGTGTCGTAGGTCGAGGAACCGCCGAACAGGTAGTCCTTCGCCGCGCCGCCCGTCAGGGTATCATTGCCGCCGAAGCCATAGAGCGCGACGCGATCAGCGCCCGCGGTGCCGGTGACGCCAGCCTTGGAGACTGCTTCTCCCGCCGCCGTCCCCAGATAGACCTTGTTGAACTCGTTGTAGAGCTCCGTCGACTTGTTGCGGACATAGAGCCGCAGGTTGCCGTCCAGTGCCGTCGCCTGCTCCACCACGGGCATGTCATGCGTGCCGTTCGTGGTGTGGGTCAACGACGACGTGCTGAAGACATGCTTCCCGTTGGAGTCCATGCGGTAGACGATGGAATGACCGGCCCACAGGTTGTTGGTAGTGTACCGGATGAAGCCGAATTCGGCGAGGTTGAAACTGTCCGTGAACGCGTCGAGCACCCCATCAGGTACGCCGCGGTCGTCGCTCGTCAGGTCGATGTTGTCGAAGCCGATCCGGTCGCCGGCGTTGCGGAACATGGTGCCGGGCTTGATGATGACGGATTTCGGCGCGGTGCCGTCGGAATGCCAGGATTCCGTCATCGCGATGTTCTCGACGGATCCGTAATTGTCAGGATCGGTCAGCCTGCCCGAAAGCTGGTCGCTGTTGTTGACCATGCGCATCAACGGGTTCTGCGTCGTCAGGCTGCCGAAGCCGGTCTCGTTCGCCTTGCGGACGACGCCTGTGCCCTCCATGCGGATGCGCATGCCGCTGTAGAGGCTGTAGGCGTCGATCTGCCCGCCCTCGAAGCGGATCAGCGACCAGTATTGCTGGCCGGCGATATCGGGGTGGTCCAGCAGCCGCGCCGTGTCATTGCCAAGGCCGGCGAACAACAGCGAATCGCGTGCAGCCCCGGTGTAGCCGATGATCTGGTCGCCGGTATCGATATGGATCGACTGCAGCGACCCGTTGGTCGTGAAGTTCAGCGGCGTGGTCAGGCGAAGATCGATGTTCTGCCCGGTCAGGGCCTCAATGAACTCCGCTCCCTTCACGCTCATGGTCCAGGTGCGGGATACGGTCGACCCAGGCGCCATGCCGTTGGACAGCGTCAGCCGGTCCTGCAGCCGCGCATCACCGGAAAGGCTCGCGATATCGCCGCCCATGTCGATCAGCGGGGTGACATTGCGCTGCTCGGTCGGCAGCGACGTCACCGTCCAGTGCTCGTTGGACTTCTGGCTCCCGGTCACCATCCGGTTCCACGCCTTGGACATCACTTCGTTGCCGGTGAGGCGCCAGGAGAACAGGGTTGTGAGTGTCTGCGTCATCGGTGGGTTCTTCCCGCTCTCATCCGCGTGCGAGGCGTAAGGGACACGCCTGCCGCGCTTCTAATCGACGATTTCGTGTGGCCAGGTGGCTCGGTCAGCGAAGGCTGGTCCCGACGATGTTGACGCTACCCATGGCGACCTGCGTCCCGGTGATGCGTGCGACGCCCGCGCTCGCCTGGCTGAGCAGCCGGTTGGCAGAAAGCAGGTCCGTTCGCGACGCCGCCGCCTGGTTGATGGTTCCAGCGCCAAGCGCGCCCACGGTCAGGCTGTTCAGGGATTGCCCGCTGACCTGGCGCGCATTCACCAGCGTCGCATTCGCCGAACCCGGCCCCTGGCAGCAGCCAATCGCCGTCGCGACCGCCAGGTTGCCGGTGCCGGAGGCGAGGCCGCCGGAAAGCTGGTTCAGGTTGCCGGTCATCGTGCCACCAGCATTGACGGAATTGAGGCTGATGCTGACGCCCTGCATCACGTTGCGTGCCGTGGCGTCGCCCGAACTGCCGAGTGCCGTCGCCTCTGCAATATTGGCCGGACCCTGGCCAAGCTGCGTGCCGACGACGCCTGGCGCACTGCCGCTGGCCTGCTGGATCGCCACCGGCGCGACCGCGCTGCCGATCACGCCCGCCGACTCGATGCGATTGATCGTCATCGATACCTGCTGCAGTCCGGAGGTCTGGTCCGACGCGCCGCCCAGCGTCACCGCGCCGCGGCCGTTGGCGAAGACACTGGCCAGGTTGGCAGTCTCCATCGGACCTGAGATGCCGCCCATCACCGGCCCGGTCTGCCGGACGGTACCCGACAGCGAACCGCCGGAGACGGCATTTGCGACGAGGTTGATGTCCTGGCGATAGTCCGTGAGCGTCGCCGTGCCGCTGCCGGACGACAGGCCGCTCGCAGCCTGCACCGTCTGCATCGGTACAGCGCTGAAACCGCGCTGGACATCCACCGGGGAACCAAACCCATCGATGGCGCCCGCCGTCTGGCTGATCAGCCCTGCCGAACTGGTATCGACCGTGCCCGTTGTCGCCAGCAGATTGACAGCGGCAGTGGTCTGCTGCTGCGTGCCACGAACCTCCGCACTGCCGCCCAGCGCGGTCAAGGCCCTGATGTTGTTGGCGTAGAGGCTGGCGGAAGGACCGACCAGAAGGGAATAGGGCCCGACGCCGGCCGCTTCCGCCGTGGCGCCGGTATAGGGATCGACGCGCGTGTATCCGCCGAGACCCGGTTCCTGCGACCCGACAATATGCGCCGCACCGAAATCGACGCGCTGCTGCGACTGCGCGAAACCGCCGAGGATCGCGCTCTGCGACTGGATCGTGTTGACGGTCGCGCGATAGGCCTGCGACGCCGTGTTGATCGATGCCTGTCCCGCCTGCGTGCTGGCGATGGCGGAGTTCAGCGCCTGCGGGCTGAAGTAGAGCGTCTGGCCCGCACTGGTCACCGAGGGATAGAGCGCCGCCGCCAGCCCCACCGTGCCCGACACCTGGGAGAAGCCGGCCGATCCGCCAGTCGGCGCCGACTGGATGGCCACCGATCCCGCATCGACCGCGTTGAAGGACAGTTCGATGGCCTGTCCGATGCGGTCGATGGCGACATCGGAAGCGGGCGGCGCTCCATTGACCATCGGGGCAGGCAGGGTGACACCCGGCTGGGGCAGGGACGGCACGCCGACCGAATTCGCGAAGCTGCCCCAACGGGAATTCGCCAACACGCCGGAATCCGGCACGAAGCCGCCAGCCGTGATGTTCGACGCACCGATCTGGTTGGTCACCAACGGAATGACCGAACTGCCGCCGGCCGCGGTGACCATGCTCTGCTGGCCATTCAGTTGCGCATTGCCGGCCGGGGCCGCGCCATCCGGCCGCAGCGCCAACTGGTTGACGGCAACTGTTGCAACCTGCCCCAGCGTTCGCACGGCGGGGTCAAGCCCGAGCCCACCAAGATTGCCGCCAAAGGCCAGCGCACGGTTCGCCGCCTGGAAGGTGGTGTCCGTCGCGTTGAGGCCATCCGCCTTCTGGGCAAGCACCAGGTCCACGTCACCCGCGACGAGCGCCGTGTTGAAGCGGTTTCCGGCGACCTGCGCGCCCGCATTGCCGCCCGACCCGCCAAGCACCGTCGCCGCCCCGGTCCCCGCATAGGCGAGGAGCGAGTTGACCGCGCTCATGTTGAGGTAGCCCTGCTGCTGCCCCGCCACCGCCACGCCGCCGTTGGCCACCAGGCCGACAGGCATCTGGTTGAGCACCACCACCGTGCCGGGCTGGAGGGCCACGGCCACTGCGTTGCCGCTGTTCAGCGCGGTCTGCGATCCGCCAACCAGCGCACTGCCGTTGCCCTGCGCAAAGGGCACCAGTGCGCCATTCGCGCCCACCGCCGCCGGATCGCCGGACGATATGGCGGCATTGGTGTTCCCGACCGTCAGGCTGGTCCGCCCGCTGAACGCCTCCACGGCACCGACGCTCAGCAGATCGGCGATGCGCGGCGATGCGCCGGCCGACAGCAGCGTGTTGATCTCCACCGTGCCGGGAGTCGCGATGGGGCCGGCAGCGCTACCGAGCATCACGGGCTGCGCGTCGCCGTTCGGTGCCTGGCCGATGGCATTGACGACGTTCATGCCCCGCTGGTCGAGCGCACTGGCCGCGAAGCCCGGCACGACGCCCGGGGACAGCGAGACGGCAAGGTTCGGCGCATCCAGCCGCGTATCAGCTTGCAAGGAGATCGCAGGCGCACTGCCGCTGGCGGCGAAGGCGGTCATCAGTGCGGTATCGAGATTGGTGAGATTGACGACGGTCTGCCCGGCAGCCGGCAGGCCACCCAGCGGCAGCAACAGCAGCGGCAGGCTTCCGTAGGCAAGCGCCCTGGCCGTTCGAGAGGTCATCGGTTTCAACGGTGCCATGGTGAAGGTGGGGTATCCGCTTGACGATGAGGATGTGGAACCCGGCCGCGGAGCAGCCACGGGATCAGGCAACAAGCTGACGTGAAGTCTAGGACAGGGGCGGCAACCCTGCGCGCAGAGTCCCGCCGCCTTCGGTCGAGTCTTGTTGTCGGCGCGTCGACCATCGGCGCATCGTGACCTTCGCGGATCAGGCGATGATGCCGTCGCCCAGGCCGAGCCCCGTGCCGGTGAAGCGCAGGAACGTCAGCGGCACCGCGACGGACAATGCGCCGTCCACGTCGAGCATGAGCCGCGTCTCCGTCCCCTCCTCCACCGCGGACAGCCAGCCATCGGCGAAGGGACGGCTGCCGCGATAGCCGACACTCACAAGCAGATCGGCGACATCCAGGCGATCCTCCGCCACGAAGTCACGGATGAGGTCGCCGCCATCCGACAGCCGTGCATAGGCGAAGACATCCGCGCCCTCGCCGCCCCGCAGGTCATCCGCGCCACGCCCACCGGTCAGACGGTTCGCGACCGCGTTGCCCATCAGCGTGTCGGCACCGTCACCGCCGATGGCAGCCTCGATCGACGTGTCGGACGCGATGGCGAGGCGCTGGCCGAGGACCAGCCCTTCGCCGCCGGGCGCGAGGTCAACCATTACCGCCGCGGTTATGGCGGCCAGGTTGATCGTGTCGAAGCCACCATCGTCATCGCGCAGCAGGGACCGCGCCGCGGCGCTGCCCAGCCCGGCATAGTCATCGGTGTAGACATAGGTGTCGTTCGCCCCGGCGGTATCGCCGATGAAGTCGAGGCGCCAGCCATTGACGATGCCCGTCTGCCCCCTCGCGGCATCCTGCACCTGGAGCGTCCAGGTACCACCGACCGTCTCGCCCCAGAAATGCACGCTGTCCATGGTGAACTTGATGCTGGTCAGCGTGCTGCCGAGCGTCGATGTCGCGCTGACGCCGGGGCGCTCCACCAACGTGCTTGCCGTTCCGAGCGGGGAGAGAAGGGTGATGACCAGATCGCCGATCCGACCGTGGTTGATGTCAAGCCAGACCTCGACGCGATCGATCTGCATGGCCTTCGGCTGCACCGTCACCTGGCCGGTGACGGTCTGCAGGTCCCCGATGATGAGGCGCGACGTCGAGGCAGCGGATGCGGTCGCCATCGTGGAATAGGTCGATACGGCATCCCAGTTCTCCGCCAGCCGGACCGCCGCATGGGCATCGACCAGACCGAAGCCGTAATCCCTGTTGAAGGTGAGCCCCCCGCCATTCCAGTCCAGCGCGCCGTTGGTCCGCGCTTCCGCCTCGAAGGGTGCCGTACGGTTCGCGGAATAGGCGAGGATCTGCTGCACATCGCGATAGCCGAGGCCACCATTCGCCTCCAGCATCAGCGCCACCACACCGCTGACGATCGGTGCGGCAGCGGAAGTCCCGCTGAGTGCCGTGTAGTCCCCCCGATCGAAGCCGGAACTGCCCACCAGGTCGGTCGTGACGATCCTGACGCCCGGCGCCGAGACCAGCACGGCGGCGCCCGGTGTGCTGAAGGGGGCGATCACGCCGGCCTCGTCGGTCGCGGCCACCGTGATGACGTAGGGGGAGTTCTGGAAGTCGTGGAAGTTGACGTCATCGCCTCGTGCCCCGCCATTGCCGGCCGCGAAGACGAAGTTGCTGCCGAGGCCGCCGCGGCCCAGGCGCACCGCATCCTGGATCGCCTGCCCATGGGCCCTGAAGGTGGGGCCGGCGAAGCTGTCGCTGAAGAAGCTCGGGAACTCCCAGCTGTTGTTCACCACGTCGAAGGCGCGGCTCGCCGTCAGGGCGCTCAGGATTTCGTTCGTCGAACTCCGCGCCCCGAAGCTGACGCGGTATGCCGCCAGATCCACGCCGGGGGCGACGCCGGCGCCGCCGATGTCGTTGTCGGCCCGGGCGCCGATGATGCCCGCGACGGCCGTCCCGTGCGCTTCGCGCGCACCGACCGGCGCCGCGTCCATGTCGCGGCCCGCGAAGTCCCGGTCGATCGCCGTCCGGTAGCTCGCCACCAGGTCCCGGTGGGCATACTGGACGCCCTCATCGATGATGACGACACGGACCGCGCGGCCGGAATAGTCGGCCCACACCCTCACGACATCGATGCCGGCGCCTTCAGCCGTCAGATGCCATTGCTGGGCGTAGAGCGGCCCTCCGGGGACAAGGCTGGCGGAGGGCGAAGGCCATGCCGTAGCCGGCCAGACCCCGGCAGCACGAACGCCGGAGATCGTGCCCGCCGCCTGGCTCCTCCCCGCCACCGCATCCGGCTCCAGGACCGCGCTCGGCGGCCGGAACGCAACGCTCGATCGTTGAGGTGGCAGCATGATCTAGATCCAGTCCGTCGTGAGAGGCTGCCGTGCGAAGCGAGGATGGAGTGGTGGCCGGGCGCTAGTAGGGGTCCCAATCATCCGGCGATGGCCTTGTAAGCTTACCCACCGCGCCCCCCATCCACGCGGCCGCACCCACCATGTAGCAGCGGAGCGTGGAGCCCATCCGGCCTGGCAGGCTGGCCAGCGACGCGGCTTCGTCGAGTTCCGCGAGGAGGCCCAGGACCGCATCCTGGCGGCGCACCATCTCGCAGTCGCGGCAGGAGCAGGCCCTCGAACCTGCGGGGCGGAACAATGCGTCGGCACCGGCAGCCCTCGGCACGCTGCTGCCCAATTCAGGAACCCACCCGGAGACCGAGCGCGGCATCGATGGTCCACCCCCGCTGCAGCCGCTTGCACAGCGTGGCATAGGCGAGGCCGGCGGAATCGGCGGCCTCCTTCAGCGTCACCATGGCAGCCCCCACCTTGATGAAGCGGCGCGCGATTCCGCGGCGCCGCCGCTGCGTGGACCAGCAGCAGTTGATGGGAGAGTAGGCGCGCGTCTCGTCGCGACGGATGAGCGAATGCGCCGGTGAAGGACGGCGGCCCATGTCGCGCAGGAAGGCCACGAAGCCGATCCCTTCGCCCTGGCGCCAGCGCGCGCAGACGCGCGCGCCGCCGCGGCGATGCAGCAGGCTCTGCCAAACCTCGTATTCCGGCAGGCGGGCCGCACCCGCCTTGCCGCCATGCCTGGTCGTACGGCTGCGGGTTTCGTCGTCCCTCAGACAGCCGCAGCTGGACGTATGGCCGCGCTTCAGCGAATCGTCGCGGACGGTAACGCATCGCCCGCAAACGCATTCGCAATGCCAGCGCCGTCGCGACACCCGGCCACGCCAGATGTAGGGCTCGTCCTCGTGCAACACCGTCAGGCGCCCGAAGCGCAGCCCCGGGTGCACAGCGGGCGGCGCCGCTGCCGCGACGGGCCTCTCCCGCGGCGGGCACAGATCGATTCCGACGGCGTCCACCACCAAGCCCTCCTGCTCCCTGTGAAAGGTCCAGCAAGGGCGTGTGCCCGCCTCGGCCGCACATCGCCACGAGACGTTTGTTGAGGCGCGCGCAGTTTCGCGGAGACACCTGATCGAGGTCCGAAGGCCGGCGGCTGCGCCCCGCCCCTGCCTCGATCCCTGCGAAACCGGCAAGGGGAACCCGTTGACGACTACACAGATCGACGAAAATCGACAGAAGACGCGCTTCAGCTTCGTGCACACCGCACGCACAAGAGATGGCTGGTCGCGCGCCGCGTCCGGCTACAGCGCAAGGGCGCGCACAGCCGCCGGAACACGCATGAACGACACGCACCTCGACGATAAGCCGCAACAACCCCAGCACTTCCGCGTACTGGTCGTGGATGATGAGCCCGCGGTTGTGACGCAGCTCAGCGACGGGCTTCGCGTGCTTGGCTACGATGTGCTGCAGGCGTCCAGTGTCCACGCGGCCCTGTCGATCCTGGCATCCGATCCCGCCATCACGGTCGTCGTCAGCGATGTCCGGATGCCGGAATCGGATGGACTCGGCCTCGCCCGGCACATCATGAACGAACGCACCGATTCCGACGCCGTCGAGGTCGTGCTGATCACCGGGCATGCGACGATCGAGGATGCCGCCGCCGCCGTCCGCGCCCGCGCAGTCGATTTCCTGCGCAAGCCCTTCAGGCTTCGGGAGGCCGGCGACGCCGTCGCCAGGGCGAATGCCCGCGCCACGGCCCGGCGCCGAAAGATCGTGCTGCAGAAGCAGATCGAGCAGAAGCTTCGCGAACTGGATTCCCAGCCGTCCGGGGGCATCGCAGATTCCCAGGCGCGGCCCGACGCCCTTGCCGCGTCACTCATCCCGCATGACGGGGAGAATGCGCACCGGCGCGAGGTGCGCGCCATTTCCCACGCGCTGCGGACGCCGCTCGTCGCCATCGCCGGTGGCGCCGACCTGCTGACCCGGGACGTCGAGCCTTCCGACCTGCGCGCACATGAACACCTCGGACTGCTGCGCAATGGCATCAAGGACGCCATCGCGGCCGTGACACTGGTGGAGGAGCTGAAGCAGCTCGATTCCGCACCACCGGCGGCGGAGCCCGCCGATATCGACGCGGCCGCGATGCTGGACTCCATCCTGCGCGGCCTCCAGGCGCAAGGCGGCCTTGGGTGCCTGGCCCTGCTGCCGATCGCCCCGGCGTCGGTCCTGCTGCGCTTCCGCCCGGAAGACCTTCGGCGGCTCTTCACGCACTGCCTGCTCTCCGTGGCGGAATGGGCGCCGGCCCAGTCGCGCCTGCGTATCGGATGGACAGAGCCGACATCCTCCACGGCGGCGCTCTCCCTCCAGGTCGTGGCGCCGGATGGCGTGGCCGCCCCGGCCACGCCCGCGCCGGCATCGGCGCTGGCCCGGACGCAGGAAGGGCTGCGTTTCTCGATCGCGGAGCGCCTGGCATCTCGCAACAACGCGACCTTGCAGTCTCACGGCGGCGGCGACGGGCAGATGACGCTCATCCTGCATGCGCCCCGCGGCACTGCCTTGTGATCGAGCCTTCGCCGAGCCCGCCTCCGATGCGACGGCACTTGCCCGTCCTCGCCATCCTCGCCGCCGGGCTTCTCATCCTCCTCTCGCTGCTGGCGATCGAACGGCGGGACATGGCGTCTTTCGCGGAACGCGGATCGGCCGCGGCCCGCGTGCACGCCGCGTCCGCGGCCGCCAACCTGGCACGACTCGTGGAACTGATCGGGCTGCTTCATTCCCTTGCCGAAGGCGGGCAGCTGGGGAATGTCGAGGCCGATGGCGTCGCGGCGGCGCTCATCGGGCGGCATCTGCGGACGATCGCGGCGGATGAGCATTTCGGGGTCCGCCAGGTCGCCGTGACGGACCGCCGGGGCGTCCTCATCTGGACCACCGTACCGGTCGCCGCGCCGCTCGATCTCAGCGACCGGGACCATGTCCGCGTGCCCCTCAGCAGCGCCGGCGGCCTCTTCGTCAGCACCCCGCTGATCGGCCGCGCCTCGGGGCAGACCAGCCTCCAGTTCGCGCGCGCGCTGCACGAACAGGACCGGACGCCCAGCGGCGTGCTCGTCGTGTCCGTCGATCCGGCGATGCTGGCGACCCTGCTCCGCCGTTCCTTCGGTACCGCCGCCGCCGGCGCCACGCTGGTGCGGGATGACGGCACGGAATTGCTGCGCGTGGAGATCGCGCAGGCGCTGCCCCTGGTCCCCGCCGTTCCCTCCGTGGCGCCCGGCTGGCTCGCATCCCTCTGGCTCGCCTCCCCTCCGCGCGCGGACGCCCCGGTGGATCAGCGTGCGCTGTTCGCCGCCGCCCTGCCGGTACCCGGCGCGCCCCTGAGCATCTCCGTCACGCTCGACGCGTCCAGCGACAGGCAATCTCTCGAGGCCGACCATTGGGTGCTGAGGATCGTGGCGGCGCTGCTGGTCGTCCTGCCGGCGATTGCGCTCCAGGCAAGCCGGCGACGTGCCCGCCGGCAGGCGGAGCGCCAGCGTGCGCTGGCGCTCGCCGCCCAGGCCGAGCGGTCGCGGGCAGAGTTGCTGCACTTCATGGACGCCCTGCCCGGCGCAGCCTATCAGGGCCGCATCACCGCCGATGGCGTCTTCGAATGCGCCTATCTCGGCGGGGCCATAGACCGGATCCTGGGCTGCGCGCCACAGTCGTTCGGCAACCAGCCCGCCTTCGCCGCGCTGCTGGATGATGAAGCGGCCGGCGCGCGCGCCGCCTTCTTCCGCCAGGTCCTGCACTCCGGCGCCGAGCTGGTCGAGTATCGCCTACAGCGCCCCGATGGCGAGCATATCTGGCTGCGTGAACATTGCCGCACAGTGGGGGAGGCGCCCGGCCATGGCGCGGACGTGGTCGGCCTGATCAGCGACGTCACCCGGGACCGGGAGGTGCGGATGCGCGCCATGACCGCGGCCAGGCTTTCCACGGTGGGGGAGATGGCGTCGGGCGTCGCGCACGAATTGAACCAGCCCGCCGCCGTCATCGCGCTGGCCGCCGATATCGCGCTGCTTGAGATCGAGGCCCGGCCCGGCGGCTTCATCGACTCCATCCAGGGCCGCCTGCTGGTGATCCAGGACCAGATCGGCCGCCTGCGTGGAATCGTCGACCATTTCCAGCTGTTCGGGCGCCCCGATGCCGGGCCACCGCAGATCGTCCACCTCGACGCCGCGATCGACGGCAGCCTCGGGATCGTGGGCGCGACGCTTCGCGCGACCGGCATCGATGTGGCGGTCGATGTCGCCCCCGACACGCCGCCGGTCATGGCGCGCGCCATCCCGCTGGAGCAGGTGCTGGTACAGATCCTTCTGAATGCGCGCGACGCCATCGACGCACATGGCCCGGCGCGACGGAGCGTCAGCATCGCCGCGCATCCGCTTCCCGGCGGTGACGCCATCGAGCTCCGCATCCGGGACACCGGGCCAGGCATGCCGGAGGAGGCGCTCGAACGGGCCTTCGAGCCCTTCTTCACGACCAGGGTGGCGGGCCAGGGTACGGGCCTCGGCCTGTCCGTCGTCTATTCAACGATCAAGAGTTTCGGCGGATGTGTCATGCTGGCAAATGACGCCGGCGGCGGCCTGGCGGTGAGGATCATCCTTGCCGCCGCGCGCCCGTCACCGCCTGCCCGAACAGCTGACAGGGAGAGGGAGGCGCCAGATGGTGCATAATGCGCTGGCCATGGAGCCGACACGGATCCTCCTCGTCGATGACGATGCCGCCTTCTGCGATCAGGCCTCGGCCTATCTGGCCCAGCACGGCTGCAGCGTGCTGGCGCTGACCGATCCCTTCGGGCTGCCTGGCGCGCTGGAGGCGTTCAGACCGCAGCTTGTCCTTCTCGACCAGCGGCTCGGCACCGTCAGTGGCACGGAGGTGCTGAAGAAGCTGCGGGATGGCGGCAACACACCCTGCATCATCATCACGGGATGCTCGGATCCCTTCGATCGCATCGTCAACCTGGAACTCGGTGCCGACGACGAAGTCGAGAAATCGATCGCGCCACGGGAATTGATCGCCCGCATCCGCGGGGTCCTGCGCCGGTCGGGCCCGGCCGGGGAAGCGCCATCGGGCAGCAGCGCCCAGCCTGACGCGACGCAGCGCGCGGTGTCGGCCGCAGGCAGATCAGGCTGGCATTTCGACACGGGGCGGCGGATGCTGCTGCGGCCCGATGGCTCCAACTGCGGCCTGACGACCGCGGAGTACGAGACCTTCCGCGTGCTGCACGACGCGATGGGGCAGACGGTCGCCCGCGCCGAGCTCAGCCTGCGGGTCTTCCAGCGACCATGGCGCGCCAATGATCGGGGAGTCGACACCGTGATCAAGAAGCTGCGGCACAAGATCGAGCCCGACAGCGCGGATCCCCAGTGCATCAAGACCGTCCGCCAGATCGGCTACGTTTTCGTGGGCTTCCCCCCCTGATGAAGGATGCGCCGAAGGCCCGGCCGTCAACATCGCGCCGGACACTCGATATCCACCGCCTGTCGCAGCATCTCGCCATCATGAGCCTGGCAGCCGAGTTGGCCGAGATCGCGGTTCGGCGCCAGGATTCCGAGGAGGCGTTGCTGCGCCTCGATGTCGTGTTGAAGGAGATCGACCAGTTGCGGGCATGGACCGAGGCCTTGCGGGGCGGGGGCCTTCGCTAGAGCATTTTGAAGTCGCGCGGAATCGCCCGACGGCTCGGACAATGCGCCAAAACAAAGAGCTAGCAGCGTTTCAGCGTCGCTGCTGACGCTGAAACGGGCCTAGGTCGCAGCGGCGCCCGAACCGGTCGGCGGGTCGTGTCCCGGGTGGTGGTGTAGGAGGTCCAGAGCCCGGGGCGCGTAGCGAAGCCCCATGGCTGAGCGGAGCGGAGCGCCCCGGGCGGCCACCGCGGTGATCTTCGGTAGGG
>NZ_FOSQ01000012.1 GCF_900114315.1 Falsiroseomonas stagni DSM 19981
GGCGGCAAGCTCCAGGTCCCGGAGAACATCAGCCTGCTACCATTGCCGCCCTACTCGCCCGAGTTGAACCCGGTCGAGAACGTCTGGCAGTTCCTGCGCCAGAACCAGCTCAGCAACCGGGTCTACGAAACCTACGACGCTATCGTCGATGCGTGCTGCGATGCCTGGAACGCCCTCATCAACGATCCAAGCCGCATCACCTCCATCGCCACCCGCGACTACGCACAGGTCAACCGTTGAGGGCGTTGGTATGACGCCCGCGCAGCAGGCGCGGGTCGGGCGGCGCCTGCCCGGCGACAGCGCGGCACGGTGGGACGGGATGGGGCTGCCGGACCGGGTGACGCTGCTATTCGGCACGGGGGGTTGAGGCTCGGGCTCAGCCGCCCTTCTTCCGGCGCTTCGGTGCCGCCTTGGGCTTGCCGCGACGGAACAGCGCCTCAGGCTCCTGCGTGCCGCGCAGGCGACGGATGGCGGCGGCGATGTCGGGGTCCGAACGTTCCAGCGCGGCGGGATCGTCGGGGTGCTCCAGGTCGATGGCCCGGGCTCGGAGCAGCGCGATCTCGGTCGCCAGGATCTGGGGCGCCAGGCGGTCGAGGAGGTCCGCGATGTCACGCAACAGCGGCGGGTCTTTCGCCTGTTCCGCCAGGGCCATCGCCAAGTGCGGCAGCAGCGGCGGGGGAGCCGCCAAAGGATCAGATGAGGCGAGGACCTGGAGGAGCGGCGCGATGGCGCCATAGGCGGCGGCGCGACCCTGACTGGCGACGAGTGCCATGATCCGGCCAGCCGCGGCCCCGGCCGCGCGGTTCGCCATGAACAGGTCTGTGAAGCGGTCAGCATGGGCCAGCACCAGCTGCCCGATCGCCGCGCCCTGCCCCGCCGGAAGCGCCAGCGACAGGGCATGATCGAGGTAGAGCGCTGGCCATTCCGACTCATTTTCGTCCTCGGCCTTGTGCCCGAGCAGGGTCGCGAGGCGATCCACCGCGTCAGGCAAGCCGAGGCCACCTCGGGACGCGAAGAGGAGGAGGAAGCGCGATGCCTCCGCCTGTTCCCGTCGGTCGCCCGCCGCCTCCGCGCGCGCCAGCGCTTCCCGCAGCGTGGCGGTGGCCGCCGCGTGCTCGCCCATCTGGCCCTGGTTCCAGCCAATTGCACAAAGCGCCTCAGCCTGTTTCAGCAGGTCGCCAGCCGCCTCCGCCCGCGCCTGCGCATCATGCAGAGTGGCGATGGCCGCCGCGTGCTCGCCCATCGCTCCCTGGCTTAAGCCCGTCAGGCGAAGCACGGCCGCTTGTTCGCGCCGGGCACCCAGGGCCTCCGCCCTCGCTAGCGCCTCCCGCAGCGTAGCGATGGCCGCCGCGTGCTCGCCCATCTGGCCCTGGCTCCAGCCCAACAGGCGGAGCGCCGCCGCCTGCTCGCGGCGGTTGCCAGCCGCCTCCGCCCGCGACAGCGCCTCCCGCAGCGTGGAGATGGCCGCTGCCGGCTCACCCATCCGGCCCTGGCTCCAGCCGATCCAGCGAAGCGCACGCAGCGTTCGACGCGGATCACCATCCGCCCCCAGCATGGCCAGTGCGTCACGCAGCGTCTCGATGGCGGCGGTGTGGCGCGCCGCATCGCCGAGCGCATCACCCAGATCGAACAGCGCCGCGAGTTCCGCCTCGCGGTCGCCACGGCGTCGCGCCGCCGCGAGCCTGGCCTCGCTGGCGGCCACCCGGGCCGCCGGCGTCTCGCCGCCAGGCAGGACCAGATGCTTCGGCCCGGCCAGCAGCCGCTCATACACCGCGGCCTCCGCCATGCGCCCGGCGGAGCGCAGTTTCTCGGCCTCCGCCTGCTTCTCCTCCGCCGTGAAGAAGCCCGCGAGAAAATCGGCGATGCGTTCCAACCTCGGCTGCCGGCCTTCCGGGTCGAAATAGCGCAGGCGGTAGAAATGGGCGAAGAGGCGGTCGGTGACCTGATAGACCGAATCCCGCGCGCCTGGCCGTTCGGAGGCGCCGCCTGACAGGGTCTCGCTGGTCAGCAACTCGCGAAACGGCTCGGCAATGTCAGCCTGGCTGGCGCCCATCAGCGCGGCGATCTCGCTCTGCGACCGCGGCTCCCCCTGGCGCAGAAGCGTGTCCAGCACGGCACGGGCGCGGGGGCTGAGCGCCTTGAGGCGGGCGCGGTAGTAGTCAGAGAGTTCGTCGACCAGCGCATCCAGCGCGGCGGCCGCGCTTTCCGCGTCCCGGCTTTCCAGCACCTCATAGAGCACGGTCGCGATGCGCGGGCTGCCGCCGGCGAAGATGGCGATGGCGCGGGCGCGGGCGCGGGCGGCGCCTTCCAGCAGGGGGCGGCCCTCCCGCTCCCGGATCCGGTCGAAGAAGCCGAGGCAATCCTCCTCCCCCCACCGGCGCAACTCGAAGGGGGCATAGGCCTGGTAGAGCGGCGCGGCGGGGTCGCCATCCACGGCGGTGGTGCTGGTGCCCAGCAGCATCAGCCGCCCATCCTCCCGCGTCAGCAGCCCGCGCAATTGCTGTCCGGCGGCAGGATCGGCGAAGACGTCGCGCAGCAGATCGTCGAAATTCTCCACACCCACCACCAGCAGGCCATCGGGGCCGAGGCGTTCGTCGATGGCCGCGCGCAGGGCGGTGCAGGCATCCTCCCAGGCCCGCGGGCCTAGGTCCCGCCGCACGCCGACCTCGGCGGCGGTGCGGCCTTCAAGCACCCGGCGGATCTCGGACAGGAACAGGGCGGGGCGGACGATGTTCGGCTGTTCCTCCGGCAGCAGGGCGAAGCCGATGCCCGGCCGGTCGCGCAGCGCGTTCTGCACCATGCGGAGGAAGAAGGATTTGCCGAAGCCGCGGGGGGCGACGAGGAGGATGTGCTGGGCGGGCCGGCGCGTGCGGTTGGCCTCGATCTCGGCCAGCGCGTCATGCAGCACCTCCCCACGCCCCGTCGCCAGCGCGTCCACGACCTCATCGGACAGGGTGTAGGGGTTGAAGCGCTTGAGCAGCGACATCGCCGGTCAGCCCCTCGGCCGGCTGCGCCACCAGGCGCGCACCATGCGATCGGCGAGCGCCAGGGTCCGGGAATCACTGTCCCAGGCCAGGAAGCCATCCTCCCGCAGGATGGCGATGATGTCCTCGATCTCGGTTGCCGGTTCACCGGCCTCGGTGAAGGCGGTTTGGAAGGTCTCGAAGGGGATGGGCGCGTCGCTGCCCGCGACGATGGCGAGGGCGCGGTCGAGGCGGTTCAGCAGCGTCCGGTCCCGGTCGGCGGCCCCCTTGGCCGCGCCGTATTCGGCCAGGCGATCGGTGAACTGGGCGAAGAAATTCTGTTCGACGCCGGGGCGGATGATGTCGCGGAAGACGCGGTCGATCGCCGCCGAATCCCTGGCACGGGCGCTGAGCAGGCGGCGGAAGGCGAACTGGATCAGGCTGGGGTGGAATTCGACCAGGCGATCCAGCACCTGGGCATGAAGCGCATCGTCCCAGGCCAGGGCGCCGTCGCTGCCGGCCACCAGGGCGCGCACCATCGCCTCGGCCTCCGGCCGCGGCAGGGGCCGGAGCGAGACCTCCGTGAGGTCATTGAGCAAGGTGCCATCCAGGCCATGCGCCTTGACCAGCCCGCGCATGCCGACCGAGCCCGTGAGGAACATCGCGACGCGGGGATAGCCCCGCCATTCGCGCAGGCCGGCGAGGAGGCGGTTCGCGGTCTCCGCGCCATCCTTCTGCTTCAGCATCTTCTGGAACAGCATCGGCAATTCGTCGATGCAGAGGATGAAGGGGACGCTGCTTTCGGCGAGGCGTTCCCCGACCGCGGGTGCGATCACGGTCCAGTAGGCGAGGAGATCGGCCTCATCCTCCTCCCGCAGGTCGTCGCGGCCATCCTGCAGCAGGTCACCGATCTTCTTGCGCAGCTTCTCCGCCAGCATCACGCCATCGGCCAGCTTCTCCCGCACCCGGTCGCGGAGCGTCTTGTCCGGCAACCCGCGGAGGATGGCGCCGAAAAGGGCAGCGAGTCCGCGGAAATTCTGCGCGTCCACATGCACGACGACAGCGCCGCTGGCCGCGAGGCGGGCCCGGACCTCCGCCATGACGGAGCTTTTGCCGATGCGGCGGAGGCCGAACATGGTGAAGGATTCGCCGGCGGCGAGGCCGGCGACGAGGTCCTCCACCGCCTCCGGCCGCGGCCAGAAATCAGCGCCGGAGACGTGCATGCCGTAGCAGGCCTTGAGACGGGCGGGGCGGGTGGCGGCCATGGCGCGCTCCTATCTGATAGCGCAGATATCTACGCCATCAGATACGCCGTCAAGAACTATCCACTCGAACAGATATCTTCCCGAGCAGCTGCTACTCCACCCGGATTTCCCTGACCTGCACCTGGTTGTCCGCGCGATGCGTGATCGCGACACCCGCCCGATGCGCCCAGGGGATCATCATGTGGTACATCGGGATGTGGCCGAGATCCGCATTGTGGATCGCATGCGCCTGGCGGATCAGGGCGCGGCGGGCCTCCGGGTCACCCTCCACGTCGATGCGCGGCAGCAGCGCGTCGAACTCCGCATTGCTGTAGCCGCCGGCATTCCAGGTGGCGGCGCCTCCCACGCTGCGGGACGCCATGATGGCGCGCAGCGTGTAGCTGGCATCGAAGGTCGGTACGCCCCAGGACAGGGCGAACATCATCGGCTCCTGCCGCCTGATGCGCTGGCTGAACACCGCATTGGGCTGGATGGTCAGCTGCGCGCGGATGCCCACGCGGGCCAGCATGCCGGCCACGGCCTGGCAGGCCTCGTCATAGGTGCCGGTGGGACATTCGAAGGGCACGGAGAAGCCGTTCGGGTAGCCCGCCTCCGCCAACAAGGCGCGGGACCGCGCGGGGTCGTAGGGCGTGCGGCGATCGCCTTCCTGCGACCAGCCATTGACGAATTGCGTCCACATGCTGCCCGTCGGCACGCCCTGGCCGCGCAGCGTGGTACGGCGCATCGCATCGAGGTCCAGCGCATGGGCGATGGCCTGGCGGACGCGAAGGTCCTTGAAGGGGTTGCGGCCGCGCACATCGCTGCCGGCCAGCTCGTCCACATCCTGCCGCAGGCCGAGCCAGACGGTCCGGTTCTCCTGCCCCTCCAGGATCCGCAGGCGCGGGTCGCGCTGGATGCGGGCCACGTCCTGCACCGGCACCACATGGACCATGTCGACCTCCCCCGACAGCAGCGCGGCCATGCGCGTGGCGTCGGAGGTCAGCGTGATGTGGTGGTATTCCGTGACGTTGCCGCGCGGCGCGATGCCGGCCGCCGTGCCCCACCAATTGGGGTTGCGGACCATCACCGTGCGCTGCTCGGCTTCCCGCGACCGGATCACGAAGGGGCCGGTGCCATTGGCGTTGCGGACGGTGAAGGTCTCCTCCCGCTGCGCGAAATTCTGCGGCAGGGTGGCGCGGTGCGTCTCCGCCCAGCCGCGGTCCATCATCATCACGCGGGTCATCTTGTCGGGGATGACGGGGTCGGGGACGCGGGTGACGATATCGACCGTCAGGCGGTCCACCGCCACGGCCTCCGCCACCGTATCGACGAAGATGCCGTAGTTGGAGGTGGGCGCGAGCGAGCGCTGGATGCTGAAGACGACGTCATCCGAGTCGAAGGCCTCGCCGCCCGCGAAGCGCACGCCATCCCGCAGGTGGAAGCGCCAGCGATTCGGCTCCACCTGTTCCCAGCGGGATGCCAGGCCGGGCTGGACCTTGAGGTCGTCGCCCCGGTGGGTCAGGCCCTCATAGACCTGGTGGACCACCAGGAAGGTGAAGAGCGCATTGGTGGCATGGGGGTCGAGCGTCGCGGCATCCACGCTGGTGGCCATGCGGAAGACCCGCGCCTGCGGGGCCGTCGCGGTCTGAGCCGCCACCTGCCCCGAGAGCAGGGCGGCTGCCGCCACCCCCAGCATCCATGTCCGTCGCGCCATCGAGGATCCCCTTGCCTTACGAGGCCGACAGGGTGGCGCGCGACAACTCTTGAGAAAAGGGGCATTCGCAATTCGGCAGGATCCTCCCTATATTACCGATCAGAAACCCAGACCGGAGGATACGACCCCCCCATGCGACGCACCGCACGTGTCATGACCGCCCTCGCCGTGGTGGCCCTTGCCCTCGGCCCGGCCCTGGCCGAGGCGAAGCCTGGCGGCAATTCCTCCTCCGGCAGCCGCGGTAGCCGCACCCAGATGGCGCCTCCGGCCACCCAGACCGCGCCCGGTGGCGCGCAGCAGATGCAGCGCACGCAGCAGGCCCCCGCGCCGGCCGCGAACCCGGCCACCAGCGCCGCGCGCCCGGGCGTGCCCGCCGCCGCGCAGGGCAGCTTCTTCAGCCGCAACCCGATGATGGCGGGGCTGATGGGCGGGTTGCTCGGCGCCGGCCTGTTCGGCCTGCTCTCCGGCTCCGGCCTGTTCGGCGGCATGGCGGGCTTCGCCAGCATCCTCGGCCTGCTGCTGCAGGTCGCGCTGATCGGCGGCCTGGTCTACCTGGTGATGCGCCTGGTGCGCGGCGCGCGCCGCCCCGCCGTGGCCGCCGGCCCGGCCGGCTATGCCCGCGACATGAACGGTGGCGATGACGGCCGCCGCCCCCTGAACCCGGGTGCCATGGGCATGGGTGCGATGGCCGGTGGCGCCGCTGCAGCCGTGGCCAGCAAGCCGATCCAGGTGGCGCCTGCCGATTTCGAGACCTTCGGCCAGGCCCTGCTCGATGTGAACGCCGCCTGGTCCCGCCAGGACCTGGAAGCGCTGCGCCGCCTCTCCACCCCGGAGATGACGAACTACTTCGCGCAGGATCTGTC
Organism: Falsiroseomonas stagni DSM 19981; assembly: GCF_900114315.1. Classification (GTDB taxonomy): domain Bacteria; phylum Pseudomonadota; class Alphaproteobacteria; order Acetobacterales; family Acetobacteraceae; genus Falsiroseomonas; species Falsiroseomonas stagni. The sequence goes on from NZ_FOSQ01000012.1 coordinate 6,785, forward strand.
TGACCTCCGCGCCCGTGGCTGGACCAACACCACCAGCGATGTGCGCCTGGAAGCGGGCGACCTGTCCGAGGCCTGGGAAGAGAACGGCCAGCACTACGCGACCGTCACGATGCGCTTCTCCCTCATCGACGTCACCCGCGCGGCGGATGGCACGGTGGTGGAGGGCCATCCCACGAACCGGAGCACGTCGACCGAGTTCTGGACCTTCGTCCGCTCCCCCGGCGAGGCCTGGCGCCTGTCGGCGATCCAGCAGACCGCCTGACCGCGCCACGCCGCGGAGACCGGAAGGGGGGCCGAAAGGCTCCCCTTTTTTCGTGCCCGGCCGCTGGGCGGCCCTTCTTGAACTCACATTACCGAATATCCATCTGCTAGCGCGGCGACGAAGCGCCTCCCCCCGAACCCGCTCTTCGAACCGGCTCTCCAGAACGGCCAGCAGGTGGAAGCATGCAACGCGCGTGGCGGATCGACCTGTTCCGGGGCCTTGCCCTGGTCATGATCTTCGTCAACCACATCCCGGACAACCCGCTGGCCGCCTTCACCACGGCGGCCTATGGCTTCTCCGACGCGGCGGAGGGCTTCGTCCTCCTGGCCGGGGTCGCGGCCGGGCTGGTGTTCCTGAAGCGCCTGGAATCGGGCGGGGTGGCGCAGGTATCGGCCCGGGCGTGGCGGCGGGCCTTCGACCTCTATGCCGCGCATCTCCTGACCGTGCTGCTGGCCTGCGCCATCGTCGCCCATGCCGCCAGCACCCAGGGCGACCCCCGGCTGCTGGGCTGGATCAACCTCGGCCCGGTGTTCGAGGATACGGCCGCGGCGCTGGTGGGCGTGGTGCTGCTGGGCCACCAACCGGGCTACCTGAACATCCTGCCGATGTATGTGGTGTTCCTGCTGCTGCTGCCGGCGCTGCTGCCGCTGGCGGCGACGCGACCGCGCATGCTGCTGGCGGCCTCCGCCCTGGTCTGGGCGGCGGCGAACCACTGGAACCTGAACCTGCCGCACTACCCGAACGAGGATGGCTGGTTCTTCAACCCGCTGGCCTGGCAGTTCCTGTTCGTCATCGGCCTGGTGATCGGCACGCGCCTGGCGCGCGGCCTGCCCGTGGTGCCGCGGTCCAACCTGCTGCTGGGCGCCGCGATCGCCTATCTGCTGGCCGCCCTCCTCCTCAGCCTGGATGAGACGCTGGTCTGGCCGACGCTGCCGCTGCCCTGGTTCCTCTACGGGCTCGACAAGACCTGGCTGACCCTGCCACGGCTGCTGCATGCCCTGGCGCTGGCCCTGGTCCTGGCGCGGCTGCCGGTGGCGGAGGCGCTGGCGGCGCTCGACCGGCGGGGCGTGCTGACCATGCTCGGGCAGCACGCGTTGCCGGTCTTCTGCGCGGGCTCCGTCCTCGCCATCGGGGCGCAGGTCGCGCGCTTCATGCTGGAGGCAGGGGTGGCACTGGAACTGCTCCTGGTGCTTGGCGGCCTCGCCATCCAGGTCGGGCTGGCGGCAACCCTGGCCTGGATGGACCGCGGCCGCAGCCGTCCGCCCGCCCGCGCGACGACGGAAGGAGCCTACCCATGAGACTGGCGCTGCCCCTTCTTCTGCTGGCGCTGCTGCTGGCACCCGGCCCGGCGCGCGCCGGCGGCTGCCCCGGGCCGGTGCCGGAAGCCGATCTCGGCGCCGGCCTGCCGAGGCTGGCGGGGGCGCTGGCGGCGGCCGGGCCGGTCGACATCCTGCTGGTCGGGATGGGGGGCGCCCGGGCCGGGAGCCTGGAAGGACCCTTCGCACAGAGCCTGTCCCAGGCCCTGCAGCACCGCCTGCCGGGGCGGGAGGTGCGGGTGCAGATCATCCCCACCGCGGGGATGCTGGCCAAGGACGCGGCGGAACGCGTCCGCCGCGCGACGACGGAGACGGAGCCGGCGCTGGTGGTCTGGCGCACCGGCATGGCGGATGCCCTGGCCATGACGGACCCCGCGAAATTCGGCCTCACCATCCGCCGGATGGCGGAATGGGTGGCGGCGCAGCAATCCGACCTGGTGCTGGTGGACCTCGCCTATCACGCCGGATCGCCGCAGGAGCCCACCTACCGCCGCTATGTGGAGGCGCTGGGCACCGCCGTCCGCGGCATGGCGGTGCCGGTGTTCCGCCGCTACGCCATCATGGAGGCCTGGGGCCGCCAGGGTGCCACCCCGGCCGCCGCGCTCGGTGAAAGCTGCCTGGGGGAGATGCTGGCCGGCGCCCTGCTGCGCCAGGCGCTTCGGTGAGCATCCCGTCGGGCACCTCTTTGGGCACCCCCGCGCCCCTACCCCCCCACCGCCGCGCGCCGCGCCACATCCTCCCCCAGCGCGGCGCGGGTCGCGGCGACCAGGGCCTCGATCCGGTAGGGCTTGGGCAGCAGCGCGATGCCGTCCGTCTCCGCATCCCGCCGGGCGGCGGCGGCATAGGCGGTGGTCAGCAGCACCGGCAAATGGGGGCGGCGGCGCCGCACCTCCCGCGCCAGTTCCACGCCATTCATGCCGCCGGGCATCATCACGTCGCTGAACACCAGATCCACCCGGCGATGATCCGCCAGCGCCCCCAGCGCCGCGGCGGCGCTGGCGGCGCGGGTCACGGTGAAGCCGATCTGGGACAGCATCTCCTGCACCAGGGCCGCGACCTCGTCATCATCCTCCACCAGCAGGACATGGCCCGCGAGGCCGCCGGCAGGCGCTTCCACCGCCGCCGCGGTGTCCTCCTTCGCGGGATGGCGGTGGGAGCGCGGCAGCAGCAGGGCGATGGCGGAACCCTGGCCGAGCGCCGTCTCGATCCTGACCGTGCCGCCGGATTGCCGCGCGAAGCCATAGACCTGCGCGAGGCCGAGGCCCGATCCCTTGCCGATGTCCTTGGTGGTGAAGAAGGGCTCGAAGACCCGCGCCACCACCTCCGGCGCCATGCCCGTGCCGCTGTCGATGACGGAGAGCTTGACGACGTCGCCGCGCAGTTCCGGCTCCTCCAGCCCCGCGACATTCTCCGCCCGGATGGTGATGGTACCGCCGGCGGGCATGGCGTCCCGCGCATTGACGGAGAGGTTGAGGATCGACAGCTCCAGTTCCCCGGGGTCGATCTCCACCGGCCAGAGGCTGGGCGGGAAATCGAGCGCGACATGCACGTCGCCCCGCAGGCTGCGGTCCAGCAATTCCCGCATGCCGCCGATATGGCGGCGGAGGTCCACCGGTTCCGGCTGCAGCGCCTGGCGGCGGGAGAAGGCGAGGAGCTGGCGCGTCAGCCCCGCGCCGCGCATCGCGGCCTGGCGCATGCCATCCATCAGCAGGCGCCGGCGGTTCGGGTCCGCCTGGCGGTCCAGCATGTCGAGTCCGCCGGTGATGACCATCAGCAGGTTGTTGAAGTCATGCGCGACGCCGCCGGTCAGCTGGCCCATCGCCTCGATCTTCTGGGCGTGGCGCAGCGATTCCGCGATGCGTTCGCGTTCCGCGATCTGGTGGCGCAGCGCGGCATTGGCCTGTTCCAGTTCCCGCGTCCGGTGCGCGACCAGGCCTTCCAGTTCCCGCGCCGTCCGGGCCTGTTCGGCCAGGTGGGCGCGCAGCTCGTATTGCCGCCGCCGGGCGCGCAGCGCGGCCTGGATGGTGCTGGTCAGCGTGATGGCCTGCACCGGGCGTTCCAGCAGGGACACGTTGCGCAGCGCCGCCACCATGCGGGCGCGGCCGGCGACCACGGCGGGCTGTTCGCGGTGGCTGGTCAGCACCACGAAGGGCAGGTCGGACCAGGGCGGCTGGCGGCGCACCCAGGTGACGAGCGGTTCCGTCGGCGCGTTGAACAGCGCTTCCTCCGCCACGAAGGCGGCGTCCGCCCCCTCCTCCAGCCCCTGCACCAGGGCCGGCAGGTCGGCGCATTCGCAGGCGCGCAGCCCGGCCCGCCGGAACAGCTCGGCCGAGGCCGCGCCATCCCGGCCCGTGGGCGCGAGCACCAGCACCGTCCAGGGGTGGGCGTCAGAGCCCGGGGTCATCGTCGCCCAGCAGCGGCTCCGCCGTGCCGAGATAGGTGGGCATGCCGGTGAAGACGCCGCTGAAATCGCGCAGCGGCGGGCCGATGCGGATGCCCCGCGCGCCCAGTCGGAATTCGCGGATCGACGTCTCATGCGCGCTCGACCGCTTCTTCACCACGGACAGCGCCCGGCGCACCGATCCCGCATGTTCGAAGTAACGCAGCATCAGCACCGAATCCGCGAGGTAGCTGAGGTCCACCGGGCTGTGCAGCGGCCCGACCAGCCCGTGCTGCGCCAGCACCAGGATGGTCAGCACGCCGAGCTGCGCGAGGTAGCTGAGCAGCTCATGCATCTGCAGGATCAGGAAGCGCTCATCCGGCATGGCGCTGAGGTAGCCGTTCAGGCTGTCGATCACGATGATCCGGGCGTGCTCCACCTCCACCGCCTGGCGCACCAGGCTGGCGAATTCACCCGGCGCCAGCTCCGCGGGGTCGATCTGCTGGATGCGGACCAGGCCGGCATCGATGGCGGCGCGCAGCGGCAGGCCGAGCGCGGCGGCGCGGGCCAGGATGGTGCCCCCGCCCTCGTCGAAGGCGTAGAAGACGGCGCGTTCGCCCCGCTGCGCCGCGGCCACGGCGTAGAGGATGGCGAGCGAGGATTTCCCCACCCCCGCCACGCCCAGCAGCAGCGCATTGGTCCCGCGTTCCAGCCCGCCGCCCAGCATGGCGTCCAGCCCCGGCACGCCGGATGGCGTGGCTTCGCTGCTGAAGGTCGCGTGGTGTTCGGCGGCGACCAGGCGCGGATGGATCACGAGCCCGCCGCGGCGGATGGTGAAATCGTGGAAGCCGCCGCGGAAGGGAATGCCGCGCATCTTCACCACGCGCAGCCGCCGCCGGTCGCCCCCGTAATCCACCGCCGCCTGGTCCAGCATGACGACGCCATGCGCGATGGAGTGCAGTTGCAGGTCGTCCCGCTGCGACGACAGGTCATCCAGCATCAGCACGGTGCAGGCGCGCGACGCGAAGAAATGCTTCACCGCCAGGATCTGCCGGCGGTAGCGCAGCGAGTTCTGCGCCAGCAGCCGCAGCTCCGACAGGCTGTCGAACACCACGCGCTTCGGGTCGATCGCTGCCACCCTCTCGAAGATCAGGCGCGTCGTCTCGCCGAGTTCGACCTCGGCGGGATGGAAGACCGTGAGTTCGCGATCGGGGTCGAGGCTGGCTTCCGGCGGGACGAGTTCGAAGACCGTGACGCCGCGCAGCGACCAGCCATGGCGCTTGGCGACCAGCCGCAATTCACGCTCCGTCTCCGAGAGGGAGATGTAGAGCGTCGTCTCCCCGAGCCGGGCGCCTTCGAGCAGGAATTGCAGCGCGAGGGTGGTCTTGCCCGCGCCGGGGCGGCCTTCCACCAGGTAGACCCGGTCCGGGTCGAAGCCGCCGCCGAGAATGTCGTCGAGGCCCGCGCTGCCGGTGGAGATGCGGGGGGGATCCTCCTCGGCCTCGGTGTCGTCACGCCACTCGGTCATGCAGCACTCCCGCGGCGTGGGCCCGGAGCGCCATCCGCCGAAGCGGCATCCTGCGCGGCGCCCTGCCATGGCGGGAGGGTGCGGACGATCACGGCTGCGATGGAACGGGGCCGCCGCGGCCCGGCGGGCTACACGGGTGCGAGAGGGTGGAACACCGCCGGTTGCCATGCGACCGAGACGGCATCGCCCGGCGCCACGATCCCGCCTTCCAGCACCACCGCCATGACGCCCGCCTTGCGGATCAGCGACCCATCCGCGGCGCGGCCGAGCACCGCCTTCATCAGGCCGGGCTGGAAGGCATCGATCTGGTGGCAGGGGTTGCGCAGGCCCGTGACCTCCACCAGCGCCGTCGCGCCGAGGCGAAGCCGCGCGCCGGTCGGCAGGGCCAGCAGGTCGATCCCCCGCGTGGTGACGTTCTCCCCCATCTCGGCAGGGGCGACGCGGAACCCGGCCTCGGCCAGTTCGTCGAACAGCTCCGCCTGGATCAGGTGAAGCTGGCGGAGGTTGGGCACCGTCGGGTCGCGCGCAACGCGGGAGCGGTGCTTCACCGTGACGCCGGCATGGGCATCGCCTTCCACGCCGAGGCCCGCCAACAGGGTGATGGCGGGGGCGTGCTGCTTGGAGAAGCGGTGCGTGCCATCGCGCGCGACGGCGATCACGGCGGCGGCCATCAGAAGCGCTTCAGCAGGCGGTCGATGTAGTCCAGCTCCTCCTGCGGTCGGCCGCGTTCGGCGCCGCGCTTGCGCAGTTCCTCCTGGATGCGGCGGGTGCGGAGCAGCTCGGCCTCATCCGGCACGCGCGTGTCGCTGCCATTATCCTGGGCGCCGGGGGCTTCGCGGGTGCGCCGGCCGAGGGGATCGCGGCCCGGGCCCTGGTCCTGCGCCTGGTCCTGGCCCTGGCCCTCCCCCTGGCCCTCGCCCATCATCTCGCCCTCGCCTTCCCCTTCCTCCTCGCCTTCCTGGCCCTGGCCGAACTGGCGCTGCATCTGCTGCGCCATCTGGCGGCTGCCTTCCTGGAGTTCGCGGATGGCGGTCTGCTGGGGCGTGCGGGCGTCGCGGCCCTCGCTGAGCGCTTCCTGCGCCTCCCGCATCGCCTGGTCGGCGCGGCCGAGCTGGGCGGGGACCTCCCCGGTCAGGTCGCCGAATTGCTGCATCACCTCGCCAAGGGCCCGACGCAGCGCGCGCTGGGTGCGGGCTTCGCGGCTGGCCTCGGCGCGGGCGGCCTCATCGGCTTCGCGGCGCTGCGCTTCCGCCTGCTGTTCCTGCTGCGGGTTGGGGCGGGACCAGGGGGCGCGGTTCTGCAGCTGCTGGGCGCGGCGCTCGGCCTCCCGCCGCTGGGTCTCGGCGTCCGCCCGGCGATGGCCGCTATCCATCATCTCCGTCTGGCGGCGGACCATGTCCTGCACCACGCCCATCTGCTGCTGGCCGCGTTCGCGCTGCTGGCGCTGGCGCTGCTCGGCCTCGTTGCGCGGCGTGCGGCCTTCCTCCAGCGCACGGAGCTGTTCCTCCAGCTCCGCCAATTCGCGCTGCGCATCCTGCGGGCGGTTCTCCCGGTTCGCCTCCCGCATCCGTTCCATGCGGCGGTCGAGTTCCCGGCGGTCCATCATGCGGTTCTGCGGGTCGAAGGGCATCGCCTCCGCATTCTCCCGCTGGAGGCGTTCCGCCAGCGCCTCCAGGTGGCGGCGGATGGCGTCGCGGAGTTCCTGGATGCGGCGTTCGGTCTCCGCCCGCTGCTCCGCGTTCTGCTCCCGGTTTTCCTGCTGTTCGCGGGTGGCCTGTTCCAGGGCTTCGCGCAGCGCGGCGCGGGCCTGTTCCAGGGCGCGGGCGGTGCGTTCCGCACGGCCTTCCTCCAAGGCGAGGGCCGTCTCCCAGAGGATCTCCTGCGCCTCCGCCACCGCTTCGGGGCGGCGGTCCCGCACCAGGCGGTGGCGGGCGCTGCGGAGTGCCAGGTAGGTGGTGGTGTCGTGTTCGAAGGCTTCCGGCGCGGCGGCGATGCGGTCCAGCTCCTGCCGCGCCTCGACGCGCTTGGTGGGATCCAGGCTGAGCGACTTGCGCAGCGCGATCAGCGCCTGGGCGACGGGGTGGGTGAAGCTGCGCTCCGGCAGGGTCAGGGTCGCGACCTCCGACCGGCCTTCCTGGCCGGCGCCGTCGCGGGCGACCAGCACCACCTCCACCTCCAGCCCCGCCCAGGGATGGGCGGAGAGGTCGGGGCCGGCGATGCCGCGGGCGCTGCGGGGCTGGCCGCCGGGCAGGCCGATCTCGATCCCATGGGCGGGCGCCTGGGGACGTGCCTTCAGGCGGATTTCGGCATTGAGCGAGGCGACGCCCCAATCATCATCCGTGCGCCAGGACAGGCGCAGCGCCAGGCCGCGGGCGGCGCGGGCCGGGGGTTCGGCGAAGCTCGCCGTGGGCGGCTGGTCCGCCTGGACGGTGAGGGTCCAGCCCGCGACCTCGAACCCCTCTCGCCGGATGACGAGGCGGGCGCCCTGGTCCAGCTGCGCCTCCGCGCCCCAGGACCGGCCATCGAGGGCGCGGAAGGGCGTGGCATTGGTGCCGAGTTGCAGTTCCGGCGCGCCGCCGCTGCCGCCGGACAGCGCGACCTGGAGGCGGCTGCCCTGCGGGACGGTGACATTGCCGCCGGCGGGGTCGAGGAACAGGGGCGCCGCGCCGGTATAGGCGGGGGGCGTCACCCAGGCCTCCACCCGCAGGGCGGGCGGCGCGGCGGGGAGGGCGAAGCCCGGCACGACGGCGCGGCGGAGCCGTTCCGGCGCCTCCGGCCCCGCGACGAAGAGGGAGGCGAGCAGCGCGAGGCCAAGGCCGCAGCGCAGCGCGATCGGATCCCGCGCCGCAAGCCCCGGCCGGGGGATGCCCACGCGGAGCGCGCGGATGGAGGCGGCGGCCCGCTTGCGGTGGGCCTCCCAGACGGCGAGGGAGAGCGCATCGCCGCCCGCGGGCCTGTCGGCCAGGGCGGCGAGGGGGCGGTGCGGCAGGCCGGAGGCGCGTTCGAGGCGGCGATCCGCCTCCTCCTCCACCGGCAGGGCCCAGCCGCGGAAGCCGCGCCAGGCGGCATAGCCGAAGCCCAGGGCAAAGATCGCGGCCAGGAGGGGCCGGGCCCAGTTCGGCAGCAGCAGCGGCAGGCCGAGCAGCGAGAGCGTGACGAACAGCCCCAGCACGCCAAGCGGCGGCCAGAGCGCGGGCCACAGCCTTTCCCAGGCCAGGGCCAGCCGCGCCAAGGCGCGGCGTCGGGGGAGAGCGGCGAGCGGGTCCCGCCCCGTCACGTGGCGCCCGCCAGCCAGGAGGGCAGCTTCTGCCCCGCCAGCAGGGCTTCCTGCGTCTGGCGTTCCCGCACCACGGCGAAGCGGTCGCCATCCACCAGGATCTCGGCCGCCAGGGGCCGGCTGTTGTAGGTGCTGCTCATCGACGCGCCATAGGCCCCCGCATCCAGGAACGCGACGAGGCTACCCGGATCGAGGCTCGGAAGGCCACGATTTCTCGTGAAGGTGTCGCCCGTCTCGCAGATCGGGCCGACCACGTCGCAGGGGGCGATGGGCGCCACGTAGTCCGCCGGGGAGACCGGGACGATGCCGTGCCAGGCATCATACATGGCCGGGCGCACCAGGTCGTTCATCGCGGCATCCACCACCACGAAGCGCCGCTCCGCCCCCGTCTTCTGGAGGATGACGGAGGCCAGCAGCACGCCGGCGGGGCCGGAGATCCAGCGGCCCGGCTCCACCATCAACTCCACGCCGAGATTGCCGAGGGTGGCGGCGATGGCGCCGGCCAGCGCGGCCGGCGCGGGCGGCGGTTCGTCCCGGTAGGGGATGCCGAGGCCGCCGCCGCAATCCACCCGCTCCACCGGCAGGCCCTGGGCGCGCAGCGCGCGGACGAGGTCGGCGAGGTGGCCATAGGCGATGCGATAGGCGGAGACGCCGGCGGTGATCTGGCTGCCGATATGCACCGCGACGCCCACGGGGCGGATGCCGGGCAGCGACGCCATGCGGGCATAGAGGGCGGGGGCGTCGCCGATGGCGATGCCGAACTTGTTCTCCGACTTGCCGGTCGTGATCTTGGCGTGGGTCTTGGCGTCCACATCGGGGTTCACGCGCAGCGCGACCGGCGCCTCCACCCCCATGGCCGTGGCGATGGCGGAGATCATCTCCACCTCCTCCGCCGATTCGGCGTTGATCTGCTGGATGCCCTCCGCCAGGGCGTAGCGGATCTCCGCGAGTGTCTTGCCGACGCCGGAGAAGACGATGTGGTCGGCGGCGATGCCGGCGGCGCGGGCCAGGCGAAGCTCTCCCTCGCTCACCACATCGGCGCCGGCGCCGGCCTCGGCCAAAGTGCGCAGCACGGCGAGGTTGGGGTTGGCCTTCACCGCGAAATGCACCTGCGCCTTGGCGCGGGCGTCATCCAGCGCACCCTGGAGGAGACCCAGGCGGCGGCGGAGCGTGCCGGCGGAATAGACCCAGGTGGGGGTGCCATGGGCGCGGGCGATGGCGGCCAGCGCCACGCCCTCCATCATCAGCCCCGCGGCGGGGTCCATGGTGAGTTGCCGGCGGAGCGCCAGCAATTCGGCAAAAGTGGGGTCTTCGCCAGCGGGGGCGGGTGCGGGGAGGGCGGCCATCTCCTCAGTATTGGGGTCGCGGGGTCGTTCCGCCAAGCCGCCGTCCCGCCGGCGTTACACGCGGGCGTCGAGCGCCTGCGGAAATGCCGTAACGCCGCCCGGTCCCGCGCCTGGGGGGGCGGGGCTTCCTGGGGGCGGCGGATCCGGGCGGCCGGGATGCGGGCGATGGCCGCGCCCATCCCTCACCCCGCGGCTTCGCCGATTCTTCACCTTCCTGGGCTAGGGGGGGGCGCCGTCTCGCCAGGAGTGCCCGCCGATGAATCCGCTCGCCCGCACGCCGTCCCCTGCGGCGACCCCGCCGAAGGCAAGGGGGTGGATCAGCCTGCGCCTGGCGCTGTCGGGTGCCGTGGCGGGCCTGACCCTGTTGAGCCTGGGCGCGCTGGGCTGGAATGCGGCGGAGGATGTGAGGGAGCTGCGGTCGGCGCAGGCCGCGGCGGTGGCGGACCGCGCCGCGAACCGCTTCGCATCGGGGCTGTTCGAGGTGCTGATGGAACGGCTCGCCACCAACAATGCGCTGCAGGCGCCCGGGCCGGCCGGGCCGGAGGCGCTGGCCGAGATCAACCGTCGCCGGGCCGCCGTCGCGGCCGATTTCGCGCCGGGGCTGGCAGGGCTGTCGGCCCAGGAATTCACGGGAAAGGAGGCCCTGCTGCGGGACCTGCGCGCGGCGCTGGAGCGGGCGGATGATGCCCGCCGCCGCGCCGACGACGCGCTGCGCCTGCCACGGGACTCGCGGGATGAGGCGCTGCGGCGCGACTACGTCCCGACCATCACCGCCTCCGTCGATGCGGCGCTGCGGGTGTGGTTCGCGGCGTCCCACGCCGTCGCCACCGAGGATCCGACGCTGGCGCGGCTGGCGGTGGTGAAGGAACTGGGCTGGCGGCTGCGCGACACCGCCGGGCTCGAACGCTCCAACATCGCCGCCGCCATCACGGCGGGGCAGCCCGTGGCGGCCGATCGGGTGGCGGCGAATGCGGCGATCCGGGGGCGCGTCGACCTGCTGTGGGACCAGGTCGGCAACCTGGCGCCGCTGGCGGACCCCGCGACCCATCCAGCGCTGCGTGCCGCCATCGAGGAAGCGCGGCGTTCCTATTTCGAGGGCTTCCGCAGCCTGGCCGACCGCATGGTGCGGGAAGGGGCGGCAGGCCGGTATTCCATGGAGGCCGGCGCCTTCGTGGAGACGACGACGCCGCAGCTCGGCACGCTGCTCGGCGTGCTGGCCGGCGCCAGCCGCGCCAGCGAAGCGCGCGCGGCGACGCTGATCGGCGACGCGGAACGCGCGCTGCTGATCTCCTCGCTGCTCCTCATGCTGGCCCTGGCCGTGGCGGCCACGGCCAGCTGGCTGGTGAATCGCCGCGTCGCCCGGCCGCTGGCCGCGCTGTCCGGCGCCACCACGCGGATCGCCAATGGCGCGCTGGACCTGGACGTGCCCGGCGCCGGTTCGGGCGATGAGGTCGGCGCGGTGGCCGATGCGGTCGTGGTGCTCCGCGACGGCGCCCGACGCATCGAGGCGCTGGAGGCGGAGGCGGAGGCCGCGCGGCAGCGCGCCGCGCAGGACCGCGTCGCCGCGCAGCAGGCCTTGGCGCAGGAAGTCGAACGCAGCCTGGGCGGCATCGCCAGCGCGCTGGCGGAGACGGTGACGGGCCTGGACCAGGCGACCGACCGGCTGTCCGGCACGGCACGGCGCACCGGCCGGGATGCGGAAGCCGCGGTGGGCGGCGCCCAGCAGACCAGCGCCAATGTGCAGACCGTGGCCGCCGCGGCGGAAGAAATGGCCGCCAGCATCCAGGAGATCAGCCGCCAGGTGGCGGAGGCCGCGACCGTCGCCCATCGCGCGGCGGAGGAGGCGGGCGCCACCGACCGCACCGTGCAGGCGCTGGCCGAAGGCGCAGGCCGGATCGGGGAGGTGGTGAAGCTGATCGGCGACATCGCCGGCCAGACCAACCTCCTCGCCCTCAACGCCACCATCGAGGCGGCGCGGGCGGGCGAGGCCGGCAAGGGTTTCGCCGTGGTGGCGAGCGAGGTGAAGACGCTGGCCGCCCAGACCGCGCGCGCGACGGAGGAGATCGGCCGCCAGATCGCCGAGATGCAGGCCGCCACCGGCCAGGCGGTGGAGGCGATCCGCCTGATCGGCAGCACCGTCGGCCGGTCCAGCGAGATCGCGACCAGCATCGCCGCGGCGGTGGAGGAACAGGGCGCCGCGACGCAGGAAATCGCCCGCAATGTCGCCGAAGCCGCGCGGGGCACCAATGAGGTGTCGGCCGGCGTCGACAGGCTGCGTGATGGCGTGGAGGACACGGTGCAGAGCCTCGGCACGCTGCACAGCGCGAGCGCGGAGGTGGGCCGGCAGGGAACGGCGCTGCGCGGCGAACTGGCGGCGCTGGTGACGAAGCTGCGCCAGGCGGCGTGACGGATCAGCGCGACCGGATCAGCGCTTCCACCGCCATGCCCAGCACCTTCTCCGGCGTCGGCACGCCGGAGGAGGGGTGCGGCCAGCCCGCCCGTTCCAGCCCGGCGACGCCATGCGACATGGCCCAGACCTGCAGGCCGAGCAGGCGCGCGTGGTCCCTGCCCCCCCCATCCGGCACGGCGCGGGAAATGGCGGTGACCAGGGCGGTGAAGCTGTTGCTGGTATCCATCTCCCCTTCCTTCGGCAGGCGCCAGGCGAACATCGCGCTGTAGTAGCCCGGTTCCTCCCGCGCGAAGCGGAGATAGGTGGGCCCCATGGCGGCCAGCCCGCCTTCCTGGCCCGCGGCCCGCATGCGGGCGCCGAATTCGGCATAGCCACGCTGCGCCAGTTCCGACAGCAGCGCTTCCTTGTCCTTGAAGTGGCGATAGGGGGCGGAGGGGGAGACACCCGCCAGGCGCGCGGCCTCCGCCAGGGTGAAGCCGTTCGGCCCACGCTCCGCCACCAGGCGCCGCGCCGCTTCCAGCAGCGATTCCTTGAGGTTGCCATGGTGGTAGCCCCGCCTTGCGGCAAGGTCCGATTCGGCGCCCGGCAATGTGTTGTTCGTTGACATGGACTCGCTGAAACTATCGCAGCTTCAGCGGCTCGGATAGCTGCGCGGATGGGTCACCTGATCGGGTGGCCCAGGCGGGCGGATGGAGCCCGCCCGGCCGCAGGCCCCGAGCGACAGGGCCAGCAGCAGGACGGCCAGGCAGCCGGCGAAACGCCTCATCCCAGTCTCTCCTGCCATTCCGCCGCCATGCGGGCGACATTCGCCGGCGCCGTGCCGCCGAAGCTGGTGCGGGACGCGACGGAGGCCTGCACGGTCAGCACGCCGAAGACGCCATCGGTGATGCGCGGCTCCACCGACTGCATCTCCGCCAGCGTCAGGCCGGCGAGGTCCACCCCCTTCCCTTCCGCCAGCGCGACCAGCCGGCCGGTGACGTGGTGGGCATCCCGGAAGGGGAAGCGGAGTTCCCGGACCAGCCAATCCGCGAGGTCCGTCGCGGTGGAGAAGCCGGCGCCCGCGGCCTCCGCCAGGCGTGCGACCTGCGGCTTCATGTCGCGGACCATGCCGCCGATGGCGGCGAGGCCCAGCGCCAGGCTTTCCGCCGCATCGAAGATGCCTTCCTTGTCTTCCTGCATGTCCTTGAAATAGGTCAGCGCCAGGCCCTTCATCACGGTCAGCAGGCCGACCAGCGACCCGATGACGCGGCCGGTCTTGCCGCGCACCAGCTCCGCCGCATCCGGGTTGCGCTTCTGCGGCATGATGGAGCTGCCGGTGGTGAAGGCGTCCGACAGCTTGATGAAGCCGAAATAGGGGTTGGTCCAGATCACGATCTCCTCCGCGAAGCGGCTGAGATGCGTGGCGCACATGGCGCAGGCGAAGAGGAACTCCGCGGCGAAGTCGCGGGATGCCACGCTGTCCAGGCTGTTGCGCGTCGGCCCGTCGAAGCCGAGTGCCGCGGCCGTCATGTGCCGGTCGATCGGGAAGCCGGTGCCGCAGAGCGCCGCCGCGCCGAGGGGGCTTTCGTTCAGGCGCTTGCGGCAATCCGCGAGCCGGCCGCGGTCCCGGGACAGCATCTCCACATAGGCCAGCAGGTGATGGCCGAAGGTGGTGGGCTGGGCGGGCTGGAGGTGGGTGAAGCCGGGCATCACCGTGCCCGCATGCTCCGCCGCGCGGGCGACCAGTTCGCGCATCACGGCGGCGATCTGGGCATCCAGCCCATCGATCGCGTCCCGCACCCAGAGGCGGACATCGAGCGCCACCTGGTCGTTCCGGCTGCGGCCGGTGTGGAGGCGCTTGCCGGCCTCCCCGATCCGCTCCGTCAGCCGGGCCTCGATGTTCATATGGATGTCTTCGAGGGCCTCGCTGAAGGGGAAGCGGCCTTCCTCGATCTCCTGCGCGATGCCGGCCAGGCCGGCGCGGATCGCGGCCTCGTCTTCCGTGCTGATGATCCCTACATGGGCGAGCATCTTGGCATGGGCGAGGCTGCCCGAAATGTCCTGGCGCCACATCTTGCGGTCGAAGCCGATGCTGGCATTGATCTCCCGCATGATGGCGGAGGGGCCTTCGGCGTAGCGGCCGCCCCACAGGTCATTGCTGGCACGCGCTTCGGTCACGGGGGAGTTTCTTTCGGTGCAGAGGTTTTCGAGGGGCCGCCGGGCGATCCTGGCCGGGGTGCCGACCCTACTCGCGGCGGGTCTCTGCCGCAAAGCGGAGGCGGGTCCCTCCCTATCACCGGTCGCGGGCGCGGACCATGGCCTGTCACGGCTGCGGGAGACGCCGGAAGGCCGCCCGCTGCCGGAGGGGCTGACCTTCACGGACGCCGAGGGGCGCGTCACCGATTTTTCCGCGTTTCGCGGCAAGGCGTTGGTGGTGAATTTCTGGGCGACCTGGTGCCCGCCCTGCGTGGCGGAGATGCCGGCGCTGGACCGGCTGCACGGCATGATCTCCCGCGACGGGATCGAGGTGCTGGCCCTGTCCAATGACCGTGGCGGGCGGGCGCAGGTGGAGCCCTTCTACCAGCGCACGGGGCTCCAGCGCCTCGGCATCTGGCTCGACCCCCGCGGTGCCACGGGGCGGGCGCTGGAAGTGCGGGTGCTGCCGACGACCCTCATCCTCGACAGAAGGGGGCTTGAGGTGGGGCGCCTCGTGGGCGAAGCCGCCTGGGACCAGCCGGAGGTCGTCGCCGTGATAAGGCGGCTGACGCGCACGCCGGAGCCCACCACTCGAAGCTCGATCGGAACCGATTCCCATGCCTGACGACGCCGCGGTGCCCACGATGTTCGACCAGAAGCTCGACAAGCTGGCGGCGCTGGCCGTGCGCGTCGGGCTGAACCTGCGACCCGGGCAGGAGGTGGTGATGACCGCGCCGGTGGAGGCGCTGCCGCTGGTCCGCCGCATCGCCGCCCATGCCTACCAGGCGGGCGCGACCCTGGTGACGCCGCTGATCGGCGATGACGAGGTGGCGCTGGCCCGCTACCGCCACGCCGGCGACGACGCCTTCGACACCGCGCCGGGATGGCTGTTCGAGGGCATGGCCGCGGCCTTCCGCGGCGGCGCGGCGCGGCTGGCGGTGGTGGGGGAGGACCCGACCCTGCTGGCGGGGCAGGACCCGGCCAAGGTGGCCCGCGCCAACCGGGCGCGGAGCATCGCCTATCGCCCGGCGCTGGAACTCATCACCAGCTTCGCCATCAACTGGAACCTGGTGCCGGCCTCGACGCCGGGCTGGGCGCGGGAGGTCTTCCCGGGCCTGCCGGAAGCGGAAGCCGTGGCGCGGCTGTGGGACGCGATCTTCATGGCCTGCCGGGTGGACCAGGCAGACCCCGTCGCGGGCTGGGCGGCGCATAACGCGACGCTGCATGCACGGACGAAGTTCCTGAACGGGAAAGACTACGCCGAGCTGCGCTATCGCGGGCCCGGGACGGACCTGGTGATCGGGCTGGCGGACGGGCACCTCTGGGCCGGCGGCGCGGAGCCGGCGAAGAACGGGATCATCTGCAACCCCAACATCCCGACCGAGGAAGTCTTCACCACGCCACACAAGCTGCGCGTGAGCGGCACGGTGCGATCCACCAAGCCGTTGGCCTATCAGGGCACGCTGATCGACGACATCCAGGTGCGGTTCGAGGAAGGACGCATCGTCGAAGCCCATGCCTCCCGCGGCGAGGACGTGCTGCGACGCGTGCTGGAAACCGACGAAGGCGCGGCGCGCCTCGGCGAAGTGGCGCTGGTGCCGCATTCCTCGCCCATCTCGGCGTCGGGCCTGCTGTTCCGCAACACGCTGTTCGACGAGAACGCGGCCAGCCACATCGCCCTCGGCCAGGCCTACACGACCTGCCTGCGGGACAGCACTGGCGTGCCGATGGACGAGCTGGCGAAGCGGGGGGCGAACGCGTCGCTGATCCATATCGACTGGATGATCGGGTCGGGCGAGATCGACATCGACGGGGTGACGAAGACGGGCAGCGTGGAACCGCTGATGCGGGGGGGGGAGTTCGTCGCGGCGTAGTGCATGGGGAGGGCGCTGCCCTCCCCATACCCCTCCCGCCAGGGCCGAACCGGCCCTGGACCGTCTCTAAGGGGTTGGAAAGACGGGATACTACGGGTTTAGAAATTTTAGAATCGGGCGAGAATCGTTTGGCACCAATGGGTTAGAGGCCGAAACGTAAGGAGCATTTAGGGGATTTAGGACGTTTAGCACCGAATCAGAGGGGTGCTTTTGGACAAAAGCGCGGCCTGATTCGCGGGTTCAAGGAGCGGCCTCGGGCGGGGCGGCGCGAGGCATATGTTCCTATACCGCAGAGCGGGGCGCCGGGTCCAGCGGAATGGGGCGGCGGCGGGGGAGCAGGGCCGTCATGATGCCGAGCGCGGGCAGCCAGGCGACCAGGGCGTAGACGGCCTCGATCCCGATGCGGTCGGCCAGTTCCCCCAGCGCGGCGGCGCCGATGCCGCCCAGGCCGAAGGAGAAGCCGAAGAACATCCCCGAGACCAGGCCGACGCGGCCCGGCAGCAATTCCTGCGCATAGACCAGGATCGCGGAGAAGGCGGAAGAGGCGATGATGCCGATGATGATGGTCAGCACCACCGTCGCCGTCAGGCCGACATGCGGCAGCGCCAGGGTGAAGGGCAGCACGCCCAGCACCGAAAACCAGATGACGGGGATGCGGCCGAAGCGATCCCCCACCGCGCCGCCGGCGACCGTGCCGCAGACGATCGAGCAGAGGAAGATGAAGAGGTAGACCTGCGCCTCCTGCACCGAAGTGCCGAAATGCTGGATCAGGTAGAAGGTGTAGTAGCTGGTCAGGCTGCCCGAATAGATCGTCTTCGAGAACAGCAGCACCACCAGCACGCCGAAGGCGAAGATCACGCGGTTGCGGGAGAGCGGCTGCGCGGTGCTGGCGGCGGCGGCCTTCTTCGTGCGCTGGCCGAGGCGCGCGGCATACCAGCGGCCGACGACGCTCAGCACCATCATCCCCAGCAGCGCGGCGGCGGAGAACCAGATGATGGCGCCCTGGCCCCTCGGCGCGATGATGAAGGCGGCGAGCAGGGGGCCGATGGCGGAGCCGATATTGCCGCCGACCTGGAACAGCGACTGCGCCAGGCCATAGCGGCCGCCGGAAGCGAGGCGCGCGACGCGCGATGCCTCCGGATGGAAGACCGCCGAGCCCATGCCGATCATCGCCGCGGCGAGGAGGATGACGGGGTAGCTGTGGGCCTGGGAGAGGGTGAGCAGGCCGATGAGCGTGGAGCCCATGCCGATGGGGAGGGAATAGGGCATCGGGCGCCGGTCACTCCATGCGCCGATGAGGGGTTGGAGGAGGGAGGCGGTGCATTGGAAGGCCAGGGTGATGAGGCCGATTTGGCCGAAATCCAGCGCGTAGTTGGTCTTCAGGATGGGATAGAGGGCCGGCATGAGCGACTGCATCATGTCGTTGAGGAGATGGCAGAGGGATAGGGAGAGGACGATGGGGAAGGTGGTGGGGGTCATTGGCTTAGTCCGGCTCTCACAATCGACGAATTAACAATGGTCCTGTTTCTGGCAGCCGAACAGGGAAGCATTGCCGCTTTCATTGCGTGATGATAACATGACACATAGGCCACCAAAGCAATAACAAGAAATAGCACGAAAGGCGTCAAGATAACCCCGATGACCTCAACGGAAGAATGACTCGCGCCAATTTTAAGCATGATCCACAACAGATGCCATCGGAGCCCCAATGGTCGTACATTTTTTAACGATCGATGAATCTTTAGCCCAGGGTCGCTTCATAGGACCTGCAAGACTCATTCACGAAGCCGCACAACTCCTTCCCGAGCTTAAACGCCTGCTGCCTTACAAAGACGAGTGGCGGAACTGGATCGATCTGATCGAGGGCCATGGCGCGATCATACCCATGTTACGCTGGCGGGTCCCTACGAATCTTCTCCAGTCGCTCTGGGATCGACACGACAGGAACAGCCCTCGAGGCACACCCACTGATGCGTCAGTTAGCCGCGATCTGGAAACGCTTGGCAAATTCCATTATGCTAAATCTGCATGGAGCTGGGAGAGCACGCTAGCCGATTCCCTTCACCCATTAGACGACCCCAAAGACGGCATAGAGAAATTTATTGAAATTCCATCTCAGGCACCATGGCACCCAGAAATATACGCCCCCGCACCGATCAAAAGAAAAGACGCGGAAAACATTACATACGATCACCAAAATTGTATTCCGCTTTTTAGACAATGGCAAGCCTTAGCGCTGGCGGAACTGGCGTTAGCGGGACCTCGAACTTTGGGGGGGCTACGACGCGAGGAACTCAAAAATAAGTGGCCGAGTCTCGTCGATGGGAAAGACGAATGGGGGAATGAGGCGAATTTATCAGGCTTCGATAAGCATTTGGCGGCACTTGAGGCTTTATCGTGGAATGCAGCATACAGACAGCGGGCTCTTGTACTGGCAAAAAAAGCCCATCCAGATCTCGGCTTGTTCCAGGGCCTAGGCCGCGGCAAAAATCAGACTGGCGAATTCATTATCCGTGGCGCTGACCGCACCGCGTTGATTCTTGCCGAAGAGCTAGTAGCAAAAGAAGCCCTACATCGCTATGCAGTTAATGAGGACGCACTACTCGCAGCAGCAAATTGGCTCGGCTGGCGCGCGCGGTGGAAAGATGAAAGCGGACACCACAAAGTTGCCCGCGCGTACGCTCTACTTATGCGCGAAGCGATCGAGCTCAATATTTCTTTGGGCCGCACACTGAATGACTCCTTAAAGCGCATGGATGACGGCAAAGGCTTGGTGGAGCGCTACTTTCCGGTCTGGCGTGATCGCGTGCGATCAGAGTTGCATAGCTGGATAAACGGCCTCGCGCCTGACTTTCTTCAATTTCCAGCGCAGTGCCTACCTGTATTCACCGGTTCTCACACAGTTCAGTTTCTCGACTGGCTTGAGGCCGGCGGCTTGTTCGCAGCCCATATGTCTGTGTCTGCTATCGAAGGGTTCGGTCGTAGGGCTGACGACGATGCTGAGGTCGGAGTTGCTGTCCACGTGTCCAGCCTTGCAGCATGGGTAGAACACGTTTGCAATGAGGCCCTAGGACCAAACTGGACAGGCGGCAACGCACTATACGTTAAACTGGAAGGCTGCTGGGGAAAAGCATCTTGTGCGCCGATCAAAACCGCCTTCACCACATACGCATTACCGCGAGCGGCCAACTTTCAAGACAAGGTAAATGCTATCCTCGCAGTCACCCCTTCAACACAAGCCGAATGGATTGCACGCGACGCGCGCTTAACATGGGCAATCCGAAACGAAGGTCTCCATCGCGGTTTGTTTAAGTTTCAGCGTCGCGAAATGCACGACGCCGCATGCATCCTCCTCCGGACAGCAATGGGTATTTGGCTGACCACACAGATACCTTGACTTAATGACGGTCCAGGCCCGTCACGGGCCTGGCGGATGGGGTTCGGGGAAGGCGGAGCCTTCACCGATGCGCCTTTGGTAACGGCGCAGCCGCGCAATCCCACACCCCGACCCTCCCCGGCGAGCGCGGGGGAGGGAGTGATAGGCGCCGCACCGCCCAGTCTCGTGAATAGGAGTTACGCCGCAGCCCTCATAAACCCCGCGCACCGCTCCCCCACCATCAGCGCCGCAGGCTGGATGTTGGGCGATGGGATCAGCGGAAACGCGCTCGCATCCGCCACGCGCAGCCCCTCCACGCCCCGCACGCGCAGTTCCGGGTCCAGCACGGCGCGGTCATCGCTGCCCATGCGGGCGGTGCCGCAGGGGTGGAAGACGGTGCTGGCGGTGTCGCGGATGCTCTGGGCGTAGGCCTCATCCGAATCCGCGCCCGCGCCGGGGCGCAGTTCCTCCTCGATCAGACCCCGCAGCGGGCCGACGCTCGCGATGCGCCGGCAGAGCGCGGCGGCGCCGAGCATCACGCGCCAGTCATTGGGGTGGTCCAGGTAGTTGGCGTGGATCACCGGATGGTCGGCGGGGTCGGGGCTGCGCAGCGTCAGGGTGCCGCGGCTGTCGGGGCGGCAGGGGCCGTAGTTCAGCATCACGCCGGGCTGGCTGTGCAGGCCCTTCGCATAGTCGAAGGTGGAGAAGTTGACGAAGAGGAGTTGCGCCTCCGCTTCCTCCGCGCCCGGGGTGATGCGGGCGAAGGCCGTGGCCTCCCCGGCGCCGATGGATAGCGGGCCGGATTGGCGCAGCAGCCAGTCCAGGCCCATCGCGGCCTTTCGGAAATTGCTTTGCAGGATCTCGTTCAGGGTGCCGCAGGGGCGCGTGCGGAAGATGAACTTCGCGATCAGGTGGTCCTGGAGGTTGCGGCCGACATCGGGGCTGTGGGCGACCACGGGGATGCCCATCGCCTGCAGCGCGGCGCCATCGCCGATGCCGGAGAGCATGAGGAGTTTCGGCGTCTCGATCGCGCCGGCGGAGACGACGATGGATCGGGTGGCGCGGAAGGTGCCTTGCGCGGTCTCCACCGCGACCGCCCTGCCCTGCTCGAAGACCAGGCGGTGGGCCTGGATGCCGGTGCGGACTTCGAGGTTGGGGCGGGACATGGCGGGGCGGAGGTAGGTGCGGGCGGAGGAGGATCGCCAGCGGCCATCGACGTTGAGCTGGATGGGCGCCGCGCCTTCGATGCTGCCGCCATTGTTGACGTCCCGCAGGCGGGGCAGGCCGGCGGCGACGCAGCTTTCGATGAAGGCGCGGGGGGCCTCGGCCAGGCGGCGGGGTTCGCCCACCTGGATGGGGCCGTCGGTGCCGCGGGCGTCGGAGGCTTCGCCGCGCCAGCTTTCCATGCGGCGGAAGAAGGGGGCGACGTCGTCGTAGCTCCAGCCGCGCGCGCCGGCCTGGGACCAGCGGTCGTAATCGTGGGGGCTGCCGCGCAGGAAGACCAGGCCGTTGACGGAGCCGGAGCCGCCGAGGACGCGGCCGCGGGGCCAGTGGATCTGCCGGTTGCCGAGCTGGGGCTCCGGTTCCGTCATGAAGCGCGGGTCGTATTTCCCGCTGCCGAAGAGCTTGCCGTAGCCCAGCGGCAGGCGGATCCACGGATCCTTGTCGGGCGGGCCTGCCTCCAGCAGGAGGACCCGACATGAGGAATCCTCCGAAAGGCGGGCGGCGACGACGCAGCCGGCGGAGCCGCCGCCGATGACGATGACGTCCGCCGTGGTGCCTGGGGCCGTCATGGCTCCAGCTTCACGCCGGTGCGCTGCACGACCTGGGCGAATTTCGCGAGTTCGGCGCGGAAGAAGGCCTCGGCATCCCGGGGGGTGTTGGGGCGGGACCAGGGGTTCACCCCGGCGATGAGGAGGCGTTCGCGGAGTTGCGGTTCGGCGATGGAGGCGCGGATGGCGCGGTTCAGGGTCTCGACCACCGCGGGGGGCATGCCGCGCGGGCCGATGACGGCGAACCAGTTCTCCAGGTCAAAGCCCGGCAGCGCGGATTCGGCGAGGGTGGGGATATCGGGGAAGGAGGGAAAGCGTTCGAGGCCCGTGACGGCGATGCCGCGGACGCGCCCGTCCCTCACCTGGCCGGCGGCGGAGGCGAGGACGGCGACGCCCCACTGGGTCTCCCCGCGGGCGATGCTTTCGACCATCAGGCCGCCGGAGCGGTAGGGAACGTGCGGGAAGCGGCCGCCCATGTTGAGGGTGGCGGCCAGCATCTCCGCCGACAGATGCGGCATGGAGGCGACGCCGGAGGAGGCGAAGGGCAGGTTCTCCCCCCCTTCGCGGAGGCGCGCGATGGCTTCCTGCGCGGTGCGGGCCTGGAAGGAGGGGGGCGCGACCACGATCATCGGGCCGGTGCCGACGACGGCGATATGGGTGAAGTCGCCGATCGGGTCGTAGCGCGTGCCGCCCTGCACGGCGTTGGGGGCGAGGGCGTGGGACGACGCCTCCACCAGCATCAGCAGATGCCCGTCCGGCGCCTGGCGGCGGAGCCAGTCGGAGGCGACGAGGCCGGCGGCGCCGGGGCGGTTCTCCACCACCACGCGGCCATTGGGGCCGAGGGCGGGGCCGAGGCGATCGGCCAGGAGGCGGGAGGTGACGTCGGTGGAGCCGCCGGGGGCGAAGCCGACCGCCAGGGTGATGGTGCGATCGGGGAAGGCGAGCGCGGGGCTCGCGATGCTGGCGGCGAGCGTCAGGCCCAGCAGGGCGCGGCGAAGCATGGTGTCGGTCCTCCCGTGTTGTTGCGGGGAGGGTCGCGCGCCGCTGGCGGGCGCGCAAGGCTCAGCGGTGGATGGGCACGCGCTGCGCCGTCGCCCAATCCGGCCAGCCCACGAATTTCTCGATGCCGACGAGGATGAGGCAGATCGCGACGACGGCGATGAACAGCTTGATATAGGCCGGCGATGGCGGGTTCCGGTACCATTCGGCCAGGCGCAGAAGCATGCGGGTCATCGGGTCCATGGCGGGCTTATGCCATGGACCCGGGGGGCGGCGTCAGGCCGGATCGTTGATGCCGAGGCGCCGCGCGGTGTCGAGGATGCTGTCCCAGGTATCGCGCTGGAGGGGCACGCCGTTCGCCAGGCGGTCGGCCTTGGTGGCGGCTTCCTTGTCGCCGGGGGCGAGGACGGGGCTGCCGGCCTCGGCCGGGGTGGTGGAGACGATCCAGTCCACATAGGCGCGGCCGGCTTCCTCGAATTCGGCCTGGGTGCCGAAGTGTTTCGGGGAGACGTAGAAGGACAGCATGCCATTGGCGATGCGGCCGCGCGCCTCCACGGGGCCGGAGGTGCCGCCGCCGGTGAGGGCGCCGGCCAGCATCTCGCACATGAAGGCCAGGCCGCTTCCCTTGTGTTCGCCGAAGGCGCGGATGGCGCCGCTTCCATTGGCGGGGTTGCGGGGGCCGATGGTGTCGTAATGGCCGTAGAGGGTGTGGGGGTCGCCGGAGAGGGTGCCGTCGGGCTCGATCAGGGCATCGGGCGGCAGCGGCTTGCCGCCATTGGAGGCGACGAGGACCTTGCCCTCCGCGACCAATGACGTGGCGAAGTCGAGGATGAGGGGGCGGCCCGGCAGGGGGACGCCGATGCTGATCGGGGCGGTGGAGAAGCGGCGCTCCGTCCCGCCAAAGGGGGCGACGAGGACGGAGCCCGCGACGTTGACGAAGTGGACGGAGAGGAGCCCGGCCTCGATCGCCATTTCGGAATAGGCACCGACGCGGCCGATATGGCCGGCGTTGCGGAGGCCGACGACGGCGATGCCGTGCTGCTGCGCGCGCTCGATCCCCATGCGGACGGCCTGGGGGGCGACGGTCTGGCCGAAGCCGAAAAGGCCGTCGAGCAGGAGGAAGCTGCCGCCATCGGTGATGGTCTGGACGGACTGGCCCTTGAGCACGAAGCCGGCCTGGAGCCATTCGACATAGCGCGGCACGCGGGCGACGCCGTGGCTGTCATGGCCGGCGAGGTTGGCATCGAGCAGATGGGTGGAGATGCGATGCGCCTCCGCCTGGTCGCAGCCGGCGGCGGCGAAGATGCGGGTGACGAAGTGCTCGACCTGCTGGGCGGGGATGTGGATGTAATCGGCCATGGCTGCCTGTTTCCTCGGGTTGGGGGAAACCTGCACGCGCGGGGCTGACGCGTAAAGCGTCTCCCCTCACCCAACCCTCTCCCCGCTGGGGAGAGGGCTTTTCGAGTCTACAGCACCTTTCCGGATTCGGGGTCGATCAGGTGCATGTGGTTCAGGTCCGCGGCGAACTGCATGGGGCGGCCGGGCTCGGCGGGGGTGGTGGGGTCGATGCGGCAGCAGACCTCGGCGCCTTGCAGCCAGAGATGCACCAGGGTTTCCATGCCCATGGGCTCGATGACCTCGGGCGTCAGTTCGAACACCGCGATGTTGTCGCGGTCGAGGTTCTTCACCTCGGTCAGATGTTCCGGGCGGATGCCGAACAGCATGTCGCGGCCGGCGGCGCCCTGGTAGCGGGCGGTGCGGCTTTCCGGGACGGGGACGGTGATGTTGTTGGGGAGCGTCACGCGGAGCGCGCCCGATCCGTTCTCGACGCGGGCGGGGATGAAGTTCATCGCGGGGCTGCCGATGAAGCCGGCGACGAAGCGCGTCTTCGGGTGGTGATACAGCTCCTGCGGCGGCCCCACCTGTTCGATGATGCCGTGGTTCATGACGACGACGCGATCCGCCAGCGTCATCGCCTCCACCTGGTCATGGGTGACGTAGACGGTGGTGGTCTTGACGGTCTGGTGGACCTTCTTGATCTCCGTCCGCATCTGCACGCGCAGCTTGGCATCGAGGTTCGACAGCGGTTCGTCGAACAGGAACACCTTCGGGTCGCGCACGATGGCGCGGCCCATGGCGACGCGCTGACGCTGGCCGCCCGACAGCGCCTTCGGCTTGCGGTCCAGCAGCGGCGTGATGTCGAGGATGCGGGCCGCATTCTCCACGCGCTTGCGGATCTCCTCCTTCGGGAATTTCCGCAAGGTCAGGCCGAAGGCCATATTCTCATAGACCGACATATGCGGATACAGCGCGTAGTTCTGGAACACCATGGCGATGTCGCGGTCACGCGGCGGGATGTCGTTCACGACGGTGCCGCCGATCGCGATCTCCCCGCCCGTGATCTCCTCCAGCCCCGCGATCATGCGCAGCGTGGTGGATTTGCCGCAGCCGGAGGGGCCGACGAGCACGACGAATTCATGGTCGGCGATCTCCAGGTCGATGCCCTTCACCGCCTGCACGCCGCCGTCATAGGCCTTCACGACCTTGCGGATGGAAACCTGTGCCATGTCTGGATCTCAACCCTTTGTCGCGCCGGCGGTCAGGCCGGCGATGTAGTAATCCATCAGGAAGGCATAGACGATCACCGGCGGCAGCGCCGCCAGCAGCGCGCCCGCCATGATCTGCCCCCAGGCGAAGGTGTCCGCGCGGACGAGCTGGGAGACGACGCCGATGGTGAGTGGCATCTCATCCGGCGTGGTCACGAAGGCGGTCGGATAGACGAAGGCGGCCCAGCTGACGGTGAAGGCGAAGATCGTCGCCGCGATGATGCCGGGCATGGCCACGGGGATGAAGATCTTCAGCAGCATCTGGGACCAGGAGGCACCGTCGATCAGCGCGGCCTCGTCCAGCTCCTTCGGGATTGAGGCGAAGTAGCCGATCATGATCCAGGTGCAGAAGGGCACCGTGAGTGTCGGATAGACCACCACCAGGCCCCAGGAGGAATTCAGCAGGCCGAGCCCGCCCACGATCTGGTAGAGCGGGATGAAGAGCAGCGTCTCCGGGATCAGGTAGGTCAGGAAGACGCCGGTGGCCAGCGCCTGGCTGCCCCAGAAGCGCATCCGCGCCAGCGCGAAGGCCGCGAGGGTGGAGATCACCATGGTGATCGCCACCACCATCACCGTGATCTTGGCGCTGTTCCAGAAGAACGTCAGGAAGGTCGGGTTCGTCAGGATCGCCGTGTAGTTCTCCAGCGTCGGGTTGCGCACCAGCCAGGGATTGCCCTGGAGATTGGCGACCTCCGCACTCGTCTTCAGGCTGGTGATGAACATGTAGACGGGCGGCGCCAGGAAGATGATGGCGGAGAAGATGAGGGAGATGTAGGCGACCCAGAGCGCCCAGCGGCGCTCCGAGGACAGGCTGCCGGCCTTGGCATAGATGCCGGGCAGGTCGCGGGTGGCACCGGATGTGCTCATCTCACGATTCCTCCTTGTTCCGGCGCGTCACGCCGCGCAGCACGAAATAGGCGAAGATCGCCAGCAGCGGGAACATGAAGAGGGAGACGGCGGCGCCGCGCGGCACGTTGCCGGACAGGATGCCGACCTGGAACGCATAGGTGGCAAACACGTGGGTCAGGTCGCGCGGACCTCCGTTCGTCAGGACTCGAACAATGTCGTAGTTGGCGAAGGTGACGATCAGGCTGAACAGGATGGTGATGCTGATGATGTTGCGCATCATCGGCAGGGTCACGTAGCGCAGGCGCTGGAAGCCCGTCGCGCCATCGATGGCGGCGGCCTCGTACAACTGCTCGGGCACCGATTTCAGCGCGGCCAGGTACATGATCATGAAGAAGGGTGCGCCGTACCAGACATTGACGATGATGACGGAGGTGCGCGCCCACCAGGGCTCCCCCAGCCAGGGCACCGACGGCACGGCGAAAACGTTCAGCAGGTAGTTGATCGAGGAATAGGAGGGGTCGAACATCCACCACCAGCCGAGCGTGGAGAGCGCCGGCGGGATGACCCAGGGCACGAGCAGCATGCCGCGCCATTTGCGCTGCCCCTTGGCCGGGATGTCATGCAGCATATGCGCCAGCCAGAAGCCGATCGCCGCCTTCAGGAAGACGGCGGAGATGGCGAAGATGCAGCTCTGCGCGATCACCATCCAGAAGGTGTCGGTATCCAGCAGGATGGCGAACTGCTCCAGCCCGATGAACTCGGTCATGCGCCGGTTCAGGGTGGAGAGATACATCGCATAGCCCGCGGGATAGACGACCAGCCCGCCGATGACCGCGATCAGCGGCAAGGTCATCAGGAAGGCGATGGTCGAACGCCGTCGGGTGAAGCGCTGGAGGGAGGTGACCCCCTCCGTGCGCCCTGCCGTCATCGCCGCGCCGCTGGCCGACATGCGGATGCTCCCCTGTCCCGCGATGGATGTGGAAAGGGCGGGTGGCCCTGCGGCCCCCGCCCCTGCCGTGCCGGCGTCAGCCGCGCGCGAAGTTGCGCAGTTCGCGCTCCGCCCAGGTCAGCGCCTGGTCGATCGTCTCGCCACCCTGCGCAACGCGGGCGACGAGCTTGGTGTTGATCGCCTGGTTGTAGGCCTGGACGGCGATCTCCGCCGGGGCCGGCGCGAAGGCGATGCTCTGCTGCGCCTGGTGGTGCGGCTTCAGCGGGTAGTTGTAGACCACGCCGGTGGGCGGGCCTTCGGTGCGCCAGATGTCGAAGTTGGACATGCTGCCGAAGGGCGGGATGTCGTAGCCGCTGCTGGTCGTGGTCTGCCGGTCCGCACTGGTGCGGTCGGAGAGGAATTCCAGCAGGCCCTTGGCCGGGCCCTTGTTCCGGCTGAAGGACCAGATGCCCCAGAAATAGGGCAGATACGGCGTGAAGCGGCCCGCGGGGCCCGCCGGCATCGGGAAGGTCCAGCACTTCTCCGCCACCGCCGGCGCATCGCGCTTCGCCACCGCCCAGGTGGAGGGCGGGTTGAAGATCAGCGCGGAACGGCCGGAGATCAGCGCGCGGTTGTTGCTGGCATCGTCCCAGGCCCAGACATCATTGGGCAGGAAGCGCGCCAGGCGCACGAGGTATTCGAGGCCCGCGCGCACGCCCGGGTCGCGGCGCACCGTGACCTGGCCGTTCTCATCGATGAACTTCGCGTTGTGGCTGCGGAAGAAGGCGCCGACCCAGTCCACCGCATCGGTGAAGCTGCCCATGGGCAGGCCGAAATGGAAGCCGGCGGCGGCGCATCGCTCGGCCGCCGTCAGGAAGGTGGCCCAGTTCCACTGGTCCACGCCGGGGCCGAGGCGGTCCTCCGCCGGATACATGGCGCGGACATCGAGGCCGGCATGCTGCTGCAGCAGGTCGAAGCGCGCCAGCGAGGGCTTGTGCTGCGACCCGGAGACGGCGGGGATGGCGCGCCAGGCGCCTTCGCGCTTCGCCAGGTATTCGGCCGTCGGGTTGATCGGGCCGTATTTGGCGATCAGGCGGCCGACGATGTCGTCCACCGGTTCCAGCAGGCGGGCATGGGCCGATGGCTCCCAGGTCGGGAAGCTCAGGATGTCATGCCCGCTGCGGGCCTGGGCCTGGGCGGCGATGGTCAGCAGGTTCTGGTTGCCGACCGAGGTGATGAAGTCCACCTGCACGTCCACGCGGTTGTTGCGGCCCCATTCCGCGCAAAGCTCGCGCATGATGCCGTTGCCGGCCGGGACCCAATGGTCCCAGAAGCCACAGCGCAGCGTCGTCGTCGCCTGCGCGTGCACCGCGGGTGCGGTGAGTGTCGTGCCGCCGGCGACTATGGCGGCGCCGGCACCGGCGCGCAGCATGTCGCGCCGGGTGAACCCCTGGTCCATACGTTCCTCCTGCCCTGATGCGGCCGGTGAACCCGGCCTGCCTGGTTGCGGAGTGAAGGTTACGCACCGCCCGCCACGGGCCGCAAGCCCGCTTGGCTGTGACGCGCGCGCGATGTCGCGCGGCGCGGCGCTACAGCGCGAAGCCGACGCTGCCCGTGGCCTCCACCCCATAGCCCCCAAGGCGTGCGGCGCGGTCCCGGAAGGCCGCGCCGCGGGCGAAATCCATCAGCCGCTGCAGCGGCGGGTCGAACCAGTCCCGCGGCCTTGCCACCAGGTCGAAGCGTTCCCGCACCAGGGGCACGAAATGCAGGCCACGGAGCAGCGCCTCCGCCCGGATTCCGAAGCCGGCGGCGGCGCGGCCCTCCGCCACGGCGGCGGCGACCTCGTCCTCGGTCGCGGAGGGGGCCGGCAGGAAGGTCAGGGCATCGAGGCGCAGCCCCGCCTCGCTCAGCAGGTGGACCAGCAGCAAATGGCTGCCGGCGCGGGCCTGGCGGCCGGCGACGGTGATGCCGGGGCGGGCAAGGTCGGCGATGGTGGTGAGGCCGCCGGGGTTGCCGGGGGGCAGGATCAGCCCCTGTTCGCGCCAGGCCCAGACCAGGCCGACGACCGAATCGCCCGGGACCTCCGCCCGCGTCGCGGTTTCGTTGAAGCCGCCGGTATCGGGGTCCGGGACATGCACGGCGGCGGCGCAGGCCTCATGCCGCGCCAGCGCCATCAGCCCGTCCAGGCTGCCGCCCGCCCGCTGCGCCAGGCCACAGCCGGATTGGCGGACGGCCCAGTCCAGCAGCGGGTCATGGCTGCCGGCCAGGATGGGGGGCGGGGTGATGCGGTGGTCCGGCGCCTCCGCCTGGCGGCCGAGCCAGAGGCCGAGCGCGGTACGGGGGAACAGCCATTTGCCGCCGATCTGGGCCGCGGGCAGGCGGCGCTGGCGGGCGAGGTCGTAGAGCGCGCGTTCCGACAGGCGCAGCCAGGCGGCGGCTTCCTTGAGGGTCATGATCTCGGGCGGGCTCGGCATTGGCAGATTCCGGCAGATAGCGGCAGATAGCGGCAGATGATGTTACTGTATCGTAGCGTCCCGCGATGGACGCCGCCAGATGCCGGCCTTAACTCCCCGTCATGCAGGATATCGGCTCCGCCTTCGCGCTCGCCTTCGGGCTGATCCTGTCGGGCGATGACGGGCTGGCGCGGATCGTCGGGCTGTCGCTGCGCGTGTCCCTGACCGCGGTGGGCATCGCGGCGCTGGTGGGGCTGCCGCTGGGGGCGCTGCTGGCGGTGGCGCGGTTTCCCGGGCGGCAGGCGCTGGTGGTGGCGCTGAACGCGCTGATGGGGCTGCCGCCGGTGGTGGCGGGGCTGGTGATCTACATCGCCCTGTCGCGCAGCGGGCCGTTCGGGTCGCTCGGCCTGCTGTTCACGCCGACCGCCATGGTGATCGCCCAGGCCGTGCTGATCGCGCCGATCCTGGCGGCGCTGAGCCGGCAGGTGCTGGAAGCCATGTGGGATGAATACGCGGAACAACTGCGCAGCTTCGGCGCGGGCAGTTGGCGCGCCGTGCCGACGCTGCTGTGGGATGGGCGGTTCCTGCTGACGACGGTGCTGCTGGCGGGCTTCGGGCGGGCGAGTGCCGAGGTCGGCGCGGTGATGGTGGTGGGCGGCAACATCGAGGGTTTCACGCGGGTGATGACCACCGCCATCGCGCTCGAGACCTCGAAGGGCGACCTGCCGCTGGCGCTGGCGCTCGGCGTGGTGCTGATGGCGATCGTGCTGGGGGTGAACGCGCTGGCGCAGGGGCTGCGCGACCTGGCGGCAAGGCGCGGCGCATGATCCTGCCGATGGTGGCGGAAGGGCTACGCTTTTCGGCCGGCGGCGTGGAGATCATCCGCGGCATCGACCTGGAATTGCGGGCGGGCGGGCCGACCCTGGTGGTGGGGCCGAATGGCGCCGGGAAATCCGTGCTGCTGCGGCTGCTGCACGGGCTGCTGGCGCCGGGCGCGGGGGTGGTCCGCTGGGCGGCGGGGGATGCGGCGCGGCGGCAGGCGATGGTGTTCCAGCGGCCGGTGATGCTGCGGCGGTCGGTGCTGGCCAATGCGGAATATCCGCTGAAGCTCGCGGGGATCGATCCCGCGCGGGCGATGGCGGCGCTGGAACGGGTGGGCCTGGCGGCGCTGGCGGGGCGGCCGGCGCGGAAACTCTCCGGCGGGGAACAGCAAAGGCTGGCGCTGGCGCGGGCCTGGGCGATGGGGCCGGAGGTGCTGTTCCTGGACGAGCCGACCGCGAGCCTCGACCCCGCGGCGACGCGGCAGGTGGAGGCGATCATCGCCGCCATCGCGGCGCAGGGCACGAAGGTGGTGATGACGAGCCATGACCTCGGCCAGGCCAGGCGGCTGGCGGAGGAGGTGGTGCTGGTGATCGCGGGGCGGGTAAACGCCATCAGCCCCGCGCCGGATTTCTTCGAACGGCCGCCGACCGGGGAGGCCGCGGCCTTCCTGCGCGGCGACCTGTTGTGGTGACGCAAGGGAGACGACGCATGTTTCGACGGTTGTTCCTGGGCCTCGGCCTGGCCATGGCCACCGCGCTGCCGCTGGCCGCGCAAACCCAATCCATCACGGTGTCGTCCACGACATCGACCGAACAGTCCGGGCTGTTCGGCCACATCCTGCCGATCTTCACGCAATCCACGGACATCGCGGTGCGGGTGGTGGCGCTCGGCACCGGGCAGGCGCTGGATGTAGGGCGGCGGGGCGATGCCGACGTGGTCTTCGTCCATGACAAGGACGCCGAGGAACGCTTCGTGGCGGAAGGCTTCGGCGGGCCGCGCCGCGCGGTGATGTTCAACGACTTCGTCATCGTGGGCCCCGCCGGCGACCCCGCGCGCGTCAATGGGCTGCGCGACAGTGTGGAGGCGCTGAGGCGCATCGCGGCGGCGCGGGCGCCCTTCATCAGCCGGGGCGACCGCAGCGGCACCCATGCGGCGGAACTTCGCCTGTGGCAGCAGGCGGGGATCGATGTCGCGACCGGCCGCGGCGCCTGGTACCGGGAAGTGGGCCAGGGCATGGGGCCGGCGCTGAACACGGCGGCCGCGCAGAATGCCTATATCCTCGCCGATCGCGGCACCTGGCTGGCCTTCCGGAACCGCCAGGAATTGCGGATCGTGACGGAGGGCGATGAGCGGCTGTTCAACCAGTATGGCGTCATGCTGGTGAACCCGCAGCGCCATGCGCATGTGAAGGCGGAAGCCGGGCAGCGCTTCATCGACTGGCTGGTCTCGCCGGCCGGGCAGGAAGCGATCGCGGGCTACAAGATCAACGGGGAGCAGCTGTTCTTCCCCAACGCCAACCGGCCGGGGGCGTGACATGCGCTGGCTGTTGGCGGCGCTCCTCCTGATGGGTGGTACGGCTGAGGCGCAGGAGGTGCGGCTGCACGCGGCGGGGTCGCTGCGCGCGGCGATGACGGAGGTGGCCTCGGCCTTCCAGGCCGCAGGCGGTGGCACGGTGCGTACCAGCTTCGGGCCGGCCGGGCTGCTGCGGGAGAGGATCGCGGGGGGCGAGGCGACGGATGTCTTCGCCGCCGCCAACATGACACATCCGCTGGCGCTGGCGCGGGCCCGTGGGCGGGACGTGGTCCTGTTCGCGCGCAACCGGCTTTGCGCGCTGGTCGGGCGCGGCGTGGCGGTGGAGAGCGACACGCTGCTGGACCGGATGCTCGATCCCGGCGTGAAGCTCGGCACCTCGACTCCGCGAGCCGATCCCGCCGGGGACTACGCCTTCGCCGCCTTCGCGCGGGCGGAGGCGCTGCGGCCCGGCGCGCGGGCGGCGCTGGAGGCGAAGGCGCTGACCCTGACCGGGGGTGCGGCCAGCGCCGCGCCGCCGGCCGGGATCGATGGCTATGCCTGGCATGTGGCGGAAGGCCGCGCCGACATCTTCCTGACCTACTGCACCAACGCCGCCACCGCGGTGCGCCAGGTGCCGGGCGGGCGGATCGTCGCGCTGCCGGAGGCGCTTTCCGTCGCTGCGGATTACGGGCTGGTCGTGCTAGGGGATGGGCCGGCGGCCTACCGGCTCGGCCTGTTCATCCTGTCCCCCGCCGGGCAGGCGGTGCTGGCGCGGCTGGGGTTCGAGGCGCCGACCCAGCCGCGGGAGCCACTTCCCTGATGATCCGCCGCCGCCCCCTGCTCGCCGCGCCCTTGCTGCTGGCCGCGCCATCCGTGGCGGCGCGGGAGGTGGCGGATGCGACGGGGCGGCGCGTGACGGTGCCGGGGCGCATCACGCGCGTCTTCCCGGCGGGGCCGCCGGCGGCGATCCTGCTCTACACGCTGGCGCCGGATTTGCTGGCGGGATGGCCGGCGCGGCCGCCCCGGCCGCATGAAGCCGCCTTCATGGACCCCACCGCGGCGGCGCTGCCGGAAGTGGGCCGCCTGACCGGCCGGGACAACACGGCCAATCTGGAAGCCGTGCTGGCCGCCAGGCCCGATTTGGTGCTGGACTATGGATCGGTGGCGCCGGTCTTCGTGCAGCTGGCGGAACGCGTGCAGGCGCAGACCGGCCTGCCGACGCTGCTGCTGGACGGGTCGCTCTCGAAGATTCCCGAGACCTATGAGTTGCTGGGCGTGATGCTGGACCGCCGCCCCGATGCCGCGCGCCGCGCCGCCGCCGCCAGCCAGATCATCGCGGAGGCGCGGGACGCCGCGGCGTTGCTGGCGCAGCGCGGCCGGCCGCGCGTGTTCTACGCCCGCGGGCCGCGCGGGCAGGAGACGGCGCTGCGCGGCTCCATCAACGCCGAGATCATCGAATTCGCGGGCGCGGAGAATGTCGCCGTGGGCCCGCCCGGCGCGCGGGGCCTGGCGCAGGTGGGTGTCGAGCAGGTGCTGGCCTGGGACCCGGACTATGTGATGTCGCTCGACCCGGCCTTCATCGCCATGGCGCGGCAGGACCCGCTGTGGCGGAGCCTGCGGGCGGTGCGGCAGGGACGGCTGGTGCAGGTGCCGAACACGCCTTTCGGCTGGGTGGATTTCCCCCCGGCGGTGAACCGGCTGCTGGGGCTGGTGTGGCTGCCCATCCTGTTCGGCCTGGCCCCGGCGGATGGGCTGGAGGATCGCGTCGCCGAGTTCCATCGGCTGTTCTACCACCGGGACCCCGACCGGGCGCTGCTGAAGGGGCTGCTGGCGCCGGCGATGGGGCGGGGATGAGGGGCGGCCTGGCCTGGGCCGTCGCGCTGGCGGCGCTGGCCGCAGCGGTGCTGGGGGCGCTGTCCGTGGGGCGGTTCCCGATCTCGGCCACGGAGTTCTGGCTGCTGGTGACGGGGCGCGGCGATGCGGTGAATCCCGCGGCCGCGGCGGTGTTCTGGAACATCCGCGGGCCGCGCGTGCTCTCCGCCATGCTGGTCGGCGCGGCGCTGGCGGGCGCGGGGGCGGCGTTCCAGGCGATGTTCCGCAACCCGCTGGCCTCGCCGGATCTGCTCGGCGTCTCGGCGGGGGCGTCGCTCGGGGCTGTCGCGGGCATTTTTCTCGGCCTGCCGATCGCGGGGGTGCAGGGGGCGGCCTTCGCGGGGGGGATCGCCGCCGTGGCGGGGGTGGGGGCGCTGGCGCGGGCCGTCAGGGATGAGGGTGGCGATCCGTTGCTGGTGCTGGTGCTGGCCGGCGTCGCGCTGGGGGCGCTGGTGGGGGCGGTGATCTCACTCCTGAAGGTCTTCGCCGATCCCTACAACCAGCTGCCGGCGATCACCTTCTGGCTGCTGGGGACGCTGTCCGGCGTGAATGCGGGGGACCTGATGGCGGCGGCGCCCCCTGCCCTGCTCGGGCTGCTGGTGCTGGTGCTGCTGCGCTGGCGGATCAACCTGCTGACGCTGGGGGAGGATGAGGCGCGGGCGCTCGGCGTGCCCACCGCGCGGCTGCGCGCCGCGGCCATCGCGGGGGCGACGCTCGCGACCGCCGCCGTCACCGCGCTGGCGGGCGCGGTGGGGTGGATCGGGCTGGTGGTACCGCATGCCGCGCGGCTGCTGGGCGGGCCGGAGACGGCGCGGCTTATCCCGCTGTCCATGCTGCTCGGCGCGGCCTTCCTGCTCGGCGTCGATACGCTGGCGCGCGGCGCGGCGCGGACGGAGGTGCCGCTCGGCATCCTGACCGCCGCGCTGGGCACGCCGCTGTTCCTGTATCTGCTGGCGCGACGGCGCCCGGCATGAGCCTGCTGGCCTGCGAGGGGCTGTCCATCGGGCATGGGAAGCGCGTGGTGGCTTCCGGCATCGGCTTCGCGCTGGAAGCGGGGACCGTCACGGTGCTGCTGGGGCCGAATGGCGGGGGGAAGACCACGCTGCTGCGGACGCTGCTCGGGCTGATCCCGCCGCTGGCGGGGCGGGTGACGCTGGGGGGCGAGGATCTGCGCGGCATGGCGCGGCCGGCGGTGGCGCGCAGGCTGGCCTATGTGCCGCAGGCGGCGCCGGGGGGATTCGCGTATCGCGTGCTGGATGTCGTCGCCATGGGGCGCGCGGCGCATCTGCCCTTCTTCGCCCAGCCCGGCGCGCGGGACTTCGACGCGGCAAGGGCGGCGCTGGCGCGGCTCGGGATGGAGGATTTCGCGGAGCGCCGCGTGACGGAACTGTCGGGTGGTGAGCGGCAGAAGGTGCTGATCGCCCGCGCCTTGGCGCAGGAGGCCGCCGTGGTGGTGATGGATGAACCGGCGGCGAGCCTCGATTTCGGGAACCAGGCGCTGCTGCTGCGGGAAGCGCGGCGGCTGGCCACCGAGGGACATGCCGTGCTGATGACGACGCACCACCCGGACCATGCCTTCCTGGTCGCGGACCGCGTGGCGCTGCTGCATGGCGGGGCGCTGGAGGGACCGGGGGCGCCGGAGGCGATGGTGACGGCGGAGAGGCTGGCGGCGGTCTATGGCGTGCCGGCGGTGATCGGTCGGCTGGGGGAGCGGATGGTCTGCGCGCCGCTGCTGGGGTGATGCGGATGCTCGCCGGGGGCTACGGGGCCGCGTCGGTGCCGAGGCGCGCATAGAGCAACTCGTCGCGCCATTCATCGCCGACCCGCAGATTGTCCCGCAGCACCCCCTCTCGCCGGAAACCCAGTCGTTCGACCAGGGCGCGGGAAGCCGCGTTGCCGGGCTGGATGAGGGCCTGCAGGCGATGCAGCCCCAGCGTCCCGAAGCAATGGTCGATCAGCGCGGTCACCGCTTCCGTGGCCAGGCCGCGCCGGTGAAGCGACGGCTCGATGATGTAGCCGATGGCGGCGCGTCGGTTCCGGATGTGCCCGTCATGGTAGTTCGCCATGCCGATGCAGCGGTCCGACCCGAGGTCGGCCACCGCCCAGAAGCGGTAGTAGGACGGCGTGCAGTCTATCATCCGGCTCACCGCACGCTCGGTATCGAGGCGCCGCGCATGGGGCGGGGTGTTCCAGAAGCGCGTCGCCTCCCCGCTCGACAGGCAGGCGTGCAGCCCATCGGCGTCCGCGTCCCGGAACTGGCGCAGCCGCAGCCGCGCGGTCAGCAGGACGGGGTGGGCATCTTGTCGGCGGGCCATGGTCGGTGCGCAGCCTGCGCTCCCCCGCTAGCGGGATCAATGGACGATGGTCCAGGGGGCTCTGCCCCCTGGCGGGTGGGGTGTGGGGAGGGCAGCGCCCTCCCCACGGTTGACCAGACCCCGCCGCGCGCCGAACCATGCGCCGCATGGAAACGCTGGATTTCGACGTCGTCATCATCGGGGCCGGCATGGCCGGCGCCACCGCCGCCGCGCATTGCGCCTGGCGCGGCCTGAAGGTCGCGCTGCTGGAGGCGGAGGAGAGTGCGGGCTACCACAGCACCGGACGCTCCGCCGCGCTGTGGATCCTGAACTACGGCCCGCCCGATGTGCGGCGCCTGTCCGGCGCGTCCCGCGCCTTCTTCGAAAAGCCGCCGGAAGGCTTCGCCCCCGGCCCGCTCATCAGCAACCGGCCGGTGGTGAACCTGGCGCCGCCCGGCCAGGTGGCGCATCTGCGGCAGATGATCGCGGAAGGGGCGGAGATCGAGGAGATCGACGTCGCGGAAGTGGCCGCCATGGTGCCGGCCCTCAGGCCCGGCTACGCGGCGATGGCGAGCATCGAGCGCGATGCCTTCGATATCGAGGTCGCCTCCCTCCACAGCGGCTTCCTGAAATCCGCCCGGGCCGGCGGTGGCGTCCTGGCGCTGCGGCATCGCGCGGGGCGCATCTGGCACGAGGGCGGCCGCTGGCACGCCCAGGCCAGCGACGGCGCGGTGCATCGCGCGAAGGTGCTGGTGAACGCCGCCGGCGCCTGGGGGGATGAGGTCGCGACAATCGCGGGCGTGGCGCGCATCGGGCTGCAACCCAAGCGGCGCACGGCGCTGATCATCGATCCCGGCGAGCATGATTGCAGCCACTGGCCGCTGCTCGGCGATGCCGACCACAGCTGGTATGCGCGGCCGGAGGCGCGGCGGAAGCTCATGGTCTCCCCGGCCGATGAGACGGACATGGACCCGCATGACGTGCAGCCCGATGAGATCGATGTCGCCATCGCGGTGGACCGGATGCAGCAGGCGCTCGACATCCCCGTGAACCGGGTGGAGCATCGCTGGGCGGGGCTGCGCAGCTTCACGCCGGACCGGAGCCTGGCCATCGGCTTCGAACGATCGGCGCCGGGCTTCCTGTGGCTGGTGGGCCAGGGCGGCTATGGCATCCAGACGGCGCCGGCCGCGGGGCGGCTGGTGGCGGGGATCATCGCCGGCGATGTGGATGACGATGTGCTGCCGGTGGCGGCGCTGGCGGACCCGGACCGGTTCAGGAGAGATGCGTGATGAGTGGTTCCCTGCCGACACCCCAGGATGTGCGGGATGCCGCCCTGCGGATCGCGCCGCATATCGTGCGCACGCCGATGCTGCGCCACCGCCTGCTGGATGAGATGACGGGCGGCACCATCCTGGTGAAGCCGGAAGTCCTGCAGCGCACCGGCAGCTTCAAGCTGCGCGGCGCCACCAATGCGGCGATGCGGCTGCCGGAGGCGGCGCGGGGCGCGGGTGTCGTCACCCATTCCTCCGGCAATCACGGCCAGGCGGTGGCCTGCGCCTCCGCCATGCTCGGCATGCCGGCGCTGATCGCCATGCCGATGGATGCGCCCGCCATCAAGGTGGAGAGCACCAGGCGCTGGGGCGCGGAGATCACCTTCTTCGACCGCAAGACGACGGACCGGGAGACGCTGGCGAGCCGCCTGGCGGGGGAACGCGGCGGCACGGTGCTGCCGCCCTTCGACCACGCGGACGTCATCGCCGGCCAGGGCACGCTGGCGCTGGAATTGTTCGAGGATGCGAAGGCGGCGGGCCTGGCGCTGGATGCGCTGGCGGTCTGCACCGGCGGCGGCGGACTGATCGCGGGCTGCGCGCTGGCGGCGGAGGGGGCATCGCCCGGCACGGCCATCTGGGCGGTGGAGCCGGAGGGCTGGGACGATACGAAGCGCAGCCTGGAAGCCGGCGCGCGCATCACCAATGACGGCCAGGGCGAGACGATCTGCGATGCGCTGCTGTCCATGCGGCCGGGGGAGATCACCTTCGCGGTGAACCAGCCGCGCCTGGCCGGCGCGGTGGTGGTGACACGGGCGGAAGTGTTCCGCGCCATGCGCTTCGCCTTCGAACACCTGAAGATCGTGGTGGAGCCCGGCGGCGCCGTGGCGCTGGCGGCGGTGCTGGCGGGCAAGCTGGATGCGCGGGGCAAGGTGGTCGGCATCGTCATCAGCGGCGGCAATGTCGATCCGGCGGTCTTCGCGGAGGCGTTCGCAGCCTGAGACGAACTGGCCTGGGACGTGCATGATGCCGGCTGGAACGCCGGAGACCCCCATGCATCGCCGTGCCCTGCTCGCCGCGCCCGCAGCGCTGGCCCTGCCCTGCCCCGTCCGCGCGCAGGCGCCCTGGCCGGAAAGGCCGGTCCGCATCCTGGTGCCCTTCGCGCCCGGCGGCAACACGGACGGCCTGGCGCGGCTATCGGCGGAGCTGTTGCAGGAGGCGCTGCCCGGGGCCTCCTTCGTCGTGGAGAACCGGACCGGCGCGGGCGGGCTGCTGGCCGCGGATGCGCTGGTGCGGTCGCCGCCCGATGGGCATGTGCTGATGATGGTGGCGGTGGCCGTGCTGGCGGTGGCGCCCGTCGCGATGGCGCAGCCGCCGCGCTTCGATCCCGTCACGGATGTGACGCCGATCGTGAACCTCGGCACCAATCCCTTCGTGCTGATGAGCCATCGCAGCGTGGAGGCGACGGACCTCGCTTCCATGATCGCCTGGATGCGCGCGCGCAGCGGGCGCTTTGCCTATGCCTCGGGCGGCGTCGGGAGTTTCCAGCATCTGTCGATGGAGTTGCTGCTGCAACGCATCGGCGTGCAGGCGGAACACGTGCCGTATCGGGGCGGCGCGCCGGCGCTGGCGGATGTGATCGCGGGGAATGCGCCGCTGATGTTCGCGAATCTGTCGGAGGCGGTGCCCCATGCGCAGAGCGCGGCGGTGCGGCTGCATGGCGTATCGAGCCTGGAGGCCAGCGCGCAGTTGCCGGGGGTGCCGCCGATCGCGAGCCTGGTGCCGGGCTATGAGACCATCACCTGGAACGGGCTGATGGGGCCGAAGGGCATGCCGCCCGCGCTGGCGGCGCGCATCCACGGCATCATCGCGGGGGCGCTGCAACGCCCGGCGGTGCAGGAGCGGATGCAGCGCATCGGCGCCGACCCGCTGGGCGAGGGGCCGGAGGCTTTCGCCGCGCGGCTGCGCGCCGATGTGGCGCGGTGGAACGAGGTGGTGCGCGTGGCGGGGATACGGTTGCAGTAGCGACGCGGTCCAGGGTCCCGCCGGACCCTGGCGAGGGGGTTGCAGGGGGAGCAGCGCTCCCCCTGCGGCAGGTCACGCCACCGCCGCGGCCGCGCGCACCCCTTCGATCATGCTGGTCTTGAGCAGATGCGCCCGCGCCTTCGCCGGATCGGCCGCCGTCGCGCGCAACTCCGCGAGCCTCGCCGTGCGGGCCACCGGGTCCTTCTCCTCCAGGTTCTTCTTGTTGGCGATGGTCATGGCCTGGAGGAAGGCCTCCGCCACGTGTCGGCGCTGGCGGGAATAGCGGTCGAGCAGGTCATCAGCACCGCCATCCAGCACGGCGGCGATGCGCTGCGCGGCCAGGATCGCGTCATGCACGCCGAAATTCATGCCCATGCCGCCGAGCGGGTTGTTGACATGCGCCGCATCGCCGGCCAGCAGCACGCGGCCCTGGCGGAAGGTGGCGGCGACGCGCTGATGCACGGCGTAGAGGTTGGTGTGCACCACGGGGAAGTCGCCGTCCTGCGGGATCAGGGCGCGGACGCGGTCGCGCGCCGCGGCGAAGTCCAGCAGGCCCGCTTCCTCGGCCTCGGGATCCGTCGGGAAGACGATGCGCCAGAGGCCCGGTGCGGCCTTGCCGGGCACCTTGAACATCGCGCACCAGGTGACGGGGTCGGAGACGTAGGAGGAGATGGCATAGCCCTTCGCCGCCATGTCCTCCGTCGTCGTGACGACGAGGAAGCGTTCGCGGTAGGTGAAGCCCTCGAAGGCGATGCCCTGCGATT
The DNA here is from genome assembly GCF_900114315.1 of Falsiroseomonas stagni DSM 19981. Classification (GTDB taxonomy): domain Bacteria; phylum Pseudomonadota; class Alphaproteobacteria; order Acetobacterales; family Acetobacteraceae; genus Falsiroseomonas; species Falsiroseomonas stagni. The sequence goes on from NZ_FOSQ01000012.1 coordinate 46,893, forward strand.
TGCGGACGACGCTGCGGCCGCCATCGGCGCCGATCACATAGGCCGCGCGATGGGTGGTGCCATCGGCGGCTTCGATGCTGACGCCGTCCTGATCCTGGGTGACGCCCGTGACCTCCACGCCCCAGACCACTTCGGCATGGGCGTGGCGCGAGAGGTGGTTCAGCAGGATGCGGCAGAGCTTGTGCTGTTCGCATTGCAGGCGGAAGGGGAAGGGCGTGACGTCGGCCAGCAGGGAGAGGTCGAATTCGGCGACCACGCCCTCCGCCCGTCCGCGAAACTGCCAGATGGGCGCGCGGATACCCTGGGCGAGCAGGTCGGCGGTGACACCCGATTCCGCATACATCTCCATCGTCGGCGGATGGATGGTGGCGGCGCGGGGGTCCTCGAAGGGTTCGGTGTGGCGTTCCAGCACGCGCACCGGGACGCCCGCGCGGGCGAGGAACAGCGCCGCCGTCAGCCCCGCGGGGCCGGCGCCGGCGACGATGACCTGCGGTTCCGCCATGAGGATCAGTGTTCCTCCAGCACGCGGCCATGGCCGAAGACGCGATCCTCGATCCCGATGGCGCGCAGCGCGTGCCAGGTCAGCACGGTGTTGATGGCCAGCACCGGCTTGCCAAGCCAGCGCTCCCCTTCCGCCGCCACGGCGGCGCCGGCCAGGTTGGTGCCGACGACGACCAGCGCCTCCACATCCGGGCCATCGAGTTCGCGCAGGGATTCGCGGATGGTCGCGGGCTGGACATGCGCGATCTCCCGCGGCGAGGGGCATTTCAGGCCCTTGAGGCGCAGTACGTCGAAGCCCGATTCGACGAACCAGGCGCGCACCATCTCATCGCCCCGGGGCTGGTGGGGGGTCAGGATCGCGATCCTCGTCGCGCCGAAGGCGCGCAGCGCGGCGGCCGTCGCGGTGGAGCCCATGGTGATGCCGACACCGGCCTTCTCCGCCAGCTCGGCCTCCAGCTTCTGGGACGCCGCGACGCCGCCCCAGAAGGCCTCCAGCGCCACGCCCATCACCAGGTGATCGGGGGCGGAGGTCATCACCTGCTCGATCGCCGCGCCGAGGCCATCGCGCATGGCCTGGACGTGTTCGAGAAACGCCTGCTCGGAGGTCAGCGGGCGTTCCTTGATGGAAACGCGGGCGAGGTGGAAGGTGACCCCGCGGGGGCGCAGGTCATCGACCTCCGGCTGCACCGTCGTGTTCGTCGACGGCACCACGAAGCCGATCCGCTTCCGCCAGCCCAGCGCATCCGCCATGCGTCATCCCCTGAAGAATCCCGATGCGGCAGGCTAGCATCGGGGCGGGATGGCCCGGAAGCCGGGCGCCTTGCGCTCCGCCGTCGCCGCCCGGAAGATCGCGCTATTGCAAGGGAGAGGACGGCATGGCGATCACGCTCTATGGCTGCGCGCGGTCACGCGCCTCGCGGAACCTGTGGCTGCTGGAGGAGATGGGCGTGGCATACCGCCATGTCCCGGTGATCCAGGCCTACCGCCTGCCCGATCCGGATGCGGCGGATGCGCCCCTGCACACGCGGTCCGCGGCGTTCCTCGCCATCAACCCGAACGGGCACATCCCGTCGCTGGAGGATGACGGGCTGGTCCTGCATGAGAGCCTGGCGATCAACCTCTACCTCGCGAAGAAGGCGGGCGGGACGCTCGGCCCGGCGACGGTGGCGGAGGATGGGCTGATGGGGATGTGGTCCCTCTGGGCGGCGACGGAGGTCGAGCCGCACAGCATCGAGATCCTCTACAACATGGCGGCGAAACCGCCGGCGGAGCGGGATGCGGCGAAGGCGGAGGCGGCGGTGGCCGCGCTGCGGGCGCCCTTCGCGGTACTGGACACCGTGCTGGCCGCCACGGGCCATCCGGTCGGCGCGCGTTTCACGGTGGCGGACATCAACCTGGCGGAGGTGGTACGCTACGCCATGCCGGCGCGCAGCCTGTTCCAGGGCGCGCCGCGCGTCGCCGCCTGGCTGGCGGCGTGCCAGGCCAGGCCGGCCTGCCAGCGCATGATGGCGATGCGGGAGCGCGAGCCCGCCTGAACCGTCAGGCGGCGCGGGCTTCCTTGGGGACTTCGCTGGGGGCTTCCCGGGGGACCTCCCTGGGGGCGGGCTTCTCGGCCTCTGGCAGCGGCGGGGGCGGCGCCTCCGCCACCGGGCGGGGTTCCGGCCGGGACAGGCGGCCGAACAGGTGATTACGACGCATCAGGACGCACTCCGAAGGCTCCCGCGATTCGATGCACGGGTTGTATGAACGATGCCCTGCCCGCCACGCTGATTGAAGCCCCCGGGGTGCCGGTTTTCCGTCAGCGTGGCGCGCCGGCGGGGCTGCGGCGAGACAGCCAGGGCAGCATCCGGGCGGCGATGTCGTCGCGGCGGATGACGGCGTGCCACAGCGTAGCGACGACATGCAGGATGATGGTGCCGAGCAGGACGTTGGCAAGGACCTCATGCACCCCTTCCAGCAGCTTGCGCAGGCCGAGGGGGGCGAGCAGCGGCGGCACCTCGAACAGCCCCAGCACCGGGAAGGGCGCGCGGCCGGACATGGCGATGGCGAGGCCCGCCAGCGGCACCGCCGCCATCAGCGCATAGAGCAGTAGGTGGCCGGCCCTGGCGGCGCGGCCCTGCCAGCCTTCCTCCGCCGGCGGCGCGCCGCCCAGCAACCGGGCCAGCAGCCGCGGCAGGACCAGGGCCAGCACGGCAATCCCGACCAGCGCATGGGTGCCGGTGGCGGCGATGCGGTCGGGGCCGCGGGCGACATCCTCCATCAACTGGCCGAGCAGCCAGGCCGCGCCGATGGCGGCGGCCATGGTCCAGTGCAGGGCGATGCTGGCGATGGAATAGCGGGGTTGCATGGCGGGGCCTCCTTCAGGCGGTGGAGGAGACCATGGCCGCGTCACGGGCTTGCGTCCTTGATGCAACGCAGGATGACGGCGCGGGGGCATCACGGTGCCGCGATCCCCCCGCGCCCTGATGGATCAGGCCCGCGCCATCCGCCCGCGATCCCCGCAGGCCCAGCCATGGCCATGGACCAGGCCGTCATCATGGTCGCTGTCCTGCTTCATCGCCATGGCGGCGGCGACCGCGGGCGCGTGGACGCGGCCGAAACGGCGATCCTGGCGAAGCAGTTCGCCCACCGGCGGCGGGGCTTCGCGGGCCCAGCCATGCGAATGGACCAGCCCGTCATCGTGAAGGTCGTCGTTCATGGGTCTTCTCCCTGGATCAGGCGTGGTGGAACTGCGCGGCCTCGGTCGAGGTCGCCAGCGCCGTGGTGCTGGCGGTGCCGCCGCTGGCGGCGGTGGCCACGGCATCGAAATAGCCGACGCCGACTTCCCGCTGGTGGCGGATGGCGGTGAAGCCCTCGGCCTCCGCCGCGAATTCGGCCTGCTGGAGTTCGCTGTAGGCGCCCATGCCGCGCTCCGCGTAGCCGCGCGCCAGCTTGAACATCGAGAGGTTCAGGCTGTGGAAGCCGGCGAGCGTCACGAACTGGAAGCGGTAGCCCATCGCCGCGATCTCCCGCTGGAAGGCTGCCGCGGCGTCCACGCCCATCTTGCGCTGCCAGTTGAAGGAGGGGCTGCAGTTGTAGGCCAGCATCTTGCCGGGGAATTCACGGTGGATCGCCTCCGCGAAGTCGCGGGCATCCTGCAGATCGGGGTCCGAGGTCTCCCACCACAGCAGGTCGGCATAGGGGGCATAGGCCAGGCCGCGGGCGATGGCGTAGGCCTTGCCGACGCCCTTCCTGATGCGGTGGAAACCCTCCGGCGTGCGATCCCGCTCGATGAAGGGGTGGTCGCGCTCATCGATGTCGCTGGTGAGAAGCTGCGCGCTCTCGGCGTCGGTGCGGCAGAGCAGGACGGTGGGGACGCCTTCCACATCGGCGGCGAGGCGCGCGGCGTTGAGGGTGCGGATGTGCTGGCTGATGGGCACGAGGACCTTGCCGCCGAGATGGCCGCATTTCTTCTCGGAGGCCAGCTGATCCTCGAAATGCACGCCGGCCGCGCCGGCCTCGATCATCGCGCGCATGAGTTCATAGGCGTTGAGGGCGCCGCCGAAGCCGGCTTCCGCATCGGCGATGATGGGGGCCATCCATTCCGTCATGTCCCCCTTCCCTTCCTGCACCGCGATCTGGTCGCAGCGGCGCAGCGCGTTGTTGATGCGGCGGATCACGGCGGGGACGCTGTCCACGGGATAGAGGGACTGGTCGGGATACATCTGCCCCGCGCTGTTGGCGTCCGCCGCCACCTGCCAGCCGGAGAGGTAGATGGCCTTGAGCCCCGCCTTCACCTGCTGCACCGCCTGCATGCCCGTCATGGCGCCGAGCGTGTTCACGAAGGGCTCGGATTGCAGCAGTTGCCAGAGGCGGCGCGCGCCGCGATCGGCCAGCGTGTGCTGCACGCGGAAGCTGCCGGCGAGGCGGGCGACATCGGCGGCGGTGTAGTCGCGCCGGATGCCGTCGAAGCGGCCAGGCTGGGGGGCGCCATGGCCGAAGCCGCCATCGGGCGCATGGACGGGGGAGGGGGTGGGACGCATGGGTGGAACCTTCCGTATGACCCGCCGCTCTCGTCGCGGCGCCTGTCAATAATTCACCTTGCGCGGGCGGATTGCAGGGGGAATCCTGGGCCCGCCGCGGCAAGGACGTGGCCGGCTTCACCGTGCAGGGCCGAAAATCTGTAAAGGATCCACAGAATGGCCCGTCCGCTGATCGGCCGCACCATCCGGCGGCTGCGGATGGAAAAGGGGCTGACCCAGCAGGCGCTGGCCGTGCGGCTCGGCATTTCCGCCAGCTACCTGAACCTGATCGAGCACGACCAGCGCGCCGTCACCGCCAGCCTCCTCATCAAGCTGGGGGAGACGCTGTCGGTCGACCTGCCATCCCTGTCCGGGTCGAAGGAACGCCAGACGGAGGCGGGGCTGCGGGAGGTGCTCTCGGACCCGCTGCTGGGGCTGGAGGAGATGCCGGAGGGCGAGATCGCGACACTCGCCGCCAGCGCCCCCAACGCCGCGCGCGCCATGCTGGCGCTGTATCGCGCCTGGCGCGTGGCGCGGGAGGATGCATCGGGCATCGCGCTGCCGACGGGACGGCGGATGCTGCTGCCGACGGAGGAGGCGCGCGACTTCTTCCATGACCGCGCCAACCATTTTCATCAGTTGGAGAACATTGCCGAGCAGATCGGCGGCGAATTGCGCGCATCCCCCGCCGAGATGAACCACGCCATCGCGGAACGGCTGCGGCGCACCCATGGGCTGACGGTGCATGTCGGGCCGCTGGGGGCGAGCCTCCGCCGCTACGATCCCGCATCCCGGCGGCTCGATCTCTCGGAATCGCTGCCGCGGGAAAGCCGCGGCTTCCAGATGGCGTTTCAATTGATGCTGCTGGAGGCCAGGGACGTCGTCGAATCCGTGGTGGCGCCGGCGGAGCCTTCCAGCCAGGAAGCGGCCTCGCTGATCCGGCTCGGCCTGCTGAACTACGCGGCGGCGGCGCTGCTGATGCCCTACCTGCCCTTCCTCGAAGCCGCGCGGGAATTGCGGCATGAGGTGGAGGCGCTGGCGGCGCGGTTCGGCGTTTCCTTCGAACAGGCGGCTCACCGGCTTTCGACGCTGCAACGGCCGGATGCGCGGGGCGTGCCCTTCTTCTTCCTGCGCGTCGATCCCGCGGGGAATGTCGACAAGCGCTTCTCCGCGGCGGGCTTCCCCTTCGCGCGCTTCGGTGGCTCCTGCCCGAAATGGATCGTGCACCAGGCCTTCGCGACCCCGGCGACGACGCGGGTGCAGGTGGCACAGCTGCCTGATGGCGCCACCTTCCTGACCTTCGCCCGCGCCATCGCCAGCCCGACCACGCATTGGGGCGAACCGCCGCCGGTGCATGTGGTGGCGATGGGCTGCGACATCGGCCGCGCCTCCGAGGTGGTCTATGCCGATGGCATCGACCTCGGCGCCGCCGCCGTCGGCATCGGGCTGTCCTGCCGGCTGTGCGAGCGCGCGGAATGCCGCAGCCGGGCCTTCCCGCCGCTGGAACACCGCCTGGCGCTGGACCCCAACGAGGATGGCGCGAGCCCCTGGCGGTTCGAGCCGGCACGCCGCCTGGTGGCGGACGCGAAGGGCTGACGGCCGGCGCTTAGTCCGCCCTTAACCCTGCGAGCCTTATCAGCCCCCTGTACGGGAAGATCCTGGGCAGGGCATGGCCAAAGGCAAGGGTGGCGGCACGATCGTCATCAAGCGGATCGAGGAAGGCGGGCACGGGCACCATGGCGGTGCCTGGAAGGTTGCCTATGCCGACTTCGTCACGGCGATGATGGCCTTCTTCCTGCTGATGTGGCTGCTGAACGCGACGACGGAGGAACAGCGCCGGGGCCTGGCCGACTATTTCGCGCCGACCAACGTGATGGGCGCGCAGCAGACCGGATCGGGCCAGCCCTTTGGCGGGCGCACGCCGCATGAAAGCGCGCCGATGGCGCAGAATGCCGGCGCCGTCACGGTGCAGCGCGGCCGCGTGCCCGTGCTGTCCGATGTGGATGTGGAGGATGAGACCGAGCAGGTCGCCCGCCCCACGCCGATGCGCGACGGACCCGATGGCGAGGACGAGGATGCGACGCCGCGCCGCGTGCGCCAGGCGCGCATCGATGCGGACACCGGCGACGCCGATCCGCGCCGGCTGGGCGAGGGGACGGAGAGCGACGCCCGCGCGCTAAGCGACGCGGCACTGCGCGCGGAGGCCGCGCGGCGGGAGAGGGAGGAGTTCGAACGCGCGGCGGAGGAGATCCGCCAGATGGTGGCGCAGGACCCCGCGCTGGCGGAACTCGGCCGGCAATTGCTGGTGGAACAGACGCCGCAGGGGCTGCGCATCCAGCTGGTGGATGCGGAACGCACGCCGATGTTCGCGCTCGGCGGTGCCGCGCCGAATGATCGCGCGCGGGTGCTGCTGGCCCGCGTGGCGCAGGTGGCGAACCGGCTGCCCAACCCGATCGCCATCGCGGGCCACACGGATGCCACGCCCTTCCGCGGCGGCACCGACCGGTCGAACTGGGACCTGTCCGCCGACCGCGCCAATGTCACGCGGCGGCTGCTGGCGGAATCAGGACTGCCGGAGGCGCGCATCCGCAGCGTGACCGGCCATGCGGAACGCGACCTGCTGATGCCGGACAATCCCAACGCGCCGGCCAACAGGCGCGTCTCCATCACGCTGCTGCGGCAGAACGAACCGGTGATCGTGACCCAATGACGACAATCGGCGGCCTGGTCTTCCTGCTCGTGATGGTGTTCGGCGGCTACACCATCGCGGGCGGCAAGTTCGGCATCATCCTGAAGGCCCTGCCCTTCGAGATGATGATGATCGGCGGCGCCGCGATCGGCGCGCTCGTCATGGGCAACAGCATGCATGGCGTGAAGCACACGCTGGGCGGCTTCGGGAAGATCATCAAGGGCGAGCGCTTCCACAAGCACGACTATGTCGACCTGCTGTCCATGCTCTACTGGTTCGTGCGGCTGGCACAGCAGAAGGGCGCCATGGCGCTGGAGCCGCATATCGAGAAACCGGCGGAAAGCCCGGCCTTCCAGAAATTCCCAAAGATCCTGGCCGACAAGGTCGCCGTGACCATGATCTGCGACTACCTCCGCATGGTGGGCATGAACGCCGACGATCCCCACCAGATCGAGGACATCATGTCCAAGGAGCTGAAGAAGATCCGGGAGGAGGAGCTGCACGTCGCGCATGTCTTCCAGAACACGGCGGATGCGCTGCCGGCGCTGGGCATCGTCGCCGCCGTGCTGGGCGTCATCAAGACCATGGCCTCGATCGACAGCCCGCCATCGGTGCTGGGCGGCATGATCGGCGGCGCGCTGGTGGGCACCTTCCTCGGCATCCTGCTGGCCTATGGCGTGATGGGGCCGATGGCGACGCGGCTGAACGGCGTGATCGCGGAGGATTGCCAGTTCTACGAGGTGATCCGCGCCGTGCTGGTGGCCCATCTGCACGGCAACGCGCCGCAGGTGGCGGTGGAGGCAGGGCGCAAGACGGCACCGAGCCATTCGATGCCGAGCTTCCAGGAGCTGGAGGAAGCGCTGCAGGGCCTGCAGATCGCGTAGCTACTCCGCCGCGGCGCGTCCCTCCGTGGACGGCAGCGCGCCCTGGCCGCGCGTGCGGACATGCAGGACTTCGACGCCCACCACGTCGCCCTTCGCGTCGAAATCGATCATCACGCCGGGCGCGACTTCCTCCGTCGTCTCGACCGCGACGGCGTCAGGCGCGAAGCGGGCGTAGAAGGCATCGGCCTCGGGTTCGTAGCTGGTTCGCATCATCGGCTGGCTCGTCGATCGAGATGGGCCGTCACGACCAGGATATCACCCCCCCCCAGCGCGGTGGACAACCTTCAGGATACGCCCCCCCGGCCGCACCGATGGCGCGGAACGCATGGACCAGGGTCGGATCGGCCGGATCCGGCGCGGTGCGATCGGGCTGCGCGATCGCGGCCTCGATCCAGGCCAGCGGAATGCCCCGTTCGCGCAGGCGCCGCTCGGCATGAATGCTGAGGCGGATGATCACCCCCCCTCCGCCGCGATCACGCGCCCCGTCGCGGCATCCACCACCAGGCGCCGTTCGGTGCCGCGGCGGCGCAGCGTGAGGCGGAGCGTGCCGGCATCCGCGCCCTCCCCCCGCTCCACGATGGAGAAGACGACGCCGGCGCGAAGATCGGCCAGGAAGGCGGGCAGCGCCACGCCGAGCAGCGCCGCGGCCTGGTCGGCCGCCAGCACCGCATCCCCCGCGGCATCGATCTCCACCCGGTCCGGCACCATCATGCGCGCATCCTCCGCCCCGCATCATGGCACGGCTTGACCGCGCGCGCGCGGGGCGGCACGGACGCGGGCATGACCGAACAGACCCCCTCCCCCGCCGCACCCGACCTCGATGAGAAGGGCGCCCCCTACCACGACCTGCTCGGCCTGAAGCTGGAACACTGGGCGGATGGCCATGCGCGGCTGGTGTGCGAGGCCGGGGACCAGCACCGCAACCGGTCCGGCATCATCCATGGTGGGCTGGTGCTGTCGATGATCGACCAGGCCGCGGGCTATTCGGGGCTTTGGTGCAGCGTGCCGGGGCATGTGCGCAAGGCGGTGACGCTCGACCTCGACTGCAAGTTCACGGGCCAGGTGAAGGGCGGGCGCCTGGTGGCGGAAGCGAAGGTCGCGACCCGTGGCCGCAACATCTTCTTCGTGCGGACGGAAGTGTTCGACGCCGAGGGCAAGCTGGTGGCCTTCGGGTCCTCCACCCATCGCTGGCGGGCAGGCAGCGAGACGCATGAGGGCCAGCCGGCCAACGCGCCGGACCGCGGCTGACGCGCGCCTAACCCTCCAGCAGCGGCAGGGCGGCCTGGGGGCCGGCCAGCATCTCCACCAGCCGCGCCACCTCCACCCGCGCCAGCCCGCCGCGGCTGGCGGCCAGGGGCAGCAGGCGGCCGATGGTGTCGGCCAGGGTGCGGTCGAAGGCGGCTTCGGCGGCCAGGCGGCGCCCCGCCACTTCCAGCCGCCGCAGGTCGCGCGCCATGCGTTCCAGCATCGCCACCTGCTCATCGGTCGCAGGCGGGCCGGCGGCGATGCGCGTTGCCTCCGCCAGCAGCCCCTCCGCCAGGGCGCGGTCGTAAAGGGTGTAGCAGGCCGCGCCGACCTCCCGCCGCAGGGTCAGCGCCAATTGGCGGCGCTGATCGCGCGCCATCGGGTTGTCGGTCGCTTCCAGCCCCTCCATCCGGCGGACCAGGCGCTGGGCAGCGCTGGCCATCTCCCCGGGTGAGGCAGCGCCGGCGACCAGCGCGCCATCGCGCGTGAGGGCCGCGGCCAGTTCCTGTTCGGCGGTCGGCTGGACCGAGGGCATCAGGCTGCCGGCGACGCAGACGGCGACCCCCGGCCGGGTGGCGTCGCGCAGCAGCAGCGCGAGGCCCGCCAGCAGCGCCGCACGGCCTTCGCCGGCCAGCGGCGCCAGCGCGGCCCGGATCTCCGTCTCGCTGCCGCCCTCCCGCGCGCCGGGATAGGCGGCGGCCCAGAGGGCGGGGGCATGGCGCCAGATCGCGCCGCAGAGGGCGAGCATGGGCGCGGCACTGTCATCCGGCAGGCCGGCCTCCGACCAGCCCTGGGGTGGGATGGGCAGGGTGGCGCGACCGGCCGCGGGCCAGAGGCGCTCCCCCAGCGCCTGGACCAGCGCCTCATCCGACAGGCTGCCGCCGGCGGCCAGCACCTCCAGCTCCACCACGATCTCGCCGACCGCGACGGCGACGGCGGCGGTGATGGGGCGGATGGCGCTGCGCGGGACCAGCAGCGGGGATTGCCGCCAGCTGCCCGGGTTCACCAGCACGCCTTCCAGCGGCAGGCACAGCAGGCGGCCCAGGCGCACGGGGCGCTGCGGGCGCAGGCGACGAAGCCGGGGGCGGATACCGTCCAGCAGGATGTCCACCTCGCTGCGGTCACGCAGGGCATCGAGCATGGCGACGACACGGCCGAGCGCATGATCCGGCGCATCGGCCAGCGCGGCGCGGAGGCCCCTCTCCGCATTGCCGGGGATGGTCATGCCGTCATCGCCCGGAGGCTTTCGTTGCGCGCGGCCATCTCCACAAGGCGCGTGCCGGCCAGGACGGGCAGGGAACCCAGCAGCCGGCGGCCGCGCAGCACCGTGTCCCAGTCCATGGCGCCGCCGGGCCAGCGATCCGTTTCCAGCGCGGGGACCGGAAAGATCGCCGCGATTTCCGCCGCCAGGGCGCTGCGGTCCTTCACGGGGGCGGAAGCCCAGAGGGCGGTGATGGGGGGCCAGCCATCCAGCAGCCAGTCCGGCCGTTCCGCCAGTTCCGCCATCAGCCGCACCCCGGCCGGGCCGCGGGCCAGCAGGCCGGGCAGGTCGTCCAGCAGGGGCCAGAGGGCCGCGAGGCAGGCGCGGATGGAGGCCAGATTGTAGCGTGCCGCCGCCAGAACGACGAGGCCGGCATTCCGGCCCGAGGGCGCCGGCACGCGGCGCGTCCATTCACAGAGATCGGTGCAGAAGGCCTCCAGCCCCGCCACCTGGCGGGATTGCGGCCCGGGTACCGTGGCGGCGATCCCGGAATCCGCGAGCGCTTCCGCCAGCCCCCCCAGCAGCGCCGCCGCCGGCGCATCCAGGGGCGCGGGCAGCCGCGCCTGCAACGCGGCCTTCACCGACTGGATCGCGGCGCGCTGTTCTTCCAGCGCCGCTTCCGCCGCGGCCTGGGCGGGACGGCCGGCATGGCCCATCAGCGCCACCTTGCGCACCACGCCCCGCACGGCGGCAGGCGTAGGGTGCTGGAGCAGCGAGAGCCGGGCCCAGAGCTGGCGGTCATGCAGGGAGGGGGTGCAGGCCGCGACGGCCGATCGCCAGTCCAGCACATAGGTGCCGCGGCCCGTCAGGCTCGGCAGCAGCAATTCGGGGGGGCTGCCCGGCAGGCGGCGAATCCGGCCGCCCCACAGCATGGGTGCGGTGAAGGGCACGAAGATGCCACGCTCCGCACGGTTGGCGGGACGTTCCTGCGACGACGATCCGGCGGTGGTCAGGTCTCGGTCGGGCATTGGCGCGTCACCCTGCGCCAATGCGGGTAAAGAAAGTGTGCCGCGCGGCGGGGATCAGCCCGCCTGGCCGCCGCGCCCCTCAGCGGGCGCGGAACACCGGCTTGCGCTTTTCCAGGAAGGCGCGGGTCGCTTCCTTGAAGTCCTCGGTATAGGCGAAGTCGCCGTTCAGCCGGACATCCTCCGCCGTGACCGGCAGCGCGCCGCGCAGCTTCTGGAGCGCCTGCTTGTGGAAGCGGTTGGACAGCGGCGCGCCGGCGGCGATGCGATGCGCCAGCGCCAGGGATTCCGCCTGCACGTCCTGGTCCGGCACGAGGCGGGAGAGCAGGCCCTTGTCATAGGCTTCCTGGCCGGTCAGCACCCTTCCCTCGATCAGCATCTCCATCGCCACCGCATAGCCCGCAATCTGGAGCAGGGCGTCGAGGTCCGAATAGGCGTACCAGATGCCGAGGTTGCGGGCCGGGATGCCGATGCGGGTGGCGGGGCCGCCGACGCGGAAATCCGCCTTGATGGCGATGCCCGCGCCGCCGCCCATGGTCCAGCCGCGGCAGGAAGCGACGACGGGGTGGCGGCAGCGCTGGATGGAGGCCATGGAGCGGTCGAAGCCCGCGCCATATTCGGCTTCCCGCTCGGGGGTGCCGCGCTCGTTCTGGAAGGCGGCGATGTCGGCGCCGGCGCAGAAGGCTTCCTCGCCCTCGCCCCGGATGACGACGCAGCGCAGGTCGTCGTCGGCGGAGCATTCCTCCATCGCCTCGGCGAGCGCCACCCACATGGGCAGGTCCATCGCGTTGCGCTTGGCGGCGCGGTCGATGGTGACGGTGGCGACGGCGCCGTCGCGGGCGAGGCGGATGTGCGGATGGGGCATGGGGGTGAGCGTAACCCCCCTGCCCCGCGGCGGCCAGATGGGGGGGCGCGGCGACACACGCTTCGCGCAACCCCGGGGGCGGTGGGCCGTTGGCGCCGGTGGAAGCAGAAGGGGAGCCGGGCATGACGGAAACACGGACGGACCAGGAAGCGCGCGACAAGGTCTGGGCGATGATCAAGGACGTCGCCACGGCGATCATGGTGACGGTGGATGCGGGCGGGAACCTCCGCGGGCGGCCGATGCAGGCGGTGGCGATGAAGGAGTTCGACGGCGTGCTCTGGTTCTTCACCAGCCAGCCCTCCCCGAAGACCGAGGAGATCAGCCATGATGGCCGCGTGCTGCTGGCCTATTCGGACCCGTCCTCGCAGGACTATGTCAGCGTCTCCGGCACCGCGAGCGTCGTGCGCGATCCCGCGAAGCAGAAGGAATTGTGGTCCGAATACCTGCGGACCTGGTTCCCCGGTGGGCCGGAGGATCCCAGGGCCGCGCTGCTGAAGGTGGAGGTCGAGGGCGCGGAATACTGGGACGCGCCCAATTCCACGCTCGTGCACGCCTATGGCTACGTGAAGGCGCGACTGACGGGGGAGCCGCCGGAGGCCGGCGCCAACGACAAGGTGGCGTTCAAGCGCGGGGCGTAGGCGCGGGGGAACGCTGTTCTCCCGTGGCATGGTCGGCGGCCAGAGTCCGGCAGGACCCTGGCCGCGGGGTTTTCAGCCGCGGCGGCGCAGCGCTTCCTCGATCAGGCGCCGGTCGCGGGCCTCGCTGCGGCGATTATAGACGACAACGATCGCCCAGATCACCGCGATCAGCCAGGCGCCCTGCCCGACCACGAAGGGCAGCAGGATGAAGAGCAGCCCGCCGACCCAGAGGATGGCGTTGAAGACGGCCTGGAAGGGCCGCCCCTGCAACAGGATGGCCAGCGGCGGGACGAGGATGGCGAGCAGGTAGGACATGAGGGGGAAATGGCCCCGCGGCGGGGCTGGTTCAATCGCCGTCCCCGCGCCTGACAGGACCGTTACGCGGCCAGCCCGCCGGCGGCTAGGCCGCCAGCCGCACCACGCGGCCTTCCATCGCCTCCACCCGCCGCACGCCGATGATCTGGCCCAGATTGCCGGCGACGAGGTGCACCATGCCGAGCGGCATGGCGTGCAGCGCGACCTCCGCCCGGATCACATCCCCCTCCCGCGTCGCGCGGACGAGGTCGGGGATCAGGTCGCGCTTGGCGAAGGGTTGCAGGATGCGGGAGAGCAGGCCGGGGGAGGCATCGGCGCTGACGGTGAAGCGCGCGGCGACCAGTGAGTCGCCATCGAGGAAATCGGACATCTGACGAAAGGCTCCGGAAGGGCGGACGAAGGGACCAGGCACCCGGCAACGCGCGACCATGCCCCCCCATCGGGGGGCACGGGGTCAGGCGGCCGGGCCGGTAATTCGGCCCTTGAGGGTCCGGAACATCGTCACACGGCCACGCTAGCAGCCGGGCCGGGCCGTGTCACGACCTCAGGATGCCGGCTTGGGCGGGGCGGCATCGGCCAGGTCCTCGGCCGGGTGCTTGTTCTCGCCCCGGTCGATGACGAGCTTCTGGTGGGGATAGGGGATCTCGATCCCCAGCTTGTCGAAGCGCTGCTTGATGCGGCGGTTGAACTCCCGCCCCACCGCCCAGCGCGCGGTCGGCTCCCCCTTGATGCGGGCGCGGATGAGGACGCCGCTGTCGGCCAGGCGCTCCACCCCCAGCACTTCCATCTCGTCCCGGATGATGGGGGCGAATTTGGGATCGGCGCGGATCTCGGCCGCGACTTCCTTCATCACCGCCACCACGCGGTCGGTATCCTCGCCGTAGGCAACGGAGACGTCGAGCACGGCGAAGCTGAAGTCGCGCGTCATGTTCGTCACGGTGGTGACGGCGCTGAAGGGGATGATGTGGACGCTGCCATCCTGGGCGCGCAGCCGGATGGAACGGATGGAAAGCTGTTCCACCACGCCGGACAGGCCACCCACCTGCACCACGTCACCGACCGCGACCGCATCCTCGAACAGCAGGAAGATGCCGGTGATGACGTCCCGGACCAGGGTCTGGGAGCCGAAGCCGATGGCGAGGCCGACGACGCCGGCGCCGGCGATCAGGGGGGCGACGTTCACGCCGATCTCGGTCAGCACGTTCAGCGCGATGAAGATCAGGATGGAGGCCGACAGCACGGTGCGCAGCATGGGCAGCAGCGTGCGGACGCGCGCGCTGCGCGCCGCCTTGGCATCGCGGGAGAGCTTCGTGAGGTAGCGCTCGATCGCGGCGTTGGAGAGTTCCCAGACCGTCACCGCCGTCAGCACCGTGAGGCCCACGGAGACGAGGGAGGAGAGCAGCCGCGCGCCGAGCTGGCCGCGGCGGAACCAGGCGAAGGATTCGATCCCCCAGCTTTCCAGCAGGAACAGCAGGGCGAGCACGCCGATGATCAGCGTCACCAGGCCCTTCAGCACCGGGAGGTAGCGGTTGGCGCGCGCCTCCAGCCCGGGATAGCGGCGCGCCATGTCGGGGCCGATGGCGAAGCCGCGGGCGATGCTGCGGCGGATCACCTCATCCGCCAGCTTCGCCAGGCCGAGGATCAGGATGGTGGTGGCGGAGACGCGCAGCAGGCGTTCGAAGCCGTCCCGGACCTCCAGCGCCCAGACGCCCCAGAGCGCCATGAGCCAGAGGATCGCCAGCAGGTGCCAGACATCCGCGACGCGGTCGCGCAGCCCGC
The DNA here is from genome assembly GCF_900114315.1 of Falsiroseomonas stagni DSM 19981. Lineage (GTDB taxonomy): Bacteria > Pseudomonadota > Alphaproteobacteria > Acetobacterales > Acetobacteraceae > Falsiroseomonas > Falsiroseomonas stagni. Next base: position 62,036 of record NZ_FOSQ01000012.1, read on the forward strand.
GCAGCAGCAGGCGCATGCGGTCCGGCTTCTCCTCCTCCGCCAGTTCGGGCGCGCGGAGCGCATCGGCCACGGCCTCCCGGTTCTGGAGGATGACGATGACCAGCAGCAGGGAGACGATCAGCAGGGCGAGGCGCAGCACCGCGTCATAGGCCGCCCAGGGCATGCCGAAGAGCAGGCCGCTTTCCGCGATGGCGTAGCCGGAGATCGCCACCACCATGATCCGCCGGACCCAGATGGTGACATAGGCAGCCGTCTCGTCGCTGCTCGGCACCAGGCGGAGATGGGTGGAGTTGGGCGAGAAGAGGACGCGCGACATGGCCATCACGGCGCGCAGCGCCATGTAGCTGTTGTTCGCGGTCAGCAGCACCAGCTCCGTCGTCGGCAGGGGCCGCACGAAGCCGATCATGCCGTAGGAGATGATCGCGAAGGCGGCGACCGGCACCAGGTCCAGCAGGAAGCGGGCGAGGACGAGGGGCACGCGGCGCACCCAGGTCCAGCGCGCATCGGCGGCCGGCGCCATGGCATCCAGCCGGTCGGACCAGCGGCGGAGCCCGCGCCGCGTCAGCCATTCCGCCACCAGCCCGGCGCCGAACAGCAGGCCCAGCTTCCAGGCGGCATCGATCACCCGCGCCTGGGTCACCGGATCGCGCGCCATGCCGCCGAGCCAGGTGAAGAGCGCGGGCAGGTCCGTCGCGGCCTGGACGGCGGCGACCATGCTTTCCGAGATGGATTGCAGGCGCTGCTGGGCGCCCATGAGCAGCTGCGCGCCCAGCGTATTGGGGGCCAGCAAGGCGGGCTCCGCGGCCGCGGGCGCGGCTTCGGCCGGCGCCGGCGCCGCGGCGGCAGGGGCGGAGGCAGGGGCGGAGGCAGGGGCGGCGGTGCCGTTGCGCTGGGCGGCGGCCAGTGCCTCCAGCGTCCGCATCAGCTCCGCCCGGCGGGCATCGTCGCGCAGCAGGCCCAGCAGGCGATCGAGTTCCGCCGGGCTGGTGGCCGCCGCCGGGGCAGCGGGCGCGGGGGCAGCCGGGACCTGCGCCAGCGCCGGCAGGGCGATGAGCAGGAGGAGGAGGGGGAAGGCACGGAGGAGGGCGCGCATGGCGCAGGGGTACACCCTGCCGGGGGGGCCGCGGTCAACCCTCGGATGTATCACGCCGTGTCACCCCGCCCCCCGGACGCACGCCCAATCCGGCGGTCCAGGGTCCCCCTGGACCCTGGCGAGGGGGTCAAGGGGGAGCAGCGCTCCCCCTCCTCCGCCACGCGGACGGCGCCCCCCATGTTGCGGTGCAGCGCCACACGGGGGAGGATGGGGGCGTGCCGGGCCCCTCCCCTTCCCTCTGGACCATCATGATCGCGCTGCTGGCGGCGCATCTGGCGGGGATGGGGGCCTTCCTGACGGTGCCGGTGCTGGCGCCCGCCATGGCGGGGGAAACCGGGGTGCCGGCCAGCCTGGCGGGCTTCCATACCGCGCTGGTCTATCTCGGCGCCCTGTTCTCCGGCCCCTTCACCGGGCCGCTGATCCGCCGCTGGGGTGGCGTGCGGATGCTGCAGGTCTGCATGCTGGCCGTCGGGGTCGGCATCGCCATCGCGGCGCTGGGGCATCCGGTGGCGCTGGTGGTGTCCGCCCTGGTGGCCGGGCTGGGGCATGGGCCGCTGACGCCGGGGGGCAGCCACCTGATCGCCGCCCATACGCCGCCGCGCCGCCGCGCCCTGGTGTTCAGCCTGAAGCAGGCCGGGGTACCGCTGGGGGCGATGGTGGTGGCGGCGCTGGCGCCGGCCATCGCGCTGCTGGCGGGGTGGCGGGCCAGCATCCTCTGCATGGCTGCGATCGCCTTCGTGGTGGCGGTGGCGATCCAGCCGCTGCGGGCCGGGCTGGACCAGGGGCGGGAGGCGCCGGGCGATGGCGGCGCGGGATTCGGCGGGCTGCTGCGGGAATCCGCGGCCTCCGTCGCCATGCTGCGGCAGGACCGGGCGCTGGCGCGGCTGACGGCCATGTCCTGCGGCTATGGGGTGGCGCAGTTCTGCTTCTCCACCTTCTTCGTGGCCTACCAGGTGGCCTCGCTGGCCGTGCCGCTGGCCCAGGCGGGGCTGCACTTGGCGCTGGCGCAGGCGGCGGGGGTGGTCGGGCGCATCGGCTGGGCGCTGCTGGCGGATCGCTGGGGCGCGCGAATCGTGCTGGTGGCCTGCGGGCTGGGGGCGGGGATCGCCGGGGGGGTGCTGGCCTTCGCCGATGCCGGCTGGCCGATCCTGGTGGTCACCCTGGCGGGCGTGGTGATGGGGGCGACGGCGATCGGCTGGAACGGGATCATGCTGGCGGAAGCCGCCCGCCTGGCACCCCAGGGCCAGGTGGGGGCCGCGACGTCCGCCCTGTCCTTCGCCTTCGCCATCACCATGCTGGTGGCGCCGCCGGCCTTCTCCCTGCTGATCGCCGGGACGGGGGGCTACCAGGCGGGCTTCCTGATGTGCGTGGCGGCGGTGCTGGCGGGCGCCTGGGCGATTTCGGGGGCGCGCCGCTAGCCGGCCCGATCGGCGGCTTGCCGTCCCGGCCATCCATGCCATGTTGCGGGCATGGTCACGTTCCTGATGGTTCTCGTCGTCCTTTCCATGCTGGGCACCCTCGGCGTCATGTTCGCGGGGATGCTCGGGCTGGTCCGCAGTGACGAAGGCGGCGGCGCGCGGTCCAACAAGCTCATGCGGGCGCGCGTTGTCATGCAGGGCGTGACGCTTGTCCTGTTCCTGCTGCTGGTGCTCGTGAAGGCCTGAGCAGGTGCAGCATCGGGCCGGGCCGCCGCGCCTTGCCCGCCCGGACCCCGCGCCCTATGGTCCGGCCCGTTTTTGCGGCAGCGATTAGCGCCCGGGGCAGCATCTGCGCCGGCGCCGACCAGGGATCCGGCAACCGATGAAAATCCTCGTCCCCGTCAAGCGGGTGGTCGACTACAACGTGAAGGTCCGCGTGAAGGCGGATGGCACGGGGGTCGAGACGGCCAACGTGAAGATGTCCATGAACCCCTTCGACGAGATCGCGATCGAGGAAGCGGTCCGGCTGAAGGAGAAGGGGGTGGCGACGGAAATCGTCGCCGTCTCCGTCGGCCCGACCGCGGCGCAGGAGCAGATCCGCACCGCGCTCGCCATGGGCGCCGACCGCGGCATCCTGGTGGAGGCCGAGGGAACGGAGCCGCTGGCGGTCGCCAAGATCCTGAAGGCGCTGGTGGAGAAGGAAGGCCCGCAGCTGGTCATCCTCGGCAAGCAGGCCATCGATGACGACATGAACGCCACCGGCCAGATGCTGGCGGCGCTGCTGGGCTGGGGCCAGGGCACCTTCGCCAGCAAGGTCGAGATCGCGGACGGCACCGCCCGCGTGACGCGCGAGGTCGATGGCGGGCTGGAGACGGTGGCGCTCACCATGCCGGCCATCGTCACCGCCGACCTGCGGCTGAACGAGCCGCGCTACGCGTCCCTGCCGAACATCATGAAGGCCCGCAAGAAGCCGATCGAGACGATGAAGCCGGGTGACCTCGGCGTCGATGTCACGCCGCGGCTGACGGTGCTGAAGGTGGAGGAACCGCCGAAGCGCCAGGCGGGCAAGAAGGTCGGCAGCGTCGCCGAACTCGTGGACAAGCTGCGCAACGAAGCGAAGGTGATCTGAAGATGGCCGTCCTGGTCCTTGCCGATCGCGGCGAAACCGTCTCCCAGCCCACGCGCAGCGCCCTGGCGGCGGCGCAGAAGCTGGGCGGGGAGGTGCATGTGCTGGTGTTGGGCGCCGAGGGTGCGGCGGCCGCGGCGAAGCTGCCGGGGGTGGCCAAGGTGCTGGTCGCCGCCGGCGACAGCATGGCGCTGGCGGAGCCGGTGGCGGCGCTGCTGGTCAGCCTCGCGCCCGCCTATGACGCCCTGCTGGCCCCGGGCAGCGCGGCGGGCAAGAACGTGATGCCGCGGGTTGCCGCCCTGCTCGACGTGCAGATCATCAGCGATGTCGCGGGGGTGGAGGGGCCGGATACCTTCCGCCGCTTCATCTATGCCGGCAACGCGCTGGCCACGATCCGCACCAGCGATGCGAAGAAGGTGATGACGGTCCGCGCCGCGTCCTTCGACCCCATCCCGGCCGAGGGCGGCAGCGCCGCGATCGAGGATGCGGCCGCCGCGGCGAACCCCGGCGTCTCCACCTTCGTGGGCGCCGAGATCGTGAAGCAGGAACGCCCCGAACTGACGGCGGCGCGCGTCGTCGTCTCCGGCGGCCGGGCCATGGGGTCCTCCGACAGCTTCAAGATCCTGGAAGGCGTTGCGGATCGCCTGGGTGCGGCCATCGGTGCGTCGCGCGCCGCGGTCGATGCGGGCTATGCGCCGAACGACATGCAGGTCGGCCAGACCGGCAAGATCGTGGCGCCGGAACTCTACATCGCCTTCGGCATCTCCGGCGCCATCCAGCACCTGGCGGGCATGAAGGACAGCAAGGTCATCGTGGCCGTCAACAAGGATGAGGAAGCGCCGATCTTCCAGGTGGCCGATTACGGCCTGGTGGGCGACGTCTTCAAGATCATCCCGGAACTCGAAGCCGAGCTCGACCGGAAGTAATCGAGCGCGGGAACACCGACGCCGGCTGTGGCCCCGAACGGGCCGCGCCGGCGTTTTTCATGTGAGGGGGAGTGAGCGATGGCGACGATCCAGCGGCTGGGCATCATCGGCGCGGGGCAGATGGGCAACGGCATCGCCCATGTCGCGGCGCAGGCGGGGGTCGAGGTGGTGATACTGGACGTGGCGGAGGCGGCACTCGCCAAGGCCATCGCCACCATCACGAAGAACATGGACCGCCAGGTGCAGAAGGGCACGCTGGCCGCCGCCGACAAGGATGCGTCGCTCGCGCGCATCGCCACCACGACGGACTACGCCACCTTCGGCGATTGCGACCTGGTGATCGAGGCCGCGACGGAGCGGGAGGATCTGAAGCTCAAGATCTTCGCGACGCTGACGCCGCATCTGCGCGCCGATGCGCTGGTCGCGTCCAACACCTCCTCCATCCCCATCACGCGGCTGGCGGCGGCGACGGACCGGCCCGGCCGCTTCGTCGGCATGCATTTCTTCAACCCCGTGCCGATGATGAAGCTGGTGGAGGTGATCCGCGGCCTGGCGACGGAGGATGCGACCGTGGCGGCCGTGGCCACGCTGGCGGAGCGGATGGGCAAGACCGTTGCCTTCGCCGCGGACTACCCCGCCTTCATCGTCAACCGCATCCTGCTGCCGATGATCAACGAGGCCTGCGTGGCCCTGCAGGAAGGCGTGGGCGACATCGCCTCCATCGACACCGGCATGAAGCTCGGCTGCAACCACCCGATGGGGCCGCTGGAATTGGCGGATTTCATCGGCCTCGACACCTGCCTGGCGGTGATGGAGGTGCTGCATGCCGGCATGGGCGACAGCAAGTACCGGCCGAGCCCGCTGCTGCGGAAGTATGTCGAGGCCGGCTGGCTGGGGCGGAAATCCGGCAAGGGGTTCTACGACTACAGCGTGACCCCGCCGAAGCCGACGCGCTGATGCGCATCACGGCCCTCTCCGCCGCCGCCGAGCATCTGAAGCCCGCCCGGGCCGCCGATGCCTATGCGGGGCGGGAGAGCCTGAGCTTCGTCCGGCTGCGCGTGCAGACCGACCAGGGGCTGTTCGGGGAAGGGCTGACCGGGCGCTTCCTGTCCGCCCAGGTCGTGGCGCTGCTGAACGGCGAAGTCGCGCAGGCCGTCACGGGGCAGGACCCGATGGCGCATGAGGCGCTGCGCGGGATGCTCCTGAAGCGGCTCAACCCGCGGGGCGCCACCGGGCCCTTCGTCGCGGCGCTGTCGGCGCTGGACCTGGCGCTGTGGGACATCAAGGGGAAGGCGCTGGGCCTGCCCGTGGCGCGGCTGATCGGCGGCGCGCGGGATTCCGTGCCGGCCTACGCCACGGCGGGGATGCCGGCCTTCACGGAAGCGGAACTGGTCGGCGCCTGCGAAGCCGCGCTGACCGAAGGCTTCGTGGGCGTGAAGCTGCTGGTGGGCACCGGGCGGCCGATCACGGAGGATGCGGCCCGCATCCGCGCGGTGCGGCGCGCCATCGGCGATGCGCCCCTGATGCTCGACGCCAATTGCGGCTTCACGGTCGCGGAGGCGAAGCGGCTGGCGGCCCTGGTGGCGGACTGCGACATCGCCTTCTTCGAGGAACCGGTCCGGGACAACGACATCGCCGCCCTCGTCGAACTGCGCCGGTCCACGCCGATCCCGCTCGCCTCCGGCCAGATGATGCAATCACCCTCCTGGTTCCGTGACGTGCTGGCAGCGGGTGCCCTCGATATCCTGCAGCCCAATGCCGCCTTCTGCGGCGGGATAACCTCCATGCTGCGGATCATGGCGATGGCGGAAGCCCATGGCGTGCCCGTGACCGGCGCCGGCGGGTTCGAGGCCGCGAACCTCCCCGCCATGGCCGGCCATGCCCATGGCGGCATGCTGGAAGTCCACGGCGCCCATGCCGCGCTGCGCGACCGCTTCGCGCACCATCCCCATGCCGAGCGCGGGCGCATCCTGGTGGCGGAAACCCCCGGACTCGGCTTCGGACTGAAGCCCTGACCGCCCTGCCGGGGTTCCAGGGCCTGGCCGGCAAGCCGGGGGCACTCGCGACCTACGGGCTGCTGGCGCTGGACCTGGCGGCGCTGGGCTGGGTGATCCTGGAATCCTTCCTGCCCGCCAGCACCACGGTGCTGGCCATCGACATCGCCGTCGGGCTGGTGCTGGTCGCCGAGATGGCGATCCGGCTGCGCACCTCCCGCGCCGCGCGGCGGGAATTGCTGCACCCCGCGGGGATCGCGGACCTTCTCGCCGTCATCTCCTTCCTGCTGGCGCCCTTCTTCGCGGGCTGGGGGTTCCTGCGCAGCCTGCGCACGCTGCGGCTGCTGCGATCGGCCCGCCTGGTGCTGCACCTGCGCCAGGACATCCCGGCCTTCCGGCGCAACCAGGACGCGGTGGTGGCCGCGGCCGACCTGCTGGTCTTCATCATCGTGATGACGGGCGTGGTCCACGCCACCCAGCACCGCAACAACCCCAACATCTCCGACTGGGCGGACGCGCTGTACTTCACCGTCACCGCCCTCACCACCACGGGGTTCGGCGACATCACCCTGCCCGGCACCTCTGGCCGCCTCATCACCGTTGTCATCATGCTGGCGGGCGTCACGCTGTTCCTGCGCCTGGCGCAGGCGCTGTTCCGGCCGACCAAGGTTCGCTTCCGCTGCGAAGCCTGCGGCCTGATGCGCCACGACCCAGACGCGGTGCACTGCAAGGCCTGCGGAGCCCTGCTCAACATCCGGGATGAGGGAGATTGAAGGCGGCGCCCCTCGCCGCCATCCTCTCCTGATCCGCCCCGCAGAGGGCGCCACAGGGAGATACCGTCGAATGCGCCTGACGCGCCGTAGCCTGCTCGCCACCCCCCTTCTCCTCCCCGTCTCCGCCCGCGCCCAGACGGGCTGGCAACCGACGCGGCCGATGCAGCTCATCGTCGGCTTCGCGCCGGGGGGCGGGACGGACATCATCGCCCGCACGATCGTCGAGGCCGTCGCGGCCACCTTCCCGGTGCCCCTCGTCGTCGTGAACCGGCCCGGCGCGGGCGGGGCCATCGCCGCCGAACAGGTGGCGCGCGCGGCACCGGATGGCCACACGCTGCTGATGGCCGGCGGGTCGGAAAGCACCTCCCTCCCGGCCCACCGGGACCTGCCCTACGATCCGAAGCGAGGCTTCTCCGCCGTCATCCGCCTGACCCGGAACGCCCACTTCATCTGCACCCGCGGGCGCGGGGGGAAATTCACCACCCTCGCCCAGGTGATCGAGGCGGCGAAGGCCAACCGCGGCGGGATCACCCACGGATCCTCCGGCGTCGGCACGCTGTCGCACTCCATCTTCATCATGTTCGAACGCGCCACCGGCACGGAACTGCTCCACGTCCCCTACACCGGTGGCGGACCGCAGCAGCAGGCGCTGCTGGCCGGGCAGATCGACCTGGCCGTGCAGGCCTCCGACGAACTCGGCGGGCTGGTGGCGTCGGGCGACATGCTGCCGCTGGCCGTCACCACCGCCGAACGCCACCCGGCCTACCCCAACGTGCCGACCATGCGCGAACTCGGCAGCGACCTGGTGGCGGAGAACATGAAAGGCTGGGTCGGCCCCGCCGGCATGACGGAAGACATGATCGGCTACCTGCACGACCGCTTCCGCCAGGGCATGTCCACCCCCGTCTGGCGCCGCTTCATGGAACGCGCCGGCGACCCCGACGGCTACGCCAACGGGCCGACCTTCCAACGCGACATGGACACGCTGCTGGACGCGATCCGCGGGGCCATCCGGCGGGGGTGAGGCGCGGGCTGTCCAGGGGAAGAGGGCTCCGCCCCCTTCCCCGAACCCCTTCCCCCGCAAAGGGCCAGCGGGCCCTTTGAACCCATGAGATTGGCCGGTGATGGGAGGGGCGCCGCGCGACCGCGTGTTGCCGCGCGCGCGGAGCCCCTCCCATCACCGGCCAATAACCCCGCGGTCCAGGGTCCCGCTGGACCCTGGCGCGGGTGAGGTCCGGAGAGGGGCGCGCAGCCCCTCTCCGGGAAAGCGCCACGCCCTACGGCGCCCCGGGGCTCAAATTGTGCTCCCGCATCACCTGCTGGAGGGCCGGCAGGTCGCGCGCGCGGACCAGGCGGATGATGGCGAAGTGGTGGTCGGCACCGCGGCGAAGCAAATCCATCGTGTTGCGGCGGCGGATCACGGCGGCGGGGACGCGGGCGCGGAGATCGAAGAGCAGGTCCACCATTTCGCGGTTCGGGCAGGGGGCGAGCATGGTGGTGTGGAAGGCGATATTCGCGGCTTCCTGATCCTCCACCGTGCCGGCTTCGAGCGCCCTGGCGAAGGCTTCGGCGTGAAGCTGCATGGTGGCAAGGGCGGCGTCGTCCAGCCGGTCGATCACCAGCGCGGCGGCGGCCACTTCCAGCACGGCGCGGGTTTCCATCACCTGGGCGACGCGGGCGGGGTCGAAATCCTCCACCTGGTAGCCGCGGCGGGCGATGTGGCGGACCAGGCGCTTTTCCACCAGGCGGTCCAGCGCCTGGCGGATATCGAGCCTCGTCGCGTTGTAGGCGGCTTCCAGGTCGATCTGCCGCAGCCAGGACCCGGCGCCGAGGCGACCGAGATGGATGTCCGTTTCCAGCAGGCGGACGAGGTCACGCGTGCGGGCGGGGGCGGCGGCCTGCATCACGGTTTCTCCTGACGGGATTGGACGGTTGACCCTATGGCGCCGATCATGGCATCAAAATTGGCGCCAATCCAGAAGGACGCGGCATGAGCCTTTCCCCCCGGCTTCGCATCGGCGTGGATTCCGGCGGCACCTTCACGGATGTCTGCCTGTGGGATGGCGCGTCGGGGCGGCTGGCGGTCTGGAAGGTCAGCAGCACGCCGGGCGATCCCAGCGAGGGCATCGCGACAGGCATCGGCCAGGCGCTGGCGGAGGCCGGGCGGGCGGGGGCGGAGGTCGCCTATTTCGGCCATGGCACCACGGTCGCGACCAATGCGCTGATCGAGGGGCGGGGCGCGCGGACGGGGATGGTGACGACCCGGGGCTTTCGCGACGTGATCGAGATCCGCCGCCAGATGCGCCCGGCGCTCTATGACCTCCAGGCCCGGAAGCCGGAGCCGCCGGCGCCGCGCGACCTGCGGCTGGAGGTGTCGGAGCGGCTGCGCTTCGACGGCAGCGTCGAGACGGCGCTGGATGAGGACGAGGCGCGGGCAGCCGTGCGGCGGCTGCGGGATGCGGGGGTGGAGGCGGTCTCCATCTGCTTCCTCTTCGGCTACCTGGCGCCGGCGCACGAAGCCCTGGTGGCGCGGCTGGTCGGGGAGGAAATGCCGGGTGCCTTCGTCAGCACCTCCCACCAGGTGGCGCCGGAATTTCGCGAGTATGAGCGGTTCTCCACCACGACCGTGAATGCGGCGCTGGGGCCGGTGATGCGGGGCTATCTCGGGCGGCTCGCGCCGCGGCTGGCGGCGATGGGCGTGGCGGCCACGCCGCATCTGACGCAGAGCAATGGCGGGGTGATCTCGGCGGAGGCGGCGTCCCGCTTCCCGGTGCGGACGGTGCTGTCGGGGCCGGCGGCGGGGGTGACGGGGGCGCTGGCCATCGGGCGCGCGGCCGGGGTGCCGGGGATCATCACCTTCGACATGGGGGGCACCTCCTCCGACGTCGCGCTGATCGATGGCGGGCGGCCGCGCATGGCGGTGGATGTGGCGGTGCATGGCAATCCGCTGCGGGTGCCGATGCTGGATATCCACACCGTGGGCGCGGGCGGCGGCTCCATCGCGTTTGTCGATAGCGGCGGGCTGCTGAAGGTGGGGCCGCGCAGCGCGGGGGCCTTGCCGGGGCCGGTCTGCTACGGCCTGGGGAACGGGGAGCCGACGGTCACGGATGCGAACCTCGTGCTGGGCGTGCTGAACCCCACGCATCTGCTGGGCGGGCGCATGGCGATCGATCGCGGGCGGGCGGAGGCGGCCATCACGCGGCTCGGCGCGCGGATCGGGCTGGATGCGATGCGGACGGCGCAGGGCATCATCAGCGTCGTCACCGCCAATATGGCGAAGGCGATCCGCGTGATCTCCGTGGAGCGCGGCTATGATCCGCGCGACTACGTGCTGATGGCCTTCGGCGGCGCAGGGCCGCTGCATGCGGCGCGGCTGGCGCGGGAGCTGGGCATGGCGCGGGTGCTGGTGCCTCGCAATCCGGGCATCCTGTGTGCCATGGGGCTGCTGCTGAGCGATCTGCGCACGCATCTCTCCGCCGGGCGAATGCTGCCGCTGTCGGCCGAGGGGCTGGCGGGGCTGCGGGAGGGCTTTGCCGGGTTGGAATCGCAGGCCGCGTCCTGGTTCGCCGATGAAGGGATTGCCGAGGCGGATCGCGCCACGGCGCGCGCCATCGACCTGCGCTATGAAGGCCAGGGGCATGAGCTGATGGTGGATTGCCCCGACGGCCCGTTGGACGATGCCGCGCTGGCCGAGGTGACGCGGCGCTTCGAGGCGGCGCACAAGCAGGTCTATGGCTATGCCTCCCCGGAGGAGCCGATCCGCGTGGTGACCCTGCGGCTGGAGGCGACGGGCCGCGTGCCGAAGGCCGATATCGCAGCGCACCCGCTGGCGACGACGGATGCGGCGGAGAGCATCATCGGCACGCGTCAGGTCTGGCTGCCGGAAGCGGGCGCCGTGGTCCCCTGCCCGCTGCATGACCGCGCGCGGCTCGGCCCCGGGCATCGCGTGGCCGGGCCCGCGGTGATCGAACAGATGGACAGCACCACGCTCCTGCTGCCGGGGCAGATCGCGACCGTCGATCCCTGGCTGAACCTGATGGTGGAGGAAGCGGCGTGAACGCCCCCGTCGATCCCATCACGGTCGAGGTGATCGGCAGCGCGCTCTCCACCATCGTGGAGGAGATGGGCAAGGCCATCATCCGCGCCGCCTATTCCGCCAACATCAAGGAACGCCGCGACTGCTCCGCCGCGCTGTTCGACACCGAAGGGCGCATCATCGCACAGGCGGAGCAGATCCCGCTGCATCTGGGATCGCTGCTCGGCATCGCGGATCGCGTGCTGGGCAGCACGGATCTGGCCGCGATCCAGCCCGGCGACGTCTTCATCGGCAATGACGCGCATACCGGCGGCGGCACCCACCTCAACGACATCGTCTTCCTGGAGCCGGTCTTCGTGCAGGCTGCGTTGGTCGCCTGGGTGGCGAACCTCGCGCATCACTCGGATTTCGTCGATCGCGGCCACGCCCACATCTTCCAGGAAGGGCTGCGCATCCCGCCCATCCGCCTCTATCGCGCCGGCGTGTTGCAGCAGGATGTGCTGGACCTCGTGCTGCTGAACTGCCAGGTGCCGCGGGAGCGGGTGAATGATTTCCGCGCGCAGATGGCGGCGAACCGCCTCGGCGTGCAGCGCTACCAGGCGCTGGCCGCGCGCTACGGCGTGGCGGTGCTGCACCAGGCGACGCGCGACCTGCTGGACTATGCGGAGCGCAAGACCCGCGCCGGCATCGCCGCCATCCCCGACGGACGCTACGCCTTCCAGGCGCCCTTCGACACCAGCCTGTGGCCGGACCTGCTGCATCTGGCGGTCGCGATCGAGGTCGCCGGCGACGAGATCCGCTTCGACTTCGCGGGCAATCCGGCGCAGACGCGGTCGGGCCTCAACATGGTGTTCACCGCCTTGCAGGCGACGGTCTACTACGTCGTGAAGACGCTGCTGGACCAGGACACACCCGCCAATGCGGGTTTTCATCGGCCGATCCGGATCAGCGCGCCCGCGGGCTCCATCGTCAATGCGCTGCCGCCCGCTGCCGTCTACAGCCGACACGACGTGGCGCAGCGGCTGGTCGATATGTGCTTCGCGGCGCTGGCGGAGGCGATCCCGGATCGCGTGCCCGCGGCCTCCACCGGCGTGACGGTACTGACGATGAGCGGCACGCATCCCCGCACCGGCCGCTACTACGTCTACAATGAAAGCATGGGCGGCGGCTTCGGCGCGCGGGCGGGGCAGGACGGGATGGATGGCGTCCACGTCCACACCACCAACTCCGCCAATATCCCGGTGGAGGCGCTGGAATCCGAACAGCCCGTGATGGTCGAGGCCTATGAGTTGGTCCGCGACAGCGGCGGCCCCGGGCGTTTCCGCGGCGGCATGGGCATCCGGCGCCGCGTGCGCGCGGTGGGGCATGAGGCGACGGTCAACCTCGGCGGCCCCTGCAACATCGTCCCGGCCTGGGGGCTGGAAGGCGGGCTGCCCGGCGGGCTGGCGCGCGTCGAACTCTCCGCGGGCGTCGCCGCGCTGAAGCGGCGGGACGGGTTGATCCCGGATGGCGGGTCGGGCGCGGCCGTGACCTCCGGCGGCGGCGGCCGCGGCGATCCGCGCCTGCGGGATCGCGATGCGGTGCGGCGTGACTTGCGGGAGGACCGCATCAGCGCGGAAGCCGCGCGCAGCATCTACGGGCTGGAGGATTGATGGGGCGCTTCCTCCTCTCCCGCCTCGGTGACGGGATCGTGGCGATCTGGGGCGTGGTGACGATCGTCTTCGTCGTCTCCCGCCTGCTGGGCGATCCTGCGATCCTGCTGCTGCCCGTGGGCGCCACGGAGGAACAGCTCCAGGCGCTGCGCGCGGGGCTCGGGCTCGATCGGCCGATCTGGGAGCAGTACGTCACCTTCCTAGGCGGGGCGCTGCGTGGCGACTTCGGACAATCCTTCCAGTTCATGCGCCCTGCCCTGTCCGTGGTGCTGGAACGGATGCCGGCGACGATGGCGCTGGCGGGATCGGCGCTGCTGGTGGGCGTGGTGCTCGGCTGTGTCGCGGGATCGATGGCGGCGCTGTTCCGCGGCACCATCGTGGAAGGCGTGGTGATGCTGCTGGCGCTGCTGGGCCAGGCGACGCCGGTCTTCTGGCTAGGGCTGCTGCTGATCCTGCTCTTCGCCGTCGATCTCGGCCTGCTCCCGACCGGCGGCTATGACGGGCCGATGAGCCTGGTGCTGCCAGCGCTGACGCTCGGCACCTTCACCACCGCCAGCATCGCGCGGCTGCTGCGATCCGGCATGCTGGATGTGATGAAGGACGACCATGTGCGCACGGCGCGTGCCAAGGGGCTGCTGCCGGGCACGGTGTTCCTGTGGCACATCGCGCGCAATTCGCTGATCCCCGTCGTCACCATGGTCGGGATCCTGGCCGGTGAGCTGCTCGGCGGATCGGTGGTGACGGAGACGGTCTTCTCCTGGCCCGGGGTCGGGCGCCTGATCGTGCAGGCGATGGAGGCGAAGGATTTTCCCGTGGTGCAGGCGGGGGTGATGGTGATCGCCACCATCTTCGTCGTCATCAACCTCTTCGTCGACCTGCTCTACGGGCTGCTCGACCCGCGCATCCGGGCACGGCGATGAGGGCGGTGTGGCAGGCGCTGACGCGCCGTTCCGGATGGCTGGGCCTGTTCGGCGCCACGCTGCTGGTCGTGCTGGTGCTGCTGGCGCTGTTCGGACCATGGCTGGACCTGCCCGACCCCACGCGGACGAATCTCCGCGCGCGCATGGTGGGGCCGACCATCACCTGGTTCAGCCTGGGCGCGCATCCGCTGGGCACGGACCAGCTGGGGCGGGACATCCTGTCCCGCATTGTGGCGGGCAGCCGCGTGACCTTGATGGTGGCGGGCGCGGCCGTGCTGCTGGGGGGCGTGCTGGGCACGCTGCTCGGCCTGATATCCGGCTATTTCGGCGGCTGGGTGGATCGCATCCTCATGCGGCTGGTGGATATCCAGCTCGCGCTGCCGCTGATGCTGCTGGCGCTGATGGTGGTGGCGGCGCTGGGGCCGAGCCTGCGGAACCTGATCGGCGTGCTCGCCCTGGTGTCCTGGGTCCGCTACGCGCGCATCGTGCGCGGCCAGGTGCTGGCGGTGCGGGAACGGGAATTCGTGCAGAGCGCGCGGGCCATCGGTGCCTCACATTCCCGCATCATCCTGCGCCACATCCTGCCGAATGTGCTGACGCCGGCGCTGGTGGTGGCGACGCTGGAACTGGCGCGGGTGATCGTGCTGGAGGCGGGGCTTTCGTTCCTGGGCCTCGGCATCCAGCCACCCGATCCATCCTGGGGACGGATGCTGGCGGATGGGCGGACCTACATCTCATCCGCCTGGTGGATCATCACCTTCCCGGGCCTGGCGCTGATGCTGACGGTGCTGGCGGTGAACCTGCTGGGCGACTGGCTGCGGGACTTCTTCGACCCGCGACTGGCGGTGCGGTGATGGCGCTGCTGGCGATCGAGGGTCTGTCGGTCGGCTTCGCGCGGGAAGGCCGCTTCGCCCGCGTCATCCCTGACCTGACCTACAGCGTCGAGGCGGGCGAGACGCTCGGCATCGTCGGCGAAAGCGGCAGCGGCAAAAGCGTGCATGCGCTGGCGCTGCTGGGCCTGCTGCCGCAGCCGCCGGGCCGCATCCTGGGCGGGCGGGCGGTGTTCGACGGGCATGACCTGCTGGCGATGCCGGAGGCGCGGCTGCGGGACCTTCGCGGCGGGCGCATCGGCATGATCTTCCAGGACCCGATGACGGCGCTGAACCCGGTGCTGACCATCGGGCGGCAGATCGCGGAACCGCTGATCCGTCACAAGGCGATGTCCATGCGCCAGGCACTGGACCGCGCCACGGATCTGCTGGCGCTGGTCGGCATCCGCGATGGCGCGCGGCGCCTGTCGCAATACCCGCATGAATTCAGCGGCGGCATGCGCCAGCGCGTGATGATCGCCATCGCGATTTCCTGCGAACCCGCCTTGCTGATCGCGGATGAGCCGACCACGGCGCTGGACGTGACGGTGCAGGGGCAGATTCTCGACCTGATGGCGGAACTGCGGGACCGGCTGCGCATGACGATGGTCTGGATCACGCATGACATGGGCGTCGTGGCCGGCATCGCCGATACGATCCAGGTGATGTATGCCGGCCGCATCATGGAACGCGGCCCCGTCAATGCCGTCTTCGCCAGCCCGCGCAGCGCCTATACCTACGGGCTGCTGCAATCCCTGCCGCATGGCGCGCGGCCGCCGGGCGGGCGGTTGATGCAGATTCCCGGCGCGCCGCCTGACATGTTCGCGCCAACACCCGGCGATCCCTTCGCCCCCCGCAACCCCTTCGCCACGCCCCGCTGCCATCGCGAAGCGCCACCGCTGCGCGCGGTGGAGGACAGCGTCGCAGGCCATATGGTGGCGGCCTGGTACGATCTGCCGAGGCTGCTGGCATGACCGCACCGCTGCTCCGCGTCAAAGGTCTGCGCCGCCACTACGCCAGTGGCGGCGGGTTGTTCGGCCGCGCGCGCTACGTGACGCGCGCCGTCGATGATGTCTCCTTTGCCGTGATGCCCGGGGAGACGCTGGGCCTCGTCGGGGAGAGCGGCAGCGGTAAGAGCACGACAGGCCGCCTGGTGATGGGGCTGGAGGAGCCGGATGCCGGCCGCGTCGTCTTCGACGGCACCGACCTGACATCGCTGTCTGCGTCACGACGCAAGCCGTTCCGCCAGCGCATGCAGATCGTCTTCCAGGACCCCTATGCCGCGCTGAACCCGCGCATGCGCGTCGGCGACTTCGTGGAGGAACCGCTGCTGGTGCACGGGGTGGAGGCCGGTCCGGATCGCGTCGCGGCGCTGTTCCGCACTGTCGGCCTCGATCCCGCCTTCATGCAGCGCTACCCGCATGAATTCAGCGGCGGCCAGCGCCAGCGCATCGGCATCGCGCGCGCCATCGCGCTGCGGCCGCAATTCCTGGTGGCGGATGAACCCATCACGGCGCTCGATGTCTCGATCCAGGCGCAGATCGTGAACCTGTTCCAGGACCTCCAGGAAAGCATGGGCCTGGCGCTGCTGTTCATCGCGCATGACCTCTCGATGGTGCGCTATTTGTGTTCGCGCGTGGCGGTGATGCTGCGCGGACGGATCGTGGAGATGGGGCCGACCGAGGCGGTGTTCGGGGATGCGCGGCATCCCTACACGAAGGCGCTGCTTTCCGCGGTGCCGATCCCGGATCCGGCACAGGAACGCGGCCGCCGGAGGCTGGCCTTCGATGCCGGCGGCTATGTCTTCCCGCCGGATGCTGCGCTGCGCGATACCGGCGATGGCCATTACGTCCTGATGGGAGAAGCGGCATGACTCCGGCCGATCTGGTACGCGCCACCATCGCGGGGGAGAGCACGCCCCGCCCGGCCTTCTCCTTCTGGACGCATTTCCCGGGCATCGACCTCGACCCCGATGCCATCGCGCGGGAGACGGTGGCCTTCACCCGCGCCACCGGCGCGGATTTCGTGAAATCCATGCCGAACGGCCTCTATGTCGTGGAGGATTGGGGCGTCCGCGCGGACTATTCGGAGATCGCGGCGGGCGGCGTCGCGAAGGTGACGGCGAGCCCGATCCAGGCGCCGGAGGATTGGACGCGCGTGAAGCGCCTGGACCCCACGGCCGGCGTGCTGGGGCGCGAATTGCGGCATCTGGGGCTGCTGGTGGCGGCGCTGGGGCCGGCGGTGCCGGTCCTCGCCACCGTCTTCTCCCCCGTCACCATCGCCAAGAAGCTGATCGGCGGCAACGGCTTCGCGACCCATCTGCGCGATCATCCCGCGCTGGTGCAGGCGGCGATGGCGGAGATGGCGGAAACCACCGCCGCCTTCTCCCGCGCCGCCATCGCGCTGGGCTGCGCGGGCGTCTTCTTCGCGGTGCAGGACGCGACCAGCACGGTCGGCGCCGAGGCCTATCGCCGCGACTTCCTGGCGCATGACCTGGCGGCGCTGGAAGGCGCGAAGGCGGGCTGGTTCAACGCCGTGCACATGCATGGGGACGACATCCTCTTCGACCTGCTCAGCGAACTCCCCGTGCCCGTGCTGAACTGGCATGTCGGGGAGACCGCGCCCTCCATCGCGCAATACCGCGCGGCGGGCGGGCGGAAGCCGATCCTGGGCGGGCTGCGCCGCACGCCGATCACCCAGGGCGACATGGCCGCGATCGAGGACGACCTGGCCGCGATCCGCGCCAGCGGGAATGGCGTGCTGATCTCGCCAGGCTGCGTCATCCGCCATCCCGTCGATACCGCGCTGCTGGCGCGGATCGGCGCGCGCATCCGGGGGGAGGCATGAAGCGCGTCCCCATCGCCGGCGCCGAGCTCCTCGTCGAGGATATCGGCGAGGCGAAGCGCGGCACCATCATCCTGGTGCATGGCGGCCGCGGCATCGGCGACCATGCGGGGGAGATGGCGGCCTACCGACCGCTCTCCGACGAATACCGCGTGATCGCCTATGACCAGCGCGGCTGCGGGCAATCATCCCTGACGCCGCCCTTCACCTTCGACCGCCTGGCGGATGATCTGGAGGCGTTGCGCGCCACGCTGGTCGGCGCGCCCTGCATCATCCAGGGCGGCAGCTTCGGCGGCATGATCGCGCTGACCCATGCGCTGCGCCACCCCGGCAGCGCCACGCACCTGATCCTCCGCGGCACGGCGCCGAGCCACCATCACGAGGCCGAGGCAATCGCCAACATCAAGGCGCGGCTGCACAAGGCGACCAGCGCGTCGGTCCGCATGGTGGAGAAGATGTTCTCCGACCAGGTAGTGGACGATATGGAACTGCGGCTGATCTGGGCGGCGCTGCAGCCGCTCTACTACGAGCGGTTCGATCCCGATGCCTCCCTGGAGCGCACGCGGACCATGTCCTTCCATGCGAAGACGCATAACGACCTCTTCGCGGAGAAGGATTACGACCTGCGCCCCCGGCTCCCGGAGATCGCCATTCCCACCCTGGTCGTGTGTGGCGCGGCGGACTGGATATGTCCGCCATCCCAGTCCAGGCTGATCGCGGAAGCGGTGCCGAAGGCCGAGCTGTTCATGGTCGAGGGCGCCAATCATTCGGTGCATGTGGAGGCGCAGGACGCGGTGCTGGCACGCATCCGGCGCTTCCTTTCGGAACATGAGGAGAGGCAGGCATGACGGGCATCCCATTCGCGCGCCGCGCGGCGCTGGCGGCACTGCTGGCCACGGGCCTTGCGGGGCAGGCGCTGGCGCAGCCGCGCAACCTGACCATCGCGCTGTCCACCAATGTGAACACGCTGGATCCGCACAACACGACGACGATCGGCACCGATCTGTCCGTCATCTCCCACATCCACATGGCGCTGCTGGTGCGCGGGCCGGACATGAAGCTGCAGCCGCAACTCGCCACCGAATGGCGCGCCGTGGACGATACCACGTGGCGCTTCACGCTGCGCAGCGGCGTCACCTTCTCGAACGGGGAGGCGCTGGACGCAGAGGCGGTGAAGTGGAACCTCGAGCGGGTGATGAACCCCGCCAATAATGCGCGGGTGCGGCCCTGGTTCGCGCTGGTGTCGGAGGTTTCCGTCATCTCGCCGACCGAGATCGAGGTGAAGACGCGCAGCCCCTATCCTGCGCTGGCCGACCAGCTCTCCACCTTCTTCCTGCTCCCGCCGCGCTGGACGCAGTCGAACAACCCGGCCAATTCAGCGGTCGGCGCCGGGCCCTATGAGCTGCGGCAATTCACCAGCGGCGACCGCGCCGTGCTCCAGGCCCGCGCGGGCTGGACGGGCGATCGCCCGGCCTTCGACACCGTGACCTTCCGCGTGATTCCGGAGGCCGGCGCCCGCATCGCCGCGCTGATGGCCGGCGAGGTCGACCTCATCACCGGCGTGCCGCCGAGCGAGATGCGGCGCATCGACCAGTCCGGCCGCGCGCGCAGCGGGCATGTCGATTCCATCCGCAGCGTCTTCGTGAAGTACAATCTGCTGACGCCACCCTTCCGCGACAGTCGTCCTCTGCGCCAGGCGCTGAACGCCGCCGTGGACCGGGAGGCGATCCGGGACGCGATCTGGAACGGCATCGGCAGCGTCTCCACCTGCCAGGTCCTGACCCCCGCCTATTTCGGCTACAATGAATCCCTCCGCGCGCCGACCTACGACCCCGCCCGCGCGCGGCGCCTGTTGCAGGAAGCGGGTGTGCGGCCGGGGCAGCTGACCATCGAGTTCGAGGTGCCGATCGGCCCCTATCTGCTCGCGCAGGAAATCACCCAGGCGGTGGCGGCGCAGCTGGAGGAAGTCGGTGTCCGCACGCGGATCGTCGAGATGGAGTTCGGCGCCTGGATGAACAAGTATCTCCGCGCGCCGACCATGGGGCAGATGGCCTATCTCTCGCAGGCCTGGCCGACGCTGGATGCGGATGGGCTGCTGGCGCTGTTCGAAAGCGGCAGCCCCTATGCCTACTGGAACGACGAGCCCTTCACCACGCTGCTGCGCCAGGCGCGGCAGACGACGGATGCGGCACGGCGGCGCGCGATCTATGCGCAGGCCACGCAGCGGATGTGCGAGGAATCGCCGGTGCTGTTCCTGTTCACCCAGCCCGTGACCTACGCCACCTCCAACCGCGTCACCTGGCGGGCACGGGGCGATGACTGGGTGCGGGCGGGCGACATCGCGCCACGCTGATCCGGCGGGACCGGTGCGCCATGGCGCGCCGGCCCCGGCGGCGAAGGCTATTCCGGCTGGTAGTTCACGCTGCGGAGGAGCTCCGTGGCGCGGCTGATTTCGTTACGGATGAAGGCCTTGGTCTGGTCGATGCTCTCCGTCACCGGCTCCAGCACCTGGCTCGTGAGGCGCGAGACGATGGCGGGGTCGCGCATCGTCTCCTGCATCAGCGCGTTCACCCGGCCGCAGATCTCCTGCGACGTGCCCTTCGGCGCCCAGGAGGCATACCAGGACTGGAATTCGTAGCCGGGCAGCCCGGCCTCCGCCATCGTCGGCACGGTGGGCGCCAACGGGGAACGCTCGGCAGCGGCGATGCCGAGGGCACGGACGCGCCCATCGCCCGTCGCCGGCAGCAGCGCGAAGGACGGGTCGATGAGGAGCTGCGTGCTGCCGCCCATCAGATCCGTCAGCGCGGGCTGCGTGCCGCGATAGGCCACCATGTCGAGATTGGCGCCGGTGCGGCGGTTGAACTCGATGGTGGCGAGGTGCCCGGCGGAGCCGAGCGAGGAGATGGCGATGTTCCAGTCCCGCGGATTGGCCTTGGCCGCGGCGACGACCTCGGCGACCGTGCGCTGCGGGCGTGCACCGCTCATCACCATCACCAGCGGCGCGCGGGCGACGCGGGCCATCACTTCCAGGTCGCGCTCGGGGTCGAAATTGGCCCCGCGGAGGACCAGCGGCATGACCGCCGTGTTGAAGGCGGAGGCGAGGAGCGTGTAGCCATCCGGCGCCGCGGACAGCACTTCGCGCGTGCCGACCAGGCCGGCGCCGCCGGTGCGGTTTTCCGCGATCGCGGTCGCGCCCAGCTTCTCCTGCAGCTTCTGCGCCAGCAGGCGGGCCAGCGCATCATTCGCCGCGCCGGGCGGCCAGGGGCACACCACGCGGATGGTGCGGCCATGCGGCCAGGCGGCCTGGGCATGGACAACGGGGGCGGCGAGCAGGCCGAGGCCGCCGGCGGCGGACTGGATCAGGGTACGGCGAAGCATTGGTTTGTTCCTCCTTCTCGGGTTGTCAGCCACGCACCCAGTCGAGTGGGACGTGGACGTATTTGATGGCCTGGCGCCAATAGGTGTAGGCGATGTGCAGCGACCCATCGGCGGCCTGGCGGAGCGAGGGGTAGCTGAACTCCCGGTTCAGCCTCTCCTTCGAATTGTTCGTCATGCAGAAGCCATCGCCGGTTTCGAGGTTGCGGCGATGCGGCCAGGTGAGGCCGCCATCGTCGCTCACCGCCAGGGTCATCGGCGCGCGCGGCGCGCCCCAGAAGGCGCTGCGGCCTTCCGTGGGCGGCGCCACCGGGGCCTCCATGTCGCCGATGTCGTCATAAAGCGACACCCGGCGATCCGTCGCATTCTTCGCGCTGCTGTCGTTGAACAGGATGGCGATGCCGCCATCGGCCAGGCGGATCGCCTGGATGGAGGAGTTGTTGTTGGGCAGCGTCGTGGGCTGCGGCGCCGTCCATGTGCGGCCGCCATCCTGGGACGTGCTGCGGTACACCCAGTCGGCCCAGCGGCTGCGGTAGAACGCCACCAGCGTGCCGTCCTGCATGTCCAGGATGCACATGTGGCAGGTGCCGGTGCTGTCGGGCACCGCGTGTTCCGTCCAGGTCCTGCCCTGATCGGCGGAGAGCATGACGGAGGAGGTGTCGAGGTCACCCGTCCAGGCGCCGGCGGGCGGCTTGGTGCAGCGCCAGATCGGCAGCAGCCAATTGCCTTCCGACGTCACGATGATGGGCTGGCGGATGAAGGTGCCGAAGCCCGGCTGCTCCCCGATCATCGTCTCGATCGGGCCCCAGGTCGCGCCGCCATCCCGGCTGATGCGGCGGCGGATCATCGCCGTGTCCTGGTTGCCGCTGATCTGCGCGGTCCAGAGCAGCCAGAGCGAACCATCCGGCGCGGGGAAGAGCAGCGGGTTCTGTTCCGACCGCGTCGGGTCATCCGACAGTGTCTGTGTTTCGGACCACCGCGTGGCACCAGGCGCGAGGCGGGAGAAGCGGACCGAGATGTCCGGCACGCCTTCCTGGGTGCCGCCGAACCAGACGCAGCCGAGATCGCCGCCCGGCAATTCCATCAGGAAGGCGGCGTGGTTCTGCACGCAGGGCGTGGGGATGAAGCATTCCCTGCGCGCGGGATCGCCGGGGGCGGCGGCCAGAGTCTCGGGCTTGTCGATGATGCCGGTATCCATCGCGGCGGTTCCTCAGAAGGCGCGGCGGTAGATCGCGAGGATCTCCGCCGCACTGATGTCGCGGGGGTTGTTGTCCAGCAGGCGGCGGATGGCGTGGGCCTCGGTCGCCATCGACTCCAGCGCGGATTCGGGCACGCCGAGCGCGGAGAGGCGCATCTCGATCCCGAGCCTGGCGCAGAAGGCATGGGTGGATTCCCGCACGACACCTTCATCGCTGCTGGCGGGCAGGCCGAGCGCCTGCAGCACCAGCGCCGTCTTCTCCGCCATCACCGGCGCGTTGAAGGCCAGGGTATGCGGGAAGACCAGCGCGCAGGCATGGCCATGGGCGATGTGCTGGCGCGTGCCGAGCGGATAGGCCACGGCATGGCCCGCCGTGGTGTTCACCGGGCCGAGGCAATAGCCGCCATAGAGCGAGGCGAGCATGAGGCCAGCGCGGGCTTCCTTGTCGCTGCCATCGGCGACGGCACGCGCGAGGTAGCGGCCGACGAGGCGGATGCCCTCCAGCGCATAGAGGTCGATCAGCGGATGCGCGCGCCTGCTGGTGAAAGCCTCCACGCAATGCGCCATGGCATCGACGCCGGTGGCGGCGGTGACGGCGGGCGGCACGCTCATCGTGAGTTCCGCATCCACCACGGCCAGGTCGGCCAGCATGTGGCGGCTCTGCACCGCCAGCTTCTGCTCCGTCGCGGGATCGGTGACGAGGGAGCGCGTGCCGGCCTCGCTGCCCGTGCCGGCCGTGGTCGGCACCTGCACGAGCTTCACCTGGCGGCCCTTCACCTTCTCCGGCCCCACCACCTCATGCAGCGTCTGCCCGCTGCCCGGCAGCACGGCGACGAGCTTGGCGAGGTCAAGCGCGCTGCCGCCGCCGAAGCCGACGACCAGTTGTGGCTTCACCTGCTCCGCCATGGCGAGGGCGGCGTCGAGGTTCGGCAGGTCCGGCTCCGGCTTCACATGGCCGAAGACCGTGACTTCACCGGGCAGGCCCAGCACATCGACACGCTTCGCGTTGAAGCCGCCGCTGATGACGAGGGTGCGGGTGATGCCCTGCTCCCGCGCCCACTGCCCGACGATGCCGACGGTGCCGGCGCCGAATTCCAGCCGTGTCGGGCGCAGGATCTCGATGGGACGCAGAAGATCGGTCATTGGGGCGCTCCGGCCGCGAGTTGCTCGGCGTATTCGATGGCCTCGATCAGGCTGGTCTCGCTGGCGATGCCTTTGCCCGCGATGTCGAAGGCGGTGCCGTGGTCGACGGAGGTGCGGATCACCGGCAGGCCGAGCGTGACGTTCACGCCGGACAGCGCCTCCCACTTCCCCGTCTTCGGATCGACGTTGAAGCCGAGCAGCTTGACGGGGATGTGGCCCTGGTCGTGATACATCGCGACCACCGCATCATACTGGCCGGCGCGCAGCTTCACGAAGACGGTGTCGCCGGGGATGGGGCCGAGAACGTCCATGCCATCGGCGACGGCCTTCGCGATGGTGGGTTCCGTCACGTCGATGTCCTGGCGGCCGAACAACCCGCCCTCCCCCGCATGCGGGTTCAGCGCGGCGACGGCGATGCGGGGCTTCTGGATGCCGAGGCGCTTCAGCGCGCCATGCGTCAGGTCCAGCACGCGGCGGATGCGCTCGGGCGTCGCGCGCGGGGCCACTTCCTCCAGCGCGCAATGCGTCGTCACATGGCTGACGCGCATATTGCCATGGGCCAGCAGCATCACGCTGCCCTTCACGCCGGTGAGTTCCGCCAGCATCTCCGTATGGCCGGCATAGTGGTAGCCGGCGTTGTTCAGCGCCTCCTTGTTCAGCGGCGCGGTGACGATGGCGCCGACGCGGCCTTCCATCGCCAGCTTCACGCCCTGTTCGATGGCGAGATAGGCGAAGCGCCCGGCCTCCGCCGCCACCTGGCCCTGGATGATCGGGGCCTGTTCCTCGCCCGCCTGCAGGAAGGCCAGCGCCGGCCAGTGGCCATCGGCGGGGACATGCGGGATGGGCGGCGCGCCGGCGGCGGCGCGGGCCTGTTCCAGCGCCGTGCCGTGGCCGATGACAAGCAGCTTGAGGTCACCGGCGGCGATGCGCGGGGCCAGCGCCGTGCAGGCCTTGACGATGATCTCCGGCCCGATGCCGGCGGGGTCGCCCATGGTGATGGCGAGGTGGCGACTCATGCGGCTTCTGTTCCCGTCAGGATGCCGTTCGCCGCCAGCAGGTCGCGCCACAGCGCATCCCCGCCGAAGGCGCCGGATTTGGAGATGACCTCGACGCCGTCCCAGCGCCCGCCGAGCAGGCGGGACCGGGGCACGCCTGGGGCGAGCAGGCCGGTGGCTTCCAGCGCCGTCGCGCCCAGCGCCTCGCACAGCGCGCGCAGCGTCTCGCCCCCCGCCACGATCAGCGTGCCGGGACGCGGCAGCGCGGCCACCAGGCCGTGCAGCGCGGTGGCGATGTGGCGGGCGGCGGCGGCGCGGGGCGTGCCCTCAGGCAGGGTGAAGCCGGCCAGGGCGGCGCCCTCGGCCCGCATCAGGGCGGCCAGCCGCGCGGCGCTGTCGGCGCCCCCATCCGGCAGGCGCAGCGCCAGCGGCCCGCAGGCCGCCAATTGCCGCGCCGTGACGCCCTGGTCGGAGCCGAAAAGGCCCAGCACGGGGCCGCGCAGCATGGCGTCGCGCGTCGCGGGATGGCGTCTGGCCAGGGCGCCCGCCAGCCCGCCGCTGCCGCACCACAGCACCGGGCCTTCGGCGGCCAGGCCGCGGGCGACGATGCGCGCCAGGTCGCCATCGCGCTCCGCATCGCAGACCAGGATCCCATCGGGCAGCGCCCCGCTTTCGGGCAGCGGCCGCGCCGAGAGCCCTTCCTGCGCCAGCAGGGCGGGCAGCGCGGCGCGCGCGGACCAGCCGCCGGGTGCCTCGGCGTATTGCGTGCCGGCCCGCGTGATGCGTCCCATGGCCGGGAAGGCGGGTGCCAGCACCACATGGCGAAAGCCGTCGCGGCAGGCCGCGAGTTCGGCGATGGGATGGCCGCGCAGCAGGCTGTCCAGCTTCTTGAAGGCGATGGTGGCGCCGGCGAGCATCGGCGCCGCGGCCCGCAAGGCCACCAGCGCGGCGCCGCGCGTCGCTTCCCGCGTGCCGGTGTCGAGGGCGAGGCTGCCCGCCGCATCGCCATGCCAGGCCACGCGGACAGGACCGAAGAGGCCGGTGAACTCCGCCGCGCTGTCCAGCGCGCCGGTCAGGTCATCCGCCAGCAGGCGCAGCATCAGCGGCCGCCCCGCGCGACGCCGATGGCGCCGAGGGAAAGGCGCACGCCCTCCCCCAGCTCGGCCGCGATGCGCAGCGCCTGGGGCACGGCATCGGCCACGAAATCCGCGATGGGCGCTCGGCCCGCGGCGATGGTCATGCTGATTCCGGCGATGGGCCGGCCGCGCCCGTCCAGCACCGGCGCGGCCACGGTGCGAAGGCCATAGGCATTCTCCCCGTCGGAGACCGCATAGCCCTGGGCCCGCACCGCCGCGAGGCGCGCCAGCAGCGCATCGAGATCCGTGACCGTGCGTTCGGAGAGCATGAGGCGCGGCACGGCGGCGAGGTGTTCATGCTGCTCCGCCACCGGCAGCCAGGCCAGCATCGCCTGGCCAAGCGCGGTGGCATAGGCGCCGATCCGCGTGCCCGCGCGTCGCACCAGGCCATGGCGTTCGAGGCCGGCTTCCACGCGGGCGAGATAGACGACCTCCCCCTGTTCCAGCACGCCGAGGGAAGCCGCATCGGCATGGGCGGGCACGACCTCCTTCAACAAGGGCGTGGCGTGGCCGGGAAGATCATCGGCCGACAGCGCGGCGAAGCCGAGTTCCAGGCATTTCAGCGTGAGCCGGAAGCGCCGCGTGTCCGGCACCGCGCGGAGATGGCCGAGATCGGCGAGCGTATGCACGAGGCGATAGGCGGTGCCGCGATCCAGCCCGCTGCGCGACGCGACTTCCGCCAGAGTCTGCTCCGGATGGTCCGCGGTGAAGCTGCGCAGCACGGCGAAGACCTTGGCGACGGACTGCACCTGGTTCTTCGGGTTGTCCATGGCGCGCGCGGAGGCGCTGCGCATCGAGGCCCCGTTGCTGTCCTGCGCAAGGCTCATGCCCGGCGACGTCCCTTCCCCTTGATTATCGGATTCCGAACTTTTGTTCGGAACTGATGCTTAGGGGTACTCCCGGCGGCTTCGGGCCGTCAAGCGGAAGCCTGCTACAGGGAGGCGCCGCCGCAGATCATGATCTGCTGGCCGGTGATGGCCGCGGCCTCCGGCCCCAGCAGGAAGGCGGCCAGCGCGGCCACTTCCTCGGGCCGGATGAAGCGGCCGATCGGCGGCGCCTTGGGCTGCATGGAGGCCCGGGCGGGATCGCGCAGCATCGGCGTATCCGTGACCCCGGGCGCCACGACATTCACCGTGATGCCGCGCGGCGCCAGTTCCGCGGCGAAGGAACGCGCGAGGCCGACCAGCGCGGCCTTGGTCGCGGCGTAGTAGGCGCGGCCCGGCGCGCCGCCGGAGGTGCGGCTGCCGATGAAGACGACGCGGCCACCCGCTTCCATCCGCGGGATCAGCGCATCGGCAAGCCGCGCGGCGACATCGACATGCAGGCGCCAGAGCTGGTCCCCGGTCTGCGGCTGCATGGCGCCCAGCGCCTCCGCCCGCATCAGGCCGGCGGCGTGGACAAGGGCCTGCGGCGCCAGCCCATCCAGCACTGGCAGCAGCGCATCGGGGTCCAGCAGGTCGACCGCGCGATGCGTGTAGCCCGCGCCCGCCCAGTCCGGCGCCTTGCGGCTGAGGCCGGTGACCTGCCAGCCATCGGCGAGGAGGCGCTGCGCGATGGCGGCGCCGATGCCGGAGGAGGCGCCGGTGACGACGGCGTGACGAGGGGACATGGCGATCACCGCGCCTTGTTCAGGAATTCGCCCATCACGCGCTGCGGCTCCCCGGCATCGAAGGCCTGGCGATGGAGCAGGCGCGCCGCCTCCATCGTCTCGTCGAAACCGGCCTGGGTGGCGGCGCAGAAGCGCTGCTTGTTGAGCTTGAAGGCGAGCGGCGGCTTGGCGGCGAGTTCCGCGGCGATGGAAAGCGCCTTCGGCAGCACCTCCTCCGGCGCCACCAGGTGATGCAGGATGCCGAGGCGGTGGCATTCCTCCGCGCTCGCCAGCCGGCCGGTCAGCACCATCTCGATGGCGCGGGACAGGCCCAGCATCTCCCGCATGATCCAGAAGCCGGTGGCGCTGACCATGCCGGAATTGATCTCCGGCTGGCCCATGCGCGACCCCGCATGGCCGATGCGGATGTCGCCGAGCAGCGCGGTCTGGAAGGCGGAGCCGGCGGCGAGGCCGTTCAGCGCCATGATCATCGGCTTCTCGAAGCGCCGCAGCGCGCCATAGAGGCGGCGCCATTCCTCGATCCATTCCTCCGCGCGGGCGCCATCGAAGGTCCGGCCCTCATTCAGGTCCTGCCCCGCGCAGAAGGCGCGCGTGCCGCTGCCCGTCAGCACGACGGCGCGGATGGCCGGGTCCGTGTTCGCGCCGTTGATGAGGGCGACGAGCCGCGCGCGCATCGGCGCGTTCCAGGCATTCAGCCGATCCGGCCGGTTGAGGGTGATGAGGAGGATGCCGTCGCGATTCTCCGCAAGGACCTGGCCCACGGCCTCGGCGTCGATGGTCATGCTGCGTCTCCCCGCGTCGCGCCGGATGCTTCCACCCGCGCGCATGCAGCGTCAAGCGCGGGGGGCGTCGATTGACGCGGCGCCGGACGCGCGGGAGCATCGCGGCGGGAGGGCCGCGCATGCAGCAGGGCGTGCCGCCGCCGGGCGGGTTTCTCGAGTTTTTCCGTGCCATCGCGGCGACGGAACCGGCGCGGGTCTTCGCGATCGTCGATGGGGCGACGCTGGATTTCGGCACGCTGGATGCGCGGAGCGATGCGATGGCGCAGGCGCTGCGGGGCCTCGGCGCGGCGCGCGGCGACCGCGTGGCGGTGATGCTGCCGAATGGCGCGGGGGCGCTGGCGCTGGTCTTCGCGCTGGCCAAGGCCGGGCTGGTCTGGGTGCCGCTGAACACCGCGCTGGTCGGCGATTCCCTCCGCTACATCCTGGGCCACGCGAAGCCGTGCATCCTGGTGGCGGAGGAGGCTCTGCCGGGCGCGGTGCCGCTGGCGGCGCTGGAGGGCGGGGCGGCGGCGCGGTTCGAGGAAACGCTGCCCGACCCCGCCGATGACTTCGCCATCGGCTACACCAGCGGCACCACCGGCCCGCCCAAGGGCGTGCGCGTGTCCCACCGCATGTTGCGCCTGGCGGGAGAGGGCGTGCTGCTGGTGGCGGATGCACGCGATGGCGACGTGATGTTCATGTGGGAACCGCTGTACCATATCGGCGGCGCGCAGATGGTGGTGGTGCCGCTGCTGAAACGCGCCGTACTGCACCTGGTGCCGCGCTTCTCCGCCAGCCGCTTCTGGGATGAGGTCATCGCCGCGGGGGCCACGCATCTCCACTACCTCGGCGGCATCCTGCAGATCCTGCTGAAGCAGCAGCCGAGTGCGAAGGAACGCGCCCATGGCGTGCGCGTCGCCTGGGGCGGGGGCGCGCCCGCCGAGATCTGGGATGCGGTGCGGGACCGCTTCGGCGTCGAGCTCCGTGAATGCTACGGGATGACGGAGGCCAGCAGCTTCAGCACCGCCAACCGCAACGGCACCCATGGCGCCGTTGGCACGGCCATGCCGTGGTTCGAGGTGACGCTGCGCGGCCCCGATGGCGGGCCGGTGCCACAGGGCGAGCGCGGCGAGATCATCGTCAGCGCGCGCGATCCGCTGGCGCTGACGCAGGGCTACCTCGACAACCCGGAGGCGACGGCGAAAGCGCTGCGAGGCGGTGCGCTGCACACCGGCGATTCCGGGTCCTTCGATACTGAAGAAAATCTGTTCTTCCATGGCCGCATGTCCGACAGCGCGCGGGTGCGCGGCGAGAATGTCGGCGCCTGGGAGGTGGAGAGCGTCGCGGCGCAGCATCCCGATATCGCGGATTGCGCCATGATCGGCGTGGCGGCCGAGGTCGGGGAGCAGGAGATCAAGCTGTTCGTCCAGCCCAAGCCTGGCGTGTCGCTGGACGCGGCGGCGGTTTCCGCCTGGCTGGATACGCGCCTCGCCCGCCACCAGCGGCCGCGCTACATCGCCGTGGTGGAGGGTTTCGAGCGCACGCCGAGCCAGCGCATCATGAAGCACCGGCTGTCGCGCGGCACCGACGATGCGTGGGACCGGATGGCCTAGCCGCCCCAGACGCGCCCGAGCAGCCGCAGCCAATTGCCGCCGAGCAGCTTGAGGATGAGGTCGTCACCCCAGCCGCGCCGGACCATGGCGGCGGTGATGTGCGGCATCTCATGGATGCGCTGGATACCGCGGGGCTTGTTGATCTTCGCGGTCGCGAATTCCGTCAGGTTGCGGGCCATTCCCTTGTCCCGGCTGGCGTAGTTCTGGTACGGGCCGGGCCGCGGATGGTCCAGGCTGAAATCGGCGCCGAGGCCGACGTGATCCTCGCCGACCAGCGCGATCACATGCGCCATCGCGTCGATATAGTCCTCCACCGTCGCGTCATTGCCGGCGCGCAGCCCCGGCGCGAAGAGGCTGATGCCGATGATGCCGCCGGCTTCCGCGCAGGCTTTCAGCAGCGCATCCATCTTGTTGCGCGGCACGTCATGCAGGGCGCGCGGCAGGACATGGCTGATGGCGCAGGGCTGCCTGGACCAGGCGATCGCGTCGAAGCTCGTCCTCTCCCCGACATGCGAGAGGTCGCAGAGCACGCCGACGCGGTTCATCTCATGCACCACCTCGCGCCCGAAGCCCGTCAGGCCGGAATCGGTCAACTCCAGGTAGCCGGCGCCCGAATAGTTCTGCGTATTGTAGGTCAGCTGCATGATGCCGACGCCGAGATCCTTGAAGATCCCGATATCCTGCAGCCGGTCCTCGATGGGGGAGGTGTTCTGCCAGCCGATGCTGATCCCCGTCCGCCCTTCCCGCTTGGCGGCATGGATATCGGCAACCGTCCTGACGGGCCGCAGAAGGTCCGCATTCTCCGCCAGCATCCGCCGCCAGTCGCTGATGTTGTCGAGGCCGCCGCGCAGATCCTCCCACAGCACGGAAGCGGCGTTCACGGCGGTGACGCCGCCGGCCTTCATCTCCTCGAAGATGGTGCGGGACCAGTTGCAGGTGGACAGGCCATCGAAGACGACCGCGCGCGCATGCAGCGCGGCGGCGCGTTCCATGATGGCGGGGTCCTCATGCGCCAGCATCACGCGGCCTTCGCCAAAGCGCGATCGACGAAATCCAGACGATCCTGGCCCCAGAACAGCTCGTCATTCACGACATAGGTGGGCGTGCCGAAGATGCCGCGCTGCTCGGCTTCCGCCAGGTTGCCGTGCCAGGTCTCGATGTGGCGCGGCAAGGCGGGATCACGGACGAGCGCGGCGCCTTCCTCCCCCACCGTGGCGCGGGCCAGGTCGCGCAACGTCCCGACATCCGCGATGTCGCGATCCTCGGCCCAGAGCGCGCGCTGCACGGCGAAGCTGAAGGCGGCCGCGTCGAGCGCGGCTTCCTGCACCGCGATCACGGCCTGGGCCGCGGTCTCGATCGTCCGGCAGGGGTAGAAGCGCGGCGTCAGGTTCAGCGGCATGCCGAGATGCCCGCGCCAGCGCGCCAGTTCCAGCCCGTGGTAGTCCTGCCGCGGCTGGGCGCGGGTGCGCAGCGGGATGCCGCCATTGGCCTCGATCACGCGGATGGGCCGCAGCACGATCCGCGCGCCATGCTTGCGCGCGATGGACCAGAGTTGCGGCGTGCCGAGATAGGCCCAGGGGGAGGAGATGCCGTAGAAGACCAGGATCTCAGGCTGCGGCATCGCTGTCACTCTCCAGGGGTCCGGTCCAGGGCGTCCATTCGTCGCCCTGCAATTCGGCGGTATCGTAGCGGTCGAACTGGTCGCGGATCAGGGCGCGATCCTCGACGAAGAGGCTGCGGGCCATCGCCTCCGCCAGGCGGCGCGCGCCTTCGCTGACCGAGGGGATGCCGCTGGTCAGCTTGCCGTGCGACAGCACCGCGGGGAAGGTGAAGCAGGCGATGCGCGACAGGCCGGGACAGGCACCGGGATGGCGTTCCTGGAACTCGAATCCCGGGCCGAGGTCGGGGTGCTGCGCCAGCGCCTCGTCGCGTTCCTCCGGCGGGGGCGTGTAGCTGTCCGCCCAGCGGCGGATATGCGGCGCGATGGCCTGCAATTCCGGCCGCGTCTCCGGCGCGATGGCGAAGCCGGTGGCGAGGATGAGGAAATCCAGCCGCAGCACGCCGCGTGGCGTCTCCACCCGCAGCGCGCCGCGATCCTCCCGCGCCGACAGGATCGGGCAGCCGAAGAGGAAGCGCGCATTGGGGAAGGCGGAGACGCGCAGCACGGATTGGCGCGGCGCGGGCAGTTGCGCGTCATTGGCCAGGCGGAAGAAGCGCCATTTGTCCGCCATGGGCAGGCCCATGAAGCCATGCGCCATGCCCTTGCTGCCGATGCCCGTGAACTTGTCGATGCGCGGCATCTCGGCACGGCGGATCAGCATGTCCACGGACGCCGCGCCGGCTTCCAGCGCCACCGCGGCGTTGTCCATGGCGGAAGCGCCGGCACCGACCACGCCGACGCACTTGCCGGCGAGGGAGGCGATCTCGATCGCCTCCGCCGAGTGGGCCCAGAAGCGGCGCGGCAGGTCGCGCAGCACCGCGGGCACGGCGGGGCCGCCGAGGCCGTCGATCCCGGTGGCCAGCACCACGCGGCGCGCATGGATCACGCCCGTATTGGTCGCGATGCGGACAGGGCCATCGGGCAGCGGCTCAATCGCCGTGACCTCGATCCCGTTGCGGACGGGCAGCGCCAGCACGCGGCGATACCAGACCATGTAGTCCATCCACATCGGGCGCGGGATGCGGAACATCGCGGCCCAGGCGGCCTCCCCCCACTGCGCCTCGAACCAGGCGCGGAAGGTGAGCGAGGGGATGCCGAGCGCGGGGCCCGCGACCTCCTTCGCCGTGCGCAGCGTGCGCATGCGCGCCGTCGTCACCCAGGGGCCCTCGGTGCCGGCCTCCGCGCGGTCCAGAACCGCCAGGCGCGTGATGCCCAGGAAGCGCAGCGCCGCGGCGGCGCAGAGGCCGGAGAGGCCGCCCCCGATCACGGCGACGTCGAGCAACTCCCCGCCCTCGAAGCGCGTCTCCGGCACCCAGGCCCTGGGCGGCAGGTTGAGCAGCGCCAATTCGCGCGCAAGGCGCGCTTCCAGCGCGGGCAGGCCTTCGGGCGTGGCGGCGGATTGCTGCATCGCGGCGAAGCCTAGGACCGCGGGGCGCGGGGCCACAACCCTGTGGCGGTCCGGCACCGGATGTCGGATGCTTCATCTTCGGGATTGCGCCGTCGCCGGAAGCCCCGCAGATTGTGCGTCAGGCGCATTGTTGTTCGCAATACGAACAGGCGTCGGGGGGGCTTGGTGCGGCGGCTGGGCGTCATCGTGAATCCCATCGCGGGCATGGGCGGGCGCGTCGGGCTGAAGGGCACCGACGGGCCGGCCGTGCTGGCCCGCGCGCGGGCGCTGGGGGCGGAGCCGGTCTCGGGCCTGCGCGCGGCACGGGCGCTGGCCGAGTTGCAGGGGGTGGCGGTGCTGGCGGCGCCGGGCGCGATGGGCGCGGAAGCCTGCGCGGCGGCCGGGCTGGCCTGCGAGACGCTGGACGGCGTGACGATGGATGCCGCCGGCACGCGGGACGCGGCGCGGGCCATGGCGGCGGCCGGTGTGGCGTTGATCCTCTTCGCCGGCGGCGACGGCACGGCGCGGGACGTCACGGGCGTGGTCGGCACGGCGGTTCCGGTGCTCGGCATCCCGACGGGCGTAAAGATGCAATCCGCCGTCTTCGCGACCAGCCCCGCCGCCGCCGGGCGGCTCGCCGCGCGCGTCATGGCAGGCGAAGCGCGGTTCCGGGAGGCAGAGGTCATGGACCTCGATGAGGAGGCGCTGCGCCAGGGCCGCGTCAGCCCCCGCCTGCATGGCGTGGCGCTGGTGCCGGAGGAACGCGTGCTGATGCAGGCGGGGAAGGCCGGCGCGGTGGTGACGGATGAGGCCGCGCTGGAAGCGCTGGCCCGGCGCATCGCCGGCGAGATGGGGCGCGGGCGCCTCTACATCCTGGGCTGCGGCACGACCATGCGCCGCGTGAAGCGCGCCATCGGCTTCGACGGCACGCTGATGGGCGTGGATGTCGCGCTGGATGGAAGGCTGCTGGCGGCCGATGTGAGCGAGGCGCAGCTGCTGCGGCTGACGGAGACGACGCCGGCGACCGTGATCCTCGGCGTCTCCGGCGGCCAGGGCTTCCTGCTCGGCCGCGGCAACCAGCAGGTCAGTGCCGCGGTGCTGCGGCAGGTCGGGCGGGCGAACCTGGTG
The DNA here is from genome assembly GCF_900114315.1 of Falsiroseomonas stagni DSM 19981. Taxonomy (GTDB): domain Bacteria; phylum Pseudomonadota; class Alphaproteobacteria; order Acetobacterales; family Acetobacteraceae; genus Falsiroseomonas; species Falsiroseomonas stagni. Next base: position 95,692 of record NZ_FOSQ01000012.1, read on the forward strand.
GTGGTGGCGGGGGCGATGAAGCTCGCCGCCCTCGATCCCGCCTGCCTGCATGTGGATACCGGCGATGCGGCGATGGATGCGGAACTCACGGGCTACATCGCGGTGCGCACCGCGCCGGACCGCAGCGCCATGATCCGGATCGCCGCCTGAAGGAGATGAGGGACGTGACAGGAGAGAGCATGACGGCGCATCCCTGGATGGCCAATTCGGTGCCCGCGATCAAGGAGGCGATGCTGCGGGAAACCGGCGCACCCTCCATCGAGGCGCTGTTCGAGCAGATCCCCGAGGCGCATCGCACGCAGCACGCCTTCAACCTGCCGCCGGCGCTGCGGTCGGAGGTCGAGCTGCGGCGGCACATGCTGCAGCTGCTGGCGAAGAACAGATCCTGTGAGGAGAACCTCTCCTTCCTCGGCGCCGGCATCTGGCAGCATCACGTCCCGGCCATCGTGGATGAGGTGGCGGGGCGGAGCGAGTTCCTGACCTCGGTCTGGGGCACCGCCATGTCGGACCACGGCCGCAACCAGGCCTGGTTCGAATTCTGCTCCCAGCTCGGCGAGCTGGTGGCCTGCGATTTCGTCGGCCTGCCCGTCTATTCCTGGGGCTGCGCCGCGGGCAACGCCATCCGCCTGGCGTCGCGGCTGAACGGGCGGCGGCGCGTGCTGGTACCCGCCTGGATGGACCCGGAGCGCCTGGCGGTGATCCGCCAGTATTGCGAGCCGGAAGGCATGGCGTCCCACATCGCGGTGGTGACGGTGGCGCAGGATGCCACGACGGGGCTGCTGGACCTGGCCGACCTCCGCGCGAAGATCAGCGAGGGTGTCACGGCGGTCTATTTCGAGAATCCCTCCTTCCTCGGCCTGATCGAGACGCAGGGCGAGGCCATCGCGCATCTGGCGCACCAGGCGGGGGCGCAGGTGATCGTCGGCGTCGATCCGATCAGCCTCGGCGTGCTGGCGCCGCCACCGGACTACGGCGCGGACATCGTCGTCGGCACGACGCAGACGCTGGGCGCGCATATGAGCGCGGGCGGCGGTGCGGGCGGCTTCATCGCATCGCGCGACGAGGAGCGCTATGCTCGCGAATACCCAACGCTGAACATCTCCATCACCACGACGCGCAATCCCAGCGAGCACGGCTTCGCGCTGAGCCTGGCGCATCAGTCGAGCTACGGGATGCGGGAACAGGGCAAGGACTGGACCGGCAATTCCGTCTACCTCACCGCCATCGCCAATGCCGTCTACATGTCCCTGATGGGCCCGGAGGGTTTCCGGGAGTTGGGCGAGTTGGTGCTGGCACGGTCCCATGCGGCGGCGAGGCGGATCGCGGCGGTGCCGGGCGTTGCGGTGCGCTGGACGGGCGGGTTCTTCCGGGAGTTCGTCGTGGATTTCTCGGGCACCGGCCAGACGGTCGCGGCGGTGAACAAGGCGCTGCTGGCGCGCGGCATCTTCGGCGGCAAGGACCTGTCCGCCGACATCCCGGCGCTGGGGCAGAGCGCGCTCTATGCCGTGACGGAGATCCACTCGCCGGAGGACATCGAAAGACTGGCACTGGCACTCGAGGAAATCGTGCGATGAGCGGGACGCCGAAGCTGATCCACCAGGCCCGGTGGAACGAGCCCGTCGTGATGGAGATGGGTGTGAAGGGGCGGCGGGGCATCGTCTTCCCCAGGCCGGAGACCGATGCAGCCGCGCTGGTGCCGGCGGGGATGCGCAGACGCCAGGCCCCTGCCCTGCCGGAGATGACGGAACACGACGTGCTGCGCCACTACCTGCATCTCTCGCAGCAGGTGCTCGGCATGATGGGCGTGAGCCTCTTCGGCACCTGCACCATGAAATACAACCCGCGGGTCAGCGAAGCGCTCGGCCTGCGGCCGCAGATGGCGGAGATCCACCCGCTGCAGGATGACAGCACCATCCAGGGCCTGCTGGAGATCGTGCACCGCTTCGACCTGATCCTGCGGGAGCTTTCCGGCATGGACCAGTTCGTCTTCCAGGCCGCCGGCGGGGCGGATGCCGCCTATACCCATACCTGCGTGACGCGCGGCTATTTCGCGGCGAAGGGGGAGCTGGAGCAGCGGAACGAGATCATCACCTCCATCCAGGCGCATCCCTGCAACCCCGCCACCGCCGCGACCGCGGGGTTCAAGGTGGTGACGCTGATGCTGGAGGAGAATGGCTATCCGAGCATCGAGGCGCTGAAGGCCGCGCTGTCCAACCGCACCGCGGCGCTGATGATCAACAACCCCGACGATATGGGCGTCTACAACCCGCAGATCGTCGAATGGACGAAGCTCGTGAAGCAGGCGGGCGGCCTTGCCTTCTACGACCACGCCAACTTCAACGGCGTGATGGGCCGCATCCGCGCCCGCGAACTCGGCTTCGATGCCTGCATGTTCATGCTGCACAAGACCTTCGGCGGGCCGAAGGGCGGCGGCGGGCCGGCGGTGGGTGCCTATGGCTGCTCCGCCGAACTGGCTCCCTTCCTGCCCAAGCCGATCGTGGTGAAGGATGAGGCGACGGGCCTGTACCGCATGGACCATGACCGGCCGGATTCCGTCGGCAAGGTGCGGGAGTTCCTGGGCAATCTGCACATCGTCATGCGCGCCTATGTCTGGGCGCGGGCGATGGGGGGCGACGGCATCAAGGAAGCCGCCGATCTTGCCGTGCTGGCCAACAACTACATGGAGAAGAAGCTCCTCGCGATCCCCGGCGTCGCGCGGTCCAATCCGGAAGCGAAGACCTGGCGGATGGAGATGACGCGCTACGGGCTGGGGCCGCTGAAGGAGGAAACCGGCCTCGGCGTTGTCGAAGTCGGCAACCGCATGACCGACTACGGGATCGACGCGCCCTGGCTGTCGCATGAGCCCTGGGTTGTGCCGGAACCCTTCACGCCGGAAGCGGGCGAGCTGTGGTCGAAGGAGGATATCGACCTCTGGTGCGACGTGCTGGCCAAGGTGTGCGACGAAGCGCGCAGCGATCCGGAGATGGTGCGCACCGCACCCCACAACGCGCCGATCGGCCGCGTGGATGGCGAGGCGCCGGAAGACCCCGCGCGCTGGGCCACCACCTGGCGCGCCTGGCAGCGCAAGCGGGCGGCCCTGGCCCAGCAGGCGGCGGAGTGATCCAGCAGGCCGATGTCGCCATCATCGGTGGCGGCATCGTCGGCCTCTGCCTGGCCCGCAACCTCGCCATCGCGGGGCGCGACGTGCTGCTGCTGGATGACGGGCGCCATGGCGGCACCAACGCCAATGCCGGCAGCCTGCATGTGCAGATGCAGAGCCGCTTCCTGCGGATGTATCCGGAGCTGGTGCCGAACCTGGAAGCGTCGCTGCCGCTGTATCCGGCGGCGGCGCGGCGCTGGTCCTCGCTGGCCGAGGAACTCGGCGCGGATGTGGAGCTGCGGCAATCCGGCGGGCTGATGGTCTGCGAGGATGCCACCAGCTACGAATTTCTCGCGCGGAAATGCGCGCGGGAGGAGGAACTGGGCCTGCGGGTGGAGATGCTGGATCGCGCGGCGGTCCGCCGCATCGCGCCCTATCTCGGCGATGCGGTCGTTGGCGCGGAGCTCTGCCATGACGAGGGCAAGCTGAACCCGCTGCTGGCCAATCGGGCGCTGTGGGATGACCTCCGCCAGCGTGGTGTCCCGCATCGGCTGAAGGTCTGGGTGGAACGGATCCAGCGCGACGGCGCCGCTATGGCACTGACGCTGTCGGATGGCAGCGCCCTGCGCGCCGGGACGGTGGTGCTGGCCGCAGGCGCGGGAACGGGCAGGCTGGCGGCGCAGCTTGGCGCGCATGTCCCGACCGTCGCCGAGCCCCTGCACATGAACATCACCGAAGCCGCCGCGCCGCTAGTGAAGCACCTGGTGCAGCATGCGGAGCGCATGATCACGCTGAAGCAGCTGGCGAGCGGCCAGGTGGTGATCGGCGGCGGATGGCCCGCGCGATTCGCGGGGCCGGATCAGGCGCCCACCGTGCGGATGGAGTCGCTGGTGGGCAACCTCACCCTCGCGCAGCATATCGTGCCCAGCGTGCGCGACCTGCGGCTGCTGCGCACATGGGCCGGCGTGAACACGACGACGGATGGGCAATGCGTGCTGGGGCCGCTGGCCGCAGCGCCGCGCGTGCATGTCGCGGTGCCGGGCGATGCCGGCTACACGCTCGGCCCGCTGGTGGCCGACATGGCAGCCGCCATCCTGCTCGGGCGCGATCCGGGCTTTGACGTCGCGCGCTTCACGCCCGACCGCTTCAGTCCCGCAGCGAGCGGTTGATGCGGTCCGCGGCCTCCAGCAATTCAGGCAGGAAGCGGCTGTGAAGCACCTCGGCCGTGACGCGCGACGACGGGCCGCAGACATTCAGCGCCGCCAGCACCGCACCGCCTGGGGCGCGCAGGGGCACGGAGACGGATCGGAGCCCGACCTCCAGCTCCTCATCGACAATGGAGAATCCGTTGCGGCGCACATCCTCGATGATTGCGCGCAGCTTCGACTTCGAGGTCACGGTATTCGGCGTATGCGCCACGGGCTTCATCGCTGCCAGCGCCTGGCCGAGCGCCTGGTCGCCAAGCCCCGCGAGCAGCACGCGACCCACCGAGGTCGCATAGGCCGGCAGGCGGCGACCGACCGCGATGCCGACCGCGACGACACGACCGGGCGAGGGCGCATGCGCGACATACAGCGCATCCTCCCCATCCAGCACGGCGGCGAAGGCGGCCTCCCCCAGCCGCATGGACAGATCCGCCATGATGGGCCGCGCGATGTCCCAGAGGCCCAGCGACGCCACGGCGGAATGGCCGAGTTCGAGGAGCTTGGCCGTGGGACGGAAACGCCCCCCCTCCTGCTCCATGTAGCCGGCATGGGTGAAGGTCAGCAGGAAGCGACGCGCGGTGGCGCGGCTGAGGCCCGTGCGCTCCGCCACCTGGGACAGCGTCTGTCGCGGGCTCTGCCGGTCGAAGCTGCGCAGCACGTCGAGCGCACGCAACACGGATTGCACGATCTCCCGATCCTCCCGCGGGGGCGCTTCGGGCGCGTGCAGGTCGCGCGGCATCGCATCATCCATCGTGGTCGTGCCCATCAGGTCAGGCTGTTCGCAGGGCGAACTTAGGTCGCGTGAATCCGCGCGGTCAACGGCCGAAATTCGTGGAAAGCCCCTTGCGGCTTCGTCATGTCGTGTTTCACACTGCGGGCACGCGTTCGCTGTGCGGTTGACGCCGGCGGGTGACAGAAGCAGGGAAGGAAGGGAAGAGACATGACCGAGACCACCCGCAGCGGCCTCTCTCGCCGCAGCCTGGGCACCGCGCTGGGCGCAGGCGCCGTGGCACTCGCCGCACCTGGCGGCGCGAGAGCGCAGACGCCGACGACGCTTCGCTGGTGGTCGCCCCAGACCGCGCCGGCGCAGCGCGAGGCCTACAACTTCCAGATCCGCACCTTCGAGGAAGCGAACCCCGGCGTGCGCGTGGTGTTCGAGGCCACCTCGGACGAAGGCTATCCCGCGCAGATGGCGGCCGCCTTCGCCTCCGGCCAGGTGCCCTCCGTCGTCACGCATCTCCCGCATTTCGCGGTCGCGACCTACTGGCAGAACGGCCTGCTGGAGCCCTTCAACGACGTGATCAACATGATCGGCACGTCGAATTTCTATGAGGGTGCGAACCGCATCTATGAGATCACGCCCGGCCAGTTCGCCGGCACCGGCATCGGCAATTCCGCCGCCAACATGATGTGGCTGCGCCGTGATCTCATGCAGCGCGCCAACATCGCGGAGGCGCCCCGCACCTGGGACCAGCTGCGCGATGCCTGCCGGCGGATGCAGGGCGGCGGCGTCTTCGGCGCGCCGCTACCCTATGCCCGCAATTCCATGACCAGCCTGATCTTCATCTGCTTCGTCCATGGCGCCGGCGGCAGCATCTTCACGCCGGACCTCCAGGTGAATGTCGACAATGACGCGTTCCGCAACGCGCTTGAATTCTACAAGTCGATGCGCGAGCTCTGCCCGCCCGGTGCCACCAACTATTCCTGGGGCGAGAGCCTGACGGCCTTCGTGGCAGGCGCGACCGCGACGGGCATCTATACCGGCCGCGTGCTGGCGAATGTCGCCGCGCAGAACCCGCGCATCGCGGATAGCGTCACCTGCGCGCGCTACCCGACGATCTCGACCAATGTCGCCCCCTGGACCTTCAACGACTTCCCTTCAGTCATGATCCCGAAGGTCGCGCCGAACATGGCGCTGGCAAAGCGCTTCGCGGCACATCTGTTCCGCGCCGATGGCTATATCCGCCAGCTGCACGCGGCGCCGGGCCATGTGCTGCCGGTGCTGAAGACCATCAGCGCCATGCCGCAATACCAGGAGAATGCGCTGATCCAGAAGTATCGCGCCGAAGTCGACCTGATGAGCGAGAGCGCGGCGGCGGGCCACAACCTCGGCTGGGAATCGACGCGGCATCGGCCGAACACCGCTGCCGGGCGCATCATCGCGAGCCACGTCCTGGCCGAGGCCGTGCAGCGCTACGTCATCAACAACGAACCGATGGCGGCCGTCGTCTCCACCACGGCGCAGCGCCTCGAAGCGCTGATGCGCGGCTGACGCATCGGCATGGGGTCCGGGGCTGGCGGGCCGGCGAGGGGCAATCCCCTCGACCGGCGGGACGCGATGCTGGGGGTGATGCTGATCGCCCCCTGCGTGCTGATCTTCTGCGCCGTCATCGTCTATCCGCTGGTCTCCGCCGTCTATCTGAGCCTGTTCAACATCTTCACGCCAACGCTCAAGGGCAATTTCGTCGGCTTCCAGAATTACGCCGACCTCTTCGCGGGCGAGGAGTTCTGGCGCTCCCTCTTCAACACGCTGGTCTGGACCGTCTGCACGCTGTTCCTGCAGGTGGTGCTGGGTGTCGCGGCGGCACTGATGCTGCACCAGGCCATCGTCTTCCGGGCGCTCGCGCGCAGCCTGATCCTGTTCCCCTATTTCGTCTCCACCGTGGTGGCCGTGCTCGTCTGGCGCTGGCTGTTCAACGACCTCTACGGCATCCTGAACCACCTGATGATGTGGTCGGGCCTGTTGCAGATGCCGCTGGATTGGCTGGGATCGATGCCGAACGCGATGGTCAGCATCGTGCTGGTCGGCGCGTGGAAGTACTTCCCCTTCGTCGTCATCGCCATCCTGGCGCGCCTCCAGACCATCCCCGACCAACTCTATGAGGCCGCGACCATCGATGGCGCCGGCGCCTGGGCGCGCTTCACGGATGTGACACTGCCGCAGTTGAAGGATGTGCTGATGGTGGTGGTGCTGCTGCGCGCCATCTGGGACTTCAAGGAATTCGACCTGATCTACCTGATGACAGGTGGCGGGCCGCTGATCTCGACGCAGACGCTGCCGCTGATGGTCTACAAGGAAGCCTTCGGCCTGGATGCGATGGGCCGCGCCACCGCGGTCGCCGTCGCGATGATGGCGGTGATGCTGGTCTTCATGGTGCTGTACCTGCGCCGCATGGGGAAGGAGGAAGCGCGATGAAGCGCATCGCCTTCAACCTGATGGCCTGGACCATCGTGCTGGTCACGGCCTTCCCGCTCATCTGGATGGTCATCACCTCGGTCAAGCCGCAATTCGAGCTGTTCCGCATCCCGCCGACCTTCTGGCCGGAGGAAATCACCTTCGAACACTACCGGCGCCTGTTGTGGGAGACGCCGTTCCTGCTGTTCATGCGGAATTCGCTGATCCTGTCCTTCTCCACCACGGTGCTGGTGGTGGGCGTCGCGACGCTGGGGGCGCACAGCCTGGTGCGCTTCCGCTATCCGGGGCGGGAGAGGCTGGCGCAGCTGGTGCTCTTCACCTACCTGCTGCCCTCCGTCGTGCTGATCCTGCCGCTATACCTGATGATGGTGTGGCTCGGCGTGGCGAATTCGCTGCTCAGCCTGGTGATCGCCTATACCAGCTTCGCCCTGCCCTATGCGCTGTGGCTGCTGCGCAGCTTCATGCAGGGGATTCCGGATGACCTGGAATCGGCCGCGCTGGTCGATGGCGCGACGCGGATGGAGGCGTTCTTCGACGTGATCCTGCCCCAGGCGCTGCCGGGGATCATCTCGACCTCCCTGTTCACCTTCATCCTGTCCTGGAATGAATATCTCTATGCGCTGGTGCTGGTGAACACGGACAGCGCGCGGCCCCTGACGACGGGCGTGATGAGCATGCTCGTATCCTCCTTCAACATCGAATGGTCGCTGCTGATGGCGGCCTCCGTCATGATGAGTGTCCCCTTGATCATCATCTTCGCCGTCCTGCAGAAATACCTGACCCGTGGCTTCGGCGCCGGCGGGGTGAAGGGATGAGCGCGGCGGAAGTCACCTTCACCCGCGTCCGCAAGGCCTTCGGCGATGCCGTGGCGGTGAAGGGGCTGGACCTGTCGATCAGGCCGGGGGAGTTCGTCTCGCTGCTCGGGCCCTCGGGCTGCGGCAAGACGACGACGCTGCGGATGCTGGCGGGGCTGGAATTCCCGACGAGCGGCGAGATCTCCATCGGCGGGCGCGTCGTGAATGATGTCGCACCGGGCAAGCGGGACATCGCGATGGTGTTCCAATCCTATGCGCTCTACCCGCACATGACGGTGGGCGAGAACATCGCCTATCCCCTGAAGAAGCAGGGCATGGCGAAGGCGGAGCGTGCCACGCATGTCGCCCGCATCGCCGCCATGCTGAAGCTGGAGGCACTGCTGGACCGCAAGCCCAGGCAGCTCTCCGGCGGGCAGCAGCAGCGCGTGGCGCTGGGGCGCGCGCTGGTGCGCAGCCCCAAGGTCTTCCTGCTGGATGAGCCGCTGTCGAACCTCGACGCCAAGCTCCGCGCCCATATGCGGGCGGAACTGATCGAGTTGCACCGCACGCTGGGCCGCACCTTCGTCTACGTCACGCATGACCAGCTGGAAGCGATGACGATGTCGGATCGCATCGCGGTGATGGAGGGCGGGGAACTGCGGCAATTCGCCCCGCCGCGGGAGGTCTATGACCGTCCCGCCAACCTCTTCGTCGCGGGCTTCATCGGCACGCCACCGATGAACACGCTGCCCGGCAGCTTCGCCGACGGCGTCTATACCCATCCCGCCATTACCGTCCGCTTCGCCGTGACGGGCGCGGGGTCGAAGGTGGTCCTGGGCGTACGGCCGGAGGATGTGCTGATCGGCCAAGGCCCCTACCGCGCCACCGTCCGTGTGGTTGAGCCGACGGGGCACGAGACCATCGTGATGCTGGATGCCGGCGGATCGCCGCTGACGGCCCGGACGCCGGCCGAATCCACGCTGAACCCTGGCGATGTCGTGTCCTTCGCGCTACGCGCCGAACGCCTGCATCTGTTCGATGCCACAAGCGAGGCGCGCCTGGATGCGCGCGCCATGTCCGTTGAGGAGAGTGTCTGATGAACCGCGATGACGTCGCCTGGTCGGGCCCCATGCCGGCGCTGACGACGCCCTTCGATGCGGCGGGGCGCGTGGACAATGCGGGCTTCCGCGCCAATGTCACGCGCATGCTGGATGCCGGCGCCACCGGCATCGTCGCCTGCGGCTGCACCGGCGAATTCTGGGCGCTGGCGATGGAGGAACGGAAGGCGCTGTATGCCGAGGCCGTGGCCGCCACGGCGGGCCGCGGGACCGTCATCGTCGGCACGGGCTGCGTGGGTGAGGCCGATACCATCGCGCTCGCGAAGCACGCGAAGCAGGTCGGCGCCGATGCGGTGCTGGTGCTGCCACCCTATTTCGTGAAGCTGACGGATGACGAGATCTTCTCGCATTACAAGGCGGTCTCCGACGCGATCGACCTGCCGATGGTGGTCTACAACATCCCCGGCAATGCGGTGAACGCGATCTCCCCGGCGCTGGCGGACCGCCTGGCCGATCTGGAGAAGGTCGTCGCCATCAAGGAATCCTCCGGCGACTGGAACAACTTCTACAGCACCATGCTGGCGGTGAAGGACCGGCTTCGGGTGTTCTGCGGCCCCTCCTCCGTCTTCGGCGTGCCGGCCGTGGCGCTGGGTGCCGATGGCACGGTCGATTGCTTCCCGAATGTCTGGACCGGATGCCTCGACCTCTACTACGCCGCGCGCGACGGGCGCAGCGATGCCGCGGATCTGCAGGAGACGGGGCGCAAGCTCACGGACCTCTTCACCAGCGGTGGCCGCACGCTCTACCCCGCCACCAAGGCGGCGATGGACATGATGGGCTTCGCCGGGGGCGGCACGCCGCGGCCGCCGCTGCGCGCGCTGGCTGGCGCACCGCTCGAAGGCCTGCGCACAGGTCTCAAGGATATGGGGCTGCTCTGACATGGACCTCGGCATCAGGGGGCGCCACGCGATCGTCTGCGGTGGCAGCAGGGGATTGGGCGAGGCCTGCGCGCGGTCGCTGGCGCAGGAGGGTGCGAACCTCACCATCGTCGCGCGCGGCCAGGAAGCGCTGGATGAGGCAGCGGAAGCGCTGCGGCGCGACACGGGCGTCACCGTGCAGACGGTGGCGGTGGATGTGAACACGCCGGAAGGTCGGGACGCGATCCTGGCCGCCTGCCCGGCGCCGGATATCCTGGTCTGCAATCCCGGCGTCCGCCAGGTGCCCGGCGATTTCCGGGGCTGGGAGCGCGACGAATGGCTGCGCTGGTGGGATGTGCATTTCTACTCCTCGATGGAGCTGATCCGCCGCGTGACGCCGGGCATGTGCGATCGCAAGTTCGGCCGCGTGGTCAGCATCTCCGTCAGCTTCATCAAGTTCCCGCAGGTGGGCTTCGCGCATTCGCATGCCGCGCGCGTGGCGCTGTCCGGCGCCATCGGGTCCATCGCGCGGGAATTGCTGCCGCACAACGTGACGGTGAACACGGTGTGCCCGGGGCTCTTCGACACGGATGCGCTGCGCACCAACCTGCATGGCCATGCGGCGCGGCGCGGGACGACCTATGAAGCCATGGTCGAGGACCGCATCAATGGCTGCCCCGCCGGCCGCTTCGCGCATCCCTCGGAATGCGGCGACCTGGTCGCCTATCTCTGCAGCGCCCAGGCAGGCTTCATGTCGGCGCAGAACATCGTCAATGATGGCGGCGTCTATCAGGGCCTGTTCTGACCATGCGTGACGCGGAACTGATCCCCGCCACGGGCCGCGTCATCGCCATCTCCGGGGCCTCGCGCGGCCTCGGCGCCGCCATCGCGCGCAAGCTGCATGGGGAGGGCTATACGCTGGCCCTCGGCGTGCGCGATCCCGCTGCGGCGCGCGCGCGGCTCGGCTTCACGGAACGCGCCAGTTTTCACGCCTATGACGCGATGAAGCCCGCGACGGCGGAGGCGTGGATCGAGGCCGCGGCCGCGACGCATGGGCGCCTCGATGGCCTCATCAACAATGCCGGCATCCTGCGCCGCGTGACCTGGGACGAGGGCGGCGAGGAAGAGCTCGACGAGCTCTGGACCGTCAACGTCAAGTCTCCCTTCCGCGCCACGAAGCGCGCTTTGCCGCATCTGCGCGCGGCGGGGCATGGGCGCGTGGTCAACATCGCCTCCACCGATGGCAAGCGCATCCGCGATGCCTCCGTCTCCATCGGCTATGCCATGAGCAAGCACGCGCTGGTGGCGCTCAGCCAGGCGACGAAGCTGGCGGGGTGGGAGGAAGGGGTGCGCGTCACGGCGCTGTGCCCCGGCGCCATCGATACGGAATTGCTGGCCGGCCTGCCTGGGATTTCCGCCAACCGCCTGTCACCGGCCACGATCGCGGAGATCGTCTCGCTGCTGCTGCGGCTGCCGGATACCGCGACCATCGCCGAACTCATCGTCAACACCCGATCCGAACACAGCCTCTAGAGGAGCCCACCATGGCCGATCTTCGCGTTGCCGCCTCGACCTTTCCCTTCCTCTATTCGCATGACGGGCTGGGCGCGCTGAAGCACCTGCACGCGCAGGGCTATCGCGCCTTCGAGATGATGATCTTCCCGCCGCATTGCTGGCCCTCCGAACTCACGCCCGCGAAGCGGCGCGACTACAAGGCCTGGCTCGGCGATAGCGGTTCCGCCATCACGTCCTTCTGCTATCCGCTGCTCGACAACAACCCGAACAGCGTCTGCGCGAAGATGCGGCGCTATACGCTGGACAGGTATCGCGAAGCCATCGACCTGGCCGCGGATTGGGGCTGCCCCTATGTCTGCGCCATCCCCGGCCCCGTGAACTCCCTGATCGATCCGCCCGTGCCCTGGATGCGCGCCTGGTTCATCGAGGGCATGCGCGAACTCGTGGATTTCGCGAAGGGTTCCGGCGTCGAGATCATCCTGGAGAATGTCCCCTTCACCTTCCTGCCCAAGGCCGCCGACATGCTGGCGGTGGCGGAGGAGATCGGGCCGGAAGTCGGGATCAATTTCGACGTCTGCAACAGCGCCTACATCAAGGAAGACGTCCCCGCCGCGATCCGGCTGCTCGGCAAGCGGATCAAGAACGTCCACATCTCCGACAGCGGCTATGCCGTGTTCAAGCATGAACGGCTCGGCACCGGCATCGTGGAACCGGCAGCGGCGGCGGCGGCGCTGGAGGAGATCGGCTACCAGGGCCTGACGGTGCTGGAGATCATCACCGATGCGCTGACGCCGGGCGCCGATCCGGATGGCGATATCCGCGTGAGCCACGACATCCTGGCTAAATCGGGCTGGGCGGCGCGCTGAAACGGGGCGGCGCTTCGGCGCCCCCCCCTTCCCTCGGGACTTGGATACATCTTGTGTGTCTGCAACCGATGATCTAGCGTCCGGGGCGAGGAACAACCGGACTGAGTCGCATGAAGCCCTGGGATGGAATCATCTCCGAGGAAGAACAACGCGCCTATGGCGCCGCCGGGTTCGGGCGGCGCTCGGGCCTGGGACGCCGCCCCGCGCTGCTGATCATCGATGTGCAGTACCGTACCGTCGGCACCAAGCCCATGCCCTTCTGGGACGCGATCAAGGAATATCCCACGAGTTGCGGCGAGGTCGGCTGGGCCGCCGTCGCGCGCATCCAGGCACTGCTGGCGCTGTTCCGGGAGAAGGGATGGCCCGTCCTCTACCCCCACGTCTCGCCGAAGGAGAGCTTCGACACGGGGCGCCTGGCGGCCAAGGTACCGGCGCTGATGACGGTGCCCCGGGACAGCTACGGCTTCGTCGCGGAAGTGGCGCCGCGCGACGGCGACATCCTGCTGCCGAAGAAGCATCCCAGCGCCTTCTTCGGCACCCCGCTGGCGAGCTACCTGGTCGATCTCGGCGTCGATACGCTGGTGGTGACGGGCTGCACGACAAGCGGCTGCGTGCGCGGCTCCGTCGTCGATGCCTTCGCCTATAACTGGCGTGTCGTCGTGCCGCAGGACGCGGTCTATGACCGCAGCGCGACGTCCCACGCCGTCAACCTCTTCGACATGGCCGCGAAGTATGCGGATGTGATGACGACAGAGGAGGCTGTCGCGGCCCTCGGCCAACTGGCGCCGCGGGACGACGCGTGATGCGCTACGACCTGCTGCTGCGCGGCGGCAGCGCCGTGCTGCCGGGCCTCGGCCCCACCACCTGCGAAATCGCGGTGAAGGATGGGCGCATCGCAGCCATCCTCGCTCGTGGCGCTGCGGCGGAAGCGGCGGAGGTCTGGAACGTCTCCGGCCTGGTCGTGATGCCGGGCGCCATCGACGTGCATCTGCATCTCGGCCATGGCAAGGACATCAGCCGGCCGCGCGTGCCGGGCGATGCGGCGCAGGAAAGCGCGGCGGCCGCCGCCGGCGGCATCACCTGTTTCATCCCCTACCTCATGGCAACCGATCCCTTCGAGGATTTCTGGGACGAGGTCATCGCCGTCACGGAGGCGGGATCGCGCATCGATTTCGGCTACCACCCCATCATCTCGACCGAGGCGCAGCTTGCGGGGCTGAAGCGCTATGTCGAGGAGTTCGGCGCGCCCAGCTTCAAGATCTTCATGAACAACCGCGGCGGCGAGGGCAAGCGCCTCGGCCTGCCGGATATCGATGACGGCTTCCTGCTGCGGCTTTGCGAGACGGTCGCCGCGCATGGCGGGATGGTCTGCCCGCATCCCGAGACGATCGAACTCGCCTGGGTGCGCCGCAAGCAGATCATGGCGCAGGACCCCGAGGGCCAGGGCGGGCTCGCGAGCTGGAACGCATCCCGCCCCCCCTTCGTGGAGGCCGATGCCGTGCAGCGCGCGGCGCTGGTGGCGAAGGAAGCCGGCGCACCGCTCTATATCGTCCACACCTCCTCCGCCGAGGCGCTGGAGGCCGCGAAGCGGGGCCGCCAGGCCGGCGGCAAGGTCTGGGTGGAGACCTGCCCGCACTACCTCACCCATGACGTGACCTGGGAGGGCGGCGTGACGGGCAAGATCAACCCGCCGCTGCGCGAGGAAGCGGACCGGGAGGCGCTGTGGCGCGGGCTGTTCGATGGCAGCATCGATACCGTCGCCACCGACCATGTGCATCGCGACCTCTCGGGCAAGGAGGGCGGCATCTGGGCGGCCTCCCCGGGCTGCCCGGGGATGGAGACGATGCTGCCCGTGCTGCTCAGCGAAGGTCACATGAAGCGCGGGCTGAGCCTGGCGCGCATCGTGGAACTGGTTGCGACCAATCCGGCGAAGGCGATGGGCCTGCATCGCAAGGGCGCGATCGCGCCGGGCATGGATGCGGATTTCGCCATCGTCGATCCCGGCCGGCGCTGGACCGTCACGCGCGATGGCGTGCTCTCCTCCGCCGGCTATTCGATCTATGAGGGCTGGACCCTGACGGGCCAGGTCGTCCACACCATCGTCCGGGGCCGCGCCGTCATGCGCGATGGCGCGCTGGACGACACGGCCGTGGGCAGCGGGCGCTACGTGCCGCGCTCACTCGTCTGAGAGAGGCATCTTCAACCCGTAGAGCCTGATCGCGTTGTCGCGGAGCACCTTGCGCTTCGCGACCTCGCGCAGGCCCAGCGCCTCGAACTCCACGCGCGCGCGCTCCAGGTCGATCACCGGATAGTCGGTGCCGAAGATCACCTTGTCCTGGCCGAAGCTGTTCATGTAGCGCACGAACTTCTCGTCCCAGTGCTTCGGCGCATAGGCGTCCGTGCCGATATAGACGTTGGGATGCTTGTAGGCGACAGCGATCATCTCCTCCGTCCACGGCCAGCCGATGTGGATGCCGACGAGCTTCAACTCCGGGAAGTCGCAGGCGATGGTGTCGAGCGTGATGGGGCGGCCGACGCTCTTCAGCGGACGCTCCTCGGAGTAGCGGAGGCAGTGGCCGATCTGCATCTGGATCGGGATGCCGAGTTCGCAGCACTTCGCATAGATCGGGTAGTAGCGCGCATGGTCGGGCGCCATCTCGAACCAATGGGGATAGAGATGCGCCCCGATGAAGCCGAGTTCCTTCACCGCATATTTCAGCTCGCGCAGTCCACGCATGCCTTCGGTCGGATCGACGCCGGCGAGGGCACTGAAACGCGTGGGATAACGGCGCACCATCTCCGCGACCTTCTCATACGGCACGCGACGATTGATGGTGTTGAGCGCGCTGCCGGCCTTGATGGCGAGGAGGAAGCAATGCTCCACGCCGGCGCGGTCCATCTTCTCGATGAAGGCTTCCGGCGTCAGGCCCTTGATGCGGGATTCCTCGGCGCCGATCTTGCCGCGGATGAAGCTCTCCTGCCATCCCTTCCGCTCCAGCTCCGGATCGGCGAATTCGTAGTTGGTGACGGCATCGATGGCGGCGATGGAATAGGCCATGCGGGCATCCCTTCCTGGCGTGGGTTCTGGGATGGTATTGGGATACAAGTGCGCCCGACAAGGCCAGGCCGTGATTTGCAGGCGATCCTTATCTGGCATACATGTTGGTCGGCTATCTCGGGCACGGATGACGGACGCAGCATGACACGGGGCAAGGGCGCTGGCGGAGAGGCACCGCGCAGCCTGCGCGAACAGGCCTATGACGCCATCAAGCAGGGCATCCTGGACAGCCGCTACGCCCCCGGCGCGCTGCTGAGCGAGAACCAGCTGGCCGATGAACTGGCCATCAGCCGCACCCCGATCCGGGAGGCGCTGCGGGAACTGGCCGGCGGCGGCCTGGTGCGCATCCTGCCCCAGCGCGGCATCATCGTCTCCGAACTCTCGGTGCAGGACATCGTGGAAGTCTATCAGTTGCGGGAGCAGCTGGAGGGCTTCGCCGTGCGCGTGGCGGCGGAACGCATGGGCCCCGCGGATGCGGAAGCGCTGCGGGCGGATCATCGGGAAGCGGTGTCCCACATGCAGGCGGGACGGCTGCGGGCGGCCTATGATTTCTCCGTGCTGATGCACAGCCGGATCATCGGGCTGGCGGGCAATTCGCGGCTGTCCCAATTCATGGGACAGCTCGGCGACCAGGTGCATCGCTTCGGCCTGCTGACCTTGCGGCATGGGCGCGTGGAGCGCGCGCTGCTGGAACACGGGCACATCATCGATGCCCTCGTCGCCGGCAGGGCGGAGGAGGCGGAGCAGCTGATGCGCCTGCACCTGCGGGCGGATCGCGACGTGGCGCTGCGTGTCGTGCTGCCCGCCGGCGTGATGCAGCCCGAAGCCGCTTCCTGATCAGCCGCGCTCGTAGAAGGCCTGGAAGGCGGCAATCGTCTCCGCGAAAGCCGTGGGGTTCCCGGTACCCTTCGTGACCAGCGGCTCCGCCTGCGGCATCAGTGAGCGCACGCGGTCGAAATACTCGAACAGCATGTCGCTGCGCGCGCAGGCCAGCAGCGTCGGCACCCCCACCAGCCTGAGGCGCGGTTCCTTGTCGTAGCCGATCGCGGCGTTGTAGCTGAGGTGATAGGTGCGGGCGGATTTCAGCACCTCCACCACCTTGTCGTGCAACTCCTCCGCCGATGGCAGGCCGAGCGGCCGGCGATGCGCGGCATCGCGCTTGTACCAGGGCCAGAACAGATAGGCGTCGCGCACGAAGTTCCAGATCCAGGACAGCTGCGATCCGTTCTGGTCCAGCGTCACGCCCGGCGCGTAATGCACCAGCATGTCGGCGCGCTCCTCCGGCGCGTAGAGCGAGACGCCATCCAGCACCAGGCGCCGCACGCGATGCGGCGCGGCGATGGCGATCTCCAACGCGATATTGGCGCCGGTATGGCTGCCATAGAGGTCGAAGCGGTCCAGTCCGAGCGCATCCAGCGCGCGCAGATGCGCATCGGCGAAATAGGCGATGGTGGTGTCCTTCGTGCCGGGCACGCAGGAATCGCCATTGCCGAGCGTGTCGCAGGCGATCACGCGCCGGTGCTGGCCGAAGGCGCCGATCAGCGGTTCCAGCAGCTTCGCCGATCCCGGCGAGGCATGCATCATCACCAGTGGAACGCCACCCGTTCCCGCGGTGCGGAAATGCACCTGACCCTCGGCGATCTCGGTGAAGCCGCGGCGGATCATTCGGCGCGCAGCCCCGTGGCGCGCTGCAGCTCCTGCATGCGCTGGAGGTCGCCCGCGATCTTCTGGGCGAATTGCGCGGGGCTCGTGCCCTCGATCTCCAGCCCGGCCTCGATGAGGCGCGCGCTGACATCGGGGGCGCGCACAGCGGCCACGAATTCCGTGTGCAGGCGGTCGATGATGGGCTGAGGCGTGCCGGCCGGCATGTGGACGCCGTACCAGGAATTCATCTCCAGGCCCGGATAGGTTTCCGCCAGGGCCGGCACGTTGGGCAGGCGGCTGCTGCGGCCGAGCGTGGTGACGGCGAGCGGGCGGAGCATCCCCGACTGGATATGGCCCATCACCGCGCCGATGTTCCAGAAGCCCATATCGATGCGGCCCGCGAGCATGTCAGTGATGGGCTGCGTTGAACCCGTGTAGGGCACGTGCAGAAGGTTGATGCCGGCGGCGCGCATGAACATCTCGCCAGCGAGATGCGTGGTGCTGGCCGGGCCGATGGAGCCGAAGTTCAGGCCAGGGTTGGACGCCCGCGCGACATTCACGAGTTCGGCGACCGTGTTCGCCGCGATGCCGGGCCGCACGACGAAGACAAGGCCGGAGGAGACGAGTTGCGTGACCGGGATGAAGTCCCTGATGGGGTCATAGGGCACGGACCGGAAGGCGGGCGTGATGGCGTTGGGACCGGCCTGGGAGAAGAGCACGGTGTAGCCATCCGGCGCCGCGCGCGCGACGGAGGCGACGGCCAGCGTGCCGCCCGCGCCCGGGCGCGTTTCCAGCACCACGGGCTGGCCGAGGGCCGCGGCCACCTTCTCGATGATCGGGCGCCCGATCAGGTCCGCAGGACCGCCGGGCGGCCAGGGGCTGATGAAGCGGATGGGGCGGTTCGGCCAGGCGCCCTGCGCCAAAGCGGGCGCCGCGGTGGTGGCGATGCTGGCGCCGAGCAGCAGGCGGCGCGTGATGGCCTGGGTCATGATCGGGCTCCTGGATTCAGCAGTTTCAACAGTTCCGCCTTCACCACCTTGCCGCCGGCATTGCGCGGCAACTCGGGCAGGCGATGGATGATCGTGGGCACCTTGTAGGGGGCGAGGTTCGCACGGCAGTGGGCGCGCAGCGCATCGTCGGTGACGATGGCTTCGGCGACGATGAAGGCGGCAACCTCCTCCCCCAGCTCGCGCGACGGCGCGCCGGTGACGGCGGCGTCGGCGATGCCTGGCAGCTCGCGCAGCACACGCTCGATATCCTGCGGGTAGATGTTCACGCCGCCGCGGATGATCATGTCCTTGGCGCGGCCGTGCAGATAGAGAAAGCCTTCCTCGTCGAGCCGCGCCAGGTCGCCCGGATAGAACCAGCCATCGCGGAAGGCGTCGCCATCCTCCGCGCGCCAGTAGCCGCGGGCTGAGGCGGGGCTGCGGTAGCGCAGGCGGCCGATCGTGCCGGGAGGTTGCGGCGCGTGGTGCTCATCCACGATCTCGACCTCCACCCGGAAGCCGGGGCGGCCGACGCTGTCGGGATGGCGGTCGCAGTCGTCGGGCGTGAGGATGGAAACGCCGCCGCCCTCGGTCGAGGAATAGAACTCGAAGAGATTGGGCGTGAGTTGCGTGCGGATGGCGATGCGTTCTTCCGGATGCAGCGCGGAGCCGGAGGAGATGAGGATGCGCAGCGTCGGGAAGGCCAGCGTCGCCGGCTTCTCCTCCAGCAGGCGGCGGATCATGGTCGGCACGAGGAACAGCACCGTGCCGCCGATCTCCGCCAGATGCGCGGACAGCGCGCCGACCTTGGTGCGTGGTGACAGCACCGAAATCGTAGCCCCGGCGAAGAGCATCGCCAGGTTGAAGGCGCGGCCGCCGCCGAAATAGAGCGGCGTGACGGAGACATAAACGTCCTGCGCGTTCAGCCCCATGTTCAGCCAATAGACCATGAAGCGCGCCTCGAACTGCCGATGCGTCGCGCGCGGGCCCTTGGGCAGGCCGGTGGTGCCGGAGGACAGCGACAGCACCAGCGGGCTGTCATCGGTGATGACGGCGTCGTGCCAGGGCATGTCGGAGGGCGTGATCCAGCCGGGCGAAAGGCCGTACCAGCCCGTGGCGGGCAGCGCCGGATCATCCGGCTCCAGCAAGACGATGTCGGGCTCGAAGGATGCGGCGAAGCGGCGCTTCTCCTCCGTCTGCCAGCGGCAATCCATGGGCAGGATCACGGCGCCGAGCCGCGCCAGCGCGATCATCGCGATGACGTGTTCCGCATGGTCGGCCAGGCCGAGGCCCACCAGCATCTCCCGCCGCACGCCCAGCGCGTGCAGTGCGTGGCAGGCACCGTCGATCAGCCGGTCCAGCGTCGCGTAGTCGATGCGGCGGTCGCCATCGATGATGGCGGTCTTGTCCGGCCGCGTGCGCCGATGCAGCCGGAAGACGGCGTCGAAGGGCATCAGTCGCGCATTGCCGCGCGGATGGCGGCGACGCGGTCGGCCAGCGTATCGCCGTGCCGGTGGATGGCGGCATCGGGGCGCATCGCGGCGGCGGCCGGCAGGCATTGCGCGAAGAGGTCGGATTCAGCCGAGAGCAGCGCGACGCGATGCGGCAGCGCGGCCAGGCGTTCCAGCAGCGGCCAGGCGATGGCAGCGCGCCAGGCGGGGGCGAAGCTGCGCGGGTTCTTGGCCTGCTCGCGGATCTCCACCTGCAGCCGCTCCGGCTCCAGCCGCGGTTCCGCCTTCCGCGCATTCACCAGGCGCCGGTCCCACCACGGGAACCACAGCCCCATGTCGCGGCGCATGTGCCACATCTTCAGCAGGTGCGATCCATCCCAGCTTGGCGTCACATCCGGCGCCCAGCGATCCGCCCATTCCGCGCGCAGCCGCGCGGGCAGCGCGATGGGCGCGTCGAGCAGCACGGACAGCGCACGATCGGGCCGCGCGGCCGCGGCGGCGACCACGGTGGCGGCGCCGCTGTTGTGGCCGAGCAGATGCGCCTGCTTGACGCCCAGCGCATCGCAGACCTGCCAGAGCGTCGTCGCCCAGGCTTCCGGCGACTGCACCGCGCCCGCATCACTCTCCCCATGGCCCAGCGGATCGAAGCTGATCGCGGGGATGTCGAGGGCGCGGAGCAAATCCTCATACAGGGCCGAGGATCCCGGTACATGCGGCGCGATCACCAGCGGGGGCGCCGCATGGATGTCGCCCATCACGCGCACCAGCACCTGGTCATCGCCGATGGTCAGGTAGTTCGTCGTGCTGCGGCCCGCGATCGGCGTCGCCATGGGCGGCGCGGGCGGTTCGGCGCGGGACGGATGACGCAGCAGGATCTGGCGTTCCACCGCGGCGGCGGCGAGGGGATCGCGCGGCATCTCCTCCTGCCACGCCTCGGCGGGATATTGCGCCATGGTGCGGTGCTGGCTGTCGCCGGGGCGGTTGCCGAAGCAGACGGGCACGCGGAGTTCCGGCAGCACCTCAAGCCCCCGATGCCGGAAGGCGGCGCTGTAGCCGATGCGGTAGCCATCCCCGGCTTCCAGCAATTCCAGCACGCCGCGATGGTTGAATTCCGTGTCGGGCGCGTCGGTGTCGGCGCGGAAGGCGAGGGTCTGGTTGTGCCAGGGCCAGAACACATGCTGGTCGCGGTAGCGGTACCAGAGCCAGACCAGGTGGCTGCCGTCCCAGGACGGCACGATGGGCAGCAGGTATTTCGTCAGCCTTTCCTGCGCCGCCTTCACGGAGAAGACGGGAAATCCGTCCGTCAGCGCCATGGAACAGCGATCGGGATGGCGCCGCGCGTATTCGACAGCGATGGAGGCGCCGGTGTGGCGGCCATAGGTGGCGGCCTGCTCCACGCCCATCACGCTCAAGGCCTCGGCGAGGCCATCGGCGAAATCCTCGATCTCCGGCTGGTCGAGCGGCAGCAGGTCGGAAAGGCCGAAGCCGGGCGTATCGAAGGCGAAGGCGGTGAAGGCGCCGGCGAAGACCTCCTGCGGTTCGCGCAGCACCTTGGCGGAACAGGGGGAGGCGTGCAGCAGGCAGACCGCGGGGCCGGCGCCGGCACGGGTGTAGTGCACGCGCCTGTTGCCGACGCTGACGAAATGCTTCGTGACCTTCATGGCCTGTCGCCCCCCTGCAGCGCACCTGGATTCATGCGGCCCTCCGGATCGAGCATCGCCTTCACCTGGCGCAGCAGTGCCGCGCCTTCCGGCAGCATCCGGTCCGCCAGCGCGTAGTAGCGGCCGATCTGCGCATGCACCGCGCCATGCGCATCCATCACGGCGCCCAACGCCTTGCGCGCATCGCGGATCACGTCGCGCGCGGCTGCATTGGCCGGGAAGGCGCCGAAGCGGGCGCGGTTCTTCTCCGTCAGGTGCTTCATGTGCAGCGGGTCCAGCGCATCGCGCCAGTAGAACATCGGCTCGATCGTCACATAGGCGCCGAGCGAGGAGATGATGTGGCTGACGCTGATGCCGTGCTCGGCCAGCGGCAGCGTCGCCAGGCGGGTTTCCAGGGCGTGCAGGCAGGCCCGGGCGGTGCCGAGGGGCAGCATGCCGTGCACGGGCACCCAGCGCTCCCCCTCCGGCCCCACGAAGCCGCGGATGGAATAGGGGCGGGCGCGCAGCGCGCGGGGGATGGCGGCCTCCGTCTCCCGCCCGCCGGCGGCCTGGGCGATGGCGCGCGCGGCGGTGATGCCGGCCTCGGCGGCGGGGGAAGACACGCCCTCGGCGGTCAGGTGCAGCGTCCAGGCGGGGTCGGCAAGCTTCGCGCGCGCCAGGCCCGCGACATCGCGCATGGCCTGCATGACGGAACCCGCCCGGGCGGCGACGGCGGCGGCGGTGCGCAGCGCCTCCCCGGCCTCGACCTTCGTGGCGGATTTCCCGCGCACGGGGTCCATGGCCAGCGCGCGGGCGACCAAGCCCTTCTGCGCGATCGCCACCAGCGCGCCCATCATCGCGCCGCCATCCTCGAAGGCGAAGGAGGCGAAGGCGGCTTCGCGTTCCGGCGCCAGGCGCAGCGCGATTTCCGTCTTCACGCCGAAGGCGCCGCAATCGCCCAGGAACAGGCCCGTGAGGTCGGGCCCCATGTTGCGCCAGAAGCGCGGCTCGCCCCGCATCGCCAGCGCGCCGGTGCGCGCCACGCTGCCATCGGCCAGCACGACGGACAGGCCGATGATGCCGTCCATGCTGCCCGGTAAATTCTGCGCGGCGACGCCGCCGACCGTGCTGGCCGCGCCGGAGATGGGTGAGGCCTGGGCGGAGCGCAGGCCATGCGGCGCCAGCGCCTCCGCCAGCGCCTGCCAAGTGGTGCCCGCGCCCACGATGGCGGTGAGGTTGGCGGCATCGATGCGGATGGCATCGAGGCGCGTCGTATCCACCACCACGGCGGGCAGCGTGGGCACGACGCCGGCGGTGTAGGAAAGCCCCGCGCCGCGCGGCACCACCGGCGCGCCGTGCTGCGCGACGAGGCGCAGCGCGGCGGCACATTCCGCCGTGCTGCCCGGCCGGATCACCAGCAGCGCGGGCGCGGCGCCGGGCCATTCGAACAGGTCGGCCGCGGCCAGCGCGCGGGCGGCCTCATCGGTCGCGACATGCGCCTCGCCCAGCAGGCCGCGCAGCGATGCCGCGAGGTCGCTCATGCCGGCTTGTCGGTCAGCTTGAAGATGTTGATCGCGTTGTTGCGCAGGATCTTCTTCAGCGGGTCGGGACGGAAGTTGAGGTCGTGCATCTCGTTCATCGCACGCTCCGGGTCGATCACCGCCCAATCCGTGCCGAACAGGAATTTGTCCTGGCCATAGGTGTTGGCGTAGTGCACGGCCTGCTGCGGCCAGTGCTTCGGCGCATAGGCATCGCCGGCCATGTAGACGTTCGGATGCTTGGTGCAGCAGGAGATCATCTCATCCGTCCAGGGATAGCCGAGATGGATGCCGATGATGGTGAGTTCGGGGAAATGGATCGCGACCTTGTCGAGCGTCATCGGCCGGCCGACGGTCGGCAGGCGGCGGTCCTGTTGGTAGACCAGGCAATGGCCGACCTGCATCATGATCGGCACTTCGAGTTCCGCACAGCGGGCGTAGTAGGGGTAGTAGATCGCGCTGTCCGGCGCCTCCCCGAACCAATGCGGATAAAGGTGCCCGCCGACGAAGCCGTATTCCTTGATGGCGACGTCGAGTTCCTTCAGCCCCTTGATGCCGCGCGTGGGATCGATGCCCGCCAGGCCGCTGAACCGGTCCGGATACTTCGCGCAGATGTCGCGCACCCATTCATAGGGAATCTCGATGGAGCCCTTCACGCGCAGATCACCGCAGCGCACGGCGATCAGGAAGGAACGCTCGATCCCCGCGGCATCCATCTTGCGCAGGTAGTCCTCGATCGAGACGCCGCGGCGATCCTCCGCCTTGGTGCGGACCTGTTCGCGGAAGCGGCCATCGGTGGGGATGCGGCCTTCGGCGAAGGCTTCGGGGGTGAAGACATTCACCACGATGTCGATGGCGCCATAGCCCGTGCGGGTGGCGGCGGGGTTGAAGACGGTCATGCGCGTTCCTCGACAGGATCAAGAATATTGGTGCCATCGGCGATGCGGAGGCAGGAAGCCGAGTGCCCCCCATCCAGGATCACCGGGGATGGCGGGGCGCTGGTGCAGGCGGGCAGCACCAGCGGGCAGCGGCCGGCGAAGAAGCAGCCGGGTGGCAGGTTGATGGGCGAGGGTATCTCCCCCACCACCTCATGCCGCCGCAGTTTCACGGCGGGGTCGGGCGGCAGGTGGGCCGACAGCAGCGTCTGCGTGTAGGGATGCGCAGGCGTGTCGAACAACCGCCCCGCCGGCCCCTGTTCCGCGATGCGGCCGAGATAGAGCACGATGACGCGGTGGGAGACGAGGCGCACCGTTTCCAGATCGTGGCTGATGAACAGCATCGCGATCCCCGTCTCCCGCTGCAACTCATCCAGCAATTGCAGGATGCCGGCGCGGACGGAGAGGTCGAGCGAGGAGGTCGGTTCATCCAGCACCACCAGCTTCGGCCGGTTGGCGATGGCGCGGGCGATGGAGACGCGCTGCAACTGCCCGCCCGACAATTCATGCGGGTAGCGCTGCAGGGACGCCACGGGCAGGCGCACGCGGTCGGCCAGGCGGCGTGCCTCCGCGATGCGCGCGGCGCCATCCAGCGTGGTGTGCAGCGCCAGCGGTTCCTCCAACAGGCGGCCGATGGTCATGCGGGGATTCAGCGATCCCCAGGGGTCCTGGAAGACGATCTGCAACCGCGCCCGCAGCGGCCGCAGCGCGGCGGGCGACAGGCGGGTGATGTCCTCGCCCTCGAACATGATCGTGCCGCCGGTGGGCGCGAGCAACCGCGTCACCAGCAATCCGATCGTCGATTTGCCGGAGCCGGATTCGCCCACCAGGCCCAGCGTCTCCCCCGCCGCGATGGAGAAGGACACGCCATTGACCGCATTCACCCCCCCGGGGAAGCGATGCACGAGGTTCTGGACATCGAGGATCATGCGGCCCGCTCCGCGTAGTGGCAGGCGGCGCCATGCGAATCATCCAGCGCCACGCGCGGCGGGGGCGCCAGGCAGGCGGTGGTCGCGCGCGGGCAGCGGTCCCGATAGAGGCAGCCATCGGGCAAGGCGTAGAGGTCGGGCGGCGTGCCGCCGGTGACGGTGTAGCCGATCCGCGCGATGCGGCCCGGCGTGCTGGCGATCAGCGCCTGGGTGTAGGGATGGGCGGGACGCGCGAAGACCTCCGCGACAGGTCCATCCTCCACGATGCGGCCGGCGAACATCACCGCCACGCGCTGGCAGTAATGCGCCACCACGCCGAGGTCATGCGTGATGACGAGGGCGCCGAGATTCCGCGCCAGCACCAGGTCCCGCAGCGTGTCCAGCACCTGCGCCTGCACCGTGACATCGAGGCCCGTGGTCGGTTCATCCGCGATCACCAGCGCGGGTTCGTTGATCAGCGCCATCGCGATCAGCACGCGCTGCGCCATGCCGCCGGACAGCTCATGCGGCCAGGCCTGCATCCGGCGCTTGGGATCGGGGATGCGCACGGCGGCAAGCATCGCCTCCGCCCTCTCCCGCGCCGCCGCACCGCTCGCCGTGCCATGCACGCGCTGCATCCGCACCAGTTGGTCGCCGACACGCTTCAGGGGATCGAGCGAGGTGAGCGGCGACTGCACCACCATCGCCATCCGCCTCCCCCGGATTTTCTCCAATTGGCGGTCGGACATGGCGAGGATATCGCCGCCTTCGAAGCGGATGCCGCCCTGCGGGATGCGGGCGGGGGCGCGCAGCAGACCCATGGCGGCCAGCGCAGTCAGCGACTTGCCGGCGCCGGTCTCACCGACCAGGCCGACAATCTCCCCGGCATCGACGGTGAAGGAGACGCCGTTCAGCGCCCGCGCGACACGCACGCGGTTGTCGAGGCCGCGCGCAGCGAACTCCACATGCAGGTCCTGGACGTCGAGCAGCCTCATTTGCCCGTGGCCCGGCGCTTGGGGTCGAGAAGGTCGGACAATCCATCGCCCGTCAGGTTCAGGCCGAGCACCAGGGCGATCAGCGCCAGCCCCGGGAAGAGCGCGACCCACCATTCGCCGGAGATCACATATTCCGCGCCCTGCCGGATCATCGCGCCCCATTCGGGCGCCGGCGCCTGCACGCCGATGCCGATGAAGGCGAGCGTCGCCGAAATCCGCACCGCCCAGGCCATGCGCAGCGGCAATTGCGCGGTGGCGCCGAGGATGGCGTTGGGCAGGATATGCACCAGCAGCACGCGCCATTCCGGATTGCCCGCGGCGACGGCGGCGCGCACGAAGGTGGCGTTGCGCAGCGCCAGCACCTCCGCCCGCACGATGCGGGCGAAGATCGGACTGTCCAGGAAGCCCACCACCAGGATGACATTGAGGAACCCCTGGCCGGTGGCGGCGACGATGGCCAGCGCCAGGATGATGGTGGGGAAGGCGCGCAGCACGTCCAGCACGCGCAGCAGCACCTCATCCACCCATCCCCCGCGCCAGCCCGCGATGAGGCCGAGCGGGATGCCGACCACCGCCATGATGGCGCCGGCGGGCAGCGCGATGCCGAAGGCGTAGCGCGCGCCGTGGATGACGCGGGACAGCACATCCATGCCGTTGCCATCGGTGCCGAGGATGAAGGCGCCGGTGCCGGGCGGGCGCAGCGTGTCATAGGGATGCGACAGCGTGGGCGGCAGCGGCGCGATCACATCGGCGAAGGCCGCGAGGAAGGCGAAGACCATGATCACGCCGAAGCCGACCGCGAAGGTCGGGCTGCGGCGCGCGGTGCCGATGACGCGGTCGAGCGTGGTGGTGCTCATGACCGCGCCCGCGGCTCCAGCAGCATCACCGTCAGATCCACCAGCGCGAAGATGATGACGGAGGCGATGGCGAGCGTCAGCACATAGCCCTGCACCGCCGCGAAATCGCCAAGCAGGATGGCGTTCAGCCCCCAATGGCCGAGCCCGCCCCAGGAGAAGACGAATTCGATCAGGCTCGCCGCCGCCAGCAGGGAGGTGAATTCGGAACCGACGAAGGTGATGACCGGGACGAGGGCGGCGCGCAGCGCGATGCGACGGATGACGCGGCGCGGGAAGCCGCAGGCACGGGCGTAGCGGATGTAGTCGCTGCCCATCACCTCGATCGCGATGGCGCGGGTGTGCTTGACGATGGGCGCGGTGGCGACGATGGCGAAGCAGCCGACGGGCAGCACCAGTTGCGAGGCCGCCGACCAGGCGGCCTCTACGTTCCCGGCCAGGATGCTGTCGATCAGGACGGAGCCCGTCACCACGGGCGGCGGCGTCACCATCATGGAGACGCGCCCCATCGGCGCCGGCGCCCAGCCCAGCAGGTAGAAGAAGATGAAAATCGCCATCAGGCCGAGCCAGTAGGTCGGCAGGGAGAAGCCGAACAGCGATCCGAAGCGCGACGCCTGGTCGAACCACCCGTTCGGGCGTTCGGCGGCATGAAGGCCGAGCGGCACGCCGACCAGCGCGCCGATGCCGACCGCCAGCGTCACCAGTTCCAGCGTGGCGGGCAGCAGGGTCGCAATCTCATGCGTCACCTTCGCATTGCCCTGCCAGGACATGCCCAGATCGCCCTGCACCAGGCGGCCGAGATAGGCCCAGAACTGCGTCAGCAAGGGCTGGTCCAGCATGAGCTCCGCGCGGATGCGCGCCAGCATCGGCGCATCCGCCATCGGCCCCGCCAGCATCGCCACCGGATCCTGGTCCCCGATGCGGACCAGCATGAAGGTGAGGAACAGGATGCCGAGCAGGACCGGCACCGCGACCAGCAGGCGCCGCAGCAGGAAGCGCCCGATGGTCGGCAACGCCAGGCTCACCGGCGGCAGGCCAGGTCCTTCCAGACCAGGCGGTTATGCGGACGCCACATGAAGCCTTCCATGCAGGTGGCGAAGACCTCATGCGTGCCGGGCAGGAAGGTCTCGACGAAGGTGGCGCTTTCCGCCTGGCTGCGCTGCGCGCGCGCGACGAGGTCGAGCCACTTCGCGTCATCACGCTCGATGACCGAGGCATCGATCAGCCCATCGAGTTCCGCGTTGTTGTTGCCGTTCACGTTGGAGCCACCGCGGGAATGGGCGGTGAGGAACATGTTGTAGGAGGGATCGGGCACGAAGGATGACGTCAGATGCGTCATGAAGGGCAGCGACCAGACATTGACCGCGCGGCGCGCGGTGATCTCGGTCGCGGGGATGCGGCGCGGCGTCACGCGGATGCCGGCGCGGGCCAGGCTCGCCTGCATCTGCAACGCGAGAGGCTCCTCCCACCACCAGTTGGTGCTGTATTCCAGCGTGATGTCGAGGCCGTTGGGATGCCCCGCTTCCGCCAGCAGGGCGCGGGCGCGGTCGTAATCGGTCTCATAAGTATAGGCATCGATGGCGCCGGGGATCGGCGGGTTCAGCATGGAACGGCTGCGCGTGCCGATGCCGAGGAACACGGCCTCCCCGATCGCGCGGTAGTCGGTGGCGTAGGCCACGGCCTGGCGGACGCGCACATCGGTGAAGGGCGCGATGCGCGGGTTCATGCGGACGGTGGCGCTGCCCGGCGCGGCCACGCTTTCGACGCGCACGTTGCGATCGCGGCGGAGATCCGCGATCTGCTGCAGGGGAAGCTGTTCGGCATATTGCACCTGGCCGGTGCGGACCAGCGCCACGCGCGTCGCCGGCGACGGCACTTCCCGCCACACGATGCGGCTGTAGAAGGGGCGCTCGAACTGGTAGCCGCGGTTCAGGACGAAGACCGCCTGCTGGCCGGCCGTCACGCTTTCCACGTGATAGGGGCCGAAGCCCGCGGTGTTGGAACCCAGCCAGCGCGCGGCGAAGGGGTCTTCCGGCGTCGCATGGCGCTTCGCCTCCGTGCTGTCGAACAGCGCCGGGATGTGCAGCGTCAGCACGCTGAGGAAGATGCGGTTCGCTTCCTTCAGGCGGAAGCGGACCTCGAAGCGGGAGATCTCCTCCACACTCTCGATCAGCGCGACGTTGCGGATGAAGAGGCCCGTGCGGCGCTGGGCGTTCGACTTCTCGAAGGTCCAGACGACATCGGCGGCGGTGAGCTCATTCCCGAAATGGCTGCGCATGCCGGGACGGATGCGGAAGACGTATTCCTTCCCATCCTCCGACACCGTCCAGGATTCCGCGAGATGCGACTCCACCCGGCCGGGATCGACCTCCGTCCGGCCATTCGCGCCGGGGCGCGTGGCGAAGCGGGTCAGGCCCTCATAGACATTGACCGAGGCCTCGATCTGGCCGGGCACCCAGATATCCGGGTCGAAGCCGCGGGGGGTGGAGACCATTGCCATGACCATGGTGCGGTCCTGCGCCGTGGCGGGCATGACGCCCAGCAGCGCGGCAAGCGCGGCGGTGGCGACCAGCAGGCGGCGGGGACTTGGCATGGGTGTTCTCGCCCGTCTCGGTTGTTCGGACAACGCTAACGTCCAGCTTGCATCCCAGTCAACGGTTCAGTAGCGCTCCGGCCGGGGCCAGGGCTTCGCCATCAGCGGCGCGAGGTCCGGCGGCAGCACGGGCTTGTGGTCCGGCTGCCAGGTGAAGGGCTGGTCCGGGTCCTCCCAATCCGTGGTCTGCGGGCCGCCAACGCTGCGGAACAGCAGCAGCGTGCCGGTGGGGGACCCGTAGGGTGCGTGCTTGAAGAAGGGCGGCCGCCAGCAATAGGCGCCGGACTGCATGGTGCCGAGGTCCCCCGCCAGTTCGCCCGAGATCAGGAAGAACTCCTGCACCACGGGGTGGCGTTCGCTGCGCTCCCCCTGGCGGAAGGCGATGGTCGCCGTCAGGTAGGTGATCTCCCCCGTGTCGGGGTCCGTGCGCAGGCGGCGCATGCGGGCGGTGCTGGCCATGGATTGCAGGCCCATGGCCGCGAAGTCGCCATCCCAGATGTTGTCCGCGGCGGCCAGGCGGCGCACCAGGCGGCGTTCGTCGAAGGCACGGCCTTGCCCGCCCTGGGTCGCAACAGGCGTGGCGGAGAAGAAGGTGAGCACCGCCGCACCGTTCGCCGAGGAGAAGCCGCTGCGCGGCATGTCCTTCGGCAGGTGCGCGTAGGTGTGTTCGCCGTATTCGACGCCATCGATGGCGATGCCGCCATCCAGCACCCAGAATTCCTCATCCGCCGCCAGCCATTCGGGGTCACGGCTGTACCCCGCGGGGTAGCGGATGATGCAGGAGACGGCGCCGGTGGCGTCATCGCGTGAGAGAATCTTCGCATCCGCGCCATCGCGCGCCGCGATCGCATCGTGCTGCCACGGCAGCGCCTGCGCCTGGATCCATTCGATATGAGGACGTGCCATGCGCCGCATCGCGCACCCGCGCACCGTCCCTGTCAAGGCGCGTGGATTGACAGCGCGCGCGCGCGGCCCCGATCCTTCGCCCCATGCCCGATTTCACGCGACGCGGCGCCGCGCGCCACATGCTCATCTCCGACGGCATCCGTGCCTCCGCGGGCCGGACCCCCGACAGGATGGCGCTGCGGGAGAGCGGGCGCGCGCTGAGCTATGCGCGGCTGGTGGATCGCATCGGCCGCGTGGCGAACCTTGTCCATGCGGGTCTCGGCCTGCGGCATGGCGAACGCGCGGCGGTGTTTTCCGCGAACTGCCTCGAATACATGGAGATCGTCTGCGGCATGGCGGAAGCGGGCATCGCCGCCGCCACCATCGGCCCTGCCGCGGCGCCGCCCGAGATCCGCTTCATCTGCGAGGATAGCGGCGCGCGGGTGATGTTCGTCTCCGCGGCGCTGGAGGAGGTGGCGCGCGCCTCCGCCCCGCCCACGGTGGAGCGCTTCATCGTCATCGGCCCGGCCTATGAGGCGCTGCTGGCCGAGGCGTCGAGCGGCCCCTGCCCGGTCGAGGTGACGGAACACGACATCTTCTCCGTCCCCTACACATCGGGCGCGACGGGCCGGCCGAAGGGCGTGCAGCTGTCCCATCGCGGCCGCGTGCTCTCGGGCTATGCGATGGCTGGCGAGCATCGCTGCTACACGCCGGAGGATCGTGCCGTCGCCACCACGCCGATGTTCCATGGCGCAGGGTTCCTGATGGCGCTGACGCCGATCTGGTTCGGCGGCCAGGTGGAGATCCTGCCGCGCTTCGACATCGAAAGCCTGATGGGCACCATCACGAGCTTCCAGGCCACCAGCGCCTATATCGTGCCGGCACATTTCGCCGCGTTGTTCGCGCTGCCGGAAGCGAAGCGGGCGCAATGGGACATGCGGTCGATGAAGGCGGCCATCAGCGGCACGGCGCCGCTGCCGCAGGCCACCAAGGAACGCATCGTCGGCTATTTCGGCGAGGGCAAGCTGTTCGAGCGCTACGGCACCACGGAAACCTCCATCGCCACCTCGCTCGGCCCGAAGGACCAGCTGCGCAAGCAGGCCTGCGTCGGCCTCCCCTACCCCGCCACGCAGGTGAAGATCTGCGATGGCGGTGGTGTCGCGGTGGCGCAGGGCGAGGTCGGCGAGCTCTGGGTCTCCTCCCCCTACATGTTCTCCGGCTATCTCAACCTGCCGGAGGCGACGGCGGCCGGCACGCGAGGCGACTGGTTCGTCACCGGCGACCTGGCGCGGCAGGATGAGGAAGGCTTCGTCTACCTGGTCGATCGCAAGAACGACATGGTCATCAGCGGCGGCGAGAACATCTATCCGCGGGAGGTGGAGGAGGTGATCCTGGCGCACCCCGCTGCCGCCGAATGCGGCGTGACGGGCGCGCCGCATCCCTATTTCGGCGAGGCCGTCACCGCCTTCGTCGTGCTGCGCCCCGGCATGAATGTTGATGCCGCCACGCTGACCGCGCTGTGCCGGGAGAAGCTGTCCCGCTACAAGGTGCCGAAGGAGATCCGCTTCGTGGAGACCCTGCCCCGCAACAGCATGGGCAAGGTGCTGCGCCGCGAATTGCGGGCGCGGCTGATGGCGGAAGCGAAGTGACCGCTTGAGAATGGCGGCGGCTGAGGGTTCGCGAGGGATTTTTCGTCCTGGGAAGGCGCCGGGCTTGCCGATGCTGGTTGCATCGGCAAGCCCGGTAACGCGCCCAGGGCGTAAAAGCCCAGCGAAACAGACCCGCCGCTGTTCTCAAGCGGTCACTATGGCCTGACCGCTGGAGTTTCCAACAGCATCCCCGCGGCGCGATCGTTGAGGAAGAGTTCCAGCGCGACGTATTCCGCCGCGCCATAGGCAAAGGGTTCGGACCGCACGCCCGTCATGCAGCCGCGCAGCCGCCGTTGCAGCGAACCCACGCCCTGCCATTCCAGCCGATAGAGCGGATAGCCCGTGGGATGCGCCTGCGGGATCGTGCTGCCCGCCAGGCGCCTTCCCGCATTGTCGTCATGGCACTGGACGCAGGAGAGGTCGAGCTGACCACGACGCTCCCCATAAAGCGCCCTGCCCTGCTCCAGCGCCGGCGCCAGGCGGGGATCGCTGGGGCGGCTGATCGGCAGGCCGCGCGACTGGTGCGCGACATAGGCCGTCAGCGCCAGCAGGGGCTGGCTCTCCCGCGCCGGCGGGGCCACGCGCTGGTGGCGCTCCACGCAGGCGCTGATGCGGCCCGCGAGGTCTATGGGCGCGCCCGTCGCCTCGTCCCAGGCGGGGTAGCGCGCGGCGACGCCGCGCATCGAGGCCTCGCTGTGGCAGGCGGTGCAATCGCGGTTGAATCGATCCTCGCCCTCCGCCACCCACAACATGCCGGGGTTCTGCATGTCGTCGCGCTGCATGGCCTGGGTTTCGCGCGCCATGTCCTCGAAGCCCGAACGGCGGTCCTGCGCGGAAGCGGGCAGCGCCAGCAGCAGCAGGGCCAGCAGGCGCTTCATGTCACCTCGATCGCGCGCGTCTCCGTCTGGGCGAAGCCGTTGTCGCCCTCCCAGGTCATCGTCACCGTCCCGCTACTCGTCGCGACGGTGGTGAAGGAAAGAAAGGGGTTGGCGGCGATCGCCGGCGACAGCTCCGCGCTGAAGACCACGGCGCCGTCATATGTGCAGGTGAAGCGGCGGATGATGTCGCGCGGCATGACGTCGCCCTGCGCATTGGGGCGGTAGCCCGTCTCCATCGTGTGCTGGATCAGCGTGCGGATGGTGATGACGTCGCCGCGCCTGGCGCTGCGGGGAACGTTGATGAGGACGCGGGCCATTCGATCAACCCTCGATGCAGGCGGCGAGGGTCACGACGACCTGCGCGCTGTCCGACCAGAAGCTGCCATCGGACAGCGCGGCCACGGCCAGCAGGGTCTGCGATGTCGCGAGCCTGATATGCGTGGACAGGATCGCGCGGCCGGCACGGGGCCCGAGCTGCGCGGTGATGACATGCGGCTGCGGGTTGCGTTCGTTGAAGATGGCAATGGCGCGGACGTGGTCGGCCTCCGTCATCGGGCTGTCCACGATCACCGACAGCGGCACGGTGTTGCCGTTCTCCACCAGGGGCGAGATGTCGAGCGCGACGCGGCCGCGCGTGATGGCGGCGCCACCTGTGAAGCCGCGCACGGCCTCCTCCATCGCGGCCTGGGTGGCCCCGGCCTGGCGGGGCATCAGCAGCAGCGCGGGCGCGGCCAGCAGCAGGCGGCGGGTCGGTACGATCATCGCGGGGGTTCCTCGCGCAGGGTCAGCAGATAGGCGACCACGTCCTCGATCTCCTGCGCCGCCAGGATGGTGCGGCCGCGCTGGGCGGGGGAGACGCGGTGCAGGCCCTCCACCCGGTAGTAGGAGGGCATGATGCTGTCCGGGTTCAACCTCTTGCCATCCACCAGGCGCAGGCGGAGTTCGGCGGCGGACCAGCGCAGCCCCGCGCCATCGAGCGGCGGGGCGAGATTGCCCTGGAAGCGTTCCTCCGGGATCGGGCCGGCATGGCACAGCAGGCAGAGGCCGCGGGTCCGGTCGGCGACGATGGCGCGGCCGCGCGCGGCGTCGCCGGGCACATCGGTCAGCGGCGCCTCATCCGCGCGGGCCGGGGTCGCGAGGAGAAGGGCCAGCGCCAGGGCGACCCGCCTTGGCACGGCGCGCGCGATATCCCCCACCCCTACCCTCCCCCGCAAGCGCGGGGGAGGGAGCAGCGGCGCAACCCGACATGCGTCGTTGCCAACCCTACGCGAAGGCATCGGCGGTGATGGTGGCGAACCAGTCCTCGGCGTAATGCGCCTCGGCCTCCCGCACGCTGGCCGGCGCGTCGAGCGGGCTTGTTCCGCCGGCGCCCGGGATGTCGGCCAGCACGCCATTGGCGGGCCGGTAGACGCCCGCGACGGAGATGCCGTAGCCCGGCGCGACCAGGCTGTAGCAGGTGTTCAGCAGCCGGGCCGCCGGCACCGGCGCCCCGCGCAACATCGCCACCATGGCGGCAACGGCGACGCGCGCCTGGGCATGGGCGGCGAAGGCGGATTTGGGCATGGCGCCGGCGATGATGGCGTCCCCGATCACATGCACGCCCGGCACGAGGCGCGATTCGAAGCTGGACGGGTCCACCGGGCACCAGCCCGACCGATCCGCCAGCCCGGCGGCCTGGGCGATGGCGCCGGCGCGCTGGGGCGGGATGACGTTGACCACCGCGCCCTCATGGCTGCCGAAATCGGTGGTGACGCGGCGGGCTTTCGCATCCACCTCCGTCACCCGCCCGCCCATGGCCAGCGGCACGTATTCCAGCAGTCCCGGATAGAGCGCGGCCCAGGCGGCCTCGAACAGCCGCTGCTTGCTGAAGACGTCCTTGGCATCGAGGACCAGCAGCTTTGACCTCGGTTTTCTCGATTTCAGGAAATGTGCGATCAGCGAAGCGCGTTCATAGGGGCCGGGCGGGCAGCGATAGGGGTTGGGCGGCACGGCCATGATGACGGTGCCACCATCCGGCATGGCCGCCAGTTGCGCCGCCAGCAATTCCGTCTGCGCGCCGGCCTGCCAGGCATGGGGCATGGCCCGCGAAGCGGCCTCGTCATAGCCGGGCAGCGCGTCGAAGCGCAGTTCGATGCCCGGCGAGACCAGCGCGCGGTCAAAGGGCAGCACCGTGCCATCGGCCAGGATCACGCGCTTCGCGGTGGCGTCCACGCCAGTCGCGCGCTGGTGCACCACGGAAACACCCTCGGCGCGCAGGGCGTCGTAGCCAAAGCGCTGTGCCTCCATCGGGCGCAAGCCGGCGATGACGGCGTTGCTGAAGGGGCAGGCGGTGTAGGTGGGGTTGGCTTCCACCAGCGTCGTCGCGATGCCTGCGCGGGCGAGCGAGCGCGCCGCGGTGGCGCCGCCGAAGCCGCCGCCGATCACCACGACGCGCGCCGATGCCTGCGCGAAGGCGGGCGCGGGCAACAGCAGCGCGGCAAGGGCGCGGCGCGCGATCCTCATCGGGTGATCCAGGCGGCGATGGCCTGGGTCTCGGCTTCGGTGAATCCTTTCGCCAGGCGGTCCATCAGCGTCGCGGGGCGCGTGCCCTCGCGGAATTCGCGCATGGCCGCCGCGACCTCGGCCGCGTCCCGCCCGCGGAGCGAGGGGATGGCGGCGTCGGCCCGCACCGGCGAATGGCAGCCGAGGCAGGTGGAGGCGCCCAAGGGCGCCTCCTGCGAAAAGGCCGGCGCCGCCATCAGCAGCAGCGCCAGCGCAAGGGCCCTCACGTCCGGCGCAGATCCGCCTGCTGCAGCGGAAGCTGGCGGATGCGCTTGCCCGTCGCGGCGAAGATCGCGTTCAGCACGGCGGGCGCCGCGACGGCGATGGTGGGTTCGCCGACGCCACCCCAGAAGCCGCCGGTGGGGGCGACGATCGTCTCCACCTTCGGCATGTCGACCATGCGCATCACGGGGTAGGTATCGAAATTCGTCTGCTCGATCCGCCCGTCCTTCACCGTGCATTCGCCATACAGCGCGGCGGAGAGGCCATAGACGAAGCTGCCTTCCACCTGGGCGGCGATCTGCTGCGGGTTCACGGCGTAGCCCGGGTCCGTGGCGGCGACGATGCGATGCACCTTAACCTCACCGGCGTCGGTCACGGAGACCTCCGCGCAGGCCGCGACATAGGCGCCGAAGCCATGCGTGACGCAGAGGCCGCGATGTACCGCGAGGCCATTCACGGCTGCGGCCGGCGTGCCCCAACCCGCCCGCGCCGCGGCGGCGTTCAGCACGGCCAGGTGCTTCGGATGGTTCGCCATCAGGGACCGGCGGAATTCCAGCGGGTCCTTCCCCGCGGTATGCGCGATCTCATCGATGAAGCATTCGAGGTAGACAGCGTTCTGGTTGAGGTTCACGCCGCGCCAGAAGCCCGGCGGCACATGCGGGTTGCGCATGGCGTGGTCGATCAGCAGGTTCGGGAAGGTGTAGCCGATATCGGCCTCTCCCCCGCTGGCGTTCAGCCCCTGGAAGACCACGGGATCGCGTCCGTCGCGGATGTTCTGCGGGAAGATGCCGGCGACGATGGACTGGCCGCTGATGCGCATGTGCAGGCCGGTCAGGTTCCCCTGCGCGTCCAGCGCCGCGGTCATCTTCGCCATGGTCACGGGGTGGAAGCGGCCCTGGAGCATGTCCTCCTCCCGCGTCCAGACCAGCTTGATGGGCGTGCCGGGCATCTGCTTGGCGATGTCCACGACCTGGCGGACCCAGTCATGCACCGCGCCGCGCCGGCCGAAGCCGCCGCCGAGGTGGATCTTGTGGACCTCGCAGCGCGCCGGGGGCAGGCCGGCGGCCTCGGCCGTGGCGGCATGCGCGGCTTCCCCGTTCTGGGTCGGGGTCCAGACCTCGCAGCGCTCCGGCGTCCAGATGGCGGTGGCGTTCATCACCTCCATGCAGGCGTGGTTCTGGTGGGGGTAGCCATAGACGGCCTCCACCTTGCGCGCCGCGCCCGCGATGGCGGCGGGGGCATCGCCGTTGCGGTTGCCGACGGCCGCCTGCGGCGCATCGAAGCCCTGCACCATCACCTCCCGGAACGCGGCGGAGGAAGCGTTGGCGTGCTGGCCGTAGTTCCAGGTGATCTTGAGGGCGTCGAGACCCTTCTTCGCGCGCCACCAGGTATCCGCGACCACGGCCACGGCGTAGTCGCCCACGCGGACCACGCGCTTCACGCCGGGCATGCGCTCGGTCTCCGCGCTGTCCACCGCGGCGACGGTGCCGCCGAAGACGGGGCAGGCATGGATCGCGGCGTTCAGCATCCCCGGCAGCTTGAGGTCCATGCCGTAGACCTGGCTGCCATTCAGCTTGGCCCGGGTGTCGAGCCGCGCGACGGGCTGGCCGATCAGCTTCCAGTCCTTCGGGTCCTTCAGCGGCACATCGGCGGCGGCCGGCGCCGTCAGGCGCATCGCGGCGGCGGCCTGGGCGCCGTAGGTCGTGGTGCGGCCGCTGGGCGTATGGGTGATGATGCTGTTGGCGGCGCGGCATTCAGCCGGGGGCACGCCCCAGGCATTGGCCGCGGCCTGGATGAGCATCATGCGCGCAGCGGCGCCGCCCTTGCGGACGTATTCATGGCTGTCACGGATGCCGCGGCTGCCGCCGGTGGACATGTTCCCCCAGATGCGGCCGCGCGCCAGGTTCTGGCCCGGCGTCGGGTATTCCGTCGTGACCTTGGACCAGTCGCATTCAAGCTCCTCGGCCACCATCTGGGCGAGGCCCGTCAGCGTGCCCTGCCCCATCTCCGACCGTGCGATGCGGATGATGATGGTCTCGTCGGGCTGGACGACGACCCAGGCATTGATCTCGGGCGTCGCGGGCGCGGCGGCCCCTTGGGCCAGGGCCTTGGACGGCGCGGGGAAGCGGAAGCCGAAGGTGAAGGCGCCGGCGGCGGCAACGGCCGTGCCGAGCAGACGGCGGCGAGACGGCTTGGTGATGGCGTTCATGATGCGCGCTCCTCAGCCGGCCGCGCCGGCGGTGCCGGCGGCGCGCTGGATGCCGGCCAGCACGCGGTTGTAGGTGCCGCAGCGGCAGATATTGGTCACTTCGTCGCGGATCTGCTGTTCCGTCGGGCGGGGCGTCGCGGCCAGCAGGGCGGCGGCGGCCATGATCATGCCGGATTGGCAGAAGCCGCATTGCGGCACGTCCAGCGCCAGCCAGGCCTGCTGGATCGGGTGGCTGCTGTCGGGGGACAGGCCCTCGATCGTCACGATCTTCTGGTTCTCGTCGAAGGCGGAAACCGGCATGGCGCAGGACCGGGTGGCGACGCCATCCACATGCACGGTGCAAGCACCACATTGCGCGATGCCGCAGCCATACTTCGTGCCGGTGAGTTCGAGCTGTTCGCGCAGCACCCAGAGTAGGGGGGTGTCATCCTCCACCTGCACGTCGATCACGCGCCCGTTCACGTTGAGCTTGGCCATCCCGTCTTCTCCCATTCCGCCGCCGGAAACTTGTCCCGGACTGTTGGAAGAATCCGTATCAGCGTGGGGCGCGTGGGACAACAACTTCCGGCTGTGGGCGGGTTGGATGGGACGAAAGTTTCGTTTCCGTCAGAAGGGCACCGCCAGCGCCGCCTCCGCATAGCCAACGCGGCGAGCGGGGGAGAGGCTGTAGCGCCCGGCGGCGCGTTCCAGCGCCAGGCGGACATCATCGGTGCTGCCGGCCTTCATCGCGGCGCTGACGAAAAGCTGTTCCAGCACATCCTGCTGCGCATGGCTGCCGCCGAGGCGGTGGAGCGAGCCCAGCGCCGGGCGCAACACCGCCACCGCCTCCGCGAAGCGGCCCCTGGCGTGGTGCAGCACGGCCTGGCAGGCGGGCAGCGCGGCGTCGCGCAGGATGGCGGCGTGGTGGGTGTTCGCACGACCCGCTTCGGCCAGCGCGTCCAGCAGGCGGCCGGCGGCGGCGTCACGGCCGGTGGCGACCAGCGCCATCATCCAATGCGGCTGGGTGAAGGCGGACAGCGTGTCGCCGATCCGCGCCTCCGCCTTCTCCGCCAGTTCCGTCCATCGATCGCCGGGATCGAGGCCGCGCAGCCCCAGCCGGAACAGGATGGAGGCCGCGTTCTGCATGTCGATATAGAGGTCGGGCTGGGCCTGCGTGACCTTGCTGCCGAGGTCGCGGAAGCGCGTGTCGTAGAGGTCCAGCACCGCGCCGAATTCCCGGCGCTCCATGTGGAACATCGCCTGGTGCCACCAGAGATGGTGCATCAGATTGTTGCCGCCATCCCAATGCGGTTCCAGCGTGCGGATCCAGTCCAGGCCCTCCGTCCTGCGGCCCTGCATCTCCAGGACGTGGGCCACGCCATGCGCGGCCCAGAGGTCCGCCTGGTCCAGCGCCACGGCCTGGCGGCCGGCCTGTTCGGCGATGAGGTAGTCGCCGGTTTCCTCATGCGCGAAGCAGCGGCAGGCCAGCACGCTGCCGAAATTGGGGATGGCATCGGACCAGCGGGGCAGGATGCGCTCCACCGCCGCCAGCATCCGCCCGGGCTCCCCCATCCAGAAGGCGGAGAAATGATGCAGGCGGAAGGCGAGCAGGTCATGCGGATGCTCCGCGATGATCTGCTCCCACACGGAAAGCGCGCCGTCGGGCCGGCCTTCCGCCCATTCGCGCAGCGCCGCCATATGGGCGCGTTCGCGGGGGTTGGCGGGCAGGGCCTCGGCGGTGGCGAGGGAGGCCAGCGCGCGCGGGACGGTGCCGCGGTCATAGGCCATCATCGCGAAATAGCCGGCCATCACCTGGCCGAGCGGCGCCGTGGGATCGGCGGTCCGGAACGCCTTCAGCCGCAGCCCCGCATCGAAGCGGTACTTGAGAAATCCGTCGATGACGTGGTCGAAGGCGCGGGCGGCGTCTTCCGAGGCGACGGTGATCGCCTGGCCCTGGGCGTCCTGCATGATGGTGCTCCCTCGCTTCGGGGGTGAGCCTAGCCCTTGTGTCAGAAGGTCTCCACCCAGGGGCGAAGCTCGATCTCCGCGGACCAGGCGCTGCGGTTCTGGCGGATGGCGGCGAAGGCGGCTTCCGCGATCGCATCGGGGTCGATCAGCGTGTTGTCACCCGGGTCGGGGCGGCGTTCGCTGCGGATGCCGCCATCGACGACGATGTGCACGACATGCACGCCCTGCGGGTGCAACTCCCGCGCCAGCGCCTGCCCCAGCCCGCGCAGCGCGAATTTGCCCATCGCGAAGGGGGCGGATTGACGAAAACCCTTCACGCCGGCGGAGGCGCCGGTGAGGAGGATGGTGCCGCTGCCGCGCTTCAGCATGTGGCGCGCGGCCTGCTGCGCGACGAGGAAGGCGCCGAAGGCACAAACCTCGATCGTGCGGCGGACATCCTCCGGGTCAAGGTCGATGGTCGGGCCGCGGACGCGAAAGCTGGCGTTGTAGAGGACGACCTCCGCCTCGGCGGCCTCCGGCTGCTGGAACAGGGCGGCGACCTGCGCGGGGTCGCTGGCATCGCATTGGTGGAGCGTCGCGCCGGTCTCGGCGGCCAGGGCCGCGAGCTTGTCCGTGTTCCGGGCGGCCAGCGCCACGCGGTAGCCCTCCATCGCCAGTCTGCGGGCGAGGCTGGCGGAGAAGCCGGGGCCGGTGCCGACGATCAACGCGCGGGGGGGCGCATGGGGCGAAGCCATGGGGCGTGTTCCTCAGCCGGTGGGGCGCGGCGCCAGCAGGATGAGCGCCGCCCCGGCGAGGCACAAGGCGAGGCCCATCAGGTCCCAGCGATCCGGCCGGGCGCCCTCCATTGCCCACATCCAGCCGAGCGAGGCCGCGATGTAGATGCCGCCATAGGCGGCGAAGGCGCGGCCGGCGAAGGCCGCGTCGATGCGCGTCAGCAGGAAGGCGAACAGCGCCAGGCACAGCAGCCCCGGCAGCAGCCACCAGGCGCTGCGCCCGTCCCGCAGCACCGCCCAGGCGGCGAAGCAGCCCGCGATCTCCGCGACCGCCGCCAGGGCGTAGAGCGCGATCGCGTTCAGTCGATGGTCTCCATGAGACCGCACAAGGTGGAACACCGCGCCGCCAAATCGCGCCAGATGATGTGCTCATGCGGCGCATGGGCGCCCGCGCCGGTGCAGCCCAGCCCGTCCAGTGTCGGGATGCCGAGTGCGGCGGTGAAATTGCCGTCCGATCCGCCGCCGCGATGCTGCGTCGGCAGCGCGTAGCCGTGCTGCTGCGCGAAGGCGGCGGCGCGGTTGTAGAGTTCGACGATGGACGGCGTCTCCGCGAAGGGCGGGCGGTTCATGCCGCCGGTGACGGTCACGGTGATGCCGTCGCTCTCCCCGGCCAGGCCCAGGATCATCGCCTCCATCCGCTCGCCCTCCGCAATGGTGGGGACACGGAGATCGACCTCGCAGCCGGCCTCGGGCGGGATGACGTTGGGGCGGGTGCCGCCGAAGATCGGCGCGACATTGGTGGTGATGCCGGCGTCGAGGTCCGTCATGCCATGGATCTTCAGGATCAGCCGCGCCAGCGCCACCACGGCGCTGCGGCCATCGGCCCAGTTGCCGCCGGCATGGGCGGAGACGCCGCGCACATCGATGACGAAGCGGCCGACACCCTTGCGCGCCGTCACGCAGGCGCCGCCGGCCCCGGCGGGTTCGGGGATCAGCACGGCGCGGGCGCCGCGGGCGGCCTGCTCGATGGGCTCGCGGCTGGTCGGGCTGCCGACCTCCTCATCGGGCGTCAGCAGCAGGGTGATGGGGCGCTTCGTCGCGGTCTTCTGGCGCAGGATCTCCCGCACGGAATGGAAGGCCATGAAGGACCCCGCCTTCATGTCGTAGATGCCGGGGCCATAGGCACGGTCGCCATCGATCCGGAAGGGCATGGGCCCCGCCAGCGTGCCGTGGTCCCAGACGGTGTCGAGGTGCCCGGCCACGACGATCGGCGCGCCGGTGCCGGGGGTGTGGCAGATCAGCGTGTCGCCATAGCCGTCCCGGCCGGGGATGCGGGTGATGCAGCCGCCCACAGCGCGCAGATCGGCCTCGCAGCGATCCATCAGCCCGTTCACGGCGACGGCGTCGGTGGTCGGCGTCTCATGCTCCACCCAGCCGCGCAGTTCCTCGAGCAATTGTTCCGCGGTGCCAAGCTGGGTCTGGGGCATGGGGTGAGTGTCCTTTCCTCGGGCGGGGTTTCTCGCAAGCAGGCGGGGGGTTGTCCATGCTTGCCGCCCCCCGATCCCAGGGGTAACGGGAGTGCGGTGCAGCAGGGAACCGCGCGGATGGAGGCAGGCTGCTTCTTCGAG
The DNA here is from genome assembly GCF_900114315.1 of Falsiroseomonas stagni DSM 19981. Classification (GTDB taxonomy): domain Bacteria; phylum Pseudomonadota; class Alphaproteobacteria; order Acetobacterales; family Acetobacteraceae; genus Falsiroseomonas; species Falsiroseomonas stagni. The sequence continues at coordinate 137,617 of NZ_FOSQ01000012.1, forward strand.
GATCTGGCCATCGGCCAGAAGGCCAGCTTCGGCAAGACGATCACGGAAGCCGACATCGTGCTGTTCGCCGCGGTGACGGGGGATACCAACCCCATGCACCTCGATGCCGAATATGCGAAGACCACCGTGTTCGGCGAACGCATCGCGCATGGGATGCTGGCGGCGGGGCTCATCACCAAGGTGATGGGGACGCAATTGCCGGGACCGGGCACCATCTACATGTCACAATCATTGCGCTTCCGCGCCCCCGTGCGGATCGGCGACACCGTCACCGCCATCGTGGAGATCACCGCCCTGAACGCCGAGAAGCATCGCGCGACGCTGCGCACCGTCTGCCTGGTGAAGGGCGCCCCGGTCCTGGAGGGCGAGGCGATCGTCCTCGTGCCGACCCGGCAGGGAGCCTCCGCATGAGCGGGTCCTTCAAGCGCGTCTGCGTCTTCTGCGGCTCCATGCCCGGGGCGCGGCCTTCCTACGCGGAATCGGCGCGGGAATTGGGGCGGGTTGTCGCGCAGCGCGGGCTCGGCCTGGTCTATGGCGGCGGCGCGGTGGGCCTCATGGGCATCGCCGCCGATGCCGCCCTGCAGGCGGGGGCGGAGGTGATCGGCGTGATCCCGCATGGCCTGCTGAAGCGGGAGGTCGGCCATGGCGGCGGCGTGGCGATGCATGTCGTGGACACCATGCATGAACGCAAGGCGATGATGGCCGAGTTGTCGGATGGCTTCATCGTCCTGCCCGGCGGCTTCGGCACGCTGGAGGAAGCGGTGGAGGCGCTGACCTGGGCGCAGCTCGGCATCCAGGCCAAGGGCGTGGTGTTCCTCGACATCGACGGCTTCTGGCAGCCCTTCCTCAGGACGCTCGACTTCATGCAGGAGGAAGGCTTCGTCCGCCCCGGGCAGCGACCCCTGGCGATGCAGGCGACAACGGTGGAGGAGGCGCTGGACAAGCTGGCCGCCTTCCGCCCGCCGCCGGAGGTCCAGCCCTGGCTGCGGCCGGACCAGGCGTGACACCAGGCATGACCATCATCATGGATTGGCACGGCGTGCCGCAGGCGGCGCGCGGCGCCACCGTGGCACTCGGCAATTTCGATGGCGTGCATCTCGGCCATGCCGCCGTGCTGCGCGCCGCCCATGGGGCGCGGCCGGAATTGCCCCTGGCGGCGCTGAGCTTCGAGCCGCATCCGCGGGAGCATTTCCGCCCCGACGACCCGCCCTTCCGCCTGACCGGCCTCCCGGCCAAGGCGGAGGCGCTGTCGGCGCTCGGCGCCCGGACCGTCTTCGCCATCCCCTTCGGTGCCACGCTGGCCGCCATGTCCGCGGAAGCCTTCGTGGAGGAGGTGCTGCACCAGGGCATCGGCGCCCGGCACCTGGCCTGCGGCGCCGATTTCGCCTTCGGCCATCGCCGCGGCGGCGATGCCGCCTTCCTGGCGCGAGAGGCCGAGCGCCGTGGCATCGGGCTGACCGTTGTGCCGGCTGTCGCCGATGCGGCCGGCCCCATCTCCTCCACCCGCATCCGCCGCGTGCTTCAGGATGGCTATCCCGAACTGGCCGCCGCCATGCTGGGGCGGGACTGGGAATTGCGGGGCGAGGTCTTCCACGGCGACAAGCTCGGCCGCGAACTCGGCTGGCCCACGGCGAACATCCTGCTGGGCCGGCAGCTGGAACCGGCGCGAGGGGTCTATGCCGTCACGGTGCGGCTGGCCGATGGCAGGGTCGTGCCCGGCGTCGCCAATGTGGGCCGCCGGCCGACGCTTGGCGGCGATCCGGTGACGCGGCTGGAAGTGCACCTGTTCGACTTCGCGGGCGACCTCTACGGGCAGGAGATCGGCGTGCGCATCCGCGCCTTCCTGCGGGCGGATGCGAAGTTCGATGGGCTCCAGGCACTGAAGGACGCGATCGCGGCGGATGCGCTGAACGCCCGCCGGGTGCTGGGCGTCAGCTGAGGCCCAGCGCCTGGTAGAGGCGGGCGGAGGCGGGCCAGGCGTCCATGATCTCCCCCCGGAAGGTGACGCCGGCATAGAGGCCGACGCCCACCACCACCACCGTCATGATCCACCCCGCCAGCGCCATGCGATCCGGCGGGCTGGCCGGCGCATCGCTGAGCCGCTGCAGGGGCGGGTCGATGGGGTTGGATTGCCGGGGGCCGCGGGAAGGTGGCGGCCGGTCGGGCGGCGAATCCTCGGGCGGGGGCTGGTCGGGCGCCGCCGCCGGCGAGGGCCCGGGCACCGCGGGGGCGCCCGGGGGGGACGGCAACGCGGCCTCGAACTGGTGGGAACAGCGGGCGCAGCGCAGCATCCGGGGCCCGGCGGCCAGGGCGGCGTCGGGCACCTCGTATTCGGCGGCGCAGCTGGGGCAGGCGATTCGCATCGGTGCGACAGAGTGACGGTGGATGGGCCGCTTCGTCCAGCGGCCGCGCGGCGCCGCGCGCTACACCGCGGCGTGAAGCGGCCGCGGATCATCATTTGGCGCCGCCGCCCGCGCATGGCAGACATCCCCCATGGTTCGCTTCGAGGCCGTGGGCCTTCGCTATCCCGGCGGCGGCCCGCATACCGGATCCTGGGGACCGGAGGCGCTGGTCGACGTCACCTTCGCCCTGCCCCCGGGGTCCTTCACCTGGCTGCTCGGCCCCTCCGGGGCGGGCAAATCCTCCGTGCTGCGCCTGATGCACCTGGCGCTGCGGCCCACGAGAGGCGAGGTGGAGGTGCTGGGGCTGCGCTCCTCCCGCGCGCCGCGGGCGGCGCTGGCCCCCGTGCGCCGGCGGATCGGCGTGGTGTTCCAGGATTTCCGGCTGCTGCCCTACCTCTCCGCCTTCGACAACGTGGCCCTGCCGCTGCGCCTGGCCGGACGGCCGGAAGCGTCGCTGCGCGCCGATGTGAACGAGATCCTGAAATGGGTCGGGCTGGACGGGAAGGCGGCGAGCCTGCCGCCGGAATTGTCGGGCGGCGAGCAGCAGCGCGTCGCCATCGCCCGCGCCGTGGTCCACCGCCCGGCGCTTCTGGTGGCGGATGAGCCGACGGGCAACCTCGACAACCGCCAGGCGCGGCGCCTGCTGGCCCTGCTGCGGGAGATGAACCGGATGGGCGCCACGGTGGTGGTGGCCACGCATGACGAGGATCTGGTCGCGCGCTTCCCGGCGCCCGCGCTGGTGCTGCGCGACGGGCGGCTGCACGACCCCGATGGCGCGCGCGGCATCGGCGCGGACCTGACGGTGGACCGATTCGCGCCGCATCCCGACGCGGCGGAGGCGGACGACCTGGCCCCGGAACCCCCGCCCCCCACGGCACCACCCCGGCGGGACCCCGACCTTGGCGACCGTCGGAGTCCCGACCTTGGCTAGGCGGCGCCATTCGCGCGATCCGCTCGGCCTGCGCAGGGCGCTGTCGGGGCTGCTGCTGCCGGGGCTCGTGGCCGCCATGGCGCTGCTGGCCGCCCTGGCGCTGGCCGGCGCGCAGGGCGCGGCGGCGCTGGCGGAACGCTGGCAGCGCGGCGCCGCGGCGGCGGTGACGGTGCAGATCCCCGATGCCGATGCGGCGCGCGTGCAGCGCGCGCTCGTCACGCTCCGCGCCATGCCGGAAGTGGCGGATGCGCAGGCGATGGACCCGCAGAGGCTGGCCGCACTGCTGCGCCCCTGGCTCGGGGCCGCGCCCTCCATCCCCGTGCCGGGGGTGATCGAGTTGCGGCTGCGGGATTCGCGGGTGGACCCGGTGCTGATCGGCGACCGGCTGGCGCAGGCGGTGCCGGGCGCGCTGGTGGAGGCGCATGGCCTCTGGGTGCAGCGTCTGGCGGCGCTGGCGCGCAGCCTGCAGGCGCTGGCGCTGGTGGTGCTGGTGCTGGTCGGGCTGGTGGCGGCGGCCGTGGTGGCCGTGGCGACGCGGGCCGGGCTGGCGGCGCGCCGCGATGCGATCGAGGTGCTGCACGGCCTGGGCGCGCGGGATGGCGACATCGCAGGGCGCTTCGCCCGGCGAGTCGGGCTGCTGGCGGCGGGTGGCGCGGTGGTCGGCACCGCCGCCGCCGTGCCGGCGCTGGCACTGCTGATCGACCTGGCCGGCCCCTGGCTTGGCAGCGCGGGCGCCATGGACAGCCTGACGGGGCTGCCCTGGCCCGGGCTGGTGGCGCTGCCGCCGGTGGCCTTCCTGGTGGGCTGGGCCACCGCGCAGGCGACGGTGCGCCGCTGGCTGCACCGGCTGCCCTGACCGATCATGCGACGGTTGCTGATCGCCTTCGGCCTCGCGGGGCTACTGGCCCTGGCGGTGGGGTCGGGCTTCGCCGCCTTCCTCGCCATGGCCCGGGGCGTGGCGGACGCGGAAGCCCCCCCGGCAGAGGCGATCGTGGTGCTGACCGGGGGCGCGGAACGGGTGGAGACGGCGCTGCGGCTGCTGGAGGCGGGGGCCGCGCCGATCCTGCTGGTCTCCGGCGCCCATGCCACGCTGACGGTGCCGGAACTTGCCCGCGTGCATGGCCGCCCGGCCGGTAGCCTGGCGGGGCGGGTGGTGCTGGGCCACGCGGCGGCGACCACCATCGGCAATGCCGCCGAAGCCGCGGCCTTCGCGGAGGCGCGGGGGATCCGGTCCATCCGCCTGGTGACGGCGCATTACCACATGCCCCGCGCCCTGCTGGAATTCCGCCGCGCCCTGCCCGGTGTGGCCCTGCAGCCGCACCCCGTCCGGCCGTCCTCCTTCGCCAACCTGCCCCGCGGGCGGCGATGGGCCCTGCTGTTCGGCGAGTTTGTGAAGTATGGGACGGCAGCCGCCGGCCTCACCCGCTACCTGCCGGCCAGGGAGTCCGCCCGTCGATGAGATCCTACCCCGTGGTTTGGCTGCGGTCGCTGCTGTTCAACATCCTGTTCTTCGGCATCACATTCGTCATGGTGCTGGTGGCGATCCCGACGCTGTTCATGTCGCGCGAAGCCGCCATGCGCACCGCCAATGTCTGGTCCTGGCTGATCATGCAGGCGCTGCGCTTCGTGGTGGGGGTGCGGATCGACATCCGCGGGTGGGAGAACATCCCGCCGGGCGGCGTGGTGATCGCCGCCAAGCACCAATCGGCCTTCGACACCATCGTCTGGCTCGGCCTGCTGAAGCAGCCGGCCTATGTGATGAAGAAGGAACTGCTCAGCATTCCGCTCTACGGCCATTACGCGCGCCGGGCAGGCATGATCCCGGTGGACCGGGAAGGCGGCGGTCCGGCGCTGCGCGCCATGCTGCGCGCCGCGACCCAGTCGGTGGAGGAAGGCCGGCAGGTCGTGATCTTCCCCGAAGGCACGCGGACGGCGGTGGGGGAGCGTGTGCCCTACCAGCCCGGCGTCGTCGCGATCGCCGCCGCGACGGGGGTGGGCGTGGTGCCGGTGGCGACCGATAGCGGCCGCGTCTGGGGTCGCCGGGCCTTCCTGAAGCATCCCGGGACCATCCGGATCTCCGTGCTGCCGCCGCTGCCGCCGGGGTTGAACCGCGCGAAACTGCTGACGGCACTGGAGGAGCAAATCGAGACGGAGACCGATCGATTGATGGCGGAACCGCAGGGATAAAGCTGTGGATAAGTCTGTGGGTTTTCCTTTCGCGCCCAGCCGCAGCCTAGCGGGCCAAGCCTCTGTCAGCACCCGGTATTCCGCACCGCAACATTGCCACGCGCTCCAGAACCTTGCCTTGGCATCGAGTTAAGTCATTGATTTGAAGAATTATTTTTTGCGTAACAAGATCGGTTAGCGGCTGATGAATTCACCACTCGTCCACCAACCCATGGTTGAATTCGCTACACCCGCGCGCGGTGGATGAAAGCGGGGCGCTCAGGCTTCGGGCAGCAGCGCCGCAATCCGCGCCAGACCGGCATCGCGCACCCCCATGGCCCGCAAATGGTTCAGGGTATTGAGCAGGTAGTCGCGGTTGGACCCCATCCGCCCGACGCCGCGCGCGATGGTCGCGGCCGCCTGTTCGGGGGCGAGGCGGGCGACATAGAGGCGGCAGGCGCGGTTCGCGACATAGGTGACGGCGGGCACCGTGATGCCCGGCCCGGTCCCCTCACCCGCCAGCCGCACCGGCAGCACGCGGCGGTGATAGACCACCTCCGCCCCATCCGGCAGTTCCCGGTCATCGAGGTAGCGCAGAACCGCCGCCGCCGTCCCGCCCGGCACCCGGAAGGCGACCCCGCGGCAGGCGCCACCGCGATCGAGGCCCAGCACCAGGCCCGGTGCCTCCGGCGTGCCGCGGTAATGGTGGGACCAGAGGCAGAAGCGCCGATGGAAACCCTGCAGCAGCGCGGGCTGGCTGCCGGCATGGTCGAACCCCGGCCGCCAGATCAGCGATCCATAGGCGAAGACCCACATATGCCCGCAAGGAGCAAGCGGCGGATCGGCGGGGGGAAGGGTGGATGAGGTCTGCACGGGGGGGCGGGGGCGGGCTATACCCCCCCGCGTGATGGAAATGAAGACGCCCGGTCGCCGAAGGCCCCTCGCACCCCGCATCGCGCTCGGCGTGCTGGTGGCGCTGGCGGCGCTGGGCGCCGGCCATGCCCTGCTGTGGCGCGCCATGGCGGCGGAGATCGAGCAGGGCTTCGCCACCTGGGTGCAGGTCCGCCGCGCCCAGGGCTGGCGGGTGGACCATGCGGCGCCGGTGCGGGCGGGCTACCCGCTCTCCGCCGCGCTGATCCTGCCCAACCTGCGGATCGAAGGGGGGGAAGCGACGCTGCCCGGCGGCTTCGTGCTGCAGGCCGAACGCGCCGTGCTGCGCGTGGCGCTGCCGCGGCTGGACCGCCTGCGGGTGGAGATGCCCGGCGCGCAGCGCCTGCGGATCGGCGATGACGAATACCGCTTCGCCGCCGATACGCTGGTGGCGCTGGTGCCGCTGGAAGGCGGCACGCCACCCCGGGGGGGGGAGGTGCTGGCCGAGCGCCTGCGCCTGTCCACCCCCGCCGGCCCGATGGCGGTCGGCAGCGCGCGCGCGACGCTCGACACCTCCTCGACCGCCACGGAGGGAGAGGCGGCGCTGGAGGTGACCGCGACGGCGGAGGAGATCGACCTGCCCGCCGCGCCCGGCGGCCGCGCCGCCGCCTTCGGCCGCCGCATCGCCGCCTTCGGCGCGGAGATGGCGCTGAGCGGCCCCGTGCCCCCCGGCCGCTTCCCCGTCGTGCGGGCGGAAAGCTGGCGCGATGCCGGCGGCACGCTGGAGGTGAAGAGCCTGTCGCTGCGCTGGGGCCCGGTCGGCGCCACCGCCGCCGCGACGCTGGCGCTGGATGAGGGGTTGCAGCCCATGGGGGCGGGATCGATCCGCCTGACCGGCGCGGCGGAGGCGCTGGACGCGCTGGCGGAGGCCGGGCTGGTCGGCCGCCGCGCCGCCGCCACCGCGCGGGCCATCCTGCCGCTGATGAGCCGCCCGAACCCCGCCGGCCAGCCGGAGGTGGAGGTGCCGCTGACGATCGAGGACCGGACCCTCGCCGTGGCCCGCATCCCCGTGCTGCGCTTCACCCCCCTCGCCTGGCCCGCCCCCGACCGGGAACGCTGACTCATACCAACGCCCGAAGGTTTCACCTTCGCGCCCCTCAAACGCCGGGCGGGCCGCATCCGCGGCCCTTGGCTTCGCGGCACTTGCCGCGGCGGCCATTCGGCCGCTCGGCCCTTCGGGCCGCAGGTCGGAACTTCGTGCGTCCGCTATCAGGCCAGGTAGCGCGCCGTCAGGTGCGCGGTGAAGTCGGCGGGGTCGAGCGGCTTGCCCGTGGCGTGGCGCAGCAGGTCCTGGAAGCCCAGCCGCGCGCCCTGCGCATGCACCGCCTGGCCCAGCCAGCGCATCATCGGCCCCATCTCGCCCCGCGCGAGCTGGGCGTCGAGGTCGGGCTCCGCCCGCCGCAGCGCCGCCATCAGCTGCGCCGCCGCCATGGCGCCCAGCGTGTAGCTGGGGAAGTAGCCGAAGGCGCCGTCATGCCAGTGGATGTCCTGCAGGCAGCCCCGCGCATCGTCCGGCGGCGTGATGCCGAGCAGCCGGTGCAGCCCCTCGTTCCAGGCGCCGGGCAGGTCCGCAACCTCCAGCCCGCCCTCGATCATCGCGCGTTCCAGGCGGAAGCGCAGGATGACATGGGCGGGGTAGGTCATCTCATCCGCGTCCACCCGGATGAAGCCCCGCTCCACCCGGCGCCAGAGTTTCGCCAGGTTCACGGCCTGGTAGGGCGCGGCGTCGCCGCCGAAGGCCTCGTGCAGCCGCCCGCCGAGGAAGCGGAGAAAGGCGTCGGACCGGCTGGCCTGCATCTCCACGATCAGCGATTGCGACTCATGGGCGGCCATCCCCGCCGCCTCCCCCACCGGCTGGCGGGCGAAGGCCTCCGGCAGGCCGCGCTCATACATCGCGTGCCCCGTCTCATGCAGCACGCCGAGCAGCGCCTTGGCGACATTCGCCTCGTCATAGAAGGTCGTGATGCGGATATCGGCAGGGTTGCCGCCGCAGAAGGGGTGCAGGCTCTCATCCAGCCGGGCATGGGCGAAGTCGAGCCCGACCGTGGCCCCCATCGCCGCGCAGAGCTCGCGCTGCTTCGCCACCGGGAAGGGGCCGGGCAGCGGCAGTGCGGGGCCACGCGCTGCCTGGATGGCCTCCGCGCGGGGCAGCGCCTCCGCCAGCCAGGTCTCATAGGCGGCGAAGACGGGGTCCACATCGGCGGCGGCGACGCCGGGCTGGAAGCCATCCATCAGCGCGTCATAGGGGGCCAGGCCGAGCACGCCGCCATAAGCCTGCGCTTCCTCCCGCGCCAGGCGCACCACCTCCGTCAGCAGCGGCCGCACGGCGGCGAAATCCGAGTCGCGCTTCGCGATGCGCCAGACCTTCTCGCAGGCTGAATTGGCGCGCGCGATCGCCTCCACCAGGCTCGTCGGCAGGGCCGTGGCGCGGCGATGGGCGTGGCGCATCAGGCGCAGATTGGCGCTCTCCCATGCCCCCTCGGCGGTCGCGGCGGCCAGATCCTCCGCCAGCTCCGGCGCCACAAGCAGGTCGTGCCGGATGCCCGCCAGCGCCGCCAGCTGCTCCCCCCGCGCCGCGCCGCCACCCGGCGGCATCATGGCGGAGGCGTCCCAGGACAGGATGCCGGCGGCTTCCCCGATGGCGCCAATGCGCCCGAAGCGGGCGGCCAGGCGGGCATAGGCGTCGTTCATGCTCAGGCGGGCTCCTTCAGGCGGCGGCGCAGCCAGACGGCGAAGACGCCGATCAGCGACAGCGCCAGCCCGTACCAGGTGACGGCATAGCCGAGATGGCTGTTGGTGGGGCGCGGCAGGGTCCGCGCGGGATCAGGCAGGCCACCCCCCTGGCCGAGCGCCACCAGCCCGAAGGCAGCCGGCGCCGGCAGGCCGATCGCGCGGGCGATCACCGGCGGGTCGAAGGTGTAGAAGCGGCGGCCCGGGACATCGTCGGTGGCGGAGAACATCCCCGCACTCTCCCCGGGCCGGGCATAGGCTTCCAGCGTCACGACGCCCGCCGGCCGCGCGATGGCGCCGGACCGGTCGATCGGCACCCAGCCGCGGTCGACCAGCACCGGCGCCGCGCCGTCCCGCAGAAGGGGCGTGACCAGGCGCGCGCCGAGGATGGGGCCGCGGACCTCCAGGCCCAGCAGCACTTCCCGTTCATGATCGAATCGGCCGGTGATGGCGACCTTGGTCCAGGACGCCGGCGGCGATGTGCCCAGCGGCCGGGCGGGCGCGGCCTCGCCCACTGCGATCTCCGCCAGCAGGGCGTTCTTGGCGCCGAGTCGCTGGACCTGCCAGGTGCCCAGCCCCAGCAGGATGGCCAGCACGGGCAGCATGACGAGAACGGGCAGCAGGATTCGGCGCAGGGTCATGCGCGCCTTCTACACGCCCTCGTCCCGCCTGTGGCGCCATTGCAGCCAGATCAGCGCTGCCTTCGCGCTGCGCATCATCAGGATGGAGGCGGGGATCAGCAGCACCGGCCAGAGCACGGCATGGACCCAGAGCGGGGGGGAGAGGCGGAATTCCACCAGGAAGGCGCCGATCATCGCCAGCGCGCCGAGCACGAAGATGCCGAGCACCGCCGGCCCATCGCCTGAATCCTGGCCGGAGAGGTCGAGCCCGCAGGCGGTGCAGGCGGGCGCCACCTCCAGCAGGCCCCTGAACAGCCGCCCCTCCCCGCATCGCGGGCAGCGGCAGGCCAGCGCGGCCTTCCAGAACGGAGCGACCCCGCCCGTGGGGACGGGCGGGGTCGTTGCCTGGGTCATGGCGTGGCCATCAGTGATGGGCGATTTCGCCCGCGCCCCACCAATAGATCACCACGAAGAGGAACAGCCACACCACGTCCACGAAGTGCCAGTACCAGGCCGCGGCCTCGAAGCCGAAATGCTTCTCCGGCGTGAAATGGCCCTTGATGGCGCGCACCAGGCAGACCGCCAGGAAGATGGTGCCGACCAGCACATGGAAGCCGTGGAAGCCGGTGGCGAGGAAGAAAGTGGAGGGGTAGACGCCGCCGGTGAAGTGGAACGGCGCCACCACGTATTCCCACACCTGGAAGAAGGTGAAGAAGGCGCCCAGGAAGACCGTCAGCGCGAGGCCCGAGACCAGGCCCTTGCGGTCGCCGACCAGCAGGGAGTGGTGCGCCCAGGTGACCGTGCAGCCCGAGAGCAGCAGGATCATCGTGTTGAGCAGCGGCAGATGGAAGGGGTCGAAGGTCAGGGTGCCCTGGGGCGGCCAGATGGCCTTCGCCGCGCCGGAGACGTGCTCGGGATAGATCGCGAAGTGGAAATAGGCCCAGAAGAAGGCCACGAAGAACATCACTTCGGAGGCGATGAACAGCACCATGCCGTAGCGCAGGCCGAGCCGCACGACCGGGGAATGGATGCCGGGCGTCCGGCTTTCCTTCAGCACGTCGCGCCACCAGCCGACCATCGTCGCCAGCACGCCGAGCAGGCCGAGCGTGGCCAGCCAGTAGCTGCCGTAATGGCCGATGAAGACGATGCCGGTCACCAGCACGCCGCCGGCCAGGGCGCCGACCAGGGGCCAGGGCGACGGATCGACCAGGTGGTAGGGGTGCTTGTAGGGGCTGTGGCCCGTCTCGCTGGTGCTTGCCATCGCTCGTCCTGGTGGTCATTGGGGCGCCGGGGCGCCCGATCAAGTCCTCCGGGGCGCCCGCGCCCCCCGGATATCGCGCTGCATCAATCCCCAAAAGCCCCGCCGGATCAAGGGTGGCGGTCGGTTTTCAGGTCCTGGTCCAGCGTCAATTCATGCGCCTGTTCAGGCGGTGCCCGTTCAAGGAGTCGCTGTCGGCGCCGCCGCCGGCGCCAGCCCGTCCCGCCGCCCGACATGCGGGCCGGCATTGGCCAGCGCGCCGGACCGCTCCGCATCCGCCATGGTACGGAAGAAGGTATAACTGACCGTAATGGTGCGGATGTTGCGCGTGTTGGGATCATCCGCGATCCGCGGGTCGATCCAGAAGGCCAGCGGCATGTCCACTTCCTGCCCCGGGGTCAGGGTCTGCTCCTCGAAGCAGAAGCAGGCGGTCTTGTGGAAGTAGCGGCCGACCGTCTCCGGCGTGACGTTGTAGGTGGAGACGCCGGTGGCAGGCCCCGTGCCGGTGTTGCGGGCGCGGTAGAAGGCGATGCCTTCCTCCCCCACATGCAGGGTCTGGCTGGCCTGCACCGCCTCGAACCGCCAGGGCAGGTTGGGCTGGGTATTGGCGTTGAAGCGGATCGTCACCGTCTGCTGCCCGGCGCCCGGCGCCGGCGTGCTGCCGATCATCGGCGTGCCGCCGAAGCCGGTGACGCGGCAGAACAGCGCATAGAGCGGCACGGCCGCGAAGCTGAGGCCCACCATGCCGCCCACCAGCCCGAAGGCGGCAAGGGCCGTGCGGCGGTTGCGGCGGGCGAGGGTCTGTTGCCGGTCTGGTTCCATGGGCATCACCTGGGCAGCCTGGCGCGGCTTCTCAACCGCGCAGCAGGCGAGCTGTCGAGATGAAGTAGAACAGGATCACGAGGGAGATCAGCACACCGAGGATCGCCCAGTTGCGGCCACGGCGCCGACGCTCGAACTCCGCCTTCTCCTCGGGCGTCATCAGCCGAACACCAGCTTGTCCACGGCCAAAGCGCCGAGGAGGAGGAACAGGTAGAGGAGGGAGAAGCTGAAGGTGCGGCGCGCGGCGGCGTCGTTCACCAGGCTGCGCCCGGTCTCGTCCTGCGGCTCTCGCACGGTGCGGACGGCGTGGACGAGGAACATGCCCCCCAGCACCGCGGCCACCACCGCATAGGCCGGGCTGGAGAAGCCGACCATCCAGGGCGACAGGCCGAGGGGGGCGAGGATGATGGTGTAGTAGAGGATCTGGCGGCGCGTCTCCTTCGCCCCCGCCACCACCGGCAGCATGGGAACGCCCGCGCGGGCGTAGTCGCCATGGGCCCAGAGGCTGAGCGCCCAGAAATGCGGCGGTGTCCAGGCGAAGATGATGGCGAAGAGCAGCCAGGGCACCAGCGTGACGTCACCCGTCGCGGCCGCCCAGCCGATGATCGGCGGGAAGGCGCCGGCGGCGCCGCCGATGACGATGTTCTGGCTGGTCCGGCGCTTCAGCCACATCGTGTAGATGAAGACGTAGAACAGGATCGAGACCGCGAGCCAGCCGGCCGCCACCCAATTGGTGGCAAGCCCCATCAGGATGACGGAGGCGACGCCGAGGGTGATGCCGAAGCCGAGCGCGGCATTGGGCTCGATCCGCCCGGCCGGGATGGGCCGGCGCGCCGTGCGGCGCATCAGCGCATCGATGTCCCGGTCGTACCACATGTTGATCGCGCCCGCCGCGCCCGCGGCGATGGCGATGCAGAGGATGGCGGCGACGCCCAGCGCCGGCGGGATGGAGACCGGCGCCACCAGCAGCCCGACCAGGCCGCTGAAGACGACGAGGGACATGACGCGCGGCTTGAGCAGCGCGATCCAGTCCCGGACCTCCGAGAGGTCGGCCTGGGTGCCGGATGTGGTGAAGGGGGCTTGCGCCCCCTTCGGCTCGATCGTTGCTCCGCTCATCACCGTTACCGGATGCGCGGGAGTTCGTCGAAGGTGTGGAACGGCGGCGGGGAGGAGACCTGCCATTCCAGCGTCGTCGCACCCTCACCCCACGGGTTGGCAGCGGCCTTGGCGCCCTTCGTCAGCGTGTGCCAGAGCACATAGAAGAAGAAGAGGAAGGCGGCGACCGAGATGTAGGACCCGATGGAGGCCACCAGGTTCCAGCCCCAGAAGGCGTCCGGATAATCCGGGTAGCGGCGCGGCATGCCCTGGTTGCCCAGGAAGTGCATCGGGAAGAAGGTCAGGTTCACGCCGACGAAGGTGAGCCAGAAGTGGATCTTGCCGAGTTTCTCGTCGTACTGGCGGCCCGACATCTTCCCCATCCAGTAGTAGATGCCGCAGTAGATGCCGTAGACGGCGCCGAGCGACAGCACGTAGTGGAAGTGGCCGACCACGTAGTAGGTGTTGTGCAGGATCTGCGTGATGCCCGCATTCGCCAGCACCACGCCCGTGACGCCACCCACCGTGAACAGGAAGATGAAGCCGATGGCGAAGAGCATCGGCGTGTTCAGCGTCAGGCTGCCGCCCCACATGGTAGCGATCCAGGAGAAGATCTTGATGCCCGTCGGCACGGCGATGACCATCGTCGCGGCCATGAAGTAGGCGCGCGTGTCGACGTCCATGCCGGAGGTGTACATGTGGTGCGCCCACACGATGAAGCCGACGACGCCGATCGCGACCATGGCGTAGGCCATGCCCAGGTAGCCGAAGATCGGCTTCTTGGAGAAGGTCGAGATGACGTGGCTGACGATGCCGAAGGCCGGCAGGATCATGATGTAGACTTCGGGGTGGCCGAAGAACCAGAACAGGTGCTGGAACAGCACGGGGTCGCCGCCGCCGGCCGGGTCGAAGAAGGCCGTGCCGAAGTTGCGGTCCGTGATCAGCATGGTGATGGCGCCGGCCAGGACGGGCACGGCCAGCAGCAGCAGGAATGCGGTGACCAGCATCGACCACACGAACAGCGGCATCTTGTGCAGCGTCATGCCGGGCGCGCGCATGTTGAAGATGGTGGTGATGAAGTTGGCCGCGCCGAGGATGGAGCTGGCACCCGCCAGGTGCAGGCCGAACAGCGCCATGTCCATCGCCGGGCCGGACTGGTAGGTGTCATCCGACAGCGGCGGGTAGATGGTCCAGCCCGCGCCGGCGCCGCCACCGATGAACAGGCTGCTCCCCAGCATCAGGAAGGCCGGCACCAGCAGCCAGAAGCTGATGTTGTTCATGCGCGGGAAGGCCATGTCCGGCGCGCCGATCATGATCGGCACGAACCAGTTGCCGAAGCCGCCGATCAGCGCGGGCATGATCACGAAGAACACCATGATCAGGCCGTGGGCGGAGACATAGGCATTCCACATCTGGCCATCGGCGAAGATCTGCATGCCGGGCTGCTGCAGTTCCATGCGCATCAGCAGCGACAGGCCGATGCCGACGATCGCGGCGATCAGCGAGAAGCCGATGTAGAGCGTGCCGATATCCTTGTGGTTGGTGGAGAACAGCCACCGGTTCACGAAGGAGGGCGTGTGGTCGTGGTGGTCGTGTGAACCGTGGGGGGCGTCGTGTGCCGCGGTCGCCATCTGGGGTGTGTCCGCTTCTCGTGTTGGCTCTGGAGCCCCGCCTTACCGGCGGGCCTCCGCGACATTCAGGGTGGGGGCCGCAGGAGCGGCCGCAAGGGCGGGCACCGGGCCGGGCGGCAGGCCCTCGGCAAAGCGGGTCTTCGCCTGCTCGGCCCAGGCCTGGAATTCAGCCTGCGGCACGGCGCGGACGACGATCGGCATGAACCAGTGGTTGACGCCGCAGATCTGGTTGCACTGGCCGTAGAAGGTGCCGGCGCGGTCGGCGCGCATCCAGGTCTCCATCGTCCGGCCCGGGATCGTGTACTTCTGCACGCCGAGCGAGGGCACGAAGAAGCTGTGGATCACGTCCTGGCCCGTGGTCAGGATGCGGACCGTGGCGCCCACCGGGATGACCAGCGGGTTGTCGACATCGAGGTTGCGGATCTGGCCGGGCTGCAGGTCGGCCGTCTGCACGGGGTAGCTGTCGAAGGTGAAGTTGCCGTGGTCGGGGTAGGCATAGTGCCAGTACCACTGCCGGCCCTGCACATTGATCGTCAGGTCGGCGTCCACCGCGCGGTCCTGGTAGTAGATCAGGCGGAAGGACGGGATGGCGATCACCACCAGGATCAGCACCGGGATCACCGTCCAGGCCACTTCCAGCAGCGTGTTGTGGCTGGTGCGGGACGGGTTCGGGTTCACCTCCGCCCGGAACTTCAGCACGACATAGACGAGGAGCAGGAAGACGAAGATCGTGATCGCGACGATGATCCAGAAGACCAGCGTGTTGAAGGACGAGATCGCGTCCTTGATCGGCCCGCCGGAGGGCTGGAGGCCCATGCCCCAGGGCTGCGGCGCGCCGACCATGCCGCCGCCGGCGGCCTGCGCCAGCGCATCGCCGCCCGCGATCATCATCGCCAGCAACGCCCATGCGAAGGCGGCCATGCGGCCCCCTGCGTACCCTCGAAACGCACTGATCACGTGCCGCATCCTGTCGTCCCGTAGGCGCGCGGGGCGCGCCCGAATTCCGCTCCCCAACCACCGGGCGACCCGCCCGCCGGTGGCCGTGCTGGCACCCCTCCGCCCCCTGAGGGGGAAGGGTCGCCGCGGCGCGACCATAGTTGTCGGTGCCGCACTGCACAAGTGAGCCTGCCGGTCGTCATCGCAAGATGACGGCACCGACTGTCATGCTGGAAAGGTTAAGGAATTGGCCACTTCCGGCTGCATGGCAGCGGCATGCAAGCCTGGCGCCGCGGCGGCGGCGGGATCAGGCGCCGGGGGCCTGCTCGGCCTCCGCCTCGCCCTCCGCCACATGGTCCAGCATGTCCGTCAGCATGGACCGGATGTGGCTGTCCCCCACCACATAGAAGACCTGCCGCCCCCGTCTTTCCGCCTGCAGCAGCCTGGCCGCGCGCAGCAGGCGCAGGTGATGGGAAACGAGGGAGGCCGAGATGCCGAGCCCATCCGCCATGTCGCCGACCGACACCGGCGCATCCAGGCAGGCCAGGATGATGCGCAGCCGGGTCGGGTCGCTCATCATCTGGAACATCTCGGCCAGTTCGACGACCTGGTCTTCGGGAATGCGTGCGCCGCGAACCGCCATGCCTGACCTCATCCCCCCTGACTTCATCCCCCCTGGGACCCCCGCGACGCGGCCTGCCCCGCCCAGCCCTACCGTCGCGCCACCCCGCCCCACCGTAAAGGGCCGGAACGTAAAGGCGTGCTTGACGGCAGCGTCGCGCCATTCCATGTGGATGACAACGCCAAGTTATTGAAAAAACTTGGATATGTGAAGAACTGAAGAGCCCAAGACATCAATAGGAGTACACGTGAACACACGTTCATATGTGGCCGCAAGCCGCCGCTCCCTCCTGGCCGCCGCGCTCGGCGCCGCCATGCCCCTTCCCGCCCTCGCCCAGGCCGCGCCCCGCGCGCCGCGCAACGTGCTAGCCACCGTCGCCATGGTGGGCGACGTGGTGCGGGAGATCTCGGGCGGCCGCATCCGGGCGGAGACCCTGATCGGGGAAGGCGTCGACCCGCATCTGTTCCGGCCGACCCGGGCCGACATCGCCCGCCTGCTCTCCGCCGATGCCGTCTTCGCCAGCGGCCATCGCCTGGAAGGGCGCATGGGGGATGTGCTGGACCGCGTCCGCGGCGCCGGCAAGCCGGTGATCCTGATCGCCGAGAGCCTGCCGCGGGACCGGCTGCGGGCCAATCCGGACTATCCGGATTCCGCCGACCCGCATGTCTGGATGGACCCCTCCCTCTGGTCCCTCGCCTCCGTCTCGGCGGCGGAGGCGCTGGGCCGCCTGGCGCCCGATTTGCGGGAGACCTTCGCCGACAATCTGGAGAAGTTCCGGGCGAGGCTCGCGCGGCTCGACGCCTATGCCCGCGACTCGGTGGCGACCATCCCGGCCAATGCCCGCGTCCTGGTCACCGCGCATGACGCCTTCGCCTATTTCGGCGCCCGCTACGGGCTGGAGGTGGAGAGCATCCAGGGCCTCTCGACGGAAGCCGAGGCCAATCTGGCCGCGATCGAGGCGCTGGTCCGCAAGCTGGTGGACCGCCGCGTGCCCGCCGTCTTCGCCGAAACCTCCGTGCCCGATCGCGCCGTCCGCGCGTTGATCGAGGGCGCGGGCGCGCGCGGGCAGCGTGTCGCGCTGGGGGGCAATCTGTTCTCCGACGCCATGGGCCGGCCCGGCAGCTATGAGGGGACCTATGAAGGCATGATCGACCACAACGTCACGATCATCACCCGCGCGCTGGGCGGCCAGGCGCCGGCGCGCGGCCTGAACGGGCGGCTGGCGGGATGACCATCGCACCCCCGCTGTCGGTCAGCCACCTGACGGTCGCCTATGGCGAAAGGCCGGCTGTCTGGGACGTGACCTGGAACGCGCCCACGGGGCTGACCGCCATCGTCGGGCCGAATGGCGCGGGGAAATCGACCCTCCTCAAGGCGACACTCGGCCTGGTGCCGGCCCTGTCCGGGGAGGTCCGCTTCTTCGGCCGGCCGCTGGAGGAGGTGCGCGACCGGATCGGCTACCTGCCGCAGCGTGCCAGCGTGGATTGGGACTTCCCGGCCACCGCGCTCGATGTCGTGTGCATGGCGCGCTACCCGCGGATGCGCTGGTGGGGGCCGGTGCCGCGCCGGCACCGGGACGCCGCCCGCGCGGCGCTGGCCCAGGTGGGGATGGAGGGCTTCGCGGAACGCCAGATCGGCAAGCTCTCCGGCGGCCAGCAGCAGCGCGTCTTCCTGGCGCGGGCGCTCGCGCAGGATGCCGACCTCGTGCTGATGGACGAACCCTTCGCGGCGGTGGATGCGGCGACGGAGCAGGCCATCGTCACCGTGCTGCGGGATTTGGTGGCGAAGGGCCGGCACGTGGTGGCGGTGCACCACGACCTCGGCACCGTCCCCGACTATTTCTCCAGTGTCCTGCTGATCAACGCGCGGGTCTTCGCCAGCGGCCCGGTCGGGGAAGCCTTCACCAACGCCAATATCGGCGCGACCTATGGCGCGCGCCTGGCGCTGCTGGACCAGGCCAATGTGCGGGCGGCAGAGGCCCGGGCATCATGATCGCCTACAACACCGCCGTCGTCCTGCTGGGCTGCGCGCTGCTGGGGCTCGCCGCCGGGACCGTCGGCACCTTCTCCCTGCTGCGTGGCCGGGCGCTGGTGGCGGATGCGGTGGGCCATGCGGCGCTGCCCGGCGTCGCCATCGCGGCGCTGATCGTCGCCACGCTCGGCGGCGATCCGCGCTCCCTCCCGCCCCTGCTGGCGGGGGCGGCCACGGCCGGGGTGCTCGGCGTGCTGGCGGTGCAGGCGCTGGCGCGCACGGGCCGGATCCGGGAGGACGCGGCGATCGCCATCGTCCTCTCCTCCTTCTACGCGCTCGGCGTCGCGATCCTGTCCTGGCTCCAGACGCAGCCCGGCGCGGCGCAGGCGGGGCTGTCCAAGTTCATCCTGGGCCAGGCGGCGGCGATGCGGGCGGAGGATGCGGTGGTCGCGGCCTCCGTCGCCGGGGTCTGCCTGCTGGTCTGCCTGGTGATGTTCCAGCGGCTGCGCGCCGTGTGCTTCGACCCGGATTTCTGCCGGATGCAGGGGCTGGGCGTGCAGAAGGTGGACCTTCTGCTGCTCGGGCTGCTGGTGCTGGTCTGCGTGGCGGGGTTGCAGGCGGTGGGGCTGATCCTGGTGGTGGCGCTGCTGGTGCTGCCGGCCGCCACCGCCCGGCTGCTGACCTTCCGCCTGCCGCGGATGCTCGCGATTTCCGCCGTGATCGGCGCGGTCTGCGGGGCGGCGGGCGCCTGGGTCTCCGCCCTGCGGCCGGAGGTGCCGACCGGCGCCGCCGTGGTGCTGGCGCTGGCCGCGGTCTTCACCGTGGCGCTACTGCTGGCGCCGGAACGGGGGCTGCTCGCGCAGGTCTATACCCATCTTCGCCGGCGCCTGGCCGCCGATACCGAGCATTTCCTCCGCGCGGCGTGGGAGGCGCAGGAGATCGCGGGCGCCGGCCCCGGCACGGCGGGCGACCGCTGGGCGCCGATCGGCGCGGTGGCCGCGGCGCGGGGCTGGCGGATCGGGCGGGCGCGGCGGCTGGCCTTCTGGCTGGCGCAGCGCGGCCTGGTCGCCCGCGCCGATGGCAATGTGCACCTGACGCCCCGCGGCGCCGCCGCCGCCCGCCGGGCCGTGCGCGCCCATCGCGCGGTGGAGCATCACCTGCTGGCGGCCGGGGCGACGGACATCGCCTCCGCCGACCGGCTGGCGGATCTGGTGGAGCACGGCCTGCCGCCGGAAATGGCGGCCAGGCTGCTGCCCGAACCCTCCGCCCTGCCCGCCAGCCCGCACCAATTGGGAGAGAGGCGGCCATGACCATCCGGGATTTCCTCATGCTCGACCTGCCGCCCCTGCTGGCGGCGCTGATGGCGGGGGCCACCTGCGGGTTGCTTGGCAGCTTTCTCGTGCTGCGGCGCGAGTCGCTGGTGGGGGATGCGCTGTCGCACGCCGTTCTGCCGGGCATCGTGCTGGCCTTCGCCATCACCGGCGCGCGCAGCGGGTTGCCGATGCTGGTCGGCGCCATGGCGGCGGGGCTGCTGGCGGTGGTGCTGATCTCCGTCGTGCAGCGGGCGGCGCGACTCGATCCCGGGGCCGCGATCGGGGCGATCTTCACCACCTTCTTCGCCATCGGCCTGGTGCTGATGGAGACGACGGGCGCGCGGAGCGTCGATCTCGACCTGGATTGCGTGCTGTTCGGCCAGCTGGAGACGCTGGTCTGGGCGCAGGCCGAGGGCCTGCATTCCCTGGTCGATCCGGTGGCGCTGGAGGGTCTGCCCCGGCAGCTCGGCCTGCTGGCCGGCGTGGGGCTGGTGGTAGCTGTGGTGGTGGCGGCGCTGTGGCGGCCGCTGAAGCTGATCTGCTTCGACCCCGGCTATGCCGCGGCGCTCGGCATGCCGTCCCGCGCGCTGGAATTCGGCCTGGCGCTGCTGGTCGCGGCCGCGGCGGTCGCGGCCTTCGAGTCGGTGGGATCGATCCTGGTGGTGGCGATGCTGGTCTGCCCGGCGGCGGCGCTGCGGCTGATGACGGACCGCTATGGCGCGCAGGTGCTGGGCGGCGCGGCGCTGGGGGCGGCGCTGGGCGGCGTGGGCTATGCGCTGGCCGGGCCGGTGCCGGCGGCGCTCGGCCTCGACATTTCACTCAATGCCGCGGGCGTCATCGGCACGCTGGGCGGCGTGATGGTGGCGGTGGCAGCGCTGGTGCGGGCGGGAGTCCGGCGCGCGCGCGTGGTCACCGCTTAAGGCGGGGGAACGCTGTTCCCCCGCACCCCCATGCCAGGGTCCGGCCGGACCCTGGACCGGGATGAATTGACGATGGTCCAGGGGGCTCTGCCCCGTGGTGGATGGGGTCCGGGGAAGGCGGAGCCTTCCCCATCAACTATGCCGCGGCGGCGAGGGCGCCCATCGGCTGGTTCCGCACGCTGACCAGCGTGAACAGCCCCGCCGGCTGGCAGGGTTCCATCATGTCCACCTGCACCGTCGCCGGGTCCAGCAGGTCCCGCAGCGCGAAGTCGGGGTGCCAGCCCAGCAGGCGGGACAGCGGCGCCATGGCGCGCTCCACCCACCAGCGGGGCCCGTCCTCCGCCGCGAAATGATTCACGAAGAGCAGGTGGCCGCCCGGGCGGACCACGCGCGACATCTCCGCGAACAGGTCCTTGGCGTTCGGCACCACGCTGGCCGTGAACATCGCCACCGCGATGTCGAAGGAGCCATCGGCGAAGGCCATGTGCTCCGCGTCCATCTCCGCCAGGCCGACGACGTGGCCGAGCTTCTCCTCCCGGACCCGCTCGGCGGCCTTCTCCAGCATCTCCCGCGACAGGTCGATGCCGACCACGCGCTTGTCGCCGCGGTAGCGCGGCAAGGCGAGGCCGGTGCCCACGCCCACCTCGAGCACGCGGGTGCCGGGCAGGCGGTTGACCTCGGCCACCGCGCGGCGGCGGCCATAGGCGGAGACGCCGCCGAAGACCGCGTCATAGACGCCCGCCCAGCGCCGATAGGCGTCCCGGACGCCAGCGGCGTCCAGCGCGGCTCGGGGATGGTCTCGGTCGGGAGCGTCGGTGCGGATGGTCATGCCTGGCCAGTCTGCGAATTGCACCCCGGGCTAGTCCCAACGGACCGTGTCGCGCAAGCCCGAAGATGACGTGAAGCGCGGAAGCGGGTCTTCAAGACGAAGAGCGCGGCTGTTTTGTGGCAGAGCCGGGGGGCGACGATGGAAGGGCGACCAGGATTCCCCCCGCGGCGATGATCCCCGCCCCCAGCAGGGTCCAGCCATCCGGCCAGTCCCCGAAGACCAGCACGCCCGCCAGCCCCGCCCACACCAGCTGGGTGTAGGACATCGGCGCCAGCACGCTGGCCGGCGCGCGGGCGAAGGCCAGGACCATCAGGCAATGCCCGATTCCCCCCAGCAGGCCGAGGGCGGCGAACAGCGGCCAGTCCCAGGCCGCCGGCTCCACCCAGACGAAGGGTTGCGCCAGGGCGGCAAGGCAGGCCGCCGCGATCCCGGTATGCAGGAAGGTGGTGTGCGGGTCGTCGAGGCCCGCCAGCTTGCGCGTCAGCAGCTGGTAGACGGTATTGGCCGCGGCGGTCACCAGGGGCAGCAGCATGGCCCAGTGCAGCGGCTCCCCGGTCAGGAAGGGCGGCCGCAGCGCGACCAGCACGCCGGCCATGCCGAGTGCGACGCCCAGCCACTTCACCCGCCCCACCTGTTCGCCCAGCAGCAGCGCCGCCAGCGCCACGGTGAAGACCGGCGCGGCGAAGGACACCGCCGTGGCATCGGCCAGCGAGATGTGGATCAGGGAGAGCGAGAAGAAGAAATTCGCCACCGCCAGCGTGATGCTGCGCGCCACCTGCAGCCAGGGCGCCCGGCTGCGGAAGGGCAGCCGCCCGGTCATCAGCCGCACGGCGGCGAAGACCAGGATGGTGTGGAAGACGAAGCGCACGAACATCAGCTGCGGCACGGCGTAGCGCGCCACCAGCAGCTTCAGCAGCGCATCCATGGCGACGAACAGGGCGAGTGCCGCGATCTGGATCAGCACGCCTTGCAGGGGGCGGGACATGCGGCCTCGATCTGTCTGCCGCCATTGTGGCAGGGGGGGGCGGCGCCGACCAACCGGGATGGTTGCGGGGCGGCCATGCGCGCCCCGCGCCGGGCTCACGCCGCCTTCAGATGCTCCAGCAGCCGCGGCATCAGCTCCACCAGGTTGCAGGGGCGGTGGCGGCTGTCGAGCTGCCAGACCAGGATGTCGTCCCAGGCATCCTTGCAGGCCCCCGTGCTGCCCGGCAGGGCGAACAGATAGGTGCCGCCCGCCACGCCGCCGATCGCGCGGGACTGGATCGTGGAGGTGCCGATCTTCTGGTAGCTGAGCATCCGGAACAGCTCCCCGAAGCCGGTGATCTCCTTCTCCAGCACCCGGGCGAAGGCTTCCGGCGTCACGTCCCGTCCCGTGATGCCGGTGCCGCCGGTGGTGATGACGCAATCCACCGTGGGGTCGGCGATCCAGCGGCGCAGCACCGCCTCGATCAGCCCGGCATCGTCCTTCACGATCTCCCGCGCCGCCAGGACATGGCCGGCGGCGGCGATGCGCCCGGCCAGCGTCTCGCCGCTCCGGTCGCTCGCCAGGTCGCGGGTGTCCGACACGGTCAGCACCGCGATGTTCACCGGCAGGAATTTTCTCGAGTCATCGATCGGCATGGCACCACCCGTCGCTGATGGCCCCCCGCCGAAGCGGGGGGCGTCGTTCAGCGCGGTGTTAGCATGGCGGCGACCGCCTGGGTGTCCTGGAACTGGGGGAACCGCCCCGTGGCCAGCGCATCCAGGCTCGGCGATGGCAGGCCGAGCCGCGCCGCGTAGATCCAGGAATAGGCGAGGACGCGCTGCACGAATTGCCGCGTCTCCCCCACCGGGATGCTCTCGATGAACAGGAAGGGGTCGTCCCGGTGCCGGATGGCCGGCAGCCAGCGGCCGAGATTGCCCGGCCCCGCATTGTAGGAGGCCAGCAGCCGGATCAGGTCGCCATTCACATTCTCGCTGCGGGCGAGGTAGTGGACATAGCGCTGCCCCACTTCCAGCGAGAAGCCGGGATCATGCAGGCGGGCGATATTGGCCCCCCGCAGGCTGCTGTCCCCGGTCACGTAGCTGGCCGTGGCCGGCATGATCTGCAGCAGCCCCCGGGCGCCGGCCGGCGACACGGCGCGGGGATCGAAATTCGATTCCTGCCGCGCCAGCGCATAGAGCAGCGCCGGGTCCACGCGGAAGCCCAGCATCGGCTCCAGCCGCGGCAGGGGGAAGCGCGCGAAGTCGCGCGGCCTTCCATCCGCGGTCTGGGACAGGGCGGCCAACTGCGCCGCCAGATCCGTCATGCCCGCCTGCGACGCCAGCAGCAGCATGGCCCGCAGCACGCCCGCATTGCCCTGCACCCGGGGCCAGAGGGCGCGCATCTCCGCCTCCGCCCTGTCCTGCTGCCCGATCTGCAGCAGGGCGAGTGCCCGCCAGCCGGCGGCGCTTTCCGCCACCGCGGCACCCTCGCCCTCCCCGGCCACTTCGCGTTCCCAGGCGAAGCCCATGGGCAGGCCGAGCGCGCGGCGCGCGACCATGCCGTAGAAGGTGCGGGGTTCCTGCGCCGCCTGCATCATCCAGGGCACATAGGCCTGGGGCCGCCGCGCCCGCACCGCGGCCCGCGCCGTCCAGAAGGCCGCGGCGGACCGGATGGCCGGGGAGGCGATTTCCGACCGCGCCGCGTGTTCGAGGTAGGCCAGCGCCACATCCGGCCGGTCCAGCGCCCAGGCCGCGAGGCCCGCGATGTAGCCCGGGAAGGCCGTGCCGGCGGAATTGCGCGCGGCGTCGGAGGCGATGCGGAACGCATCCTGGTCCCGCCCGGCCTGGAGCATCGCCTGCGCGACCTCCGCCCGCAGCAGCGCGGCATAGGGCGGGGCGACGCGGGCGCGGGCGATCAGGGCCAGCGCCCCGGTATCGTCCCCATTGCCCGCGCGGTCCCGCACCTGGCGGTCCAGCGCGGCGTTGCGGGTGATGGTGCGGGATGGCGGCTCCCGCTCCTCCGGCACCACTTCCGCGCCATCGGCCAGGACTTCCTGGCTGGGCGCGGGCGGCAGCGCCATGCCGCGCGGCGCGCGCCGCACCAGCATCGCATGGATGCGCGGCGCATCCGGATGGTCGGCATGGTCCGTCAGCCAGGCCAGCAGGTCCGGCAAGGGCGGCTCATGGCCGCGCAGCCACCGGTCGGCCAGGACATGGCCGACCAGCCGACGGTCATCCAGCCGCTCGACCTCCCGCACCGCCAGCGCAATCTCGCCCCGGGACTGGAGCTCGAAAATGCGTCGAAGGCGCGTCGCGTCGGACGGCGCTAGGGGTTGCGGGAACCCGGCGACCCCGCCCTGCACCGCAGGACGTGGGACGCTCATGGCGGTCTGGTCGGCCCGTTGCCCGAAGGCGGGGACCTGAGCCCCCGCGATCATCGTCGCTCCGACCAGGGCCGCCATCACGAGGGAGCGTGACGCGGAAGCTGGGCGGTTTCGCCGGGCCATGGGGCAGATCGCTTGCATGGCGCGGAACCCCTAGCGGCGGGTTAAAGCCCCTGGCAACCCCCGAATCAGGAACGAATCTCGGAATTTTGGACAACGTGTCATGGAATCAGCGGCTTGCCCGGCTTTCTTGCCGCGTTTTTTCTGCCGTTTTTCGTCACTGCGGCGCGGCATCACCGGTAATTGTCCGCTTCAGCAGCACCAGGTCGGCCCAGGCTTCCCGCTTGGCGGAGGGTGTGCGCAGCAGATAGGCGGGGTGCAGCGTGGCCAGCCCCGGCAGGGGGCCGGCGGGGGTTTCCACCTGGTGCCAGCGCCCGCGCAGCCGGGTGATCCCGTCCTTCGCCCGCAGCAGCGCCTTGGCGGAAACGCCGCCCAGCAGCACCAGGTGCCGCGGCCGGACCAGTTCGATGTGGCGCATCAGGAAGGGAAGGAAGAGGGTGATTTCCGCATCCGTCGGCGTCCGGTTGCCCGGCGGGCGCCAGGGCAGGATGTTGGTCAGGTAGAAATTCTCGCTGCGCTTCAGCCCGATGCTGTCCAGCATCCGGTCCAGCAACTGGCCGGAGACGCCGACAAAGGGTCTCCCCAGCCGGTCCTCATCCGCCCCCGGCGCCTCGCCGATCATCATCAGGCCGGATTCGGCCACGCCGTCGCTGAAGACCAGGTTGGTGGCGGTCTCCCGCAGCGGGCTGTCGGCTTCCGCGATGGCGGATTTCAGCGCGGCCAGGTCCTGCGCCGCGGCGGCCAGGGCGGCGGCGGCGGCGGCAGGGGGCGGGACCAGCGGCAGCACCGGGCGACCGGCCTGCGGCACGGCGGGGGTGGCCAGGACGGGCGGCGGCGGCGGCATGACGGGGGCGCGCAGGGCGAAACGATCGATCGGCGCTGCCTCCAGCGCCTCGTCCACCCCCCATTCCAGCTGCAGCCGCAGCGCGGCCAGCAGCTCCTCGCGATATCCTGCCTCCATGGTGGGTGATATCGGCGCGGGGCGGGGTTCCGCGCAATGGCCCGCGACGCTATCTGCGAAGGACAGGCCGCGAACGCGCGCCAAGAGATACGTGTGCCAGAGAGTCAGGCCTCGATACGCCGGAAGGAACAGCCGAATGAGCGGGGATACCGAGCAGCGCGAGTCGATGGAGTTCGATGTGCTGGTGGTGGGCGGCGGCCCGGCCGGCCTCGCCACCGCCATCCGCCTGAAGCAGCTGAGCCCCGACGCCACCGTCTGCCTGGTGGAAAAGGGCAGCGAGATCGGCGCCCACATCCTCTCCGGCGCCGTGCTGGAACCCCGCGCGCTGGATGAGCTGATCCCGGACTGGCGCGACGACCCGCCCGCGATGGCGACGCCCGTCACCGATGACCGCTTCATGCTGCTGACGGAAGCCAGGGGCTTCAAGCTGCCCACGCCGCCGCAGATGCACAACGAGGGCAACTACGTCGTCAGCCTGGGCAATGTCTGCCGCTGGCTGGGTGCCAAGGCCGAGGCGCTGGGCGTCGAGATCTATCCCGGTTTCGCGGCCTCCGACACGATCATCGAGGACGGCCAGGTGAAGGGCGTCGTCGCCGGCGTCATGGGCATCCAGCGCGACGGCACCAAGGGCCCGAACTACCAGCCGGGCATGGAACTCCGCGCCACCTACACCGTCTTCGCGGAGGGCTGCCGCGGCAGCCTCACGAAGCGCCTGTTCGAGACCTTCAACCTCCGCGCCGGCGTCGCGCCCCAGACCTTCGCGCTGGGGATGAAGGAGCTGTGGGAGATCCCGAAGGAGAAGCACAAGCCGGGCCTGGTGTGGCATTCCACCGGCTGGCCGCTGCCGTCGGACACCTATGGCGGGTCCTGGCTCTACATGCTGGGCGACAATCTGGTCAGCGTGGGCTTCGTGGTGGGGCTGGACTACCCGAACCCCTGGCTCTCGCCGTTTGATGAATTCCAGCGCTTCAAGACCCACCCGGCGGTGCGGGGGTTCCTCGAAGGCGGCAAGCGCATCAGCTACGGCGCCCGCGCGCTGAACGAGGGCGGCATCCAGGCCATCCCGAAGCTGGTCTTCCCCGGCGGCATGCTGGCGGGCGACACGGCCGGCTTCCTCAACGTGCCGAAGATCAAGGGCACCCACACCTCCATGAAGTCCGGCATGGTGGCCGCCGAGGCCATCGCCGCCGCGCTGGAAGGCGACCGCCCGGCGGTGCTGGACAGCTACGAGGCCGGCATCCGCGCGAGTTGGGTGTGGGAGGAACTGCAGGGCGTCCGCAACATCCGCCCCGGCTTCGCGAAATACGGCTTCTGGGGCGGCATGGCGGCCGCCGCGCTGGATACCTACGTCTTCCGCGGCAAGGCGCCCTGGACCTGGGGCCACCATGCGGACCACGAGACGCTGAAGCCCGCCGCCGAGTCGCCGAAGATCGCCTACCCCAAGCCCGACGGCGTGCTGAGCTTCGACCGTCTCTCCTCCGTCTTCCTGTCCAACACCAACCATGAGGAAGACCAGCCCGCCCACCTGGTGCTGCGCGATCCCGGCCGCTGGAAGGGCACGAACTGGGAGAAGTTCCGCAGCCCCGAAAGCCGCTACTGCCCCGCCGCGGTCTATGAGGCCGTGGGCAGCGAGGCCGGCAACGCCGAGGGCGAGATGCACCTGGTGATCAACGCCCAGAACTGCGTCCACTGCAAAACCTGCGACATCAAGGACCCGACGCAGAACATCGACTGGAAGACGCCGGAGGGCGGTGGCGGGCCGAACTACATCGGCGGCATGTAGGACGACCGCAGACCGCCGCCGCCCGACCGCTTGGCAACATCAGGGCGGTGGCGGGCCGAACTACATCGGCGGCATGTAAGGGTCGCTCCAGGGAGGGCGCTGCCCTCCCTGACCCTCCCGCCAGGGGGGAGACCCCCCTGGACCATCATCAATAAGTTTCCGATCCAGGGTCCGGGGGGAGCAGCGCTCCCCCGCCTGCCAACAGTTTCCCCCGCGCCCCGGTTGCCCACGAACCCGTGAGCCCATATCACG
The DNA here is from genome assembly GCF_900114315.1 of Falsiroseomonas stagni DSM 19981. Classification (GTDB taxonomy): domain Bacteria; phylum Pseudomonadota; class Alphaproteobacteria; order Acetobacterales; family Acetobacteraceae; genus Falsiroseomonas; species Falsiroseomonas stagni. The sequence continues at coordinate 165,256 of NZ_FOSQ01000012.1, forward strand.
CCCCCATGCGTGGCCTGATCAGACCGTTCCTGGACCGACCGGCCCTCACCGGCATCGCGCTTGGCGTGCTGGTCGTACTCGGCCTGGTGGGTGACGTGCTCCAGCCCGCCTTCCCGGCGGTTCCAGTCCTCGCCCTGCTGGCGGCCATCGGCCTCGGCGCCGGCATCGCCCTGGCACGGGCCAGGCAGGACGCCTCCTGGCCGCATGGCATCATGGCCAGCACGGCGCTGCTGCTGGCGGGCTTCCTGCTGCTCCTCGGCCTGCAATACATCGCCGGCATCGAGCGTGGCGTGCTCGGCAGCCTCTCCTCCTCCGTCGCCTCCCGGCAGGATCGCTGGTTCGGGGAGCCGCGCCACGACATCGCGGCACTCGAACAGTTGCGCGCCGCGCTGGACCAGCCGGAGCCGCCGCTGCGCCCCCGGCCGGCCTCGGCAGATGAATTCCTCTACAACGCCACGCTGCTGCGCGCCCGCGACGAACCCGTGCTGAGCGCCCGCGCCCTGGCCGAGTCGATCCGCCGCGCCGCCGATCCCCGCCCCGACGCCCTGCTGCTGCATGACGGGCTGATGGCGACCGGCCTGCCCGGCGTGCGGGACGCGCTGTCCACCCTGCCCGCCAACCTCCCCGCCGCCTTCCGCGAACATGTGGAAGCCATGGCCCTGCCGGAGGCGCCGGAGCGCATCGCCGCCCTCGCGCGCATCGTGGACCGGGACCCGGAGGCGCTGCTGGCCACGGCCGCCCTCGCCCGGTCGCTCATCGCCGCCGCCGGCCCGCAGGGGCCGACCGTCGCCATGGCGGGGCGCATCGCCGCGCTGATCGCCGCCTTCGAGGATGAGGACCGGCTGCCCGCCTTCGCCGCCCGCTTCCTGAACCAGGCCGCCGTGGCCGGGCTGCAGCAGGAGATGCTGGCCCTGTCCTGGACGCACGAAGTCTCCCAGCGCCGGCTGACCATCACCGCGGTCGCGCCCCCGCCGGGCCAGCCCAACCAGCCCATCCTGCTGCGCGTCATGGCGCCGGAAGCCGCGACCTCCGTCCAGTTCGTGCGCGGCACGGATGCGGATGGCACCGTCTGGGCGGAGGTGGCGCAGCGCCAGGGGGAACCCGCGCCGACGCTGCGCATGAACCGGCCCTGGCGCGTGCAGCCGCTGCGGTTCCGCTATGTGGACCGGGATGGCGTGATGGCGCCGGAAGTGGCCGTGACCTTCGACCCCGCCCAGGCGATCCGGGACCAGGCGCAGCGCACGCTCCAGCGCCAGGGCACCTTCGCCAACTACGCGCCGGGCCGGGTGGCGGGCGGGCGGCTCAACAACTTCGCCGTGGCGGGGCATCTGCGCGCCGGGCTGATCGCCGTGGAATGGTCCACCGACGCCGAACGCCGCCCCCGCGTGGTGCCCGTCGGCGTGCCGGATGAGGTGATCCTGGCCGGCGATCCGCCCCGCGCGGTGGTGGAGATGCAGGCCCCCGCCAATGCCCGGACCCTGATCCTGACGGCGGTCTTCGCCGATGGCAGCCGGTCCACGCCCCTGGAACTGCCGATCCGCTGAGGCCCCCTTCACAACGGCCCCCACAGCCCGCAGACAGCGCCATCACCGGAGAGAACCCACGATGTCCAACACCGCCCCCGCCGGATTCCAGCACGGCATCACCGCCGCCGCCGCCCGCACCATCGTCGATGCGACGCTCGCCAAGGGTCGCGAACTCGGCCTCGCGCCGCTGACCGTGGTGGTGCTGGATGCCGGCGGCCATTTGAAGGCCGCGCTGCGAGAGGATGGGTGCAGCCTGCTCCGCCCCGACATCGCCTGGGGCAAGGCCTTCGGCGCCATGGCGCTGGGCTTCGGGTCGCGCGAACTGGCCCGGCGCTCCACCGCCATGCCGGGCTTCATGAACGCGCTGTCGGACCTGGCGGGCGGCCGCGCCGTGCCGGTGCCGGGCGGCGTGCTGGTGCGGGCCGCCGATGGCGCGGTGCTGGGTGCCGTCGGCGTCTCCGGCGATGCGTCCGACAAGGACGAGGTCTGCGCCGTGGCCGGCATCACCGCCGCCGGCCTGGCCGCCGATACGGGCGACGCCGCCTGAGGGCACCAAAAGAACGGACCGGCCACTTGGCCGGTCCGAGCGCCCGAACGGGCGCCGCCGGCCGTCCGGCGAAGGCAAGCCGGCGGAGCCGGCGCCCGCCGTCTGAGGGGATGAGAAAACTCAGCCGGGCTCCACCGCGCCGCCCGCCTCCACCCAGTCCTTGAACCCGCCGAGGTTCCGGACATCGCCATAGCTCATGTCCTTCAGCGTCTTGCCCACCAGCGCGGATCGCCCGCCGGAGGCGCAATAGACCAGGATCGTGGCGGCCTGCTTCATCGCCGGGTCATGGGCGGGGCTGGTCGGGTCGGCGCGGAATTCCACCAGGCCGCGGCTGACGGCCATGGCGCCGGCCGCCTTCCCGCTCGCCTTCACTTCGGCGGCATCCCGCACATCCAGCACCAGCACGCCAGGCTTCGCGGCCAGCGCCACGGCCTCCGCCGGCGCGATGCGCGGCACGGCGGCATTCGCGGCATCCAGCATGTCCTTCACCGTCAATGGCATGGCGGGTCCTCCCTGTGTCCGGGGCCAGCCTGCCCTGCATGATCCGCCGGCGGCAAGCCGCCCGCCTGCGGTGGAGCCCGCGGCCGTTCCGGTGTAGGCGGGCGCGTGCCCCTTCTCGCCCTCGCCTTCCTCGCCTTCATCGGCCTCGGCCTGCCGGACCCGATGCCGGGCAGCCTCTGGCCCTCGCTCCGCCCGCATTACGATGTGCCGAATGCGGCGCTCGGCCTCGTGCTGGCGGCGGTCGCCACCGGCTATGTGGCGGCGGGTGTGCTGACGGGGCGGATGATCGCGCGCGCCGGCATCGGCGGCGTGCTGGTGGGCAGCCTGGCCGCCACCACCCTGGCGGCAGCCGGCCAGGCCTTCGCGCCCCCCTGGCTGGGCTTCGTCGCGCTGGCCGTGCTGGCGGGCTTCGGCGGGGGCGCGGTCGATTCGGCCATGAACCTCTTCGCCGCATCCCGCTTCAAGCCGGGCCACATGAACTGGCTGCACGGCTTCTGGGGCGTCGGTGCCACGCTCGGCCCCGCCACCGCCGCCGCGCTGCTGGCGGCTGGCTTCGGCTGGCAGGCCGGCTATGCCGCCGTGGCGCTGGCACTCGGCGCGCTGACGCTCTGTTTCCTCGCGACGCGGGGACGGTGGGAGGACGGGTCGGCCCGCCCCGCCGCCGGCCGAGCCACCCCGCTATCCGTGCTGCGCCACCCCGTGGCGCGCCTGCAGGTCGCGGTCTTCTTCCTCTATACGGGGCTGGAGGCCGGGGCCGGCCAATGGGTCGCCACCATCATGACCGGCGCGCGCGGCGCCACGCCGGCGGAGGGCGCGGTCGCCGCCACCCTGTTCTTCGCGGCGCTGACCGGCGGTCGCCTGGCGCTGGGCTTCGTGCTGGACCGGATCGGCGCCGACCGCGTGCTGCGCCTGCTGACACCCGTCGCCCTGCTGGCCATGCTGGCCTTCGCGCTGGGCATCGCGGATCTGGTGGCGCTGGCCGTCTGCGCCCTGGCGCTGGCGCCGATCTTCCCGACCGTGATGGCCCGCACCCCGGCCCGGGTCGGCCCGGGCCTGGCCGCGCAGGCCGTCGGGGTGCAGGTCGCCGCCGCCACCATCGGCGTCGCCGTCATCCCCGCCGGCCTCGGCCTGGGCGCGGACCTGGCCGGCGGGCCCTGGGTGGTGCCGTGGCTGCTGGTGGGGCTGGGCGTGGTGCTGACCGCGATGATCTGGCGGCTGCCGGTGCGGCGGTAGCTACACCCCCCGCCGCGGCGGCAGCGCCCCGTTGCTGCGCGCCAGGTCGCGCATCGCCTCATCCCACCCCGCCACCCGTTCCGGCCCCGCCGGGTGACTGTCCAGGATCCCCGTCTCCATCCGCCCCGACAGCCGCGCCATGGTGACGAGGAAGCCCCGCGCCTTCCCCAGATCCACCCCCGCCCGATAGAGGATCGCCGCCGCCAAATAGTCGGCCTCCCGCTCCTGCTCCTTGGAGAAGGCCAGCCGCCCGACGGCACCGCCGAGATTGGCCCCGCTTTCGACGCTGCGCCGCGCCGCGCGGGCGCTGACGGGGCCCGACGCCGCCGCCGCCAACGTCGCCGCCGCCATCACCGCCGCGCCGATCATGCTGCCAATCGCCCGCGCATCCCCGCTGTTGGCGACATGATTGGCGGCGTGGTGGCCCATCTCATGCCCGATGACGAGGGCGACCTCCTCCTCATTCGCCGCGTATTCCATGATGCCCTGGTTGATGACGATGCGGCCATCGCCACCCGCACCGGCATTCAGGGTCCGGTCGCGGCTGGTCCGAACCTCCCACCGGCAGACGCCCACCGCCATTTCCTGGCACAGCCGCGTGGCACTGGGCCGGATGCGCGCCAGGGCGGATCGCATCATCGCCTGCGCATCGCGTTCCGACACCGGGCGTCGGATCGGCGCGCCGCCGGCCTCCGCCACCTCCGCCTGCGCCAGCCCGAGCTGCGTGCCCGTGACCGGCGGCACCTGGTGCACCGCGCCGGCACAGCCGCAGAGCATCCCGCCGCCGGCCAGGAAAAGACGCCGTCCCATCATGGGGCGGACCTCCGCTGATCCGTTCTGTTCGGCGAACAATGGCGTGGGGCGGCGCCGGCGGGGAAGTGGATTCGCCAGGCGACGGTCGCCCGCACCGCGCTATTCTGGACGCATGACCCCGCGAAACATCGTCATCCTGACCGGCGCTGGCATCTCCGCCGAATCGGGCCTCGCCACCTTCCGCGACAAGGACGGCCTCTGGTCGAAGGTCCGGATCGAGGATGTTGCGACGCCCGAGGCCTTCGCCCGCGATCCGGCCCGCGTCCACGCCTTCTACAATGCCCGCCGCGCGCAGATCCGCGACCCCGCCATCGCCCCCAACGCCGCCCACCTCGCGCTGGCCGAACTCGATGCGCGCTGGCCCGGGGAGCTGCTGCTGGTGACGCAGAATGTCGATGACCTCCACGCCCGCGCGGGGTCCCGCCGGATGGTCGCGATGCATGGCGAACTCGCGAAAGCCCGCTGCCTGGAATGCGAGGCCGTGCACCCCTGGGTCGAGGACCTGTCCACCGCCACCCCCTGCCCCGCCTGCGGCAAGACCGGCGGCATGCGCCCGCACATCGTCTGGTTCGGGGAGATGCCGATGCAGATGGACCGCATCGGCGCGGCGCTCGAAGCCTGCGACCTCTTCGTCTCCATCGGCACCTCCGGCAACGTCTATCCGGCGGCGGGCTTCGTGGCGGAGGTCGCGGGCCATGCCCGGACGCTGGAGCTGAACCTGGAGCCGAGTGCCGGCCGAAGCCGCTTCGATGAGGCGCGGCACGGCCCGGCCACCAGGCTGGTGCCGGATTTCGTGAGGGCGTTGCTGGCATGATACCCACGGCCGCCTGCAGCGACTCGTTGGTATCTTTTTCATGTCCCCAAGCGCCGGGCGCCCGCTCCGCGGGCTTGGCTCGCCGCATTTGCGGCGGGCGCCATTCGGCGCCTCGGCCGGCCTTGCCGGCCGCGGGTCACCCTGTCAGGCGGTTGGCATGACCCCGCTTTATCGCTTCGCGGCCGTGCTGCTGCTCTCGGCCACCACGGCGCAGGCGCAGCCCGCTGCCGCCCCGCCGAGCGTCCTTGCCTGCGACCGCGCCGCCGCCGCGCCGCATGACCCGACCCGGCCCGAAGGCGTGCCCGGCGTGGCGTTCGACCTGCTCGACCCTGCCGATACGCCCGCCTGCGAACAGGCCCTTCGCGACGCGCCCGGCGAGCCGCGCCTGCCCTTCCAGCTCGCCCGCCTGCGAGAACGCGCGGGGCAGGAGGCGGAGGCCCTGGCCCTGTACCGGGAGGCCGCGCGGGCCGGCCACGTCGCCGCCGCCCGGCGATGGGCCCGGATGGCCCCGCCCGGCTCGCCGGATGTCGCCGAGTCCCTCCGGCTGCTGCGGCAGGCCGCCGAGGGAGGGAGCGACCTTGCCCTGATCGGCCTTGCGGAGTTGCTGGCCTTCGGCGCGCCCGGCGTCCCACGGGATGAGCCGGAGGCGCTGCGGCTGCTGCGCCGCGCAGGGCGGCACGCCGGAAGCGATCTTCGCCCTCGCCCTGCTGCGCATGGGCGACCATCAGGCCCCCTTCGGCCGGGGCGCCGCCTATATCGTGGACCAGATCGAGGGCGCGCGCCTGATCCGCCTGGCGGCGGAGCGTGGCTACGCGCCGGCGCAGTCGCGCCTCGCCTTGCTCCACCAGCACGGCCTCGTCGTGAATGGCGAGACGATCGTCACGGAGGATGAGGCGGAGGCGCTCCGCCTCTATCGCCTGGCTGCGGCGGGTGGCGACCTCTTCGCCCTCAACAGCATCGGCGTCTTCCATGAGCAAGGGCTGGGCGGCCTGGCGCGGGACGATGCCGAGGCGCTGCGCCATTACCGCCTGGCCGCCGCGCGCGGCGACGACATCGCGATGTTCAACCTCGGCCGCTTCGCCCTGGAGGGGCGCGGCGGCCAGCCGCCCGACCGGGACGCCGGGATCGCCTGGCACCGCCAGGCCGCGCGCGCCGGCAATCTTGGATCCGGACTGGCCCTGCGGGCGCTCGGCCTGGACTGGTAGGGCCGGCACCGCCCAGTCTGGCGCATGCGCCCCAAGCTGATCCTCGCCCTGCTCCTCCCGGCCGTCACCGCGGCGCAGCCCCTGCCTCGCCCCGGCCTCGACCCGGCGGCGGAGGCCCGCCAGGCCGTCGATATCCGCGCCGCCCCCTGGTCCAGCCTGGTGCGCGTGCAGACCGAGGCCGGCACGCGCTGCACCGGCGCCCTGATCGCCCCCGATCGCGTGCTGACCGCGGCCCATTGCCTGGTGGCGCCGCAAACCGGCAATCCGGTGCTGGCCAGCCGCACCCATGTGCTGGCCGGCTATGATCGCGGCGAATTCCGCGCCCATGCGACGGCGCGGGAGATCCGCCTCGGCCCGGGCTTCGACCCGGCCTCGCGCGGGCCTTTCGGCGCGGATTGGGCGCTGCTGCGCCTCGCCGCCCCACTGCCCGGCCCCGTTCTGCCGCGCGCGGCCCTACCCGCCGCCGGCACGCCCGCCATGCTGGCCGGCTTCCAGCAGGACCGCGCCCATGTGCTGCTGGCCGACACGAATTGCGCCATCGCGGCGCCGCTGCGGGACGAGGCGCATCGCCTGCTGATCCGCCATGGCTGCGCCGCCACGCGCGGCGCCTCCGGCGGTCCGCTGCTGGTCAGGCAGGGGGATGGCTGGGCCATCGCCGGCATCGCCGCCGGCGCGCAGCGCCAGGCCCGCGGCGGCTTGGCCGTGGCGCTGGAGGGGCTGGATCTCGATTGACCGCCAGCGGCACCAAGGATAATATGCCTAAATCCCCGGCCGGGCCATGCCCACCCACCCCGCCGCCCGCCAGCCCCGTGCCCCGAAATGCGGTTCTAAACACGCATAAATGGCATAATCGGCTAAAAGGGCAGTATTCCTAAAAAATACCGCGATTGGCCCGCCAGGCCCTTGATTCCGCAGGGATCACGCGGCCTGGGACCCCGCCGCCTTCGGCGCCAGGCCCAGCTTGCGCAGCAGCAGGTCCCGCTGCACGGGCTTGCCCACATAATCGTCCATCCCCGCCTCCCGGCATTGCCGTTCGAATTCGGGGCCGACTGCGGCGGTCAGGCCGATGATATGGGTGCGGCGGTTGGGGCCGGGATGGCCGCGGATGCCGCGCGTGGCTTCCAGCCCGTCCATCACGGGCATCTGCAGGTCCATCAGGATCACGTCGTACTGCGCGGCGCGGGCGGCGGTCACGGCCTGCTGGCCATCGCCCGCCACCACCACGGAAGCGCCGGCACGGCTCAGGATGGTCTTCATCACCAGCTGGTTGGTCGGGTTGTCCTCCACCAGCAGCACCCGCACCTGCGGCCCCGGCGCGGCATCGACGGCGACCGGCGCCTCCACCCGGGGGGCGGGCGCGGCCACGGGTCGGGGCGGCGCCAGCGCCACCAGCAGCGCGTCCCGCAGCCTGGTCGGCAAGGCGGGCTTCAGCAGCAGCCCGTCCAGCACGCCCTGGCCGTTGGCTTCCCGCGAATCGGTGGAGCCGGAGGCGCAGAGCAGCAGGCGCGGCCGGCCGAAGGCGTCCCATTCCTGCCGGATGCGCCGCGCGAGGGCGAGCCCGTCGCCATCCGGCAACTGCCCGTCCAGCACCGCGGCCTCGAACGGCCGGCCCTGGGACGCCGCCTGGCGCAGCGCCGCCAGCGCGGTGCCGCCATCGGCCACCGCGATCGCCTCCGCCCCCATGCCGGCGAGTTGCCGGACCATGATCTCCCGGTTCAGGGGCAAATCGTCCACCACCAGGATGCGGCGGCCGGCCAGGCCCGTCAGCGGCAGCTGGTCGCCCTCCACCCGCCCGATCTTGACGGTGAAGCGGAAGATGCTGCCGCCGCCATTGCGCACGCCGGCCAGGCGCGGCACCGCCTCGATGCCCCCGCCCATCTCCTCGGCGAGTTTCTTGCAGATCGCGAGGCCGAGGCCCGTGCCGCCATACTTCCGGCGAATGGAGGCATCGGCCTGGGTGAAGCGTTCGAAGAGCATGCCGATCTTGTCGCGCTCGATCCCGATCCCGGTGTCGGAGACGGAGACGCGCAGCCGCCAGTAATCCAGCTCCGCCTCAATGGAGATCGCGACCTGGATCCAGCCGGTCTCCGTGAACTTGATGGCGTTGCCCACCAGGTTGAACAGCATCTGCCGGATGCGCCCGGGGTCGCCCACCACCTTGTGGGGCAGGTCGGGGGCGAGCGCGCAGACCAGTTCCACCCCCTTCGCGGCCGCGCGGGGGGCAAACAGCTCCACGATCGTGGCGATCTCCTGCTCCACGTTGAAGGGCACGCTTTCCAGTTGCAGCGCGCCGGCTTCGAGCTTGGAGAAGTCGAGGATGTCGTTCAGCACCATCATCAGGTGCTCGGCGCTGCCCTGGATCGTCTCCGCATAGCGGCGCTGCACGGGGTCGAGGCCCGTGTCCAGCAGCAGGCCGGTCATGCCGATCACGCCGTTCATCGGCGTGCGGATCTCATGGCTCATGGAGGCGAGGAATTCCTCCTTCGCCCGGCTGGCGGCGACGGCGGCGCGTTCGCTCTCCGTCAGGCGCTGGCCCTGCATCTTGAGGGCCTGGGCCTGGCGCACCAGCAGCCACAGCGCCACCAGCGTGACCACCGCGGCGGCGGCGACGCCCGCGGCCAGCAGGGCGCCGAGGCGATTGGCGGTATCCAGCGCATCGACGCGGCTGCGCGCCGTCTCCACCACGAAGGTGCCCTGGCGGGTGACGGCGAAGGAGGCGACGACCTCCGACGCATCCTGGTCCACGCCGGCCCAGGTCCCGGTCTCCCGCCGCGGCAGGAAGTCCCGGAAGATCCAGGAGGATGAATTGAGCTCCCCCACCCCCTGCGTCGCGCCGTCGGACCGCGCCAGCAGCAGGCCCTGGAAGGAATGGACGCGGACGATGGCGCCGAAGGCATCGGCATGGCGCCGCGCCACGCCCACCAGATAGTCCGGGTTCAGCACGACGACGATGGCGCCCTGGAATTCGCCCCGCGCGCCGCGCATCGCGCGGGCATAGGGGATGGAATAGAGCCCGCCGGCCTGGGCGATGGTCCGCCCCTGCGGCCCGATGAAGCGCCCCGGTTCCGGCGCGCCGAGCCGCAGCGCCTGGTTGCCGAAGCGCAGCAGGCGGAACCATTCGCGGTCCGCTACCGATGCCTCCCGCAGCCCCTCCACGGAACTCGCGATGATGAAGCCCTGCGCGTCCGTGATCAGCAGGGCGCGCATCTGCGGCACATCCCGGATCCGGCCGGTGATCTGGCGGGTGACGGTGGCGGGGTCGGTCTCCACCAGCCGCTCCGCCACGTCCATCACGACCAGGTCCACGGTCTGCATCGCGCGGGTCAGCTGGTCCGCCAGCCCGGCGGCCACGCCCTGGGTCAACCGTTCCGCTTCCGCGATGGCATCCTGTTGGCCGCGGTGCATTAAGATGCTGTAGATGCCCAGCAGGCATAGGGCGACGAGGCCGACCGCCGCCGAGAAGAGCAGCCACGGGCGCGGCTCGCTTGGCTTCGGCGCACCGAGGCCAAGAGAACGCCTGAAGGCGGCACGGAGTAGGGCGATGCGTGGGACCATCTTTGCGACAGCCATTATCGGCCTGTTCGTCTTTTTTTGCGAGCGCGGTGAAGGCGTTCTGGCGCAAACAACGATACCGCAACAGTCCGGCTCCGGTACACCCTTGATTCCGGCTCAGAATCCGCCGGCCATCCCGAACACCGCTGCGGCCACGCCCCCCGCCGCCGCCCCGGCAAGGGCGGAGCGACTGCCCATTATTCGCGCCAGAGGCGAAGTCCGGGTCTGCATGTGGCCGGAATACTTCGCCATCTCCTACCGCAACCCGCGGAACGGGGAGCTGGAGGGGATCGACATCGACATGGCCCGCGCGCTCGCCGCCCGGCTGAATGTCCGCCTGACCTTCGTCGAGACGAATTTCGGCGAGTTCATGGACAGGATCGACGACGGCGCCTGCGACATCGCCATGATGGCGGTGGGCATCACCCCGCCGCGGGCGCAGCGGATCGCCTTCTCCAAGCCCTACCTGGCCAGCCCCGTCTATGCGGTGACGACGCGCACCAACACCCGCATCCAGGCCTGGCGGGACATCGACAGCCCCGGCACCGTGGTCGCGGTGGCCGCCGGCACCATCATGGAACCGCTGATGCGCGATTCGCTCCGCAACGCGGAACTCATGGTCGTGCGCATGCCGCGGACGCGGGAGGGGGAGATCCTGTCCGGTCGCGCCGACGTCTTCATGTCCGACTACCCCTACACCCGCCGCATGGTGCTGATGCATGACTGGGCCCGCGTCATCGACCCGCCCGGCCGCTTCGGGGAAACGCTCTACGCCTACGCCGTGCAGCGCAACGACCCGGCCTGGCTGAACGAGGTGAATGCCTTCCTGGAACGCGCGCGGCTGGACGGCACCATCACCCGGTCCGCCACCCGCCACGGGCTGGCACCCATCCTGCTGCCCTGAGCGAGGCGGCGGGAGTCGCCTGCCCGGGGTCGCTTGCGGGCCGCCGCGGGCGCTGTCACATGACCGTCACTTAACGACCCAAACGGGAGACGACGTCATGTTCACCCGCCGCCGCGCGCTGACGGCCGCCCTCGCCGCCCCTGCCCTGCTGCCGCGCGTCGCCGCCGCGCAGGTCGCCTGGACCCCCGACCGGGGCCTGACCATGATTGTCGCCTTCGCCGCCGGCGGGGGCACGGACCTCGCGGCGCGGACCATCGCGCGGTTCATGGAACGCGACCTCGGCCAGCCCGTGGTGGTGCTAAACCGCCCCGGCGCGGGGGGCGAGATCGGCTTCACCGAACTGGCCCGCGCGCGGCCGGACGGCCTCACCATCGGCTTCATCAACACGCCCCATATCGTCACGCTGCCGATCGAGCGGCGGACGCGCTTCCAGCTCTCCGACTTCACGCTGATCGGCAACATCGTGGACGATCCGGGCGGGCTCTGGGTGATGGCCGACAGCCCCTACCGGACGCTGGAGGATCTGCTGGCCGCAGCCCGCGCGCGGCCGGAGACGATCGGCTACGGCACCACCGGCATCGGGTCCGACGACCACCTGGCGATGCTGGCGCTGGAACGGGCGAGCGGCGCCAAGTTCCTCCATGTGCCCTTCGGCGGCAGCGCCCAGGTCAAGCAGAACCTCCTCTCCCGCGCCATTCCGGTCGGCGTGATGAATGTGGCGGAGGGGGTGAACGAGATGAACCAGGGCGTGCTGCGGCCCCTGGCGCAAATGGGGGAGACGCGGTGGCAGCCCCTCGCGCAGGTGCCGACGCTGCGGGAGAAGGGCTTCGACGTGATCGAGGGTTCGATGCGCGGCATGGCGGCCCCCGCCGGGCTGCCGGCCCCCGTGCTGGAACGCCTGGCGCTGTCCGTCCGCCGCACGGTGGAACATCCGGAGTTCCAGGCATCCGCCGTGCAGCAGAACCTGCCGCTGCGCTTCCTGGCGCCCGATGCCTATGCGGCGGAGCTGCGCGCGCTGCAGACGCGGTACCAGACCCTCTGGAACGCCCATCCCTGGCGGGAGGGCTGATCGCTTCCCGCTGGCCCCGGGACGCGCGGCGGGCTTTACTGAAAAAAACCCCGCTGGAGGAAACGAATGACCATCACCCGCCGTGGCTTTGCCGCGCTGGCTCCCGCTGGCCTCGCCGCCGCCATACTGCCCTGCCCCGCCTTCGCGCAGGCAGGGGGCGAGTATCCGAACCGCCCCATCCGCATGATCGTGGGCTTCGCGGCCGGCGGCGGCACGGACCTGACGGCCCGCACCATGCAGCCCAAGCTGCAGCAGGCGCTGGGCGGTACCATCCTGATCGACAACCGCCCCGGCGCCGGCGGCAACCTGGCGACCGAGATGACGGTGCGCGCCGCGCCCGATGGCTACACGCTGCTGATGGGCACCATCGCCGCGCTGGCCATCAACCCCACCATCTACCGCAACCTGCCCTTCGACCCGCAGTCGGACCTGACGCCGATCAGCCAGTCCGGCTCCATCCTGAACGTGCTGGTGGTGCCGGCGGACCGCCCCTGGCGCACGGTGGCGGAGCTGATCGCCGCCGCCCGGGCGCGGCCCGACACCATCACCTACGGCTCCTCCGGCGTTGGCGGCGCGGGGCACCTGGCCGGGGCGTTGCTGGACCAGATGGCGGGCATCAAGACGGTGCACGTGCCCTATCGCGGCGGCGGCCCGCTGATGACGGACATGGTCGGCGGCAAGATCGACTATTCCTTCTCCACCGCGCCCACCGCCATCCCGCAGATCGAGGCCGGCAAGCTCCGGGCACTGGCGGTGCCGACGCTGCAGCGGTCATCCCTGATGCCCAACGTGCCGACGGTGGCGGAAACGCTGCCGGGCTACGAGGTCGGCAACTGGTACGCGCTGGTCGGACCGAAGGGGCTGCCCCAGCCGATCGTGGACCGGCTGAACGCCGCCATGCGCGCCACGCTGGCCGACAGCGATGTCCGCGCCCACCTGGCCCGCCACGGGGTGGAGCCCACCCCCTCCTCCCCCGAGGAACTCGCCCGCTTCATCCGGGACGAGACGGCGAAATGGGCGCCCATCGTCCGGGCCAGCGGGGCGAACGCGGATTGAAGCCGGCTTCCTGAGCATGGAGCGGGAGCGCTTCCGCCCGGCACCGTTCCGGGCTAAGCCTCCCGCCCCATGCGCCACTTCCTGGAATTCGAAAAGCCCATCGCCGAGCTCGAAGGCAAGATCGAGGAGCTGCGCCGCGCGACCGACGCCGGCGGCATCGATGTTGCCGAGGAGGTCGGCAAGCTGCGCGACAAGGCGGAGGCGCTGCTGCGCCAGACCTACGCGAAGCTTACGCCCTGGCAGAAGGCGCTGGTCGCCCGCCACCCGGAACGACCCAAGGCGGCGGACTACATCCGCGGCCTGATCGAGGAGTGGACGCCACTCGCCGGCGACCGTGCCTTCGCGGATGACGCCGCGGTGCTGGCGGGGCTCGGGCGCTTCCGGGGCCGCGCCGTCGCGGTGCTCGGCACGGAGAAGGGGCGCGACACCGAAAGCCGGGTGAAGCACAATTTCGGCATGGCGCGGCCGGAGGGATACCGGAAGGCCAAGCGGATCATGGAACTCGCCGGCCGCTTCGGCCTGCCCATCATCAGCTTCGTCGACACCGCCGGCGCCTTCCCGGGGATCGAGGCCGAGGCGCGCGGCCAGGCGGAAGCCATCGCGCGCTCCATCGAGGCCGGGCTCGACGCGCCCGTCCCCTTCGTCGCCACCATCATCGGCGAGGGCGGATCGGGCGGCGCCATCGCGCTGGCCGCGGCCGACCGCGTGCTGATGCTGGAACACGCCATCTATTCCGTCATCTCGCCCGAGGGCTGCGCCAGCATCCTGTGGCGGGACGCCGCCAACGCCCCCCAGGCGGCGGAGGCGCTGCGCCTGACGGCGGAGGACCTGCGCAAGCTCGCCCTCATCGACGCCATCATCCCCGAACCGCTGGGCGGCGCGCATCGCGACCACGCCATGATCCTGGCCGCCGTGTCCCGCCAGGTGTGGGATTGCCTGGAGCCGCTGATGGCGCTGGATGGCGCCACGCTGCGCGCCCGGCGTCGCGAGAAGTTTCTCGAGATGGGCCGCACCGGGGTCGTTTGATCCCGGCGCCCATGGGATGATCCGCGTCGCATGCCCCCTGCCGACGCGCTGATCCCGCCTGCCGAGCTGAAACGGCTTTTCTTCCGCATCTTCCCCGCCGTGGCGCTGGCAATGTTCGGCGCCGCGCTCGATCAGACGCTGGTCGCAGCCGCGCTGCCCGCCATCGCCCGCAGCCTCGGCGATGTGGAGCGGGTTTCCTGGATCGTCGTCCTCTACCTCGTCGCCAATACGGTGGCGGCGCCAGTCTATGGGCGGCTTGGCGATGCCTTCGGGCGGCGGCGCATGCTGCTGGTGGCGCTGGGCTTCTATGCCGCCGGCGCCTGTGCCTGTGCCGTCGCGCCATCGCTGACCTGGCTGGCGGCGGCGCGCATCGTCCAGGGCTTCGGCGGCGGGGGCCTGATCAGCCTATCCGTCGCCCTGATCGCGGAGGTGGTGCCGCCGCGGGAACGCGGGCGCTTCCAGGCCTGGATCGCGGCGGTGTTCACGGGGGCCAGTGCGCTCGGCCCCGTGCTGGGGGGGTTCCTGACCGGGGAGTTCGGCTGGCGCAGCGTCTTCATGCTGCAATTGCCGCTGGCGATCCTGGCGGCCTGGCTGGCGGTAACGCGGCTGACGAACACCGCGAAGGGATCGCCGCGTGGCTTCGCCTTCGACTGGGGCGGCCTGGTGCTGTTCAGCCTGTTCGTGGCGCCCGCCCTGCTGGCGCTGGACCAGGCCCGCAAGCTCACCCCCCTGCCGCTGCTGGTTGCGGGCGCGCTCGCGCTGGTGGCGGGCATCGCACTCTGGCTGCTGCTGCGGCAGGAACGCCGCGCGCCGGACCCGCTGCTGCCGCTGAACCTGCTGGGGGACGCCACGATCTGGCGCACCAACCTCATGACCGGGCTGGTGAACGGCGCCTTCGTCGGCTCCATCGCCTTCCTGCCGATCTACCTGACGACGGTGCGGGGTCTCAGCCCTTCCGAGGTCGGCTTCGCGCTGCTGCCGCTCTCCGCCTGCTCCGGCTTCGGCGCGCTGATGGCCGGGGCGGGGCTGGCGCGGACGGGGCGGACGCTGGTTTGGCCCGCCATCGGGCTGACGGCGGCCGCGATGGCGCTGGCGGTCATCGCGGCGGGGGCGGGCGTGCTGCCCATGCCGGTCCTGGCGGTACTGCTGGCGGTGGCCTCGCTCGGCTTCGGATCCTCCTTCCCCATGGTGCAGGTCACGGTGCAGGTGGCGGCGGGGCGGGAGAGGCTGGGATCGGCCACCGCCTCCGTCCAGTTCAGCCGATCGCTCGGCGCCGCCACGGGCACGGCGCTGCTGGGCGCGGTGCTGTTCGGCGCGCTGGTGGTGGCGCCGGGCGATGCGGCGGGGCTGTTCGTGGCGCTGGTCAACCAGGGCGCGAGCGCGCTGGCCGGGCTGGCACCGGACGGGCGGGCGCTGTTCCAGTCGGAACTGCTGGACGCCTTTCGCGCGCTGTTCGGCGCGGCGGCGCTGCTGACGGCGGTGGCGGCCTGGCTGTGCACGCGGGTACCGCTGCAGCGGGTCTGATACCAGCGCCCTGAATGGCTGACTCGATGGTGATGTTGGTGCGCTGTCGATGTGTGATTCGCTGCGCCTGAGGGCGGAAGGGGCGGATCATGGCGGTGTCGGTAGACCGGAAGGACCATACGGCGTCGGAGTTGCGACGCCTGGCGGCGGGAAGCCGTGACGCCTCGGCGGCGCGCCGCATGCTGGCCCTGGCACTGGTGCTGGAGGGCGTGCCGCGAGCGGTTGCGGCAGAGACCTGCGGGATGGATCGGCAGACGCTGCGGGACTGGGTTCATCGCTACAATGCCGAAGGCGTTTCCGGTCTGTCGAACCGTAAGGAGGGCGTCGGCCGCAAGCCGCTGCTG
>NZ_FOSQ01000021.1 GCF_900114315.1 Falsiroseomonas stagni DSM 19981
CACCAGACCGGCGGCAAGCTCCAGGTCCCGGAGAACATCAGCCTGCTACCATTGCCGCCCTACTCGCCCGAGTTGAACCCGGTCGAGAACGTCTGGCAGTTCCTGCGCCAGAACCAGCTCAGCAACCGGGTCTACGAAACCTACGACGCTATCGTCGATGCGTGCTGCGATGCCTGGAACGCCCTCATCAACGATCCAAGCCGCATCACCTCCATCGCCACCCGCGACTACGCACAGGTCAACCGTTGAGGGCGTTGGTATAAGGTACTTCAGCCGGCAGGATCTGGAAAACGCTGCGGCGTCGGGGGAACGGCTGCAGATCCGTGTCCTGGGCCTCGCCAGCATAGCGTCTGACGTAACGGCAGATCTCGCGAGAGCGGCGATTGATTCCGTCACGGTGTTCGGCGCGCTGCAGGCCAGCGCCGAGGTCAAGGCTGCACTGGCTGATCGGATGATCTGAATGGGTCGCCAGACATAGCCCGCGGCCCATTCACCTGGCGAGGTAAGCGGTTCCCCAACCGCGCCGATGGTTTCCACAGCAGTCCGCGAAGCACCCCGGGGAAGCGTCCCAGCGCTTCCGCCTGCGATCGTTATGCCCAAACGCATTTGAGCCTCTTGATGATTCCCTCTTCATACCGGGGCCGGACTACACGCCGGCCGGTGAAAGCAGTTTTGATGAAGATCCCTTCGGCGACGCGCCTGATGGAAGCTACACGCCTCACCCGGGCGGGGAGGCTGATGGAGGCAACTGCCCTGCTGCGCAGCCATCTGCACCAAGAGGCGCCGCCATCTGTTCCAAGGCATAAAGGCGCGCGAAGCCAGCATCCGACTGGGCAGATCGTCGACATCGATCCTGAAAGCGGTGCGGCCGTTGGCGGTGCCGGGCAGTCGGGGCAATTCCTGTCAGGCACGCACCGCAGCGATCAGGGCAGCATCACCTTCAAGCTCTACGTGCCGCCCAAGATGCTGGGGGCCCGGCCGCCGCTGATTGTCATGCTGCACGGCTGCACAGAATCGCCCGATGATTTCGCAGCCGGCACACGCATGAACGCCCAGGGGGAAAAGGAGGGCTGCCTGGTCGTCTATCCCTGCCAATCCTCCGCGGCGAACGCGCAGCGGTGTTGGAACTGGTTCAATCCGGCTGATCAGACACGAGGTCAGGGCGAGCCCGCACTCATCGCTGGGATCACCCGGCAGGTGATGCGGGATCACGCGGTTGACCCGACACGGGTGTATGCGGCTGGACTTTCAGCGGGCGGTGCGGCGGCGGCCATCATGGGGGCCGTCTATCCGGAGGTTTATGCGGCGATCGGCGTCCATTCCGGCCTTGCTTGTGGCGCTGCGCGGGATCTGCCGTCTGCCTTCGCTGCCATGCGCGGCGGGATTGCCGCGCCGCCGCCACGCACGGAATCACGCGTTGTGCCGACGATCGTCTTTCATGCTGATCGGGACGGCACAGTTCATCCGCGAAACGGCGATCACGTAGTGGCGCAGGCCGGTGGTGATGGCAGTGCATACCGCGTGACCGTCGAACAGGGCCGTGTGCCTGGCGGCCATCGCTACAGCCGACACTGCCACGTCGATCGCGACGGCATGATTGCTCTGGAGCAGTGGACCATCCATGGCGGTGGTCACGCTTGGTCCGGAGGAAGCGAACGCGGTTCTTATACAGACCCCAAGGGGCCCGACGCCTCGCGCGAGATGCTAAGGTTCTTCCTCGCCCATCAGCATCCCGCGCCATGGTGATGATACGCGAGACATCGGAAAGAGGCGTTGCACCAACGGGGAACCCGCGAGCGCATGGCCGGCGCAATTCCCGGCGAGGTCAAGCTGCGGCCGAAGCCGGCCCATCGCGGTGATCCGGCGGGCCGGACAGCCTGATCGCACCATTGGGCTCACGCAGGACATAGCCGCGACCCCAGACGGTGCCGATCAGTTCGGCCGCACCAGCATTGGCAAGCTTCTTGCGGAGCTTGCAGATGAACACGTCGATGATCTTGACCTCCGGCTCGTCCATCCCGCCGTAGAGGTGGTTCAGGAAGGCTTCCTTGGTCAGCACCACCCCCTTGCGCAGGGTAAGCAATTCAAGCACGGCGTATTCCTTGCCGGTGAGATGCACCGCGCGCCCATCAACCAGGACCTCACGTGAGCCGAGATTCAGAGTCAGGGGCCCGACCGACAGCGTCGGCTGGCTGAAGCCCTTGGCGCGGCGGACAATGGCCTGAATACGGGCGACGAGTTCCTGCTGGTCGAATGGCTTGGTGATATAGTCGTCAGCACCCATGCCGAAGCCGCGAACCTTGGCCTGCGGCCGGGTGAGGCCCGACAAAATCAGAACCGGTGTTTCCACCCGGGCCGCGCGGAGGCGGCGAACCACCTCATAGCCCTCCATGTCGGGCAGCATGAGGTCCAGGACCACGATATCGTAGTCATAGAGGCGCGCGAGCTCCAGCGCCTCCTCCCCCGTATCGGCCGTGTCGATGATCATGGCCGCCGCCTTGAGTGCCAAGGCAACTCCACGCGCTACGATTGTATCGTCTTCAACCAGAAGGACACGCATGCGCCGGCTCCACACACCTGATGCGTGTAGAGATACCACCTTTACGCGACATGTGAAGAGCTGATTCATCCGAAAAATGGATCATGTTGAAAGATGGTATAAAAAACGAGAGAAAGATTGACTATTTATGACACATTCCCTGGCCCAGCGATTGGCGTGCGCTGAAGCGTTAATGAGCCCAGCACCCTTAACCCAACAGCAAGGCCAGATCGTCGCGGTCGACCAGAGTGGCGTCATGCTTGGCGGGTTCAGGCCTCCGCTCGCCCTTCGGGACCGCGTGGTCGTCATGGACCGCAGCAATGATCCTGTTGTGGCGGAGATTGTCGGGACACGCGACGGTCAGGCCAGGGCGGCGATACTGGGCGATGGCGACGGCCTGGCCGAAGGCGCCGCGGCACGCACCAAGCCCTCGGACGGCCTGACAATTGGCCATGCGTGGCTGGGGCGAGTTCTTGATCCAACCGGCAAACCTCTGGACGGACGTTCCGATCCGCCGCCCTCCCTCTACCGATGCACAACCAGGCGCCAGCCACCACAGCCAGGCACGCGGCAGCGTCTTGGGTCTGCGGTGTCGCTCGGCGTGCGGGCCCTGGACTGCTTCTGCACCACCCGCGAAGGACAACGGCTTGGTCTGTTCGCTGCATCAGGTGTCGGCAAATCGACACTCCTTGCGACGCTGGCCCGGTCCGACGACTTCGACGTGACGGTTGTCGGCCTGATCGGGGAGCGGGGCCGCGAACTCCGGGAATTTGTCGAGGACGATCTGGGACCCGCGGGGCTCGCCCGCAGCGTTGTCATCTGCGCCACCTCCGATGCCGCCGCTGCGGTCCGACGGGAGGCGGCCTACGCTGCCATGGCGGCCGCGGAACACTTCCGCGACCGTGGTCAGCGCGTGCTGCTCCTGCTCGACTCAGTCACACGATTTGCGCATGCATGCCGCGAGATCGGGCTCGCAGCGGGCGAACCGCCAGCGACGCGCGGATATCCCCCCAGCGTCTTCCGGGAGCTGCCTGCACTGCTGGAGCGCGCAGGCCCGGGCGGTCCTGAGGCTGGAAGCATCACGGCGCTGATCACCGTGCTGGTTGAGGGCGACGATCACGATGAACCCATCGCTGATTCCGTCCGCGGTATCCTCGACGGCCATGTGGTGCTGGACCGGCGTATCGCGGAAGGAGGCCGCTATCCGGCCATCGATGTCCTGCGGAGCCTGTCGCGATCAGTGCCCGGCAGCCAGACCGCCGAGCAGGCGGCTCTTGTCGTGCGAGCTCGGCGCCTTCTGTCGCTGCATGATGGTGTTGCCGATCTCGTCCGACTGGGGGCGTACCGGGCCGGAGCCGATGTGGAGACCGATCTTGCGCTGCGCGCCGCACCACGGATCAACGCCGTGCTGAGTCAGAAAAAAGGCGAGATCAGCACACTGGAAGAAGCATTTGCCGCACTAGCCCGGGCCTTGAACGATGAGCCGTCCTGATCCCCTGGCGATCCTTCGCCTGGTGCGCCGTACCGAACTGGAGGCGGCAAGGCTGCAGGTCGCCGAGGCATTCGATCGGCGGCAGAAGGCGGAACACGCCATGGCTGCAATGGCCAGCAACCTGGCGCGGGAGCGCCAATGCGCAGAGCCAAGCAGCTATGCTTCCTGGGCACCGGCCGCCCAGGCCAGGCTCGCGACCCTGACAACACATCTCAAGCGGGAAGAAACCGCCGAAGTCGCAGCGCAGCACCGCCTGGCCACGACCAAGCTTGCCGAGCAGCTGATCATGGATGAGCAGGAACGGCGCAGGAAGGCTGCGCGCCGCCAGCGACTCGCCCGAGAACAGAGGCGGCTGGACGATCGCTGACATACTCACCACGCTGACAGGAACCCGGATCCCGTCAACGCCGGACCGGTAGCGGCCCGGCCGAGACGATGACCGTCAATGCACCCCGGGCTGGCGCAAGCCGATGCCGCCCGCTGGAGGCATGTGCCCTGATGGAACGATGGTTGCCTGAGAAAGCGCGATCGCCAGATCGCACAACGCCTCCAGGATGCGCACGGCGGCCCGGTACTGAGCGCTGCCGATCGGTGCCTCCGCACATACCCTCGCGGCGGCCCGGCGGGCAGCGTCCGCGGCCTGCATCGCGGCCAGCCGGGTTTCGGGGGTCATAAGGCGAGGGGTGCGAGCCATGTCCAACGCGATAGCAGCCGTCCCGCATCAATGTGTGAACGGCGCCTATGCTGGGCGATTGACCGCCATCAGGCAGCAGGCAGGCCCCCGGCGACTGCGTCCGGTTGCGTCGCGCCGTTGGTCAACAGCCTGCCGGCAGCGTCCGCTGCGAGGCCGACACGCTGCGCATGGGACGATTTCACTGGCACGCTGAGGGGTTCTGCACTGCAAAGCCCATCATCCGGAACGCATCCCATCCGAAATCCGGATGGCATCCACGGAGTTTAAAGGGAGGAAGCTCGTGCGACGGATGGAGGCGGTGCGCCGGGACCGAGCGCCTGTCTCCTCCTTGGCGATGCAAAGCGCCTCGTCAATATCAGGCGCAATCACGCAGTCCGACGCCCGCCCTGTGCAATCGATCCACCAAGCAAACACGCCGCGCGCGCCGCTCACCGTCAAGCAAACTGGGCATATCTTACCCGAGACAGCGAGCAGCATTGGCGGCCTTGGAAAATCAGAGCCGTCCCAGCCTCAGGATCGCCCGGGCCATTGTCTGAGCGCGTGGCACCAGGCTCGCGATTTCAAGGTATTCCTCAGGCGTATGCGCCCGCCCGCCCACGGGACCGACGGCACAGAGTGTCGGTGCGCCCATGGCCGCGGTGAAGCCGCTATCGGCGCAGCCTCCGCTGAACTCACCCTCTGGCTCGAAGCCGGTCTCCCGCGCCGCATCGCGATACAGGTCGAACAGGCGCTTCGCGTCCGGCGACTGCGTCAGGGGCAGGAACTCCCCCTTGATGGTGAGCGTCGCGCGCGTGCCAGGGACGAAGCTTTTCGCGATGATGGCCTCGATCCTTGCCATCACCTCGTCTCGATCCGCGGGCTCCACATAGCGCAGGTCGATCTGCCCCTGCGCCCAGGGCGCCACGGTATTCACGGACTGGCCGCCGCTGACGAGGCCGACATTCAGCGTGATGCCGCGCTTGAGGTCCGTCAGCGCATGGATGGCCGTGATCTTCGCTGCCAGTTCGCCGATGGCGCTGATGCCAGCTTCGAAGTTACCCCCGGAATGCGCAGCCTTGCCCTCGATGTCGAACACCGAAAAGACGCCGCCCTTGCGGCCCGTGACGATGCCGCCGGTGGGCCGGCCCGGTTCGGAATTGAAGACCACGCGCGCGGCCCGGGCCTCGGCCTCGATCACCGGGCGGCCCTCCGGGCTGCCGATTTCCTCATCCCCGGTGAACAGCGCCACCAGCGGGCCCGGCGCGCCGCCGAACTTCCGGAAGGCGGCCAGGACGAACATGTTCATCACCAACCCTGCCTTCATGTCGGCGACGCCGGGGCCATAGGCGAGGCCGCCCTCGACCCTGAAGGGCCGCCGCTCCGGCTCCCCCTTCGGAAAGACGGTGTCACGATGGCCCATCAGCACGATGTTTTGCCTGCTGTTCCCCCCGCTCAGGCCGTCGCCGCCCTCGACCGTCGCGCGGATGCAATCGCCATGCTTCTGCTGGTGCAGCACCTCGGTCGGGATGCCCTGCGCATCCATGAAGCGCCGCACCTGCGCGCCCACGCGGTCCACGCCTTCCTTGTCGTAGCTGCCGCCATCGGTATCAACCATTTCCCGTAGTGTCGCAATCATCGCCTCCTGCTGCTGTGACAGCCAGGCGAGGATCTCGGTCTCGGACGACATGGGGGCATTCTCCGTCAGCGGGGGGCGCATTCAAGCGCCTCCCGCCGCGGAGCGGAAGCTACTCGACCCTGCCGATACGCTGCACGGCGCGCACCAGCCGCGCGCTGTCCTCCGCGAAGAACGCGGCGAATTCAGGCGCGTCCATGTAGCGCACCGGGGCGCCGGCGGCGGTGAAGGCCTGCACCAGTTGCGGGTCCTGCACCGCGTCCCGCATCGCCTCCCGCAGCCGCTGCATCACCGGCGCCGGTGTCGCGGCAGGCGCGAACATGCCGGCCCAGATATAGAACTCGACATCCGCGAAACCCTTCTCGATGAAGGTCGGCACCTCTGGGAAGGCGGCCACGCGCTCCCTCCCCCAGCAGCCCAGCACGCGGATGCGGCCATCCCGGGCATGCTGCGTCAGAGTCCCCGGCGCGGAGGCGAGCGCCTGGATCTGTCCGCCCAGCAACGCCGTGATCGCCGGCCCCGCCCCGGTGAAGGGCACGTGCAGCAGGCGGATATTGGCCGAGGCCGCCAGCATCTCCATCGCCACGTGGAGCGTGCCGTAGGTGCCGGAAGATCCATATGGGATGTTCCCAGGATTGGCCCGCGCCGCGGCGATGAACTCCTCCATCGTGCGCCAGGGGGCGGAAGCCGGGACCGCGAGCATGGTCGGGTCCGCGTTGACCAGCGCGACCGGCGCGAACTGGTCGGCGGTGTAGGGCGGCGCGCGGTTGAACAGGCGCTCCGCCTCCGGGATTACGGCCAGGGAGGACAGCGCCATCACCAACGTATAGCCATCCGGCGCGCTGCGGGCGACGAAGCCGTTGCCGATGGCCCCCGCCGCGCCGCCGCGGTTCTGCACCACCACGGGCTGCCGGAGGATCCTCTCCAGCGCCCCAGCCACGGGGCGGGCGGCGAGGTCGGCCTGGCCGCCCGGCGGGAAGGGCACGACCAAGTTGATGGGGCGACTTGGGTAGTCGGTGCCCTGCGCCTTCGCCAGCCCTGGGGCGGCGAAGGGGACAAGCGCGGAAGCGGCCAGCAGGCTGCGGCGATTGATCGTCATTCTTGTTCCTCCCGTTGGTCAGGCGTCCCCTCCCCCGCCGATACGAGGGAGGGAGATATCCGTTCAGGCGACGGGGTTCTCCAGGATACCGATGCCCGGCACCTCGATCCGCACCACATCGCCGGCCTTCATGAACCTCGGTGGGTTGAAGCCGATGCCGACGCCAGCCGGCGTGCCCGTCGCGATCACGTCGCCCGGCTCCAGCGTGATGGCGGCGCTGATCGCCTCCACCAGGGTCGGGATGTCGAAGATGAGGTCGGAGACAGGGGCGTGCTGCCGCTGGTCCCCATTCAGCCAGGTCGTGAGGACCA
Source organism: Falsiroseomonas stagni DSM 19981 (assembly GCF_900114315.1). Taxonomy (GTDB): domain Bacteria; phylum Pseudomonadota; class Alphaproteobacteria; order Acetobacterales; family Acetobacteraceae; genus Falsiroseomonas; species Falsiroseomonas stagni. The sequence continues at coordinate 7,748 of NZ_FOSQ01000021.1, forward strand.
GCTTCGTCGGGTCCGGGCACTCATCCGCCGTCAGGATGGCCGGGCCCATGGGCGCGAAAGTGTCGAGGCCCTTGCCCAGGATCCACTGGCTGTGGCGCCTCTGCAGGTGCCGTGCCGTCACGTCATTGACGATGGTGTAGCCGAAGACGTGCTTCAGCGCGTCCGCCTTGCTGATACCGCGCCCGCCCGTGCCGATGACGACGCCGAGTTCGCCCTCGTAGTCGAGCCCCCCCGTCGGGTCCATCGCGCTGAGGATCGGCTCCCCATTCGCGATGATGCTGGTGTGCGGCTTGCTGAAGACGACGGGGAACGGGGGCACCACATCCTTGGCGCCGCCATCGAAGCCCGATCCAGCAAACTCCTTCGCGTGCTCGTGATAGTTCTTGCCCACGCAGAAGATGTTCTTGGGCGTCCGCGGGATCGGCGCCAGCAGCGTCGCGCCCGCTACGACCGGCGCCTTGGCCGCCGCGGCCTGCGCCGCCGCCACGGCCCCCGCCGCGATCAGCCCGACCATATCCGTGGGCAGACCCGCATCGACGGCAGTGATGTCGAGCACCTGGCCCGCCGCATCCAGCGCGCCCACGCGCGTGCCCCTGCCATCCTTGAACGTCACCAGCCGCATCGCGCGGGTCTCCCGGTCAGTTGAGCTTGGCGCGCATCTGCCCGGATTCGGCGGGGTTGGCCAGGGGGAGAGAGGCCGCCGTCTCCAGGGCGCGGGCCGCGCGGAAGGCGAGGTCGTCCCGGTAGAGCGCCGCCGCCACCTGCACGCCGCGCGGCATGCCGGCCTCATCAAGGCCGATCGGCACGGCAATGGCGGGCTGGCGGGTCAGGTTGAAGGCGAAAGTCCAGGGTGCCCAGTCCCGCCACAGCGCCTCTACCGGGCGGATGGTCGGCGCATCGGCGTCCAGCGCCGCGGTCGGCGTCGCCGCCGTCAGGATCAGGTCATAACGCTGGTGGAAGCGCGCCATGGCATGCCCGCATTCCACGCGCAGCATGTCGGCGCCAAGGAAATCGGCCGCCCCCATGTCGCCCATCTTCCGGGCGACTTCCTCGATCCCCGCATCCAACTGGCCACGCTTCTCCTCGGCCGTGCCGGTCCAGATGCGGGCGATGGCCACGCCCCAGACGCGGGAGAAGATGGCGCGCGTATCGGGCAGCTGGGGGTCCGCCTCCTCCACGATCGCGCCCTGCTCCGCCAGCAGCTTGGCCGCTACCTGCAGAGCGGCCTCCCCTTCCTCGTCCAGCGGCGGCTCGAAGCCCAGGCGCCGCACCACGGCCACGCGGAGGCCCGCCACGCCCTGGTCCATGCCAGCGCGCCAGTCACGTGGGTCATCCGGCAGGCAGACGGGGTCGCGCAGGTCGTGCCGCGCCATGGCGGACATCATCAGAGCGGCGTCGCCCACGCTGCGCGTCATCGGCCCCGCGCAGGCGACGGCGGAGAAGGCGCCATGCGGCCATTGCGGGATGCGCCCGTAGCTCGGCTTCACGCCGACAAGACCGCAATAGGCGGCGGGAATGCGGATCGATCCGCCGGCATCGGTGCCGATATGCAGCGGCCCGAAGCAGGCCGCCCCGGCCGCGCCGGCGCCCGACGAACTACCCCCGGGCGTGCGTTGCGGGTTCCAGGGGTTACGGGTGATGCCGTGCAGCGGGCAGTCGCCCGGCGTCTTCCAGCCGAATTCCGTCGTCGTCGTCTTGCCGATGATGACAGCCCCCGCCGCCTTCAGCCCCACTACCGCCGGCGCATCCTCCGTCGCCGGAGTCGGATCCGTCACCAGGCTGCCGCGTCGCGTCGGGAAGCCCGCGATGTTCAGCAGGTCCTTCACCGTGCAGGGCACGCCGTCCAGGATGCCCACCGGCCGCCCGACGGCCCAGCGCGCCTCGCTCTCCCCCGCCTCCCGCAGGGCGCGGGGATTCATGGTGGCGAAGGCGTTGACCCAGGGGTTGTAGCGGGCGATCCGCTCCGTCACCGCCTTCAGCGCCTCGACCGGGGAGAGCGCGCGGCGCGCATAGAGCGAGAGAAGCTGTTCCGCGGTCATCAGCGCGGGATCGGTCGGTGTCGTCATGCGGGGCTTCCAGGGGGGCTCTGTGGCGGGCAGCATGGCGCCGCACCGCCTCCGAGGAAACCCCGATGCCAGAACCGACGCCCCCCTGGGAACTGACCGAGCCCGAGTGGCGGAAGATCGTCGGCCGCGCCCGCGCCGGCCGCAGCCTGCGCCCCGCATCCTGGCCCGGCGGCGCCCGCTGCTGCGTGACCCTGTCCTTCGACGCGGACCATGAGACGGGGCCGCTGCGCGACTCCGACGACAGCCCCATGCGCATCAGCCAGGGCCAGTACGGGTCCCGCCAGGGCATCCCGCGCATCCGCGCCCTGATGGCGAAGCACGGCATCCCCGCGACCTTCTTCTACCCCGCCGTCAGCGCCATGCTGCACCCCGAGGAGATTCGCGCGGTCGCCGACGAGGGCCATGAGATCGGCATCCATTCCTGGATTCATGAGGCCAACACCAAGCTGCCCCAGGGCGTGGAGCGCGACCTGACCCTGCGATCGGCCGATATGCTGGAGAAGCTGTCCGGCCAGCGCCCCGTCGGCATCCGCACGGCGTCCTGGGACTTCTCGATCGACACGCTGTCGATCATCAAGGAGATGGGGCTGCTATACGACAGCTCCCTCATGGCCGATGACGATGCCTATGAGCTGCTGGACCAGGGCGAGCCCACCGGCATCGTGGAACTGCCGCCGGAATGGATCCGTGACGACGCGGTCTATTTCAACATGCTCCGCTTCAGCGGGCTGCGGCCCTACACGCCGCCCTCCGCGGTGGAGGAGATCTTCACGGCGGAGTTCGACGGCGCCTATGCGGAAGGCGGCATGTTTCTGCTGACCATGCACCCGCACATCATCGGCCACCGGTCCCGCCTGCCCCTCCTCGACCGCCTCATCACCCGCATGAAGAAGCATGAGGGCGTGTGGTTCGCGACCCACGCCCAGGCCGCGCAATGGTGCAAGGACCATGGCGGCACAGGCTGATCAAGGCTGGCTGAGCGCTTGTGCATCGAGGCCCGGAAGTGGTGCGCTGCGGGAATGAGTCGATCGATACGAGCGGGCGGTGATGCTCAGGCGCGGCGCCGTTTCGGACCCTGGCGGCTGCTGCTGGCGGCGCTGATCGCGCTGCTGGCGCCCCCCCCGGCCCTGGCGCAGGACCGCGTGCTGCAGGCCGGCTGGTACGCCAGCGAACCGCAGCAATACCTGCGCCAGGGGGAGCTTACCGGCCTCGACATCGAGATGGTGCGCGCCATCGCCCGCAAGGTGGGTGAGGATGTCCGCTTCGTCCCCATGGGCTACCTGCCGCTGCTGGAAGCCGTTGCGGCGGGCCGGATGGATCTGGCGACCGGCATCCCGCAGACGGAGGAGCGCGCCCGGCGTTACGCCTTCTCCCTGCCTTACAGGCACGACGTCAACGTGCTGGTGGTCCGGCGTGGGGAGGGCGCGCGGCTGCGCTTCACCGATGCCGAGGGGCTCGCCGCCTTCCTGGCCCAGGACCGGCAGTTCCGCCTTGGCGTCCGTGCCGGCTTCTCCTACTTCAACGCGGCGCTCGACGCCTTCATCGCCTCACCCTCCATTTCCGGGCGCGTGCGCCCTGCCAATGACGATGCGACCAACATCCGGCGCCTGCTGGCCGGGGAGATCGATGGCTTCCTGGCGGAACGCCTGTCCGTCGCCCTGACCATCACCAGCCTCGGCGCCGCGACGTGGGTGGAGGAGGCGCCGATGCGCATCATGATCCCGCTCCACCTGGCCTTCAGCCCGGGCACGGTGACGCCCGCCATGCTCGGCCGCTTCGACGCGGCGATCGAGATGCTGACGGAGGACGGAACGCTGGACCGCATCGCGGCGCGCTTCCGCTTCCCCATCCTGCTGTCCCTATCCATCGAGGGGCGGTGGTTCCTGGTGCTGCAGATCACCGGCGCCGTCGCCAGCGCGCTGGCCGGCGCGCTGGCGGCGCGGCACAGCGGCTGGTCGCTGTTCGGCGCCTTCGTGCTGGCGGCCATCACCGCCGCGGCCGGCGGCGTGCTGCGGGACCTGCTGGTAGGGCGCTATCCCCTTGGGATCCTGCGCAATCCCCTGTTCCTGCAGCTCATCCTCGGCACCGTTCTGGTGGTCTGGGCGGTGATGCATGGCTGGGCGCTGCTGCGGGGGCGTGCCATCCTGGCCTTCTGGATCGCGCAGGTTGCGGTGGCGATGCGCCAGCGCCGCGCGGATCGCTGGCTGTTCGACTTCGCCGATGCGCTCGGCCTCGGCGCCTCCACCGTGCTCGGCGTCACCATCGCCTTCGGCATGGGGGCGGACCCGCTCTGGCTCTGGGGACCGCTGCTCGGCACCATCACCGGCGCGGGGGGCGGCATCATCCGCGACGTGCTGCGCGGCGGCGGCAGCATCCCCAACCTGACCACGGGCTTCTATGGGGAGGTCGCGCTCATCTGGTCGCTGGCGCTGACCGCCTATCTGATGGTGCGCGGCCCGGGCATCGAGATCGATGAGGTGGCGCCCGCAGTGATCGTCGCCGTCATCGGCTGCGTGATCACGCGAATGACCGCGCTGGCCTTCCGGTGGAAGCCGCCCCGCATGCCCTGATGGCGCGCTTCCTGCATCGAATTGAGCAGTCCCGGTTTCCAGGAGCATCCATGTCCTCCCCCTTCGTCCCCGGCACGGCGGTCCGTCTTCCCGGCACGCCGGGCGGTCCGCTCACAGGCCTGACCTTCGCCGCCAAGGACCTGTTCGATGTCGCCGGCCACCCGACAGGCGGCGGCAACCCGGACTGGGCGCGCCAGAATCCCATCCCGACGCGCCATGCCTGGGCGGTGCAGGCGATGCTGGATGCCGGCGCCACGCTGGTCGGCAAGACCATCACGGATGAGGTCTCGCTCGGCATCCTCGGCGAGAATGCCTTCGAGGGCACGCCACTGAACCCCGCGGCGCCGGGCCATGTGCCGGGCGGTTCCTCCTCCGGTTCCGCCAGCGCCGTCGCGCAGGGGATCTGCGACACGGCGCTGGGCACGGATACCGGTGGCTCCGTCCGCGTGCCCGCCAGCTTCTGCGGGCTCTACGGCATCCGCCCGACGCATGGGCGACTGGACCTGACGGGGATGCTGCCGCAGGCGCCGTCCTCTGACACTACCGGCTGGTTCGCCCGCGATGCCGCCACCTTCGCCCGCGTCTCGGCCGTGCTGCTGGAAGAGGCGATCGAGGGGCCACTGCCGGCGCGGCTGGTGATCGCCATCGACGCATTCGGCTTCGCCGACCTCGCGGCGGCGGAAGCCATTACCCCGATCCTCAACCGCCTGAAGCGCCTGGTGCCGGATTGGCAGGAGGAGGTGATGGCGCCGCAGGGCCTCACCACCTGGTCCCGCGCCCAGCGCACCCTGCAACCCGTGGAGGCGTGGGAGACCTTTCGCACCTGGGTGGAGCGCGACAACCCACGCTTCGCCTTCAGCGTCGCCCGCGGCCTGGTCATGGCGGCGATGACGCCGGAGGCCGATCGCGGCTGGGCGGCGCTGGTGCGGCGGGAGGCCCGCGGCCGGCTCCGCCACCTGCTGCCGCCGGGCACCATCCTGGCCATGCCCACCGCGCCCTTCGCGGCGCCGAAGACGGCGCTTCCGCTGCCGGAAATCGATGGCATCCGCGCCGCCATCAACGTGCTCTGCGCCCATGGCGGCCTGGCCGGCCACCCACAAATCAGCATCCCCGGCGCCACGCTCGATGGCCGCCCCATCGGCCTCAGCCTGCTTGCCGCGCGCGGCGCCGATGCCATGCTGGTGCGCACCGCCCTGGCCCTGGAGAGCATCTGATGGACGTGAACATCCCGGAGGTCGTGGAGGAGATCCGCACCCTCTTCGAACGCTACGAGCAGGCGTTGGTCGACAAGGATGTCGAGGTCCTGGACGCCACCTTCTGGAACAGTCCCCACACCATCCGCTACGCCATCCATGAGAACGGCTATGGCTTCCAGGAAATCCACGCCCACCGCGTACGCCGCCCGCCCGGCCCCGGCATCAAGCTGGCGCACCGCCGCCTGGTGATCACCACGCTGGGGCGCGACTTCGCCACGGTGAACCTGGAATTCGACATGCGCGGCCGCACTACGACCGGACGACAGAGCCAGACCTGGGTTCGCTTTCCACAAACCGGCTGGAAGGTCGTGTCAGCGCATGTGTCGGTGACGGAGGCATCACCCGCCTACTGACTCAGTGGATCGCCCCCTGCCTCATCAGTGCGGCGTAGATGTCACGCGTCGCCGCACCAAGGGACCGCGATAGTTCCTCAAGCGCTACGATCCGCTCCACCCGGGGCGCGACGCGCGCGGCTTCCTCCGCCGAGAGCAGCAGCGGCACCAACCCTGTGGCGCGGGCCAACCCGATCAGCAGCGCGTCGCGCGGCTCCGGGATGCTATCGTCCAGCAGCACATGGCGGAGCCGCGCCCGAACCTCCTCGACCTCCGCCCGTCCCTCTGCCTTCGGATAACGGCGCTCCGGGAAGACCCAGAGGAAACGGTCCTCCACCCGCCGCAAAACGCCGCCCTGCACCAGGCGCTCCAGCAATTGCGTGCGCATCGGGCCCGCACCTCTGGCGAAGGCCTGGATCCAGCCGCGGCTGGTGCGCGCGGCGCCCGGCGCTACCAACTGGGCCAGTGCGCCATCCAGCACCGCGTCGCCGACGGGCTTCGGATCCACGACCGTCAGGCAGTCGAGGTCCGTGTCAATGCGCCCGGCCAACGCCAGTTCCATGAGGATGGCGCCAACCAACGCCAAGTCGCCCGCCGGCCCCTTCAGACCGACGGGTTGGCCCGTCTCGTCATCGAGGAGGAGCAGCAGAATCTCCTCCGCCATCGTCAGCGCCATCGCATCCATCCCAGGCATCGCGATGGATTGTGCAACAAAAAAGGGGCGGCCGTGAGGCCGCCCCCACTTCACCACCGAAGGCTCTTTCTCAGCTGACGGTGATGTTGAACTGCCGGGCGACGGCGGTCCATTCCGTGATCTCGCGCCGCATCAGCGCGATGAAGTCCGCCCCCGCCGGCGGCGGGTTGCGCGGCATGGTCTGGAGTTCGACGAAGCGGCTGGCCAACTCCGGCCGCGCCAGGATCGGCGGGATGATGGAAGCGAGCTTCTCCACGATCGGCGCCGGCAGCCCCTTCGGCCCGGACAGGCCGAGCCACTGTGCGGAGGTCAGCTTGGGATAGCCGAGTTCCGCGAAGGTCGGCACGTTCGGGAACATCGCCAGCCGCTGGGCGGTGGAGACCGCCAGCGCGCGCAGCGACCCGTCGCGCATCTGCTGCGTGTTGGTGGTGATGGGGTCCACCATGCATTCAATGTTGCCCGCGAGCACGTCCTGCATGGCCGGCGCGCTGCCGGCATAGGGGATGTGGTCGAGGTTCGGCGCCGCCGCTTCCGCCGACAGCATAGCACCCAGCAGATGCGGCGCGGACCCGATGCCCGAGGAGCCGTAGCGGACCGGGCGCGTCTTCGCCGCCGTCAGCAGCTGTTCCAGCGTCTGGAACGGGGAGTTGGCGCGCACCAGGATGATGTTCGGCGCCTCCACCAGCTGCATGATGTGGGTGAAGTCGTTGATCGGGTCAAAGGGTAGGGTCGGGCGCGTCGCCGTGCTGAACACATGCACGGAGGCATGGCTGACCAGCAGCGTGTAGCCATCGGCAGGGGCCTTGGCGACGAGGTCGGTGCCGATGATGCCGCCGGCGCCCGGACGGTTCTCCACGACGATGTTCTGGCCCAGCGCCTGGGACATGGCCGGCGCCATCAGGCGGGCGACCGTGTCGACCAGCCCTCCCGGGGGGAACTGGGCGACCAGGCGGATGGTGCCGCGGCTGGGCCAGGCGCCCTGCGCGCGCAGCGCGGCCGGCGCGGCGAGGGTCCCGACGGCGCCGGCGGTCAGGCCAAGCAGGTGACGACGTTGCAACATGAATGCGCTCCCAGCGATCAGAACAGGCCGGGCAACCGCACAATTTCCAGGCACATCGCCCAGCACCGCATGCGGCAACCCCTACCTGCCCGTGGGATAGGCAAACACCATGCCGCGCGGATGGCCGGGGCGTGTCAGCGCCTCCACCTCACGCCTCCCGCTGCGCGGTCCCGATCCCGGCGCCGCGGATATCCGCCACCGCCACCGCCAGAGACCGGTTCAGGCTCTCGATCCGGGTGACGACCTCCAGCCAGGGCTGCACCCGCGCGAGTTCCGCCGCGGAGAAGATCAGCGGCAGCAGCCCCGCCGCCCGTGCCAGCCCGAGCAGCAGCGCATCATGCGGGTCGGGTATCTCCTCCCGCATCAGCAGGGCACGGAGCCGTGCCCGCGCTTCCGTCACCTCCGCCCGGCCTGGCGCCTTGGGGTAGCGGCGATCGGGCAGAATCCAGAGCAGGCGTTCATCGACGCGCTTCAGGATGCCGCGCACCACCAGCCGGTCCAGGATCACCGCCCGCGCCGCCGCCGCATCCCGCGCCAGCAGCGGGATGGCACCGCGCGCATCGATGGGCGCGCCCGGCGCGGCGAGGCGCGCCAGCGCGCCATCCAGCGCCTCGTCACCGGTCGGCGCGGCATCGACCAGGATCAGCCGATCCCGGTCCGTGTCCACCCGCCCCGCCAGCGCCAGTTGCATCAGCAGTGCGCCAGCCAGCGCGCGGTCGGGCGCCATGCCTGCGCGGCCGACCGGCCTCCCGGTCTCGTCATCCAGGGAGAGAAGGGTGATCTCCTCCGCCAGGCTGAGCGCGGCCTCCATCGGCCTCAGCCCTGCGCGAGCGCGGCGGACCAGGGCGACATCACGTCGGTGATGCCCTGGCGCGTGCCGTCGGCCGAGATACGGATCAGGTTCGGGCAGGCGAAGTTCACCGGCAGCACGGCGTGCTCCACGATCTCCAGCGGCCCCATCGCGGCCAGGGCATCGAGCGTCGCCTGGGGCAGGCGGCGGTCGGCGGTGGCGCCCTCCGGCCCGCTGACATCGATGCGCGGGAAGTGCGCCGCAGCCTCCGGATCCATCCCGAAGCCGGCCACAAGCGCCAGGGTCTGGTACACGGCGGCCAGGATCCGCCGCCCGCCGGAGGCGCCAAGTGCCATCTCCGGCACCCCCGCGGGGTCGGAGACCAGCACGGGCGACATATTGGTCAGCGGCCGCTTGCTCGGCCCGATCTGGTTGGGGGAACCCGGCCGCGGGTCGAACCACATGACGCCGTTGTTCATCAGCACACCAGACCCCGGCAGCACCACCCGGCTGCCCATGGAGGACAGCAGCGTGGTGGTCATCGCCACCATCATCCCGTCCTCGTCGCAGACGGTCAGGTGGGTGGTGCAGCTGTCGGCGCCCTTGGGCTCGGCATCGCCGAGGCCCTCCAGCCGCTCCGCATAGGCGGCCTGCATGGCCTTGGCGAAGGCGATGTGCCAGGCGGTTCCGGGCTCCGCGCCCGACCAATCCGCGCCTTCCATCAGTTCCATGACGCGGCGGAAGGTCGGCGTGGCGGTGAGGCCGTTGGAGAGGTGGAGCGTCCGCCCCCGCCACGGCACGGACACAGCCGGCAGCACCCGCGCCCGGCAGCCCGCGAGGTCGGCGGCGGAGAGCACGCCGCCCATCGCCTTCACATCCGTCGCGATGGAGGCCGCGATGTCACCCTCATAGAAGTCGCGGAACCCTGCGGCCTGCAGCCGCTCCAGTGTCGAGGCCAGGTTGCCGAGTGGGAAGAAGCCGGGCGTGCCCTGGTAGGGCGCGACGGGCGGCAGCCCACCCGGCAGGTAGATGCGCGCGGATTCGGCGTAGAGCTTCAGGGTGGACGCCGCATTCGCGATCTTCAGGGTCGTGAACCAGTCCTGCGCCAGGCCCCGCTTCGCGAGCGCGATCGCCGGCGCCAGCACGTCCCGCGCCGGCAGCCGCCCGCGCTTCTCATGCAGCAGCGCATAGCCCGCGACCGAGGACGGGATGACGAAGCTCATCGGGCCGTGGATGTTGCGGTCGCCCACCACCTCCGGCCAGGCGAACAGATCCTGCTTCATCCGCCCCGTGGTCGGAAAGTCCTTGGCATGGAGGCCCGCGGGCGAGACGGGCCCGAAATCGAAGGTTTCCGCCGCACTGCCTGGTGCCACCACCTGCGCGAAGCCGATGCCGCCGAGGCCGCTGTTCCAGGGCTCCATGGCCGCGAGCGCGAAGGCCATGCCGACCGCCGCATCCGCCGCATTGCCCCCGGCAGCCAGGATGGCGATGCCCGCTTCCGCCGCGTCGCGGGACTGGCTGGCGACCATCCCGCGCCGGCCAGTCGCGGCCGGCTTGGAGACCTGCCAGTGCTGGCTGACATGGACAGGCGGGGTGTAGATGAGCGGCATCAGGTTGTGTCCTCCGAGGCGTGCAGGATCGACCCGCCGGACGCGATCGACAACCCCGGCGCTAGCTGGCCGCCAGAATGCCGCTGGCAACCGTCGGGATTGCATTCCTTCCTTGCCTGCCAACGGAAGTTTCCATGCTGCAAACCGCCTTCATGGCATCCGGGGCAATTCCCTCCTCGCGGAAGACCCCCTAGGGTGATCGCGTGCCGGCCCCGCGCGGCACACCCTGATCTACCCGGCGCCTTTCCTGCGGCAGCGCCTGTTGAAGCAGTCGAGGCTTTGGAATGTCCGGCGTGATCGCCGGTCGCTACGAGTTGCGCGAGATCATCGGCCGCGGGGCATCCGGCGTGGGGGTGGAGGCTGTGGACCGCCGGCTGGGCCGCTTGGTCGCCCTCAAGATGATGCGCGGCCGCACCAGCCCGGAGGAACGCCAGCGCATGGAGCGGGAAGTCAGCGTCTCCAACCGCCTGAACCACGGCAACCTGGTCACCGTGCATGACGCGGGGATGCATGAGGGCCTGTTCTACATCGTCATGGAACTCGTGATCGGAGAGCCGCTGGGAGCGCCCATGCGGCGCGGGGAGATCTCGCCCCGGGACGCGGTTTCGATCGTGGCGGCGCTGCTGAATGGCTAGCCCATGCCCGCGGCGTCGTCCACCGCGACGTGAAGCCGGCCAACATCCTCCTCACGATGAGCGAGAATACCGGTCACGGTACCCCGAAGCTGACGGATTTCGGGATTGCCCGCACGGAGGCGAGCGACCTGACACTGACCGGCACTCTGGCCGGTACCCCCGCCTACATGGCCCCCGAACAGTTGCGGGGCGAAGCCGCTGATGCGCGCGCGGACCTTTGGGGCCTGGGCGTCGTGCTGTTCGAGATGCTGGCGGGCCGGCATCCCTTCCGGCCGCCCGCTGATTTCTTCGCTGTGACCCACGCCATCATTCATCGCCCGACCCCGGCGCTCGGCAGCCTGGTGGCCGGCCTGCCGACGGGGCTGGAGGCCATCGTGGCTCGGGCAACGGCCAAGGTCGCCGCGGACCGGTTCGGGCATGCATCGGACATGGCCGACGCCCTGCGGGCGGTGCTGGCATCCCCGGGACGCTGGCCGGAACGCAGCGCCTTTCTGGCGCAGGAGGAGCCGGAGGACACGACGAGGCGGGTGGGCGCGGCGGGCTGCACCTGACCCAGGTGGTTCAGCCCTTCTGGCTGTCCGCTAGGCCCTTGCCCATCAGTAGCCCCATCTCCCCGGGGCGGTCGCTATAGCTCCGCATTGTGCGGTAGGGCACGTCGGTGACCTGAGCAATCAGGTTCAGCTTCTGCGCGACATCGAGCGCGCTGAACTTGCCCGCCCGCGGCCGCCTCTCATACAGCGCGGCGACGGCCTGCACGGTGCGGGGCGGGATCAGTCCCAGCACTCGCACATGCTCCGGCGTGATGTCGGCCGCGATCAGGGTCCGGTCCACCATGGAATAGGGCACCGGTGCCGCGGCCCGATGCGCGGGCGTCGCCGCGGCGGGCGCCGTCAGGCTCAACTCGCGGGCCGGAAAATCCAACTCCGCGCCATTCTCCTGCTCGATGAAAACGCGGTCGCCGTCGCTATCCAGCACCACGCCGCTGCGCTTGCCATCGCGGTGCCAGACCCTCTGCCCAACCTGGAACATGCGCCGATCCTCCTCAGCCACGCCGCGGGCGAGGATCGCCGGCGGATCGTCAGGCGCGGTTCTTGCCGAGCCGCCGGCGTTCCACCTGGCGTTCGAAGTCCAGGTCCTCATGCCAGGCGAGGTGCGCGTCCAGCGCCGCCTGCGCGCCGGCCGCGTCGCCGCGGGACAGGCGTTCCAGGATCTCCCGGTGTTCCTGCGCGATCCGCGGCTTCGGCCGCACATCATGGCCCAGGCCCCAGACGACCGATAGCTGCCGCGCCACGCTGAGCCAGAGGCCATGCAGCACGCCATTGCCCGACAGTCGGCAGAGTTCCCCGTGAAAGGCCTCGTCGGCCGCCACGATCGCCGCGGCATCGGGGCCGCTGGACACCGCCTCGTACCGTTCCGCCGCCCGCCAGGCCGGCGCCAGGCGTTCCGGCGTGGCAGGCCCGCTGCCGGAAATCTCCCGCAGCGCCAGCGTCTCCAGCGCCGTGCGGACGCGCATCAATTCCGCCACGTTGCGGTTGGTGATCTGCATCAGCCGCATGCCCTTGTAGGGCGTGCTGACGACGATGCCCTGGGATTCCAGGAGGCGCAGGGCCTCCCGCACGGGGACGCGGCTGATGCCGAGGTCGCGGGCGATCTCGGCCTCCACCAGCCGGTCGCCCGGCAGGAAGATGCCCCGGGCGGCCGCGGCGACGATCGCTTCCGCGGCCTGCTCGACCATGGTTCGCGGCTGAACAGGCGCCAGCCGGCGCGAATCCGACGCGGCCTCGACGTTCGGCGCTTCGACGGCGTCGGGGGAAAGGGTGATCACGATGCGGGGGGCCTCGGTCAATCGTATCCAGTCTAAATTCAATCTATTGGTTCGGTAAGCCACTTACTCGTGGGACTCGATGCCACCGCCGCAGTAGCACCGCAGTGTCGCATTCCTGCAACACGTTGCCCCCTTGCCGAATGACCGAATCCCTGGCTGTAGCCGCGTGGCGCGACCGGTACCACCAGAGTGTCCGGCGCGCCTGCCACAACCCTGCCGGGAGACACCCAACGATGTTCGGAATGTTCAAGAGCCAGGCGCCAGCCTTCGACCTCACGCCACGCAACTGCCTGGTCGCCAGCCTGCTCTACTGCATGGCCTCCGATGGCGAGATGGATCAGGAGGAGATCGGCCACCTCCTCTCAGTCATGGGCCCGGGCGCCACGCGCCAGGCCCTCGACAACGCGCTGCGCTACTGCCGCGCCACGCCGGCCGAGCAGTTCGCCGCCGCCGCCGCGCCCAAGCTGCGGCACGACCAGAAGCTCTGCATCATCCTGAACATGATCGACAGCGCCATGTCCGATGGCCAGGCGGAGCAGGAGGAGCAGCGCCTGGTCATGGGCTTCGTGCAGGCCTTTGGGCTGAGCGAGGCGGAGCTCGAGCCGCATTTCCGCAGCCTGACCGCCAAGAACGACCGGGCGGTCCTGGACCGCTAGGTCAGACCGGGGGGATGGCCTGTGCGGGTCATCCCCCTTGCCACATCAAGCAAATGCCCGCAGATGGCGCCCGGACGAGCACCCCGGCACGCCGGGGCAGGCAGGCGAGGAGATGGTTCGGTGCCCCAGACCGTGAAGATCGGCAACCTCGGCATGGAGGACGCCTTCCGCGCCTTCATCGAGGACGAAGCCCTGCCCGGCACCGGGATCGATCCCGCGCGCTTCTGGTCCTCCTTCGAATCCATCCTGCGCGAATGGGCGCCCCGCAATGCGGAGCTGCTGGCCAAGCGCGACGAGTTGCAGGCGAAGATCGATGCCTGGCACCGCGCCAACCCCGCCCGCCCCGTGGACCTGCCCGCCTATACCGCCTTCCTGAAGGAAATCGGCTATCTGGCGCCGGAGCCTGAGCCTTTCTCCGTCGGCACGACCGATGTCGATGCGGAGATCGCAACGATGGCCGGTCCGCAGCTGGTCGTCCCCGTCTCCAACGCCCGCTACGCGCTGAACGCTGCCAATGCGCGCTGGGGCAGCCTGTATGACGCGCTCTACGGCACGGACGCGATCCCGGAGGCAGACGGCGCCGAGAAGGGCAAGGGCTACAACCCCAAGCGCGGCGCCAAGGTCATCGCCTTCGCGCGGAAGGTTCTCGACCAGGCCGTGCCGCTCGCCGGCGGCGCCAGCCATGCCGACAGCGTCAGCTACGCCATCGAGGGTGGCACGCTTGTCGTGACACTCAAGGACGGCTCCAAGGCGCATCTTGCACGCCCTGGCCAGTGCATGGGCTACCAGGGCGAGACCTGGGCACCGAACGCCATCCTGCTCGGCAACAACGGCCTGCGCATGGAACTGCATATCGACCGCACCAGCGCCATCGGGCGGGACGATGCGGCAGGCGTCAGCGACCTGGTCGTGGAAGCCGCGCTGACCACGATCATGGATTGCGAGGACAGCGTCGCCGCGGTGGATGCCGCCGACAAGATCGACGTCTATCGGAACTGGCTCGGCCTGATGAAGGGCGACCTGACGGCTGACCTCGAGAAGGGCGGCAAGACGATCACCCGCCGGCTGAACGCCGACCGGGTGTGGAAGACCCCCGCCGGTGGCGCCATCACGCTGCATGGCCGCTCGGTCATGCTGGTGCGCAATGTCGGCCACCACATGATGACGGATGTCGTCACGCTGGACGGGCAGGAGATTCCGGAAACCGCGCTCGACGCCATGGTGACCGTCACCATCGCGCTGCACGACATCCAGCCGCCCGGCCGCGGCAAGCGGATGAACAGCCGCACCGGCAGCGTCTATGTCGTGAAGCCCAAGATGCACGGCCCCGATGAGGTCCGAGCGGCAGACCTTCTGTTCAAGCGGGTCGAGGATGCGCTCGGCCTGCCGCGCTACACCGCCAAGCTCGGCATCATGGACGAGGAACGCCGCACCACGGTGAACCTCGCCGCCTGCATTCGCGCCGTGAAGGACCGCGTGGTGTTCATCAACACCGGCTTCCTCGACCGCACGGGTGATGAGATCCACACGGCCATGGAGGCCGGCCCCGTCGTCCGCAAGAACGACATGAAGGGCCTGCCCTGGATCAAGGCCTATGAGGAGTGGAACGTCGATGTCGGCCTGGCGGCTGGCCTTCGCGGCCGCGCCCAGATCGGCAAGGGCATGTGGGCCATGCCGGACATGATGGCGGCGATGCTGGACCAGAAGGTCGGCCACCCCAAGGCCGGCGCCAACACCGCCTGGGTCCCCTCCCCTACCGCCGCCACGCTGCACGCGCTTCACTACCACCAGGTGGATGTCCCCGCCCGCCAGGCCGAGATTGCGGCCGGCGGCCCCCGCGGGAAGCTGGAGGACATCCTGACCGTCCCCGTCGCCACCAACACCAACTGGGCACCACAGGACGTACAGGCGGAGCTCGACAACAACGCGCAGGGCATCCTGGGCTATGTCGTGCGCTGGGTGGACCAGGGTGTTGGCTGCTCCAAGGTGCCGGACATCAACGATGTCGGCCTGATGGAGGACCGCGCCACGCTTCGCATCAGCAGCCAGCACATCGCCAACTGGCTGCGCCACAGCATCGTGACACGCGCCCAGGTGGAGGAGACGCTGAAGCGGATGGCGGCGGTGGTGGACCGCCAGAACGCTGGCGACCCACTCTACAAGCCCATGGCGCCGGGCTTCGACGGGCCGGCCTTCAAGGCTGCCTGCGACCTGGTTTTCGACGGCGCAACGCAGCCGAACGGGTATACCGAGTTCATTCTCACGCGGCGGCGTCGGGAAGCGAAGGCACTCTAGCCGCGCCGTACCCAACCCTCTCCCTGCCGGGGAGAGGGTATTTCGAGGCTGCCGCCGCATGATTCTCCGGCTGGTGGCGCCAGGACGGGTGCCCTAGCCTCGCAGCGCGATCACACTGCGGAGAGCGACACTGGTCCGATACGCCTTCCTGCTACTGCCCCTGCTGGCCGCCTGCGCCACCCGGTCGGAGGTAGTCGAACTGTCGCCGGAGGTCTTCGGCCTGACGACACACGCCACCACCCCCGCCACGGCGGCGCGGCGGGGCGTGGAACTGGCGCAGGCTTTCTGCGCGCAGCGTGAGCGCGGCTTCGACATCGTCCGCAGCGAGATCTGGCCGAACGAATACCGGATCGCCTTCCGCTGCCCGCGGATCATGCCCGACCCGGTCGCGGAAGCGCTGTCGGCGCCGGCCGCCGCTCCGCTACCCGCCCCCGAACCCACCGCCGCAACCCCGCGAAACCGCCGGGGCGTTCCCACCAGCCCCGGGCTCTTCTAGTATGCCGCCTTGGCAGCGGAAGCAGTGATGGCGGACGAGGACTGGACCATTCCCGCGGAAATGCGGCCCGACCCGGCCGACTACCGCTTCGACTTGGCGCGCACCCTGGCATCCGTGGTGTCGATCAAGTCGCGGGTGCCGGCCGACGCCTTCTCTGCCCGCACGCTGGGCACCGAACGCGAAGGCAGCGGCGTGGTGATCGGCGCGAAGGGGCTGGTGCTGACCATCGGCTACCTGATCGGCGAAGCCGACAGCATATGGATCACCACCGCCACCGGCCGCGTCGTCCAGGGCCATGGCCTCGCCTATGATTTCGAGACAGGCTTTGGCCTGGTGCAGGCCCTTGGTCGACTGGAGGCTCCGGCCATTCCTCTCGGCGCCGCGGCCCTGCCGGAAGCCGGCACGAACACGGTCCTGGCCGCCGCGCCGCATTCCGGCCGCCACGCCGCGGAAGGTGGCGCGCTGGCGTGCTCCATCGTCGCGAAGGAACCCTTCGCCGGCTATTGGGAATATCTGCTGGAGGAAGCGTTGTTCACCGCCCCAGCCCACCCCTCCTGGGGCGGCGCGGCGCTGATCGGGGAGGACGGGTCCCTGATCGGCATCGGGTCCCTGGTGCTCCAGCACCGGGATTCGAAGGGCAGGCGGCTCGACCTCAACATGGCGGTGCCGATCGGGCTGCTGCACCCGATCCTTGACGACATGACCAGTTTCGGGCGCGTCAACAAGCCGGCGCGGCCCTGGCTTGGCCTCTACTGCGCGGACCAGGAGGAAGGCATCATCGTCGCCTCGGTCGCCAGCAAGGGCCCGGCGGAGAAGGCGGGCATCAGGGCGGGTGACCGGATCGTCGGAATCGGCGGCGAGGATGCCGCAGACCTCGCCGCGCTGTGGCGGCGCCTCTGGTCGCTCGGCCAGGCCGGGGTGACGGTGCAGGTCGCGGTGGAACGGGATGGCCGCCGCTTCAGCCTGCCCGTCACCAGCGCTGACCGCACCAGTTTCATGAAGGCGCCACGGCTGCACTGACGGCTTCCGTGACCTTTAGGTCACTAGGGTCTGTTGACATTATCGGGTAGCGATGATGGCGGCGGCGAGGTTGATGGTGGCACGGAAACTCGTGTCGGTTTTGCAGAAGCGGGTGGCGACGGCTCGGAACTCCTTGAGTTTGGCGAAGCAGTTTTCGATGAGGTGGCGCCAGCGATAGATGTGTTTGTCGTAGGCGATGGAGGCCCTGCGGTTGCATTTGGGTGGGATGACCGCGGTCGCGCCGCGTGCGTCGAGGTCGGCCCGCAGCCAATCGACATCGAAGGCGCGGTCACCAAGCAGGGCGCCGAATGCCACGCCGTGAATCAGCGGTGGTACGCCGATGGTGTCGTGCCGTTGACCGTGCAGCAGCACGAAGCGGACGAGGTTCCCGAGCGCATCGGTAAGCGCCACGATCTTGGTGGTCAGGCCACCGCGGGATCGCCCGATCGCCTGATGCTGAGTCCCCCTTTTGCGCCACTCGCCTTCTGGTGAGCGGTGACGATGGTGCCGTCGATCAGCACATATTCGAAGTCCGGCTCGGCAGACCATCGCTCAAAGATGCGCTCGAACACTCCGGCGCGGACCCAGCGGCGGAACCGCTGGAAGACACTGTTCCAGTTGCCAAATTCCGGCGGCAGGTCGCGCCACGGCAGACCGGTTCGCACCCGCCAGAGCACCGCTTCCAGGAACAGCCGATTGTCCTTCGCGGTTACGCCACGATCACCCACTTTGCCTGGCAATAGCGGCGCTACCTGCGCCCAAGCCGCGTCGCTGATCACAAACCGATCCCGAAGCACCACGCCCGACCTCCGCCGAAGCAAAGGTTGAATCGCATTTCCGCGCTATCGGGAATCCCCTAATGTCAACAGATCCTAGACCGATTGTGCCATTTATGCCGATTATAAGGGTTTAGCAGCGCTTCCGGCGAGAGCATGGACGCACTTCTGGCGCGGCGACAGGATCATAACAAGAACGGAACAGCGGTTCCATGGTTGCGTCACCGGCGCCGCCAGCCCTGCGTCCGCCGCGCCGTCAGCGCCCCCACCCCCATCTGCGCCAGCTTGGCCAGGATCGCGACCCCCAGCAGCACACAGGCCATGGCGGCCGCGGCGCTGGCCTGGCCGGCCTCATCCATATGGACGACAGAGACCGAGGCCGGCTTGGTGTCAGGCCCGTAGAGGAAGATCACCCCGCTCACCGTCGTCATCGCGGTGACGAAGAGATAGACCCAGATCTCCAGGATCGCCGGCAGGCAGATCGGCAGCGTCACGCGGCGCAAGGTCTCCCACACCGGGACCTTGAGGCTGGCGCCCACCGCCTCGAACTCCGGGTCCAGCTGGCGGATGGCGGTTGTCGCCGCCAGGTGGCCCACGGTGTAGAAATGCACCAGCGAGTTCAGCACCAGGATCGCCAGCGTCCCGTAGAGGAAGCCGAGCGGGTTGGCGGGGTGGTTGAAGAACAGGATGTAGGCGAGGCCCAGTACCAGCCCGGGGATCGCCAGCGGCACGGTCGCCAGCAGTCCCACCGCACCGCGAAGCGCGCCGTCCCCGCCCGACAGTCGCGGCGCGCGTTCCATGACATACGCGCCGAGGAAGACGATGGCGGTGCCGATGCAGGCGGTGGTCAGCGCCATGCGGATGGAGGTACCGACCGCGCCCCAGCCGGAGGAGTCGAATCGGCCGAAGTCGTAATTATCCAAGGTCAGCGACAGGTTCCAGGGCCAGAAGCGCACCAGCGACCCCCAGGCGGCCACGGCGACGATGCCGACCAGCACGCCGGCCATGGCGACGCAGAACAGCGTCAGCGGCAGGTCCCGAGCCAGGCGTCGCTTCGGCACCAGCGGCACGGCGCGGCCGGTCAGCGTCGCGGCCCGCTTGCCCTCCGCCCAGCGTTGCAGGGCAAAGGCCAGCAGCGCGGGCAGCAGCAGCACCAGGCCCACGACCGCGCCCATGTTGAAGTCCTGCAGCCCCACGACCTGCTTGTAGACATCGGTCGCCAGCACCGGGAATTGCCCGCCGATCACCTTCGGGATGCCGAAATCCGTGACAACGGCCGTGAAGGTGACGACCGCGGCGGAGACGATGCCGAAGCGGGCGCCCGGCAGCGTCACGGTGGCAAAGATACGCGCGCGGCCAGCCTTCAGCGCCTCCGCCGCCTCGTAGAGTCGCGCATCCGCCGTGGCCAGGGCCACAGAGAGGATGATGGCGGCGGAGGGAAAGGTGCTGAAGACCTGCGCCACGATGATGCCGGGTGCGCCGTAGATGTTCTCCATCGGCAGCATCCAGCGCAGCATTCCCTGGTTGCCGAAGAGGTAGATGAGCGACAGCGCTGGCAGCAACGACGGCGCAAGGATCGGCAGTAGCATCACCGCGCGGAAGACGGGCTTGAAGGGCAGGCGCGACCGCGCCAGCGCATAGCCATAGGTGAAGGCCAGCGGCACGACGATCACCATGGTCAGCGCCGCCGTCCAGATGCTGTTCCAGGCGGATCGCAGCAATGCCGGCGTGCTGACATAGGTGGCGAAGTTCGCCAGCCCCACGAAGTGGCCCGACTGATCCTCGAAGGCCCGCGACAGCAGCACCGCCATCGGCAAACCGAGTGCCAACAGAAGAAAGCCGCCGGCGAGCCAGAGGCCAGCGCGCATCAGGCGCTGGTCGGCGGAGGCCTCGACGCGGACAAGCGGGCCGGCCAGGACGTCACTCATCCCCGGGGAAGACCATGATCCGGTCAGGCGGGATGGCGGACAGCACCTCCGCCCCCGGCAGCGCGCCGACCGCCCGGACCAGGTCGGGGGCGGCATCGGCCTCCAGCCGGAAGGCGCCGCGTTCCAGCGCGATCCGGCAGGTGGGGCCGAGATACTCCAGATGCGTCACCAGCATCGGCAGGGCGCCAGGCATCCCCTCCGCTGCCGGCCCCAGGCGCACATCCTCCGGCCGCACGAAGGCGCGGATGGCGGTGCCGTACAGCATGCCCTGCGCCGCCTCCGCGGGCAGGGTGATGCCATGGGTGGAGATCGTGCCCGGCGCCGCCTGCACCACCGCGTCGAAGGCGGAGGAGCGGCCGACGAAACTGGCCACGAAGGCGGTGGCTGGCGTGCGGTAGACCTCCTCGGGGGTCCCGACCTGCTGCACATGGCCGCGGCTCATGACCAATATCCGGTCGGAGACGCCCATCGCCTCCTCCTGGTCATGGGTCACCATGATCGTCGTGACGCCGAGGCGGCGTTGCAGCGCGCGGATTTCCTGCCGCAGGTGCAGGCGGACGATGGCGTCGAGCGCGGAGAGCGGTTCGTCCAGCAGCAGCAGGCCGGGCTCCGGCGCCAGCGCGCGGGCCAGCGCCACGCGTTGTTGCTGGCCACCCGAGAGCTGCGCCGGATACCTTTTTGAGTGCTCCGCGAGGCCGACGAGGTCGAGCAACTCGGCCACGCGCGCGGCGACGCGCTTCGCCGGCCAGGCGGGGCCGCGCAGGCCGTAGGCGATGTTGTCGGCCACGGAGAAATTCGGGAACAGCGCGTAGCTCTGGAAGACGATGCCGAAATCCCGCGCCGCCGGCGGCAGGCCGGTGATGTCCCTCCCGGCCTGGCGGATCACGCCCGTCGTCGCGGGATCAAGCCCCGCGATGGCACGCAGCAGCGTCGTCTTCCCGCAGCCGGAGGGGCCGAGGAAGGAGATGAACTCCCCTTCCCGGACCCTGAGGCTGACATCCTTCAGCGCGACGAAGGTGCCGAACTGCTTCCCCAAAGCGACGATGTCGAGATACGGTGCCTGGGTCGCCGCACGGCGGATGCCGCCCTGCAGCAGCGTGTCGAGGGCGGTCATGCCGGCCCGCTCAGCGCGGCGCCGACTTGCCGTCGAAGCGCTGCGACCATTCGCGCAGGATCCGGTCACGCTGCAGCGCCGTCTCCCGGAAGTTCACATTCACCAGGCGCTGCGCGAATTCCGGCGGGTAGTTCCGCACGGTGGCGTCCACGCCCGGCATCGCGAGCAGCGCGTAGAAGCGGCCATATTGCTCCATGGCGGGGCGGGAGACCGCGAAATCGGCCAGCCGCTTCGCCGCATCCAGGTTCCGCGTACCACGCATGATGGCGGTGCCTTCCAGGTCGAAGCCAACCCCATCGGTCGGGATGATGACCTCGATCGGCGCGCCCTGGTTGCGCAGCGTGACGGCGCGCATGTCGAGCGAGATGCCGACGCCGTACTCGCCGCGGGCGGCATTGTTGCAGGGGGCGCTGCCGGAATGGGTGTAGACCTGGATGTTGTCATGCAGGCGGGTCATGTAGGTCCAGGCATTCGCCTCCCCCATCGATCCCATCCAGCCCGCGACGGTCAGGAAGCCGGTGCCGCTGGATGACGGGTTGGGCATGGCAACCTGGTTGCGGAAGCGCGGATCCAGCAGATCGGCCCAGCTGGTGGGGCGCGGCAGGTTGCGCTGCGCGGCGACGGCCGTGTTGAAGCAGATGGTGGAGACGAAGGCATCCATGCCCGTCCAGGTCATCGGGCTGCGGTCGCTGCGCATGTTGGCGCGCAGCGCATCGGCGCCGGCAGGGGTGTAGCCCTCCAGCATCTCGAGCGCTTCCATCTGCAGCAGCGAATAGACGGAAAGGCCCCAGACGACGTCGGCGCGGGGGTTCTGGCGTTCGGCGATCAGGCGGGCGGTGATGACGCCGGTGCTGTCGCGCACCCAGACGACCTCGATATCCCGCACCGCGGCCTCGGCAGCGGCCTTGAAGGGGGCGAGCTGCTCGTTCTCGAGCGCCGTGTAGACCGTGAGGCGGGTCCGGGACTGCGCCTCGGCCTCGGTGAGCGGGAGCACGGCCAGCAGGCCGGCGGCGATAAAGGCGAAACGCATGCGAATGGGGTCCTTCCCTGGCGCGCGTTTCCTGCCCTATCGCGATCTGGCGTCGCGGTAATGACGATAGTGTTTCAGTTCGGCGTCACGCGTCAATCCGGGGTCAAGGCGCTTCTCCCGCCGCCATCCGCTCCTCGATCGCAGTGATGGCCCAGGGCAGGTCGGCGATGCTGTCGATCACCAGATGGGCGCCCGATCCCACCAGTTCCGCCGTCGCGCGGTCACGGATGGCGTCGCGTTCGGCGTCGTCCAGCGCGGCGAGTTCCCCGGCGGAGAGGCCGGCGATGTTGCCGGACAGCGCGAGCCCCACGGTCCAGGTGCCGGCCTGCCGACCCTCCCCGATTCCCGGCGGCGTGTCGTCCACCTTCACCACGGCAGCGGCCGGCCAGATGCCCATCTCCGCCATCACCTTCCACATCTGGAGCGGTGCCGGGCGGCCGGCGGCAAGGTCGCCCGCGCAGACCATGATCTCCGGGGTGAAGCCCTGCGCGGCGGCCAGTGGCGCCAGGCGCTGCATGATCGGCCGGGTGTAGCCGGTGGTGGAACCAACCCGGATGCCGCGTTCCGCCAGCGCCGCCAGCGTCTCGCTCGCGCCAGGGATCAGGGCGCTATGGGCCTCGACGGCCGCGATGTTCAGGGGCTCGAAGACCTCGAAGATCGCCTGCACATCGGCCTCGTTGAAGTCCCGACCGTGCTTCGCGCGCCAGGATTCGTTCACCGCCGCGCCGACCATCCGGATGTGGTCCGCCTTGGCCATGCCCATCGGCCCGCGCGCATCGGCGATGGAGATGGCGACGCCGAATTGCGCGAAGGCGTCGACGAAGGCGCCCATGGGCGCGCGGCTGCCATGGTCCAGCACCGTGCCGGCCCAGTCGAGAACTACAGCCTTGATCATGCGGGCAGACCCCAGGTGGTGAAGACATCGGCGGCCAGGCCGAAGGCGGTGGAGGCACCAGTGCCGGAGGTGACGGAGACGAGCATGACGCCCGGCGCCACCTCCTCGAAGAACGCATCCTCGGGGCCGGAGGGATAGACCCCGATCCAGCGGTCGATGACCGGCGGCGGCGCACCCAGCACCTTCGCGTATTCGTCGAGGATCAGCGCATCCACCGCCTCCGGCTGGAAGGGATCGGGGGTGGGGTCGTAGTGGTGGCTGTCGCCGACCACCAGCGACCCGTCCGCGGATTGCACGACGATGAGGTGCACCCCGTTGTCGAGATGCAACTGCTGGTCCCGCGCGAGCTCGGCGCGCAGCGCGGGCAGCGAGGGGCAGCCATGGTAGCCGCGGTAGCGATGCAGGCCGAGGTCGCTCATCACCGCCGCCGGCAGCCGCCAGCCAGGGTCGGCAAGGCGCAGCATGTGCAGCTTGCAGAGCGTCACCTGCCGCTTCGCGAAAGCATCGGGGAACAGGGAGACAAGATCCGTGCCAGGACAGACCGCGATCCGGTCGGCGTGGAGCGTCCCCTGCGGCGTCTCCACCCGGCCAGTGGAGACAGAGAGCGCGACGCGCTGGGGCATGAAGGTCACGCCGAGGGCGGCCGCCATCCAGGCGCGCAGCTTCGGGATGGCGTCGCGGCTTTCCACCCGCAGTTCATGCGGCGAATGCAGCGCGGCCCGCACGGCGCCGTCCTGACGCAGAGGGTCCGGCAGCGCGCCGGGGCGCAGCACCGTGCAGCCTTCCCCCATCGGGCCGGCGGCGAATTCCTCGATGACGGCGACGGCCTCGGGCCGGCGGGCGGCCATCAGGGTGCCGCGATGAATCACGGGAATGCCCGCCTTGGGCGCGACATCGGCCCAGACATCGCGGGCGTGGCGGGCGCGGCGCCAGGTATCCGGCGCGCCCTGGCCGGTGACGGTCACGAAGCCGAAATTGCGGATGGAGGCGCCGTTGGCCCGCACATCCCGATCCAGGACCCCCACCCTCAGCCCCGCCTGCGCCCCCTTCAGCGCATGGGCGAGCCCCACGATGCCGTGGCCGATGACGAGGAGGTCGAAGCGCGTGTCTTGCATGCGGTGCAGCATCGGCACGGTGCCGCAACCGCACAAGGGACAATTCAGAAGCGATTGGGGGAGAAGACGCGCGGCGCCCCCATCCGCCCCCTGATGCCATCTGCCACCAGCTGCCCGGCGATGGGGCCGAGGGTCCAGCCATTGAAGGTGACGGCGTGGTGCAGGCCGGGCACGCGGGAATCGGCGCCGATGATCGGCCCCGGCACCTGAACATTCACCCCCGTCCAGACGCGGATGACATGGAGCCCGGCCATGGCGGGCAGCACGGTGCGGGCGACGTAGAGGTTGCCCTCGATCGAGGCGCGGAGGTTGCGCGGTCGGCCGGCCGCATCCGTCACGCCGGGCCAGGCGCCGCCGATCACCAGATGCCCCGCATCGCCCTGCTTGACGGAAAGGTGCCGCCCGGAATGGAGGATGAGGTGGCGCATGATCTCGGTGCCCGACGCCTCCGTCGCCATGACCTGCTGCACGGCCGCGCGCACGGGGATCGGTGCGCCCAGCATGGCGCCGAGTTGCCCGGCCCAGGGCCCGGTCGCGTTCACCACCTGGCCGGCGCGGATGCGCAGGCCGTCGGCCGTTTCCGCGACGAAGCCGCTCCCCTCCCGCGCGATGGCGGCGATGGCTGTGCCGGGGCGGATGCGCACGCCGGCGCGGGTGGCGGCGCGCAGCAGCACGGTGAGGCCGCGCAGAGGGTCCATCTGGCCCTCATCCGGGCAGAAGGCGGCGCCGGCAAAGCCCGGGGCCAAATAGGGCGCCAAGGCGTAAAGCTCATTGGGGCCAAGCACGTCATTGGCCAGGCCGAACTGCCGCTCCATCGCGACCTTGTCGGTCAGCGCCCGCATCTGCGCCGCCGTCTCCGCCAGCATGATCCCGCCCTCGGTGCGGATGCCGAGCGCCTCGCCCTCCTGCGCCGCAATCGCACGCCACAGGCGGATGCTTTCGGGGCCGATGGCGAGCACCTGGGCGGCAGCGCTGTCCGGCCCCTCCGCCGCGCCGGCGCTGTCATAGGCGTGGAGCTGGACATGGAGGCTGCCGGCATTGGCGGTGGTGGCGCCCTGGCCGGGCTCCGCGCGTTCCACCACCAGCACGTCCATGCCTTCGCGGGCGCAGGCGAGCGCGGTGGAAAGGCCGAGGGCGCCGCCGCCGATGACAAGGACCTCGCAATCCCGCGTCTCACCGGTCAGCGGCGCGCGCTGCGCGGGGGCGGTCGGGCCGGGATCGGCGGAGGGGCCTTCCTCCCATTCCGGCTTCTCCATGGCCAGCGCGATGGCGGGCACGGGCTTGAGAGGCGCGCGGGGGGCGGCGAAGCCGGCTTCCTCCGAGGCGCCGACCAGGCGGGCGACGGTGGCGCCGCACATCCGGCCCTGGCAGCGGCCCATGCCGGCGCGCGTCGCCTTCTTCACGGCACCCAGCGAACAGGCGCCCTCGGCCCTGGCGGCGCGCAGCGTGCCAGCAGTGACTTCCTCACACCGGCACACCAGGGTGGTGTCGGCGATGGCCGTCACGTCGAAGGGCGGCACGGCGAAGAAGCGCCACAGCGCATCCTGGAAGTCGATGGCGCGGGCCAGGGCGCGGCGGGAGGCGGCGTCCTCCGGCACATCCGGCAGCAGATCCCGCGCGGCGGCGAGCCCCGCGAGACGGCCGCGCGCGAGCGCGATGCGCGATCCGCCGACCTGCGCGCCATCGCCGACCGCGAAGATGGCGGGCAGGCTGGTGCGGCCGTCATCGTCGGTGACGGTCTCCAGCCTTCCGAGACCCGAATCCTGGAAGCGATGCGCGCAGCCCAGTGCGCGGGCGAGCCCCGTCTCCGGCTGGAAGCCGAGGTTGAGCGCCAAGGCATCGGCCTCGATCGTGATCTCGCCGCTGGGGGTCGCGGCGCGGAGGCGGGCGAAGCGGCCCTCCCCTTCGGCGGCGACGGGCGTGGCACCCCAGATCAGGGGGACGCCGGCGCGCTTCAGCGTGGCGAGGTAGCGGGCTCCGTCCCAGGCAAGGTCCGGCGCCTTCGCGGCAAGGCGGAGCGCCTGGCGCCATTCGAGGAAACCAGGCTTCGGCGCGGCTTCCAGCACGGCGGCAACCTGCACGCCGCCCTCCACCAATTCGCAGGCCAATTGCAGGTTGAGCGGGCCGTTGCCCGCGATCACCACGCGTTCGCCGGGGGAGACGCGGTTGGCGCGGGCGAGGGTCTGAAGACAGCCCGTGGTCATCACGCCCGGCAGGGTCCAGCCAGGGATGGGCACGGGCCGCTCATGCGCACCGGCGGCGATCACCAGTCGGCGGGGGCGGAACAGCACGTTGCGGCCCTCGACCAGGGCAGCGATCTCGTGCTCCGAGAATCCGCCCCAGACGGTGGCGCCGAAGTGGAACGTCACGCCGGCGGCCTTCGCGCGGTCGCGCAGCGCGTCGCCCTGGCGGAACTGGCGGTCCGGCGCGGCGTGGCGGTGGCTTTTCGACAGCGGCTTCAGGTACTGCCCGCCCGGAGCGTCACGCTCATCCAGCGCGATCACGCTTGCACCCGCTTCCGCCGCGGCGATGGCGGCGGAGAGGCCGGCGGGACCCGCGCCCACCACCAGCACGTCGCAGCCCCGCTGCTCCGCCTGGTGCTCGGCGAGGGGCGCGAGCGGCGCGGGGCGTTCCGGGGCCGCGCGCTCCACGCGCATGCCGGGCTCCACCTTCGCCAGGCAGGCGCGCTGGTTGGCGCGGCCGTCGATCGTCACCAGGCAATCGAAGCAGGCACCCATGCCGCAATGCAGGCCGCGCGGCGCGCTGGATGCCGTATACCGCAACACCATCTCGCCAGCCGCCGAGAGCGCGGCTGCCACCGTCTCCCCGGGCAGCGCGGGAATCGGGCGGCCATCGAAGGTGATGCCCACGGCTTCGGCAGCGGGATGGATGTCCGGATGGGTCAGGCGCATGGAGTGGGCTTGATGCTTTCGCGGAAACTGGGCTGGATGCTGCCCACTTGAGACATGGGAGCCAATCGATGGCCGGCGAGCCTTTTCGCGGCTGCTACACCGTTCTGATCACGCCCTTCACGGAAGATGGCAGCGCCGTCGATGTCAAGGCGCTGGAGCGGCTGGTGGAATTCCAGATCCGCGAAGGTATACGCGGCCTGATCCCGCTCGGCTCCACCGGCGAATTCCTGTCCGTCTCCCCCGACGAACGCACGCAGATCGTGGAGACGGTCGTGCGTACCGCCGCGGGCCGCGTGCCCGTGTTGATCGGCACAGGCGCCGAGGATACGCGGGAAGTGGTGCGCACCTCGAAGGAAGCGGAAGCGCTCGGTGCCGATGGCGTGATGATCATCCCGCCCTTCTATTCCGTGCCGACACTGCCGGAGTTGATGCACCACTACGACACGGTGGCGCAGGCGATCGGCATTCCCATCATGGTCTACAACAACCCGGCGACGGCGAATGTGGACATGACGGCAGCGATGCTGGCCGAGATATCCCGCATCCCGAACTGCAGATACGTCAAGGAAAGCACGCTGGAAGTCACGCGCGTGCGTGACATCGTGGATCTCTGCGGCCATCGCATGGAGGTCTTCGCCGGCGTGCTGGGCTATGAAAGCGCTTGGCTCGGCGCCATCGGCTGGGTCGCGGTGTGCAGCAACCTCGCGCCGAAGCTTTCCACGGAGATGTTCCACGCCGCGGCCTTCGACAAGGACATGGACAAGGCGCTGCCGCTATACCGCAAGCTGATGCCGCTGCTGCCCTTCGTCGGCGGCCCCCGCTACGTCAGTGGCACCAAGATGGGCTTCCGGCTGATGGGCATGAGCATGGGTGATCCGCGGCCGCCGCGGCTGCCGCTGCCGGGCGCCGATACCGCCGCGCTGTCCGCCGTTCTGCAGAAGCTCGGCCTGCTTTCCGAAGGGGCCCGACAGGCCGCCTGACGTCAACCGCTCAACAGGGAGTTCCCACCATGCGTCGCCTTCTGCTTGCCGCGGCCCTCGCCGCCTTCGCCACGCCCGCCTTCGCCCAGACGCCGGCCTGCACGCCGCGCGTCGCCGACAGCGAACTCATCAAGCCGCGCACGCTGGTGATGTCGATCAACCCGACTCTGCGCCCGCTGCAATACGTGGATGCGCAGGGCCAGCTCCAGGGCCTTCGCTTCGAACTCGGCGTGGAGATCGCGCGCCGGCTCTGCCTGACGCCGGAATGGGTGCGGATCGAGTTCAGCGCGATGATCCCGGGCCTGGCCGCCCGGCGCTGGGACATGATCAACACCGGCACCTTCTACACGGAGGAGCGGGCGCGCATCATGCAGATGCTGCGCTACGAGAACCAGGCCATCGCCATCTCCGCCGCGCGTGGCAACCCGCTCAACATCCGCAGTGTGGATGACCTGGCCGGCCGCACGATCGGCGTGGAGCTTGGCGGCTTCGAGGAAGCGCGCACGCGCCAGATCAGCACGGAGCTCCAGGCCAAGGGCCTGCGGCCGCTGAACATCCGTACCTTCGACAATTTCGCCATCGCCTTCCAGGCGCTGCGCGCGGGCCAGGTTGAAGCGGTGACGAATGTCGATGCCGTGGCAGCGGAATACGATCAGCGCGGCGAATTTTCCCGCGTGCTGTTCGGCCTTTACCCCAGCCCTGCCAGCCTGAACTTCCGCAGCCGCACGCTGGCGAATGCCGTCGCCACGGTGATGACGGAAATGCGCGCGGATGGCTGGTATGATCGGCTGTTCGACCGCTACGGGGCCAGCAAGTGGACCGGCACCTTCGAGATCGTGGGGCCGCAATAAGGCCCAGCCGGCCCCGCCTCGGCGGGGCTGGCACCCATGAGGACACCCGGCCCCGCGCAGGCGGGGCCGGCATCATCGAACAAGCAGGAGCCTACCCATCCATATCTGGTCCTGGTCGGGGTTCCTCGACTACCTCTTCAATGCCTATCTCCTGGAAGGCGCTCTCACCACGCTGTGGTTGACGGCCGCCTCCCTCCTCTGCGGCCTCGTGCTAGGCGTGCTGATCGCGCTGATGCGGCTGTCGGGCAACAAGCCGCTGGCGGCAGTAGCTGGCTTCTACTGCTGGATCTTCCGCGGCACGCCGCTGCTGGTTCAGCTGCTGATCATCTATACCGGCCTGCCGCTCTTCGGCATCCGCTTCAGCGTCACCACCGCCGCCCTGCTCGGCCTCGCGCTGAACGAAGCCGCCTATCTCAGCGAGATCGTGCGGTCCGGCATCTCGGCCGTCGGCAGCGGCCAGCGGGAAGCGGGCCTGGCGCTCGGCCTATCCCGCACGCAGGTTTTCCGCACCATCACCTGGCCGCAGGCCTTCCGCATCATCATCCCGCCGTTGGGCAACAGCGTGAACGGGCTGCTGAAGACCACCTCCGTCGCCAGCGTGATCTCCATGGAGGAATTGCTGCGCCGGACGCAGATCCTGATCCAGGAGAAGTTCCTGGTGCTGGAACTCTTCATCGCCGCGGCCTGCTGGTATCTGGTGATGACCACCGCCTGGGAACTGGTGCAGCGGCAGCTCGAGAAACGCTATGGCCGCGCCTATGCCGGCCATGCAGCAGACCGACGATAGAGGAGCCAACGATATGAGCACCTACGACATCGCCATCCGCGGCGGGCAGGTCGCCACCAGCTTCGGCGTGACGCGCTGCGACATCGGCATCAAGGATGGTCGCATTGCCGCGATCGCGGAAAGCATCACGGATGCCGCCCAGGTCATCGATGCGGGCGGGCTGCTGGTGCTGCCCGGCGGCGTGGACAGCCACTGCCACATCGAGGAGACGTCGCGCGGCGGCTACACGATGAGCGACGGCGAGCCGCAGATCACGGTCAACGAGGAAAGCTTCGTCACCGCCTCCACCAGCGCCTTCGCCGGTGGCACCACCAGCGTGGTCTGCTTCATCCCGCAGTGGAAGGGCTTCGGTGTCTGGGAACGCTATGTCGATGCCCGCAAGCGCGGCGAGACGGGCATGCTGGACTTCGCCTTCCACCAGATCATCAGCGACCCGACCGACGTCGTGATGAAGCAGGAAGTGCCGAAGCTGGTCGCGGAAGGCGTGCGCAGCCTCAAGGTCTTCCTGACCTATGAACCGCTGCATCTCGGCGATGCCGAATACATCAAGGTGCTGCTGGCGGCGCGGGAGCATGGCTGCCTCGTCACCGTGCATTGCGAGAATTTCGACGCCATCGGCTGGCGCACGCGCGCGCTGCTGGATGCCGGGATGACCGCCCCGAAATACCACGCCTGGTCTCGCCCCCGCGTCGTCGAGCGCGAAGCGACCCACCGCGCCATCGCGCTGGCGGAGTTGGTCGATCAGCCGATCCAGGTTTTCCACGTCTCCTGCGAAGATGCGGCGGAGGAGATTGCCCGCGCCCAGGCACGCGGCGTGAAGGTGTGGGGTGAGACCTGCCCGCAATACGTCACGCTGACGGCGGCCGATATGGACCGCGCGGGCTTCGAGGGCGCGAAGTTCATGTGCAGCCCGGCGCCACGCGATACGGCGGAGCATGCGCGGATATGGGAGATGATCCGGCGCGGGACACTCGATATCGTCTCCTCCGACCATTGCGGCTTCAGCTATGAAGGCGACAAGGGGAAGGGCTCGGCGGGGCGCGATGCGAGCTTCGAGAAGATCCCGAACGGCATCCCGGGCCTCGCCGCCCGCCTGCCCATCATCTTCAGCGAGGGCGTCTCCAAGGGCCGCATCTCCATCGAGAAATTCGTGGAGTTGACCAGCACCAATCCGGCGCGGCTGATGGGGCTCTATCCGAAGAAGGGAGCCATCCAGCCCGGCGCCGATGCCGACCTCGTGCTATGGGACCCCGCGAAGAAGGTGACCATCACCAACGCGCTGATGCAGCACGCCATCGACTACACGCCCTATGAAGGGCTGGAGGTCACGGGCTGGCCCATCAGCACGATCCGCCGGGGCGAAGTCGTGATGCGCGATGGCAAGGTGCAGGCGGAACCCGGCACGGGCCGGTTCCTGCCGCGCGGGCCCTACGACATGGTGAAGCCGCGCGGCATCACGCCGGACGGTTTCGGGGCATAGGGCGGGTCAGCCGGTCGCCAGGCTGCGCAGCAGCCTGGCGAGGTCGGGTTCCAACACCAGCGCGGCCGCGGCTTCCGGCCGGAACAGGCGCCGTTCGCGCTGGTGGCGTTCCGGCCATTCGGACAGAAGGCGGTTCACGCGGTAGCGGAAGACCAGCACCTCGCAGGGCAGCAGCACGCCATTCGCCTTGCGCTTGTCATAGGCATAGATACCCAGCGGATCGGCCTCGGCCTCCCCCTCCAGTCCCGCTTCCTCGAAGGCCTCCCGCGCCGCGCTGACATGGGGCGCCTCGCCCGGCTCCACCCAGCCCTTTGGCACCACCCAGCGCCGAGTCTCCCGGCTTGTCACCAGCACCACCCGCAGGTCGCCGGCGGCGCCCAGCAGAGGCACCGCGGCGCATTGGCGGCGCAGTTCGCCGGCGGGCGTTCCGCCGCCCAGCATCATTCCATCAGGCATTGCCAGCCCCGTTCCCCAACCAGGCCGGATCCCGGGCCGCATGGCCCGGGAGACCCCGTTGATTTCACATGGAGAATCGTGGGGCCAATGTGAAGAGGAGATTAAGGGCAGACCGCGATTTCAGCATACAACACGCAAATTCATGGAGCTGTCACGAAGACAGGCCGAGGACCTCCAGGGCATGGATCCGCAGCTTCACCTTCTGCACCTTGCCGCTGGCCGTCATGCCGATGGCCTCGAAATCCTTCACGACACGCAGGTGTCGAGGCAGCCTGAAGTTGGCGATCTGCGGCTTGAGCCAGGCCAGCAGATCGGCAGCCTCGATGCTGGCGCCAACGCGCAACTGCACGAAGGCGGCGCAGACCTCCCCGAGGCGCGCATCGGGCACGCCAACCACCTGCGCGAGCGCGACCGCGGGGTGGGAGGACAGCACCTCCTCCACCTCGGCCGGCGCGACATTCTCCCCGCCCACACGGATCACATCCTTGATGCGCCCCACCATGCGCAGGCGCCCGCCGGCGTCCAACGTGCCGAGGTCCCCGGTGCGCAGGAATCCGTCCGGCGTGAAGGCTTTTGCCGAGTTCTCGGGGTCGTTCAGGTAGCCCTTCATCACCGACCAGCCCCGCACCTGGATCTCGCCGGCCGCCCCGGACGGCAACGGCACGAAGGTCTCCGGGTGGGCAATGCGGACCTCCAGCCCTTCATGCGGCAAGGCGCCGCCGGCGATGCGGGCGGCGACGGGTTCGCGGTGGTCGGAGAGGGCGACGTTGGGCGAGGCCTCGCTGAGGCCATAGGCCCAGCAGAGGTCGCGCACGCCCATCTCCTCCACGATCCGGCGCATCGTCTCCGGCCCCGCCGCCGCCCAACCGCCACGGAGGTGGATGCGCGTGCGATCGAAGGATGGGTGGGAGAGCATGAGTTGGAAGATCGCGTCATTGCCGGAGGTGACGGTGCAGCGCTCGCGCTCCAGGAGAGCCAGCGCCTCCCCGGCCTCGAAGGTCGGCGGCGTGACAAGCGTGGCACCGGTGACGAGGCAGACGAGGAGCGAGAGCGTCGATCCCGCGACGTGGAAGAAGGGGCGGCAGTTGAGGTAGCGATCGTCACCGCGGACGCCGAGCTTTGCTGCGCAGACGGTGGCGTTGCGGAGCATGTTGTGGTGCGTCAGCAGCACCCCCTTGGGGTGGGCGGTGGTGCCGGAGGTGTACTGCACCAGCAGCGGATCATCGGCGCCGACCTGCGCGATGGCGGCGTCGAGTGCGGCTTCGGGGGCCTGCGTGGCGCAGAAATGGTCCCAGGAGGGCTCCCCGCTGATGACAATGTGTTGCAGGTCCGGCAGTTCAGGCGCCACCTGCCGCACCGCCGCGGCGAAGTCGATACCGAGGAAACTGCCTGACAGCAGCACGGCCTTGCACTTGGCACGGGACAAGGCGAAGGCGATCTCGGGCGCCTTGAAACGGGTGTTGATGGGCACGGTGACGGCGCCGATCAGGGCGCAGGCGTAGAAGCTGCTGACCCAGCGCGCGTCGTTGCCCATGAGCAGGCCGACGAAGTCGCCCTTGCCGATGCCGCGCGCCAGCAGGCTGCGCGCGATGGCGTGGGCTTCGTCGCGCAGCGCGGCGTTGGTCAGGCGGGCGTCACGGGCGACCACCGCTTCGTCACCGCCGCGTTCCTGCGCGTTGGAGTCGAGGAAGTCGGCAAGGCGCCGGGTCCAGCTCATGATCCGAAGCCCGACATGGTCTTGCGCCATTCGGCGGCCGCCAGGCTTTCCTCGATGGCCAACAGTTCCGTCGCCAGGGCGCCGCGCGGATCGCGTTCCAGGCCTTCGTCGATGCTGCGCTTGGCGAGCGCGAGGCCCGTCACCGGCGCCTTGAGGATTGTCGTCGTGATCTCCGCCAGCGCGGCCTCCAGCGCTTCGGGGGCCAGCAGCCGCGTCACGAAACCAGCGGCCAGCGCTTCCTCCGCCGTCAGGGTACGGCCGGTGAACATCATGTCCTTCGCCAGACGCTTGCCGAGGATGCGGGGCAGGCGCTGTGTCGCGCCCACCGTGCCCCACAGCGCCTCCGGCGTCCTGAAGCTGGCCTTGGGGGTCGCGATGATGAAGTCGCAGGCGCCGGCGATCTCGACGCCCGATCCGATGGCGGGGGCCTCAACCACCGCGACGCTCGGCATGGGCAGACGCTCGATCAGGTCATACGCCAGAAAACCCTTCACGCGGCGGGCGCGGACGGCATCATCCGTCATTCCCTGGCGTTCCTTGAGGTCCGCGCCGGCGCAGAAGACGGGGCCGTTGGCGCGGATGACGACCATCTTCGCGGCCTGCGCGGTGGCGCGGCGGCAGGCGGCGGCGAGGGCTTCCGCGAGTGCCGTGTTCAATGCGTTGCGCGCTGCGGGGCGGTTCAGCGTCAGCGTCACCAGCCCGTCATTCGCGTCGTAGATCAGGACGTCGTCGGTCATATCGCGGATTCCTCGCGCAGCGCGGCGATGCGCGCGGTGTCGTAGCCGAGTTCGGAGAGGATGCCATCCGTATCCGCGCCAAGCGGTGGCGCAGGTCGCGGCACGGGGTCGTCGAAGCCGTCGAAGCGGAAGGGCAGGCGCAGCGCGGGGTACCGCGCTTCGCCATGCGGCACCTCCGTGATGCAGCCGCGCGCCTGGACATGCGGGTCGGCCACGACCTCATCCAGCGCCAGCACGGGGCCGTTGGGGACATCGACGACATCCAGCGCGGCCACTGCCTCCGCCCGCGTCAGCGCCGCCATGGCCGCCGTCATCGCCGCCATCACGCGGTCCCGCTGCGCCAGGCGGCCGGCATTGGTCGAAAGCGCGGCATCCTCCAGCAGATCATGCAGGCCGAGCGCGGTGCAAAGCGGGGCCCAGTGCTGGTCGCTTGCGGTGATGTGCAGGAAGCGGCCGTCGCGGCACTGGAAGCTGGCGGTCGGCACGCGGCCGGGATGTTCCGTACCGAGCCGTGGCGGCACTTCCCCCAGCGCGAACAGGCGCGCGGCCGCTATGGTCAGCAGCGCAACCTGGCCGTCCAGCATGCTGAAATCGACATGTGCCCCCTGCCCTGTCGCGTCCCTCCCGCGCAGCGCCGCCAGCAGCCCGATGGCGACCCACAGGCCGGAGGTGAGATCCGCCACCGGCAGTCCCGGCTTCACCGGCCCGCCGCCACGCTCCCCCGTCAACCCCATCAACCCGCCCATGGCCTGGAAGACGGTGTCGTAGCCCTTGCGCTTCGCATAAGGGCCGGTCTGGCCGAAGCCGGTACAGGACAGATAGACAAGCCGCGGATTGACCGCCTTCAGCGACGCGTAGTCGAGCCCCCGCCGCTTCAGCGCGCCGGTCGGGAAATTCTCCACCACCACATCAGCACGCGCGGCCAGGTCCCGGATCACCTGGCGCCCGCCTTCCTTGCGCATGTCGACGGTAATGCTGCGCTTGGCGCGATTGCAGGCGAGGTAGTAGCCGCTGACGCCGAAATCGAAGAAAGGCTCGAAGCTCCGCGTTTCGTCGCCCGTGCCCGGCTGCTCCACCTTGATGACATCAGCGCCCATCTCCGCCAGCAGCATGGTGGCGAAAGGGCAGGCGAGCACGCGGGACAGGTCGAGGATCCGCACCCCCTCCAATGGCTTCATGCGGGCTCTCCCGCTAGGCGGAGGCGCATCGCCTCGGCCTCCCGCACCAGGCGCGCCACGAGTTCCTCCGCGCCGGGGATATCGTCGATCAGGCCAGCGGATTGCCCGGCCTCCGTCTTGCCATGCGTCACGTCACCATCCAGCGCCGCATCCTTCAGGCTGCGCGACTTGAACAGGGCGTCGAGCGCTTCCTTCGTGGCGCCCTCACGCTCCGCGGCTTCCATCTGCGCGGAGAAGGCGTTCTTCAGTTGCCGGATCGGCAGCCCCTGTCGCCCGACCAGCGTCGTATCCGCGATGCCGGCCTTCAGCACGGTATCCTTGTAGGCATCATGCACCGTCGCCTCCCGCGTCATCAGGAAGCGCGTACCGAGCTGCGCACCTTCCGCCCCCAGCGCAAAGGCGGCGCAGATGCCCGCGCCATCGGCGATGCCGCCGGCGGCGATGACGGGAATGGTCACTGCCTTCACGACGGCGCGCACCAGCACCAGGGTCGAAACCTCATTCGGCGGCGGATGCCCACCGGCCTCCCCTCCCACGACGATCAGCGCATCCACGCCCGCGGCCTCCGCCTTCACCGCATGTTCGGGCGCCGCCACCACATGCAGCCACTTCGCACCAAGGCGCTGGAAGCGCTCGACATGCCCGCGCGGCCCGCCCTGGCTGCCGATCATCACCGGCACCCGTTCCGCCGCCGCGATGTCCAGGAACTCCGCCGACCGCTTGTTGTAGAGGGGCACGTTGACCGCGAAGGGCGCATCGGTACCGGCGCGGACGGCACGGATGGCCGTCAACAGATCGTCGGGCCGCATCGGCCCCGCCGCGATCACCCCGAGCCCGCCCGCCCGGCTCACCGCCAGCGCCAGGGCGGGGCTCGACGAGGCCCAGCTCATGCCGCCCTGGATGATCGGGTGGCGAATGCCGAGGAGCCGCGGCAGGCGCGATCGGAATCCCATGCTGTCCATCTGGCGGTCCCCCGGTAGGCTCTTGTCGGTGTCGACGATATTGGTTGATATTGTCAACCACCAGGGAGGAACGCCAATGATGCGCATGACCCGCCGTGCCTTGATGGGGGCCGCCTTTGCCCTGCCCCTGCCCGCCCTGGCACAGACCCCATGGCCCAGCCGCACCATCCGATTCATCGTCCCCTTCGCCCCCGGCGGCCCGGTGGAGGTGCCGGCACGCTTCCTCGCGGACCATCTCGGCCGCGCCCTCGGCCAGACTGTCCTGGTGGAAACGCGCCCCGGCGCAGGTGGGTCCATCGGCGCGCGGGAAGTCGTGGCGACCAATGACCCCCACACGCTGCTGGTCTCGACCTCCGGCGTCGCCATCGCGCCGGCGCTGATGCGCAACCCCGGCTATGACCCGATCCATGACCTGGTGCCCATCACCGTCATCAGCGATGCACCCATGGTGATCATGACCCGGCCGGACCACCCGATCCGGGACCTCGCGGACCTGGTCGCGCGGGCCAAGGCGAGGCCGGACGCGATCACCTATGGCACGTCGGGCGTCGGATCGACCACGCATATGGGCGGCGCGCTCTTCGCCACGCGGGCGGGGATCGAGTTGCTGCACGTGCCCTATCGCGGCGCCGCCCAGGCGACGACCGCGCTGCTGTCCGGCGACACGGATCTGGTCGTAGCCGGCACCATCGATGCGCTGCCCCATCTGCGCGACGGCAGGCTGCGCGGCATCGCGATCACCAGTCGTGAGCGAAGCCCCGTGCTGCCGAACGTACCCAGCATGGCGGAGATCGTCCCGGGCTTCGACCTGAACATCTGGTACGCCATGTTCGGCCCGCGCGGCACGCCGCCCGCCGTGGTGCAGCGCCTGGCGGCGGAGATGGCGCCACTCGCACGCGGCAACGTCCTGGCGACGCGCATGGAGGAAAGCGGCGCCAAGCTGCTGCTGGACGGCCCCGCGCGGCTGGCGGAGCGCATGCGGGCGGAGGTCCCGCAGTGGCGCGACGTCGCGGCGCGCGCCCGCATCACCGCGGAATAGCGCCGCTACCGCGCCATCCGCAGCAGCGCCGCCGCGATCTCCGCCGGGCGTTCCAGCGGCGTCAGGTGCCGCGCGCCCTCCAGCGGTTGAAGGATCGCGCCCGGAATGCGCCGGGCGATCTCCTCCGCCATCGCGGGCGGCGTCGCGCCATCCTCCGTGCCGACCATCACCAGCGTCGGCATGCGGATGGCAGTGATGGCCTCCCGCAGGTCCGTCGTGCCCAGCATCCGGCAGGCGGCGCCGTAGGAGGCGACGTCATTCGCCAGGAATACCGCATCGGCGGCGGCCTCGACTTCCGGGTGCGATTCGCGGAAGCCAAGGCTCAGCCAACGAGCGTGCTGGAAGGGCAGCAGCGCCGCCATGCCGCCCTCCTCTGCCTTCGCGGCGCGATCCTCCCAGGCCTTGGGCGCGTCCGGCCCGTACCAGGCCGTGGTGTCGATCGCGACCAAGCCGTCGCAGCGCGCGGGATGCGCCGTGGCGAAGGCCAGCGCGATGGTGCCCCCCATGGAACAGCCGCAGACCAGCGCCCGGTCCCAGCCCGCATGGTTCAGCACCACCGCCAGGTCATCCGCCATGCGGCCGACCGGGAACGGCCCGGCATCGCGGCCGGAGGTCCCATGGCCGCGGCAATCCATCGCCAGCAGGTCAGCCTGCCCGTCGATGGCCGTGGCAACGCCGTTCCAGAAATGCCGGTCCAGCGCCAGCGAATGCAGCAGCGCGATGCGCGGCGCCCCCGGCCGGCGCGCCGGCGCAATGCCATAGGCCAGCACCACGCCATCATCGGCCGTTGCGTGGCGCGTCGCGCCGAAGGGCATCACTGGTGTTCCCAATCGTCGAGGGAATCAGTGTTGGGCGGCGATGTGCCGAGGATATCCCCCTTGGTCGTCACGCCCAGCCCGTTCAGCAGACGGTTGGAATAGTTGAAATAGGCGCAGACCTGGTTGGCCTCCAGGATCTCCCCGTCATTCGCCCCGGCCTCCCGCAGTGCCGCGACATCGGCTTCCACCATGCCCTGCGGATCAAGCGTCAGCTTGCGGACATAGCGCAGCAGCGCGAGTTCCTTGCCCTGGAAGACGCGTTCCGGCTGCGCGGCGGCGAAGGCCTTGTAGATCGCACCCGCCCGGGCTTCATCGGCCAGCAGGCGCGACAGGCCGGCGAAGTGGTGCGCCACGGAATAGTCGCAGCGGTTCGACAGGCTCGTGTAGACGGCCAGGCATTCCAGGAACCAGACGGGCGTGGAATTGCCGGTGTGGTGGAGGACGGATTTGTAGAGCGCGCTGTGCCCCTCCATCGTGTGCGGCCGCAGGCTGTGCGCGCGCATCACATTGTCGATCTTCCCGCCCGGCCCCTTCACGCGGTCATAGAGCGTACGGAGATAGCCCTCGCTTT
Source organism: Falsiroseomonas stagni DSM 19981 (assembly GCF_900114315.1). Taxonomy (GTDB): domain Bacteria; phylum Pseudomonadota; class Alphaproteobacteria; order Acetobacterales; family Acetobacteraceae; genus Falsiroseomonas; species Falsiroseomonas stagni. The sequence continues at coordinate 46,399 of NZ_FOSQ01000021.1, forward strand.
CCCCATAGGGCACCAGGCGGATCCAGGCGGGGTTCGCTTCGTCGGTCATGCATTCCTCGTGGAGAAACGCCGTTCCAGCCGCGCGGCAGCGGCGGAGAGCACGGCGCAGATGATGAAGTAGAAAAGCGCCACCATCAGCCAGGTCTCGAAGACCCGGCCCGTGGTGGCAGCGACTTCGTTGCCCAGGAAGGACAGGTCCTGGATGGAAACCAGGGAGATGATGGAACTGTCCTTCACCAGGCTGATCCCCTGCCCCGCCAGCGGCGGCACCACGCGCGCCACGGCCTGCGGCAGGATCACCAGGCGGAACAGCCTGATGCGCGACAGGCCAAGCGCCTGCCCCGCCTCCCACTGGCCGCGCGGCAGGGACTGGATGCCGCCGCGCACGATCTCCGCGACATAGGCGCCCTCGAACAGGCCGAGGCAGAGGATGGCGGCGATCACGCCCGCGGCCTGCTGCGGCGGGCCGAAGAACCAGCCGATCACACGCAAGGTGTCGTCATCCTGCCGCCGGATCCAGTCCTCGATGCCCAGCGCCGGCACGATCTGCGCGGTGACGAAGAAGTAGAAGACGAAGATGAAGACCAGCGGCGGGATGTTGCGGATCGTCTCCACATAGGCGCCGGCGACCAGGCGCGGGAGCAGCGCCGTCGCACAGCGCGCGATGCCCATCAGCGTGCCGACCACCGCCGCGACGATCGCCGCCCAGAAGGATACGCGCAGCGTCGTCATCACGCCCTGCAGCAGCAGATTCGCGACCCAGGCGCCCGACGCATCCTGCCGTGCGACGAAGCCCAGCACGGGCCAGAAATTCCATCGATAATCCAGCGCCGCGCCGGCGCGCCAGGCCAGGAAGCCCAGCGCGCCGACCACGACGGCCAGCAGAGCCGCGTCCAGCAGGCCGAAGCGCGGGTTGCCCCGCGCATAAGGTCCACCGGGTCGCTGCATCAGCCCGGGACCTGGTCACGCCATTCGCGGTTCTGGAACCAGTAGGCCTGGCGCTCCTCCAGGAACCCATCCAACTGCCGCGACGCGATCCAGTTGTTGAGGAAGTTCAGCGCATCCGGATCGCCCTTGCGCAGCGCCATGCTGTCGATCTGGCGCGCCAGCGGCTGGGCGAAGGGGCTGAACAGCGCGGCCTCATTCTCCAGCACCGCGAAGCGCGGGCGGGGCATGGACCCGACCATGCCATGCGCCCGGCCATTCACCACTTCCAGCACCGACTGCGCATCGTCGTCGAACTGCCGGAAGGTCGCGCGCGGGAACAGCCGCTGGGCTGCCGCCAGGGCGGAAGTGCCGCGGCGGCCGCTGATGGTGACGTTGGGCCGGTTCCAGGCCTCCATCGTCGTCATGCCCTCCGCCAGCCGCCGGCTGGCCGCGAGATCGACGCCGGAGGCCGAGTAGGAATTGGTGAAGTTGGCGGAGAGGTTGCGCGCCGCCGTCACCGTCATGCCGCCGATGATCATGTCGAAGCGTCCCGCCAGCAGCGCGGGCACGATGCCGTCCCAGGCGGTGGGCACGAATTCCACGCGCACGCCCATATCCTGCGCCAGCCTGGTCGCGACATCGATCTCGTAGCCGATCAGCTCGCCCGCGCGATTGCGGAAGGCCCAGGGCACGAAGGTGGACATGCCGACGCGCAGCGAATTGCGGCGCTTGATCTCCTCGATGACGGAGCTCGCGGCCAGCGCAGCCCGCGCATCGGCGGTCTGCGCCTGGGCGGTGCCGGTGATGGACACGGCGGCGCCGGCGGCGGCGGCGGGTGCCAGGAAGCGTCTCGTGATCCAGCCCATGGTTCTCTCTCCTCGTTGTGGTTCGTTCAGGCGACGGTGCCGCGCAGCCGGCGTTCCAGCCCCTGCACGGCAAGCGACAGCGTGACCGTCACGCATAGATAGAGCGCCGCGACGGTCAGCCAGATCTCGAAGGTCATGAAGGTGTCGCTGATGACGTTCCGGCCTTCATTCGTCAGGTCGAAGATGGCGATGACGCTGACGATGGCGGAATGCTTGATCAGCGACACGCCGAGCCCCGCCAGCGGCGGCAGGATGACGCGCAGCGCCTGCGGCAGCACGATCAACCGATAGGCCTGCGCGCGCGTGAGGCCAAGGGTCCAGGCGGCCTCCCATTGGCCCAGGCGCACCGCCTGGATGCCACCCCGGAAGATCTCGGCGGCGAAGGCGCCCTCGAAGATCGCCAGCGCCAGCACCCCGGCCCAGAAGCGATCCAGGCCCAGGATCGGCGCCAGGATGAAATAGACGATGTAGAGTTGGACCAGCAGCGGCGTGTTGCGGATGGCCTCCACATAGGCCAGCACGATCCACCGCCCGGCGACCGATCCCGACAGCCGCAGGATCGCGGCGCCGAGGCCGATGACGATGGTCAGCACCAGGGCAATGGCGCTGATCTCCAGCGTCACCACCAGGCCCTTCAGCAAGGGGCCGGGGAAGAACTCGCCCTCGAAGACCTGGAACAGATGGCGCGGCACGCGATGCCATTGCCAGTTGTAGCCCATCCCCGCCGCGCCAGAGGCTACCAGCCAGACGAGCCCCGCCGCGAAGACGGCGAATTGCGCGATGTCGAGCAGCGCGCGGCGCCGCTGCCGCCATCGTGCCGCGGCGGGCGGGGGCCTCACGCCGGGGCGATCAGGCGGGGCGGCCGGGCGAGCACGCGCCTCACCATCGGGGCGAAGACCGCCAGCGGCGCTTCCGGCAGGCCGGCGGCGATGGTGGTGATGTCGTACCGCTCCACGAATTCCGCGGTCGCAGCGAAATGGGGATGGCCCCGCCAGCGTTCGCGGCCATCGGGGTCCACCGCCTCATCCGGATGATCGTGGCAGTGGTGGGACTGGAAGATCTGGTGGCGTTCCAGGATCCAGCGGCTGGCATCGCTGACATAGGGGGACAGCATCGCGGCGGCGAAGGCGCCGTGGCTGCCGGGGCAGACGGTGAAGCCGACGTCGTGGAACAGCGTGACGACGACATACTCCTCGTCCCGCCCGTCCTGCATCGCCGCCGTCGCCGCCTGGATGCTGTGGCGGTAGTTGTTCACCTGATAGCCGAAGGCGGGATCGCCGGCCGTCGCTTCCAGCAGGCGCAGCGCATGCGCCGCCTGGTGTTCTGCATCGAAGATCCGGCGCTGCCGGCCGAGCAACTGCCAGTCCTCCCGGCGGAAGGCGTCCAGGCGCGGGGCCTCGACATAGCGGAAATCCGGCTTGAGAAGCGGGGTGCGCCCTTCCTCCACGGCACGCCTCAGGCCGCCGGCGCCCGGTAGCGGAACGCCTTGTCGAAGCGCCCCACCACCCATTCCCCGCAGGCCACCGGCGGATGCTTCGCCTGGCCCGGATCATCCAGCAGGTCGCGCGGATCGACCACGGTGTGGAAGCCCGGGTCGTAGAAGACCGCGATGCTCTGCCGCGCATGGCCGGAGGTGTTCACCACGCGATGCGGGTTCGAATGGAAGCGGTCATTGGTCCAGCGATGCATGAGGTCCCCGATGTTCACCACGAAGGTGCCCTCGATCGGGTGGGCCATCACCCAGTCGCCGCTGGCGCTGCGCACCTGCAGCCCGCCCGTCATGTCCTGGTACAGGAAGGTCAACCCGCCGTAATCGGTATGCGGCGCCACGCCGAACTGGTCCTGCCCCAGGTCTGGCGGCTGCGGCGGGTACCAGATCAGCGATCCGCGCGCCAAGGGCCGCGCGAAGCGCTGCGCGAAGAAGCCGGCATCGCGGCCAAGGCTGAGAGCCAGGCCGCGCAGCACGGATTGCCCCAGGCCCAGCACGGCCTCGTAATACGGATAGACCGTCTCCCGCAGCGCGGGCAGTGCCTCCGGCCACTGGTTCGGCCCCATCAGCGGCGTGCCGGCGGCGACATCGGGGTCTTCTTCCGGCAGTTCGAGGCCGAAGACGAAGCTCTCCTTCAGATCGACCTTGGCACCCGTATACATCTTGGCGCCGCCGTGGCCGATCCAGCCGCGATGGCGCTTGTTGACCTTGACCGAGGCCTTGGCGTCCTCCGGCAGCGCGAAGAAGTCGCGCGCGCGGGCGAAGACGCCGTCGATCAGTGCCTGGGGGATGCCGTGGTTGGCGACGTAGAAGAAGCCGATCCGCTCGCTCGCCTCCCGCATGGCGCGGCCCGCGGCCTCGCTGCCGGCGGCATCGCCCGCGACCAGCGCGGCGATGTCGATGACGGGGATCTCGCTGACGGCGATCTGCTTCGCGGTCGCATAGGCCATGGGGTGCTTCTCCTGTCGCCGCATCATCATGCGGATGCGGTTGCAGCGGAAGCCTCGCCCTCCCGCCCGCTCGCCCAGAAAGCGAGGTGCTCGGCCGTCACCTGCCCCTCCACCCCCGCGGCCAGTCCCAGGGCCATCAACGGCGCCAGCTTGAAGCCATGGCCGGAACAGGCGCTGGCCAGCGTCACGCCCGCCGCCACCGGCTGCAGCACGAAGCGATCCTCCGGCGCCATGGTGTAGAGGCAGTGCCGCGCGCCCATCACGCGATGGGCGCCGAACCCCGCAATGGCCCGCGCTCCGGCATGGAGCAGCGCCGCCACCCGGCCGGCACGGGGCGGGTCGCGCGGCGCATCCGGCGACACGGTGGCCGATGTGTCGTAATCCCCGATCTTGAGGCGCGTTCCCGCCCGCGGCGGCAGCACATAGACGCCCCCCGTCGGGTGCCCCGGCAACCGGCAGAGCAGCATCGGCGCATCCTCCCACAGCCCTGGCGGTGGTTCGAGGTAGGCGACCGTCTGCAAGGATGCCCGCAGCCCGAACCGCCGTGCCGCCTCCGGCATCAGGCGCAGCACCCCCGCCCCCGCCGCGACCAGCGTGGCATCGGCGGGGATACGCGTGCCATCCGCCAGCACCGGCCCGCCTTCCGGGCAGGCCGCCACGACGCTGCACGGCCGCAGCACCACGCCGAGGCTCGGCAGCAGCGCGACCAGGTCGGCCAGGATCGGGGCCGCCAGCAGCATGCCCGAACCCGCGACCTCCATGGCGCGGATCACGCCATCGGGGTTCAGCACCGGGATCGTCGCGGGGTCCACCGCCGTGAAGCCCAGCCCATGCCGCGCCTGACTCCGCGCCACCGCCCCCTGCCAGGGCGTCTCCTCCCGCAGCGCATAGATCGCGCGCGCCGGCACCAGGCGGTCGGCCCCAGTCTCCGCGAACAGGGCGCGCCAGGCGGTGAAGGCTGCCGGCATCATCGCCGCGTAGCCCTCCATCGTCCCATAGGCGTGGCGGATGATGCGCCCCTCGTCGAAGGAGGATCCCTCCGGATTCGGGATCGGCCCGGCATCCAGCACCGTCACCGCATGGCCGCGACGCGCCAGCGCCCAGGCGGTTGTCAGGCCGAGCACCCCGGCGCCGACCACCGCGATGCGCCGCGGCCGGTCCGTGCGACCATCAAGCAGGGCGGCGATTCGCGCCGTCAGGGAAGTCATCGATGCGCCTCGCCGAATTGAGCCTCTCGGCCCTCGAAGCCCGATTCGCCGAGGGCCGGCGCAGCATCATCCTGCCACTCGGCAGCCTGGAACAGCATGGCGCACCCGGCCTGATCGGCACGGACACGATCTGCGCCGAGGCGGTGGCGGACCGTGCGGCCGCACGCGCGGGCGGCGTCAGCGCCCCCGTCCTCGCCTATGGCCAGGCGCAGTTCCACCTGGGCCGCCCCGGCACCGCGAGCCTGCGGCCCTCCACCCTCGTCGCCGTACTGGCGGATATCCTCACCAGCCTCGCGCTTGGCGGCTTCAGTCGCGTGTTGCTGCTGACCGGCCATGGCGGGAACATCGCCCCGGCGCAGACGGCGGTGCAGGAAGTGATGGCGGAGATCTCGCAAGGCCGCCTCGCGCCGCCGCATCCCCTGACCGTGAAGCTTCGCGCCTGGTGGGACGGGCCGCGCGTCGCCGCGTTGCGCCGCGACCTCTACGGAGAGCGGGAGGGTTTCCACGCGACCCCGTCCGAGATCGCGCTGACGATGGCGCTGCACCCCCAGCTTGCCGCCCCGCCCGGCGCCTGGCCCGCCTGGCACCCCCTGGCCGCCGACCCGCTCCATGACCCTGGCGGGGACCGCCACCTGGACGCCGCCCGTCATCGGGCGATGTTCCCGGACGGCCTCATCGGCAGCGATCCGTCGCTGGCCCGCCCGGAACACGGCCACGCGCTGCTGGAAGCCGCGACGGCCGATGTGGCGGACCTCTTCGCGGCCTTTGAGGCCGCGCCGGATCACCCGGCGCGGTAGGCCGTCGCCTCCACCTCCACGGTGATGCCGGGGGCGAAGAAGCTGCTCATGTAGACCCAGCCGAGGGCGGGCCGGATATCGGCAAAGACCTCGCCATGCGCGCGGCCTGAATCCTTCCAGTGCTGGGGATCAACGACGTAGATGCGGGTCTTCACCACATCCGCCATCGTCATCCCCACCGCCTCCAGGCTCTCCCGGATGATGTCGAGGCACACCAGCGTCTGCCGGTAGACATCACCGGGGTGCAGTACCGTGCCATCCGGCGCGCAGGGACTGCACAGCGCTGTCTCGGCATAGGGCCCCACGCGCACCGCCCGGCTGTAGCCGCAGGCGACCTCCCATGACCGGTCGGTGCTGTGGCTTTGCCGAGGGCTCACCCCTGCACGATCCCCCACTTCGCGTTGGTCTCCGCGAAGAAGCCATTCGCCGTGCTGATGGTGATCCAGGCGTTCAGGAAGTTGGTGAAGACCTGATCGTTCAGCGGGCTCAGGAAGGCCATGGGGATCGGGTTGCGCGGGCTGTCCTGGAAGATGGCGACGAGGTCGGGGTATTCCTTGGTCAGGAACGCGGCCTCGATCATCGAGGACATGGTCGCATCCACCCGGCCGCCCAGCAGTTCCTGCCAGTCCCGCGCCGGGCTCTCCACGCGCCGCAGCGTCGCGTTGGGCAGCCCCTGCTGCACGAACTGCTCCATGGTGGTGCCGAGGTTGGTGCCGATCGTCACGCCGCGCTGGTTCATCGCATCCCAGTTGGCGAAGCGGTTGGCGTTGCGGCGATGCACCAGCGGCACGAAGGCGTTGCGCCCCCAGGGGATGGTGAAGCTGGCCGCCATGGCACGGGCGACGGACATGGAGGTGCCGGTGCAGACCACGTCATACTGGTCCGCCACCAGCCCGTTGATGAGGGTGCGCCAGTCGGTGGCAATGAATTCCGCCCGCACGCCCATGTCCCGCGCCAGGCGCTGCCCGCAATCGATCTGGTGGCCGCGGTATTCGCGGCTGGCCGGGTCGCGGAAGCTCATCGGGTTGAAGTCGCCCGTGGTGCCGAAGCGGATGCGGCCGGAGGACTGGATGGCCTGGAGGCGGGACGACCCCGCCGCCTGGGCGAGGGCCTGGCCGGGGATGGCCACGGCGGCGGCGGCCGCGGCGGCGGGAAGGAAGCGGCGTTGCATGGGGATCTCCTCAGGCGGGCGGTCGGGACTTGCTTTGACAGGTAAGGGTGCGACAACGGTTGAACAGGTGCAACGGGTGCGCCGGGATTCGGATGGCAGGGCTTCGCATGACACTCAAGGCGCGCGCCTTCCTGCTGCTGTTCGTGGCACTGCCCCTGCTCTCGGCCTGCGGCGGCAATTGGGGCTGGCACGTCGTGGACCCCCGCGATGCCCGCGGCCAGGCCAACCTCTCCTTCATGCTGTCGGGCTTCTGGGCCACCATCTCCCTCAGCCTCGCCACCATGCTGTTGTCCGTCGTACTGGGGCTGGGCGTGGCGATGCTGGGCATGGCGCGATACCGCGTCGCCCGCTGGACCAATCGCATTTATGTGGAGTTGTTCCGCTCCATCCCCATCCTGGTGATGATCCTCTGGGTCTTCTACGGGCTGCCGGTGGTGCTCGATATCCGGCTCGATGTCTTCGTCGCCGCCATGCTGGCGATTGCCATCTGCGACAGCGCCTTCGAGGCGGAGATCTTCCGCGCCGGCATCCAATCCGTGGAACAGGGACAGCGTGAGGCCGCGATGGCGCTGGGCCTGACGCCCTGGCAGCGCATGCGCTTCGTGATCCTGCCCCAGGCCATCCGCCGCGTGCTGCCGCCCATCGCCAACCAGTTCATCTACGTCGTGAAGATGTCCTCGCTCGCCAGCGTCATCGGCTACCAGGAGCTGACGCGGAAGACGAATGAGCTGGTGGTGACGGTCTTCCGGCCGCTGGAGCTCTACACCATCCTCATCCTCGAATACCTGGTGCTGATCCTGGCGATCTCCTTCGCCGTGCGGTGGCTGGAGAAGAAGATGGGCGCGGACCAGGGCGTGCGACGCGTCGGCTGAAGCCCGCCCCGCAGCGCGACGGCCGCCCGGAGCAGCCGGCGGCACTGCCCGTCGGCCCCGCCAGCGGTATGGACCTTGCATGGCCGCCGCACAGCATGTCCGACTTCATCCGCTGCCCAGGCCAGAAACGAGCCATGCCGCCCCCGCCGATGCCGGCACGGGTTGGCCGCGCGCGTCCCCTGGGCCGGCCGCGGCCGGCGGCCGGGCGAAGCGCCCCCGGCGATGCCGTCAGCGACCGCCTCTCTCCCGCGCAGGCTGCCTCCACCCGCGCCATCGCCACGCGCCCGGGCCCGCCGCCCCACATGACGGGAGCCGCCTGATGAGACGCCTCCGCATCCGCCTCAATACCGGCTTCTGCGGTCCCCATGCCGGCTTCCTGCTGGCGGAGGCGGACGGGCTGCTGGCGGAAGCCGGGATCGCCGTGCAGTGGCTGCCCGGCAACGGCGCCGCCGCCGTGGTCGCGGACATGGCGGAGGATGTCTGCGACCTTGCCTATGGCGACCTCTCCGCACTCGTCATGCGGCTGGGCCACAGCAAACCGGGCAGCGGACCGCAGGCGGTGTTCGTCGGCTTCAACCGCACGCCGCTGGCCATCGCCGTGCCGGTCGCCGGCACCGCGCAGCATCCCGTGGATCTCGGCGGCCGCATCCTGACGGGCCATGCGCGGGATGCCGCGCTGCTGGCCTTCCCGGCCCTTGCCCGCGCCGTCGGCCTCGATGCCCGCAGCGTCCGCATCCAGCCGTCGGAGGCGACGCTGGCGGAACAGGTGCGCCAGATGATCGTGGGTGATGCCTCCGATGGCATCTTCGGCTTCGCCAACACCATCATCGCCTCGCTGGAAGCGGCGAAGCTGAACCTGGTGGGCTCCCTGCGATTCCTCGACTACGCCGAATGGCTGCCGGACCTCTACGGCAACGCCCTGATCGCGTCGCGCCACCTGGTGGAGCGGGAGCCGGAGGTGCTGCGCGCGCTGGTGGATGCGGTGGCCCGCGGCTTCGCCGCGGCGGTGGCGGACCCCGGCCGCGGCGTCGAAGCCGTTCGCCGCGTGGCGCCGGACATCGACCTGCGGATCGAGTCGAAGCGCTGGCGCGGCACCATCGCAAGGGAGATGGGGCACCCGGAGGGCGCGGTGCTCGGCATCGGGGACGCGCACCCGGCCCGGCTGGCCCAGGGGATCACGCTGCTGGCGGAGGCGATGGAACTGCCGCGCAGGCCTGGGGCGGCGGAGGTCTTCACGCCGGACTTCCTGCCGCCGGTGGACCTGCGCCGGGGCCGATAGAGCGCACCGAAAGGGCCAGATCCGGCATCAGCGGCCATCGTCGCGGAGAGGGTTCAACACCCTCCCGATCTCTCGTCGATGGGATTGGGGATCAGCGCCCTTCGCTGACCACCCGAATTCCATCCGTGCCGTTTCAGGCGATGATCGAGATATCCGCCAGGGACAGCGCCGGCGCGCCGGCGAACTTCGCGAGGAGCACCGAAGCGCCCAGCCCCGATCCGTCCGCATCGAAGTAGAGCATCCCGTCATCGGTATCATAGACGACCTGCGCGCGGGCAGCTGTGGCCGTTCCCGCCCGGCTGGCGACGAAGTTCGCGGACTGCAACGCCCCCACGGCAAGGCCGAAGCCCGCGCTTGACAGCTGGATGTCATCATCGCGGGCGGAGAAATCGAGGATCTGGTCGCTTTCAGCCTCCCGCGCAAGCAGGACGACCACATCGCGCCCCGCGCCCAGGACGAGTACATCGGCCCCGGCGCCACCGATAAGCACATCGTCGCCGTTGCCACCCTCCAGCCGATCCGCGCCAGACCCGCCGACAAGGACATCCTGGCCGGCGCCACCGCCCAGCGTGTCGTTGCCCGCAGCACCTTCCAGGCGATTGTCACGGCCATCGCCCAGGACCTTGTCCGCGTTCCGGGTGCCGATCACGCTGCTGAAGGACTCGACACGGAAGGTCACGCTGCCAAGGCCCGGAATACCACTGACGGTAAGTCGTGCCGTGGCCAGGTCGACATCGAAGCTCGTCGTCTGGGTGGCCGGCACGGCCACGGTTCCATCGATCACATTGTTCAGGCCCGCCGCGCCCAGGATCGCTTCGACATTCGAGATGACATCGGTGCCGAGCGCACCCTTGTCGATGAAGCCCTGCGACGTCAGCGTCACGGCGGTGCCGAGGGTGGTGTAGTCCAGCGTGTCGAAGCCGGCCCCACCGTTATAGACGTCATTGCCAGCGCTGCCGAAGAAGCGGTTGTCCAGCGTGCTGCCGGTGATGATGTCGCCATTCGCCGTGCCGCGAACATCGACGAAGTTCGTGACGCCGAAGCTCACCGACCCCAGATAGGGGATGCCATTGATCGTCAGCGCATTGGCCGCAAGGTCGATGATGAAGCTCGTGGTCTGCGCACCCGCGACATAGCCATCGATCAGATTGGCGACGCCGACGGCACCGATGATGCTCTCCACGCCGGCGATCAGATCGGAACCGCCCGCCGCCTTGTCGATGACGCCCTGCGACTTGAGCGTGATCTGCGTACCGGCGCGTGAGTAGTCGACCGTGTCGAGGCCGGCACCACCGCTGAACGTGTCATTGCCGGTACCACCAAGGAAGACATCGTTGCCAACGGTGCCAGTAATGCTGTCATTGGTGACCACCGGCGCAGGTGGAAGCTTCGGCGGCTTCGGCGCTTGGTACTCGGGCAAGGGAGTCACTCCGGATCTGGTTCGCTTCCCTTGTGCCACGCGGGCTCCTTGTCCTGCGTCGTCTTTACGAGAGTTTTCTGGATTTTCGCATCAGTTCATGGACGGGAGTGACGCCCCTGTCGACGGCGAGCCGCCATGCGAGAGGCGGCGCAGGATGCAGGTACGGAAGAGCCGGCCCGGACCAGGGATGAGTTATCGCCCATCAATCCCCGTTGCGTCATGGCGCGCTCAGGCGTCGCCGAGGGCGGGTGCCAGGCTGGCCGCCAGCGCCATCACCGCCTCCGCCACCGGCCCGGCCAGCAGTTCAGGCGTGACGACCGAAACCGCCCCGCCGCAATTCAGCGCCATCACCCGCGATCCATCCGGCGATACCACCGGCACGCCGATGGAATTCACGTCGGGATGGGCGCGCCGAAGGTTGAGCACGAAGCCGCGTCGCGCATGATGGTCGAGCGCCGCTGCGATCTCCGCCCGCATGCCGCCTTCCAGCCGCGCCAGCACCGCATCGCGCGTCGCCGCATCCACACCCGCCAGCCAGGCCCAGCCCAGCGCCGTGGTGGCGATGGGCAGCGTGGCGCCAACGGTGAAGGACAGGCGCAGGATGGTCGGCGCCTCTGCCCGCGCCACGATCAGCATCACGTCATCCTGCCGCGCGGCCAGTGACAACTGGACCCCGAAGCGGTCCGCGATGCGCTGCATGGCCGGCTGCGCGACTTCCGCGATGCCCCCCTTCGCCAGCGCGGCATAGCCGAGGGAAAGCAGCCCGAACCCCGGCCGCAGCCGCCCGGGGTCCCGCCCCGGCACCAGCACGCCCATGCCCTGCAACGTGTGGCACAGCCGCCAGACCGTGGATTGCGCAAGGCCCGTCATCGCCGCGATTTCCGTGGTGCCGAGTTCCGGTCGCGCCGCCGTGAAGCAGCGCAGCACCTCCACGCCTCGGGCCAGCGCGGTGACGAATTGCCGGTCCTTCCCGTCCCCCATCACGCCTCCCCATTCCGCGATGCTGCAGCGCATGGGCGGCCTGTTGACGCCGGCCGGCCGCGGCGCGACGCTTCACCCACTATGCAAATAGCCAATCCGCACACCGAATTCAAACCTGGCCCGCTGACCGGCCACGGCTTCCCCGATCTGCGGCCCTTCTTCGCCCCGAAAGCGGTAGCGCTGCTGGGGGCGACGGAGGACCTCGGGAAGTTCGGCGGCCGCTGCCTGCGGCAGATGCTGGATTTCGGCTTCACGGGTGATGCCTTCCCGGTGAATCCGAACCGGCCGACGGTCTTCGGCCGTCCGTGCTTCCCGAACCTGTCTGCCCTGCCGGCCCGCCCCGACCATGTCGGCATCGTGCTGCCGGCAAAGGCCTGCATCGATGCCGTGGCCGAATGCGGTCGCCTCGGCATCCCCTACGCCACCGTCTTCTCCTCCGGTTTCGGTGAACTGGGCACGGAGCAGACCCTGGCGGCGCAGGCGGAACTGGTGCGGGTGGCGCGCGCGGGCGGCGTGCGGATCATGGGCCCCAACTGCAACGGCATGATCAACTTCGTCGACGGCTTCGCCCTGACCTCCACCGCCACCATCAGCGGTCCCCGTCGCGCCGCCGGCGACATCGGCGTGGTGGGACAGAGCGGTGGCGCCGCGCAGGTCAATGTCATGTGGCGCGCGCAGGAGATGGGCCTCGGCATCTCCTACCAGGTCAGCAGCGGCAACGACGCGGACATGGACCTGCTGGACTACGCCGCCTTCATGCTGGAGGACGCGCACACCAAGGTCGTGCTGATGCTGGCGGAGCGCATCCGCGACGGTGCGCGGCTCCGCCTGCTGGCCGCGCGGGCCGCGGAACTCGAAAAGCCCATCGCACTGATCAAGTTCGGCCGCACCGAGGCAGGCGCGCGCGCCGCGGCCTCCCACACCGGCGCCATCACCGGATCGGATGCGGTGTTCGATGCGGCGGCGCGGCAGCTCGGCCTGATCCGCGTGAATGATGCGCGCGAACTCTATGAGGTCGCGATGCTGCTGCGCCGTCGCCAGCGCCCGGCAGGGCATGGCGCGGCGGCGCTGGCGATCTCCGGCGGCAATCTGGTGGCGCTGACGGACCAGGCCGCGGGCGTCGGCATCGGCTTCCCCGACTACGCGGCGGAGACGGCGGCGAAGCTGCGGACGCTGATCCCGGGCTTCGCGGCGGTGAACAACCCGACCGACCTCAGCGCCGGCGCCATCGGCACGAAGGACACCTTCGCCAAGGCGGCAGCCATCATCCTGGACGACCCGGCCGTGGATGCGCTGGTGCCTGTCATCACCATCGCGCCGAATGACGACATCCGCTCCGTCACCGCCTTGTCGGAAGCCTCCGACAAGCCTGTCGCGATCCTCTGGACCGGCCGCTCCGCCGCCGATCCCACGCTGACGCCGGAACTCCTGGTGCGAGAGGGCCATGCCGTCTTCCGCGATGCGCTGCCCTGCGCCCAGGCGCTGGCGCGCAGCATGGACTGGGCCGCCTTCCTCCGCCGCCGCACCGCGCCGCCCACGCGGCCCGCAGGCCTGGACACGGCCCGCGCGCGGCAGCTTCTTGCGGCCGCGCCGGCCGGTGCGCTGACCGAATCCGCCTCCCGCGCCGTCCTCGCCTGCTACGGCCTGCATGGCCCGCGGGAGGGCGTGGCGACGACGGCGAAGGATGCGGTGGCGGAGGCCGCGCAGATCGCCGGCCCGGTCGCGCTGAAGATCCTCTCCCCCGACATCCCCCACAAGACCGAAGCCGGCGGCGTGCGCCTGCACCTCCAGGGGGAGGAGGCCGTGCGCGACGCCTTCGCGGCCGTCATCGCCAATGCCCGCGCCTACGCGCCCGACGCACGGATCGAGGGCGTTCTGGTGCAGGAAATGGTGTCGGGCGGGCAGGAGATGCTGCTCGGCCTGACACGCGACATCACCTTCGGCCCCGTGCTCACCATCGGCTTCGGCGGCACGCTGGTGGAGGTCCTGCGCGATGTCACCTTCCGCCTGCCGCCCGTCACGGCGGTGGAGGCGACCGAGGCGCTGGAATCGCTGCGCCTGGCACCGCTCCTGCACGGCCATCGCGGCGCGCCGCCGTGCGACATCACGGCGCTGGCGGACGCCATCGCGCGCTTCTCCTGGCTCGCCACCGATCTCGGCGACATGATCGAGGAGATCGACGTGAACCCCATCGCCGTGCTGCCTTCCGGCATCCGGGTGCTGGACGCGCTGGTCGTGACGCGGGACGCTGCGCCATGACCCTTCTCATCGACCGCACCGATCACGGCGTCCTCCGCCTCACCCTCAACCGGCCCCAGGCCGCCAATGCCCTGTCCCGCGCCCTGCAGGATGCGCTCGTCACCGCGCTGGCGGACGCGGCGCGGGACAGCACGACGCGCGCGGTGATGCTGGCCGGCGCGGGCGGCCGCGTCTTCAGCGCCGGGGCCGATCTGCGGGAGGATCTCGGCCTGCCGGTGCCGGAGGCGAAGAAGCTCCGCCGCGCCCTCCTGCTCCGCAGCATCCTCGCCGTCCTGGATTGCCCGAAGCCCGTGGTCGCCGTGGTGCGCGGCAAATGCGTCGGCGGTGGCGCGATGCTGGCGCTGATGGCGGATGAGGTCATTCTCGAATCCGGCGCCTCCATCGCCATGCCGGAAATCGCGCTCGCCATGCCCTCGCCGCTCGGCGTCACCATCATCCAGTCACGGGGCGGCCGCCAGGCGGCGCATCGGCTGATGCAGGCGAACCAGCCGATGGATGCCGCCACGGCGCTCAGCGCGGGCCTTGCCGATGCGGTGCACGCCGATGCGGCGCTGGATGAGGCCGCGCAGGGGCGCGCAGCCGCGCTCGGCGCGATGGATCCCACCGCCTATGCCACCAACAAGAGCTGGCTGAACGGCCCGCTGCGCGCGCGCATCATCGCCGCCGCGCAGGCCGCCGAGGCCGCCCATGCCACAGGTCCCCATGATGCGCACTGAACTCTCCCCCGAACTGGCCGAACTCCGCGGCCCGATCCGTCGCTTCGTCACCGACCAGCTCGAACCCCTCGCCGCCCGCATCGATGCGGAAGGCGAGATCCCCGACGCGGCCTGGGACCTGATGCGTGGCCAGGGCTGGCTCGGCATGCTGCTGGCGGAAGCCGATGGCGGCGGTGGCGCCGACCTTCCCACCTACTGCCTGGTGATGGAGGAAGTGGCGCGCAGCCATCGCTGCTTCACCCTGCTGCTGGACGCGACCAGCGGCCTGACGCCCATCGCCATCGCCCGCCACGGCACGGCGGCGCAGAAGGATCGCTGGCTGAAGGGCCTGGCAACCGGCCGCCTCCGCGCCGCCTTCGGCCTGACGGAGCCCGGCGCCGGATCGGACGCCGCCGCCATCACCACCCGTGCGACGAAGGTCGAAGGCGGCTGGAAGATCGAGGGCCGCAAGCAGTGGATCAGCGGCGGCCACGCCGCCGATGTGGTGATGGTGATGGCCGTCACCGATCCCGCCCAGCGCGCCCGCGGCGGCATCGGCGCCTTCCTCGTGCCACGCGGCACGCCGGGCTTCGACGTCACGCGCATCGACACCACCATCGGGTCGGAGGCGATCAAGCTCGGCGAACTCACCTTCACCGATTGCGTGGTGCCGGATGAGGCGCTGCTCGGCGATCCCGGCCAGGGCTTCGCCATCGCGATGGGGTCGCTGAGCAATGGCCGCCTCGGCGTCTCCGCCGCCTGCATCGGCGCCGCGGATCGGCTGCTGGAGATGTCGATCGAGCACGCGAAGCAGCGCAGCACCTTCGGCCAGCGCCTGGCGGACCGCCAGGCCATCCAGTGGATGCTGGCCGACAGCCATGCGGAGATCGAGGTCTCCCGCGCCTTCCTCTACGAAACGCTCCGCAAGGCGGCGGCCGGCGAGGACCTCGGCAACTTCGCCGCCATCTGCAAGCTCGCCTGCAGCGAGATGGTCGGCCGCGTCGCCGATCGCGCGGTGCAGATCCATGGCGGCGCCGGGCTGATGCGCGGCGTGCCGGTGGAGCGCTTCTACCGTGATGTCCGCCACTACCGGGTCGGCGAAGGGGCGTCCGAAGTCCTGCGCATGGTGATCGCGCGGGAGCTGGTGAAGTGAGCACGGTCCTCACCGAGACCCGCGACCACATCGCCTGGGTCACGCTGAACCGGCCGGAGGCGATGAACGCGCTCTCCATGCAGCTCCGCGCCGACCTCGCCGCCGCGATGCGCGCGGCGGAGGCTGATCCCGATGTGCGCGTGGTGGTGGTCCGGGGCGCGGGTGACCGTGCCTTCTGCGTCGGCGCGGACATCAAGGAATTCGTGGAGGTCCCCTCCCCGCCCGCCTACCGCCAGGCGCGGGTGCCGGAAAGCTGGATCAGCCCCTTCGACCACACGAAGAAGCCGATCATCGCCAGCATCCATGGCCACTGCCTTGGCGGCGGCCTCGAAGTCGCACTCGCCTGCGACATCCGCATCGCGGCGGAGGATGCGAGCTTCGGCCTGCCGGAAACCGGGCTCGGCATCATGACCGGCGTGGGCGGTTCGCAGCGCCTGCCCCGCATGGTGGGCCTCGCCCAGGCGCTGGACATGATCCTGACGGGCGACCGCATCGACGGGAAGCGCGCGCGGGAGATCGGCCTCGTCACCCGCGTGGTGCCCCGCGCCGATCTGGCGGCGGAGACGGAGGCGCTGGCCCTCCGCCTCGCCGCCCGCCCGCCCACCGCCATGGCCTTCGCCAAGGAAGCCGTGCGCGCCGCGCAGGATCTGCCGCTGCGCGACGGCATGCGGCTGGAAGTCGATCTCCTCACGCATCTCCTCAACACCGAGGATCGGCTGGAAGCCGCGCGTGCCTTCCGGGAAAAACGAAAACCGCAATTCACCGGCCGCTGAAGCGACCGGCCACAAGGGGAGGAACAACAACATGCCAGGACCCACACGCAGGTTCATGCTCGGCGCGGGCGCCGCGCTCGCCTTGCCCAGCCTCGCCCAAGCGCAAGCACCCTGGCCCGCCCGCCCCATCCGCCTGATCAATCCATGGACGCCGGGCGGCCCCGCCGATGTGGTCGCGCGCCCCGTGGCGCAGCGGCTGTCGGAATCGCTCGGCCAGCCCGTGGTCATGGAAAACCGCCCCGGCGCCAACGGCACCATCGGCGCCGCCGCCGTCGCCCGCGCGGCGCCGGATGGCTACACGCTGTTCTTCAGCCATGTCGGGCCCATCGCCATCAGCCCGAATTTTTCCTCGAGTGTCCCCTTCGACCCGGTGCGCGATTTCGCGCCCATCACGCAGCTCGTCTCCGGCCCGATCGTGCTGGTGGTGCGGCCCGACGTGCCGGCGAACAGCGTGACGGAATTGCTGGCGCTGGCCCGCGCGCAGCCCGGCGCGTTGTCCTACGGCTCCGTCGGCCCCGCCAGCACCACGCACCTGGCCGGGGAGATGCTGGCCATGATGGGCGGCGTGCAGTTGCTGCACGTACCCTACCAGGGCGCGGCGCCGGTGGTGACGGACCTGCTCGGCGGGCGGCTGCACTTCGCCTTCATCAACTTCGCCGGTGCCGTCGCGCAGATGCAGGCCGGCACGCTGCGCGCCATCGCCGTCTCCACCGAACGCCGGTCCAGCGGCCTGCCCAATCTGCCGACGGTGGCGGAAACCCTGCCGGGGTTCGAGGTGAACTCCTGGTACGGCGTCATGGCCCCCGCCAACACCCCCTCCGCCATCGTGGACCGGCTGCATCGCGACATCGCCGCGGCGCTGCATGCGCCGGACCTGACCGCCACGCTGCGCGCCCAGGGCTTCGACATCGAGGCGACGACCCCCGCGCAATACGCGGCCAAGATCGCGTCGGACCTGCAACGCTGGGGTGAGCTTGCGCGCGCCACCGGCATCAAGGTGGGCTGACCCTTCGATCGCCGGAGGGCGCAGGCGGCGAAGCCGCCGAGCACCCGAGGGCGTGAATCGAAGGGTGCTTCAAGGACACGACCCTTCGATCGCCGAAGGGCGCAGGCGGCGCAGCCGCCGAGCACCCGAAGGCGTGAATCGAAGGGTGCTTCAAGGGAGACACCAACATGGCGATGAAGATCTGGCACCAGGGCCTGGTGATCTTCGAGGACCTGCCGGAATACGCGGCGGCAACGAAGAAGCATCTCGCCTCCGTCGTGCGGCCCGACACGGACATCGTCATGCACGGCATCCTGAAGGGCACATACGCCACCGACTATCCGATCGATGAATTGCAGTTCCGCCCGCTGGCGCTGATGCATCGCGCGCAGCCCATGGCGGCGGCCTATGCCGCCGAACAGCAGGGCTACGATGCCTTCGTGATGAGCTACCTCTCCGGCGTCATGCTGCCGGAAATCCGGTCCCTGGTGGATATTCCCGTCGCCAACTACCTGGAAGCCGCCGCGCACCTCGCCACCATGTATGGCTACCGCTTCGGCATCACCCGCTTCGCGCCCCAGCTGGGCAATGAGATCAAGGATTTCCTCGACAGCATCGGCCTCGGCGCCTGCTTCGCGGGGACCGTCGCCTCCGGCTATTCCTACAAGGAGATCTTCGGCGGCTTCGCGACGCCCGATGCCGTCATCTCCCGCTTCAAGGAAACCGTGCGCGACTTCTCGAAGAACACGGGATGCGACGTGATCATCCCCGGTGAGATGCCGCAGAACGTCTTCCTGACCACCAACGGCGTCCATCGCGTGGACGACATCCCCGTCATCGACGGCATCGCCGCCACCTACAAGCTGGCGGAGATGATGGTGGACATGAAGCGGCAATTCGGCCTGACGCGCAGCCGCCACGGCCAGAAGAACTGGCGTCCGCCGCCGGCACGCGTCGCGGACGTCATGCGCTTCTACGGCATGGACAAGGCCTGGAAGGCGATCGGGGCGCTGGAATGATGCGCCCGACCCGCCGCGCGCTGCTGGCCAGCGCGATCCTCGCCCCGTCCATCGCCCGCGCACAGGATGGCTACCCCACCCGGCCCATCCGCCTGGTGGTGCCCTGGCCGCCGGGCGGGCCCATCGACCTGGCGGCGCGGCCCATCGCCGCCCGCATGGCCGAACTCCTCGGCCAGCCCGTGGTCATCGAGAACCGCGGCGGCGCCAACGGCACCATCGGCGCGCTGCATGTCAGCCAGGCCGCGCCGGATGGCTACACCCTGCTGGTCGCCTCGCCCGGCCCCGTCTCCATCAGTCCGCTCGCGCGCGGCCAGGCAGCGCTGGAGCCGTTGCGGATCTTCGCGCCCGTCTGCCAACTCGTCTCCTCGCCCTCCGCGCTCGTCGTGCGGAAGGACCTGCCGGCGCGGGACCTCGCCGCCCTCATCGCGCTGGCCAAGGCCCGGCCGGGGGCGCTCACCTACGGCTCCGCCGGCCCCGCCAGCATCAACCACCTCAGCGCTGCGACGCTCGCCGCCCGCGGCGGCGCGGAGATGCTGCACATCCCCTACCAGGGCGCCGCGCCGCTGCTGACGGACCTCATCGCCGGACGCATCGACATGGCCTTCCTCGGCATCGGTGTCGCCCTGCCGCTGGTGACGCAGGGCAATGCGCGGGCGCTGGCCGTCGGCAACCTCCGTCGCGCCGCCGCCATGCCCGATGTGCCGACGGTGGCGGAGACCTATCCCGGCTTCCAGGCGGATAACTGGTACGGCATCCTCGCGCCGCTCGGCACGCCCCGCGGCATCATCCAGCGCCTGCACCGGGACGCCGCCGCCGCGGTGCGCACTCCCGCGGTCACCCGCGCGATGGTGGAAGCCGGCAATGAACCCGCCCCCTCCGAAAGCCCCGAAACCTTCGCCGCCATGATAGCGGAGGATCTGGAGCGCTGGCGCGACTCCGTCCGTGCGGCGGGGCTGCGGCCAGAGTAGCCTTCGCCGCATGGCCCTGACCCGCCGTGCGGCGCTCGCCCTGCCTGGCTGCCTTGCCGTGCCCGCCTGCGCCCAGGGCGCCGGGCTGCTCGCCACGCTACGCCCTGTCCATCCGCGCCTGCTGACCACGCCGGAGCAGGTCGCGACCCTGCCGGCGCGGCTGGAAGCGGAGCCCGCCGGCCGCCGCTGGCGCACCACCCTGCTGCGCGATGCCGATGGCCTGCTGGCCCGCCCGCCGGCGGAACGGCGCTTCGAGGCGCGGCGCCCGGTGCTGCTGCCGACGTCCCGGGACATCCTCCGCCGGACGGAGGCACTGGGCGTCGCCTTCCTCCTCACCGCCGATCCCCGCTACGCCGCGCGCCTGGCGGCGGAGATGCGCGCCGCGGCCGCCTACCCAGACTGGAACCCCAGCCACTTCCTCGATGTGGCGGAGATGACCACCGCCTTCGCCCTGGCGCTGGATTGGTGCCACGCCGCCTGGCCGGAGGCCGACCGCGCCATGGCGCGCGACGCCATCATCGCGAAGGGTCTGCGCCCCGGGCTCGACGGCTTCCGCAGCCGCGCCTTCTGGACGCGCGTGACGCACAACTGGGCCCTGGTCTGCATGGGCGGCCTGGTCTGCGGCGCGCTGGCGGTGGCGGAGGATGCGCCGACGCTGGCGGCGGAGATCCTCTCCCTCGCCCTCCCCGCCGCCCGGCCGGCGCTGGCGTCCTACGCGCCCGACGGCGCCTGGGACGAAGGCGTTGCCTATTGGGACTACGCCACCCAATACGCGGTCTTCCTGCTGGCGGCGCTGGACACGGCGCTGGGGGCGAACCAGGGGCTGTCCGCCCTGCCCGGCCTGGCGGAAGCTGGCCTGTTCCGCCTGCATCTGGAAGGCCCCACCGGCCGCGTCTTCAACTTCGCCGATGGCGGGGAGAGCGTCCGCAACACCCCCGCCCTGATGTGGCTGGCCCGGCGCTACCACGCCCCTGCCTATGCCTGGCTGATCGGCCGCGCCCCCGGCGTCACCGGCACCGGGCTCCTCTGGTACCAGCCCGGCGGGCAATCACCGGCGGCGCTCGGCCTGCCCCTCGATGCCCGTTTCCGGCATGTCGAGGCTGCGAGCCTGCGCGGCGCCTGGGGTGACCCCGCCGCGAGCTGGATCGCCTTCAAGGGTGGCGACAACGCCGCCAACCATGGGAACCTCGACCTCGGCACCTTCGTGATGGAGGCGGGCGGCGAGCGCTTCGCCATCGACCTCGGCGCCGATGACTACGCCCTGCCCGGCTATTTCAGCGCGGCCCGGCGCTTCACCTACTACCGCAACGCGACGGCGGGGCAGAACACGCTGCTGGTGGATGGCGCCGACCAGCCCATGGCGGCGCGCGCCGCGATCACCGCCTTCCGGTCCGAACCAGGCTTCGCCCGCGCCGTCGCGGACCTGTCCGCGGGCTACCCGGCGTTGGTCTCGGCGCGGCGCGGCATCGCCCTGCTCGACCGACGCGTGATGGTGGTGGCGGATGAGGTGACGGGCAGTGCCGGCCGGCGGCTGCGCTGGCAGATGCATACGCGGGCGGCGGTGGCGTTGGATGGTCCGGCGGCGGTGCTGCGCCAGGGCTCGGCCATGCTCCAAGCCCGTATCCTGGAACCCGCCGGCGCGGTCTTCACGCTGGACAGCGCCACCCGCCCGCCGCCGGAGAACCCCAATACCGGGGTGCAGCGCCTGGTGGTGGAGGCCATGGGCGCTGCGCGGATCGTGGTGGCCTTCGCGCCGGGGGAGGCGGCGCGGGACGACCAACTGGCCCCGATCCGCCGGCCGCTGGCGGCCTGGGCCTGACCGCAAAAAGGCTGGCTCAGGCCCATTATTCGTGTTATGTTCCATCCATCAAGGGGCACAGCCATGCGCGACGCGATCCGGCGAGGGCTGGATGCGAAAGAGACCCGTCTAATACCAACGCCCTCAACGGTTGACCTGTGCGTAGTCGCGGGTGGCGATGGAGGTGATGCGGCTTGGATCGTTGATGAGGGCGTTCCAGGCATCGCAGCACGCATCGACGATAGCGTCGTAGGTTTCGTAGACCCGGTTGCTGAGCTGGTTCTGGCGCAGGAACTGCCAGACGTTCTCGACCGGGTTCAACTCGGGCGAGTAGGGCGGCAATGGTAGCAGGCTGATGTTCTCCGGGACCTGGAGCTTGCCGCCGGTCTGGTG